>CAWEOZ010000023.1:0-808137 GCA_963810715.1 uncultured Pseudomonadota bacterium | reverse complement strand
TGCATCGCCGCCGCGACGTTCTGCTCCACCAGGATCGCCGTCATCGCGTGCGATTTCGCACACCTCCTGCACCTGCGCGAACATCCGCTCCACCAGGTTCGGCGCCAGCCCGATCGACGGCTCGTCCAGCATCAGGCAGCGCGGCGTGCCGAGAATCGCCAGGCGACAGCGCCAGCATCTGCTGCTGCCCGCCGCTCAGGCTGCCGGCGCGCGATGGCGCGGCGCTCGGCCAGCACGGGGAACAGCCGATAGACGTCGTCGGGGGCGAACATCGCGCGCGGCTGCGGCAGTTGCGCGCCGCCACCACGTCGATGTTCTCCGCCACGGTCAGGTCGGGGAAGATGCCGCGGCCCTCCGGCAGCAGCCGCAGCCCGAGCGCCACGCGTTCCGCGACCGCCATCCGGTCGATCGCGCTGCCCGTCGAATCGCACCGTCCCGGCGCGCGGCGGCAGCAGCCCCATGACGGTTTTCAGCGTGGTGGTCTTGCCGGCACCGTTATGCCCGAGGAACGCCAGGATCTGCCCTGGCTCCAGCGCGAAGCGACACATCGGAGATCACCGTCTTCGCGCCGTAGCCCGCGGCGAGCCGGACCAGCTCGCAGCGTCATCAGATCGCGCCGCCGAAATAGATTTCCGCCAGCGCGGGATCGGCGATGATCTCGGCCGGCGTGCCCTGCGCCATCAGATGGCCCTGGTGCAGGAACAGCACTTCGTCGGCGATCTGCTGCACGACGCGCGTGTTGTGCTCCACCACCAGCAGCGTCTTGCCTTCGCTCTTGCAGCCGGCGCAGCAGCGCCATCACCTGCGTCCAGCGCGCCGGCCGCACAGGCCCGAGGCCGGCTCGTCCAGCAGCAGCAGTTCCGCGCCGGTCGCCAGCACGCGGGCCACGGTCAGCAGCTTCTGCTCGCCGTAGGACAGGTTGCGCACCCGTTCGTTGGCGCGGTCGGCGAGCCCGACATGCATCCAGGATTGCGCGCGCCTCCTCGCGCCGCCGGCGTCTGCGGGCGGGCGGCGTGCAGCGGGCGGAAGATGGCGCCCAGCGGTTCCTCGGCGAACTGGCCGCGGCAGCCGACCAGCACGTTGTCCAGCGCGGTCAGGTCGGTGAACAGGCGCAGGTTCTGGAAGGTGCGCGCGATGCCGGCGTGCACGATCGCTTGCGGGCGCAACCCGTCGAGCGAGTGGCCGCGAAACGTCACGTGCCCGTCGTCGGGCCGCAGGAAGCCGGTGATGACGTTGAAGATCGTCGTCTTGCCGGCGCCGTTCGGCCCGACCAGGCAGGTGATGCGGCCCTGCTCGATGGCGAAAGTGCAGTGCCGTCGCAGCGCCTGCAGGCCGCCGAAGCGTTTGTCGCAGCCCGGCGACCTGCAGATAGGCGCGTCACAGCCGTCTCCCCCAGCCAGGCCCTGCGGGCGGAACAGCATGAAGGCGATCAGCAGCACGCCGTAGATCAGCTGCCGCATCGCCGCGGCGATCGTGGTGGGGATGTCCAGCAGGGTCAGCACCTGCGGCAAGGCCAGCAGCAGGAACGGCCCGATGATCGAGCCGGCCAGGGTGCGCGCGCCGCCGACCACCACCATCGTCAGCAGCAGGATCGAGGCATCGAGGTCGAACGACGACGGATCGATGAAGCTCAGGAACGTCGCGTACAGCCCGCCGGCGACGCCGGCGAACGCGCCGGCCAGCGCCGCGGCCGAGACTTTCGCGCGCAGCACGCTCTTGCCGGCGGCCGCGACGGCCAGCTCGTCCTCGCGGATCGCGCGCAGCAGGCGGCCGAACGGCGCGCGCATGATCAGCGCAGAAGCAGAGGCAGCCGAGCACCGCCGCGACGGTGCACAGCACCATGATACTGGCAGGTGTCTGTCCAGCGTGATGCCGAACAGTTCGGGCGGCGGGATGCCGGGCAGGCCGTTGGCGCCGCCGGTGCCGGCGGTCCAGTTGGTGAACACCGCGGTCGCCAGCAACTGGATGCCGAACGAGGTCACCACGAAATAGTCGCCGGACACGCGCAGGCTGGGCAGCGTGACCAGCACGTTCAGCAGCGATGCAGCAGACCGCGGCGATCGCCAGCGCCGGCAGGAACGACAATGGCTCGGATGCAGCAGGAAATGCGCGACGATATAGGCGCCGACGCCGAACACCGCCGCCTGCGAGACGGAGAAGATGCCGACGATGCCGACCAGCAGGTTGGTCGACAGGCCGAGCAGCACGTAGATCTCGGCGAGGATCAGGTAGCTGTAGCAGAAATCCATTGCCTCCGTCAGGCCGCCGCGAACAGGCCGGCGGGCGGAACAGCATGAAGATGACGAAGATGAAGAAGGTGATGCCGATGCTCCATTCGCCCGGGCATCACCAGCAGCGACAGGTTCTGCAGCACGGCGATGACCACCGACAGCAGGAAGGCGCCGGCGATGCTGCCGACGCCGCCGGCAATCATCGCGATGGTGGCGGTCAGCAGCGGCGTGATGCCGCCATAGGGTTGCAGGCCGAGATCGAACGGCACCAGCACGCCCGGCAGGCAGACCACGGCCGAGGCGATGGCGATCACGTAGACATAAACCGGCGTGGCTCGCAGCCGCGTGATCTCCGCCAGGAACGGGTTCGAAGCCACCGCACGGATGCGCTTGCCCAGGATGGTGTAGTGGGCGAACCACATCACCACCGCGAAGGCCGCCAGGCTGACCGCCAGCGTCAGCGAGCTGCGCATAGGTCAGCCGCAACCCACCCAGCGAGACGATCTGTGCGGCCCAGGGCGAGGGGAACTGCAGTATGTCCGGCGTGAAGACCGCGGCGATGATGTTCTGGATCACCGCCAGCGCGCCGAGCGAGGCGATCAGCACCACCAGATGCGTCGCCCCGCGCCGTTCCAGCCGTGCGTAGAGCTGCGCCCTGGATCAGCGCGCCCAGCACGGCGCAGGCCAGCATCGCCAGCACCAGCGCCACGGATCGGGGATGCCGTGCGCGACGCAGGACCAGGCGAGATAGCCGGCCAGCGTGTACACGCCGGCATGCGCGACATGGAAGATCTTGCGTGGTGGAGTAGACCAGCGAGAAGCTGATCGCGACCACGCCCAGGGCGCACCCGGTGACCAGGCCGTTGACCAGAAGCTGCAGCAGCAGCATCGGCGCGGACCCCGGCGTTGGAGACGCGAGGACGCCGCTACTGGGCCGTGGCGGTGGTCAGCGTCACGTCCTTTCCATCGCGCATTTCATTGATGGCGATCGGCACGGTCGCGGTGTTGCTGTTGAACGCCATCGGGATCAGGCCGTGGAACGTCTTGATCTGGAACAGCGCGGTGCGCAGGTTTTCGCCGGTAATGGGCTTGTTTGTCGGCCAGCACCTTGTCGAGCATGGTCAGCACGATTTCTGCCGCGTTGTAGTACTGGCGGGCAAAGAAATCCATGTCGGCGCCGTATTTCTGATGGAACGCGTCCATCAGCTCCGGCGGCGCGTTGATCTGCACCTGGGTGTGGATCAGCCCGGTGGAGTTGGGGTCGGCGATGGCGGCCGGATCCGAGGCAGAAGGTGCTGCCGGCAACCAGCCACGGCGCGTTCATCTGGTGAAGCTGGTCAACCAGCGATACCATGCCGGCGGTGGTCACCACGTACAGCACGTCGGGTTTCGTGCCGGCCAGTTTCAGCAGGGCCGGCCGGTAATCGGTCTGGCCGAACTGGGTCGGCTCCTGCCCGGTGATCTTGCCGCCGGCTTGCTGGTACTGCTCCACGAAATCGTCGCGGCCGCCGATACCGGCGGCATCGTTCTCGTACAGCACGGCGGCGGTTTTCTTGCCGTGGTCCATCAGGTATTTCGGACCATCACCTTCACTTCGTCGCCGATACTCGGGAGCGTGTTCACCAGATAGGGCGACGCGGTGCCGAGCTTGTCGGACTGGGCGCCGGCATTCACCATCAGCACCTTCTTGCGGGTGGCCAGCGGCGCCATCGCCAGCGACGGGCCGGAATAGCCGGTGAAGATCATCGGCACGTGCTGCAGATCGACCAGCTTGTTGAAGCTGAGAACTGACTGGTCGGGCTTGGCCTGGTTATCCTCGAACTGCACCTCGACCTGGTTGCCTTGCACGCCGCCCTTCGCGTTGGCCTGGTCGATGGCGAACTGGATGCCGCGCATTTCCTGATTGCCGACCACCGCCCCAGGACCGGTCAACGGAATGATCGCGCCGAGATGGATAGTTTCGGCATTGGCCGGCATGGTCGCCGCAATGCCAAGCAACAGGGCAGCCGCTGCCGCGGTCACCCCGACACGCCTGTAACGATCCATGATGCGTTCCTCCCTGATCTATTGACGGGCTTCGTAGGGCCGGCTGCTCTGCCCGGTCAAGCTGGCCCGATTGCGGCGGAGGCCCACGGGGGGTAGATTCATTACCCTGGAGTTTGAGAGCGTGATGCACGCTTTGTGGCGATTCCGCCGCAGGCGATCACGCTCCAAGAGGGACCGTTCAGATATGAGCTTTCCGCGCATCGGCGCGATCGATTGCGATATCCATCCGGCCGTGCCGGGCATGCGTGCGTTGCTGCCTTACCTGGACGATCATTGGCGCGAGCAGGTGACGGTGCGCGGAATCGACGCGCTTGATCCAGCCAGCTTTCCTGTCAATGCGCCGTCCAATTGCCGCGCCGACTGGCGCACCAACGGGGTGAAGCCGGGCAGCAACCTGGAATTGCTGCGGCGGGACGCGCTCGATGCGTTCGGATCGCGCGCGGCGATATGCAACTGCCTATATGGCGCGTCGTCCACCTTCAACGCAGATTTTGCTGCGGGGCTCGCACGCGCCATCAATGACTGGCTGGCGGCCGAGTGGCTGGACAGGGAACCGCGGCTGCGCGCCTCCATCGTGCTGCCGATTCAGGATCCGGAACTGGCAGTTGCGGAGATCGAGCGCCGTGCGGCGGACAAGCGGTTCGTGCAGGTGCTGGTGCCCGCGGCCGGCGAGGCGCCGCTCGGCCGGCGATTTTACTGGCCGATCTACACGGCCGCCGAGAAATACCGGTTGCCGCTGTGCATTCATGCCGGCAGCACGTTCCGTCATGCCACCACCGCCAACGGATGGCCATCCTATTATCTGGAAGACTACGCGGCGATGTCGCAAGCGTTCCAGGCGCAGCTGCTGAGCCTGGTCGCGGAAGGCGTATTCACCAAGTTTCCGGGCCTGAAAGTGGTGCTGGCGGAATCGGGCTTTACCTGGCTGCCACAGTTCATGTGGCGGCAGGTGAAGACCTGGCGCGCCATGCGGGCGGAGATACCGTGGGTCGATCGCGCCCCCGCCGAGATCATCCGCGAGCATGTGCGTATAACGCTGCAACCTTCCGATGTGCCGGCCGACGCAAGCGTGATCGGCCAGGTGATCGACATGGTCGGAACCGAGGAGTTCCTGCTGTTTTCGACCGACTATCCGCACTGGCAGTTCGACGGCGACAATGCGCTGCCCGCCGGACTGTCGGACTCGCTCATTCGCAAGCTGCTGGTCGAGAACCCGCTTGCGACCTATCCGAATCTGAAGGAGTCCGTGGCATGAGTCAGAGTCTTGCTCGAACGCCCGATATCACCGGAAGGCCGGCTGGGGTTGATCGATTGCGACGTGCATCACGCGTGGCGGTCATCCAAGGACCTGCACCCGTATCTGTCGCAGAAATGGCGCGACCATCTGGATACGTACGGATCGCGCAAGCCGATGCCGTTCACCGGGTCGTCGCCATACTTCAAGTCGGCGCCGGCGCTGTCGCGCAAGGACACGTGGCCGCCGAACGGCGGACCGCCCGGATCGGACCTGGCATTCATGCAGGAGCAGTTGCTGGACCGCTACGGCATCGACTGCGGCATGCTGCACCTGTTGTCGATCACCGGCATGGACCAGCGCAACCAGGATTTCGGCGCGGCGGTGTGCCATGCCATCAATCACTGGCAATTCAACGAATGGACGCAGAAGGACCAGCGCCTGAAGGCCGCCATCGTCGTGCCCGGCGAGGATGCCGCGGCGGCAGTGAAGGAGATCGAGTACTGGGCCGGCAATCCGGACTTCGCGCAGGTTTCATTGGTTACGCATGCGATCGAGCCGCTCGGGCGGCGGCGCTATTGGCCGATCTATGAGGCGGCAGTGGCGCACGGGCTGCCGATCGGGCTGCACAGCTCCGGCAATAACGGCCACGCGGTTACCCCGGCTGGCTGGTCTTCCTATTACGCCGAGGAACACCACGAGATTGCGATCAGCCAGCAGGGCCTGGTCAGCTCTTTGGTCTGCGAGGGCGTGCTGGCACGGCTGCCTGAGCTGCGCGTGGTGATCGTGGAGGCCGGACTGGCCTGGGTGCCGTCCTTGTGCTGGCGGCTCGATCAGCATTGGCGGCGCATGCGCGACGAGGTGCCGCACCTGGACCGCGCGCCGTCCACCTACGTGAAGTCGCAGATCTGGTTCACCACTCAACCGATGGACGAGCCGGAACGGCCGGAGGATTTGGCAAAGATACTGGAATGGATCGGGTGGGACCGCATTCTGTTCGCGACCGACTATCCGCACTGGGATTTCGACGATCCGGACACCGCGCTGAAGGTGAAGCTGAGCGAGCCGCAGCGGCGGATGATCTTCCGCGACAATGCACGTGCGGCCTATAATTTCTGAACGAGAAAAGACGGAACCGGCTGAATGAGCAAGCATGTCGTGGCGATGGCGCGGGAGATCCCGCCCGGGAACCGGAAACTTGTGACGGTGCGTGGTCGCCCGATCGCCATATTCAACATCAAGGGTGAGTTCTACGGGCTGCTGAACCGCTGTCCGCACCAGGGCGGACCGATGTGCGAAGGCGTGTTGACCGGCCTGATCGAGTCGGATGAGCCGGGGACGTACCAGTATTCGCGAGCGGGAGAGATTCTGCGCTGTCCATGGCACGGGTGGGAGTTCGACGTGCGGACGGGGCAGTCCTATTGCGACCCGGAGAAGATCACGGTGCGCAACTATCCGGTCGAGGTGGCGCCGGGGCAACGGGTGGTGCAGGGGCCGTACGTGGCGGAGAAGATCCCGGTGACGCTGGAGGAGGAGTATGTGGTGGTGGAGGTCTGACCCCTCGGCCCTCACCCGGATCGCTGCGCGATCCGACCTCTCCCGCGGAGCGGGAGAGGTCGCAGGCGAATCGCATTTGAAATCCTTCCAAGTGTCCTGAAAGCAAAGTGCCAAACGGTGCTGTCGATCTGGGCGAGCTTCGCCGATCTGCCGGACCCGCGAACCGGCAACGCACAACGGCATAACCTGCTGGATCTGCTTACGATCGCCCTGAAGGCCACGATTTGCGGTGCTGAAAGCTGCGTCGACTTCGCCGATTTTGCCCGCGACCGCGAAATGTTGTTCCGCCAGTTCCTCGATCTGCCCGGTGACCTTCCCAGCCACGACTCCTTCTCGCGGCTGCTCCGACTGCTCGACTCGGCCGCCTTCGCCACCTGCTTCAGCCGCTTCCTCGACGGCCTGGGCGAAGGCGCTGGCGCTCAACCTGCTGCCCTCTGCCCGCCCGTACATCTCCATCCGCCGCAAACGGAAGCGCTCCGGCTGGTCCGACGAATTCGCCCGTTCCGTGCTCGGCCAAATGCGATAGCGCTGGTAGGCAGGGCATCTCGGTTGACCCAATGCCATCAATAGCTTACAAGCCCCGTAAGATATGCTCGAAAAGAACCCGGAAAACCGCGGCCTCGGCTACGCCCGCGTCGGCTTCTAAGGCCAGACGCTTGACGTGTAGCGTGAGCAGTTGCGCCAGGCAGGATGGAGCAAGATTTTACCGCGACAAGGTGACGGGCGCGCGGGCCGACCGGCGCGAACTGCTGAAGCTGTTGAAAGCCATCGGCCCCGGCGACGTGTTGATGGTGACGCGCATCGACGGCTTGGCGCGTTCGGCCTGTTCGCCACCGTCAAGCAGATCGTGGACACCAAGGCGCAATTCCGGTCACTGGCGGAACCGTGGGCGACACTGGCACCGGCACCGGGCGGCCGATGATTGCACTGCTCGGCGGGCTGGCAGACGTGAAGCGCGATCTAATCCGCACCGCACGGCGGAAGGGCGCAGCCGGGCGAAGGCGCGCGGGCAGCACATGGGCCGACCACCGAAGCTCACGCCGCAGCAGCAGAAAGAAGCACGGCGGCGGCGGCACGAAGGCGCGACCCTGAAGGAACTGGCGAAAAGCTACAATGTCGGGCGGGCGACGATTTCGCGCTTATCGCCCTCTCTATAGGATCGAGCGTGTCTGCCAACGCTGAACAGAAGCACCAGTATGACGAAGCACTTCCGCCGATGCTTTCCGCTGCCATTGCGGAATTTGTGCAGTGGTCAACGAAACAGCTATTAGCTGAGCAGGATGCGACTAAAATAACTCAGCCTCTTTCCATTACACTAGCGGGGCAGGACTGCGCGGCATTATCGAAGGGGATTATCCCCTTGACGCAGGTAGCCGACGTAATGGGATTACGGTCCTAGGTGGCATTGTGGCGTTTTATCGCAATTCCCCAGCTATGAGGGCTGTCAGAGGGATGCGACTCATGGTAGCGCACGACCTGTGGATCACGCCGAAATCGTCAATGCGGCGAAGCTCATTGTCGTGCCGCCAAATTGGACCCAGGCCGAACTGGACACTGGGCATATGTGGTTTGAGGCCCCGTTAGAAATTGATGGGGCGGTCGCTGCTGGCGTGGTCCTGCATGGTCAATGTCACCGAGACCGCCCGGACTGTGATGTTTCGTTGGAATTGCGCCGCAGGCGCTCACTTGGGCGCAGACACGTTCCCCTAACCCGAAGTTTCCATTTGAGAACTGCGTAAGAGGCTGATTTGATTCGATGATTTGGCGATCAGCCTTTTGGTCTACTGGACACGCATTGGTTGGATGTTGAGCAGCCTGAATGCGTCCTCCTGGAGCGTGGTTGGTTCGGCGTACAGCGTGAAGCTATGCGCGAGGCGTAGCGGCACACGCATGGTGTTGCGGGTCAGGGTGCCGAGATGGGCCATGAGGCCGGCGAAGCCCATGACGCGCAGACCGCCGGCTGAGCGCTTGGTCGCCTTCTTGGTCTTGGCGAGTTCGGATGGCTCGGTGCTGACGATGGGTGAGGAGCGTTCTGCCCTCGTGGCGGTAAGCCCGGTGTCATGGAACAACAGCGGTGCCAGGGCGTGCCGCAGATGCCACTCGACGTGATAGGCGAGCATGCACAGGAAGACGTGGGCGCGCACGCGCGGTGCGGTCCAATGGCGGATCGGGCGGATATCGAGATCGACGGTCTTCAGGCTGCGGAAGGCCCGCTCGACGCGGGACAGGTCCTTGTAGGCCTGCACCGCTTCATTCGCATCGAGCTGCTCGGCCGGCACGGATGTGCGGATCACGTAGATACCGTCGAGACGAGCCTCCTGTTCTATCTGCTGCGTCCGACGCTGGAAGGCGAAGTGGCCATCGCGGATCGCCACGGCGAAGTGCTTGGCCATCTTCCGGCTGTTCACCACGCCACCGACCGCCAGGCCGATCTCGGCGGCACTGCGCAACGGTGAGTTCCTGCGGCGGACCTGCGCCTGGATGCGGAGCAACTCGCGTTCGGTGGCGGCCAGCAATTCCTCCCGCTTGCGCGCGCGTTCGGCGGCGAGTTCGCGGTTGCGGCAGACAATGAGCCGTTCGCCGGGGAACATCTCGGGCGCGCTGATCTCGGCCAGGTCGCGCTCGTCGAACAGCGACAGCTGCAACGGCCCGTTCTCCGCCGCCAACGCTTGAATGGCCGGTGCCCGCAGGCAGGTGATCCAGTCCACGCCGGCAGCTTTGAGGTCTGCGTCGATCCGCGCCGAGGTGATCATGCCGCGGTCGCCCACCAGCACCACGCGGTTGATGCCGAAGCGGTCCTTGAGCTTCTCGACCTGCGAGCTCAGCGTCGCCGGATCGGCCGTGTTGCCATCGAACACCTCGACCGCGACCGGCAATCCGTCTCGTGTGCACAACAGCCCATACACGATCTGTGGGCGGTCACCGCGGTGATCACGGCTGTAGCCATGCTGCGCCAGCGGACAACAGCGGCCCTCGAAATACGATGAACTGACGTCGTAGAGCACCAATACGCCATCCTGGAGATGCCGCCTTGCCAGGCCGTTCTCAATCCGCTGCTGGTGTTCGAGCAGCCAGTCCAATGCCTCGTATGCCTCGCGCTCCTTCACCTCGCCCAGGCGCAGCACCGCGCCCAGGCTCGATGTCGCGGTCTCCTGGTCCACCGCACGGACAAACCCGAGCTTGGAGCGCGGCGTGATCAGCCGGTCCACGACCATCGCCACCACCAGATCGCAATGCCGCCGCGACGCCGCGTCCCTTGCTGTGCTCAGGATCAGCCGGTCCAGCGCGATCCGGCGCAGCATGCCGAGCGCCGCCGCGACGTGGCCATGCGGCAGTGATCGCTCCATCCGCATCTCGTGCGGTCCGGTGCCGATCACCGTGCCGCCCTTCAACAGCGCCTTCAGCCCATCGATCACATCGCCCGGCAGCTTGCTCAGGTTCGCCAGCGTGCGCTTCTGCGCGCGGCCGTGTTCGTCGCGGAAGCTCTCCCGCAACAGCACCGCGGGCGGCGACGTCCGATTGGGCACCGTCTCGATGAACATGCCCGAATTCGAATTACATTCCGGCCGATTGGGGAATCCCTACATGGACACAAAATCAAAGGCGCACGAAGCCAACCCTCGGAAAAGAACCGTCGTTCAAGTCAACGCAAGTGAAAACTTCGGGCTAGACCGCATTGACTGGCTTCCGTTGAAAGGAGGCCATACTATCCCTAATTCGAAAGAAAATCCCCTTTGGTAGGGGGCGCAGGATAGTCGGCACTCACTACCATCTATTTGAAATTCAATGTGGTTGTTGAAACCGGAGAGCTGCTAGATGACCTCCCATGCGTCGTGCCGATCGCACATCCTTTACAGACCTTCGATGACCTCACAAGGTTTGCGGGGAGAGTGTTCAGGATAGCCAACATGGATGTTGTCAGCCGTCCGCCTTGGGATTATGTTCTCCTCTAAGATCGAATCCGCTTGACGTTGGCAATAGGATCATACAATCGGCCATCGAACTCGATGTTGCCAAGCATGGCCGCTGCACAGCATTGGCCTGACTGTAGCTTCATCAATACCCGTTCCGACTCTACCCAGGTGGCGATACCACGTTACGGTCAAGGGGTCAGAGCATGGTTCATGGTGGATTCAGGGTCAGCGACAACGGGTTTGCCCTTCGAGAGGTGGAGAGTTGCGGGATTGAATACGATCCGTTCTCCAGGGTATTGGCCACCATAACTGAGCAAGCAGAACTCCAAAAAACCAAGCATACCGTATTCGTTGATGTCGATGAGGATGCGCTTTACCGGGCTGTGTGTGACGTTGCGTCGGCATCATGGAAGATCGCTGATCGCCTATGCAGTAAGACCGTTGAAGAGGAAGAGGAAGACATTACCCAAAGCGACCTCGGAATTAGACTGGTTGCCATCTTCGGGAAGAGCTCTGTTGAGCTTCGTCCGAAGCTTGTAGGAGCGTCCACTAATCCGTGGCCAATGACTGCGGTTGTCCATTCTAGGCGCAGCGATTTCCGCGTTCCAAGCGGTATCTGGAAGTCCTTACTCTGTATATCGAACCAGTTCGGCATTCAGCGATCTGGCTGATCTAGACAGTCCCCCGAAACTTGTCGCTGTAGTTCCGAGCAAGAAAGCGCTTGGCACTAAGCTCGGCCTGCTATCCCGATCGGGCGATGTCGTTGAGCGCGATCAACCTGATGCGGTGTTCGCGAGGTTGGCAGCGTGATGCTTTCATTGGCAGAAGCGGTGAGGACCGGTCGGTTAGAAGAGTTCGTCGCCCAGGAAGAGGCGCGCGGCATCGGCCCCGTGGAGCGACGCCGATTAGAGCGCGTGATCCGTAATGCCGTATCTATCAAAGGTGGGCAATCAGAAGGTCAAACATCGCATTCCCGACGTGCCGAAAATTCGACCGGAAAACGAACTCGTTAAGGTAGCGATCCAAAAACATATTTCTGCGACACGTGAATATGGGTGCTACGGATTGAGTTCTTAAACAGGCGCCAGAAATTTTCAACGCTGTTTGTGTGATGCGTGGCATCGTGCCGATAATCGTAATAAGCGAACTCGTTCGAGCCGTGCTTGACCATACCATGCTACGTGCCAAGCCGTCCCCTTCCAGTAAACCATAACTAACCAATTCATCCGTTGACACAATCGAACCGGGCTCTACGGAACGGGTAACGACAGCGCGGAGTGTATCCTTGCGAACGTCCGGGATGACCTCAGCCTGCATCCGGCCATCACGGGTCCTTCTTAGCCCCATGACGATCGTCTTGCCAGCCGCACCACGACCGCGTTTGCCTGGACGATGCCCACCGACATACGCTTCATCAAGCTCCACGTGACCGCGCAGCATTTCATCCGGGTCAGCCGTGTCCAGTGAGCTTCCTCTAATGTATGGCCGATCCGCCAAGCCGTCTTGTAGGTCACTCCTAGCGTGCGCTGTAGCTCCTTGCCGGATACGCCATGTCGCGTCGCAATGAACAGGTAGATCGCATAGAACCACATTTGCAGCGGAGTGCGCGTGTCCTGAAAGATGGTGCCAGCGCATGGATAAATGTGGTTACCGCAGTGGGCGCAAGAATAAGCCGGACGACCCGCCAACCGATGGAAGGTGGAGAGGTTCAGGCACTTGTCGCAAGGATGCCTCAGTCCGTAGCGTACCTCCCATCACGTGCTCTAGGCACGCATCATCAGTAGGGAACCGCTCGAAGAACTCGCGGACCTAAAGAGACTGAAGCCCTACTGGCGTTGCGACTTCCGGCGCGGCGGTTCTTGCTAGGCATTTCTTCTCTCCTATGCCTAGCTTCCTAGCATCTTCGCATACGTGTGTCTAGGGGATAATCCCCTTATCGAAAGTCAGAAAGTGTGGTTCACCGGCTATCCGCATTTGAACGACCCGAGTGAACTTACTTTTGGAATGAATATCGTTCATCGACTACTTGAAGAAACTGCCGAAGCGGCGAATGACGGCCTTGTCAGGATGCTTTGCAAAATGGTCGATGACCTATTCCAGCACAGGAATTTCAGCGATACGTTTGGCTTCTACATCGCCAGCTTTAGCCGTGTCCGCAATGACCTCGGACAGTGGCGAGCCTATGCGGACAATGGCCGCGGCTTCGCGCTCGGCTTAGCGCCGCATCTCTTTGAGGCGGTCGAAAATCCAAATCCTCAGCCAACGGAATACGTGGTGATGCCGGTTGTGTATGGAGAGGAAATTGCCGGGCATCGCTATCGCATTGCTATCGATTCCGCCGCGGCGATTGTTCAGGCTAATCGCCCTCATTTAGAGGACGAGGCAGTACAGATTCCGTTTTTGAGGGTTATGGCAAACCAACTCATCGCGGGTCAGCTTTTAGGGATCAGTCTCGCCACCAAGCACGAAGCTTACCGCCATGAACAGGAAGTCCGGCTAGTTATGCTCGGAACGTGCGAGGCTCAGAAGCCGCACTTGGAGACACGCATCCGAGGTTCCGAAATACGTCCCGTTTATCGCAGGGGAAATGCCTCTTCGGGACGAGGACGGCATTGCCGAGATTGTAGTCGGCCCCGCTGCAGCTGCGCCCGCGAAGAATGCCGTGCGCAGCCTGCTGAAATCGTTCGGCGTGGAGCCGGGCGACCGAATTTGCAACTCGGGGGATTCCTTACCGGGCGCTTTGAACCGCGCTCTTGCTGATGATGCGTCCGGGACGCCTTTCCACACGATCTCCATAAAGCCCCTTCGGCGGCATGTGTCTGCAAGCGCCAAATAGAGATGTCACTCCTCTCCCCAATAGAGATGTCACCGTGCCGCGGCTGGTGCTGCTGAACCGACGGATCGCCTGCGGAGCGCCTCCATGCGGCACGGCCAGCAGAACCAGCGCCCGATAAGTCGCGTAAGCCTCTATCATTCGCGGTACCCAACGAATGATGCCGGTCACGCCTCCGCCGCCGCGCGGCGTATCACGTGCCAGGAAACTCCGGCGCGCAGGAAATGTCGAACAAAACGAACTTAAAGCAACTCGCGGAAAGATAACGCCGTCCTGCCCTCCACCTCTGGAAGCTCGTGCCAGATCACTGCCTCCCGCCGCAGCCTGCCTTTTCCCCGGTGATAGCCGTCGATCCATCCCGCACTTGCGCTGGCGTAATCTCAGCCAGGCCCGCCGCTTCGGTCACGGGATAAAGGCCAACACCCACCAAATCATGAATTGCATTCAGGGCACGGTCCTCTCTCTCGTATCAACTGGTCCAGGTCACGCGTTCCATCCGTTCAGCAACCTTGTCGTTAGCCCGACCCACGAAGACCTATCCGCTCTGCCTCGGCGTTCGCGCCAGCCGCATTCCCTGCTTGACCTCCAATCCCAAACCGCCCCACTTGCACATACACAACCACAAGCGCATATCTCCGCACCATGAGCATCGCTCTCACCTCAGCCGACCCGAACCGCACTACCCGCCTCACCTCCTTGGTCAGCGCCGCGGAGGCCGAGCAGATCGCGCGTCAAGCCGCCGCCGCCGGGCTCTCCGTCAGCGCCTATATGCGGGACCGCGCGCTCGGCACCCCGCCCCACCCGGAGGAAGCCGCCGCCCTGCGCCAGCTCGACACTCTCATCAACCGCATGGAATCCGACCTGGACAGCGCGATCGCCGACCTCTCCGCCGCCCTCGCCCGCATGGATGCAACCGCGTGACCGACTGGTTCGACCGTCTTGCCCGCCTCGCCGCGCTCAGCGAACGCGTGACCACTCTCACCGACGGCGTGAAGTCACTCGCGAAACGCGTGGAAGACCATCAAACCCGTCTGTAACGCCTCGAAACCATCATCGAAATCGCCCGCCCGGACGGCGCCACCCTGCGTCTCCGATCCCCGGATCCATCAATCTGATAGACCGGGTGCCCCGCAAAAGGCTGCCGCAACGCCGCCAAAAGAACCTCTGTGACAATCTCCGGCCTGCCCAGCCCTCCAAATTCCAGAACCGCACTATCCGCCAACCGTGCCGTTCCAGCCACGCGGTGCATTCCGCGTCGTCAATCAACCCGCCATGATGCAATCCATCCGCCGCGATCACCACTCGCGCGCCAACCCACGCAAAATCCGCAATAAACCGCCCAATCGGATGTTGCCGCCGAAACTTGTAACCACCCAATCGTCAAGGTCTCAGCAACCGCCAAAGCGCTTGCTCCGCCTCGGCCGCGTTCCGCCGGAGCTTTCGCGCCCGCTCACGATCCACACCCCGACGCTATCCAACGCCCCTCAACAAAGCCCTGAAACGCCCGCCCCAACCCCTATCTCTCTTCCTTGCGCTACGTGTGCACCGGGTGAGGCCGCCCTTACTCCACGACTTCCTTCTCGGCTCCGCTCCGCCCTCGCCGTCGCCTTCTCGGCTTCGGCAGCGCCGGCAGCGCCGCCTCGACGATCTCGAAGTCGAGCTTGCCGTCCTTCAGCGTCACCTTGACCGCGCCGCCCTTCGGACCAGCCTGCCGAACAGCAGCTCCTCGGCGAGCGGCTTCTTGATGTGCTCCTGGATCACCCGCGCCAGCGGCCGCGCGCCATACAGCCGGTCGTAGCCGCGCTCGGCCAGCCACTCCTTCGCCGCCGAGGACAGCTCGATCGTCACGTTGCGGTCGGCCAGCTGCGCCTCCAGCTGCATGACGAACTTCTCCACCACCCGCCCGACGATCTCCGGCGTCAGGCCGGCGAAGGCGATCGTCGCATCCAGCCGGTTGCGGAATTCCGGCGTGAACAGCCGCTTGATCGCCTCCTCGTCCTCGCCCTCGCGCACCTCGCGGCCGAAGCCGATCGCCTCCTTCGCCATGTCGGAGGCGCCGGCATTGGTGGTCATGATCAGGATGACGTTGCGGAAATCGACCGTCTTGCCGTTGTGGTCGGTCAGCTTCCCGTGGTCCATCACCTGCAGCAGGATGTTGAACAGATCCGGGATGCGCCTTCTCGATCTCGTCCAGCAGCAGCACGGCGTGCGGATGCTGGTCGATCGCGTCGGTCAGCAGGCCGCCCTGGTCGAAGCCGACATAGCCCGGCGGCGCGCCGATCAGGCGCGAGACCGTGTGCCGCTCCATGTATTCGGACATGTCGAAGCGGATCAGCTCGATGCCCAGGGTGGAGGCCAGCTGCCGCGCCACCTCGGTCTTGCCGACGCCGGTCGGGCCGCAGAACAGGTAGTTGCCGATCGGCTTCTCCGGCTCGCGCAGCCCGGCGCGGGACAGCTTGATCGCCGCGGCCAGCGCCTCGATCGCCTTGTCCTGGCCGAACACCATCGACTTCAGGTCGCGCTCCAGATTGCGCAGCGTCTCCTTGTCGTCGGCCGAGACGATCTTCGGCGGAATGCGCGCGATCTTGGCGACGATCTCCTCGACGTCCTGCAGCGTGACGGTCTTCCGCCGCTTGTTCTCCGGCAGCAGCATCCGGCTGGCGCCGACCTCGTCGATCACGTCGATCGCCTTGTCCGGCAGCTTGCGGTCGTGGATGTATTTCGCCGACAGCTCGACCGCGGCGCGGATCGCCTCGTCGGTGTAGCGCACCTTGTGGTGCTTCTCGTAGTTGGTCTTCAGGCCGCGCAGGATCTTGACCGCGTCTTCGAGCGTCGGCTCGTTCACGTCGATCTTCTGGAACCGCCGCACCAGCGCGCGGTCCTTCTCGAAGTAGTTGCGGAACTCCTTGTAGGTGGTGCTGCCGATGCAGCGCAGAGTGCCCGACGCCAGCGCCGGCTTCAGCAGGTTCGACGCATCCATCGCCCCGCCGCTGGTCGCGCCGGCGCCGATCACGGTGTGGATCTCGTCGATGAACAGGATGGCGCCGGTCTGTTCTCCAGCTCGGTGACCACCGCCTTCAGCCGCTCCTCGAAATCGCCGCGATAGCGCGTGCCGGCCAGCAGCGCGCCCATGTCGAGCGCGAAGATCGTGGACTTCGCCAGCACTTCCGGCACGTCGCCCTCGACGATGCGCTTGGCCAGGCCCTCGGCGATGGCGGTCTTGCCGACGCCGGGATCGCCGACATACAGCGGGTTGTTCTTGGTGCGGCGGCACAGGATCTGGATGGTGCGCTCGATCTCCAGCTCGCGGCCGATCAGCGGGTCGATCTTGCCGGCCATCGCCTTCTTGTTGAGGTTGACGCAGTAGTTCGACAGCGCGTCCTGGTTGCGCCTGTCCGGGTTTTTCCTCGCGCTCCTGCTCGTGATGCGCCTCGCTCTGGCTGGTGCCCTGCACCGGCCGCTGCGCGGACCGGCCCGGCGCCTTGGCGATGCCGTGGCTGATGAAATTCACCGCGTCGAGCCGGGTCATGTCCTGCAGCTGCAGGAAATAGACCGCATGGCTCTCCCGCTCGGAGAACAGCGCCACCAGCACGTTGGCGCCGGTCACCTCGTCGCGGCCGGAGGACTGCACATGGATCGCGGCGCGCTGCACGACGCGCTGGAAGCCGGCGGTCGGCTTCGGATCGCCGGCCCGGTCGGTGGCGAGGCCGGCGAGGTCCTTGTCGAGGAACTCGGCCAGATCGCTGCGCAGCTTGTCGAGATCGACGCCGCAGGCGCGCAGCACGGTGGCGGCATCGGTGTCGTCGGCGAGGCCGAGCAGCAGATGCTCCAGCGTGGCGTATTCGTGCCGCCGGTCGCTGGCCAGGGACGAGCGCGCGGTGCAGCGTCTGTTCGAGATTGCGTGACAGCATGCCGACGCTCCTAACCGCGCTGATAGTCTATCTGGTCCTCAACGGTGGGCGTTCCAAGCCAAGCGAGTGAAGCCATGGCACCGGTGTCACTTGCCGCCTGTTGCCGGCTGCGATGCTCATCGCATTCACTCCTTCTCGATCGTGCATTGCAACGGATGCTGGTTCTGGCGCGCCAGGTCCATGACCTGCGTCACCTTGGTCTCCGCGACCTCATAGGTGTAGACGCCGCACACGCCGACGCCGCGGCGATGCACGTGCAGCATGATGCGCGTCGCTTCCTCGCGGTTCTTCTGGAAGAACCGCTCCAGCACGTGCACGACGAACTCCATCGGCGTGTAGTCGTCGTTCAGCATCAGCACCTTGTACATCGCCGGCTTGCGGGTCTTCGGCCGCGCCTTGACCACGACGCCGGTGTTCGGTCCCTCGCTGCCGCCACGCCTGTCGTTGTCGCTCATCTGCCGTCTGCTTCCGCGTCGCCCCGTCCCGCCCGGGCCCGTCGTCAAGACGGCGAGCATATCGGAACCTGGCAGGGGGATAAAAGAGCTGACCTGCGGCAAGATTGCGCCGAGGCCAGCCGGTTCCGGGCGGGAGCAACGGACGCAAAAGGCCCGGGCGGGAGGAATCGCCCGGGCCTTCCGTGCGGCCGGGCGCGCGAGGCGCCGCCGGCCGCCATGCGAAGCGCGGTCAGACCGGCTTCGCGAACTTCTCCACCGCCAGGGTCACCCGCGCGGTGATCGGCGCCAGCGTCTGCTCGGTCAGCTTGAACGAGGCGTCGGTCAGCCGGCCCGACTCGGCGATCGTCTTCTCCATCGGGTGCGGGCCAGGCTCGGCCTGCAGGTCGAACGCGTCCTTCAGCGACTTGCGCCGGTCATCGCCTTGAAGGTGGACACCGTCTCCTCGAACGAGGCCTGGGCGGTCGCGGCGAACTGCTTGCTGCAGGTCCTGCACGCCGGCGGCCCAGATCTGGCCCGACTTCATGAATGCTTCCAGGTTGCCCTGGCCGAACGCCACGAACTCTTCCGCGGTCTTCATCGCCTTCTCCATGCCTTCCTTCATCTGCGCCTGGGTCTTCTCGAACCCGGCGGCCGCCTGTGCCATGCCGTCCTTCAGGGCGGCGACCGTCTGCTCGATGCCCTTCGCGCTGCTGCTGAAAAGCCGCTGTGCGGCGCCGCCCTGGTAGCCGCGTTGACCGCGGCTTCGGGACCTCCGTGCATCGTGCCTCGCCATTTCGTCTGCTTTCGTTTTGATAGCCATCGTGCTGTCTCCTGATCACTCGCCGTCCGGGCGGTGCGAAGGCCGATCCGTCCGAGTGCCGATCCGTTTGCTGCACTGCAGCACGAGCCGGTATATAGGCGGACTCGCAGTGCAGTTCAAGCAGATTTTGTGCATGCACAACAAGCATCGCCGACCTGGTTCAGGCTGACGCTTGCAGAATCGGCGGTTAACCCGTTCAATTGCCTCTCTAATCGGGTTATTTCGTGGCTGGACAGCGACGACGACCCTGCGCTAGGGTGTCCGAACGAAGCAGGAGAAGGACAGTAAAATGGCAGCTTGGACGATGCGCAGTGATTAGCGGATTCGTGCGTTCGCTTCCTGCGGTGCATCGTCGTCCTGATCGGCCGCGGCTGTCGGCCGCTGCAGCGCCGCCGCGCAGTCGGCTCCGGACCCGCATCGACCGGTACACCTCCATCGTCGTCGACGCCGCCAGCGGCAAGGTGCTGGAGGAAGACAACGCCGACGCCCCGCGCCATCCGGCCAGCCTGGCCAAGCTGATGACGCTCTACATGGCGTTCGAGGCGCTGCGCGACCGGCGCATCTCGCTCGACGAACAGGTTCCGGTCTCGCCGCACGCCGCGTCGATGGAGCCGACCAAGCTCGGCCTGGTGCCGGGAACTGCCGCTCACGGTGGAGCAGGCGATCCTGGGCATGGTGACGCTATCGGCGAACGACGCGGCGGCGGCGCTGGGCGAGCTGCTGGGCGGCAGCGAGGACCGGTTCGCGCAGATGATGACGCTGCGCGCCCGCGCGCTCGGCATGAGCCACACCACCTTCGCGCAACGCCTCCGGCCTGCCCGATCCCGACCAATGGACCACGGCGCGCGACCTGGCCGCTGCTGGCCCGGCGGCTGATCGCCGATTTCCCGAACGACTACCACTATTTCAGCACGCCGAGCTTCGTCTTCCACGGCCGGATCATCTCAACCACGACACGCATGCTGAAGACCTATCCCGGGCGCCGACGGGATGAAGACCGGCTACACGATCGCGTCCGGGCACAACCTGGTGACCAGCGCGATGCGCGAGCGGGTTGCGGCTGATCGGCGTGGTGCTGGGCGCCCCATCCAATGGAGTGCGCGACATCAGGATGACCGCCCTGCTCGAATCAAGGGTATCAGGATCTGGGGGTTCCGATCGGTCGCAGCGTTGTCGTGGCGGGAGGCTTCTCCAGCCTGATCCCGGCCGCTCACGCCGATGAGTTGCCGCGTTCATCGAGCCACCCGCCACACGTGCGAGAGGTTGCGCATCTTCCTGCAGACAGCTCCGCCTGGGCGATCCAGGTCGGACTTTATCGTACGGAGCAGGCGGCCCGCTTTGCGGCGGTTAAGGCACGGCAGGCCACCGATGGCGGGGATGCTCGCATTTCGCAGGCCTCACTGCACGGGCGCCCCACCTGGCGTGCGCAGGTGATAGGGCTGACCGCGCCTGAGGCGCGTGAAGCATGCGCTGCGTTGTCCCGCCATCGCACTCCCTGTGCGGTCATTCGGTTCGCCGCGGAGCGGACCCTGGCGCGGAGTTGACCTCTGCCAGCGGAGCCGGCTAACGACCTCTCGCAGAATGATCCGACAGCGGGGATGAGGCGAAGTAGGTTGCATATACAACCAACTGCCCGATCCTGCCGGCGCAGCCTGTTGCCGCTCGATAGAATTTCCGCCTTCCCCGCAGCACACGCTGGTGCGGCGGGGCGGCAGAACGGAGGCGAGACATACTCCAACTCCGCATTTGATTGCACCATCGCCGGGAAACCCGCGAATGGGCAACCGTCGGCCATTGACCTCCTACACTGCGCGTCCCGGCATCCCACCTTGACCGGACTACGATCGCGGATTAGTGATAGCGATAACACGCGAGGTCAAAGTTGCTTAGGAGGAGGCGCGCTCGACGATGCGAAACGGCACCAGCACCCGATGTGCCTCTGCCGCGCCGCCCAGCCGGTCCAGCACGAATGTAGCGGCATGTCGGCCGATGCGTCCGCCCTCTACGCTGACCGTCGTGAACGGCGGATCGCTCGTGGCACTAAGCTCGAAATCACCGAACCCGCATACCGACAGCCGTTCCGGCACTGGCACACTGTTCGCCCGTGCCTCTACCATTGCGCCGAACGCGACCAGGTCCGAGCTGCAGAATAACGCCAGCCGTTCTGCCCGCGAACTTGTCAGTGTCGGCAGTAACGCCCGCAGCGCGTCCCGCCCGGCGCCGATCGTGCTGGGTGCCGGGATCACTCTCTCGGCGATCACCGTGCCACCACCGCACCGCGCGGCGGCCGCGAACGCTGTTCCTCGCGTGCGCGCGCGGGCATCGCTGGCTGCAAACGCCGCGAACCGCACGTGACCCTTGGCCAGGAAATAGGCGGCCACCTCTTCGCCCACAGCGGCGTGGTTGACGCCCACCAGCATATCGATCGGCTGGCGCGCGACGTCGAAAATTTCCACGATGGGAATGGCGGCGTCTACCAGCATCTGGCGCGTGGGTGCGTCGTGCGTCGCTCCGGTCAGCAGCAGCGCGTCCGGCCGGCGCCCCAGCACCGTGCGCACCAGCGCCGCCTCGTTCACATCGCCATAGCCGGACAGGCACAGCATCACCTCGTAACCCTGCGCACGCAGCCCATCGGTGAAGTTCTGGACCAGCTCAGCGAACATTGGGTGCGCCATTGTGGGGACGATCGCTGCCACCATCCGCGTCCGGCGCGACGACAGTCCGCCGGCAACCATGTTCGGAACGTAGCCCAACCGCTCAATCGCAGCGTGCACACGCTGCGCCGTTGCTGCCGAAACGCGCTCGGGCGCGTTCAATACGCGCGAAACGGTCATCGGCGCCACATTGGCGGCGACGGCAACATCGCTCAGCTTCACTGCCGAACGCGCTTGTGGATTCATCGGCTTGCGCGATTGGGGCGACACAATCGTTACCTCCGATCCTGTGATGACGTCATACCTGTAGCCTAATTTGTGTCCAAAATTCAGCACCATGTTACATTGGACAGCAACGCCAACAAGGGAGGATCTCAACCATGACCGATCTCGCCACCACAAGGCGAACTGTGCTCGGTGGCATTGCCGGTACAGTTGCACTCGGGGTTACCAGCGCGCATGTGAGTGCCGCGACGCCTCCGCCGCTGCCTTCGTCCCCGGTTGTGCTCAACGTGATCGACGTCGCCGGTCAGCTTCAGCTGACGCAGGGGGCAATCGAGAATTTTGTCCGTGCCAACCCGAAACTGATTTCGAAGGTTAACTTCTCGCAGGCGCCGGCGCCCGAACTGCCAGGCAAGATCAAGGCGCAGCAGGCGGCCGGAAGTGTTGATATCGACCTGGTGATGACTGGAACCGATGGACTGGCGGCTGGCATCGACGGGAATTCTGTGGATTCCAGTAATGTCCGATTACGCCGCGCAACTGCCGGACCTGAAGTCGATCTATTTGCCCGGCGCACTGAAGATGCAAGGCTTGGCACAGGACCAGGGCGTGTGCGTGGTGTTCTGCCCGGCCGGGCCGATCATCGAATACATGCCCGATACAGTGAAGACGCCACCGAAGACCGCGCAGGAACTGCTCGACTGGGCGAAGGCGCATCCGAAGCGCTTTATCTATGCGCGTCCGGCGAATTCCGGCCCGGGCCGCACGTTCCTGCAGGGGCTTCCTTATATCCTGAAGGACAAGGACCCGATGGATCCAAAGGACGGCTGGGACAAGACCTGGAGCTATCTCATCGAGCTGGGCAAGTACATCGAATACTATCCGACAGGCACCGGCGTGGTGATGAAGGAACTGGCCGACGGCACGCGCGACATGATCGCCTCACATGTCGGCTGGGATCTTAATCCGCGCATTCTGGGCGTGGTCCCGAAGGAGGCGGAGGTCGGCACGCTTGAAGGTTTCCATTGGGTGACCGATGCCCAGGTACCGGGTTATCCCGAAGGGCGTGGCGCCCGGCCATCTGGCTGTTCTGCTGGAGATGACAAAATACATGCTGAGCAAGCCGGCACAGGCGATGACGTACGACAAGGGGTATTTCTATCCTGGCCCGGCGGTGAAGGATGTACCGCTGTCGATGGCGCCGCCGGAGAGTCAGAAGCTCATCGCCGAATACACCCGTCCTTTCTACACCAAGCTGTTCGAGGAGGTACCATCGGAGGTACCGTTGCCGGCGGACAAGCTGGTGTACGCGTTCCAGCGCTGGGACCAGCAGGTCGGCTCGCGTCCCGGTAAATAATCGCGCATGCCCTCCCGGTCGCGCGATTTTCGTGAACTCCGGCTGGAAGGCGTCAGCCGTGACTTCGATCAGAGGCATGCATTGCGTGATGTCACTCTGACGGTCGCTCGGGGCGAGTTCGTCGCCCTGCTCGGTCCGTCGGGGTGCGGCAAGTCCACTGCGCTGAACTGCATCGCCGGGCTATTGCAACTGAGTTGCGGCGCAATCTGGCTGGATACCACCCGCGTCGACGAGCTGGGGCCGGAGGAACGCGGCTTCGGCATGGTGTTTCAGAACTACGCGTTGTTTCCGCACATGACAGTGCGGCGCAATATCGGCTTCGGCCTGACGACGCAACATCAGCCGAAGGCCGAGATCGCGCGCAAGGTTGACGAGGCGCTGGGCATCGTCCGGCTTGAGCAGCATCCCCATCATCTTCCTGGCCAACTGTCCGGAGGACAGCAGCAGCGGGTTGCGATTGCCCGCGCCATCGTCGTCGGGCCGCCCGTCATGCTGATGGACGAACCGCTTTCCAATCTGGATGCCAAACTGCGGATCGAAATGCGTGCCGAGATCCGGCGTATTCACGGCATGCTGGGCTGTTCGACCATTTATGTGACGCATGATCAGGAAGAAGCGCTGTCGCTGGCCGACCGCATCCTGGTGCTGATTGACGGGCAGATGCGGCAGCTCGGCACGCCGGAGGAGCTTTATTCCCGCCCGGCTACAGCGGACGTTGCCGAGTTCATGGGCTATCGCAACCTGCTTGCGTCAACGGCCACGCCGACCGATTCCGGCGTCTTGGTCAGCATTGCCGGCGCCAAGCTGCACGGCACGCTGCAGGGCACGACGCCGCTCCAGGAAAGCGTCATGGTCGCCATCCGGCCGGAGGACCTCGTGCCGACGCCGGATGGTCCGATTGCCGCCATCGTCGATATCGCCGAGTACCACGGCCGCGACTTCTATGCCGTGTTGCGCGGCATCGACGGCAGCATGCTGTATTGCCGCTCGCCGGTACGGGTCAGCACGGGCGATGCACTACGCCTGGATGCGCGGTCCGACCGCGTGCTGGTTTACCCTACGCCTACACCGTAACGCGATGCCCGCCAGCCGTTCCCGTCCCGCAGCGGCGGTTTCCGGACCCGACCCGGGATTTGACCCGGCCACGGTCTCGCCCGCGCCAAGCACGGGCGGCAACCTTTCCCTCCGCGGCCGGCTGAAGGAACGCGGGCTGGACGGCGTGACGCTGCTGGTGATCCCCGGCGTGCTGTTCGTGCTGGCATTGTTCGTCTACCCGTTTCTGTACGGCCTGTTCCTGTCCTTCACACCGAAAAAGGGTGGGGCGCTGGCCAATTACGTCACCTTTTTCTCCGAGCCGTTTCTGTACGACACGATCTGGACGACGCTGGTGATCGCTGTCCCGGTTACGATCCTGAATGTCGTGCTGTCGATTCCAGTGGCGCTGCGCGTGCGGCTGATGAAGCGCCAGCGACTGTTGACGACCATTCTGGTTGTTCCGATCACGCTCGGTACCGTGCTGGTCGCCGATGGTCTGCTCACCTATCTCGGCCCGCGTGGCTGGCTGAACCGTATCCTGTTGGATTTCGGCCTGACCGACAGCCCGCTGCGGCTCATTCACAACTACTGGGGCGTGATGCTGTCGCTGGTGATCAGCGGGTTCCCTTTCACCTTCCTGCTGACGCTGTCGTACGTTACTGGCATCGATCAGTCGCTGGAACATGCCGGCGCCATGCTCGGCGCCCGTGCCCGCACCCGGTTCGCTCGCATCCTGTTGCCGCTGCTGCTGCCGGGCCTGACGATCACGCTCGCGCTGGCGTTCGTGCAGGCGTTTTCGGTGTTCCCCTCGGCGATCCTGCTGGGCC
The DNA here is from genome assembly GCA_963810715.1 of uncultured Pseudomonadota bacterium. GTDB lineage: Bacteria > Pseudomonadota > Alphaproteobacteria > Acetobacterales > Acetobacteraceae > DATDIC01. The sequence continues at coordinate 783,062 of CAWEOZ010000023.1, read as the reverse complement.
AGCCGTCCGGGCCCACGCGAGTGATCTCGATCGCCGCCTATACCGCTGCCTTCGAGCAGTTTGATTATTCCCTGGCCTCGGCGATCGCGATGATCATGGCCGGCGTGCAGGTGTTGATCGTGGTGGCATTGCTGGGGCTGCGCGGCCTGTTCTTCCGCGGCCCTGCCAGTAGCGGCAAGGGCTGACTCAGATGCGGCGCCATCCCGGCGAGCGGCTCTGGGCCTTCGCCGTGTGGGCGGTGGTGGTGTTCTTCATCATCAACCTGCTGGCGATGATCGGCAGCGTGGTGGTGGACTTCGTTCGGCACCCACTGGTTCAACACCTGGCTACCGGCGGGCTTCACCCCCCAATGGTATGCGATGGCGTGGAATGAGTTCGCCCTTCCCTCCATTCTGCTGGTCACGCTGGAGGTGGTCGGTGCCGTAGTGGTGCTGTCGGGCGTGCTTGGGGTACCGACTGCCTACGCAATGGCGCGACGCAATTTCCCCGGCCGACGCCTGGTGATGCTGCTGTTCCTGCTGCCGCTGATGGTACCGCCTATCACCTATGGTATCCCACTGGCGACAGTGCTGTATCAAGCCCATCTGGCCGGCGCGATCTGGGGCGTGATCCTTGCCAACCTCGTCCCCACGGTGCCTTTCGTGGTCCTGATCATGATTCCGTTCGTGGAGCAGATCGATCCACGCATCGAGGCCGCCGCCCGCGTGTTCGGTGCCGGCCTGGGCCGCATGTTCTTCCAGGTGCTGGTGCCGTTGCTGACCCCGGGCATTCTCGCGGCGCTGATCCTGGTGCTGGTCCGCACGATCGCGATGTTCGAGCTGACGTTCCTGACCTCCGGCCCGAACAGCCAGACGCTGGTTGTCGCGCTTTATTATGCCGTGTTCGCCGCGGGGGTCCGTCCCCAACAATCGATCGACGCTATGGCAGTGGTCTATATGGTCACCACCCTGGTCTGGCTGCTGATCGCGCTGCGCTTCGTCAACCCCACCCAGATCGTCGCCCGCGCGAGGCGTTGACGGTGATCGCCCGGTGATGCCCGCGGACACCGGGACATGTCAGTTGCCGCCGCCACGGCGGCGTGGATGAAACGCTCCAGCGGGTTGGCTAGTGCCAGATGCAACGTACCGTCGTGGACGGCAAGCGGCAATGCTCGGGCCTGGTGCAGGAATTTCGGGTCAGCGGGACCGCGATGCCGGAGCAGCCCAAACCCGCCATGACACGCAACGGGACAGTGCAGCACGGATGAGATTGCTGCCAGTGATTGTTGCGCCGTTCATCGGCAGCTTCCTCGGGGTGCTGATCCGCCGGTTGCCTGCCGGGCAGCCGGTCGTACTGGCGCGCTCTTTCTGTGCGTCCTGCGGGAGCCATCTTGCCGCGTGTGATCTTGTGCCGGTGGCGAGTTTCCTGGCACTGCGCGGGCGTTGCCGACGTTGTGGGGCACCGATCGAGGTATTTCACCTTGCGATCGAACTGGCCGCGACCGTGGTCGCGTTATGGGTGGTGCTGACTGCAGACGGAGTCCGGATGGATCTGGGCGAGCTGCTTGCTGGGCTGGACTTTGCTCGCGCTGGCCTGGATCGATGCCGAGCACATGTTCCTGCCGGACGCGCTGACTCTGCCGCTGGTGCTGGCGGGGTTGGGCGTCTGCGCGCTACTGGAACGGTGGAGCCTCGCCGACCATGCGCTGGGCGCGGCGTTGGGCTACCTCGCGTTTCGCGCGGTTGCGATATTCTACCAGGTCTGGCGAGGCCGCACGGGGCTGGGCGGCGGCGATGCCAAACTGCTCGCGGCAGCCGGTGCCTGGCTGGGATGGCAGGCGTTGCCCTGGGTGGTGCTGGCGGCGAGTTTGGCCGGCATCGCCGCGGCTTTGATTGCGCGCCTGCTGGGGCATCCTGTCAGCCGGGCCACCGCCCTGCCGTTCGGACCTTTTCTCGCGATAGCTATATGGCTGGTGTGGCTGTATGGCGTGCCGGTTCCACAGTGAGTGGGACACCAACACCAGTCCTGTTGACGTGGTGGAGCTCGTTCCGCCGTCGGGCACGGACCCGGGGAACTCCAGGTCCTTCCCGACGCGTTGCTTTGTTGACGTGGGATCTAGCGCGGGTCGCCAGCGTGGACGTAAAAGGAGACTGGCAAACTCTTCATACGAGGCGCGATCCGCATGCTGGAGCTACGCCCGAATTGTGAATGCTGCAACCGCGACTTGCCGCCGGACAGCGTGGCGGCGCGGATCTGCAGTTTCGAATGCACCTTCTGCGCGGATTGCGCGGATGGCGTACTGGATGGGTGCTGCCCGAATTGTGGCGGCGATCTGGTACGCCGCCCGGCGCGGCCGGCGGAAAAATTGGCACGGTTTCCAGCCTCCACCGTCCGCAAGCTGCGGGCGGGCGGCTGCGTGCCGGCTTGAGAGTTGCCGAATTGCCTCAGGTGACGCATCTCCGGCCTGTTCTGGGTTGCTTTCTGGCTGGAGGTAGAATGCCGATGCGGCGCAATCTGATCGCGGTGGGGTTCTGTGCGACGGCAGCGGGGTGCGCCACCACCCCGCCCGCCCCCGCGCCGGTTGCCCAACAGGCACCGGCGGCAGTCAGCACGGATGGGACATATCGCGGGACCAGCACCCGGTTCCAGGCCGACCGCCGTGACTGTCCCCATCCCGGGCTGGTCACGCTGTATGTGCAGGGCCGGCAATTCGAGTACCGCTGGAAGCCGCAGCTCTACATCACGGCCGTGATCCAGCCGGATGGCACGGTGAGCGGCACGGGGGCGGACGTGACCCTGGCGGGACATCGGGATGGCAGCACGATCGACGGGGATATCACCAACGGGGCGTGCGGGCTGCACTTTACCACGCATAAGACGACGTTCTGAGCGGCAGCCCTCACCTGCAACAGATTCAACGCCAGCTCTCCGGGGATACGGGAGAGTTCGGGTAGGGTGAGGGCATGCGGTATATTTCGACACGTGGGCATGCGCCGGTGCGCGACTTCGGCGGCGTGCTGCTGGCAGGGCTGGCTGAGGATGGCGGACTTTACGTGCCGGAATGCTGGCCGCATTTCTCGGCTGCCGACTGGCGGGCGCTGCGGGGATTGACGTATCCGGCGCTGGCGGCGCGCGTCATGCGGCCGTTCGTCGGGGAGGCCCTCCCGGTCGATACATTGGAGACGATCTGCCGGGACGCCTATGCCGGATTCCGACATCCGGCGGTGGCGCCGCTGGTGCAGCTCGACACCGGGCTGTTCGTGCAGGAGCTGTTTCATGGCCCGACCCTCGCCTTCAAGGACATGGCGATGCAGGTGCTGGCCCGGCTGTTCGAGCATGTGCTGGCGGCGCGCGACCAGCGGGTAACGATCGTGGGTGCGACCTCGGGCGACACCGGATCGGCGGCGATCGAGGCGTTTGCCGGCCAGGAGCGGGCCGATATCGCCATCCTGCATCCGCTGGATCGCACCAGCGAAGTGCAGCGCCGGCAGATGACCACCGTGCTCGCGCCGAACGTGCTGAACATCGCCGTGGAGGGCACGTTCGATGACTGTCAGGACCTGCTGAAGGCGTTGTTCCTGGATGAATCGTTTCGTCGGGAGCTGCATTTATCCGCGATCAATTCGATCAACTGGGCGCGCATCGCTGCGCAGGTGCCATATTATGTGGCAGCGGCACTGACGCTCGGCGCGCCGGACCGGGAGGTGGCGTTCAGCGTGCCGACCGGCAATTTCGGCAATGTGCTGGCGGCCTGGGTGGCACGGCGGATGGGGCTGCCGGTGGCACGGCTGGTGGTGGCTTCCAACAGCAACGACATATTGACGCGCTTTTTCGCTGCCAACGATATGTCGATCGGCGCAGTGACGCCGACCCTGTCGCCGAGCATGGATATCCAGATCAGTTCCAACTTCGAGCGTCTGCTATTTGAGCTGCTGAACCGTGACGGGGCGGCGACGGAAGCGGCGATGCAGGGCTTCCGGCAGAGCGGGCGCATGACGGTGCCGGACGTAGCCTGGCACCGCGCGCGCACCGTGTTCCGCGGATTCCGGCTGGATAATGCGGGTATCGAGGCGGAGATAAGCCGGTGGTATTCCGCGTGCGGTTACACCGCCGATCCACACACGGCGGTGGGGCTGGCGGGCGCTCGGGCGCTGCCAGCCGCGCCGCCTGTTCCTATGGTCGCGATGGCAACCGCCCATCCGGCAAAATTCCCCGACGCAGTCGAACGGGCGACCGGAGTTCGGCCCGTTCTGCCCCCGCGGCTTGCGGCATCGATGGAGGCGGAGGAACGCTATGTCGTGCTGCCGAAAGCCGCGCGGGCGATCAAGGATCGGCTGCGCTCATTCGGCCGGCGAAATGCGGGCTGAGGCTGGCCGGCGGCTATCCGCGGTCCAGCCGGCTCAGGATCAGGTCCAGCTTGCCATCCACGCCCTGCAGCCGGGTTTCCACGCCCTGCAACCGGTCTTCCTGTGCGGCCTGGCGATCCCGCAATTCTTCCATGCCAGCCTCGATCCGATCGATCTTGGTGTGAGCCTCGTCCACGCTGGCGGCCAACTTCATGTGGCCCAGTTCAAGTCCGCTCATGCGCAGGCCGAATTCGGCAAACCGCTGATATACCGATGCGCTGAGCGCATCGAGACTGGCGCGGATGCCGGCATATTCCTGCCTGACATCTTCCACCGTCGATTGGAGACGGGTGACCATCTTCCCGAGCAATCTCAAATCAACCATGTCGGACATATCTGAAAGGTCCTCCGCCGCCCGGAAACATGACAGCTGGCCACTTTTGCTGAAAGATTAAAGCATCCTCGTTTTGGGTTGCGGCACCTTTTTTATTGAGCGCCAGGTTAAGGAGGAGCCGCACCAGCTCTAAGCGAGCAGATAGCACGAACCGGAGCCATATCCTGGCCGGCCCATCCCCGCAGTACGCCGCCGGATGGACGCCGCGGCGCACCCCAGCGGCTTATCGCAGCGGTCGCGCCGGCATCCGGCCCGTGATAGCCAGTATGCCTGCAAGAAGGACCGCGCGATGCAGCGTCGCAGCTTCCTAGCCTCAGTTGCCGCCGGCGCGGCCGCTCTTTCGGCTCCGACCGTGCGTGCCGCTGCGAAACCAAAGACTCTCCGCTTTGTCCCGCAAGCAGACCTGGCGTTGCTCGACCCCAGCTTCACGCCCGCGCTAGTCACGCGCAACCATGCCTATCTGGTCTATGACACGCTGTTCGGCGTTGATGACGCAGCGCATCCGCAACCACAGATGGCACAGGGCTATACGGTCGAGAATGGCGGACTGGTGTGGAACATCACGCTGCGCGACGGACTTCGCTTTCACGACGGCTCGCCGGTACTGGCGCGCGATGCCGCGGCCAGCCTGAAACGCTGGGCAAGCCGGGATGTGTACGCGATCTCGGTGTTCACGCAGGTCGACGACGTGAACGAGGTCTCCGACAAGGTGTTGCAGATCCGATTGAAACGGCCCTTCCGGCTGATGGCCGACCTGTTGGGCAAGCCGACGCCGCTGGCGCCGGCCATCATGCCGGAGCGTCTGGCGCGCACCGAACCCGCCAAGCAGGTGACAGAAATCATTGGCAGCGGCCCGTTCCGCTTTGACATGACGGCGCGCATTCCTGGCGCGCTGGATGTGTATGAACGTTTCGCCGGATACGTGCCGCGCCCGGACGGCGTATCCAGCTTCACCGCCGGACCGAAGATCGCGTATCTCGACCGCATCGAGTGGCACACTATTGCCGATCCGGCCACCGCCGCGGCCGCCCTGCAGGCCGGTGAAGTGGATTGGTGGGAGCAGCCGACCTGGGACCTGCTGCCCTTGCTGCGCAAGCGGTCCGATCTCGCGGTCGAGGTGCTGGATCCCCTTGGCTTCTACGCGGTGCTTCGGTTCAACCACCTCAATCCGCCGTTCAACAATCCGGCGATCCGTCGCGCCCTGTTGGGGGCGTTCAGCCAGTCCGACATGATGGAAGCGATCGTCGGCGACGATCATAGCATGTGGCGCGGCAATGTCGGGTTCTTCAATCCGGCATCCCCGCTGGCGAGCGATGCCGGGATGCAGGTGCTGACGGGGCCACGCGACTTGAAGCGTGTGCAACGGGATTTGCAACAGGCCGGCTACAAAGGCGAGCGCGTCATCTTCCTGGTGCCGACCGACCTGCCGGCAATAAATGCGATGAGCGAGGTCACCGCCGATGTCCTGCGGAAGGTCGGCATGAATGTCGATTACCAGGCACAGGATTGGGGCACGGTGGCGCAGCGGCTGAATTCGAAACAGCCGGTGAGCCAAGGCGGCTGGTGCCTGAACGCCAACTACGCGCCGGGTTTTGCTGCGATGAGCCCGGCGGCGCACGGATTTCTGCGCGGCACTGGACAGAACGCATTGTTCGGCTGGCCTGACATGCCGAAGCTGGAGGCACTGCGTAGTGCCTGGATCGATGCGACCGACGTAGCGGAGCAGAAACGCCTGTGTGCCGCGATACAGTTGCAGGCGTTCCAGGATGTGCCGTACATTCCGCTCGGCGTGTTCTTCCAACCGACAGCCTATCGGCGCGGGCTGGAAGGATTCCTGAAAGGCGGTGTGCCGCTGTTCTACAATGTGCGCTGGGGGTAGTGTTGGCCGCGGGTGGCTTGCGCCGGCGTTGCGAAGGTGGTGCGATCCCGGACATGGACCCGATCACCGCCGAGTTGTTTCGCAACGCCATCGCCGCGATCGGCGACGAGATGGTGCTGACTATCTATCGCACTGCCTATTCCGGGGTGCTGAAGAACATCATGGATTACAGCGCCGCCTTGTGCGACGCGCAGGGGCGGCTGGTGGCGCAGGGGCTGAGCCTGCCGGGGCATCTGTGCAGCATCCCGGTGGCGTTGCGGGCAGTGCTGGCGCGTTATGGGGAGAACATCTTCGAAGGCGACATACTGGTTTCGAACGACCCGTATGAAGGCGGCATGCATCTGCCGGATATCTTCCTGTTCAGGCCGTTGTTCGCGGATGGCCGGATCATCGCCTATGCGGCCACCATCTGCCATCACACAGATGTCGGCGGACGGGTACCCGGCTCCAATGCATCCGACAGCACGGAAATTTATGCCGAGGGGCTGCGGATCCCACCACTGAAGCTGTATGAGCGCGGCCAGCCCAACGAAACTCTGCACCGGATCATCGAGAAGAACGTGCGGGTGCCGAACCGCGTGCTGGGCGATCTGCGTTCGCAGCTAGCGGCATGCGAGATCGCGGCGCGCGGCATGGCCGATCTGGTGGCGCGGTACGGAGCCGATGGCCTGCGTGCACTGATGATCGAGGCAATGGATTACAGCGAACGGCTGACTCGTCATTGCCTGACCGAGCTGGCGGACGGCGAAGCGACATTCACCGACTGGATCGACGACGATCAGATCGATATCGGGCAACCGATCCGACTGGTCTGTACCGTGCGCAAGCAGGGCGATCGGATGACTTTCGACTGGACCGGAAGTGCACCGCAGGTGAAAGGGGCGATCAACAACACCTGGAGCTACACCGCCGCTGCCAGCTTCACGGCCGCGAAGTCCGTGCTGTCCATCAACATGCCCAATAATGACGGCGTCTTCCGCCCGATCAGCGTTATCGCGCCGCCCGGCACCATCATGAACGCGTTGCCGCCGGCAGCCTGCGCCGCGCGCGGGCTGACTGGGTTTCGAGCGTGCGACTGCGCGTTCGGGGCGCTGGCGCAGCTATATCCCGACCGTGTCTTCGCGGCGGGGGATGGAGGGAATACTGGGGTTACTATCGGCGGGTACGATCGGGAGCGGCGGCCATTCATCTATGTCGATTTCCTCTCCGGCGGGTGGGGCGGGCGACCCTGGGCCGACGGGCTGGAAGGCAACACCACGATGTTCGCCAACATGGCGAGCTTCAGCATCGAGATGGTGGAGGCGGAAAACCCACTGGAGGTGCTGGAGTTCGGTTATGTGCCGGATACCGGCGGCGCGGGGAAATTCCGCGGCGGCGTTTCGATGACACGGACCTGGCGGATGCTGGCGGATGAAGCGATCCTGCAAGTGCGCGCCGACCGGCAGACACATCGGCCCTACGGCTTGCAGGACGGACGTCCAGGATCGCCGGGCCGCAATGTACTGAATGCGGGGATGGCGGCGGAACGGGCGCTCCATGCCAAGCTGACGATGACGTTCCGCAAGGGCGAGACGTTCCGGCACGAGCTTCCAGGTTCGGGGGGATGGGGCGATCCGCTGGACCGGGACCTTGCGCTGGTGGCGCACGATCTGCGCAGCGGGCTAGTGACCCTGGAAGGCGCGGCACGGGACTATGGCGTGGTGGCAAGCGGCGATCCGCCGGACATAGACGAGCGGGCCACGCTCGAACTGCGGGCGAGGTTGCGTGCGGCTCGACGGGCGGATGCGTCGGCATGAGTGTCCGCATCGGGATCGATATCGGCGGGACGTTCACCGATCTGGTGGCGATCACCGCGGACGGGCGGGTGCTGACGCGCAAATCCGCTTCCACCCCAGGTGATTATGGCCAGGGAATTGTCGAGGGGCTGCGTGGTCTGCTCGCGGAGGCGGGGGGCGAGGTAACGGACGTGCTGCACGGCACGACGATCGGGTCCAACACGATCCTGGAAGGACGCGGCGCCCGAACGGCGCTGATCACCACGCGCGGATTTCGGGACGTGCTGGATATCCGTGACCTGCGCATGCCACGCATCTACGATATCGGCTGGACCAAGCCACCGGCGCTGGTGGAACGCCGGTTGCGCCTGGAAGTGACGGAGAAGATCCGACCTGACGGATCGGTCACGGTGCCGCTGGATATGGCGAGTGTCGATGGCGCGATCGAGAGACTGCGCCAGGACGAAGTTCAGAGCGTCGCGATCTGCCTGCTGCACAGCTACGCCAATCCCGACGCATGAGCGAACGGTGACGGAGCGCGTGAGGGCGGCACTGCCTGATCTGGCAGTGTCGGTCAGCCATGAGATATTGCCGGAGATCAAGGAATATCCGCGCACCAGTACGACGGTGGTGAATGTGTACGTGCAGCCGGTGGTGCGGGAATATCTCACGGCGTTGTCGGCACGGTTGCAGGCACTCGGACTGACAGGGCGGTTGCAGTTGATGCAATCGAATGGCGGACTGGCATCAGCCGAATTCGCCGAGGCGCAACCGGTGCACATCATCGAAAGCGGTCCAGCGGCAGGGGTGGTCGGCGGGGCAGCACTGGCGGCGCGACTGGGTGAAACGCGGCTGATCACGTTCGATATGGGCGGCACGACGGCGAAGGCGGGGCTGGTCGAGAATGCCGAGGTGCTGCGTGCAGAGGCGCTGGAGGTCGGCGCCGGGGTTATGGCCGGGTCGCGGCTGCTGGTGGGCGCCGGCTACATGCTGAAGCTGCCGGCCATCGACCTGGCGGAAGTTGGAGCCGGGGGCGGGTCGATCTGCCGGCTGGACGCAGCCGGCGCGCCGAAGGTAGGACCGGAGAGCGCGGGTGCCGATCCCGGTCCCGTCTGTTACGGAACCGGCGGAACGGAACCCACCATTACCGATTGCAACCTGGTGCTGGGGTATCTCGATCCGGCGGGCCTGGTAGGTGGTTCGCTGCGTCTGGATGCCGAAGCGGCGCGGGCGGCAGTGGCCGAGCGGTTGGCCCTGCCGATGGGATGTTCCGTGGAGGAAGCGGCGGCCGGCATGCTGCGGCTGGCCTCGGCCTCCATGATGCGGGCGATCCGCGCGGTGTCGGTGGAGCGCGGGCGGGATGCGCGCCAGTTCACGCTGTTGGCGTTCGGCGGCAACGGGCCGCTGTTTGCTGCATCGATCGCCGCGGAGCTTGGCATGAGCCAGGTGATCGTGCCGCCGCTGCCCGGCGTGTTCAGCGCGTTCGGACTGCTGGTGGCGGACACCGAACACCACGTGACACATAGCCTGCGCGTGCGGGTCGATGCCGCCGATCCCGCCCATGTGCGCAGTGCGCTCGCGTCGCTGATCGCGTCCGGCGACGAACGGCTGGCGCGGGATGGTTTCGCCACGGCACAGCGGGTGTTTCGCCGCAGTGCGCTGGCGCGCTATGTCGGGCAGTCAAGCGAAATAGAGGTGGTGTTGCCGGAGTGCGATGGCGCGGAATTGCTGCAAGCGCTGCCGGAGCTGTTCGCGGCAGAGCATGAACGCACGTACGGTTTCCGTGCTCCAGCAGATGAGCCCGTGGAGTTGGTCGCGCTGTCGGTGATGGCACGGGGCCTTCCGTTGCAGCCGCGCTTACCGGCATCGATCCCACCGGCGGTGCTGGATGTTCCGAGCAGCCGCCTTGTGTGGTTCGCGGAAACCGGCTGGGCGGATATTCCCGTGCTGGACCGTGCGTCGCTATCGGCGGCTGGACGACACGGTCCACTGATCGTGCAGGAATATGACGCGACTTGCCTGGTGCCGCACGGAGCCAACGCATCGGTGGATGCGTTCGGCAATCTCCGTATCCGGATTTAGCGGCATCAGACGACGCCGAAATCGATCAGTTGGCGGACCGGCGCGCCTGATTTCAGGTGGGCGAATCCCTCGTTGATCTCGTTCAGCTTGATGCGGCCGGAGATCAGGTGGTCCAGCTTCAGCCGGCCCTGCTGCCAAAGCGCCAGCAGGCGCGGCATATCGACGCGGAACCGGTTGCCGCCCATCGAGGTGCCCTGGATCTTTCGGTCACGCAGGAAATCGGCTGCGTGCAACTCGATCTTCGTGCCGAACGGGACCATGCCGATGATCGTGGCGGTGCCGCCCGGACGCAGCATGGCGAACGCCTGCTCGGCCGTGGACTTGGTGCCGATCGCCTCGAATGAATACGGCACGCCGCCGCCGGTCATGTCCTTCACTGCCTCCACCGGATCCGACGTTGGAGGCGTTGATCGTGTCGGTGGCCCCCATCTGCTTCGCCAGATCCAGCTTCGAGGCAACCGTATCGATCGCGATGATGCGCGCCGCGCCGGCCAGCGCCGCGCCGTTGACCGCCGAAAGGCCGATGCCACCGCAACCGATCACCACGACGGTGCTGCCGGGTTCGACCTTGGCGGCGTGGAACACCGCCCCCACGCCGGTCATCACGCCACAGCCCACCAGGGCGGCGCGGTCCAGCGGGATGTCGCTGTCGATCTTCACCACAGCGTGCTCGTGCACCAGCATCTGCTCGGCGAACGCCGAGAGATTGAACGCCTGGTTCAGCACGTCGCCTTTCCAGCGCAGGCGCCGCGCGGCGCCGGGCATCAGCTTGACCTCGGTGTTCTCGCACAGATTCGGATGGCCGGTGACGCATTGCGGGCATTCGCCGCAGAACACGGACAGACAGGTGATCACGTGATCGCCGCGCTTCACATAGGTGACGTCCTCGCCAACCTGTTCCACCACCGCCGCCGCTTCGTGACCCAGAACGCAGGGCAGCGGGAACGGGTACAGCCCTTCCATGAAATGCAGATCGGAATGGCACAGACCGGCAAACGCGGTGCGCAGCAGCACCTCACGCCGCTTCGGCTTCTCGATCTCCACCTGTTCGATCGCCAGCGGTGTGTTGGTCTCGTGCAGGACAGCGGCTTGCATCGGTTTCCTCCGTTGTTCCGGTCGGTGCTTGAGGCGAGGCTAGCTTGTCACTACTCTGCCCATCCGTAAAACCGGGAGGCGACGCCATGGATGATCTGAGCCCGACCGCCGCGGTCCTGCGCGATCTGGACCGCCGCCGGCTGGTGCATCCGCTGCACCATCCCAAGGAGCATGAAACGGCGCACCTGTTCGTGGAAGGGCGCGGCGCGATGCTGCGCACCGCCGACGGCAAGGAATATATCGACGGGCTGTCGGCGCTGTGGAACGTGAATGCCGGGCACGGGCGCAAGGAGCTGGCGCAGGCCGCGGCGGCACAGATGGAGAAGCTGGCCTACGCATCGGCGTATACCGGCTTTTCCAACGAGCCGGCCATCCGGCTGGCGGACCGCATCGTCGGGCTGGCGTACCCGCATTCCTCGGCGGTCTATTTCACCACCGGCGGGGCCGAATCCAACGAGAGCGCGTTCAAGACCGCCCGCTATTACTGGAAGCGCATGGGCAAGCCGGGGAAGGTGAAGATCATCTCGCGCTTCTTCGGCTACCATGGCGTGACGATGGCGGCGATGAGCGCCACGCAACTACCCGGCTACCAGAAGATGTTCGGGCCGCTGGTGCCGGAGTTCTTGCAGGTGCTGCCGCCTTACGCGTATCGCTGGCCCGGCAACGGCGACGCCGGAATAGAAGCGGCGGAGGCGGTGGAAAAGGCGATCCAGGAGCACGGCGCGGACACGATCGCGGCGGTGATCTGCGAGCCGGTGCAGGGCGCGGGCGGCGTGATCGTGCCGCCGCCGAGCTATTTCCCACGGCTGCGCGAGATCTGCGACAAGCACGACGTGCTGCTGATCGCCGATGAAGTGATCACCGGGTTCGGCCGCACCGGGCGCTGGTTCGCGCTCGGGCATTGGGGGGTGGAGCCGGATATCGTTTCGTTTGCCAAGGGCGTGACCAGCGGTTACCTGCCGCTGGGCGGCATCATCCTGTCGGAGCGGGTGCACCGGGCCCTGGAAGACGCGCCGATGGACGAGCGCTACATGCACGCCGCGACCTATTCCGGGCATCCGACCTGCTGCGCGGTGGGGCTGGCGAACATCGAGCTGATGGAACGCGAAGGTCTGGCCGAGCGGGCCGCCGTGGTCGGGCGCAAGCTGCTGGCCGGGCTGGAGACGCTGAGCAGCTTCCCGGTGGTGGGCGATGTACGCGGGCTGGGAATGATGTGCGCGGTGGAGCTGGTGGAAGATCGGGGCAGCCGCAAGCCGGCCGCCGGACTGGGGCCGAAGGTGGTCGCGCAGGCGGCGCAGCGAGGGTTGCTGATGCGCCAGCGCGGCAGCGGCACCATGGGCGGCATGACCACCGGCGACACGCTGATGCTGGCGCCGCCGCTGATGACGCCGGAAGCGACGATCGAGCGGATCGTGCAGATACTCGGCGATTCGCTCGCAGCGGTGAGCTGAACCGTAAGACATCGTCGGCCGCGGCGGGGCAAACCACACGGCAACGTATAGCCGCGTTGACCCGCCGCACTGATGACGCGATCATTCCCCTTCGCGATAAAACGGATGCGCGCTATGAACGTGATCACCGAGACCGCCCGCCATTCCAGCGTATCAGACGCGGAATGGAAGCTCCGCTGCGATCTGGCGGCGCTGTATCGGCTGGTGGCGCATCATCGCTGGACCGATTTCATCTACACCCATATCAGCGCCCGCCTGCCCGGCACCGAACACCATTTCCTGCTCAACCCGTACGGGGTGAACTTCCACCAGATCCGCGCCTCCGACCTGGTGAAGATCGACATGGACGGCCAGGTCGTCCAGCACGATGCACAAAGCCGGCGAGTGAACGCCGCCGGCTTCACCATCCACTCCGCCGTGCATATGGCTCGGCCCGACCTGACATGCGTGGTACACACGCACACGGCAGCCGGGATCGCCGTCTCCGCGCAGAAACACGGGCTGCTGCCGATCAGCCAGCACGCGCTGAAATTCCATGGCCGGCTGGGGTATCACGGCTACGAAGGGATCGCCCTCGACCTCGATGAACGCGACCGGCTGGTGGCCGACCTGGGGCCGCACAAAGCGATGATCCTGCGCAATCACGGTCTGCTGGTCGGCGGCACCTCGATCGCCGAGGCGTTCCACATGATCTACATGCTGGAGCGTGCCTGCCAGGCGCAGGTGGCGGCGCTGTCGGGCGGTGCGGAGCTGGTGTTTCCGCCGGAGGAGGTGTGCCGCCACACGTCCGAGCAGTTCCGCGCACAGGAGAACGACGAGCATTACGCCATGATGTGGAATGCCGCGTTGCAGCTAATCGAAAACGACATGCCCGATTATCGCGGATAGCCGCATGCGACGCGAGATCCGCGCCTCGGCCTGCCCGCACGACTGCCCCTCCACCTGCGCGCTGGAAGTGGAGGTACTGGACGGAGCGCGTATCGGCGCGGTGCACGGTGCCGCCGACAACGACTACACGGCCGGCGTGATCTGCGCGAAGGTCGCGCGTTACGCGGAGCGGATCCATCATCCGGACCGGCTGACGCGGCCGCTGCTGCGGACCGGCCCGAAAGGCTCCGGCCAGTTCCGCGAGATCGGCTGGGACGAGGCGCTGGATCGCACCGCGGCGGCGATGGTGGACGCGACGGCGCGGCACGGGGCGGAAGCGGTGTGGCCGTTCTATTACGCGGGCACGATGGGGCTGGTGCAGCGCGACGGCATCAACCGGCTGCGCCACGCGATGCGCTATTCACGCCAGAAACTGACCATCTGCACCTCGATCTGCGAGGCCGGATGGTTTGCCGGCGTGGGCGGCTATCGCGGGCCGGATACGCGCGAAATGGCGAAGTCCGACCTGATCGTGGTGTGGGGCGGCAATCCAGTCGCGACACAGGTCAATGTCATGACGCACGTCAGCCGCGCGCGGAAGGAGCGCGGGGCGAAGCTGGTGGTGGTGGACCCGTATCGCAGCGGCACTGCCGCGGTCGCCGACATGCATCTGATGCTGCGGCCCGGCACCGACGGGGCACTGGCCTGCGCGGTGATGCATGTGGCGTTCCGCGACGGCTGGGCAGACCGCGACTACATGGCCCGCTACACGGATTGTCCCGCCGAGCTGGAGGCGCATTTGGCCAGCCGCGGGCCGGACTGGGCGGCTTCGATCACCGGACTGACCGATCGAGCAGATCGAAGCGTTCGCGCGTCTGTACGGATCGACCCGACGCAGCTATGTCCGCATGGGCTACGGCTTTCGCGCGCTCGCGCAACGGCGCGGCGAACATGCATGCGGTGTCGTGCCTGCCGAGCGTGACCGGCGCGTGGCAATACGAGGGCGGCGGCGCGCTGTGGAGCCATCGCGGCATCTATCACTGGGACAAGACGCTGATCGAGGGGCTGGACGTGCGCGACCTGTCGGTGCGCGAGATGGACATGAGCCGCATCGGCAGCGTGCTGACCGGGGACCGGAGGGAACTGGGCGATGGCCCGCCGGTGCAGGTGCTGTTCATCCAGAACCAGAACCCGCTGACCGTATGCCCGGACAGCAATCGCGTGCGGCGTGGTTTCGCCCGTGACGACCTGTTCGTGTGCGTGCACGAGCAGTTCATGACCGAGACGGCGCGCTGGGCCGATATCGTGCTGCCGGCAACCATGTTCATGGAGCACGACGACCTGTACCAGGCTGGCGGACACACGCATATCCAGATCGGGCCCAAGCTGATCGAACCGCCGGGCGAATGCCGGTCCAACCACGACGTGCTCAATGCGCTGGCGGCCCGGCTCGGCGCGGAGCATCCGGGATTCCGGATGAGCGCGTGGGAGATGATCGACACGACGCTGCGTGCTTCGGGTTGGCCGGACGCGCAAACGCTGCTGGACAAGCGCTGGCATGACGCGGCGCAACCGTTCGCACAGGCGCATTTCCTGGACGGATTTCCGCATGCGGACGGGCGATTCCGGTTCGCGCCGGACTGGGCGGCGATCGGCGCGGACCATGCGCTGATGCCGCGTCTGCCCGACCATTTCGCCATCATCGACGAGGTCAGCGCGGCTGCATCCGTTCCGCATGGTGACAGCGCCGGCGCGGCAGTTCCTCAACACGAGCTTCACCGAAACGCCCGGTTCGCGGCGCCGCGAAGGACGACCGACGGTGCTGATCCATCCGGACGACGCCTTGCGGCTGGGCGTGGTCGAGGGCGGCCGCGTGCGGCTCGGGAACGTGCGCGGCGAGGTGGTGGTGCATGCGAAGCTGTTCGAGGGCGTGCAGCCGGGCGTGCTGGTGGTGGAGAGTATCTGGCCGAGCGAATACTATGAGGGCGGGATCGGGATCAATGCGCTGACCAGCGATGATCCCGCACCGCCCATGGGCGGGGCCGTGTTCCATGATACCGCGGTGTGGGCGAAAGCGGCGGTTGCCGTGATGCCATTGGCTGCGGAGTAGCACTACATCTCCCGATCGGGATTGTCGGTGCACAGTTGCATTCACTTCCTGCTGCTGACGCCGCCCGCCGATAACCGGCGAGAACGATGGTGTGCATCGGGTCTTCGGGACGAAGACGGGCGGGGATAGAAACACTGCGGGCGCGAAACCCTTGCCGCGCAGGGTGTGCAACGAAGGGACCGCATGCGTCGGCGGACCACACGGCCAGAATGCCAGCGGGCCGGAGAGCACGGCTGATCAACCTCAGCCCGGCCGGCGCGAACAGCGCGGCGTTGGCAGAGCGGACCGGCGTATGCGGGCCGTTATCGATATCGAGCAGGATGGCGTCGAAACAAGCAAGATGCTGGTTCAGGACCTCCGCCACATCCTTTGTCTCCACGCGGACACGACGATCGGAGAGCGGATAGCCCGCCGCCGCTCCCAACGGGGCGCGGTTCCAGGCGACCACTTCGGGATCAGCTCCGACGATCGGACGTGGGCAGATGCGGGAAGACATCGAGCACGGCACGCAGCGTGTAACCGATGCCCAGCCCACCGATCAGCACAGACGGGCCTCGCGCACGACGCAACGGCGACAGGCGAGCCGCGCCATAGCCTGCTCGGAACCATGCGCGCGGGTCGTCATCAGCTCGAGGCCCGTTCATGCGCAGTTCGAAGGCACTGCCATTGGTGCGAAGGATCAACACGTCACCGTCCGGCGTTTGCGCAGTGCCGATCCGGGTCCAGGGTGACATGCGCCTGTTCTGCTGATCCATGCCGCGAGGTCGATGGATGTGCGAGGGGGTCTCGCACAGTTCCCATCATGTGGGCCGGGACAACGCAGGATGCGAGAGGCGGAGCAGCCTGGTTGATGCTAGAGAGGTTTCACTCTCGGTGAAACCGCTCTAGGTCATATTTCGCAAGCAATTTCATCAGCCTAAGATCGCTCCGCGATTCCAGTCAGGCTGATATTGCTCTAGGCCGGTAGACCACTGAGACCGCGACATCGAGCCTGGGCGTCGGTGCTGCGCCTGGGCGAGGTGAAGGAGCGCGAGGCATACGAGGCATTGGACTGGCTGCTCGAACACCAGCAGCGGATTGAGAACGGCCTTGCACGGCGGCATCTCCAGGATGGCGTATTGGTGCTCTACGACGTCAGTTCATCGTATTTCGAGGGCCGCTGTTGTCCGCTGGCGCAGCATGGCTACAGCCGTGATCACCGCGGTGACCGCCCACAGATCGTGTCTGAGCTGTCTGTGCACACGAGACGGATTGCCGGTCGCGGTCGAGGTGTTCGATGGCAACACGGCCGATCCGGCGACGCTGAGCTCGCAGGTCGAGAAGCTCAAGGACCGCTTCGGCATCAACCGCGTGGTGCTGGTGGGCGACCGCGGCATGATCACCTCGGCGCGGATCGACGCGAGACCTCAAAGCTGCCGGCGTGGACTGGATCACCTGCCTGCGGGCACCGGCCATTCAAGCGTTGGCGGCGGAGAACGGGCCGTTGCAGCTGTCGCTGTTCGACGAGCGCGACCTGGCCGAGATCAGCGCGCCCGAGATGTTCCCCGGCGAACGGCTCATTGTCTGCCGCAACCGCGAACTCGCCGCCGAACGCGCGCGCAAGCGGGAGGAATTGCTGGCCGCCACCGAACGCGAGCTTGCTCCGCATCCAGGCGCAGGTCCGCCGCAGGACTCAGCTCGTTCGCAGTGCCGCCGAGATCGGCCTGGCGGTCGGTGGCGTGGTCGAACAGCCGGAAGATGGCCAAGCACTTCGCCGTGGCGATCCGCGATGGCCACTCTCGCCTTCGCAGCGTCGGACGCAGCAGATCGAATCAGGAGGCTCGTCTCGACGGCATCTACGTGATCCGCACCAGTCCGTGCCGGCCGAGCAGCTCGATGCGAATGAAGCGGTGCAGGCCTACAAGGACCTGTCCCGCGTCGAGCGGGCCTTCCGCAGCCTGAAGACCGTCGATCTCGATATCCGTCCCGATCCGCCATTGGACCGACCACCATCTGTTCCGGTTCGCAGTGACGGGGCGTGCTATCGCATTCCTACACAGTGTTCCTGGCCTCGTTTAGCGAGGATTTCTGGGATAGCTCAGGTGTGCGAATCGAGCGGACGTCTGACCGCCGCGAGCCGCACCTTTGCGCGTTCGTTCGGTGCCGTGGCGTCGGCCGCTGCTGCGATAGCCGCGACCACCGTATCCCGTGCCGTGTAGTGGATCATGTGGCCGATGCCGTCTGCTTCATGCATGGAACTGTTCGGCAGTTCCGCGTGCAACCGACGCGACTGCAGGCTGATATCCACGATCCGATCACCATTCCCGGCCATGATCACAACGGGCATTTCGATCTCATGATGGCGGTCCAAAAGGCTCGCCGCTGCCGGGATCATCAGCGCGGTGTCGGCAGCGCTGGCTCTGATCTGGGATGGACGCAGGGATAGCGACAGGGGAAAACGTCTCCTGAAATCGGCGGGACACCGGTGCCGGCGCGAACAATTTCCGACTTACCTGCTTGCTGAGCAGCCGGCCGAGAACCGGTGAGATCGTGTAGCGGATCACATCGCCCAGGATCGGAATTGCCGGCCCGCTCAGGTACCCGCAACGTCGGTGCGGACAGTCGGAAAATAATATCCCGACAGCAGCACCAGAGCCGCTGTGTCCAGTGGGTAATCCAACGCCAGGGCAAGCGCGACCAGCGTCCCCCAGGAGTGTCCAACAATCACCGGCTTATGAATATCCAGTTTCAGCAGTGCCTTGTGGATTAATGCCGCTTGCGCGGACGCAGTCCAGATCCTGCTGCGCGGCCGTTCGCTGTAGCCGAAGCCAGGTCGGTCAAAGGCGATGACCCGGTGATCGGTGGCGAGCTGGTCCAACACCCCGCTGATGAGCCAATCCTGGGCGAAGGTGCCATTCCCATGCAACAGAACGATCGGGCGGCCGGTGCCGCGGTCGATGTAGTGCAGCCTGAACTCCATCGACCTCGACGAATTTGCCCGCCGGCGGATCCTTGCGTTCCGCGCGGCGCGCCAACAGACCGTTGGCCAGCGCCATTATGCCGACCGTGGCGGCCGCCGAAAGGAGCACGAGTTCAGTCCTCGTGCTCCCCAGTTTGCTTCTCGAATTAGTCATGGTCGCGATCAGACCGAAGAACGATCCCGATACAGCGCGCGTTCGCGCGCCACATCCGCGGGCGTGAACGGTGGCGATGTCTCGTCGAATTCACTCCACCCGCTGTCCCGGTAGGCTTTCTCGCGCGTAGTTGGATCGATGCGACCGTGACGCTGCATGATGGCCTCGGCCGTTGTGACCAGCGCTTCGTCAACGCGGGCTGTCACCAGCGCGCCCCCGCGTCGGACGGCTTCAGCGTAGAAGCTCGCATGCTCCTTGCTTACGCCCGCCGAAGTCAGCGACCCTATCAGACCGCCCGTCGCGCCGCCGGCCACACCTCCGGCGACGGCTCCGACCGCGGTCGCAGCCAACCAACCGGCTGCGACCACCGGGCCGACGCCAGGGATGGCGAGCATCCCCAGACCCGCCAGCAAGCCCGCGCCGCCGCCAAGCACGGCGCCGGTCGAGGCGCCGGTTTCGGCTCCCACCGTGGCGCCATGGGCAGATTTGCCGGGTGCGACCTGCGTTTCGGATCTATGGGCCACCATGCTTATGTCGGCGTAGGGCACGTGGGCCGCTTCGAGATCGCGCACCGTATCCGTGGCGGCGTCGTAGCTGTCGTACACGCCAGTAATTGTTCTTGTGGTCATTGATATCATTTCCTTAGAAAGGAGGAGTGTAACGGATCTGGCCGTATCGAGGGCTGGATGAATTCTAGTTGGTCACGATATTGCCCTGGTAATCCACAGCGACATCCACGGTCTTGCCGTCTTTCATTGCCTGACCGCGCCAAATCGAGCTCGCTGTCTTTCTTCAAAGGCGAAACCTGCGTGAAACCGTTGTTCTCGAGACGTTTCTGAGCCTGCCCCATCGTGAAGCTGTTCGCTCCGGCAACCGGGGCGCCCTGGGTGCTGGCGGTGCTGCTGGTGCTGGCCGCGGCGGGGGGAGTGGAAGCCGCTGGGACTCGTGGTCTGGGCAAGCACGGAGCCCGAACCAGTCATGGTAAGCAAAAGACCGATCGCAAACATTCTGTTCATAAGGTTCTTTCAAGTTTTTCTGCTGGGAACTAACATAGTTAAGCGGCTGGCCCTCGATTTCAGCGCACGTTTCGAGTAGCCTCTAGAATAAGCTGGAGCTAATCTGCCTCAGCCCCCAGCAACACCGCAGCCAGTCGCTCCCGCGCGGCCCGTCCTGCTTCCAACTTGTGTGCATTCACGATCGCCAGCCGGAACCCGCCGGGCGGCATCGCGTGGTGCTCCGGCGCGCGATCCTCGTGGAACGTGATCTGTACGCTTGAAACATCCGGCATCGCCCGCACGGCCGCGACCAGTTCAGTTGGTGGATGCCGGTACCGTGGTCCGTGCGGCCCAAACAGCACCACGCTGAATCCATCGGCGCGATCCGCGTCGGCAAACGCCCAATCGCCGGTCGAATACAGCCGGATCAATGCCTCCACCCATCCCGTGCCGTACAGATCGGGCCATTGATCCGCGAAGCGCAGATGCGCCTCGATGATGCGGCCGCCGATGGTTTCGAAATTCACCATCCCGGTATAACCGGCGAGATGCGTGCGCGCCCAGGCGCCGCACCAGGTTTCCACCTCCGGCATCGGTTCGGCATGGATGTGCCAATGGTCGAACGTGCCGCCTTCGGTCGTGGCGCCAGTCGCATGGCGCCACCAGCGAGGCTCGCCGTTCACCAGCGCGGCGTCGGTGCTGACGTGGCGTCCGGTCAGCAGGGTGCACCAGAAATGACCGGGGGTGAGCGCCGCCTTGTAGTCCGCCGCCGAGTCTATCACGCGGCTGCCGGTGCCCATGCCGCGCAGATTCATGATCGGCTTGGAGAATACCGGGAAAGCGCGCGGCATCACGCCATGCGGTGCGCCATCAAGCCCTTGCGAGAAGGCAACGGCGAGCTTGTCGTAAATCCAGCGATAGGCCGGGTACCATTCCCAGGAATTCGGCGTCCTCGGTGGAGATGCGCACCTCCTCGGGGCAGGCGACGCCCTCGAAATACTGCATCCGCCAGGGGTCCGCCTCGCAGATCGGCATCGGCGTCAAACAGCCGGCAGGGGGCCGGGTCGCAGACGCTGGGGCAAGGTTTCCAGGGCGTCGGCGGTGTCGAAGTCGCGCACCACGGCATCGTCGGCCATTTCCACCTCGGCGACCTGTTCCAGATGTTTCCCGAGCAGGAAACGCGCGCCGCTATCGCCGGTCACCTGGAGAATTTCAGGGAAGTAGCGGCGGTCCCACAGCATCGGGTTGCCCTGCTTGCCGCGAAAAGTGGGCAGCACGATCGTGCGGCCTTCGTCGGGATCGTAGGCGTCCAGCAACCGGTCGATCATCCGGCCGGTGACCAGCGGCATGTCGCCCAGGCAGACGATCGCGGCGGCGGCCTCGGGCGGAACCGCGGCGATCCCCGCCTTGAGGCTGGCCGACAGGCCATCGGCATAGTCGGCAGCGTGCACATAGCGCACCGGGCGGCCGCCGAGCGCGTGTTCGATCTCGTCCGCCTGGTGGCCGGTTACGATCAGGATCGGACGCGCCTTGCTGGACAGCACGTTATCCACGACACGGGCGATCATAGGCTTGCCCGTACGGTCGGCGATCAGCAGCTTGTTGTGCGGGGCCATGCGGCGGGACCGACCAGCCCCCAGGACCAGGGCGGCGATGGTTGGCGCACTGCGCGGCGCCGGACCGACGCGGGGGACGGCGGGGGCTTTTTCGCGCGGCAATGGGCGGGCGTCGGTTTCCTTCAGCAGGCCGCCGACACCGAGGCTCATGAAATCCGCCGGTCCCACCGGCAGTCCGGCGAACAGGCGTGGCAGAATAAAATCAATGCCGTTCAGCTTCGGACTGCGCGCGCAACCAGGCAGGACCAGGGCGGCGTGCTCGCCGATGCGGCCGAGGCAGATCAGGTTCCCCGGATCCACCGGCATGCCGAAATGCAGAATCTCGCCGCCGGCGCGCACGATGCCGGCCGGCCCGACATCACGCCGGTCAACCACGGCGGAGGCGCCAACCACCAGCAACAGGTCGGCGCCCTGACGGATGAGGGATTCCAAAGCCTGTGCGACTGCATCTTCCTGGTGCGGCACACGCAGCGCGGGCAGCAAGGTGCCGGTGAGCTGGGTGACGCGCGCTTCGGTGACGGCGATGGTTTTTTCGGTGGTGGTTTCCTTGAGGCCCGGCAGTTCGGTGGCGACCAGGCCGACCTTGTAGGGACGGAACGGGTGCAGACTCAGCGCGGCACCGCCCTGGCGAGCGATGGCTTCGGCGACCGAGAGCATCGCACCCGGAACGGCAAATGGAATGATCTTGATGGTGGCCACGAGGTCTTTTGCCGCCACCACCGCAAAGTCGGGCAGGGTGCCAAGTGTGAGCGACTCATCGACGGCGTTGAGCCGGTTCACCTTGGCGGCATTCACTCGCAGCAGGCCGGGCACGTCGGCCGCGAGATTGACGCGTCCGGTGGCGGCGCGGGAACGCGACAGCAGCGGCGAGACGAGCGGTTCGGCCAGACGATCCGCGGCAAGGTCTTCCGGCACGTCGCCGGGCTCCAGGCGGGCGACAATGATCTCGGAATGGCCGGCGGCGCGGAGTTGCAGCAGCGCCGCGTCGTCGAGCACGGAGCCTTTGCGGATCATGCGATCCCCGATCCGCTGGGAATGGGCGGCAATGGTTCCCTTTGCATCATCCAGCGGAACGGGGCCGAATTTCATGCCGCCTGCTTCTGCGGCACCGGTGCGCCACGACGGACGGCGACCAGCTCGGCAATGATCGACAGCGCGATCTCGGGCGCGGTAACGGCTTCGATGTTCAGCCCGATCGGGCCGTGGATGCGGCTGAGGGCCGCGTCGGCGTGACCAAGTTCGCGCAGACGTTTCAGGCGTGCGGCGTGGGTCCGGCGCGAGCCGAGGGCGCCGAGATAGAAGGCGGGGGATTTCAGCGCGCGGTCCAATGCCGGGTCGTCGAGTTTCGGGTCGTGGGTGAGCGTAACGACGGCGGTGCGGGAATCGGGCCTGAGATCATCGAGCGCCTCGTCGGGCCAGTCGGTGCGGATGACGACATCGGGGAAGCGTTCGTCGGAAGCAAAAGAGCGCCGCGGATCGACAACGGTAACAGCGAAACCGACATTGGTTGCAAACGGGACGAGCGCCTGGGCGATGTGAACGGCACCCACCACGATAAGGCGCAGCGGCGGGTTGTGAGCCTGCAGGAACCAGTCGCTGCCGCCGATCTTTACGGTGCCGCTGCGGTCATCGCGCAGCGCGTGTTTCGGCGGCCTGGTTCAGGTCGGGCGGTTGGGCCGGGTCGGGAAGAAGCGTCTGGGCGCCGTCAGGCAGACGGGTGGCGATGACGATGGGGCGCTTGGCTTCCTTCGCGGCGGTAAGGGCAGCAAGGAGGTCGGGGGTCATCCCGGCCCTCACCCGGTTCGCCGCGCGAACCGATCTCTCCAGCAAGCGGGAGAGGTGGACTCGCCCGAACGCGCTCATGCGAGTTTCTCCACGAAAACTTTGACCTTGCCGCCGCAGGCGAGGCCCACTTCCCAGGCGCGCTCGTTGGTGACGCCGAAATCGAGCAAGCTGCGGGGCGCCGGTGGCGATGGTCTGCATGGCGGCGTCGGCCACGGCGCCCTCGATGCAGCCGCCGGAGACCGAGCCGGCCATCTTGCCCGATTTCGTGACCACCATCTGGCTGCCGGCGGGGCGGGGCGAGCTACCCCAGGTCTCGGTGACGGTGGCAAGGGCGACTTGCTCGCCGGCGGCGCGCCATTGGGCGGCCTGGGTCAGCACATCCTCGACTTCGGTCATGACGGCGTCCTTTCCAACAGCGGCCGGCGCGGGGTCGGGCGGGAGAGAATTTCCACCAAAGCGCGCAGGCTGGCCAGATTATGCACCGGGCGAAATTCGTCCACATGCGGCAGCATCGCCCGGATGCCCTGTGATTTCGGTTCGAACCCCGACCAGCGCAACAGCGGGTTGAGCCAGATGAGGCGGCGGCAGGAGCGGTGCAGCCGGTCCATGTTCTCGGCCAGGCCCTTGGCGCCTTCCCGATCCAGCCCGTCGGTGATCAGCAGCACGACCGCGCCCTGACCGAGCACGCGGCGCGCCCACACCTTGTTGAAGCAGGCCAGCGCCTCGCCGATGCGGGTGCCGCCGGACCAGTCGGGCACGATGTGGGCGACGAGCTGGAAGGCGACTTCCGGATCGCGATGGCGAAGCTGGCGGGTGACGTTGGACAGCCTGGTGCCGAACAGGAACACCGAGACGCGGTCGCGATCATTGGTGACCGCGTGAAGGAAATGCAGCAGAAGCTGCGCGTAGCGGCCCATGGAACCGGAGATGTCGCACAGTACGACGAGCGGCGGCGGGCGGGAGACACGCCGGCTGCGGGCGATCTGGGTGATCTCGCCGCCGCTGCGCAGGCTGGCGCGGATGGTGCGGCGCAGGTCGGCGACAGGCCCGAGAGGGTCGGGCCGCACGCGGCGGGTGCGACGAAGATCGAGCGGCAAGGTCAGGCGGCGGATCTCGCGTTTCGCCTCGGCGATCTCGGCGGCACTCATCGCCTCGAAATCCATCTGCTGCAGTCGCTCGCGGTCGCTGACGGTGAGGGCGACGTCCTGTTGCGGTGGCGGTTCGTCGGTGCGCGGGGATTCGCGCGGGGGCGCCATAGCTTCGGCGACACGGCGACTGGCCGGTGGCGGGCGTTCGGGCTTCTTCTCCTTTTGCGCTTCCAGCAGCGCCATGGCCGCAGCCTGCTCGGCCAGCGTGGGGTCGCGCCAGAACAAGCTGAACGCCTGATCGAACACGTCCTGATGTTCGTGGCGGTGGATCATGGTGGTGCGCAGCGCGGTGCGCGCCTCGGTGCGGTTGCCGATGTCAACGCGCGTGAGGGCTTGCTGGGCGGCGACGGTTTCAGCCGGACCGACCGGCAGGCCGGCGCGCCGCAGCAGGCGGGCGAAGTGCATGACGTTGGCGGCGATCAGCCCGGAGGTGACGGTCGTCACGTTGGCGTCAGCCTTGCCAGTGAGACGCCCTAGGACCGAGTTCGACCGAATCGTTGTCGAACCATGAGCGTCCCTGTCCCGGTATTCTTCACGCGGCCTCAGCCTGACGCGCCTCATCCACCAAACGCGCAGCTTCGGCCCCGCGCACCTTGGCGATATCGTCCTGATATTTCAGCAGCACCCCGAGCGTTTCATCGACAGCCTGGGGCTTCAGCTCGGTTTGGTTCAGGTAGCGCAATGCGGTCGCCCAGTCGATCGTCTCGGCGACGCCGGGCAGCTTGAACAGATCCTCGTTGCGCAGGCGCTGCACGAAGGCCACGACCTGTGCCGCCAGCCGGTCCGGAACATCCGGCGCCTTCACGTGCAGAATGGCGCGCTCACGGGCAGCGTCGGGGTAATCGACCCAGTGATAGAGGCAACGGCGACGGATCGCGTCATGCACTTCGCGCGTGCGGTTGGAAGTCAGCACGACCACGGGGCGGATCAGCGGGCGCACGGTGCCATATTCGGGCACGCTGATCTGGAAGTCGGCGAGCATCTCCAGAAGAAAGGCTTCGAATGGCTCGTCGGCGCGGTCGAGTTCGTCGATCAGCAGCACCGCGGGCGGCTGGTCGGGATCGATGGCCGAGAGCAGCGGGCGGGCCCGCAGGAACTCACGGGTATAGATGTCGCGGGCGAGCTGGTCCCGGTCGGTCTGGCCGGCGGCTTCGGCGAGACGAATCGCCATGAGCTGACGGGCGTGGTCCCACTCGTAAGCCGCGGCGGCGAGGTCCATGCCGTCATAGCATTGCAGCCGCACCAGGCGGCGGCCGAGACCGGCGGCGAGCACCTTGGCGATCTCGGTCTTGCCGGTGCCGGGCTCGCCCTCCAGGAACAGGGGCCGCTGCATGGAAAGCGCCAGATGCACCGTCGCGGCCAGTTCGCGGTCGGCGATATAGCCGTGCTCGGCGAGAAGGCGGGCGGTTTCAGGAACAGAGCCATGAAGCGAGGGCACGACCACCTTCGTAGAGTGAATGTTAATCGGGGGGGCGACTCTCCACCAGACTCGCTGCGAAAGGGAGAGGTGGACGTGAGTGCACCGCGCGCCCACGTCAACCCATCAGCATCGCCGTTCGCGGGGCGGTCAGAGCAAGGGTCCGACGATCAGGAAGAAAATGAGGATCCACAGGATGCCGCCGATCCACACCGCCAGCGGATAGCCCATGGGCTCGCGCGGCATCATGGCCCACCAGTTTACCGCGGTGCGGGGGACTGCGGCCGGGCTGACGGGGATGGCAGCAGCCGACGGGGCGGAGGGGAAGGCACGTTCGGGGCTCGGGCCCATTTTCAGCGTCAGCTCCTTGGTCATGTTGTCGAAGAACGTGTCGGCCAGCGACTTGGCAGTAGAATCGATCAGCCGGGCGCCGAGCTGGGCGATCTTGCCACCGACCTGGGCCTGGACTTCGTATTTCAGAATCGTGGTCGCGGCATCTCCGTCCATCAGGTGCACCTTGGCGCCGCCCTTCGCGAATCCGGCGACGCCCCCCTGCCCTTCTCCGCTGATCGTATAACCGTTCGGCGCGTCGATATCGGAGAGATGCACCTTGCCGTTGAAGCGGGCGGCGATCGGGCCTATGCGCACGGCTGCAGTGGCCTGCATGTCCTGCGGGGAAGTGGCTTCCAGCTTCTCACAACCAGGAATGCAGGTTTTCAGAACTTCGGGATCATTCAGCGCATCCCACACCATTTCCCGTGGTGCCGGAATGCGCCGCTCGCCGGTCATATCCATCAATCAGGGGTCCCCGTTGCGCGCGGCGGACGTTACTTGCAGGGTCATTTGCATGCAACCGAGCGAGATCGCGGCCGGCGGCGGGCGGCTGCCCGAACTCATCTGGGCCGCACCGTTCCTCGGCGTGCTGGCCTCGATCGCTCTGCTGCCGGCAGTTGCACCGCGTTTCTGGCACCGCGGCTGGGGTGGGTGGTGGCGTTCTGGAGCCTGGCACTGCTGGTGCCCGAAGCTGTGGTGCTGGGTCCGGCCCAGGCGGCGGCCGGCGCTTGGCACGTCGATCCTGGTGGAATACCTGCCGTTCGTGACGTTGCTGCTGGCGCTGTTCACGGCCGGGGGTGGCGTGCTGGTACGCGGCGGCGTGTCCGGCACGCCGACGGGCAATACCGCGCTGCTGGCGATCGGGACGCTGCTGGCCGGGGTGATGGGCACGACCGGGGCGGCGATGGTGCTGATCCATCCGTTGCTGCGCGCCAACGCGCACCGGCAGCGAAAGATGCATCTGGCGCTGATGTTCATCCTGCTGGTGGCGAATGCCGGCGGAGCACTTTCGCCGCTGGGGGATCCGCCGCTCTATATGGGCTACCTGCGAGGCGTGCCGTTTTTCTGGCCGGTCAGGCACCTGGGCCTGCCGCTGGCGCTGCTGGTGGCGATGGTGCTGGCGGTCTTCTGGCCACTGGATGCGGTGCTGGCCCGGCGGGAGGGCCCGCCGCCCCCACGCAAGCGTCTGCATATCAGAGGATGGGGGAACGCGCTGCTGGTGCTGCTCGTGGGTGCGACGGTGCTGGTGCTGGGCGGGGTGGATCTCGGGGTGCTGAACATTGCCGGGCAGGAGATCGGGGCAGGACGGCTGATCAGCGTCGTGGTGTTCGTGGCGATTACCATCGCGTCGGCGCGGCTGACACCGCGATCCATTCATCAGGCGAACGATTTTTCCTGGCACCCGATGATCGAAGTGGCGCTGCTGTTCGTGGCGATCTTCATCACGATCGAGCCAGTGCTGCACATGCTGGAAGCGGGAATGGAGGGGCCCTTCGCTCCCTTGCTGCGGCTGCTGACGGACGCAAACGGAACTCCGTCGCCACGAGCGTATTTCTGGCTGACCGGAGGCGTTTCGGCGTTCCTGGACAATGCGCCAAGCTATCTCGTGTTCTTCGAGATGGCGGGAATCCGGCCTGATACGCTGAACTCGATGCGCAGCGTCAAGCTGGAGGCAATCTCGGCCGGCGCGGTGTTCTTCGGAGCGCTGACTTACATCGGCAATGCGCCGAACATGATGGTGCGGGCGATCGCCGCGCATCGCGGCGTGCGGATGCCGGGCTTCTTCGGGTTCATGGCGATGGCGGCAACGGTTCTCATACCGGTATTCGCGGTACTGACGGTGGTGTTTTTCTGACAGTGATGATCAGGAGGCTGCATGGCGCCAATGCCGCTGACGGTTGGCTGGCACGACGTCGCACTGCGCCTGGTGCTGACCTGCATCGCCGGTGCGCTGATCGGGTTCAACCGGGACGAACATGGCCGATCGGCCGGGCTTCGTACCACAATGCTGGTGTGCCTGGCGGCCTCGGTCGCGATGATCCAGACAAACGTGCTGCTCCCGACGGTTGGAAAGACGACAAACTCCTTCGTCGTCCTCGATCTGATGCGCCTGCCGCTTGGCATTCTGACCGGGATGGGCTTTATCGGTGGCGGTGCAATCCTGCGGCGCTCCGACCTTGTGCTCGGCGTTACAACTGCGGCGACGTTGTGGATCGTTACCGTCATCGGCCTGTGCTTCGGTGGCGGCCAACTGGTGCTCGGCGTTGCAGCGACCGCTCTCGGGCTGGTCGTGCTGTGGGGACTGAAGCTAACAGAACGTTACATCCGTCAGGACCGGCGAGGCACCCTGGTCCGGGAGAAGGAAGCGGATGGACCGGTGGCGGCCGAATTAGTGAGCCTGTTGAACGCAGCCGGTATTCAGGTGGTCGATCAATCGATCACCTACTCCGAACAGGCGCGGTACAGCGAGATCCATTACGGCGTGCGCTGGCGCGGCACCCGCGAGGAGACGAGCCCGCCGCCATTCCTTGGTGATTTCGCGACGCGTCCCGGGGTACGGCGATTGCAATGGAAACCGCAGGCAAGCCCGTGACACGTCCCCGGCCACTCGTTGGCCACACTGGTCCGCGGAGCGGTGGCGCTCTATGACGGAGCAGAACACTCGATCCGTGGACGCGCAGCGATGACCTATCTCGTGGCAACCGATCTTCCCACCCGTCCGGCCGGCGAGCGGTTTCGCGCGCTGCTGGCCGCTCCGGGGATATTGCAATTGCCTGGCGCACATAACGGTATGGCGGCGTTGCAGGCGAAGGCTGTAGGGTTTGAGGCGCTGTACCTGTCCGGCGCCGCGATGACCGCGCAGATGGGATTGCCTGACCTGGGAGTGATCACGGTCGATGAGGTGTGCTTCTTCATCCGCCAGATCACGCGTTCCGCAGCGCTGCCGGTGCTGGTGGATGGCGACACCGGTTACGGCGAGGCGCTGAACGTCATGCACATGGTGCGCTGCTTTGAGGATGCGGGCGCCGCCGCGGTGCATATCGAGGACCAGTTGCTGCCGAAGAAGTGCGGTCACCTGAACGACAAGAAGCTGGCCGATGCGCACGAGATGGCTGCCAAGGTTGCGGCGGCGGCGCGGGCGCGGCGGCACTTGTTCATCATCGCCCGCACCGATGCGGCGGCGAACGAGGGGATCGACGGCGCGGCGGCGCGGGCGAAGCTGTATCTCGAGGCCGGGGCGGACGCGATCTTTCCGGAGGCGTTGACCAGCGCCGAGATGTTTCGCGACTTCGCCCGGCGCGTGCAGGCACCGTTGCTGGCGAACATGACCGAGTTCGGCCGCACCCCGTTCTTCACCGCCACCGAGTTCGAGGCGATGGGGTACAAGATGGTGATCTGGCCGGTGAGTTCGCTACGGGTCGCCAACAAGGCGCAGGCGGAGCTGTACGCAGCGATCCGCCGCGACGGCGGCACGCAGAACATGCTCGATCGGATGCAGACGCGGGCGGAGCTGTACGAGACGATCGGCTATCACCAGTATGAGGCGCTGGACGCGTCGCTCGTGCGTACGGTCGTGCCGCAGGGAATGCCGCAGCGTGACGGCCACGCTATAAGCGGCCGGTCTATATCGGAAGCGAGATCTATCGCAATTCCAGTTATGGGCCGAAGCATCCGCTGGCAATTCCGCGTGTCTCGACCTGCACGGATCTGTGCCGGGCAATGCGGTGGCTGTCAGGGGACGTGTACCATGAAGCGCCGTTGGCAACGGATGCGGAGCTGATGCGGTTTCATTCGCCGGGCTACATCGATGCGCTGAAGCGCGCCGAAGCGAACCAGCTCGTTTCAGAAACGGAGCGGAAGCGGTTTCGTCTCGGTGCCGACGGCAACCCGGTGTACCGCGAAATGTTCCGGCGGCCGGCCATCTCCGCGGGCGGTGTGATGCTGGCGGCGCGGCTGACCGCTGCGGGAGGACACGCGCATTGTCCGGGCGGGGGAACGCATCATGGCCGGCCGGACCGGGCATCCGGGTTCTGCTTCCTCAACGACCCAGTGCTGGGGCTGCTGACCTGGCTGGAGCAGGGGCTCAGCAACATCGTTTATCTGGATATCGACGCGCATCATGGCGACGGCGTGCAGGACGCATTCCGTGACGACGACCGGGTGTTCACGATCAGTATCCATGAAGCAGGGCGCTGGCCGTTCACCGGCGCGGCGGATGACCGGGCGGGCGGCGCGGCGCGCAATTTCCCCATTCCGGCAGGATTCAATGACAGCGAATTTGCGTTTCTGATGCAGCATGCGGTGGTGCCGCTGATCCGCGATCGGCGGCCGGAGGCGATCATGCTGCAGGCCGGGGCCGATGCCCTGGAGGAAGACCCGCTGTCGCGGCTGGCCCTGTCGAACAACGCGTATTTCGCCACGGTGGAGGCATTGATGCTGCTCGCGCCTCGACTGGTGGTGCTGGGCGGTGGGGGCTACAATCCATGGTCGGTCGGGCGCTGCTGGGCAGGGGTGTGGGCGTCGCTGAATGGCCTGCCGATTCCGGCCAGATTGCCGGCGGCGGCGGAAACCGTGCTACGCGGACTGACCTATGATAGGGCGGCTGGCCGGCACCCACCGGAACACTGGTTCACGACGTTGCGGGACTTGCCCCGGCCCGGCCCGGTGCGAGCACGAGGTTCGCCGGCTGGCTGAGATCGCATTGAAGGAAAGCGTGTCCGCATGAAGCGTCGTGCCCTGCTTGCCTTGCTGATGGCCGCTCCGGCCTTCGTCGCCCTGGCCCAGTCGGACGAGCCGACCAAGCCGCAGCCGGAACTGCCGAAGCAGCCGGTCGTGATCGTAACCAAGGCGGGTCAGCGGCACACGTTCAACGTGGAGATGGCGAGCACGTCCGACCAGCAGATTACCGGTCTGATGTTCCGCACCAGCGTGGCGCCGGACGGCGGCATGCTATTCGATTGGGGCAGTCCGCGCCAATCGGAGATGTGGATGAAGAATACGCTGGTGGCGCTGGACATGGTGTTCATCGCCGCCGACGGCACGATCGACTCGATCGCGGAGAACACGGTGCCGCAGAGCCTGCGGGTAATCCCCAGCCACGGTCCGGTGCTGGCGACACTGGAGCTGGCCGGGGGAACCACGGCGCGGCTGGGTATCACCGTGGGCGACAAGGTAGTGGCGCCGATGTTCCACGACGTGGGCTGATGTGGTAGGGCGCTGGCCCAACGGGGCGTGGCGCAGCTTGGTCAGCGCGCGTGTTTTGGGTACACGAGGCCGCCGGTTCGAATCCGGCCGCCCCGACCAAGATTCGGAAGGACTGAATCGATGCGTGCGCGGATCTATCAGCCGCCCAAGACGGCCATGCAGTCGGGACGCGCCGGCACCCACCACTGGGTGCTTGAGTTCGAGCCTGCGTCTCCCCGGCGACCGGACCCGCTGATGGGATGGATCGGCAGCGCGGATACGCAGACGCAAGTCAGGCTGACTTTCGAGACGCGAGAGGAAGCGGTCGCGTATGCGGAGAAAAATGCCATCGAATACGAGCTGGAGCTGCCGCAAGCTCGGCGAGTGAACCCGAAGGTCTATGCCGATAACTTCCGCTTTGGCCGGCGGGAGATGTGGACGCATTAGCGGCGGGGATGCCACGGCGCAAGCGTGAGCGCCCTTAGCTCAGTTGGACAGAGCAACAGCCTTCTAAGCTGTGGGTCGCTGGTTCGAGTCCAGCAGGGCGCGCCAGTAAAATCAAAGCCCCCTCGAGAACATGTCGGCGCTGTATCCGCAAAGTCGGCATGGATCATATTCCATATCCGGCTAGCACAGTCGCGGACGCTGGCACCGCTCCCGCCATTGCAACCGACAGGTCGCCGGTGAGTTGTTGCACCATGCAGCCCGATAGCCCAGCACAGACCGAGAATGAACCGTCTGGCATTCCGTTGCCGGACCCCCTTACGCCCGTGAGAGAACCTCCTGAGACGTTGCCACTGCCGGAGGGACCGCCAGACCCGCCTCCGGCTCCTATCGTGGCCTGACGGAATCAGCGGCTGCCAGCTCTGCGGGAAGGGCTTGGCCAGGCGCTACTGTTCTCGTCGGCGACGATATCGCCACGGTCTCTAGAAGATCATCGAGCCACGTACGGAAAGCGGTACCACCGTATCGCTGGTCCAGCGTCGTTGAGCATGTCGCTGCCGTCGGCATTCTTCAACCGGTAGGTTCCACCGTCGCGAAGGACGTAGTTGCCCGGGTGCTTTTCCAGACGGTTCTTGATTTCGCTCGCGTTCAACATCATGGCCCAGGATCGCCTTGGGGCGCAGTCTATACGCACAGAAGCTCCGTCGTTGGCGAGCGAATGGTGTTCCTGCTTTGTCTCTCCGTCCGGCTAGTCATGGCGCGCATCGCCGCCGGGCGCCTGGCGAGATATCTGCGGGGGTCGGGTCTCGTGCTGATGAAGAACGCGCTGGCGCCAGTGCCGGAGGTGCCGGAATAGGGTCCGATGCCGAAACCGCCGCGCGATACTGGCCGCGCGTTATCGGGCGACCCGGGCCGGTAATCCGGTGCCGCACCCAGCGACTGGGCCTCGATCGCGGATGCCGAGGCCAATCAATTGCTGGGGCATTGGCGTCGCGAGAAGATCGTAACTCTGCGCCAGCAAGCCTGTACGCGGCAGATATATCGTCGTGCGTCGCTCGGGCAAGCTCTCGGCATTGTTCAGCGCGTACGCGATACCGGTTGGAGTTCATGCCTAGGGCAACGCCAGCCGAACCCGCGCAGGTCACGGCTAGCGCCGCACGTTCTCGTGGCGGTTGCCGAGACCGCCGGACCACCGGGCAGACCCGGAACACGCCTTGCGGTGACGGGTGTAAGCAGCGTGGCCGAATCCCCTAACCTCGCCAAGCCACGCCGGCCGGTCCGGCGGCTCCAGGATCACCGGCATCCTGTGTGCAATTCCGCTACGTTCGGGCCAGCATCCGTGGTGATGATGGCGAAGGTCCGAAGCACCGTGCCAGCTAGGTCGTAATAAGCTGCCCAGATTGCCCGGTCCTGGAGCGGTGTCGGTGGTGAAGCGGAGTTGCCGGCGGCTTCATTCCGAGTCTCGAGGTGCAGGGCAATGAAGATGTCTTTCCTGTGCACCGTGAACAGCGCCCGCTCGGCCGGCGTCAGCTTCGCGCCGCACAGATTTTCGTCCACCTCGGCGTGCTGGCGGTGTGGGTCCGATAGGTCCACCACATGCGCGCCAGTATCTCTGTCCCTCCCGAGCTGCTGCGCGGCGGCCACCCGGTGGGCGCCGACTATCAGAGGCTGGTGAGCACCGTGTGGGCAAGGTAGAATAGGAGCGCGAGGCCAAGCACGACCATCACGCCGGCCAGTGCGAGATCGATCCGCGCACCGTCCGCGTGCGCCTCGGCACTATCGATGGCGCGCCCAGTGCGCAGGAACCGCACTGCGGCGAGTGCCACCATCAGCGTACCGGCGAGGATGAGCACGATCCCCGCCGCTCCTCCGAATCCCCCGCCTGGCACCGCAACCGCGTGGCCACCTCCGGCGAGCGATCGTGCTGCGATCGTAAGGAAGAGGTCGAATTTCGCCACCAGGAAACCGAACGCCATCACCGCGACCGCGGTGCGCACCCAGGCGAGGAACGTTCGTTCGTTCGCCGCGTGATCGGAATAATTGCGGATCATCGATAGGCCGCCACGTCACCCCCTTGATAGAACACGTCCGCCGGCACGATGCGCCGCCGCCGGGCGAACGCATCCCGGAACTTGCCCAACGTGATGACCGCCTCCGCAGACGCGTTGATCGGGCGCTGCGCCTTCACCGATTCCTTGGTCCAGTAGAGGAGCAAACCCCAGGTCAGCAGATCAAGGTGTCGATCGCTCGTCTCGGGGTGGCGGCGCACCACGGGTGCCGGTTGCGTCGGCGCCAGATTTCAATGACGACGCAAAGTTCGGCAGCGGTTTGCGAGTTCCGCAGATGCGGGACACGGCTTCAGCGGAGAGGAAGGTTGCGTATCGGCCGCACATGCGGGAGGTGTAGCACAGTGGCCGCGGCATGGAGTGGATATTGCCCACCTGTTAGTTTTCTGGTCTCCTCGGTTGAGGCGGCGCACGCGAGAGGCGTCGAGCGGAGGCTAATATGACATTCAAGCGGATCACTACCGCAGCTGCGCTCGGCCTGGGCGCTTTGCTCGGCCTGTCAGCGTCGCCGGCACGAGCCGCCTATACCGTGATGCTCGCACAGCAGAGTCAGAACGTCGTTGCCACCGGAAGCGGAACGATCGACCTGGCCGACCTGATTTTCGTTGGCAGCGGCAGCGGAGACGAAGCCGGAATAAGTGGGGGCCTCGGGATAATCGTTGTCGGACCGGTGAATTTCCAGCCAAGTGATGGTTACGGAGGATTTTCCGGACCAACGAGTTTCGGGATCCTGGGCCTTATCACTGCCAGCAGCGGCAGCAGAGATCGCATAGGGATTGACCAGGACAGCGGTGAACTTTTCGTGCCAGCGGGCTATGTCTCTGGCAGCACCCTGTCGAGCACCGCGACCTGGGACAACAAGACCTTCACCAGCCTCGGCGTGGCACCTGGCACCTACGTATGGACGTGGGGCGGCGGCGACAACGCCGATAAATTCACGCTGCAGATTGGTCCCGCAGCGGTCCCGGAACCCGCTGGGCTGCTTCTGCTGCCGCTCGGCGTGGTTGGGGTGTTAGCCGCGCGGCGGCATCGTAACGCGAGGGACTAAACCAGCAGCCTAGCATTACAGTTGCGCTGAGATTTAATCTCTGAATTGATGCGGAGCCATGACTCGATTCGGAGGTCGTGGTGTCGGGTGCATCGATCGAGACGACGTTGGAGCTTTGGGTCTCAGCTCTGCGAGACGTCAAGGCGCGGATGCGTCAGTTGTTCAAGCAGGAGAGGATGGCTGTTTCGGCTGGGCTGTTTCTGGATGGGCTGCTCGGCGAGGAGCGGCGCAGGACCGGCTGGATGCGAGCCGAGGCGGCTGGCGATCCTGGCCCGTGGCGGCAGCAATCGGTGTTGGGGCGCGGGCAGTGGGACGCCGACGCGCTGCGCGACATGGTGCGCCAGTACGCGGTCGAGACGTTGGCCGACGCCGACGCGGTGCTGGTGATCGATGAAACCGGGTTCCTGAAGCAGGGCAAGGCGTCCTGCGGCGTGGCGCGCCAATACACCGGCTCCGCCGGCAAGATCACCAACTGCCAGGTCGGCGTGTTCGCCGCCTATGTCTCACGCCACGGCCATGCCTTCATCGACCGCTCTCTCTACCTGCCGAAAGCCTGGACCGACGACCCGGCGCGCCTGGCCGCGGCGCATGTGCCCGAAGATGTGGGCTTTGCGACCAAGCCACGCATCGCGGTGGGGATGATCACGCGGGCGCTGGCCGCCAACGTGCCCTTCGCATGGCTCGCCGCCGACACCGTCTATGGCGTGGGCGAGGTCGAGCAGGTGCTGCGCCGGGCTGGCAAGGGTTATGTGCTTGGGGTGCCGAGCACGCACCAGGTCCGCTCCTGGGGCAAGGCGCTGCCGATCACGGGCGCCGCCGAAGTGGTGGCCGCATCCCGCACGGCGCAGGACTGGCAGCGCCTGTCGGCCGGCACCGGGACCAAGGGGCCGCGCTTGCACGAGTGGTGCTACGTGGAACTTGCCGACCTCTCGGCCGACGCTTATGGCGGCAACGAACACGAGGTTTGGACACGTGGCTTGCTGATTCGCCGTCACATCGGCGATGGCGCGTTGGCGTTTTTTTCGACCTGGTGTCCGGTCGGCACGCCCATCGCAACGCTGGTCGCCGTCGAAGGCCACCGCTGGTCCATTGACGACAGCTTCGAGACGGCGAAGAACGAGCTTGGACTTGATCATAATGAAACCAGATCCTGGCACGGCTGGCATCGACACGTCTCGCTCGTCATGCTGGCGTTCACCATGATGGCGCGCATTCGCCATACCGCCAATGTCGTCCCCGGCACGCCGAAAAAAACCTCGCCGCCACGCCGCTTGTCCACTGGTCGCTCCAGGAAATCCGGCGCATAGCCACGCGGCTCGCTCGACGACGCATCAACCCAGCCCACATCATCGCCTGGTCACTCTGGCGACGAGCACATCAGGCCGCAGCCCAAGCAGCGCACCTGCGAAAATCGCAACTGTAAAGCTAGGCGCGCTGGCGTTTTCCAGGCGATCTTGCCCCCGGCAGCCGGGCGCCATTTGCCCGGCATGCCCACGCGCATCATCTTTGCCCGGCCGCCAACCCCATCAAGCGCAAGCCGAAGACCGCTGCGCTGGTTGAAGCGGCGCGGGTTCGGATCGTGACAACACGGAAGGCGCAGGCGGTATCCGCCGGGCAGGTAGCTTATAAATCAACTGGCCGCCGCTCACTTGACCGCGCTCGCCGTCCCGTAGCTGTTCCACCCTGCGCGATAGTCCGGATCGGATTTCCGCAACAGGTCTGAGTCGAGAAGGCGCGCCTTGGCGTCAGCACAGCCCTGCATAGACACGGGGTCAGGCAGCAATTCGCAGGAGCCGGGATGCGGCTTGCTGCGCTGAGCCGCCCAATACGCAGCTCCGGCTTGGGCGTGGCCGCTGAGAGTGCTGAACCACGTCTCCCAGGCGGTGCGATCGGCAAGGCCTCGATTGAAGGAATTGGACAGCGCCAACGGTTGCGCGGGAACCGCAGAAGCCGGGATAATAGCGGGTGCGGGTGCGGGTGACGCCGCTGGCGATGCTGCACTCGCTGGGGCCGTAACTGAGGCCGCCGGAGGCGGTAGCGGGGGAAGCGGCGGCTCCCAATGCCCAGGCTCCCAGAGGGAGATCGTGTTTCCGGCTGCATTGGGCCTTTGCGTGAAAGTACCCTCAACTGTGCTTCCATCGCTCAGAAGCATCACTCCATGGCAGGCGAGGGTGCCCCCAGAGTTCTTGATGGTGACGATATGAGTTATGTCGATGACCTTAATCGAATCGCCGTCCGGGCTCCCCAGCTTGGGCTGTATCATCTTATTGACGCCTGACATTACGATACCAGCATTAGATTGATACTTGCAGACGTTATCGGGTGAATTCTCCGCAGCCGCCTCGGCGTTCTCCTTCCTCTTGCGGTCAGCACCCGCGGCGATCTGCTGCGCTCGCTCAAGCGCCGCCTCGGTCGCGGCCTGTGCGTCCGCTTGCTGCTGCGCCTGTCGTGCCTGCTGCTGCGCCTGCTCGGCGGCAATCCTTGCCTGTTCGGCTATCCGGGCCTGCTGCTGACGGTACGCCTCCTGCTGAGCGGCTATGGCCTGCGCGCAAGCGGCCTCGATTTGCTGTTGTGCATATTGATTGACCATGTAGCCACGGGCCAACGGCAGGCAGGCGGCCGGCGTAGGATATCCGGGAACCGAAGGGACTGAGTCATCGGACTGTGCACACCCAAGAGCGGGTGCGAGGGCCATGACACCCGCGAGGACCGCGATACACGCTTTCCCGATCTTATACATCGATGCCTCCTCCGATCTTGTTGGGCGGTGGGACTGAATTTCTGGATTCCCACACTTACTTGCTGCGCTGGAACCACAAGCCGATCCGTGATTGAACAGGATCGCAACTCGGACAGCAGGAGCGACCAGCGCATCAGTGCCACCAAATCTGGAGCGCCGAGATCGGACCGAGCGGGTTGGAATCGCTGACATTCCCGTGTACAATTATGGCGCACCGGTCCAGGGGACAATCCAGAAGCTTCAATCGATCCTCTCGTTTCAGAGGGGATGGATCGAATAGGATCGACTGCAACTTGTTGCCTGCACAGCTAGGTAGCAAATGGCACCAGACGTGCAGAAAGCTTTGCCGGTAACCGCTACCTCGCGACCCGCGTAGTGGCCCCGATCATAGGGATCGGCGGGCTCAGTCCCGGCGGCCCCCCTGAGCCAAAGCTGGACCCCCTCCAGGAGCGCAAGCGCGGCCGCCAGCAGCCTCATGTCCGTGCCGGCAATGACAGACGAACCCGAACGGCTGCTGCCGCCCACCCCGGATAAAATCGCCGATGCCCTGGCCTTCGGGGTTCGCTTCCGCAGCCGGAAGCGCGTCCATTATGCTGACGACTCGATTGCGCCCATCGCCGCGGAGCACTTGGCCCAATACCTGAGGCTGTCGGGGTACCTGGTGCGGAAGAAGCCACCGCTGCCCCCGCACGGGATACCCGGGGCGAGGTGCTACTGCGGCGGGGGTAACTCAGTGAGACCATGGCCCGCTTCTCTACTCACCCCTTCCGGCGACGTGCCGCACAGCCCAGCAACGCGGCACCGGTCAAGAACAATACGAAAGACGATGGCTCGGACGCCCCGAATGCCGGGGTATAAATAAACGTCGTCCGCATCGTCCCAGAGAAGAATCCACCTGAATCATCCGAGAAATCCTCAATGCAATTGCTGGCGCAAAACGCCGCCGCGAAAGGGTCTATCACCAAATCTTCTGGGTTTGACGCATCCAGGTAAAGGCTGGGATCGTCAAAAAAGGATCCTTAAATCGCCACCTCTTGTGAAACGCCCTCAATCAGGTAAGCAAAGTTGTGGAACTCGGTTGGCCCATCGAGCTCCCAAAGGTTTTCGGTGTTGAACACGAAGACAGAGGCAATCGTTTCATACGTTCCTGGACCAGGCGACTCGGTCTCCGCGATGATCGGTTCTCCCCACTCCAGCACTCCATCCAAATGCACCCGAACGGCCGTTAAGGTTCCGAGTGACGTGTCAAATGTCGGCATGTAATTGTCCTGAAATACTCCGGTAGCAAAGTCACCAGCAGCAAAAACATCCTGACTGGCCCTGATAACCGCAGCATCGGCGTGGCGCGCAATCGGCGCTACTAAGGCAAGCGTAACACCTACCCGCTTCCATGACATGACGCTGTTGCCTCTCCCGGATGGTTCGGAAATTGTAATCTAGCGCTCACCCGGGTGACAAGCGTGTTTCTGCACCGAAGCCATTCTGTTCATTTATCAATTTTGGTCTATGGGCGCGCCGCCCCGGCAGGCAATCCGAGCACGGCGAGGAATGTCCGGACACGATGCCGCAGGCGCTCGTGGTGAGGGATGGGGCAGGCCGCCGGGTTGACGGGAAAGCATCAGCTATCGGATCTGCTTCGCGACTCCTGCCGGTGGCGCAGCGCCTGAGAGGTTTGCTGGCGATGAAGCGGCCGGTGCGGGACGTTCCGCGAAGGGAAACGGGTGTTGTGTGAATGCTGGCGACAGAGCTGGTGTCACGGGCTGTATGATTGGCAGAGGCTGCGTCGGCAGACTGGGATTGACCACCGATATTACGGCCGCTTGCGCCATCCCCAACGGCGCACCTATCGCGGCCAAAGTGGCCAGCGGGAATTTGTGCATTCACCCATCCTCGATGGCCCGCAACATTCTCCGGCCCGTTGTTCCGCGGACTGCCGACCATGCGATCTGCCGACCACACCTTTTGGAACGATCACTCGAGTGCGGGCCGTCTGATCCGGGGACGCGGCTGGCGCGAAGGCTTTATTCCGGTCGGCCGCAATGCGGCGGCTGTAGCCGCGCCTCTTGAGCGCCCGGGTCACCCCTTCTCGCCTTCGCGCCGCAGCTCACCGGCACGCACGCTGGCAATCGCGTTGTTCAGGATCCGCACGATCGCCTCGTCCGCGACGCAGCGCGACAGCAGTGCCAGCGCGCCGCCCAGCAGGGCCGAAGCCATCGCCAGCTCGCCGATGTTCTGCCCCGCCATATACTCGATCGCCTTGTCGATCACCGCGCCGGCGTGAGACAGCTCGGCGGGCGGCGGCTCCTCGGTCGGGTCATCGATCGCCATCTTTCCGCTCCTTCCGCATCACTCGGCCGGGACCGGGTCGGCTTCGACCTCGTCCTGTTCCAGGACCTGCAAGCGCCCACATGCGCGCATAGAGGCCGCCCTGCGCCAGCAGCCGGGCGTGCGTGCCGCGTTCGGCGACCCGGCCGTCCTCCAGCACGATGATCTCATCGGCATCGACCACCGTGGACAGCCGGTGCGCGATCACCAGCGTGGTGCGATGGCGCGCGACCGCGCGCAGCGCCGCCTGGATGTCCTGCTCGGTGCGGGTGTCCAGCGCGCTGGTCGCCTCGTCCAGGATCAGGATGCGCGGGATCCTTCAGGATGGTGCGCGCGATCGCCACGCGCTGCTTCTCCCCGCCGGACAGCTTCAGGCCGCGCTCGCCGACGCGGGTGTCGTAGCCGTCCGGCAGCGCGCATGACGAAATCGTGCACCTGGGCCAGCCGGGCGGCGCTGCTCGATTTCGGCCTGGGTCGCGCCCGGCCGGCCGTAGGCGATGTTGTAGCGGATCGTGTCGTTGAACAGCACGGTGTCCTGCGGCACCACGCCGATCGCCGCGCGCAGGCTATCCTGCGTCACGTCGCGGATGTCCTGCCCGTCGATCAGGATGCGGCCGCCGGTCACGTCGTAGAAGCGGAACAGCAGGCGGCTGATGGTGGATTTTCCGGCGCCGGTCGGACCGACGATCGCCAGCTTGCGCGCCGGCGGGGACGACGAAATCGACGCCTTTCAGGATCTGGTGGTCGGGGCGGTAGCCGAACTGGACGGCCTCGAACCGCACTTCGCCGGCGGGCCCGTCCGACAGATGCGCGGCCAGCGCACGCGCGCCCGGGCGGTCCGCCACCTCCTGCTTGACCGCCAGCAGGCGGAACATCTGCTCCATGATCGACCAGGCCCTGCTTCATTTCGCGGTAGACGAAGCCCAGGAAATTCAGCGGCTGATAGAGCTGCATCAGGTAGGTGTTCACCAGCACGAACTTGCCCACCGTCATGGCGCCGGCGCGCACCCCGTGCGCCGCCAGCAGCATGATCGCCGCAAGCCCGACAGCGATGATCGCGGCCTGGCCGAGGTTCAGCATGTTCAGCGACACCTGGCTTTGCACCGCGGCCCGTTCATAGCGCGCCAGAGCTGCGTCGAAGCGCGCCGCTTCGTGCCGCTCGTTGCCGAAATACTTCACGGTCTCGTAGTTCAGCAGGCTGTCGATGGCGCGCGTGCGTGCCTCGTTGTCGGTCTCGTTCATCGTGCGGCGGATGCGCACGCGGACATTGGTGAAGGCCAGCGTGAAGCCGAGATAGGAACCGACCGCGCCGAACGTGAGCAGCGCGAACCGCCAGTCGAACATGCCCCAGATGATGGCGGTGACCATCAGCATTTCGAACAGAGTCGGGATGACGTTGAAGACCGCCAGCCGCAGGACTGTCTGGATGCCGGCGGTGCCGCGATCGATGACGCGCGACAGACCGCCGGTCTGGCGGTCGAGATGGAAGCGCAGAGACAGAGCGTGCAGATGGTCGAAGGTCTGCAACGCCAGTTGGCGGGCAGCGCGCTGCTGCACCGCAGCGAAGACGGCGTCGCGCAATTCGCCGAAGCCCTGGGAGCCGATACGCAGCAGCCCGTACGCGACGATCAGTGCGGCGGGAATCGCCAGCATGCCGCCCGGCAGCGGGTGGCCTTTCGGGCGCCAGCACGTCGACCGCGCGGCCATAGACGATCGGAACCAGGACGGTGGCGCCTTTGGCCAGGCACCAGGAATATCGCCGCAATGACAACCCGGCAGCGGCCGGCGGGATCGTTCTTCGGCCACAGGTAAGGCAGCAAGGCTCGGACGATGCTGATCGTGCCGCGTTGCGGCCCAAGAGCCAAGATCAACGCCGGGGATCGTGCCATGCTCCCGGATGTGGCATCTGGGCGCCGATGAAAGAAAGGCAGCGCCGGACCGTGCAGCGCGACGATCAGCGGATTCCTGCGCCACGTCGAACAATTGCAGGAACGTGGCCCTGCCGGGTGGACGGCTGCCGTTCTCGCTCGGGCGATCAGCGGGTCGGCTGGGTGAGCGCCGAAATTGCCGCGGCCGCTGGCCCGGTTCCCACGCATCGTCTGGGGCGCGGATGGGGTCAGGCTGGAGGACGCCGCTGCCCTGCCCGTCATCGCGCAGGCGCTGTCGCGGCAGCGGCGTGTTCCGCTGGCGCAACGAGGCGTTCGACGTGCGTGCCGAGCCGGACGGCCCGGTGCTGGCCGTGATCGACCGCGGGGCGTTGCCGGCGTTCGGGATCGAGGCGGTCGGGGTGCATGTGAACGGGCTGGTGGAGGATGCGGACGGGCTCAGCCTGTGGGTCGGCCGGCGATCGGCGGACCAGCCCGCTGGATCCCGGCAAGCTCGATCATCTGGTCGGCGGCGGCGTGCCGGCGGGGCTGACCCCGGCAGCGACGCTCATAAAGGAGGCGGGAGAGGAAGCTGCCGTTCCGCCTGAGCTGGCAGCTCAGGCTGTGCATGTCGGGGTCATTCGTTACGTGATGGAACGGGCGGAGGGACTGCGCCGCGACCTGCTGCACTGCTACGACCTTGTGCTGCCGAGAGCATTTCAGCCAGAGCCGGGCGATGGCGAAATGGAATGGTTCCAGCTTTGGCCGTTGCAGCGAGTTGTCGACACGGTCCGCGACACCGACGCGTTCAAGTTCAATGTCAATCTGGTGCTGATCGACCTGTTCCTGCGACGTGGCGTGTTCGACGACGCGACGGGAGCCGTGTTGCGCACCGCGCTGGCGGGCATGGCGGCATCTGCCGATGACTGAATAGCGACGCGCGATACACGACGCTTCGATCAGTGCCCTCCATGCGCGCCGGAAAAATCTGGCGCCGATAAACCGCTCGCCTCCAAATGCCGGACCAGATCGGACTTCAGTCGCTCCAGCCCCTCGGCGCTCGTTGCCTCGGCT
This sequence comes from uncultured Pseudomonadota bacterium, assembly GCA_963810715.1. GTDB lineage: Bacteria > Pseudomonadota > Alphaproteobacteria > Acetobacterales > Acetobacteraceae > DATDIC01. The sequence continues at coordinate 739,931 of CAWEOZ010000023.1, read as the reverse complement.
CGTGCCACCAGCACGGCCTGCGTGTTGGACGCGCGCAGCAGCCACCATCCGTCCGGGGTCAGCACACGCACACCGTCGATCTCGGAGACCTTCGCGTTTTCCGAGTGCAGGCGTTTCGCAACTTCCTGGATCACCATAAACTTGCGCGCCTCCGGGCAGTCGAACCGCAATTCCGGCGTGTTGACGACCTGCGGCAGCGCGCTGCGAACCTGCGATAGTTTGCGATCCAGTCGCGCGATAATTCCGAGCAGGCGAACCGCGGCGTACAACGCATCGTCGAAGCCGTACCAGCGATCCGCGAAAAAAATATGCCCCGACATCTCGCCAGCGAGTGGAGCGCCGGTTTCCGCCATCCGTGCCTTGATCAGGCTGTGGCCGGTTTTGTACATCTCGGGGTTGCCGCCGGCACGCGCGATTTCATCGAACAGCACCTGACTGGCTTTCACATCGGCGATGATCGTCGCGCCGGGGTGATTGCGAAGAACATCGCGTGCCAGCACCACCATCACCTGATCGCCAAACAGTATCTGCCCGCTGTCATCGACCAGCCCGATCCGATCGGCGTCCCCATCCAGCGCAATGCCCACATCGGCGCGGCGCGCCAGCACCTCGGCCTGCAACTGTTCCAGATTTTTCGGCACGGTGGGATCGGGATGATGGGCCGGGAAGCGTCCGTCGATTTCTCCGTTCAGCACGATGTGCTTGCCCGGCAGGGCGGCGACGAGCTTGGTCAGAACCTCGCCGGCCGCGCCGTTGCCGTTGTCCCAGACGGCGGTCAGGTTGCGATCGCCACCATCCCAGTCGGTCAACAGGCGGGACACATAGGCATCGCGGAGATCGATGGTCTGCTCGGTGCCGGCCGCTTCCGCTACGACGTCGCCGTCCGCCGCTTTCGCGCCCAGATCGCGTATCTGCTGGCCGAAGAACGGCTTGCGGCCGAGCATCATCTTGAAGCCGTTATAGTCGGGCGGGTTGTGGCTGCCGGTGACCATCACGGCGCCATCGGTTTCCAGTGTGGTGGCGGCGTAATAAAGCATTGGCGTCGGCCCGCGCCCGACCCGCAGCACATCCAGTCCGCAGGCGACCAATCCTTCAACGAGCCTGGTCTCCAGCTCGGGGCTCGACAAACGCCCGTCATAGCCGACCGCCACCCTCTTCCCGGCTCTGGCAACCAGGCTGCCGAAGGTCCGGCCGATCGCGAATGCGTCCGTGGGCTTCAGGGTCTGCCCGACGATGCCGCGGATATCGTACTCGCGCAGGACGGTCGGATCGAATCGGTGCGAAAAGCCCATGGATCTATCCTTATCCGCAATAGGTCTTGAGGAACGCTCGGACCGCGGGACCAAGATCGTCCCGTTTCAGCGCAAACGCGATCTGCGCTTCCAGGAACCCGGCCTTGTCGCCGCAGTCGAATCGCCGCCCCTCATAGCGCAGTCCGTGGAACGGCTGCCGGCCGATCAGCCGCGCCATGCCATCCGTGAGCTGCACTTCGTTGCCGGCACCGCGCTTTGTCCGCGCCAATTCAGGGATGACCTCCGGCATCAGTACGTAGCGACCGATGATCGACAGGTTGGAGGGCGCTTCCGCGGGAGCCGGCTTTTCCACCAGCCCCAGTACCTCGACCAGACGCCCATCGTCGCGACCGGTGTGCAGAATGCCGTAGCGGTTGGTCTGGTCGCTTGGCACCTCCACGACGGCGACCACGTTGCCACCGGTTTCGGCGTATGCGTCGGCAAGCTGTTTCAGGCAGGGGGTGTCCGAGAGGATCAGATCATCCGGCAACAGGATGGCAAACGGATCGTCGCCGATGAAGGCGCGGGCGCACCAGATCGCATGGCCGAGACCAAGGGGTACCTGCTGGCGAACGGTGACCATCGAGCCGGGTTCGACCTGGGTGCCCTTCAGGAGCTCGAACGCGTCCTGCTTGTCGCGCTTTCGCAGTGTGGCTTCGAGTTCGAAGGCGATATCGAAATGCTCCACCAGGGCGGTCTTGCCCCGTCCGGTCACCATGCAGAATTGTTCGATGCCGGCCGCACGAGCCTCTTCAATCGCATATTGAATCAATGGTTTGTCCACCACCGGGAGCATTTCCTTTGCTACCGCCTTGGTGGCAGGAAGGAACCGGGTGCCCAGGCCAGCGACCGGCAGCACAGCCTTTAGCAGCGGTTTCATCGTGTCAGGGTTCCTGCGCGAGGGGCAATGAGACGAAGTGCATGAGCAAATCCCGCACGACCTGTGTGGCTGGCGGCGCTTTCACCCGGGTCGCTGCGCGATCCCACCTCTCCCGCTAGCCGGGAGAAGTGAAACTCGCACATCAGGCCATGGTCGGGGCTTTCCTGCGGCGCAACTTGCCGTGAGATGCTCAAGACCAACGGCGGGTACGGTTCCGCGCCGGACCGAGCAGGACGTCACGCGCCTGATTGATGCGCGCGGCAAGCCAGTCCGAGCCGCCGGAGTCCGGATGGGCCGCGCGCATCAGCCGGCGATGGGCCGCGCGGATTTCGGCCTCGGTGGCGCCTGGATGCAGCCCGAGTATCTGGTAGGCATCGTCGGATGACATCGGGCCACCCTGTGGCGGCGGCGGAGCAGCGGCGGTGGGCGAGAACGCCGCCGCCCAATGAGAGGCGCGGAACCGGTTCCAGATCACCGGGCCGGCGAAGGTAAGCGCGGCTAGGGCAATCCCTTCCCGGCCGGTCAGCACCAGCAGAAGGGCAAGGCTGAATTCCTCCCAGGGCAAGCACCCAAAGCAGAAACGACTTGATGGTCGTAACAGATGCGCGCTCGAAGGCGCGAAGCCCGCCAAGCAGCAGGAACAGGGTAAATCCGCCGAGGACAAGCCAGATCATCGGTCAGCAGCTTCTCGCGCCCATGCGGGCCATGCCTTGATAACATACCTGCCGGTAACGGCGAAACGCGCGGGTTCTTCGCGATGCGCCAGAGCCCGCGCGACCGCCAGCGCAACGCTACTTGCCGTGCAAATTACAAGGGCGGCCGCCGTCCGGCGGCGAGGCTCACTGGACGGTGACCGGCACCATCTCATGCTGGAGGATGGCGGCAATCGCCATGTCACGGTCGCCAGCAACAGCCATGGGGGTGCCATCCGCGGCGTGGATCGCGAAGCCAGCCTCCCCGTTAATGGTCACCGGACGGACATAGGCGATCTGTGTCATGCCAAGCTGGGCAAGCTGGGCTTCCGACAGATGCCGGATGTCCACGACAACCCCGCCGGGGGCTCCATTGCCCTGATCGCCCGATCCATTTGCATTCACGTTCATCTTCCGTCTCCTTGCGGCGGCCCGCCTTTTGCAGCGCCGTCGCTCTGTCGTCGCATTGTTCAGCCGACCGTTTCACTCCGTGGCGCTGAATCTCAGGCCTTCTCTGCCTTGCCGTCGACCACCGCCGCATGGCCGTTGCCGGAACGCCGGCCCTCGCCGGAATTGCGGATTTCGATGGTCTTCACTCGCAGCTCGGGTTGCGGACGGGCGAGGTCGATATGCAGCAGGCCGCTGTCCAGCCATGCGCCTTTCACTTCGATGCCTTCAGCCAGCACGAAGGCCCGCTGGAACTGCCGCGCGGCGATGCCACGATGCAGGAACACCCGGTCCTGGGTGTCATCCGCCTGGCGTCCGCGGATTACGAGCTGATTGTCTTCCTGCGTAATCTGCAGCTCGTCCATAGTGAATCCGGCTACGGCGAGCGTGATACGCAGCCCGCTGGGACCAGTCTGCTCGATATTGTAGGGCGGATATCCATCGGCCGAACTCTTCGACGCGCGTTCGAGCATCTGTTCGAGATGATCGAAGCCGAGGAACATCGGCGAGGTAAACAGGCGGGTAGACATGGCCTCCTCCAAGCGAGCGGGGCGTGGTGCCGGGACCCGCACTCGGCATCCCGACACGGAACATCTTGGCAATCAGCTTGTCGCTTGCAAGGGGGAGAAACGGCCGGAACTCCGGGCGGCCGAGCGTTGATCAGAGACCGGCCAGGAGCTACATGCCGGACCAGGAGTGAGATAATGAGCGAGTTGTTGCCGATTCTGATTGCCCCCGATCCGGCGCTGAAGACGCGCGCCCGGCCGGTGGGGAAGCAGGACGAGTTGCAGGTGCGAGATCTCGTTCCGCGCATGCTGGCGACAATGTATCGCGCGCCCGGCATCGGGCTGGCGGCGCCGCAGGTCGGGGTCGGGTTGCGGCTGACGGTGGTGGACCTGATGCCAGACAACAAGCCAGCCCCACTCGTCCTGGTGAATCCCGAAGTGATGGCCGCCAGCGAGGAGCTAGCGACGCGCGAGGAAGGCTGCCTGTCGCTGCCGGGGCAATATGCCGATATCACCCGTCCGGCGAATGTCCGGATCCGCTATTTCGACCAGATGGGAGCCCGCCAGGAAATCCAGGCCCACGGGCTGCTCGCGGCGTGCCTCCAGCATGAGATCGACCACCTGGATGGCGTGCTGTTTGTCGATCACCTGTCCAGCCTGAAGCGCAACATGATATTGCGCCGGCTTGCCAAGGAGATGCGACAGAAACGCGACAACGCAGCGGCGTGATTGATCCATGCGGCTGGCATTCATGGGCAGTCCGGATTTCGCCGTGCCGGCGCTGCTGGCGCTGCATGCGGCCGGCCATGCGATCGCGGCGGTCTACTGCCAGCCGCCGCGGCCCGCCGGGCGCGGTTATCGGACACAGCCATGCCCGGTCCAGACGGCGGCCGAGCGGCTGCTATTGCCGGTGCGCTCGCCCACGCGGTTGCGTCGGGACATGGCAGCGCAGGCGGAGTTCGCGGCGCTGGACCTGGATGCGGCGGTGGTCGCCGCCTACGGGCTGATCCTGCCACAACCTATGCTGGACGCGCCGCGCCGCGGTTGCCTGAACATCCATGCGAGCCTGCTGCCGCGCTGGCGCGGGGCGGCACCGATCCAGGCTGCGGTGCTGGCGGGCGACACGCAGACCGGGGTAACCATCATGCGGATGGATGCCGGGCTGGATACGGGTCCGATCCTGCTGGCAGAGTCCGTTCCCATTCCGCCGCGTGCCACATCCGCTATGTTGCACGACGTGCTTGCCGGGTTGGGAGCCCGGCTGGTGGTGCGGGCACTGGTGGAACAGCCGGAACCGGTTCCGCAGCCGTCGGAGGGGGCGACGTACGCCGCTCGGCTGAGCCGCGAAGATGGCCGGATCGACTGGAACCGCGCGGCTGGGCGGCTTGACCGGCAGGTACGCGCGTTCGATCCCTGGCCCGGCAGCTTTACCCGCATAGGCGCATCGACCATGAAAATCCTTTCGGCGCAGCCGGAACCAGGAGAGGGCAAGCCCGGCACCGTGCTGGATGACGCCCTGCTGGTTGCGTGCGGCGCCGGCGCGTTGCGCCTGATCCGGGTTCAGCTCGCTGGCCGCGGAGCGTTGGATGCGGCGAATTTTCTGCACGGCCACCCGGTGCCGCCTGGCACTCGCCTGGGCTGATGCCCCGGTGGGCGCTGCTGCTGGAATATGACGGGGCGCCGTTTGTCGGCTGGCAGCGGCAGGTGAACGGATTATCGGTGCAGGAGGTGTTGGAGGAAGCGGCGGGCCGGCTGGATCACGGCGCGCCCGTGTCCAGCGTGGTAGCCGGCCGCACTGATGCCGGCGTGCACGCGGCCGGCCAGGTGGCGGAAATTGCCTTGAGCCGCGAAATGAGCGCTGTGCAGCTTCGGGAAGCGCTAAACTACCACATGAAGCCGCACCCCGTCGCGATTTTTCGGACGGCACCGGCGCCCGATGGATGGAACGCGCGGTTTTCCGCAATTCGCCGTCGTTACAGGTATCTGATCCTGAACCGGCGTGCCCGGCCGGTCCTGCTGGCAGGCCGGGCATGGCACGTGCTGCGGACGCTGGACGAGTCGGCGATGCAGGATGCTGCGCGCCTGCTCCTGGGCCGACATGACTTCACCAGCTTCCGCGCTGCCGGCTGCCAGGCAAGAAGCCCGTTGCGCACGCTCGACCGGCTGGAGGTGCGGCGATCGGGCGAGCTGGTGGAAATCATCGCGGAAGCGCGCAGCTTTCTGCATCATCAGGTTCGCAACATGGTGGGGACGCTGCGGCTGGTGGGGGACGGAAGCTGGCCGGTGGAGCGCATCGGCGCCGCCCTGGCGGCACGGGACCGGGCTGCCGCAGGGCCGACCGCTCCGGCTGACGGGCTTTGCCTGATGGAGGTCGGATATTTGCAGGCGCCGTTCGGGGACGCCGACGCAGCAATGACCGGCGTACCCGCCGGACAGGGAACTCGCGACCGGTCCGAAACGGGGTGAGCGTAACGGATATGAGACGGCCCGGAACGACTGCGGCTTAGCGGCGCTTCCCACCCGGGCCGTGGGGTGTAATCTGGCGGCAATGTCCGAGACCGAGAAGACGCCGCATCGCACACTGATCACCGCCTGCGTGATGACGGCGACCTTGATGCAGATGCTCGATTCCGCCATCGCCAATGTCGCACTGCCTTACATGCAAGGCAGCCTGTCAGCTTCGCGCGACGAGATCACCTGGGTACTGACGCTGTACGTGATCGCGGCGGCGATCATGACGGCCCCGGTCGGGTGGCTGGCGGTGCGCTTCGGGCGCAAACGGCTTTTTCTGATTTGCCTGACCGGCTTCACTATCGCCTCGATGCTATGCGGCGCTGCACAATCACTGACGCAGATGGTGGTGTTCCGGCTGTTCCAGGGCATGTCCGGCGCAGCGCTGGTGCCGCTGTCGCAGGCCACCATGCTGGATATCTACCCGTTCTCGAAGCGCGCCTATGCGATGGCGATCTTCAGCTCCGGTGTGATGTTCGGCCCGATCATGGGGCCGACGCTCGGCGGTTATCTTACTTACATGTACAACTGGCGGTACGTGTTCTACGTCAACCTGCCGTTCGGTATCCTGGCGATCACCGGCCTGATCCTGTTCATGCCGCGCGGCGCCCCGAAGCAGAAGATGCGGTTCGACTGGTGGGGCTTTGCCGTGCTGGCGCTGGGTGTCGGATCGTTGCAAATGATGCTTGATCGGGGACAGGAGCAGGACTGGTTCGCGTCGCGCGAAATCATCGTCGAGGCCACGCTGGCCGGCGTCGGCCTCTACCTGTTCGTGGTCCACATGCTCACGGCACGCCGGCCGTTTCTGTCCACCGGCGTGTTCCGCGATCGGAACTTCGTCTGCTCGGTCTCGATGACCTTCTGCATCTCGATGGTGATGCTCGCGACATCGGCGCTGCTGGCGCCCTATTTGCAAGACCTGGCGGACTACCCGGTGTTCACAGCCGGCATCGCGCTGGCGCCGCGCGGGATCGGCACGATGTTCGCCATGTTCTTCGCCAGCTGGCTGGCCAACCATGTGGATCAGCGCAAGATCATGGCGGTCGGCCTGACAATACTCGGGTTCGCGCTGCATCGGATGAGCGGCTGGACACCCGACGTCACCCAAAACCAGATGATGGTCACGCTGATGGTGCAAGGCGTGTCCACAGGCCTGATCTTCAACCCGATGACCGTGGTGGCGTTCGTCACCCTGCCGGCGTCGTTACGCGGCGAGGCCACCGCCTTGCAGGCGCTGGCGCGCAACCTGGGCGCCGCGATCGGCATCTCGGTGACCACCTTCACGCTGTCGCGCAGCGCCCAGACCATGCATGCCGACATCGTCGCCAGTATCACGCCGTTCGACCGGGTGCTGCAGGGTACCGGGGCGGTGGCGCATCTCTGGAACCCGGCCACGGCGCATGGGGCCGCCCTACTGGATCAGGAGGTCAACCGGCAGGCACAGATCATCGCCTACAACAACGACTTCCACATGATGGCGTTCATCGTGGTCCCGCCGCTGCTGCTGCTGTTGCTATTACGCCGCGTCGCCCGGCCAACTGCCGCGGCGGCCGAGTAACGGACGCAAACCCGCCATTTCGCGCTTGATCGCGGCCATTTCGCTCCGGCACAAGACAATCCGTCCGGATTGGCAACGCCCCGGACGGAGGATCGAATGGCTTCAGCTTGGTCCTGGTGGTCCCGGGTCAGTGCGATGCTGCTGCTTGGCATCCTGGCCGGCTGTGCGAGCCAGTCTCATTATGCCTCCTATCGCGGCCTGCGCACCTCGCCCGGACGTTTCTATCCGCCACCGGGGCCGCCAAACGATCCGTGGGGCCCATACATCGATCAGGCATCGGCGCGGTTCGGCGTGCCCGCAGCCTGGATTCGCGCCGTCATGCACCAGGAATCCGGCGGGCGCGAACAGGTGATCTCGTCCGCCGGCGCGATGGGCCTGATGCAGGTGATGCCGCAGACCTACGCCGAGCTGCGCGACCAGTACGGGCTGGGAAACGACCCGTTCGAGCCGCATGACAATATCATGGCGGGTGCCGGCTATATCAGGGAGATGTACGATCGCTACGGCGCACCCGGCTTCCTGGCGGTGTACAATGCCGGCCCGAACCGGCTGGATGCATACCTGTCCAGCGGCGCACCGCTTCCGGATGAAACAGTCAGTTACGTGGCGTCAATCGCTCCCCGCCTGAACGGATCCGCCGCCATGACCGGGCCGCTGTCTGTTTATGCGGGCACCGGCGGCGGTGTGCAGGACCGCAGCCGTATCGCCTCCGCCCACGCTGGTGTCATTACCGGCATCTCTCGGCGGGAGTGCTTGCGACCCGGATGCCGCCTATGATCCCGATCGACCCTGTGTGCCGGCAGCAGCGGCGGTCGCCGTTGCGGCAGGACCCTGCCATTCCGACCCAGTCCGTGCTTTACCAGCCGACACCCCCGCCGCCCTCGGCGCAGACGCAATCGGTCTTATATCAGCCTGCCCCCACGACGGTACAGGCCGCGCCAGCGCCCCTACCGCCTTCAGCGGCCCCGTCGATTGCCATCGTGCCTGCGACTGTCCCCGCGCGCGCCGCTTCGGGGACGTGGGGGATCCAGGTCGGGGCGTTCCTGAGCGCCGAATTGGCGCGTGCGGCGACCGTCAGTGCTCGATCCGAGCTACCCACCCTGCTCGCCTCCGCGCAACCGGCCTTCCCGCTCACCGAGCCGTTCGGAACCACGCGTCTCTATCGCGCCCGCCTCACCAACCTGTCCGCACAGGCGGCCGGGGAGGCGTGTTCGCGCCTGCAGCAATTGGCGCAGGCCTGCATTTTAGTCCAACCAGACCGGTCATAGACGCACGATCGAGCCGCATCTCCGATCCCATGTGCAACTGGTGTGAGCTGGGTCACAGAAGCCGACCCGGCTGACGTGACACACACCGATGTAGGCCGAACGTAACAACGCAATTCGGGGGACATGAAGGAGGGATAAGATGAACGCGCTCCACGCAGACAAGCTTGTCATGGATCGTCGCGCTATCCTGCGGCTTTCCGCTACAGCTTTGGTTGCTGGCGCCGGTTTGTGGCCGGGGCATCGCGCTTCGGCGGCCACCGACCCGACATCACCCATCCAGCAACTCGATGCCGCACTGCTGGCGGCAATGAAAGCGGGGGAGCAGGCCGGCTTCGCCCGTCGCTACGCAATTCTGGGGCCTGCGGTGGGGCAGGCCATCGACCTCGACGCCATCCTACGCGCCTCCATCGGGCTGCGCTGGGCAACTCTGACCGGACAGGAAAGAGCCGGACTGTCGGGGACGTTCGTCCGCTATACCGTCAGCACCTATGCCGCGAATTTCGACGCCTATTCCGGCCAGAGCTTCCGCATCCTGCCGGAGACGCGTTCGCTGCCGAACGGCGATGTGATCGTGCACACCCAGATCGTTCGCGCCGACGGATCCACCACGCCGATCGACTACGTCATGCGGCAGGTGCCGACCGGCTGGAAGGCGGTGGATGTGCTGGCCGACGGCGCGATCAGCAGGGTCGCCGTGCAGCGCTCGGATTTTCGCGCATTGCTGGACCGGGGCGGCGTGCCGGCGCTGGAAGCAGGACTGATGCAGAAGGTCGCCAGCCTCTCGGGCGGCTTGGCGGCGTAAACCCTATAGCCGCTCGCTCAGCGCGATCGCGACCCGGCAGCCCGCCTTGATAGCAGCGGACAGCGCCCGATAACCGGGCGTCTGCTCCGCTCCGCGCGCCAAGCCGATGTCGCGATGCTCCAGCTCTTCGGCCCGGAATTCCTCAAGCCGAGCAGTCAGTTCCGGTTCGATGCCCTCAAGGGCGGTGACCTGCCCGGCATAATGCGCGTCGATCGTCTCCTCGACGGCCACCGTGCAGGCCATCGCTGCTTGTGGCCCCAGAGCGGCCGTGGCCGCCCCCAGCACGTAGCCGGCGATGTGCCAGAACGGCAGCAGCGCCGTCGGCCGCACCCGGCGTTCCGCCACCAATGCTTCGAAGATGCGCAAGTGCCGCTGTTCCTGGTCCGCCATATGGCGCAGGATCGGGCCGTGTTCGCCACGGCCAAGCACCGCGAGCTGCCCGGCATAGATCCGCGCGGCGCCGTATTCCCCGGCGTGATCCACCCGGACCATACGCTCGACCGCCTGCTGCTGCGGCAGATCGCCCGGCAGCCTCATGGTTCGCGGCGCCAGAGAAAAGCGGTCAGCGCCGCCACGAAGAGCAGCGAGTAGATCAGGTTCATCGCCGCCATCGATACTGGCAGGCCGGGGACCAGGAAAGTCGGCGCGTCGCACGGCTTGGACGGGCGTAGCGGCATGGCCGCCAGGCGCTGCGCCAGCGTGCCGGCGGTGATGTGTGGCGCGGCACATTCCGGCAACGGGCTCGGCCACCAGCCCAGCTCCACCCCCACGTGCAGGCCGGCCAAGTCCCGCACTGACCAGCATCGTCAGGGCGACCAGCCCCAAACCCCAGCGCGCCACACCAGGCGGCAGAAAACAGGAAACCAGCGCGATCAGGATGGCGGCGCGATACGGCCAGCGCTCCAGCAGGCACAATGCGCAGGGTACCACGCCGCCCCAATGCTCCGCGGCAAGCGCGACACCCAACCCCAGCCCGGCGGCGAGAACCGCGATCACGGCAACGGTGTGGCGTGCGGCCGGGTCATGTGGGCGGTTTGCCCGGCTTCACGCTCCTGCGCAACCGGCATACTCTGCGGTATCAGTCGTCGGGAGGAACTCCGTTTATGCAACGTATTCTGTGGGGCCGCAGCACGTCCAGCAATGTGATGAAGGTGATCTGGCTGCTGGAGGAGCTGAAGCTTCCCTATGAGCGGAAAGACGTCGGCGGCCCGTTCGGCAAGACCGATACGCAGGAATACCGCGAGATGAATCCCATCGGGCTCGTCCCGACCCTGCAGGAAGGCGATTTCACCCTGTGGGAGAGCAACGCGATCCTTCGTTACATCTGCAACGCCCTCCCGGCAGACACCTCGCTGTGGCCGCGCGACCCGCATGCGCGCGCCAATGTGGATCGCTGGCTGGATGCCCAGCAGACGGTCATGAATCGTCCGCAGGGGATCATCTTCCTGAGCATGGTGCGCACGCCGCCGGAAAAACGCGACCAGGGCGTCATCGCCCGGGCCATCACCGAAGCGGCACGCGCGTGGGGCATGATCGGTGACGAACTCGGCCGCCATTCTCACATCGCCGGGGACGATCTGACGTTATGCGACATAGCCTGGGGCGTGCACGTGCATCGCTGGTTCAACATGGATTTCAATCGCCCCGAGATCCCGCATCTGCGGGAGTGGTACGACCGGCTGCTGCGTCGCCCGGTGTACAAGGAGCACATTGCGCGTCCGTTGGTGTGAAATCGGCTCCTCGCGCTTCGGTGCGAAATCCGGTGAAGCGGTGCGGGATGCGCTGAATCGCTTCGATCACCTGTCGGCGTGTCGTGGCCGTATCGTCGGGGCGGAACTCCAACGTGATGGTATCGACCAGCCCCCCAAACCGCCGCGCGACTGCGTCGGCCAACCCTTCGTAGGGGGCTCGGGCGCAGAACAGATCGAGCGTCTGGTCGGAGATGAGGGCCGGCATCTCGTGCCATTTACCCTCGCGCGACAGTGCGTTCAGCCGGACGCCGAGATCGCCCAGGCCGTGCAGGTCGAAGACCCCGCGATAGGCAGGTGTGGAACCATAAAACGCGATCCGGTAACGGATCTTCTCGGTCGCCACGGCAACCGCGGTGTCGTCCGGCCCGGTGGCAATGAAACCTCCGCCGGTCACCTCGAAATGCGCGAATGATTTACCAGCCGCGGCGAGTTCCGCCTCCAGCCGCGGCCGGACGACCTGCTCCAGGTACTGGCGTGTGGCGAAACCATGCAGACGCACACTATCAGCTTGGCGCGCAGCGGTCTTCAGCATCAGCGGGCCGACCGCCGCCAGGGCAATCGCAGGCAGCGGCAGGCCGACTGGTTCCGGCGTGAACTCCGGTGTCATGAGGGTAAAGCGGTAGTGCTTCCCCTGATAATTCAGCCTCTCCCCCATTCCCAGCAGCGAAAAATCGCGCGGAGCGCCTGCACATATTCGCCCATGCGAGCCGCGGGCGCAGTCCAGGGAACGCCGAAGCGACGCTCGTTGTGTGCCTTTACCTGGCTTCCGAGGCCCAGCACGAAGCGCCCGCGCGAGTGTCGGTGCAGGTCCCAGGCTTGGTTGGCGACGATCATGGGGCTGCGTGGAAACGCGATCGCGACGGAGGTGGCGAGCTGCACGCGTTCCGTCGCCAGCGCGGCCAACGCGAGCGGCGCGAACGGATCGTGCCGTAGCTCGTTGCTCTGGACACAGTCGAATCCGTCGATCTCGGCTGTCCGCGCGGCTGGCCCGCACATGCGCCAATCGGCCACCGGCAGCACCGTCGAGACGCGCATATACCGTGTTCCCGCGGAACGGGATTGCCGCCGGTTACTCGGCGCTGCGGCCCTTGCTGATCACGACGTGAATGCGGTCGAGATCCACCGGCTTGCCGACCAGATCATCGAATCCCGACGACCTCGCCCTGCGATGGTCCTCCGGTCGGTCGTAGCCGGAAACAGCAACAAGATGCAGCCGCCGTAACGTCGGGTCATCCCGGCAGGCACGGGCGAATCCGCACCCGTCCATATCGCCCGGCAGCGTGAGGTCGCACAGCACGAGATCGACCGGTCGGCAACGCACCTGCTCCAGCGCATCCGCCGCATCATGAACGACGGTAACCTGATAACCTTCCAACTCCAGCAGTTCGGCGAAGGTTTCCGCCACATGGAGATCGTCTTCGACCAGCAGGATCCGCTTGGATCCAGTCAGGGTCGAGGCGTGCTGCGCCGCTGGCGGTCGCTCCAGTTCGCCTGTGTCCATTGTTCCTTGCCCAACCCCTGGCATCGTCAACACTCGGCATAGGCTGCCGGGAATATGACCATGGTGCAATGAGCAGAGTCGCGACAGGCCGTCAAAGTTTTGCGAGTGCAGGGATGGGGACAGCCAATTCTGCCAGCCTGCGTGCTGCCAACGGCGAGGCATGAAAGGCCGGCAGCGCGAACGGTTCTCCAAATAGATGCAGCCAGATCCGCTCGATAATATAGCCGTAGCACGCCGGCCCCAGCGCCGCGTCGCGCATGCGGCGGAGGGCAGACGCCGGCAGTTCGGCGATAAGTTGGTTGTCCACCGCAAATATCGCGCCATAGGCGAACCGGCCCACCAGATGCCGGGCGGCGCGGTCGGCCAGGGCCCGCAAACCGCAGCTCGCGAAAAAGTGGCTCGCGAGATTGCTGCCTTCCGGCAACCCGCAGACGGTGCGATAGGCGTGCCCCGTGCGGGCGGCTCCCACGTCGATGAATTCGACCGGATTCCAGGTTGCCAGCGAAAACAGCTCGGGACGGACGCGAAGTCCCGATGATGCCGCATTCTTCTGCAGCAGTGCCCGTGGTGGGACATTGGCGTCTTCCTTCCAGCACCAGGACAGCGGCTGGATCGGCTGCCACTCGTCGGTCCCGGCCAGTAATTCGAGAAAATCGGGACTGTGCTCGAACGGGTCGCCCTGGCAGAACACGGTGAAGTCGCCAAGCCCCGGTCCGTGTTCGAGTATGTGGGTCAGGTACAATTCGGATTCTCGGCCGACATTGCGCCGGTCGATGACGCGTGCGCGCGATTGCACCGGCCCGGAGCCGATCGGCGCTCCCTTGTTGTAAACATGGACGTGCAACCCCGGCGGAACGAGCTGGATCCATTCCAGCGATTCATTGTAACGGGCGACGACGAGGTCGTTCATGACCGCTCGATCTCCCTTTGCCGGATCGAGGGATTCTGTTTCATGCGTAGGCAATCGCGCCGATCCCGAGAAAGCGCTTGCCGGTCCGTTCGTAGGTTTCCCGATACTGGTCTGTCTGCTCGAACACGAAACGGGCGGGCACGATGCTGCGGATGTGCCGCCACACGTCCCTTACGTCGGGGCAATTCTCGTTGGTGATGTCGTGCAGGACGACGATACGCGCATTGTCCTTCACCGCCTGGTAATCCGCCCAGCAGCCTTCGCGCGAATGGTCCCCGTCGATCAATGCCAGGTCCCATGCGCTGCGCAGGATGTCACGCGCCGGCCGTTCCTGGCTGGAGCCAAGATGGTATTGGAATTGCCGAAACTCCTGCTGATATCCACGCAGGAGCGGACTTTCTTCCAGATCGATCGCGCAGGCACGGGCGATCGGCGTAAACCGGTCGAGATATTCCACAGTGATGATGAACGTGCCGCCGTGCCGACTGCCGATCTCGACATAGCTGGTGACGTTGCGATCGGCGAGGAAACATAAATAGCGGCTGAACTGGCGTGGGTACTGCCAGGATTTCAGGCCGTGTCCGCACCACGGGTACAGCTCGGCGGGAAATTCCTCCAGCATCTCGTCGTTCAGGCCGAGGCGGAGCAGGAAGTCTTTTTCGAGCCAGTCGGGGTTCAGCAGCAGGTCGAGCGGGGCAGCGCGCAGCTCCGCGACGGCCTGCGCAATGTCACCAGCTTCGATCGGGCGGGAGCGGCGCATGACGATGCCTAGCCGGGCTGGTTGCCGGGGACGACGCAGCCATGACGTTTGACGTACCCGGCGGCATTGGCGGCGAGCGCGCCATAAACCAGGTAACGGTTCGTCTGGTGGAATGCGTCCTCGATGGCCCAGCCGTCCCAGATCGCCCGTTGCTGGTCATAGCTGGCGCCGATCGGCCGTGTGTGCAGGACCGACACGGCGTCGATCACGGCGACTGAGGCGGATGGCGCGTCGATGATGGCGGGCCAGAGATGATCCAGGCCGTAGCCGCTCGGGTTCAGCGCGAAGGTTGCAGCGGCGCGGCGCAAGGCGGGGCGGGAAAAGACCGGTGCCATGATTTCCACGAAGGATGTAAAGCGGAGCAACAGGCCTTCGACCCGCTGCGTGATCGCGTGATTCAGGAAGCTGCCTTCGGACAGCGACGGTTGCGCCAGCGCCAGTCCATGCTTATGGCAGAGTTCGAACAGACGATTGATGTCCTGCCAGCTTGTCAGCAGATCGTCATCCGGGAACCAGACATGATCGTAGGCGAGCCAGAAATCGCGCGACGCTAGCAAGGTCGCCAGCCCCTGGAATTTTGTGCCCGGGATATGGATGCGGTACTCCGACTGTGTCTGCGGGATGCCATCCGCATAGGTGCACAGGCACAAATCCCAGTTCCGCGCATGCTCCGGGCAATTGTTAAGCCATCCGCCATGCAGCGAATCCGGCCCGGCGCGCAGCACCACAAGGTTTCGCCGCGCACCCAATGGACAGGGGGCAGGACGGATCACCGGGCGAGGAAGATCGCGTTGGTAGTCCAGCCGGCAGATCCCACCATCCGAAATGCTGGTCCCGTGCAGTGAGTGTGACTCCGCGGATGTGAGATCGAACTCCATTCGGGCGGCGCCACCCTGATCGAACAGTCGAAGCTGTCCGGAGGTGCTGTCCCACCGGGTCAGGCCGGTGTTCCAGCCGCCGCCTACGCGTCCGCTGGGAAGCAAGATCAGATGCACGCCAGCCGGTCCACCTGGATCACCGGGCGGCGTGGATGCCGGGAGCGAGCTGGAGCACGATGGGGCACCACCTGGCACCAGCCGCCATACACGGTCGATAAGCCAGTCGGTATCGGGCGATGCAAGGCGCGACACGCCGTCGGGCATGAGAGGCTTCCTGTCTCCGCCACATCAGAACCTGCCCGGGTTAACATGCGGTTGTCGGAGTGGTCGTCTTCGTCCTGATGCACGTGCTATGGGCTGCCGCATCGGGTCGGGGGAGTGCATGCCTGTGGTCGGACGACGGATCGTTGGTCTGTGTGGAGCGGCCTCGGCGATGTTGCTGGCCGGCTGCGCGCCGGGCGTTCTGACTGTTGGAGCGACGCGCGATTACAAATTGCCAAGCCAGGCAATCGCCAGCGCATCGTCTGGGGATACGGTGCTGATCGATCCTGGTACCTATCACGATTGTGCGGTGGTGCGATCGAGCGACCTCACCATTGCCGGGACCGGGCCCGGCGTGGTGTTGGCGGGCAAAACCTGCGGCGGCAAGGCAATCCTGGTTACCCGGGGCGATGACATCACCATCCGCAACCTGACGCTGCAGCACGCACAGGTGCCCGACCGCAACGGTGCCGGCATCCGCTCGGAGGGCGTCGATCTGACGGTGGACGGAGATCCGGTTCATCGACAACGAGGAAGGCATTCTGGCCGGAACCAAGCGAGGCAGCGTGATCCGTGTGCTGAACAGCGATTTCGAGGGCAACGGCACCTGCGCCGGCAGCGGCTGCGCGCACGGCGTGTATGTGGCGCGGATCGAGGAGCTGGATGTCGAGAACAGCCGGTTCTTCCGTCAGATGGTGGGACACCACATCAAGTCCCGCGCCCTGAAAACCGTCGTGAAAGGCAACACGATTGAAGACGGCCCCGACGGCACCGCCAGCTACGAAATCGACGCCCCCAACGGTGGTGACGTGGACATCGAGAACAACACGATGGAAAAAGGTCCCAAGGCCCAGAATTGGGGCACGGCCATCGCCATCGGTGAGGAACGCGGCAAGCTGCCCACCCCCTCGCTGATCATCCGCAACAACAAGTTCACCAACGACAACGAGCACCAGACCATCTTTGTGCGCAATCTGAGCGACACGCCGGCGCAGCTCAGCGGCAACATTCTGGTCGGCAAGGTGATACCGCTGCAGGGACCCGGGACGGTGCAGCCGCCTGGAGCGGCCGTTACGCCTGGATCGTGACCGTTTCGTTCTGGCACCGGGCCACCTCGTCCCAGTCCGGCGTTACCCCCAGCCCTGGGCCGTCGGGTGCGCGCACCCGGCCGTCGCGCACCGGAATGCACGGCGTGATCAACTCCTGCTCCATGTTTTCCAGGCCGAGATCGACCGGCCGGCGAATTGGCGCCAGTGCCGCGGCGAGATGCAGGTTCATCGCCGTGCCGATACCCAGCTCGAATGCGCTGTGGATGGTCAGATCGAGGCCGAGCAGCGGCGCCACGCCGGCCAGATCGACGACGCTCTGCGGACCACCCCACATCACGACGTCCGCCAGCAGCACATCAACGCCGGGCTGACGGATCGCGTGCGCCAGATGGTCGAAGCTGATGACGCACATGTTGGTGGCCAGCGGCGTCGAGACATGTGCCCGTACCTGCGCCATGCCGGCAATGCCGCGCGTCGGGTCCTCATAAAATTCCAGCTTCAGCTCCTCCAGGCGCTGGGTCAGAGCGGCGGCTTCGGCGGGCGGGTAGTTTGCATTCGGGTCCCAGCGCAGGCTCACCGCGGGCCCGAGCGCGGCCCGTAGATCGCGCAGCAGAGCAACGTCCCAATCCGGGTCGGTGCCGGTGCTCTTGATCTTGAAGGCGGTGAAGCCATGCTGCCGACGTTGATGCAGGGTGTGGTCAACCACCGCCCGCCGCTGTCCTGGATCGGCGAACAGCCGTGGCAGGTCGCGCCGGTCGATCGGCTGCTCCAATAGCAATGCCGGAATGTGGCAGACCGCCACGTGGCTGTCGGCGCCGGCGTTGCCGAGCATTACATTTAACGGCTGCCGCAGATGGCGCCCGCGCCAGTCGAGCAGCGCCATCTCCAGTCCCGCCCAGGCGGACCAGTCGCGCAGCCCGTTGCGGCTGGCGATGATCGGCCCGGCACAGGTCCGCCGCAGCGGCAGGTGATCGAGCGGGCAGTGTCCGACCAGCTTGCGCGCCATCTCCGCGCAAGTGGACCAGACATCCGCTGTCCCGTTGGTCTCGCCGAAACCGCGCTGACCGTCATCAGTTTCGATTTCGACGATCGTGCGCTCCGTGGTGCGGCGCATATACATGGCGCTGACGTAGAGCTGGCGCATGCGTACCGAGACACGGCGCAGCGTGATGCGGACGATGCGCGACAGATCTTGTCCTCCTCCCCCCACTGCGATGCCGTCGCCGATTCCGACCAGCCTCGCCGCGCTTTCCGCCGACAGCAGCAGGGGCCGAGTGCAGGCGTCCAGCGTACTGGCCAGACTGGCGGCCGCATCCGGCTGGTCGCCGCTACGTGCGTCGAGGCCGACCTCGATGCCGCACAGCTCGGCCAGCACCGCCAGTGCGCGTACCACTTCGAGTCCACCGGTTGCCGACGGATCGATCAGCAGGATTTGCAAAGCTGCTGCACGCATGGCCGCTGTCAGGGCGGTCCGCTCGTATTTGTGAGCGGTCAGCGCCAGCGGCACGCGCGCGTGGGCAAACGCCGAGCAGCTCGCGGCAGGATCGGCGCAGGGGTCGGCGATGTACCGCAAACTCAGTCGAGGCGCGGCTTGCAGCAGAGGCCCCAGCTCGCCCGCCATAAACTGACCGGCGAGATGCAAGGCGATCCCCGACATGTGAAGCCGTGCCAGTTTTTGCGTGATCGCCGGAACGCTGTGTTCGGCGCTGAAGACGGCGTACGGGGTGGGGCGCGACGGAGACACCTCGTCGAGCGGCTGCGGGACGGTCGCCATCACCCGCTCGCGCAGTGCACCTCCGAGCTGGAGATGAAGTGGCAGATCGGCGGAATTCGTGCTGCTCATCCTGGTCCTATCCCGCGGTTCGCGCGGAGCTTGCAGTTGAGGCGAGCGACTGTGCAGCGTAGCGTCAGCTCCGACAGCGGCAACTCTGGGAGGACTCGCCCATGGCCGACAAGACCTATGAGCCGTATGACGATCGCGTCCAGTCGCGCCAGCGCGTGCCGGGTTATGCGCGGACGTTCACCCGCACGCCCGACATGTTCTTTCGCCGGCCGCTCACCTTGACCGAGCTGACCGGGCCGGCCGGGCTCGATCGTCGCATGCCGGCCAACAGGGCGGATTTGACCCGGCTGCGTCCAAACGGCGACCGTGCGCAGGGACCGCAGATCGTGGTACGTGGCCGGGTAGTGGACCAGGATGGAAAGCCTGTGGCCGGCGCGCTGATCGAGGTGTGGCACGCCAACGCCTCGGGCAAATACATCCACGAGGATGATGCGTTCAACGCACCGCTCGACGCGAATTTTGCCGGTAGCGGGCGGCTGCTGACCGACCAGGACGGGGAATTCCTGCTCAGCACGATCAAGCCGGGTCCGTATCGTGCTGCCCCAGGTTCATGGCGCGCGCCGCACATCCATTTTTCCATCGTCGGGCCGAGCTGGATGGACCGTATGATCACGCAGATGCATTTTCCCGGCGAGCCGCTCAACGAATTCGACATGATCCTGAATGCCGCCGATGATTCCGAGGCGCGATCCGGCCTGATCGCGCAAGCGCTGCCGCCGGAACAGGAGACAGGAGACGCGCTGACGTTCGCTCACACAATCGTCCTGCGCGGGCATGGATGACACGATGACGAAACAGCTCGATCCGACGGTTCTGCTGACGATTGGCCCGTTCTTTCCGCGTGCGCTGGCCGAGGCAACGAATTGCGACCTGACGCGCGCGGGGCCGGTGCGCGGCACGCCGATCGTGCTGGCGGGACGCGTAACCGAGGTCGGTGAACAGCCGGTTCGCAATGCTGTAGTGGAGATCTGGCAACCCGATGCTGATGGGCTGTTCACGCATCCGGCCGATCCACGATCGAGCGACGCCGATCCGAACTTCATCGGATGGGGGCGGAGCGCCACGGATGCGGATGGTTGGTATCGGTTTCGTACGGTTCTGCCGGGGCGGCGCAACGACAATGCCGCCGGCACGCGGCTGCCGCACATCAACATGATGTTGCTGGCGTCCGGTATAATGCGGCGGCTGACCACCACGCTCTTCTTCGCGGGTGCGCCGGAAGCGGCCGATCCGGTGCTGGCATCAGTGCCGGAGGAACGCCGCGCGCGCCTGCTGGCTGTACGGACGCCGGAACTCGATAGCGGGGATGCGGCGGGCTATCGGTTCGACGTGGTTCTGCAAGGTCCGAAGGAAACGCCGTTCTTTCTGGATTAGGGAGCAGGGAAGCTCACAGTTCGGCCTCCTCAGGGGTTGAACTGCCTGCCAGGGACGCAAAACAATTCCACCATGTGGCGCCGACCCGAAGCATCCACGCGATCTGCTGTCCGGCCTTATCGTCGGTCCAGGGCAGCGGGGCCGCCACGATAGCGGCGATGTCGGTCATCCCAGGGTGGTGGCAGGCGCCCCATTCCATCGCCGCGTCCGGACCGATTTCCGCCCGGAGCTGCGGCTCGATCTCGGCTCGGGCGCGATCAGCCAGCGTGAAAAAGGCCTCGCCGGCGAGGCCGGTGCAGCGGAGGAACACCCCCACCTGCGGAAACGGGAGCCTTGCCCGATACAGGGTAATCCACGCCGCGTCGCGAATGATCGCGAACCGGCGGTTGCGGTAACCCCCTGCACTGTGCGCTGGCAGACAGCGACAATGAGTGCGCCGCGCCAGAAGATCCCGCCAGAAGGCGCGGTCCTGCCCAAGGTCCTGGCTGGAAATCCCCGACCGGATGGTTTTGTACTTCATGTCCGGTAATCCGGCGTCCTGACCCCGTCGGCTACCACGAAATGTGCCGAATCGCTCAATCCCGGATCTCCGCCCCGGACGGTCAGCATGCCAAGGAAGTCTGGGAATGGTATGAGGCTTCCAACGCGAGGGAGTGTTGGGCCCATGTTCCGCTTGCTGATCCTTGTCACACTCGCGCTCGGCGCCTGCGTAGCGCGGCCTCAGCCGGCGCCTATTGCCTCGGCCCCGGGTCCGGTTGCCGACACCGTTACCGTTCACCTTTCGAACTTCGCATTCACTCCGGAGAACATCCGGCTACAGGCGGGCAGGCCGGTGACGCTGGTTCTGATCAATGACGCAGACGGAGGTCACAATTTCAGTGCTCCGACGCTTTTCGCCGCGAGTACGTTCCCGCCCGGAACGGCTCCACCCAAGGACGGTACCCAGGAGGTGGACAAGCACAGTCAGGTCGAACTGCGGTTCACCCCGCAGAAGCCGGGACGCTACGAGGTGACCTGCACGCATTTTATGCATGAGTTGTTCGGGATGATCGGCAACGTGGAGGTTGTACCGGCGAGCTGACACTCGTGGCGTGGGTCGCGATCAGGACCCCAAATCGATCGCCAGCAGCTCGTCACTCGTCCATGCATTCTATGGGGTTGGGCTCTGATTACGTTTCCCCTACCCCACCCCTCCCCTACCGACCTCCGCCTGATGTGCATCCGCCATCGCCTGCAAACTCTCGAACCGAAAATCCGTCTTCACCGCCACCGGTGGCGGCATCGTCGCCCCCCAACCGCCGGTCTTGTGGCGGCGATCGATCCACGCCGTCGCCAGCCCCACCTGTTTCGCCGGTACATGATCATGGAAGAGGCTCTGCGCGGTATGCAGTATCTGCCCGGACGCCATACCGCGTTCCGATAACCGCGCCAGCATGTAGCGGAAATTCTCCGCATCGGGCTTGTAGGAACCGACATCCTGCGCCGTGAACACCGCGTCGAACTCCACTCCCAGCCGGCACATGCTCGCTGTAATACCGGCCCGATCGACGTTCGACAGGATCACCAGCGCATAGTGGCGCTTCAAATAGGCAAGCGCTCTCGGCGAATCAGGAAACGCCGGCCAATCCGGAATCGATGCACCGAAACGCTCGTTTTCGCTGTCAACCGGCGCAACGCCCCACTCCTGCGCCAGCCGGCGATGCACTGTCGCCAGCAGCTTGGAATACACCTTGCTCGGCGTCTCAGTTTCCTGAGCGGATTCGTGACGCGCGAAGGTTTCTAACACGGCATCGCGCGACAGTCCCGGCGCCGAGCGCGCCAACAGCGGCTGCAACGCGGCGTAGATCCCACTCTCCCAGTCAATCAGAGTGCCGTAGCAGTCGAATGTCAGCACCTTGAAATCCGATAGTTGCACCGGCCTCTCCTGTCGAGTGATCGTTCCTTGCGGCGCTCGATATCACTGCCGCTCGCGGGAAACCAGGAACACGATCAAGTCCCACGCGTTACGAATCCCGGCAATCAGCAGCATCAGCAAGGCCGCGGCCAGCAGCTCGACTGCCGCCTCGCACCGCAGCCCCGCCAGCGCGGATGTCGCCGTGATCATCAAGCAGCCAGCCGGGGGAACGAAGCCGTGCCAGAACCGGTCACTGGGATCAACATGGCGGAGCCAGATTTTCCGACCGATCAGGGCCACATATGTCAGCCCAGCCACGCCCGAAACACCAGTCAGTACACACAGGCGCCACCAGGTCATTGCCGGCGTAACGAGCAGTGCACACGCGATCAGCACGGACGAGACATTCGCCACGGTAGGCGTTACGAAGGCGCGCACGCTGTCGGCACGATCGGCGGTCAGGAACCCCGTGCCAATGGAAGCTACGACGAACATGGCCCCCAGCAGCGTGCCGGAGGCAGCGCCGATCAGAAGATAGAAATCGTGCCACTCTCGTAAAACCTGCTGCAGGTCCATACGCCGCTTCCGCACCCAATCCCTCGGGCCGCTTTGAACCCGTCGGGCGGGTTGTGTAGCCTGCGGACAGGGCGCACCAAAGCCCCGGCTCCAGGAGGGACCGCCATGGAATTCGGCTATTTCGCAATGCCGTCGCACCCGCCGGAACGCAGCCTGAAGGACGGGCACGATTTCGACCTGACCACGCTCCGGTGGCTCGATGAACTCGGCTACAAGGAAGCCTGGATCGGCGAGCACCACACCGCGATCTGGGAGCCGCATCCGGCGCCCGACCTGCTGATCGCGCAGGCACTGCGGGAGACCACGCGGCTGCGCATCGGGCCGGGCGGGTTCCTGCTGCCCTATCATCACCCGGCGGAGCTGGCGAACCGCGTGGCGATGCTGGACCACCTTTCCGGCGGGCGGCTGAATTTTGGCGTCGCCGCATCCGGCCTGCCCAGCGACTGGGAGATGTTCCAGGTCGATGGTGCGTCGGGCGTCAACCGCGAGATGACGCGCGAGGCGCTGGACATCATCCTGCGGCTATGGAGCGCCGAGGAGCACTTCGACTACCAGGGCAAATTCTGGAAAGTTTCGAAGCCCAAGCCTTCGATGGGCTTCCTGTATCCGCACATCCGGCCGTTGCAGCGTCCGCACCCGCCGATCGGGGTGGCCGGCTTGTCCAAGAGCTCGGACACGCTGAAAATCGCCGGGGAGCGAGGTTTCCTGCCGCTCAGTCTCAATCTGAACGCCGGCTACGTCGCCAGCCACTGGGACGCGGTGCAGGAAGGCGCGCGGCGAACCGGGCGCACGCCGCACCGGAGCGACTGGCGGCTGGTGCGGGAGGTGTTCGTCGCCGAAACCGACGCGGAAGCGTGGCGGCTGTCGGTGGGCGACATGATGGGACGGATGATGCGGGAGTATTTCCTGCAACTGCTGGGGAATTTTGGTTTCCTGCAATTCCTCAAGCATGACCCCGACGTGCCGGACAGCGATGTCACGCCCGAATACTGCGCCCGCCACAACTGGCTCATCGGCTCCCCCGCGACGGTCGCCGAGAAGCTGGAAGCGATTCACGACGAGGTGGGCGGCTTCGGCGGTCTGCTGGTGTTCGGCTTCGACTATGCCGAAAAGCCGGAAGCTTGGCGCACGTCGCTCGGCCTGATGGCGGAGGAGGTGCTGCCCCGCGTGCGGCACCTGACGTCGGCACATACGCCGGTGGCGGCATGAGTCGGGTCCTGCACCGCTCCGGCGCCGTGCCGCCGATGGCGGTCGGCGGCGAGGGCATCCGCCTGCGCCTGGCGGACGGACGGGAGATCATTGATGCGTCCGGCGGCGCCGCGGTGGCGTGCCTGGGGCACGGCAATCGGCGCATCGCCGAGGCGATCGGGCGGCAGGCCGCCTCGATGGCCTATGCCCACACCGGCAGCTTCATCAGCCAGCCAGCGGAACAGCTTGCCGACATGATCCTGGAAGGATCGCCGGGCGGCCTGACGCACGCGTATTTCTGCTCGTCGGGGTCGGAGGGAACCGAGGCGGCACTGAAGATCGCCCGGCAGTATTTCGTGGAGATCGGTCAGCCGCAGCGCACTCGTTTCATCGCCCGCCGCCAGGGTTATCACGGCAACACGCTGGGTGCGCTGGCGGCCGGCGGCAACATGATGCGGCGGAAGCTGTATGAACCGCTGCTGAGCGAGGCGTTCAGCCTCGTGTCGCCGTGCTTCGCCTATCGTTTCAAACGCGACGACGAGACCGAGGCGCAGTACGTGGACCGGCTGGCCGACGAGCTGGAAGGGGAGTTCCAGCGCCTCGGTCCCGACCAGGTGGTGGCCTTCGTGGCCGAGACGGTGGTTGGCGCCACCACCGGATGCGCGACCGCTTTGCCCGCCTATTTCAAGCGTGTGCGGGAGATCTGCGATCGTCATGGTGCGCTGTTGATCCTGGACGAAGTGATGTGCGGGATGGGCCGCACCGGCACGACTCATGCCTGGGAGCAGGAGGGCGTGGCACCCGATGTCCAGGTGATCGCGAAGGGACTTGGCGCGGGGTATCAGCCGATCGGCGGCATCCTGATCGGCGGCAGGATCGTGGAAGCGATCAACGCCGGGTCGGGCGGATTCATGCACGGCCACACCTATCAGGCGCATCCCGTCGCCTGCGCCGGCGCGCTGGAGGTGCAGCGGATCATCCGCGATGAGAACCTGCTGGAGAATGTCCGTGCGATGGGCCGGCACCTGGAAACCGCGTTGGTCGAACGGTTCGGCAACCACCGCCACGTGGGCGACATCCGCGGTCGCGGGCTGTTCTGGGCGCTCGAGTTCGTTCGCGACCGCACCAGCAAACAGGTGTTCGATCCGGCGTTGAAACTGAACGAGCGCGTCAAACAGGCGGCGGTACGCAGCGGTGTTGCGATCTACCCCATGGGCGGAACGATCGACGGGAGGCAAGGCGACCACGTGATCGTTGCGCCGCCGTACATCGCGACTGCAAGCGAAATCGATGAAATCGTCGAGCGGCTCGGGGCAGGAGTCGATGAGGCGTTGCGGGACCTAAACGAGGCTTGAGCCTGGGCAGGCAAGAAGCAGCAGGAGGAGGCGAGGCAATGAGTGCCATCGTGGAAGCGTCTGCCGCGTGCCAAATCCGACCCAGGCCGGGCGGGTTTGGGGCAGAGATCATCGACCTCGATATATCGGCTGTTTCGGACCATGAATTCCGACGCATCGAGCAGGTGTGGTTCGACCACAGCTTCCTGATCTTTCGCGACCTCGACATGACGGCGGAGCAGCACATCGCTTTCACACGCCGCCTGGGGCCGCTGCACCAGATGACGCCGCTGAGTTACTGCCTGCCTGACCATCCGGAGATACTGGTGCTGACCAACGAGTTGGCCGACGGCAAGCCGAAAGGCATTCGCCGTGCCGGCATGGGCTGGCACACCGACGGCGAGGATAAGGCGATTCCGAATGCCGGAGGTTTTCTGTATGCAATGCGTATTCCCGAGGAAGGCGGGGACACCTTGTTCGCCGATATGTACGCGGCGTGCCGCGCTCTGCCCGACCCATTGCGGCAACGCGTGGAGGGACGGCGTGCGCGCTACAGCCGGATCGATATGCACAAGGTGTTGTACCCGCTCGAGCCGGATCTCACGGAACCGGAGAAGCTCGCGCGTCCCGACGTGAACCATCCGATTATTCGCACGCATCCGCGCAGCGGAAGGAAGGCGCTCTATATCGGTCGATGGGCTCGCGACATTGAGGGAATGCCGCACGAGGAAGGGCGTGCGCTGGTGCAAGAGCTGCTTGCGTTCGCGAGCCAGCCACAATTCGTCTATCGCCATAAGTGGCGGCTGCATGATGCGATCCTGTGGGACAACAGGTGCATGTTGCACTGTGCGACGCCGTTCGACGAAACGCGTTACATCCGCTACATGCAGCGCACCACGCTGGAGGGCGATGTGCCGTTCTGAGCTGCGGCCAGCGAGGCACCAGTGCGCGGTGCGGCGCGTCCTCCCCTGCTGGGGGAGGGATGCGCCAGCAAAGCTCAGCTCAGTTCCACCACCACCGGCACATGATCGGATGGTTGCGGCTGACCCCGTTCATCGCGGTCCGGCTCGGCGCACGTGACGCGCTCCGCCAACGTCGGCGACAGCAGCACGTGATCGATGCGCAGCCCGAGATCGCGCTGCCAGGCACCCGCCTGATAGTCCCAGAACGTATAGACAGGTCCGTGCGGATGCAGGGCACGCACCGCATCCGTCATGCCGGCCCACAGCAGGCGGCGGAAGCGGGCGCGGCTCTCCGGCCGTACCAGCGCGTCGGTGGGCAGCAACGTGCCGGGCGCCGCATCCTCCGGCGCTGGGCAGATATTGAAATCTCCGGCGATCAGCGTCGGGCGATCGGCGTCCAGCAACGCCTCCGCGCGCTCCACCAACCGGTCGGTCCAGGCGAGCTTGTAGGCGTAGCCGGCCTCTCCGCCCGAATTTCCGTTCGGCAGATAGATGCCGATGATTGTCAACCCGTCCGCCTCGAGTCTCGATATAGCGCGCCTGGCCGTCCTCGTCGGGCTGTCCCGGCAACCGCCGGTGCGTCACCGGTGAACGGAATACGCGACAGCGCCGCGACGCCGTTATAGGCCTTCTGCCCGACCGCCTCAGCCGTGTAGCCGAGCCCGTGGAAAGATCAGCGCAGGGAACGCCTGTGCTTCGCACTTGATCTCCTGCAGCAGCAGGACATCCGGCTGCGCCTTCTCCAGCCAGCGGCATACGTGCTTTTCCCGCTGGCGGATCGAGTTGACGTTCCAGGTCGCGATCTTCACGCGTGCTCAGCGACGACGACATCAGTCGATGGAAAAGCTTGTCCCGCAGCCGCAGGCGGATTTCGCGTTGGGGTTTCGCACGGCGAAATGGCTGCCCATGAGTTCGTTCGTGTAGTCCAGTTCGCCGCCCGCCAGCAGATCCAGGCTGACGGGATCCACCAGCACCCTGGCCTCGCCACGCTCGATGATCCGGTCGTCCGGCTGTGGCGCCTCATCCAGCTCGAACCGATACTGAAAGCCGCTGCACCCGCCGGCGAGCACGGCAACCCGCAGGGCGGCGGGGCGGCCTTCGGCCGCCGACGATCTCGGCGATCCGGGCGGCAGCGCGCTCGGTAAGGCCAAATTCCGAGGTGACATCCATAGGCTGAACATAGGCCCGGAGCGGCGCCGATTTGAAGCGGCGGATGCCCCGGTGTAAGCCCGGCCGCCATGACGCTCGCGCCCTATGCCGTTCGCGCCGAGACCAGCCGCGGCCGGCTGCACCCCGAGCCCGAGGCGCCGACCCGCTCGCCCTGGCAGCGCGACCGTGACCGGATCATCCACAGCACCGCGTTTCGCCGCCTGCAGGTACAAGACCCAGGTTTTCGTCAATCACGAGGGCGACTTCTTCCGCACGCGCCTGACCCATTCCATCGAGGTGGCGCAGATCGCGCGATCCGTGGCGCGCGCGCTGGGACTGGACGAGGACCTGACGGAGGCGCTGGCGCTGGCCCACGACCTCGGCCACCCGCCCTTCGGCCACGCCGGCGAAGACGCCCTGCAACTGGCGATGAAGGCATATGGCGGGTTTGACCACAACGCCCAAAGCCTGCGCGTGGTCACACTGCTGGAGAGCCGGTACGCCGCGTTCGACGGGCTGAATCTGACCTGGGAGACGCTGGAGGGCCTGGTCAAGCACAACGGTCCCGCTGCCACGTCCGCCCGGCTACATCGCCGACTACAACGAGCGGCATAAGCTCGATCTCGGCACGCACGCCTCGGCCGAGGCGCAGGTCGCGGCGCTGGCGGACGACATCGCCTATCACAGCCACGACCTGGACGATGGGCTGCGGGCCCGCCTGTTCAGCCCGGACGACGCAATGCATCTGCCGGTCGTGGGAGAGGCCGTGAAGGCGGCCCGCCTGGCCAGCCTCGATGTTCCGCCGCCGCGGCTGCGGCATGAGACGATCCGGCGCGTGATCGACACGCTGGTGACCGATGTCATTCAGGAGACGCAGCGCCGCCTGGCCAGGCTCGCGCCTCGTGATGCCGAAGGGATCAGGCGAGCCAAGCGGCGGATCGTGGGTTTCAGCGAGCCGATCGCGGAGGCAAACCAGGCCATCAAGGATTTTCTGTTCGCACGGATGTACCGGCACTGGCGGGTCAACCGGATGACAGCGAAGGCCCGTCGGCTGACGGAAGAGCTGTTCCGCCTGCTGCATGCCGACCCCTCGCTGCTGCCCGACGACTGGCGCGCCCGAGCCGGCGAACCCGGCACCCAGCGCGCCGCGACGACAGTTGGCGATTACATCGCCGGAATGACGGACCGGTACGCGATGGACGAATACCGCCGGCTGACGGATATCACGGTATCCGGGTGAAGAGCCGCGAGCGGGTCCATCAGCGAGCCGTTGCCCGACCCAAAGCGACTGGCTAAATTAGACTAGTCGAATAGACCAATCGAAAGGTCGCCAATGCGCCACATTCAGGCGTCCGAGGCCAAAACCCACCTCCCTCAGCTCCTCGACGAGGTAGAAGCGGGAGAAACCCTTGTGATCACCCGCCACGGCCGCGCAATCGCGCGCATTGTGCCCGAGCCGGCGCAGCGGCAGGAGGAGATCGACCGGGCGATCCGCGCAATCAAGGCGCTGCAAAAGCGCACCGGGCGGATCACCGCCGAGGAACTTCTCTCCGCCAGGCATGAAGGACACAAATACTGATGCCATTCGTCCTGGATGCGTCAGTCACCGCGTGCTGGGCGTTCATTGACGAAGACCATCCGGTGGCGGCTCAGGCGCTCGACCGCCTACGCACCGATCAGGCGCGTGTGCCCGCGCTGTGGTGGTTCGAAGTACGCAACACTCTGCTCAGTCAACGAACGGCGTGGCCGGTTGGCTGAATCCGACACCGCGATTTTTCTGAACGGGCTGGCGACACTGAGCATCATCACCGATCGCGCACCGGACGAGAGTACGGTTCTCGCGTTGGCCCGCCGTTATCGGCTCTCGGTGTACGACGCAAGCTATCTCGAACTGGCGCGCCGCGATGGCGTTTGTCTGGCGACGCTTGACGCCGAGCTGGTCACCGCCGCACGCGCCGAAAAGGTGCAACTGCTCGACACGGGAATGCCATAGCGGCGGGCCACGATAGCGGCGCAGCATCAGTCCTCCGGGGCTGAATGTGCCACCGCGCATGACAAGGTAAAATCTCATGACCAAACCGCCTTTCACCACGGATATTTTCACCGAGGTCAAAGCCGACATAATCAAGGCGCTCCAGCACGATTACCCGGGTGTTCCCCAGGACATCCTGGAGAAGGTGGATGTCAGCCCGTCGCGTGACCTTCGCCACGGCGACATGTCGTCCAACATCGCGCTGGTCGCGGCGCAGGCGGTCGGGCAGGCTTCCCGCAGCATCTCCGCGGCCCTGAGTAAAACGATCAGGGGCTACGAAGGCTATGCAGATGCACAGCCCGCCGGCCCCGGCTTCGTCAACATAACACTTGAAAAGACCAGGCTCCGCCGCGTGCTTCAGTCGATCCTGGAGGCCGGCGAATCATACGGCGATAGTACCGTCGGCAACCATATGCCGGTGAACGTCGAATATGTTTCCGCGAATCCCGACCGGTCCGCTGCATGTCGGCCATTGCCGCGGCGCCATCGTCGGCGATGCGCTGGCCAACCTGCTCGCCAAGGCCGGCTATTCGGTCACCAAGGAATACTACATCAACGACGCCGGCGCGCAGGTCACCGCGCTCGCCTGGGCAGCCTATTGGCGATATCTGCAGGCGATCGGCAGCAAGCTGACCGAGGAGCAGTTCAGCGAACAGGTTCCGGGCGGCCTGCAATATGGCGGCGACTACCTGATCCCGATCGGCGACGCAGCTCGCAGCCAGGTATGGCACCACCCTGGCGCTGCCCGATCTCGGCGTCGCCGCTCCGGAACTCTGGCTCTCCACCGTCCGCGATTTCACCATCGATGCCATGATGCAGGAGATCCGCGCCGACCTGCATGCGCTCGGCGTCGATCAGGCCGTGTTCAGCTCCGAGCGGGCGCTGCTGGAAAGCGGCGCGGCGGACTCGCTGATCGAACGGCTGAGCGGCGAAGGACTGGTCTACGAGGGCACACTGGACCCCCCGAAGGGCAAGGCGCCGGAAGACTGGGAACCACGACCGCAGACCCTGTTCCGCTCGATGGCGTATGGCGACGACGTGGACCGGCCGCTGCGCAAGTCGGACGGCTCCAATACGTATTTCGCCAACGACATCGCCTATCATGCCGACAAGGTAGCGCGCGGCTTCCGGTTGCTGGTCGATGTGCTCGGCGCCGACCACGGCGGCTACGTGCCGCGCCTGAAAGCAGCGGTCGCGGCGGTCTCGCACGGCGAGACGACGCTGGAAGCGGTCCTCTGCCAGATCGTGCATGTGCTCCGTGGCGGCGAGCCGGTGCGCATGTCCAAGCGGGCCGGCAGCTTCGTTACGGTACGCGACCTGATCGACGAGGTCGGCAAGGACGCGGTGCGGTTCACCATGCTGACCCGCAAGGCGGACGCCCAGATGGAGTTCGACCTGGATCAGGTGGTGGCGCAGACCCGCGACAACCCGGTGTTCTACGTGCAGTACGCCCATGCGCGGTGCCGGTCGGTGCTGCGCGCCGCGGCGGAGATGTTCGGCGCCGACCGCACGGCCGATGCCGTGCTGGCCGAGCAGTCTCTGGAGTTCGCTGCGAGCCGACCCGGAGCTTGCCGTAATCCGCCGCCTCGCCGCCTGGCCGCGCACCGTTGAAGCCGCGGCCCAGGCACGTGAGCCACACCGAATTGCGTTTTTTCTCTATGACTTGGCGGCTGATTTTCATATGCTGTGGAATAGAGGAAAGGACGACGCCACGCTCCGATTCCTGCAAGCCGACCAGCCCGCCGACAGTTTCGCGCGACTCGCGCTGGTGGCTGCGACGGCGGTGGTGATCCGTTCCGGCCTCGCGGTCATGGGCGTGACGCCGGTCGAGGAAATGCGCTGACCCGGCGGAAAGGAGCTTCTGTGACGGATGAGGTCAATCTGCGGACCCCGACCTATCGGGTTCCCTCGCGTGGCATGGACCCGGCGACGAAACGTCTGGCCGTCATCGCTGTGGCGCTCGGTAGCGCCCTGCTGGTCTTGGTCGGGCGCGTGGTCGGTTATCGGTCACACCAGTCAGCGGCGTGCCGGTGATTGCCCCGCCCGCCGGACCAATGCGCGTGAAGCCGGCCGATGCAGGGGGAATGCAGCTTTCGGGCGAACGAGGACCTGCTGTCTCAGGGACCCATGGATCCGGCGGACGGCAAGCTGGCTCCGCCGCCGGAAACGCCTGATCCGCAGGCGCTGCGTGCTCCGGTTCAGCCCGCCCCGGCGCAGGTGACGAGCGCCGCCGCTCCGCCCCAGCCGGTAACGCCCGCGGTTCCCGCCCCCGCCATTGCCGGGAAGCCAGTTGCCGCCGCGACGCCTGCCGCCCCGAAGCCGCCGCCCGCCGCCGAGTCTGCATCCGACCGCGGGCCACATGATGGTCCAGCTCGGCGCACTTCCCACGGAACAGGCCGCCAAGGACCAGTGGTCGTTGCTCCAGCGCCGCCTGCCCGACCTGCTGCATGGACGCCAGCCCGTGGTCAGCCGAACCGAGATCAGCGGCCATACCTGGTGGCGGGTCCGCACCGGCGGGTTTGCCGATCCCACGGCGGCGAAGGGGTTCTGCGACAAGGTAAGGGCGAAAGGCGAAGGGTGCGACGTGCTGCGATCGTAGTAATCGTGCACAACCATAACGCCGTCCCCGCCAACCTCGTCCGCCGTTGCGGGAGAGGTTAGGATAGATTGAAAGCAGCGATCGTCGGAATCAGCGGACCGGTGCTTCGGCCGGAGGAAATGTCGCTGTTTGCGACACATCCGCCGGCCGGAGTGATCCTGTTTGCCCGCAATATCCGTGATCCCGGACAGCTTGCCGCGCTGACCCAAGCTTTGCGCCAGGCGCTTCCCAAGGGCGCCCTGCTGATGATCGACCAGGAAGGCGGGCGCGTCGCGCGTTTGCGTCCACCTCATTGGCTGGCCCATCCGCCCGCAGCGTCTGTTGGCAGGGTGTTCGATCGAGTCACCGCAAGCGGGATTGCGGGCAGCCTGGCTGAATGGCGCGCTCATTGGCCTCGATTGTGCCGGCGCCGGGTTCGACGTGGTGACCGCGCCGGTGCTGGATCGTGCGATGCCCGGCGCATCTACCGCGATCGGTGATCGGGCGTTTCACACGGATCCCGACGTTGTTGCTCAGCTCGGGCAGGCCATGGCCGCCGGCCTTATGGCGGCGGGGGTGCAACCGGTCGGCAAGCATGCCCCCGGGCACGGCCGGGCGGAGGTGGACAGCCACGAGACCCTGCCGGTCGTCAGAGCCAATGATCTCGAGGCGGATTGGCGTGCCTTCGCCTTGAACGCCGGGCTTCCTTGGCTCATGACGGCGCATATCCTTTATCCGGCCTGGGACCTTGAGTTGCCTGCGACTTTGTCCTCGGCCATCATCGGCACGATCATCCGGGGGCGGATTGGGTTTGCGGGGATTTTGGTGAGCGACGATCTGGCGATGCGGGCGCTATCGGGCTCGCCGGCCGAGCTGGCAACGCAGGCGTTGGCCGCTGGATGCGACCTCGCGCTGTACTGCTCCGGCGACCTCGCGCCGACGGCAGCACTGCTGCAATCCTGCCCGCAGATCACGCCGGCCGCCGGCCAACTGATCGAATTGGCGCGGGCCATCGTGCGCGGCCAGCGGATGCAACTGAATTCCGGGGCGCTGCTGGCCGAGCGGGACCGGCTGCTCGCGTGAATCATCTTATCCTACAGCTCGCGCTCGCCGTGGTACCCGCGATCCTGGCGATCACCTTGCACGAAGCGGCGCATGGGTATGCGGCGCTGGCTCTGGGCGACGACACGGCCCGCCAGGCCGGACGATTGTCGCTGAATCCGCTGGCCCACGTGGACCGGGTCGGGACGATCCTGCTGCCGGGCTTCCTGCTGATCTTTCAGCTGCTGTTCTGGCACAATGTTCAGTTCATGTTCGGCTGGGCCAAGCCAGTGCCGGTTTCGGCGTGGAAATTCCGTGATCCGCGGCGCGGCATGATGATCGTGGCCGCGGCTGGGCCGGCGATGAATTTCCTGCTGGCCTGGATCGGCGCGGTCCTGCTGCCGCGTCCCAGCTTGGTGATGCCCGGCGTGGGCGTGTACCTCGATGCCGTGCTGTACCAACATCCGATCGTCGGCACGTTCCTGTTTTATTTCATTCTCAGCAATCTGGTGCTGGGGTTGTTCAACCTGATCCCGATCCCGCCACTGGATGGAGGGCGGATCGCAGTGGGATTGCTGCCGTTGGGCCTGGCCCGGGCCTGGGCGCAGGTGGAGCGCGCGGGTATCCTGGTCGTCCTCCTGGTAGTGTTTCTGCTGCCTGATCTGCTGCGGCAGTTCGGTATCCGTTTCGATCCGTTCCATCAGGCATTGGGGACGGTCATCCCCTGGGGACTGCGGCTGCTATTGATGTTGTCCGGCCACGATGTCGGTGCGCAGGCGCATGAGCGATTTCTCTGACATGCCCGTGGACGCCTTGGTCGTCCATCTGGACGGGTTCGACGGCCCGCTCGATCTGTTGCTCGAGCTGGCTCGTGCCCAAAAGGTCGATCTTGCGCGCATCTCCATCCTGGCTCTGGTGGAGCAATATCTCGCGGTCATCGAAGGCGCGCGCCGTGTGCGGCTGGAGCTCGCGGCGGACTGGCTGGTCATGGCCGCTTGGCTGACCTGGCTCAAATCGCGACTGCTGCTGCCGGAGGACAGCGCAGCCGATGACGAGGGCGAGCAGGCGGCGGAGGTGCTCGCCGCCCGGCTGCGCGACCTTCAGGCGATTCGTGCCGCGGCGCTGTGGCTCGGCGCGCGCCCGGTGCTTGGTCAAACCGTGTTCGCCCGCGGCATGCCGGAAGACCACACAGAGATCGATCGCTCCCGCACCGTCGTAGACGTTCCGGGCCTGTTGCGGGCCTATCTGGCTGCAACCGGCCGCGGCGCGCGGACGCGGCGCTACCGGCCGAAGCCACTGACCATCTGGACGGTCAGGGACGCGCTCGCCCGGTTTGGTGCATTGCTCGGCAGTCTGCCGGACTGGGCCAGCCTGGAGCGGTTCCTGCCGGAGCGGCTGAGCGGCACGATCGAGCGCCGCGCCGCGCTGGCAAGCACGCTTCTGGCGGGCCTGGAAATGGCGCGCAGCGGCGCCGTGAGCCTGCGGCAGGAGCGCACGTTTGGTCCCATTCTTGTGGGCCGCGGAGCATGGCCGGGGACATGACGGACGAAGCGCCGGAGCCGCCCTCGATCCCACAGACGATCCCGAAGGAATGGCTGCGGCTGGCTGAGGCGCTGCTGTTCGCATCGGCCGAGCCGGTGACCCTCCGGAGGCTGGGCCAGCTTCTGCCGGACGAAGCCGACGTGGAGGCGGTGATCGCGGCCCTACGGGCCCACTACACCGGACGCGGGGTCGAACTGGTCGACGCCGCGGGCGGCGTGATGTTCCGCACGGCCCCCGATCTCGCGCCCTTGTTGCGCAAAGTCGTGGAGGTTCCTCGGCGGTTGCCGCGCGCTGCAATGGAAACGCTGGCGATCGTTGCCTACCACCAGCCGGTGACACG
This sequence comes from uncultured Pseudomonadota bacterium, assembly GCA_963810715.1. Taxonomy (GTDB): domain Bacteria; phylum Pseudomonadota; class Alphaproteobacteria; order Acetobacterales; family Acetobacteraceae; genus DATDIC01. Next base: position 705,012 of record CAWEOZ010000023.1, on the reverse strand, counting down.
GCCCGAGATCGAGGAAATCCGTGGTGCCAGCCTCTCACAGCAGACGCTGGATGCCTTGCTCGAAGCCGGTCTGATCGCGCCGCGAGGCCGGAAGGAGGTGCCGGGTCGGCCGGCCCTCTGGGGTACGACGCCAACCTTCCTGACCCAGTTCGGGCTGGCCGACCTGCGCGACCTGCCGCGGCGGGAGGATCTGCTGACCGAGCCCGTCACCCCCGTGGCCGAAGCAGCGTCCGTCGAGGGTGCTCCGGAGGAGGACGGCCGGGAGAGCTGACGGCGTTGCCTGATCTTCACCGCGACCTTGTTTCCGCTAGAGGCGTTTCCTGCTAGCTACCCGGCGGGAGCCGATTTCCGAACATGTTCGATTTCGCGTGGTCAGAGTTTGCCGTCATTGCCGTCGTCGCGCTTATCGCGATCGGTCCAAAGGACATGCCCGTAGCGATCCGGGCAGTGACCAGTTGGATCAAGAAGGCGCGCCGCATGGCGTCGGAGTTCCAGACCCATGTGGACGAGATGGTCCGCGAGGCGAACCTGGACGAAGTGCGCGACCAGATCAATCAGATCCGCAATTTCGATATCAAGTCGATGGTCGAGACGACGGTCGATCCTGACCATTCGCTGCGCGATACGTTCGCGTCCAACCCGCTCGATCCGATCGTCAGCCCTGCCAGGACTGGGGAACTCGCTACCGAGCCTGTGGGCGGCGCGGCGGTTGCCGAACTCGAGCGTCAGCCCGAAACCGGCATGACCGCGGATGCAGCAGATGCGGTCCAGCCGTCAGCCCCCGCCTTCATACCGCCGCAGGTTGCTGCCGATGTAATCGGCGAGGATATCGCCGAGGCGCCTGCCTTCGTTCCACCCTCGGTCGTCGCGCTGGCGCGATCGCGGGGCGCGCTCTGATCCCAGCACAACATCCTGATTATCCGGAACGAACGTGGACCATATTGAGCAGCTAGACGATCCGATCAACGACAAACCGATGCCGCTGCTCGATCACCTGATGGAGCTGCGTCGCCGACTGATGTTTGCGATGGCGGCGTTCCTGATGGCGTTCGGGGTTTGCTATTTCTTCTCGGGCGACATCTTTTTCTTCCTGGCCAAGCCGCTGGCGCGGGTGCTCGAGCAACAAGGCATGCCAACGCCACACCTGATCTACACGCAGCTTTACGAGGTGTTTTTCACCAAGATCAAGCTGGCGATGTTTGGTGGGCTGTTCCTGGGGTTTCCAATCATCGCCACGCAACTGTGGCTGTTCATCGCACCCGGACTTTACCGCAGCGAAAAACGGGCACTGCTGCCGTTCCTGATCGCCAGCCCGGTGCTGTTCGTGATGGGCGCGGCCTTGGCCTACTACGTGGTGTTCCCGTTCGCCTGGCGGTTCTTCGCCAGCTTTCAGTCGCCGACCGGCGGCGGCGGCGTACCAATCGAGCTGATGCCGCGGGTAAGCGAGTATCTCGACCTCGTCATGAAGCTGATCTTCGCGTTCGGCATCACGTTCCAGCTTCCGGTGCTGCTGACGTTGCTGGCCAAGGTCGGGATCGTCAGTTCCAAGGGCCTCGGACGATTCCGCCGCTATGCGTATGTCGGCATGTTCGTCATCGCGGCCATACTGGCGCCGCCCGACGTCATCACCCAGTGCAGCCTCGCGCTGCCGCTGATCCTGCTGTACGAAATCTCCGTCCTGTCGGCGCGCATGGTGGAGCGGAAACCGGTGGAACCCTGAGATGCACGACATCCGCGCCATTCGCGCCGATCCCGCTGGCTTCGACGCGGCGATGGCGCGACGCGGGTTGCCGCCGGTTTCACCCGAGATACTTGCCCGCGATAATGAACGCCGCGCGGCGCAGACGCGAGTTCCAGGAACTGCAAACGCGTCGCAATGCCCTGGCGCGAACAATCGGGCAGAAGAAGCGCAGCGGCGAAGACACCGCATCGCTCGAAGCCGAAGCCGGGAGCCTGCGCGCGGAGACCGAAACGCTGGAACGTCAGGCAGCCACGCTCGACGAGCAGATCACGCGCCTGCTCGAAGTGCTGCCGAACCGGCTCGATCCGGATGTTCCAGACGGTGCCGATGAAACCGCCAACGTCGTGCTGGCGCAGCACGGAACACCGCGCGATCTCGGGTTTCAGCCGAAACAGCATTTCGAGCTCGGCGAAGCCTTCGGACTGATGGACTTCGCTGCGGCGGCGAAATTGGCCGGCACGCGGTTCACGCTGCTGCACGGTCGCGCTGGCGCGGCTGGAGCGGGCGCTCGGTCAGTTCATGATCGACCTGCACACGCGCGAACACGGTTACCGCGAAATCTCCGTCCCGCTGCTGGTGAACGACGCCACCGCGTACGGCACCGACAAGCTGCCCAAGTTCGGCGACACGATGTTTCGCACCACCGACGGTCGCTGGCTGATCCCCACCGCCGAGGTGCCGCTGACTGCCCTGGCAATGGCCGAGATCATCCCGGAACGCGAGCTGCCATGGCGCGTGACCGCGCTGACGCCGTGCTTCCGAAGCGAAGCGGGTGCAGCCGGGCGGGACACCCGCGGCATGCTTCGTCAGCATCAGTTCTACAAGGTGGAGCTGGTCTCGATCACGCATCCCGACCATAGCGTCGCCGAGCACGAGCGCATGACCGGGTGCGCCGAAACGGTGCTGCGGCTTCTCGAACTGCCGTATCGTCGCGTCATCCTGGCGTCCGGCGACACCGGGTTCGGCGCGGCGAAAACCTTCGACCTGGAAGTCTGGCTTCCGGGACAGCAGGCGTGGCGGGAAATCAGCTCCTGCTCCAACACACGGGATTTCCAGGCGCGGCGCATGAATGCGCCGCTTTCGCAGCACGGACGGGAAATCGGTGGCCTACGTTCACACTCTGAACGGCTCCGGCGTGGCGATCGGGCGAGCGCTGATCGCAGTCATGGAAAACCACCAGCAGGCCGATGGCTCGATCCTGGTACCCGCCGCTCTATGGCCCTACATGGGAGGCCTGGAGCGGATCGCCACCTGACCGGAATGAACATCCTGTCGATCCAGTCTTGGGTTGCCTATGGTCATGTCGGCAATGCCAGCGCCATGTTTCCGCTGCAACGGCTCGGCGCGGAGGTATGGGCGATCAATACCGTCCAGTTTTCAAACCACACCGGCTACGGCCACTGGACCGGCCAGGTCTTCAGCGGCGATATGGTGCATGAGCTGGTGGACGGTGTGGAGGCACGCGGTATCCTGTCATCCTGCGACGCCGTGCTGTCCGGTTACATGGGCGATCGCGGGATAGGGGAGTCGATCCTGGACGCCGTCGGACGCGTGCGTGCGGCCAATCCGCGCGCGCTCTATTGCTGCGATCCGGTGATCGGTGACGAGCGGGACGGGGTCTACGTCCGCCCCGGCATCGCCGAATTCATGCGCGACGCGGCGCTTCCTGCCGCGGACATGGCGTGCCCCAATCGGTTCGAGCTCGAGCTGCTGACCGGCATCTCCTGCGCGACGCTGGACGGCGCGAAGGAAGCGGCCGGCACCCTGGCCGCGCGGCTGCGGCCGGATGGTCCGCGCAGCATGCTGGTGACCAGTCTCCGCACCGAGGCGACGCCGGCAGATGCGATCGACATGCTGGTGGCCGAGGATGGGCAGTTTCATCTGCTCCGGACGCCGCTGCTGCCTTTGGAGCTGAATGGTACCGGCGATATCATGGCCGCCCTGTTTCTGTTTCATCGGTTGCGGCAGGGCAGCGCCGCAGTGGCTTTGGAAGCGGCTGGATCATCCGTGTACGGCGTGCTGCGCCGGACGGCGGAGGCCGGAGCGCGTGAGCTGCGACATTGTGGACGCGCAGGACGAACTGGCCGCCCCAAGTCGGATTTTTCGCGCTTTCCCGTGCTGAGGGAGTAGGATTTTTCCTCTAATGGCAGGCTAACCGGGCTCGAGCGGCACAAGGATTCTATCATGGCGATTGACAAGGATATGGATCGTCTCGATCGGCAAATCCTTCGCCTGCTGGCGGCAGACGCATCGCTGTCGCTGGCTGAAATCGCCGGACGGGTCGGACTGACGCCGACGCCGTGCTGGAAGCGCATCCGCCGCATGGAACAGGCCGGGATCATTATCGGACGCGTGGCTGTGCTGGATCCGGTCAAGGTGGGCCTGCCCGTCTCGGCATTCGTGGCAGTCGAGACAGCCGATCATTCCAGCGAGTGGCTGGAGCGGTTTGCCACGGTGGTGGCGAGCATGGACGAGATTGTCGATGCGTGGCGGATGAGTGGCGATGTCGATTACCTTTTACATGTCGTTGTATCCGATATAGCCGCATATGACGTTTTCTACCGTCGGTTGATCGCAGCGGTCCCGCTGCGAAACGTGACCAGCCGCTTTGCCATGGAACGCATGAAAGCGGCGCCGCTGCCGGTATGATGGTGGGCTGGGATCAGGCAGTGCTCGAAGCTGCCGAGGGCGCTCAGCAGGTCAGCCTGACCATACGGCTTGCTCAACATCCGATCGGCCGACGTCAGATCTTTCTGTCTGACCATTTCCGGATTACCGGTGATGAAAAGCACGCGCAGCTTCTGGCTCGATTTCCCTTGCCAGGCGAATGAATTCCGCGCCGGACATCCCCGGCATGGCATAATCGACCACCGCAATGTCGAACCGGCGCAGGGAAAACAGGGTCAAAGCTTCCGATCCGCTATCCGCCCCTTCTGATCCGATATCCCGCGTCGACCAGCAGTTCGCAGGTTACGCGCGGACATCCGGCTCGTCGTCCACCACGAGCAACCGCAACCGAGATGTGGGATGGTGGTTATGCCCGGATGACATCTTCACCGGCTTGATGCTGGCGGACTGTTCCGCACGCGGCAGGAACACCTCGACGACGGTGCCGGAGCCAGGGCGGCTATGCAGCCGCACGGTCCCCCCGCATTGGCGGGCCACTCCATAAGCCTGAGCCAATCCGAGCCCGCTGCCCTTGCCGATCCCTTTCGTGGTGAAGAACGGCTCGAAGGCACGCTCCATCACGTCAGGGGTCATTCCAGTTCCGGTATCGCTGACGGTGATTTTCACGTAATCGCCCGCCGCAAGCTCCGGGGGGAGATCGTTCCGCTCGTCGGCATTGCCGGTGGCGATGCGGAGCGTACCGCCATCAGGCATCGCGTCCCGTGCGTTAATGGCAAGGTTGAGCAGCACCATTTCAAGCTGCGAGACATCGGTACTTGCAAGCCACAATCCAGGGACGAAGAGCGAATTCGACGTGAATCAGGCCGCCCAGGCTATGCTCCAGAAGGGTTTGCATGCCGGCAATCAGTGCATTCAGATCGACAGGCTGCGGCGCGAGCCGTTGCTGCCGCGCGTAGGCAAGCAACTGCTGTGTGAGTCGTCCCCCTCGCCACGCAGCACTCAGGGCCGCCTCCACGTGCCGGCGCGCCGAGTTATCATGCAGTCTGGCCCTGAGCAGTTCGAGGTTGCCGACCACGACCGCGAGAAGATTGTTGAAATCATGGGCGACCCCGCCGGTGAGCTGACCGATCGCCTCAAGCCGCTGCGCCTGCAGCAAGGCACGCTCCGCCTTGTCGCGTTCGGCGATGGCGGCGGTGAGCCGCGCGTTCGCCAGGGCGAGTTCGCGCGTGCGCTCGGCAACGCCGGCTTCGAGCAGCTCCTCGGTGCGCTTCCGATCTGTAACATCAAGGGATACGCCGACCATCCGCTCCGGCGCGCCATTTGGTCCCCGGATAACCTGACCACGGATCTGCACCCAATGGGTACTGCCATCAGGCCAAAGCGTCCGATACTCCACATCGTAATCGGCGCCATGCAGCAACGCCGCATCCAGCGCTGCCTGGCGATGAGCCCGATCCTCCGGATGCACGGCTGCCCGAAGATCGTCATGGGCGAAGGAGTCCCTGTGGGCCGAGGCCGAAGCAGGCCTTATGCAATGCCGAGGAGACCATTGTCCGACCTGGCAGCGTCATTTCCCATGAGCCGAGGCGGCCAGCAGCCATGGCAATGGCAAGGCGCCGCTCGCTCTCACCGAGGGAGAAATCCCGCCGCGCCAGTTCTTCGTTCGCGGCACGCAGCCGGCCGATAAGGAGCTGCTGCTCGCGAGCGATCTCGTCGCGTTCGGCCCCTTCCCGAGTGAGGATTGACCAGCGCGGTCATGTCACGGACCCTATGGATGACCCAGGCCACTTGTCCGTCTGGATCGAGAACCGGCTCGTTCAGAAGGGCCCAGTATCGCCCATGCAGCTCATCCTGCCGGTGACGGACGCCATAGCAATGTATGGAAACCGCGTCGGTCCGACGCAGGTGCAGCACGCGGGAAAGTGACTCGCGTAACTCACGAATTCCTCCCGCGGCCCGTTCGCCTGGGCAATCCGCCAGAATCTCGAACAAATTGCGCCCGAGCACCTCGGTACGGGAAAATCCTGTGTGACGCAGCCAAGTGTCGGTTGCTTCGACGATACAGGAATCGGTACCGAGCAGCAGGTAAAGCCCGGGGATGCGCCGAAAGATTACCTGGAAGTCAGGGAGTGGGGCCCTGACCATGAGCTGGACCTCAACTTTTCGTGTAGAACCAATATCAAACCGCCGCCTGCAAGCGGTCAAGTTGCAAACCTGTAAATTTGCTTTATGTCAATAATGTTCCATAAATCCCTTCCTCAAAACGCGCGAGCAGATCCAAAACGGGCCTGTCGGCAAATGGCAGCACCTGCGTCATCAATACTCCGGCGACTTTTCCGCTCGGATCGAGCCAGTAATAGGAATTATAGAGGCCCGCCCATGCGACGCTGTTGGCGGCTCGACCGTTCGGCACCGGCTCGGTATTGATAAGAAAACTGAGCCCCCACTTCTTCGGGATACCCGGAAACAGTTCCACGTCGTTCGATGACGTGGGCACGGCCGATTGCATCGGTTCCACCAAAAGCGGGCCGATATGGTTCTGCAGCATCGTGGCGACGGTATGCTTTTGCAGAACCGTGCTTCCGCCGGCGGTGCCTTGCGACAGCAACATGCGCAGAAATGTCAGATAATCGCCGGCAGTCGAATACAGGCCGCCGCCGCCCGGATAGAACTCTCGTGGAGGCCTGGTGTCGAGTTGCAGCGCCTGAAGCCCCTGATCCGTCCGCGCGTGCACTGTCGCCAACCGCGGCTCCATGTCGGGCCGGACGAGATAGCTGGTGCTCTCCATCCCAAGCGGCGTGAAGATGTGCCGTTGGAAATAGGTTTCCAGATCCTCCCCGCTGACCGACTCGATCATTCGGCCGACCCAGTCGATGTTGATGCCGTATTGCCAGCGTGTGCCTGGCTCAAACGTGAGCGGTGCTTCCAGTCCTGCAAGCAGGCCGGTGCGCACCGCCGGCAGGCCTGCCTCCCTGTAGTACCGCTGCAGGTCGGCGTTCCAGGTATCATAACCGAACCCGGCCGTGTGCGTGAGCAACTGACGCAAGGTGATGGGCGAGCGCGCCGGGCGAAGGATCGGCCTTCCAGTGCTGTCGAAACCCTCCAGGACCTGCCGGGATGCGAGTTCGGATAGCCACGTGGCGGCTGGGGCATCGAGCGACAGGCGTCCCTGCTCCACAAGCTGCATCGCGGCCACGGCAGTAACGGCTTTGGTCATCGAGGCGATGCGAAACACGGTATCGAGCGTCATGGGCGGGCCGTCCGGCAGCATGCGACGGCCGAAGGCACCCTGGTAGATCACCTGGTCGGCATTCACCGCCATGGCGACGACCCCTGGGATGGCCTCCGTCTGGGCCGCCTGATGCAGGATCTGGTCGATCTGATTCATGGACGCGAGGCCTCTTCACGCTGAGGGGGATCATATCTCTTACCGGTCGGAAAAATCGAACGTGAACGATCGACTGACTTGCCGTGTTGGTCCGCGGCAACAAGCGGAGGAGCAATGCACACCCGACATCGCTGACGGCCCGTCTTCGTGCTCTGCTATCGGGATGGGTTCCTTGCTGCCCTCCCTGCTGGGTTTCGCCGTGGCGATGTACATTACGCCAGGTCCCAACAATGTCATGGTCGCATGCTCAGCCGCCAATTATGGGCTGCGCGCCACGATCCCGCACATGCTGGGAATCGCCGTGGGTTTCGCATTGATGCTGACGCTGGTCAGTGCTGGCCTGGGCTCCGCTATTTTGTTCTGGCCGCCGCTGTTGCTGGTCATGCGATGGATCGGCGTCGCCTGGATCATATGGCTTGCCTGGAAGATCGCTTCGGCTCCGCCTCCGGACGTCGGTCGCCAGGCCAGGTTGCTCGGCTTCATGGGAGCGGTGGCGATTTCAGTGGATCAACCCAAAAGCGTGGCTCATCGGGCTTGGCGCGGCGAGTATGTTCATCATGTCCGACCGTCCGCTTACGCCCCAGCTCCTGCGGCTCTGCCTCGGTGTTTCTTGCCTGCGGGATGCCTTGCCTGCTGGTCTGGGCACTGATCGGCAGCGGCAGCGGTCGCTTGTTGCACTCGCCGGGCCGGTTGCGTGCGTTCAACCTCGCGATGGCGGGCCTACTGGTCCTGTCGGTGGTCCCGGTGCTGATCGAGGAATGAATGCAAGCAGCGCAGCGGGCGTCCCGCCGGTTGTCAACGCATGTTCAGAGTGCTGATGCTCAAGGAGGATACCGCATGAAAATAGCCAAGATCGACGCATTTCAGGTCCGCTGGACCAGCGATGACAAGCCGGCGCAACGCAGCGCCTTTGTGAGCATTCACACCGAAGACGGCGCGTCCGGTATCGGCGAAGCGTCGCCCATGCAGGGCGGCCTCGCCTCGCTCGGGATCATCGTCCACGACATCGCCCCACGATTGATCGGCAAGGATCCGCTGGATCACGCGGTGCTGCTCGACACGCTGCTGCACGAGCTGGTGAAGCTCGGGCCGGAGGGCGCATTGACCGGGGCGCTGGCCGCGCTGGACATCGCGATGTGGGATCTGAAGGGAAAGCTGCTCGGGCAGCCGATCTACAAGCTGATCGGCGGGGCCTGGCGGACCGCCCTTCCTTTCTATGCCTCCATCGGCGGCAATGGCGACCGACGGATTGACGATGTGCTGCGCGTGGTCGAGCAGCGGATGGAACACAAGCCCTGCGCAGTGAAGATCCGTTTCGACAACAACCGCACCCGACTGGACGCCGACATTCCCGGCGACATCGCCAAGGCGCGTGCAGTACCGCAAACTGGTCGGTGACGGGTTCCCGCTCGCCTTCGACGCCAACAACGGATACACGACCGGGGGTGCCATCCGCGTCGGACGCGCGCTGGAAGAGCTTGGTTATTGGTGGTTCGAAGAGCCGGTCCAGCACTATCACCCGAAGGCGATGGGCGAGGTCTCCCGCGCACTCGACATCACCGTTTCCGCCGGAGAGCAGACCTATACACTGGCCGGCCTTGCCGACCTCATCTCCGCCGGGGTGCGCATGGTGCAGCCGGACATCGTGAAGATGGGGGGCATCACCGGACTGATGCGGTGCAACGCGCTGGCCCACGCGCATGGTGTTGAGCTGGTTCCGCACCAAACTCAGCCGACCATCGGGCATGCCGCGAACCTGCATTTCTCGGCAACGCAACTGCACGCGACGAAGCCGTGCGAATGGAATGACCCCTCGCAACGCACCCATGCTGTGTTCGAGAACCCGCCATGGCCGGCGGAGGGGCTGTTTCACCTTCCCGACGGGCCCGGGCTTGGGATTGCGGCTGAACGAGGCAGAGTTGCGAAAGCGGCGGGTAGAGATCCGATAGCGCGCGCCTGCACGTCCCTCTCCGCCTTCAAGTCCCCGTGACGAGTGTCGCCAGAACGACGCCGAGCAACACATCCGGAGCCATCACGATCACGGCAGTCAGACCGCCGACGTCCAGTGTCAGCCGTATCGCAAACCATTCCAGCCACAACGCCCAGCCCTGAGCGACCAGTTGCGCTGTTTCTGCCAGCCAGCTTGGCGCGCCCAGCACGGCGGGAATGGAGGCTATCAGCAAAAGCCCGTATTGAACGACATTGCACCAGTTCCAGATCGCAATAAATCGCGGCCAGTGTGGCGCGCGTCGGAAAGCGGCTACCAGCGGATGGGACAGGACAGCGTAGCCGGCCCAACCGATTACAAACGACAGACAGTTGCAGGACAAATGCATGCGACGGGTTGCTGGGCTGACCGTCCACGGTCCAGCTCAGCAACAGCACGACGACGAACAGCGGCGAACAGATCAATGCAGCCCAGAAACTCCGGGCGGCCATACGCATGTCATCAGAAACGTAGCGGACGCCCTCGGCCCGGCCGCGCGCGAGAAGCAGCGCCCCGTGCAAGCCAGAGAACACACCAGCAACCGCGTTCATCGGATCCCGACAACGCGCAACAGACCGGGCTGGCTCAGCAGATATGGACCCAGGGCAAGCACGCCGGTCCCAAGATTGACTATCGCGACCAGCACCACGGCCCGAAGCCGCGAGATCATCAGCGCATGGCGGGCCAGGAACCAATGCAGCCACAGACCGTAACCCGCGACCGCGAAGATCACCGTGGCCCCGGCAGCCTGAAGCGGCATTATCGCCAGCAGCAGCGGATAGACCAGGATCAACAGAATACTCGCCAGTAGCGGGATCACCCACTGGCACCAGTTCAGAGCGGTGGCGAAGCGAAGCCATTGCGCCTCGCGCTTCCACCACCGTGCCGGCTCATACGACAGGACCGGCGGCGCCAGCAACGCGCACAACGTGGCGAGCAGGTCCGACGCGGCGGCGAGCCCACTGCCCTGTATAAGCATCAAAACCGCGCCCACGAGCGGGAACGCGATCAGCGGCGCCAGACTGGCGAGGAAAGCCGATGGTGTGTCGCCGAACTGGCGCAGCCCATCGGCCCGGCCGCGCGCCAGCAACAGGATACCCAGCGGTATGCTGGTCCGCATCGGATGCTGCCGGCGCAACCGCCCGCTCATCCAGTGAGCGCCGCGAGCGCCGCGCGATAGATGCGCGGCGAGCTGGCGCAGCTCGGTGACCGGAACGCGTTCGTCGGCCTGGTGCATCGTTGCGCCGACCAGCCCGAACTCCGCGACGGGGCAGACCCGCGCGATGAAACGCGCGTCGGACGTGCCGCCCCCGGTGTCCAGCTTCGGCTCGATTCCTGTCTCAGCCGCCACAACCGCGCGCAGCCGATCCACCATCACGCCTGGCGTGGTCAGGAAAAACTCGCCGCTGATGGAAGTGTCGAGATCGAACCGCTCCACATGTTGAGCGAGCGCCGCCCGCAACCACGCGATGAGCGACGCACCGCTGTGGCGATCGTTGAAGCGGATGTTCAGTGCGGCGGACGCTGTGGCCGGGATGACATTGGTCGCCGGATTGCCGACATCGATGCTGGTGAGTTGCAGGCTGGACGGTTCGAACCATTCGGACCCGGCGTCCAGCGGAGCCGCGGTGACGGCAGCCAAGCGCACGGACCAGCCGATGCACCGGGTTATCGGCGCGGTGCGGATAGGCGACATGCCCCTGCGTTCCGTTGAACGTGATTTTTGCGTTCAGGCTGCCGCGTCGGCCGATCTTGATCATGTCGCCTAGCCTTACCGGACAGGTCGGCTCACCGACTATACAGAAATCAGGGACGTGGTTGTGCTCGACGCATCCACTCCAGAACCCGCACGGTGCCGTCGGTGGCGGGGCCTTCCTCATCGCCGGTGATGAGAAGGCTGATCGAGCCGCGCGGCGGTCCTTGCGGAAGATGTTGCGCGACGGCGGCGGCAAACGCCGCGATGGCGCCTTTCATGTCGCAGGCGCCGCGCCCGTACAGCACGCCATCGCGCACCGTCCCGCCGAACGGATCCTCGGCCCAGCGGGCATTCCCGGACGGCACCACATCCGTATGTCCGGCAAAGCAGATATGCGGGCTGGCTGAACCGTGCCGGGCGAACAAATTCTCGATCTGCCCGAAACGCAGTCGCGTAACTGCAAATCCAAGCCCATCGAGCGCCGCGGCAAGGACCGACTGGGCGCCGGCATCGTCGGGCGTGACGGAAGGGCAGCGAATGAGCGCCTGCGCAAGGCCCAGCGGGTCAGTGAGAGACTCTGGGTGATTGCTCAATCGCGCAGCAATTCGTTGATGGATGTTTTTGCCCTGGTCTGGGCATCGACGCGCTTGACGATAACTGCACAATAGAGCGATGGCCCAGGCGAGCCGTCCGGTAATGGGCGTCCTGGCAGGGAGCCTGGAACCACCACCGAATAAGACGGAACCCTGCCGATGTAGATCGCGCCGGTACTGCGATCGATGATCTTGGTCGAAGCGCCAATGAAGACACCCATCGACAGCACGCTGCCGCGTTCAATCACGACGCCCTCCGCGACCTCCGAGCGGGCGCCGATGAAACAGTCATCTTCCACGATGACAGGGTTGGCCTGCAGCGGTTCCAGAACACCACCGATGCCGACGCCGCCGGAGAGATGGCAGTTCTTCCCGATCTGGGCGCAGCTTCCGACCGTAGCCCAGGTATCCACCATGGTATTGCGATCGACGTATGCCCCCGCGTTTACGAAGCTCGGCATCAGCACGACGCCCGGAGCGATGTGGGCGGAACGACGCACGACAGCACCTGGCACGGCGCGGAACCCGGCATCGCGGAACCGGTTTTCGCCCCAGCCGGCAAATTTGAGCGGAACCTTGTCGAATGCAAATGCACCGCCTGGGCCCTGCATCGAACGAGAGTCAGTCAGGCGAAATGAGAGCAGCACCGCTTTCTTGAGCCATTGATTGACATGCCAGCCGGTCGGGGACGGTTCGGCGACACGTAGAGTTCCGGAATCCAGCCCTTCCAGCGCCGCTTCGACAGCCTCTCGCGGTTCGCCGCGCGCGCCAGTGGAAAGCGTGTCACGACGTTCCCAAAGGGCTTCGATGATCGGTTGGATATCCGGTTCCGGCATGTTCATCACTATCTGGTCGGTCGTTGGGGGCGCAGGCGGCGGGACCATGCGCAGAGGCCGGCGGACTGTCAAATGAGCGCAGCGGCGGCACCAGCGAATGGGCTGGAAACAATTCTTTAGTTGTTATCGCAGTGAAATAGCCTGCCTTCCAGACGGAACAAGCCATGCACGATGCCGCCAATTCCGGAGGGGGGAACACCCGCCATGCCGACCAGCCGCTGCAAACCGCGCTGCTGGAGAGCCGGCAGCGTTGGCGGGACCTGGTGACTATGACTGCCGATCTGGTGTTCGAAACGGACGCCAGCGGCTATTTCACGTTCATCTTCCCGGACCCGGTCCTGGGGTGGTCGGCCGGCGAACTGCTCGGGGCACCTGGACGCCGGCTGCTGGCGGACCCGCCGGCGGTCGCAGGCGGCGACCCATTCCGTCCGGGAAGACCAACTCGTGCCAAGCGCGTGTGGATGCGACGCGCGGATGGATCTCTTGCCTGCATTGTTTTGTCAGCGGCAGCGCTGCTGGATCCCGCGGGTCACACGATCGGCGCACGCGGTTTGGGAATAGACATTACGGACCAGGACGAAGAACAAGAGCTGAAGGCCTCTGCGCTGCGCCGAACGGCGGTAACGGACGACATTCTCTGGCGCATGCGGCAGGAGGTACCTGGCGCCGCGGATGATGCGCGTTGTGCTGGAGGAGCTGGCCAATGCGCTGGGAACAGAAGGGGTGGCCGTACTGACCGACGGCCCAGCCATCCTGCATCAGAGTGGGGAGGGAGCCGGGGCGGTGCTGGACCAGCTCGCAGAGCTGCTGGACCGCACCGATCAAACCAATCCCATACAGACCGGGGACACGCAGGACCAGCCGACCCTGGTTTCGGCATGCCATACGCGCTTCGGGGAAAAAATCGCGTTGGCGATCTGGCGCCGGCGCGGCGCGCGCGACTGGGATCCGGAGGACCGCATGCTTGCGGCGTCCGCCACCACGATCATTCGGGTTGTGCTCGAACATCAATCGATCCAGCGGGAGATGGCGCGGCAGGCAAGGACGGATCCGCTGACCGGTCTGATCAATCGTCGCGCCTTTCTTGAGGAACTGCCGCGGCACATCGACCGGCTGGAGCGCGAGCATCTGCCGGGAACGTTGGTGTTCGCCGACCTGGATAATTTCAAAGCCGTCAACGATGTGCTCGGGCACGAGATCGGCGACGAAATACTATGCCGTACCGCACAGCTTCTGCGTGACACCGTGCGACCAACCGATCTTGTGGCGCGGTTGGGAGGTGACGAGTTCGCAATCTGGATGAACGGTGCCGATCATCTCACGGCGGCCGAGCGGGCCGAGCACCTGCGCGTCAATGGCCCCACCGTACTGGCCAAAGTGATCGGCTCCAACAGCCCGGCCCTGGGTTTTTCGATCGGCATTGCGACCCGCGCCTCCGGGGAAGAGGTGGAGACTGTGATGCGGCGGGCCGACTTCGCCATGTACCAAGTGAAACGAGACGGCCGTGGCCACTGGCGCGTGGCGCAGGAGCGCGACCAATGACCGAGGTAGCGGTCCGAAGCGCGCCCGCGGCACCGGACGAGGAGACCCGTGTACACCTTGGTGCGAACCCGGACTCGCCTGCGGCAATGCTGGAGCGGCTTGCGGTTGATCCCGCAGTGATGGTGCGCGCGGCACTCGCGCTGAACCCGGCGACTCCCCCAGCAGCAAATCGGGTTCTGGCGCGCGACGCGGATGAGCGGGTTCGGGCCTTGCTGGCACGTAAACTTGCCGGCCTGGCTCCCGGTCTGACCGCCGGCGAGCAGAGCCGATTACAGCATGAAACTTACGAGACATTGATCGCTCTGGTGGAGGACGAAGCCGTCCGGGTCCGCGCCGCCATAACAGACGTCTTGAAGCAGATGCCTGATGCGCCGCGCAGTCTGATCCTGCGGCTGGCCCGGGACATCGCGTTGGAGGTGAACGAACCAGTCATTCGCTTCTCCCCGATGTTGACCACGGAGGACTTGTTGGCGTTGGTGAGCAAGCCACCCGCTCCCACTACCCTCATCGCAGTGGCGCGCCGCCCTGATCTCAACGCACGCGTTGTGGACGCGATTGCCGATGGGGAACATCATGAGGCTATCCGCGAGCTGCTGGCAAATCCATCGGCCCAGATACGGGAAACAACCCTGGACGCGCTCATCGCTCGTGCCGCTGACCACGCCGACTGGCACGAGCCGCTGGTGCAGCGGCCGTCATTGCCGCCCCGCAGCGCGAAAATCCTCTCCCAGATCGTCGCGACGCACCTGCTGCAGGTTTTGGCCAGCCGTGCCGACCTCGAACCGAAATTGCTTGAAGAGCTTGGGCAGCGTCTCACGCAACGGCTTCAGGAGCGGGGACCGGTCCGGGTCACACGCGGCGATCTGAGCACCGAACAGGCACTGGCCGAAGCACATCGTCTGCTGCAACGGGGCAAGCTGTCCGAGACCGTGATCTTTGACGCCATTCAAAGGAACGAGTTGCGGCTGGTATCCGCACTACTGGCGACGGCTGCCGGCGTGCCGGTAACGGTTGTGGATCGGGCGGTATCGCTGCGCAGCGCCAAAGGATTGGTCAGCCTGGCGTGGAAGGCGGGATTCTCGATGGAGGTTGCGCGGTCCCTGCAGACGGCACTCGCCCATTTGCCTCCATCGGCGGTTCTGTCGGCTGGGGCTGATGGCGGCTACCCGCTGTCGTCCGACGAAATGCGCTGGCAGGTGGATTTTCTGCGCCGCGTTGGTCGATGACAACGAACGGAACGGCACCTTTGCTCTCCTTTAACGGTGCTGTGGTTTCCTGCCGCAATCAAAGGATGGAGCGTGTCGTGTCAGCCAGTCGCCTCGTCAACCGCAATGTGGTCGCCGGCAGCGGCCGGACCAGTATGCGCCTGGAACCGGAATTATGGGAGGCACTGATCGAGGTTTGTCAGCGCGAGGGGCAGGATCTGCATACGCTGATCCGCAGTGTTGATTCAACACGCGCAACCGGCGGACGTCACCAGCGCCGTACGCGTTTTCCTGTTGCACTATTTTCGATCGGCCGCAACCGAGGCCGGCCACGCAGCAGCCGGCCACGGCAATCACGTGGAGCGACGGGCGGCTTAGGTGCCGATCCCGCCGACAGCGAGGTACTTGATCTCAAGATATTCCTCGATGCCGTATTTTGACCCTTCGCGACCGAGCCCTGAATGTTTCATCCCGCCGAAAGGCGCCTCCGCGGTGGAGATGATGCCTTCATTGATCCCGATCAGTCCGTACTCCAAAGCTTCCCCGACCCGGAATACCCGCCCCACGTCACGTGCATAAAAATAGGCGGCCAGCCCGAACTCGGTATCGTTGGCAAGCCGGATCGCCTCTTCCTCGGATTTGAAACGGAACAATGGTGCCACCGGGCCGAAGGTCTCCTCCCGGAAAATCAGTGCATCGTTGGGCACTTCGGTAAGCAGAGTCGGCTCGAAGAAATTTCCGCCGAGCCGGTGGCGATGGCCGCCGGTCAGTATCTTCGCACCGCGCCTGGTTGCATCCAGAACATGCTCTTCGACCTTCTTGACCGCGTCGGCGTTGATCAAAGGCCCCTGGCTGACACCCGGCTCCATGCCGTTGCCAACCTTCATCTGCTCGATCGCCGCTTTGAACTTCTGCGCGAAGGCTTCATAGACGCCGTCCTGGACCAGGATGCGATTGGCGCAGACACAGGTCTGCCCGGTGTTTCGGTATTTGCTCGCCATCGCGCCCTGGACGGCGGCATCGAGATCGGCGTCGTCGAACACGATAAACGGGCGCGTTCCCGCCAAGTTCCATGCTGGTCTTCTTGATGGTCGGTGCGCATTGGGCGAGCAGTTTCGCGCCAACCTCGGTCGATCCGGTGAAAGACAGTTTGCGGACCAGCGGATTGGACGTGAGCTCACCGCCGGTCTCGGCGGAAGGGCCGGTGATGATGTTGCAGACGCCCGGCGGCATGCCGGCGCGTTCGGCCAGCACCGCGAGCGCCAGCGCTGAAAACGGGGTCTGGCTGGCCGGACGGATCACGCCGGTGCAACCGGCAGCCCAGCCCGGTCCTGCCTTGCGCGTGATCATCGCGGCGGGGAAGTTCCACGGCGTGATCGCGGCGAACACGCCGATCGGCTCCTTCAGGACAAGGATACGGCGACCCTTGGCGTTCTGCGGGATCGTGTCGCCGTAGATGCGCTTTGCCTTCCTCGGCGAACCAGTCGATGAAGCTGGCTGCGTAAGCGATTTCACCTTTGCTCTCGGCCAGCGGCTTGCCCTGCTCGGCGGTCATGATCACGGCCAGATCGTCGGTGTTCGCCAGCATCAGGTCGGACAGCTTGCGCAGGATCGCCGCGCGTTCCTTCGCCAGCATTGCGCGCCAGGCGGGATAGGCGCGCGCGGCGGCCTCGATCGCACGCCGGGTTTCGGCGGCGCCCATTGCCGGAACTTCGCCGATCGCCTCGCCAGTTGCGGGGTTTTTCACGACCAGCGTGCGATCGGCATCGGCCTGGACCCATTTGCCGTCAATGCAGTTGGCCTGACGAAAAAGCGTGGGATCCTTCAGCGGAAGCGGAGATACGGGGTTGAGCATGGCGGTCCTCCTCCGAGGTCAGTAACAGCTCCGGCCCGCGTGGCGTTCTCTCACCCGCGGTTTCCGACTAAATAATCCTGGAAACGCCGCTTGTCAGGATCAGTCCGCCGCCGCGGTCTCCGGGGCCTGCGGCACCAGCCGGCCAGGTCGTCCCTCCTCGCGCTGAACTGACAATTCCCTGTCGTGGAAACGCCGCCACATCCCGATGGTGCGCGATCGATATGAGAGTGGTCTTCGGCAGCCGCTCTTTGAGGATGTGATAGAGATGCGCCTCCGCTTCCGGATCCAGGCTGGCGGTCGCCTCGTCCAGGAACAGCCACTCGGGTTTGATCAGCAATGCGCGGGCTAGCGCCACGCGCTGCTGTTCTCCGCCCGACAGCATCTGCGGCCAGTTCCGATCCTCATCCAAGTGCGGGACAAGGCCCGGAAGCCCGGCATCGACAAGCGCCTGAGCTATGTCGGCGTCCGGTGAACTCTTCGGAAGCCTTCGGATAAGTGATGACGTGGCGCAGCGTTCCGAGCGGGATGTACGGACGTTGCGGCAGGAACAACGAACTGCTCGATCGGCCGCTGCACACGGCCGTGTCCAAATGGCCAGATGCCGGCGATGGCACGGAACAAGGTTGATTTTCCGGACCCGGTGCGGCCAGTGATCACGGTCGAGCTGCCGGGTGTGAACGTGACTGCCGCGTTTTCCAGCAGCTTCTCTCCGCTGGGCAGTTCCAGCGTGAGATCGGTCACCTGTACCGGCCCGTCGGAGATCGGATCGAGGATGACGCCGCCGCCGGAAGCGGCGCGAGCCACCACGATGGCACGATGGAACGTGGTTAGTCGTTCGACGATAGCACTCCACTGCGCCAAGCGTGGCTGTACACATTGACGAACCAGGACAGCGAGCTTTGCACCTGTGCAAATGCGCCGGCGATGCGCATCAGTCCGCCGAGCTCGATCGCGCCGCTGAAATAACGCGGCGCAGCAACCACGATCGGGAATATCCCGGCGACCTGGTTGTAGCCATAGACCAACGCATTCAGCTTCTTGGTCCGGATCATGATGCCCCACCAATTGGTGATCACATCATAAAACCGGGCGAAGAGATTGCCTTTCTCCTCGTGCTCGCCGTTGTAGAGCGCGACGCCCTCCATATTCTCGCGGAAGCGCACGAGCGCATACCGGAAATCGGCCTCCACCCGCTGCTGGCGGAACCGCAAGCCGATCAACGGACGCCCCACCAGATGGGTCAGCCAGGTGCCGATCACGGCGTAAGCCAACGCGACGAACACCATGTAACCGGGGACCGTCACGCCCCAGACGGTGATGTTTCCAGAGAGGCTCCAGAGGATCCCGACGAAGCTTGCGAACGAGACGATATTGGACAGGAAATCGACGCCCAGCGACAAGGTCGTCGCGACGAAGTCACGCAGATCCTCGGCAATGCGCTGATCCGGGTTGTCGGTTCCGACAGCGGCACGGTCGGTGGTCAGGCTGATCCGATAATACGCGCGGTCCGCGAGCCATTCATCCAGAAAGCGCGTCGTCATCCAACGGCGCCATCGGATCTGCAGCCATTGATTAAGGTAGGTGGCATAGACCGCAAGCAGAATATAAGCTGCCGCAATCTCGCAAAAGCCGGGCATGGGCAAGCCCGTCCCGGTGCGGTGCCACGTGAACAGCAACTGCAGGAAAGTGGGCCAATCCTTCTGTTGCAGCGAGTTGTAGAACAGGCCGTGCCAGAAATTCAGCACCACGTTCATGGCGACCATCGATAGATTGAGGGCGATGATCGAAATCAGCAGAATCCAGGCTGACCATTTTTCTTCCGACTGAAAATATGGCCTGGAAAGGCGCCAAACGTCATGCAGGAACGATCCGACGGATTTCATCGAGGTAACGGTCTTTCGGCTGCTAGATGGTCGCTACACAGTCGGTTGGCAGTCGCTGGTCGGTTGCCGCCAGCCATCTGATCCCCATAACCGTACAAGCCGCGAGAATACAGTGCGCAGCCCGGTTCACCGTATCAACCAAATAGCATCAACGCCGCAAGAACCGGCCGCGCCGCAAGCTTTCATACAGTCTAGCCGTCCGCCCGCAACCCCCTGATCTACTTCGTTTTCCTTGACGGCGGCTAAACAGGTTCTTAGCGTTCGGACATGAGCACCGTGACCCGGGCGCAGTTGGCCGAGACCATCTACACGCAGGTGGGATTGTCGCGGAACGAATTTGCCGATTTGCTGGAAACGGTGCTGGATCGGATGGCGGCAACGCTGGAATCCGGGAATCCGTGAAAATCAGCGGGTTCGGCACTTTCTCTGTGCGCCAGAAAAGCCGGCGCGTCGGTCGCAACCCGAAGACCGGGGAGGAAGTACCTATCCTGCCGCGGCGGGTACTCGTTTTCCGCCCTAGCCACGTCCTGAAAGCGCGCGTGAACGGCGCGTCGCCCTCCGCACCAGACGGGCGTTCACTGGCGCACGATGACGACGAATGAGCGGTACCAGCGATCATCCCGCGGCCCCCGGCCGCGTACGCCCGAGAAAGGCTCCAACTGCCTTTCGGACCATCAGCGAGGTCGCCGACGAACTGCATATCCCACAGCACGTGCTGCGATTTTGGGAAACCAAGTTCATTCAGGTAAAGCCGCTGAAGCGCGGCGGCGGGCGACGCTATTACCGGCCTGACGACATTGCGTTGCTGCGACGGATCTCCGATCTGCTTTACATTCAGGGCTATACGATCAAAGGCGTGCAGCGGCTGCTGCGCGAGGGCGGCGGCAAACTCTCAGACGATATTCCTCCCGCAACTCCGGCCGAACGGGCCGCCGCCGAGGCGGAGCGCGCCACGGTGCCGGCTGAACCGGAGCTGCCGATGCCAGGCCTGGTTGACGCAGGCGTTCCGTCGATGAACGCCTCTCCGCTGCGCCCCGGGCGACGCGGCGAACAGGAAGCGGAGCGGCTTCGCTTGGTGCTGAACGAAACGCTCCTTGAACTGGAGGCGCTGCGGGCGCTGTTACGGTGACGACCGGTGATCGCCATTGCTCGGGCAGGGCCGACGCTGCTACATGGTCGATGGCCGGAGCGTAGCGCAGCCTGGTAGCGCATCAGTCTGGGGGACTGGGGGTCGTGGGTTCAAATCCCGCCGCTCCGACCATCATCCGAGCTAGCTATTGCCCGTCTCGGCGGGTCGGGCGATAGAGGGCGCCGGGTCACGATGTTGCGCTCGCGGTCGGCCACTCACGGTACGCTCCGCGGTCCTCTATAGCGGCCTGACGGATGGGACTATAGGCAGGATTGGTACCAGTCCGCGGCGAGCGGACACCGATGAGGTTCGGAGATGGACAGGCGAGAGGGTTGGCGCAACCGGGAGACGCGGAAGCGCAAGTTCGATGATGAAGGGCCCGGCGGTGACATGCCATGGCGGCGCGGGCCCGGACCGGGTCAGGAGCAACCGGCATTCGCACCCGCTTCACAGCGCCCTGGGCGAGCGCCACCGGTTATCGCGTCCGGCCCGGAAATAGGCGGTGTGGTGAAATGGTTCGATCCTGGCAAGGGCTTCGGGTTTGTCGAACTTGAGGACGGATCCGGTGACGCGTTCCTTCATATCAGCGTTGTCGAACGGTTTGGCGGCGGCACACCTGGCCCGGGTGCACCGATACGCGTACGAACGGGGCGGGGGCCGAAGGGTCCGCAGGTGGCTGAGATCACCGATCTCGGCGAGGCCACGGGGGCAGCAGCCGTCTCGTCGCCGGCTCGCAGGCAACCGGCAGGGCCAAGCCCGGGGCAGGAGGTCCGCGGGGTTGTGAAGTGGTACAACAGCCAAAAAGGGTTCGGCTTCATCACTCCGGAAACCGGGGGAAAGGACGTGTTCGTGCACGTTTCGGCCCTGGGGCGCAGCGGATTGACTGAACTGGTCCCCGGCCAAACGGTTCGCCTGCAAGTGATCGCCGGGAAGAAGGGGCCGGAAGCGGGTTCCGTGTCTCTGGCCTGAGTTCCCCGTCATCCGCCGGCCGAATGCGAATCCGGTGGCGGATTTTCCCCTGAGTTCGACACCGGCCTCAGGGTCTGCAGGTAGGCGATCACGTCGCGGCGTTCGGCGCTATCCGGTAGACGATACGGCATAAGAGCGCCGGGAACGAACGCCTGCGGATTGGTCAGCCAGCGATTGAGCCGTTCTGGATCCCATACGAACCCGGCATGCGCGAGCGCCGCTGAATAGGGATATCCGGCTTCGCTGCCCGCCTGCCGTCCGACGACGCCGGCCAATGCCGGGCCCACCTTGCTGCGATCGATCGCATGACAGGCGCTGCAATTGGTTGCGAACAGCTTGGCGCCGGCGTTCGGATCCGGCGGTCGGTTATCGAAGCGCGACAGATTCTGGGCACCGGCCGGCCGCAGAGACTCGAAGAACGTGTATGACAGCGTGATATCCCGCACGTCGGTGGCGTTGGGATCATGCGCCATGCGGGGATCGACAAAGAAATCCACTGGCATCTCAACACTTTGACGCGCGCCGAGCTTCTCCTCGGTGAAGCAGAAGCACTGTATCTTCTTGAAATACACGCCGATCTTCGCCGGAGTAACATTGAACGTGGCGTGACCGACAATGTCCCGGTCCGAAAGATTTTCCGCCCGGAAGAAGACCAGCGTTTCCTGGCCAAGATGCACCTGCACCTGGCGTTGCACGGGAGTAAACCGCCAGGGCAGGCCGGGGGCCACGTTGGTGTCGAACGAGACCGTAACAGTCCGCGCGGATTCCGTAGCGGTATCTGCGGCGACGCGTTGCGTGGTGCCCAGCGCGCCGGTGGCCTGGCAGAACAGGCGGTAGAGCGTGACCGAATAGGACACGAGCGTGGTCATCACGGCGATAGCCGCCAGCAGACCAAGTAGTGTGAAGAGTTTGCCGGACCGATTTGCAGAGCGGCCAAAGGGAATCATGCGGAATCTCGTCCCGGCTATCGCGTCACCGCGTTCTCATAGCCCATACAACTTTCCGCGCAAACAAACCTCACCGCATGTGCGTCTGTCGAGGGAATGCTCCGTGGAGCGCCACCACCTCGGTGACAAGCCTGGCCCGCAATTCGCCGCCTCTCGTCATGGTGGCGACATACGGGCGCGACTCACGCCGCCCAGGACCATCGATTTTCGAAAAGGAACCAAACGGGCCAGGAAGGCGGCCTAGCCGCCAACTGAGATACAGCTTCTGACCCGTGCGCGAGCTAGATCGCCTCTTTAAGCTCCTTGGCAGCCCGAAATGCCACTTTCTTGCTGGCCTTGATCTTGATGGCCTCACCCGTTGCCGGGTTGCGCCCCATCCGGGCGGCGCGCTTCTGCACGCGCAGGATGCCAAGGCCGGAGATCCGTATCCGGTCGCCCTTCCTGAGATGGCGGGTGGTCAGCGCAACCACGTCGCCAAGTATCGCCTCCGCCTGCCGCTTCGGCAGCTCGTGGCGCTCCGCCAGTTCGGCGGCCATTTGCTTCAGTGTAACTGTTGCCACCGCGCTGGCGGCCTTCGCTGGTTTGGCCATGAACACCCGCTCCCGGTTCGGGCTGATCCCGTGCTTGGCGGAAATGCCCTGCCGCGCCGATTTCGGGCAACTGATTTGTGTTGCCAGACTTGCCGGAATAGTCCGGTCGCCGGAGTATACTGGGATGTTCCACCGCACCCCGCGCCGCCGGGCCGCCCTTCCCGCATGAAGCAGGAGACCATCCAGGGCTGGCTGCTCGTACTTCCAGCGGTCGCCTTGCTGGCGCTGTTCACTCACTGGCCGGCGCTGGAGACGATCTGGGCCAGCGTCCACACCACCCCGGTCCCGCGCCACCCGTCGCACTTCGACCCGACGGTCAATTTCCAGGCCATGCTGAACGACCCGGTGTTCTGGCAGGTGCTGCGCAACAACGCCGTCTACGCCGCCTGCACCATCCCGGCCACCATGGCACTGTCGATCATCATGGCGCTGGCGGTAAACCGGCATATTCCCGGGCGCGCACTGCTGCGGCTGGCCTATTTTACCCCGACCATCCTGCCCATGATCGCCGTCGCCAATATCTGGCTGTTCTTCTTCACGCCCGGGTACGGCCTGATCGACCGGGCACTGTCACCGTTGGGCTTCGGCGACTGGAACTGGCTCGGCAGCGCCTCCACCGCGTTGCCGGCGATGATCATCATCGCGATCTGGAAGATGGCCGGATTCTACATGATCTTCTACCTGGCCGCCTTGCAGTCGCTGCCGCCGGAGCTGCAGGAGGCCTCGGACCTCGAGGGTGCCTCACGCTGGACGTTCTTCCGCCGGGTCGTGTGGCCGCTGCTGATGCCGACCACTTTGTTCGTATTCGTCAATGCGGTGATCGACGCATTCCGGCTGGTGGACCAGATCATCGTGCTGACCAAGGGCGGCCCGGACAATGCCACCGCCCTGCTGCTCTATTACATCTACCAGGTCGGGTTCCAGTACCTGGGATACCAATTACGCCGCGGCCCTGACCGTGGTGCTGCTGGCGATCCTGGCCATCGTCGCGGGATTGCAGTTCGGCCTTATCGAGCGACGGGTCCATTATCGATGAGCGTCACCGCCCTTCCCGTCCCGGCTGCGCGTATCCCGGTTCCGAAAATCCGGTTGGAAATACTGGGGGCGTGGCTGCTGGGGCTGCTGTGGGTCCTTCCGTTGCTCTGGGCCGCATGGAGTTCCATCCACCCATCTTCCAGCGCCACGAGCTTCGACCTGCTCGCCCCGATCACGCTGCACAATTTCGTCACCGCGTGGGGGATGGCGCCGTTCGGCCAGTACATGATCAACACTGTGCTGCTGGTCAGCATGGTGCTGGCGGCACAGTTCGTGCTGTGCACCCCCGCGGCGTTCGCCTTCGCCCGGCTGCACTTTCCCGGCCGCGACGTGCTTTTTGCCGCGGTGCTGGTGCAACTGATGATCACCCCCGACGTGCTGATGGTGGAGAACTACAAGACGATCGGCTCGCTCGGGCTGGTGGATTCGCTGCTCGGGATCGCCCTGCCTTATCTTGGCTCGGCGTTCGGCATTTTCCTGCTACGCCAGACGTTCCGCACCGTGCCGCAGGATCTGGACGATGCGGCGAAGCTGGCAGGGCTGGGGCTGATTACGCGGTTATGGCGCGTGTATGTACCACTCGCCCGGCCGACCTATATTGCATATGGACTCGTGTTGGTCAGCTTCCATTGGAACAATTTCCTCTGGCCTTTGGTTATTACCAATTCCGTGAATGTGCGCCCGATCACGGTCGGCCTGGCGATGTTCTCCACCACCGACCAGGGCACCAACTGGGCTGTGATCACCGCTGCAACCCTGCTGTCCACCGCGCCGCTGGTAGTGGCGTTCCTGCTGTTCCAGCGCCAGTTCGTCCAAAGCTTCATGCGGACCGCGAGGTCGTAGAACATGTATCTCGGTACCCAGATCACTCCGCGTGACGACGCTGATTATCGCGTGTGGGCGCAACTGGGCGTGCAGCATGTCTGCGTCGATCCGCCCGGCAACCCGCACCACTGGGCCCTGGATGAGCTGGAGCGGCATCGCGAACACATCGAATCGTTCGGCCTGGTGCTGGACATGGTGCAGTTACCGCTGTCGTCACGGGCGATCGAGGAAGGACCGAGTCCGAATATCCTGCTGGCACGCGAGCCAGAGCGGCAGCGGGAGATCGATTCGATCTGCGCGCTGATCGAGCGGCTCGCCAGAGCGGGGATCCCGGCGGCGAAATACAACCTGAACATTATCGGCATCCCGCGCACAGAGAATGAGGCGGGCCGTGGCGGCTCCCGCAACGCCGCGTTCCGATGGAGCAAGGCCGATCACGATGCACCGCCCGGCCTCGCCGGCGTTGTGGACGAACAGGAGAACTGGGCGCGCATCGATCATTTCCTGCGCTATGTGGTTCCGGTGGCAACCACCGCGAAGGTGCGGCTGGCCTGCCATCCGCATGACCCGTACACGCCGCCCGGCTATAGGGGCGTGACCCGGGTACTGGGCACCGTGGAAGGCCTGAAGCGCTTTGTCACCATGCACGAAAGCCCGTATCACGGGTTGAATTTCTGCCAAGGCACGGTGGGCGAGATGCTGGAGAGCCCGCGCGAGGAAATCGGGCCGGTGATCCGCTGGTTCGGCGAACGCGGGAAGCTGTTCAATGTGCATTTCCGCAACATCCGCGGCAAGCGGCTGGACTTCATGGAGGTGTTTCCGGACGAAGGAAGCATGGATATGGCCGCGTCGCTGCGCATCTACCGCGATGTCGGATACCAGTACATGCTGATGCCTGACCACGTGCCGCATATCGACGGGGGGGATCCGTCGGGCACCGCGTTCGCGTTCTGTTACGGGTATATCAGAGGGTTGATGGACGCGATCGGCTGATCCGTGTTGTCCGGGTGTACGACACCACCCGCCGCCGATTGAGCCAACTCACTGACGACAGGCCTGCTTCGGTCCCCAACTACGCCGCTATCGTAGCGTCAGCGCCACCCGCAGACCGTTGCCCAGATAACGCACGTTGCCGTCGTAGAAATTGCGACTGGATACCGTGATGTCGGATGGCGGGTTGTTCCACGATCCACCGCGCAGCACGTGGCTGGTGCAGCTTGGCGCGCCCCAGGCGGCCCCATCTGTCGGGGCGCCCCGATAATAGGCGTGCCAGCAATCCTCCACCCATTCGGCAACGTTGCCTTCCATGTCGAGCAGGCCCCACGGATTGGACGGGAAGCTGCCGAGATCGGTCGGCCGGGTACGATCGTGCACGGGCCCGCACCCTTGGCAATCGGCCTGGCCCGGTTTGAGCTCCTCGCCCCAGCTATATCGCGTCCTCGTGCCGGCCCGCGCCGCATACTCCCATTCAGCCTCGCTCGGCAGGCGATAGGGCTTGCCCGTCTTCTTTGCCAGCCATGCCACATATTGCTTGGCATCATCCCAGCTCAGATTGGTCATCGGCCGCTTTTCCGCATCTGTATCCGCGGTTGCGGGCTTGTACGAACAGCCGCCGGCATCGACGCAAGCCTGCCATTCCGCAACCGAAAGCTCATATTTTGCAATCGCGAAGGGCCGGATGTGAACGCCATGGATCGGTCGCTCGCTGGAATTGGCATTCGATCCCATCTCGAATTCGCCGGCCGGTAGCGTCAGCATCGTCGGGCAGTCGGAGCAGTCGCGGAACTCGCCCTTGCGCAACGGCTCTGGTTTCTGCGCCGCGGGACGAACCGGAGCGGCTGCCGGCGGCGTGGTGGGCAGCGGCGCCGGCGCGGCAGGTATCGGCGTGGGCGTGGGTGCGGGTAGCACCCCGGGCGGCTGGGCTCGCGCCGGTGCCGGCGCGGGCGTGACCGGGGGTTGGTTCTGCGTCGTCGGGGTGCCGGCTGGCGGCGCGGGTGCGGCAGGCGGAGCGCCAGCGGGAGCCTGGGGCGGCGCGGCGCCCAGCTTCCGCAGATGGTCGGCGAACACGAAGCCGCTCTTGCCGTCTGCCATCACGACCCGCAGCCACTGGGTGCCGGAAACGACACCGGTGACCAGGACCCTTCTGCCCGGCCTCGACAATGCCGACGAACGGGGAGCCGGCGCTCGCTTCGCTGTGCACGATCGCCGTGTCGATGACGCTGTAGGGCTCTTCGACATCGGTGATGGTAGCACTTTCGCGCACGCACACCGCCTGCGCGCTGCGGCCATTGCCGGTCGCCCGGTTGAGCTGATCCTTGAACGACGGTGCCTTCGCCGTTAGCTCGGCCTGACACGCTTCATACGTTGGAAACGTAGCGCCCGGCTCCAGATTGGTCAGGTCGCAATTGGCGGCGGCGCACGCAAACAGGGCGATTACGAAGCCGGGCATGTCATGACCGTGGTCGTCGCGGCGGAGGCAATGGACAACTCAGTCCGGCCGCACATAGATGGTGATCTTCTTCGAATAGAGCGGCGGATCATGCGGCACGTGATTGCCGTCTGCCATCAGAAGCTGCAGCGTGTGCCGGCCGGGCGGCAGCTCGATGATCGCTTCCGTCTGGCCACCGCCGAAATGCAGGTGCTGCTTGTCGCTGGGTATCGGCTGATCGAATGGCGGCAGGTCGGTATCGATCAGCAGATGATGATGGCCGGTGTTCGGAACGAACGTACCCGCCGGCGCCACGCCGAAATTCCGGGTGCCGAACCAGATTTTGAACCGGGTGGAATGGATCACCGTCCCATCCTGCGGCCAGCCGATATAGACGTAGGCGTCCTTCGGTGATGGCATGCGCGTGCCCGGAGCCGGGGCAGTCTGTCCGGCCGGCATAGCCGGCATGGCATGCCCCGGCATTGCAGGTGGCGGAGCAGCCGTCGCCGGAGCGGCCGGAGGCGTCGCGGTCTGCGCCCAGGCAGATCCGGCGAGAATGGAGGCACCCGTCAGCAACAACAGGGCGACGTGCCGGGCATTTTTCATGGCACTGTCCTATGGCGTTACGATGATGGTGATCTTCTTGGAATAGAGCGGCGGATTGGTGGGTACGTGCTGCGAATCGCCAAGCAGCAGTTGCAGCGTATGCCGCCCTGGCGGCAGGTCCAGCCGCGCCTCGGTCTGCCCGCCGCCGAAATGCAGGTGGTTCTTGTCCGCCGGGATCGGCTGATCGAGTGGCGGCAGATCCGTGTCGACCAGCAGATGGTGGTGACCGGTATTTGGCACATCGACACCGGCAGGCGCGATTCCGGCTCCGCTCAGGCCCATGCGGACCCACAGCTTGCCGCCGTGAATCACGGTTCCGTCCGATGGCCAGATGATATATACTTCCGCATCTTTCGGCATCGGTTTCGGATCGGCCGACGCCAGTTGCATCATGCCGCCCCCGATGACGGCGGCAAGAAGCGCAGCGCGCAGTGGACGCATCATCGCCAGCCCTCCCCGGATCAACGTCTGCCCGCCCGTGCAGCACCGGGACCGACGAAATCCGGCGTAACTGTTCACGATTGGTAGCGAATTGTCAATGTTTTGTGTCTTCCGTCCGGACAATCGCTTCAATTCCAACCGACAAGCCGGTGAGCGATGTTCATTACTGGACAGGCATCCAGGCCGCGCACGATACCGATCGCGCCGCGCGCACCCACTGCGGCGCGGTCGGTCGCACTGAGCGGCGCCAGCCACTGGTCGCACTGGTGCGCGACGGTTTCGATACTTCTCAAGCACGGTTGCAATCAGGGTGAGATCTCTCCCGCCGGCTGCGTCCGTTTCGCCCGCAGCCGTGCGCGGCGGCGTGTGGCATCTGCCGTTTCAGGTGGAGAAGTGCAGCAGCCGTTGCATCAGCATCGTCGCTGTCCACCGCCTCGCCCGACAGCGCCATCGCCAGCAGTTCGCCGCCCAGCACCTGCGGCGCCAGCACCACGTCAGGCCGCACCCGCCGCACGCGCTCCATGTTGCGCGAATCATTTACCACTGCCACCGTGCGTACCCGCTCCGACAGTTCCTTCACCGCCATCACCACGAACGCATTCTCGGCATCGTCACTCCCGAGTGCCAGCACCGCACGTGCATCCGTCACATCAGCTCGCCGCAGAACCTCCACCTCGCTGGCATCGCCGACTACGACATCGTACTCCTCCGCACGCCGTTCCGGCGAATGCGCAAAGATGAACGTCACCGGGAGGTCGCGCGCCTTCAGTTCCTTGTGCGTGTTGCGGGCCAGCGCGCTGTCGCCCACGATCACGTAGTGATTGTTGCGTGACAATTTCTCCTCCCGTGCGCCCAGCAGGCGCTCCATCCGACGATTGATCAGCGGTACCAACAGCGCGCTGATCGACGTCGCGAACACGGTAATGCCGAATATCATCACCGAGATGGCGAACAGCCGCGCCTCGCCCGTCTTCGGCGCGATGTCGCCGTACCCCACCGTGCTCATTGTCACCACGGCGAAATATAGCGCGGTCACGAGGTCGGTGATCGGGGGCGAGAATTCCGCCCCGAGCAGGTAGGTTCCCAATACCGCATAGGCGACCAGCAGCGCGATGCTCGCCACCGCGAACAGCGTCGCACTGGCGAGACTGCTGCGACTGAAGCTGCGGCCAAACACCAGCAGCGCCAGCAGCACGGCACCGTTATAGGCCAGCAGGCCGCGATTTCCGTCTGCTCCGTCGGCCCAGATCAGGCAGATCAGTGTCATGCTGACCAGCGTGACCAGCACGGCGATGACCCAGGACAGCCGCGAGCGCGTCAACAGGCCAAATGCCATCAACACCAGGAAGACCCCGGCGGTGGCGCTCGGGGCGCCACGCTCGACCGCGGCCAGCGCCCCCTTGGAAAGCGCCAGCAGCTCCCGCGCCGACACATGCTCCAGTCCACCCACCCCCAGCGCATGCTGGAGCAGCAATAGCCCCAGGCTGCCGACCAGCAGGAACATCGGAACGTGCGGAAACCACAGATTGGCGTGCGACCGCCGCCGCACCACCCGGATAGAGCGCGAAATCCGCTGCCCCAGTCCGATGCTCAGATGCGGTGACGCCTGGCCTACCATGCTCATGTGCGAACGTTCACCGCGGATAATTCGTGATCGCCAGGCTCATTCCGGCCATCATCTGCCGCGGGCACAAATGGCCGGCCGGCCGTCGATACCAGACATGCGTCGTCATATGGACCGATATGACCCAGTCCCCCTGTGCATTCGCCGCGAATTGATGTTCACCATTCAATTCCATAAAACCAACAAAGCAGCCGTGCTGCCTGGCCCTGCGCTTGACCCCATCCCGCCGGTCGGCGGAGAATAGCCATGACTGCCCGTCCGGCCGCGGGGAGCGGATCGGGCACTATTGCTGCGCGCATCAGGAGCGGACATGCCAAGCCTCAGCTATGCCTCACCGACGACGGTCAATGAAGCCGTCGCACTGCTGGCCGGAGCCTCCGGCCAGGCCAAACTGCTGTCCGGTGGAACCGATCTTCTGGTCCAGCTCCGGTCCGGCCGGGCCAAGCCCGATCTGATCGTCGATACCAAGAAAATTCCCGGCATCATGGGCATCCGGGAGGAAGCCGGTGGGTTCGTCATCGGCGCCGCCACGCCAGGCGCGGTGATCGAGGCCAATGCCGCCCTCAAGCACGTCTGGCCCGGCGTCGTCGAGGCCATGGACCTGATCGGTTCGACCCAGATCCAGGGCCGCGCCACCCTGGCCGGAAATCTCTGCAACGCCTCGCCAGCGGCCGACAGCGTCCCGGCCATGATCGCGGCCGGTGCCACCGCCGTGATCGTCGGATCGAACGGCAAGCGCGAAGTTCCGGTCGAAGACGTGATTGTCGGCCCCGGCCGTACCTCGCTCGCCAAGGACGAATTCATCCTGGAAATACACCTGCCCCGGCAGGCACCGCGTACCGGCGATGCCTATCTGCGGTTCATTCCTCGCACGGAAATGGACATCGCCGTGGTCGGCTGCGGCGTCTGCGTCACGCTCGACGCGGGCGGCGTCTGCACCGCTGCGAAGGTCGTGCTCGGCGCCGTCGCGCCCACCCCGCTCGTGGTCAAGGCCGCCGCCGACGCGCTGATCGACCACAAACTGGACGACGCCACGCTGGCCAGGCTCGACGCTGCCGCGCAATTGATCTGTAAGCCAATCAACGACAAGCGCGGCACCATCGAATATCGCATCAAGGTCGCCGGTGTGCTCGCACGTCGCACCGCGGCCATCGCATTCCAACGCGCACAAGGCATCGCGCCAGCAAGGGCCCACTGACAGAATGAGCAAGCATCATATCACCACCATCATCAACGGAGAGCCGGTAGAATTCCTGTGCGAACCGCAGGAAACCATGCTCGATGTCCTGCGCAACACGCTCAACCTCACTGGCAGCAAGGAAGGCTGCGCGTCCGGCGATTGCGGCGCATGCAGTATCATCTGCGACGGCAAGCTGATCTGCTCCTGCCTGATGCTGGGCGTGGAGGCCGAAGGCCACGACATCGATTACCATTGAGGGCGTCGCCAACGGCGACGAGCTGCATCCCGTGCAGCGCAAATTCCTGGAGCACGCCGCTCTGCAGTGCGGGTTCTGCACGCCCGGACTGATTGTCGCCTCCAAGGCGCTGCTTGATGAAAACCCAAATCCCACCGAGGAAGAGGCACGCTACTGGCTGGCCGGCAATCTGTGCCGTTGCACCGGATACGACAAGGTCATCCGCGCCGTCATGGACGCCGCCGCCGAAATGCGAGGAGAAGCCGCAGCATGAACTACATTGTCTCGAAGCCCGCGCTGAAAGTCGTCGGCACCCGCCCGGTGCGCCCCGACGGCGTGGACAAGGTAACCGGCCGCGCCACCTTTGGTGCCGACATGGTGCTGCCCGGGATGCTGTGGGGCAAGGTGAAGCGCAGCCCGCACGCGCACGCGCGCATCGTCTCGATCGACGCATCCAAGGCGCTGAAGCTGCCCGGCGTGAAGGCGGTGATCACCGCCGAAGACCTGCCCAACATCGCCAGCGAGGAGGCGTTTGTCGGCGAGGGGCCGATGAATTTCCGCGACCTCTCGCGCAACTGCATCGCTCGCGACAAGGCGCTCTATGAAGGACACGCCGTGGCCGCCGTGGCCGCGATCAGCCAAGCCATCGCCGACCAGGCACTCGAGCTGATCGACGTCACCTACGAGGTCCTGCCACACGTCATCGACGTCGAGGATGCGATGCAGCCCGACGCGCCGATCCTGCACGACGACCTGTTCACCGCCAATGTTGAGCCGATGCCGACCGAGGCATCGAACGTCTCCAAGCGGGTCTATTTCGCCAAGGGCGACGCTGCCCAGGCATTCGCGTCGGCCGATGTCATCGTGGAAGGGCGCTATACAACCGCGCCCGTGCACCAGGCCTATCTCGAGCCGCATGCCTGTGTCGTGCAGGTCGCCGCAGACGGGCAGGCCGTCGTGTACAGTTCCAGCCAGGGTCAGTTCATGGTGCGCGCCTACTGCGCCAAGCTGCTCGGCTGGGACATCGCGAATATACGCGCCGTCCCGATGGAGATCGGCGGCGGCTTCGGCGGCAAGACGCTGGTGTATCTGGAACCGTTGGCCCTCGCGCTCGCCAAGAGGTCCGGCCGGCCGGTGAAGATGCAGATGACGCGGGACGAGGTGTTCCGCGCCTCCGGCCCCACCTCCGGTTCGGTCATCGAAGTAAAGATCGGCGCCAGGCGCGACGGCACCATCGTCGCCGCCAAGGAGGTGCTGAAATACCAGGCCGGCGCCTTCCCCGGCTCGCCGGTACAACCTGGCTGCATGTGCGGCTTCGCCATGTACGACATCGCAAATGTCGAGGTGATCGGCTACGACGTCGTCTCCAACCGTCCGAAGGTCGCCGCCTACCGCGCCCCCGGCGCGCCAATGTCGTCGTACGCGGTTGAAAGCGCGATAGACGACCTCGCCCGCAAGCTGGGCATGGACCCGATCGCGCTGCGCGAAAAGAACGGCGCCCGCGAGGGCACCAAGACGCATTACGGTCCGACCCACCACAACATCGGCTTCCTCCAGACACTGGAGGCGGCGAAGCAGAGCGAGCACTGGAAGACCCCGCTGAAGGCCCGCAACGGCGGCGCGGTCGGCCGCGGGATCGCCTGCGGCTTCTGGTTCAATATCGGTGGCGAGTCCTCCGGCGCGGTCCATGTCAACGAGGATGGCACCATAAGCGTGGTCTCCGGCAGCCCGGATATTGGCGGCTCGCGCGCCTCGATGGCCATGATGGCGGCCGAGGTGCTCGGCGTGCCCGTCGATAAGGTGCGTCCGATTGTCGGCGACACCAGCTCGATCGGTTTCACCCATGTCACCGGTGGCAGCCGCGTCACGTTCGCGACCGGAATGGCCGTGACTCAAGCCTCCGAGGGCGTAGTCGAGCAGTTGAAGAACCGCGCGGCCCAAATCTGGGAGATCCCACCCGAGGCGGTGGACTGGCGCGACGGCAAGGCGTATCCGGCCGGCTCCAACGCGGGTGCCTTTGAGCCGCTGGGGTTGGCCGAGATCGCGTTGCGCGCCGGCAAGACCGGCGGCCCGATCAGCTCCGAAGTATCGCTGAACGCACAAGGCGCCGGCCCAGGCTTTGGCGTCCATCTCTGTGATGTGGAAGTAGACCGCGAGACCGGCCAGGTGACCATCTTGCGCTACACGGCGGTGCAGGATGTCGGCAAGGCGATTCACCCGAGCTACGTGGAAGGCCAGATCCAGGGCGGCGCGGCCCAGGGCATCGGCTGGGCCCTGAATGAGGAATATATCTACAACGCCAAGGGCCAGATGGAGAATCCGGGTTTCCTGGACTATCGCTGCCCGGTCGCCTCCGACCTGCCGATGGTCGAGGCCATCATGGTGGAAGTACCGAATCCCCGTCATCCGTTCGGCGCCCGCGGCGTCGGCGAGGTGCCGATCGTTCCGCCGATGGGCGCGGTGGGCAACGCGATCCGCGACGCGATCGGCATTCGCATGACGGACCTGCCGATGTCCCCACCCAAGATTCGCGCTGCGGT
The DNA here is from genome assembly GCA_963810715.1 of uncultured Pseudomonadota bacterium. Classification (GTDB taxonomy): domain Bacteria; phylum Pseudomonadota; class Alphaproteobacteria; order Acetobacterales; family Acetobacteraceae; genus DATDIC01. Next base: position 671,109 of record CAWEOZ010000023.1, on the reverse strand, counting down.
TGATGCGAACGGCGGTCAAAAGGCTGCCTGATGGAGTTCATGGTCCCTCTCCCGGTTCGCGGGGGAGGGACTCGCTCGGACCGGTAAACCTGTGCCCCGCGTGATCTTCTCCGGCACGGCTGCCAATCGCTTCACCGGCGGCCGCACGGAACTCGAGGTTTCCGCCACCACCTTCCGCCGTCTCGTCAAGGAACTCGACGAGCGTTTCCCTGGCCTGGGCAATCAGGTGGAGGAGGGTATGGCCGTCGCGATCGATGGCGTCATCTATCAGGATGCCTACGGCGCCCCTTTATCCGAAGGCGCCGAGATCTACCTCATTCCAAAAATCGCCGGCGGGTAGGTAAGGGCGCGTTCTACCTCGCCCACCCCGCCGCCTGCCCGCGCACCCAATCCGCCCCCAGCAACAGATCCGGTTCCAGCGCCCGCATCACCGGTGCCATCAGGCGCGCCACCGTCTCCGGCCATGCAGTCGCCAGCGACGCGAGCGGAACGGTCAACGACACGGCCCGATGATCGCCAATCGCGGTACCGCTGTGCGGCCAATTTCCCTGTGGATCGAACAATTCCCGTTCCGCCAGCCCCCACCAGTCGCAGCGGAACAGCACCCGCCGCGGCGCGGGAAAGAACCGCGCAAGCCCGCGTGCATGAACCACCAGTTCGGCCAGGTCACGCGCGAGCAGGTCCGGGTTCAGCCATGTCCCCGGCTGCCGCCGAAGCGCGCGGTTTATGTCCGCCGCGTCCTCTCCATACCCCCGCACGAGAGCAACGAAACCTCTCGGTGACACACGCCAGAAATCGCTGAACTCGGTTGGCGGATACGCGCGCAGCCATGCGGTCTCCAGGAAATCCGTATCATCATCGCACGTCGGATCGGTGACGAACCGCGGCCGCACCGCCAGCCGTGTCGGTGGGTCGAACATGCGCTGCCCAGCCGGGAACAGCTTCTGCGCGTCGAATGCGCACCGCCGCAAAAACTCCGGCAACTGTGCATGATCCAGGAGATCCGGCGATTGCAATTCCAGCGTGTAGCTCAGCGCATAATGGCATCGTGCCAGTCGCTCGGCCCACGGGCTGCGCGGCACCAGCGCCAGGAACGCCCGCCTTGCCGCCACGTGCCAGCCGGTCAGTTCCTGCCGCAACGGTCGCGACGGACGCCGGTCTTCCAGCACCGCCTCGATCATACCCAGCACCGCCTCACGGTCCTGCCGCACGCAGCGGCGAATCAGCGGCGCCCACTCCTGCGCCGTCTCGATACAGCCGGTCTCGATCAATGGCGGTCCCAGCCGCTGAGGTTGCCGGTGTCGGCGGATATACACCGCGCCGCGCTCTATCCGGCACGATACCGGAACGAACGGGGCGCTGCGCCGCGCGCACACCGGCACCGCCCCGTGACCGGCGATGCATATCACCGGGTGCAGATCGCCCGCCGAGGAGCGCACGGCAAGCACCTCGCAGCGCGGCACGGGCTCCAGCCAGCGACGTGTCAATCTCAGGTACATGTTCCTGCGTGCAGACCGTTCCGAACGGGTCCGTATCAACCGGGGCGAGCGTCGCCTCGTTAAAGCCGAACAGGATCTGGCCGCCGCCGCTGTTGGCAATCGCGGCGATATCGCGTGCGAGCTCCACCTGGTCTTCCGGATTGTCCAGATTGCGCCAGCCTTTGTATTCAGTTTCCAGCGTCCGGCAGGGCGAGTCCGTCAGTTCCTGCAAATCCAGGCCGGCCGCCGGGGCGCACAGCTCCTCGGCCGACGCGTTCGGTACGCTGGTATGCGGAAAGGCTGCCTCGGTGGGCAGCTGCAACCGGAGAGGCGCTTGCTCGGTCATGCGGACAACGGCTCGCTTGACGGACAGGAACACAGATGCCTGATCCTACAACCGGTTTCGCCTACACGAGTCGCCACACTCCAGTGAATAGTTCGGGTGTTGCACGGACGCCGCGGTCCGGTTGTCAGCTCTATGTTTTCACGATGGTATCACGCTTGAAGGCCTGGCCTCATCCGGTGCCGAGACTTCGGGCGGATCGGCGCCGGATGAGGCGGATACCTCAATCGCTCGTGATGTGCGGGAACAGGCGGCTCGACACCCGTGGCACCAGAGTCCGAGGGCAACATCGCCGGCATCTCGGCCAGATCCCGCAGCGCCTGCCGCGCCCGACGCAGCGCCACCGAGGGTTGCTGATCGCGGTCCACCGCGAACAGCAGCAGGGACCGCCCGGTCACTTCGTATTCATCCCCCGATTTGACCAGTAACGATCCCTCGGCATCCGGCATATTGGTATCCAGCAGCCGGCGCCATCGACTTCCGCCGACCACCTCCGGCAGGCGGAACTTCACCACATCATGGTGCGCGTTCAACACCAGCAGGACGGTGGAATCCATTGACGGACGCCTGATTCCCGTCGCCTGCGCGCGCCCGTCCAGCAGCATGCCAAGGCAGCGCGCGTTGCCGTCCCCCCACTGCTCCTCGGACATGTCCATCGCATCGGGCGACAGCCAGCGCACGTCGTTGACATCCAGCTCCGCGTTGTATTCCCCGGTCAGGAACCGGTTGCGGCGGAGGATCGGGAAGGCGTTACGCATGGCGATCAGCTTGCGCACGTAGTCGATGAGTTGCCGCCCGTATTCGTCGATCTCCCAGTCCACCCAGCTTATCTCGTTGTCCTGGCAATAGGCGTTGTTATTCCCCTGCTGCGTGCGCCCGAACTCGTCGCCGGCCAGCAGCATCGGCGTGCCCTGCGACAGCAGCAGCGTGCCCAGCAGGTTGCGCTTCTGGCGGTCGCGCAGCTCCAGTATGTCCGGATCGTCGGTGGGACCCTCGACGCCATGATTCCACGACAGGTTGTTGTCGTGGCCGTCGCGGTTGTCCTCGCCGTTCGCCTCGTTGTGTTTCTCGTTGTATGAAACGAGATCATGCAGCGTGAACCCGTCATGCGCGGTCACGAAGTTCACGCTCGCCCACGGCTTGCGCCCGCGGCGATTGAACGCGTCGGCGGACGCGGCCAGCCGGGTGGCCAGATCCGGCAGCTTGCCCTCGTCGCCCTTCCAGAAGGCCCTTACCGTATCGCGGAACTTGTCGTTCCATTCGGCCCAGCCGGGCGGGAACCCGCCCACCTGGTACCCGCCAGGCCCGATATCCCAGGGTTCGGCGATCAGCTTCACCGAGGACAGCACCGGGTCCTGCAGGCAGGAATCGAGAAATCCGCCGCCCTCGTCGAACCCATACGTCTCGCGCGCCAGGATGGTGCCGAGATCGAAGCGGAACCCATCGACATGCATCTCGGTCACCCAGTAGCGCAGAGAGTCGGTGACCATTTGCAGCACCCGCGGATGTGACAAATTCAGCGTGTTCCCGGTGCCGGTGTCGTTGATGTAATACCGCGGTTCATCCGGCATCAGCCGATAGTAGCTGGCATTATCGATGCCGCGGAAAGACAGCGTCGGCCCACGCTCGTTACCTTCAGCGGTATGGTTGTAAACCACATCCAGGATCACCTCCAGCCCGGCATCGTGCAGTCGCGCGACCATCTCCTTGAACTCGGAAAACACGAAGCTCGGGATCGCGGCAGTAGCGCACGTCGGGCGCGAAGAAGCCGATCGTGTTGTAGCCCCAGTAGTTAGTCAGACCCTTGTCGACCAGGTAGCTGTCGGTCACGAAGGAATGGATCGGCAGCAGCTCCACCGAGGTCACGCCGAGCGAGCGGATATAATCCACCACGTCCTTCTGCCCCAGCCCGGCGTAAGTGCCGCGCAGGTGCTCAGGCACGCCCGGATGGCGCTTGGTGAACCCCTTCACGTGCGTTTCATAGATGATGGTGCGCCACCAGGGGATCTCCGGCGTGCGCACGCGGCCCCAGGTAAAGGCCGGGTCGATCACCCGGCATTTCGGCACGAACGGCGCGCTGTCTCGCTGATCGAAGGTCAGGTCCTCTCCCTCCGCGCCGAGCGTGTAGCCGAAACAGGCCGGGTCCCATTTCAGCTCGCCGACATGCGCTTTGGCGTACGGGTCCAGCACCAGCTTGTTGGGATTGAACCGATGCCCTTGCGTGGGTTCGTACGGCCCGTGCACGCGATAGGCATAGATCGTTCCCGGCCGGGCGTCCGGCAGGTAACCGTGGAAAATCTCGTTGGTGTATTCGGGAAGCTCGATCCGCTCGCGCTCGGTGGTACCGGAATCATCGAACAGGCACAGTTCCACTTTTGTCGCATTCGCGGAAAACACTGAGAAATTCACCCCCAGCCCGTCCCAGGTCGCGCCACGAGGATTAGGTGAGCCTTCGGTAATCCGGGATTTCATAATGGCGGCTGACATGGGCGCCCCTGCTAATCGTTCAGCCGAGACTCTCCCCTGTGGCGGCCAGCGGAGCCATACAAGATTAAAGGAGCGACATGCCGGCAGCACGGTTCCGTCCGCTTGAGCCGACACCCGCACCTGCGCGATGCTCCGTCTTACAGTCAGCGGGAAGAAACGATGCTCCAACCGATCGGCCCCAATCTGGCCCGGCAGAAGCTCCAGCGAGACGAGCTGGTACTGTGCATGGGTGTCAACCAGATGCGCACCCCGAACATCGCCATGATCGCCGGGGCCTGCGGGTTCGACGCAATCTATCTGGATCTGGAACACAATCCCACGTCGGTCGAGACCGCTGCCGCGATCTGCGTGGCCGCCCTGGGGATCGGTGTCACGCCGATCGTCCGTCTGACCTCGCACGACCAGCACGACGCCGCGCGCATCCTGGACTGCGGCGCGCAAGGCGTGATGGTGCCACACGTGAATTCGGTGGCCGAGGCGCGGGCAATGGTCGAGGCGTGCCGGTTCCCGCCCGCCGGGCACCGTTCCGCCTCTGGCAGCGGCGCGGCGCTTGGCTATGCGGCGCTGAAGCAGGGCGAGATCAATCGAATGCTCAACGAGCAACAGCCTGCTGATCGCCATGCTGGAAACGCCCGAGGCGATCGAGCAGGCCGACGCGATCGCCTCGGTGGCGGGGATCGACATGCTCCATATCGGTTCGACCGACCTCAGTACCGAGATGGGCATTCCCGGCGAGTACACCCACGACCGCATGCGCGCCGCCTTCGAAGCAACGGCCCGCGCCGCGAAGGCGCACGGCAAATCGTTCGGGGTCGGCGGCGTCCGTGACGACCTGGATTTCCAGTCCTGGCTGCTGAAGCTGGGCATGCGCTATCTGACTGGTGGGTCGGACGTGGGTTACATCCTGAGTGCAGGCCGGCGCGATGTCGCGCAGTTGCGCGGCATCAGCCTGGAGTGATGCGCTCCCGCTCCCGCATTCCCCGCGTAACGGTGGGTGCCTCAATGGTCAGACTCCGAAGCCGGATTCCCGGTTGCCGGGCGCCACAGCCCTGAGGCCTCCGGCCTGGAACATCCTTGCGTCTCCTAGGACCCGCTGTAGAACCGCGCCCCATGACCCAGCTCGCCTCGATGACCGGCTTCGCCCGCGCCGAAGGCACCGCCGGCGGGATCTCCTGGATCTGGGAACTGCGCAGCGTGAACGGACGCGGGCTCGATCTGCGTTTTCGCCTGCCCCCCGGCTGGGACTCGCTGGAAGCCGTCTTGCGAGACCTGACCACCAGGCGTCTCAGGCGCGGCAACGTTACCGCCAACCTGACGATCCGGCGCGAGCACGAGCCACATTTGGTGCTCGACCCAGCCGCATTGGAGCAAGCTCTGCAATTCGCCATTGAGCTGGGTGGCCGCATTCCGGGCAGCGCGCCGCCGCGGCCAGAAGCACTATTGGCGCTCCCGGGCGTCATGCGCCCAGCAACTCCCGACCAGAACGGTCCGGCCCTCGGGATGGCACCCTCCCTGCAATCCGGCTTCGAGCAAGCCCTCACGGCTCTCATCGCCGCCCGGGCCGCCGAAGGCGAACGGCTGGGCAGTGTGCTGCACCGGCTGCTGGACGAAATTGACGACCTGCACGCTCAGTCGCGAACTGAGGCCGCCGACCAGCCCGTCCAGCAGCGTATGCGGCTGATGGACAATCTTCGGACGTTGCTGCGCGACTCCCCAGGACTTCCGGAGGAACGCATCGCCCAGGAAGTCGCGTTGCTAGCCGCGCGATCCGACGTACGCGAGGAATTGGACAGGCTCGCCAGCCACATCGCCGCGGCGCGCAGTCTGATCGCTGAGGGGACCGCCATCGGCCGCCGCTTCGACTTCCTGGTGCAGGAGTTCAACCGCGAAGCCAACACGCTGTGCAGCAAATCCGCCTCCGCGGCGCTGACCGCCACTGGGCTGCGTCTGAAGGCCGCCATCGAGCAGCTGCGCGAGCAGGTGCAGAATATCGAATGAACCCGATCGCCCGGCGCGGCCTCTGTCTGGTACTGGCCGGACCCTCGGGCGGGGGCAAGAGCTCGATCGCCCGGGCGCTGCTGCAACAGGAGCCGGACCTCACGTTATCGGTCAGTGCCACCACCCGCGGGGCACGCCCCGCGGAGCGGGAGGGCGTGGACTATCATTTCTGCTCCGTGGCGGAGTTCGAACGGCTGCGTGACACAGGCGGTCTGCTGGAATCGGCGCTGGTGCTCGAGCGCCACTGGTACGGCACGCCGCGTGCGCCCGTGGAGGCCGCGCTGGCCGCAGGCGGCGACGTCCTGTTCGATATTGACTGGCAGGGTTATCGCAGCCTCCGCGCCGCCCTGTCCGGCGATGTGGTGGGCGTTTTTCTGCTGCCGCCCTCGCTGTCGGCGCTGCAGGCCAGGCTCATCGCGCGCGGCGGGGACGATCCGGCGGAAATAGCTCGCCGGATGGCTCGGGCACGTAACGAGATCGGGCACTGTGCCGAGTTCGACCACGTCCTGGTCAACGAGACGTTCGAGGCCACGGTGGCGACGGTGCAGGCAGTGCTGCAAGCAGCCCGCACCGCGACCCCACGCCTGGCGGGGCTCCACGCGTTCGTCGCCGGGCTGGAGGAGGTGCTCTGACCCCGGTTTTGGCCGGGCCGGAGTTGGCTGCTATACCCCTCGCGACCCCAGTCGCCCGCAAGGATCGCCATGGCCCGCCGCCGACAGCTCTACGAGGGAAAAGCCAAGATCCTGTTCGAGGGACCGGAGCCCGGCACGCTTGTGCAATATTTCAAGGACGACGCGACCGCGTTCAACGCGCAGAAGAAGGGGATCATCACCGGCAAAGGCGTGCTGAACAACCGCATCAGCGAGTATCTGATGATGCGGCTCGCCGAGATCGGCATCCCGACGCACTTCGTTCGCCGGCTGAACATGCGCGAGCAATTGATCCGCGAGGTGGAGATCATTCCGCTGGAGGTCGTCGTCCGTAATATCGCGGCAGGTAGCCTGAGCCAGCGGCTGGGCATTCCGGAGGGCACGCGCTTGCCGCGCTCTATCATCGAGTATTGCTATAAGAATGACGCATTGGGCGATCCGTTGGTCTCCGAGGAGCACATCACCTGCTTTGGCTGGGCCAACACCCAGGACCTCGATGACATCGTCGCGCTGACGCTGCGCATCAACGACTTCCTGACCGGGCTGTTCCTGGGCGTCGGCATCTCGCTGGTGGATTTCAAGCTGGAATACGGTCGCTTGTGGGAAAATGACGAGATGCGCATCGTGCTGGCGGACGAGATCAGCCCTGACAACTGCCGGCTGTGGGACAGCAAGACCAACGAGAAGATGGACAAGGACAGGTTCCGCCGCGACCTGGGCAAGGTGGAGGAGGCCTACCAGGAAGTCGCCAAGCGGCTGGGTATCCTGCCGGAGGCCGGTTCGCGCGACATGAAGGGACCGGAGACGATGCAGTGAGTGACGCGCCCCTCACCCCGACCCCCTCTCCGCGAGCCGCGGAGAGGGGGTAAACGTGAAAGTCCTGGTCACCGTCATGCTGAAACCGGGTGTGCTCGACCCGCAGGGTAAGGCGATCGGGCACGCGTTGCAGGGATTGGGTTTCACCGGCGTCGGAGAGGTGCGGGCGGGAAAGCTGATTGAGCTGGAACTCGCCGAGACGGATCCGGCGAAGGCGCGTGCTGTCGCCGAGGACATGGCGCGCCGGCTGCTCTCCAACACGGTGATCGAGAGCTACAGGGTGTCGGTGGAGGCCGCCGCATGAACGCCGGGATCGTATTGTTCCCGGGTATCAATCGCGAGCGCGACATGGCACTCGCGCTGCAGCGCTCGACCGGTCATGCGCCCCGGATGGTGTGGCACACCGAGACCGACCTGAGCGGGCTGGATGTCGTCGTGCTGCCCGGCGGGTTCAGCTATGGCGATTACCTGCGTTGCGGCGCTATGGCGGCGCAGTCGCCGGTGATGGGGGCGGTGCGGGACTTTGCCGGGCGCGGCGGCTATGTGCTGGGCGTCTGCAACGGTTTCCAGATACTGGTGGAGGCCGGGCTGCTGCCGGGAGCGCTGCTGCGCAATGCGGGGCTGCGTTTCATCTCGGCGGATTGCAATTTGCGCGTGGAGCGGACCGATACCGTATTTTCCGACCGCTATCAGCGCGGGCAGATACTCCGCGCACCAATGGCGCACGGCGATGGCAATTATTTTGCGGATGAGGGGACGCTGGACCGGCTGGAGGGCCAGGGGCTGGTGGCATTCCGTTATGTCACTGCAGGCGGTGAAGTGTCCGACGAGGCCAACCGCAACGGCAGCGCGCGCAACATCGCCGGAATTTACGCGGAGAACCTGCGTGTACTGGGATTGATGCCGCATCCCGAGGATCTGGTGGATCCGCTGATGGGCGGCACGGACGGCAAGCCGCTGTTTGACGGTCTAGCGGCTCTGGCGGCTTGACGGGAGGGGACGGTGGCTGATGAGACATTGGAGATCGCATTTCAGGCGGTGCAGCTGCTCCAGCAGGGGCTGGACGACGTGAGACCGGAAATGCGGGATATCCGGCAGGAAAAATTCCGCATGCACCTTCAGTCCGAAATCCGCGATCTGCGCGGCGAATCGTAACGGATGCAACCTGACGTCAACCAGGAATTGGCCCGGGAATTCGGGCTGACCGCGTCGGAATACTCAAAAATCCTTGAGATATTGCGTCGAACCCCAACGCTGACCGAACTGGGCGTGTTCAGCGTGATGTGGAGCGAGCACTGCTCCTACAAATCGTCACGCGTATTCCTGAAGCAATTACCCACATCCGCGCCCTGGGTGATCCATGGGCCGGGTGAGAATGCCGGCGTGGTGGACATCGGCAACGGGCTCGCCGCCGTGTTCAAGATTGAAAGCCACAACCACCCGAGCTTCATCGAGCCCTATCAGGGCGCGGCCACCGGCGTAGGCGGAATATTGCGTGACGTTTTCACGATGGGCGCGCGGCCGGTGGCCAACCTGAACGCGCTGCGGTTCGGCGATCCGACCAAGCCGATGACGAAGCGCATCGTCGATGGCGTGGTGCGCGGCATCGGCGGCTACGGAAACTGCGTCGGCGTGCCGACCGTGGGTGGGGAGTTGAACTTCCACCCGGCCTATGACGGCAACCCGCTGGTCAATGCGATGACGGTTGGGATCGCGCCGAAGGACCGCATCTTTCTGTCTGCCGCTGCCGGCGTGGGCAACCCGGTGGTGTATGTCGGCTCGAAGACCGGACGGGACGGGATTCATGGGGCGACTATGGCCTCGGCCGCGTTCGGGGCCGACTCCGAGGAAAAGCGCCCGACGGTGCAGGTGGGCGATCCGTTCACTGAAAAGTTGCTGATCGAGGCATGCCTGGAGCTCATGGCGACCGACGCGATCGTGGCGATCCAGGACATGGGCGCGGCCGGGCTGACCAGCTCCTCGGTGGAGATGTCGGGAAAAGGTGGCGTCGGGATCGAACTCGATCTCGACCAGGTGCCGCAGCGCGAGACCGGCATGACCGCTTACGAAATGATGCTGTCCGAAAGCCAGGAGCGCATGCTGATGGTGCTGCGCCCGGAGCGCGAGGAAGCGGCCCGGGCGATTTTCGAGAAATGGGAGCTGGATTTCGCAGTTATCGGGCATCTGACCGACACCGGCCGGATCGTGGTACGGCATCGGGGGCGCGTGGAAGCGGACATCCCTCTTGCCCCGCTGGCAGGCGAGTTGCCGGTATTGCATCGCCCAATCACGGAGACGGCAAAGCAGACCCAGCTCAGCGCGGCGCGCATCGAGGATCGGGTCGGCCTGACCCGAGCGCTGGAACGGCTGATCGCGTGCCCCGACCTGTGTTCGCGCGCGTGGATCTGGGACCAGGACCGACTCCACCATCGGCGGCCAGACGGTGAAGCGACCTGGGGCGGCGGATGCGGCGGTGGTGCGGGTGGAGGGCCAGGCAATGGCCTTGGCGCTGACCACCGACTGCACGCCGCGCTATTGCGCCGCCGACCCGGAAGCGGGCGGGCGGCAGGCAGTGGCGGAGGCGTGGCGTAACCTGACCGCGGTGGGCGCCCGGCCGCTGGCGGTCACCGACAACATGAATTTCGGCAATCCGGAACGCCCCGAGGTGATGGGGCAGTTCGCCGCCTGCATTCGCGGCATGGCCGCCGCCTGCGAGGCTCTGAAATTCCCGGTCGTGAGCGGGAATGTGAGCCTGTACAACGAGACACAGGGACGCGCGATTTTGCCGTCGCCGGTGATCGGAGGACTGGGGGTCATTGATGACGCAGCCCAGGCAGTGGGGATCGCATTGCGGCCGTGGCTCGACCTGGTGCTGATCGGCGCGACGCGGGGCTGGCTCGGGCAGTCGCTGTGGCTGCGAGAGATTGCCGGGCGGGAGGATGGCGCGCCGCCGCCGGTCGATCTGACTGCCGAGCGCGCGGCGGGGGATTTCGTCCGGGCGCAGATTCTGGCAGGCGCGGTGCGGGCGTGTCACGACGTCTCGGATGGCGGGTTGCTGGTGGCGGTGGCGGAGATGGCGATGGCGGGCTTGGTCGGTGTCCGGCTGTCAACGGGACCGCGGGATGTTCCGGGGCACGCGTTCTGGTTCGGTGAGGACCAGGGCAGGTACGTGCTGGCGGTGGGCGAAGCGGCGCCGGTGATACGGGCCGCGGAGGCAGCGGGTCTTCCCGCTATGCGTATCGGCCACTCGGGCGGACAGGATTTGACACTCCCGGACGGGGGAACCATATCCGTGCGAGTGTTGCGCGCGGCGCATGAACGGTTCTTTCCGTCCTGGCTGGACGGAGCCTAGGGGGACGCTGATGGCGATGGCGGCCGGCGAGATCGAGGCGCTGATCAAGGCGGCACTGCCCGATGCACGCGTCACCGTCGAGGATTTGGCGGGTGACGGGGACCATTACGCCGCGACCGTCGTCTCCGAGCAGTTCCGCGGAATCCCGCGGGTGAAGCAGCATCAGATCGTGTATGCGGCGTTGCGCGGTCGCATGGGGGGCGAGTTGCATGCGCTCGCTTTGCAGACCTCGGCGCCGGAATAGGAGCTAAGCAAAGATGTCCGACAAGCCCGTCTTCGACCGTATCAAGGGTGAAGTGAACGAACACCCGGTCATGCTGTACATGAAAGGCACTGCGATGTTCCCGCAATGCGGGTTCTCCGCCCGGGTGGTGCAGATCCTGTCGCATCTGGGGGTACCGTTCCAGACCGCGAACGTGCTGGAAGATGCGGAGCTGCGCGAGGGAGTCAAGCAGTTCAGCCAGTGGCCAACGATCCCGCAGCTATACGTGAAAGGCGAGTTCGTGGGTGGCTGCGATATCGTGACCGAAATGTTCCAATCGGGAGAGTTGGAGAGCCTGCTGACGGAAAAGGGTGTTTCGCACAACGCGGCGGCGTAGGGGCGCTCCTCCCACGTCGCTGACGAGACCCGGCTCGCGGCTAATAACGTATTGCTGTTCGAACTGTCGTCACCCAATGCGAGGAGTGATCCAATTGCGATCGTCCCTCGCGGCAACCTCGTCAGCCTTGTGATCCCGGCATTCAGTTTTGCGATCCTGCCAGCTTTCTCCCGCTCTTGACTTGGCTGTTCGCCGCCTGCATGCCGCCGAATTCTGCTGACGGGCCGCCTCGGCCCTTCCGAAGGGGAGCATGAATGCGGCGATCGGGTATCGTGGCCGCGTCAGCACTGTTGCTGGGCGGATGCACGGTGGGGCCAAACTTTTCGCCCCCGCATTGGGCGAATCCCGTCTCCTGGTTTACCGGCGAACCGAGGCCGGCTCATCTGGAACCCAGCGAGCCGGTTGCCGCACCAATCGACGTCGCATGGTGGGACATATTTCACGACCCACATCTCAGCGCGTTGGAACAGCAGGTTGCTGCCAGCAACTTCGACGTGCAGACCGCCACCGCACAGCTCGCGCAATCGCGCGCGCAGCTTGGGATAACCCGTGCGGCCGAGTTCCCGAATGTCGGTGCCAACGCCTCATATACGCGCGAAAAGGCAAGCAATGTCGGCGTGTTCTCGAATTCTGACGTCCGGTTCCAATACCACCTCCACCCCGCCCGGTCAGTCCGCGAATGGCGCATTCGGCAACACCGCCGGCGGAGTGGCATCGCCCAACCTGCCGGCGTTTGACATCTACCAGTATGGCTTCGACGCCTCATGGGAACTCGATCTCTGGGGCCAGGTGCGCCGGTCCGTCGAGTCCGCGACCGCGAGTCTAAACGCGTCGGCCGATGCGCGCCGGGCCGCCTTGATTTCGGCAATGGCGGAGGTGGCGCGCGATTACATGGACCTGCGCGGCACCCAGGACCAACTGCGCATCGCACGCGAGAGCGTGGACACAGCCCAGCAGGGCTTACGCCTGACACAGGAGCGCGCGGCAGCAGGCGTAACCACCGACCTCGACGTAGCGAACGCCTCCGCACAGGTGCGCACGACTGCGGCACAGATTCCCGCGCTGGAGCAGCGGGAGCACGAATTGATCAACGCATTGAGTTTCTTGTTGGCCAAGCCTCCGAACGCGCTGACAGCAGAGCTGGCCGTGCCGCGGCCCGTGCCGCCAGTGCCGCCACGCGTACCGGTCGGATTTCCCTCCGAGCTGGCGCGCCGGCGACCGGATGTGCGGCAAGCCGAGGAACAGTTGCACGCCGCAACCTCCAATATCGGCGTCGCGGTCGCGGCATTCTATCCGCAGGTGACGCTGAACGGCAGTTTCGGATTCCAGGCCCTCCAGTTCGGCAATCTTTGGACCGGGGCGGCGCGGCAATACGCACTCGGGCCGGGAATCACGATCCCGATCTTCGAGGGCGGCCAGATCCGGCAGACCGTACTGTTGCGACGGGCCCAACAGCAGGAGGCGGCAATTGCGTATCAGCGCACCGTGCTGCAAGCCTGGCACGATGTCGACAACGCGCTGGACGCATATCAGCGCGAACAGGAACGGCGGGAGCAGCTCGTTCAGGCGGTTGACCAGAACCGGCGCGCGTTGTCACTGGCGCAGAGCCGTTACCAGGAAGGCGTGGCGAACTTCCTGGATGTGTTGACGGCCGAAACCAACCTGCTCTCCACCCAACAGCAGCTCGCCAACAGCACGACGACGGTTTCAGACAATTTGGTCGCGCTCTACAAGGCCCTCGGCGGCGGATGGGAAGACACCTACCCGATTGTTCAGGCAAGCGCTTCGGGCGGCACATAGTCGCGCCAGCGGCCTGGCTGCTCGGGCTGATCGGCGTAACTGGCCAGCCGATCCGCTGCCCGGCCGATCAGATCGGAAAATCGAGACCCCGCGCGGTCAGCAGCGCCTCCAGCTCGCCGATGATACGCGTGAGGGCACCGAATCCTTCATGCATGACCACCGACAGCAACTCCGTGGCCGATGCGCCGGCGAGCGCCATGCGGGCCACGTCCGCCCCACTCCGCACGCCATTGGTACCCAGCAGCGGATATTCGCGTGCCAACGGCACGACGGCTGAGCGCCAGGAAACGGCAGACGATCGGCAGTGCCCATGGCCCGCCATAGGCGGCCGACGTGCCCAGCAGCGGCGCCATGCTGTCGATGTCAGGCACCATCGGCCATGAACCGGCCCATCATCACCACCGCATCGGCTCCGGCGTGTGACGCGGCGAACGCCAGCGCGGGCAGATTCGTCGATAAACCGGTCAGCTTGACCCAAAGCTGCATGCCGGGAACGGCGGCGCGCACCCGACGTGACCATCGCCGCGAGGCGCGCCGGATCGGTTTCCTGCGAAATCACGCCCGGCGCCGCCTCCGAGGCGTGTGGCGCGCCGACGTTCAGCTCGAACACGCGCAGCCCGGCGGCACGCGCCAGGCCAGCTATGCGCTCGGCAGCATCGGCGTTGCCGAGCACCAGGCTGGCCGCAACGAAGCGGCCCGCTGCCGGCGCCTGCTGGTCAAGCTGCGGCAAGCGCGCCAAACCACTCCGCCGGATCGCGCTGCGCGAGGCCGGAACGACAGAACAGCGACACGCCCGGCGCGGCCACATGTGATCGCGCGCCAGAAAGGCATAGTCGGCCTGATCGAGTTGGCGCGCGGCGGCCGGCTGCTCGTTCACCGACTTGGCGATCACCCCGGCCGCGCCGGCGGCGAGAGCCGCGCGAATGCCAGCCTCGGTCATGACCGGTTCGCCCGAACCGCAGATGATCGGGTTGGGCAGCGACAATCCACCGATCCGGGTGGCGAGACGGTCATGTCGATCGATCGCTTGCATGGCCATGCAGGATGATCGATCCGCATCAGCACGTCGAGCGGCCGCGTGTCATTGTCAATCGGCGAACACGCCGCCTAGCCTGCAACAGGCAAAAATACCAACAGGCGATCCGGGAGTGGCGGGATGCAGGCGACGCAGCGGATGACGACAGGCGAGGCAACGGTTGCGTCGCTGGCGGCAAACGGCATCGACACCATGTTCTGCCTGCCCGGCGTGCAGAACGATTACCTGTTCGATGCGCTGCACAAAGCGCAGGACCGCATCCGCGCCGATCCACACCCGCCACGAGCAAGGCGCCGCCTACATGGCGCTGGGCGCGGCGATGGCAAGCGGGCGGCCCGCCGCGTATGCCGTGGTGCCCGGCCCGGGATTCCTCAATACCACCGCCGCGCTGTGCACTGCCTACGCCGTCAACGCACCGGTGCTGGCGGTGATCGGACAGATTGCCGCGTCATCGATCGGACGCGGCTACGGGCAGTTGCACGAGATACCGGACCAGCTCGCCGTTATGCGTGGGCTGACCAAGTGGGCCGACCGCATTCGCGCGCCGCACGAAGCTCCGGCGAAGGTGACCGAGGCGTTCCGGACCATGCAGTCCGGCCGTCGACGGCCGGTAGCGCTGGAATGTGCCATCGACGTCTGGTCGCGCGTGGCGCCGGTGGCGTTGCAGCCAGCGGCCGAGCCGGAACACGATTCCGGTCGATACCGACGCGGCCGCGCGTGCGGCAAAACTGCTGGGTGAGGCGGTGCGGCCGCTGATCGTCGTCGGCGGCGGCGCGCAGGACGCCAGCGCGGAGGTCACCGCGCTGGCGGAGATGCTCCAGGCACCCGTGGTGATCCATCGCATGGGACAGGGCGTGGTGGACCGGCGCAATCCGCTGGCCGTGAATGCGCTCGAGGGCTGGCGCCTGTGGGAACATGCCGATGTGGTGCTCGCCGTCGGAACACGGCTGGCGGTGCAGCTGCTGCAATGGGGCATCGACGATCAGATAAAGGTAATCCGCATCGATGCCGACGCCGAAGAGATCGACCGTATTGGCAGACCCGCCATGGGAATCGTCGGCGATGCCGCCCCCGTGCTGCAAGCGATCATCGAGGCGCTGCCGGCGCATAACCGCCGGCGGGAGTTCGCGGCGCGACGAGCTGCTGGAGCTGCACGCGAACGTGGCAAAGCAGTTGGCGTTCCTGCAGCCGCAGATCGGGTATCTGGAGGCGATCCGCGCCGAGCTGCCCGAAAACGGCATTTTCGTCGATGAGCTGACGCAGCTTGGCTATGTCGGCAGGATGACATTTCCAACGTATCGACCGCGGACATTCCTGTCGCCGGGATACCAGGGAACCCTCGGCTGGGGGGTCGCGACGACCCTGGGAGTGAAGATCGCACGGCCGGACGTGCCGGTGGTGGCGGTTTCAGGCGATGGCGGGTTCCTGTTCACAGCGCAGGAGCTGGCGACCGCTGTTCAGTTTCACATTCCGGTGGTGATCGTGCTGGTCAATGATGGCGCCTACGGCAATGTACGGCGCATCCAGGCAGATCAGTTCGGCAACCGGCTGATCGGCTCCGACCTGCGCAACCCGGATTTCCAGAAATTCGTCGAGAGCTTCGGCGCGATGGCACTGCGGGCAACGTCGCCCGATTCCCTGCGGGGCTCGTTGCGTGAGGCGCTCCGGGCCAACGTTCCGACGGTGATCGAGATACCGGCAGGACCGATGCCGGACCCGTGGACCGTTACGCGACCGCCGCGCAACCGCCCCCGACTCTCCTGAGCCCCTCCTTCACCCGCTCCACCTCCTGCCCCACCACCACCAGCGGCGCACACCCTTGCGCCTCCCAGCGCAGTGCGGCGAAGTCCGCATGCAGCCGCACCGCGCCGCCGCCATTGCTGAAACTCGCAGCGATCCCCCGTATCGAGATACGACTCCGCCGCCAGACCCTCCGCCAGCAGCACCGCGTGGCGTTCCAGTTCCACGTGGAAATACGTCCACCTGATCCACCGCCACCTGCGCCACGCTCACCCCGTCGATCAGATACTTCACCGGGATCAGCACGCCCTCGGCATACACCGCGTGGTCGGGCGACAGATAAACGTCCCGCCCCGGACACCCCGCCCCGAACGCCCCCGCGCGCACCCGCACCGGCCACACCGCGCGCGGCTTCGGATGATGCCGGCAGTCCACCACCCGCCGCCCGATCCACACCACCGCCAGCCCGCCGGGCCCATCCGGACCCGACATATCCGCACCCGACATATCCGCACCCGACATATCCGGGCCATCGGGCGCCAGCCGCACCCGGTCGCCCACACGCAGCGCCTCCACCGCCACCGGCCCCCGCTCGGTCGCGATCCGCGTGCCCGCCGCAAAGCACGGCACCACCGCCCCCAACCCGCCCTGCGCATTCGCCGTCTCCAGCTCCGCCAGGCTCGGCCCGCCGTCAGCCCCGGCGACACGTTCAGCGTGCCGATCAGCATGGCCTTGCCCAGATCGCTGAACAGGCTCAGCACGTCATCGCCGCTGTCGAACGTGGTGGCGGCGATCGAGGCGCCCTGCAACAGGATCTCCGACGCCGCGTTGAAGCTGCCGATGGTCGCCGCGAAGCCGCTGATGCGAGCCGACCGTCAGCACCGCGAAGCTGGTGCTGTTGGTGAACTGCAGGCTCTGCGTGCTGGCCACCGTGCCGGCTGTCGAGCAGGAACCGGCCATTGTCGGCCACCGCCAGCGTGCCGCTCCCGGTGATGACCCGGCGTTCAGCGTCTACGGGCCCCTGGGCGATATAGACGCCGCGATTGGTCAGCGTGCCGAACGTGGCGCTGCCGCCGGAGCCGCCCACGCGTGCCGTGGTTGGTGAAGTTCAGCCGGATCGATCACGCCGCCGAACTGGTCGAGCACGCCGAAGACGCCGAGATTGAGATTGTTGCCCACCGACAGCGTGGTGTTGGCGCCCATGATCAGCACGCCGGTGCCGGCATCGCCGATGTTGAGGTTGTCGGACAGATCGAGCCGGCTGTCCGCACCTTCGATGTCCACCACGCCCGACGAGCCGGTGCCGAGGCCGATATCGCCGTCGGTACCGGCCAGCGTGGCGCCGTTGGCGATGGCGATGTCGGCGATGCCGGCATCTGCCGACGGTGAGCTGGGTGGCCAGCGTGACGTTGCTGCCGGTGCCGGAGAGCGACAGGTTGCCGGCCCCGCCGGCGCTGTTGCCGAGCACCAGCGCGGTGGCGGTGACCGAGCCGCCAGCGGAGACATCCAGCGCCCCGGCGGCGGCGTCGCCCACGATCAGCGTGCCGCCAATGCTCCAGGTGGAGCTAACCCCGGTCACCGTGGCCGACGAGCCGTCCGTGCCGGGCGAGGCCGCGATGTCGGCCGCCGGGCCGGCGACCCCAGCGGGCAGGCTGGTGCTGACCAGGCCGCCGGCGGAGATCAGCATGGAGCCGAGGCCGCCAGGCTGGGCGGTATCGTTGCCACCGACGATGAATGCGCCGGTGTTGGCCAGCTCGGAGCCGGTGCCGGTGACCGTGACGGCGCCGGCGCCGGCGCTGGAAGTCCCCAGCAGGACCCCGCCGGCAGCACCAGCGAGACCGTTTTGTGTGGAAACGGTCGCACCATTCTCCACCAGGAGTGCGCCGCTACCGGCAATTCCGATGGAAATGGGACTGCCGAACGTGTCCAGCGCGGCTCCGGTCCCGTTGACCATGACAGCACCGTCAGCGCCCGCGGTGAGGCCAATTTCTATGTCCGAAGCGCCGGAAGCCCCCGTCTCCAAGCGTACTGCCGGCGAGAATCTCAAGGCTGCCATTGCTTCCCGACTGGTTTCCAACAACAACCATACCACCGGCGACTGCGGTTCCGCCGGTTTCCAGGCTCATGGCGCCGGCACCCTGCGCTGAGCCGCCCACCACGATTGCCGATGCGGCATTCAGCAGCCCGTCGTCGCTGACAGTCAGCGATCCCGCTCCCACATCGCCGACCACGACCGTGCCCAGCGTTTCCCAGGTGGTTCCGGGTCCGGTCACCGTCGCCGCGGCGACCGCCGTCGTCGTGCTGCCAATCAGATCAGCCTCGGACGACAATCCATCCAGTGTGGCACCGTTGGTAAGCTCCAGCGTCCCATTCGGCCGCCCGACCAGCACGTTGAGCGTATAATCGATATCGGCGCCGTTTAGCGTCCAGGGTTGCGAATTGTCGAATTGCAGTTCGCCGACGGTGCCGTTGCCGGTGATCGTGCCGGATGATGCATCCGTGCCGAACACCGCAAAATCGTTCGGCCCGGGAGGGGCGCCGTTGACCGGCAGCCAGTTCGCCGCTGTTCCGAAGTCGGTGCTGCCTGACGTGGGATGCCAGTTGAACACGCGGTTAGCGAGCGTAATCGTGTTTTGGTTGGTAACTGTGAACAGTGTTCCGGAGCTCGATGCCAGAACGAAATCGGTAAACAGGTATGGTCCGGAGGTCGTGTTGACCCTAAGCGTATCGCCGTTGACAATCACAGCGCTGTTGATCGTTATACCGTTGCCGAGGATAATCGAGTTGAGGTCCTGGAAATTGCTGATCGGCCCGCTGAATGTGGTTCCGGGTGTATTGATCACCAGTATTTCCGGCGCCCCGGTCGTGAACTGGATCGACTGGCCGGTGACGGCCCCATCCAGCTGAAGCAGGGTGCCGCCGCCCAGAACCAGTGTGCCGCTTCCGCTCACGCTGCCGGTGATCTCAAGCGAGCCGACGGTCGAAGTGCCGATGGTACCGGTGTTGGAGATACCCACCACCCCGTCGTTCGACACAGCGGCCTCGATCGTGCCGGTACCGATCAGGGACTGGCCGCTAGCCACGTTCACCGCACCAGTCGCCGCATCCGATCCGGGCGTGCCGATATCCATGGCACCGCCGGCGGCTACGGACAGGGTTCCCGTGGTCCCTATCGGCCCGACGCCCATGGTGAAGGCAGCATTGGTTCCAACTGTCACCAGTGCGGTGTCTCCGACCGCCACGGTGATCAGGCCATCGTTGATGAAACTCCCCGGCGCGCCGCTGCCGAACTGCTCGATATCGATGGTGAGCTGACTAAGAGTGGGCCCGTCGGCTGCGATCGTGCCGGCATTGACGAAAACGCCCAGGGTTTGCAACAGAGCTGTCTCAGCGGTGGTCTGACCCGGCACCTGCTCGGTGATCACGCTGGCGGATCAAGACTCGGCTGAGCGGCTGATAACAGCGAATTGCCGCTGAACACGACCGCCGGAATCAGACCGGCGGTGCCGCCGATCTGGATCGTCGTATCTTGCAGCTTGACGTTGAACGGTTCGGTGATCGTCGTGCCGGTGTTGATGATCGTGCTCATGCCACAGCCTCTGGTTGAATGAGTGCGGAGCCAAAAATCATCACATCGAGGGGCATGACGTATCCCTGATTGCCGCTTCCAACTCTGTTCTGCATGCCAACAGTCAGGAAAGTCAACAATTTGCGATTTATCACCCGGCAGCCCTGATCGCCTGTCAGCGGCGATTGTCGCGCTTCCAAGACAATGTTCGCAGCTTCCATGACTTGCGCCGCCAGGCGGTTCTGGCCCAGAACCGCATTCCCCACTCCGCGCCCCGCGCGCCAACCATGCCGGCGGCTTTGGCCTGCCCGGCGCGAGGAGACCGCCCCACGGCATGCGCATCGGCACATTGATCCCCCGGCTGGACCGCTATGTGTTCCGCCAGCTCTTTCTGGCGCTGCTCGCGGTCACCGGCGGGCTGACTGCACTGATCTGGCTGACCCAGTCGCTGCGCTTCGTCGAGCTGGTGGTCAATCACGGCCTGTCGTTCGGCGTTTTCGTCGAGCTGACCGGCCTCCTGATCCCCAGCTTCGTCGCCGTGATCCTGCCGATCACCAGCTTCGTGGTGGTCCAGTTCGTCTATCAGCGACTGGCCGGCGATCGCGAACTGACGGTGATGCGGGCGGCCGGGCTGTCGCCCTTCGCCTTGTCGCGTCCGGCGCTGGCGCTGGCGCTGTTCGCGGTGGCAAGCTGCTACATCCTCAATCTCGTCATCGTCCCCGCAAGCCTGCAGGATTTTCGCGAATTCCAGTGGGAGATCCGCAATAAGGTCGTCGCCTTCCTGCTGCAGGAAGGCGTGTTCACGCAAATCAGCGGCGACATGACCGTTTATGTCCGTTCGCGCGACTCCCGCGGGCGGCCTGCGCGGCATCCTGATCGACGACGCGCGCGACAAGCGCGCCCACGCCACCATCCTGGCCGAAAGCGGGCGGCTGGTCGACGGCCCGAACGGACCGGAAGTGCTGCTGTTCAACGGCACCCGCCAGGAGATCGACCCGAAGACCGGGCGCCTCGACATGCTTACGTTCCGGCAGAACGTGCTCGATCTGGCGGACGCCATGCATAGCGATGCGGCTCGCCTGCCCGACATGAGCGAGGTGTCGCTGTCGGCGCTGTTGAACCCGCATCCGGCAAACCCGCGACGATGCGCCGAAATGGATTGCCGAGGCGCATAAACGGCTGGCCACGCCGCTGACCGCGCTGTCATACGCGCTGGTCGGCCTGATCTCGGTGCTGACCGGAACGTTTCGCCGGCATGGCAGCCTGTTGCGTCCGTTGGCGGGCGTGGCTGACGGTGGTGGCGCTGCTGGCATTCGGCCTGTTGTCGGACGACCTTGCGGCGCGGAACAACGCGCTGATCCCGCTGATGTGGATCCAGGCGATCGTGCCGGGCGCGGTGTGTGCCTGGCTGCTGCTCGGCCCATCCCTGCCGGCGACCTTGCGCGGGCCAGGGCGTGTCAGCCAGGCGAAGCATGCCGCCGGTATCGCCGTCGCTGCGGCATTCGACCGTGACACCCGCCGTTACGCTGTCGGTCTACATCGCCCGGCAGTTCACCGCCGCGGTTCTGGCGATGCTGGCCGCGCTCACCGGGCTGGTCGCGCTGTTCGACTTCATCGAATTGCTGCGCCGGTCGGCAAGCCATCCCGAGGCCAGCTTCGGCCTGGTGACCGAGATCGAATTGTTGCGACTCCCCTATATCGGGCATGCAAGTGCTGCCATTCGCGGCGCTGCTGGGCGGGATGCTGAGCTTCTGGCGGCTGACCCGGTCTTCGGAGCTCATCGTGGCGCGGGCCGCCGGCGTCTCGGCCTGGGAGTTCCTCGCCGCCCCGGTATTTTGCGCACTGCGCTGGGCGACCATCGCGACCGCGGCCATCAGCCCGGTTTCCTCGGTGATGTTCGCCCGCGCGGAGACGCTGGCCAACACTTCCTGACCGCCGACGGCGGACCGCTCGATCTGACCAACGGGCAGCTCTGGCTGCGGCAGGCGGATCGCGGCCTCGTGCCGCGCGGTGTCGCGATCGTCCATGCCGCCAACGTGGCGCTGCACGGTGACACGCTGACCGCGAACCGGGTAACGGTGTTTCGGCTGAACGACGCCGACCAGTTGCTAAGCCGGATCGAGGCCACCCAGGGCCGATCTGGCGGGCGGCGACTGGACCCTGGATCAGGCGCGCACGTGTCCGGCCGGACGCCACTGCCCGAGCCGCCGACGACGATCATTCTGCCGACCGATCTGACCGTGGCGCGCGTGCAGGAAAGCTTCGCCTCGCCCGACACGCTGTCGGTTTGGGAACTGCCCGGCTTTCATCCGCCTGCTCAACCGCTCGGGCTTCTCCTCGATCCGGCATCGGCTGCATTTCCAGGCGCTGCTGGCGTTGCCGCTGCTGTGCGGCGACCATGGCGCTGGTCGCCGCGGGTTTCTCCATGCGCCCGGCGCGCCGGGGCGGCGTCGCCCGCATGATCGGCAGCGGCGTGGCGGCCGGGTTCGCGCTTGTTCATGATCTCCAAGCTGGCCGAGGAATTCGGCCAGTCGGGTGCGATCCCGGTGGTCCTGGCGGCCTGGGTTCCTGCCGCCGCCGGCATGATGCTGGCCGTCGCCCTGCTGCTGCACATGGAGGACGGATAGCGTGCCCAACCGCGGCGCTCGCCCTGGCACTGGCCTTCGGCGCATTGCTTGCGCGCCGCAACCGCCCTCGCGCAGCTCAGCCAATTCAGCGCCGGCCAGAACCGCCGTCAACCGGAACCAGCCGGTGGCTTCATCGCCGATACGGTCGAGTACGACCAGCAGACAATCGCTGGTCATCGCCAAGCGGCCATGTGGAGGCATGGCAGAACGGTCACGTGCTGCGCGCCGATCAGGTCACCTTCAACCGCCAGACCGGCGTCGCCACCGCACGCGGCCACGTCACGCTGATCGAGCCGAGCGGGCAGGTGCTGTTCGCGGACGCCGCCGAGCTCGACGCAGGGCATGCGCGACGGCGTGCTGACGGCAATCCGGGCCCGGCTGGCAGCAGAACGGCAAGCTCGCCGCCAATGGCGGGCGGCGCACCGGCGGCGTGCTGAACTCACTTTCGAAGGTGGTCTATTCCACCTGCAACCTTTGCAAAAAGCATCCGGAGCGGCCGCCGCTGTGGCAGATCCGGGCCGCCAGCGCCACCGAGGACCTCGAGCACAAGCGGATCGAATACACCGACGCCGAGATGCAGATGTTCGGCATCCCGGTGGCCTATTTCCCGTATTTCTGGACCGCCGAGCCGTCATCCAAGCGGACGAGCGGGCTGCTGATCCCTCGCTTCGGCATCAGCTCTCATATCGGCGCGTTCTTCGCCCAGCCCTATTACTGGGTGATCGACGACCAGTCGGACGCGACATTCACGCCGATGCTGACGACGAACGCCGGCCCCGAGATCGACGTCGAGTACCGCCGCCGCTTCAATTTCGGCTTCATCGACGCTCAACGGCTTCGGCGGGATATTTCGAGAACGCGCCGCAGGGCACCATCTATGCCAACGGGCTATTCGATCTCAACCACTACCTGGCGGGCGGGCTTCGACGTCAACCGCGCCTCGTCGGCGGATTATCGTCAACGACTTACCACCTGGGCCACGTCCTCGGCTCGGACCCGACGTGTCCTGACCAGCAACATCTATCGCGGAGGGATTCGGCGAAGGCGCCTATTCGCGGCGTCGGAACGCGCTTCTATCAGGGGCTGACCAGCAGCATCACCAACAGCAAGCTGCCGGTGGTGCTGCCGACGTTACCAGTACCAGCTATTTCGGCCAGCCGGACTCGCTCGGCGGCACGCTGTCGCTGGATACCGGCTGTTCAACGTGCTGCGCGACGACGGCACGAACACCCGCCGCGGCCGACCTGATCGTGCGAATGGGACCGGCCGTTGACCGGCTCGTTCGGCGAGCTCTGGACGTTCAAGCTGCACGTCGACGCCGCCGCCTACGATGCCAACCAGTTCAACGAGCAGCCCAATTTCGCCACCGTGTCCCACGTCAATGACGCCCGCGCGCTGCCGCAGGCGGCGCGTCGATGTGCGCTGGCCGTTCGACGCGCAATTCGGGTGCCTGGGGCACCCAGCTGATCGAGCCGATGGCCGAGATCATCGTCGGCCCCAACGAGGGCGACAGCCAGCTCAACAAATACCCGAACGAGGACAGTCTGGACCTCGAGTTCACCGACGCCAACCTGTTCGGCTTCAATCGTTTCGGCGGCATCGACCGGCTGCAGGGCGGCTCACGTGCCAACATCGCGCATGCACGCGGCCTGGTACCTGGGCGGCACCGCGCTGGATGGGCTGATCGGCCAGTCGTACAATACCACCACCTCGCCCTGGCTGCCCTCGTTCTCCGGGCTGCAGGACAAGGTTTCGGACGTTGTCGGCCACCTGGACTTCACGCCGGGCAACTGGCTGGACACCACGTACCGCTTCCAGCTCGATCACCGCGACCTGGCGATGCGGATGTCGGACGTGACCGCTTCGACCGGCTATGGGCGCTACCGGCTGACGGCCGGCTATCTGTACACGCAGCTTCGACCCGTATTATTTCTACGACCAGGCCCAGCCTTTGCCCCCCAGTTCGCTGTATTTCATACCGCGCAACGAGATCACGCTGGCTGCCAACGGCGGGCTGGCGCGATTACCGGTTCGATGCCTACGCGCAACGCGATCTGACCGAACCATCAGATGATCGCGATCGGTGGTGACGCCATCTACGAAGATGAGTGCTTTATCATGGATTTAAAGTTCTACCGCCGCTATACCTCGTTGAATGGCGACAGCGGATCGACCACGCTGCTGATCCAGCTCACGTTCAAGACCATCGGCCAATTCGGTTTCAAGGCACTCTGAACCAGGACCACCGCCACCATGCTGACCCGCTTCACGATCCGGCACGCGCTTCTTCTGGGGTTGATCGGTGTCTTCGCGGCCGCCGCGGCGCCCGCGCCACGTCCGGCCCAGCAGCCGGTCGTCCAGGCGATCCGCATCGTTGCGGTGGTAAACGGCGAGCCGATCACCAACGCCGATGTTGATAACCGCGCCAGGCTGTTCGCGCTGGCGACCGGCCTGCCGGTCTCGCCCGAGTTGCTCGACCGGCTGAAGCCGCAGATCGTCCGCCAGCTGGTTGATGAGCGGCTTCGCATGCAGGAAGTGAAGCGGCAGAAGATCGTCGTGCCGGACAAGGAGATCGCCGCTGCGCTCGCTGAAATCGAACAGCATAACGGCATGAAGCCGGGTGGCCTGCGCGCCAAGCTGCAGTCCGACGGCGTCAGCTTTATCACCTTGATCGATCAAATCCGCACCCAGCTCGGCTGGGGGCAGGTGCTGCGTAAGCACGCGGCCGGGACGCTGGCGGTCACCGACGCCGACATCGCTGAACGCCAGAAGCTGGAAGCCCAGCAGATCGGCAAGACGGAGTACCGGGTCGGGGAAATCTTCATCCCTGTGGAGGAGCGGGCCAGTGTCGCCGATGCCGAGCGTTTTGCGGAAACCGTGATCGCCGAGCTGCGCAAGGGCGCGCCCTTCCCAGTCGTGGCGGCGCAGTTCAGCCAAAGCCAGACGGCGCTGCAGGGCGGAGATCTTGGCTGGGTGGAGGCGAACCAACTCGACCCGGTGGTCGCGCAGGTCATTACCGAAATGCCACCCGGCGCCGTAAGCAATCCGTTGAAAGTGCCCGGCGGGCTGGAAATCGTTACGCTCGTCGCGAAACGCCAGATCGGCCAGGATCCGGCGACCATCCTGTCCATGCGGCAGGTGTTCCTGCCGTTCTCGAGCCCGCTCAACCCGCAGGCACCGACACCGGCGCAGCTTGCACTCCTCGAGAAGGCGAAGACCGTCAGCGCGTCCGTGCATAGCTGCGACCAGATGGAACAGGTTGCCAAGGATGATAAATCGCCCCGCCCCGCCGATCCGGGCGAGGTCCGGCTGGAAAACGTAAACCCGCCGGCATTCCGCGACATGCTGGCGAAAATTCCATTGCAGACGGCCAGCAAGCCGGTGGTCTCGAACGACGGGATAGCGGTCATGATGGTGTGTTCGCGCGAACAGAAGAACATGGCGCAGATGTCGCCCAAGGACCTCAAGGAGCAGATACTGGGCCAGCGGATCGATTTGCTATCGCGCCAGTTGCAGCAGGATCTCCGCAGCCAGGCGCGCATTGAAATGCGCAACGCCAGTACCGCGTAACGCGCAACGCATAATTCAAGCTTGGTCAATAGCGGACGGCCACCGCTGCGCGAGGTGATCGCGCGGCACGGTCTGGGCGCCCGCCGCTCGCTGGGCCAGCACTTCCTGCTGGACGGCAATCTGACCGCCCGAATTGTCCGGGTTGCCGGACCGCTCATCGGACGGCACGTCATAGAGGTGGGACCGGGTCCTGGTGGCCTGACCCGTGCCTTGCTGGACAGCCAGGCCGCAACCGTCACCGCGGTGGAAATCGACCGGCGCGCACTAGCTGCGATGCACGAACTGGCCAGCGAATCCGACGACCGGCTACAGGTTATCGAGGGCGACGCGCTGGCGCTCGACATGCAAGGGCTGGTGCCGGCGCCGCGGCAGATCGTTGCCAACCTGCCATACAATATCGCCACCCCCCTGCTGATCGGTTGGCTGCGCCAGGCTGGTGCGTTCGAGCAATTGACGCTGATGTTTCAGCAGGAAGTGGCGGAGCGTATCTGTGCGGCACCCGACACAGCGGCCTTTGGCCGCCTGTCCGTGCTCTCGCAATGGCTGACGGAGGTGAGGTTGGAGTTGCGCATCCCGCCGGCCGCCTTCGTGCCCGCCCCGAAAATCTGGTCGGCGGTGGTTCGCCTGGTGCCGCGCGCCGTCCAGCCGGGCCCGCACCTGATCCAGATAATGGAGCGGCTGACCGCGGCAGCGTTTGCGCAACGACGCAAGATGCTGCGCACCACGCTGCGCCCGCTGGGGGGCGATGCATTGCTGGCTCGGGCCGCCATCGACGGGCGCCGGCGTGCCGAGACGCTGGATATCGGCGAATTCGACCGCCTCGTCCGCCTGCTGGCTGACGAACGGGCCGTCCATGTTTCGGAGCTTGACGGTCGGGAATAGGGCCGGCTACCCCGGTAGCGCCATGTTGGACATTCGGATTACCACGTCCACGCCGGTGCTGCCGGATCGCCCAATGATCCAGGAGTTCATCGACGTGCTCGGCGCGGATCAGTGGGCTGATCGGGTTCGCTCGATCGAGCGTCGCGGCACTATCGGGCCGCGCGCTGGAAAGGCGATTTTGCAACGACATGCCGTCGAGTGTGCGTTGGAACGGCTTCGCCGGGGAGCCCGGACGCCGACCGTCGCGGAGCGGCGTATCGGGACGCTGGCGGCGGAGGCGGTCGCGCTGGCGGAGAGTCTGTCAGCAGCCGGACGAGCACGCTTCATCACCCAGTTGAGGCACGCGCTGGACGACGATCACACGCTGGTGCTGCCGTTCCATGTGCTGCGCACCGCCCTGATACATCGCACGCGCGGCTTTCAGGTGCATTTCGCCGGGTGGGAGGATGGCGCGAACTTCGACCTGCTGCTGCGACGGGATACGGCCGAGGCCGAGTTGGCCTGCGATATCATCTCCGCCGAGGAAGGACGGTCCGTGCACCGGAGTGCCTGGTTCCGTCTGGCCGATCGGATCGATCCCGACTTGCACACCTGGCTGCGGGCTCATCCGGGACGCTACCTGCTGAAGATGACCTTGCCGGAGGGATTGCGCGCCGACAACGTGAACGACGTCACGCTCGCGGACCTGCACGCCCGCATCCGGCGCCTCTTGCAGGAGAGCCGTCGTGCCGACCACGATGAAGCGCTGGTGCTGCGCCTGGATCCGCTGCTGCTTGCCGGGGCGCAGGCCGACGACGCCGGCATAGTCTCCCACCTGCGGCGGGAGTTCGGACCGGAAGCGCAGCTTTCTGTCGTCACCGACGAGCGCGGTGTGTTCGTCGTCGCAGCGCGCGCCGGCCGTGAGGATGAAATCGCCGCTGCCATCCGCCGACGCCTGGCCGTCGTCGCCCCGAACCGGCTCACCGGCACGCGCCCGGGCATCCTGGCGATGTTCGTGGACGACGTAGATCGCGCGGAATGGCGCGGCTTGCGGGAACGGCTGGAGCTGGAAGGCGAGACGCGGCAGTTCCTCACATTTCCCGAAGCGCGCGCCGTCGTCGCAGTGACATGCACGTCACGGATGGAACTGTTCGGAATAACCGGTCCGGATGCAGCCCCTGACGGGGAACTGCGCTTCCGCAATCCGGCGCATCCGGCAGCACGGTCCGCGGCATTGGCACCCGCTGTCATATCGTCATTGTAACGGAAATCCTTCGGCGCACTGGCGCAAGGCGCGGCTTGGTGGGATAAGTACCAGCAATGCGATTCCTCTATCATCTGCCGCTGTCCCCGTTTTCCCGCAAAATCCGTCTGGTGCTCGCGGAAAAGCGGCTGCCGTTCGAGCTGCGCCTGGAAAAAGTGTGGGAACGTCGGCCGGAATATCTGGAGCTGAACCCGGCCGGCACCGTACCGACGCTGCTGGAGGATAATGGGCTGGCGGTGCCTGACTCAGGCGTGATCTGTGAATATTTGGAGGAAGCTTATCCCGACACGCCACTGATGGGTCGTACCCTGGCGGAGCGGGTGGAGATTCGGCGGCTGGTGGCGTGGTACGATGGAAAGTTCGCCGCCGAGGTGACACAAAATCTGCTGGGCGAGAAGCAGATGAAGCGGCTGATGGGACGCGGCAACCCGGATGCGACCGCGATGCGCACCGGATATGCCGCGATCAAGCATCACATGCAGTATCTCGGCTGGCTGAGCGAGACGCGCAAATGGCTGGCGGGAGCGACGATCTCGCTGGCCGATTTCGCCGCCGCGGCGCATCTGTCGGCGCTGGATTACATCGGCGACGTGGACTGGACGATTTCGGTTCCGGCGAAGGAGTGGTACGCCAGGATCAAGTCGCGTCCGAGCTTTCGCGGATTGCTGGCAGATCGTGTTGCCGGCGTGACCCCGCCGGAGCATTACGCGGACCTCGATTTCTGGAGCGGCCTCTCCCGTTTGCGTGAGAGGTCATCGCGCATCGCCGGCAAACAGGCGTAACGTGGAGCATGGCATCTGGCTGCTTCCGCGCCGGCGGCCCTTACCGTATCATCGGGCCCTGATAAGGCGCGGATGGCGCCGCCCAGCCAGAGGGAACCGGTCCAATGCCCGACACGCACAGCGCGGATCATGTCGTTCCGGTACGCCCGGAAATCGCAGCGCAGGCGCATGTCTCCGAATCCCGCTATCGCGGGATGTATGAGCAGGCGGCGCGTGATCCCGACGGGTTCTGGAAGCACGAGGCGCAACGCATTGCCTGGATCAAAGCGCCGATCAGAATCAAGAATGCAAGTTTCGCTGGCTCCGTGTCGATCAAATGGTTTGAGGATGGCGTGCTGAATGCGTCAGCATCCTGCCTCGATCGTCATCTGGCGACGCATGCGGATCGTACCGCCATCATCTGGGAAGGCGACGATCCAGCCACCAGCAAGTCGATCATCTACCGCGAGCTGCACGAGCAGGTGTGCCGTTTTGCCAACGGCCTGCGCTCATTGGGCGTGAAGAAGGGCGACCGTGTCACGATCTATCTGCCGATGGTGCCAGAGGCCGCGGTGGCAATGCTGGCCTGCGCGCGCATCGGAGCAATCCATTCGGTGGTGTTCGGCGGATTTTCGCCGGACAGCCTGGCGAACCGGATTCAGGATTGCGAGTCGGAAATCCTGATCACCGCTGACGAAGGTCGGCGCGGCGGACGCAAGGTGGCGCTGAAGGCGAACGCTGATGCGGCCCTGAAATCCTGCCCCGGCGTGAAGAACGTGGTCGTGGTGAAGGTAACCGGTGCAACGGTGCCCACCATCCGCCGGACGCGACCACGATTATGCCACGCTGTGCGCCGCTGCCTCACCCGACTGCCCGCCCGAGCCGATGAATGCCGAAGATCCGTTGTTCATCCTCTACACCTCCGGCAGCACCGGCAAGCCGAAGGGGGCGCTGCACACCACGGGCGGCTACATGGTGTGGGCCGCCTTCACGCATGAGCTGGTGTTCGACTACAAGCCGGGCGAAATCTACTGGTGCACCGCCGATGTCGGCTGGGTGACGGGCCACACATATATCCTGTACGGCCCGCTGGCGAACGGCGCCACCACGCTGATGTTCGAAGGCATTCCCAACTATCCCGACAGCAGCCGCTTCTGGCAGGTGGTGGACAAGCACAAGGTGAACATCTTCTACACCGCGCCCACCGCCATCCGCGCGCTGATGCGCGAAGGCGAGGCGCCGGTGAAGAAAACCTCGCGCCGTTCCTTGCGCATCCTCGGCATCGGTGGGCGAACCGATCAACCCGGAAGCCTGGCTGTGGTATGACCGGGTGGTCGGGCGAGCATCGCTGCCCGATTGTCGATACCTGGTGGCAGACGGAAACCGGCGGCATCATGATCAGCCCGCTGCCCGGCGCGACCGCGCTGAAACCCGGCTCCGCCACGCTGCCGCTGCCCGGCGTGCGGCCGCTGATCGTCGATGCCGACGGGCACGAGCTGCACGGCCCCTGCGAAGGCAACCTGTGCATCGCCGACGCCTGGCCCGGCCTGATGCGCACCGTGTTCGGCGACCATGAACGTTTCGTGCAGACCTATTTCTCCACCTTCAAAAATCTCTACTTCACCGGCGACGGCGCCCGGCGCGACGCCGATGGCTATTACTGGATCACCGGCCGCGTCGATGACGTGATCAACGTCTCCGGCCACCGCATGGGCACCGCGGAGGTGGAAAGCGCGCTGGTGGCGCACCCGAAGGTGGCGGAAGCGGCGGTGGTGGGCTTCCCGCATGACCTGAAAGGCCAGGGCATTTACGCCTATGTGACGCTGAACCTGGGCGAGGAACCGAGCGAGCCGTTGCGAAAGGAACTGGTTGGCTGGGTGCGCACCCAGATCGGCCCGATCGCCGCCCCCGACGCCATCCAATGGGCCCCTGCCCTGCCCAAGACCCGCAGCGGCAAGATCATGCGCCGCATCCTTGCGCAAGATCGCCGCCAACGAAACCGAAAACCTGGGCGACATATCCACGCTGGCCGACCCCACGGTGGTCGCCGAGCTGGTTGCCAACAGGGTGCAATAAGCGTGCCCACGTTCACCAGCACCAGCACCTATATCGCTTCGCGCGATCTGGAGGTCGCCGTGAATGCCGCCGTGACTCTGCAGCGGCCGCTGCTGGTCAAAGGTGAGCCGGGCACCGGCAAGACCATGCTGGCGCACGAGGTGGCGGCGGCACTGGGCTATCCGCTGATCGAGTGGCACATCAAATCGACCACCAAGGCGCAGCAGGGGTTGTACGAATACGACGCGGTGTCCCGGCTGCGCGACGGGCAGCTCGGCGATCCGCGGGTGCATGACATCGGCAACTACATCGTGCGCGGCAAGCTGTGGGACGCGTTTGAGGCGCCTGCGCCGGTACTGGTGCTGATCGACGAGATCGACAAGGCCGATATCGAGTTCCCCAATGATTTGTTGCTGGAACTCGACCGCATGCAGTTCTTCGTGTACGAAACCCGGCGAACCGTGGTGGCGCGGCACCGACCGGTCGTCATCATCACCTCCAACAACGAAAAGGAGCTGCCGGACGCATTCCTGCGCCGTTGCTTCTTTCACTACATCCGGTTTCCCGATCGGCCGACCATGGAACGGATCGTCCAGGCGCATTATCCGGATATCCGGCGAGACCTGGCGCGGGAGGCATTGAATGTGTTCTTCCAGATCCGCGAAGTCCCCGGCCTGAAGAAAAAGCCGGCGACATCGGAGCTGCTCGATTGGCTCAAGCTGCTGATGGTTGAAGACCTGCCCGCCGAGGCGCTGCGCAGCAAGGAAACCCACGTTGTGATCCCACCTCTGCACGGCGCGCTGCTCAAGAACGAGCAGGACGTGCACCTGTTCGAGCGGATCGCGTTCCTGGCGCGGCGCGGCGGATAGGCACCGCGCGGGCATGTTCGCGACCTTCCTGTTGTCGCTGAAACAGGCTGGCCTGCCGGTCTCGGTTACCGAGTACCTGACCCTGATGGGCGGCGATGCGCGCCGGTATCGCCGATTACAGCATCGACGACTTCTACTATCTCAGCCGGGCGACGCTGGTGAAGGACGAACGCCATCTCGACCGGTTCGACCGCGTGTTCGGCGAATGTTTCAAAGGGCTCGAGCAGGCCGAAGCCGTCAATGCACGCGAACTGCCGGACGAATGGCTGCGCAAGCTGGCGGAAAAGCTGCTCACCCCGGAGGAAATGGCGCAAATCGCCGCGCTGGGCGGATTCGAGGCGCTGATGGACCGGCTGCGGCAGTTGCTGGAGGAACAGAAGGGCCGGCATCAGGGCGGTGGCAAATGGATCGGCACCGCCGGCACCTCCCCGTTCGGCGCCTTCGGGCTACAATCCCGCCGGGGTGCGCATCGGCCAGCACGAATTGCGTCACCGCAGCGCCGTCAAGGTCTGGGACCGGCGAGACTTCCGCGACCTGGACGGCGACGTCGAGCTCGGCACGCGCAATTTCCGCCTCGCCCTGCGCCGGCTGCGCCGCTTCGCCCGCCAGGGCGCGCCCACCGAGCTGGACATTCCCGACACGATCCGCGCCACCGCCGACAAAGCCGGCATGCTGGACCTGAAGCTGGTGCCGGAGCGGCATAACACGGTGAAGATCCTGCTGTTCCTGGATATCGGCGGCTCGATGGACGAGCATGTCCGCATCTGCGAGGAACTGTTCTCGGCCTGCCGCACCGAGTTCAAGCACCTGGAGTATTTCTACTTCCACAATTTCCCCTATGAGCGCGTCTGGAAGGACAATCGGCGCCGCCATGACCGCGTGACCCCGACATGGGACGTGCTGCGCACCTATGGCGCGGATTATCGGCTGATCTTCGTCGGCGACGCATCAATGAGCCCATACGAAATCACCACGCCGGGCGGCAGCGTCGAACACTGGAACGTGGAGTCCGGCCGCATCTGGCTCGACCGACTGACATCGCAGTTCCGCCGGGCGGCATGGCTGAACCCAACCCCGGAGCGGTCCTGGTCCTATGTGCAATCGATCGCGCTGACCCGCCAGCTTATGGAAGGACGCATGTTTCCGCTGACTCCGGACGGGATCGACGCGATGGCGCGGGAACTGAGCCGCTAGGGGATCATACAATGAGCAATAAGCGATGAAGATCAGGCGCATCGAACATATTGCCATTGCAGTCGAGCTCGCTGCGGAAGTTGATCGGCCTGTTGCGCGATAAGTTCGGGATTCCGCTGGAATACGAGGAGCAGATCGGCAGCACGCGTCTGGCCATGCTGCCTGTGGGTGAAACCTACCTCGAGCTGCTCGAAGGCAGCGGCGCGGATAACGGCGTTCGCAAATGGATTGCCGAGAAAGGCACCGGCCTGTTCCATATCTGTTTCGAGGTAGACGATATCGAAGCCGCCTTGACCGAGCTGAAAGCAAAAGGCGTGAAGTTGCGCGATGAGGTGCCGCGGATCGGGCATGGTGGGGCGAAGATCGCGTTCATCGATCCGTCCTCCACCGGCAACGTGCTGATCGAGCTGGCGGAATTGCCCGCCGGGCACTGATCCGCGGATCAGGCCCGCCAGCCACGCATCGGCCAGACGAGCGGCGCCGCCGCCGCATTCGCCGGCCAGACGGTGACGTAGTTCTTGCCGTCGAGCTGCGTGATGTACGTGGCGCCCTCACGTGTTCTGCCCGGATGCGTCGAACTTCACGCCGCGATAGCCGACAATAAGCTGCCGGCGTCATGTCCGTCGCCTGCAGCGCCGCCTGAATTTTTGCTGGAACCGCCGCACCCGCCCGGTTGATCGCGTCGGCCAGCACGAAAAACGCCTGCATGACGCGTCCGCTCGCATCATCCATGTCGCGCCCGGTCTTCGCCTTGAACAGCGCATTGATCTTCTCGGTCACGCTGCCCGGCTTTCCCGGCGACCACGCACTGCGGTTCAACACGCCCTGCGCCAGATCACCGACCGAGGTCACGAAGGACGGATCGGAAAATCCCGCACTGTCGCCAATGATCATCGGCGGCAGCCAGTTCAGCGACTTCATCGTTTTCATGAACAGAATCGCATCGGACGTGTAGCTGACGAACAGCACCACAGAGGGATCGGCGCTCTTCAGCGTAAGCACTTCCGACGACATGTCGGGGCTGTTCGCCGAATAGCGCACGCGGGTGGCGACCGGGATGCCGGATGATTTCGCGGCGGCCTCGATCGCATCGCCGACCGAGGTGCCGTAATCGGTATTCTCGGCGACGATCGCCACCTTGTCGATCGATTTCCCGCCCTGCTGCATCTGCTGGATGAAGCGCATATAGGTCTCGGCGAAATTGGGCGCGATCGGCGTGACCCGGAAGGTCCATTTGAAGCCGCGCTGGGTGATATTGGCGGCGACCGAGTCGCTCACCACGAATGGCACCCCATAGCGCTCCGCCACGGCCGTGGCGGTCAGCGCGGTATTGGACTGGTAGCTGCCGATCAGCGCCGGCACATGATCTTGCGTGATCAGGCGCAGTGTTTCGGTCTGCGCCAGCGCCGGATCGCCGCGGTGATCGACGAAGATCGTTTCGATCGGCGCGCCGCCCAGGTTCGGCAGACCGGCGGTAGCAGCAAGCGGCAGCGGCGCCAGCTCGGGATGCGACGTTGTTGACGACCTCCTGCCCGACCTCGATCGCCTCCCGGCATTCCTGCCCCGCACCGGCGGAGTTGCCGGTCAGCGGAAACAGCGCACCGATGTGGATCGGTTCAGCGGCACGCAGCACTCGCACGTCGCGCAGCAGCGTCAGTGCCGACGCAGTCGCCAGCAGCTCGCGCCGTTTCACGATCATTATTCGTCTCCCTGAGTGCCGAATGGTTGTGTAACCTGCCTTTGCATCATCGGCGAGCAGCACCGGATCGCGCCGCCGCTGGGTCGCCGTGCCCGCCGCCGCCGGGCGTGGCCAGCAGCACCGTATCGCCATGCCGCAGCATGTATTGCCGCTTCGGGTCCACGCCGCCCCGTTGACCCGCAGCATCCCGGTTGCCCCCGGCTTCGCCGCCCGCCAGCCCGAACGCCGGAATGACGGTTCGTTCCGCAAGGAACGAGACCGCGATCGGCGTTTCCGAGCGGCTTTCGATCAGTATCTCCTGCCCCAGCCCGCCGCGTCGGCGGCCCGGCGCCGCCGCTGTCGGGCCGAAGGCGCTTGTAATGGAAGCGCAGCGGCGCGATCATGCTCGCTGATCTCGATGCTGGTCGAAGACACGTTGGACGGCCAGGACAGGCAGCTCTGCCCGTCCCGCCCCTGCCCTGCGCCCATGCCGCCATTGAAGAAGAACATGTTGGCATACGGCTTGTTGCCCGCATGCACGCCCGCCTGGTTCATCCCCCACATCGGCGACCCGCAGGCCGCAATCACCCGCTCCGGCACCACCTGACCGAGACAGCCGAACACCAGCATCGGCAGGTAATGCCCGATCAGCATGCGCGACCCGCCGGAGGCCGGAAACTGCGGATTGACGATGCAGCCCGGCGGCGCCAGCAGGCGGATCGGCCGCCACGCCCCCTCATTGTTCGGCAGCGTCGGGCTGGTGCACACCTTCACGCCGTACATCGTCATCGCATAGGTGTAGCAAAGCGCGCAGTTGATCGCCCGATCCACCTGCGGATCGGTGCCGGCATAATCCACCTCGATCGTATCGCCAGCGATCGTCAGCGCCATGCGGATGGTGATAGGCGTGTCCATCAGCCCGTCGGTCTGCAGTTCGCTGCGATACGTCCCGTCCGGCAGCGCGGAAATAGCGCTGCGCATGGCGTGCTCGCAGCGCCCATGGATCGCGCCGGCGAGCACCGCCAGATCCCGCAATCCCACACCCTGCATCAGCGCCAGCAGCCGCGCTTCCATCGTATCGAGCGCGACCAGTTGCGCCCACAGATCACCGACCGTCTGT
The DNA here is from genome assembly GCA_963810715.1 of uncultured Pseudomonadota bacterium. Lineage (GTDB taxonomy): Bacteria > Pseudomonadota > Alphaproteobacteria > Acetobacterales > Acetobacteraceae > DATDIC01. The sequence continues at coordinate 635,243 of CAWEOZ010000023.1, read as the reverse complement.
TCGGGTGTGCGGACATTCTGCCGCAGGATGGCCAGCAGGGTCTCGTCCACCGCGCCCGCCCGCACCAGCTTCATCGGCGGTATCTGCAATCCTTCCTCGAATACCTCGCGCGGCTCCGGGCTGCGGATCTTGCCGCCGATATCCGGCGCGTGCGCGGTTGAAGCACTGAACGCCACCAGCCGGCCAGCCAGAAAGATCGGCTTGGCCACCGTGATGTCGTTCAGGTGGCCGGTTCCCATCCAGATATCGTTGGTGATCAGCACATCCCCTTCGGCCAGTCGGTCCGGCGGAAAGCAGCGCAGGAAATGCTTCACCGTTGCCGGCAGCGTGCCGATGAAGCTGGGGATGCTCTCGGTCGCCTGCACCAGCGACTGGCCCGCCGCATCCGTTACGATGCAACTGAAATCGTAGCTGTCCCGCACCAGGGTCGAGAAACTGGTGCGCACCAGCGCGGCGGCCGCCTCATCGACGATGGAGATCAGTCGCCGCCACAGCAGTTCCAGCTCGATCGGATCGAACGGCGCCGTCATGCCGGAAGCTCCACCAGGATCGCGCCCGTCGGCCAGCACCTGTGCACGGCCCCCCGGACCGATCACGAAGGTGCTTTCGCTTTCCTCGATCACCGCCGGGCCGTCGAACCGCGTACCCGGCCGCAACGCATAACGGTCGTACACATCGGTCATCATGCTCGCCCTCGGCAAAGCCGACCATTCGCCGGCCCTTCACCGGCCGCTCCTGCCGCGTCCGGCGATGCAGCATCACGCTGCACTGCGCCCCCCGGATCGGCGCCGTCAGCGACAGACGCAATGTGACCAGTTGCACCGCGGCGCCCGGCGGCGGTGCGGTTGAACAGCGCGCGATACCGCGCCTCGAACGCCGCCTGCACCGCTGCAGCCGACAGCACGTCCGGCAACGCGACGGTCACCTCGAAACCCTGCCCGACATAGCGCAGATCCGCCATCCGTTGCGTCCGCAGCCTCTCCATGTCGCCACCCGCGGCCTGGATCACCGCCTCCGCCTCCGCGACTCAGGCCGCGCGAACGTGGCGTCGATCCGCTTCCAGTCCACGCCGTCCAGCAGCGCGTTGACCGAAGCGGCGCGATCCACCCGTGCCGGCGCCATCAGCATCCCCAGCGCGCTGCCGGCCCCGGCGCCCGGCGGGCACAGGATGCGTTGCACGCCCAGGCGGCGCGCCACCTCCCACGCATGCACCGGCCCGGCCCCGCCGGTGGCCAGCAGCGCGTAATCCGGCGGCGCCGCGCCGCGCTCCGCGATCGCCACCCGTGCCGCGCCGGCCATCGTTTCATCCACCAGTGCCCGGATGCCCGCCGCCACCCGTTGCGGCGGCAAGCCGATCTCGGCCGCCAGCCGGCTCAGGCTGCTGCTCGCCGCTGCGGTGTCGATCCGCATCGCGCCACCGAGAAAATAATCCGGATCGAGGCATCCCAGCGCCAGATCAGCATCCGTAACGGTCACATCCTCGCCGCCGCGGCCGTAACAGGCCGGCCCCGGCACCGCGCCGGCGCTCTCCGGCCCCACCTGCAACGTGCCCAGCGTCGCCGCGCCGCGCGATCGAGCCGCCGCCGGCGCCAATCTCGATCAGCTCGACCGTGGCGATCTGGATCGGCAGTCCGCTGCCGCGCAGGAAGCGCTTCTGGCGCGCCGCTTCGAAACCCCAGCGCGACCAGCGGCTCGCCAGCCTCCACGATCGCGAGCTTCGCCGTCGTGCCGCCCATGTCGAACGCCAGCACGCGATCGAGACCGGCGCTGCGGCCGAACACGGCGCCCGCCAGCGCCCCCGCCGCCGGACCGCTTTCCAGCAAGCTGCACCGGCGCGCGCCTTGCCTCGGCGATCGGCGCGAGCCCGCCGCTCGACAGCATCAGCAGCAACTGCCCGCCGATGCCGAGATCGCGTCAGCGCCGCCTCCAGCCGATCGAGATAGCTCTCCGCCAGCGGCTGCACATAGGCATTCGCAACCGTGGTGCTGGTGCGCGGATACTCCCGGATCTCCGGCGCTATCGCCGATGACAGCGACAGCGAAAGCTGCGGAAAGCGCTGCGCGATCGCCGCCGCGCGCCTGCTGTTCGTGCGCCGGATTGGCATAGGCGTGCAGGAACACGATCGCCAGGCTGCGCACGCCCTGGCCCACCAGCCATTCCACCTCGCGCAGCGCGGCGTCGATATCGAGGCGGATTTCGACGCTGCCGTCCGGCGCCAGCCGTTCCATTGCCTCACGCCGCCAGGGACGCGGCACCAACGGGCGCGGCATCTCGATCGCCAGATCGTACAGCTCGTATTTCCGTTCGCGCCCGATCTCCAGCACATCGGCAAATCCGGCCGTGGTCAGCAGCCCGGTGGGCGCGCCCTTGCGCTCGATCAGCGCATTGGTGAACAGCGTGGTCGCATGCACCACGCGGCTGATGTCGGCGGGCGCGATGCGGTGTTCGGCCAGCAGGCGCCGTATGCCATCCACCACGCCGCGGGCCGGATCGTCCGGCGTCGTGCTTTCCTTCCAGATCGTGCCGTGGCCTGACTGGTGATCCAGCGCCACAAGGTCGGTGAAGGTGCCACCGACATCGATGCCAAGCGAAACAGACATTGCCTCTCGAATATCCCCAGGAACGGGCATTGTTGCCGGTCATTCAGCGATGGTCCAGCGAGGTACCGTTCCCGGCTGCTTGAGCCCATGCCGATCATCCCGTACACTCCCCGCTGCTCGCCATCGAAACGACGTTGGTCGGAGCGGCTGCACGGAACCAACTCACAGTCCGGAAAATTCAAATGATAACGCGGCGAAACACATCCTTTCTGGCCTGCTTCGCGCTGCTTGCGATTCTTGCCTGCAGTGCGGCAGGCGCCCCGGTGGCATCGGCCGCAACCACCGATACCGCGGCCGTCCCAGCCGAATTCGCCGCAGCCGGACCTGATTAAGCGTCTGCCGCCACGCATCGCGGAGTCGAAGAAGCTGACCGTCGCCGTGGCGCTTGGCTCGCCCCCGGACGATTTCCGCAACGAAAAGGGCGAGATCGCCGGCTGGGAGATCGATATACTGCGCGCGGCCGCGCAAAGCCTGGGGCTGGAGCTGGAGATCCGGCCGACGACCTTCGACTCCCTGATCCCCGGCCTGCAATCGAAGCGCTTCGATGCCGCCGTCGGCCAGATGGGCGTGACGGATGTGCGCGAGAAAGTCGTCGACATGATCGGCACCCTGCTCGGCAACGAGCTGTTCGCCGCGCTGGCCGAATTCGAACGTCAAGGTGAACAGCCTGGACGATCTTTGCGGACTTAAGGTCGCCACGACGCGCGGTTCGCGCGAGGTGGAGTTCGCCACCGCGCACCAATCCCGCTGCAAGGAACTGGGCAAGCCGCCGATCAACATACATGACCTTCAACGACGGCGCCAGCGCGGCCGACAGCCTGATGAGCAAACGATCCGACCTGTTCTGGATCGGCTCCACCGCGGTCAGCTATTTCGTGCGGCAATCGGATGGACGGACCAAGGTGGTCGGGAAATACACCGACCTCAGCTATATCGGCATCGCGCTGCCGAAGGGCTCCGATCTGTCGCCTGTGCTGCAGGCGGCGATCCAGCACCTGATCGATGACGGAACCTATCAGAAGATCGTGCAGAAATGGGGCCTGCAAAGCGGCGCCGTCAAGAAGGCGCCGCTGAATCCCACCGGCACCGCAAGCTGACCGCTGCTGCCGAGTGGGATATGTCCTCCGCGGCTGATCAGGATTCCCCGCAGAAGGTCGTACCCCTGCGCCATCCCGGTAGCTGGATCGCCACCGCGATCGTGCTGCTGGTGGTGGCTGCGGTCCTGTACAGCGTCGCCACCAACCCGGCCTTTCAATGGCCGGTCGTCGGCCAGTACATGTTCGATCCGCAAATCCTGGCAGGGCTGCGCCGCACGCTGGAGCTGACGGTCGCCGCGATGGCGATCGGGCTGGTACTGGGCACGATGCTGGCGCTGTTCCGGCTGTCGCGGAACCGCCTGCTCTCGACCATTAGCTGGGTGTATATCTGGTTCTTCCGCAGCGTTCCGGTGCTTGTGCAACTGATCTTCTGGTACAATTTCGGCGCGCTCTATTCCACTATTTCGCTGCATGTCCCGTTCGGGCCGACGCTGTTCAGCGTAGATACGAACACGTTGATCACGCCGCTGTTCGCGGCACTCGCCGGACTCGGGCTGAGCCAGGCGGCCTACACAGCCGAGGTCATACGGGCCGGCATCGTGTCGGTGCCCACCGGGCAGAACAGGGCCGCCCTGGCGCTCGGCATGCGGCGGATGATGATCTATCGCCGCATCATCCTGCCCCAGGCCATGAAGGTGATCATCCCGCCGGTCGGCAACGAGGTGATCTCCATGGTCAAGAATACCTCGCTGGTCAGCGTTCTGGCGCTGGCAGAGCTGCTGTACACGGCGCAGCTTATCTATTCGCGCACCTACCAGACGATCCCGCTGCTGATCGTCGCATCGCTATGGTACCTGACGATCGTATCGGTGCTCTCGGTCGGTCAGCATTTCCTGGAACGGAAATTTACCCGCAATGAAATCTGGCGGACAGGCCATTGGATAACATGGTCGAAATCCGCGGCTTGCGGAAAACCTACGGCACGCGAAAGGTGCTGCGCGGCATCGACCTCGACGTGGCAATCGGCAGGGTGCTTTGCATCATCGGCCCGTCCGGGTCAGGCAAAAGCACGCTGCTCGCCTGCATCAACCACCTTGAACCATTCGACAGCGGGCAATTATGGGTCGGCGGCGAACTGGTCGGCTACCGGGAACACAAAGGCCGGCTCTACGAACTGCCCGAACGCGACGTGGCGCGCATGCGGCAGAACATCGGCATGGTGTTCCAGCAGTTCAATCTGTTCCCGCACATGACCGCGCTGCAGAACATCGTGGAAGCGCCGATCCGGGTGAAGCGCGTCCGCCCCGACCAGGCCCGCAAACACGCGCTCGAGCTGCTGGATCGCGTCGGGCTTGCCGACAAGCAAATGCAACTATCCGGCGCAACTTTCCGGCGGCGAGCAGCAGCGGGTGGCGATCGCCCGGGCGCTTGCCATGCAGCCCAAACTGATGCTGTTCGACGAGCCGACCTCCGCACTGGACCCGGAGCTGGTCGGCGACGTGCTGAATGTCATGAAGGACCTGGCTCGATCGGGGATGACCATGATCGTCGTGACGCACGAACTCGGATTTGCGCGGAGAGGTCGCCGACGAGTTGGTATTCATCGATGACGGGCTGATCGTGGAACAGGGTGATCCGCGCGATATCCTCAGCGCACCGAAACAACCCCGCACGCAGGAGTTCCTGTCCCGCGTCATCCGCCTGCAATAGACGCCCCGTTTTCAGTCGGCGACGAACTGTTCCAGCCAGTGAATCGTGTAATCGCCGGCCAGGAACGACGCGTCATCAACGATTTGCCGATGCAGCGGAATGGTGGTCTTGATGCCCACAACCGCGAACTCGTCCAGAGCGCGCCTCAGCCGGGCGATCGCCTGCGCACGCGTCGGCGCATGCACGATCAGCTTGGCGATCATGCTGTCGTAATAGGACGCCACGTCATAGCCCGCGTACAGCGCCGAATCGATACGCACACCAAGCCCGCCAGGCGCATGGAACGCACTCACCCGGCCCGGTGACGGCATGAACGTCTCCGGGTCCTCTGCCGTGATGCGGCACTCGATGGCGTGCCCGCCGAACCGGATATCCGCTTGCCCGTATCCCAGCGCCTCTCCGGCCGCGATGCGTATCTGCTCGCGCACCAGATCGAGTCCCACCACCATCTCGGTCACCGGATGTTCCACCTGCAACCGCGTGTTCATTTCGATGAACGCGAACTGCCCGTCCTGGTACAGGAATTCCAGCGTCCCGGCATTGCGATAACCAATCCGCCCCAGCGCCGCCGTCACGTCGGCACCGAGCCGGTCCCGCTGCTGCGCCGAAAGTGCCGGAGACCCCGCCTCTTCCAGCAGCTTCTGATGGCGGCGCTGCAAGCTGCAATCGCGTTCGCCTAGATGCACCACATTGCCGTGCGCATCCGCCAGCACCTGAAGCTCGATATGGCGCGGCCGATCGAGATATTTCTCCAGATAGACCGCATCATTGCCGAATGCCGCACGCGCCTCGGCCCGGGCGGTGCGGAACGCATCCTCCAGTTCGGCCGCGCTGGCGGCGAGCTTCATGCCGCGCCCGCCGCCCCCGGCGGAAGCCTTGACCAGCACGGGATAACCGACTCGATCGGCCGCCGCGCGCGCCGTGGCCACGTCGCCCACGATGCCGTCCGAGCCGGGCACCAGGGGCACCCCCAGCCGCGCCATCGCCGCTTTCGCCGCCACCTTGTCACCCATCATCCGGATATGCTCCGGCGCCGGCCCGATGAAGGTCAGCCCGTGCGCGTCGACCATCTCGGCAAACCGGGCGTTCTCGGACAGAAATCCGTATCCGGGATGGATCGCGTCGGCGCCGGTGATGCTGGCGGCAGATAGGATGGCCGGGATATTAAGGTAACTGTCTTTGGCGGCCGGCGGCCCGATGCAGACGCTTTCATCAGCGAGCCGCACGTGCATCGCCTCGGCGTCGGCCGTGGAATGCACGGCCACGGTCGGAATCCCCAACTCGCGGCAGGTGCGCTGGATGCGCAGCGCAATCTCTCCGCGATTGGCGATCAGTATTTTCTGAAACAAGGCTCGGCTGTCATGGGCCAAACAATCACCGCAGGCTTACTCCAGAACCATCAGCATTTCGCCATACTCCACCGGCATGCCGCCGGCTATGAGAATGCGGATCACCGTGCCGGACTTCGGCGCCTTGATCTGGTTGAATGTCTTCATCGCCTCGATCAGCAGCAAAGTTTGCCCGGCAACGACGTTCTGGCCAACCGCAACAAAGGGCGGGGCGCCGGGCTCGGGCGACAGGTATGCCACTCCCACCATCGGGCTGGTCACCGCACCAGGATGCACCGGTTCCGCCGACCGGCGAAGTCGAGCGCCGCTTCGGCAACAGACATCTCCCGTCGAACCGGCGCGGCAGTCACCTCGGCTGTAACCACGTTGCGCGCCACACGGATGCGGCTGTCCTTCTCAGCGATCTCGATCTCGCTCAGGCCGGTTTCGTGCAGCAAGGCGGCCAGCGCGCGGATCGCGTCCGTATCCATGGAAATCCGGCTCACGCCCCCTCCCCTTCTTCGAGAAGCTCGGCGAGGGCCGCGAGCGCCAGTGAATAGCCTCGGATGCCCAACCCGCATATCACCCCCACCGAGGCCTTCGACACGTAGGAATGCTGACGGAACTCCTCACGCCGATGGATATTGGTGACGTGCACCTCGATCACCGGCAGTTCGGCGGCCAGCAGCGCATCCATCAGCGCCACGGAGGTGGTCGTGTAGCCGGCCGGGTTGATCACGATGCCCCGAGCGCGCCCGCGGCATTCCTGCACCCAGGAAATCAGCTCGCCCTCGATGTTGCTTTGCCGGAAGTCGATCGCCAGCCCCAGCCGCTCGCCCGCTTCGGCGCACAGTTGCTCGACATCGTCCAGCGTGGCGCGGCCATAAAGATGCGGCTGGCGCAGGCCCAGCATGTTCATGTTCGGCCCGTTCAGGACCGCAATCAGGGGACGCAAGGACTTTGACATCGCAAGCTGCCTAGAGAAGATCGGGCTTAATGGGAATTGCTCCGATTCCAGGAGCACGTGAATCTGCTCGTGAACAAAGAACCAGAGCATCTTCAGTCATGCTGAAAATGCTCTAGCATGGCGAGGATCGGCGGTCCATGCGACACTCGGCCACACGAACGGAGGCTCGCCATGGTCCATGTTCCGCAACATCAGGTTCCGGGTGTCTATCATCGCCGTATCGGTGAAATCGTCGTTACCGCGCTGTCGGACGGGTATCTCGACGGCACGGTCGATGTGCTGCGCAACATCGAGCCGCAGGAGGCAACCCGCATGCTGACCGAGGCATTCCGCCCGGGGCGGCGGACCTCCGTGAACTGCTACGCGATCCGCTCCGGCGGACGGCTGGTGCTGATCGAGACCGGGTCGGGCAATTACCTGCAACCCACTGCCGGGCGCCTGCAATCCAATCTCCGAGCCGCGGGGATCGACCCGGCAGAGATCGAATTGGTGCTGTTGACGCATATACATCCGGACCACTCCGCCGGCCTGACGGACCCGGCCACCGGCCTGCGCCTGTTCCCGAACGCTGAACTCGTCGTGCATGAAAACGACCCGCGCCATTGGGACGACGACGCGGCGATGGCGCAGGCCAGTGAACGGGCGAAAAAACTCTATTTCGAGGCCGCGCGCAAGCAGATCGCGCCGTATCGTGACCGGTTGCGCACCTTCAACAGCAGCCGGGAGGTGTTTCCCGGGATCACCGCAATGCCGCTGAACGGACACACACCGGGACATTCCGGCTACATGATTGCGTCGGGCAACGACTCGCTGCTGATCTGGGGCGATATCATCCATGTACCGGAGATCCAGGTGCCTCGGCCCGAGGTAACCATCGAGTTCGATACCGATCCGGCCGCCGCGGCGGCCACGCGCCGACGCACTTTCGACATGGTTGCAAGCGATCGCCTCCTGATTGCAGGCATGCACGTCCACTACCCCGGTTTCGCGCATGTGGTCCGCCACGGCGACAGCTATGCCATGCTGCCAGAGCCGTGGGACCAGGCTTTCTGACTTTCGGAAAACTGAACCCTTCCCTCCCCCCCACCACCTGCTACTATTCCCGTCGCGACACGCACACCGGCCGGGGCATAGAGGGCGGGGGTATGGTGGCCAGGCTCGATCGCGACGCCAAGCGCGCGGCACTGCTCAGCAGTCCGCTGTTCGAGGCAATGAATCCCGAGGAACTGGAAGAGGTGCTCCGGCTCTCCTCCGAACGTCGTGTTACGCGCGGGGCGTCGATATTCCAGAAGGGCGACGAAGGCTCTTCCATGATGGCGGTGTTGGCTGGCCGCGTGCGCGTCAGCTCGGTTTCGGTCGAAGGCAAGGAGATCACGCTCAACGTCATCGATCCCGGCGAAGTCTTCGGAGAGATCGCCTTGCTCGACGGCAAGCCGCGCAGCGCCGATTGCACCGCGATCGAGGAAACCATGCTGCTGGTGCTGGAACGGCGGCATTTCCTGCCGTTCCTGCAGCGCCACGAGAGCCTCTACCTGCGGTTGATCGCCGTATTGTGCGAGAAGCTGCGCAATACCAGCATGGCGCTGGAGGAGTTGGCGCTATTCGATCTGCCCGCGCGGCTGGCACGCGTGCTGCTGAAACTTGCGCTCGATTATGGGCGGCAGACCGCGCAGGGCACCCGCATCGACGTGAAGATGTCGCAGCGCGACCTGTCGAACCTGGTCGCCTCCACGCGGGAGAGCGTGAACAAGCAGCTCCGTATATGGCGCGATGACGGTGTTGTCGATCTGGATGGCGGTTACCTGATCCTTTGTCGCGCCGAGGAACTGCGCATGCTGGTGGAATAAACCCCGGCTACGCGTGGGAAAATACCCGCCGGGCGCGTCAGCTCAGCCCGGACTGTGAAACGAACCGGCGCAGATTCTGCACACCCCAGCCGGGCATAGCGCAGGGGGTTTGCCTTGGCCGGGTCCTGTTCGGCTTCCACCACCAGCCAGCGATCGTAGCCCGGCAGTTCCCTTAATACGGCCACGAAATCGATCGTTCCGTCGCCCGGCACCGTGAAAACGCCGGCGATGACCGCATCGAGAAAGCTCAGCTCCCGGTGCTGCACGTCTTGCATCACCGGCGCCCGCACATCCTTGCAGTGCACATGTCCGACTCGCTCGCGCCAGCGCCGCGCCAGCGCAACCGGATCGGCGCCGCCAAACACGGCGTGCCCGGTATCCAGCAACAGCCGTACCGCCGGCCCGGTGCTGTCCATCAGCCGGTCGATCTCCACCTCTGTCTGCACGACGGTGCCCATGTGGTGGTGATAGACAAGCTCCAATCCCTCGTCCGCAACTGCCTTCCCCAGATCCGTCAGATGCTGCCCGAACCGCGCCCATTCCCCGGGAGGCAGAACCGGCCGGCGCGACAACGGCACCGAGCGATTCCCATGCACCGTGTTGGACGTTTCAGCCACAATTACCACGCGGCACCCGAGCGCATTCAGCAGCTCCAGATGTGGGCGCATCACCAATCTTTCCGCAGCCGCATCGCGCCGCAGTAGCTCGCAGGAATACCACCCGGAAACAAGATCAAGGCCGTGCCGCGCCAGAACAGCGCGCAGGGCGGCGGCATCGAGGGGGAACTTGTGACCCATCTCGATCCCCTCGAAGCCGGCTTCGTGCGCCTCCCGCAGACAGGTTTCCAGCGGCGTCGTGCCGCCAAGCTCGCGCAGATCATCGTTGGACCACGCGATCGGATTAGTGCCAAGCCGCACGGACACGCCTTCAATCTCCCTGTCGCTGGGCGGCGCGATGCGCCAGCCAGTCGGCATGCGCCGTCGTCACCTGCTCGCGTGCCGACACCTCCGGCACCGGAACGTCCCACCAGTGCCCGCCTGCCTCGGTGCTGATCGCAGGATCCGTATCGATCACCACGACAAACGTGTGCGTCGCGGTGCGCGCGCGGGCCAACGCGGCATCGAGCTCGCTCAGGCTGGCGACCTTCTCGGCGACGGCACCGAGACTTTCGGCGTGAGCGCGAAAGTCAACCCGCGGCAGCGTCGCATGACGCGCGGTCGCCAGGAGATTGTTGAACGACACGCTGCCGGTGGACCGCTGCAGCCGGTCGATGCAGCCGAAACCGCCATTGTCCAATACCACGATGGTCAGCTTCACGCCCAGCATCACCGACGTGGCGATTTCGGAGTTCATCATCAGATAGCTGCCATCGCCCACCATGACGATCACGTCCGCATCGGGCTGCGCCAGCTTAACCCCCACACCGCCGGCAATTTCGTATCCCATGCAGGAATAACCATACTCCAGGTGATACGATCCTGGCCGTGCGCTCCGCCATAGTTTGTGCAGCTCGCCCGGCAGCCCGCCGGCGGCGCACACCACCACGGAGTCCGGCCCCGCGGCGCGCTGCACGGCACCAATCACCTGTGCGTCCGATGGCCGCTCAGCATTCGTCGCCGCCGTCGCCGCAGCCGCCTGCGGACGCCACGTCGCCTCGGCATCAATGGCGGCACGGGTCCATTCCGCCGGGGCAGCGAACGAGCCCAGCGCGCCACTCAGTGCAGCGAGGCCCGCTCGCGCATCTGCCACCAGCGGCAGCGCGAGATGCTTGGCCGCATCGAAGGGCTGCACGTTCAACGCGACCAGCCGCCGTGCCGGGTTCTGAAACAAAGCCCACGAACCGGTGGTGAAGTCCGACAGCCTCGTGCCCACCGCCAAAATCAGATCGGCACGCTCGGCCATCTTGTTCGCCGCACCTGTCCCGGTCACGCCGACCGCGCCCAGGTTCAGCCGGTGCCCGTCCGCCAGCGCCCCCTTCCCGGCTTGCGTCTCCGCAACGGGAATCCCATGGCGTTCGGCAAAGTCGGCGAGCGCATCCGTCGCATCCGCATAATGCACCCCACCGCCGGCAATGATCAGCGGCGCCCGCGCCACGCGTATCGCCGCGACCGCTTCGGCCAGTTCCGCCGGATCGGGCTCCGGACGACGGATGCGCCACAAGCGAGAAGCGAAGAACGATTCCGGATACTCATACGCTTCCGCCTGCGTGTCCTGGCACAGCGCAAGCGTCACCGGGCCGCACGCCGCCGGGTCGGTCAGCACCGTCAGCGCGCGCGGCAGCGCCGCGAGTATCTGCTCCGGCCGGACAATACGGTCGAAATACCGGGAAACGGGCCGGAAACAGTCGTTGGCAGACACTGTGCCGTCAGCGAAATCCTCCACCTGCTGCAACACCGGATCGGGGCGGCGGCTGGCGAACACATCCCCCGGCAGGAACAACACCGGCAACCGATTCAAATGGGCCACCGCCGCAGCGGTAATCATGTTGGTCGCGCCAGGCCCAATGGACGTGGTGCAGGCCATCATGCGGCGGCGCCGGGACGCCTTGGCGAACGCGACCGCAGCATGCGCCATCGCCTGTTCGTTATGGGCACGAAAGATCGGCAGGCTATCCCGCACCGCGGCCAGTGCCTCGCCTATCCCGGCGACGTTGCCGTGGCCGAAGATCGCCCACACGCCGGCAAACAGCTTCGTGCGGCGCCCCTCAAACTCCGTTTCCTGTGCCGCAAGCCAGCGTACAAGCGCCTGAGCCATCGTCAGCCGGACCATCACGCCCTCCTGCTATTCCAGCTCGCCCGAACTGGATTTAGCGTGTCCGGCAGGAGGTGTCATGGCAACCCTGGGGCTGGAGTTGGTGCGCAAGTCGTTCGGTATGCTGGAGGTCGTGCATGGCATCGACCTGGCGGTGGCGGACCGCGAGTTCATCGTGCTGGTCGGGCCGAGCGGCTGCGGCAAGAGCACTATTTTGCGCATGATCGCCGGACTGGAGGATGTCAGCGCCGGGTCCATCCTGATCGACAATCACGTGGTGAACGAGCGGGAGCCGAAGGAACGGGACATCGCGATGGTGTTCCAGGACTACGCGCTCTATCCGCACATGACGGTGTTCGACAACATGGCGTTCGGCCTCCGTTACCGAGGTCACCGCCGGGCCGATATCCGCGAGCGGGTGGCCACGGCCGCGCGCATCCTGGATATCGAGGCGCTGCTGGAGCGCATGCCGCGGGAACTATCCGGCGGCCAGCGCCAGCGCGTCGCGATGGGACGGGCCATCGTGCGCGATCCTAAGATCTTCCTGTTCGACGAGCCGCTGTCGAACCTGGATGCCAAGCTGCGCGCACAGATGCGGACGGAGTTGAAGAAACTGCGCGCACGGGTCGCCACCACAACGGTCTATGTTACCCATGACCAGGTCGAGGCAATGACGCTCGCGGACCGGATCGTGGTGCTCAATCACGGCATCGTCGAGCAGATCGGCACGCCCGACGACATCTATGAGCGGCCGGCTTCCAGCTTCGTCGCCGGGTTCATGGGCTCGCCACCGATGAACCTGCTGCCGGCGCGCGTCATCGCTGAGACCAATGGCGCGGCGCTGCTGCTGGCGGACGGAACCCGCATCGAGACCGATGGACTGCGCCAAGGGGAAATGGCCGTGTGGTGCGGCATTCGTCCGGAAGATCTGATCATTGCCCCATCCGATGCGGCCGGGACGGGAGTGCTGCGCGGCCAGGTGCTGGCCGTCGAGCCGCTGGGCCCGGAGGCACTGGTCACGGTCGCCACCGCCGGACAGGACGTGTCAGCCCGAATCCCGGCCAAATCGGTACGCAAGGCTGGCGAAGTGGTGACGCTGGCCGTGCAGTCTGCAAAGCTGCATCTGTTCGATCAGCAGAGCGGCCGTCGATTGTGACCGTGTTCAGGGAGGCAACAATGGGAAAGATAACTCGTCGTGCGGCGATTGCAGGGGCCGGGCTTGCCGCACTGGCGCGGCCAGCGATCGCGCAGACGAACAAGCAGGTGAGCATCCTGACCTGGAACATCCCCAATGCTCAACCGCTGATGGACCAATGGATCAAGGATTTCACGGCATCGCGCCCGGGCGTGGAGGTGCAGTGGCTCGACAAGAAGGGTCCCGACCTGCCCGCCTTTTATCAGACGCAACTGGTAGCGGGCACGCCCCCGGACGTCATCGATCTGCAAGGCGGCCTGGGGATCGAATATGCCGCCCAGGGAGCGCTGGCCGACCTGACGCCCATGCTATCGCAGCACCCGGACGTGAAGGCACGGTTCAACGCCGACTATCTGAACAACTGGGTTTATGATGGCAAGAACTACATGCTACCGTTCTACGTCTCCAAAAGCTTGCTGTTCTACAACAAGACGCTGTTCCAGAAAGCTGGGCTGGCCGGACCGCCGCAGAGCTTCGACGAAATCCTGACGCAGGCCGCAAAGATAGGTACCGGCGATAATAGCGGATTTCTGACGCTGAACTTCGACTGGCTGTACTGGCCACTGTTCAGGATGAACAACATCGAACTGCTGACCGCCGACCTGAAGCACACCGCATTCGACACGCCGGAGATGATTGCGGTGACCGACCGGCTTGCCAAGGCCACGGCGACACCGGCGATCGACAAGATATCCTGGACCGGACGCTGGGTGGAACCGCTCGGCGCGTTCGCCTCGGGTCGGGTCGGCATGCTGCACGCGCACTCGCCAGCCTATTTGTATATCAAGGGACAGGGACCGTGGGTAAACCAGGGCACGCTCGGCGTGGCGCAGATGCCGGGCAACTGGGCCACGCCGAACAGCCACGGGATGGGCATTTCCAAACAATCGCAAAATCCCGAGCTGGCGTGGGAGCTACTGAGTTTCCTGACGGATCGGACTCAGGCCCTGGCATTCGCGCGCGCCTTCAAGGTGCTGACTGGCAACACCGCGGTCGATCAGGTTCTGCTGAAGGACATGGCAGCGCAAGACCCGCTAGGCGCGACGGTGCTGGAAACCCAGCTCCAGTTCACCGACCGGATGTGCGGCAACTGGCGGCTCGGCAACGACAGCCAGGTGAAGGATGCGTTCTGGCCCGAGTTGCAGGGCGCGCTGCTCGGTCACCGCGATGCGAAGGCAGCATTGTCCGAAGCAAAGCGGAAGGTCGAACGCGCGCTCCGCAACAGCGCCTGATCACAGACGAACGCGGCAATGCGGCCGGGGACGCGGCGGTACAGCCGAAGCGGCATTCGCCGCGCGGTGCTGACCGCCTGCTTTCTGCTGCCGTCGCTGGCGATCTTCCTGCTCTACCGCGTCGCGCCGCTGGGCTGGAACCTGTATCTGTCGTTCGAGCACTGGTCGCCGTTGCATCCGGCCCGCTGGGCCGGCGCCGATCATTATATCTACATGCTCGACGACGATGTCTTCTGGCAGGCGCTGTGGAACACGCTGATCTTCATGGCAGCGGCCCCCATCGCCATCGCGGCCGCACTCGCGCTGTCGCTGCTGGTGAACAGCGACCTCAAGGGTGCGGCGATCTATCGCACCATCGTATTCCTGTCGTACCCGCTGATGACGGTTGCGGTCGGTATCATCTGGCGCTGGATGTACGATCCGCGCGGCGGACTGATCAATTACGTGCTACGGTCGCTCGGCATCATCCACCACCCGATCGCGTTCCTGGAATCCGATGGTCTGGGCGCTTCCCAGCGTGATCCTGGCCGATTTCTGGCAGGTGCTGGGGTTCTACATGATCGTGCTGCTGACCGGCTTGCAGAGCATCCCGCTGCATCTCTATGAAGCGGCTCGCATCGACGGCGCCCCCGCCTGGGCGCGTTTCCTTCGCATCACCCTGCCGCTGCTGCGTCCGTCGATGTTCCTGTGCGCGGTGATCGGCATGCTGAATTCCTTCACCGCTTTCGACCTTGTCTACATAATGACCCAGGGTGGCCCGGACCACGCGACCGAGCTGCTGATCACTTACATCTACCGTACCGGCTTCGGGCAGACTCAGTTCGATTACGCCGCCGCCCTCACGATCGTGCAATTCGTGCTGCTGCTGGTGCTGACATGGGCGGCGCACCGCGCGGCCGGCCGCAATGCCGGAGCGTTGGCATGAGGCTGCGACGGACGGTTCTGCTCGGCGTCCGCCACGCCGTGCTGGTGGGCGTGTCGGTCGCCATGCTGGTGCCGTTCTACTGGGTGCTGAAGACGTCGCTGACCGGAGAGAACATCTACGCCTATCCGCCGCACCTTATCCCGGTGGGCGCCAACCTGTTCCACTATGTGGATGTCTGGTATTTCATTCCGTTTCCCGCGTTACCTGCTCAACAGCGTCGTGGTCTCGCTGCTGGCCGTGGCGGGAAACCTTATCCTCAACGCAATGGCCGGTTATGCCCTGGCGCAGAATTTCGTCGGACGCCAGGCGGTGATCCTGCTGCTGCTGAGTTGCATGCTGATCCCGTTCCAGGCGACCATCATCCCGGCCTATCTGATCACCGCGCACCTGGGCCTGCTGAATTCCTACCTTGGCCTGGCGCTGCCACTGCTTTCGACGATCATCTGCATATTCGTATTCAAGGCGGCGTTCGAGGCGGTGCCCCGGTCGCTGCTCGATGCCGCACGGATGGATGGGCTGAACGATGCACGCATCCTGCTGCGGATCATGCTGCCGCTCAGCAAGCCGGCGGTGGCGACCAACATCATCCTGTCGTTCATCTGGTCGTGGAATGCCTTCCTCTGGCCCCTGATCGTCACCCGCACGCCGGAGATGCAGACCTTGCCGCTCGGCTTGGCGCGTTTCCTCTCTTACATGGAAGATACGACGGGCGCGCTGTATGCCTTCGTGGTGATGGTGCTGGCGCCGGGACTGTTCGTGTTCTTCATGGCTCAGAAGGAATTCATCCGCGGCCTGACAGCCGGTGCGGCCAAGGGATGAGCCGATGCGCCTGAAACCGGCGTTGCGCAGCCGCTTCACCATCGTGCCGACGGTGCTGGTCCTGCTGGTCGGCGGGTGGAACCTGTATGTCGCACACCATGATCACGGCCGGATCAGCGGCCGGGTGGTGGACTCCTCGGGCCATCCGGATGCCGGCGCCACGGTGGTCATGTACGAGTTGCAGTTCTCCAACGAGGTCGAACGCGCGCGGACGCAAACCGATCCGCTCGGCGGGTTCGGCTTGGGCGGCAATCGGTCCCATCGGGTCGAAATGCAGGCATTCGGGCCGAACGGAACCAAATCGGCCCGCCGAACCATACGCCTCTGGTTCCGCGGGCAGGATCGGGTATTGGCGACACCGCTGGTGATTGAAGGGTCCTGACACCACCGTTCAGGTGGTGCGCGCCAGTCCCGGCCGGCTCAGCCGCGTCCGCCGCAGGATCACCCATTGCTGCGCCGCCGACAGCAGGTTGTTGGTCGTCCAGTATATCACCAGCCCAGCCGGGAAACGCGCCAGCATGAACGTGAAGATCACCGGCATGAACTGGAACAGCTTGGCTTGCGTGGGATCGGGCGGCGGCGGGTTCAGCCGCTGCTGAAGCCACATCGTGAAGCCCATGATCAGTGGCCAGGCGCCGAGATGCAGGAATGGCGAAATGACGGTCGGATCCCAGGGGATCAGGCCGAACAGGGTGAATACATTGGTCGGATCGACCTGCGACAAGTCGTGGATCCAGCCATAGAACGGCGCCTGCCGCATCTCGATGGTAACATACAGGTTCTTGTAAAGCGCGAAGAACACCGGGATTTGCACCAGCATCGGCAGGCAGCCCGAGGCCGGATTGATCTTCTCCGCCTTGTACAGGGCCATCATCTCCTGCTGCTGCTTCTGCGGATCATCTTTGAAATTCTCGCGCAGGGCTTTGATCCTCGGCGCCAGCAGCCGCATCTTGCTCATTGACTTATATGAATAGTTGGCCAGCGGGAAGAACATCAGCTTGACCAGGAACGTGAACAAAATGATCGCCAGGCCGAAATTCCCCAGCAGGCTGTTCAGATAGTCCAGGCAGAAGAACACCGGCTTGGTCAGGAAATAGAACAGACCCCAGTCGATCGCCTTGTCGAATTGCGGAATATTATATTCGCGGCGGTAGCGATCCACCAGATCGACCACTTTGGCTCCGGCAAACACCCGGCTCGGTGTGACCAGCATCGCTCCCGGCGCCACCGTTTGAGGCTCGGTGACGTAATCCACCTGATAATGTCCGTCCCCGCCAGGGATATAGCGGTAACGGACCGTCGTCGGCACCGCCTGGTCCGGAATCAGCGCCGTCAGCCAGTATTTGTCGGTGATGCCGCCCCAGCCTCCGTCGGAGGTCGCCTCGTACCCCGCGTCATCCGGCTTGCCCTTGGCGTCGTCCTTCACCTTCGAATAACCGTACTCCTGCAGCCGGTCGTGCGAGACACCCAGCATGCCCTCGAACAGCAGATAATAACCCGAGCTCTCCGGCGTGTAGTCGCGCCGGACCCGCTGCCACGCAAACAGCTTCACCGGCGAATGGGAGCCGTTCCGCACCTCCTGCCTGGCCGAGAACATGTAGTGGTCATCGATAGACAACTGGATCTCGAAGGTCAGGCCCTCGCCGTTGTCCCAGGACAGCGTGACCGGTTGTCCGGCCCCCAGTTCCGGCGCCGAAGCGGTCCACACCGTATCGTCGCCAGGCAGCTTGACCGTCTCTCCCTCGGGAGCGGACCAGCCGAACTGCACATAAGAAGGCTGTGCGCCGGTCAGTGGCTCCAACAACCGGACATCAGGCGAGTTCGGCGCCTGCGTCTCGCGATAGTCGTTCAGCAGCAGATCATCAAGCCGGGCGCCGAGCAGGCTGATGGAGCCGCGCACGGCCGGCGCCGCGATCTTGATCCGCGGCGCGTTTCTCAGCGCGGCCGACGCCGCGGCGGCCGCCGGCGGCGCGCCGGTGCCCGGCGCCCCTTGAGGCGGCGTTGCCGTCCCGATCTTCGTGCTCTGCTCGGATGCAACCGGCGGCGGTTCCGGCTGCTTCGGCAGATAACGCGTCGCGATCAGCTCCCAGCCGAGCAGGATGGCGAGCGAGATGATAATCGCCGTAAAGAGACGCTTCTGGTCCATCAAAGCCCCGTTTCGTCGTGCCGCGCGAGGTCGCCCAAACGGCCAGTATGTGGACGGCCAGCATCGGGACGGCCACTACGGGGACGGCCAATACCGGGACGACACGTGCAGGTGGGCACCGGATCATACCCGCCCGCGGTCCATGGATTGCAGCGAAGCACCCGCCAGGCGGCCAGCCCCGAGCCGCGCAGCGCGCCATGGCCGCGCAGTGCCTCGATCGCGTATTCACTGCAACTCGGATAAAACCGGCAATTGGCCCCGATGACGGGACGCAGCGTCCATTGATAAACGCGCACCACACCGATGCCGAGCCGGGCCGGAAACGTGACGCTTTGCGTCATGCCAACCCAGCCTTCGCCAGCGCCCGGCGCAAATCCTGCTGCAATGCCTGGAAGTCGCGCGATGAGCGTGCCGTCGCGCCCGATCACCACCAGATCAACGCCGGTGATCGGCGCGGCACCAAGCAGAAGGCGAACCGCTTCCTTGAGTCGGCGGCGGGTACGATTGCGAACGACAGCATTGCCGACCTTCCGGGTGACCGTGAACCCGACCCGGGCGGGTTCGCCATCCCCGCGCGGCAGCGCCTGCAGCACAAGCCCGGGGTCGGGACCTTGCGGCCTTTCGCAGCGACGCGCAGGAACTCCGCCCGGCGCTTCAGGCGCGGCGGCGGGGACGCCATGGCATGAAAACGGGACAGGAGATCACGCCAAAGCTCAGGCAGACAGACGCTTGCGGCCCTTGGCACGGCGATTGGCCAGCACCTTGCGGCCGCCGACCGTCGCCATACGGGCGCGGAAGCCGTGCCGGCGCTTGCGGACCAGCTTGGACGGTTGGTAGGTGCGCTTCACGATCGCTCTCCGCCGAAAGAGTGGGTCCGCGCTAATGTCGCGGGGGGCCTAACCCGCTTGCGCGCGGGGGCCCGCTATAGGCGGCGGCTTATAGGCGGCCGGGAAAGCGAGGTCAATCGAGCGACGGAAACCGGATGCTTCGAATTCGCGGCATGTCCAGGCACCGTTCAATCCGGCGAAGACGAGCTTCCATCTCATTAAGGCGCTGCGATCGAAGCGGCGTGACCCGACCCCCCAGCTCTACCAACTCGGCAGGCCCGGACTCCATCGATTGGCGAAGCCCGATCAGTTCCTGCTGCATCTCGGCCAACCCAACCCGCGTCTGCTGCTGTGCCTCGATCACTTCCCGCAGCATGACCACCACCGGGTCGGCTTCGGACGCGGGCTTCGTTGACCCCCGTCGTGTGCCGAGCGGATCTTCCGCGACAGGCGCCGCAAACAAGCGTTCAACCGAAGCGATCATGGCATATTCCTTGGACGTTATGTGAACTGTCGAACAGCCGGGTTGCTTAGGTCACGCCAGAAGAGAGACAGAGTTCACACGCCATTCTTCCCGGCTCAAACGGGGGTCCGATGTCGCTGAAGGATTTCCAGACCCATCAACCACCCCATGATAGCCCCCACGATAGCCGCAGTCTTCTGCGCACTGACGCGATCTCCCTTAAACGTCTCCCCACGGCAATGCAATCCCGGCCCGTATCGATGCGAATTCGTCGCTTATTCGCGCCGGAGCCATGACGAAGAAGCCGTGACGAAGTCATGCTTGAATGTCCGCTCTTTCGGCGCCACTCACCCCTCCCCCGCGCTGCCCGGCGAACCGAATCCTGCGCGGCCTTCGTAAACAAGTGATTAACAGAAGCGATCGTGCGCCTACTCTAACGATAAGTTGCGCAGCCGGTCCAGGGGCACCAGCGTCCCCTCACGCTCGATATGCCAGAACGTCCACCCGTTACATGAAGGCGCGTGCTGCACGGCCGCGCCGACCTGGTGAATCGATCCCCGCGCGTCGCCCGCTATCACGGTTCCATCCGCCGCCACCGTTGCCATCACCCGACGCTGCCGATCCATCAGGCGTGTGCCAGGCGGGACCAGTCCGCGCTCCACCAGGCTGCCGAATGGCACCCGCGGCGCATCGCGCTTGGAAGGCGTGGCGCTCGCCCCATCGCCCGAGGCCGGGCGGGTGTGCCGGATACGCCCCCACGCCGCCTCCACATAAGCCGGATGGCGCTCGATACCGATGAAATGGCGATGCAGTCGTTTCGCCACCACCGCAGTGGTCCCGGTCCCCAGGAACGGGTCCAGCACGATGTCGCCCGCCCCGGTGCTGGCCAGCAGCACGCGATGCAACAGCGCCTCGGGCTTCTGCGTCGGATGCAGCTTCAATCCGTGCTGATTGCGCAGCCGCTCCGCACCCGTGCACAGCGGGATCCACCAGTCGCTGCGCATCTGGATATCGTCGTTCAACGCCTTCATCGCCTGATAGTTGAAGCGATGCCGCGAATCCCGCTGCCGCGCCGCCCAGATCAGCGTCTCATGCGCGTTGGTGAAGCGCCGGCCGCGGAAATTCGGCATCGGATTGGCCTTGCGCCAGATCACGTCGTTCAGCAGCCAGAAGCCGAGGTCCTGCAGAATGGCGCCGATGCGGAAGATATTATGATACGCCCCGATGACCCAGAGAGTGCCATCCTTGCGCAGCAATCGCCGGCATTCGCTGAGCCAGGCGCGGGTAAACTCGTCATAGGCCGCGAAATCGGTGAACCGGTCCCAGTCCTCATCGACACCGTCCACCAGGCTGTCATCCGGCCGGCGCAGCTCGCCACGAAGCTGGAGGTTGTACGGCGGATCGGCGAAGACGCAGTGCACCGATGCAGGCGGCAGCATCTGCATCATGCTGATGCAATCGCCCAGCAAAATCTGGTCGAGCGGCAGTTCGCGGACGAGTTCCACGTGCCTCCCGGTGCGGTTACGGCCCGCTATCGTGACGGTCGCGTTGGCGCCGCGTCAATCCGCGGCATCCAGCGCCAGGCCCAACTGCCGCACCGTGCCGAAATCCGGCCGGTGATGGACAGTCGGTCCCAGCACGCCGCAGCGCCGCCCGATGCGCCGGGGTGGAGTAGCCGGCATTGTCCTCCCAGCCATAACCCGGGAAGCGCACGGCGAGCCGGCTCATCGCCCGGTCGCGCAACACCTTGGCAATGATTGAGGCCGCCGCGATCGACAGCGACAGCGCATCGCCGCCGACCACGCACTGTACCGGACAGGCCACCGAAGGCGGCTGGTTTCCGTCCACCAAAACCAGGTCCGGCAGTGCTGGCAGGCGCGCCACGGCGCGGCACATCGCCAACAGCGCCGCGCGAAGTATGTTCAGGCGGGTGATCTCCTCGACCGACGCGGCACCCACCGCGATTTCCACTCGCCCGCACGCGCGGATCGCCTGAAACGCAAACAGCCGCTGCTCCGGCGTAAGCTTCTTCGAATTGTCGATCACCGCGGCAAGCCGCCGCGGCACGCCGATTGGAAACACCACCGCCGCGGCGAACACAGGCCCGGCAAGCGGTCCCCGCCCCACTTCATCCACCCCGGCGACCCGTCCGCCGGCCTGTCGTTCCAGCCTGAATGTCGGCACCCGACCCGCATAGCAGATGCTGGCGGGAGTCGGGCAAACATTGTTTTGTTGCGTATCGAGATCGGATGCGCTCTGGCCTTCTTACTTGAAACCTTGATAAAGCTGGCCTGCACATGAACTCGGGGAAACGGAATGTCCAAAGTCGGTCTGTCACGTCGCGCCATGCTGTCCACCGTTGCCGCCGCCAGCGCCGCGCCGGATTGCTGCGCGCAGCCATCGCGGAGGCGCAGCAGACAAGCCTCGCGCAATCCGGCCTCGTCGGCGAAATCCAGGGGCCGACCATGATCCTCGACCCCGCGCAGTGGCCCAAGACATTCGCTGAAGCACCGATGCTGGCGGAGCTGGTGAAAGCCGGCAAGCTCCCGCCGGTGGAGCAGCGCGTTCCCGCCGAGCCGCTGGTCTGGAAGCCGCTCGACCAGATCGGCACCTATGGCGGCACCTGGCGCCGCGCCTTCACCGGCCCTGGCGACGTCGAGAACGCCAACCGCATCAACGCCTCGGACAAGCCGTTCTTCTGGAGCGCCGATGGCAGCAAGATCGTGCCCTGCGTCGGCAAGGCGCTACGAGCTCAGCGAAGACGGCAAGACCTACACGATGCACCTGCGCAAGGGCATGAAATGGTCCGATGGCGCGCCGTTCACCGCCGACGATTTCGTCTTCTGGTTCGAGGACCTGTACAACAACAAGGATATCGTGCCGACGCCCGCTGGCCGATATGTCGCCGCAGGGCAAGCCCGGGCGCATCGTGAAGGTGGACGAGACCACCGTCCGCTTCGAATTCGACGTGCCCTATTACCTCTTCGAGGAAATGATGGCCGGCGACACCCAGATCGGCGGCGGACAATCGGTGCGGCAGTCGCAGAAACTGTCGCTTCGGCGCCTATTCACCTGGTCACTACCTGAAACAGTTTCTGCCGAAATATTCCTCGGTCGATGAATGCAACGCCAAGGCCAAGGCAGCCGGGTTCGATAGCTGGCTGGAGCTGCTGCACTTCAAGAAGGACTGGTCGCTGAACCCGGAGCTGCCGACGCTGGGACCGTGGAAAACCGTGCAGCCGATCAACCGGACGGTCTGGCTGCTGGAACGCAATCCGTACTATTATTCGGTCGATTCCGCCGGCAACCAGCTTCCTTATATCGACCGCGTGCAGCTTATCGCTGGTGCAGGACCTGGAGGTCATCAACCTGCGCGCCATGGCCGGCGAGTACGACATGCAGGCACGGCATATCGATCTCGGCAAGCTGCCGGTGATTCTGGATAACCAGAAGAAGGGCAACTACACGGTTCATCTCGATCTCGGCTTTCAACGGCGCCGATTTCCTGCTGCAGGTGAACCAGAGCTACAAGGCGGACCCCGAGATCCGCAAATGGCTCACCAACGCCGATTTCCGCCGCGCGCTGTCGCTGGCGATCGACCGCGACCAGATGAACGAGACGTTCTGGCTTGGCATCGGCACCCCGGGCTCTCCGGTGCCGGCGGAAAGCATGCCGCAGAGTCCCGGCCCGGAATGGCGCAAGAAATGGTCGGTGCTGGATGTCGCGCAGGCCAACGCGCTGCTGGACAAGATCGGGCTGACGAAGAAGGATTCCGACGGGTTCCGCGTGCGCACCGATAACGGCCAGCGGCTGCGCATCCAGATCCTCGCGGTGGCCGCCTTCATGCCGTATCCGAAAATGTCGGAGATGGTGGCCGACCAGTGGCGGGCGATCGGCATCCAGGCCGACGTGCGAGAGCTGGAGCGCAATCTGGCGATGACCACGGTGCGCAACAACCAGCACCATATCTACATCTGGAATAATGGCGGCACGGAGCTGTTCTACCTGTTCCCGCGCCATGCCATCCCGGTCGATCCGACCGAGGCGTATATGGGCCCCGAATACGCCGTCTATTACGCGTCCAGCGGCACAGCAGGGCACCAAGCCCGACGATCCGCACATCCTGAAAATGTGGAGCGCTGTTCAGCGAGGCGGCCAGCCTGAAGGCGGACGGGCGCAACAAGAACGCGCAGGAGATCTGGAAGATCCTGGTGGATCAGCAGATCGGCATCGGCACCGTCGGCCAGTCGCCGGCCGGGCTGGGCGTGCGGATCGTCAGTAACCGGCTGGGCAACATCGCCGCGCGGGTGTGCATGGCGCAGCATTGCCGAACCCCAGGCAATTCGCATCCGGAGACCTGGTACTACAAAGACCTGATGCTGACCTATCTCGCCCGGCGGCTCGGGCTTGGCGGTGATCACCGTGTGGGCGATCACCCTGGTGACCTTCATCATCATGCAGCTTGCCGCCGGGCGATTTCGTCGATGCCTACATGGCGCAGAGCGCGGCGATGGGCAGCGCGTTCTCCGCCGCCGAGGCGGCGGCGATGCGCCACGCCTACGGCTTGGACCAGCCGTTCTGGGTGCAGTACGAAAAATGGCTGACCCTCGTCATGCACGGCCAGTTCGGCCTGTCGTTCGAGTTCGGCCGGCCGGTCACCGAGGTGATCGGCGACCGGCTGTGGCTGACCGTGGCGCTGTCGTTGTTGGCGATCGTCGTGACCTGGGGACTGGCGCTGCCGATCGGCATCTATTCGGCGGTGCGACAATATTCGATCGGCGATTACGTTTTCACGCTTCATCGGTTTCATCGGTCTGGCGGTGCCGAATTTCCTGCTGGCGCTGATCGTCATGTATATCGGGTTCCGCAGCTTCGGACTGAATGTCGGCGGCCTGTTCTCGGCCGATCAGCAACTGGCGCCCTGGTCCTGGACGAAAGTCTGGCCGACCTGCTGCAGCCACCTGCCGGCGCCGGTGCTGATCCTGGCGCTCGCCGGCACCGCGCAGCTCGTGCGCATCATGCGGGCCAATCTGCTGGATGAATTGCGCCAGCCCTACGTCGATGACTGCACGCGCGCGTGGCCTGGCCGGAGCATCGGGTGATCCTGAAATACCCCGTCCGCGCCGCGCTCAATCCGTTCGCCAGCACGATCGGCTACCTGCTGCCGTTCACCGTCTCCGGCAGCGTGATCATCTCCGTGGTGTTGAGCCTTGATACCGTCGGTCCGTTGTTGCTGCACTCGCTGCTGTCGCAGGACATGCTGCTGGCCTCCACCATCATCCTGCTGCTCGGCGTGCCTGACCGTGTTCGGGACGCTGTTGTCCGATCTGCTGCTGATGTGGATCGATCCGCGCATCCGGCCTGGGCGCAGCGGCTGATGAGCCTGACCCTGCCCGCCGACGAGCCGCTGGTCGCCACCGAGGCGGAAGAGCCGCATCGCGGTCGCCACCCAGCGGCAGCTCATCTGGTGGCGCTTCAAGCGGCACGAGCTGGCGGTGGTCAGCGCCGTGGTCGTGCTCGCGTTCTACCTGGTGGCGATCTTTGCCGACCCGCTCGCCGTCATCGCCGCCCTGGGACACCAACGCGACGCCGCAGCTACATCCCGCCGCAGGCGATCCATTGGTTCGACGACGGCCGCGTTCCGTCCGCATGTCTATGGGCTGAAGGGCAAACGCGACCTGCGGACGTTCAAGCTGAGCTACGCGCCGGACCCCTCCGAAAAGCGCTTCCTCGACCCTGTTCGCCCGTGGCTATCCGTACCGGCTTGTTCGGGCTGATTCCCGACCGACATCCACCTGCTCGGCGTCTCCGACGGGCATCCGGAGAATTCGCTGTTCCTGCTCGGCACCGATCAGATGGGGCGCGACCTGTTTTCGCGGCTGGTGCTGGCGACGCGAACCTCGCTGACCATCGGGCTGGTCGGTGTCGCGCTCAGCCTCGTGCTCGGCGTGCTGCTGGGCGGGCTGTCGGGCTTGCAGGGTGGCGCGATTGACGTGGTGATCCAGCGGGTGATCGAGATATTGCGCTCGATTCCCACCATCCCGTTATGGATGGGGCTGGCTGCCGCGGTGCCGACAAGCTGGTCGCCCAACCAGGTCTATTTCGCCATCACCCTGATCATCTCGTTGATCGGCTGGACGGAGCTGGCACGCGTAGTGCGCGGACGATTCCTGGCGCTGCGGGAAGAAGATTTCATCACCGCGGCCGAGCTGGCCGGCGCCGTCCCGCCTGCGGATCATCTTCCGCCACATGGTGCCGTCGTTCCTGTCCCACATCATCGCCGCCATCAGCCTCGCGCTGCCGGCAATGATCATTAGTGAAACGACCTTGTCGTTCCTCGGGCTGGGCCTGCGCCCTCCGGCAATTTCCTGGGGCGTGCTGCTGCAGGACGCCGCAGAACCTGGAGACGTTGGCCCTGGCGCCCTGGCTGTTGTTCGCCGCAATCCCGGTGATCGTGGTGATCCTGGCGTTCAACTTCCTCGGGCGACGGTCTGCGCGACGCGGCAGATCCCTATGGATAGGCGGGTCGTCGTTCAGGCGACCTCGCTCTTCCCGCCCCCGGCCCGCTCCACCGGGGAGTGGTAGAGCGGGGCGAACCAATCCTGTCCGTCCGCAACTTGCAGACACATTTTTCCAGGATGAAGGCGTCGTCCGGGCGGTGGATGGGGCGTCGTTCGACCTGCATCCTGGCCGCACCCTGGGCATCGTGGGGGAGTCAGGCTGCGGCAAGAGCGTAACCGCCCGCTCCATCCTGCGTATCGTCGAACGCCCGGGCCGTATCGTGCAGGGCGAGATACTGCTGCGACGGCAAAACGGCGGCGTGCTGGACCTGGTGCAGCAGAACCCGCACAGCCCCGTCATGCGGGCGATCCGCGGCGGCGAGATCGGTCTTGTGTTCCAGGAGCCGATGAGCTCGCTCTCCGCCTATCATACCATCGGCAACCAGTTGATCGAGGCGATCCGACTGCACGCGCGGCTGTCGAAGCGCGCGGCGCGGGAGCGGGCGATCGAGCTGCTGGCCATGGTGGGGATTCCACGTCCGGCGCAGCGCGTGGACGCGTATTCGTTCCAGTTGTCGGGCGGGCTGCGCCAACGCGTGATGATCGCGCTGGCGCTTGCCGGGGAGCCGCGCATCCTGATCGCCGACGAGCCCACCACCGCGCTGGATGTAACGACGCAGGCACAGATACTCGATCTGCTTCGTCGGCTACAGGACGAACGTGGGCTGGCGGTGATCCTGATCACGCACGACATGGGCGTGATCGCGGAGATGGCAGACGATGTCGTGGTGATGTACCTGGGACGCGAGGTGGAAAAGGGGCCCGTGGACGCGATCTTCCACGCCCCGCGGCATCCTTATACGCGGGCGTTGCTGCGCTCGATTCCCAGCGTATTGGCGGAGCCGCGATCGAAGCTGGCGACATTGGCCGGCTCCATCCCGCATCCCTACGCGCGCCCGGCCGGCTGTCCGTTCCATCCGCGCTGCGGGGATTTCATGCGCGGCGTCTGCGACCGAACCTTTCCGGACGAAACAAAACTGGGCGCGCGACACTGCGGCCGCCTGTTTCCTCTATGGCCGGCCGGCATGAACACGGTTCTGGATGTTCGAGGACTGAAGAAATTCTTCCCGATCCATCGCGGCATCCTGGGCCGCCATGCCGGCGATGTCCGCGCGGTGGACGATGTCAGCTTCACCATCGACCGCGGCGAGACCTTGTCGCTGGTAGGCGAATCCGGTTGCGGCAAGACCACGACGGCACGCTGCATCCTGCGCGCGGTCACGCCGACGGCAGGAGAAATCCGCTTCCTGACCAAGAACGGAAATACGATCGATGTCGCCCCGCTGCCGCACAGCGCGTTGCGCCCGCTGCGGCGGCAGATGCAACTGATCTTCCAGGACCCGTTCTCGTCGCTGAACCCGCGCATGACCATTGCCGAGATCATCGGCGAACCGCTGCTGGTGAACGGCATGCGGGATGCGCGCGCACGCCACGACCGCGTCTCGGAGCTGCTGGAACTGGTGCAGTTGCCGCGCGCCTATCTGAACCGGTTCCCCCACGCGTTCTCCGGCGGCCAGCGGCAGCGGATCGGGATCGCCCGCGCGCTGGCACTGTCGCCGGCCCTGGTGGTGGCGGACGAGCCGGTGTCGGCGCTGGATGTGTCGGTGCAGGCGCAGATCGTCAACCTGCTGCTGGATTTGCAGGAGCGGCTGGGCATCGCCTGCCTGTTCGTGGCGCACGACCTGTCGGTCGTAAAGCACATGAGTCACCGCGTGGCGGTGATGTATGTCGGCCGCATCGTGGAGGTGGCGCCCACGTCTGCATTGTTCTCCACGCCGCTACATCCTTACACCGAAGCGCTGCTGTCGGCCGTTCCGGTGCCCGACCCGCGGCAGCGGTCGCATCGGATCGTGCTGGAAGGCGACGTCGCCGATCCCGCCGACCCGCCGCCCGGCTGCCATTTCCATCCGCGCTGCCGCTACGCGGAGGCCGCGCTGCAAGGCAAGCCGTCCCGGCACTGGAGGAAATCGCACCCGGACATTACGTGCGCTGCGTGCGGGCCCGGGAGTTGTCGTTGCAGGGTGTCAACGGCGTCACTCCGCGAGCGGCTCGAAAATTCAGCGGCATAAAGAAAGAAGTTCCACCGCGGAGACTCGGAGACAGGGAGAAAAACGCCTGAACTGTCCTCCCTGCCACCGGGTCTCCGTGGTGAAACTTTCTACCGATCACGGACCGGCCGACGCCCCCACATCATCACGTATGCACGCCACACGATGCCCCGCCCCCACCATCCGCAGCGCCGGCACCCCCTCCGCGCACGCCGGCAGCCGCCAGGGGCAGCGAGTGCGGAACACGCAGCCGGACGGTGGATCGGACGGGCTGGGCGGATCGCCCGCCAGCAGGATACGCGTCCGCCGCGTGGCCGCATCCAGGCTGGGCGCCGCAGACAGCAGTGCCAGCGTGTATGGATGCCGAGGCGCGACCAGCACCGCGGCCGCCGGCCCTTCCTCCATCACGCGGCCCAGGTACAGCACCATCACCCGGTCGCACAGGCTGCCGCACCACGGACAGATCATGGCTGATGAACAGCAGCGCCAGGCCTAGCCGACTGCGCAGCTCCGCCACCAGCGCCAGCACCTGCGCCTGCACCGACACATCCAGCGCCGAGACCGGTTCATCGGCCACCAAAAAGTCCGGCCCGGTCGCCAGCGCGCGCGCCAGTCCGATACGCTGGCGCTGCCCGCCGCTGAACTCGTGCGGGTACCGGTCAGCGTGCGCACGCGGCAGCCCCACCTGCTCCAGCAGCTCACCCACGCGCCGCTCGCGCGCGCCCGCCGGCACAATCGCATGGATCGCCAGCCCGTCGGCGATCTGCGCGCCCACCGTCCGGCGCGGATCCAGGCTCGCATACGGGTCCTGGAACACCAACTGCATGCGCCGGCGAAGCCGCACCAGCTCCGCCGCGCTCGCCTGCGCCAGGTCGCCCCCGTCCAGCAGCACGCGCCCGGAACTCGGCGGCAGCAGCCGCAGCATCAGACGCCCGATCGTGGTCTTGCCCGACCCGCTCTCGCCCACCAGCCCCAGTGCCTCGCCGCGACTGATCTCGAACGAAACATCCGTCACCGCCTGCACCGGCCGGCCACGCGCGAACAATCCGTGCGGCGCGAAATGCCGGGTCAGATGCTCCGCCCGCACCAGCGTCGTCATGCGTCCGCCGCCTGGGCCGGCGACATCGCCGCAATCTCCCGCCAGCGGATGCAGCGGGTCGCCCGGCCGGCGCGCACTTCCAGCAACGGCGGCGGCGCAGCCTCGCAGGCCGGACGCCGATGCGGACAGCGCGGCGCGAACATGCAGCCCGGCGGCAGCGCGTGCGGCTGCGGCACCGTGCCCGGGATCGGCACCGGCAGGCTTCCGTCCGGCTTCGGCGCGCTGTCCAGCAAGGCGGCGGTGTAGGGATGCAGCGGCGCGGCGAACACCTCCGCCGACGCGGCCCGTTCTCGACGATCTCGCCGGCATACATCACCAGCACCTGGTCGGCGATCTCGGCCACCACTGGCAGGCTGTGGGTGATGAACAGCAGCGCCATACGGCGCTCGCGCTGCAGGCCGGCCAGCAATTCCAGCACCTGCGCCTGGATCGTCACATCCAGCGCTGTGGTCGGCTCGTCGGCGATCAGCAGGCGCGGATTGTTGGCAATGGCCATCGCGATCATCGCCCGCTGGCGCATGCCGCCCGACATTTCGTGCGGAAAGGCGCGGGCGCGGCGCTCGGGGTCGGAAATGCCGACCCGCCCGAGCAACGCCACCGCACGCCGCCACGCGGCCGCGCGGAGAAACGGCAGTATGCGCACGGATCGCCTCGGCCACCTGGGCGCCCACCCGGTGCACGGGGTTCAGGCTGCTCAGCGGGTCCTGGAACACCATCGCCATGTCAGACGCCGCGCAGCCGCCGCAGCGCGGCTTCGTGCAGCCGCAGCACGTCGCGGCCCTCCACGAACGCCGCCCCGGCGGCCACCCGCGCCATCGGCGGCAGCAGCCCCATCAGCGCCAGCCCGGTCAGCGACTTGCCCGAACCGCTTTCGCCCGACGATCGCCACCGTCTCGCCCGGCATCACGCGCAACGACACATCCCGCACCGGACGGATCGGCCCGCCTGGCGTCTCGATCTCCACGCTAAGGCCGCGCACCTCCACCACCGGCCCGGCCTCCGCCACCAGCCCGGGAACCAGCCGCGCCAGCAGGCGCCGACGCAGCCCGCCGCCGACCGCGTGATGCGGGTCCAGCGCATCCCGCAGCGCGTCGCACAGCGCGTTCATCGCCAGGATGGTCAGCGTCAGCGCGGCGCACGGCCACAGCAGCAGCAACGGCGCCTGCGCCATGGTGGCCCGCGCGCTGCCGATCATCAGGCCCCAGGACGGCGCTGGCGGCACCACGCCCAGGCCCAGAAACGACAGGCCCGATTTCCAGCACCACGGCCGAGGCGGCGGTCAGGCTGAACTGCACCAGGATCGGGCCGCCGACATTTGGCAGGATGGTGCGCAGCATGATGCGGGTGCGGCCGGCGCCCAGCACGCGCATCGCCTCCACGTAATCCTGCGAGCGCACCGACAGCACGCTGGCATAAACCACCCGCACGAAGCCGGGCAGATAGACCAGCGCCAGCACCGGGATCAGCGTGGACGCTCCCGGGCCCATCAGCGTCACCACCAGCAGCGCCAGCAGCAGCGGCGGGAAGCACAGCACCACATCCATGCTGCGCACCGCCAGGAACTCGACAATGCCGCGCAGGAAGCCGCCGGCCAGCCCCAGCGCCGTGCCCGATCACGCAGGCCAGCGCCGAGGCCGAGAACGCGACGGCCAGCGACACGCGCGCGCCCCACAGCAGGCGAGTCAGTTCGTCGCGGCCGTATTCGTCCTGCCCCAGCAGGTGCCGGCCGACGGCGGAGCCAGCCGGTGGGCCACGTCCATGTGCACCGGGTCGGGCAGCGGCAGCACCGGAACCAGCAACGCCAGCAGCACGATCACGCCGCCACGCGCCGATGCACCGGCAGCCGGCGCAGCCGCCTCATGCGTGGCGGACGCGCGGGTCGAGCACGGCGTAGAGCAGATCGACCAGCAGATTGAGTGCCACGAACAGGATGGAGATCACCAGCACGATCCCCTGCACCTCCGGATAATCGCGGGCGTTCACCGCATCGACCAGCATGCCGGACAGGCCGGGATAGTTGAACACGTATTCGACCAGCACCGTGCCGCCCAGCAGCGTGCCCATGTTCAGCGCCAGCACCGTCACCACCGGCATCAGCGCGTTGCGCAGCACGTGGTGCAGCAGGATGCGCAGCGGATGCAGTCCCTTGGCGCGGGCGGTGCGCACATAGTCGCGCATGGAGATGTCCAGCACCGAGGCGCGCGTCATGCGGAACGTCGCCGCCCCCAGCCCGATCCCGATCGTAACGGCCGGCATGGCCAGCAGCAGCAGGTGCCGCCCGGGCGCCTGCGCCAGCGGCACATAGCCGCCGGCTGGCACCCAACGCAGCGCCTGCGCGAAGATCAGCACCAGCAGCGTGCCGACGACAAATACCGGCACCGCCAGGGAAAGCGCCGCAACGAACGAGGCGCTCCGGTCGAACCACCGCCACGCGCCACGCCGCCGCCATTGTGCCCGCCGGAATGCCGGTCAACATGCCGATGACCGTGGCGGCCAGGATCAGTTCCAGCGTGCGCGGCAGGCGCACCATGATCTCATCGGCAACCGGACTCTGGTCCTGCAGTGATTCGCCAAGATCGCCGGACAGAAGGTGGCGGAAACTGCTTACATATTGCACCAGAAACGGCTTGTTCAGGCCGAGCTGGTCGCGCAACTGTGCGACGATGGCGGGATCGGGCGCCGCCCCGCCCTGACTGACAGCAGCTCCGCCGGATCGCCGGGCACCAGACGGATGGCGGCGAACACGATGCTCGCCACCACCCAGACGAGCAGGACAGAGATCGCAGTCCGTTTCAGCAACCACAACATTCAGCCGGTCGTCATCTCCAGGATCAGGTTGAGGTAGGGTTCCACCCGGCCTGTCATGCCGGGCAGCACCAGCGTGGTCGCGTCCATCTGCTCCACGATCGCCGGGCCGGCGATGCGATTGCCGCACCGCAGCCGCTCGCGGTCATACACCGGGCAGGCGACGAAACCGCCGGCCTCCGGCAGCCACACCTCGCGGCCGCCGATGATCGCGCCCGAGACATCCGGGCCGGCATCCGGCTGCGGTTGGAACTGCGCCTTGTGAACCAGGCCGGTCGCCTCGATGCGAAAGGTCACAAGCTGCACCGGTTCCTCCTCGGCTGTGAACCCATACATGCGGCTATGCGCAGCAGCGAAGCCGTCCGCCAGCACGTCCAGGCTGGCCGCATCGATCGGTCCGTCCGGCAGCGGCACCGAAAGTTCGTAGTTCTGGCCGGCATAGCGCATATCCGCCGTCCGGCTGACCCGCTGCGCCTCCGGCGCAATTCCTTCCGCCGCGAACCACGCATCGGCCTGAACGCTGCAACGTCGGTAAATGCGGCGATGATCGGCGGCAGCACCTGCGCCGACAGAGTGTGCAGGCGCGTGGTGGCAAAATCGGCGCGCAGATCGGTCAGCAGCAGGCCCATGGCGCACAGGATGCCAGGCGCGCGGGGCACCAGGATGCGGGAAATCTCCAGCTCCCGCGCCAGCCGCGCGGCGTGCAGCGGGCCGGCGCCGCCGAACGCCACCAGCGTGTAGTCGCGCGGATCATGGCCGCGCTGCACGCTGATCACCCGGATGGCCCGCGCCATGTTCGCGGTTACGACCGAAATGATGCCCTGAGCGGTCTCCATCGCCTCCAGCCCCAGTCGCTCCGCCAATCCGGCGATGGCGCTGCCGCGCCAGATCCTGCCGCACCGCCATCCGCCCGCCCAGCAGATGCGTCGGATTGAGCGTCTGCAGCACCACGTTGGCATCCGTCACCGTCGGCTCGGTATTGCCGCGGCCGTAGCAGACCGGCCCGGGATCGGCGCCGGCGCTGCGCGGCCCCACCTTCAGCAGGCCGCCGCTATCGACGATAGGCGATGGAGCCGCCGCCGGCGCCGACCGTGTGGATGTCGAGCATCGGCGCCTTGATCGGATAGCCGTGCACCACCGCCTCGCTGGCCAGCCGGCACTGCGCCGTTCTGCAGCAGCGCGACATCGGTGCTGGTGCCGCCCATGTCGAAGGTGATCAGGTCGGGAAGCCCCGCCATCCGCCCGACCTCCTGCGCCGCGACGACGCCGGTGCTGGGGCCGGACAGCACGGTGCGCACCGGCAGCCGCGCGGCCGGCTCGAACCCGATCACCCCGCCATTGGATTGCGTCAGATGCGGCGTCGCGGTGCATACCCAGCTCCCGCAGCCGGTCGGCCAGCCGCTCGATGTAGCCGCTGCATCACCGGCCCGAGATAGGCGTTCACCACGGCGGTCGACATCCGCTCATACTCGCGGAACTCCGGCGCCACCTCGTGGCCGGTGCAGACGAACGCCTCGGGGAATTCCTCCGCCACGATGCGCGCGGCGAGCTGTTCATGCTGCGGCCGGACGAACCCGTACAGGAAGCAGATCGCCACCGCCTGCACGCCAGCTGCGCGCAGCTGCCGCGCAGCAGCGCGCACGGCGTCCTCGTCCAGTTTCGTTTCCACCGAGCCGTCGTGGCGCACCCGCTCCGGCACTTCCAGCCGCAGGTCGCGCGGCACCAGCACCGGCGGCTTGTCCACCTGCAGGTCGTAAAGGTCGGGGCGCTTCTGCCGGCCGATCTCCAGCAGGTCGCGGAACCCGTCGCTGGTGATCAGGCCCGGTGCGGCACGCCGCGATGCTGGATCAGCGCGTTGGTCGCCGACGGTGGTGCCGTGGCCGAAATAGCCGATCCCGGCGGCGAGGCGCCGACGCGCCGGACGCCCTCCTGCACGCCCTGCGGCGATGCCGCGTGACGGATCGTCGGGGGTGGAGGGAACTTTCCATACCTCGATGCGGCCCGTCGCGTCATCGAACAGGCAGACATCGGTGAAAGTGCCGCCGGAGTCCACGCCGATCCGCCACGCCATGCCCTGCTACCCCGTGTGCCGCCGAGAGAGTTCTCTTCCACGCGCGACGCGGGCACAACCCGCTGCCATCGTCACATCATCATAGGGACCAGTGATGCCGCTGTTGCGTGGATTCCGCGTCCTCCAGGCCGGCGAGGCGCTCGCCGCCTCCGTCTGCGGTCGGATGTGGGCGCAGAGGTCGCCTGCATCGACCCGGATCTGTCCACGCCGCTCAGCCGTTATCTCAACCACGGCAAGGAAATCATCAGCGATGCCACCGCCGCGCAGGAAGCGTTCGCAGCCGCCGTGCTGATCGTCTGCGCCGGGGCGCCCGGAGAAATCCGGCACCGCGGCTGGGACCCGGCCACACTGCGGCAGGTCAATCCGGGTGCGTCGATCGTCTATATCTCCCCCTTCGGCCAGACCGGTCCGCGCGCCGAAGATCCGGCGACCGACCTGACACTGTTCTTACGCCAGCGGAATCGCCCGGATGCTCACCGGGCAGGTGGAGGACCTGTCGGAACCGCCGCTCAGCCCAGTGGGCGAGCAGTCCGCGTTCATCGGCGGCCTGGCGGCCGCCTGCGCCGGGATGCATGCCGCGCTGTCGGCGCAAGGCGGCGGTGATCGACGTCTCGATCCAGGAAGCGCTCGCGACCCTGGCGATCGGGGAGCTGGCGCGCGCGGGCCTCGGCGGAAAGGGTTTTTGCGCCAGCGCGTCGGCGACGGCAACGGCGCGACAGTGCCATCCTGCCGGCCAGCGACGGCTTCGTCGCCATCTCGCCGCGCGAGGAGCGGCAGTGGCAGGCCTGGCTTACCGCGATGGGCTCGCCCGGCTGGGGCAGCGATGCCGCGCTTTGCCCGCAAAGCCGATCGGGTCGCCAACTGGGATGCGCTGCATGCGCTGATGTCGGACTGGAGCCGGCAGCACCGCAAGCAATGGATCGCCGACGCCGCGCAGGCCGCGCACGTGCCCAGTTTTCCGTCTGCGCGAACCCGCAGAACAACTCGAAAGCCCGCAACTCGCGCATCGCGGCTTCTATCGGTCCGTCGACGATCGGCGGTGTCTCGGTTCAGGTGCCCGGTCCACCGTTCGGGCTCAATTGACGCCGTGCCGAGCCAACGCCGGCCCGGTGCGCCGCGGGTGCGCTCCCGCTCTCGCGGCGTGTTCGGGTGCTGGACTTTAGTTGGGTGATCGCCGGACCGACAACAACTCGTTACCTGGCGGCGATGGGCGCGGAGGTTATCAAGGTCGAGGCTCCGGGACGCGGCGATCCCGGGCGCGCGTCGGAGCTGCACACCGTGCTCGGGCAGGCGAAAAAGCGGGATCGTTCTCGACCTAAAGAAGCCCGAGGCGGTGGATATCGCGCAGGCACTTGCCAGCCGGTGCGACGTGCTGGTCGAGAATTTCGCCACCGGCGTGATGGAGCGGCTGGGCCTTGGGCGCGGCAGACCTGCGGGCGGTCAATCCGCGCCTGATCTATGTCTCGGCCTCGGGGTTGGGGCGCACCGGGCCGGAGTCCGCGGGCGGTGGCCTATGGGACGCTGCTGCAATGCTATGCCGGGTTCGCCGGATTGAACCGACATCCGGGGCGTACCGCCGCGGGTGGGCATGGCGTGGCTGGACCCGATGTGCGGGCTGATGCTGGCATTCATCGTCGCGGCCGCGCATCTGGCAAGCGCGGCGGGCCGGGCAGGCGGCGCGGGTCGACTTCTCGATGGTCGAGGCGATGCTGTGGACCATGGCGGAGCCGCTGTTGGCGGCGCAGCGGGACGAGCAGGCCGGGCCGGCGGAGAATGGTTTCTACTGTAACGTGCTGAACGGGTCCTATCGTTGCCACGGAGATGATGCATGGATCAGCCTGGCTGTTGCGGACGATGCGGAGTGGCGCCGGCTGTGCGCAACCGTGCCGAGGTTGGGCGGAATGGCAGGAATTGCGTCGCGAGGACGGATAGAGGCAGAGGCGGTCATCGACGAGGCGATCGAGGCGTGGGCGAGCGGGCAGGACGCGAACGTGGCCGCAGCGAAGTTAGTCCAGGCGGGGATTCCGGCCGCGGCCCTGGCCGGTTCCGCGGAGCTGGCGGCGGACACGCATCTCCGGAAGCGCGGCTTCTGGCACCCGCATGGCTCGGGCGTGCTGCCGGGACTGCCGTGGAACGCTAGCTTCGGACAGCCGGGCGGAGCGGCACCGGGCCTGGGAGCGGATACGGACACAGTGCTGCGCGCGATATTGGGTCTGTCAGGGGAGGAGATCGACAGGCTGCGCAAGCGCGGTGCATTTGGGTGATCAGATAATGCTTGTTCCGGCCCGTACTCGCCCGCAGCGGTCCGGGCCAAACGCATGTCCGACCTTAGTGCAGGCGCCGCACCTCGTAGGCAAAGCAAACTAACGCTCAGACATCCAAGCGCGGACGGTGCGCACCCACTGACTGTCAGGTCGGCCACCGTCGAGGCTGGGTTGAAAATGGTCGTAGCCGGCGAAGATGTCGTATTCTACGTGCCCGCCATTCTTCTTCAGCGCATCAACCATCATCGGCGAGGTCCGCAGAACGTATTCAAGGTCGTTCGTCGCCCCAAACTATGTAAAAGGGTACGCTATTCCCGGCGACGAAGTTGATCGGGCTGGCTTCGGGCGCATCATCGGGATGGTTAAGCAGGAATTTGCCGCGCCCTTCCAATTCCCCGATTTCGAGCTTGAAAACCGAACTTACGGGGAAGCAGGCTTTGACCACTCCCTCAGGCAGTCGGGCAGCAGCCGGTTTATCGCGTCGGAGTGTCGCTAGCGCACTGAGGTGACCGCCGGCAGAATGCCCACCGATGAAGAGACGGGTCGGGCTTCCCCCGTGCCGGCCGATATTACCATACACCCACGCCAATGCAGCAATCGTATCATCGAGCGGCGTGGGAAACCGCACATCGGGTAACATGCGATAGCCGACGGACACGAAGATGGCCGGCAAGTCGGTAAAGCAGGGGGCCATGAAACCCATCCATTCCTTGTAGCCGTTTGACCAGCCGCCCCCGTGCAGAAAGAGCAGCACGGGGAGATCACGCAACCCATCCTGAGCGGGCAAGTAAATATCAATGCGCTGCCAGTAGTCATCGCCGTAGGGCATATCCAGCAGCACTCGGCTGCTCATTGCGACGGCGCGCGAGCGAGCCAGGATTTCGGCCGCATATACTTCAGCTACAGCCCCCATTTGTGGCTGGTGCGGTAGGTTTTCAAAGGCCATTTGGCGCGCTCCTTTGCCCCGCAACCCAGCTAATTGCTAAAGACCCCTGGACAGCTCAAATACTAGGTTTCGGCCTACATTTGTCCCGAAAGCGCTCTACAAAACCCGAACTCGTATCGAGCAGGCGATGGGCAAACTGAAACGCTTCAAGCGTGTCGCACTGCGATGTGAAAAGACTGCCGAGAGCTACGACGGCGCTTTCGTCGAATTCGCTTGTAGCCTGATCCGCGTTGAAGCCGTCCACACGGCCTAATACTCCCCACTGCGGTATGCTTCATCCAGCCGGGCCGCATCGGCTTCCGACAGATCCGGCCAAGCCTCGCCGCGCTGGCGCAAGGTGCCGGTAAAGTTCGGGCGGCGCTTTTCGTTGAAGGACCTGCGTCCTTCCTCCCCGTCCATCGTCGTCTGCATCAGCAGCGCGTTCATCAGGTTCTGCACCTGCCAGGCCTGATCGGTCGGCATGTCGCCGAACCGGACCACGAACTCCTTCATCATTCGCACCGCCACAGGCGGTAGCGTGACGATGTGGCGGGCCAGTTTTTCGGCCCGCTGCATCAGCTCCGCGTGCGGCACTACCTCATTGACCAGGCCGATCCGTAACGCTTCCGCCGCATCGAACGGTTCGTCCGTCAGCAGCATTTTCATCGCGTCGGCGTAGCGAAGCTGGCGGATCAGCAGACTGGCGCCGGGACCGTGGCCCAGCCAGCCCTGGCTGATCAATGCGAACTTGAAGCGTGCATGCTCGGCGCTGGCGATCCGGATATCGGTGGATGACAGCAGCATGTACAGTCCGGCCCCGGCCGCCCAGCCATTGATCGCGGCGATCACCGGCTTCCAGACGCGCGGGTAATGGTCGCCCATGCGTCCGTCCACGCCGGTCTTTTGCCCGTGCACCGTGCCGGCCAGCGGCCAGAAGATGCGTTGGGTGCGCAGATATTCGCGGTCCTCCTCGGTCAGATCGGGGCGCGGCGCCAGATTGTGTCCGCCACAGAAATGACGGTTGCCCGCACCAGTAATGATCGCGCAGCGGATCGCCCGGTCTTCCCACAAGTCGATCCACGCCTCGGCGATCTCGTCCGAGGTTGCCTTGTCCAGGATATTCGCCTTTTCCGGGTTATTGAGCGTGATGTACGCAACGCCGTCGCGCTTTTGGTAGTCGATCGCCACGCGGTCTTCTCCTGCCATGCCGGGCGACGGACAATGCGCCGCCGTATGGAGCAAAGAAAGACCAGGGGCTTTGCCCCTGAAACCCCACCAGAGGGCGCTGCCCTCTGAACTCCCGCCAAGGGCGAGCCCTTGGAACCCGCTACTTGGGTTGGGTGTGGGATGGGCGCCTATCGGACCTCACCAGCAGCACGGCAGGCGCCCACGCCACACCCAACCCAACGGATGGATCGCAAAGGCACAGCCTTTGCCGGGGTTCAGGGGCAGCGCCCTTGGCGGGGTTCGGGGCAGCGCCCCGGCTTGCTTTCACTTCACCCGATTGCCGCCCATGCCGCGCCTGCTTGCACCGGCGCTTGTGTTCGCGCATGGTGCCGCGCCCCGTGACTTGTGGCCCGCACGGCCAGTGAATTAAAGGATCAAGCGGATGCGCCTTGCGGTGCTGAAGGAACGCCGCGCGTCCGAGACGCGCGTGGCCGCCACCCCGGAAACAGTCAAGCGGCTCGTCGGGCTCGGCCTGACTGTCGTGATCGAAACCGGCGCCGGCGCATCCTCGGCGATCGCGGACGCCGACTTCGCCGCCGCCGGCGCCGAGATCGCCGCCGATCCGCCCGCCGCCCTGGCCGACGCCGGCATCGTCTTCGCGGTGCAGCATGCCGCCGCCCGACATCCTGGCGCTGATCCCGCGCGGGGCGCTGCTGGTCTGCATCGTCGACGCGTTCGCCGAGCCCGGCATCGTGCCGGCCCTCGCCGAAGCCGGCATCGACGCCGCGGCCATGGAGTTGCTGCCGCGCATCACCCGGGCGCAGTCGATGGACGTGCTGTCGTCGCAGGCCAACCTCGCCGGATATCGCGCGGTGATCGAAGTCGGCGGCGGCGTTCCAGCGCGGCTTCCCGATGATGATGACGGCGGCCGGCACGGTGCCCCCGGCGCGGGTTTTCGTCATCGGCGCCGGCGTCGCCGGGCTGCAGGCCATCGCCACCGCGCGCCGGCTTGGCGCGATCGTATCGGCGACCGACGTGCGCCCCGCCGCCAAGGAGGAGATCCGCTCGCTCGGCGCCGCCTTCGTCGGCGTCGAAGACGCCGAGACGGCGGCAGCAGACCGGCGCCTATGCGCGCGAAATGAGCGACGAATTCCGCCGCAAGCAGGCCGAGCTGATGGCGACCACGGTGGCGAAGAACGACATCGTCATCTGCACCGCGCTGGTGATGGGCCGCCGCGCACCGGTGATCGTGACCGCAGCCGATGGTCGCCAGCATGCGCCCGGGCAGCGTGATCATCGATCTCGCCGCGGACGCGGGCGGCAACTGCGCGGCGACCACACCCGGGCGAACGCACACGTCACGCCGAACGGGGTTACCGATCCTGGGCTACTACAACTGGCCCGGACGCATTCCCGTGGCGGCCAGCTCGCTCTACGCGCGCAACCTGCTGACGTTCCTGTCCAACTTCTGGGACAAGACGGCGCAGGCGCCGCAACCTGCCGCCGGACGACGACATCGTGAGCGGGGTCATGCTGACCCGGGGCGGCGCAGTCGTGCATCCCGCAGTTCAGCCGAACAGCAGAGCCAGGCCGCCTGATCACCGGAGAGCCAGCAATGAACCCGAACCAACCGACCGCCTCAGGGTTGGCCGACGAGGCAGCCCGGCTGGCCGACCAGGCGCACGCGCTGGCGGCGCATGCCGCAGCGCTGGCCGACAGCGCCGTGGCCCCTGACTCGCGGCGATCAGGCATTCCGTTCATTTACCTGTTCACCATCTTCGTGATGGCCTGCTTCGTCGGCTATTACGTGGTCTGGAACGTCACCCCGGCGCTGCATTCGCCGCTGATGGCGGTGACCAATGCGATCAGCTCGGTGATCATTGTCGGCGCCATGCTGGCGACCGGGCTCGCCCTCTCCTACTGGTCGCGCGGCTTCGGCTTCATCGCCGTCACGCTGGCTTCGGTGAATATCTTCGGCGGCTTCCTGGTCACCCACCGGATGCTGTCCATGTTCCGGCGAAACAACCTAAGGGAGCGCGGATCGTGCTGTCCGCCGAACTGACCGCCTTCTTCTACCTGGTCGCGGCGGTGCTGTTCGTGCTGGCGCTGCGCGGCCTGTCCAGCCCGGTTACGTCGCGCCAGGGCAACCGGCTCGGCATGATCGGCATGCTGATCGCCGTCGCTCGCCACGCTGATCGGCCACGATATGTGGGCCAGCGGCTACGGGCTGATCATCCTTGGCATCATCATCGGCGGCTCGATTGGCGTGTTCATCGCGCTGCGCATCCAGATGACCGCGCTGCCGCAGCTTGTCGCGGCGTTCCATTCGCTGGTCGGGCTGGCGGCGGTGTTCGTCGGCGCGGCCGCGCTCAACGCGCCGGAGGCGTTCGGCATCGGCTTGCCGCATCATATCTACGCCGAGAGCGTGACCGAGATGTCGATCGGCCTTGCCATCGGCGCCATCACCTTCACCGGCTCGGTGATCGCCTTCAGCAAGCTGCAAGGCATCATGAAGGGCGCACCGATCAACTTCCCGATGCAGCATCCGCTGAACCTGGCGCTCGGCATCCTGGCCGTGGTGCTGATCGTGATCTTCGTCGTGACCGAAAGCCAGGCGGTGTTCTGGCTGCTGGCGTTCCTGTGCTTCGCGCTTGGCGTGCTGATCATCATCCCGATCGGCGGGGCGGACATGCCGGTGGTGATCTCCATGCTGAACAGCTATTCGGGCTGGGCGGCGTGCGGCATCGGCTTCACCATCCAGAACTTGGCGCTGA
Source organism: uncultured Pseudomonadota bacterium (assembly GCA_963810715.1). Classification (GTDB taxonomy): domain Bacteria; phylum Pseudomonadota; class Alphaproteobacteria; order Acetobacterales; family Acetobacteraceae; genus DATDIC01. Next base: position 593,682 of record CAWEOZ010000023.1, on the reverse strand, counting down.
TCATCACCGGCGCGCTGGTCGGCGCATCCGGCGCCATCCTGTCCTACGTCATGTGCAAGGGCATGAACCGCAGCATCATGAACGTGCTGCTGGGCGGGTTCGGGTCGGAGGGCGCGGCCGGCGGACCGGCGGGCGTGCCGGCGGACCGCACGGTGAAAAGCGGCAACGCCGAGGATGCGGCCTTCATCATGAAGAACGCCACCAAGGTGATCGTCGTGCCCGGCTACGGCATGGCGGTGGCGCAGGCGCAGCACGCGCTGCGCGAGATGGCGGACACGCTGAAGCGCGAGGGCGTGGAGGTGAAATACGCCATCCACCCGGTGGCCGGCCGCATGCCGGGCCACATGAACGTGCTGCTGGCCGAGGCCAACGTGCCATATGACGAGGTCTTCGAGCTGGAGCAGATCAACAACGAATTCGCCACCGCCGACGTGGCGTACGTGATCGGCGCCAACGACGTGACCAACCCGGCGGCCAAGACCGACCGCGCCTCGCCGATCTATGGCATGCCGATCCTGGAGGTGGAGAAGGCGGGCACGGTGCTGTTCGTGAAGCGGTCGATGGCATCAGGATATGCGGGCGTGGAGAACGAGCTGTTCTTCCGGCCGAACACGATGATGCTGTTCGGCGACGCGAAGAAGATGACCGAGGAGATCGTGCAGGCGCTGGGGCGCTGATATAGGCAGCGCCGCCGCCCCTGCCCTCGCCCGCTTTGGCGTGGTTTCGCGAGCGGTTTCATCAGCCGATTATCAGCCGTTCGAGAGGGTGACTCGCGCTCGTTATGCTCGCGCGGGCGGGTGACGAGGTTGCGGCTGACTGGTGCTCGATTCCCGCTTTCGCGGGAATGACAGGAGGGAGGGAGGCGGGGATGATGGGGAACTCCGCTATTCCAGGCTAATTGATTTTGAAGTTGCTGGCGTGCAACGACGACAGCGCGGCATCCAGGAAGTGGATGGACTGCCCGCCGCCCAGCGGCAGCAATGAGCCGCCGGCGCCATCGGAGGTCAGGGCCGACATGACACCCGTCACACCCGCGTAACCCCCAATGCCACCCAGCAGGTCCACGGCAGCAGAGGGATCGTTGCCGAATCCCTGGAAGATGTCGCTGCCGCCAGTCGCCACGTCGACGGTCAGGCCGCTTGCTTGGTCATCGATCGTCGCGTCAACCTGACCGCTGGCGCCGGCCGAGAAAAGCGATGTCGTTGCTGCCATGGAACAGCAACGTCGCCGAGCCGCCGGCCAGTGTCACCGAATCGCCGCCCGCGCCGGCATCGACGGTTTGGCCGGCGCCGTCGGCAATCATGGCAGGCGGGCTTGCCTCCAATACCGACGGAGTGCCATTCGCCACCGCCACGATGTCCACGCCGGCGCCGGATGTGTCGGCGACGAAGCTCGCGGCGGTGATCGTCTTGCCGCTCACCACGGCAAGATTGTTGAACGTGTAAGCGGCGGAACCAGCCTTGAAGGTAGAGACTGTTCCCGACGAAACTTCCGAACGCAATATCCTTCGGCGAAACATCGGGAAGATAGATCTCAGAGGCACCGGCACCAAACGACTGGATGGCCTGGCTGACGGTTACCGCCGCGGGCTTCACGTAATCGAGCCGGAGCGTTTCCGTGGGCGACCCGGAAACACCGAACGTTATCGCGCCGCTACCGCCGGACCCGCTGAGCGACAGCTCCAGCGTGCCCGACTGGAACGATGTTCCGCCGGTGTAAGTGTTGGCGGCGGTCAGCTTGACGGTGCCCTGCCCGTCCACCACCAGGCTGCCGGCACCCGTGCGCGGGCGGAATGAGCCTTGGTCGGCAATCACCCCCTTGATGGTTAGCGTCGTGCCACTCGCCGGCGCGAAGGTAATCGCCTGGTTGCCCTGCAGGAAGATGCCGTTGCCGGCCGAGCCGCCGGCATTGCCGCCATTGCTCGACGTGCGCCCGCTTCCGCCGGCGCCGCCGGCGACCGTGCCGGCATCAAGGGTGCCGCTGCCGATGGTGAGTGTACCGCCCTGCTGCACCAGAACATCGGCGCCGAAGCCGGCACCGCCGCCGCCCCCGCCGTAATTGCTGCCGCCGCCGCTGCCGCCGCCGAAGCCGGGCACACCGCGGGAACCACCGGCGCCCGCACCGCCACCGCCGAAGCCGCCGGTGTGGGTGCTGTTCGAGCCGCCGCCGGCGCCGCCACCAAAGCCGCCGCTGCCGCCGCCCTCCGTCTTGTCGAACAAGCCGCTGCCGCCGCCGCCTCCACCGCCGCCGAAGCCGCCATTGCCGCCGAAGTTTCCTGCGGAATTGCCGTTCTGGCCGCCGATGCCGCCACCGCCGCCATCGCCTCTCGGCGCGTCGCCACCACCACCTCCATTGATCCCGCCAGACGTGCCGCCCGAACCCTGGCCGCCGCTCGCCGCGCCAGGTGCAATCCCGGCCGCACCCTGACCAGCGTTCACGTCCTGTTTGCCGCCATTGGCGCCGAGGCCCAATCCGCCGCCGCCGCCGTCCGTGGTGTGGTCGAGCGAACCACCGTAGAAGCCGTCGCCGCCGTTGCCGCCCAGCCCGCCGCCACCGCCGCCGGCGTAGCCGCCATTGAAATAGCTGCCGCCGGCACCGCCGATCGCGCGGTCGTCGGCGAAGGAAACATTGTTAAGCGTGACGTCGCCGCCGGCGGCAACCAGCAGCCCGCCGCCCAGGCCGGCACCGCCGCCGCCGGGGTTGGACGCCGTGCCGCCAATCCCTCCGATCGCCGCCATGTTGTTCAGGGCCAGATTGTCGATGGTGACGTTTCCAGAATAGACCAGCAATCCTCGCTGCGTGCCGGTGCCATTCAGCGCGAAGCCGCCGCCGTCGATGGTGAGCGATCCGCCGGCGCCGAGATTGATCACAAGCAGCGGCGTCGTCAGCGCGAACGACGCACCGATGGCGATCCTGTCCGCCGTGGTGCTGCCGGCAAGCAGCGCGAGTTCCGTGTTGAGCTGGGTTTCGTTCGTGACCACCGGGAAGAACCGGCTGATCAAGGTGCCGCCGGACGCATCCTTGGTGGCGTACAGCGTCGCATCCTTGGACTGGACGCTGAGCGTGACGGTCTGGCCGCCGCTGGTCACCACCAGGGCGTTGTTCTTGATCGTGGCGGTGGCACCTGTCATGAACGGCAGTGCCGCCAGGTCGATCGTATTGTTGGTGCCGAAGCCGGTTATCTTGTTGGTCGGTGCCGCCAGCGTATCGATCCGCAAGGAGCCGTTGCCGGCAAACGTGATATTGCCGGTGCCGGCGGCGGTGGGGACCGCCAGCTCCAGCGTTCCACCGGCTTTGATCTTGGTGTCGCCGGAATAGGGTTCGGCGATGGCGAGATCCAAGGTACCGCCGCCATTCAGGGTGACGCTGCCGGCGCCGTGGGCATTGGTGACCGATCCGCGCTGATCAGCGATGACGCTGCTGACGACCGTCGCGGTGCCCGATGGCGGCGCGAAGGTTATGGCGTTGTTGCCCTCGATGAAAATGCCGTTGCCGTAGCCGCTCCCGGCGGTGGCCTTGGTCGAACCGGCCTTGCCTGCGTTCGTCGATCCCGCCGCTCCGCCGGTCGCCGTTCCGGGGTTCAGCGCGACGTCGCCGATGATCAGTTGCCCGCCCTGTTGCACGAACACATCGGCACCGGCGCCGAGGCCACCGCCGCCGCCGCCGGCATAGGCGTTGTCATCGGGGCCGGTGATGAGCTCCCCACCGGTCCCACCGCCGAACCCGCCAGTGTTCAATTGGCCGCCGCCAGCGCCGCCACCGAAGCCACCGTCGCCATTGCCGGCGCCGCCGCCACCACCGAAGCCACCATTGCCGGAGCCGCCGCCGTTTGTCCCGCCGCCTCCGCCGCCGCCTAACCCTCCGGTGCCCCCGTTTGGGCCAACGCCACCCCCAAGCCCCTGATAGTTTCCCCCGCCGCCGATCGAGGTACCGCCATGGATCGGGATGATGCCGGCACCGCCAGTTTGGGAACTCAGGCTGCCGCCGGACGCGCGCCGGCCAACGCCACCGCCGCCGCCTTCGAACTGTTCGAGGTCCCCATCGACCTTTTTCTGCCCGCCATTGCCGCCGTTGCCGCCAAGCCCGCCGCCACCGCCGCCCGCCAGCGCCGAGGACAGATTGGCGCTGCCACCGTTGCCGCCGACCGCACTGTCGTTGAGGAAGATGACGTCGTTCAGGTGGCTATGCCGGCCGCCGCCACGAACAGACCGCCACCCAGGCCCGCGCCGCCGCCACCGCCACCGCCGCCGTTCGGGCTGCCGGACCCGCCATTGCCTCCGGCGGCACGCGCGTTGCTGATGGTCAGGTCGTCGATGGTGAGCGCGCCGGCGTAGTCGAACAGGCCGCGATAGGTGTTGCGCCAGCGTCGTCATCCTCACCCTGCAGCGTCAGCGATCCGCCGGCGCCAAATTGACCGCCTGCAAGTCGCGGTCAGCTCAACCCGCGGCCGAAGTGATCGTGTAGTTGCCGGTTCCGCCGGCAATCGCTGCCAGGTCCTTGTTCAAGTCCGGATTCGTCGTTAACGATAGAGAAGGGGAGCGCGGGCATGCACACATTCTCCTTCAGCGGTTAGGTCGCACGAAGCTGTAAGCGCTCCATTCGGCCGGTCGAGGCATTGTCGTTCGACAGCCGGGATGTCCTGCTCACAGTGTGGATCTCAGCGGCATGGGGCGTGAGGGACGGTGCTTTTCGGAAATGCCTCTCTTGCCGTTCCGTTAACGCTATGTTATCATATACATTGCGTCAAGTGACCGCGAGGGCTGATGCCAGCCCTGCGAGCGGCGACTCTGCCTCGTCACGCGCAGGCAGGCACGTGTCCATGCCGAGGTCCGGGTTGCATGGGCAGGCGTTCGATTCCCGCTTTCGCGGGAATGACGGGGGCGCGGTATGACGGATGGGTGCGACCGCCGCCAGCGCGGAACTCCGGGGCAGTGCACCGGTGATCGGATTGGGCCTCATCCATATCCGTCCGCATGCGCCTGCCGCCATGCCGCGGCGGTGCGCACGATTTCCCGCAACTCCCCATGTCGCGGCGCCCACCCCGTCTCCCGCCTGATCCGCTCCGACCCCGCCACCAGCACCGCCGGATCGCCCGCCCGGCGCGGCGCCACCACGTACGGCACCTCCCGCCCCAGCACGTCGCGCACCGCCCCGAGCACCTCCAGCACCGAATACCCGCGCCCATTGCCGAGATTGTATGTCACGCTCTGTGCATCCAGCCGCTGCAACGCCAGCAGATGCGCCTCCGCGAGATCGGTCACGTGCACATAGTCACGAATGCAAGTGCCGTCCGGCGTCGGGATAGTCCTGCCCGAACACCTCCAGCGCCGGCCGCCGCCCCAGCGCCGCATCGATCGCCAGCGGGATCAGATGCGTCTCCGGCCGGTGATCCTCGCCCAGCCGCCCGCCCGGATCGGCGCCGGCCGCATTGAAGTAGCGCAGGCACGCGCTGCGCAGCCCATGCACGCGCCCGGCCCACAGCAGCGCCCGCTCCAGCATCCACTTGCTCTCGCCGTATGGCGATCCCGGCTCGATCCGCGCCTCCTCCGTGATTGGTATCGTATCCGGCGCCCGAACAGCGCCGCGGTCGAGGACAGCACGAACCGCGGCACCTTGTATCGCACGCAACTTTCTATCAGCCGGATGCCGTTGCCCGCGTTCTCCAGCAAATACCGGAACGGCGCGCGCATGCTCTCGCCCACCAGCGACAGCGCCGCGAAATGCAGCACCGCGTCCCACGCACCGTCGGCAAGCGCGGCCTCCACCGCCGCCGCATCCGCCAGGTCGGCCTCGATCAGCCGCACGCCTGCCGGCACCGCGGCACGATGGCCGGTGCGCAGATTGTCGAACACGACAACCTCATCGCCGCGTTCGGCCAGCGCCAGCACCACGTGGCTGCCGACGAAGCCGGCGCCGCCGGTCACCAGGTATCGACGGCAAGTCACAGGCATAGGAAACGATTGCATGGCCGGATAGAACCAGGAAATCCCGCCCCGCAAAAGCCCCGACCCTCCGCAAAGCCTCCGCGCCGTGCTATCGTTCCACCCGCCGTCCCCGCGAAGGAGGAAACGCATGGAGTTGGACCTGATCGCGCAGTACCGGCGCGACGGCTACACGATCATCCGGCAACTGCTTGTCGGAGGAGCATGTAACCGCCTGCATCGCCGCGCTGACCCGGCTCGCCGAGGACGCCATGCCAGCGGGCGCGTTCATCGCCCTGGAACCCGGCGTCGATCCAGCCGAGGCGCAGCGCCGCCACCGCGCCGACCTGGTGCGCAAATACGGCAATTTCACCGATTTCGACCCGGCCCTGCTGCGCGCCGCCATGTCCGCGCGGCTGCACGGCGAACTGGACGAGATCATGGGCCGCGGGCGCGTGCTGTTGCAGGAGATGGCGCTGGTGAAGCCGCCGCGCATTGGCGCCGAGAAGCGCTGGCATCAGGACGCCGCCTATTTCCGCGGCAGCGATCCGGACCTGATGTTCGGCGTCTGGATCGCGCTGGACCCCGCCACGCGCCAGAATGGCTGCATGGAGGTCGTGCCCGGCTCGCACCTTGGCGGACCGGTGCCGCACATCCCGCACGAAGACATCAATCTCTGCACCATCCGGCCCGATCATGTGCATCCCGATCGCCGCGTCGCCATCGAGCTGGATCCCGGCGACGCCCTGGTGTTCCACAGCCTGACCCATCACTACACCGCGGCAAACCGCTCCGACCTGCGGCGACGCGCGCTGCAGTTCCATTACCACCAGCTCGGGCTGGAATGGACCTCGCTGGCGGCTCACCGCGCCATGTACCACGACGAGGACGGCGCCTACGCCGGCTGCACCGTGCCCCGCGGCAAGCCGTTCGCCGAACCGTCGAGCTACGTGCCCGAGCGGCTGCGGCCCGTGGTGGAGATGGCGTAATACGTCGCGCCCCTCGGTCCACGGCGCTGCGCGCGTGGTCCTGGGCGGGCAGCGCCCTCAAGCCCTCGCGCTGCGAGCGACCCGCGAGCGGGCTGCGGGGCTTGACCGCGCTGCCCGCCCACAACCGGAGCTTGGGATGTCGTTCGACGGAGAGATCAAGGTCCGTCTGGTTGGCACCACGATGCGCCATTCAACGGGATCACAGCGCCTTGCTTGGCGGGCGGGGCGCGGTCAAGGCCCTTGCCCGCTTGCGGGTCGGCGAAGCCGAGGCCTTGAGGGCGTCCCGCCCGCCAAGCCACACTCGGAATGCCGTCGGGCGCCCACCCGATCCGACACTCGTTCCAGCGAAAAAGCAGTTCGCCGCCCGGGCGGCCACCGCTTTACCCCGGGTCCGCCCCGACGCAGATTGCCGCCTGTAGCCCAGGATTGTTGTCCATGAGCGCGATCGAACCGATCCCTTATCCCGACGCCAAGCTTCGCCGGATCCTTTCCACCGTGCGAACGATCGCGCTGGTCGGCGCCTCGGCGAACTGGAACCGGCCCAGCTATTTCGTGATGAAATACCTGCAGGGCAAAGGCTACCGCGTGATCCCGGTGAACCCCGGCCTGGCCGGGCAGGAGCTGCTGGGCGAACGCGTCTATGCCAGCCTGCGGGACATTCCCGACAAGATCGACATGGTGGAGGTGTTCCGCGCCTCCGACCAGGTGCCGCCGATCGTGGATGACGCCATCGCGATCGGCGCGCCGGTGGTGTGGATGCAGCTCGGCGTGCGCAACGACGCGGCAGCGGCGCGGGCCGAAGCCGCCGGCATCGAGGTGGTGATGAACCGCTGCCCGAAGATCGAGTACGGTCGCCTGGGCGGCGAACTGTCCTGGAGCGGCGTGAACTCCGGTATCATCCGCAACCGCTCGCCCGAGGCACCCACCGCCCGGCGCGCCCGGCCGGACGCGGCGCCGTCACAGAACCTGACATACGGATTCGAAACCCGCGCCGTGCACGCCGGCGCCACGCCCGACCCCACCACGGGCGCCCGCACCACGCCGATCTTCCAGACCGCATCCTACGTGTTCGAGGATGTCGATCACGCTGCGTCGCTGTTCAACCTGCATAATTTCGGTTACATCTATTCGCGGCTGAACAACCCCACCGTCTCGGTGCTGGAAGAACGCGTCGCCAGCCTGGAAGGCGGCCGCGCGGCGTTGGCCGCCGCCTCGGGCCACGCCGCGCAGTTCCTGGTGTTCGCCACCATGATGGAGCAGGGCGACGAGTTTCTCGCCTCCCGCAACCTCTATGGCGGATCGCTGACGCAGTTCGGCCTGTCGTTCCGCAAGCTGGGCTGGACCTGCCATTTCGTCGATCCGGCCGACCCGGAGAATTTCCGCCGCGCCCTGACCCCGCGCTGCAAGGCCATCTTCGTCGAAAGCCTGGCCAATCCCGGCGGCGTCATCGTCGATCTGGAGCCGGTGGCGCGCATCGCGCATGACGCCGGCATCCCGCTGATCGTCGATAACACGCTGGCCACGCCCTATCTGTGCCGGCCGATCGAATGGGGCGCCGATCTGGTGGTGCATTCCACCACCAAGTTCCTGGATGGGCACGGCAACTCGCTGGGCGGCATCATCGTGGAATCCGGCCGCTTCGACTGGAGCCAGGGCGACCAGTTCCCGTCCCTGACCGAGCCGGAGCCGGCTTATCACGGGCTGCGCTTCTACGAGAATTTCGGCGACTTCGCCTTCACCACCAAGGCGCGCGCGGTGGCGTTGCGCGATTTCGGCCCGACCATGGCGCCGATGAACGCCTTCCTGACCATCACCGGCACCGAAACGCTTGCATGTGCGCATGGAGCGGCACTGCGCGAATGCGCAGATGGTGGCCGAGTTTCCTGGAGCAGCATCCGCGCGTGGCCTGGGTTTCCTATGCCGGGCTCGAAGTTCGAGCCACTATCATGCGCTGGCACAAAAATACCTGCCGCGCGGCGCCGGCGCGGTGTTCACGTTCGGCGTACGGGGCGGCTACGAGGCCGGCACGAAGCTGGTGGAATCGGTCCGGCTGTTTTCCCATCTGGCGAATGTCGGCGATACCCGCAGCCTGATCCTGCACCCGGCCTCCACCACGCACCGTCAGCTCACCGACGAGCAGCGCCAGGCAGCCGGAGCCGGACCGGATGTGATAAGGCTGTCGATCGGGCTGGAAACCGCGGAAGACCTGATCGCGGACCTGGAGCAGGCGCTCGATCAGACCAGAACCTGACAGGAAACCAAAGCTGCATGGCTGACAACGCGATCATCGAAGCCGCCGACCACGCCGCGCGCAATTGGCGCTTTTCCTCCAAACGGCGCATCCGCCGTGGCGACGACAGCCATCGCACGATGCTGTCGCGGCTGCTGCTGGACACCTTCAACCCGTACAAGCCGGCGGTGATCGACTGGCCGACACTGGAGCCCGAGGCTCGGGAGCGCTTGATCAACCTGCCGATCTGGGACATCGCGGTACAGACCGAGGGGCGGGCCCGGCTGCGCGTCCTCAGCTACGCGCGCACGGTCCAGGACCGCTGCTGCGCCAGGCGTTCGAGCTCATGGGTTTCGAGGAAGGGCGGCACAAGGAGGTGCTGTCCCACCTGGTGCGTGCCTACGGGATCGAGCTGGACCCCGAGCCCGAGTATATCGAGCCGAAAGACCCCGAATGGGGAATGATGGTGACCGGCTATTCCGAATGCATCGACAGTTTCTTTGCGTTCGGCCTGTTCGCGCTGGCGCGCCGCTCCGGCTTCTTCCCGGAGGCGCTGGTCGAAACGTTCGAGCCGGTGATCCAGGAGGAAGGACGGCATATCCTGTTCTTCGTGAACTGGATCGCCTGGCACAAGCGGACCATGCCGCTCTGGCGCCGACCCTGGTTCCTGCTGAAGACGCTCGCGGTCTGGACCTTCCTCATCCGCGAGCGCATCGGACTCGCCAAGGATGTCAGCTCCGGTGCGAAGGAGGACGCCAACTTCACCGTACAGGGCGCCGGTGCGGTCAGTGGCCAGGACATCAATACCGCCGAGTTGATGGACCTCTGCCTGGCCGAGAACGACCGGCGGCTGGCTGGCTATGATCCGCGCCTGCTGCGGCCGACCACCGTGCCGCGGCTGGTGCGGCTGGCGCGCCGCTTCATGCGCGGCCCGCGCACAGCCGCCGCCTGACGGAGCGTGGCATGAGCCACCAGCCGCCTCTGCCCTTAGCCGGCGTGACGGTGCTCGACCTCGGGCAGATCTATCAGGGACCCTATTGCACGCTGCTGCTGGCGAAGGCCGGGGCGGACGTGATCAAGCTCGAGCCGCCCGGCGGCGAACCGTTGCGTCGCCGGACGCCGACCGGCAAGACCGGGACGTTCGCGATGGCGCTGCTGAACGCCAACAAGCGGGCGATCACGCTGAACCTGAAAACCGAACGCGGGCGCGCCCTGCTGATCGAGCTGGCCAAGCGGGCCGACGTGCTGGTGGAGAATTTCTCGCCCGGCACGATGGACGGGCTGGGGGTGGGCTACGCGGTACTGTCGGCAGCCAACCCGCGGCTGATATACGCCACCGGAACCGGGTTCGGGATCAGCGGGCCGGACCGTGACAACCTGGCGATGGATTTCACCATTCAGGCCGCCAGCGGCATGATGAGCATCACCGGCGAATCCGACGGTCCGCCGCTGAAGGCGGGTCCGACCGTGGTGGATTTCTCCGGCGGGATCCACCTCTACGCCGGAGTGATGACGGCGCTGTTTCAGCGCACCACCACCGGGCGCGGCCAGTTGGTCGAGGTGGCCATGCAGGAGGCGGTCTATCCCACCATGGCGACCAGCATGGAATATCACGTGCGGACCGGGAAAGTGCCGCCGCGCAGCGGCAACCGCCAGGCGTCGCTGGCGAGCGCACCATACAACGCATTTCCCACCACTGATGGCTGGGTCGCCGTGCACGTGGTCACCGATGGCCACTGGCAGAACCTGCTGCGGGCGACGGGGCGGGAGGAGCTTGCCGACGACCCGCGCTTCACGACCCATGCGGCGCGCGCCGCCCACATGGAGGAAGCCGAGGCCCTGGTACGTGACTGGACTAGCCGCCTGCCGAAGGCCGACGTGGTCGCCATCGCGCGCCGCTACCGTATCCCCTGCGCGCCGGTGCGCACCGTGGACGAGGTGATGCGTGACCCGCACATGCATCAGCGCGGCTTCCTGGAGCAGGTGGATCATCCGGACTTCGGGGAGGTCACGTTGCCGGGCATGCCGCTGCGGCTGCACGGCGCCGGACTTGTGGCGCCGGTCCCCAGCGTCGGGCTGGGCGCGCACAATGCGGAAGTGTTCGGCGGAATGCTGGGCTTGCCGCCGGCGGAGATCGAGGCGCTGCGCCGCGACGGGGTTATCTGAACCACCCATCTGCGCGGTCGTCGGGCCTGCTTGAGCGTGTACCGGCCCGCTCGCCCCCTATCATCACATGCCCGGAACCCCGTTCGTGCTATATCAGCTTTATGGAACGCGATGCTGTCATGACCATCCTCAAGGCACATGAAGCTGAGCTGAAGCAGCTTGGGGTCATGCATCTCTACCTGTTCGGCTCGACCGCGCGGGGTGAAGCGCGCGAGAACTCTGATATTGACCTGTTCTTCGATTACCCGCGTGGCAGGTTTGGATTGTACGAGCTGATGGACGTGAAGGAGGCCGCCACCCGAATCCTTGGGCGGAAAGCCGACATCATGACGCGTGACAGCATCCATAAAGCCCTGCGTGCCCGCATCGAAGCAGATGCGGTGCCTATCTTCTGATGCCGGCGCGCTCCACCATCTTGCGGCTTGACGACATGATTGAAGCAGCGGAACGCATCCGCAACGTCCTGGGCGATCTGTCGCTCGATGCATTCGAGGGTAATTGGCAGCTTCATTGGCTCATGCAGCGCGGGATCGAGATCATCTCCGAGGCCAGCCGCCACTTGCCCGCCGAAATGAAGGCCCGCCACGCCGATATTCCATGGACGAAAGTTGCCGGAATCGGCAACGTCCTCCGCCATGGTTACGAAGACATTGCCGCGCCCATACTTTGGAAGCTCGTCCGTGAAGACCTGCCGCGACTTGAACAAGCATGCCGTCAGGAGCGCGCAGCAATCGCGCGACACGCATAGCCGCTTATCCAATTCGGCTCAAAGGAATTGGCGCTGGCAAAAGGGCACGCACGGCGCCGATTCGCTGTCGGGGGCGAAGGCTAAGCTTCCGGCAAGCGTTCATTGCTTGGCAATGTGTGTCCCCTAGCGTTCCGTCTTCCGCTGGCCCAATGCAATTGGCCGGGTACGGCCGGCCACGGTACGTCGGCAACGCTCCGGAGCAGGGTCACAGTTATGTTGCTGCATCGCTCCAGCTTCGTTCACCTGCTGCCGCTGAATGACTCGATCACCCTAAGCATCCATGCGGTCACGCAGCTCCGCGTCACCATCACGCCGCAGGTCGCTCGGCTGATCTCGCGCTTCGACGAACCACAGGAACTCGACGCCGTGCTGCCCGCCCTGGCCTCGCAATTCGGATACGAGCAGGCCACGCTCCGCAGTTGCATCGCTATGCTGCTGGACCGCGGCATCCTGACCGACCAAACGCCGGAGGAGGAGCATGCCGCGATCACGCGCGATCTGCTTCCCGTGCACGGCCGTGACCCCACCGAACTGCTCGACCGCTACCGCCGCTCCTGCCTGGAAGGCTCGCACCCGTACTGGGCCGTCGATCAGCCGCGTGGGCTCGACGACGCCGTGGGCCTGCGGCACCGCCGGGACGTGCTTATGTTCGGCGATTGCGACGTGCAGATGGAAACCGACTTCCTGCGCCGGGAGGCCGCGGCGCGTGGCATCGACCTTCGCGTCGCCGCCTCTTTCTCCGGCGATGTCGGGCTGGCGCAGGAATGGCGGCACGACGCGGTCATCATCGGCGCGCTTCAGGCCAGGCACGCCATCGTTCTGGGCGAGCCGCGCCATCACAACGGCGATCCCGCGCAGGTTTATGTCGAGACCATGCGCCGCATGCTGGAGCGGCTGCGCGCGGTGACCGCCGCGCCCATCCTGATCGACGGTCTGCCGGAGCCCACCGTTCAACCGCTCGGTTTTGCCGACCATGGCGAGCATAGCCACCGCAATCGTTTCCGCTGCACCAATCTGGCGCTCGACCGCATGGCGCAGGAGTTCGCCGACGTCTACGTGGTGGACGTCGCATCCGCCCTGGCCGCCGCCGGGGCCGCCACATTGCTGGACGACGGCCTGATTTCGTTCACCCATTTCGGGTCGCAGGGCTGGATGCTGCAACGGCCGGACAGCGAGCTTGCCGCCGTTCACAACCAGTTCCCCGACATGCAGACCCTCGCCGCCGCCGTCGGCGGCGACCCCTACCGCCGCGAAGCCATCATGGCACGCGCCCATATGGACGCGCTGGTCGTGCTGCTCGGCCTGGACCGCAAGAAGTGCGTGATCGTCGATCTCGACGGCGTGCTTTGGCCCGGCGTCCTGGCCGAGACTGGCAGTCCGTTCGCCTGGTCGCCGGATATCAGCAGTCCCAATTCATATATCGGGCTCTATTTCGGCATCCACGAGGCGCTGTGCGCGCTGCGCCAGCGCGGCATCCTGCTGGCCTGTGTCAGCAAGAACGACGAAGCGACCGTGCGCGAACTGTGGCGTTATCCGCCGCACTACCCGCATCACCGCCTGCTGACCCCTGCCAGCTTCGTGACGTGGCGCATCAACTGGGACGACAAGGCGGCAAATATCGGCGCGATCATCGAGGAACTCGGCTTTGCACCGGATAGTTTCATGTTCGTCGACGACAGTGCGCGGGAACGAGAACGAGTCCGCCAGAGCCTGCCGGCCATCACCGTGCTGGGGGACGACCTGTTCTCGTTGCGCCGCATATTGTTGACCGATCCGCGCCTGCAGCCGGCGCATCTTACCGCGGAATCGCCGCGGCGGACGGAGCTGGTGCGCACGCAACTGGAACGCTCCCGGCTGCGGGCTGAAATACCGGACGAAACCGCGTTTCTCGACTCGCTGGCGATCGTCTGCACGGTGACCCGCGCCATGCCAGCCGGCGCCCCTCTGGTCATGCCCGGCACCCCTCTCGTCATGCCCGGCGAAGGCCGGGCATCCACGTCTTCCCCGGCTGCGCTCGACAACCGGAACACACACAGCGGCCCTGCTGCAATCCTGGAACGAGTCAGCGAACTGCTTGAGCGCACCACGCAGTTCAACACCACCGGACGGAAATTCACCCTGGTGGAGTTGAATGCGCTGATCCAATCCCCCCGCGGCCGGGTTTTCACGCTGCATGTGCGGGACCGTCTGGCCGATCACGGCCTGACCGGAGCGGTCATCATGCAGGAAGGTGAAATCCTGAATTTCGTACTCAGTTGCCGCGTCATCGGATTGGGTGCCGAACGCGCGCTGCTGGACGGGATTATCGCGGACGCGGCGCCCCGATCAATCCGCGGACGCATCATCGAAACCGGCCGCAATATCCCCGCCCGCAACCTGTTTCGCGACTATGGCTTCACCCACAATGGAGACGGCTGGTGGGTTGCCGCCCCATCCCCCGGTCACGCGGCGGATGGGGGCATCGAGCGTGCCGAAGCCCTCGCTTCGTAGTCCCTCCGCCGCGCCTCGGCTGCCTCCCCATGAAAGAAAGTTAGCAGAACATAGCGCTGCCCGCGCGAGACCGGCACTGCCTCGTGCAGGATGGACGCTGAAAAGATGATCCCTGCGCCGGTTGCCGGGCGGTACGCATGGTCATTGTACTCAGGGAAATGCAACGCGCCGCCCTCATGCGCCTCGGTGTTCAGGTTCACCGAGATGGCAAACTCCCGGAACGCGACATTCTCTCCCACATTGTCCCGGTGCCGGCGGAAATACCCGCCCAACTCATCGTAGCGGGCGATCAGGATACGGTCCGTGTAGCCGATTCGCGCCTGGAACGCGGCCGAAATCTCCGGCGCGCATCGCCGCAGCAGCATCTCCCGCACCACCGGATACAGTGCATCCGTCGGCAAAAGCTGCCTGTCGCGGCGCCGCTTCTTGGCGTGATCGACCCGCGTCTGCGGCGTTCCGTCCAGGTCGATACTGGCCATCCCGCCATCGACGCTCGGGCCTGAACTCGAACAGCTCGATCAGCGCCGCGCACAGCTCGCGCGGCAGCAGGGTCGGCAGCATCAGCACGGGCGCCGGCAGGAAGACTTCGCGCGCCGGCTCCGCCGGCAGCGCATCGAGGCAGCCCAGGCAGTCTCCCACCACGTCCTCGGCCGCCTCCGAGAGAACACGGGCAATCCGCAAGCTGCGGTCAGTGACCATCATGATAGGCTCGCCGGCCACCACGCCGCACCGCGCGAGGAAATGCAGCCCGCAATCAATCGTCCGCACCCCGGGCTGGCGGCTCAGCGGGCCCAGCACCACGTCCTGATCGCCCAGGATCAGAACGTCCATGTTGCGCGCGGCAAGCTCGTCGGCACGCCGTTCGAACTGTCCGGCCAGGTGCTGCAGCCGGCTGGGAGGCACCTGGAGCGTCAGCACCATCGCGGCTGCCCGGCCGGCCTGTTCCTCGAACGAATAGAATCGCCGATACCCGTCCATTCCATAACAGAACGGCATCCGATCGCCGGGCGACAGCATGATGCGGCGCTCAGTCATCGCACGCCGCGCATCAGGTCAGTATCGCCAGCGCGGCGCCAGCCGGGGTCGCCGACGCGCTGTAGGACGACATCGCCTGCATGACCTGGCCGGCGAGCGTGCTGGCCGACGACGCGATCCCACCGGCAACCAGGGAGCCGCCCTGCAGCACCTGGCCGATCGAGCCGGCCATCTGGCTGGACGCCGCCTGCATCGATCCGCCCTGGTCACCGTCGCTGTTCTCGCCGCGATCATGATGATGGTGTCGCGTGCCGGTTGTCGGCTGATTGGTCGCCGTCTGGCTGGTTGAGCCGGTCGCGGCGGTGTTCGCGGTGCCGCTCTGTGCCGCCAGCGACTGCAACGCCGAGGCAAACGCCTGCGCGAAGGAGCTGAAGCTGTCGCCCGTGGCGGTCGCGCCGCTGGTCGCGATGCTGCTGCCGCTGCTGCTTGTTGCGCCGCTCGTGGTGGAGGACCCCGTCGCACCCTGGGCGGCCTGGTTCTGCCAATACCACGCGTTCTGGTCGTTGCTGATACTGCTGCTGGACATGGTGCGGTCTCCGCTGCTCCGGGCGCATCACCGCAACCGGCGTGCCAGCGCGACATCGCCAAAACGGGCAGCGGCAACCGCGACGGCCCGGCACACTCTGCCGCGCCCGGCAGGATGTGCCCGGCAGGCGTGGACGTGCGGTTGACTTTCGCCCCTGCCTCTCCCATCCCGCCGGCGCCCCAACGGACCATCAAGCGCATGAGCGACGAGCTTGCCGCCCTGAAGACCGACACCGACACGGCGCTCGCCGCCGCCGCCGACCTGCGCGCCTGGGACGCGGTGCGGGTGAACGTGCTGGGCCGCAACGGGCGGCTCACGGCGCTGCTGAAGGGGCTGGGGGCGTTTCCGCCCGAACAGCGGCGGGAACGTGGCGCAGCGCTGAACCGATTGAAGGAGGAATTGACAGAGGCCATCGAAGCCCGCCGCGCGGCGCTGGAAAGCGTTGCGCTGGATGCGCGTCTGGCGACCGAGCGGCTGGACCCCACCCTGCCGCCGCGGCCCCGTCCCACCGGACTGATCCATCCGATCAGCCGTACGATCGAGGAAATCGCGGCGATCTTCGGCGCCATGGGGTTCGAGATCGCCGAGGGGCCTGACGTGGAATCCGACTGGCGCAATTTCAGCGCGCTGAACATTCCGCCGCACCATCCGGCGCGCGACGATCAGGACACATTCTATCTTCCGGCCAGCGGCAACGAGCCGCCGCCGGTGCTGCGCACCCATACCTCGCCGGTACAAGTGCGGGCGATGCTGGAACGCCCCCTGCCCTTCCGCGTGATCGTGACCGGTCGCACTTATCGCGCCGACCACGACGCGACGCACAGCCCGATGTTCCATCAATGCGAGGGGCTGGCGCTCGATCGGAACATCACGCTGGGCCACCTGAAGGGCTGCCTGATCGATTTCCTGCGCGCCTTCTTCGGCATCGCCGATCTGACCGTGCGTTTCCGGTCCAGCTATTTCCCGTTCACCGAGCCCAGCATGGAAGTCGACATCGGCTGGGACCGGCGATCGGGCGAACTAGGCAAGGGCAGCGACTGGCTGGAAATCCTCGGCAGCGGGATGGTGCATCCTCGGGTGCTGGCGAACAGCGGCATCGATCCGCGGCAGTGGCAGGGATTCGCCTTCGGCATGGGGGTGGAGCGGAGTGACCATGCTGAAGCACGGCATCCCGGACCTGCGGCCATTCTTCGAATCGGACATACGCTGGCTGCGGCATTACGGGTTCAACCCGCTGTCCCCGGTGATGCTGCATGAGGCGCCGTGATGGTGGGCGAGAAAGGTTTCACACGGAGAGCCACGGAGATCCCACGGAGAACCACGGAGAAGGTAATTCGCCTCCGTGGCTCTCCGTGGGATCTCCGTGGCTCTCCGTGTAAAATCTTGCTTTCCCCCACCCCGCCCAATGACCCGCACAGAGATTTCAGATGAAATTCACTCTCTCCTGGCTCAAGACCCACCTCGAAACCGACGCATCGCCGCCTGAGATCGGCGCCACGCTGACCGGGATCGGGCTGGAGCTGGAGCGCATCGAGGATCGCGGCGCGGCTCTGGCGCAGTTCCACATCGCCCATGTGGTCGAAGCGGTGCAGCACCCGAATGCCGACCGCCTGCGCGTGTGCAAGGTGGATACGGGCAACGGCGTGGTGTCCGTGGTGTGCGGCGCGCCGAATGCGCGCACCGGCATGAAGGGTGTGTTCGCAGCCCCAGGCACCTTCATCCCCGGAACCCAAACCACGCTGAAGACCGGCGAGATACGCGGCGTCACCAGCGCCGGCATGCTGCTGTCGGCGCGCGAGATGGGTCTGGGCGAGGATCACTCCGGCATCATGGACCTGCCGGCGGATGCGCCCGTGGGCGTGTCCTACGCCGCCTGGGCAGGGCTCGACGATCCGCTGTTCGACGTGGGAATCACGCCGAACCGGGGTGACTGTTTCGGCGTGCGCGGGATAGCGCGGGACCTGGCGGCGGCCGGGATCGGCAGGTTGAAACCATGGGCGCCGGAAGTCGTGCCGCCGGTGTTCGATGGCGGGCTGCGCTGGCGGATCGAGTGGCCGGAGGCGTGCCCCTGGATCCTGGGGCGCACCATCCGCAAGGTACGCAACGGAACCAGTCCGCGCTGGCTGGCGGATCGGCTGCTTTCGATTGGGCTGCGGCCGATCAATGCGTTGGTGGACGTGACGAATTTCTTCACGTTCGACCTCGGGCGGCCGCTGCACGTGTTCGACGCTGCGAAGGTCACCGGTGACACGCTCGTGCTGCGGCCCGGCCGCACCGAGACGTTCCGTGCCCTGAACGGCAAGGACTACACGCTGACCGGGCAGGACCTGGCGATCGCGGACGAGGCGGGCGTGCAGTCCCTGGCCGGCGTTGTGGGCGGCGAGGCGACCGGATGCGATGAAACCACCGCCGAGGTGTTCATCGAGTGCGCGCTGTTCGATCCGGTGCATGTAGCGCTGACCGGCCGGCGCCATCAGGTGGTGTCCGATGCGCGCCAGCGTTTCGAGCGCGGCATCGATCCCGCCCTGATGCCGCCCGCAATCGAGGCAGCGACGCGGATGATCATGGAGCTGTGCGGCGGCGAGCCGGGCACGGTGGTGGCGGCCGGCAAGCCACCCCCCTGGCAACGCAGCGCAACCTTACGGTTCGCACGGCTGCGCGGGCTTGGCGGGGCGGACGTTCCGGCGGACGAGGCGGTGACCTCCCTGGAACGGCTGGGCTTCGCCATTGAAAGTCGCGACGCCGCGCGCGTCACGGTCGCGGTGCCGTCCTGGCGCAACGACGTGGCGGCGGCCGGGGTATTGGACCAGGCGCCCGGGCTCGATCGTGCGGTGGCCACGCAGGCGGCCGAGGGGTGCGCGCTAATCGAGCCGGAATGCGACCTGGTGGAGGAGGTGCTGCGCCTGCGCGGACTGGATTCCGTGCCGCCGGTCTCGCTGCCGCACGCGGCGCCCGTACCGCTGCCGACGCTGACCGCGCGGCAGACCCGCGCCGCGCTGGCCCGCCGCACGTTGGCGGCGCAGGGACTGGCGGAGTGCGTGACGTTCAGCTTCATGGCATCGGCGCAGGCCGCGCTGTTCGGAGAAGCGCCGGCCGCTCTGCGGCTGACCAATCCGATCGCCGCCGACCTCGATCAGTTGCGGCCGACACCGGTGGCAACGCTGGCCTTGGCGGCGCAGCGCAACGCGACACGGGGCTGGGCGGAGCTGGGCCTGTTCGAGGTGGGGCCGGCCTTCATGGAGGGCGGCCAGCGGCTGGTGGCGGCCGGGCTGTGTACCGGATCGACGCCCCGCCACTGGGCGGAACCCGCGCGGCCGGTCGATGCCATGGACGCCAAGGCCGATTTGTATGCCGCATTGATGGCCCTGGGCGTGCCGATGGAGGCACTGACGGTCAGCGCGGGCGCGCCGGGATACTACCATCCGGGGCGCTCCGGCGTGGTGCGGCAGGGGCCGAAGACCATCCTCGGGCGGTTCGGCGAACTGCATCCGCGCGTGCTGGCGGCGATCGACCTTGCCGGGCCGGCGGTCGCGTTCGAGCTGGAGCTGGATGCTATCGCCGATCCGAAGCGGCGGCGGCGGGGTGCGCCGGACCTGCCGGCGTTCCAGCCGGTGCGGCGGGATTTCGCGTTCCTGGTGGATGCGGGCGTTACGGTAGAGGCGCTGCTAAAGGCCGCGCGCGGTGCGGACCGTACATTGATCGCCGGCGTCGGGCTGTTCGATGTGTACGAGGGGGAGCAAGTGCCGGCAGGCAAGAAGTCCCTGGCGATCGAGGTGGTGTTCCAGCCGCGGGACCGCACGCTGACGGACGCGGAGATCGAGGCGCTCGCGCAGAAGGTGGTCGCATCTATCGTGAAGACGACCGGGGCCGTCCAGCGCTAAGCTGCGACGTGTGCCTGGCCACGGCCAGGCAGCGAATAAGGGAGAACGAAATGAGCGATGCAACGAACATCTATGTCGGTGCCGCGGCAACCAAAGAGGGTGGACAGGGCGGCCTGTTCCGCCGCTCGGCCGAGGGCGGCGAGTGGCAGCATGTGTTCACAGCGGCCGACGTGCATGCGATCACGGTGCATCCGCACGACCAGGATATGGTATTCATCGGAACGAAAGACGGGCCGTATCGCAGCGCCGACCGTGGCGCGCACTGGGAGCGGGTGGGTTTCCCCGATCGCGACGTCCAGGTGTGGTCGATCCTGCTGGACCGGCGCGATCCCCGCACCGTCTACGCCGGCGGCTCCCCGGTCGCAGTGTATCGCAGCGATGACGGCGGCGAGCATTTCAGGCGCATGCCCGATCCCGGCCTGCCGAACCGGGTGACAATGTCGTTTCCGTGCCGCGTGATGCGGTTTGCGACGCATCCGCGCAACCTTGGCGAAGTCTATGCGACGCTAGAGGTAAACGGCGCCATGCGCAGCCGCGACGCTGGCGAA
The DNA here is from genome assembly GCA_963810715.1 of uncultured Pseudomonadota bacterium. Taxonomy (GTDB): domain Bacteria; phylum Pseudomonadota; class Alphaproteobacteria; order Acetobacterales; family Acetobacteraceae; genus DATDIC01. The sequence goes on along the minus strand of CAWEOZ010000023.1, from coordinate 573,148 downwards.
ACCTGGTCGGACTGCAGTGACGACCTGCAACGTCTGTCGGAACAGCCGCGGCTGAAGAGCCGCATTCTCAGCGACACGGATGCGGAGGGCATGTTGGACGGGCACGCCATCGCGATCAGCGAGGCGGACCCGGACGGCGTGATCCTGGCGGTGCGGATGGGTCTGTTCCACAGCGGCGATCAGGGAAAATCCTGGCAGGATATGCAGGTGGGACGGTTTTCGCCTGTACACCTATGGGCGCGATATCCGCGTTTCGCCGCAGGATCCGAAAACCCTCTACGCCTGCCTTTCGGTTGCCGCGAACAGCGAGGCGGGCGCGCTGCTCCGCAGCACCGATACGGGACGGAGCTGGCAGCGGTTCGACACCGTCACGCCGCACAGCACGGTGATGGCCGTTGCACTGCACGATCGCGATCCGGACCAGGTCTACATCGTGGCACGCCGGGGCGAGGTGTTCGGCACGCAGGATGGCGGAACCAGGTGGCAGGAGATAGCCGTGCCGGCTGCGTGCAAGGACCTGTATGCACTGGCCTGCGGATAAAGGAGAAACCGGTGGCAAAAGGGTACGTGGTGGCGGAGATCGAGGTGACCGATCCGGCCCTGTTCGAGGAATATCGCGGGAAGGTCCCGGCCACGATCGGCGCCTATGGCGGGCGCTACCTCGTGCGCGGAGGCGAGACGGAGCGGCTGGAGGGAGACCGGCCGCTGCGCCGCATGGTGGTACTGGAATTCGAGTCACCGCAGCGCGCCTCGGAGTGGTATCATTCGGAAGAATACCGTCCGCTGAAGGCGCTTCGGATGAAGGCGTCGAAGGGACATATGGTTCTGACAGCAGGTTTGGAAGGAACCTAGCCGGACACTGACCGTAATTCCGTAACCAGATCGCCTGAAAGGACCTGGTATGAAGCAGCGGCTCCCGACCCTGTTCGTCAGTTTGGTCGGGATGTGTCTCTATCTGGGCCTCGCCGTTCTGGGCCGTGGCGGACTTGTTGCCTTCTTCTCTCAACCAGCCCTGACGGCCGTTGCCGTTACCACTCTCGGCCTCACGGTGGTAGCCGCCTTTACCGAGGGAAACCTCAGTTCCGGCCAGCAGGAAGATCGGGCCAACCGTTGGGTTTTGGTCGCCTTCCTGGTGATCGGTTTGGCCAGCGCGTATGTCCCTGCCTATACGGACAGAACAGGGTTCTGGACCTTCGGCGGCAATGGTGTTCGCTGGCTCGGCGTCGCGCTCTTCGTTGTCGGCGGTATCCTCCGCATCTGGCCGGTCTTCGTGCTCGGCCGGCGATTCAGCGGGCTGGTGGCGATCCAGCCCGGACACCAACTGGTTACGACCGGCATCTACAGCGTCATCCGCAATCCCAGCTATCTCGGGTTACTCATCAATGCGCTCGGATGGGCTGTCGCCTTTCGATCCGTGATCGGTGTTTTGCTCGCGTTGCTCTACATCCCACCGCTGCTCTTCCGCATCCGGTCGGAGGAGATGCTGCTGCGGTCCCATTTCGGGGCCGCCTACGACGCATATTGCGCGCGCACGTCGCGCCTGATCCCCGGCCTGTATTGAGGCGGTGACGCCTCCCCCACCTGCCGTCCCGCCGGCATTGCGATGCGGCGGAGTTGTCGTAAGCTGCTGACGCCACCCGAGGAGGCGCATGCATGACGTCGTATCGTCCCACCATCTATGGCACCCGCCACGCGGTGTCGGCCGGGCATTATCTCGCAACGATGGCCGGCTTCTCGATCCTGGAGGCCGGTGGCAACGCGATCGACGCCGGCTGCGCCGCCGGCATCGCGCTCGGCATTCTGCAGCCCGACCTGGTGAATTTCGCCGGGGTGGCGCCGATCATCCTGCGGCTGGCGGATGGCACAGTTGAAACCATTGCCGGCCTGGGCCATTGGCCGCGCGCGCTCGATCCGCAGCTTTTCATGCGCGAACATGGCGGCCGCATCCCGGAAGGCGTGCTGCGCACCGTCGTTCCCGCTGCGCCGGATGCCTGGATCACCGCACTCGAACGCCACGGGACAATGAGCTTCGGCGACGTCGCCGCCTCGGCGATCCGCTTCGCCGCCGAAGGCTTCGCGGTGAACGCGCTGCTCGCCCAATCCATCCGCGCCCATGAGGCCGATTATGCGCGCTGGCCGCAGAACGCGGCGATCTTCCTGCCCGGCGGCAAGCCGCCGCAATTGGGCGACAAGTTCGTGCAGACGGATCTGGCAAAAACCATCGGCTACATGGTCGATCAGGAAAAGGCGGCCGGCGATCGCGGCCGGGCCGCCGGGCTGGCCGCCGCCCGCGACGCCTTCTATCGAGGCGACATCGCCCGGGAGATCGTCGCCTTTCACCAGCGCGAAGGCGGTCTGCTCTCGGCCGAGGACCTCGCCGACTACCGTTCCCGCCTGGAACCTGCGGTGCGCCGCTTCTGGCGCGGGCATGAGGTGATGGTGTGCGGCCCGTGGTGCCAGGGACCGGCGCTGCTGGAAGCCCTGCTGCTGGTCGAGCAGATCGGCCTCGACGGCCTCGCCCATAATTCCGCGCCGTATCTGCACGTGCTTGTCGAATGCCTGAAACTCGCCTTCTCCGACCGCGAGCAGTTATTTCGGCGACCCGCAATTCGTCGATGTGCCGATCGATCTTCTGCTTGCGCCGGAAACCATCGCGCGCCGCGCCGCCGCAGTCGATGCGCAACGCGCCTGCCCGGAAATGCCGCCGCCGCTGGACCTTGCCCGCCGGCGCATCGCGGCCACCGGCAGCTTCGGCCTGCCGCGCGTGGAGGCCGACACGTCCTATGCCTGTGCCGTCGATCGCTGGGGCAACGCGTTCAGCGCCACGCCATCGGACGGGTCCTGGGCCTCGCCGGTCATTCCTGGGCTCGGCATCATCCCGTCCTCGCGCGGCACGCAGAGCCGCCCCGACCCGCGTCATCCGTGCGGCGTCGCACCGGGCAAGCGTCCGCGCCTGACGCCGAACCCCGCCATGCTCGTCAGTCCCGATGGCGCGGTGATGCCGTTCGGCACGCCGGGCGGCGACGTGCAGACCCAGGCCATGCTCCAGGTCCTGCTCAACGTCCTGCATTTCGGCATGGAGCTGCAGGAGGCGATCGAGGCGCCGCGCGTCGCCAGCTATTCCTTCCCGTCCTCGTTCGCACCGTTCGAGTATTTCCCCGGCCGCCTGGCCGTGGAAGGCCGCATCGCCGCCTCCACGCGCGACGATCTCGCGCGGCTGGGCCACGAGGTCAGCGTCTGGCCGGACTGGACCTGGCTTGCCGGCAGCGTGGAAGCCATCCGCACCAGTCCGGCGACCGGCCTGATCGCCGCCGGCGCCGATCCACGGCGGCCGGCCTACGCAGCGGCGATGTAGATTCCATCCGACGACATTGAAAACTATTTGTGTCGATTGACGGTAGTGGGTGGAAGGTCCGACCCGCGCGGGATGTGGCGCATCACCAGGCATGAATGGAGATGACAGCATGAAGAGACGAGACTTTGCCGCCGGCTTCGGAGTGGCGGCGGGCGCGGTATCGCTGGTCGCCGCTCAGTCCGCGCCCGCAGCCGCGCAGGGCGCTTCCGAATCCACCTGGGATCAGATTCATCGGACGGGCGTCTTGCGGGTCGGCGTCATCGCAGCTCAGGAGCCGGCCTTCCACAAGGATCCGGCGACCGGCGAGTGGAGCGGCAGCATGTTGTCGATGTCGCGCGACATCGCCAACACGCTCGGGGTGAAGCTCGGGCTGCTTGAAACCACCTACGGCAACTCGATCCTGGACCTGCAGGCCAACAAGATCGACGTTGGCCTAGCCCTGCAAGCGACCCCGAAGCGCGCGGAAGTCATCAATTTCACGCGGCCTGTGTACAACACGCAGTTCTCGGCCATCCTGCGCAAGGGTTTCGACGCGAAGTCCTGGGATGAACTAAACAAGCCTGGCGTGCGCATCGCGGTCGATCGCGGCTCCATCTTCGAGTTTATCACCCAACATTTCGCGCCGAAGGCTCAGGTGATCGGACTGCCTGACATCCAGGCGGTGGACATGGCCCTCATTGCCGGCCGCGCGGACGCTCAGCTCTCGAGCTGGCTCGATTCGATCGTCGCGCTCAAGCGCAATCCGCAGCTTGGCACCCTGATGGTACTGCCGGCGTCGCTGTCGATGGGCGTCTATTTCGGAACCCGCTATGAACCGGACCAGCACCTGGTGCAGTTCCTGAACGCGTGGGGAGACTACAATCGCCAGATCGGCCAGATACGCCAGTGGATCATCGACAGCCTGGCCGTCTTCAACCTGACCGCGGACGACATTCCCGCTGAGGTCAAGTTCTAGGCTGCTCATCTCCATCGGGGTTCGCATGCACGTTGTAATCGTCGGCGCCGGCATACTGGGCTCGAGCGCGGCATATCATCTCGCCCGCCGCGGCGTCGCAGTGACCGTCTTCGATCGTCACGACCAGGGCCGCGCCACGTCTGCCGGCGCCGGCATCATTTGCCCATGGGTCAGCGCGATCGAGGATCCGGCCTATCGTGCCATCGCCTCCGGCGGCGCGCGCTATTATCCGCAACTCGTCGAAAACTTGCACGCCGACGGCGAAGATCAGCTAGGATACCGGCATGTCGGTGCGCTGATCGTGCCGGAGGACACCTCGCTTCTTGATGACGTGGAACAAAAGCTCGCGGTCCGCAAAGCGGATTGGCCGGAAATCGGCACAGTCAGGCGCCTGGCACCGGGTCGGGCTGCGACGCTGTTCCCGCCGTTGGCGCCGCAACGCGCGGCACTGCACATAGAGGGCGCCGCGCGGGTTGACGGGCGATTGCTCAACACCGCGCTGCTCAACGGCGCGAGCAGGCACGGCGCGTTTCGGCGCGACGCCGCGACCGAAATCCTGGTATCCGGCGGACGTGTGCGCGGGGTGCGCGCGGAAGGCGGAACGGTCGAGGCGGATGTCGTAATCGTAACCGCTGGCGCCTGGGCGCCCGCGCTTCTCTCCCCGTTGGGAATTGCGCTGGACGTGCAGCCGCAGCGCGGACAGATCTTGCATCTGCGCGTCGCCGCCGACACCAGCCACTGGCCGGTCCTGCTGCCCCTGGACAGCTACTATCTGCTTGCGTTCGACGATTCCCGCGTGGTTGTCGGCGCCACCCGGGAAACCGGATCGGGATTTGACTACAGGGTCACAGCCAAAGGACAGGCCGAAATCCTCAGCGTGGGGCTGACCGTCGCACCTGGGCTCGCGGACGCCGAGGTGCTGGAGACGCGCATCGGCTTTCGGCCGATGACGTCGGACCACAGACCGCTGCTCGGGCCATGCGATGCCGTTGAAGGGTTGCTGATCGGCAACGGCCTGGGGCCATCCGGGCTGACGATCGGACCGTACGCCGGTGCGCTGCTGGCCGATCTGGCGTGTAATCGTCGGCCCGAACTGGACCTCGCGCCGTACTCTCCGCGCCGGGCCGCTGGATAATAAGCCAGGACGTCAGCCGGGATGCAGTATCATTGGGACTTCTCGTTCCTGTTGCGTTACACAAGACTTTTCGAAATCGGCATCGGCGTCACCCTGGCCTATACGATCGGAACGATCCTGCTGGGTCTCATTATCGGCCTGCTGATCGGCATCGGCCTGCTGTCGAAATCATCCATTCTGAACGCGCCCCTGAGGGCGCTGATCGAGCTGTTCCGCTGTACACCTCTGCTCGTGCAGCTCGTGTGGTTCTACTACGCGCTTCCGGTTTTGCTCAGCGTGCAAATTCCGGCAAATGCGGCGGCTGTCGCGGTGCTTTCATTCTATACCGGAGCCTTTTACGCGGAGATCTTTCGCGGCGGGATCGTCTCCATAGAGCGTGGGCAATGGGACGCTGCGCGCGCTCTCGGCCTGTCGCCGTGGGCGATGATGCGTCGGGTCATTCTCCCCCAGGTGGTGCGCCGCATGCTTCCCCCGTTCGTGAACCAGTCGGTCACGCAACTCAAGAATACCGCCCTCGTATCGACCATCGCCGTGCCCGACCTGCTGTATCAGGGATCGCTGATCACCGCCGATACGTATCGTCCCCTGGAAGTGTACACGGCGATAGCCGCTATCTATTTCCTTCTGCTCTTTCCCTCGACGCAATTCGCCAACTTCGTGGAGCGCCGACTCCAACGAACGTGAATCCGCTGCAAGATTGCACGCGCCCGCAAGGCTTCGCAGAATCACTGAATGGGCGTCACCGCACCGCGCTGGTTAGAGATTGACTCCGGCACACATAGGCCAATTCACCCCCTCCGTCCACGCTCTTCCTCCAACGCAGCACGCCCCACCATCCCCATCGCCAGATCGTCCTGCGGCGGCTGAAACAACCCCCCGCGCGCGTCGCGGAAATACCGCTCCAGCGGCAGCTCCCGCGTCATGCTGAACCCACCCGCAACCCGCAGCGCCGTCTCCGTTACCGCACAAGCCGCGTTCGTGCACAAATACTTCGCCGTCGCAATCGCCGGCCCCAATGCGGCCGAACGCACCGCCCCAGCAGCCCACGCCCGCGCCGCATCGTGCAGCACCGTCCGCGCCGCATGCAGCCGCACCTGCATGTCGCCGATCCATTGCTGCACATGCGGCGCATTGGCGATCGGCTTGCCCAACGCCGGCGGCACTCGGTTGTTGGCATAATGGCAAGCCGCATCCAGCGCCGCCTGCCCGACGCCCAGATACACCGCCGCCAGCGGCAGCGCCCATCCGCTGCTACCCTGCGGCCGCCGCTCACCGCCGATCGCCACCCGCTCCACGATACGGTAGTCCGGCACGAACACAGGGTCATAGTTGACGGCGTAATTACCGCACCCGCGCAGGCCGAGCGCCCCCGTCCACGTATCCTCGATGCTCAGTCCGGGCGAGCCGCCCTCCACGATGGCACTCACCAGCTCCCCCTGCGGCGCTGACTCGCTTGGCGGCAGCACGACGGCCGTGGCGAGAAACCGCAACACCGGCGCACCCGTCACGAAAATCTTGCGTCCGCTGATCAGCCAGCCGCCGTCGGCACGCTCGGCACGCATGCCGGGCAGGCCGCCGCGGGAAATGCTGCCCAACTCCGCCTCGGTGACGCAATTGTTCACCGTGCCGCCGTCGCGGGCGATCGTGGCGCAAACATCCGCAAATACCTCATCCGGCCAGGCATCGGAATCCTGCACGCGCCCCAGCAGCGCCAGCATCATGCCGGTGACCAGCGCCGTGGAGGCGTCGCCGCGCGCCAGCACTTCCTGGGCCAGCACCATGTCGAACACGTCTGCCCCGTCACCACCGAACGCCCGGGGCAGCGCGAGCCGGAGATAGCCCTCCGCGTGCAGGTCGCGGTAATTGTCGAACGGGAATACCGACGCCGGATCGTTCTCGGCCGCTCGCTGCGCGAACCGGCCGGCCAGGCCATCGGCCAGCGCCATGATCTCGTGCTGACGCGGCGTGAATCCGTGCAGTCCCGGCATGTGCATCGTCAGGGGAGCCCTTGTCGTTCGCGGTTCGCGGCATAGCAAGATTGATACCGGTCCGGCGACTATGGCCACGCTTCGGCCGCGGCCGAACCGTCGGGCCAATGCGCCCTTCGCGCAGCGCCTATATTGCGCAGGAAGCGCCTAGCGCCGGGGACCCTTGATCATGAGCGATGTGACCGATCTCGCCGTTATTGCCGCGCTGCTGGGTGACCCGGCGCGGGCGGCAATGTTGCAGGCGCTGATGGACGGCCGGGCGCTGACCGCAAAGGAGCTGGCGTTCGCCGCCCACGTGTCGCCGCAGACGGCCAGCGGCCATCTCGCGCGGCTGACGGAGGCCAGGCTGCTATCGGTCGCCCCCCAGGGCCGGCACCGCTATTTCCGGCTGGCCTCCCCGGCCGTGGCGGAGATGGTGGAGGCAATCATGGCGGTGGCCTCCCAGACACGCCCGGAGCCGCGCCGCACGGCGTGGAAAGGCGGCGAGGCGTTGCGCACCGCACGCACCTGCTACGATCACATCGCCGGCCGGCTGGGGGTGGCGATCGCGGACCGGCTGATCGCGTGCGAGCACGTGGTGCTCACGGCGGACGGCGGCGAAGTCACCGAAACGGGTCTCGGTTTTCTGGGCCGCTTCGGTGCCGCGCCGGAGCCCGGCAAGCGGGTGTTCTGCCGCCCCTGCCTGGACTGGAGCGAGCGCCGGCCGCATCTGGCCGGCCGCGTCGGCGCTGCGATCGCCTGCCGCTGCTTCGAGCTCGGCTGGATCACGCGCATGCGGGACAGCCGGGCAGTCGCGATCACGTCGGCCGGGCACACCGGACTTGCCGACACATTCGGGATCACGCTTGGCTGATGTTCAACCCAACCTTGACGAACACCGGGTCAGCCAGCCAACTCTCCTCAGCCAGACGGCCGGACGGCCGCTGAACCCAGGGTTGGACCCCGGGGATCAGAGGAAAGTCCGGGCTCCACGGGAATACGGTGCCGGCTAACGGCCGGCGGGGGCGACCCCAGGGAAAGTGCCACAGAAAACAAACCGCCCGCACGCCATTCCGGCCTGCGGGCAAGGGTGAAACGGTGCGGCAAGAGCGCACCGCGCCTCCGGTAACGGAGGCGGCAGGGTAAACCCCACCGGGAGCAAGACCGAATAGGGGTGGCTGGCCGCAAGGCCAGGGGCATTCCCGCCCCGCCGCCCGGGTTGGTTGCACGAGGCGTGCCGCAAGGCGCGTCCCAGAGGAATGGCCGTCCCGTGCCGAGCGGCACGGACAGAACCCGGCTTACAGGCCGTCTGGCGCCTTTCTGCTTCGCTCGATCACAGTTTCAGAACGAACAGTGAATCCTTGCAACTGTTCTTGACCCGGCCACGACTCCCGCTCCTACAACCATACCGGGAAGATGCCAAAATCCGCCGCAATATCAGCAACTCCGGTTTATTCCTTTGACGCCCATGCTGGCCCATGTTATCCCATGACATCCCATTGCTGAGCGCCTCGGCGAGCAAAACAATGGAGCAACTGCCACCAGCTGAACGGAGCGGTTCCGGGCAACGGGCTTCTCTCCAACATTCTCGAAGGGCGAGTCGGTCGGATGACCCATTTCCTGGGCACCCACCAGAACAGGCTGGATGCCAAGGGACGAGTCTCCGTTCCCGCGCCCTTTCGCGCCGCACTCCGTGCCAATGGCGAAACCAACGGCAACGGCCCCAATGGCAACGGCCCCAACGGCAACGGACACACCGCTCAGCTCGTGCTGCGCCCGTCGCACCAGCACCCCTGTATCGAGGCTTGGCCCGTGCCGGAGTTCCAGGCCTTGGCTGAGCCGCTCAACCGGCTCGATCTGTTCAGCGAGGAACATGACGACCTCGCCAGCGCGTTGTATGCCGACGCCTTCCCTGTCGAATCGGACAAGGAGGGTCGAATCGTCCTGCCGGACCACCTGATCGCGCATGCCGCCCTGCACGAAGCCGTCGTCTTCATGGGCCTCGGCCGCATCTTCCAGATCTGGGAACCCGAGGCTGCCGAGCGTCGCCGCGCGGAAGCACGCGATCGCGCCCGCGCCCGCCGCCTGACGCTTCCGGGAGCCAACGCGGCATGAACGGCCATCGTTCCGTCATGCTGCCGGAAATGCTGGCTACGCTGGCCCCGCGGGATGGTGGCACGTACCTCGATGGCACGTTCGGCGGCGGCGGATACGCGGCGGCCATCCTGGAATCGTGCCGCTGCACCCTGTGGGCCATCGACCGCGACCCCGATGCCATCGCCCGCGGCGCCGCACTCGCCGCACGCTTTCCCGGCCGTCTCCACCTGCTGCACGGGCGCTTCGGCGACATGCTCAGCCTGCTCGGCCAGCACGGCACCGACGCGCTGGACGGGATCGTGCTCGATCTGGGCGTCTCTTCCTTCCAGCTCGACGAGCCGGCGCGCGGCTTCTCCTTCCGTGCCGAGGGCCCGCTCGACATGCGCATGGGCAGCGATGGGCCGACCGCGGCCGACCTCGTCAACCACCTTCCTGAACGCGACCTCGCGGACCTGCTGCACGAGCTCGGGGAGGAACGGGCGGCCCGCCGCATCGCCCGCGCCATCGTTGCCGCGCGGGCGGACTCCCCGATCACCACCACCAGGCGCCTCGCCTCGATCATCCGCCGCGTTCTTCCACCCGACCGGTCCGGCATCGATCCGGCAACGCGCAGCTTCCAGGCGCTACGCATCCGCGTGAACGACGAGCTGACCGAGATCGTCCGCGCCCTCGATCAGGCCGCCCGCCTGCTCGCCCCGAGCGGCCGGCTGGTCGTGGTATCGTTCCATTCGCTCGAAGACCGGCTGGTCAAGCGCTTCATGACCGAGGCATGCGGGCGCGCCCCGCTTCCATCCCGCCACGACCCGCGCGGGCTGGTGCGCCGCCCCGATGCGCGCTTCCACCTGCTCACGCCCAAGCCGCTCCGCCCTTCCGCCGCCGAGACCGCGGTCAATCCGCGCGCCCGCAGCGGCCGGCTGCGCGCTTTGCAACGCCTCCCTCAGGCCGAACCGGCCGACAGGATCGCCCCCCACTGGACCGCCCCCCACTGGACCGCCACATGATCCGCCCGGTGACCTGCGTCTGCTTCCTGCTTGCCTGCGGCTCCGGCCTGTATCTCTATCAGGCCAAACATCGGGTGAACGTGCTCGATCACCAGATCGAGAAAACCATCCGCGCCACCGACGCCATCCGCGAGCAGATCCGATTGCTGCATGCCGATTGGACGCTGCTCAACCAGCCGGACCGGCTGCAGAAGCTGGCCGATCAGTTCCTGACGCTGAAGACCACCAATCCGGCCCAGTTCACCTCCATGGCCGAACTGGACTCGCGCCTGCCCCCGGTCCCGCCGCCAGAAGCCCCGGCCCCCGCACCCGCCGCTACTCCCGACGAGTCCGCCGCCCCCGCAATCGCGTCGGCATCGCCCGAGACCACCCCGCCCACCTCGGTCGCAGCCGCGACGTCCACCGTCGCCCCGGCACCGCCCGTGCGCACCCGGATCGCCGACGCAACGCCATCGGACCACCCGCGCACCGAGGAACCCCGGCCGAACCCGCACATTCCAATACACGTGGCGGTGGCGTCCCTGCCACATCCCGTCCCGACGCTGTCGCGCATCCAGCCCCGCGTCATAGAGGCCGCCACCCGCCCCACCTGGATGCCGCGGCCGGTCCAGTCCAACGCAGCCTATGTCCCGGCGTCCGCCGTCTCCGGCTCGCTGCTGGGCATGGCCCGGTCCCAGGCGGCGCGCCCCGCCGCCGCCGGTGCCGCTCGCCTCCGCTGGCGGCAACTGAGCCCGCGCCATGAGCGACGAACCCACCAACCCGACCGCGCCGCCGCCGAACTCGCTGCCACAGCAGACACGCCGCACGACCCCCAGCCGCCGGCGCGGCGCCGCCCAGGCCGACGCCGTGCCGCGCATGGAGACCGTCCGCATCACCGCGCCCGACCTGAAGCGCCGCGCCGCGTTGGAAATCACGCGCTACGCGGCTGGTGGTGATCCGCTGCCGGCTTCCTGGTGCTGTTCCTTGCCGTCGCCCTCAAGCTTGCCGATGCAACCATCATCCAGCCGATCAAGCCGCACCGGCCGGAGCGTCCGCATCGCCGCGCTGCTTGCCCGCCCGCAAAGACCTGGATGCCGACATGCTCGCCAGGCGGGCGATGATCACCGACCGCAACGGCCAGATCCTCGCCATCTCGCTGCCCACCGCCGAGCTGTTCGCCGATCCCGCGCCAGGTGGTCGATCCCGCCGCCATCACCGCGCAAGCTGCAGCAGGTGCTGCCCGATCTCGATGCCAGGCCGTGGTGCGCCAGCGTCTGGCCGAGACCGACAAGCAGTTCGTCTTCCTCGATCGCCGGATCACCCCGCAGCAGGAGATCGAGATCAACAATCTGGGTATCCCGGGAATTGACTTCCTGCCGACCGAAGAGCGCCACTACCCGATGGGCCACGTCGCCTCCCACGTGCTGGGTGGGGTGGACGTGGACGAGCACGGCGTCGCCGGGGTGGAGAAATGGTTCGACAAGCGGCTGATGACGGACAACAGCGCCGCTGCGCCTGTCCCTCGATGTGCGCGTGCAGGGCGTGGTGCGCGACGAACTGCAGGCAGCGATCGATGAGTTCCACGCCGAGGGCGGCGCCGCCGTGATGATGGACGCCAACACCGGTGAGGTGCTGGCGATGGTCAGCCTGCCCGATTACGACGCCAATGATTTCGGCAAGGCCGACGCCGACGCGCGCTTCAACCGTGCGGTCAGCGGCGCCTACGAGCCGGGCAGCACGTTCAAGCTGCAAACCGCCGCCATGGCGCTGGATGACGGGGTGATCCATATCTGGGACTCGTTCGATACGGTGCACCCGATCCATATCGGCCGTTTCACCATCACCGACTTCGAGCCGGCACACCATAATTTCGAGGTACCCGAAATCATTGCATATTCTTCGAATATCGGGGCCTCGCACATCGCCACCCTGGTCGGCGCGGAACGCCAGCGAGACTGGCTGAAGAGGCTTGGCTTCTTCGTCCGCTCGCCGATCCAGCTTCCGGAATCGGCGCCGCCGATCGTGCAGTCGGCAAAAAGCTGGCAGCTCGCCACGATCATGACGGTTTCGTTCGGCAACGGTATCGCGGTCACGCCGATGCAGTTGATGGCCGGCACCGACGCGATCGTTGATGGCGGAGTCTACCGGCCGCCCACCCTGCTCGCGCTCCCCGCCGGGCACCACCGTGCCCGGCGAGCGGGTAATGCAGCCGGAGACCTCCGAGATCATGCGCAAGCTGATGCGGCTGGTCGTCACCGCCGGCACCGGCACGCCTGCCAAGGTTCCCGGCTATCTGGTGGGCGCCAAGACCGGCACCTCGCAGAAAGTGGGCAACGCACGGCTACAAGCTGCACCAGAACCTCAGCTCGATGATCGCGGCGTTCCCGATAACCGCACCCCGCTACCTCGTGTACGCCATGATCGATTCGCCGCACGCCACCGCGGCGACGCACGGTTTCACCACCGGCGGCTGGACCGCCGGGCCGGTGATCCGCAACGTCATCGCGCGGACCGCGCCGATGCTCGGGCTGCTGCCGGCCCCGCCGGACGTGCTGGCGACGGAGGAGCAGGAGATGTCCATCCCGTTGCAGCCGGGCCGGCCGCCACACGCACCGCCGCCCGGCGAGCCGGTCGCCGAGACGCCCCACGGCAAGCTGCTGCGCGCCGCCGAGCCGATCCCGTCGGTCATGACGTCCCCCGCATATCCGCGCGAGGAACAGCGCGGTCCGCGCCAGCCGACCGCATTGCAGGAACCGCGCTTGCTGCGGACCATCGCAGCAGGAGCGCCCGCCGTTGCAGGTCGCTGACATCATGCAGGCGATCCCTCACCGACCGCCGTTTGCCGGCTGGCGGCAGGCCGCGGGGCTGGACCTGGCCGGCGTGACTGCCGACAGCCGGGACGTGCGGCCCGGCTTCCTGTTCGCCGCCTTGCCCGGCGCGCGCGCCGACGGCCGCACCTTCATCGCCGATGCCGTGGCGCGCGGCGCGGCGGCCGTGCTGGCGCCGAGCGGCACGGCCTGGCCGCCCGGCGTGCCGCCTCGCCCGCTGCTGGAAGACCCCGAGCCACGCCGCCAGCTCGCCCGGATCGCAGCGATGTTCGCCGGGGCGCAACCCGCGGTGGTCGCGGCCGTGACGGGCACCAACGGCAAGACCAGCACCGTGGAGTTCCTGCGCCAGATCTGGGCCGCACGGCATCAGGCCGCCAGTCTCGGCACGCTCGGACTTAATCGCGCCTGGCTTCGCAGCCGGCCCCGGCCTCACCACGCCGGACCCGGTCCGTCTCGCCGCTACCCTCGCCCGCCTGGCGAAAGCCGGCATCCAGCACGCGGCCATGGAAGCGTCGTCCCACGGCCTGCACCAGTACCGGCTGGACGGCGTTCGGCTTTCCGCCGCCGGCTTCACCAACCTCACGCGCGACCATCTCGACTATCACGGCACCGAGGCCGCCTACCGCGCCGCCAAGCTGCGCCTGTTCGCCGAACTGCTGCCCACCGGTGCCCCCGCAATCGCCAACGCCGACATGGACCCGGCGACCCTGGCTGCACTGCGCGACATCGCCGCCGCCCGCCGGCTGGACCTGCGCACGGTCGGAGAAGCCGGCTCGGCCGTTCGCCTGATCGCGGTCAGCCCGCGTCCGGACGGCCAGGACCTGGAACTCCGCACCGCCAAGGGCTCCCGCCACATTCCCCTCCCCCTGCCCGGCCGATTCCAGGCCGAGAACGCCCTGCTCGCCGCCACCCTCGCGGATGCTCTTGGCGAGCCGGACGCGCTCGACCGGCTGCCCGCCCTCACTGGCGTGCGCGGCCGGATGGAGCTGCGCCGCCCGGCTCCCCAACGGCGCCGCCGCCTATGTGGACTACGCCCACACGCCGGACGCGCTCGACCGGCTGCTGCGCGCGCTGCGCCCGCACACCGAACGGCCGGCTGCTGGTCGTATTCGGCGCCGGCGGCGACCGCGACCGCGGCAAGCGCCCGCTGATGGGCGCCGCGGCCGCGCGCCACGCCGACCTGGTGATCGTCACCGACGACAACCCTCGCTCCGAGGACCCCGCCAGTATCCGCGCCGCGGTCCTGGCCGGCTGCCCCGGCGCGCACGAGATCGGCGATCGTGCCCGCGCCATTGAAGCCGGCCTCAACGCCCTTGATCCTGGCGACGTGCTGGCGGTGGCTGGCAAAGGCCACGAGCAGGGCCAGGAAGTCGGCGGTACCATCATCCCCTTCGACGATGCCGGCGTAGTCCGCGCCCTGGCCGGTGCCGCATGACCCCGCTGTGGACCGCCGGCGACCTGCTGGAAGCCACTGGTGGCGAATTGCGCGCGCCGCTTCGCCGCCACCGGCGTATCCATCGACACACGCACCCTGCTGCCCGGCGACCTGTTCGTCGCCTTGTGCGCCGAAACCGGCGACGGCCACGACCACGTTCCCGATGCGCTCGCCAAGGCCGCCGCCGGCTGCATGGTACACTGGGAAATGACCGGCCGCGCGCTCATCGTGGACGACACGCTGGCCGGCCTCGCCCGGATCGGCGGCTATGCCCGCGCCCGCTTCACCGGCCGGCTCGCCGCCATCACCGGCAGCGTCGGCAAGACCACCACCAAGGAAATGCTCCGCACCATCCTGGCGGCCCAGGCGCCCACCCATGCCGCCGTCGCCTCCTACAACAATCAGTGGGGCCTGCCGCTCACGCTCGCCCGCATGCCGCCCGACGCCACCTTTTGTGTCGCCGAGATCGGCATGAACCATGCCGGCGAGATCGAACCGCTCGCCCGCCTCGCCCGCCCGCATCTCGCGCTGATCACCACGATCGAAAAGGCGCATATCGGCCATTTGGGCAGCATCGAGGCGATCGCCGACGAAAAAGCCGCGCCTGCTACGCGGCCTGGAGCCCGATGGCATCGCCGTGCTGCCGGCCGATTCACCCCATCTGCCGCGTCTGCGCGCTGCCGCCGGGCGCACCCGGATCATCACCTTCGGCACCGACCCGCTGGCCGACGCCCGGCTGGTTTCCGCCGCAACCGACGCCGACGGCACCGATGTTGCCGTCGATCTGGTCGGCGTGGCCGCTCGCTTCCGTCTCGCCGCACCCGGCCGGCACATGGCGATGAACGCGCTGGCGGCGCTGACGGCCGCCGCGGCACTCGGCATCGCAGCCCACTACGGCCGCTGCCGCGCTGAACGGCTTCGTCCCCATGGCCGGCCGCGGCGCGCGCCGCCAGATCGATCTGCCCGGCGGCACCGCCCTGCTGCTGGACGAAAGTTACAACGGCAACGGCGCGTCGATGCGCGCGGCACTGTCCGTGCTGCGCCTGCTGCCGGGCACCCGCCGCATCGCGGTGCTGGGCGACATGCTGGAGCTGGGCACCGCGGCCGAGGCGGAGCACATCGCGCTCGCCGACAGCGTCACTGCCTCGGCCGACAAGCTGTTCGCCTGCGGCCCGCTGATGCGGCACCTGTACGATGCGGTCCCGCTCGGCCTGCGCGGCGTGCACGTGCCGGATTCCGCCGCGCTTGCCGAGATCATCGGCGGGGTGATCCGACCGGGCGACGCCATCCTGGTCAAGGGCAGCCTGGGCACCCGCATGAAGCTGGTTGTCGCTGCCCTCGACCGTCTCGCGGAACCCGCCTGATGCTGTACGACCTGCTTCAGCCGGCGGCGCACCAGTTCATCCTGTTCAACCTCGTCCGCTACATCTCCTTCCGCTCCGGTGCGGCGTGCATGACCGCGCTGTTGGTCAGCTTTCTCGTCGGCCCGGGACTGATCCGCTGGCTGCGGGCCAAGCAGCGCCAGGGACAGCCGATCCGCTCGGATGGCCCGGAGCGTCATGTGGTCGAAAAGGCCGGCACCCCGACCATGGGCGGCGTGCTGATCCTGTTCGCATCGCTGTCCGCCACCCTGCTCTGGGTGGATCTGCGCAACCGCTACATCTGGGCAGTGTTGGGGGTCACGCTCGGCTATGGCCTGCTCGGTTTCGCCGATGACTATCTCAAGCTGGCGCGGCGCAATCACAAGGGCCTGTCCGGCAAAGGCAAGCTGATCGGTCAGGCGATGATCGGTCTCGCCGCGGCGATCTGGCTGATGCACACCACCGACGGCAACCTGGGTGACGCGCTCGCCATCCCGGTGTTCAAGGACGTGCTGATCCCGCTCGGCTGGTTCTTCCCGGTGTTCGGCATGCTGGTGATGCTCGGCAGTTCCAACGCCGTGAACCTCACCGACGGGCTGGACGGGCTGGCCATCGTGCCGACCATCATCGTGGCCGGTGTGTTCGCGCTGATCGCCTACCTGGTCGGCAACCACATCTTCGCCGACTACCTGCAGCTCCATCCCGTGCCCGGCGCCGGCGAGCTGGCCGTGTTCTGCTCCGCGCTGATCGGCGCCGGCCTCGGATTTCTCTGGTTCAATGCACCGCCCGCGGCGGTGTTCATGGGCGACACCGGCAGCCTCGCATTGGGCGGTGCGCTGGGCGCCATCGCCGTCGCCACCAAGCACGAGATCGTGCTGCTGATCGTCGGCGGCCTGTTCGTGGTCGAGACCGTCTCAGTCATCATCCAGGTCCTGTGGTTCAAGCGCACCGGCAACCGCGTCTTCCTGATGGCACCGCTGCACCACCACTTCGAGAAAGAAGGGCTGGGCCGAGGCCACGATCGTGATTCGGTTCTGGATCATCTCGATGATCCTGGCGCTGGTCGGCCTGGCGACCTTGAAGATCCGATGACCGGTTTCCCCACCAACCTTTTTGCCGGTTCCCGCTTCGCCGTTCTCGGCCTCGGCCGCAACGGGCTCGCCGCCGCGCATGCGCTCGCCGCCATGGGCGCCCGCGTAGTCGCCTGGGACGATAACGTACCCGACCTGATCGGGGGTCGCCGTGCGTGAGCACGGCGGGTGAGGGCCTGCTCACCTTCCGCAACCTCGCCCACGGCTCGTTCGACTTCGACGCGCTGATCCTGTCCCCCGGCATCCCGCACCACCTGCCCGCCCCGCACCCCGTAGCCCTTCGAGCCCGCGCCGCCAAAATCCCCATCCTCTCCGACGCCGAACTGCTCTTCCAGGCTGTTCGCCGCAGCGGTTCGCGCGCCCGCTTCATCGGCATCACCGGCACCAACGGCAAATCCACTACCACCGCGCTGCTGGCGCACATTCTGCGTGTAGGTCACGAGTCTCGTGCGCTCGAAAGCCCGCCCCGTCATTCCGGCGGAAGCGGGAATCCAGCCACGGCGGCGGATCCCTGCCTTCGCGCGGATGAAGAGACCGAAGCCTGCACAACCCGGTCTTCGCCTGAAGCCGAGAAGTCCGACTGCTGCAATGGATTCGCGCCTTCGCGGCAACGACGATAGCATCGCGGCGGGGGGCAATCTCGGTCCCGCCGCCCTGGCTCTGCCGCTGCTGCCGGACGACGGTATCTACGTGCTCGAGATGTCGTCCTACATGTTGGAGCGACTCGCCACGCTCCGCTTCGATGCGGCGGCGATGCTCAATCTCAGCGCCGATCATCTCGACCGCCACGGTGACATGGCCGGTTACATCGCCGCCAAGCGCGCAATCTTTGATCGGCAGTCCACCGACGACCTGGGCGTAGTCGGCGTGGATGATCCATTGTCCACTTCACTCGCAGCCGAGCTTGGCCGCTGCATCCATATCTCCGGCCATCAGCGCCTCGACTCGCCACATGTCGGCGTCGTCGATGGTCGCTTTCAACGCGATCAGGTCGGGTTCGACTTCGACCTGCGCCGCGTACCGGCGCTTCCCGGCACGCACAACGCGCAGAACGCCGCTGCAGCCGTCGCCATCGCGATGCGCTTCATCTCCGGCCGGCAACGGGCGCACATCATCTCGGCGGCACTCGAATCCTTCCCCGGCCTGCCGCACCGCCAGCAGCGCATAGCCTGTATCGCCGGCGTAACCTTCATCAACGACAGCAAGGCCACCAACGCGGATGCCGCCGCCCGCGCGCTGAGCTGCCACGACCGCCTGGTCTGGATTGCCGGTGGCCAGGCGAAGCAGGGCGGCATCGTCTCGCTCGCACCATTCTTCCCGCGCATCGCCCGCGCGCTGCTGATCGGCCGCGACGCCCCACATCTCGCCGCCACGCTCGCCGCAGCCGGCGTGCCGCACGACATCGTCCGGCACGCTGGAAGCCGCCGTCCCAGCCGCCTTCGCCGCCGCACGTCACAGCGGCGCGCCGATCGTCCTGCTCTCCCCGGCCTGCGCCAGCTTCGACCAGTTCACCGGTTTCGACGCCCGCGGCGACCGGTTCGCCGATCTGGCCCACGCCCTCTGCAGCCGCGGAAGCCGCCTGATGGAACTTTCCCGCGCCGACACGTCCTTGCTGGGCCGCTGGTGGTGGACCGTGGACCGCTGGACGTTGGGTGCGCTCGGCGTCCTGATCGGCTTCGGCTACATCATGGTGCTTGCGTCCAGCCCATCGGTCGCCGAACGCATCGGTGACGCACGCAATGCGCTGATCATCAAGCAGGTGCTGTTCCTCGCGCTTGCCGGCGGCCTGGTCACCGGCATCTCGCTGCTGTCGCCGCGCGACGTCCGCCGGCTGGCGATCGTCGGCTGCCTGATCGCGCTGCTGCTGACCGTCGCCACCATCTTCGTGGGCGTGGAAATCAAGGGCGCGCGCCGCTGGATTGCGCTGCCCGGCCTGTCCATTCAGCCGAGTGAGTTTCTCAAGCCCTGTTTCGCGGTCGTCGCCGCCTGGTTGATCACCGAGGGCCGCCGGGCCCGCTTTCCCGGCGCGCTGATCGCCGGCGTCATTTTTGTAATGATCGCGCTGTTGCTGAAATCGCAACCCGATATCGGCATGACCGCCGTTATTACCGCCGTCTTCTTTGCGCAGCTCTATATCAACGGGCTTAATCTCATCATGGTCGGCATGGGCGTCGCGGCAATCTGCGGCGGCGCGTTCGGCGCATATGTCCTGTTCCCCCACGTTCAGGAGCGCGTCGCACGAGTTCCTGCATCCCGACAGGTGCCAACACCTACCAGGTGACCACCGCTCTGGAAGCGTTCGGCAATGGCGGCCTGTTCGGCCGCGGGCCCGGCGAGGGCAGCGTGAAGGACATTTTGCCCGACGCGCACGCCGACTTCGTCTTCGCCGTCGCCGGCGAGGAGTTCGGGATGATCCTCTGCCTGATCATCCTGTGCGTGTTCGGCTTCATCGTCGTGCGTGGGTTGCTCCGTCTGCTGAAGGAACCCGACGCGTTCAGCGTGCTCGCCTGCACCGGACTGCTGGTCGGCTTCGGCTTGCAGGCATTCATTAACATGGCCAGCTCGCTGGAGCTGATCCCGACCAAAGGCATGACGTTGCCATTCGTATCGTACGGCGGATCGTCGGTGCTGGCCGTCGCGCTCGGCATGGGCATGCTGCTGGCGCTGACCCGCCGCCGCCACCACGGAGAGGTACAGTGAGGGGGCCAGCGGTCAGGCCGGTGGTGATCGCAGCCGGCGGCACGGGCGGCCATTTCTTCCCGGCGGAAGCGCTCGCCGCAGAGCTGATCCGCCGCGGCCGGCGCATCGCACTGATGACCGACGCCCGCTCCGGCGCGTCGACGAGCAAGACATTCGCCGATCACGAGCACTTCGTGCTGCGCGGCGCGGGCATCGCCGGCCGCGGCGCGTGGAACGCGGCCGCCGCGGCAATCGCGTTGACCCGCGGCACTGCCCAGGCGCGTGCCATCCTCGGCCGCATCCGCCCCGCGGCGATGGTTGCATTCGGCGGCTATCCCGCCGTCGCACCGGTGCTGGGCGCCCGCCTGCTGCACCCGCGCCCGCCGGTCATTCTGCACGAGCAGAATGCGGTGCTCGGCCGTGCCAACCGCTTCCTCGCCCGCCACGCCGACCTCTTGGCACTCAGCTTCGCAGCCACCGCCCGCGTCTCACCCACATGTCGCACGGCGATCACAGGCAACCCGGTGCGCCCAGCTATTCTTCGGTTGGCCGACACAGCCTACACCGCGCCGACCGACCGCATACACCTGCTCGTGCTCGGCGGCTCGCTCGGCGCACGCGTGTTCAGCGAAGTGATCCCGCCAGCAATCGCGCTTCTTCCGCCGGCGCTGCTGGCACGCCTCGACATCACCCAGCAGTGCCGGCCCGAGGATCTCGACCGCGTCCGCGCCACCTACGCAGCACTCGGCATCCAGGCCGAGCTGTCCAGCTTTTTCCCCGATATCGCCGATCGCCTGGTGGCCGCCCATCTGGTGATCGCCCGCGCCGGCGCCTCCACCATCGCCGAGTTGGCGGTGGTCGCGCGTCCCGCGCTGCTCGTTCCGTTGCCCGGCGCGATCGACGACCATCAATCCGCCAACGCCCGTTCGCTCGCCGCAACGGGCGCCGCGCTGCTGATCCCGCAAGGCGATCTCACGGCTGCTACCCTGAGCCAGCATCTGTCAGCGTGGCTCGGTGACCCGGACGGCCTGATGCGCGCCGCCGGTGCCGGCCGCAGCCTCGCGCGTCCCGATGCCGCCGCCCGTCTCGCCGATGCCGTCGAGGCCCTGATTCCCTCCGAAGCACGCCCGGGAGAGCACCTATGAGGGCCTTGCCGCTATCCATCGGCACCATCCATTTCGTTGGCATCGGCGGCATCGGCATGTCTGGCATCGCCGAGATTCTGCACAATCTCGGCTACTCCGTGCAGGGCAGCGACCTTACTGAATCCGCCAATGTCCGCCGCCTGCGCGACGCCGGCATCCCCGTCGCCATCGGCCACGACGCCGCCCATCTCGGTCGCGCCCAGGTGGTCGTCGTCTCCTCCGCCGTGCAGCGCGATAATCCGGAGATCACGGCCGCGCGCGACCGCTTCATCCCCATCGTCCGCCGCGCGGAAATGCTCGCCGAGCTGATGCGCCTGAAATGGTCGATCGCGGTGGGCGGCACCCATGGCAAGACCACCACCACCAGCCTGATCGCCGCGGTGCTGGAGGCTGCCCGTCTCGATCCCACCGTTATCAACGGCGGCATCATCAACGCCTACGGCACCAATACCCGTCTCGGATCCGGCGACTGGATGGTGGCCGAGGCCGACGAAAGCGACGGCAGCTTCCTGCGCCTTCCGGCGGTGATTGCGGTGGTCACCAACATGGACGCCGAGCACCTGGACCACTGGGGCACGCCGGAGGCGATGATCGCCGGATACGACCAGTTCGTTGCCAACATTCCCTTCTACGGCTTTGCCGTGCTCTGCATCGACCATCCGGCGGTCCAGCAGATGATCCCGCGCCTATCGGACCGCCGTATCATCACCTACGGCTTCTCTCCCCAGGCAGACGTGCGCGCCGATCGCATCGTCGCCGACCGCCTCGGCGCCACGTTCGAGGTCGTGGTCACCGACCGCAACCGCAACCGCACGCGCCGCATGGGCCCCTTCCGGATCCCGATGCTCGGCCACCACAACGTGCAGAACGCGCTCGCCGCGGTCGCGGTCGGCGTGGAGATGTCGATCGACGACGACACGCTCCGAAGCGCGTTTGCCGCCTTCCGCGGCGTCAAGCGCCGCTTCACCAAGACCGGCGAAACCGGCGGCATCACCGTCATCGACGATTACGGCCATCATCCGGTGGAGATCGCCGCGGTCCTGAAAGCTGCCCGCCAGGCCGGCGCGCGCGACGTGGTCGCGGTGGTGCAGCCGCACCGCTACACGCGGCTCCATTCGCTGTTCAACGAGTTCTGCGCCTGCATGAACGATGCCGGCACGGTCATCATTGCCGACGTCTACCCGGCCGGCGAAAAGCCTATCCCTGGAGTCACCCGCGATGCGCTCGTCGATGGGCTGCGCGCGCGCGGCCATCGCAGCGTCGTGCCGCTGCCCAGTCCCGAACGCCTGCCCGAAATGATCTACGCCATCGCCAAACCCGGCGATTTCGTCGTGTGCCTCGGCGCCGGCAACATCACCCAATGGGCCGCCGACCTGCCGGCTGATCTCGCCGCGCTGCAGGCCGCCCGCCGCGGCGGCAACGCAGCATGAGGCGCCACGACAGCTCCACACCGTCATGGCCGGGCTTGTCCCGGCCATCGACACACCGGCCGTCCCATCACGTCGCCGCACCGCTCCGCGGCCGCACGCAGCACACCGCCCCGCTCGCCCCGTTCACCTGGTTTCGCGTCGGCGGGCCGGCCGAGACGCTGTACCGTCCCGCCGACCCGGACGACCTCGCCGCCTTCCTCCGCACCCTGCCGCACACCACGCCGGTGCACGTGATTGGCGCCTGTTCCAACCTCATCCTTCGTGACGGCGGCCTGCCGGGCGTCACCATTCGCCTTGCCCGCGGCTTCAACACCGTTACCTCGGAAACCGACGGTATCATCGCCGGAGCCGCCGCGCTGGATGTAACGGTGGCGGAGCATGCCGCCGCCGCCGGCCTGGGCGGACTCGAGTTCCTGTCCGGTATCCCCGGCACGGTCGGCGGCGCGGTGGTGATGAATGGTGGCGCCTACGGCGGCGAAATCGCCGCCTGCCTCGATTGGGCCGACATCGTCACGCGGTCCGGCGACATTCGCCGCCTGTCGGCCGCCGACCTCGCCTTCGCCTATCGCCACTCCCGCCTGCCGCATGGCGCGGTGGTCGTGCGTGCCCGCCTGCGCGCTCACGCGGGCGCGCCGGCAACCATCGCAGCACGAATGGCCGAAATCCGCGCGGCGCGTGAATCATCGCAACCAGTTCACGCACGCACCGGAGGTTCCACGTTCCGCAACCCGCCGAACATGAAGGCGTGGGAATTGATCGAAGCCAGTCGGCTGCCGCGGTCTCACCCGCGGCGGCGCGATGGTGTCCGAAAAGCACTGCAATTTCCTGATCAACACCGGCGCCGCGACCGCCGCCGATATCGAATGCTCTGGGCGAAGAGGTGCGGCACCGCGTGCAAGCCGCCACCGGCGTCACGCTGGAATGGGAAATCCACCGCATCGGTGTACCGGCGGAAAGGACAGCGGCATGACCCGCGTCTCCGTGCTCTACGGCGGCATCTCCGCCGAACGCGAGGTCAGCCGCTCCACCGGACTGCAAGTCATCGCCGCATTGCGTGAGGCGGGTTTCGACGTGGACCCGATCGAGGTCACCGAAGACCTCAGCAGCCGTCATCGCCGCGCTTACTCCGAAGCCGGATGCCGTGTTCAACGCGCTGCACGGCCGCTACGGGGAAGATGGCGCCATCCAGGGCGTGCTCGACTGGCTCGGCATTCCCTACACCCATTCCGGCGTGCGCGCCTCCGCGCTGGCCATGGACAAGGTCGCGGCCAAGGCGGTGTTCGCCGCCGCCGGCCTGCCGGTCGCGCGTGGCCGCGTGATCTCCACCGAGGAACTCGAAGCCGACGACCCATTTGCCCGGCCGTATGTCGTGAAACCAATCAGCGAAGGCTCCTCGGTCGGCGTCTCCATCATTCGCAACGGCGACAACCGCCGCACCGAGATCGCCCGCTCCTGGCAGTTCGGCGCCCGGGCGCTGGCCGAGGAATACGTGCCCGGCCGCGAGCTTACCGTCGCGGTGATGGGCGACCGCCCGCTCGCCGTCACCGAGATCATCGCCGAGGCCGGCACGTTCTACGACTACGATTCCAAATATGCCGACGGCGGCTCCCGTCACATCATCCCCGCCCGCGTGCATCCCGACACCTACAGCCGCGCCCTGGATGTTGCCCTCGCGGCGCATCGCGCGCTCGGCTGCCGCGGCGCCACCCGCGCCGACTTCCGCTACGACGACACCGCCGGCGAGCCAGGCCGCCTCGTCCTGCTGGAAGTCAACACCCAGCCCGGCCTCACGCCCACCTCGCTGCTGCCGGAACAGGCCGCGCATTATGGCATGAGCTTCCCGCAGCTTTGCGCCTGGATGGTCGAGAACGCGACATGCCGCGCGTAGCCCGCACACCGCGCAACTCGGTCAATGACCGGCCTGCCCGGCTCAAGCTGCTGCTGCGTCGGCAGAAGCGCCTGCTGCGCCCCTCCGCCTGGGTCTTGGCCGCCGGCGTGGCCATGCTGCTTGGCGTTGTCATCGTCCATTCCGCCGAACCGGGTGGGATGATGGCCCGCATGCAGGATCGGCTGCTCGCCGCCACCGGCTTCACCGGCCTGCGCGTCACCGAGATCCGCATCGAGGGCCGCGCCAACACGCCGGAATCACTGCTGCGGGCCACGCTCGGGGTCTCCTTGGGCGACCCGATCCTCGGCTTCTCGATCGCCCAGGCGGAACGGCGCATCGAGACGCTGTCCTGGGTCGATCATGCCACCATCGAACGTCGCCTGCCCGGCACCATCGTGGTGCAGCTTCAGGAACGCCGCCCGTTCGCCATCTGGCAGAACCAGGGCAAGTTCGTGCTGATCGACCGCGCCGGCCAGGTCGTCACGAACGAAAACGTCGCCGACTTCCGCCAGTTTCCGCTGCTGGTCGGCCCCGGCGCGCCGGACGGTGCCGCCACGCTGATCGACGCCCTGAACGACCATCCCGGTATCTCCAGCCGCGTGGTCGCCGCGGTGCGCATCGGCCAGCGCCGCTGGAACCTGCAGATGAAATCCGGAATGGACGTGTTGCTGCCCGAGGATCACGAGGCCGCCGCCCTGGACCGGCTGAGCACGCTGGAGCAGCAGCACCGCCTTCTCGATCGCCCGCTGCAACGCATCGACCTGCGCCTGCCGAACCAGTTGGTCCTGCATCCCGTACCCGGCTCGCTGCCCGCCGGCGCCAGCCAGAAAACAAACCTAGGGCGCTGTGATGACATCCCCGAAACCCACGCCGCCTCTTCACCTCTCCCGCTTGCGGGAGAGAGCCTGCCCCGACCCGATCGGGGGTCGGCGCGCTCCGCGCCCCGGGTGAGGGCGAGGGCTCTCCCATGAACGACATGTCCCGCCGCGTCCTCCCACCCCAGGGCATGGAGCCCGACGAACCGGAACGCCCGCGCCATGGCCGCGGCGGCCCGTTCGGCGTGCTCGACATCGGCACCACCAAGATCGTCTGCCTGATCGGCCGCAGCGAGAGCGACGGCACGCTGCGCGTGCTCGGCTTCGGCTGGCATCGCGGCAAGGGCGTGCGCGGCGGCGGCATCGTCGATCTTGACGAAGCCGAGCGCGCCATCCGCGCCGCCGTCGGCCAGGCCGAGGATATGGCCGACATGCGGCTGCGCGCCGTCACCGTGAACCTCACCTGCGGGCAGCCCGCCAGCCGGCTGTTCAACGTGCAATGGCCGATCGGCTCTGCTGGCGCCGGCCGCGCGGTGGAGGACGCCGACATTCGCCGCATCGTCGCCGAAGGCCGCGCCCGCGCCGACGAGGATGGCCGCGAGACCATCCACGCGCTGCCCGCTCACCTTCTCCGCCGACGACACCGACCATGTCGCCGATCCGCGCGGCTTGTTCTGCACCACGCTGACCGCGCGGCTGCACATCATCGACGCGGCAACCACCGCATTGCGCTCGCTGGGCGCCTGCATTGGCCGCTGCGACCTGGACATCGCCGAGCTGGTCTCCGCCCCCATGGCCGCCGGCTTGGCCGCACTGGTGGACGATGAGCGCGAGCTCGGGCGCCACCGTCATCGACATGGGCGGCGGCACCACCGGCATGGCGGTGTTCGCCGAGGGCCAGTTGCTGCACACCGCGCAGCTTCCGGTCGGCGGCGTTCACGTTACCAACGATCTCGCCCGCCTGCTCTCCACTCCCGTCGCGCACGCCGAGCGGCTGAAGACGCTGTACGGCAACGTGCAGTCCTCGCCGGACGACGAGCGGGAAATGCTGCCGGTGCCCCTGGTCGGCGAGGAAGAACACCAGATCGCCAAGGTGCCGCGCAGCATGGTGGTCAGCATCATCCGCCCGCGCCTGGAAGAAACCTTCGAGATGGTGAAGGAACGGCTGGAAAGCTCCGGCCTGGTGCGTGCCGCCGGCAATCGCGTGGTGCTGACCGGCGGCGCCTGCCAGTTGGCCGGCGTGCGCGAACTCGCGGCGCGTATCCTCGGCAAGCAGGTGCGCCTCGGCCGCCCGGCCGCTCTGCGCGGTCTGCCCGACGCCGCCGCCGGACCCGCCTTCGCCACCGCCGCCGGCCTGCTTTCCTGGGCCGCCGGCGCCGGCCGCACCATCCATGACATCGATCTCGAGCCCGAGCGTCCGGCCGGGCTGATCCGTCGCATCGTCAACTTTTTGCGCGAACGCAGTGTTGAACCCCCTTCCACGAATTGAATGGCATGAGGGACAAGTCGCCATGACCCTGAATCTCACCATCCCGCAGCAAACCCACACCGACTTCACCCCCCGTATCACCGTGATCGGTGTGGGCGGTGGCGGCACCAATGCCGTTGACAACATGATCTCAGCGAACCTGCAGGGCGTGGAGTTCGTGGTGGCGAACACCGACGCGCAGCAGCTCATGCACAGCCGCGCTGATCGCCGCATCCAGCTCGGCCCGCATATCACGCAGGGGCTTGGCGCCGGCGCCAAGCCGGAGATCGGCAAGGCCGCCGCCGAGGAAGCCGCTGACGAGCTCTATCGTCACCTCGACGGCGCGCACATGGTGTTCATCACCGCCGGCATGGGCGGTGGCACCGGCACCGGCGCCGCGCCTGTCATCGCGCGCATGGCGCGCGAGCGGAACATCCTGACCGTCGGCGTGGTGACCAAGCCGTTCGCGTTCGAAGGCACCCGCCGCTCCCGTGCCGCCGATCAGGGCATCGAGGAGCTGCAGCAATATGTCGATACGCTGATCGTCATCCCGAACCAAAACCTGTTCCGTATGGCTAACGACCGCACCACCTGGCGCGAAGCGTTCAAGATGGCCGACCAGGTGCTTTACATGGGCGTACGCGGCGTCACCGACCTGATGATGGCGCCCGGCCTGGTGAATCTCGACTTCGCCGATATCCGCACCGTCATGGCCGAGATGGGCAAGGCGATGATGGGTACCGGCGAGGCCGACGGCGAAAACCGCGCCATCCGTGCCGCCGAAGCGGCCATCAGCAACCCGCTGCTGGAAGACACCTCCATGGCCGGTGCGCGCGGGCTGCTGATCAACATCACCGGCGGCGACGACATGACCTTGTTCGAGGTCGATCAGGCCGCCAACCGCATCCGCGAGGAAGTGGACGAGGACGCCAACATCATCTTCGGCTCGGCGATCGACGAATCGCTGGCCGGCCGGGTCCGGGTCTCGGTGGTTGCAACCGGTATCGACACGCCGCTGAAAGCGGAAAGTCGCAAGCCGCATCTGGTGGCGGTGGGTGGTGGCGCGCCGTTGCCATTCCCGGCGGCAGCCATGTCGGCTGTTGCGCCGATGACCGCCTTCAACCCGGCGTCGCCAATGCCGGCAGTCGCGTTGCGCCCCTCGATGCCGCACCCTTCAGCTCAGCCGGCGATGGCCGAGACGGCAGCCGAATCGGCACTGGCGGATCCGACCATGGCCGCCCCGATGATGGCACCGCACGCACCCGCTGCACCTTCCGGCGTCCCGGCGCGGCATCGCTCCAACCTGTTTGCTGAGGCGTCGCTGCAGCCCGAACCGGTGGCACAGGTGGCAACAGCCGAACCTCCACGGCACACGCTCTTTGAAGCTGTCACTGGCGTGTTCGGCCGCCGTCGCCCGGCGTCGACCCATGCGATGGACCAGGCGCACGCCCGCGTCGAACCGACGATCCCAGGCGAACCTCGCGTAGAGCCGGTTCGCGCCTCGGTTCGCGCGGTTGTTGGCGAGGAAACCGGTATAGAAATCCCCACCTTCCTGCGCCGGCAGTCCTCGTAGGTGGTGATCGCCCGAGGCAAAATCGCCAGAAAGAGTGCGTACGCTCACAACTGACAAACTGGGCATGATCGTTTTGTCTTGAAGCGATCATGCCCAGTCTCCCGGCACACGCCCAGGCGCTTGTGCCGAGGAGTGGTTTCACCGAGAGTGAAACCGCTCTAGGTGTCTTTGCCGGCCGTAACCATCGCCTCGTTGCTTCTTCGCTGATACGGCCGTAGCCGGGTCAACCCTCCGACGCGGCATTTTGCCCGTGCCTTGCTCGTGCAAGCTGGTCGAGAAACGCCGTGCGATCTGCTCCCGCAATCGGGCAGCTCCATCGCCCCATTCCGTCCTTCCCGAAATCGTGGCCTGCCATCACCAGCGCTTTGAACTCGGTCGAATGCTGTTCGCCGTGCAAGGGTTGGACCACGCGCGGCACATGAAGCCAATTCGCGCCCATCTCGGGATCATAGCAGTGCAAGTAATCTCACACAGGGTCTGCGACGAGACGAGGCCGGCTTTGACGAGAATATTTTGGCAAATTAACGTATTTAATTGCTGAGCAATATTGGAAATAATCAAAACGACATATCTAGAATTTGTTGCTCAGCTCTTCAAAGGAGGAAAGAAGAATGAGCATACACTCACACTTACGGGTTTTGCATGATGCTCTAATCCCTGTCGTTCCTGCACAGTTGATGCTATGGCTAGAGGAAAGGTACTTGTTGACTTGTGGAGAGCAAGAAATCCACTTGCTCAGCTTTTTGTGCCAGCGCGACCGAGATGCCTTGGATGTCGGCGGTAATGAGGGGTGCTTCAGCACATTTCTGAGGAAATATGCTAGAGAAGTCCTCACGTTTGAACCTGTTCCCCACCTCGCAGACGAACTAACCCGGAAATTTGGACACTCCATCGACGTCCGATGCTTGGCGCTATCATCTTCGAGTGGGAAATCCGTACTCCACATTCCCGAGATCAATGGAAAGCTGATTACCGCCCTGTCCAGTCTTTCCACGACCCCTGCGACGCGGCACATGAGAATGCGCGATATCATCGTGGACACCGCACCTCTGGATGATGTTTACCATGGGGATGTCGGCTTCATAAAAATCGATGTGGAGGGCCACGAAGAGGCCGTCTTGAAAGGTAGCCAGGCGACAATCGCCCTTAATCGACCCCGGATGTTGATAGAAATCGAGGAACGCCATGCGCCCGGTGCCCTTTCCCGCATAGTAAGTTTCCTCAGGCAACAAGATTACCGATGCTATTTCTTACACCGTGGGCTCCTGCAGCCAATATCACAGTTTGATCCGACCAGCATGCAGAGTGAAGAGAGCCTAATGTGCTACGGCGCCTACATAAACAACTTTATCTTTCTGCCCGACGAAGAAGCCGATGAACTTGTTCATGCAATGAATTCGCGAACACCCCATGCCGAGGTCAGATTGCGCCGAAGTGTGCCGCAAGAGTATGCTTAACCGGTACACAGAGGCCCTCGATAGCGGCCAGGGGCAAGTGCAACCGGATGACGCTTTTCCGGCCGGCGGCAAAGCCATCGCCGCCGGTTACGATCAGCAACAAAATGCCGCATGATCAAGTACTTGTGCGGTAACATCCAGCAATAAAGAGTGACTTGCGAATCATGCGGGCCGTCCGTAGCTTCGGGTGGCCCGCACTCCTTTTGTGATCACGCTTTGGGCAACTCGGGAATTGCGCCGGATGGATGGATTGCCAGTCAACGCTCCCTTGCCGGTCTGCGCTCGTCAGCGGACGCTGAAGAGCTCGATCGGCTGTGTTGGCGTCGGCCTGCATAGCGGACGAAAAGTGAACCTCAGCCTCCGTCCCGCCCCGGCGAGCCACGGAATTGTGTTCCGCCGCATTGATCTGGGTCGCGACATCCCGGCTCGCTTCGATCACGTTTCCGAAGCGCGCCTGTCCACTGCCCTGGCTCACCCCAGCGATCCTCGCGCCCGTGTCGGCACCATCGAACATTTGATGGCGGCGCTTGCCGGGACCGGCATCGACAACGTCCTGGTGGAACTCGACGCACCCGAGCTGCCCATCCTGGATGGCTCGGCCTCCCCGTTCGTATTCCTGATCGATTGCGCCGGCATCATCGAGCAGGACGTGCCACGCCCCGTATTCGAAGTGTTGCGCCGTGTGCGGGTTACGCAGGATGAGGCCTGGGTGGAGCTGCGGCCGGCCCGCGATGGGTTGCAGATGGAACTTTCCATCGACTTCCCTGCCGCCGCCATCGGCCGGCAATCTATCACGCTCCGGCTCACGCCGGAAAGCTTCCGCCACCAGCTCTGCCGCGCCCGCACCTTCGCGCTGGCCGAGGAGGTCGCGCAGCTCCGTGCGGCCGGATTGGGACAGGGCGGCAGCCTCGACAACGCCGTGGTGGTCGATCAGGACCGCGTCTTGAACCCCGGCGGGCTGCGCATGCCCGATGAGTTCGCTCGCCACAAGTTGCTGGACGCGGTGGGCGACCTGGCACTTGCCGGAGCGCCGATCCGCGGCCGTTTTGTCGCCCACCGTTCCGGCCACACGCTCAACAACCGGCTGTTGCACGCCCTGCTGAACGATGCCGGCGCCTGCCGCCTCGTCACCCCCGAGTTGCTTCCCGCCGCTGCCTGAGCGTCACTCCCGGCCGGGTGGGGTCGGTCCGCGGCTGACTTCGATCGTCACCAGCACCACCGCCGCGGCCACCGTCAGCAACGCGGATATGGCGGTCAGCGTCGGGTCGATCTCGAATTCGGATCGTCTCCCACATCCGCTTCGGCAGCGTGGTCGCGTCCGGTCCACCCAGGAACGTCGCGATCACCACCTCGTCGAACGAGATAAGAAACGCGAACGCGGCCGCCGAAAGGATCGCCGGGCGGATCGACGGAAGCGTCACGTACCACAGCGTGCGCCAGTAATTCGCGCCGAGGCTGCGCGCCGCCAGATCGAACGTCGGATCCACCGAACGCAACCCCGCCCGCACCAGCACCACCACGATCGGCGTGGCAATCACCACGTGCCCGAGCCAGATCGCTCGCGTGGTGCCGATCAGGTGATAGCCGGTGAACAGGAAATAGAAGCCGAGCGCCATCACCACGATCGGCACCACCATCGGGGATATCAGGAACAATTCCAGCGCTTGCCGACCCGGAAATCGCCCGCGCGCGATGCCGATCGCCGCGAGCGTGCCCAGCACGGTGGCGCTCCCCATCGTCGCCAGCCCGAGACGCAGGCTTAGCAGCGCGGGTTCGATCCAATGCGCGGAGGTGAAGAAATTCCGATACCACCGCAAGGAAAGCCGGGTTGGCGGAAACGCCATGTAGGGGCTGGCATCGAACGAGGTCACGATCACCACCAGGATCGGCGCGATCAGGAACACCAGCAGCAATCCGCAAAAACCCCACAGGACGATCCGCGACAGGCTCATGCGCCGCCGGGCCGCATCATGCGGCTGGTCCCCATCAGCGTACTGAA
Source organism: uncultured Pseudomonadota bacterium (assembly GCA_963810715.1). GTDB lineage: Bacteria > Pseudomonadota > Alphaproteobacteria > Acetobacterales > Acetobacteraceae > DATDIC01. Next base: position 541,490 of record CAWEOZ010000023.1, on the reverse strand, counting down.
CAGCCCGAAGATGATGCCGACCGTCAGCAGCAGCACCACCCCCAGCGTCGCGGCGAAGCCCCAGTTCAGCAGCGTGTTCACCATCATGTCGATCATCGTCGCCAGCGTGATCTGGCCGGGTCCGCCGAGCATGGCCGGGGTGATGTAGAACCCGACCGCCAGCAGGAACACCAGCACGCACCCCGCCCCCACGCCGGGAAGACTTAGCGGCAGGAACACGCTGGCGAACGCACGAGCGGGCGGCGCACCCAGGCTGCGCGCCACCTGCAGCACGTTGCGGTCGATCCCGCGCATCGCGCTGTACAGCGGCAGCACCATGAACGGCAGCAGTACGTGCACCATGCCGATCTGCACGCCGGTCATGTTGAACAGCAACGCCACCGGACGGCCCACCAGCCCGGAGGCGATCAGCAGCCGGTTCACCAGCCCGTTATTCCCCAGGATCACGATCCAGGCGAAGCTGCGCACCAGGATGCTGGTCCAGAACGGAATCAGCACCAGCAGCATTAATATGCGGCCGGTCCGGGCAGAGCTGGACACCATCAGGTACGCGAGCGGATAGCCGAGCAGCAGCGCGATAACAGTGGTCAGCAGGCTGATATCGATCGTATTTCGCAACGCCTTCAGATAGGCCAGATCGCCGAACAACTGGACATAGAATTTCAGCGTCAGGCGCGGGGCAAACAGGCTCCAGTCGAAAATCTGCGCCAGCGGCACCACGTAAAATACCAGGTAGAACAGCAGGGCCGGCAGCACGAGCGCACCCTCGTGCGGCCGCCAGGACCCGTGCTCGCACGCTGCCGTCAGCCGTTCAGCATCCAATGGGCGAACCGCTCGGCCTGCGCCTCCCGCGGCGTCTTCCCGTCCGGCCCTGGCGTGCTCCACCAGGTTACGTTCTGCCAGAACTGCTCCTTGATGTTCTCCGGTGACGTATTGAGGTCGGCCGCCTCCTGCGGCGAAAGGAACTGGAACGCACCGCCATTGCTGGGACCATATGGCACGCGCTGGGCGATCTGCGCCTGCGCTTTCGGGTCCAGGGCGGCATTGATGAACTCCATCGCCACCTGCTTGTTGCGCACCCCTTTCACCAGGCACCAGTTATCGGACGCGAGCTTGCCCTGGTTGTACTCCACGTCGATCGGCGCGCCACTGCGCTTGGCGGTGATGCCGCGCGGGCCGATCGTGCAGCCCACCGATGCTTCTCCTGCGCCGATGAGCTGGATTGCCTGCGCGTGAGACGTGTACCATTTGCTGACCAGCGGACGCAGCTTGTCGAACATCTTCCAGGCCCGCTCGACGTCGAGTGGATAGAGTTTGTCAACCGGCACGCCGTCCGCCAGCAGCGCCATTTCCAGTTGCGGCTCGATACCGCCCTGGAAGTTGAACGTCCGGCCGCCCGGATAGGTCTTCGCGTCCCACACATCCGCCCAGTTGGCGGGATGGTGCGCCTTCGGCAGTTGCTGGGTGTTATAAACGATGTTGAACGAATAGATCCGCTGCCCGACCGCGTAGGGCCGCTGCAGCTCTTTCGGTATATGGTCGCGCTTGGCCTGGTCGATGCGGTCGTAATCGAGCGGTTCGAGTAGGCTGGCCTGGGTGAGCGTCAGCACCGCCGGAATGTCGGTCAGTATGACATCCCAGCTCACGTTGCCGCTCTGCTCCATGGCCTTGATCTTGGCAACCTCCGGCGGCGCGTCGAATTTCACCTGGAAGCCGGTGGTCTTCTCCACGGCGGGGACGACCAGCGCACGCAACGCGTCGTCGTAGTCGCCGCCCCAGCTCACCACCACCAGCTCGCCCTTGTCCGCGCGCGCGGGCCGGACGTGCAGGAACGGCAGTGCCAGCCCCGCCGCCCCGATCGCCGCACCGCTCATCACCTGGCGCCTCGTCGTGTTTTTCATCATCCCGTCTCCCCCTTATCGGTAACCATCAGTCCGGCAGAATGCACGCATCCTTGCCATCGAGCCGCAACACGATCCGTTCGCCCTCACGGGCATATTTGCCCTGTGTTTTCACAGTAAGTCCCAGCCCGCCGCGCGTCCGCACATGGTATCGGATGTAATCGCCAAGATATGTCAGCGCACTCACCTCGCCATCGAGCCCCGGGTCCCCCGAAGGACCGATGGAAAACTTCTCCGGCCGCACCACGAGAAGCGCCTTGCCGGGCCGCTGCGTGACCGTCGGCACCGGAAACCGGTCGCCGCCCGTGGCAACGAACCATGGACTCCCGTCATCGACCCGCACCATCCCCTCGATCACGTTGGATTCGCCGATGAACTCCGCGACGAACCGGCTGCGCGGCCGTTCATACAAATCCTCCGCGCTGCCGAGTTGCGCGATGCGCCCGCCCTGCATCAGCGCAATGCGATCCGAAAGCGACAACGCCTCCTGCTGATCGTGCGTCACGTACAACAGCGTGACTCCCAGCTCCATATGCAGCCGCTTCAGCTCCACCTGCATCTGCTCGCGCAGATTCTTGTCCAGCGCCCCCAGCGGCTCGTCCATCAGCAGAACTTCGGGATCGAACACCAGCGCCCGCGCCAGCGCGACACGCTGCTGCTGGCCACCAGAGAGCTGCTTCGGCTGGCGGTCGCCCAGTCCCTCCAGCCGCACCATCTGCAACGCCTTCAGCACCCGTTCCTGGATCACGCCGCGCTGCAGCTTCCGCATGCGCAGCGGAAACGCGACATTCTCCGCCACCGTCATATGCGGGAACAGCGCGTAGCTCTGGAACACCACCCCGAAGCCCCGGCGCTCCGGCGCCAGCGCTGCGATCGAGCGCCCCTTCAGCCTGATATCTCCCCCGCTCGGAGGCGTGAACCCGGCAATCATCATTAGCGTGGTGGTTTTGCCGGAGCCGCTCGGGCCCAGCAGCGTCAGAAACTCACCCGCCGCGACCTGCAGATCGAGCGAATCGACGGCAACGAAATTCGGATAACGCTTGCACAGCCGGTCGAGCACCAGGAAATCGCCATCCCGCGCGGCCCGATCGGACCGTCCGCTCACGCGTGCGCCTCGTGTGGCTCGCCGGCGCCCGGCAGCAAACGATGGACGTGATGCGCCTCACGCGCCAGTCCGCCGCAGTAGTTCTCCACCATCCCGCCGATCTGTTCCAGCAAGACCCGCGTCTCCCTGTTCGCCTCACGCAGCGCAAGCGCCTGCCGCCGCGCCTGCGCCGGCAGCGCATCCCTCAGCTCCGGAATCGCCTGATGGAAACTACAATCCGCGACTATCGGCGCCAATGCCACCCGCAATCCGGCCTCGCGATAGCCGCGCGCCGCCGCTTGCAATCCTTCCAGGCTGGGCAGCGGGAACTCGTAGAACAGGTCGTATGCCGCGGTTACGCGATCGGTCGCATCAATCTCCTGCGCGTCAGGCGCGAAATCCGGCGCGCCGATCTGCCTGATCGTGTCACCGATCACCAGCAGATCCGCCGCAACCGCCCGATGCCCCTTCCAGTCGAGGAGCTGCCTGCCCCGCACGACCACGGCTGCTTCCGACACGCTGGTTCCGCCCCCTCGATCCCCGCCCGCGCTGGTGCAACCGCACAGCGGCCGTTAGCATAGCCCCTGAACACGCCGAGGGGAAACCAGGCATGACATTCTCGATCGCCGGCCTGTGCCGGCGAACTGGCGAATTTGGTTGCGCGCTGACCACATCGAGCATGGCAGCCGGTGCCCGAGCCGCCTTCGTGCGTCCCGGCGTCGGCGTGGTATTGTCGCAGGCCCGCTCCGATCCGCGGCTCGGCGTGCTCGGACTGTCGCGCCTGGAAGCCGGCCGCCCCGCACCCGACGTGCTGCGCGACATGCTGGCATCGACACCGCACGCGGCCTGGCGCCAGCTCGCAGTGCTTGATCTTGCCGGGCGCACCGCCTGCGCCACCGGCGCGCACTGCACTGACGCCAAGAGCGAGTCGCCCGGCGACGGAGTGGTTGCGGTCGGCAACGGACTCGCCAACGCGTCCGTCGTCCCGGCCATGGCGGACGCATTCCGCGCCGATCCCGCGCTTCCGCTCGCCGAACGATTGCTGCGCGCGCTGGAGGGAGGGCTCGAAGCGGGCGGCGAAGCCTACCCGCTGCGTTCGGCCTCGCTGCACATCGCCTGGCCCGGCGCGCCCTTCCTGCCGATCGATCTGCGCGTGGATTTCCACCCGACCCCGATCGCCGAGCTGCGCCGCTTCTGGTCGCTCTGGGCGCCCATGGCACCCGCTTATGTCGAGCGCTGCATGGACCCGCAAAATTCCCGCCCTGCGGCGGATATCGAGGGTCATCCCTCCGCCTGACCGATCCCGCCCATGGCGAAGCCGGGCAAGCAGCGCGCCGACCAATCGCTGGTGTCCCGCGGCCTGGCCGACACGCGCACGCGCGCCCAGGCGCTGATCCTTGCGGGGCAGGTATTCAGCGGGCATCGCCGCATCGACAAGCCCGGCGACTTTCTGCCCGACGACGCGCCGCTGGAGTTGCGCGGCCAGGACCATCCCTGGGTGTCCCGCGGCGGCCTGAAGCTCGATCACGCGCTGACGGTGTTTGGGCTGTCGCCGGCGGGACGCATCTGCCTGGATATTGGCGCATCCACCGGCGGCTTCACCGACGTGCTGCTGACGCACGGCGCCGCCAAGGTGCACGCGGTCGATGTCGGCCACGGCCAGCTTGCGTGGAAACTGCGCAACGATCCGCGCGTCGTCGTGCACGAGCGCACCAACGCGCGCTATCTGACCGGCGCCGAAATCCCCGACCCGATCGAGGCGCTGGTATGCGACGCCAGCTTCATCGGCCTGACCACGATCCTGCCGGCGCCGCTTGCGCTGACTGTGCCGGGCGCCTGGGCGATCGCGCTGATCAAGCCGCAGTTCGAGGCTGGACGCGGCGCGGTGGGGAGCAAGGGGGTGGTGCGGGACCGAGGGGTTCACGATGCGGTCTGCGCGCGTGTCGAAAGCTGGTGGTCGGCACTGCCGGGCTGGCGCGTACTCGGGATCGAGCCAAGCCCGATCACCGGCCCGGAAGGCAATCGGGAATTTCTGATTGCGGCGGTGCGGGCGGGGTAATGCCGGCTTATTGGACCATTTCGTTGCAGCGGCATGCCGTTTCGCTAATCAGGTCGGGGTTTCCAGGTCTTCCCGCTGCAACCTCGAACAAACATCCGCCTGGAGAATCAGGCCAGCGCCGGTGAGCCAGACCGACGAGTACCCGGACGTTCGCCGGGAGCGGTCATGCCGCTCGTCACCCAGCCTACCGACGATGAACCCGATGTTCGGGTCAGAATCGCCCTGACCTCATCTTTGCCAGTTCCTCCTGAACGAGTGTCACCGGAAGCTTGAAGAAATCAAAAAGTTCGTAGAATGGCTGCAATAGCGGGAACACGATTTCCGGCAACCGCTCTCGAACGGCGGCGGCTTCTAGGGTCATATCGAGAACCGTCGAATATTGCCGACAAGTGTACTGCCCTTCGAACATAAGACGATCCCTCGACACGCTCGTGAGCGATCGGCCAGCTAGCCCCGTGTAATTAGCTTTGAAAACTATCTCTGCGTGTTCATCGCCCAGAGCCGATGCAAGTGTCTGAGCGTGGAGCAACGCCTCGCCAATGCGCCACACTGGCAATGTTACATCCATTACCGTGCCTGGTATGAAGCCCATCCTCTCGACGTCTTCGCCGTCCTCCTGGTGGCCACGCATCAGAAACGCGAGACCCGCAGGCGACACACGCCAAAAATCGGAATGCGCTGCATCTTGCGGAGACCCGTCTCGCCCGAGCCAGCATTCAATCGCGCGATCGTTGATATACGGCGCAATGTCCGGTCGGGTAGGCACCCACCATGGTGGCCAGCCGCTGTGCCTCGGCATCTGTGTTTGCAAAATTTCCAGCAACTCTGTCGCAGAGACCTTCCGCAAGGCACCACGCATCTCATAAGCCAAGAGAAAGTAACCCCTCGGGAAGCGCCGCTCGTCATCTCACGGAAGGTTCATTGTCAAGGCTGCGTGCCGATCACAGCCCTCTCCAACCCACGTAGTGAGACGCGGAGGCGCTGCACTGAGCGCTGCCAGTGCCATGTCAGGACCAAACACTGCCGGCATAGATCCAGCAAGCAGAGATCTTATGAGATCAGTTATCTCGTCCCACCGGTTGGAAAAGCAACGATCGAACAGCATGCTCATTTCTTGAGCTGTCCGCGGTTCTTCGCTCTTCGGACCGGGGCGCCTGATATATACCGCCCGTTGCCTGAGTTCGCCGCCGCTTGGACCGTCGCGCTTCGCCATGATCGGAATTCGATGCCCGCCTGGGATTTCGATCAGCGGGTAGTCAGCGCCGTCCGGCGCCCGCACGTGATGGACTTCGCAATGGACCGCCGGCTCCAAATATTTTTCTACGATACCATTTACTCGATCATGGCTGTACGTCGCTAGTGACGCGGGGCGAGGGTGTGAAGGTGTAGCGGGTAGGCCTGGTTGTTCGTCAAAGCCAATGACTAAATAACCGCCGCCATGATTGGATATGGCGATGATCGCCTTCGCCAATTTCGCTTGATGATCCGCCGAGTTCAGGTCGAGCCAACCCTTAACCTCAACGTTCAAGGTTTCATGCAGATCGATGAGAAGGTCGGCCAGCCGACGTGTCGTCTCAGACATGAATAACCAAGTCCCTCGTGTGGTGAGGCAGGTCAGGCAGCATCATTGCGATGCCGCATAAGCCGCATTGTTCGTGTCTAGCCGGTTAGCGCAGCATGAGAAGCTGTCGCGCACCTGTGCCGCCGGCTGCGTGCGTTCGCACAGATCTACTCCGGTCGCCTCGAAGAAATCGTCCCACGTGGCATCAACAGGCACGACGATCCGCCGTGGTCCATCCCGCAGGATCGCCACGTCCCGCACGCTGTCATCAAAGGCGACCGCCTTAGGTAACCGCACGACCTGAGTTCGGTTCGAAAGAAACAAAATCGTCCGCGTCGCCATAATGCCTCCCTATCAAACCACCAACCGTCCTTCCTCAACCCACCACCCTCCCGCCTTCCGCCACAACGCCCGCAGCACCTCCCGAACCACGGATGCGGTCGCCCCACGCCGTCGTCCACCACGAAGGATGCGGCAGCGGAAACAGCGCCAGAAGCCCTTTCCGAAACCGCCGCACCCCCTCCGTCATCGCACACGGTCCCGCCGCGTCCGCCCGCGCGGACAGACCCACCGGCAGCGTCAGCCTCATCTCCGGCATCAGCGCCGCCAACCGCCCCGGTGCCCAACCCTATCCACAGTATCATGGCGAGGAGTTTCCTGTCCCGCTCGGATCTCCGCTGCTGCCATGGTCAGTCAGGGACCGAACGAAATGCGCCCGGCTCTTTCCGCTCCCGGGTGTTGTGCGGGGGCCAGAATGGTGCAAAAACGGGGAACGTGCCTTTTGTCAAAAGTTACGGAGGCGTCGATGCCAACGGATTCCCAACCTCTGGCAGGCAGTGAACACCCGCCTCATCCCGAGACAAAGCGCCTGAGCGCGGCCGGCGCCGATGAAATCGTCACCATTCAGATCATCGTCCGGCGGCGTCCGGATGGGCCCCCTCTGAAAGATCTCGATTATTTCCAGAAAGTTCCGATAGGGGCCCGAAAGTTGCCCTCGCGGCAGGAGTTCGAAGAAGCCCACGGCGCGACGCAGGCTGACCTGCATGCGGTGCAGGAATTCTGCCGATCCCATCACTTTGAGGTGATGGAAGCCAACCGAAGCCGAAGATGGGTCGTGGCGCGAGGCACGGTCGCCCACATGAACGCCGCTTTGCTGTCGAGTTGCACAATTTCGAATCGCCGCATGGCAGATTACCGGGGCTTTGACGGGGCGGCCAATGTGCCCGCGGCGCTCGCCGGTATCGTGGAAGCGGTGAACGGGCTGGACAATCGTCCGATTCCCTCCCGGCGTTTGAGCGCGGACCCATCCCCCATCGGGTTTCTGACGCCGCCGCAAGTCGCCAGTCTGTATAATTTTCCGCCCGGAACGGGAGCCGGACAGACGATCGGCCTCTATCAGCAACCTGGCTTCGGCTACACTTTGTCTGACGTCACGACGACCCTGAACAACTGGCATGTCACCCAAACAGGCAGTCTGACGACTTTCCCGGGCGGATCGAACTCCGGCATTTCCGACATCGAGACAATCATGGACATCACGGTCGCTGCCGCCGTCGCGCCAGCGGCCAACATTGTCGCTTATTTCTGCCAGGGCCCGACAGCAGCCGACATTATCAATACACTACAGAGCATGATCCATCCCACGCGCCGTCCGACCCGGTGCCGACGATCATCTGCATCTGCTACGCTTGGTCCGCGGACGACGAAACCAGTTTTATTTCTGCATCACAATACAACCAAATCAGTCAACTTTTCCAGGACGCGGCCAATCTGTTGATTACGGTGGTGACCGGCAGCGCGGATACGGGGGCTACATCGATGATCCGGCCCAGGCGCAAACCGTTTACCCAGGCACCGACCCCTATATTTTGTGTTGCGGCGGGACGACGATCGGCGACATTCAAGGCTCTCAATTTGAAGAATACGTTTGGAACGACACATATCCTACTGTTACCAACACCGGATCACGAATAACGTGGTCAGGGGCGACGGGAGGCGGCCTCAGCGCCCGGTTTCCGGTACCCGCATACCAGGCTGCGATTACCCTGCCGTCGCCACAAAACAGCACGGGGCACGTTGGTCGCGGCATTCCTGACGTGGCGGGGAATGCCAGCCCCAACTCCGGCTATGTTATGACGATTGGCGGGAGTCAGTATCCACCCGGGCTCTCACAGGGAGGAACCAGCGTTGTCGCTCCGCTCTACGCTGGACTGATCGCGCGCATCAATGCAAGCCTCGAGCGCGAACGTCGGCTTTCTCAATCCTCTGATTTATGAGCTGGGACCAAGCATCTGTCGGGATGTGACCGGGGCAGCCGGACCCACGAATAATAATTTCTCCAACCCAAACCTCTCTCCACCCGTGGTGGCAACTGTAACAGGCTATCCGGCCAAGCCCGGTTGGGACGCCTGCACCGGCTTGGGCAGCATCGACGGCGGCAAGCTTCTTTCAGCGCTGCAAGTCGTTGTTTCCGCGAACGGTCACGCTGGTCCTGCAGCGCAGCACATATGGCAAGGATGAAGTCAACAGCCTGCTGGTCGGTGGCGTGTACGTACACAGATGCCTTGTACGTCCAGGTCGATGGCTTCTTCCCGGCGCAATTTGGCCTGAGCGGCAGCAATCTGTCCAACCCGCCGATGCTCACGACGTGGCTGACATTCAGCGGCAGCTTTACCGGTCTCGCTGCCAGCGGCGTGTCGCTGGTCTTCGATACGTCCACCGGCGTGCAGCTTGAGAATCCAGCGGACCTTTATCTTGTTCAGCGGATCACGTTCCCCTTCAATGTTCAGTTCGAAACGGTCGGAGGCCAGCTCGAGGCATTCAACGCGCGTGCCCGCGGCCCCCGGATATCGGGATTATTCGATTGCGGCGGCCATAAGTAGCATGTTCGCGAGCCCTGGCTCGACCCCGGTAAGCGCGACCAGCGATATCGCTGAAATCCAGCTTGTGCTTCAGGCCGACCCGTACATGGTCGCCGGGGAAACCTGGTGGCTGAGCAACGATATGCGTGTTTTCACGGTAGCACCCAATGGGCTGCCACCCAATCAAGCGCCGCTGCAATACTCCACGACACAATGGCCGGCAGGCGGAGATCCAAACACCTACATCACAAATCTGATCAACGAACTTAACGCAAACTTCACTGATCCGGCGACGCTCAATACCCCGTTTACTGGGGTTTCCCCCGACGAAAGTAGTTCGCTGACACTTTCATGGGATCCCGGCAACCCGGTCTACAATTTCGCCCTTGCCCGGGTCCATTTGCAGGGCGATAGCACGACCGACCCTGTGCGCGTGTTCTTTCGCCTGTTCATAAGTCCGTCGCCGGACACGGATTTCAATCAGGCGACGACATTTCGCAGCGAGCCGCAAACGGATTCCTCAGGCAACAACATTCCGGGGACACTCATTCCGCTTCTTGGGTTCCCGAGCAACGACATGACCTCGACAATTCCGTTCTTCGCGGAGGGACGAATTGTCTCCACAACGCAGCGCATGACTCAGCAATCCGACACCCCAAACGCATTTCCGATCTCCAACCCGACGGCGGTCCGAGGTCGATGCTTACTTTGGGTGTTGGTTAGATCTCAATCAAACCACCCCCCAATTTCCCCTCAACCCGCGCCGCCACTTCCAAGCCGAATGGCCCATGGGCGTCTAATCAGATCCTGTCCATACCCGCGATCATCATGGGCCAACATGCCTGCCTTGTAGCGGAAATCGCATACGACCCCGATCCCATTCCCCCTGGGTCGAATGCCGCAACATCAGACAAGATCGGACAAAGAAATCTCGCCTGGGGCGGCTCGGATACGACTTTTTTCGATATCCGCCGGACCTCGCCAACGATGTCGCCGTCTCTGTTGCCTGACGAACTCATGATCGAATGGGGCAACGTGCCTGTTGGAAGTCTTGCTTCCATCTATTGGCCAGGGGTCGATGCCGACGAGGTCCTTGGTCTGGCAAGCCGCTTCTATAGAACCAGCCAATTAACGAAAACCGACGACCACACGATCCGATGCGTAACCGGGAGCATTACCTATATTCCAATACCTTCGGGAACCGGTCCGAATCTCGCCGGTTTGCTGACGGTAGAGCTGTCGAAAATCGCTCGGACGGGCGAGCAATTCAGCGTCGTAGTCAGGCGGCTCAGTTGGAGGTTCGCCGACGTTGACCAGCGAAAGACCGGCAATTGGCGATATGTGGTCGGCGCGTTCCAGATGAATATAGCGATCCAGGCGAAACAAGATTTGCTTCCAGCCGAGGAGACTATCCTCGCGCTCTACAAATGGAAAATAGAGCAAATCCCGGCCAATAACCGATGGCATCCGGTTATGCGGCGATATATCGCCCGGGTATCAGGGCTGGTCAGCCGGCTGGGCGGCAATCCCGGCAAGATCCCGCCTTCGCAGACCGGAGGCGCGAGCGGATCCAAGCCTCCGCCGGTCAAGAGGCTGGAGTACACAGGAAAGGTTATGGGCCTTGCGTTTGATCGTTTCGGGGATTTTGAAGGGTTTCTGCTCCTTACGGAGGCGGGCGTGGAGTTGTCATTCCTGGCCCGTGAACAGGCGATCGAGGACCGTATGCGCGAAGCCTGGAAGGACCGGATGGTCATCAGTGTCTTTGTCGAACCACCCGATCTTCGCATCCCGGTTTTGATCCTCTTGCGCCGGGCTCCGCGGCAATAAACTCCGCCGCAACCTTCCCGCGGCTAAGGTCGGTCTTGGCCCGTCTCTCCCCGTGAGCTCCCCATTCCCCCAACATCACCCCACCACCCTCCCCACCTCCCGCCGCAACACCGGCAGCACCTCCTCTCCGAACCACGTATTCCGCCGCTCCCACGCCGTCGTCCGCCACGAAGGATGCGGCAGCGGGAACAATCCCGGCAGCCGCTCGCGGAACCGCCGCACCCGCTCCGTCATCGCCCCCGGCCCCAGAGCGTCCGCCTGCGCGTACCCACCCACCAGCAGCGTCAGCCTGATTTCCGGCATCAGCGCCAGCAACCGCCCCCGCCACAGCGGAGCACACTCCGCCCGAGGCGGCGCGTCGCCGCCATTCGGCAACCGCCCTGGATAGCACAACCCCATCGGCACGATCGCAACCATCCGCTCGTCGTAGAACACTTCCCGCGACATGTTCAGCCACAGCCGCAGCCGGTCCCCCGACGGATCGTTCCATGGGATACCTGTTTCATGCACCTTCGTCCCCGGCGCCTGCCCTGCAATCAGCAGCCGCGCCGTCGAGGACACGCGAAACACCGGCCGCGGACCCAGCGGCAAGTCCGCGCATACGCGGCACTGCCGCACCTCCTCCGCCAGCCGCTCCAGCGCTGCACCAGCCGAACCCGCCACCGTCACTGCGCCGCCGCCACCGCCTGCTGCCGCTCCGCCATGTCACTCTCGAACAGCTCCATCAACTCCGCCGCCGCCTGCTGCGAACTCTGGATCAGTTGCTGCTCGTCGTAAGCGATCGCATGCGTCTCCTGCAGCGACCGCTCATCATGCTGCTCGAACAGCTCGATCGCCCGATGCGCCAGCTCCGGCTCCACCCCCAGCTGCTCCAGCACCATCTCCGTCAGCCGCAGGCTGGAATACAGCGTCTCGCGGATGATCCCGGCTATATCGAGGTCCATCAGCCGGTGCGCGTGCCGCCGGTTGCGCGCGCGAGCAAAAATCGCCAGTTGCGGAAAATGCCGCTTGGCCATCTCCGCCACCAGCAGGGTCTCATCCATCTCGTCCAGCGCCACCACCAGCACGCGCGCCGTTTCAGCGCCCGCGGCACGCAGCACTTCCTCGCGCGCCGGATTGCCGAAATACACCTTGTTGCCGAACCGGCGAACCACCTCCACCTGTGCCGGGTCCTTGTCCAGCGCGGTGAACGCGATCCGCTGCATGTTCAGCACGCGCCCGATGATCTGGCCGAACCGCCCGAACCCGCAGATGATCACAGCCGCGCCCGCTTCGTCGATCTCGTCGTACACCGGCTCCTTCCGCACCTCCAGCCGCGGGATGATCCAGGATTCCGAGGCCGCGAACAGCACCGGTGCCGCCATCATCGATAGCGCGATCACCACCGTCGCCAGATCCGCGAACTCCTGCGCCAGCGCCCCGCTGGCCACCGCCGCGCCGAACAGCACGAAACTGAATTCGCTCCCTTCCGGCAGCGCCAGACTGAACCGCAGCGCGCTGCGCAGGTCTCGGCGCTTGATGAAACCCAGCGCGAACGCGATCACCACTTTCGCCACCACCAGCACCACCAGCCCGACAACCACGGTCGCCGGACGCTGAACCACCAGCGGCAGGTTCGCCGACATGCCGACGGAGATGAAGAAGAACCCCAGCAGCAGCCCCTCGAACGGCTCGATATCGGCTTGCAATTCGTGCCGATACTCGGAATCCGACACCAGCACGCCGGCCATGAACGCACCCAGCGACATCGACAGCCCGGCCCAGTGCGCCAGTGCGCCCGTCCCGACCACCAGCAGCAGCGCCGTCGCGGTAAACACCTCCGGCGTCCGCGCGCCGCCCACCAGGCGGAACAGCGGCCGCACCAGGAAACTGCCGCCCACCAGGATCACCGCGATCACCGCCACGCCTTTCGCCACATCCTCCCACGGCACGGTTGTGGGAACGGCGGGATGCGACAGCAGCGGCACCAGTGCCACCAGCGGTATGAACGCCATGTCCTGAAACAACAGCACCGCGAAACTGTCGCGGCCGGCGGTGGTCGGCAGCAATTCCCGCTCCGCCAGCATCGGCAGCACGATCGCGGTGGAGGACAGGGCCAGCCCCGCCCCCAGCACCACGGCACCGGTCCACGGCACCCCGACAAAATGCGCCAGCCCGGCAAGCACGGCTGTGGTCGGGATCATCTGGCCCAACCCCAGCCCGAACACTGCCTTGCGCAGGATCCACAGCCGATGCGGCCGCAGCTCCAGCCCGATCAGGAACAACAGCATCACCACGCCGAGTTCCGCCACGCTGCTGATCTGCCCGACATCCGTCACCAGCCGCAGCCCCGACGGACCGATCACCACGCCGGCAATCAAATAACCCAAAATGCTCCCAAACCCGAGCCGGCGAGAAATCGGCACGGCTATGGCGGTGGCCGCCAGCAAGGCAACCAAAGTTTCGAGCATCAGGCAGGCTCCGGTTAACGCGCCTCGGTATGTGCACGATCAGGTGGGGATGTCACCCCGATGCGCCATCGCGCCAGCCAACCCTACCCCGATGAAGGCCCGTGCTGCCGGTACAGCTCCTCGGTCAGTTGCCCGACTGCCTGCTCGGCCTTTGTGCCACCGACATTCGTCATCATCACCAGGGCGAAGTCCTTGCTGGGCTGCACCAGAATCGAAGCAAAATTCATCGTGTTCGACCCGGCATGCATCAGCACCGGCTCCGACGCATAGGGAAGTTTCGCCAGCCCCCACCCGAGCGCGTACCCGATGCCGGTCGGCGTTCCCGGCTTCGCATCAGGCTGCGGCGGCATGGCAATCACTCGCGTGTGCAGCTTGCGAATGGTTTCTGGTTGAACCAGTGTCGGCCCGCGCCGTCCCTCGCTCGCATTCCAACCCGCCCAGGTGGCAAAATCCAGCACCGACAAGTGCACCGTTCCCGCCGGCCCCACCACCGCCGGCACATCGCCATCCGGCCCGGCCAGCATCGGCTTCAGCGTCCCGTCATCGCGCACCAGGTGCCCCAGCGGCGCATCCACCCGCCCTACGCTCGCCTGTGGCCCGATGCCGGCGCTGCGCAGTCCAAGCGCATCGAACACGCGCTCGGACACCAGCTCCTCCCACGTCTTCCCGCCGGCTCGCTCGACAATCGCGCCGGCCAGTGTGTAGCCCAGGTTTGAGTACGCAAACTGCGAACCCGGCTTCGAGGCCAGCGGCTGCGTGCTGCTTTCGCGTATTACCCAGTGCCGCAGCTCGTCCAGATTGAGCCCGTCCTGCCCGTACGCGCGGATAATGAGATCGATGAACGCCTGGCTGTCCCTCGGCAACCCGCTCGTGTGCGACAGCAACTGCTCCAGCATGACACCGCGCAAGTCCGGCGTCATCGTCGCCGCAAGGTCAGGAAAGCTTTCCGCCACCGTGCTGTCCCATCGCAGCTTGCCGGCTTCGATCAGCATTGCGCCCAACAGCGCCGTCATGGCCTTGGTATCGGACCCGATATGGAACCGGTCATCGATGGTGACCGGAATGTCCGCACCCATGCGCCGCGTGCCCACCGCGCCGGCCGCAACCACGCCGCCCCGCCGCACGACAGCCGCGGCAAGCGCCGGCAGGTTGAAGCGCGAAAGATATGGCTGCAACGTTGCATCAAGCGACGTGCCGACAACGCGACGCGCATCCTGGGCCTTCACGGTCGGTGCTGTCAGCGTTGCCGCGGCCTGTGTCATGAAGCCTCTGCGAAGCATCGCCCTTTCCCGGTGGAATATCGTAGTCAATACGCAACACCCGCCGTGGTGTCAGAACCTCGGATTTCGTGCAACGGATATTTCGTTACGGTGACGTGTCCCGTCCGGCGCCACGGCCGGCCGACAGCGCACCACATGGAAATGGAAATGCAGCGCGCGTACACGATTTCGTGTTTGAATAATCCCGACCACCCGCGCTATGCCCTCGCCAGACGATGCGTGAGCAGGTGAGGGAGCCGGCTATGCGACTGGCGAGCCTCCAGCGCCTGCTGCGGGTTCTCTTGGCGTGCGGCATACTCTACCCGGCCGTATTGCCTACGCTGGCCGCGCCGACCTACGCCGCCAACGGGGGCTACAGTCGGCCGGACTCAAGCTACAGCTATAGCGCGCCCAGCCGCCGGCCGTCCGTCGGCGGCAACGGCGGCTACGCACGGCCCTCCGCCTCCAGCCTGGGCAGCATTTTTCAAGGCGGCCAAAGCGGCGACCAGGCAATCTCCCGCCGCTCCTCGGCCCAGGCCCTGCGCGACTATCGCGCCTCCCAACAGCCCGCCGCGCCGTCGGAAAGCCGGCGGCCGTACACCGGTTCGGGCAATGGCGGATGGCTCACCGAACCCGCTCCGCGCCGAGCCGAACCGTCTTGGCAGGGCGGCGGGTCATACGCCAACGGATCATACGGCGGCGGCTCCGGCGTATGGAATGCGGTCCTGGCATGGTCGCTGCTCAACTCCCTCTCCAACGCCGGCAGCAGCGCCTGGTTCCGTAACAACCGAAACGACCCGGGCTACGCCGCATGGCGCGCGCAGGCCGAGCAGGTCGCCGCCGGCGATCCAACCGTCGCCCGCAAGCTCTCCGAACTCGACGCTGCGATGGCGCAGACCCAGGGACAGCCCCAACCCACCGCCACCGCGTCTTCGACCAGCGGCGGGTACGAGGGCGTCTGGATCATCGTAGCCCTGGGACTCGGCGCCTTTGTGGCGCTCTGGGTGCTGCGCAATCGCGCCAGCGCCGTCGCCTCCGCTGGTCCGGCAAATCCGCGGGCACCGCCCGGTCTGTCCGGCAGTGCCGCCAGTCGATTCCGGGTCGGCATGACCATGCCTGTTGATCCCGCACCCTTCCTGCTCGCCGCCGGCACCAAGGTGAAACCGCCATCGGCGGACGGCATGATCAGCGTCGAGGCGCTTGGCCTGATCAGCGACGGCACCGTGTCGCTGCACCGGCTCTATCTGCCAGGCCGGGAAAGCTTTTTCATGCTGCATCTCGGGCCGGACGGCACGCCTGACGAATGCCGTTACTTCTCTCTGCTCGACCAGATCACGCCGGCCAACCGAGATGACTGGGGCTTCTGGCTGGATCCGGCGGAGGGCGTGATCGGCTGGCCGCAGTTCCAGACCAAGGACGGCAAGCTCTACGATCGTGTCTGGTCGCCGGGTGGCAGCCGCGTGCAGCCGCGCCAGCAGACCGAGACGCTCCAGGATCTGACCGGCACGACTCAACGCAAGCTGCAGACCATGCTGTATGGTACCCGCGCCGGCGGGGTGCAGGCGGCACCGGCCTTCGAATACGTGCTGGTCACCGCGGTCGAGCAAGGCGATCAGGCCTGGGTCGAGGTTCACGCCGGCATCGACATCAACCCGGCGGCGCTGTCGCTCCCCGCCGTATCACTGTCCAATTGAATGGAATGCCCATGAACCCTGCTGCCCCCGGACCCGTCGACAACGTGTTCGCCGCCCTGGTTCAGGGGGTGCCGATTCTGATCCTGCAGATCCTGGTCTGCGTGGTGCTGCTGGTGATCGGCATCGCCATCTACGTCTCGCTGACGCCGTTTCGCGAACATGAGCTGGTGGCTCGGGGCAATACCGCGGCCGGAATCGCGCTCGGCGGCGCCATCCTCGCACTGGCACTGCCGCTGGCGGCCATGCTGGCGACCAGCACCGCCTTGCTGGACATCGCCGTGTGGGGCGTGGTCGCATTGATCCTGCAATTGCTGACATTGGCTGCGGTGACGCTGGCGATGCGCAATCTCGGCGCCCTGATCAAGGCGGACAACGTAGCCGCGGCGATCGTCCTGGCCGCCGCACAGCTCGCCGTCGCGTTGCTCAACGCGGCGGCGATGGTACCTACCTGACACTGACACCTGACACCGGAAAAGGAAACACTGCGATGTTGGCGTTCATGCGAAACCTGATCGGCGTGAAGATGGACAGCGCCGCGGCTGCGGGGATGGAGGCGCTGGTGCGCTGGGATCCGAAATCCGCCAGCGCGGCGGAGCTGCGAACGATGGAGCAGCGCCTGGATGACCTCGGCCGCGAGGTCGCCCTGGCACGACAAGGCTACGACAAGGAGAAGCGCGAGGCCGACGCGATCCAGGCACTGTCGCACCAGCGCATGGCGGCGGCCGAGCAGTTGCAGCGGCAAGTGGCGGCTGAAACCGATCCGACGCGCAAGGCAGCGCTGGAAAAGAGCCTTGAAACCCTGGTCGGCATGCTGGAGCAGATGGCGCCGGAGGTCGATCGCGAGAAAAAGGACGAAGTGGACGCCAAGGATTATCTCACCATGCTGGAGCAGACCTATGCGGAGGCCGGCGGCAAGCTGAAAACCGCCCACTCCGAGCTGGAACGTGCCCAGCGCGACATGGGACGCGCCGCGCAGCAGCGCGAAATGGCCGACCGTCAGGCAGATTCGGCGCGCCGCGCCGCCGGCCTGGCCACCACGACCAGCAGCCTGACCGTGGCGCTGAAGGCGATGCAGGACGCCGCCAGCAAGGACCTGGCATCGGCCGATGCACAGATGACCAAGGTGAAGCTGCTGCGACCGACCCGGCCGGAGCAGGACGACCCGAACATCGCCGCCGCCATGAACGCCGCCGCCGGCAAACCTGCCGCACCACAGACCCTGAGCGAGCGGCTCGCCGCGCTGCAGGCCAAACGCGACTAGCCGGACGCGGTGATCGATCTCGTCGGCGGCGAGAGGCAGGCACGTTCCGTCGCGGTTCTACGGCCAGGTGGCGCGCTGATCTCCGCGGTCGCACCACCCGACGAGGACGCTGCTGCCTCGCGAGGCGTGCGCGCTGGCGCCTTTCTGGTGGACGTCACGACCGAGCGTCTCGCCCGCATCGCCGCCATGGTCGAGGCCGCCACGCTTGCCACCTCGGTCGGCGCTGTCCTGCCGCTCGCCGAAGCGCGCGTGGCGCATGAGATGCTGGAAGGCACCCGCCCGCATCCACGCGGCAAGATCGTGCTACAATAAGCCGACGCCGTCTCCTGGCAAACCGCCACCGCCAACGCTAGATTGCCCGACATGGATACGCCCCTCCGCCCCGACGAGGACACTCCTGCGCGTCGCCCGGAAACCGAGGTCGAACGGCAGCGCCGGCTTCTTTGGGAAGCCGAGCGTATCGCCGAGGCGGATGCTGAGATCGAAGCGGGCCTCTTTATCGAAGAAGCCGATATGGACGCCTGGATCGACAGTCTCGGCACCGATCACGAATTGCCACTTCCTCAACCTCGAACTCGCCGTTGATCGGGCGGCCACGTGCCGCCCCGCAGGCTTGTTTACGCCCAGGGCGCTGGCCGACCTTGACGCCATGCAGCGCTGGCAGACTCAGCCGGGATCAGGTCCAGCCGCGATCCGGCGCGTCAGGGCGATCCGGGCAGCAATCCGGCGATTGAAGCAGCACCCTGCCGCTATCCGGTCGGCCAACATCGCGTTGCGGCTGATTTCAGGCCTGGAAACAGCGATATTGGCTGGGATCGACGAGCTGGCAGAATGAAGTCGTCGTTTGGAAAAGCCGCTGACGGAGTTGCTTAACCGGGACCACTGACCCCACTCTCTGGCGCTAGTATCTCGATTGCGGCTGAGTAGTAACGAAAATCACCGATATTGAACGTCAAAAGCCTTCTAATCTCATACGTCAGCATCGTCGCAACAATATTCGCGTCGTGGATCTTCCTTCCAGCCGGCGAAAAAACGACCAATTATACCAGCCCGCATTAAGCCCAACTCATCCCCGTCATGGCCGCCCCCCGTCATGGCCGGCGAAGGCCGGCCATCCACGTCTTTCCCGCCTGCACGCGCGAAACAAACGGGTGGACACAACAACGAGACATGGGTCAGTCATTCGGCGGGTTGGTATTAGATCAAACAGCCGGTCCATGACCTCAGGACCGTCTTCGGCAACCCAGAATGTCTCCAGGAGGGTCCTGGCTGCACCGATCGCTTCGGCACGAGGCAGGATAGGGTCATACGGAACAATCTGGCCTGGCCGCGTCATCACGCTCAGATATTCTCGAACCACCTGCCGGCTGATCCACAGCTGATCACCGGCCTCGTCGGCGCGTTGCAGCGCTTCTCGTGCGGGCAGATGGAATCGCGAGCCGCCCTGCGCCGCGTAAATCAGCACGTTCGTGTCGATGAAGAGCCGGCTCACCGGCCATCATCGATATACAGGTCTTCGCGATGCAGCGAGATGGAGTCGTCCCAGCGCCCATGATGTACAGGAAGGTTGCTGACGCGCCGGTTCGGTTGCCGAGTGATGGTAATCATCACCTCGTGCTCGCCGGGCGGAACATCCGGCGGCGCCAGACCGCTGATCGTGTGATCCGGGGCAACACGGATACGAGTGATGACGGCAGTCATGGGGGCATTCCGATATCGAGGCAAGAGCTTATAGCACAGCGGATCACCGGGTGGGATAGGTGGTGTACGCCGAGTGCCACCGCGGCGGGTTGCGCATGGCAAAGCTGCCCGACGGCGTTTTTTCAAGAATATGTGGGCCGCGATGGCTCGATCCCCGGGGCTCGAATTGCCCGCGATGACGTGCCGGCCCGTGCGTACGAGTGCCGTTCTAGTATCTCTGCAAGTGGTTTTGACCGGTTGGACGGCGGGCTGCCGCCCACGATTGCCTGTCCGCCGGGCTGGGGCTCTACGCAGGAGCAGTTCCGGTTTGGACAGGCCGGCGAGTTCGCGCCGCCCGTCGGGGAGCTGCGAGGCGGGCGGATCGAACAGCGCGGATTTGGCGAGGAGGCGGCAGCCGATTTCGACCCAAGTCGGACGGAGCGTCAGAACTCAGCCTTCCTCAGAAGCGGTCATTCGTCTACAAAGACGCGCGTGGCTCCGTGGGCCTTAAGTCAAGACTTATGCGCCGGGTCCACCCGGCCTAATAGTTACGAAGGCAATAGAGTCAGTCTGCCGGCGACAATCAGGGCGCGTCAATCAACACGCCGACCACCATGATTGTCGCGCTCCAGTCCGCCCGAGCTAGACGCGAACACACGCCTGCCTATACCCTTGAAACGACTAAAAACCTGACCCAACTGGGGCGCTAACTCCATTACAAGGGGCATTTCGAGTTGGAGCTTTCGCCAGAACCCCCCGTTCTTGACATGGCCTCAAGCGGGCAGACCGGAAAGCCTATGACGCCCACGTGTCCCGACTTGTCCCTCTCGCCACTCGATAGAGAGGAAGCGCGCGTACGTGTGGCGGCGCATCTGGCAGCCAAGCGGCCCGTCGAGGAGCTGGGCATCGAGCGAAACCGGCCTGCCGACACAAGGGACTTCGCCTTCGTCGGCATGGCCCCTAAACGCACGTCGCAGTCAGACTGGTACCGTTGCTGATTCTGCCAGCGCGACAAGCAGTTTTCTGCAGGGCGCGTCGTTCTTTCCAGTGACCGATTGCTCCGGCTTATCGGTGACGACTGCTGGGAAACGCACATCGACAAAGCGCGCTATGTCGAGGAGCGGGCAGACTGGGACGCCTACCGGCGCAGACAGGAATTCGAGAAAATCAGGGAGCGGGTTGGGCCGGAGGCGTCCGCTGTTGCGGTGCAAATTCGGAAGGCGCGGCAGGAGCACGAGGCGGCGCTTCAGTTCGTCGAGGCACTCCCCCGCATCGTCAGAGAGGGCGCGCCGGTATTGTATCAGAGGCTTCAGGCGACGGCCCGCACGGGCGGGCTGCTACAGGTGGAGCGCACGGTCCAGGATTACGCGAAAGGCGGTTTCATTCTGCAGTTTGAAACCGTTCACCGCGTTGCCGGGCTGACCGCCGTTCTGAGTTCAGCCGCCGTTTTTCGATGATGTGCTGAAGAACGCCATCCGGTTGCTCTACCACATAGTTCAGGACACTGATTGGGACAGCCTCAGCAACCGGAAGGGCGAGAAGACCATCAACGACCTTACAGGGAGCATCCGGCTTGCGCTGGAGGCCGTAGGCACCGCCAGTGACGCAATTGCCGAGGCGGTCAGGTTCGTCTCGCCGGAAAACTTGGCTGGCATCGTGCGGTGGCGGGCGGATAAAGACTGTGACCTGCATCTTTACGACGATGCGCTTCTAGAGCTCGTTCCCGGCGGCCTGCGCTACAACTCTGCATTTACCCTACAACGGCCCCCGACCCTGCGGCCCGACCTTCTTCCGAATGCGTCGGAGCTGAAGCGCCTCCTTAACTTGGCCGGATAGAGGCGCAGCCCCCTTCCTCGGCCGGAGCCTCACCGTCGAGTAGGTGTGCTAAAGGGGCGCAGCACTGCGAAGGAGTAGCGAGTGGCCTGTCTGTCGTGGAAGCCCGAGGGAACGAAGGGCTTCACCGTTGCCGCGACCCCATCTATCTGCTTTCACCGCTCCCCGTTCCGGCGGGTGGGCGCCTCGAATTTGAGGTATTGGAGGCAGACGCCGAACTACTGTCGGCGCATGTTGGGGAGGCCCAATTCTTCTACATTGACGATAACTCGGGTGTTTTCGCAGCCCGTCTCAGCGAGCTTGTTCCCACGAGAAGCACGCATCCGGGTCTGAAGCAGCTCGGCGCTGAGCCAGTCCTTCGGGCTTATCTGGAGGTAGTCTCTGACGTTAGCAAAGGCAGCGTTCAGTAGAGGGGTGAGCTGGGCTGCGCTGCGCTCACGACCTCCCTATCGAAACTCAGGACTTTCGCGACGGCTGCCGAACGGAGCAGGTTCAAACGATTAGCCGTTGCAGATGTCCGTCACGAAATCATGAAGCGTTTAGGCGGGGGAGGGGCGCACCTCTCGATGTGACATGTCCGGTTATCGAGCTTGCTCGCTTCTAACCGGACAGACCGCTACCCACCCAAAGCGGCCGCTCCACGCGAAACCTGCTCGGCGGACGAACGCCGCGGGTAGATGGAGCTACGACGCCCGGGTGTCGCTGCCGCAAGCTGTCGAAACCTGGGCCGAGGTACTAGGTCGGCATCGGTTCTTCGCAGCCAGCCTCCCTCTCCTCACTGGCACGCCAAACACTCCTCATAATCCACCGCCCCGCCCCGCGAACGCCCGGCAGAAGCAGCCACCAGCGGCAACGGTCCGATCGCATCATTCGCAACCGGCACGCCGGTAAACTCCACCGGCCGCACCGGCGTCTCGCTCACATTATCCGCCCGCTGGATCGACAAACTCCGGCAATAGTACAGCGACTTCACCCCCCGCTTCCACGCCATCAGATGGATCTGGTGCAGATCCCGCTTATGCACATTCGCCGGAAGAAACAGATTGACCGACTGGCTCTGGCAGATGAACGGCGCGCGGTCCGCCGCGTGCTCGATAATCCAGCGCTGATCCAGCTCGAACGCGGTCTTGAACACCGCCTTCTCCTGCTCGCTCAGGAAATCCAGGTGCTGCACGCTGCCGCTGCTGGTGGTGATCGACGACCACACGTCCTCCACATCCATCCCCTTCTCCGCCAGCAACTGCTGCAGATGCCGGTTGCGCACCGCGAAGCTGCCCGACAGCGTCTTCTGCAAAAACACGTTGGCCGCGATCGGCTCGATCCCCGGGCTCGAATTGCCCGCAATAATCGAAATCGACGCCGTCGGCGCGATCGACATCTTGTGGGAGAATCGCTCCATGATCCCCCACTCCTTTGCATCCGGGCACGCCCCCCGCTCTTCGGCCAGCACCCGAGACGCCGTGTCCGCCTGCGCGCGGATATGGCGGAACATCCGCTTGTTCCACACCTTCGCGACAACGCTTTCAAACGGCACGTTCTGCGATTGCAGGAAGGAATGGAACCCCATCACCCCCAGCCCCACCGAACGCTCACGCATCGCCGAATAGCGCGCCTTCTCCATCCCCGGCGGAGCGCGATCGATGAAGTCCTGCAGCACATTGTCCAGGAACCGCATCAAGTCTTCGATGAAGGTCGGGTGGTTCTGCCACTCGAACCAGCTTTCCAGGTTCAGCGACGCCAGGCAGCACACCGCGGTGCGCTCCATCCCGTGCTGGTCGCGCCCGGTCGGCAGGGTGATCTCGCTGCACAGGTTGGAGGTGTGCACCTCCAGCCCGGCCAGCTTGTGGTGCTCCGGCCGCGCGCGGTTCACGTGGTCGGCGAAGATCAGGTACGGCTCACCGGTCTCGATCCGCGCGGTCAGAATGCGGATCCACAGGGCCCGCGCCGATACCGACCGCACCACCGACCCGTCCCGCGGGGAGGTCAAAGGCCACGCCTCGTCCGCCTCCATCGCCCGCATGAACGCGTCCGGCACCAGGATGCCGTGATGCAGGTTCAGCGCCTTGCGGTTGGGATCGCCCCCGGTCGGGCGCCGCATCTCGATGAATTCCTCGATCTCCGGATGCGTCACCGGAAGATAGACCGCCGCCGATCCCCGCCGCAGCGACCCCTGCGAGATCGCCAAGGTCAGGCTGTCCATCACTCGGATGAACGGAATCACGCCGGAGGTCTTGCCGACCGCCCCCACCCGTTCCCCGATCGATCGCAGATTGCCCCAGTAGCTGCCGATTCCCCCGCCCTTGGAGGCCAGCCACACATTCTCGTTCCACAGCCCCAGGATGCCCTCCAGGCTATCCGAGGCCTCGTTCAGGAAGCAGGAAATCGGCAGGCCGCGCTGCGTGCCCCCGTTGGACAGCACCGGCGTCGCCGGCATGACCCATAGCCGGCTGATATAGTCATACAGCCGCTGCGCGTGCGCCGCGTCGTCGCCGTAGTAGGAGGCGACGCGGGCGAACAGGTCCTGGTACTCCTCTCCCGGCATCAGGTAGCGGTCGTTCAACGTCGCCCGACCGAAATCGGTCAGCAGCGAGTCGCGCGAGCGATCGATATGGACTTGGTAGCGGCCTCGCATCTGGACTGCATCGAGCACGTCGGATTCCCCTGAATTCATCCTGCGCTCTCCATTTCGGAGCCGGTCAGCCTCGGCGTCAAACAATATATAGCCCTCCTGGCGAGAGGAGAACCCAACATGCGGGATGCCTGTTGCGAGCCAGCCACGCATCCCACCCGGAAGCGTCCCGACGTTCCCTGTTTATTCCAGAATTTCCCTGCTGGCACGCCGGCAACAGTCAGGCCCGCCATCCGCCGACCCACTGGCTTGTGACCCGGCGTCCCGAACCTGCCATGATTCGAGCACTGGCCAGCCATAAATCGGGACCTGTTACGGGACGCTTCCGGATTTTAAGGAGACCTGCCCATGCGTATCGCCTGGCTTCTTCCGCTCGTGCTGCTCGGCCTGTCGGCCTGCGTGAACGAGAACTCCACCAGCCACCCCCACCACCGTCGTCCAGCCCGTCACGCCGGCACCTGCCGTCATAGCACCGGGCAGCCCGGGGACGACCGTTATCACCCACCCGTAACCTGAGTATCGACGCCAACGGATGCGTGAGCGCCCGGATTGCCCGGGCGCTCCCGTTCCGTTCGACCGGCGAGGGCGGCCAGCTTGGCGCATGCCGTCTAAAACAGGCACTTCCCTGTCAACGCCGCCTGCCGCTTCTGGCGCCTGCTGGTCGGCCGCCCAGGACATGTACGGCGCCCGCTGGCGTTCCTGATCATGATCGGCCTCGCCGCCACTCTCAGCTCCGGCTCGTTCCTCACTGTCCGGAACATTTCCGCTCTGCTCACCAGCGCGAGTTTCCTCGTGGTCGCCAGCGAGGGCGAGGCGTTCGTGGCCTGCGCACGGATATGGTGAAGCTGTCGGTCCTGGCGGTATCCGGCTTCGCCGCCGCTCTTGCCGGAATCATGTCACCGCCTGGCAGGACTCGGTCTATCCCCTCACCAGCCAGGGTTACTCGCTGGAGGCGATTGCGGCAGTAATCCTTGGCGGTATCCCGTCCACCGGCGGCCGCGGCACCATTATCGGTGCGGCCCTGGGCGCACTGGTAATCGGCGTCATCAAAGACGTAATGGTGCTGATCGGGTTACCGGCCCTCTACGAGTATATTTTCGTCGCCTGCATTCTGGTACTCGCCGGCTTGCAGGCCCGTTCTGCGATGAGCGCAAAATAGGATCGCGG
Source organism: uncultured Pseudomonadota bacterium (assembly GCA_963810715.1). Taxonomy (GTDB): domain Bacteria; phylum Pseudomonadota; class Alphaproteobacteria; order Acetobacterales; family Acetobacteraceae; genus DATDIC01. Next base: position 516,224 of record CAWEOZ010000023.1, on the reverse strand, counting down.
GTCCAGGGGGCCGTCGCCCCCTGGCGGGGTTCGAGGGGCGGAGCCCCTTTGCGAAACAACCTCGAATCGCGTCGCGAGCGAACCGAGTCGGGCGTCTCCCCTTCACGTCACATAACGTTTGCTGTTGCACCTTTTTCAAACGTAAATTCGCACTCCGTGACGGAAAAGGACGTCAAGCCGATGACCCGCGGCAGCCCAGCGACCGGCCACGGTGACCGCCCGGGAAAGGGCCCGAGCGACGACGAAAACGCGTGGGTGAAAGACACCTTCGGAATCGATCCCGCCACCTATGAGCCTCCCAGTCCGACGATGGCGATGGCTGATCTGGACTCACCGGCTGGCCCTCCTGGAGGCGGCGCCTCGCCAGGGGCGCCGAATCAGCCGCTCGCACCCCGCTCCACGCCGGAGCCGCAAACGATACCCCGTGCCAAACCGCGAATGACCGAGAAAGAACTGGATGCCTGGCGCAAGGCGCATCCGAAGGCAATGAGCGACCGTGTCGGGTCGTTTCTACCGGAAGCGATCTACAAACGATACACGCACCAGTACATGGTTTCGCGCGGCTTCGTCCTCGCCGGCAAGATGAACATGGGCGCTGGTGGCGAAGATGAGATCTGGCTGAGCGACAAGGGGCTCGGGGCGGAAGTCGACGTCGCGCGCGACATGATGTGGCCGGGAACGGCGCCTGCCCCGGAGGAGCCACCCGACGATAGGGAGCAGGAGGCTGAAGACGACGTCACGGAAGCAAGGCAGCGCGTCAAGGAACTCAGGCTGGAAAAGGCGGATCTGATCAAGCGCCTGCATGAGGTACTTAAGATGCCACGGGGTCCCGAATTCGAAAAGGCCGCGAAGGAGTACGAAGATCAGGAACTGGCCTGGCTGGAGCACATTGCCGACGACTTGGAGCGGATTCAGACGCTGCGCAAAGCGGCCCCGACGCAGCAGGAGAAGGATGATCTCGCTAAACAGTCCCAGAAAATCTGGGACATGTATAATGGTTTCCCGGCGACCGATGAGTGGGAAGGCAGATACGACCTGCCAGGCGATCCCCCCTGAACCATAGGGCGGTGATGATTATCACCACGCATTTGGTGGCCGAAAAAGCGGGTCCGCGCCTGGTGCCCCGGATCAAGAGGTTCCGATTTTCTGAAGGCTTGAACGTAATAATTCGGTATCGGGCGGCCCCGCGAGTCAGCGGACCAGTTGCCGACTTAAGCAGCTATTGGTCTCGCCTGGATACGATGGCGACTTAGGCCCAGCCGAGTTCCTTCATGGCCCATCCAGCGTTCCAGATTTTCGTCATGTGCCAAATCTTGTCCCCATCAAATTCCATGACGTAGACATAATCGGTGGTCGTGTTCTTCCCGGTTGGCGGGCAAGGACCCCCCTCACCAGTATGGGTGGCCGAGAAAACGCCATAGGCACAGACGCTATGTCGGTCGTCGTCCGTTGCAAACGACTTCACCACATAGCGTCCATCCGGCATGAACGTGAGCAAACCCTTCATCCAGTCGGTATAGCCTTGAAGCGTCCGAATGTCGGTCAACGGTTCCGATTGGGCTGTGAAACTCGCGTTAGGTGTGCAATACGCCCGACAAACCTCCCAGCCTTTCCCTGCTTCGCAAGCCTCGAAAAACTGTCTGGCGACTCCTGTGATGGTCGGCATGTTTCACCCTCCTCATGGGATACTAGCACCCATACGGGACGGCACAAGACGACTGACCGAGCGCTCTGAAGCATTCTCAGGTACCGACTTATTTCCAAGTTACCCTACATACGTTATTTTGTGCCAACAGGCTCCAGCAGTAAGGGACGCCCGACACGGGCAAACCACTCCGTTGTACAATTCAGCACGCCCCTAACGCGCTCAATTGGACAGCGCGCCCCCCCGGAAGCGCCAACTCCCCACCTTCAACCCCCTGAAGCCCGCCCCCCAACTCGACCAACACCCCCGACCCATCACCCACGCCCCCACACCGCCGACACCCCCAGCAACGCCCACCCCACCATCAGCAGCACCCCACCCACCGGTGCCGCTCCCCCCACCCGCACGTCCCCGAGCCCGAGCGCATAGACCGACCCGCAAAACACCAGCACCCCCGCAACGAACGCTGCCCCCGCCCAGTCCGCCAGCACCCCGCCGCCGCGCCCCGCCCACAGCCCGCATCCCACCAGCGCCAGTGCGTGCCAGCCCTGCATCTGTACCCCGCTCCGCACCATCTGCACCCGCTCCGCCCCCAGCCCGCTCAGCCCATGGGCCGACAGCGCCGCCATCCCCACCGCCACCAGCCCGCACACCGCCCCCGCCCCCACCCACACCCGTTCCACCCGCAACACCCCCTGTTCCGCCGCCAGCCCGCCCCCTATACATCCCAAAATCATGCCGCGCGGCGACCTCTACCCCGAAATCGGCCCGTTCGAGACCGGCTATCTGCCGCTCACCGCGCGGACACGTCATGTACTGGGAACAGGTCGGCAACCCGCGCGGCCGCGCCGTCCTGTTCCTGCACGGCGGTCCCGGGCGCCGGCGCCGGCGCCGTCCACCGCCGCTTCTTCGACCCCGATTTCTGGCGCGTCATCATCTTCGACCAGCGCGGCGCCGGCCGCTCCCGCCCGCTCGGCAGCCTCGCCCACAACACCACCCAGGACCTGGTCTCGGATATCGAGACGCTCCGTCGCCATCTCGGCATCGACCGATGGATCCTGTTCGGCGGCTCCTGGGGCTCCACCCTCGCCCTCGCCTACACGCAAATGTACCCCGAACACGTGGCCGGCTGCGTGCTCCGCGGCGTCTTCCTGGGCCGCGATTCCGAAGTAGACTGGTTCCTGCACGGCCTCCGTGCCTTCTACCCGGATGCCCACGCCACCTTCGCCGGCTTCCTGCCGGAGCCCGAGCGAACCGACCTGCTGGGCGCCTATCTCCGCCGCCTCACCCACCCCGACCCCGCCATTCACATGCCCGCCGCCCGCGCATGGTCGGTCTATGAAGGCTCCTGCAGCACCCTGCTCCCCAGCCCGGACACGGTCAGTTCCTTCGCGCAGGACCGCACCGCCCTCGGTCTCGCCCGCATCGAGGCGCACTATTTCGCCCACGGCCTGTTCCTGCCGCCTGGCGGCCTGCTCACCGAGATGCACCGCATCGCCCAGGTCCCGGCCGAGATCGTCCAGGGCCGCTACGACATGATCTGCCCGGCCGCCACAGCGTTCGAGCTGGCCGCGAACTGGCCCTCCGCGCGCCTCTCCATCGTCCCGGATGCCGGGCATTCGGCGCTGGAGCCAGGCATCAGGCGCGCCCTGGTCGCCGCGGTCGAACGGTTCCGTCACGGGAGGTAAACCATGCGAGCAGGCGTGATCGGGCTCGGCACCATGGGCATGGGCGCCGGGCTGAACCTGGTAAAGAAGGGCCACCACGTCACCGGCTGCGACATCCGGCCCGAGGCGCGAGAAGCCCTGGTCGGCGCCGGCGCCTCCGCCGTCGCGTCCCCCGCCGACCTGCCCGGCGATCTCGACGCCCTGCTGATCCTGGTGGTCAACGCCGCCCAGGAGAACGACGTCCTGTTCGGCCCGCTCGGCTGCGCCTCGAAGCTTGCAAAGCGCACCGTCGTGGTCTGCTCCACCACCATCGCCCCGGACGCCGCCCGGCAGTTGGAAGCCCGCCTGACTGAGGCCGGCCTGCTGATGCTGGATGCTCCGGTCTCCGGCGGTCAGGCCGGCGCGGCAGCCGGCACGATGACGGTCATGGGCTCCGGCACCGAGGCTGCCTTCGCCAAGGCTCAGCCGCTGCTGGATGCGATAGCCGGCAAGGTCTGGCGCCTGGGCGACCAGGCCGGCATCGGCAGTACCGTGAAGATGGTCAATCAGCTCCTGGCCGGCGTGCACATTGCCACCGCCGCCGAGGCCCTGGCGCTCGGCATCCGTGCCGGCGCCGACCCGCAGGCGCTGTATGACGTCATCTGCTCGTCGGCCGGCAATTCCTGGATGTGGCAGAATCGCGTCCCGCACATCCTCGCCGGCGATGATACCCCGCTGTCGGCGGTCAATATCTTCGTCAAGGATCTGGGGATCGTGCTGGATCAGGCCCGCTCACTCGCGTTCCCCGCCCCGCTGGCCGCCACCGCGCACCAATTGTTCCTGGGCGCCGCGGCCCTGGGCAACGGCGCCAGGGACGACGCCTTCGTTATCCGCGTCTGGCAGGCCCTGACCGGGATCGAGCTGCCGGGCAAAGGCTAGTGTCCTGCCCCCGGAGTTCGTCGCGCTTTGCGACGAACTCCGGGGGATCAGCAGGTCGCTGAAAACAAAGGACTAGCCGCGCTTATTCACGAGCATAGCTGGGATTCGCTGGCGGGTGTCGCATAAGGGACTGATCTTGTTTACGGATTGGGTGTCGAGACCACTCCGTTCACCCGATCATCCCGAGCCACACCCGCCATGCGCGACGATACGATTGAGCCGTTCTGGTTTCCGGCCGTCGGACGCAAGAAACTCACCGCGGCGTTCGATGGCGGCCGTCTCACCTCGGATGGCGGCGTGATGCTTTTGGCTGCTGCCGAACGACGTATCGGGATTGCCCATCGGCTGGCGGGGTTGATCGCCGATCCGCGCAATCCGCTGCTGGTGACGCACAGTGTGGTCGACCTCTTGCGCGCGCGCATGCTCGCCATCGCCTGCGGCTATGAGGATGCCGACGATCTCGATCAACTGCGCACCGATCCCGGCTTCAAACTGGCCTGCGGGCGGCTGCCCGATACCGGTGATGATCTGGGCTCGCAACCGACGCTGTCGCGCTGGGAGAATGCGCCGAGCTTGCGCGAGGTTATCCGCATGACCTACGCGATGATCGATGCCTATTGCGCCAGCTATCCCCGACCACCGGCGGCGGTCACGCCGGATATCGACGACACCGTTGACGTTATGCACGGCCATCAGCAGCTTTCGCTGTTCAACGCGCATTACGACGAACGCTGCTTCCTGCCGATCCACGTCTACGAGACCGCCACCGCCCGCCCGGTGGCAGTACTGCTGCGACCCGGCAAGACCCCATCCGGGGACCAAGTTCGCCGTCATCTGCGTCGGCTGGCACGCCGCATCCGCAGCCATTGGCCGACCACGCGGCTGACGATCCGCGGCGATGGTCACTGCAGCCGTCCCGAGGTGATGGCGTGGTGCGAGGCCAACGATGTGAACTACGTGCTCGGCCTGCCGGGCAACGCCGTGCTGAGCCGTCTGGTGGAGACCGCTGCCGACGATGTCAGGGTGCGTCGCGCCGAAGCCCAGGCCATGGTCATGCGCCGCTACACCGAGACCTGCTACGGCGCCAAATCCTGGGGTTGCGAGCGGCGCGTGGCGGCACGGATCCAGGCCAGCACTCAGGGATTGGACATCCGCTACGTCGTGACCAACCTCAGGAGCGGCAGCGCCGAATGACTAACCCGAAGTTTCCATTTGAGAACTGCGTAAGAGGCTGATTTGATTCGATGATTTGGCGATCAGCCTTTTGGTCTACTGGACACGCATTGGTTGGATGTTGAGCAGCCTGAATGCGTCCTCCTGGAGCTTGGTTGGTTCGGCGTACAGCGTGAAGCTATGCGCGAGGCGTAGCGGCACACGCATGGTGTTGCGGGTCAGGGTGCCGAGATGGGCCATGAGGCCGGCGAAGCCCATGACGCGCAGACCGCCGGCTGAGCGCTTGGTCGCCTTCTTGGTCTTGGCGAGTTCGGATGGCTCGGTGCTGACGATGGGTGAGGAGCGTTCTGCCCTCGTGGCGGTAAGCCCGGTGTCATGGAACAACAGCGGTGCCAGGGCGTGCCGCAGATGCCACTCGACGTGATAGGCGAGCATGCACAGGAAGACGTGGGCGCGCACGCGCGGTGCGGTCCAATGGCGGATCGGGCGGATATCGAGATCGACGGTCTTCAGGCTGCGGAAGGCCCGCTCGACGCGGGACAGGTCCTTGTAGGCCTGCACCGCTTCATTCGCATCGAGCTGCCCGGCCGGCACGGATGTGCGGATCACGTAGATACCGTCGAGACGAGCCTCCTGTTCTATCTGCTGCGTCCGACGCTGGAAGGCGAAGTGGCCATCGCGGATCGCCACGGCGAAGTGCTTGGCCATCTTCCGGCTGTTCACCACGCCACCGACCGCCAGGCCGATCTCGGCGGCACTGCGCAACGGTGAGTTCCTGCGGCGGACCTGCGCCTGGATGCGGAGCAACTCGCGTTCGGTGGCGGCCAGCAATTCCTCCCGCTTGCGCGCGCGTTCGGCGGCGAGTTCGCGGTTGCGGCAGACAATGAGCCGTTCGCCGGGGAACATCTCGGGCGCGCTGATCTCGGCCAGGTCGCGCTCGTCGAACAGCGACAGCTGCAACGGCCCGTTCTCCGCCGCCAACGCTTGAATGGCCGGTGCCCGCAGGCAGGTGATCCAGTCCACGCCGGCAGCTTTGAGGTCTGCGTCGATCCGCGCCGAGGTGATCATGCCGCGGTCGCCCACCAGCACCACGCGGTTGATGCCGAAGCGGTCCTTGAGCTTCTCGACCTGCGAGCTCAGCGTCGCCGGATCGGCCGTGTTGCCATCGAACACCTCGACCGCGACCGGCAATCCGTCTCGTGTGCACAACAGCCCATACACGATCTGTGGGCGGTCACCGCGGTGATCACGGCTGTAGCCATGCTGCGCCAGCGGACAACAGCGGCCCTCGAAATACGATGAACTGACGTCGTAGAGCACCAATACGCCATCCTGGAGATGCCGCCTTGCCAGGCCGTTCTCAATCCGCTGCTGGTGTTCGAGCAGCCAGTCCAATGCCTCGTATGCCTCGCGCTCCTTCACCTCGCCCAGGCGCAGCACCGCGCCCAGGCTCGATGTCGCGGTCTCCTGGTCCACCGCACGGACAAACCCGAGCTTGGAGCGCGGCGTGATCAGCCGGTCCACGACCATCGCCACCACCAGATCGCAATGCCGCCGCGACGCCGCGTCCCTTGCTGTGCTCAGGATCAGCCGGTCCAGCGCGATCCGGCGCAGCATGCCGAGCGCCGCCGCGACGTGGCCATGCGGCAGTGATCGCTCCATCCGCATCTCGTGCGGTCCGGTGCCGATCACCGTGCCGCCCTTCAACAGCGCCTTCAGCCCATCGATCACATCGCCCGGCAGCTTGCTCAGGTTCGCCAGCGTGCGCTTCTGCGCGCGGCCGTGTTCGTCGCGGAAGCTCTCCCGCAACAGCACCGCGGGCGGCGACGTCCGATTGGGCACCGTCTCGATGAACATGCCCGAATCGAATCACATTCCGGCCGATTGGGGAATCCCTACATGGACACAAAATCAAAGGCGCACGAAGCCAACCCTCGGAAAAGAACCGTCGTTCAAGTCAACGCAAGTGAAAACTTCGGGCTAGCCGTCGGGTCGCTTGGCGGTTGATACAAAGACATCATCAACGATGATGGCTTTGTTCGCAACCTTATCAGCACCTCTATATATCGTTACTATATCGCAGATGCGTGCCAAATAGCGTCCTTGACGACCATCGGTGCCCAGCCGAAGCTTCGAGGGAATAGCCGAGGTGAAGTCATCTTTCTCATCAAGACCCGAGGTTACAATCGCATCAATCATTAACTCCCGAAGAATGCATCGGTTTGGGTCGCTTCCCGGAAGTTCGGTCATGATCACGTGATCTCGAAAGTGACGGAGGGCGGTTCGAATATCTGTAGCGACAGGTGGGCAGGTGATGGACTGATCATCGTGGTCTGCCGTGGTATCGTTCGTGCTTAGTGAATTTGATGATGGCTCATTTGCACGTAATTGTGGCAATTCATCATTCGGTGTTTCCGCATTCACGTTTGGGCCAGCCGCCTTCGAGACCACCTTACTGGTCGAGCCGAACTCTTCTACAATCGGGGCATCCGCAACCGGAGTATCTTCACCGAATTCCTCAACAAGCCATCTCCGCCCCGTGTCGTCCAGGTTCGTGCGTCGGACCGCTTCCGCTATTTCTGCCGAAAGTCTGGTTGTCTGAGCGTCTGGATCTCGAAACCAGTCCGTTGACCAGACACGTGTCAGCTTCCATCCGACACGCTCAAGGGCCTCCTGCCTGAGACGGTCCCGATCGCGGGCGCTTTTCGCTCGGTGATACGTCGCTCCGTCGCATTCGATCCCAAGGACGAAGCGTTCTGACATGTCGGGATGCCGGACTGCTATGTCGATCCGATATCCCGATACCCCGACCTGGAGAGCAATGTTGTGACCCTTGTGCCGCAGAGCCCGTGCGACAGATGCCTCGAACGGGCTTTCTTCTATTTCGCCGGAACCGAAACCTCGTTCCACGCGGCCATCGCGAGCGTACTCCAGATAGTCACGTAGCACCCTCACACCGCGAGCGGTCCTTTCCGGGTCAACTACGATGTGTTCAGGTTTCAAGGATGAGAACAGAACGATCTTTTGTTTTGCCCTCGTGAAGAGGACATTCAGCCGTCGATGCCCATCTTCCCTTCGATTCACCGGGAAGAATCGTTGGTGAATAGCACCCTCCGGGGTGCGGCCCCAACCAAGCGAAACGAATATTACATCGCGTTCGTCTCCCTGAACATTTTCAAGGTTCTTGACGAACGGAGCTTCAAGCTTCGCCTCCCACTTATCGCGATAAGTTGCGATGGCCGAATCGCTGGCACTCAGTTGGCCAAGCTCGGCTTCGATCAGCTCCCGCTGAGATTGGTTCATGGCCACGATACCGTGGCTGAGTAGTGGATGATCGCGCATGAACTGCGCCGCCACCCGGGCTACTGCTCGCGCTTCATCCACATTAATTTGCGCAGCCCATCTTCCGTTAACCTGTACCAACTCGATCCCCAACGTCGCAGATGGTGGCTGGGCAGAAGGAAAGACAATTAGATGATCGTCATAGAATTCGCGGTTGGAGAACTTGATCAAATTCTCATGCTGGGACCGGTAATGCCACCGCAGGCGACGTGAAGGACGGAAAGCCTGCTTAGCCAGATCGAGGATGAACTCCCCAGCAATTTTGTCATCGGACGTGAGTTGATCGTCCTCACCCTCCCCGTTGTCATCGTTGTCCTCAATGGCTCGCTCAAAGAAATTTGTAGGAGGTAACTGTTGCGGGTCGCCGACAATAACAGCTTGCCGGCTTCTGAGGAGCGCACCGAGTGCACTTTCCGGCTTGATCTGCGATGCCTCGTCCATCACCACGAGATCGAAGATGACCCGACCTGGCATCAAATATTGGGAAACGGTTAGCGGCGACATCATCAGGCAGGGAGTCGAGTGCGAGCACAGCGTCTCCTGCTCTAGCCAGCAAGTCGCGCACGGGGACATGTCGTTTTTGTTTTGCAAACTCGTTTTGAAGGAGAGCATTTCCGGTCCACTCTCTGCGGCTCCCGATAGTGGAACCGGCAGGGACTGGCCGCCGCTGAACGGCGATCGCAATTGCAGCAGCGTCCGCTCGTTTCCGGGCTTCATCAGCGGAAGCAAAACTCTCCCTGAACGCGGAGAGTTGTGCCCCCGTGCGACTGAATATTTCCCGCTCTTTTTTGGCGCATCGTCCAACGATGGTCCAGGCCAACAGCCAGTCTAATGCTTCCGGCAGGTGTTTAAGGGACTGGTCAGCGGCCTCGTGCGCCTCCACCACGTGCACGGCGAACGGATCTCTGACGCAATCCGCGCGTACAATAGCAAATCCGAGGAAGTTTGATAATTCAGTTTTTGCGCTTACCAATTCAGCGAGTGCTTTTTTGAGGTTACTCGAAGGCAGCCCGCGTGCCTCCTGAACGAACGTGCACAGGCCGAGGGGACGAACCCGCTCGAAATCAACTGCGAGCTGTTGCATCAAGCTACCAATCGTCGATCAGGATTCGTCGAAGGTGGCTAATTTTGCCTTTCCAGCCATCCGCGAGCGGTACTGCAGCGGACATTGGATCTGTCGACCAGACATTCTTGGCGAACCTTAGCGTCGCCTGCAATTAACTCGTGATCGGCGTCTCGGGCGAGAGAAATTCAAGAATTGACGGGGATTCAAGGATTGCCGAAGCCGCCCGCCATTGATGGTGCGCCGATGCGAGCATTTCAAGATCGTTGGCAGGCACCTCCGGAAGTAAGCCAATAACCGAAACGAAGCGGGCTAGGTGAGCCAGGGCGTCCGCTCGACGTTTGCCACCACCCCTGAACGCCGACCAACTTTGGTGTTTTGCGCGCCTTTCATTATCTAAATAGTTGCGCAATTCGTGGGCGGCACTCGCTAGTTGCGCAAGCCAACTCAGTCGATCGGAGTCAACCGTCAAGAGAACGAGAGGTAGCTGCGATATTTCCGCTTTGTCACCGGCGAGCTGATCACAGACCTTTCGTTGCCACGCCGCCGCCGCAGCTAGGTGACTCAGTGGAGCAGCTAAAAGATCTGACCCTTCCCCAAGTACGGAACGGAGTGTGGCGTCGTTGCAGAAACTCTCTCGTTCCGCCAAAACTGCAGCGGCATCTTCAAAAATAATGGGCCATTCGCGTGAGTTGGGAGTCGGTCCACCCTTCCAGCGCGCCATGAAATGGCGTCGGGCGGAGCGGAACTTGGATCGCGCGAAAGCTAATGGACCATTCTGTCGGAGGATGTTCGCTATGCCGTGGAGCAACGCGGGGGAGGCATCACTAAGATCCAACAGTTGCGATTGTTCTCGAAGTCTCGTCTCGATGCCGCATCGTCGAGTCCAGGAATCCTGGAGCATATCCACATGTCGCTCCAGCCCGAGTCGCCGATGCTGCTGCCACATCGGCTCAACCTCGGCGCAGAGTTCGGCCGCCATGCACGCCAGACGCAATGTGCCAATTGAGGGGTCTCGATCCAGCCCGAGTAGCTCCTTTAGAGCTTCTACGATCCGGCAATTCTCGTCCATGATGTGCAGGTCCGCTGCTGCCAATCTGGCAGCGCCAGCTATATCCCTCATTGTACCGAATATCACGCAGAGGCTTGTCGCGAGTTCCGAGACTACGCTGAGATATCCTTCCCAAATCGAGCGCGGATCGCCAACTCCAGCGCTGCCAAGCCTATCTGCGGCCACTTCCAGAGCCGCAGCGGCGGCGGCGGCCGTTTCAAGCGTGCCAACCCGTTCCAATGACGTTAGGCGGGTAAGCAGCATCAAGTCTACGGACGGATCGGGGTTGGGAAGTGCTTCTAATCGCGCCACAGCAACCGACAAGGACTCGATTGTGTCGATATCGACGCCCGGAAGCAGCTCGCGAAGCTCAACGGCAGCTGCGATCAGATCGTCCACGTCGGCTTAGAATCTTTTCAGCGCCTTCGATGAGAGTCACTTGTTCGTCGGGAAATAGGTCCACTCGATCGAGCACACGGAACGGCGAAAAACTCGGATTCCAGTGCGGAATATCGGGAGTGGAGACAGCCATCTCGAGTGCCTCCATTCTCTCCCGTGCGACCAGATATGCTGCGGGCTCGATCGCCACCGGAAGCATATCGGCTCGAGATCGTAACAGCAAAGGAAGATGGGGCAGCAGCAGGGTAAGATCAGCTAGGCGGCCAATGAGCGCAACAGCGAATTCGTCGAGCGGTCCGAACTCTCGCGTGCAGCGCGTGAAGATGCCTCTGCAACTCCTGTTTTGCCCGACTTGTTTGCAACTCCAAACTACGGGTTGGCAATGGCGTTCGTCTGGGTTCCGCGGATCGCCTTCGCAAAGCTTCTATAACAGCACTTGGTTTGGCTCCAGCGGCGTGGAGGGGAAGACAAAAAATACCAAGGCCAACCCGATCGAGCCGGGATTTGACTACATCTAAGGCGGCCATCTTTTCCGAAAGGAAGAGGACCGTACCATCTTCTGCTGAGTACGTTTGCAATCATATTTGCGATAGTCTGCGATTTCCCGGTTCCGGGCGGGCCTTCAATCACAGTGTTTCGTCCGCCCATTACGTCGATTATCGCGCTATGCTGGGACAAATCGGCATCATGAACGAGAAACGGCGCCTTCTGCTCTACTTGGGGATTGTCGATATCGTATTCGTCAGCGAAATCGTGTCCGGTCTCACCGGATATGTGAATGCCGGGATGAAGTATGGGATGGACGAGCGAGTGCGCTTCAGGGGCACCTATACTTGCCCAGTTCGCTGCATCGAGGTCCTGATACATAGCAATTCGGGCGAAGCTGAACGCAGCAAGGGTGAGAAAGCGGCGGATCCGCCATCTCTTGAATGGTCGGACCGTCTCTGCCACGCTCGCCAGATAACACTCTATCGGGAAATCAACTTCTGGGTCGAATGGAGGCAATGAAAAGTGCAGTTCACGCAACCGAACCTCAAGACTTAAATTGGCGACAGGTGTCGTATCGAAGGCTCCTAGCCGAAATACTTCCTGCCCTTTTTTTGAAACGCTTTTTTCGAGCACCACCGGCAACAGTAGCAACGGAGAGCAGAACGCTATATCAGAGCTGTCGCTTTCAAACCATTCCAAGAAGCAGAAAGCGAGATGAAGTGTGCTTACCCCGGTTTCCTTTTCGATTTCCCGCGTGTGTCGATACACGGCACCCAAGCGTGACTGGAGCTGATCGGGGAAGAGGAGCGTATTTAGCCAATCATCGGTATGCTTGATGGCCTTAGATTTTGTGGATGCCGCCACATCAAATGCCGCCTCTATGTTATGCTGGCGCGCATAGGCGGCCAAGTCTACCGATTTTCGGCTCGGCCTCAAACTCATTCCAAGAGCCATTCGCACGCGGTCCCGCAGATCCCGCTCGATTCGAAATCTCTTTGGCACCTGCGGACGGATCGTCAGGTTCGAGACTCATCCGCGCGGCACGAAACTTCTCATCTATGATCTTCGCCTTAGCCAAGGCCGCAACAAACGGCTCTGTATTCTCGTCCGCCGGGTTGCCCTCTAGATCGGAAAGCGGTTTTAACCGAAATTTACGGTCATTCCGAAATTGCGCTAAAATAAAGTCGGGTACTTCGTCAACAATCCGAACGATTGTCCCACGACTTGTGTGTGGAAAATGAAGGAGTCGGTTGCGCCGCGTGCGGTCGATCAAGCGCTCTCGCAGATCTTGAAACACCTTACGGTCGTAGGCAGACTTGATAGCTGTCACGGCGGTCTGGTTTCCTAGCGTAATCCTATTGGTGGCGCGCAGGGGCGTCGGCGAGTCGCACAGCCTCCCGAAACCTCTCCAGCGCGCTCCATATAAGCTTAGCTGTCTCGATCATAACGGACAACTTATCGATCCTGAGGTGCATCAACTCCAAATGCCCGAAGGTAAGGACAGCCAGCATCTTCACAGCCGCCATTGGTTGCTGCTTCACAACTCTGTGAGGGGGTCGCGTCATTGGGCAACGGCTCGAACGGGCGCTTCGTGACTCGCGTTTGACGCGTGCGGACCGGATCATACTGGCTCACGGCAGCCGCCAGGAACCTTGTTTGTCACACCAACGGCACCGTCAGCGCCGCGATCACCGCGCGCGTGTCCGGCCGCGCACCGCGCCACCAGGCGAACGCCTCGGCCGCCTGCTCCACCAGCATGCCCACACCGTCGGCGATCCGCCGCACTCCCGCGTGCCGTGCCAGCCGCAGGAACAGCGTCAATCCCTTGCCGTAGACCAGCTCGTACGCCAGGCAATCCGGCCCGAACACGCCGGCCTCAATCGCCGGCATCTGGCCCCCCTGCCCCGCCGACGTAGCGTTCACCACCAGGTCGAACCCACCGCCCGTCATCCGCGCCAGCTCGTCGTACCCCACCCCAACCAGCCGGCTGTCACGCGAGAACTCCTCCCCCAGCGCCCTCGCCTTCGCCGCCGTCCGGTTGGCGATCACCAGTTCGGCCGGCCGCTGCTCCAGAAACGGCAAGATCGCCCCGCGCGCCGCGCCGCCGGCCCCGAGCAGCAGCACGCGCCGGCCGTGCATCGGGCAGCCGAGGTTCCGCTGAATGTCGTTCACCAGCCCGATGCCGTCGAAATTGTCGCCGACGACACGGTCCCCATCGAAACTCATCGCGTTGACCGCGCCGGCAAGCCCCGCGCGTTCCATCAATTCGGTCGAATAGGCGAATGCATCCAGCTTGAACGGTGACGTAATGTTCAGCCCGCGCCCACCATCCGCCCGAAACCGGTCGATCAACGGCGCAAAGCCGCCGATCGGAGCCTCCAGCGCGATATACTCGATATCTTGCCCCGTCTGCCGGGCAAACATTCCGTGGATCAGCGGCGATTTGGTGTGGCCGATCGGCCGTCCGATCACCGCATACAGATCAGCCATGGCCATCATCCCCGCGACTGACCGGCACGGGCCATCCCAGCCACCGAACCGGACCCGATGCGCCCCGCCCGGACCGGAATATTTTCGGCAACGACCGGATTCTGGTACAGATACTACCAGCGACCCGAAGGGCCGACTGGTATGCGCGCCGGGTCGGTGTGGCCGCCGCGCACGAAACCAATAAGATACCAGCGGCCCGACGATCGCCGGAGGAGTCAAGACTTCGGGCCGCTGGTATAAGACCGCTCCGTTCCACCTGGTCCACACGTTTACCTTTTGGGAGATCCCATTATGCCCAATGCTCCTGGCTGGCCCGGCATTACACCGCGCTGGACCTCCAGCGCCAAGACCGGCCTCGGCACCGCATTGTCGTCAGTCAGCCGCGTCTGGTTCACCATCAGCCACGGCATACTGAACGAAATCTATTATCCCCGCGTGGACTATGCCTGCACCCGCGATTTCGGCCTGCTGATCACCGACGAATCCGGCTTCTTCTCGGAAGAAAAGCGCGACTGCGACAACACCGTGGAAACGCTGGAAGACGGCATCCCGGCGTACAAACTCACCAACAAGCATCGCGGCGGCCGCTATTGCATCGTCAAGCGGATCGTCACCGACCCCCGCCACGACACGCTGCTGCAGCAGATCCAGTTAGAGGGCGCCGCCGAGCCGTTGCGGCTCTACGCCCTGCTGGCGCCTCACCTCGTCAACGGCGGGGCACACAACACCGCCTGGATCGGTGACTACAAGGGCCATCGCATGTTGTTCGCCGCCGGGGACGACACGTTCATGGCGCTTGCCGCCAGCCACGCCTTCCTCGATTGCTCGATCGGCTACGTGGGCGAAAGCGACGGCTGGCAGCAGCTCAACGCGTTCGGCCATCTCACCACGCTGTACGACCGGGCCGAGGACGGCAACATCGCCATGATCGCCGAACTCGCTCCGGCCGACACCGAGCCGGTGACGCTCGCCCTCGGCTTCGGGCGCAGCCCCAACGAAGCGGCCTACCGCGCCCGCGCCAGCCTGCAACGCACGTTCGAGAACGTGGTCGAGGAATATGCGTCGGAATGGCGCTCCTGGCAGGCGCACCTGCGCTCGTTCGACCGGCGCGGCAACGGCCACAACACCTATCGCGTCAGCACCTCCGTGCTGCGGAGCGCATGAAAGCCCCACCTTTCCCGGCGGTTTCATCGCCAGCCTCTCCATCCCCTGGGGCGCCACGAAAAGCGACGACGACCTCGGCGGCTACCACCTGGTCTGGCCGCGCGACCTGGCGCAGACCGCCGGCGGCTTCCTGGCCTGCGGCGCCGACCATGAGGCAAGGCGCGTGATGCGCTACCTGCGGGCGATCCAGGAAGCCGACGGAAGCTGGCCACAGAATTGCTGGCTCGACGGCATCGGCCTATTGGCGCGGGGTGCAGCTCGACGAATGCGCGTTCCCGATCCTGCTGCTGGACCTGGCATGGCGGCTGGGCGTCATTCCGCGCCCGAACCTGAAGGTCTATTGGCCGATGCTGCGCCGCTCGCTCGGCTTCCTCCTGAACAACGGGCCAGTCACCGCGCAGGACCGGTGGGAGGAGGATGCCGGCTACACCCCGTTCACGCTGGCCGTGGAGATCTCCGCTCTGCTGGCGGCCGCCGATCTTGTCGAAGCGATCGAAGTCGACGCCGCCCCCGCCTTGCTGCGCGACACCGCCGACGCCTGGAACGCACAGATCGAGGACTGGATCTACGTCTCCGGCACGCAGCTCGCCACGGAATGCGGCGTCGAACGGCTATTATATCCGCATCGCACCGGCGCTGGGCGGCCAGGACCGCGCCGCGCCGCGCGGCCTGGTGCAGGTCCGTAACCGCGAAGGACGGCGGTCTGCTGCCGGGCGACGAGCTGGTCAGTCCGGACGCGCTGGCGCTGGTCCGCTTCGGCCTGCGCGCGGCCGACGATCCGCGCATCCGCGACACGGTGAAGGTGATCGACCATCTGCTGAAGGCCGACCTGCCGCAGGGTCCGGTCTGGCGCCGCTATAACGATGACGGCTACGGCGAAAAAGCCGACGGGCGCGGCTTTGACGGCACCGGCATCGGCCGTCCCTGGCCGCTGCTGACCGGCGAGCGCGCCCATTACGAGCTGGCGGCCGGCAACCGGGCCGAGGCGGAACGGCTGCTCGGCGTGATGGAAGCCTGCGCGGGCCAGGGCGGGCTGCTGCCCGAGCAGGTGTGGGACGGCGACCCAATTCCCGAACGCGAACTGTTCCCCGGTCGCCCCAGCGGCTCCGCCATGCCGCTGGTCTGGGCCCATTCCGAGCATCTGAAACTGTTACGCTCGCTGGCCGACGGCGCGGTATTCGATATGCCGCCGCAGACTGTACGGCGCTACGTGAAGAACAGCACGCCCCCGCGCTGCCGGCCCTGGCGGCCCGATTGGCGCAGCGACACCATCGTCGCCGGCCGCGTGCTGCGCATCGACCTGCGGGAGTCGGCGATGCTGCATTGGTCGGCGGATGGCTGGAAGACCGTGACTGATACGTTCACCCAGGACAGC
This sequence comes from uncultured Pseudomonadota bacterium, assembly GCA_963810715.1. Lineage (GTDB taxonomy): Bacteria > Pseudomonadota > Alphaproteobacteria > Acetobacterales > Acetobacteraceae > DATDIC01. The sequence continues at coordinate 499,448 of CAWEOZ010000023.1, read as the reverse complement.
GGCTTCGGCGTACACTACCTGGAACTGCCCACCGAAAATCTGCCGAAGGGCACACGCATCGCCTTTACCTGGCGCTGGCGCAGCACGGGCGACTGGGTCGGGCGCGATTATCTGGTGGAAGTGGCGTGATCCTGCTGATGGCGTTGTCAGGTGCGGAACCAGGCGGCCGATACGGCTAAGGTTTCCTGCACAGGCTGCAACCTCAGTCACATCACGCCAGACGCCGAACGCCGCATCACGGGCAGCACGGTAGTCACTGGCGGTCAGACGATGACGGCGAAGCTGGAAATGGTTGTGGATGCTACTATGGTGCATTTCGACGGTTCTGAACTGCCCTCTTTCGCCCGGCCTCGGGCCGCCGTTTCAGCCAAACGGCGTGCTGCATGACCTCGTCTGGGTAGCGAAAGCCGCGGCAGGGGCTTGAGGTCGCCATGCCGGGAAGGCTGCCATGGCTCGGCACGGGCCGCCAACCTGACGACGCCGGCGACTTCGACCGCCATCCGGTCAGCCGGCCTCCAGCATCTCCAGATTGCAGTCAAACAGCGCAGGATCGATGCCGTGACCCAGCACGTCGAACATGCTGTCGCTGAAGGCGATCAGTCGGTCGGACGCCGCGACCGCCGCCTCAACCTGATGGGCCAGGACGGCATCGAGAATCTCTGAATGACAATCCAGCGTCCTGGCCAGCCCTTCCTGTGGGCGCACTCGACTATGGTAGATCCAGCCGATCCGGCGAAAAATCGTATGTAGCGGCCCCAGCGTGTGTTCCAGGAATGCCTCGCCCGCCGCGGTGACGAAAATCCGGTCGATGCGCCGGTCCAGCCGGTTGAACTCATCGATCGTCATGCTGCCGGCCCGCTCGCGCAGCATCCGGCCGAGGTGCAGCATCTGGTTGCGATGCGATGCCCCGGCCCGCTCGGTCGCCAGCCGCACCACGAAGCGCTCCATGTCACGCCGCAGTTGCAGCAGGGTGCGCTCCCGTACCAGATCGACCGGCGCAATCTGCAGCCCGTGACGCGGGCGGATGACGATGATCGTGTCCGCCGCAAGCCGGCTGACCGCCTGGTGGATTGGCGTGCGGCCAAGCCCGGTCTGCTCCTGCAGGTCCTGGATCGAAAGGAACAGACCGGGGGGCAGGGCACAGGTGACGATCATCTCCTCCAGCCGGTCATAGGCGAGCGCCGCCAGGTTCGTACCATTGCTGCGGGTGGGCGGGCTCTCCGGCCGCGGACGCCCTGAAGCGGCGCCAAGCGGCCGCACTTTCCTGGATTTCTTCGTCATCTCGTCCGCGCCGGTTGGTTGCGGCAGCGACCCTACGCGAAAAATCCGCGGGCTGGAAGAAAAATATGTTGTGATATTTCACAGCCTGGGCTATAGGCCCCGGTGACGGCGCAGGCACCCGGGGGAACGGGAAGCGCCGCCCAAGCCATCGGAGGAAACCCCTGTGAAGATCGTCTCCATCGAGACATTGCGGGCGGCCGAGTTCGCCAACGTCATCTGGGTCCGCGTCCACACGGATGCCGGCGTGATCGGCCTGGGCGAGACCTTCTATGGCGCCGGCGCCGTCGAGGCGCATATCCACGATACGCTGGCGGGACGCTTGCTCGGCCGCGACCCGCTGCAAATCGAAGCCATCCACCGCGACATGCTGAACCTGCCGATGGCGCAGTCCAGCACCGGCGCCGAGTATCGGGCGGCCTCGGCGGTTGATATCGCGCTGTGGGACATATTCGGCAAAGTGTGCAACCAGCCCGTCCACCAGATGCTGGGCGGACTCTGCCGGCCGAAGCAGCGCATCTACAACACCTGCGCCGGCTATGGCTATGTGCGCTCCACCAACATCAAGCCGGTCTCCACCTGGAACTTCTCCGCCGATGCTGGCCCCTATGAAGACCTGAACGGGTTCATGACCCGCGCCGACGCGGTGGCGGAAAGCCTGCTGGAATCCGGCATCACCGCCATGAAGATATGGCCGTTCGATCCGGCGGCGATGGAGAACGACGGTATGTTCATCACGGCGGCGCAGTTGAAGACGGCGCTCGAGCCGTTCGAGAAAATCCGCCGCGCGGTCGGCGACAAGATCGAGATCATGGTCGAATTCCACTCGCTGTGGAACCTGCCGATGCGCCAAGAAGATCGCGCAGGCGCTCGAACCCTACAGCCCGACCTGGTTCGAGGACCCGATCCGCATGAATTCACCGCAGGCGCTGGCGGAATATGCCCGCTCCACCAGCGTCTGGGTCTGCGCCAGCGAAACGCTCGGCTCGCGCTTTCCCTATAAGGACATGCTGGATCGCGACGCCATGCACGTCGTGATGGCGGATCTCTGCTGGACCGGCGGCCTTACCGAGGGCCGCAAGATCGCGGCGATGGCCGACACCTATCACCGTCCCTTCGCGCCGCATGACTGCGTCGGCCCGGTCGGCTTCATTGCCGGCATCCATGCCTCGCTCAGCCAGCCAAACACGCTGATCCAGGAGAGCGTGCGCGCCTTTTACACCGGCTGGTACAAAGAACTTGTCACTACCATGCCGGTGATCCAGGACGGCTACGTGCTGCCGATGGAAGGCCCGGGCCTGGGCACCGAACTCTTGCCGGCGGTATTCGAACGTTCCGACCTGACCGTACGCCGGTCGCAGGCTTAGCCGCATGGCCAAACTCTTCAACCTGGCCGGGCGTACCGCGCTGGTCACCGGCTCATCGCGCGGGCTGGGCCGCGCCATCGCAACGGGACTGGCCGAGGCCGGCGCCGCGGTGGTGCTGAACGGCGCCGATGCCGGGCGGCTTGCTGCCGCGACGTCCGAATTGCGCGCGGCCGGGCACACTGTTCACGAGGCACGCTTCGACGTCACCAACGAGGCGGAGATCCTCACCGCGTTTGCCGATCTGGATGCGCAGGGCGTCGCCATCGACATCCTGGTGAACAACGCCGGAATACAGCTCCGCCGCCCGATGGTGGAGTTGGAAACTGCGGACTGGCGCCGCGTGATCGAGACAAACCTGACCAGCGCCTTCGTCATCGGCCGCGAGGCGGCGAAGCGCATGATCCCGCGCGGGCACGGCAAGATCATCAATATCGGCTCGCTGACCAGCGATGCCGCGCGCGCCACCGTTGCGCCGTACACCGTGGCCAAGGGCGGTATCAGGATGCTGACCCGCGCCATGACCGCCGAATGGGCCGCGCACGGCATCCAGGCCAACGCGATCGGCCCCGGCTATATGCTGACCGACATGAACCAGGCGCTGGTGGACGATCCGTCGTTCAACGCCTGGGTGATCGGCCGCACGCCCGCACGCCGCTGGGGCAAGCCGGAGGAACTGATCGGCACCGCCGTGTTCCTCGCATCCGCAGCATCCGACTACGTGAACGGCCAGCTCATCTACGTCGATGGCGGAATGCTCGCGGTGCTGTGACGCTGTAACCCATCGGCAATCATGAATCCGACCATGACCAAGAGGAGACTTTCCTATGATGACACATCCATCGCCGCGCGCTTTTGAGCGGAGCGGCCAACGCTGCTCGCCGCGCCCGCACTGATCGGCCGCGCGCAGGCAGCGACAACCTTGAAGATTTCGACATCGTTTCCTAACGACCCGAAATTCTCCACCGGCCGCATCTGGTACGACCTGTTCCTGCCGCGGCTGAAGGCGGCGACGAACGGCCAGGTGACCACGCAGTTCTTCCCCGATAACGAACTGGGTCAGGAAGCGGATGTCGTGACCCAGCTCAAGGCGGGCGTGGTCGATATCATGCTGGCAGGCACGTCGATCTGGTCGAACGTGGTGCCGGAATTCGGCGTGTTCGACATGGGCTACGTGTTCCAGGACTACGACCACATGCTGCGCGCCGCCGCTACTCCCGCCGCCGCCGGCTTGCAGGCACTGCTGGTGCAGAAGGCAGGCGCCAGCTTCCCCGCTTTCGGCCGCAACCTGGGGGCGCGGAACTTCCTCACCAAGTTCAAGTTCTCCGATCCGGCCGGTCTTGCCGGGCGCAAGATCCGCTGCCTGCCGAGTCCGATGGTGACCGAAACGGTCAAGCTGATGGGCGCCGCAGCGACGCCGATGGCGTTCGGCGAGATCTACACCGCGCTGCAGGCAGGTGTGCTCGACGGGATGGAGCACGACGCTCCCACGATCTATTCCTCCAAGTTCTACGAGGCGGCGAAGATCTTCACGCTGACCCGACACATCTACACGCCGTTCGGCGCCTTCCTCAGTGAACGCACACTGCAACGCCTGTCGCCGGCCCAGCGGGACGGCCTGCTGCTAGGCTGTGCGCGAGGCGACAACGGACCAGTTCAATAAAGCCGCGCAGATCGAGGCCGATGCGATCGAGGCCTTGAAGGCAAAGGGCGTCACGGTGGAAGATTGCGATCGCGAGGCGTTCCGCGCGCGCATGCAGCCGATGTGGGACAATTTTATCCAGACGACACCAGGCGCAAAGCCAATGTTTGACGCCATACGCCAAACCGAGAAGGCGTAGTCGCATGGCCGAAGCCCTTCCCAGCGGGCTTCAGCCCGCTTCCGGCCTGGCGATCTGGACCCGGTTTGTCAACCTGCTGTTGGAGGCGGTTGAAATTGTCGCCGCCATCTTGCTCATGGTCGACCTGCTGGTGGTGATGGGCTCCGTACTGTTTCGCTTCCTGTTTTCTGCCCCCCTGGTGTGGAGCGACGACGTCGCGCGGATGCTGCTGCTGGCGGTGATCTTCCTGGGCGCTGCAGCGGCACTGGCACGCGGCGAAAACGCCGGCGTCAGTTTCTTCGTCGATCGCCTGCAGACCACGGGCGCGCGCACGGGTGGACGCGATGGTCGGCCTGACGATCCTGTTGGTGGCCGCCGCGCTGTGCTGGTACAGCCTGCTGTTGCTGATCCAGACCGCAGGGCAGACCGTTGGCGCCGGCGTGCCGCAGGTGTTGTTCTTTGCGCCGATGTGCTTCGCCGCGGCTGCAATGTCCGTGTTCGCCATACGATGGCCTCCGGCGGCACCGCCCGGCGGATCTTCTGGCCGGCGTCGTGGTCATCGTCGTCATCGCAGCGGCGTGGCTGGGCTGCTCCAGTTACGCGCCGGACCTGCTGCCGGCCATGCCCATCGCGATGGGCATGGTGTTCGTCGTCAGCCTGGTCGCGGGATTGCCGATCGCGTTCGTGCTGGCACTGACGACCCTGGTGTACGTCTGGGGCGGCGACATGCTGCCGGGCGAGTTCTTCGCCCAGCAGACCGCGCGCGGCATCGACAATTTCGTGCTGTTGGCCGTGCCGTTCTTCATCCTGGTCGGCTACCTGATGGAAGCGAACGGCATGTCCGTGCGCATCATGAGCCTGCTGCAGCGCGGCGTCGGGCGGATGCGCGGTGGGCTGAACGTCGTCATGGTCCTCAGCATGGTGGTGTTCTCCGGCATCTCGGGCTCGAAGATGGCCGACGTGGCGGCGGTGGGATCGGTGCTGGTGCCGGCGGCGCGCAAATCCGGACAGAAGCCCGGCGACGCGGTGGCGCTGCTGGCGGCCTCCGCCGTCATGGCCGAAACCATCCCGCCCTGCGTGAACCTGATCATCCTGGGTTTCGTAACCAATCTGTCGATCGGCGGCCTGTTCGTCGCCGGACTGCTGCCGTCGGCGATCATGGCGCTGGCGCTGATCGCGATGGTGGTTGCTCTGGGCACCGCCCCCGCCGCGCCCGTAGCGGTCGGTTCGGAAGCGGCAAGTGTATCTGGCATGGCCAGCGGCGGAATCGCGGCTTTCGGCCTGATCGCCGTGATCTTCATTGGCTTCCGGTCCGGCTTCGCCACCGCGACGGAGATTTCCGCCTTCGCCGTCATCTATGCTCTGGTAGTCGGCGCCGCGGTGTTCCGCGAGACGACGTGGCGCGGTACCGGCAGCGTCATTCGCAACGCCACCGTCAAATCCGGGATGGTGTTGTTCATCGTCGCCGCCTCTCAGGCGCTCGCCTATGTGCTGACATTGCAGCGGCTGCCGCATTTCCTCGCCGAGCTGCTTGTCGTCGCTGTGCAGCGGGCATGGAAGCTGGTTGTTCCTGCTGCTGTCCATCGCGATCCTGATCGTCATGGGATCAATCCTGGAAGGCGCGGCGGCGCTGATCATCTTCGGGCCGCTACTGATGCCTGTCGCCCGGCAACTCGGCGTCGATCCGCTAAGCTACGGCGTCATTCTGGTAATCGGCATGGGTATCGGATTGTTCGCGCCACCCCTTGGCGTGGGTCTCTATGGATCGTGCCTGATCGGCGGCGTGACGTTGGAAGAGACGGTGCGGCCGGTGCTGAAATATCTCGGCCTGCTGTTCATCTGCCTGCTGCTGATCGCGTTCGTGCCGGGCATCACGACACTGCTGCCGCGGCTGGCTGGCTACTGACATCGGCAAATCACCGTCGGGTTGGCACCTCCCCCCAGGAACCCTACCCTGCCCGCCCGCTAAACGGCCACGAGGAACCCTGTGCCAGGACACGAAATCGGCGTCGACATCGGCGGCACCTTCACCGACGTCGTCTGCCGCGGCCCCGGCCAACCGATCCGCACGCTCAAAATCCCAACTACCCGCGGCGACCCCAGCGCCGCGGTACTCCGCGCGCTCTCCCGGCTCTCGTCGGAGTTCGCCATCAGCCCCGACGCCATCACCCGTTTCCTGCACGGCACCACCATCGCCACCAACGCCGTCCTGGAACGCAAGGGCGCGAAGATCGGCCTCATCGCCAGCCAGGGCTTCCGCGACGTGCTGGAAATCGGCTTCCAGCTCCGCAAGGACCTGTATCGGATAATCCTGGAACCCGGCGCGCCCGTCTTCCTCGCCCCCCGCCACCTCCGCCGCGAAGCCGTCGAGCAGGTCTCGGCCCAAGGCGAAATCCTCGTTCCGCTCGACGAAGCCTCGGTCTGCCATGCGGCCGACGAGCTGGCAGCCCTCGGCGTGCAGGCGATCGCCGTCTCCTACATCTTCTCCTTCCTCCACCCCGAACACGAGCAGCGCACCCGCGCGCTGATCGCCGCCCGCCATCCCGACATCCTGGTCTCCCTCTCCTCCGAAGTGGACCCCGCCTTCCGCGAACATGAACGCACCGTCGTCACCGCCTTCGACGCCTACATGAAACCCGTTGTCGGCCGCTACCTGGAGCGGCTGGAAGCCGGGCTCGCCGAAGCCGGCGTGCGCGCCCCGTTGCAGGTGATGCAATCGCGCGGCGGGCTCAGCGGCACGTTCGTCGCCCGGCAACGCCCGGTGCGGCTGTTCCTGTCCGGGCCCGCGGCGGGCGTGATCGGTGGCGCCATGGTGGGTCGCGCCGCCCAGCGCAACGACCTGATCACCATCGATGTCGGCGGCACCTCCAGCGACATCGCGGTGATCGAGGGTGGCGAGCCGGTCATCCGCCCGGAAGGCTCCATCGCCGGCTATTCGGTGCGCGTGCCGATGGTGGATGTGAACGCGATCGGCGCCGGCGGAGGCAGCATCGCCTGGCTGGACGGCGCCGGTGGGCTGCGGGTCGGGCCGCACTCGGCGGGCTCCGACCCCGGCCCCGCCTGCTACGGCACCGGCGGCGAGCAACCGACCGTTACCGATGCATCCATCGTGCTTGGCTGGCTCGATCCGACCTATTTCGCCGCCGGCGCCATGCATCTGGATACCGCCCGCGCGCGCGAAGCCATCGAGCGTGTTATCGCCGGCCCGCTCGATCTCACGCCGGAGCAGGCCGCGCTCGGCATCCACCGCGTGGTGAATGCACAGATGGTGGAAGGCATCAGGCTGGTCTCCGTGCGGCGCGGGCTTGACCCGCGCCGCTTCACGCTCGTGGCGCTGGGGGGCGCCGGACCGCTGCACGCCACCGCCTTGGCGACAGAGCTGGAGATCGGCAGCATCCTCATCCCCCGCCATCCCGGGGTGCTATCCGCGGCCGGGCTGCTTGCCGCCTCGGTGGAACACGAGGTGGCCGCCGCATTTCCCCGCCCATTGCAGGGGCTGGAATTCGCCGATGTGTGCCGCGCGCTCGACGCACTCGATCAGCGCTGCGGCGAGCTGATGGCGGCCGAAACGCTGAGCGGGCCGGTCTCGATCCAGTATTCCGCTGACATGTGGTATATTGGCCAATCATACCACCTGGACGTGCCGCTGCGGCCCGACGAGCCCAACCCGATCGAGGTGCTGTACCGCGACTTCCTCGCCCTGCACGACCGCATTTACGGCCACAGCACGGAACAGCCGGCCGCAATCGTCAATCTGCGCACCGTGCACCGCAGCGGCGGCAGCAACCAGCTGGACGACACCGCCTACCGCCCACGCCCCGGGAACCCGCGCAAGACCCGGCGACGCATCCTCGTCGCCGCCACGACCGAGCCGGTCGAGGCAGCGATCTACGATCGCTCCGCCATGCCGTCCGGCATGCGAGTCACCGGGCCGGCGGTGATCGAGCAGGACGACACGACCACGCTGATCGAACCCGGATGGACGGGACGAGTGCTGGAAAACGGAACATTGCTGCTGGAGGCGGGCGCGTGAAACCGATCGACCCAATCACCCTGGAAGTCGTGCGCAACAAGCTGGATGGCATCGCCAACGAGATGCAGCTCACGCTGGTGCGCAGCGCCTTCTCGGCGATCGTGAAGGAAGGGCTGGACGCTTCCGCGGCGCTGTTCACCTTGCGCGGGGAAACCCTGGCACAGGCGCTGGCGGTGCCGGTCCATCTCGGCGCCCTCACCCCGATGGTCGGCCGCCTGATCCAGACCGTCCTCGCCGAGGACATGCGCGAGGGCGACATCTGGATCCTGAACGACACCTACATGGGTGGCACGCACCTGCCGGACATCGCCATCATGATGCCGGTGTTCGCCGACAGACAACCGGTGGCGATCAGCGCGGCGATGACCCACCACCAGGATGTGGGCGGCATGGCGCCCGGCTCCACGCCCACCAACGCCACCGAGATTTTCCAGGAAGGCATCCGCATCCCGCTGCTCAAGTTCCGGGACGGCAAGCGGCTGAACGACACCTTGATCGCCATGCTGCGCCGGAACGTGCGCCTGCCGGACGTGCTGATGGGCGACATCAACGCCCAGGTCGCCGCCTGCACCACCGGCGCCCGGCGGCTGCACGCGCTGGCCGGGACATACGGGCGCACCGGCCTGCTGGAAATGATCGACGAGCTGCTGGACCGCTCGGAGACATTGACCCGCCAGGCGTTGCACGGCCTCCCGGCCGGCACCTCCCGTTACGCCGATTACCTCGACAATGACGGAGTCGATCTCGACCAGCCGGTGCGGATCGAGGTCGCGGTCACGATCGGCGACGGCACCATGCGCTGCGACTTCGCCGGTACATCCCCGCAAGTGCGCGGCCCGTTCAACTGCATGCCCTCGGGCCCCTTTGCCGCGGCCTGCTTCGCCCTGCGCGCGGTCACCGATCCCGGCGCGCGCATTCCCAACAACGGCGGCTGCTTCCGCCCGATCGCGCTGGACCTGCCGCCGGCAAGCCTCGTCAACCCGGAGGAACCGGCGCCCACCGGATGCCGCACCTCCACCATCAAGCGCATCACCGGCGTGATCCTGGGCGCGCTGCGGCAGGCCGCACCGGACCGAGTGCCGGCGGATTCCGCCAGCGAGACGGTGATCATGCATTTCGGCGGCAGGCGCGCGGACGGGCGCCGCTACGTGACCTCGCAGCTTCTGGTGGCCGGCAGCGGCGCCGCAGCAGACCGCGACGGCGTCGATGTGATCGAGACCGACGCCAGCAACTGCCTGAACGTACCCGCCGAGGCGTTGATGATGGAAGCGCCGATCCGCGTGCATCGCGCCGAACTGGCGCCTGATTCCGGTGGCCCAGGCCGGTTCCGTGGGGGCCTGGGTGGCATCTACCGAGTACGAGCTGCTGGAGGGCGAAGCCACCGTAACCTATCGCGGAGAGCGCCATATGTGTGCCGCCGCCGGCACCGACGCTGCCCTGCCCGGCGGCCTCGCTGCTGCAATCATCCAGCGCGCCGACGCATCGCCTGACATCGTGATCCCGTCGAAGATCGTCAGCCGCCTGCGGCCCGGCGACCGCATCCTGATCACCACCGCCGGCGGTGGTGGACATGGGCCGGCAAGCGCGCGGGATCCGGCGCTCATTCAGCGCGACGTTGCCGATGGCAAGGTGAGCGAGGAAGCGGCACAGGCCCGTTACGGACGAAACGTGGCGGCGGCAACCGGCTAACCGCTGAGCCGGCGCAGGAATTGCCGCAGCCGCGCAAGCAGCATATCGGGCTTGTCCATATGGTCTTCCTCATGCGCCGCGGATTCGCAGCGCAACCAGGCTTGCCCACGTTTGGCCTGCGCCTCCAGGCTGGCTGCCAGGTTGGGGTTGGCACGCAGTACCGGTGGAAAAGCCCGCCTTACCCAATCGGTAAGCTGCCACCGGCGTGAGCGCCATTGCGGTCGCAACCCACGCCGTGCCAGCGATCAAACTTATCATACCGACGCTGTCCCCAGGGCTCGCGCGCAACAGCACGCGTCGGACAGCGCCTTCACCGCGTGTCAGCTCCACCGTTCCGGCAGCAAGCAGGAACAGCGCGTCGGGCATTTCACCCTCGCGGATAAGCGTCTCGCCGCGTTCAAGCGAGATCGCGACGAAATGGTCTGCCAGCAGTTCCCGTTGATCCGGATCCAGCGAACCAAACAGGTCCGATTCCGCCATCAGCTCGATAAGTGTAGGCACCGACGCCGATGGCGGTACTGCAACACCGCTGACGCCAAGCGAGATGCCGGCATGGCGCAGATGGCGGTGTATCTGCGTCAGCATCTCGGTGCGTGCCGCCGCGATCTCGTCGCTCGCGCGGACGATGAAGCTGATCTCGTAAGCAACGCCGTCGCCCTGCAGGCCGACGCAATTGATCGTCGGTTGCGGCTGCGATAACGGTAACCGGCATGCCTGCACGGCAGCATCGAGCGCAGCGACGCAGCGACCCGGATCGACGGACGGATGGGTGTTTACCGTCACCGTGACACCGCGCGTCGGTGTTGGTGCGCTTCGATTCTCCAGCCGGGATTTGGCGATAACGCTGTTGGGTACGATGGCAACACTGTTGTGTGGTGTCGCGATCTGGGTGGAGCGCCAGTTGATCTGCAGGACCTGTCCTTCGATGCCACCCTCGACCCACAGCAGATCGCCGGGCTTGTAGGCGTGTTCCAGTCCGACCGCTATCCCTGAAAACACATCCGCCAGAGTACTTTGCAAAGCCAGGCCGAATATGATGGCGACCACACCGGACGTCGCCACCAGGCCGGTGATCGGTACGCCGAAGACGAAGTTGATCACGGAGAGCGCGGTTGCGATGTAGATGCCGGCCGCCAGCAGATCAGACACGATCTGGGTCTCACGTGGCCGGTTCTCGACCACGACGACGAACCGCAAGATGCCAACCGCGACGCGCGCGCCGACCATCCACCAGCCAATTTCGACCAGTTGTGCCCAGATCCTCTCGCCCGGGAGGCCAACAGCAAGCCGCGGTTCCACCGGTGAGCCGACGGCAAGCCGCATCAGCCACGTCAGGACGACGAGTACGACGATCCGAATGACGAGGCGCAACCACAATGGCCGGCGGCGATCATTCCGCGCATCAACCGCAGTGACCAGCAGCAGCAGGCTCGCGAGCGACAATGGCGCCAGCGGGATATCTAGCAGACTGAACAACATCTCAACTCCACGATTGCGCGTCCCGGTTCAAGCGAGCGAGCCTATGCTACGCTCGGCGCTTTCCAAACCAGCCCCCCTGCGCTCTAATCGGCCTGGACCCGCCCCGAACGGAGGCCGCCCATGAACGTGCAACTGACTGACCGCCCGAGCCCGGCGCCGGCAAACGCCTCCAGGCTCGCCACCGCCGACTGCGACATCCATCCGCAGCGCAACGGCAACAAGGACCTGTTCCCATATCTGCCGGCCCGCTGGCAGGAACACTACGCCCTGTTCGGATCGCGGCCACGGCAGGCCTATCAGCAGGGTCCCGCCTATCCGAAGGGCCAGCCCAACGCCTCCCGCCGCGATGCGTGGCCGCCCGGCGGCGGACGTCCCGGCAGCAGCCTGCCCTTCTTGCGCGAGCAACTACTGGACGCCAACAACACCCAGCTCGGCATCCTCAACGCCACCGGCGACAACGGCCAGAGCTTCCAGAACCGCGAATTCGGCGCCGCCGTATGCCACGCCATGAATGAATGGCTGGTGGCCGAGTGGCTGTCTCCCGAGCCGAGGCTGAAAGGCTCCATCGTCGTTCCCTACGAAGATACCGACGCCGCCGTCGCCGAGATCGAACGCTATGCCGGCGATTCCCGCTTCGCCCAGGTGCTGATGCTGAGCCGCACCGCGGAGCCGCCAGGACAAAAACGTTACTGGCGCATCTATGAAGCCGCCGCCGCGGCCGGCCTGCCGGTCGGCGTGCACGCCTTCGGATTCGGCGGTTTTCCGGTCAGTGGCAGCGGCTGGCCCTCGTTCTATATCGAGGACATGGTCGGGCACGCACAGTCCTGCCAGTCCTTCCTGACCAGCATGGTGATCGAGGGCGTGTTCGAGCGGCTGCCGAACTTCAAGCTGGTGCTGATCGAATCCGGTTTCGCCTGGGTGCCGTCACTGGCATGGCGGCTGGACAAATTGTGGCGGCGCCTGAAAGTGGAAACGCCGCATCTGAAACGCGCCCCGTCCGAGTATATCCGTGATCAGGCCTGGCTCAGCACGCAGCCGATGGAAGAGCCGCAGCCGCGTGAGCATGTGCTGGACGCGATCGGCTGGATCGGCTGGGACCGGCTGCTGTTCGCCACCGACTATCCACACTGGGACTACGACAATCCGGCGCAGGCCCTGCCGCTGCAGATCAGCGAGGAAAAGCGCGAGAGGTTCTTCCTGAAGAACGCGCTCGAGCTGTACGGTCAGGCCTGAACGCTAACCAAAACCATCGCCGATCGTCATAACCGGCGCCTTTTCGTCATCGCCGGCCCATTTCGTCACGGCCGGCCCAACATCGTCAGTGCCGGCCCAACATCGTCATGGCCGGCCCAACGCCGTCATGGCCGGGCTTGTCCCGGCCATCCAGGTTTCGACGCCACCACACCGGAAACCAGAACTCGGTCGGAAATCACTCAGCTCAGGCAGTGCCGCAGGAAATCGATGACCGGTTCCACGCAAGCGGTGGAACGCTGCTCCTGGTCGATCTCCGCCAGTTCGATGCTTCCGCCCACCTTAAGATAGTTAGCAACGAAACGCTCCGGCTCGTTGCCGGCAAAGGTGCCGTCCGGATCACGATAGTCGTGCACGGGGTCCGGCCTGCCCTGCACCCACAGCGCCGGCGGCGTCAGCACCGGTTCACCGCGCTCCAGTGCCAGCATCGGATTGCCTTCGGCCATCGCGGCCTCGGTCTTCCAGTAAATATCGTGACGCTCTTTCATATTGTTGGTCCATGCGGGCGGATTGGCGCTGTCACGCTGGCGTATCGCATTCCGATAACGCGACAGCGGGTTGATCACCGGCCACAGCATCGCCACGCAATGGACCGTCGCATCCGCCTCCATCCCAGCGGGCAGCGCAATCGCAGCATAGCGGTAATCGCGAGGCCGCATCGCCGAAAGCATCGCCAGGTGACCCCCGCTGGACGATCCCATGATTCCGACCCGGTCTACACGGGCGCGATACTCACCCGCATGTGCTTTCAGCCAGCGGATAGCATAATTCACGTCCTGTACAGAGCTCGGATACCCGTCCACCGCCTGGCGGAAATTCGGCGCGGCGACCACGAACCCCGCCCTGGCAATCGCCTCATCCCGTGCACTGCATTCGGTGAAATCACCGGCCGTCCAGGCACCTCCATGCAGATCGATGATCGCCGGGTACTCCCCGCCAGATGCCGGCCTGCACAGGCGTAAGCTCATCGCCCGGTTACCGTCACGCAAATATTCGACGTCCTGAGTGAGAATTTCGTGCGGCATGGCAACACTCCGTTGCATTGACACAGGCTCATTTGTCCGGGGGTATGGACGGCAGCGTATAGTGATACTACCTTGCATTCGCCGGGTAGGCCAGATCAGAACACGCAAGCATTACGCATTTGCCACCAGGTAGGCGTGCCAGATGGCCTGACGGATGGTACCATGCTACGGACTCGCGTGTCCTTCGCGGCGGCGATTCGCAGTCAGCAAGGCTCTTGAAACGATTTCAGGGACGACTCCTCTGTCCGACGAACAACCTCCTCCGGATACCCTTCGCCTCGGGGATGACGAGGCGAAGATGCGGCGTGCACTTGGCCTGGACCGCGATCAGCAGCGCGGTCCGCAGCCACCGCCGTCCTCACCCGATCGCCTTCTGCTGCATCGTCCCAAGCGTCGGTTCGTCGCTGAAGGCGAAGTGCCCGTCGTGCATGGCCGGCTGACACGCCGCGACGAATCCACGCTGCCAGCAGCGACAACAACGAACCGGGTGGAAGCAGCTGAAACCGCTGCCCGCGCCGAACGGGAGGCGCGGGATAAGTCCGAACGCCTGCTGGCGGAAGCCCAGGCTGCGGTCCACGACCTGCAGACCCGGTTGGGACATGCTCAACTTGCGGTGAGCGAAAGCCATCAGGCGCTCGAAGCCGAGAAATCCGCGGCCGCTGCGCTGAATGATCAGATCACGCAATTGGAAGCTCGCCTGGCGGAGGTTGCAGCGGAAAGGGATTCCGCCGAACAGCAACTGCACGCCTTGCGAGCCACGCTGGCCGACATGCGGCAGGCGCGCGATATAGCGGATCGAACCATCCGGACGGTTGTCGCGCGACCAGTGGTAACGGTGCGCAGTCGCAAGCCCGCCGCCGGCCCCCCGCCGCGCGCGGCCTCGGCAGCCTCCGCGCAACCGAAGGCCGCTACGCGCCCGGGCAAGTCGGCGACAGCGAGGGCAGAAGCGAAACCCGTCAAATGGTGGCTCAAGAGCAGGCAGAAGACCACGAAACGGCGTTAATCGATCGTCGCGACAGCATGCGCCCGGGGCTGACGGAACACTCGTTCAGCCTCACGCGGGCGCAGATGCAGTTGCGGGACCGCGCGCGCGAGCTTGCGCAATCGGTCATCCGTCCTCGCGCCGCGGAGATCGACCGGACCGAGCAATACCCGTGGGACAATGTAACCGCACTGCGTGAGGCGGGGTTCATGGGCCACACCATCGCCAGCGCGTATGGCGGCGCCGGCGGGTCGTTCCTCGATGCCGCGCTGATCATCGAGGAAATGGCGAAAGTCTGTGGCGTGACCGGGCGAATCGCGGTCGAAGCCAACATGGGCGCCATTTCCGCGATCATGCTCTACGGTTCCGAGGCGCAGAAGCGCCTCGCCACCGGCCTGGTCCTGGACGGCGACAAGCCGGCGATCTGCATCACCGAACCGGACGCCGGCTCCGCGGCCACCGAGATGACCACCCGTGCCGACCGGCGGGCGGATCGTTTCATCCTGAATGGCGGGAAACATTGGATCACCGGCGGCGGGGTGTCACGCCTGCACCTGATCTTCGCCCGCGCATTCGACGAAGACGGCGCCGAGCTAGGCATCGGCGGCTTCATCGCGGTGCGCGACGCGGCGCCGGGGCTGCACATCGGCAAGCGCGAGCCCACCATGGGTCTGCGCGGCATCCCGGAAACCGAGATCATCCTGGAAGATCTCGCCGTCGCCGACGACATGGTGCTGCATACGCCAGGCGGCTGGGCACACGGCTTCGCGGCCCTGATGGAAGCTTACAACAGCCAGCGCGTCGGCGCCGCGACAGTGGCGCTCGGACTCGCACAGGGCGCATTCGACCAGGCGCTGACGTTCGCCAAAGCCCGCCGGCAATTCGGCCGTCCGATCGGCGAATTCCAGGGGCTGCAATGGATGCTGGCCGACATGGCGATCGGCCTGGAGGCGGCGCGCGGGCTGATCCATCGCGTCGCGGCCACCGCAGCGCCGCTACCGGACGCGTTGCTGGCGGCGCAGGCAAAGGTGCTGGCGTCTGAAACCGCCATTCGGGTCACCAACGACGCACTGCAAATCTTCGGGGCGCGCGGCTATTCGCGTGACTATCCCCTCGAACGTATGGCGCGTGACGCACGCATGTTCACCATCGGCGGCGGCACGGCTCAGGTGCTGCGCACCCTGATCGCCGGCCGGCTTCTGGGATGGAAGCTGCCGCAGCATCGTGGCGGTTTTCTCGACCGGCCCTGACCGCTTGCACCGCGGTCGGCAACCCCGCAACATCCTCTTCGGACCACCAGCAGAGGGAGGCCGCCCATGAAGGTTCGCGCCGCCATCGCCCGCAAGGCGAAAGCACCGCTCAGCATCGAAACGGTGGAGCTTGAAGGACCCCGCGCCGGCGAGGTGCTGGTGGAAATCAAGGCCACCGGAATCTGCCACACCGATGAATACACTTTGTCCGGCGCCGACCCGGAAGGCCTGTTCCCCGCCATCCTGGGGCACGAGGGTGCCGGCGTCGTGGTCGAAACCGGCCCCGGCGTCACCAGCCTGAAAAAGGGCGACCACGTCATTCCGCTCTACACGCCGGAATGCCGCCAGTGCGAATACTGCCTCAGCCGCAAGACCAACTTGTGCATCACCCTGCGCGCCACCCAGGGTCGCGGCGTGATGCCGGACGGCAGCAGCCGTTTCAAATGCGGCGGAGAGACGATCTACCACTACATGGGCACATCGACCTTCGCCAACTACACGGTCCTGCCGGAGATCGCGCTGGCCAAGATCCGCCCCGACGCGCCGTTCGACAAGGTCTGCTACATCGGCTGCGGCGTTACCACCGGCATCGGCGCCGTGATCAACACGGCGAAGGTGGAACCAGGCGCACGGGTCGTGGTGTTCGGGCTGGGCGGCATCGGACTGAACGTGGTGCAGGGCGCACGCATGGTCGGCGCCGAAATGATCGTCGGCGTCGATCTCAATCCCGGCCGCCGCGCCATGGCCGAGAAATTCGGCCTCACGCATTTCGTCAACCCGAAAGATGTGGCCGGCGACCTGGTGCCGCACCTGATCGAGCTGACCAGGGGCGGCGCGGATTACAGTTTCGAATGTATCGGCAATGTGCAGGTGATGCGCCAGGCGCTGGAATGCTGTCATCGCGGCTGGGGCCAGAGCATCATCATCGGCGTGGCCGGCGCCGGGCAGGAGATCGCCACAAGGCCATTCCAGCTCGTCACCGGGCGGGTGTGGAAAGGCACCGCGTTCGGCGGCGCCCGCGGGCGCACCGACGTGCCCCGCATCGTCGATTGGTACATGGACGGGCGCATCAACATCGACGACCTGATCACCCATACGCTGCCGTTCGAGCAGATCAACGAGGGGTTCGACCTGATGCGGCGCGGTGAATCGATCCGCACTGTACTGACCTACTGATACCCGCTCACCCCGGGTTCAGCCTATCCGCCGGTCGGCACCGACCCAAAACGCCGCTGCAATGAACCGCGGTGCGCGCTATCGTTGCATGCAAGATAGTGCCGGGCCGCATCCGACAGGCGCTGCCGCCCGGCGGTACGGCCCAGCGCCCCGGCAGCCGCAACCGCTCGCACGGTGGCGCTCATATGCCCATAACGGATGCCTCGGATCGCGTAGCCAACAACACGGGGCGCCAGCCGGGGCCAGGAAGCGCCCCATTTCCGCTCGATCAACAGGCGGTTGCGGACGAAATGGAACCAGCGGCCTCCGGACCATGCGACGCGCCGCTCCGCGCTGACCTTGTGGCGAACGACGATGTCGCCACGGTAGCGAATCTGCCAGCCCCGCTGGATCGCGCGCAGACAGAAATCATATTCTTCCCAGCAGAAGAACAGCGCGGCGTCGTAACCGCCCGCCTGTTCCCAGGCGGCGCGGCGGATAGCGTGCCCCGCCCCCACGAACGTCACCGACCCGAACGTGTCGCCCGGTACGGGGCAGCAACGCAGTCGGATACCCCCAGGAGGAAAGATCATCGCGTCCAGTCACGTGCTCGACGATGCGGAACCCGATCGCGGCCAGCCCAGGATCCTCGTCGATCGCCGCGACCGCGCTCTGCACGGTCGTTGTGGTGGCAAATTCGGCATCGTTGTCCAGCGCCACGATCGCTCGTCCCTGCCCGAATGCGCTGCCGGCGTTGCGCCCCGCCGGTACGCCGCCATTGACCCCGAGCGAGACCAGCGTGGCATCGTGCCGGCCATGCACTATCTCCATCAAACGGGCCACCACCTCCGGCGCGGAGCCCTGATCGACAACCGTAAGGTGGCGGATGACACCGGTCTGCGCCAGCGCCGAGGCGATCGCCGCTTCGGTCTCCGCCAGCCGGTCGAGCGCCAGGATGACGATATCGGCGTCGTACGGACCTGCCGGCGGAGACATCGCGCCGGCAAGATGGCGCATTTTCATGACGTGCGCAGGGCAGGCACTGCGAGATAGGCCAGCCGCTTGATCTCCTTCCGGCCGCGCGCGACGGAATCCAGGATCAGCCCACAGGCGAACGACAGGAAGCCGAGCAGAACCAGCCCGGTCGCCAGCACCGCGGTGGGCAGCCGCGGCACTAATCCGCTGCCCAGATATTGCAGCACCACCGGCAGCCCGGCGCCTGCGGCGGCCAGCAGCAGCAGTGCGCCGGCAAGCGCAAAGAACTGCAGCGGGCGTCCCTCCTTCACCAGCAGCATGATGGTACGAAGAATGCGCAATCCGTCCGCGCAGGTACGCAGCTTCGACTGCGATCCGATCGGGCGGGCGCGGTAGCAGGTCGGCATCTCGGCGATCGGCATTTTCAGCTCAAGCGCGTGCACGGTGAATTCTGTCTCGGTCTCGAAACCCGCCGCCAGGGCAGGGAAAGATTTGACGAAGCGCCGGCTGAACACGCGATAGCCGGAGAACACGTCGCTCATGCGATTACCGAAGATCCGCCGCACGATGCTGGATAGCAGCAGGTTGCCGATCCGATGGCCGCGACGAAACGCCTCGCCCGCTTCGAAATCGCGCACGGCGGTCACCATATCCAGGCGCTGCTCGATCAGCATGCGGACCATGCGTGGCGCGGCCTCAGGTTCATACGTATCGTCGCCATCGACCAGCACGAATATGTCGGCTTCGACATCGGCGAACATGCGGCGCACGACATAGCCTTTGCCTTGCAGGCGCTCGTTGCGCACCAGGGCGCCGGCAGCCGCGGCCACCGCGGCGGTGCGGTCGTGCGAGTTGTTGTCGTAGACATAGATCGTCGCTGTCGGCAGGCTGGCACGGAAACCGCAGACCACGCGCGCCACCGCTGCTTCCTCGTTGAAACACGGAATCAGCACCGCGACGCGAAACCCGACGAACAGCCGGTCCGGCTCGGCCCGCGGTTGCCGCGCCGGCGGTCGCGAAAAATCCAGCAAGGAGGATGCCATCGGCTCAGTACGCATTGTGCGTGCGGACCAGCACGAAAAGCGTCTGCCCGAGGATTTTCAGATCGAGCCAGATCGACCAGGTCTCGATATATTCCAGATCGGACTGGACGCGGCGAACCAGCTTCTCTTCCGTATCGGTCTCGCCGCGCCAGCCGCGGACCTGGGCCAGTCCGGTGATGCCGGGGGGCACCCGGTGGCGGGCCGGATAATATGTAACGACCTGCTCGAACGGACGCCCGCCCGCACAGGTGCCAGGCGCGTGCGGCCGCGGCCCGACCAGCGACATGTCGCCGCGCAGCACATTGAAAATCTGTGGCAGCTCATCCAGCGAAAAGCGGCGCAGCCACGCTCCCACGCGAGTTACCCGCTTGTCGCTGCGGGTGGCCTGACGCGGGGCCACCGGTTCCGCGCAATGCGCGTGCATCGTGCGGAACTTGAGCACCTCGAATTGCTGGCCGGCCAGGCCGATGCGCCGTTGACGGAACAAAATCGGACCGCGACTGTCCAGCAAGATCAGCGGAACGATCGGCGCCATCAGCAGAAGCACGAAAGGCAGCAAAACCAGCGCCAGAAGCACGTCTTCAAGCCGCTTGGCCGACCATCCCCGGCCCCGCAGCGCCGGATCGATCGGCCGGTGCAATTGCCGGCCCGGAAGCGGACGTCTCTGCGGGATGCCGATGCCGACGGGGTAAAGACGCTCGATTGTCTGTTCGCTCGTGCTGAACATCAGCCCGCCACCGATATTGTGACCGGCTTAAGTTCTGCGGCTGAATCTTCACCCGTGCGTTAATTGCAGACGGATCAATTATGATCCGCTGAATAGTGCAGAACGAAACGAGGAAGTCGATCAGAAACTTAGCGAAATACCATCTGGCGAGACAGCGTGAAATTCACCATCATTCCGGCCAGCGATCCTGCTGCCACCGCGAACACCGGCTGCCTCGCACAAAGGGGTACAACTGTAACCAGCACGGCGTACGTGCCACGGTTCAACACGAGGCCAAGCAGATTGGCGACCAGGAAACGTGCCCACTGACGGTGCGCCGGTCCGCTCCCCTGGCCGCGGAACGTCCAGGCCCGATTGAGCGCCCAGTTCAGCGTGGCCACCAGCAGATAAGACACCATGCCGGCCGCATAAAGGCCGAGTGCGCCGCGCAGCGCATACACCACGGCGGTGTCGGCGAGGAACCCAACCGTGCCGACAGTGCCGAATTTCAGGAACTGCGCCACAGTGGCGGGATCCATCATCCGCAGCGTTCTTGTCCCGCTCACCTGGAATCGACCTGTCATGCTGATATGCACCGCCGGCCACGTCGATCACGGCAAGACCGCCCTGGTCAAGGCATTGACCGGCGTGGATGCCGACCGGCTGCCCGAAGAGAAGCGGCGCGGCATGACCCTCGACCTAGGCTACGCTTACACCGATCGCCTGGGCTTCGTCGATGTGCCGGGACACGAGCGGCTGGTCCACACCATGCTCGCCGGCGCCTCCGGGATAGATGCCGCGCTGCTGGTGGTCGCCGCCGACGACGGGGTGATGCCGCAGACCCGCGAGCACGCGGCCATCCTGGAGCTGCTGGGAATCGATCGGGGTGTGGTCGCCATCAGCAAGATCGATCTGGCGCCCGACCGGGTCGCGGCGGTCAGCGCCGAACTGCACGCGCTGCTGTCCGGCAGCCTGCTCGCCGCGGCGCCGATTGTCCCGGTCTCGGCACGCACCGGCGGGGGGATCGGAACACTCGACGCGGCTCTGCAACAGCTTGGCCCGCGCCCCCGCGACAGGGCGGCACATCCCCGGCTGGCGGTCGATCGCGCCTTCACGCTGACCGGCGCCGGTCTTGTCGTGACCGGCACCGTGGTGGCGGGGTGCATCGCGGTCGATGACCGGCTGCTCCTGTCGCCCCCCGGCCTGGAGGCGAGGGTGCGCGGCCTGCACGCCCAGGGCCAGCCGGCGGACGAGGCCGTAGCCGGCCAGCGCGCCGCGCTGAACATCACCGGGCCGCGGCTGTCGAAGGACCAGGTGGCACGTGGCGACTGGGTGCTGCACCCGGACTTGCATGCTCCGACCCAGCGGCTGGACGTGAAGCTGCGCCTGCTCCCCGACGCTCCGGTGCCCCGGCCGGACACCCATGTGCATCTGCATCTCGGCGCGGCGCATGCGCTGGCGCGAATTACCCCGCTGGATACGGACCGCCTGGCGGCTGGCGGCACCGCCTTCGTGCGCCTGACGCTGGAACGCGGCATCGCGGCCCTGGCGGGCGATCGGGTGGTGATCCGCGACGCGGGGGCGGCAAGCACGCTCGGCGGCGGGGTGGTGGTCGATCCGTTCGGGCCAGTCCGCGGCCGCCGGTCGCCGCTACGGCTCGACCAGCTTGCCGCACTGGACGACGCCGATCCGGCCCGTGCGCTGGGCCGGCTGTTGGCGGTCCCTCCCGGATTCATCGACGTGCAGGACTTTGCCCGCGCACGAAACCTGCCGCCCGCACAGTGTCAGGCGGTCATCGCAACTGCCTCAGCGGAGGCTCTTGGGCCGGTGGCAATCTCCGCTCCGGGCCTCGCCCGGCTTTCCGACGCGGCGGCGGATACCCTGCGCGCCTTTCACCACAGCGCACCGGACCAGCCAGGGTTGACCTCGGACCATCTGCGGCTGCGGCTGGCCATGCGCCTGCCACCGGCGGCGATGCGAGCCTTGCTCGATCGACTGACCGGCCAGCGAGTGCTGATTCAGGACGGGCCCTGGCTGCGCCTTCCGGAACATCGGGTGACGCTGTCCGCCGAGGATGGGCGGCTGTGGTCGCTGGCCCGACCGCTGATCGACGCGGCGCCCTATCGCCCTCCACGGACTCGCGACCTGGCACGCACGTTGAACGTGCCCGAACCAGTGATGCGCGCGACGTTGAAGCGGCTGCAACGGGCCGGCCGGCTGACCGAGGTGGCCGCGGACCACTTCTTCCTGCCCGAAACCGTCGCGCGGATGGCGGCTCTTGCGGTGCACCTGGCCGACGGACCGGACGGACTGACGACCGCCGGGTTCCGCGACCGGCTGGAGAATGGGCGCAAGGTGGCGATCCAGGTGCTGGAATTCTTCGATCGGGCCGGACTGACCGCGCGCGCCGGCGAAGCTCGCCGCATCCGGCGCGACCGCTTGGAGATGTTCGGCGGCCCTGTTCTCACAACCGACCGGAACGCGAGCGAGTAGCAGCACGGGCACCCCGCGTTTGGCCCGTCATGCTCGGCGAAGCAGCGCCCGGGCTTGTCGCTGGGGGCCGGGCAACCACCTCTGTCCGTTGCACATCAAAGACCAGGACAACCGCGGTCATCGCATTGCTTTTCGAGTGATATCAACTCACCCCTAAATCGGCTGCACCATTCGAAGGCTTGACGGGCAAGCTTCCTCCCGCTCAATACCCCCGTGGGTTCATATCGCAAACCGCAACGAACCGGGCCTGTAAGCGGCAGACCGACATGCTCGCATCCGCATGTTCCTGACTGTGCCCATGATGATTGCTGACGATCCTCAGCACGCCGTCGAAATCGTCGGTGGCATTGAAGCCGTGCCGACCATCCTGGATGTGGTCTGCCGCATCACCGGCATGGGTTTCGCCGCCGTCGCGCGCGTCACGGAGAACCGATGGATCGCCTGCAGCGTACATGATGAGATCGCTTTCGGTCTTCGCCCGGGTGGCGAGCTGAAAGTCGAAACCACCATTTGCCACGAGATCCGACAAAACCGGAAACCCGTCGTCATCAATAACGTCGCCGAAAGCGACGTTTACTGCCGGCACCCCATCCCGGCGATGTACGGCTTCCAGAGCTACATCTCGATGCCAATCGTGCTCCCGGGCGGAACGTTCTTCGGCACCCTGTGCGCCATCGACCCGAGACCCGCACGCCTGAATACGCCAGAGATCATTGGCATGTTCAGGCTGTTCGCCGAGCTGATCGCCTTCCATCTCGACGCGCTCGAACGCATGGCTTCATCCGAGGCCAGCCTTTCAAATGAGCGCCAGACATCCGCCCTGCGCGAGCAGTTCATCGCCGTGCTCGGCCACGATCTGCGCAACCCGCTCTCCGCGATCGGCGCTTCCGCCGAGCTGTTGCAGAAGACGCCACTGACTGAAAAAGCATCGCGGATGGTCGCGCTTATCCGGCGGAGCGTGTCGCGGATGTCGGCACTTATCGACGATGTGCTGGATTTCGCCCGCGGCCGCCTGGGCACCGGCCTGACCCTGAACAGCAACGCCGACGCGCCATTGAGACCGGTACTCGAACAAATAACTGCGGAGCTGCGCGCCGCGTGGCCGGATCGGGTCATCGAGGAGGAATTCTCCATATGCGAACCCGTCAATTGCGACCGCGGCCGTATCGGCCAGCTTCTCTCGAACCTGCTTGCCAACGCGCTCCAATATGGCGCCCCCGGCTCGCCGATACGCGTGCGCGCTGTCACCGACCCGGCCTCCTTCACGCTGTCGGTCGCTAACCAGGGTGATCCGATACCTCCGGCCGCCCTCGAGCATCTCTTCCAGCCATTCTCCCGTGGCGCGATTCGGCCCAGCCAGCAGGGCCTGGGATTGGGCCTCTACATCGCCTCCGAGGTCGCCCGTGCTCATAACGGGACACTCAAGGTTGCGTCGTCCACCGACGAAACACGTTTCACGTTCCGGATGCCGCTCGCCTGATCCGCCTCGGCAAAGAGGCAGCAGATCCCGGTAGCCGCTGTTGCCCTTCGCACCCCTGACCGCCAAGCTCTCCCGCCAAAAGCGGAGCCGCGAATGCCGGACCTGACTGAAACCATTGCCGACGGGATCGCCGTCCTGACGCTCAACCGGCCGGACCGGCTCAACGCCCTGTCGCCGGAGATGCTCCATGGCCTGCATGCTGCGCTGACCCGTCTCGGCACAGACGACACGATCGGCGCCATCGTCATCACCGGTGAAGGCCGCGCCTTTTGCGCCGGCGGCGACGTCAAGGACATGGCCACCCGCGGCCACCACAGTTTCGAGCAGCGCATCGAGCGCCTGAACCGCATGCATGCTCTGCCCCAGCTCATGCGGCGGCTGCCCAAGGTGATCATTGCCGGGTGAACGGAGTCGCCGTCGGCGCCGGCCTGGGTCTGGCGATGGCCTGCGACCTGCGGCTCGCCGCCCGTGGTGCCCGCTTCGGCACCGGCTTCGCTGGTATCGCCTATTCCGGCGATTTCGGCGGCTCCTGGCTGCTGACGCGGTTAGTCGGCCCCGCCAAGGCGCGCGAGCTTTATCTGCTCGGCGACATGATCGGCGCCGACGAAGCCGCCCGCATCGGCCTCGTCACCCGCACCGTCGACGACGCGGCGCTGGTCGACGAAACCATGGCGCTGGCCCGGCGCATCGCCGCTGGCCCGCGTCTGGCTTACGGTTACATGAAGAAGAACCTGCACGCTGCGGAAACCGAACCGATTTCGGTCGTCTGCGACATGGAGGCGGTGCACCAGGCGCGTACCGGTCTGTCGGACGATCACCGGGAGGCGGTTGCCGCGTTCGCCCAGAAGCGGCCTGCGATTTTCCATGGCCGCTGACCGGCGCGCGCGTGTCGATTTTACTGTCGCCGGCACGTCAACTGCCTATTGCAGATGACACAGGTTGGTGAGCAAGATGAACTCTGCCGCCGAAGCACGAGGAGATGCGTAGAACAAGCCAATATCACCCGCGTTAACGCGGCAGTTGTTGCACTGAAAGGGGGCCACCCATGCCATTCGACGGAACGGAGTTTCGCGTCGCTCCACTCCGTGCGACGCCAATCGCGCCTGAGACGAAAGGGATCTGGAGCCGGGTGCGCGTCGCCACCACTGCACTGTTCACCCAGGCCCGCGCCCTTCCGCTCTGGTCGCTGGCGCCGAACGAGC
Organism: uncultured Pseudomonadota bacterium; assembly: GCA_963810715.1. GTDB lineage: Bacteria > Pseudomonadota > Alphaproteobacteria > Acetobacterales > Acetobacteraceae > DATDIC01. The sequence continues at coordinate 474,223 of CAWEOZ010000023.1, read as the reverse complement.
CCGTGGTACCCTCCGAGGTCACCGCTGTGCAGTTGTTGCGCGCCGCCCGCGGCCTGATCGAGCTGGAGGACAAATGGGTCCAGGGCCGCTACGAAACCGTGCGTGGTCGCCGCTGTGCGATGGGTGCGCTGCAAGCCGCGTCGCGGGTCCTGCGTGATCCCCGCGCCTTCGAGGAAGCCAAGGACCTGTTGCGCACGGAGGCTGTGCTGCGCGGCTACAGCCACGTCGAGAAGATGAACGACCGGTCCACCCACGCCCAGGTGCTGGCCGTGTTCGATGCGGCCATCACCAGGGCCGAAGCGCGGCTGCCCTATTAGGCAGCCGCTTTATTCCCGCTCGGAGCTCGGGGCCGCCGATGTAGCCCCGCCCACTCTATGTCTGTGGATGGCCACCACCGCTGCCAGCGCCGGAAACAGCAGCGCCAGTGACATCGGCTCCGGCACCGCCGTCAGCACATCGAGGCGGTTGATTACAACTGCGCCGGATTGCGGCGGGGGCCCCGGTTGTGGCTGATTGATCAGGAACGCTACGAAACTGATATCAGGCAGGCTCGATAGCACACCCACAAAAGGCGCCGAATTATCTTCCGCCCCGGTACGAGTGCCGGAAAAATCCGCCGTGTAGAGCAGTTGGTCTGCCGTACCGAATACGTCTATCTGGCCCGTGTAGGGGCCGGTGATATAATGCGCATCGACCTGGGTGCCGAACCCGCGCACGGGCGTTCCGAAACTTACAATGAAACTGTCGGACTCGCTGCCGGCGTCGGTGAGCAGATGATCGCCGGGAGCGAAGTCTCCGATATAGCCGTTCCCCTCATCCACACGGGCGAGCGCACCTTGGGACGACGTGACCCCAATCGTGAGTCCGCTGACAGTCCGAAAGTCCGGGGTGCTGATCGTCGTGCCGGCCGGGCCAAACACGCCCCAGTCCACACCGATGGAGTTGCCGAGCGCATCGAACGCAGCCCGAGAATTGTACTGGATGAAAGACGCCCCTGCCGGCTGCGGAGCGGACACAAATGCAGTCAACCCCAAGCCGACACATGCAGCCAACAATGCTGGATTGCGCACGACGGATATTCCTCTCCCAAGGGCTGTGGTGATTTTATATGATCTTACGCAAATCAGCCTGCGGTTGCAATCTCATTTTACCTTCGACAAAAATCTCCCTCCGGCGTCACGGGGCCGTCCGCAGGCCCTTTCAGCAAACGCGTAATCGAAAGACCGTCTCGGTGTGATCACGTTTGACCTGCAAACTCATGACAGTCTTGGTTCCACCAATGACGAAGCCCGGCAGCTTGCGGACGCGGGCGCTCCGCACGGCACCGTCGTCACCGCAAACCGCCAGACTGCCGGCCGTGGCCGGCAGGGGCGGCACTGGGTCAGCCCCACCGGAAATCTCTATCTCAGCATCCTGCTGCGCCTGGCTCAGCCCCCTGCCCGCTTCCCGGAGCTTGGGTTTCTCGCCGCCCTCGCAGTGGCGGATGCAACCGACCAGTTCGCACCCGCCCGCGCCACCCTGAAATGGCCCAACGACGTGCTGGTGGACGGCGCCAAGCTGTCGGGCATCCTGCTGGAGCGCGCTGATCCGGCCTTGATCATCGGCATCGGCCTCAACGTGCTGCATGTTCCATCCGGCACGCCCGGTCCCGCCACGTCGCTCGCCCAGCTCGGCGCCACCAACACCAGCGTTCCGTCGGTCCGTGCCGCGCTGCTGGACGCCGTCGCCCGCCGCCTGGCGCAATGGACCGAGAATGGCTTCGAGTCGATCCGTGCCGCATGGCTCGCGCGGGCCCATCCGCCCGGAACCTTCCTGGTCGTAACAACGGCAACCGGATTTGTTCGCGGCCGGTTTGCCGGCCTCGCGACCAACGGCGCACTGTTGCTCGACACCGACAATGGGCAACGCCAGCTTATCGCCGGGGACGTTGCGGTGGCGTGATCGAGCCGCCCTCGACGCGCCTGCCACTCCGCTCTAAGCTGCGGTCAAGTGTGGAGGAGCGACGTTCAATGGCCGCCGAAAACTGCTTATCCGATGTGCGGGTCCTCGATCTTACGCAGTTCGAAGCGGGTCCCTCCTGCACCGAGGCTCTCGCCTGGCTCGGTGCCGACGTGGTGAAGCTGGAAAATCCGAAAAACGGCGACCCTGGCCGCCAGATCAACAATCCCGCCGGCACGGACGCGCATTATTTCCTGCAATACAACGCCAACAAGAAGTCGATCACCGTCAACCTGAAAGCACCCGGCGGCTTGGTCCTCGTGAAGCAGCTTGCCAGCAAGGCCGACGTCTTCATCGAGAATTTCGCCCCCGGCGCAATCGAGCGTCTCGGTCTCGGTCCCGACGTGGTGCGCGCGCTGAACCCCCGCATCATCTACGCGCAGGTAAAAGGCTTCGGCACCGGCTCACCCTTCGAGAACAATCTTGCCTTCGACATGATCGCCCAGGCCTGCGGCGGCACCATGAGCATCACCGGCGAGCCCGACGGACCACCGCTGAAGCCGGGCGCCACGATCGGCGACACCGGCACGGGCATGCTGATGGCGATCTCCATCCTCGGCGCCCTGCATCGCCGCAACCGTACCGGCGAAGGCGAGCATCTCCAGGTCGCCATGCAGGATGCCATGTTCCAGTATATTCGCGGCGCCTTCGCAACCCAGACCCGGTCCGGCCAGCCGGCCGTGCGCGCCGGCGCCGGCAGCGTGCTGTCGCGCAATCCGCCCATGGGCATATACCCGTGCAAGGGCGGCGGTACCGAACGATTACGTCTACGTCTATACCAGCCGTGCCAACCCCGAGCACTGGCGCCGCCTGCTCGGCGTGATCGGACGCGAAGAGCTGATCGGCGATTCGCGCTATGACAGTCCCGAAGCGCGGCGTGCGCGCGAGCCCGAAGTCGATGCCATGGTCGCCGAATGGACGCGCAAGCACGACAAGCATGAGGCGATGCGCATCATCGGCGCCGCCGGCATCCCCGCGGGCGCCGTGCTGGACACCAGCGAATTGCTGCACGACCCCAGCTTCGAGGCACGCGGCATCATGCAGACGATCCAGCATCCCACCGCTGGACCTTACAAGATGCCGGCGTTTCCGGTGCGCTTCTCGGGCCAGCCACCGACCGTGAAGCCCGCGCCGCTGCTCGGCCAGCACACCGACGAGGTGCTGGACGACTGGCTGGCCATCAGCCGGGATGAGACAGCGACTCTGCGCGGCAACGGCGTGATCGGCTGAAGCGACACATCAGCAGGAGACGATACATGGCGGAACTGACCGGCTCCGAAATATTGGCGAAATGCCTGAAGCAGGAGGGTGTGGACGACCTGTTCTTCATCATGGGCGGCCCCATGCTGCTGGCCGAGGCCACCTGCATCAAGGAAGGCATCCGCATGATCGACGTCCGCCACGAGCAGGCGGCCGCCTTCATGTGCCAGGCGTACAGCCGGTTGCTGCAGAAACCGTCCGCCTGCATGGCGGCCAGCGGCCCGGGCGTCACCAACCTGGTTACCGGCGTCGCCAATGCGCTGATCGATTGCTGCCCGGTGGTGGCGGTCGGCGGATCGTCGCCCATCAGCCAGTTCGGCCGTCAGGTGTTCCAGGAGATCGACCAGGTCGCCATCATGCGCGGCTGCGTTAAATACGCCGACCGCATCCACAACCTGAAACGTATCCCGCAGCAGGTGAATTTCGGTTTCCAGAAGGCGATGTCCGGCAAGCCCGGTCCCGTCTATCTCGATTTTCCCGGCGACATCCTCTACCAGAAGATCGACGAAAACCTGGTGGACTGGAGCTTTGCCGGCCGGCCGCTGCTGAACCCGCGCCCGCTCGGCAATCCGCAGCAAGTGGCCAAGCTGGTCGATGCGCTGGCCAACGCGAAGCAGCCGATCCTGGTCTCCGGCAGCGGCGTTATCTGGTCCCGCGCCTGGGACGAAATGCACGCCCTGGTCGATAAGATCGGCATCCCCTTCTACACCACCCCGCAAGGCCGTGGCGTCGTCCCCGACGACCATCCCTGTTCCTACATGACGATGCGCAGCACCGCCTTCCGCGACGCCGACCTGATCGTGGTCCTGGGCACGCGGATGAACTACATCATCGGCCACGCGGCGCCACCCAGGTTCGGCGCGAACGCAACCATCGCCCGGATCGACATCGACCCGGACGAGATCGCCACCGCGGCCCGCTACGTCGATATCCCCATTGTCGGCGACTGCAAGATGGTGCTGCAGCAGGTGCTGGATGGGATCGGCGCCAAGGTCAATACCGACACCTACAAGACGTGGCGCCAGAAGCTGGCGGAAGGCGAGACCGCCAAGCGTGGCGGCAGCGGCGCCAACAAATACGCCGAGGATGGCGATATCCATCCGGTCCGGCTGCTGGAGGAGATCAGGAATTTCGCCAAACGCGACGCCATCCTGTGCGTCGATGGGCAGGAGACGCTGAATTTCGGCCGCCAGACCATGCCCACCTTTGCGCCCGGTCATCGGCTGAACTCCGGTCCGTTCGGCACCATGGGCGTCGGACTGCCGTTCGGCGTCGGCGCGAAAGTCGCCAAGCCGGACAAGCAGGTGATTGTCGTGCATGGCGACGGCTCGTTTGGACTAAACGCCATGGAGCTGGACACCGCCGTGCGCCACAAGATTCCCATCCTCGTGGTGATCAGCCTGAACGGTGGCTGGACGGCGGATCCCAAGCGGGAAAAACCCGGCCGCGATCTTGGTTACACCCGCTTCGACAAGATGGCCGAGGCGCTCGGCTGCTATGGCGAGTACGTCGAACGCCCGGAAGACATCCGCCCGGCCCTGGAACGCGCCCAGGCCAAGGTGGACGACGGAATGGTAGCAGTTGTAAACGTCAAGACCGACTACCGCGCGCGGTACGCAGGAGCTGCGTTCAGCGATTATTCCACATGATGCCACTGGCGGCGCGTGATCGTTGTCAGCGGATCGAGCAATAATCGATCCGCGCTACACAACGACGCGCACCACCTCGCCCTCCCGCCACAGGCTCCCGCGTGGCAGCCCGGCTGATGACGTCGGCAGGTCGGGTAAACTCGGCGTCCCGGATACCGACCAAGACATCGCCGCGCTGCCGTCGATCGCCGAGCAACCGACACGCAGCACCTTGCCGGCATCGGCTGGACGCTCGAACTCGAACAGCGGCTCGCGCACGCCGCCCGATGGATCGAGCGCAATGAATTTCCACGCACCGACATCCCCCTGGGTCAGCACCGCCGGCCGCTCATCCGCCCCGCCATAGCTGGCGAGGTTCACCCCGATCACCGTGCCGGCACTGTACGGTCCCAGACGAAACATGCGATGGCCCGGCGGATCCGTCGGGTTGCCCTGCAATGACCCGCCGATCACGGTGATGGACGCGGTGGGATACTGTCCCGGCCCGGCTCGGCCATCCAGGCCGGTGGGAACAGCCCGGGCGAACGGGCGGTGCTGAAAGTCGATCCGGTACAGAAACCCGTCCAGCAGCGGGTTAAAGATCGTGGTATGTGAAACAACACCTTCGGCGACAATCCCGCGTGTCACGGCGTCCGCCGGCTGACCGGCCGGTTCGGCATTCGGGTTGTTCAGCGCCACGGCCCAGACATTCGCCAGCCGGAACCCGGTGGCCCAGCCGATCGCGCTGCAATCGGTGCAGCGCAACCCGTCGGTCTGGTCGTGAAAATCATACGCGATCCCTGGACGGGCCGCATGGTCGCCGCGCTGGTTCGCCTGCTCGTGCAACACGCCCGACCAGAACCCATTGGCGTAGCAGTCGCGGATGCGGGCACTGTCGGCCGTGCGCGTCACCTCGATTCCGCGTCCCGCAGTATCGAAATACAACTCGCTGACATCACCGCCGCTGAACCCGTCGGAATAATAGCCGGTGTGGAATCCCATCACCATCACCCGGCGCACCCGCGTGTTGATGCCGCCGTTGGTAACACCCACGGAACGCACGCCGCTATTGACGTCAGCGCGGCCGTCCTCCGAAAGCCAGAGCGCCACCTGCGCCTGCATATCATCAAGATCCGCCGGGCCCGCCGCCGAGAAATGATCGACCGGCCCTCCCATGTCCTTCCGGATCACCTGCAAATCCGCCAGTTCAGCGAAATAGGCCAGGAACAGGGTCATCTGCGGGTGCAGGACCAGTCGGGCGGTGCGCGCGAGCTCAGGGACGCTTTCGCCGCCGCTGAGCGCGCCGCCCGGTCCGGTCACGATGCAATGATTGGGAATCACCAGCGCCCCGGCATTCATGGAACTGAGCCGGATGCCGAAATTCTCCGGCCCCCACGTGGCGTGGTCGAGCAGATACGAACGGCTCGGCCGCAGCCGCACACGACATGCACCGAAGCGGCGAGACGCGAACAGCAGCGCCTTCTGGCACGCGGGATAATCGTCCGCGACGCCGTCGCCCCTGGCACCGGCCATTTCAAACGTAAGTGCCGCTGGATCGGCGACGCGCAGCCAGCGCCCCGGCGCGTTCCCGCTGCTGCCGCGCGGGCGGAACACCAGGAAATCATCTTCGCCGGCCGTGCTGGCGGGATCCCAGCGAAGCCAGCCGCCGCCGCCATCGTCCGGGCTCCAATAGCCCTCGACCAGCGCCACGTGCGTTCGGTCGGGACGGAAGCTTCCGGCATCGAGGTCCAGCATCGACTGGATCGTCGGCAGCGCGGTCACGCCGTCTCCGCTCGGTTGCTGCGCCGTCGCCGGAACCGCCACGGTGGCGGCACCGGCGCCCAACAGCCGCATCGCGACGCGGCGGCTGCGCGGCCCGATCACGCACTCAGCCCCAGTGCCCGTAGCCCGCGCCGCAACGCGGCGGGCGGAACCGTGAAGCTGGACACACCCACGCCGCGCGGATCGTCGTTCGTGCTGGGTCCGCGAATTTCGGCAAGCCGCGCCGAGCGGTTCTGCATCAGCGCGAAAAAGAAATCGTCCGCCCAGCCAATCGGACTCAGCGTAACCACTTTCACGCCGGGCGGCGAATAGATCAGTCCGGTCAGGCCGGACCCCAGCACCGAGATCACCACATCGGCGCGCTGAAAGATCGTCACCTGCGCGCTGAACGGCAGCTCGGCGATCTCCACAATGCGGATATCCGCCGCCTCCAGCAATGGCCGCAGCTCGTCCAGATTGGCGACGCGACGGGTCGCCAACTCCCGGCGCAACAGCGCAACCCGGTCGCCGCGCGGCTGCGCGGGAATCGCCTGGCGCATCGTTTCCACCGCTCCCGGGTGCATCATGCGGTCCGACCACACGGACGATACTGCAAACAGCTCGCGGAAGCGGTATCGGCGGCCGACCTCCAGCGTCACCACCCGGTCGTCGTTCACGCCATGGAAGCGCAGCGATTTGCGCGCGGTGCGCAGATGCGCGTCGTGCAGGATATCGGCCGGCAGCCCATAGCTGAACTGGCCCGGGCTGAACCTCTCCAGACAGGCCACCTTGGGCAGCAATTCCCCCAGCCAGTGCCCCCAGGTGCGCAACCCGTAGCGGCCGAGCACGACCACCGCCCGATCCACCTCCACCTCGGGCCCGCACCCCGCAACAGCTTCGCGTAGCCTCGATGCGTCCCAGCCGGGGTTCACCTGCTCAGTGGGAATCCACCCATCACATACCGGGATCAGGTCCTCTCCGGTCGGCACGGCGACCCAGGTGGAGGACCGGAATCGCCGAAGCTGTACCGGAGCCAGCCGGCAGGAACGCGGCGTGTAAAGCGTCGCGAGAAGATGCCGGCCGAAATCCCAGTCGAACTCCGTCATGTTGGTGTGGACCAGGCAGGCGGGCACGTCGATCGTGGTTGGGCGCAGCAATCGCTGTCCCGGGAGGGTAATGCGTTCCAGCGGACTGAGCGTCAGCCGCGCAGGTACGGCCGCGCCGCTCGTCAGCCGCCGACCGCTTGTTGCCGCGCTCTTCGTCGTGACCTTGGACTCGTCGGAGAATGCGGCGGCCTGACGCAGCACCGCCTCCGCTGCCTCATGGCGATCCAGATGGGCAAGCGCCTCGGCGCCCAGCAGATAGGCGCGCCGCTCCCGCGGCAGGATGCCGCGAACGCGTTCCCATCGCTCCGCCGCCGCCGCCCAGTCCTGCCGTTGATGCGCCACCGTCGCTAGCTCGATGGCTATATTCGGATGCTCCGGGAACTGCTGCGTCCCCACCGCGAGCAACTGTTCCGCCTCCGCCAGTCGGCCGAGTTCCCGCAGGGCCCAGGCCGCCCCGGCCACGCCCTGCGGCTCTTGCGGGAAACGCTCACGCACCTGGTCCCAGCGGCGCAGCGCCTCCTCCCAACGCCCTTGCACATTGGCCAGCACCGCGTGCTCGGCCGCCGGCCACGAATCGTCGGGAAATCGCTCGATGGCCTCGCCCAGCAGCCGTTCGGCTTCATCGAACCGGCGAAGTTCGCGCAACGCCAGCCCACCCCCAACCCAGCCCTGCATCGCCTGCGGGAAACCGCGGCGCACATGATCCCACCGCTCCGTCGCCGCCTCATACCGGCCGCCCCGCCAGGCGACCCACGCGAAATCGGTGGCGATCGGCAGGTCGTCGGGAAACCGCTCGCAACCCTCCGCTAATAGCTCCTCCGCCTCCTCCAGCCGCCCGCGATCGAGCAAGCCGGCACCCGCCCGATGCAGCGGCGTCGGATGATCGGGGAACCGGGCGCGCAGCTCCTGCCAGATGCGCAGGGCGGACGCCATATCGTTGCGAACGAAAGCGTCGTGCGCCGCGTCCAGCCCGTCTTCCAGCCGCGAGAACCCGGCTGATTCCACCTCGGCGGCCCCCGCCGGGGCCGGGTCGGCCGCGCCGGCGCTCATGCAATGAAGGCCAGTCGCGGCATCGGCACTGCAGTGTCAGGCAAGCCGGCCGGCGCAGACGAAATGCGGATTCTCCCAGCCGGGCTTGCCATACGTCAGGTCGCGCGCCGTCCAGGCGGCGCACCGTGCCGCCCGCCGCTTCCAGCAGCGCCTGTGGCGCGGCGGTGTCCCATTCCATCGTGCGGCCGAAGCGCGGATACAGATCGGCGCGCCCTTCGGCCAGCCGGCAGAACTTCACCGCGGAACCGAAATTGATCACCTCAGCGATCTTCCGGCCGGCCAGAAACGCATCCAGCCGGCTCTGGTCGCCGTGATAGCGGCTGGCGAGCACGGTCAACCCCTGCTCCAGTGGACGTCGGGCGGCAATCGATGCCTCGCCGCTGCGCGTCCGTTTCCAGGCACCATGCCCGACGATGCCGCCGAACAGCTCGCCCATCGCCGGTACGGCAACCACGCCCAGATAGGCGCGACCGTCCCGCACCAGGCCGATATTCACCGCAAACTCGTTGTTGCCGGCCGTGAACTCCCTGGTTCCATCCAGCGGGTCCACCAGCCAGTATTGCGATGTCGGTGCGGTGATACGGCCGGCGGCAACTTCTTCCTCGGCAATCACCGGCATATCGGGGCAGGCATGGCGCAAGCCCTTCACGATGATCGCCTCAGCCTTATGATCCGCCTCCGTCACCGGCGATTTATCCTCCTTGCGCTGCACGTCGAAGCCACGCGCGCGCACGGCCAGGATCGCTTCGCCGGCCTCGAGGGCAAGGCCAGCGGCGAGGGAGAGCAGTGATGTATCGTCCATCCGCCGGGTTTACCGGCCCGTGACCGGCATCACAACGCAATCCATCCCGGTGACCCTCCTTTTCAGCTCCGATAACGCAGCGCGTCCACGATCACGGCGAAGGCCGGAGTGGGTTGACGCCGACTGGGGTAGTAGAGGTGATACCCTGGAAAGGGCTCGCACCAGTCGGTCAGCACCCGGACGAGTTGTCCCGCCTCGAGATGCGCTTGCACCTGCTCCTCGGGCAGATACGCCAGGCCGAGGCCCGCCATGGCCGCCTGAAGGGCCAGGGAAGCCGTATTGAACACGAGTTGCCCCTCGACCCGAACCCTCAGCTCGCGGCCATCCTTCCCGAACTCCCAGGCATAGAGGCCGCCGCGGGTCGGCAGGCGAAGGTTGATGCAGCAGTGCACGGTCAGGTCCTGCGGCGTTCGCGGCGCCGGCTGCCTGGCGAAGCAGGACGGCGCGCCGACCACCGCCATGCGCATGTCCGGGCCGATGCGCACGGCGATCATGTCCTTCGCAACCATTTCGCCTGAGCGAACCCCAGCGTCGTATCGCTCGGCGACAATGTCGGTCAGGCCGTAATCGATGACGAGTTCCACATTGATATCCGGATAGTCCGGCAGCAGCTTCGCCAAGGCAGGCAAGAGGATTACACTGGCGGCGTGTTCGTGCGTGGTGATGCGGATGGTACCGGCGGGCCTCTCGCGCAGCTCACTCAGTGCGGCCAGCCCGGCGTCGATCTCGTCGAGCGCCGGCCCCACGGCAAGGAGCAGGCGTTCGCCAGCCTCGGTCGGCGCAACGCTGCGGGTGGTGCGGGTCAGCAAGCGAAGCCCGAGCCGTGCCTCGAGGCCACGGAGGGTCTGGCTCAGCGCCGACTGTGAGACCCCGAGCTGCGCGGCGGCGCGGGTGAAGCTGCGCTCCCTGGCCACGGCGAGAAAGGCGAGAAGGTCGTTGAGGTCCGTCCGTGGCATTCAGAAGTCCCGCTTATCAGTCCATGCGGGTTCTACCGCCTAATCGCCGGCAGCCGGAGCCCTTACCTGATCGCGCGACTCACCACCGGGCCGCTTGTTGGTCCAGGGGTCACGAGAAGCAACGGAGAAGACGCGATGGAAATCAAACGAGCGGGGTCTCAGCCTTCCGCCAGGGGACCGGCGGAATGGTTCACCGGCGCTGTCCGCGTTGATCGGCTGTTCAGCCCGCCCGACCCGGCCCGGGTTGCCGGCGCCCTGGTCACGTTCGAGCCGGGCGCCCGCACCGCATGGCACACGCATCCGCTCGGCCAGACCCTGATCGTGACCGCCGGTTGCGGCTGGGTGCAGCGGGAGGGTGGAGCGGTCGAGGAGATCCGGCCGGGCGACGTGGTCTGGTTTCCGCCGGGCGAAAAGCACTGGCACGGGGCCTCGGCCACCACCGCGATGAGTCACATCGCGATCCAGGAAGCACTCAACGGCAAAGTCGTCGATTGGATGGAGAAGGTTACCGACGAACAATACCAGGTCGGATCGAAGACCAGCTAAGCGCGGTCATCGGAAAGGTCTGGTTCATCGCGAAGGCAAGCTCCCAATGACCGAATGGACAAGCGACGAGCTGAACAAGATCGGAGGCGCAGACGAACTGAAGATCGCCTCGCTCCGACGCGACGGAACGCTGCGCAAGCCGGTGATAATCTGGGTCGTGCGCGTGGGCGACGACCTTTACGTTCGATCCGCTTACGGGCCCGCCGCCGCCTGGTTCCGCAGCGCGCAGCTTCATCATGAGGGCTGCATCAACGCCGGCGGCATTCAGAAAGACGTCGCGTTTGAGGACACCGATGCCGCCGTCGCTGACCAGATCGACGCCGCTTACCGCAACAAGTATCGCCGCTACGGCGCACAATACGTCGATTCAGTCGTCACCGCTGGGGCACGATCCACGACAATCAGGTTAGTGCCGCGTTGACCGGCCACACGACGCCCTGATTGTCGATAGAAGGAACGAAACCAATGCAGAAGCGCACACTCGGAAGCGGCAAGCTGGAAGTCTCGGCTATTGGACTTGGCTGCATGGGGCTGAGTTTTGCCTATGGCCCCGCTACTGACACACAGGAAGCGATCAGGCTGATCCGGACCGCCGTCGAGCGCGGCGTCACCTTCTTCGACACTGCGGAAGTCTATGGGCCGTTCGCGAACGAAGAGCTTGTCGGCGAAGCCCTCGCTCCGTTCCGTGAGCAGGTCGTGATTGCCACCAAGTTCGCTTTCGATATCGATCCCGCTACGCGCCAGCAGCGGGGCCTGAACAGCCGCCCGGAGCACATCAGGCAGGTCGCCGAAGCCTCGCTCAAGCGGCTCAAAACCGACGTCATCGGTCTCTTCTACCAGCATCGCGTCGATCCGGATGTGCCGATCGAGGACGTGGCAGGCGCGGTGAAGGAGCTTATCCGGGAAGGCAAGGTCAAGCACTTCGGACTGTCTGAGCCGGGTGTGCAAACAATCCGGCGCGCTCACGCAATCCAGCCGGTGACTGCGGTTCAGAGCGAATATTCCCTGTGGTGGCGACACCCCGAGGAAGCGGTGCTGCCGGCGCTTGAGGAACTTGGCATCGGCTTTGTCCCCTTCAGTCCGCTGGGAAAAGGCTTCCTGACGGGGGCAATCACCGAGGACACGAAGTTCGACAGCAGCGATTTCCGCAACCTCGTGCCCCGCTTCACGCCAGAGGCTCGCAGGGCGAACCAGGGCCTGGTTGACGTAATCGGCAAGATTGCAGCGCGGAAGCAGGCAACGCCGGCGCAGATAGCGCTCGCCTGGTTGCTTGCGCAGAAGCCGTGGATCGTCCCGATCCCCGGCACCACGAAGCTGCATCGTCTGGACGAGAACATCGGAGCAGCCACCGTGGAGCTGACGTCCGAGGATCTCCGCACCATCGACAACGCCGTCTCCAGGATAACGGTGCAAGGGGCTCGATACCCCGAGCACCTGGAGCAGATGACCGGCCGCTGAGCGAGGTCATGGCAGCCGGATGACATGGATCACCGAAGATCAGAGTGACGTCAGTCTCTCCTTCAGGCGGCCCCCGGCAAAATCCAGAAGCGCCCCGCGCCCGGCATGAATCAAATGAACCGGAAGTGGCTCCGGCTCGAACTCCGCCAGGATTATCCGCAGCGATCCGTCACGCAATGCGTCGGCACATTGGTAGTGGAGCACGCGGGTCGCGCCTACGCCTCGGGCCGCAGCCCAGACTGCCGCTTCGGCCGTCGAGACCGACAGGCGAGGCCTGATTGACACGTCGCTGGTTCGTCTCCCGTCTTTCAACCGGAACCGCCAGGCCAAGGCCGGTGACAGGAAGTCGAAGCTGACGCAAGGCAGTTTGGCCACATCCTCCGGCATCCTGGGCGTGCCGTGCCCCGCGAGCAGCTTCGGACTGGCGCACACAACCCTCCGCATCGAGCCGATGCGGGTGGCGACCATGCTGCTGTCCGGCAGCGGACCGATCCGTGCCGCCATATCGACGTGCTCGTCGCTGAATTGAACATTCCGGTCCGACAGCAGCAATCGGACGTTGATCTCCGGGTAGGCACCAAGGAAGTCGGTAACGACAGGAAGGATGTGCAGACGGCCGAACAGGACCGGGGCGGTCACGATCAGCTCGCCGCGGGGCGCATGGAATTCGCCGGCGACGACCCGCTCCGTCTCGTCGATCTCTTCGAGAATGCGCCTGGCCGACGCTACGTACACGACGCCCGCGTCGGTCAGCGCCACCTTGCGGGTCGTACGAACCAGAAGTCTGGTCCCCAGGTGGGACTCAAGCTCGTTCACCTTCCGGCTGACGGTTGCCAGCGGTATGCGCAACTCCCGGCTGGCCGCGGAGAAGCTCCCCTTTTCGACCACCTGCAACAGGATCGTCATGGCTTCGATTCGGTCCACAATTATTCCATTGCATGAGAGGCGAGTTCCCAATCTTAGCTGATTATCGTTCGTGCTGGGACGGACTACCTGAGCTTCCATGCGAACGGCGCGCCGGTTCCGCCTCCGGAAGGAGCAACCAATGTCCGGCAGCCGGGCCGCGCTTCCCGAGCGCACAGGAGCCCTATGATGTCCCACGGATTCCTCGACGTTGCCGCGACGCCAAGTGTCCGCGCCGCCCAGGTTGCGATGGGCAGTGACCGAATTTGGCAGGAATTCAAGGGCCATCGCGAGTTCGACGCATTCACCGCCAACGAAGCCGCCTTCATCGCCCAGCGCGACAGCTTCTACATGGCGACGGTTTCCGAGACTGGCTGGCCCTACGTCCAGCACCGCGGCGGACCACCCGGCTTCCTGAAAGTCGTGGACGAAAAGACGCTGGCCTTCGCCGATTATCGCGGCAATCGCCAGTATATTAGCCCGAAGTTTTCACTTGCGTTGACTTGAACGACGGTTCTTTTCCGAGGGTTGGCTTCGTGCGCCTTTGATTTTGTGTCCATGTAGGGATTCCCCAATCGGCCGGAATGTGATTCAATTCGGGCATGTTCATCGAGACGGTGCCCAATCGGACGTCGCCGCCCGCGGTGCTGTTGCGGGAGAGCTTCCGCGACGAACACGGCCGCGCGCAGAAGCGCACGCTGGCGAACCTGAGCAAGCTGCCGGGCGATGTGATCGATGGGCTGAAGGCGCTGTTGAAGGGCGGCACGGTGATCGGCACCGGACCGCACGAGATGCGGATGGAGCGATCACTGCCGCATGGCCACGTCGCGGCGGCGCTCGGCATGCTGCGCCGGATCGCGCTGGACCGGCTGATCCTGAGCACAGCAAGGGACGCGGCGTCGCGGCGGCATTGCGATCTGGTGGTGGCGATGGTCGTGGACCGGCTGATCACGCCGCGCTCCAAGCTCGGGTTTGTCCGTGCGGTGGACCAGGAGACCGCGACATCGAGCCTGGGCGCGGTGCTGCGCCTGGGCGAGGTGAAGGAGCGCGAGGCATACGAGGCATTGGACTGGCTGCTCGAACACCAGCAGCGGATTGAGAACGGCCTGGCAAGGCGGCATCTCCAGGATGGCGTATTGGTGCTCTACGACGTCAGTTCATCGTATTTCGAGGGCCGCTGTTGTCCGCTGGCGCAGCATGGCTACAGCCGTGATCACCGCGGTGACCGCCCACAGATCGTGTATGGGCTGTTGTGCACACGAGACGGATTGCCGGTCGCGGTCGAGGTGTTCGATGGCAACACGGCCGATCCGGCGACGCTGAGCTCGCAGGTCGAGAAGCTCAAGGACCGCTTCGGCATCAACCGCGTGGTGCTGGTGGGCGACCGCGGCATGATCACCTCGGCGCGGATCGACGCAGACCTCAAAGCTGCCGGCGTGGACTGGATCACCTGCCTGCGGGCACCGGCCATTCAAGCGTTGGCGGCGGAGAACGGGCCGTTGCAGCTGTCGCTGTTCGACGAGCGCGACCTGGCCGAGATCAGCGCGCCCGAGATGTTCCCCGGCGAACGGCTCATTGTCTGCCGCAACCGCGAACTCGCCGCCGAACGCGCGCGCAAGCGGGAGGAATTGCTGGCCGCCACCGAACGCGAGTTGCTCCGCATCCAGGCGCAGGTCCGCCGCAGGAACTCACCGTTGCGCAGTGCCGCCGAGATCGGCCTGGCGGTCGGTGGCGTGGTGAACAGCCGGAAGATGGCCAAGCACTTCGCCGTGGCGATCCGCGATGGCCACTTCGCCTTCCAGCGTCGGACGCAGCAGATAGAACAGGAGGCTCGTCTCGACGGTATCTACGTGATCCGCACATCCGTGCCGGCCGAGCAGCTCGATGCGAATGAAGCGGTGCAGGCCTACAAGGACCTGTCCCGCGTCGAGCGGGCCTTCCGCAGCCTGAAGACCGTCGATCTCGATATCCGCCCGATCCGCCATTGGACCGCACCGCGCGTGCGCGCCCACGTCTTCCTGTGCATGCTCGCCTATCACGTCGAGTGGCATCTGCGGCACGCCCTGGCACCGCTGTTGTTCCATGACACCGGGCTTACCGCCACGAGGGCAGAACGCTCCTCACCCATCGTCAGCACCGAGCCATCCGAACTCGCCAAGACCAAGAAGGCGACCAAGCGCTCAGCCGGCGGTCTGCGCGTCATGGGCTTCGCCGGCCTCATGGCCCATCTCGGCACCCTGACCCGCAACACCATGCGTGTGCCGCTACGCCTCGCGCATAGCTTCACGCTGTACGCCGAACCAACCAAGCTCCAGGAGGACCCATTCAGGCTGCTCAACATCCAACCAATGCGTGTCCAGTAGACCAAAAGGCTGATCGCCAAATCATCGAATCAAATCAGCCTCTTACGCAGTTCTCAAATGGAAACTTCGGATTAGTGTAGGCAACCTCACCGCCGATGATCGTGCCGCACTGATCCTGATGGATTATGCCGGCACAGCCCGTCTCAAGATCTACGCACATGTCGAGGCCATCCCGCTGGACGCCGACGCGGCGCTTGCGGAGCTGCTCGTGGCGCCAGGCTACAAGGCCAGGCCCGAACGGATCCTGTTGCTGCATCTCGTTGCGTTCGACTGGAATTGCCCGCAGCATATCACCCCACGATTCACGCGGACGGAGATTGCTGATGCGATGCGGCCGCTGCACGATCGCCTGACTGCGCTGGAGGCCGAAAATGCCGGGTTGCGAGCGCAGCTCGCGATCCAGGAAGGAGCGCTGTGATGGAGACCGAACGCCCGCCGCTGTCGCCGTTCACCGCGGTCGAGGCCGCTGTGCAGAAGGTCCGCCTAGCCGAGGATGCGTGGAACAGCCGCGATCCCGGGCGCGTGGCGCTGGCCTACACACCGGATAGTCACTGGCGGAACCGGGCCGAATTCCTCCAAGGCCGCGAGGAGATCGTCGCCTTCCTGACCCGGAAATGGAACCGGGAGCTCGACTATCGTCTTATCAAGGAGCTATGGGAGTTCCGCGAAAACCGTATCGCGGTTCGCTTCGCCTATGAATGGCATGACGACAGCGGCAACTGGTTCCGTTCCTATGGCAACGAGCTGTGGGAGTTCGATGACCGCGGTCTGATGCGTCGCCGCGTCGCCAGCATCAACGATGCTCCGATCCGCGAGAATGAACGCAAATATCATTGGCCGCTCGGGCGGCGGCCCGACGATCACCCGTCGCTGAGCGACCTTGGACTGTAAGATCGGTCCTGGGCGGGACTTTCCTCCCGTGGGGGCTTTCTTCCCTCGGGCGGCCGTTTCGGGTAAGCGCCGGCGGCGATGCGCATCCTGTTCGTCACATCCAACCGCGTCGGGGATGCTGTGCTGTCCACCGGGTTGCTGGATCACCTGATCGGCACGCATCCGGACGCACGCGTCACGATCGTCTGCGGCCCATACGCGGAAGGCGTATTCGCCCGCATGCCGAACCGGGAGCGCACGCTGATCCTGGATAAGCGGCGCTGGAACCTGCATTGGCTGCCGCTGTGGGTATGGGCGGCGACGCGGCGATGGGACCTGGTGGTGGATATCCGCGGTTCCGCGCTCGCCTACATGGTGCGCACCGCGCGACGAGCGGTCATGCGCCCGCGCGAGGGACACAAGATCGTGCAGCTTGCCGGCCTGCTCGGCCTGGATCCGCCGCCATATCCGGTGGCCTGGACCAGCGCGTCGGACCGGGCGCGCGCCGCGGCGCTGCTGCCGGCGGGGGCGCCGGTGGTGGCGCTCGGTCCGACCGCCAACTGGCTGCCGAAAGTCTGGCCGGCCGAACGCTTCGCCGCTTTGTTCCGCGCCATCGAGGCCGAGTTGCTGCCGGGCGCCGTTCCCGCCGTCCTGGCCGGCCCCGGCGACGCGGAACGGGCCATGGCAGCACCACTGCTTGCCGCGTTGCCACAGGCGATCGACCTTGCCGGACGGCTCTCCTTGCCCGAGGCAGCCGCCTGCCTGGAGCGCGCGGCGCTGTTCGTCGGCAATGATTCCGGACTGATGCACCTGGCCGCCGCCACCGGCATTCCAACGCTCGGCCTGTTCGGTCCGACGCCGGTGGAGGAATATGCCCCTACCGGACCCCGCACCGCCGCCGTGGTCGCGGCCGGTTCGTCGATGCAGGACCTCTCCGTGGACGACGCGCTGCGCGCCGCGATGCAATTGCTGGACAAGGAACCAATTCCGGCGCTCGCGGAGGCGTGGCATCAATGAGCGATGCGTGCGCCACGCCCGATCCCGCCGCCTGATGAAGCGTCACTGCGCGAGGCGGCTCTGGCCTATCTTGCGCGTTATTCGGCGACAGAAGCAGGGTTGCGGCGGGTGCTCGACCGCAAGGTCGACCGCTGGGCGCGGAGCCTGGACCGGGACCAGGACGCGGCGGCGGTCACAGCGGCGCGTGGGGCGGTCCGCGCCGTGGTGGCCCGGCTGGCCGCGACGGGCGCGGTCGATAACGCTGCGTTTGCCGAGGCGCGGACTCGCACCCTGCTGCGTGCGGGCCGGTCGCGCCGCGCGGTCGCCGCCCATCTGGCCGCCAAGGGCGTGGATGCGGCGACCGCGCGCGCGGTGCTGCCGAGCGATGACGCGACCGAGCTTGCCGCGGCAATCGCGCTGACGGCGCGTCGACGGATCGGTGCGTTCCGCGCGGCGGCCGCCGATGACGCCGCGCGGCGCCGCGAGCTGGGCATGATGGCTCGCGCCGGGTTCCCGTCGGCAATCGCGGTACGTGCGCTCGGCATGGACCGCGACGCAGCGGAAGCCATCCTTCACAGGCTGCGCAAGGGATGATACCAGCGGCCCGAAGGGCCGACTGGTGTGTGCGCAGGGTTGGTGTGGCGGCTGCGCGCGAAATCAAAAAGATACCAGCGGCCCGACGATCGCCGGAGGAGTTACGACTTCGGACCGCTGGTATGATTTCATGAGCGCATATGACAGCCGGGCCGACACGCTCGCGCATATCCACGCCGTACGTGACCGGCTGGAGGTGTTCGCGGCCGAGCTGCTGGCGCGCGGACGCGTGCACGACGCCAGCAAGTTCAGCCCCGACGAGAAAGCGGAGCTGGACCGGTTGCTGCCTTCGCTTGCCGGCGTGGCGTATGGCTCGCCCGAGTGGGATGCGGTGGTCGCGCAAGCCGGGCCGATGCTGCAGCATCACTACCGGTGCAATTCGCATCATCCGGAGCACTATCCGGACGGCATTGCCGGCATGGACCTGTTCGATCTGGTGGAAATGCTGTGCGACTGGATGGCGGCGGCGGAGCGCAATCCGTCAGATGGCGTCAAGCTGGACCACAATGCGCGCCAGTTCGGGATTTCCCCGCAACTGGCGGCCATCCTGGCCAATACATTGGCGCGCTGGCCACGTTGAGTGATGTTGGATCGATCGAGCATGATGAACTCGGTGGCTTTCATGCTAATGCTGAACAGCGTCCGCCATCATGAGGAGCATATGGTTCAACTGGAAACCGATCCGGCGGCCGGCGAGATGGCACTGCTGGCCAGAAGCTGGACGGGGCGCTAGCGGGATGCCGGGCGCATCGGTACCCCGACGCCGGCTGTTGTATGGCGGGGCACTCGGCCTGTTCGCCGCTGGCCTGCTGCCGGACGTGGCACGTGCCGATGACGGTTGGCACAATATCGACGTGACCGGCTCGTCCGCGCCGCTCGAGATATCGATGAGCCGCGCCGGCGACGGCAAGCAGGTTTCCGCGGCAGACTACAAGGGCCGCGTGGTGCTGCTGTATTTCGGCTACACGTACTGCCCGGACGTCTGCCCGTTGACCTTGACCAATCTCGGTCATGTGCTGGACGGGCTGGGTCCGCTGGCGCAGAGAGTGAGAATCCTGTTCGTTACGGTCGATCCGAACCGCGACACCCTGCCGGTGCTGAAGGAATATGCCGCGTCGTTCGGCCCGCAGGTGGAGGGGCTGCGCGGCAGCCAGGATGCACTGGCCGCCCTGGCGCGCCGCTATCGCATTGCCTATTCGGTGACGCCGTCGAACGACCCGCGCGATCACGCGGTGACCCACAGCTCGGCGATCTATGTGTTCGGCCCGACCGGGGCGGCGCGGCTGCTGATTCCCTCCATGGCGTCGCAAAGCCCGGATATCGACGGCACGGTTGCCGATCTGCGGCGCCTGATCCAAGGGGAGGCGCCGCCGGGGCCGTTCTCCCACATCCTGACGACGCTGCGTCAGCTCGGCTGAGCGGCTGTTCGGAGTACAGCGGGGTGGTTCGGATATTTTCGCACCCGCTCGCCATCAGGAAGACAGCCAACGGCCGATGTGACTGATATACTGCGCGCCAAGCCTGGGACCGTTCAGCGCCGCGCGCTGGTCGCGTGTCCGGGACAAAAGCGAGACCAGCAGGGGAGCCTCCGATGCCTGAAACCGTGTTCAAGGTGGTCGAAGTTGTCGGCACGTCCGACGAAAGCATCAGCAAGGCAATCAGCGGCGGCATCGAAAAAGCCGGCGACACGCTGCGCAATCTCGGCTGGTTCGAGGTGACGCAGATCCGCGGCCATGTCGAGGACGGCAAGGTGCACCGCTATCAGGTCACGCTGAAGATCGGCTTCCGGCTCGAGGAATAGGCAGCCATGACCCTGCGCAAGCTGCTGCTCCCGCTGCAAAGCCCGGCTACGGCCGAGCCGGCGCTGGTCACCGCGCTGCTGGCCGCCCGGCCGTGGTCGGCGCATATTTCCGTGCTGCACGTTGCCGCCGACCGCCACCGGGAGGAGGCCGTGCGCGCCTTGTTCGAACGGTTCATGGCGGCGGAGGACGTGCCGGTGGAAGCGGCACGAGCCGAGGCCGACCGCCCGACCGCCAGCTTTGCCGCGGTGGTCGGGCGGGAGGCCGACATCGTCGCCAGCCAGGCCCGGCTCGCGGACCTGACGGTGGTTCCGCATCCGGTCAGCGGCGAGGATGTGTCGTCATCTGATGCGCTGCACGCTGTGCTGTTCGACTCCGGTCAACCGGTGCTGATCGCGCCGCGCGCGCCGCCGCCGTCGCTCGGCACCCGCGTCTGTGTGGGATGGAACGGCTCGGCGGAATCCGCCTCGGCAGTGTGGACCGCGATGCCCTGGATGCAGCGTGCCGAGGCCGTGCGCATCCTGTGGTCGGAGGAGTATCAGCGACGTGGTCCGATGGCGCCGGACCTGGCGGACTACCTCGACGCGCATGGGATTTCGGCCGACCGGAAGATGTTCCATTCGATAGATAATCTGGTCGGCGCCGGTCTGTTGGCAGCGGCGCAGGAGTTCGGCTGCGATCTGCTGGCGATGGGCGCTTACTCGCATTCGCGGTTCCGGCAGCTCATTCTCGGCGGCGTCACCCGCCACGTGCTGGAGCACGCGGCGCTGCCGCTGATGATGCACCGGTAACGTGTGGGATAGGGCGCGGACGGCCTGCCGGGCGGACGCGATCCGGGATCGTTGACGGGCATGGAGATCACTGAGGGCAGCTTGCTCGGCGGCCGCGTACGGTATACGCAGCCGCGCGCCGGATTCCGCAGCGGGGTTGAACCGATTCTGCTGGCGGCTGCGGTACCGGCGCGAAGCGGGGAACGGGTGCTGGAGATGGGCTGCGGCGCGGGCGCGGCGTTGCTGTGCCTGACCGCTCGCGTGCCCGGCGTCGGTGGCCTCGGCGTGGATATCGATACGGGAATGATCGAGCTCGCGCGCCGCAATGCGGCGGCCAATGGGTGGACGGGCCTGGAGTTCCTGGTCGCCGATGCCGCTTCGGTCGAGGCGGTGGGGACGTTCGATCATGCCTGCGCGAACCCCCCGTTTCATCCGTGCGGCGGAACTGCTTCGGCCGATGCGTCTCGTGATCGGGCCAAGCGGGACAGGCCGGGATTGCTGGCCGGATGGGTCAAGGCGATGGCAGCGCGGGTGCGCGGCCGGGGTACGCTGACCGTCATCCTGACCGCGGCGGAGCTGCCGCGGGCGAGCGCCGCGTTGATGGCAGCCGGCTGTCCGCCGCGCGGGCTGTTTCCGCTGTGGCCGCGGGAGGGACAGGCGGCGAAACTTGTATTGCTGCAGGGCGTGAAAGCCGGCGGCGGACCGATGCGGCTATCAGCCGGGATGAGGCTGCACGGGGCGGATGGGAGCTTCACGGCGGAGGCCCAGGCGATACTGCGCGAGGGCTGCCGGATCGAGCTGTGATCAGCCGAGATCGTTGTGCGGGTGGCGAAGATGCCAGAGCCGCTCGTGGGCGGCGACGAGGCTTTCCATGTTTCGTCGACGCGTGCCGTCCGGGGTGAGGGGGCGTCGCGTAAGCATCATTTCCAGGACGTGAAGAAGTTGTTCAGCGACTTCGAGATCACCCTGATCACAGGCGTGGTGAAAGGCGATCAGGATCTTGTCCGACAGCCGCCGGCTGTAGCGCGGGGCACCGGCCGTGGAGGTTGCGGCATCGCGAAAGACGTCTTCCTCTGCGTGACTCACCCTACTCCCCCGCCGGCCTTCACTGTCTCGTTTCCCTCGCCAGGACCCTAGTTTGCGACGCAGAGGGTCACCCGCCCATCATAACTGCGCTATTGCAGCGTTATTTTTTCCTATATCAGCTCAGTGTGTCTTTCAGGAATGCGAGAAACCGCGCGCGTACGCAGGCAGTCTCAAAAACCGGCCCCCTTCGCGCCCTCCGTGTCGGCCGGCGCCAGGGCAGGGGTATCGCCGAACGCCTCGTCCCATGTGCCGACCGTCGACGCCTTGCTGTATTCGGTGGCGCGG
Organism: uncultured Pseudomonadota bacterium; assembly: GCA_963810715.1. GTDB lineage: Bacteria > Pseudomonadota > Alphaproteobacteria > Acetobacterales > Acetobacteraceae > DATDIC01. Next base: position 451,992 of record CAWEOZ010000023.1, on the reverse strand, counting down.
TTCTCGAAGAAATTCGTATGCTCTACCGCGTTTAGCATTTCGTCGAGCCAGGGCAGCGGGTTGCGCGCCAGACGATAGATCGGGTTGAGGCCGAGCTGCACGAGCCGCCGGTCGGCGATGTAGCGGATATACTCCTTCACTTCCCGTGCGGTCAGCCCCTCAACCGAGCCCTGTTCGAAGGCGAGATCGATGAACGCGTCCTCGTGGTCCACGATGGTGGCGCACACCACGTAGATTTCGCGCTTCAGTTGCTCGGTCCAGATGTCGGGGTTCTCCTGCACGAAGGTACGGAACAGGCGGATCACCGACAGGCAGTGCAACGACTCGTCACGCACCGACCAGGAGATGATCTGTCCCATCCCTTTCATCTTCCCGAAGCGGGGGAAGTTCAGCAGAATCGCAAAGGACGCGAACAGTTGCAGCCCTTCGGTGAAGGCGCCGAAGGCGGCGAGGGTCTTGGCGATCTCGTACCGGCTTTCAACCGAAAAGCCCTGCATATAATCGTACTTGTCTTTCATCTCCTTGTATTTGAGGAAGGCCTGATATTCCAGTTCGGGCATGCCGATGGTGTCGAGCAGATGACTGTAGGCGGCGATGTGGATTGTCTCGGTATTGGAGAACGCCGACAGCATCATGAGCACCTCGGTCGGCTTGAACACGCGACTGTAGTGCTTCATATAGCAGTTGTTGACTTCAACATCGGCCTGGGTGAAGAAGCGGAAGATCTGGGTCAGCAGGTTACGCTCGGACTGCGTGAGATTGCGGTGCCAGTCCTTGACGTCGTCGGCGAGCGGCACTTCCTCGGGCAACCAATGGACGCGTTGCTGGGTAAGCCAGGCCTCGTAGGCCCAGGGATAGCGGAAGGGCTTATAGACTGGATTTTCGGTTAGCAGGTCGGGGCCGGACTGGTTAGCTGCGCCTGGTTCGGGTCTGCCATACATCTGATGAAGCGGTCCATTGCTGTATGCGGCGAATCGGGTTTGCCGCGCCAAGCTAGGTATATCGCGCGGATCGACTTGACCGCAAGATGAGGTGTTTTCGACCCGCGTTGCGATCTATATGTTGTTGGTGAAAAGGAGGCCACGAATGGCCGGCGGCGGCGATGGTCTAGTATAGTGCAACAAGCTGAGTGTTTCTAGACGTTATTTCAGAACAATGCAGGGAAACCCCTAAGTGGCGCCGCAGTTTTTACGTATCATTAGTCATTGACTTCATTATTGCACATCATCTAAACTTGACTTTCAGGCTCCAACTCCGTTTCACTCATCATCGACACAGGCAGGCGTCACGGACATGATGGTGGAAACGTTCAAGGAGTTCACGTTCGAAGCGGCCCATCAGATTCAACCATACTCCGATCTGCATGGGCACTCCTTCAAGGTCGTGGTGTATCTGCAGGGTCAGCCCGATCCGGTGTATGGATGGTCCCATAATCTATACGAAGTGGAGTTGGCGATAGAGCAGGTGCGATCGCAACTCGATCACAAATACCTCAACGCGATCGATGGACTGGCGGTTCCTTCGCTTGAGAACGTAGCCCGCTGGCTTTGGCAAAACCTGGACAGCCGTCTCTCGGGCGTAGATCGGGTCGTGGTCAGCCGCGGTTTCGACGGCAGCGCCGAGGGGTGTACCTGCTCGCGCGCAATATCACGGCAGGCCACGCAATGAGCGTCAGCATCCATCGGCTGCGCCGCCTGAGCCGCGCCAACGAAGCGATCGGACAGCCGCTCAGCCAGGCTGAACGCGCGGTGATGATCAATTCGGCTGAAATCAAGCTCGCCGAACTGTTCGACGTGCTGCAGATCGATCATCGGAACGATCACCACACGAAGGACACGCCCCGGCGTGTCGCCCGCATGTTCGTGGAAGAAATCATGCAGGGCCGCTACAGCGATCCGCCGGTGCTGACCGACTTCGACAATGTGGAGGCGTTCGATCAGCTCATTGTCAGCGGCCCGATCGAGATCCGCTCCACCTGTGCGCATCACCTGATGCCGATTTATGGAGAGGCGTATATCGGCATAATGCCATCCGTTGACGGGCGGATCATCGGCCTGTCCAAGTATGACCGGGTGGTTCATCATTTCGCGTCGCGCCTGCAGATTCAGGAGGAACTGGTGAAGCAGATCGGCCAGTTCATCATGGACCGCACGGCGCCGCGCGGGGTGGCGGTGCGGATCAGTGCGGTGCACATGTGCAAGACCCATCGGGGTGTGCGAGCCAGTCACCGCAGTCGGATGGTGACCAGCGCCTACTACGGTGTCATCGGCGAGGATGAGGCGCTCAAGCGGGAATTCCTGCAGGAGTGCCTCGGCCTGCAGCAGACCGACTAGAGTCGATGTCCGTCACGGCGCGTCAGAACGGTATCGCGCTGGAGCGGATCTCGCTCGGGATGGTGTTTGCGCTGCTGGCTTATGCATTGCTGGCGATGCAGGATGCCACGGTCAAATGGCTGGTGGTGACGGTTCCGGTCTGCCAGGTGCTGTTTGTCCGCAGCTCCTTCGTGATGGCCGGCTGCCTGGCGGTCGGGAAGCGTGATCTGGTGCGGCGGGCAGTCCGCACGCCGATTGCCGGTCTGCTGGTGTGCCGCGGCCTGGTTACGTTGGCGGCGTGGATCTGCTATTTCTCCGCTGCCCGTAGCCTGCCCCTGGCACAGCTTACGACGCTCTGGTTCACTGCCCCGGTCGTGGTTACGCTGCTGGCAGCGCCGATCCTGCGCGAAACTGTGGGGCCGGCCCGGTGGGCGGCGGTGGGCGTCGGCTTTGCCGGAGCCGTCGCGGCGGCAAATCCGGCCGGCCTGGCGCTGTCCCCGGCTGCCGCTTTGGTCCTGCTGGCCGCGGTGCTATGGGCGGCCGGCGTGCTGCTGACGCGGGTCATCGCGCGGCACGAGCCGTCGCTGGTGCAGATGCTCTATAACAATGCGTTCTTTTGCGTGGCGACCGGCATTGTCAGCATATTCGCGTGGCACGCGCTGACCAGGGTGGAACTGATGCTGTTGCTGCAAGTGGCGTTGCTGGGTGGGTTCGGGCAGTTCTGCCTGTTCGAGGCGGCCCGGCGCGCACCGGCATCGGTGACCGCACCGCTGGAATACACCGCTCTGCTATGGGCCTTTCTGCTGGGGCTTGTGATCTGGGGCGATCATCCGACCATTCCGGTGCTGTCGGGCGCAGTTCTGATCCTGAGCGCCGGCCTGTTGCTGATCTTTGCCGAACGACGCGGAGCGGCCCGGCGCCCGGCGATGCTTCGCACGGCTCGGTGATGCGAACGAACCGCAATCGATTGTTAACTACCCGCGCCGATGCTTCACGGCGCTTTTTGGATGGACCATGCCGATGAAATTGACCAGACGATGCTTCGCCGCCGCTTTGCTGACCGGGGCCGCACAACCACTGTCCCGACGCGCCATGGCAGACCCGTTGCCGGCTCCAACCGGCAAACCGATCCTGGTCATCACAGGCGATATCACGGTGCATAACGAGGGTGACAAGGCGGTGTTCGACCGCGCGATGCTGGAATCGCTGGGCGTGACCTCGTTCCGCACGCGCACCCCGTGGTATGACGCGCCTGTCCAGTTCCAAGGTGTACTCATGCGCCGGCTATTTGAGGTGGTTGGCGCCAAGGGAAAGACGGTGATCGTTACCGCGTTGAACGATTATACCACGCAAATCCCGATCAGCGATTTCACGCGCTTCAATGTGCTGTTGGCATTCAAGCGGAACGGAGCCTACATGCCGGTAAGCGACAAGGGGCCGCTGTTCATCGTCTATCCGTATGACACCGACCCGGCGCTGCAACGTCAGACCTATTACAGCCGATCAGCCTGGCAGGTCGCGGAGATGCAGGTCATTTAATCATGTCGCGCAGCCGAACCCCTGGCGCGGAGGTTGCCCCCGGCTTGCGGCTGAAGCTGATTTTCGCTGCCGTCATCGGGTTCCTCGCCGCGGCCGCATTGTACGCTTCGGTACTCATTGCCCAACGGCAAACGGTCCTGGATTCCGAGGCGCGCTACAACATTACGTGGCTGACCAGCCAGGCGGGGCAGGAGCTGTCTCGGCTGCAGGTCGAAATCGGCGCATCGCAGGTGCCGGGTTCCGGGGTCGGCGCGGACACGGTTCAGGTCTGGCTCGATATCGTGCGCAATCGGCTGCAGGTGCTCACGAATGGCGAGGTCGGCGCGTTCATTGCTGCAAGACCCGAGCTGGACGCGATAGCGAAGGAACTGGCGGCGAACCTGGCCGCCGCCCGCCCGCTGGTCGGCAAGCTGGACCAGCCGGGCGCCGCCGGCAAAATGCTGGCTCTGCTGATGCCGCTAAATCCGAAGATGGCGCGGCTTTCTTCCATCGCGTATGTGCTCAGCAGCAACATCGCGGCACAGGATCTGGCCGAGCTGGTGCGGTTGCAATGGGTGTTCTCCGCGCTGCTTGGCGGCCTGATCATCTGCGGTTTCTCACTGATTGGATTGCTGTCCTGGCACAACCGGCTGCTCAAGCGCGCGCACGCGGATCTGCAGCGCACCGGCAACAACCTGCGCATCCGGGACGTTGAACTGCGCACCCGGAATGCGCTCTTCGATGCCGCCCTGAACAATATGTCGCAGGCATTGTGCATGGCCGATGCCGAACAGCGGATGATCGTCTGCAACGTGCGGTTTCTGGAGCTGTTCGGCCTGTCGCCGGGAATTGTCCGGCCGGGGATGGCGGTGGCCGAACTGTTCCACAGCATCCACGACATGGGACGTTACGATCACCGGATCGTGGAGACGATCTGGCTGGAGCAGCAGTCGCTGGCGACGACCAAGCGCCCCTGGCGATTCATCCAGGAGGACTCCAACGGACGGGCATTGTCTGTCTCGCACCAGCCGATGGACGATGGGGGCTGGGTTGCGACGTACGAGGACATCAGCGAACGCCGGCAGGCGGAAGCACGCATCCGCTTCATGGCGCATCATGACGCCTTGACCGGGCTTCCCAACCGCCTGCTGTTCCGGGAGCGCATGGAGACCGCTCTGGAGCATGTCAGCCACTCCGGTGAATCGCTTGCGGTGCTGTGTCTCGACCTCGATTTCTTCAAGGACGTGAACGACACGCTGGGGCATCCGGCGGGTGACGCGCTGCTGGAGGCGGTTGCCCGGCGGCTTCGTTCCTGCGTGCGCGGCGGCGACCTGGTGGCGAGGCTCGGAGGCGATGAATTCGCCATTCTGCAATTCTCGGCGCAGCAGCCTGCCGACGCGGAGAATCTTGCCCAACGGATCGTGGAGACGTTGCGGCAGCCGTACGAAGTCGAAGGCCAGCCGGCGATCGTCAGCGTCAGTGTCGGTATCACCATTGCCGGCGAGAGTGCCGCCAGCGCCGATATCCTGTTGAAGTGCGCGGATCTGGCGCTGTACCGCGCGAAAGCCGACGGTCGCGATACCTACCGCTTCTTCGAAGCGAATATGGATGCCGAGATCCAGGCGCGCCGCGCAATCGAGCTCGATCTGCGGGAGGCGCTTGCGCGCTCCGAGATGGAGATTTTCTATCAGCCGCTATTTGACCTGCGGCGTGGCCAGGTCAGCGGGTTCGAGGCTCTGTTGCGCTGGCGTCATCCGGATCGCGGCATGATCCCGCCGGGGCGCTTCATCCCGATCGCGGAGGATCTCCGGCTTATTGGCCCGATCGGCGAATGGGTGCTGCGGAAGGCCTGTAACGATGCGGTCTCATGGCCCGACCATGTCAGGGTTGCGGTCAATCTGTCGCCGATGCAGTTCCGCGCGGAAAATCTCGTTCCCGCGGTGGAGCGCGCGCTCGCAGCTTTCGCGCCTGCCGGCGCACCGGCTGGAAATCGAGATCACCGAATTGGCGCTGCTGCAGAACAACGACAGGGTGCTCGCGACGCTGCACCAGCTTCGCGCACTGGGGGTGCGCATCGCGCTCGATGATTTCGGCACGGGCTATTCCAGTCTGAGCTATCTGCGCAGCTTCCCGTTCGACAAGATCAAGATCGACCAGTCCTTCGTTCGCGAGATCGGCACCCGGCCCGACTGCCTCGCCATAGTCACCTCTATTACCAGCCTTGCGCGCAAGCTCGGCATGAGCACCACTGCCGAAGGGGTGGAGACCGCTGAGCAATTGGCGGAGCTGCGCGAAGCTGGTTGCGACGAGGTCCAGGGCTTTTATTTCGATCGGCCAAAGCCGCTCTCGGCGACATTCGAGTGGTTCAGCAAACCGGGCAAGCCGGTTCTCACCAACTCAGTCATGGCGGTGTGAGCAAGATCGACGTGGCGTTCTCCAACAGGTGAGCGAACCTATTCGCGTCTTATCGATGCTGCCGGTCTCGGCCGCATTACCATTGTCGGAATGACCCGGCCACTCAGGATTATGGGCTTATCGGGGACTTGGAGACAGCCGCCCGGGTAAGCCGCACCGGCTCGGTCCTGGAGCGGGCGCGCGGATAACGCAGCGGCGACACAAAGGCGTAGTTGCAGAAGCGGGCCGATCAGGCCTTTTGTTCTTCGCCGCCCCAGGACCGCCACGCGCGTCCATCCTCCTGCAACAGGTGGAATGCCGCGTCGGGCCCATCATGCCCCGCCGGGTAATTCGGGAAATCCGCCGCCGGGGTAGTGATCCAATGGTCCAGGACCGGCTGCACGATGCGCCAGGTCTCCTCGACCATGTCGGCCCGGTTGAACAGGGTCTGGTCGCCCAGCATGCAGTCGTAAATCAGCGTTTCATAACCAACATTCGGCTCCCGAGGGAACCAGTCGCGATATTTGAACTGCATTTGCACGGCAGCCAGATCCATCGACCGGACCCGGACGTTTCACTTCGAATTCCAGCGAAATACCCTCGTCGGGCTGAATGTAGATCACCAGCCAGTTCGGTACCAGTGCGGTAACGTCGGTATCCTCGAACGGTGCGTAAGGTGCGGACTTGAAGCGGATCGCTATTTCCGTGTAGCGCTTCGACATCCGCTTTCCGGTGCGCAGGTAAAACGGCACGCCGGCCCAGCGCCAGTTGTCCACCGCCAGCCGCATGGCCACGAACGTCTCCGTATTCGAATTCGGCGCCACGTCAGGTTCTTGCCGGTATCCTTGCACCGCCTGCCCCACCACGCTGCCGGCGTCGTACTGGCCGCGCACCGCGTCCTCGGGGCGCAGGGTGCGCATGGCTGCGTAGAAATCGGCCTTCCGGCTGCGCACCGAGCCCGCATCGAAACCGGCCGGGGCTTCCATCGCCACCATGGCCAGCAACTGGAAGACATGGTTCGGCACCATGTCGCGCAGCGCCCCGGTCTGCTCGTAGAACTTGCCCCGGTGTTCCACGCCCACCGTCTCCGCGACGCTGACCTGCACGTGATCGATCCGGTCGCGGTTCCAGATCGGCTCGAAGATGCCGTTGGCAAAGCGGAACGCCATAATGTTCTGGACGGTCTCCTTGCCCAGGAAATGGTCGATCCGGTAGATCTGCTCTTCCTGCAGCACGCGCCGGATCTGCGCGTTCAGCTCGCGCGCCGAGTCCAGGCTGTGGCCGAACGGCTTCTCGATAACGACGCGACGCCAATGCACCGCATCACCGGCATGGGCTTCGTCATGGGCCAGGCCGGCGTCGCCAAGCTGCTGGACCACCGGGCCAAAGAACCGGTCGGCCACGGCAAGGTAGAACAGGCAGTTCCCGCCGGTTTGCCGGTCGCGGGCAATACCTTCCAGATGCGATTTCAGCTTGTCGTGATACAAGCTGGGGTCGCTCAAGTCTCCCTGGATGTACGACATGCAACCGGACAGCCGGTTCCATGCCGTGTCGTCGATCTTGTCGATCCGGCTCTCGCTTGCCGGATTGCCGACGAAGCTCTGCAGCATGGCACGCAGGCTCGCGGCCCAGCCTTCGGCGGTGTCTTTCGCGAGATCGACGCCGACGATTGCGAAATGCTCGGGGATCAGACCGGTGCGGGACAGATTATAGAGGGCCGGCACCAGCAACCGTTTGGTCAGGTCGCCATGCGCGCCGAAGATAACCATCGCACACGGACCGGGCGGTTTGGCCTGCCGCCGCGGAGGTGCGTGAATGACCTTGGTTGGTCCCGGTGGAGTTGATCCGGCTGGGGTTGATCCGGCTGGGGTTGATCCGGCTGGAGTTGGTCCGGCTGGGGCTGTGCTGCTCATGGGGGCACCTTAGCGATTGCTGGCGCCGCGCATAGACCCGCCGCACGGGAACGTGATGCGACAGCCGGCCACCGTTGCTTTGCCAGGACGCGCATCATAGCTTGCCCCGCATGACTGCTTTGCTCCGTTTGCTGAAGCCCTCGGATTGAGCGATCTGTTTGCTCCGCCGGGCGGCTGGCGCGTGCGCATCCTCGATCTTTCGGGGGGCGCACAGGAGAATATCGTCGAGGAGATCGCCGGGTTTCCCACACTGATGCAGGCCAACGCGTTCGCTCGCCTCTATGTCCGCGACTTGGTGGAGCGGTGCCGTGGGCCGGGCATGACGACGAAAGAGGTCCTGGAGTCCTGGTTCGCGTTCGGCGAGGACGCCGATGTCCCCGAGGCCGGCGATTTGGGCTGGCGCAGCGCCAACGAGCTTGGGGACTTCGTGGATAATCCGGCCAGACCCGACGAGCGGGACTGGCGCTCGCTCGACCCGCGGCGGGTCGATATTGATGAAGACGATTCCGACCAATGACACCGAAACTGCGGATTGCCTGTGGCCCGGCCACGCCACCGCATATCGGGAGCGGCCGCCTTGCCTTGGCCCACTATCTGTTCGTTCGCCGCCATGGCGGCAGGCTGACGCTGCGACTGGACGATATCGAACAGCAGGCCGGCCCGAGGCAGCCCGATACCGTCCCCGGCGATCTGGAATGGCTTGGTATCAAATGGGACGAGTTGATCCGGCAGAGTGCGCGGCTGCCGCTGTATGAGGCTGCGGCTGAACGCCTGAAACAGGCGGGTCGGTTATATCCGTGCTTTGAAAACGACGAGGAGCTGCGCGTCAAGCGCGAGCAGCGGCTGAAGCGTGGCCTGTCTGCTGTTTATGACCGGGCCATGCTGAAACTGACACCCGTCCAGCGCGCGGCGGCGGAGGCGAAACGGAAGCGACCCCATTGGCGCTTTCTGCTTTCCGACAATCCCGTCAAATGGCGTGACCTCGTGCTGGGTGCGCAGCAGGTGGATCTCGCCACGCTGTCGGATCCTGTGCTCATCCGGGCAGACGGCACGCCGATGCGCAGTTTCACATCGGCGGTGGACGATATCGAAGGTGGCATCACCCACCTGATCCGTACGGATGACCAGTGCAACAGCACTGCCGTGCAGCTCGATATCTGGCGCGCTCTCGGCGCCGAAACCGCAGAGCCGGATCTGTGTCATCTGCCGGTGATCCAGGAAGCCGTGGATGGCCGGCGACACCGAGGCGGCATCGAGCGGACGCTGCGGGCACTGCGCCGCGATGGCATCGAAGCGGTCGCGCTTGCCGCCTGTCTTGCCGGGTCGGACATCGCCGCACCAGCGAGAGTGGACGATCTGGGCCCCGGGTTCGATCTGGCGCATTACGCGAACACCTCGCAGCATTTCAGTCTGACGCAATTGCTGTCCATGAATTGCCGTGTGCAGAGCACGCTGCCTTTCGAGGCGGTCGCCGACAGGCTGCCCAGCGGAGCGACGCAATCATTTTGGCATGCTGTACGCGGCCGGCTGGACCTGCTGTCGGAGGCGCGCGGCTGGTGGGACGTGGTTGCCGGCACGATCGTACCTCCCGTTATCGACGGAGAGCACGAGCTGTTGCGGACCGCGCTCGATCTGTTGCCGGCGGAACCATGGCACAGTCGGGTATGGACGGAATGGACAGATGCGCTACATGCGGTGACCGGTCGGTCCGGCCCATCTTTGTCGCTGCCGCTGCGCCTGGCGCTGACGGGAGAGGAATCCGGCCCGGAGCTGCGTGATCTGCTGCCGCTGATGGGACGTACGCGCGCGGCCAACCGGCTTCAGACGGCATTGTGATCGGCGGCGACGCCACCCACAGAGGCAAGAAGCTGTCAAAAGAAATTCCTGTCACAGACTTGATTTTTTTGTGCAGTGAAACTCCCTCGCAGGTGCGCCATTGATAATCGGAACCGCGCAGAAAAGGGGAATCTTCATGTCCGAAACGACAAAACGGAACACGCGCGAAGGCATGCAGCAGGCGCGTGACGCGGCGCACGCGACCGTGGAATTGGGTACGCGCGCCGCTCGTGACAGCGTCGCCGGCGCCGAGGATGTGCTCAACCGCACGGCGGACGAAGCCCGTGATATCGGCGTCAGTGTCGCGGATACGGTGGCGCGCACCGCGGACGCCGCCGTCGATATCACGCAGCGGGTGGCCGACCAGGGTCGCGAGGTAATCTGGCTGGGGGTCCGTGCGGCGGCCGGGGTGAACGGCCGGCTCGCGGATGTCGGTTACGGCAGGAGCCATCGCGTGATCGGACAGACGGTTCGTGCGCTGGAGATCTATCGGACGGCCGCGGAGAGCACGGCCGAACATGTTCAGGCGCTGTTCACTAGCTGGACGGCGCTGGGGCGAGGAATGCAGGAGTTGCAGCACGCCTGGCTGGAGATGCTGGATCACGCGACCGACCGCGGCGCCCGCAAGCCGCAGGATATCCTGCGCTGCAAGTCGGTCGATGAGGTTGCCGAAATTCAGCGCGACCTCTGGGTCGATGGGGTGAAGCATGCTACGGAGGCCGGCGTCACGCTGCTGCAGATTGCCAGCAGGGTGACCAATGAGGCGATGCGCCCGTTGCAGAGCCGGCCTCAGTCGTCAAGGATCCTGACACCGCCTGCCTGAACGTCGGGCGTCTGCATGGATCGGATGCTGGCGCGGGAAATCCCCTTCGGACTAAGCTGCGGTGGCCGCGTTGGCCAGGGGGACGTTCATGTCGGAAGCGGCAACCACGCGCAGCACCGACCGTCAGGAGTTTTATGACCGGATCGGCGTTCACTCACTGGCGCCGCTGTGGGAGCGGTTGCACGCGCTGGTGACGCGCGCTCCCACCACCCCGGCGCTTCCGGTGCATTGGGATTATGACGGGACGGTGCGTCCCTATCTGATGCAGGCGGGCGAGCTGATCACCGCGCGTGAAGCCGAGCGGCGCGTTCTGATCCTGGAAAATCCGGGCCTGCGCGGACAGACGCGCGTGACCCACTCGCTGTTTGCCGGCATGCAGTTGATCATGCCCGGCGAGGTCGCGCCGGCGCATCGTCACACGCAGTCGGCGCTTCGTTTCATCATCGAAGGAAGCGGCGCCTACACGGCTGTCGAGGGCGAACGGACGCTGATGCAGCCGGGCGATTTCGTGATAACCCCGTCCTGGACATGGCACGACCACGGCAATGAGACGGACCGGCCGATGGTGTGGCTGGACGGGCTCGATATCCCGATCGTGCGCCTGTTCGATGCCAGCTTCGCGGAGCCGGCAAACGCGGAAACTCAGGCTGTCACGCGACCACCCGGTGACAGTCTGGCACGCTTCGGCCAGAACATGATGCCGGTGGATTGGAAGCCGACGACGAAAAACTCGCCGGTATTCAGTTATCCCTATGAGCGATCGCGCGAGGCTTTGGCAACTCTCACCGCCAACAGCGATCCCGACCCGTGTCATGGACATAAGCTGCGCTATGTGAATCCCGCTACCGGCGAGCACCCGATGCCGACGATCGGTGCCTTCATGCAGTTGCTGCCGCACGGCGTCGCCACCTCGCCCTACCGCAGCACAGATGGCACCGTGTATGTCGTGGTCGAAGGCAATGGGGAGACGGCGATCGGAGATACGACCTTCCACTGGAAACCACGCGACGTGTTCGTGGTGCCGAGCTGGCACTGGCACCATCACCGCGCCGGCAGCGAAGCCGTGCTGTTCAGCTTTTCCGATCGGCCGGTCCAGGAGATGCTCGGCCTCTGGCGCCAGGAGAGGGGCTGCTGAACCGGCAGCGCTGGAACCGGCGGAATCCATGGATCAAGCTGGGCATATCTGAAGCGGGCAGGTTGCTGCATGCCGGCAATCGGCGATGCGCATGTCGTATCGGTTGAACGGGTCAACGGCGGTCTTGTGCACACCAATCTGCGGCTCACGCTGGATCGCGCGCCCGGCCGCGTGTTGCTGCGCCTGTTCCAGCGCGACCCGCGGACGGCGCGCAAGGAGGCGGCGCTCGCGGCCTTGCTGCAGAGCCGCGTTCCGATCGCCCGGTTCCTGCATTTCGCTGATAACAACCCGATCACCGGTGGTCCGTACGCGGTGCTGGAGTGGATCGACGGCGTACAGCTCGATCATGCCTGCCGCGACGCGGATCCGGCGACGCTCGATGCGCTCGGGGTCGCGGTCGGCACTGCGCTGGCCCATGTCCACGCGTTCCGGTTCGATCGTGCCGGCTTTTTCGCGCCTGATCTGCACGTTGCGGAGACGCTCGATCTGGGACCAACAGGACTGCTGCAATTCATGCACCAGTGCCTGCGCGCCGGCCCCGGCGGCGAACGGCTTGGGCATGCGCTTACCGATCGGCTGTTCGCGTTCGTGGAACGAGAGGGTCATCGGCTGGATGGCTGGCTTGGCGATCCGCGGCTGACCCATGCCGACTGCAATCCCAGCAATATTCTGCTGCGGCAGATTGCGGCGGACTGGCGCGTGGCAGCCGTGCTGGATTGGGAATTCGCACTCAGTGCCACCCCGGCGTTCGATTTCGGCAATTTGCTGCGGCTGCCGCTGGGTGGCCAGACGGCGTTCGTGGAGGGCGTAGAGACGGGGTATCGCAGCGCGGGCGGCACACTGCCGCCCGACTGGCGGCCGATCGCCCGCATCGCCGACCTGTTCGCCTGGAGCGACCTGCTCGGGCAGCGCGACGCCGACGCGGCATTGGCACAGGACGCGCGGCAGGCCATCGAAGCGCTGTTGGATAACGTGCCACCAACCCCCATCGCAACCGGGTCGTGCCGTCCGCGATCCCGCTCGCCGTGACCAGACGTCGCCGCGGCGTGGCCTCCCGCTCGCGCCACGCCCATATCGGTTGTGATTGCGCAAACCTGTCGGGCGAGTCATAGGCAGGGCCGGACGGGAGGGATACAGATTTGTCTTCGACGCTACTGGTTCCGGCGGGCGCGGCGCGGGCCGTGCCTCGGCGGGCGCGCAACTATGCACGCCATTACTGGGTTTTCGCCGCGCCTGCCGCGGTGATCGTGCTGGCGGTGATCATCTTCCCCTGGCTGTTCACGATCTTCATCTCGCTGCATTCGTGGGACCCCGCCGGCGGGATCACCTGGGCGGGCCTGGCGAACTACGCGGCAATCGCAACCGATTCGCGCTTCGGCTGGGCGGTGCTCCGCACGCTGTATTTCTCGGTGCTGGCGGTGGGCGGTCCGCTGGTGCTGGGCATCGCCGCCGCCGTCTGCTTCCATCGGCGCTTCGCACTGCGGGGATTGGCACGTACCATCTTCGTCCTGCCGATGATGGCGACGCCGGTGGCCATCGCCCTGGTCTGGTCGATGATGTTCCACCCGCAACTGGGCGTGCTGAATTATCTGCTCACGTCCGTCGGCCTTCCCCCCGCCACCTGGACCTACAGCCCGGATACGGTGATCCCGACCCTGGCGATGGTGGAGACCTGGCAATGGACGCCGCTGGTCATGCTGATCGTGCTCGGCGGACTGGCCAGCCTGCCGGCCGATCCATATGAGGCCGCGGTGCTCGACGGCGCCAGCGGCTGGCAGAGCTTCCGCCATATCACGCTGCCGCTGGTCTGGCCGTTCATTGTCGTCGCGGCGGTGATCCGCACGATCGACGCGCTGAAGGCGTTCGACGTGATTTACGTGATCACGCTCGGCGGGCCGGGGACATCCAGCGAGACCATCAACATCTTCCTGTACCAGACCGCCTTTGCTTATTACCATCTGGGATATGCCGGCGCCGTCACGCTGGTCTTCTTTGTGCTGATCGTGGCGATCAGCCTGGGGCTGCTGGGCGTGCGGCAACGCGCGAAATGGCAATGAGCGAGACAGGTTCAGGCCATGCCACTGGCTCGCCGCCCGGCACGCATCCGTCGCCACCACGTGCGGCGGATTGCCGGGCGGATCGGGCTCTATGCCTCGGTGATCGTCCTGGTCCTGCCGGCCGCCTTCGTGTTCTTCTGGATGTTGTCGCTGTCGTTGAAGAACGAGGTGGACAACATGGCGTTCCCGCCCGTCTTCATCCCGCACCCGCCCACGCTGGCGAACTTCGTCAAGGTGTTCGCCGAAAATGACTTCCTGAACTACACGAAGAACTCCGTCATCGTGTCGTTCGGCGCCACCGGCCTGGCGTTGCTGGTCGGCGTGCCGGCGGGCTACGGGATCGCCAAGGCAAAGGCGCTGAAAGCGGCGATGCTGATCCTGGTGGCGCGTCTCACGCCCGGCCTGTCCTATCTGATTCCGCTGTTCCTGGCCTTCCAGTGGTTGGGGCTGATCGGCACCCTGGTGCCGCTGGTGATCACCCACCTGGTGCTGACCGTGCCGATCGTGGTTTGGATCATGATCGGCTTCTTCGAGGGCCTGCCCGGCGAGATCGAGGAAGCCGCGCTGGTGGATGGCGCGACCATCTGGCAGGCGTTCCGCCACGTCGCGCTGCCGCTGGCCCGGCCGGGCATCACGGTGGCCACCATCCTGTCATTCATTTTCAGTTGGAACAATTTCCTCTTCGGCGTGATCCTGGCCAACCGGGAGACCCGCACCCTGCCGATCGCGGTATACAACATGCTGACCTTCGAGCAGGTAAGCTGGGGTCCGCTGGCCGCCGCCGCGCTGGTGGTCACCGCACCGGTGCTGCTGCTGACTCTGCTGATGCAGAAAGAGATCGTGGCAGGTCTGACCGCCGGCGGCGTGAAGGGCGGCTGAACCAGCCCGTATCGTTTCTGTCAATCAAGAGAAAATTTCGTTGCTGCCCGTCTCAGAAACAAATATGATAGCTGCCGCGACTACCACGCACGCAAAAATCCGCTTTAACAAAGAGGGTAGCATGGGCAAGGAACTCTCCGCCTGGAAAGCGGCCAAGGCACAGGCTGAAAAAACCATTGGCAAGGAAGGCAAGCTGCCGAAGGCCAAGGGAGATCTGGTGGCGCTTATGGACGCTGCCAACAAGGCGGCGCAGAAGGTTGTAGCCGAGCGCGATACGATGGAAGGCTCGGTCCTCGCGCTGTAGGATGCATTCTCCAAGCAGACCGTGTGAGAACGCGCTTCAGGGCGGAGAGGAGCGCGACCCAGGATCCAACAGCTTCGAGCAGCGCGACCGGACGCGTGAGACGCTGGAATTGGCCCTTTTGGTATCCCTTCGATGCGATTTTCCGGTCAAGCGGTGCGATACGACCAGGCGACCGGGCTATTCAGTGCGGCTTGCCCGTCACTGCGGCCATGAGCTCATCGAAGGCAACAAGGTTGAGCACCCGTCTGATGTTGTACACGAGCGCGGTAAGACTAAACTCAGCCCGGACTTTTTCCAGACCGCGCATCAGGAACGCGCCCTGATACATCCACTGCTTGATGCTACCGAACGGGTGCTCGACCGAGCAGCGGCGCTGGTCAAGAATGTCCGGACGCCGCGCGAGCCGGGCGGCCATGCGGTCCAGCACGGCCTCGTTCTCCAGCCGCGACACCGAGCGAAACTGGTTGCCTGTGCATCGAGACCGCAAGGGGCAGTCTCGACAGGCCGCGCGGTTGGCGTAGTTGATCTTCTTCAGCCCGCGCATGAGGGATGACGAATATGGCTGAAGGCGCTGCCCGGCAGGACAGATCATGCTGTCCGTCTCGGCGTTGTATTTGAACTCGTCCTTGCGGAACAGGCCCGCTCTCACCGAAGGGCCGCGCTGCGGGCGGGGCACATAAGGCACCATCCCAGCCTTTTCGCAGGCCTCGATGTCCTCGATCTTGAAGTAGCCCTTGTCGGCGACAACGTCGATCGTCTCGATACCAAGGGTCTCCTTCGCTGGTTTGGCGGTCTCCGCCAGCAGGCCCATATCGACGACCTGGTTTGTGACCTGCTGCTCGACGATTAGTTTGTGCTTGGTATCGACCGCAATCTGCGCATTGTAGCCCACAGCAACATGGGTGTGCGCGGCCATCGCCCGGCTGTCCGGATCAGTCAGCGAGATCTGGTCCTCGCCGGTCCGCTCCAATTCCTCCAGCATCTTCTGGCATCGATCGCGGCGCTCGCGAACCGCCGCGATCTTCTCCCCCAGGTTCTTGACCCGAGATCCACCGGTGGCCTGCTCGGCGGCGTCGCTGTGGTCGAGCCGTTGGAGATAGTCATCGAGCTTCTTGTCGGCCAATTTGATGAACTCGCTCAGCGAGGCACGGGTGAAGTTGCGGTCCTTGTTGTTGACTGCCTTGATGCGCGTGCCGTCCACTGCCAGAAGCTCACGGCCGAACAGGTCCAACTGCTTGCAAAGCAGCACGAACTGGCGGAACACCGGGCGGAAGGCCATGCGGTTGTCGCGACGGAAGTCGGCGATGGTCTTGAAGTCCGGTTTCAGCTGCCGCAGCAGCCAGATCACCTCGATATTGCGGTGGGTCTCGGCTTCCAGCCTGCGGCTCGAACGCACCCGGTTCAGGTAACCGTATATATAGAGTTTCAGCAGGTCGGACGGTGCGTAGCCAGGACGGCCAGTCTCCTTCGACTTAACACGGGCGAACCCCGCCGCCGCGAGGTCGAGCCCGGCGACAAAGGCTTCGATGAACCGCACTGGGTTCTCTGGGCCAACATACTCGTCCAGCGATTCCGGCAGAAGCAGGGTTTGCGAACGGTCATGACCGGTGATGTGCGTCATGCCGCGGATTCTAACGCGCGCCGCACCGCGCCGGAATCCGTTTTGGCGGAGTTTTCACACGGTCTCCAAGATTTACGACGCGGCGGAATCATATACCGATATCGTTGACGCTAGCGCCTTCAATCTTGACGAGGACGACAAGGATCAGGCCAAGAAAATAGACGACGCCAAGAAGACGCTTACGGATGCGCTGAAGGAAATCACCGACAAGACCGGAACATATCATGACAACCTTGAGCAATTCAACAAGCACCTGGCGAACTTTCAGAAGGATCTGAAAGCCGCCGCTCCCTCAGGATAGATTTCACAGCACCCGAACACGCCGTTCCACCCACGACGCGCCACCAGCGCAACCATCGCCGGCCCAATGTTCGACAGCCGAAGGCCACGCGGGTACATTGGTTCCCGCGTCGGCCCGGCCGGCGTCAGAGTGCAACCGACCTCGGGCCGTCGCAATGAGCGTCCACATGTCAGTCTCGATCCCTTGAAAGCGCTCGGCCTCATTCTGGCGAAGCGGTGATGCGCACCGCTGTTTTCGTCGTTGCACGCAACGAAGCCGATATACTTCCTGTCTTTCTCCGCCACATCCTGGCGCTGTTCGACTATGGCATCCTGGTCGATCACCGCTCGATCGACGGCTCGGGCGAGATGCTGCGCGCAGCCTGCGCCGGTCGCCCCGGCTGGCGATGCTGGCGCGCCGCGTATCAAGGGCACCATCAGCAACAGGCCGCCGCAATCGGTCTGGATCGCCTGTTTCAGGAGACCGACGCCGATATCGTTTGCCTTCTGGATGCCGACGAGTTCATCGATGTTGCCGATCGGACGGAACTCGAACGGCTGTTTGGCACGCTGGCGCATCCAACCCAGGTCGGCCAGTTGTTCTGGCGCAATTGTGTCCCGGCAAACATGCGGCAAGACCGGCTCGATATCGGCGACCTGATCCGGGTGTGCCCCGAACGGTCGATGTATCCCAAAATCGTTGTCCCACGGGCATTCTGGAACGCGCGTATCGGCGCGGTACGACCGACTGCGGGATATCATTCGATCGAGTGGCAACAGGACGCATCCGTCACCTATCAGCCGATCGGTGACCTGCTGCATATCCCGTTCCGCTCGCGCAGCCAGATGGAACGGAAACTGGTGCTTGGCCGCCTGGCCAACCTTGCCAGGGCGGACAGGGCGGAGAATGAACACGTGCACTGGCGAGACATGCTCGAGCGCGTGGCCGCCGGGGCCATCGACGAGCCGGACCTGATCGGCTGGGTTACCGGATACGGCGAGCCCGGATTTGCAGGACGACGCGTGGACAGGCCCGGGCTGACCGCCCTGGGCTTCTCCCTCCGCCCCCTCGATGTCGCAGCCATCGCCACCCTGGACCTGCCACCAGGGCGCGAACTCGACCCGCTGCGGGCGATGGCTGCCGTCCTCTGCGAATGGCGCATCGAAGATGGCGCAGCAGGCCTCTGTCTGGACGGGGACATCCTTCACCTGCCACCGTCCGACGCCACGGCATCAGCGTCGACGACCGGCGAGGCTGGCGTGCGACACGACACGGCGAACGAACCCGAGGCGGAGATTGCCGCGCTCCGGCACGCGATCACGCTGGCGGAGCAGGAAGCCGCGCAGGCGCGGCGGCAGCACCTCGCTGCCGAAATGGCGACGCACGCGGCGCTGTCCGCGGTGCAAACGATGCAGGCCAGCACGTCGTTTCGCGTGACCGCCCCGATGCGGTTCGCCGCGGCGTCGATCCGGCGGATAGGTCGTATATTGCCGCGCAGGAACGCGGGAGAGATGAAGTGATCGGCAAGCTGCTGTTCGGAGCCGGCGTCGCCCTGGCGGTCGGCTATTGCTATCCGCTGTGGAATGAAAGCGCACGCGATCCGTGCCAGGCCGTTGAGCAGCGGTTCATCGGCATGGCGACCACGCCGGCGCCTCTGTCGCATCCCGCTCGGGCACTGGAATGGGCAGTATTGCGCAGCTACCTCGAACCGTTTTCGGACGGGCGCATTGCCGCCGCGCAGGCGAAGCGGCGCTACCCGGCGCTGCCACCGCAGCTTGGTTGCGCCGTCGGATATTGGACGGCCTTGCTCGACCCGCATATTGAGGAAGCGGTCCGCCAGCGCCTGCGATAACAGATGTTATACCGAGCGGCGGAAAGACCGACCCATCCCCCGTCATTCCCGCGAAAGCGGGAATCCAGCGACTGTCCGTGCAGACCACGCGGTCGCATGGATGTCCGCCTGCGCGACGCCTGCGCCGGCATGAGGAGAGAAGAGCCAGCGTCTCGGATGGTTGGTACAAGATACCAGCGCCCGACGATCCGCGGAAGAGTCACGACTTCGGGCCGCTGGTATTCGAGCGGGCCGGGATCTCAGGTGTCCTCGTCGACGTCCGCGGCCTCCTTGCCTCCGACCAGCAGTGCTACCTTGGCGAACGGCAGCGGCTTGAAGGATTTAAGCATTCGTTCGCTTTTCTTCTGCATGCCGGGAAGCTGCCGTCCGTCCAACGTCAGGCAGAGCGTGTCGGCGCGCTTTTCATCCCCGGTGGCGACACCGAACGTCATCGTGTGCAGACCGGTTTCCTTCACAAGCATGGCGCCGAGCGTCTTCGCGCTGGTGCTGCGATGGAGCGCCATCCGGTGGTCCTCAGGCTGCTTGCCGAGCACGATGGCGAAGTTCATTGGTCCACCGCGGTGCAGTCGCTTGAGCCCGGCCATCAAATAGGACTGGTATTCGTCGGGATCGGCAAAAACCCCGTCCTTCGACGGTTTCGTATGCGCCTCGATCCAGTCTTCCTCGGCCCCGTAGGCACGGTCGAATTTCTTCAGGGTCTCGACCGTAGCTTCCATCTCGGGCGACCCCTTCATCTTGGCCGCTTCGGCGATCACCGCCTTTACCGCCGGCGGGATCGCATCCAGCGCGTCCTCGGCTTTTTCCGCCGCGTCGGACTCCTTGCTTTGTTCCAGCTTGCGCTTCGCAACCTCGTAATCCTTCAGCGCGTCTTCCAGCCTGCCAGCGGTTTTCAGGCCCTTTGGCTGGCTGGCCTTCCACCATTTCGCTGAGAATTCCGGCTGTTCGTTCTTTTTCACGAGCCTGCCGTCGCCTCCCATACAATCGTCCGCAGCCGTTCCACCGATCGTTTCCGAACACCGGAACCTATCATATCAGTTGAGTGAACAGTAGGGCCTCGCGTAAACTGGCCGGCACTGGCGCAATGGAGACGTCTGCAATGTCCGGACAAACCGGGATCGATACGTCAGCGACACCGAAGGTAAGCCCGCAAATCGTTAAGCAGGACCAGTGGATTACTGGTTTCACCGGCAAGTCGGTCGATCGCAGTCAACGCATGCTCGGCCTGCAGCGTGAGCCGCCGCCGCAACCGACGCCGCCGACCTGGGATCGAGCGGAGCCGACCTCAGGCCCGATTCCACAAGGACCGTCGCTGGGTCAGCAACGGCCGAGCCCGACTTTGCTATCGGACCAGCAGAAACAGTTGACGAGCGTCGACAATGCCCTGCTGGAGCTGACCAATGCCGCGGCAGCGATTGGTTCCCCGATTGCTCGCGGCCCGACGGACACTGCCATCACCGCATTGAAGCTGCGGCGGGACGCGCTCGCTAACGCCAGCGGCACCGCCGGAATCGACGCCGAACTCAAGAAGGCACCGGCGCTGCTGGCCGACATCAACCTGGCGAAAACGGCTGCCCAGACGGCGAAGGACGACTGGGACAAGCTAGCCGCCCGCAAGGGCGTCGTGGAAACCCGTCTGACCAACGCCGAGAACTGGATCAAGCAACTGCCGAAAGGTTCAGAGGGCGCACTTACAAACGAGCTGACCGGCCTGAGAACCAGGGTATCGAACCTGGCTACCTCCGCCAATCTCGCCGATTACGGCACCGCCCTCACCACCCTCGAACAGGACAGCACCCGGTTCTTCACCAAGGCCCGCGAAGCGTCGGTTCCCAGCTATGCGAATAAGAAACTCGATCTGCTTCGCAGCGTCGCGCGCCGGTGCGGCGACGTCGCCACGCCCAATCCGGTGCAGAACCGGCTCAACACCCTCACCGAAGACCAGAAGAGCGCGATGCTATCACTGACCGGCAGCGCGCGCACCGACGAGCTTGCCCGGATCGGCAACGACGCCAGCGCCGCCGTCAACGTGGGCTGGGCCGCTTACCAGACCAGGGGCAGGATTACCAAGCAACTCTACGCATTCCGCGTTCCGCTCGGCACACTGCCCTCGGGCACGGAGAAAACGACCCTCACCAACGAGAGGCTGGCGCTGGATAACGCCGTCAAGGACGCATTCAGGCGGACGGACGAGGATATCGCCGCCGTCAGCACCGCGCTGACAACCGTGTCCAACAACGCGGACGCCCTCAAGGCAAAGCTCGATCGGGCGCAGGTCGCCATCCTCGACGTGGAAAAGACCAAGACTTCAGATCGCCGCCAGCCTGGCGGAAGCCAGGAAGACGATCGACGCAATCACCGACGGCCCCACCAAGACAGGCTTCGACCAGCTTTACGCCGCCCTGGTGAAGCGGCGCGACGACGCGCTGGCAATGACCAGCGTCGGCAACCAGAAGGCCGAGCTGTTTGCCGTGAACAAAGAGGCTCTGGCCATGGTCGAACGGGCCAGCAAGGCGAGTTTCGACGCCCAGCTCTCGCAGCCGGATGGCAAGCAGAAGATCGCGGATCTGGTGAAGGCGTTTGGTGAAACCACCAGCGATCCGGTGAAGCAAGCCATTTGCAAGGCCGCGATGAACGCCTGCTACAAGATCGATCTCGACATCCCGGAGGGTATGTCGGTCACCCGTCTGCCCAAGCTGTTCGAACTGTTCGGCCAGGTTCCGGCCAAGGATCTGAAGAACCTCAAAACCCTGGAATACGAAACCGATCCGGACATGGGATCCAGCTACTACAGCCGCGGCAAGATCGTGCTCAATAAGATCGGCTCGGAAGGCCATACTTACCAGATGGACCGCAGCAAGCCCGAGAGCCGCGTCAACTATTTCAATGCCACCACCTTGCATGAGATCGGTCACAACGCGGACGATGCCAACAGCATCATGTCGGATAACATGAGCGGCGCGAATTTCGGCGGGTGGAAGTCGGAAACCGTCGACAGCGTTGCCGAGGCGCATTACGAAACCTCGTTCAAGTCGCTGGTCGGGACAGGAAAAAAACCATCGAAGGATCATCTGATGAAAATGATCCACCTGGTCCTGCAATCCGGCACCTGCAGCAAGCCGGCGAATGCGACCGCCGACCTCGGCACCCTGTTCGACGACTGGAACGCCATCACCGGCAGCCAGGGCTATCGCAATCTCACGCTGGTCCGCAACGACACCAGCTCCCCCTGGGAAAAGGACATCGATTGCAGCGACGGCCGTTCCTATCACGAAGGATACAAGGGCGTCTGGTACAGCTATCTCGCAACCGCCCGCGCCACCAAGATCAGCGACTACATGTGGCGTGCGCCCGGTGAGTGGTTCGCCGATCAGTACGCCTATTACCGGATGCATACGGACAAGAGCCCGCCTGCGTCCATAGCCACGTACGTCCAGGATTGAGGCCCCGCCTGGCGAACCGAGAAAGATCCAGTCATGTCCATCTTCCAGACAACCACCGTCAGTTGCCCCGCCTGCAACACGGAGGTCACGGTCGAAGTTGCGGCCAGCGTGAACGCCGATCGACGGCCCGATCTGCGGCAGGAGATTATCGATGGAACCTTTCAGGCAATAACCTGCCCATCCTGCGCCACCAGCTTTCGACTGCAACCAAGCTTCACCTACATCGATGTCGGCCGCCGCCAGTGGATTCTGGCGCACCCGATCGATGATCTGCCGCACTGGCAGACGCTGGAGGCCGAAGCCCGCACGGTGTTCGACACCGCCTATGGCGCGGGCGCGCCGCGCATCGCCCGCGAGCTGGGCAAGACATTGGTTGCGCGCATCGCGTTCGGCTGGCCTGCCGTGCGGGAAAAGCTCGTCTGCCAGGAAGCCGGACTCGATGACATCGGGATCGAGTTGCTGAAGCTGGCGGTGGTCCGTGATGTACGGAACGCACCGCTGGCCGACGAATCGGAGCTGCGGCTGGATCAGGTGGAAGATGAAATCCTTCACCTTCGCCTGGCTGGACTCATCCAATGAAGCACTGCTGAAAGCGCTTCGTATCCCCCGCGACGCCTATACCGAACTGGCCGACGATCCGCAGCCCTGGGCAGCGCTACGTGCGCAGTTTGCCGGCCAGTTATTTGTCGATGTCAACCGGCTTTTGGTCACCGCCGGAGCCTGATCCGGTCGCCGGTACCTGGCCCTTGCTGGGCCAGGTACCGGCGATCCGAAGCCAGATTTACGCCACCGCTTTCGAAAGCGCCGTCAGCGTCGTTGACAGTGTCTGCTGGATCGACAGTGGGGAGAACGGATTGGTATCCAGATCGGCGATGATCTTTTCGCTATCAAGATAGGCCTTATAGCGCTGCATGATCGCCTTCGCTTCACCCACCAGCTCGGTGCGCTGCGCCGGATCGGTGGCGTTGATCGCCGCGTCCAGCTTGTCCGCCAGGCTTTCATCCAGCGTGGACAGAATCGGCGAAACCCGGTCGCGATAGAGTTTGCCCAGCTCGGGCCCGATGCCCTCCTCCTGGTAAGTGGCAACGATCTCGCTGCCCAGCCTGTCGAGTTCGCCTTCGACCTTCTTGCGCGCGGCAAGCCAGGCAAGGCGCGATTTGGCATAGGCGACCGCGCCCGTGCCATTGCCGGACTGACGGTTGCCGCCTTGTC
The DNA here is from genome assembly GCA_963810715.1 of uncultured Pseudomonadota bacterium. Lineage (GTDB taxonomy): Bacteria > Pseudomonadota > Alphaproteobacteria > Acetobacterales > Acetobacteraceae > DATDIC01. The sequence goes on along the minus strand of CAWEOZ010000023.1, from coordinate 428,416 downwards.
CGTTCCCGGCTGCGTCCAGCGCCGTCCGCAGCGCGTTGATCGCGGACGCCGCGGCGGCAAGGTTGGGGCCCTTCAGCGCCGTGTTTGCTTCGTTCGCCTGCTTGCCGAGCGCCGCCTTGCGGGTCGGATCGGTCACCGCCGCTACCCGGCCGATCAGCACGGCGAGTTCGCGCGCCAGCGCACCGGCGTCGAACTCCTGGGCCTCGGTCTCGTCCGCCTCGTCGGCATCGGTGTCTTCGGGATCATCGAGGTCCGCGACCTCCTGCCCGTCAACCATCATCACCAGCTTGGTGAAGGGAAGCGGCTTGAACTTCTTCAGCATCCGGGCACCCTTCTTGCCCATTCCAGGAAGCTGCCGCCCCTCCAGCGCCAGCACGATGATGCCGGGACGGTTTTCGTCCGGCGTGGCAACGCCAAACGTCATCGCGTGCAGGCTGGTCTGCTTGACCAGCGTGTTGGCCAGCGCCTTCGACCCTTTGCTGCGATGCAGGGCAAGCCGATGATCCTCGGCCTTCTTGCCGAGCACGAAGCCGAAATTCATCTCCCCGCCGGTGCGCAGCTTCTTCAGCGAAGCGGTCAGATATGTGTGGTACGCCTCCGGATCGGCGAACACACCTTCGTCGCTCTCCTCCGTATGCTGTTCGATCCAGGCTTGCTCCGGCGCATAGAGCCGGTCGAACTTCTTCAGCGACTCGACCGTCCAATCCATTTCGGGCGTGTTCTTGGCCTTGGACGCTTCGGCAACGACCGCCTTCGCCGCGCTCTCGATACCGCCCAGCGCATCCCGCGCGGCCTTCCCGGCGTCGGCATCGCCGCTCTGCTCCAGCTTCTTTTTCGCGTCGTCGTAGTCTTTCAGCGCGTCGTCCAGCTTGCTGGCGCTCTTCAGCCCCTTGGGCTGACTGCCCTTCCACCACTTGGCGGAAAATTCCGGCTGTTCACCTTTCTTCACGATCCCACCTCTCGTCCCCAGGGAGTCAATACAGATCACGGTCAACACAGGTCACGGTTGCCGGGGGTGGACACCGCAGCGTCCGATCAGGCGGCCGGCTGCCGCGCCGACAACCCATACCACGCCCGGTACGGCGTTGTCAGCCTGAACAATTACCTGAACATACGCGGATCGCTGGCGCCCGCCGTCTCCATCGCGCCTCCATCCCACGCCCATAGAACCCGTTTCCAACCTCTTTGTTCCGAGTCTGCCGCTCGCCGGAGCACTGGTTCGGCCTCTCACCGCGGCATGGCAGACGCATGTCCCCCGCACCCCGCCGGCAAGCGGAGGAATTGCCGAACCGGCGGGCACTTGTATACCCTGAATCCGCAGGATTCTGGGTATACCGCGCGCAGGGTCGGTGTGGCGGCTGCGCGCGAAACCAAGACTCACCCGACTTCCTGCGGAAGTCGGGTATATCATTCGGCGCCGCCGCAAGGGGCATCCCCAAAGGACACCCATGGAATACAATGTCAGCTTCGGCCGCCTCGGCCGCACATCGCGTCCCGCCGCGGCAGGACAGAAGTTCCGTCTCGCGCTGCTGGGCGACTTCTCCGGCGCCGCCAACGCCGGCCGGCTCGACACCGGGGCGGCGCTGGCAAAACGCAAGCCGGTCAAGGTGGATGTCGACAACCTGGACGACGTGCTCGCACGCATGGGGCTGTCGCTCAGTCTGCCGCTCGCCGATGACGGCGCCGCGGTAACGGTGAAGATCGCCGCGATCGACGATTTCCATCCCGACCAACTCGCCGAAAATCTGGAGCTGTTCGAGCAGCTTCGCGGCCTGCGACGCAATCTGGGCAACCGCGCGACGTTCGACCGGGCGGCGAAGGAGGTGCTCTCCTGGGGTGGCGAGGCACCGCTGCCACCACCGCCGCGGAAATCCCGCGGCGGTGCGGTCGCGACCACCCGCCTGTCCGATTTCGCCCGGTTGATCGGCCGCCCCGCCCTCACCGGCACGGCCGAGGCTTCGGCCGACGATCTGATGCGCCGCCTGATCGGTCCGTTCATCCAGCCGGCGCGCGACGCGCGCCAGGAGGCGTTGACCGCGCGCGTCGACGAAGCGCTGTCGTCGGCCATGCGCCGGGTCCTGCATCACCCCGACTTCCAGACCGCCGAGGCGCTGTGGCGCGGCGTGGAGTTCCTGGTGCGCCGGATCGAGACCGACGCGAAAATGGAGATCGTGCTGTACGACGTCTCCGCCGAGGAGTTGGCGGCGGACCTGGCAGCCACCGACACGCTGGAGGAAACCGGCCTGTACGGCATGCTGGTGGAGCAGCCGGCGCTCGACGCCCATCAGGGACCGTTGTCGGCTGTCATCGGGCTCTATTTGTTCGAACTGGCGCCGCCACACGCCGAACTGCTCGGCCGTATTGCGCAGATTGCCGGCGCTGGCGGGGCGCCCTTCGTTGCCGGTATCGGCCCGGACGCGCTGAAGCTCCCGTTCCACGATCAGCACCCGCTGATCAAGGACGCATTCTCGGCGCTTCAGGCTTTGCCGGCAGCCGCCTATCTCGGCCTGGCGACCCCGCGCTTCCTGATGCGGATGCCATACGGACGCAAAACCGATCCGATCGACTCGTTCGCCTTCGAGGAGTTCACCCGCCAGGGTGGGCTCGGCGGGATGCTGTGGGGGCATCCGGCGATTATTCCGGCCCTGCTGCTGGCCGAAAGCTTCACCCAGCAGGGAGCGAAGCTGAAGCTGGGAGCGGTGATGGGTGTCGATGACATTCCATACTATGTCTATACGGATACGGACGGGGAGCAGATCGCGCTGCCCTGCACCGAGCGTCTTTATACAGAGCGTCAGGCCGTGCAGGTCGGGCAGTACCGGGTGATGCCGCTGCTGTCGATCCGCGGCCGGCCCGAGTTGCGGCTGGGCAGCTTCACCTCACAGGCCGGAACGCCGTTGGCGGGCTTCTGGGCCCCGCTCGATATCAAGCCGGTCCCGGCAGCGCCATTGCGAGGCGCGGAACCGCCGCCGCACGCTGCCGCGCCGGCGCCTTCGCCGGCTCCGCAAACAACGGCGCGGGCCCAGCCGGAGCCGGCTCCCCCTCCGGATGCCGTCGCCACCCCTCCGGAACCGCCGCCGGCGCCGTCCGGCGAACCGGACGCCGCATCGGATGGTCCCGACCTTGATGCACTGCTCGCCGGGCTTTCGGCTCCGGCGGAGACCCAAGCCGCGGAACCGGCGGTGGAGGACGCCGCTGACGATCTGGACAAGCTGCTCGCCAGCCTGAATGCCGAGCCCCCGCCGCCCGAGGACGACGCCACCGAGCCGGACCTCGACGCGCTGCTCGCATCACTGAAGTAGCGTCGAGCCCTTCCGGCTTGCCCCGCCGGCAAGGCGCCTCACCAGTTCAGGACGTGCGGACGACGATGTCCACGCGCTGGCTCTCCTGCGACATGCCCGGAACCTCGCTCACCTTGCGCCGGACCCGGTCCATGCGGGCGCGGGTGATGCCCGCTTCGGCAAGCCTGTCCTCGATCAGTTGCATCCGCAGCCGGGACAGGTCCACGATGGATTGCGGCCCATCCGGGTCGAGATATTCCGCCAGCACAACGCGCGCCTCCGGGTTCTCCTTCGCCCACGCGGCGGCGGCATTGATCACCGTGAGCGCATCCTGGTCGAGCAGCACCGACCACTGGGCAAAGAACACCGCGTAGTCCGGTGAGCGCCGGCGTATGCGCGTGACGATGTTGGGGTGGATCTGCCACGGCATTCCGGCCGTCTCCGGCTCACCGCAATTCTGCACCCAGAGATGATGAATGTCGGACGCACGTTCGCACTGCACGAGTTCGATGCTAATATCGGGACTGAGGGTATTGGCAAGCAGGTCCTGGAGGTGCGCCTCCCCACCCACCAGCCAGACCCGCCCATTGAACTCGGCGAGTGTGATGTCCGCCATCGAAACCCCCGAACAGCTCTCCGGATGCCAGCACGGTGCGGCGTCCCGGCGAGACCACCAACCTCAAGACCACCAACCTTTTGGGTACGGCCCATGCCGCTGATCCTGAAACTGACCGGCGGGACCGAGCGGGATACCCGTACGCTCAAGCACGGGACTCTATCGATCGGGCGTGCGCCCGGCAATGACTGGGTGTTGCCGGACCCCGAGCGGCAATTGTCGAAGACGCACTGTGTGATCACCGCCGCCGGCGGGCACTACATGCTCACCGACCTCAGCACCAACGGCGTGTTCGTCAATGGATCGCCGGACCGCGTGGCGCGGAACGGGGAAATTGCGCTGACCGACGGCGATGAGTTCCGGATCGGTGAGTATGTCATCTCGGTAACCGAGGATCTGACGATTGCCGCAACCGGCCCTGGCGTCGCCCGTCAGCCGTTCGCAACCGGCGGTATGCCCAATGCCGACCGGCTGGGTGCGGACCGGCGGTCAGCCGCGCACGACGCCGCGCCCGATCCGCTGGGCGGCGATCCCTTGGACGATCCGTTCGGCCGTCAGCCGCCGCCCGGTTTCGTGCATCCGATCGCCGCGCCGCCGCCGGCCTCGCGTGCCGCCGATCCATTCGACATGGTCGAGGAAGACAGCCGGCAGCCGGCAGCAAACCTCGATGACGACGACCTGTTCAAGGGCCTGACGCCGGGGGAGGCGTGGCAAGGGCCGTCGCAGGCCGATAATGTGGACGCGCCGCGGCATGCGTTTGCCGCGCCGAAGCCGATCGCCGCGCCCAATTTCGATGACGTCGATATCGATGCCTTGCTCGGCGATACGCCGCCCGGCCAGCCGCCTGCTAACCCGCCCACGCCGGTACCGCTCCCGCAGCAACCAGTCGTCGCCCCGGCACCACCGCGGGCCGCCGCGACGCCAGCGGCCCGACCAGCCGCCCCGCAGCCCGCTCCCGCCGACGCGGCGCGCCTGCTGGCGGCGTTTCTGGAAGGCGCCGGAGTCCCCGGACTGGCTGTCGCCAGCGATCCGGAAGCGGCATTGCGCGCCGCCGGAGCCATGTTCCGCGAAATGGTGGACGGGCTGCGCCAGGTCCTGATCTCGCGCGCCGCGGTGAAGAACGAGTTCCGGGTCGAGCAGACAATGCTGCGGGCGCGTGACAATAACGCGCTCAAGTTCGCGGTCACCACCGAGGATGCGGTCACTGCGCTTCTGCAACCGGATCGCCCCGGCTACAAACCGTCGCTCGAAGCCGCGCGCGAGGCATTCGACGACGTGCGTTCGCATGAGATGGCGGTGATGGCCGGCGTTCAGACCGCGCTGGTCGGGTTGCTGAAACGGTTCGAGCCGGCAGCCCTTGAACGGCGGATGCAGCCAGGCGCGTTCGGCAACATACTGCCGGCGGCACGCAAGGCGCGCACCTGGGAACTGTTCTGCGATACATACAAGGAGATCGCCCGCGAGGCGGAGGACGATTTCCAGTCGGTGTTCGGCCGCGAGTTTGCCAAGGCTTACGACGCGCAGATGCGCAAGCTGTGAGCTACGTCATACCACCAGCGGCCCGAAGGGCCGACTGGTATGCGCGCAGGGTTGGTGTGGCGGGTGCGCGCGAAATCAATAAGGTGCCAGCGGCCCGACGATCCGCGGAGGATCAAGACTTCGGGCCGCTGGTATACCCAAATCCGCAGGATTCTTGGGTATACCGCGCGCAGGGTTGGTGTGGCGGCGGCGCGCGAAACCAAGACTCACCCGACTTCCTGCGGAAGTCGGGTATATGAGCCGCGCAACAAAGGCTTTCAACCGCCTGCCGATCCGAGGCAAATAGTCCCGCAGGCCAGGGAGGTTCGTCGGGATGGTGAGATGCGCTCATATTGTCGCGGTGCTTTTGCCGCTGCTCGTGCTGGCGGGCTGCGCGGCGCCTCCGCCACCGCCGACCCAGGTGGATCTGACGGTTTCGGCAGCGACCGACGTCAATCCCGACCGCCAGCGGACAAGCCGCGCCGGTCGTCGTGCGGGTCTATCAGCTTGCTTCGACATCCGGCTTCGACGGAGCGGAATTTTTCCAGCTCTTCAACCAGGATCAGGCTGTGCTGAAGACGGACCTGGTAAAGCAAGACGAGTTCCTGCTGTCCCCCGGGCAGAAGAAGACCACTACGCTTGATGCCCACCGATCAGGTAACCGCGCTCGGCATCTTCGCGGCATACCGGGATTTTCAGAACGCGAAATGGCGGGCGACCGTGCCGATCCCCGCCCACAAGACCACCACCGTGACTGTCACCATCGGGCATGACGGCGTGGTGGCCAAAGCGGAAGCGGCGGCGCCGAAGGCCGGTCCCTGACATGGGCTGGGAGAACAAGGTCGTCTGGACGGAAGGGCTGTTCCTGCAGCCGCAGCACCTGCAGCAGCAGGACCGCTATTTCGAGCGTCTCGTGCGCACCAGCACCGGCGGCCTGCGCCCTTCGCCTGGGGCCTGACCCAGCTTGAGCTGGACACCGACCTGCTCACGCTCGGCAAGTTCGCGGTCCGCTCCGTCGCCGGCCTGCTGCCGGACGGCACGCCGTTCAGCGTCCCTGGCGACGTCGACCACCCGCGCCCGCTCGATCTGCCGGAAACCGCGCGCAACAACATCGTCTATCTGATCCTGCCGGCGCGCCAGCCCGGCGCCGTGGAATCAGCGCCGCCGCGACCAGCTGGAAACCGTCGCCCGCTTCGCGCTGGACGAGCACGAGGCGATCGACACCAATGCCGGCTACCAGGGCACGGCGATCGTGCCGATCGGCAAGCTGCGGCTGCGCTTCGCACTGGAAGGCGAGGCGCGGGAGGGGCACGCCGCGATCGGGCTGGCCCGCGTCGCCGAGGTGCGCGCCGACAAGAGCGTGCTGCTCGACGAAGCCTATCATCCCGCCGCTGCTGCTGACCAGCGCCTCGCCGGCGCTGTCCGGCTTCGTGACGCAGCTGCAGGGCCTGCTGCACCATCGCGCCGAGGCGCTGGCCGGCCGCGTTTCGGAAACCGCCACCCGCGGGGCCGGCGGAGATCGCCGATTACCTGATGCTGCAGCTGTGCAACCGCTACGAGCCGCTGCTGACGCATCTGGCCGCCACGGTCGGCCAACTGCATCCGGAGACGTTCTACCGGGTCTGCGTCAGCCTGGCCGGGGAGCTGGCGACCTTCACCGAAATCGCGCAAGCGGCCGCCGGCGTTCCCGCCGTACCGGCATGACGACCTGCAGGCGACGTTCCGCCCGGTGATCGCGGCGCTGCGGCAGTCGCTGTCGGCGGTGCTGGAGCAGAACGCGGTGCCGATTCCGTTGCAGGAGCGGCGGTTCGGCATCCGCGTCGGCCCGATCACCGACCGCACGCTGGTCGCCGACGCCACCTGGGTGCTGGCGGTGAAGGCGCAGATGCCGGCCGAGGCGCTGCGGCGCGGCTTCCCGAACCTGGTGAAGATCGGCCCGGTCGAGCAGATCCGCGAGCTGATCAACGTGGCGCTGCCGGGTATCGCGGTGCGCGCCCTGCCGGTGGCGCCGCGGCAGCTGCCGTACTACGCCGGCACGACCTATTTCGAGCTGGACCGCAGCAGCCCCTATTGGGCGGCGCTCGCGCGTTCCGGCGGGATCGCGATCCACGTCACCGGCGACGTGCCGGGCCTTGAGATCGAATGCTGGGCGATCAGGGGATGAGCGGAGCGCAGAGGGGTGCATCAATGAGCGACGATCCGTTTGCCGAACCGACGGACACGGAAGCCACCGTCATCCGCCCGCGGCCCGGCGGACGCAGCGCCGCGACCGCGCCGCGGACGCCGGCCGGGCCGCAATGCCCGCCACCGCCGTTCCGGTCCCGGCGGTCGGCGCCAACCCGCTGCTGGCCGCGGCGGCGCCGCGTGCTGGCGGCGGCGATCCGCATCAGCTCCGACCGCGGCCGGCCGCCGGATCTGGACCGGCTGCGGCGCGGCATGGTCGGAGGCGGTGCGCGATTTCGAGAAACAGGCGCTGGCCACCGGCCTGGACACGCGCAGCCTGCGCGCCGCCCGCTACGCGCTGTGCGCCACCATCGACGACCTGGTGCTCAGCACGCCCTGGGGCAGCACCAGCACCTGGGCGGCGCAGAGCCTGACCAGCATCTTCCACAACGAGGTCACCGGCGGCGAACGGTTCTTCGACATCCTCGAGCAGATGCAGAAGGATCTCGGCCGCCACAGCGAGGTGGTCGAGCTGATGTATCTCTGCGCCTCGCTCGGCTTCGAGGGCCGCTACCGGGTCATGCCGCGCGGCATCGCGGCGCTGACCGAGCTGCGCGATCCGGTCTATCGCACCATCCGCCAGCGGCGCGGCGATTTCGAGCGCGAGCTGTCGCCGCACTGGCGGGGCTGCAGACCGGCTACACGCCGCTGCTGCAGCGCGTGCCGCTCTGGGCGCTCGGCGTCGCCACGCTCGGCGCTCGCCTGCCTGATCTATGTGCGTGTTCAACTTCTCGCTCGCCGGCACGTCCGACATCGCCTTCGCCGAAGTCTCCGGCCTGCCGCCGCACGGCGCGATCGTCGTGCCGCGCACGCGGTTGCAGCGGCTGCGCCGGCCGCACCGGCCGCCACCGCTGCCGGTGCAGCCGGTCGCCGCGCAAGCCCGGCCGCGCCGAGCTGCACCAGTTCCTGGCGCCCGAAATCAAGGCCGGGCTCGTCGAGGTGCTGGAGGATGCGCAATCGGTCACGGTGCGGCTGACCAACCGCAACATGTTCGGCTCCGGCTCGGCGACGCTGAACCCAGCCTACGTGCCCCTGCTGCAGCGGATCGGCACCGCGCTGACAGGACGAGAAGGGCGACGTGACTGGTCAACGGCTACACCGACAACCAGCCGATCCACACCGTGCAGTTTCCCGTCCAACTTGCAGCTTTCGCAGGCGCGCGCCGACGCGGTGGCAAACGTGATCGAGTCGCGGACTGACCGACCCCAAGCGCGTGCGCGCGGTCGGCAAGGGCGATGCCGACCCGCTCGCCCCGAACACCACGCCGGACGGGCGCGCAACGCAACCGGCGCACCGAGATCGTGCTGCTGAAAACGTCGAGCCTGCCATGATCGGACTTCCTGCGCCGTGTCCTGCGTAACCGCTGGGTCCGGACTTTCATCGGCGCGTTGCTGCTGGCGGTCATCGTCTGGTTCTTCGGCCCGCTGCTCGGCATCGGCGCGCTGCACCCGCTCGGCAGCGCAGTTGGCGCGGATCGTCGCGATCGCGGTGATCCTGGTCGGCTGGCTGATCGAGAACCTGATCCACGCAGTTGCGGGCCAGCAAAAAGGACAAGGATCTGGCCGAGGGCGTCGCCGCGACCGCCAGCCGGGACCCGGCGGCGACCGCGTCGGCCGAGGAGGTCGCGCTGCTGTCGGACCGCCTGAAGGAGGCGCTGCACGCGCTGAAGAAAGCCAAGCTCGGCGGCCGGTCGAGCCGCTATCTGTACCAGCTGCCCTGGTACATGTTCATCGGCCCGCCCGGCGCCGGCAAGACCACCGCGCTGGTCAATTGCGGGCTGAAATTTCCCGCTCGCCGACACGCATGGGCCGCAGGCGGTGCGCGGCGTCGGCGGCACGCGCAACTGCGACTGGTGGTTCACCGACGAGGCGGTGCTGATCGACACCGCCGGCCGCTACACGACGCAGGATTCAGCGACAGCCGGTCGATGCCGCCGCCTGGCTCGGCTTTCTGCAGCTGCTGAAGAAGCACCGGCGCGGCAGCCGCTGAACGGCGTGCTGCTGGCCGATCAGCCTGTCCGACCTGGCGCGCTGCTCAGCGAACGCCGAACGGCTGGCGCACGCACGCGCCATGCGCCGGCGCGATCCGCGAGCTGCACGACGAGCTTGGGCGTGCGCATCCCGGTCTATGTGCTGTTCACCAAGGCCGACCTGATCGCCGGCTTCGTCGAGTTCTTCGACAATCTGGGGCGGAGGAGCGCGAGCAGGTCTGGGGCATGACCTTCCCGCTGGACGACGGCAAGAGCGAAGGCGGCGCGGTCGCGGATTTCGCGACGCGAGTTCGACCTGCTGCTGGTCGCGGCTGAACGACCGCATGCTGGAGCGGGTGCATCAGGAGCCCGACCTGCAGCGCCGCCGGCTGATCTACGGCTTCCCGCAGCAGATCGCCTCGCTGCGCGACATCGCCAGCGAGTTCCTGACCGAGATGTTTCGCCCGAGCCGGCTGGAGGCGCGGCCGCTGCTGCGCGGGGTCTATTTCACCAGCGGCACCCAGGACGGCACGCCGATCGACCGGCTGCTCGGCGCGATGGCCGGGCAGTTCGGGCTGGCCGCGCCAGAGCGGTGACGGCGTTCAGCGGCGCCGGGCGCAGCTATTTCCTGGCCCGGCTGATCCGCGAGGTGGTGTTCGGCGAGGCGGGGCTGGTCAGCCTCGACCCGAAGGTCGAGCGCCGGCAGCGCTGGACCTACGATCGGCGCATATGGCGCCTGCGCGCTGGTCTTGCTGCTCCTGACCGGCTGTCTGGACCGTGAGCTGGTTCGGCAATCGCGACCATGATCGCGCAGGTGCACAGCGAGGCCGCGCCGGTTCCAGGCAGCAGTATGCCGAGCTGGCCAAGCGCGGGCCGCAGGATACCGATCTCCGGCCATCCTGCCGCCGCTGGACACGCTGCGCAACATGCGCGGCGGCTACGACGACCGGCCGCAAGGCGATCCCGATCGCGCATGACCTTCGGCCTCTACCAGGGCGAGAAGCTCACCGCCGCAGCGATCGATGCCTATACGCGGGCGCTGAACGGCTTGCTGCTGCCGCGCCTGCTGGCGCGTCTGGAAGACGCAGATGCGGGCGCATCTGAACGAGCCCGATTTCCTGTACGAGGCGCTGAAGGTCTATCTGATCCTGGGCCGGCAGGGACCGCTCGATCGCAACCTTGTCGAGCAGTGGGTCGATGCCGACTTCGACGCCACCTTCCCGGGCGACGACGACGCCGAGATACGCGACAGTCGCTCGAACGCACGTGCAGGCGATGCTGGAACAGCCGCTGGCGCCGCGTGGCGCTGGACGGCGCCGCTGGTCGCGCAGGTGCGCGGCATGCTGACGCGCGAGCCGCTGGCCGCAGTATCTCTACAACCGCATGCTGCGCAGCGCGGTCGTGCAGTCGCTGCCGGAATGGACGGTGGCCGACAACGCCGGGCCGGCCGCCGGCCGGGTGTTCGAGCTGCGCGACGGCAAGCCGCTCAACACCGGCGTTGCCGGGATCTTCACCTGCGACGGGTATCACTCCGTCTTTCTGCCGCTGCTGCCGCAGGTCACCAAGGATGCCTCAGAGGATGCCTGGGTGCTCGGGCGGCAGCAGCGCGGCGGCGTGGCAGGCACGGTGCAGCGAGATGAACCAGCTGCGCCGCGACATCATCGGCCTCTATCTCGACGACTACACGCGACGCTGGGACGCGCTGCTGGCCGACATCGCGCTCAAGCCGTTCGCGAACCTCTCGCAGGGCGGTCGGACGAGCTCTATCTGCTGTCGGCGCCCGATTCGCCGTTGCGCGACCTGCTGATCGGCGGTCGATCAGGAGACCCAGCTCAGCCGCCCGCCGGCGTCAGCGCGCAGGCCGGCGGCGAAGGCAAGCCACAGGTCGGCAAGAAGCTCGGCGGGTTTGGCAAGTATCTGGCCCAGGCCGGCATGACGCTTCGAGCAGACCGCAGGTCGCCGGCGGTCCTGGGTGCGGCGTTCGGCATGGGACCCGGCGGCAAGCCGGTCGATCCGGCAACGCGGGTCGATGACCATTTCAAGGGCCTGCACGAGTTCGTCACCGGCAAGCGGAAGGACGTCGCCGCACCTGGAAGATGTCATCGCGCAAGATCCAGCAGATCTACCAGGGCATGAGCCAGGCGGCGAACGCGCCGAACCAGGGCGCCGCGCTGCTCGGACAGCTCGGCCGGCGGCGGTGGCGGCCGGCGGTGGCGGCGGCGGCGGCGGCGGCAGCCGGCGGCCAGTTGCAGCAGATCGCGCAGAGCGTGCCGAAGCCGGTCGCCGCGCATGCTGCAGACCGTCTCGCAATCGCAGCTCGCAGGTGACCGCCAGCGGCGCCAGCTCGGAACTGACGGATGCCTGGCGCTCGAAAGTGCTGCCGCTGTGCCAGGCGGCCTTCAACCGCTATCCGTTCATCGCCGGCAGCTCGGAGGATGTGCCGCTCGACGATTTCACCCATCTGCTCGGCCCGGGCGGGCTGATGGACCAGTTCTTCGATCAGTACCTGAAGCCGTTCGTCGATACCACCAGCAAGCCGTGGAAATGGCAGTCGCGCCGACCACACCAAGCTCGGGCTGTCGCCCGGCTCGCTGGTCGGAGTTCGAACGCGCCGCGGACATCCGCGATGCGCTGTTTTCCACCGGCGGCTCGCAGATCCAGGTGAAGTTCCAGCTTGTGCCGGTATCGCTCGACCCGGGCTTGGCCCAGATCAGCGCTGGAGATCGGCGGGCAGACGCTGACCTATGCGCACGGCCCGATCCAGCCGATGATGATGCAGTGGCCCGGCACCGGCGGCAACACGCTGATGCGCCTCACCATGACCCCGGCGAACGGCGGCCAGGCGACCATCATCGAGAACGACGGTGCCATGGTCGCTGCTGCGCCTGCTCGATGCGGCGAAGGTCACGCCCGAGCGGCCAGCCGGACAAGTTTCCGCATCACGTTCACCAGCCCGGCGGGAATGCGCGAGTTCGAACTGAATGCCAGCAGCGTGCGCAATCCGTTCACCATGACTGCCCTGCGGGCGTTCCGCTGTCCGGCCAAACTGTAGAAGCGACACCTGCGGGATGGTGCCGCATGGAGCGGGCGGGTGAGGGCGCGACGGACGAGGCCCTAGTCTCCGCGCCGCAACGATCCGAGGCGATGGCATGTCGGAAACGACGCATGTCGGTTCGACAGTCGACTACCTAGTCAGCATCGAGCCAGACCCTGGCTTCACGCTGGTGTTCGATTCCATGACCGGCACCGAGGAGCTGGGCCGCCCGTTCCTGTACGAACTCATGATGTCGAGCGTCGATGCCAAGGGCGACCTGCTCTCCCTGCTCGGCAGTTCGGTAACGATCAGTATTACCTTGCCGGACCAGAGCAAGCGCTATTTCAACGGCATCGTCGCCCGCGTGGCCTATGCCGGTCTGCGCGGCGGCGCCTTCAGCTACCGGATCGAGCTGCGCCCATGGATCTGGCTGCTCACCGCGGACGCAGGACTGCGCAGATCTTCCAGAACCAGAGTCCGCTTCGACATCATAACTCAGGTTTTCACCGAAGGCCGGATTCTCCGACGTTTCCAGGACAACCGGCAGAACCAGGCCGGCAGCGCGACACTGGACTACTGCGTGCAGTACCGGGAGACCGCGTTCGACTTCGTCACCCGGCTGATGGAGCAGTGCGGGCTCTATTACTATTTCACCCACGCCGACGGTAAGCACACGCTGGTCATTGCCGACGATCCCAACTCGCATTCCTCGGTCGGAGCGGCAATCCCGTTCCAGACGGACCAAACGGAGCTGCGGGCCGTCGAAGATCATGTCTACCAGTGGTCGTCCGATCTGATGGTCATGCCCGGGCAGTTCACGTTACCGCGATTACAATTTCACCACGCCGACGGCCGACCTGCACGGCCGAACCACCAAATCCGCCAGCCACCAGTACGGCACGTTGGAGATCTATGACTATCCCGGGCCGTACGACACCACCACCAATGGTCAGAAGCTGGCCGACGTGCGGATGCAAGATATGAACGCCCGCCGGCAAGATCCTGTACGGATCAAGCAACAGCCGGCGTCTTTACAGCCGGCTGCAAATTCACGCTGTCGCAGATTCTACCAGGATTCGGAAAATATCGAATACACGCTGATCAGCGCGACCTATACCATCTCGATGGCGGAGGCGTCGGCCACCGGCGGCGGCGCGATGCGCGACACGTTCGACTGCATCGTTCCAGGCGATCAAGGGCACCACGCATTTCCGTCTGGAATCGGACAGACGCCGCGGCCGATGATCCGCGGACCGCAAACCGCGAAAGTCGTCGGCGCAGTCCGGCGATGAGATCACCACCGACCAGTATGGCCGGATCAAAGTCAAGTTCTACTGGGACCGCAGCACGACCCAGGACGAGAACAGCTCCTGCTGGATCCGGGTGGCGCAGTCCTGGGCGGCAGCGAGCTGGGGGCGCATCTTCATCCCGCGCGTCGGCACGGAGGTCGTGGTCGAGTTCCTTGAAGGCAATCCGGACCGGCCGATCGTCACCGGCTGCGTCTACAACGCCAACAACACAGTTCCCTATGCGCTGCCGGACAACAAGACACGATCGACGCTCAAGACCAATTCCTCCACCGGCGGCGGCGGCTTCAACGAGATCCGCTTCGAGGACAAGGCAGGCTCCGAGGAAGTGTTCTTCCAGGCGCAGAAGGACTACAACAAGGTCGTCGTAAACAACGAGACTGACGATACCCAGGACACCACTACACCGTGCAGCAGGGCAACCGCTCGATCACGGTGTCCCAGGGCAACAACACCACCACGATCTCCCAGGGCAACAACTCCGCCACGGTCTCGCAGGGAAACGACAGCCTGACGGTCTCCACCGGGCAGCCATTCGATCGACGTCACCGCCGGGTCCAGCACGTAGCGCCGGACATCGATCACCATCAGGCGTCAGTCGATCACGCTTGCAGGTCGGCTCGAACAGCATCACCATCAGCACCACCGGGCATCACCATCAACGGCGGCCAGATCTCGGCCACGGCCACCGGAGTCGATGTCGCTCGACGGCGGTCCGGCAGATGACGCTGACGGGCGGGGATGATCGCGATCAACTGAACTGCGCGGCCATGGCAGACACCGATTTCACGGCACTGCTCGAACGCGAAGCTGCCCCCCAGGAGGCACGGGTGGACGGCGATGGCTCGCCGCCGCCCTGCAAACGCTTGCCGACTACGCGCCGTGCATACCGATCGCTGTTCATCAGCCCGACCCGCGATCGACGCTGGAGGCGATCATCGCCGCGATCGATGCCACCATCGCGCGGCAGGTGAACCTGATCCTGCACCATCCGGAGTTCCAGCAGGATCGAAGGAACCTGGCGTGGCGTGCATTTCCTGGTCGGGCTCAGTCAGACGGACGCGCTGTTCAAGATCAAGCTCCTGGACATCTCCAAGCGCGAGCTGGTCCGCACCTTGCGCAAGTTCCGCGGCACGGCCTGGGATCAGAGCCCGATATTCCGCAAGGTCTACGAGGAGGAGTATGGACAGTTCGGCGGCGAGCCCTATGGCGTGCTGGTCGGCGACTACTCGTTCGACCATAGCCCGCCGGACGTGCAGTTGCTGTCCGACATCGCACAGATCGCCGCGGCGGCGCACGTGCCATTCATTGCCGACGCGTCGCCGACCGTGATGCAGATGGATTCCTGGGCCGAACTGGCCAATCCGCGCGATCTCACCCGGATATTCCAGACCCCGGAATACACCCCGTGGCGGTCGCTGCGGGCCAGCGAGGATTCGCGATATCTGGCGCTTTGCCTGCCGCGCCTGCTGGGACGCCTGCCTTACGGCACGCGGACGGAACCGATCGAGGCGTTCGACTTCGAGGAAGATGTGGAAGGGCCCGACGCCAGCCGCTTCCTGTGGATCCAATGCGATATGGGCGATGGCCGCCAATATCGGGCCGCGCATTCACGCTCTATGGCTGGTGCGTCCGCATTCGCGGCGTCGAAGGCGGCGGCATGGTCGAAGGGCTGCCCATGTACAGCTTTGCCACCGCGGACGGCGACACCGACCTGCGCTGCTCAACCGAAGTCGCCCTCAGCGAACGGCGCGAGGCAGAGCTGGCGAGCAACGGCTTCATTCCGCTGGTCCATCGCAAGCACGTGGAGGCGCCCGCATTCATCGGCGCGCAGTCGCTTCAGAAGCCGCAGGAGTACGACGATCCCGCAGCCACCGCGAACGCCGACTTTGTCCGCGCGCCTGCCCTATATGTTCGCGACCTGCCGGTTTGCCCACTACCTGAAATGCATGGTGCGCGACAAGGTCGGCTCGTCCATGGACCGCGTCCAGCTCACGCAATGGCTGCAGGCCTGGCTGCGCAACTACATCGACGGATCGCCGGGCACGTCGAGCGACGAGTGGAAGGCCATGCACCCGCTCGCCGACGGCAGCGTGGTCATCGAGACCGTCGAGGGATCAGCCCGGCAAATACGAGGCCAAATTTTATCTCCGGCCGCACTATCAGCTTGAAGGTGTAACGGCAACCATACGGCTGGTTTCCCGTCTGGCCTCTCAATGAGCACGTGCGCATGCCGGCCCTACCAGCAGCTTCCACCGACAGGAGGACACCATGGCAGACAAGGACGCGGTTGATATATTGATGACCTTCATCATGACGTCTGGATCAGGAGTCGATGCGGAAAGCTCCTCGATCTGGGACGATTCCGATTCGGACATGATGGGCGATTTTCAGGCCGGTTGCGCCTTCGACGTGGAAGATTTCAAGTTCAGTGCCGATCTGCGTGATTCGGAGGGCAAGGACGGACGCGGGTCTGGTTCGAGCGGGCGCGGCGGCGGCGGAACCAACGCGCTGCACAATCTTCCAGGAAGAAACACCAACAATGCAAACAACCAGAAAGATGACTCTTCCAGGCGGTCGGGCGGCTTCGCCGGCTATCTGCAGACCGGCAATTCACGTCAGTACCCGGCGGATGTAAAAGAAATAACGGTTACCAAGCAACTGGAGTCTGCCTCGGTCACATTGCTGCAGAACTGCCTGAACTCGGTTCCGTTCAAGAAGGCCGTCCTGGTGAAACGGAAGTTCACCGGCAACCAGCAGTTTCATGAAGCCTTTCTGAAGGTGGAATTCACTGAACCGCTGATCACCGGTGTGGATTGGGACCAGGGTGACGCAGTCAAGGAAACAGTGAAGTTCATCTGCCGCGGGATAACGGTCGTCTATCGTCCGCAGTCGGACGACGGCACACTGGACCCGGTCGGCAACCAGATGACCTGGACCCCGCAGCGAAAGCTCGCATCGAGCAGCTCGTCCGGCTGACAACCGACACCGTCGCAAGGAGAGCAGTCGAATGGGCGGCTTTGCCAAAGGGCACGCGGTCGTGCTCGGACCGGAGGAGGGCGATGCGTTCTGGCAGCCGCTGCCCTCGACCGGTTACGTCATCAACAAACTGACCCCGTACAACACACCGCACGACGACTTCTCGGCGGGACTTCAGGTGCTGGAACCGGGACGCTACATCCGCCGCCACGCGCATGAACGCAGCCATGAAGTGCTGTTCTGCTACGCGGGCGTTGGCTGGGCGGACATAGAAGGCCAGCGGCACGAGGTTCGCGCCGAAACCATCATCCTGGTCGGGCGCGGATTGTGGCATACGATACACAACACCGGCACAGGTCAGATGCGCCTGCTCTGGCTGATGATGCCGGCGGGGCTGGAGGATTGGTTCCGCGCCATCGGCCGCCCCCGCCGCCCCGGTGAACCCATGCCCGACCCGTTCGAGCGGCCGACGGACATCACGGACATCATGCGCCAGCAGCGATTCGTCCCGCCGGAGTCCTGACCGCCATCAAGCCACTCGGTGCAGCAGCGCCTCCCCATCCACCAGCCGGCGGCAATTCTCCACCGCGACCGCAAAGCTGCGGTCGAACGTGCCGGTGGTCAGCCACCCGACATGCGGCGTCAGCACCACGTTCGCCAGCCGCAGCAGCGGATCATCGGGACGAACAGGCTCGTCCGCGAACACGTCCAGCCCCGCCGCCGCAAGCTTGCCATTCCGCAACGCCTGCACCAACGCCGCCGAATCGACCAACCCACCCCGCGCCGTGTTGATCAGCACGGCGCCCGGTCGCATGCGCGCCAGCGCCCCCGCGTCGATCATCCGTTCGGTGTCCTTTGTCAGCGGCACGTGCAGGCTCACCACGTCCGCGTCGGACAGCAGCCGATGCAACGGCATGAACTCGCCCGCGGCATCGCTGCGCGGCGTGCGCGCGGTATAGACAACGCGGCAACCCAGCGCCACCAGCCCCGGCGCCAACGCCCGGGGCACTGCGCCGTACCCGACCAGTCCCACCGTGCGTCCGCCCAGCTCCCCCAGCCCATCCTGCAACGACGGCTCGAGCGCAAATCCCCTGCCCTCCCGCGTCGCCGCATCGAACATCGGCAGCCGTCGCAGCGTGGCCAGCATCAGCGCCAGAGTCAGTTCCGCCACCGCGCGCGCATTCGTGCCGGGCAGGTTGCAAACCAGAATGCCGCGCGACCGTGCCGCCTCCAGATCGATCGTATTCACCCCGACCCCGATCTTCTGGATCAGCCGCAGCCGCGGCGCCGCCGCGATCAGCCCGGCGCTCGCCGGCGAAAGCACGTGCCACAGCACATCGGTACCCGCCAGCACCGCCTCATCCGGATCGGCGCACGGCGTGATCCGCAGCAGCGGCGACGCCCACCCTTCCAGCCGCGCCGCCAGATCCGGCCCCGCCGCGAAATGGAACAGAACATTCAGCGGCGCCGCCAAACTTATGCGCCCCGCCGCGACCGCCCCAGCACAGTCGCGCCGGCAAACTTCGCCCGCGCACCCAGCGCCTCTTCGATCCGCAGCGCCTCGTTCCACTTCGCCATCCGTTCGCTGCGGGCGAAACTACCCACCTTGAGCTGCCCGACGCCCCACCCCACCGCCAGGTGCACGATGGTCGTATCTTCCGTCTCCCCCGATCGTGCCGACACGATCCCGGCCAGCTTGCACTGCTTCGCCGCCTCCCACGCATCGCGCGTCTCGGTCAGCGTGCCGCGCTGGTTGGGCTTCAGCAGCACCGCATTGACGGTGCCGCGCAACCCAGCCTCGTGCACGCGCGAAGCCTGGCTCACCAGGTAATCGTCCCCCACCACCTGCACGCGTTGCCCCATTTCGCTGGTAAACGCGGCAAAGCCCACATCGTCGTCCTCGCCCAGCGGATCCTCGATCGAGACAATCGGATAAGCCTTCACCCAGCCGGACAGCAGCCGGATCATGCCCTCCGTATCCAGCTCCTTGTTCTCCAGCGAAAGCTTGTACTTGCCACCGCGCCCAAACTCGGTGGCTGCGACATCCAGCGCGATCGCGACCTGCGCGCCGGGCTTGAACCCGGCGTGCTCGATCGCCCGGACCAGCATTTCCAGCGCCTGCTCATTGGTCTTGAAAGCCGGCCACCAGCCGCCCTCGTCGGCGACGCCGGCCAGCGCGCCGGCTTCCTTCAACAGCCCGCCGGCCGCGCGGTACACCTCGGCAGTCCAGTCCAGCGCCTGCGCGAACGACGTCGCCGTGGGACAGACGACCATGAAGTCCTGAATATCGACGCGGTGGCCGGCATGCGCGCCGCCCCCGAAAATCTGAATTTGCGGCAGCGGCAGCGTGGCTGCATCGGGTCCGCCCAGATAGCGGTACAGCGGCTCGCCCGCTGCCGCGGCGGCGGCATGGGCCACCGCAATGGAAACCGCGATCAGCGCATTGCCGCCAAGCCGCGATTTGCTGGGCGTGCCGTCCAGCGTGTTCAGCTTGGCATCCACCCCAGCCTGGTCGGCGGCGTCCAGCCCGACCAGGGCGCGCGCGATATCGGCCGAAACATACCCGACAGCACGGGTCACGTCGTAGCCACCGAATTTCGTGCCGCCATCGCGCAGGTCCAGCGCTTCGCCGGTACCCTTGGAAGCACCGGCCGGTGCAATGCCGCGCCCGACCGCGCCGCCCTCGAGCAGCACATCGGCCTCCACCGTCGGCCGCCCGCGGCTGTCCCAAATTCGTCGGCCATGCACGAAGGCGATCCGCGTATCAGTCATGTCAGCTCCTCTCCCAGGCCGCGCGCACACCCGCCAGCCGATCGACGGGCGCCTGCAGCAGCGCCCGCGCGCATCCTCGCACGCGATCCTTGTCCGGTTCCGCCGTGATGTATTCCACCGGCGACTTGCCATCCACCCGCGCGAGCAGCAGGCCAGGCAACAAATGTGCGGCACGCGCTTCCACCGCGTCCGGCGATTCCCAATCGACGCCCAACAGATACGCCGTCGCCAGCGCGTCAAAGCAGGACAGGAACCCGGCGCGAGCCGCCGGCGTCCAAAAGCATTTCAGCAGCAGGTGGTTGAGGCAGAAGGCCAGATCGAACGCCGGATCACCCCACCACGCACACTCCGCGTCCAGGAACACGGGTCCCACCGGCCCGGCCAGGATATTCTTCGGGCTGACATCGCCGTGCACCAGCGCCCGCTTGTTGGCCTGCGTGGTCGCCACCAGCGCATGCAGCGCATCGGCGCGATCGGAATGGTTGCGCGCGGTCGCGATCAGGTACGGCTCCAGCCGGATGGCGTTAAAGATCGCATCGGTCGGAAACGCGGCGGCAGTGGTCGGATCGGCGGCGGAGGCCGCGTGGATACGCGCCAGTCTGCCGCCAACCCGCGCCGCGAATGCTGCATCCGCGTGGCCGTCGCGAAGCTGGCTCTTCCATAGCGGATGGTCGGCGGGCGGCAGGTAGGCCATCGCCAGCGTGCCGGTTTCCTCGTCCTGACCCAGAAGCGCCGGCGCCGTGCCCGTCACCGCCGCATTGGCCCGCTGCATCCAGCGTGCCTCGTACAGGTTGCGGGCGACCGGTGCGCGCCAGTCCGCCTCGACACGAAGCTTGCTGAGTGCGCGCTTGACGCAGATCGGACCGTTCGGCAGGTCGATGCGCCAGATATCGGATGAAACGCCGCCGGTCAGCCGTTCGCCGGCCAGCGTTTGATCGGGCGCCAGCAGATGCATGTGCTGCAGCGCCTGTCGAATCGCGGAGGGCGGGCATTCGCTCGGCATGGTATTGAGGTACAGCCGATACGCTCGAAAGTTGCAAGCGGTGGAGATACGGGACGCAACCTCGGAGGATGCACCGGAAGCCTCCCAGGTGCTGCGCCGCTCCATAACGGAGCTGTGCGTCGCCGACCATGGCCATGATCCCAGCATCCTGGCGCGATGGCTGGCAAACAAAACTCCCGAAATGTTCCGCACCTGGCTGCATCAGCCCGAAAATTCCGTGCTCGTCGCGGCTGACAACGAGGCAATCCTCGCGGTCGGCGCGGTCAGCCATGCCGGCAGGATCACGCTGAACTATGTCTCACCTGATGTCAGGTTCCGGGGCGTAAGCCGGGCTTTGCTGGCAGCCCTCGAGCGCCGGGCGATCCTGCACGGCAGCACCGAATGCACGCTGATCAGCACGCGGACAGCCCGACGCTTCTACCTCTCAACCGGCTATGTCGAGACGGGCCCGCCGGAAAACAGTTTCGGCACCGGAGCAGGCTATCCGATGCGCAAGCCGCTTCGTAACGGATAACAGAAGGAAGCCAGCCGGTTACAAAACATCGATTTAATAAAATGGCTGGGCAATCGGACTGGTTCTGTTACATTCGCTGAAGTCATGATCATCGCCTGTCCGGATTGCGGCTGGATCCAGCAGATGCCGCCGTTGCGTCCAGGGTGCGAGCTGCGCTGCCGCCGCTGCCGCAAGGTGCTGGAAGCGTACCGCCGGACGCAGCCTCGACGCAGCACTGGCGCTCGCGGCGGCCACGCTGATCCTGTGGTTTCCCGCCAATCTCTGCACGTTTCTGACCATCCGCGTGCTGGGCATCGAGGAATCCAGCCGACTTGGGTCCGGCGTCATCATCATGTGGCTGGAAGGATGGCGCCTGCTCGCCCTGATCGTCGGTTTGCAGGGCGTGATCCTGCCGTTCTTTCGTTTCGGACTGCTGACAGCGTCCCTGGCATCGATCCGCCTGGGCATGCAGCGACGCTGGACCGGAATTGCCTTTCGCTGGTCGGAACATCTCGATCTTTGGTCGATGCCGGACGTGTTCCTGCTAGGGGCCGCCATCGGCTACAGCCGCGTCGCGGTGCTGATCCCGGTGACCATCGGCATCGGCGGCTGGTCGATGATTGCGGCGGCCTGCCTCACCATGGTCGCCCGCGCCAGCCTCGATCAGCGGTCGATCTGGCGCATGATCCACCGTCCCGACCCGCCGCTCGAAGGTCCGCGGATTGCCTGTAATAGCTGCGATCTCGTACTGCCCGCGCGTCATGCCGGCAGGCGTTGCCCACGGTGCCTGGCCCGGCTGTGGCCACGCAAGCCACGCGCGATCGAGCGTGCCACCGCCTTGGTTCTGGCCGGCTATCCGCTCTACCTGGTGGCCAACTGGTATCCGATGACAGTGCAGGACCAGTTCGGCAATGTCAGCCAGCAGACCATTGCCTACGGCGTGCTGATGCTTCTGCAGGCTGGCTTCTGGCCCCTGGCAGGCATCATTTTCGTCGCCAGCATCTTCATTCCGATGGCAAAGCTGATGGGCATGAGCTGGCTGCTGTGGTCGGTGCATCGCGGTTCGCCCGACCGGCTGGTCGCCAAGACCCGGCTGTACCGTTTCATCGAGGCGGTCGGTCGCTGGTCCAATATCGACGTTTTCACCATCGCGATCTTCCTTCCGATAATGCAGATCGGCGGATTCATCAGCGTGCACGCCGGGCTGGGTGCAACAGCCTTTCTGGCGGTCATCGTGCTGACCATGATCGCAGTGCGCCTTTTCGATCCGCGGCTTCTCTGGGACCACGCGAAGGAACCGGCATGATTCCCGACTCGCCTGCACTGCCTGAGCATGTGGCAGATCCCGGACCAACCTCGCCACGGGCGATCGGCAACCCGCCCTGGGTCGAGGAGCGGCGAAGCCGCTGGCCCGGCTGGATCTGGGCTGTCCCGATCGCTGCGCTGGCTGTCGTCGCGTGGCTGATCTACGACCAGCTCGCCTCCGGCGGCCCGCTGGTCACGATCGAATTTCCACAATCGGGCGGCGTCAGTGTCGGCACCACGGTGCAGTATCAGGGAATGCACGTCGGCGACGTCACCAAGGTGACCCTGGAACCCGATTTGCAGCACGTCCGGGTGCTGGCGCGCATGCAGCCGCAGATGGCCAAACACCTCGGCAGCGGGACGGAATTCTGGATCGAGGGCCCCAACCTGAGCGACATTTCCTCGTTAAAAGCGATCATCGCCGGCCCGACGATCGGAATCCTGCCGCATTCCGGCGCCGCACAGCATTCCTATGCCGGACTGATGGAACCCCCCGCCCTCGAGGAGGTAGTGCCGGGAAAGCATTTCGTGCTCTCGGCGCCGGATCTCGGCTCGTTGGCAATGGGATCGCCGGTATATTTCCGCAATCTCAGAGTGGGAAAGGTGATCAGCACCGAATTTCAACCGGACCAGACGTTCCGGGCGGCGATCTTCATCAAGCAGCCCTACGACGCGTTGGTGCACGAAGGAACGCGCTTCTGGAACGCGGGCGCCGTGCAGGTCTCGTTTGGCGGCGCCGGCCCGCGGCTGCAACTGCAATCGCTGGCGTCGCTGCTGCAAGGCGCCATCGCATTTGAAACGCCGGAGCCGGCGCAGCACGGACCGGTGGCAGCCGACCATCGCGCATTTACGCTGTTCCAGTCGCAGGACGCGGCCGAGTATGCGCCGGGCCACGATGCGGCGCTGTACAGCGTCGTCTTCGGCGTTGACGCAGCCGGGCTCGCGGAAGGCGCCCCGGTGCGGCTCGCCGGCCGCCAGATCGGCACGGTGCTGCACAGCGTCCTGACCGCCGATGCAAGCGGTTCCACGCTGCAGCAACACGTCACCCTGGCCATCGAGCCTTGGCGGCTTGGGCTCGACGCGACCACCACGTCTAATCCCGCCACGGCCATGAACACGCTGCTGCAGCATTTGATCGCGCGCGGGCTGCGCGCGCAACTCGGCTCCGCGCTGCCGGTGATCGGCCCGCCCGACGTCGAGCTGGCATTCGTGCCGGACGCGCCCGCGGCAACACTGGCTGCCGGCAATCCGCCCGCCCTGCCCACCGCCCCAGGTGGCGCCGGCATCCAGGGCATGATGGTTGCACTGAACACGATCGCCAACAAGTTCAATGGCATTCCGCTGGATCAGATCGCCGACAATCTGCGCGTCGCCACCGCCCGGCTGGATGATCTGGTCGCCTCGCCGCACCTCGCCGACAGCATCGACGCGCTCAACCGTTCGCTCGACAATGTCGATCGGGTAACCGAATTGGCCCGTTCCGAACTGCCGGAGATTCTCACCGCCCTGCGGCGCGTGGCCACGGAAGCCGAAGGCACCGTCGGGCAGGCCCGCCAGTTGATCGCCACCACCGCCGGCGTGGGCCCGATGGGCTTGAACTCAGCCGGCATCGGACAGACGCTGTTCGAAGTCAGCCGCGCGGCGCAGGCGCTGCGTGAGCTTGCCGAATTCCTGACGCGCAACCCCTCTGCACTAATCCAGGGACGGAACTGACCCGACGCTTATACCACCCCGCGTTAAGTCTGACTCATCCGCGTCATGGCCGGCTAATCCCCGTCATGGCCGGTGATCCCCGTCATGGCCGGCGAAGGCCGGCCATCCACGTCGTTCCTGACTGCAAGCACGAACGAGGTGGAATGGACGCGACAATGAGACATGGGGCAGTCATTCGGCGGGTTGGTATTATACGCTCCATTCTCCCGCTGGCGGCGCTTCTGGCGCTGGCCGTCCTGCGGCAGCCCGCCCACTCACTTCTACACCCTCAGTCCGGTCCCACCGCGCCGCCCCCGCACCCGCCGGAGCACCCGTCACCCCGCCGCTGGAGGTGGGGCAGGTTTCCATCCCGGATGTCCTGGACCGGGACGCCATCGTGGAAGCCGCCAGCCACGGCCAGGTTGATGTGAATGGAGAACAGGTCTGGGCCTCCGACATCGACGAGATGATCCGCTCCACCTTGTCCTCGGACCTCATGGCGCGCCTGCCGACGGGCTCGGTGCTGCCGCCCGGCGATCCCGGCTCCAGCGCCGGGATCCAGGTGCTGGTAGTCAACATCCTGCACTTCGGCGGCGACACCAGCGGGCATGTCGTTCTGTCAGCGGAGTGGACCACCTACCGCAACAGCGCGCTCACCGCCCCACCGCCGCGCCCGGTGATGATCCGGCTGCAGGCGCCCTCCGGCGCGGTCGCCGACATCGTGCCGGTGATGAGCCAGGCGCTCGGGCAGCTCGCCGACCGCATCGCCCAAACGCTCCGGCAATAGAGCGTGGTGCTTGAGGGGAAACGTCGGGAGGCGTGACCCGATGCTCTCAAGCGGCGGCAATCATGGCCTGGACAGACATGGGCCCCGTCAACCCAAAACTGCATAGGTCGGCCTACCAGGCTATCCAGGAAACGGACATTCAGCACAACGCGGTGCCGACGGCAGTGCGCCCTTTGATGTCATCCAGCCGCCCAGGCCCCACAAGCCCAGGAGCGGGCATCTTAGAACGCGAGAGAGTTGGCGGGAACGCGTGGCTTGCGGAAGGTCCTGTTCGTACGGAATAATCACACTGTCGCGCATGTGCCCTGTTCGGCTCGAATGCTGTATTCAACTTCGGGATCGTCTCCCAGCCGCCATCCTGGCTGTAAGCAGGTTCCTCACATGAACGGGGACAATTGAGGGAAGCATGCTGAAGAGTTAGCCAGTCTTTGGGAGTTGGCCATCTGCAGGCAACAACACTTCAGGACGAAGGGGTTCTGGAGAAAGCTTTCTGCGGCTGATCCTTATCGCCAACAATCAACAGCTTGCCTTACCAGAGATCGGCAGGTAGATTTGACGCTTCTGCCGACAGAGACAAGCGCTCATGACTTAGTCCGAGACCGGATTGATCTGCTCGGCCTCGACACAGACGGGGCAACGGTTGTTATCGAGCTAAAGCGTGGTAAGCACAAACTACATTTGCTGCAGGCAGTGTCATATGCTGCAATGATTGCGAGCCGACCAACGGAATGGTTCCAGCGCCAATTAACACAAGCTCAACTTGAGTATCTTCAGAAGACTGTTCCCGGGAGACTGGATCTGGCCCTCAACAAACGGCAACTGATTGTGCTTATAGCTGAGCAGTTCGAGCCCCAGGTGATCATTGCATCGAGATGGCTGCCAAGTTCGGCATCGGTGTTAAATGCATTGAACTCCGCGTAACGAAGGACGACACGAGTCCAGAGTTGCAATATATGCAATTCACCGAGATTTTTCCATCATCCTATGATAGACCACCTCGTACCCGATTCCATTCAGCAATGCCTGCCGAGTTTGAGAAATTGCTTGCGGACGTCCAGGTCTACACGTCAGCTCGATCTGATAAGACCGTCACTTCAACTGTCCCGCAGTCTCCCAAGATCACGACGCTATCCGACGAACTCGGAAAACTTCCTGCGCTCGTTGAAAAATCCCGAAATCGTGGAATTCGCGAAGCGATGGGAGGAGAACGGCGAAACAGATTTGCCGAGACTTTTGATCACCCGCTTGGTGTTTCCGCGTGCGAGAGAGCGTTGGCGAGTTCAACTCAGAGGGGATTACGCATGGGTCACGCAGGGCGGACGATTTGAAATCGGCGGTGTGAGTGATAAGGAATTCTGGACGAAGCGATTGAGCAATGAGGCAAGCATACGTGTCCTCCGGAACGGAACCAGATTGCACTTCAATCTTTACACGAAGCCTGACCTGGATGCTTTTTGGACAGCAATCACTGACAAACTGAAGAACGCACACTTCACGACCAGCTAACGTTGTGGCTGGAACAGCATTTTCACCGATCTTGCCGGCCCATTGCGGGCTGGTAGCACGAATGTCTGGACCCAGTTGGTCTCAGCTCGCGAACGGCTTGTCCGCTCGCGGCCAAACCTCACCCGAAACGGAACGACCTACTTCGCCCTCCTAGCTCGAGAACCGGACCGTCGCAAAACCACCCACGGCGGCCGTGCTCGCAGACCGGCACAATCCCGCGAACAACAGCCACCCTACCCCTACCCCGACCGCGCCAGCCGCCGCTCGAAGCTCCGCCCATAAGCCGACATCGCGAAGCAGCACACGAAGAACACCATCGCGGCGAACGTGTACCCCTCCGTCGCAAACCCCAGCCACGCCGGGTCCTTCAATGCCTGCTCCACCGCACCCAACAAATCCGACAGCCCGATAATCGTCACCAGCGTGGTGTCCTTGAACAGATCGACCACGGTGTTGATGATCCCCGGCACGACGATGCGCAGCGCCTGCGGCAGCACGATGAAGGCCTCCACCTTCCACCAGGACAGGCCGATTGAAACCGCCGCCTCTTCCTGCCCAACCGGAACGCCCTGCAATCCGCCACGCACCACCTCGGCCATGTAGGCCGAGTTGAACAGGATCAGCGCCACCATCGCCCGCAGCAGCCGGTCGATGGTGACGCCCTCCGGCAGGAACAGCGGCACCATCACCGCCGACATGAACAGCACCGTCAGCAGCGGCACGCCACGCCAGAGTTCGATGAACGCGACCGACAGCATGCGCACGACCGGCAGGGCGGAGCGTCGGCCGAGCGCCAGCAGGATGCCGAACGGCAGCGACCCGGCCACGGTCACGAAGGAAATGATCACGTCCAGCATCAGCCCGCCCCACAGGCTGGTATCCACGTAGGGCAGCCCCGGCACGCCGCCGACCAGCAGCAACCCGATCAACGCCGGACACAGCGTCAGCAGCGCCAGCACGAACGCCCAACGATGCCGTGTCTGGTCGCGCAGCACCGGCCAGGCGAACGCCGCCAGCAGCACTGCGGCCAGACCGACCCGCCAGCGCTGGTCGGGCGGATAGCGGCCGAAGAAGAATATCGGCAGCCGCACGCGGATGAAGGTCCAGCAGGCGCCATCGCCGCCGCACGCCGCCTTGCTGGCGCCGGAGATCGTTGCATGCGTCACCGCCCAGCGGAACAGCGGCGGCAGCACCAGCGCCGCGATCGCCAGCACCACCAGCGTCAGGATCGTGTTCAGCCACGAGTTGAACAGGTTGGCACGCAGCCAGCCGAGCGGCACGCGATGCAAAGCTCTGTCCCCGCGCTGTCGGCGGAATGAAGCGACCGGCCGTCGCGGCGGCATCGCTCATCGTTCCACCAGGGCCACGTGCCGGTTGTACCAGTTCATGAACGCGGACCCGGCGAGGCTGATCGACAGGAACACCGCCATCAGCAGGATCATCACCTCCACCTCGCGCGTCGCTCTGCTGCAGCACGGTGCCGGCGAAAATCTGGAACAGCTCGGGATAGGCAACGGCAGCGCCCAGCGAGCTGCGACTTGATGATGTTCAGATACTGGCTGGTCAGCGGCGGGATCATCACCCGCAGCGCCTGCGGCACGATGATCTTCGACAGCACGTGCCGCGGCCGCAGCCCGAGACTGAGCGCGGCCTCACGCTGGCCCTTGTGCACCGACAGAATGGCCGCCCGCACGATCTCGGCGATGAAGGCGGCACCATAGATCGACAGCCCGGCCCACAGCGCGGCCAGCTCCGGCGGAAGCTGCACCCCGCCGGTGATATTGAACCCATGCAGTGCCGGCCAGTCGAAGCCGGAAACCGCGCCGGCAAACAGCGCCGCCGCCAGGGCCGGCAGCAGCAGGGCGCGCGCGCCAACCGGCCGTCCACGCCACGTCGCCCGCGACAGCAACGGCGTGGCGATCAACAGCAACAGTGCCAGCGGCCACAGTACAGCGGCCCGCGGCGCCTCGATCAGCCGCGGCAAATAGAGGCCACGGATATTCAGCAGCATTCCACCGGGCAGCAGAATGCTCCGCCGCGGCGGTGGCAAGGTCGTCAGGACGGCGACATACCAAAAGATGATCTGCACGAGTATCGGCGTGTTGCGCACGAATTCGATGAACCAGAGCGCAATGTTGCGCACCAGCCAGTTGGTCGACAGCCGCATGATGCCGACCAGGAAACCCAGCAGCGTCGCCGCGACGATCGCCATCGCGCTGACCAGCAGCGTGTTGAGCACGCAGACGACCAGCGCCCACAGATACGTGTCACCGACCTGCCAGGACACCAGGTGGAACGGGATGTCGAAATTGGCGTGGCCGTTCAGCAGGAATCCGAAGCCGAAACTCGTATTGCGGCGGTCCATGTTGGCGCCGGCCATGCCGGCCAGCAGCCAGAAGGCCGCCCCCACCGCCAGCAGCAGCAGCCACTGGGCGGCGCGGGCGCGTCGGGACGGCCGTCTGACCATGTCAGCCGATCATCAGTGCCAGGTCGGCAATGTCTGCAACCCGCCGTGGTTGTAGAGATTGTTCATGCCGCGCGGCAAACCCAAGCCCTTGGAACCGAAATAGGCATCGTACACCTCGCCGTAATTGCCGACATCTTTGACGATGCGGTACGACCACCCATTGTCGGTCCCCAGCAGCTTGCCGAAATCCCCCTCCATCCCGATAAAAGCGGCGCAGGTCCGGATTATCGCCAACCTTCGACTTCATCTCGTCGATATTCGCCTTGGTCAGCCCCAGCACCTCGGCTTCCAACATGCCGTAGTGCACCCATCTCACGAACCGCGTCCACGCCTCGTCCCCCGACCGGGTGAACGGACCCAGCGGCTCCAGCCCACCGATCGTTTCCGGCAAGAACATCCAGTCGTCCGGCTTCTTCATGGTGGAGCGCGCCGCGGCCACCGAGCCGCCATCATCGGTGTAGCCGTCGCAACGGCCGGCATCCGCCGCCGCGAACGCCTCCTCCGGCCGGTCGAACAGCAGTGTGTTGATCTTGATGTTGTTGGCCCGGTTATAGTCGGCGATATTGGTCTCCAGCGTGGTTCCGGTCAGCAGGCATATCGTCGCACCGTTCATGTCCTTCAGATGCGCCACGTTCAGGCTCTTGCGCACCATGAAACTCTGCGCAGTGAAGAAATTCGCCGCCGGCTCCCGCAAATTGAGCTGGGTGTCACGGATGAAGCTATATTCGGAATCGCGGATCAGCACGTCGATCTCGCCCGACGCCAACACCGAGAACCGTTCCTTCGACGTCGTCCCGATATATTTCACCTTGTCCGGCGATCCCAGCAGCGCATCGGCGATGGCGCGGCAAAGGGACACGTCCAACCCCTGCCAGTTGCCGGAGGAATCCTGGAACGCGTAACCGGGAATGCCGGTGTCGATGCCACAGACAAGCTGGCCGCGGGCGCGGATCGCGTCCATCGTCGGGCTCTTGACGTCTTGAGCCCTGGCAGGGCCGGCCAGATTCAACCAGGCCGCGAGCGCGGCGAGGCTGACCGCCAGCGTGGTGCTGCGTCTTAACATGCTGTCTCCCTCGGGTTTGTTGAGGCAGTGTATCTGCCTTGCTGAAAGCTAACCGGGACCTTGGGTGCGGAGCAAGACTTCCCTCCGGCGACGCCACCGCCGCCCCCTCTTGCGGAACAGGAATAGGCTCCGCGGCCCTTTTCCTTCCGGTCCTGGTTCGCTAGAAGGCGCGGTCGCTTGGGGACCTGACGCATGAAGATCGTTGCCTGCAACAGCAACCGTCCCCTGGCCGAAGCGATGGCGGCCACCCTTAATCTGCCGCTCACCCGGGCGCAGATACGACGCTTCGCCGACATGGAAGTGTTCGTCGAAATCCAGGAGAATGTGCGAGGACAGGACGTGTTCGTCGTGCAGTCCACCTCCTACCCGGCCAACGACAACCTGATGGAGCTGCTGATCACCCTGGACGCGCTGCGGCGCAGCTCGGCGCGGCGGGTCACCGCGGTCATCCCCTATTTCGGTTACGCCCGGCAGGACCGCAAGACGGCGGCGCGCACCCCGATCAGCGCCAAGCTGGTTGCCAACCTCATCACCGAGGCCGGAGCCCACCGCGTGCTGACCATGGACCTGCATGCCGGGCAGATCCAGGGCTTCTTCGATATTCCGGTGGACAATCTCTACGCCGCGCCCTTGTTCACCCGCGACATACAGGAACGCTACCAAGGGCGCGACCTCGTCATCGTCTCTCCCGACGTGGGCGGGGTGCTGCGCGCGCGCGCCATCGCCACGCGCATCAATTGCGACCTCGCCATCATCGACAAGCGGCGCGAAACCGCGGGCGTTTCAGAAGTAATGAACGTGATCGGCGATGTTGACGGACGCGACTGCGTCATCGTCGACGATCTGACCGACTCCGGCGGTACGCATTGCAATGCCGCCGAAGCGCTGATCAGGGCAGGCGCCCGCTCCACCAGCGCCTACGTCACCCATGGCGTGCTGTCCGGCGGCGCCGTCGCCCGCATCGCCTCCTCACCCATCGAGATGATGACCATCACCGATTCCATCCTGGCCACCGAGGCAGTGAGGCTCGCCCAGAACATACGGCAGATCACCATCGCGCCGCTGATGGCGGAGGCGATGCGTCGGATCAGCGACGAAAGCTCGGTCAGCTCCCTGTTCGACTGAACCCGGCCGGAGCGCGAAGGCGTCCGTCTTCGCATCCCGAGCTCAACTCGCTAACCGATCGTGATCCGCCGCGCCCGCGCTTCCGCGGCTTTCGGCAGCGTCAAGGTCAATACGCCGTCGCTCAGTTGTGCCCCGATCCGCTCCTGGTCGATCTTGTTCGAAAGCGCGAACGAGCGAGTGTAATGGCCGATATTGTACTCGGTGTACACCGGCTCCATGCCCTCGTATTTGGAAAAATCGATCTGCCCGTCCACCTTCAGCACACCGTTTTCCAGCGCGACATTCAGGTGATTGCGATCCACCCCCGGCATCTCCATCACCACGGTCAGTGCCTCATCGGTCTCATGGATGTCGGTGTAGGGAACGAAGTAGCGCCCGGGCGAGGTCTTTTCATCCTTGCTGACCATCTCCCGCTTGTCGCGCACCGTCAGCTCCTGTGACCTTGCCATCGCATCCTCCTTCTCACGATCCATCTTGCTGCTCATGTCAGTTTCACCTGGATGGATTTCGGCTTGTCGCGTTCAGCACGGGGCAGCAGCACGGTAAGGATGCCGTCCCGGTAGTCGGCCTGCACGCGATCGGCGTCGATCTCGACCGGCAGAGTGATCGCCCGGTCGAACCGACCTTCCAGCCGTTCCCGCCGATGCAGGCTCGCCTTCTCCGGGTATTGCACCTGCTTGCGGCCGGCCAGTCGAAGCGTGTTGCGGTTCACCTCGATCTCCAGGTCAGACTTGTTGATCCCCGGAATCTCGGTGACCAACACGAAATCCTCCCCCTTCCGGAACACGTTCAGGGGCGGATAGGCGCCACTGGCACTCGGGCCCGATTGCAGCCAGCCGCTGGTCCGAAATGAATCCAGGGCCTGCTGCAAGCCAACCAGGGCGTCGAACGGATCAGGAAACAATGCCATCGTCTCACCCTCCTCTTGGGCTCGAGGCAGGGAGCAGCCGGCACGCCACGATCTGTCGTTAGACATACCGACCCGTTGGTGGCGCCTTAGCAGTCCCTGACGTCGAGTGCTAACTCATTGGGGAGGCGTCGTCACCCAGTCAAGACCCCTCAGCTAAGCAACCGGCAACTCGTCCGTGACCACCTTGAATCCGGCAAGCACGCACGGCCCGAAGCTGGTCACCAGCGCCACATCCGTCGCATCGCGCCCGCGCGCCATCAGGATGCGCCCGATACGCGGCGTATTGTGCCTGGCGTCGAACGTGTACCAGTGGCCGCCTAGATACACCTCGAACCAGGCGCTGAAATCCATCGGAGAATCGACCGGCGGTAACGCCGATATCCCCCAGATACCCGGTGCAGTAGCGCGCCGGTATATTCATGCAGCGGCACAACGTGATCGCCAGATGGGCAAAGTCGCGGCACACGCCGCGCTGCTCTGAATGGCCGCCCCAGGCTGTTCGCGTCGGATCGGCGTGCTCATAGCCGAACGTGATGCGGGCATGCACGTAGTCGCAGATCGCCTGTACGCGGGCCCACCCGAGCGGGGTGCCGCCGAACAGCGACCATGCCGTATCCAGCAACCGGTCGGTGTCGCAGTAACGGCTTCCCAGCAGATAGACCAGCGCGTCGTCGGGAAGCTCCTGCACCGGGATCTGCGCCGCCTCCGGCACCACCGCATCCGGGGTCCCGGGGTCCAGCACGACGATGTCCTTCGAGATCGTCAGCCGTCCCGCCGGCGCGACGATCCGATGACACAGATTGCCGAATCCGTCCCGGTACACGGTTGCACCGATCGGCGGATCAAATGTGATCAGATGCGGGCCCACCAGATCGGGCATGCGCGACGGATGCACGCTCAGCACCAGCAGCATCGGCGTTGGCTGCGGGCACTCGTAGGAAATCTCGTAGCCGACACGGATTTGCATTGTTTGCCTCCGGATAGGTAGCGGAGGGCGACGCCTCCTTTCGTGCAGTCAGTTGCCAGGCCGCGCCGTTCAACGCACCTCCGCCAATGAAGTTGCAGCGGCGAAGTCACGCGCCGGCGCCTCCGCCGACGTCACCGCCACCTGCACCGTCATCCCCTGATTGTCGGCCGGAAAGCCGAACCAGGTGCCGCTCGAATGGTACCGCCTGCCTGGGGTCCCGCGCGATGGCAACCCGGATCAGGTCGCGGTTGCCGACAATCCCGTTGGTCGGATCGAACTCCACCCACCCGGCGCCGGGCAGAAACACCCGCACCCAGGCATGGGTCGAGCCGCCACCGACAAGGCGCGCGCCGTCCCGCTCAGGAACATAGATGTAGCCCGACACGAAGCGGGCGGCGAGACCGAGTGACCGCGTCGCCTCGATCATCAGTACCGCGAAGTCGCGGCACGTACCGGTTCCCAGCTTGAGTGTCCTGACCGGCTCCTGGATGCCGCCATCCTGGCGGGGAACATACTCGAAGCGCCGCTTGATCGCGTGCGTCATCTCCTCCAGGAACCGGAACGTCTCGGTCGGTCCGTCCTGGCGCAGGAACTGGCGCGCCCATGCGTCCACGCGCCGCTCCGGATCGGGCCAGTGCCGCTCTATCGAGCGCGCGAGGTCCGGCATCTCTTCCGACCCATAGGTGAACGGGAATGTCCGCGCGTAATCCTCCAGCGTGAAATCCAGCGCGTTCATCGGCTGATGGTCCAGCCGCACGGTGCTGGCAACGCTCAGCTCCCGCGCCCGCCCGCTGAACCGGGCAACCGCCACGCTGTTGCCGAATACATCGTGCACCCAGCGCAGCTCGCTCGGTTCCGGATCGATATCGAGCTGCGCCGAGATCAGCCGCTGATCATGCCCTTCGCGCGGACGCAACATCATCCGGTGCTCACCGAAACTGACCGGCTGCTGGTAGCGGTAGCTCGTGATATGGCGGACGGTGAGTACTGGCATGGGACGGGGCCACACTCCACGCAAAATTCGTACCAGTCCAAGAAAATCTACCCTGCCTCATCAACGCCGACGACTCGGACAGGCAGGCCATTCTTTGTATCGACCCGCCCCGGCGCAACCCCGACATGAGCCCTGCTCCGCTGGACCCACCCGCGCGGATCGCCGCATTCCTCGGCAATGACCGCAGCAAGGTTCAGCAGCTTCCGGATGGCAATCGTCGAAAGCCGATGCCACGCTGGACGGAATTGTTGCGCTCTGATAGCATAGGCTAGTTATCAGTCCAGTCTACTGGGGGCGGGATGAAAGAGGTCGGAGCGTTCGAAGCCAAGACCCGGCTCGGCCAGCTACTGGACTGGGTGGAGGCTGGCGAGGAAGTCGTCATCACCCGCCGCGGCAAGGTGGTCGCGCGCCTGGTGCCGCCCGGCATGGCCTTCGACCGGGAGCGCGGCCGCCAGGCCGCCCAGCGCATCCGCGAAATACGCAAGGGCGTCACGCTCGGTGGCCTGCGGATCAAGGACCTGGTAAGCGAGGGCCGCCTATGAGCGTGGTGGTCGACGCCTCGCTCACGCTGACCTGGTACTTCGATGACGAGACGACGCCGGCGACGGAGGCTGTTCTCGACCAGGTTTCCGAGACGGGAGCCGTCGTGCCGACCCTCTGGCGGCTCGAGGTCGCGAACGCCTTCCAGTCGGCGCTGCGGCGCAAGCTTATCACGGCTCTTTGTCGCGACGAGTCCCTGTCTGAGCTCGCCCTGCTCCCCATCACTGTCGATGTCGACACCGACACTTATGCCTGGTCGACGACGTTACGTCTCGCTGAACGCTTCGCGCTGACGATCTATGATGCCGCCTACCTCGAACTCGCGCAGCGTCGAAGTTTCCCCAGGCGACTTTCTCGACAAGAAACTACGCGCGGCATGCCATTCGCTCGGCATTATGGCACTCGGCGCGGAGGCTTGATGCATGCGCTCGCCACGACAGAGCGCCGTAATCGCGAAGAGCGGAGTTCCGATTCGAGATCTCGGAGCGATTTTACAAGGACGGTGGCCTACAGGGTTATTCCACGTCGTTTCTGTTCTGAGCAACACGCCCGACGGCAGCGGCTGAACGTCCGTAACGGCAATATTATACTTGACTTACCCAAGGCTGGGGGGTAGGCTTCCGTCATTGGAGGTTCCTATGGCTAAGTCCCTGCTTTCGGCCGAACATTTCCACGATGAAGCCGCAGCACTGGCGTTCGTCGAGGCGCGGCTTTGGCCCAATGGTCCGGTTTGCCCCCGCTGTGGCGAGACACAGCGCGTCGGTCGGTTGCAGGGCAAATCCACCAAACTCGGCCAGTGCAAGTGTTACGCGTGCCGGAAGCCTTTTGCTGTCACCATCGGCACTGTTATGGAATCCAGCCACATCCCATTGCACATTTGGTTGCAAGCAATGCATCTGCTCTGTGCCAGCAAGAAGGGGATCAGCACCAATCAATTGCATCGGACCTTGGGTGTCACCCTCAAGTCCGCATGGTTCCTCTCGCACCGGATCAGAGAGGCCATGAAGGAAGTCCGCGACCTGTTCATCGCGCCTCTCGGAGGAGTTGGCCGAACACTCGAGGCTGACGAAACCTATATCGGCGGGAAAGCCGAAAATAGGGCTTATGGCCCAGTTCCCCCCAAGCAATCTGTCATGGCGCTGGTGGAGCGAAACGGACGTATCCGTAGTTTCCACGTTCCGAACGTGACTGCGGCTAATTTGTACCCAATCCTGGGCCGTCACGCGCACCGAGACAGCCGCTTTGTGACTGATGAACACCCCATTTATATGGGCGCTGGTTGGAACTTCGCTTCCCATCAAACCGTCGTTCATACGGCTAAAGAATATGTGCGCGGCGATGTGCACACCAATACCGTTGAAGGCTACTTTTCGATCCTGAAGCGCGGCATTTACGGAACCTATCAACATGTCTCCGGAGCACATCTGAAGCGGTATTTGTGTGAGTTCGATTTTAGATACAGCAATCGGATCGCGCTTGGCATTGATGATTTCGCTCGCACTGATCTGGCCGTGAAGGGCACCAAGGGTAAGCGGCTTACTTATCGAACGGCTCGTGGAGAAGGGGCGGTTGCGGATCGGGCGCCATAATGCCGCACGTGAGAAACGGGCGCAATCGCTCGATTGCCGATTCTCGGCAATTGGAACTGGATTTGAACGATGAATAGAAGATTCTGTTTCCCCCCGCTGCCAAGCTATGGCAACTTTTCCTCCTGGGCGCATGACGAATACCCAAGAAAACCAGTATAAGAAATAAGATACATCCATAGGCAAAAGGCAATGAATAGCCAGGAAGGGGCCATATTCGGATACTCCGTAGATACAGTTTTGCATTGGGCAAATATTGGATATTTGATAGCCGTGGGTGTAGCGGCAGCCCTAAGCGTTGCGGTATGGAGATATTCGGGAATTTCCAATGCCAATAAGGATCGGGAACTAGGCGCATACCAGTCCGCTGCGGCACTTGAAATCGCCAACGCACAACGCCAAGCCAATGAGGCAAATAAAGCGGCCGGGGAAGCAAATGAGCGAGCAAGCGCAGCTATTGAACGTGCTGCAAAGCTCGAGGCTGCTGCCGCTCCGCGCGATGCCGGAGTGTTATCTCCTGAGATACTTAGTCTAGCCAGAGCGCAAAAGCGGATCGTCGAAGTGGTTTCATACGCTGGAGACGCCGAAGGGGCGCGCTTGGGGGCCCAGATAATCTCGTTGCTGAGTGGAGCGGGATGTGAGATGCGAGACAACACACTTACCAAAGTAGCTATGAAACCTTTGGCATTCGGTGTCCAGGTGACAGGCCGCGATTCCGATTTTGTCATGGCATTAAGTGGATGGCTCGACCAATTAAGGCTTCTGCGGGCTGCTCCATCGGCAGGAACGTCTGGCGTTGTCATGAGCAACAGTTTTGGAGCAGTTATGTGGAGAGACCCGCCGTCGGCAACTATTTTTGTCGGGTCTAAGCCGCTTCCGCTACTACCGTAATCTGATGGAGTCCTATCGATGCCAGCACGCAAGCCGCCGCCGCCAGATGAGAAGTCGCAGCGCGAACGGTTCATCGAGACGGCACGCGAGATAGGGGCGTCGGAAGACCCGGAAGATTTTGAACGAGCCTTTCGCCAGATCGTACTCGCCCCCATTCAAGGTGATTCCGAAAAGCGTTCTGAGAGAACTTCAAAGAAATCACGAACGTGATCTAGGACTTGGATAGCGTCTCTCTCAGTGTAGGTTGCTCGACCATGAGCGACCCTGACGCGCCAACCATCCTTAAAATTGGCCTGCACCCGGTTTTGAAGACACCGAGTTTGGTGTTTTTATGGAACCAGGAGGTGGGTCATGGAGAGACGGAAGTTTACGCGGGAGTTCAAGCTTGAGGCTGTGAAGCTGATCACGGAGCGCGGGGTGACGGTATGCGCAGGCCTCGCAGGATCTGGGGGTGCACCCGACGCAGCTGCGCAAATGGGTCAAGGATTTTGCCGCTGACCCGCTGCAGGCCTTTCCCGGCCATGGCCAGCAGAAGCCCGAACAGGCCGAGATCGCGCGGCTGAAGCGCGAAGTGACCAAGCTCAAAGCCGAACGAGACATCCTAAAAAAAGCCGCGGCCTACTTCGCGAAGGAGAGCATGTGAAGTTCTCCTTCATCGCGAAGAACCGAGGCATCATGGCCGGCGGAATGGATGTGCGGGGCGCTCGGTGTCTCGCGAGGCGGCTTCTATGCCTGGCTGACACGGCCGCGCAGCCGGCGCAGCCGCAGCGACGAGGAACTGGGTGCGAAGGTCCGGGCCAGCTTCCTTGCCAGCGACCGGACCTACGGTGCGCGGCGCGTGTGGCACGACCTGATCGCGGAAGGGGTGTCCTGCGGGCTGCATCGGATCGAGCGCCTGATGCGCCAGCAGGGCCTAAAAGCGCGGCCCCGACGGCGTCGGCTGCCGCCCGACCTGGGTGAGCGGCAGGCCGGCGCCATCGCTTCCAACATGCTGGACCGCAGCTTCGAGGCCCCGGCCCCCAACCGCAAATGGATCGCCGACTTCACCTACATCTGGACGGCGGAGGGCTGGCTTTATGTGGCGGCGGTCGTGGACCTGTTCTCCCGGCGGGTGGTCGGCTGGTCGATGAGCGCCGACGATGACGGCCCAGCTCGTCACCGATGCCCTGGTGATGGCGATCTGGCGGCGGGGAAAGCCCCGCGCCCTGCTGCACCACTCGGATCGTGGCAGCCAGTACACCAGCGAGCAGTTCCAGCGGCTGATGGCCGATCACGGCGTCACCTGCTCGATGAGCCGCTCGGGCAACTGCTGGGACAATGCGGCGATGGAGAGCTTCTTCTCCTCGCTGAAGACCGAGCGCACAGCGCGCAAGACCTATCGGACGCGAGACGATGCCAGGGCCGATGTGTTCGACTACATCGAACGCTTCTACAACCCGAAGCGGCGG
Organism: uncultured Pseudomonadota bacterium; assembly: GCA_963810715.1. GTDB lineage: Bacteria > Pseudomonadota > Alphaproteobacteria > Acetobacterales > Acetobacteraceae > DATDIC01. The sequence continues at coordinate 389,940 of CAWEOZ010000023.1, read as the reverse complement.
CACTCGACGATCGGATATATGAGCCCAATGGAGTTCGAGATGAAGGCAGGATTAGCTTAAGTAGGTGTCAACCGAACCGGGTGCAGGCCATTTCCCTAAATGATTAGGTATGTAATACAGACATGTCTCTTCTATTTCCGCATTCAAAGCATCAATAATGGTTGATATTTGTCGTAGTTCCTGCCGCCCTTTTCGTGCTTACTTAGCTCGTTGTTAATAAGGCGTCTAGCAATATGCAAGTCAAGTTTTTTACAGAGCCCCTCAAGATCACCTAATACAGCCCGTATGTCCCTCCGCATCCTCCTCTTTGATTTCGTACCATTCAACAGATTTTATCGTACAACAGGTTTTGGAGAATACGTTCGGTCTTTTGACCTAATTCTAGATAATTACAGCAAATTCCTTTAGCACGTCCGTGAGCGTCCCAAAGGCGGCCTTGCGCAAGAGCGCGCCATGCCTGCCGCCTCACTCACATCGCACCTCGGCACACTCCCGCATGTTGGTCGGTAACGGACGTATAACATCGCCTCCGTAACACAGTGAGAACAGTGCTGACCCTTCGGCGTCAACATCAAATAAGCCAGAGGTATCGCTCAGCATTTTCGACTGGCCGCTCTCTCGACAGCATATTTATCGATGCTACCCGTGACCGCGAACTCCACGGCGTCGCAAATTGTGCCCTTCCCAACGCCATTTCGTCGGGTAATCACAGTGAACGCGCGGCCGAAGTTTGCCCGAACCTTGCCGTGAAGCGCCGACCTTCCGATTGCGACACCAACCCTTCCCCACCCCCGGGTGCGCAATCGCCACCAACGTGACAGAATACACATCCCCACCGCACCACCAGGAGTATCGAACGATGAAGCTGCTCTACTCTCCCGGCGCCTGCTCGCTCGGCATCCACCTCTTGCTGGAGGAGATCGGCAAGCCCTACCAGGCCGAATCCGTCAATCTCCGCGAAGGCGGCCAGTTCAAGCCCGAGTTCACCAGCGTCAACCCGAAATCCAAGGTCCCCACCTTGGTCCGCGACGACGGCTCGGTGCTGACCGAATTCCCCGCCATCGCCTTCTGGCTCGCCCGCACCAACCCCGAAAAGCACCTGCTGCCGGACGACCCAGACACCCAGGCCCGCGCGCTGGAAGCGTTGGACTATGCAGTCTCCACCGTCCACATGCAGGGCTTCTCCCGCCTCTTCCGCGCCTCCAACTACACCCCCAACCCGGCCGATGAGGACAAGGTGAAAGCCCGCGGCAAGGAGATCGCGGAAAAGGGATTTTCCATCCTCGACAAAACCCTTGCCGACAAGCAATACGTGGCCGGCGACTTCTCCATCGCCGACGCCGCTGTGTTCTACGTCGAATTCTGGGGCGCCGGCCGGATGCAGATGCAACTACCACCGAACTGCGCCGCGCACTATAAGCGCATGCTCGCCCGCCCCGCCGTGCAGAAAACAATGCAGTCCGAAGGGCTGCAAGCCTGATGGAGACCAGTCCCGACGCGCAGTTGGCGCGCGTTCCGTTCTGGTTCCTGCGTCACGGCGAAACCGACTGGAACGTGCAGGGACTGTCGCAGGGCAACGTGGAAATCCCACTCAACCCGACCGGGCTTGCCCAGGCCCGGTCGGCGGCCGAGCTGATGCGCAATCGCGGCGTACGGACCATCGTGTCCTCGCCGCTCTCCCGCGCACTGATTACAGCCGAAATAGCCGGCCAGGCGCTCGGCCTTCCCGTGGAAATCGACGAGGACCTGCGAGAAGTCGCCTTCGGCACCCAGGAAGGCCAGCCGATGACCGAATGGTTCACCCGCTGGATCGCCGGCGAATGGACGCCCGACGGGGCAGAAACCTTCGCCGCCCTCCGCCGCCGTTCCATCGCCGCGGTGAACCGGGCCACCGCCCTGCCCTCACCGGTGCTGATCGTCGCGCACGGCGCATTGTTCCGCGCCCTGCGCTCCGCCATGGGCATGGAACCAAACGTGCGCACGCGCAACGCCGTGCCCTTCTGGTGCGAACCGGACACAAACGGAACCTGGGAACTGAAACCCGCCCTTGCAGGCGCCAGCCTGACCTTGTGAAAACGCCCGGCTACTGGTCCAGCCGGAGTATCTCCACTTCCGGCGGCGCGGTCAGGATCTTGCTGAAATCCTCCATCCAGCCGCCCGTCTCTTCCCCCATGCCGCGCTGACGGAACTGGTCGAGCTGATCAAGCTGCGTGAGCTCGATCTCGAACTGCAGCGCCGCTCCGTCCGGACCGCGTGTCAGCGGCACCAGCAGCCGGCCATGCAACCCGCGGTCTTTGGCGGCCCGCACCTCCCGATTGATGCACTCGATGGCGCGCTGCCGATCCGAGGGACGCAGATGGTAGGAAAACCGTGCGACATACATGGGACCCTCCGCTCCCGGTAACGGCGGATCGAACGGAAGGTTCCGGCGCCGCGAGGCCCCGTGCACCCGATCGCCTATTCGACATTCCCCCCGACCGGCAAAGAAATCGCACCGGGCAGCAACCCAGGTGACAGCCCGGGAAACTGGTCCAGCATCGGCCCCCCCGGCTGCACCCATCCGCCACCCAGCGCCTTGTACAGATCCAGCAATGCGAGCACCTGGGACAGCCGGACCTGCACCAGCGCATCCTCATCGCTGAACAGGGTTTCCTCGGTGTTGAGCAGGGTGGTGACATCGACCGTGCCGGCGGCGAGCTGCGCGCGCGCGATATCGGCCGCGCGCTGTGCACTGTCCACGGCCTGCTGCGCCGCGGCCTCCTGCTCGGTGGTGTAGCGCCAGGCGATCAGCGCCGCCTCCACATCGGTGAAGGCCTGCACCACCGCCTTGCGATAATCGGCCACAAGTTCGTCGTAGCGTCCCTTCGCCTGTTCCAGTTGCCCGCGCAACAATCCGCCATCGATCACCGGCTGCAGCGCGCTCACCGCGGCCGAAGCGACGATCCCGCCGGGCTCGAACAGGGAACCGAGGGCGGCGTTGGCAAAACCGCGCTGGCCGGTGAGCTGGATGGTCGGAAAGAACGCCGCGCGCGCCGAGCGGATGTTGAAATTGGCCGCCAGGAGCTGCGCCTCGGCACTGGCCACATCGGGCCGCCGCGCCAGAAGCTGCGAGGGCAATCCCGGCCATACCGCCGGCAGCGACAGCGCCGTCAGCGTCCCCGGCTGCACGGTGATTCGCTCCGGCGGTTCGCCCACCAGGATGCCGAGCCCGTTCAGCTCGCTTTCAAGCTGGTTGCGGAACGCCGGAATGTTAGCCCGCTCCCCGTCCACCAGCGCCTGCTGCTGCGCAAGGTCGAGGGCCGTGGCGGTGCCGGCATCCAGCCGGCCGCGGATCACCGCCAGGGTCTGTTGGGAAGCTGCCAGGTTCTGCTGCGCGACCGCCAGCCGGTCCGCGAAGCCCAGTGCCGTGAACCAGGTCTGTGCGACGTCCGTCACCACGGTCAGTGCGACGGTCTGCTGATCGAAGCGGCTGAACACGTCGGACGCCACGGCGGCCTGGCGGACGGCCCGGATCTGGCCCCAGAAATCCACCTGGTACGACGCGTTCACGCCGAGATCGTAGTTGTGCTCGTCGATCGTGCGGGTACTGGCGCCGCCGATTCCGCTGAAGCTTCGGCTGTTCAGGCCCACCTGCGACCAGCTCGCGCCCGCCGATGCGTCCAGCGTCGGCAGCAGCGGTGCCCCGGCAATGCGCACCTGTGCGTCCGCCTGGCGCACCCGCGCGATTGCCGCGGCAATATCAAAATTCTGCACGCGTGCCAGGTCGATCAGCCGATCCAGATCCGGCGAGTTGAAGCCGCGCCACCAGTCGCCGGTCGGCCACGCGGCTGCCTGCGTCGCCGGTGTCGCGCGAAACTGTTTCGGGATGTCCATCGCCGGCCGGTGATAGGCCGGACCAAGGCTGCACCCGGCCGGCAGCAGCAGCGCGACAACCGTCGCCATTCTAACGTAATCGAAACGAAATCTCATGCGCGCCGCATATCGGCGGCGATTGTAACCCTGGTGTTGCAGGGCGCGGAGATCGGGTGAAGATAAGGAAAGCGGTCCGCGGGCAAAGAAATCAGGAGGTCGTCATGGAGGTACGCGCACGTGGCATCCGGCTGGACATCGCCGGATATGAAACGGTGATGGAGGGCGCGGATATGCGTGCCTCGGTCCTGACGCTGGCGGCCGGCCAGTGTGTGCCGTGGCACTATCATTCCGAGATCAGCGACCGCTTCTTCTGCCTCGAAGGTCCCATGGTGGTCGAGACGAGGGCGCCGCGGCGGCAGCACGAACTCGCGGCGGGCGAGACATGCCTGATTCCCCCAAACACCGCCCACATGGTGCGTGGCAGGAATGATGGACCCTGTCGTTTCCTGCTGCTGCAGGGAGTCGGGGTGTATGACAACGTAGCCGTCGGCGGTTGAGGGCATCGGGCACGGGTCGGCGTTCTTCGGGCCGGTAAGCTTTCATTCGTCACGATGGCTCGCGGCGCCGGCAATATTCGCCGTCCGGCATGGGACTGGCGTCATGGATGTCCCGCGGGATCACCGCGGAACCCGGTCGCCACCACATAAAGCTCACTCGACTCTTTCCGGCTTGCCGGCGGCTTGGCGTGCCGCACCATCGAGAACCGGCGTTTCATCTGCTCCAGCATTATCCGTTCCGAACCGCCCTGGAACACCTTGGCGACGAACCCGCCACCCTCGGCCAGCTCCGCCAGCGCAAAATGCAGGGCCAGCTCCGCCAGCGCCATGATGCGCAGGTGATCGGTGGCGGAATGCCCGGTGGTGTTCGGCGCCATGTCCGACAGCACCAGGTCGGCCGGGCCGCCCAGCACGGCGCGCAAACGGCCGGGCATATCCGGTTCGATGAAATCCCCCTGGATGAATTCGGCGCCCTGAACCGGATCGATCGGCAGCAGGTCCACCCCGACCACCATGGAGGCGCCGCGTTCCAGCGCCACCTGCGCCCAGCCGCCGGGCGCGGCGCCCAAATCGACCACGCGCCCGCCGCGGCGGATCAGGTGAAACCGCTCGTCCAGTTGCAGCAGCTTGAAGGCGGCGCGCGAGCGCCACCCCTGTTGCCGTGCGCCGACCACGTAGGGGTCGTTCAACTGGCGCGCCAGCCAGCGCTGCGATGCCACGCTGCGCCCGCGTGCCGTCCGTACCGGCACCGCCAGGCCGCGCGGCGCTGGTGACGGGAAACGATCGGTCATGCCGGGTGGGCGCCGCTCCGCCAGGCGCGGGCGTGGTGGGTGCGGTCGGCGCGGATCAGGCGCAGCAGCATGCCCTCCCGCAGGCCGCGATCGGCGACGACCACGTGCTCGGCCGGCCAGAGCCGGGTGATGGCGGCAAACACCGCGCAGCCGGGCAGCACGAAATCCACTCGTTCCGGCCCGACGCAGGGATGTTGTTCAAGCCCCTCGCGCCCCATTTCCCGCAGCCGCTCGACCGCCTGTATTGCGGCCCGCCGGCCGAGCACCACCCCATCGACCAGCGGCCTGCGATAGCGCGGCAGGCTCAGCGCCTCGCCGGCGAGGGTTGTGACGGTGCCGCTGGTGCCAAGCAGCAGCACGCCACCGCAGCGTATCTCGTGAGCGATGCAATGGATGGATTCGAATGTGCCGAGTTGCGCCGCGATGTCGCCGACCATCGATTCGAAGCCGTCCGGGGTCAGCCCGGCCGGCCCGAACCGCTCGGCCAGCGTCACCACTCCGATGGGCAGCGAATTGTAGCCGATCAGCGTTGGGCGGCCATCCGGATCGATCCGCACCCAGGCGAGCTCGGTCGAGCCGCCGCCGATATCGAACAGCAGCGCCCGGCGCGCGGTGCCCATCAGCAGGGGAGCGCAGCTTTCCAGCGCCAGCTCGACCTCTTCGCGGGACGAGATGACGTGAATCGCCAAACCGGTTTCCACCCGGACGCGGGCCAGGAACTCCATCCCGTTCGCGGCGCGCCGGCAGGCTTCCGTGGCGATCGCCCGCACCGCGCGAACCGGCCGGCGAGCCAGCCGCGCCGAGCAGGTATGCAGCGCGCCCAGCGCTCGTTCCATCCCCTGCGGGCTGAGTTGGCCGGTATGGTGCAATCCCTCGCCGAGACGGACGATCCGGCTGAAGCTGTCAAGCACCCGGAAGCCGTCGCCAACCGGGGTCCCGATCAGCAATCGGCAATTATTCGTGCCGAGATCAAGCGCGGCGAAAGCCGGACCAGAGAGCGGACGCGGCTGAGTCGCGGGGTCGACCCCGACCAGGGCGTTCCCGGTAAGCATGGTGCTATTGTCGGCACTTGGCGCCCGCACCGCAAGGAGATACAGCGTCCGGCATGCCCGATCCCGTCCGCCCGCCCAGCGACGTCAGCCAACTCTCGTTCGAGGACGCGCTGGCCGAACTGGAGCAGATCGTCCGCGGGCTGGAGGGCGGGCAGCAGAAGCTGGAGGACGCGATCACCGCCTATGAGCGCGGGGCGGCCCTCCGCCGGCATTGTGAGGCCAAGCTGGCCGAAGCGGAGTCGCGGGTCGCCGCGATCGTGGAGCAAGCGGACGGCACGCTGGCGACCCGCACTTTACCGGCGGGAACGGAGCGCGGTTAAGCCGCGCATCCACGGGCGCGACTTCGACAGAAATCTGCGCGCTATTGGATTTCAACCAGAATATCCATATTCTAGTCATACAGCGCAGACAGGCGACTCGAATGGCGGCGTGGCAAGTCCAGGACGCAAAAACCCGGCTCAGCGAGGTAATCGAGCGCGCCCGCACCGAAGGCCCTCAAACCATCACCCGTCACGGCAGGGAGCGTGCGGTCGTGCTGTCGATCGAAGACTACCGTGCCCTGGCCGCGCACAAGCCGGATTTCAAAGCCTATCTGCTCGGTGGCCCCAAGGTGGATGATTTCCCCATCCAGCGCGACGACGATACTGGCCGTGCCGTCGAGCTTTGACCCGTGGCGACCGGCTATCTACTCGACACCAACGTCATCTCGGAGACACGCAAGGCCCGCGCCGATGGTGGTGTGATCGCCTTCCTCTCGGCTGCCGATACGGCGGGGCTGTTCCTCAGTGTCCTGACCCTCGGAGAACTGCGCAAGGGCGTGGCGGCCAGGCGCCGGACCGATCCCGGCGCCGCCGACCAGCTTGGCGCCTGGGTGGATGGTATCGAGACGACCTTCGCCGACCGCGTGCTGCCCGTCGATGGCGTGATTGCCCGGCGCTGGGGCGAGTTGTCCGCCGACCGCAGTCTGTCGGTGATTGATACTTTGATCGCAGCGACAGCGATCGCCCGCGGCCTCACCTTGGTCACCCGTAACACCCGCGATGTTGAGTCTACCGGCGTCCCGCTCATCGATCCTTGGCAGGCCCGATGAACAACGAGAACCGACTGGGGATATTGCCATGGCGTAGAGCCAACCCCTCCGGGACCCAGGCCAGATCGCGAATTCAAACCAGCCCGTCGCGGCCCATTTCCAGAAACTTCTCCTCCCGCCGCGATTTCAGCGTTGCGGGATCCAGCCCGAGCAGCGGCGTCAGTGCCTGCTCCACCGCCTCGCCAACCGCCCGGATAGTGGCCGCCGCGTCGCGCTGGGCGCCCCCCAGCGGCTCCGGGATCACCGCATCGACCAGTCGGAACCGGTGCAGGTCCTCGGCCGTGAGACGGAGCGCCTCGGCAGCGGCTGGCGCCTGAGCGGCGTCGCGCCAGAGAATGCTGGCGCAACCCTCGGGCGAAATCACCGAATAGACGGCGTGCTCCAGCATCAGCACGCGGTCCCCGGCGGCGAGCGCGATGGCGCCGCCGGAGCCGCCTTCGCCGATGATGGTGGCCACGAACGGGACCGGGGCTTCCAGGCACGCCTCGATCGAACGGGCGATTGCCTCGGCCTGCCCGCGCGCCTCGGCGTCGATGCCGGGAAATGCACCCGACGTGTCCACGAAGCTGAGCACCGGCAGGCCAAAGCGGCCGGCCAGCTCGATAAGCCGGCGCGCCTTCCGGTACCCTTCCGGCCGCGCCATGCCAAAATTATGGGCAACGCGGGTTTCGGTGTCGCTGCCCTTCTCGGTGCCGATCACCATCACCGGCCGGCCGCCGAAGCGTCCGATGCCGCCAAGCACGGCCGTATCGTCCGCGAACGCGCGATCGCCGGCGAGTGGTGTGAAATCGCCGATCAGGCCGGCGATGTAGTCCTTCGCCTTTGGCCGGTCCGGATGCCGGGCGACCTGCACTTTCTGCCACGGCGTCAGCTTCGCGTACGTGGCGCGCAACTGGCGGTCGGCTTTTTCCGACAGCCGTCCGACTTCCTCCGCAATGTTGATGCCCTCAGGCTCTGATATCCGCCGCAGCTCGTCGATCTTGCTTTCCAGCTCGGCGATCGGTTTTTCGAAATCAAGGAAATGGCGCATGGGGCGCGCGCTTTACCACAAAAGGGCCGCCCCGAAAGGTCGGCGCCGGCTGCCCTACCTGGCCGGCGCGTGCCAGTCGGCCGGCGTGTCGTGGTCCGGGTGCTGAAAATTGGTGATGCGGCTCAGGTCCTCGGGCGAGCCGAGCGCGCCGGTATCGTGCCCCGGTAGCGCGGCAAGTATCTCAGGATCGCACCAGGACAGCCGGCTTTCGAGACCGAGCACGACCCGCGGCGTCAACCGATCCGGCTGGTCGAGGCTGCCGATGGTGACATCAAAATGGTCGGACTTCCTGTCGTACTGAAAAAACAGCGGCGTGCCGCAGCGGGCGCAGAACCCTCGCGTGGCGGCCGAAGAGCTGCGGAAGGTCGCGGCCTGCCCACGGGTCCAGGCGAAATCGGCTGACGGAACCATGGCCCAGGCCAGGAATGGCCCGCCGACGGCTTTCTGGCACATCCGGCAATGGCAGATGCCGGCCTGCGGCTCCGCGAACAGAGCGTAGCGGACCGCGCCGCACTGGCAGCCGCCGGTGTAGATGGGTCTGCGTTCGCTCATCCATTGTCTCCTACGCATCCCGATCGCTGACCGTGCACCGGAAGGAGGCTACAGGACGGAAAGCCCAGCAACCGAGGCTTATCAAGCGGCGACAAGCGTCAGGGCCGGTTCGTTCTTCCGGCGTGCCCGCCCTTCGCGCACTTCAGGTTCCACCACCGGCTTGCCGGTCAGCCGGCAATATAGCTGCTCGTACGCTGCGGCGGTGGCATCCCAGCCGAACCGACGCCCCATTGCCGTCTGCCGCATCTCGTCCAGTTGCGCGGAATTGGCGAACACCTCGAACGCTCGCCGGCACGCTGCCAGCAGCCCGTCGGCCGAGAAATCGGAAAACAGGAAGCCGGTCGCGCCGTCCTCGATCGTGTCGGTAAGGCCGCCCGTGGCATGAGCGATCGGCAGCGTGCCATAGCGTTGCGCCTGCATCTGGGTCAGCCCGCACGGCTCGTACCGCGACGGCATGAGGCAGAAATCGCTCCCGCCGACGATGCGCCGCGCCATCGGCTCGTTGAACCCGACCAGCACGCCGATATGGTCGCGGTGACGTCGCGCCACCTTGCTCAGCATCTGTTCAGTGGCCGGTTCGCCCAGTCCCAGGATGGCGATTTGGCCGCCGGCACCGACCAGATCGTTGGCCGCCTCGGCGACGATATCCAGGCCTTTTTGCGGGACCAGCCGCGACACCATGCCGAACAGCGGCCCGTCCGAGGGTGCGAGGCACAGGCTTGTTCGCACCATGTCCGCGATCGGCTGCTTGCCGCTGAGATCCGCCGCGTCGAAATGGCTGGGCAGGTTGGGATCGCTGCTGGGATTCCAGCTCTCGTCGATGCCGTTCACGATGCCGGTCAACTGCCCACGCTCCGCGAGGCCGCGGGTCAGCCCGTGCAGCCCGGCGCCCAGCGCCTCGGTGGTGATCTCGCCGGCGTAGGTGGGACTGACGGTGCCGACATGCTCGGCATAGAACAGGCCGGCCTTCAGGAACGATATCTGGCCGTGGAATTCCACGCCATTGATGTCGAACGCGTGCTCGGGGATGCCCAACGCATGCCGATGCTCGGCGCCAAATACGCCCTGATGCGCGATGTTGTGCACTGTCAGAATGGACGGCACCGCGCTGCCGTCCCAGCGCAGATAGGCGGGCGCGAGCCCGCCCGGCCAGTCGTTCACGTGCAGCACGTCCGGTTGCCAGTGCAAACCGCCCAGCCCCTGGGCTAGCTGCGCCGCGGCCAGGGACAGGCGGCCGAACCGCACGTCGTTGTCGGCCCATTCGAGTCCGTCTGCCCGGCAGTATGGGCTGCCGCGGCGTTCGTACAACCCGGGCGCCAGCAGAAGGTAGACCGTCAGTCCGTCCGCCGTGCGGATTTCGCCCACCCGGCATGGCGGGATGCTGGCCCGTCCGGGCAATCGCCCAACGATCCGCAGATCCGGGGATTTCGCCAGCGCGGCCGGATATCCGGGCAGCAACACCCGGACATCAGCCCCATGTCGCCGGAGCGCTCGGGGCAGGCCCGCTGACACCTCGCCGAGACCTCCTGCCTTGACGAAATCGGCCATTTCGCTCGTGGCGAAAAGCACCTTCATGGAGGCCCAGCACCCTCGTTTGCTTGGAGGACCTTCTAATTAGCGGTTCGTGAGCTGGTTTGATCCCACCAACCTTTCACGACCTGTTCATCATATTCACATCGGCTTCGGTCCGGCTCCGCGGGGCGCCTTCCGAAGCTTAGGCGGATTGCGGGTTTCGCCGCAATTCCCCGAAAATTCGTCACGGCTGCGCCATATTTTTCCGCGACAAGATCAAGCATCCGTGATTATGCTCGTTGCAAATACGAGGAGACGTTTTTTGGACGATTTTGGCTCGGCCACCGAGCGGCCAGGCGCCGCTGCGGCCGGGAACACCGAGGCGTGTGTTAGCGTCGCGGCGCTGGAGCCGTCGGTTGCCAGGCTGCATCTGCACCGGGTTGGCTGCACCCGTCCATTCGACCTGCTGGTGCCCGAGCAGCGCGGGCTGACCCTGGTGGGGCGGGAGGAGGAACTTGCGGCTCTGACCGACTGGCTCGACGCGCCCGGCGGCTTCTCGGTGCGATGCATTGTCGGTCGTCCCGGCACCGGCAAAACCCGGCTGGCGCTGGAATTGTGCGAGCGCGCGGAAGCGCAGGGCTGGTCGGCGGGCTTTCTTGCCCCGGAAACCGGGTCGGGCGTTGCTCGGGCCAGCCGGGTGACTGGCAGTTGTGGACCGCGCAGGTGGCTGGGTTTCCGCGGCCCGTCTGAACAGCCTGTCCCGAAATTCCCTGCCGCCCGGAGGGAAGATACGAGTGCTCCTGCTCGATCGGACCGCCGATCAGCCCTGGTGCGCGGACCTGAACCAACTGGGAGTCGCAATGGACCCGCCGGAGCCGGTGCGGCTTGCCGGCCTGCGCTCTGCGGCCGACCGGGACCGGCTGCTGCGCCAGGCGCTGGCGCACGCCGCCCGCCTATCGGGCGATCCAGTGCCATTGCCGCCATCGGGTGCGGCACTCGACACCGGGGAGCCGTTGCACCTGATCATGGCGGCCCTGCTGGCGCCTCAGCACGGCGTCGAAGCGCTCCTGGCCGAGCCGCCCGCTCGCCTTGCCGAACGCCTCGCGGCGCGGGAACTCGCGCGCCTGGAGCGGTGCGCCTGGAACTTCGTCTAGCCCCGGCGGCAGTGACCCATATCGCCGCCGTCATCACGCTTCAGGACGGATGCCATGTCGATGGGCTGCGCACCCTCATCGAGGAGGAATGCGAACATCTGCAACTATCATTGCACGAGGGCGCCTGCCACGCGGCCGACTGCATGACCGACATATTGGCCAGTGTGGACGGCGTCCGCCTGCCGGGGCTCGGACCCGACCTGATCGGGGAAGCTGTGGTGATACGTATGCTCGTCCGCCATGCATCGGACGTGCAGCAAGGGATCGTGGAACGGGCGCTGCACCGTGACCCGTCCCCCGTGTCGGAGATGCTCCGCCGCATCCAGCGGGACCATCTGCGCGACGATCCGTCGCGACTGGCGTTCGAGTGGGCGCAGCACGTGATCGGATGAGAGTTCGGGACCGTTCAGTCCATGCCAACGCGTAACTTATGCCGCTTGGCAAACTTCTCCGCCGCAAGTGTCGGGCCGAAGTCCGCATATCGCTCGCGGACCAGGTTCACCGCGGACGATCGGGTCTCGGGGACGATCCAGCGGTTGGATGGACGGCCACGCAGCCGGTGCGTGATCGCGCCAAGCATTCGAATATGCAAGGACCACCTCGACACGCTTCTCGTGTTTGGCAGCACTCGACATTCCGCGCTTTATCATCATTATATCCATTTCGCGGATGCCCTTGGGGAAATCCCAACCATGGCCCGCGTGTCCGGTTCCCGATATCAGCTTGTAGCCTCGAACCCGATCACGTAGCGACTTGAACATAGCTGAATTCTCTCAGAGGTGCGTCAACGGAGCATCCATCATCAGCGAAAAATAGGCGAGGGATTTGTCATCCGGGAAGCGCAGCCGGACTACCGTGTGTGTTTCATCTTCCCATAGCGGATGGCACGGTGCCCACCCATTGATGCGGCTGTTCTCCTTCATGGTCTCCAGTCGTATACGCAATTCCCGTAGCGCAGCAGTCGGTAAGATGGTTGGCGTTTCATGCCCGGATCGCAGGCGGAAGGAATAGCATTGTGTCCAACTCACTTCCACCTCATCATAGTCTGGAAATCGTCGCATTCGCCGACGTTGTAGCTCTTGGCCAGTTCCTTAAGGGTTGCGCCCTCGGCCCGCCGCCGCCGTGCTTCCTTCTGCTGCTGCGGCGTGAGCTTCGGCGGGCGGCCCATGTGCTGCCCGCGCGCCTTCGCCCGGCTCCGGCCTTCCGCCGTGCGGGTGCGGATAAGGTCGCGCTCCACGTCCGCCAGCCCGCCGAGAACGGCAATCATCAGCCGCCCGGTGCTGGTGGCGGTGTCGGCCCACGGCTCGGCCAGTGACCGGAATTGCCCGCCCGCGTCCACGATCTGCTTGACGATAGCGAACAGGTCGAAGGTCGAGCGCGCCAGCCGGTCGATGCGCGTCACCGTCACCACGTCGCCGGGGGCGAGCGCCTTCAGCATCTTCAGCAACTCGCGCCGGGTCGGCTGCGCGCCGCTGGCCTTCTCGCGGTAAATCTTGTTGCATCCGGCCTTGCGCAACTGCTCAAGCTGCGCGTCGAGCGTCTGCCCGTAGGTGCTGACGCGGGCATAGCCGAGGCGGCGGTTTTGCAGGTTGCTTTTCGGTCATATCTTACGGGAAGCGTAACCCATTGAAAGCAGGGTCAAGAAAATTCCCGAAAGTCTTAACTTCTGCAACGGATAGGCACGTGAGGTGTCAAGCATTCACTCCTCTTGTGCCGGTCCGTTTCTGGACTGATCAGAATGACCGATCCGTGATCTCTGGTAATCCGCCCCTGCCGCTCAAGCGCCGCAAGCGCGCGGTATATGGTTTCTCGCGTTAGGCCCAGTTCTTCGGCAATCAGCGTCCACGAACGCCTAAGCGGCACTCTCAGAGGATCGCCACCGGAGTGCAAGCGGAGCCAAGCAAGAACTCGCTCGGTCGCGGATCGTATATTGCGCAGCTCCAGCTTCGTGCGCAGATCTCGCACTTGGGAGGCGAGGGCGAGCGCTAGAGCGATGCTTTCCGCGGGATCGGCTGCCAGCCGCGAAAGAAGATCAGCCTTTGGCAGAGCGAGCACAACGGAGTCCGTCTCTGCCACTGCATCGCAGTGATAGCCTGCCGCTGAGAGGGATGCTTCGGCAAAGCTGTGGCCGGCCTCGGCCACATAGACGATCAGCGGCACGCCATCCGACAGCATGCGGGTCAGTCGAACACGCCCCGTCTCGACCACAAACACCGCCGACGCAGGGTCACCCTGTCGGAACACCGCCGCACCGCGTGCGAGCCGGCGGCGCGATATGCGCGACGGGTGAAGCGCGGCAATCAGGCGGGCGGCGAGGCCGTCAGGTGAAAAAGTGGACATTCCAACCTCATATGATCAGGATCATACGGGGCTGCTCCGCCGCGAGCTAGGAATTGCGTCATCCCGCCTTCCATAGGGGGCAAAAGTGAAGCCAATTCGTATTGCCGCACTGACCCTGGCTTTAGGTTTGGCAGCGGGGGCTGCCAGTGCTCAAGGCAAACCGGCGTCGGCGGCATCCCCACAACAAGCCGCGCCGCCGGTAACGGAACCAACGGGATCGATGCCGATGCCCCATACAACGGGTATACACGGCATGGTCGGCATGCACGGGCAAGGCATGGCCCACACGATGATGCAGGGCGCAGATCAATCCGGCGGAATACCTACAGAGCCAGGCCAAGCCGCGTTCGGCGCTATCCAGGAAATCGTGCGAATCCTGCAATCCGATCCGACGACCAACTGGTCGACGGTCGATATCGACGCTTTGCGCCAGCATCTCATCGATATGGATGAAGTGACCCTACGAGCCGATGCGCAAAAGGAGCCGATCGAGAACGGCTTGCGCATCATGGTAACCGGCACCGGGCGCACCATGGAGGCGATCCAGCGCATGCTGCCGGCGCATGCTCAGGACATCAACGGGCTTTACGGTTGGTCGGTGCAGGCAAAGACGCTTCCGAATGGCGAGGAACTAACCGTCACCGGCAACAATGCCGCTGACGCGCGGGAAATCCGTGCCCTCGGGTTCATGGGCATCATGGTGCTTGGCACGCATCAGATGCACCACCTGGCAATGGCCAAAGGCGAGATGATGCATATGCATTGAGGCCGGCGAACTCCTACTGCACAGCCTCGTTCCGCGTTCCGCCATTGATCTGGATCAATCCGCGTCACGTCGTTCGCTGTATAACATTACCAGTTTGCGGGACTGCACAAAACTCAGGGGGAATACATTATGCGGAAGATGTTGCTCGCCGGTGCCGTTATCGCTCTCGCCGGCTCGACCATAGCGGCACAAGCGCAGAACGCGACGCAAAACCAGCCCACATCGCCACCACAGACCACAGCCCCTCTGACACGCGGGATGATGTCTCCCGGCACGGGCGGTGGCGAGATGCCGGGACCCACGCGGGGTGGCGAGATGCCGGGACCCATGCGGGGTGGCGCAATGTTTAACACGAGGGCCGCAGTCCTCCACTTCCGCATGGGCGACTTGTCTATGACCATCAAGTGTGCCGACGACGAATTCAACTCAGGTGTGCGTCACTGCCGCAACCGCACTCCTTGACAAGATTCGGCAGAACCCTCCCGCCCGATAGTCATGGTTGAGCGGAAGATTGCTCTCGCCCTTTCGTCGCCGACAGCACCACTGCGCGGATCCTACCCAGCGGCTTGATGCCCGTTCCGGCCCCTGAGGCACACGGCCAAGCGGAAGCCTCAAAGGGCGGCACGGTGATCAAAACGCTGGGGCCGCTTTGCGCTTTGCTCCGTGTTCCTCGATGTCATGTCATTACGGTCATATCTTCCGGGAAACCCGAATGTCTTAATTTATGCACCCCTGGAGATTTCCGGCTCGATAGGTTCTCCAGAACCGGGAGGCCTCTTCAGCCGTCTTTGTCTTCTGGTCTGTAAAGTGGGGTGATCCGATTCCCATGCCGTCATAGATGAGCGTCATCAGCGTCTCGATTTCATCGATGAGGGCAAACACATCCGCATACTCGACTGTTGGAACCGGCTCGTCCCTCACAAGAAGGTGGCCAATTTGGTCGTGTCGGAGACGCTGCACTCGATCAAAGATGTCCCCCTTTATGACCTTGGTATACAGCATGATTGCATCTGTGACCTTCCGCCAAATCGGTTTCGCGTCTCGCTTAGGGTGGGGTTTCGAAAGGAAGTCCGCTCCGAAACTCCCCGACCGCCCCCATATCGGGCTCACTGCCCCATCCCGGAATGTCCGGCAGCATCATCATACCCCCCGTTACCGGCGGAACCACGACCAGCCGTTGCCGCAACGGATTATCGTTGACATCGTGTTCCAGCAGCCCGTCGCCTCCGGCCGCCGCCAGCAAATGCGCCGACGCCAGCAGGCCCACCCCGCCCCCAAGAAAATGCGGGCAATAGCGGCGGCCAGCAGCGATGATGCGCCGTGCCAGCGGCAGGCACCCGGAAAATCCACCCCATTTGCAGATATCCGGCTGAATGACCGAAAGCGCGCCCAACGCGAGCGCATGCGCAAAACCCTCCTCGCCCCGGATATTCTCGCCACCGGAGATCGGAACCGGCGCAACCGACCGTACCCGCCGCCAATCCTCATCCGGCGAATCCGCCGGGATCGGTTCCTCGATCCACCCGAGTGGAATCTCCTGAAACGACTGCAACTGGAGCACCGCCTGCCCCACATCCCAGCTCTGGTTCGCATCCGCAAGCAACCCGATGGTCGGGTCGATATCCTCGCGCAATCGACGCAACGTGGCACCATGCGCCGCGTCGCCGCCCCATAGCCGCACCTTCAGCGCGGAAAAACCCTGCCGGCGAATCTCCGGCAACCTGTCGGGCACCCGCGCCGGGTCCAGCCCGCTGGCATAGGCCGGCACCCGCCCGTGTGAAGCGCCCAACAGGCGCCACAGCGGCTGATCCGCACGCCGCGCAACCAGGTCCCACAATGCGATATCAATTCCGGCAATCGCCTGCGCCACCGGGCCGAACTCTCCGGTGTGGTTCGCCAGCAGCCGCGTCGCCGCGGTGAGATGCGCGAATGCTTCCGCCGGCCCGTCGTAGCTGCGTTCATTCAGCAGCGGAGCCAGCACGATCTCGATCAGCGCCGCGCGGTGCTCGATGCCGAATCCGGACGGAAACGTTCCCCACGCCTCGCCCCACCCGCTCGCGCCCTGATCGTCGGTGATCCGTACCAGCAGGGTCTGCGGCCCGAACTGTCGCCCGAACGGCGTGACCCGCGGCGCGGGCAATGGCGCGCGCAGCGGAAACAGCTCGATATGCCGAGGGCTGATCGCCAGGTCCGTGATCATTTGCACCCCCGATACGCTCCCGTTTGCATGTCCCGGCTCACAGGCCCAGCAGGTCCAGCGTCCGTTCCACCACTTTCGTCTCGTCATACAGGCGCAACGCCCGCTCCCGCCCGGCACAACCCATCGCCAGCCGCAGTGCGGCATCGCCGGCAAGCCGGCGCAGCGCATCGCCCAGCAGACCGGCATCCCGCGCCGGGACCAGCAATCCCGTCACGCCCTCGACCACCTGCTCCCGCAAGCCCCTGATGTCGCTCCCCACCACTGGAAGCCCGGTCAGCATCGCCTCGATCGACGACATGGGCAGGCCCTCGAAATAGCTGGGCAGCACGAAAATATCGGCGGCCGCCAGCAGCGCCGCCACGTCCTCCCGGTATCCCAGGCGGCGCAGCCGCCGGCCGAGACCGGAAGCGGCGAACAGCGCGTCCATGTCCTCCCCCCGGTCCGACTCCAGCCGCTCACCCACCACCCACAGCTCCAGCTCCGGCAATGCCTGCATCGCCGTGACCAGCTCCGGATAGCCCTTGCTTCGCACCAGCCGCGACACCGCGATCACCACCACGCGGTCCGCCGGCGTCCCGAGTTCCGCCCGGATACGCGCCCGCGTTGCATCGTCCGGGTGAAAAATCGCCGGATCGCGGCCATTGCCGACCGCTACCGGCTGTCGTGCCAGCCTGAAGCGGCGTGCGTCGGCCGCTTCTCCCTCCGAGACGGTCAGGAACGTGTCGGTGGCCCGCGCACCGATCCATTCCATTGCCAGCCCCATGTTTCGCCGCAGCGGGGAGCCTTCCTGATTGAACAGGAACCCATGGCATGTGTAGGCGACATGCGGCACGCCGACGGCCCGCGCGGCCAGCCGGGCCAGAAAGGCGCTGATCGGCATATGTGCATGCACGACATCCGGTCGCTCCGCGCGGAACAGCCGGATCAGCGTCAGCAATGCCTGCGCATGCGCGCCCGCGGAGACCCGCCGCGCGAACGGCACCGGGCAGACGCGGAACCCTTCATCGCGTACGCCCTGCAGCAGCGGCCCTTCGGCGCAGGCGCCCAGCACCTCGTGGCCGCGCGCGCGCGCACCGCGCATCAGCGGCAGCAGGAACTGCCGCAGCGAGAAATCGACATTGGTGATCTCGATAACCTTCAAGGCAACACGCTTGCAGCAGGGAAAGGGGTGGTTCGGGAACCACTGCTTCATTCCCGCCATCCCCGCGCAAACCCTTCCCGTCATCCCCGCAAAAGCCCCTCCCGTCATCCCCGCGAAAGCGGGGATCCACGGCCGCCGCCAGATTCCAGCTTGCGCGGAAATGACGGGCTGACGCCGTTATTTCATGACGAACTTTAACTATTTTACCTTGCTGATCGCCCATTTCACCTGCTGCGGGTCGTCCGGATAGCCGGTCAGCACCACCTGCTCGGTCCGCCGTGGCTCCGGACCGCCGAGATAGATGCTTTCCTCCAGGCTCATCCGGGCCCCGTCGGCGCGCAGCCGCCAGCCGCCGCCGGACGGCAGGCGCAGCAGCACCGCTTCGCCGTCCTGCTGCAGGTTCACGTGCACCAACGGATGAATGTGGAACCGCAGCGTGAAGGGCTGCGGCGTCGGCGCCTCCACCATGTCCTCGCCGCGGATGTCCTCGCCGCTTTCGGCCATATACAGCCGCCGCCGGTGGACCGCGCCGAACGGTTTCTTCCACCCGTCATGGCTGGCTTCCAGCCAATGGGCGCCGTTCGCCTCCTGCCGCTGCACGTCCACCTCCACCGGCCGGCGACCCAGACCGTCCGGCTTCAGCTCGGAGGAGTTCACGTCGGCGATCACCAGCGTGGAATGCGCGGCGGTGGCCCGCGAGGCATCGCGCCATTCCGCCGGGCCGGCCGGGAATGCCCCACAGTTCACGATCATCCGGTCTCGCCCGACCGACAGTTCCATCGACAGCGTCCCGGCATGAGCATAGCGGTCGATCCCCGGCGGCGGCGGCGCGCCGCAATCGATGATCAGCGCCGTGCGCCCGGCAGCGAGCCGATGGAAACCACCATCGCTCAGCACCGACGGCCCGCGTCCGCCGCGCCCGGCCTGGGTCAGCACCAGCTCGACCAGGGCGCTGGAATCCTCCTTGCTGCCGTTGAACAGCGCCAGGCCGCCATCGCCGTGGCGGAGCAGGCGCAGGGCCGGGGCCATGCGTTCGATGGCGGAGGGCAGCGCGGTCGGCGCCTGCGCCTGGGCGCCCTGCAACAGGTTGCGGATGTCGGTCAGGTCCTGCAGCGCGGCAAGCTGTGCGGCCGGGCTGCGTTCGGCGTGGCAGCCGTCGGGCAGCACCTGCCGGGCGATCTCCTGCGGCAGGAAGCGCAGCGCACGCGTCAGGAAGGCGGCATGCTCGGGCAACGCCACGGCCGCGGCGATCAGGCCCTTGAGGGCGGTCAGCGCGCGTGCATCCAGCTCCTCGGCCGGCAACGCGGCCGACAGGCTGCGGGCGTCGCTGACCAGCCGCCCCATCAGGCGCTGGCGGAACAGATCGTCGGCGGCGGCGAAGAAGAAATCGTAATGGCCCGAGCCAGGCCGCGATCCGCGCGCCGGCGACATCCGGCCGCTGCGCCACGGCGTCGCCGGCTCCGGTGGCGATCCAGTCGGAAACCAGAGCGCGGGCGCGCAGCCGCGCCGCATCCGTCCCCAGCGCCCGCAGGTCGCGCAGCCAGGTGAAGCTGTGGGCCGCGGCGCGCAACAGCGGCGATCCGGCCGGATCACTCCAGCCGCCAGGGCGAAGCGCGCGCAGCCCCCCGCCCACCTCCAGCTCGCCCTTCAGCAGCCGAGCGCCACGCCCAGCATCGCCAGGCCACGGATCGCGCACCGGCAGCGCCGGCGCATCCGGCACGCGCGACATCCGCAGGCGTCGGCAGCCGGGCCATGGCCCGGCGCGCCTCGCGCAGCCAGCGTCGCGGGTCGGAACCGCTCATCCGTCCGGTTGTCCGCGCAGGGCGGCGATGGCGCGGGCGTAATCTTGGTGCCTTGAACACCGACGGTACCGGCAATCAGCGTGTCGGCGCCAGCGGCGACCGCCTGACGAGCGGTCGCCGGGGTGATGCCGCCATCCACCGCAAGCGCGATCGGCCGGGCGGACGCCTGGATCATCTGCCGCAGCGCGGCGATTTTCGGGAGCTGCGAGGGCAGGAATTCCTGGCCGCCGAATCCGGGATTGACCGTCATCACAAGTATGGTGTCGGTCAGATCGAGCACCCATGCAACCGCGTCGGCGGGTGTTGCGGGATTGAGCACGACCCCGGCCCGCTTGCCGTGGCGCGCGGATGAGCTGCAGCGAGCGATGCAGGTGCGGGCCGGCTTCGGGGTGGATCAGGATGTGATCGGCCCCTGCCTCGATGAAGTCGGGGATGTAGGGATCGACCGGCGCGATCATCATGTGCACGTCGAACGGCAGCTTGGTGTGCGGCCGCAGCGCTGCCAGCACCGCCGGGCCGAAGCTGATATTCGGCACGAAATGCCCGTCCATGATGTCGAGATGCAGCCAGTCGGCACCGGCGGCCTCGATCGCCGCGACCTCCTGTCCGAGCCGGGTGAAGTCGGCGGCGAGCAGGCTGGGGGCGATGGTGATGTTGGGCATGGGCCTATGTAACGGCCGCTTTCGCGGCCGCACAACTCAACGCCGGATCAGCCTTGCGGCGAAGAACCCGTCCATGCCGCCACATTCAGCCCACATCGCCGGAGTGGTGCGCAAATATCCGTCGGGTGACGAGCGCCTCCGGCAGATCGGCAAGCTCGGATTCGGTGAAAGGCTCGGGACGCAGCCCGCCGCGGGCGAGCGCGGCCTCGATGCGTGGTGCCCCTTCTTCCGGCTGCAGCGAGCACACGGAATACACCAGCCGCCCGCCGGGGCGCAGGAGCGCAGAAGCTGCGGCGAGCAGCCGGTCCTGGGCGTCCGCCATCGCCGCAACGTCGCGTGGACGCTTGATGTGCGGCACGTCCGGGTGCCGGCGAATGGTCCCGGTGGCGCTGCATGGCGCATCCAGCAGCACGGCATCGAATGGTTCGGCCGGTGTCCACGTGGCCGCGTCGGCCTGGATGATGGTAGCGTCCAGCCGCCATCGGGCGAGGTTCTGCGCGCAGTCGCGCGAGTCGCGTTGGATCGCGCTCCACGGCGGTGACCTGAGCGCCGGTGGCGGCGAGCTGGGCGGTCTTGCCGCCGGGTGCGGCACAGAGATCGCGCCACGCGCTCTCCCGGCCGCGCCGCCAGAAGCCGGGCCGGCAGCGCCGCCGCGGCGTCCTGCACCCAGAAAGCGCCGTCCGCGAAACCCGGCAGCTCCGTGACCCGTGTGCCGGGCGGGAACCGGATCGATCCGGTCGGAAGCTCGTGGCCCCCCTCGGGCAGGGCGGCTCCGGGCCGAAGGGTGATATCGAGCGGGGGAATGGACTGATGCGCCTCGGCGATCCGCCGGGCCGGCGGACCCCAGGACTCCCAGAGCCAGGCCGGCGTATCGAGCCGCGGTGCGTCCAGCTCCGCCAGCGGGTCCGGAAGTGTCGCGATCCGGCGCAGGATCGCGTTCACCAGCCCGGCGAAGGGAGACAGGCCGCGCTGCCGCGCCAGCGCGACGGCGGTGGCGACCGCCGCGTGTCCAGGGGTTCCGAGCAGCAGCAGGCCGGCGGCGCCGATCCGCAGCACGTGCCTGACCGGGACGGGCGGCGCTTTCCTGAGCAACGGCTCCAGCACCGCGTCCAGCGTGCCCAGGCGCCGCAGCACCGCGGCGGCCAGCCGATGGGCGGCGGCGCGGTCGCGGGCATCGGATGGCGGCAGCTCGTCCAGCGCGTCCTCCAGGGAGCGGCGGTGGTCGAGCACGGCGGTCAGCAGATCGAAGGCGGCGGTGCGGGTGAAATCGGACACGAGCGGCTCAGGTGCAGTGAACAGGCGGCACGATCGGGCGCAACGGGCGCCCGATGATCGCCGCAACGGCGTCAGCCGTCGTCGTTCCCGCGCAAGCGGGAACCCATTCGCAGCCACCTCGATTCCCGGAGCCAGCCGTCATTCCCGCTCTCGCGCATAGGCGCTAAAATAGGGCTTGCATAGCGGAACTCGGTTTCGATTTAAGCATCGGATGACTCCCGATTCGCGGCTCGACAACGAGGACTGGCCCGGCATCGTCGCGCAGCTCGGCGGTGCCGCGGCGCTGAACCGAAGCGCCCGCGCCAGCAAGGCCTTGCGGCGCGCCCGCGTGATCCCCGATGCAACAACATTGTTGCGGCTGGTGCTGGCCTATTGCCTCGGCATGCACGGCCTGCGCGGCGCCGCCGCGTGGGCCAGCGCGAGCGGCCTGACCGACATCTCCAATGTCGCGCTGCTGTATCGGTTGCGTCAGTGCGGCGGGTGGCTGACCGCGCTGATCGGCCAGCTGCTGAACTCTGCCGCGCCGAAGATCAGCCGCCGGCGCATCATCCGCATCCTCGATGCCACCGCGGTGCCGCAGGCCAGCGCCGATGCCCGCGTCAACAACAAGCTGTGGCGCATCCACGCCGCGTTCGACCTGCCCAGCGAGCGCTTCGGCTTTTTCGAACTCACCGACCAGCACGAAGGCGAGCGGCTGGACCGGGTGCCGGTGGGGTGCCGGTCGTGGCGGGTGAGATCCGCATCGCCGATCGGGTCTATCTGAAACCGGATCGCATGGCCAATGTGCTGGCCGCCGGCGCCGATCTGCTGGTGCGTGCCGGCTGGAGGAGCGCGCGCTGGCTGGACGCCGACGACGAGCCGCTCGATCTGCCGCGTGAGTTGCGCCGCGCGGCGGCGCACGGCCTGATCGACCGCACCATCCGGCTCGGCCGCAACCACGCCCCGCCGCTTGCGCCCGCCGCTTGCCCCGCCGCTTGCCCCGCCGCTTGCCCTGCGCATGGTGGCCATCAAAAAGCCCGCGCGGGCGGCCGCCGCCGCACGGCGCAAGGCGCGCCGCGAGGCGCAACGAGAGCGCTACCAGATCTCGACCGCAACGCTGACTGCCGCCGGATGGGTGATCCTGATCACCTCGTTGCCAGCCGATCACTGGTTCGCATGTGCTGGCCCTCTACCGCTTGCGATGGCGGGTCGAGCTGGCGTTCAAACGACTGAAATCGGTGATCGGTCTGCAACGGCCGCCGGGCACCGATGCACGCTCCGCCAGGCCTTACGTGCTGGCGCATCTTCTCAGCATCCTTCTGCTCGAGCCCATCATCGATGAGCTCGAGGACTTCTCCCCCCAAGGCCTCTCCCCCCAAGGGCGCTCCCTGCCCGGCCTCTCCCCGCTCGGCCTGCACCGCCTGACCAGGCCCGGCGTCTGGCGTCTGCTGCGACAGTTGCGCGCCACTCTGCTGCAAGCCATCATGCCGCAACCAACCCTGTCGCGCTGGCGACAATGCAGCGCCACGCTCAGACGGCATCTGCATGATGCCGCCCCGACGAAAACGCCAATATCAACGTATGCCACAGGTATTTTAGCGCCTATGCGCGAAAGCGGGAATCCATTCGCAGCCGCATGGATTCCCGCTTTCGCGGTGGTGACAAGATAATGCGGTTGTGGACAAGATGACGCGGTTGTTCCGATATGCCTACTACGCCGCCACCTGCTCTGCGCGGACATCCTTCACATCGCGGAAAGTCAGAGCCGGATTCAGCTCGGTGGATCGGCGCATCATGAAAGCGGAGGTGGCCAGGAACACCGGGTCGCCATCCACATCGTCGGCGATGGCGCTGCGGTTGGCGACAATGAACGCTGCCAGCGCCGCCTTGTCCGGCGAGGAAATCCACCGCGCGAGCGAATAGGGTGTGTCCTCGAACCCTATACGGATGCCATATTCCGCGCCCAGGCGCGCCGCCAGCACATCGAGCTGCAACGTGCCGACCACGCCGACGATGGCGGGCGCGCCATCCTGCGGACGGAACAACTGCACCACGCCTTCCTCCGCCAGTTCACCAGCGCCTGGCGCAGCTTCTTCGCCTTGATCGGATCGTCCGGGCGAACCCGGCGCAGGATTTCGGGAGCGAAATAGGGCACGCCGACGAAATTCAGCTCGGCGCCGTCCGTCAGCGTGTCGCCGATGCGCAGCGTGCCATGGTTCGGAATGCCGACGACGTCGCCGGCGAAGGCTTCCTCGGCAAGCTCGCGTTCGCGGGCGAAGAAGAATTGCGGTGCGTGCACGGGAATCAGCTTGCCGGTGCGCACCTGCCGCAGCCGCACCCCGCGGACCAGCTTGCCCGGAACAGACACGCGCGAAGGCGATGCGATCGCGATGGTTGGGATCCATGTTGGCCTGGATCTTGAACACCAGCGCGGTCAGGTTCGGCTCGGTCGGCTGCACGAAGCGCGTGTCGGCCGGTTGGGCGCGCGGACGCTGGACCATACTCGGCCAGCCCGTCCAGCAGATCGACCACGCCGATGCCCTTGATGGCGCTGCCGAAATAGACCGGCGTCAGATGGCCTTCGGCGAACGCGGCTGGATCGAACTCCGGCAATGCGGCGCGCACGAGGTCGATCTCCTCGCCCAGCGCGGCCATGCGCGGGTCCGACTGCGCCAGTTCCGGCGCCACATGCAGGGCGCGGCTGCGCAGATCGTAGGTGCCGGCGAAATCGGCTGCGCGGCCGACCGGCCAGGTGACCGGCGCCGTGTCGAGCGCCAGGGTGGCGGCGATCTCGTCCAGCAGCTCGAACGGATCGCGGCTCTCGCGGTCCATCTTGTTGATGAACGTCACGATCGGGATGTCGCGCAGCCGGCAGATCTCGAACAGCTTGCGGGTGCGCGCCTCGATGCCCTTGGCGGCGTCGATCACCATGACCGCGGAATCGACGGCGGTCAGCGTGCGGTAGGTATCTTCCGAGAAATCCTCGTGGCCGGGCGTGTCGAGCAGGTTGAAGACGCAGCCGGCGTGCTCGAACGTCATCACCGAGGTGACGACGGAAATGCCGCGTTCCCGCTCGATGCCCATCCAGTCGGAGCGGGTGCGGCGGCGCTCGCCCTTGGCCCGCACGTTGCCGGCAAGCTGGATGGCACCGCCGGCGCGCAGCAGATGCTCGGTGAGCGTGGTCTTGCCGGCATCGGGGTGGGAGATGATGGCGAAGGTGCGGCGGCGGGCGATCTCGGCGGCGTCGGTCATGCGGTCCTCATGCGAAAGCGCCGGACACAGGTCCGGCGCTTCGTGGCTTCCGATATAAGGACGGCGGGGCCGGTTTGCCACCAGCGCCGGAGCTGGGACGGGAGCGCCACAGAGAGGGTGGAATGAATATCTCGATTGTGAGATATCCATTCCGCATGTGGAGACTTCTGAACGAAGCCGTTGACACTGAGATCGCCGCCCTGCCGAGGGACCTGCGGGCGAAACTGGTCCGGGTCTCGGAGTTGATCGAGGCCGTGGGCTTGCCGCGTCTGCCGCACGTAACGACGAAGCACCTGGAAGGCAAGCTGTGGGAAATTCGCATTAAGGCCGCGAGTGGGATCTCCCGCGCGATCTACGTGACCGCCACGGGACAGCGCGTGGTCATTGTCCGGGTGTTTGTGAAGAAGACGCAGAAAACGCCGCGGCGCGAGCTTGAACTGGCCCGCGAGCGTGCAAAGGAGGTCACATGACGAAGATCACGGACCTGCATTCGGAATGGATGGGGGACCCCGAATACAGGCGGGAATATGACGCCCTAGCCGGCGAATTCGAACTGGCGCGCGCCTTGATTGAGGCGCGCGCCAAGGCCGGGCTGACGCAGGCGCAACTGGCCGAGCTCATGGACACATCACAAAGCGCGGTTGCGCGGATGGAAAGCGGCAAGATCATGCCGTCCGGTCGGACCCTTGAGCGCTTT
Organism: uncultured Pseudomonadota bacterium; assembly: GCA_963810715.1. Taxonomy (GTDB): domain Bacteria; phylum Pseudomonadota; class Alphaproteobacteria; order Acetobacterales; family Acetobacteraceae; genus DATDIC01. The sequence continues at coordinate 364,236 of CAWEOZ010000023.1, read as the reverse complement.
GCCAAGGCGACCGGCAGCCGCCTGCGGATCAGCTTCGAGCGGCGGCGGCCAATTCCCGCCGGCACAGGTTGATTTCTAAGAGCTATGTAATGAACGAAATCAACTTCCGTCACGAGGCGAGCGGGCCCCTGAGCGGGCACGTGCTCAGCTGGCATCGGGTCAAGCTGAACAACTTAGATATGCTGCGTTGGAACTCCGCATGGCGATAGAGGCGCTGACGTACGACCGAGCCCAAGCATTTGCTACGGAACTGCCGCCAAGCGAGTACGGGACGTGGCAGCCGAAGAAGTGCTTCAGCTTCTCCTCGACATCGACCCGCTTATGTATAAGGACAGCACAATCAACTTCGGCATCGAGGCGGAATATGGGGCGGTGCCCGCAGTCATAGATGTGTTGGGCTCCGAAAAGGTGCTGAACCCAACTGTGCTAAGGCCGGATGCGGCACTCAGTCCTTCATTTGGTCGCACGAACTGGTGCCCGGCAACTCCTGGGTTTGCAGCAACTGCTCCTCCAAGAACCTGATCTGCGTCGGCGTTGTGCTGGATCAGCCGCCATCAGTGGGCTGATCCGGGTGCGGCCTGGTAAGGAATTGACTTGCAGCCGCACCGGCTACGGAGAGCGTTACTGAAATCGTACCGAGTTCGTCGCCGCCGATCATGCTCCGGGTTGCGGCGCCGGCGGGTGCGCGGCATGTGAAAACGGGAACGGCGCCAGGATCAGTCCCAGCGTCCAGCCGAGATAGAAGCGCGCGTCGATCCAGAAGTTCTCGGCGGTGTAGAGATCGAATTGACTGGCATGAAACAACTCCAGCCCGCCATCGAGCAGCACCGCAAACACCAGCCAAGCCGCCCCGATGATCGCGACGGTGCGCGCGCAGCGGAGAAAGCCTCGACGCTCCGGACTCCTCCACATCCGCGGATAGCCGCGGGCCAGGATCAGCAGGCAGGGAACCGCGGTGGTCATCGCGTCGTGCAGCGGCCACGAAAACAGCCATCCGGCGACGAAGGACGAGACAGCGGCTGCCATCGCCATCGGCACCGCCGCCGACCGGCCCCAGTGTACGCTCAGCCAGGCGAACGTCACCGCGAATGGCACGATGGACCAGGCGACAACGAGCGCCATTCCGGCCGCCAGCGCCGCGCCTTCCGTGACCCCCTCGCCGCGTCCGGAAACGAAGGCTGACAGGGCGTCGTGCAGGCAGACGGATGTCACGGCAAATGCGAGGCTGAGGCTCGCCGTGAACAGAACCGGACGCGACTCGCCATGGGCCGGCCCCTTTGGGCCATCGCCATGCAGCAGGTCGCGCACGCGGGTCATCGCCGGCTCGACGAAGAAGGCGAGCATCATGCCGGTCAGCAGTGCGGACAGAAGTTCGACCCAGCCCGCATTCCTCGCCGCCAGCCGCAGGCCTTGCCAGATGAATTCTGGCGCCGCTGAGCAGATTGCGATCCACAACGAACAGATCAGCGCCGATACGACGCCGATGGGTGCAAGCGGCGCAAGGAATCGCGGCAGGGTCATGGTAAGTCGTCTGACGATACCGATGGCGTAACGGCAGACGGTGCGCGCCACAAGCTATCTTTGCCAGTCGGACTTTGCCAGTCGGACTTTGCCGGTCGGATCGTTTGGCCCTTGCCGCGGGCGGCGCGCGGGAGTATTTCGTCAGCCATGCGAGCTTCGTGCGCACGATCCCGATTTTGGTACCGCTGGTATTACACACCGGCGGCCTAGGATCGCGCACCTCTCGCAAGACCCCAAAGCCGCCTCGCCCAGGCGGCTTTGCTGTTTCTACTCCCGACATCGTCGCCTGACGCGAAGCGGCCCCAGACAAGGAACCAGGAGGCCGCCATGCGTTTCTCACCATTCGATTTCGACGTGATCACCACGCCGGAAGTGCCCGCGTCCCGACCCACACCGCGCGATACCATGCCGGGTCGGTCCGGTCAGACCGACGCGCCGCATCAGAACGAGCCGCGTGGTGAGCAACGAGACGCCACCACGGGTGAACCTGCCGGCCAGGCCAATCGGGCGAAGTGAAGCGCCGGGCGCCGCAAGAAAGCAGGTATTGAGGTCCCGCTCCTCTCCGTTAATATCAGTGGCGGCCATTAGTGGGAGGATTCCACCTCCGAAGCGGAAATACCCCCGTTTTTCTGGTGCTTTAACGCGCCATACAAGCCGGCGGAGGGGATGGAGTACAACATCATAATCGTGGGCGGCGGATCGGCGGGATCGGTTCTGGCCAACCGGCTGTCTGCCCGCAGCGCGAACAAGGTGCTGTTGTGCGAAGCGGGGCAGGACACGCCGGATGGCAATGTTCCGCCTGAAATCCTCGACAGCTATCCGGGTGTTGTCTATTTCGACCCGCGCTTCCACTGGACCGAGCTGAAGGTCCGCACCCAGGTCGTTTCGCACAACAACCCCTCCGCTGATCTGCCGCCGCTGCGCAAATATGAGCAAGCGCGCGTGTTGGGCGGCGGTTCCTCGATCAACGGCCAGTTCGCGAATCGCGGTGCCCCGGCCGACTACGAGGAATGGGAGCGCCGCGGCGCCACCGGCTGGGGCTGGGACCACGTGCTACCCTATTTCCGCAAACTCGAGCGCGACATGGACTTCGACGGTCCCTTGCACGGCAACGACGGGCCAATCCCTATCCGCCGCATCCCGCGTGAGCACTGGTGCGGCCACGCCGAAGCAGTGGCGAACGCGTTCGAGCAGGCCGGATTCAAATATCTGCCTGATCAGAACGGCGTCTTCGAGGACGGGTATTTTCCGATCACAATTTCCAACCTCGATGAGCAGCGCGTCTCCGCCGCGGCTGGCTATCTCAATGCCAATGTGCGCACGCGCAGCAATCTCACCATCAGCACGGAGACCCACGTCCGCGACTTGCTGTTCCAGGACGGCGTCTGCCGGGGCGTGCACGCGCCACGGTAGCTGGCAAGCCGATGGAGTTTCGCGGCCGCGAGGTGATCCTGTCCACCGGCGCCATCCACACGCCCGCCCATCTGCTGCGGTCCGGCATCGGACCCGCCCTCCATCTGCGCGAACTCGGGATCCCGGTCATTTGCAATCTGCCGGGCGTCGGCCAGCGGCTGATGGACCATCCCTCCATCGCGCTGGCCTCCTACATCCGTCCGCGCGCCCGCCTGAACGGGCACACCCGGCGGCACATGCATGTCGCGCTGCGCTATTCCTCCGGCCTCGCGGATACGCCGGCCGGCGACATGTTCGTCGCCTGCGCCAGCAAATCGGCATGGCACAGGGTGGGCGAGCGGGTCGCCTCCATGATCCTGTTCGTCAACCGGACCTATTCGGAATCTGGCCAGGTGCGGCTCGCCTCCCCCGATCCCAGCAACGAGCCAATCGTCGAATTCAACCTGCTCTCGGATTCCCGCGATCTGCAACGGCTGGCCGACGGTTTCCGCCGGCTGGCCCGCATGCAGCGCAGCGCGCTGTTGCAGGCCGCCACCACCGACCCGTTCCCCGCCGCCTACAGCGACCGCGTCCGGCGAATCGCCGTCGTAAACACCCGCAACAAGATGCTGACCCGCCTGATCGGTTATCTGCTCGACAGTCCAGCCCCGCTCCGTCGCTACCTGATCGACCATTTCATCGTCGAAGGCGACAATTTCGATCAGGTGATGAACGACGCGGAGAAGCTGGAAAACTTCATCCGCCGTGCGACGATCGGTGTCTGGCACGCCTCCTGCACCTGCCGCATGGGCGCCGACACGGATCCGATGGCTGTCACCGATACAGCCGGCCGAGTACGCGGCGTAGCGGGGTTGCGCGTGGTGGATGCATCGCTGTTCCCCGTGGTGCCGTGCGCCAACACCAACATCCCCACGCTGATGACGGCGGAAAAGATCGCCGACGCCATCCTCGCCGGTACCTGACGGGGCGCGCGCTCAGAACGACAGCGAGGTTGCCTGCACCACCAGCGGCAGCGTCCGCACCATTGCCAGCACGTCCTCCGGCACCGGCTCATCGACCGAAACCAGGCAGATCGCGTCCCCGCCCGGCTCCGCCCGCCCCAGATGGAACGTCGCGATATTGATCCCGGCCCCCGCCAGCGTAGCGCCGAACCGACCGATGAACCCGGGCTTGTCCTGATTGGTGACGTACAACATGTGCGGGGCGAAATCCGCCTCCACGCGGATGCCCTTGATCTCCAGTATCCGCGGGCGCGACCCCGCAAACAGCGTCCCGGCAACCGACCGCGTAAGCTGATCCGCCTCCACCGTCACCCGCACCAACGTCTGGTACTCGCTCGGCCGGTCATGCACCGTCTCAGCCACGTCGATACCGCGCTCATGCGCGGCCACCGGCGCATTGACCATGTTCACCCCCTCCATCACCGGCGACATCAGCCCGGCCAGCACAGCCGCGCTGAGCGGCCGGTGATTGAGCCCCGCCGCGTGGCCCTCGGTACTCGATCACCACGCGACGGATCACGCCCTCGCGCGCCTGGGTCAATTGCCCGGCAAACGCACCCAGATGGCGGCACAAATCCATGTAAGGCCGGATCCGCGGCGCATCCTCGGCCGACACGGACGGCATGTTGATCGCATTGGTAACCGCCCCGGTCAGCAGGAAATCGCTGATCTGCTCGGCCACCTGCAGCGCCACGTTCTCCTGCGCCTCCGTGGTCGCGGCGCCGAGATGCGGCGTGCACACCACGTTGTCCAGCGCGAACAGCGGGCTCTCGGTGGCCGGCTCGGTCTCGAACACGTCCAGCGCGGTACCCGCGACATGGCCCGCCTTCATGGCCTCCGCCAGCGCCGCCTCGTCCACCAGCCCGCCGCGCGCGCAGTTGATGACCCGCACGCCGCGCTTCGTCTTGGCCAGCGCCTCGCGCGACAGGATGTTGCGCGTCGCATCGGTCAGCGGCGTGTGCAGCGTGATGAAATCCGCCCGTGCCAGCAGCGCATCCAGCTCCACCTTCTCCACGCCCAGATCGACCGCCCGCTTCTCCGACAGGAACGGATCGTACGCAACCACCTTCATGTGCAGCCCGACCGCCCGCTCGGCGACGATCGAACCGATATTGCCGCAGCCGATCACCCCCAGCGTTTTGCCGGACAGCTCCACCCCCATGAAGCGATTCTTCTCCCAGCGCCCCGCCCGGGTGGACGCCGACGCCTCCGGGATCTGCCGCGCCAGCGCGAACATCATGGCGATGGCATGCTCGGCGGTGGTGATGGTGTTGCCCTGCGGCGTGTTCATCACCACCACGCCGCGCGCGGTGGCCGATTTCACGTCGATATTATCAACGCCGATACCGGCCCGGCCCACCACCTTCAGGCTGCTCGCCGCGGCCAGCAGCTCGCGCGTCACCTTGGTGGCGGACCGCACCGCCAGCCCCTCGTAGGGCGCGATGATGTCACGCAACTCGGCGGGCGAAAGGCCCGGCCGGAGATCCGCTTCGACGCCCCGCTGGCGGAATATCTCCACCGCGGCAGGCGACAGCTTGTCGCTGATAAGGACTTTCGGCATCGGCTTACTCCGCCGCCTGCGCCGGGGCGAACTCGGTCGCCATCTGGGCAAACGCCCAATCCAGCCACGGCAGCAGCGCGGCGATATCGCCCGTCTCCACCGTCGCCCCGCCCCAGATCCGCAGTCCCGGCGGCGCGTCGCGATACGCGCCGATATCGTACGCAACCTTTTCTGTCTCCAGCAGCGCCGCCAGTTGCTTCGCCGCCTTCGCCTGTCCCTCCGCCGCCAGTGCCGCGAACCACGGCGCCACGATCTTCAGGCAAATGGAGGTGCAGGACCGCGTCGCCGCCTCCTCCGCCAGGAAATCCACCCAACGGCGGCGCGCCACCCAGTCCGCCACCGCCTTCAGGTTCGCCTCGCTGCGCCCGATCAGCGCCGGCAGCCCGCCGACGCTCTCCGCCCAGCGCAACCCGTCCAGCGCATCCTCCACGCACAGCATCGACGGCGTGTTGATCGTCTCGCCCTTGAACACCCCCTCGGTCAGCTTGCCCTTGCCGGTCAGCCGGAAAATCTTCGGCATCGGCCATGCCGGCTTATGCGCTTCCAGCCGCGCCACCGCCCGCGGCGACAGCGCCAGCATCCCGTGCGCCGCCTCACCGCCCAGCACCTTCTGCCACGACCATGTCACCACATCGAGCTTGTCCCACGGCAGCGCCATCGCGAACGCCGCGGAGGTCGCATCGCAGATCGTCAGCCCCGCGCGCGCCGGTGGTATCCACGCGCCATCCGGCACCCGCACCCCCGACGTCGTGCCGTTCCACGCAAACACCACATCGCGGCCGAAATCGACCGCCGCAAGTTCGGGCAGCCGACCATACGGCGCCGTCAGCACCCGCACATCGTTCAGCTTGAGCTGCTGCGTGACATCGCTCGCCCAGCCCTGGGAGAAGCTTTCAAACGCCAGCACATCGACGCCGCGCGGTCCCAGCAGCGACCACAGCGCCATCTCCACAGCGCCGGTGTCGGACGCCGGCACAATCCCCAGCCGCCAGTCGGCGGGCATGCCCAGCACAGCGCGCGACCGTTCGATCACCTCGGCCAGCCGTGCCTTGAGCGGGCCCGAGCGATGGCTGCGGCCCAGCAACGCACCGCTCAGCGCGTCCAGCGTAAAGCCGGGACGCTTGGCGCAGGGGCCGGATGAAAAGCAGGGATTGGCCGGACGCATGTCCGGACGGGTGGCGATCGCCATCTGCGGCTCTCCCTTTCAGAAGAGAAGCGCCCCGGTGGGGGGGCGTGACCCGCCTGGATGTGTAGTTAGGGAATGCGCCAGCGTCAACGCTGGGATAAACAAGCTCACCTGGGGATGAGCATGATGCCTCGATCACTTCGCCGGCTTGCCGGAGCATGTCTGATGCTTTGCGGTCTCGCCGCCGCTCCGTCGGCGCGCACGGTTCCGGTGAATACGGCCTGGGGCGGTCACTACGTGTTCGATGGCGCCGAGGGGCACACGGTCGGTGGCTCTCCCATAACCTATCACTATGAACTCACGATCCGGCCATCCGCAGCGAAACCCCCCGCAATCCTGGTGCTGCACGGATATCAGCAGGATGAAACCATCCTGTGCAATGTCAGCGGAAACTCCCGATCCGCGGACGTATTGTTCGCATCGTACGCCGGCGGCTCTGGAGTGAACGCGTACGGCGTGAAACGCTATGCCAGCGGCCAGGCGCTGTTTCGTCTCACCCGTACCGGCGATCGGCCCTCGCCGCTGCACACCACCTGGCTGGCACTGCACCCGGACGGGACGTCCAAATCCGGTATTTATTTCCGCTACACCGGACGATGAAATGAAACAATTCTGGTAGGGGAGGGAGTGAACAGTATGGCGCAAATCACCTCTGCGGTTGGAAATGGCGCTCCCAATGTGCCGGAGAATGTCCGCGCCATACAGATGCTGCTCAACAGGTTTCAGGCGACCAGTGCATCTCTGCTCGCAGTGGATGGACTGATCGGGCCGGAGACACTCGGCGCCCTGCGATCCTTCTTCACCGCCCATCTGCCGGCGGTCACGCCAACCGACGTTATCCAGCCAGACAGTTCTGCCATCACCACCCTGAACGGGGGCGATACCAACCGCATCGCCTGGGGCGGCAAGGTCGATCCGTCGTTCAAGGAAAAAGTCATAGATATCTCGCTCGATCTGCAAGTCAGCGTCGACTTTCTGATGTCTGCCATGGCGTTCGAAAGCGGGGAGACGTTCAGCCCCTCGATACGCAATGCTGCCGGCAGCGGCGCCACCGGGCTGATCCAGTTCATGCCCTCCACGGCAGAGGGGCTTGGCACCACAACCGCCGACCTCGCGGCGATGTCCGCCACCGATCAGCTCGATTTCGTACAATTCTATTTCCAGCCGTTCACTGGCCGCCTGAGCACATTAACGGACGTGTATATGGCAATCCTGTTTCCGGCGGCGGTCGGCAAGGGCCCCAACTTCGTCCTGTTCCGCGCGGGGACGATTGCCTACGACCAGAACGCCGGCCTCGACACCAACGGCGACGGGCTGATCACCGCCGCGGAAGCCGCCGCGCATGTCCGGCAGAAATACAACAAGGGCATCACCCCGGGGCTGCTCGCCTAAGTCCAAGCCGGCCCCGCGCACGCCCGTCCCGCGGGTACGCGTCCCGTCACACCGACGCCACCCGCCGTCATCACCGGGCAAACCGCTGCGCCCTACACGCCCGCCAAATTCCCCCGTACCCGTGCCAGCACATCCTCCCGCGGATCGGGCAGCACGAATGTGCTCCCCGTAATCGTCTCGAACGCCTCGATATAAATCGCCGACGTCGCCAGGATCAGCGACTCCGGAATTGGCGGAATCTCGTCGCGATAGGGATCGCACCGCTCCGCCACCCACGCCCGCACGAAATCCTTGTCGAAACTCTCCGGCCGCTGCCCCGCCGCAAACCGCGCCTCATAGCTCACCGCCCGCCAGTACCGGCTGCTGTCCGGCGTGTGGATCTCGTCGGCCAGCACGATGCGCCCCTCCGCATCGGTGCCGAACTCGTATTTCGTGTCCGCCAGGATCAATCCGCGCCCGGCCGCCATCGCCTGTCCGCGTGCGAACAGCGCGAGCGAGAGGGCGCCGATTTCTTCCCACTGCGCCGCCGTCAACAGCCGTTCCGCCATGATCTGTTCCGGCGACAGCGGCGCGTCGTGGCCACCGTGAAACGCCTTGCTCGTCGGCGTCAGGATCGGCGCCGGCAAGCGTTCATTGTCGCGCAGCCCATCCGGCAGGCACAGCCCGTACATCTCCCGCTGGCCGGCCTTGTAGAATGTCAGCACCGAGGTCCCGGTGGTCCCGGCCAGATACCCCCGCACCACCATCTCCACCGGCAATATGTCGAGCCGCCGCGCCACCACCACATTCGGGTCCGGATAGGCTAGCACGTGGTTGCGGCAGATATCGCCAGTCGCCTCGAACCAGTGGCGCGCCGTGCCGGTCAGCACCTCGCCCTTGAACGGCACAACGCACAGTATGCGGTCGAACGCGCTCAGCCGGTCGGTGGCGATCAGCACGCGGCGCCCATCCGGCAGGTCGTAATTCTCCCGCACCTTGCCGCGATAGTGGTTCGGCAGACCGGGAAGCTCCGCCTCCGCCAGCACATGCCGTGCATAGGGTGCCAGCGCGGCCGCATCGAACATTGGGCAGCATTCCCGACAGGAATGCGGGTAGCCTACCCGAGTCGCGCCGTGCTGTCAGTTTGCCCCGACGCCTGGCAGTGTCTGATATGGTATCACCTGCTATGGCCAGGATGGCGCCGGCGGCGGTCGGGCCGACGCCGGAAATGACGGCAACTTCCTGACCGGTATCGCCGTTCTTGCGCTAAATCAGGATCGCGGTCTCGGTGGACGGCTCTCCTCATCTCGTTGCATTCGACAGCCAAGGACCTGGCACTCGGACGCCGTTGCAGGGGCCGCTGACAGCATCAAGTGAATGTCGGGCTCGGGTGGTTTTCCGCCAGCCCGCCTTCGATCGCTGATTCGGTCGTATCGGACACTCGCCCCGAGATCTGGGCGAGGCAGCAATCGGTGTACTGCCCCGCAACGAGGTAGCCCTGAATCAGAACGAGTCCGCGTCGATCGGCGTCTGCCCGACCGACAGGCAGCCGCCCGTCATCCGGGCGGCGGCGCTCGGCTTGGCTCGGATGCTACGCTACCACCTTCCAACAAGACCTCCGTCACACCTTCGGAGAAGCGTATAGGCCGGCCGTCGATCAGCACGTGTTCAGGGTTCGACGGGTCGCGCTCCACCTTGGGAAATCCATGCGCCATAAGCGCACGCGCACAACCGTTCCAGTCGGGATAGCCGATTCCTGTCGGTTCGTTGACGGACGCCCAGGACAGCGTGCCAATCACGTCGCCGCCGTAGCCGTGCCGCTCGCGCCAGCTCGCTCCGTGCGCAAGAAGAAAGCTCGCCAGCTCCGGATCGCCGCGAAAGACAGCATGGTTCAGCGCCGTCGCATCCCAGTCTCCGCCACGGACGTCGAGGCGCCAGCCGCATTCGACCATCACCTTGACCGCTTCCGTGGATCCCCACGCGGCCGCATCGGGCATCAGCCGCAGCCGGTCCGCCGGCAGCGAGCCCGGCAGGTCGGGATGTCGTGCCTGAATGCGTCGCGCCGCCATGGCGTCGGCGCGGGCGCACGCCGCGACAAACGCCTCATCCGGCGTCAGCGCCTCCCCCGCCCCGGCGGCACGCAGCAGCTCTGCGACATCGGTCAGACCGACCTGCATCGCCAGCCGGTAGGCACTGATGCCGCCAGGCGTTCGCGCCAGGGGATCGGCCCCGGCCGCAAGCAGCGCGGCGATATGGCGCGGCGACCGGCGCACGGCGATCGCGCGCAGCAGCGGGGCGCCCCAGATTTTCGTGGGTCCTTCGGCGGCCGGCTCGTTCGGGTCGCCACCGTGCGCCAGAAGCAATTCGAGGGCGGCCGGCTCCGGCATGTCGAGCGCCCGCCGTAACGAATTCGTTCCGGCAATGCGCGCGCCGTGCCGCAGCAGCAGCCGCGTGCAGTCCGGGTTTTCCAGCGAGTGATAGAGCGATTCGCCGTCATTCGGATCGGCACCGGCGTTCAGCAGCATCTCGGTGAGCGCCGGGTCGCGGTTGACTCCCGCCGCGCCGTACAATGCAGATAACAGGCCGTTTTCACTTGGCGTCTCCAGGGACGCTGGCGGAAACCGGTTACCGATACTCTGATTGGGATCGGCGCCGGCCTGGAGCAGGGACTGCGCACAGGCGCGGAGCCGCGTCATGAACTCCGGCAGTTGTCCCAGGCGGGAGTGTGTCAGGGCGACAAGGGGCGGAAGGTTGAGCGGTCCGCCCGGGCGGTTGATCCATTCCGGATCAACCGCCATCGCGCGAGTGATCGCCGTAAGGTCCCCCGCCGCGCAGGCGACGTAAGCATCTCCGGTGAAAAGCTCGGTCTGTTCCCGCAGGAGGTGAGCGGCGAGACGCGGTCGCGCGGCGTCATAATTGCCGGTGACGTCGCCCCCATAAGCGAGCGCCAGCCAACGGCGTATCAGGGTCGCCCGGTCGCCACGCGCGAAGGCACCCGCCTCCACATGCAGACTAAGATCGGTCCACGAAGCAAAGCCATATTCGCGTGCGATGCAGGACCGCGCATCATGCAGGCGGAGGCGAAGCGCCGCTATTTCTTCGGAAGTGTGATGTGCGGCCGCGGGCAGGCCGCCGGCAAACCGCGCGATCGCGGCCGGATCGCCGTCGCGATAAAGCCGCAGCAACGTCTTCGCCTGCTTTTTCAGGTGGTCGAGATTGGCCCTGGGGGGCAGCGTCTTCATCACAGACCTCCGTGCATTTCATCGCCGAAGGTCCGCAGCACCGGCAGCACAAAGGCTGATGATTGATCTGCTTGGCAGCGACAGGCGGGTTCAACCCTTTCCGCGGACCCGGAAGCGGCCTGCACCGCTGTCCCGGATGCTATTCGACGGCCTGCAATTCCGTCAATTCGCCATGCGGGCGCGGAGGTGACATGCAAGGGAGCCGCCTCAGGAGGCGCTGATTATCCCCTCATGGTTTGTTTAGCACCGGCCAGGGCCGATAGAGGGTCCTTCACAAGTCCTGATCCGAATGCGATCGCGGTCGGCCCGCAACACGGACAATCCTGATCCATGCAGCGGGGCGGGAGTGGAGACCAACACTCGTGGGAGCGGCGATGCCGCCCGGCCTCACCCCGCCAGATGCAGCTTCGCCTCCGTCCGCGCCTGCAACGCCTCCAGCGTCACCCCCGGCGCCATATCCACCACCACGAACCCGCGCTCGGTCACATCGAGCACCGCGAGGTTGGTGTACACCCGCTTCACCGCACCCACCGCGGTCAGCGGATAGCTGCACCGCCGCACCAGTTTGGGCGTGCCGTCCTTCGTGGTGTGCTCCATCAACACCCACAGCCGTTTCGCCCCGGCCGCGAGGTCCATCGCCCCGCCCACCGCTGGCGCGGTATCGTTCTCACTGGTCGCCCAGTTCGCGATATCGCCGTTATCCGCCACCTGGAACGCGCCGAGCACGCACAGGTCCAGATGACCGCCGCGGATCATCGCGAAACTATCCGCATGGTGGCAGAAGCTGCCGCCCGCCCGCAGCGTCACATACTGCTTGCCCGCATTGATCAGCCACGGATCGATGCGGTCCTTCGGCGGAGCCGGTCCCATGCCCAGCACGCCGTTCTCGGAATGGAAAATGACTTCCCTCTCCAGCGGCACATGATCGGCCACCGCCGTCGGCATGCCGATGCCGAGATTGACGTACCACCCTTCCGGGATATCACGCGCCAGGCGAGCCGCCATGTCGGTACGGGACAGCGGTCGCAAGCCGGCCAGTGTCGTGTCGGGCATCTTGTTTCGCTCCTGTTTCAGAAGCCAGACGGATCGCCGTACGGCACGTGCAGCACCCGGTGGACGAAAATCCCAGGCGTGTGCACATGGTCCGGGTCGATCTCGCCCAGCTCCCTTATATGCTGGCTCTGCACGATCGTCAGCCCGGCCGCCATCGCCATGATCGGATTGAAGTTCCGCCCGGACTTGCGGAACGTCAGGTTGCCCCAGCGATCCGCCTCCCACGCCTCCACCAGCGCCACGTCGCCGCGCAGCGCCGTCTCGGCGATATAGGTGCGTCCGTCGATCTCGCGCGTCTCCTTGCCCATCGCCATCTTCGTGCCGGCGCCGGTCGCGGTGAAGAACAGCGGAATGCCGGCCCCGGCGGCGCGTATGCGCTCGGCCAGCGTGCCCTGCGGCACGATCTCCAGCTCGATCTTGCCGGCCCGGTAAAGCGATTCGAACACCACCGGATCGGAGGAGCGCGGAAACGAACAGATGATCTTGCGCACCCGGCCCAGCTCCATCAGCCGAGCCAGCCCGACATGCCCCACCCCGGCGTTATTGCGGCCACGGTCAGGTCCGTCGCGCCCTGTTCGATCAACCCGTCGATCAGCGCGTTGGGCTGACCGACCGCACCGAACCCGCCGATGAGAACGGTCGAGCCGTCCCTGATGCCCTCCATGGCCTCCGCCATGGAGCGGACGATCTTGTCGATCATGGGTCGTTGCCCTCCCACGGGTGGTCTAGCGCCGCTACGGATTGGCGCCAAGCGGCTGCGGTCAGCCGCGCAGCCGTTCCAGCGTCACGGCAGGAGGAACATTCACGACGGAGGCGCCTGCAAGGCCAGTGCGAGATCGAGGGCGTTCTTCGTGAACCTCCGTGTCTCGGTTCCTCCGTGGTGAAACTCTCTTCGTCGTGCCGCGTGCGAGGTCACGACCAACTGGCGGAGACGCTGAAACATTCCGATGCTCGGCCACTCGCGCCGCCGGTTCCGCGTTGCCGCCTTGGGCCTCAGGTCCGCCTACTCCCTTCCCTCAAACCGAATACCGGCTCCGCGTCGCCATACGCCAGATCGCCAGCACGATCACCGCGCCCACAATCGACGCAATCAGCCCCGCCCCTTGGCCCGGCCCATACCAGTGCAATGCACGGCCGATGAACGTCGCCACGAGCCCGCCCACGATGCCCAGCACCGTGGTCAGAATGAACCCCTGCGGATTGTTCGGCGCAGGCGATATCAGCCGGGCGACAAATCCCGCCACCGCCCCGATAATGATGGTCCAGATGATGATCATCGCTGATCTCCCCGCCGCCGTTGCCCCTGCGTCTCTACACCAGCCCGCCGATACGCGCGAACATCGTCATTCCAGCTCCCGGTGCGCCGTCTCCGGCATCCGCCAGATCACCACGAAGCTGATCACCGCCGCCGCCATCACATACCACGCCGGCGACACCGGCGATCCGGTCCGCGCGATCAGCCAGGTCGCGATGAACGGCGCGAACCCACCGAAAATCGCCGTCGCCAGCGCATAGGACGGCGTCATCCAGGTCGATCGCCCCATCGTCCGGAACATCTCCGCAATCGCCGCCGGCCCCGCACCCGAGAACAACGAAATGAACGCCGCCACCACCACCTGCAACACCGCGATCGTCCGCAAATCCCGGCCTGCCCAGAATGAACCAGAACAACGGCAACGGCATCACCACGAACGCCGCGCACGACAGCAGCAGCAGCGGCTTGCGTCCCACCCGGTCCGAAACCGCCCCGAACACCGGGATCAGCACCATCAGCGCCACCAGTCCGATCGTGTTCGCCCACAACGACTGCGCCGACGTAAGGTCCGCATGCAACCGGGTGAATGTCGGCATGTACGACAGGAAAATATAGAACGCGACGGTCCAGTGCATGGTGAACCCGAACGCCCGCAGCGCCAGCTTGAACCCGCTCTCCGCCGAGCGGCAGCGCCTGCGCCTCGGCCGCACGGTACGCCGGGGTCTCGTCCACCTGGCGCCGCAAATAGACGCCAACCAGCGCCACCACGATCCCCAGCAGGAACGGTATCCGCCATCCCCACGCGGCCAATTGATCCGCGCTCAACAAAGAGCTGAACAGCGCCCCCGTCCCGGACGCCAGCACCAGGCTCGCCGCGATCGACGCCTGCTGGAAACTGCCGTACCACCCGCGATGCCCGTGCGGCGCCCACTCCACCATGAACGCAGTCGCACCGCCCCACTCACCGCCGGCGGAAAACCCCTGGATCAGCCGCGCCACCACCAGCAGCACCGGCGCCGCCACGCCGATCATCGCATAGGTCGGCAGCACGCCAACCAGCACCGTGCCGAACGCCATCGCCATCACGGTGAAGATCAGCGCCGCCTTCCGCCCGTGCGTGTCACCGAACCGGCCGATGATGATGCCGCCCAGCGGCCGCATCAGGAATCCCACGCCGAACACGCCGAACGACGACAGCAGCGCCGCCGTGGCATTCTCCGAAGGAAAGAAGTTCCTGCCGATCACCGCGGCAAAAAACACATAGACGCCGAAATCGTACCATTCGAGAACATTGCCGATCGCCGAGGCAACCACGGCCCGCCGCGTGTCCGCCGGCGCCGGCCCGATCTCCCGCCCCACAGTTCCGCCCATTGCCCCCGTTATCCCCGCCCGCATCGCTACGCCGCCCCCAGCTCAGCCGCTCCCACCACGCGCAGGTCCGCACCCTGCACCAGCAAGGTCGCGCCCTGGCCAGCGGGCAATCGCCGGACCTGCGAAATCACGCGCGGCGCCGTCCCAGCTTCCAAGCACGCGCGCGCTGCGTACGACGCGATATTCGCGCAGCCGCCGGCCCCCGTTCTCGCCAGCCCCGATCTGGGTGTCGTCGGTCGGATCCCACATCGCCAGCAACGCGCTCACCGGACCCGGCGCCGCGCCGACCTGAGCGGTGACTCCCTCCGGCGTTCGGCGCAGAACCGCCGCCACCGGCAACGCCGATGTCGCCGCCAAAGCCGTCTCCACCGCCGACCGATCGGAGCCGACCAGCATCGTGCCGCCGTTCACCACCAGCCCCGGCGTGAACACCTCCGTTCCAAGCCGACGCGCGTACGCTCGCTGGCGGTCGGTGGCGATCCGGCTGCTATACGGATCGCGCCAGCCCTGCCCGTCCCAGTAATCGACATGCCACGCCAGCCCGACCACGCCAGCCCGCGCGCGCAGCAATTCGCCCAGCAGCGCATCGGCCGGCGGACACGACGAGCAGCCCTGCGACGTGAACAGCTCCAGCACCACGGAGCGGCCGGCGACCACACCGAAGCCTCGCGCCATAGGCAGCGCGGCCGCGGCCGCGAGCAGATTTCGGCGTTGCATGGAACCTCCCTGACCTGTGTCCCCCGTATCCGACTCGCACGGCTGGCACGGGTTACGCCATCCGCGTTTTTCTGTATGGTCCGCGCCGCCCCGGATGACGAATCGCTCCGGGGCCTTGTCTATCCAGGAGGCGACTGATTTGAGCATGCATCGACGTGTCGTGCCGGGCGCGGCTCTGGCTGTCATGGGACTTCTGACCGCCTGTATGCAAACCCCCCCGCCGCCAGTCTCGACCACCCGGCTCTACGCCATTGATCAAACCGGCGCGGCAAAGCAATGCAAGGTCGGCCCGGTCGCCCTGACCGCCGGAAAACAGACCGCCGCAACGATGACTGTCGGCAACGATGGCGGATGGTGCGCAATCTCAGTCGCCGAGGACGGTCGTCCCTACGCCGCCGGATTGCTGACCGTCGACGCCAGCCACGGCAAGGTTTACGTCCACCAGGTCGGCGACGCGACGCGGATCGACTACACGCCCGATCGAGGGTTCGTCGGACCCGACTCGTTCACCGTGACGCTGCTTCCCGGCCGCCCGGTGCTGCGCGTCGCGGTGACCGTCACGCGATAAACAGCGCTCTCCCGCCAGAAATCCCCGCCATCCGTATTCCCGCGAAAGCGGGAATCCACGCCGCCGCGGACTCCGGACTTGAAGGGGAATGACCGCTTCAGTCCGCTATCAGTGCTTCGCTTTCCGCACGACCGTACGAACGACCTTCGGCCGCGCCGGTTCAGCGGCTTGGCAGGACCCGAGCGAATCAGGCAGCAGGTCCTTGCCGGCGGCGAACGACGCCAGCTCGGAATCGCCCTCCAGCGCCATCGCTTCCTCGAACAGCACCGCGTTGCGCGGGCAGAAATCGGTCCCCTGCTTCAGCCCCTCATCGGCCTGCGCGTTGGCCAGCGACGTAACGTAGCTGTCGTGCTCGGCTTGGCCGCGGCGGCCATATTCCCGCTTGAAATAGCTGTCGAGCGCCCGCTCGTTGGCCATCAGTGACGGTTGATACCGCCGGATGAAGCCGTTGTACTGCTCATCGTCATGGCAGGCGGTGGCGAGCACCATCATCTCGCTCCTCAGCGCCTCGACGTCAAAGACCGGCTGCTCGGAGCAGGGCGGCGCGGCTCTCACCGCGGTCAGGCTGAGGCAGGTGGCGGCGACCGCCAGGGGGAGCGCAGCAAAGGACAGACGTTGACGCACGTTGGTCTCCGTGGTGCAGGAACGGGACTATCTTTGCCGTGCCTATGCGCGTCGCTGCAAGAGGCACTCGGCCTGCCCTGGCCGGAAGTGATCGTCGCCTGCTCAGAACCGCCGCCCGTGCGTCCGCTGCGACCGCTGCCGGGTGGACAGCGTCAGCGAGACGCCGGCAAGCACCAGCCCGACCGCCGCCGGCAGCAGCCACGCCGGACGCAGCAGCACCGGCATCACCAGGTCGTCCCACATCCAGTGGCTCAGGCGCGCCTGCATCCCGTCTTCGATCGGCCAAGGACAGGTCGTGATCCAGCATCAGCAGCAGCGCCCCCAAGCGGCATGTCCGGCGGTCCGAGCGTCGCCACGGCGACCGCGCCAACCAGAAAGACCGCGGCCAGAACCGCCAGGATGCGCTGCAGGATCACATGAACAGTTTCTCGCCTTTCAGCCCATCATACAAGGAGGATACGTACTCCCCGTAGCCGTTGTAGATCTGCGTCGGCACCCGTTCGTTGGTGCCCAGCACCCGTTCCGTCGCCTGGCTCCACCGCGGATGCGGCACCGCCGGATTAACGTTCGCCCAGAATCCATATTCGTCGGGATCGATCGCCGCCCACATCGTCTGCGGGCGCTTCTCGGTGAAGCTGACCTTGACGAAGGCTTTGCCCGACTTGAACCCGTATTTCCACGGCAGGGTCATGCGAATGGGCGCGCCGTTCTGCTTCGGCAGGTCCTTGCCGTACATGCCCACGGTAATGAACGCGAGTTCGTTGCCCGCCTCCTCGATCGTCACTCCTTCCACATACGGCCAGGGATAGATCGGCTCATCCAGCCCCGGCATCACCTTTGGCTCCTCGACCGTGGTGAACACCACGTATTTCGCCGACCCGAGCGGCTCGGCGATTTTCACCAACTGGCTCATCGGGAAGCCGGTCCACGGCACCACCATCGACCACGCCTCCACGCAGCGATGGCGATAGATGCGCTGTTCGAGCTGCACCTGCTTCAGCAGGTCCTCATAGGCGATGGCTGCGCGGCGTCTTCACCAGCCCGTCGATCTGGACGGACCATGGGCTGACCGTCATCTTCTGGGCCGCCTGCCACAAATCCTTGTCCTCGCTGAATTCGTAGTAATTGTTATAGGTCGTCGCCGCCTTTTCCGGCGTAACCGCACGCCCCGGCTTGTATTTCTCGTTCACCGGCGGCGCCATCGGACCATCGGCGTGCGCCGCGCGCGGCAGCAGCACTCCCCCGGCAACCGACAGCGCCGCGCCCGCCAGGACGCTGCGCCGGTTCATGGCGACCGGTTCCGGTGTGACCAGGCTCTCCGGCAGCTCCCAGCCGCGTCGGTGGATGATGTTCACGGACTCACACTCCCTGGTTGCAGCCACGTCGATGATGGCCCTCGATCGCCCAATGGAATCCGATCGGGCCCGGCAATTGTCGGACGCCGCGGATTGCGGGACATTCCATCCGGTCCTGAGGAGCCTCCCTATGCATCTCGCCCGCTTCCCCCGCGTCCGCCTGTTTCCGGCCCCCACCCCGCTGGAACCGCTGACCAACCTGACCCGCCATCTCGGTGGTCCCGGCTATGGATCAAGCGCGATGATTGCACCGTCGTGGCGACCGGCGGCAACAAGGTTCGCAAGCTTGAATTCCTCGCCGGCGACGCCCAGGCCCAGGGCGCGGACCATTTCGTCACCCAGGGCGCGGTGCAGTCCAACCATGTCCGCCAGACCGTCGCGGTCGCCGCCCAGCTGGGCATGCAGTGCACCGACGCTGCTGGAACACCGGATCGAAACCAACGACGCGAACTACCTGGGCAGCGGCAATGTGCTGCTGGACCGGCTGATGGGCGCGAAGCTGGAGTATCGCCGCGGCGGCACCGACATGAACGCAGCCGCCGAGCAGAAGGGCGAAGAGCTGCGCGCTGCCGGCGCCAAGCCGTACGTGATCCCCGGCGGCGGCTCCAACCGGGTCGGCGCGCTGGGCTACGTCTCCTGCGCGCAGGAGCTGATGCAGCAGGCCGACGAGATGGGCCTGAAGATCGACCGCCTCGTCACCGCCACCGGCAGCGCCGGCACGCAGGCCGGGCTGGTCGCCGGGCTGGTGGGCACCAACGCGGGAATTCAGGTGCTGGGTATCGGCGTGCGCGCGCCGAAGGACCGGCAGGAGGCGAATGTGTACAACCTGGCGCAGGAGGTCGCCGACTATGTCGGCCTGCGCGGCGGCATCCCGCGCGACACGGTCGAGGCCAACTGCGACTATATCGGTCCCGGCTACGGCCAGCCCACCGAGGGCATGGCCGAAGCGGTGCGCATGCTGGCCCAGCATGAGGGGATACTGTTGGACCCGGTCTACTCGGGCAAGGCCATGGCCGGCCTGATCGACCTGGTGCGCAAGGGTTATTTCGACAAGAACGAAACTGTCGTGTTCCTGCACACCGGCGGCGCGGTGGGACTGTTCGGCTATACCGCGTTCTTCGACCGGCATTTGGCGGCGTAATAGTGGGCGGCCTTGCTGGCGGATAGGATCTCACGCCCGTAGCCGCGCGATACATTTGATGGCGGAGAGCAGACCCACAGAAACTGCCGCACTGAGGTCTGCTCGGCGCCCATGCTAGCCAATCCATACCCTCGGCTATATAGCTCATTCTCTTCGACGGACTGCGCTCGGAACCGAACCAGCGGGAAGGATCAATGTCATGCCTGTGATCACCACCAAGGACGGCGTTGATATCTTCTACAAGGATTGGGGCAGTGGACAGCCCATCGTGTTCAGTCATGGCTGGCCGCTTTCGGCGGATGACTGGGACGCGCAGATGCTCTTCTTCCTCGGCAAGGGATATCGGGTGATCGCCCATGACCGGCGCGGGCATGGACGCTCGGCACAGGTCGCGGACGGTCACGACATGGACCACTACGCCGATGATCTCGCGGCGGTGACGGCGCATCTCGACCTGAAGGGCGCGATCCATGTCGGCCACTCCACCGGCGGCGGCGAAGTCGTGCACTACCTCGCGCGACATGGCGACAGCCGCGTATCCAAAGCGGCGATCATCAGCGCTGTGCCCCCGCTTATGGTAAAGACGGATGCCAATCCGAACGGTTCGCCCAAGAAGGTGTTCGACGACTACCAGGCGGCACTCGCGGCTAACCGCGCACAATTCTATCAGGACGTGCCGGCCGGACCGTTCTATGGCTACAACCGGCCCGGCGCGAAACCGTCGCAAGGCATCATCGGAAACTGGTGGCGCCAGGGCATGATCGGCAGCGCCAAGGCACATTACGACGGCATCGTCGCATTCTCGCAGACCGATTTCACCGAAGACCTGAAGAAGATCACCGTGCCGATGCTGGTCCTGCACAGCGAAGACGACCAGATCGTGCCCTACGTCGCTGCCGGGCCGTTGTCCGCGAAACTGCTGAAGAACGGCACCCTGAAAACCTATAAGGACCTTCCACACGGCATGCCGACCACCCACGCCGATATCATCAATGCCGACCTGCTGGCTTTCATCAAAGGCTAAGGATTGCGCGGCACCCAGGGCCGCCCAGGCACGCGCAACTCCAACTCCGGCGCGCTAGAACCCCGTCGGGCCGACCGCTCCAATCCATCGGCTCACCTTGGAGGGATCTGCCTCATCCATGTAGAAGAAATGCGTCATCGTCGGCCGCACGGTCGCCATGCCGGGATCATCGAATGTCATCCCGACCTTGCCATGGAAAACCTTGAGCAATGGGCTGTCCCAGGTACTCGACGACATCGTGATGCGCGGTAAAGCCCTTGTCGATGAATTCGCGCAGATTCTGACGAATTGCCTCGCGTCCGTGCCAGTCGGCAACGCCGAGATTGCACACTGCATTCTCCGCGAAGCAATCGAAGCCTTTGCCGAAGGTCTTGTCATCGATTTCCTTCCACATCGCCAGCAGCCATTCCGGCGGCGCGGTTTTCGTGAACGTGATCGTGCGTCATGACTATCCTCCTGGATTGCAACGGATTGACGCCGGGCCAAGCGCCAGCGACCCCGCTGTGCGAACATCGCAGCTGCTGCCTCGACCGATCCCGCATCACGAAACTTCATGTGAGGGCAGCGGCCCCGGCGGAAACGCCAATACTCCCTCGTTTCCTGCCAATGTGGCCTTGTGCTATCGAGGTTCATTCGCCACCGGCTGCCGGAACCGTATGCCGAGGCGTGCGGCCACACGCCGCGCCGTCGGCTCCCGCTGCGCCGTGATGTCCGCGCACGGATTGCCGCGCCTGCTCCAGTATCGCGGCTGGCGCGGTCTCGGGCGTGCCGCTGTCGAACGGCGGCTCCGGCGCATAGACCATGTAAAGCTGGATGGCCCGTGCGGCATCGTCGCCGCGCAACTCGGCCGCCAGACGCAAGGCGCCGTCGATTCCGGCCGTGACGCCGGCGGCAAACACCCAGTTGCCGTCCACGACCACCCGTTCGTTGACCGGGATCGCACCGAAGAACGGCAGCAGGTGAAACGACGCCCAGTGCGTCGTCGCCCGGCGTCCCTTGCAGCAGGCCGGCCGCGCCGCACAGCAGGGCGCCCGTGCACACGGAGAAAATGCTGCGCGCGCCTGCCGCCTGCTGCCGGATCCAGGTCGAGCACCTCCGCGTCCTCCATCAAGGCTTCCTGGCCGAAGCCGCCCGGCACATGCAGCACATCGAGCGGCGGCGCATCGGCCAAGGTCGCATCCGGCGTCAGCCGCAATCCTTTCAGATCGCGAACGGGTGCGGTCGTCTTGCCGTAGATGCGATAGGTCGAGTTCGGGATGCGCGACAGCACCTCGAATGGTCCGGTCAGGTCGATCTGATCCACTCCCTCGAACAGCAGGGAGCCGATTTGCAGGTGGGTGTCATGCGGGATCATGTGCATCTCCGGGTCGGAGGTCAGGGATGGACAACGACAAATCTACCCGGGCATGGCTCTGGCGGAAATGCCAAAGTCCCCTCGTTCTGCGCCAAATGCGGTCCGCGTCATCGAGGTGCTCGCCTATCCGGCGGTGCAGTTGCTCGACGTCACCGGGCCGCTTCAGGTGTTCGCCTCCGCCAACGATCACGTCGCCGCAAGCGGGGGAGCGCCGCCCTACGTGCTCAGGGTCGTGGCGCAAGGCGGCCAGGGCGTTACCGCCTCGGCCGGGCTGGCGCTCGCAGCGGAGCCGCTCCCGCCTGTCGGAGACGGCACTGGATACGCTGATGGTCGCCGGTGGCCCGGGCGTCGAGGCGGCGGCCGCGGACCCGGCGCTGGTCGATTGGGTGCGGGAGCGAGCGAAGCACGCGCGCCGCGTCGCGTCCGTCTGCACCGGCGCGTTCCTGCTGGCCGCTTCAGGCGTGCTGGATGGGCGACGCGCGGCGACCCACTGGTCATGTACTGCGCGAAGCTTGCCCGGCGCTTTCCCGCCGTGCGTGTCGAGCCCGATCCGATCTTCGTGCGTGACGGTCCGGTCTGGACCTCGGCCGGGGTGACGGCCGGCATCGACCTGGCGCTGGCGCTGGTCGAAGAGGATCTGGGCCGCACCGTGGCGCTGGCCGTGGCTCGCTATCTGGTTGTCTTCCTCAAGCGTCCCGGGCGGACAGGCGCAATTCAGCGCTGCGTTGTCGCTGCAAACGGCAGACGACAAATTCGGCGCGCTGCATGACTGGATCAACAGCCATCTGGCCGACGATATTTCGCTTGCCGGTCCTGGCCGATCAGGCCGGGATGAGCGAGCGCAGTTTCAGTCGGCACTATGCGGAGGCAACCGGGCAGACGCCGGCCCGCGCGGTCGAGCGGCTGAGGGTGGAAGCGGCGCGGCGGCTGCTGTCGGAATCGCGCCTGCCGGTCAAGCGGATCTCACAGCGTTGCGGCTTCGGTTCGGAAGAAACGATGCGCCGCAGCTTCCTGCGCCTGCTAGCGCCACACCGCAAGACTACCGCGCCCGGTTCCGGCTTTTGAATGTTGCCCTTCAGTTCCGGCTCCAGCTGCAAGTCAAAGCACTTTTACGCTCGTGGGATCCGTGCAGTCCAACACGAACACACTTCCTTGAACATCGCCAAGAATAAGCCTATGCTGGCTTCGACAATACGCCATAGTCGTGATTCCGTGGTCGAAGCTAAAACCATACGGCGCTTAAAAGATCATTTGACAGGTCCAACACTCGGATCGTTCTGTCCATCGACGCAGAGAATGCAAACTTCGTTGATGGGTCGATAGCCAGACCGGTAACTGGCCCGGCGTGAATTTGTCTCTCCACCAGGACAGAGGCAATTTCGCTTTCAACCAGCTTGATGGTCCCGTCCTCATAACCAACAATGGTCAGCTCATCGCCGGAACAGGTTCAGCGGTTACGCGGCGGATATCGGGCGACATCCATTCGATGCGATTTGCTTCCCAGCCCCACATCTGCAGACCACCGGATGCATCTCCGAACCGCCCCGAACGGAAAAACGAGGGAGCGGACCGGACCGTCAGCATGCTGGAATCGCTGACGAAGAGTGAGATTTTGCAAATCCCAGGAACAGATCGTGCCATCGCGCGAGCACGACAACGCTGTATCCATGTCTGGGTCGGCGGCCAGTTGTTCCACCGTGGTTCGGTGTTCGTCGAGGACGCCCAGAACCTCACCGCTGGCCAAACTGCAAACATGTATCAACCCGCCTACAGTGCTGCCGATCAGCACGCAGTCCAGGTTTGGCACTTGCGCGTGTACAATACTCTTGCCGGAAAACCCGCGAATTAGACCGATCTGCTGCCCGGATTGGAGGTCCCAGAGTCGAAGAGTACCGTCCCGACTTGAACCCGACAGCGCCCGGTGGCCCCCGCGCAAATTGGCAATCGCCGTAACCGGCCCGGAGTGGCCGCGCAGAGCTTTGCGCCGTCGTTCAGGCTTGAAGGTGATCAAGCCGTCGTCGCATCCCCAGAAGCAAGTCTCCATTGGGGAGCGCGCAAAACGATGTAGGCCGTTCCCAGTCACCGCGACCCGTTCTCCCACACTGCCTCGTTCAAGATCCAACGCGAAAATCTCCTCGCCGCGGCCGGCAAAACCCAGCTTGCCTCCTTGTGCACAGGATGTACGTTCGACAGCTCCGAAGCGCGTGCGGTCGTCAGCGAGAATCTTCTCCTCTTCACTGTCGAGCGACCACAGGCGGAGACTCAAATCATCGAACCCGACCAACGCGCGATTGCCATCGTCAAGCACCTCAACCTGTTTCCGGCCGGCGATAGCGCGGTCGCAGTCGAGACCGTTCCAACCCCGTCCTCAGATCCCAAACGCGGACCGTGCCGTCCTGCGATGCGCAGGAAACGCCGAAAGGTGCATCGAAACCGGCGGCGACGCACGACACGGGCCCTCTGTGCCGTCTCGCCAAGGGTTGTTCGGAGGGAATGTCCAGGTCCCAGATCTGCACCGTCCGATCTTCCGATCCGGTGACAACTCGGTGCCCCTCGGGCAGGACCGAGATCGATGAGAACCCACCCTCGGTATCGTATCAAACCGACGAAGCTCTTTCCCGGTCTCAAGCGACCAGAGCCGCATCGAACGGTCTTTGAGGGACGCCGACAAGGCTTGCGTTCCTCCACGGATGCCCAGCACGGTCGTGATCTCAGCCGAGTGTGCCGGAATCTCATTCAGCACAGTACCAGTTGCGACGTCCCACAGCTGAAGCATCCCGGCTGTCGAGCCCGTCAGCAAAACTCTACCGCGGTCGAGTATGGCGAACGCTGCAACCGAGCCGCGGCCCGGTACTGAGGCCGACGCTCTGCGTCGGCCCGCCTCCACATCCCAGATCCGAAGCGCGCGATGGCCCGACGCCGAGACCGCGGTGCATCCATCCGGCAAAAGGGCGGCCGTTCGCACCGGTCCGTCGTAGCCCTCCAGCCGGCGCAGTTCCTCTCCGGTCTCGATGTTCCACACCCGAAGCGTGCGGTCTGCAGAACTCGTGAGGGCGCGGGAACCACACGGCAAGGGGACAATCGAGGTCACTTCGCGCCGGTGCCCGGCAAAACAATTCACAGCCTTGCCGGCGTCCACTTCGAAAACGTGCAGCGATCCATCTTCCAGTCCTACAATCGCCTGGTGATTGCCGGAAAGTAGTCCAACAGCGGTGACAGGCGCAGACAGATCGAGATGCCAGAAAAGATAGCCAGTCTCGAGGTCCCAGAGTTGCACCACGCCTTCCCGCGACCCAGAGATCACCCGACGTCCGTCTTGCAGCACGTTGACCGTGGCTACGGGGGCGCCGATGGGGATCGTTCGTAACAGGGCTCCCGGGCGCGTCAAGATTCCGGTCCGCACCGGAAGCAGTTTCCCGCGCGCAGCGCGCGCCTGGTCGAGAAGACGCTTCGTGGCAGATCCGTCCGTCTCGGTCAGACGCCCGAGCAACTGACCCGCGAGCAGACGTGGCTCACTCTTGACGATGTGCGCGGATAGCATGATCGCGGCGGCAACCCGGGCAACTTCCGGATCCGGCGGCAGAAGTTCGTAATCGCCGAACAGACTATCCACGCCGAGAGACTTCAGCTTATGATCGATCCAACTGAAATCGAACAGCATCGACCGAAGCAGGTCGTGCTCGCCCGCTTCACGCAAGTGCCAGGTCAGATGCTCCAGGCAGTAGCCGTCGTTCGGCAACTGCGCCCAGCCCCCAGCCCCACCCCCAGGCGATATTGGGCAGTAGCGCGCGATCACGGCTCGATGCCGATCCTGCAACGGCGCACCAGCGTGCCGAAGGAAATCCATGTACAGATCATGGATGCGGTAGCGTCGTAGATCGTCACGCTGGATCAGCGATCGATCGACGAGTTCCTGCGCAGCAATCTTTCCACGCCGTTCCGACATCCTTTGGCCCCACATCCGAAGCAGGACGGCCTCAGGCACATCGGTGTCTTCCCGCAGCGCAGAGCACTCGAGGAAGCAAGCCCCGGTGTCGTCGTCCAGCGCGTCGACACTGACTTTGAGCACGACAGCAAGGCTGGCCTGGGTCGGATCGGCAAGCCAACTGGTATCGAGCTCGTCGAGCGCCGCCTCACGCAGGGCGGCGACGACATCCTCCCACGTCAGCGTCCCCTTGCGGACCAATGCACCGGCCGCCGCCATCGCCAGCGGTAAGCCTTGACACTCGCGGATGACGTCATCGGCGATACGCGGCATGTCGGGCTCGGCAACACCCACGGTCGTCGCGAGGAAGACGCGGGATGCCGCGTGGTCGAGCACATCGAGTTCGTGCTTTTCCGCCTTCGCGCGTTCGAGCACGCGTACATCGCGCGTCGTCAGCAGAAGGCGGCAATTCGTACCCAATCCATTGAAGGGATCGGCCGCCTCCGGCTCCCACACGTCGTCGAGCACCACCAGCACTTGCTTGTCTGCGGTCAGTTGGCCGAGCTGCCCGCGCGCCTGCTGAACGTTGTCGATACTGGCCTCTTCGCCGGTGAGCTCTTTGGCGAGTTCGGCGGCCTTGGCCAATATCGAGACCTTCTGCCCGAACGTAAGCCAATAGATCCCGTCGATGAAGTGATTACGCACGATCGGATCATGTGCGAGTGCCGCCGCCAGCACAGTCTTGCCGACACCGCCCATGCCGCGCAGTCCGATCGCCTGGCGCGCGCTCACGATGCCCACTTTCAAATTGCTGCCCAGCAGCTCTGTACGTGCGGCGTCGATATCCGAGGGCCGGGGCTGATAACGTTCTGGCAGGGTCGGAAGATTATAGTGCTTGTTCCGACGCCCCTCGGTTGCACGCGATGAGCGCGCATAATAGTGGTGATGGTGCGATTCGTAAGTTGCGACAGCACCGGCGCCGGATGCCACCGCCACTGCCAGGTCGTGGTCAGCGTGGAAATCGTCCCCCGAGCCCGGTTTGGCGGACATTTTACGTCGTCAGAGTATTCAGCCACTGATGCCAGGAGACGCCCAGCCAGGACGCGATCCGTTCGAGTGATGGCCCGACCTTGGCCAGAACAGACGCGAACTCGCCGGCCTCCGAGGCGTAACGCACAGCCTGCGTCAGCAGCTGATGCACTTCGGCCTGCTTCGGCTTGGCGCGGGTCGCCTCCTAAATTCTGCCTCGTCAATCCGGGTCAGCGCGTTAGGGCTGACATTCGGCACGCCCTCTGATTCTTCGACGGAGTGCCTTAAGCTCTGCGACAATATCGACAGTCGGATCAGCTGCTATAGTCTCATTATGAGTGGAAACCGCGGATGATCCATCGCCGGTTGCAAAGGCACTTTTAATGTCCCGTCCTGCGTTGAATGATGGTCCGCTCATTTCGCTCCTCCAGCTCCAGCATTGGGATCAAGCCAGCCTATTGTTTAGGCGCCGGTTAGCCTTCCAGCCAATCACGATGAGATCTGCCAACGTATCCTATGCTCCTTTCGGGAGCCCAATTCTAAATCCACCGCAAACTCGCCGTCCCCCCCAGCAGCGAAACCCCACCATCTCCAAGTGGCTCGCCCGACCCTGCGCTTGCTGCGTCACCGTGTTCATGTCGCGGAACCGCCGCTCGAACGGGCCGCTGTCGAAAATCGCCGTCGCGCCCGCCTCGTGCCACACCGCGTTCACCACCTCCCGCGCTTCCATGATCGCAAACGTCGCCGCTTGCCGGATCGCCAGCCGCTCATCCAGCGTCATCCGCCCCCGCGCGCTCACCGCCGACCACGCCTCGCGCAGCACCTGCACCAGCAACGCGCGCGCCGCCTTCAGCCTTGCATCGCACCGGCCGACCAGCAACTGCACCACCGCACTGTCACGCATCGCTCGCGACAGATGCGGCGTCTTCGCGCTCGCCAGCTCCACGAACGCATCCAGCGTCCCGCGCGCCACCCCTAGCGCCACCGCAGCAAACCCCGACGCATAGATATTCGTCGTGGTGAACCGGTACAGCAGCCCCGGTTCCACCCGGTTCTCCTCGCGGTCACGCACCAGCGAATACTCATCCGCGACAAACAACCCCTCCACCGAATACGTGTCGCTTCCGGTCCCCCGCAGCCCGATCACCTGCCACACATCGTCGAACGTCGCGACAGCCCGAGGGAACAGCGCCGTGCGCTCCACCGCGCTGCCATCCGCATTCATGTGCTGCGTTCCGTCCGCCTCGAAACTGGGGCAATGCCCGCCCAGCCAGCTCGCGTGCCGGCTGCCCGACGCAAACAGCCACGTGCCGGACACCCGCCATCCGCCCCGCTCCTTCACCGCGCGCGCGTGGCCGCGTGCCTGGCCCCAGGCCAGCACGTCGCGCTCACCGCCGAACATGTCGCGCGCAACATCCGGCCGCAGCCATCCCGCTACCATGGAGCAGCCGGACCCCTGGTTCATGCACCAGGCCGTACTGGCGTCGCCCATCGCGATCGCCTCCACCACCTGCACATACGTCGCCGGATCCAGCTCCGCCCCACCGATCGAGCACGGCACCAGCAGCCGGAACATCCGGTGCTCGTGCATCGCATCCAGCACGTCCGCCGGCAGTTCGCGACCCGCGTCGATGCGTGGCCCTGCCGCTTCCAGCAACGGAATCAGGCCGCGCGCCTGCGCCACAAAATCCTTTTCCGCTTCAAGGGAGTCGCCCGCGCGCGCATCCATCCACTACGTCCTTCTTCGTCGCCCCAGACGCTACACCGCCGCCGGGCAGAGCGAAAACCCACGCGAGAACGTTGCTGCCCCGTCATGGCCCGGCTTGTTCCGGCCATCCATGCACCCACGCTCCCCGCATCCAGCTCATCCGGATCACCTCGACGGCAGTTCGATTTCCGAACCGCCCACTTCGTGACATCGTCCCGCGCGCAACCACCCGCGAAGCCTCTATAATTGCAAACTAGCCTCATGCTCGCCGTGCTCGGTGGCGCATTCCTGCATGCGAGCTGGAACATCATCGCCAAGGCAGGGCGCGACAAGCACGACGAGATCGCCACGATGCTGATCGGCGGCGCCCTGCTGGCATGCGTGATGCTGGCGGTGCTGCCCTGGCCGGCAATGCGAAGCCTGCCCTTCATGATGGCCTCGGGCGTGGTGCACCTTGCCTATTTCGGCTTGCTGGCCGCCGCCTACGAGGCAGGAGACCTCAGCCTTGCCTATCCGCTGATGCGCGGCGTGCCACCGCTTCTGGTCACCGCGGCCAGCGCGATATTCCTGAACGAACGACTTGCGGCCGGGTCGCTGGCGGGAATCGGGCTCATCTCAGCCGGCGTGCTGGGCCTCGCGGCAGCGCGCGCCGGACGGACCCATGCCCGCGTGGTCGGCCTCGCCTTGCTCAATTGCCTGGTCATCGTGGCATACACGCTGATCGACGCCACCGGAGCCCGGCATTCCGGCGCCCCATTCGCGTACACCGCCGGCGTATTCGTCGCGAACACGGCACTGTTCGTCCCGCTCCTGCTTTGGCAACGCGGCCCGCGACTTATCCGCACGCTGAAATCGCGCTGGCCTGCCGCCCTCGGCGGCGGCCTGTGCTCGCTGGGGGCCTATGGGGTCGCGCTCTGGGCGATGTCTCGCGCGCCGATCGGCCCCATCGCCGCCTTGCGCGAGACCTCGATCCTGTTCGGCATCGCGCTCTCCATGCTGGTGCTGGGAGAACGTCCGGGCGCCATCCGGCTGGCATCCGCCGCCCTGATCCTGGCTGGGGTGGCGGTCCTCCGGTTGGCCTGACCGACCCGCCGCTACATCTGCACCACTTCGCTCAGCTCGAACACCACGCCGGTCGGGTTCTCGCCGACGCGCAGCGTCTTGGGGTCCGGGAAGCGATACGGCGGCACCGGCAGATTGTACGGCGCAGGAACATTCCTATAGACCCGCCCGGCGAGGTCGTACTTCGACCCGTGGCACGGACAGAAATACCCGCCCTGCCAGTTCGGCACCGGATCGGTCGCATTGGGCTGCGGCATGTAAAGCGGCAAACAGCCCAGATGCGTGCAGATCCCCACCAGCACCGCATATTCCGGCTGGAGCGATCGATGCCAGTTCTGCGCGTAAGCGGGCTGCTGGTTCACCGTGGAATTCGGATCCGAAAGCAGCGCTATCTGCCCTGGTTCCTGCAGCGTCTTCAGCGCCTCCGGCGTGCGGTTCACGATCAGGATCGGGTCCCCGCGCCAGCGAACGACGATTTGCTGTCCCGCCTCGATCTTGCTGATGTCGATATCCATCGGAGCTCCGGCAGCGATCACGTCGCCCGCCGGGTTCATCGAATCGACCAGCGTCCACGCCACGGCGATCACGCCTATGCCGGCAAACGCGCCGGTGACCAGGCTCAGAAAATCACGTCGCGTCTCCCCGGGGGAGAGCCGTGCGGGCTGGCAAAATCATCCATGTCGGCAGTCGTCGTCGCAGCCATGCTGTGCGTTCTCCCGTCGCTTCAATCGTCCGGCCCGGCGCCCGACGGGAGTGATCCAGCGGAGCGACGGCCGTCTGCGGCCCAGGCTCGGCCGACGACCGGAAAATCGGCTATGTTCCGCCTCGAATCAACCCCATCGGACGGAGGGTACCGATGATAACCCCGGCCTATGTGCGCACCATGGCGCGCTACAATTCAGAAATGAACCGCCGGCTCTATGCCGCGTCGGAGAAAATCCCCGATGACGAGCGGCGGCGCGAACGGGGCGCGTTCTGGAGCTCGATCCACGGCACGCTGGCCCACTTGCTGTGGGGCGACCGGATGTGGATGTCCCGATTCGACGGCTGGCCTAAGCCCGCCGTCCCGATCAAGCAAAGCGCCGACATGATCGACCAGTTCGACACACTCACCACCGAGCGCACCAAGGCAGACGCCGCCATCGAGGACTGGGCCGGCCGCATGACCGAAGACTGGCTGGCCCAGGACCTGGTGTGGTTCAGCGGCGCCTCCCAGCGGGAAATGCGCCGGTCGCGCAATTTCCTGGTGATGCATTTCTTCAATCACCAGACCCATCACCGCGGGCAGGCGCACGCGATGATCACCGCCTGCGGGCAGCCGACAGGCGACACCGACCTGGCGTTCATCATCCGGGAGGCATAGCTCCGGGCCTGAGCGTCATCGGGTTCGGGGTTTCGCCCGTACAGGCCAGGGCGCCATGGCGAAAGAAAGAAACAGCTCTAACGCAGAGGCGCAGAGACAAAATCTTATGCTTGGCGCGCCTTCCCTTCCTACTCTGCGCCTCTGCGCCTCTGCGTTTAGCCTTTCTTGCTTTTTTGCTGAGGCGCCGCCTTCTCCCCCAAATCCCAGAACAGCCCGGCCATCGCCGCCATACCCTCCCTGGCGGGCGCGATCAGCAGGTGCTCGTCCGGTCCGTGCTGTTTGCAACCATTATAGCTGTGCGGGATCCACACCAGCGGCGTCCCCAGATGATCGACGAACACGTCGCCCGGTAGCCCCCCCGATGAGTTCGGAATCACCTGCACCCGCCGCCCCAGCGTCGCCTCCATACTGGCCGCCACCCGCCGCACCCAGGGATGCCCCGGGTCGGTCCGGCTGGCCGGCATCCGCACCCCGGCATTCTCGATCCGCACCCCGGGAAATCCAGCCGCATTCAAATGCCGCCGCAGCGCATCCGCAAATCCGGCCGGGTCGCTATCGACAGTATAGCGGATCTGGCAATGCGCCCTGGCGCTCGGGGCAACCGCGTTGACCGGGTTTTCCGGCCGGCCGGAACTCATCGCCAGCACGATGAAGCTCGCCCAGCCATAGATCTTCTCGGCCGAACTCAGCCCAGGCTCGCCCCAGCCGGGATCGATCGCCGCCGCGTCCCCGCCCCCGCCCACCGGACACCCTTCCAGCACCTGCCGCACCGCCGGCGAAAGCCCCCGGGCGGCAGCCAGTCGCGCACCAGGATGCGGCCATGCCGGTCGATGATGCTGCCGATCGCGTGCGCCAGCAGCACCGCCGGATCGGCCGCAAGGCCGCCCCAGTGCCCGGAGTGCACACCGCCCGGCCGCAGCTCCAGCACCAGGTCGAAATGGAACGTACCCCGTGTCCCCGTCGCAATCGTCGGAATGTCCGGCGACACCCGCGGCCCGTCGCTGCCGATCAGCACGTCGGCTGCGAGCGCGTCCGTATGGTTGGCAACGAACTCACGCAGGCCGGGAGAGCCGCGCTCCTCGCCGGTCTCCAGCAGCAGCCGCAGATTGAAACCAACCCGACCATCACGCTCCGCCAGTACCGCTTCCAGCGCGCTCAGGTTCAGCGCGTGCTGGCCCTTGTTGTCGGCCGTGCCGCGCCCGTACCAGCGATCCGCCTCCTCGGTCAGACGCCACGGATCCAGGCCGGGGCGCCACTGGTCCTCCAACCCGCGCACGGTATCGCCATGCCCGTAGCTCAGGATCGTCGGAACATCCCGGCCCTCCATCCGCTCCGCCACCAGGATGGGTCCGCAACCGGCACGCGGATTGGAGTGCAGCGCCACCGTGAAGCCCATCCGCTCCAACCACGGCCGGATAGCCTGGTCCAGATAGCGGCTAAGCTCCGCTTCATGGCCGGGATCCTGTGACGTGCTCGGAATCGCCACCAGGCCGGCGAGTCGGTCGCGGAATGCCCCGCTGTCGAACCAGTTCAGCGCCCGCTCGATCGCGCCCTCACGTGTGCCCATGGGTACCGTCCTCCCATGGCGGCATAGCGAACCTCAATCCGCTGCGAAACCCCGCCCCCAAGAACTCCTGGTGCGGCGTTACACCCGCCCGCCCGGTGCCCCTGGCACGCTGACGCCCACATTGGCATCGATCACGTCGAGCAGCTCGGCGATGGAAAATGGTTTCAGGATGTGCGGCCGCGGTCCCCCAGCCACTTCCTTCATCTGGCCGGGATCGCCGGTCATCAGCACAACGGGAACACCGAGACGATCCGATTCCAGCACCATCTGCCACATGGTTCCGCCCGGCAGTACACAGTCGAGCAGGACCAGGTCGATATCGCTGCCCAGCAGATGCTCCACCGCATCAGGAACCGTCTGTGCACAGATCACTTCATAGGTGTCGCTCAGCGCGTCGGAAATTATCCCGGCAACCAGGACCTCGTCCTCGACGACGAGAATGCGCGGTGTTCGTGCCATGGGCGTGTCATCTGTCCTGTGCCGCGCTACATGTCGACACATGCCGACCGCCCACGGCGCTAAAAGAGTTGCCTCTCGAATACCATTGGTTTCGTACCGCTGCGAATGCCGATCGCGTGACAGCCGGCCGCGGTGACCAGCCGCAGCTTCAAAGCCGGCCGCCGGACCACACCACCCGGCCGATCACCTTCACGTCGCCGGCCCGCTCGGCCGGGATGCGCTCCGGTTCGTAGATCGAGTTGTCGCTGATCAGGATCAGGCTGCCGTCCAGCTTGCGCTGCACGCGCTTGACCAGCCGTTCGCCCTGGAACTCCAGCACATAGACACCGAACTCGCGCAGCTTCGTGTCGGTCGAATTGATCAGCAGCAGGTCGTTGTCGTGGATCGTGGGCTGCATCGACTCGCCGACCGCGCTTTCCAGCACCAGGTCGTCCGGGTTCAGGCCCAGCGTGCTGCGAATCCAGTCATGGCCGAACGCGATGAACTCGCTTTGTTGGGTGGGCGGGGCCGGCGTTGCGGCACCCGCGGCCGCGGCTTCGGGCCGCTTCGGAAGAATGACGAACTGGCGCGGGTTCAGCCCGTGATGCCGTCCGCCCAGCAGATGCGCGTTGGCGCTGCTGGCCGGGAAATGCGGTTCGGGGCCCTCGCCCTTGGCCAGCCACGCGATACTCACCCCCGCCGCATCGGCCAGGGCGACCAGGCGTTCACGGCTGGGTTCGGCTTCGCCGCGCAGCCATTTGCGAAACGCGGACGGAGAAACGCCAACCGCCCGAGCAAGCCGATCGGCGCTGGGCCAGTGCCGCAGGATCACGTGCAGGCGGGCAACGAAGCCCGCCCGGTCGCCCCCGCGGTCATCGGCGTGCTCGGGGCTTTCCGATGGCGTCGCATCACCCGGACGATCCCTGGGACGTGGCATGTCTATCGCGCCGACGTGACATTCATCGGCGCATGATCCAAATTGCCGACACTTTCCGAACAGGGTTCCGCACCAGCTCGATCGTTGAGTGTGGATATAGCAACTTTTCCAAGGAGGTTCTCTAAAGAAATCCTCGTGACGCGATGAATAATTCGGCTGACACAACTTCAAACCCTTCTGATTGGCACCCCGCGGATGTCCTGGCCGCGCTGAAGAAGCGCGGACGGACCCTCACCAGCCTGTCGCGCGCACACGGCTACCACCCGACTGCCGCCGGAAAAGCGCTGAAGCGATCCTGGCCCGCCATCGAGGCCATCATCGCCGGCGAGCTTGGCCTCTCTCCCCAGGCGATATGGCCGAGCCGATACGATGCGAACGGCGAACCTTTGCCTCGGACGAGGAAGTGAAGCAAGGCGCCGTGCTTGGCAAGGGGTGCTCGGCGCGCGGGTAAACTGAAACGACCGCCGGGTCGGACTAGAAAAATACACCGAACCGACCAACGCGAGACAGAACCAATGGCGTTGCCGGAACGGCTGCAACAAACATCCCCGGACAAATTCCCCCGGAAAAATTCTCTGTTCTTCGGCCGTATCCGCATCTCCCCCACCGGAGCTTTGATCCAGACAGATTAAACTCTGGAAATGCGAAACGGTTCCCGCGCTCGAGGAGAGCGCGACCCGCAAACCCGCTCGGAGAAGACGCGTCAGGAACGAAGCGCCGTCCCGACCACGTCCAGCAATGCCGACAAGGCAAATGGCTTGGAGACAAAGCGGCGATTGCCCGGAATCCCGCGCGCAAGCTCGGGATTGCCCGACATGAGGACAACCGGCACGCCAGTGCGATCCGCTTCCGGGATCAAATCGTCCCCCAACCCACCCGGCAGGGTGCAATCGAGCAACAGCAGATCAACGCCACCCGCACGCAACCGCTCATGTCCCAGGGCGGCGGTCTCCACCCCGGTCACCTGGTAATCCTCTTCGAGCGCGGTCAGCAACAATTCACTCACCAGAGGATCGTCTTCGACAACCAAAATGTGGGGCCGATCCGCCATTTGTTGTGTTTCGTATCCCTGAGCCAGTACCAAATCGGACTGAGAGCGTACAAAAGTAGCGAGGAATCCGATACAGGGCCAGCCCGCACCTCACGCCGAATTTATTGCCCTGTGCCGGGCTGGACCGGCATGCGACAGTCCCGCCTCCAACGAACGGACCGGAATCATCATGCCGGAAGGACGCCTGTTCATCGGCAACCGCCGCTACTCGTCATGGTCGCTGCGAGGCTGGCTGGCGGTCCGGCTCGCCGAGCTCCAGGTAGAGGAGGTGGTGATCCCATTCACCCCATCCCGCCCCACCGCGGCGATCGCCTCCCTCTCGCCCAACGGCTTGGTGCCGTACCTGGAGCATGCCGGGGCGCGAGCCTGGGAATCGACCGCGATCATCGAATACTGCGCCGAGCTGAAGCCGAACCTCTGGCCGGCGGACCGCGCGGCACGCGCCCACGCACGCTCGATCACCGCCGAGATGCACGCCGGGTTCCAGGGGTTGCGGCAGTCCATGTGGATGAATCTCGGCGCCGATTTCGCGGGACGCGGGCGCACCCCGGACGCACTCGCCGATATCGCGCGGATCGAACGCATCTGGCTGGAAACCCCCCAACTCTACGCAGCCAGCGGTCCGTTCCTGTTCGGCGCCACCTTCAACGCGGCGGACGCCATGTTCGCCCCGGTGGTCACACGGTTTCTGACATGGCGCCCGACCCTATCTGACGCAACCATGGCTTACTGCGCCGCAGTGCGCACACACCCGCTGGTAGCGGCCTGGTACGAAGCGGCCGCCGCAGAACCGGCAGCATGGAACTTGGCCGATTACGAGACTCCGCACTGAGCAGATGACCAACTTGTGAGCCGTGGCATGATCCCCTAGCGTCCACCGAAAGCGACGTCTGGGGATACCCGAATGCCGATGATGACACGCCGCGCCGCGACGCTGTTGCCATTTCTGTTGCCGATCGCCGCGCGCGGCGAAGACGCCCCGGTCCTGATCGGTGGAACCTATCCGCTGAGCGGCGGGGTTGCCTCGGCCGGAATGGAGATGCGCGCGGCGCTGGAGGTCGGACAGGACATCGTCAACAACGCACATCCGGAACTCACGGATCTTCCGCTCGGGCCAACTGCCGGCCTGCCGAACCTCAGCGGACGAAAGGTGCAGGTTACCCTGGCCGATCATCAGGGGAATCCGGCCACGGCGCAGAGCCAGACGCTGCGGCTCATCACGCAGGACCATGTCGTGGCGATGCTCGGCGCCTACCAGTCGAGCTGCACGCTCACCTCCAGCGCCGTCGCGGAACGCTACGGCATCCCCTTCGTCGCCGGCGAATCGGCCGCCCCGAGCCTGACCGAGCGTGGTTACAAATGGTTCTTCCGCATCACCCCGATCGGCACCGATTTCGGCAAGGCCTATGCGGGCTTTCTGGATGATCTGCGCGGCAAGGACCACACGGTAGACCGCGTCACGGTGGTGAACGAGAACACCGAGTACGGCACCTCCACCGGTGATGCGATCATCGCCGCGTTCAAGGAGCACAAGCTGCAGCTCGCCAGCCGCATTCCATACAACGCCAACAGCGCCGACGTCAGCGCCGAAGTGTTGCAGATGAAACAGACCAACCCGGACGTGGTGATCTTCATCAGCTACACCTCGGATTTCGATCCTGTTCCTGAAGACCATGAAGAACCTGGCCTGGAAGCCGGGCATCGTCATCGGCGACGATTCCGGGTTTTCCGACCCCAGCTTCGTCAAGGCGGTGGGCGACCTGGCCCAGGGCGCGATCAACCGCAGCGCCTTCGGCATCGGCAAGCCGGGCAGCTCCAGCAACATCGTCAACGCCATGTACAAGATCAAAACCGGCAACGACATGGATGACACCTCGGCCCGCTGCCTGCAGGGATTCCTGGTGCTGTGCGATGCCATCAACCGCGCCGGTTCCACCGACCCCGACAAGGTCCGCGCGGCGCTGATCGCCACCAATCTGAAACCGGAGCAATTGATGATCGGCTACAAAGGCGTGAAGTTCGATGCCCACGGGCAGAACGAGCTGGCGTCCACGCTGCTGGTGCAGCTTCGCGGCAGCGCGTACGTGCCGGTATGGCCGGAAGCCTCGGCCACCGCGCCACTGGAGCTGCCCTTCAAAGGCTGGGCGTGAAGCGAAGACAACCACGGGGCTCTGCCCCGCAACCCAAACGGATGGATTGCAAAGGCACAGCCTTTGCCGGGGTCCCAAGGGAACCATGGGGGCAGAGCCCCTGATCCTGGCGCAGGTCATCGTCAGCGGCTTGCTGCTGGGAGCGGTCTACGCGCTGTTCTCTTCCGGGCTGACGCTGATCTGGGGGATGATGAACGTCGTCAACTTCGCCCACGGCGATTTCGTCATGCTGGCGATGTACGTGGCGTTCTTCGCCTGGACACAGGGACACTGGGGACCGGCAATCTCCGTGCCGCTGGCGGCAGTTGTGCTGGCAGTGCTCGGACTCGTGGTCTATTTCGGGCTGATCCGGGCTGTCATGCGCGGGCCGATGCTGGCGCAGATCCTGTCCACCTTCGGGCTGGCGCTGCTGCTGCGATACTCCGCGTTTTGGGCCTTCTCGGCGAATTTTGTCACCCTGCCGGATACGCTGGTCGGTGGCACGCTGGAGGTCGGCGGCCTGCGTCTCCAGGCGTCCCGCGTGCTGGCCGGCGTTGTGGCTCTGGCGCTGGCACTCGGCATGCACCTGATGCTGACGCGCACCATGATCGGCGCGCGCATGCTCGCGGTGGCGGAGGACCGTGCCGCTGCAATGCTGGTAGGAATCCGTCCGGACCCGATGCAGGCACTGGCCTGGGGCCTGGGCGCGGCGAGCACCGGAATCGCCGGAGCGTTGATCGCGCTGTTCTATTACATCGCGCCCACTGTTGGTGAATTGCTGACCCTCATCGCCTTCGTGGTGGTGTGCCTGGGCGGCTTTGGCAGCGTGCCGGGCGCGCTTATCGCCGGCCTGCTGGTCGGGGTGGTGCAGTCACTGTCCGCGTACTGGCTCGGCCCGGTGTACCAGGACGCCGTGGTGTACGCGCTGTTCCTGCTGGTGCTGTGGGTACGGCCCCAAGGCTTGCTGGGGACGATGTAGATGACGGTCCGGGCGAACGTTTCAAAGCGGACCTCCTTCCTGATCACCACGATCGCACTTGTCATCGCCATAGCGTGGCCGGCGCTGGTGGGCGACGCGTTCTATCAGCGCGTCGGCGCGCTCGTGGTGCTGGCGGCCATATCGGCCTCCGCGTGGAACCTGATCGGGGGCTACGCCGGACAGGTTTCGGTCGGGCACGCGATCTTCTTCGGCGCCGGCGCCTACGCCTCGCTGGTGGTCTACACGCAGCTCGGCTGGCCGCCGATTGCCGGCGCGCCGCTCGGGATCGTCGTTAGCATGGCGCTGGCGGTCGCCATCGGAACGCCGACCTTCCGCCTGCGCGGACACTATTTTTCAATGGCAACCATCGCGGCGGCCGAGCTGATCCGGCTGCTGGTGGCCAACTGGCCGCTGCTGGGTGCCGCGGTCGGGCTCATGGGTCCGGCCGCGCCGCGCTCCGTCGCCGACCTGACATTCCGCGACCCCCTCGCGTACTACTACATCTTCCTCGCCGTGCTGGCGCTGCTGCTGGCGCTGACCGCGATGATGGAACGCAGCCGAATGGGATATTATCTGCGCGCCATCAACGGCGGCGATCGCGCCGCCAGCAGCCTTGGCGTGCCGGTGCTGCGCTACAAGCTGTACGCCCTGATGCTGTCGGCAGCATTCACCTCGATCGCCGGCTCGCTCTACGCAGTCATGGTGGGATTCGCCGACCCGGACAGCGTCCTTGGCATCCTGATCTCGGTAAAGATCGTCATCGTCGCCGCGCTGGGTGGCGCCGGCACGTTGTTCGGGCCGCTGCTGGGCGCCCTGATCCTGGTGCCGCTGGAGGAATGGACCAATGCGGCCTTCGGCGGGTCCGGCACCGGCGTCACCTACGTTGTCTATGGCGCGATCATCCTGTTGATCGCCCGGTTCGAACCTGGCGGCCTGCTCGATCTGGTGGGCAAGCTCACGCGGCACCGCCGTGCTGCTTGAAGCGACCGGCGTGGTGCAGACATTCGGCCGGCTGCGCGCCGTGGACGGCGCCGACCTGTCGGTGACGGAGGGCGAGATCATCGGCCTTATCGGGCCGAACGGTGCCGGCAAGAGCACCTTCTTCAACGCCCTGGCCGGAGACCGCATCCCCACCGCCGGCCGCATCACCTTCGACGGCCACGACATCACGCGCGCCCGCCCGGATCGGCACGCCCGGCTTGGCATCGCGCGCACGTTTCAGGTGCCGGTGACATTCACCGACATGACGGTGGCGGAGAACGTGCTGGTCGGCGCCTTCCTGCGACACCCGCACCGGGCCACCGCCAACGCGGTGGTCGAAGAAGTCCTGGAGTTCACCGGCCTGGCGCCGATGGCCACCCGACGGGCGAGCATGCTCGGCACGCCCGGCCGCAAGCGGCTGGAAATCGCCCGGGCGTTGGCAACGAAACCGCGGCTGCTGCTCCTGGACGAGGCGCTGGCCGGGCTGACCCCGGCGGAAGTACAGGCCGCGATCGGCCTGGTCCGCCGGATTCATGCGCTCGGCATCACGCTCATCATCGTCGAGCACATCATGGAGGTGATCCTTACCTTGGCGCAGCGCGCGGTCGTGTTCCACCAGGGCCGCGTCATCGCCGCCGGACCCCCGCGGGAGGTGGTGAACGATCCGGCCGTCGTGACCGCCTACCTGGGGCACCGCATGGCCGCACGGATGCAGGCATGAGCACCACCCCGGCGAGCATGGCCCTTTCGGTGCGCAATCTCGCCGTGGCTTACGGCGACCTGGTTGGTGTTGCGGACGTGTCGCTGGAAGTCCCACAGGGTGGCATCGTGGCGCTGATCGGCTCCAACGGCGCCGGCAAGACCACCACGCTGAACGCGATTGCCGGGCTGATTGCACCCGCCGCGGGCCAGATCGAGTGGCAGGGGAAGAGTATTGGCGGCTTGCGCGCCCACGCGGTCGTGCGGCGCGGCATTGCACTGTCGCCGGAAGGATGGCGGCTGTTCGTGAACCAGTCGGTGGAGCGGAACCTGCGGCTGGGCG
This sequence comes from uncultured Pseudomonadota bacterium, assembly GCA_963810715.1. Taxonomy (GTDB): domain Bacteria; phylum Pseudomonadota; class Alphaproteobacteria; order Acetobacterales; family Acetobacteraceae; genus DATDIC01. The sequence goes on along the minus strand of CAWEOZ010000023.1, from coordinate 324,268 downwards.
CGACGGTGGTGAAGGATCGGGCACGCATCGCGGCCTCGCTCGACCGGGTGTTCGTGCTGTTCCCGCGCCTCGCCGAGCGCCGGCGCCAGATGGCGGGCACGCTCTCCGGCGGGGAGCGTCAGATGCTCGCCCTCGGCCGCGCGCTGATGAGCGAGCCGCGCCTGCTGCTGCTGGACGAACCCAGCCTGGGGCTCGCCCCCGCCGTTGTGGAGAGCCTGTACGAGACGCTGGGTCTGCTGCACCAGGGCGGCATCACATTGTTGCTGGCGGAACAATCGGTCGAGCTGGCATTGGAGATCGCGCAGCACGCCTACGTGCTGCAGACCGGGCGCACCGGTACTGGACGGACCGGCCGCCGAGCTGGCGCGCGACGCCACCGTGCAGCGCATCTATTTGGGGCTGGAAACGGGGTGAAGCAGCCTCGCCCAGGATTTACCGTCGAGACGCAGACATCCGGTCACGGCCGGCTGATCCCCGTCGTGGCCGGCGAAGGCCGGCCATCCATGTCTTTCCTGACTGCAAGCGCGAACGAAGCGGAAATGGACGCGACAATGAGACATGGGGCAATCATTCGGCGAGTTGGTATACCCTGAATCCGCAGGATTCTGGGTATGCCGCGCGCAGGGTTGGTGTGGCGGCTGCGGGCGAAATGAAGACTCACCCGACTTCCTGCGGAAGTCGGGTATATAAATCCTTATCCCCAGCTCACCCCGCCGCCGCCCCCAACCAAACCCTCAGGACTGCGACTCCGGTGACAGCACGATGCAGTTCTTCCGGCCATGCGACAACGCGGCGCACGCCTTCACCGCAGCCTCGCGCGAAAGCCCCGTCAGCCGCGCGCGCCACAGCACCGCATGCGCCGAATGCACACTGGCGACCGCCGGATGCGCCACGCCCAGCTCCGCATGGGCGGATGCCCTCGCCAGACTGACCGCCTCCTTCGCTTCGTTCTCCCGGCCGTAGGCGCCCACCTGCACCGCCCAGCCGCCGCTCAGGCTTCCGCCGTGCAGCACCGGCGCCGGTTCGGCGTTGGCGGTCTGAATCAGATGGAACCCATAATGACGCCCGTGCTGCGTCCTGCCGGGCGGCGCCGGCGGCTCGGCGGCCAGTGCAAGCTGCACCCTCGGCGGCTCGGCCCGCCGCGGCGGCTGCGGCAGGCTGGCAACGCGTGTCTCGTGGCCATGCCGCGACGGGCGCGACGGTTCCCGATTGCTCGCCAGCTCGACGCGCCCATAGCGAAGCCCGCCCGGGATGATGATTGGCAACTGGTTCATCGCATAGGTCTCGGCCGGAGACCTGTGCGCCGGCCAGGCGCCTTCGATATTCGGCGCGATCATCGCCACATAGTGGCGGGTTTCGTCCGGCAGCGGACGTTCGTTGCTCAGGTAATCATCCAGGCGATGAGGACCCGCATTGTACGCGGCGAGGAATCCGGGTGACCCGTATATGTCTGTACATCTCGCGCATATAGGCAGCACCGGCCAGGATATTGTCGTGCGGATCGTACGCGTCCTCGCCGAGATTGTAGCGGGCGCGCAAATCGTCATACGTCTCCGGCATCACCTGCATCAGCCCCATCGCGCCGACCGGCGATGTGACGAGCGTATTGTTCAGATATTCGTGGCCGCCTGATTCCTGGCCCATGACGGCACGAATCCAAACGTCAGGCACATCGAATTGCTGCGAGGCCTGCTCGATATACGGCCCCCAGGGGTCGTCCGGCGGACCGGGCGGCGTGTAGTTGCGACGTGCGTGCGCCTGGTACTGGGCTGCTTCCTGTGATTGGTTGATCGCCGGGCCCTGGCTGGCGCACGCCGCGACTAACGCGAGCAGTGCGCAACAGCCAAGAATACGCACCGGAGAACGACGAATTGCACGGCGCGACAATGATGATGCGTGACTCTGGGCTGGGATCATTCGCTCGGGAACCTCCGTCGTGGATGGCCGGGAATGGCCGGAGGGCACGACGGCCGGGCGGCCGTCGCTTCAGGCGGGCAGTCAGGAATCGCGGCTAACCCCTTATCCTGTATCCCTGTTCAGCGCAAGATCATCTCGTAATGCGAGTTGGATTTCGGGTCAACCGGAACTTTGCGCGAACACCCGCCGGTCGCTCGCGATCGCAAATAATCCGGGACAATGATAAATACACAGATAACAGCTAGGCTTTTTCGATACGGGCGCCGCTGGCTCGGTGCCGATGACAGCGCCGCCACCAGCAACTCGAAAGGATTTCAGACCCGGCAGGCCAATACCCGCTAGCGTCCTGCCCCCGAAGTTCGTCGCGCTTTGCGACGAACTTCGGGGATAAGCAGGCCACTGAAAACAAGGGACTAGTGTCCCGATTCCGCCCGCGTTTCAGTGCGGTGGACTTCTGAATCGGGACACCAGTGGTTATCGATGGAACTAATCCGGGACGCGCAGCGCCGGGTCGTCCGGGTCCAGCGCGCGCAGCCGGAATTCGTTCACCTGTGGCGCGTAACACTCCCACAGCGCGCGCAATTCAGCGATCGGCTGGTCGTGCCAGTCGATCCGCAGGTCGACCAGCGGAAATTCGTCCTGTCCCACCACCAGCAGATGTGCGCTGCGTACCGGCTCACGTTCTCCGCCCACGACCAGCCCCGATTCCAGCGCCACCAGCAGCCGCTCGGCCAGCGGCAGCTCCGCATCCGACTGAAATCCGCGCAGCATGGCCGCCGGCACCCGCGCATTGGCCAGGATGTTGCCGATCGCGCAGGCATTCTGCGCGGGCGCCTCGCTCATCTCGGGCCTGATCTTCTCGCCGCTGAACGCCGCCGTGTTGCCGGCCGCATCCAGCACCGCCAACTGCCGCCACCGCGCGTGCGGGGTGGAGTCGACCAGCGCCTGGATCGTCTGCTGCGCGGAGCGGCCGGACCGCAGCAGTTCCAGCCCGCGTGGCCCCAGCCGTGGATCGGTGCGATGCTGCGTCAGCACACCCCCGACACCGGCGGCACAGTGCGCAACCCGGGCACCCACCGCGATGGAGGAGGTGGTCACGGCAGCACCGATCTGCCCGGTGCGCGGGCAGCGCGCGACGATAGAAAAGGTCATCTCCCCTTCATGTCACGGCGAGTTCATCGAGTGCAACCGGTCGGCGTCCAAAATGATACCAATTCCCTACCAGGGCGCGGGCTCGCGCAACTTTTTGTCTCAGTGGTGCTGTTGAGCAGCGGCTGGCCGCTCACCAAGCTGGCGATCGGGCTCGGCAGTTCACCGCTCTGGTTCGCCGAAGGGCGTTCGATACTGTCAGGCCTCATGGCAACCGCGCTGCTCCTGGCCCGACGAGGCCGCCTGCGCGTGCCCACCCGCCGCGACTGGCCGGCGGTGATAACGGTCGGGTTGTTTCAGCTCGCCGCGTTCTTCGCCTTCGCGCATCTGGCCGTAGCCTGGGTGCCCGCGGGACGCACGGCAGTGCTGGCAAACGCGGCGACGATCTTCGTCGTGCCCCTGTCGCTGCTGGTGCTGGGTGAGGCAATGCCACCCCGGCGAATCCTGGCGACCGCGCTTGGCATCGGCGGCATCGTTGTGCTGATGGGACCGTGGGCCATCGACTGGGGCTCGACACGCGTGCTGGTCGGCAACGCCTTCCTGCTCGGCGCCGCACTGTCCTGGGCGGTCGCGATCATCACTGTGCGCCGGGCGCCGCCGCGGTCCAGCATGTCGCAATTGCTGCCCTGGTGTTTTCTGCTCTCATCCATTGCGCTGGCACCTCTGGTTGCGTGGGAGGAACCACATGGCACTCTCGGCGTGCAGCCGGGAGCCTGGGCGGCGCTGGCCTATATCGGCCTGATTGCCGGACCGCTCGGCACCTGGGGCGTGGTGGAGGCCACCATGGCACTACCGGCGGTGGTTTCGTCTGTCGGCTTCCTCGCCACGCCGGCGGTCGGCATCCTGCTGTCGAACTGGATCCTCGGCGAACCCATCACCCGCGATCTGCTGGCCGGAACGGCATTGATCCTGCTCGGCGTCGGGCTGGCCGCCTGGCCGTCCCGCCGATGATCCTGCACGCCATCGATATCGGCCGCGGTGCGCCGCTCGTGCTGCTCCACGGACTGTTCGGCGCGGCGCGCAATTTCGGCGCCGTGCAGCGGGCACTGGCCGCGCGCTACCAGGTCATCGCGCTCGACCTGCGCAACCACGGCGCCAGCCCGCACGCCGCCGGCATGAGCTACGCCGAAATGGCAGCGGACGTGCTCGACACGCTGACGCAAATGGGAACCGGCCCGGTCGCGCTGCTGGGTCATTCCATGGGCGGCAAGGTGGCGATGCGGCTCGCGCTGCAGCATCCAGCGGCCATATCGCGCCTGATCATCGCCGACATCGCACCGGTACCCTACGAACCGCATCACCGCGCGTACGCTGCCGCCATGCTGCGCACATCCGGCGACCTGTCCCGCGCGCAGGCCGATGCGGCGCTAACCGCCGCCGTGCCGGAGCCGCCGATACGCAGCTTCCTGCTGCAGAATTTCCAGCCGGGAGCGACACCCCCCTGGCGCATCGGACTGCCCGAGATCGCCGCCGGCCTGCCGCAGATCGAAGGCTGGGACGATACCCCCGGCGCCCATTACGACAGCCCCACTCTGTTCATTGCAGGTGAAACCTCCGACTACATACAGCCGCAGCACCGCCAGCCGATCCGCGCCCTGTTCCCGGCCGCACGCTTCGTGACGATCAGGAATGCCGGCCATTGGCTGCACGCCGACAACCCCGCCGCCTTCGTCGCCGTGGTCGAATTGTTTCTCAACCGCACCGCATACCCGGAAGGATCGCCATGACGCTGACAATATGGGGCCGCAAGACATCATCCAACGTGCAGGCCCTCATGTGGTGCATCGGCGAACTCGGCCTGCCCTATCAACGGCACGATGTCGGGCACCGTTACGGCGGCAACGACACGCCCGCCTTCCTGGCCATGAACCCCAACGGCACCGTGCCCGTCCTCCGCGATGGCGGCGGCGAACCGCTATGGGAGACCGGCGCGATCCTGCGCTACCTCGCCGCCCGCTACGGCACCGGCCCGTTCTGGCCCGCCGACGAATCGGCCCGCGCCCATATCGACAAATGGGCGGAGTGGGCGAAGATCAACGTCGCCATGGGTTTCACCGTCCCGATCTTCTGGCGCTTCACCCGCGTGACTCCATCGCGGCGCGATCCGGCCGCGATCGCCCAGGCCGTGGCGGAGTTGGACAACTACCTCGACATCGCCGAGGTGCAACTTGGCCGCGCCATCTTCCTTGCCGGCAACGATTTCACGCTCGCCGACATCCAGTTCGGCCACGCGCTCTACCGCTACTTCGACATTCCCATCACCCGCCAGCACCGCCCGATGCTGCGCCGCTACTACGACGCGCTCACGACCCGTCCCGCCTTCCGCGAACATGTCATGGTCTCCTACGACGAACTGCGCGTCTTCGACTGAGCCACCACCGCCAACCAGATTTCCTGGAGAACCCAATGGCCACGCACCGCTTTCACCCAAGCCGGTACTACAACGTCATCGGCACCGCCGAGCCGTGCCTGCGGATTGCCGACGGCGACACGCTCATCACCGATACGCTCGACGCATCAGGCCTCGACGCCCACGAAGCTCCCGTCGGCGAGCGGCCAAACCCGATGACCGGCCCCTTCTTCATCGACGGCGCCGAGCCCGGCGATACGCTCACCGTCCGCATCGACCGTCTGACGCCCAGCCGGGCGACCGGCTGGACCTATTCCCCCCTCGCCTTCACCGTGCTGGACCCGGCCGCAATTCCCGACCGCCCACCAAACGATCGCTCGGTCTGGATCATCGACAACAATGCCGGCACCGTGCGCTTGCGCGAGCCGGCGAACGGCCTCGAAGCATTCGCCCCGCCGATCCAGCCGATGATCGGCTGCTTCGGCGTCGCGCCCTCCCTCGGCCAGGCATTCTCCACCGCGACCAGCGCGCAGAACGGCGGCAACATGGACTATCGGCTGTTCGCGCCGGGCACGACGGCATGGTTCCCGGTATCGGTGCCGGGTGCACTCTTCTATCTTGGCGATGGCCATGCCAACCAGGGCGATGGCGAGATCGTCGGCACCGGCATCGAGACCTCCTTCGAAATGGAGGTGACGTTCCGTGTGCTGAAGCGGACGATCGCCTGGCCGCGCGGCGAGACCGCCGACGACATCTTCACCATCGGCAACGCCAGGCCGCTCGATCAGGCGCTCCAGCATGCCACCACCGAAATGCTGCGCTGGCTGCACGAAGATTACGGGCTGGAGCCGCGTGCCGCCAGCCATCTGATGGGCCAGGTCGTTCGCTACGATGTCGGCAATGTCTTCAACCCCGCATTCACCGTCGCCTGCCGCATCGCCAAACGCTGGCTGACGACGCGGCACGTTCCGAAGTAAACCACCCCGCGTTAAGTCCAACTCATCCCCGCCATGGCCGCCGATCCCGTCATGGCCGCCGATCCCGTCATGGCCGGCGAAGGCCGGCCATCCACGTCTTTCCTGCCTACAAGCGCCAACAAGGTGGAATGGACGCGACACAATGAGACATGGGTCATATCACCGGCCCTACCGGGTGACCGTTTTGGCCCATTCGCGTGTGGCGATTGATCGGATTGTGTCTGGGGCGGCGATGAGCGCGTTCCAGGCGTCACAGCAGGCATCGACGATGGCGTGTAGCCATCGAAGACGCGGTTGGCGAGGTAGTTCTGGCGCAGGAACTGCCAGATGTTCTCCACCGGGTTGAGCTCCGGCGAATAGGGCGGCAGCGGCAGCAGGCTGATGTTGTCGGGCAGTTGAGTGTGCCGCCAGCCTGGTGCCAACCTGCCCGTCAAGGGTCGAGGACAGCGTGGCGCACCCGGCGAGACCTGGGTGCTGATCTCGGCCAGATGCAGGTTCATCGCCTCGAGGTTGACGGACGGCAGCACCAGAGCGGCGCCCACCCCACGCGCGGGGACAGACGGCGCCGAACAGATAAGCCCAGTCGTATCGCTGATCGCGCGGGGCGCGGGGACGGCTGCCCTTGTCCGCCCAAATGTAGGTCAGGCTGCCCTGCTGGCCGATGCGCGCTTCGTCCTGCCACCAGAGTTCGATCGGCTTGCCGCGTGCGTGCTCGGGGATCGCGGCCGCGACCAACGCGGCAAAGTTTTTTTGTGCGTCTGCTGCGCCGCGACGTCCTGCTCGGGATGGCGCGGACGCACCGACACGCGCGAGAAGTTCAGCCGCGCCATCAGCTTGCCCACCGTGCGCTCGTGCAACCGCACGCCAAAGCACCGGGCAATCTCGTCGCGCAGGTCCACCAGCCGCCAGCGTATCACCTTGTGCTGCTCCAGCTTCGGACCTTCGCGCACCCAGGCGGCGATCGTCGCCTCCTGGGTCGGGCTCAACTTGCGTGGCGGGCGCCGGTGTTCGCACGCGGCTTCAGCCCGTCCAGCCCGGCCTCGTTGTAGCGATGCACCCAGTCGCGCAACGTCTGCCGATCCATCCCGGCCGCGCGCGCCGCCGCCGCCCGGTTATGGCCCTCCAGCACCAGAGCAAGTGCCAACATCCGCCGAGATGCCGCCGCACGCCGGCTGCCAGACGCCGCAGCCCGTAACCCCGCCGCATCCAGATCCGTCCGCGTGATCGCAACCGTCATGGCCGACCCCATGGTGATCGCCGCAACGAATCGGACCCCTCCGAGCCGAACCAATTCACATTCGAGTCAGCGCGTCAGGCGGCTGGTATCACTCATTCGGCGCGTCGCTATAAGCTTTCATCCGTCCCGCGCCGGCACCTGTGCCAGCAGCGGGCCAAGCCCCTCCGCCACCGTCAGATGCGTGATGACGGCGTCACGCAGCGTCGAATACGGCAGCTTCGCCGAGCATTGCCGTTTGCACCGCCGCCAGCACCTCACCGGCATCGGAACCGATCATGGTGAAGCCGAGAATGCGATCGTCGCTCGCGCTCACCAGAATCTTCATGAAGCCTTGCGTCTCGTCCGTCGCCTCCGTCCGCAGCACGTTGCTCATCGGCAGTTTTGCGATGCGCACCGGGATGCCCTGCCGCTGCGCTTCGCCTTCGCTCAGCCCCACATGAGAGAGCGGCGGATCGGTAAACACGCAATATGGGATCAACCGATCTTTCGTGCTGCGATGACCGCCGCTCAGATTATCGCGAATGATCCGGAAGTCATCGATGGAAACATGCGTGAACTGCGGGCTGCCGGCGCATTCGCCGATCGCCCAGACGCTAGGCGCAGTGGTCTCCAGCCGGTCGTTCACGCGGATGAAACCGCGCGCATCCAGCTCGATGCCAGCTTTCTCGAGCCCGATCCCGGCCGTGTTGGGAATGCGTCCCGTTGCCACCAGGATGGCGGTACCGTCGATCGCCCGCTCTCCGGACGGGGTGCGGGCGCTGATGGTGACAGCCTCTCCGGATCTGCCATCGACCCGCGTGGGCGTGGCGTTCACCAGAACATCGATCCCTTCCTCGCCCAGTATCCGCAGCATCTCGGCCGCAACGTCCGGGTCTTCCCGGCCCATCAGTTGCGGACCGGGTTCGATGATCGTCACGCGGCTGCCGAATCGGCGGTACGCCTGCGCCAGTTCCAGGCCGGTATAGCCACCCCCGAGCACGATCAGGTGCGATGGCAGCGAATCGAGTTCCAGTGCCTCGATATGCGTGAGCGGCCGGGCAGCTTCCAGCCCAGGCACATCCGGGACCGCCGCGTGGGAGCCGACATTGACGAATACCTGGTCGCCACGCAGCAGGCGCGTCCCGCCGTCGTTCAGCCGTACTTCGATCGCTTTCGGCGCCACGAAGCACCCGCTTCCCATGACCAGTTCGGCGCCTGAAGTCTTGTAGGCGTTCAGATGCAACGCGATCTCCCGCTCGACCATGCCCCGCTTGCGAACGAGAACCTTGCCCATGTCGGTCCTGACCGGCCCCGTCACCGTCCCGAACTGGTCCGCGGTTTGCGCCAGATGCGCGACCCTGGCGCTCCAGACCTCGTTCTTGCTGGGCATGCAGGCGACAGCCGGGCATGATCCGCCCACCCATTGCCGCTCCACGACGGCCGCGCGCCGCCCCGATCGCGCGACCTGCCAGGCCAGCAGCTTGCCACCTTGGCCGCTGCCCAGAACCAGAACGTCAAACTGCTCGGGTTGAGACATGAACTCTCTCCTTGATCCAGTTTGTTCGCCGCGGAGCCGCGGCCTCGGGTTCGTCCTGACCTCCATGCGTCAATGATGCAAGAGCTGCCCGGCAGCGCCACGTGCGCAGGGCTCTCGGTCCCATTCACCCTGAAAGGAATTCGCGAATTGCCGCGGCGATCTCTTCCGCGTGCGTTTCAAGCGCGAAGTGGCCGGTATCGAGGAAGCGGACGATCGCGTTCGGATTGTCGCGCTTGAACGCCTCGGCGCCCGGCGGCAGGAAAAACGGATCGTTCTTGCCCCAGATCGCGAGAAGCGGCGGCTTGTGCGTTCGGAAATAGCTCTGGAATGCCGGATAGAGTGCGACATTACTCTTGTAATCACCCAGCAAATCAAGCTGCACCTCGTCAGCGCCTGGTCGCGCCAGATAGAAATTGTCGAGCGATTGGCCGTCCGGCGACACCGATGCCGGATCGGCGACGCCGTGCGTGTACTGCCAATGCGTGGTTTCTGGTGAAAGGAATGGGCGCAGGGCTTCGCGATTGGCCATCGACGGCTCCTGCCAATAGGACCGGATGGGAGCCCAGCCTTCGCTCAGGCCCTCCTCGTAGGCATTGCCATTTTGCGAGATGATCGCCGTGATGCGGTCTGGATGCTTCAGGGCGATGCGGAAGCCCGTCGGGGCGCCGTAGTCGAAGACGTAGATTGCAAACCGGCTGAGACCGACGATTTCGGTGAACCGGTCGATCACGTTCGCAATCTTCTCGAATGAGTACGTGAATCTCGTGCGCGGCGGCATCTCGGACTGGCCGAAGCCGGGCAAATCGGGCGCAATGACGCGGTAGCGGTCGGATAGATGGGGGATCAGATCGCGGAACATATGGCCCGCGCTCGGAAAACCATGAAGCAACAGAAGCGCCGGGGCGTCGCGCGCACCCGCCTCGCGATAGAACACCTGCAATCCATCGACATCGGCGGTGAGATACTTGATACGACTCATGATGTCCTCCCTCGAGGCCGTTCAGTCGCATTCGCGCGGCGTGCTCGCCTCCATGATTATGTCCACGACAAGCTGAGGGGCGGTGACCGATGGTGTATGATCCACCGCCCGCGAACGGATCTCAGCCTTCATCCGCTCGGCCATGAATTGCTGTGTCGCCGGGACGATCATGTGATCGGCCTCCGCCAACAGGAACCAGGCCGGCCGGTCTCGCCAACAGCGGCCGTCCGACCTTCGTGCTGATGCAGGGAACCGCAATCGGCCGCTGAACGGCGCACAGCACCGCCTGTTCTTCCGCGGAGGCGTGCGGCGCGAAAGCGGCCGAAAACGCTTCCTCCGGCAGCCAGATAAGTCCGTGCGCATCAGGGGCGAGTTTCGGCGCCTGCGGATGCGGCTCCGCGCGATAGAAGACGTCGGCAACGGTCTCGCCTTCGTCCGGCGCCAGGGCGGCGACATAGACAAGCGCCTTGACCTTCTCTGAACGCGTCTCCGCGATCACCCCGCCAGCATAGGCATGTCCGACGAGGACGATCGGGCCGGCGACCCGCTCGATCGTGCGCTCGAGCGCCGCCACATCGTCCGTCAATGACGTAAGGGGCAACGGGGCGGCGACCGACCTCAGGCCCGCGACCCGCAACCCGCGGATCACCTTCTCCCAGCTTGAACCGTCAGCCCAGGCTCCGTGCACGAGTACGATGGTCAAATCATCTCTGCCGGGCATCTGCTTCTCCCGCCGCCGCGCAATCAATTCCGCGACGGCCGTTGTTTCGCGCCGTACCGGGTGATGAGCTGATCGGCGACGTCGTCGAGATCGTCGCCGACAATCTGCGGCTGGGGACCAACCGCCAGCACATCGTTCCCGGCACGCCGAATGAGAGCGGCTTCCCACCCGGCCGCGACGGCTCCGAGTGTGTCCCAGGTATGGCAGGCGACAAGGCAAAGCTGTGACGGCCGCACGTTCAGCTCTTTCGCGACATACCCGTACGCCTCCGGCGCGGGCTTGTGGCGTTTGACGCCATCCGCGCTGAAGCGCCGCTCGAACAGCCCGACAATGCCCGCATGCTCAAGCTGGCGGCTCTGGATTTCAAGCAGATTGTCGGTAAGCGTGAACAAGCGGAAGCCGGCATCCCGCAGCTTCCGCAGGGCTGCGGGTACCTCCGGATGCGCCGGCATCGTGGAGAATTTCTCGGTAAGTTCCTGCTTGTCGGTGTCCTCGATTTTGATGCCGCTTGTATCTGCCAGCATCTTCATCACCGCTGCTCCGATATCCGTGAAGGGCACATAATGTCCGGCTACGGTCAGGGCCGCGGAATACATGATGAAGTTCGCGAACCACAGCCGCATGGCCGCCTTGTCGTCGAAGATGCGTTCGAACGTCGGCGCCATCGTCTCGAGGTCGAGGAGCGTCTCGTTGACATCGAAGACGATGAGGGGAAGGTCGGACATGAAACAAACCTCCGATTCGATCATCTGAATCACGCTGTTCGGCAGGCCCCCCGTGCTGGCTGCGCCTGCTCCGTGGGGCCCGGCCTCGGCGGAATGCTCCGCCCTCCCGTAAGCCTACATCGACATATAGATGTCTGTAGGGCATCATGTTGTCCAGCGCAAGCGCGTGTAAACCAGCAAAACCCTGGCAATGAGCCCGCCTCTCGTGCTTGTGAAATACCAGGGGGCAACAACTTCCCCGGGCCATCGCGTCCCGCCGTGCTGCGCGGTTCGCTATCTTCAAGGAGTAAGAACTTGGCGTTGTCTGAAAAGATCAGTCCGACGATCGGGCCGCGTCTGCGGCACATCCGCCTGGAAAAGGGCTTTACCATCGAGACGCTCGCGGCCGCGGCGGACCTGGATAAGGGCTTCCTGTCGCGCCTGGAGCGAGGAACCAAACGGCCGTCCGTCGAGACGGTCCTGCGGCTGTCAGCGGCATTGGACGTGCCCGTGGGCCAGTTGTTCGGTGAGCAGACAACGGAAGACACCGTGCGGGTCAGTCGCGCCGGCGGCCGGAGCAGGTCGTTGGAGGACCCCGATACCTACAGCTTCGAGCTGCTCACTCCCAAAGGCCGCCTTATGGAGGCGTTCTTGTTCCATGTCGGCGCCGAACCGGTAGGCAACGGGCAGCGGCATGACGGGGAAGAGATGTTCCTTGTTCTCTCCGGCATGGTGGAGATGCGGACACCTGATCGAAGCTACGTGCTAGAGACCGGCGATTGTGCCTATTTCCCCGGGCACCTTGCCCATCAGATGCGAAGGCTTGGGCCCGAACCGGCAACCGCCGTCATCGCCGTGGCACGCGAACGATCCTCCGCGAAAAGGCATCAACTGACCGCGGATCTGGCCGATGAGGATACATCGTGAGTGACGGAGAGCGGATCGTCCCTACTGCGGCCGGTACCCATCCGTCAGCGTAGCCAGAAATGCGATGATGTCCTGCTCATCCTGCGCCGTCATCGCCGCTATCTCCCCCACCTTCCGATCGAACGGCGGGTCGGTCACATCCACATTGGCCTGATACTGTTTCGGGATATCGTTGTATTTGTTCCCACCCGGATACACCTTCCCCGGCTCCGTATCACGGAAATCGTAGAAATCCATCACCTGCTGCAGCGTGTGGTACACCCCATTATGCATGAACACGTGCCGCGTCGCCACGTTGCGCAGCGTCGGCGTCAGGAACATGCCGCAATATTGCGTCTGGCCCGCCAGATCCTCCCGATACGGACCACAAATCCCCAGATCGAAATAGGCCGGATCACGGTTCGCCGCCAGCGCATCATTCCGCGGCACGCCCAGCGCCTCGAACTGGTGATCGGTGAACAGCGGCGGCAACCCGTCCGGCGTCGGCTGATCCAGATGGCAGCCGCCGCAATCGGCTTTCTGCGGATCATTGAACAGCAGATACCCACGCATCTCCGCCGGGCTCAGCCGCGCCCCACCCTCCAGCCAGTCATCGAACTTGCTGCTGTACGGATGAAAGCTCGCCTCCTCGATCTGGTAGCGCCCGACAGCGAATAATGCTTCCGCCACCGTCATCCGCGGCGAATTCGAAAATCGCCGGCCCGAACAATTGCACGAACCGCCCCGCATAGGGCGCCCCGCGCAGCTTCGCCGCCACCGATTCCACGCCGCCGCCATCCATCTCCAACGGGTTGAGCAGCGGCACCATCGCCTGGTCCTGCAGCGTGTCGGCACGCCCGTCCCAGAACAGGCCGCCCTGCGGCACCAGGTTGGCGGCCGTCTGCGCGGTGTCCTGTGCGGTCTTCTGGGCGCGCGCCGCGTCCTGCCCAGCCGCCGCCAGTTGCACCAGGCTGACGGTTTCGTTTTCCTCGTTATCCGGCCCGACGCTGAAATTGGGCTGCCGTTCCAGATACATCAGCGACGGCACCGCGCGCACGCCCTGCCGATGCATATCGGCGCCGCCGTCCATCGCCGCCAGATCCCCCGGCGGCCCATAGGCGTGCGCCGGGCTGTGGCAGGACGCGCAAGCGAGCTTGCCGGATGACGACAGGCTGGCATCGAAGAACACCAGCCGCCCAAGCTGCGCCATCGCGGACAATGGCGCGGCGACGGGACGCACCAGCCGAACCGGGTACGGGTTCTCGCCTTCAGTCAGCCTGAAGCTCGCCACCGGATCGGCCAGCCACGCCTCCAACGGCAACGGGCTACGGACGATCGTTGCCGCCACCACGGCGCCGGCGGCCACAACCAGGCCCGCGCCCGCCAGCAACCAGGGGCCGCAACGCACGACTACGCTTCAGCGTTGTGCCGGCGGCGACGCCACGGGATTGCCCGTCGCCGGATCCAGAAACAGCGGCGGCGTGGCGTTGGTCGATGCAAAATGGAACATCGGCATGATCGACCCGGCCGTGGCATCGAAGGAGCCGTTGCCCAGCCGCTCCCCGTGCAGCCAGTTATCCTCGATGAAACGAATGATCGAAGCCTGCGAAATCTGCTCGTGGCTCACGAAATTCGTCCGCGCCCACGGAGATACCACCAGGAACGGGATCCGAGTCCCCGGTCCGCAGCGGCCATTCACCGGCTTGCCGTCAACGCCGGGCAACGCCGCGCCGCTGCCACACTGGCCCGCCCCGTCAAGCTGATCCGCCGCGGGGTCGAATGATGCGCTGGTGACTTTCGCGAAAGCATGATCATACCAGCCATCGGAATCGTCCCAGGTGACGATCACCGCGGTGTTCTTCCAGTCTGGCTGCTGCTGCAGGAAGTTGATCAGCGCCGCCGTTCCGGTCTGCTCGTCCAGCGGATCGGAATAGCCGGCATGGCCGTCCTGGTATGCGGGCAGCTTGATGTAGGAGACCGACGGGAAGTTGCCGGCTTTCACGGCATCGTAGAAATCCCCCAGCCCGTATCCGTGATTGGCCGGATCGCGCGTCGTTCCGTCGTGCTGGAAGCTGTAGCCGATCGCCGCCACGGAACTGGGGCGCGCGTGTTTCGGATTGGCGGTCGATCGGAAATACTGGAACCATGCGTGGTGAGGAATGTAGTCCACCACGTCGGCGCCCACGATGGTCGAATGCGTGCTGCGCTTGCAGCCGGTGGTGCCATTCGCATTGGAATTGTCCAGATTGAACCCGCCCATGAACGAACCCCACGTCAGGCCCGCGTCATTCAGCAGGTCGCCGATGTTCCTGCCCGCCATCAGCACCTGGTCTTTCGGCGTGGAGCACGCGTCATAGGCCGGATCGACGTCGTTGATCATCGTGAAGCCGCCCTGCCCGTCGCCGATGTAGTAGGAATAGGCAGCCGGCGTGAACGGCTTCTTGCTGGTCGCGACGATCTGCATCCCGTCGGTCTGGCCGGATACGACTTCGAGCATCCCGGGTGAGGACGGACCGTACGTGTCCGTATAGGCGTTGTCGCTCATCGCGAAATGCTGCGCGTATTCCCACATGGCAGTGACGGTGTTGCCGTCGAAATAGCCCATCACCTGGCCCTTGGTGCCGAACGCGCCGACCCCGCCCGGCGAGCCCTTGCCGGTATATTTCGGAAACAGATCGGCCTTGCCGCCGTCATAAGCCTGCTGCTCCGCCGTGTAGGCATGGTTCTGGTCGGCGGTGTTGGCCTGCGTGCGGTCCAGCCGGAATGGCTCCGCCGCATCCTCACCGTTCGCCTTGTTCGTGAAGTTGGGGTTGCTGGTCAGCAGATGCGCCGCCGCAAGGTTGTTCACCGCCGGCGTATCGGGTGCGGCGGTGAAGGATGGCTCGCCGGGCGGGTTGCTGGCCATTGGGTAGGTGGCGAAGTAGTGGTCGAACGAAACGTTCTCATTGAATACGATGACGATATGCTTGATCGGCGTCGCGGTGGGCACCGCGTCCTGCCGGCCTGGATCGCCACTGGCCGGTGCCATCGCCGGCGCTGCGATAACCAGGCCGCTCGTCGCCACAACGAAGGCCAACACGGCAGCGGCGCCGGACAGCAGAGATTTGCGGTATTTCATGATCTTCCCGGTTTTGGTTGCGCTGGCCCTCAACTATGACAACAGGGCGGCCCTGAGTGTGACTCATTTATGACGCCGCCCGCCACGACGCGACGTGTCCGGTCACGGCTCAGCCGGCGGCGACGGCAAGGGACTTCCCGTCGCCGGATCCAGAAACAGCGGCGCCGTATGGCCGCCGGAAGCGAAATCGAACATCGGCATGATGGACCCGGCATCGGCGTCGAACGAGCCGCCGCCCAGCCGCCGCCCCTGCAGCCAGTTGTCCTCAATGAAACGGACCACCGAGGCCTGCGAAATCTGCTCATGGCTCATGAAATTGGCCCGCGCCCAGGGCGAGATCACCAGGAACGGCAGCCGCGTCCCCGGGCCGCAGCGTCCGTTCACCGGCTTGCCCTCCACGCCCGGAAGCGGCGTGCCGCTGCCGCATTTGCCCGCTCCGTCGAGCTGATCCGCCGCGGCATCGAAGGACGGGTTGGTGACCTTCGTGAAGGCGTGATCATACCAGCCGTCCGAATCATCCCAGGTGATGATGATCGCGGTATCCTTCCACTCGGGCTGCTGCTCGATGAAGTTGATCAACGATACGGTGCCGGTCTGCTCGTCCAGCGGGTTGGAGTAGCCGGCGTGTCCATCCTGATAGCCGGGCATCTTGATGTAGGAGACCGAGGCGAAATTCCCCGCCTTCACCGCATCATAGAAGTCATGCAGGCTGTATTCGTGGTTCGCCGGCTCCCGGGTGGTGCCGTCATGCTCATAGCTGTACCCGATCGCTGCCACGGAACTGGGACGCAGGTGCTTCGGGTTGGCGGTCGATGGATGGTACCTGAAACCAGTTGTGGTGCGGCAGATAATCCAGGATGTTCGCCCTGACCACGTTCGAATACGTGGTGCGCGAACAATGGCTGGTGCCGTTGGGGTTGGTCCGGCTCAGGTCGAAGCCGCCCATGAAGCCGCCCCAGGTGATCCCGCCATCATTCAGCAGGTCGCCGATGTTCTTCCCGGTCATCGACCCCTGATCCTTGCGCACTGAACAGACGTCATCGGCAGGATCCACGTCGCCGATCATGGTGAACCCGCCCTGCCCGTCCTTTATGTAGTACGAGCTGTTCGCCAGCGTGAACGGCTCCTTGGTGGTGACGACAACGCGCAGGCCATTGGTCTGGCCGGACACGACTTCCAGCGCGCCGGGCGTCGAAGGTCCGTACGTGTCGGTATAGGTGTTGTCGCTCAGCGCGAAATGCTGCGCGTAGTTCCACATCGCGGTAACCGTGTTGCCGTCGAAATACCCCATCACCTGTCCGCGCGTGCCGAACGCGCCGACCCCGCCCGGCGTCGCCCGTCCGGTGTATTTCGGAAACAGATCCGCCTTGCCGCCGTCGTACGCCTGCTGTTCCGCCGTGTAGTTATGGTTCTGATCGGCGGTCGCGGCTTGCGTGCGGTCGAGCCGGAACGGCTCCGCCGCATCCTCGCCATTCTCCTTGTTGGTGAAATTGGGGTTGCTGGTCAGCAGGTGCGCGCTCACCAGATTATCGACGCTCGGCGTATCGGGCGCGGCGGTGAAGGCAGGCTCCCCCGGTGGATTGGCCGCGACCGGGATATGTGGCAAAATAGTGATCGAACGATACGTTTTCGTTGTATATGATAACAAGATGCTTGATCGGCGTGGCGGTCGGAACCGCGTCCTGCGGGCCCCTGCCGCCAGGCCCCGCCGGCGCCACCGCCCCGCCCGGTGCGGCAATGGCAGTCCCGTTCGCCGCCAGCAGACATGCCAGCAGCAACCCGGCCACGCCGGACGACAGAGATTCGCGCATGCTCATCATCCTCCCGCGCAGGGGCTACGCCGCGCCGTCACGCATGGCAATCACCGCGCCCTGCTTTACAGCCGCACGTCCGATTCGCCATGATCGCCCCATGCGCCTGCGGGATGACGAACACGCGTGGCTGGCCGGCGACGCTGGCCCGGCGCGGCAATGGGCAATCGAGCATCAGATGCGCGTCGGCCGTTATCTCGGCGCGGCCGACCTGGTCCCGGTGTCGCAGGCGCACATCATGGCCGACACCGAATCTCTCGGCCTCGCCGGCGTGGAATGGCTGGAACGCCTCGCCGCACTGCCGGAAACGCAGCGCCGCGTTCGTGTCCCCACCATCACCGACCCGCGCGGCACCGACTTCACCGCCGCCGCACGGCTCAGGCACCAGGACTGGATGCTCGCGCTCGAACGCCGCGCCATCGCCGCCTTCCAGGCGCTCGGCGTGCTGATGACCGACACCTGCATCAACTATCAGACCATTATGCCGGCCGTCCGCGGTGAGCACATGGCCTATGGCGACACCGGCGTGGTGATCTATTCCAACAGCGTGCTCGGCGCGCGCTCCAACTTCGAAGGCGGCCCATCAGCGCTCGCCGCCGGGCTGACCGGGCGCACGCCGCGCTACGGCTACCATCTGGACGAGCACCGCCGCGCCACCTTGCTGGTGCGCGTCACCCACACGCCGAGCGCCCTGCACGACTGGGGCGCGCTCGGCGCCCTCGTCGGCCAACTCGCCGGCGATTACTGGCAGGTGCCGGCGCTGATCGGCATCGACCGCGTGCCCACCTCCGACGAGCTCAAGCATTTCGGCGCCGCGCTGGCGAGCTACGGCTCCGTCGCATTGTTCCATCTGGTGGGCATCACCCCGGAAGCCGCTGCGCCTGCAAGACATCGCGGATGCGGCGATGCCGCAGCGCGCGACCATCGGCGCGGCCGATCTGCACGCGTTCCAGAGCCGCTACAGCGGCAACGTCGACACCGATCGACGTGGTGGTGTTCTCTGCCCCGCAGCTCAGCCTGATGGAGATGCAGCAGATCGCCGGCCTGCTCGACGGCCGCCGCGCTGTCGTGCCGCTGCTGATCGCGACCAGCCCGCAAGTAAAGCCGGACGCCGACCGCATGGGCATCACCGCGCGCATCGAAGCCGCCGGCGGCCTCGTGCTGTCCGGCATGTGCTTCTACCAGAGCTACGCGCGCGAAATGGCCGAAGCCAACAACTGGCGCACGCTGGCCACCAATTCCGCCAAGCTGACCAACATCCTCGGCGGCTACGGCTACCGACCGGCGCTGCTCTCCATGCAGGCCTGCGTGGACGCCGCCTGCACCGGCCGGATCGCGCCCCGCGGGATCGCATCATGATCGCATTCCAGGCCCAGGCCGGCATGGGCAAGCGCGTGCGTGGCCGCGCGCTGGTGGCCAAGGACGGGTTTTCCGCCCGCTACGACCTGGACCGCATCAACGGCGTGTTCTCCCGCCCGGAGCACAAGCTGGCCGGCCGCAGTCCTATGTCGGCTGCGTGCTGGTGCTGGACGCCGCGAAAGGCGGCGTCGCCACCGCCTGGATGCTGCACGAGATGGCGGCGCGCGGCGTCATGCCCGCGGCGCTGGTGCTGAACCGGGTCAACCCGATCATGGTGCAGGGGGCAGCGCTGGCCGACTTCACCATGATCTCCGGCTTCGCGCAGGACATCACCACGCTGGTGCCGGACGGCGCCCTGGTGGAGGTGGACCCGGAGAGCAATCCCCCCGTGCTGCGGGTGATTGCAGACGAAACCGGCAGCTGACGCAGCCTACCCCTTCACCCCGCCCATGGTCAGGCCGCTGCTCATATACCGGCGGAACGCGTAATAGATCACGATCGGCGGCAGCGCGTAGATCACCGCGGTGGCCATCATCAGGTTCCACGGCGCCTCGTCGCTGTTCAGGAACTGGCCAAGCGCCACCGGCACCGTCATGTTGCCCGGGCTGGACAGCAGCAGGTACAGATACAGATATTCGTTCCACGCCAGCAGCAGCGCATAAGTTCCAACCGCAACCATCGCCGGAGCCATCAGCGGCAGATAGATCCGCCAGTAGATTCGTGCCGGCCCCGCCCCGTCGATCCGCGCCGCCTCGTCCAGCGCCAACGGGATGCTGGCGCTATATTCGGTGAAGATGAAGATCGCATACGGCGTCGCAAACGTGACCTCGACCAGGATCACCGCCCACAGATTGTCCCCCAGGCCGTAATTCTGCATCACCCGATAGAACGGGATCGCCAGGAACGACATCGGGATCACATAGGTCAGCAGCGCCGCATTGCTGACCATCCACGCCCCGCGGATGCGCAGCCGCGCGATCACGAAACTCGTCATCGTCCCGATCATCAGCGTAAGGAACGCGGTCGCCGCCCCCACATAGAGGCTGTTACCCATCTCGTGCCAGAACATCTTCAGATACCAGTAGTTCTGGGTCAGCACGTCCCAGAACCCCGTCAGCGTCGGATTGGCCGGAAACAGATCGCCGCTGAACACCGCATCTTTCGGCCGCAGCGCCACCTCGACCATGTTGTACAGCGGCAGCACCGTCCAGATCAGGATCAGCAGCCCGATCAGCACCTGCCCGGCCGCGTGCAGCCGTCGCCGCCCGCGTCCCGGCCTCCGTCCCGCCACGCCGCTCATAGCTGCACCTGAGAGCGCGCGAGCTTGCGCATCAGCACGATCACCAGCGGGATAAGCAGCGGCAGCGCCGACATCACCGTGGCCATGCCAAGCTGCGGATTTCCGACCTGGAACGCGTTGCGGATGCCCAGCGTCGCCAGCACGTTGGTCGACAGCGCCGGGCCGCCGCCGCTGATGAAATAGACCGTATTGAAATCACCCAGCGTCCAGATCGTCGAAAGCAGGGTGCACACCAGATACAGATTCGCCAGCAGCGGGAACGTCACGAACGCGAACCGCTTGATGCCGATGGCGCCGTCCACCTCCGCCGCCTCGTACACGTCCTGCGGGATCGCCGTGCGCCCCGCCATCAGGATCACCGTCCAGAACGGCGTCCATTTCCACACATAGGCGACGATCACCGTCGCGAAGGTCAGCCACCGCTGCGTCAGCCAGGACGGACCATCCAGGCCGAACAGGAAATACAGCAGGTTGTTCAGCAATCCCCACTGCCCGTCCAGCATCCAGTGGACGGAAATGAAGGTCGGTATTGCCGGCGCCGCCCAGGGCATGATGAAGACCAGCAGAAGCGCCTTCACCCAGCGGCTTTTCTGCATGAAATAGCCCGACAGCAGCAGCGCCAGGAACAAATGCAGGTTCACCCCGATGCCCAGGAACAGCACCGTGTTGACCAGCGTACGCAGATAGATCGGGTCGGCGAACAGTTCGGCGTACAAGGACGGCCGGTGCCCGAGCCACAGCCCGTACCCCACCGGATAGACCACGAACAGCAGGAACACCGCGGCATAAGGAACCAGGAACGCGAGCGCCCACGCCGTGTCTGATCCCTGCAGCGCGCCGCGCCGGAACCACGCGCGAGCAGGCCGCGCCGCTACCGCCTGCCCCCCGGCGAGCGAAGGACCCGCCATATCCGCCTCCCCGTCAGGAAATCGGATATTTGGCGAAGATCGCCTGCATGCGCTTCAGCCCCTTCGCCACCGCATCCTCCGGCTTCATGCCGTTGATCACGTCCGATTCCGCCACGCCCCAAAGGTGCTCGGCGTCCACCTGCGCAAAGCCGGGGTTGTAAACCGACGGCCATACCGCCGTCGGGCCCAGCACGCCCTGGGTGATCGCCGCCACGCGGGTCGGGTCGCTCGGATCCAGCCAGTACGGAATCGGTCTTCACGATCGACGGCATCACCGGCAGCCAGCGCGCCTTCGCCTGCTTCAGGTAGTTGTCCAGGTTGGTCGGCTGGATCAGGTATTTCAGGAAGCTCTTCGCACCATCGATATTGCCGGCGCCCTTCAGGATGAAGGCCTGCGGCACGCTCAGCAGCACCGAGACCTTGTTGCCGTCATTGTCCAGCGGCATCGGCTGCGTGACGATGTCGTGGTAGTACCACTGCTTGTTGTCGATCACCGCCGACGAGATGGAGATCGTATCGTTCGGCGTCATCACGACTTCCTTCGCGTGGAAGGCGTTGTTGTTGTCCGGATCACCCCAGTTGATGGCACTCGGCGGCACGTAACCCTTCTTGTACGGCGTGGTCAGCATCACCAGCGAGTTGGCCAGCGCCTTCTGCACCTTGGCGTCGTCCGCGTGCAGCTTGCCGTCCGGCGTGACGATGCCGGCGCCGCCGAAGGCAACCAGCGTCTGGTTGAACAGGTTGTACGGATCGGCGCCGGTGGTGGAGAGCGTCAGCCCGAGCCCATAGACGTGCCGCATGCCCTTCTTGCGCAGCTTGTCCTGCACCGGCTCGAAGAAGTCGAAGAACTTGTCCCAGGTCTTGGGAATGTCCGACATCTGGTAGCCGGCTTCTTCGACCAGCGTGCGCCAGATCGGCATGTTCAGCGCCTGTGCCTTCAGCGGCACACCGAAATAGCTCCGCTTCTTGATGGTGTTGTCGTAATATTCCGCCGATTGCAGCGCAGTGTCGCTGAACTGGTCCTTCTGCGTCGCCACCACGTCCGAAACATCCACCAGCTTCCCGTCCCAGGCCGCCTGCGGCATGGTCTGGGCCGACCCATGATCGGAATAGATAAGGTCCGGCACCTGCCCCGTGGTCGTGGCGGAGATCACCTTCTCGTCGAGCGCGTTGCCCTCGATCATCGACAGGTTCATCGTGATGCCGCTCTGCTTCTCCCAGACCGCCACCATGTCGCGGAACGCCTGGTCCTCGGCGGGATAGAAGCCCTGGTTCCACCATACGGTTAGCGTCTTGCTGTCGGCCGCGCGGGCGATGTTCGGCCGCGCCAGGAGCGCAGAGGCCGCCAGCCCCGCCGTTCCGCCAAGCAGGCTGCGTCGTCCGAACTCGGTCATTGGTCGTCTCCTCGCTTATGCCTTGAAATCGGTCGTCGCGGACCGGGCTATGACAAACTTCGCCCGGCCCGCTTTGCCACGCCCACAGCCGCGTGCCTACCCCCGATAGGAGACCACTCACCTATGTGATCTGCGCCGCGCCCTCGGGCACGACATCACCTCCCGCCGTCTGCTTGCCTAGCCGCGTCACCATCATCCACGCCGCCACTTACGGCGACACCCAGTCAATGTGGTTATATCGGCAATTCATTCGCTCGATATATAGTTCTGTGTCGTAATGTTACGGGGCAGTCTAAGATAATATCAGGCTTGCAAATAGTATGATTGTAACAGAGAATAAAACAAATAAACCGTAGCAATCAATCATTGTTTGCTCGCGCCAGCCGGGGGGATGGGCGTCATGCGGAGTGTGTCGCGCTTTACGAGAAGGTCAGCGTATCTTGCACACCAATTGCGTGTGCGCGGGCCGTCCCCGGTTCGTTTATCGACAGTCTTCGTTGCGGCGGCACTGAGTTGCCTGTTGCCCGTCAGCGCGTCCGCCCAGCTCGACAGCATGTTGCGTAATTTCCTTCAATCCGCACCTCCCGCTCCAGCCCCGACGCCGCAACCCTATTCGAACCCGTACCCAACCTATCGTTCCGCCAACCCGCCCAGCCCCGCCTACCCTCGATATGCCGCGCCGTCATCCACATATCGCCCGCCGCTGACGGCGGACCGCCGGCTGATGGCAAACCTGCAGCAGATGCTGAACGACCTGGGATACGACGCCGGCACCGCGGATGGGGTGACCGGATCCAGGACGATCGAGGCTCTGCACGCGTTCGAGCGCGATCGCGGTGAGCCTCTCTCCGGGGAGATCTCCAACGAGACGATTGCAGCCGTCCGCGGCGCGTGGCTGGAGCATCAGCGCACGGCGGCGGCTACGCCGGACACGGCCCAGGCCACACCAACTCGTCCAAGCTTCGATTGCGCGCAGGCCGGCACCGCGACGGAACGGCAGATCTGCGCAAGCCCGCTTCTGGCAAAACTGGATGCCGAGATTGCCGGCGCCTATCGCAGCGCCAGCACCGATGTATCGCCGGCCGACCGAAGCCGAATGATTGCGGAGCAGCGGGCCTGGATACGCTCACGCGATGCCTGCGGGGGCGAAAGGGCCTGCCTGGAGCGATCGCTCACCGCGCGCCGGGACGAATTGCTGGCTGCTTTCCCCGGCGGCGCTGCACCAATGATGGCCGGTCCTTCTCAGACCAATGAACAGTGGATTGCGCCAAGTCAGAACGTAGCACTTCAGCCCGGCGGCACGAACAGCAATCCGCCGGCCGCCGATATACCGGGGCTGCCCGACTTGCAGGGGCTGCCGGCAATCAATCTGTCCCAGCAAGGCGACGCGCTTGCCTCCCCGGCCGCGTTCTCCTCCGACCCCTCCGCCCAACCCGGCGCCCACGTGCCACCGGCAACGCGCGGCTGGACCCGTGCGATCCGGCTGCTCAGCGTCGCGGTGCGCGCCGACAAAGGCCAGACCATCAGCGACGACGAAGCGCTTGACCTCGCCTGCATCTTCCTCACGCCCGATGAGCGCGCGGCCCTCTACACGCGAAGCCCGCTCTACGGCCCCGGACAGGAGGTATGCGAGACCGAATCGGCGACCAGATCGCCCTTGGGCATTTCACATCTGCTGAAACACGGCGCGGACGCATTCCGCACCACGGACCTGCCGGATCTGCTGCGTCAGGCGCCGCAACTGCCCTTGCAACTCCTGCTGCTGTTCGATGCGACCACGGCGTTCGACGGATACGACCGTTCCCGCGGCGGTTATCCGATGGAGGGCGCTGGGTACCAGCTCAAGTTGCTGGACTCCGCGCTCGATACGCGCCTGCCGGACTTCTGGTCGATCAGCGAGGACGCCGCCGCCGCCTTCGAAGTGCGCCGGCGGGCGAACCGCACGCAGCCCCTGGTGTTCGCGCTTCCCGTAACCATCACCGGCGCGGAACATCTCGACGGCACACCCGGGACGCCGATCAACCCCAATAGCGGCCTGCCGGCAGGAGCGTCATGGCGGATCGAGGAAGGCACTCTCACGCTTTATGAGAACGCGACCCTCGACCGCCCGCTTTATCACTTCACTCCCGCGCAAACCGGCAGACGCGGGCTGGCGGCGACGGCGGACGCCACCCCCGGCTCAGCAGCCTCACCCGATCAGACCGCCCCCACGAACGGCGGCGATATGGCCCGGCGATGGGCCTTACCGGTTGTCGACGGGATACCGCTGCTGCCGGCGGCGGGCGCGGGAGTAGGCTTCGGCGACCTGGCGAGCATCCCGCGATTCTCGCGCGCGCAACGAGACAATTGGCAGCACGCGATCCTGGCGCTCAGCCTCGCGGCAAAGCCCTCAGCGACCGCGACACTAACCGACGAAAACATGGGAAACGTCATGTGTTGGTTGTTGCCGCCAAGGCGTCAACAAGCGCTATTCGGCCGTCCGTGCAATGGACCGGCCGCACCTGTGCGCGACTTCGACCTCAAGGATGCCGTCAAGGCGTTCAGACGTTCCGATCTGCCGGCGTTCACCAGCACGGCGCCCCACTTGCCGCTGCGCTTCCTGCTGACCATTCCGCTGTCATTCGATGCCTGGGATCAGCAGAAGGGTGGTTTCCGGGTCGCGAACCCAACAGGTCCGGAACCTCCGACCATATTTGGCGGCTCACTGCCGATGGTTACGCCCGCGTCCTGGCCAGCCTCGTACCAGGAGGCACGACAATTCGATGCTGCCGCTCGGGAGCTCAACGGCGGTTGGAAGCAGCGCGCGGCCGTTCTGGCTGTTCCGGTCACTATAACGGGCGTCGCATCGCAAACGTCGGGAACTCCGAATTTTGACAGCAATTCCGGCTTGCCGGTCGATATGCCCTGGCAGTTCGAGATTGGCGACGTCGTGCTCTATGCCGACACCGCTCTGACGCACAAGCTGTACCATTACGGCAGCTCCTTATCCTTCTCCAGCATCATCGCCGGAACGCCGGCCGCTGAATCACCGCGCCCGGCCGCACCACTGCTTCTGAATGCCGATACTGCGTTCCTGCTGTTGCAGCGACCCGGGGGAGCGGATATCGGCGGCATCGACTGGACCAAGGCGGCGCAGGCCCGGTCGGGCTTTGAGGGCATTTTCCGCACGCGAACCGACTGGAAGCAGTTTGACGCCTGGGGCGTGTACTTCCCGAGCCAATATAACCCGACAGACACTGATGTCGCCGGGTACCGAGCCTGGACGCAGAAGCGGGCTGCTGCGGTCCCGAACGATTTCGTCATCCGCCAGGACCTTGCAGCAAACAACCACCACGACGCCATCGCCGTATTCAACCGGTTATCGAGCAGCAGCTGGATCGGAAATGAACCGCGCTTCAACGCTTATCCCCAATCCCTCACCGATCGGGGAATTACCGAGGCGCAGCTCCTCCCGGTCCAGGTCGACGTTCCCGGCGTCAGTCTTTCGGTGATATTTGCCTTGCCCAAACCCCGCAGCTCCTACGTTCTCGCCGTGCCGCAAGGGGTCAGGCGCAGTGATGCGGCGTCTGTCGTGGATGCCTCGGTTTCGTTCGCCGGCGCCGAAATCATCAACCTGGACAGCTTCGGGCAGCAGCAGGCCATTCTGATGCGGCTGAATCCGACGGGCGCTACGTTGCGGTCCGATGGTGTTACAATTGCAACGGTTTCATTCCCACCGGACACGTGGCCTGCTGCGGTCGCCCAGCGTACCGCGGCGCCGCGACTGGACGCCGCGCTGATTGACCTGAT
This sequence comes from uncultured Pseudomonadota bacterium, assembly GCA_963810715.1. GTDB lineage: Bacteria > Pseudomonadota > Alphaproteobacteria > Acetobacterales > Acetobacteraceae > DATDIC01. The sequence continues at coordinate 298,133 of CAWEOZ010000023.1, read as the reverse complement.
CGTGGCCAAATCCGTCGGCGACAAGCTGTCACAGGAGGCTCTTGCCTACCTGGTTACCCGACGCTGGCAGGATGAGAATGGCAGGGGTGTTGCCACCGATGAACGCTTCTTCCGTCGGGGCGCTCCCCTCCCTGCTCCGCAGGCGGCGGCTGACATGGCACCGGCCTTTCTCACCTGGGCGCGCGCGCACGCGCCGCAACTGCCGGAAGATGTCACCATCTCCACCGATGCAGAAGTCGCCGCGGGACAATCCAGCTTACCGTGGTGGACGTTTCCGTGTCTGAACGCGATGGTTGCCAGCGGCCCATCCCTGGACACGCTCAACATGTCCATCCGCGGTGAAGCGGCCTCCGCCGAGCGGCAGAAATCCAATGCAGCCCACGGCAGCGCTCACTGGTCAGAGCTCGACGAGCAGAAGCTGGCCAGACTGAATGCCCAGACAAAGGTGCTGGATACGAGCTATTTCGGCTCGATCGGCGGCACATGCCGGATTTCGCCGTCCAACCTGGGCTTCACCGATCCTTTGGCGATCAGCATGTTCATCGGCCACAGCCTGCCAACACCAGCGATCAAAACACTGGGCGGACGAAAGCGGCTCGAGATTACAGTTACACTCGCAATTTCCTCGGTGTCCCTGTCGTCCAGCCCGCCCTCGCTCGGCAGCCTTCTGCCGCCCGATCTGGCGCGTGATTGGCCGCAATTCCAGGCAGGACAAGCGCCGAAGGGCGAGTTCGTAACGCTCGATGCCAACTTTGTCGAAGCCCGCTATACGGAACCCGGCGGCGCCGAGATCGCGCAGCTGGGAGCCGATCAGGGCACCAAGCTCGACAGCATTGTTGCCGATCTGCGCACGCAGCTTGCCGCGATTCCGCCAACGCCGCCAGCGCCGGAACCGGCGGAAACCCACCTGGCAGCCGGGGACGGCACCGACGGCCCCATCGATGGAAACACAGGCAGCGCCAGCCAGCACTCCGCCGGCCAAAGCCTTCGCCGGCGATCTGGTCGGCGTGCATGTCGGGATGGACTTCGCAGAGGCCGAGCAAATCATCCGCGCGCACATGACCGTGGGGAAGGTGCTCGAGGGCACGGCAGCCGTCCGCCGGAACACGCCCAGCCTTGGGTCCACCGGCAAGCTGTTCGTGTCCGGCGACGGGACAGAGCTGATTGCGATTCTGGATGATCCGCCAGCACTGCTGCACCGTGTCATTGCGGCCTGGCGCCAGATCTACGCGCCCCCCACCGTCACTGCAGGGACGATCTTGCCGGATCTTATTGCCAAGGTACGGTTCACCCGCTTATCGCACGCCCTCCGACGACATGGGACTCTGGGGCGGTGATCCTGGGCGCTCGTGCCTTACCGGCATCCTCAGTGAGGCACGAGCGCGCGTGCCGCTGAGTAACATTGTGGCCCGGCGACCTGCCGGCCAACTTCTCCCTCTTTCCAGCCCAATGCGCAGGCACCGGCGGCAGGAAGTCCGATGACCCAGGGCGTTCCAACCCATGCTGAGCTCCTGCGGGACCTCGGTGACGATGCAGTTCTTCCCGGCCCAGTCCGGGTACAGCCTGATTGAAATGACCCTCACGGACCCCGCGGGTGTCGAGCGGGAGCTGGAAAAGGCCACCACAGCGGCAACCGCAGCGCATCCGCCATCGGCCATCAAATTCTAAACTCTGCCGCGACGTCGCTGGCACCGGTCCGGCGCCATCACCAGCCTGTGACACGGCTGGACAGATGAGCTCGATGGATGTGCGCTAGCATGGGACAGGTACCGGCGACACCAGAACCGGAGCACTCCGATGGAGGAAGACGACCTTCGGCCATCGAGCAATATCGAGGACCGCCGCGGCAGGGCGCGGCGGCGGTGCCGAGTGGCGGCCTGGGGATCGGCGCGATCGTGGTGCTCTGCCTGCATCGGCTGGGCCACCGGGATCGATCCGCGGCTGCTGATCGGCGGCGCCGAGATGGTTACCGGCGTCGAACGCAGCCGCAGGTCGCCCAGCAGGCCGGGCGCCAGGGCGCGCCCACTGACGCAGACGGGCAATTTCGTCGCCCGCATCCTGGGCGAGACCGAGGACGTGTGGACGGAAATCCTGCCGCAGCAGGCGGACGGCAATACGACAAGCCGGTGCTGGTGCTGTATCTCGGGCGTCACCCGGTTCGGGCTGCGGCACGGCGCAGTCGGCGATGGGGCCGTTCTATTGCCCGCGCGACCGCCAGCTCTATCTCGACACCTCGTTCTTCCAGGACATGCAGCGCCGGCTCGGTGGCGGCGGCGATTTCGCCTATGCCTACGTGATCGCGCACGAGGTCGGGCATCACGTGCAGAACCTGCTCGGGCTGCTGCCGAAAGTGCAGCAGGCGCAGGCGCACGCGCCGGACCGGGCGGCAGGCGAATGCCGTTATCGGTGCGGTCGGAACTGATGGCCGATTGCCTCGGCGGGCGTCTGGGCGTTCCAGCATGAACCAGCGGCACCAGTAACATCGACGATGCACGACGTTCGCGCAGGCGATCTCCACCGCATCGCGCGATCGGCGACGACCGGCTCGCAGCGGCAGGCCGGACGGCCGGTGGCGGTGCCGGACAGCTTCACCCACGGCAGTCCTCGGCACAGCGCGTTCACTGGCTGTCGGTGGGGCTGCACAGCGGCGACGCTGCGGTCGTGCAACACGTTCGACAAGACGTAGCAGCCTCGCTGGGCGCGACGGACCAGGCTGCGCAATCGCCGTCGGAACCTGGTCGAGTGCTGCGCCGACAAGGCTCAAGCACTACGCGTCCGTCGCAACCAGATACGAGAGGCGCGCCGCGCGCTACCTCGCCCTGACCAGGCTCGCCTCAATCCGCCTCCGATTGCGACATGATGAATTGGTCACCCAGCTAATCCGTCCCCATCGGGGTCAGCTTTGGACACGATTTCACGGATATATGCCAGTGTCATACCAGACCGCGTTGAGGCTGACTTATCCCGGTCATTTCCGCGAACGCGGGAATGACGGGGATAGAGACGCCGATTGGTATCAGTCCTTGAAGCAGGCTGTCTGGGCACTTCGGCTCCGGCGGCCCAGGCGGGGTAGATGGGCCGCAGCTTGATGGTGAAATCGACGGCCATCAAGACGGCACCGGCGGCGAACACAACGTCGCCGGGCAAGCGCAACCACAGCCAGATCGCAACGGTCTTGTAGAAGGCAAGGCTGCGCGCATAGGCGTAGCCATGCTCATAGACCGCCGCCAGTTGCGTCCAGCCGACCGGAAAGAAGTTGAGAAGGATCCAAAGTACCAGCCCCCCGTTATAGAGCCAGAACGCTGCAACCCCCAGCCTTTCATTGAAAACGAACCGCTCGCCCGCCATCGCCCGCAGGCAGAAATAGATCAGCCCGATGCCAAGCAAGCCGAAGGCGCCGAACAGCGCGGTATGGGCGTGGTTGAGGGTCAGATACGTCCCGTGTTCGTAGTAGTTGACGAGCGGTGCGTTGAGCGTGCCGCCGCCGAACACGCCGGCCCCCACGAAGTTCCAGAACGCGGAACCGAGTATGTACATATAGGCCAGCCGGTATTTGAAATTCTGCGTGGACTTGATCGTCCGGTATTCACTGATGGCATCCAGGATCAGCAACACGAGCGGCAAGACCTCAATGAAAGAGAACATGCTGCCGTAGGGAATCCACATGCTCGGCGAGCCGTTCCAGTACAGATGATGCCCGGTGCCGAGTACGCCACCGAGGAAAATCAGAATGACCTCGAAAAATACCGCCCGTTCGGCAAGTTTGCGGGACACCAGACCGAGTTCCATCAGCAAATAGGCGCTGATGCACGAGGCAAAGAACTCGAATGACTGTTCGACCCAGAGATGAACCACCCAGAACCGCCAGTACTCCTGGATGGTGAATGACTTCTCGATCCCGGTGAGGGGAATCATGCCGAGGGCGTACAGCACGACCACGTTGGCGGTGGAGATCCAGAGCAGGTTTTCGATCCGGATATGGCCCCGCACGAAGTTCCGCAGGCTTTGCCGGAGCAGGGTCGAGGTCGGCCAAAGGGCGCGCGCCATCAGCACGCACCATGTCGCAAGCCCGATGAAGAAGATGATTTGCCAGAACCGGCCGAGTTCGAGATATGCCAGCCCCTGATTGCCGAACCAGAACCAGCCGTGCCGGATGAAACCCATGATCCCCAGATAGTCGCCGGCAAGCAAACCGATGACCACGATGATCGAGGTCCAGAACAGCAGGTCGACCAGCTTCCCCTGGTCCCTTGCCTCTGTTCCACTGATCGTCGGGGCGAGGAACAGCCCGGCGCCGATCCAGGAGAACAGAATCCAGACCAGTGCCGACTGGATGTGGATATCGCGCAGGAAATTGAACGGCAGGAAGCGCCCAACCGGGATGCCGTAGAAACTCGTCCGGTCCGTGTAATAGTGGGCGAGCACCGAGCCGGCGCCGATCTGGATCAGGAGCATTACCGCGACGAACAGGAAGTACTTGCCGGTTTTCCGCTGGCTCAAGGTCAGCGGCGGGAGATCCAGGAGCACCGGGTCCATCAAGTCCTTGTCGGCGCCGCTCAGGAATACCTGGTAGATGACCAGAACCGCGCCGAACAGAACGAACACGAAACAAAAGCTGGCCCAGGTCCACATGGAGGTGATGGTGGTCGGCGTGTTGCCGACCAGAGGCTCGTAGGGCCAGTTCTGGGTCCAGGATATCGCGCTATGGGGGCGATCCGCGACGGTCAGGATCGACGAGTAGATCAAGAAGTCGGCGGTCGCGCTGGCGGTTGCCGGATCGAGGCTGCGGGCGCGGCTGTAGCCTGCGACATAGTCATCGAGCAGAAGATGTTTGGCGATGTCCGCTTTCAGGCTGCTGATGGACGCGGCAAGGGCAGCGGGCACCTCGACCGGCCCGGCGGTGAGATCAAGCCGGCGCAGTTCTTGCTGCATCAGCAGTTTGAGCTGCGCCTGCTGCGTGCTGTCGAGTTCCGCGAAGGATTTGCCGAATGCCGTCTCGGCGAGGTTGTCCTCGGTCCTTGTCGCGAGTTCGACAAGATTGGCGGCGGTGTAGTCCTCGCCGAAATACGACCCCACGCCGTAAAGGCTGCCATAGTCCATCAGGTCCGCCTTCTGGAACCCGGCCTTGCCGGCGATGATGCCGGATTCCGCCAGCAGGACCTGGCCGTTGGGGGCTATGAAGCGGACCGCCTCCGGTGGCGCGCCATTGAACGTGACGGTCGAGGCCCAGATGATCAGCCCAAGGCAGCCAAGCGCCAGGATGAGCAGAATCCATTTGAGCACCGCGCTGACCGGATCGTCCCGCAAGCCATGGCGCTGCTCAAGCGTCAACGTGCTGCGGACGCCGTCATGCCCCGGATGCGACATGTCGTTGTCGGAATCATCCATGATGGCCCACTTTCGCGTTTATCAGCGCCCTGGAAAGCGGCACCATAATATCGACGATGCCGACGTTCAGCAGGCGATCTTCACCGCATCGGCGATCGGCGACGACCGGCTGCAGCGGCAGGCGGGGCGGCCCGTGGCGGTGCCGGACAGTTTCACGCACGGGTCCTCGGCGCAACGCGTGCACTGGCTGTCGGTGGGGCTGCACAGCGGCGACATGCGATCCTGCAACACGTTCGATCAGTCGTCGCAGTAGAGGCTGGGGCGCCGTCTCCGGTGGCCCCTCAGTGAACCAGCGGTTCGCGCCAGGCCGCGATCAACGGGGCATCGAAGAGGACAACACCACCCCGCGCCCATTCCACCGGCCAAAGACCCGGCGGGATCAACGCCGCAGTCAAACGCGGGCAGCAGGCGCTGATTTCGCTCCGCTAAATCGCCCGCCCGATGATCTCCGTCGGTGCGATCAGTCCCCGCTCCAGATTGTCGATCATGTTGGCGACCTTCTGCGGCGCGGACGCACCCATCAGGATGTGCAGGCCGAGTGGCGGCGCTCCCCCGCCCTGCGCGGCCCGGGCCCGCATCTGGCGAAAGAACTCGATGGCGAACTCGCGGCGGCTGCGCTCCTTCTGGACGGCAAAACCGGTGCCTTCCAGCAGGCGCCGATAGGTATCGGCGCTCTCGACGAAGCTCGTCTCAGCGCTTGATGCCCATGGTTCCGGGAAGCTCAGCTCGCCTTCACCCTCGCGCATCACGTCGTAGATCCCGACGAAGCCGTTTGGTGGAGCAGGATCTGGCGCATCGGGTTGGCCGACGGCGAGCGGCATGACGTGCGGCCAGAGGCGAGCTGGCCCTTGCGCCGAAACCGTAAATGCATCAGCAGCTGTACGCGAAATGCAATCAGCAGCTTACGCGCCGCCTGAATCGCTGCCCGTGCGGCGAATAAGATGGGCTAGCGCGGCTGCGTCATCCCGGCCACTTCGGAGGCAAAGTCCGGACCCTGCGGCTTCTCCACGCCTTCGCCCAGGCTGAAGCGCGCGAAATCCGCAACCTTCGCGCCCGCCTTCGCCAGCACGGCCTTCACGCGGCTTTCGCCGTCATGCACCCAGACCTGCTCCAGCAGCGCCACTTCCTCGTAGAATTTCCGCACCCGCCCCTCGACCATCTTCTCGATGATCGCGTCCGGCTTGCCGGATTCCTTCGCCTGCGCCCGGAAGATGTCCTTCTCCCGCTCCAGCGCCGCCGGATCCACCCCGGCGATGTCCACCCATTCCGGCCGGCTGGCGGCGACCTGCATGCCCATCTGGCGGCCCAGCAGTTCCAGGCCCTCCAGCTCGCCCGCCGCTTCCACCGCCACGATGACGCCGATCCGCCCCAGGCCCGGCCGCAACGGCTGATGCACATAGGTCGCGACCACGCCACGCGGCAGGCTCGATCACGCGGGCGCGCCGCAGCGTCATGTTCTCGCCGATCGTCGCCACCAGGTGCGTCAGCTCGTCGCCCACGGTGCGGCCACTGCCCGGATAACGCGCCGCCTTCAGCGCCTCCACATCCTCGCCCACCGCCAAAGCGAGCTTCGCCACCGTCTCCACGAATTGCTGGAACAGCTCGTTGCGGGCGACGAAATCGGTTTCCGCATTCACCTCCACCATCGCCGCCTTCAGCGGCATGGAGGCGACGCCGACCAGCCCCTCGGCCGCCACGCGGCCGGACTTCTTGGCCGCCGCCGCCAGGCCTTTCTTGCGCAGCCAGTCGATTGCCGGCTCCAGGTCGCCACCGGCTTCGGTCAGCGCCCGCTTGCAGTCCATCATGCCCGCGCCCGTCTTGTCGCGCAGCTCCTTCACCAGTGCAGCGGTGATATCAGCCATCGGTCAGGTTCCAGTATTCGCAAAAGGTTACGCGGCAGGCTGCTCGGCCGGAGCCTCGGTGCGCCGCTGCGGCTCCGGCGGCAGTTCCTCGGCCGCCCCGATATCGCCGCCCGAAGCGGCCAGTTCCGCGCTGATCCCATCCAGCACCGCGCCGGCCACCAGGTCGCAATAGAGCGTGATGGCGCGAATGGCGTCGTCGTTGCCCGGAATCGGAAACGTCACGCCGGCCGGATCGGAGTTGGAATCGAGCACCGCCACGACCGGGATCTTCAGCTTGGTGGCTTCCTCGACCGCCAGCTTCTCCTTGTTCGTGTCGATGATGAACAGGATGTCCGGCAGCCCGCCCATGTCCTTGATGCCGCCCAGCGCGCGCTCCAGCTTGTCGCGCTCGCGGGTGATGTTCAGCACCTCTTTCTTGGTCAGGCCGCCGGTGTCGCCGGACAGGGTTTCCTCGATCTGGCGCAACCGCTTGATGCTGCCGGTGATGGTCTTCCAGTTGGTCAGCGTGCCGCCGAGCCAGCGGTGATTGATGTAATACTGGCCGCAGCGCTTGGCCGCGTCCGCCACATACTCCGCCGCCGCGCGCTTGGTGCCGACCAGCAGCACGCGGCCGCCCGCCGCCGTGACGTCGCGCACCGCGCGCAGCGCGCGGTCCAGCATCGGCACGGTCTGCTGCAGGTCGATGATGTGCACCTGGTTGCGCACGCCATACAAATAGGGCGCCATGCTCGGGTTCCAGCGGCGCGTGTGGTGGCCGAAATGAACGCCGGCTTCCAGAAGCTGGCGCAGGGTGAATTCGGGCATCGCCATGGGGCGGGGTGCTCCTTTCCGTTCGTCCGGTTGTGCCTCCGCGGGGCCGCGCCCTGTGACAGGCACCGGACCCGGCATCAGCCGGGAAAGGCGCCCCGCGTGTGAATTACCGGCAGCTTGCGCAGACCGGCGACGCGGATATGGCGGAGAGGCCACCGAAAGGCAAGGCAGGAAAGTTCAACCACGCAGCCGGGCCGCGTCCCGCCGCGCGACGCCGGTAAGGAGCCCCTGCCCGGCCCGCGCCGGCTTGATGACGGCTGGGGCGTTGACCCAGAGAATGACCCTGGGGCGGAAATTGACCTGACGCCTTGTCGGCGTACGCTGTAACCATCGGCCAATTAGGGAGCAACCTCCACGGAAATGAATGATCGTGGATGCCGGAGCCGAAACCGCTCCTGCAATTGCTGCTGAAAGGAATTTCGCATGAGCACGCAAAGCCGACGCTTGCTGCCACTTCGCTTCCCGGTGAACTGCGTCCTCCGGCTCGAGCAGCCGAGTTGAACCCGCGGCCGTTGTTGCCTTCGCGGGAATGGGCGCGGGCCTTGCCGCCTCGCCCTGACACCCGCGTAAAAATGACCGAGGCTTACGCCAGGCTTGTTGCGCAGGAAACCTATTTCTGGGCATGGCCGCTGGTGAACATTTTCAATCGGCGGCAAGCCTTCAGGGACGTGACCGAAATCGTCATGGCGGGGCCGGTTCCGACTGCTCCGCTCAACCGCTTCGCCATGCTCACCGACTACATTACGCCGGACCAGCGGCTCGTGGCCTGTCCCAATCAGGATGTGGTTTATGGCGCTGGCGCATTGGCGCTCGATATCACGCCGGTCGTTATCCAGGTGCCAGATTTTGGCGAACGCTTCTGGGTCTATCAGGTGGTCGATCTGCGCACCGACGGCGTCGTCCAACTCGGGAAGATGTACGGCACCACGCCAGGCTTCTACATGGTGGTCGGCCCCAACTGGCATGGTGAAGTGCCCAAGGGCATCACGAAGGTGTTCCGCTCATCGACGAGCACCGGCTTCATTGCACCGCGCATCTTTCAGGATGACACCCCGGAAGACAAGCGCGCCATTCAGTCAGTTCTGCAACAGATGTTGATGTATCCGCTGGCCGAGTACGACGGCACGATGAAGACCAGGGACTGGAGCCAGATCAAAAAGCTGCCTCCGAAGGAGGCCAGCGGCGACATCGAAACACAATGGGTGTTCCCGGCAAAATTCTTCGATGAGCTTCCCGCCGTCCTTGCCGATGCACCGCCGCTGCCGGGGGAAGAGGCGCGCTATGCGCAGATGCTGGCTCTTCTTGAAGCCATCAAAAACAATCCCGCGCTCAAACCAGTTCTGGTCAAGACCGTCGCGGAGACAGACGACGAACTCGTCAAGCCGCTGTTCCAATTCCGCAACTATGGTCAACAGCTTCCCTACAACTGGAGCACGATCAGCAATGAGGCCGCGTTCGGCACCGACTATTACACCCGCACTGCGTCGCAAAGTCCAACATCCTCGTCAATTCTCCGAACGAGACAAATATTTCTATCAGGACTCGATGCGGAGCGCGGCTCAACGGAGCCAATCGCTACACGTAACCTTCCCCAAGGATCAGACGCCGCCGGTGCACGGCTTCTGGTCGCTGACGCTTTACAACGAGCATCATTTCTTCGCGCCCAACGACCTCAAGCGTTATTCGCTCGGAACCAAAAACAGGACGTTGAAAACCAACCCGGACGGCTCGCTCACAATCTATGTGCAGGCCGAGGCGCCGCCCGATGCGCCGCAAACGAATTGGCTGCCGGCGCCGAAGGGCGCCGACTTCTCGCTCTTCATTCGCGCCTATTGGCCGAAAACGCCCGTAATCGATGGCTCATGGACGCCACCGGCGGTGCAGAAGGTAAGTTGACACCGAAACCTGTGAGGAGGGAAGTCATGAAAAACATAATCCTCGCAACTCTTGGCGTTGTCGCCATCACGGCATCGGCATTGGCGCAAACGCCTCCTCCCAAGCCGGACGAAAAGACCCTCTCCGAGGCCTACACTTATCTGCTGGGGCGTGCGCTCGTGATCCGGCAGGAGCACATGGACCGACATGGCGATGGCTTCGCCTATAACGCGATCAAATACAATCCGCCCGGGTCCGCCGATTTCGTCAATCCTAACTTCGACGTCGCCTACTTCGAGGCATGGTTAGCGGTGGATGATCGAACGCCCGTCCTCCTCGAAATCCCGGAGATCAAAGGCCGGTACTACACGGCGCAAATTCTTGATGAATGGGGCGAGGTGATCGTCAACATCAACGAGCGGACGTTTCCATCGAAGCCCTTCGGCAAGTTCGCGCTGGTGAAGCCGGGCTACCGGGGCACAATTCCAACCGATGCAGCCCGCATCGAACTGCATTCCAGCAAGGCCAAGATGCTGGGTCGGGTGGAGATCAAGGGCGATCCAGACGGCGCCGTTCAGCTTCAACATCAGTTCAAGGTGACAGCGTTGGGCACACCGCTGATTACACCGCCTCCCGCGATTACGATCTTTGACAACGCGGACCTGATCGGCGCGGATATTTTCGATGATGTCGATGCCCGCCAGTCGAGCGCGCTCGATGTTGCGCCCAATGCCGCCGAGATGCAGCAGAAGGTGCGCGCTGTCGCGGCCTACGTGGCGTCCGGCAGGCAAGCCCGCGCCGCTATCGATACGCAGCTTCGCCCGATCATCGCGCAGTTCAAGGAGGACGCGCTGACCAAAACCACGCCGTATGTCAACCATTGGCTTTGCGCAAATACCGGCGGTAACTACGGAGCCAGTTACCGCCTGCGGACGGTCGCAAACTACGCGGGCATCTGGGCCAACACTCCGAGTGAAGTGGTCTACTTCATCGGAACTCGCGATGCCAACGAGCAAACCCTCAACGGTAGCAACAGTTATGTCATGCACTTTCCGGCCGGCAAGCTGCCAGAGCTGGTTGCGGACGCCTATTGGTCAGTAATCCTGGTCGGCGTGCCGGATTATCGCATCGTTCCCAACACTCTGAAGCGCTACAATTTCAACAATCATTCGCAACTTCAGAAAGAAGCGGACGGATCGCTAAAAATCGCAATCGGCCCGAAGCCGGTTTCGAGTGTTCCCGAGTCAAATTGGCTGCCGTCGGCGGAAGGTAAGCCATTTTCGCTGACGTTCCGCACCTACGTGCCAAAAGAGGCCGCGCGGAAAGGCGAATGGACCCCGCCGCCGCTGGAAAAGGTGAACTAGAGGAGAAGCAATTCGGGGCTATTTCGGCACCATACCTGGCTTGCATCGATCGCGGGCAGCAAGGAATTGACCGCCGGTGAAGCGGCACCTACTCTATCCATATATACAAAACGGATGTCCAATCCGTCGCGCGATGTGTCGTCGGCAGGCCACTGGGGGAATGGATCAATGCGATCAATCGCCACGCTCGTCCTGGCTATTATGCTGATAGCAGGCGCGGGCCTGCGAGCAGCCGTCGCCCAGGAGCACACGTTCGAGGCGGTGCCGCTGTTCGAAAACTGCGGCGACGGTTCATACGATCGGGCGGTCAAGGACGGCATCACGCTCGGGATTGCGCCGATCCCCGTTTACAGCAATCTCGATCCGCAAACGAAAAAGGCCGTCGGCCTCGACGTGGATATCAACGAAGCCGTCCTGAACTGGCTTCACGTCACCAATATCCATTACGAGATCATGCCATTTTCCGATCTGATACCCGCCCTGCTGTCGAAGCGGATCGACGTCATCGCCAGCAATATCCACTATACCCCGGCGCGTACCAAAGTGGTTTCATTTACCGGACCATCATGGTGGTACGGCCCGGCCATCATCGTGCGCAAAGGTAATCCGACCGGCATTACCTCGTTCGAGGGGCTGGCCGGCAAGACCGTCGGCGCCATGGTGGGAACAGCCGCCGATGAATACCTGCACCACGTCGGCGCGACGGTAACCCCGTTCCGCAACAACCCGGAAGATTTCGTGGCGCTCGCCGAGGGACGCGTTCCGATCGTCATGGACGACGATGTGAAATTCATCGCCTACCACAAGGCGAACCCCGACGCGCCGCTCGAGATGGTGCCCAACGCGAAGGTGCCGGACGAGCTGATCTTCAAATATGGCTATGGCTACGCCCGCTATGCACTCCGCAAGGAGGACTGCAGCCTGCGCGCCGCCTACACCCAGGGTCTGGCGGAGATCCGCGGCAACGAGACGGTGTCGGACCTGCTGAAGAAATACGGCCTCAGCAACCGGAACCTCTTCTTCTTCCCGACCAACTGAGCGAAATCACGATAACGGCGGCCGCGTTCCGTCTGGTGCCACGGCCGTCGGCATAGACCGGGCGCGTCCGCGCATCCGGAGACAACGCATGCACCTGCTCGATCTCGGCGTCGCGCAAGAATATATCGGCGTCCTGCTGCAAGGGCTGAAACTGACCGTCGTGCTCGCGCTGGCGGTGCTCGCCTTGTCGCTGTGCTTCGCCATACCGGTGGCGCTTGCCCGCATGTCGTCATCACCGCTCGTCCGCGTTCCCATCGACATCTACGTCGAACTGATGCGGACGACACCGCTCCTGCTGCAGCTTATCTACATCTACTATGTTCTGCCGCAGGCGGGGATCCGGCTTGATCCGTTCACGGCGGGTGTGATCGGCCTCACGCTGCACTACAGTGCCTATATCGGCGAAGTGTACCGCGCCGGCATCAATGGTGTCCCGCGCGGACAGCGTCACGCCGCCGAGGCCCTCGGCATGACGCGCTTCCTCGCGTTCCGGCGAATTATCCTGCCGCAGGCGCTCCGGCTTGTCGTACCGGCGCTCGGCAACTACTTCATCACGATCTTCAAGGACACCGCGCTGACCTCGGTCATGAGCGTGCAGGAGCTGATGTTCAGCGGCGAAATCATTTCCGCCCGCACCTATCAGTATTTCACCATGTACACGCTTACCGGGATACTCTACGTTGCCGTCGGCTATCCCTCTGCGCTGCTCGTGGGATACGTCGAGCGGCTCACGTCGCGTGGCTACTCGCATCGTTAATGCTCGGAGGTGTCTCATTGCCTCCCATGCCGGTCGAGATGGCGGCGCACAAACGCCCGGCAGCGCTCGCTTTCGGGCGCCGAGAAGATCTGCCGCGACGGGCCCTCCTCCGCGATCACCCCGCATCGAGGAAGATCGCCCGCGACGCCACCTCGGCGGCGAAACCCATTTCATGCGTCACGATCAGCATGGTGCGGCCCTCGTCGGCCAGCGCGTGGATCACCTGCAGCACCTCGCCCACCAGCTCGGGGTCCAGCGCCGAGGTCGGCTCGTCGAACAGCAGCGCCCGCGGCCGCATCGCCAATGCCCGCGCGATCGCCGCGCGCTGCTGCTGGCCGCCGGACAGCTCGGCCGGCCAGGCATCCCGCTTCTCCGCCAGCCCCACCTTCGCCAGCAGCGCCTCGGCCTCGGCCACGCATTCCGCGCGCGGGCGGCCCTGCACATGCACCGGCGCCTCGATCACATTGCCCAGCACGGTGCGATGCGGCCACAGGTTGAAGCTCTGGAACACGAATCCCAGCGTGCTGCGCATCCGGCCGAGCTGGCGCGCATCGGCCGGCACGCGCCGCCCGCGCCGCTCGACCATCGCCAGCGCCTCGCCGCCGATCACGATCTCGCCCTCGTCCGGCACCTCCAGCAGCGGGATGCAGCGCAGCAGGGTGCTCTTGCCCGAGCCGCTGGCGCCGATGATGGCCACCACCTCGCCCTGGTGCGCGGTAAGCGAGACGCCGCGCAGCACCTCGTTGGCGCCGAAACGCTTGCGCAGCCCGCTGGCGACGATCACCGGCTCCGTCATGCGCGGCGCACCGACGGGCCGAGCCACGCCTCCATCGCCGCCACCGCCGCGGGTCAGCGCGAAGTTCAGCGCGAGGTAGATGACTCCGGCGCACAGGAACACCTCGATGGCGCGATAGGTCTGGGAGATGATGGCGTAGGCGATGCCGGTGACCTCCATCAGCGTGATCAACGAGGCGAGCGAGGTGGACTTCACCATCGCGATCAGCTCGTTGCCATAGGCGGGCAGCGCCTGGCGGATCGCCAGCGGCAGCACGACTCGCCGCAGCAGCAGAAACCGCGACATGCCGGCCGCACGCCCGGCCTCGATCGCTCCGGCCGGCACCGAGGCGAAGCCGCCGCGCAGGATTTCGGACGTGTAGGCCGCGGTGTTGAGCGCCAGCGACAGGATGGCGCAGCACCACGGCTCGCGCAGGAAGGGCCAGAAGATGCTGGCGCGTATCGCGGCGAACTGGCCAAGACCGTAATAGATCAGGAAAATCTGCAGCAGCAGCGGCGTGCCCCGGAAGATGAACACATAGGCGCTGACGAACAGGGCGCCGACGCGGGAGCCAGCGCGCAGCAAGGTCAGCAGCAGCGCCAGAAAGGCGCCGACGGCGACCGATGCCACGGTCAGCTCGATCGTCAGCGGCACGCCGGAGAGCAGTTGCAGCAGCGTATTGCCCAGGAAATCGAGTTCTTCCATCAGCGTCCCCGCTCTCCGCGCGCGACCGAGTATTCGACGCTGCGCAGCACGCCGCCGGAGAGCGTGGTCAGCACCAGGTACAGCACAAATCCGGCGATGGCGAAATCGAACGGCAGCCGCGTCGATCCGCCGGCGATATTCACCGCGCGCATCAGCTCCGACAGGCCGGTGACCGAGATCAGCGCCGATTCCTTCAGCACCTGCTGCCAGATATTGCCCATGCTCGGCAGCGCGAACCGCAGCGTGCGCGGTCCGACCACGCGCCGTAACAGAAGAAACCATCCCATTCCCACCGCGCGCGCCGCTTCGATCTCGCCGCGCGGGATGGCCAGGAAGCCGCCGCGCAGCGCCTCGGTCTGGTAGGCGCCGGCAATGACGCCGACCGCCAGCGTGCCGGCCATGAACCCGTTCAGCCCGATGAACCCCGTGCTGCCGAGCAGGTGTCCGGCCGAGGACAGCGCCTCGCTGCCGCCGAAATAGATCAGGTAGATCACCAGCAGCTCGGGGATGCCGCGAAACACGGTGGTGTAGACATCGACCAGCCGGCGCGCCCGTTGTGACCCGCCGACCTTGCCCCAGGCGCCGAGGGCGCCGAGGACAAGCCCGACCAGGTAGGCCGCCGCCGAGACGGCGAGCGTCATCGCCGCGCCGGTCAGCAGCGAGGCACCCCAGCCGGTCGGCCCGAAGCCCAGCAGACGAACCAGATCGCCCATGCCCCTGACGGCCCCGGGCCGGCTCAGGAGCGCGGGCGGTGGATCACGACGGTTTCAGCTTTCAGGCGGGGCTGATGTCCGTCTTGAACCATTTGAGCGACAGCTTGCGGATCGTGCCGTCCTTGGTGGCTTCGTCGATCGCCTTGTTGAACATCGCCACCAGCTCGGGATCGGTCTTGCGGATGCCGACGCCGGTGCCCTTGCCCAGCAGCCCGCCGGTGAACAGCGGCCCGACTTCCACGAACTGGTCGCCGCCCGGCTTGCTCAGGGTGGAGACGAAATAGGAGGTTGAGGCGAGCGAGGCGTCGATCCGGTTGTCGGACAGGTCGAGATCGTGCTCCTCGGTGGTCTTGTAGGTGCGGATGGTGACGACGTTCTTCAGGTAGGTGTCGAGCAGGTTGGCCTGGATGGTTGCGATCTGGGCGCCGACGGTCTTGCCCTTCAGGATCGGGGAGATGTCGGCGAACGCCTTGTCGGCGGCCGCCTTGTCGTCGAGCGAGACGTGCTCACCGGTGTCGGGCATCTTGGCGAGCGGGCCGTTCTTCAACACCAGGAATGTGGTGGGGGACTGGGTGTAGGGCTTGGAGAAGTCGAGCGCCTTGAGCCGCTGCGGGGTGATCGACATGCCGTCCATGACGGCGTCGAATTTGCCGGCGTTGAGGGCGGGAATCATGCTGTCCCAGTCCTGCGCGACCCACGTGCACTGGATGTTCATGCGCCGGCAGAGATCGTTGCCTAGATCGATCTCGAAGCCGATCAGCTCGCCGTTGGGGGCGTGCATGTTGTAGGGCGGATAGGCGCCCTCGGTGGCGATGACGATCTTGCTGTAGTCCTCGGCCTGAGCCGCTCCGGCCAGCGCCGCCGCCAATACGCCGGCAATGGCGAGTGTTCGCCCCCAGTTCATTGCTGTCTCCCCTGTTGAAGCCGCAGGGGGGCATTCAAGCATCGTTTGTGCCGGGAAGGCGAGATGGAGCCTGCGGGGTGGCGCGGACGTCGTGGCGCCGGATCAGATCCAGGGTCGGCTGGGAGACAGAGGGAGCGCCTGATGCCACTGCGGACACGTCTGACAGAACGCCTCGCCATCAAACACCCGATCCTCCTCGCTCCCATGAGCACGACAGCAGGAGGGCGCCTTGCAGCGGCTGTTTCAGGCGCCGGCGACCTCGGCCTGCTCGGGGGTGGCGCGCGCGATGCGGCGTGGCTTGAACAGGAATATGCCGTCGCCGGAAATGCGCGGATCGGCTGCGGCTTCATCACCTGGGTGCTGGAAAAGCAGCCGCACGTTCTGGAGCTTGCGCTCAAGCACGCGCCAGTGGCCACGATGCTCGCTTTCGGCGATCCCGCGCCCTTCGCGCCGGCGATCCATGCTGCCGGCAGTCTGTTGGTCAGCATGGTTCATAACATGGCACAGACACGGCAGGCACTCGCGGCGGGCGCCGACATCATCGTTGCACAAGGCGCCGAAGCTGGCGGACACGGCGCTGTGCGCACGACGATGACTTTGGTGCCGGAGGTTGCCGACGTGCTGGCTCGAGACAGTCCCGACACGCTGCTCGTCGCGGCGGAAGGTATAGCGGACGGACGTGGCCTCGCTGCTGCCTTGATGCTAGGCGCCGACGGTGTGCTGATGGGATCCCGGTTCTGGGCGAGCGAGGAAGCCAGCGCCCATCCGAGTTTTCAGGGTGCCACGCTTGCCCGGGATGGTGATGGAACGGTGTGCGGCATCACCGTCGACATCGCATGGGGCATGGATTTTCCACCCGAGTTCACCGGACGCGTCCTGCGCAACGCCCTGGTGGAACGCTGGTATGGGCGAGAGGATGAACACCGCAAACAGGCCGATGGTTTGCGACAGGAGTTTTTTGCCGCTCTTGCGGCGGGCAATGCGGACGAGGCCGGCATAAACGTTGGAAAGGCGATTGGACTGATGAACCGCGTGGAACCGGCGGCCAGGATAGTAGCCAATGTCGTCGACGAAGCTGAAAAACTCATCCGCGATCGTGCAGCACAAATGATGCTGTAGAGAGCCTGGTCACCGCGGAACGCCATCACCAGACGATTGGGCCGGCGCCGGGGACAAACTGATTCAGAAACACGGGGGCGGCGACTCTCTCCCGGTTACAGGAGGGAGCGCTACCGTTTCCGGGCGTTGGCTGTCCTTCCCCGCTCACGCGCTACATGCGTGTCTTCCATGGGCGTCCCGCGTTGTCTTGCAGCAGCGGGACAACTCGTTTTTGGGGCGTCCCGGACGGTCACCGTCGGTGGCCGTGGTATGCTACCAGACGGCAGATGCGTCGATTCTATCCGTCATGCCGGCAAGAATTGCCGTCTGGGGACCTGAGCCCCTGAAACTCCTCCGATTTTGGGTAGAGTCCGCCCGAGCAGGAGGCGGAGATGAAGGGATCGCGTTTTACCGAGGAGCAGATCATTGGGATCCTGCGGGAGCAGGAGGCGGGGGCGAAGACAGCGGATGTCTGCCGCAAGCACGGTGTGAGCGGGGCAACGTTCTACAAGTGGAAAGCCAAGTTCGGCGGTCTGGATGTTTCCGAGGCGCGCCGGCTGCGGCAGCTGGAGGACGAGAACACGCGGCTGAAGAAACTGCTGGCCGACGCGATGCTGGACAACGCGGTGTTGAAAGACATTGCCTCAAAAAAATGGTGACGCCCGCGGCCAGGAGGGACGCTGTGCTTGCTGCGCGCGAGGCGCACGGCATCAGCGAGCGGCGGGCGTGCGCGATCCTCGGGACGGACCGGACGTCGGTGCGAACCGGCATCGCCGCGGTGATGACGCGCCGCTGCGGGCTCGGCTGCGTGCATTGGCGGGTGAGCGCCGGCGGTTCGGCTATCGGCGGCTTGGCCTGCTTCTAAAACGCGAGGGGTTGGCGCCGAACCACAAAAAGCTGCGGCGACTGTATGCCGAGGAGCGGTTGCAGGTGCGTCGCCGCGGCGGTCGCAAGCGGGCGCTGGGCACGCGGGCGCCGATCGCCCTGCCGGAGGCGCCGAACCGGCGCTGGTCACTGGATTTCGTCTCCGACACGCTGACGGACGGCCGCCGGTTCCGGGTGCTGTGCGTGGTCGATGACTTCACCAGGGAATGCCTGGCCTTGGTTGCCGACACGTCTCTGTCCGGGTGGCGCGTGGTGCGCGAGCTGGACGCGATCGCCGCCAGGCGCGGCCATCCGGCGAGCGTGGTCAGCGACAACGGCACGGAACTGACCAGCAGCGCGGTGCTGGCCTGGTCGCAGGACCGAGGTGTCGGCTGGCACTACATCGCACCCGGCAAGCCGCAGCAGAACGCCTTCGTCGAAAGCTTCAACGGCAAGCTGCGTGATGAGTGCCTGAACGAGACGTTGTTCACCTCGGTGCGGCAGGCGCGCGCGATCCTGTCGGCTTGGCAGCAGGATTACAACGAAGTGCGGCCGCACTCCGGGCTGGGCGGGCGCACCCCGGCCTCGAACATGCTGCCGTCGTGCTCGCCCGCGTCCAGGCCGCTGCGCGTCGCCTTCGGCGATGGCCTGCGGCCAGCCTTGACCCAGGCTGCGCGCGACGACGATGCGATGGAAGGCCGGGACATGGGGTAATCGCGGCTGGGATTAGCCTCCTGGCGGCAAAACGCCTGGAGGAACCCCCATGGAACCGTCCCACTACGCTGGTCTGGATGTTTCGCAGGAGCTGACGTCAATCTGTGTGATTGATGAGCAAGGCGCGATCATATGGCGTGGCAAGTGCGCCACCGCCCCCGATGTCTTGACCAGGACAGTCCGTCAGCACGCGCCACATCTTGTGCGCGCTGGGCTTGAGACTGGATTGCTGTCGAACTTCCTGACACGGGCTCTGCGCGCACGCGGGGTGCCGATAGTTTGCATCGATGCACGCCACGCCAAGGCGGCCCTGCGCGTGCAAATCAATAAGACCGACGCCAACGATGCGCACGGCCTGGCACAGGTGGTACGGACTGGCTGGTTCCGCGAGGTTACGATCAAAAGCATGGATGCGCAGTCGTTGCGGCTGCTGTTGGTAGCCCGCGCGCAGCTCATCTCGCAGCGTCAAGCGACGGCCAACACGTTGCGTGGCCTGCTGAAGGCATTCGGTCATGTGGTTCGCAAGGGAGCGGGTGGTCTGTTCGCGCGTCGCGTGCGAGAGGTCTGCGACGACAACCCGGCTCTGTGTGCCATCGCCGAGCCGATGCTTGCCGTCTGGCAGAGCCTACGGGAACAGATCTGTATCCTCGATGGGCAGCTGCTCAAGCGCGCGAAAGCTGATCCCGCTGCGCGGAGGCTCATGAGTATTCCGGCGGTTGGGGTGATCGTCGCACTCGCCTACGTCGCCGTCATCGACAATCCGGGACGGTTCAGACACTCCAGCACCGTCGGCGCCTACGTGGGCCTGACCCCGCGCCGCTACCAGTCGGGAGATGTCGATTGTGCGGGGCACATCTCCAAATGCGGCGACGGGCTTCTGCGCTCCTATCTGTTCCAAGCGGCAAATGCCATTCTCACACGCAAGGTCACCGACAGCACGCTGCGAAGTTGGGGGCGCGCAATGGTGGTGCGGATCGGCCTGCGTCGAGCCACCGTAGCGGTGGCACGCAAGCTCGCCGTCATCATGCACGCCGTCTGGAAAGCCGACCGCGACTTTGATTGCACGGGAATGCCCGCTCGCGTCTGAGCGGCCAACGGTTCCGTCCAGCGGGCGGAAGAACGTCCCTGCCGGGACGAGGCTTGGTGGCTCCGCTTTCTCCGCAGCGGCCCGCATCGCAGTGGTGACCGCGCCCGGGACATGAGGAGCACCGGCCTTCCGGATCGCCATGTTGCGGCTGCCTGCATGATGCTGTGCGGGGTGACCGCGGAAAGAACCATGATCCGGCAGTGCTGGCGTCCGAACCCCCGCAGCCTCGCACCGTGCTCGATTGCGTCAAGACCGCTACGCGCCGCTGCGCGGGGGCCTCGCCCCGTCTTGACCCAATCTCCGCTCGGCGCGTGGATCGCTGGTGGGCCGGGACGAAAAGCGGTACTCCAAGCCGAACAAAAAGCATTTTTGGGCTTGCAAAGGGAGCCGCGATTAAAGAACGCAGAAACGGCGCTTAACCGAACTGAGAAACACCGTCAGGATGGTCCTGACGGAAACCGCAGACTCTACTTCTGACTGGAGGGAAGTTGGGGCTCAGGTCATGTCGTCTGCCCAGTTGCGGGAACTGGTGGTCATGTTGCTTGGCAAGGTCACCGCTCTTGAGCAGGTGGTTGTTGAGCAACGGACGGAGATTGCCCGGCTGAAGGGCCTGAAAGGGCCACCGGACATCAAACCCAGCGGCATGGAAAGGCTACCGAACCGGCGAAGCCTGGTTGGCAAAAGAACCGTGCGCGACGCGGCAAAGTTTGCCCCCGCGTCAGCATTGAGGACCGTGTGCTGAAAGCCGCGGCCCCGGTGGGATCACGCTTCGAGGGCTACGCGACTTATCTGGTACAGGACCTTGTGCTGTCAGTGCACGCGATCCGCTACAGGCGTGAACGCTGGGTTGCGCCGGACGGCCGGGCCATCGTCGCACCGCTGCCGGAGGGGACCCGCGGACACTTTGGCCCCGACCTGCGCCGTTTCGCGTTGATGCAGTATCATCATGGCCAGTCCACATTGCCCCGTCTGGATTGCCCCGTCTGGATTGCCCCGTCTGGATTGCCCCGTCTGGATTGCCCCGTCTGACGGCGCTGTTGCACTCGGTCGGCGTGTCAATCTCCAAGCGAGAGGTCAAGCGGCTGTTGACTGACCAACAGCAGGGCTTCCTCGACGAAGCCCGCGATGTGCTGCGCGCCGGGTTGCAGACATCGCCCTGGATATCGGTTGATGACACCGGTGCACGCCATAAAGCCAGGAACGGCTCTTGTACCCAGATCGGCAATGACTGGTTTATCTGGTTCGGTACGCAGCCCGCAAGATGGATGCACTCTGGTCCGCAGTCCCCGCTTGCTCGATCGCTTCACCGCCGCCGAGTGCGCCAACTATCCCGCCCATGCGGGCCATGGACCTTGGCACCCGAGTGACAGTCCTTCTGAAGGGGCGGCTGGTCGGGAGCGAATCCATCGGAAATCGGTGCTGTCTGGAGAACTCCCTCCGGGCCCCTGGCATAGCCCGCGGGCCCGCGACTGCTACGACTTCTTGGGAGCGTCCTTATCGCCGACGCGTGCAATCTGGTGATTGGCTACCGATTGACTGGCTTTCTGCCGTTCCGCATCAGTCTTCTTGGGCTTCTTGGCTTCGCGGTTGGATCTTTTCTGCCCCTTGGCCACGGCGGTATCCTTTCTAGTCATTGTCCTTCAACATGATGTCACGGTGCGTGGGAACAAGCACGATCGTCTGGCGCGCCAGGAATATCGTACACTTACCTGGGTGAACGACCATGGGTTTGCCGAAGGCTCCACGTCTTGAGAAGGTGGAGTTATGACCAAGAAGGCTTCGAACCGATTTTCGCCTGAGGTCCCGCAGCGGGCGGTGCGGATGGGGATGGGGATGGGGATGGAACACAGACGATCACGCCTCGCAATGGGCGGCGATTGGGTCGATCGCATAAGATCAGTTGTACAGAGAAACGCTGCGGACGTGGATCCGACAGGCCGAGCGACATCAGTGGCAGCGACCTGGCCTGACGAGCGGCGAGCGCGAACGAATGAACGCAATCAAGCGCAAGATCCACGAGCTGCGCCAGGCGAATGAGATCCTCAATCGTTTAGCTAGAGCTGTCACGTCGACCGCAATGTTTGCGGTATAGCCGGCGGCTGGAGGCCGCCTCTGGCTTCAGACACCGGCACAGTTTCAGACGCCGATCCTGTCTTCATGGCATCGAGGACCTTGTACGTAAGAAGCTTCATAGGGTCGGTCACCAGGAACCAAGCGAAGGCATAGCCCCAAACGACTCCCGCATACTTCCAACCAATCGGCGTCACCAGCCCGGCGCCATAGACCGCTATTAGCGTTGCCACAGCCTGGGTTCCGCATACCGCCGCCAGCACTATCCGCGCCGGGCGTGCGGACCACCAAGGACCGCGCGTACGCGTCTGGAAGATCGTCAAATGGCCTGCCACCGAGAGCATGAGGTACATCATCGTCTGGAGCTGCGGATGGCCGAGCTGAAAAATGCGATCACCGAGATAAAACAGGCCGAATGCGGCGATGGGGCCGACAAGACCCAACACCGTAGCAATGCCCAAGACAAGGCGCATGTTCCAGGCCTCGGGGGCATTCCTGTAGTGAACGTTGTCATAGGCGATAGACAGGATGGCGCCGTCATTCAGCAGCGCCAGCATCACGATCATAATCGCTGTCAGCGGGTAGAAGTTGAAGACAATGATCGACAGCGTCATGAACAGAAGTACGCGCAGAGTCTCGGCGATACGGTATATCGCGTAGCTGTTCATCCGATGGAAAATTTTTCGGCTCTCTTTGATCGCATCGATAATCACCGATAGCCCCGGTGCTACCAGCACGATGGAGGCTGCTGCACGCGCCGCGTCCGTGGCGCCGGACACAGCGAAGCCACAGTCGGCCTTCTTCAGCGCGGGGGCATCGTTCACCCCGTCACCCGTCATGCCTACGATGTGACCGTGCTTCTGCAGTACATCGACGATGTGAAATTTATGCTCCGGGAATACCTGGGCAAAGCCGTCAGCCGTCTCAATGGATTTGGCAACCGCCGCGGTCTCCTCGATCTGGAAGTCACCGAGGGTGCCCCCGTCGAGAATGTTCGCTCCCATACCTAACGTTTTGGCGGTCTCGCGGGCGATCGCGAGGGCGTCGCCTGTCACCATCTTGATTTTTACGCCCATCCGGGCCGCCGTCGCGACGGTGGATTTAGCGTCTTCACGGGGCGGATCGAACAGCGGTAGCACGCCAAGAAGCTGCCATTTGCCATCGCCATCCGCCCGGGCAACACCTAGGGCGCGAAAGCCCCGCGCGGCGAAGTCGTTGACCGCCTGTGTGACCGTGGCCTTCGCGGCCGCGGTATCAGCCGCCAGTTCCAGGATGACTTGTGGCGCCCCTTTCGTCACCTTGAATGTCGCTCCGTCGGCGCCGCGGACGGTTGCCTCGGTGCGCTTGTGGACCGGATCGAACGGCTGGAAATGGGCTACCTGATAGGGCTTCAGCGCCTGCTTATCCTTCAGGCCGCCCAGGACGGCGAGATCGATGGTGTCATCATTCTCGGCCCGCGAGGCCAATGCGCCGGCGAGAATGACCTGATCGGCGGTGATCTTGTCCAGGCAGAACGGATCACCCAGCGTCAGTTTGTTCTGCGTCAGGGTGCCAGTCTTGTCGGCACACAGCACGTCCACCCCGGCTAGTTCCTCGATGGCGACCAGCTTGCTCACGATCGCCTGACTCTTGGCGAGTAACCGGGCGCCGACCGCCATCGTGACTGATAGAACCGTTGGCATAGCCACAGGGATCGCCGCGACAGTCAGTACCAAGGCAAACTGTAACGTCGTCAGGATCGGGTCACCGCGATAGATGCCAAAACCGATGATCATCGCCACCATGGCCGCCGCCAGCAGGATCAGGTAGTTGCCAATTCTCAGCACGGTCTTCTGAAAATGGCTGACCGTAACGGCCGTCTCCACCAACTCCGCCGTTTTGCCGAAATACGTCTTCCCGCCCGTCGCATAGACCAGCGCACCAGTTTCACCGCGACGAACTATCGAACCGGAGAATACGGCATCGCCTGATTTGCGCGAGGCGGGTAGCGACTCACCAGTGAGCGCCGATTGGTCCACTGACACCTCGTCGCCCTCTAGCAAACGCGCATCCGCCGGCACGATGTCGCCCAGGCGCAAGCGTATGATGTCACCCGGCACCAGTTCGCGCGCCGGCGGCGTGATCCACTTTCCGTCACGTTTCACCCGAGCCTTAACCGCTAGCTTGGCCTTTAGAGCTTCTATGGCGTCGCCTGCCTGGCGTTCTTCCCAGAACCCGATGGAGGCGTTGGCCATAAGCAGCAGTAGGATGATGAAGAAGTCCGGCCAGTGCCGGACAACACCGGAAAGGACGACCGCGACTTCGATCATCCACGGGATGGGACCCCAGAAATAGGAAAGGAATTTCAGAAGGGCGTTGGTCTTGTTTTCGTCGATCTCGTTCGGACCGTACTGGGCCAGTCGCTTCGTCGCCTCCGCCTGACTGAGACCGTCTGGAGACGAACCGAGCTTCTTCTCGACCTCCGGCAGCGGAAGGGTCTTCAGATCATTTTTTGCCTCGGGCTTCGCTCCCAGCTTCGGTTGAGGAGCCTTGGCACGGTCGGCATCGAGCTTCGCCATCGATGGGTGCCCTGTCATCTCTAGGCCTTCGGTCCCGTATGGTCTGGAACACATGGCATCAAACCACCCCCAGTCTCAGGAGGGTCGTCACGTGCCTCGCGATCATCAGCGTCTCGTTTGTGGCGGCGATCTCGCGGCGGTGGATCGGGAACCACTCCACTCCAAGCCGAGTGCCGGCCACGGACATGCCGCAACACGGCTTAGACTTTTTGTCGATATGACGAGCTATGAGGGGTCGGGACGTCCGGGAAAACAAACGCAGGGTCAGGGCTGCTGATCAGTCGCCCGAATGTCACCATAGTGACCATGAATGTCACTTTTCATAGGCACCGTCGAGAGTCGTGGATGCGTCATATTCTGGGCTATCTTTGACCTTCTGACGATCGACATTGAGGCTCATCAGCCTATCGGTCCAATCTATCCCTTGTGCCAACCTTGGTGGGATCAGGACCTTCTTCCCGGGCCACCAGTTCCTCGTATCGACGACGAGGTAATGGATACTCCAGTCGGCGTCATCCACGAGGAAGTCTTCGATATGGCCGATCTCGCCGTCACGGGCGTGGATATGGTACCCGGTCACCGCTTCGACGCTGCGAAGACGTGGATCGTCCGTCTCGCGTTGAGCATCGGTAATAGCCCCTTCACGCCGCCTGGATCCCGAGGAAGGTGACATCGCCATCGAAGCTCCGGCATAGCCGTAGCCACCCATGTAAAAGCCAGTGCCACCCCAATACGGCATCCAGCCATAGTAATCGTAAACGTTGCTCTCCAGTTGTCGCGACACCGGCCGATCAGTGTTGATATCCGGGCTGTTTTTGACCTGCTGCATGGTCAATGCAACCGAGAATTCGCGGCTCCCTGCATCGAGGTGCCCTAACACCGAGGGGGGCAAAAGTACTTTGCGACCCGAGAGCCATTTGCCGGTATCGACGACCAACCAACGAACCGACCAGCTGGCGTCATCAAATAGGAAGTCGCTAACTGAGCCAAGCCGACCGTCACTGGCCGCAACGGCGTAGCCCTTGATCACCGATGCATTCCACAACATTGCGCGCTCCTCTTGCGGTTTACGATTCCATCGCCAATCGAGGTACTCAAAGGCTGCACGGGCTTGTGTCACCGATCGCTTCTCATCGTGTGAGTTCCGCCCTCATGCGACCAATGGGATACCCTTCGTGAGCGGGGCACGGGCGTCACCGTTGGCGCCAGCCGGCTTGCCGGCTTTATCAAGCAGCTCGAGGAACGGCTTGATGATGTCTATCGGCATCGGGAAGACGATGGTGGAGTTCTGCTCAGCGCCGATTTCGGCGAGTGTCTGCAAGTAGCGCAACTGCATGGCGGCCGGAATACTCGAGAGGATTTTGGCAGCGTTGACAAGGGTTTGCGACGCCTGGAATTCAGCTTCTGCATGGATGATCTTGGCGCGCCGGTCGCGTTCCGCCTCAGCCTGCTTCGCGATCGCACGCACCATGTTTTCGGTGAGTTCAACCGTCCTAATCTCGACGTTGGTGACTTTGATACCCCAGGTTTCGGTCTGCGCGTCTAGGATGCTCTGCACATCGGTGCTGAGCTTTTTGCGTTCGGCAAGCATCTCATCCAGCTCATGCTGCCCCAGGACTGCACGGAGAGTTGTCTGAGCGAGCATGTTCGTGGCGGGAAGGTAGTTCTGGACCTGGATAATAGCGCGTTCGGGATTGACGACGTTGAAATAGAGAACCGCATCGACCTTCATCGAGACGTTGTCGTGCGAGATCACGTCTTGGGTCGGTATCTCGATGACCTGGATGCGCAGGTCCACCCGCACCATTTCCTGGACGAAGGGAACCAACAGCACAAGGCCAGGCCCCTTGACCTTCTGAAAGCGCCCCAGAGTAAACACTACAGCGCGCTCATATTCGCGCAGGATCTTTACGCTCGCTTTTATCAGCAAGAGGGCCACGAACAGGGCAAACAGGGCTATGACATACAGGGCTGAGAAGAACATATCATTGCACCTATCAAAACGAGACAGTGGCTTCGCGTAGCTCCGGGCGAAGCGAAACTGCCGATCCGTCGGCGTCAGCCCGAGCTAATCGATTAGGCCTATCGGCGCCCGCCGCAGAATGTAAGCCTTCCCACGTGGCCACGTTAGGTTCGGAAACTACCTAGGATTTATCGGCGCGAAGCCCCGCATTTGAGCGATCGCGCCCTGCCCGCCAGCGCCATGGCGACGGGTCATATTCGGCTATCTTTTCCCGTCGGTCACACGACCCCTCTTGCCTAGGCCCGCTTGATCGTCATTGGCCAGAACCGGGGAATGGCGTGTGTAAAAGGGCCGAACTGGAGGCTGCCGGCACACGAGTGGCGTCAGCCTGCCGCGGTGGTTGACGGCTTGCCATGATGCATTGGGCGCCCAGCACGAACGCCATAATGGCTATGACAATGAAAGTGCGGACGTTGCCCACGCCATTGGCACCGCGCACCGTCTCGAGCAACCGGATATTATTGGAACTAGCCCGGCGCGGCAGGAGCGCGATTAAGCGGGCAGCATTCGTCGCGTGGTCCGGGTACGGCGATAGCCCGGCAGGTAGTGCAGCAATCAACGAGGCTAGTCTCTGGGTCGCCGCTTCTTGCGGCAACCCAGCTAGCTTGGCGGCTTCCTGCCAGGGGTCGAGATCCAGTCGCGCCAGCGCTGAAAGCACGCTGAGCAGCGTTCCACTTTTCTCCGCACCGATCGGCGTGAACAGAAAGTCGTCGAACTGAGATCCAAGTGATGAAACCGCAGAAGAGCGTGCCATTTTGCCTACCAAAGTCATCGCGCCGCTATCGAACCCAGAACGAGACATAGCCCGTTGCGATCGAACCTAGCGGAACCTAACAATATTATACGACGGCGTGTTGCGTAAGCCTCGGAAGCTACCTACTCAGCTGTCCCATTTGCACTGACATGACGAGGTGCGCGTCCCAGGCTGATATCCCCCAGCGCGAAAGGCCTCAGCATGACCGGCGACGCGCATCGGGCCGCTACCATCTGGGGCGGTGGCGGTCCCGCGAGCGGCTGTCCCCTCAAACTATGACCGCAGTCCCGACTGCACGTGTCATGGCGCGAATCACATCAGCTTCAGCAAAAGGCTTCTGAAGCACAACTGCACCTGGCTTGAACATCTGAACCCATGAAGTATCGCCGCTGATGAAGACGTGTGGAACGGGCCCGGTGCGGACGATTTGCTCGACGGCAGAGACGCCGCATCCATCCCTCAGCTGTACATCGACGATCATCAGGTCTGGTCGGCATCGAGCCGCGGCGGCGATGGCATCTGCTTCGGTGGCCTCGATCGCGCATACGTCATGGCCCATTTCCGCAAGCATCTCGGCGAGCAACTCGCCGAGCACGACGTTGTCCTCCACCACCATGATGCGGAGCCCGCTCATCGTCTCACCTCGCCTCCCGCGCCTCCCTCGTTCACCCAGCTTGCGACCTGATCGGCCAGATTCCATCTGGTGCTGCGTATATCGGTCGGTTTGGACCGCTGAGCGGGAGGAGCATCCCCACTCGAGTGGGCTTCGAATTTTCGATCCCACCCGCGAGCGATATCCGGGAGCAGCAGGCGCGTGTTCAGACGTTCCTCTGACTGAGCCTGGATGTTCTCGGACAGGGTGTTGCGCGTCAGACGCATCATCGGATCTCCACGTTTTGGCCAAGCGCGAGCGTCAGTTCCGGCGTGCTGTATAGGCGCTAGGTTGGATGAGACGCATTAGTGCAGCCAGCGATCCGCACTCCGCCTAAATCCCCACCAGCCCCATTATAGCTAACAGAAGATCGCTGAAAGCAGGCTCGGAAACTACTCAGATCGATGCCCGTTCGAGTGACCGGCGTCCGCCGCGATGCGAACGTGGCCGCATCTCCACAATTCGACCGTGGCCTCGCTGGAGAAGCCCCGGTATCATCAGCTTGTGCCTCCGATGGAAACAAGCTTAACGTAAAGCGCAAATGCCAGAAGACGGTCCGCACCAGACCAAAACCGCCCCATCGAGATCCAGCCGACGCCCCCAGCCGGCTCGCGGGCCTGCTCGTCCCCCTGGCGACTTTCCGGTCGTCGGCATAGGCGCGTCGGCGGGCGGCCTGGATGCCTGCCGGAAGCTTGTGGACGCGCTGCCTGCCGGCAACGGCATGGCATTCATCCTGGTCCAGCATCTCGATCCGACCCACGAAAGCATGATGGTGGACCTGCTGGCTGACCACACGCCGATGAATGTGCGGCAAGCCACGGATGGGATGCTGATCAAGCGCGACCACCTCTATGTCATCCCACCCGGAGCCTATCTCTCCATCAGCGACGGCGCTCTGCACCTGTCGCGACCTCATGTGCGCCACGGTACCCGCCTGCCGTTCGACTTCCTGCTGCACTCGTTGGCCGAGGAATGCGGTGCGCGCGCCATCTGTGTGATCCTTTCGGGAACGGGGGCGGACGGCAGCCTTGGGCTGAAAACCGTGAAGCAAAACGGCGGGCTTGTTATTGCGCAGGATCTCGACGAAGCCGGCTATGATGGAATGCCGCGTAGTGCGGTCGCGACGGGTTGCGTGGACCTTGTGCTGCCGGCCGCCGGGATTTCCGAGGCGCTCGTCAATTACGACTGGCGCATGGCCTTCCCGCGCAAGCAGAACGGTCTGCCCTCGCCGGATACAACACAGGATCGGCTGCCCGAGATCATCGATCTGCTACGCACGAAAGCCGCCCACGATTTCAGGCTTTACAAACCGGGTACGCTGCAGCGACGGATCGAACGGCGCATGGTGATGGCAGGGATCGAGACCGGTGACATGGGTCGCTATCTCGACGTTCTGCGGAATGACTCCAGCGAGCTTCACCTTCTCGCTAAGGATCTGCTTATTAATGTCACCGGCTTCTTTCGTGATCCGGAAAGTGTTCGATCTTCTGGCGGAGAAGACCGTTCCCGACCTGGTGCGCAGCAGCACAGCCGATCACCCAATCCGCATCTGGATTGCCGGGTGTAGCACGGGCGAGGAAACCTATTCCCTTGCCATGCTCTTCCGCGAGCAGATCAGAGCGGCGAAGCGCGATATCAAGCTGCAGGTCTTCGCCTCCGATGTCGACCCGGATGCCGTGGCTAGTGCCCGGGAGGGCCTTTATCCTGGAACGATCGAGGCGGACGTATCGCCGACAAGACTTGCCCGCTTCTTCACGAAGGAGGATCACGGCTACAGGATTTCGCCGGAGCTGCGCGCGGTGGTGGTGTTCACGGTGCAGGACGTGCTGGCCGATCCGCCATTCTCACGCCTCGACCTGGTTTCGTGCCGGAACCTTTTGATCTATCTGCGCCCTGAGGCACAGGCAAAGGTTGTGTCGCTTCTCGATTTCGCACTGCGCGAGGGCGGTATTCTCCTTCTTGGCAGCGCGGAGACGATCGGCAGCGACGACCGCCGCTTCGAGGTGATCTCCAAGTCCGAGCGGCTTTATCGACACATCGGTCGCAGCCGGCCAGGAAGGCTTGGGGTTTCGATCAGCTCCGGCGACGATGTGCGGGTAACCCCACGCCTGCGACAAGGTGACGTGCTGTCGCGCCAAATCACTCTCGCCGAACTTTGCCGACGTCTGGTGTTGGAGACTTATGCGCCGGCAGCGGTATTGATCAACGGCAGACATGAGTGTCTCTATTCCCTCGGACCAACGGACCGTTATCTGCGCGTACCATCGGGACATCCTACTCACGATTTGCTGGCCATGGCGCGCCCGGAGTTGCGTATCAAGCTGCGTTCGGCAATCCAGCGGGCCCGTCAAGAGAACGCGCGCAGCGTCGTCGCCGGCGGTCGAATGAACCATGGCGGCAACACGCTCTGGTTCAATATTGTCGCACAGCCGGTTGTAGGCGACGGCGAGGAGCTGCTGTTGATTTGCTTCATCGATGAGCCGAAGCCCGAGAGCAAGCGGGGCGGCGCGACTACTCCACGAGATATTCCGCGAATTGCCGAGCTCGAGCAGGAGCTCGAAGCCACGAGAGCCGAGCTCCAGGGTGCCATCCGCGACCTTGAGACGTCGAATGAAGAGCAGAAGGCGATCAACGAAGAGGCGTTATCGGTCAATGAGGAATTTCAATCGACGAACGAGGAGCTGCTGGCCTCGAAGGAAGAGTTGCAGTCGCTCAACGAGGAACTTGCCGCCCTCAACGGCCAGCTCCAGGAGACTCTGGAGCAGCAGCGCACGACGTCCAATGATCTGCAAAATGTCCTGTACAGCACCGATGTGGCAACGCTGTTTCTGGACACCGGCCTGAATATCCGCTTCTTTACACCGGCTACCACGTCCCTCTTCAGTATCATCTCAGGCGATATCGGTCGACCGCTCGCGGACCTCAGCTCGCTGGCTGCCGACAGTGCTCTCCCGGCCGATGCCCGAGCAGTGCTGCAGCGCCTGCTACCGATCGAGCGCGAGATCGAAGCGCAGAGCGGCGCCTGGTATCTCCGCCGGATACTTCCCTATCGTACCCAAGACAACAGCGTCGAGGGCGTGGTCATCACCTTCGCCGATATTACCGAGCGACGACGCACGGCGGACGCGTTAGAGGCGGCCCAGCAGCGGGCACAATTGGCCAATGTCGCGAAATCGCGCTTTCTCGCTGTGGCAAGCCATGACCTCCGCCAGCCACTTCAAACTCTTGCTCTGCTTCAGGGACTATTGGCGAAGGTCGTCGAAGGGGAGAGAGCGCAGGACCTGGTTGCACGTCTGGACGAGACGTTGGCCGCCATGTCGGGCATGCTAAACGCCTTACTCGACCTGAACCAGATCGAGGCTGGCACGGTCCACCCCGATATCATCAGTTTCCCGATCGAGGATCTGCTTCACCGGTTGAGGGATGAGTTCCACTACCACGCCCAAGCACAGGGTCTGAGCTTGCGCGTGGTCCCGTGCAGCCTTTTGATACGCAGTGATCCGCGGCTGCTCGAGCAAATGATCCGCAACCTGCTGTCGAACGCCATGAAATACACCAGGCATGGCAAGATACTGCTCGGTTGCCGAAGGCATCCGGGAATACTCAGCATCGAGATCTGGGACACTGGAATCGGCATTCCCGAAGCCGAGCTTCAGACGATCTTCGAGGAGTATCATCAACTCGACAACCCTGCACGCGACCGGGGTCGTGGCCTCGGTCTCGGACTCTCTATCGTGCAACGCCTGGGGAATTTGCTGGAGCATCAGGTCCGTGTGCACTCGCAACTGGGCAAGGGCTCGGTCTTCGCCATCGATGTCATGCTCCCACCGGGCGAGATCGGATCAGAGCAGAAGCGCCGTCTGCACGCAGCAGAGCGCGGCGGCACTGAAGAGGTTCGTCGTACTGGCGCGATCCTGGTGGTCGAGGACGATCCTGAGGTGTCCGAACTGCTGGAACTCGTCATCAAAGAAGAGGGCCATCGGGTGGTGACAGCGCCGGACGGCGTCGCAGCGCTGGAATTGGTGGCGCGGGGGACTGAGCGACCCGATCTCATGCTTGCCGACTACAATCTGCCGAACGGTATGGACGGACTTCAGCTCACGGCGAAGCTGCGGGAAAGGCTTCATCGCGAGGTCCCGGTCATCGTCCTGACCGGCGACATATCAACCGGAACGCTGCGCGATATTGCACTCCAGAATTGCGTACAGCTCAACAAACCGGTGAAGTCGAAGGAGCTGACACAGGCTATCCAACATTGCCTCCGAAGATTGCCACCTGCGGCGCGCTCAGGTGATCCGCGCTCTTTAGAACCGGCCGGAAGTTCCGGGACGCCGGTCATCTTCGTTGTCGACGATGACTGCCATGTACGCGAGGGAATTCGTCGCGTTCTCGAGGAAGATGGCCAGGCCGTCGAGGATTTTGCGGATTGCGAGACATTTCTCGAGGCCTACCATCCCGGCCGCGAAGCATGCCTCTTGATCGATGCCTACCTACCCGGAATGAGCGGGCTCGAACTGCTGCAGCGTCTTCACGAGGCCGGCCGCGGGCTGCCCTCTATCATGATCACCGGCAATAGCGACGTACCGATGGCGGTTCAAGCGATGAAGGCCGGTGCGTCGGACTTTATCGAGAAGCCGATCGGCCGCAGCGACCTTCTCGCCGCCATCAAGAGCGTCCTCGAACATTCGGGGGATGCCACAAAGCTATCCGCCCGGCGCGAGGATGCCGCGGGACGCGTCGCGCGCCTCACGTCGCGACAGCGCCAGATCATGGAACTGGTACTCGCCGGCCATCCGAGCAAGAATATCGCTGCAGACCTTGGCATCAGCCAACGCACCGTAGAAAATCATCGCGCCTCGATCATGAAGAAAACCGGCTCGAAGTCTCTTCCGGCGTTGGCACGCTTGGCGCTTGCCGCTGCGTAGACATGGTGCTGACGAACTGCTCGTTCAACGCGGACCTTCGGTCACGGGCGCGCTTGGTTTTCCTCTCGGCCCGCAACCGGCTGCTCGCAAAGATCCATGTGGCATTCTTTTGGTGGATTGGAATTCTCGAGGCTTCTCCGACTTCATGGGTTCCATTTCATGACCTAGCCTATAACAACCGCGGCGCCGACAGCAGCACAGCCGCCCAAGGCCACCGACCAACCGAACGTAGGCCGAAAAGGAACTTGGGCCTTCGGGCCCGAAATCCGAGCCATCAACTCGCCGCGGCAAAAGGAGAAGGAGCCCCAGATGAGTTCCCATTGCAATCAGAGCGAACAGTGCCAGCTCCGACGCGCACCATCGTGCTACCTCGGGCATCATTGCTGCGTCTCCTTCTGGCAAGGCTTCAACCGAGCCGCACCAGGACGTGGTGAGTAATACCATCGTCCTGCATCTTCAAAGCGAACGGCCTCTCCGCGACCGCCGTCCCATCGACCGTGGCGGCAACGATGCCGCGGCAGACACCGTCAGGGTTCTCGACCAGGATTTCATAGTGTGCCGAGCGGAACCGCACCGTCATCTCGAAGCGCGGCCAGGTCTTCGGGATGCACGGGTCGAGACACAGCACATCGTCCTCCATGCGCAGCCCGAGGATGCTCTCGACGCCGGCCCGCTGCATCCATCCCGCCGAGCCAGTGTACCATGTCCAGCCGCCGCGGCCGACATGTGGGGCGGAGCTGTAGACGTCGGCGGCGATGACATAGGGTTCCACCTTGTAACGATGCACATCGGACCGCGTGCGGGCGTGGTTGATGGGATTGAGCAGGGCGAACAGCGCGGCTGCCTTGTCGCCCTGGCCGAGTGCGGCGAATGCCATGACCGACCACAATGCGGCATGCGTGTACTGGCCACCGTTCTCACGGATGCCCGGCGGATAGCCCTTGATGTAGCCCGGATCGAGTGGCGTTTTGTCGAACGGGGGTGTGAACAGCAGCGCCACGCCATCCAGCGGCCGGATCAGTTCGCGTTCGACGGCTGCCATGGCGCACGCCGCACGTTCGGGGTCGGCCGCGCCCGAGATCGCCGCCCAGGACTGCGAAATTGAATCAATCCTGCACTCCTCATCAGTCGCCGAACCGAGCGGTGTGCCGTCGTCGAACCATGCACGGCGGTACCATTCGCCATCCCACGCCGCGCGTCTCCAGCGCGGCTTGCAGCGCGCCGGCGTGCGTTCGCCACGCCGTGGCATGAGCTGTGTCACCCCGTGCCTCGGCGAGAGGCGCGAAGGCGTTGAGTGCCGCGTAGAGCAGCCAACCGAGCCACACGCTCTCGCCTCGGCCGTGTTCGCCGACACGGTTCATGACCGTCGTTCCAGTCACCGGTGCCGATCAGCGGCAGTCCATGAAGGCCGACTTTCAAGCTTGCATCGAGGCCGCGCGCGCAGTGCTCGAACAGCGTGCCGACCTCGTCCGAAACCGTCGGGTGGAAGAAGCTATCGTGTTCATCGGCCTGCAGAAGCTGGCCTTCCAGGAAAGGGATCACCTCGTCAAGTACCGCGGCATCGCCGGTCGCGCGGACATAGTGTGCGACGGCGTAGGCGAGCCACGCACGATCGTCGGAGATGCGCGTGCGCACGCCCTGACCCGAATGCGGCAACCACCAATGCTGGACATCGCCCTCAATGAACTGTCGTGCGGCCGCGCGGAGCAGGTGCTCGCGTGTCATCGTCGGCCGCGTGGCGACCAGCGCCATGCCGTCCTGCAACTGGTCGCGAAAGCCGTAGGCACCGCTCGACTGGTAGAACCCCGAGCGGGCCCAAATGCGGCAGGCCAGTGTCTGATACAGCAGCCAACCGTTCAGCATGACGTCCATCGCACGATCAGGCGTCTTCACCTGAACGGCACCGAGGACGGAGTCCCAGTAGCGGCGGACCTCAGACAGCACCTCGTCCAGATCTATCGTGCGGTACCGCGCAATGAGCGTGCTCGCCTCTGGCGCGCTCGCGGCTTCGCCCAGGAACCAAACGATCTCCACGCGCGTGCTTGGCGGCAGCACGACTGACCTTCGCAGCGCGCCACACGGATCGAGACCGGCGCCTACCTTGTTCGAAAGTGGCGCTGCGGAGTCGAGCGCTGCGGGGCTTGCCAGTGTCCCGTTGCGGCCGATGAACTCCTGCCGGTCACCGGTCCAATCGGTCTGGCGTCCAGCAAGATCAACGAACGCAACACGCGATCCGAACGCTGCATGCCATAGATTGCGCGCGAACATCGCGCCGGTGTCGGGATCAATCCCGGTCGTCACGAACTGTGCGGATGCGCTGCGCGACGGACCAAGCACCCACTCGACGTAAGCGGTTACCGAGATGCGCCGGGTACGGCCTGACGTGTTCTGTAGCGTGAGCCGCGAGATCCTTATCGGATCGCCGAGCGGAACATACTGCAGGAGCTCGACTGGTGATGCCATGTGCGGCATGCTCGAATCGGCTGTAGCCCCAACCATGTTGCGCTGCATAGGTGGCGGTGTTGTCGCGGATCGGCAGCGCCGTCGGACCCCACAGGTCGCCGGAGTCATCGTCGCGAAGATACAACACCTCGCCCGG
Source organism: uncultured Pseudomonadota bacterium (assembly GCA_963810715.1). GTDB lineage: Bacteria > Pseudomonadota > Alphaproteobacteria > Acetobacterales > Acetobacteraceae > DATDIC01. Next base: position 262,598 of record CAWEOZ010000023.1, on the reverse strand, counting down.
GCGATCGCAGACTGGATCGTTTGACCACGGCGTGAGCTCGTTCTCGCGGCTGTTGGCCGACCAGGTGAAGCCACTGCCCTCTGTCGATGCCTGAAAGCCGAAGAGTGGATTGGCGATGACATTGATCCAAGGCGCCGGCGTAACCTGGCCCGGGCCAAGAATCGTCACATATTCCCGCCCATCTTCGGCAAAACCGCCAAGCCCATTGAAGAATTCGAGTTGCGGTGGCGGGGCAGCCGGTTGCGCAGCAAGCTCCGTCGCCGGTTTTCGCGTGGTCCGGACAGCCTCTTCGGGTTCCGGCACTCGGTCGAGTTGGTCGGCGAGGGAGCCGCGTTGCCCGACCAGAACAACCCGCGCGACTGATGCGAGCAGCGCGCGGGCTTCCGACGAAATCAGGTCGGCCCGCAGCACGAAGATGCGGCCTTGCCGTCGCTCGTCGCCGTCCGTTGGCCGCGACTGGCTTGCGCGGACCTGGGTCTCCAGAGCGATCTGTAGATCCTGGACATAGGACGATGCCCGCTCGTTGAGGATCACAAGATCCACTGCGAACTGCTTCATCCGCCAGTACTCGTGCGCTTGCAGCAGATGACGGGCGATGTCGAGGTTCTCTAGGTCCGCGATGCGCAAAAGCACGATCGGCAGGTCGCCCGAAATGCCCATGGGCCATAGCCCCGGCTGCCCACCGGCGCCGCGCAGAATCGTATCGGACGAGGGCCGCATCGCCGGCCCGGCGTATAGCAGGTGACCGGCGATACGCTGGAACAGGCCCGCTTCGCCCGGATCGATGCCCAGGTGATGGAGTTGCACCTGCGCCTGTGTCCACGCCAGCGTGGCCGCCCGATCGAAGGCGGTGGTATCGCGATGCTTGTCGACCAGGTCCAGCACCGCCGTCGCGGGATGCGGCAACCATTGTCCAGAAGGCGATCCGCACGGTGGTGCCGGGTGCGACGCGCACGCGGCGGCGCAATGCGAAGATCGGATCGAGCACCGTGCCGATGGTGCCGGACAAAGGTCGGACCATCGGTTACCGCTATCGGCGAATGGATGCCGTGGCCGCGCCCGAGAAACCGGGCGCGGTCGGCTTCCACCTCCGCCTTTCCTACCGTCTCGCCATCCACGATGGCCAGATGCGCCACCCAGATTTCCTGCTCGGTCGGTGATCGTCGCCGCCGTGTCGCCAGCAGGGTGCCCTGAGTGGCGAGGTACTCGGTAGCGACGAACAGCTTCATGAAGGCGGGATGCGCGACGTCGTCCGCCTGCGGTGCCAGCACCAGTTCCGCATAGGATGTCACGTCGATCTCGCGCACCCCGTTGCCTGAATTCGCAATTGAGACGCGGCGGACCTCGGCATCGTCTTCGGCCGAGACGAGTACCTCCAGCGTCGTCGTCAGCGTTCCGTCGTGCCGCGTGATCTCGGCACGATCTTCGTTGAAGGCGACATTATAGGCGTCGGGCTCGGTACCGACCGGCTGGTAGCCGGCCGACCACACCCCGCCACTCCGGACGTCCCTGAGAAAGACAAAGGAACCCCAGTCATCGCAGGTGGCATCTTCGCGCCAACGCGTGACAGCCAACCCACGCCAGCGGCTGTAACCGGAACCGGCCGCCGTCAGCATCAACGTGTAGCGGCCGTTGGACAGCAAATGGGTGGCAACTGAAGCAGTATGTGCGCTGGCCAGTCGCCGACCGCCGTGCAGCCCGGTCTGCCGCATCTTGGCATCCGACTTTGCGTCCGCTTCCCAGGGGCGCGCCACCGCGACGTCGCGCGGCGTCCCTTCCTGTAGCAGCAGCTCGGTCGCCTGGACCATCGGTTCGGCATGGAACCGAGCGCGCATCGCGCCGTCCAGCAGCGCATCGGCGATAGCCACAATGGTCATGCCCTGGTGGTGCGCCATGAAGGCTCGCACAATCGCGACGCTGGCATTCTCCGGCAGCCGGCTCGGCGTATAGTCCAGCGCCTCGTAGAATCCGTAACGACCGCTTGCACCGACGCCAGCCAAGGTCGCGAAGTTGCGTGCTGCCGCCGAGGGATCGACCATGCTGGCAAGCGCCGTCGCATAAGGTGCCACCACGGCGCTCTCGCCCAGGCCGCGCTTCAACCCGAGGCCAGGAACGCCGAAGTTCGAGTATTGGTAGGTCAACTCCAGGTCGCGGATATTGTAAGCGGACTCCGAGACGCCCCAAGGCAGGCCGAGCGATCTGCCATAGGCGATCTGCCGCCGCACGATCAGCCGGTTGGTCTGTCCCAGCAGGCTCCCCGCCGGTGCGCGCATGACCAGCGAGGGCATCAGGTATTCGAACATGGAGCCCGACCACGAGATCAGCGCCGCGCCGGACGCTATCGGTGTGACGGCGCGACCGAGATGGAACCAATGGCGGGCCGGGACGTCGCCCTTGGCGATCGCGATGAAGCTCGCAAGCCGCGCCTCAGACGCGAGAAGATCGTAGCAACTCGGGTCAAGGGTACCTTCGGTCACCCGGTAGCCGATCGACAGCAGCTTGCGGAGGGGATCGAGCAGAAAACGGTAATCCATTTCGAGCGCCATCGTCCGCGCTGTCGCTTCGAGTGACGCAAGACGCACCGCCAGGGCGGCGGCGGCTTGAGGCGACTGACCGATGTCCCGCCGATGACTCTCGATCGAGCGGTGCGCCGCTGTCATCCAGAATAGCATTTCTGCGCCGGTAGAGTCGCCTCGTTCGCTGGCGAGTGCGGATGCAATGTCCGCCATGATCTCGGCCTGCGCGGCGAGATCGGCCAGGTGCGCCGCGATGCCCTGAATGTCCGGCCGAGCCTCACGCACGCTGGCCAAAAGTGCCCCGAGTGTGTCGTCGAGTTGGTGCCACGTCACGGTCAACGTGCGCCGTCCATCACGCAACAGGTCGGTTGCTTTGCGGGCGAGATCGAGCGCATCGGCGATGCCGGACAGGCGCTGCGCGGCCGTGGGCGCCAGGACGGTCCACTCCCGGCAGGCGTTGGCCAGTGTGATCAGATGGCCGGCCAGGTTTCCGCTATCGACCGTGGAGACATAGGGCGGATCGAGCGGGCGCAGGTCGCGCGTATCGTACCAATTGTAGAAATGCCCACGAAGCCGGCCAAGTCTGGCCATGGTGGCCAGTGTCGTTTCCAAGCGTTCCGCCACTTCCGCCGTTCCCAGCCATCCGAAATCGCGGGCGGTCGCCACCGAGAGGAGATACAGCCCAAGATTGGTTGGGGAGGTCCGGTGGGCCAGTGCCGGGACCGGGTCCTCCTGGAAATTGTCCGGCGGCAACATGTTATCGGCTGCCGTCACGAAGGTCTCAAAGAACCGCCAGGTTCGCCGCGCGATCAGGCGCAGCGCCTGAGCATCAGCAGTCGATACGGACACCCTTCCGGCGATCCTGGGAGATCGGCTGATCCAGCGAGCAATTGCCGGTGATGCTATCCAGAGCACAGCGAGCGGCACCGCCAAAGACCATGTGCCCTGCCCGGTCAGCAGGGAAACCACAAGCACCAGCACACCGATGACAACGCCGCTCACCATCACACGATAGAAGCTGAGGAGATCGAGCCGGTAACCGACTGCCGCCTGCGCCGCTGGAACCCATTCGAGAAGATGCCGGCGGGTTACGAACAGCCGCACCAAGGTTCGCGCGATCGCATCGCCCATCAACGCCGCCTGGTGCCCGAGGAAGGTGACGATGAGTGCCCATTGAGCAAGGGCCACGCGCAGATCCGTGCCGAGCGCTCCCAGGTGGCTGCGTGGCGTTACCCCAGCGCGGCGCGGCAGGATGGCGGCGACGACCGGAAGGCAGACCGGCACCAGGATCGTTAAACCAACGAAGGCGAACCACACCGATGTGGCGGCGAACGGCAACGCCAAACCCGCCAGCAATGACGATACGCAGGCTGGTGCGGACAGCGTTCGCCGCAGATTGTCGAGCATTTTCCAGCGGCCGATCGCCGGGACACTCGCGCCACGTCCCAACAGCCATGGCAGCAACTGCCAATCGCCGCGCGCCCAACGGTGATGGCGCCGCGCGGCAACGTCGTAGCGCGCGGGGAACTCTTCGATCACCTCGATGTCAGACGCGAGAGCGGCGCGGGCAAAGCTACCCTCGAACAAATCGTGGCTGAGCAATGTCGACTCGGGCACGCGGCCAGCGAGTGCGGCCTCGAAGGCGTCGATCTCGTAGATGCCCTTGCCGGCATAGGAGCCTTCGCCGATCAGATCCTGGTACACATCGGACGCGGCGGCGGCATATGGATCGATGCCGTTCATGCTGGAAAAGACGCGCTGGAACAACGAGCCCTCGCGGCCGACCGGCAATGACGGCGTCACGCGTGGCTGCAGGACGGCATAGCCCGCCACGACCCGACCGGCAACGGCGTCAAAGTGCGGCCGGTTGAGTGGATGTGCCATCTTGCCGATCAGACGGCGTACGGTGTCGCGCGGCAGCCGCGTATCGGCGTCGAGAGTGATGACGTAGCGGACATCGCTGGGGACGATCGGCGGTCCCCCGTCAGTGGGCAGAAAGCTGGTGTCGATCGCACCACGCAGCAGTCGGTTCAGTTCATGCAGCTTGCCGCGTTTGCGTTCCCAACCGATCCAGCGTGCCTCGCCCGCGTTCCAGAGCCGCTTGCGGTGAAGCAACAGGAAGCGATCGCCACCAGGCGCCGGGCCATAGCGCCGATTGAGCCGGGCAATACCGGCCGCGGCTGTTTCCAGCAGCGCTGCATCGCTATCGACATGCTGTGTCGTAGCATCGAGCCAGTCGGAGAGGAGAGCGAAATGCAGCTCGCCGTCCGGGTTACCAAGGTGGTGGACCTCCAGACGCTCGATCTGTTCCTCGATCGCCGCAGTCGTCGTCAGCAGAGTCGGCACGGCGATCAGCGTGCGCAGATGCGCGGGCACGCCGCCGCGGAGTTCCAGCGCGGGCAACGGCATCGCGCCGAAGCCGCGCGTCACGCAGCGGTTCACCACCGCCACCGCCACATCGACAGCCGGCACCAGCCCCAAAACACCTAGCAGGCTGAGCCACACCGGGCCGAGACCCTGAGCGTGCAGCACGAACAGAGGTATGGCGAGGAGCAAAGCGGCCATAACGGTCCCGGCGCCGACGTAACCGCCGATGCCGAGCCTCCGGCCCAGGCGTCCGGGCCACGCACTCGGCGACGGACGGACGCCGATGGCCGCCTCGAACGCGCGGCGTCCGCCGCCGAGAAGCCGGTAGCCGGGGTCGGCGCGGCGATCTGCCTCCACGCTTACCGGCACGCATACGGCATCGTTCGCTGCGTGGGCGGCAGCGGAGGCGACGTCGAGTTCTGTGCGGTCAGCACCGCGCGACAATTCCTCGATGGCGTTGCGATAAAGATTGCGCGTCGGGAAATCCATGCTGCGAAATGCGCTGCCGGCGGCGAGCACATCGTCCACCAGGCTCACCCGCTCGAACAACTCGGGCCAATCGACTTGGGAAATCATGCGCACGCTGGTGATGATGTTGCGCACCGTCACAACGCCGGCGCCCTGTCCCTGGTGTTCATCGTGCACGACCGTGTCGGCCGTCGAACCCTGCGCGGCGAGATGCTGGTCGAGCCAGGTGAGCGCAGGGGTGATGCTGGGATCCTGGTCGCGCAGACGGTGCACGAGCTGAACGGCGAATGCGTCGGGCAGGATCATCCCCTCGCGCTCTACGAGCACGGTCGACGCCGGTTCGGCGGCATGCCCGCCCACACCTAGCAACCGGTCGGCGAGAGCGTTCGCCTCCTGCCGCGCGACGCTGCTGTGGATGATCAGTTCGGCGAGGCGTCTGAGGTTTTCGACCAGCACGATCCTAAGCGTGATGGCGACTGCCCAGAGTTCGCCGATGGTCAGTGGCTGCACTTGCTGGTAGGCGCGCACGAAGCGGCACAGCAGTTCGGTGTCGAAGTGGCTATCGGTGTGTGCGACGAAGGCCCAGGCCACACCGAACACCCGCGGGTATCCCTTGAACGGGCCATTAACCAGCTTCGGCAGTTGCCGGTAGTAGCCAGGCGGCAGTGCCGCGCGGATTTCACGAATCTCGCGCTCAACAAGGTAGTAGTTATCGACCAGCCACTCCGCCGCTGGCGTGATGGCACGACCTTCATTGGCCGATTTGGCGATCATGCGGTAGGCGTGGAGCAGTAAGGCGCCATTGTCCGCGAGCCGGCCGGACAATGGATGACCTTTGGTCGGTCTCGGCCTAACCGTTTGCGCCAGCGCCAGGCTTCGTGCGTGTTCTTCGAGGCGCTCGGCGCTGAACAGCTCTTCGCGAACGGGTTTCAGACTGACCCAGGGGGAGTCCGACGATGCGCGGCCGAGCACGCGACGAACGAATGACATCATAGTGCCCACCTGCACGCGAACTGAAAGGCTAGACACCTATGGACGATGCCAATCCGACGCGCGACGCTGCCGCGCCGTCATGCGCCCTCGAACGGTGCCCGCAGCCGGCCCGCCTTGAAAATGATCGTGGGTTCTTCGTCGTACTCGCCCAATTCAGCGTCGCCCGACGTGGCGAATGCGACGACACCTGTCTTGGTCGTCGCGAGACTCTCCGCCGTCCTGAACGCGCTGTCCGATGACTTGCATCGTATCGGCGTGTCGGCATTCAGACGCGCACCTTTGCCGGCCCTGAATGCCTGGACGAGATAGATGGTCTCACGCGCCACGCCAGGTCACACCTGTCCCGGCAGCCTTCGCATAGGGTCCCCAACGGCATGGTCCGCTTTCCCAGCGGCGATCGCACGCCTGTAGGCAGCCTCTTCGGTGACCTCAGTCGAGATCCGTGCCAAGGCCTCCTCCAGTCCTGGCCCCGACGTGGTATTCAGCTCCTCGGCCGCGCGACGCAAAGCCTCGCGTCGCAACAGCCGGGCAGTCGTCACGTCGAACTGCGGATCGGGTGCATCTTGGTCCACCATCGCATTCCTCCCGAGGCGCTCGTGCAGTCGCTCGTTTCGCTCAGTAGTCGTCCATGCCGCTGGATGATCCGTTGCCGGCAGCGGATTTCTTCTGCCGCTCCGCGACCATCGCCTCAGTGGTGATCATCAGCGAGCCGACCGACGCCGCGTGCTGCAACGCCGACCGTACGACCTTGGTGGGGTCGATGATACCGGCCTTGACCATGTCCTTGAACTCACCGGTCTGTGCATCGAAGCCCCAGTTGTACTCGTCCCTGTCAAGGACCTTGGCCGAGATGACAGCACCGTCCTCGCCGGCGTTCTCGGCGATCTGACGCAGCGGCATCTGCGCCGCCTTGCGCACGATCTCAATGCCGACACGCTGATCGTCATTCGCGACATTCAGTTTGGCCAGGATTAATGACGCACGGGCCAAAGCGACCCCGCCGCCCGGCACGATGCCTTCCTCCACGGCTGCCCGTGTGGCGTGCAGACTGTCATCAACCCGATCCTTGCGCTCCTTCACCTCGACTTCGGTGGAACCGCCGACACGGATGATCGCAACACCGCCGGACAGTTTCGCCAGGCGCTCCTGCAGTTTCTCCCGATCGTAGTCCGAGGTCGTTTCCTCGATCTGCGAGCGGATCTGATTGCAGCGGCCGAGGATGTCCTGCTTCTTGCCGGCGCCTTCGACGATGGTGGTGTTCTCCTTGTCGATCAGCACCTTCTTCGCCTTGCCCAGCATATCGAGCGTCACATTCTCCAGCTTGGTACCAAGTTCTTCGCTGATCACTTGGCCGCCTGCTGAGCACGGCGATATCATCCAGCATCGCCTTACGGCGGTCACCGAAGCCGGGCGCCTTGACGGCGGCAACCTTCAATCCACCGCGCAACTTGTTCACCACCAGGGTTGCGAGTGCTTCGCCCTCGACATCCTCGGCGATAACAAGCAGCGGACGCCCCGATTGTGCCACCGCTTCCAGCAGCGGCAGCAAGGCTTGCAATCCGGAGAGCTTCTTTTCATGGATCAGGATGTAGGGCTGATCCAACTCGATGGTCATCTTCTCGGCGTTGGTGATGAAATAGGGCGACATGTAGCCGCGGTCGAACTGCATCCCCTCGACGACCTCCAGTTCCGTAAGTATGCCCTTGGCCTCCTCGACCGTGATGACGCCCTCGTTGCCGACCTTCTGCATCGCCTGCGCAATCATGGCGCCGATCTCGGCCTCACCATTCGCTGAGATTGTGCCGACTTGGGCTGTCTCCGCCTGGGTGGTGATCTTCCTGCTGCGCTTCGTGAGTTCATCGACCAGCGCGAGGACCGCCTTGTCGACACCGCGCTTCACATCCATCGGATTCATGCCGGCGGAAATCGCTTTGCCACCCTCGCGCACGATGGCCTGTGCCAGGACGATGGCGGTGGTCGTACCATCACCCGCGATATCGTTGGTCTTGGCGGCGACCTCGCGCACCATCTGCGCGCCCATGTTCTCGAATTTGTCGGCGAGTTCGATCTCCCTGGCGACAGTCACCCCATCCTTGGTAATGCGTGGCGCGCCATAGCTCTTGTCCAGAATCACATTGCGGCCCTTCGGACCGAGCGTGACGTTCACCGCCTGGGCAAGTATATCAACGCCACGCAGCATCCGCTGACGGGCATCATCGCCAAACCGAACGTCTTTCGCTGCCATTTGCTTATCTTTCCTGAAATCGATAATCCGGCCCTATCACGCGGCCTTTTTCTTGATTGCGGAGCTGCCTTCAATGATGCCCATGATGTCGGACTCCTTCATGATCAGGAGTTCCTCGCCGTCGAGTTTCACCTCGGTGCCCGACCACTTGCCGAACAGGATGCGATCGCCGGACTTCACCTCGAGGGCGACGATCTGGCCTTGCTCGTTGCGGGCTCCCGGACCGGCAGCGATGACCTCACCCTCCATCGGCTTTTCCTGGGCGGTATCGGGGATGATGATGCCGCCCACAGTCTTCTCTTCGGCACTGAGGCGACGGATTACCACCCGATCGTGCAACGGACGAAATTTCATTGGATTTTGACTAACCTGGTGCCAGCCCATGCAGGCTGGGCGACTTCCCCGTCTACCTTGCCCGCACGCTTCGGGTGCAGACCATTTGGCAGTGTAGTTCCGGGAGTGCTAACACTTGGGACGCTTGGCGTTCGTATTCAAGCCGCCGGTGCAACTCTTTGGGCTAGCAGCTTGGGCCGGCAGAACTTGCGGACAGCGTGCCGCGCGACGACGGCGGCCTGCAGGGCATCCTTGGTCTGCGGAATTCCTACGCCGGCGAACCGCCTGTTGCAGGTGGGGTTGCTCTCATCCATCGCGAGCAGGCCCTCGCCACAGCCCACCAGCCTGCGCCCAGTATCCGCGAGCTCTTGCGCCCTCATTTGGGGGTGCCCCATTTCCAGTTGCGGATCTCCGGCAAGTCCTGACCATGCTGGTCTATATAGAGTTTGTGCTCGACGAGCTTGTCCCGGACCATCTGCTTCAGATAATCTCCCTTGCTGCCGAGATGCGGCAGGCGGTCTACGACATCCTGCACGAGATGGAAGCGATCCAAGTCGTTCTGCACCCGCATATCGAAGGCGGTGGTGATTGTGCCCTCCTCCTTATAGCCGCGCACGTGGAGGTTGCGGTTGGTCCGCCGGTACGTCAGCCTGTGCACGAGTGAGGAATAGCCGTGAAAGCCGAAGATGATGTGCCTGTCTGTGGTGAAGAGCGCATCATAATCGGTCTCGTTCAGCCCATGCGGATGCTCACTCGCAGATTGCAGCTTCATCAGGTCGACGACATTGACCACCCGGATCTTCAGATCGGGAAGATGCTGCCGAAGGATCGACACGGCCGCCAAGACCTCCAGTGTCGGCGTGTCTCCGCAGCAGGCCATGACGACGTCGGGCTCGCTGTCCTGGTCGTTGCTGGCCCATTGCCAGATGCCAAGTCCCTGCGTGCAGTGAACGATGGCCTCATCCATGGTCAGCCACTGCGGCAAGGCGTGCTTGCCGGCGACGACCACGTTTACATAATGTCGGCTGCGTAGGCAGTGATCGAAAGTCGACAGCAGGCAGTTGGCATCAGGCGGCAGGTAGACCCGCACGATATCAGCCTTCTTGTTGATTACGTGGTCGAGGAAGCCCGGGTCCTGATGGGTGAAGCCATTGTGATCCTGTTGCCAAACATGCGAGGCAAGCAGGTAGTTCAGTGAGGCGATGTTCCGGCGCCACGGCAGCTCACGAGTGACCTTCAGCCATTTGGCGTGCTGGCTGAACATTAAGTCGACGATACGGATGAAGGCCTCGTAGCTGTTGAACAGCCCATGCCGACCGGTCAGCAGGTAGCCTTCCAGCCACCCCTCGCACTGGTGCTCGCTAAGCATGGAGTTCGAGAACACGACCGGCGGGTGCGAGGAACTCGTCATTCTCAACCTTCGTCGCATCCCATTGGCGGTTGGTGACCTCGAAGACAGCGCCCAGAAGATTCGAGAGCGTCTCATCCGGACCAAAGATACGGAAGTTGCCACGGTTCAGCTTGACAACGTCCCTGAGGAACTCGCCGAGAACAAGGGTGTCTTGCCCGGCGACGGCGCCAGGATAGGCCAGATGAACCGCATGCTCCCGGAAATCGGGCATCTGCAAGTCGCGCAGCAGGATCCCACCGTTGGCGTGTGGATTGGAGCCCATACGCCGGTTGCCCTTCGGGGCCAGGTCGGCCAGCTCGTCAATCAGGCGCCCGCTGGGGTCAAACAATTCCTCGGCCTGATAGCTTTTCATCCAGCTTTCGAGTTGGGCGACATGCTCTGGATGCTCGTGATCGACGAGAAGTGGCACCTGGTGCGCCCGGAAGGTGCCCTCGACCTGCAGCCCGTCGACGATCTTCGGTCCGGTCCAGCCCTTTGGCGATCTTAGGATGATCATCGGCCACCGTGGCCGAGAGGCATCCCTGGTGGCCCGCGCAGTCGTCTGGAGCTGCCGGATATCGTCGACGGCCTGATCCAGCAGGCTGGCCATGAGCTCATGCATCGTATGCGGATCGTCGCCCTCAACGTAGTAAGGTGTCCAACCGCATCCCCGGAAGAACTGGTCCAACTCCTCATGCTCGATACGCGACAACACGGTCGGATTGCTGATCTTGTAGCCGTTCAGATGCAGGATCGGCAGCACGGCTCCGTCGCTAATCGGATTCAGGAACTTGTTGGATTGCCATGCCGTCGCTAGGGGACCGGTCTCTGATTCTCCGTCACCGATCACGCAGGCCACGATCAGGTCCGGGTTGTCGAACGCGGCGCCGAAGGCATGGCTGAGAGAGTAGCCCAGTTCGCCACCCTCATGGATCGATCCCGGCGTTGTTGGCGCGACATGGCTGGAAATGCCGCCCGGAAACGAGAATTGCTTGAATAGCTTTTTCAGTCCGGCCTCATCCTGAGTGACGTTTGGATAGACCTCACTCCACGTCCCTTCGAGATACACGTTGCCTACCAAGGCAGGCCCACCGTGACCCGGACCGGCGATATAGATCATATCCAAATCGTGCTTTTTGATGACCCGGTTCAGGTGGATGTAGATGAAATTCTGGCCTGGCGTCGTTCCCCAGTGTCCCACCACCAGCGGCTTGACGTGCGCCATCGTCAACGGCTCTCGTAGGAGTGGGTTGTCATAAAGGTAAATCTGCCCGACGGACAGGTAATTGGCGGCACGCCAATACGCGTTTATGCGCCGTAATTCGTCGGCATCCAACGTCCGTTCCCCGTCGGGGTGGGCGGTGGCTCGAGCCCGATCCTGCAGCTCTCGCGTTGAGGTGGGTGCATCCATTGTTTCGGCCCCTTTTGTCTCTTGGCTCTGAATTCGGCTGTCCGAACAGTCGCCGTGCCGTGGGAGGGTGCGCCGGCGCGTTGCTTTCGCACTGGAGTGCCAAATCCTCCGAGACGGAACGGAGGAAGGCACAACCGCTCTTCGCCGACGGTGCCCACATCCCGAGCAAGTCTTCCCGATCCGCACCATAGCTGCCAGGAGGTGGCCTTGGGCAGGGTCGGGAAATACCCACGCCAAGAGCTATCCCTCCGAACTGCCAAAGGGTCACGCTGCGCGCCTGGGCCCCGTTAGAATGGCGGTGCCTCGCATCACGCCTCCCACGCCCTAGCGATGCTCTCGGATCAAGCGGACCGCGCAATCGAGGTGAGGCGATATCACGTAGAAGCCAACCCGTGCACGAGGGCCACAAACGCGGCGGTATGAGTAGTTTCCGAGTCTTTGCTGCGGTTTCGTACCAGCTATCCTTCAAGACGGCCGAGGAGACGAAAACCATCTCAGTACGAGGTTTCGAAGTCGCCCTGACGCAAGATCTCTGCCGAGGCGATGTCGAGTCCGCCAGTTGGATTCCGGCACGTAGACCACAGTCCCCCTCTGATCTGCGTGCGGCTGGCATGAACTGAATTTTACCTGACGGCGGTTGTGCAAAGAAGGTGGCCATAGGCCTAGTTCTGATTATCGTTTTTGATCGGCTGCCGGGCGGTGGTGGTGGTTACAACGGATGTAATCGCTATGGCCGGTCCGGTCTCGGCGGTGTTTTCGGCTTGGTCATTATCGTTGTCATTATTACATGGGTAGTGGGTGGCCTCAACGGAGTGCTTATCGGCCACCCGTGACTTGAGAAACTCGACCGGTGTGGCTGCGACATGTTCGCTGGAACTCGTACCAGCAACGCGTTCCAAGGCCGGCAAGTCGAGAAGACACATGCCGACACTCACGACAACCGCTCTTTGCTGACATAGGGCGGCCGCGCGCCAAGGAATCGGCCGGAACGTCGGCGTTCGGCAATGGCCGATGTGACCCGCATACTGGCGCTTGACTACGGCGCGTTGCCGCTCAGGCGCAGCGAGGAAGGACCTGCCGCCATGGAGAGCAATGTCGACCTCCTCAAGGTCCCCGATTCCAACCCGGGGCAGAAGCCGGATGCGACGAATGCGACGAATTCTCCTCCCATGCCGAAGCGGCATTCAAAATTGGGATCAGGGGACAAGGCTGACCAAGCCCGGACGCAAAAGCCACCGCCCACGACAAGCGCGAGCTCCACCAACTCTGTGACCCCCCCCGACGCCGCGTCGAAAGGCGGCTTGGCAACTGACGAAGCCCGCCGCCGGCTGGAGAAATTCGGCTCCAACACAATGCCGGACACGAGCGCGCACCCGCTACGCATGGCATTGGAGAAGTTCTGGGCGCCTGTTCCGTGGATGCTCGAAGCCGCGATCGTGCTCGAGGTGGTGCTCGGCAAATATGTCGAAGCCGCGATCATCGCCCTTCTCCTGGTGTTCAATGCTGCGCTCGGACTCCTCCAGGAAGGCCGCGCCCAGGCAACGCTCGCCGCGCTGAAGTCACGGCTTGCGCTGACCGCCTCTGTCCAACGTGACGGCGTGTGGAAGACGGTGCCCGCTGCAGAGCTAGTGCCGGGAGATACGGTGAAGCTTTCACTTGGCGGTGTGGTTGCGGCAGATGTGAAGCTCACGAGCGGAGAAATCCTGCTCGATCAATCCATGCTCACCGGCGAATCCGTCCCGATCGAAGCCGGCGCCAATGTTGAGGCTTATGCAGGGGCGTTGGTTCGGCGCGGAGAGGCGGAGGCGGAGGTCACGGCGACCGGTGCTCGCACCAAATTCGGTCGCACCGCCGAACTCGTGCGTACCGCCCACGTCGTGAGTTCTCAGCAGAAGGCGGTTCTACGGGTGGTGCGCAATCTTGCCGCCTTCAATGGCGTCGTCATCGTGATGCTGGTGACCTATGCCTGGCATCTCAAGATGCCGGCCGCCGAAATCATACCCCTTGTCCTGACAGCTATTCTCGCATCGATACCGGTGGCGCTGCCGGCCACCTTCACGCTTGCCTCCGCGCTCGGCGCGCGTGCTCTGGCAAAGCTGGGCGTGCTTCCGACTCGCCTCTCCGCAGTGGATGAAGCGGCATCGATGATTGTCTTGTGTGCCGACAAGACCGGCACGCTGACCCGAAACGCGCTGACGGTCACGACCGTTCGTCCAATGCCCGGATTTGACGAGGCGCGTGTTCTGACGCTGGCTGCGCTCGCCAGTTCGGATGGCGGGCAGGACCCGGTGGATGGAGCTATTCGCATAGCAGCCGCAGGCAAGCCCGTTCCCGGCGCACCGAGACTAATCAAATTTATCGCCTTCGACCCAGCCAAGAAAATGTCTGAGGCGACCGTAACAGATGCGACGGGAGGTCCGCAGCGCATCGTGAAAGGTGCCTTCGCCGTGATCATCGGCCTTGCCCAGCCGTCGCCGACGGCGACGGGTGACGCCAAGGAACTCGAAGAAAAAGGTTTCCGGGTGCTGGCGGTCGCCGTCGGGCCCGCCACGGCGATGAAGCTCGCCGAACTCGTCGCGCTCAGTGACCCGCCTCGCGAGGACTCTGCGGGTCTCATCACCGAATTGCGCAAACTAGGTGTCCGCACCGTGATGGTGACGGGCGATGCGCCAGCGACGGCAGCCATCGTAGCTAAGGCCGTGGGACTTGATGGCCTCATCTTCCCGCCCGGACCAATTCACGATATTGTCCACCCGGAACGGTTTGCCGTCTTCGCGGGCGTCTTGCCGGAGGACAAATACGAACTTGTCAAAGCGCTTCAGAAAGGCGGCCACACAGTCGGCATGTGCGGCGACGGAGCCAATGATGCGCCAGCATTGCGCCAGGCCCAGATGGGAATCGCTGTCTCGACCGCGACCGACGTCGCCAAATCAGCGGCCGGCATGGTGACTGACCGAGCCTGGACTGGCCGGCATTGTTGCCGCGATCAAAGAAGGGCGAACCACGTTCCAGCGCATTCTGAGTTATACGCTGAACTCCATTACGAAAAAGACAGTGCAGGTGCTGTTTCTGGCAATCGGCTTGGTAATGACCGGTCATGCAGTCCTGACGCCCTTGCTGATGGTCGTCATCATGATTACGGGCGACTTCCTGGGAATGTCGTTGACGACCGACAATGTCCGGCCGTCGCCGACGCCGAACGCGTGGCAAATCGGAAACCTAACGATCGCAGGCGTTATCATGGGACTCGGCGAATTGCTCTTTTGTACATCCGTCCTGGCCTTCGGCGCATACGGAGTTAGGTTCAGCCTAAGCGCACTACAGACACTCGCCTTTGTTGTCATCGTGTTCGGCAACCAAGCCACGACTTACACCAATCGTGAGCGTCGTCATCTGTGGTCCTCCCGCCCGAGTATCTGGCTCCTCGTCTCGTCTATCGCCGATCTCCTGATCGCCTCGGCACTAGCCGTTGGGGGAATTGCAATGACGCCTTTGCCGGCATGGGCCCTGGCCTGCACCCTTGCTGCTGCCATCGTCTTCGCAGTCATCATGGATTTCGTAAAGGTCCCAGTTTTCAACCACCTTAGGATCATTTAAGCCGAACTTACCCCTGAATTCTCTGGGGAATGGCAGTTTGCTGCCAAATTTGCGGAAAATTGTAAGCATGTAAAATAATTCTTGCGCGACGCGGGGCGTTCGTGAGTTGATGGTGGCGTGTACATCACGACCATCGCCAACCGGAACTCCCCGCCTGCCGTGCTGCTGCGCGAGAGTTACCGCGAGCAAGGCCAGGTCAAGTCGCGCACGCTTGCCAATTTATCGAAATTGCCGGTCGCCAAGATCGACGCCCTGCGCAGGGTGCTGGCCGGCGAGCCGATGCAACCCGCCGCGACCCAGCGCTTCGCGATCGAGCGTGCCCTCGCGTACGGCCATGTCGCGGCCGCACTCGGCACGCTCCGCCAGATCGGTCTCGAGCCGCTGCTGCCCCGGCGCCCTGAACGCATGGCCAGGCTCATCCTCGCCGTGATCGTTGCCCGCGTCGTCGAACCGGCGGCCAAGCTGGCCACCGCGCGCCAACTCAGCGATGCCACCGCCTCGCATGCTCTCGGCGCCCCGCCTGGTCTCGGCGAGGTCGATGCCGACGAGCTGTACGAGGCGTTGGACCGACTGCAAGCTGCCCAATCGGACATCGAACAGGCGCTCGCCAAACGTCATCTCAAGGATGGCGTCCTGGTGCTCTACAATGTCAGTTTCAAGCTATCTCGAAGGCGAGCGCTGCGAACTTGCGCAACGCGGCTACAGCCGGGACCATCGTCCCGACCGACCACAGATCGTCTACGGATTGCTCTGCAACCAGTCTGGCTGCCCCGTCGCCGTCGAAAGCCTGCCCCCGCTTTCGCGCATAGGCGCTAAAATACCTGTGGCATACGTTGATATTGGCGTTTTCGTCGGGGCGGCTCATGCAGATGGCGTCTGAGCGTGGCGCTGCATTGTCGCCAGCGCGACAGGGTTGGTTGCGGCATGATGGCTTGCAGCAGAGTGGCGCGCAACTGTCGCAGCAGACGCCAGACGCCGGGCCTGGTCAGGCGGTGCAGGCCGAGCGGGGAGAGGCCGGGCGGGGAGCGCCCTTGGGGGGAGAGGCCTTGGGGGGAGAGTCCTCGAGCTCATCGATGATGGGCTCGAGCAGAAGGATGCTGAGAAGATGCGCCAGCACGTAAGGCCTGGCGGAGCGTGCATCGGTGCCCGGCGGCCGTTGCAGACCGATCACCGATTTCAGTCGTTTGAACGCCAGCTCGACCCGCCATCGCAAGCGGTAGAGGGCCAGCACATTCTCGGCGAACCAGTGATCGGCTGGCAACGAGGTGATCAGGATCACCCATCCGGCGGCAGTCAGCGTTGCGGTCGAGATCTGGTAGCGCTCTCGTTGCGCCTCGCGGCGCGCCTTGCGCCGCGCGGCGGCGGCCGCCCGCGCGGGCTTTTTGATGGCCACCATGCGCAGGGCAAGGGTGCGGCTGATCCCGCCGCAATACGCGAAGCCCTTCGTCAGGCGAAACAAGAACGACCGCGCCGACGCCGAGGCGATCAGCGAGGCAGCGCAGCGTGCGTCGATGCGCTTCGTGCCGGTGAAGTCGGGCGAAGCGCAGGCGGCGGCGATGGTCTTGTCGGTGCGCGAGTTGCTGGTGAAGCAGCAAACCCAGCTCGCGAATGCGTTGCGCGGACATGCCGCTGAGTTCGGGTGATTGCCACCAAGGGAACCAGTCACGTAGACGCCCTGCTGGAACGGGTTGCCACTGATCCTGCGGTGCCAGCTGCGGCACAAGCGATGTTTGCCGAACTCGGCGCGGCGATCGCGGAGGTATCGGGGCGCATCGCCGAGCAGGACCGCAAGCTGGCCCAGTTGCACAAGACCAATCCGGTGAGCCAACAACTGGCCGCTGTGCCGGGAATTGGCCCGGTCAGCGCCTTGACGTTGGCCCTGATGGTCGATGCACGACAGTTTCAGTCGGGCCGACACTTCGCCGCCTGGCTCGGCCTGACGCCAAAGCAGAAGTCCACCGGAGGCAAGCACCGGCTGGGCAAGATCTCGCGCGAGAGCAATGAACGGCTGCGCCAGTTGCTGGTGCTCGGCGCAACCGCCGTGGTCAGGCAGGTCAAGCCGGAACACAGCAAGGGCAGCGCGTGGTTGCAGGCCCTGGTACAGCGTCGGCCGCGCAAGCTTGTGGCCGTAGCGTTGGCCAACAAGATGGCCCGTGTGGTGTGGGCCATGATGACGCGTGGCGAGGCTTACCGCCGACAGCCTGCCGGCTGAGCCGCTCGTCATCGAGGGTGAAAGGGCAACCGCAGAAGATGGCGATCGGTCGAACTGACGAGCGAGATACTCCGTGCCATCCGACAGCGCATTGCGACGCCGCAGACGTGTTGAGGGCTCGCTCGCGGAACCCATCTGGCCCGCGGTCATCGCAACCGCACCGCAAGGCCGGACACATGACCGCTCTCGTACCCGTCGTCGATTTCTGCAACTTCGCCCTTGAACCCGAAGGGCCGTCCACACATGGATGGCCGGCCTTCGCTGCCTTCGCCGGCCATGACGGGGATCAGCCGGCCACGACGGGGATGAGTCGGACTTAACGCGGGCTGGTATGAGTTCTGTACCGGAACGCCGACCGAGGATGAAACCTGTGGCAGTGTCTGCCGGCTGTTGGCGGAGAGGTTGGCGGTTTTCATGATGCGAGCGAGCCCGCGTATAAGTTGAACGCGGGGCATCCGAAGCACCCCCGAATGCGCCAAGGGTCGCAAGGCCCTGGAGCGCGTTGTTTAGAGTTGGTCCAGGGGTGCCCTGCGTCGACGGCGCAACGAATTGAGGGAGCGATGGACGTTCTCTACCCGCACTGCGCGGGGCTCGATGTGCATAAGGACACGGTGGTCGCCTGCGCAGGCCTTGCGGGCGGCGGCAGTGTCAGCGGTGAGGTGCGCACCTTCGAGACCACCACGCCGGGCCTGTTGGCGTTGTCGGCGTGGCTGGCGGAGAACGGCTGCACCCATGTCGCGATGGAGGCGACCGGCATCTACTGGAAGCCGGTCTGGCACATCCTCGCTGACGGCGACGTCACGCTGATCCTGGCCAACGCGGCGCACGTCAGGAATGTACCCGGCCGCAAGACCGACGTGGCCGATGCCGTCTGGCTCGCCGATCTGCTGGCGCACGGCCTCATCCGCGCGAGCTTCGTGCCGGAGCCGCCGACCCAGGACATGCGCGCCCTGCTGCGCACCCGCAAACAGCCGGTGCGCGAACAGGCCAGCCACGTTCAGCGCATCCAGAAGACGCTGGAGGACGCCAATCTCAAGCTCAGCTCGGTGCTGACCCAGATCATGGGCGTCAGCGGTCGTGCCATCCTGCAGGCACTGATCGACGGCGAGCGCGATCCGGACAGGCTGCTCGCTCTCGTGCGGCACGGCGTCAAGGCGCCGCCCGAGAAGCTGCGCGCCGCGCTGCAGGGGCGCATCACCGCGCGACATCGCTTCCTGCTGCACCTGCATCGGCGTCAGGTCGATGCGCTCGACGCCGCCATCGCCGAGATCGACGCGGAGGTGGACCGCGATCTCGACCCTTTCCGTCAGGCGGTCTTCCAGTTGCGGAGCATCCCGGGCGTCAGTGACCTGACGGCGCAGGTCATCGTCTCCGAGATCGGCACCGACATGAGCCGCTTCCCCACCGCCGGCCACCTGATCTCCTGGGCCGGCCTCTCCCCCGCAACGACGAGAGCGCCGGCAAGCGCCGCTCCACTCGGCTGCGCAAGGGCGCACCCTGGCTCGGACCACTCTCGTGCAATGCGCCTGGGCGGCCAGTCGCAAGCAAGCCAGCTATTTGCCGGCCCAGTTCCAACGTCTCCGCCACCGCCGCGGACCGAAAAAGGCGATCTGCGCGGTCGCCGCCTCGATCCTCACCGCCGTCTATCACACGCTGCGGGACGGCACATTCTATCACGACCTCGGCGCCAGCCGCTTCCACCGCGTCTCTCCCGCGGAGCAGGCCAACCGTTTGGTCCGCCAGATCGCCAAACTCGGCTTCTCATGCCTGCTCACACCGGCAACAAGCGCGCCAGTTTCTGTTTAGTCTCGCATCCGACACACATTGTCTGCAAGGCTGATTGGACCGGTCACATGCTCATTCGGTGCGGCCCAGGAGATCAGGTTGTTGCTTCTCTGGGGGAGATACCGGTTTTCGCGCGGACTTGGCCTTTTTCTTCGTCGATCTGCACAGGGCCTGTTCGGCTTGAATGCCAGTGAGCGCTGCGTCTGCAAACACGCTGAGGCGCATTTCCGTTTCGGCTGCCTCTTCGGTCATCGAAGAAGCCGAGGTAGGATCGGTCGCCCAGTCGGACATCAGGGGGGCCAGCATCAACGCGTAGAAACAGCCGGGGGTCAGTCTTCGGATCACGCCAAGCTTGATGTCGAGCTCCGCCCAGTCCACCACGATCCCAGCCAGCCGTTCCTGCTGTGACGGAATCCGACTGAGCGCCGGGATCGCGCTCGGCGCAAGGACACTCAGCAACCGGCGAGATTGTGGTTGCTCCTTACCCCAGCGGTCACATGCTCGGAGAACGGAGTCTGACTGCCTTTGGGATATTGCGGCCATGCCCGCGCAAAGCTGCCTCGACAACGGCGATGAAGCTGCCGACAGCATCGTCGTACACGGCTGCAGCCAATCCAGCCTTGTCAGTGAAGTAGTGATTTAAGCTGCCCACGGCAGCCCCGGATGCCTGACTGATCATGGACAGGGTGGTTGCCTCGTAGCCCCGCTCAGAAAACAGTTTGGCGGCCGCGGCAATGATCACCTTCTTTCGGCGAGGGGTATCACGGGTCGGGCTGGTCATGGCGGCAGATCCTGAGACGTCATTCTAGTTTGCAGTTCTAGCAGTTCGCTGAAAAACCCCTTGTTGCGACGCGGTGCACAATGATTCGATTGATCGTGCCAAATCAGGCGGGGCGGCGATGCGCGGCAGGTTGCAGGATCAGGGCGGGCTGTTCTGCTACATTTCCCCGGAGCACCGGGTGGCGGCGAACCATCCGCTGCGCCGGGTGCGGCAGTTGGTTCGCGACGTGCTGAAGGAGTTGAGCCCGAGCCTCGGGCGGCTCTATTGCAGCGAAGGCCGTCCCTCGATCCCGCCCGAGCAATTGCTGAGTGCGCTGCTGCTGCAGGTGTTTTACGGCATCCGCTCGGAACGGCAGTTGATCGAGCAGCTCAACTACAACCTGCTGTTTCGCTGGTTTGTCGGTCTGTCGCCGGACGAGGCGGTCTGGGACGCTACGACGTTCACCAAGAACCGCGAGCGGCTGCAAAGCGGTGACATCTTTCAGAAGTTCATGACCCGGCTGCTGAACCATTCGCAGGTCAAGCCGCTGCTGTCGGACCAGCATTTCTCGGTGGACGGCACGCTGATCGAGGCCTGGGCGTCGCAGAAGAGCTTCCGCCCGAAAGATGGCAGTGACGGTGATGGCTCGGACTTCCATGGCCAACAGCGCAAGAACGATACCCATGCCAGCACCACCGATCCCGCGAGCCGGCTTTATCGCAAGGCCGCCGGGCGCGAGGCCAGGCTGTCTTACATGGGGCACGTCACTATGGAGAACCGGCATGGTCTGGCGGTGGCGGGGAAGGTCACGGAGGCGAATGGCACGGCCGAGCGGCGGGCTTCGGAAGCGATGATGAGGGCCAAGCGCCGGGAAGCTGGTTGCCGCATTACAGTCGGTGAGGACAAAGCTTACGACACCACGGATCATGTGGCTGCATTGCGCGATCTGGAGGTGACCCCGCATGTGGCGCAGAACGATGCGGTGAGGAAGACCGGCAGGCGGCGGCGCAGCGCGATTGACGGCCGCACCACGCGGCATGCCGGCTACGGCATGTCGCAATCACGCCGCGCGATGATCGAGTGCATCTTTGGCTGGGGCAAGCAGCACGGCACGATGCGCAAGACCAAGCACCGCGGGATTGCCCGGGTGGCAGCCGACTTTCTGCTCAATCTGATCGCCTACAATCTGGTCCGCATCCCGAAACTGGTGCGCGCATGAGGGAGGCGTCTGTACAAATGCTGCCAGAGCCGTGGCGAAACTGGTCAAACGAGAGCCCGACATTCGCCGGTGCACGAACAAATCGGCAACAGACAGTTCCGGATGCAAGCGATTCACGTCGCTGGCCGGTTTTTCAGTGAACTGCTAGTACGCTTCGATGGTGTGAAGGCCAAGCTCGTCGAGCAGCCGCGTGGTCTTCCGGCTCTCTTCGGCGAACCGGTCCAAATCCCGGCCCAGCTCGCGTTGCAGCAATCTGAACAGCGGCTGTTTGGGGGGCAAGACGAATGTGGCCGTCTCGCCCGGGCTGTAGCCTTGTAGGGCGCGGGCGCGAGAGACGCTTGCCAGTAGCTCGCGCATCGGCGCCCACGCGGCCCCGGTGATATCGTCCGAGGTGGTGCTGCTGGCGCAACGGCGCAGCTCGTCCAGGAACTGCGTGGATTGCGCAGTGGCTTCAGCCTGGCGTTCCGGGCTGGCGGTGACGACCGCAGGGGAATCGGGTGAAGGACCCTACGGTGCGATGAGTTCGGCGAGGAAGTCATCATCCCAGCCGGCGGCCTTGCGCTTGAGCCGCAACGAGGCCTTGCCGGGCGCCTTTCGGATCAGGTTGTGGGCCATGTGCTTGATGGTGGCGAAGTTGGCCGGTGCGTGGTCGGTTCGGACCCGGCACTCGTCATCGCGGAAGATCATGTCCAGGACCCAGTGCAAGCTGTTTTCGATTGCCCAGTGACTGCGGATGATCGGCCCCAGCAGACCTGCCGGCAGCACCAGGGATGTGATGTGGAAGCGTGTCTCCTGCTCGATCTTGTCGCCGATCTCGCGCGTGCTTTCCACGATGGCCACAGCCTTCAGCCCGGGCCAGTCGTGCCGTTGCCGCAGCCAGGCAACATCGTGAATGACAGTGGTCGTTCTGGTCTCGATGCGGCCGTGATCGCCATCGACGGTCTGGTCCCGGCTGATCGTGGTGTGCTGGAAGTTTGCGGCCTTCTGCTCGGCCACGAACAGCTCAACGTCCCCGCGCAGCGAGCCCTGATTGGCTTTCAGCGCGAGAACATAGTCGGCTTTCTTGTCCACCACCGTCTGGGCGATGTCGCGCTGGCAGCCCATCGCATCGATGGTCACGATCGCTCCCTCGATCGCCAGCATGTCCAGCAGCTTGGGGATGGCGCCGATCTCGTTGGACTTTTCCGCGACCTTGACCTGGCCCAGCACGATCCGCTGGCGTGCCGCGAAAGCCGCGACCATGTGGATCGCGGGACTGCCGTCCTTCTTTCGGCCGGCCCGCCGCGAGGTCTTGCCATCGATGGCAATGACCCCCTCCGGCGTTCCGGTCAGTCCGGCGACCCAGGCGACGAAGCATCTCTGGAATTGCTCGGCGTCGAGGACGGCCAGGATGTCGCCGAGATGGTCGTGTGCCGGCGTGCCGTCCTTGAACGGGCGGAAGCGGCGGAGAAGCTCGCGTTTCTTACAGCCGAACAGGGCAATATCGACAAAGGTCTCCGCCCCGGCCAGCACGGCGAGCCGGCAGAGAAGCAGGATCTCGTCGAGCGGGTAGGTTATCTTGCCTTGCTGGCGGGGGTCTTTCAGATCCCTGAAATGGCTCAGAAAAACCACCGCTTCGTCGCATGCGGCACAATCCGTCGGCGCCTCTTCCATGGTGACCCCCCGGCAAGCGAATCGAGGGTTGCCATGGATTCAGCACTTCATCCGTTTGTCACCTACTCCTTCACCCGATTGCCCTGGGCGACGCGGCTTATGCGCTTTTGCGAATCGAGCCATTCGGTCAGAATGGAACTGTAGTGTCGATCGATCAGGGCAAGAATGCCGTCGGGCGCAGCGGCCATTGTTCCCTCGGACTGAATTCACCGACCGCATAGCCTGTATTGAAGTGCGCGCCAACGGTGCGGTTCTGGCTGATTCACGCGCGACGGCCACACTCTTGTTGCGATCGCGTCCGCTCAGGCATATAAACGCAGAGTGCAGGGGTCTTCTTCGTGGTCTTAGCATCTTCCGTCATCGAAGGTACAGGGGTGGAACGCGAGGGCGTGTCGGGCTGCGGCCATGTCCTGGTGGTCGAGGAGGCGCTCGGGAAAGCCTTTGGCGACGTGCTTCGCCGAGCGGGGTTCAGCGTGTCGATCGCTCCCGATTTCCGGCGGGCACTTGAATTACTGGAGGCTGATCGGCCCGTAGACCTTCTACTGGCCGACATCGTCATGCCAATCGGGCGTCAATGGTATCGCGCTGTCACGTATGGCACGCATGCGCCAACGAGGCGTAAAGGTCATCTATATCACCGGCCACGACATCCCAGGCGCCGAGACCCTGGCATTGGGGCCAATACTCCGTAAGCCGATCGACCACGCGGTGTTGGTGGCCGAGGTGGCGCGCGCCCTGGCGACCGAATAGTAACCGCCGCTTCTGCCTTACACTCCTCGCAACCGTGGGTTGAGAACCACATACAGCATATCCGCGATCAGGTTGAGTGCGACGTACAGAAACGCGGTGACCAGTACAACTCCCTGGACCACCGGATAATCGCGGTTGAACACAGCATCGACGATCAGCTTGCCGAAACCGGGAATGCTGAACACCTGTTCGGTCAGCACCGCGCCGGACAGCAGCGTGCCAAGCTCAAGCGCGCCGAGCGTCACCACCGGGATCAATGCGTTGCGCAGGGCGTGGCGGGTGATCACGACAAGCTCGGCTAATCCTTTGGCGCGCGCGGTGCGGACATAGTCCTGACCGAGTGCCGACAGCATGGCGCTGCGTGTGTGGCGCATGAGGATAGCGGCGATGGCATTGCCCAGCACGAAAGCCGGCATGATCGTGGTGGCGAGCGATCGCCACACATTCTGCGTCAACGGCACGTAGCCGGAGGGTGGCAGCCAGCCGAGATCCACCGAGACCAGCAGGATCAGCATGATGCCGAGCCAGAAGGTCGGCGTGGACAGGCCGGCCAGGCCGACGGCGTTGGCCAGCCAGTCCCACACGGTGTTGCGCTTCACCGCCGCGATTACGCCGGCCGGCACGCCGATCAGCACCGCGATGACGAAGGCCATAGCGCTGAGCTGCAGCGTGACCGGCAGCTTCTGTTCCACGAGCTGCATGACAGGCTCGCGGTTGCGCCAGGAATAGCCGAGATTGCCGTGCAACACCTTGCCGAGCCAGTGGACATACTGGACGGGCAAGGGGCGATCTAGCCAGAGCTCAGCGCGGATCTGGGCGATCGCCTGCGGGTCCTGATCCTCCCCGGCGATAACGCGGGCAGGGTCCCCCGGCATGAGCTGCTGGAGCAGGAAAACGAGGACGCTGACCAGCAGCAGGGTCGGGACGATCTGCGCGAGGCGGACGCCGAGCAGGCCGCGCACGGCTATTTCTCCATCTGCAGGCCCTGGAGGCGGATCATGCCGTCCGGGACGGCATCGAAACCGGTCAATTTCGCGCTCATGCCGACAGTGTTCTTGGCGGTAAAGAGATAGATGATCGGCAGGTCCTGTCGTTCCTGTTCCCACATCTTTGCATACTGCTCCCGGCGCTGCGCAACGTCGGTGATAAGACGAGCCTGATCGAGCGCCTGATCGACCACCGGGCTGGCGTAGTTGGAAACGTTGTTGCGCTGATTGCTGTGCAGGAAGGCATAGGTGTTGCCGTCGATGTCGGCGCGCCCGGACCAGCCGATCTGATACAGCTCGAAATTGCCGTCGTATGATTGCTGCAGAGAGGAAGCGAACTCGGTGGCCTGCAGCTTCACATCGAACCCGGCCTCGGCCGCCATGGACTGAATCACCTGCGCGACCTGGAGCTGATCGGGGTTGTTGGGCACCATCAGCTGTATCGTGACAGGCGGTTTGACCCCAGCCTGCGCCAGCAGCGCCTTGGCCTTGGCGATATCGCGAGCCGGCGGCTGGATGGAGGGCACATAAAACGGCGAGGCTTGCGTCACCGCCTGCGCGGTGGGCGTGAAAAGCCCGTTAAAGACCACCTGGATGATGGCGTTCCGGTCGAGCGACAGCTCGAAGGCCTGGCGGACTAGCCTGTTCTGCCCAAACTGCGTGTTGGCGCGTGGACCGTGCGCAACATTGGCGGTGAGGCCGAGATAGCCAAGCCCATCGGAGATCACCATGCGCAGTTTCGGGTCGGCCTTCACCGCCGGGACGTCGCTGGGCACTATATACTCGACCAGATCCACCGCGCCGGCTTTCAGGTTGGCGAGCCGCACGGACGAGTCCACCAGCACGCGATAAATCACCCGGTCGAAATGGATCGCCCCGGGATTCCAGTATCGCCGGAAACGTTCGAGCGTGACATGGTCCTGTGGCACCCGCTCGACGAATTTGAACGGGCCGGTGCAGACCGGATGCAGGCCGAAATCCTTGCCCTCCTGCGCGGCGGCCTTCGGCGCGAGGGTCATGCCTGCCCGGTCGGTGAGCTGCGACAGGAAGGGCGAGGAGGGCTGCTTCAGCACGATTCGGACGGTAAGCGGATCGACCACCTCGACATGGTCGATGCTGTTGATCTCGCTCTTTCGGAAGCTGCCCGGCATGGTCAGATAGCGGTCGAAGGTGGCTTTCACCGCGTCGGCATCGAACTTCTCCCCGTCCTGGAACAGCACATTGGGGCGGAGATGTAGGATCAGCGTCTTCGAATCCGCCCATTCGTAGCTGGTGGCGAGTTGCGGCACGATCTGCAGCTTGTCGTCGATGTCGAACAGCTTGTCGCACAATCCCGCAAAGATGATGCGACCGACATAGGTGCTGGCCAGCGTGGGGTCGAGGATATCGGCGTCCTCGCGCAACGCGATGCGCAAGGTCTGCTGCTGGGCGGATACCGGCTGCGACAGGGCGGGCAAGAGCGCGACGGCCGCGCCAGCGGCAGCCAACAGGATGCGGTGCATTACGTGGCCTCCCAGGATTGGGGGGAGTGTTACCGGGGATGGCCGCGGGTTCAAGCGGTTACCTGGCCGAGCCGCGCGGTGGTGTGCACAACCCGTCCGGAACCGTCCAACCCGGCAGCCTCGCAGAGACCGTCGTACGTGTGATACGGGCTGACGTTCCTGCATATATCCTGATCATGTCGCCCCAATCCTAAGATGGCATCGCCGGCCGCTGGCCCGTGGCGGGCAATGGCTTGCAGCGAGAGGATCGACGCTCCTGCGGGTTCCCGCCGACAACACAGCGCCCCGCAATTGAAATATCACGGTGAACCCTCCCTCTGCGTACAAAGTAAGCACCAGGTGCCGTCGAGATGGTGTCCTGCATTCCCGGAATGCACGAAGCGCCGGTGCCCTGACGCAATACTGAATTCCTGCCTGCACCCCCGTGGCACGGCATTTGCTGTCCCTCGGGCGGGAGCGATTGTGCCCAGCGCCGGTCAGGCGCCAACAATTTTGGTGGAGAGCCCGAATGTCATCCGAATTGCTTACGCTGGGTCGTCGAAATCTAGGTATGTTGGGCGTCGGCTTGGCTGCCGCGGCTTCGGGATTGCGCACCATCCCCGGGCTGACGCGGCAAGCCGCCGCCGCAACCCCGGATGCCGGCGCGCCAATCAAGGTTGGCATCCTGCATTCGCTTTCCGGCACGATGGCGATCAGCGAAACCACCCTGAAAGACGTCATGCTGATGCTGATCGACGAGCAGAATAAGAAGGGCGGCCTGATGGGCCGCAAGCTGGAGGCGGTGGTGGTCGACCCCGCTTCCAACTGGCCGTTGTTTGCCGAAAAAGCGCGTCAATTGCTCAGCGTTGACAAGGTTGCCGCCGTGTTCGGCTGCAGGTGCACGCCGCGCCACAAAAACCCATCGAATTGCAGCGCTTCCTTCTCTCCTATTTTGTGGGAGAGAAGGACCGAGGGAGATACATCCTCCCCCGCATTATCCAATGCGCTGCGTTGCGTTTAGCCGCCATTGTCATAGCCCTGCTTTTCGCGATCATTCCCGCCGATGCCGACACGGCTGGTGATGCGCTCGCGCGGATCGGCTCCGGCAATTTCAATTCGATCCGCCAGGGTGTCGAATCCCTCGCCTACTCCGGCGATCCACAAGCTCTGCAAGTGATTGCTGCCTTGCATGACAGCGAGCTGTATGTTCGCGCCGACCATGCGCTGTTCGTTCGCCGGAACGGTGCCTTCATCGATGCCGCCACCGGCGCCCCAGACCCTGACGTCACCGCCGCTGCAGTGAAGAAAGTGCGTGTCAATAATCAGGTGCGCTCCGCGATTGACGACGCACTCGGCGCGCTTCGGCTGCTCGCGCCTGATGCCGCTGCGCGCGCCACGGCGGCCGAGGCAGTTTTCCACGCTCACGACCCGCGAGCGTTGCCGATACTCGACCGCGCGCTGGCACGAGAGACCGATGCCGCGGTGAAAACCCGATTGCGTCAGGCGCGTGCGGCCGTACCTGCTATTTTCCCCCGATACTTCAGAGCCAGACCGGCTCGCCGCGGTTGCCACGATCCGTGATCGCGGCGACATCGACAGCCGCAGCCTGCTCGCCTCCTTGTCCGGTCAGCCGAAGCCGGTGGCTGTCGCCGCGAATGCCGCTGTTCGGACGATCGACCGCTCCATCGAGCTATGGAATGTCGTCCAGAGCGTCTGGTACGGGCTCAGCCTCGGCTCCGTGCTGCTGCTCGCCGCCGCCGGCCTGGCCATTACCTTCGGCGTCATGGGCGTGATCAACATGGCGCACGGCGAGATGGTGATGCTCGGCGCCTACACCACCTTCGTCGTGCAGCAGGCGATTCACAGTGCCGCCCCCGGCCTGTTTGGCGCGAGCCTGGTCATCGCCGTGCCGGCCGCCTTCGCCGTTTCCGGTTTACTCGGCATTCTTATCGAACGCACGCTGATCCGCTGGCTCTATGGCCGTCCGCTGGAAACCCTGCTGGCGACCTGGGGCCTGTCGCTGCTGTTGCAGCAAGCGGTTCGCTCGATTTTTGGTGCCAACAACCGAGATGTGGAGACGCCATCGTGGATGAGTGGCGAAACCCATCTCGGCGGCCTTACCATCACGCTTAACCGCCTCGCGATCATCATTTTCGCCTTCGGCGTGCTGGCGGCCCTGATGGCAGTGCTACGCTACACGTCACTCGGGCTGCGCATGCGTGCTGTCACCCAGAACCGGCTTATGGCGTCGGCAATGGGCATCCGCACGCCGTGGATCGACGCACTCACTTTCGGACTGGGCTCCGGCGTTGCCGGCATGGCCGGCGTGGCGTTGAGCCAGATCGACAATGTCAGCCCCAATCTCGGCCAGGGCTATATCATCGATAGTTTTATGGTCGTGGTGTTCGGCGGCGTCGGCAATCTGTGGGGCACGGTGGTGGCCGCCCTGACGCTCGGCGTGGTGAACAAGTTCCTGGAGCCGTTTGCCGGCGCTGTGCTGGGCAAGATTGTCGTACTGATCGGGCTGATCCTGTTCATCCAGCGACGCCCGCGCGGGATGTTCCCGCTCAAGGGCCGCGCGGTGGAAGCATGAGACCGCTGCTCGCCGTTTGGCTGACCCCGGCGCTGGTGCTGGGTGGCGCCACGCTGCTGGCGGTGCTCAATCTCGGCACGCCGCCCGCTTCGGCGCTGCACATCTCCACATACGTGATCTCGCTTGCCGGCAAGTATCTCTGCTACGCGATGCTCGCGCTCGCGCTGGATCTGGTGTGGGGATACGCAGGGATACTCAGCCTCGGCCATGCTGCGTTCTTCGCCCTCGGTGGCTACGCCATGGGCATGTATCTGATGCGGGAGATCGGCGCCCGCGGCGTTTACGGCAATGCCCAGTTGCCTGATTTCATGGTGTTCCTCGGCTGGCATGAGTTGCCCTGGTATTGGCACGGGTTCGACTGGTTCGGATTCGCCGCGCTGATGGCAATGCTCGTGCCTGGACTGCTGGCGCTCGTGTTCGGTTGGCTGGCGTTCCGCTCACGCGTCTCGGGCGTTTATCTCTCGATCATCACGCAAGCACTGACCTACGCCCTGCTGCTCGCCTTCTTCCGCAACGACATGGGGTTCGGCGGCAACAACGGCATGACCGACTTCAAGGATCTGCTGGGGTTTCCATTACAGACGGAGGCGACGCGGGTCGGACTGCTGCTGATAACGGCCCTCTTTCTGTGTGCCGAGTTCCTGATCGCCCGCGCCGTGATTGCCTCCCGTTTCGGCAAGGTCCTGGTGGCGGTGCGGGATGCGGAAGCGCGGACCCGATTCCTTGGCTACCGGCCGGAGATCGTACAAGCTGTTCGTCTGGGTGCTATCCGCCGTCATGGCCGGGATCGGGGGCGCCCTCTACGTCCCGCAGGTCGGCATCATCAACCCGTCGGAGTTCTCGCCGGCCAATTCGATCGAGGCGGTGATCTGGGTGGCGGTCGGCGGCCGCGGCACATTAATCGGTCCGATCCTCGGCGCCGTGTTGGTTAATCTCGGCAAGACCTGGCTCACCAGCTCTCTGCCTGCCATTCTGGCTATTTGCGCTCGGTGCCCTGTTCATTCTGGTGACCCTGTTCCTGCCGCGCGGCCTGATGGGCCTGTTTGGCTGGCGCCGCCAGGCAGTAACGCCCGACCTGCCGGCCACGCGTGCGCCCGCTACCACAAGCGAGGTAACGGGATGAGCAGCACTGCCGACACGATCCTGTATCTGGACGGCGTGAGCGTTTCGTTCGATGGATTTCGCGCGCTGAACAATCTCTCGCTCGTGCTTGCCGCGGGCGAGATGAGAGCCGTTATCGGTCCCAACGGCGCCGGCAAGACCACGATGATGGATGTGATCACCGGCAAGACGCGCCCCGATGCCGGGCGGGTTGTGTTCGGCGCCGATACCGATCTCACCCGCATGGACGAGCCGGCGATTGCCGCTCTTGGGATCGGACGAAAGTTCCAGAAACCGACCGTGTTTGAGCCACTGACGCGTATGGGACAACCTGCTGCTCGCCCTTGCCGGGGACCGCCGGCCCGGGTTCACCCTTCGCGCGCACGAAACCCCCGCCGAACGACGCCGCGTACAGGAGATACTGAGCATTACCCGGCTCAGCGCCGAACGCAACCGGCGGGCCGCCGATCTCTCGCACGGGCAGAAGCAATGGCTGGAGATCGGCATGCTGCTCGCCCAGAAGCCGCAACTTCTTCTGGTCGATGAGCCGGTCGCCGGCATGACCGACGCGGAAACCGAGCAGACTGCGGAGTTGCTGCGCGAGATCAACCGGGCGCACAGCGTCGTGGTGGTGGAGCACGACATGGCGTTCGTGCGCGCCCTCGATGTCCGGGTCACCGTGCTGCATGAAGGCTCGGTTCTGTCTGAAGGGTCGATCGATCACGTCAGCGCCGATCCGCGCGTGATCGAAGTCTATCTGGGGCGCTGAATGCTGTGCGTGGAAAATCTCGATCTGCACTATGGCGCCGCCATCGCGCTGCGCCAGGTCTCAATCACTGCGGAAGTCGGTGCTGTTACCTGTTTGCTCGGCCGCAATGGCGTCGGTAAGACCAGCCTGCTGCGCGCGATCCTCGGGGCGCATCCGGTCACCACCGGCACGATTACCTGGCAAGGCGAGGACATAACCCGGCTGCCGGTCTACGAGCGTGCGCGCCGCGGCATCGCCTGGGTACCGCAGGGTCGCGACATCTTCCCGCTGCTCACCGTGCGGGAAAACCTGGAGACCGGGTTCGCCGTGCTGCCGCGCTCGGGGCGGCAGGTCCCGCCCGATATTTTCGAGCTGTTTCCCATTCTGAAAACCATGCTGCGGCGACGCGGCGGTGACCTCTCCGGCGGACAGCAGCAGCAGCTCGCCATCGCCCGCGCCCTGGTGACGCGTCCGCGCTTGCTCGTGCTGGATGAGCCGACCGAGGGCATTCAGCCCAGCATCATCAAGGATATCGGCAGGGTGATCGCTCTGTTGCGGGACCGTGGCGGTATCGCCATCCTGTTGGTGGAGCAGTATTTCGACTTTGCTCGCGACCTCGCGCAGACGATCGCGGTGATGGACCGCGGCGATATCGTGCTGTCCGGCCGACGGGAGGAGCTTGACGAAGCGGATGTACGACGCCGCCTGTCTGTTTGAGCCCGACCTTCAACGCGCGACCGGGGATCTGCGGGTCAGTGTGCATAGGCGGGACGACGTCTCCGCCCTGCACAGCCTGCGCCAGGCCGGCTGTTTGAAGGCACGATTTCCGCATCGCGGTCCTGACGGCTGGATGCAGCTTGTCACGGTGAACACGTCTGGCGGAATTGTCGGCGGCGATCGTCTGGATAGCCGGTTCGTCTTGCGGAACGCCGCCCACAGCACGATCGCTTCACAAGCGGCAGAGCGTATCTATCGCGCGTTGTCCGGCAGCCCTCCGGCGTGCATCCGTACCCGGATCTATCTGGGGGCCGCCGCCTCCGCCGAGTGGCTGCCGCAGGAAACGATTCTGTTCGATCGCTGCGCGCTGGACCGCAGGCTCGACGTGGAAATGGCAGCGGATTCCTGGTTCCTGGGCCTCGAAATGCTGGTATTCGGCCGCGCTGCGATGGGTGAGGCCGTGGAGCACGGCTCGATCCGCGACCTGATCCGCCTTCGCCGCGACGGTCGGGTCATTCTGCACGATGCGGTGCGGTTGCACGGCAACGTCGCCGCGCTGCTGCAACGGCCGGCAATCGCCGCCAGCGCCCGCGCCGTCGCCACAATACTGCACGTAGCCGCGCAAGCAGAGGCGCGACTCGAAGCCGTGCGCGCGGTCCTGGCCGGCATTCCGCTGGAAGCCGCCGCCAGCGCCTGGGACGGCATGCTGGTAATCCGGTTGCTGTCGCCCGACAGCGCCATCTTGCGCAACGCGGTCATTGCGGTATTGCGACCGCTGCGGGGGCAGCGAACCCTCCCGCGGACATGGGGGTGCTGAGCGAACATGAACCTGACTCCGCGCGAGAAGGACAAGCTGCTGATCGCCATGGCCGCCATGGTCGCCCGCCGGCGGCTGGAACGTGGTGTCAAGCTGAACCATCCGGAAGCGGTGGCGCTGATCTCCGATTTCGTGGTTGAGGGTGCTCGCGACGGCCGCAGCGTTGCCGACCTGATGGAGGCGGGCGGACATGTGATCACCCGCGCTCAAGTAATGGCGGGCGTCGCCGAAATGATCCACGATGTCCAGGTCGAAGCCACCTTTCCGGACGGCACCAAGCTGGTGACAGTGCACGAGCCGATCCGATGATACCGGGCGAGATCATCCCGCTCTCAGGGAATATCGAATTGAACGCCGGCCTCTATCAGACCACGCTGTCGGTGGCAAACACCGGCGACCGCCCGATTCAGGTCGGCAGCCACTACCATTTCGCCGAGACCAATCCCGCGCTGGTGTTCGACCGCACCGCCGCGCACGGCCTGCGCCTTGACATTCCCGCCGGAACCGCCGTGCGCTTCGAGCCAGGGCAAATTCGATCGGTCACGCTGATCCCGTATCGGGGCAAGCGCATTGTGGCGGGATTCCGCGCCGCGGTCATGGGAGCACTCGACTGATGGCCCGCATGCCGCGTGCCGCTTACGCCGACATGTTCGGCCCCACCACCGGCGATCGTGTTCGCCTCGCCGACACCGACCTGATCGTGCGAAGTCGAACGCGACCTGACCACCTACGGCGAGGAGGTGAAATTCGGCGGCGGCAAAGTGATCCGTGACGGCATGGGCCAGTCCCAGGCGGCACGGTCCGAAGGCGCAGTCGATACGGTCATCACTAACGCACTGATCATCGATCATTGGGGCATCGTCAAGGCTGACATCGGCTTGCTGGATGGCCGCATCGCCAGGGTCGGCAAGGCCGGCAACCCTGACGTGCAGCCGAATGTCGATATCATCATCGGGCCCGGAACCGAGATCATCGCCGGCGAAGGCAAGATAGTGACGGCTGGCGGCATCGACGCACATATCCATTTCATCTGTCCGCAACTGGCCGAAGAAGCACTCGCTTCCGGTATCACCACGCTGGTCGGCGGCGGCACGGGCCCCGCCACCGGCACCGCCGCCACCACCTGTACGCCTGGGCCTTGGCATCTCGCACGCATGCTGCAGGCCGCCGAGGCATTGCCGGTCAACCTCGCTTTTGCCGGCAAGGGTAACGCGTCGCGCCCGGTGGGGCTGGAGGAAATGGTACGCGGGGGCGCCTCCTGCCTGAAGCTGCACGAGGACTGGGGCACGACACCCGCTGCCATAGACTGCTGCCTATCGGTTGCCGACCAGTTCGACATTCAGGTGATGATCCACACCGACACGTTGAACGAGTTCGGCTTTGTCGAGGACACCATCGCCGCGTTCAAAGACCGCACCATTCATGCTTTCCACACCGAAGGAGCCGGCGGCGGCCACGCACCAGATATCATCAAGGTGGCCGGCTTGGCCAACGTGCTGCCCAGTTCCACCAATCCGACGCGTCCCTATACGGTGAATACGCTCGACGAGCATCTCGACATGCTCATGGTGTGCCATCACCTCGATCCGGCAATCCCCGAGGATATCGCCTTCGCCGAAAGCCGCATCCGCAAGGAAACCATTGCTGCCGAAGACATCCTGCACGACCTCGGTGCCATCTCCATGATCTCCTCGGACAGCCAAGCGATGGGCCGCGTCGGCGAGGTGATTCTGCGCACTTGGCAAACCGCACACAAGATGAAGATACAGCGCGGATCACTGGCAGAAGATCTAGCCGAGCAGGACAACTTCCGGGTAAAGCGCTACATTTCCAAATACACCATCAATCCGGCAATCGCGCAGGGATTGGCCGCCGAGATCGGCTCGGTCGAAGCCGGCAAGCTTGCCGATCTCGTCGTATGGTCGCCGGCGTTCTTCGGCGTAAAGCCCGATCTGATCATAAAGGGAGGCTCTATCGTCATGGCATTGATGGGGGACCCCAATGCCTCCATCCCGACACCGCAGCCGGTACATTACCGTCCGATGTTTGGCAGCTTCGGACGGGCGCTGGTGGAAAGCTGTATCACCTTCGTCTCCGCAGCGGCGCTCGATAGCGGCATCGCCCAGGCGCTGCACCTCCACCGGCGCCTCGCCGCGGTCGGCAACACGCGGGGCGGGATCGGGAAACGCTCGATGATCCATAACGACGCCACTCCGGCGATCGAAGTGAATTCAGAAACCTATGAGGTGCGCGCGGACGGCGCACTGCTTACCTGCGAGCCCGCTAACATGCTGCCGATGGCGCAGCGCTATTTCCTGTTCTGATGCGCGTCGGCGTCGTCCTGGTTGCCGGGTACCTGGGATCCGCAACGTCAGATTGATATCGGTACGGCTCGATTTCGACTCCCGCTACCGCCGCCGCATCAGCCTGCGTACCGAAGGCGGACGAGCGTTGCTCCTTGACCTGCCGCAGACCACGCGGCTGCGGGACGGCGACGGTCTGGTGCTGGAGGACGGGGCAATCGTGCAGGTGCATGCCGAGCCGGAACCACTGCTGGAGATTCGCGCGCACGATGCGGGTGAACTGGTCCGCATCGCGTGGCATCTCGGGAACCGGCATCTACCGGTGCAACTCTACCGGGACCGCATCCGTATTCGGGCGGATCATGTCATTGCGGAGATGATCGTTGGATTGGGCGGCGAGGCGGAAGCCGTCGAAGCTCCGTTCGAACCGGAGACCGGTGCCTACACGGCGAGCCATCACCATCATGATGATGATGATGACCATGCGCATTGAACCGCTGCTGCTCCTGCTGACGTGGCTTTCCCCGGCCTTTCCGGTCGGGGCTTTCGCCTACAGTCACGGACTGGAGTGGGCCATAGAAGCCGGCGACGTGCACGACGAAGCCTCCTTGCGTTGTTGGCTGGAAGCTCTCATGGCACACGGCTCCGCGCGCTCCGACGCCATCCTGCTCCGCCACGCATGCCGTACGGCGGCATCGAGAGCTACAGGAATTGTGCGAATTTGGGGCGGCCCTGGCACCTTGTCGCGAACGGCAAGCGGAAACCCTGGCCCAGGGCGCCGCGTTCGCCCGCGCCGCCCTGGTGTGGGGCGGCGCACGCCTGCACATGCTGGCTACGTGCCAGGCAGCATATCCCATTGTGGTGGGGGTCGTCGCAGCCGATCATGGCATCGAGGAAGACCTGGCTGCCGCCGGCTATGTTCAGGCAATGGCCGCTAACCTGATCTCAGCCGCAGTGCGGCTGGTTCCATTGGGCCAGACCGCCGGGTTGCGCACGCTGGCCGCGCTGGAACCGGTCCTGCTGGAATTGGTCCAGGAAACCGCGAGCGCTACTCTGGACGATGTGGGTAGCTGCTGTTTTCGCTCCGACATCGCCGCCATGCGCCACGAAACCCAGCACACAAGACTGTTCCGCACATGACCCAGATGAACGGCCCGCTTCGCATTGGCATTGGTGGCCCGGTGGGTACCGGCAAGACCGCGTTGATGGATGCACTCTGCAAGCATTTCCGCGGCATGTATGAGATCGCGGCCATCACCAACGACATTTATACTAAAGAGGACGCTGAGTTCCTGATCCGCGCCGGCTCCTTGCCGGCAGAACGGATCCTGGGTATCGAGACCGGCGGCTGCCCGCACACCGCGATCCGCGAAGACGCCTCCAGCAACCTCGCCGGCGTCGCCGAGATGAACCGGCGTTTCCCGCATCTCGATCTTATCCTGATCGAAAGCGGCGGAGACAATCTGGCGGCGACCTTCAGTCCGGAGCTCGCGGACCTTACCGTTTATGTGATCGATGTATCGGCAGGCGACAAGATCCCGCGCAAGGGCGGCCCGGGCATCACCCGCAGCGATCTGCTGGTGATCAACAAAATTGACCTCGCACCTCTGGTCGGCGCCAGCCTGGAAATCATGGACCGCGACGCCCGCCGCATGCGCGGTCCGAAGCCCTTCGTGTTCGCCAACATCCGCGCCGGCCAGGGTGTCGCGGAGATCGCCAGCCTCCTGCAACAAGCCGGGGGGCTGTCGGTGAATGACAAGGTGGAAATCCTGTAACGCCCCGTTTAAAGTATTGCGGCGGACGGGAGCAAACAAATGGTCACACGCGTAATTGGCATTCCAGACAGCAACGAAATCATCCGGATCGCATGCGGCGGCGATATCATCGAGATTCAGATACCCGGCAATGCCGGCCCGGCAGGCGGCGGCGTTCAGACAACCGGCAGCAGCGGCGGTTCGCTACCCACCACAAATCCTTTGAAAGACCCATTCGCCGCAATCGTACAGGAGATGGGTGAGAACCCCTTCAAACTGCCAACGGCCTACATCATGCCGCGCACCATCACCGGCAGGCTGGACACGACCTCGATCGTCAAGCAGGTCCTCGATCAGATCGCCGACACGAATCGCGCCAATCCGCGGGCCGTGATCCTCGATGTGAGCAACGTCAACCTGCATGAACTCAGTGACCTCGGCAAGAAACTCTCCTACGAGGCGCCGGATATCCCGATCGCCATCGATTTCGGCGGCACTTTGAAACGATGAGTGAGACGAACGCGGCGGCGATCGCAAACGCCTCCCAATCGATGCGAGATACCGCCAAGTGGCTTGTCGGCGGTGTCGCGGCTACGGCAGCAGGCGTTTTTGCCGGCAGCTCTCTTACGTCCCTCGGCTCTCTCGATCCGGTCCGGAACACAGAGAGGCTCGTTGCGGCGGCCGGTGGCTTCATCGCCGGGCTTGTCGCGCTAGCGTTCATCTTCGGGGCGGCCATAAAAGTGCTTACCCGCGAAAGCATAACGCTTGAGGAGGTGGCAAATTCCACTAACCCGGAAATCGCGGCCGTCAAAACGCTATTGGAGACGCGCTACAGGGCAAAGCTGCCGGGAACCGATCCGACACTCGCCGCCTATGTGCAGGCCGTTGACGCCGCGCTAAAGGAACCGAAGCAGGAACAGAATGCCGCTCTGCTCCTGCGCGCGGTTGCCGACAACGCCATCATGTCCGCCGACGCAGGCTTTCATCTCGTTCGCTCACGCTTCAACAAGCTGATCAAAACCCTGCGCTGGGCCACGCTGCTCGCTGTCATCGGTTTCGGCCTGTTCGCCTGGTCCGCGAACCCACCCAAGCCAAGCCCTCCGCCCCCGGTTTTCTCCCTGACCATCCAGGGCAGCGGTACATCGCCGGCTACCCGCCCGCCTGCACTTTGGCGGTTGCTCCCGAGAGCTCCCCGAGTTTCGCTCCACCGGCGACTTTGGCCTGCAACACCACTCCGCTCTCCTGACGGGCGATCGCCTGCCGCGCCTCCGCCTCGGCCTCCCGCGCCCCCATCACCAGCACGCCGCTCTCGTCGCACAGCACCGTGTCGCCGGGCATTACCACCGCACCGCCAACCGCAATGGGATCGATTCAGCCGCCCGCCGAGGTCGTAGAGCCGCGTGGTGATCGGCGCGAGTCCTCGGCACCAGATCGGGAAATCCGATGCAGTGATTTCTTCCAGGTCGGTACACGGCCCATCCACCACCCCGGCCTTCGCCCCCGCGGCTTTGGCTGCCACCGTCACGCCACCGCCCCAGCAGGCGTGCCGCGTATCGCCGAGCCGGTCCACGACCAGAATATCGCCCGGCCGAAGCAGCCCCAACGCGTGGTGCAGCAGTGTAGAATCCGGCCCCGGAATCGCCAGCGTCACCGCGGTGCCGGCCACGCGGCGGCCGCGCAGAAGGGCATGAATGCCGCCGGTCGCAGAAACCCCAATGGCGCCAATGCCCGACGGTTGCTGTTTCGGTCTTTTCCAGCAGGGCCACGACTTCGGCGCTTATCTGCGCCGGCATTGGCCCAATCTCATATTTCGCCATCCTGTTCCCCTTCACGCGGTGCGCGGCATGGTGGTCACCGAATCCGGCAGCGTTAGTGGCCGTTCTGGATGCACGAACAGCCACAGCACGGCACCGCAGACACCAGCCAGCGCGATACCGAGCAGCGCGCCGGACCAACCGCCGGTCCATTTCACCAGTAGCGCGATCACCACCGGCCCGACGAAACCCGCGGAATTACCCCAGGAAGTTCGTCCACCCGGTCACCACGCCCGTGGCCGAGCCGCCGATATCCTGGCAGGCGGACCAGATCGAGACCTGCGTCAACCCGATCGCGCCCAGGGACACGCATAACAGCAGCACCATCAGCGGAATGTTGGCGGTTTCAGCCGCGAGGATCAGCGCCGCGGCGCTGATCACGAACCCGGCGATCGCCGCCGGCACGCGCGCTCGCCACACCGATCCGGTGGCGCGCAGCACCCGGTCCGCCAAGCCTCCTGCCAGGAACACCATGCAGAACAGCGCGACCCAGGGCAGCGAGGCGTAGATCCCCATCGACCGAAGCGAAAAGTTCCGCGCCTGCACGAGATAGGTCGGCAGCCAGGACGTGTAGAAGCTCTGGATCAGGATCAGGAAGAAATACTGCACCCCCACAGCCCAGAATTGGCCCGACCGAAACAGAGCCGGGAGCGCCCCTTTCGGTGTTGCCGGCGCCTCCGGCTCCCGCTCAGCAGCGATGAACGCGGCTTCTTCGCGCGAGACCCATGGATGCTCCGACGGATTGTCGCGGAACATGAACCACCAGGCGAAGCCGAGCAGCGATCCCCAGCACGCCGAACCCGTAGAACACGAATCGCCAGCCGAAGCTCAGCATCACCGCCGTAGTGATCGGCGCCGCGATGATCGGGCCAAGATACAGCCCGCCCAGCAGCACCGAATTGCCCTTCGCCCGCTCCCGCTTGCGGGAACCAGCGCCGCAGCGCGAGCACCGAAGCAGGCCAGTCGGCGGCCTGGCCCGACGCCGAGCGCGGCACGGATCGCCACGAATGACGTCAGGCTGAATCCGGCCGGTGTAGCTGCGGTAAGTATCGACCATAGCAGATTAGCCCAATAGAGCGCCCGCCGCGGCCCGACCCGCTCGGCCAACCACCCGGCCGGCACCTGCAGGAACGCATACGTCCAGGAGAAGCTGGTGAGAATCAAGGACATCTCGACCAGCGAAAATCCATACTCCTTCTGGATCACCGGTGCGGCGACCACGATCGCCGTGCGGTCGAGCGACATCACGAAAGTGATCGGCCCGATCAGCAGCCACACCATCCACCAGCGGAACCGCCTCTCTTTCATCCACCGCTCCCCGCACGAAGGGGCACTATGGCTGGTTGGTCTGGAAGGTGGAAGCGCACCCAAACCGGGCAGTGATCCGACAGGCGCTCCTTCCAGTCGTCGCCTGTTTCACGAAAGACCAGGACATGCAGCGTGCCTGGCTCAAGCCAATCGCTTGCCCGCCCACCGGCGATGATATGATCAATGAAGTGCTCGCCGCCCCAGCAGGGGCTCGCAAACCCCTCCGTCGCGCGCGTCAGCGGCGCAGCTTCGCGCAATGCGGACCAGAGTGCGTCCGGGCGGCCCCGGTAGTCGTCCATCCAGCGGTTGAAGTCGCCCATCACGACGAAGGGCACCTGCTCGGCGCGCCGCGCGCCGATCCACGCCGGCGAGCGCCGGTACCTGCTCCGCCAGTTCGCGGCAGGCACGTCGCCGGCTGCGCCGAGCGGCAACTCCCGGCATCCGGTCTTGAGATGAACCGCCAGAATGCGCAGCGGGCCGGCCGCGAGATGCAAGGTAATATCGGCACCGCTCCGCAGGTGCAGCGGCGGCGGATCGAGGTCGCCGTCACATCTGGGTTGGCCGTGAAATCGATCCCTCGGCGGATTACGAGCCCAACGCGCTGGACGACAGTCTCGCCCGTCATATGGATGGCGTAACGGTCCGGCGGAAACACGCGCGCGGCAATTGCCGGACCGTCCACCTCCTGGATGGCGATGACGTCAGCGTTCAGCTCCGCGGCGTAACGGCCGAGCAACGCGACTCGTCGGGGCGTTTCGCAACGACATCCGGCGGCAGACCCGGACTTCCGCGCGGCGCGATCGGTGAGCCATTCCAGGTTCCACGTCGCCGAGCTTCAGCTCGGCCGCGACACCCGTAACCGGAATGACCGCGAGAAGAAGCAGCACGGATGAATCGCATTATGAGACGAACGTCTCCCGCTAAAGCCTGAGCGCGTAGCCATCAAAAGCTAACCGGCCCTTGAGAACTCCGTTCGGAACGTTCATCTGTCCACGGATATTACGCTGCGCCACTGCAGAGGCGACATAACCCGCGCTTGTGACTACATGTAACAAGGAGCGATCGACACTTTTGCTCGGCTTTTCCGCCCCGTTCATCGCCCGCCCTGTCGCCACCATCCTGCTGGCGATCGGCATCCTGCTCTCCGGGCTGGTCGCCTACCGCTTCCTCCCGGTCGCCGCCCTGCCCAGCATCGATATCCCGACCATCGTGGTCTTCGCCTCCGTCCCGGCGCCGACCCCGAGACGATGGCGAACTCCGTCGCCGCCCCGCTGGAGCGGCGGCTGGGCGAAATCTCCGGCGTGACGGAGATCACCTCCACCAGCTCCGTTCGGCGCACCTCCATCGTCATCCAGTTCGACATCGACCGCGACATCAACGGCGCCGCGCATGACGTGCAGGCGGCGATCAATGCCGCCACCGCCGACCTGCCCTCGGATCTGCCGACCCGCCCCTATTACCGCAAATTCAACCCGGCCGACGCGCCGATCATGACGATCGCGCTGTCATCCGATACGCTGTCGGTCGCGCAGATCTACGACGCCGCCGACACCATCCTGGCCAGCGTCTGTCGCAGGTCGACGGCGTCGCCAACGTGACGGTCAACGGCGCGGAGAAGCCGGCGGTGCGCGTGCAGCTCGATCCGGTCGCGGCTGGCCGCGGCAGGGCTGTCCGCGCAGGACGTGACAACGCGATCCGAGAACGCCAACGTGCTGGAGCCGACCGGCGGCTTCGAAGGGCCCGACGCGCGCCGAGCATGATCGGCATCAACGCCGCAGATGTCGCAGGCCGAGCAGTACGCGCCGCTGGTGCTGAAGGCCGGCAACGGCGCGGTGGTGCACGCTGGGCGATGTCGCGACTGTCGTGAACAGCGTCGCCAACACGCGCCTCGCCGCCTGGGACGGCAAGCAGCCGGCGATCCTGCTGACCATCACCAAGGAGGCCGGCGCCAACGTCATCGATACGGTCGATCGCGTGCAGCAGCTGCTGCCGCAGCTCATGGCGTGGCTGCCGCCGGACATCAAGCTGTCCGTCATCTCAGGACCGCACCACGCACGATCCGCGCCAGCGTGGCCGACGTGCAGTACACGCTGGCCATCACCATCGCGCTGGTGCTGATGGTGGTGGCCCTGTTCATGCGCCGGCTGATGCCGACCATCGCCGCCGCCGTGACCGTGCCGCTGTCGATCTGCGGCACGCTCGCCGGCATGTGGTTCATGGGCTACTCGCTCGATAATTTCTCGCTGATGGCGCTGACCATCTCGGTCGGCTTCGTGGTCGACGACGCGATCGTCATGATCGAGAACATCGTCCGCCACACCGAGAAGGGCATGCCGCCGCTGCAGGCCGCGCTGATCGGCGCGCGGCAGATCGGCTTCACCGTGCTGTCGATCAGCCTGTCGCTGGTCGCCGTGTTCATCCCGCTGATCTTCATGGGCGGCATCCTCGGCCGGCTGTTCCACGAATTCGCCATGACGCTGACCATGGCGATCGTCGTCTCGGCCGCCGTGTCGCTGACGCTCACGCCGATGATCTGCGGCCGCTGGATGACGCCGCGCGCATGCACGCGCCGCGCTGGCGGCTGTGGGCCGCGCATCGATCGGCGCATCGAAGCGGCGCTCGCGCGGCAACCATCGGCTTCTATGCACGCACGCTCGGCTGGGCGCTGCGCCATCGCGTCTTCATGCTGCTGGTGATGCTGGCGACCGTGGTGCTGACGGTGCAGCTCTATCGCACCGTGCCCAAGGGATTCATGCCGATCCAGGACACCGGCATCCTGATGGGCTCGACCAGTCGCCTCGCCCGACATTTCGTTCAAGGCGATGGAGGAGCGCCAGCGCGCCGTGGTGGATGTGCTGCTGGCCGACCCGGCGGTGGCGACGGTGGCGATCGCAGGTCGGCGTCGGCCAGCGGCTGGAGCTCGCTCAATCGCGGGCAGCTCACGGTCAGCCTGAAGCCGCTCGCGCCGAGCGCATATCTCGTCGGAAGACGGTGATCGCCCGGCTGCGGCCGAAGCTGGCCGGGCTCGGCGGCATCCAGACGCTTCCTGTTCTCCGCGCAGGATCTGCGCGGCGGCGGGCGCAGCGGCGGCTCGCAGTTCCAGTTCGTGGTGATCAGCCCGGACCTCGCCGCATCTGCGGCACTGGAGCCAGCTGCTGGAAGACAAGCTGAAGAGCACGCCGGGCGTGACCGACGTCACCTCGGACCAGGACCGCGCCGGGCCCGCAGGAGAACGTGGTGATCGACCGCGCCGCCGCCGCCCGGCTGGGCGTGTCAGGCCACCGACATCGACAACGCGCTGAACAACGCTTTCGCGCAGCGGCAGGTCTCGACCATCTACACGCAGCGCAACCAGTACAAGGTGGTGCTGGAGACCGATCCGGCGCTGCAGACCGAGCCCGTCCATGCTCGACCGCATCTACGTCGGCGTCGCAGCAGCGGGCACGCAGGTGCCGCTGTCGGCGATGGCGCATTTCGAGCGCGGCGAGGCGCCGCTGGCGGTCCGCCACCAGGGCCAGTTCCCGGCCGCCACGCTCAGCTTCAACCTGCCGCCTGGCATGGCGCTGGGCGACGCCGAGGCGGCGGTGCAGCAGGCGGCCGCCGAGCTGCACATGCCGCCGGACGTCCGCACCGAGTTCGCCGGCAATGCGAAGTGGTTGCAGGACACGACGCGGACCGAGCCGCTGCTGATCGCTGCGGCGCTGATCGCGATCTATATCGTGCTGGGCGTGCTGTACGAGAGCCTGCTGCACCCGCTGACCATCCTCTCCACGCTGCCCTCGGCCGGCCTGGGCGCGCTGCTGGCGCTGCTGATCACCGGGACAGGATCTCAGCGTCATGGGCATGATCGGCGATCATCCTGCTGATGGGCATCGTCAAGAAGAACGCGATCATGCTGGTGGATTTCGCGCTGGAAGCCGAACGCCAGCGCGGGCTCGATCCCGTTCGAGGCGATCCACGAGGCCTGCCTGGAGCGCTTCCGGCCGATCCTGATGACCACGCTGGCCGCGCTGTTCGGCGCCTTGCCGCTGGCGTTCGCGTTCGGCACCGGGGCGGAGCTGCGGCGGCCGCTGGGCATCGCCATCGTCGGCGGGCTGATCGTGTCGCAGATGCTGACACTATACACGACGCCGGTGGTGTATCTCGCGTTGGAGCGTTTGGCCGGAAAGCGCCCGCCGATCGTGGTTCCGAACGGTGCCTCTGTTTAATTCCCGGCTGCTGGCTGCAGCTCTCTTCGTGCCGTGGCATCGTCGCTTTATCGATCTCCCGAAGAGGGCAATACGAGCTCCGG
The DNA here is from genome assembly GCA_963810715.1 of uncultured Pseudomonadota bacterium. GTDB lineage: Bacteria > Pseudomonadota > Alphaproteobacteria > Acetobacterales > Acetobacteraceae > DATDIC01. The sequence goes on along the minus strand of CAWEOZ010000023.1, from coordinate 218,986 downwards.
CCGCCGCTCGCGCGTACCTGCCGCCCGCTCGAACTGGTGCCCTACACGCAGCACCGTCGCCTCGCCCCAGGCGGGTCCCATGATCTCCACCCCTAGCGGCAATCCTTCCGCAGTGAAGCCGCCGCACACCACCAACGAGGGTAGTGCCGCTACGTTCGCGACGGTGGTGAGGAACGGGGTGGTGAACCCCTCATCAGGACGCTGATCGTTCAGCATCGGTGCCGGCCCAGCAGTAGGAGAGGAGAGCAGCACGTCGAACCGCTCGAACAGCTTCGCCGTCGCGGCGATCAGATCGCTTCGCCGGCGCTGGGCGGCGATGTAGTCGGCGGCACGGATCAGCGCCCCGCCTAGCACACGGATGCGGAACACGCGCGAATAATCAGCCAGCCGGTTGCGCAGCATCGGCTCATGCAGGGCGAACGCCTCCGCGCAGATTATCACACGACTGACCGCATTGAACTCCTGTACTGGTGGCAGCACGGCTTCCTCCACCCGGCAGCCCAGCCCGCGCAGCACGGTCACGGCCTGTGCCATCATGCGCAGCACCTCTGGGGTGGCGGGCACATCGTGCTCATAAAAGCGGCGCAGCAGGCCCACGCGCACCCCCTTCACCGGCGTGTCCAGCCCGCGCACATAGGACACGCGTGGCACGGAGACAGACGCCGGGTCGGCCGGATCATGGCCGGCCATTGCCTCCAGCAGCAGCGCGCAATCCTGCGCTGTCCAGGCCATCGGACCACCGTGTCCAGACTCGGCGCCAGCGGAATTACACCTCGGCGGGACACCAGCCCGGGTGTTGGTTTCAGTCCGGCAATGCCGCAATACGCCGCCGGCAGCCGGATCGACCCGCCGGTATCGGAGCCCAGCGCCCCCAGCACGAGCCCGGCCGCCACCGCAGCACCAGACCCGGAGCTCGAGCCCCCGGTATAGCGCCGCAGGTCCCACGGGTTGCGCGCCGGCGGCCAGGGCAGGTCGAAAGCAGGCCCACCGACGGCGAACTCGTGCGTAGCCAGCTTGCCCAGCATCACTATGCCGGCCGCGGACAGTCGGCGGACCGCCTCGGCATCCTCGGTTGGGACGTTGTCGGCCAGCAGTTTCGAATGCCCTGTCGTCAGCACCCCGGCAGTGTTGTAGATATCCTTATAGCCCACTGGGATGCCGGCCAGCGGTCCCTTCCGTGTGCCGCGGGCCGCGGCGCGGGCGGCCGCCAGAGCTTGGCGCTCGGTGACAGTTATGAATGCGTTCAGCTCAGGGTTCAGGGCCTGAATCCGCTCCAGCAGCGCGCGCGTCAGCTCCAGAGGGGAAAGCTTGCGGGAGGCGATCAGCCGGCTGGCCCTGGCGATGGTGAGCGGCGGCGTTTCCGGAACCCCGCTCATCGCCTGGCTCGCACAGGGGCTGCGGGTCTTGGGGACTGTGATTGACGGGGGTGGCAAACGGAACACATAGGCCTGATCGTCGGCCAGGGGGCGATCACGGGGTATCGCCGCGATCAGCGCCGAGAGCTGCCGCCAGGCGAGCACGAGGTCTGCCATCTGTCCGGGGTTCAACGTCAGGCCGGCGCGCGCCACCATGGCTTGCATTTCGGCGGGAGTAACGGGAGAGGCGGCTTTGGCCGGCGTCGCTGCCATAGGGAACTGGGTCTCTTTTGAAACGGCTTGGAAACCTATCCAGCCGTTTCCGCCGGGGCAAGCGGATAGCGGGACAGCCCCACCTGGCCGTCACAAAATCCGCGGTTGTTCTTGCTTATCCCCCTCCCCTTGCGGGAGGGGCTAGGGGAGGGTCGCGGGAGCCAACCGACAGGGCGCCGTGTCACCTCATCCCACCGCCCTGATCCGTGCCAGCGCCTCCTCGCGTCCCAGCGCCGCCAGCGCCGAATCGATCCCCGGACTGACCGTGCTGCCGGTCAACGCCGCCCGCAGCGGCTGCGCCACCTGGCCCGAGCTTCCGCCCCGTTGCCTCGGCGAACTGCCGCAGCGCCGCATCCAGCGCCGCGGGCGAAAAATCCGTTGCGTCCAGCGTCCCGCCAGTTCACGCAACATCAGCCGCGCCTCCGGCGTCAGCAGGGCAGCCGCCTTCGGCTCCATGGGCAGGGGCATCGTATGCGCCAGAAATGCCGCCGCGTCAGCCAGCTCCACCAGTGTCTTCGCCCGCTCCTTCAACCCGGGCATCAGCGTCCGGATACGCGCCGCCGCGTACGGCTCCCACCGACAGGTCGGTCCGATGCGCCAGCCGCCGCAGGACTTCCTTTGTCAGCCACGTCGTCGTCGGCCTGGCGCAGATAAACCCCGTTCAGATGCGCGAGCTTGGCGTAGTCCATGCGCGCCGGCGAACGCCCGACCCCGTCGATGTCGAACAGCCGGATGGCCTCCGCGCGGTCCAGCAGCTCCACGTCGCCATGGCCCCAGCCCAGCCGCAGCAGGTAATTGCACAGCGCCTCCGGCAGATAGCCCAGATCGCGGAACTCCGTCACCGACTGCGCCCGTGCCGCTTCGACAGCTTGGCGCCGTCGGCGCCATGGATCAGCGGCACATGGCGCGAAGCGCGGCAGCTCCCACCCCATCGCGCGATAGATCTGCACCTGCCGGAACGTGTTCGTCAGGTGGTCGTCGCCGCGGATCACGTGCGTGATCGCCATATCGTGGTCGTCCACCACCACCGAAAAATTGTAGATCGGCGAGCCGTCGCTGCGCAGGATGATCATGTCGTCCAGCTCGGCATTGGCGACCCGGACGACGCCCTGCACCAAATCCTCGACCACCGTCTCGCCCTCGCGCGGCGCCTTCAGCCGGATCGCCGGGGCGACGCCCGGCGGAGCCTCGGTCGGGTCGCGGTCGCGCCAGACATCGAACCGCGGAGGGCGCTTTTCGGCGATGGCCTGCTCGCGCATCCGCGCCAGTTCCTCTGGCGTGCAATAGCAGCGATAGGCATGGCCCGCGGCCAGCAGCTGCTGCGCCACCTCGATGTGCCGGGCCGCGCGGGTGGACTGGAATATCGGTGGCTCGTCGCGTTCCAACCCCAGCCAGTCCAGGCTATCCAGGATCAGCCTGTGTGTATTCCTCGGTGCTGCGCTCGCGATCGGTGTCCTCGATACGGAGCACGAACGCGCCGCCGTGATGACGGCTGAACAGATAATTGAACAGCGCGGTGCGAGCCCCGCCGATATGCAGCGGGCCGGTCGGGCTAGGGGCGAAGCGGGTGCGGACGGTCATGAGCAGTGCCTTCAGCGCGGATCGCGGTCGGCCGCTCGCCAATGGCTCACGATCGCAAAACTCCGCGCACTCGCAAAGGGCCGGACGCCGAAAACCGCCTATGCAGCCTCATAGGCGGTCGTAACCACAACGCCGAATCTGCCGTCGTAGCCGCATCACCCGGCGATCACCCCGGGCTATCTGCCGACCGGTCGCCCGCTTACCCGAACAGTTTCGTCGCATCCCCCAGAGTGTTGGCGATCCCCCAAGCAGGGGAATGCCCACCAGCGCCCAGACGAAGATCAGCTTCGCGGTCATCTCTTTACCCTCCCTCAGATCCGGCAGTCTGGGCTGCAAGATAATGCCGCTCGTGCACCGGCCGCATCAGCAGGTTGCAGATCAGCCCGATCAGCAGCAGCCCGGCCATGATGTACATCGTCTCGGTATAGGCATCGGCCTTCGGCGCGCCGTGGTCGATCTGATACTGCCGCATGTAGTTGACGATCACCGGACCGAACACGCCAGCCGCCGACCACGCCGTGAGAAGCCGCCCATGAATCGCGCCGACATATTGCACCCCGAACACATCCTTCAGATAGGCGGGAATGGTCGCGAACCCGCCGCCATACATGCTGATGATGATCAGGAAGCAGATCACGAACAGCGCCGACGCTGCCGATATGCCCGGCCGTCGGCACCAGCCCGTACAGCAGCATGCCGAGGATGAAGAACACGCAGTAGGTGTTCTTCCGCCCAATGTAGTCCGACGTGCGTGGCCCAGACGAAGCGCCCGCCCATGTTGAAGATGCTCAGCAGCCCGACGAAGCCGGCCGCGGCGACCGCGGTGACCCGCCCAGGGAACATCTCCTGCGCCATCGCCGAGGCCTGCCCCAGCACGCCGATGCCGGCTGTGACGTTCAGACACAGCACCCACCACAGCAGCCAGAATTGCGGCGTGCGCAATGCCGTATCGACATGCACGTTTTCGGTCGTGATCAGCCCGACCGACTGCACCGGCGCCACGTAGCCCTCCGGACGCCAGCCCGGCTGCGGCACGCGGACGATTATCGCCCCGATCGACATGAAGCAGAAATAGATGATCCCGAGTACCACGAATGTCTCCGGCGACGCCGACATGGGTTGGGGCTGGAGAAGCGCTCCATCAGCTAGACCGACAGCGGCGAGGCGATCATCGCGCCGCCGCCGAACCCCATGATCGCCATCCCCGTTGCCATGCCCGGGCCGATCGGGAAACCACGTGATCAGTGTTTTTACCGGGGAGATGTAGCCGATCCCCAGCCCGCACCCGCCGATCACGCCCATAGCCCAGATAGATCGAGCCAGAGGTTGTGGATGCCCACCGCCGAACGCCGAAACCAGGAAGCCGCCGCCGAAGCAGCAGGCCGCGGTGAACATCGCTTTGCGCGGTCCCACGCGGTCGAGCCAGGAGCCGGTCGACGCCGACGCGATCCCGAGCACCACGATCGCGATGCTGAAAATCCAGCCGAGCTCGCGTCAGCTTCCAATCATCCGGGCGCCGATTTGGTGATGCCGATCAGTCTGGTCATCGGCAGGTTGAAGACGCTGAACGCGTAAGCCTGGCCGATGCACAGGTGCACGCATAAGCGCCGCCGGGGGCACCATCCACCGATTGAAGCCAGGTCCGGCGATAATGCGCTCCCGATCAGCAGCCCCGGCTGACGCTGCCGCCTGAATGGAAGCTCATGCGGACCTCTCCCTGAATATTGATATTTTTGTTATTGACTACATTGACACCGCTATCTCGTAATAAGCTCTATCGACTCACGCGGAATCAGTTCGACGCGCCTCCCGAACGCCAGCCGGTCGAGCTTCGTTCCCAGATCCGTTTGCATTGACGTCCAGCGATCGCGATCGCCCGCATCCGCAGATCCCAGAACTTGCGCAGGTGTCCTCGGTCGCAGCCACCGCCTTGTCGTGCGGCTGGTGAGCAAAGAACCGGCCGATCTGGTTGGCCATATAGGCCAGCTTGTCAGGCGACATGCGGCGCCTCGCTCCATCTCGATCCGCTCGGCGTGAGTGAACACCTCGAACCCGTCCTGCCGCGCCACGCCGACCAAAGTGATCCCGGCCGCTTCTGCCACCCGCATCGCCAGAGCGGTCGGCGCGGAGACGGCGACGATCACCGGCGCGCCGATCGCCGCCGCCTTCTGCACCAGTTCCACCGAAAGCCGGCTGCTCAGCAGCAGCATGCCCTCGGCGGCCGCCACGTCCGCGCCGCGCCAGCGCGCCCGCGAGCTTATCGAGCGCGTTGTGCCGGCCGACATCCTCGCGCACCGCGACCAGCCCGCGCGTCCGGCGTCCAGAACGCCGGCGGCATGCACGGCATGGGTGTCGTGGTTGAGCTGCTGCGCGTCCGGCAGCGCCGCCATGGCGGCGCAGATCTCGGCCGCCGCAAACTGCGCGTCGATGCGACGACCTGGCGGCGGGCTCGCAGCGCATCCTCCAGGCTTTCGATCCCGCACAGACCGCAGCCGCTGGGTCCGGCCAGCCGCCGGCGGCGCCGTTCGGCCTGCGGCGCCCGCTCGGCGCCGAGCCACATGCGCAGCTCGATCCCGTCCGCGGCCCGAACGACGTCAATTTCCTCGATCTCGCCGGGCCGCCGCACGATGCCTTCGGTCAGGCTGAAGCCGAGCGCGAAATCCTCCAGATCGGCGGGCGTGGCCAGCATCACCGCGAGCGTCGCCCGGTTGTAAGTGAGCGCGACCGGCATTTCCTCCGGGACGACGCGCGTACCCTGGCGATCGCCGCCCGTCGCGCCACGCGACACGCCGGACGCGGTCGTATCGTCGCGGCTCGCCCGCAAGCGGAAGGGCGTTCATTTTGCCGGCGCCGTGCTCGGATCACGCGCCGGCTCCGTCTGCGGACAGATCGACGCGGTAGCTCGCGCTGCCAGTCGCGTCGGCCCGTTGCTGGGCGAGACCTGCACCGCGGTCACCTTGTATTCCGGGCAGCTTGTCGCCCAATCCGCATAGTCGGTCGTCACCACGTTGGCCTGCGTGTCCGGATGATGGAAGGTGGTGTACACCACCCCGGGCGCCACCCGGTCAGTGATATGCGCCCGCAGCCTCGTCTCCCCGACCGGCTCGCCAGCCGCACCCAATCGCCGTCGCGGATGCCGCGCTCCTCGGCGTCGTGGGGATGAATTTCCAGCAGTCCTCCTGATGCCAGACGATATTGGCGGTGCGCCGCGTCTGCGCACCGACATTGTATTGCGACAGGATGCGCCCGGTGGTGAGCAGCAGCGGGAAGCGCGGCCCGGTGCGTTCGTCGCGTCGGCGATATATTCGGTGATCAGGAAATTGCCCTTGCCGCGCACGAAATGACCGACATGCATCGTCGGCGTGCCCTCGGGCGCCGCTTCGTTGCACGGCCATTGCACCGACCCGAGCCGGTCGAGCTTGGCGAACGACACGCCGGCAAAGCTCGGCGTGGTGCGCGGCGACCTCGTCCATCACCTCCGACGGATGCGTGTATTTCCAGCCCAGCCCGAGCGCATTGGCGATCAGTTGCGTGATCTCCCAGTCCTCGTACCCGTTGCGCGGCGCCATCACCTTGCGCACCATGTTGATCCGCCGCTCGGCATTGATGAAGGTGCCGTTCTTCTCCAGGAACGTCGAGCCCGGGCAGGAAGATGTGCGCGTAATTGGCCGTCTCGTTCAGGAACAGGTCCTGGATGACGACGCACTCCATCGCCGCCAGCCCGGCGGTCACATGCTGCGTGTCCGGATCGGACTGCGCGATGTCCTCGCCCTGGATATAGACCGCCCGGAACGAGCCGTCCTGCGCCGCGTCGAGCATGTTGGGGATGCGCAGCCCCGGCTCCGGCGTCGAGCGTCACGCCCCATTCGCGCTCGTAGATCGCCCGCACCTCGGGGCCGGCCGACGTGGCGGTAATCGGGGAACTCGTGCGGGAAGCTGCCCATGTCGCAGGAGCCCTGCACGTTGTTCTGCCCGCGCAGCGGGTTCACTCCGGTCCCCGGTCGGCCGACATTGCCCGTCGCCATCGCGAGCTGGGCCAGCGCCATCACCGCCGTGCTGCCCTGGCTGTGCTCCGTCACGCCCAGGCCGTAATAGATCGCCCCGTTCCGGCGCCGCGGCGTACAGCCGCGCGGCGGCCCGGATCAGGTCCGGCGCCACGCCGCTGAGTTTCTCCACTTCCTCCGGGCTGTTGCGCGGTTCGGCAATGAAGGCCGCCCAGGCACGGAACGCATCGAGGTCGCAGCGCTCGCGCACATACGCCTCATCCACCAGGCCCTTCGGTCACGATGACATGCGCCATCGCGTCCAGCACGGCGACATTGGTGCCGGGTCTGATCGGCAGGTGATACGCAGCCTCGACATGCGGCGTGCGCACCAAGTCGATCCGCCGCGGGTCGATCGACGATCAGCTTCGCCCCTTCACGCAACCGCTTCTTCATGCGCGAGGCGAACACCGGATGCCCGTCGGTCGGGTTGGCGCCGATCACCATGATCACGTCGGCCTGCTCGACCGAATCGAAATCGTTGGTCCCGGCGGAGGTGCCGAACGTCTTGCCCAGCCCATAGCCGGTCGGCGAGTGGCACACGCGCGCGCAGGTATCGATGTTGTTGTTGCCGAAGCCGGCGCGCACCAGCTTCTGCATCAGATACGTCTCCTCGTCGGTGCAGCGGGAAGACGTGATGGCCCCGACCGCGCCCCGCCCTGCGCCGCCTGGATGCGCCGGAACTCCGCGGCAACGCGTGCGATCGCCTCGTCCCAGCTCACCTCCCGCCACGGATCGGTGATCTTCTCGCGCAGCATCGGCTTCAGGATGCGGTCAGGATGCATGGCATAGCCCCAGGCGAAGCGGCCCTTCACGCAGGAATGCCCGTGATTGGCCTTGCCGTCCTTGGCCGGCACCATGCGCACCACCGTGTCGCCCTGCATCTCCGCCCTGAAGTTGCAGCCGACACCGCAATAAGCGCAGGTCGTAACAACGGAATGCTCCGGCTGACCCAGCGCGACGACCGCTTTCTCGATCAGGGAGCCGGTCGGACAGGCCTGCACGCAGGCGCCGCACGACACGCATTCCGATGCAAGAAACGGCTCGTTCATCCCCGCCGACGATCTTGGAGGCGAACCCCCGCCCCTCGACCGTCAGCGCGAACGTGCCCTGGATTTCCTCGCATGCGCGCACGCAGCGCGAGCAGACGATGCAGCGCGCCGGATCGAACTGGAAGTACGGATTTGAAACATCCACGGGCGCGTCTAGGTGATTTGCGCCTACATACCCGTACCGCACCTCCCGCACGCCCACCATTCCGGCGGCCTCTGCGAACTCGCTCCCTCCCGCAACTGGTGACGTGAAAGCGTCACGCGGATGGTCCGACAGATAAAGCTCCATCACCCCACGGCGGATGCGCCGCACCCGATCGGTGGTGGTGTGCACCTTCATCCCGGCCGCCACCGGTGTCGTACATGAGGCCGGCGTTCCTCCCCGCCCCTCGATTTCCACCAGGCACAGCCGACACGACCCGAACGCGTTCAGCGTATCGGTCGCGCAGAGCTTCGGTACCTTGATCCCCGCCAACATCGCCGCCCGCATGACCGACGTGCCTTCGGGGACGGTTATCTGCTGCCCGTCAACGGTCAGCGTGACCGTGCTTTCAAACGAACTTTCCGGGGTGCCGAAATCGGCGTCCTGGATCATCGGCATAACCGCCTCCACAAAGTCACTGAACCAGCTCTCCCGCTCTCCGGAAGCGATTGCCTTGGGCGGGTTCTAGGGCCAACTCGCCGGGTACGGGTTTTCGCGCCTGTCTCGCTACTCATCGCGCTACGTCCCCCACCGCCCTGAGGTGCTGCGACCTCTCCCGCGAAGCCGCAGAGGTGAAATCCTCCGGGAAATGCGTCAGCGCGCTCATCACCGGATACGGAATGAATCCGCCGAGCGCGCATAACGACCCGAACTTCATCGTCTCACATAAGTCCCGCAGCAACGAAAGGTTCGCCTCCACATCTCGCCCGGCAATGATCCGGTCCACCACCTCCATCCCGCGCACCGACCCGATCCGGCAAGGCGTGCATTTCCCGCACGATTCCTCGGCGCAGAACTCCATCGCGAAACGCGCCTGGTGCGCCATATCGACCGTATCATCGAACACCACCACCCCGCCGTGCCCGATCAGCCCGTCACGCCCGGCAAATGCCTCATAATCGAATGGCGTGTCGAACAGCGCCGGCGGAAAATACGCACCCAGAGGTCCACCCACCTGCACCGCGCGCACCGGCCGGCCCGTCGCAGTGCCGCCGCCGATATCCTCGACGATCTCCCCCAGCGTCAGCCCGAACCCTGCCTCGAACAGCCCGCCATGCCGGATATTGCCGGCAAGCTGGATCGGCGAGGTGCCCCGCGACCGCCCCATCCCGATCTCGCGATAAAACTCCGCGCCCTCTGCAAGGATGACCGGGACGCTTGCCAACGTAATCACGTTATTGATCACCGTCGGCCGGCCGAACAGACCCTTGTGCGCCGGTAATGGCGGCTTGGCGCGCACTTGACCACGCCGGCCCTCCAGGCTGTCCAGTAAGGAGGTTTCCTCTCCGCAGATATAGGCACCCGCCCCGACCCGCAGCTCGATATCAAACCCCGTCCCCGACCCCAGCACATCCGGCCCAAGCAGCCCTGCCTCCCGGGCGTTAACCAGCGCTTGCCCGAGAATGTAAGTCGCGTGCGGATATTCCGAGCGGATATACACCCACCCCTTGCCCGCCCCCACCGCCAGTCCGGCGATCGCCATGCCCTCGATCAGGCAGAACGGATCCCCCTCCATCAGCATCCGGTCGGCAAACGTCCCGGAATCGCCCTCATCCGCATTGCAGACGATATATTTCATACCGCCCGGCGCCGCCGCCGCGGTGCGCCATTTGATCCCCGTCGGAAACCCGGCGCCGCCGCGCCCGCGCAATCCGGAACGGGTCACTTCCTCGATCGTCGCCGCCGGCCCGATCTCGATCGCCCGCGCCAACCCCTTCAACCCGCCATGCTGGCGGTATTCATCGATCGACAGTGGATCGGTCACGCCGCAACGCCCAAAGGTCAGCCGCGTCTGCGCCGCGAAAAACGGGATATCCTCCGGCCGCCCGAGCCGCAGCACATGCGATCCACCCTCCAGCATGCCGCTCTCAAGCAGACCTCCGACATCGGCCACCTGCACCGGTCCGTAGGCGATCCGGCCGGCCGGCGTTTCCACCTCAATCATCGGTTCCAGCCAGAACATCCCGCGCGAGCCCGTCCGCACGATCGGCACCGAGGCCCCGGCAGCCAGCGCCTTGGCGACACGATCGGCGCCCAGCGCAATGGCGGCTGCGTCCCGCGGAACAAAAACCCGGCTCACGCACTATCCTCCAGCGCCGAGGCCAGTTTCCTGGCATCGAGCCGGGCGAGTGGCTCGCCGTCTAGCATGCCGGACGGCCCGACCGCACAGAGACCGAGGCAGAACACCGGCTCCAGCGTCACCCGGCCATCCGCCGTCGTCTCATGCCAGCAGATCCCGAGGTGATCCCTTATCTGGCTCGCCACCCGCTCGGCCCCCATTGCTTGGCATGCTTCCGCACGACACAGCCGCAGTACATGGCGGCCCGGCGGGGTCTCACGAAAATCGTGATAAAAACTGACGATGCCATACACCTCGGCGCGAGAGAGGTTCAGCGCTTCCGCAATCTGCGAGATGGCTGGGCGCGGGTACACAGCCGAAAACCGCCTGAAACGCGTGCAGGATAGGTAGGGCCGCGCCCTCGCGCCCCGCATGGGCGGCTAGGATTTCGGCGCCGCGGCTTGCGGCCCACGGCTCATAAGTGGCCACGAGGTCTCCCGGTCAGTTCTTGTGACGTTCCCCTACTTCCATGATCGACCTTGTGCTGGATTTTGCAAGGTCTGGGGCGCGCCCACGCAAGCTCATCGCTGACCGGTCAGGAGGAGGATGCACTACGGTAAGCACCTTGGAGACACAGAACGTTCGCGGCGTCGGTCTGTTTAGCTAACCTTGTCCCTAAACAACCGATAATTGCGGCTCTGCTGGGGGTTCTGAATGAGTCCTTCGAAATGCGGTCCTTGAAATTGCCCGTGCATATGGAACTCTCCCCATACTGTCTCCAGCGTGCGCAGGGCAGTGGTTTGCTGAGGGATAGGTCACTTTATTCCCCCGAAATCTGTGGACAACCTTGTGAAGGTTGGGGGTATTGCTTCCTTTTCGCGAAGGTCTGTGGTTTCCGCTCGAATTTGTCTAAAACCTGTGCACTCAATCCGCCGCAGTCACACCGGAGCGCGACGGCTCGGGCGGACTTGCTGTAGCAGCCGCCCCATCCTTCGCCTTCGCGGCACCCCGAAGGTGCCCCGCAACGCCTGATAAGGGCCCTCCGCCTACGAATGAACCAGCGGACAGCCACCCTCGTCCATCGGGCGGAATGCCTGGTCGGCCGGCGTGGTACGCAACAGCTTGTAATAGTCCCACGGATACTTGCTCTCCGGCGGCGACTTCACTTGAAACAGGTACATTGGGTTCAGCCGGCGCCCGTCCCGGCGGATGATGCACCGGCCGAACAGCTCGTCCTCGCTGGGGGTGGCTTTCATCGCCGCGATCACCGCACGGCCGTCGGCAATCTTCTCCACCCCCAGCGCCGCTACCGTCTTGAGATAGTGGTTGGCTGCCGAGTAGTCCGCGGCCTGGATCATGCTGGGCATCCAACCGCTCATGCGCTCGCCGAACCGCTTGCCGTAGGCACGGGTATCGCCGTTCATGTCCCAGTAGAAGGATTCGGTCAGCACGAGACCCTGCCCGGTCGCCAGTCCCACACCGTGCAGGTCTGGGATCATCATCAGCAACGCGGCCATCCGCATGCCATGCTGACGCAGCCCGAACTCCACGCCCTGCTTGATGCAGTCGGTCGTGTTGGTGCCGGAGTTGGCCAGCCCCAATACTTTCGCGCCACTGGCCTGGGCCTGCAGCAGGTACGAGGAGAAATCGGTGGTTTCGGGAAACGGCGTGTACACCGTGCCAAGCACTTTGCCGCCGGCCCGGGTGACGAAGCCCGCTGTGTCGCCAGCAAGTGCTCGGCCGAACGCGTAGTCGGCGGCGATGAAGAACCAGGAATTGCCGCCGGCCTGCACCAGCGCGCCGCCCGTCGATTTGCCCAGCGCCCAGGTGTCGTAGGTCCAATGGATGTGGTTCGGGGTGCACGCCTTGACCGTAAGATCGGAACTTGCGGCACCGGTGATCAGCGCAACCTTGTTCTTGTCCTTGACCAGACTGGTGATCGCCAACGCGGCGGCCGAATTGTTCACCTGCGAGATCACGTCCACCTCGTGCTGGTCGATCCAGTCGCGCGCGATGCTGGTGGCGACATCGGGCTTGCTCTGGTAGTCGGCGGCCAGCACCTCCACCTTGATGTCGGGATGCGCAGCCATGAAATCCTCGGCGGCGAGCTGGGTGCTGGTGACAGAGCCCTTGCCGTTGCTGGCGGCGTTCGGACCATTGAGGTCCGTCAGCACGCCGATCCGGACGGTGCTCTGCGCGACCGCCTGCCGGGAGCGCGCGGCGACCGTCATGCCAAGCGAGCCGGCCAGGGCGGCACGGCGGGTGATGCGGGGGGACATGCTGGCTCCTCGGACGTTCTTATGAGTCAGAAGCCTCTCTTGCCTCTGCGCCCAGCCGTTTGCCCAGGTCCCTGAACCCCACCTGCAGTGCGCCGATATGAGGGCGGTGCAACGGGTCAGGCAGCAAACTCAAGGTCACCGGAGAATGCGAGCGGCCGCCGCTTCTTCCACACCGAACGCGATGGTCAATCCCGCCGATCTGACTAAACTGCCGCCGAAGGAACCGCCCATGCACCTCGCCACCAGCCCCGCTTTCAAGCAGAACGCCCGCCGGGCGCTGGCCGATCCGGGGTTGCAGAAAGCGCTCGCCCGCAGCGGTTCTTCCTTCATCGCGCGGCGGGCTGCGGCGGTCGCGGCGCTGCCGGAATTCGAGCGGCTCCGCGATATCGCCCGTGACATCAAGAACCACACGCTCGCCCACCTCGACTTCTACCTGGAAGAATACGAAGCCCGGGTGAAAGCTGCCGGCGGCACCGTGCACTGGTGCGCCACCACCGAGGAAGCGCGCGCCGCCGTGCTGGACATCTGCCGCCGCGCTGGTGCGAAGACCGTCACCAAGGGCAAATCGATGATCAGCGAGGAGCTGGACATCAACGACCACCTGGAACGCAACGGCATCCGCCCAATCGAGACCGATCTCGGCGAATACATCCTGCAACTCCGCCACGAAATGCCGAGCCACATCCTCGCCCCGGCCTTCCACCTGAACCGCGAGGATTGGGAAGCGCAGTTCCGCGCCTCCCACACCGATCTGCCGCCCGACCGGGTGTTCCATGAACGCCGCGACATCCTGACCGAGGCGCGGGCGCGGCTGCGGCAGCAATTTCTCGCCGCCGACGTCGGCATCACCGGCGCCAACTTCCTGATCGCCGAGACCGGCAGCAGCGTGATCGTTACCAACGAGGGCAATGGCGACCTGACCCAGACCCTGCCGCGCGCGCATGTCGTGCTCGCCAGTATCGAAAAGATGGTGCCGACCATCGAAGACTGCACCAGCCTGCTGCGCGTGCTGGCGCGCTCGGCCACCGGGCAGGATTTCTCCGTCTATACCACCTTCAGCACCGGCGCCCGGCGGGCGGGCGACCTGGACGGGCCCGACGAGTACCACGTGATCCTGGTCGATAACGGGCGCTCGGCGATGCTGGGCACCGAGTTCCAGGATATGCTGCGCTGCATCCGCTGCGCCGCCTGCATGAATCATTGCCCGGTGTACGGCGCCGTTGGCGGCCACGCGTACGGCTGGGTGTATCCGGGGCCGATGGGCAGCGTGCTGACCCCGGCGCTGATCGGAGTGGACCAGGCCGGGCTGCTGCCCAACGCCTCCACATTCTGCGGCAAGTGCGAAAGCGTCTGCCCGGTGAAAATTCCCCTGCCCGGCCTGATGCGGCACTGGCGCGAGCGCGAGTTCGAACGCCACCTGACTCCGCCGACGCAGCGGCACAACCTGGCACTGTGGGCGTGGGCGGCGCGACGCCCGGCGCTGTATCGCGTGATGACCCGTCTCGGTGCGTTCGGGCTGGGATTGGTGGGGCGACGCCGCGGCCGGTTCGCCCGACTGCCACTCGCCGGCGGTTGGACGGCGGGCCGCGACCTGCCGGCGCCCGAAGGCGACACCTTCTTCGGCCGCTACGCCCGGACGCAGCGGCAAGCGCGGCGTCGATGAGCCGAACGGCAATCCTCGGCGCGATCCGTCGCGGTCAGCGGCGCGGTCCGTTGCCGGAGGACATCGCGGACATGCTGCGTGCGCGGCTGGTGGCGCATCCGCGACACCTGATACCGGCGCGCTCGCGGGTGCCTGCGTCGGAACAAGTGAAACTGTTCATCGACAACGTGGAAAAGGAGTTCGGTACCGTTGCGGTTTTGCCGGATCTCGACGCTGTGCCGGGCGCGATGGCCGACTACCTGGCCGCGCAGAACCTGCCCGGCGAGTTCGTCATGGCGCCGCACCCCGCGCTGCGCGCCATTAACTGGTCAGCCCGTCCGCTGTTGCGGTTTCACGAGGGGCGCGCGGCTGCATCCGATATCGTCAGCATGCAACAGGGTTTTGCTGGAATCGCTGAGACCGGCACGCTGATGATGCCCTCCGCGCCGGAGCGACCGACCACGCTCAATCTGCTGCCAGAGACCGAGATTGTGCTCTTGCATGCCAGTCGGCTGGTTGGAGCATACGAAGAAGCCTGGGATCTGCTACGCGCTGAATTCGGCGGGATGCCACGAAATGTCATGCTGATTACCGGGCCATCGCGATCTGGCGATATTGAGCAGACGCTGGAACTGGGGGCACATGGCCCACGGCGATTGCATGTGCTGCTGGTAGCGGATGAAACGGCAATGGCCAGCGCATGAAAGTCATACCAGCAGGAGTGCCGATTTATCCGAATACGGTCAACGCGTCGGCCGCTTGACACTAGGCCCTCTCACCGCGCATTCGCGTGCCCGATTGTCCAAACATAAGCCGCCACCGCCGCAAGATCGGCCCATGAGAGCCTCGTACCCCCTTCCGGCGGCATCGCCCCTGCGTGCTCCTTTGGCTTCGGCACACCGTGCAGGATCGTCTGCGTGATCGACTGCATGCTTCCGTCACCCCATAACCACCGCCCGCTCGTCAGATCAGAACCCACCGCCGTACCCTTGCCATCCGCGCCATGACAGCCGGAGCACGTCCCGCCATCGGCCTGCCCATGGAAAATGCGATCTCCCAGCGCGACCTGGTCCGGTGAGGACCCGGGCGGGCTCAGCAACGGAGCCGCGCCGGCGTTCGGATGAATACCCTCCGGCGGCCTCGCCTCGCCGGGATTCGACTCCGCCGCCGTCAAACCCGCAGAAGCCACTCCAATGCCTCTGTCCCTACCTTGGAACCTAACCCGCCAGATCCGCCCGCCCTGGTCATCCGCGATATACAGGGAGCCGTGCGGCCCGACCGCCAGCCCGGTCGGGCGATGCGCCGCCCGGCCCGGGTCTTCGTAGCGCCCGGCGAACCCGTCCGCGAACAACACCCACGGGCCGGCCGCTTGGCCGTTTCGCAACGGCTGAAACACCACGTTATATCCGCCCTGCGGCTCCGGCGCGCGGTTCCAGGATCCATGGAACGCAATGAACGCGCCGTCCTTGTACGCAGCCGGGAACTGGTTGCCTTCGTAAATAAGCATGTCGTTCGGCGCCCAGTGCGCCGGGAACGCGGCAACCGGCGCCTGCTTCTGCGCGCAGACACCCACCTTCCTTGCCCCCATCGCCGCCATACTCCGGAGCCAGCACCAGCCTTGCTGCGTGTCGTCGTAATAGCATTCCGGCCAGCCGAAATCGCGCCCCTGCTGCAACTCCACCAATTCCTCGGCCGGCTGATCGGCGCCTTGAACCGGCGTGTAAAGCCGCGGCCAGTTCTGCCCGAGCTGATCCCGCCCATGCTGGGTCGCGAAAATCCGCCCCGCCGAATCGAACGAAATACCCTCCCCGTTGCGCAGCCCCGTCGCAAACCGCTGCGCCGGCGAAAATCGCTGATCGAGCCGATGAGCGTCATAGCGCCAGATGCCACCGCGCGTCTCCAGCTCCCGGCAAGGCTGGTTCCCCGGCACGCCCGGCATGCGGTTCTCGCTCTGGCAGGAATTGGTGACCGATCCGAGATCGACATAAATGATTGCCGCGCCGATCGATCGCGAACGGATGCATCGGATGATCACCGCTCAGCGGCAGCCCCGAGACGATGGTTTCAGCCGGTCCCGGCGGCCTGATCCCGCTTGCCGGTAGTTCATAGCGGACGATACGATCATTTGCCTCGGCATACACATATCCCTCGTAAACCGCGATCCCGGTGCCGCCGGTCATCGCCTTCCGCCGACAGTCGTGCCGAAGCGCTCGACTTGGTCCGCCCGGCCGTCGCCTTTGGTGTCCTTCAGCGCGACCAGGAAACCGTCGGCGGGCGGCCCGCCCCGGCGATAATAAGCCCCGCTCCAGGTGTTCGCATACACCACCCCGTTCGGAGTGATCGCGAGATGCCTAATATGGCCCAGTTTGTCGGCGAACACGGTGGCGCAGAAGCCAGGGGGCAGAGTGATACCGCCGTTGTCCCCGGCACAGGGAACGAACCCCGCCGGAGACCCGTTGCGGCTTCGCTGCGCGTGGGACCAGGGACCGGAGGCCACCAGAAGCCCCGCCCCAACCAGGCAGGCTGAAATGACGGACCGCCCCCTGTCGGTTTTCCGGGCGGCGTTCATCGGCGAAACTCCTCACGGCACGGCGATTATGTACACTTGCAAACACGAGACCGGTTACCGGAACATCGTCCTCGACTTCGTCACCATCGCACGAACGCCAGCATAAACAGCCAGAAGCCCCTCCGCCCCGAGACAAAAAGCGGGCGGGCCACTCCCACAAAAGGCATCCGACCAGCTTGCCGCGTGACCGCAACAAGGGCAGCCCAACCTTGCTCCCCGCAATTCATATAAGTGCCACGGTAGGGCAACCGCTGTCCGACAATGCCCTGGAGGGTGCATCAACACTAAGCTGAACGCTATAGTTGCACAGGAAATCAGACCCAGCCACGTAGCGACGAAGATGCGTACCGACCAAACTCATCGGTCATAACGCGCCTGCCGGAAGCGACTCGACCTGCAGTATAAAGCAGCGTCGTTCATGGCTCTTCGCATCCATGACGTGATGAAGGACGGGATCCTTCCGCGCGGCAGTTTAATCTGTTCGACGGGTTCCTTGATGTGGTGATCCCCAGGAAGCTCGTTCGTCCCGCACGAGGCCCACCAAAATGCCGGGAACCCACCGGGCCGGCCCCCGGTCACATCAGCCGCAAAAACCGCCTTCGACGGCCAGTCTCTTGCCAAGCGATCGCGTCTCAACAACCGCCCTCAATCCCATTCCCGCACCTGCCGTTGTACATCCGCATACCCCCGCGAAAGGTCTGTTGTACAACGCGCGACGCCCCAAACACCTCTGTTGTACAACTCGGAGCGCCCCAAAACGCCCTGTTGTACACCAGCCCGCCAGCCCGCACGCGACCACAGACGTGCCGCCAATCCCCTCCTCACGCCCCGGCCACCGCCTCGACCACCTGCTCGCACACATACCCTAGCGCGGCCTCGTCCAGGTCCGCATGGATCGGCAGCGCCAGGATCCGCTCGGCCAGATCCTCCGAAACCGGCAACCGCGCCCCGTCATGCCAGCGCTCGTAGGCGGGCTGACGGTGCAACGGCCGCGGGTAATACACCGCGGTCGGCACGCCGTTTTCGCCCGCAGCTCCGCCTGCACCCGTTCGCGCGAAACCTCCTCCGGCAGCAGCACCGCATAGATCGCCCACGCGCTATCCGAATCCGCTACCCGAGCCGGCGTCACCACCGCATTCCCCAGATGCCGGTCATAGTACTCCGCCACCCGCGCCCTTGCCGCCAGCTCCGCCTCGAACACGGTCAGCTTGGCCAGCAGCACCGCCGCCTGCATCGAGTCCAAGCGCCCGTTCATCCCGGTCCGCAGCACCTCGTAGCGCGACGCGCCCTCGCCATGCGTCCGCAGGCTCCGGTACAGCTCAGCCCGGGATGCATCCTCGGTGAATATCGCCCCCCCGTCGCCATAAGCTCCCAGCGGCTTGGACGGGAAAGAAGCTGGTCACCGTCACGTCCGCCGCCGCGCCTAGCCGTTGCCCGTGCAGCGAACAACCAAAGCTCTGCGCGAGGTCATCGATCGTGAACAGGTCCGCGCGGGCCGCAATCTCGCGCAGGACGGGCCAGTTTGCCGGTTGCCCGAACAAATCCACCCCGATCAGCACCCGCGGCCGCAGCCGCCCCTCTCGCCCGAACCTCGGCAACCCGCTGCGCCAGCGACACAGGGTCGATCTGGAACGTCCGCGGATCGACATCCACGAACACCGGCGTCGCTCCCAGCACCAACGCCACCTCGGCGGTCGCCGTGTAGGTGAACGCCGGCAGGAACACCGCATCCCCCGGCCCGATCCCCTCCGCCATCAGCGCGATCTGGATCGCGTCGGTCCCGGAACTCACGCCGATGCAGTGCGAAGCCCCGCAGAGCGCGGCCAGCTTCGCCTCCAGTTCCGCCACCTCCGGCCCCAGAATGAACTGGCAATGCGCCAGCACCGCATCCAGTCGCCGGCGCAGCTCCGGGGCGATGCGCGCCTGCTGCGCCTTCAGGTCGAGGAACGGGATGTTCATGTGCGTCTCGCCATGTCCAGCGCGCCTTCCGCGTTATGTTCAAATTCCGGGATCAGCCGCCCCAGCAGGGTCAACGCCAGCCGCACCTGCCCGCCCCGGCACGCCGCCGCGATCTCGTCCATCGCCCGGCCAACGATCGCCGGATCTGCGGTGCGCGGCGCGGCCATCAGCAGGCCGGCATGACCAGTGGGCACCGGCGGCTCGCGCCCGTGGAACAGCTCCTCGTGCAGCTTTTCCCCCGGCCGCAGGCCGGTGAACGCGATCCCGACATCCAAGTCGGGCCGTAGCCCGGCCAACCGGATCATCTGCCGCGCCAGATCGACGATCTTGACCGGATTGCCCATGTCCAGCACGAAAATCCCGCCCTCTCGGCCCGACGGCAGCACCGCTCCGCCGCTCACCAGCACGTTCGCTTGCAGCACCAGTCCCACCGCCTCGCGCACGGTCATGAAGTAGCGCTGCATCTCCACATGGGTCACGGTCAGCGGTCCGCCGCGTTCCAACTGGCGCTGGAACAGCGGCACCACGCTGCCGGTGCTGCCTAGCACGTTGCCAAACCGTACAGTTACGCAGCGCATGCCCCGGGCCTGCGGCGCAGGCAGAGATGTCGAGCGCCTGACAGTACATCTCCGCCAGCCGCTTGGACGCACCCATCACGGATGTCGGGTTCACCGCCTTGTCGGTGGAGATCAGCACCATCGCCGCCGCTTCCACCGCACGAGCGGCATCCGCCACATGGCGCGTCCCGGCGGCGTTGGTCAGCAGTCCCTCCGACGGGTTCGCCTCCACCATCGGTACATGCTTCAGCGCGGCGGCATGGAACACCAGTTCCGGCCGCCACTCCTCGAATACAGAACGGACGCGCGGCGCGTCGCGCACATCGACCAGCATGACCCGCCGAGGCTACCGCCGGACGGCTCTCCGCCAGCTCGAGGTCGATCTGCCAGAGCGCGTATTCGCCATTATCGATCAGCAAAAGCTGCGACGGCCCCAGCGTGGCGAGCTGCCGTGCCAGCTCCGATCCGATCGTGCCGCCCGCTCCGGTGACCATCACGCGCCGGCCCTGGATCAACCGTGCCATGCCCTCCCGGTCCAGCGGCACCTGCGGCCGGTTCAGCAACTCCTCGATCGCCACCGGCCGCAGTTCCAACGGTCCCAATCGCGGGCTGGCCGGACCGGCAGGGTGAAGCGCCGTTGGTCGGGGTGCGCGCCGTACCGTCACGCCGAATCGCTCTGCCTCGCGCACCAACGCCTCCAGCGATGGTCCGGAGATATCCGGGCTGGCAACGGCGAGCATCTGCGGCACCCGCCCTTCGGCCGACAACCGTTCCAGCACGGCGCCAGCTTCCGCGGCCGAGCCCAGGATTGGCTGGCCCTGGATCCGCCGGCCAGCTTGGGGTGAGCCCAGGGCCAGCAGCCCAATCACGCGCAATGCCTGACGCCGGTCCTGGGCTAGCGCGCGCAGGAACAGGTCGGCGTCCTCCAGCGCACCCACCAGAAGCACCGTTCCCGCCTCGGGCTCTGGCGATGCCCGCGGCCTCACCCGCAGCCAGCCGATAGGTCACGCGCGGCGCGCCCAGCAACACGAGCAGGGTCAGCGCATAAATGGCGGGAAAGGCAGGGTTGCGAGAGGCGCCCGCGGCCAGCGTCGGCGCGAACAGCAACGCGGCGAGCGCGGCGGTGCCGGCCACGCCCAGAAGATCGCCGATCCCTGCAAAACGCCAATATTGCTGAGGCAGCCGGAATGGCAGTCCAGCCACCAGCACCGCGGCCGCCCCCGCCAGCAGCAACCACCATGGCGTGAGCGCCGGCGCGCCCGGGTCGGCAATCCACCGCGCCAGTGGCACGGCTACGGCGGCGAGCCCTCCGTCCAGCACCACGTTGACCGCGATTCGGATGCGCGAGCGCCCCGCCATGGCGCCCCTATAGCCCAGCACCGCGCCGCGCCATAGGGCACCGGTTCGAACTTGCCGCAGCGATCCGACTGGACCCGAAGATTGTTGGAAGGGGAGAATATGGCGGCGGTGGCCGACCCCATGGCTCCCGAAAATCCGCCCTGTTGCTGCCACAGGCTGCCCCCAAGCTTCGTCCCGGTCGGGGAAGCACGGGAAGCACGATGCGGTTCCTGAAGGTGTATGGCAGGGTGCTGGGTCTGCTGGGGCGGGACATTCGCGTCGCCGCGCTACTGGGCGGCGCAAATGTGCTGGTGGCCGGACTGCAGTTCCTGGATCCAGTGCTGTTCGGGCGAGTGATCGGACTGCTGTCCCGCTCCTCGGAGCTGGATCGCGACGTGCTGTGGCATCAGGCAGTGTCGCTGCTGACGATCTGGGCCGGGGTGGGCGTGGCGGGGATCGCCGCGAATATGGGTGTCGCCTTGCAGGCCGAGCGGCTGGCCCATCGCCATCGCGTAGCGCAGATGTCGCGCTATTTCGGGCACGTCCTGGGGATGCCGGTGTCGTTCCATGGCGACATTCACTCCGGCCGTCTGATGAAAGTCATGCTGACCGGCACCGACGGGCTGTTCGGTGTCTGGCTGGTGTTCTTTCGCGACCAGCTCTCCACCATCGCCGCGGTCGTCGTCCTGCTGCCGCTGACGTTGCTGATGAACTGGCGCCTGTCGATCAGCCTGATAGTGCTGGTGGCGGTGTTCGTCGTGGTCACCTCGTTCGTGATCCGCCGCACGCTGGCCGGGCAACGCCTGGTGGAGCGTGCCAACACCAGCCTCGCGGGCACGGCGTCGGACGCGCTGGCCAACGTGGTCATCGTGCAGTCCTTCACACGCATGGCCGCGGAAACTCGCCTCTTCGGCCAGATCGCCGACGAGGTGATCCGCAACCAGTTCCCGGTCCTGAACTGGTGGGCCGTGGTCAACGTGCTGACCCGCGCCGCCAGCACACTGACGGTGATCTCCATCGTGGTGATCGGCACCGTGCTGCACATCAACGGCCAGGCCTCGGTGGCAGAGATCGTCAGCTTCATGGGGTTCTCCACGCTGCTGATCGGGCGGCTGGAATCGGCGGTGCAGTTCATCTCCAGCCTGTTCTTCCGCCTGCCGTCGCTGGAGGAGTTCTTCGGCGTGCTTGATGCCCGCAGTTCGGTGCCCGAACGCCCCGGCGCGCCGAACCTCGTCGCTGCGCGTGGAGAGGTCGCCTTCGAGGACGTGTCCTTCGCCTATCCCGGCGGCCCGAACGTCCTGACCGAGGTGTCGTTCATGGCGGACCCTGGGATGTCGGTCGCCCTGGTGGGTCATACCGGCGCCGGGAAATCCACCGTGATGGCGTTGCTGCAGCGGCTGTGGGACCCGACCTCCGGGCGCATCCTGATCGACGGACAGGATCTGCGGGATGTGCGCCTGGAGAGCCTGCGCGGTGCAATTGGAATGGTGTTCCAGGAGAACATGCTGTTCAACCGCTCGATCCGGGACAATCTGCTGGTGGGCAACCCGGACGCCACGGACGCGGAGATAGAACACGCCTGCCGGCTGGCCGACGCGCATGAATTCATCACGCGACAGCCGCGCGGCTACGACACGATGATCGGGGAGCGCGGGGCGAGTTTGTCGGGCGGCCAGCGGCAACGTCTGGCGATCGCAAGGGCCTTGCTGAAGAATCCGCCGATCCTGATCCTGGATGAGGCGACGAGTGCCCTGGATGCCGCCACCGAGGCACGCGTCAGCCGGGCCCTGAAGAATCTGATGCGCGGGCGAACCACCTTCATCGTGGCGCATCGGCTGTCCACGGTACGGGACGCCGATGAGATCCTGGTCTTCGAGTCTGGCCGCATCGTCGAACGCGGCACATTCCAGTCTCTGCTGGCGAGCAAGGGGCTGTTCGCTGATCTGGTGCAGACGCAATTGACGCCGGCACCAGTGCCGCAAGCTATGGCCGCCGAGTAGTACCGGCGGAAGTCTCCAGCGCTCAGGTGATCGTACTTCTCTATCCGAGGTGAGCCGTCTCGCATGGCCAACCCCTCGCCCTGTCTCTATATCAACGCTCGATGCGGGTCCCGTTCGTCAAGATGCACGGCTGCGGCAACGATTTCGTCGTGCTAGACGAACGTGCGGGGCTACTGCGCCTCACGCCCGCGCGCGCCGCCGCTCTCGCCGACCGGCAAACCGGCATCGGCTGCGACCAGCTCATCTCCGTCGAACCGCCGCCACCGGGCTCCGATGCCGATGCCTTCATGCGCATTCGCAACCCAGACGGCGCCGAGGCCGGCGCCTGCGGCAACGCAACCCGCTGCGTGGCCGCCCTTCTGAACAGCGAGACCGGCCGTAGCCATGTGATTCTGCATACGATCGCCGGAAACCTCCCGGCAACAATCCTGGCCTCTACCCGCGTCGCCGTTGACATGGGGCCAGCGAAGCTCGACTGGCGCGACATCCCGCTCGCCCATTCCGCCGACACGCTCCATCTGGACCTCCACGTCGGCCCGCTCGCCGACCCCGCCGCGGCCAGCATGGGCAACCCTCACGCGACCTTCTTCGTGCCGGACGTTGCGGCAATCCCGATCCATCAGCTCGGCCCGATCCTGGAACACGACCCGATCTTTCCGGAGGGTGTCAATATCGGCATCGCCCAGGTGCTCACCCCGGAACGCATCCGCCTGCGTGTGTGGGAACGTGGGGCCGGCCTGACCCGCGCCTGCGGCTCTGGCGCCTGCGCCACGCTGGTCAATGCCCATCGCCGTGGTCTCACCAACCGGCATGCGACTCTCTTGCTGGATGGTGGCGAACTCACCATCGAATGGCTGAACAATGGCCATGTGCTGATGACTGGGCCGGTCGCGACCGCGTTTACCGGCATCGTCGATCTCGACACCTATCCGTCATGACCGTCGAAATCGTCACGTTCGGTTGCCGTCTGAACGCGTACGAAAGCGAGGTCATGCGCGGCCACGCCGCCGGACTGGATGACACGATCATCGTCAACACCTGCGCGGTCACCGCCGAGGCCGAGCGTCAGGCGCGCCAGGCCATCCGTCGCGCCCACCGCACGCGTCCCGATGCACGTATCGTCGTCACCGGCTGCGCAGCACAGCTCGACCCTAGCGGCTGGGCCGGACTGCAGGGCGTAAGTCGCGTTCTGGGCAACGCCGAAAAGCTGCACCCGGAAAGCTGGGCGCCGGAGGCGCCGGGCGCGGTCTCCGACATAATGCAGGCGCGCGACACCGCGGCGCACCTGGTGACCGAGTTTGCCGGCCGCGCCCGCGCGTTTGTCCAGGTACAGCAGGGCTGCGACCATCGCTGCACCTTCTGCATCATCCCGTTCGGCCGTGGCCCGAGCCGCAGCGTGCCGGCTGGTGCTGTGGTAGCTCAGGCGCGTGCTCTGCTGGGTAGCGGCTATCAGGAGCTGGTGCTGACCGGGGTCGATATCGCCAGCTACGGGAATGATCTGCCTGGTCGGCCCAGCCTGGGTCAGCTTGTCCGGCGATTGCTGACTTTGGTGCCGGATCTGCCACGCCTTCGGCTGTCATCGCTCGATCCGGCAGCTATCGACGGGGAATTGTGGAAACTGCTGGCCGAAGAGCCGCGATTGATGCCGCACCTGCACCTGTCATTACAGGCCGGTAGCGATCTGGTGCTGAAGCGGATGAAGCGCCGGCATTGCACGCGCGGATGCACTCGCCATCATCGGCCGCGCCCGCGCGCTACGACCCGGCATCGCCATCGGTGCCGACGTGATCGCCGGGTTCCCGACGGAGACGGAGGAGTTGTTCCGGGAAACCCTCGATTTCGTTGGCGCCGCCGACCTGCCCTTCCTGCATGTGTTCCCGTACAGTGAGCGGCCCGGCACTCCGGCCGCCCGCATGCCCGCAGTGCCCAAGCCACTGCGCCGTGAACGCGCGGCCCGGTTGCGTGTCGCCGGCCTGGTTGCTGCACGTCGTTTCCGCGCCGCTCAACTCGGCCGAACAGTTTCGCTGCTGACGGAAACTTCCAGCAGTGGTCATTCCGAGCACTTCGTCCCGGTACAGCTCTCCACGCCGGCCGCACCAGCCCGTCTCATCACAGTCCGCGTCACCGGCGAAACCGCTGATGCTGTGCTCGGCGAGATGATCTGATGGCGCTTGGCGGCTTTTTCTCGCGGCTCAAGGAAGGGCTGGCGCGCAGCACGCAGAAGCTCGGCGGCGGCATCACCCAGGTGTTGCGCAAACGCCGGCTCGACGACGAGGCACTGGGGGAACTCGAGGATCTGCTGATCTCGGCCGATCTGGGTACCGAGGTCGCGGGGCGTATCATCGCCGAGTTCCGTCGTACTCGTTTCGGCAAGGAAGTCACGGATGAAGAGATCAAGCAGGCGCTGGCGCAGGAAATCGCCGCAATCCTGACGCCGGTCGCACAACCGCTGACCCTTGATCCGGAACGCAAGCCGCACGTCGTCCTGGTGGTCGGGGTCAACGGCACGGGCAAAACCACCACAATCGGCAAAATGGCTCAGCAGTACCGCGAACGAGGCGTCCAGCCCGTTCTCGTTGCCGGCGATACCTTTCGCGCCGCCGCCGTGGAGCAGTTGCAGGTCTGGGGACAGCGCACCGGATCGCAGGTGATTGCCGGACCGCCCAACGCCGATGCCGCAGGTCTGGCGTTCGATGCGCTGGTCCGCGCCGCTGCTGATCGGATCGACGTGCTGCTGATCGATACCGCCGGGCGGCTACATAACAAAACAGTGCTGATGGAGGAGCTGCGCAAGATCATTCGCGTCATGCGCAAGCAGGACGCGACCGCGCCGCACTCGGTGTTGCTAGTATTGGATGCGACAACCGGCCAGAACGCAGTGCAGCAGGTCAAAGTGTTCAAGGAGATGGTGGACGTCACCGGTCTGATCGTGACGAAGCTGGACGGCAGTGCTCGGGGCGGCATTGTTGTGGCGCTGGCTGAAACGTTCAAGCTTCCTGTGCATGCTGTTGGCGTCGGAGAGACGGCAGCCGACCTCCGACGATTCGACGCAACGGATTTCGCCCGCAGCCTGGTTGGTCTCTGATCGGTGTCCGCGCATCGCGCGGGACCAGCGCGCGGTTAAGATCGGGCCGTCAACTCGCCGATTCAGGCACTAGCGATGCGCGTGACAGCTCATCGCCATCTAAATCCCGATTTCCCAGCATCCGCCACGTTCCGCCGACCAGTATCTCGCTGGGTCGGAACCGCGCTTTGTAGGCCATTTTGCGACTCTCCGGTACCCAGTAGCCGAGATACACATATGGCAGTGGCAGCGCCCGCGCACGTTCCACCAGCCAGATGATCGCGTATGTGCCCAAAGAGCGTCGTTCCAAAGCCGGATCGAAGAAACTGTACACCGCCGACAATCCATCTCCCAGGCGGTCGGCCAGGCATGCACCGACCAGACGGTCGTCCGGGTCGCGGAACTCGACCATGAAGGTCTCGACTGGCGTATCCTCCAGCATGGCCCGATAGTCGTAGAAACTCATGGTGGCCATGTCGCCCTCGGCGTGGCGGGCCTGCTGATATCGCTGGAAAAGCTGAAACTGCTCGGCGGTGGCCCGCGCCGGCACCTCGAACCCTTCGACCAGTTCGTTGACTCGCGCGATGCGCCGTAGAGAGCGGTCCGGCTGGAAGCTGGCGGCTGGAATGCGGATCGGCACGCAGGACTGGCACGAGGGACAGACCGGCGCATAGGCAATGTTATGGCTGCGGCGGAAACCGGCACGCGACAACCGGTCATGCAACGACTCGGCATCCGGGCCGGCAATTTCGGTGACTACCTTCCGCTCCGTCCGGCCGGCGACATAGGGGCACGGCAGCGGGGCGGTGGTGTAAAAGAATTGCGGCCGGCGCGGTGGTTTGTAGGTCATATGGTGGACGTCCGACCTACATGTTCATGGACCGGCGGCCCCGGGTCAATCCTTACATTTCCTGTCATGGCGTCAGCCGGATGCTCGCCGCTACTTTATCCGCTTTCGGCCCCAGCGTCAAAGTCTCGCCGTCCCGCCAGGGCTTCAGCAGGTCCCGGCTATGCCGGCTCAACAGGTTCCCGGACTGTCCCGGCGCCATCATGAACAAACTGCGGTCGAGATCGGCCAGATCGTACACGCCGCGGAACTCCGGCCCGTGCACGGCTGTGAAATTGCTCGTGCTGCCAGCCGCGTCGATCGTGGTCGCACTCCCCGGAGCCGGAATGCGCAACGTGCCGAATGCCCGCAGGCCAGGAATCGCGCGAAGAAACGGGTGGGCGAATTCGGCCTGGTGCGCCTGGCCCCATCGCCAAGCCTTCGGGTCCGGCCCAAAGCGCGCCACCAGATCGCTCGCCGCGGCAACCAGGCTGTCACGCAGGATCGTGGCGCAATCCCCGCCGCACCAATGTGCTCCGCCCGGCAGCAAGGCGTTGGCGACAAATTCCGCGGGCGGTGCGGCTGCGGAGCCGTCGCCACGCGGGACGCCGGCACGTTGCATCAACGCCGCGTAGAAGCTGTCAATCCACGCGGAGAAGATCAGCGGCTGTGGCTCGTCCATCGCCATGGCCCCGTCCCAGCCATTCAGCAGGGCAAACGCCTGTCCCGCTGCCCCGCCCGGCGCCGGGATGGAGAGCAGGGCCGGTAGCACCTGCACGGCGAACGCGCTCGTCACGTCGAGCTGCATGCGCGCGAAATCGGCCGCAGTATGGCGATCGGATTTGTCCAGCAATTCGCGGATGCGTCGCGCCCGCCAGTCGCCGAACCAGTCCCGGCCGAGGAACACCGGGAAATCCGGCGGCGCGATACGTTCATTTGCGTTTACCAATCGCCCGCTTGCCGGGGCGACATAGTATGGCAACTCATCGCCCGATGCCCATCCAACCCAGTCGAACGCGCCGCTCGCGCCCTCCACAGGGAATGACCCGTCCCCGGATCGCCGGACCGGCACGCGCCCGGTGACATACAGCGCGATGTCCTTACCATCCGCCACCAGCAGGTTCTGTACCGGCGAGGAAATCATGGCAGCCGCTTTCCCAGCCTGCTCGACGGACTGGGCCGTGTTCAATGCCATCAGGCCGGCCGCGGCAGTATCACCCGGCTGCAGGTTGGCCATCGATACCGCGAGCACCGGGCCCGCGGGATCGATCAGGTCACTAATGACCGGGCCGTGCCGGGTCTCGCGCACGGTGATTACAGTGTCGGGTTGCCCGCGAACATGAATGCGCTCCTCTCGCATCGTGAACGGCTTCGGCCCGTCCGGCGTCTGGTACTGGCCGGCGCCGACCGGCGTTTCGATGAACATGTCCTGCACGTCCGCGCCGGTCGTGGTGAAAGTCCACGCGATGTGGCTGTTGCGGCCCAGCACGATCCCCAGGCACGCCGGGCGCGCTGGCCCCGGCCAGCACCTGCCCGGGCATGTCGATGCGCACCAGATACCACAGGCTGGGGAACCCGAAGGCCAGATGCGGATCGCCCGCCAGCAACGGCGCACCGGTGGCGGTATGGGTGCCATCGACCGCCCACTCGTTCGAGGCGTGATCCGGCTGCGTGAACGGTGCCGGGAAGGCGGGCAGCGCCATGCCGCCCGCGGCAGCATGACGAAGGACGGTTTCGAGCAATGCCGCGGGCTGCCCGGCCTCGTGTTGTGCCGGCCATAGCGCTTCCAGTTGCTCCCGCGGCATCGTGGCTGACAGCCGCAGGCGGGCCAATTCCTGCCGCCAGTTCATCGACAGCCATAGCCCCATCGTCTTGGCCCACAACAGACTATCCACCGGGGTCCACGGCTCCGGCGCACCGAGCACGATGAACTCGGGCGCGCTGAACCTGCCATGCGCCGCGATCCATGCGTTCACGCCGGCGCTGTAGGCTTCCAGCATGGCCCGCACATCGCGCGGCAACCCGGCGTAATCCGCGATGGCGCGCTGGCGCAGCCCCAGCACGCGCATCTCCTTGTCGACGGACAGCGTCCCCACTCCGGCAATCTCCGACAGCCGGCCGGAGGCAGCCCGCCGCATCAAGTCCATCTGGAACATGCGGTCGCGCGCGTGAACATAGCCGAGTGCGGCCGCAGCGTCACCCAGCGTCGCCGCGCGAATGCGTGGAATTCCGTGCTGGTCGAAGCTGATATCCACGGGTGCCGATAGCCCTGCGATGGCAGCCGACTGGTTCCGTGACGGCAACGTCAACCACAGCAGGCCAGCCAGCCCCACCACGATCAGCAAGCAGCAGCGTGCCGATGCCGGTCAGCAGGAGCCTGAAGAACCGAAACAGTCGGCGCATGCCAGGACCTTGGGATAATGAGACTTGACGTACACCTCTCCCGCACAGCGCGAGGTGTCGGACCAAGCGCCGCTGAGTTTCAAAGCAACCAGCCGCCTTTTGCTGCGCGGGGAGCACAGCCACCGCCGAGACAAACCAGAAGCAGCGGTGTCCGGCAAGCACTTGGCACGCCGCATGCGATCCTCGACACCAGTTCCGGAGTCCGGCCCGATGTCCAGCATCATCTCCGTTTCACCCGACCGCCAGACAGCCCCGGCGGAGCTAGTGGTTACCGCCGCACGCCCGGCCAGCCTGCGGTTCTCCGAGGTGCTGTCAGCGCTCAATCCGCTGCAATATATGCCGGTGGTCGGCACGATTTACCGGGCCGTGACAGGCGATACGATCCCCGAAGGGGTACGATTGGGCGGGTCGATGTTGGTCAGTGGCCTTATGGGTGGCCCGATCGGGCTGCTGACGAATATCGCCACCACCATCGCCGAGAAGGTGACCGGCATCGACCCGGAGCAGATCGCGCACACAATCATGGCTCGCCTTGGTTTAACCACCAAACCTGTTGCAGCCGGCCCTGCGGCTCCCACCGCAGTGGCAGCAAGCGTGCCAAGCGGCGCCACGGCAGCGCCCCCAGCCTCCATGCCTGCGGCGCTGCCGGCTATCGCCGGGGCCGGGTGGAGCAATGCCGCGCTGACCGCGGACGGAGTACAGGTTCGGGACCGATGGCGTGCCGAGCGTACGCGGGTTATCCGGCGCCGACGCATTGAACGACGTCGAGCTGAGGCGCCTTCGTGTTGCCGTTGCCGCCTACGCACGGACGGCGGGGTTGGCGACGTGATGCGACATCACGCGAACGCCTTTCGACTTCACGCTCGCCACTGGCTAGTTTTCGCGTTGGTCGCGTCGATTTCGGCAAGGACGTGCCTTTGAAGGGCGTCTCTCCGAGCGACGTGCACGCACGCCGTCGAGGCCAGCATCAATGCAGCCCGACAACCAGACCTGCGTCGCGCCGCAGCCGCCTCGGCAATCCGAGATCGGTCAACTTCAGCACCCCCGCCACCCCCTCTGCTGACTCAAGCCGCATCAGCGGCTGATTCGAATCGCAGGCTATTACCGAAGCGTAGCAGCACGCGGCACCACGTCATGGTTTCCGGTGCGGTGGGCAGCCCGTAGTGATCGACAGTTGCTTCCCGCAACAATTCAGGCGTGAGGCGATTGGCCGCCATAATAGAGAGGGTAATACTGTACACGAGTTCGGAGCCGGCATCGGAGACTGCCGGGATCTCCGCGAACCGGATCTCCATTCGACCGTCAGGCAGATCGGCATCAATCATTCCGACACATCGCTGGCTGACGTCGCGCCCGCAGGGATGGTCGTGCACGGCCAGAGTCTCTGGTTTGCATACGGAGAATGGTCAAGGCCTCCGCTGATGTCATGTAGAGCCGGATGCCCATCACATCGAATCCGGACGGATCGACGGCCCACGCGACGGGTGCGGCGGTAAGCACAAGCGCGACCCCTATCGCCGCCCGAAGCGCGCGCATCCCGTCCGTTCCGTTCCGGTCCCCCGAATGTGGCGCGCAAACCCTAACCGTCCGTAAAAGGACGTCTCGCAAAGCGCCAATCGGCTCGTCCAGTGACCAGCCGGCGTTTGGACGCAGCGCAACCGGCGCTATAACGCACGCCCAATCTGGGTGAAGGAACAGAGCCATGCCGAGCAGGCATTGGGACAAGTCGAAGCTGCCCTCCCGGCACGTCACGGTCGGGCCGGACCGCGCGCCGCACCGTAGCTATTATTACGCCATGGGCATGACAGAGGACGAGATCGACCAGCCCCTGGTCGGCGTCGCGACCTGCTGGAATGAAGCGGCGCCGTGTAACATCGCGCTGTCGCGCCAGGCGCAATCGGTGAAGAAGGGCGTGAACGAGGCTGGCGGCACGCCGCGCGAGTTCACCACCATTACAGTAACCGACGGGATCGCCATGGGTCACCAGGGGATGAAATCGTCCTTGGTCTCACGCGACCTGATCGCGGACTTCGATTGAGCTGACCATGCGCGGGCACTGCTACGACGCGCTGGTAGGGTTGGCCGGCTGCGACAAGTCGCTGCCAGGCATGATGATGGCGATGCTGCGGCTGAATGTTCCAAGCGTGTTCATGTATGGCGGCTCGATCCTGCCCGGGCGCTACAGGGATCGCGACGTAACGGTGGTGGATGTGTTCGAGGCGGTCGGACAACATGCGG
This sequence comes from uncultured Pseudomonadota bacterium, assembly GCA_963810715.1. GTDB lineage: Bacteria > Pseudomonadota > Alphaproteobacteria > Acetobacterales > Acetobacteraceae > DATDIC01. The sequence continues at coordinate 187,546 of CAWEOZ010000023.1, read as the reverse complement.
CCGGGCGGATGAGCGATGCCGAATTGCATGAGTTGGAATGCGTCGCCTGTCCGTCGGCCGGCGCCTGTGGCGGACAATTCACCGCGAACACAATGGCGATGGTCAGCGAGGCCATCGGGCTGGCGCTGCCGGGCTCGGCAGGCTCGCCGGCACCTTATGAGGAGCGTGACCGCTGGGCGGTGGAGTTCGGCCGTGCGGTGATGGCGCTGGTCGAGAACCGGTTACGCCCCCGCGACATCGTCACGCGGCGCGCGCTGGAGAACGCGGCGATGGTGGCCGGTGCCACAGGCGGTTCCACCAACTCTGCGCTGCATATTCCGGCGATCGCGCATGAGGCCGGGATCCGGTTCACCATGGACGACGTAGTGGAGATCATGCGGCGGACGCCGTATATCGCTGACCTCAAGCCGGCCGGGAAATATGTCGCATTCGATGTGCACCGGATCGGCGGCGTTCCGGTGGTGCTGAAGGCCCTACTCGATGGCGGTTTGCTGCATGGCGATTGCATCACGGTCAGCGGGAAAACCCTCGCCGAGAATCTGAAGGACGTGGCATTTCCGACCGACCAGGACGTGGTCTATCCGGTGTCCCGGGCGATTTCCCGCACCGGCGGATTGGTGGGATTGAAGGGCAATCTTGCGCCGGATGGGGCGATCGTGAAAATCGCCGGCATGACGCAGCTCCGTTTCGAAGGCACGGCGCTGTGCTTCGACTCTGAGGAAGCGGCATTCGCGGCGGTGCAGGCACGCGCGTACAAGCCGGGTGACGTCATCGTGATCCGCTATGAAGGCCCGAAGGGCGGCCCGGGAATGCGCGAGATGCTTTCCACGACGGGAGCGATCTACGGCCAGGGCATGGGCGAGCAGGTGGCGCTGATCACCGATGGGCGGTTTTCCGGCGGCACCCACGGGTTCTGTATCGGGCATGTCGGGCCCGAGGCGGCGGTGGGCGGACCGATCGCGCTGCTACAGAATGGTGATCGCATCGTGATCGACGCCCAGGCCGGGCGCATCGACGTGTTGCTGGCAGAAACCGAGTTGGCAGCGCGGCGCGCGGCATGGAAGCCTCGGTCCACGGATTACAATAGTGGAGCGATTTGGAAATATGCCCAGCTTGTTGGCCCCGCCAGCCTTGGCGCGCTGACGCATCCCGGAGCTGCCGCGGAGAGCCACTGCTTCGCCGATATTTGACGTCGGCAAGATGTATTAGAATCGTAGCAGTAGACTCTGTTCGGAGGTGCGGATGAATCGTAGCCTTATCTTTGTAACGGTGATCGGGCTCACCGCGGCAAATATCGGGCCGACAGTCGCGCAACCCCCGCCGCCCTATCCGCCGGTACCACCGCCCCGCCATGAGGCGATGCCGCCGCCGCCGGGAGGACGCTATATCTGGGTGCCGGGCCATTGGCAGTGGAATGGCTATCGGTATGCCTGGATTGGTGGACGGTACGATGTCCGGCAGCCTGGCTGGGGACATTATGTCTCGGGCCGCTGGGTGTGGCACGCCGGTGCCGGACGCTGGGTCTGGCGGCCGGCACACTGGGAATAAGCCGCCGCAGCCGCCGCCCACGACCCGATGGTTCTGTCATCGGTTCCTGGGGAGCCGCGCCGCACTGCGCAGGCGAACAAACTCGCGCGCGCGCCCGCCGTCGGGTATGTGGGCCGGGTGGGCAGCGCGTGTGCCCGCCCGGCCTGCGCATTATCGCGTGAAGCCCTGCAGTTCCGACTGTGCCCAGTCGATCACCTGCGGAATCGATTGGCCCTGCTTCAGCCGCGCCAGCATGCCGTTGTGGGTGGCGCGGTTGTAGATCTGCACGGCGACGTCGGCCGGCGCTTCGGCACCGGTAATGTTCGGCTTGGCGTCATGCCAGGGGCGGATCGGGTAGTTGTAAACCGTTCCCTTCGGCGGCTCGACATTTTCCCACACCTTGAAATCAAGCATGGAGGGAAATGGCGATAGATCGTAGCCCTGTACAACGTTGTCACGCGCCTCCACCTGCTCGCGCTGCATCAGGTACTCGAGCAGGTCGAACGTGGCCGTCTTGTTGGGGCTGAAATCCCACACCCCCCAGAAGTAGGTCAGTGCCGGTACGAACCGGCCCGCCGGGCCGGCGGGGCAGGAGAAGGTCCAGCAGTCCGCGGCCACATCCGGCGCGTCCCGTTTCGCCACCGCCCAGGCCGATGGCGGGTTGAAGATCAGCGCACTTTTGCCGGCAATAAGCGCTCGGTTGTTGGATGCATCGTCGTAGCTCACCGCATCGTCGGGATAGAATTTCACCCATTTCTGGGCCAGTTCCAGGAACTGCCGCATCTTGTCGGACTTCACCTGGATGGTGCCTTCGCTGTCGATCAGTGCGGCGTCGTAGGCGCGAAACATGGCGCCGACCTGGTCGATGCCGTCAGTATTCAGATTGCTGCCGAGGCCCATGGAAAATGACAGATTGTCCTTCTGCGCGGCCTCGGCATATTTGAAAAGCGCCTCGTAGGTCCACTGGTCCTGCAGCGCATTGTGTCCAGGCTGTGCCGGATACATGGCCTGTATGTCGAGCCCCTGTTTCTTGAACCAGCTTATCCGCGCGCATGGCGGTTTGGTCTGTGTGCCGGAGCTGGTTGGCAGTGCTCGCCAATTTCCTTTGATCTTGGCCATGTAGGTGGAGGTCGCATCCACTGGCCCGTATTTGCTGATCAGCCGGTTCAGCAGGTCGTCATGGTCGGCCAGCGCGTCCGCGTGGTTGACGACGTCCCACATATAAAGCGCGATGCAGTCATGACCGGTCTTGGCCTGCGCCTCGGCCGCGGCGGTGAGCAGCAGTTTGTTGCCAACGCTGGTAATGAAATCGACATGCACGTCGACCATGTTCTTCTTTGCCCAGTCATCGACCTGCTGCTGCATGATTTTGTTGCCATCAGGCACCCAATGATCCCAGAAACCGATCGAGACTTTCCCCGCCGCGCCGGCGGTACGGATATGGACCAAAGGCAAGGACGCCGCGGCGGCACCAAGTTTTAGTGTTGTTCGGCGGGATAGGCGGCTCGGCTTTTTGATAACGGACATGTTTCGCAAACTCCCTGAACTCGCGCCGCCCATCGGTCGGGGCGGTCACGCTCTCGATGATACATTGTTCTGAGGGCCGTTAGCAAAGCCCCTTCCCAGGAGCTTCAGCCGCCACTGCCAGAATGGAGCCGATGCGCCTAAGAGGCATTTGCATTCATTTGCATTCACCTTGACGCCCAGCCCTGACAGGTCACACTGCCCTGCATGCGCGATCTGTCCGAACTCTCTGAACGTGAGGTGCTGGCGCTGGCAATCGCAAATGAGGAGGAGGACAGTCGCATCTATGGGGACATCGCGGAGGGACTACGCGAGAACTACCCGGCTTCCGCAAAAGTCTTTTCGGAAATGATGGAGGAGGAGGGTGAGCATCGACGGCGGTTGCTGGAATCGGTACCGGCAAAAGTTCGGAGAGCACATCCCGTTGATCCGCCGCCAGGATGTACGCGGCTTCATCCAGCACAAGCCGGTTTGGCAGGTACGCCCGCTCGGGCTTGATGCGGTACGCAACCTGGCCGAGAGCATGGAGTTGGAGACGCAGCGGTTCTATCGCCGCGCCGCGGCGCGAAGCGCTGATGCGTCGATCCGCGAATTGCTGGGCGATCTGGCGGAAGCCGAAGTGCAGCACGAGCGCACGGCCGAGCGTCTGATGGAGGAGAATTTGCCCGGACCGGTCCGCGCCGAGGAAGAGCGGGCGGAGCGCCGGCAATTCGTGTTGCGCGTGGTGCAGCCCGGCCTCGCCGGACTGATGGATGGATCGGTTTCGACCTTGGCTCCGGTATTCGCCTCGGCGTTCGCGACCGGCCGGTCACGGGACGCATTCCTGGTCGGGTTGGCAGCGTCGCTCGGTGCCGGCATCTCGATGGGCTTTGCCGAGGCTCTGTCAGACAATGGCAGCCTGACAGGGCGCGGTGCACCGCTGGCCCGCGGTGCTATCACCGGCTTGATGACCACGCTCGGCGGCATCGGTCACACATTGCCGTTCCTGATCCCGGACTTCTGGACCGCGATGGCGGTGGCGATCGCCGTGGTCGTGGTCGAGCTTGGGATCATCAGTTGGATTCGTTGGAAATATATGGATACGCCACCGCTCTCGGCGACGTTCCAGGTTGCGGTCGGCGGCGCATTGGTGTTTGCCTGTGGAATCCTGATCGGCAGCAGTTGACGTGAGCAGGTCAGCTACGTGCCATTCCGTGCCAGCCCATCAAGAATCGAGGCGATCTGCCCGCTGACGTCGTCGATGGCCGCCATGCCGTCAACGCCGTAATATAATCCTTGCGCCCGGTAATGCGGCAGGATCGGTGCGGTCTGCCGGTGATAGGCATCAAGCCGGGCTGCGACCGTCGCCCGATTATCGTCAGCCCTGCGAACGAATTCCCGGCTCCCGCAGACGTCGCATATGCCAGCTACCTTGGTCGGCTTGAATCGGTCATGATAGCCGGCGCCGCACTTAGCACAGGTGAAGCGCCCGGCTACCCTTTCGACCAGGGCATCATCATCGACCTCGAGCTCGATCACCGCGTCCAGCCGCAGCCGCCGTTCCGCAAGTAGCCGGTCCAGCGCCTCCGCCTGCGGAACAGTGCGGGGGAATCCGTCCAGGATGAAGCCTTTCGCACAATCCGGGCGATTGATCCGCTCGCCCAGCATGCGGATAATAATGTCGTCGGAGACGAGTTGGCCGGATTCCATGACCGCCTTCGCCTCCCGACCGATAGGAGAGCCGGCCGCAACTTCGGCTCGCAACATGTCACCCGTACTGATCTGCGCGATGCCGTAGCGTTCGTCCAGGCGCTTCGCCTGCGTGCCTTTCCCGGCCCCCGGCGGTCCGAGCAGGATCAGGATCATCGCGCCATCCCGCGGCGGAGGCGTATCGAGGACGGGGCCGCCTTCGCGACTTGCGGACCGCCATAGGCCTTTTCTGCTTCCCCCCGTCCGACCTTCATCGTCGGCCCCGCACCCTCGCCTTGCGAATCAGGCCCTCATACTGATGCGCCAGCAGATGGGACTGGATCTGCGTGACCGTGTCCATGGTGACCGACACGACGATCAGGATCGAGGTGCCACCAAAATAGAACGGCAGCCCATAATTGCTGATCAGCAGTTCCGGCAGCAGGCACACAGCTGCCAGATAGATCCCGCCAACCGCGGTCAGCCTTGTCAGCACGTAGTCGAAATACTCGGCCGTTGCGCTGCCCGGCCGGATGCCGGGAACGAACCCGCCGTATTTTTTCAGGTTGTCTGCGGTTTCCTGCGGGTTGAACACGACAGCGGTGTAGAAGAACGAGAAGAAGATGATCATCGCCGCGTACAGGACCATATAAAGCGGCGTGCCGTGGCCCAACTGCGCCGACAGGAATTGCAGCCACCCCGACCCACCACCGGAAAAGCCGGCGATCGTAGCCGGGATTAACAGGATCGAGCTGGCGAAGATCGGGGGAATAACACCCGACGTGTTTATCTTCAGCGGCATATGGGTGGAATCGCCGCCGAACATGCGGCTGCCGACCTGCCGCTTGGGATATTGCACCGGAACCCGCCGGTAAGCGCGCTCCATGAACACGATGAACGCCACCACCGCGACCGCCAGCACGAAGAAGCCGATGATGAAAATCGTCGAAAGAGCGCCGGTGCGACCCAACTCCAGCAGATTTGCCAGGGCGGTCGGCAGATTCGCCACGATGCCCGCCATGATGATCAGGCTGGTGCCGTTTCCGACTCCTCGGGCGGTGATCTGCTCACCCACCCACATCAGGAACATCGTGCCGCCGACCAAAGTCACCACCGCCGTGAACAAGAAGGCGAACCCCGGATTCACGACCGCCGAGCCGGCGTCGCCGCGCATGCTCTCCAGTCCCAGAGCGATGCCGTATGACTGCACCAAGGCGATCGCCACCGTAAGATAACGTGTGTACTGGTTGAGCTTGATCCGCCCCTGCTCGCCTTCCTTCTTCAACGCCTCCAGGGACGGCACCGCGGCGGTCATGAGCTGAATGATGATGCTGGCGCTGATGTACGGCATGATGTTCAGCGCAAACACGGTCATGCGCCGCAGCGCCCCGCCGGTGAACATGTCGAACATGCCCAGTATGCCGCCGCCATGCTGCTGCAGCAGTTGCGCCATGACCGACGCATCCACGCCGGGCACCGGGATGTACGTGCCAAGCCGATAGATGATCAGGGCACCAAGGGTGAACCAGATACGCCGCTTGAGTTCGGTCGCCTTCGACAGGACGCCGAGATTCAGATTGGCTGCAAGCTGTTCGGCCGCTGAGGCCATAGGCAGATTCCCACCAATGAGCGTCCGGGCACGACCAGATGCGGGCGTCCGCTGACGCTGTGTTTAAGCCCCGGCGGGGTCCTGGGCAACCTCGCGCACAACCGTGGTGGTCACCGTTCCCCCCGCCTTTTGCACTGCTTCGATCGCCGCCGCCGACGCCCCGGACACAGTGACCGTGATCGCCCGACTGATCTCTCCTTTGGCCAGGAGACGCACGCCGGCGATTTTCCTTCCACCGGCCAGGCCGGCTTCCCGCAGAACGGCTTCGGGGATTGGCTGGCCGGCATCGATCCGACCGGTCGCGATTGCTGCCTCCAGGGCACCCAGATTAACCGCCGCATAGATTTTGCGGAACGGGTTGAAGAACCCGCGCTTCGGCAATCGCCGATAGATCGGCATCTGGCCGCCCTCGAAGCCATTCAACGCCACGCCGGTACGCGCCTTCTGGCCCTTGACGCCCTTACCGGAGGTCTTGCCCTTGCCCGATCCGATACCACGGCCCAGACGCTTCGATTTCAGTCGCGCACCCGGATGGTCGCGCAGTTCGTTCAGTTTCATGGCGATGGATCCTCCACCTTCAGAAGGTGCGCCACTTTGCGGATCATCCCACGCACCGAGGGCGTATCCTCCAGCTCGCGCGTGCGATGCAGTTTCCCCAACCCCAGGCCGCGTAGCGTCTCGGCTTGGCCAGGCTTACGCCCCGCCGCCGAACCGATCTGCGTTACCCGGACGCGCTTTCCTGTCTCGGTCTCAGGCATTCGGCTGAGCCTCCGGTTCCGGCGTGGCTTCCCGCCGTGGACCGAACAACTCAGCCACCTTCTTGCCGCGGCGGTTGGCAACCGAGCGCGGGGAGGCGCATTTGCCCAGTGCGGCGAAGGTGGCCTTGACCATGTTGTGCGGATTTCGGCTGCCCAGCGACTTGGCCACGACATCGCCGATGCCAAGAGATTCGAACACAGCACGTAGCGGACCACCGGCGATGATGCCCGTGCCAGCCGAGGCGGAGCGCAGCACGACGTTACCGGCGCCATAGCGGCCCTGGACGTCGTGATGCAGGGTGCGGCCCTCCTTCATCGGTACGCGGATCATACCGCGCTTGGCGCGCTCGGTCGCTTTGCGGATCGCCTCAGGCACCTCGCGGGCCTTGCCGGCGCCATAGCCCACCCGGCCCTTCTGGTCGCCCACGACCACCAGCGCGGCGAAAGCGAAGCGGCGGCCGCCCTTCACTACTTTGGCCACCCGGTTGATGGTGACCAGCTTATCAATGATGCCGTCATCGCTGTCCCGGTCGCTGTCCCGCTCCCGGCGCCGTCCTTCACGCGGTTCACGTGCCATCGGTCAGATCCTTCAGAACGCCAACCCGCCTTCGCGGGCAGCATCGGCCAGCGCCTTGACGCGGCCGTGATAGAGATAAGCACCACGGTCAAACACGACATCCTTGATGCCCGGCGGCAACCGCCCGTTCGGCCACCAGCTTGCCGACGGCCGCGGCAGCGGCCTTGTCGGCCCCCGTGCGCAACGTCTCGCGCAGGCCCTTGTCCAGCGACGAGGCCGCAGCAACGGTGCGCCCGGCCGTATCGTCGATGATCTGCGCATAGATGTGCTTGCTGGAGCGGAACACCGACAGACGCGGCCGGCCACTGGCCTTCTGCCGCAGCGAGAAGCGCACCCTCTCTCGTCGGCGATCGCGGAGTTGCTGGATGCCGCTCATTTCTTCTTGCCTTCCTTGCGTCGGATGGTCTCGTCGCTGTAGCGGATGCCCTTGCCCTTATACGGCTCCGGCGGCCGGAAACCGCGTATCTCAGCGGCCACCTGGCCGACCAGACGCTTGTCCACGCCCTCCACCTTTACCGCCGTTGGGCGTTCGCAGGTGATCTTGATGCCGTCCGGGATCGGAAACACGACGTCGTGCGAAAAACCCAGATTCAGCACCAGGTTCTTGCCCTGCACCGCGGCGCGGTACCCCGTGCCGGTGATCTCCATCGAGCGGGAGAAGCCGGTCGCGACGCCGCGGACCATGTTGGCGACATTGGCCCGCGTCGTACCCCACATCATGCGCGACTGACGCTCGTCGCCGCGCGGAGTTACTGTGACCCGGTCGCCCTCGACGCGCGCCTGCACCTGATCGGTCAAAGTCAGGCTGAGCTCGCCCAGCCGCCCCTTGGCGGTCAGACGGTCGCCCGCAAGCGCGACCTGAACGCCTGACGGGATTTCGACCGGGTATTTGCCAACACGTGACATCATCGGCCCCCAGAAAGCATCGAGCGGAACATCAGAACACGCGACACAGAACCTCGCCACCGACATTGGCTGCGCGGGCCTCGGAGTCGCTCATAACGCCCCTCGGCGTGGAGAGAATGGAGACCCCAAGCCCGGCATAGACCCGCGGCAGCTCCTTGATTTTGGAATATACGCGACGGCCCGGCGTGGAGACGCGGTGGATCTCCTTGATGACCGGTTCGCCTTCGTTATATTTCAGCTCGATCCGGAGCTGCGCCACGCCGGGCCGCAACTCCTCGGCCGAGAAGCCGCGGATATAACCTTCGCGCCGCAGCACATCCAGCACGTTGGCGCGCAGTTTGGACGCCGGCGCAACACAGCTGGAATGCCGGGAGCGCTGGGCGTTGCGGATACGGGTGAGCATGTCACCCAGGGGATCGGACATCGACATCGTCGCCGCCTCACCAACTCGCCTTGACGACACCCGGAATCTGCCCGGACGACGCGAGATCCCGCAGCACGATTCGGCACAGCTTGAACTTGCGGTAGTTGCCGCGACTGCGGCCGGTGACCTCGCAGCGCAACCGCACCCGCACCGCCGCGCCATTACGCGGCAACTGGGCCAGCTTGAGCGAGGCATTGAATCGGTCCTCTACCGGCAGAGTGCGATCCATCATGATCGCCTTCAGGGCGGCGCGCTTGCCCTTGTCACGCGTCGCCATGCGCTTGCGCATCTTGTTGCGGTTGACCTGTGAGGTCTTGGCCATTCTGTTTCTCTACCTCCGGAACCCTTCAGGATCTGTCCTGCGGTCTTCCAAAAAATATCAGCTGGCGAACGGCAAGTCGAAGGCCTTGAGCAGCGCCTTCGCCTCAGCGTCCGTCTTCGCCGTGGTCACGAACACCACATCCATGCCGCGAATTGCATCGACACGGTCATAGTTGATTTCCGGAAACACGATCTGTTCCTTCAACCCCATGGCGAAGTTGCCTCGCCCGTCGAACCCCTTGCCCTGGATGCCGCGAAAATCACGCACCCGCGGAAGCGCAATGGTGAGCAGTCTGTCCATGAACTCATACATGCGGGCCTTGCGTAACGTAACCTTGCAGCCGATCGGCAGCCCCTTGCGGATCTTAAAACCGGCGATCGCCTTTTTGGCCAACGTCTTCACCGGCTTCTGACCACTGATCGCCGTCAATTCGGCAACGGCATTGTCGAGTATCTTCTGATCCCCGGTAGCCTCTCCGACACCCATGTTCAGCACGATCTTTTCGAGCCTGGGCACCTGCATCGGGTTCTTGTAGCCAAACTCCTCCGTCAGCTTCGGCCGTACCTCGTCCAGGTACCGACGCTGCAGGCGCGGCATTTCGGAGGGCGATGCGGCCGGTGCTTCGACACCGACACGCGGCGCTTCGGCCCGCTCGCGCGCCGCCTCCTTGCGCGAGGGCGGCGCACCGCGATTCTGCTGGCCCTGACCCTTGGCCGGGGCGGCGCCCTTCTTTGGCGGGTTCTTGGTTCCGCTCATCTCATGCCTCGATTGGCTGACCGGTCGATTTGGCGACGCGGACCTTCCGACCGTCCTCCAGGATACGGAAGCCGACCTTGGTCGGCTCCTCGGTCTTCGGGTCGATCAGCTTCAGGTTCGACAGATGGATCGTGGCTTCCTGGCGCACGATCCCGCCGGGATTGCCAATGCCGCTCGGCTTGGTGTGCCTGGTCGCCACGTTCACCCCTTGCACCAGCGCCCGCGCGGCTTTCGGGAACACACGCAGCACCTCGCCACGGCGGCCCTTGCTCGCGCCGGTGATCACCACCACCGTGTCGCCCCGGCGGATACGCGCAGCCATCAGATCACCTCCGGCGCAAGCGAGATGATCTTCATGAACTTCCGCCCGCGCAGTTCCCGCACCACCGGGCCAAAGATACGCGTGCCGATTGGCTCCTGCTGCTTGGTGATCAGCACCGCGGCATTGCGATCGAAGCGGATCGCGTGAACCATCCTGGCGGCGCACCGGAAAGGACGTGCGCACGATCACTGCCTGGTGCACGTCGCCCTTCTTCACCTTGCCGCGCGGAATCGCTTCCTTCACCGACACCACGATGACATCCCCGACCGAGGCGGTCTTGCGCTTCGAGCCACCCAGCACCTTGATGCACTGCACCCGGCGCGCGCCGGAATTGTCAGCGACATCGAGATTGGTTTCCGGATGAATCATGCGGTCGCTCCTTCACCGGTCAGCCGGCGTGATGCCGACCGGCTGGCCCGCCATCGGCTCGCCGTTCCGCTCGATCACCATCCACGACTTGCGCTTGCTGATCGGGCGGCATTCCTCGATGCGCACGACGTCGCCGATCTGGCATTGGTTGGCCTCGTCATGCGCGGCGTATTTCTTCGAGCGCCGGATGAACTTCTTGTAAATCGGGTGCATCACGCGACGATCGACCAGGACCGTGACGGTCTTGTCCATCTTGTCGCTGGTCACCCGACCAATCAGAACGCGCCTGGGCATCGGTAATGATCCTTCAAGTCGTCGCGGGAGCGCGCTTGCGCTCACCGGTAATGGTCTTCACGCGCGCGATCTCCCGGCGAACCTGTTTGATGCGCGCGGTGCCCTCGGCTTGCCCGGTGGCACGTTGGAACCGCAGGTTGAATTGCTCTCGCCGGAGGTCGAGCAGCAGCGTCCCCAACTCATCGGGCGTCTTGGCGCGAATATCGGAACCCTTGTTCTGCGGCGTCTTGGCCATCATACGTCTCCGATCCGCTGCACGATTTTGGTCTTGATCGGCAGCTTGGCGGCGCCGAGCGTCAGGGCGTCGCGCGCTGTATCGGCCGACACGCCGTCCAGCTCGAACATGATCCGGCCCGGTGCCACGCGGCCACCCAGAATTCCGGGCTACCTTTACCGGAGCCCATGCGCACCTCGGCCGGCTTGATCGACACCGGAACGTCGGGGAAGATACGGATCCAGACGCGACCTGTGCGCTTCATGGCGCGGGTAATCGCGCGCCGCGCAGCTTCGATCTGGCGGGCGGTGACGCGCTCCGGCTCCAGCGCTTTCAGCCCGTAAGTGCCGAAATTAAGTTGCGTGCCCCCCTTGGCGTTGCCGTGGATGCGGCCCTTGTGCGCCTTGCGGAACTTGGTGCGTTTTGGTTGCAGCATTGTCGGTTACCGTTGCGGCGCCTGTTCGGCGGCGCGACGATCCTGCGCCGTCGGGTCGTGCGCCATGATCTCACCCTTGAACACCCACACCTTCACGCCGCAGGTGCCGTAGGTGGTCTTCGCCGTTGCCTGCCCGTAGTCGATATCGGCGCGCAGTGTGTGCAGCGGCACGCGGCCTTCGCGGTACCATTCCACCCGGGCGATCTCCGCCCCTCCCAGCCGGCCGCCGCAGTTGATCCGAATGCCCTGTGCCCCAAGCCGCATCGCCGATTGCACGGCACGCTTCATGGCGCGCCGGAACGCGACGCGGCGTTCGAGCTGCTGGGCGATGTTCTCGGCGACGAGCGTGGCATCGATCTCCGGCTTGCGGATTTCGACGATGTTCAGTGCGACCTCGGCCTTGGCCATCTTGCTGAGGTCCTTCTTCAGGACCTCGATGTCCTGGCCTTTTTTGCCGATCACCACCCCCGGCCGCGCGGCATAGATGGTCACACGCGGCTTCTTGGCCGGCCGCTCGATCACCACGCGGGACACGCCGGCCCCGCGCAGCTTCTGCCGCAGATGGCCGCGAAGCTTCAGGTCCTCGTGCAGCAGCAACGCGTAATCGTCGCCGGCGAACCAGCGGCTGTCCCAGGTGCGGTTGATGCCGAGCCGCAGTCCGATCGGATTGACCTTGTGACCCATTACGCGGCCTCCTTCCCGGATTGCTGTTCGCGTTCGGCAACCACGATCTTCAGGTGGCTGAACCATTTCTCCACCCGAGACGAGCGCCCGCGCCCGCGGGCCTGGAACCGCCGCATCACGATGGCCCGGCCGACCTCGGCACGCGAGACGACCAGCCGATCGACATCCAGGTGGTGGTTGTTCTCTGCATTGGCGATCGCGCTTTCGAGAGCCTTCTTTACCTGCCCGGCGATACGCCGCTTGCTGAAGGTGAGCGTCGCGACCGCTTGCGCAGCCGGCAGATTTCGGATCATCGCCGCCACCAGGTTAAGCTTGCGCGGACTAACGCGCACGTTGCGCAGAATGGCCTGCGCCTCGGTGTCGGAAAGCGCGCGGGGATAGCCAGGCTTGCTCATGGCTCAGGCCCGCCTTGCGCGCTTGTCGCCGGCATGGCCGGAGAAGGTGCGGGTCGGAGAGAATTCGCCGAACTTGTGGCCGACCATGTTCTCGTTGACCTGCACTGGCAGGAATTTGCGGCCGTTATAGACGCCGAATGTCAGGCCGACGAACTGCGGCAGAATGGTCGAGCGCCGCGACCAGATGCGGATGATCTCGTTGCGGCCGGAGGCGCGCGCGGTCTCGGCTTTCTGCAACAGGTACCCGTCCACGAACGGGCCTTTCCAGACGGAGCGTGCCATCGTCCTATTTACCCTTGTTCCGGCGACGGATGATCATGCTGTCCGTCCGCTTGTTGGCGCGAGTCTTGTATCCCTTGGTCGGCTTGCCCCAGGGCGTAACCGGATGCCGCCCACCGGAGCTGCGGCCCTCGCCGCCGCCCAGTGGATGATCGACCGGATTCATCACCACGCCGCGGTTGTGCGGGCGCTTGCCCATCCAGCGAGTACGGCCGGCTTTGCCGATCTTTTGATTCATGTTGTCGGGGTTGGAGACGGCACCGATAGAGGCCATGCACTCGGCCCGCACCACTCGCAATTCGCCAGACATGAGTTTCAATTGCGCGTAGCCGGAATCCTTGCCCACCAACTGCGCATATGTTCCCGCCGAACGAGCGATCTTGCCGCCGGCCCCGGCTTTCATTTCGATGTTATGGATAATGGTGCCGACCGGAATGGATGCCAGCGGCATGGCATTGCCGGGCTTGATGTCGGCACGCTGGCCGGCCACCACGGTATCCCCACTGCGCAGCCGCTGCGGCGCGATGATGTAGGACAACTCGCCGTCACGATACTTCAACAGCGCGATGAAGGCGGTGCGGTTCGGGTCGTACTCCAGCCGCTCCACCGTGGCGGGTACGTCGAACTTGCGGCGCTTGAAATCGACATAGCGGTAGGATTGCTTGTGCCCGCCGCCGCGGAAGCGCGACGTGATGCGCCCATGGTTGTTGCGCCCGCCAGTGCCGATCTTGCCCTCGGTCAGCGCCTTGACCGGCTTGCCCTTCCACAGTTCCGAGCGGGCGATCAGCACCGTGCCGCGCAGACTGGGCGTGACCGGATTGTATGATTTCAGAGGCATCGGTCCGCTCTCACGTCAAACCGGAGGTGAAGTCGATCTGCTGGCCGGAAGCGAGCTTTACGAACGCCTTCTTGATATCCGAGCGTTGCCCCGGCCGTCCCTTGAAGCGCTTGGTCTTGCCCTTCTGCACCAACGTGTTCACCGCCAGCACCTGCACGCCGAACAAGCCTTCGACAGCCGCCTTGATTTCGGGCTTGGTCGCATCCAGCGACGACACGGAACACATATTGCCCGTGCTCCGACAGGAGTGTGGCTTTCTCGGTGATCACTGGGTTGCGGATGATCTGGTACATGGCTTCGCGCGACAAGGTCGGGCGGCGCTTAGACTGTGTCTCGCTCATGCCACCGCTCCTTCGTTTTCCGCGGGCGCGGCCGGTTCGGCAGCCGCGCTAGCGCCGAGCCGCTGCTTCAGCCCTTCCACGCCGGCGCTGGTAATGACCAGCATGTCGTGGCGCAGGATATCGTACACGTTGGCGCCGATAGTCGGCAGAACGTCGATGCCGGGGATGTTGCGGCTGACACGCCGAAAACCATCATCAACCGTGTGGTCCACGATCAGCACCGACGCCCAGCCGAGCGCCTTCAACTTGCGCGCCAGTTCTTTCGTCTTCGTCAGGCCCTCGCCACGCGCCGCTTCCAGCACGACCAGCTTGCCATCAACCTGCTTCTGCGACAGTGCCGAGATCAGGCCCAGCCGACGCACCTTCTTGTTCAGGCTGTACTCGTGGCTGCGTACGACAGGACCGTGCACCACGCCGCCAGTGCGGAACTGTGGCGCGCGCAGACTACCCTGCCGAGCATTGCCGGTACCCTTCTGGCGGTACGGCTTTTTCGTGGTGCCCTGGACCTCGCCCATGCCTTTCGTCTTGTGCGTACCGGCGCGCCGTTTCGCGAGTTGCCAGTAAATCACGCGCGCCATGATGTCCGCGCGCGGAGTGCTGGCGAAAATCTCATCCGGCAACTCGGCCGTGCCGGCCTCCGCGTTGTCAAGCGTCCTGATCGCGACTTGCATTGTCGTGTCCCTCAGTCGGCCGTGGATTCTTGCGCTTCGTGCAGCAACGCCGCCGGATAGGGCGCGTCGGCCGGGCGGGGGCGCTTCACCGCATCTCGCACCAGCACGAAGCCATTCTTCGCACCGGGCACCGCCCCTTTCAGCATCAGCAGCCCGCGCTCGGCATCGACCGCGGCCACTTCGAGGTTCAGTGTGGTAATCCGTTCCTGCCCCAGATGGCCGGCCATCTTCTTGTTCTTGAAACACCTTGCCAGGATCCTGGCGGTTACCGGTGGAGCCATGGCTGCGATGGCTGATCGACACACCGTGGCTAGCTTCAAGGCCGCTGAAATTCCAGCGCTTCATCGAGCCGGCAAATCCCTTGCCCTTGCTGGTGCCACAGACATCGACACGTTGACCCGCGATGAAATGCGCGGCGGAGAGGGTTACGCCAGGCTCCAGGAGCGCGTCCGCATCCACGCGAAACTCGACCAGCTTGGCTTTGGGCTCCACTTTGCTTTTCGCGAAATGACCGCGGTTGGGCTTGGTCACATTTTTCACCTTCGCCTTGCCCCAGCCAAGCTGAACGGCGGTGTAGCCGTCTTTCTCGGCCGTGCGCGCGGCAATAACCTGCAGGTTGTCCAGGTGCAGCACGGTGACCGGCACGTGCGTGCCGTCACCCCGGAACAGCCGCGTCATTCCAAGTTTTTTTGCCAGCAATCCGGTACGCATCACGGCGGTCCTCAGATCTTGATCTCGACATCGACGCCAGCCGCCAGATCGAGCTTCATCAACGCATCGACCGTCTGCGGCGTCGGTTCCACGATGTCCAGCAGCCGCCGATGAGTGCGGATTTCAAACTGCTCGCGGCTTTTCTTATCCACGTGCGGGGAGCGATTGACGGTAAACCGTTCGATATGCGTCGGCAGCGGAATGGGACCGCGGACGCGCGCACCCGTGCGCTTGGCCGTATTCACGATCTCCTTCGTGCTGTTATCCAGCACGCGGTGATCGTACGCCTTTAGGCGGATGCGAATATTCTGGTTGTCCATCGGTCCCCGGTTCCGTTCGGCGAAAACGATGCCGGCGCCCTGGCTGCCCAGAGCGCCGGCTCTCGTCGTAGCCCCTAAGCCGTGATCTTGGCGACGACGCCGGCGCCAACCGTTCGACCGCCTTCGCGAATAGCGAAACGCAGCCCTTCATCCATCGCGATCGGCGCAATCAGCTCCACCGCCATCGACACATTGTCGCCCGGCATCACCATTTCCGTGCCTTCCGGCAGGTTCACCACGCCCGTCACGTCAGTGGTGCGGAAATAGAATTGCGGCCGGTAATTGGTGAAGAACGGCGTATGCCGGCCGCCCTCCTCCTTGGTCAGGATATATGCTTCGGCCTGGAACTTCGTGTGCGGAGTAATCGAACCGGGTTTCGCCAGCACCTGGCCACGCTCGACCTCCTCGCGCTTCGTGCCGCGCAGCAGCGCACCGATGTTGTCGCCGGCCTCGCCCCGGTCGAGCAGCTTGCGGAACATTTCCACGCCGGTGACCACGGTCTTCGTGGTCGGGCGGATGCCAACGATCTCGACTTCATCACCTACCGTGACGACACCGCGCTCGATACGGCCGGTCACCACAGTGCCGCGGCCGGAGATGGAGAACACGTCCTCGATCGGCATCAGGAATGGGCGATCCGTCGCGCGCGTCGGCTGCGGGATGTAGCTATCGACCGCGTCCATCAGGTCCTTGATGGATTTCTCGCCGAGGTCCGCCTCGCGATCTTCCAGGGCGCACAGCGCAGAACCCTTGACGACCGGAATATCATCGCCGGGGAACTGGTAGGAGGAGAGCAGCTCGCGCACCTCCAGCTCGACCAGCTCCAGCAGCTCGGGGTCATCGACCATATCGACCTTGTTCAGGTACACCACCAGCGCCGGAACGCCGACTTGCCGCGCGAGCAGTATGTGCTCACGGGTCTGCGGCATCGGGCCGTCGGCCGCGGAGACCACCAGGATGGCGCCGTCCATCTGTGCCGCGCCGGTTATCATGTTCTTGACGTAGTCGGCGTGGCCGGGGCAATCGACATGGGCGTAATGCCGCTTGGCGGTCTCATACTCCACATGCGCGGTGGCGATCGTAATGCCGCGCGCCTTCTCTTCCGGCGCCTTGTCGATCTGGTCGTAGGCGGTGAAGGTGGCGCCGCCGGTCTTGGCCAGCACCTTAGTGATGGCGGCGGTCAGCGTGGTCTTGCCGTGGTCCACGTGGCCGATCGTGCCGACGTTGCAATGCGGCTTGGTGCGGGCGAATTTGGCCTTTGCCATCGTCTTGTCTCCGTGGACCCGTGGTCCGTCCAGTGGTCTCTAAATCCTACCAGCGGTAGTGGCTGAAAGCCTTGTTGGCCTCTGCCATTCGATGGGTGTCTTCACGTTTCTTTACCGCCGAGCCGCGGTTGTTCACCGCATCCAGCAGCTCGTTCGACAGCCGGTCTTCCATCGTGTGCTCGCCGCGCTTCCGCGACGCATCGATGATCCAGCGGATAGCCAGAGCCTGGCGCCGCTCAGTGCGCACCTCGACCGGCACCTGATAGGTGGCGCCGCCGACCCGTCGTGAGCGGACTTCGACGGCCGGCTTAACGTTGTCCAGCGCCTCGTGGAACATGCGCACCGGATCGGCCTGCTGCCCGCCGCGTCGGCGCAGCACGTCCAGTGCCGAATAGACGATGCCCTCGGCGACTGATTTCTTGCCGTCGTACATCAGCGCATTCATGAATCGGCTGATGACGACGTCGCCAAACTTGGCGTCCGGCAGTATCTCACGCTTCACGGCGCGGCGGCGGCGGGACATCTGTGCGTTCCCCTATTTCGGCCGCTTGGCGCCATACAACGAGCGGCGCTGGCGGCGCTTGGCGATGCCCTGGGTATCCAGCACGCCACGTATAATATGGTACCGCACGCCAGGTAGGTCCTTGACGCGCCCGCCACGGATCAGGACCACCGAGTGCTCCTGCAGATTGTGGCCTTCCCCGGGGATGTAGCTCACCACCTCGTAGCCGTTGGTCAGGCGCACCTTTGCCACCTTCCGCAGCGCCGAGTTCGGCTTCTTCGGTGTGGTCGTATAAACGCGCGTGCAAACACCACGCTTCTGCGGGCAACCGGCCAACGCCGGAACCGTGTTCCGGGTCTTTTGCGGCTCCCGCCCCTTGGCGATGAGCTGATTGATGGTGGGCATGGACCCTCTGTTTCGTCGTACCTGTCTCCGGACCCTTGGCCACCTGATCGAACGTCGTCCACGGGCGAAACCCGCGCGCGTGGCAACTCCCACGTTTGCGGGTTCAGGACTAGCCAGTGGCCTGGGCTTCCGGTCTTCCGCCGGGAGCGGCGCCACAGGCGCGCGTGCCTGCGATACGACGGCGACCAGCTAGCCGGGCCACCGAGGGCGCGGAACCTAGTGGCGGGGTCGGGGGGTGTCAAGCGGGTGGTTCCGCAGGGACCGCCAGGCGGCTCAACCCCTTGCGGACAGCCGAAATTCCGGTCAGTCAACCGCCCACCAGGTTCGCTTCGATATATTCGAAATTGATGTCGTCGCCGAGACCCGGCCGTTGCGACAGACGCACGAACCCCTCGCTGTCCATGGGGTCCGGGCGGGCATTCAGATATTGCGGGACCTCATCATAATCCAGGAACGGGTGCAGCAGACCGCGTTCGTACCAGCGACCGTTCTTCTGCACGGCACACAAAGTCAGATTACCGGCACCGCTGCCATGTACCTCGCAATCCATGCCGAAGGCCTCAGCAAGGTGGATTATCTTCAGGCTCGGCCCAATACCGCCAACATCGTACACGCCGGTGCGGCTGATATCGCACGCTCCAGCCTTAATCCATTCGGCCCGGGTGTGGAATTTGCCCTCCATGCTCTCCGGTCCGATCACCGGCATATCGAGGTTTGCGGCGAGCCAGGCGTACGAACTCATCGACGCCTCGTTCATCGGTTCTTCGTACCAGGCGTAGTTCAGCTTCTGTAGTTCCCGGCCCAGCCATAGCGCATCGCTGCGGGAATAGCCGTGATACGCATCCAGCATCAGAGGCACGTCGGGGCCGACTGCCTCGCGCACTGCGGCGCAGGCTTTAACGTCCATTTTCGGATCAGGCGCGAAGGAGACGGGTTTCATCCAGGTGTGCAGCTTGATCGCCTTGTAGCCGCGGCGAAGAAGCGCTTCCGCGAAACGCGCATAATCGTCCGGTACCGCCAGGCCACCCGCCATCTCGTCGCCACACATCGTGCTGCCATAAGCGGGCACCTTGTCGCGATAGGCGCCGATCAGCTTATAGACCGGCACGCCGAGCTTGCGACCGGCAAGGTCCCATAAAGCCATCTCCACCACGGCCAGCGTCCGATCGCTGAGCTGCCCGGTGCTGCCTCGTTGCCAGTGAGCCAGTTCCTGCCAGATCCGTTCACGATCGAACGGGTGCTGGCCGAGCAGGACCTTGCGCACGAAGCGGTCGATCAGGTGCGAGCGAACGACCTCCATCGGGGCGAAGCAATGGCCTTCGCTTCCGTCATCCGCAGTAATCGTCAGCAGGGCTTGCCGTGCCTCATGCGGAGCGCCGGGATGAGTATGGCCGTCGCTGTCTCGTACCTGCTTAGAAATGTAACGGAATGTGCGGGTCTTGAGATGGGTGATTTTCATCGTGGGGCCTTTCGGCGTGCCGGTGTGGCACCTCTCCGGTGTATTGGCTCAGCCGATCACCGACCAGCTCGCGCGGACGGCGGGACAGCAGCTCGGCGCCAGTCTGGGTTATCAGCACGTTGTCGATGATACGGACGCCGAGATGCTCGGCATGGATGAACAGGTTCGGTTCAATCGAAACCACCATGCCTGCGCGCAGAGTGTAGCGGTTCCCGCTGAACATATTTACCGGCTCGCCCCAGGACGGCGGAAAACCGGCGGCCATGCCATACCCGGTCGTGTGCTGGCGGTAATCGTCCATGCCTGCTTCCACGAACACCCGCTTGGCCGCCTCGTGCGGGACGGTCGTCGGCACGCCATCGCGCATTGCGGCGAGGCAGTGCATCGGACGCCCGACAAACGATGTCATGCAACTCGACAAGCCGCCGCGACGGTTCGCCGAGGCTCCAGACACGGCCGATCGTGGAGGTATAGCGGCGAACTGCCGCTGCGACCTCCACGTGGCCCGGGGTCACCCCGTTGCAGCCGGCGCGTGGTCGGTGCGCCGAGCACGGTGCTGCAACGCTCGCCGGTGACGAGGTTCATGGTGCTGGCAGGCAGACCACTACCGGCGGACAACAACGTGTCGAATGCGGCAGCGGCAAGTTCCAATTCGGTACGGCCTTCCGCTACACGCCTCAGCAGCGCATCCAGCGCCTCACTCGGCAATGCGGGCAGACTCCCGGATATAGGCTTGCTCGCGCGGCGACTTTACCAGCTTCAGATCGAGCACGAGCGACTTGGCTCCGCCACCAGCGCATCGCCCAGCATCGCCTTGATCCGGCCATAATGATGCGGATGCAGATACCAGGACGGCACTTCCATCCCCACGCGCGCGTTGCTCAACCCAGTTCGCGCACCAGCCGCCCGAACCCGTCCATCGGATCTTCCGGCTCACGGCCGTTCCAGCCACGCATCTCGTCCATCAACGTGTCATCTTCCAGCTCATTGCGGTCCGTTTCACGCGCGAACATCACCAGCCGGCGCGGACTCGGCGGAGATCGGCAGGCACTGGAACGAGGTATAGCCCTTGGTATCCGACCCGGTCAGCCAGTGCAGCGACACCGGATTGATCACCAGCAGCCAGTCCAGACCCGCCGCCGCGATCGCGCGGCGGGTGCGCGCTGGCGTTCGCGGAACTCGGCTTCAGGGAAATCGTGCTTCGACATTGGCTTACGAATCTCCGGATCAGTTGTCGGCGTGGCGGCGGACCTCGGCTTCCACCTCAGCCCAGACGCGGCCTTCAACGCCGCGTATGCGGCGAAAGCTGCACGGGCAACGCTGCGCGGCGCCGGCAAATCATTCGGCAGCACAGCCTTTACCCGCCCGGGCCGGGCCGACAGAACGATGATGCGATCCGCGAGGATCAGCGCCTCGTCGATGCTGTGAGTGATGAAGACGATAGTCTTGCCGCTTTGCGCATGGATGCGCAGCAGCTCCTCCTGCATCACTTGCCGCGTCATGGCATCGAGCGCAGCGAACGGCTCATCCATCAGCAGCACCTCGGGATCGGCTGCCAGGATGCGCGCCAAGGTAACGCGCTGCTGCATCCCGCCTGACAGTTCCGCCGGATAGTGATCCTCGAACCCGGCCAGCTTCACCAGGTCGATGAACGTGCTCGGCGCGGCGGCGGCGTTGCTGGCGGGGCATGCGCCTGCATCCGCAGACCGAACTCGACATTGCCGCGCACGGTCTTCCACGGAAACAGCGCGTAGGATTGGAACACGACGCCGCAGCGCGGCTCGATGCCGCGGATCGAGCTCGCCGCGCAGCCGCAGTTCGCCGCTGATCCGGCGGCACGAAGCCGGCAAACATGTTCAGAATGGTCGACTTACCGCAGCCCGACGCGCCAAGCAGACAGACCAGCTCGCCCTCATCGACATCCAGCGACAGATCCTGCACCGCCACCACCGGGGCGCCACGGCCCGCGGCGAAAGCTCTTCGTAACGATGCCGGGCAGAAAGGATCGGCTGCATGAAATCAGTTCGCCGGTGCCGCTCCCAGGGCAGCAGCACGCTTCGATCCGGTTCGCGGCGAAATCTGCCACCAATACGGTGATGGAGATGCACACCATCCCGACCAGCACCAGCGCCAGATTGCCCCAGTCCTTGGCCTGCCAGATCAGCGCGCCCAGCCCGTCCTGTGCCGCCACCATCTCGGCCGACAGCACGCAGGACCAGGCGATCGCCAGCGTGATCTTCAGCCCGGTCATGATGCCCGGCAACGCGCCCGGCAGGATCACCTCCCGCATCACCGTCGATGTCAGAGGCTCCCAAATTCCGCGCGGCGCGGATCAGCAGCGGATCAATACGCCGCGTGCTTTCATACGTGGAGATCAGGATGTAGATCCAGGAGCCCAGGAAAACGATCGCCACTTTCTGCGATTCGCCGATGCCCAGCCACAGGATCGTCAATGGGATCCAGGTGATCGAGGGCAGCGGCCGCAGCAGCGAAACGAACGGAGTCGACGATCGCCTTTGCCGGCCACCATACGCCCATGACGACGCCGAGCGGAATCGCCACCAGAGCTGCCAGCGCGAATCCCAGGAACACGCGCTGCGACGAAATCCAGCACGTCAGTCCACAAATCGCCGCTCGCCGCCAGTTTTTCGGCCGCGCGCAGACCATCGCGGCGCCGGCAAAAAGACGGGGGAGACCAGGCCAAACGCGTCACCACGTGCCAGGCGACAGGAACAGCAGGACGGCAGACAAACTGATAACCAGCACGGCGGCATACCGGTGATCTGGAGGCGCCGGCGCCGTGTTTTCAAGCGTTTCAAGGACGGTTCGGTCGGTGCAGCGAATGCCGGCAAATCGGCGGTCAGAACACCGGGTACCGCGTGGGACGAGACGTCGGTGGAGGAGTGCTCCTCCAGCTCCGTCACTGCCTGGGCACGAAGCTCACGTTCTCCCATTTGCTTCACGTCAGGCTCTTGCGGGATCTTCTCGCTCTCACTCAGCACATGCGCAAGGTACTGCATCTGCGCGGTCTGCAGTTGCATATGCTGCGGCCAGCCGGGGTCCCGAAATACTTGAACGTCTTCATCGCGCCAACACCTCGCTCGCGGCGACTTGTGGAAATAATGAGCAACTGTCTTCGGCGGTATCCTCGGGATTCGCGTTCGTATAATCCGCCCCCTTCAGCAGCGCGCCGGCCAGGCGCCTTGCCGCATCGGGATGATGCTGCACGAAGCTTGCGGGAAATTATCACGATGTCCGGCGATGCCATCGTGTGAAACTTCTGCCCGATCGGCGTCTCGCTATCCAACCCGAGCAGCTTGCCGGCGGGCACCGCCGCTTTCAACCCGGCCAGCAGTGGCTGCCAGACGCAGGCCGCATCCACGTCACCCTTGCTAGCGCCGGCGCCATCTGGTCAGGCGGCAGATTGACGAACTGGATGTCCTTCTCCGTCATGCTCGCATTCTGCAGCAGCCCATCCATGCGTGATCTCCGCCGACGTGTTGGCCGCGATCTTGTGGCCCTTCAATTGCTGCAAGCGAGGTAAAGCCGGGCCGCGCCCAGCAGCCTTCGTTGCCCGGCGAGTCGTCGATATTGGCAAAATACCAGAAGCTGGTATCGCCGCGTGCCATGTTGGCTTATCACCGCGATGCGCCCAAGATTGCTGAACACAACCGAACCGGATGCTACCGCCGCCATGCGGTCGGACGACGCAATGATCGGCCGCAGGGTCACGTCCAGCCCGGCGTCTTTGAAAAAGCCCTTATCGATCGCCACCATGATCGGGATCTGGCCCCACCAGGTGGTCGAGCCGGCAACATCCGCCTTCACCAACCTGTCCTGCTGGGCGCCGCCGACACACCGGCTAGCCAGACCTGCAACCGCGATCAGTCCGGCAACAACCCCTCCGATCAACGCACGCTTGATCATCGGACTGACTCCCTTTTTCGTGGTTATTCGGCTGCCGCGCGGTGATCGGCAAACCGCGGAATCACGTTTCCCCGATCAGTTCGATCGAGTGCATCACCTGGTCGTGCGTGGTGCGCCCCGCCTGCAGCACGAAGATCATCTGGTCCAGCCCAGCCTCCTGCCATTTCCCCACGATACGGGAGACAGTGTCAGGATTGCCACCGATCGCCATCCCGTCCTCGATCAGTTCGTCGTTGGTCCGGCTACGGAATTTTGCCTTCACCTTTTCCAGCCCGCCGGCGGTACCGAAACGGACGTGGTTCAGCACCGCGTCGTTGTCGCCATTGTACCAACGAGCCGCAGCGCATGCGATATCACGGCCCACCCGGTCATCCTCATGCACGCAGGTCAGCGCGAAGACGCCAACATGCTCATTGGGATAGGCACCGATGAAGGCGGACCCGTCGCCACGTATCCCTGTCCCGGTACCCGCGCAATCGCGCTTCTCGTTTCGGCGATGGAGTTTCTGGTCACCCCGATCACCCCGACGCCAATGCTGGCCGCATGCTCATACGTCTCCAGGTTCGATGCGGCGATCCATAAAGGGGGATGCGGTTTCTGCACCGGGCGCGGTACCACATAACGCGCGGGGAGTTCGTAGTACTTGCCGTGGTAACCAGGAAAATGCTCCTGCGCGAATATCTGCAGTACCGCGGCAGTCGCTTCGTCCGCCTGTTCGCGGGAGGAAACTGCATCCACGCCAAGCGCCTCGACCATGTAGCTCGTTGAGCCGCGGCCCATCCCGAAATCAACCCGGCCATTGGTCAGCACGTCCAGGGTAGCGATCTTTTCCGCAATGATGAACGGGTTATGTACCGTCATCAGCATCACGGCGAAGCCAAGGCGGATTTGGCTGGTGCGCTCACCGACCGCAGAGAGCAACATGTCCGGGCACGGGCTGTGCCCGATCTCCATGAAGAAATGCTGCTCGGTGGTCCAGAAATAGTCGAAGCCGGCGGCCTCAGCGGCGACCGCCTGGGCAATGGCATTGCGATAAGCCTCGACCTCGGCGTTCGGACCCCAAGGGCGCGGCATCTGGATCTGCGTCATCAGGCCGAACTTCACCGGCACACTCCCTCAACCTGGTCCGATCCAGGATGCGGCTTTCCCGGCGTTGCGTCCAAGGCATAACGTCTATAGGTGATATAACCGATCGTCAGATGGCTCGGTGGACACCAAGGCCCTGCGCTATTTCCAGGCTGTGGCGGAGTTCGGCAGCTACAGCCGCGGCGCCGAGTTCCTGCGGCTGTCGCAGCCTGCGCTGAGCCGTCAAATCGCGCGCTTGGAGCAGGAGTTGGGAACCGCAGTGTTCCGCCGGCATGGGCATGGCATCACGCTGACGGAGGCCGGGCGGACGCTGCTCGCCCGCAGCCAGCTAATCCTGCGCCAGATCGAGCAGACGCGGGACGAGATACGCGGGAGCGCCGGCGGGCTGGCCGGCACGGTGACGCTTGGGGTGCCCCCAGCGGCTGGCACGTACCTGGTGCCGGCCCTGTACCGGCGCTTTGTGGCCGCGCATCCGCGGGTGGCGCTGAAGATCGTGGGTGGTTACAGCAGCTACATTCATGAGTGGCTGGTGCGCGGGCAGGTGGACCTGGCGTGCTTGCACGATCCGCTGCCGCAGCGCGGCTTCGAAATCATACCGCTGGTGCAGGAACCGGTCTTCGTGGTCGGCCGATCCGGCAGCTTCCGCAGTGGGAACCGGCCCGGTGCGCACGGCGGAGCTGGGCCGGCTGCCGCTAGTCCTGCCGGGACGTCCGAATGCGTCGCGCCGCCTCTTGGATGCATGGATGGCAGAGCGCCACCTGACGCTGAATTTGCGCATGGAAGTGGATGATCCGTCCATCATCCGGGCCATGCTTCGTGCCGGGCACGGTTTCAGCTTGCTCAGCCGCGGGTCAATTGACACTGAACTGCGTCACGGAGAGCTGGAAGCTCGGCCACTTAGTCCACCCGCAAGTTGGCAATTGGCGCTGGTACTGCCGGTGCACGGCGCGCGGCCACCAATCGTGACAGCCCTTGCAGAGACCATCGTGAAGGTCGCACATGAAGAAACGGCCGCAGGTTCCTGGCCCGGACGCGGTCAGGGTTCTTCAATCGCGAAAGGGCGTTTCAGTCGAAATTCCTCGCCAGCTCAGCTCGCACAGCCTCGGGACATCACGCCCATATGACCATACCGGGGATGACCGAGACCAAATAACAGCGGCCACCTCGCGCGCGGCCGGCTAAGGGGGGACCGGTATCAATCGGACGCGCTTTTGCCCAACGCCCAGAGCGACGCGTCCCGCCTTAAGTTCCAGTGCGTCATTGCCGAAGATCTCGCGCCGCCACCCCTGTAGCGCTGGAATGTCCTCATCCCCCATAGCCAGCCGTTCGATGTCTTCCGTGCTGGCGACCAGGCGAGGGGCCACATGGCTTTCCTCGCTGCGAGCCGCCAGCAGGACCTTGAGCAGGCTAACCAGGGCGGGTGAAGGTCGGGCCGGGTCTGCGGTACGTGCCGGCTGGGGCAGAGCGTCCTCCGCCAGCAGCTTCGCCGCCGCGACTGCCTCCAATAGTGAAGTGCCGGACCGACCTTCGGCAAATCCGCGCGTGATCCCGCGGGCACGGCTGAGGGTTTCTGGCGTGTCCGGCATCGTCGCCGCGATCTCCAGCAACAACTCATCCTTCAGCAGCCGCTGGCGCGGAATGTTGATCCGCTGGGCTTCCCGCTCGCGCCAAGCGGCGAGCGCCCGCACCATCCCAAGAATCCGTCGGTTGCCGGTTCGCGGGCGCAAGCGCAGCCACATCGTCTCGGGATCAGCGCGGTAGGTTGCCGGATCGGCAAGTAGCGCCATTTCCTGCGCCACCCACTCCAGACGCCCCTCCTTTTCGAGGCGCATGCGCAACTTCTCGTAGATCCCGCGAAGATAGGTGACATCAGCCGCGGCATAGGCAATCTGAGCTGGCGAAAGGGGACGGACGGACCAGTCGCTGAACCGATGCGCCTTGTCGATATATCCTCCGGTCAGCGCACTGACCAGGGAATCGTACGCCACCTGGTCACCGAACCCGGCTACCATGGCGGCAATTTGCGTATCAAACAGCGGCGTCGGCACTTCGCCGAACCGCAGCACGAATATCTCGATATCCTGGCGCGCAGCATGAAACACCTTGGTGACAGACCGGTCGGCCAGCAACCCGCCCAGCGATGTTAGATCCATCTGCGGGGCCTGGGCATCTATGACCACGACCTCGTTGGCACCGGCAAGCTGGACTGCACATAGCTCCGGCCAGTAGGTGCGCTCCCGCATGAACTCCGTATCGACAGTGACGAATGTCTCCTCGCGAAGGCTGCGGCACAAGGATTCCAGATCGCCAGTTGTGTCGATGAGCCGGGGCGGCAGAAAGCCGCCAGTGGACCGGTCCGGCATCAGCCGTCTTGCGGTATTACTTGGCATGTGAAGGCGGGAACACCGCCTCCAGGCAAGCAATCGTTGCCTTGCCCTCGGAGGAACCGGCGCCGCACAGATAAGTGTCGCCATTTTCGGTATTGATCACCCACGCGGCGGGCACTTGCGAGTTGGTCAGCGGCACCAGCCGCCAGGTTCCGGCTGGCGAACCGGGCAACGCGGCGGGAGGGCCGGCCGCACGGACGGTCGGGGCGCCACTCATCAAAATGCCCGTCAGAATGGCTGCGATAGGCAAAATCCGCTTGCGGATCATCGGTTGCACCTTCCGGCTCGTCGCTTGCGTCAATCCAGGGATATAGAGAAACGGCGCGCTCCGCGAGTGGCTGAGGCCGGCTTGACTTGTCACAGAGCCGCGGGCTTGTGTGACCGCCCTCCATTCACCGGGATCCTGGCTCGATGCACGCCTATCGCTCCCATACATGTGCCGCGCTGCGCGCAGCGGATGCCGGCGAGACGGCCCGTCTGTCCGGCTGGGTGCATAGCAAGCGGGATCATGGCGGCCTGCTGTTTATCGATCTACGTGACCATTGCGGGCTGACGCAGTGCGTCTTCGACGCGGACAGCCCGGTATTCGAGGCCGCCGACCGGGTTCGGCCGGAAAGTGTGATCACGGTGACCGGCACCGTCGTCCTGCGCCAGGCCGGTACCGTCAACCCGCGTCTCTCGACCGGCGAGATCGAGCTCCGCGTGCAGGAGCTTATCGTGCAATCGGCGGCCGAGGTGCTGCCGATGCAAGTCGCCGGCGATGAGAAATACCCGGAAGACATTCGGCTGACATACCGATTCATTGATTTGCGACGCGACAAGCTGCATGCCAACATGATGTTGCGGGCAAAGGTGATCGCCTCGATCCGTCGCCGCATGATCGAAGCCGGGTTCACCGAGTTCCAGACGCCGATCTTGACCGCCTCGTCGCCGGAAGGAGCGCGCGACTTCCTGGTGCCATCCCGGCTGCACCCTGGCACGTTCTATGCGTTGCCGCAGGCGCCGCAGCAGTTCAAGCAATTGATCATGGTGGCCGGGTTTGATCGCTACTTTCAGATCGCACCTTGCTTTCGCGACGAAGCCAGCCGCGCCGATCGCTCTCCGGGAGAGTTCTACCAGCTCGATTTCGAAATGAGCTACGTGACGCAGGAGGACGTATTCGCCACGATCGAGCCGGTGATAGCCGGTGTGTTCGACGAGTTTGCCGAAGGACGCGCAGTCAGCCAGGCTCCCTTCCCCCGCATCCCATACGACATCGCTTTGCTGGATTATGGCACCGACAAGCCGGACCTGCGCAACCCTCTGCGCATACTCGACGTGACGGCCCAATTCGCTGGATCCGGTTTCGGTCTGTTCGCCCGCATAGCGGCATCGGGAGGCGTAATTCGCGCAATTCCTGCGCCGGGAGCGGGCAGCCAGCCGCGCAGCTTTTTCGACCGGCTGAATGAATGGGCAAGGGCAGAGGGGGCCGATGGGCTCGGTTACATCATCTACGAAGCGGATGGGGCAAAAGGTCCAATCGCGCGGAATCTTGAACCGACGCGGGCCGAGGCGATCCGCGCTGCGTGCGGATTAAATGCCGGCGATGCGGTGTTCTTCGCAGCCGGCAAGCCGGGGGAAATCTGGAAATTCGCCGGAGTGGTGCGCACCCAACTCGGGCAGGAGTTGGGCCTGAGCGAAGCCGGTGCGTTCCGCTTCTGCTGGATAACGGATTTTCCGATGTACCAACTGAACGAGGAAACCGGCCAGATTGATTTCAGCCATAACCCTTTCAGCATGCCCCAAGGAGGCATGGATGCGCTGACCTCACAGGACCCGTTGACCATAAAGGCGTTTCAGTACGACATCGTATGCAACGGTGTCGAACTGTCATCCGGGGCGATCCGCAATCATCGGCCCGACATCATGATCCGTGCGTTCGAAATTGCCGGATATTCGGCGGCGGAGGTGGAGGCACGGTTTGGCGGCATGCTTAACGCGTTCCGCTATGGGGCCCCGCCGCATGGCGGCTCGGCACCGGGCATCGACCGCATCGTGATGCTGCTGGCGGACGAACCAAATATCCGCGAAGTGATCCTGTTCCCACTCAATCAGCAGGGGCAGGATCTGATGATGGGCGCACCGGCTCCAGTGCCGCCGGCTCGCCTGAAAGAGTTGGCGCTGAAGCTGGATTTACCGGCAACACAGGAATGACGTCGTCCAGCCGCGTGAATTTTGCGACCACGCGGCAGGCTTCAAGAACCTCGGAGCGACGCATGCGGCGGTCTGTATCTATCGATTGGCTCGCTCCATCATCTCAGCCAAGTCCGCCGAGACGGAGCCCATCGAGATAGCGCGCGCGATCCTCAGGTTTCCTGATAGGCAGGCGCCTGAGCGTCTGGCCGATCGAGAATCCGGGTTCCAACGTCAGCAGGCGGCCACGAATTTCAGTGGCTTCCTCGTGCTGTCCCAAATGGCCGAGGGCGGCCAGTTGGGCTTTGTAGGCGGTGGAAAAACGAGGATTGATCGTGATTGCGCGTGCGCCGTACCTGGCAGCAGCCTCGTACTCGCCAAGCAGCAGATTGGATAGCGCGAGGACGCTTTCAGACAGGAACGCCAGCGGGTCATCGGGGGACAGACGTCGCGCTTGCTCTGCCTGATACAGCGCATCCTCGTGTCGCCCGGCGTACGCAGACGCGAAAGCCGCGCGGGACCATGCCAGGGTAAGATTGGGATTGGCGGACAGCGCGCGTTCATGAAGCCACCGCGCTTCTTCCGGCCTGCCATCGATGAAGGCTCGAACATGTCCGGCAAGCGTAAGCGCGCGGGCATCGCCCGGTGCAAGTTCGATCGCCCTGCTGGCCAGTTCCTGTGCCGAACGGGCGGCTGACCCAACATCCGACGTCCAGCCCTGCCCCAGGGCAAACAGATGCCACTGGGTCAACCAGACGTAGGTCTCGGGATAATTGGGCTCCATTTCCAGGGCTTGGCGCAGCCTGACTCCTGCCTCCTCGAAACCAGGACGATGGAGACGGAACAGGTCAGGTATCGCCATGCGCAGCAAATCATGTGGCCTTGGATTGCCTCCCAGGCTCGCTCGAGCGCGCTCACCCTCCCACAGCAGCAATGTTGGTTCCAGGCGGGCGACGGTAGCGCTCGCAATCTCATCCTGGAGCGTCAGCAGACTTCCCAACGTCCGGTCGAACCGCTCTGACCATACCACTTCTCCGGCCGCGCGCAGGTCCAGCAAACGAACGGCCACACGAAGCTGTTCACCATTCTGCTGCACTGCACCGTCGAGAACCAGATCGAGATCGGGTCCGCATCGAACCCGGCCGGAAACGTCGAGGATATCGGTTATGGGCGATCGCACGGAAAAGCAGGAAAGCCAGCGAAAGCGCGCGAGCGCCGATACCAGCTCTTCAGCCAGGCCTGCCGCAAGGTGGCCGGCGGCCGCATCGCCGAGCGCCCGGAGATGGGGAATGCCTACACGCAATCGGTCATGCCGTTCCTGTTGAAAAATCGCGAGGCGTCCGAGGGCGGGTCGTTGAAGCCAGTTTCGGAGAACAGGCGCCTCGTCCGCACGGACCTCGGCAACCAGCGTGCTGATCGATGCCGATGGATCGAGCTGCGCGGTTTCGGCAAGAGCAATACGGCATTCCTCGAAGGCCGCGATTGCCGCGGCGCGATCACCATGAGCGATGTGCGACCGGATCAAAGATTCCCACGCGCCCTCATGCCCACGGTCGATACCGAGCAGTGCTTTCGCTGCGGCCAGCGCTTCGCCCACATTGGTAGCGGAGCGTAATGCCGCATCCGCCCGTGCACGTCCCCTCTGCTTCAGCCTGGAGCGCTCGCTAAGCAACCAGGCATCGAATGCAGGAGCGATTCCATCAAGATCGGACAGCAGCAGAAGTTGTTCCTGCTCCTCAGGGGCATCTATTGTCCTGTCCAGGTTTTCAAGCGACTCCACTTCCAGGCCGTTGTCGCGCAGTCCTACCTGGTGGCGGTCAACGACAAGCAACGAAGCGGCCAACGGGCCAAGCGCGCTATGCAGCTCATGCAGGGCCTGGCGCAGCGAACCACGGGCCTGCTGAACCTCACGGGTGCTCCATAGAAGCGCTATGAGCTGAGATCGGAGCACCTGCCGCGGAGCCGCAAGAGCAAGCAGCGCAAGGATCGCACGTGTCTTTCGCGCGCGGAACGAGATCAGCCGGCCGGCCGCATCGAATGCCTGCATCGAGCCAAGCAACGTGATGCGCAGCAAAGGCGGCGCGGCTGGTTGCGGGAGGGCGAGCCGCTTTTCGGCTTCGGGAGCGGTAATAACTCACCTCCGACCGGCAAGGCTACCGGGTTCGACAGCAGTGAACAGCCGAGGGGCTACGAAATCAACCGACAGCTCGGCCCCGCGACCTTTTGGTATATCCTTTCGACTTCGGGTCTTTACTTCTTGCCTGGGACGCGTAACCGTTGACGGTTTGCTACCAAGGGGTGGCCCATAGAGCTAGCAGACAATCAGAGGTTAGGCAAGCTAAAGCGTAATAATCGCGACACCCGCTTCATCGCCGGGTGTGCGTGTCACCGCTTTACAGAAACTTGTGCCCACGATGGATGATATGCCGGGATAACCAGATCGACGCACAGATACCCGTCGCCGACGCCGATCCGACGATGGAGGTAAAGGCGAGATGGCTATAACCCACTGCTGCGTGGATATAGATGAACTGCGTATTATTGAGCGCGAATGCGATCACGGCCCCTTTTAAGTAATTGCCGGTATTAAGATTGCGGCCCTGGAGGCCGATCAGCAGGATATTGGCGAATGCAGCACCCCACAGCCCGATTTGCTCCCATGGGATCATGCGACGGCTCCACTGAACGGGCATCCACCCCAGGCTGCAGTCGCCGCAGCCTGGCTTTCTGACGCCGGCCGCATTCCAGCCGGGGATGATGCCCTGCGGCGCTTGCGCGTCTCCACCGCATAGGCCCCAAAGGGCCGGTCCGGCCTGGTGTTCGGTTCGGCAACCCGGCGCGTGTAGTCGTTCCAGTCCGCGCTGCTGAATTCGTCCAGACCACGCGCGGTCAGGCTCATGTCGCCGAGTACCTCGTCACCGTAAAGCGAGCGCGGAATAGGCTGTACCTGCGCGAGTGGCAGGTCGGCACGCAGCCGGATTGGTGCGTCGGTCTTGGTGAACCGAAGATTGATGAACAGGGGCCCGAACCATGACTCCGGCTCGATGATGCCCTCGAAATATTCGAAGTGAGTCATCAGCGGGAAATTCGCCGGACGCCGGATCAGCAGACCCCAGCCGGGCGCCGCCCGTGCCATAACTCCAAGCTGGACCTGCAGAAGACCGCCATGCTCGTAGAGCGCGGTAAGGAATGGTGGACACAGTCCAGCCAGTCCGGCGGGCGCTTTGGCATCCCATGCTTCCGGGAACCCCGGGAAATGGCATGCATCGGACAGCGGCAGCCATTTGTCGCCGTCCAGGCTCCAGAACATTCCGGTACCATCGTAGACATACCCAGCAATCAACCGGGCAGAACAGCCACCAGCCGAAAGCAGTGGCTGAGCAGACCGCTTCGCAGTAGCGGACCGCGCGCATCGGCAATGTCCCGATCGCGGACCGGTCAGCCCGCTGCGGAGAACGCGCTGTGTCAATGAACCGATAAAATCGCACGTCGGGAGGGGTCATTCTTCAACTCCTGGGCGTCAGAGGGAAGCGGCCCGGACATTGTCCGGGCCGCGGACGGCATCAGCCGCGCACGCGCAGGCCGTCGCCGACGCGTACGCTCGGCACGCGCAGGCCATCGCCCACCCGAACCGACGGCACACGCAGACCATCACCCACACGCACGCTCGGGAGACGCAGGCCGTCGCCCACACGAAATCTTCGGAGTTTTCATAACATCTCACTTTCTCTGCATATGAGACAAACCGTGCGGGATGCACGGTCGATCCGGACCGATCCCTCGGCCGGATAGGGCACCGGCTCGACGGAGCGGGCCGGCACGCTTCCGCGGCTTGCTTCAGCCGCGGGCGTTCAAATAAGAAAAGGCCCAGGACAGCATTCCTGTGCTGACCTGGGCCCGGCGATTCACTCTGAGGGAAGGCCGGCGGGCAAAGTTAGCCCCCGGATGCGGAACGGATACGTTATTCGGGAAAGCCCGTCAAGCTTTTTTTCCTAACTATTCCAGAATGTAGGATAAATGCCCCAAAGAAGCGTTCCTGCGCCGGTCTCTGACGAGAATCAGGCCATCGTCGGCTGTGCAGCCGGCTGACCTTGTTGGGCGCGACGGGCCTGCCAGAGCGCGACGAAATCGATGGGCTGCAACAAGACCGGCGGAAAGCCGCCGTCGCGGGTCACATCGGCCAGAATATTACGGGCGAACGGGAACAGCACACGTGGGCACTCAACAAGCAGGACGGGCTCGACGGCGTTGTCCGGCAACCCGCTCAACGTAAAAACGCCCGCATAGGTCAACTCCGCAACGAATACGGTGGGAGGAACGCCCTGGCCGTTGCCCTGCGTCGTGGTTGCCTCATGCGCCTCGGCGCGAATGATCAGCAACACCTCATACACGTGCTGACCCTCGTGAACTCGGCGCGCCTGCACGTCTAGGTTAATATTTACCTGAGGCTGCGCCTTGAGCTGAGAAAAAATCTGCGGCGCACCAGGCACTTCGAAGGACAAATCCTTCATGTACTGGATATTTACGACGAGAGGCTGCTGGCGTTGTTGCCCGCCGGTCTGCGGCGCGAGGGTAGAGTCCGACATCCCGATCCTCCGGTTCGTGCGGGCGCCCGGGTAGCACGACCCAGGCGGCAAGACCAGCGGCCTCAGATGTCCTCCACCCGTTCGATCCCCGGCAGAACCTTCAGTGCCTCGGCAAGGTGCGGCGTCACATGAAATCCGCCGGGAATCGCGATTTCCACGCTGCGCGACCGCCCAACCCGTGGCACCAAGACGATCCGCCCCTTGCCACCGCGTTCACGGCCCAGCAACTCGCGGATATGCGGGACAGCGGCCGTCTCCTGCAACCAGATGCGAATAGCCGCGCCAACTCCGGAAACGGCCTGATCGAGCGGTGCCACTTCCTGGGCGGTGATACGGAGTACATCTCCCTGAAGCTGCAGATCCGCGGTAACCAGCACATTCGACCCGCTCTGGAGAAGCTCCCGTGCACTGCCGAGAATTTCGTTGAATACCGTCACCTCGCACGAGCCGCTGGCATCCGAGACCTGCACCCACGCCATGCGG
Organism: uncultured Pseudomonadota bacterium; assembly: GCA_963810715.1. Classification (GTDB taxonomy): domain Bacteria; phylum Pseudomonadota; class Alphaproteobacteria; order Acetobacterales; family Acetobacteraceae; genus DATDIC01. Next base: position 153,329 of record CAWEOZ010000023.1, on the reverse strand, counting down.
CTGCCCGTGCGGGTCACACGCTCCTTGCTGCCGACCACAGGTACCGGCCAGCTTGACTCGCGATACTCCGGCCTGCGCTCGTGTCAGAAGCTCGGTGGCAGACACCGCACCCAGCCGGGTCAGAACCCGCCGATAGGCCTCGAGAGGATGGGCGGTGAGATGAAAGCCGACCGCCTCGGCCTCGAAACTCAGCCGGTCAAACTGTGCCCAGTCGGCAATATCCGGCATACGTAACGGCTTCGCCCCCTTGCTCTCGCCGAACAGGCCCGTCTGGCCATTTGCCGCTTCCTCGACGCGAAGCTGCGCGGTGCGGAGAATGGTTTCCGTCGTTCCGATCAGGCGCGCCCGGTTCGCATCCAGCGAATCGAAGGTGCCGGCGCGGATCAGGTTTTCCAACTGCATCCGGTTGAGATGGCGCGGATCCACACGGGCGGTGAAATCGGCGATGTCGGCGAAACTTCGCTCGCCGCGGGCGGCGACCAGCGCCTGCATGGCGGCAAAGCCGACTTTCTTGATCGCGGCCAAAGCATAGCGGATAGCCAGATGTCCGTCCGGCAACCGCTCCACGCTGAAATCGGCGCCCGAACGGTTGATGTCAGGGGGCAGCACGCGGATGCCGTTTCGTTCGGCCTCCTGCTTGAGAGCCGCCAGACGATCAGTATTGGTGACCGCCAAGCTCATGCAGGCGGCGAGAAACACCTCCGGATGGTTCGCCTTCATCCAGGCCGTCTGATAGGCGACCAGGGCGTATGCCGCTGCATGTGACTTGTTAAACCCGTAATCGGCGAATTTCGCCATCAGCTCGAAGACCTCCGTAGCCTTCGACTCGGTAATGCCGCGAGCGATTGCTCCTTCGATAAAGGTTTTGCGCTGCGCTTCCATCTCCGCACGGATCTTCTTGCCCATGGCACGACGCAGCAGGTCGGCGCTGCCCAGGCTGTATCCCGCCATGCGCTGGGCGATCTGCATGACTTGTTCCTGGTAGACCATGATCCCATAGGTCTCGCTCAGGATGTCGGTAAGCTCGGGATGTGGAGCGGCCCAGGGGTCGCCATGCTTTCGCCGGCAGTAATCGGGGATGTTGGCCATCGGCCCGGGACGGTACAGTGCCACCGCGGCGATGACGTCTTCGAACCGGTCGGGGCGCATTTGCCGCAGCACGTCGCGCATGCCCTGGCCTTCCAGCTGGAACACCCCGCCGGCATCGCCGCGCGACAGCATTTCGTAGGTTTTCGCGTCGTCCAACGGCAAGTGCGCGATATCCACCTCCACGCCGAGATCGCGCAAAAAGCCGGCCGCTCGCTCGAGTATCGTAAGCGTCGTCAGGCCAAGGAAGTCGAACTTGATTAGGCCCGCCTGCTCGACATGTTTCATGGAATATTGTGTTACCAGAACGTCAGACCGCGGATCGCGATAAAGCGGCACCAGATCAATTAGCGGACGGTCGCCGATCACCACACCAGCCGCATGGGTCGAGGCATGGCGGTAAAGGCCTTCGATCTGCAACGCGATTTCCAGCACCCGACCGATCGCTTCGTCCTCTTCGCCCATGGCCCGTAACCGAGCCTCGGCGTCTATCGCCTGCTGCAAGGTAACCGGCCGCGCAGGATTGTTGGGAATCAGCTCGGCGACCTTGTTGACTTGCCCGAAGGGCAGGCCGAGCACACGGCCGACATCGCGGACCGCGGCACGTGCTTGCAGCTTGCCAAACGTGATGATTTGGGCAACACGGTCAGCACCATATTCCTGCCGCACGTAATCAATCACCCGATCACGACCTTCCTGGCAAAAATCGATATCGAAATCCGGCATCGACACGCGCTCCGGATTGAGAAAGCGTTCGAACAGCAAGTCAAAGCGCAGCGGGTCAAGATCGGTAATCATAAGCGCCCACGCAGCGACGGATCCGGCGCCCGAGCCACGTCCTGGTCCCACCGGGATACCTTGCGCTTTGGCCCATTGAATAAAGTCGGCAACGATCAGGAAATAGCCAGCAAATCCCATCGATCCGATGACGGAGAGCTCGTACTCCAACCGGTCGGCATATCGGCCCCGGGTCACCGCATCGGCACCCATCACCTCTATGCGACGGGCCAATCCCTCTCGCGCCATGGCGCAAACAGTCGCCTCTTCCGTGCTGCCTGGAAGCACCTTGGGCGAGACCGGCAACATCGGCTTGCGCGCCTCCGCCATTACCGCACAGCGTTGAGCGATTGCCAGGGTGTTGTCGCAGGCATCGGGCAAGTCGGCGAAGAGTTGCCGCATGTCACGCGCCGGCTTGAACCAATGCTCCGGTGTTACCCGTCGGCGATCCTGATCGGACAGCAGGCACCCTTCTGAGATGCAGAGCAGCGCATCATGCGCCTCGTGCATCTCCGGTCGCGCGAAGTAGCACTCGTTGGTGGCGACCAGCGGCAGGCCCGCGGCATCGGCGAGCGTGATCAGCCCCGGCTCGACGGCCTGTTCCACGGCGGTGCCGTGCCGCTGAAGCTCGACGACTGTGCGCGTTGGAAAGGCTTCGGCCAAGCGGGCCAGCAACCGTTCGGCTTCGGTCCGCTGCCCTTCGCCCAGCAGCCGGCCCAGCGGGCCGGCCACCCCGCCGGTCAACAGAAGCAAGCCTTGCGCATGGGCGGCAATCCGGTCAAACGAGAGCTGCGGCTTCAGCGCCGGATCGCTCTCGATGAAGCCGAGCGATGACAGGCGCTGTAGATTGTCGAGGCCGGCCGCGTTCTGCGCGAGCAGGACGAGCTGGTCCGGTGGCAACCGCGGGGTGGCATCCCGCGTAAGCGCTACCTGGCAGCCGATGAGCGGCTGCACGCCTTTGGCCGCACAAGCGTGGCTGAATTCCAGGGCGCCGAAAAGGTTGGCAGTGTCCGTGATCGCCACCGCAGGCATATTCGCTTCTCGAGCCAGAACGGGAATTTTGTCAGCTTTGATCGCCCCTTCGCTGAGCGAATAGGCGGAATGAACCCGAAGATGGACGAAATCGGCGTGCGGCATCCACTGATGCTAGAACGAGGATTGGAGTTGCGTCACGTCAACTTCATGCCTCATGCAGGAGCCACTCTTCCCTCCCGCAACGTGACGATCCGGTCCATGCGTGCCGCCAGATCCGGATTATGAGTGGCGATCAGCGCAGCGACGCCCTGTCGGCGAACCATCGCGATCAACTCCTCGAACACCACGCCGGCCGTGTCGACATCCAGGTTCCCGGTCGGCTCGTCGGCCAGCAAAACCGCCGGCGCGTTGGCCAGCGCCCGGGCGATTGCCACGCGCTGCTGCTCGCCGCCTGAAAGCTTGCCCGGAAGATGATGCGGCGCGTGCATCCAGTCCGAATGCCCGCAACAACGCGCTTGCCCGCACCGCAGCGTCACGCCGCGATCGTCCGGCGATCATCTGCGGCAGAACCACGTTCTCAAGCGCCGAGAATTCCCCTAGCAAATGATGAAACTGATAAACGAAACCGATCATGTCACGGCGGATCGCGGTGCGCTCTGCATCTCCCAGCGCCCCGGCGTCGCGACCATTGACCATCACCGATCCGCCGTCAGGCTTCTCGAGCAAGCCGGCCAGATGCAGCAGCGTCGATTTGCCGGCCCCTGACGGCGCCGCAAGTGCGACGATCTCGCCTGCATGCAACGTCAGGTCGGCCCCGCGCAGCACCGGCAAAACGCCGCCGCCGCTCTGATACACGCGCCGGACCCCGCGCAACTCCAGTGGCGCCGCACTACTCATGCCGCAGCGCCTCGACCGGATCAGTGCGCGCCGCGCGCCAGCTCGGATACAGCGTCGCCAGCAGCGACAGCACCAGCGCCATTACGACGACCTTCCACACCTCGTTCCAGTCGAGACGCGCAGGCAGATGTGTCAGGTAATAGACCTCGGGGTTGAAGACATTCACGCCGGTGACATGCTGCACGAAGTCCTGGATGCGGTCGATGTTCAGAGTAAACAGCAGGCCTAGCACAGCCCCGATCGCAGTACCGATCACGCCGACCGATGCGCCGCACATCAGGAAGATACGCATCACGGCCCCCCGTCCGGCACCGATCGTGCGCAGCACGGCGATGTCGCGCGTCTTGTCCTTCACCAGCATGATAAGGGACGAAATCACGTTGAATGCCGCGACCAGGATGATCAGTGTCAGGATGATGAACATGACGTTCTGCTCGACCTGGACGGCAGTGAAGAAACTGTTGTTACTCTGCTGCCAGTCGATCACCGTTATCGGCGCGCCCGCAAGCGCCTTGCGGATCGCCGCCGTGGAATCGGCTACGCGCTCGGGGTTGCGTATCGAGACCTCGATCTGCGTTACCGCGTCTGGTTTCTGAAAATAGACCTGGGCCGCGGGCAAAGGCATGAATACATAGCTCGAGTCATACGCGTACTCGCCAACATTGAAGATCGCCACGATGCGATAGGCCCGCACCCGCGGAATCGTCCCGAACGCCGTGGCCGCCCCCTGCGGGGAGACGAGCGTGATCCGATCGTTCAGCCACACGCCAAATTGCTGTGCCAGGCCGGTACCAATGGCGATCGCATCGTCTCCTTTGAAATCGTCCAAAGAACCTGCCACGATATGATCGCTGACAAGCTTCTGCGCATTGAGGTCGGCCGGATTGATCCCGCGCACGAATCCGCCGCCCGAGTTACCGCGCGGGCCGCTGAACAGCACCTGGCCATCCACCACCGGGACCGCAGCCGTCACACCCGGCAGCTTATCGATCCGGCTCGCAAGTTCGGCGTAGCCGGTGAGTTCTCCGTTCACACCGTATACCCCGAGATCGCCGTTGAACCCTAAAATCCGGTTCAACAGGTCGACCTTGAAGCCGCCCATCACGCTCATGACAATGATCAGCGTCGCCACCCCGAGCGCGATGCCAATCAATGAAAACAATGCAATGATCGAGGCGAACCTTTCGCCTCGCCGGGCGCGTAGATAGCGGGCGGCGACCGCCCTCTCGAATGGGCCGAACATCTAGCTGAATTGAGCGAGCGCGCGCTCCACCGAGACCTCGTGCCGCTCGCCCGAGGCGCGACGCTTCAGCTCCACTTTGCCGCCCGCCGCCCCCCGAGGACCGACCACAATCTGCCAGGGATGACCCATGAGATCCGCATCGGCAAATTTCACGCCGGCCCGCTCCTCACGGTCATCGTACAGCCCTTGTTGCCCCAAGACAGCCGCGATCTGTTCGCATATTGCGTCGCAGCCCGCATCTCCGACTTTCAGATTGATCACCACCGCCTTGAACGGTGCCACGCTGTCCGGCCAGATGATGCCAGCCTCATCATGGCTTGCCTCGATCACCGCGCCCACCAGCCGGCTCACGCCGATGCCGTAGCTGCCCATTTCTGGCGCGACCGTTTTTCCATCGGGTCCAGCGACATGGAAACGCATCGGCGCCGAGTATTTGTTCCCAAAGTGGAAAATATGGCCAACCTCGATTCCCCGGCCTTCTCGCCGGCGCTCAGGCGCAACGTTCTCCCACGCGACCGGATTGTGCTTGTCGTCCGTCGCGGCGTACATGCTGGTCATGAGCTGGAAGAACGCGTCCAGATCTCCCGGCTTTTCGTAGCTATACGACGCTTTCCAGTCGATGCTCTCGAATGCCCGCGTCGTAGAAGACCTGGCTCTCGCCGGTCGGCGCGAGGATGATGAACTCATGGCTGAGATCGCCGCCGATCGGCCCGGACTCCGCCGCCATCGGGATCGCCCTCAATCCCAGTCGCTGAAATGTTCGCATATAGGCGAGCATCATCTTGCGATAGCTGACGACTGCTCCTTCATGGTCGAGATCGATGCTATATGCATCTTTCATCAAAAACTCGCGGCCGCGCATCACGCCAAAACGGGGCCGTACCTCGTCGCGGAATTTCCACTGGATATGATAGACGATCTGCGGCAGCTCGCGGTAGCTGCGGACCGACTGGCGCATCAGATCGGTCACCATCTCTTCATTCGTGGGCCCGTACAGCAGCTCGCGGTCGTGGCGGTCCCGGATACGCAGCATTTCCTTGCCGTAATCATCGTAGCGCCCGCTCTCGCGCCATAGCTCGGCCGGCTGAATGGTGGGCATCAGCAGCTCCTGCGCGCCGGCGGCATCCTGCTCCTCGCGCACAATTGCTTCGATTTTCTTCAACACGCGAAAACCAAGCGGGAGCCACGCATAGATGCCGGCCGACGTCTGCCGCACCATGCCCGCGCGCAACATCAGCCGATGCGACACGATCTGTGCTTCGGCTGGCGTCTCCTTGAGTGTGGGAATCAAGCTTTGTGAAAGGCGCATCGGCGATGATCCATGCTCAGTTCAAGATGAAGGACCGGACCCTAACTCCCTGTCCCGCACCTGCCAATTGGCCAGAACGCGAGGAGCTTCCGACACTATTGTGCGCTGCACAACGGGCCGGCGCAAGAAAATCGGTCTATAACTGGCCATGACGCAAGAATCTCCGTGACACGTTGAGCAGGGTGAGGTAACAAAAGAAAGGGCCTCGCTGTAGGCGATGGACCCGAGTTTGGGGAGGAAACGCCAGTCACACGGCGGGCGGAGGATAAACTCCTCTTCCTGGCCGTGATGGCGAGGTTATTTGGTCCGCTCGTTCAGGTGTCCGGCAACGCCAACCAGCCATGGCTGAAACTGAGATAGGGGCTCGTAATCAGCAGCCACGCGCCGAACCAGATAATCCCGGCCACAATGTGTCGTGGCGATCACTTTGGCCACCAGACGCGGACGCTCCGGCGCGCCGCGCCAGCCGGTCGCGGGTCAGGGTCTGAAGGCGCGCGGACACCCCACGGCAACACCGCAAACAACGCCGTCCACCAGATGAGCACGTAAAGTACAACCCCGGTGAACCAATTCATCGCGATTGTGCACCAACCCCTGCACGCGGGTCATCATGTGCCGATCCGCAGCAGATGCACATCAACCATGGGGCGCTTATGCAAACGGCGCCCGACAGCGCGGCGCAGCGCCGCGCGAGCCGCATCATGCAACGCCGCGTCATCGCGGCGCAGGGCTGCTGGCAAACCGACAATCGCCGACGGCGAACTCCTCCGCGATACGGCTTGTCTCGGGATCCTCCGCCTCGAACAGGCCGGGCGCGCTGATCCGCGGTTCGCCGCACATAGCCGCCCGGCACCGTCCACCGCCAGGCTGCCCACGATCACCCCGTTGAACAGCATCCGTCGACGCGCCGCCATAACACCGCCCGACAATGGCACCAGCCGGCCGCCATCCGGCACCAGCCGACCGATCGGCGCGCTGTCCACCACCTCGGCGCTGCCAGGCGCCAGGCTTCAAAATGTCGCCATCTTCAAGCAGCAGCGGCGTGACTGCCTGCCTCTCGCGCGAGCTCCGCATGCGCCGACAAATGGCGCCACTCCCCATGCACCGGCACCGCGTAACCTGGGCTTCACCATACGATAAAGACGGCGCAGCTCGTCCCGCGCGGGATGACCGGATACATGCACAAGATGGTCCATGTCGGTCATCAGATGCACGCCGCGCGCGGACCAGATTGTCCTGAACGGTGCCGATCGCCCGCTCGTTGCCGGGGATCACCCGGCTTGAGAAAATCACCGTGTCGCCCTCACCCAACACGACACGCGGATGGGTGTCCAGCGCTACGCGCGCCAGAGCCGATCGCGGCTCACCTTGGCTCCCGGTGATCAGGATCAGCAGGTTGTCGTCGGGGATCGATCCCGCGTCGTCCTCGGAAACGAACTCGGGCACGGCCCGCAGGTAGCCACACTCCCGTGCCGCACCCTCCAGGTTGCGCAGGCTGCGTCCGACCAGCGCCACGCTCCGCCCGGCCTCGCGGGCGGCCAGGGAGATCGATTCGATCCGGGCCACATTGCTGGAGAAGCAGGTCACCGCCACCCGGCCGCGCAAACCTCGGATCAGCGCCGACAAGCTGCGCCGAACTTCCGCCTCGCTCCCGGAGTGACCCTCCACCATCGCGTTGGTCGAATCGCAAACCATCGCCAGCACGCCCTGCGCGCCGAGGCGCTGCGAAGGCCGCTTCGTCTGTGGGTGGTCCAATCAGCGGGTCGGGATCAAGCTTCCAGTCTCCCGTATGCAGCACGATGCCGGCTGGCGTTGTGATTGCCAGCGCCTGCGCTTCAGGGATCGAATGGGCAACACGCATGAGTCGGATCGAGAACGGCGGCAATTCGATCGCGCCGCCCGGCTCGACGACGCGCAGCGGCACCTGCGCCAGAAGTTGCACCTCCGCCAGCTTCCGCCGAAGCACCGAAGCCGCGAACGGCGTGGCATAGACGGGACAGCGAAGCAGCCGGCCACAGCCAAGCGACCGCGCCTATATGATCCTCATGCGCATGGGTAATAACGAGGCCGAGCAGCCGGTCCCGCCTCTCGGCAATGAAGCCAGGATCGGGTGTCATGATATCGACCTCCGGATACTCCGACCCGCCGAAGCCGATTCCACAGTCAACCGCCAGCCACTTGCCGTTGCACCGGTACAAGTTCAGGTTCATGCCAATCTCGCCCGTCCCGCCCAGCGGCAGGAAGGCGAGATCCGCCTCGTCGCCGTTCATTCGGTATCGCTCAGCCGTGACGATCTATCACGCGGCAATGTGGGCGCTGGATTGCGCTCCGCCAACATGCGCAGGCCATCGAGCGTCAGGTCCGGGTCGATCTGCTCGATCACTAGCGTGCCTTCGGCAAACAGCGGCGCCAGCCCGCCTGTCGCGACCACCTTCATCGGGCCGCCGTACTCTCCCTTGATGCGCTGAACAAGGCCCTCGATCAGTCCGACATAGCCCCAATAAACGCCGGACTGCATGGCCGGAACGGTAGCGCGGCCAATCACCGCCTGCGGCCGACCAATCCCGATTCGCGGCAAACGCGCTGCCGCGTGGTGCAACGCCTCCAGCGAAAGATTGATGCCAGGGGCTATCACACCTCCGAGATAGGCCCCCGCTTGGTCAATCACGTCGAAGGTCGTGGCAGTTCCGAAATCCACCACGATTAGCGGACCGCCAAATCGATGATGTCCGGCGAGTGCGTTCAGCAAACGGTCCGCGCCCACCTCGTCCGGATTGTCCACCTTGATATCGAACCCCCAATCCAGCGCGGCGCGCGCGATCAGCGGTTCGATGGAGAACCAGTCGCGACACAGGCGTCGCAGGTGATACAGCGCCGCTGGGACGACGGTACCAATAACCGCACCTGATACGTCCCCAGGCTTCAGCCGGCTCGTTCCAGCAGCGAGAGCAGCCAGACCGCATATTCGTCCGAGGTGCGCTGGGCGTCGGTGCGGATACGCCAGATACCGCGCCAAGCGGCACCATCGTGCACCGCGACGACGACATTCGTATTTCCGGCATCGACCACAAGCAGCATCGGAGTCCTATCCCGCCGTCATCAAACCTCGTTCGTCAAACCTGGGTACGAAGGCAAACCACCGACGCGACCTGGCCCGACAGGCTCGAGCTTCGCCCGCGGCGATCCCCCACTACCCGAACAGCGCGGCTGCCGCCGATCCGGCAGCGGTGACAAACGGGCCGGGGAACAGGAAAAACAGCAGCGTGAACAATCCCGTTACGGTCGCCACGAAAGAAACCGATGACGGCTTCCGATCGAAACCGGCAGCCGGTGCGTCGAAATACATCACCTTCACGACTCGCATATAGTAGTACGACGCAACCACGCTGCTCAGCACGCCAATGATCGCCAGCGTCCACAGCCCGGACTGGACGGCAGGGAGGAACACGTACAGCTTGCCGAAGAAGCCCGACAACGGTGGGATGCCCGCCATGCTGAACATGAAAACCGCAATCGCCAAGGCGAGACCCGGATCCGTGCGGCCAAGGCCACTGAGATCGTCCAACTTCTCCAGTGCCATCCCCTGTCGACGCATGGCTATCACACAGGCCCAGGTACCGGCGCTCATGAAGATGTAGACGATGAGATAGACCAGCACGCCACGCAAACCCACGGGAGTGCCGACCGCCAGCCCGATCAAGCGCGTAACCCATGTGCCCGATCGACGAATACGCCATCAGGCGCTTGAAGCTGGTCTGACCGATAGCCGCGAACGCCCCCAGCAGCATGGAAGCAATCGACATAATCTCAATCAGCACCTGCCACGATATCACCAAGTGGCCAAATGGCTGGTACCATGGTGCGCAGGAACAGCGCCATCGCGGCAATCTTCGTGGCCGTCGCGAAGAACGCGGTCACCGGGGTGGGCGCACCCTCGTAGACGTCCGGCGTCCACATATGGAACGGTGCCGCCGCGACCTTGAAGCCAAGACCAACGATCACGAACACCACGCCCACGATCATTCCCGGCGATGCCTCCGCCGGAGAGACAAGCGCGCGCGCCAACACGCGGAAATCCATTGAGCCGGAGAATCCATACACCAGCGAGATACCGTAGAGCAGCAGCCCGGATGCCAGCGCCCCAAGCACAAAATATTTGAGCCCTGCCTCCGACGAGCGCAGTTCGTCTCGCGCGAAAGCTGCCATCACATAGAGTGCCAGCGACTGCAGCTCTAACGACAGATAGAGCGTCATGAGATTGGTCGCCGAAGCCATGCCCATCATGCCGACGACCGCGAACAGCATCAGGACCGGATATTCGAACCGCGCAATGCCCTGATGTTCGTTGTATTCGAGCGACAGGATCAGCGTTAGTGCCGCACCCGCCAGGATCAACGCCTTGATGAACACGGCGAACGGATCGACCGTGAACTGGCCGAAATAACCGACGCCACCGATCCGCGTGACCATAAGGAGAAAGGTCAGCAGAAACGCGCCGAGCACCAGCATGCTGCACAACCGGGACGAGTTCGCCCCGATACAGCACGCCAAACACCAGGATCATCATGCCCAGGACTGCCAGTACGATCTCTGGCAGAGCCACCACCCAGTTCATCAGCGCATGACCCCCGCCAGTTTCACCGAAGCAGCGGTTTGGAATCATCGCCTGCTGATGGTGAGTGATCATCTGTTGAACCGTCGCATCCCAGAAACGGCTGAAGCTGGTCGGATAGGCACCCATCCAGATCGTAAGAACGGCCAGAGGCGCGAAGCAAGCTATTTCACGCACAGACAAGTCCAGTATGCCACGCAGATCCGGCTTGGTTAATCGCCCAAAGATCATCCGCCGATAGAGATACAGCATGTACATCGGGTCCGAGGATCATTCCCATCGTTCCCAGCAACGCCAGCCAGAAATTGACGTGTAAGGCACCAATGGTGACCAGAAATTCGCCGATGAAACCGGACGTGCCCGGAAGCCCTATAGTCGCCAGCGTAAATAGCATGAACACGAAAGCGTAAGCTGGCATTCGCTCGACCAGCCCGTTGAACCGGGCGATCTCGTGCGTATGCAGCCGATCGTAAACAACCCCAACCACAAGGAACAGGGCAGCAGAGACGATACCGTGCGACAGCATCTGGAAAAGTGCACCCTGAACACCCTGAACATTGAAAGTGAATATGCCGATCGTGACGATCCCCATATGCGCGACGGAAGAGTACGCAATCAGCTTCTTCATGTCCTCCTGCGCCAAGGCCACGTAAGCGGTATAGATCACCGCAACGACCGACAGCGTGTAGATCAGCGGCGCAAGTTCTGCCGAGGCGTTCGGTAGCATCGGTATGGAGAAGCGCAGGAAGCCGTATGCTCCCATCTTCAGTAGCACGCCCGCCAGCATGACCGAGCCGGCGGTCGGCGCCTCGACATGCGCGTCCGGCAACCACGTATGCACCGGCCACATCGGCACTTTGACGGCGAAGGACGCCATCAGCGCCAGAAACAGCCAGAACTGCATATGCACCGGGAACTTCGTATGCAGAAGCACGGTGATGTCGGTCGTATGGGCGTAGAACCACATCGCCAGCAGCGCCAAAAGCATCAGCACCGAACCGGTCAGCGTGTAGAGGAAGAACTTGAATGCGGAATAGACACGGCGAGGTCCGCCCCAGACCCCAATGATCAGGAACATCGGGATCAGCACGCCTTCGAAGAATACGTAAAACACGACAAAATCGAGCGCACAGAACATCCCGACCAGCATCGTTTCGAGAATCAGGAAGGTGATCATATATTCGCGGACGTAGCGCTGGATCACCTGCCAGCTCGACAGGATACAGATTGGCGTAAGCAGCGTGGAGAGCAGTACGAACAGTACCGAGATACCATCCACACCCACCTTGTATCCGACGCCGTAATCCGGCAGCCAGGGCAGGCTTTCCACGAACTGAAACCCTGGATCGCTCGGATTCCAGTCAACCCAAAGCACCAAGCTGAGTGCCAGCACGATCAGACTGGTCCATAATGCCGTCCAGCGGGCGTTGGACGCCACGGTCTCCTCGTCGCCTCGCACGGCTAGGATGACGCCGCAACCGACCAGCGGAAGCCATGTGATCAGCGAAAGAATGGGGAAACCGGCCGCGTTCATCGTTCTACCGCCAAATCAGGAATACGCCGACCAGCACGACCAGACCGATCAGCATCACGAATGCATAGACGGCGATGGAGCCGGTTTGTATCCGGACCGCTCCCTTGGATCCGTCGACGGTAAGTTCGGCTAGCCCGTTTGGCACGCCATCAATCAAGGTCGCGTCGCCAGTCTTCCACAGGAGGTTAGCGAGCCGGAAGGAAGGGCGGACAAACAGGAAATCATACAGCTCGTCGAAATAGTATTTGTTCAGCAGCAGCAGGTAGATCGGGCGGAAGGTGTTTGCCAATCGCACCGGGACCATCGGATTGAGCACATAAAACCAGTAGGCCACTGCTATGCCCGCAAGCCCAACGAGCAGCGGAATATAGCGGACGGCACCAGGAAGGGTCTCCATCGCCGTCATAACGTGATTGTCTGCAGCGATCACGATAGAACCACGCCAATAAGCATCCCAGTTTGGCCCAATAAGCAGGCCATGCAGCAGAAAGCCCGAAACCAGAGCTCCAAGGGCGAGCACCATCAGTGGCCCGGTCATCACCAGAGGGCTTTCGTGAATGTGTTCCTGCACATGCGCGTCGGCGCGGGACGTCCCGTGGAACGTCATGAAGATGATACGCCACGTGTAGAATGCTGTGCAAAATGCACCAGCGACCCCGGCAAGCCATCCATAGATCGAAGCACCGCTGCCATAGGCAAACGCCGCCTCGAGAATCGCGTCCTTGGAGTAATAGCCGGCAAACGGAAAGATGCCGGCAAGCGCCAGGCCACCGAACCAAAAGGTGACGTAGGTGATCGGAATTTTCCGCCACAGCCCGCCCATCTTCCGCATGTCCTGCTCGTCTGACATCGCGTGGATCACTGAACCGCAGCAGAGGAACAGCAGTGCCTTGAAGAAGGCGTGACAGAGGAGATGGAAGATCGAGGCCGGGTAGGCGCCGACTCCGGCCGCCAAAAACATATACCCAAGCTGCGAGCACGTAGAGTACGCAACCACTTTCTTGATGTCGTTCTGCACGCAACCGATGGTCGCAGCGAAGAAGCAGGTCGTCCCGCCAATAACGGTAACCACCGTCAGGGCCACTGGCGCCTGATCCATCAGCGGCGACATGCGTGCCATCAGGAACACGCCGGCGGTAACCATGGTAGCGGCATGGATCAACGCGGAGACCGGCGTCGGGCCTTCCATCGCATCCGGCAGCCAGACATGCAGGAACAATTGCGCCGATTTTCCCATCGCGCCGAAGAACAGCAGGAAGCCGATCAGTTCCTCGACCCGGATCGAGCCGCCAAAGATCCTGTAAAGATCGTCGTGGTGACGCGCCAGGCCCTGGAATATCACGTCGAGCTGAAGCGCGCCGAAGGTAAGGAACGTCAACGCCACGCCAATGGCAAAGAACAGATCGCCAACCCGGGTGACCACGAATGCCTTGATTGCCGCGGCATTTGCCGCTGGCCGATCATACCAGTAGCCAATCAGCAGGTACGAACACAGGCCGACGCCTTCCCACCCGAAGAAAAGCTGCAGCAGGTTGTCCGCGGTCACCAGCATCAGCATGGAAAACGTAAACAGGCTGAGATAGGCGAAGAACCGGTAGCGCAGGTACTTATCGTGCGCCATGTAGCCGATGCTGTACACGTGAATCAGCATCGAAACGAACGTGACCATGGCGACCATGGTCGCTGACAAGGCATCGTAGCGCAGCGCCCAATCGACCTGGAAATCGCCCGCATAGATCCAAGGCCCGAGTGGGACAGAGCCGGATGCAGCGCCGCCCCATTCAAGCTGCACCCAGGCGAACGGACCGCAGGCCGCCGCCAGCAGCATGCACAAGATGGAAACCGCCTGCGCAGCCCGATCGCCGATCCATTTCCCGAACAGCCCCGAGACCATCGCCCCGAACAGGGGCGCGAACACGGCCGTGATGAAGGTCATGTGCGGGCGGTCCTCATCCCTTCATCAGGTTGACATCTTCAACCTGGATTGAGCCCCGGTTGCGGAAATAAACCACCACTATGGCCAGCCCGATCGATGCCTCCGCCGCCGCCACCGTCAGCACGAACATCGCGAATACCTGCCCGACCAGATCGCCGAGCGCGGCGGAGAACGCCACCAGGTTAAGGTTCACTGCCAGCAGGATCAGCTCCACCGACATCAGGATAATGATGATGTTCTTCCGGTTCAGGAAGATTCCGAATACGCCGAGCACCAGCAAAATGGCGCTGACGACCAGAAAGTGACCCACCCCGACCTGTTGCAATCCCTCCATGTCACCGCCCCTCCGGAGCCTGATGGGCGTCGGCCGGGTGATGCGATCCTGGCTGGTCCGGGTCGGCGTAAGGATCGATGTCAATGTCTCCGGGCTCAGTAGTTTTTGGTCGCAGAATTCCGAGCGAACGAATGCCGACGCCGATCCCGGCCTGTACCAGCTCCAGCGTTTCCTTTGGATCACGCGCTGTCTGGACGCGGATGACCTGATGGCGGGAGCGGCGGCGATCACGCAGCGTGAGCACAATGGCGCCAATCATCGCCACCAGAAGGACCAGCCCCGCTGCCTGGAACAGCAATATGTAATCCGTGTAGATAAGCCGCCCCAGCGCCACGGTGTTCGGCACGTCGGTCGGCGCCGGCGCAAAACGGAGCTGCGGCATCGCCGGATGGAATTGCCATCCTGCCATCACGAAGACCAGCTCCGCGAGCAACAGAGCACCTACCGCCGCGCCGACCGGCAAATAGCGCTGAAATCCGCCGCGGAGCTGCACAAAATCCACGTCCAGCATCATCACCACGAACAGGAACAGCACGGCGACTGCGCCGACGTAGACGATCACCAGGATCAGCGCCAGGAATTCCGCGCCGGCCACAAGGAACAGTCCGGCGGCGTTGAAGAACGCGGCGATCAGGAACAATACCGAGTGTACCGGATTGCGCGCACTCACCACCATGGCGGCGCATATCAGCAGAATAACCGAGAAGACATAGAAGCAGATCGTCGGATACATGATGCGGAACGCCTAGCGGTACGGTGCGTCGATCTCAAGCCGACGGGCGATCTCGGCCTCCCACATGTCGCCGTTCGCCAGCAGCTTTTCCTTGTCGTAGAATAGTTCCTCGCGGGTTTCGGTGGAGAACTCGAAGTTCGGGCCTTCGACAATGGCATCCACGGGGCAGGCCTCCTCGCACAAACCGCAGTAGATGCATTTTGTCATGTCGATGTCATAGCGCGTGGTACGGCGCGACCCGTCGGCCCGCGGCTCGGCTTCGATCGTGATCGCCTGGGCGGGGCAGATCGCCTCGCATAGCTTGCAGGCGATGCAGCGCTCCTCGCCATTCGGATAGCGGCGTAACGCATGCTCACCTTTGAACCGCGGACTCAGCAGTCCCTTCTCGTACGGGTAGTTTATGGTCGCCTTGGGTCGGAAGAAATATCGTAGCGTCAGCCACAAGCCCTCGACGAGCTCCGCGAGCAACAAGCTGCGGGCGGTACGGTTTAGAATGGGCATCAGTGCAACCTCATCACGCGGGAACCGGGATGAACCCGGTCGCCAGCAGGCCGCCCGCCGTGATCACAAGCCACAGCAGGCTTGCCGGCAGGAACACCTTCCAGCCCAGACGCATGAGCTGGTCGTAACGGTAGCGTGGGAACGTCGCACGTACCCAGATGAACACGAACAGACAGAAACAGATTTTCAGGAAGAACCATAGCGGCCCCAAGGCCGGCGCCAGGCCGAATGGACCCAGCCAACCACCCAGGAACAGGATGGTGGTGAGCGCGCTCATCAGGATCATGTTGGCGTATTCGCCCAGGAAGAACAGCCCGAAGCTCAATGAGCTGTACTCGACGAAGAATCCGGCAACGATCTCGCTTTCCCCTTCCGGCAGATCGAACGGAGAGCGGTTGGTCTCCGCCAACGCCGAGATGAAGAAGACGATGAACATCGGGAACAGCGGGATGAAGAACCATATCCGCTGCTGGGCGAGCACAATCTGCGACAGGTTCAGGCTGCCGGCGCACAGCAGCACGGAAACGATCACGAACCCCATCGAAACTTCGTAGCTCACCATTTGCGCGGCGCTGCGCATCGCGCCGAGAAACGCGTATTTCGAATTGCTCGCCCACCCGGCGATGATAATACCGTACACACCCATTGAGCTGATCGCGAACAAGTACAGAATGCCAACATTGAAGTTGGCGATCACCCATCCACCGCTGACCGGGATCACCGCCCAGGCGATCATCGCAAGCCCGAACGTGATCATCGGCGCGATCAGGAACAGGAAACGGTTCGCTCCCGACGGGATGATCGTCTCCTTCATTAGCATCTTGATGGCGTCGGCGAATGGTTGCCACAGACCGAATGGTCCCACGACATTCGGACCCTTACGTTCCTGCATGGCCGCCAGGACCTTGCGTTCCGCATAGGTCAGGTACGCAACCATGATCAGCAGCGGGACCAGCATCGCCAGCGTCTCGCCGAACACCAATCCAAGATGGCCCAGTGGGCTCTGCCAGACGCTTTCGTTCGTCACCGAGCCGTTCATGGCTTACTCCGCCGCCACCCGGCTGGGTGCCGCGAACAGTGCGGCGCATTCCGCCATCGTCGGACTCGCCCGACTGATCGGATCGGTCTGATAATAGCTTTCCACCGCAGGCACAAACGGGGCGTCCGATAGTGCGCCCGGATCGCCGCCAGGCCCCCCCCGATCGGAGCATCCAAAGCGCGGCAGGAATTCGATGCGGCTGAACACCGGGTTCACCTGTTCCAGCCGCGCGCGCAGCATTTCGATATCGTCGTATGGTAGAGCGCGGCCGGTCATCTCGCTCAGCGCCCGAATGATCTTCCAGTCCTCGCGTGCCTCACCGGGAGGATAGACGGCGAAGAACCCGCGCTGGACCCGACCCTCGGTATTGACGTATGTCCCGTGCTTCTCGGTATAGGCTGCACCCGGTAGGATAACGTCGGCCCGTGCAGCACCGCGGTCGCCGTGGTGGCCCTGGTAAATGACGAAGGTCTCCGGACCGATACGGCGCGCCGCTTCGAATTCATCGGCCCCGAGCAGCCACAACACATCCACTCCGCCGCCCATCATCTGTGCCAACCCCTTGGCATGCAGGGCAGGAACAAATCCAAGATCAAGCGCTCCGACCCGCGCGGCCGCAGTGTGCAGCACGTTGAACCCGTGCCATTCGGGCGTCAACGCACCAAGATCGGCCGCAAGCTTCCACGCAGCAGCCAAAACGCCGGCACCATCCGGACGCGCGGTGGCCGCCGCACCCAGTATAATCAAGGGTTTTTTTGCGCCCTTTAGCGTGCGAACGAACTCATCCGCCCCGTCCAGCAACCCCCGCATGATACTCGGTTCAGCGCCCAGATGCTGCACCGGATAAGTCAAGTCCGAGACCTGGCCGATCAGCCCGACCGGAATTCCAGCTGCCAGCCACCGCTTGCGGATTCGCGCGTTCAGGTACCGGCGCCTCGCGCCGCGGGTTGGCGCCGATGATCAGGATCGCGTCCGCTTCTTCGATCCCGGCAATACCGCTATTGAACAGATAAAAGTCGCGCCGCGACGGATCGAGTTGCTCGCCGCGCTGCCGGCAATCGAGGTTCGTCGAACCCAGCGCGGCCATCAGATCCTTCAGCGCCAGCATGCTCTCTGCGTCGCACAAATCGCCGGCGATAGCGCCAATCCGATCCCCGCTAACGCCGCGCAGCCGCTCAACGATCGCGTCGAACGCCTGCGGCCAGGTTCTGGCAACCAGCTTTCCGTTCTCTCGAACCCATGGCCGGTCGAGACGCCTGCGCTTCAACCCATCCATGGCAAAGCGGGATTTGTCACCCAGCCATTCCTCGTTCACGTCCTCGTTCAGGCGCGGCAGGATGCGCAACACCTCCGGCCCTCGAGAGTCGATACGAATGCTGGCCCCCACCGCATCCAGTACATCGACGCTGTCAGTCTTTTCCAGCTCCCAGGATCGCGCAACGAACGCGTACGGTTTCGAGGTCAGCGCACCGACCGGACACAGGTCGATGATGTTGGCCGAAAGCTCGGACGAGAGAGCCTTCTCCACATACGTGCCAACCTCCATGTTCTCGCCGCGCGACGTCGCACCCAGATCGGGAACCCCGGCAACTTCCGTGATGAAGCGAATGCAACGAGTGCAGTGGATGCACCGCGTCATCACCGTCTTCACCAGAGGGCCGAGATTCTTGTCCTTGACCGCGCGCTTGTTCTCCTCGTAGCGCGAATGATCCATTCCGTAGCCAAGTGCCTGGTCCTGCAGGTCGCACTCGCCACCCTGATCGCAGATGGGGCAATCCAACGGATGATTGATCAGCAGAAATTCCATCACGCCGCGCCGGGCGTTCCGCACCATCTTCGTATCGGTGTGAACCACCATCCCATCCGCGACCGGCCAACCGCAGGATGCAATCGGCTTAGGGGGCGCCTTCTCGATCTCGACGAGGCACATCCGGCAATTGCCGGCAACCGACAATCGGTCATGGTAGCAGAAACGCGGAATCTCGATGCCAGCCGCTTCCGCCGCCTGAAGCACGGAGGAACCGTTGGGGACCTCAACTGCGATGCCGTCAACCGTCAGCTTGGGCATTACTGCGCGTCCTGCTCGGCATGGCCACGCCCCTTGTCATCACGGCTGAGCCCACTTTCGTCATGCCCGCACGCCATTTCGTCATGCCCGCGAAAGCGGGCACCCACCATGACGTGCTCGCGCAGCATATGGCCCCCGGCTTCCGTAGGAACATCGGTAAGCACGCGATTGCTGTCTGCCATCACCGTCCTACTCCGCCGCCATCGGCATGCGTGCCGCGCCATTGCTGCGCTTATATGCGGCAATCCGCTCTTCCATCGCCGGGCGGAAATGCCGGATCAGTCCCTGAATGGGCCATGCCGCCGCATCGCCCAGCGCACAAATGGTGTGGCCCTCCACCTGGCGGGTCACCTGGTCCAGCGTGTCGATCTCCTCGGGTTCCGCACGCCCCTCGACCATCCGGTTCATCACCCGCATCATCCAACCAGTGCCTTCGCGGCAGGGCGTGCACTGTCCGCAACTCTCGTGCTTGTAGAACTGGCTGAGACGCGCGATCGCCCTGATAACATCAGTGGACTTGTCCATCACGATCACGGCCGCCGTGCCCAATCCACTCTTCACGTCGCGCAAGCTATCGAAATCCATCAGCACGTCATCGCAGATTGACTTCGGGATGACCGGAACCGATGCCCCCCCCGGAATCACCGTCAGCAAATTGTCCCACCCGCCGCGCACCCCGCCGGCGTAACGGTCGATCAGCTCCCGCAATGGGATTCCGAGCGCCTCTTCTACATTGCATGGCTTATTCACGTGGCCGGAGATGCAGAACACCTTCGGGCCCGTATTCTTCGGCCGCCCAATGGAAGAGAACCAAGCCGCTCCGCGACGCATGATCGTCGGAGCGACGGCAATACTTTCGACGTTGTTGACAGTGGTCGGACAGCCATACAGACCCACCGCCGCCGGGAATGGCGGCTTCATGCGTGGCAGCCCCTTTTTTCCTTCCAGGCTTTCGAGAAGCCCCGTCTCCTCGCCGCAGATATACGCGCCAGCCCCGCGATGCACATACACGTCGAAATCGAAGCCCGAGCCACAGGCATCTTTGCCGACCAGCCCGGCCTCGCGGGCCTCCGCTATCGCGGCCTCCAACACGCAGGCCTCGTTGTAGAACTCGCCGCGGATGTAGATGTAGCAGGTGTTCGCACCCATCGCGAACGACGCGATCAGGCAGCCTTCAATCAGCTTATGCGGATCATGGCGAATAATGTCGCGGTCCTTGCACGTTCCGGGCTCGCTCTCGTCGGCGTTCACCGTCAGATATGCCGGCCGACCGTCGGACTGCTTCGGCATGAACGACCATTTCAGCCCTGTCGGGAAACCTGCGCCACCGCGTCCGCGCAGGCCGGACGCTTTCATCTCCTCGATGATCGCATCCCGCCCCTTGGCCAGAATATTCTTCGTCCCGTCCCAATCGCCGCGACTGCGGGCCGCCTTCAGCCTCCACTCATGCAACCCGTACAGATTGGTGAAGATACGGTCCTTGTCGTCGAGCATGGTGCTACGTCCCCGGCGCGAACTGTAGTGTCGTCAGCGTTGTGGGACCGCCCTCGGGAGCGGATGTCTGCCGCCCTGCCATCGAACCCGGCGGCGGCGGCTCGCCGCGACGCAGCGCATCGATCAATTGCGTCGTCCGCTCCGCATCCAGATCCTCATAAAAATCGTGATTATTTATCTGCATCATAGGCGCGTTCACGCACGCCCCCAGGCATTCCACCTCGGTCATCGTGAACAGGCCGTCGGCGCTGGTCTCCCCCCAGCCGGAAATGCCGGTGGCCGCGCGGCACGCCCGCACCACCTCGTCGGAGCCGCGTAGCCAGCACGGCGTGGTCGTGCAGACCTGCAAGTGCCATGTACCGATCGGCCGCAGATTGAACATTGTGTAGAATGTCGCCGCCTCATACACGCGGATCGGCGCCATCTCCAGCCGCCGTGCCACCGCATCCATACCCGCGCGCGGCACCCAGGCGCTTCCGGTCTGCCGCCGCATCTGCTCCTGTACGACATAAAGCAACGAAATCACTGCGCTCGCCTGTCGGCCTGGCGGATATTTCCCCACCAGCAGCGCGATCTCCGCGTCGCTATCCGCATCGAAGCTGAAACTCGCCGGCTGTTCCATATCCGGCGAACCAAAGCCGATATTCTCTGCCATGCCGTTACCTGTCAATTTCGCCAAATACGATATCGAGCGAGCCAATGATCGCCACCGTATCGGCCAGCATATGGCGCCTTGCCAACATGTCCGTGGTCTGCAGAAAGGCGAACCCTGTCGACCGAATTTTGCAGCGATACGGCCGGTTGGTTCCATCCGCTACCAGGTAGACGCCAAATTCCCCTTTTGGGCTTTCGGTCGCCGTATAGGTCGCTCCCGGCGGGACGTGAAAGCCTTCCGTAAACAGCTTGAAATGGTGGATGAGCGCCTCCATGGAGCGCTTCATTTCCGCCCGCTTGGGCGGCGTTATCTTATTGTCGAGGATCCGCACCGGCCCGGGCCGCATTTTTGCCAGGCATTGCTCGATGATCTTGACGCTCTCCCGCATCTCCCAAAGCCGGACCAGGTAGCGATCATAACAATCGCCGTTGCGTCCGACCGGAACCGAAAACTCGACTTCCGCATATTTATCGTACGGCTGCGAGCGCCGCAGGTCCCACGGAACACCCGATGCGCGGAGGCACGGACCACTCCAGCCCCAAGCCAACGCATCCTCAGCCGAAATCACACCGATATCGACGGTGCGCTGCTTCCAGATTCGGTTGCCGGTGAGCAGTTCTTCCAGTTCATCGATAAACTTGGGAAAAGTTTCGGCCCACGCTCCGATCTGCTCCTCCAGCCCCGCTGGCAAATCGCGATTTACGCCGCCGGGACGGTAATAGTTGGAGTGCAGCCGGGCGCCGGATGCAGCTTCGTAGAACTCCATCAGCTTTTCACGCTCTTCGAAGCCCCAAAGGCTTGGCGTGATGGCACCAACGTCGAGCGCGTAGGTGGTGACATTCAGCAGGTGGTTGAGCACACGCGTGATCTCGGCGAACAACGTGCGTATCCATTGCGCCCGCTCAGGCGCCGTGATCCCGAGCAGCTTCTCCGTGGCCAGCACGAAAGTCTGCTCCTCGCACATCGGCGAAACGTAATCCAGCCGGTCGAAATACGGCACATTCTGTAAATACGTGCGGTACTCCATCAGCTTCTCAGTGCCACGGTGCAGCAGGCCGATATGCGGATCGGCCCGTTCCACGACCTCTCCGTCCATCTCCAGGATCAGCCGCAGGACGCCATGCGCCGCCGGATGCTGCGGTCCAAAATTTATGGCATGGCTGTCGATCTCGACGACGTGCCGCTTCTTGGCCTCGGTCTCCGGCAGCGTGGTGCCGCTCATCGCCTCAGCCCCTCTCACCGGGTGCGGGAGCAGGTGGGATCCGCGTCGCCTTGGACCGTTCTTCGTGAACCTTCTCATCGCCGGGCAGCGTAGTCACACCTTCCCATGGAGAAATGAAATCGAAGCTCCGCCAGTCCTGCGTGAGCTTCACCGGCTCATAGACGACCTGCTTGCGCTCCTCGTCGTAGCGCACCTCTACATACCCGGTCAGCGGGAAGTCTTTGCGCAGCGGATGCCCCTCGAATCCATAGTCAGTAAGTATCCGCCGCAGATCAGGTTGGCCGGAAAACAGGATTCCATACATGTCCCACGCTTCCCGTTCCCACCAGGTCGCGCAGGGCCAGATCCCGCAGACAGAGGGCACCGGTGTTGTGACATCGGCGGTGACGATCACGCGCAGGCGCCGATTCAATGAAACGGAGAGCAGGTTGTAAATCACATCGAACCGCTCGGTACGGTCGGGCCAATCGACGCCACAGAGGTCCATCAGCTGCTCGAAGGCAAATTGCGGATCATCCCGCAACCGCATCATCAATGCGATCAACGAAGCCCGATCGGCGTCAACTACAAGTTCGTCCTGCTCCAGCCGCGTGCTCCGAATACCCGGAAGCGCGCCTACAAGCTGCGCCAGAGCCGATACCTGCGTTACTGCCGCAGCTTCCTGCTCAGCCACGAAGGATGGTCCCAGTCCGCCTGATCTTCTTCTGCAGCTGCATCAGGCCATAAACCAACGCTTCGGCAGTCGGCGGACAGCCGGGCACATACACATCGACAGGCACGACCCGATCGCACCCGCGCACCACCGAATAGGAAAAGTGATAATAGCCGCCGCCATTGGCGCAGCTTCCCATGCTGACCACCCAGCGCGGCTCTGCCATCTGGTCATATACCTTGCGCAGCGCTGGAGCCATCTTGTTGGTCAGCGTCCCGGCCACGATCATAACGTCGCTTTGCCGGGGCGAGGCACGCGGCACCATACCGAGCCGGTCCAGGTCGTAGCGTGGCATGTAGGCGTGGATCATCTCGACAGCGCAGCAGGCCAGGCCGAATGTCATTGGCCACAGACTTCCGGTACGCGCCCAGTTGACCACCCGATCAATATTGGCAACGAGGAACCCCCGGTTCTCGATCTCCCCGGTAATTCCCTTGATGGTAGCGTCCTGCTCCGGACCCGGCAGCAACTCGCGGGCGTTCCAGGCGATCGTGGCAGTGTCGCTCATCGGCTTAATCCCACTCCAGTGCGCCCTTACACCACTCATAGATGAACCCGACGGTGAGCACGCCAAGAAAGCCAAGCATCGAAAGGAAGCCGAACAGCCGCGTGTTGCCGAGACTGACGGCCCAGGGGAACAGGAACGCCACCTCCAGATCAAAGATGATGAACAGGATGGCAACCAGATAATAGCGAACGTCGAAACGGCGCCGGGCATCGTCGAATGCCTCGAAGCCGCATTCGTAGGCCGACAATTTTTCCGGGTAGGGCTTTTGTCGCGCTGCCAGCAAGGAACCGCCAACCATCGCGATGCCGATCAGTCCGGCGATGACGACGAAAGTTAGTACCGGCAGATATTGCGGAAGCACATAGGGCACGTTCTGACCCCCCGGCCGGCGACCACGTGCGCTCTGCGGCCTGCAGTGCACGCCATGTGCGACGTTTGCCACACCCCAGCGCTTCCGCCTAGGCCCAAGCCCCACGAAAGCGAAAACCACGATGGGACTGAAACCCGCCTCAATCGCTTGGCGCGAGTGACGGGACTCGAACCCGCGACCTCCGGCGTGACAGGCCGGCGCTCTAACCGACTGAGCTACACCCGCAGCGACCGCGGCAATTAGGCTTCGTTGCCGCGACAGTCAAGCGGGCTTCGCGAAGCCTGGTGGGCGGTGACGGGTTCGAACCGCCGACCCTCTCGGTGTAAGCGAGATGCTCTACCGCTGAGCTAACCGCCCCGTCCGGTTACTGTACTGCGTCCTTGAGGCCCTTGCCGGCCTTAAAGCGGACGGTGGTGGAGGCAGCGATCTTCATCGCTTCCCCGGTCCGAGGGTTCCGGCCGGTGCCCGCCTTGCGGTTGGCCGTCGCGAAGGTGCCGAACCCAACCAGCCGCACCTCCTCCTTCTTTTTCAGCGCGCCTTCTATTGCAACGAACACCGCATCGACCACCTCGCTCGCTTTCGCGCGCGAAAGTTCCGTCTCCTCGGCGACTGCTGCAATCAATTCCATTTTATTCACGAGAAAAATCCCCCCTGGGCGGTGAGCGATGGTGGTGGTGGCAGGATCACGACCGGTCAGTCGCGGCCAACCAAACGAGGCACAGTAAATGGCGGATTTCCGCCACGTCAACGGACGGACACACAACTGGAGGGGAAAGAAGGTGCCGGGCGCCCCATAACGCCCGGCCTGTGACTAAGGTCCCAATCAGTGAGTCAGAGCGGCCCCAGACTCGGCCGGCTTGAGAGGAGTGACCGGCTCTGGCGGCTCCTCCCATTCAATGGGCTCGGGCCGGCGTGCCAGAGCCTGAGCGATCACCTCATCCACGTCAGCGACAGGAATGAGCGTTAGGTGCCGTTTCACGTTGTCGGGGATCTCCGCCAAATCCTTCTCGTTGTCCTTGGGGATAAAAACTGTGGTGATCCCGGCCCGCAACGCGGCCAACAGCTTCTCTTTCAGGCCACCAATGGGCAACACCCGCCCCCGCAACGTGATCTCGCCAGTCATCGCCACGTCACGCCGAATGGGGATACCCGTCAGCACAGAGACGATCGAGGTCGCCATGGCGATCCCGGCAGAGGGGCCATCCTTCGGGGTTGCCCCCTCGGGCACGTGCACATGAATATCCCGCTTTTCGAACAAGGTCGGCTTGATGCCGAACCTGATCGACCGCGAACGCACATAGCTGATCGCCGCCGACACGCTCTCTTGCATCACGTCACCAAGCTTGCCGGTCTGCTTGACGTTGCCCTTTCCGGGCAGCATGACGGATTCAATCGTCAGTATCTCACCGCCGACCTCGGTCCATGCTAGGCCGGTAACAACGCCTACCATGTCCTCGGCTTCGGTTTCGCCGAACCGGAACTTCCTGACACCACCGTATTTGTCCAGGTTCTTACGGCTGATCATCACCTTCTTGGTTTTCTTGGTGACGATCTCGCGGACCGCCTTCCGCGCGAGATTTGCAATCTCCCGCTCGAGGTTACGCACCCCAGCCTCGCGCGTGTAATAGCGGATCAGGTCGCGGAGCCCTTCCTCGGAAATCGACCACTCTTCCTTCTTCAACCCGTGGGCCTCAGACTGCTTGGCAATCAGGTGGCGTTTGGCGATCTCAACTTTTTCATCCTCGGTGTATCCGGGGATGCGGATGATCTCCATACGGTCCATCAGCGGCTGCGGCATACGCAGGCTGTTCGCCGTGGTGACGAACATCACGTCCGACAGGTCGTAGTCCACCTCCAGATAATGGTCGTTGAACGTACTGTTCTGCTCCGGGTCCAGCACTTCCAGCAACGCAGAGGATGGATCGCCGCGCCAGTCGGCACCTAACTTGTCCACCTCGTCGAGCAGGAACAATGGGTTGGACGTCTTCGCCTTCTTCATTCCCTGCAAGACCTTGCCGGGCATCGAACCGATATAGGTTCGCCGGTGGCCACGAATTTCTGCTTCGTCGCGCACGCCGCCCAGCGACATGCGCACAAACTGCCGACCTGTCGCGCGGGCGATCGACTTACCGAGCGAGGTTTTGCCCACACCAGGCGGGCCCACCAGGCACAGGATCGGGCCACGCACCTTCGGACTGCGTGCCTGAACGGCCAAATACTCGATGATCCGCTCCTTGACCTTCTCTAGCCCGTAATGGTCGTTTTCCAGCACCTTCTCCGCTTCGACCACGTCGTTGCGGACCTTGCTGCGCTTCTTCCAGGGCAGAGCCAGCATCCAGTCCAGGTAGTTGCGGACCACGGTGGCCTCGGCGCTCATCGGGCTCATGGTCTTGAGCTTCTTGAGCTCCGCGACCGCCTTTTCGCGCGCTTCTTTCGAGAGCTTGGTCTTCTTGATCTTGGCTTCCAGTTCGGCGGTCTCGTCCTTGCCGTCCTCCCCCTCTCCCAGCTCCTTCTGGATCGCCTTCAGTTGCTCGTTCAGGTAGGTACTCGCGCTGTGTCTTCTCCATCTGCCGCTTGACGCGGTTGCGGATGCGCTTCTCCACCTGCAGCACGCCAATCTCGGCTTCCATGTGCCCGAACACCCGCTCCAGCCGCTCGCCGACCTTCTGCGTTTCCAGCACTTCTTGTTTTTCGGCAATCTTGAGATTCAGATGCGCCGCCACCGTATCGGCGAGCTTGCTGGGGTCCTCGATCTGGTTGAGGCTGACCAGCACCTCCGGCGCAATCTTCTTGTTCAATTTGATATATTGCTCGAACTGAGACACGACGGTCCGCCCCAGCGCCTCCAACTCCTTCGGGTCGCCCTGCTGGTCGGGAAGCGCCTCGACCACCGCCTCGAAATAGGCCTGAATCTCGCCAAAACCGGCAATTTTCGCCCGCCGTCCGCCTTCCACAAGCACCTTGACCGTGCCATCGGGAAGCTTCAGCAGCTGCAGGATCGTCGAAATTGTGCCGATCCGATAGATATCGTCGGTGCCTGGATCATCCTGGGTGGCGTTTTTCTGCGCCACCAGCAGTATCTGCTTGTCGTCCTTCATCACCGCTTCGAGCGCTCGGACGGACTTTTCCCGTCCCACGAACAACGGCACGATCATGTGCGGAAATACAACGATGTCCCGCAGCGGCAGGACGGGCAGCAAGTCACCCCGTACTGGTTTGTCGTCTTCTCCAGATGGGCGCCCCGGCTGGACCGGGTCTGGCCGATCGAGTTCAGTCATTGTTGACCTCCTTCTGGACAGTCACAGCGCAATCCGCCCGATGCCGGCACAGACCACGCTTGAATTGGGCCCTGAGTTCGACGGGCTGGGCCCGCTGGCTTCACGCCCGTGTCATCGAAGCGGGATATCGGCAGCACAGCGGAGGCGCGCAAGGTCTTGACATTGCAGGCCGTCCGGAACGTCTTGTCTCAGGCGCTGGTCTCTGCCCGCTCCTTACCGTACAGATATAGCGGATTGGCACGTGACTCGGCGACTTCCCGGTTGATCACCACCTCCTCCACCCCATCCAACCCCGGCAATTCGAACATGGTTCCGAGCAAGATCGACTCCATGATGGAGCGTAGTCCCCGGGCGCCGGTGCGCCGGGCGATCGCTCTGACGGCAACCGACCGCATAGCGTCTTCGGTAAACGAGAGCTTCACGCCCTCCATCTCAAAAAGGCGGCCATACTGTTTGATCAGCGCATTCTTCGGCCTTGTCAGTATCTCTACCAACGCGTTTTCGTCGAGATCCTCGAGGGTCGCCACGACTGGCAGACGGCCGATGAACTCGGGGATCAGGCCGAATTTCAGCAGATCCTCAGGCTCGACCTCGCGTAAGATCGCCCCAGTTCGCCGCTCGTCTGGGGCACGGACCTCGGCACCATAGCCTACGCCGGATCCCTTCCCGCGGGCTCCGATGATCCTTTCGAGGCCCGAGAAGGCCCCGCCGCAAATGAACAGGATGTTGGTCGTATCGACCTGCAGGAATTCCTGCTGCGGATGCTTTCGTCCTCCCTGGGGCGGGACCGAGGCGATTGTGCCCTCCATGATTTTCAGGAGCGCCTGCTGCACCCCCTCCCCAGAGACGTCGCGAGTGATCGAGGGGTTGTCCGATTTACGGGAAATCTTATCGACCTCGTCGATATAGACAATGCCTCTTTGCGCCCGCTCCACGTTGTAGTCGGATGCCTGCAATAGCTTGAGGATAATGTTCTCGACATCCTCGCCGACGTACCCTGCTTCTGTCAGGGTCGTGGCGTCCGCCATGGTGAACGGCACATCGAGTATTCGGGCCAGCGTCTGCGCCAGCAACGTCTTCCCCGACCCGGTCGGTCCCACCAGCAGGATGTTGGACTTGGCAATCTCGACATCGTTGTTCTTCTGCCCGTGCGCAAGCCGCTTATAGTGATTATGGACAGCGACCGAGAGCACTCGCTTCGCATGGTCCTGCCCAATGACATAATCGTCCAGGACCTTGCAGATTTCCCTGGGGGTTGGTACGCCATCCCGCGACTTGACCAGATGGGTCTTATGCTCCTCACGGATAATGTCCATGCAGAGTTCGACGCACTCGTCGCAGATGAACACCGTCGGCCCGGCAATCAGCTTCCGCACCTCATGCTGCGATTTGCCGCAGAATGAGCAGTAAAGGGTGTTCTTCGACTCGCCGGACTTGCTCATGGGCACTCCTGTCCCGGTTGGACTGGGACCTGATGGACAGCTTAGCCCCCGTCGGCCGCGCCCGACAAGGACCGAAGGATACGCCTAGCCATCCGAGCGGGCGGATCAGCTCAATAGACGGGCAACGCATTAGACCGGGAAGAACGCCCGCAACAGTGACCTAGCTCACCATCGCCAGCTCAGGATCACGCCGACTCCTCCGCGGAGGGGGGACGATTCTCCACCACCTGATCGACAATTCCGAAATCCCGCGCCTCCTCGGCCGACATATAGCTATCGCGCTCCAGCTTGCGCTCGATCGCCTCGATCGGCTGACCGGTATGGCGGACGTAAATTTCGTTCAGCCGTTTGCGCAGCGTCAGTATCTCACGGGCCTGGATCTCGATATCAGTCGCCTGCCCCTGGGCTCCGCCGGACGGCTGGTGAACCATAATTCGCGAATTCGGCAGGGCAAATCGTTTGCCATGGGCCCCTGCGGTCAGTAGCAGGCTGCCCATTGAGGCAGCCATACCGATGCACACCGTGCTGACCGGACTGCGGATATATTGCATGGTATCGTAAATCGCCAGCCCCGACGACACCACCCCACCGGGACTGTTTATATAAAAAGCAATATCCTTGTTCGGATTCTCCGACTCCAGAAACAGGAATTGCGCGCAGATCAGGGAAGAGACTTGGTCAAACACCGTGCCGGTCAGGAACACGATCCGTTCCTTGAGCAAGCGGGAATAGATGTCGAATGCCCGCTCCCCCCGCGCCGTCTGCTCGACGACCATCGGCACGAGCGTGTTGTTATAGATTTCTACCGGGTCACGCTCGGCCATGTCGGTCACCTTCAATCCTTCAAGATCGGATAAATAGGAATGAAAGACTGACAGGGAAGATGCGGTCTTCCGAGGGGCTGTCTCAGACCGCGCCCGCGCTCTCCGCGGTCGGCTCCCTGGCCAGTTCCTCGGGTGTCGCTGGCTGCTCGGTCAGCCTGGCCAGTTCCAGGACAAAATCCACTACCTTGTCCTCAAACAATGGTCCCCTAAGGGCCTCGGCGGCACCCGGGTTCTTCCGGAAAAACTCCATTACCTGCGCCTCCTGACCCGGATAGCGTAAAGCCTCGGCCCGCATCGCCCGTGACATTTCGTCGCTGCTCACACTGATCGAGTTGGTCCGCCCGATCTCCGCCAGCAGCAGCCCCAACCGCACCCGACGCTCGGCAATACTCCGGTAATCCGCCCGCAACGTCGCGTCGTCCTTGTCCTTGTCGTCATCGTCCAGGCGACCTTCCCTACGATCGCTCTCGAGTTGCTGCCAAATCTGGTCGAACTCCGCCTCGACCATGCCCTCCGGCGATGCGAACGACACCATGTCGTTCAGTCGGTCGAGCAGTTGGCGTTTCAGCCGAAGTCGCGCAAGCTGATCATATTCCCGCTGTATCTGGTTGCGCACCAAGTCCCGCAACTCGTCGAGATTGTCGAATCCGATTTTTCTGGCCAGCTCATCGTCCGCCGACGGAATAACTGCGCGCTGGACGCGCTTGGCCATAATCTCGAAGTGCGCCTCCTTTCCGGCTAGGGCGGCAGTTCCGTAATCAGTCGGAAACGTCAGCGTAATCAATCGCGTATCGGGAGGGCGGATGCCCTCGAGCTGCTCGCTGAAACCGGAGATGAAACCCGGGCCACCCACCTCCACACTGACGTCGGTCCCGCGCCCCCCCGGAAACTCGGCATCGTCCACCTTTCCGGTATAATCAACTGTGACAACCTGCCCTTTTTGTGCGCCCTGCTCCCCAAGCTCCTCGGAGGTTATCTCGACCAGCTCGCGGTTCCTTTCGGCGATTTCGGCCGAGTGCCGCGTCCACCGCATCCGGGGTCGCTTCCGCCTTCAATCGGGTCAGCTCAATAGCGGAAAAATCCGGTAGCGTGATATCCGGCAGCAGCTCCACCTCAACCTTGAACTCCAAATCCCGGGCTGGATCGGCACTGACAAGGTCCACCTTCGGCTGTAAAGCGGCCCGCAAGCCACGTTCGCTGAGCACCTGACGGGTCGCATCGCTTACCGACTGCTCAACAACCTCGGCTGTTACAGCCGAGCCAAAGCGCTGGCGCACGATGGGCAGGGGAACCTTGCCCGGCCGGAAACCCGGCAACCGCAGTGTTTTACCGAGATCCGCCAACCGGGCGGCGCGCCGGTGCTCGATGTCGCCCGCCGCCAGTACGATCGTGTAGGCTCTCTTCAGCCCTTCGGCCAAGGTTTCGGTAACCTGCATGTGCCGCGAAAATCCCCAATTCTCTGGTGCGGGCGGAGGGACTTGAACCCCCACGGCTTGCGCCACCAGAACCTAAATCTGGCGTGTCTGCCAATTCCACCACGCCCGCTTCCGGCCCATTGGCCCAAGCGGCGACCGTGCTGCGCGGGTTTACAGCAGCATATCCAGGGCGGCAAGGCTATGTCCTGGCTATCTCCTGGCTAGAGCCCGGACTGTTCGACCGGGAGCATGCGTTGACAAAAGCGCGTGTCATTGGTGCGCCACCACGCTATTTTTCCGCGTTCCCATTTGACCGCATGTGAACTGAGTGACAATCTCAACGAGAGATAAGAAGGGTCTGCTAAAACCTGTGCGAGCAATGTTTGTCTCCGATTCAGTATCGCGCCAGCGCGCCGCCCTTCCGACGGCCGCCCTTCGCGCCTGCCTTTCAGCCGGGAGTGCCGATGGCCGTCGCTAGCAAAATGGAGGGCAAACCTCACAGCACCACACGTGCCGCCAAGCAGTCCATCGGCGCACGCGCCAAGGCACAACCCAAGCCCAAGGCATCCTCCCCCGATTACAGTATCGCAGCAGTCGATCGGGCGCTTGATCTGCTTGAGGCGCTGGCCAGAGTTGGTCCGGCACCCTTGGGCAACATCGCCGATTTGGCTGCCTGCACGCGCACCGCGGCCTTTCGTCTCCTGCGTACCCTCCAGGCCCGCGGCTTTGCAATTCAGGATGAAGCTCGTGGCCTGTGGCGACTGGGAGCACGTTGGGGTGTTCTGGGTCGCGCCGCCCAGGACCAGGGTGCTCTGGCAGCGACCGCAACGCCCTTTTTGGCCGAACTTGGCCGCGCTGTCGGAGAGAATACGTATCTCAGGACGCGTGATGGCTTGCAAGCGGAGACGGTCGCCCTCTTCCAGGTCGAACCCGAGCTCCGCCTTTACTCCACCGTCGGTGCACGCGGACCACTGCATGCCGGAGCGAGCAGGTTGCTTTTGGCTTATGCCCCAGAGGCTATCCAGACCCAGGTCCTGGCCCAGCGTCTGCCCCGTTTCACCCCTGCAACACGAACGGACCCAACCTGGATCGCCGCCGATCTTCAGCGAATTCGCGCCCGCGGCTATCTGATCACCGCGGACGAGGTGCATCCCGGCGCCGTTTCCGCGACCGTACCGGTGCGCGATGCCGGCGGCCAGGTCGTCGCCGCCCTGTTCGTCACTGCACCTTCAATGCGCATGCGCCCGCCCCGACCACGGTCTCTCCTGCCGCAGGTCCTGGACGCCGCCGCAAGGCTGTCGCGGGCCTTAGGCGCGCAAATTCAGGATCAACGCGAGCCGGTTAGGCCAGAGGCCGGCAAGCCACGCGGGGACTCGGCCTACCACCCGGCAGCAGCACCGGTCTTTGCGTCCCGGCCCTAAGCGTGGCGCTCGGTAGCGCCGCTACCGGCGGGCAGAGAGGGCAGGCGGCGAAACTGCGGCGATGATGGCCTGCGCAAGCGCCCTGGCAACACATAAATAGCCGCGATCGTTGTGATGCAGTCCATCGCTCGCGATAAAATCCGATGGGGGGGCACCGCCTTTTTCCCATGCAAGCATCAACAGATCTCGTGAAAACAGCCCCGCGCCAGTGACACGCGCCAGTTCTGATAGCACATCATCGAACTCATGGCCGTCCTTTGCCGCGAGAATACGTGGCGCGCGCTGATTGTCCATCAGCACTACATCGATCCCCGCTTTTTGTAATCGCTGAATCCCATCACCGACGAGCTGTCGGAACCGCGCCGTGTTGGAATCGCGTAGCGCCGCGTTTGCGCCGACCTGCCAAACGACGAGCTGCGGGCGGACCGCAATGACGTCAGCTTCGAGCCGCGCGGTCTCACTAGGGGCATCCTGCCCGCCAATTCCTCGATTAATTACGGCAATGTGACGCTCGGGAAAGTCTGAAGACAAGCTCGTTTGCAGCTCCGCCGGATAAGTCCGCCCCGGGGTGGATGCCATCGCACCTTCAGTTGAACTCGATCCGAGGGCGACGATTACCGCCTGTTCACCTCGAGCGATGGCGGCGCGGAGATGCGGAAGCTGAAGGGGGCCTAACAACGGGCTCGCTGGGCATGCGTCCCTCGCCAAAGCCGGGAGCGCAGAAAGCTGGACCGCTAAAACCGCAACGGTAGCGGTCAAGAAAACGTGACGAAGCCTTCCCATTGGTAACTTAAGGCCACAAAGCGGCTGCCGAGTTCCACCGGATCAGGGGCCACTGGGAACTTTTTTATACAAAGGCTTCGAATCTACGCAGCCGTCCCCCCGACAGTGAGGCTGGCCAGCTTCAATGTCGGCTGGCCTACTCCCACCGGCACTCCCTGGCCGTTTTTGCCGCAGGTCCCGATGCCCGGGTCCAGTGCCAAATCATCCCCGATCATCGTGACGCGACTCAGGGCATCCGGCCCATTGCCAATCAGCGTGGCGCCTTTGACCGGGGCAGTAATCTTACCGTCCTCAATCAAAAACGCCTCACTGGCGGAGAACACGAACTTGCCCGACGTGATATCGACCTGCCCGCCGCCGAAATTCACCGCATAAAGTCCCTTGCGGACAGAGCGGATCATCTCCTCCGCGGCATGCGTCCCTGCCAACATCACGGTGTTCGTCATCCGCGGCATTGGCGCATGAGCGTACGATTGTCGCCTCCCATTCCCGGTCGCACGCACCCGCATCAATCGGGCATTCAGCCGGTCCTGCATGAAGCCGGTCAGCACGCCATCTTCAATCAGCACGGTACGGCTCGTCGGGGTTCCTTCGTCATCTACTGTCAGGCTGCCGCGCCGGTCTGGCATCGTTCCATCATCCACGACCGTAACGCCCGGCGACGCGATCCTTTGACCGAGCAGCCCGGCAAAGGCAGAGGTCCTTTTGCGATTGAAATCACCCTCCAGCCCATGACCGACTGCCTCATGCAGCAATATGCCCGGCCAACCCGGCCCGAGGACGACCTCCATGTCGCCGGCCGGGGCCGGTCGGCTCTCCAGGTTTACCAGGGCCTGCCGCAGCGCCTCATTGACGGCACTGCGCCAGACGGCCGCCTCGATTACCTTCTCATACCCAAACCGGCCACCGGTCCCGTAATTGCCAGTTTCGCGTCGGCCGCCCTGCTCCACAACCACCGAAACGTTGAACCGGACCAGCGGACGAAGATCGGCAACCCGAGTACCGTCGGGCCGCAGAATCTGGAGTGCCTGCCACTCGCCGGACAGCGACGCCATCACCTGTTTGACACGGGGATCCTTAACCCTGGCGTAGACGTCGATCTCGCTCAACAATGCGGCACGCGCTTCGAAATCCGCGGCAACCAGCGGATTGGCCTCGGCATAAAGTCGCGCATTGGTTCGATGCGGAGGCGCGGCAGTAACCCCCGAATGCCCGGACGCCACGGCGGCGACGCTCGCAGCAGCCCGTTCCAGCGCGCCTTCCGACAGTTCCCCAGCGTGGGCGTATCCGGTTGCCTCCCCTGCTACGGCACGAAGACCGAAGCCGGTGAAGCTGTCAAAGCTGGCGCTGCGAATGCGCCCGTCATCAAGAGCGATCTGCTCACTCTCACGGTATTCCAGGAACAATTCGCCATCGTCGCTGCGGGCAAGCGCCTCAGTCGTCGCGCGCTCGGCAGCGGATCGACTTAGCGTTGCACCAGCGCGTTCAAAAAACAGCTGGTCCGTGGTCGAAAGGGCGCTCATGCTTGCTCCTGCTCCGGTGCCGTAATCGCAAACCCGAAAGGTTCTATCACTCGGTCGGCCGGCAAACGAATTTCGACCCTTGTCCCTTCACCGACACGACTGGACAATAGCAGTTGTCCCCCGTGGCTTTCGACCACGGCACGCGCCAGGTGCAGCCCCAGCCCCGCGCCTTGAAAACGCCGGGTCAGACCGTCATCGAGCTGACTGAAGGGCTGGAACACCAGCGGCACGTCCTCTTCACTGATGCCAATTCCGGTATCACTCACGGCGAGGGCCGGCTCAACCCCGTCCATCCAGACAGTGACAGTTATCGCGCCGCCGGGCCGCGTGAACTTGATGGCGTTCGACAGTAATTGTCCCAGTACAGCCATAAGTCGCCGTTCATCAGCCCTTACGGCGGGCATATTCTCTTTGATGCGGACGGACAGGCGCATGCCAGCCGCTCCGTCTGCCTGTTCGGCATGACGTACCGAATCGCGCGCCAGCGACGCAAGATCGGTCGCGCTCTCGACCAAATCAAGCCGCCCGGACTCAAGGCGCGCCACGTCGAGAATGATATCGATCATGCCTAAAAGGTGGCGTCCCGCTTCGTTGATTGCAGCGGCAAACTCGCCCACTTTATGCGAGGCTACTCCGTCCGCCCCGCGCCGCAGGGAATCTGAGAAGCCGATAACCGCATTCAGCGGTGTCCGCAGTTCGTGGCTCATTACCGCTAGGAATCTTGATTTTGCCCGGCTGGCCGCCTCTGCTGCCTCCTTCGCGCGCCGCAATTCCTGCTCCACCTTGCGAGCTTCGGTAATGTCCGTCATTGCTGTAATGAACCCGCCATCCGGCGTCGGATCCGACCTCGCTTCGATATGCAATCCGGCAGGAGTCATGAATTCTCTCACGTACGGCTGAGACCAGTCGCGGTCCTGTAGGCCGCGTGCCCGTGCCTCGGCGTGCGGTCCGCTGCCGAACTGACCGCGCGCCAACATATCCGCCAAGATTTCGGACTGCGGGCGGCCAGGTACCGAGCAATCCCGGCGGATGACCCAGCAATTCAGATGCCATCCTGTTGCACGCGATCAGTCGCCGATCCGGCCCCCACAGCAGCACCCCGTGCCGGATGTTCCGGAGCATAACATCCATCTCGGAGGCCCGGCGGGCGAGTTCCTCCTCCGCCTGCGTCAAAGGCGTGATGTCAGAAACCACACTGACATGACCACCATCGGGCATGGGCGCAGTGCGTACGTCGATTACGGTTCCGTTGGTACGGCGTCGCCGGCGCATTTGCGGTCTCGAGATGTCAAACGCCATTTGCTGGGCAAACACCTCGTTCGGGTCGCCTGGCCCATACTCGCCGGCGATGGCCCGCCGCTGGATCACCTCCTCCAGGTTGTCGCCCACCGCCAGCGGTGCACCGGCCATGACTTCGACATAGGCGCGATTGAACATTCGCACCCGACGGTCCGCCCCGTACAGGCAAACCCCTTGCGGAATGCTAGCCAACAGCGATTCCAGCATGCGCGCGCGGCGGCGCGCCTCGTCCTCGGCCGTAGCCAGCGGACTGATATCGATCGCCGTCATTGTCCATCCACCGTCCGGGGAGGGATCCGACGCGATTTCCACTAGCTGACCGTTAGCCCGCACCCGGCGTGAACGTGTGGGATGAGCGCGGTCCTGGTCGCGCTGGTCGGCGATGAACGCCTCGCCTTCGTGGCTGGCATATTCCTCGCGTTGCTGCATCAGTGCCAGCAGGTCAGCGAAGCACAGTCCGCGCCGGACGTGGTCCGGAGGCAGTCCGAACAGTTCGCTGAAGCGTTGATTGTAAAGCATCAGAATGCGGTCGGGGCCGAACGTGGCGAGTCCGATCCGAAGTCCTGACAGAGCCGCGCTGATCTGCGAGAACGCCGCCTCCGCGTCCGCCTGGGCAGTCAGCAGGCCGGTCACCTCGACGGCACAGACCACATGGCCGCCGTCGGGCAGCGGATGGCTAAGCAGATCGAAACTTCGCCCGGCAAAATGTCGTCTCCGGATGCGCCCTGGCCGCGAACGGTCCACCGCCAGGGCCGCAGCGACCTGCAATTCCGGATCGCCCGGCCCAAACACGCCACGGAGCGCCGACGGCAGCAGCATGTCGCCAAGCTTGCGGCCACGCTGCAAACTGCCCGGCGGCAAATCGAGTGAGGCGCAATAGGCTGGATTGATCAATACCGCGCGTTGCTCGGCATCGAAGATCGCAACCCCAACTGGCAACACGTCGAGCGCCAACTCGAAAGTACCCGACCGAGGATTTGGAGTCCTCGCTCATCCGGCAGTACCGAGGGAGCATGCCGGCCTGGGGTTGCACGGATACTTTCCGTATCGGCCTGACGCCGTGCAACGCGACGACAGCCGCGGTCAACACTAGCACTGCGTTCGCCTGATGAACGACCGCGAGTGGCATTGGCACTACCTCCAAAAGGGTCGCGATGCCTAATAGGTATTGCAACCCCACCAGCGCTCCCATCACCGCGAGTGCGATGCGCGTGCACCCGGGCAGTCGCATGCGGAATCCTGCTACAACCAACGTCAGCGAGGCACCGACCACGAGGGTTGCCAGCAGGCGATGGTTGAACTGCACCGCAGCCGGATTCGCGACGAGATTTTCGAGCCAAGGGTGCAGGCGTGAGTAATTGGCCGGCACCACGCGACCTTCCATCAGGGGGAAGGTATTATACTCGAATCCGGCATGGCTTCCAGCCACCAAGCTGCCGGCAATGATCGTCAGAAACAGGAGCACGCAAAAACCCTGTAGTAGCCGGCGTAACGCCCCCGCCGCCGGAGACGCTGTCGGCATGGGCCGCAGCAGCCCAAGGGCAAACCAGAGAATTGCAACATACAAAGCCAACGCCAATCCCAAATGAATGGCCAGTCGATAAGGCGCGACGGACGTGCTGTCGGGGAAGAAGCCCGAGGCCACCATGAACCACCCGACAGCCCCCTGAAGGCCGCCTACTGCTAAAATTACCACCAGCCCGGTGCGCAGAGGGGGTTGTAGTCGGCCAGTCCACCAAAACCATATCAGTGGAACGAAGAACGCCATCCCGATCAGTCGTCCCCACAGGCGGTGCACCCATTCCATCCAGAAAATTCGCTGAAACCCTGCTAGACTGAATCCTTCATGCAGCAGCTGATATTGCGGGATAGACCGATAGAGAGCGAACAGCTTTTCCCACTCAGCATGATCGAGCGGCGGCAGGATGCCGCTGAGCGGCGCCCATTCCATGATGGACAATCCGGATCCGCTAAGTCGCGTGACCCCGCCCAGTACGATCATCACCAAGATCATGCCGCAGACCGCGAACAACCACCCTGCAACGAGCCGGTTATCGCGGCTGATCGCCAACGCTTCGCCCGGAGTGGCCCCGGGAAGGTCCCGCACATCGAAAGGCATGCGCGAGTTTATACGCCATGCCCGGGAGCACGGAAGCCCGGGGCCGCCGCATTTACTGCAACAGAATAGGGTAGCGAAAAGCCGGCGAACGGATGGGGCCGCCCGACGTCACTCGGACAGAATGCAGCGGTCCTTCCAATTCGCGGCGCCAGAAATCAAGGAAGCGGCGCAGGGTTGGAAAACCTGGTGCAAGATCAAGCTCCTGCCAGATATAGGTTTGCAGCAGGTCCGGATGGTCCGGCATTCGATAGAGTATTTCTGCCGTCGTAAGGCGATAGTCTTTCAGTTGCAATGTCAGGCTCATTGGTTCTGGATCTCTCTCCGTGGCCGTTGACCGTAACGATATTGCCGCTTGCCCGAGCGCCGATGCAAGAAAAAATGACGCTATTTCAGCAAGATAGCACTCGCGACATTCAATTGCTGCCGAACGCTTGACTTCAGAACCGCGTGAGCCTAGATCGCTGGCACTCCCCAGGCGGGAGTGCTAACAACCAGCCCGGGCGCCGCGACAGGGTCCGGTACGGTGTGGCAGGTCCCAACTGACAGCGACTAAAACCAGGAGCGATCTGAATGAAGTTCCGTCCCCTGCATGACCGGGTCGTGGTTCGACGCCTCGACGCCGAAGAGAAGACGTCGGGCGGTATCATCATCCCTGATACCGCCAAAGAGAAGCCGATGGAGGGTGAGGTCATCGCGGCCGGCCCGGGCGCACGCAACGAACAGGGGCAGCTCGTGCCGCTGGACGTGAAAGAAGGCGACCGGATTCTGTTCGGCAAGTGGTCGGGCACCGAGGTCAAGATCGACGGCGAGGAGCTGCTGATCATGAAGGAATCCGACATCATGGGCATCGTCGAAGGCAGCCCGGCTGCGCGCCGCAAGGCGGCCTGATCCGAACGAATTTTACCAACAAGTTTCAACTGCAAGCGAGGGTATAGAAAAACATGGCTGCCAAGGACGTAAGGTTCGGCGGCGATGCCCGCCAGCGTATGTTGCGTGGCGTGGACATCCTGGCCGACGCTGTGAAGGTGACACTGGGCCCGAAGGGTCGCAATGTGGTACTCGACAAGAGCTTCGGCGCACCGCGGATCACCAAGGACGGCGTCACCGTCGCCAAGGAGATCGAGCTGGCCGACAAGTTCGAGAATATGGGCGCGCAGATGGTGCGCGAAGTGGCCAGCAAGACCAACGATCTGGCCGGTGACGGCACCACTACCGCGACCGTGCTCGCCGCCTCCATTGTGCGCGAGGGCGCCAAGGCGGTTGCCGCCGGAATGAACCCGATGGACCTCAAGCGCGGCATCGACAGGGCCGTGAACGCGGTCGTCGAGGAGCTGAAGAACCACTCCAGGAAGATCACCACGCCGGCCGAGACCGCACAGGTGGGCTCGCTTGCCGCCAATGGCGACAGTGAGATCGGCCGCATGATCTCCGAGGCGATGCAGAAGGTCGGCAACGAGGGTGTCATTACCGTCGAGGAAGCCAAAGGCATCCAGACCGAGCTCGATGTCGTCGAGGGCATGCAGTTCGACCGCGGCTACGTCTCGCCCTACTTCATCACCAACGCCGAGAAGATGACGGCCGAGCTTGATCAGCCGTACATTCTGATCCACGAGAAGAAGCTGTCCGGCCTGCAGCCCATGCTGCCGCTGCTCGAAGCGGTCGTGCAGTCCGGCCGTCCGCTGCTAATCGTAGCCGAGGATGTTGAGGGCGAGGCACTGGCCACGCTGGTGGTCAACAAGCTGCGTGGCGGCTTGAAGGTCGCAGCAGTTAAAGCTCCCGGGTTCGGCGATCGCCGGAAGGCCATGCTGGAAGACATCGCCATCCTCACCGGCGGACAGGTGATCAGCGAAGATCTCGGTATCAAGCTGGAGAACGTCACGCTGAACATGCTCGGCAAGGCGAAGAAGGTCCTGATCGAAAAAGAGAACACCACGATCGTGGAGGGCTCTGGCAAGACAGAGGACATCAAGGGCCGCTGCAATCAGATCCGCGCGCAGATCGAGGAGACCACCTCGGACTACGATCGCGAGAAACTGCAGGAGCGGCTGGCGAAGCTCGCTGGTGGCGTGGCAGTGATCCGTGTCGGTGGTGCGACCGAGGTCGAGGTGAAGGAACGCAAGGATCGTGTCGATGACGCGCTGCACGCGACGCGCGCAGCTGTCGAGGAAGGCATCGTTCCTGGTGGTGGCGTCGCCTTGGCGCGCGCCAGCCTCATTCTCGCCAAGCTGAAGAGCGACAACGATGACCAGCGCTTCGGCATCGACATCGTGCGTAAGGCAATCCAGAGCCCGCTGCGTCAGATTGCCGAGAACGCCGGTGAAGACGGCGCAGTGATCGCAGGAAAAGTTCTCGACAACCAGGAATACTCCTGGGGCTTCGATGCCCAGACCGGCGAATTCAAGGATCTGGTACGGGCCGGCATCATCGATCCAACAAAGGTCGTGCGCACCGCGTTGCAGGACGCCTCGTCGGTTGCAGGCCTGCTGGTGACAACAGAGGCGATGGTCGCTGAGAAGCCCGAGAAGAAGGCGCCGCCGATGCCACCTGGTGGCGGCGGAATGGGCGACATGGATTTCTAAGCCGATCGGTTTAGCGACCCATCAGAAACGGGCAGACTGCAAAGTCTGCCCGTTTTCATTGCATGCCGTCGGTGTCTAGGCTGAACCGGCGCGCTGCCCGCGTTTGCGCTACCGAGTCCATTATTGACATGGACACGCGTTTATGTGCCAACTCTGCAACGCAATCGCTTTTTGGCTTGGCTTGCTGTGCCTCCCGTCCGTCGGGTGCTCTCAAGACGTCCAAAGGCCCGGTTGTCTTAGTGTTGCACAATCCTGTGCGATACCTACGGAGAGAGTGACTGAAGGATGGCTATCGGTACAGTGAAATGGTTCAACACCACCAAGGGCTATGGATTCATCATGCCCCAGGATGGTGGAAAGGATGTGTTCGTACACATCACCGCGGTGCAGGCTGCTGGCCTGCGCGGCCTGAACGAAGGCCAGAAAGTGAGCTACGAGGTCGCGATGGAGCGGGGCAAGGCTGCCGCCACAAATCTGCAACTCGCCTGATCAGGGTTGCCGCTTTGAATCGCGCTACTCGATGCATACCCGACCCGATAGGGCTGTTGTAACATAATCCCAATTCTCGTTAGCCAGCGCCTGCGGGAGGCGCTTTTCCCAGGAGACACCTCGCATGTCCGTTGGAACCGTAAAATGGTTCAATGCAACGAAAGGCTACGGCTTTATCGTGCCCCAGGATGGTGGAAAGGACGTATTCGTCCATATCACCGCCGTACAGGCTGCCGGCCTCAACGCACTGAATGACGGTCAAAAAGTTACCTATGACGTCATCCAGGAGCGCGGCAAGGCCGCCGCAACCAATCTCAGGCTCGCTTGACATGAACCAGGCCGGCGGGCCCGGGAATTTTGCACCCGGGACCTGCCGTGCCCGATGGTTCATGCTGGTGCGACGGGGAAATTGCACTTCGAATTGAGCGGGTGCAACACCTCGGAAGCCGGCGTTATCGTCACCAGATCGAATACGTCCCAAGGCATCGTGCTCTCGGCTGCGGTCTTTACCCGCCACAAATAGCCGGGGAACTCCCCGCGTCCGTCCGCGCGGATCGCGCCTTTGCCAAAGGCGTCGTCATCGGTGGGCATGCTTTTCATCCGCGCCACCGTTTCCCGACCGCTTTTCTTCGCTTCTGCGGCCCCCATTGCCGCCGCCGTCTTCAGATAATGGGTGACGATGCTGTACGCACTCGCATGAGCCATGTTCGGATATGCCCCGTTCACCAGATGCGGCAACACCCGTTTCGTAAATGCACGTGTCCGGTCGTTGTAATTCCAATAGAATGACGTTGTGCAATTCAGGCCGTGTGCGATATCAAGCCCCAGCGAATGTACGTCGGTGATGAAAATCAGTAACGGCGCGACCTTCATCGTCTGGTTCAGGCCAAACTCATGCGCTTGCTTGACACTGTTCACCGTATCGGCGCCGGCATTCGCCAGACCCAGTACTTGTGCGCCGGACGCCTGCGCCTGCTGCAGATAAGATGAGAAGTCCGTAGTGTCCGGGAATGGATAGCGCACCGCGCCCTTCACCACCCCACCGCCTTTCTTCACCACCTCCGCCGTCTGCTCTTCCAGCGTGCGGCCGAATACATAATCGGCGGTGATGAAAAACCAGCTTTTGCCACCCTGCTTGACAATAGATCCACCCTGCGACACGGCCATCATGTAATTGTCGAAACTCCAAACGATGGTGTTAGGGCTGCACTGCCGATCGGTTACGTCGGTCGAGGCGGCCGACGCGTTGAGCATAATCTTGTCCTTCTCCTTGCTGACCTGAGCCACCGCGAGTGCGACCGAGGAGGTCGGCACATCCACCGTGGCATCCACGCCCTGATCGTACCATTGCCGTGCGATCGAAGATGCCACGTCCGGCTTGTTCTGATGATCGGCCGAGATCAGCTCGACATCGAACCCATGCGCCGAAGGGTTGAATTCCTCGATCGCTTGACGCGCGCAGGCCACTGAATTGGGACCGGT
The DNA here is from genome assembly GCA_963810715.1 of uncultured Pseudomonadota bacterium. Taxonomy (GTDB): domain Bacteria; phylum Pseudomonadota; class Alphaproteobacteria; order Acetobacterales; family Acetobacteraceae; genus DATDIC01. Next base: position 110,670 of record CAWEOZ010000023.1, on the reverse strand, counting down.
GTTATCCCGATAGGTGCCGGAAAGATCGGTCAGCACGCCAAGGCGCAGCTTCGGCGTAACTTGCGCCCGGGCGCGAATGACAGGAACGGCAGACAAAACAGCACTGCCAACCAAGCCTCGGCGTGAAAGCTGCATGGATCGTTCTCCCAGAGAAAGGTATTCTTATGTCGCCAGCCGCAAGCGGTCGATCGCGCTATTGTGGGGCCGATCCCTGGGCCGCCGTCAAGCTGGAACTGTCCGGCAGTGCGATAATCGTCTCAACTGAAGCGGCCCGAGCGTGGGAAGCCGGCGGGCGGCAACCGGCCAACCTGGCCCCTTTCGCCTAGCCAGTCCCGCAGGTTGGTTTCCACGCGCGTCTTCTCGCCCAATTTCCAGCTCAGGCCATCGCGGAGCCGGAATACCTTGACGTCCGCCAAGCCCCCATCGCGATACCGTTGCAGCATCACCCCGGCACCGCGCATCATCTCTGGCAGCTGTTCAATCGGGAACACCAGCAGCTTGCGCGAGCTCCCGATCACCGCGACATGGTCACCATCTGCCAATACGCAGATCGCCGCCTCCTCGCCACTGTGCAGGTTCAGCACCTGCTTGCCGGTACGTTTCTCCGCCAGCAGTTCGGCCCCCGGAACCACGAACCCGCGCCCAGCGGACGACGTGACCAGGTATTTGCTATCCGGTGCAGGCACGAACAGTGCAACAACGTCGTCCTCGTTCGTGAGATCGGCTACCAGCCGCACCGGCTGCCCGTCGCCGCGTCCGCGCGGCAGATCCGCCGCTCGCAACGTAAACGCCCGTCCGTTGGTAGCGAACAGGCATAGCCTGTCGGTGGTCTGGCACGGTAGCAGCAGCTTGAGCCGATCGCCCTCCTTGAACCGCAGCTCCTCCGGATCGCCAACGCCGCCTTTCAGCGCCCGTATCCATCCTTTTTCGGACAGGATGACCGTAATCGCTTCACGCTCGACAAACGCGTCGGTGGAAACCTCGATCGGTGCCGGCGGAGCGCCTACTTCGGTCCGCCGGGCGCCGAGCGGACCGGCGCCAAATTTTTGCTGGATCTCTTCCAACTCGCCGACAATATGGTCCCAGCGCAACCGCTCATCCTTCAACAAGGTCTGGATTTCCTTGCGTTCCCGTGCGAGCGCCCTGTGTTCCTTCCTGATCTCCATTTCTTCCAGCTTGCGCAGGCTGCGCAGGCGCATGTTCAGAATCGCCTCGGCCTGTACGTCACTCAGTTCGAAGCGTGCCATCAGCCGCGGCTTAGGCTGATCTTCTTCGCGAATGATCCGGATCACCTCGTCCAGATTGAGATAGACGATCAGGAATCCGCTCAGCACCTCCATGCGGCGCTCAATGGCAGCCAGCCGATGCTGCGATCTTCGCAGAAGTACAGCATGGCGGTGATCGAGCCACGCACGCAGAACCTCTGGCAGGCTCATCACCCGCGGCGTGCGCGTGGCATCGAGCACGTTCATGTTCAGCGGAAAGCGACTCTCCAGCGTGGTCGCGCGGAACAGCGTCTCCATCAGCACTTCGGGCTCGATGCCGCGCGTCTTCGGCTCCAGCACCAGCCGCACCTCTTCCGTGCTTTCATCGCGTACATCGGCCAGCAGCGGCAGCTTGCGTTCCTCCAGCAGCGCTGCGATCTGCTCCACCAACCGTGCCTTCTGCACCTGGAACGGGATTTCGTTAACAACGATCTGCCAGGCGCCGTACTTGCCCTTTTCCACTGACCATCTGGCCCGCACGCGGAAACCACCACGGCCAGTTTCGTAGGCCTGCAGGATCGCCGCGGCATCTTCGACAAGCACGCCTCCGGTCGGAAAATCCGGACCAGGCAGATGACGAACCAGGTCGGCTGCGGTCGCGTTCGGATGCCGTATCAGGTGAATGGCCGCGGTGCACACCTCGCCGGCATTATGTGGCGGGATCGAAGTCGCCATGCCGACGGCGATTCCCGTTGCGCCGTTCGCCAGCAAATTTGGGAACGCCCCGGGTAGCACGACAGGTTCATGCTCTTCGCCGTCGTAGGTCGCACGGAAATCGACGGCATCCTCATCAATGCCGGTCAGCAGTGCCTGCGCGACAGCGGTCAACCGGGCCTCGGTATAACGCATCGCGGCGGCATTATCCCCGTCGATATTGCCGAAGTTCCCTTGGCCTTCGATCAGCCGAAAGCGCGCCGCGAAATCCTGCGCCAGCCGCACCAGCGCGTCGTACACCGCAACGTCGCCGTGGGGATGGAACTTGCCGATCACATCGCCCACCACCCGGGCGCATTTCTTGAACCCCGCCGCCGGATCCAGCCGCAGCAGATGCATCGCATAGATCAGCCGCCGGTGCACCGGCTTCAGCCCGTCGCGCACGTCCGGCAGCGACCGCGACATGATGGTCGAAAGCGCGTACGCAAGATATCGTTCGGACAGCGCCTCGGAGAGGTGCGTGTCTTCGATACGGCCGAAATCATCCGGCATCGCTGGTCTCCGAATCCGCCAGGGCGGTCGCCCGGTCGTAGAGCAATTGACGCGCCGCGGGCAACGGCCGGTGGTGTTGGCCGAATACGTCGCGAGCCAGGAAATGCCCGGTCAGGCGCAGCCCGTCCCGCCAGTCACCTGCCCCAGAAGCCGCTGCGTCCTCCAACAGGAACTCCGGCAACCGCAGCAGCCGCTCCTTCCAGATACCGGCTGCCGCGCCGCTCACTGCCCGGCCGGTGCGCGGGGACACCCAGCCCAGGTCCACCGTTTCCCCGCTGACCGCGCAACACGAGAGATCGAGCCCATACCCGAGATCGGCCAGCAATCTTGCTTCCCACCGCACGAGATCGGCCAGCATCGTGGCACCCTGCGGCAGGCGGGCGATGACCCGCACCAATCCATCGAAGATGCCCGGTTGAGGTTCACGCTCCGGCAGCGCTCCCTCGGCGACCGAGCACATCGCTGTAAGCATGGCCAACATCAACGGATCGTCCATCGCCAGCGCCGCCGCCGGATGGATCAGCTCACCGGTATAACTCCCAAGCTGGTCGGCCAATCGCGCGATCCAGCGCACCTGCAGCAGATTGCCCGATTGCCAGAGCGCTGATTGCGCCCGCGAGGCCCCCCCGCGCGCTAAGCCCCGATGCAGCCCGTGCTCCTGCGTCATGATCGTGGCGAGCAGATCGCTCTCGCCATACGGGCGTGTGCTCAGCACGACGGATGGCGCGTCCCATTCCATTCGCCCTCCCGGTCATCCCTCGGTCGGATTGCTTGAATTAATGCTGCTCCGGATCGTCCAGTCCGATCGCCTGAAGCCGCGCCCGTTCCTCGTCCCAGTGGGGACGTTCCTTCACGTGGAGGAACAGGTGCACCGGCCTGTCCAGCAGGCCAGCAAGCTCCTGCCGCGCTCGCGTCCCGATTTCCCGCACCCGGCGTCCCCGGTTGCCGATCAGGATCGCCTTGTGCCCCGGCGCGCGACATAGATGATCGCATCGATCCGCACGCTGCCGTCGCCCTGCTCCTGCCACCCTTCCGTCTCCACGGTCGCGCCGTAGGGTACCTCCTGCTGGGTCTGCTGAAAAATCTGCTCGCGAACAATCTCCGCGGCCAGCAGACGGTCGGGCATGTCCGTCAGATCGTCTGGCGGATACAGGAACGGACCATCGGGCATTGCTGCAGCCGTGGTGACCATCATTCTGTCCAGCCCGTCGCCACTGCCGGCGGAGATCATGAAGGTCTCCTCGAAATCGGCCAAGCGGCCCAGTTCCGCACTCAGTGGCAGCAGGCGCAGACGCGGTACCAGGTCCACCTTGTTGAGGACCAGCCAGCAACGATGTCGCTCTTTCGCTAATTTCTCGGCAATCCCGCGAACCGCATCAGTAGCGCCCGCCTTCGCATCGACCAGCAGCAATACCAGGTCGGCATCACGCGCGCCGGTCCACGCCGCCGCCACCATCGCCCGGTCCAGCCTGCGCCGCGGCTGAAACAGCCCAGGTGTATCTACCAGCAAAATCTGGCTGTCGCCCTGCATCACGATGCCCAACACGCGAAACCGCGTCGTCTGCATCTTCGGGCTTACGATCGATAGTTTCGCGCCCGCCATCCGGTTGAGCAACGTCGATTTGCCCGCATTCGGCGCCCCGAGGATCGCCACGAACCCACATCGGGTGCGTCATTCAAGCCTCCGTAGCAGCTCCTGTGCAGCAAGCTGCTCGGCCGCCCTCCGGGTTCCGGCCGTTCCGGATCCGCTATGCCCGCTGACCGACACTGTGATCGTGAATGCCGGCGCGTGCGGCGGACCGGATCGCTGAACAACTGCATAGGTCGGCAGCTCCAGCCCGCGCTTCTGGGCCCATTCCTGAAGCGTCGTCTTGGCATCCTTGGGCGGCTCCGACTGCGCCGTCATCGCTTGCCCCCAGGCGCGGCGCACAAACCCGCGCGCCGCGTCCAGTCCACCATCCAGGAACAGAGCACCCAGCGTCGCTTCCAAGCGCGTCCGCCAGCACTGTCGCGCGCTGCTTTACACCCGCCTTCGCTTCGCCCGGGGACACGGAAAGCGCCGCCCCCAATCCGATCGCCTCGGCGACGGAGGCCAGCACCGGCTGGGATACAAGATGCGCCAGCCGGCGACCCAGTTCACCTTCCTGCTCCGCCGGAAAGCGCTCGACCAGCCATTCCGAAATCAGTAGCCCGAGAACCCGGTCGCCCATGAATTCCAGCCGTTCGTTCGAGGCCGCCCCGAGGGCCCCCCGCCGTGCAGCCGATCGATGGGTCAGCGCCTCGCGCAGCAGATCAGGGCGAGAGAACCGGTGCCCGAGCAGCTCTTCCATCGGAATTGCCATTCGACCTACCCCGGCCGTACCGCCGCCCGGCAGGACGGCGTCAGTGGATCACCATCCCGATCCGACCCCAGCGGATCTCGAACGGCCATAACCAGAACTCCCACCATGGGTCGCGGGCATCGATCGAGAAGAATATGACCTCCGCCTTGCCGACCAGGTTCTCCATCGGTACATAGCCCCAAAAGCGGCTATCGGCGCTGTTGTCTCGATTGTCCCCCAGCACCATCAGCTCGCCCGTCGGCACCACGTACTCGTTCGTGTTGTTCATGTCGCCCTGATCGGTAGCCTTCAGGAGATAATGGGCCACGCCGCCGGGTAGATCCTCTTTGTAACGGCGCAGCACCATGTGGATGCCGTCCTCGTCGGTGACGTAGTCGCCAGCCGGCTCTCGCGGCACCAACTGGCCGTTGATGTAAAGCTGACCCTCCCGCACCTGCACATGATCCCCGGGCAGGCCGATAACCCGCTTGATGTAATCCTCGGATGGATCGGGTGGATAGCGAAACACCACCACGTCTCCGCGGTGTGGCACGCTTCCGAAAATTCGCCCGGAAAACCAGTCCGGCGAGAATGGGAAAGAGAAATGCGAAAATCCGTAGCTGTACTTCGCCACGAACAGATAATCGCCGACGAGCAGCGTCGGGATCATGCTTCCCGATGGGATGTTGAACGGCTCGAACAGAAATGTCCGGATGATTACGGCGATGACGACCGCATAGACGATCGTCTTCACGTTATCGACTACGCTGCCTGATTTATGCTTCGCCTTACTTACAGCCATGCGGGGAGGGTATCCGATCAAGAGTGCGGCGGATGAAGCGCATGGGAACCGTAGGTGTCAAGGAACGCCACCCGCGCAATGGTCTTCACCCTAGCCCTCGAACTGGCGCCGCCGAGATGATGACCTGCGCATAGGCGTACGGATACTCGTCGGTCATTGTCAGCGCCACCATGGCTAGCATACCGGGTGGAGTAATCTCCGCCAGTCGCCGGGCCGCGCCCCCGGTCATTTCCATCGTCGGCTGGCCGGAGGGCAGGTTTACCACCCCCAGATCGGAAAAGAACACGCCTCGCCGAAAGCCGGTGCCGAGGGCCTTTGCCGCCGCCTCCTTCGCCGCGAAGCGCTTGGCGAATGTCGCCGCTCGGATCCGCTCTGCTCGTCGGGCCGCTTTCGCGCGCTCCGTTACCGTGAACACGCGTTCAAGAAACCTATCGCCGTGCCGCTCGATCACGGCCTCGATCCGGCGAATATCCATAATATCGGATCCCAGGCCGATGATCATCCCTTCGAACTAGCTCCTTGCCCGTTCGACGCTCTTGATCCGGTTCATACCCCGCAATCCCGCAATCACCTTGGTCAGATGTCCGACGTCTCGAACATCCACATCCGCCAATATCTCCATGAAATCCTGTTGTCGGTTGACAATTTTCAAATTCGAGACCGCGCCTTCGTGTTTTGCCAAAGTGTTAGTGAGATCGGCCAGCGCCGCAGCCTCGTTTTCGGCTATCACGCTGATGCGCGCGGTGTGGGTCACCGGCCGCTCCAACGCCTCTGGGTTCCACGCAACGTCGATGAACCGCTCCGGCGTCGCCGCAAAGCTCTCGAGCGTCTGGCAATCGCGTGCGTGAATGGTCACCCCCTTCCCGGTCGCGACGATGCCGACGATGTCGTCACCCGGAACTGGATGGCAGCAGCCAGCAAAGTGATATGCCATTCCCGGGACCAGACCGTGATCGGCATTCCGCTGTCCAGCCGCAATCCGCGGCCGGCCGGGCGCGGCGGCAACGTGGAGACCACCCGCGGTGCGCGGGGTGTCTGCCGCAATTCGGGGTACGCGGCATGCACCACGTCCCGCGGTCCGATATTGCCGTTGCCGACCGCAATCGCCAAGTCTTCGACCGAGGCGAATTTCAGTGTCTTCAATGCCGGTTCGAGCGCCTTTTCCGACCCGTCCACGCCGGCCTGCCGGAAGGCTTTGGCCAGTTCCGCGCGGCCGGCATCCAGATGCTCCTGCCGCTGCTGCTGATGTATGAACCGGCGGATACGTGACCGCGCCTTTCCGGTTACGACAAATCGTTCCCATTGCGGCGACGGCGTTCCCCCGCGGGAGACCATGATCTCCACCTGATCGCCGTTCTGCAGTTGATACCGCAACGGCATCAGCCGGCCGTTCACCTTGGCGCCGACGCAGGTATCCCCGATCTGGCTGTGCACCGCATAAGCGAAATCGACCGGAGTTGCGCCCTCGTGGGAGCTGAATAAGCTGCCCTTTCGGGGTGAAGCAGAAGACCTGATCTCCATACAACTCCAGCTTGGTATTCTCGAAAAATTCGTCGGGCGCCGACGAGTTCTCCAATATTTCAAGCAGATCCTGCACCCAGCGGAATCGGTGCAGGTCGTGCAGCGACGTTTTCCCGGCCGCATCCAACTGCTTGTAGAGCCAGTGGGCGGCTACTCCGGCGTCGGCCACCTCATGCATTTCCTGAGTTCGGATCTGCACCTCGATCTTCTGGTTATGCGGTTGGCGCAGCGTTACGCCGGTATGTAGGCTTTGGTAACCATTAGATTTCGGAGTAGAAATATAATCCTTGAACCGCCCGGCGATTACCGGAAATGCCGAGTGCACGGCGCCCAGCGCTGCGTAGCACGCTTCCTTTGTCGGCACCGCGATGCGGAACGCCATGATGTCCGACAACTGCTCGAAAGCGACGTTCCGTTGCTGCATCTTCTCCCAGATCGAATAAGGTGACTTTTCCCGTCCGGTCACCTCGATGACCTCGACACCGGAGCTCTCGCAGACTCGCCGCAGGTCCCGCCGCACCTCTTCGATAACATCAGCGCCCTGACCACGCAGGAAGTTCAGCCGCGCCTGAATCGTGTCATAGGCTTCCGGCTCCAACTGCGAGAATGCCAGCGTTTGCAGCTCGACCTTCACGGTATCCATGCCGATGCGCTCGGCGAGCGGCGCATAGATATCCATCGTCTCGCGCGCTATCCGCTTTCGTCGCTCGGGGTCTCGCACGAAATGCAAAGTCCGCATGTTGTGCAATCGGTCCGCGAGCTTCACCAAAAGCACTCGGATGTCCCGGCTGATCGCAAGCACGAGCTTGCGGAAGTTTTCAGCCTGCTTGGTCCGGTCGGACTGCAGTTCCAGTCGCGTGAGCTTCGTCACCCCATCAACCAGGGCGGCTATCTCACCACCGAAGCGAGCTCTCGATCTCTGGCAGCCTGACCGATGTGTCCTCCACCACATCATGCAACAGCGCCGTCGCGATACTGGCCGTGTCCAGGTGGTATCCGGCGAGAATATCCGCCACGGCCAGCGGATGCGTGATATAAGGATCGCCGTTGTCCCGCTTCTGCGCGCCGTGCGCCTTCATCGCCACAACATATGCGGCGTCGATCAGCGCCGTGTCCGCTCTGGGATCGTAGGCGTGAATCTTTTCGGTCAACTCAAACTGGCGAACGATGCCGGGCCGCGCTTCTGCCTGCGCGATACCCTCAGGGGCGTAATGCCTGGAAGGCACATCCGGCGGCGCGCACACGGGCACCGGGACCCTTGGTCCGAAGGTGCCCGTGCTCATCGACGGGATTGGCTCGCGCTGTTAGCGGTGCAGTCCGCCAAGCTCCGCCTCGATAGCCGCCTCGAGATCCTCGGGCGACATCTCCTCGCTTTCGGCGGGCAGGTTGGCCGCCTCTTCCTCGGCCGTCACATCCTGCAGCCCGAAGATGTTCTGATCGGTCGGAATCAGGTCCAGCACCTCCTCGTCGGCCGGCTCCGGCTCTGGCGTTCGCGACAACGAGCGGATCAGGTCCTGCTCCAGCTTGGGAAGCTCGACCGTCTCATCGGCGATTTCACGTAGCGCAACCACTGGGTTCTTGTCGTTGTCACGATCGACCGTCAGCTCTTCGCCCCGGCTCAGATTTCGGGCACGCTGTGCAGCAAACAACACGAGTTCGAATTGGTTCGGAACCTTCTGAACGCAGTCTTCGACGGTTACGCGCGCCATGCGCCCAGTCTCCAGTAAAGGCAGAGGAAGTTCAGGATGTAGGCCAGCGGCACCTGCTTTGCAAGGAACCGCTGGGCCGTACTGCCGAACTCAAATCACCCGTACGGCCGGTGGTGAAAGCTCGGCAATCAACGCCTCCACGCTCCGTCCCAGGCGGGGTTGCACCCATCGCGGCGCGACGTCCCGCAGCGGCACCAACACGAAACCCCGGTAATGCGCGCGCGGATGCGGCAGCACGGGGTCAGGGCTATCGCGCACCAACTCATCCATGGCGATGATATCCAGGTCCAGAGAGCGCGCGGCGTTCGCGACGGTACGTTCCCGTCCCGCCGCCGCTTCGATCGGCAGCAGCGCGCTCAGTAACGTTGCCGGATCGGCGTTGCCCGACAAATGCGCCACTCCGTTCACATAGTCAGGCTGATCGCTTTGTGGCTCCGGCCTCGTCAGATACCATCGCGACAGGCCTACAAGCCGAAGCCCCTGCAAGCGATCCAGCGCCAATGCCGCTGCCCGGCAGGTCTCTATCGGCGGCTGTCCGCCCGGCCCGGGCAGATTTGCCCCGATCGCCACGAGAATCATCAAGTATCGCCGCCCTGTATGTGCGGCGTGTTTCACTTTTGCGGTCGGGACATGGAATACTCCTTGTCCCTGCCGCCCCGGATGACCGCTTGGTCCGTTCCGCGCAGCTTCCGATACACGCTATCAAGGACCCGCCGCATGCATTTCCTGCCGACAGAGAGAGTCGCGCTGTTCATCGATGGAGCCAATCTCTACTCCGCCTCGCGCAACCTCGGCTTCGACGTCGATTACCGCAACCTGCTGGAGTTCTTCCGCCGCCAGGCCAACGTAATTCGCGCATACTACTACTCGGCGGTCCTCGAAACCGAGGATTACTCCCCTCTGAAGCCGCTGACCGATTGGCTGGCCTACAACGGCTACACCCTCGTCACCAAACCGGCGAAAGAGTTCACCGATTCAGCCGGCCGCCGCCGCATCAAAGGCAACATGGATATCGAAGTCGCCGTGGATATGCTGGAACTCAGCGCACGGCTCGATCATGCCGTGCTGTTCAGTGGCGACTCCGATTTCCGCCGCCTGGTGGAGGCGGTGCAGCGCAAGGGCGTCCGCGTCTCGGTCGTCTCTTCCATCCGCACCAGCCCGCCGATGATCGCCGACGAATTGCGGCGCCAAGCCGATCAGTTTCTCGAACTGGCCGACATCGCACCCGAATTCACCCGCCGGCAGACCGAGCCGCGTACCCGGCCCACGCCGATACGCCATACCCCCGCGGATCCGTTTCAGGAGGCCTCCGACCTCGCGTGATCGGTCCGGGACCAGCACCTGATTGCCCCCTGTGCCCGCGCCTCGCCGAATACCGGGCAGCAAACCGGGCGCAAAATCCAGATTGGTTCAATGCTCCCGTGCCCGGGTTTGGCCCCTCGGACTCGCCTTTGCTGATTGTCGGTCTGGCTCCGGGCCTGCGCGGCGCCAACCGCACCGGACGTCCGTTCACCGGCGATCACGCGGGCATCCTCCTATACAGCACGTTGCTGCATCTCGGACTGGCCACCGGGTTCTATGCCGCGCATCCGAACGACAGCCTGCACCTGAAAAGATGCCGTATCGTCAATGCTGTACGCGTGCGTTCCCCCCGCCAACCTGCCAAAACCGATCGAAGTTACCACCTGCAACCGGTTCCTGGTTAACGAGCTACACGCGATGACCGATCTGCGCGCAGTTCTGGCCCTCGGGGTCATAGCTCACACCGCGCTAGTGCGGGCTTTTGGTCTGCGCCTAGCGCATCTCCCCTTTGCTCATGGAGCAATTCACGAACTCCCGGGCGGACCGCTCCTGGGAGACAGTTATCACGTATCCCGTCTGAACACGAACACCGGCAAACTCACCGCAGAGATGTTCGAAGCGACGCTGCGCTCACTCCTGGCACGGATTTGAACTGATCGCCCACGCCCTCATTGCATGTCTTGGCGGTTCGCGAATTCGACATCCCGATGCACGTGCACCGACATCAGCAATCCGAATCCGATCATCACCGTGATCACCGCCGACCCACCATGCGAGACCAACGGCAACGGCACACCGCCAACCGGGATCACGCCCATCACCATGGCGATATTGACGAACACATACAGAAAGAAGTTCAGCGATAATCCAAATGCCACCAGCCGGCCGAACTGATGCCGGCAGCGCAGCGCGATCACCATCCCGCCGACGCTGATTGCGCACAGCAGAACGATGACCGCGAGCGCGCCCATAAAGCCGAACTCTTCGCCGATGATCGTAAAAATGAAGTCGGTCTGCTTCTCCGGGAGGAAATCGAGCTGACCTTGCGTGCCATGGAGGAATCCCTGCCCCCACATGCCTCCCGATCCGAGCGCGATCTTCGATTGAATTATGTTATAGCCAGCTCCGAGCGGATCGCTTTCGGGATGTAGAAAGGTGTCGATCCTGGCCTTCTGATATTCGTGCAGGTGATTGTAAGCAAGTTGCGCGGCAAACGGGATCGGCAGCAGAACCAGCGCAAACTTCCACCATCGCACGCCGGCCGCAAACAGGATCGCGACCCCGAGCACAATGAGTATCACTGCCGTGCCGAGGTTCGGCTCCTTCAAGATCAGCGCGGCCGGAACCGCAATCGCCGCCACCGGCGGCATCAGAAACAGCGGATTGCCGATGCGCTCCCAAGAAGCACGGTGGAACCACGATGCCAGTGCCAGCACGAGCGCGATCTTCATCAGTTCGGACGGCTGCAGTTCGAGCCCCCCGAATTCGATCCAGCGTTGTGCTCCTTTGCCGACATGCCCGAAATGCGCCACTGCCACCAGAAGTGCGAGCGCCACCGCGTAAGCGGGCCAGGCCAGCCGGGCGATAAAGCGGATATCGATCAGCGCGATCGCAATCAGCAGCGTCAGCCCGGCGGCAAAGCGGAGCGCGTGCCGGGCAGCGTATGGTGCCGCCGACCCGCCTCCCACGCTGTACAGCGCGACATATCCCACCCCCGCCAGCGCGCACAGCAACAGCACGTACAACCAGTTGATTCTGAACAGCTTGTTGATGAGATCGAAGGATGGCTCGCGCCACAGCCGACGATCCATCATGTCGGGCTCGCCTGCGCCACTTGATCGCCCGGACGCGCTTCAGGGGCGTTCGGCCGGTTTATCGGGTCCCGCGTCAAAGCCGCCATCATGATATCGCGTGCCACGGGCCCTGCCGCAGTGGCTCCGGCGTTGCCGTGCTCGATCACGACGGATACGGCGTATTGTGGCGCTGTCATACGGCGCATAGGCCACGAACAATGCGTTCGGCCGATATTTCCAGGGCAGCTTGGAGCTATCGAACCCGTGTTCGCGCTGCTCGCGCGACACACGTCGGACCTGCGCCGAGCCGGTCTTCCCTGCCATCTGAATATGCGGATCAGGCAGCCGCGCCTCGGGAGCTGTTCCTCCCCTGGCGTTGACGACCGCCCACATCCCCTCCCGCACCGCCGCCATGAACCGCGCCGAAATTCCAAGGTCCGGCCAGTCTTCGGCATGGTTTCCCGGCAGCAGCTCGCCGCCTATCTTGCGCGTGAGATGCGGCTCCACCGCGCGTCCAGTGGCAACCCGCGCCACATAGGTGGCGAGCTGCAAGGGAGTAACCTGGATGAATCCCTGGCCGATCCCGCTTACCACTGTGTCGCCGAGATTCCACGCATGGCCGTGGCTGCGACGCCATTCACGTGTCGGGATCAGTCCCTTCTGCTGGACCGGCAGGTCGATTTCAAGCGTCGTCCCCATCCCAAGCCGGTGAGCCATGCCAGCAATCGGATCGATCCCGGCCTTTAGGGCCACCTGATAGAAAAACACATCGCAACTGTTCTTCAAGCCGCCCCGCAAATCGAGCGACCCGTGGCCGCCGATCCGCCAGCAATGGAATCGTGCATTGCCGAGATCGAAATAACCGGGACAGAAAAAATGATCGCTCGCCGTGATCGCCCGCGACTGCAACGCGGCGAGTGCCACCGCCATCTTGAACGTGGAACCCGGCGCGTACACACCATCGACTGCCTTGTTCACCAGCGGATCGCGGGGATTGCTCATCCAGCTCTGCCACTGTGCCGGCGAAATGCCCGAATTGAACAGGCTCGGGTCGAATGAGGGGTTGCTCACCATCGCCAGCACTTCGCCATTGTGGCAATCCAGCACGACGGCGCTGGCGCTTTCATCACCCAGGCGAGCCCGAACCGCCCGTTGCAGATCCTGGTCCAGCGCCAGCTCGACATCGTCGCCCGGGGCACCTTCCTGCCGCCCCAGTTCGCGAATCACACGGCCATAGGCGTTCACTTCGAGCTGCACATCTCCCGCCCGGCCGCGCAGCTCCATTTCCCGGAATTTCTCGATCCCCGCCCGGCCGACGCGGATGCCCGGCAGCGACATCATCGGGTCGCCGTTCACGTCGCTTTCGGTCGGCGGCGCCACATACCCGACAACATGCGAAAGCAGGTCGCCGAACGGATAGACCCGTGTGGCGCCGACATCGATCAAAATGCCCGGCAAATCCGGAGCATTGACCTCGATACGCGCCATGTCGTCCCAGCTCAGGAAGTCCCGCACGAGTATCGGCACAAAACGCCGATGCCGCTTTATGTCGCGCTCGATCCTTGCCCGCTCGTGCTCATCCAGCGGGACAATCCGCGAAAACACGTCCAGCGTATACCCGATGTCAGAGGTTTGTTCGGCAATCAGCAGCGCCCGCCAGTTCTGCTTGTTGCCGGCCACCACCACCCCGAACCGGTCCAGGATGCGGCCTCGCGGTGGGGCAATCATGCGCATGCTAACGCTGTTGTCGCGCGCCAGGGTGGCGTAGCGGGCTCCCTCGACCACCTGCACGTGGTACATGACGCGCCGCAAGCGCCCCTAGTGCCGTAACCTGGACCCCCATTCCCAGCAAGGCCCGGCGAGTGAACACCCCAGTCCGGCGTGTCTCCCGGCTCATTCAGGCTCGCTCCGGATCGGCGATCGTTCGATGCGCCGCCCTGAGCGGGATCGCCAGCGCAGGATACAACACGACCGTAAGCGCCGCCTCGACCACGGCTGGACCCACGGGCAGCAACCGGAACGTGATCAGTCCGGCAATCGCCCAGATCAAGGCGGCCGCGGCGCCGGAGAACCCTGCAAAAACCACCCAGACGATCACGAAGCTCTGGCGCACCAGGAAACGGCTCCAGCGCACGCAAAATCCGTGAATCAACAGCAGCGTCAGCACGCCGTCACCCACAGGCAACCAGCCCAGAAGATCGAACAGCAAGCCCAACAGGAACACCGCTGGGGGGGGCATGGCGCCGGGGCGATACACCGACCAGAAAAACACCGCGATCATGGTCACTGCCGTCAACAACACCGGTCCACCCAGCGGGGAATTGCTCAGCAGCATCAGCAACAGGGTGGACGCGACAGGGAAAGCTTGCCGCGCCAGTATATCCAGCCGACGCCGGAAAGTCGGCCGCGGGCGAATCCCCGGTGACCGGTCGGCCTGTGCCACGATCGCGTTCAGCCGGAATGGAACGGCGACCGGCCTGCCTCCGGCGGCACCATCCCCACCCCATACGCGAAGATACGCACGACTTCCAATTGATCCAGCAGCGCCGCCGGTATGACCTCTGGAACATGACTGGCGGAATAATGCACCGTGCCGACCGGCAGATCAGGCGGCAGCGCGTTCGCTTCTCCACTGGTGACCACCCGTTCGCCTTCTTTCGGCGCACCACCCGACCAGTACACTAATCGAGGTATCGGCCCGTTGGTCCCTACCATGATCGCCTGCGCCCGGCTCCCTTCAAGCACAACCGGGATCCGGCTATTCATGTCGGTGATCAGCAGCACACGTGCAGACCGTGCGCCGACATCGGTTACACGTCCCACCAGGCCACGTTCGTCCAGCGCAATTTGACCCTTCCGGATGAAATGATTGGGGCCGACGGATAGCAGCACCGCCCGGGCATAGACACCGCCATCATCCGCCACCACCCGAGCGGTTACATAGGCCGGAGCCTCGGCCGGGAGCCAGTTAAGCTCGGCCTTGAGCCGCTGATTCTCCGCATCAAGCGTCAACGCCACCGACTGCCATTTTCGTAACGTTTCGTTCTCCGCACTCAGACGCGCGTTTTCGGCCTGGAAGCGCCACAGGTTCGCAGCATCTGCGACCATTCCCTGAATCTGCTCCGACGGCACCGCGAGCGCGGCATAAATCGGTGCCAACACGTCGCCCAGCGAAACGCGGACGCGGTCGGCCACCATCGTATCGACCTTGCCGAGCAGAATCACCCCGAATGACGCCACAAACAACACTGGCAGCGTCAGTTTCGCAAGCGCTTGCCGGGCTTGGACGGAAAACCGGATCACCCTGACAAATTCCCTCCGATAAAGTCTCTCGGCAAATTTTCTCAATACATCGTGGTAAGCACATTGCGTAAACGCTTCATTTCCTCTAACGCGCGCCCAGTGCCGAGCGCCACGCATTGCAGCGGATCCTCGGCGACGGCGACGGGCAGCCCGGTGGCATCCCGCAGCACCTGATCCAGACGATACAGCAGGCTGCCCCCCCCCGTCAGTACAATCCCCTTGTCCACGATATCGGCCGCCAGCTCCGGCGGCGTGTTCTCCAGCGCAACCTTGACCGCCTCCACGATAGCACCCACCGGCTCTGTCAGACTCTCCGCAATTTGCCTCTGGGCCACTGCGATCTCCCGCGGGACCCCGTTCATCAGGTCGCGGCCTTTCACCTCCCGCCAGGGCCCGTCATCACCGTCATCCGGCGCGCAGGCGGCCCCGATGTCCATCTTGATCCGTTCGGCCGTCGACTTACCGATCAACAGATTGTGGTTGCGCCGGATGTAACTGATGATCGCCTCGTCCATCTTGTCCCCGCCGACCCGCACACTGCGCGAGTACACGATGCCACCCAGCGAGATCACCGCCACCTCGGTCGTCCCGCCGCCGACATCCACGATCATGCTGCCCGACGGCTCGGTCACCGGCAGGCCAGCGCCGATCGCCGCCGCCATCGGCTCCTCGATCAGCAAAACTCGCCGGGCCCCGGCGCTCTCGGCGCTCTCCTGGATCGCCCTCCGCTCCACCGCGGTGGAACCGGACGGCACGCAGACGATGATCATCGGCGAAGCGAAGGCTCGCCGGTTGTGCACGCGGCGGATGAAATGTTTGATCATCTCCTCCGCAACTTCGAAATCCGCGATTACCCCGTCCCGCAATGGGCGGATCGCCGATATGTTACCAGGCGTCCGACCAAGCATCTGCTTGGCCTCCTCACCGACAGCCAGCACGTGCTTCTTGCCCCGTACGTCGGCGATCGCAACAACACTCGGTTCGGCCAGGACAATGCCCCGACCCTTGACATAAACCAGCGTGTTGGCCGTGCCGAGATCGATGGCCATGTCCGCGGACATGAAGCCAAGCAGCCGCGAGAACATAGGAAGAATCCTTGCGCCGGAAGGGCGGAAGGCGCAGGGCTTAGCGTTGGCGGGTGCCATTCACAAGAGGGTGTCTCCTAGCCACGCCTTCGCCCGATTTATGCCATCGGAACTCCTTTCGGCTATTGTTCGTTCCACGGCGGCAAGCGGAGATATACCTCATGATGCGCAAGATGACCCTCAGCATTTTGGCCGGCAGTCTGATGCTGGCGCTCGGCGGCTGTGGTTATTCCCCTGGAGAGCGTGCGGTAACTGGCGGAGCGCTCGGCGCAGGGGCCGGGGCCGGAATCGCCGCCATAACCGGAGGCAGGCCGCTCACTGGCGCACTGATCGGCGGCGGTGCTGGCGCGCTGGGTGGTGCTCTGACCGCCCCATGATGCGGCATTCAGCCCGCGGATGAGGAGGCATGCTGGTCTGTGTAATGCAGGCCAGCACCACGTTCGGGGTGGCCGGATGCCACTATATGCTCCACTGGTCGTGCCCGGTCAGGAGAGCTTTTCGGGGCAGGCGGCGGGAGGCCACGATACCCGGCGTTGCTGGAGCACACCCCGCAGTGCTCTAGGGGGGAGCCCAACCACCTCCCAGACGCCCGATCTCGGCCGGCCGGTCTGGCGTTAGATCTGGCGTCGACCGAGCGGACAAGTTACTCAAGCACTCGGCCCAACCGGGTGCTGGAGTTGTCATGCGAGGACTCGTCTGCTGCTTCCTCCTCCTTGGCGGATTGACGGCCTGTGGCCGCTCGCCTCAGTCACTGGGAATAACCGGCGCCCTTCCTGGCACGCCGCCCGAAGCCGAGGGCGACAATGTAATTCGCGATCCTGGTGCTCCACAGGGCAACGCCAGTTTCAACCCCAGTGTCCTTCCCACTACGGGGGGCGGACGCTATTACGGCTATTAATGCGGACGGGCATCGATACCCCTAACCAGCCATCTTTGGGCTCGACTTCGTATCCGCGTCCTTCTGCCGCAACCTCAAGAGTGAGTCGGCATGAGTCGCGGTCATCACGCAAAAGCAGCGACAGCCAGAATAGGTCAACATACCCGCCCGACCCTGCCATCTAATCGTCACGTCACCAGAGCCTCGCCGGCAACAAGCTTGGCGGCATTGACGCAAACACTCAGCCAGGGCTCCAGCGAAAGATCATGGGCATTCTCATAAGGAGCGAACCGATCGACGTAGCCCCGGAGCAGCCCTGGTAGAATTTTGTCCACCCCGCCAGCCGGGTGATCATCGTCAGCGAGTACCACCCACAGCAGAGTGTTCCTTCCAAAGCGGTTCAACGCCGCGTGAAGAGCCAGGATTTCGGATTCCATCAGCGGGATGTTCCGCTTGCAGACCAGTATCTTTTCCCCGCTCTCCAGATCCTGAAGCAGCTTCCGAACTAGAAAACCGAGGCGGCGCGACTGCTTTTCGAGCAGTTCATCTTCACTGACCTCTCCTTGATACAGAAAAGTGTGAAAAACTAGCGAGTACCGGCGGTCGCGAATGACATATTCGCGTCTCGCGCCGTCAGACAGCCAGAACTCCAGTCCTCCGTGCTCACCGAGCCCCTCAAACCGTAGGTCAAGCCCGTGCAGCAATTGGCGCAATTCAAGGTTGGCGAATCGCAGCAGGCCGAGTGGCTCCGCCCCGCACCGACGCTGTACGAGCCCGAACTCGCAATTATCCCCCAGACTCTCGAACCGCTGCATGAACTGAACCGCCGGAGAACCCGTCAGGGCACCGATATCGGCGGCGCGTAGGTCGAGTATGGGCTGAGCACTCGACGCGTCTGTCTGGCCCAGAATCGGCGACAGCAGCAGACGCCGGAAACAGACCGCAAGCTGACGAAGATCTCCTTCGTTCCCGAAATCAGCCGGACGTCTCGCATCCGGGTGGTCGAAGATGAATCGCAGCGGGGCGGAGGCTGTCAAGGCACTCGCAGGCACCCGGAATCCCAGCTTGCAAGGCCCGGTCAGGGCCGTGTCTGCAATCAGCGTATCATGAAGGCGCACCCGCAATCTCTGCTCCGGCAGGCTGGGCGCCGCGACAAAGGGGGAAACATCCAATTCCAGGATCAAGTCCAACATCGAACCAGGATGATTCAGCCAAACCTCACTCCTGCCGCCGATAGTCCATCGGAAGCCCGGCTCGTCCCCCGACCATCCCGTGCCCAGGTGGAGCGCATCATTCCCACCTTCTCCGAACTCGATTTCGATGACCGGTTCGGATTTCACTCAACAGACCCTTCCATCTGACCTGGCTCCAATCTTAAATCACTTTGCTGCCCAGGACAGGACCTGTCCGGCGTTCGTCTTTCCACAAGAGATCTATGCAAAAAATCTCCGCTGCCGCTGGCCAGAACAAAGTTGTCGCTTTCCTGGAAGTCCCATTCATGCGAGTTGACTAGCATGCATGTCACCATTCGGTGAAGAATAGTCACGACATCACGGAAAAAGACCTCCGAATTGGTTTGGCATGACGGCACTTCATTGGTTGCCCCCCCCTCCTCAAGAATGGCGAAGCCGGCTACGGACGCTGCCGGACAATCCCTCGCAGGCCTGGATGATGGCCGAAGCGCTCGCTCGCTTCGATTTGTCGTTCACCTTGACGAACGCCCTCGACCAGTCGGTGCGGCGGGCAATGCGCGGCGTGCCACCCGGTGTGGCAACACGACCGGTACGCTTGGCCCTGCTCGGCTCGGCGACCATGTCACACTTGGCATCAGCCATCCGTGTCGCAGGAATGCGACGCGGTCTCTGGATCGACACCTATGAGAACGAGTTCGGCCAGTACTTGCAGGAACTCTCGGATTCCCGCTCGCCCCTGCATGACTTTCAGCCCACCGCCATACTTCTGGCGCTCGACGCTTACCATCTGAGCGCCGCCTGCACGGCCAGCCTGGACGCTCGGGATTCAGCCGCCGCATTGGCAGAGGAAACCGACCGTGTCCGACACATTTGGCGCCTTGCTCGCGACGCGTTCAATTGCCCGCTTATCCATCAAACGACCCTGCCGGTTTGGCCGCCCTTGCTCGGCAGCAATGAACACCGACTGCCTGGATCGAAGGCTGCATTCGTCTCCCGGCTGAATACGGCGCTGCGCCCCATGGCCGAGGAGGTGGGAATCCATCTATTGGCGCTGGACGACCGCGCGTCCCGCGACGGCCTGGCTGCGTGGCATAATCCCACCTACTGGCACCACGCCAAGCAGGAGATCGCACCCTCGGCGGCACCAATGTATGGTGAGTTGGTGGCGCGGCTGCTCGGCGCGGTCCAGGGACTCTCCGCCAAGTGCCTGGTGCTCGATCTCGATAACACGCTGTGGGGAGGGGTCGTCGGTGACGATGGACTTGATGGCATTGTCGTTGGCCAGGGCAGCGCGTCCGGCGAAGCATACGTTGCATTTCAGGACTATTGCCGAGAGCTATCCCGCCGCGGCGTTATCCTTGCCGTCTGCTCCAAGAACGACGAAGCCAATGCCCTGGAGCCGTTCGATTCCCATCCCGACATGCTGCTTCGGCGATCGGATATCGCCTGCTTTATCGCCAACTGGTCTGACAAGGCGGCAAACATCCGCCGGATCGCTGAGGAGCTGAATATCGGTCTCGATTCGCTCGTCTTCATTGATGACAATCCGTTCGAGCGCAACCTGATCCGCCGCGAACTGCCCATGGTCGCAGTCCCCGAGGTCACCGAAGACCCGGTCAGCTTCATCGATGCAATCGCCGACGGAGGCTTTTTCGAAGCCCTCTCCGTCACCGAGGAGGATCGGGAGCGCACGGCTCAATATCATGGCAATCGCGCGCGAGAGGTGCTGCACAACTCTTCCACCGATCTGGACTCCTATCTGCGCGGCCTGGAAATGCAGCTCGTCTGGCGCCGCTTCGACCGCATCGGCTTGGCGCGCATTGTCCAGCTCATCAACAAGTCCAACCAGTTCAACCTGACAACCCGGCGTTACACCGAGCAGGACGTCCTCGCGGTCATGGACGATCCGGCAGCATTCGGGCTCCAGCTCCGGCTGCTGGACCGGTTCGGCGACAATGGCGTGATTGCCATCATCGTCGGCCGGCTGCAGCAGGACAATGATTTGCTCGTCGACACTTGGCTGATGAGCTGCCGTGTGCTCGGCCGACAGGTCGAGCCGACCACCCTCAACCTGGTCGCCGCCCAGGCGCAACGACTAGGTGCCCGGAACCTCGTCGGCGAGTATATCCCGACGCGAAAGAACGCGATGGTGAAAGACCACTATGCGAAGCTCGGCTTCACGGTGACGGAGACCACCCCGGACGGGAGCAGCCGGGCGCTCCTCAGTCTCGCGGCATTCACACCGATACCGACCTTCATTTATCTCAGCGAGGGTTGATGCGCATGGCCACAGAAGACGGCATCTATACGGCCCTTGACGAGATCTTTCGCGACGTGTTCCAGCACGACGTACCACTCCGCGCCGACCTTACCGCAAGGGATGTGTCCGGGTGGGATTCCTTCAAACAGATCGAGATCATCATGGCGGTGGAGGAGCGCTTCGCGCTCCGCTTCACCACCCGGGAACTGGACAACCTGTTCTCCGTTGGGGACCTGGTACGGGTCATCATAGAAAAGACACCGGGCAGCCAGCGCCCGCGAGAATGACAGCCCGCTTCACCGCGACATACCAGGTCCGCTCGGATGCGGCTTCCATCGACGCCCGCGCCCGAGCGATCGCGATCGAGCAGAGCGTCGAAATGCCCTTGGAAGCGATCTCCGACCCCCGGATCCTGTCCGAGATCGTCGGCCGGGTGGAGATGGTCGCCGACCAGGGTGGCGGCCGGTTCGAGGTCCGGATCGCCCTCGCCATCGAGACCGTGGGCGACGATGCTGGCCAGTTTTTGAACATGGCGTTTGGCAACACCTCCCTCCACGACGACGTCGTTCTGCATGACCTGGATCTGCCGCCGGAGATGGCGGCGGCCTTCGGGGGCCCGCGCCACGGTATCACCGGGCTCCGCACCCGCGCCGATGCGCCCGATCGGGCACTGACCTGTTCCGCACTCAAGCCTATTGGGCTGCCCCCGGGCCGGCTCGCTGGGCTTGCCCGGCGATTTGCGCTCGGTGGAATCGACTTTGTCAAAGACGACCATGGCATGGCCGACCAGACGGCAGCCCGATTCGAGGCGCGCGTACCGCTTTGCGCCGCCGCAATTCGCCAAGCTGCCGCCGAAACGGGCCGCCCCACCCGCTACGTCCCCAGCCTTTCGGGCGACCTCACGGAAATGCGCCGAAAAATCGCTCTCGCCCGCGCCGAAGGGCTGGATACGTTCCTAATTGCTCCGCTGCTGGCTGGCTTCGCCAACGCGCAGTCGCTGATTCGCGAAAATCCAGGCATGGCATTCATTGCCCATCCGACAATGGGCGGCGCCGCGCGCATCGGGCCGGCGCTGCTGATCGGTCGGCTATTCCCTCTGATCGGCGCGGACGCGGTGATCTTTCCCAATCACGGCGGCCGGTTCGGCTATTCGGCCACCATCTGCAGTACGATCGCGGCTACGGCGCGCGCACCCGGCCCGTCGCTGCGCGGGGCCCTGCCGGTCCCCGCAGGCGGGATGACCCTGGGCCGCGTTCCGGAAATGCTTGATTTCTATGGCAAGGACGCGATGTTGCTGATTGGCGGCAATCTTCTTGCCGCTGGCGATCGCTTGACCGAGCAGACAGCCGAGTTTGCCCGTGCAGTCGCCCACCATTCCTATTGAGGAAGCATGGCCAGCAACACCCCCCCGTCTGTAAGAGCTTCCTTCGAGGGATTCCGCTGGCAGGACGTACCCTGCCAACCCTACAAGGAAGATGGATCAGCGCCGTTCAAAGCTATTGCCCGCCAAGTTCTCTTTACCGAATCGGCCCTGGGCTGTGAATTGCGCTACTTTGAAATGGAACCGGGCGGCTACTCCTCGCTCGAACAGCATGAGCACGCGCACGCCGTCATGATCCTCCGCGGCAACGGTCGCTGCCTGCTCGGCAACACCGTCCGGACAGTCAAGCCGCTGGACCTGATCACAATTCCATCCTGGTGCTGGCACCAGTTTCGCGCCTCCCTGGACGAGCCCCTCGGATTTCTCTGTATGGTCAACGTCTCGCGAGACCGACCGCAGCTTCCCTCCGAGAAAGACTTGGCAGAACTGCGAACAAATCCGGCAATCGCCGCCTTCTTGGATGCTTAACCCCCCTCGCTCTTCTCCTCTTCCCGCAAAGCCGCCGGCGACGTCTGAAAAAACCGCGCGAAATCGTAGACGGTGCGGTCCTGCTGGTTCCAGCACACGTAGCCCCGACAATCCCTCGGCCGGGCCTCGTAAACGGTGCACATCCGGTCCTCGCCCAGGAACTGGCAAGTATTGTAGCCGGACTTGATCCGTCTAGTCCCCTTGCGCGTGGTCTCGACGATGTGCCGCTGTTCGAAGGCCCGGACAGTCATCCCAAGGAATTTGGCCAGCCTTTTGATATCGGCCTGGCTCACTTCGACGTACCCGGCCATCCGACAACACAGGCTCGGGCATTTCAGGCAGTCGAGGGGGTGGCCGGACATGCGGCATTGTTGGCGTAAGGCTGAACTTGGGCAATAGTTCAGTATCGGAGTTGCGCCGAATGACGAGGCCCGGCCGGCCTGTCGCGAAGGATTGGGGCTCTCTGCACGGCGATCCCGCCGGATCAGCTCGAGGAGAACACGCATGGCAGGTGCCGTGTCTCGGGAACCAAATCCGCCCGCCGGAGGCGGCGCATGAACTCCAGCACAACGATTGCCGATGCGCCGGGCAGGCAGGACGTCGGTTCGGTCGTCATTGCAGCCCCTGTCCGACGATCCGGCGCGCTGAAGCTCCGGCCCAGCATTCGCGACCTGCTCTGGAACGTTGCAGTGCGCATCACCGACTGGGTGCTGCGCCGTTGGTACGATGTTCGAGAATTCACCGACGATCCAACGTGCCTCTTCCGTATTTCACGTACCTCCGCCCCCCACGAAGCCGAGCTCAGTGACGGCACCCGCATCCATGCCGGAGAGACGATCGGCGTGTTGCATATATGGAATGAGCAGCTCCCGCGCTTCTCCTTGATCGGGCCGGACTTCCGTTGGGCGCAACTGATCCGCGGGCGCATGCTGCGTTCGTTTCGGGAATTGGCGCGATACCTAAATGAAGACCCGTCCTGGGCGAACATACGGGGAATTCACGCCTGCGCGACCTTCGGCAACCGGCGCCGCCGCGCCCAGATCCGGCGGGTGGCCGCCCGTTTCGGCGTGGAGCTGATCGACGTTGGTGGGCCCAAAGGATGGCATGCGCTGGGCGAAGACATGCTCATCTGGGCGTTTGCCCGCGCATTCAATCCGCTCGCGCTCCGCCGGCACTGCTTCCGCCACGACCGCACCGAATTGTGGATTTCGCGCGACCGGCTCCTGACTCTTTATCACTAGGCATTCTGGATCATGCCCTCGACACTCTCCGTCTGCCGGAAATTGTAGCCGATATCGATCCAGCCAACACCGCCTCGCTGTCGGTCGCGCTCAAGCTGGGCCTGCGCTATCAGAGACCCGCCCTCTACCCGGGACGGCCCGCGCAGCGCTGGGGCGTTGGCTCAAAGGAAAGCGTCACATGACCAGACCCCGGCTGCGCGACCTCGGGATCGCTACCGGAGTTCTCCCCACGGGCCCCTGGAACTCGATCACAGACATCGCCGGCGTGCGCGTCGGCTACACCACTTTGGTTAGTGACTCACCCACGATCGTTCGTACCGGCGTCACGGCGATCTGGCCACGCAGCGATATCTGGACGGATGCTGTTTTCGCCGGAGTGCATTCTTTCAACGGCAACGGAGAAATGACCGGCATCCCCTGGATCGCCGAGCAGGGCCTGATCAATGCACCGATCTGCATCACCAACACCTGGTCCGTCGGCGTGGTCCGCGACGCAATCTGCGCGCTGGCCGTTCGCGAAGGGGCGCCCCAGCCGTTTCACCTTCCCGTGGTCGCCGAAACCTATGATGGATGGCTGAGCGATTGCAGAAGCTTTCCCATCACCACGGAGCACGCCCTCACAGCACTCGGCTCCGCCGTATCGGGACCGGTGACCGAAGGAAATGTCGGCGGCGGCACCGGCATGATTTGCCATGAGTTCAAGGGAGGCACCGGCACCGCCTCGCGCAGGGTCGAGTCCGCGGGCCAGACATGGAGTGTCGGCGCTCTCGTCCAGGCCAACTATGGCGCCCGCGGGTTGCTGCGGGTCGATGGCATTCCGGTCGGCCGCGAAATAGGACTGGACGTCCTGCCGTCACCCCGGACGACACCGGCGGAAGCCGGTTCGATCATCGTGGTGCTGGCCACCGATGCGCCGCTGCTGCCGATTCAGTGCCAGCGCCTGGCTCGCCGCGCCACGACCGGCCTCGCCTGGGTCGGTGGCATCGGTGCCAACGGCAGCGGCGACATCTTCCTGAGCTTCGCGACAGGAAATCACATCTGCCAGGATGAAGCGATCAGCACCGTGCGCATGCTCTCGCCCGACGCCATGACCATGCTGTTCCACGCCGCCGCGGAGGCGACCGAGGAGGCCATCCTGAACGCACTCACCGCCGCTGAAACAACCGTCGGATTGCATGGCCGCACGGCTCACGCACTGCCGCTCGACCGCCTGGTCGACATAGTGCGACGCTACCGGCCACGCTAGCACCCTGCAGGCACCGAAGATGTCCAAGCAGATCCGCCTCAATGCATTCGATATGAACTGCGTTGTCCACCAGTCACCCGGCTTGTGGATGCATCCGCGCGACCGCGCCGACACCTACAACACGCTCGGCTACTGGACCGACCTGGCGCGGACGCTGGAACGCGGCAAGTTCGACGGCATCTTTCTTGCCGATGTGCTGGGTATCTACGATGTATATCGCGGCTCTCCCGATGCCGCCCTGCAAGGCGCCGTGCAGGTGCCGGTGAACGACCCGTTGCTGCTCGTCCCCGCCATGGCCATGGTCACCGAAAATCTCGGTTTCGGCGTCACCTGCACCCTCTCTTACGAACATCCTTACCCGTTCGCCCGGCGCATGAGCACGCTCGACCATCTCACCCAGGGTCGGATCGGATGGAACATCGTGACCGGCTATCTCAACAGCGCGGCCAAGGGGGTCGGCATGGCGCGCCAGCAAGGCCATGACACCCGCTATGAGATCGCCGACGACTACATGCAGGTTGTCTACAAATTATGGGAAGCCAGCTGGGAGGATGCCGCCATCCTGCGGGATCGCAGCACGGGCCGCTTTGCCGATTCCGGCCAAGGTGCATCGCATCGAACATGACGGACCCTATTTCCGTCTCTCCGCCATCCATCTCTGCGAACCGTCGCCACAAGCGCACCCCCGTGCTTTACCAGGCCGGCGCGTCAACCCGGGGCCGGCAATTCGCCGCACAGCACGCGGAATGCGTCTTCATCAACGGCCCCTCCAAGCGCGTCATCGCCCCGATCGTCGCCGACCTGCGCCGCCGCGCCGCCGCCCTCGGCCGCGACCCCGCCGAACTGTTGATCTTCACCATGATCACCGTCGTCACCGACACCACCGCCGAGCGCGCCCACGGAAAACTCGCCGAATACCGCCGCTACGCCAGCGACCAGGGCGGCCTGGTACTGATGTCCGGCTGGACCGGTATCGATTTCGCCCGGCTCCCGCTGGACGAACCGATCCGCTTCGGCGAACACGACGCCATGACCTCGGCGCTGGAGGCCTTCACCATCGCCGACCCCACCCGCACCTGGACCGTGCGCGAGGTCGCCGCCCACGCCGCGATCGGCGGCCGCAGTCCGCTGGTCGTGGGCTCGGCATCGGAGGTCGCCGATCAACTCATCTCATGGGTTGAGGATACCGACGTGGACGGGTTCAACCTTGCCTACGCCGTCACGCCGGAAACCTTCACCGACTTCGTCGATCTGGTGGTACCCGAGCTCCAGGCCCGTGGCGCCTATAAGACCGACTATGCGCCCGGCACCCTGCGTGAGAAGCTATACGGCCCTGGCCGTCGCCGACTGCCCGCGACCCATCCGGCCGCACAGTTTCGCCAGGAACCAACAACATGAACGCCGACCAGCTCCGCGCCGCGCAGGCACCCATCAAGCAGCGCTACCGCGAAACGCCCGAACTCCGCCCGTGTGCTCGCGCATGCCGAATGCCGGCTCGAATCCGCCGATATCGCCTGCACAATCCCCTCCTGGCACGGTGACATCCAGGCGGGGCTGCACCCAGCCACCGGTGGAACTGGCGAGCTCGCCTGCTCGGCGGATCTCCTGCTGCAGGCGCTAGTCGCCTGCGCCGGCGTCACCCTGCGCGCGGTCGCCACCGCCATGGGGATCGAGCTCCGCGGCGGACGCGTCGTCGCGCAAGCCCACTGGGACGCACGCGGCACGCTAGGCATCGACCGCACCGTGCCCGTCGGCCTGACTGATATCGCGCTACGCTTCCACCTCGATACGGACGCACCGCCCGATAAGATCACCCGTTTAATCGAAACCACAGAACGCTACTGCGTCATCCTGCAGACGCTGAAGTCGCCGCCACCCGTCAGCGTCGGACGCGCCCCCTGAACCGCCTCACCGGTCGGCCGGCGCCGTTTTCCCTGCTGGTCGCCATCACCGCCTGCGGAACGATCGGCATGCATCTGGTCGTCCCGGCGCTGCCGGCCACGGCCGACGCCCTGTCGGTTTCACCCGCAACCATCCAGCTCACC
Organism: uncultured Pseudomonadota bacterium; assembly: GCA_963810715.1. Taxonomy (GTDB): domain Bacteria; phylum Pseudomonadota; class Alphaproteobacteria; order Acetobacterales; family Acetobacteraceae; genus DATDIC01. Next base: position 83,652 of record CAWEOZ010000023.1, on the reverse strand, counting down.
ATAACCCTCTACATAGCCGGTCTCGCCATCGGCCAGCTCCTCTATGGCCCGGTATCGGACCGGTTCGGCCGCCGCCCCGTGCTGCTGGCCGGACTGGCACTGTTTACCGCTGCCGGTATCGCCGCCGCCGCCAGCACCAGCGCCGCCACCCTTATCGTCTCGCGCATTCTTCAATCCGTCGGCGGGTGCGCCGGCCTTGTCCTCGGCCGCGCCATCGTGCGCGACTCCGCGTCCGCGGATCGCGCCGCCGCCCGCCTCGCACTTCTGACGCTGGTCATGTCGCTCGCCCCGGCAATCGCCCCCGCCATTGGAGGATACGCCGTCACCTGGGCCGGATGGCGCTCCGCCTTTGCTCTTCTGGCCATGATCGGCGCAATAACCACTCTGCTCACAGCACTATGGTTGCCGGAAACCAATGCGCCCTCCGCCTTACGCGGGCGAGTTCCGCTGCTACTGAGTTCCGTGCGCCTGCTGCGCTCACCTGCCTTCTGCGGCTTTGCGCTCGGCGGCGCCTGCACCACCACGTCTTTCTATGCCTTCATGGCAGCTTCCCCCTTCATTTTCGAAAACGTGCTGCACCAGTCAACCGAGCGAATAGGACTCTATTATCTGTTGCTGATGCTCGGGCTCGCCACCGGTGGTTTCATAGCCAACCGCCTTGCTGGCCGCGTCTCGATGGCCCGGGTGCTGCCCTTAGCCAACGCCCTGGCGATTATCGGGGCGGTCTGGTTCCTGCTCGCCTGGCAGACCGGTCACTTTGGCGTAAAGGTCGCCATCGGGTCGGTCGCTCTGTTCATGATGGGCGCCGGCATCGCCAGCCCATTCGCGCTTACCGCTGCCGTCTCCGTGAACCCACTGGCAATCGGTGCGGCATCGGGACTGTATGGCTTCATCCAGATGAGCTACGGCGCGTTGTGTACCCTCGTCGTAGAGGCGTACGATTCCGCTTCGGTCGCCACGGTGGGCCTGGTCATGCTGGGCTCGGCTTTGGGCGGGCAGATCGCCTTGTCATTCGCCCTGCGAGCCACACGATAATCCGGACCTGCCGCCGGCGCAGCACCCCGGCTTCCGCCAACTGCCAGCTCGCCAGCCCCGACGCGCCAATCGCAATATCCCGCGCCCGCCACACCAAGGACAGGCTGAGCGAAAGTTGCGCCGGAATGCCGAACAGCCGGCCCAGCGCGACATAGGACACCTCCTGCACGCCGGTCCCGGCCGCCGCGAGGAAAGCGATCGCCAGGGCACCGCCCTTCCAGGGCCATCACAGACACGATTTCGACGTGCGCATCCAGCAACCGATACCCGATCCAAACGGCGATTCCCCCGGCCATCCAGCCGCCGAAATGAATCACCGCCGCTAACCCGAGCCGGCGCGTGCGGTCGAACACGTCGTCGCACTCGTGTTGGACCTTGTCGCCCTGTTCGTCCGCACCCCGGATAAACTGAGCGGCCACCCGTCTGCCGATCCCCTGAAACACCGCACCGGAATGGCGCTCGGTCCAAATCAATGGCGCAACGCCCGCCGCCAGCAGCCCGACACCAACGCCCAGTGGCAGGATCAGCGAGAAACCCGATCGGCGCGGTATCACCATTGCAAAAGCGAACAGCACGAATGGGATCTCGCCGATAAACTCGGCGGCAACATCAGCAATCGATCACGCGATAGCTCGCGGCCCGTGGTACCTCCCGCCAGCGACGCCGCTCATGCACCGAACGCCAGTCCGCCCAGCTCGGACAGCGGCAGAACGTTGCAGACCCCCTCCCGCATCAGCCGGCCCCCTATCAGGCCTAGCACCCACGCCTCCGGACAAGCGAGCCGCCCCGCCACTCAAGGCGATAACCACCAGCTCCCATCCGACAAAGATACCGAACCCCGTCCGGCCGACGGAAAACACGGCCCGGACAACCTTCCCCGCTCTCAACCACAAAACAAGGAAAATCCCCAGCCCAGGACAAGCAGGATGAATGTCTTTTTAAGACGACTGCCCTGGCCTACATGCAGCGGGCAAACGCCACTGACCGACTATCGTTGCTGCGGCATCCGGATCGCGTCCCGCTATTCGGCCGCTTCGGCCCGCGCGTACCTCTATCGGCTCGGCAAGCCACCCTTGTTTCCGGAATCGCCAATATGCCTCGTGAAGCCGTTCCGAAACCGGGCCGGGTCGATCATTGCCAAGAATGCGTCCGTCCAGCCGCGTCACACCCATCACGCCGCCCGCGGTAGAACTTATGAACACCTCGTCGGCATTGTGCAGTTCGTCCGCCGGCACCGGCCGCACCTCGCATCGCAGCCCCAGCTTCTCGCACAGCTCGATCACCGACAGCCGCGTGATTCCTTCCAGCACGTTGCGGTCCGGCGTCACCACGACCCCGTCCGTGACCGCGAACACGTTGAAGCCAGGCCCTTCCGTCACGTTGCCGTCGAGATCGAGCAGTATCGGATTGTCGGCGCCCGCATCATGCGCTTCGAACAGCGCACGGGTCAGATCGGCCCAATTAAAGTTCTTCGCCCGCTGATCGACGCAGGCAGACGGGATGCGCGGCGTCGAGGCGATGATCAGATGTGCGCCGCGATCTATCACCTCGCGGGGCATCAACCACACATACGGCACCGCGTAGGCGACCAGATAGTTGCGTGCGTTTGCCGGATGACGGCGCGTCCCCGCCGGGGGCACGCCGCGAAGGCAATCCATGGCGACATAGGCTTCCCGAAACTCGCTGCGCCGCACTAGCTCGTGCAGTATTTCTCGGATTGCCGCGTCATTCTCCGGCGGATCCAGCCGGAATGCGGCCATTGAGGCACGGAAGCGGCGCAGATGGTCGTCCAGCCGGAAAAATGCGCCATCCCAGACGCTGACCACGTCATAGGTCACGTCGGATCGCCGGTACCCCCACTCTGTAACGGGGATTCTTGCCTCACCGACCGGCATGAAGCGGCCATCGACATACGCCGCGCCCGCCCGCCAGTTGGTGTCGCGCTCCTCGCTTTGTCGTCCGTCCACCATGCTCCGTACTCCCGCTCTTCGGCCGGCCCGCACAGTAGGTCAGCGGGGGCAAAATATCCACATCGCTGGTCAACTTGACGTGTATCGGCGGCGTCAAGAGCGCCAGAGTCTGCCTTGAGTGATACTCGGCTATCGGCAACATCGGCACCTAACCCGCGGATGGGACCACCGATCGACAACGACGTTCTTGCCCTGATGCGCGCCGCGATCCGATCCGTCCGGGCGCTCGAGCTACTCCTGTTGTTGCCCAACAAGCGGGGGCGCGAATGGCGCGGAACGGGCTGACACGGAAACTGCGCGGCAGCCCGCTGGTCGTGCGCGACAGGGTTGGCGCGTTGCAGGCCGCGGGTATTGTCGCTGTACCAGCTGGTTTGGCCCGCTACCAGCCGGGCGCGGCCGTTCCTGCCGATCGGGTAGAGGCCCTGCTTCGCAACTATGCATCTCGCCCGACAACGCTGATGAGGGCGATCGCCACCAGCTCCGACTACCGGCTTCAGATCTTCGCTGACGCGTTCCGCTTCAAACCCCTGGAGGCATTATGGGCGTCTTCCCCGAATCCGTCTTTGTCCTGTGCACCGCTACGAGCGGCCTTTGCGCCTGTCTTCTGCTGCGAGCCTATAGACGGACGCACGCGCAGCTGCTGATCTGGAGTGCCCTGTGCTTCCTGCTGCTCACCGTTAGCAACCTGCTCGTCTTCCTCGATCTCGTAATGCTTCCCGGCGTCGATCTGAGCTTGGCCAGGCTCGTGTGTTCTCTGCTTGCCACCAGCGTACTCGTTTTTGGTTTCGTGTGGGATATCTGAGGAACCCCCGGCGTGATCCGTCCATTCCTCTCTGGCATCATTACGGCGGGCTTCCTGGTAGGCGCCCTCTTTTTTGCCCGTTTCTGGACCCGTAGCCGGGATTTGCTGTTCCTGGCATTCTCGGTCGCATTCTGCCTTCTCGCCCTCAACCAGGCGCTGCTGACACTGACCGCCGTATCCAAGGAGGAGCAAAGCTGGATTTATCTGCTTCGGCTGGCGGCTTTTGTCGTGATTGCTCTGGCCATTCTACACAAAAATATCACCCGCAACGAAGGTTAGGCATAATCGCCTCCAGCAACGTCGTCAGACGGCGTACCATCAGATCCGCATGATGATATCATTCTCAACAAAACTAGGCAGATCCCTACCAGGCGCGCCGCGCGCGCTCGATTGGCACCACTTTCCCGCCGCCTAGTGCTTCGGCAATAGCCGCCGCCAGTTCCGCCTGCTGATACGGCTTTGCCAGCCGCGGAACCGGCATCTCGTCGCCATCCGGCAGATCGGCATAACCACTCGCCAGAATCACCGGAAGCTCCGGCCAGCTCTGGCACATGTTCCGTGCCAGCTCCAGCCCGGTCATCACTGGCATGACCTGGTCAGTGATTACCAGATCAATTTTGGCCCCGAGTTCGCAGTACATCAAGCGCCCGCGCGGCCGACGATGCCTCGATCACGACGTGCCCCAGATCCTCCAGCATGGCCGCGGTGCTCGCCAGAATCAGCGCATCGTCGTCCACCACCAGCACCCGGCAGGAAAGCGCGTTCCCCTGCCGCGGTTCGATGGGAGCATTCGGCTGCGCAATCGAGGTTCGGTCAACCGGAAACCAGAGCTGCACTGTCGTTCCAGAACCAATGTGACTGGCGATCCGCATCGCCCCGCCCGATTGTGCTGCCAGTCCGTGCACCATCGACAGCCCGAGCCCTGTCCCCTTACCAACACCTTTGGTCGTAAAAAACGGCTCGGTGGCCCGTTTCAGTACCATCTCGTCCATCCCGCTGCCGGAATCCGCAACAGTAACCCGCACATACTCGCCGTTGGCTGAGTCAGGTAGCTCCGACAGAAAGCTGTCGTTATGTTCACGGTGAGCCTGAATAAGCAGCTGCCCGCCATTCGCCATCGCGTCCCGCGCGTTAAGGGCAAGATTCAGCAACGCCAGCTCGAGCTGGTTGGGATCCACGCGGATCAGCGGCAGCGCAGCGTCCATGGCGATCTCGATGCGGATCATCGGCCCCAGCGAGCGCCGCAGCATCTCCGCCATCCCGTCCACCAAAGCCGGCAGATCAACCGCCTCCGGCCGCAGTTCCTGGCGCCGGGCGAATGCCAGCATCCGCTTCGTCAAAGTAGCCCCGCGTTCCGCGCCGCGGATCGCCCCGTCGATCAACCGCGTTATCGCCGGGCTGTCCGGCACCCGCTTCTTCAGCAGACTCAGATTGCCCAGGACCGCCATGAGCAGGTTGTTGAAGTCATGGGCCACGCCGCCGGTCAGTTGGCCCAGGCTCTCCATCTTCTGCATCTCGTGCACCTGCGCCAGCGCCGCCTCGCGCTCGCGCGTGCGTTCCTCCACGCGGCTTTCCAGCTCGGCGTTGGCTTCCGCCAGTTCCGCCGTCCGCTCCTCCACGCGGCGTTCCAGCTCGGCATTCAGTTGCTCAAGCTGCCGAGTTTTCCGATACAGCTCGGCGAACACCTTTACCTTCGCCCGCAACAGCTCCGGCACGACCGGCACCGGCAGGTAATCGACCGCGCCCGCCGCATAGCCGCGCAGCCGGTCCAGGTCAGTCAGATGAATCGCCGAGACGAAGATGATGGCGGTCCGCTCATAGCGCGGATGCGCCCGGATCATTTCCGCCAGTTCGAACCCGTCCACCTCCGGCATGGAGACGTCGGTCAGAACCACCGCAATCTCCCGACGCAGCAGATACTCCAGCGCCTCCCGCGCCGAACTGGCCTTGATCAGGTTCTCGCCCAAGCTCACTCAGAATAACCTCATAGCTCAGCAGCTTGGCCGGCTGGTCATCGACCAGCAGGATATCCACCCTGTCCTGATCGGTCATCGGGTCATCCGGTTCAGCGATACAGCCACATGCGCAGCGACGACAGAAGTTGCTCCGTATTCACCGGTTTGGCCAGATAATCGGACGCACCCGCCTCTAGGCATTTCTCGCGGTCGCCTTTCATCGCCTTCGCCGTCAGCGCGATGATCGGCAGCCGCCGGAACTGGGGGTTGGTGCGGATCACCGCCATCGTCTCGTACCCGTCCATCTCTGGCATCATGATGTCCATCAGCACAATGGCGACGCCCGGTGTCTCTTCAAGGATCGAGATCGCCTCCCGACCGGTGGTCGCCGTCAGCACCTGCATACCGCGTCGTTCCAGCACGCTGGAGAGCGCGAAGATATTGCGCGCATCATCGTCCACCAGCAGCACCTTCTGTCCAACCAGATTCTCGTCGAACTCGTGCAGCCGTTCCAGCATCCGCTGCTTTTCGCCCGGCAGATCGGCGACCACCCGGTGCAGAAACAGCGCCGTCTCGTCCAGCAGCCGCTCCGGCGATTCCACCCCTTTCACCACCACGCTGCGCGCCATTGTATGCAGCTGTGCATCCTCCTCCGGCGACAGCTCCCGGCCGGTGAACACCACCACAGGTATGTCGGTCAGTGCGGCATCGGCGCGGATGCGATCGAGCACGTCAAAGCCTGACATGTCCGGCAGCCGCAGGTCCAGCACCACGCAATCCACGCCTTCCCGCATCGCGGCGATGGCGTCCGCCCCGGTATCGACAGTAACAATGTCGATATCGTCATGCCCCAGCAGCTCGGTAATGCTTAACCGCTCCGCCGGATTGTCCTCCACCACCAGCAACCGCTTGCGGCGCGGTCGCGCGTAATCCGTGATGCGCGACAGGGCCTCTTCCAGCCCCTCCGTCGTCGTCGGCTTGGTAATGAAGGAAAACGCGCCTCGCGCCAGCCCGTGCTGTCGGTCCTCATCCAGTGTCACGATCTGCACCGGGATATGCCGCGTCGTCGGGTTCTGCTTCAGTTGGCTCAGCACGGTCCAGCCCAGCATGTCCGGCAGGAACACGTCGAGCGACACTGCGGTCGGCTGGTATTGCCGCGCCAGCGCCAGCGCCTCCGTCCCACGCCCCGCCACCAGCACCTTGATCCCGTGGTCACGCGCCAGGTCAGCCATGATGCGGGCATAATGCGGATCATCTTCCACGATCAGCAGCACCGTGTCTTCCGGCGAAATAGCTCGCCGATCGTCTGGCACCTGCTCGGCCGGATGCTCGACTAGCCGCGTCCGCACCGCCACCGGTATGTCGGCGGTCGGCTGCTGCTCGATGCTCGGCATCGCGCACCGACGGACCGACATAGGTCAGCGGCAGATAGAGTGTGAACGTGCTGCCCACGCCTGGTGTGCTGCGCAGCTGAATCTCGCCGCCCAGCAGGTTCGCCAGCTCGCGGGAGATCGCCAGTCCCAGGCCGGTGCCGCCATACTTGCGGCTGGTGCTCGCGTCCGCCTGCTGGAACGCCTCGAAGATGATGCGCTGCTTCTCCGGAGGAATGCCGATGCCGGTGTCGCTCACTTCGAACGCGACGACCGTGGGCGCGTGCTGCAACAACGGATGGCCCAAGGTCCAGCCGCTCTTCACCCGCGATAATGGCCAGCCGCACGCCGCCCTGCTCGGTGAACTTGAACGCGTTCGACAGCAGGTTCTTCAGCACCTGCTGCACCCGCTTGGAATCGGTCGTGACGGTGCGCAGCTGCGGGTCGATCTCCAGGTCGAAGAACAACCCACGATTCTCCGCCTCGTGCCGGAACGGCCGTGTCACCGTCTCCTGCAGCTCGGTCACCCTGATTTCCTCTGCGTCTACCGATACGGTGCCCAATTCGATCTTCGACAAGTCCAGGATATCGCTGATCAGGTTTAGCAGGTCGGTCCCAGCGCCATGGATCGTGCGAGCAAACTCCACCTGCCGTACACTGAGATTACCGTCCGGATTATCGACAAGCTGCTGGCCCAGGATCAGGATCGAATTAAGCGGCGTCCGTAGCTCGTGCGACATGTTGGCCAGGAACTCGGACTTGTATTTCGAGGTCAGTGCCAGCTCGGTCGCCTTCTCTTCCAGCGCCCGCCTCGCCTGCTCAATCTCCTGGTTCTTGCGCTCCACCTCCACATTGCGCTCAGCCAGCTGTTGCGCCTTCTGCTCCAGCTGCTCGTTGGTCTGCTGCAGCTCGCGCTGCTGCGCCTGCAATTCGGCGGCAAGCTGCTGGGACTGCTTTAGCAACCCCTCGGTCTGCATCGTCGCCTCGATGCTGTTCAGCACGATGCCGATGCCGCCCGTCAGCTGCTCCAGAAAAGCCTTTTGCAGGTCCGTGAAACTATCCACTGACGCCAGCTCGATCACGGCCTTCACCTGCCCCTCGAACAACACCGGCAGCACGAACACATTGCGCGGTACCGCCTTGAACAGTCCCGGACGCGGATCGGCACGACGTCGGGCGGCACTTGGGTGATTAGCATTCGTCGTCCGTCTGCGGCGCACTGGCCTATCAGCCCCTCCCCCAGCAACAGACGCTCCGAATGCCCCTCCGTGCCACTGTCGGCGTAGGCGGCGAGCAGCTTCAGGCGTGTCGTGGTCTCAGGCGCGCCCTCGGTGTCCACCAGGTAGATCACGCCATTCTGCGCCTCCACCAGTGGCGCCAGCTCCGACAACAGCATCCGCCCCACCGTTGCCAGGTCGCGCTGGCCCTGCAGCATGTTGGTAAAGCGGGCGAGGTTCGTCTTCAGCCAGTCCTGCTCGGTATTGCGGTCGGTGGTGAGCCGCAAATTGTCGATCATGGTGTTGATGTTGTCTTTCAGCTCGGCCACCTCGCCGCGGGCATCGACCTGGATCGAACGCGTCAGGTCGCCCTTGGTTACCGCAGTCGCCACCTCCGCAATCGCCCGCACCTGCGTGGTCAGGTTCGCCGCCAGAAGGTTGACGTTGCCGGTGAGGTCCTTCCAGGTCCCGGCCGCGCCGGGCACGTTGGCCTGCCCGCCCAGCCGCCCTTCCACTCCAACTTCGCGCGCCACCGTCGTCACCTGGTCGGCGAACGTCGCCAGCGTGTTCGTCATGTTGTTGATCGTCTCCGCCAGCGCCGCCACCTCGCCTTTGGAAGCCATCATCAGGTTCTGCTTCAAATCCCCGTCGGCGACCGCCGTCACCACCTTGACGATGCCGCGCACCTGCTCGGTCAGGTTGGCGGCCATCACGTTCACCGTATCGGTCAAGTCCTTCCATGTACCGGCGACTCCCGGCACCGCCGCCTGGCCGCCCAGCTTGCCTTCGGTGCCCACCTCGCGTGCCACGCGCGTCACTTCCGAGGCGAACGCATTGAGCTGATCCACCATCGTGTTGATGGTGTTTTTCAGCTCCAGGATTTCGCCCTTCACATCGACGGTGATCTTACGCGACAGGTCGCCGCGCGCCACCGCGGTGGTTACTTCAGCGATGTTGCGCACCTGCGTGGTCAGATTGGCCGCCAGCAGGTTCACATTGTCCGTCAGGTCCTTCCACGTACCGCCGACGCCCGGCACCACCGCCTGGCCGCCCAGACGTCCCTCGGTGCCCACCTCGCGCGCCACCCGCGTCACCTCCGCGGCGAAAGATCGCAACTGCTCGACCATCGTATTGAGGGTCTCTTTCAGCAGCATCATCTCGCCACGCACATCGACGGTGACCTTCTTGGAGAGGTCGCCATTCGCGATGGCCGTCGCCACCTCGGCGATATTGCGCACCTGCCCGGTGAGGTTGGACGCCATGAAGTTCACATTGTCGGTCAGGTCCTTCCAGGTGCCACCGACACCAGGCACCACCGCTTGGCCGCCGAGCTTGCCTTCCGTTCCCACCTCGCGGGCCACCCGCGTCACTTCACCGGCGAACGCGTTGAGCTGATCCACCATCGTATTGATGGTGTTTTTCAGCTCCAGGATTTCGCCCTTCACATCGACGGTGATCTTACGCGACAGGTCGCCGCGCGCCACCGCTGTCGTCACCTCGGCGATGTTGCGCACCTGCGCAGTCAGGCTGCCGGCCATCGAGTTAACGCTGTCGGTCAGGTCCTTCCAGGTGCCACCGACGCCCGGCACCACCGCCTGCCCACCAAGCTTCCCTTCGGTTCCCACCTCGCGCGCCACCCGCGTCACCTCCCCGGCAAACCGGTTGAGCTGATCGACCATCGTGTTCAGCGTTTCCTTCAACTGCAGGATCTCGCCGCGCACATCCACGGTGATCTTGCGGCTCAGGTCGCCATTGGCGATCGCGGTGGCCACCTCGGCGATGTTGCGCACCTGCCCGGTCAGGTTGCCCGCCATCGAGTTCACGCTATCGGTCAGATCCTTCCAGGTTCCGGCCACGCCGGGCACCTGCGCCTGTCCGCCCAACCGCCCTTCCGTGCCCACCTCGCGCGCCACCCGCGTCACTTCGCCGGCAAACGCGTTGAGCTGATCGACCATAGTATTGATGGTGTCTTTCAGCTCCAGGATTTCGCCGCGCACATCCACGGTGATCTTGCGCGAAAGATCGCCGCTGCGCCACCGCCGTCGCCACCTCCGCGATGTTGCGCACCTGCCCGGTCAGGTTCGAGGCCATGGAGTTCACGCTATCGGTCAGGTCCTTCCACGTTCCCGCCACGCCGGACACCTGCGCCTGCCCGCCCAGCCGCCCCTCCGTTCCCACCTCGCGCGCAACCCGCGTCACCTCCCCGGCAAACCGGTTGAGCTGATCGACCATCGTGTTGATGGTCTCCTTCAACTGCAGGATCTCCCCTGAAACATTAACCGTGATCTTCTTCGACAGATCGCCGTTGGCGATCGCCGTGGACACCTCGGCGATATTGCGCACCTGCGCCGTCAGGTTCGACGCCATGGAATTCACTGATTCGGTCAGGTCCTTCCACGTGCCGGCCACGCCCAGCACGTTGGCCTGCCCGCCCAGCCGCCCGTCGGTGCCCACCTCGCGCGCCACCCGCGTCACTTCCGAAGCGAACGCATTCAGCTGATCCACCATCGTGTTGATGGTCTCCTTCAGCTGCAAAATCTCCCCCGATACGTTCACTGTGATCTTCTTGGAAAGATCGCCGCGCGCGATCGCAGTGGACACTTCAGCGATGTTGCGCACCTGCGCCGTCAGGTTTGACGCCATCGAGTTCACGTTGTCGGTCAGGTCCTTCCACGTACCCGCCACGCCTGGCACCTGCGCCTGACCACCCAGCCGCCCTTCGGTGCCCACCTCGCGTGCCACCCGCGTCACTTCCGAAGCGAACGCATTTAGCTGGTCCACCATCGTGTTGATGGTGTCCTTCAGCTCCAGGATTTCGCCGCGCACATCCACCGTAATCTTGCGCGACAAATCGCCACGCGCCACCGCCGTGGTTACCTGAGCGATATTGCGAACCTGGTCGGTGAGGTTGCCGCACATCGCGTTCACGCTGTCGGTCAGGTCTTTCCACGTGCCCGCCACCCCAGGCACGATCGCCTGGCCGCCCAGCTTGCCCTCGGTCCCCACCTCGCGCGCCACGCGCGTCACTTCTGAAGCGAACGACCGCAACTGATCGACCATCGTGTTGATGGCCTCTTTCAATTGCTGGATCTCGCCCCGCACATCCACCGTGATCTTCTTCGACAGATCGCCGTTCGCCACCGCGATCGTCACCTCGGCGATATTGCGCACCTGCGCCGTCAGGTTCGACGCCATGGAATTCACCGACTCGGTCAGGTCCTTCCAGACGCCCGTCACCTCCCGAACCTGCGCCTGGCCGCCCAGCTTCCCGTCCGTGCCCACCTCGCGCGCCACGCGCGTGACCTCCGAGGTGAACACCGACAACTGCTTGATCATCGTGTTGACGATGTCGGCCGAGCGCAGGAACTCGCCCTGCAAAGGCCGTCCATCCACCTCCAGCGGCACGGTTTGCAGCAGATCGCCCTTCGCCACCGCGGTGATCACCCGTGTCACTTCCGTGGTCGGCCACAGCAGGTCGTCGATCAGCAGATTGACCGACGACTCCATCTCCCCCCAGGCACCGCTCGACAACGCGAACTTCACACGCTGCCGCGTACGTCCTTCGCGACCCACGACCTGGCCCACCCGCTCAAGCTGCTGCGCCATGCGGTGGTTCGCCGCGACGATCTCGTTGAACACGTCGGCGATTTTTCCCGCCAACCCGGTCTGCTGTCCTGGCAACCGCACCGAGAAATCGCCGACACGCACCGCTTGCAACGCCTCCAGCAATTCCTCCGCCGGCAACGCCCCCGTGCTCCCGCCGCCGTTGCGTCACCGCGGCCACCGCCGCCTCTCCCGAGGTTGGCTGGAAATTCGGCGCGTCGGTGGCGCCATTATGGTTCAATTCCACGCGCGGGACTCCTTGAGCGACATTCCGGATACGATCTGGGGCCGGCCAGACGCTGGGACAGCGGCCATCGGCACCGATCCCTTGCCTCTCGTCAAGAATTCTACGAACAACCACTCCAGCGGGCGACTGGCTTTTCATCCAATCACAAGTAATTGAGGCAGCACGCTAACGATCCTTGAGCCGAAAGCACCGGTCAGTGCAGCTTCACGCTGCGGCCCGCCCGATGCGACAGGTTCCGCGACACTATTCCCAGCAACGTCCGTCCGTTCCCATGCAATGCCCGCTCGTGCAAAGCGTGCAACGACTGATACATCACCCGTGCAAACAAGCCCTTCAACGAACAGCGTTCGGCCGAGCAGGAATCCCATGAGATTTCCCACCGTGCTGTAATTGCCCAACGACACCAGCGACCCGAAATCCCGATAAACGAAGCTGCGTAACGGCCGCCCTGCCAGCCGGCGCTCGATCTGCCCAACCATGTGCGCGGCCTGCTGATGCGCTGCCTGCGCACGCGGCGGCACCGGCGTCGCATGGCCCGGCCAAGGGCAGGCAGCACAATCGCCGATCACGAATATGTCCGGATCGCGCGTGGTCTGCAGCGTCGGCCCGACGACAAGCTGGTTGATCCGGTTCGTCTCCAGCCCGTCCAGCTCGCGCAGCACCTCTGGTGCCTTCACGCCCGCCGCCCACACCACCAGCTCCGAGGCAATGAATTCGCCTCCGGCCAACGTCACCCCGTCCGCCGCCACCTCCGCATACCCGGGCACCGGTCCGTACCTCCACGCCCAGTTCTCTCAGCAGCGTTCAAGGTCGCTGTCCGAGATGCGCTCGGGCAAGCCGGGCAGGATCCGCTCAGCCGCCTCGATCAGCACGATCCGGATGTCGCGCTGCGGATCGATACGGTCCAGCCCATACGCCACCACGGCACGCGCCGTGCGATGCAACTCCGCCGCCAGCTCGGTCCCGGTCGCCCCCGCGCCGATGATCGCCACGTGCAACTGTCCCGGCCTCACCGGTCCGTCCTGCGAGTGCGCACGGATGCACGCATTCACCAGACGACGATTGAACCGCACCGCCTGCTGCGGCGTCTCAAGTGGGACCGCATGCGCCGTTACGCCCGGCGTGCCGAAATCGTTTGTCACGCTGCCGATCGCGATCACCAGCGTGTCGTAACGGAAGCTGCGCGCCGGCGTCACCGCGCGTCCTTCCTCGTCGAAGGTGGCCGCGAGTTGTACCTCCTTCCGCGCCCGATCCAACCCAGTCAGCTCGCCCAGCCGATAGCGAAAATGGTGCCAGTGCGCCTGCGCCAGGTAGTTCAGTTCGTGCTCATTCGGGTCCATGCTGCCGGCAGCGATCACGTGCAGCATCGGTTTCCACAAATGCGTGCGCGCCCGTTCGATCAGCGTGATCTCTGCGCGGCCTCGCCGGCCCAGCCGATCGCCAAGACGCGTCGCCAGCTCCAATCCGGCGGCGCCACCCCCAACCACCACGATACGATGCGGGTTCGACCCGCTCATTCCGGATGCGACATTTCATGCTCCGGCATCGCCGGACTGCCCCGTTGATACGACACGGACCGGCAATAACACCAGCAAATGACGCGAGCCACCCAACTCGTCATATCTCCATGAACAACGTCTCGCTTCCACCCTGCAGCCGCAGATCGAGCCGCCAGACCGGCATGCCCGCCTGCTCGCCTGCGAGTCCCGCCATCAGCGTATCCCGCCGCCCGGGCGGTTCGACCATCCCGAGCACCAGATCGCTCTCGTTCAGGGCATCTCCATCAAAATAGGCGCGCGTATGCAGCGCTTTTACCAGCCCGCGGGTGAGAATCGTAACCGCGAGATGCGGCGCCTGTGGCGCATTGCGCCCGCGCCGCGCGGCCTTGGGACTGGGCCCGGCCGGATCGTGACGAAGCGGAACATGCCTTGCAGATCGCTCGCCGCCCGCCCGTAACCCGGGAAGATTTCGTCTGCGACCGGGTCCGCCTGCCAGATTTCTACGCACGCATCGGTCACCGGCAGCTCGTCCCCGTCAGTGATTTGCCCGATGAACATGATGCGTTCCCCCGGCGCACCGAAACGAGTAAGATCCGCCATCTCCGGGGCGTTCGATCAGGTGCCAGTATGGCCCGACCGTCTGACACGCGATCGCGCTCAGCATCAGCTGTGCTTCCTCCTCGAGCGCCGTCGCCCCTCGCCCGCGCAGCACAATATCAAACCGATAACCCAGCGCCCATTCCGGTTTCGTCAGCTCTAGGTCGAACCGGGAGATCAGCCGATCGCGCGCCGCCGCATCGGGCACGCAGTTGAAGATCGGATCCAGCGGCAGCAGCGGATCGCCTGGAAAATACATCTGGGTGATCAGCCGGGTCGCAAACCCCGGCCCGAACAGCGAAAAATGAATATGGTTCGGGCGCCACGCATTGTGGTGGTTACGCCACGGATATGCTCCCGGCATGATGGATATGAAACTATAATCCCCGTCGCGATCGCTGAAAACGCGCCCCTCGCCCCTGAAATTCGGATCCAGCGGCGCGTCATGCTGGTCACTTCTCGTGATTGTAACGGCCGGCCGCGTTGGCCTGCCAGATTTCGATCATCGTCTCCGGCACTGGTCGTCCATCTTCGTCGGTCACCCGACCCGCAACGATGATGCGCTGGCCAATGGCCTCGCTCGCCTTCCATTCGTGACAGGTCGGCGATCGGCGGGAAATGCCGTGGCAGGAATCGTGGACCGCTCAGCTCGGTCACTGTATGCGGTATCTGCAGCAACGGCTGGGCCGGATGCCGTTTGTGCGTGCTGCGATAATCGGGTGAATCATAGGCGGGCTGGGTTCCCGGGACCGGCGGCCGGAACGGCAATTCCTGTTGTGGCTCGCTCACCATGGCTCCTCTCCAACGCCCCTCGGGTTATTGCAAGTTTTTCCGGCGAAATGCACCGCCCGACGGTCTCGACCGAGGCCGAAAAGTATCAGATGCCTATTTCTGCGCCGCCGCGGGCCGGAATTGCTCTTTATCCACCGGAGTCGGACCGGGCTCAGCCCGACCAGATTCAGCATCTTCCCCACGCAAGCTACGCAAAACGCGAACCCGCTCCCATCCGCGCCGCAACATTCGTTCTGCCCGCGTCATCGCCGTCGGCCGCTGCAGCAGCAGATACACGAACACCGGCCCCGGCTGACCGAGGTTGCTTTTGTACCGTGTCTCTCCCGCCATAAAGTCGTAGATCGAACCCCCGGTCTGCACGTGGCGCTCGATCGCCAGCGCATGACAGACGAGGCCGGGCTTCAGGCGATTATCATCTTCGTACAGAAATCCGCTGACAAACGCCAGAACATGCCCATCTCGGATCAAGTTGTACAAATACCCTATGGGCTGCCCGCCGCGGCTGACGCGAATCAGCTCCGCGGCGCGACGAGGCACACAATCCGCAATCAGCCGCCGCTGAAACCGCTCGAAGAACGCAGAAGCGAATCCCCCGGTTTGCCGCGCGCCTGCCATTGACGCTGATGCAACTCTTTCAGACCATCCAGCCAGTCGAGCGCCGTCACGGCATCCGTCGCCCACTCGGCTCTCAAGCTTCCCGTCGCTTCATACATGCGCATGGAGCGTCGTATCTGCTGGCGGGTATTGGCGCTCAATATGTCCAGATAGGTCTTTCCCGAGTTGCGCACCGCATTTAGATCCACCCGCCAGGACGGTTTGCGATACGGCATCTGCACCAGCATGCCGGCGGGCGTGAAGGAGGCGGCCTGTTCTCTCCGGCATGCCGACGATGTGCAGCTCATCCCGTCGCCGTCCACCCACGATCGCCTTGCGAAGCAGATAGGTCACCGCCTCCCGTTCGGCCTTGCCGGACCATTCGCGATCGACCAGAAACCCGTTGTATTCGATGGCGATACAGTCCTTGGCCCGCTCGCCCGTCGTGTGCAGGGAGAGGCCATTCACGCGGATAACACCGGCCTCCCGCCGATACCGTGGCACCACCAGGCCCAGCAATATCAGCGCGCCGGAGGCCTCGCCGATCAATACAGGCGGGCACCGCCCGAGTTCGGCGATCCACGCGGTCATCCAATCCCAACTAAGGAAAAACGTAATGTCGGCCCGCTTTTCCAGGTCGAGCCAGAGCAAGCCGAGGTCGCCCGTGGGCAGATCGGTCTGAATATGGAAACGGATTGCCTCAGCCATGCCGCGCGATAAGTAATGCAGATGAAGAAAAATGCCAGTGCTTCCACGCCGCGCCGCCCGCTGGCGCTTCACCGTAGCAGACCGCGCCCGCGTGAGATCGCCGCGTTTCCGAACCGCTCGCGGATATCGTCCATCGCTGCCTGGGTTGCCACAAGACGCGGCGTGGCGAGATCGGCCAGGTCTCCTCGATCGGCGTTGACAGCAGGCACCAGCGGATGCGCACCGATGCCGATCAGACGAAACGACGTGCCATTCGTCTCACGCAGCAGCAGTGACCGGGCCGCCTCGAATAATCGGTCCGGCAGCACGGTCGGGCTCCCCGGCAATCGCACAGTGCGGGTTCGCAGCACAAAGCCGGATGTCTTCAGCTTCAGCACCACCCCGCAGGCCGCTAGCTCGTTCTCCTTCAGTCGGCGCGCCAGCTTCTCGGCGCAGCGCCAGAGCGGCCGTTCAAGCTCCGCAATTCGGCTCAGGTCAGTGTCGAACGTGGTCTCCGCGCTGATCGATTTTGTCTCACGCGCCGGATCCACCAGCCGCGCATCCTCGCCACGCGCGCGGGCGCACAGCGCCAACCCTTCCGCGCCCAGCAGCCGATGCGCCCTTCGTGCATCCAGCTCCTGTAACTGTCTCAGCCTGGTGATCCCCAGCGACGCCAGTCGTCGGCTCATTGCCGGCCCCACCCCAGGCAGCACGCCCACCGAGTTCCGCCGCCAGCAGCGAGGCTGCCTCCGCACCAATTACCACGAACCCGCGCGGCTTGCCGCGCTCTGCCGCGATCTTCGCCAGCAACCGGTTGGCCGCTAGCCCGATCGAGACCGTGATGCCGGTCTCGCGCTCCACCGCCTGCGCAAACCGCGCCAGCACCGCCGCCGGCGGCCCGCGATGCACGGCCTCCGTGCCGGTCAGGTCCAGCACAGCCTCGTCGATCGACAGCGGCTGCACCACCGGCGTCAATGCCTGCATTCGCCTGCGGATCTCCCGGCCGACCGCGACATATTTGGCGAAATCCGGCCGGATCACCACCGCCCGAGGGCAGGCTTTCAGCGCCTTGAACATGGGCATTGCGCTGCGCACGCCGTATTGGCGGGCAACATAGCACGCCGCGGTCACCACCCCGCGCACGCCGCCACCCACGATAACCGGCTGGGAGGCTAATTCCGGCCGATCGCGCTTTTCCACGCTGGCATAGAACGCGTCGCAGTCGATGTGCGCGATACTCAGCCGAAACAGCTCCGGATGGGCCACTACCCGTCCGCCGCAAACGCCGCACACCGGCGCCGAGGCTTCAAAGAAAGCCAGGCAATCCCGGCACAGTGCCGGCATGTCAGCCGCGGCCGACCAACTCCGCCAGCGCGTCGCCTACCTCCGCCGTCCCGGCCTGCCCGCCCATGTCGCGCGTACGTGGCCCGCCCTCGCGCAGCAGCGTCTCGATCGCGTCGACGATCGCCTGCACCCGCCGCCGCCTCTCCTAGATGCTCCAGCATCAGCCCGGCCGACCAGATCTGGCCGATCGGGTTGCAGATATGCCGCCCGGCAATGTCCGGCGCCGACCCGTGCACCGGCTCGAACATCGACGGGAACGCCCCGTTCCGGGTTGATATTGGCCGAAGGCGCGATGCCGATCGAACCCGCCACCGCCGGCCCCAGGTCGCTGAGTATGTCGCCGAACAGGTTCGATCCCACCACCACGTCGAACCAGTCCGGGTGCTGCACGAAATGCGCACAGAGAATGTCGATGTGATACTGGTCGGTGCGGATATCGGGATAGGACTTTCCCATCGTCGCGAACCGCTCGTCCCAGTACGGCATGGTAAACGTGATGCCGTTCGACTTGGTGGCCGAGGTCAGGTGTTTCTTCTCCCGGCTGCGCGCCAGCTCGAACGCATAGCGCAGCACACGGTCCACCCCGTACGGGTGAATACGCTCTGCTGCGAGACGAACTCCCGATCCGTGCCCTGGAACATCCGGCCGCCGACCGAGGAATACTCGCCCTCGGTATTCTCGCGCACCACGTAGAAATCGATATCCTCCTCGCTACGCCCGGCCAGCGGCGTGCGCACGCCCGGCATCAGCTTGCACGGCCGCAGGTTCACATACTGGTCGAACCCGCGCCGGATCGGGATCAGCAGGCCCCACAGCGAGATATGGTCCGGCACGTCCGGCCACCCCACGGCACCGAGCAGGATCGAATCCGCCTCGGCCAGCCGCTCCATCCCGTCGGCCGGCATCATCGCCCCGGTCTTCTTGTACGTCTCGCACGACCAGTCGTAGTGCGCGTACTCGCAACGCAAACCCGAAGCGTCGCGCCGCCGCATCCAGCACCTTCACCGACTCCGGCATCGTCTCCTTGCCAATGCCATCCCCTGGGATCACTGCAATACGATATGTGCCAGTCACGCCATTTCCTCCGTCCCCGAGTCGGTTCCTGTATCATCGGACCCGCGCATAGCAGAGACAGTCACGCGGGTTTGTCGAGAGGTTCGGATGCCGGATCCAGCGCCGCAACAAGCCTTCCGGAACCAGCCCCACTCGTTCCATCACGCCGGCCGAGGCACTATTTTCCACGTCGGTCACGCCCCAGACGCGCCAGATATCCGGCTGCGCCAGCGCCCACGCCGCCACCTCGCTCAACGCCTCCGTCATGTAGCCTTGGCGCCAGAAGGCCCGCCCCAGCACATAGCCGAAATTCACCCGGCAATCCGCGTCGGGTCGCAGATCGAATGCTCCGATCAGGCGTCTCGTCTCCCGTAGCGTGATGGCGTAAGCCCCGATTTCCCCATTCGCGTGGCGTGCAGCATGCTGCGCGAAAAATTGGCACAGACGCCCGGATCGACATAGGGCGTCCACGTCAGGAACCGCGTCACAAGCGGATCCGCCGCATACACGTCGAACGCTGCGCCGGAATCAGCCGCCTCGATCGGACGCAGGACCAGACGCTTCGTCGTAAAACCGTCGGGGAAAGGTACCATGATCACGGGAAGCCTGGAGCACATTCTCCGCTAGAATCAAGTCATCGGCTTGCCGGTCGGCCGGCCGGCTGGCGCAGACGATCTACAGCCTGCACGCCGGTCCCGCCCCGCGGGACGACTCGAAAATCTCGACTTGATCTATGTCAAGGCCGGCGATCTATCCGCATCACCGAGCGCCAGCCGCGCACCCTGTTGATCAAACCGGGGTTGGACTCGAAGAACCAGGCCACCTGCGAAGCAAAAGCAGCGCACTGGCGTAAGGTCTGGCCTGAACTGATCATCGTGGACTTGACGCCGCTCTCCAGGCGATGATCGGCGGCATGAACTTCGGCCTTAATCATAGCGTTCTCCCAAGCCAGCGCTTTACCGCCCTCGCCGCCCTCGCCACCAGGCTCGGCCTGATCCATGTCGAAATCCGCAACGACCTGCCCGGCGTGGAGCTCGCCGACGGCACCCCTCCGGAAACGGTTCGCCGCCAGGCCTCCGAAGCGGGCCTGCATATCGCAACGGTGAACGCGCTGCAGCGCTTCGACGACTGGAACGACACACGCGTGCAGGAAGCAGCCGCCCTCGCACGCACGGCTCAGGCCGCCGGCGCCGCCGCCCTGGTGCTCTGCCCCGTGAACGACACACTGGATTGGCGCAGCGCCGCTGATCGCGCCGCCGGCCTCCGCCGGGCGCTGTCTGCGCTGATACCGATTCTGTCGGCGCACAGCCTGGGCGGCCTCGTGGAGCCGCTCGGCTTCCCGCAAAGCGCGCTGCGAACGAAGCGGACCGCGCTGGACGCGATCGACTCCGTCGGCGGGGAAGCAATTTTCCGCCTGGTGCATGACACGTTCCACCATTTCCTGGCCAACGAAGCGGAACTGTTTCCCGACCGGACCGGATTGATCCATGTCTCCGGCGTGGAGGATCGCGGCCTGCCGCAATCAGCGATTACCGACGCGCATCGGGTGCTGGTCACCGACTCGGACCGACTCGGTACGTGCGACCAACTCCGCACCCTGGCTCGTGGCGGTTATCGCGGGCTCGTGTCCATGGAGCCCTTTGCCCCCTCGGTAGCAGCCCATCCCGACCTGATCGGGATGCTCGGCGCCAGCCTCGCGCTGCTTCGGGCAGCCGCTGCCAACTGAGCTATTGGCCGCGCGTTATAGCCGCGCTGATCGCCAGCCCGACGCTGACCGCTATCACCCCGACAGCCAGTGTATTGATGGTAAGACCCAGCATCGCCGCCGGTATCCACGGTGGCTCTGGCCGGCGTGGTCCGATTGGCTCTTTGGCTCGTGGCATGGACTCGATTCCTCCAGACCGCAAAGTTCAGCATGGGAACGTTCGGCTGACAAGACGTACCCGTAGCAATCGGTGCTGTAGCCGTCCGTCTTCTGCTCGCACCTCGCACCACCATATAGCCTGCAAATGGAGACCAACTGAATGAGCGGCGATCACCAGCACTCGAGCACCGGCCACGCGATTGACTGGCGGACCGACGGCGTCCGGGTGATCCGTGGCGACCAACTGGATACCAACACGCCGCAGACACCAGGAATGAACCGCGCCGCGGCGATCAACGCGGCGCGCGTGGGCGCCCAGAAAATCTGGGCGGGTACAGTCAGCATCCACCCCGACGCCAAAACCGGAGCGCACCATCACGGGCCGCTCGAGAGTGTCATCTACGTGGTTCACGGCCGTGCCCGCATGCGTTGGGGCGAGCACCTGGAGTTCGTCGCTGAGGCCGGCCCCGGCGATTTCATCTACGTGCCGCCCTACGTTCCACATCAGGAAATCAACGCCAGCGCGGACGAAACGCTGGAATGTGTGCTCGTTCGCAGCGACAACGAAGCGGTGGTGGTGAATCTGGATATCGAACCGGTGGAAAAACCGGAATCGGTCTATTGGGTGGACGCGATTCACCAGCATCCATGATGGCTTTCGGCAGGCGAGAGTTTCACCGCCAGCATCCAACCAATGGCGCCTGATTCCGCTGTTGGAGTTACGGTGACCGACCCAGGCCTGGGTTAGCCGTGCCGGACAGCCGTGGGCTTGTCCCGGCCATGACGAGTGAGGGGGCCGGCGTGTCGGCCATTCTTGTTTCGCGGCGCGTCCTTATGTGTTGGCGCCTTCGATCACCTCGCCGAAGCGGACCCAGGTCTTGCCATCCCATTTCTGCAGCTGCATCGCGCGGATCGGGTGATAGTTGGTCGGGCTGGTGGAGACGATCAGGCCCGGCAACAGAGTCGGCACTTCCAGGCGCTGGATGCCGGTGGCCTGCTTCATCAGGTTCTGACGCGAGAAGTCGCCGGTGCACGCCTGCAGCGTGTGCCACATCACCCGGCTGGCGGTGAAACCATAGACATAGTTGTTGTCGGTCAGGTCGGCGCCCGGCATGTTTTTCGCCATGAAGGCGCGCCATTCGTTCATGCCGGGATCATCCTTCCAGGCAGGGTCGCTCTGGTCCTTGAGCCAGCCACTGGTGATGATGCCAACGCCGTTCTCCGCCCCGGCCGGCTGCATCACAGAGCCGGCGGAGATCGACACGTTGGTCATGAAGAACATCGGCTGCCAGCTGAGGTCGTGCACCTTGCGGATGGCCTGCGCGGCCTGCTTCGGCGCGGTGGCCGAGACCAGCACGTCGGCACCGCTCTGCTGCAGGGCGGTGATCTGGGAGTCGATGGTGGGATCGGTGATCTCGTAGGAGACGGACTTGACCACGTATTTGTCCCAGTCCTTGCCGAGCACGTCGCGGACGCCGGCCACGTAGTCCTTGCCGAAATCGTCGTTCTGGTAGATCAGGCCGATCTTCGCGTCCGGCTTCTGCTTCAGCGCGTATTTGGCGTAGATCTGCGCTTCGGTGCGGTAGCTGGGCTGCAGGCCGATGGTCCAGGGATATTCCTTGTAGTTGCCCCATTTGTCGGCGCCGGTGGCGACGAACAGTTGCGGGACCTTCATGTGGTTGAGGTATCGCTCGATCGCAGAGTTGGTCGGCGTGCCGAGCGTATTAAACATGAAGGCGACCTTGTCCTCCTCCACCAGGCGGCGCACGTCTTCCACGGTGCGAGGTGGCATGTAGCCGTCGTCCAGAGAAATGAAATTGATTTTCCGCCCGGCAACGCCTCCCTGCCCGTTCGCCATGTTGAAGAACGCGCTCTCGGTCTTGCCAATCGGCGCGTACGACGAAGCGGGGCCGCTGTAGGGCATGGTATTGCCGATCTTGAGCTCGGTCGCGGAGACGCCCGGCGTCTGCTGCGCTTGCCCAGGCACGGTAAATGCCGCCGCGGCGGTGGCCGCAAGTCCGCTCGTCAAAGCTGCCCGTCTGCTGATCATTCTGCTTCCTCCCGCGAGGATCGTTTCGTGGTGGCCGCGTTTACGGCTGCGGCTCGGCGGCGAGACTTTGATGGTGGAGCGGGCCAGGCGCAAGCCCGTGCCGCCGGCCAGAGCGCTCTTCCGTTCCCTGCACCGCTTCGCAGGCGAGAGGTGGTTTCGCGGGGTGTTTGCAGTTACGATAAGACGGCTCACGGGTTCGCAACCGACATGAACGATACCCCTGCCCGACTTATTTCGGAGGCCGCGCTTCAACGCCTGGAGCGCAATCTGGGCCGCGTGGTGTTCGCTACCCGCTGGCTGATGGCGCCCATCTTTGTCGGGCTGCTCGCTTCACTCGTGCTGCTGGCGCTTAAATTCATCCAGAAGCTGATAGATGCCATCCGCGGCTTCCTGCCGCTTTCCGCCACCGAGGAAATGCTGGTGGTGCTGCAACTGGTGGATATCGCGCTGGTTGCCAACCTGGTGCTGATCGTGATGTTCGCCGGATGGGAGAACGTGATCGGCCCGCTGCTGACCGGCACCAAGCCGCAGTTCGGCGGACTGGGGTTCGGGGTGGTGAAGCTGCGGCTAATCGGGTCCATCGCGGCGGTGGCCGCGATTCAGATTTTGGAAACCTTTATGCATATCAGCCAGGCCACAGCGAGCGATGCGATGTGGCAACTGGCGATCCTGCTGGGGATCGGCATCACCGGCGTGCTGCTGGCGCTGATGGACTGGCTGGCGGGACATCACTGAACCATGCAGGTCGGCATACAGTTCTTTCCGGATATCGGGCCGGAGACGCGATCGGCGCGGGACTACTGGCGGGAGGCGCTGCGGCTGGTCGATCTGTGCGACCGGTACGGCTACAGCCATGTGCGGACAGTGGAGCATTATTTCCATCCGTATGGCGGCTACAGCCCGAACCCGATGCTGTTCCTGGCCGCGGCGGCGCAGGTGACGCGGCGCGCTCGGCTGGTGACTGGTGCGGTACTGCCGGCGTTCAACAACCCTCTCAAACTCGCCGGGGAACTGGCGATGCTGGATGCACTGTGCGACGGACGGCTGGATATCGGCTTTGCACGGGCTTTCCTGCCGCATGAATTCGCCCGTTTCGGTGTGGCGCTAGACGAGAGTCGGGCGCGGTTCGAGGAAGGGATGGAGCAGGTCCGGCTGCTGCTGGAGCAGGAGAATGTGACGTGCGCCGGGCGGTTTCATAGCTTCCGCAACGTCACGTCGCTGCCGCGACCGACCCAGCGGCCACGACCGCCGTTTTACGTAGCCGCGCTGTCCACGCCCGAATTGTTCGAGCGTGCGGGTACGGCGGGGCACGCGATCATGGCCATACCGATGGCTGGCGCGGCCATGGGTGAGCTGATCGGCCGCTATCGCGAGGCGCGCGCCCGGGCAGACCACGCCGGCCCGGGTACCGTCATGCTGGCGTTCCACATGGCCTGTCACCGTGACCAAGCGGAGGCGGAGCGGATCGCACGGGGGCCGCTGAACCGGTATCTGCGCTCCTTGGTGGACGCGGCGTCGGACTGGACGTCGGGCGCCTCGTCGGCGGATTATCCGGGGTATGACAAGGTGATTGCCGGACTGGCGGCGGAGACGTTCGAGACGCAGGTAGAGAAATGCGCCGCCTGGGTGGGGACGCCGGCGCGCATTCTGGATAGCGCTGCGACGTACCGGCGGCAAATCGGCGAGTTCGAGATCGCGTCGCTGCAGGTGAACTTCAACGACATGGCGCCGGCGGACGCGGAAGCCTCCATGCGGCTGTTCGGTGACCAGGTGTTGGCCCGGCTTCCATGATCCGACCAGCGCCTCCGTCCGGATCGGCAGGTCCCGGATGCGCATGCCGGTGGCGTGGTACACGGCGTTGGCGATGGCGGGCGCGACGGCGCACAGGGCGATCTCGGCCAAGCCTTTGGCGAGGAGCGGATTGAAGACGGTGTCATTGCCGAGCACGAACTGCACGTCGAGATCGATGATATCCGCGTTCACCGGGAGCAGGTGGGGGCAGCGCGCAGTCGGCGGCGCGGCCTGCCGGCGGTGGCAGAGTCTTCCTGCAGCGCATCGGCGACGGCGGCCGGGGATCGAGATCGTCCTGCGCCATCCTGCTCCGCTCCTTTCCGTGCACCGGCGTGAGCCGCCTCGAAGCGGATGGAGTTGCCGAAAGGGGCGGTGTTGACGGGATCGTGAGAAGCAGCGCCTCGCGGAATTGGCAAACCCGTGCCGAAGAAACCGATTCAGTATGCAATTGGGGGTTGCATAATGCGACTAAATATGCGGACGTTCCAACCTGTGACTCCCACGATCGCTGCGCTGGAGAGGGGCACGTCCAATGCCCGTGCTGGAATACAGAGTAGTCGAGTTTGATGCACCCGCCATTTTGCGGGCGATTGTCGCTGTTCCCTCGATTGCCGAGGCCCTGGGACTTTACCGTGCCACGGTCGAGCATATTGAATTTGTGCCTGAGCGGAGTGTGATCGCGTTCACGAAGCGCGGTCAGGTGCCGGCCGCCGAGATAGGGGCAGAGGCGCTAGGGGCGCTGCTGGTGGGTTATTGTGCCTGCATCAAAGTTCCGCTGCCGAGGCGAGGTCAGAAAAAAACAGAGATCACGTCACGCAGCGCACTGCTTCGGATCGCAGTCGCCAACTATCCAGAAACACAGGATCTGCCTCGAATCCTCAGTCGGAGCCGCTCTGAACCAGCCCATTAACCGGCGCGATGACGGCGCCGTTCCCGGCTCGCCAGACCGTTCACGGGAGCAGTTCAGAACGCTAGAGCAATATCAGCCTGACTGGAATTGCGGAGCCATCTTAGGCTGATGAAATTGCTCGCGAAATATGAGCTAGGGCGGGTTCACCCTGGGTGACACCGCCCTAAGCAGCCATCGCTAAATGCCCATGGTGCGTTCGGCGATCCGCGTCAGCCGATGAGTTGCTGCGCCCAGGCGCCGCAACATGACAGGAAGTCCCGGTTGCGCGGGGACCGGCCCACCGTCGCGCACCTGCGCCCAGGCGGACCATTCCTGCTCGGAGAGGAGCAATACCCGCCGCCGATCCTCATCGCTGATGGTGATGGCATTCCCGACGCGGTCGAAAACACCGAACTGGTTGCGGGCGAGGGTATCGATGTCCAGGCGTGCAGTGGTCACAGGACCTCCTTCGAGGATGTCTCGATGGTGGAAGTGTCCGGCTTCCCGACGGCGGAATTCAGAACCGCCTGTGGCGATTGTTGGGCACGCGCACACGACACCGTGGAGCGAACGCAGCAATTCCATGGGCTGGGAGGGAGCAATGACCGCAAGGGCTGGCGGCAACCGGCCGCAGGAGCCCGACTTTACTCAGCACCAAGCCCGCCATGAAGCTGAACACCGAAAGGCCGCGTCGGCGGGAATGCCGACTATCGCGTTATCCGCCTCGTACCGACGTGAGCCGCCAAGTCGGATCGCGCGCCGAAAGATCGCGCTCGAAGGTCCAGATGTCTGTGATCTCCGTCACAGCGTCCGCGCCAGCGACGGGCTGGCCCGTACGGTCCTTGGTCAGGCTGACCTGATCGGACACAAAGCGAACCGCAACCTGTCCGATGCTGCCGCGCAACTCCGCCTGCTCGATTTCGACGCCCGGCACATCCCTTATCTCGCTGACCTGCGTGTGTCCGGCCTGCTCGCGCGCGGCGATAGCCTGGTCGAACGAACGGTTGACATCTTCGCCAGTCAGGTTTCGCAGGGCCTGCCGGTCGCCGCCGGCGAAGGCAGTGACGATGATTCGGAACGCCTGCTCGGCCCCGGCCAGGAACGCCGCCGGATCGAAATTGCGGTCCACCGCCTTCATCCGCGCCAGCGTCTGGCCGAGTCGCGGTGGCTGGGTCCGGGATGGGCCGGATGACCGCTGGCTCCCCAGGTTCGGCGCGGCCCTCGATGATCGGGCCGCCGGGCACTCCGGCTGGCCCCGCGCCGGGCGGTTGATAGGGCTGTACAGGCGGCCGCTCGAACCCGGTGCGCCGGCCCAGGATGCTGCGCAGCCGCAGCACCAGGAACGCAGCGATCATGCCGAACAGAATGAGATCGACCGGGAACCCGCCCATGTCCATCGTGTCTTACTCCTTCGGAAGACAGATAAGCGCGGGAGCGGGCAGACACAAATTTTTCGCGATGCGGGCGGGTTGTCTCCTCGCCGGGGGAACGGTAACTGCCGGGGATGATCCTGCTGCGTCACGGCCAGAGCGAGTTCAACCTGCATTTCACCCAGACGCGGCGGGATCCCGGCATCGCCGATCCGTCGCTGACGGAGCTTGGGCACGCCCAGGCGATGGAGGCGGCGCAGCGGCTGGCGCAGGAGCGGATCACCCGGATAATCGTCTCGCCCTACCGACGGACGTTGCAGACCGCGGTGCCGGTGGCACGCGCCCTGGGTGTGCCGATAGCGATCAACCCCATTGTGCGCGAGCGGTATGCGTTCGCGTGTGACATCGGGACGCCGCGAACCGAGCTGGCGCTGACCTGGCCGGAGCATGATTTCTCGACGATCGACGAGGTGTGGTGGCCGGCTGTGACCGAGCCGGCCGCTTCGGTGGTCGGTCGTGCTGCGCTGTTCCGCGCCGAGATGGCGGCGCTGCCGGATTGGGCGGATACCCTGGTGATCACCCATTGGGGGTTCATCATGTCGATCACCGGGCTGAGCGTGCAGAACGGGCAATGGCTGCGGTGCGACCCGACGGCGCCGCCACCCGCGGAGATACCGTGGAAGGTGTAGGTCGGGTTATTGGCGTCGTGTTGCCGTTCCGCGCCATGGCGTACAACAATGCATGGGCGAATCATCGGCTGATTGCTGCCCGTGCCCAGTTGCAGCCGGACGAATTCACGGCGCGACGGACCGGGTTCTTCCCAAGTTTGCGCGCCACGCTGAACCATATTCTGATCATCGACCGCTTTTATGTGGATGCGATGGAGGGCGGCACACTCGGTCCGGCAGCCTGGGCCAACCGAGAACCTTGCGGAAGGGTGGGTGATCTGCGCGAGGCGCAAGCAGCGATCGACCGGCGCCTGATTGACGTCGTGGAAAGCCTGGACGAAGCCGGGCTGGGACGCATCGTCTCCGTGCATCGCGGAACGCGCCTTCAGCGCGAGCGAATGGATCGATTGCTGCTGCACCTATTCCAGCATCAGATGCATCACCGGGGCCAGGCGCACGCCATGCTGAGCGGCACGTCGGTGCCGCCGCCTCAACTGGACGAGTTTTTCTCGGCCGGGGAGGCATCACTGCGAGCCGAGGAATTCGCGGAGCTTGGGTGGACGGAAGAGACGGTCTGGCTGGAGCGAAGCAACGGCGTCTCGATCATGCACGACTCTGGCAATTAGCCAACAACTGAACTTTCGCTATGGTATCGTCATGGTTGGTTCTGTTTGAAGGAGAGGAACCATGGCAGCAGCCGATAAGGTATTCGCCGGTGCGATGCCTGAAATCTATGATCGATTCCTGGTTCCCCTCATATTCGAAACATATGCGGTGAATCTCGCCGAGCGGTTGGCCGAGGTTGAGCCGCATGATGTACTTGAAGTGGCCGCAGGAACCGGTGCTCTTACGCGCGCGATGGCATTACGCCTTCCTGCGCCGGCACGGATCATCGCGACCGATCTCAACCAGCCCATGCTCGATCACGCAGCGGCGCGGCAGTCTGATGGTGGCCGGATCACGTGGCGACAGGCCGATGCAATGGCACTACCGTTCGCGGACCAACAATTTGATGCGGTGGTCTGCCAGTTCGGCACGATGTTCTTCCCCGACAAGGTGCTTGGCTATCAGGAGATTCGTCCGCGTCCTGAAGGCAGGTGGCCATTTCTTCTTCAACGTTTGGGACGACATTTCAGCAAACGATTTTGCTTTTGTTGTGACGTGCGCTCTGGAGGCGCTGTTCCCGCAGGACCCGCCTCGTTTTATGGCGCGTACTCCTCACGGCTACCACGACGTAGAGACGATCCGTGAGCAACTAGCTTCCACGGGGTTCACCAAGATCTCGATCCAGTCTGTCGAGGAAAGAAGCCGGGCTGCCTCGGCGCGTGATGCCGCGATAGCATACTGCCAAGGAACTCCACTGAGGAATGAAATCGAAGCCCGCGATATATCCAGCCTTGAAGCGGCGACGAGAAAGGCGGCTGACGCATTGGCGGAAAGATTTGGGGCTGGCGCGATAGAAGGGCGGATCAGAGCACACGTCGTTGCGGCCACGCGGTAAGGCAATCGCAGCCACGGCACGGATGCCCGAGTTGGACCGATTGGCGTTAAGATTCATCCGGCCGGGGGTCTGGTGAGAGGCGCCCCCCGGCCCGCCCCTCGCTGCCGCCGATCAGGCGATGACCGCTCGCTTGCGAAGCTCTGAAACGACCAATTCGGCGAGCGTTTCGGGCGGGGCTTCCATCGTTTGCAGGCGGATTTCCGGGTTCAACGGTTCCTCGTACGGGGCGTCCACGCCGGTGAAGTTGCGGATCTGGCCCGAGTCCGCCTTCTGATACAATCCCTTGGGGTCCCGCCGGCGGCATTCGGCGACCGGCGTATCGACGAAAATCTCCAGGAACTCGCCGTCCTCGACACAGTCGCGAGCCAGCCCGCGTTCGGCCCGATAGGGCGAGATGAACGAGACCAGCACGATCATCCCGGCTTCCACGAACAGCTTGGAGACCTCGGCGATGCGGCGGATGTTTTCCACGCGGTCCGCCTCGGTGAAGCCGAGGTCGCGGTTCAGCCCGTGGCGGACATTGTCGCCGTCCAGCACCATGGTGTGCCTGCCTTCGGCGTGCAGGCGTTTTTCCACCAGGTTGGCGATGGTGGATTTGCCGGCGCCGGACAGGCCGGTGAACCACAGCACCGCCGGCTTCTGGTGCTTGAGATCAGCGCGCGCCGCCTTGTGCACGTCCAGCTCATGCCAGTAGATCGCGCTGCGGCCGGACAGGATTTCGCTGATCAGGCCGGCGCCGACGGTGTTGCGGGTCAGCCGGTCGATCAGGATGAAACCACCCAGCTCGCGGCTGGACGCATAGGGTTCGCACGGGATCGGCCGCGACAGCGACACGGAGACCAGGCCGATCTCGTTCAGGTGCAGCTCACGCACCGGCTCTTCGGTGAGCGTGTCGATATCCAGCCGGCTGACGATTTCGGTGACGGTGGCAACCGCCAGCGTGGTGCCGAGCAGCAGCAGATACGCGCGGCCGCGAAACAGCGGCGTTTCGTCCATCCAGACGACGCGGGCGCTGATCAGGTCGGCCGGCTCCGGCAATGGATGCGCGGCCAGGACGTCGCCGCGGGAGACGTCGATCTCCCGGTCCAGGACCAGTGTGACGGCCTGACCGGGAGCGGCTTCCTCCAGATCGCCGTCCATGGTGACGATACGGGCGACCCGCGCCTCGGTTCGCGAGACGGAATTGGTGATCGCGCTGCCGACGCGCAGCGTGCCACCGCAGACCGAACCGGCATAGCCGCGGAACGTATGGTCGGGCCGTGTGACGAGCTGAACCGGCAGGCGGAACGGCCGCGTGCCGGCTGGCGCATCGTCCGGCTCCGCGGCCTCGAGCGCGCGCAGAAGCGTCGCACCGGCGTACCAAGGCATACGGGTGCTCGGTGCGGTGACGTTATCGCCGTCCCGCGCGCAGACCGGAATCGCCGTGATCTGCAAGGGCCCGAGCCGGTCCTGCAATCCTTCGAACGCGGCAACGATGGTGTCGAATGTGGATTGATCGAAGCCAACGAGGTCCATCTTGTTGATGGCAAGCACGAGCTGGCGGATGCCGAGCATGGTGGCGATCGCCGCATGACGGCGGGTCTGCGCCAGCAGCCCGTTGCGTGCGTCCACCAGCAGGATGGCGAGATCGGCAGTGGAGGCGCCGGTGACCATGTTTCGGGTGTATTGGTGGTGCCCGGGCGTATCGGCCAGGATGAAGCGGCGCAGCGGCGTTTCGAAATAGCGGTAGGCGACGTCGATGGTGACGCCCTGCTCCCGCTCGGCCGCCAGGCCATCAACCAGCAGCGCGTAATCGACGCCGTTTTCGACCGTGCCGAAGCGGCGGCTGTCGCGTTCCAGGACCTGCATCACGTCATCGGGGATGCTGCCGCATTCGAACAGCAGGCGGCCGATAAGGGTGGATTTGCCGTCATCGACGCTGCCGCAGGTGAGCACGCGAAGGAGTGAATTGGGCATCAGAAATATCCCTCGCGCTTCTTCTTTTCCATCGAGGAATCCTGGTCGAAATCGATCAGCCGGCCGGCGCGCTCAGACATGCGGGTGTTCTGCATTTCGGTGACGATGTCCTCGATCGTCGCCGCGGTGGACAGCACGGCGGCGCTGAGCGGATAGCAACCGAGCGAGCGGAAGCGGACCATGCGGCGCACGGGGGTTTCGCCGGGCCGGAAACGCATGCGGTCGTCGTCAACCACGATGAGTGCGCCATCACGTTCAACGGTGGCACGCATGGCCGCGAAATAGAGCGGCACGACGTCGATGGCTTCGAGCAGGATGTAGGTCCAGACGTCGAGCTCGGTCCAGTTGGACAGCGGGAAGACGCGCAGCGTCTCGCTGGGGGCGAGCTGGCCGTTATAGAGATGCCAGAGTTCCGGGCGCTGCCGCTTCGGGTCCCAGGAATGGCCGGGACCGCGGACGGAGAACACGCGTTCCTTGGCACGGGAGCGTTCCTCATCGCGGCGGGCGCCGCCGATGGCGGCATCGTACTTGCCGGCGGTGAGCGCCTGTTTCAGCGCGTCGGTCTTCATGATCTGGGTGTAAACGCCGCTGTCGTAGTCGAACGGGTTGACGCCCTGCTTCGCGCCCTCCGGGTTGGTGTGAACCCGCAGGTCGAGCTTGTAACGTTCCGCGGTGGCATCGCGGAACGCGATCATGTCGCGGAACTTCCACGTCGTATCGACGTGCAGCAAGGGAAACGGCGGCCGGGCGGGAAAGAACGCCTTGCGGGCGAGATGCAGCAGGACGGAGGAGTCCTTGCCGATCGAATAGAGCAGCACTGCGGCGGCGGACTGGGCCGCAACCTCACGCAGGATGCGGATGCTCTCCGCCTCCAGCGCGTCGAGGTGGGCGGGGCGTGCCGGCCGGGTTTCATACCCGCTGTGGCCATCAGGCGCTCTCCGTCGTCGTTCGCATAATCGGTAACCTTTGTCATTGGTCCCTCGAGCGGGCACCAGACCACCGGCAATGGCGTCCTGCTCCCGCACCGGTGTCGGAGGGATATCAGGGACGAACTCGCGGGCAATAGCCTGTCCCGAGTTCCTGGCGGGCGTTGCCCCCTCCCCCTGTTTGCTCTAATCGAATGAAATCCGTCTCGCAATCAGAAACCGTCGTCGCGCCATGCGAATTTCGGCGGCGAGCCGCGCTGCCGGGGAAAGCTGCAAATGCTTTCTTTATCCGGGCAGAGGCAGGGGAGAACGAGCATGCCGCAGGATATGCTTGGGCTTGCGCTGACGACGTCCGATAGCGCCGCGCGCGCATTCGATCATGCAGTGCTGGGTTATGTCGGAAGCCGTGCTGACCTGGCGGATCGGACGAAAGCCGTGCTGTCGGAGGATCCGGGGTTCGGACTGGCGCAC
The DNA here is from genome assembly GCA_963810715.1 of uncultured Pseudomonadota bacterium. Classification (GTDB taxonomy): domain Bacteria; phylum Pseudomonadota; class Alphaproteobacteria; order Acetobacterales; family Acetobacteraceae; genus DATDIC01. Next base: position 51,401 of record CAWEOZ010000023.1, on the reverse strand, counting down.
TGCCTGAAGGGGTATCTGGCGATGCTCGGATTCAATCGGGCGGGGCTGGAGGCGGCGAGGACCAGCCGCCGCGGAGGCACAACGGCTGACGGCAGGCGCCACCGGGCGGGAGCAGGCGCATGCGGCTGCTTTGCAAACCTGGCTCGAGGGGCATCCGGACCGGGCGGCCGCAGTCTGGGATGAGATCCTGGCCGAACATCCGCGGGACCTGCTGGCCTTCCGGCTGGCTCATTTCGTCAATTTCTGGCGGGGACGGCCCGACCTGATGCTGGCATCAGTGGTCTCGGTGGAGCGGCACTGGAGCGCGGCGCTGCCGGGATGGGCGATCCCTGCTGGCCTGCCGCTGCTTCGCGCTGGAGGAATCCGGCCAGGTACCCGGAAGCAGAGGCCGCCGGCCGGGCAGCCATCGACCATGATCCGCACGATCTCTGGGCCGCACATGGGGTCGCGCACGTGATGGAGATGCAGGGCCGGCAAAGCGAGGGGATCGCCTGGATCGACAAACTGCACGGCTACTGGGGAGAGGCCAACAATCTGCGGCACCACGTGTGGTGGCACGCGGCGGTATTTCATCTCGAACAGGGCGACACGGATCGGGTTCTGGCGCTCTACGACCAGCAGATACGAAATCCGACATCCAAGCTGACCCGGGCGCAGCCAGATCTGTACATCGATGTGCAGAACGCCGCCTCCATGCTGTTTCGGCTGGGGCTGCGCGGTGTGGACGTGGGCGACCGCTGGGAGGAACTGGCCGACAAGGCGGAGGCCCGGATCGGCGACTGCCAATCGGCGTTCACGCTGCCGCACTGGATGATGGCGCTGTCGGCAACCGGGCGCGATGCCGCCGCCGAACGGCTGCTGGAGGCGATGCGTGCGTTCGGCGAGCCAGGACGGATCGCACGCGGAGGTGGTGCGGCGCTATGCCCTGCCGGTGAGCGAAGCCGTGCTGGCGCATGGGCGGGGCGATTACGCCGGTGCCGTCGCGGCGATGCGGCCGGCGCTGGGCGGGATGTACCAGCTCGGCGGCAGTCATGCGCAGCAGGACGTGCTGGAGCAGCTGTATCTGGATGCAGCCGCTAAAGCAGGGCTTGGCGACGAGGTCCGGCGGTTTCTGGAACGGGTGGCCGGGGAGCGTCCGGTGTCCCCGGTGCGGCGGGCCGCCTATGCGGCGGCGGCACGGGCAAATGGATTTGCGTAGGCAGCGACGGCCTCGGCGGGTGCCGCCGAGGGCGAGTCAGGAATTCGGCCCAGGAAGGCGTGGCCGCCCGGCGTGAGTTCGACGATGGTTTCGCCATCGACACGCACATGGGCAATGAAACCGCGCTCGTTCGCCTCCTCCCACACCGGCAGCCGGGGGCAGGAGGTGCGCCAGGCGTCCATGACCTCCGTATAGGAGCGCGGTTGCGACGCGAGCCAGTCCAGCAGATCGCGAAGCAGCGATTCGACCGTGGCAGACATTCGGTGGTTTCCTTCAGACCGGACCTCAGCGAACGCCGGTGAAGGACGGCATGATCTCTTCGGCAACGCGCTGGAACTGTTCCAGCATGACCGATTTCGGCGTGCCCATGCTGGTGCTGAGATTGATGTGCTGCATGCCGGGATAGCGGGCTTCGATCTTCTTCAGGTGCTCGATCAACTGCTCCGGGTACCGGCGAACCAGGAGCCCAGCTTCATGTAATGCTGGAGGTCCGGCACGTCGGCCTCGGCCCAGCCGCCGCGCCGCGCCGCCGCCGCCACCTGAGCCGGCGTGACGCCCGGCACGAAGCCGAGGGGGGCGAACATTTTCACATGTTCCTCGAAGAACGGGGTCAGTTCGCGGATCGCCTGCTCGGGCGTGTCGGCGAGATGGAAGAAGATGCCGATGGTCAGATTCTCTCCCAACTCAAGCTGCTGGCCGGCGCGCGCGGCGGCGTCGCGGTAAGCCTGGATGGGGCCTTCGGCCATTGTCGCGGCACCGCCGCCGACCGCGCCCTTGATGCCGTGCTTCACCATGAAATCCAGCCCGCGCGGGTTGGCGCTGACGATCGGCTGCCAGCATTCGACCGGTCGATGGACGGGACGCGGCACGAGGGTGAGCTCGGTGAGTTCGTAGCCGCGATAAGGAACACGCGGCGGCAGCGTGTAGTGCTTTCCCTGGTGCGAGAACGACTCGCTTGTCGAAGGCCTTGAAGATGATCTCGACCTGTTCCTCGAACAGTTCGCGATTGGCGTTCTGGTCCAGCATCGGGGCGCCGAAGGTTTCGACTTCCCTTGTGTGATAGCCGCGCCCGACGCCGAACACGGTGCGTCCGCGCGTGAGGATATCGGCGACGGCGAAATCCTCTGCCAGCCGCAGCGGGTGCCACATGGGTGCGATGTTGAAGCCGCAGCCCAATCTTCAGCCGCTGCGTGACCTGCGCCAGATAGACGGCGAGCATCAGGATATTGGGCAGGACCTCGTAGCCTTCGTGCTGGAAATGATGCTCCGCGAGCCACAGCGTGTCCCAGCCGAGCGCGTCCATGCGTTTTGCGACGGCTTCCGTCTTCTCGAACACCGAGGCGAGATGCTCGTTGGAGAAGCGGCGCTCGTTGGCGGGCGTGGCGTGCTGCCCCATGTCGGGCAGGTCCACATGGCCGGGATAGACGGTGACGAACTTGCTGATCATGGAAACCTCCGGGCCTGTTTACAGCGTAACGCGTGCTGACTTTATCTCGTCGTGCCCACGGAGGCGAGAGTTCGTCGAGCGGGACATCGGATTTCCGCTTTCGCGGAAATGACGAGGCGGGAGCGGACGACGCGGTGGGCCAGGATACGAGATGGGCGCGGACATGACGAGGTGGGTCACTGGCGGCACCTGCTCCCGCGTTCATACCCGGCCACGATGATAGCGCGGCGGATGCCGCTCCGGCCACTTCCTGCAGCAGTTTGTCCATCACGGCGGTCGCGAAGCTCGCTTCATTGCGGGCGACCACCAGGAATGATTGCGGGCCGCCGATCACGTGCTGCCGATAATAGCGGTCGAGTTCGGGTTCCACGCCGAGGATCGGCAGGCCGTTGATGGTAATGCCGGCCGCGACCGCGTCATCGCGCGCCGTTTCCACCGGCCGCCCGTCATTGTTGGTGCCGTCGCCGGAGATGTCGATGACGCGGCGATCGGCAGGAAGGTGAAGTCGCGAGAGCAATCGCGCGGAAAAGTCGATCGCTCCGCTGATCGAGGTCCAGCCCGGTGTAGGCAGGAACGCCTTCAGCATTGCATCGGCGAATCCCTGCGCGGTTTCGCCGTCCGTGATCACGGTCCAGTCGACCGCCTGGGTCTGCCGACCGACATCCGACCATTCGACGAAGGTGGCCATGATGCTGCCGCGCCGCCCGCCCTGGATCACGCGAACCAAGGCCGGCTCGCGGAAGGCGGCGGCATAGCCGTCGATCTGCAGGGCCAGGCGTTCGTTACTGACGCTGCCGGATGTGTCGATCGCCAGGACCAGCGCGAGGTCGACGGCGGTCGCCGAAGCCACCCGGCCGGATCCGCGTCAGGCGAGGCTGCGTCCGGAGAGTTGTTCCAGCACCCGCAAGGGGGACGCAGCCGGGTCCGCCATCGCGTCGACCGGTAGATGGAACGTCTGCTCCAGAGCACAATGTCCGGCGAGCGCGGCGTGCAGCACCTGGTCGGTGAAGCACAGCCAGGTCGTGCCGGATGGAAATGAAACCGATGCGTGCGGTGCGCTGGCCTGGTAGGAGGTGCTGGTTTTTCCGCTGTTGTGCAGCTGCAGCATGATCTGATCATAGGGGCTGCGCCGTCCCTTGGTGAGCCCCATCCGTTCGAGCAACCATGCGGCACCAGGAAGCGCCGGATTGCGCCCCGGCAGAAACCGGCCGGCAAAGTCGCCGAACGGTTCGCCGACGTTCCAGGCGCGTGCCGAGCCGTCCGGGGCGACGTTGCTGAACAAGCGCAGGATGCGGTTGCCACGCAGCGGCCGGCTCGGGAACGCGTCCACATGCAGCAGACGGTCGTCGTGACGCGGAGAGGTCGGGCGGCCCTCGATCTCCACCGGCCGGAAACTGGTGCGTGCCCGCTCCAGCGTGTCCGCATAGTGGGGAAGCAGGTCCTTGATCAGTTGCTCGGCGGCGCGTCCGAACCGATCCAGCATGGCGGCGAGGCGCGCGGCGTCGGCGGGGGGCAGGGTGGTGTTGGCGACGCGGCCCGTGGCGGGATCCAAGCTGATGTTCTTGCGACCCGCGCCGGCCGAGTCCGGATGCAGAAATGCAGCCTCGTCCGCTTCAGTGCGGAACGGCAGGACGGGCAGGAACAGCACGCGCCCGGATTCCAGGGCCTGCAGTGCCCGCTCCTGCAAGGCGGCGGGGAATGGCCCGTGCCATTCGGTGATCGGCAGTTCGTGCAGAATGTCGATCGCGTCCATCAGCAGCCCTATTCGTGCGCGAGCACCCAGTCATTCAGGAAGCTGGCCAAGCCGTTGGCGTGAAAGTCGCGGCGCAGCGCGTGCTCATCGTAATCCTCCCGCACCCAATCGAGAAAGCCTTTGCGGCCTTCGCCGTGGCGCGCGTAGTGGAGGAAGAAGGCGTCCAGGATGCCGGTCCGCGACTGGCGGACATGGCCAAATCGCCAGGAAAGCTGCGCCAGCGCTTCGGCCGCCGTGCCGCCCTGGAACAAGAGATAGAGCCCAGCGGCCAAGCCGGCCCGGTCGGCCCCCGACTTGCAGTGGATGACCGCCGGTCGGCGCATCGAGCGGTAGATTTCATGGAGCCGCAGGATGCGGTCGCGCTGGGGAGCGCCGCGGCTTTCCAGCGCCATGTCGATGAAATCGAGGCCGATCCGCGAGGCCATGTCGCGGGTCAGCGCGTCCGAACCGTTATTGGTCTGGCCGCGGAGGTTGATGAGGGTACTCAGTCCGTGGCGGCGTGCGAGTGCGGCGAGACGCCCCGGAGTGGGGTGATTGCAGCGGTAGAGACAGCCCGGCTCCACGGCGGCGAAGTTGCTCCAGGCAAGGCGGAAGACCGCATGGTCAACGAGCAGGGCGTCGAGCCAGGCCAGGGCGCGGCCTCCCCGGCTGACAATATCGCCGCGAAAGATCGTATCCATTCGGGGTCAGGGTGGTGCGGTTAGCCGAGTCGGCGCTTGTTGGCGAGCGCCACTTCGCCGGCGACGTCGGCGACGCCGTCGGCGGTCAGGCCGTCGATAACGCCGATAACGTCCTGGGCCGGGCGGTTCTGACTCATTTTCCGCTTCCCCTCGAGCCGGGTGATGGGGATCGTGAATCCGACGATTCCCCTCAACATGGTTTCGATGAAATCGTCCGGCGCATCCGTTACGGCCCAGGGATGCGAGCGCGTCTGCTCCTGCCGTTTGGTCAGACGCGTGACGATCTCGAGCAACCGGGTGCGGTCGTCGAAGAAGCTGATCGGGCCATAGGCGTGTACCGCGATATAGTTCCAGGTCGGTACCACTTTGCCGGTCTGGCGCTTGGTTTCATACCAGGATGGCGTGATGTAGGCGTCCGGGCCGTGAAAAATGGCCAGCGCCTCGGAGCCGGGCACAGCGCCCCTGCCCTGCGGATTCGGGCTGGCAAGATGGCCGAGCAGCGTGCCGTATGGTGCGGGCTCCGAGTCCACGAGCATCGGAACATGGCTGGCGATCAGCCCGTCGGAGGTCAGAGTGACCAGCGTGACAAGACCGGGGCGCCGCATCGTGTCGTGCAGCACGTCGATCCGATCTTCACGAAAGGCTGGAGGAAGATACACGCCAGGGTTCCTTTGTCAGCGGGGCGGCTGGGCCAGTCCGAGGGCGGCATAGACACGCGTGCTTGGCGGCCATGCCTGCATGATGTCGGTGCGCCAGGCGAAGGCCGCCCAGACCAGCAGCGCCAGCACGAGGATACTGGCAGCCCAGGCGGCGGCAGGCCAGAGAGACGGGCGTGGCGGCGGCTCCGCGATGTTGACCAGCCGCTGCATTGCCGTTGGCGACGGCCGGTCCAGTGACATCGGCCTGGTCGGCCGGACAGGCCGAAGCGATTCTTCGGCCGGCGGCGAGGCGATCACTTCGACCGGTGGGGCTTGCTTCGGTTCCGGCGATTCGTCGGGCGGAGCGCCGGGCAGGCCGGCGGTCCATTCTGTGCCGCAGCGCGCACAACGCAGCGACTTGCGGCCCGGCAGCAAGCTCTCCGGGACGTCGTAAGCGGCGGCACAGCACGGGCACTCGATACGCATGCGGATGTTCCAAAGCTCGCGCAATGGTGAAAGAGGCGCGCGGCGGTTGCAATGGCACTGGTAGCCGGCTGCCCAGGAATGGCAAGAAGCATACGGGGTGATGCTGCGTTATGGTGCGATTTGAGGATGTGGGGCTGAGCTATGGCGGGGCGGGAAGCGCCGACCTGGAGGTACTGCACGATCTCAGCTTCGAGCTGCCGGACGGAGCGTTCCGATGGCTGCTCGGGCCATCCGGCGCGGGAAAGACGAGCCTGCTGCGGCTGATGTATCTGGCGGTGCGGCCGACGCGCGGGCGCCTGAACGTGCTGGGCGCGGATGTCGGCTCCCTGCGGCGACGGGCGCTGCCGGAGCTGCGGCGCCGGATCGGAGTAGTGTTCCAGGATTTTCGCCTGCTCGCGCATCTGTCGGTGTTCGACAATGCCGCCCTGCCCTTGCGACTGGCTGGGCGGCCGGAGGGACAGATACGTGCCGACGTGGGGGAGATGCTGCGCTGGGTCGGGCTGGCGAAGAAGGCGGAAGCGAGGCCGGACGAGCTATCGGGCGGGGAGCAGCAGCGCGTCGCCATCGCCCGCGCCGTGGTTGTGCGGCCCAGCCTGCTGCTGGCCGACGAGCCGACCGGCAACCTGGACGACACGCAGGCGCAACGGCTGATGCAGCTATTCAAGGAGATGAACCGGCTGGGAACCACCGTGATTGTGGCGACGCACAACGATTCGCTGGTGGCGCGTCATCCGGCGCCGGCACTGCGGCTGCAGCAGGGGCGGCTGCTGCGGGCGGCGCCGATTGCGGCTGGCGCTTAGAGCGATAGCCGTGTCGCACCGATCTCCGCTGCGTCCGCGCGGGTTCGATGAGCTGGGCCTCCGGCAGGCGCTGTCGGACCGAATGCTGCCGTTCCTGGTGGCGGCCATGGCGTTCCTAGCGGCGCTGGCACTGGCCGGCTGGGTGGGAGCGGCCTCGCTGGCGCAGGGATGGCAAAGCGGCCCAGGTGCGTCGCTGACCATCCAGGTACCGCATCCGGCCGATGCCGCCGATGGCGGTGAGGCCCGCGTCGATCGGGTGGTCCAGGTTTTGCGGGATAGCGTCGGGATCGCCTCGGCACGGGCACTGTCGTCGAACGAACTGAACGTGCTGCTGTCGCCCTGGCTCGGCGCTGGTGCCGACAAGCTCGGGCTGCCGCTCCCCGGGGTGGTAGCGGTGCGGCTGGCGGATCCCGACTTGCCGCTGGGCCCGATTATCGATCGGGTCCGACAAGCGGCGCCCGGCACGATCGTTGAAGACGAGAGCGTCTGGGTTGGCCGGCTGGCGGTGCTGGCGCGCAGCCTGCAAGCCTGTGCCGGGGCTGCGCTGATCATTGTTGCGGGGGTCGCCGCCGCGGTGATCGCCGTTGCCACCCGCGGAGGGCTGTCGGCACGGCGGGAGGCGATCGAGATCGTGCACGGGCTGGGCGCCAGCGACGGATACATTGCTGGACGGTTCGCGGCGCGGGCGACGGCACTGGCGGCAGCCGGTGGGATTGTGGGCGGGATCCTGGCGCTTCCGGTTCTGATCGAGCTGACGCGGCTGGCGGCCCCGTTCAGCGTCGCCTCGGTTCCGCAGGAGGCCGGTACCGCGCTTCCGATCGCCCTGTGGCTGCTGCTGCCGGGACTGCCGCTGGTGGCTGCGGCGATCGGCTTCCTGACGGCACAGGGGACAGTGCGGCGATGGCTGCGCCAGCTTCCATGAGGCCGTGGCTCCAAGTGCGGCCGGGCGGACGCGCCGAGCGCGTGATGCGTGCCGGCGCTGTACTGATGGCGGTGCTGCTGCTGGCGTGGGTTCTCGGGTTCGCATGGTTCGTCCGTGCCGTTACCCGGCTGCCCACACCACCGCCGCATGCGGACGGCATCGTCGTGCTGACCGGAGGCGCCGAGCGTGTGCAAACCGCGCTGGAAATGCTGGTCGCCGGGGATGCGGAGCGCCTTCTGGTGAGCGGTATCGGGGGCGGGGCGGATTTGCGCGATCTTGCGAGCCGTGCGGGGGTCGACTCGCGGCCGGTCGCGCGATTTGTAACGCTGGGGCGAGGTGCGGCCTCCACACACGGCAATGCGGAGGAAACGGCGGCCTGGGTGCGCGCCAACGGGATCCGTTCGCTCATCGTCGTGACCGCCTTTTATCATATGCCGCGAGCCTTGGCTGAAATCGGCTGGGCCGTTCGGGGCGTGACACTCTATCCTGCTCCGGTCCTGCCGCCCGAGCTGCGCGGAACCAGGCCGGTGACGAGCTGGACGGGGCTGCGGCTGCTGACGGAGGAATATACCAAGCTGGTTGGTGCCGAACTCGGCCTGACATCATTTGAGCACGACCCTGGCCCACTGCTTTCGGCTGCATCGACCCGCAGGCGCGGATGACGTTGCTGCGATCCGCGCTGTTCAACCTGTACTTCTTTGGGATGACGATCCTGCTGCTGCCGGCGGCTGTGGCGGTGCGCTATGCCGCGCCGGCGAATGCCCTGGCGGTTCCGATGATCTGGGCCCGTGTGGTGCTGGGCGGACTACGGTTGATCTGCGGCATCCGTACGGACGTGCGCGGGCAGGAATATCTGCCATCGGAGGGGCCGGCGCTTATCGCCTCCCAGCATCAGTCGGCGTTCGATACGCTGGTCTGGCTGACGCTGCTGCCCCGGTGCAGCTACGTGGTGAAGCGCGAACTGGAACGCATTCCGGTGTTCGGCGGCCTGCTGCGGCCGGCAGGAATGATCGTGGTGGACCGGTCGGGGGGCGCATCTGCGTTGCGCCACCTGATACGCGACGCGCGACGAGCGATGACGGAGGGGCGGCAGATCGTGATTTTTCCGGAGGGCACCCGCGGGGAACCTGGACAGCCGCTGCCGCTGCAGCCGGGCATCGCGGCGGTGGCCGCACGCACCGGGCTCCCCGTCATCCCGGTGGTGACAGATTCAGGCCGTCTATGGGGGCGCCGTGCCTTCAGCAAGCGTGCCGGAACCATTCACGTGCGTGTGCTGGAACCTATCCCGGCGACGGAGAGGCATGAAGCACTTCTGCAACGCCTGAGCGCGGCCTTTCACAGGCCGGTTGTGGATAAGTCTGTGGGCTGAGGGCCGACGGGGCTCGCAGACGGATGCAGGATTGTACTGTAACTACCTGTAATCGCTTTGTATATGGATGCGTATGGAGGGTTTCGGCGGGGTTTGGGGGCTTGGGGATGAGTTGAAGAGATTCGCGCTAGGGTTGCATACGCCGAAGTTCATCGTCTCAATTGCGTATTCAGCTTTTTGCCGAGCGCCTCCCGGCGATCGCGAGTTGCCTCTGGCCCGGAACCGCCTGTAAGCGGGACTGATCGTGGGAAAAGATCGATGCGCCGCCGCCTGCTGATCGGCCTGACGCTGACCGTGGCAGCATCTGCGGCGGGAGTCTCGGCATACTGGTACGTGCTGACGGAGCGGCTCTCCGCGGGGTTCACGACATGGGTGGAAGGGCGCCGTGCGGTTGGCTGGACCATCGGACACGGGGATTTTGTCCGCGCCGGATGGCCCGTATCGGCACGGCTGGTGGTGCCGGATTTCCGGATCACCGGAGGGCAGCCGGAAATTCCTGCAGGAGTTTCGTGGAGCGCGGCGCGGCTGACACTGGACATCCACCTGCTGCACCCGGCCGATCTGGTCGTGCAGGCGTCGGGAGAACAGCGGCTCGGCCCGGCCGGACAGCCCGGATACGCCTACTCGGCGGAGTTGACGCGGGTGACGCTGTCGTTGAACGATCCGGCGTCCCCGGCGCTGATCTCGGCGCGAATGCTGCGGACAAAGACGTCCGGTCTAACGGTCGGGAGTGTGGAGGGATCGCTTGCCGTTGCGCCGGATGCCTCTTCGAAGGAGAGCGCGGCGGCCTTAAAGCTTTCAGCGGCCTCGATCACATTGCCGACGGGCGTGCCCTGGCCGTTGGGGGCGCATATCGCCTCACTGGTGATCGATGGCACCGTGACCGGACCGCTGCCGGCGCCGACCGCGCCGGCGACCGCCATGCGGGCCTGGCGGGATGGCGGTGGGAAACTGCACATCGGCCATCTGGACATGCGGTGGGGGCCGCTGGAGAGCAGCCTGATGGCGACTGCATCGCTGGACGCATCGCTGCAGCCCGTCGCCGATGGCCGGGTGGTGGCTAGCAATTACAGTCCGGCGCTGGACAGCCTGGCCGCCCACCATGTCATCGGCAATGATGCCGCGCTTGCCGCCAAGGCCGTGCTGTCGCTCCTGGCCAAGATTCCAGGACCGGGGCGAACCGCCGGAGGTGGAGGTACCGTTCACCGTCCGTGCCGGTACTGTCGCTGCGCGTGGCATACCATTGTTGAAGTTGCCGGAGGTGCATTGGCCGGAGGCGCCGTAGTTGCTTCCAGCAGGTGGGTAGGTTCGGAGGAAGGCAAGTTTCACGACGGAGACGTGGAGGCACGGAGGAGGGAGAAGGAGACCGCGGTGTGCGCTTCGGAGTTGGCGTCGCGGCTTGCCGACCGCACGAAGCGCCAACCTTCGCTTCCGTGTCTCCGACCCTTCGCAGTGAATCCTCTTTCTTATTCCAATGACCCTTCAATCTGAGGCGATTATGAGAGGTCCAGGGTGGATAGTCCGCGATCAAGAATTTCGACAATACGGTCGCACTCGGCGGAAGTGATGATCAAGGGCGGTGAGAACGTGATCGTGTTGCCGTAGTTTCGACCGCCGCCACCGCGACCGACCAGCAGGCCGTTGTCACGGCAGAAATCCACGAGTTTCGTGATCTGTGCCGGGCCGACGGGTTGCTTAGTGGTGCGGTCCTTCACCAGTTCCACTCCGAGGAGCAGGCCCTTCCCGCGAACATCGCCGACGATCTGATGCCGCATCAGGGTTCGCAGCCCGTCCAGCAGGTAGGCGCCCAATTTCGCGGCGCGATCGACAAGCCGTTCCTGCTCCATTATCTCGATGTTGCGCAGCGCGACAGCAGCCGCGACAGGGTGGCCGCCATACGTGTTGACCTGACCGACCTGCCGGTTCTCGGCCGGGTCACCGTAGAAGCTGTCGAACACGCTGTTTTTGACAGCGGTTGCGGCGATCGGCAGGTAGGCGCTGGAGATTCCCTTCGCCATGGCGATGATGTCGGGCGACACGTTGTAGTGCTGGAAGGCGAACATCTTGCCGGTGCGGCCGAAGCCGTTGATCACCTCGTCCACATGAAGAAGAATGTCGTATTTGCGACAGAGTTTTTCCACTTCGGGCAAATACTCGTCGGGCGGCACGGCGACGCCCACACCGCTCATCACCGGCTCAATGATGATCTCGGCCACCGACTCCGGTCCCTCGCCGAGAATCGTGGTTTCCAGGTTGTTGACGCAGGCCATGCCGCAGTTGGGATAGGTCAGGCCAAACGGGCAGCGATAACAATAGGGATGGGCGACATGCACGAAGTCCCCTGAGTAAGGCTGGAACTTCGCCTTGCGGTCGCCCATGCCGCCGGCGTCCAGGGTGGCGAGCGTGGTGCCGTGGTAGGCGAAGTAGCGGCTGATTGTTTTGTAACGATATTCGCCGGGATATTCGTGTTTCATGTATTGGCGGGCGATCTTGAAGCCGGCCTCGTTTGCTTCCGATCCGGAGTTGACGAAATAGGTGTGGTAGCCGCCGCCAACCAGGCCATTGATCTTTTCCGCGAGTGCCGCGGCGGGGAGGTTCATCGCAGTGTGCGGGAAGTAGGACAGTTGCCGCATCTGCTCGGCCGCGACCTCTCCCAGCTCGGTTCGGCCGTAGCCGATGTTGACGCACCACAAGCCTGCCATGGCGTCGAGGTAGCTTGTACCATCCGCGTCGAACACCGAGGCGCCCTGCCCTCCGGTGACCACCATCTGTTTGGTCTCCAGCGCCTTGTGCTGGACGATCGGGTGCAGGACGTTGTGCAGATCTTGCTGCACGATGGCTTCCCGCACGGCGGGGTCAGGGGCATTTGCGCGTGACATGGTTTCCTCTTTCTTCTTCGGTCGGTTCCGCGGATAACGACTCTGTGTCAATCTGCTGGTTCACCCCGCGCGTTCCGATCGGCGATGGCGTGCGCTAGCTGACGGGTCACCGGATGCCCAGCGGCGTCTGTGACCGCGAAGCTTTAGGCGCCATAAGTCTGCTTGGCAACGGATCGCGCCATGTGATATGGTGAAGCATGCTTACCGGACGTAACGGAACGCGAATTATACTCCCGGCTGCCTGAGCAGCCGGGCTATCAGCATTCGCCGTTTTTCCGTTCCGGAGCTTTTTGCCATGCAAGCCGACTGCGCCGCCGTCGAGCGGCCGTACGTTTCCGTCCGTTTCATGCTGGACGCCGATGCCGATCCGGGGTTGCTGCCCCGGCTGTTGCAACCATTCGCCAAGCGCGACCTGGTGCCGGACCGCATGTGGTCGCACCGCAACGGGTCGGTCATGCATGTCGAGATCGCCGTCGCGGCGATGCCGGGCGATATCGTCCCCCTGATCGAAGGCAATTTGCGCCAGGTGGTTGGCGTCCGTAGCATAACTCAGCTACGATCCCACACGATGCAACGCGCGGCCTAAACGTTCAGTCCGATCGGGACAGAGCGATCGATCGGCGCCGCATAACCCGCGCTGGCGACGGAGTGTTAGGTGGCGGACGCAATCACCCTGGCCCGGGCGCAGTTCGCTTTCACGCTCGGCTTCCATATCGTTCTGCCCGCTTTCACAATCGGGCTGGCGAGCTACCTGATGGTGCTGGAGGCGCTGTGGCTGAACACGCGCCGCCAAGTCTATCTGGACGTGTTTCAGGTACCTGGCTGCGCATCTTCGCCATCGTCTTCGCCATGGGCGTGGTTTCCGGCCTGGTGATGGTGTACCAGTTCGGCACCAACTGGGGACCGTTCGCCGACAAGGCCGGGCCGATCATCGGACCGTTGATGGGCTATGAGGTTCTGACCGCGTTCTTCCTGGAGGCGGGGTTCCTCGGTGTCATGCTTTTCGGCATGCAGCGGGTCGGCCCGCGGCTGCACTTCGTCGCCACATGCTTTGTCGCCGCCGGCACGCTGGTGAGTGCATTCTGGATCCTGGCGGCGAATTCCTGGATGCAGACACCCGCCGGCTACAGCATGACGCCGGACGGGCGGTTCCTCCCGACCGACTGGTGGGCAATTATCTTCAATCCGTCGTTCCCGTATCGCCTGGTGCACATGGTGCTGGCCGGTTATCTGTCCACCGCGTTCGCGGTGGGCGCGGTGGGCGCGTGGCATCTGCTGCGCGACCGGCAGAGTCAGGCGGCCCGGGTGATGTTCTCCATGGCGATGTGGATCGCTGCCATCGTTGCGCCGATCCAGATCATCGCCGGCGATCAGCACGGGCTGAACACCCGGGAGTACCAGCCGGCAAAGGTGGCTGCCCTGGAAGGAGACTTCGACACGCGTCCGGGCACGCCGCTGATCCTGTTCGGCATGCCGAACATGCAGGAGGAGCGCACCAACTGGGAGGTGTCGATCCCGCATCTCGGGGCCCTGATCCTGACCCATACATGGAACGGCTCGGTGCAAGGGTTGAAATCGTTTCCACGCGAGGACTGGCCGCCGGCACCTTACGTGTTCTGGTCGTTTCGCGTGATGGTCGGGCTGGGGCTGCTGATGGTCGCGATCGGGTGGTGGAGCCTGGTGCAGCGATTCCGTCACCGACTTTATGACACCACGCTGTTGCTGTGGGCTGCCGTGGCGATGGCGCCCGCCGGCTTTATTGCGGTCCTGGCCGGCTGGACGACCACCGAGGTGGGGCGTCAGCCATTCACGGTTTTTGGATTGCTGCGCACCGCGAACAGTGCGTCGCCCATCGGCTTGCCGGGCGTGGCGACGTCGCTGGTGGCATTCGTGGTGGTGTACTTCATCGTGTTTGGCGCCGGATTCACCTATGTCGTGCATCTGGTGCAGCGTCCGCCGACCGTGGGCGAGCCGGGACCGGAGAAGGGCGTGCCGATACGCAGTGCCGGTATCACGCCGGCGCCTTCACTGCTCGATCAGGCGCCGGAGCATCCCGCCACGGGCCCGGCCGGAGGGGGATAGCGGAATGGCGCACTGGCTTCCGATCGTCTGGGCCGGGCTGATCGCTTTCGCGGTGCTTGCCTATGTGCTGCTGGACGGCTTTGATCTTGGCATCGGCATTTTGTTCGCGGTGGAGCATCGGGAACAGAACCGCGACACCATGGTCAACACCATCGCGCCGATCTGGGACGGCAACGAGACCTGGCTGGTGCTGGGCGGCGGCGGATTGTTCGCGATGTTTCCCCTCGCCTACGCGGTCGTGATGCCAGCATTCTATCCGACCATCATCGGCATGCTGCTGTCGCTGGTGTTTCGCGGGGTGGCGTTCGAGTTCCGTTTTCGCGCACGCACCACGACCGGGCGGGCGTGGTGGGACCGCGCGTTCATGCTCGGGTCCGGAGTGGCGGCATTGTGCCAGGGGCTGACGCTCGGCGGCCTGATCCAGGGTGTGCACGTGGAAAATCGCGTGTATGCGGGCGGATGGTTCGACTGGCTGACCGGATTTACCGTGCTGTGCGGGCTGGCGGTGGTGATCGGGTACGCGCTGCTGGGATCGTGCTGGCTGATCTGGCGCACCGAGGGGCAGTTGCAGCGCGCGGCGCGGCGGCATGCTCGCACCTTGGCGCTTGCGGTGCTGGCGCTGATCGTCGTGGTCAGCCTGTGGACGCCGATGCTGAACCCGATGTTCCATCATCGCTGGTTCGAGTTTCCCGGCCTGCTGCTGACCGCGCCCGTGCCTATCCTGGTGGCGTTGGCGGCGTGGGCGTTCTGGCGCGGGCTGGAACTGCGGCACGACAAGACCCCGTTCCTGTGCGGGCAGGCGATATTCGTGCTGTGCTACATCGGCCTGGGGATCAGCTTCTGGCCGATCATGGTGCCGCCCTCCATCTCGATATGGGATGCGGCGGCGCCACCGGCGTCTCAGTTGTTTCTGCTGGTCGGAGCGGTGATTCTGATACCGATCATACTTTGCTACACGAGTTTTGCGTATTGGGTGTTTCGCGGCAAAGTGCGGGCCGGGGAACATTATCATTGATGGCGCGGCGATTGCTGTGGTTCGCGGCGTTGTATGCTGGGGGTGTTGCCGCGGTGAGCCTGGTTGCGTACGGGGTACGGTTGGTGATCGGATGAGGGTGGCCAACCGGCGATAATTTGCTCCCTGCACACGCCGGACTTACGCTCCGGGTCCGGAAAGGGCCGGCGCAATGGCAGGGGAAAAGAAACGGGTTGCAGTGATCGGGGCGGGCATCGTTGGCGTCGCCGCTGCGAGCTGGCTGCTGCGGGAAGGGCATGAAGTGACGGTCATCGATCCCGAGGAACCCGGGTCCGGTGCGTCGTTTGGGAATGCCGGGTGCTTCAATCCTTCTTCCGTGGTGCCCGTCGCTGCGCCCGGTACGCTGAAGAAGGTTCCGGGCTATCTTGCCGATCCGCTGGGGCCGCTGCGCATCCGCTGGAGCTATCTGCCGGCACTGACGCCCTGGCTGATACGGTTTATCGGCGCCGGCACGAAGGAGCGGATCGATGCACAGGCACGCGCGCTGCGGCCCCTGCTGGCGCCATGCCTGGATACAGTAATGGAGCTTGCGCGCAATGCCGGCGCCGGATCGCTGGTGGCGCAGAACGGCATTTTGATCGCGTATCGCACGGAAGCATCCTGGGAGGGCGACCAGAGGGCCTGGGACATTCGCCGGCGGAGTGGTATCAAGTGGGAAGAACTGGATGCTGATGAGCTGCGTCAGTTCGACCCAAACCTGTCGCACGATTTCATCCGCGGCAAGCTGGTACCGGGGAATGGCCATAGTCTCGATCCGGGGGGGTTCGTCGCGGCGCTGGCGGAGGCGTTTCGACGCGATGGCGGACAGGTTCTGCGCCGCCGCGCGACAGGGTTCCGGCTGAGCGGGAGCAGCCTGCGTGGCGTGCAGACGCCGGAGGGAGAGGTCCCGACGGATGCCGCGGTGATCGCTGCTGGTGCGTATTCGCGAGACCTGGCCGCATCGGTCGGCGATCGCGTTCCGTTGGAGACGGAGCGCGGCTATCACCTGATGCTGCGCGACCCGGAAGCGATGCCGCGCGTGCCGACGACGGACACCGAGGGGCATTTCGTGGCCACGCCCATGGCGGGTGGGCTGCGTTTCGCCGGTACGGTGGAACTGGCCGGATTGAGGGCGTCACCCGACTGGCGCCGTGCGCACATGCTGCTGCGTCTGGGCAGCAAGATGCTGCCGGCGCTGAAGGATGCTTACGACGAGAGCCGGGTTTCCGTGTGGATGGGTCATCGACCGAGCCTGCCGGATTCGTTGCCGGTTATCGGACGCTCGTCACGCTGTGCGGATGTGTTCCATGCGTTTGGGCATGGCCATGTGGGGATGACCGGCGGGCCTTATACCGGCAAGATCATCGCCGCGCTTATTGGCGGACGTGCGGCACCGATCGACATCTCACCGTTCAGGCCGGATCGCTTCTAATCGGACGACAGGGGGCATGTCATGGAGCGGGATTCGAGGTTGCCAGGGCGCCGGCGGTGGCTGGCCGGCGCGGCGGCATTCGGCGGCGCGGCGCTGGCTGCGCCGACGATTGCGCACGCCGCCGATTGCACGGAAGACACGCTTGACCACATCGCAAAAGCCGGCGTGTTCAATCTCGGCGTGCGTGACGCCACGCCGCCCTATGGGTTCAAGGATGCAGGCGGGCATTATGTCGGGTTCGCGACCGAGATTGCCGAGCGAATCCATGCGGCAGTGAACCAGCAACTCGGCGGAAAGATCGGCATCAAGATGATACCGGTCACCGGGCAGACACGAATGCCGCTGCTGCAGAATGGCACGATCGACATGGAAGCGGGCGCGACGGTGGTGACGCAGCAGCGCACCCAGGTGGTGGATTTCGTGCTGCCGCATTTCCTTACCTCCACCGAGGTACTGGTGCCGATCGACAGCCCGATCCACAAACTGGCCGACCTGGCCGGCAAACGGATCGGCGTGCCGCAGGGTGGGCTGGAGGAGCCGGCGTATCGCGCGCTGAACGCGAAAGGGACGTTGTCGCCGCCGGTGCGGATCATCGGGTTCCCCGATCACCCGCAAGGGTTTACCGCGCTGCAGACGGGCGCGATCGACGGCTACAGCTCGGATGGACCGATCCTGTATGGCTACGGCAACGACAAGACCAAGTGGCGGGTGGTGGATATCGGGATCAACACCTTCCTGCAGGCATTTCCGATCCGTCCGGAAAGTTCCAAATTCAAGCGGATTGCCGACGTCACGATCGCGCAGCTTTGCGCTTCGGGCGGATGGGACAAGTTGTATCAGAAATATTTCGGCCCGGACAGCAAGACGCCTTTCCCGATGACAGACGCGCTGAAGACACTGGTGGTTATGAATTCCTGGCCACCGCAGTAGCGGCGTGTTCAGCGGGCTGGATTGGTCGATCCTGTGGCGCCCGCCGTTCGGCGCGCAGTTGCGCGACGCGATCCTGCTAACGACCGAGATTGCGTTCTACGCCTGGGTGGGAGCGCTGGCGATTGGCGTGCCGGTCGGCATCGCGCGTGAGGCGCCCGCGGCGCCGGTGCGTGTTCTGGCGACCGCGCATGTGGAGCTATTCCGCAACATTCCCGTGCTGGTGCAGTTGTTCTTCGTCTATTACGTGCTGCCGCGCCTGCTGCCGCCGGCCGAGCGTCACGTGCTGTTCGAGCTTGGGTGGGAGATGTGGAGCGCGGTGCTCACGCTGGCGCTGTACAGCTCTGCGAAAATTGCCGAGCACGTACGCGCCGGGCTGAACGCGGTGGGTCGCGGGATCAGGCAGGCGGCGCGCTCCACCGGGCTGAGCTGGGGACAGACGCAACGTTTTGTGGTCCTGCCGCTGCTGCTGCGGGTAATTGCGCCGAGCCTGACGTCGGAGTTCGTGACCATCTTCAAGGGTTCGTCGCTGGCGATGATGGTGGGGGTGGCGGAGACCGCCTATGTCACGCAGGAGCTTGGCACCGAGACGTTCCATTGGGTGGAGGCGAATACGCTGGGCACCGGCGTGTATCTGGTGTGTGCCTGGATGATTGCCGGGTTGATGGGCGTGGTGGAGCGGCGCACGCGCGTGCCGGGTCTGATCGGGCGTACAGCGCGCGGATGAATGTGCTGTCCACATTGGCCACACTGCTGCTGCCGTTGGTCAGGATCAATCTGATCATGACACTGACGGCGATTGCGATCGCGTTACCGGTGTCCTGCCTGGTCGCGGCGGCGCGGCTGTCGCAGTGGCGCGTGGTGCATGCGCCGGTGACCACCTATGTGAACGTGCTACGATCCAGCCCGCTGGTGATGATCATGTTCTGGGCATATACGGTCGGCCCGATGGTTACCGGCCATCCGAACTCTGCCTACGTATCGGCGCTGGTGGCATTAGCGGCGTTTGAAATAGCTTATTTCGCCGAGATCGTGCGCGCCGGCTTGCAATCGGTGCCGATCGGGCAGCGGGACGCTGCGTTGGCCAGCGGCCTGAACTTACGGCAGGCGATACGACTGATACTGCTGCCGCAGGCGCTGCGTCGGATGCTGCCGTCATTGCTGACGCAAAGCCTGATCGCGTTTCAGGATTCTACGATCGCCAGCGTGATCAGCGTGCCGGACGTGATGCAGACGACAAACGTGATCAACGCGCGAGAACAGGACCCGGTATTACTGTATGCGATGTTGGCGGGGTTGTTCTTCGTTATTTGTTACACATTCAGTCAGACGATCCGGCTGCTCGAGAATCGCGCTCGCAACCGGATGGCGCTGGCGTAGGCTGAAGCCACCGAGACGCTGGACCAGGCCGGCGCGCTTCCGTTAGGGTCGCGCCACGCGAGCGCCCACATGAAGAGGAGATCGTGATCGATGACCGGCTCGACGGCCGTGCCACCCGCTGTGCCGCCCCTGGGCCGGAATGCTGCTCCGCGGGCTATTGTGCTGACGTCCCATCCGCCGCCCATGCATGCCCGCGTCATCCCGATTTGCTGGGGCGCGGCCGATCCCGTCGAGCGCGGCCCGGTGATCGCGACACTGCACGAGCCGGGGGCGCGCAATGCGATTGGGACGCATGCCGGTGCTTACTCGCTCTACCGAGCGTTGGCGGTCGCGGCGGGTCAGCTCGCCTACGACCACCGGCCCGACCTGACGGATACCAGGCCGGCCGAGCCTGTCGGGCCGTTTCCGCAATGGGGTGACCCGGAGCGGATCGTCTCGCTCGATCCGTGGGGGCACATGACGGGCGAGGTATTTGCCGGCCGGATCGCTGCGGGGTGCGATATCCGCCCGACCATCGCGGTGACCCGCGCGCGCATCAACATGCCGGAAATCATGCAGGCAGTGCGTGCTGGCCGGCTGACGCCCGACAACACCGTGCTGACCGCGACTGGCGACGTGCGGGTGACGAAGATCGCCATCGAGCCGGTCTGGTATTTGCCCGGCGTCGCCCGCCGCTTCGGGATCAGCGTCACCGATCTGCGGCGCGGGATGTTCGAGCAGACAGGAGGCATGTTTCCTGAGCTGGTGACGCGCCCCGACTGGAATGTGTTCCTGCCACCGATCGGGGGCATGTCGGTGTATCTGTTCGGGGATCCGGCGCTGCTCGGTCGTGCGGAAACGCGCATTGCCTGCCGGGTGCACGACGAATGCAACGGTTCCGACGTGTTCGGGTCGGATATATGCACGTGCCGGCCGTATCTGGCGCACGGCGTGGAGGTGTGCGTAGCGACGGCGCAGGCGGGCGGCCTGGGCGTAGTGGTGTACAACCGCAAGGAAGGCCGCGCGCTGGGCGAGGTGACGAAGTTCCTGGTGTACAACGCACGCAAGCGGCAGGCGGGCGGCGACCGCGCAGAGGCGTATTTCCACCGCACTGAATGCGTCGCTGGCGTTTCCGACATGCGGTTTCAGGAACTGATGCCGGACGTGCTGCACTGGCTTGGTATAGGGCGGATCGACCGGCTGGTTTCCATGAGCAACATGAAGTATGCACCGATCGTTGCAAGCGGGATCGAGGTGGTGGAGCGGGTGCCGATTCCGGATGGGCTGGTACCTGCCGATGCATCGGTGGAGATGGATGCGAAGAAAGCTGCCGGCTATTATTCCGAACGTGTCCCCGACGCGGGCGAGCTGAGCCTGGCCAAGGGCCGTGCGTTGCGCGATTGATCGCGATGCCTGACGTGGCTGCGCGAAATGCGATTGCGTGGCTGCGCACGCCGGAGGCAGTACCGCGAGCGTTGTCACACGCTGCACGAAGTGGCCGAGGCGGATGGGCTGCCGCATTTCGCGTTAGATCCGGCGCGGCTGGATGACGTGGCCGATTATGTTGCGGCAGTGATCCGGGCCAATTATCCGGACCGTGTCATCCCGTATCACGCGCGGTGGCGACACTTCGAGGTTGGCGGGGTTGATCGCTGGGGCGATCTGGCAAACCGGTTGCGCGGCTGCGATGGCGCGGAGCAGGCTCGGACCCGGATCGATCTCTGCACGGTCAGCGTGCTGCTCGATGCCGGGGCTGGTCCAGCGTGGAGCTTTCGTGAACCAGAAACGGGGCAAGTGCTGTCGCGGTCGGAAGGGCTCGCGGTGGCGAGCCTGCACGCGTTCAGCGTCGGACTGTTTTCCGGCGATCCCGAACGTCCGTGTCGCGTCGATGGTGACGGGCTTTCGCGCCTGTCGGCGGCAGCGCTGGGCGCGGCGTTGCAGGTTTCCGACGACAATCCGTTGGTGGGATTGCAGGGGCGGGTGCGATTGCTGCGCAACCTCGCCAACATATTGCGTTCCCGGCCGGACCTGTTCGGTGCTGACGCGCGGGTGGGGGCACTGTTCGACCGCTGGCGCGCTCAGGCGTTCGCCGGAGCACTGCCGGCACGGAGCGTGCTGGTAACCCTGCTCGACGCGCTGGCGCCGATCTGGCCGGGGCGCCTGACGCTGGGCGGCGAAAACCTGGGCGATGTCTGGGCGCATCCGATGCTGCGCGGCGCCGATCCGGGCGGAAGCCTGGTGCCGTTCCACAAACTGTCGCAGTGGCTCTCGTATTCGGTGGTGGAAGCGCTGCAGGAGGCGGGAATCAACGTCAGTGGTCTGGATGCGTTGACTGGGCTGGCCGAGGTACCGCAACGGTGGGCTGTTCGTGGACCTGGGGGTGCTGACTCTCCGCGATGCGAGCCTGGCAGCGACACCGCTGCCGATCGAGCATCCGGCGGTGGTGGAGTGGCGTGGCCTGACGGTGGCGTTGCTGGACAGGTTGGCGCCGCGCGTGCGAGACCGGTTGGGGTGCACGCCTCGGGACTTGCCGCTGGCGCGCCTGTTGCAGGGTGGCACCTGGGACGCCGGCCGGAAAATCGCGCGCGAACGGCGAGCGGATGGCGGGCCGCCGCTGCACGTGGTGAGCGACGGTACCGTATTCTGAGCACCTGTTCGCGAAAGCCCGATCAATGTTGTCGTTTCCGAATGTTACTGTGCTCGATCACCCGCTGGTCCAGCATAAGCTGACACTGCTGCGGCGCCGGGACACCGCGACATCGGAGTTCCGCCG
Source organism: uncultured Pseudomonadota bacterium (assembly GCA_963810715.1). GTDB lineage: Bacteria > Pseudomonadota > Alphaproteobacteria > Acetobacterales > Acetobacteraceae > DATDIC01. The sequence goes on along the minus strand of CAWEOZ010000023.1, from coordinate 29,644 downwards.
GCTGATGCGAGAGCTCAGCCTGCTGATGGCGTACGAGGTGACGCGCGACCTGCCGACCGAGACCGTAAGCATCGAAACGCCGCTGGAAGTCACCGAAGCCCCGCTGCTGTCGGGCAAGAAGCTCTGCTTCCTGTCCATACTGCGCGCCGGCAACGGCATGCTGGACGGCATGCTGGACTTGGTTCCGTCGGCGCGTGTTGCGCATATCGGGCTGTACCGCGATCCGCACACGCTGGTGCCGGTCGAATATTACCTTAAGCTGCCGGACGACGTGCAGGAGCGGCTGGTGATCGTGGTTGACCCGATGCTGGCGACCGGCCATTCGGCCGTTACCGCGGTTCATCGGCTGAAACAGGCCGGCGTGCCGCAGATCAGCTTCGCTTGCCTGCTCGCGGCGCCGGAGGGGCTGTCCGCCTTCACCGATGCACATCCCGCCGTGCCGGTCTATGTTGCGGCGATCGACCGCGAGCTCGACGAGCATGGCTACATCCATCCGGGGTTAGGGGATGCCGGCGACAGACTTTATGGCACACGCTGAGCGTACGGTGATTTGTCGGGTGCCCCGCTGCGTTGCGGGCGATGCCGTCTGATCTGTTCGCCAACGCGGCTGCTGCCGCTGGACCGCTAACGGTGTTCCGAGCCGAGCTGATCGGCCAGGAACAGACGAGTTGGGAGTCGCTGTTCACGGGCTTCACAGCAGTGAAGGCGATCACGTTTTCCAGCAGCATCGAATTCCTGATGCGCCTGGTCGATCGGCTGGAGGATGCCGAAATCGTGTTCGGCAGCGAAGCCATCCTGTCGCGCGAGCATTTGGCGCTGCTGCAGGCGAGCCAGACAGTGCAGGCGTACGGGTTCGCCGACGCGCTGGCCGATCAGAAGGCACTGGTGGAGGCGCTGTCCCGCCTACTCGGCCGTAGCGGCCGGGTGCTGCTGGAACGGGTGGCCGGCGGGACGCTGCGATTCCGGCTGCTGCGCGGGCGACCCAGCCACGAAAAGCTTTACCTGCTGTCGGGGCCGGCGGGGCATCGGGTGGTGACCGGTTCGGCGAATCTCAGCCTGGCGGCCTTCGAGGGACGCCAGCAGGAGATCTATGTCGCGTTCGATGGTGAGCCGGCCTGGATGCTGTTCGACGGCTATTACCAGCGAGACTGGCGCGACAGCGTCCCGGTGGAGCCGGATGCACTGGTCAGCCGGGAGGGCGACGGCATCGTTGCCCGCACGACGCCGCTTGCGCTGGACGAGGTGCCGATCGTGCGGGTGCTGCAGGCGGGCGTTGCGCTGATCGATCCACCGCCGCGGCCGGTGCCGGCCGGGTTCGCCACCGATGCGCTGCGCAACGCCGCAGCTATCGGCGCGGAGCTGAAAGAACTTGCCCTGCCGAAGGACAAGGCCGGACGCACGGTGGTGAACGCGGCCACGGTGCTGCGCGTGATCCGGGCGCATGCCGCCCGTCCGCTGACGGAGGCGACGGAAGACCGGATCCCGCGCGTGGAGATAGATTTCGCGACCGGAACTGTGCTGCTGAATGGGCAGGCGTGGCTGGTTGCCGACCCGGTGCTGCCGGCCGACAGCGCGGCGGCCGATGCCCGCATCCTGGTGGACTATATCGACAGCTTCCACAGCTTCTTCGGCAATGCCGAGGCCGCGGTGGAGGTGGTACTGGGCCTTCCTGGTGTGGCTGTACGCCGCGCCCGCGGCGCCGTGGCTGCGGCAGGCGGCGGTGCCGGTCGGCATCGATCCCTGGGTGTATCCCGTCTATGCCGTGCTGTACGGCCGTTCAAGCGGCGGGAAGACGTTGTTCACCCGGATTGCCGCGCGGTCCATGTTCGGTTTCGAGAAGATGATCCGGAGCGGGCAGTTCACGGCCAACCGGGCGCTGGGTTTGCGCGAGCGGCTGGGTGCCCTGCCGCTGCTGATCGACGATGTGACGCGCGACAAGTTCTCCACCCATGTGCCGGACCTGGTGCGCACGGACCACGAGATGGGCGGGCAGTATGCGCCGGTGGTGCTGACCACCAATCGCGATGTGAGCACCATTCCACCCGATCTGACGAAACGGATGGTGACGTGCCATATCGACGCGGCGATTCCGGAAAACCGCTCGGTCACCGAGCGCATCGCCCGGCGCGCGCAACGCGAGATCGGCACTGCGCTGTACCGCGCCTATCTGCAACGCCTGATCCCCGAGGTGCGCGCCATGCGGGCCGAGATCGATGCCGAGGCGGAGCATTTTCCTGACTTGCTGGCGCGGTCATCAGAGCTGTTGCGCGACCTCCTCGGCGAAGCGCTCGGCGAGCCTCCCGTTTGGGCGAAGCCGCTGGGTTTCGTCGATTATTTTGGCATCCGGCATCGCCGGTTCCGCGATCAGCTTGCGGACATGCTGGCGGACAGCGAAGACCGTGTGACGGTGAATCGCCGCAGCGGCGAGCTGATCATCAGTTTCGGTGGCGACAACATCCAGGCGGGGCAGTTTGCCCGCAGCGTGCCGGATTTCGTGTTGAAGGGCCGCTTCGCGGACGTGGTGCGGCTGGACCTGCGCGCGCTGGAGCAGGAGATGGGCATTGCGCCGGACGCCGGACGCACGGGGTGGCGGCGTTTTCTGCGGCGATGAGCGTCATGCCCGAACAGCCGGACCTTTTCTCCAGCGACGGGCAGTGGCCGGTGCAGCCGTTATTGGAACCGGCTGAGTTGGTGGACGCAACTCCGTCGGATCTGGACGATGCAGCACTGCTGATCGCCATTCGGAACGCGCGCCAGTCGAACTGCCTCGCGCTGGCACAGGAAGCCGGACGGCGACGGCTGGTAGCCGCGGCCGAGGAGCTGGAGCAGCTTTGCCGGCGATTCATCGGGTTTGGGCGGGATTGCACGATCCGCGAGCAAATGGCGGCGGTTGACGGGCTGGTGATGATCGGCGGCGGAAAGGCCGCGCAGGCGATCAGACGCATCGCCGTGGACCAGGTGATTGCAGGACCAGGACTGGCGTTCTTGGCCGAGGCTGCCGCCCGCCTCGGCGCGCACCTGCCGGCCGATACTGTTGCATCTTGGTTGCATCATTCCGATCCCGCAGTGCGGGCCAATGCCTGCCAGTGCGCGCGCGGCGGCGCGCAGGTGACGGGTGTGCTGCTCGAGCTGCTGAGTGACCTGAATGGAACGGTGGCACGGGAGGCGGCGTGTGCACTCGGGCGGTCGGGGCGGCAGGAAGCGCGAGCACCACTGATGCGGATGTTGCAGCAGGCGCCGTCGGCGGAGATTATCCAGGCGATCGAGGCCGTGGCCGACGAGGATTGCCTGGTGCTGCTCGGGCGCATTGGGCGAGTGCGGCCGGACCTGACGGATGCGGTGATCATGGTCCTGGAAAATTTCGATTCGGCGCGGGCGGCGCGCATCCGCGAGACGTTACGGTGCGGGAAGGAGGCTTTGTCATAGCATATCACGGGGTTGTCAGTCCCCGGGCGGCGGGTACTGTGCCGTGGTTTTCGGACAGAGAGGACGTCCGTAATGCTGCCTGTGACGTGTCGCGCGGTTCTCGCCGGCGCGACCCTGCCCTTCTTTGCCATCCGGACGTGTGCCGCGTCGGTCACAGCGTGTGGGACATCCTCAATGCCCCGACAACCGGAGAGGCCATGCCAGAGCTGATCCAGGATGACGCCGCACATTCGACCGACCTGACACCGTTCGCTGCGGGCCGGCCGCCTGCGCTCGATCCGTCGCGGCTGCAATGACTCGTACGTCGGACAAGCAGCGGCCATTGCTGGCGATCGACGGTGATTTGTTCGCGCATCGCGCCTACCACGCGCTGCCGAAATCCATCAGGCGGCACGGCGGCAAGGGCGGCGGCGCGATTGTCGGGTTCGCCAATTTCCTCCTGCGCGTCTACGAAACCGAACGCCCGGTACCGTGCTCGTCGGCTGGGACACGCTAGATGCGCCGACATATCGGCACAAAGCGTTCGCGCCGTACCAAAGCGGTCGTGAGTTCGATGCGGAGTTGGTGGATCAGCTCGCGGTTCTTCCGGACTTCGTCGCCGCGTGCGGGTTGGCGGTCGCCAAGTCGGCCGGATACGAGGCGGATGACTTTCTTGCAGCCGCCGTTGCGCGGCAGGAGCAATCCGGTGGGACCACCCTCGTTGCCAGCGGCGATCGCGACGCGTTTCAGCTTGCGTCTCCGGCGACCACGATTCTTCACCCTGTCCGGGCCGGCGAAATGGCCCGGATCGGCCCGGCCGAGGTGCGCCAACGCTACGACGTGGAACCCGCTCAGGTGCCGGACTTCATCGCGTTGCGCGGGGACCCGTCGGACAAGCTGCCGGGCGCTCGGGGGGTGGGGCCGAAAACGGCCGCGGCGTTGCTGCGCAGATACGGAACGCTGGAGGCTGCGCTCGGCGACGGCCAGTTCGCCGGGCAGGCGGAAGCGCTGCTGCTGTTCCGGCGGATTGCCACGATGGACGCGCGCGCGCCGTTGCCACCCCTGCACGACCAGGTGCCTACCTGGTCCGCGGCATCCGCGCTGGCGCGGGAGTGGGACCTGAACCGGCTGGCGGATCGGCTCGCGGCTGCTCGACCGGGCGATCCCTGACGGGTCCGTTGCCGCTTTTTCCAGCCGTTGGGGCACGCCAGGCAGATCGCGGATGCCGGCAGAGGAGGTGCATTCAGGTGCCAGACCTGGGCGTGGACCGCGCTCACGCCGACATCACCGCGCAACTGCACGGGTTCGGGGCCGTCGTTCCAAACACGTTTAATATTACAGAATTCGTTTTTTGAGCGTTGAAAAAACCTGGAATAGCAGCTAGGGTGACCGGAGGTTCATTCCAAGGGGCGTGCGTCGCTGCCTGGCGCGCACTTCCGAAGTAGGTTTGGGGAAGCGGAATGTCTCCGCCGGCACCACAGAAAGATTGATACAAACGATCTAGACTGTAAATGAGCCTGCGTCGCGCGTCGATATCGAAATCTGCGAGGCTGCACCTTAGCTACCGACCGCGACTGACGCGCGCTCGGAGGCTACATCGTCTTCGGAGGAGCGCGTTACGAACAGAAGGAGGGAATCATGAACAAAAATCTCTCGCTGACTTTCGCCGGTGGATTTGCTGGGGTTCTGGCTCTAAGCGTCAGCATGCCGGCCAAAGCGACTACTGTTAACTGGACCGCGTGGACACCCCCGTATACCACAGGGTCAACGACCGGAACGGCCTCTGGAACAACTTCCGATGGGGTTGGCGTCAGCTATTCTGGCAACGTGATATTTACCGGAAACGATCCTGGTTTCGTCTGGGGGCCTGTCAGCACGTTCAGTGGTGGCACCGTTGGCAACGCGCCACCGACGCCCAACGGCGAGATATCGTTGACTGGCGGACCCGATACCGCCACGGAAACGATCACGTTTTCCAAGTCGGTGACTGATCCGGTGCTTGCCATTGCCAGCCTTGGACAAGGTGGCATTTTGGCCGAATTTGTTTTCTCCGGTAGCGAACCCTTCACAATCGAAAGCGGCGGTCCGTCAACTAATTTCGGCGGCACGTCGATCTTTACCGGGGGCGCCTGCCCCGCTGACACAGTTTGCGGCCGGGAGGGCAGTGGGACCATCCAGTTTACCGGAACCTACACCTCGCTGACGTGGACTAACCCCGTCTTTGAAAACTATTACCTGTTTACCGTCGGCGAAAAGGGAACTGTGATCCCCAATGTGCCCGAGCCCGCTTCGCTCGCACTGCTGAGTACCGCCTTAGTCGGATTGGGCTGGCTCACCCGCCGCCGCCATCGGGCCTAAAAGGGCAACTAATAAGTCCTCTGGGACCCGCTCCGGGTAGGACGTTTCGGGGCGCCTTCCGGCGCCCCCCTATTTCTGACACCAGCGCCATACGCAAAGTTACGCTCCGGGACACCAGCGCGCCGCAGCATCCCCGGCCACCTTGCATCATCCGCCCGCTCTGGCACCCTCATCCCGGCACAACCCAGCCGGAGCACGCCTATGCCCGACCACATCACTATTCCCGCCCGCAGCGGCAAGGCAGCGTTCCTGGCGGCCGGCCAGACGATCAGGGTGATCAATACGCATGGCGAGCAGGTGGTCGATACCTGGGCCTTCAATCGCCATGATCTGCATGAGTTCATGTCGATGGAGCACACCCGCGCCGCGCTCTGCCGGCTTATCCCGATTGCCGGCGACGCGCTGCACAGCAATCACCGCCGGCCAATCCTGACGCTGACGGAGGATACCTCCGGCGGCATCCACGACACACTGATCGCGGCCTGCGATCGCTACCGCTTCATCGAACTCGGGGGCGGCGATCGCCACGACAATTGCACCGACAACCTCGCGCACGCGCTGGCTGAGCTGGGCGTTACGCCACCGGAGACGCCAAGTCCGCTCAACCTCTTCATGAACATCCCCTGGACACCGAAGGGCGAGCTGTCCTTCGACCCTCCGGTCTCCACCCCCGGCTGCCACGTGGCATTGCGTGCCGAGATGGACCTTATCATTGCGTTTTCCGCCTGCCCACAGGACATCCTGACCATCAATGGCATCGGCCGACGCCCGACCGAGGCGCATTTCGCCATCCTGACGTGAAGCGGCTACGCTGCCGTGACGCATTGCAGATGAGGGCACCGTGATCCGTACCGGCGAGCAGTACCCGTGATTCGATCCGTGACGGCCGCAGGGTCTGGATCGATGGCGAACGGGTGGCGGATGTTACCCGGCACGAGATGTTCAAACCGCTCGTCGATATTCGCGCGCGCATCTACGATATGGCTCACGAGGATCGGTTTCGTCCGATCATGACCTATGCGGACGGGCAGGGTCACGTGAATGCGCTCGCCAACCGTTTGCCGGTGACCCAGCAGGACTGGCACGACAAGCGCCGCGCAGTGGAAACGGTGCTGGACGAGATCGGCGGCGTGGTGACGCGGGTCGGTGACGAGACTGTCGGCGAGGTGTGGTCGCTGTACGATGGCCAGGACGTGCTGAACGAGGCGAACCCGCGCTTTGCGGAGAATATTCGCCGGCATGTGCAACTGGTGATCGAGCGGGATCCGTTCCATGTGTCAGCGAACACCGATCCCAAGGGCGACCGGTCGAAGCGCCCGCAGGAGCAGGACCCCGACATGCTGCTGCACGTGGTGAAGGAGACCGATGCGGGCATCATCGTGCGTGGGGCTAAATATGAAACCGCGGCGGCGTATGCGAACCAAGCCTTTACCAAGCCCACCATCGCCAACTGGGGCGATGCGGAATTGTCGGACTACGCGGTGGGCTTCATCTGTGACTTTGGATCACCCAATCTGAAATTCATCTGCCGCACGGGCTTTGCCGGGCGCGCGCCGGCGGAAGATTATCCGCTCGCCAGCCGGTTCGATGAGGTCGATGCGCTGGTGGTGTTCGACGACGTGCTGATCCCTTGGGAGAACGTGTTGTTCTACCGGCACACGCGCGCGGCAAGCTTCATTCGTGCGACGTTGCATCGCTACAGCGCGTTTGCCTTCGTGCTGCGCATCCTGCGCAGCGCCGACCTGATGATCGGTGCCGCGCTGTTCAATGCGCGCCAGACCGGGCTGGAAAAGCAGCAGGCGGTGCAGGAGAAGCTGGCCACGCTGGCCTGCTACAGAGAGGGGATCAACGCGCATCTGATCGCGGCGATCGCCACCGCCCAGAAGAGCCCGGCGGGGCTGCTGATGCCGAACCAGTCGCTGCTGTTCACCGGGCGGGTGCTGGCGTGTTCTCAGTTGCATCACATGATGCATATCGCGCGCGAGCTGTGCGGCGGGCAGATCTGCGTCACGCCGGATTTCGCCACGTTTCAGAATGACGAGGCGGGTGCATGGCTGCGGAAGTACTATACGGTGAACGAGCGATGGGCGGCGGAGGATCGGAGAAAACTGCTGGCGTTCGCGCGGGACCTGCTGAATTCGGATTATGCCGGGCATCGGCTGACGTTCCAGTTGTTTGCTCAGTCGCCGCCGTACGCGCACCTCGCGGCGGTGTGGCGCAACTTTGACTGGGATTCGCCGCTCGACATGGTCCGCCACTCCGCTGGGCTGTCGCAGGACGTGCTGTGATACCAACGGTCGTCGGCGAGACCATAGGAAGGCTTGCCGGTCATCTACTGAACTCGCGGCCAGACGCTCCCAGGTAGCGGTAAAGCACTTCGTTCCACCAATCGCTTTCGACGCTCGCCAGCAGGGTGATGTTGAGCGGGACGCGCAGGGCACTGTTCTTCCGCAGGCCGATCGCGTAATTCTGCGGATCGAACGTGATGCCGAGCACCTGCAGGCCCGAGAAGTTTTGCCTGACGGTCCAGGTGAGCAGCGGACGATCATAAACGAACGCATCGATGGTCCCGGTCTCGACGGCCTTCAGTCCGGCTGAAGGATCGGGAAACAGGCGGTGCGTGATCCTTTCATGGTCCAGAAAATCCACCGACGAGGAGCCGTCGACAACGCCGACCCGCAAAGACCGCAGATCGTCCACATTGCGGACCAGACCTTGCAGTTGATGCGTGGTGATCGCCGAGGTGATACCCGCCGTGAATACGGCGAGGACAATGATCGATGTGATCATCCAGACGACTGCCACCAGCCTGCCAGGAAGCGAAGCGGGGCCTCCCTGTGCCGCACCGGCCTGCGTCATCGCCACGGCGGACCACCAGATACCCGACGTCAGTCCTTTGGCCGGATGGCCGGCAAAATGATCGTTCTGATGCCGTTCGAAGATCCAGATCAAAATGCCGACCAGGAGCGCGATCGCCAGCAGGACCACGATCGCTTCCACAAAGCTGAATGATTTCGAAGCTGCGTACCAGTGGCAGCCAGGTTTCGAGTCCGCCGTGTACCGCCACGCCGAGTCCGGTCGCGTAAAAAGGTTGCGTGAAATCGGTGTCGCGAGCACGTGCCGCATTGACCGTAATAGCTGCAACCGAGGCGTCGGCGGTGCCTTTTGTCGTCGCGTCGAGCAGGTCCTGGACGGTCGGAAATTCAACGAACCGATAGCGCAGATGCAGCTCCGCGGCGACGTGGCGCCACAGATCGATGCTGATGCCCTGCCAGGAGCCATCGGGCGATTTCATTGCGAATGGCGGAGCTTCTTTTGTGGCGACCACCAGTTCCCGCTTGGAAAGCGGTTGCGCCGCATCCACGGTCGGGATTGCGGCCGGAGCAGGCGCCGCAGCCGCGCAAAGCAGCGGCAGCAAACCAAGGAGTGTCAGAAGGCGCAATAGCGGCATCGGCTCACGCTTTCGCTTTGTGCCTGGCAGCGACAAAGCGCTGCAACAGAAGGATAGCTCGGATAGCGATAAAGCGGACCGCTTCGGACAGATTCCAAGCCTGCGTTTCTACTGCTCCCGCAGATAACACACTGAAACGGCGGCTCAGGTTGTGAACAATCGCCCCAACGCGTAGTGACCCCAGGTGATGATCCTGCCGGGGCGACAAATTTCCTCTTCTCCGCGCGATGGACGTTTAACCAATCGCGCCAGGGTCCAGAGGCAGCGTACCGGCTTCTGATTCCGATCGGCCTCAATTAGCCCTGCGCGATCGCGGCCGACCAGGGTGAGGCCCAGTCGCTGATTCCCGTCCGCGATCCGTCCGCATTCTGCTGAATCAGGTTCGGGCAGGCGAAATTGATCGGCATCACCCCGTGTTCCACGATCTCCGTGGGGCCATCGGCTTCCAGTGCACGGACAATCGGTGCCGGCATGCGCCGATCGACGGTGACCGAATTGGGGCCCGATACGTCAATCCGGGGATGGTGCTGCGCATCCGACAGCGACATGCCGAAATCCGCCGCGCAGGTCAGCGTCTGGAACACCGAAGCCAGAATCCGCCGACCGCCCGAAGCGCCGGCAGCGATCCACGGCCGCCCGCCATCCTTCAGGATCACCGGCAGCATGTTGGTCAGCGGCCGCTTGCCGGGCGCGATCGAGTTGGGCTGATCCGGCCGCGGGTCGAACCACATCACGCCGTTGTTCAGCAGCACGCCCGAGGTCGGCAGCACGACGCGGCTGCCCATCGATGAAAGCAAGGTGGTTGTCATCGCAACCATCGTGCCCTCCGCATCGCACACCGTCAGATGCGTGGTGCAGGTCTCGGCGGCCTTCGCCTCGGCATCGCCGAGACCGGCGAGTCGCTCCGCATATGCCGCCTTCATCGCCCGCGCCAGTGCCACATACCACTCCGGCGACGGCGCCGCGCCATAAGGCGCCTCCGCCATGCGGTCCAGCACGCGCATCAGCGTGGGCGCGGCGGTCAGACCGCCGGTGAGTTGCAAGGTTCGGCCGCGCCACGCCACTTCGGTGGCCGGGCGCGTGCGGGCCTCGCACTGGCGCAGATCCTCGGTCGACAGCACGCCCCCCATCGCCTTCACATCCGCGGCGATGCTGGCGGCCACGTCGCCCTCGTAGAAGTCGCGCAGCCCGGCATGGGCAAGCCGCTCCAGCGTGTCCGGCAGGTTGCCGAGGCGGAAGAAGCCGGGCGTTCCCTGATAGGGCGCGATCGGCGGCAGCCCGTCCGGCAGATAGATGCGCGCGCTTTCCGGATAGAGCCGCAGGACGGAAGCCGAGGACGCCACCTTGATCGTGGTGTACCAGTCGGCCGGCAGCCCGCGCTTCGCCAACGCGATGGCCGGGGCGATCACGTCGGCCAGCGGCAGCTTGCCCCAGCGCTCATGCATGAACGCATAGCCGGCGGTGGAGGACGGAACGGCGAAGGAAAGCGGGCCGTGGATATTGGTATCGCCTTCAACCTCCGGCCAGGCGAACAAATCCTGCTTCATGCGCCCGGTCAGCTTGAACGCCGACGGGTTCAGCCCGCGCGGCGCCACCGGGCCGAAATCCACCACCTCCGCGCGGGGCTGCCCGGCGCGATGGACCAGCGCGAAACCGATCCCGCCGAGGCCCGAGTTCCACGGCTCCACGGTCGCCAGCGCCAGCGCGGTCGCCACCGCCGCGTCGATCGCGTTGCCGCCGGCGTCCAGCACCGCCACGCCGGCCCGCGCCGCGCTGTTGGCCTGCGAGACGACGATGCCCCGCCGCCCGGTCGCGGCGGGCTTGCTGAGTTGCCAGTGCTGCGTGACGTGGGATGGGGTGAACTGCATCGGCCGCTCCTCAGGCTGGAGTTGGCATGGTCGGCCGAGGCGGCGGCGATGGCAAGGCGGCGCAAGTCTAATCGAGCGTCTCAAGGCGATCGCCAACGCGTTCGGCAAGGGCCTCGCATTTCACGAGACGATAGGGAAAGGCGCACTCGGTTACCTTGCCCACAATGACTTTCACGCTGAATACGCAAGATTTAACGGAATGTTAATGACAGGTTCGCGAGATTTTCGTCATCGCGAGTTAATAACGGGCCTGACCGTGGTTTCCAAACCGACGAAAACTCGAGACGTCTTCAACGTCTGGTCCCCCAATCAAGGAGCCGTGCTCTCATGCATACAAACACGCTACCACTCCTCGGGATGCGATTTGCAGCCTGCGCCGCCGTTGCCGCCAGCGCATTGTTGCTGGCCCCGGTATCCGCCGACGCTGCGTCAACAACCATCGGTCTGACCACCTCCGGCACGCTAACGGTGGATCACACTGGCAGCCTGAGCGCCGATCTCGGCGAGGGGGCGCCGTCCTCGGGCTTTTTCGATGTCTACGCAGGCACCTTCAGCGCCTCGGTAACAGATTTTCCGACCCTTCCTGTGACGCAACCATACGCTTTTGCGCTTTTTGGATCGCTTTCCGTCGGACCAGACACATTCTTCTTCGACGGGACCAGCCTTCCTTCGGTGTCAGCAGCGAAAGCCAATGCTTTGGCGAATGACGTTGTGGCCCTGACGGAATCCCCCTCAGGCGCCTTCTTCCCAGCTCTGTTTCCAGCAGCTTTCTATCAATATGATACGCTCGGTGACATCACCGTTGCTTCGCAAACAAATCTTGCCGATCTCGTTCCCGATGAAGGGCCCTTTACGGCTCTATTTCATGATGGCTCGTACTCTAATCGGTGCGTCGCTCACGCTGGTCGCAACGCCGATGACCGCGGTGCCGGAGCCGGCGTCGCTGGCCTTGATGGGTGGCGCTCTTATTGGTCTTGGCCTTATTCGCCGGCGAAGTGAACGCTGATCTGCCGCATCTATCAGGTTCTCGGTCGGGGCGGCGGTGCTGAAGGCGGCGGTTTTTAATCCAGCGTTTCGCGGAACGACAGCATCGCAACCATCCCGGCCACCACCGCGAACAAGGCGATCGGCCACACGTCCGGCAATATGGCGTGCAGGCCGTTGCCCTTCAGCAGAATCCCGCGCGTGATGCGGATCACGTGGGTCAGCGGCCAGGCTTCACCGATGGCGCGCGCCCAGATCGGCATTCCCTGGAACGGGATACATGAAGCCCGACAGCATGAACGACGGCAGCAAGGCGAACTGCGCCAGTTGCTGCGCCTGCATCTGCGTCCGCGCAACGGTCGAGAATGGTGAATCCGAGCGCCAGGTTGCTGGCGATGAACAGCCCGAGCACCAGCAGCAGAGCAGCACCGAGCCGCGCACCGGCACGCCGAACACGAGCCACCGAGACGCCCAGGATGAGCAGCACCTGCACATAGCCCAGGCCGACATAGGGAATGATCTTGCCCAGCATCACCTCGAGCGGGCGCACCGGCATCGCCAGCAGGTTCTCCATCGTGCCGCGCCTCGCGCTCGCGTGTGATCGACAGCGCGGTGATGATCAGCGTCGAGAACGTCAGGATCGACGCCGATCAGCCCCGGCACGATGTTCAGCGCGGTGATCTGCCTCCGGGTTGTAGCGCGCGTGCACCACGACCTCGAACGGCGGCGCCGCAGGCTGCGATCTGCATGTTCGGCGGCAGGTCGCGCGTCCAGCACGTCGGCGTTCAGCGCGGTCACGCGCCGCGGCGGCGTTGCCGATCGCCGTGGGGTCGGTGGCGTCCGCCTCCATCAGGACCGACGGGTGCTCGCCGCGATCCACGTCGCGCGTGAAATCCGGCGGGATGTTGAGCACGAACAGCACGTCGCCCCGCGCCAGCGCCTCATCTCGGCTTCGCCATCGGTGGCATACGTGCGCAGGTCGAAATAGCCGGTGTTCACCAGCGCGGCCTCGAGCGTCCGCGTGTAGCCCGATGGTCCGCCATCAGCACGCCGGTCGGCAGGTGCCGCGGATCGGCGTTCATCGCGTAGCCGAACAGGAATAGCTGGATCAGCGGCAGCGCGACGGTCAGCCGCAACCGTCGCGCGGTCGCGGCGCATCTGCGTCAATTCCTTGCGCAGCACGGCGCCAGCAGCCGGGCGAAAGAAAAGCGCCTTCCGGGGGCATGGCCTGCAGCGCATCGTTTCCTGGCCGTCGTCCATCAGGTCGATGAACACGTCCTCGAGGCCGCGCCGGGACCTGCGTGCCAGTCGCAGCCCGGCGTGCCGGCAAGCACCGGCGACCGCCGTCTTCGCAGCGCCGCGCGATCGCGTGCCGACCACGCGCAGCGTGCGCCCGAAGACGGCCACGCTCTCCACGCCCGGTGCGCCGCGCAGCCGCCGCGCCATTGCTCCAGATGCGCCGCCGTCGCCTCGAACACGACCAGCCGCGCATCCGCACGACCTCTCGACGGTTCCCTGACGACCAGCCGGCCCCCGGCGAGATAGACGATGCGGTGGCACCGCTCGGCCTCGTCCATGTAGTGGGTGGAGACCAGGACCGTGATGCCCTCGGCGGCCAGGTCGTGGATCACGTCCCAGAACTCGCGGCGCGCCTTGGCATCGACGCCGGCGGTCGGCTCATCGAGCAGCAGCAGCCGCGGCTGGTGCAGCACGCAGGCCGCCAGCGCCAACCGCTGCTTCCAGCCGCCGGAGAGTTCCCCGGCCAGCTGGCCGCGCCGGTCGGCAGTCCGATGCGCTCGATGACCGCGCGCCACCGCCGCGCGCGCGGTCCGGCATCTCGATAGATGCGGGCGACGAAGTCCAGGTTCTCCGCGACCGTCAGGTCCCCGTAGAGGCTGAAGCGCTGGGTCATGTAGCCGATCTGCAGCGCTTGATCTGCGCGCTTGGCGGATGAGGTCGTAGCCCAGGCAGGTGCCGCGCGCCGGCATCCGGCTTCAGCAGCCCGCACAGCAGGCGGATGGTGGTGGTCTTGCCGCTGCCGTTGGGGCCGAGGAAGCCGCAGATCTCGCCTTCCGGCGACCTGCAGGTCGAGGCCGTCGACCACGATGCCGGCGCCGAAGCTCTTGCGCAGCCCGTGCACGTCGATCGCCAGCGCGGTCACGATGCCTTCGCTCGGGGCGTAAGCAGCCGCACGTCCGACCGGCTGGCCGGGTTTCAGTGCGGTCGCCCTGACCGGCGGGTAGATCGGGCGCGCTTCGATCTGGTAGACCAGCTTGTCGCGGGTCTGATCGCTGAAGATGACGGGCGGCGTGTATTCGGGCTGCGGCGCGACGAAGGACACGTCGCGGTCAGTGCCGGCGGGCAGTTGTCGCAAGCGATCGCGGACACGGCTCGCCGGGATGGATGTGCGGCAGAACGGATCTCGGCGACGAAGAAGCGCACCAGGATATTGCCGCGGCGGCAGCAACGAAACCACCGGCGCGCCGGCGGCCACTGTCTCGCCGGGCCAGGCATAGATGTCGGCGACCAGTGCGGATGACAGTGCGCGTCGACGTGCCGTTGCGTCGAGCCGCCACTCGGCTTCGGCCAGTTGGGCGCGCATCTCGTCCACCATCGCCTTCTGCGCCGCGATTTCCTGCGCCCGGCCGGTGGGCGACTGCATCTGCACGAGCTTCTCTTGAGCGCGCCTTCACCTTGGCGATGGCGGAGAGCGGCGTCCGCCCGGCGCCTGATCGAGTTGCTGGCTGGTGCCGGCCGCCGTCTTCGCCAGCGTTTCCGCGCGCTCCAGATCTAGCTTTCGTCACGTTCCTGCGTGGCGCGCATGATCGGCCAGATCCGCCGCCGACTGGGCGATTTCGGTCTGCCCGGCTGGCACTCTGAAGATTGGCTGAGCTGCGCCTCTGCCTGCGCGAGCTTTGCCGCGGCCTCGTCCCGCGCTGCACGGTCGATAGGTATCGTCCTGAGCGAATAACGGCGCACCCGCCTTCACCGTCGTCGCCGCGCCGAACCCCGAGCGAGGTGAGCAGCCCCTGCTGAGTCGGAGCGACCTTCACATAATCGGCATCGACGTAACCCTGCCAGCTCACGGCGGGCCTGCCGGCAGCCTGAACCGCCACCAGACGGTCGCACCCGCCGCGGCAAACAGGGCGATGGCGACGCAGTATCTTGCCCCGCATCATGGATTTCGCGTCGCGGCAGCGAGGCCGCGCAGAAAGACGTCGATATGCGTCTCGATCACCTTGACCGGATCGAACCGGATATCGGTATGGCGGCCGAGTGACTGCTGCCACAGCGCCATTTGCAGCAATGGGCCGGTGAACAGCGGCACCAGGCAATGCGGATCGAGCAGGCGAAACTCGCCACGGGCGATGCCGCGGGCAAACACCTGCTCCAGCATCGCCAATCCCCGCTTGGCGACCTCTTCGGCGTAAAGCTGGGCGATGGCCGGAAAGTTGCCGGATTCCGCAAGCACCAGCTTGGGGATCGCGGTGATATCGGTCGTAAGGAGCTGCTGGGCACGGGCGGCGATGGCCCGCAGCAGATCGGCGCTCGACCCGGTATGTCCGGCAATCATCGTTTCGATGGCATCCAGGTTCGGCACCAGTCGCTGGCGCACCACGGCGCGAAACAGATCCTCTTTCGTTGGGAAATATAGGTAGATCGTGCCCTTACCGATACCGGCGCGCGCCGCAACGTCCTCTAGTCGGGTGGTGGCAAACCCACGCTCGGTGAACAGGGCGAGCGCAGCTTCCACGATCTCCGTCGGGCGCGCGTCTTTCCGGCGGGAGCGGCGTTTCGGAGGGGGGTGGCGTTCTGCATGAGCTGTTAATTACCGACCAGTCGGTCATTAACTCAAGCAAAACCGATGGCCGCCATGCCAGGACAGGTGCTTTCGCCGGGCGGCTTCGCGCCTACCTTCCCACCTATCTTCTCGCCTACCCTTCCTAAAGGACCCGCACGGGAGAGCCAGAAATGGACGACATCGTCATCGTCTCCGCCGCCCGTACGCCGGTCGGCAGCTTCAACGGCGCCTTCGGCTCGGTCCCCGCCCATGTGCTCGGCACGGCCGCCCTGAACGCCGCCATGGAGCGCGCCGGGCTCGAGCCGGGCGACGTGGATGAGGTCATCCTCGGCCAGGTGCTGGCCGCCGGCGAGGGCCAGAACCCCGCCCGCCAGGCCGCCCGCGCCGCCGGCTTGCCGGATCGCAAGACCGCCTTCGGCATCAACCAGGTCTGCGGCTCCGGCCTTCGCGCCGTGGCGCTCGCGGCGCAGCAGATCCGTACCGGCGAGAGCAACATCGTCGCCGCCGGCGGCATGGAGAGCATGAGCCAGTCGCACGCACGCCGCCTATCTGCGCAGCGGCACCAAGATGGGCGGCGTCGAGTTCATCGACACCATGCTGAAGGACGGGCTGTGGGACGCGTTCCACGGCTACCACATGGGCACCACGGCCGAGAACGTGGCGCGCGCCTACCAGATCACCCGCGAGGAGCAGGACGCTTTCGCGCTCGCCTCGCAGCAGAAGGCGTCGGCGGCGCAGAAGTCCGGCCGCTTCAAGGACGAGATCGCACCGGTCACCGTGAAGGCCCGCAAGGGCGACACGTCGTTGCCGACGACGAATACATCCGCCACGACGCCAGCGATCGAGACGATGGCGAAGCTGCGGCCGGCCTTCTCCAAGGACGGCACGGTGACGGCTGGCAACGCCAGCGGCATCAACGACGGCGCCGCGGCGCTGATCGTGATGACCGCGCCGAAGCTGCCAAACGCGGGCCTGAAGCCGCTCGCGCGCATCGCCGCCTTCGCCACCGCCGGCGTCGATCCGGCGGTGATGGGCACCGGCCCGATCCCGGCCACGCGCAAGGCGCTGGACCGCGCCGGCTGGAAGACCGACGACCTCGATCTGGTCGAGGCCAATGAGGCGTTCGCGGCCCAGGCGCTGGCGGTGAACAAGGATCTTGGCTGGGACACGCAGAAGGTGAACGTCAACGGCGGCGCCATCGCCATCGGCCATCCGATCGGCGCCTCCGGCGCGCGGGTGCTGGTGACGCTGCTGCACGAGATGCAGAAGCGCGACGCGAACAAAGGTGTGGCGACGCTGTGCATCGGCGGCGGCATGGGCGTCGCCATGTGCCTGGAGCGGTAGCTCGACGTCGATGGCTGGGCTGTTTTTCGAGGAGTTCCACGAAGGCCAGGTGTTCGAGCACGCGCTGTCGCGCACTGTGACCGAGATGGACAACGTGCTGTTCAGCTCGCTCACGATGAATCCTCAACCGCTGCACCTGGACGCGGAATTCGCCAAAACCACCGAATTCGGCCGGCCCGCTGGTGAATAGCCTGTTCACCCTCGGGCCTGCTGATCGGCATGACGGTTGGTGAGACCACTCTCGGCACCACCATCGCCAATCTGGGCATGAGCAAAGTGGAGTTTCCCAAGCCGGTCTTTCACGGCGACACCATCCGCGCGCGCACATCGTGCGTTCCGTGCGCGCGAGCCGCTCGCGACCGGAAGCCGGCGTGGTGGAGTTCGAACACCAGGCGATCAACCAGCGCGGCGAGACCGTCGCTACCTGCCTGCGCGCGGCCTTCATGAAACGGCGGCCGTAGGGGTGAAGGAGACGACATGGTGAAAGTCCGCATGGCGGACTCACCGGCGGGGAGGCGCGCGCGGATCTACCCGCGCAACCCGGTGATCCTGCTGCCGATGGGCAGCCACGAGGACCAGGGCCCGCACGCGCCGATGGGCGACTACCTCTCGGCCGACGCGATCGCCGAACGCATCGCCCGCCGCGCCACCGAACGCGGCATCGAAACCCTGATCGCGCCCGCCCTGCCGTTCGGCGGCGCCGACTATTTCGGCTCCATGCCGGGCGGCATCTCGCTGACCCAGCCGACCCTGCGCGCGGTGCTGTCCGACATGCTGGGCTGCCTGGTCCGCCACGGGCTGACCCGCCTGATCGTCATCAACGGCCACGGCGGCAACGTGCAGGCGATCCACGACGCCACCCAGCCGTTCTGGGTGCAGCGGCAAATCCTGATCCCCAGCTTTATCTTTGGCGCGTCGGCTATCGCTGCTGCCCGGCATCGTCGGCGAGGAGAAGGCGGCAGCTGGTCTCCGGCCACGGCGCCGATCCGCTGACCAGCGTTGCGATGCACCTGTTCCCTGAGCTGATGCGCCCCGATCTGGTTCCCGGCGCCGGAGCCGCTGCAGCAGGTGATGGGCATGCCGGCCACCGCCTTCGGCGTGGTGCGGTTCGAAGGCGCGGAGATCGCTGTCCCGGTCGAGTACCACGAGATCGCGCCGCAGGGCGTGCGCGCCGGCGACCCGAGCCTGTCGTCCGCAACACCGGCGCCGCCTGGTCGAGCAGCTCACCGAGCTCGGCGCTCGTTTCGTGCGAAACTTCGCCGGCCAGACCGTCTGATTCGGAGCGATCAGCATTTTGGCGGGCTGATCAGATAGATCGGGCTCGACCAGGCCGGTGCGCGTCCGCCTGGGTGTACCGTGGGGCACGGGTTACCCTTGCTGCGTCTGGCGCCGCACGCCACTCGTCGCTCGGCCAGTGCCGCCACCGCATTGAGCGCGATGTGGCGCTACCTTTGCGGTCTACCCGCGGCTCGACTACCCTCCGGCTCCTGCTGGCCGGATATGTGAACGAGGTAATGGACGATACCCAACCTGAGCCCTGGCGCGACCGCTGGCGCTCCCTGTTCAACCGCCACGCCAAGCGCGTCGTGCGGCAAGGGATGGGGTTGCCGCCGCACAAGGATAAGCCCTCCAAGCAGCAGGTCGGTGCCCATTTCGGATACTGGATACTGGCCATCGTCGCCATCATGCTGTTCCAGAGCTGGTGGATCGCGCATCAGACCGTCGAAGTCGCTCCCCTATAGCCAGTTCCTCCAGCTCGTTCATGAACACAAGGTCGAAATCGGTGGAGGTGCACGGTCAGACCGTAACCGGCCGTCTGAAAGAAAAACTGCCGGATGGACGCATCCTGTTCTCCACCACCTCGGTCCCGCCCGACCTTGCCGACTTGCTGCGACAGAACGGCGTCACGTTCACCGGCATCACCACCGGTTTCTGGGGTAACCTGCTGGGCTGGCTGCTACCCACGGTTGGGTTCTTCGCTCTCTGGGTGTTCTTCTGGCGGCGCACCGTGGGCAACATGGGCATGGGTGGCGGCCTGATGTCGGTCGGCCGCTCGCGCGCCAAGATTTATGTCGAAAGCGACACCAAAACCACTTTCGCCGACATTGCCGGCTCCGACGAGGCCAAGGAGGAGCTGCAAGAGATCGTCGCCTTCCTCAAGGACCCGCAAGGCTACGGCCGGCTCGGCGCCCGCATGCCCGAAGGGCGTCCTGCTGGTCGGCCCGCCCGGGCACCGGCAAGACGCTGCTCGCCCGCGCCGTCGCCGGCGAGGCGGGGGTGCCGTTCTTCTCGATCTCCGGCTCGGAGTTCGTCGAGATGTTCGTCGGCGTCGGCGCCGCCCGGGTGCGCGACCTGTTCGCCCAGGCGCGCGACGAAGGCGCCCGGCGATCATCTTCATCGACGAGCTGGATGCGCTCGGCCGCGCTCGCGGTGCCTTTGCGATCGGCGGCGGCAACGACGAGAAGGAGCAGACGCTCAACCAGCTTCTGGTCGAGCTGGACGGCTTCGATCCGCGCGTCGGCGTGGTCCTGCTGGCCGCGACCAACCGGCCGGAGATCCTCGATCCGGCGTTGCTGCGCGCCGGCCGCTTCGATCGCCAGGTGCTGGTCGATCGGCCCGACAAGCTCGCGCCGCGATTGCCATCCTGTCGTTGCATCTGAAGCGTGCGACGCTGGCGCCCGATGTCGACGTCACCCAGATCGCCGAGCTCACCCCGGGCATGACCGGCGCCGACCTGGCCAACCTGGTGAACGAGGCGGCGCTGCTCGCCACCCGCCGGCGCGGCGATGCGGTGACCATGGCCGATCTGACCGAGGCCGTCGAGCGCGGCGCCGCCGGCCTTGCCCGCCGATCACGCGTGCTGTCGCCCGAGGAACGCCGCATCGTCGCCTATCACGAAATGGGCCACGCCCTGGTCGCGTTGTCGCTGCCGGGGACCGATCCGGTGCACAAGGTCTCGATCATTCCACGCGGCGTCGGCGCTCTGGGCTACACGATCCAGCGCCCGACCGAGGACCGGTTCCTCATGACCCGCGAGGAGCTGGAAGCGCGCATGGCCGTGCTGCTCGGCGGCCGCGCGGCGGAGCGGCTGGTGTTCGGCCGGGTGTCCACCGGCGCGGCGGATGATCTGCAGCGGGTCACCGACACCGCGCGGGCGATGGTCACGCGCTACGGCATGGCCGACGAGATCGGGCCGATCAGCCTGGACCGCGAACCGACCAGCCTGCTTCGGCCGCCCGATGCCGGCGGAATTTCAGCACCGCACCTACAGCGAGGCGACGGCCCAGGCGATCGACCGGCAGGTCCATGATCTCGTCCAGGCGGCGATGGATCATGCCACCGCCCTTCTGACCAGCCGGCGGGCGGTGCTGGAGGCCGGCGCGCAGGCTTTGCTGCGGCGGGAAACGTTGAGTGCCGACGATCTCGCCGAACTGCTGCACGCTCCGGCCGTGGAACCGGTGACCGCCTGACCCGTTTCGTCATGCCACGGTGAAACGGTAGAGGCTCATTAGTCAATTAGTATGAAATGCTCCGCATACCCGGCAAATCCCATCCGGGCTCAGAGCAAATGACTGGCATCCACCTTTGTTGAGCGAAGCCCCGGCCGAAGCGGCCTTCGGGCAAGCCTTGCAAGAGTATCAGGCCGGCCGTATTCGCGCGGCGGAGAAAACCTGCCGGGACCTTGTGGCACGGCAGCCCGACAACGCGGACAACCTGCATCTGCTCGGCCTGATCACGGCACAGCTCGGCAATCCGGCGGTCGGCGAAAGACTGATCCTGCGCGCGATCGCGCTGGTTCCGGAACAGTGGGTATTTCATCACGATCTGGCACTGATCTACCGGCAACTGGGCCGGAGCGTACCGGCGATCGCCGAGTACCGCGTTGCCAGCGCGCTCAACCCTTGTTCCGCGGAGCTCCACAACAATTTCGCCGCCACGTTGCGCGACGCCGGGCGAACGCAGGAAGCCGTCGCGCATTACCACGCCGCGGCCCGTCTGGCACCGTGGATACCGGACATCTGGTAAATCTGGCAACCACGATTGCCGGGCACGGCGCCGGCCGAGGAGATAGAGGCGGCATTCCGGCGCGCACTTGAACTCAGGCCGGACTTCAGCAATGCGCACGCGAATTTCGGCCGCTGGCTGATTACCCGCGGCCGCTGGCGCGAGGCAGAGCAGCAGCTTGCCGACGCTATCCGACATGGCGCCGATCACGCACCGGTCTGGAACAATCGGGGCATCGTCACTGCAGGAACTGGGACGCGCCGAAGAGGCAGAGGCATGCTACCGGCGGGCGCTGGTCCTCGACCCGGTGCTGGCGAATGCACACCACAATCTGGGCTGGCTCCTGCTCGGCCAGGGGCGCACGGACGAAGCCTGCGCGTGCCAAGGCGCCGCTATCGAAGCATCCCCCCGCTACGGGGCGGCGCGGCTTGCCCTCTGCATGGCGCAGCTTCCCGTTCTGTACCGCACGGAAACGGAAATTGCTGAACGGCGCCGCCGCTATGCCGCCGCGCTCGACGGGTTGGTCGCCGTTTCGGGCATGTCGGCTGGCGCGCGCATGCTGGCGGACGCGATCGGAGGCTCGCAGCCCTTCTTTCTCCCCTATCAGGGCGAGGATGATCGTGAGCTTCAGGCTTCTTACGGGCAGCTCACCTGCCGAGTGCTAGCCGAAGCGGCGCCGACACCCCCGTTACCGCCATGCCCCGCGGTGGGGACGCGCATCCGGGTCGGTATCGTCAGTGGCTTCTTTTGCGGGCACACGATCTTCAAGCTGTTCCTGGAGGGCTGGCTGACCCAACTCGACCGCAACCGCTTCGAGATCATCGGGTTCCACACCGGATTCGTTTCGGATTCAGAGACGGCGCGCGCGGCGAAATGGTGTGACCGGTTCGTGCATGGTCTGCCCGCGGACGCATGGCGCGGCGAGATAACCGCGGCCGCACCGCATGTGTTGCTGTCCCCGGAAGTCGGCCTGGATCCGATGGCCGGCAGACTGGCGGCGCAACGTCTGGCGCGGGTCCAGTGCGTCGCCTGGGGCCATCCCGAAACCACGGGAATGCCAACGCTGGACTACTTCCTCTCCAGCGCCATGATGGAGCCAGCGGACGCCGAGGCGCATTACACCGAGCCCCTCGTGCGCCTGCCGCATCTGGGTCTGTATTACGTGCCGGACGAGCCGCCGGCGCCGTCGCTCGACCGCGCGGAGCTGGGGCTGGACGCCACGCGCCGGTGTATTGGTCGGGACAGGCGCTGTACAAGTATCTGCCGCAATACGACGTCGTTTCCACGCATCGCCGCAGGCCGTCGGCCGCTGCCAGTTCGTCTTCATCGGTTTTGCCAAGAGTGCGGCGGTCACCGAGATGTTTCGCGCGCGGCTGTGGCAGGCTTTCGCGACCGCCGGACTGGATGCGGAGCGGTATTGCGTGATCCTGCCGCCAATGCCGCAGGAGCGCTTTATTGCCGCGGTGGGACTGGCGGACGTGATGCTCGACACGCCGGCCTGGTCGGGCGGCAAATCCACCCTGGACTGTCTCGCCCAGGACCCCGCCATCGTGACGCTGCCCGGCCGTTTCATGCGTGGACGCCACACCGCCGCGATCCTGCGCCGCATCGGTTGCGAGGCGACCATCGCCGGATCTCTCGATGAGTTCCACGTCGCTATCGCCGCTCGTCTCGGACAAGACGCCCCGTGGCGCGGGCAAGTGCGGCAGACGGTTGGCCAGGGCAAGGCGCGGGCATACCGCGACACGGACTATATGCGGGCGTTGGAAACATTCCTGGTGGAGGCAGTAGGACGTTCGTGAGCTACCCGGTCGCCGCCCTCCAGCACGTGCTCGGCGAGCGCCAGCGACGCGGTCAGGCCGGGCAATTCGATGCCGAACAGGTTGATCAGCCCCGGCACGCCGTGGGTCTGCGGCCCTTGCACCACGAAATCCTGCGCCGGCGCGTCCGGCGGCACGATCTTCGGGCGGATGCCGGCATAGCCCGGCTGCAACGCGCCGTCCTTCAGCGCCGGCCAGTATTTGCGCACCGCGGCATAGAAACTCGTCGGCGCGCGCCGGATCGACGGTGTAGTCGATCGTCGTCGATCCATTCCACATCAGGTCCGAACCGCGCCTGGCCGCCCAGGTCGATCGTCAGATGCACGCCCAGCCCGCCGGGCACCGGCACCGGATAGATCAGCCGCGAGAACGGCGAGCGTCCGGACAGGGTGAAATAGTTGCCCTTGGCATAATACGCCGTCGGCACGCGCTCCGGCGGCATGCCGGTGATCTCGCCGCGCCAGCGCAGGCGCGTGCAGTCCGGCGCGAGTTCACCAGCAGCCGGCAACGCAGATGCATCGGTTCGGTGCCGCCGACGTCGATCTCGATGCCGCCGCGCACCGCGCGCCGCGCCGATGACCGGGCTGAGAGAACACCAGCACCGCGCCGGCATTCTCGGCATCGCCCTGCAACGCCAGCATGATAGGCGTGGCTGTCGATGATGCCGGTCGACGGCGAAAGCAGCGCGCTGGTGCAGACGCAGGTTCGGCTCCATCGCGATCGCCTCGGCGGCGGTGAGCACCCGCATGCCCTCGACGCCGTTCGCCTCGGCGCGCCGCTTGATGCCGGCCAGCAGCGCGTCCTCCTCCGCGTTGGTCGCCGCGATCAGCTTGCCGCAATTGCGGTGCGGCACGCCCTTCTCCGCGCAATAGGCATACAGCGCGCGGCGGCCGGCGACGCAGAACCGCGCCATCAGGCTGTTGGCGGGATAGTAGATGCCGGCGTGGATCACTTCGCTGTTGCGCGAGGATGTTTCGGTGCCGATGCCCTCCGCGGCCTCCAGCACGATCACCTCGCGGCCCGCCAGCGCCAGCGCGCGCGCCACCGCGAGGCCGACCACGCCGGCGCCGACCACGACGCAATCCACCGTCTCCACACCGATCCTCCTGAGCGCCTGCGATCTTGGGATTTACGATCCGGAATTGAGTGGGAAAGTCGCCCAGCCCCGTGCCAGCGATCCGACGATTTCCGCGCCGTAGCTTGGGTCAGCGCCTCGGGTGGTTCACTGGCGACTGTGCCGGTGCCACCTGTCTGTCGCAGCAGCTCGATCGTTTTCGTATCTGGTTCACCGCGAAAGTACCTTGTCCAAGGCACTTGTGAACAGCTGCTTTTCCATTGCCACAGTGGCAAAAAGCGTCATTGAGGAGCGGAATTTCAGGTCATCGGGACCTGCCAAAAATCTCCCTGATCGAACGACCTTCAACACGATTCACCAGGCCTGTGCAGTCCTGTAACCGCAGCCCAAGAATCGGGTTGTCAAGATACGCCTCTGCCTCGCCGCGTGAGGAGATAGCATACCGCTGTGCGGTCTCGCTGTGTCCAAGTCCCTGTGGCTGTGGAAAAATGAACCACATCCAGTGGCTCGTTTTCCGGCCCTCCCGCAATTCCGCCTTCACCTGCTCGAAGATGTCGGCTTGAGCCGCGACAAACCGTTGCAGATTCTTACGGATCATTCATGGTGGTCCACCGTCCGATCACCTGTCAACCCGCTGTCGCGGACACGTCCCAGAAGGTCTGCGCGAGGCCGGACTCGAACCGGCAAGGAGTTTCCTCCGGGGGTTTTTGAGACCCCTGCGGTTACCATTTCGCCACTCGCGCGCGGTGGGACGCGCCTGCACCCCTCCCCGCCATAACGGGAGCGGAGAAGACTCAGTATAGCTCGCCGCAGGCCTTCCGTCAGCCCGGCCCGGCCGGATCGCGCGTGTAGAGCCAGCGGCTGACCAGGGTCTCCACGTCGTCGGTGAAATCGGTGCGCGGCCCCTCGGCGAACAGCGTGCCGGTGCGCATCACATAGACATGGTCGGCGATCCCGAGCGCGCCCTTGATGTTCTGATCGACCAGCAGCACCGCTTTGCCGGCGCGCGCCAGGCCCTCGATCAGCCCATAGATCTGCGCGGCGATCCGGGGCTCGATGCTGGCGGTGGGCTCGTCGATCAGGAAGATCGTCGGATCGGTCAGCAAGGCCCGGGCGATCTCCAACTGGCGCTGCTGGCCGCCGGACAGTGTGCCGGCCGATCTGTCGCCGCCGCTCGCGCAGGATTGGGAACCGCTCGTAGGCGCCGTTCGATCGCGGCGCGCGCCGCGGGCACTGGTCGCGCCGGAACGTCCAGGCGCCCAGGCGCAGGTTCACCTCGACCGGCAGGAACGGGAACACGCTAGGGCGTTGCGGCAGATAGACGATGCCGCGCGCGCCCATCTCGTGCGGGCCGGCCCGTTCAGCGATCGCCCTTCGGCAGTGATCTCGCCGGAGAGCGGCTGGCAGGAATCCGAACAGACCTTCAGCAGCGTCGATTTTCCGGTGCCGTTCGGGCCCAGCACGCAGCGCACCTCGCCGGGCAGGACATCGACCGAGACGCCGTTCAGGATGTGGATGCCCGGCAGATAGCCGGCCACCAGGTTGCGCGCCGACAGCGCGGGCGCCCCGCGTCCATCACACCCCCGAATAGGCGCGGATCACCTCCGCGTCGTCGCGCACCGCATCCACCGTGCCATCGGCGATCTTCTCGCCCCGCGACATCACCACCAGCCGATGCACCAGCCGCTGGATCGCCTCCAGGTCGTGATCGACGATGACGAATGTCCGGCCCTCGGCGTGCAGCGCCTGCACCAGCCGGATGATCTCGTCGCGCAGATAGGGGTTCACCCCGGCAAACGGCTCGTCCAGGAACAGGATGAGGGCTCCAGCATCAGCGCGCGACCGAGCTCCAGCAGTTTCTGCTGTCCGCCCGACAGGCTGCGCGCCGGCAGGTCCTCCAGCGCGGCAAGCCCGAGGAACTCCAGATGCAGCCGCGCCTGGCGCCGCACCGCGTTGTGGGTGGAATGCGGCCGCGCGAGGCCCGGCACCAGCATGTTCTCCAGCACGCTCATCCGGCTGAAGAGCTGGGTGATCTGGAACGTGCGCCCGACCCCGCGCGCCGCGAAGCGGTCGGCCGACATGCCATCGACGCGCGTTCCCCCGCAGCACGATGTGACCAGAGGCCGGCGATAGATGCCCGGTCAGCATATTGATGGTGGTCGTCTTGCCCGAGCCGTTCGGGCCGATCAGCCCGACCAACTCGCGCTCCTGCACCGCGAAGTGCAGCTCGCGCACGGCGACGATACCGCCGAAGCGCAGCGTCAGATCGACCGCCTCGATCAACGCCGTCATGACTCGGCGGGCCGGCCGGCCGGTCGCGCACGCTGGAGCACCGGACCAAGCCGCAGCACCTGCTCCCAGGCCAACGCCAGCAGACCGTTGCGGGCGAAACGCATGGTCAGCAGCAGCAGTGCGCCGAAGATCACCAGCCGCCACTCGCCGTAGGCGCGCAGTGCCTCGAACAGCGCCTCGACGAAAAACGCACCGAGCACGGCGGCCGGCAGGCTCTCGGCGCCGCCGATCACCGCCATGGCCACCACCTCGCCCATCTGATCCACCGAGCCGATATCCGGCGTCAGGATGCCGATGAACGGGGCATAGAATGTGCCCGCCAGTCCGGCGACGCCGCTGCGCGATCGCGAACACCAGGATGCGAAAGCGCACCACCTTCACGCCGGCCGCGGCGGCGGCCTGCTCGTTCTCGCGGATGGCGCGGAAAAACAGGCCCCACGCGAGGCGACCATCAGACCCATCAGGCCGAGCGAGGCCGCCAGCAGGGCCAGCGCCAGATAATAGGACGGCAGGTCGAGCGCGGAATGGAATAGCGGCGCGACTTCGAGCCCGCCAGCACCGCCGGTGACTTCGTTCTCGGTCAGAATCACGATGCGCAGCACCTCGGAGAACGCCATCGTGAAGATGGCGAGATAGGGCCCGCGCATGCGCAGGCACACGAACCCGATGCCGGCGCCCACGATCGTGCAGACCAGGACGGCGGCACCGCATGCCGAGCGGGATCGGGATCGCCAGCCATTGCACCAACAGCGCCGAGCCATACGCGCCGAGGGAAACGAATCCCATCTGCCCGAACGAGAACTGACCGGCATAGCCGACCAGCAGCGCCCAGCTCGCCGCGACGATCGCGTAGAAGATCGCCAGCGTGCCGACGGTCGCCAATAGGTATCGACCATGTGCGGGAAGGCCAGGGCCACCACCGCGAAGGCGGCCGTGCAGCGATGGGCAGCCTGCGCACCCGCTACTCCATCGCCACGTGCACGCGGCCGAAGAAGCCGGTCGGCCGGATCAGCAGCACGCCCATCAGCACGAGAAGGCTGAACGCCTGAGCATAGGCAAGGCTGCGGGTGGGGTCGGGGAACAAGCGCGACGAACAGGCCCTCGCGACACGCCGATCAGCAGGCCGGCGATGATGCTGCCGCCGACCGAGCCCATGCCGCCGAGGACGACGATCACGAAGGCCTGCGTGTCCGGCACCAGCCCCATCGACGGCGACAGCGCATAGATCGGGCCCACCAGGGCACCGGCGCCGCCGGCCAGCCCACCCCCCAGCCCGAAGGCCAGCGTGTAGACCAGCCGGTCGTTGATGCCGACGATCGCCGCCGATTCGCGCGACTGGCTGACCGCATTCAGCGCCTGACCCCACGCGCTGCGGCTCAGGAACGCCAACAGCCCGACCAGCATCACCACGCCGGCGCCGGCGGCGAACACCCGGTCCCAGCTCATTACGAAGTTGCCGATGACCAGCGAGCCTTCCAAGAACGACGGCGGGCGCAGCGGGAAAGGGCCCGAACACGATAATCGCGAGGTTGCGCAGCAGGATCGAGATGCCGAAAGTGACGAGAATACCGTAGTCGCCCTTCCGCTCGGTGGTCGGGCTGTAGAGCGGCGTCAGCAGCGTTCGTTCGAACAGCACCGACAGCGCGAACGACAGCAGCATGGCGACGAGCACCGCCAACAGCGGCGGGATGCCGAGCAGCGCGATGACGAAATAGGCGAAGTAGCCGCCCATCATGTAAACTTCGCCATGCGCGAAGTTGACGATCTTCAGGATCGAGAAGATCACCGTCAGCCCGGCGGCGATCACGGCGTAGATCACGCCGATCACCAGCCCGTTCAGCGCCTGGACCAGGATGTAGTCGAACATCAGCGGGCCTGGGGGAGACGCGTCCACGAGTTGACCTCTCCCCGCACAGCGGGAGAGGTGTGGGGGAGGCGGCCGCACTGGCGTTCTGTCACGCGTCATCACGCCGGCGGACGGATATACGTCTCCTTCACCGTCGCGAATTCGGCCGGCCAGATGATCGGCGCATCGTCCAACGCCTGGTTCTCCTGGGATGTACTGGATCAAGGTGAGCGGCGCCTCCAGGAACTGGTGGTAGTGCCAGGCCGGATCGTGACTTGTCGAGAACGAGTACTTGCCCCGGGTGCCGACTAGCTTGTCGTCTCCAGCGCGTGGATCATGCCCTTCGCGTCGGTGCCCCCGGCCCGCTGGATCGCATCGGCCAGCAGGTAGAGCCCGTCATAGGCCTCCATCACCGCGCCGGGCGGGCTGGTCTTGAATTTGTCGGTGAAGGCTTTCGCGAAGGCTTTGGTCTTGTCATTCCATGCGGACTTCGGCAGGCCGACATTCTCGGTGCAGAGATAGACGCCGGCCTGCTTGACGTTCTGCCAGAAGGTGGGGTCGACAGCCGAGCCGCCGGAATTGTACATCCCGCATTTCGAGTTCAGCGCGAACCCGAGCTCCTTGGCCTGGCGCACCATGTCGTAGGCGCCGGCCTCGGCGAATTCGGTGCAGAAGATATCATAGGGCGGTGATGCGTTTTTGAAGCGCAGGATCTGAGCGGTGAAGTCGGTCAGGGTGGGATCGGCGTCGACTGCGTCGTAGGTGATGTTCGCCTTGGCGAGCTGCGCGGCGATGACCTGCCGGGCGGCCAGGCCGACATCGTTCTTCTCCGCCAGCAGCGCCACATGCTTGAAGCCGGCGGCGGCAATCCACTGGCCGATGGTGGTGTCGATCAGCGATACCGCGGTGGAGTTGCGGAACACCTGGGGGTAGCCCTTGGCGGTGATCTGGTCGGACCAGACGTCGCAGGCCATGAAGGGGATGTCGTACTGGTGGAAGACCTCCATCTCGGCGAGCGCGACGGGGCTGTGGAACTCGCCCACGGCGGCGACGATCTTGTTCTCCTGCACCAGCCGCAGGGCGGCGGTGCGGCCTTCGGCCGGCATGCCGCGGGTATCGGCGACGATGATCTGCAGCGGCCGGCCGAGCACGCCGCCATGGGCGTTGATCTCGTCGGCGGCCATCAGGATGGCGTCCTTCATCAGGATGCCTTCGGCATAGCCGCCTGGGGGCGACAGCGGGCCGACGCAGCCGATCACGATGGGCTCGCCGGCGGCACGGGCGCGGCGGCGTGGCGCCGGGCGGCCGCCGCGCCGGCAGCGGCAAGGGCGGCGCGGCGGGTCAGGCGAGGCAGTAGCACGTTCCGCCAGCGGCGGGAGCAATCTGGGAAGGAA
>CAWEOZ010000022.1:0-134313 GCA_963810715.1 uncultured Pseudomonadota bacterium | reverse complement strand
GGGATCGGGTGAAGGACCCTACGGTGCGATGAGTTCGGCGAGGAAGTCATCATCCCAGCCGGCGGCCTTGCGCTTGAGCCGCAATGAGGCTTTGCCGGGCGCCTTTCGGATCAGGTTGTGGGCCATGTGCCTGATGGTGGCGAAGTTGGCCGGTGCGTGGTCGGTTCGGACCCGGCACTCGTCATCGCGGAAGATCATGTCCAGGACCCAGTGCAAGCTGTTTTCGATTGCCCAGTGACTGCGGATGATCGGCCCCAGCAGACCTGCCAGCAGCACCAGGGATGTGATGTGGAAGCGTGTCTCCTGCTCGATCTTGTCGCCGATCTCGCGCGTGCTTTCCACGATGGCCACAGCCTTCAGCCCGGGCCAGTCGTGCCGTTGCCGCAGCCAGGCAACATCGTGAATGACAGTGGTCGTTCTGGTCTCGATGCGGCCGTGATCGCCATCGACGGTCTGGTCCCGGCTGATCGTGGTGTGCTGGAAGTTTGCGGCCTTCTGCTCGGCCACGAACAGCTCAACGTCCCCGCGCAGCGAGCCCTGATTGGCTTTCAGCGCGAGAACATAGTCGGCTTTCTTGTCCACCACCGTCTGGGCGATGTCGCGCTGGCAGCCCATCGCATCGATGGTCACGATCGCTCCCTCGATCGCCAGCATGTCCAGCAGCTTGGGGATGGCGCCGATCTCGTTGGACTTTTCCGCGACCTTGACCTGGCCCAGCACGATCCGCTGGCGTGCCGCGAAAGCCGCGACCATGTGGATCGCGGGACTGCCGTCCTTCTTTCGGCCGGCCCGCCGCGAGGTCTTGCCATCGATGGCAATGACCCCCTCCGGCGTTCCGGTCAGTCCGGCGACCCAGGCGACGAAGCATCTCTGGAATTGCTCGGCGTCGAGGACGGCCAGGATGTCGCCGAGATGGTCGTGTGCCGGCGTGCCGTCCTTGAACGGGCGGAAGCGGCGGAGAAGCTCGCGTTTCTTACAGCCGAACAGGGCAATATCGACAAAGGTCTCCGCCCCGGCCAGCACGGCGAGCCGGCAGAGAAGCAGGATCTCGTCGAGCGGGTAGGTTATCTTGCCTTGCTGGCGGGGGTCTTTCAGATCCCTGGAATGGCTCAGAAAAACCACCGCTTCGTCGCATGCGGCACAATCCGTCGGCGCCTCTTCCATGGTGACCCCCCGGCAAGCGAATTGAGGGTTGCCATGGATTCAGCACTTCATCGGTTTGTCACCTACTCCTTCACCCGATTGCCCTGGGCGACGTGCTCAATCGCCTTGACTTCGACAATCAGGCTGTGCTCCACGACGAGATCGATCCTGTATCTGCAATCGATCGCGATACCCTTGTAAACCAGTGGCAACGGCACCTGACGTTCATAGGCAATGCCCGCGCAGGCGGAACTCGCAGACAAGGCATTCTTCATAAATCGCTTCGAGCAGTCCCGGCCCAACCTCTCGATGCACGTCTATCGCTGCCCCGATGACAATCCGGCTCAGCTCACCACCCAGATCAGTGTCCATTCCGTTCTCTGGAGCCTGCGCGTTACATCGTCATCTTCGGGCAACCGCGATTAACGATGCACTACGAGCCCGGGGGGTTTCCTGCTCCTGCCTGGTCGTGTTGAACGCAGGAGCTCAAGATTTAGCGCAGAGGCGCAGAGAAAGGAATTGTTACTGATCCGGGCTCGGACCGCGGTCAGAGAATCTCTGCGCCTCTGCGTTGAATCTGGATATCTCGCAGGTAGTTGCGGATGATTCTACGCTGGTACGGGCATGCCCCGGCAAAAGATCACCCCTCGAATCCAGCCGGCGCGCTACAACCGCGCTAATGCGCATCGCTCAGATCATGGCCGGCGCGCCCACGGGCGGCGCCGAGCTCTTCTTCGAACGTCTCACCATCGCCCTCGCCCAGTCGGGCGACGCGGTTCTTCCGATCATCCGCGGCAATCCCGATCGGGCCGCCCGCCTTCGCTCCGCTGGGCTCGAGCCAGCGCAATTCCGCTTCGGCTCCCCGCTCGACCTTGTGACCCGAGCGCGGATTCGGAGCGTCCTCACCCGCTTCGATCCCAGCATCGCGATCGCCTGGATGAGCCGCGCCGCCCGCTTCACCCCGTCCGGCCGTTGGATCCTGGCTGGGCGTCTCGGCGGCTATTACGACCTTCGCCACTACCGCCACTGCGACCACCTGATCGCCAACACCCGACAAATCTCCGCTTACATCACCAGCCATGGCTGGCCCGCGACCCGCGTCCACCACCTGCCAAATTTCGCCCCGGATCTGCTCGGCGCTCCGCCCGTCAGCCGAGCGTCGCTGCAAATTCCCGAACACATCCCTTTCATCCTCGCGCTCGGCCGGCTGCACCGGAACAAAGGCTTCGACCTGCTCATTCAGGCGCTGCCCCACATCCCGCAGGCTCACGTAGTGATTGCCGGTGAGGGTCCGGAGCGCGCCAGCCTTACCGCCCTCGCCCGCTCCCGACATGTGACCGACCGGCTTCACCTCGCCGGCTGGCGCACTGACACCGCCGCTCTGCTCGCCGCCGCCGATCTGCTGGTCTGCCCGTCCCGTCACGAGCCGCTCGGCAACGTGATCATCGAGGCCTGGTCCGCCGCTCGCCCGGTCATTGCCGCCGCCGCTGACGGCCCACGGGAGCTGATCACCGCCGACCGCGATGGGATTCTGGTCCCGCTGGAAAGCCCCGAGACGCTCGCCGACGCAATCAATATGCTTGTCCAGGACCCCGCCCGCGCCGACGCCCTGGCCCGGAACGGCCGAGCCAGCTACCAAGCCCGCTTCGCCGAGGCGCCGGTGCTCCAGCAATGGCGCCGGTTTCTCGCCACTGTGGAGAAGCCCTGAATGTGCGGCATCGCCGGCCTGGTCCTGTCCTCGACGGCTCCGCCGCCTGATCCCGCCGTGCTGTCCCGCCTGCTGCGCTCGCTCGCCCATCGAGGCCCGGATGGGAGCGGTCATGTCGTCATTGGCCGTGTGGCCTTGGTGCATAACCGGCTTGCCATCATCGATCTGCAGACCGGCGACCAGCCCTTATTCGCCGGCCCGGCGACCCTGGTCGCCAACGGAGAAATCTACAATTACAGAGAGTTGCGCGCCGAGCTGCCCGACATCCATTTCGCCACCCACAGCGACTGCGAACCGGCACTGCATCTATGGCGACAGCACGGCGCCGACTACGCGGCCCAATTGCGCGGCATGTTCGCCATCGCCATTCACGAGCGCGCCGAGCGTACCGTCACGCTCACCCGCGACGCATTCGGCATCAAGCCGCTCTATACCGCACAAACGTCGCATGGGCTGGCTTTCGCCTCCGAGCCGCAGGCGATCCTGGAAGCCGGCCTGGTCCCCCGCAGCCTGCGCGCCGGTGCCCGGGACGAGCTGTTGCAGCTCCAGTTCACCACGGGTGCCGACACCATTTTCCAGGGGATCACCCGCGTCCTGCCGGGCGAAACCCTGGTCTGCGCAGATGGCCACATCATCGATCGCCGCCGCCTCGCTGCCCTGCCCGAAGGCGGGCCGGAGGATATTGACGAGGACGCCGCACTGGAGCGGCTCGACCGCGCGCTGGAGGAATCGCGTGTTGTTGCACCAGCGCAGCGATGTCCCCTATGGCATGTTCCTGTCCGGCGGCGTCGACAGTTCCGCTCTGCTGGCGCTGATGTCGCGTCTCAACAACCAGCCGGTGCTTGCCTACACCGCCGGGTGGGACATTGATGGCGCCGGCGACGAACGCGCGCATGCCGCCACGGTGGCGAAGGCGGCCGGCGCTCAGCACGAACCGGTGGAGATCACCGAGGCCATGGTCTGGCGCCATCTGCCCGAGATCGTCGCCTGCATGGACGACCCCGCCGCCGACTACGCCATCATCCCCACCTGGTTCCTGGCGCGGCGTGCGCGGCGAAGACGTGAAGGTGGTCCTGTGCGGGGAAGGCGGTGACGAACTGTTCGGCGGCTACGGCCGCTACCGCAAGGCGATGCGTCCCTGGTGGCTGGGCGGCCGGGTGATGCGCGGGCGGGGCCATTTCGATCGGATCGATGTGCTCCGCCGACGGCCGGCGGGGTGGCGCGATGGGTTCGCGGCGAGCGAGACCCGAGCCCTGGATGGCGGCCGCACCCGCCTTGCCGCGGCTCAGGCCGCGGATGTGGAGGATTGGCTGCCGCACGACCTGCTGCTGAAGCTCGATCGCTGCCTGATGGCGCATGCGGTGGAGGGGCGGACGCCGTTCCTCGATCCGGGGGTAGCCGCCGCGGCGTTCCGCCTGCCGGACGGCCTGAAGCTGCATAACCGCGCACGCAAATACCTGCTGCGCCGCTGGCTGGACCGGCATCTGCCGGCGGCCGATGCGTTTTCACCCAAGCGTGGTTTCACCGTGCCGGTTACCGACTGGATCCGGAACCAGGGCATGAGACTTGGCCCGCTGGTCGCCGCTCAACCCGGCGTGGCGGAGATCGCCGAGCCGGGCAAGGTCGAGTCCCTGTTCCGCACTATTGCCGATCCGGAGCAGGGCCTGGGTGCCTGGCTGCTGCTGTTTTACGCGCTCTGGCACCGGCGCCACATGCTGGGGCTGAAGCCGAGCGGAGACGTGTTCGAGACGCTGGCGACGCGGTAGCCGGTCAAGCCGCGCGCGTCGTCTGATCGTCCTTCCTGCCGAGCAGTTGCGTGAGCACGTCGTCCCTCGGCGTTCCGGTCGAGACGCTCAGAATGTTTCCGGGTTCGCTCGCGTTGAGCGCCGTCACTGCCTTCTTGGGGCAGATCGCCATGCAACGGGTCTCGATGATGCGAACGTCTCGCTGGTAGCCACGCTATTTCACTGCGGATCGCAGTGTTTTGCGCAGGGTGTCCTTGCCCTTCGGCCCAAAGCCTCCATCCAGCTTACGGGCACATTTGCCGCACAGGAGGATGACAGTCTTCCAAGGTGCCCGCGGGAACGAATGGCCTCTTGCATATCGAAGGGTAAGTGGAAACAATGCCCTCGAGACCATCATGATGGCTTGATGAACAAGCGGACTGGGACTGGGCGCTTCCCCGAACGCAGTGACGAGGTCGGATGCTATCCGCGCCAGCATATCGACGAGATCGCCAGTACAGCATTAAACGAGTGAAGCGGGAAACAAGGCACGTGATACTATTCTGATATGCCGACATCAGCGGGCGATGCGCCAATCTCTTCAAACAAGAAGGGAAATTCCGCCGCGCTGGCATTGCGAAGCTTGGTATAAAGCTCGATCGGGGCCTCGCCTTCAGCGTGCGTAGCGAGGTCAAGGTAATAGTTTTGATCTTCATGCTTGGCAAAGATGATCCAGTCGCCGGTTAAACCTCTCGCACTGCGATCGAGATAACCAGTATGGACAAGCCGGTATGCGAGTATTGCTGGCCATCGATCCGGATCATGTCCATGGTCCCGGGCGAGGTCGTTTAGCAATGCCAGGAGCGGCTTCCCGTTGCCGTCCAGGCCCCAGCGATCGCCGATATTGCGCAGCAGATGCCGGGGAGTGGAAAAATGTTTGTGCCAAAATGGATAAAGCGGAGGATGCTTGAATTGCTCCTTTGCCTTGGTCCGTGACGCGACGCCAAGTTCCCTCCAAATGATCGATCTCCTGTAGGACATAAGGCAATTCGCGGTGAGTCCGCTCAAGTTCCCAAAGCCGTAGAGCAAGGCCAATGCTGATGCGGTTCCCGTAATTGCGATCACCGACGATCAAGCGCTTCAGTGTGGCAAGCTGTCTATACGTCAGGCTGATTTTGCACAACTTGTCCATAAACCACAGATAGTAAAACTCGCATTCACTGTCATCGGGCGCCGTAGGACATTCAGCCGGGTAAGCCGGGAATTGCGTGCACTTGGTCCAATAATTCGTTTCAACAAGATATCCAGGCACCGATCTGACGGCCGAGGGCATTGGGCTGCCCGGCTGATCGGGCTACATCCTCGGTCAGCGAGCAGGCCGGGTCCTAACACCGGCAGAACCCTCCCGAGACACCATCGGCGGAGCCCGACATGACCGCGCACTACGACCTGCTGATCCGCAACGGAACCGCGGTGCTGCCGTGGGGGACCGAGCAGACCAACATCGGTGTCCGCCACGGCCGCATCGTGGCACTTGGCGTCCCTGCCGCCGCCACGGCCGACGAAACGATCGACGCCGCGGGGCTGCACGTGCTGCCGGGATTGATCGACAGCCACGTCCATTTGCGCGATCCCGGCGATCCCGCCGCCGAGACCATCCCCACCGGCACCAGGGCGGCGGTGCTGGGCGGCCTGGCCGTTGTGTTCGACATGCCGAACACCAGCCCGTCGGTCACCGACACGGAGCGCCTGGCGTGGAAGCAGGAGTATGTGGAGCGAGAATCCTGGTGCGACATCGGCCTGTATGTCGGCGGCACCAAGACCAACATCGCGCAGCTCGCGGCGCTGGAAGCCGGCCGCGGCGTGTGTGCGATCAAGGTGTTTGCCGGCTCGTCCACTGGCGATCTGCTGGTGGAGGATGACGAGCACCTGGAACGCGTCATGCGTGCCGGGCGTCGGCGGATCGCCTATCACAGCGAGGACGAGTATCGGCTGCAGGCTCGCAAATCCTTGTTCAAAAAGGGCGATCCGCATATCCGGCATATGGAATGGCGGGACGAGGAGACCGCCTTTCTAGGCACTCGCCGCCTGATGGCGCTTGCCCAGGCCACCGGCCGGGCAGCGCATATTCTGCATGTGTCGACCGCCGAGGAGTTGGATTACCTGAAGGATTTCCGCGACCTCGCCACCTGCGAGGTGCTGGTGAACCATCTGACCCAGGTCGCCCCCGACGTCTATGAGACGCTGAAGGGATTTGGCGTGATGAACCCGCCGATCCGCGGCCAGCGCCATTACGAGGCGGCCTGGAAAGCAATCAATGACGGCACGGTCGATACGGTCGGCTCCGACCATGCGCCGCACAGCCGGGAAAAGAAGTTGCTGCCGTGGCCGGACTGTCCCGCCGGCCTGACCGGGGTGCAGACGATCGTGCCGGTGATGCTGAACCATGTCGCCGCCGGGCGGCTGTCGCTGCCGCGGCTGGTCGATCTGATGTGCGCTGGCCCGGCGCGGGTCTATGGCGTGGTCGGCAAGGGACGGCTGGCCGGCGGCTACGACGCCGATTTCACGCTGGTCGATCTGCAACGGCAGCGGCGGATCGAGGAGTCCTGGATCGTTTCTCCATGCGGTTGGACGCCGTTCGCGGGAATGCGGGTCACCGGCTGGCCCGTTGCCACGATTATCCGCGGCCGGGCGGTGATGCGGGACGACGCGGTGCTGGGCGCGCCACAGGGACGACTGGTCCGTTTTGCCGGCTGACCGGTTCTATCCGGAGCTGCCAGTGAAGATTTGGACATCATAACGGGCGAAGACGGGATCATCCGTAACCAGCAGAAGCTGTTCGAGCCGAGCCTGCGCGATCAGCATGGGGTCGAACGGATCGCCGTGATGTCGCGGCGGTGCTCCCGCCGCGATCGCGTGCGACGCACGGATCGGAAGCTGTTCCAAACGCATCACGCCAACCACCTCCTCGAAGCGGTCGATCGGGAATTCCAGCCGCCCAAAAGCACGCTCGATCGCGATCTCCCAAGCCGTTGCAGCACTGACGGCGACGGTATTTCCGGGATCGGCGATGGCAGCTCGGCTCGGCGCGGCCAGACGGCTGGATTCTGAAACGGCCCAGATCAGAACATGCGTATCAAGCAAAAGTCTCAGGACGCTGTACCGGCGAAAGCGGCGGCTATGTGGTCCGGCAGCGGCGCATCGAAGTCCGGCCTGATGCGAACCTCGCCCGCCAGCAAATCAAGCGGACGGGATGCAAGAGGCTGGTCGAACGGGACCAGCCGGGCGAGCGGCCGTCCAGCTTTGGCAATGACGATCTCTTCCCCAGCCGCTGCACGTGCAACGAGCCGAGAGAGATTTGTTTTCGCCTTATAAAGATTGACCGTGTCCATCCACTATCGCCCGTTGTCGGTGCACAAGGTCGGAGATCGCCACAACCTGGTCAAGCTGGTCAGGCGGCCCGTTGCGGACACAGCTTTCGGAAGGACCACGAGGATGCATTTCGCTGAGGCTCGCTGAATACGCTTGCCAGTAGTCGCTATATAAGCATATCTTTATGTGTCGATGGTCCCGCGCGAGCGGGTGAAAAGGGAACGCCGTGCGTCTCGGCTGGACATCGCGTCCGGAGGCAAGTCGGCGGCTGCCCCCGCAACTGTCAGCGGCGAGCCGCTGGCCCATGCGCCCCCACAGGGGCATGTCACTGAGCCGGAGAGCTCGGGAAGACAGGGCCAGGGCACTTGGGGTTCATCGCTCCGATCGCCGTCAGCCAGGAGACCTGCCGTCGTCGCGCAAACCATGCCGCCGGGCGGGATGCACCGGAGGCGGGAGACGACCATGTCGGCCATTTTCAATGAACTTTGCCCTGAGCCGGGCCCTGCCTGCCATCCGTCCCGCTTCTTCGTTCACGGGGGGCGCACATGACGGTTGCCAGCAATCTCGGCTTCCCCCGCATCGGGCACCGGCGTGAGCTGAAATCCGCGCTGGAACGATTCTGGTCGGGCGAGTTGGACGAGTCGGGGCTACAGGATGTCGCCCGATCGCTGCGCACCCGCCATTGGACGCTGCAAGGCGGCCACAGCATCAGCCACATCCCGTCGGGCGACTTTTCCCTCTATGACCACGTGCTGGACACCGCCTGCATGCTCGGCGCCATACCGCCGGGTTACGGCTGGTCGGGCGGCCCCGTGTCGCTGTCCAGCTATTTCGCACTCGCCCGGGGCTCCCGTGAGGCGCCAGCGCTGGAAATGACCAAGTGGTTCGATACCAACTATCATTATCTGGTGCCCCGGCTGGCTGCCGCACAGCGCTTTGCGCTGACCGAGAACCGGCCGCTGGCCCAGTTCCGCGAAGCCGCGGCGCTGCCCACGCGCACGCGACCCGTGCTGCTTGGCCCGGTGAGCTTCCTGATGCTCAGCAAATCCAGCGATGGGTCCGATCCGCTCGACCTGCTGGACCGCTTGCTTCCGGTCTATGCCCGCGTGCTCGCCGAGCTCGCGGAGGCAAACGCCGCCTGGGTGCAGATGGACGAGCCAGTGCTGGCGTTGGACCTGCCGGAGAAAGCCAAGGTCGCGCTCGGGCTGGCGTACGGCACGCTGCGACAAGGCGCGACGCCGGACATCCTGCTGGCCAGCTATTTCGGCCCGCTCGGCAGCAATCTTGCCGTTGCTGCGGCGCTGCCGGTTGCCGGGCTGCATCTCGATCTGGTGCGCGGTGGGGCGGAGCTGGATGCCGTGCTGGAACTGATCTCGCCGGAGCGGTGGCTGTCGCTCGGGCTGGTTGACGGACGCAACGTTTGGCGCACCGATCTGCGGGCCGCGCTTGGTACGCTGCAACGGGTTGCGGCAAGGCGCGGCGATCGAAGGCTGATGGTGGCACCCTCGTG
Organism: uncultured Pseudomonadota bacterium; assembly: GCA_963810715.1. Lineage (GTDB taxonomy): Bacteria > Pseudomonadota > Alphaproteobacteria > Acetobacterales > Acetobacteraceae > DATDIC01. Next base: position 124,856 of record CAWEOZ010000022.1, on the reverse strand, counting down.
CAGCCTGCTGCACGTGCCGGTCGATGTACGGCAGGAAATGAAGCTCGATCCCTCGGTGAAAACCTGGCTAGCGTTCGCCGAGCAGAAGCTGGACGAGGTGGCGACGTTGGCCCGCGGATTGGATGAGGGCGAGGCAGTCATCGCCCCGCAACTCCGGGCCAGCGACGCGGCCGTGCGGTCTCGCCGTACCGGCGAGGGCGTGCACAAGCCGGATGTGCAGACCCGTCTCGCTGCCATCACTCCAGCGGCGGAGCGTCGCGCCAGCCCTTATCCGGCGCGAAGGGCCGTCCAGCGTGAACGCCTCGGCTTGCCGCTGTTCCCGACCACCACGATCGGCTCCTTCCCGCAGACAGCGGAGGTACGCCGCGCGCGGGCGGCGGTCGGACGCGGCGAACTGGCGTCCGACGCCTATGAACGGACGGTGGAAGGCTGGATCGACGACGCCGTGCGCTGGCAGGAGGAGATCGGGCTGGACGTGCTGGTGCATGGCGAGTTCGAACGCAACGACATGGTGAAGTATTTCGGCGAACAGCTCAGCGGCTTCGCCTTCACCCAGCACGGCTGGGTGCAGTCCTATGGCAGCCGCTGCGTGGCGCCGCCGATCATCTGGGGTGATGTAGCGCGGCCTCGACCGATGACGGTACGATGGACTTCCTATGCGCAGTCCCGCACCGATCGGCCGATGAAGGGAATGCTGACCGGGCCGGTGACCATGCTGCAATGGTCGTTCGTGCGCGATGACATCCCGCGCGAAGACGACATGCCGGCAGATCGCCCTGGCCATCCGCGACGAGGTGGCGGACCTGGAGAAGGCCGGGATCGCCGTTATCCAGGTCGATGAGCCGGCGTTCCGCGAAGGGCTGCCGCTGCGTCACGCCGACTGGGCGGCCTATCTCGCCTGGGCGACCGCGTGCTTCCGGCTGGCGACGAGCCCGGTTCGGGATGAAACGAGCATCCATACCCATATGTGCTACTCGGAGTTCAACGACATCATGCCGGCGATCGCGGAGCTGGACGCGGATGCGATTTCCATCGAAACCACGCGCAGCCGGATGGAGCTGCTGGACGCCTTCGTGCCCGGGCAGGCGGGCCAGAGCTGGCTATCCTGCCGAGATCGGGCCGGGCATCTGGGACATCCATAGTCCGCGTATCCCGGATACTGCGGAGATGGTCGAATTGCTCGGCTTGGCGCGCGGGCGGCTGCAGGATTGGCAGATCTGGGTCAACCCCGACTGCGGGCTGAAAACCCGGAGATGGGAGGAGGTCAGGCCCGCGCTGGAAAACCTTGTTGCGGCGGCCCGCGCGCTGCGTGAGGGTGCGGAGCCCCGGTCGTAGTGTCTTGGCACAGCCGATGTGATCAGTTGCATGGAGGTGCCAGCGTGTCAGCCGCAACGAGATCGGTGTTCCTGGTGCGAGCCACGCGAAAGGATCGCGCCGATCTCGTCCGCGCCAACCAGGAGAGCCGGACTTATCATCGTCCCTGGGCGGAGCCGTTCACCGACGAGGCGGGCTTCGATGCCTGGCTGATGCGGTCCCTGACCGGACCGCACGTGCAGCTCGTCGCGCGGGACGTCGCCAGTCGTGACGTGATCGGCGTGGTCAATATCAACGATATCGTGGGGGGTGCGTTTCAAAGCGCCTATCTTGGCTATTACGGCATGGTGCGCCATGCCGGAAGCGGGCTGATGACGGAAGCGGTCGCGCGTGCGATCGCTTTCGCCTTCACCGATCTCGGGCTGCATCGGCTGGAAGCGAACATCCAGCCGGAGAATTACCGTTCTCTCGCGCTGGTGCGCCGGCTCGGGTTCCGTCAGGAGGGATTTTCTCCCCGCTATCTGCATATCGGCGGTACCTGGCGTGACCATGAGCGTTGGGCGCTGCTGGCCGACGAGCGGGATGACAGCGGCTGGCGACCGGGGCATCCTGCTTCCGTATAAAGCCGATACCAGCAGGAGGAACGTTGATGGCCGGCATTGTGGAGGGAAAGGTCGCCGTCGTGACCGGGGCCGGGCGCGGCATCGGCCGCGCGATCGCCATTGCCATGGGGCAGAATGGCGCCAAGGTCGTGGTCAACGATGTCGGCGCCGGGGTGACCGGCGAGGGCCGCGACGAAACGCCGGCGCAAGAGGTGGTGCGCGAGATCGAGGCGGCGAACGGTCAGGGCTCGGCAGTCGCCAATACGGATTCAGTCGCCGACTGGGATTCGGCGCAGCGGATCGTGGCGACCGCGATCGACCGCTACGGCAAGATAGATATCGTGGTGAACAATGCGGGCATCCTGCGCGACCGCATGTTTCATTACATGTCGCCGGAAGAGTGGGACGCGGTGATGAAGGTGCATCTTTATGGCGCCTTCTACGTGTCCCGCGCGGCGGTGACGCATTTCCGCAAGCAGGAGAGCGGGGCGTTCGTGCACATGACCTCCACCTCCGGGCTGATCGGCAGTGTCGGGCAGGTGAATTACGGGGCCGCCAAGCTGGGCATCGCCGGGCTGTCGCGGAATATCGCGATGGACATGCAGCGGTACAAGATTCGTTCCAACTGCATCGGCCCGCACGCGTTCAGCCGCATGATCGAAACCGTTCCCGGCCAGAGCGAGGAGCAGATGAAGGCGCGAGCCGCGAAAACCCGGCCCGACCAGGTGGCGCAACTGGCGGTGTTCCTGGCGTCCGACGCGGCGGCGGAGATTTCAGGCCAGATCATGGGTGCCAGGGGAAACGAGATCTATCTCTACAGCCAGCCGCGCCCGATCCGCATCATGCATCGCGGCGAAGGATGGACCCCGGACCGCATGGCCGAACATCTGCTGCCGGCGATCCGCAGCGGATTGACGCCGTTGGAACGCACGCGGGACGTTTATAGCTGGGACGCAATCTGACGGCGGGTCGGACGGGGTCGGTGCCGGTTGCAGTCATCACAAGTACCCCGTCCCCATGTCCTCCGCGAACCGCCCCGGATCCCCCTCCCACACAATCCGCGCGTGCTCCAGGACGTAGACGCGATCCGCATGGGGCAGCGCGAATGTGACGTTCTGCTCGCCCAGCAGCACGGTGATCGGCGTCGTCTCGCGCAGGCGCGCCAGCGCGTTAGACAGCTGCTCCAATATCACCGGCGCCAAACCCAGCGTCGGCTCGTCCAGGATCAGCAGCTTCGGTTGCATCATCAACGCCCGGGCGATGGTCAGCATCTGCTGCTCTCCGCCCGAGAGTGTTCCCGCCGTCTGCCGCTGCCGTTCGTTTAGAATGGGGAACAGGTCCAGCAGCCAGGTTAGTTGCGCTGCCCGCTCGGCCGCCGTCAGGTGCTGGCCGCCCAGGTCCAGATTTTCCCGCACGCTCATCGTCGCGAACAGCTCGCGCGTTTCCGGGCACTGCACGACCCGCCCCGTGCGATTGCCGCCGCCGACCGCCCGCGCAGGCTTTCGCCAGCCCACCGTATTTCGCCTTCGTACGGCACCAGGCCGGAGATCGCATTGAACAGCGTCGTCTTTCCTGCGCCGTTCAGCCCGACGATCGAGACGAACTCGCCGCTCGTTCACATGGATCGGAAACTTGCTGCAGCGCCTGCGCCTTGCCGTAGCGCACCTCCACTCCACGCACATCCAGGAACGGCTCGCCTGCTTCCGCGGCCAGTTCCTTGCGCGGATGCGTCTCGATCTGGCCGCCGAGATAGACGCGCCGCACCGTTTCGTTGCGCATCACCGCATCGGCTGTGCCTTCGGCAATGCGCTCCCCGAGATACATCGCCAGCACGCGGTCGACCAGCGCCGCCACGCTCTTGACGTTATGATCCACCAGCAGAACCGCCCGGCCCTCGCGGCGGAAATCGGCGATCAGCTCGGAAAACATCCGCCAGCTCCGCCGGCGTCAATCCGGCGAACGGCTCGTCGATCAGCACCACTTTCGGATCGCGGGCAAGCGCCTTCGCCATCTCCAGCCGGCGAAGATCGGCGAACGGCAGGGTGGAGGCCGGCGGTCGATGCACATCGCGCCAGCCCGACCTGCTCGGCGATCGCCCGCGCGCGCCCGTCCACGTGCGGATCCGCCGCTAGGCGGAACAGCGAATCCGGCAGCAGCGCCAGCTTGATGTTCTCCAGCACTGTCTGCCGACGCAGCGGACGGGAATGCTGGAACACGATGCCCACGCCCATGCCGCGCGATCCGATGCGTCGGCCATCCGGCCACATCCACCCCGTCGAGCCTGACCTCGCCGGCATTGGGGCGCTCGATGCCCATGACAAGTTTCATGACGGTCGATTTGCCCGAGCCGTTCGGACCGATCAGGCCGAGAATCTCGCCGGGCCGGACGTCGAAGCTGATGTCGTTTACCGCCACCAAGCCACCGAAACGCTTGGTCAGGCCACGCACCTCCAGCGTCGCGCTGTTGCGCATCAGGCGTTGCTCTCTCCGGCGCAACGCATAGCCCAGCACCCCGTCGGGGAAGAACAGGATCACCACCAGCGCGATCGCTGCGACGACGAACGTGTTGAGCTGCCCGATCGGCCGCAGGAGTTCGTCGAACAGCACCAGGAAGATGGCACCCAGGACGCCGCCCAGGATCGTTCGCCGGCCGCCGAACACCACGGCGATGATGATCTGCACCGCGATGGACAGATCCACCATCTGATCGACCGAGGCCGTGCCCTCGTAGAATGTCAGCATCGCGCCAGCCAGCCCAGAGAACAGCGCGCTGAGACAGAACGCCGCCAGCTTGTGCTTGGTGACATTGAAACCGAGCGCCGCCGCCTCGATCCGGTCCTGACCCGTCGCCTGCAGAATAAGTCCCCAGGCAGAGCGCGACAGGCCGAACAAGATCGCCCGCGGAGATCACCATAAAACCGAACGCGTACCAGTAATTCACCGCGGCGTTGATCGACAGCACGCTCGGGACCATCATGCCGATCTCGCCGCCGGTCACGCCGGCAAAGATCACGATCGCGTCCTGCAACAGCAGCACCGCCACCAGCGTGATCAGCCCGAAATAGGGGCCGCGCAGCCGCAGCGCGGGCATCGCCAGCAACAGGCCGCCCACCACGGCCGTTGCCGCGCCGCCCACCAGGCAGAGCGGGATCGGCCAGCCCGGCGTTGTTCATCAGCCCCGCCCCATAGGCGCCGAGACCGATCAGGAAGGTCGGGCCGAAATTGACCTCCCCGGCAAAGCCGAACAGCAGGTCCCACGACATCGCGAAAACGCCGAAATAATAGGCCGACCGTGAAGACGCCGAGGAAATAGGCCGACAGCCACCAGGGTGCGACTGCGCCCACCGCGACGACCAGCAGCGCCAGCCACAGTGCCGGGCGCATCAATAACCCGGCCCGCCGGGTGCGCGGCATCGACATCGGTGGCCTGCAGCTCGCTCACGTCACCGACGTCCGAGCAGACCCTGCGGGCGCACGTACAGCACCAGCCACCAGGATCAGCAGCGCCGGGATCGGTCGCAGGGTCGGCGCAATCAGGTACGCGGTGAGCGTTTCCGCATAACCGACGACATATGCCGCTACCAGCGAGCCCGGCACGCTGCCCAGGCCACCCAGGATCACGATGGTGAAGGCGCTCGCCGTGAGCGCGCCGGCGTTGGCGGAACTGACCCCGAAGAACGAGGCCAGCAGCACGCCAGCCAGCCCTGCAAGCAGCCCGTAAATGGTCCAGACAATGATATAGATGCGCGACAGCTCGAACCCGAGCAGCGTCAATCCGCGCGGATTGATCGAGGCGGCCAGCAGTTGCTTGCCGATCCGCGTCCGGTTCACCAGCAGATAGAGCGCGCCGATCACCAGCCAGCACAGCACCGCGATCAGCACCTCGTTGCGCGGCGTGCGCACGCCGAAAATCGGCATGACGCCCGGCAGCAACGGCTTCAGCGTTACCGGATTGTCGCTGAACAAATAGTCCATGCCGACCTGGATCATGATCCCCCACAGCAGCGTGCCGGTCAGGATGAAGATTTCTTCCTCATCCTTGGGGATCGCCCGCGAGCGCTGCAGCGGCCGTACCACCAGAAAATATGTGACGTACGAGCGCCGCCAGGCCGGCAACGATGCCGATCACCGCGCTCAGATAGGGGCCGGCGCCATAGGTAACCGAGGCCCACCAGCCGATCAGCGCCGCAATCAGCATGATGCCGCCATGTGCGAGGTTGAGCACCCCGCACACGCCGAACATCAGGGTGAACCCGATGGCGCCGATCCCATACAACGAGCTGATCGCGAATCCGTCGATCAGGATCTGCAGGCCGCGCATGCGCGGTCAGCGAGGTTAGGTGTTACTTCGCCGCCTGCTGCTGGGGAAGTTTCACAAAGCTGGGGAATTTCAGCTTGTTCGGGCACTTGTCGGTGGGCCAGATGCAGACCTGCTTGCCGTCCTGCCACTGCACGAAGATGCCGGTCGCCCAGTCCTTTCCGTAGCGCAGCGAATGCGTATACTCGTCCTGCCGGCCGTAGAATCCGTAATGACCGACGGAGCCCTGCATGTCGGTCTTTTCCATCTCGGCGACCACATTGTCCGGATTGGTGGAGCCGGCGCGCTTCATCGCCTCGGCAAACGCCATCACACCGTCATACGACGTGAAGGCAGTGAAGGCCGGGAAATTGTGGAACTTCTCGACATAGGCTTTCTGCACCGCCAGGGTCGTCGGGCTCAACGCGATGCCCGGACCCGACCCGGTCTGCGTGATCACCCCCTCGGTGGCGCCGTTGGTGCTTTTCCAGAATGAGTCGTTGCTGGCCTGGGCGCTGATCCCCGCCATCGGGATCGGCACCTGCTGGGAGTGCCACTGTACGGTCGGCTGCACACCGACATGGGCGATCCCCATGATCATCACGTCGGGATGCTTCGCTTCCACCTGGTTGAAGATCGGTGTGAAATCCGTGGTATCCGGATTGAAGCTGATCGTATCGACAACGTTCAGCCCCGCGCCAGGCAGGCACTTTGCGTACCCCACGTCGAGCGGCTTGGTCCAGTCGGCGTCTTCGCTGACGATGGCGGCGGTCTTCATGTGCAGCGCCTCCACCAGCGTGTCGTGCGAGGAATCGCATACCGCCAGCGCGAGGGTGGGCGACGGGAACCACCCTTCGAACATGTATTTGTATTGATCGTATTTATCGTGCACCTGCTTGCTGATAAGGTCGCTCGCCGCGGCCGGCGTCAGCGTGGGCATGTGAAGGCGGGCAGCCCAGGGCTCGATCGCAAGCGCCACCTCGCTGATGAAGGTGGTGATCACTGCCGACACATGGTCCTGCTCGGCGAGGCGCTGGAAGGCACGTACGGCATCGGCCGCCGAGGAGTGGTCGTCGTAGGCGACGATCTCCAGCTTGCGGCCGTTGATGCCACCATGGGCGTTGATGTAGTCGGCGGCGAGCTCCGCCCCGCGGGCAATCGGCTCACCGACGACGGCGGAGAATTCGCTGACCACGCCGATCTTGATCGGGTCGTCGGCGCGAGCGGCGCCGGCCCCACACAGCAGAACCGCGCTCAGGGCGGTGGTCGCGCACAAGGTCGCATAGCGCGCGCTGACAGATGGCATGGACGATCTCCCGTATTCGTTGAACCTCACTGTGCCGGATGATAACTCACCCCCGGCTGTCCGCAGTGTGCTGAGGGCCGGGCGATGCGTCAAATCGTCATGTGATTGCCGATGCTCAATTGCGGAGAGAGAATACCAGTGCATGGCTGTCCTGGACCTGGCGGGCGCACGGGATTAATGCCGCGCGCATGACCGACATCGTTCCCGTCCACCGCGCGCTTATCTCGGTATCCGACAAGTCCGGCCTGGTCTCGTTCGCCCGATCGCTGGCCGCGCAGGGCGTCGAAATCCTGTCCACCGGCGGTTCGGCGCAGGCGCTGCGTGAAGCGGACGTACCGGTCACCGAGGTCTCCGCCCACACCGGCTTTCCGGAAATCCTGGACGGGCGGGTGAAGACGCTGGTGCCGCAGATCCACGGAGGCATCCTCGGCCGCCGCGACGACCCAGCCCACCTGGCGCAGATGCAGGCCCACGGGATTGCGCCGATCGACCTGGTGGTGGTAAATCTCTATCCGTTCGAAGCCGCCGCGGCCCGCGGCGCCAGCCCCGATGAGTGTGTCGAGAATATCGACATCGGCGGCCCGGCGCTGATCCGTGCCGCTGCCAAGAACCACGATTTCGTTGCAGTTCTGACCGAACCAGACCAGTATCAGGCGATACTGGAAGATCTGGCGGCGCATCGCGGCACCACCCTGGCGCTGCGCCGCCGTCTGGCCGCCGCCGCCTATGCGCGCACCGCTGCCTATGACAGTGCGATAGCCGCCTGGTTCGCCGCTCAGCAACAGGATCCCCTGCCCCACCGTCTAACCATCGCCGGCGAATTGCGCCAGACGCTGCGTTACGGAGAAAACCCACACCAGCAGGCTGGCTTCTACATCACCGGGACGCGTCCGGGTGTCGCCACGGCCCGGCAGGTGCAGGGCAAGGAACTCTCGTACAACAACCTGAACGATACCGACGCTGCATTCGAGTGTGTCGCGGAATTCGACCGGCCGGCGGTGGTCATCGTCAAGCACGCCAATCCATGCGGCGTGGCAATGGCCGACACCCTCGCCGAGGCATGGCAGGCGGCGTTGCGCTGCGATCCGGTTTCGGCCTTCGGCGGCATTGTCGCGGTCAATCGTCCGCTGGACGGCCCCGCGGCCGAACAGATCGCGACGATCTTCACTGAGGTCATCATCGCACCCGATGCGGACGAAACCGCCCGCGCAACGCTGTCGCGCAAACGCAACCTGCGGCTGCTGCTGGCCGGTGGTTTGCCCGATCCAGTTGCGGGGGGAGTTGCGCTCCGTAGCGTCTCCGGCGGCTTCCTGGTGCAGACGCGGGACACCGGGCGGATCTCCATGAATGAACTGAAGGTGGTAACGAAACGACCGCCGACGCCGGCCGAGCTGGCCGACCTGATGTTCGCCTTCCGGGTCTGCAAGCACGTGAAGTCCAACGCCATCGTTTATGCGAAAGCGGGCGCGACCGTGGGGATCGGAGCCGGTCAGATGAGCCGTGTCGATGCCGCGCGCATCGCCGCCTGGAAAGCAATCGACGCGGCCAAGGCTGCTGGCCTCGAGAGCCCGCTGACCACCGGCAGCGTGGTTGCCTCCGATGCTTTCTTTCCGTTCGCCGATGGTCTGGAAGCGGCCATCGCCGCCGGCGCCACGGCGGTGATTCAGCCCGGCGGCTCCATGCGCGACAAGGAGGTGATCGAAGCCGCCGACCGCGCTGGCGTGGCGATGGTCTTCACCGGCCTACGCCATTTTCGCCACTGATCGGCCTTGCGAAAAAACTAGCTCCGCAGTTGTGCCTCGGCGAATTCATAGTTCGCCAGCTTGTCCATCCAGTTCTGCAAGTAATCCGGCCGCCGGTTGCGGAAATCGAGATAATAGCTGTGCTCCCACACATCGACGCCGAGCAGCACCTTGCCCTCGCCGGTCGCCAGCGGATTGGACCCGTTCGGAGTCTTGGTCACCTTCAGCTTCCCGTCAGACCCCAGCACCAGCCAGGCCCATCCAGACCCGAACTGCGTTGCGCCGGCCTGCTTGAAGGCATCCTTGAACTGCTGGACGCCACCGAGATCCTCGTTGATCTTTTTCTCCAGAGCGCCCGGAATCCCACCCCCGTTTGGGTTCATGCACTGCCAGAACAGGATGTGGTTCCAGTGCTGGCCGGCGTTGTTAAACACGCCGGCCATGTCCGGCTTGCCGTGTGACAGCTTCACGATCTCGTCAAGCGATTTGCCTTGCAGCTTGGGATCCTTCTCTACGAAGCCGTTCAGCGCCGTGACATAAGCCTGGTGATGCTTGTCGTGGTGCAGCTCCAGCGTTTCCTGGCACATGCCGCGGCCGGCCAGAGCGTTATGGGAATAGGGAAGATTGGGAAGTTCGAAAGCCATGAAGCATTCTCCGCCTGTGTTGGGGTGAAGCCGTGGTCTCGTTGCCGCCTCACTATGACCGGGAGGCAAGGGCGTCAAGCTTGGGTCCGGTCGCCGCCTCAGTTTACCGATGCGATCCGGACCGGTTCCTCACTGCGCTGTTCGCGCCCTCGCACAAGCGTGACACGCTGCTGACGCTGTACGCTTTCAATCACGAGCTCGCACGGGCGCGTGAGGTGGCGTCACAGCCGACACTTGCGTTGATGCGGCTGCAATTCTGGCGCGAGGTGGTCGAAGGCGCCCAGCGGGCCCATGAGGTCGCCGCGCCGTTGAGTGCCGCATTGTCGCGTGGAGAGCTCGATCCCGCCGATTTGCTGGCTCTCGTCGACGCGCGCGAGGCGGAGGCTGAGCCGTCGATCCGCGACGCTGAGCGACTGGCTTGCGTATCTGCTGGCGTCGGCCGGCGGCTTGATGGTGACGGCCGGGCGGTTGCTCGGCGTAGCTGAGCCAGAGCGGTTGCGGCGTCCGGGCGCGGCCTATGGAGCAGCCGGCGTGCTGCGCAGCGTGCCCGCGCTTGGGCGGCAGGGACGCTGCATGCTGCCGGCGGACCTATTGGGCGCGCATGGACTTACACCTGAAATGGTGATCGCCCGGCCAGTCAGCCCGGAGGTGCGGGCAGCGCTGCGTGAGCTTGCGGCGGAAGGGCGTACACTCTTGCATGATGCTGGTCCTTTGCGGCTGCCGCGAGCCGCGATAGCCGCGGCGCTTCCGGCGGTACTGGCGCGACGCGATCTTTCCCCGCGGAGAGCGGGTCAGTCGGTTACGGCCGGCCGCGGTATCGGCGACCGGCTGGCGGTGTTCCGCGCGGCGTTGACAGGTCGGATCGTGTGAAACCTTGGAGTCGTTCGGAAACAACTGCGTCACCGGTCATTCCCGTGAAAGCGGAATCCAGCGGGCGGTCTGGATTCCCGCTTGCCACTCAGGCGCCATGACCCGCACCCCCTGCGCGCTGCAGCCTGCCGCGGCGGATATTACAGGTCAGCGCCTTGGTCGTATGGATGCTGGTGTTGGGATCGCCATGGATCGCCGGCAGCACGTTGGCGATATCGCCATGGGCATAGCCGTTCCAGCCATACACCCACGGCACCAGACCGGCGTCGCGGAGGCGATGGACTCCGCCCCGGGTCGCATCGAGGAGATCGCGGCGACGGTATTCGGTAAGTTGCTTGCGATAGGATTGCTCGCTGCATCGCTGTCGTCCGCACGTCGCGCATCTTTACCGGCAACCCTGGCATATCTGGCGATCCTGGCCGGCGGCGCGGCCTTTCGCATCGCATTCCTGGCGGCCGGCGATTGCTCTGCCCGACGGCCGGACATCAGCCTGCGGTTCGCCCAGGCCCATAATCTCCCACGCATGCGTGGCGTGCCCATCCTGCAGCGACGCGGAGCCCCTCCCTTCCCCGTTCGCATCGATGGTGCGCATAATCCGGCGACTTCCGTAGCGGCCGTCGAGGGGCATCGAACCGATGGATATCCAGGACACCAATTCCCGCATCGTCGCGGCGTACCGTGCGCGCACGCCAGGATCGGCGACATTGGCGCGCGAGGCGCTGGCGCTGCTGCCCAGCGGGATCGCGCACGACGCCCGCCACCTGGAACCGTACGGCATCTACGTCGAACGCGCCGCCGGACCGCGCAAGTGGGACGTGGATGGCAACGAATATGTCGATTACTTCGGCGGCCACGGTGCGTTGCTGCTGGGGCATAACCATCCGGCGGTGGTACGCGCGGTGGAGGCTGCTCTCGCGCAAGGGACCCATTTCGGCGCCAACCATCCGGGCGAGGTGCGATGGGCAACGGCAATTCGCCGGCTGGTGCCGTCGGCGGAGCGGATACGGTTTACGTCTTCGGGAACCGAGGCAACGCTGATGGCGGTGCGGCTGGCGCGCGCTTTCACCGGGCGCGAGACGCTGATCCGCTTCAAGGGCCATTTCCATGGCTGGCACGACCATATGACGTCGGGCTATTCAAATCATTTCGATGGCTCTCCGACTGCCGGCGTGGTGCAGGGCGTTGCGGCCAAGGTGAAGCTGCTGGAGCCGGGCGATGAGGCAGCGCTGGAAGCGGCCTTGGCGGAGGGGGATGTGGCGGCGGCGATCCTCGAACCGACCGGAGTCGACATTCGGACAGGTGCCGCTGCGGCCGGAATTCCTGCACACGCTGCGCCGGCTGACGGAGCGTGCGGGCGCGCTGTTGATCCTCGACGAGGTTGTCACTGGCTTCCGCGTATCGCCAGGCGGCGCGCAGGTGGCGTTCGGCGTGCGGCCGGACCTGTCGAGCTTTGCCAAGATCGTCGCCGGCGGGCTGCCGGGTGCGGCGGTGGCCGGGCGGGCGGACGTCATGGACCGGCTGGACTTCGCCGCCTCGGCTCGGACAGGTCAGGAGAAGGTGCAGCATCCGGGGACGTTCAACGCTAATCCGGTTTCCGCGGCGGCGGGGACGGCGGCACTGACGGTTATCGCGGAGAGCGACGTCAATGCGCGTGCCGACGCGACAGCGCGCGACCTGCGGGCGGCGCTGAATGAGGTGCTGGCGGAGCAGGGGATTTCCTGGGCTGTCTATGGCACGTCGTCGGGGTTTCATCTGTTCATGAATCCGCGCGGGCGGAAGATCGTGCCCGGTCAGTTCGATGCCTTCGCGGTGCCGCGGGAGGAGTTGAAGGAACAGCCGAAGCGGGTGGCGGAGCGGTTGCGGCTGGCGCTGTTGAACGGGGGCATCGATGTGAACGGCCGGATCGGCGGGATGGTGTCGGCGACGCACGGGGCCGCCGAGATAAACGACACGGCGCGGGCCTTGCGTGCCGCGCTCGGGATGCTGCGGGCCGAGGGGGAGATAACGCTAGGAGCAGGCGGGAGGGATCGGGCCGCCCGGCTGTTTCGGCAGGGACTGTCGAAGATCGGCAGGATCATGAATTGGGGGATAGCTCCCTGCCGGAGCGTCCTGTTCAGAGATGAACCCATCTCCTGCCGCAGCGGGATCGTTGGAGCGCGTGGCCGCGTCGGGCGTCGCTGCTTCGTTTTCTGAGGCTTCCTCGACGGGCGTTTCAGAAGGCTGCGTGGCGCCCGGCTCGGGCTCGCGTTCCGTCGCACCTTCAGGAGTAGGTGGTTGAGTGGGATCCGTCCGGGGGAGGCTCTTGTCAGCTTGCCGGTACGCCTCGACTGGATCCGTCCGGCCCGCGCCCGCTGCCGTCAGCCAATAGCCACTCGGACGGCGCCGTGGATTATTGGAAGCTGGCCATGTGCTGCCGTTCGATTGGTCCCCGGTGACACTCGCGTTCCCGCGGTCACCCTTGGTGTCGGGGTGATCGGAACGAGCCGCCTGTTGTCCGGCGTGCCGATGTCGAAGGTTCATCCTGTTCGAACGTTGCTGGGACCCGGACCGCATCGGGATGCCGCATCAGCCATTCGGTCGGTTCGGGCGCGTCGTCCGGCACCCATAGGAAAGGAACCACGAGCGTATCGTTGGAATCCCCATCGTGACCGCTCATGTACGCTCCAGGTGACTCGTGATACAATCTCCCGGTCCGACGTTACACCAAGTGCCCCGGCGATTGACTATCCACCGTCACTCCCGCGTAAGTAAGTGGGAATCCAGCGACCGCCCACGCAACACGCGACCTCGGAATGGATGCCCGCTTTCGCGGGCATGACGAGGGAAGAGGTCAGCCTCTCGGGCGGCAGATATTACATCAAAAGCGGTTAACGGCCCGCTAACGTAGCAGGCCCGCACGCCATCGCTGCCATCCCGCGGCACGCAGCGAGCAGGCCGGGCACGTGCCGCAGCCGTACCCCCAGTCATGTCGATGAGTACGATCTCCCAGATAGCAGCTATGGGTCCGTTCGATGACCAACTCCACCAGGCCGTCCCCGCCCAGCCGGTCGGCGAGTGCCCAGGTCGCCGCCTTGTCCCGCCACATCAGCGGGGTCTCCAGAACGAAGCGCCGCTGCATTCCCACGTTCAGCGCAAGCTGCATCGCCTTGATCGCGTCGTCGCGGCAGTCGCGGATACCCCGAATAGTCCGTCTCGCACATTCCGGCGACGATGCGCGTGATCCCGCGGCGATACGCGATCGCTGCTGCATAGGTCAGGAACAGCAAATTCCGCCCGGGAACGAAGGTGCTGGGCAGACCTTCGCCGGTCATTGTAATCGCCATGTTGGCGGTCAGCGCGGTCTCTCCGATCGCCGTCATGCTCGCGCGCATATCCACCAGGTGGTCCGGCCCGAGCCGCGCGCCCCAATCGGCCGTGTGCGCGAACGCCGTGCGGATCGGATCGCGACATTCAAGTTCGATGGCGTGCCGCTGGCCATAGGCGAACCCGACCGTCTCCACATGCGGATAGCGTGCCAGGGCCCAGGCGAGACAGGTGGTCGAGTCCTGGCCGCCGGAAAACAGCACCAATGCATTATCAGATGTCGTCATCATCCTGGTTTCCGCATTGGTCTTAATTTCAATTGAACCATGCGATCCGTAGGGTTTATCGGCGCACCCGTGCCGGATTGCCAAACGCCGTGGCACCGGCGGGAACATCGCGGGTCACCACGCTGCCGGCGCGGATTAGCGCCCACGCGGCCGCCTCTATCGCGCCGCGGTCACCGTCGGCGACACGAACACCTGCCACCCTGCCATCGAGAACCACGATCCGGTGCCCGTGCAGAAAATCCTGCCCCACCAGCGCCTGGAACAGCCGATCGGTCACCTCCGGCCGCTGCTCGATGTCATGCGGCAGGTCGAGCACCGGCAACACCGGATCCTGCGCCACCCAGTTGCCCACCCGGATGCTGCGGAACCGATGCAGCGGCACGATTGTCGCCGCGGGCCCGGCGCCGCTGATCGAGATCGACGGATCCGTCTTCAGCGCGTGCGTCGGTGACCCCCACCCGGCCGGCCAGCGTCAGCGTAACCGCACTGGACTGCGACCCGGTGTCCAGCAGCGCCGTTGCCGCCACGCCATCGAGCTCGATGGGCAGCAGAATGCGGCGTGGAAACTCCAGCGAATGCCGGTTGACCACCACGCCCGCAAGCTGAATCGCCGGACCTGGCCAGGGCGGCGCGGCAATCCAGCAGGGCTCGGCGCGATAGAGTGTCATCTGGCCTCCCGGCGCGTCCAGATCGACCGCAAACCAGCGCAGCACGTCGGTTCCCAGCACCCCGTCAACATCGCCGAGCGGCGTCACCGCCGAGATCGCCGACTGCCACATGGCGCAGCGGCAATCGCAGCCCGGCCAGCACAAAACTATTCAGATTTGCATCGAACCGCGCGGTCTGGCCGCCGACGCCCCAACTTCGGGTCGCATCGTCGAAGTCGCGATCGAGCGACAGGCGTGTCGCCGTCCTGGCGTTCAGCAACGTCCGCTCCGAGCCCGTATCCACCACCAGCCGGACCGGCTGCCCGTTCACCTGCGCCGTTACCAGGACCAGGTTTTGCCGTGTTTGCACCGGGGTCTGGCCCAGCCGCTCCAGCTTGCAGTCGCCCACGCCGAACAGGTAATTGTCGGTCGCCTGGCATCCCGCCAGCAGCAGGCATCCCAGCAGCCCGAGCCGGACCGTGTCCGGGCGCGCGGCGAGCTCACCCGCGAGCCCGCAACTCGTCGCGAATCTCGGTCAGCAGCGTTTCGGTCGGGGTAGGTCCGGACGGTGCCGGGTCGTTGCGCATGTGCAGGCGTGTCAGCGCCTTGATCAGCCAGAAGATCGCAAAGCTGACGATCAGGAAATTGATGATCGCGTTGATGAACAGGCCCACATTCAGCGTCGCCGCGCCGGCCTGCTGCGCCGCCGCCAGCGAAGTCATAGTGCTTTCCGTTCAGCGGGAAGAACCAGTTGGAGAAATCCACCCCGCCGAGCGCCAGCCCGATCACCGGGTTGATGAGATCCTTCACCAGGCTGTTGACCACCCCGGTAAAGGCCACGCCGATCACGATGCCAACCGCCAGGTCGATGACATTGCCGCGCATGATAAAGGCGCGGAACTCGGCCACCCAGCCCGGGGGCCGCAGTTGGGACGGCACGCGAAAGACACTCGACATGTGGCATCCTCCGGTTGTCGGCTCTTGGTTTATTATCATAGCATGCCGGGACGAATCATCCGGGGAGATCGATTATGGCCGCATCCGCCTCCGCTGCCGCGTCCCTGGCCGGGCAGATCGAGGTATCTCCCACCGGGGCGCGCGCTCGCGGCGGAAATTCGCGGTGTCGATCTGCGGCAGGTCACCGACGCCGCGTTCGCCGCGATCCACCGTGCCTGGCTGGAACACCTTGTGCTGCTGGTACGCGACCAGGAGCTGTCGGACGACGATCTGATCGCGTTCAGCCGCCGGTTCGGCTTCCTGGACCATGCGCCGATCCAGGAGAACGGCCGCCGCTTCGTGGAGGGTCACCCCGAAATCTACGTGGTGTCCAACGTGATGGAGAACGGGGTCGCGATCGGCAGCCTCGGCGCCGGAGAGGCGGTATGGCACACCGATATGTCCTATCTGCCGCAGCCGCCCAAGGCGAGCATGCTGTTCGCGATCGAGGTTCCGCCCAAGGGCGGCGATACCGGCTTCTCCAACATGTACCGCGCCTGGGACGAACTGCCTGCCGACCTGAAGCGGCAGGTGGAGGGCCGCCGGCTGAAGCATGACGGGACGTACAACAGCGGTGGCTATGTGCGCGAAGGCGTCACCGCCACCGACGACCCGACCGCATCACCCGGCACCTATCACCCGATCGCCTATCAGCACCCTGAAACCAGTCGCATCGCACTTTATCTCGGTCGCCGGCGAAATGCCTACATCGACGGATTGCCGCTGAGCGAGTCGGAGGCCTTGCTGGATGAGCTGTGGCGGCACGCCACGCGCGACGAGCTTTCCTGGTACAATCAGTGGCGCGTGGGGGACCTCGTGCTGTGGGACAATCGCTGCACGATGCACCGGCGCGACCCGTTCGACGCCTCAGCGCGGCGTGTCATGCATCGGACGCAGATCAAGGGGTGATGCCGTCAGCCAACTCCGCCTAATTGGGGAGCAGACTGCCGCCTCCTTGCCGGATCACAGCACGAAGTGCTTGCCCGCTGCTGAAGGAACGACTGCTTCGCCCGTGCAATGTCCGGCTGCAATCAACTTCAGATCGACGTGCGGGAGTGCCTCTACCGTGTGGAATATCGCTCGGTGGCGCCGGATAGGTTGAAGCCGATTGGGAAAGCAATCCGGCCCTGCTCACCCGCCCGCTTCCCTCCACCCCTGACCCCCGGCAAACTCCCGCCATGACCTACACCATCGGCATCGACGTCGGCGGCACCTTCACCGACATTGTCGTCATCGCCCAAGATGGCACGACGACGATCGCCAAATCCATCACCACCCCGCACGACCAGTCGGAAGGTGTCCTCGCCGGCCTGGCACTCGCGGCCGAATCGCTTGGCCTGCCGCAATCGTCTCTTTTGCAACAAGCCAGCCGGATCGTGCATGGCACCACCGTCGCCACCAACGCGCTGCTGGAAGGCAAGGGCGCGCGTGTCGGCATGCTCACCACCGAAGGCCACCGCGATATCATCGAAATGCGCGAGGGGCTGAAGCCTGACCGCTATAACCTGCGCCTGCCGCCCCCTGCCCCGCTCGTCCCTCGCTCCCGCCGCCTGCCTGTCCGCGAACGTCTCCGCGCCGACGGATCAACCGAAACCGCGCTTGATCCCGCCTCGCTGGAAACCGCCCTCGACCAGTTGGCCGCGCAAAACGTCGATGCCGTCGCCATCTGCTTCCTGCACGCCTGGCGCAACCCGGCGCACGAGCGCGAAGCCGCCGCGGCCGCCCGCACACGCCTGCAGCACGCTTACATCACCACCTCCTCCGACGTTCTGCCGGAGATCAAGGAGTACGAACGCTTCTCCACCACCGTTGCCAATGCCGCGGTCGGACCGGTCATCGACACCTACCTGCACCGCCTCGCCGACCGGCTCACTGGCGGCGGCTTTCACGGCGACCTGTTCGTCATTCTCTCGCACGGCGGCGTTGCCTCGGTGAACGAGGCCACACGTCTCGCCGCCGGCACCGCGCTCTCCGGTCCGGCCGGCGGGGTTGCGGCCGCCGTCGCCCTGACCCGCCAGAATCTCGCCGGCGATCTCATTACGTTTGACATGGGAGGCACCAGCACCGACATCGCGCTCATCGCCGATGGCCAACCGACGCTCGCTGCTGGGCGCGCCGTGGCCAACGCCCGCATTGCCCTGCCCGGGCTGGACATCGTCACGCTTGGCGCCGGCGGCGGCTCGATCGCCCATCTGGATCGCTCCGGCCTGCTCCAGGTCGGCCCGCAGAGCGCCGGTGCCGATCCCGGGCCGGCCTGTTACGGCCTCGGCGGCGAGCATCCCACCGTCACCGACGCCAATCTCTTGCTCGGTTATCTCGATCAGCGCGCATTCCTCGGCGGCCGCCGCCTGCTGGAGACCGCCGGCGCGGAAGCCGCCATCGGCCAGCTGGCCAATAGGCTTCAGCTTGAAACCATCCAGGCTGCCGCCGGCATCCACCGGCTGATCAACACCCGCATGGCGGACGGCGTGCGCATCGCCACAGTCCGTCGCGGCGTCGATCCCCGCAAGCACGCGCTGCTGGCCTTCGGCGGGGCAGCCGGCCTGCACGTCGCCGCGGTTGCCGCCGAACTCGGCATCCGGCGCGTGATCGTGCCGCAGGCCGCCGCCGTCCTGTCCGCCTGGGGCATGCTGAACACCGACCTGCGCATAGAGCTTGCGCGCAGCCAGGGACAATCCAACCGCATCGACGTTTCCGCGCTGCAAGCCGCCTTCGCCGGCATGGAAGCCGAAGGACGCGAACGGCTAGGCTGGTTCGCCGGCCCAATCGAGCTGCGCCGCTCGGCCGATATGCGCTACGGCGAGCAGGTGTTCGAAATCGCCGTCCCGCTCGACGGCCTGGATTGGGACAGCCCCGACCTCGGCGCCGCCATCGAGGCAGCGTTCCACCGCCGGCACGAAACGCTGTATACCTATTCTTTGCGCGACCAGGATGTTGTGCTGGTGAACGCCCGCGCCTCCCTCATCGGCCGCTTGCCGCCTACACCGGTGCGGCCCATACCGCCGCAGCCTGAAGCGACCGCATCAGCCACCCGCCGCATCTATCTCGGCACCTGGACGAACGTTCCCGTGTTCGACTTCGCGCGCCTGGGCATCGGCCAGCGCATCCGCGGCCCGGCAATAGTTGACTCTGAGACGACTGCGGTCCTGCTCCGTCCCGGCGATAGCGGACAATTCGATCCCGGCGGTTGGCTGGACATCACGATCACCTGACGCACGGGAGGGACGTTGGAGCCGACCCGGAATCCCAGTGGACCAGATGGAGACGCCAGCTATTGGTGAAGGGCGGGCGTCGATGGCCTTCCACTCCCGGTACGGGAGCGGTAGAAGAAATTCTTCTTCGGGGCGGAGTCGGCTTTGAACCTTTGGTCGGACGAGCGCCGGACGCCGCGTTCCCCGCAATCGGAGGAAGCGGATCCCTCTGGATTTCGGTCAAGGTTCCAGCAGGACTACGACCGCCTTCTATTCTCGACGCCCGTACGTCGATTGGCTGACAAGACACAAGTATGGCCGATGGACGAGAACGACGGCGTACGCACGCGACTCACCCACTCACACGAGGTGGCGAACCTCGCCCGGTCAATCGGCACGAGAGTGTTCAAGGTATCCAGAAGCGCCATCCCAGAAGCCGACCTGCATGACGTCATCCAGCCCATTCTGTCGTCTATTGGGTTGGCGCATGATCTCGGTAACCCGCCCTTTGGACATCAAGGCGAGGTTGCGATCAGCCGATGGTTTAAGTGCCGCGAGCAGTGGATATTCACCCGCGCAAATGATCGAAGCACGACCGATATCTCGGGGCCGGTCCCTACGCATTTGCGGGCTGAATTTACAGAGTTCGATGGTAACCCGCAAAGTCTTCGCCTGATCACAAAATTGCAGACATCTCACGGCCAAGTCGGCCTCGATCTTACTGCGGCGACCTTGGCCGCGTCACTAAAGTATCCCGTGGACGCCCAGCATCAGGATAAAAACAAGCCGGCCTTAAAAAAGATTGGCTACTTCGAGTCTGAGCGAAAGCTTGTCGGATGGATTCGTGAGAAAACGGGCCTCCCGGAAGGCAAGCGCCATCCGTTGACGTGGATTATGGAAGCTTGCGACGATATTGCTTACTCTGTGTTGGACGTCGACGACCTTCTCAAGAAGGCGATCATATCTCCTGATGACGTGCGCGTGGTCCTCGAACATGACCATAGGTTGAAATGCAACGGAACCGTCAAGAAATTGTCGGATAGGTTCAAGTCTGTAAACGAGGGGGAAAGGCGTGCGGACATCCAGCGGGACGTCAAAACCGGGTATCTGCGCGCTTATCTGATCGAAGCTCTAATCGAAGAAGCTAGCCAAACTTTTGTTAGCCACGCAGATGCCATTCTTGCGCTCGACCATGACAAGCCCCTAATGCAGCATAGCCCCTTGTGCGACGCCTTAAAGGGAGTAGCGCGTCAGTACGCCTTCTCGCATCGGAACGTTTTGAGGACAGAGGCCGTAGGGGCAGCAGCTATAGATGGGTTGATGAACTCCTTCTGGAGCGCCATCCACATGCGGGAAAATTCAGAAAAAATTCTATCCCCTCGTATCGGTGCCCGAAATCGATATGTGTATTCCATGGTTAGCCCGAACTACTTAGAGTCCGTCCGGAAAGTTCACGCGGGATTACAGAGCTTTCGCAGCATGAGGCAAATCGGCAGCGGATCCATCACACGCTCTACGTCAAGTGCCGTGAAAAGCTTGGTCGGGAAGCGAGCCCGACCGCCTGTGTGCTGGACAGCCAAAGCGTGAAAGGCGCTGAAAAAGGGGGGCGTTCTCGGTCGTCCACATTCAGCATCTCGCAAATCGGTGCCGCGAATAGACTCACGGAAATCCGCGTCGGATCAAGGGGTTCGGCTGGCTTCCGGTAACAAATTCAAAAAACTCGCGAACTTACCGGACAGACACTAACCCGAAGTTTCCATTTGAGAACTGCGTAAGAGGCTGATTTGATTCGATGATTTGGCGATCAGCCTTTTGGTCTACTGGACACGCATTGGTTGGATGTTGAGCAGCCTGAATGCGTCCTCCTGGAGCTTGGTTGGTTCGGCGTACAGCGTGAAGCTATGCGCGAGGCGTAGCGGCACACGCATGGTGTTGCGGGTCAGGGTGCCGAGATGGGCCATGAGGCCGGCGAAGCCCATGACGCGCAGACCGCCGGCTGAGCGCTTGGTCGCCTTCTTGGTCTTGGCGAGTTCGGATGGCTCGGTGCTGACGATGGGTGAGGAGCGTTCTGCCCTCGTGGCGGTAAGCCCGGTGTCATGGAACAACAGCGGTGCCAGGGCGTGCCGCAGATGCCACTCGACGTGATAGGCGAGCATGCACAGGAAGACGTGGGCGCGCACGCGCGGTGCGGTCCAATGGCGGATCGGGCGGATATCGAGATCGACGGTCTTCAGGCTGCGGAAGGCCCGCTCGACGCGGGACAGGTCCTTGTAGGCCTGCACCGCTTCATTCGCATCGAGCTGCTCGGCCGGCACGGATGTGCGGATCACGTAGATACCGTCGAGACGAGCCTCCTGTTCTATCTGCTGCGTCCGACGCTGGAAGGCGAAGTGGCCATCGCGGATCGCCACGGCGAAGTGCTTGGCCATCTTCCGGCTGTTCACCACGCCACCGACCGCCAGGCCGATCTCGGCGGCACTGCGCAACGGTGAGTTCCTGCGGCGGACCTGCGCCTGGATGCGGAGCAACTCGCGTTCGGTGGCGGCCAGCAATTCCTCCCGCTTGCGCGCGCGTTCGGCGGCGAGTTCGCGGTTGCGGCAGACAATGAGCCGTTCGCCGGGGAACATCTCGGGCGCGCTGATCTCGGCCAGGTCGCGCTCGTCGAACAGCGACAGCTGCAACGGCCCGTTCTCCGCCGCCAACGCTTGAATGGCCGGTGCCCGCAGGCAGGTGATCCAGTCCACGCCGGCAGCTTTGAGGTCTGCGTCGATCCGCGCCGAGGTGATCATGCCGCGGTCGCCCACCAGCACCACGCGGTTGATGCCGAAGCGGTCCTTGAGCTTCTCGACCTGCGAGCTCAGCGTCGCCGGATCGGCCGTGTTGCCATCGAACACCTCGACCGCGACCGGCAATCCGTCTCGTGTGCACAACAGCCCATACACGATCTGTGGGCGGTCACCGCGGTGATCACGGCTGTAGCCATGCTGCGCCAGCGGACAACAGCGGCCCTCGAAATACGATGAACTGACGTCGTAGAGCACCAATACGCCATCCTGGAGATGCCGCCTTGCCAGGCCGTTCTCAATCCGCTGCTGGTGTTCGAGCAGCCAGTCCAATGCCTCGTATGCCTCGCGCTCCTTCACCTCGCCCAGGCGCAGCACCGCGCCCAGGCTCGATGTCGCGGTCTCCTGGTCCACCGCACGGACAAACCCGAGCTTGAGCGCGGCGTGATCAGCCGGTCCACGACCATCGCCACCACCAGATCGCAATGCCGCCGCGACGCCGCGTCCCTTGCTGTGCTCAGGATCAGCCGGTTCAGCGCGATCCGGCGCAGCATGCCGAGCGCCGCCGCGACGTGGCCATGCGGCAGTGATCGCTCCATCCGCATCTCGTGCGGTCCGGTGCCGATCACCGTGCCGCCCTTCAACAGCGCCTTCAGCCCATCGATCACATCGCCCGGCAGCTTGCTCAGGTTCGCCAGCGTGCGCTTCTGCGCGCGGCCGTGTTCGTCGCGGAAGCTCTCCCGCAACAGCACCGCGGGCGGCGACGTCCGATTGGGCACCGTCTCGATGAACATGCCCGAATTGAATCACATTCCGGCCGATTGGGGAATCCCGACATGGACACAAAATCAAAGGCGCACGAAGCCAACCCTCGGAAAAGAACCGTCGTTCAAGTCAACGCAAGTGAAAACTTCGGCCTAAACGACGAAAGCTTTTCGGCTATTCGCGCTACTGAGCGGGCCATCTATCCTAACCCGATCCTTTCCCGTTTCGGAAATCCGGGAGAGTTGTCCCACTATCTTTTCGCAATCGACGAACGGATACGGATTTCGACGTCCTTCGCAGTACAACAATCGCTTCCTGGCTTGTGATGTGTCACCGCGCACCGGCCCCAACTGCGCCAGCCGACACCCCGCCGGCCCAGCCGTCAGCATACATCTCTGCGGCTGGACAAACCTGCCGGTCTTTGACTTCGCCCGCCGCGCCCCAAATCGACATATCCCCGTCAGGCAATAGTTGACTCTGATACGACTGCGGTCCTGCTCCGTCCCTGCGATACCGGACAATTCGATCCCGGCTGTTGGCTGGACATCACGATCACCTGACGCACCAGTCGAAAAAAATTCCGCCACGCTCGCTGTAGGTCTCCAGCGCTTTCCCCCCGTTATCCACATCTGTCCACAGCCTGCCGGCCCTGTCCGCCCCCACCACGCCGCCGTATGATGACAGGACCGTGAACACCATCGACTCGCCCCTGCTCGGCCTGTCCCAGCGTCTGCCGCCCTCCAACATGCAGGCCGAGCAGGCGCTGCTTGGCGCCCTGCTGGCCAACAACCGTGCCTATGAGCGGGTCTCTGAATTCCTGACCGCGGATCATTTCGCCGACCCCATCCATGGCCGCATCTACCAGGCCATTTCCCGCCGCATCGAAGCCCAGCAGCTCGCCGACGCGGTCACGCTGAAGGCCGAATTCGAGCATTCCGGCATCCTGGAGGAAGTCGGCGGCACCGCCTATCTCGCCCAACTTCTCACCGCCATGGTCGGCATCATCAACGCCGGCGAATACGGGCGCACGGTCTACGACGCCTGGCTGCGCCGCCAGCTGATCGATATCGGCGAGACCATGGTCAACAACGCCTTCGGCGCCGACCCGGAACTGGACGGCCAGTCGCAGATCGAGGCCGCCGAACAGTCGCTGTTCCAGCTTGCCACCGACGGCGGCACCGACGGGCGGTTTCATTTCATTCGAACGCGCGCTGACCGAGGCGATCCTCGGCGCCGAGCGTGCCTTCCGCCGCTCCGGCCACGTGTCCGGCCTGACCACCGGATTGCGCGATCTGGATTCCAGCAGCCGGCGGGCTGCATCCCTCCGACCTGGTCATCCTCGCCGGCCGCCCCGGCATGGGCAAGACTGCGCTCGCGACCAAGATCGCCTATGGCGCCGCCCAGGCGTTGCTCGCCGAGGGTCGCAGCGAAGACCCCAACGCGCTCGCCAAGGCGCAGGTCGCCATATTCTCGCTGGAAATGAGCTCCGAACAGCTCGCCACCCGCCTGCTGGCGGAAGAAGCCCGCATCTCCGGCGACCGTATCCGCCGCGGCGATATCGGCCAGAAGGATTTCGACAAGTTCGTCGCCGTCAGCCGCGACATCGCCGCGCTGCCGATCCAGATCGACGACACGCCGGCCATCACGCTGTCCGCGCTGCGCACCCGCTGCCGGCGGCTGAAGCGCACCAAGGGGCTGGCGCTGGTGGTGATCGACTATCTCCAGCTGATGCGCCCCGCCGCCGGCACCCGGCCGGAAAACCGCGTGCTGGAGATCAGCCAGCTCACCCAGGGGCTGAAGGCCATCGCCAAGGAACTGGCCGTCCCTGTGCTGGCGCTGTCGCAGCTCTCCCGGCAGGTGGAAAGCCGCGAGGACAAGCGCCCGCAGCTCTCCGACCTGCGCGAAGTCAGGCACCATCGAGCAGGATGCCGACCAGGTGATGTTCATCTACCGCGACGAATATTACCTCGCCCAGCGCGCGCCCAAGCAGATGGCCTACGACTCCGAGCAGAAGTTCCAGGACCAACTGGAAAAATGGCAGCGCGACATGGAGGCGGCGCACAACAAGGCGGAGCTGATCATCGCCAAGCAGCGGCACGGGCCGACCGGCAAGCTCGACCTGTTCTTCGAGGCCGAATTCACCCGCTTCGCCGACCTCGACCCGGCGCATGGCGGCTATGACTGAAGCCCGCGCCGGGGCGGTGCTGGAGATCGACCTCGGCGCCATCGTCGCCAACTGGCACTTCCTGCGCGACCGCCACCCATCCGGCGCCGTCGCCGGGGTGGTGAAAGCCGACGGCTACGGCCTCGGCGCCCAGGCAATTGCCCCGGCCTTGTACAACGCCGGCTGCCGGCATTTCTTCGTCGCCCTGCTGGACGAGGCGCTGGCGACTTCGCCCGCTGCTCCCCGGCGCCATGCTGGCAGTGCTGAATGGCTTGTTCCCCGGGACCGAGGCGGACTATCTCGCCCACGACGTCACCCCGGTGATCGGCTCGCTCGCCGAGTTCGATGCCTGGATCGAAGCCGCCCGGCGCACCGACCGCCGCCTGCCCGCGCATCCTGCACATCGATACCGGCATGTCGCGCCTGGGCCTCAGCCCCGCCGAGCTGGCAATCCTGCACGCCGACCCGCATCGCCTCGACCCGCTCGAGCTCCGCTACGTGATGACCCATCTGGTCAGCTCGGAGCTGCCCGACGACCCACTGAACGAAGCCCAGCTTGCCCGCTTCCAGGCCGCCTGCGCCGGCCTGCCGGCTGCACCGCGCAGCCTGGCCAACTCCTCCGGCATCTTCCTGGGTCCCGCTTTCGGGTCCGATCTCGCCCGGCCGGGCGCGGCGCTCTACGGGATCAATCCGACCCCTGCCCTGCCCAACCCGATGCGCCTGCCGGTCCGGCTGCGCACGCGGGTGCTGTCTGTCCGCGACATCGCACCCGGCGATACTGTCGGCTACAACGCCGCCTGGACCGCACGGCGGCCCGACCCGCATCGCCACCGCAGGGGTCGGCTATGCCGATGGCTGGCTGCGCGCCCAGTCCAACCGCGGCATGGCAGTCTTTGACGGCTGCCCGGTCCCGCTGGTAGGGCGTGTCTCCATGGACCTCACCACCTTCGACGTCACCGATCACCCGCGCCTCGGCCCCGGCGACTGGCTGGAGCTGATCGGGCCGGCGCGCACCCCCGACGATGTCGCCGCCGCCGCGGGCACCAACGGCTACGAGATACTCACCTCGCTCGGGCGGCGCTTTCACCGGACCTATCGCCCGGCGTGAGCATGATGCTGGACAGCATCGCCGCGATCGGCCGCGGCGCTATTGGCGCGTGCCGGATCACCGGCTCGGTGGCGCTGTTCGCCGCCTCCGGTATCTCGCATCTGGTGCGCCCGCCGTTCTACTGGCGCATGTTTGTCCGCTCGCTGATCGAGATGGCGTATTTCAGCCTGCCGGTGGTGGCGCTGACCGCCATCTTCACCGGCATGGTGCTGGCGCTGCAGAGCTACACCGGCTTCTCGCGCTTCAACGCGGAAAGCGCGATCGCCAACGTGGTGGTGATCTCCATCACGCGCGAGCTGGGCCCTGTGCTGGCCGGCCTGATGGTGGCCGGACGCATCGGCGCGGCGACGGCCGCCGAGATCGGCACCATGCGCGTCACCGACCAGATCGACGCACTGAGCACGCTTTCCACCAACCCGATGAAATACCTGGTGGCGCCCCGGTTGCTGGCCGGCATCATCGCGTTGCCGGCCCTGGTGGTGGTGGCCGACATACTGGGCGTGATGGGTGGCTTCATTGTCGCCAACTTCAAGCTGGGCTTCGGCGTGGTGGCGTACCTGTCCAGCACCTTCAACTTCCTGCAGACGATGGACGTGGTCTCCGGGCTGGTAAAAGCGGCGGTGTTCGGCTTCCTGATCGCGCTGCTCGGCTGCTACCAGGGCTATCGCAGCCGTGGTGGCGCGCAGGGCGTCGGCGCCGCCACCACCGCCGCGGTGGTCTCCGCCTCGATCCTGATCCTTGCCTTCGACTATGTGCTCACCGAACTGTTTTTCGCCCAATGAGCGCGGCGCCCAATCCCAAGCTCAGGATCCGCAACCTGCATAAATCCTTCGGCGACAAGGTCGTCCTGAACGGCCTGGACCTGGACGTGATGCCCGGCACCTCCATGGTGGTGATCGGCGGCTCCGGCTCCGGCAAGTCCGTGCTGCTGAAATGTGTGCTCGGCCTGATCGAACCGGACGACGGCAGCATCGAGATCGACGGCCGCGACATCCTGCGGCTGAGCCGCGCCGAACGCGAGCAGGTGCGCTCCCACATCGGCATGCTGTTCCAGAATGGCGCCTTGTTCGACAGCCTGCCGGTCTGGGAAAATGTCTCTTTCGGGCTGCTCGCGCAGCACAAGACCACGCGCCGTGCGGCCCGCCCGCGCGCGATCGAGATTCTGGGTCAGGTCGGCCTTGGCCCGGCGGTAGGTGATCTGTATCCATCGGAACTATCCGGCGGCATGCAGAAACGCGTGGCGCTGGCGCGCGCCATCGCCGCCCAGCCGGATATCATGTTCTTCGATGAACCGACCACCGGCCTCGATCCGATCATGGGCGCAGTGATCGACGGGCTGATCGTGGATTGTGTGCATCGGCTAGGCAGCACTGCCGTCGCCATCACCCACGATATGGCCAGCGCTCGCCGCATTGGCGACGTTATCGCGATGCTGCACCAAGGGCGGATCGTCTGGAGCGGGCCGCCTTCCAGGCTGATGGACAGCGGCACCGCGGAAGTGGACCAGTTCACCCATGGCCGGCGCGAGGGGCCAATACAGATGGAAGTACGGCGGTAGCGCCGACGCTCTATTCGATCAGCGGAGAATTCGGCGTATCCGTCTGAGATGCAATCTCGGTTTGATTTTCAGCTTTGGGTGCGACCCTCGAGCACGGCGTACTGCGAGACCGGCGTTGCGAACAAACCGCCTTCACCGGCCGCGGCCCGGAACGAGCCCCTGGCGCCGCGGCTTCACGTGCGCGCCGCGCTTATGAGACAGCCCTGCGTCCTCAGTCGCGCCGTGGAGCGCTGGCGTAATAAATGTGCCGCGCTTGCCCTCTGGCTTGGGTTCCTCAACCTGCATTGGATTGGCAGCAGCCCAGGGGTCGTGGCGTACACCAGAGAGCTGCCAGCAAATCTCAGCTTTGGGCGGCCCCCCGGCAATCCGGAAGCGACCTTTGGAGAGTTTCTCCGCGATGTGCAGGTTGGGCGCTGGTACACCGATTGACGTGAGCTGGTATCGCACCCCCTGGTTGACCTGTTCGAACCAGGCCGGAAGCGGCACCAGTGCTGTGCCGTCGGCGTCAAGTGTCACGACGCCGTCGTAGAGGTTCTTTCGCTCATCCGATTCGACGAAGGAATGGTTGAGGTACTGACCGGACGGGTCGGCAGGATGATCGATCCGGAATCCACCCCCCAGCTTGGCGAGCGAGCCCCAAACGGCGACCCTGCCGAAGAACTCCGCGCACGCAGAACCGGCTGGAGTAGTCGACACCAGCATGCCCGCGTCGGCTTCACACGTAAGTGAGAAGGTGGCACCTGATGATGATGTTGCTTCGGCGTGCAGCGCAATCCCACGCGAAACGAAATATCCCCCGTAGAAGTCCCTGCCCATAGACACCCGCATCAGCGACGCTGCTACCGTAAACAGCGGGACCGCCAGTGCCAAGGATCGGATCTATGTAATCGTTGTACCCCGCCACACCGGCTTCGCCGCCATGACTCTTGCCAGTCACGCCTTCGCCGCCACCGGTGCCGCTCTCGCCCCAAACTCCCGACCCGCCCCCGCTACTCCATTATTGTAGCCGCCGACGCCGGCATATGCGCTGAAGCTGAGGCCGGTAACACCTTCACCGCCTTCTGAACTGGCTTGCCCCAATACGCCAGGGCCAACCAGCGGACCGTCGCTGCCCTGAAGGCTTTGATTGACCCCGCTGACGCCGGCACCCTGGCCACTACCAAGACCGTCTACACCGTCCCCACCACCGGTGTTAGTACCCGAGCACTGCGGGGGTTCCCTAATCGGCTGAGGTGCCTATGACATCGCCCACTGCACCAACCTCCGTAATTTTCTCTTGCGGCCTGGGTGGAGGGACCCACGATGGAACGGCGCTCGGCTAAATCGCCACCTAAGTCGTTGGCAGGCGTGAGCCATAGCTGTTCAAGAACGGCGACGTCGGCGC
The DNA here is from genome assembly GCA_963810715.1 of uncultured Pseudomonadota bacterium. Lineage (GTDB taxonomy): Bacteria > Pseudomonadota > Alphaproteobacteria > Acetobacterales > Acetobacteraceae > DATDIC01. The sequence goes on along the minus strand of CAWEOZ010000022.1, from coordinate 95,895 downwards.
AGAGCAGCGAGCGTCAGCAGGCCACTGCCGAACAACGCGATTGAAGCGGGCTCCGGCACGCGCAGGTCGATCGCCGCTGTGCCGCCATTCAACGTCGTGATGGTGGAGCTGGGGTCACTCGGGTCCGGCACGATTTGGATATCCGAAGGAAGGGTTGTCAGTATCTCCTCAAGCACTGCAAACGGCGAGACCGGTGTTACGAAGAAACCGCCTTCACCCGCGACAGGCCGGAACAACTCCTTGAAATGACCAATGCTTCGTATGCCGGCGGCTGGGTTCAGTTGGAAGCTACCCGAAATCAGCGACCCGGAGGCGAGCGCGATGTCACCGGCTTCGCCGTTAGCGAATCCAACGCCGGCAAGGGTTGAACTCACCGCTCCTTTATTGTTTCCGGGATCGGCCACCAGCGACATTTTCAGGCTGTTGTACTGGTAGATTTTCGGTGGGCCGATGTACAGAACGTTCGCCTGCATTGCGAGATACAGGCCATACGAACCTGCCGCACCGGGCGTGCCGTTGAGCCCGGGCGTGGCGACGGGAACGCCGTTGAGGGTGAATTGCGTAATCTGCTCGATGAAATCCACGGTGTAGGGGGTTTGCGGAGAAATCGTGGTCAGTGGTTGGACGGAGTAGAGGTAGTGTCCCCCGTCGATACCGTTGGCCGTGAATTCTGAGCCTGGACCTCCAAGCGGCACCGACGCGCCCGCAGGGTTCCACGTGAAGGTCGCCACGCCGGCGCTCGCCGGGCCTGGCATCGCACCAATCGCCAGCAGTGCCCCCAGCATGAGGCCGCTTGCGAGGTATCTGTTAGGCTCGGCCTGCCACTTGCTCATCGCCTCCCCCAGTCGTGGCCACTTCGTAGTTCCGCGGATGGTGCGCGGGCAGGCCGCTAAATCTCCCGCGGCTCGCCGCTAATTCTTGCTAAATCCAGCCAATCGATTGCTTGCGAAAAGGCAAGCTCCGGCGATAATCTGACTGCCCTCACGTAACGGCCGCCACCGGTGAGCAGAAGGCATGGACGCACGCGCAACCGGCGAAACCCTGTCGTTCGGGCGTTGGCGCTTCCACCGGTGGGCGCGAGCCCTGTCCCATCTCGACGCAGCTGGAGCTTGCAAACCGGTTTCGGTCGGCTCGCGCGCGCTTGAGATCCTGGCCTTGCTGCTGGAACGATCCGGCGCGCTGGTTTCCAAGGACGCGATCATGGACGCGGTTTGGCCGGGCGTTGCGGTCGAGCCGAACAACCTGACGGTGCAGATCGCGGCCCTGCGCCGGGTCCTCGATGAAGGCCGCACTGGAGAAAGCTGCATTCAAACGGTCCCTGGCCGGGGTTACCGGTTCACAGCGGCGGTCGAGGTGCTTGAAGAACCCACAACCGAGGTGTCTGTGCCGGACCTCGGCATTGCCAACGCGCCAAGGCTCTCCTTGGTAGTCTTGCCGTTCGAGAATCTTGGCGGTGACCCGGGGGACGATTATCTTGCGGATGCGGTCACCGAGGATCTGACAACCAACCTTTCGCGCCTACCAGGTGCCCTGGTTATCGCCCGCACGTCGGCTGCCGTCTACAAGGGCAAATCAGTCGATGTCCGGCGGGTCGGTCAGCAACTCGGCGTGCGCTACGCGGTTGAGGGCAGCACGCGAAGGCTGGGTGACACGTTGCGTGTCAGCGTCCAGTTGGTCTCGACCGAAACGGGAGCGCATCTTTGGGCCGATCGCTTCGATCAGGATGTGAAAGATCTATCCGTCGGCCAGGACGAGATTGCGAACCGGCTCAGCGCCGAATTGGGCGTTCAGGTCGTCGAGATCGAGAGCGCGCGTAGCGTGCGGGAGCGCCCGACGGACCCGGATGCGTTCGACTTTCTTCTTCGCGGCCGGTACGCATTCAAGAATCAGTCGATGCAATCAATCGCTTTTTACGAGCGGGCGCTGCTATTAGATCCTTCATCAGCCAGGGTCATGATCCTGTTGGCTCGCGAGCTGATTAACCGATACATTCATACCGACTTCCCCGATCGGGGCAAACCGGACCTGATCGAGCGAGCCTCGGCCCTGATCTCTGCTGCTGCGGCGATCGAGCCGAACAGCGAGCATGTCGTCTTTGCCCAAGGATTTCTGTTGCGGGCTCAAGCACGCCATGCAGAGGCCATTGCGCTGCTGCAACACCTTGTTCAACGTGCACCAAACAATTGCAACGCGTTCCGCCAACTCGGAATCTGCAAGATAGCGAAAGGTCTGGCAGGCGAGGCGATACCTCTGCTCGAAAGGTCCATCCGCCTGGACCCGCTGTCGCCCAACCACCGGTTCTCCTGCCACCATATTGGCCGGGCGCTCGCATTGCTCGGCAGCGACGCTGAGTCTATCGAATGGCAGCAGCGGGCATTGGCGGCAACCGTAGAAGTCAGCCCGGCGTGGCGTACGATGTGCTATTTGTGGATGGCAAGCGTCTACGCGAACATTGGCCAGTCGCTGGAGGCGCAACACGCTGTGTTCGAGGCCAACCGCCTCTGGCCACATGCGACAGTTCGTACCTTCGCAGCGTGTGGGGGGCTGCTGCGGGGCGTCGATCCAACTCTCTTGGTACAGGGGCGCCGTATTTGGGAAGGTTTGCGGATCGCCGGATTACGTGACCATGCTGAGGAAGAAGCGGATTTTGGCTTGCCAGAGACGAGTGAGGTGCGCACCGAACTCGTCGGTTGGACCCCAACGTCGGTTCCCGGTGCAACGACTATCCGCACAAACGATCTTGCTCACCTCCTGGCGCGACAGAAGCCGATTTTGATCGATGTCGCTCTGGGAGCCTGGGGCCGGTCGATACGGGGCGCAATCGGGTTACAGGGGGCCGGCCACGGAGTCGGTTTCTCCGGTGACCTCCAGAACCGGCTCCGTCGCAAGATACAAGACCTGACCAAAGGCGATCCGTCGGCGCCGATTGTTACCTTCTGCGTGAACTCGGAGCGGTTCAGTGGCTACAATCTCGCGCTGCGTCTCGTGGCGCTGGGCTATACGCAGGTGTATTGGTATCGCGGCGGTTTCGAAGCGTGGCAGGTGAGCGGCCTGCCGGACAGCGATCTCGAGCTGCAAGATTGGTAGCTTCTGCTACTTGATACGCGCGACGGGAGAACTGGGGCTTGGCCTCCGGTGCGGCCGAATGGCCGCACTGCACCCCGTTCATATTCGCGAAGGACGTTCCGCCAGCGCGCGACGCGTTCGAAGCAGATGTTCACGTCGGCGCCTCACCCGACCAGCACCGCCCGCACATCATTGACGTTGGTCAGCGTCGGCCCCGTGCGAACCAAATCCCCGATCGCATCGAACAGCGTGTAACTATCATGCCCCGCCAGCACGGCCTCGGCTCCAACCCCGCTGCACGCGCCCGCGCCAGCGTGTCCGGTGTCACGATCGCCCCCGCCGCGTCCTCCGTCCCGTCGATCCCGTCAGTATCGCCGGCAACCGCCCAGATCCCGGGCGCGCCGCCCAGAGCCACCGCCAGCCCGAGCAGGAACTCGGTGTTGCGTCCGCCCCGTCCGGCCGGACCGCTGCCGATCGTCACCGTGGTTTCGCCGCCCGACAGCAGCACCGCCGGCGCCGCCACCGGCCGGGAATGCGCCCGAACGCTGCGCGCGATCCCGGCCATCAATGTGCCAGCCTCGCGCGCCTCGCCTTCCAGCGCGTCGCCCAGGATGATCGGCCGCAGCCCCAGTGTGCCCACCACCTCCGCCACCCGCTCCAGCGCTATCATCGGCGTGGCGATCAGGTGGAATTCGCCCTCCGGCAGACTGCCGGGTTTGGGTGTCTCGTCGTCTTCCCGCAGCAGCCGCGCAGCCACCGCGGGCGGCAGCGTAATCCCATAGTGCGCCAGAAGCTTCCGCGCATCGGCGAAGCTCGTCGGGTCCGCCACCGTCGGCCCTGACGCGATCACCGCCGGATCATCCCCCGGCACGTCGCTGATTGCCAGCGTAACCACCCGCGCGGGCGCCGCGGCCGCGGCTAGCCGGCCGCCTTTGATTGCTGAAAGATGCTTCCGTACCGCGTTCATTTCAGTGATGTTCGCGCCGCTGGCCAGCAGCGCCCGATTGATTGCCTGCTTGTCGGCCAGTGTCAGCCCGAGCGCGGGCAGCGCCAGCAACGCCGACCCGCCGCCGGAAATCAGTGCCACCACAAGGTCCTGCGCCGTCAGCCCGCGCACTCGCTCCAGCAGCCGGCGTGCCCCCAGTTCGCTGTTGGCATCCGGCACCGGGTGCGCCGCCTCGATCACCTCGATCCGCCGCGTCGGCACCGCATGCCCATAGCGCGTGACCACGGTTCCCGACAGTGCCACGCCGGGCCACGCATCCTCCAACGCGGCCGCCATCACCGCGGCCGATTTCCCCGCTCCGACCACCACGCAGCGCCCGGCCGGCTTTGGCGGCAGATGCGCAGCCAGCACCTTGCGCGGGTCCGCGGCGGCCACTGCGGCATCGAACAGCGTTCGCAATGCAGCGCGTGCCCGCGCATCGTCCCAGGTCATCGCTGAATCGCCCTCCCATCTGCCCGGCAAGTATGGCGAACCCGCGCCGCACGCGCCATCTTCCACCCAGCGAAGGAGGCCCAACGATGACCACACAGCCGACCGACGACGCTACCCGAACCGAGCTGGAGGCCGCTGCATTCCGGCGCCTGGTGCAGCATCTGCGCGAACGCGCCGACGTGCAGAACATCGACCTGATGAACCTTGCCGGATTCTGCCGCAACTGCCTGAGCAGGTGGTACCGCGAAGCAGCGGAGCAGAACGGGATATCACTGTCCGATCCCGATGCCCGCGCGATCATCTACGGCATGCCATACAAGGAGTGGCAGGCGAAGTACCAGAAGGACGCGTCCGCCGACCAGAAAGCCGGCTTCGCCAAGGCCAATCCTGGTCATTGACCCGGACTCCACCGGGGCGCTATTCCCGCCGCCCCTGCCCTGGCAGGGACACGCGATGCACAGACGGGGACGGCACCGATGGCTCTGAAGCTGGCGGAAAAACCAAAGACCGAAACCGGCTGCATCGCCGCTGACCGGCTGCGCAGTCTGGTCGATCGCATCGAGCGACTGGAGGAAGAGCGCAAGGCCCTCGGCAACGACATCAAGGACATCTATGCCGAAGCCAAGTCCGCCGGCTTCGACGTGAAAGTGCTGCGACAGCTCATCCGCGTCCGCCGCCAGGAACCGGCGGAGATCGAGGAGCAGGAGTCGCTTCTCGACGTGTATCGTCGGGCGCTCGGCATGTGAGCACCGCCCCCCGCGTCGCCGGATGAAGCGTGACGCGGGTCGTTGAAATATCCGCAGCCTCCTGCCCGATTGCAGAATATCGATAGCCGCGCCACGCTGGCCCATTCGCCTCGGAGCTTTCGCATGCGCGCCAACCTGACCCCTGACGTCGAGCTCGCCGTCCGGCTTTTCGCTGCTTTGCACGAGAAGAGCTTCGACGGCATCGGCATAACCCGGGAAGCCTACGGCCCCGGCGAGCAGGCCGCCCACGACCTCGTCCGCGCCACCGCCGAGGGTCTGCGCCTCGAAACCGAAACCGATACGGCTGGAAATCTCTATATGACCCTGCCCGGTCGGGACCGCGCGGCAAAGCGCATCATCCTCGGCAGTCATCTGGACTCCGTGCCGCACGGCGGCAATTACGATGGTGCGGCCGGCGTTCTGGCCGGGCTGGCAACGGTTTCGGGATTGCAGGCCGCCGGCTACGTTCCTGCTCGCGACATCACGGTGATGGCCATTCGCGCGGAGGAAGCGGGCGCATGGTTCCCGATCTCCTATCCCGGCAGCAATGCCGCCCTCGGCCGTTTGCCCGCCTCAGCCCTGGCCATCCGCCGTTTGGATACCGGCCGCACGCTGGGGGACCATATGCGCGCTCTGGGATTGGATCCTGATCGCATGCGGCCCGGTGAGGGCAAGCTCAACGCCGGCAACACCGAAGCCTATCTGGAACTGCATATCGAACAGGGTCCGGTTCTGGACGCGGAGGGAATCCCAGTCGGCATTGTCACCGGCATCCCCGGATCCCGCCGCCTGCGCGCAGCACGGGTGCTGGGGGAATACAATCATTCCGGCGCCACGCCGCGTCGCTTCCGCCGCGACGCCGCCATCGCCCTGGCCGAGCTGGCGCACAGGCTGGACGATCACTGGGCGGCCCTGGAAACTCAGGGCCATCAGCTTGTTTGCACGTTCTGCGTGCTGGCAACGACGGATGAAGCCGGGTTCACCAAAATTCCTGGCGAAGCGCGCTTCCAGCTCGATATCCGCAGCGTCCAGCCGGCCAGCGTGGATGCCATGTTTGCTGAGCTGCACCGCCTGGTGCCGCTGATCGAGGCGCGCCGCGGCGTTCGCTTCGAGCTGGGCGAGGAGAGCCGCAGCACGCCGAGCCTCGATGGATAAGGACGTGCAGTCCGGCCTGTTGCGCGCCGCCGAAGCACTGAATATCCCCCATCGCGTCATGCCGTCCGGCGGCGGTCACGACGCAGCGGCGTTTGCCCAGGCTGGAATCCCGGCCGGCATGCTGTTCGTCCGCAACCAGAATGGCAGTCACAACCCGCACGAGGCGATGCGCATGGAGGATTTCGCCGCAGCCGGCGCGGTAATGACGCGCTGGGCCGCCGAGGCCGCGGGCTGAGCCCTCGCCTCATATGCGTAGCATTCCGCCTTTGCCGGCGCTGCGTGCGTTCGAGGCTGTGGCCCGTCTCGGCGGTTTCGCGCGCGCGGCAACTGAGCTGAACGTATCTACCAGCGCCGTCAGTCACCAGATTCGCGGCCTTGAGGAGAGCCTCGGCGCGCGGTTGCTGGAGCGCAGCACCGGCGCCGGAGGCGTCAACGTCACGCCGGCCGGCGAACGCCTGCTGGGCGCGGCACGCGAGGCGCTTTCCGTGTTGCAGGACGCGTGTTCCGAGATCCGCGGCGCACCCAGGCCGTTGACGATTTCTGCCAATCCCTCCTTCTCCACCATGTGGCTCGCCCGCCGCCTTGCCGAGTTCTCGGCCCGGCATCCGCAGACGCCTATCAACGCCATTCAAGAGACTGAACCGGGCCTTTCGCGGGACACCGTTGATCTTGCCATTGTCAACGTAAAACAAACCGCGCTACGCGCCGACGATGTCGTGCTGCTTCGCGAGCAGGTGTTTCCGGTTTGCAGCCCGGCGCTGCACTCGTTTGCCTCCAGGGCGGTGTGCGAATGCCGGCTGTTGCAGGAGGCGCACGAGGACAGCCCGGAGATCGACTGGCGCACCTGGTCGGCTGAGTTCGGGCTGCCGGGCAACCTGGAGCCGAAAATCGTCCGCTACAGCAGCTTCACACAAGTGGTTGGGGCCGCCGTCGGAGGTGCGGGTCTGGCACTCGGCCGTGCGCCGCTGATCAATCCGGAGCTGCAAACGGGTCGCCTGGTACGGCTTCGCCCGGACCTGTCCCGACCCGCCTCCTGGTGTTTCGTGCTGCGTCACAGACCACTCCGCCAGCACCGGATGCTGGAGCCATTGCTCGCGTTCCTGCAAGACGAAGCGGCGCGGTCGGAGCAGGAGGCCATTCCTGATTTTTGAAACCATCGTCCGCTGCGCGCGGATAAAATGAGCTCACTTTCCCCGCGCAGAATGGTGGGGCAGAATGCTCCGATGAAATATCGCAATGGCAGATTGAGCATATGCCCGCCCCTGTAGTCATCATCGGCGGCGGCATCGTCGGGTCCTGCGCCGCCTTCTTCCTCGCTCCGCACGCCGACGTCATCGTGCTGGAGCGCGATCCCACCTACCAGTTCGCCTCCACCACACTCTCCGTCGCGGCCTATCGCCAGCAATTCTCTCTGCCGGTGAACCTGCACATGTCGCGTTACGGTGCCGAGTTCCTGGAGGAACGGGCCGAACGCGTCGGGCTGGTCCGTCGTGCCTACCTGATCCTCGCCACCGAGGCCGGCGAGGAACAGCTCAAGGCCAACCGTCGGATGCAACTGGAGCAGGGCGCGAAAGTCGCTTTATTCGACGGAGCCGCCGCGATCGCCGAGCGGTTTCCCTGGCTCAGGTCACAGCGGACCTTGCCTGCGCCACGCTCGGCCTCGCCAACGAAGGCTGGTTCGATGCCTACAGCCTGCTGCGCACCGTGCGAGAGGAGGCGATCGCCCGCGGCGCCCGTTATGTGGCCGATGAAGCGGTAGCAATCGACGTGTCTGGGGACACTGTGAGCGCGGTTCGGACTGCCCGCGGCGAACGCATCGAGCCATCCCAGGTGGTGATCGCCGCCGGCCGCCACGCCGGCCGGGTCGCCGCGATGGCGGGTGTGCCCCTGCCGATCGAGCCACGCAAGCGCACGGTCTTCGTGCTGCGCGCGCCGCTCGATAATGCCGGCAAGCCATTGATGTTCGATACCACCGGCGCGTGGATCCGTCCCGAGGGCGACGGGTTCCTGGCCGGCATCTCCCCCACTGCGGACCACGACCCGAACCCTGGCGAGGACTTCAATCCGGACATCGACCAGCTCGAGGACACGGTCTGGCCGGCACTGGCCTACCGTATTCCCGTGCTCGAGCAGCTACGGATGGTGCGCGCCTGGGCGGGTCATTACGATATGTGTCTGCTCGACCATAACGCGGTGATCGGCCGACATCCCGGGATAGGCAACCTGATCATCGCGGCCGGCTTTTCCGGCCACGGTGTGCAACACGGTCCTGCCACCGGCCGCGCAGTATCTGAACTGATCCGGTTTGGCGGGTATCGTACCCTCGACCTGACGCCCCTCGGTTACGAGCGGATACGCGACGACCGTCCGATGTGGGAGCTGGTGGTGTATTAATTTAAGGGGTGACCGCGCACTCCGAAAACCGAAGCGGCGCCTGAAGGCGCCGCTGTAGGTTCCGCACTGATGTGAACGAATACTTCAGCTGCGCCGGCGACGGATCATTCCCAATCCCACCAGAGCTGTACCGAGTAGCGCTAGCGACGCCGGCTCTGGGACGCTCGGTGGCGCTTTGACGTTGTGAAACGCGAAGATCAGATCGTTATAGTCAAAATCGCCACCCTGGCCGGTAGTCAGATCCTCGAAGCCGATAAACAGCCAATCCGCCGGGTTGGTGTCGATCGCGTTCATGGCCGCGGGCACGCTGGGGTCCAGCACCACCGGAGTACGCGGGCTATCCCCGTTGAAGAAGAGCCCGGCCGAGTTGACGTCGATGGGCGACAGCGTTTCAGCGTAGGCGGTGTGCGGCAGACCATCAGGTGATGTTGAAGGGTCAGCGTTGGTATAGACCAAGCCTGTAGTCAGGTTAGAGAACACGAACGGCAGCGCCTCGCCCGGGGTGAGACCGGTCAGGGTCACCTCGTCTCCGGGCGCTGACGTCTTGTTGTCAAATATCAGGTTACCAAAGAGGCTCAACGTGTCCTCATCGCCAGCGGACACAAATGCGAATACGACTTGCGCAGTGTCGCTGGTGGCCGTGACTCCGCACCCTACACCTGCCCCTTGCGATTGAGCGGGCGGGATGATGGGGGTCGTGTTGATGCAGACTGCGGCATGCCCGGTTTGGGCTGCGCCGGCCACCCCAATTGCAACCACGGCGCCGGCAAGGGGTCGGAACCAACGGGTTGCGGAAAATGTAGCTTTGCTCACGAAACCTCCTGAATGCATCGCGTGGCCATCTTATCGTTAAGCCACCGTCAACCAAGTGTTTAGAACACCTTAACGATAGTTAAGGGATGCCCCTGATTAATGTCAACAAGAAAATGAACCGCCTGCGGTGCTGGGCGGAATGGCAGGTGTCGCAGAATTTCGGCTGACGTTGGCCGAGGTGTTTCAATCGCCCCCAACGCGCCTCATGGCCTCTCCCCGGCTCGCTCTCACGCCCCTCTGGATTCAGGCGGCGCTGACCATCGGATGGAGCGCCGGCCACGCCAGACCGAGCCCGACCTGGAACGAGCGGCGCATTGCCTGCTCAGAAAACCGCGCACGTGCATAACGCAATTGGCCGGCGCAACGCTGCTGCCATACCAAATCGTCAGTCAGCAACCGGCATACTGCGTCAGCAAAGCCGGCTGGGTCGGCCGTGATCGAGGCTACCGCATCGAGCCCCGGCAATCCCTGCGCACCGATCGGCGTGGTCACCAGCGGCACACCTTCCCGTAGCGCCTCCACGACCTTCAATTTCACACCGGCACCAAATTGCAGCGGGGCAACGGCCACACGGGCGGCAGCATAACACCCTCGCAGCGCCTCGTGGCTGAGATCGGGAAGAATCGAAATGTCCGCTCGAGCCAGTCGCAGCACATTCGGCCCGGGGCGCGAACCGGCCACCAGCAGCCGAGCGGTCCCGCACCGCTGCCGGACCAGCGGAAGCACTTGGTTCACGAACCACAACAATGCCTGCTCATTGGGTGCATGCCCGAAGCCGCCGACGAACAAAATTGCTTGGCCAGCCGGGGGCGAACGCGGTGTCGCGAAATCAGCGAAGCCGAAAGGCGTTACTCTGCGAACCGAGGCACCTGGCTCCAGCTCGCCAACGATGGCCGCCTCCTCCTCGGACGCGTAGAGCGTCGTGTCCACGCTGCGCCAGATCCAGCGCTCCAACCGCTCCATACTGGCCGCGTCGCGCGCGATCGAGGGGTCACCGGTCGTTGCGGCCTGCAGCCGCAGCCGGTGGAAATGCACGTCGTGCCCATAAAAGACCAACCTTGCCGGGCTGTGCCGCTTCAACAGACCGAGATAGGCCTGCGTCACCTCCGGCCGGCTGAGCAGCACTTGATCCAGCTCGGCCCCGTTCCTGGCGATCCATTCCTCAAACGCCTCGAAATGACCGCCATGCAGCACCTCCACGCCGATCTCCTGCAGTGCGTCGGTGTAGCCGGGACTGCGCGCGCGGTTATGCGGCCAGAACTTGACCACCGCGCCGGCGTCCATCAGGGCACGGATGATGCCCATCATTGTACAGGAGCCGGCATCCCGGTCCGGCTCCGGCACATAATGGTCGATCACCAGCGAGACCGGGCGTTGCATGGCCCGATCGCGGGCGCGCAAAACGCGGCAGCCGGGGGCGGCATGCTCGCGCGCCAGGTTTCCCGCCCATCGCCGGACGAAATATTGCTGATTAATGAGTTGATGCCGCTTGACCCCGCTGCCGGTATCGGTGCCGTGCGACACGCCTTCCAGGTGCACGACGCGCGAGCGCGGCTGATACAGCACATTCAGGCCATCGGCGCGGATGCGAAACGCCAGATCGCTGTCCTCGTAATAGGCAGGCACGAACGCCTCGTCGAATCCGCCAAGCCGCGTCCACACGCTCCGCCGAACCATCAGCGACGCCGCCGAGCAGTAATCGACCTCCCGCACGTAATTATATGCTGGCCGTTCGGGATCGTCGCCGCGCCCATAATTCCACCCGGAACCGTCATTCCAGATGATCCCGCCCGCTTCCTGCAGCCGTCCGTCCGGGTAGAGCAGCATCGATCCGGCGGCGCCGGCATCCGGGCGGGCACGCAGCAGCTCCACCAGCGCATCGAGCCACCCCGGCAGCACTTGCGTATCGTTGTTGAGCAGCAGCAAATACTCTCCGCGCGCCAGCCGCGCGGCTTCGTTGCAGCTTCGCAGATAACCGAGGTTGGTCGGATTGACCACCAGCCGGATGCCGCGCACCAGTTGCAGAAGAACCAGTTCGGGATCGCCCGACGCATCGTCGATCACGATGATCTCGCACGATGTGCGTGGCGGCCAGGCCGCGATCGAGGCGAGGCAGCGCAACGTGCATCCCACCTTGCCGTAGCTGCTGATCAGGATGCTGACGACCGGCTTCGTTGTCGGCGCGAACCGCAGCGCGGCCGGGCTGACCGGATTTGTGATCAATTGTGCCAGCGTGCGGGTGGATTGCCGGCGAGCGCGTCGCGCGTGCAGCCACCAGGCGGCATGCCGAGGCAGCTGCAGGGTGATGGTCCACCAGAGCAGCAGGCGCAATCGGCGGATCTGGCGCCTGAGCCAGAGTGCGCCGGGCGCTTTGCTGACCCAGCCGTTCCATTTCCGCCGCAGGTCGTCGCTGGCGACGGCAAGCCGCCAGCACGCCAGCTCCCATGCGGACGCCGGAGCTTCTGACTGATTTGTCCGCATCGCGCGTCACCTTCTGTGACAACCGAGACCGCGTCGGGATGGCGCCGCCGGTGTCACGCTAGGGGCGATGCGTCACGAAATGGTTAGCGCCCGGCTAGCTTTCGTTAATGATAGACTCACAGAAAGTTGCGGCAATAACCAAGATGTTCAGATTTTCGCCGCATTCCGTCCGGGAAGAAGCCAGCATCGGCGCCGAACTTCCGTCTCGTTCGCTGGCTTCCTCCCCCAGCAGCAGCGCGCCGCCAGCAGATGTTCGTCCTGGCGCGCTGCCACCTCGGGCCCCGCACCTACGTGCGGGGCCCTTTTTATGCGCCACTCCCCGCATGCTTCCAACTCCCTGCGGAAGTGCGCGCGTCTCCTCGAACGGCCGCGTGACATCGCGCATGACCGCGGCGATGCCGCTCATTGTGCCGTCAGGGCGGCGGAACGGGAGAATCGTAAACTCGATCGAGTGCGCGCCCGTCACGGCGCAGAGCCGGCACTGCCAACAGATCCCCAGCGCCGTAGCGGGTCTGCCCGCTCGCCAGGGTCTGGCGGTACCCCGCCCAATGTCGGGCGCCAGGCTTTCCGGAATGATCAGATCGAGCGACCGGCCCACCGCCTCAGCCGCAGTATAACCGAAGATGCGGGGGGCGCCGCCGTTCCAGAACCGGATCGTGCCATCCCGATCGGCGTACACCACCGCATCCGGCATCTCGGCGACCAGCGCCGCGGCGAACTGTGACTCGTCGAAAGGCATTTCCGGGTCTCCGTGCCGGTTTCCCGAAGCCAGCTTGATCTGCCCAAGCGGCGCTTGACAGCCCCTCCCCCGAAGGTGGCAAACACGCATATCGACGCCAAACACGCATATCGACGTAAGAGCAAGGCACCGGGTCGGGGGGAACGGGCGATGACGAAATTAAACTGCGCGCCGGACGGCGCGAGTTGATGAAGGGCGGGGCCGCGGTAGCGGCCGCCGCGATGCTGCCGGCCGGCATCGCCGGGGCGCAGCAAACCGCAATCCCGCGCAATCGACGATGATCCTGATCGGCATCAACAGCCGCGACGGCCGCTGGGTCGATTACCAGTTGTGGAACCCGTACGCCATCGGCGCCAACCACCAGAACGGGCCGAACCTGATCTACGAGCCGCTGGCCTATTACAGCGCGTTTGCCGACAAACTGTACATGTGGCTGGCGGAAAGCTACCAGTTCACCCCGGACTTCAAGCAACTCACGATCAAGACCCGCCAGGGCATCAAATGGAGCGACGGCACGCCGTTCAGCGCCGAAGACGTCGCCTACACCATGAACAGCCTGCGCGACCTCGGGCCCAAGGTGAAATGGGGCGTCGATGTCAACCAGGCGCTGGACGACGCCACCGCCACCGATCCGAACACGGTGGTGCTGAAGTTCAAGATCCCGTCCCCGCGGTTCTTCTTTTTCGCCACGCTACAAATACGACATCGGCATCTACATCGTGCCGAAGCACATCTTCCAGGGCCAGGACTGGACCGCGTTCAAGGCACTTCGACCTCGCCAAGGGCTGGCCGGTCACGACCGGCCCGTGGAAGGTCGTGGAGTCCTCGCTGCAGCAGAAAGTGTTCGAACGGCGGGACAGCTGGTGGGCGGCGGACCAGAAGCTCGCACCGATGCCGCAGATCCTGCGCAATATCTGGCTGCCCATACGTGGCCGAGCAGGAATCCGCCCAGGCGCAGATCACCAACCAGGTCGGATTTCGGCGGCGCGCTGCAACCCGCCACCTTCCCCACCGTGATCCGGCAGAACCCGAAGATCACCACCCATTCCGGGCAGAAGCCGCCCTGGGGCTACGTCGATTGGTGGCCGCTCTCGCTCTATGTCAACAACGAGGTCAAGCCGTTCGACGACAAGGACGTGCGCTGGGCGATCAGCCACTACATCGACCGCAAGACGATCATCGACGTCGCCTATCTGGGCGCCGAGACCGTCTCCTCGCTGCCGATGCCGCCCTATAAGCCGCTGCTGCCCTATTTCGACGCGGTGAAGGACCTGCTCGCCAAATACAACACGCTGGAGTTCGACCCGAAGAAAGGCGACGCGCTGCTGCAGGCAAAAGGCTTCAAGAAGAAGGGCGAGCATGTGGGAGGGACCGGACGGCAAGCCGTTCACTCTCGACATCATCGGCTTCGGTGCGTCCGGGCCGGCCATGGGCCCGGTGCTGTCGCAGATGCTGAAGCGGCACGGTGTGACCGCCAGCATGAGCCTGCCGCCTGATTTCGACAGCCGGTTCCAGAAGGGCGACTATACCGGCTCGATCTACGGGCATGGCGGCAGCATCCGCGAACCCTATGACACGCTGCGCCTGTATCAGAGCCAGAGCATCGCCGTGCCCGGCGCGCATGCGGCGAATTTCAGCCGCTGGAAGAACCCTGAGTACGACAAGATCGTGGACGAGGTTTATGTCACCGATCCTGAACGACGTGGCAAAGCTCAAGGACCTGTTCCGCGCGGCGATGGAGATCTGGCTGCCGGATCTGCCGGACATCCAGCTCGTGCAGAACTATCACCGCATCCCGATGAACCTGACTTACTGGAAGAACTGGCCGACCGAGGACAATCCCTACATCAACGGCGCGTCCTGGCACCTGACCTACAATCTCGTGCTTTGGAACGTGCAATCGGCTCAGGCCTGAGGCGGCCATGACTGATCTGACCCTGCCCCGCCGCGATGTGTTCAAGGCGGGGCTGGCGACCGGCGCGGCGGCGATGCTGCCGGCCGGTATCGCTGCACGCGCAACAAACAACGATCCCACGCAATCAGACGCTGATCCTGATCAAGAATGGCGGCCGCGACGGGCGTTGGGTCGATTACGAGCTGTGGAACCCCTACTCCATCGGCTCCAACCACCAGAACGGCCCCAACCTCATCTGCGAGCCGCTGGCCTACTACAGCGCCTTCGCCGACAAATGGTACATGTGGCTGGCGGAGAGCTATCAGTTCACGCCGGATTTCAGGCAACTGACCATCAAGACGCGGCAGGGCGTCAAATGGAGCGACGGCACGCCGTTCAGCGCGGAGGACGTCGCGTACACGTTCAACACGCTGCGCGATCTCGGACCCCAAGGTGAAATGGGGCGTCGATGTCAGCCAGGCGCTCGATGAGGCCGACCGTCCCCGATCCGAACACGGTGGTGCTGAAGTTCAAGATCCCCTCGCCGCGCTTCTTCTTCTTCGTCACCTACAAATACGATATCGGCGTCTACATCGTGCCGAAGCACATCTTCCAGGGTCAGGACTGGACCAGCTTCAAGCATTTCGACATCGGCAAGGGCTGGCCGGTAACGACCGGCCCGTGGAAAGTGGTCGAGGCCACCTTGTCGCAGAAAATATTCGAACGGCGCGACACCTGGTGGGCGGCCGAACAGAAGCTGGCGCCGATGCCGCAGATCCGGCGCAGCATCTGGCTGCCCAACACCGGCGAGCAGCAGACCGCGCAGGCGATGATCACCAATCGAGTCGGACACCGCCTACGACATGCTGCCGGCCACCTTCCCGACCATGTTTCGCGGCAACCCGAAGATCACCACGCATACCGGCCAGAAGCCGCCCTATGGCTATGTCGATTGGTGGCCGCTCTCGCTCTACGTGAACAACGAGGTGGCGCCGTTCGACGACAAGGACGTGCGCTGGGCGCTCAGCCATTATATCGACCGCAACCAGATCGTGCAGGTGGCGTTCCTTGGCGCCTCCCAGGTGTCCGCCCTGCCGATGCCGCCCTACAAGCCGCTGCTGCCGTATTTCGATGCGGTGAAGGACCTGCTGGCGAAATACGACACGCTGGAATTCAACCCGAAGAAGGGCGACGCGCTGCTGACGCAGGCAGGGATTCGTCAAGCAGGATGGCAAATGGACCGGCCCGGACGGCAAACCGCTGACGCTGGCGATCATCAGTGCCCGCTCGGCACGTTCGGCCCGGCCATCGGACCGGTCGGTCTCGGAGATGCTGCGGCGCCACGGCGTGGACGCCAGCCTGACCCTGCCGCCGGACTTCAACGACCGGTTCCAGAAGGGCCAGTATGCCGGTTCCATCTATGGCCACGGCGGCAGCATCCGCGAACCGTATGACACGCTGCGGCTGTATCAGGGCAAGAGCATCGCGGTTCCAGGCGCGCATCTGGTGAATTTCAGCCGCTGGAGGAACCCGGAGTTCGACAAGATCGTCGATGAGGTCTATGTGACCGATCCGCAGAACGTGGCACAGGCTGAAGGATCTGTTCCGCGCGGCCATGGAGATCTGGCTGCCCGACCTGCCGGATATCCAACTGGTGCAGAACCATCACCGCATCCCGATGAACACCACCTATTGGAAGAACTGGCCGACCGCAGACAACGCGTACATCAACGGCGCTTCGTGGCACCTGACGTTCCCGCTGGTGATGTGGAACCTGCAGCCGGCCTGAGGCACGATGCACGCGATCTATATCGTCCGACGCTTCGGCGTGTTCCTGGTCATCGTCTGGCTGGCGGCAACGCTCAATTTCTTCCTGCCGAAACTGTCGGGCCAGGACCCGGTGCGCACCAAGTTGCTGGAGCAGGCCTCGCTCGGCGGCTACGTGCAGGCCGGGATCGAGGATATGGTGAAGGTGTACCAGAAGCGGTTCGGTCTGGATAAGCCGCTGTGGCGCCAATACCTGAGCTATGTCGACGACGTCGCGCATGGCGATCTGAACTATTCGATCGCCAATTATCCGCGCACCGTCGTCGGCATGATCGGCGAAGCTCTGCCCTGGACCGTTGGGCTGCTCGGGCTCACCACCCTGTTCTCGTTTGCCGCCGGCACGGTGCTCGGGGCATTGCTGGCCTGGCCGGGCGCACCGCGCTGGATGCGCTGGCTGATGCCGCCGTTATGGGCGCTGCACGCCATTCCGTTCTTCCTGCTTGGCCTCGTGTTGATGTGGCTGTTCGCCTTCCAGTTCCAGTTGCTGCCGATCTTCGGCGGCTACAGCGCCGGCGCCAATCCGGCGCTGACCTGGACGTTCGTCCTCGACATCCTGCGGCATGCGGTCCTGCCCGGCGTTGTCGATCGTGCTGGTGTCCGTCGGGGGCTGGGCACTGGCGATGCGCGGCATGATGGTCACCACGATGGGCGAGGATTACGTCACCTTCGCCGAGGCGAAGGGACTGCGCAGCTCGCACGATCTTCACCCGATACTGCATGCGCAATGCCATCCTGCCGCAGACCACCGGCCTTGCGCTTTGGCGCTGGGCACGATCCTGTCCGGCGCGGTGCTGGTGGAGGCGATCTTCGGCTATCCCGGCATCGGCGCGCTGCTGTTCCAGGCGATCGAGGAGAATGATTTCTTCCTGATCCAGGGCATCGTGTTCACGGTGATCGTCGCGCTCGGCTTCGCGACCTTCCTGCTGGACGTCTGCTATCCCTGGCTCGATCCGCGCATCTCCTATCATCGGACCTAGACGGCGATGCTCCGCTATCTTCGCCGCAACACCTCCCTGGTGGTCGGGATCGTGCTGCTCGGCATCCTGGTCGTGTTCATGGTGGTCGGCGCCCTGACGGTCGATACCAGCAACGCGCAGCCGCTCTCGGTGCCGGCGCTGCAACCGCCATCGTGGGATTATCCGTTCGGCACCGACCGGCAGGGCCGCGACCTGCTGGCGGTGATGGTGGCCGGCACGCCGCTGACGCTGCGCATCGGCTTCATTGCCGGCTTCTCGGGCGTGGGCGTCGGCGCGGTGCTGGCCTTCACCGCCGCCTATTACGGCGGGATCGTCGACACGGTCATCCGCAGCATCGCCGATATCGGGCTGACGATCCCTGGACTGCTCGTGCTGATCATCATCGCCGTGTCGCTGAAGGGCAGCCTGACGGTCGAACCAGATGGCGATCGTCGTGGCCTCGCTGGCCTGGCTCAGCCCGACACGCACCATCCGCTCCCAGGTGCTGACGCTGCGCGAGCGCGGCTACGTGGAGATCGCGCGACTGAACGGCATGAGCGGACCGGAGATCATCTTCGGCGAACTGATGCCCAACCTGCTGCCCTATCTGGCGGCGACGCTGGTCAGCAGCGTCTCCGCCGCGATCCTGGCCTCGATCGGTCTGGAGGTGCTGGGGCTCGGTCCGGTTGAAGCACCGACCTGGGCATGACGCTCTACTGGGTGTTCTTCAACGCGGCGATCATCAATGGCTGGTGGTGGTGGTGGACGGCGCCGCTGGTGGTGATCGTGCATGGTGTTCCTCGGCCTGTTCTTCCTGACCGTGGGACTGGACGAGATCGCCAATCCGCGTCTGCGGCGGACGGTGTAATGAGCCGCCCAGGTTCTCCGCGTCGAAAAGCTGGATGTGGCCTACGACCACCCGCGCGGCGCGGTGCATGCGGTCGATCGAGGTCAGCTTCTCCCTGCGTCCCGGCGAGCGTTTCGGACTGGCCGGCGAGTCGGGTTCCGGCAAATCCACCATGGCGCTGGCGATCCTGCGCATGATCAAGCCGCCGGGCCGTATCGAGGGCGGCGAGGTCTGGCTGGAGGACACGCTGTTGTCGCGACTGTCGCGACGATGCGATCCGACGCCTGCGGCTGGCCGGCATCGCCATGGTGCCGCAGGGCTCGATGAACTCGCTGAACCCGGTGGTGCGCATCCGCGACCAGATCGCCGACGCGCTGGCGGACCATGGCGAGAAGCTGTCGCGCGGACAGACGGTGGCGCGGGTGCGCGAGCTGCTGGCGCAAGTTGGCCTGCCGCCGCAGGTCGCCGAGATGTACCCGCACGAACTATCGGGCGGCATGAAGCAGCGCGCCTGCATCGCCATTGCGATCTGCCTGCGGCCGAAAGTCATCATCGCCGACGAGCCGACCAGCGCGCTGGACGTGGTGGTGCAGCGGCAGGTGATGGAGACGCTGGGGCGCGTGCAGGCGCAGTTGGGCGCGGCGGTGATCCTGGTGGGCCACGACATGGGACTGATGGCGCAGTTCGTGGACCGGCTAGGGATCATGTACGCCGGTCGGCTGGTGGAGGTGGCGCCGATCCGCGAGATCATCACCGAGCCGCGCCATCCGTACACGCGGATGCTGATCGAAAGCCTGCCGTCGCTGGAGCACAAGGGCGGCCTGCGCGGCATCCCCGGGCTGGCGCCTCTGCTGCGCGAGCTGCCGTCCGGCTGCGCGTTCCATCCGCGTTGTCCGATGGCGATGCAGCGCTGCCTGGTCGAAAAGCCCGAGGTTCGGGCGATGGGACCGGATGCCACGGCGGCGTGCCACCTCGCATGACGGCGCTGCTGGAATTGCGCCGGGCGAGCAAGAGCTTCGCCGGCGGGGTGCTGGGCCGCGAGCGGAAGATGGCGCTGGAGCCGTTCTCGTTCGCGGTGGATCCGGCGCGGCCGGGCATCATCGCCGTGGTCGGCGAGAGCGGCAGCGGCAAGACCACGCTGGCCCGCCTGCTGCTGGGGCTGATCGAGCCGACCGAAGGGCAGGTCCTGTACAAGGAGCGTGATCTGCATAGCCTGTCGGGGGCCGAGCGCCGTGCGTTCCGCCGCGACGTGCAGGCGATCTTCCAGGACCCATACGAGGTTTACAATCCGTTCTACCGGGTCGACCATGTGCTCACCACGCCGGTGCGGAAGTTTCGCCTGGCACCATCGCGCGCCGAGGGACGTCGGCTGATCGAGGAGGCGCTGCGTGCGGTGGGACTACGGCCGGAGGAAATCCTCGGCCGCTATCCGCACCAGCTTTCCGGCGGGCAGCGGCAGCGGATCATGGTGGCGCGCGCGCTGCTGCTGCGCCCCAAGCTGATCGTCGCGGACGAGCCGGTTTCCATGGTGGATGCGTCGCTGCGGGCGACCATCCTGGGCAGCCTGCGCAAGCTGCACGAGGAATTGCGCATTTCGATCCTGTACATCACGCACGACCTGGCGACCGCGTATCAGATCGCCGACACGATTCTGGTCTTTTATCGCGCGTCGGTCGCCGAGGCGGGCGATGTCGAGCTGGTGGTGAAGCACCCGCGGCACCCGTACACGCAGTTGCTGGTCGGTGCGATCCCGAAGGTCAGCACGGTGCGGGACTGGTCGGCCGAGGAGCCGTCGGATCGCCCCTTCGCGCCGGGTGGGTGCAAGTTCGCCGACCGCTGTCCGGCGGTGATGCCGCGCTGTCTGGAGGCGCCGCCGCCGCTGTTTCAAACCGAGACGCGGCGCGCCGCGTCCTGTTTCCTGCTGGACAAATCCTCGGTGCTGGACGCAGAGCACATCACCGCCGTGCTGGCCAGCGAGAACGCGCCGGTACGGGCCAGCGTGCCGGCCTGACCGGCAAGCGCTTTACGGCCATTTCACCTCCGGCGGCAGGCTCATCAGGATTGCCTCCACGTTGCCACCCGTGCGCAGCCCGAACAGAGTTCCGCGGTCGTAGAGCAGGTTGAATTCCACGTAGCGGCCGCGGCGGATCAACTGTTGCTCGCGATCCGGCGTCCGTCCATGGCGCATGCATGCGTCGGCGGACGATCCGTGGGAAGACGTCGAGGAACGCCAATCCGACATCGCGGGTGAACGCGAAATCGGCCTCCGCGTCCCCGCTGAAATGATGATCGTAAAAAATCCCCCCGACACCCCGGGGCTCGCCTCGGTGCGGCAGGTAGAAATACCGGTCGCACCAGTCCTTGAAGGCCGGATAATAGCCGGGATCGTGCCGGTCACAGGCGGCGCGCAGGGCGGCATGGAAATCCGCCGCGTCTTCCCGCGCCTCCGGCGTTTCCGGCCGCATCGGCGTCAGGTCGCCGCCACCGCCGAACCAGCCGCGCGTTGTCAGCAGCATGCGTGTGTTCATGTGCGCTGCCGGCACGTTTGGGCTCCGCAGATGCGCGACCAGGCTGATCCCGCTGGCCCAGAAGCGAGGGTCCTCCTCGGCGCCGGGAATTTGGGAGCGGAATTCCGGTGTAAATTCGCCCCAGACGGTGGACACGTTGACGCCGACCTTTTCGAACACCCTGCCGCGCATGACGCTCGTCACGCCCCCGCCACCGGCGGCGCCATCCGGCGTGGGCCGGTCCCAGGACGTGCGGACGAAGCCCCCCTGGTCGGTCGCTGCCGACCGCGTCCTGTTCGATCGCCTCGAAGCAGGCGCACAGCCGGTCACGCAGCGATTCGAACCAGGCCTGGGCGTGTGGCTTCAGCGCCGCGTGTGGCGGAAGATCATGTTCCGGCATACTGCCTTAGGCTTGTTCACGGCCGGATTGCGGGGTAGCGGATTGCCGGCGCGCGGCTGACCTTGCACACAAGTGCCGTGCGTTGCAAAACGCGTCCTGCTCCAGGATCGGCCGTCGCCGGTCAGCCTGCTGATGAGGATCCCATGGCCGGTCTGCACAAGAGCCAGTTCGAAAACCCCTTGCTTGCGTGGATCGACTCGCGCCTGCCGATTCCGTCCTTGCTGTACAAGGAATACGCCGCGTTCCCGACACCGCGGAACTTCAACTACTTCTGGAACTTCGGCGCGCTGGCCGTGGTGACCCTGGTCATCATGATCGCTACCGGCATCTTTCTGGCGATGAGATACCAGCCGAACGTCGATCTGGCGTTCGATTCCGTACAGCACATCATGCGGGACGTGAATTACGGCTGGCTGATCCGCTACGTGCACCAGAACGGCGCCTCGATGTTCTTCATCGTGACCTACATCCACATCCTGCGCGGGATGTATTACGGGTCGTACAAGGCCCCGCGGGAGCTGCTGTGGATTTTGGGCGTGATCATCCTGCTGATCATGATGGCCACCGCCTTCATGGGATACGTGCTGCCCTGGGGGCAGATGTCGTACTGGGGCGCCACCGTCATCACCAACCTGTTTTCCGCCTTCCCGTTGGTCGGGCATGGCATCGTCACCTGGCTGTGGGGCGGCTACAGCGTCGATAACCCGACGCTCAACCGGTTCTTCGCACTGCACTACCTGCTGCCGTTCATTCTGGTTGCGGTGGTCGGTCTTGCACGTGTTCGCCCTGCACATCACCGGGTCGAACAACCCGCTGGGCATCGACGTGAAAAGTCCGCAGGACACGGTGCCGTTCCATCCCTACTACACGATCAAGGACAGCGTGGGCGTCTGCGCGTTCCTCATCTTCTGGGCCTGCTTCGTGTTCTTCGCGCCCAACCTGCTGGGCGATCCGAACAACTTCATTCCCGCCAACCCGCTACAGACGCCGAACGACATCGTGCCGGAATGGTACTTCCTGCCGTTCTACGCCATGCTGCGCTCCGTGCCGGACAAGCTGGGCGGCGTGAGCATCATGTTCAGCTCGATCCTCGTGCTGTTCTTTCTGCCCTGGCTGGACACCAGCCCGGTGCGCAGCGCGCGGTTCCGGCCGATCTTCCGGCAGGTCATCTGGGTGTGGGTGGCGGCGGTGATCGCACTCGGCTTTGTCGGCGCCCACCCGCCGCTCGGCTTCTGGGTGCCGATCGGCCGGCTGTGCACGCTGTATTACTTCTTCCATTTCCTGGTGCTGCTGCCGTTGCTGGGCGTGCTCGAACGGCCGCTTCCGTTGCCGGAAAGCATCAGCCGGGCTGTGCTGGGCGGGGGCGGCGGCCCCCTGCCCTCCGGTGCCGCCGCCAAGCCGATGGAGAAGGCGTGATGCGGCCAATGCGCACCGTCCTGGCCGCTGTGGCCGCGGTGATTTTGCTGGCAGGTCAGGCGCTCGCACAGGAGGAATCGGCGCCCCTCCCGAATGAGAGCTGGAGCTTCGACGGCCTGTTCGGCAGCTTCGATCTCGCGGCCGCCCAGCGAGGGTTCTGGGTCTATTACAACGTGTGCAGCAACTGCCATTCGATGAAACAACTGCACTATCGCGATCTTGCCGGCATCGGGCTGGACGAGGCTCAGATCAAGGCGATCGCCGCGTCCGTGCAGGTGCCCAAGGGCGTCAACGATCAGGGCGAACCAATCCAGGGTCCGGCGGCACCGGCGGATCAGTTCCGTTCGCCATTTCCCAATGAACAGGCGGCCCGCGCGGCGATGAATGGCGCGCTTCCGCCGGACCTGTCGCTGATCGTCAATGCCCGTGAAGGACATGCCAACTACGTGTATGGCATCCTCACCGGGTTCACGGACCCTCCCAAAGGTTTCGATGTGCCGGCCGGCCGATACTACAATAAAGTTTTCCCGGGCAACCTGATCGCCATGCCGCCACCGCTGCACGACGGTTTGGTGCAGTTCGCCGACGGCACGCCATCGACCGTGCCGCAAATGGCCCACGACGTCGTCACCTTCCTGGAATGGTCCGCCAATCCCGAGATGACGCAGCGCAAGCAGATCGGCGTGCGGGTCGTGCTGTTCCTGCTGCTGATGACGGGCCTGACCTATGCACTGAAGCGCAAGGTCTGGTCCGATGTGCATTGAGGATCGCGATCACGTTTCAGTTTGCCGATAACGGTCCATGACCTCGGTCAGCGAACCTGTCATTGGGATCATCGGCGGGTCCGGGCTGTATGACATCGCCGGACTGGAAGATACGTCCTGGCAGCAGGTGGAGACCCCCTGGGGCACCCCATCCGATGCGTTGCTGTTCGGCCGGCTCGGTAACGTGCGCTGCGTTTTCCTCCCGCGGCATGGGCGCGGGCATCCGCTCTCTCCCACGTATGTGAACTACCGCGCCAATATCGACGCGTTGAAGCGGTCGGGTGTTACTGATGTGCTGTCGTTATCGGCAGTGGGCAGTCTGAAACCCGAGCTGCCGCCGGGCACGTTTCGTCATCGTCGATCAGTTCATCGACCGCAGCTTCGCCCGTGAAAAGAGCTTCTTCGGCGAGGGTGTGGTGGCGCATGTGTCCATGGCGCACCCGGTCTGCGGCCGCCTGGGCGATGCGCTGGAAGGGGCGGCGCGACGGCGTGGGCTGCCGGTTGTCTGCGGCGGAACATACCTGGTGATGGAGGGGCCGCAATTCTCTACGCTGGCGGAAGCGAACTGTACCGTAGCTGGGGGTGCAGCGTGATCGGCATGACCAACATGCCGGAGGCCAAGCTGGCCCGCGAAGCCGAACTCTGCTACGCGACCGTTGCAATGGTAACCGATTTCGATTGCTGGCATCCCGATCACGATCATGTCACCGTCGCGACGGTGGTAAGGGTGCTGCTGGACAACGCCGAGAAGGCGCGTGACCTCGTTCGCCATGTCGTGCCGGAGATCGGCCAACTCCGCACGGCATGTCCGTGCGGATGCAACACCGCCCTCGACAATGCCATCATCACGGCCGAGCATATGCGCGATCCAGCCGCGGTCGCGCGGCTTGACGCCGTTGCAGGCCGCGTGCTGCGGAACTGACCTGCACCGCGAGATAATCGGCTGTGGACGTCGGAACCGGCTTGACCAAGACGGATACTCCAACGCGCTCATGCCCTACTGGGCGAGCTGCATCGTCGTCCTTACCGCCTGCTGAAGCTGGTCCTCTGGCATCGCAGCCGCGCCGGTACCCAGCTTTACGCTGCCATCCGGCTGCGGCACGGTGATCGGCTTCACCTGAACCGGCGCCACACCGTCCTTCCTGATATCCAGCCGGCTCGCCACCGAACGGCTGAGATCGATCACCCGGCCGGCAACATGCGGACCACGATCCTCGATTTTCACGGTCGCGGATTGCCCGGTTTGGAGATTGATCACCTTGGCGGTAGTGCCGATCGGCAACGTCTTGCTGGCGGCGGAATTCCCCGTGGGCCGCAGCCGATTTCCGTCCGCCATTTTCCGGCCGCTGAAGCTGTTCGCGTAAAAAGACGCCTTGCCGGCTTCGGTGCGGCCTGAACGGTCGATCAGCGGTCTGCTGGAACGCGGAACCGCAACGGGCGGCTGCTTGTCGAGTTTGACCGCAGCCTGCCGCGCTTGCGCCGATAGCGGAGCCGGCGTGTCGGCAAGCGCGACACAAACGACGCCGGTCACGGCGACACATGTAGAAGCCGCCAAAACCCAGCGCACCATCCAGCCCCCTCCTCACCGTTATCGTTCCAACTACAGACGCGGGAAGCAGGCCGGTAGTTGCCGGCTCGCGCAGTGTTCAGCCAAATGGTTTGCGAAAGACGCCGGCCTGCACTGTTGGGCCGGCTCGTGGTCCGGCTTACTGAAGCTACCCGCATATCGCAGCCAAACCCATGTCTGGCGCTACCATGGACGAAGATTTCAGCGTTCGGCAGGTCTAAGCGGCAAAACGAGCGAACATGCGTGCCAGAACTTCATAGATCGGCCGCTTGAAATCGACCGCCAGGGCCGGCAATTCGGACAGGAGCGCCCAGCGCCACGCGTCGAATTCCGGATGCGGGTCGCGATCGAGCCTGATATCGGCGTCGCTGCCGATGAAGCGCAGCGCGAACCAGCGCTGTTGCTGCCCGCGGTAGCGCTCGGGCAATTTGCCGGGCAGGCCCGGCGGGAAATCGTAAGCCAGCCATTCCGGATACTCGTCGAGGATTTCGGCGCGATCGGTGCCGATCTCCTCGGCCAGTTCGCGCAGCACGGCGGTGCGCGGGTCTTCGTCGGAGTCGATGCCGCCCTGCGGAAGCTGCCAGCCACCCGGCGCGCCTTCTGCGTTTGGCAGATCGGCACGCCGCGCAACGAACACCAGCCCGTCACGGTTGAACAGCACCGCGCCGACATTGGGGCGATAGGGAAGCAGTGTCATTGGGTCGGTGCCGACGCGGGCGGCTGAACCAGCGCGCTGACCGGTGCCAATACCACGCCCTGGGCAGCCAGTTCGTTCGCCCAGGCGGCGATCCGTTCCACCGTGATCGGCCGCACCGCGCCGGCAAGCCCGAGCGCACTTCCGGTCTGCTGTGCGATTCGCGTGAGCGCGGCAAGTTTTGCGTCAATCGCCCGCGCGTCGTCCGGCTCGTCGATCACCAGATCCACCTCACGACTCCAGACATGCGGCAACCCGTCCGGCGGGTGCCGTTGGGCCGGGCGCGGGTCCACGTATAGAAGCCCGCGCGCCGCAAGGGTCGTCAAAACCGGATCCATGTCCAGCGGTATCGAGGCGAATCGTTCGCCGCGAGTTAATCCCAGCGCGCCAGTTGCGCCGACATAGCCGACGATCCGTGACAGCGCCCAGACGAGCTGTTTGGCATTGTCGTCGGGTGTGTTGCTGGTGGTCAGCGCATGGTTTCCGGGATCATTGAGCGGATAGCTTTCCGGCTCCATGGGGATCGAGATCAGGTATTCGTGCTCCGCCATACGCGCTTCGGTCAGCAGGTGCGCCGTATCCTGAGCGTAGGGAGACACGGCCAGAGTGATGGCGCCCGGAAGAGTTCGGATAGCTTGTTCGCTCAACGCACTGTTCAGCCCAACCCCGGCCAGCAGCAGACCGACCCGGGGTCTTTGGCTGCTGCGGTCGAATCCGGCGGCGTAAACCTGCATCGGCATCCGGCCGTCCTCGCCGATGCGGGGCAGAGTGCCATCCATGCCAGGTGCGGGCTCCTGCAGCGCCGGATCGGGATCAGTCACCGGACCCGGCGTACCGCGTCCCGGCCGCGTGTCCGGCGGCACCGATTGGGCAACCGGATGGATTACCGTGGCGGCAGGAATGGGAATTGGAGCGATCGCAGCAACAGGTTTCATGGGAGCAGCGGCCGTGGATGGCGGAGCCGGCGGTCCGAGCGATTGCAGCAGCCCCGCGCCTGCACCCAGCGCAACCAGGGTTGCCACCCAGAAAATCACCAGCCCGCGCCAGCCCGGCCGATAGCCGGTATCGGTCATTTGCTGGGCGGTCCGGCTCATGCGCGGAGTCCGGGACCGCCCCGCACCTCGTCGGGGGTAAGAGCGCCGCCGCCGCGAACCTCACCCGGATCAGTGCGCGATCCGGCTGCCGCAAAGCGGGAGAGGTAGGCGGCCGCCGCTTCGATCAACCGGCCATCGTCCCCTGCAGAGAATGCTAGTTGTTCGACGCCGAACGGTGTTGTTCGGCCATCGCGTTCGCCAATACCAGGCCTTCCTGAAGCTGGAAGTCCGTCTGGTCCGGTTTGGCCGGATCGAATTTCGGGAAATCTGCCGGGGGCTTGTCGGGAATCGAGCTGGAGATCACCGGCAGATCAGTACGTGGGGGCGGCCCTTCCTTGGTGCCGCCAGTGTTGGTGATCGTGTTATTCAGATCCCACTCGTGCGCCGGACCGAAATGCTCCACCTTGTCTCGCGTTTCGGCGACCGGCACGTCCGGCGCAATCCCCAGATCCTGGATCGACCGGCCGGAGGGCGTGTAGTAGCGCGCCGTGGTCAGCCGCATGGCGCCGCCGCCGGGCAGCGGGATAACGGTCTGCACCGATCCCTTGCCGAAGCTACGCTCTCCGAGCAGCACCGCGCGGTGATGGTCTTGTAGCGCACCGGAGACGATTTCGCTGGATGAGGCGGAACCGTTATTGATCAGCACAACCATCGGCACGCTGGGCAGCAGATCGTCGCCCTTTGCGTCCCAGCGCTGGGAGTCATCGGCATGACGCCCGCGGGTGGAAACAATCTCACCCCGGTTGATGAAATCGCCGGCGACGGCAACGGCCTGGTCGAGCAGCCCACCGGGATTGTTGCGCAGGTCCAGTACCAGTGCGCGCAAGGTGCCGCCGTTCTGCTTCTTGAGGCTGGCGATCGCATCACGAATGCCAGCATCGGCATTTTCGGTGAACTGCGTCAGGCGAATATAGCCGATATCGTGCGGCTCCATCCGGCTCTTTACCACCTGTATGTGAATGACCTGCCGCTCTAGCGTTACGTCGAGCGGGTTATCGACACCCTGCCGCTTGATGGTCAGCGTAATCTTGGATCCGGGATCGCCACGCATTTCATCGACCGCATTACTGAGCGGCAGCCCCTCGACCGTTTTTCCGTCCAGGGCGGTGATCAGGTCACCCGCCTTGATACCGGCGTGCGAGGCTGGCGTGTCGTCGATCGGGCTGATCACCCGGATCAGGCCCTGATCCTCGGTGACCTCAATGCCAAGGCCGCCGAACTTGCCCTGGGTCTGCACCTGCATGTCGCGGAACTGCGAGGCATCCATGTACGCCGAGTGCGGGTCGAGTCCGGACAGCATGCCGTTCAGCGCCTGCTCGATCAGCTTCTTGTCGGGCACCGGCTCCACATATT
Source organism: uncultured Pseudomonadota bacterium (assembly GCA_963810715.1). Classification (GTDB taxonomy): domain Bacteria; phylum Pseudomonadota; class Alphaproteobacteria; order Acetobacterales; family Acetobacteraceae; genus DATDIC01. The sequence continues at coordinate 67,744 of CAWEOZ010000022.1, read as the reverse complement.
CGGCGCGCACCCGCTCGAATACATCGCCGAACAGGGTGAGCCAGCGATAGGTGTCGGCACGCTGCGACGCGGTGTCCCCCTGCGCCCAGGCCGTTTGAATACCGAGACGCGGCGCGAACCGCTGGGCGACCGGCACCGCCGCAATTCCGGCAAGGAAGGTGGCGCCGAGCAACAGTCCAGTGCGGAGACGCCGGGGACGAAACAGCATGCGATTCATTCCTCTCGCGCAGGCCGGATCACGTTCAATTGACCAGTGCGCCTGATTTGGTGAAGTGCTTTATCTATCCGGATTCGCAGCCCTGTAGTCCAGGTCCTGAATTCTTACGGCTTGCTCAGCCGTGTCACGATAGCAGGGGTTGACCGCGCAGACGTCGTGCGGCCTCAGCCTTCAGAATGTCAATTGGCCGCCCTCAAGCAGAAGCAAGAAGCGTGCTGCCCCAACCGGTTCGGCGCGGCCGGTCGGGCGGGGCCGAACAGGTCCTCGTTGCGGCCCGCGATGAGTCTGCCGAATCCCCTACGGCCCCTCGAACGTGGCGATCCGGGGCGGGAACGCCGGGCGCCAGCAATTGCCGGGGCTGAGCGCCAGGTTCGGGTTATGAAACGGGTCGGCCCGGAACATTTCGGGAAACCGCGCCCGTATCCGTGCTCGGTCAGCCAGGTTGCGGGTCTGTTCGTCCGGCCCGTAGTGCTTGCCGAAACTCAGCGACTTCGGCATGAATCAGCGTCGCGTCGGCGGCCAGCACGACGCCAGCCCCGGCCTCGCGAGCGCGCAGGCAGAAATCAACATCATTGAAGGCGCTGGCGTAGGTCTCATCGAGCCCGCCCAATCTGGTCCACAGGTCGCGGCGCGTGAGAAGGCAGGCGCCCGTAACCGCGGAGACTTCCTGGCTCAACCGCGCCCGCCAGGCGTATCCGGGTGCATGACAGGGCAGAAACCGATGCACGTGATCGCCGGTACCGTCGGGCAGCAGCACGATCCCGGCGTGCTGTATCGTATGGTCGGGGTAACAGAGGCGCCCACCCGCCACACCGATGTCCGGGTCTGCCAGGTGTCCGGCCAGCACGGCAAGCCAGCCGGGATCGTCCGGCGCAACATCGTCGTTCAGCAGGCATAGCAACGGGCTGTCGCTCGCCGCCGCGCCCCGGTTGTTGGCGATCGCGTAGTTGAAGCTCGCGGCTTCGACCAGCAGATGCCGTACGCGCCGGTCGGACTGGAGGTAGTCGATCATCTGCTGCTGTCGAGGATCGAGCGGCAAGTGGCCCATCACCACAAGTATCAGCTCGAATTCGGTATAGTCGGTCCGGCTCAGGACCGCGGAAAGGCAACGCCGGGTATGCGGGGACCGGCAGGTCGAGGGGACAACGATGGTAACCTTGGGACGTGCGGCACGCGGGGCGGCAAAGCTGAGGTGGAGCGGCCTGCCGGCCTCGATCGCGGCCGGCAGGCCGGTGCGGCGAAGGTGGGCTGACGCGACCGCCGCTACGGCAGGGGCCGGCGCCATCTCCGTGTCGGCGCGCCGATGGGTCAATATGAAGGGGATGCGGTGCGAATCGCCCGCCCTGCCCGCTTTCTGCAGGCGCAACCACGCGTCCAGACGCAGCGTCTCGGCCCACGCATCGCTCTCCGGCGAAAATCCGGCGAGATGATCGCGGCGGACCAGCCAGACGCCGGTCGACAGAGTGCCGGACAGCATGAGCGTGCGGCTGGGAGCGGGCTTGAACTGCGGCGCGTAGCGGCGCCCATCACGCCCAATCCGATCTTCGTCGGCATAGAGAACGGCCGGCCGGCCAAGGGAGACGGCGCGGTCGGCGAGCAAGGCGAGCGCATGCGTCGGGAGGAGCTCGCCGGGCTGGAGGATGGCGAAATACTCGGCGTCGCTGCCGTTAAGCACCCCGGCGAGCCCCTGAGTATTGCGGTCGATCAGATGAGTTGCGACCGGCAGAATGGACGCTTCGACCCACTCGCACGTGGCCCGCAGCGCCGGCGTTCTCGCCGCCGCCGGCAGTACCAGGACGTCGATTTGCGGCCACCCGGCCCGGCGTGGCGAGCGCAGCAACCGGTCATGATCGGCATCGATCCAGGTATCAAATAGCCTTGTCCACAGCGCATAGGACGGACGCGGCGTGTTCCGAGTCGCGGCAAGGCCGAGCCAGACGCGCAGACGTGCGGGAGTGCCTCGAGGATCCGTGGCAAGACCGCGTGCGGCGAACGCCGCAAAGCCGAGCGGGTGTCTTCGGGCGAGCACAAGCCCGGCCGAAAGCCGGCCGAGCGGCTTGCATGTGACCGTCAGACAGATCGGCTTGTCGGCAGGACCGAAGACCCGTACGTGCAGATATCGCGCATCGGAAGGGATGAAAATCGGTGCTTGCCGCCGTTTCGGGAAAATTGCGCCCGGCCCGACCACGACGGCGGGGCCGACTGAACCATCGTCCGTTTCCAGCTCGATCCGCAAGACGGCGCGCGCAGTTCGCGGCGGCATCGGAACGTGCAACAGACACCACCTCCCGCACAGATCGTGAGGGACTGGCGCAGCATATGAATCCGCGCCCGATTGCGGTATTGTCAGACGGACCGATTGATGCTTCATCCGGTGGAATCAGCCGGTACGTCCGCGTGCGCTATAGCTGCCGGATGGAACCGCATGGTCGATTGCGAGGCTTTCGCTATGGATATCCTGTCGGGACACCGTTAGCGCGGTGATAGGAATTGACAACACCCTGATCGAGCGTCCGCCGGCTGCGAAATTCCGGCAAAACCCGCATGTCGCAGTCCTGATCCCGTGCCACAACGAGGCAATTACTGTCGGCAAGGTGGTCTCGGACTTTCAGTGCCGGCTGCCGGAGGCGCGGATCTTCGTATATGACAACAACTCCACCGATGACACGGTCGGCGCGGCGCTCGCAGCCGGCGCAGAGGTCCGGTCGGAGGCCTTGCAGGGCAAGGGCAATGTCATCCGCCGCATGTTCGCCGATATCGAAGCTGACGTCTATGTGCTGGTGGACGGCGACGATACGTACGATATCAATTCCGTATCGCTCATGCTGGACCTGCTGCATCGTCAGCGGCTTGACATGGTCACCGGCACGCGAACTCAGCACGCAGGCGACGGCGTTTCGCCCCGGCCACCGGCTTGGCAACAGAGTGCTGACGGGAACGGTCGGCTGGGTGTTCGGCAACCGGGTGAGCGACATGCTGTCCGGCTTCCGCGTGTTTTCACGGCGTTTCGTGAAGTCGTTCCCGGCGCTGGCTGCCGGGTTCGAGACCGAGACCGAATTTACCGTGCACGCCCTGGAGCTGCGGATGGCGATCGGTGAGGTTCCGGTCGCCTATCGGGAGCGACCGGACGGCTCGGCGTCCAAGCTGCACACAATCCGCGACGGGTTGCGCATTCTGCAAACCATCGTAATGCTTATAAAGGAAGAACGGCCGTTGCCGTTCTTTGCCGCGATTGCCACGGTGTTGTTGCTGGTTGCGCTGGGACTTGGGCTTCCCGTGGTTGTTGAGTTCCTCAGGACTGGCCTGGTGCCGCGGGAGCCCACCGCAATCCTGGCGACCGGGTTGGTGCTGCTGTCGTTTCTCTCGCTGTTCGGTGGCCTGATTCTCGACTCGGTGGCGCGCGGGCGAAAGGAGATGCGGCGGCTGTTCTATCTGACGGTGCGTGGTGTGGATGGGGCTTGAGAGTGGGGCGGAGGCGTCCGGCTGATGCGAAGTGCAGCGGACTCATGGCGATGGATCAGCACTATCGCGCGAAACCGGATGCGAATCGGTCAGACGGCGGAACCCAGGCAAGCACCGGCCGCAATCGAGCTTCCGCACCCTAAGCTCGCAGAGGCATTTGATTCCGATTACTATCTCGCATCGTATCCCGACATTCGCGAAGCGGGGGTAGATCCGCTCGTCCATTACTCAACCTTCGGCTGGAAAGAAGGGCGGTGGCCGAGAGAGGATTTCAATACGGCATATTACCTCGAAGCGAACCGTGATGTCGCCAAATCGGGTATCAATCCTCTTCTCCACTACGTCCTGTTCGGAAAGGCTGAGGGGAGGCGTTCTGTTCCCCCCTGCCCCGTCGCCGAACCGGAATCCATATGGGGGGCGCGCGCCTCGTGGAGGCAAATTCGCGAATGGATAAATCAAATCCGGGTGTCTGTACCCTTCCGGCGAGTGGCACCGGCACCGGCGGAGCCTCATCCGTCTCTACGAGCGGCCTTCGATGCGGACTTCTATTTGGCGGAATATGCTGACATCCGTGCTCTGGGGCTGGAACCGCTAACTCACTTTCAGCAGTTCGGATGGCAAGAGGGGAGACGACCGCGGCCGGACTTCGATACAAATTATTATCTCGAAACAAATCCGGATGTCGCCGCATCAGGAATAAATCCGTTCGTTCACTATATCCTTACGGGAAAGCACGAAGGCAGACGGTCATCCAAGCCACCCCAAACGCGAGCTTTGAGGGCTTTGGCGGCCCGCCGCCCGCGTGAGCGCGCACAGGATTGGGGATTCACGCACCACGGTGATGATCTTGCAGGATCGACTTTGCAGACTGCGCTCATGGAGACGGCAGGCGCGGCCGGCTTGCTCGTGGTACTCAGTCACGACGAATACACGCAATCCGCCGGAGGCATACAGAACTGCATTGGCGATGAGGCAAGGGTTTTTGCCGAGCAGCGCTGGGCGCATCTCCATGCCTGTCCGGCGCGGCCGCTGCCGCTTCTGGCCGACCCGGTTGATTCCGCCGAATTTCGTATCGTCCTCACGTTGGGCGGCGCTCGCCTGGGTACCACAAGCTGGAAGGATCTCGAGGACGCGCTCCGTCAGGCGTTCATACCGCGCGAGCGGCACCTCGTTGTCCATCACCTGCTCGGCCTTGTACCCGAACTGGTGGGCACGCTCGCCGCTTGCGGGGGATTTGGCAAAGTCATTTTCTGGACGCACGACTTTTTCACGATCTGTACCGGCTATGCGTTGATGCGAAACGACGTTGAGTTCTGCAATGCACCGCCGATCACGTCCGGAGCCTGCACAATCTGCTGCTATGGATCCGAACGCATCTCTCACGTGCGACGCATTCGCGAGCTTTATGCCGCAATCCGGCCGGTGGTAATGGCCCCCTCGCGTTCCGCCCTGGATTTCTGGCTTGGCCACGCCGATCTGCCGCATAGTGAAGCCATCGTGCAATCGCATTGTGCGGTTTCATTTGAAGGCCCGCTGGTTACGCCACCACAAGACAGGCTGATACGCGTCGCTTATCTCGGCGGACCGGTCTCGCACAAAGGGTGGGATGTGTTTCGGGCGCTCGCCGGCCGCCACGCTGACAGCTACGAATTCCTGCATTTCGGCAACGAGAGCGGCGGTGACGAGCTGATTCGGTTCGTTCCCGTCCGGGTTACACCGTCAGACCGAGACCGCATGGTCGATGCGCTCGTCGACGCGCGAGTGGACGTGGTGGTGAGCTGGTCGCTTTGTCACGAGACGTTCTCGTTTACGACCTTCGAAGCCATCGCCGCTGGTGCTTTCGTGATAGCGCGGAGAGCCGCCGGAAACGTCTGGCCGGCGGTTGCTTTGTACGGTGCTGGCATCGCACTCCGTACTGAACAGGAGTTGCTGGCTTATTTCAACTCCGGTAATCTATTGATTGATCTGGACCGAAGCAGGCGCCGTCGCGGTCATCTCGTCCCAGGCAGGCTGGCAGGAGCCTATCTTCTCGGCAGCGCTCGTGCAGCTTGCGGTGCGGCTGCATGAGCCACCGCGGTCAGGTCCATTGCTTCACCTCCGCCACGTTCAGTTATCTTGACCGGGCGCGTGTGCTGGCTGAAACGCTGAAGACGTATCACCCCGATTGGACGTTATGGCTGTGTCTGCCCGACGAACCTCCAGCCGGGCATGACATCGATCTGGAGGTGGAGCTGTTCGATCACATTGTACGAATGGATGATCTCGATATCCAAGACATGGCGGCGTGGACGTTCAGCCATGACATCGTCGAGCTTTCGACGGCGGTAAAGGGTGCCGTCCTGCACAGGCTGCTTACAAGAGAAGGGGTGCGAAAGGTTGTTTATCTCGATCCGGATATCGCCGTATTCGGCTCGCTCGACACGGTTGTCGATCTACTTGAGCAGCACTCGATTGTTCTGACACCGCATTTGCTCAGCGCCGAGGAGACCATCTCCGCGATTGAAGACAATGAGATTTCCTGTCTTATGCATGGGGTGTTCAACCTGGGGTTCCTTGCCGTCGGGGCATGCGAAGAAGGCCTGCAGTTCGCACGCTGGTGGCGCGACCGCCTGCTGCTTTTCTGCTATGATGACATTCCGCGCGGGCTGTTCACGGACCAGCGGTGGTGCGACTTGGTGCCGGCCTTTTTCGGTTCGGCTGCTGTCCTGCGGGACCCAGGGTACAATGTTGCCAGCTGGAATTTGGGGCGTCGGCCGATCAGCTTTACGCCGGATGGTGATATTCTCGCGGGCGGTCGCCCACTGCGCTTTTATCATTTTACTAAAGTTCAATCGGTGGGCGAAGCGATGATCGAACGCTATGCTGGCGGGGAGACCGGCGCTTTCGAGCTGTTGCGATGGTATCGGGAGCGTTTGGCCGCGAACGCTCTGCCTGGATTGCCGAACGGTTGGTGGCATTATGGCCGCTACGCCGACGGCACGCCCATCACCCGACCGCAGCGGCTGCGATATCGAACCAACCGGGAATTGCAACGAGAGTTTCCCGACCCGTTCGCCGCCGGTCCCGCTTCCTACCAGAGCTGGTGCACCAGAAACGGTATCGTCTGATCCCCATGCGACGCTTCGTTCCAGCCGGTACGGTCCGCTTCATGATCGTCGCAGTGTGGCTTCTTGTCCTGGCGTTGAACGCCCCGGGGCAGCTCTCGTCGGATTCCATCTATCAGATGACCGAGGGGGTTACGCGCGTTTATGCCAGCATGCACCCGCCAGTGATGTCTGCGCTGCTAGGCTTACTGCATCGGGTATTTCCGGGCACCGGACTGTACCTTCTGATTGCGGGCACACCATTTTTTGTTGCGCTGTTGTTGGTTTCAACCAACTTGCGTCCGCGAATATGGCCGCTGATTGCCCTATTCGGCCTGATGCTTTCACCGCTGGTCCTGATCTACCAGGGAATTGTTTGGAAAGATGTTCTCTTTGCCAATCTCGTCGCCGGTTCGTTTGCAGCGGTAACGGCCGGCGGCGCGGCTCGGCGGGATGGCCGTAACGGCGCCGGTGCGGCCTGGATACTGGCGTCGATCGGCTGTGCGGCGATCGCCATCCTGGTACGCCAGAACGGTGTGATCATGCTTCCCTTCCTCGCCCTGTCGCTCGGTTCACTGGCGATTGGCCCCTAGGCGGTTGCACGCCGCCCTGGGCCTGGGCATTGGGAGCGCCGTGCTAGCAATCCTGTGTGCCTGGGGTGTTTCCGCACTGGTGTCCGCGACCGCAGTCTCACAGGTGAACTACCTTGCGGTGGGGCTACGCAGTCTGGAACAGTCACGATATCGCCGGGATTGCTGCGCGAAGGGCTGTCGCTGCTCCAAGCGTTCCGGACGTCGACGCTGTCAAGGTGCAGCAGTACCTCGATGCGCTTGGAAAGAACTATTCCCCCGAGCGCGACGATACCTTGAGTGATGTTCCGGCGCTGGTCCCCTTTGATCGCTCCGGCGATCACGCAATCCGTCGGCTGTGGTGGGAGCTCGTGATCCAGCATCCGACAGCCTACCTGGCGCACCGGTTCCAATTCTATCGATGGCTGCTGTTCCCGCCACAGCCCGACCGCTGTCTGCCGTTTTATGTGGGCATTCTTGGTCCACCCGCGATGCTGGCACAGCTCGGATTGCATGAAACCGTGCGGCCTGGAGATCAGGCACTGTCCCGTTACGGCAACCTGTTCCTGAACTCACCGTTTTACTGGAATGGCGCCTGGGTGTTGCTGGCGGCCGGGCTGTTGCTTGGATTTGCCCGAGATATTCCTTCTGACTTGCCGATAGCGTGTCTGCTGGCGAGCTCGATTTGCATCGCCGCCAGTTACCTGTTCGTCGGCATCGCCTGTGATATGCGTTACTGCTACGTGGTACCGGTTGCGGTAGCGGTTGCGTTGGCCCGACTGACCGGCGCGAGGTCGCCAGCCTGACCAAAGAAGATACCAATGCCGGTCAGTCTAGCAGAGGGTTCGTCATTGATTCGTCCGCCGCCTTTTCAAACGGAACCCCTTCGGCCGTTGCCTCTTGTCGTTGGAAAGCTTGTGACTCAAATTTCTGGCGAAGGCGCGCCAAACGCTCATGGGCTGCCCGCAATCCGAGCAGCCGGGAATCGGCAATCTCCTGCAGCTCCGCGAGTGCAGCGCGCAACTCCTGAATGGTCTCATTCTTGGTTGCCGGCACCGGACTCAGGAAGCTTGCATAGTCTTCGCTACAACTTTTCCGGATCGCCAGAGCAACAACCTCGTGCATCGACGTGCCCCACCATTCCGCGGGAGCCCAGCGTGGTGTGCGCCAAAGCGCCTCTCGGAGGCTCTCTTGTCCGTCGATGGGGACGACACGCGCGCCCGCATCCTGCAATCGTCGCTCAAGGATCGGCGGCGCGCCGGAATGGACGAAAAGCCCAGCTTCACACGCGAAAGGGAAAATCGGGTCCGTGCTGCGGCGAAAATTGTCGGGCAGATAAACTGGACAGGCCACGTAGTACACCGGGCGCCCCAACGAGACCAGGAGCCCGGCCATCTCCAACGCGGTCGGCGTTTCATTGCATTCCGCCCAGATGGTAACGTCGGTTTGCGCCAGGGCTGGCGCATCGTCCGACAGGATGTCGAGTTCCATCCCCTCCGCATCCAGTTTGATCAGGTCAAATGGCCCGAACTCCTCGCGCAACGCGGCGAGCCGCACGGGTTTGGGAACCTCGAACGGAACCTCCTGACGGGACGCGTCTGCATGCGCAGCGAAAGAGACGGAGCCCAGATTTCCCTGCACCATCGTAGCCTTCTTTGGCTCGAAGAATGCAGGAGCGACAAGCCGATCGACGACCGCGGCGGGAACCATGCAATTCCGTCGCACGTTCTTTTCCAGCAGGGGAACCACGGAGGGGATTCGGTTCTACAAAACAGATGAAATCCAGCCGGCGTTTCTGGCTCAGGCTCAAACCAAACGTTCCGACAAATGCACCAATATCGAGAACGCGAGCGCCATCCGCGAGATTGCTGCCGACGAAGCTCGTTTCCGCTTCTCCCCATTCACCGTGCAATTTGAGAAAGCGGCCAACCACGTCCTGTTCGGTATCGGGTACCGCAAGTTCGCCATATCGGGTCTGCACAGTTACCATTGCGAGGGTCCATTCGCTCTAGCAGCCTGGGGCCGGCGAAGCCCAAGTATGGCGACGCCCGAGCCTAGCGGGAGGCGAATGCCACGTCTATTGAAAGCCCTGCAATGACGGCTCCGAATTCATCCCGCCACGGTTCACACCAGTACCCGATCCAGGTGCCGGAACATCTGCGGGGACATTGGGTGCTCTTCTCGGTTGTCCAGGCTCCCCGGCTCGGGGATGCGCCGGTGCGCGTTCTCATTCCATGGAACATCCGGAATGCCGACCGGAGAGTCGCCAGCCGGTTTCTGCGGCGAGCACCCGGATTGGGGCATTGGACAGTGGCCTTCGTGCCCACCGAGACAGATACGCTTTGCCTGGAAGTTCTGGGCGGCACGGAATTACCCTCACAGAGCCGTGTCCGCATGTGGCGCATCTCGCGTCTGGTCGCCTCCACGCTGATCATGCTCCGCAGTCCCCTGCGGATCGCCGGCGCGACGCCGGGCCCTTTGCGGCTGCTTCCCTTGCGGATCAGACAGGCAATCGCGACCGCCCAGCGTGAAGCGAATTCTCCGCACAGCTATGGAGCATGGATTACGCTGTGGGACGACTGGCACGGGTTTGCCCAGGAGCAACTGCTCGTATCGGCATACCGACCCAAGTGGCCACGCCTATCGGCTGTCGTGTTCCATCGCGAATCGGACGTCGCCGCTCTGGCCGCGACGATGGCGTCGTTGCGGCAGCAATGCGGATTTGCCGATCTGCCGGTTTACATGTCCGACTGCGACGCTCCGGCGGCCGCGGCGTTGCTCCACGCGTCCGGCGAGTATGTCGCGGTGCTGCAAGCCGGTGAGGTTGTGCCGGCACACGCATTTGCCGTGCTTGCCGATCAGGCGGCGCGGCACGACTGGCCCGACATGCTGTGCGCCGACGAAGACCTTGTCGGTGCGGACGGCCGACGCCACACCCCGTTTTTCAAGCCGGAAATAAACCACGCGTTGGCGCTCTCCGGAATTCTGACGCGCGGGATCTGGCTGGTTCGCCGCGCCGCCCTGATGCAGTTGACGCACGGTCTGCCCGGCTGGGCAGAAGCGACGCGCCTGGATACGTATCTGCGCCTTTATGAGCAGCAAACGCCACCACGCACCCGCCGCGTGCCGTTCGTATTGACGCACAGACGTTACGATACCGGCATGGCGCCGGACACGATCCTGGCTGACATCGCACGCCAGCATCTACAGCGCATGGGGATGGCTGCCGAGCTACCGGTCCCCAAACTGCCACTGCGCTGGCGCATGGTCGTTGCGCCAGACCGGCAGCCGAAAGTGACGCTGATCGTGCCGTCGGCAGCAAAAAGCCCACATGTCACGACTTGCCTTCGAGCGGTCCTGCACGTACCGCGTACCGACACTTCGATATCGTCGTCGTCGTCTCGCAGGACCATCCCCTGGAGCCCAGTCAACAAGACATTCTCGCGCCCGTGCTCGCCGATCCACGTGCGCGCGTTGTCGTGCTGGATGTGGCGGAATTCAACTATTCGAAGGCTAACAATTTCGGTGCGTCGGTCAGCGACAGTGAGATACTCTGTCTGCTGAACGATGACGTCGAACCCATCGAGCCGCGCTGGCTCGAGTTCATGGTCGGCCATCTATCCGACCCGCATGTCGGCGCCGTCGGCGCGAAGCTGATCTATCCGGATGGCCGGGTCCAGCATGGCGGCGTCATCATCGGACTCGCCGGGCTATGTGAGCATGCGTTCCGTTATTTGCGACGAGACGAGCCGGGCTATTGGGGCCGCGCGATTCTGGAACAGGAGATGTCGGCGGTCACCGGCGCCGCGCTTCTGGTCCGGCGCAATGCGTTCGAAGCCGTGGACGGCCTCGATGAGAGCTATGCGATCGCTTTCAACGATGTCGACTTCTGCCTCCGCATGCGCGAAAAAGGCTGGTCAATCGTGTTTTCGGCGGCAGCCGAACTGCGCCATTACGAGTCAGTTTCGCTCGGCTACCACTTTTCCGGCGAACGCGCCGCGCTCGAACAGATCGAGGTCGCCCGCATGCGCCAACGCTGGCGCTCCGTTTGTATCGCTGATCCGTTTCATAACCCCAATCTTCGGCTCACGCTTGGCCGCGAATGGACGATCGCGTTCCCGCCGCGTGTCGAACGCCCTTACGGCGAGATTCCGGATGAGCTGTCGCCGCTGTACGACACGGAGCCGCTGGTTGAAAGCCCGTCGGAGAACCACCGACGCGCCATTCTCTCGGACACCGCGCCGCGCACCAGGCACCAGCAACCGATCACGCTGAAAACAATGACAAACGGCGAGGCCGGCGAAGTATAAAGAATGTTCGCCGATGGAATCGACGTGACATCGAGATACGCGAGCAAGACCACCCGCACTGCGATAGCGGCAAGCGAAGCGGCAAGAAGCGCCGCCAGCGCAAGCGGAACCGGACGGGACCGGCAACGGGCGAGCGCCAGAATCGGATCCGGCCAGTGCCAGCACGAACAACGCGGAAAGGCTCTGGCGTAGCAGAACGCGATCACCTTCGCGATCCGTAGTTGCACCGCGAGACGCTCGGCCGTGGCCGCCGCGATGTTGCGGACCGAAGCAAAATCGAGAAACACGCGGAGGCTCGGCGTGGTCAGCACCGCGCCTGTGTTCAGCCCGCGCCAATGGGATGGCGACAGCCGGCGTGCCTGGTGCGCCGACCATCAGCTCGCACAATGTCGGCGGGCAGCCGGTTCGCAAATCAAAGCGGGTCGCTGCCCAACCGGGGTATATCTGGGTTACGTCGTGACCTGGCATTTCCGCGATGGTCATGTCCGCTTGCTGATCTCCGAGCCCTTCGAGGGCGAGCTGCGGCTGACCCAACGGGGAAGCTGCCCACCCTTGCAGGATAAGTTCGTAGGGGTGAGCCTGGGTACACGTTGCCCACCATGTCAGCAAAAATAGCAATTCCCGTCGGAGTGCCGATGCTCGGCGCCGCCCCGACCTCCATATTCGCCATGGTCAGCAGGATACGGCCGACGACCAGCGAATCGCGCAACGTGTCTCCCAGGTATTGCCGATGGAACACAGGCATTAGAGTCGCCCGTGGCGGCCCGCACGGATACGGCCGGACGCACAGGCCGCGTCGATCTCGTCGGCGAGCTGGTTGTAGAATCGCATCGCTTCGGGGGCGGATTTGTAATGCCCGGCCGCCGCGACCGCGTCGCGGAACGCCCACATGAACCAGCCCGACAATATCTCAGGGCAGTCGGTAGTTCCGGTCTGGGTGCAACCGATTCGACGCCAGGTCTCCCCTTCCGGTCCATCCAGCACCGGAGCAAGCTCGCGCGCGGCCGGACTGACGCTGTAGGCGCGCTCGCGGGCGTCCTTCGGGAATACGACGAACCGTCGCCAGTGATCCTGCTTGATCCGCGCAAGCGCTCCATAGGCCCGCAGGAACGGCGTTGCCTTGAACTCGGTGGTAACGAACACCCCATATTTCAGGTAGTTTACGCCTGCAACGATGCCGTTGCAGGCGGCGAAGACGGCGACCGCGACCGCAAGCGGCAGCCCGACAGACCTCAGCCACGCCGGTATGGACGGCGCCCACGCCGGGCGGACCGCAACGGCCGCAAACAGCGACACAAGAACGGTGACCGCGATCGCGGGAACCAGCCAAGGGCCCTCCTCACGCGTCAGCCAGAACGCTCCTAGCACCAGTCCACACGCCACGCCGTATACCAGACCGAGCCACCGTCGGCGGGTCGGCGGCGGAAACACCATGCTGACGAACAGGATCACGGCAGCCAGCGACAGGCTGATATACAGGCCTTCGCGGATGACCCGGCCCATCTCCCAGTGCCAGAGCACTGGGTCGAAGGCCAAAACCGCGAACAGCAGCAACGCGAGCTTGCGGTCATTTGTCACCCGACGCACAAGGCAGGCAGCAAGGGCGGACACGGCAAGATACACCGCCTGCTCAGCTATATTGAGTGGAATGGCGAAAAGAAACGCTATCAGTATGAATAGCGGATAGAACATCCCTTTTGACGAGCGTCAGGTTGTCGTACGGGCCCAGCCACTCGCCGGCACCCAGATAACGAGCGGCCCTGACAAACAGCTCGTCATCATATATTCGCGATGGAAATGGCGTGAGTGGGAAAGCCGGTTCGGAGCCACAGGCTTAAAAGGGCGATCAGCCACCACAGGACCCAAACGCCAAGCCAGGGCCGCATCCGCTGTCGCAGCGCATAATTCACAGCAGGGACATTGGAATCCATGCCGGTTCCTAGCCCGCTTTCCGCATCATGCAAAGGCGTGGATGAGACGACCTTGCCGCGGACGACGGCAGTTTCGGCCGCGCGATCCTCTATGTTAAAAAGCCGGCCCCCCGGTACCACGCCATCACAAACAAAATCTGGAACCCAGCCATCACAACCAGGACCACCCCGCGCAACATGCGCCAGCGAATCGCCACCAGCAGGTCCGCGGACGCCAGCAGGAAAGCGGGGTTGGCCGCGACAAATCGCGGCATGCTCCACAGCGTGCCGGACGCAAGGGCCATTATCACCGTCATGCCGCACAGCCATGCCTCGGCGAATCGGCGTGTAGCCAGCAACCAGCCGCCGGCCGCAAGCCCCAGGTACCGCCCAGGCGGCCAGATAAGGCGGCCCGATCCTCAATGGCCTGAAGCTGAACGTCGTGAAGCCGCTCCACAGAACAGTGGCAGGATCGCGGGCCCGATGCTGCCACCCCGCCTGGATATGCACGAAGGCAAGCGGGTCCCCGGCTTTCACGTACAGCAGCAGCATGAATGCCAGCAACCCGGCCGGCGCAATCAAGGCCGGCAGAAGTATTGCGCCTGCCCGCCGCGCCGAGCCGGCCGATGCGGCACGTACCAACCGGTCGCCCGCAATCCACCCGGCGAATACAATCCCGGTAGGGCGCGTCGCGGTCAGCAGCGCGCTGGCACAACCCGCAGCGAACGGCTGCCCTGCTTCCAGCAGCAACAGCCCGCAGATTGCCAGCGCCGCGTACAGTGCCTCAGTGTACACCGCGTGGAAGTAGAAGCCGGTACGGCCACATTGTCAGCAGCAGCAGCCAGGTCCACACGCTTTCCGGGCAACGTGTCATTGCGCGATAGCGCGAACCCAGCACCGCGAATGCAATGAAGCACGCAGTCGATATCACCACGCCCGATACGCGCGGCGCGATATGTGTCAGCGCGTCGAGGTAATGCAGCAGCAATGGATACAGGGGAAAGAAAGCCCAGTTCGCCTGTGGATACTGCCCCACGAGGTGGGACGTGCTATCGTAGCCCCCGGCCGCAATCGATATGTACCAACCGCAATCCCACTGGCACAAGGCAGTGGCAAGGCCACCCCCTGCAAGCAGCGCATAGACCAGCACTTTGATACCAGTCAGGCCCACCGCGATGCCGAGGGGCAACCACCAGGTTGCTCGGGATGCGGCTGTGATCGGAAGCGAACTTATAGGCCGGTGCAGCATGCTGTCGTCCTGCATTCCTGTCAGCCCAGCCTTTCACCCTTACGACGTGAGAGGAAGTCCGCCCGCACCGAGCTTTTTTTCGCAACAACGGCCTCTCCCGCGAACAGGAGAGACCGTTGGACTGGCTATACGGCCGGGCATCTACCATGCCCGACGCGTGGGATCAGCGTGAGCTGTTCTCTCTGATGGCGTCCTTCGCGCTGCCGACCGCGTTCTGAACTTTGCCTTCAGCCTTGTCCGCTTTGCCCTCAGCCTGCATCTTGCTGTCACCGATGACTTTCCCGGCAGCATCCTTCACGGCACCCTTGGCTTGTTTGCCGATCCCTTCGATGCGATCCTTATCCATAGCGCGCTCCTTTTGGTTGCGTTACGGCGGAGCGAGGGGTGCGATGGGCAGCACTTTACCGCTCCGTCCGGGACCAGAACGCGGCTCAACACGCCGGGTTCAATCCGGCAGCCCGCTCCGAACCGGGAGTTAATTGGGGTGGGCCGCTCTCAGCCTGTCGCATCCCACGCCGGAGCGAACCCCGGATTCACGCAGCGCTGATCCTTCGGCAGGGCCTCCAGCGCCGCGACATCGTCCTCGTCCAGCGAGATATCCAACGCACGAAGATTTTCCTGCTGTCGCTCACGGCGGACCGATTTCGGTATCGGCACAACGTCAGGCTGCCGCAGCAACCAGGCAAGCGCGATCTGCGGCGGCGTAGCACCGTATTTGCCGGCTATCTTCGCCAGCACAGGATGATCCGGCAGCCGCCCCTTCGCCAGGGGCGAATACGCCATGATCGGCAGCCCGTGTGAACGCACGTAATCCAGCAGCGCGGGTTGCCGCAATGTGACGTGATATTCGAACTGCACCGCCGCGATCGGCGCGCGCACCTGCTCGATGGCCTGCCGCAACAGCGCCACGTTGAAATTGGCAACGCCGATCTTGCGCGCCTTCCCCTCCTGCTGCAGCGCCATCATGGTTTCCAGCGCAGCCGGCAAATCCATGTGCGGCGAGGGCCAGTGGATCAGGTACAGATCCACATAGTCCGTGCGCAGCTTCTCCAGGCTGGCCTCCATCGCGGCGCGCAGCCGGTCAGGCGCCAAATTCTCGTTCCACACCTTGGTGGTGAGGTGCAGATCGCCGCGCGAGAGGCCGGATGCCGCGATACCGGCACCCACTTCCGCCTCGTTGGCGTACATCTGGCCCGTATCGATATGGCGGTATCCCAGCGCCAGCGCGCTCTCCACCGCCTGCTGGCATTCCCGTCCCGACATGCGCCAGGTGCCGAGGCCGAGCTGCGGCATGTGCAGCCCGTTGGCAGTGATAATGTGCATGAACCGCGCCCTCGCCTACCGCTTCGCCAGATTGATGATCGCCGCGAACCCCGTCTCCGTGCCGATCGCCAGATGCGAGCCGGCCGGCGTTCCACGCCAGCGCGAGACCGGCCCATGGCCCGGCGGCGCGACCGGCAGGATGCGCGAGGAGCCGATATCCGCCAATCACCACCAGCCCGTCGGCAAAGCCGCCCGCCACCATGTCCTCCTTCGGGTGGCAGGCGACCTGCGTGCACGTGCATGCCGTCGCCGCCGGCGAGTTCCAGCGGCGCCTTGCCCATCGGGCCGCCGCCGAAGAACGGCCACAGCACCATCGCGTCGGCGCCGCTGGTCGCCAGCCATTTGCCGGTGCGCGTGAACGACATCGACTGCGTCTTGCCGGGATAGCCGCTCATGCGCATGTGCTTGCCGTCCGGCAGCGCCCAGCCGTGCAGCGCGTTCTCCTGCATCGCCGTCACCACCGCCTCGCCCTCCGGGTGGATGGCGATGCCGATATGGCTGCCCTTCCATTCCAGCAGCCGCGGGCTGTCGGTCTTCGCCGCGACGAACCACAGGCTCGCACCGTTGTAATGCGAGGCGCCGATCCGCTTGCCCTTGCCGTCGAAGGCCAGGCCGGTCACCGTAGAAGGATGCGGCAAGCTCCTTCAGCTTCGTCCCAGCCGCATCGAACACATGCACCATCTTGCCCGACCGCGCAGGCGAGCACACGCCCTTGTCGCCGGGCGTGGCTCGCGACCTGCTCCACCCATTTCATACCGAACGCGGCGATGTCCGTCGATGGCGCCGTCGAGTTCGATGCGGCGCAGCTTGCCGTCGTCGCCGCCCGGACACCAACCGCCGCCAGGATGCGGCGCCAGCGCAAGGACCGCGCCGTCATGCACCGGCAGCTTCGCGCCAGTCCCCGCGCTGCGGCCGATCGACCAGCCGCAGCGTGCCATCGCCCAGCGCGAACGCGACGCGTCCGCCCGCCGCGATCGAAGCGCGCCGCGACGACGAAGGCACCAAGATCCCGGCTGGTGCCGCGCGCGTCGATCAGGAACTGCGCTGTTTCAGCTCATGAGCAGCCGATGCCGTCACCCATGCCTGCATCAGCCCTGCTCCGCCTGGCACGCCTCGAAGCCGCGCCGAAGTTGCGGGCGATTGAGGTTGCGGCCGATGAACACGATCCGGCTGCGTGCGCGGCTCGCCATCCTTCCACGGACCGATGAAATCCCCGTCGGCGATCATGTGCACGGCCTGGAAAGCGAAGCGGCGGTCGTCGCCCTGGTAGTGCAGTATGCCCTTGGTGCGCAGCAGATCCTGGCCCCTTCTCCTGCCAGCAGCACGCCCATCCAGGCATTGAACTTCTCCGCGTCGATCGGCTTGTCCACCTCGAAGCTCACCGACGTCACGTCGTCGTTGTGCTCATGCTCGTCATTCTGTCGAGAAAATCCGGGTCCATCTCCAGCACGCGCTTCAGATCGAACGCGCCACGATTGAGCACCTGATCGATCGGCAAGGCCGCGCGCTCGGTCCGGTGGATCACCGCGAACCGGTTGATCTGGCGGATGCGCCGTTCGACCTCCTCCAGCTCCTCCGCGGAAACCAGATCGGTCTTGTTCAGCACGATCACGTCGGCAAAAGCGATCTGGTCGGCCGCCTCGTGGCTGTCCGCCAGCCGGGCCAGCACGTGCTTGGCGTCCACCACGGTGACGATCGCATCCAGCCGCGCCTTCGCCCGCACGCCCTCATCGATGAAGAACGTCTGCGCCACGGGCGCGGGATTCGCCAGTCCGGTGGTCTCGATGATGATGCCGTCGAACTTGTCGCGCCGCTTCATCAGTCCGCCGACGATGCGGATCAGGTCGCCGCGCACGGTGCAGCAGATGCAGCCGTTGTTCATCTCGAACACTTCCTCGTCGCTGTCCACGACAAGGTCGTTGTCCACGCCCAGCTCGCCGAACTCGTTGATCACGACGGCGTATTTGCGGCCGTGCTGCTCGCTCAGGATGCGGTTCAGCAAAGTCGTCTTGCCGGCGCCCAGATAGCCGGTCAGCACCGTCACCGGCACCGGCTCATTCGCCGGCGGCATCGTCGCGTCCGCCATTATCGCTGCTCCAGTCAATCCCGTTGCGCGGTATATAGGGCCTGCCGGGAGACCGGACCACCAGCGGCGCCAAACTCCGCGAGTACCTCCCGGCGCAAGCGCGGTCAGGCGCATTGCTGCCGCCTCCAGCCCGAAACCTTCGCGCTCGGTTGCGCCCGGCCGCCGCCAATTGTTGCCAGACGCTCCGGATCACCGGCCAGGGCAACGATGGCCTGCGCCATGCCGGCCACATCGTCCGGGTTCGACGTACACCGCCGCCTCCCCCGCCACCTCCGGCAAGCCGCCGCGCTCCGAACAGACGAGCGCAGCCCCGCACGCCATCGCTTCCAATGCCGCCAGCCCGAACGGCTCCGCCCAGCGGCTGGGTACCACGGCGATCGCGGCGCGTGACAGTTCCATCAGCACCTCGGGATGATCGCGATAGCCGAGCATCCGCACCCCGCCGCGTGCCGCGGCCGCGCGAACCGCGCGCACATATCGCGTCTCGGGGCTGTCGCTGCGGAACCGGTCGGCGCCGATCACCGCGGCCTGCCAGCCAGGAAGCTGCGGCAGAGCGATCGCGCAGGCGGCAACGAACGCATCTGCGCCCTTTTCCGGCACCACGCGCCCGGCAAACAGGATCAGCTGCTCCTGCGGCTGGCGGTGCCGGCAGCGCCGCGAGGTCGATCGGGTTGGGCAGCACCACCGGCGACCGCCCGGCCGGTGGCTGCACCCCCTCCAGCAGTCGCTCGGCGAAGGAACTCCGACACCGTCACGACGCGCGCCAGGCGCGACAGCAAACGGGCGCGATGCGTCGGGCGGCCCGCGTGCCGCATCGATTGCGGGTCATTGTGCAGAAACAGCACTACCGGCGTGCGCGGGAACCGGCGGGCAAGCGACAGCGCCACCTCGGTGCGGTTGTGGACCTCGATCAGTGCCGGGTCGATCTGGCGAAGCGCGCGAGCAACGCCTGCCGCATAACGGGTGTTCACGTTCCCCGGCAGAAATCGCGGCGGGTGGACGGCGCGGAACGGCACCTCCTCGAACATCGGGCCGGCCTGCTCCCGCCCAAGCACCAGGGCTGGCACGATGCGCGCCAGGCGTCGCACGATCAGGCCCACCGCCCCGGTGCGGCCAGGCCCGAACCCCTCACCGGGCGGCAGAACGGTGGCGATCAGCGGAGCGTCGGAGGCCAGAAGCATGCCGCGCCTATACCGCGTTCGAGGCAGGCGGGCACCAGAGCGCCGCCACCCGGGAGACGGTCAGCTTCCACCGCCCCACTGGCCAGAGGGGGCGGACTGCATGTGCAACTAATAGCCGCGCGTGACGTCGAACTGGTTGGGCATCGACTGTCCCTGCCGAAAAGCCCGCAGATTGTCGAAAAAAATATCGAGGCTCAGTGGATTGTACGTATTCGGATCGTCCGCCGCGGTATGCGGGCTGATGATCAGGTTCGGGGTATTCCATAGCCGATGGCCGTCCGGAATCGGCTCCGGCTCGAACACGTCCAGCACCGCGCCGCAAAGCTCGCCGGCCTCGAGCCGGTCGCACAGCGCGTCCTGATCCAGCAGCTTCCCTCGCCCGATATTCACCACGCCCGCGTTGCGCGGCAGCAGCCCGATCCGCCTTCGGTCGATCAGCCCCAGCGTAGCCGGCGTCAGCGGACAGGCCAGCACCAGGAACTCCGTATCCGGCAGCACCCGGTCCAGTTCGGATACTGCCACCACCTGGGCGCAATCCGGATGCGCTTCGGCCCGGGTCCGCACACCGGTGACGTGCATTCCGAAATGCCCCGCCTGCCCTGCTACCGCCCCGCCCAGCGCGCCGAGTCCGACTACCGTGACCCGCCGCCCCTCCAGCACCGCGCCCCACAGCTTGTGCCAGCGGCCGGCCCGCTGATGCGTCACCATCTCAGGCACCTGGTTGGCCAGCATCAGCAGCGCCATGATGCCGAACTCGCCCGCCTTGACCACATGCGTACCGCGGTTGTTCAGCAGGGCGACGCCGGGCGGCAGCCAGTCGAACGGGGCCAGATTGTCCAGCCCGGCATTGGTGACGAACAGCAATTTCAGCCGCGGCGCGGCGCAGGGCATCAGGGCGCGGATCACATCCTTGTCGCCGATCAGCACCTCGGCGGTGGGCATCGCGGCGGCAAAACCCGCCGGGCTGTCGGCGAAACTGACCTCGTGCCCATGTCCGATGGTGCCGGCCCGGGCGGCAGCGGCCTGCCACATCCCGGCCGGGATGGCGAAATGCGGTTCATTGGGCGGGTTCTGGATATGGATGCGCATCCGACGCTGCTATGGGTCCCGGCGATGTTTGACAAGCCCGATATGCGCCCGTAAACCCCGCGCCCACTGCCGGGAACGTGGACGGATCTGCGGGATCCGCGCCCGCCGCGCGTTCTTGCGTGGCCTACCGGTGCAACAACAGCGCACGAAAGGTGCCATTCCTTCTCATGACCAAGCGCGCCGAAAGCAAATACAAGATCAACCGCCGCCTGGGGGTGAACCTCTGGGGCCGGCCGAAATCCCCGATCAACAAGCGTGACTACGGTCCCGGTCAGCATGGGCAACGGCGCAAGAAGCCGTCGGACTATGGCGTGCAGCTCATGGCGAAGCAGAAGCTGCGTGGCTATTACGGGAACATCAGCGAGAAGCAATTCCGCAAATACTACCAGGAAGCGGTCCGCCGGAAGGGCGACACCTCGGAGAACCTGATCGAGCTGCTGGAGCGGCGCCTGGATGCGGTGATTTACCGCATGAAGTTCGCGATCACGCCATTCGCGGCGCGTCAGTTCGTGTCACACGGGCATGTGCTGGTGAACGGCAAGCGGGTGAACATCCCGTCTTACCTGGTGCAGGACAACGACAGCATCGAGGTGAAGGACCGCTCGAAGCAGTTGGCGGCGGTGCTGGATGCCTCGCAGAGCCCAGAGCGTGACGTGCCGGAGTATCTGGAAGTGGACCACCGCGCGATGAAGGGCCGTTTTGCCCGCACGCCGAAGCTTTCGGACGTGCCATACCCGGTGCAGATGGAGCCCAATCTCGTCGTCGAGTATTATTCGCGCTGAGCCGTAGTGGGTGACCGGCCCGGCGCGTCACCCCTCGCCTTCCATTCGCACCCCTGGGTGAAAATACGCATACACCCGCCGCGCGATCTCCCGGTTGATCCCCGGCGCCGCCTCCAGGTCCGTCAGCCCAGCCATCCGCACCCCGCGCGCAGAGCCGAAATGGTTCAGCAGCGCCCGCTTCCGCGCCGCACCGATGCCCGGCACCTCGTCCAGCTCGCTACGGGTCAGCGCCTTGGACCGTCCGGCTCGGTGCGTGGTGATCGCAAACCGGTGCGCCTCGTCGCGCAGACGCTGCAAAAAATACAGCACCGGGTCGCGTGGCGGCAGTTGGAACGGCTCGGTCCCTTCCATGTGAAACCACTCGCGCCCGGCGTCGCGGTCGGGTCCTTTGGCGATCGCGGCGATCGGCACGTCGTTCACGCCCAGCTCCGCCAGGACTTCGCGCGCGGCTGAAAGCTGGCCGGCGCCGCCATCGATCAGCAGCAGGTCGGGCCATGCAGGCCGTTCACCCTCCGCTTGCTCGCGCAGAGCGCGCCCGAAACGCCGCTGCAGCACCTCCCGCATCATCGCGAAATCGTCTCCCGGCGTCACCGGGCCGCGAATGGCGAACTTGCGATACGCCGACTTCGCAAACCCCTCCGGCCCGGCGACGATCATCACGCCGTATGGGTTGGTACCCATGATGTGGCTGTTGTCGTACACCTCGATCCGTTCGGCGGGCGCGGGCAGATGGAATAGCTGCGCCACGGCTTCCAGCAGCTTCGCCTGCCCCGCTGATTCCGCCAGCTTGCGCTCCAGCGCCTCGCGCGCATTCACCTCGGCGTGCTGCACCACGGCGCGCTTCTCGCCCCGCTGCGGCACGCTGATCTCCACCTTGCGCCCGGCTTTCAGTGTGAGCGCTTCGGCGACCAGTTCCTGTTCCGGCAAGACGTGGCTGGCCAGCACGCAGGGCGGCGGCGGCTTGTCGTCGTAGAACTGGGCGATGAACGCGGCCAGCACCTCGCCCGCCTCCTGCTGGCGCGCATGGCTGGGAAAGAACGCGCGGTTGCCGTTGTTGCGCCCGCCACGGAAAAAGAACACCTGCACGCAGGTCTGGCCGGCAATCTGCCACGCCGCGATCACGTCCGCGTCGTGCAGGCTGGCCGGGTTGATCACGTCGCTGCCCTGCACATGGGTCAGCCCGCGTATACGGTCGCGCACCGCAGCCGCACGTTCGAACTCCAGCGCCGCGGCGGCGTGCTCCATCTCCGCCGCCAGCTCTTGCTGCACGCTGGCCGATTTGCCGGCCAGGAAGGATTTCGCCTGCTGCACCAGCCGACCGTAGTCTGCCTCCTCGATGCGGCCGACGCACGGTGCCGAGCAGCGCCGGATCTGGTACAGCAGGCACGGCCGCGAGCGGTTGGCGAACACCGTGTCCTGGCACGACCGCAGCAGGAACACACGCTGCATCGCCGTAACGGTCTGGTTCACCGCCCAGGCCGAGGCGAACGGCCCCCAGTAGCTGCCTTTGCGAAGCTGTGCGCCGCGATGCTTGGCGATCTGCGGAAACGGATGGTCCTCGGTCAGCATCAGCCACGGGTAGGACTTGTCGTCACGCAGGACGATGTTGAAGCGCGGCTTCAGCCGCTTGATCAGGTTAGCTTCAAGAAGAAGGGCTTCCGCTTCGGTGTGCGTGGTGACGATCTCCATCGTCACCGTCTCGTTCACCATGCGCCGCAGGCGCTCCGGCAGCCGCGCCGGCTGCGTGTATGCCGTCACCCGCTTTTTCAGGCTGCGTGCCTTGCCGACATACAGAGCGTCGCCATTGGCATCCAGCATCCGATAGACGCCGGGGCTGGTGGGCATGGTGACCAGCGCCGCCTCGATCACGGCAACCCCGGTCACTGCGGGCACGGAATCAGGCTCGGTCATAGAGCGCGGCGCAGTCGTGCTCCAATATTGTCCACGGAATCTGTGGATAAGTCTGTGGGCATGCTTGATCGCAATTTCGTGACCACGGCCTTTGGCCTGGGTTCACGTCGGTTTGCCCAATCTATAGGCACCCGCGCAACCCTGTTGATTTCTTTTGATTCCTATTCACGTGAGTGTCACAGACTTAGAACAATCGGCCATCCTGTTGTTGTTACAGCCGGGTTGGCTCATCGCGTGGACAAATCGGCCCGCCGCCGTTCCACCTCGACGCCGGCCGATACCGCATCCGCGAATACATCCAGCTTTTCCACCCGGATGCGGGCAAGGTGGACCCGATGATCTTCCAGGCAGGCTTCCGCAATCCGCTCGGCCAGGGTCTCGACCAGGCGGACGTGACCGCCGTCGATAATGGCACGGATCCGATTGGCGACTGCCTCATAATCGACCACCCGCGACCAGCAGCGTCGGCGCCGACGCCGGAGCGGGACTGACTGCCGGCGCCGTCATCCTCCACGCCCAGATCGACGTTGATGCGCACACGCTGCCGCGGCCGTCCGCTCGTGCGGATGGACGCCGATACTGGCCGTCAGCACGAGGTCACGGATGAACACATGGCGAAGCCGGGCGGCAGCACTGGCGACACGATAGGTTTCCATCCGGGCTACTCCTCCTCGCGCGGCGCCAGCCGCCCCGATTTCCATTGCAGATGCTGCCCGCCGTCCAGCGCCAGCATCTGTCCGGTCATTGCCGGCAGCGACAGGATGGCCAAGGCCGCCCGGCCGACTTCCTCGGGCGAGGTGCCGCGGCCCAGCGGCACCGAGGCGCATTGCTCCGCGAACTGTTCCGGCGTCTGCCGGGTATTCGGCAGGGCGGGGCCGGGTCCAATCCCGTTCACACGGATGCGCGGCGCGAGAGCCAGCGCCATCGCCTGCGTAAGTCCCCACAAACCCACCTTGGACAGTGTGTAGGAAACGAAGTGCGGCGTGATCGACCATACCCGCTGATCCAGCATGTTGATCACGACGCCTTCCGCCTCCGGTGGCAGATCGCCGGCGAAGTGCTGCATCAGCACGAAGGGCGCGCGGAGATTTGGCTCCAGATGGGCGTCCCAGGACGCGCGGGTGGCATCATGCCATTCGTCGCGCTCGAACAAGCTGGCATTGTTCACCAGCACGCCGATCGGCCCGAGCGCGGCGGTGGCGGCCGGCATCAGCCGTTCGACCTCCGGTTCCTTCATCAGGTCGGCCCGGAGCACGGCGGCGCGGCGGCCGCGCCAGGCGGATCTCGGCGGCGAGTTCCTGCGCCGCGTCGAGATTATGCCGGCAATGTACCGCGATATCGAAACCCGCCCCAGCCAGCGCCAGCGCGATCGCGCGCCCAAGCCGCTGTGCGCCCCCGGTCACCAGGGCGGCACGAGGAATCGAGGAAGGGATCGGCAAATTCATCACGCAGCCTGTAACGCCATCGGCAACCAAGGGCAAAACCACGCAACCCGGGCAGCGTGAGTTCGTTCCCGCCTCGGCAATTTCAACAGACGAGGATGGCGATGCGCGGATTTGTGGCATGCGGCGTTGCTTTGGGAATAGCGGCCGGCGTGGCGGGGTGCGTGCCTACGCCCGGTCCGGGCAGTTACGCCGCGTATGGCTCGTATCATCAGCAACGTGCGGAGCAGCACGCCGTCGCGGCGCAACGCGATCAGGCCGCAGCCAATACCCAGGCTGCGTATGGCAACTATGCCGGCGCATCGGCCGCCCAGGCCGCGGCAGACCAGCAGTCGCAGGCTGCCCATGCCCAGCAGTTCCAGGCCAATAAGGATCAGTTCTTGAGCGGGTTCTAGCGTCTACCGGCTGACCGGATTCGAGCGGCCAATCATCCGGTCGCTGCTATGCCGGTCCAGACCACCGGTTCGTGCTACCCCATTATGGCCGCGACCGCTTCCGGCAGTGATGCCATGTCGAGCACCCGGCGGGAGGCAATGGCTGGATCGTGGCCGGTTCGGTCGCGGTCCACCCAGACGCGGGCGATGCCAAGTTGGCATGCCGGCTCGATATCGTGGAACCAGCTTGTCGCGGCATGCAGCCAATTTTCACGCGCAACGCCGGATCGCTCCGCGAACCGCTCGAAATGGCCAAGACCGGGCTTGTAGCTGGCAACCTGCTCCGCGGTCACCACCAGGTCCGGCTTCAAGCCTGGGTGGCGCGCGAGGGTCTGGGCGAACAGATCGTCGTCGCAGTTGGTCAGCACGCCGATCTTCCAGCCGGCGGCGCGCAGCGCATCCAGCCCGGCCAGTGAATCCGGAAAAAGCGGCTGCTCGCCCCAGTGGCGGGCCAGCAGGTCGGCCTCCGATGTCGGAAGGTGGAGGCCGAGTTTCGCGGCCGCGCGGGCAGTGCCGGTGGTGAGCACGTCACGGTAGGCGCGGTGCGGCTTGTCGGTCTCCAGCGTCCGCTCGAACGCATGGTAGGCGTCGATCAGGGCATCCGTCCGGTCGCCGGCGGCGGGCGCCAGGATGGCGCGAAACCCCGTCAGCCAGTCGATCAGCGTGCCGAAACAATCGAATGTCACCCAGCGATCCATCTATCTACTCCATCGGCATGTGTCGTCGGTGCGGCGTGGGATACGATAATTCGATCCGCCGATAACGTATGATCCGGGTCGAACGGCAGGGTCAGTAAGCCGGGACAGTTCAGGGGCCGCGCCGCCGCCGCGCCGCGCCGCGTCGCTTCGAGGGATCGTATCCGCCCCCGCCCGGACCCAGCGGCTCCGGCGTGCGGTCCCGCCGAGGACGGAGCGTAGCGCTCGCCATCGGCGGCGGTTCCAGTCCCAGTTCCAGCGCCTCCAGCCGGCGAATCTCGTCGCGGAGACGGGCGGCTTCCTCGAATTCCAGGTCGGCTGCGGCGGCGCGCATGCGCTTTTCCAGCTCTGCGATCGAGGCCTTCAGGTCCTTGCCGACGAACTCCGCCGGCCCGGCATCCGCCACCGGCGCGACTGTGACGTAATCCTGCTCGAACACCGACGCCAGCACGTTGCCGATTTGCTTCTTCACCGATTGCGGCGTGATGCCATGCGACTCGTTCCAGTCGCGCTGCTTGTTGCGCCGCCGCTCGGTCTCCTCGATCGCCCTGCGAAGGCTGTCCGTCATTGTGTCGGCGTACAGGATCACGCGCCCATCGATATTGCGCGCGGCCCGGCCGATCGTCTGGATCAGCGAGGTCGTGGAGCGCAGAAACCCCTCCTTGTCGGCGTCCAGGATCGCCACCAGCATGCATTCGGGAATATCCAGCCCCTCCCGCAGCAGATTGATCCCCACCAGCACGTCCACCACGCCCAGCCGCAGGTCGCGGATGATCTCGATCCGCTCCAGCGTGTCGATGTCGGAGTGCAGATAGCGCACCTTCACGCCGTGCTCGGTCATGTACTCGGTCAGGTCCTCCGCCATGCGCTTGGTCAGCGTGGTGACGAGAACGCGCCCGCCGCGTGACGCGATGGTGCGGCATTCTGCCAGCAGGTCGTCCACCTGGCGTTCCACCGGTCGGACCTCGACCATCGGATCGATCAGGCCGGTGGGCCGGATCACCTGTTCGGCGAACACGCCGGCAGTGCGTTCCATCTCCCATGGCCCGGGTGTGGCAGAGACGAACATAGTCTGTGGCCGATAGGTCTCCCATTCCTCGAATTTCAGCGGCCGGTTATCGACACAAGACGGAAGCCGGAACCCGAACTCCGCCAGGATCGACTTGCGGGCGTAGTCGCCACGGAACATGCCGCCGAGCTGCGGCACCGTCACATGCAATTCGTCCACGATCAGCAACGCATTTTCCGGCAGGTATTCAAACAGCGTGGGCGGCGGATCTCCGGGCCGGCGGCCGGTCAGATAGCGGGAATAGTTCTCGATCCCTTTGCAGGATCCGGTGGTTTCCATCATCTCGATGTCGAACGTGGTGCGCTGCTGCAGCCGCTCGGCTTCCAGCAGCTTGCCCTCGGCGGTCAGCTCGTCCAGCCGTTGCTTCAGCTCCTTCTTGATGTCGATGACCGCCTGGTGCAGCGTCGGGCGGGGCGTGACATAGTGGCTGTTGGCATACACCGTCACCGCCTCCATGGCGGCGGTTTTTTCGCCGGTCAGCGGGTCGAATTCGTGAATGGCCTCGATCTCGTCGCCGAACAGGCTGATGCGCCAGGCACGGTCCTCGTAATGGCTGGGGAAAATATCCACCGTCTCCCCACGCAGCCGGAACGTGCCTCGCTGGAACGCCTGGTCGTTGCGGCGATATTGCAGTTCCACCAGCGCCTTCGCCAGCTTGTCGCGGTCGATGCGCCCGCCGGTTTCCAGCTTCACCACCATCCGCGCGTAGGTCTCGACCGAGCCGATGCCATAGATGCAGGACACCGACGCCACGATCACCACGTCGTTGCGTTCAAGCAGCGACTGCGTGGCGGAATGGCGCATGCGGTCGATCTGCTCGTTGATCTGCGCGTCTTTTTCTATGTAGGTGTCGGTGCGGGGAACGTATGCTTCCGGCTGATAGTAATCGTAGTATGAAACAAAATACTCCACCGCATTGTCGGGAAAGAACCCCTTCATCTCCCCATAGAGCTGCGCTGCCAGCGTCTTGTTCGGTGCCAGGATCAAGGTGGGCTTCTGCACCGCCTCGATCACCTTCGCCATGGTGAAGGTCTTGCCCGAGCCGGTCACGCCCAGCAGCACCTGATCGCGTTCCTGGCTTTCCACCCCACGCACCAGTTCGGCGATGGCGGTCGGCTGATCACCTGACGGCTGGTAATCCGAAACAGCGCGAAACCGTTTGGTATTGGGCTTGGCCGCCTGCTTCTGCGGGATGAACAGGACCGGCGCGGGCGGGCGGAGCAGGGTCTGGGACATCGCCTCCCTGAGATGGCCCAACGCCGCCCCGAAGTCGAGGCCGGCGCCGCGCGCCAAATATGCGGAACCGCAATCGGCCAGCCGCGTTCCAGATTACAAGATAATCACGATGTCGCCCAACGCCCCGCGCGCAGCCAGAGGCCGTGAACGGCTTCATGCCTCCTACCAGCGGGTGTGGGAGCGTTCCGCTGCAATCCGCCAGCGGTTCAAGCCGAAGCGGCTGCGCGCTCCATCGCTGGATTGGACAAATTTCCTGATTGCCGACGTGCGTGGTGCGCTTGGCCCGTACGTCGTGGTCTTTCTGGTCGCCGAGCAGCACTGGCCGCTGGCGGCCGTCGGGCTCGTCACGACACTGGGCGGCTGGTTGGGAATGGCCGCGCAGACACCCATCGGTGCCTGGCTCGATCACACCAACCGCAAGCGCGCCCTGCTCCTCGGAGCCCTGGCGCTGCTGTCGGTTAGCGCCATCATCATCGCGCTGCTGCCGAAATTCTGGCCGGTGCTGTTCGCCAATGGCATGATGCAGGTCGTCAGCGGCGTGTTTGATCCGGCCATCGCGGCGCTCACCGTCGGCCTGTTCGCCCGCGATGCCCTCACGCGGCGAATGGGCCGCAACGCGGCGTGGTCGCGCGGCGGCAACATCGCTGTCGCCGTCGCCTCGGGTCTCATGGCCTGGCTGTTCACGTCGCGCGCGGTGTTCCTGCAGGTCCCGATCATCGCCGCCCTGACCGCCGTGGCCGTGCTGACTATCCCTTACGACCAGGTGAACCTGCGGCGCGCCCGCGGACTGGAAGGTAAGGACAAGGCCGGCCCGACCGGCTGGCTCGGATTGTTCCGATCGCGGCCGATGCTGGTGTTCGGTGCGTGCAGCCTGCTGTACGAACTGGCCGATGCCCCGCTGCTGACACTGGTTGGCCAGCAAATCGGCGTCGCGCACCAGGGCCTGGGAACGATCATCACCTCGGTGTTCATTGTCTCGGCGCAGCTCGGGATGCTGCTGTCGTCGATCGTCGTTGGCCGGCGTGCGGACGCCTGGGGTTTTCGCTGGCTGCTGGCCGCGGGCTTTGCGCTGTTGCCCGTGCAGGCGGTACTCACTCTCGTTTGGCATCAGGCCTATTGGTTGACCGCCGTGCAATTCGTTGGCGGTATCAGCAGCGGTCTGTTCGCTGCGTTGACGCCGCTATGGCTGGCGGGTGCCACGAGCGGCACCGGACGCTACAACCTGGCGCAGGGCGCAATGGGGACGCTCCGCGCGCTTGGCGTAACGTCCAGCGGCTTGCTGAGCGAGATGCTCGTGGCGCGATTGGGATACAACGCTGCTTATATCGGCTGCGCGATTGTTGGCGGACTCACGCTGGCGCTACTGTGGTTTGCGCTCCCGGATCCGGCCAGCCGTTCATCAGATGAGACGCACGAGATTGTGACGAAGCCGGGGGCGTGAATACCTGCCAACTCGGGTAAACCCTCATCATCCTCGATCAGCGGAGCACGATGGTTGAACGTACTCATGGTTCAGGTTCCGTTTGGTGCGGGCGTCGCCGTGTTGCATTTCCTCGCCCGCGGCGGCTTAGGGCGCGCCACACGCACCCAGACGTTGTCCGGGCTGTTCGGAGTCGCTCCCCGCAGACATCTGCGCCCTCACCTAACTTACTCATATTTCAATTTCCTTTTATTGCTCACGTCACCTTGTTACATTTCCTCACCCACCACCACTCAACGCGCGCCACAACACCCATGTCATCCTCACTATTCCGAGTCACTCCCCACAGAGATTCCACACCTATCCTTTCTACATTACACTTTTCCTTCACTCATCACAACGCAACACGTTTCACGTCACACCACCACCTCCACCACACCCCACCCACAAACCAGCAACACAATATCTACCAGCACTCCAGTAACCCCAAACACTCCACGTCCCACCATACACGCCCTAAACCACCACAGCAAAAATACAACACACACACCCTCACAACAACTCTAACCATAAGCACATTCAACCATCTCTCTCCACTATTAATATAGTTTACCCAGTTTACAATATACACACCCCCACTTCTCACAATCTCTCACTCTCATCTAAACACTACCTTCAGCGCAAACCACATAGCCCAGCTACCACCAACAATCTCCACCATATAAACACTCTATCCCATCTCCCACACATCTCTCCCGCTGCTCAGCAGATGCTCGTGCGCGATTGGGATACAACGCTGCTTATATCGCTGCGCGATCGTTGGCGGTCACGCTGGCGCTACTGTGGTTTGCGCTCCCGGATCCGGCCAGCCGTTCATCCGATGAGACGCACGAGATTGTGACGCAGCCCGGGCGTGAATACCTGCCAACTCGGTTAAACACTCATCATCCTCGATCAGCGGAGCACGACGGTTGAACGTACTGATGGTTCAGGTTCCGTTTGGTGCGGGCGTCGCCGTGTTGCATCTCCTCGCCCGCGGCGGCTTGGGCGCGCCACCGGACCCAGACGTTGTCCGGGCTGTTCGGAGTCGCTCCCCGCAGACATCTGCGCCTGCTGGTTCTGCGGGTGGGGCCGCATGGAGGCGGCGGTGCCGACGCGAAACGCCTTGCGCTGCGATCAGTGAAGGAAAAGCCCGACCGCGCGAAACAGGCGGGGGCATAAGCGCCCCGCCAGCATCGAATGCCCCGTTATATGCTGCCGCCCGATGGCGTGAAGTTGTGGCCCTGCTGAGCAGCCTGGAGGCTTTGGTCGTTCAATCGGTGCGACATCGCCGTTCTGGGCGTCGGGGTTGGCGTTGCTGACGCCGCGGCTGCGCGAGTGGCGGCCAGCGGTGCGAGTCTCATGCGCCATCCCGGTGCGACTCTTCATGTGCATCGAGGACTGGCTCATGCCGCTGGTGCCCACGGCATTATTCGTCTGGCCGGTGGTCATCGACGAACCGCTACCAGCGTTGCTGGTCTGGCCCGTGGCCGCGGTCCCCGTCTACCTTCGGGTTGCGTTGCCGCCCGTGCCGGTGGTGCTGTTCTGCGCCAGAGCCGGGACGGCGCCTGCCATCGCGAGGCCCAGCGTCAGCGCGCCGACTGTGGTCATCATCCGTTTTGCGGTCATCCCACATCTCCTGTTTCAAACGGCCGGCATCTCCGGATCCCATCCCGATAAACGGCGAACGCCCGCGCCGGTCCTTCGTTTCAGGTTGGGTTCCGGCCGCACCGGGAGGGTTCACAAACCGGCGACAGTTGCAGTGCGATGGATTAGCCGGAACAACAATGCTGGGAGCTGGAGCGGATATCGTGAGCAAGTCGGTCGAAGCCGCCATTGAGCAAGTGATGGACAGCCCTGCTTACGCGAGCGCCCTTGCGGCATTGCGAGCCGGCCATGATCAGATGGTAGCCGATCTCGCCCGGCTTACAGAGGTTCCTGCACCACCGTTCCAGGAGGCTGAACGAGCGCGCGCCTTCCATGGGATGGCGGCGGCGCTCGGACTATCCGACCTGACGATCGACGCCGCCGGCAACGTTACCGGGCTTCGCCGCGGAACTGGCACCGGGCTGGTTTGCGTGGCGGCGCACCTCGACACGGTATTCCCGGCCGGCACCGACGTGACCGTGCGCCGCGAGGGCACGCGGCTGATGGCCCCTGGTATCGGGGACGACACGCGCAGCCTTGCGGTGCTGCTGGCCTGGCTCCGGGCAATGAATGAAGCCGCCATCCGTACCCGCTCGGACCTGTTGGTCGTGGCGGATGTCGGGGAGGAAGGGCCGGGCGACCTGCGCGGAATGCGGCACCTGTTCCGGCATGGTCCCTATGCCGGTCGCATCGACACGTTCATCACGGTCGATAGCCCCGACATGAACCACATCGTGACCGGCGGCGTGGGCTCCAAGCGCTACCGGGTCTCCTTTCGCGGCCCCGGCGGCCACAGCTACGGCGCGTTCGGCCAGGTGAACCCCATGTACGCCATGGCCGATGCCATCCAGCGGTTGGCCCGGCTGGATGTGCCGTCATCGCCGCGCACGACCTACAGCGCCGGCATGACCGGAGGGGGGACCTCGATCAATTCGATCCCGAACCTGGTCTGGACGGAGTTCGACCTGCGCTCGGAATCGGCGACCGAGCTGACGCGGCTGGAACAGCAGTTTCTGAGCCTGGTTGAGGCCGCGGTGGATACCGAGAACGCGGCCCGCGCCACCCGCAACGGCAGCATAGTTTCTGAGGCAAAGAAAATCGGCGATCGTCCGGCGGGCCACACGGATGAGACGGCCTTGCTGCCCCAGCTTGCCCGCGCCGCTCTGCGGGCGCACGGATTCGATCCCAGTTTCGAGTATTCCTCGACCGACGCCAATATCGCCATGAGCATGCAAATTCCGGCGATCAAGATCGGCTCCGGCGGTACCGGCGGACGCGGGCACTCGCTGGATGAATGGATCGATGTCGAACCGGAGAA
The DNA here is from genome assembly GCA_963810715.1 of uncultured Pseudomonadota bacterium. Lineage (GTDB taxonomy): Bacteria > Pseudomonadota > Alphaproteobacteria > Acetobacterales > Acetobacteraceae > DATDIC01. The sequence continues at coordinate 35,272 of CAWEOZ010000022.1, read as the reverse complement.
CTCGTTGCGCGGCATGGCTGCCGGACTGACGACGGTGCTGGCCGTTGCGGGAATGGATCAGGGCCGGTAGCCTCAGGCGATCACGTCCATAGCGGTTTCACTCTCGGTGAAACCACTCTGGATCATATTTCGCGAGCAATTTCATCAGCCTAATACCTTCCCGCGAAAGCGGGAATCCAGGCAATCCCCCGGAATTTCGTGGGCTCTCGCATGGATGCCCGCTTTCGCGGGCATGACGGGTCTAGAGTCTTCGCCCGCGCGGGTTGGTATAAGATCGCTACGCGATTCCAGTCAGGCTGATATTGCACTAATTCGCCGATCCAGACACCACGCTCGCCGCATCCACCTTCACCGGCGCGCCCGCCGCCTGGGCCTGGGCAATCGCTTCACCAAGCTGCGTCAGATACACAGACGTTGCCTCTTGGGGATGCCGCTCCCCCCCGTTCAGCACTGCTGGGGATGCGGTTACGACCAGCAGCCCCGGTTGCGCAGCCCCGTTGGCCTCGGCAGCAGATTGCGGCACATCCACCGCAACCTCCGCGCCTGCGGCCAGGTTCTGCGGCGCGCCAGCCCCGACCGGGAACAAGTGCCGCACGGAACCATCAGCGGAATAGGCATCGGCCATCAAAGAGCCGGCAAAGTCCGGCATCCTGATCCGAAGCTGCCCGGCCGAGACCTGATCCGATGACCTGACGGCGTCGCCGGTACCGATCAGGCGAATCATGTCAGCCGACGTCCGGAGTAAGTCAAACACCGCGCAATATGGTCCGTCGATGCGGTGCACCCGCCAGTTAACGGCTGGCGCAGCCGAAAGTTGGGCGATCGATTGCCTCACCGAGCCGCGTATTTCGAGTTCCGATGCCTCCCCGAGCGCGGTCACGCCGTCCAGCGTGATGGTGCCGTTGTCGAGTTGGGCCCGCACCAGGGAACACGGGATTGCCGCAGTGACTTCGTGCAATCCAGCCAGAAGAGCAGCCGATTTTTCCACCGGCGCTGGCACGTCGGGAAGTACCGGAGCCGAAGCCGCAGTCTGAACACCGGCCGGAGGCGGCTTGGCAGGGGGTGAAACATTATGCTCGATGGCAACGGGCGGTGTCTTGCCGGCCTCGCTGCCTGATGGCGTCGCCACACGCGACGACAACATCGGCCTTTCTTTGCCGCCTGACTATCCGGTCCGCCACCCGGCGAGCGGGATACAAGCCACACCGCCGACGCGACCACCACGCACGCCGCTACCGAGCCCAATGCAACCAGTCCGGCTCGGCCGGGACGGCGCGGCGGAACAGAAGGCGGCGCCTCGGCCGAAAAATCCCGGCGTTCCGGCGGGACCATACGACGGTCGATTCCGCCTCGGGCGGGGTGTCGTCCAGGAGCAGCGCGGGTGGCGCTGGCTCATGCAAGTGTTCGTCCAGCGCCCGCCAGAACGCGTCTGCCGTCTGGTACCGCCGGTCCGGATCCTTTGCCAGCACCGTGGCGACCACACTGTCGAGTTCCGGCGAGAAGGCAGGCGTGAGGTCCGACACTCGCGGCGCGGGCAGGTGCACAATCTTGTGCATGACCGAGTTGGTGCTGCCTTCGAACGGACGGCGGCCGGTCAGCATCTCGTACAGGACGACACCGGCGGAATAGATGTCGGAGCGACCGTCCACCTTGTCGCCGAGTACCTGCTCGGCAGACATGTAAGCGGGCGTACCGACCTGTGAGCCGAGCTGGGTCAGATCGCTGTCGTCCAGGCGGGCGATGCCGAAATCGGTGATCTTCACCTCTCGGCTCTTGCTGAACATGATGTTGGCCGGCTTGACGTCGCGATGCACGACGCCCTGCGAGTGGCTGTGCTGCAGCCCGGCCAGCAGCCCCTGCATCGTGGCCCTGATCTGATCGATACTGAAACGGCCCTTCTCCAGCATTTCACGCAACGACGGGCCGTCCAGGGTACTCCATGACGATATAGGCGAAGGTGCTGGTCTCGCCGTAATCGAAGGTGATGGCGATGTTCGGGTGATAAAGCCGCGCGGCGGCCTGTGCCTCTCGCTGGAAGCGCTGGTACTTCTCCTGGCCCAGCGGCGTGTCGAGGTCGGTCAACGGCAGCATCTTGATGGCAACGGTTCGCTTGAGCACCTGGTCCGTCGCCTCGTGGACGACTCCGATGCTGCCCCGCCCGACAATTCTGCGAAGCTCGTACTTCCCGATTTTCATCGAGCCGTCCGGGCCCGGTGGCAAATTGCCTCCCATTGTCTGCTTTGCTCTATGACGAACTTGTTGGATAACCCGCGAACCCCGTGCGCTGCAAGCTACAACGTAGAAAACTCTAGGCGTAGACCAGTTCGGCTCTTGCCGCAAGGCGAATGTTATGATATAACATTTCGCTCATGCGCGCCCTTCTTCTCCTCCTCGCCCTTGTCGCTCCGTCCGCACAAGCCCAGCCGGCCCCCATCCGCATCGTTGCGGCCGAGGCCGTCTATGCCGATATCGGCCGGCAAATCGCCGGATCCGGCGCGGCGATAAGCAGCATCCTGAATAGCCCGGACGAAGACCCGCATTTGTTCGAGGCCAGCCCCTCGATCGCCCGGGCATTGGCCGGGGCGCAGATCGTCGTGATGAACGGCGCCAACTACGATCCGTGGATGCGCACCCTGCTGCGCGCCGCCCCCCGTGCCGATCGCCGCCTCATTGACGTGGGCCAGGTGGTGCGCGCCGCGCCGGGAGCCAACCCGCACCTGTGGTACGCACCCGCCGACCGCACCGGCCTTCGCGCGAATCATGTCCGAGCAACTGGCGACCATCGACCCCGCCCGTGCTCCTGAGTACCAGCAACGCCTTGATGCCTTCCTCACCTCCCTCGCCCCGCTCGATGCGAAGGTCGCTCAGATGCGCCGAGCCTTTGCAGGAACTCCCGTCACCGCCACCGAACCGGTCTTCGGTGATATGGCGGCGGCTCTCGGCCTGATCGTGCACAACCCGCGCTTCCAGCTAGCGGTCATGAACGACACCGAGCCGAGTGCCCGCGACGTGGCTGCCTTCGAGCACGACCTGCGCAGCCGCGCCGTCCGCGTGCTGCTCTACAACAACCAGACCACCGACGATCTTACGCGCCGCATGCGGCAGATCGCGCAGCAATCGGGTGTGCCGATCGTCGGCGTCGCCGAGACGCTGCCGGCCGGCAAGACCTATCAGCAATGGATGCTCGACGACCTGACGGCGCTCGACGCAGCGCTGAGCAAGCGCCACGGGTGAGCATCGTCGAGTTCAGCGGTGTGACTCTCGCGCTCGGCGGGCACACCGTGCTGCGCGACGTTTCCCTCCTGGTCGAGCCCGGCGAGTTCATCGGCGTGCTCGGGGCCAACGGCGCGGGCAAGACCACGATCCTGCGCGCGATCCTCGGCCTGCTTTGCCCAGTCCGCGGCACGATCCGCGTGCTCGGCCGTCCCGCCGCGCGAGGCAATCCGGCTATCGGCTATCTGCCACAGTCCCGCGGCACCCAAGGCCCGCGCATCAGCGGATGGGACTTCGTGGCCAGCGCCGCCGGCGGGCATCGCTGGGGCCCTCCCCTGCCCGGTCAGTCCGAACGCCGCGACGTTGCGCGCGTGCTCGATCTCGTGGGTGCCGCCGGGCTGGCCAGTCGCCCGCTTGCGGAGTTGTCGGGCGGCGAGCGGCAGCGCCTGTTGCTCGCCCAGGCGCTGCTTGGCCGTCCACGACTGCTGCTGCTGGATGAGCCGCTGATCAGCCTGGACCCGCATCGCCAGGCCGACGCTATCAGGCTGGTGCGCGACTTGCGGCAACAGCTCGGGCTGACGGTGTTGTTCAGCGCTCATGAGCTGAATCCTTTGCTCGGCGCGCTCGATCGGGTGCTGTACCTCGGCAGCACCCAGGCGGCGATCGGCGCCGTGGATGAGGTGATCACCGGCCCCGTCCTGTCGCGTCTGTACGGCACCGAGATTTCCGTGCTGCGCCTCGGTGGACGCATCTTCGTCATGGCCGGCACCCACGAGGTCGAGCACGACCATCACCGGCACGCCCATGCTTGAATATGATTTCATGCGCAACGCCTTTGCCGCGGCCACCATTGTGGCGGCGCTGTCCGGGTTGGTCGGCTGGTTCCTGGTGCTGCGTGGACAGGTGTTTGCCGGCCACGCGCTCGGCCATATCGGCTTCACCGGCGCCACCGGCGCGGTCCTGATCGGTGTTCCACCTCTATGGGGTCTGTTGGCGGTCACCGTTATCGGCGGAATCGGAATGGGCGCGCTGGGCGAGCGGCTGGAGGGGCGCGACGTGGCCATCGGCATCGTGCTCGCGGTCGCACTGGGGCTCGGCCTGTTGTTCCTGCACTTCTTCACCGCGTACGCGAACGAGGCCACCGCGCTGCTGTTCGGCAACGTGCTCGGCGTCGACGCCGGGACGGTCTGGGTATTGCTGGGGCTGGCGCTGGCCAGCATCGCCGGCCTGGCGGTGATCGCGCGGCCGCTGCTGTTTGCCAGCCTGCAGCCGGAGCTGGCCGAGGCCCGTGGCGTGCCGGTGCGGCTGGTGGCGGTGCTGTTCCTGGCCATCGTGGCGGTGGCGACGGCGGAAAGCGCGCAGATCGTCGGCATACTGCTGGTATTCGCGCTGATGGTCGGGCCCGCCGCGGCGGCGCAGCGGCTGACGACACGGCTGGGATGGGGCGTCGCGCTGGCCGCGCTGCTCGCCGTGGCGGAAGCCTGGGCCGGGCTGACCCTCGCCTTCTACACCGACTGGCCCACCAGTTTCTGGATCACCGCTCTGAGCGGGGCTGTTTACCTTTTGTCCGGCCTGCCGCGCATGTCAGCCGAGAGGCTGAGCAACAATCATTGACGGACCGCCGTGCCGGGTCCACCCACCCTGAAATGCTGCGACGTGTTGAATTGCTTCTGGATCCGACCGCCGGGACTCCCACCGAGCCGCCGGTGGAGGGGCTGCTGCGCTTCTACTGGCATCATATCCGCCAGGTGCGCTGGCTGGTGGTGGCGCTGTTCATTGGCGGCGGGCTGATCGCCGCCCTGGATGCCAGCATCCCCGCCTTCATCGGCCAAGTCGTGGGCCTGGTTTCGACGCACACGCCGCAGACCCTGTTCCACTATGCCTGGCGGCAGCTTCTGCTCATGGCCGTCGTGCTGCTGCTGGTCCGCCCGGTCGTGTTCCTGGCCCAGGTCACGCTGATCAATCAGCTCGTCAATCCCGGCCTGTCGAACATGATCCGCTGGCAGAACCACTGGCACGTGGTGCGGCAGAGCTGGACCTTTTTCCAGAACGACTTTGCCGGACGGATCGCCAACCGCGTGCTGCAGACCGGCCCGGCGCTGCGCGAAAGCGTGGTGATGGCGTTCGACGCCGCCTGGTACATCGTGGTCTATGGCAGCAGTGCCGTCGCCTTGCTGGCCGCCACCAACTGGCGGCTGGCGCTGCCGATCCTGGGATGGTTCGCCTGTTACGGCGGCATGCTGGCCTATTTCGTCCCGCGGCTGCGCGAACGCTCGCGCGCGGTGTCCGAGGCGCGATCGAATCTGACCGGACGGGTGGTGGACAGCTACACCAACATCCTGACCGTCAAGCTGTTCGCCCGGGCGCGTGACGAGGACGCGTTCGTGCGCGAGTTCGGTCGATCAGCACACGACCCGGTTCCGCGACCAGACGCGGATGATCACCGGCTACGTGTTCGTGCTGGCGATGATGAATGCGTGTCTGGTGGTGAGCACCGCCGCACTGGCCATCTGGCTGTGGAGCACCGGACGCATTGCCGTCGGCGCGGTGGCCATGGCGCTGCCGCTGTGCTGGCAGATCACCAACATTGCCGGGTGGGTGGCGCGCAGCGTCACCTCGATCTTCGAGAATGTCGGCACGGTGCAGGACGGCATGCGCTCGATCGCCGTCGAGCGGCAGATGCCCGATTCGCGCGGAGCTGCCGATCTGCGTATCACGGCTGGCGAGATACGCTTCGAGGACCTGCATTTCGATTATGGCCGCGGGCGGCCGATCGGCCAGCCCGGCGTGCTGCACGGGATCGACCTGACCATTGCGCCCGGCGAACGTGTTGGTCTGGTCGGCCCGTCCGGCGCGGGTAAATCGACCCTGGTGAACCTGCTGCTGCATTTCTATGAGCCGGCGCGTGGCCGCATCCTGATCGACGGGCAGGATATCGCTCGCGTGACGCAGGAAAGCCTGCGCACGCAGATCGCGATGGTCACGCAGGATACCTCGCTGCTGCATCGCTCGATTACTGAGAATATCCGTTACGGCCGGCCCGAAGCGACCGATGAGATGGTGGAGGAGGCCGCCCGGCGGGCCGAGGCGCACGAGTTCATCCTGGGCCTGGAAGACTGGCACGGCCGCGGCGGGTATGACGCGCACGTGGGCGAACGCGGCGTGAAACTGTCCGGCGGTCAGCGCCAGCGCATCGCCATCGCCCGCGTGATCCTCAAGGACGCGCCGATCCTGGTGCTGGACGAGGCGACCTCGGCACTGGACTTGGAAGTGGAAGCCGCCATCCAGAGTCAGTTGGACGAGCTGATGGAGGGGCGCACCGTGATCGCCATCGCGCATCGGCTTTCGACCATTGCACGGATGGACCGGCTGGTGGTGCTGGACCGCGGGCGGATCGCGGAGACGGGCTCCCACAGTGAGCTGCTGGCGTCAGGCGGCACCTACGCGCGGCTGTGGCGACGTCAGTCAGGCGGGTTCATTCCGGAAATCGGACAGCCGGTGGGGTTCGATCAGGTCGTGGGCTAGTGCCTCGGCGCAGAGGTTTTGACAGGTCGCGGCAGCGACACCCCGGCGTCGTAACTCAACGCCCGCGGCGTGCGTCCGCCGAGTATGTCTCCCGTGGAGCGGCCGCTTTGGCTGGATTTCGGTCGGTCCGCTTTCGGGCGGCAAGAAGGGAAACCGGACATCGAACCTTTGCCCGAGTGGCTCGTTAGGACCGGCAGCTTCCGGCTACGAAACTCAAGACGCGGCCTTCAACAAGAATGAGCACGTCCGCAGAAGCTCTCCCACGTGTTGAAGCGCCGTCAGCCATCCCCTTTCGGCTACCGCTGACCTCATAATCCGTCGGAAGGGTTACATGAAAACGCGAGGCTCTTCCACGTGGGAAGGCGGCCTTCTATCCCCTTCGCTTCCGAGATGCGAAGGCCTGTGCTGTCTCGATTTCTTTGATGGCCTTCGAGCGTTCGTCATCTGTGAAATACGCTACGTCGTTGTACAACTCTTTTGCCTCACCGTATTGTCCGAGTTCAACAAGATAGTGGGCCTTGGTCTCCAGGAAGAGCCGATAGTTCCACCTTCTATCGTAGACCTCGTGATCGCTTACCATGCGGGTCATAGCCTGAATTGCCTCATTTGCTCTATTCTTATTCCCGGCTTTCAGATATATCATGGCTTGAAGCCGCCGGACTTCGAAGATCGTCGGAGTCTTTGAAACGGCTTGTTCTATTAATTGAGCGGCCCTCTTGTTGTCGCCCCAAAGATGCTCGTACCTCCGCCCGCCGCGTGGTGTAGAAAGATCGTCCATCCTCTTCACCCACCCGTTCCAGAACGGCGAACAAGTCATCGATTTCGCTGTTTCTAGCCGCTGAGGCGTGTTTTCTGATCAGAACAGTCAACAGCATGTCTACGAGATATGCGTTTGTTCGCGCGCGGTCGTAAGCCTCTCGTGCTAAGCCTTCCGCCTTGTCAAGATCGCCTCTCGCCAGGGCAATCGCGGCCGAGCTCACGCATCGCCGAACTATTGCCGTTGTGAAAGTCTGTACGCAGCTTGAAAAAGTTCTTGTGCTGCCGGTAGTTGGCCTCTCATCCGGAGCCGGAAACCCTTCAAGTAGGCTAAGTTCACTGCGGGCCCAATCGTCACTTGCTCGATCTTGCAACTTCTTGATCGCTCGGTCAAAGACTTCGTTGTCTCCAACTCGCGCACCTGCGAGGCAGAGAAATCGACAGGTCACAACCAGTCCGTTGCTCGATAGGCGCGCCTCGCCTTTCAAAGCTTCTAATCCGAAGCGGACGCTCTCCGACCATTGATGTTGATCGTATCGGAGCTTAGCTAGCCAGACGTAGTGCGAAGGCAATAGGAAGGCAGCAGCTAGTTCAGTGGGAACATTTCCGCATTCGATGCTGGCTAGGACCGCCGAGTTGACGAGTGTAAACTGGAGCTGTCCCTTCTTCAATCCGCAAACTGAGGGATCGTGCGACGGACGACGTAGCATTCGCATGCTGCGTTGCTGGCATTTTGACCCGCGCGTCACGTTCAATAGCCACACGTAACGCAGGCGATATTCGAAATCGGTCTCCATCCGAATCCAAAACATGCAACAGCACCAGCCGCTGAAGATCGTCTGCCAATGCAGCGGCATCGAAATTCAGGGCGGTAGTGATAGTATCAAAGTCAAGTTCTGGAATATTCTTCAAGAGGGCCAACACAACAGACTTATCAGTGCTGAAACATATTCTGGCAACGTACTCCGATGTCTGTCGATGTTTCCATTCTATAAAATTGGATGATTCGCCAGGAAAATCCTCACTCCTTTCTCGACTACCTCATCCACTACGCGATAGATATTAAACGGGTGCCCCTCTGAAAGCTTGGTCAATTCTTTCAAAGAATTCCAATTCCACCTCGACCCTGTGGCGCTTGAGTAGTGCGGACATAAGCCTGAGTGCCGGATTCCAATCCAGCGATTTGATTGCCAGGAAAGCAACATCAGCATAAGAAGCACGATGGCGATGAGGAACCATCCGTGGCGATATGAATGTCACCGGCGGGTGCGGGTGCGACTTAAGCCCCTCGATGACTTTCGCTAGCTCTGGAGTAAATGATCCCGCATCAGTCAGCACTCCGCCTTCATCAATGAGGAAAGCCGCTTCATTGCTAGCCAGTAGCGAATTGAGCAAGTCCGCCGTCATGCGCAGCTTCTCATTGGTGTCGGCCAGGGCGAGACTATGCTCACAGGTATGCAGCTCTCTGGCGGTCATGGTCGGGCGTAATTCGGTAAGCACATTCCGATATAGCTCCGGAATTGACTAGCCCGGCATCAAACGTAATGGCATCTAGCTCATATGTCCCCGGTCGCATCAGCTCAGCAACTGGCTCGACTAAGTCCTTATCCGCTGATGAGTGAGACAGAAACGCGCGCAATCAACCTCTCCTCTGAAGCCACCGATACCACAGATCGGAGCCAACCCACATCGAATCTTGATCTAAGCTCGCCGCACAAGATCGCCGCAATTGGACTACATCCGCTTGGGGAGACAACGAGGTGTATCTTCAACGACCGAGATGGGATGAGGCGCAGAGCGACTATCCATACTGACGGACGTCAAGCTTGGGGGTCTGCTCACTCGGCGACCCGGGGCCCACCTTGGGTCGGATTCTGCTGCCATGCGTGGAGCCCCAGCCCGGGCGTCGGACAGGCAATCGCGGGCAGCCCGCCGTCCAGCCGGTCCAAAACCACTGTGCCGAGCTACCAGCCGCGCCGAAGCGCCGGCATCATGCGAGCTTCTCCGGCGCATTCGGCGGATACGATCCGGCCCCGATGGCGTGCTAGGCTCTCATGGAGTCGCATCGGCCCGGAGGAACACGATGGACGCTCAGACCCAGCCCCGCCCCGCGGAGGTCACCGACCGCAACCTGGCGCTCGAACTGGTCCGGGTCACCGAAGCCGCGGCGCTCGCCGCCTCACGCTGGATCGGCCGCGGCCAGAAGAACGAGGCCGACGGCGCCGCCGTCGAAGCCATGCGCAAGGCTTTCGACACGGTCGCCATCGACGGCACGGTCGTGATCGGCGAGGGCGAGATGGACGAAGCGCCGATGCTCTATATCGGCGAGAATGTTGGCTGTGGCGGCCCGGCAATGGATATCGCGGTCGATCCGCTGGAGGGCACGACGCTCACCGCCAAGGGCGGCCCCAACGCCATCGCCACCGTTGCGCTGGCGGAAAAGGGCGGCTTCCTGCACGCACCCGACATCTACATGGACAAGATCGCGGTCGGCGGCGGACTGCCGGACGACGTCGTGGATCTCGACGCGCCGATCGCCGAGAACCTGCGCAACCTGGCGCGCGCCAAACAGTGCGACGTCTCTGACATCGTCGCCTGCATTCTCGATCGCGACCGCCACAAGGAGATCATCGCCAAGTGCCGCGAGGCCGGCGCGCGCATCATGCTGATCAGCGACGGCGACGTGGCCGGGGTGATCGCCACCGCGATGCCGGACAGCTACGTCGATATCTATCTCGGCTCCGGCGGTGCGCCGGAGGGCGTGCTGGCGGCCGCGGCGCTGCGCTGCATCGGCGGCCAGATGCAGGGCCGGTTGATGTACGAGAACGACACCCAGATCGAGCGCGCCCGCTCCATGGGCGTGAGCGATCCCAAGCACAAATACACGCATCACCGAAATGGCCAAGGGCGACGTGATGTTCGCCGCCACCGGCGTCACCCCCGGGGCCATGCTGCGCGGCGTGCGCCGCTTCGGGCACGGCGCGATCACCCACTCGATCGTCATGCGCAGCAAGTCCGGCACGGTGCGCTATGTCGAGGCGCATCATAATTTCGCGACCAAGACCTGGGTGCCGGCCTGAGCCGCGCTGTGATCGACGAACCGGTTCTCGGAGTCGCCCGCAGCCTGAGCGGCGTCTGCGCGCTGGGATCTGGCGCGCTGGGCGAGGAGCGCGTTGGGCTGGGCATCGCGCAGCGCGCCGGCGTGCCGGAGATCATCGGCCGGCTGCTGGCCGCCCGCGGCATCGATATCGACGCTGCCTGCCATTTCCTCGAACCGACCCTGCGCGCGCTGCTGCCGGATCCCTCGCTGCTGACCGACATGGACGTCGCGGCCGAGCGGCTGGCCGACGCGGTGGCGCGCGGCGAGACGGTCGGCGTGTTCGGCGACTACGACGTGGACGGCGCATGCAGCTCGGCGCTGACGATCACGCTGCTGCGCGGCCTCGGCTGCACCGTGCTGCATCACGTGCCGGACCGCATGACCGAGGGCTACGGGCCGAACGTGCCCGCCCTGCTCGGCCTCGCAGCAGCGCGGCGCCAGGCTGGTCGTCTGCGTCGATTGCGGCACCGCCGCCGGCGAGGCGCTGGCTGCGCTGCACGGACGGGCGGAGGTGATCGTGCTCGACCACCACAAGGCGGACGGCCCGCCGCCGCCGGTGCTGGCGACCGTCAACCCCAACCGGCTGGACGATGCGTCGGGCCTGTCGATGCTGTGCGCCACCGCGGTGGCGTTCCTGGCCGGCGTGGCGACGGTGCGCAGCCTGCGCCGGCGCGGCTTCTTCGCCGGCACGGGCGGAGCCGGACCTGCTCGGGCTGCTCGATCTGGTCGCGCTGGCCACGGTCTGCGACGTGATGCCGCTGACCGGCGTGAACCGGGCGCTGGTGTGCCAGGGGCTGAAGGTGATGGCGCGCCGTGCCCGGCCGGGTGTCGCCGCGCTGCTGGTCGTGGCGCAGACCCGCGACCGGCTGACCGCCGCGACCTGCGGGTTCGGGCTGGGCCCGCGGATCAACGCCGCCGGCCGGATCAGCGAGGCCGACCTCGGCCTGCGGCTGCTGCTGTGCGAGGACCCGGCCGAGGCAGCGGCGCTGGCCGAGCGGTCTGGATGCGGTTGAACCGCCAGCGCCAGGAGGTCGAGGCGGCGATCCTGGACACCGCCTTCGCGGCAGCGGAGCTGCAGGCCGGGGCCGGCCGCGCCGCGCTGGTCGTGGCGGGCGAGGGCTGGCACCCCGGCGTGGTCGGCATCGTCGCCGGACGGATCAAGGAGCGCTTCAACCGGCCTGCCTGCGTGGCGGGGATTGCCGAGGGCACGGCCAAGGGATCCGGGCGTTCGGTGCCGGGCATCGATCTCGGCGCGGCGGTCATCGCGGCCCGCCAGGCCGGGATCCTGGCCACCGGCGGCGGGCATCCGATGGCGGCCGGGTTCTCGCTTTCGGCCGGACGCGGTTGGCGGCTTTCCACGCCTTTCTGGACGAACGGCTGTCCGCCGCGTCGCAGCTGCCGGCGCGGCCGACCTGGCGGTCGAGGGCACGCTGGCGGTGCCGGGGGCGACCACCGAGCTGGCGACCCATGTGGCCCGGCTGGCGCCGTTCGGCGCGGGCAACGAGGAGCCGGTGTTCGTGGTGCAGCGCGCCCGCGTGGTGCGCGCCGACCGGGTGGGACGGGAAGGACGACGATCCGCGCCTTCGTGGAGGGCGAAGGCGGTGGACGGCGGCTCAAGGCGATGCTGTTCCGTGCCGGATGGAGGGCTGGCGGACGCGGCTGCTGGGCGGGCGGCGCGCCGCTGCATCTGGCCGGGCATTTGCGGGCCGAGGAATGGAACGGCGCATGGGCGTCGGATTTGCGGTGACGCCGACGCCGCGTGGCGCCCGGCTTGACCCTGTGCGGGGCGCTCCGCTACCCCAGCGCCGGCGCCGTCCCGTTCGTCTAGAGGCCTAGGACACCAGCCTTTCACGTTGGTAACACGGGTTCGAATCCCGTACGGGACGCCACTCCCGAACAAAACTGGGCACCGGCCCAGCCGCGGACGGCACTGAGCCGACCGTGGTGGCCTTGGCCAAGGCGGCTCTTGGACCGCGAAGGCTGATTTCGGCATCACCGACGATCACATGCTCGACGAACAGGCGGAGGTAGGCCTTCCGAAACCCTGGGTCGTCGCTCCGCAGGGCCTGGCGCAGCGAACCGGCAAGCCGAGCGATGCTTTCGTCGGTAATGGTTGCTTCCTGCGTGTGGCTCGTCCCCTCCAACAGCTGGACACGCTCTGTTGCAGCCTGGCGCGCGAGCTTGGCTGTATCCAGGCGTTCCCTCAGACTCGAATCGTTGACATCCATCAGGCCTTGCTCGACCAGCGCCAGTAAACGATTGACCCTCGCATCCGCCTCGGTGCGTGCTCGCCGAGCCTGGGCCAATTGCTCGCGACGGGTGACATCGGCCTCGGCGGATCGGTCGACATACGCCTGCAGGATGATCCGCAGGCGCTCAGGGGTGAACAGCCGGTCGGTCAGATGCTCCAGGACGATGCCATCAAGGGCCGGCATCGAGATGCTACGACCCGGACAGTGCGTCTTGCCCTTCTGGGCGCAGCCGGCACAGGTGTAGTAGCGATAGCGACCGCTTTTGCCGGTGCGTAGTGTCATCCCTAAGTCGCAGGTCCCTGGCGGTTTGGTCATGGCCCGCATGTTGTATTCACTTTTGAACTCAGCCTAGGATCGCCACAGGCTAGAGGCAGACACGATGAATTTGCCAACGCACACCGACCGGGAGAACGCCGCCGATGGGCTGACCAGCGTCGTCCGACCATTGCCACGCGGCGCCGATGGCGGCGGGTTGCCGGCGGAGCGGGCCAATCTCGACGACCACATCTACGCGCGCATCAAGGCGATGATCGTCGACGGCACGCTGCTATCTGGAGAGCGGATCGTTCCCGAGCAGCTCGCCCGCGACATGGGTGTCAGCCGCACGCCCATGCTGAGCGCCCTCAAACGTCTCTCGCAGGAGAGCCTGATCGTTTGGCGCTCGCGGCGTGGAGTGTTTGTTCGGCGGCTGTCGAAGCGCGAGCTGGCCATGGTCTTCGAGGTGCGCGAGGTGCTGGAAGGGCTCGCCGCCCGCCGGGCTGCGACGCTCATCACGCCGCCGCAGACGGAGCGGCTGCGCGCGCTGTTCGCCGGCATTGACACCTCGGACACGCCCGCCAACCGCCGAGCTTACATGTCCCGGGACTATCTGTTTCACTCGGACATCCTCGAGATCGCTGGCAGCCCGCCGCTCAGCGAGACGACCAACTCCGTCAACATTCTCGCGCTCGCCTTCGGTGCCGGGCTGATCAAGTCGATCCAGGACGGCCTGACGGAGCATGCGGCGATCCTGGAGGCGTTCCTGCGGCACGATCCCGAGGCGGCCGAGGCGGCCATGCGGGCGCATGTGCGCCGCTCGGTGGTGTGGCTGCATCACGAGGCTGATCTTTTCGAGAGCGGGAGCGCACCGGAGCCAGTGCAAAGTCGCCCCACAGACCGTGACGCTCACCCCGGCAGGCGTCGACCGCAGGCAGAGTCTGAACAACATCAGGGAGAGTAACCGTGAACGACTGTAACGAAACATCCGATCACCCGTTCACCCGTCTCCCGTCGCGGATTGTTGCAGCAGGCGGCGGTCGGCGCCGCCCTGCCGGCTCTGATGTCGGCCGCGCTCTCTGCGCCGGCCAGGGCACAGGGCAAGCAGCTCTCCACGCTGGTGGTCGCGATCCAGGAAGGCGATACGCGCACCATTGATCCGCAAGGTGCGAACGAACTGACCGTGCCGATCTTCTTGCGCGGCATTTATGACCAGCTTCTGACATTCCCGGGCTCCGACTTCAGCAAGGTCACGTCGGACTTCGCCACCAAGTGGGATGTCCAGCTCTGATGGCCTCACGTACGTGTTCCAGCTCAATCCGAACATCAAGTTCTCCGATGGCACACCGGCCACACCCGAAGACGTGGTGTTCTCACTGAGACGCCAGAAATACCTGAAGGGGCCGGCGTCGTGGTTCCAGGACGGCGTGCAATCCGTCGAGAAAAGCGGACCGAATGAGGTCACGATCAAGCTGACTTCGCTCAATCTTGACTGGCTGTTCCTGCTGACCTCGCCGTTCCTTTCGATTGGCAGTGCGGCGATGCTGAAGGCACATGGCGGCACCGATGCCACCGACGCCGCGACCACCGATACGGCGCGCGCCTGGCTCGATCAGCACAGCGCGGGCAGCGGACCGTTCGTGCTGGACGCCTGGGAGCATGGCTCGCAGCTCACAGTGTCGCGCAATCCCTATTACTGGGGGCGAAAGCCACCGTTCGATCGGATCACGTTCAAGTTCGTCCAGAACCCCGACGTGCAGCGCGATCTGCTGGTGCGTGGGGACGCGCATATCGCGGCGAACCTGACGCCCGATCTGGCGGCCGCGGTGCAGAAGAACGCGAATATCGAAGTCCTGAATATTCCCGTCATTGGGCTTTCCGTGGCTGGGTGTGCACGTCAATCGCAATCCGGCGCTGAAGCACCCGAAGACCTGGGAGGCAATCAAATACGCGATCGATTATGATGGGTTGGCGAAGATCTATCTTGGAGGCGGCCAGCCCATCGCGTCCTGCATCCCGCCCGGGCTGCCGAATGCGCTTCCGGTCGACCGAGCGGATCAAGACCGATCCGGCGCGTGCCAAGGCTGCGCTCGCCGCGGCAGGTTATGCGAACGGATTTGCCTTCGACCTGACCTATGCGTCCGAGCAACTGTACCAGAACATCGCGGCCAGCCTGGTCGCGGCCAAGGTGCAAGAGGATTTGGCGGGTGTTGGCATTATCGCAAACCTGCGGCCGGTTCCATCGACCCAGGAGCTGACGGATTTCCGGGCCGGAAAGCTCGATGCCGCAATCCATTTCTGGGGCGCCGACTATATCGGATGGACCGATTTCCTGCCCGTGTTCGCGCCCGGCGGCCACGTGGCTGGGCCGCGTCAGGGTTGGACGCCGGACTTCTCGGCGGATGCCAAGAAGATTGCCGATCTTGCCAAGCAGGCGATGGTGACGCTCGATCCTTCCAAGCAGCAGCAGATCTGCTACGAGGCACAGCGGTTGATGAACCAGGTGGGCCCGTTCGCGTGGTTGTTTGAAGCGAACATCCAGGTCGGGTATCGCAAGGACGTCATCAAGTCGATGGCGACCAATCCTGTCTGCTATCTTGATGTCGGCAGCATCGAGCTGGTGTAATGCCGTGCTCACGCCCCCGCTCATCTAATGCCTGCGCAAACAGGCACCCGTGAGACTGCTGCCTCCGTGCTCTGGCATGGATTCCTGCTTGCGCAGAAATCACGATCGCGGCGGCACTTTCGCCGCGTTGCCATAAGTTCAGCGCCGATGACCCGTCCGACGGACACAGCAACGGGGACGCGCCGATGATCGTGTATGTCGGGCGCCGGCTGATTCTGCTGGTTCCGATCCTGGTCGGTATGACCCTGATCTCCTTCACCGTGAGCCGGGCCATTCCGATTGACCCGGTGGTGGCGACGCTCGGCCAGCAGGCGGCGGAGCATCCAGAGATTGTTGCTGCCTATCGTCGGCATTGGGGGCTCGACAGGCCGATTGTCGATCAGTATCTGATCTACCTCGGCCATCTGGCACATGGTGATCTGGGCGAATCCATCTATACGCATCGCCAGGTCATCGATGACCTGCGATCCTATTTGCCCGCAACGATCGAGCTCGCCACTCGTCACGGTGATCCTGAGCGTGGTGATCTCGGTGCCGCTTGGGGTCGCGGCGGCGGTGTGGCGTGGGTCCGCGTTCGATCTCGTGGTGCGGCTGGCAACGTTGGTCGGCGTCGCGATGCCGATCTTCTGGCTGGCGCTGATTGCGCTCGATGTTTTCTACCTGCGGCTCGGTATTGCGCCGGCGCCGGGACGGTTGAGCGTGTGGGACACGGCGCCGCCCCATGTCACCGGCATGTATACGATTGACAGCCTGCTCGCCGGGCGGTGGGCGACGCTTTATGATGCGCTGTCGCATCTGCTTCTGCCAGCGCTGATCCTGGCAAGCTGGAGCTTGGGCACGCTGACACGGATGACGCGGACCAGCATGCTGTCGGTGCTGCCGCGGAGTTTTTTGCAGACGGCGCGCGGCAAAGGGGCGACTGAAGCTTACACCATCGTGCGCCATGCGATGCCGAATGCTCTGATTCCGATCGTCACCGTGGTCGGGCTTGCCTATGGTGACCTTCTGACCGGAGTCATACTGATCGAAACCGTGTTCGGCTGGCCGGGGATCGGCCACTACGCCTATTCGGCCGCGATCTATGCGGACTTCCCCGCCATCATCGGCGTCACGCTCGTGTTTGGGATCATCTACACATTGGTCAATCTCGGCGTGGACCTCGTCTATGCGGCGCTCGATCCGCGCATCCGCCTGGCTATGGCATCGGGGCGGCGATGAACTCCGGTACAACGACGCTCACGCCGGGCACGCGCGCCGGTCGACGCGTCCGAGGCTGGGTGATCCGCCTTGTCCCGCGGGACCCGCAACTGATCGTCAGCCTGTCGATCATCCTGGTCTTCGTGCTGGCGATCCTGTTTGCGGGCACGCTGGCGCCGTATAGCCCGATCGCGCAGCACGTGCTCGATCGCCTCCAGCCGCCGAGCCTGACGCATCCGTTCGGCACCGATCAGCTCGGACGCGATGTGTTCGCCCGCGTAATATATGGCGGGCGGGCTTCGGTGCCGGCAGCGTTGGTGGTCGTGGTGATCGGCGCGAGCGTCGGCACGCTGATTGGGGCGATCGCCGGATATGGCGGGCGTCTGGTCGATGAGGTGGTGATGCGCATCACCGACATGGTGCTGGCCTTCCCGGTGCTGGTGCTGGCGATGGCAGTCGCCGCGGCTCTGGGGGCCAGCCTGGTGCATGGCATCATCGCGCTTACCGCCGTCTGGTGGCCGCAATACGTGCGGGTGTGCCGCAGCATCGTGCTGGAATTGCGAGACAAGGAGTTCGTCGAGGCCGCGCGCGCGGCTGGCCGGCGCACGTTCGCCATCCTGTTCCGCGTGATACTGCCCAACGCCCTGCCGGCGTTGCTGGTGATGGCGGCGGTCGATATTGGACGGGCGATCCTGAATTTTGCCACTCTGAGCTTTCTTGGCTTGGGCGCGCGCCCTCCGATACCCGAATGGGGCGCGATGGTGTCAGACGGCGCAGACGTGATGGACCAGTGGTGGGTGGCGGCGTTTCCCGGGTTGGCGATCCTGTGTCTCGTATTCGCCTTTAACCTGCTCGGTGATTCCGTCCGCGATGCGCTTGACCCATGGGTCGGCGGACGTA
Organism: uncultured Pseudomonadota bacterium; assembly: GCA_963810715.1. Taxonomy (GTDB): domain Bacteria; phylum Pseudomonadota; class Alphaproteobacteria; order Acetobacterales; family Acetobacteraceae; genus DATDIC01. Next base: position 17,448 of record CAWEOZ010000022.1, on the reverse strand, counting down.
GACAGCAAAGGTGATGACCAAGCCCCTCCCGCTCCTCGCGGTCAATGGATTGCGCGTCTCCGTCGAAATCGACGGGACATGGCGCGAGGTGGTACGCGGCGTGTCCTTCCGCTTCGGCCAGGGCGAGGCGATCGGACTGGTGGGGGAATCCGGTTCGGGGAAGACTCTAACCGTCTCGGCGATCGCTCGCCTGCTGCCGTCGGCGGCGCGTGCGACGGGCGGTTCCGTGCGGTTCAGGGACGAGGACCTGCTGAGCGCCTCGCCGCGCCGGCTGGCGCAGATCCGCGGCAAGGACCTCGGAATGGTGCCCCAGGGTTCGCTGGCGGCACTCAATCCGGTGATGCGGGTCGGGAAGCAGGTGGGAGAGCCTTTGCGGCTGCACCGCATTGCGCCGCCGCGGGAGGCGTCGGCCGCCACCGAACGCATGCTGCGCAGCCTTGGAATTCCCGACCCTCCGCAGGCGATGCGCCGCTATCCGCACGAATTCTCCGGCGGCATGCGCCAGCGGGCGATGATCGCAACGGCAATGATCGCCGCGCCGTCGCTGGTCATCGCCGATGAGCCCACCACGGCGCTGGATGCCACCGTGCAGGCGCAGATCGTGGAGATCTGGCGTCGCTTGAACCGTGACCAGGGCGTCGCGCTGATCCTGGTTAGTCACGATCTCGCCGTGGTCGCCGAAATCTGCGGCACGATCGCCGTCATGTATGCCGGCAGGATCGTCGAGATCGGGCCGACCCGGGCGCTGCTTGGGCACCCGCTCCATCCTTACGCGCAGGCATTATTGCAATCGGTTCCATCGGCAACTGGACCAGGCGGCACCAGGCTGCTGGCGATCCCTGGCGAACCGCCGGTGGTCGGCGCCTTGCCGCACGGCTGTCCATTCCACCCGCGCTGCCCGCGGGTGATGGCGATCTGCCGCGAGAGCGACCCGGCGCTCGAACGCAACGGCGACGCGGCGGTGGCGTGCTGGGCCGCCGGGCATGATACAGCACAGATTGCCATCACCCCCCAAAACCTGCCCGCCAGGACCTCGCGGCGAGATGACGCATTGGCGGCATCGACGGAGCCGCTGTTGATCCTCGATCGGGTGACGCGCCACCACCTGGTGCCGAGCATGTGGCCCCTGGCCCCGCCAACCCGCGTGCACGCCGTTGACGATGTATCGCTATCGGTCCGTCGCGGGGAGGTGTTGGGTCTCGCGGGCGAATCCGGCTGCGGCAAATCGACGCTTGCGCGCTGCATTCTGCGCCTGATCGATGTTGACCGCGGTCGGATCGTGTTCGGCGGGCAGGATATCGCCCGCTTTCGCGGCGAGGCGCTGCGCCAGGTTCGCAAGCGGCTACAGCCGGTGTTTCAGGACCCTTACGAGTCGCTGAACCCGCGCGCTCGCGTGCGCGATCTCGTAGCCGAGCCGTTGCTCGCGCATGGCATCGACGCCGCAACCCGGGCCCGGCGTGTGGCCGAGGTGCTGGAGCTGGTCGGCCTGGGCCGGCACGTCGCTGATCGCCTTCCGATCGAGCTGTCCGGCGGTCAGCGGCAGAGGGTCGGTATCGCCCGCGCGATTGCCCTCAATCCGCACCTGATCGTCGCCGACGAGCCGATCTCCGCGCTTGATGTTTCCATCCAGGCGCAGATCGTCAATCTGTTCCAGGAACTGCGCGAAGCGATTGGTCTGACGCTGATCTTCATCAGCCACGACCTGCGGATCGTGCGCCATATCAGCACAAATATTGCCATCATGTTTCTAGGTCAGATCGTTGAATATGGGCCGAGCAATGCGGTCTGCGAACGTCCGCTGCACCCCTATACTGCCGCCTTGCTGTCGTCCGTTCCCGGCGTTGCCAATTCCGCAAAACCCCGTATCATACTTGCGGGTGAGCCTCCCTCGCCGAGTGCTCCGCCCAGTGGCTGCAGATTCAGAACCCGGTGTCCCCATGTGCGCGAGGTCTGCGCGACGACCATGCCGGAGCTTCAGGCTGCTGATGCAGGCCGACTCGTCGCCTGCCATTTTCCTGGCATTGCCAGTGAGATCGCGCACTCGGACGAAGGCAACCGCGCGTCGACTTGCCTGCCGATGGAACCGACGAATCTACCCTCGTTATAGAGGCCGCACGTAACGAATCACCTTTGGTACGCATAAGCGACGAAGCAGGAATCTCACGCGGCCCTGGAGTGAGTTTCGGCCAGAGCCCGCGGAGGCCTCAATCTGTCGATGTTTTTCGACCTCAGGGTGGGGGTGACTCAAGAAGTCTTGTCCCGGGCCGTGGTGTAGGAGCTACAAGTAAGTAGCCCGCCGGAGCGAGCCCGAAAGTCTCGGCAGAGGCGGGTGTTCCGGTCTTGACCCTGTGGGCGACCTGGTCGCCGAGCGCCTCGGCAGCGCCTTGAAACAACTGCGGAAGTCGGTGATGGGGTGGAGTCCCGATCGAGGCCAATCGGGAGTTCACCTTGAACGAAACTTCCAGTGATATATCAGTGCGTTGGCGCGGATCAGCAGGGGGGCTGCGGCGGTGCCGATTCGCATGGGGCCGACCGATTGAAGGGGATGCGAAATGGACCAGGCGAGACAGACCGGCGTCGATTTGAGCCGGCGGCTGGCGAACGATGTGGCGATCGTCACCGGCGGGGCGCAGGGCATCGGACGCGCGGTGGTGACGCGGCTGGCAGCCGAGGGCGCGACGGTGGCCATTCTGGATGTAAACGCGGCAGGCGCACAGGCGGCTGCCGCGGCGCTCGTCGCGGACGGAAGGCAGGCCGTCGGGCTTGCCTGCGATGTCACTAGCCGCGAGCAGGTGCACGACGCCGTTGCCACCGTGGTGGCGCAGTTCGGTCGCCTGTCGGTGCTGGTCAACAACGCAGGCATCGTCCGACGGGCGCACTTCCTGGAGGTGACGCACAAGGCCTGGGCCGAGGTGCTCGGAGTGAACCTGACCGGCGCTTTCATTGTGGCCCAGGAGGCCGCGCGTGCGATGGTCACGCTGCGCGCCGGGCGGATCGTGAACATGGCCTCCGTGGCGGGACAGATCGCGCACGGCAACCAGACGGTCTATTCGGTCAGCAAGGCAGGCATCGTGGCGATGACGCGGACGATGGCGTTCGATTTGGCGCCCTTCGGCATTGGCGTTAACGCGATTGCTCCGGGGACTATCGCGACGGACTTTGCTCTCGGCGCGCTGTCGGAGGAGGAGCGTGCGCGGCGGTTGCAGCGGATACCGATCGGACGGTTCGGCGATACCGCGGACGTCGCGGCAGTCGCTGCCTTTTTGGCGTCCTCTGACGCCGCCTATATCACCGGGACGGTCATCACGATCGACGGCGGTTTGGTCATGGGCGGGGTCCGGGATGCGCCGCTTTGCTAGGGCCTGTCGTCAATTCCTGCCTGTGTCTCCCGGTTCGCGCCGGGTTGGTGAGTCTGAAATGCAACACCCGACGGTAATCGCCTCGACAACGCAATACCCGATTCCGGCGCGGCGCGTTATTCGATTCGTAGGCGGTCAGCTTTGGAGAGCTGACCGATGCGCCGCTACGGACTTCGTGATGACCAGTGGGACCGGATCAAGGACCTGCTGCCGGGTCGAGAGGGTTCAGTCGGCGTGACCGCGGCGGACAACCGCCTGTTCGTTGAAGCGGTGCTGTACCGCTACCGGGCCGGCATTCCCTGGCGCGATCTCCCGGAACGCTTCGGTGACTGGAAAAACATCCACCGGCGCTTCAGCCGTTGGGCGAAATCCGGTGTCTGGAAGCGGGTGTTTCAGCATCTCGCGGCCGATGCCGACAATGAATACGCGATGATCGACAGCACCATCGTGCGGGCCCATCAGCACAGTGCCGGCGCTAAAAAAAGACCGGCGAGGACCAGGCGATCGGCCGATCGCGCGGCGGATTGAGCACCAAGATCCATACCCTGGTCGATGCTCTCGGCAATCCGATCGGCTTCCATCTGACCGGTGGCGAGGCCACGATCTGGTCGGTGCCGACCATCTCCTGCCGGACATGCAGGCCGAGATGCTGATCGCCGACAAGGCGTTCGACGCCGACGAGCGGGTCATCGAGCCGCTCGCGGCAGCAGGCAAAACCGCCGTCATCCCGCCCAAAGCCAATCGCCGGAAGCCCCGCGACTTCGATCGGCACCTCTACAAAGCACGCCATCTGATCGAGAACTTCTTCGCCAAACTCAAGCAGTTTCGTGCGATCGCCACCCGCTATGACAAGACCGCACGCAACTTCCTCGCCGCCGTTTATCTCACCGCCAGCGCGATTTGGCTCAATTGACGACTCGGCTTGGGGTTCTGTCAGATTTGGCGCCACCGGTTTCGACGAATTTCGGCCATCGACGCCGGCGCTCAAGCTGCCGCCAGGACAGCGAGAACGATCGCGGTTTTCTGCATATGCCGCCAGTGCCGCCCCGCAGCGGGAACATGTTGCCGCATTCGGGATCGGCGCCGGAGAAAGTTTCGAAGTTCGTCATAGCCGCGGCAGTAGCGTGTCGCCGATCCCATGCTCTTCAGTCCAAGCATCGGTCGACATCAACCCTTGATGCCGCGATGATCCTGCTCAAGTCTGTTATTGAGGTAGCGACTCATCCGGTGCCGCACATGTTTACCAAACTCGGTACGGATGGCTCTGGAATAGGCATCATGGCCGTCGGTGGTGACCCGATCCGGCGTGACATTGGTGACGGTCTTCGCCGATCGGAAGAATGCCTTCGCGGCAGCAAGGTCACGATGCTCGCTCAGCGTCCACCAAAGCACCGTCTCGATCGATCGCCCGATAGAGATACCGCCATCGACCACGCACCCAGATATATGTCTCCTCGATGTACCAGCTGGGGCCACCCCTGCCCTTGCGCCGGCGCCGCAGGTTCTCGGCGAGCGCCGACACCAACTCACCGGCCCTCACTGCATGAAGAACTGATCAACGCTGAACAGAAGCCTGCAACAAGAGATAACAGGAGGCCGGCCTAACAGTGCGGGGGTTATCGAAGATTTGATAATTGCTCCGGCCCCGGCTGGACACTCCCTTTTTGCGACCCCACCCGCGAGAACGGCAGGAGCAGACTCCGCCTGCACCACGGAGTTTCTTAGGTGTTGTCGCACTCCGCCAGATGACGAGCCGGGTGGATGTCACCCATGCGGCGGCTCGCCTGCCGGGCGTCGAACGCCCTGGTTATGCTGCAGCAATGCTCTTTTCGTCTCGCCTCGCCGTCACCTCCCGTGAGTTGCGCGCGACGATCGTGCTTGCAGGCCCTCTGATCGGCGGCCAACTCTGTCTGATCGCGGGCAACGTCGTGGATGTGGTGCTGGCCGGCCATCTTGGGGCCCGTGTTCTCGGCGCAGTCGCAGTGGGCACCAGCATTTGGTCCTTCGCCCTAATCGCGCTTGCCGGCCTCATGATGGCGGTGCCTCCGACTGTCGCCGAGCTGGACGGCTCTGGCCGGCGTCACCAGGCCGTCCCGGTGTTCCGCCACGCCCTCGCTCTGGCGGTCGCGGCCGGCCTGCTCGCCTGGGTGGTCATCTGCTGGGGTGGCCCGCTGCTCGTGGCTGGGCTCGGCCTGGTGCCGGAGCTGACGCAGAACGCGGACGCCTTTCTCCACGCAATCAGCTTCGGCGCACCGGCGCTCGGAGTTTATTTTGCCGCCCGCGGGCTTCAGAAGGGCTAGGTGTGACTTGGCCGACGATGGCCTTCGGCCTTGCCGGGCTTATTCTCCTCGCTCCGCTCGGTTACGTGCTGATGTATGGAGCTTTCGGCTTCGCCGGCTGTCAATCAGCGTTGAATAGTTTCCAGGGGACAGCGTCCAAAAGTTTCCACTTTATCAGGCTGATTTTGACTGCTTTTTGCGCTGTTTGAAGCGGAAGGAATTGTTTCCGGTTTCCAGGATGTCGCAGTGATGGGTGACGCGATCGAGGAGGGCGGTTGTCATTTTTGGATCGCCGAAGACTCCGACCCATTCCGCGAAGGAGAGGTTGGTGGTGAAGATCAGCGAGGTTTTTTCGTAGAGCTGGCTGATCAGGTGGAACAGTAGGGCGCCGCCGGAGGCCGGGAAGGGAAGATAGCCGAGTTCATCGATGATCACGGCGTCGGTCTGTACCAGCTGGCGCGCGAGATTTCCCGCCCGTGCCTGCTGTTTCTCCCGTTCCAATTGGTTGACCAGATCGACGGCATTGTAGAAGCGCACGCGTTTGCCCTGATGGATAGCGGCCACGCCCAACGCAGTGGCGATATGGGTTTTGCCAGTGCCAGTACCCCCAACCAGGATCAGGTTATGCGCGGTAGCCATGAAGGCTGCGGTTGCCAGTTGCTGGATTTGGCCCTGTGGCAGCGGCGTTTCGGTCCAGTCGATGCTGGTCAGGTCGCGATGTGTGGGGAAGCGCGCAGCCTTGAGCTGGTAGCGCAGGCTGCGCACCTGGCGATCGGCGAGCTCGGCCTCGATCAGCCGATCCAGCCAGGCTTCTGGCTGGATTGGCCGGCGCGGCCCCTCGGCGAGCAATTCGCTCCACGCCGTGGCCATGCCGTAAAGATGCAGGGCGTTGAGTTGGGTCAGCCGCTCACCGGCAGACAAGGCGGGACCCGCGGGCTTTGCACCAAGGTTAGTGGATGGCATGGCTGCCTCCGCGCAGACGGTCGTAGCGGCTGCAATCGGCGCGCGGTTCGGTTTGCAGTTTCAGCATGTCGGGCAGATTGAGCAGGATCGGCGTGCTGGGTGCGACGAGGCGCCGCATCTCGTTCATCACCACGGCGGCGGTCGCGACATTGCTGTCCAGCACCAGCTCGCACGCCACCTGCAGCGGCTCCAGGCCGAACTCGCGTGCCATCATCAGCAGTTCGACAAAGGCGCGATCTCCCTTGGGTTGTTTGAGAATGCGGTCGCGCACGCGCTGAATGGCGACCGGCAAATCCCAGTCCCGGAACGGCACGCCATTGCGCAACGCGCCGGGTTTGCGCTCCAGGATCGGCAGATAATGCCAGGGATCGCAGATCAGCTGATCACGCCCGAAGCGGCGGGCATGTTCGGCGATCACCGCACCATCGGCCACGATGCGCACGCCGTCGGCCGTGCTGCGCACCGAGACGGCGCGTCCGGCAAACGCGGCCGGCACGCTGTAGCGATTGCGATCGAGCGCCACCAGGCATGTGCTGGACACGCGCAACATATGCTCGACATAGCCGTCAAAAATCGCGGTAATCGGCCTCAGCGCAGGCTGCTCCTCGGCGAAGCAGGCGGCAATTGTGCGTGCCGGCGTCACCGGATGTTTGCGTGCGGCCAATTCGTGGCAGCGCGTGGCAAGCCATTCGTTGAGTGCCTGGAAGTTGGCAAACCGTGCGAGCGGCGTGAACAGCCATTCGCGGATGTTGCCAACCTGGTTCTCCACCTGCCCCTTCTCCCAGCCCGATGCCGGCGTACAGGCGACCGGCTCGAACAGATAATGATTGGCCAGCACCATGAAGCGGCGGTTGAACTGCCGTTCCTTGCCGGTGAAGATCGCTTCCACGACGGCCTTGAGATTGTCGTAGACCATGCGCTGCGGCATGCCGCCGAAGAAGGCGAAGGCGCGGTTATGAGCGTCAAACACCATCTCCTGGGTCTCGCGCGGATAGGCCACCACGAACATCTGCCGGCTGAAGGTCAGCCGGAAATGAGCGACCTTGATGGTTTGCATGACCCCGCCGAGTTCGACCTGCTCGTGGCTCCAGTCGAACTGGCACACTTCGCCGGGTGCAAAGGCAAGCGGAACAAAAGCTTGGGCGATGGCAGCGCCGGGTTTGGCCGCCTTCCAGCGGCGCACGAAGCGTTGCACGCTGTCATAGGCGCCGCGATATCCTCGCCTGCAACCCTTCGAACAGCCGCCGGGCGGTGCGGCGCTGGGCTTTCGGGAGAAGGCGTTCGGTGCGCAGCCAAGCCTCCAGCGTCTCCTGAAAGGCGCCCAGCATCGGCGTTGGCTGCTGGCGTCGCTGGTAGCGCGGCTCGTGGCATGTCCGGCAGTGCTTGCGAACCGTCGGACGCGACAGCTTCAAATCACGCGCGATCGAACTGATGCTCTCCTTGCTAACCAAATGGCGGCGCCGGATCTCGGCAATCAAGTCCATGTGCAACACCCCAGATGCTCCGGCCCAAAAGCCGGATGATCGCATGAACCAGGGTGGAAACTATTGGACGCTGTTTACCCCCGGAATCTGGAAAGTTTTGCACGCTGTTTTCCAGCCCAATACGACGCAGCCGACCTCGATGATCAGTATGAAATACGGCTGCGCGAAATGATCGATGCCAAGCTGAAGGGTGAAGGCATCGACCCGGAAGCCGAGGCGCCCGTCGCAAAGGATACCAACGTCATCGATCTCATGGCGGCATTGAAGCAAAGTCTCGGGCAGTCGGCGGCGAGGCCTGCCGGGACCTCATCGCCCGGCGTGAAGCGCAAGAAGGCATCTGGTGACGAACGCCAGCAGGCTGCGCTCAAATTGCCGATCAAAGGCGGCAAGGAGCGGTCCGATGAGGCCGCTGCTAAACCAGTTATCAAGCCGGCACGCAAGCAGGCTTAGAAACGCGGCACGCCGTAGCGAAGGCGTCCGGTGGGTGCACTACCTACTGCGGAACGATGAGTGGTTCGCCGGACGTGCGAGCCGGCGTAATACGGAGGCTGCGGAAGGCGAGGGGCTAGGCTGACCGTCAACTATCGTCTTTCCTCGTCGCCCGCCACACCAGGCTGACCAGCGGCTTGCCACGCCAGTTTATGGAGATGAGAGCGAATGGCCGGTGCTTGATCTTGTTCCACTTGCGGGTGCCGGGCGGCAGGTGCGTCACGGTGATCGTCAGACCGAAGTGGGGAGGCTCAAACGTAGGCGACCGTAGCAGCCGCAGAAACTCCAATGCGATGCAGCAGCCGCGCGACCGTTGTGTGGGTCCAGGTGCTGCTGCCCTGAGGCGTCGGCACGCCGCGTTCGGTCAGTGCCTGGGCCAGCCCGGGCATCGAGGTGACCCCTGCCCGCCGCAGCACCTGCACTTCCAGAGCCAACCGGTAACCCGTCCGTTCGGCCCTTTGCTGCTGCTCCGGGCCGCAGCACGGGCGTCAGGTCCGGGCGTGGGGCGGGGGGATAGCCGCGGTCCCCACCCAGCGCCTTCCCACGCGCCCGTGCAGCCGCCAGCGCGGCCTTGGTGCGCTCGCTGATCAGCTCCCTTTCCTTCTGCGCCATCGCTGCGTAGATCCGCATCATCAGATCATCCGCGCCTGGCATGTCGGCCGCACGAATGGAATAGCCGTCCTCCAATAGCTGCGACAGGGTGTGCGCCCGGCGGGTGATGCGGTCGAGGCGGGCGGCGACCAGGACGGCGCCGAGCTGCCGGCAACGTTTGAGTGACGCCTGAAAGCCCGGGCGGCGGTCATCTTTGCCGCTGGCAATATCGGAATGCTCTGCCACCAGCGACCAGCCGTGGGTGGCCACAAAGGCTCGGACAGCAGCTAGCAAGCTCTGGGAGCAGCGCGACCAGGATGTCAGTTCGCGCGAAATGACAGGCGAACCGATACGGGTCGCGCTTCCTTCTTGCCTGGGACAAGCGTTCGTCCTCCCGAGTGATCTTTGACGCCCACCACCGCGTCCCTGAAGGTCGTGGGCGAGGCGTTCCGCGGGGTGGGGAGTGACGGAAATCGGCGTTCGGGTCCACACCAGAGGAACTCCGGATTAGCCGCCGGTGCCGGAACCTCCTCGATCATCCCTGCATTGAGCAGCGAACGCACGACCTGCCGGGCAGCAGTCACGGGCAGAGTGGGTGGAGATACAAATCGATCGTTGCGTGTGGAGGTCCGCTCGATCATGGTCCGAACTCCTGATAGCGGCACCCGACCATCGGACGCCTGCTACCGTCCGAAGCCCGCGACATCGGCCAAGCGGGGCGCAACAGCGGAGCGGTCCGGTCGAACGGTTCGCTCTGTTACGCGGCCGGGACAAGCGAACAATTCGCTCAGGTGTGGATCCGCAAATCCCGCCTCCAGTCAGTCGGATGTGCCGGCCTACACATCTTTAACTCACACTTCCATTCGCCAGATCAGCGCCAGCACGCGTTCCCGTGTCGCCACAAAGTCCAGACTCGATTTGATCGCGCGGATGTTGCGCCCTTCAGGCTGCCGGCAGAAATCTACCTTGATGTGCTCAACGATCCGGCCTGGCCGCGGCGACATCACCACCACGTCGGTCCCAAGATAAACGGCTTCCTCCACACTGTGGGTGATGAACACGACGGTCATCCCGGTGCGTCGCCACACCGCATGCAGTTCCTCCTGCATCCGCTCGCGCGTCAGTGCATCCAGCGCGCCAAACGGTTCGTCCATCAGCAGCAGCTGGGGATCGTTGGCTAATGCGCGCACGATCGCCAGCCGCTGCTGCATGCCGCCCGAAAGCTCGTAGGGATAGCGATGATGGAACTCCCACAGCCCGACCGTGCGCAGGTATTTCTCTACCATCGCCGCGCGCGTAGAAGCGTTCACGCCGCGCATACGTGGGCCGAAGGCAGCATTCTCGGCAACGGTCATCCAGGGAAACAAGGCTGGCTGCTGAAACACCATGCCGCGGTCTGGCCCCGGCCCAGTGATTGGCCGCCCCCGCAGGCTCACACTGCCGGCGCTGGGTCGGACGAATCCGGCCAGAGTCTGCAGCATTGTCGTCTTGCCGCAGCCGGACGGGCCGACAACGCAGACGAAGTCACCCCGACCGAAGCTTAAATCCACTCGCTCGAGCGCCCGCACCGCGGTGGCGCCCGCGCCATACTCGACGCTGAGGTCGGCGAAAGCGACGAAGGGCGGTTCGGCCGATGCGTCTGCTGCGCCCGGAGCCTCGCGCCTGAAAACATCAGTCCGCGACAGCACGCTGCAGGAACTCGGTGTTGGTGCCCTTTTGGAACACATCCAGCCCGGGTGCGGAGCGGATGCTCTTTTGCTGCGCCAAGAAATCGGCGGTACGCTTCAGCACCTCGGCGAACTTGCCAGGTTGTCCTGGTATCCCGAGCCAAGCTTGCGAAAGCTGGTCCTTCTGCGTGATGAAATCGGTACTCCTGCATGTCACTCTTGGCGACCGCGGGAGTGACGCCGGCCTGGGTTGCGACGATCTGTGCGGCATCGTCGGGTTTGCTCTTCCACATCGTCAATGCACGCCCATAGGCTTTTAGGAACCCCACCACCGCGTCGGGATACTCCTGGCTGAACGCCTTGGTCGCCACGATCAGGTCGGCAATCACGTAGCCAGCGGCATCCAGCTCCTTGTAGGTGGGGTACGACATCCCGCCCTCTTGCAGCAGCTTCGACTTGGCCGGCGCCCAGACATAGCCGGCGTCGATGTCGCCCCGGTGCCAGGCGGCCACCATCGCGTTCGGGGTCATGTCGAGCACGGTGACATCCGCTTGCGTCAGCTTGTTCACGGCCAGGAAGCCCAGCAGCCGGAAATGCGACGTGGACCCGAACGGTGTGGCCACCTTCTTGCCCTTGAAATCAGGCGGGCTATGGATGTTGGTGGACTTGCGCACCACCATGTCCTCGGCCGGGCCGATGTTATCGACCATTCCGATCAACTCATAGGGAAGGCTCTGGCTCAGCCCGGCAGCGGTGCCGGAAGATCCAATCGCCAGGCCGATGTCGAAGCTGCCGGCGGCGATGCCGGTGTTGATCTCAGCGCCGCTGCCCGCCTCGCTCCATTGGATCTTGGCTCCGGCCATCTGGTCGAACCAGCCTTCGCCCTTGGCAATCATCGTTGGTTTGGTCTCCACGAAGAATGCCACGCGGATTTGCGCCGGCGTCTTCGCCCGCGCTTTGCCAACGGCCAGGAACGGCACCGCCAGCCCGGCGCCCGTCGCCTGGATGACACGGCGCCGGCCTATCACACGGTACCGGCCTATCATGAATGCATCTTCCATTCGTCGATCTCCCTGTTGGTCATCACGCCTTGCCCGCCCAATGGACCACCCGCCGTTCTGTCGCCAGCAGCAGCCGGTCGAGTGCCAGCCCCATCAGGCCGATCAGGATGATACCAACAAACACATAATCCGAACGCAGAAATCGTCCCGCATCCAGGATCATCCAGCCGAGGCCGGTGCTGCCGGCAATGATTTCCGCCGCAATCAGCGTAGCATACACCACTCCGATAGCCAGGCGCGCCCCGGTAAAGATCTCCGGGAGGGCGGAGGGCAGCACCACATGTCGAAAAATCTGCCATTCGGACGCACCCAGCGTACGCGCCACCTGCACGCGCAGCGCGGATGTGCTCTTCACCCCATCCATCGCCGCGACCGCAGAGACGGGAAGCGCGGTCAGGAATAGCAGCAGCACCTGCGAAAGCTCGCCAATGCCGAACCAGACGATCAGCAGAACCAGATAGGAAAGCTGCGGCAGAGGGCGCAGAAACTCGATGAACGGGCTGAACGCCGCTTCGATCCTACGATCGTATCCCATGCCGAGGCCAAGCAGCGTGCCCGCGACGGCGCCGGTGACAAAGCCGGCAAGCACGCGTTCCAGGCTGAGTCCGGCATGTACCCAGAGCGAGCGCGACTTGTAGCCGTTCTGGACAAGATCAAGCAGCGCCGAGAGAACCAGACCGGGGCCCGGCAGGAAGATGTCGCGCACCAGGTCGAGCTGCGTCGTTATGGTCCAGGCCGCCGCGATCAGTCCGAGCGTCAGCGACAAGGGCCAATGCGCGCGGGCCCAGGCGCGTGCCCACTCTGCTCCCTGTACCCTTGCGGGCCGGGACCGAGGGGAGGCGGATGGTAAGTCACGAATAGGGAACGTTCCGGTCACTCCACCCCGCGCCAGTGGATCACTATCCTGTCGAGCGTCAGCACAACCCGGTTCAGCAACATCCCGAGCAAGCCAAGCAGAATGATCGCCATCATGATCACGTCATTGCGCAGGAAATGGCTGGCCGAGAACACCATCCAGCCGAGCCCATCAGTTGCTGCCATCAATTCGGCGGCGACCACGGTGGAGAATGCGACCGCAAGCGCGATCCGCGCCCCGGTGAAGATGAGCGGTAGCGCCGAGGGCAGGATGACGAAGCGGAACACCTGCCATTCATTGGCGCCGAGGGAGCGGGCGACCTGCAGCTTCTGCTGATGCACCGATCGCACGCCCGCCATTGCGCTGCTGGCGATGATGGGGAACGCGCTCAGGAATAGCAGTGCGATCTTCGAGGCGTTGCCGGTGCCGAGCCACAGGATTAGCAGGACCAGGTAAGAGAGCGGCGGCAGCGGCCGCATGAATTGCACGATCGGATCGATCGCAGATCCGACCTTCGCCCGATATCCCATCAACAGCCCGAGCGGAATCCCGGTTGCGCAGGCGAGCAAGAACCCGGCGCCGCAGCGAGTGAGGGTGGAGAGGACGTCCTGCGCAAGCGTCGTCTCGCGATATCCATTGCGAAGGATGTCAACGAATGTCGCCGCCACCGTGCCCGGTCCGGGCAGCAGGTCGGGCGGCACCCACTGTAAGGCGGCGATCAGCTCCCACGCAGCGAACGCCGCGGCGACGACCGCCAAACTCAGCCAGCGTTCCGGAGCTATTCGGACGCGGAACTGCTGTCTCGCGATCTTGCCGGCGGCGGGTTCTGGGATGGAGATCCCCACGCCTCCCTCCGTTTGCCTGAAACTGACGGTACGGTAGTGCGGGCCTTCCGGATGGGTCAACCGCGCAACAGCGGCTACGATTTGAAGAAGCGGTTTGATGTCACCGAACGTTAGACCTTAGGAGCTGCCACGCCAGACCGAAGTCCTGATCGGGCCGATCATCCGCCGGCGCTGTGTTGATCTCGACGTGCGCGAGCCTGTGATGCTGAGCCGGCGGCCCGAGACATTGCAAGTAGTCAAGTGAAGAGCGGGGGACTCCGGCGCCGGCCAGAGTAGGATTGATCGTTACTAGACTAGCAACTGGTCGACGGACGGAGGTGTGCTTCGATCCGATAGAACTTTGCGGCCGTACTGACCGAGAATCGCAGCCTTATCATCACTGTTAAAGGAACCGAGGCCGGCGAGGCAAGCAGCTAGTAAACGAGAGGGCTTCCCGCGGAGCTTGTCAATGGGCAAGTTGGTGCCTATCATGCATCGATCGGGGCCGAACAGCTCGATCACGATGCGCATGATGTCTGCAACGGAATCCGGCTTCCATCCAGGATCGAGCATCGCAAAGCCAGATAGTTTCACAAACACATTCGGCTGTGCAGCCACCTCGGTCAATCCACGGCGCCACAGCGCGATTCCCTCGGGCGAGCGGTTTATTGGCAGGCCGGCATGCGTCAGAGCCATCGGCAAGTCCGGGTGAGCGGCAGCGAGTTGCGCGGCATCATGCATGACCGCTGGTGTCGCCTGCATGTCAAACGACAAGCCGAAGCGACCCAAAAGGCTCAGGTTGCGCGAGAACCGATCATCGCAGAGGAGGTTGACTCCCGAACGCAAGGAAGACAGTGGCTGACCAGGTTGAGTGGTCATCCGGCGAACGCCGCGGACATTAGAGAAGCGGGACTGCGCCTCGAGTATCGGTAATGGATCGGGGGCAGCCAAATCGACATAGCAGATGATTGCATGCGGATATCCATGCTCATCGGCGACGCTTTGCAGCCACCTGGTCTCGCTGACAGCATCCTCAGGAAGCCAATTTGCCTCCACATGAACAGAGGCCACCGGACGTATCGGATGACAGTCCGCGAGGTAGTCGGTCACTCGATAACTTCGCTGCAAATTGGCGTAGTCGCCCATATGGCTTGGTACAACCGGAGCCAGCAGCCAGGGGTAATGAGGATTTTTGTCGAGATCCCACAGATGATGATGAGCGTCGGTGAACATATGTACGCCGGCCTGTTGGTCGATGTGTCGACCTTGACAGGAGCAGAGCGGTTGGTCAAAGAAGTGTGCCCGTTGCTCCGGAGAACAGTTTGCGTTACGCTTGGTATCTCAAGCTGAAGCTCGGCAGAGCGCACGAATTTAAGCAGCGCCATGACGAAATCTGGCGGGAGATGCGTGCGCTGCTGTCGGAAGCCGGCCATCGCGGCTGCGCCATTTTCCAGCATGAGGACACGATCATCGACACATTTGCAACAAACGACCTGGATCGTCTTCTCTCCGTTATCGGGTTCAGCCCTGTGTTCGCTCGATGGCGAGGCAATGTCGGCGTTGGTGGATAACGCACCCGACCCGGCGACCGGATACCAACGGCTGCTCGAACCGATCTTTCATCTAGCCTGATCAGATGCCACAGACCTCGGGAGGCATGTCACTGATCCGTTGGCATCCGGTCCTGGTGGTTCTGCTCATTTCGCCGGCGGTTTTGGTGACGAGTGTTTTTGTGATCTACCCACTGCTCAATGGGATCAGACTGAGTTTCACGAACGCCTCTCCGCTTCGTCCGGTCGTGCGCTATGTTGGACTTTCCAACTTTATCCAGCTTCTCCACGATTTCGGCTTCTACGGAATCATCTGGAACAGCTTCTTCATGGTGGTGGTCGCAGTCGTGCTGTCGCTGGCCGTCGGATTGACGCTTGCGCTGCTGCTCAACCAGCGGCTCCGTGGGACCCAGGTTTTTCGGACGGTGATATTCCAGATTTGGGTGGTGCCGTGGATTTCAGTGGCGATTTCTGTGGGGTTGGATTTTCAATGCCGATTACGGGATCATCAATTTTATCCTCATGGATTTTGGCTTGCTGGCGCATACACGAAACTGGCTGGCCAGTGATCTCAGTGCGCAACTTGTTATCGCACTGGGTTTCGCCTGGAGAATGATCCCGTTTATGATGGTGGTGTCCCTCGCCGCGCTGCAAAGCATACCCATTGAGGCCTTGGAGGCCGCGTCAATCGACGGGGCGACTTATCTCGCGCGGCTGAGATTTGTTGTGCTCCCATTGATCCGCAATCTTCTGATGATCATCGGCTTGCTCCAGGCGGTGAAGCTCTTCCAGGAAATCACCCTGCCTTGGGTTTTGACGCAGGGGGGACCAGGAAATGCCACGACGACCCTCAGCCTGTATGTGTACAAGCTGGCATTCCAGCGATGGAATTTTGGGTTGGCGTCTGCGGTCGGGACGTTGTGGCTCCTGATCGTGATGGTGTTTGCGCTGCTGTATCTGCGGGTTGCAACCCGGAACCGCTGGGCATGACGGAAGCGGTCCTCAGCGGGCCAGCAACCCGGGGCCGCGCACAACGGCTAGGATGGATGCCTCGAAGCGGACCGCTGATTAGCTATACGTCGATCCTCATAAGCATCGTCATACTGCTGTTTCCGATTGTCTGGATGGTTCTGACCGCGTTTAAGACGTCAGAGCAGGCGTTTCGGGTGCCTCCGGTTTGGTGGCCACAGCATCCGACCTTGAAGCCGTTCGCTTATGCGATATCGCCGGTCATGCTGCGCTTTTTTGCCAACAGCGTGATCATTGCGGGACTAAGTGCGGTCGCCGGGACGCTGATCGGCGCTGCGACGGCATATGCCATATCTCGCGGGCGACATTGGTCCCTGGAAGCGCTGCTGGTGTTCATGCTGGGGTCTTTGGCATTTCCGCTGCCACTCCTGATGATTTCCATGTACGCGACCCTGACCTGGCTCGGCCTGCTCAATTCTGTACGGCGCAGTGGTGATAGGGGATACTGTGCTGACACTGCCGATCGTGATCTGGTTGCTGAAGGGGTTCATCGATGGCCTGCCGACAGATGTCGAGGAGGCGGCCTATTTAGAGGGGCAGGCCCGATCCGGATCATATGGAGCATTGTGCTTCCGATGTTGCGCCCCGGCTTCACGGCCGCCGGGATTCTACGTGTACGTAACATCGTGGAATGAGTTCATCCTCGGGCTGACATTTACCACGTCCACCGACATGCGACCATTGCCCGCAGGAATTCAGTCTGGCGTTTCTGCAGGAATTCCAGTGACCAGTGGCCGGAGATGATGGCGGTCGCTACCATCGCGACCCTGCCCATATTGCTGCTCTTCATCGCGTTCCAACGCAATTTTGTCGAAGGGGTCACGGCAGGCGCCGTGAAACACTGACAAAGAAGGAGGAGATTCATGAGATCGGGTTGGGTGAAAGCCGCCTTGCTGACGGGCCTGGCCGTCCTGACGTCGGCCGCTCCAGCCACGGCGGAAACACTGCGGGTCATGGGCTGGGTCGGCCTTTTTGATTTTCAGAAGCCAGGCTGGGACCGGATGGTAAAGGATTTTGAATCACAAAATCCGGGTGTAGCGATCGAGTACATCGGAACGCCGTTTGAAGATACGCTCAACCAGGCGACGGTGGCGATCCTTGGACATAACGCCCCGGACGTCATCCAGATATCCTCGGGATGGGTCACTCAGCTTCAAGGCTTCGATGCCCTGGAGCCGCTGAATTGCTACATGACCAAGGAGGAGATCGCCGCCTATCCGAAAACTGATATCGACGCGGTGACTATGACGGGCAAGTTTATGCACTGCCATGGATCCCCTGGCCCCATCATGATGG
>CAWEOZ010000021.1:0-225816 GCA_963810715.1 uncultured Pseudomonadota bacterium | reverse complement strand
TTCATCCTGGGCAAGATGAAGGAGACCGCCGAGGCCTATCTCGGCGAGCCGGTGACCCAGGCGGTGATCACCGTCCCGGCCTACTTCAACGACAGCCAGCGCCAGGCCACCAAGGACGCCGGCCGCATCGCCGGGCTCGACGTGCTGCGCATCATCAACGAGCCGACCGCGGCCGCGCTGGCCTACGGCATGGACAAGAAGCCAGCGGCACCATCGCGGTCTACGACCTCGGCGGCGGCACCTTCGACATCTCGATCCTGGAAATCGGCGACGGCGTGTTCGAGGTGAAGTCGCACCAACGGCGACACCTTCCTGGGCGGCGAGGACTTCGACGCTC
This sequence comes from uncultured Pseudomonadota bacterium, assembly GCA_963810715.1. GTDB lineage: Bacteria > Pseudomonadota > Alphaproteobacteria > Acetobacterales > Acetobacteraceae > DATDIC01. The sequence continues at coordinate 225,479 of CAWEOZ010000021.1, read as the reverse complement.
CGCGTCATCGACTATCTGGCCGACGAGTTCCGCAAGGACCAGGGCATCGACCTGCGCAAGCGACAAGCTGGCGCTGCAGCGGCTGAAGGAAGCCGCCGAGAAGGCGAAGATCGAGCTGTCGTCCTCGCAAGGAGACCGAGATCAACCTGCCCTTCATCACCGCCGACGCCTCCGGGCCGAAGCACCTGGTGATGAAGCTGACGCGCGCGAAGCTGGAAAGCCTGGTCGACGACCTGATCGGCAGGACGCTGGAGCCGTGCCGCGCGGCGCTGAAGGATGCCGGCGTGACGGCGGGCGAGATCAACGAGGTGATCCTGGTCGGCGGCATGACCCGCATGCCGAAGGTCATCGACACGGTGAAGCAGTTCTTCGGCAAGGACCCGGCGCGCAACGTCAACCCCGACGAGGTGGTGGCGATCGGCGCGGCGGTGCAGGGCGCGGTGCTGAAGGGCGACGTCAAGGACGTGCTGCTGCTGGACGTGACCCCGCTGTCGCTGGGCATCGAGACGCTGGGCGGCGTGTTCACCCGGCTGATCGAGCGCAACACCACCATCCCGACGAAGAAGAGCCAGGTCTTCTCGACCGCCGACGACAACCAGCAGGCGGTGACCATCAAGGTCTACCAGGGCGAGCGCGAGATGGCGGCCGACAACAAGCTGCTCGGCAATTTCGACCTGAGGGCATCCCGCCGGCGCCGCGCGGCGTGCCGCAGATCGAGGTGACGTTCGACATCGACGCCAACGGCATCGTCTCGGTCCAGGCGAAGGACAAGGCCACCGGCAAGGAGCAGCAGATCCGCATCCAGGCCTGCGGCGGGCTGTCGGAGGCCGACATCCAGCGCATGGTGAAGGAAGCCGAGGCGAACGCCGAGGCCGACAAGCAGCGGCGCGAGACTCGTCGAGGCCAAGAACCAGACCGAGGCGCTGATCCATCAGGTCGAGAAGAACCTGAAGGAACACGGCGACAAGCTCGGCGCGCAGGAGAAGGGCGAGGCGGAGGCCGCGATGGCCGCGGCGCGTTCGGCGCTGGAAGGCACCGATCACGCGGCGCTGAAGCAGGCGACCGAGCGCCTGAGCCAGGCCGCCATGAAGATCGGCGAGGCGATGTACAAGGCCGCAGGCCGCAGCGGGCGCAGGCGGCGGGCTCCGGTGGCGGCCCGGCGGCCGGTCGGCGCCGGCGGCCCGGCGCAAGCCCGACGACAAGGTGGTGGACGCCGAGTTCGAGGAAGTCGACGACAAAGAAGAAGTCCGCCTGATCGGCGAACGGTGCCTGTGGCTGAGACGACCTGGCATCGGACGATCGCGCCCGCGCTTCGTATGAAGGCGGGCGCGATTTCGTTGCGTCTGGTGCAGGCATCAGCGCCGGATTGAAGGGCTGACATGGCGAAGCAGGACTATTACGCCACCCTCGGCGTTGCGCGCGAGGCGAGCGCGGAGGACCTGAAGAAGGCCTACCGCAAGCTCGCGATGCAGTACCACCCGGACCGCAACCCGGGCGACAAGCAGGCCGAGGCGCAGTTTCAAGGAAGTCAGCGAAGCCTACGACGTCCTGAAGGACGACCAGAAGCGCGCCGCCTACGACCGGTTCGGCCACGCCGCGTTCGAGCAGGGCGGCGGGCGCCGGCCGGCGGCGGCTTCGATTTCTCCGGCGGCCGGCGGCCTGGGCGACATCTTCGACCAGATGTTCGGCGAGTTCATGGGCGGCGCGGCGGCGGCGAGGCCGCGCCGCGCGCCGGCGCCGATATGCGCCAGGCCGTCGAGATCGACCTCGCCGAGGCGTTCACCGGCGCCAAGGTCAACCTGCGCGTGCCGACCCGCGTCGCCTGCGAGGCCTGCAACGGCACCGGATCGGAGGACAAGAGCCGCGCCAGCCGACACCTGCCCGACCTGCAGGGCGCCGGCAAGGTGCGCGCGCAGCAGGGCTTTTTCCTGGTCGAGCGCACCTGCCCGACCTGCGGCGGCGCGGCCGCGTGATCCGCAACCCCTGCCGGGTCTGCCGCGGCGCCGGCACGGTGCAGCGCGAGCGCACCCTGCAGGTGCGATCCCCGCCGGCGTCGAGGACGGCACGCGCATCCGCCTGGCCGGCGAGGGCGAGGCCGGCGGCCCGGGCGCGCCGCCCGGCGATCTCTATGTGCATGTCGCGATCCGGCCGCACCCGATCTTCCAGCGCGAGCAGGCCAACATCTTCTGCGCGTGCCGCTGCGCATGACGCCAGGCGGCGCTCGGCGGCGAGATCGAGGTGCCGGTCGATCGACGGCAGCAAGGCCAAGGTGAAGATCCCGCCGGCACGCAGACCGGCGAGCAGTTCCGCCTGCGCGGCAAGGGCTTCTCCGTGCTGCGCAGCGCCGCGCGCGGCGACATGTTCATCCAGGTCGCGGTCGAGACGCCGCAGCACCTGACCCGCCGCCAGCGCGAGCTGCTGGAGGAGTTCGAGGCGGAAGGCCAGCAAACACGCGCAAAGGCCAGCCCCGAGAGCGAGGGCTTCTTCGCCAAGGTGAAGGAATTCTTCGACTGCAGCCGAGCCTGAATATATTGGTTATCCCGGTCCCTTGCGGGAGGGGTTAGGGGAGGGGTCCGGTATCAGGCCAAGGCTCAGCAACAGGCCCGCAATATCGCGAAGGGCTCAACCATTATCTGGGCCAGCCGCAACTTCCCGATCCGCTGCTTGGCGACCTGCTGGCGGCGACGCGCCGGCCAACCCTCCACAAGGCCGTGAACACTGCCGCGGCCAGTTCGCACGGCAGCGTGATTCCATCCGAAGGCCGCGCAACAGGGTTGAATCAGTGGCGCTCCCGTCCTATGCTGCACTGCACCATATTCGTGCGGCAGCAACGGTCGATCGGGACGAGAAGACAGATGGACGGCTCAGGCACGCAATCCCCACCTGTGCCGGCCCAGGCGGAAGGACGCGCTCGCTTCACGCATCAGCAGATCCTGCGCGTCATCACCGGCATCCTGCTGTGCATCTTCCTGGCCGCGATCGACCAGACGGTGGTGATCCCCGCCGTCCCGGCTATCGCCGCCGACCTGAACGGCTTCAGCCATCTCGCGTGGATCGTGTCGGCCTATTTGCTGACGTCCACGGCGATGACGCCGATCTACGGCAAGCTGTCGGACATCTACGGGCGCCGGATACTGCTGCTGATCGCGCTGGCGGTGTTCTTCATCGCCTCGGCGCTGTGCGCGATGGCCGCCAACCTGCCGCAGCTGATCGTCGCCCGCGCGCTGCAGGGGGTGGGCGGCGGCCGGGCTGATGGCGATGGCCCAGGCGGCGATCGCCGACGTGGTCAGCCCGCGGGAGCGTGGCCGCTACCAGGGCTACATGGCCTCCACCTGGGGCATCGCCTCCATCGCCGGGCCGATCATCGGCGGCTGGGCGACCGACCATCTGTCGTGGCGGTGGATATTCTGGATCAATCTGCCGCTGGCGCTGATCGCCATGGTGCTGTGCGACCGCGCGCTGCGGTTGCTGCAGCCGCGCGCGAAGCAGGTGCGGATCGACTGGGCCGGCGCCGGACTGCTGACCGCCGCGATCAGTTGCTGGCTGCTGGTGCTGAGCTGGGGCGGCGTGGAGATGCCTTGGCTGTCCTGGCCGGTCTTCGGCGCTCGGCCTCGCCGGGCTCGTGCTGTTCGTCGCGCTGACGGCGCAGGAGCGCCGCTTCGCCGATCCGCTGCTGCCGCCCCGGCTGTTCGCCAACGCGGTGTTCGTGCGCGGTGTTGCGATCGCCTTCTTCGGCGCCTTCGCGCTGTTCGGCGGCAGCTTCCTGCTGCCGCTGTTCTTCCAACTGGTGCGCGGCGTGGATGCCGCGTCCTCCGGCGCGCTGGTGGTGCCGTTCCTGGGCGTCCAACTGCGTCGGCGCGTGGTGCGCCGGGGCGCTGGCGCGGCGGCGCGGCAAGATGAAGGGGATCATGATCGCCGGCATCGTCGCCTGCGTCGTCGGCTTCGTCCTGCTGGCGCTGATCAACGCGGATACGCCGCGCTTCGTGCTGGTGGTCTTCCAGGTATTCCTGGGGTTCGGCGTCGGCATGGTGATGCCGAGCGCCCTGGTCTGCGTGCAGAATGCCGCCGCCCAGCGCGATGTCGGCGCGGCTACCGGCTGCGTGCTGTTCCTTCGCTCGATGGGCGGTGCGTTCGGCAGCACGCTGGTCGGCGCGCTTGCTGGCCGGCGGCTTCGCCGCGCGTCTGCGCGGAGATGGGCATCACCGCGCATATCGACCTCGGCGAGGTGCGGCAGAAGCGGCGGTGCATTGGACGGCATGACCCCGGCGATGCTGCCGCATGTGCATGCCGCGATGGCCGGGGCGTTCCACATCGCCTTCCTGGCCTGCGCCGTGGCGATGGGGGTCGCGCTGGTGGTGGCGTTGGGGATGCGCGATCTGCCGCTGCGCACCGTCCGCGGCCAACGAGCCGGCAGCGCTGGCGCACTGATCCACCCCCGGCTACCCCTTCACCGCTCCGGCCGTCAGGCCGCTGACGAGGTAGCGCCGCACGGCGAGCGAGAACAGCAGCACCGGCAGCATCACCATGGTGCCGCCGGCCGCGATCCTTCCCCACTCCCAGCCCTTGTAGTTCATGAAATTGACCACCGCGACGGGCGCGGTCATCGCGTCGGAGCGGGTCAGGATCAGCGCGAAGAAGAAGTCGTTCCAGGAAAAGACGAAGCAGAGTATCGCCGTCGCGGCCAATCCGGGTGCGGCAGTCGGCAGCACGACGCGGCGCATGGCCTGCCAGTATGCCGCCGCCGTCGATCCAGGCCGCTTCTTCCAGCGCCCGCGGCGCATTCTCGAAGAACGGGCGCATCAGCCAGATCACCAGCGACAGATTGAAGGTCAGGTAGATGATGATCAGGCCGATGCGCGTATCGAGCAGATGGAGGCCAGCGGTAGGCCAGGAAGAACGGAATGGTGAACGCGATCGGCGGCGCCATCCGGCTCGCCAGGATCCACAGGCCAGCGCGTGCCGAGCGCGATGCGCCAGCGCGACAGCGCGTAGGCGGCCGGCACGCCGACCAGCAGCGCAATCAGGGTCGAGAGCGACGCTGACCACAGGCTGTTGACGAAGGAGGCGCGGAAATCGCCCTGCCAAAGCGCGGCGTAATTCTCGAAGGTCGGCGTGAAGACCAGACCTGCGGCGGGAAGGCAAATATCGGTCGTTGGTCTGGAACGACATCTGCAGCAGCCACAGGAACGGCGCCAGCGACGAGCAGCGCCAGCACCGACGCGATATGCCGTCACGCCTGCGAGGATCGGCGCGGTTGGCCTCATGCTCGGCGCCCGCCAGCCGGTCGGTGCGCACCACGATCCCAGCTCGATAACCAGGCTGCGGCGACCACAGCGCAGCACCACGCGTGATCGCGCTGGAATAACCCGAGCTAGGAGAAATTGAATGCCTGCTCGAAGGCGTAATAGTTGGTGACCTCGGTGACCGAGCCGGGCCCGCCGTCGGTCAGCACGTAGATCAGCGGAAACGCCTTGATGCTGTCGATCAGGCGGAACATCGCCGCGACCATCAGGGTCCGCGGATGATAGGGCAGCGAGAACATAGAAGCGTATCTGCCAGCTGTCGGCGCCGTCCACCGGCGCAGCGTCGAGCAGTTCCTCGGGCACGGTCTGCAGCGCAGCCAGCACCATCAGCATCGTCAACGGAAACCACTCCCAGGTATCGGCGATGATGATGGCCGGCAGCGCCCAGTCGGCGATCGGTGATGAGCGACGGCATGGTCCAGGCCGCATGGCCTCGGCATAGTAGCAGCGGGCTGATGTCGGGCGTGTAGAGCACCTTCCAGATGATCGCGACGACGATCGGCGGCAGTACCATCGGGATCAGGAAGACGGTGCGCAGCGGACTGATCATGCCGCGACTGCAGGTTGAGCAGCAGTGCGAAGCCATGCCGATCAGCATCTGCAGGCTGCACGGTCCAGAACGACAGCTTCGCCTGGACCCAAAGCGAATTATGGAAGCGCTCGTCGCCCAGCAGCAGTCGGTAATTGACGAGGGGATGGCTGAAATTCCAGGCCGTGGCGGGGTTCGTCAGATTGAGCGGGGTAAAGCTGGTAACGATAAGGTAGATGGTGGGGGCCAGCGTCACGATCATGAGCACGGCGAGTGCGGGAGCCAGGCACCAGACCATGAACCAGCGCCATTGGCGCGCCGTGCTGGTTCGCCGCGGCGCCGCGATCGGGCGTGCGGTCGAGACAGCGACGCTCATTGGCTGATCGTGTATCCCGCCTTCTCGATATCCGAGACCGCCTGGGCCTGCGCCTGTTTCATGGCGGTCGGGGCGTCCATCTGGCCGGTCGCGATGGCGGAAATGGCCCGGTTGATCTTATCGCCGACCTGGGGAAACACCGGCATGATGCGATAGGCGGTGTAGTTGGTCTTTGCCGGCAGCTCCAGGCACTTGAGGTAGAGCGCGGCGAGGTCCTGGCCGTTGACCAACATGGCGGATTTGAAGGCGGGATCCTCGATTACCGAGCGGCGGCAGACGCTGGGATAGCCTTTCTCGACGACCATGCGGCGGACCATCTGTTTCGAGAGCGCCCATTTGATGAATTCCCAGGCCGCGCCCTTGTTGCGCGAACCGGCGGGGATGCCGAGGCCGTGGCAGTTCACGCCGGGGAAGGTGCCGGCCGGACCGCCGGGCATCATGCCGTAGCGCACCGTGTCCTTCACCTTGCTCGCCGGATTCTTGGCGAGGGGAAGGAGCAGGTCGATGACCGTGCAACGCATGTTGCAGCGGCCGGTGAGCTGGGTCTGCAGCGCCTGGTCGTCGGTGAACGAGAGGATGCCGGGCGGTCCGAATTTCGCCAGCAGGTTCGCGTGACCAGCCCGCAGTCTGCGCGGCCAAAGGCGTATCCAGCATGGGCCACAGATCGTCCGGGATGTGCTTGAACACGGTACCGCCCTGTGCCTGGTGATAGGGCGGCCAGGCGGCGTGGTGCAGGTTGTCGGCAGTGATGGCGGTGACGCCCTGCTTGCCGTGGACCGCCTCGCAGACGGCGATCATTTCATCCATCGTGGTCGGCATTTTCATGCCGGCCTTGTCGATCAGGTCCGCACGGGCGGCGCCGAGGACCATGGTGCCGGCTTCCGCACCGAACCCGTAGGTGCTGCCTTTCGCATCGCGCAGCGATATCTGAGCGCCGGCAACGAAATCCGCCGGGTCCCAGTCAGGCGGCGTGGCGTTGGGGTCGTGCAAGAACTGGTCGAGGTTCGTCAGCCATCCGGCGCTGATCCAACGGCCGGAGTAGATGAAGGTGACGTTGACGACGTCGAGCGCGCTGCCCTGGGTGGACAGTTCGAGGTCGGCGCGCTGGTTGTAGATGGGGAAGGCCTGGATATCGATGAGGGTCTTGATGCCGGTCTGCGCCTCGAACTCGGGCAGCAGGTCCTTGAGATATTGGTAATAGGTGATGGCGAAGACCGAGACGCGGATGGTCGAGCCCGCGTAGCGCGATTTGGTCTGTCCGATGACCGCGGGGGCACCCAGCGCGCCTGTAGCCAGCGATCCGCTCGCCGCACCCAGGAGGGTACGGCGGCTCAACCTCGTTGTTGTCATGACGTTTTCCTGAGATTTCGGCTCAGCCATCCATCTTGTAGCCGCCCATCTTGATGGCCTCGACGGCCTGGGACTGGGCTTGTTGCAACGCGGCCTGGGCGGACATCTGCCTGGTGGCCACGGACTCGATGGCGCGGTTGATCTTGTCGCCGACCTGAGGGAACACCGGAACCGTGCGGTATTTCATGTACCCGGTCTGGCCGCCGAGATCGAGCACCTTCAGGAACAGGGAGGAGACATCCTGCCCGTTCAGGGTCAGTGCCTCCTTGAAGGCTTCGCTCTGAATGACGGAGCGGCGGCAGATGCTGGGATAACCATGCTCCTTCACCATGCGGGCGAGCATCTCTTTTGAGAGGGCCCATTTGATGAATTCCCAGGCCGCGCCCTTGTTGCGGGAGCCGGCGGGAATGCCGAAGCCGTGGCAGTTGGAGCCGGGGAAGTCGCCAGCCGGGCCGGAGGGCACCATGCCGTAGCGGACGGTGTTCGTCGACCTTGCTGTTCGGGTCCTTCGCCAGCGGCAAGCCCCAGGTCAGCGAATTGGTCCGCATGTTCGCCCGGCCGGATAGCTGCGATTCAAGGGACTGGTCGTCCGTGTAGGACAGGATGCCGGACGGTCCGTATTTCATCAGAAGGTTCGCGAACCAGTCAGCGGACCTGGCGGCCTCTGGCGTGTTCAGCATCGGCGTGAGGTTGTTGGGCGGGTCCTTGAAGATGCGGCCGCCCATGTTCATCAGGTAGGGCGGCCAGTTCCAGTGGTGCAGCTTGTCGGACGTCCAGGCGGCGACACCTTCCTTGCCATGCACGGCGTCGCAGACCTTGATCAGGTCGTCCATCGTTGCCGGCATCTGCAGTCCGGCCTTTTCGATCAGGTCGCCGCGTCCGGCGTAGAGCAGCATGGCGCCAGCCTCGACGCCGTAGCCGTAGGTGTGTCCCTTGTCGTCACGCAGCGAGGATTGCGCGCCGGCGACGAAATCGGCCGGGTCCCAGTCGGACGGGGTGGCGTTGGGGTCTTTGGTGAACTCATCGAGGTCGGTGACCCAACCGGCTCCGATCCAGCGTCCCTGATAGATGAAGGTGACGAGTATGACGTCGTAGGCGGAGCCGCCGGTGGACAGCTCCAGGTCCATGCGCTGGTTGTAGATGGGGAAGGCCTGGATATCGAAGGCGACCTTGATGCCGGTCTTTTCCTCGAACTCCGGGAAATATCCCTTCAGGAAGGTGTGGAACGGGAGGGAGAAGGCGGCGCCCCGGATCGTCGTGCCGGCGTATTTCGATTTCGCCTGACCGAGCACAGCCGGCGCGTGCAATCCCACAACCCCTGCCCCGGCGGCGGCCAAGATGCTCCGCCGCGACAGACCCACGCGTTTTTTCACAGTTCCTCCGCCAAACCCGGTTGTTATGAATTGCCCCGATGGGGGCTATACGACCCGTCCCTTCCGCCAACAACTCTAAAGCGCGGCAGTTTTTCTGATGGCAGGAGGTCTGGGGGCGACGGGGAGGGGTTGATGGCCGGGACAAGCCCGGCCATGACGTCGGAGGCCGGCCATGACGTCGGAGGCCGGCCGTGACGGTGGAGGCCGGCCGTGACGGTGGGGCCGGCCGTGACGGCGGGCACGGCCGTGGTCGGGGGCGCGGCCATTGTTGGGGGCGGCCGCGACGGTGGGGATGGCCGTGAGGGTTGGGGTGAGGGTTGACGGTTGCGGGCGAGGGCGACAAAAAAGGGCCGTGGATCAGTCGATGCCGCTGGTGCGGTAGGGCGCGGTGAGAGGAACGCGACAGGCCGATGCTGTCGAGGCGCAGCGTGTCGCCGGGACCGAGCGGAGTCGCGGCCGGCCGGCCAGTTTCCATCGGCGTCGCGGCGCAGTAGCTCGGCTTCGACCGCGGTGCTGGAGATGACAAGGATTTCCGCCACGCTGGGGATGGTGGTGTAAGCCCAGACATTCTCCCAGGTTTCCTCGGCGTTGGAGGGGAGAGAATCTCGATCACCAGGACCGGTTCCGGCAACCAGGCGTTCGGCCGAGGGCGGGGTGCAGGTGACGGCAAGATCCGGGATGCGGACATTCTCGGCCGCGCGGACCCGAGGCATGATGCCCGGCTCGCTGATCACCCGGCAGCGATCCCCTGCGGCCAGCAGATGATTGCCGATCAGCCGGCCAATTCGGACTGGATGGCACCATGCGCCTCGAGTGGCAGGGGCCATCGCCTCGGGCATGCCATCGCGCAACTGCCAGCGCCGCCCGGACCGATCGCCGCTGTCCCAGACCAGGAACTCCGCCATGGTCAGCCGGTCCGTGACCCGTTTGCGCAGCGCGACCATCCCGCTTCCCTCAACTGAGCCGGACCGCGACGTAGCTGCCCGGGGCGTCCTCGATCGGTGCGAGCTTACCATCGCCCGGCTGTCGCGCCGGCACTTTTTCGGGTGCGAGAGCGCTGACCCAGCGATGCCAGTCCGGCCACCAGGAGCCGGCGATCTCGGTGGCGCCGGCGCACCATTGCTTCGGGGTCGGCGGGCAGATCGGTGTTGATCCAGTGGCTGTATTTGCCGCCCTCCGGCGGGTTCACCACCCCGGCGATGTGGCCGGAGGCGGCCAGCACGAAGCGCTTCGGCCCCGACAGGAGCTGGGTGCCTCGATAGGTGCTCTTCCAGGGCGCGATGTGGTCCTCGCGCGTGGACAGGAAATAGGCCGGGAGTCTTGATCTTGCCGCAGGTCGATCGGCACGCCGCGCAGGCTGATGCCGCCCGGGTCCTTCAGCAGGTTCTCCTGGTACATCTTGCGCAGGTAGAAGCTGTGCATGCGGGCCGGCATGCGGGTGGAATCGGCGTTCCAGTACAGCAGGTCGAACGGGAACGGCTCGTTGCCGAGCAGGTAGTTGTTGACCACGAACGACCAGATCAGGTCGTTGGCGCGCAGCATGTTGAAGGTGGTCGCCATCTCCGACCCCTCCGAGATAGCCGCGCCGGTTCATCTTCTCCTCCAGCGAGTTGAGCTGCTCCTCGTCGATGAACACGCCGAGCTCGCCGGCTTCGGCGAAATCCAGCATGGTGACGAAGAAGGTCGCGGACTTGATCCGGTCGTCGCCCTTCGCGGCCATCCAGGCCAGGGTCGACGGCCAGCAGCGTGCCGCCGAGGCAATAGCCGATGGCGTTGACCTCGCGTTCGCCGGTGGCCTGCTCGATGGCATCGAGCGCGGCGAGGTAGCCTTCGGTCATGTAGTCGTCGAAGCCCTTCTCGGCGAGCTGCTCGTCCGGGTTGACCCAGGAGATCATGAAGACGGTGTGGCCCTGGCTGACCGCCCAGCGCACCAGGCTGTTCTTCGCGGCCGCAGGTCGAGGATGTAAAACTTGTTGATCCAGGGCGGGCCGATCAGCAGCGGCCGCTTCAGCACCTGCTCGGTGGTCGGCGAGTACTGGATCAGCTGCATCAGGTCGTTCTGGATACACCACCTTGCCGGGCGAGACGGCGATGTTCTCGCCGATGCTTGAACGCGTCCATGTCGGTCATCTTGATGCGCAGCTGGCCCTTGCCGCGTTCCAGGTCGCCGAGCAGGTTGTTCAGGCCTTTCAGCAGATTTTCGCCGCCGGTCTCGGCGGTCTTGCGCAACACCTCGGGGTTGGTCAGCAGGAAATTGGACGGGCTCATCGCGTCGATGAACTGGCGGGCGTAGAAATCCACCTTCTGCGCGGTCTTCGGCGTCCATGCCATCGACCTGCGTCACCACGTCCTGCACGAAGCGGGCGGACAGCAGGTAGGACTGCTTGATGAAGTCGAACACCTCGTTCTCGCGCCAGGCGTCGTCCTTGAAGCGGCGGTCGGAGGCGGGCGCATCGATGACCGGCTGGGTCGCATGCCCATCATGCGCTTGGCGGTGTTTTGCCAGAGCGTCATGTAGTCCTGCCAGAAGCCGAGCTGGGCCTGCATCACGCTGGCCGGATTGGCCATCATGCGGGCGGTCATTTCCAGGAAGGCGCTGCCGATGTTGAGCGGATCGGCGTCGGGCCGGCCGGATTTCTGGCGATTGAGCCAGTCGGTCACGATGCGCTGCGACCGCTCGGCGATATCGGCCATGGAGCGGCCGATGACCGCCGGATCGGGCAGCCTGAACCCGGGGGTTTCGGGTTTTTCCGTGGTGGCCATCAATGGGCGTCCTTTCCGTGGGCCGAGCGCTCCGCTACATCAGCGCCGGTTGGCGGTGAGCACGGGGCGGGGCCTGAATCCATGTCGATCAGTGAGATGGGGGCGCAAACTAGCCATCGCCAGAAGCGCCTACAAGGCGGCTGGCGTGCGGTCAGCGATGCGCTCTGCTGGCGGTTCCGGCGCTGCTGGCCGGCTGCTCGCTCAATCCGGCGAACTGGTTCCACGCGCAGGAAGGCGGCGCCATTTCACAGCCGCACGCAGCGGCGCCGGGCACGAATCAGCCCTATCCCAACCTGGCGACGGTGCCGGAAAATCCGCCTCCGCCCGACATGGCGGCGCTGGAGCATATCTCCAACGGGCTGATCGCCGACCGGGCGAATGCCCAGCATCTGGCAGCCGCGGCGCCGTTGACGGACCCTTCGTTGCCCTCGGCTTCGCCTGGACTGTTCGGCGTGGGAACGGCGAGCCCGCCGGCCGCTGGTGCCGGGCAGGCGCTGCCGACCGGATCACAGCACTGCGTCGGCGAGCCTGGCGGCGGCGACGGCGCCGCCCGGCCCCGCCAGCGCCAGCGGCGGCGTCGGCAACTACGCCCGGCGCGACAGGCAGCGGCCGAGGCGGCCCCGACCCCGCCGCAAAAGGCGCCGGTCGGCGCGGTGACGAGCGCTCCGTTGCCGGACAGCGAGCCACGCAAGCGCCGTTGCCGGCTGTTGCCGGCTGAGCCGCCGCCGAGCCCGGCCCTGACCGGCATCGCGAGCCGCCGCCCGGGCATGTGCAGGCCGGTGCGGGTGGCGGCGCGGTGAGCGCGGGGACATCGCCCGCGGCGCCCCCACCCGAGGCAATGGCCGCGGCGAGCGTGCCTTCCATCGGTGTTCCGCCGGTGCCGCGGGCGACCACGCGGGCCACCGCGGCCCTCCGCAAGCGCCGGCTCCGACGCCGCAGCCGCCGGCCAATCCCGCGGATGCGGTGGAGATCGAGTTCGCGCCCGGTGCATCCTCGTTGCCGCCCGCCCAGTTGCCGGCGCTGCGGGCACTGGCGGGCAAGCGGGGCAACCGGGCGGTGGAGGCTCTGGGGCGAGGGGATGCAGCCTCGACCGATCCGAGCGCGCAGCAGCAGGCGGTTACCTTGGGATTTGCGCGGGCCCAGGCGATTGCGGCGGCACTGGCAGCGGATGGCGTGCCGAAGGGGGCGATCCAGGTCATGTCGGTGGCGGCCGGTCGCGGGGGGATGGCGCAGTTGCTGGAGTGACGGCTTCGGCCGGCGGGGAATAAGGGAGGGGAGAGGGAGTTAAGGTATGAGCCGGGCGTTGTCGGTGGGGTTGGCGGGGCTGGGGACCGTCGGGACTGGTGTGCTGAAGCTGCTGCGGGAAAATGCAGAGGTGGTGGCGGCGCGGGCCGGGCGGCCGATCGCGGTGACGGCGGTTTCGGCGCGGGACCGGGCTCGGGACCGGGGCGTGCCGCTGGGCGGGCTGCGCTGGTACCAGGATGCGGTGGCGCTGGCGGGCGATCCGGCGGTCGATGTGGTGGTGGAGCTGATCGGCGGGGCGGACGGGCCGGCCCGGGCGCTGGTGGAGCGGGCGATCGCCGCCGGGCAAGCCGGTGGTGACGGCGAACAAGGCGATGCTGGCGGTGCACGGGGCGGAGCTGGCGTCGCTGGCCGAGGAGGCGGGCGTGCCGCTGGCGTTCGAGGCGGCGGTGGCAGGCGGCATCCCGGTGATCAAGGCGGTGCGGGAGGGGCTGGCGGGCAACGATCATTGCGCGCATCGCCGGGATATTGAACGGGACGTGCAATTATATCCTGACGCGGATGCGCGACGAGGGGCGGGAATTCGCCGAGATTTTGGCCGACGCGCAGCGGCTTGGCTATGCGGAGGCGGACCCGTCCTTCGATATCGACGGGGTGGATGCGGCGCACAAGCTGGCGATCCTGGCGGCGCTGGCGTTCGGGCGGCCGGTGGCGTTCGACGCTGTGCATGTGGAGGGGATACGCGGGGTTTCGGCGCTGGATATCGGGTTTGCCGGCGAGTTGGGGTATCGGATCAAGCTGCTGGGGATCGCGCGGGCATCGGGCGGCGGCGTGGAGGCGCGGGTGCATCCGTGCATGGTGCCGGAAGGGGCGCCGCTGGCGCGGGTGGACGGGGTTTACAATGCGGTGGTGGCGGAAGGGGATTTCGTCGGGCGGCTGATGCTGGAAGGGCGCGGCGCCGGGGCGGGGCCTACGGCGTCGGCGGTGGTCGCGGACCTGGTGGATCTGGCGCGCGGGCGGCGGACGCCGGTGTGGGGCGGCGGCGGGGGCGCTTTCCTCGGCGCCCTCGGTGCCGATTTCCGCGCATGTGGGGGCGTATTATCTGCGGCTGATGGTGGTGGATCGGCCGGGGGTGATCGCGGACGTGACGGCGGTGCTGCGGGACCAGGGGGTGTCGCTGGAGAGCATGCTGCAACGGGGGCGGGCCCCGGGCGAGGCAGTGCCGGTGGTGCTGGTGACGCACGAGACGGCGGAGAGCGCGATGGCGGGGGCGCTGGCGCGGATCGGGGCGCTGGACGCGGTGCTGGAGGCGCCGACGATGATCCGGATCGAGGGTGGGTGAGGGGAGCGGCCGGGTTAAAGGTTGCACCGCGGGGATACGGAGGCGAGGAGGTTCGAAGCGAGGGGTGGTTCTGCTTGTGGTAACGGGCGGTTCTTGTTAGATATTGTGACGGATGCTGGGTAATTGGGGTCAGGGTTGATAACGGATTTGAGCCAAGGGTCAGGGGCGGATGGCGTGGGGAAGCACCCGCGCGGGAGTTAGAGGAGATCAAGCGGCGGTTGAGGCCGGCAGCCGCGAGCCTGTGTGCCCAGCACGGGGCGGGTGCAATCAGTCGTCGCCGGGTGGCTGGCATGGTGGGCCGGGATCGAGACGTTTTGGATCGGCTGTACCCGACCTCAGCAGGCCTGCTCATGGCGGTGCTGGGCGAGCATGTGTGGACCCTGAATGAGGCGGTGTGCGCGGCCTTCGATGCCGGGGCGGCGTGCGGGCCTCGGGCCAGGCTGGAAGCGGTGATCCGGGCCTGGATGGAGCGGGTATCAGCCGAGCCGGACGAGCATCGGAGCCTGCTGTTCTGCGCGCATCTGCTGCCAGACGATTTACGAAAAAAGGTGCCGCTGAAATATCGGGGCGTGCTGGGAACGGTGATGGAGGCGGTGTGCGCGGTAGTCCCGGGACTGTCCGGGCAAGCAAAGGCGGTGGAATCGCTGCTGGGGACCGCGCGGGCAGTGCTGAGCGATGCCGGGCGCTGGCGAGAGCCGGTTTCCGTGGAGGAGCAGGGGCGGATGGCCCGGCGGATCGCCGGGATGCTGATAGCGGCCGGTGAGGCAGAGATGCTCGGTGGCTGGGAGAGGATGGGGGGACTGGCGGGTGTCGGCGCGGCGGGCGTGCAGGTGGCGGAGAGCCATTTGGTGCGGAAGCGGTTCAGCACGGTGATGGACGTGGTGGAGGCGGGAGGCGAGGTGGTGGTGACCCGGCGGGGGAAGCGAGTGGCGAAGGTGGTGGGTGTGGGGTGATTGGGGCGGTCTGGCGCGTTGTACAACGAGGCGCTTTGGGGCGCTGGCAGTTGTACAACGGAGCGGTTTGGGGTGCCGGAGCGGTTTGGGGCGGTCGGTGTACAACGGGGCGTTGGGGTCGGCGGGTGCGGGCGCTCGGATTGAGGCTGGAGGGGCCGTATCGGCTCTCTGCCGTGCACGACGCGCGACATGATTGCCGGGTCGCCGATTTCGGCCAGATGGTTCCTGACTAGCATCCGGTGTCATGTAGAGCGGCTGGGCCGCCTTTTTGCGCAAGTATCCGATTTCGCGCGGCGAAGCAGGGTCGCTTTGCCACTCACGCTTCTCCGCGATCGGATATTACCGCCGTGCGAGAGGTTGACTTCTCCATCGTCATGCTCGCGCAGGCGGGCATGACGCCGTCGCGATCGCACGGACTGTCGCTGGATTCCCGCTTTCGCGGGAATGATGGGGAGAGGGAATGACGGGGAGAGGGAATGGGTCTGCCTTCAGGGCGATCGGATATCAGAGGGTTGGGGATGTCAGCGTGTCGCCGGCGCCCAGTGCTTGGTAGCCCGGTGGGAATTTCTGCCAGGGATACCCTTTCTTGCCCAGTTCGTACCCGATCTGGAACAACGCTCGCATGTATGCAGGGTCGAATGGCGTTTCGAGCTTCATGTCGAAGGACGACGGGATATTGGCTAAATTGAAATTGATTTTGTCGCGCGTGGCGGCGATGTAGATCCGGTAGACGTCACCGACGCCTTGCGTGTGAATAAGCGACCCGATTGCGCGACCTACAATGCTGAGCGTTTTGCGCTTAATCTCCTCCCAGTGCGGATCAAGACGAGCATTCCGTATTACGTAAAGATCACGCGCGCGCACGAATCCTTGTTTCTGCGACTGAACGTTCAGTTGAAACGATGGCGGATAGACAAACACCTGCGCGCTGGCACCGCCGTCAACGTGCATTTCCTGATAGGGGCGGCCATTCACCTCGACATCGATCATTTCCGGTGGAAAAGCGCCGGGTATGGCAGCCGAGGCGAGCAGGATCTGCTGGACCAGATGCAGCACGCCGGGACGTTTGCTCGCGGCCAGCTTGCCGATATTCCAAACGACCGGACGCCCCTCGTCGAGGTTTGTGGTCCCGACAAGCAACAACCGGCCCTGTTCGTATTCGGCGGCAATCTCATCGAGCAGCGACGCAGTCACAAACCTGGCGATGGTTCGCCGGAGCGGAGCATTGGAATTGAGCGCATCTTCGGTCAGCGCGGCGAGCAAGCCACGATTCACCAGGACATCATTGGCGGAGATTTGCGTGTACACGGCTCGGAGTTGCGGATCGTAACGGGATCCGAGGAAGGCGAATGGGGCAGTCAATGCCCCCGTGCTTATCCCGGTGACAAGTTTGAATTCCGGGACGTGATCCCTGCTCCGTCCAGCCAACCAGCAGCCCGGCGCCAAACGCGCCATCTTCTCCACCACCCGAAATCGCAAGATATGATGCCGGAGGCAGTGGACCCGTGTGGCCGCTGGCTCGATATGCGGCAAGCTCTCGGTCGTACGACGCCTTGCCTTCGGCAATGAGCGCGGGCGAATCCTCGTCGCCCCAATACCTGATGTCGCGCAGCCCGAGCACGGTAACCTCGGACTCGTCCCGGGGCGGGACCGCGGCCTGACGCGGCAATGCCGAACAACCCGTCAGAGCACTGAAGGCGGCTGCATTGATGGCGAGGAATGATCGGCGGCCCAGAGCCAAGCGGCGGGTCATATTGGTTCACCTGCGGATGGCTCTAGAAGCGGAACGTCATCATAAACAATGGGCCGCGGAACGACAAATGCCTGACGATTGCGGCGCTACCCTGGGGCCGGCCGAATGATGCAGCGGAAGCCGATGTGGCAGGTGGCTGTGTCGATCATCTGCGGATGCCGGGCCGCCGGACGGTAGCGACGACAGTAATTGGGCGCGCAGAGATAAGAGCCGCCCTTGATCACCTTGCGCGGGATACGCACGGCAGGCTGCTGCGGATCGTAACTCAATGCCTCGGAGCCGCCCCGAGGGTTCTGGGGCAGGCAGCACGGCGATTCCGGCTCGGCCGGATGGCGGGGAGAATACCAGTCAGCCGTCCATTCCCAGACATTCCCGGCCATGTCGTAGAGACCGTAACCATTCGGTGGGAACGAGCCGACGGGGGCGCGGCCGACGAATCCGTCGGCGCCGGCATCGTGGAAGGGAAACGTTCCTTGCCAGGTGTTGGCCATGTATCGGCCGTCCGGCGTGAACTCATCGCCCCAGCAGAAGGTTGCGCCATCGAGCCCGCCGCGCGCGGCAAACTCCCATTCGGCTTCGGTTGGCAGTTGCTTTCCCGCCCAGGCGGCGTACGCAGCCGCGTCCTCGAACACGACATGCACCACCGGTTGCTGCTCGCGTCCTGCGAGTGTGCTGCCAGGACCTTCCGGATGGAACCAGTTCGCGCCGGGTAGATACGCCCATCGGTTGTGGACATCGCGCATATCCACACGGCCGGTCGGCATGACGAATACCGCCGAGCCGGGAGTGAGCAGTTCGGGCTGGGCTTCTTGGTAGAGCGAGGGGTCGAGCGGTCGCTCGGCGACGGTGCGATAGCCGGTCGCCTGGACGAAGGCCGCGAACTCCGCGTTGGTGACAGTGTGCGCGTCCATCCAGAAGCCGGTGACTGTCGCGGCATGTACAGGAGACTTCTTCCGGATAGGATCCGTCAGCGCCCATCCGGAAGGTGCCGCCCGGAATCCACTGCATCGACTTGCATCGAGCTACGCCGAACGGGCCGTCACTCGAACGCAGCCTGTCGCTGCAGCCCGTCGATGGCGACTGCATTCACGGCTGGCCGATCCACTGGCAAGATTGGTTGGAGCTCGATGGTGATCTTGCGGATAGCACCGGTGAAGGTTGCCGGAACCTGGTATTCCTCGGTCACCGGGGTCGCGAGATCCTCGCCGACATCCGCCCCTTCATCCGCGGAAAATATGAACGGGTGGGTTCGAGCGATCCGGCCTTCGGCAAGTTGGGTGCCGTCCAGAGAAATTCGCCCCATCCCGCCTGCTCCCGGCTTGCCGCCGTCATAGGCAAAATCGAACCGGAGAACATGTTCACCCGGCGGCACCGGACTGCCGGCGGCGATTTCGAAACGCTCCACACCAAGCCAGTTGTAAGTAAATCTCGGGCGGCCATCGTTCAGCCATAGGCTCCAGCCGCCGAAGCGTCCGCCTTGGGCGATGACCACGCCGGATGCGCCGGATGCGGGTATCTGCACGCTCGGCGGTGATGGAGAACGAGCGGTTCTTTACGTTGATGAACGCGTTCTCCATCATTCCGGACATGCCGGGATAGACCGTCAGGGATGTGCGGCCACTCATCAAATCCGGGCGGCCCGCCACCGCGGAGTTCAGTCGTTCTATGGACCGGTCGTCGATCGGCAGCACGTGATTCTCGATGGCGACTTTCGTGAACAGATCCTGCATCTCTTTCAGTTTGGCAGGATTCGCTGCGGCAAGATCATTGATCAGGCTGAAATCGGCGCGCGTGTCGTACAGCTCCCACTTGTCGTTGGCGAGGCTTGTCCGCGGCTGCGGCTCCCAGGGAGCTTTATGGATCGTCCCGGCCAGCCAGCCATCATGGTAGATGGCGCGATTGCCGAAGATTTCGAAATACTGCGTTAAATGCCGGTCTGGCGCGTGGGGGTCATCGAAGGAATAGACCATGCTGACGCCCTGCATCGGGATCTGCTCGGTGCCGTTGACCGATTTTGGCTCCGGCAGGCCCGCCGCTTCCAGGATTGTCTGCGCGACATCCACCACATGATGCCATTGCGAGCGGATTTCGTTCCTTGCTTTTATTCCGTTCGGCCAATGCACCACCAGCGGGTTGCGTGTGCCGCCGTAGCTGCTAGCGACCTGCTTCGTCCAAGTGAACGGCGTATCGCCGGCGACTGCCCAGCCCGCGGCATAGTGGCTGTACGCCATCGGGCCGCCGAGCAGGTCGATATGGTCGAGTTGAAGCTCCAGCGGCTCCGCAACACCGTTGAAATAGGATCTCTCGTTGAACACGCCTTTGGCGCCGCCCTCGGCGCTCGCGCCGTTGTCGCCGACGATGTAGAACACGAGCGTGTTGTCGAGCTGACCTTGGGCTGCGATGGCCTGAATGAGGCGGCCAATTTCGTGGTCCGCGTATTCGCCGAAGCCGGCGAATACTTCCATCTGACGTGCGAACAGGCGCTTTTCGTCGGCGGACAGGCTGTCCCAGTCCTTGATGGACTCGGGCTTCGGCGCGAGTTTCGTTCCCTGTGGCACAACGCCAAGCTCGATCTGCCTGGCGAGCGTTTCCTCGCGCAGTTTGTCCCAGCCGGCATCGAACCGGCCCTTGTATTTGGCGATCCATTCCTTGGGCACATGATGCGGCGCGTGCACGGCACCGGGCGCGAAATACATAAAGAACGGCTTATCGGGTGCGAGTGCCTTCACCGACCGCATCCAGTTGATTGCCTGGTCGGTCATGTCTGTCATGAAATGATAATCGGGATCGTGCGGCGGCTCGACCTTGACCGTCCCGTCATAGATCAGTGGCGCCCATTGGTTGGTTTCGCCGCCGAGGAAGCCGTAGAACTTGTCGAAACCCGAGTGGGTGGGCCAGCGATCGAACGGTCCGACCGGGCTGATCTCCCATGCCGGGGCCTCGTGATACTTCCCGAACGCTGCGGTTCCATAGCCGTTCAGGCGGAGAGTTTCCGCCAATGGCGCGATGGCGTTTGGCCTGACGCCGGTGTTGCCGGGAAATGCGGTGGCGACCTCTGTGATGCCGCCCATGTTGTTCATGTGGTGGTTGCGGCCGGTCAACAGCGCGGTGCGCGTGGGCGAGCACAGGGCCGTGGTGTGAAACTGATTGTAGCGCAGCCCCGCATTCGCCAATTGCTCCAGAGCCGGCATGTTGATCGGGCCGCCGAACGCGCTCGACTGGCCGAACCCCATGTCGTCGAGCAGCACGATCAGCACGTTGGGGGCGTTGGGTGGGGCTTTGACCTCGAACCGGGCGGGCGGGATGACGTTGCGCGCATCCAGAACGTCGATCGTCGGCGGTTTCGGCTCCGCTATCGGCAGGATGGTGCGATCGATCGGCGTTGCCGCGGACGCTCCGGCGGGTGCGGCGAGGTCTGCGCCTGAGCGGCGCTGCCCAGCCAGGAACTGCCCAGCGCGGTTGCCAGAGCTGCCTTCGCAGTCGATATGAACAAGTCGCGCCGGTTCATTGACGTTCCCCCTGCACTGCCCGTCGGGGCAGAACCGTCTGCCTCGATACTGCCCTCGATTGCGCTTTACGATATCGGCTCGACTGGCTTTCTTTCGACGAAGAACATCCGGATCAGCCTGTCTTCGCCAAGCTCCTCACCGAGCACGCGGAACGCGAAATACGGAATGAGCACCAGCAACACGATCAAAATACTGGCGAGCGTTTCCTCCAGCCGGGGACCGGCAAGTTCACCGAGCGACGCGGCGATCGATTGGTGGTGGAACAGGCCGACAATTGCTTCCTCGATGATGGTCAGGATGATCAGCAGCATCAGGAACGCGGCTGCCCGGTACAGGGTGGGCCAGATCAGAGGGCTCGTCGTGGCGCGCTCGCCGATCTTCATGGCACGGCCGACCAGGATGAATTTCGCCAGCAGCAGGGCCTTGACGATGGCGATGCCCCAAGGGGCGACTTCAATGCCTTGGGTGTGCAGCACCGCCGTCTTCAGCAGGATCACCGCGCCGAGCGTTATGTAGAGATAGACCACGAGAACCACGAACTCCTTGAGTTCGTGCGTCGCGCGCTCGCGCAGCGTGGTTTTCGCGAATGTCTGGGTTTTCACCACCGTCCCCTTGCGGCGTTCCGGCCATAGATAGCGCAGCGCGCTGCAATAGGCGACGATATTCCGTTATCGGGCGATGCGCGTCGGCGCGCCGATACACCGGCCGGAGCCGGCGGATGGACGGCCGTTCGGGCCGGCCTATTCGGGAACGACGTCGCCGGAGCCGCCAAACTCGGCGGGGAAGTCCTTCAGCTTGGGCAGCCCGTCGCGCATCGGCAGCACGGTTTCCGCGTAGTTGACGTGCACCTGCGGAGCGAAGGCGAGGTCTGGAATGGTTGCAGCGAAAACATCGATCATCTTCAGCGGCGGATGGGCGGTCATCAGGTGACCGCCGCAGAGCCGGCAGTACTGGCGGTAGCTCATGTCCGTCTTGTGATAGGTCGCTACGTTTTCGGCGCCTTTGGTCACCTCGACGGCTTCCACCGGCCAGAGCGTGAATGCATTGACCGGGCCGCCCGACCAGGAGCGGCACGATCTGCAATGGCAATAGCCCATGGCATTGGGCTGGCCGCTGACCCGAAGCTCGACGGCGCCGCAGAAGCAGGTTCCCGAATAGGCGGTGCTCATGGTCCGTTATCCTCCGTCCGCTTGTGTTGAAGGGCTGTGCCACCCGATCCGGCGCGGGGCAAGAGAAATCGGAGATGCGGCGGTGGCACACGCGACGATATCGGACGCAACGAGGCGCGAGTTGCGTCCGGGCGGAAAGCCGGTGACAGATGCGCGTGAATGGTTATGATCCGGGCCCATGATACTGGTCGGGCAATATGATTCGCCGTTCGTTCGCCGGGTGGCGGTGTCGCTGCGGGTATTGGGGTTCTTGTACGAGCACGACACGCGCTCGGTGTTCGCGGATTTCGACGCGATGCGGCGGGTCAATCCGCTGGGGCGCATTCCGTCGCTGGTGCCAGATGATGGCGAGGTCCTGATCGATTTGTCCGCCATTCTGGATTGGCTCGATCAGGCGGTGGGAGCGGATCGGGCGCTGGTGCCGGAAGCGGGGGCGGAGCGTCGGCGCGTGCTGCGCCGCGTCGCGCTGGCAACGGGAGCGATCGACAAGGCCGGGGCAGCTACGTACGAGCGACTTATCCGCCCTTCCGCGTATCGCTGGGGGGACTGGATCGAGCGTTGCCGGACGCAGGCAGCGGGCGCGATCGAAGCGCTCGCGGCGGAACCATGGGCGGCAGGGGCGCGCATCGATCAGGCGCGGATTACCACGGCCTGCATGATCCGATACGTGCGGATGACGGATCCCGACCTGATGCCGGGCGGTCGCTATCCGGCGCTCGACACGCTGTCCGCGCAATGCGAGGCGCGGCCGGAGTTCGTGGCGACCTGTCCGGCGGAGTATGCCGTGCCGCGAAGCGCGTGAGGCGCATCCGGGTTATACGGGTGGAATGATGTGGAAAGCCGAAGCATGACGGATGCGCAGTCGATCAGGCCGTTGATCCCCAATGCGACACCGCCGCAGATCGGCGCCATTCTCGGTGCGATGCGCGGCATCGCCCGGGCCGGGCGGGGACGGAGCGAGGCCGATGACAAAGCGTTGGCGAGCGCCGCGCATTAGATGTTCGGCGCCGATGCGGGCGTGGCATTCGAGCGGCGAGACGCGGTGGGCCCGGACGCGCTGGCGGCTGCGCTGAGGGAACTCCGCGCTGGCGGAGGATGCGGTCAAGCTGCTGGTCGTCATGTCGGTGATCGATGCGCCGCTCGATCGCGGCAAGCTGGATCTGGTGCTGCGATATGCGCAAAAGCTGGGGGTGCACGAACGCT
The DNA here is from genome assembly GCA_963810715.1 of uncultured Pseudomonadota bacterium. Taxonomy (GTDB): domain Bacteria; phylum Pseudomonadota; class Alphaproteobacteria; order Acetobacterales; family Acetobacteraceae; genus DATDIC01. The sequence goes on along the minus strand of CAWEOZ010000021.1, from coordinate 202,614 downwards.
ATCTCGACGAGCTGGCGGAGGCGGCGGAGAAGCGGATGCAGGAGGCGCTCGCGGACATGACGCGGGCGAACATGGAGAGCATCCTGAACCAGCCGTGGGCGGGCGGGGATGTGCTGAGCTGGCTGCTGCCGTATCAGGGCGACGCCGGCGATCCCGTGCTGGCGGCGCGCTTTGAGGGACTGCGGCGGCTGGGCGGCAATACGTTCGGACATGCATTCTGGCGTCATTTCACCGATAACGGATTTACGTTTCCAGGCGACGCGACGGCGCTGACCGCCGCATTTTCGGTGCCGCACGATTCGGTGCATGTGCTGAGCGGCTATCATACGGACGGGCGGGGGGAGATCCTGACTTCGACGTTCACCGCGTCGATGCACCGGAACAATCCGATGGCGGGCCATATTCTTCCGGCGATTTTTAGCTGGCACCTGAAGGTGCAGATCAACGATGTGGCTGGAAGTTTCGAGGGCGCTCTCGATCCGCAGGAGGTGTGGCGGGCGTGGGCGGCCGGCGCACAGGCCACGGCGGATACGTTCGGTCCGGGGTGGGATTTCTGGGCGCATGCGGACCGCGACCTGGAGGGGGTGCGGGAGGGCTGGTCGATTCCGCGCGGGGGCGTGGATCACGTGGCGGTGGATTGAAGGGGGCGCGGACGGGCGTGCACGAAGGCGCCACGTTGCCATGGGTTGCATGTGCAAGCGCAGGCTGGAGAGCGTTCATGCCGTGTCCTGCCGGGCCGCGACGGACGATATCGGCATTCTCTCGCAGCGCCGGGCGGGTGATGCTGCTGGCGTTTGGTGGACTGGCGGTGTCAGGCGTGGTGCGCGCCGGGGCCGCCGAGACGAGGGAGATCGATCTTGCTTACGATTCGGTGATGAACATGGTGCGGCCGGAGCTGCATGACGGCATCATGGTGCATCACGATCTTCACATTACCATTTCGGGCGATAACCCGCTGGGGGAGCATCGGGACCGCAGCACGGGGACGTACGCGGATGCGAATGCGACGTCGCAGGTGCTTGGGGATTCGGACGCTCGGCCGGGATACGTGTCGTGGAAGGCGATGCCGGATAGGCGGTTCGTGCGGGTAGAGAACGATCCGCAAAGTGTACGGGCAATGACGGTGACGCTATTGCGTGGGAATGCGTGCCGGCTGGACGTGGTGGATCAGTTGAAGGCTGGCTTCAGCGAATACGCGTTTGTCCGCATTTCAACCCATACGATGGGGTATTTCTCGGATTATCGCGTGACCCATACGTCCTGCCGGATTCGGTAGATGTAGCCGATTGGTAGCCCGTCACGTGCGGCCGACTCGCTGAGCGGACCGTTTCGCCGGTGTTGAGTGCCTTGACGATCAGCCCGATGCCCTCGGCGTGCCAGCGCTGTATCGCTTTGTGGTCGGCGCCGAGCGCGTCGGCGAGGCGACGCCAGGGGAACAGGTATCGTTCCGAGATCGGGTGAACCAGGCTGCGGGCGCCGACGATCCGGCGAAGTACGTAGCGGTCCAGGGGGATCAGGGAAATCCAGCTCATTGCTTCGTCCATGCGGGAGATTTTCGCGGCCGACGGCACGGCGGGGCGGATCTGCTTGTCCGACCAGCCGTAGCTTTCGATAGCGGTGCGGACGATTTCAAGCGACGAGCTGCGCAGCCGAGTGGACCATCCGGTGCCCGGCAATGCGAGCAGGGTAGAGCCCGCTTCCTCCAGCCGCCAGGTGACGAAGGTCGCGTCGATCAACGTTGTGTCGGCGATGTTCATGCAAGGCGGCCCTTTTTGCTGCGTGGCGTTCATTGGAAGACGGGGAACGGGTACGGGGTGCCTTCCAGCACCGTGCCGGCGTTGAGCGCATTCCAGCTTCTGGGATGACCGGCGGGCAGCGGCTCGCGGAACGGGTCCTCCGCAGGTGGCTCGGCGCCGGGTGGCGGCAGGCGTGCGCCAATCCGGCGCCCGCGCTGCATCACGGTCCAGCAGGTGATGCCGAGCGCGGCGGCGATGGCGTCCCAGGATGCGCCTTCGGCCCGCAGGCGTTTGATCCGGCAATCCTGGGCATCGGTCCAGTTGAACTTCTTGGGCATCAGGCACCCCAACGATGACTGAATGTTAGTTAGTGCAACTGACAGTTGAGTGTCAATATAAATAACAGAGCGAGGCGGGTCCGGGGGGCAAAGGCGTGGGCGGCAAAGGGCATGGATGGCCGGGACAAGCCCGGCCATGACGATGGGGACGGCCGTGACGGTGGAGGGCGGCCGTTACGATGGGGGACGGCCGTGGCGGTGGGGGGCGGCCGTGGCGGTGGGAGGCGGTCGTGACGGCGTGGGGTGGTGGGAGAGAGGTATGGATGGCCGGGACAAGCCCGGCCATGACGGTAAGTGGGGCGGCCATGATGGTAAGGGGGCCCGCCATGACGGTAAGTGGGTTAAGTGTAGTTGGCATGTTAGAAGGAATGACGTATGGAGGCGGGATATGACACACCCGCACGAGATCGGTGGCCGTATCCGCGCGGCGCGGCAGGAACAGGGCTGGACGCAGGAGAAGCTGGCCGCGGCAGTGGGCGTTTCGCGCAGCGCGGTGGCCCAGTGGGAGACTGGCCGCGCCGGGCAGGTTACGCCGAACCTGACACGGATCGCGGAGACGCTGGGGGTCGGGGTGGAATTCCTGACGCATGGGAGCGACAAGCGCGCTCCGTTTCAGGCGGGCACGGGTGATGAAGCGGCGATCCTGCGGCTTTACCGGGAGTGCTCGCCGGAGGACCGGCAGCTTCTGTTGCGAACGGCGCGCCGGCTGGCGCGCGCAGCGGCGGGCTGAGTCAGGCTCGGCCGGAGTCGAAGAATTCCTTCACCTTGGCGAAGAAGCCGTCGCTCTCCGGGTGGTGCTTTTCGCTTTTGTGCGCTTCCGCCTCGAACTCCTCCAGCAGTTCGCGCTGGCGATGCGTGAGGCGCTGGGGCGTCTCGACCGCGACCTGAATGAACATGTCGCCGCGTGCGGTGCTGCGCAGCACGGAGAAGCCTTTGCCTCGGAGGCGGAACTGTTCGCCGGTCTGGGTGCCGGGGGGATCTTGACCTTGGCCTTGGTGCCGTCGATGGCGGGCACCTCGATCTCGCCGCCGAGCGCGGCCAGCGTCATCCGCAGCGGGACGCGCATGAAGATGTTGGCCTGCTCGCGCTGGAAGATGGGGTGGGGGCGGATGGAGACGTGCACGTAGAGATCGCCGGGCTGGCTGCCGGGACCGCCGGCTTCGCCTTCGCCGGGCAGACGGATGCGGGTGCCGTCCTCGACGCCGGCGGGGACCGAGACCTGCAGGCTGCGCTCGCGCTGCACCGTACCGACGCCGCGGCAGATGCGGCAGGGGTTGCGGACCACGCGTCCGCTGCCATGGCAGGTGGGGCAGGCGGTTTCGACCAGGAAGAAGCCCTGCTGGGCGCGGACCCGGCCCTGGCCCTGACAGGTGGGGCAGGTTTCGGTGCCGCGGCCCTTGTCGTCCGAGCCGGTGCCGTTGCAGGCCTCGCAGGCGACGCGAGTGGCGAAGCGCAGGCTGACTTTCGCGCCGGTGAACGCCTCGGCGAGGTCGATCTCGACGGCGTGGCGGAGATCGTTGCCGGACCGGGGACGGCCGCGGCCACCACCGCCGCCACGGCGATTTCCCATGAAATCACCGAACATCTGGTCGAAGATGTCGCCCAGGCCGCCGGCGCCGGAGAAATCGAAGCCGCCGCCGAAAGGTCCGCCACCCTGCTCGAATGCGGCATGGCCGTAACGGTCGTAGGCGGCGCGCTTCTGGTCGTCTTTCAGGATTTCGTAAGCTTCGCTGACTTCCTTGAACCGGCCCTCGGCCTGCTTGTCGCCCGGATTGCGGTCCGGGTGAAACTGCATGGCGAGCTTGCGATATGCTTTTTTCAGATCGTCGGCACCGGCATCCCGCTGGACGCCGAGGGTGGCGTAATAGTCCTGCTTGGCCATCTCAGCCCTTCAACATCACAGACAAAGAAATCGCGCCCGCGTGCGAGGTGACGCGGGCGCGATTGCCGATGCCGGTCCCTCGCACGGGCCTGTCGCGAATCAGGCGGACTTCTTCTTGTCGTCCACTTCCTCGAACTCGGCGTCCACGACCTTTTCGTCCGGGTGGCCGGGGCCGCCGGCGGACGCTCCAGGCTGCGGGCCGCCATCGGATGCCCCACCCGGCGCCCCACCCGGCGCCCCACTGGGCCTTGGGCCTTGTACATCGCCTCGCCGAGTTTCATGGCAGCCTGGCTGAGCCGTTCGGAGGCCTGCTTCAGCGCCTCCTGATCGGTGCCTTCCAGGGCCGAGCGGGCAGCGGAAACGGCGGACTCCGCCTCGCCCTTCTCCTGCGCGCCGAGCTTGTCGCCGTGTTCCTTCAGGTTGCGCTCGACCTGATGGACCAGCGCCTCAGCCTGGTTCTTGGCCTCGACGAGTTCCCGCCGCTTCTTGTCGGCTTCGGCATTCGCCTCGGCCTCCTTGACCATGCGCTGGATATCGGCCTCGTTCAGCCCACCGGAGGCCTGGATGCGGATCTGCTGCTCCTTGCCGGTGGCCTTGTCCTTGGCCTGCACGGAGACGATGCCGTTGGCGTCGATATCGAAGGTGACCTCGATCTGCGGCACACCGCGCGGCGCCGGCGGGATCCCCATCAGGTCGAACTGGCCGAGCAGCTTGTTGTCGGCCGCCATCTCGCGCTCGCCCTGATAGACCTTGATGGTGACCGCCTGCTGGTTATCGTCGGCGGTGGAGAAGATCTGGCTTTTCTTGGTGGGGATCGTGGTGTTGCGCTCGATCAGCCGGGTGAACACGCCGCCCAGCGTCTCGATGCCCAGCGACAGCGGCGTGACGTCGAGCAGCAGCACATCCTTGACGTCGCCCTTCAACACCGCGCCCTGCACCGCCGCGCCGATCGCCACGACCTCGTCGGGGTTGACGTTGCGCGCCGGGTCCTTGCCGAAGAACTGCTTCACCGCGTCGATGACCTTCGGCATGCGGGTCATGCCGCCGACCAGGATCACGTCGTTGATCTCGCCGGCCGTCACGCCGGCGTCTTTCAGTGCGGCGCGGCAGGGTTCAAGCGTCTTTTCGATCAGGTCATCGACGAGCTGTTCCAGCTTCGCCCGCGACAGCTTCATGACCAGGTGCTTCGGCCCGGAGGCGTCGGCGGTGATGAAGGGCAGGTTGATCTCGGTCTCCTTGGAGGAAGACAGCTCGATCTTGGCCTTTTCGGCGGCTTCCTTCAGGCGCTGCAGGGCCAGCCGGTCCTTGCGCAGGTCGATGCCCTGGTCCTTGCGGAACTCGTCGGCGAAATAGTCGATGATGCGGGCGTCGAAATCCTCGCCGCCCAGGAACGTGTCGCCGTTGGTCGATTTGACCTCGAACACGCCGTCGCCGATTTCCAGGATGGAGATGTCGAAGGTGCCGCCGCCGAGGTCATAGACCGCGATCGTGCCGGTGCCCTTCTTGTCCATGCCGTAGGCGAGCGCCGCGGCAGTCGGCTCATTGATGATCCGCAGCACGTCCAGTCCGGCGATGCGCCCGGCATCCTTGGTGGCCTGGCGCTGGCTGTCGTTGAAGTAGGCCGGCACGGTGATGACCGCCTGGCTGACCGGCTCGCCGAGATAGGCCTCGGCGGTTTCCTTCATCTTGCCGAGGATGAAGGCGCTGATCTGGCTGGGGGCGTATTTCTGGCCCTTCACTTCCACCCACGCGTCGCCGTTGTCGCCGCGCACGATGGTGTAGGGCACCAGGCCCTTGTCCTTGTTCACCATCGGGTCGTCGTAGCGCCGGCCGATCAGGCGCTTGATCGCGTACAGGGTGTTGGACGGATTGGTGACCGCCTGCCGCTTGGCGGACTGACCGACCAGCCGCTCTCCGGCGTCGGTGAAGGCGACCATGCTGGGCGTGGTGCGCGCGCCCTCGCTATTCTCGATCACCCGGACGTCCTTGCCTTCCATGATGGCAACGCAGGAGTTCGTGGTGCCGAGATCGATACCGATGACTTTACTCATGAAGTTCTCCGTTTCAGCGGACCGGGGCGGCCCGAAGCACCGCCGGAGTCCCCAGGTGGAATTTTGGTGAGGCGGATGTATTGAGCCGGACTTGCCCCGGCAAGGGCTGAATGCCGATTTTCGGGCGGAGCGGCTGGTGTGCGGCGCGGCTTTCAGGCGGTGGTGTCCAGCTTGGAGTCGGCCGCGAGTTCCTGTGGAACAGGCTTGGACACCACGACCATTGCCGGGCGGAGCAGGCGGCCGTTCAGCGTCCAGGCGGGCGTCCAGGCCTGCATCACCGTGCCGGGCGCGTGGGCGGCGCTTTCCTGTTCCGCCATCGCCTGATGCAGGTTGGGATCGAACGGCTGGCCGGTCGGATCTTCCTTGCGGATGCCGTTGCGTTCCAGCAGGCCGAGAAAACTGCGCTCGGTGCCTTCCAGGCCGTCGCGCAGACGGGCGACTATCTCCGGCTCGTTCGGTTCGGGCCGAGGCAGGCTATCGATGCCGCGGCGCAGGTTCTCCGCCGCCTCGACCACGTCGGCGGCGAATTTCTGCACCGCGTATTGTCGCGTCTCCTCCACCTCGCGGCGGGCGCGGGCACGCACGTTGGCCATCTCGGCCTCCGCACGCATCCAGCGGTCCTTGAAGTCGTCGCGTTCCGCTTCAAGCTCGGCGAGGCGCGCGCTGGCAGCCTGCATGAGCTGTTCGGGGGTCTGCGGCCCGGGATTGCCGTCCGGCATTGCAGACATTTCGGTTTTGTTGGAATTACTGTCCATGGCGCGTTCAGTTAGGACGGGCAGATGGTCGAGACAAGCGGGTTCGTGACGGTTTCGGCGCTGCCGGGGAACGCGACTGGCCGGGCGGCCGAGGCAGTTGCTTCGGCGGCGGTCGCGTCGTTATCTGAATCTTCAGGTTTGCCGCTGTCCGCGGAGGCGCATGCATGAACCCCGATCCGCTAATCCTCGATATGGGCCGCAAATTCGCGACGGAGCGCCTGGCGCCGCATGCAGCCGCGCGGGAGAAGGCGGGCGCGATCGAGCCGGAGATCATTGCCGAGCTGGGCGAGCTTGGCATCCTGGGTGCGACCACACCCGCCGACTGGGACGGGTCGGATATCGACCCGGTCACCTACGCCCTGCTGCTGGAGGAGATCGCCGCCGGGGACGGGTCCATCTCCACGCTGGTTTCGGTGCATAATTCACCGACCTGCGCCGTGCTGGCACACTATGGCACGGATGCGCAGAAGGACCGGTGGCTGCGTCCGCTGGCGACCGGGCGGCATGTCGGGTCGTTCGGCCTGACCGAGCCGCAGGCCGGGTCTGATGCATCGAACCTGCGCACGCGCGCGGTTCGGCGGGACGGTCGTTACGTTCTTAACGGCAGCAAGCAGTTCATTTCCAGTGCCGCGCTGCCGGGCAGCATCGTGCTGTTTGCGGTGACCGATCCGGCGGCGGGCAAGCGCGGCCTGTCGTGCTTCGTCGTGGACAAGGCGACGCCCGGTTACAAGGTGCTGCGGAAGGAAGAGAAGCTGGGCCAGAAGGCCTCCGACACCTGCGCGCTGGCGTTCGAGGATATGGAGGTGGGAGAGGACCAGCGGGTCGGGGCGGAGGGGGAAGGGTATCGGATAGCGCTGTCCACGCTGGAGTTGGGACGTATCGGCATTGCGGCGCAAAGCGTCGGGATGGGACGGGCGGCGCTGGAGGCGGCGATCGGGTACGCGCGCGATCGCTCGGCGTTCGGCCGCCCGATCATCGAGCACCAGGCGGTGGCATTCCGGCTGGTGGAGGCGAAGACGCGGCTGGAGGCGGCACGGCAACTGATGCTGCACGCGGCACGGCTGAAGGCTGAGGGGCAGAACGCGCTGGAAGCTGCATGCATGGCGAAGCTGTTCGCGTCGGAAGCGGCGGAGGCGGTGTGCAGCGCGGCGATCCAGACTTTGGGAGGGTATGGGTACCTGGCGGATTATCCGGTGGAGCGCATCTATCGCGACGTGCGGGTGTGCCAGATCTACGAGGGCACGTCGGATGTGCAGAAGTTGATTCTGCAACGGATGTTGTAGCAAGCAAGTCACAATTAACCACGGAGGCGGAATGCGTGTCAGGCGAATGTCGCCAGGGCAGCACGCAGGATGCCAAGTGCCGGCAGCAGGGTGGCCTGAATGGACATCGCGACACCAAAGGGATTTGCGTCGCAGGCGGCGATTCGAGGGTCGCTACGCACATGTGCGACGAACGCATCGGTCGCGGCCAGCGCGAGCGTCGCGACGCGCTGATCCGGCACTGGGCCGCCGTCGATCAGTGCCGCCTGCAGACGCACCTTGTGGTTCATCGTCATAGCGCTCAGGCCGAACTCGGCGATCCGCCGCAGATCATCATCAGGTGCGGCACGCAGCACTGTCTGGAGCGACGAGATCTGCTGATCCAGTCGCTCCAACGCCGCCCGCCAGCCGGCCAGCGCCCGGGGAAGGTTCGGCGAAGGTGAAGCCTCGGGCGCCGCCTGAAAACCGAGAACCCGGGCGATCCACGTCTTTTGCTGGTCGGTCGGGCCGCTCATTTCGGCGGCCCGGCGACATCCTCGCCACCGTCCCGCAGAATACGGCTGATGTCGACGAACATGCGCCCGGCGACCTCCGCGCGAAGTTCCGCCCACGCCGCCGAGGGCTCAAGGGCGTCCTCGTACAGGGCATGTGGGACCTTCATTCTGATATTCGCGGTGCCGGTCGCCGGATCGATCCAGTCCAGCAGCAGCATGTTTTCCTCGCGTCCTCGTAGGCGCAGATCACGGTCAGGCTCCAGCGTCCGGTGCGGACCATCGCGGATGACCGCGATCTTGGCCATCTCCAACGTAACATCGTCGAGGCCCAGTTCCTCGCAGCGCAGTTTCTCGACCAACGCCGGCCAGCCGAACACCAGGCGCGTCACGAGGCCCGAGCCAAGCCGCCGGGCAGGTGGCGGCGCGCGCGTGCCGAATGCCAGCTCGAAGATGCCGATGGCGTCTGCCTCGGCGGCACGCCACTGCGCAACCTTGTCCGGTGCCTCCACAAGGATCCACTGGCCGCGGCCGACGTCGAGATAGGTGAGATGCGGATCGAACGTCAGGGGCTTGCCGCAGGTGTCGCATGGCCGCAGATAGAGCGTGCCGTCGAGGATCGCCGTTCGCAGGTCGTCGCGGCGGTCGGCGTTGACGCTCGCCGGATAGTCGAACGTATTGAGGGTCGCGCAGTTGGGGCAAGTGGCCGTTGCGGTGAAGAAGCGCGACATGGCGGATTCCCCTTATGGGCGCATGCTGCCGCCGAAGAGATAGGACCGCAATTCCTGCGGGACGGGGGAGGGCGGTTCCACTTTCCTGAACCAGCTTATCGCGTAGATCTCGGCAAACCACTCGGCGGGTGCCCGCCACTGATAATCGGAGACGTTGGTCGCTGCCCGCGCCGAATAGCGCCACCACAGCTTGTTATTGTCGTACGCCTGATGCGCGGCAGGGAGGCCGGCGATCTTCACGGCGCTGAGATCGTTGTCCCACGGCTTTGCCTTGGCCTTGTACGGGGTCAGGTCCACGGGCGCGTCGATCGCCACCGCCGGATTGCTCGCCCAGCTTTCCGCCTGATCTGGCAGTGTCACGACTTTTTCGGTCAAGGTGCGATATGGCCCGGCATACAGCTCGCGCACCCACGCAACCAGTGGCTCCGGGTCGGGCGGGGTTTCCGGCACGACCTTGGCGTTCCCGAACAGTTCGAAGAACCGGCGTTTGACCTCGTCGACGGTCAGGCGCCCGGGCAGATACGTGTCCATCCCCACGACAGCCTCGCCGGCGAGTTTCTCGACCGCCGACCACAGCGATGAGACTTCTGTCTTCGGGGTGGCCTTCTTGACAACGTCGCTGAGGCTGCGTTGGAGTTTCTCGACCGGGCGACCGCAATGGTCTGTCATGTCTTGCGAGGCCTTGAGGACGGCGTTCTGCAATCCGCCGGCAAGGCAGTCCTTGAAAGCGTCGTTGAGCGTCTTGCCATCGCAATAGGCGCGATAGCCCTTCTCCAGTTCATCTTCGCGTGGATCCGCAATCCTGAATTCCGGAGCAACGCGCGCGTAGAATCGCCGCATGGCGTCGAGCAACGGGGCCTTGGCCTTATTGAAGCCGACCCGCTGATATTCGAATGGATCCTGCGTCTCCCAGCCGCCGCAGCCTGATTTCCCCTGATGCGTTTCCATCAGCCGGTAGGCAGCATCTACCGAATGGCCGATCTCGTGGAGCGTGGTGAGTGCGAATCCATCGAGCTTTTCCGGCTTTTTGGTTTCCGGATTGATATACGGATTGATGCCTCGCTCCGATATGTCCGCCTGGATGCGGATGGCGTCGCGCGCCGGGTCATAATAGCCGCTGGCATCCTCGACCGGGCCGAATTCGACGGTCGCGAGGCGAGCATTGCGGGCGTGGCCGGGCGGCACCATGGCGAAAGCCTTGAACAGGCGCTGGTAATTGATCTTCTCCTTCTTCGCGCCCTCGACCTCCTTGGTGCTTACGTTGTAGAGTTGTTGCATCAATCTTTCGTATGTCTGCTCAGGGTTCGCCAGCGGCGGGGATGGCGATTTGGCCAGCGCGGTCAATTGCTCCTGTAACTGGTCGAGCGTGGCGGCGGTCTCGGCATAATTGTCAGGCGGCTGCGAAACCAGCGATTTGTGCAGCGCATCGATTTTGCCGCGGAGCGGCCCCGCCCCGTCTACCTTGGCCTTTACCAGTTCATCCGCGCTCTCCAACTGCCGCTGTGCGCGGTCCAGCATCGCATTCCGAAGCTTCTCGTCGTCCGGATTGGCTATCATCAGGAGCCGTCCCGAGATCGCCTGCGATTCGAAAGCAATCCATTCATCCGCGAGTGCGGTGAGCTGCTCGGTCATCTTGTCGATGTCACTGGCCCAGGATGACTCGTTGATCTCCCTGGCCTGCCTGAGCGCGGCACGCGAGCGGTCAAACAAGTCGCTGCTCGCGGTTTGCAGGTCGTGCGTCATCTTGCGACCGTTGACCCCCGCCACGCCGATGGTGATGCCCACCGACGTGTCGGTACCCTTGTCGCTGCGCTTCTGGAGCATCTCGGCTGCCTGTCTCAGCAGCCCGAGACTGTCCTTGGCGAACTTGATCAATGTTTGCTTATGCGTCCCGAAGGCTTCCTTGAAGCGCCGGATATCGGCGGTGTTCCAGTCCTTGGTCGTGTCGGACATGCGCCGGTGCCTCCCGCCAGACGATCGGACGCCAGCATAGCAGTACGTTTCTTGAGCTGCCGAGGCCGCTTTTAAGATTGATCGATCCGCATTGTATCTTTCGGCTGCGAAGCAGTTTCGCATTCGCCGCGCGCGCGGCCATCACGATGTGACCGCGTAGTTGTCGGGCTGGTTTTCCGTACGTAGAGGGCGTGTCGGACGTGCAAAAGTTGACTCTGCAACGGATGTGGCAGCAAGCAAGAACGATTCACCGCAGAGGCGCAGAGGCGCAGAGGCGCAGAGGCGCAGAGGCGCAGAGGCGAGAGGCGCAGAGAAATTAAAAACTCTGCGTCTCTGCGGTAAATCTTTCTTCTTCTAGCCGGTACGCGCCACCCGGTACTCCCGCCGCACGATCTCCATCAGTTCCGCCACCGAGGTCGCCGCGGCGGGCTTCTCGTAGGTGATCCGGCCGCGCTGCATCAGCATGATGCGGTCGGCGATTTCCAGCGTCTGCGCGTAGTTGTGCATGATCATGGCGATCGACAGCCCGCCCTTCGCCTTCAGGCGCAGGATCAGGTCGATGATCAGGCCGGCCTCGCGCGCGCCCATCGCCGCCAGCGGCTCGTCCAGCAGCAGGATGCGCGCCTCGGAATTGACCGCGCGCGCGACCGCGATGGCCTGGCGCTGCCCGCCCGACAGCCGCTCCACCGGCTGATCGACGGACGGGATGTGCACGCCGATCTCGTCCAGCAGCTCGCTGCGCGCGCCGGCGCATGGCACGATGGTTCAGCAGCCGGATCGGGCCGGGATAGGTGATCTCCCGGTTCAGGAACAGGTTGTGATAGACGCTCAGCGAATTGGCCAGCGCCAGATCCTGGTAGACGCACTCGATGCCCAGCGAGCGCGCATGATCGACCGAGCGCAGCACCGTCTCCCTGCCCTCGATGATCAGCCGGCCGGCGGTGGGCGGCTGGTAGCCGGTAAGTATCTTCATCAGCGTCGATTTGCCGGCGCCGTTGTCGCCCAGGATGCCGAGGATCTCGCCCGGCCGCAGTTCCACCGTCACGCCATCCAGCGCGGTCACGGCGCCGAAGCGCTTGACGATGTTCTCCGCCCGCAGCGCGGCGGCCGCATCGCTCACCGGGCGCCTCCGGTGCGCGCCAGACGGACCATGTGGATGTTGAAGATCATCGCCGCCAGGATGGCGATGCCGAGGATGATGTTGAAGGTGAACGCGTTCATGCCGATCAGCGTGAACCCGTCGCTGAGGATGCCCAGCACGCCGGCGCCGATCAGCCCGCCGATGATGGTGCCCGACCCGCCGGCCAGCGAGGTGCCGCCGATCACGCCGGCGGCGACGGCCAGGAACATGATCTGGTTGCCGCCGGCCTGCGGATCGATCGAGGAAATCCGGAACGCCTCCAGGATGCCGGTCAAGCCGGCCAGCGCGCCGGCCAGCACGAAATTGCCGATCTTCAGCCGGTTGACGTTGATGCCGGCCTCGCTGGCGCCGGTCGGGTTGGCGCCGGCGGCGGTGGTGTGCAGCCCCCAGCGCGTGTGGCGCAGCACGACGTGCATCACCGCGACGACGAGCAGCGCCCAGAGGATCTCGCTGTAGCCCCAGGCGCCCATGACCTGCGCGAGCAGCGTGCCGCCCGGCGGGCTGACGGGCGTGCCGGCGGAGATCGTCAGCGTGAAGCCGTTGACCAGGAACAGCGTGCCGAGCGTGGTGACGAAGGACGGCACCGACAGCACCACCGTGACCAGGCCGTTGACCAAACCCACCACCCCGGCGGCGGCGACGCCCAGCAGCAGCGCGAGCGGTGCCGGCACGCCCGCCTCCGCGGCGAAATACATGACGAACGGCGCCAGCGCGAACACCATGCCGGCCGACAGGTCGATCTCGCCCATGATCATCAGCATGATCTCGCCGCAGGCGATGATCGCCGCCGGCGCGATGTACTGCGACAGGTTCTGCAGGCTGGCGCCGGTGAGCAGGAATTCGCGGTTGGCGACTTTCGAAATAGGCGATCAGGATCAGCGCCACGACGAAGATGCTGGCCTCCTGCCAGCGCAGGAACAGCTCCAGCAGCCGGACGCGGCCGGGCCGATCCGCCATGCAGTGGAACGATCTCAGCCGGCGATCGGGCCGGAGCGCTTCACGATCTCCGCCTGCGCGGACGAGCCTTCGTAGCGCGTCTTGGTGGTCAGGTACGGGCCGACGCTGCCCTTGGTGACGAATTTCAGGCCGGTGTTGATGTCCGCCGGTCCGGTCAGCCCGCCCGAGGCCAGGAACATGAACATCTCCATCGCCGTGTAGAAGCCTTGCAGGTAGGCCTGCTGGTCGATGGTGAAATCGAGGAAGCCGCCGTTGATCAGCTCCAGGGTCTTCGGCAGCAGGTCGTAGCCGCCGGCATGCACGCCCTTGGCTCGGCAGGTTGAACTGCTGCATCACCTCGCCGACGCCCTGCGTGCTGCCGGCATCGACGGCGAACATGCCCTTCAGGTCCTGGTGGCCGAGATAGAAGGAGCGGATGCGCGACAGTTCCTCGTTTACCGTCGCGCCGGTGGCGATCGACTGCACGTCGATCTTCTTGCCGGATTTCTTGATCGCGGCGATCGCGCCGTCCAGGCGCGGCTGGATGTTGAGCTGGCCGGGCGTGGCGATGAAAATCGCGACCAGCCCGGAATCGACCATGCGAGGCGATGCGCTCGCCCATGCTGTAGCCGGACTGGTACAGGTCCTGCCCGATGTAAGCGAGCCGCTTGTTGCCGCTGCCGGGCGGCGCATCGGCGTTGTAGGAGAACACCGGGATGCCGGCCGCCAGCGCCTTGGCGGTGGGATCGTTGAAGGCGCGCGGATCGACGATCGGCACCGCGATCGCGTCCGCCTTGCCGGCGATCGCGGCGTTCATCGCATTGACCATCTCGGCCACGTCGGCGTTGGCCGAGCCGGTCCATTGCGAGGTGCAGCCCAGCAGGTCGCAGGCATCCTTGATGCCGTACTGCGTCGGCACGAAGAACGGGTTGGTGGTCACGTGGTTGACGAACACCAGGCGCCATTTCGGATGCGACGGAAACGGTCCCGCGTCCGCCGCCCGCGCGACCCCGGAGCCGAGCAGCGCAAGCGCACCGCCGAGCCCCGCCCCTTGCAGCATTGCACGACGCGCCGCGCCCGGTACGGTTCCGGCTTCCCGATTGTCGGCCATCCTGGCTCTCCTCCCGCTTGTGGCGTGGATAGTCCCGCGATCCGCCGCCTAGCTCAAGAGGGATACGATGCGGGGCGCAATGGACGCCATCCGCCGGGTCGCCTAACAACCCGGTCGGGAGAAACGTATGGGCAGCCGCGCCTGGGTCATTCTCGCCGCGCTGGTGCTTGCCCGCGTCGGCTTCGGCTTCCAGTTTCAGGCGGTCGCGAGCCTCGGGCCGTCCTTGATGAGCCGGTTCGGGATTGATTACGCCGCGCTCGGTTCGTTGATCGGCGCGTACATGCTGCCGGGGATCTTCGTCGCGCTGCCGCTCGGTTTGCTGGGGCGGCGCTTCGGCGACCGGGTGGTGCTGGGCGGCGGCATGGCGCTGATGACATTCGGCGCGCTGATCAGCGCCGGCGGCCAAAGCGTCGCCTGGATTGCCGCCGGGCGGATGGTTTCCGGCGTGGGCGCCGTTGCCATGATCGTGCTGCAGAGCAAAGTGATTGCCGACTGGTTCCGCGGCCGGCAATTCATGCTGGCCGTCAGCATATCCGTGGCGGCGTATCCGATCGGCGTGGGGCTCAGCCAGATCGTGCATCCACTGCTGGCCCGGCGGTTCGGGTGGCCCACCGCTTTCCTGTCGGGCGGTGTGGAGATGGCGGCGGTGACCGCGGTGTTCCTCGCGGCTTACCGGGAATCTCCGATGGCGGCGGTGGTGCCACGGGCTTTCTCGCTGCCCGGCGCGAGGGAGTGCGTCAGTCTGGTAATCGCCGGACTGATCTGGACGGCGTACACGGCGGGTTTCACCGGCTTCCTTTCTTACGTGCCGTCGCTGATGGCGCAGCGCGGAGAGGGGTTGGCGTTGACCGGAATGGTGGTCGGGCTGGCGACCTGGGGCAACGTACCGGCCACGTTGGCCGGCGGAGGGCTGGTCGGCCGCATCGGCGGGTGGCGAATTTTCCTGATGGGGACCGCGTCGCTGGTGGTCGGCATGGCGGGATTCGGTCTGCTGGACCAGCCGGTGGTGTGGGGAATCCTGATCGGCGTGCCGGGGGCGCTACATCCGAGCGTGATCATGGCGCTGGGCACGCTGTCGGCTCGGGCGGAGAACCGGGCGGTCGGCATGGGCCTGTTCTACACGATGTACTATGCCGGGGGCGCGGTGGTGCCGGTGCTATGCGGCCATGCGGCGGACCTGTATGGCGGCCCGGTGGGAGCGATGTTCGCGGCCTCCGCGATTTCGGGCCTAGCGATCCCGATCTACCTGCTGCATCGCCGTCTCACGGCGCATGAAACGATGCTGGCACGGGCGTGACCGCTTCAGTCTCAAGCGCTCACGTTCTATAGCTCGCCCGCCTCCGCCAGCACCCGCCGGGCACGATGCTCGTCGGTCTCCGACACCGCGAGGCGGCGCTGGATCGCCTGCACGCTGCCTTCCATCACGCTGGCGTGCTGATCCAGCAGCACCACCTCGATCCCGGCATCGGCAAGCAGCGCCGCGAGGAAGGAGAGCCGGACCGGATCGTTGGAGGTGGCGACAACTCGCATGCGGGTGGTTTCCTTGACCCCGTGTTGTGGGCCGCCGATATGGTGCCGAAGACCCAAGCACATGCAACCCGGGAGATGCTGTTGGATGAGGTGAGCAGCCAATCGGCCGCTCTCGCCGATCCGCCGGACGCACTGACCGCTTTGCACGCCCTGGTAAGCGATGACCTGGAAGCGTGCAATCGGACGATCGTGGCTCGGATGGACAGCCCGGTGACGCTGATCCCGCGTCTGGCAGCACATATTGTCGCGGCGGGAGGCAAGCGCCTGCGTCCGCTGCTGACGCTCGCCTCCGCCCGCCTGTGCGGTTACGAGGCGAAGTCGCGGCGAGCGGCATGTCAGCCTGGCCGCCTGCGTGGAGTTCATCCATACCGCGACCTTGCTGCACGATGACGTGGTCGATGAAAGCGTACTGCGGCGGGGGCTGGCATCGGCGAATGCGGTGTTCGGCAACAAAGCCTCGGTGCTGGTGGGGGATTTCCTGTTTTCGCGGGCGTTCGAGCTGATGGTGGAAGACGGCTCGCTGAAAGTGCTGGCGATATTGTCGCGTGCTTCGGCCACCATCGCGGAAGGCGAGGTGCTGCAGCTTGTTACGCAGAATGATCTTTCGACCTCCGAGTCACGCTATTTCGAGGTAATCCGCGGCAAGACGGCGGCGCTGTTCGAGGCGGCGTGCCAAGTGGGGGCGGTGGTAGCCGAGCGGCCGGAGGCGGAGGAACAGGCGCTGGCGAGATTCGGCCTCAACCTGGGGATCGCGTTCCAGTTGGTTGACGATGCGCTGGATTACGCGGCGGACCAGGCGATCCTGGGCAAGACGGTGGGTGACGATTTCCGGGAAGGGAAGATCACGCTGCCCGTGTTGATGGCGTACCAGTCCGGCGATGCGGCTGAGCGGGCGTTCTGGCAGCGCACGATCGAAACGGGAGAGCAGACGGACGCCGACCTCGGTGAGGCGATGCGGCTGATCGCGAATACGAGGGCGATCGATCGTACGCTCGATCGGGCGGGGGAGTTCGCCAATGTGGCAAAGGCGGCGCTCGAGATTTTCCCGGATGCCGTGTTCCGCCGCACCTTGCGCGATGTCACTGATTATACGGTGCGGCGGGGGTGGTGAACGACGTTGTTTGCGAGCGTGATTGACGCTTTCTGGCGGTTCCGCCTCAAGCGATCACGCTCTAACGCACACTACCCGAAACGGCGCGTTGGCAACGGCGGCGCGGGATAGCGGCCCATTCCGCATCCACTGCCCGATGACCGAGAAGCTGCGGCCCGTTTGCTTACGATCGAGAAGGGCTGGCGACGGCGGGCGGGGACGATCTGCGTAGATTCCGAGCCTGCCGGTCTTGCCTGGGAGAGGCCATTTCAACTGCAACATCAAACCAGAAGGAAATATCCCATGCGCTACTCCTTATTGCTTCCGGTGGTTTTTATGGGCCTGGCCGGATGTGCCACTCAGGAACCCCCGCAGATGACCACCACCACCTACAACCCGGCAACGACAACCACGACGACGTATGCTGCTTCGGCGCCGGGCGCACCTTACGCGCCTACGAGCACCAGTACGACGTATACGACGCCGGCACCCGGCTATGTGGCACCCTCCAACACCAGCACCACCTATGTGACGCCGGGGCCGGTCTATACGGCGCCTAGCAGCACCACGACGGTGGTTCGCACGCAATAGCCGATCCACCACCTGCACGGACCATGGCGACCGCCCGCTGGAGCCGGATGCGGCACGGGCGGCTGGTGAAGGCGCGCTCGGGGCGCAAGTGGCGGTCAGATTTGGTGATATTGAGGTAACGGGCAATACCGCTGAAGAAATAACTCAAATACTGATCACGTTGCCAAATCCCGAGGAGCCCGCCATAAGGAGCACCGAGTGAGGCGTTGCTGGACGCAAAGCGATGAATGATGCGTTCCCCAACACCTCCTTTCCTAATTGGCACTTTGCAGCGAAGATCATGCTTGGCCGCCTGCCCGCTACCGAGCGGGCGGTAGTGTGCAAAGAGGATGCGCCTGCTTCCTGGCGATAGGCCGTCCACCGGCAGGCAGGGAACAGTGCGCTAAGGATCGTCACCGGATGGCCACGACGCCAGCGGCGGCACCGGTTGACCTCCCCGAAAGTGAAGGGAATAGAGCCTTAGCCGTAGGGACGCGCAACGCGAGGAATGGGGTCTCATTACCGCACCCGGAAAATGGCACATAGGTAGAAGCCGCGGCTGGTGAATATTGGTTCTACGCCCAATGTATAGAAGGGAAAATTCCCTTAGATAATTTTTGGAGGAAGACATGAGCCTCATACTTGTTGTCCTTGTACTCTTTCTGATATTCGGAGGTGGCGGCTATTGGGGATATAGGCGGTGGCGATAACAATGACTTTGACTTGCTTGGCCTCAGTCGAACCAAGCCGCCTGTGACGGAATGCCGCTAGCAGCGGCGGGATACATGGCGGCGGGCACACCGCGCGGCATCATCATCAAGTGGGAGTAGAGTAGGATGAACGTCTTTACCATCATTGGCGTAGTGGTCGTCGTGATTTTGGTTGCGGGCTATTTCGGAATCCATGGCTTTAGCTTTTGATCTGGCGAATCCCGTCCAAGGTGCCGTTGCTGTCGCTGCGCGATCTCCGCGTGTCGCTGTCGCGTAACGGGGTTTATGGAGGCATCAGCCGCGCCGAATTCCGAGATTTCACACATACCGGCGATCGAGAAGTCTCGAGGCGCTCATGGAGCAAATCTCCTACCGTTTGAAGTCATTTCCGATATTGTCGCGCACTTTATCTGTTGCAGAATTCTTGAGAATCTGCCCTATCATTACAGTTGCGCTGAGATTTAATCTCTGAATTGATGCGGAGCCATGACTCGATTCGGAGGTCGTGGTGTCGGGTGCATCGATCGAGACGACGTTGGAGCTTTGGGTCTCAGCTCTGCGAGACGTCAAGGCGCGGATGCGTCAGTTGTTCAAGCAGGAGAGGATGGCTGTTTCGGCCGGGCTGTTTCTGGATGGGCTGCTCGGCGAGGAGCGGCGCAGGACCGGCTGGATGCGAGCCGAGGCGGCTGGCGATCCTGGCCCGTGGCGGCAGCAATCGGTGTTGGGGCGCGGGCAGTGGGACGCCGACGCGCTGCGCGACATGGTGCGCCAGTACGCGGTCGAGACGTTGGCCGACGCCGACGCGGTGCTGGTGATCGATGAAACCGGGTTCCTGAAGCAGGGCAAGGCGTCCTGCGGCGTGGCGCGCCAATACACCGGCTCCGCCGGCAAGATCACCAACTGCCAGGTCGGCGTGTTCGCCGCCTATGTCTCACGCCACGGCCATGCCTTCATCGATCGCTCTCTCTACCTGCCGAAAGCCTGGACCGACGACCCGGCGCGCCTGGCCGCGGCGCATGTGCCCGAAGATGTGGGCTTTGCGACCAAGCCACGCATCGCGGTGGGGATGATCACGCGGGCGCTGGCCGCCAACGTGCCCTTCGCATGGCTCGCCGCCGACACCGTCTATGGCGTGGGCGAGGTCGAGCAGGTGCTGCGCCGGGCTGGCAAGGGTTATGTGCTTGGGGTGCCGAGCACGCACCAGGTCCGCTCCTGGGGCAAGGCGCTGCCGATCACGGGCGCCGCCGAAGTGGTGGCCGCATCCCGCACGGCGCAGGACTGGCAGCGCCTGTCGGCCGGCACCGGGACCAAGGGGCCGCGCTTGCACGAGTGGTGCTACGTGGAACTTGCCGACCTCTCGGCCGACGCTTATGGCGGCAACGAACACGAGGTTTGGACACGTGGCTTGCTGATTCGCCGTCACATCGGCGATGGCGCGTTGGCGTTTTTTTCGACCTGGTGTCCGGTCGGCACGCCCATCGCAACGCTGGTCGCCGTCGAAGGCCACCGCTGGTCCATTGACGACAGCTTCGAGACGGCGAAGAACGAGCTTGGACCTGATCATAATGAAACCAGATCCTGGCACGGCTGGCATCGACACGTCTCGCTCGTCATGCTGGCGTTCACCATGATGGCGCGCATTCGCCATACCGCCAATGTCGTCCCCGGCACGCCGAAAAAAACCTCGCCGCCACGCCGCTTGTCCACTGGTCGCTCCAGGAAATCCGGCGCATAGCCACGCGGCTCGCTCGACGACGCATAGAGCGCAAGCCCGCCGAACATCAGCAGGGTGCCAATCTCGAGGATCTTCGTTGAACGTCCGGGGGTGATCCAGTCGCGTACGAGCAGTGCCGCGGAGACGAGGGCGGCAGCGACGAGTCCCTCCGTCGGTCCGGCAACCCGATCGATAATGGCGAATACGATGAACGGCGCGAACGCCAGCAGGATGCCCACGGCTCAGTCCCCTGGCGGGAAGCATTCGACGTGCGTTTCCGCGGTGCGGCCGAAATAAACCGCGCGACGCCCCGCAAACGACACGATGTAACCCGCACAGCCGGCCGCCATGACCTTCTGGCAGAAGCCCGCATAGGTGTAGCCCGGCACCAGGTTCTGCGCTTCCTTGATCGCCGCTTGAACAGCTTCAGCATCCATGGCCCCTGCAATGGGCACGTCACCGTGGCGCGTCGGCAGCACAACACTGTCGCCGTCCGGCAGAAAGTAGGTTGCGGTTGCACGGCGGAAGTCGATTGCATAGCTCTCGAAACCCTCCTGCATCAGCGCCCTGACGATCTGCGGGAAGTTCATGGTGTTGCTCTCAGCGCCTTCCAGGCATGTTCTGGCAATCTGGCTTTGACGGGTATCCATTGCGGTTCTCACTGAAGTTGGTGCCACTCAGTCGATAGGCATGGCGGTGAGACAGAGCCGTGCAACCGTCTCGTTCGCGCTTGCAGGCAGGACGTGGATGGCCGGCCTTCGCCGGCCATGACGGGGATGAGGGGACGGTCATGTCCTTCGCCGCTAGCTTGCGGGCGAAGTTGTGGGACACATGGTTGGATACTTTCCGCCGCGGGTCAGCACAGGCAGCCTGAACAGCTATCCGCGGCCGGCGGCGATCCGGTCCATCTGATCGCGCAGCCGAAACCAGACACCGACCGCTGGCAGGAACCAGGGATTGCCGTTGTAGAGCGGATGGGTGGGGAAGTCGTCGCTTTCGTAACTGCATGGACGGTTCGCGACCCCGGCGATTTTTCGCCCGGTCTGATGGCCTAGATAGGTCATCATCGCCACACCGCTGCCGTTGCAACCCATCAGGTAGTGCATCCCGTCCTGCCGCCCCATGTGCGGCAGCGCATCCAAGGTGAAGCCGGTGTTGCCGGTCCAGGCGTGCGTTACTTTCACGCCGGCCAGTTGCGGGAACCGCCGCGTCATGAAGCGATGCAGCGTCGGGACGCTGATCTCCGGCGTGACCTGGGTGAAGCGGGCGCGGCCGCCGAACACCACGCGCTTTCCGTCCGGCGACATGCGGTAATAGCAGAGCACGCGCGGCGTGTCGGACAGCGTGCGGTGCTTCGGGATCAATGACGCGGCGAGGTCGGACGACAGTTCCTCGGTCGCAATGATGTGGCTGGCGATCGGCACGATGCGGCGCTTCAGTTGCGGCGTGAGATCGCCGGTGTAGCCGTTGGTGGCGATGACGACTTCGGCGGCTTCGACCGGCCCGCGGGCAGTCTCTACCCGCCATCCGTTGCCGAGCGGGGTGATGCGCGACACGGGGGCGACGGCGCAGACCGGAATGTTGCGGCGCCGGCAGGCATCGAGCAGACCCTTGTAGTAGAGCGCGGGATGCAGACTGGCGGAGCGCTCGACGACCATGCCGCCGCAATAGAAGTCACTGGCGATCTCCTCGCGCTGGCGGTCGCGCGGGACCATGTAGCAGCCAGATTGCGCCGCGTCGTTCAGGCGCGCGACGGTCTCGGCTTGCTTCGCATAATGCTTCGGCGTCCAGGCGCCGGAGAAGCGGCCAGCCTTGCGCCAGTAGCAGTCGATGCTTTCCTCCTGAATGATGCGCTCGATCACGCTGAACGCGTCGGCGGCGTCGGACAGCAATGCGTCGGCGCGGGCGGGTTCGGGATCGATGCGGCGCCCGGTGAAGCTCTTGCCGATATTGACACCACCGCTGACCGCGCCGCCGTTGCGCGTGCTGGCGCCGAACCCAAGCTCCTTCGCTTCCAGCACGACCGAGTCGATGCCGTTCTTCGCCAGCTCGAGCGCGGTGGACAGGCCGGCATAGCCGGCGCCGACGATCGCCACGCGCGCCTTCGGCGGGACGTCGACCGGATCTTCCGCGCGCGGGTGATAGGCTTCCCACCAATAGGGCATTGCCTTGAAGTCGGGATGGAGCAGGCCGTTGGCTTTCATCAGCGTTTTCCTATAGCGCGCGCGTGCGTCGCGCGGCCTGGCGCCGCAGCGCCTCGGCCGCGATCAGCAGCAGAATGGAGATCGACATCATCAGGGTGGCTGCGGCGGTGATCGCCGGGCTCATTTGCTCGCGCAGGCCGGTGAACATGACGATCGGCAGCGTGCGCTGCGGGGCGCTGGCAAGAAAGAACGCCACCACTACTTCATCGAACGAGGTCACGAAGGCGAAGGCCGCGCCGGACAGAACGCCTGGGAGGATCAGCGGCAGCATCACGCGGCGGAACGCGGATAGCGGGCGGGCGCCGCAGATCGACGCGGCGCGCATCATCGTGCGGTCGAACCCGGCGAGGCTGGCGCCGACCGTGACCACCACGAAGGGCGAGGCGAGGACGGTGTGGGCCAGGATGATGCCCTGGAAGGTGCTGGCGAGCCCCAGCCGCGCGTAGAACAGATACGCACCAACGGCGGTAATGATGAGCGGGACAGCGAGTGGCGAGATAAGCACTGCGGTAATCAAACGACGGGCTGGGCAGCGCGGATTGGACAGCCCGATGGCGGCGAGCGTGCCGAGCACGGTGGCAAGCGCGGTGGTTGCGAACGCAATGATCAGGCTGTGCTCCAGCCCAGCGCGCCAGTCCCCGGGCCCCAGCACGGTGTCGTACCAGCGCAAGGACAGGCCGGCGAGGGGAAAGGTAAAGAAGGGCTGGCTGTTGAACGAGAGCGGGATGGGAACCAGGATCGGCGCCAGCAGGAAGACGATGACGAGCGAACACCAGACCCACAGCAGGCCGATGCGCACTCGTTCGCCGACGGTCGGATAGGGCGACAGCAGCATGGCTACATCAGCCGCAGGCGCCCGGACCCGACGAGCCGGCCAAACACGGCGAACAGCGTCAGGGTGAGCGCCAGCAGGATGAAACTGAGCGCCGCCGCCATGTGCCAGTTCAAGTCCACCTGGATGAAGTTGGAGATGAAGTTGCTGACAAGCTGATCATCCGGTCCGCCAACCAGCGCCGGGGTAATGTAGTAGCCCAGGCAGAGAATGAAGGTCAGTAGCGCACCCGCCATTATTCCTGGCATTGCCTGCGGCAGATAGACGCGGCGGAAGGCGGTGAAGGGACGCGCACCAAGCGAATAGGCGGCGCGCATCTGTACCGGCGGGATGCCGCGCAGCACGCTGTAGATAGGCAACAGCGTGAACGGAAGCTGGATGTCCGTCATCGTGAGGATAAGCCCGAGACGGCTGTACATCAGGTCGAGTTGCGTGTGAGTAATGTGCAGGAAGAGCAGCAGATCGTTAAGCAGCCCGAACTTCTGCAGCACCACGGTCCAGGCAGCAGTGCGGACCAGGATCGACGTCCAGAACGGCAGCAGCACCAGGATAACCAGCACGGCCGCGCCCCGCGGCGGCAGATGTGCGGCGAGCCAGGCGAGCGGGAATCCGCCGATCAGCGTGGCCAAGGTGACGATCGTGGCAACGAGAAAGGTGCGGCCGAACACCCGTAGGTAAAGCGCCTCATCCGGCGGCACGAAACGAATGCCGTGGGCGGTCGGACGCAGGTCCAACGAGTTGAGGAAATAGTAGATGGTGAACGGGTCCAGGCCAGAGCGGATCGCCTGCCACGTCGCCGGCTCGCCCCAGATGGGGTCGATGGCAATGAGCGACTCACGTGTGAGGTTCCCGGCCGAGCGTGCCCGGCGGGCGGTGCGCAGCACGTGGCTACGCGCCCCCGGCAGACGGAAGTTCAGGCTCTTCGCAAAGTCGTATATGCGGTCCCTGGCAAGGTCCTGGAAAGATCGGTGCCGAGGGCGCGAAAGGCGGCTTGATCGGGCAGCCCCTCGCCGTCCCAGCCGCGCAACGCGGCAGCGGTGCGTGGCAGGTTGTCCGCGATGGTCGGGTCATAAAACGCCCGGCCGAGCAGAAGGACGATCGGCACCAGAAAGCTGACCAGAACGAGCAGCACCAACGGCGTGGTCAGGCTGAGCGATCGGATCCGTTCTCCGCGCCCAGCCCGGCGAACCGATGCAGCCAAGCGTCGGTCGCGCGTTGCGGGGCGACCGACGGTGACAGCGGATGCGCCAGACACGCCGCTCAGCTAGACAGCCACGTATTGAAGCGGCGGTTCAGGTCGTCGCCATAGTCACCCCAGAATTCCGGATCGGCGACGAGATGCTGTTTCATGTGATCCGGTGCGTTGGGCAGCTTGGGAACCACGTCTTCGGGGACGTGGCTGATCGCCGCCGTCACCACCGGGCCATAGGGTATGAATTCCGCCAGCTTTCCGTTCACGTCTGGCTGAGCGATGTAGGCGAGGTACTGGTACGCCAGATCCTCGTGCTGCGCGCCCTTCGGGATGGAAATCATGTCGTATTCCAGAATCAGGTGATCCCAGGCGATCTTGAACGGCGCATGGTCGTGATCTATCGGATTCTGGAGCCGGCCGTTCCAGGCGGTGGTCATGATAACCTCCTTGGAAGCCAGCAACTGGGGCGGCTGCGCCCCCGCTGTCCACCACACGACATCATTCTTGATGGTGTCGAGCTTTCGGAATGCCTGGTCCACCCCCTTCGGGGTGGCGAGTTCCTTGTACACCTGGTCGGGCGGGACGCCATCAGCCATCAGCGCCCACTCGATGTTGTTCTGCACCACTTTCCGCAGCGCGCGCTTGCCGGGATATGTCTTGGTGTCGAACAGCGCCAGGACCGATGTCGGCCCGTCCTTCAGCACGGTGGTATCAAAGCCCAGGATATCGCCGTACACATCGAGTCCCATACCGGCGTCAAGCGCGGCGCCCGCCAGGAACCCGTCGCGGGGAGCGATGCGCGAATAGTCCAGCTTCTGCAGCACGCCGGTGTCGCCGCCCTGCAGCACGGTGGCAGTTTCCACCGTCGCCAGGTCGATCGGCACGTTGCCGGCCTGCACCATCGCCTGGATCTTGGCCAGACCCTCGTCGGTGACCTCCTCGTTGAAGGTGATGCCCATCTTCTTGGCGAAGGGCTGGTACCACGCATCGTGCTGCGCCTTCTGCCAGGCGCCGCCCGCGGACATGATGGTGAGCTCCTTGGCTTCGGCGCCCCAGGCCGTCCGCCGCAACCCGGAGGCGAACGCGCCGGCGGCCAATGACTGCAACAGAATCCGTCGTCTCATGATTCCCCCCTTTGTTGGTGAACAGCGTCGGTGGTTTCAGTGGTGATCGGAAACGCCCAGCAATCGGATGCCGACCAGCTCAGCGTCACCTGGTCGCCCGGCGTGGTGGAAAGGGCCGCCTCGGTCTTGACGGACAACGGCTGCCCGTTCGGCAGACGGACCAGGAGCTGCTGATGATCGCCAAGATAAATGCGGCCCTCGATCTGGGCGGTGAACCTGTTTTCCGCGTCATGCTCGCCGAGGCGGACGCGTTCGGGACGCACCGCAAGGCGGACGGATCGCGTGCCCTTGGCGCAGCGGGGGCAGGCGGCGACCGGCAGCCCACCTTCCAGGCGCACGCGGCAGGTGTCACCGTCGATCTGTTCCAGCACACCATCGAACAAGTTGTTCTCGCCGATGAACCCGGCAACGAACGCGTCGGACGGTGTGTTGTACAGCGCGTCGGGTGTGCCGAGCTGGACGATGGCACCATCGCGGAACACGGCGACACGATCCGACATGGTCAGCGCCTCGGCCTGGTCGTGGGTGACATAGAGGATAGTGATGCCGAGCATGTCGTGCAGTTGCTTGAGCTCGATCTGCATATGCTCGCGCAGCTTGCGGTCGAGCGCGCCGAGCGGTTCGTCCATCAGCACGAGGCTGGGCTCGAACACCAGGGCGCGGGCAAGCGCGACCCTCTGCTGCTGGCCGCCGGAGAGCTGTGCGGGGCGGCGGGCAGCGAAGTCTTCCAGGCGGATCATCGCCAGGGCGCGGTGCACGCGGGCACGCTGCTCCGCACGAGGGACGCGGCGGACCGTGAGCGGGAAGGCAACGTTCTCGGCCACCGACATGTGCGGGAAGAGCGCGTAGTTCTGGAACACCATGCCGATGTTCCGTTCGTACGGCGGCAGCCGATCCACCGGTCGGCCGTCGAGGGTGATGTGGCCGCGTGTCGGGCGTTCAAACCCGGCCAGCATGTTCAGTGTGGTGGTCTTGCCGGAGCCGGAGGGGCCGAGAAGGGTGAGGAACTCGCCGCGGGAGATGTCCAGGTTCAGGTTGCGGACGGCGAGGGTGCGGCCGTCGTAAGACTTATCGACATCACGGAATTCGACAAAACCTGGTCCGGCCGGCACCGTTGCGCTCCTGCTGAACACAGGATTGCAGGTTCGCGGTGGGGAGGCAACCTGCGGTGACGTATGAAAGGAAGCAGGTCACGCGGAGAATTCGAACGCGGGCGATCCCAAAGACGTGGATGGCCGGGACAAGCCCGGCCATTACGTGGGCGGTTCGGTCAGGTATTCATCGCGTCGAAGAAGTCGTTGTTCGTCTTGCTGTATTTCAGCTTCTCGAGCAGGAACTCCATCGCGTCCACCGTGCCCATCGGGTTCAGGATGCGGCGCAGCACCCACATCTTGGAGAGCGTGCTCTTCTCGACCAGCAGCTCTTCCTTGCGGGTGCCCGACTTGGTGATGTCGATGGCCGGGAAGGTGCGTTTGTCGGACAGCTTGCGGTCGAGGATGATTTCCGAATTGCCGGTGCCCTTGAACTCCTCGAAGATGACTTCGTCCATGCGGCTGCCGGTATCGATCAGGGCGGTGGCGATGATGGTCAGGCTGCCGCCTTCCTCGATGTTGCGGGCGGCGCCGAAGAAGCGCTTCGGACGTTGCAGCGCGTTGGCATCGACTCCGCCGGTCAGCACCTTGCCGGATGACGGCACCACGGTGTTGTAGGCGCGCGCCAGGCGGGTGATGCTGTCGAGCAGGATGACCACATCGCGCTTGTGCTCGACCAGGCGCTTGGCCTTCTCCAGCACCATCTCGGTGACCTGCACGTGGCGGGTGGCGGGCTCGTCGAAGGTGGAGCTGATCACCTCGCCCTTCACACTGCGTGCCATGTCGGTGACTTCTTCCGGGCGCTCGTCGATCAGCAGCACGATCAGGAACACTTCGGGATGGTTGGCGGCGATCGCGGTGGCGATGTTCTGCAGCATCACGGTCTTGCCGGTGCGCGGCGGCGCGACGATCAACGCGCGCTGGCCCTTGCCGATCGGGCTGATCAAGTCGATCACGCGCGGCGTATAGTCCTTGCCCGGCCCCTTCGCGACCGACTGGAAGTTTTCCACTTCCATCTTCAGCTTTTCGTCGGGATAGAGCGGCGTGAGGTTGTCGAAGTTGATGCGGTGACGCACCGCCTCCGGCGGCTCGTGGTTGATGGTATTGATCTTCAGCAGCGCGAAATAGCGCTCGCCGTCGCGCGGAGCGCGGATCTGGCCTTCAACCGTATCGCCGGTGCGCAGGCCAAAGCGGCGCACCTGGGTGGGGCTGACATAGATGTCGTCAGGACCCGGCAGATAGTTCGCCTCCGGGCTGCGGAGGAAGCCGAAGCCGTCCGGCAGGATTTCCAGCGTGCCATCACCGCTGATTGCCTGATCGTTCTCGGCAAGGTTCTTGAGGATCGCGAACATCATGTCCTGCTTGCGCAGGGACGATGCGTTTTCGATCTGGAGTGATTCGGCATAGCTCAGCAGATCGGCGGGGGTTTTCGCCTTCAGTTCGGCAAGATGCATCTGGGACGCCTCGGCATTCTTTGGTTGATGCGACAGTTCAGAGGCCGCGATCCGCGATGGACCCATGCCGTCACCAGGATTGGTGTCTGTCCCGTCTGGAGGGTGGGTGCGGCATTTGATTGCCGCAGGAGAAGGAGGGAACCGAAGGCTATAGCGAGGCCCCGGTCTTGGTCAATGGTCTCCAGCGCCGGATATGGTTGGGCGCGGCGATGTATCAAGGGGGCGCGGGTGGATCAGAACGGGCGGACCATCACCATGATGACGATCAGCGCCAGCAGCAGGGTCGGGATTTCGTTGGCGATCCGGTAGAACCGCGCGGAGCGTTGGTTCCGATCGTGAAGGAAGTCCTTCCTCCACCGCGACTATTCGCCGTGCAGGGCGGACATGGCGATGACCGCAGGCCAGCTTCACGTGCCACCAGCCGGCCGACCAGTCCAGCACGCCGGGTGTCAGGACCAGCAGAATCCCGAACGTCCAGGTGGCAATCATGGCGGGATTGAGGATCTGCTTCAGCAGCCGGCGTTCCATGACCTTGAAGCGCTCGCTCTCGGCCGAGCCTGGGCGGGTTTCGCAATGATATACATAGAGCCGAGGCAGGTAGAACATGCCCGCCATCCAGGCGACCATGCTGATGATGTGCAGCGCCTTGGTCCACGGATAGCAGGCGGCCAGAAAGCCGATCGTCACGAGCGGGCCTCGATGAGGCTGCGCAGGATCTCCGGCAGCGCAAACAGGCTGTGGAACGGGACCGCGCCAGCGGCGGCGAGGGCGGCCCCTTCGTCGTGCGGTGCATAGCCCAGGCAGCGCATGCCGGCGGCGGTCGCGCCGCGAACGCCAGGGACCGAGTCCTCGATGACCAGACACTCGGCGGGCGGCGACGCGTTCGGCGGCGGCGGCGGCGAGAAAGAGGTCGGGGGCGGGCTTGCCGCGTGGGACATCCGTGAAGCTGTGCAACCGACCGGTCACAAGCGGCAGGAGACCGTTGCATCCGAACTTGGCGGCCATTTCCGGGTGCGAGGAGTTGGAGGCGACACGCCACGACAGGCCCAGCGCCGTTACAGCCGCCAGCGCTTCCCGCGCACCGGCAACCAGGGGCACATCATGTTGCAGCCGGGTGACGATGCGTGCCGCCATTGTCTCGGGCCAGCCGGGGGCCAGCCTGCGGCCCAGCCCGCGCCTCGATCAGCGGCACCATGTCGTCGAGGTTGAGGCCGAGAAAGCGCACGTAACATTCCTCCGGCGGTCATCGGCCAGCCGAGCCGGGTGAGTTCCGCGGCGACCAGTTCATTCACGACCGGTTCGCTGTCGATCAGCACGCCGTCGCAATCGAAGATGACGAGTCGAGGGGCGTGGGGCGTCAGGCATCCGGGCGCATCGTCATCGGGCAGCCGGTAAAGGCGACAGGACAGATGCGGTCGCCGGAATGGCTGCAAAGACCGGGACCACGGGCGCGCGCGTGCCGCACCAGTGCGGCCAGTGCGGCAATAAAGCGTGGCGTCGTCGTTCGCTGCCGGGACTCGGAAGTAACCTTCGATGCCGAGCCGGTCGGCAAGCTCGCGGTATTCGATGTCCAGTTCAACCAGCGTCTCCGAGTGTTCAGATACGAAGGCGATGGGCACGACCACGACCGCGACACGGTCACGGGCGGCGCGTTCCAGCTCCTGCTCAGTAGATGGCTCCAGCCATTTTTGCGGCGTGGCGCGGGACTGATAGCAGATAGCCCAGTCGGAGGGGTGATCGTCACCCCATGCTTGCAGCACGGCGCGGACGGTTTGCTCCACCTGCCACTGATAGGGATCTCCGGAACTGGACGATGATTTCCGGCAGGCCATGGGCGGAGAACAGGAGTCGCACATGTCCGGTGTGCTGGCGTGCGGCCGTTTCATATGTCGCCCGGAGCAAGACTGCTATCGACGCAGCATAGGCTGACGCGTCCGGGTAGCAGCACAACGTGATTACGGGCGCAACCAGACCCGACGCGTTGCCGCGGCATCGCGCCATGCGGCGAGCGAGCTGCCGGTGGTGGTGGTGGAGAATTGCGGATAGAGCGGCAGCAGGATCGTCTCATCGGGATCCCACTGCCTGACTTCGCGCGCCGTCTCAATGCTGAACGGGTGCCAGTAGCGCATTGCGACGAAGCACCTGGCGTCCAGCTCGGGCATTGCTGCCTGCAACGCCTCTGCCTGCGTGCGGGTCAGCTCCAGCAGCGGCGAACGGCCGCCCAGCAGCGCATAGTTGGCGGTCGCCGGACCAAGCCGGGCGCGCGGCGATCCGGCGGGCCAGGAATGGGCGAATGAAGAACGGTACTCGCAGGATAGCCGGGTCGGCGAACAGGTTGCGCAGAAACGGACGGATCGCCTCCGGCCGGTCCGGGCCGCCGAGATTGAACAGCACGATGGCGACGCGAGACCTGGCGCTACGCGGCACGTATCTGGCTCACCAGCCCATGCACATGCTCAAGCGGGGTGTGCGGCATGACGCCGTGCCCAAGGTTGAAGATGAACGGCCGGCCGCGCATTGCCTCCAGGATGGTCGTCGTATCGCGCCGCATCGCCGTCACCTCCGGCAAGCAGTGCGACGGATCGAGGTTGCCCTGCACAGCCATCTGCGGCGGCACCATACAGGCGGCGAGTGCCGGATCGGCGCTGGTGTCCATGCCGACTGCCATCGGGCACGTCATTCGCCGCATACTCGCCCAGCATCGTGCCGGCGAGGCGTGGAAACGCCGATGATCGGGAAGCTGCGGGAAATGCTGCTGCAGCCCGGCAACGATCCTATGGCCTCGGCGCGATCACATACTGCCGGAACAAAGCGGGCGGCAGAATCCCAGCCCAGGAATCGAACAGCATCACCGCCTCGGCGCCCGCCCGATCTGCGCACGGAGGTAATCGATGGTCGCTGCTGTCAGCAGATCGATCAGCCGGTCAAACAGCGATGGGTCCTGGCGAGGCCAGCAGACGTGTCGCGGCGAAATCTTTCGAGCCGCCGCCTTCGACCATGTAGCTGGCGACCGTGAAGGGCGCGCCGGCAAAACCGATGAGCGTGACGTCGGGGTCCTCGGCCGCCAGCCTGGCACTCACGCGGCGGACGGTCTCCAGGATTGGCTCGATGCCGCCAGCCAGTCTCGTCGGGATCGAGCGCGTGCAGTGCAGTGGCATCGCGCAGCGGCGGCAGGACGGGCCCTTCGCCGTCGCGATACTCAACATGCTGGCCGAGCAGCAACGGCAGCAGGAGGATGTCGCTGAACAGAATTGCTGCATCGAAACCGAACCGGCGGATCGGTTGCAACGTGACCTCGGCAGCCCATGCCGGCGTCGTGCAGAGGGTTATGAAGTCGCCAGCCTTCGCGCGCACGGCGCGGTACTCCGGCAGATAGCGGCCTGCCTGGCGCATCAGCCAGACTGGTGGCGGCCATACCGGTTCCCCGCGACAGTGCGCGGAGGACGGGCTTCATCGTGCCCATCCGACATGGGCTTCGCTTAATCAGATTAAGAGATAAAAGAAAGTCTATGCGGCGGAAGATGGGCGTGTGGATTTCTGGGTACCCGGCAATCCGTCAGTTATGCGTCGATCGCTCACAGCAAGTCCGCTGTGCAAGCGCCTGGAATTGCGAATCAATCCGGGTTGTCCCGATGCGGGCCGAACGGGATAGGGTTTTGTCCCCGAACCCGCTGGTGTACGGATTGTCCCCAGGTTTCTTTTTCCTGGCCAGGTCGGTGAATGGCCGGGCAGGTTACTCCCGCTACTCACAGGCCTGTGAGCAAGTTGCAAGATGGCCGATGCCAGACACGGAAATCCAGCTATCCTCGGGCATGGCGATCGAGCGGCTGAACCTGCATCTGGTCTCCGACGCGACCGGGGAGACGTTGAACGCGATCGCGCGGGCGACGACCGCGCAGTTCGAGCATGTGCAGATCATCTATCATCGCTGGAGCCTGATCCGGACGCGCTTCCAGCTGCATCGTGTGCTGGAAGGCATCGAGGCCGACCCGGGGCCGGTGCTTTCGACGCTGGTCGATAAGGCGCTGCGGGCGGACCTGGACACCGACGTGCCAGCGGCTGCATGTCCCGGTGGTGAACGTGCTCGATCCGGTGATGAACCTGTTGCAGGAACCATCGGCGAACAGGCGGCGGCGCGGCCGGGACGGCAATACGTGCTCAACGCCGATTATTTCCAGCCGGATCGACGCGATGCACTACGTGCTGGCGCATGATGACGGGCAGTCGCAGGAAGGGCTGGCGGAGGCGGACGTGGTGCTGGTGGGCGTGTCGCGCAGCTCCAAGACGCCGACCTGCTTCTATCTGGCAAACCGGGGTATCAAGGCAGCGAATGTGCCGCTGGTTCCCGGCTTGCCTGAGCCGGAGGGGTTGGATCAGATCGGCATTGCCCTGTGGTCGGGCCTGACGCTGGAGCCGTCGGCGCTGATCGAGATCAGGCGCCACCGGCTGCGGCTGATTGCGTCGCGCGACGGGGCTGCATTGGTTCGGCAGAACAGCAGCGACTACGTGGATGAAGACGCCGTGAAGAACGAGCTGCTGTGGGCGCGTCGGTTGTGCACGAAGCATGGCTGGCCGGTGATCAACGTGACCCGCCGTTCCATCGAGGAGACCGCAGCCACCGTGCTGCAGCTCCGCGAAGCGTGGCAGGAGCACCGGCGCAAGTCGGGACAGGCGACCGGGTCTGTTCCGGCCATGGACAGATAACGATTGCGGAGGCTGTTCGGAGAACCTGCAGCGGATTTCACGTTTTCGTGTTGTGCCCGATGGCTGATTATGGCATGATCACAGGGTCGCGAGTTGCAGGCCGTTGATGTCCGATCCAGTGCCGGTTACCGATCTCGATACGGAAGCCAGTCACGTCTCGGTTCAAGCTGTGCCGGGTGCAGTGTTCCTGCGGTTTCGGCGGGAACGGATTGATGGAACTGTGCGGCGGATGTTCGTCGAACTGACGGTTGACGAGGCGATGCTGCTGCAGCGGGAGCTGGACTTGTGTGTTACGCTGGCTGCGGCAAGCGATGCCCGCTAGAGATGCGGGCGTAATCCGAGCCGGTTTCAGGCCGACAGCTTTTGCATGACCGATTCTGGTATTTCGTAATTGGCATAGACGTTCTGCACATCATCATACTCGTCGAGGGCAGTCAGTAGTTTCATTAGTGCCGTCATCTGATCTTCATCCAGTGATACCGAGGTCGTTGGCCGCCATTCCAGGCGGGCGGATTCTCGGGGTCCTTGAAGCGGGCTTCCAGCGCATCGCGGGTGGCAAAGAAATCGTCGGTCGCACAGGTGACCTCGTGGCCATCCGCATTGCTCTCGACATTTTCGGCGCCGGCTTCGATGGCGGCTTCCAGCATCTCGTCCGCGCTTGCGACGGCGGCCGGGTAGCGGATCACGCCGAGGCGCTGGAACAGGAAGCTCACGGAATTCGTCTCGCCCAGCGTGCCGCCGTGCTTGGCGAAGGCTGAGCGGATGTCGGACGCGGTGCGATTGCGGTTGTCGGTCAGCGCCTCGACGATCACGGCGACGCCGGCCGGTCCATAGCCTTCATAGCGGACCTCGGCGTAATCCTCGCCACCGGCGGTGCCGGCCGCCTTCTTGATCGCGCGATCGACCGTGTCCTTCGGCATGTTGGCCTGCCGTGCGGCCGCAACGGCCGCGCGCAGCCGCGGGTTGGAAGCGGCGTCGGGCAGTCCATGGCGAGCGGCGACAGTGATTTCCCGTATCAGGCGGGCGAACTGGCGGCCTCGGCGCGCATCCTGCGCGCCTTTGCGGTGCATGATGTTCTTGAACTGGGAATGTCCGGCCATGATCCAGCAGTCGATTGTCAGCGGGTCCGGGTGAGTTTAGTCGGACCTGGCGGTGGAGGGAAAATCTGATGTTCATTGCGATGAACCGGTTCAAGGTGCTGCCGGATGCAGGGCCTGAGTTCGAAAAGATCTGGACCGGGCGGGACACGTATCTGCACGGCGTGCCGGGGTTCGTGGAGTTCCACCTGCTGCGCGGGCCGGCGCACGACGACCACGTGCTGTACTCGTCGCACACGATCTGGCGATCCCGGGAGGATTTCGAGGCCTGGACGCGATCGGAGGCGTTCCGCGCCGCGCACAGCCGGGCCGGTGCGAATCGCCCGCTTTATCTGGGGCATCCAGAGTTCGAGGGGTTCGAGGTCCTGCAGACGATCAGGCCGCGGTAGTGGCTACGCGACCAGCCCGCGCCGCTGCTCGCCGAGATGGATGGAGGCCGGCCGGAACGCCGCCTTCAGCACCGGCAGCGAGCGGTACGGGTCGCAGGCGCCGCACATGAAGATATCGATGGCGGCAAAGTCCCGCTCCGGCCAAGTGTGGATGGAGATGTGACTTTCCGCCAGCACGATCACGCCGGAAACTCCGCCATTGGGCGAGAAATGGTGGAAATGGCTGTGCAGGATCGTTGCGCCAGCCGCCTCGGCTGCTTCTCGCAGGGCTGAGTCGATAGCGGCCGGGTCGCACAGGTTGCACGCCCCCCACAGGTCCACCAGCAGATGCGTGCCGGCAAACTTCACGCCGTCCTTGACGACGAAGTAATCCTTCTGCGCTTCCGCGCCATTAAAGTCCTGGTTGCTGCTCGGAAGCTCCGAGACCATCCCCAGCGGAGTGAGTGCGTCCATCGCGCCCTATCCCTACCAGCAGACGGCCTGTTGGGCGGCTGGCGCCCGATTCGGCCAAGGCCGCGCAAATTGGGCA
Source organism: uncultured Pseudomonadota bacterium (assembly GCA_963810715.1). Lineage (GTDB taxonomy): Bacteria > Pseudomonadota > Alphaproteobacteria > Acetobacterales > Acetobacteraceae > DATDIC01. Next base: position 167,997 of record CAWEOZ010000021.1, on the reverse strand, counting down.
AATCGGCCGGGATTGCAAGGGTAATTCGCGGCCGACAGAGCAAAAATCGCAATCCGGCTACCGCATCAGCGGATTGACTTCAGGTCTTCCGGCAACGCATGGGCCAGGACCGCTTCCTGGCCGGAGCGGCGAAGGTCGGCTGGCCCATGTACCGGGTCGGCGGTCAGCAGCCGGAACATGTCCAGGAGCGGCCCGGTTCCCATACGCGGCATGTTCTGGGTTCGCAGGGTGGCGAGAACTCCGTCATCTCCAACCCGGGCGGCGGCGGTTGCCAGCCGCAGCAAAGTACGCCGTTGCGCGTCGTCGAGCGTGCCGGCGACAGGCACGGCTTTGGCGACATAATCCTTCAGCGCGCCTTCGGCGCCGGCCCAGTCCTGCGCACGTTCGAGAATTGACGCACGAGTTTCGTCCGCCGCCGCGGTGCCCAGCGCCGACAAGGCCGACACGGCTCCGGCGACATCGCCGGTACGAGCTTCGGCGTCGGCCAATGTCAAGGTGCGGTTTTCTGTCAGCCCGGCGGGCAGATCGCCGGACGCGGAGGCGGAGAGCGCGGCGAGAGCGCCAGCCGCGTCGCCCTGGCGCAGGCGGAGCGTGGCAAGCCGCGCGCCGAAGCCGGCCCGGGCAGTGCCGCTGGGCGCCGCATGCACCAGCTTGTCCAACAATCGCCCTGCCTGTTCAGGCAGATCGAGCGCCAGCAACCGGTCGGCCAGGCGGGACTGCAAATCCTCGCCCGCTGGGCCGCTGGGCAGCAGATCGGTATTGGCATCCACGAGTGAGACAAAATCGAGCGGCGGCATGGTGCTGGCGCGCGGGTCAGCCAGGAAGGCGGCGAAGATTGTCTTCATCCGTGCCTGGATCGCATCCTGCTGATCGGGAAACTCATCGACCGTGGCGCGCAGCAGAGTTAGCGCATCAACCCACCGCCCCTGGTCCGCGCGGAGCGCAGCCAACCGTTCTCGCAGATCCAGCTCCCGCTGGTCGCCGCGCCAAGCATACAGCAGCGCGTCGAGAGCGTCTGCCGCCTGGGCGGTGTTGATCCGGGCCGTGGCGAGACGCAACTCCACCGCCCGGCGAGCTGCGCGGATCCGGACGAGGCGATCCTTGCCAACCACGAGCACATCGTAGATTTTCAGCGCCGCGTCGGTCTCGCCGTTGGATTGTGCGAGCATGCCGCGAGCCAACGCCAGAAGCGGGTCATCGGGACGGGCGGAGAGCAGTGACTCGGCGGCTGCGGGTTCGCCAGCCGCGATCATGGTCTCGGCGGCGAGCGGCAGCAGCCGGTCGCGCAGCACCGGGCTATAGGTCAGGATCAACGGCCAGGTCGCGGCAAAACCGGCCGCCGCTTCAGGCATACTGGAGTGCAGCTCGGCGCGGCGCACGGCCCGCCACAATGTCATTTCGTCGGTTCCGGCGAGAGCCGGATCGTTGATAGCGCCGGCGTCTTCCGGACGGCCGGCAATCAGCGCGGCGATCGCGGCAAGGGCAACGTGGTCCGGCACATCGGCCTCGGTGGGGTTCTCGCTCGCGGCCACATGCAGGACAGCGGCAGCTTCCTCACCCAGGCCGAGCGTGATCATCGTCTGCGCAACCGCACGCTGGCGCGGTCCGCGTGCCAGCGGCGGCGCATCCGCTGCTGCCACGATCTGCTCGCGCATCCGCTGCGCGAGCGCGGCGACGGGCATGGCTGGGAATTCGAACCGGCGCGTCAGGCTCGCCGCCTGTCCCGCTGCCAAGTCGTTGCCGCCGATCGCGCCCGTCGCCAGTACGATGCCGGTGCCGCCGAGTGCGAACCCATGCGGGATCGCGTCCAGTGTCAGCCGGTCAGACAGCGGCTCCACCACCACGCCTTGCCAGGTCGGAAGAAGCACGAATTGCGGCGTGTCGTAGCCGACGGCAATCGCCTGTCCGGCCTTCCGTTGCGTGCCTACCAGCAGCACATCGCCTGACCGCGGATCGACTATCGTGACCGCCCGCCCCGGCGTGTCGGCGCCGAATTCGAGCCGTCCGTCCCGTTGGTTGATCGGGATCGGATGCGGCGCCGGCGCAGCGGTCGCCACGGCGATGCGCCAGCCTTCAGGTAACTGTTGCAAGCCGAGTTGCCCGCCGTCGGGCAAGGGAAGTTCGACAACGGTCGCATCGGCCAGCACGTGCACCGCAGCCTGGCCGAATACCGGGTCATCGTGGAGCGATGCAAGATCAAGCGGCCGCGACTGGTCGAACACCAGCACCGCCTGGGTGCCGCGACGAAACGCGGCTGCGCCGACGGTGGGGTCAAACGGCAGCAGGATCGCCGAGCCGTCGACGCCCGGAGCGAGCGGAACCTTGGTGCTGGCAAGCGCGGCAGGGGCGTTGCCTGTCGCCGGCGGCGGTGTTGCTGGTACCGGCGATGCGGGGACGGTCTGGCTGGATGGGGCTGGGCTCGAGGGGGCGGGCGACGGGCTGGCCACCGACTGCACCGGGGGCGTTGAGGCGGGCTGCGATGCTGGCTGGGTGGGCGGCGATGGGGGAGCCGTTTCGTGGCGGTCGAGTGGTAGGGAAGCCCGCACGAGCCTAGTCGGCAGCGGTTCAGCGCGGACCGGATCGAGCACGTCCACCACCAGCCGGCCCTCAATGTGCATGATCCTGATCCGGGCGTCGGGAACGACGGTAAGCTGCACCTCGCCAACTGCCGCGGTGATGTCCTGCACGTTGCGCGGGCGTTCGGGTACCGGTCCGATCGGGCGCGTGTTCGCGACGTGCAACGTAACCTGCGTCCCATCCCGGTCCATCTGCACCTGCACCGGCTCGCCGAAATCGAACACGATGCGTCCGAAGCCGGGGTGTTCGCCGACACGGACGGGCACCGGCTGTTCGGCGCGGACCCCGCCGAAACCGATCAGAACCAGCAGGAACAGCAGCGCGGCGATACGCATCAATCGAAACTGGCGAGCAACTGGTCGATCTCCGATTGGACCATCGCGGTGGCGGGCCGTTGTGGACCGTTCAACAGCTCATGGGACCCGTGCAGATCCATTGCAAAGGGTTCCGGCGGAGCATCGCCGAACGTGGCCAGGATGTGCGCCACCTTGGCTTCGATCGTTTTCAGCGTGCCGACGACCTTGGCGATCCGCTGGCCCGTGATGTCCTGAAAGCTGCACGCCTCGTATATGTGGGTGGTCGCTTCGTGCAGGCCGGTCGCCTGCTCGGTCGGCAGCTCCGCGGCAAGGTTGTCGAGCATCTCGCAATTTTCCAGGATGGCGTGGGTTGCCGAGGCGGTATGGGCGACGATGTCGTCCAGCTCGTTGGTCGCCATCGGAAGGTGGCTGGCGGGGATGTCATATCCGCGCAGAGCGGCAAGCTCGCATTTGGCGTCGACGATCGTGCGCTCCAGCCCGGCTATTTCGCGCAGCAGCCGCTGCTGTCGGACTGTCGGCTTGCGGTCGAGCGAGATTGCAACGATGCGCACCACGTCAGCGATCCATTCGGGTTTGGCGTTCGGGTAGCGCGCCCGGATTGCCGCGATATGGCGGGCCAGCGGCTCCACCCGTGATCCAGTGAACCGGTCAACCATGCGGCAGCACCCTTTCGATCTTATCGCGCAAGGTTTCTGCATTGAACGGCTTGACGATGTAGTTGCTCACTCCGGCCCGCTTGGCGGCCACCACGTTGTCGGCGCTGCTCTCAGCCGTGATCATGATGAAAGGCGTGGATTTCAGCCTGGTGTCGGCCCTGACCTCCTGCAGCAGTTGCAGGCCGGTCATCGGCTGCATGTTCCAGTCGCTGATCACGAGGCCGAAATTACCGGCGCGCAGCCTGGCCAGCGCCTCGGCACCTTCGACGGCTTCCTCGACATTGTGGAAATCGATCTGCTTCAGCAGGTTGCGAATGATCCGCAGCATGGTTTTGTAGTCATCGACAATCAGCACGTTCATTGACCTGTCGATCGGCACGTCCGCCTCCTGCCCGCTAACTGCCGGGATTGTCTCGCTTGAGACGCATCGCCGCGAGCTTCTCGGTGATTTCCCGCGCGCGGTCGGGCTGCATTGCGGCGAGGATGGGGGCGGCCTTGCGCTCGTTCATCCGGTCGAGCAACTGGAGCAGCACCTGGGTTTCCAGATCGTCCCAGATTTTCGCCGCCTCGCGCGGCTTCATGTTGGCATACAGCTTCACCAGCCCGGCCCAGTTGGCGTCCTGGCGTTGCGTGCGCGCGGTCTCCAGCGCTTCCAGCCGCTGCTGGAGCGCCTGCAACTCGGCGACGCGCTGGTCCAGCTTGTGCTCGGCGGCGGTCGAGCACCGATTCGCGTGCCGTGAGCGCCTGCTCGCGGGCGTCAAGCTCCTGTCGGCGCTTGCGCAGGTCCAGCAGCAAGGTCCGCTCGCTGTCGCTCATCGGCGGGACGGACGGTGCGGCGGCGGGGGGCGGCGCCGGTTGCGCTGTGACCGCCGGTTGCGCTGCGGGCGGCTGCCCAAGTGCCGCCGCCGGCGTTGCGGCGCGCACCAGCTCCATGCCTTTCATGCCGAGCAGCGTGGCGATGGTAATGATGGTTGCGGGCAGCAACCGAGGCGCCGAGATGGTCATTTCGCCAACCTGAGTGCTTTCAGAAGATCACGCTCCGCCTGGCTGCGCAGCCGCGGCGCATCGGATGGCTCGGGGTCGCGCACCGGTTCGGTGGCCAATGGCCTTGCGCTTCGCACCAGCCCATCCAGCCGGTCGGCAACCCGCTCCCCGCGCTCGATCAGGAAGACCAGGTCTCCTTGAATCGTGCGGGCCTGGTCGATCTGGCGCGCGACCTGAGCGCCGGCACCGTCAGCGGCGGCACGCAGCCGCTCGATACCTGTCTCCGCCTGGCGGGTGCTGGCGTTGAAGCCGGCTACCAGTTGCTCCAGCGCGGTGCGGTCTCGCTTCAGCACGCCGAGCGCCCGTTCCAGACGCACCGCATGGAACAGGGTGATGGCCAGCAGCGCGACCAGCACCAGTTCCAGCAGCCATTCCGCATCCGCCATCCTGGCGCTCCCATCGGTTACCGTTCGCCGGGGTGGGAGCGCGACAATTCGTGCTCGATCCGCACCGCGATCCGGTTCTTGCGGCGCCCAACCTTGGCATCGAACAGATCGACTGTGCCGCAGCGCAACCGCACCAGGGTGCCGGGCGCGGCGTTCAGCACGATGCAGCTTCCCGGCTGCATCGCCAGGACCTCCGACAACGGGATCATCTGCTCGTCCAGGACCGCGTCGAGCTCGACGTCGGTATGCCAAAGTTCCTCGGCGAGATGGGTTTCCCAGATCGAATCGCGGCCGAACTTCTCGCCCATGAACTGCTGCAACAGCAGCTCGCGCACCGGTTCCAGGGTCGCGTACGGCAGCAGCAGCTCGAGCCGGCCGCCGCGGTCTTCCATTTCGATGCGCAGCCGCACCAGCACCGCGGCGTTCGACAGCCGGCTGATGGTGGCGAAGCGCGGGTTGACCTCCAGCCGTTCGAACCGGAACGTGACCGGGCAGAGTGGATCGAAGCGCGGCCGACAGGTCGGCCAGCACCAGATGGATCAGCCGTTCCACCAGCGTGCGCTCGATCGTGGTGTAGGGACGGCCTTCGATCCGCATCGGCGGCGGTGCCGCGGCGGCCGCCGAGCAGCACATCGACGATCGCGTAGATCATGGCGCTGTCCACCACCATGAGCCCGTGATTGTCCCATTCCTCCGCCTTGAACACGGCGAGCATCGCCGGAAGCGGGATCGAGTTGAGGTAGTCGCCGAAGCGCAGACTGAGGATGTTGTCGATCCCCACCTCGACATTGTCGTTGGTGAAGTTGCGCATGGCTGGTGGACATGCAGGCGGACCAGCCGGTCGAACACGATCTCCAGCATCGGCAGGCGCTCGTAGATACGAGGCCCGAGTTGATGATCTTCTGCATGCCGCTGATATTCTCGCTCGGCGCCGGCCCGCTGTCGAAGCCGAGCAGGCTGTCGATCTCCGCCTGATTGAGCACCCGCGCCGACGCTGCGGCATCGGCGGGCGGCGCATCGGACGGCACCTCCCGCGCTGCGGCAGTGCTTTCCTGGCTCCGGGTTGCCGGGATCACTCATTGTATCAGGACTTCAACGAACAGCACGTCCTGCACTTTGACTGGCGCCAGCGCGACGTTGGCGCGGGCGATCAGCTCCTGGCGCAGACGATAGGTGCCGGCGGAGCCCTGCAAATCCTCAGGTCGCATCTCCCGCAGATAGGTCTGGAACAGGTCCTGCAACCGGCTGCATGCCGGCGGTCACTGCCTGGAGGTCCTGCCGGCTGGGGATCTGGATCTGCGCTTTCAGTTTCACATAGCGTGGGCGCCTCGGGTCGCTGTTCAGGTTGGCGACCATCTCCGGCAGATCGACGAAGACCGGCTGTGGCTTCGTCGGCATGCTGGTTCATGCCGAGCAGCTTCGGCAGGATGCCGCTGAACCAGCCTCCGGCGCCCGCGGCGGCCAGCGCGGCGGGCACCGCCAGCAACAATAGCAGCCAGCGGCGGCCCGCAGCCGGCTTTGCCGACAGCTCCTCGGTTACCTGATCGGCCGCAGCTTCGGCTCCGCTCATTGGGTGAAGATCCCCTCTCGCGGGTGGTCCGGCGCTTCAACGGCCCCGCGACGGCACAAGCTGGCAGCGGATGGTTAACTAGAGGTTTGGAGGGTGATGGGACCCGGCAACTGAGCCCTCCTGCAACGGCGTGCCGGGCAAAAAATGCAGCGGGACGAATACAAGGATGTGCTCGACGTGTTCGGTTGGCGCGGACTCAGTCGGTCGCTGAGGCATCATCCGTCTGAAGATCCCGCTGCCGCGCGGCGGGCCGCGCGGCTGAGCCGACGGACGTATCCAGCGCCGATGGCGGGCCTCTGGCACGACTGGCACCCGGCTTGCGCTGGCTCGGCGCAGCAACGAGACGCCGGACCATGGACCTCAACAGCAGTATCGCCGCTTCACGGCTGGCCGCACAGGAGCGAGCGACCGACGTGACGGCCACCAACATCGCCAACGCGGACACGCCCGGGTTACAAGGCGGCGCGGATGCTGTTCAGCGACTGGCTGAGCCGGCAGGACGGCACCGACGCGCCGCCGGGCGGCGAGACCGTGGCCTTCACGCAGGACCGTGCGAGCTGGCGAGATACGTCAGCCGGACCGATCCGTCACACCGGCAATCCGCTCGACCTGGCGATCAGTACCGCCGGGTGGTTCACCGTATCCACGGCGCGCGGCCCGCGGCTGACCCGCGACGGGCGCTTCCAGCTTGCAGGCAGATGGCAGCATCGCCAACACCGAAGGGGATGCACTGCTCGATAGCGGCGGCCGGCCGATCAAGATCTCGTCCACCGACACCAAACTGACCGTCGCCGGCGACGGCACGTTGTCGAGCGAGAACGGGCAGATCGCCAAGATCGGCATCGTGCAGCCGCAGGATCCGATGCGGCTCGTCGCCGAGGGGGGCACGCTGTTCCGCTGCCGATGCTCCGACCACGCCGGTGACCACGCCGAAGATCGTGCAGGGCGCGATCGAGGGGTCCAACGTGCAGGCGGTCGGCGAAGTGACGCGGCTGATCGACGACGAGCGGCAGTTCCAGTTCATCAGCGCAGTTCGTGCAGGCGGAATCGGACCGGCAGAAGGACGCGGTGGACAAGCTGCTGCCGTCGGGGAGTTCGTGATGCCGCGGCCGAAGCTGCTGCTGCCGATGCTGGTCGTGGTGCCGGCACTCCTTGCCGGTGCGGTTATCGCCGCCTGGCTGACCAATATCGCGTTCGCCTCGATCGTTTCGCCCCAGCCATAAGGAATCCGCGCGCATGCGCTCACTCGATATCGCCAGCACCGGAATGCAGGCGCAGCAGACCAACGTGGAGGTGGTGTCGAACAACATCGCCAACATGACGACCACCGGCTTCAAGCGCCAGCGCGCCGAGTTCCAGGACCTGATCTACCAGAATCTGCGGCGGGTGGGATCGAACAGCTCCGATTCCGGCAGCATCGTGCCGTCGGGCGCGCAGGTCGGGCTGGGCGTGAAGACGGCGGCCATCTATCGCATCAACGAGCAGGGCAATCTGCAGCAGACGTCCAACACGCTCGATCTGGCGATCCAGGGCAACGGCTATTTCCAGGTCACGCTGCCATCCGGGGACACCGCCTACACGCGGGACGGCACGTTCGGGCTGGCGCCGGACGGCACCATCGTGACCGCCGACGGCTATGTCGTGCAGCCGGGCATCCAGGTGCCGACAAATGCAACCAACGTCACGATCAACACGTCGGGCCAGGTGCAGGCCACGATTGCCGGGCAGACGGCGCCGCAGACGGTGGGGCAGATCCAGCTCGCGGTGTTTCCCAATGACGCCGGGCTGGACGCACAAGGCGACAACCTGTTGCTGCAGACGTCCGCGTCCGGCAATCCGGTGACCGGCAATCCCGGCCACGACCGGGTTCGGCACCGTGCAGCAGGGGTTCATCGAGACGTCGAACGTCAACGTGGTGACCGAGATCACCAACCTGATCACCGCCCAGCGCGCCTACGAGATGAACAGCCGGGTGATCACCGCGAGCGACGACATGCTGTCCACCCTGACCAACCTGCGGTGAGCCGATGCGAACGATTCTTCTTGCTGCCATGGCTGTATTTGTCGCGCCAGCACAGGCGGCCACGCTGAAACCGATGGCGACGCTGCATGCGCCGGTGGTCCGTTTGAGGGATCTGTTTGCCGATGCGGGCCCGGATTCCGACCGGGTGCTGGGACCCGGCCCCGGCCCAGGTGGGCAGATCGTGGTGGAGTCGCCGCAGCTTGCCTATATCGCGCACCGTTTCGGCGTGGACTGGCAGCCGGCCTCCATGGCGGATCGGGCGGTGCTGGACCGTCCGGGCCGGCCGCTGAGCCGGGCCGAGGTGCTGGTGCCGCTGCGGGCGGCGCTGTTGGCCTCCGGCGTGGGTGCCGATGCGGAGATCGGGCTGGCGGGTTTCACGCCGCCGCTGGTGCCGCTGGAAGGCGGTTTCTCGGCCGTGGCGACCAGCTTGCAATACGATGCCGCGTCCGGGCATTTCACCGCCCTGCTGACGGTGACCGGGCCCACCATCGAGCCGATCTCGACGGCAGTATCCGGACGCGCCGAGGCGACGATGGAGCTGCCCGTCGCGGTGACGCGGCTGCCAGCCGGCACCGTGGTCGGGGCCGGCGACCTTCAGATGGCGCGGGTGCGGGTCTCGCAGATCGGCGGCGAGGTCGCGCGCCAGCCGGAGCAGGCGATCGGGCTGCAACTGCGCGAGCAGATCGCCGCCGGCCAGCCGGTGCCGCGCTCCGAGCTGATGCGGCCGGAGCTGGTGAAGAAGGGCGCCCACGTTATCATGCTGCTGGACAGCCCCGGCCTGGCGGTGACGGCGGAGGGGCTGGCGCTGGAAGGCGGGGGCGAAGGCGAGCGCATCCGGGTGCAGAACCCGATGTCGCACGCGGTGGTGGAAGCCGAAGTGCTGGCCGACGGCCGCGTGCGGGTCGAGCCCGGCGCCATTCCGCTGGTATCCGCCGGCGCCCGGCGCGCGTTCACGGTGGTCGGGCAATGAGACCGCGCGGGCGCCGGATGGTACCCGCGTTGATCGCGCTGGCCCTGTCGGGCTGCGGAACGCTGCGGTCACTTTCGGAGATCGGCAGCCCGCCGGCGATGACGCCGACCTCCAATCCCACCCAGGCACCCGGCTGGCGCCCGGTGAGCATGCCGATGCCACCACCGCAGCCGCCGCCGCTGGAGGGGGATTCGCTGTGGCGTCCGGGCTCGCGGGCGTTCTTCAAGGATCAGCGGGCGGCGCGGGTCGGCGACCTGATCACCGTGGTGGTGGCGATGAACGACGCGGCCACGTTCAAGAACGTGACCGGCGCGGCGCGCAACAGCAACGAGGATTTCGGCGTGCCGAACCTGTTCGGCCTGGAGAACCTGATGGCGCGCGTGCCGATGAATCCGAGCAAGCTGATCACGATCAACAGCGACAACGCCAATACCGGCACCGGGCAGATCCAGCGCAACGAGACGGTGACGCTGCGGCTGGCGGGCGTGGTGACGCAGTTGCTGCCGAACGGGAACCTGGTGGTTTCAGCGAGCCAGGAGTTCCGCGTCAACAGCGAGCTGCGCGTGCTGCAGGTGAGCGGGATCGTGCGGCCGGAGGACATCGCCAGCGACAACACGATACAGCATGACCGTATGGCGGAAGCGCGGATCTCCTACGGCGGTCGGGGCGTGTTGACGCAGTTGCAGACACCGCGCTGGGGCCAGCAGGCGGCGGATATCCTGCTGCCGTTCTGACAGGGTGTCATGGCGCGCTCATTGGTGGGAATATTGGATAGCGAAGCCATCGCGGTTAGTTCTGGAACTGCCCCATGCCTTCCGAAAGCGGAGAGCTGAATTGGCTGATGAACGGATCAAAGCGCTTCGAAGCCGCAGGTAAGCAGGAAACGATAGATCTCGTCGTAAAGCGCCACCGGTCGTGTGAGATCCTCGTTACTACCTAGTGGTACAAAGATAATGAGACCTTGACGCGCACGGGTGAGAAGAACCCGGTAGGAGTTGCTCAAATAAGCTCTGCGTGCAGGGTCACTTATGGCTTCCCAGCGAGAGCCCTTGAAGCGCCAAGCCTCCCAGCTGGTACCGCGGCGAAAGTTTGCGTCCCAACACAGGCAGACCCAATCCAGCTCCAGACCTTGGGCATCAAAATTTAGTGGCGGCATCCTCCAAAGCATCGGAGGAGCGCACATCGCCGGCTGTTGCAAGAAACCACTTCCCAGCTTCAACTTTGGCTTTGACAAAAATGCCGTGCGGCTTTAGGCGAGCGGCGTTTGAAGATGCCAGGAGCCCGGCACGCTCGTTGCCCCGACGTTGGCGGCGAAGCCAAAACCTGGCCTTCTCCAAGTCGCGTGTGATAAGAAGGGGGTAGTTCGGCAGCTCCTTCTTGAGCTGCGCTGCCGCGGCCGCATCGCCCTGAATAATTTCGCTGATAAATTCCGATAGGCGCTCCGCGCGGAACGATCGGATCGAGGTTGCGAGATGCAAATCTGGGGCGAGAACCTTGTTGCCAATCGTACAACTGTGGCTAAGTGTTTGCGGAAGGTGGATCTGCCAGTGAGGAAAAGACCGTCCGATGGCACGGAGCCACTCCTCGATTCCGGCCTCGCCGGTGTTGATTTCTTGACCACCTCCCACGAGGCAGATAATGGCGCACCAGTCCTCGTGGCGATCCATGACGCTGAGGAGAAACTCGGGTTCCGACATCGAGAACCCGACGCGGCCTTTTTTCTGCTGCATGAATTTGGATGTTTGCTCGACATTCCACGCTCTTTGGGCCTCGTCAAAGATGGCGACCTTTTCGATTGGGGCCGTGCCACTTGCAAGCGCATCGTCACGAAAATGATGAATGTTCTGGATGAATGCAGCTGCGCGGCGACCCTCTAGCGGTCTAGAGGTACGTCGCGACGTCCTGCGTGCTGTGGCGAGCGCGTCGAGGGTGAGTGCTTCGTGCAAAACCTCGACAAGTGGCCCATTGCCGGAGAGGAAGACTGCGTGCTCATCGCTATGGGCCCGTTGCCTGGCAGTCGCGAGATTGAGTCCGGCGAGGGTCTTACCGGAACCCGGCACGCCGGTAATAAAGCAGATAACCTTCTGATGGTTAAGCTTCGCGGATTCAATCGCTTGTGCGACGTAGTCGGTGGTTCGAGACAAATTAACGGCGCCTGCTTCCGAACGTGAGATCTCGTCGACTGCGTGGCCGCGATAAAGCGCCTGAGCTGCCTCTACGATGGTGGGAGTCGGGCGGTAGCGGCCAGCAAGCCACACCATCGGATCCAAGGGAGTTGAGCCCGACGTTGCCGCAATTTGTTCGACAACCAGAGCCAAATGCGACGGGCTTATTTTCAATGGTCTTGCAAGGCAGTCGTGATCCCAGCGAGGAGTATGATCATTCGAGCCACCTGCCTCAGTCGCCACGAGGATCGGCACTACCGGCCGGGTGTGACTGGCTTCATGGAAGTGCTTTAGGTCCAGTCCGTAGCCATAAACCTGTTCCAGACTAAGTCGATCAAACTGATGGGCGCCAACCTTGTATTCGATGACAAAAATTACTCCGCCAAGAACGACGACTAGATCGGCGCGTCGCCCCATTCGCGGGATGAGAAACTCCATAAAGAAATGAGCGCAGGGAAGTTTCGTCGCGAGTTCACGGAGGTGCTTGATTTGATAATTCCAGGCCACCCTCTGCGCAGGTTCGATCGCAAACGGGAGCTTCTGGGCCAGTAATCCGAATATGTGACTATCACTGAGAGGTTGGACGCCGTTGGCATGGAGCGACAAGTACGAACGGGTACATCGTCAGACACTGGCAGATGATCTATGTGAGGACAACGCGACGAACCAAATAGCACGCTGCCGTCGCTGTCAGAAATAGGCGGCTCGCCGGCGATGACGCCGATCTTCAAACCACCGGTGCACCCGGCTGGCGCCCGGTGGGCATGCCGATGCCACCGCCGCAGCCGCCGCTAGACGGCATTCGCGCGTGCTGCAGGTGAGCGGGATCGTGCGGCCGGAGGACATCGCCAGCGACAACACGATACAGCATGACCGCATGGCGGAAGCGCGGATCTCCTACGGCGGTCGGGGCGTGCTGACACAGTTGCAGACACCGCGCTGGGGTCAGCAGGCGGCGGACATCCTGCTGCCGTTCTGAGTCCGGTGGTCAGTTGCCCGGCGCGCTACGCGACCGAGTCCCGCGTCGGCCGCGGTACACGCCGAAACCGACGAGCGCGGTACCTAGCAGCACGAGGCTGGTGGGTTCGGGAATGTTTCCGGTCAGCGAGAATGCGGCGTTGAAGGTCGGGGGTGTTGTGCCGCCAACGATATCAGTGCCGATGCGAAGCCAGTCCGGATTGAGCATTGCGTCCCGGGTCCAGCTTTGCAGATCGGTTACTCCGACGGGGAAGGGAGTGCCCGGGGGGACGATTGGCCTGGGGGCCGACAGCCAGAGGAAATTCCCATTGCTGAGTTCGACCTGCGGGACGAAGAAGTAGTGGTTCGCCGGCAAGGGAACACTCGTCGTGAAGTTCACGGTGAACATGACTTCCTCGCCGGTGACGGGTCCGTCGCCGGTGGTCGTCTGGTTCGGTATCGGGTGGATGCCGCCGGGCTGCACGCTGTTCGCGACGGCGAAGGAGTTCGGCCAGTTCGGTGGTGGAGAACGTCAGCGTGCCACCGGCACTGTCGCGCGACGCGAACGCCACGTCGGACGGTGAGTTCACACGGGTCGGAACCTGGGACGTGGAAAAGGTTGGTGGGCCGCTGGTGCGACCGACATTCGAATCCTGCGGGAATACGCGATAGATCTCGACCACGACGTCCGCCACCGAGCTGCCGGTGGGTATCAGTCCGGTGAAAGTGGCGCTCCTGAGCGTGGTTGGGTCTGTCAGATCAAAATCATCCGCGGATTCGATTTCGAATGGAGCACCGACGTCCGGTCGCGCGGCGGTGGCCATTTTGCCATCGGGATTTCCCGTGCTGAAGAAGAAGGGCGAGGCGGCCGCCGGCATCGCCAACGCAACGCTCAGCGTTGTGGCCATGGAACTCATGGTAAGGATGGAGCGCATTTTTCCCTCCCTGGGTTAGGTTCCGATCCGCAGGTACGCGCAATGCGGACTGTAAGTTAATGTAACCTAGTGTATCATGCCAGTTGTGTAACCGGCATCACGTTTCGGTGAAGCTGGTTATTGGTAAGGAAATCCGTGGCTTACCAAGCATCCTTATCAGACGGAACCGTGACGTAAGTTCCTTGTGTCATTTCCTTGGTTTCACCAGTGAGCCATGTGGCTCACTCGCGCGGAGGCTGAATTCGCCCGGCCGGATCAGTCGGTTTCCGCGATCTCCTGCGACAGCAGAAGACGCCGCAGATCGATGAAGAGTTGCCCTTCGAGCGGTGCGGTCAACGCGGCATACGGAACGGGATCGGCCGCGACACCATCGTAAGCCTGGCGCGGGACAGAGGCGCTTGCAGCGACAGATTCGTCGAGGATGGAAACCCAGTCAAAGGCAAGCGCAGTGGTATCACCTGCGACCAGCCGAATATCGATGTCATCTTCGTACGGTGCGCCCTCCGCGTTGCGCGTGAGTTCGAGCTTGAGCACTTCCAGGATGGTATCGTCCAGGTTGAGATCGGCGCAGATAAGCTTTTCACGCAGCGCCGGCCAGCCGAAGGCAATGCGCGGCACGACATGGTCGAACAGGCCGCGGGTCGCTTCCGCTGCCCCGCCGCCGAAACCGCTGTCGAATATGGTACGGGCAGCGGTTTCAAGTTGCGGCCAATCCGGCAGGCGATCGCTCGGGTGCACGGCGATCCACTGGCCGCGATGCAGATCGAGATAGATGAACTCCGGCGGCAGCCGCATCTCGGTGGCACAGTTCGGACAGGCGACGGCCTGAAACGAACCGTCCAGAATTTGCACGCGCAGGTCAGGCCGTCGCACCGCGTTGACGCTGACGACGAGTTTCACCTCGGCGGCAGCGCCGCAGTGCGGACAGACCACTTCGGCGGCGTCGAGGATCGACATGTCACGGTTTCCCGCGATACATGTACTCCGCCGCCGCCGGAGCGACGTTGCCCGAGGGCTTCTTCCTGGTCAGCCAACTGATGGCGTACAGCTCCGCAAACCATTCGCCAGGGGCGTTCCATTGGTAATCGCGGACGAATTGACTGTTGCGCGCGGCCTGGCTGTACGTGATCCATGAAGCGTGTCTATGATACACCCGATCACCAATCACGGCGCGGACCGTCTTCCATGGCGTCGGGTCGGCTGCCACTGTCTTCAGCATGGCGAGTGTCTTCTCGGCAATCGCCCAGTCCTGATCAGAAACAGTTACGGGCTTGCCATATGTCTTGTTGTCTATCGCGTTCCTGAGTTCAGGCAGAATATCGTTCTTATGGGTAGCACCGATGTCGTTCTCCAGTACGCCCCAGAAATCGTCCGCCACCTGATCGTCTGTCTTTCCGTCCCAGCCGCCGTAATTCGCGGCACTCCACGTTGGCTGAGCCATGATGCCGGCCTTGTCGTCCACCGAGTGGCCTACTTCGTGCAGGGTAGCGACGGTGAAGGTGTCGACCTTGGTCTTCTTGCCATCGACGATGTACTCGAAGTTCGGATGCGTCTTGATCTTCGCAGTGTCCAGGCGGATCTTCTTTCCTGACTTGTTGTAATCGCCGACCGCGCCGGTGGCATCGCTGGATATCTGGATGTTGGTCAGGCTGTCATGTGCCATGTGCTCGTCGGGCAGTATCTCCAGCACTTTTGCAAGTCGCTGGCAGGATTCGAGTGATGCGTCCGTTTTGATCCCGTAGCGCGCCTCCAGCGCATCCTTGTACGCCTTCGCGCGCCGGTCCTTGATGATATCGTCGTATCCCGTGCCGTAGCCTGCCTTCAGTGCATCCCGAAGCAGGCTCTCGATGCTCGATTGAAGCTGATCCAACTCCTTCTTCGGTGTTGTCGCCGTGGTGGCCTGGAAATCGGCGTCCAGCTTATCGAGCCGTTTCTGGTAATCGGTACCTTTCTTTTGCGCCGACTTGTTCCTGTCGGCGAGTAGCTCATCCACTGCCCTTTGCGCGTTCTCGATGAATTTTGGGATGGCTTTCCGCACCCCTTCGCCTTGCTTTGCGGCTACCGCCTTCGGAATGGCGTTGCGCGCATCCTTCTTGACCGTTCCCAGCGCGGTGTAACCCGCCTTGGTGTCTCCAAGGCCCTGCGCCAGTCCCAGATTGGTCTGCGCCGTTCCGTGCACCCCGCCGAGCGCCGCTCCGGACACAGTGTCACCGAGCCGATTGCGGACGCCGGCTTGCACCGAGATTTCCGCGACTGCAGCCTGGGACTTGGCGTCGCGCCGCTGGACAGAACCGGGTCGGGGCCGATCAAAGCCAAGTACGCGAACGATCCAGGCACTTTTAGCGGTATCGGACATCTCCGGCCTCTTTGAATGCTGAAAGGGTCACGGCAGGCTCGCCAGGTGCGCGCGCAACATTAATCTGTGGCGGCGACGAGTTCGGCGTGAAAACCCTTTAGAGCATGATCGCTTCAAGATGAAGCGCTCATGCTCTAAAATTCCTTGTTTGAGAGCGTGATTTACGCTTTCCGACGCTTCCGCCTCAAGCGATCACGCTCTAATCAAGCAGCCAGGGCGCCGCGCTCGCCTGCGCCAACTGGCGGACCTGCCGCAGCAGCCCGGCGCCCACCGGGATGCCGTTGCGCATGCGTTCGGCCGCGAAGTTGCGCTGCGGATCGCCGGCGATCATGACCGGTTGCGCCGGATCGATGGGCGTGGTGGCGCGCAGGTCGCCGCATAGCCGCGCCACGTCGGCCTGGAACTCACCCGACTCGCGGAACAGCGCGGGATCGATCGCCATGAAGAAATGCCCGATATCCTGCCCCTGCGGTTTCTTCGTATGCATCGGGTCGGTGACCAGCGTCGCCCCCGACAGGCAGGACGCCAGGATGTTCACCATCACCGCCAGCCCGTATCCTTTGTAACTGCTGTTTTCAGGCGAGCCGCCGAGCGAGGTCATGAAGCCGCCTTTCTCGCGCGCTTCGGCAGGATCGGTGCTGGGCGTGCCGTCCTTGGTCAGCACCCACCCCGCGCGGCGCCGGCAGTCCCTCGTTCTGCTTGTTGCGCAGCTTGCCCGCCGCGACGGTGGTGGTCGCCATGTCCAGCAGGAACGGTTTGCCGTCGGCGCTGGGGGCGGCAAAGGACCACGGATCGGTGCCGAGCCGCGCCTGCTTGCCGAACGTGGGTGCCACCTGAATGCCCGCGGCAGAGGTGCAGGCCATGCCGATCAGCCCGGCCTCGGCGGCCATCAGCGTGTAGTAGCCGGTGGCGCCGAAATGGGCGGAATTGCGCACCGCCACCGCCGCCAGGCCGGACTTGCTTCGCCTTCTCGATCGCCAGGTTCATGGCGAACCGGCCGGCGACATGGCCCAGCCCGCCATCGCCATCGACCAGCGCCGAGACCGGGGTTTCGCGGACGGTGCGTGGCCGGGCGTCCAGCTTCACCTTGCCCTCGCGCCGCCGCTGGTCGTAGCCCGGCAGCATCGAGATGCCGTGGCTGTCCACGCCGTGCAGATCGGCCCAGGCAAGGATTTCAGACGTCGGCTCCGCGTTGTCTTCGGGCATGCCCCAGGCCAGCAGAATGGCTTTGATCTGGGCACGGTGGGTGGCGTACGGAGCGGACATGGTTTTCTCCCGTTGGGCGCGCGCAGCCTTGCGCGTGACACGGGTTCCGGCAAGGGTGGTCGGGGAAGGGCAGAAGATGCGCATGGCGGAGCTTGACAGCACGGAATTGCTGCGCGCGCGATTTGGGACGAATGCGGCCGGGCCGGTCGTTCCGGAAGCATTAGCGGCGCTGCTGGACCGGCGCGTCGCGCGGCGCTACCGGGCGGAGCCGGTGGCGCGATGCGCTGCTGGATGTATTGCTGGCCGCGGCGCAGTCGGCGCCGAGCAAGTCGGATCTGCAACAATACTCCGTCGTTGTGCTGCGGGATCCGGCGAAGATCAAGAAGATCGCGGACTGGATCGGCACGATGGACTGGATCGCCATCGGCGCCGGTGTTCCTGGTGTGGTGCGGCGACATGCGGCGCGGCCAACGCATGTGCGAGGCTGCACGGCATGCCGCACGCAAACAACAACCTGGATACGTTTCTGAACACCGCGGTGGACTGCACCCTGGCGATGGCGGCGTTCATGGCGGCGGCCGACGCGGCAGGGCTGGGCACCTGCCCGATCAGCTACGTTCGCAACCATATCGAGAAGCTGGTGCCGCTGCTCGCGTTGCCGGCTGGCGTCTATCCGGTGGCGGGCCTGACCGTCGGCTGGCCGGAGTTCCGCCGGCCGGTGTCAATGCGGTTGCCTCCGTCCGTGGTGGTGCATCGGGAGCGATATGATGACTCCGCGCTGGCGACGAGATCGGTGCCTACGACCAGCGCCGCCGCGCACGCGAACCGCTCGCGGCCGGCAGCCTGAAGAACAACGAGGTGTACGGCCCGAAGGACGGAGTCGACCTGGAGCGAGAACAGCGCGCGGCAGCTTTCAGTGCCGGAGCGGTTCGGCTTCGCCGCCTATCTGCGCACGCGAGGGTTCGATCTTGCCTGACGATACTGTGCGTTGCGGTGCACCGGCGAAGCCACGCACCGTACGGGCACGACATGCCGCCAGCCTGGTCGTGCTGCGCGGCGGGCGCGGCGGGCCGGAGATGCTGATGGGGATGCGCGGGCGCGCGGCATCGGTTCATGCCGAACCGGCTGGTGTTTCCTGGCGGGGCGGTCGATCGCGCCGACCTGCGGGCGGCGACTGCCTCGCCGCTGTCCGCGCACACCCAGGCGCGGCTGGAGAAGGCGGCCAATCCGCTGCTGGCGCATGGGCTGGGCATTGCGGCGGCGCGCGAGCTGGAAGAGGAAACCGGGCTTACGCTCGGTGGGCCCGCCGGCATTGGATGGGCTGGAATATCTGTGCCGGCTGATCACGCCACCGGGTGGGCCGATCCGGTTCAATGCCCGCTTCCTGCTGGTAGAGGCCGGGCACGTCAGCGGCAGCATCGCCGGATCCGGGGAGCTGGAGGAGCTGCGGTTCTATACGCTTGGGGAGGCGCTGGCGCTCGACCTTGCGCTACCGACGCGCAAGGTGATCGAGCGGGTGCAGGCGTGGCTGGCGATGACGCCGGCTGAGCGGATGGAAGAACGGCTCATGCCGGTGTTGCGGCGGCGCGAATGGCGTTACGAATAGAACAAGTGAAGCAGGCCGGCGGTGCAAGTCGCCGGCCTGTTTGCCGTTCGCCTCATACCAGCGGCCCGAAGTCTTAGACTCCTCCGGGAATTGTCGGGCCGCGGGTATCTTATTGATTTCGCGCGCAGCCGCCACACCAACCCTGCGCGCATACCAGTCGGCCCACCGGGCCGCTGGTATCAGGTATACGGGCCCAGATTGCAACCAAATGCGTCGGGTGCCTGCATCAGGCCTTCGCCGGGCACGACCTCCACGGTTTCCCAGTAGTCATCAGGCGTTTTCATCTCGGATGGTTTCTTGCCTCGCTGAACGATAACCGGCCGCACGAGCTGGTGATCCTCCGGGCGGAACCAGACATCGCCGACCAGCGAATTGAAATGCGTCGCCCTTTTCGTATGTCTTGATCACATCGGGGGGGTAAAAAGTGCCAGCTTCCGATGACCATTCGTGCCCAGCACGCGATCTGCATGTAGCCAGCTCTCCGCGCTCCAGTCCGGCATGTAGTTGTATTTCTGCTGGAAGGTGTCGAGGAACATTTTTGACAGAGGATACTTGTCCTCCAGCGTCCACCACCAGTCGGTGGCAGTGAACACGCCCTGAGTGAGTTCGGGGCCAACTTCCTTTGCCAGGAAGGGCACCGAATATGCGACCACCAGCGCCATTTTCTTCATGATGCCGAACTGGTTGGCCTGCTTGGTGGAGGCGACCGCGTCGTTGCCCCAGTTGATGTTCACCACCACGTCGGCGCCGCTGTTGGCGATATTCAGCAGATAGGAACTGAAATCGCTGGTACCGAGCGGGGAGACCTGATTGGTGACGGTCGTCCAACCACCTTTCTTGAGGTACTCCTCCATCGACGCCTGCACTGTGTGGCCGTATGTGTAGTCAGGCGTCATGTAGGCGACTTTCTTGTTCTGCCCCATATTCTTGATCAGGACCGGGCAGAGCGCGGCCGACGAGGTCTGGCCGTAGAAGCAGGTGCGGAAGGAATAGCGCACGCAGTCCTTGCCGGTGGTGTCGTTGGAGCCGCTGACGCCGGGCAAATAGATGACCTTTTCCCGCTGGCCGAACTTGTTGTGGCAACAGCTACCGCGCTGGAGCAGGAGCCGGTGAGCAGGATGGCCTTATTGTTGGAGATGAAGCGGGACAGGTTCTGCACGGCCACATTGGGCTTCGACTGCGAAGTCGGCGACACCAAGATTACCTGTCTTCCCGAGCAGTCCCTTGGTGACCTTTGGCGCCATCGGCGGATCAGCTCGTGGCCCTGGTTGATATGCTCGATCGCCAATTGGTAGCCCTTCAGCTCATCTTCCCGGGCACTGCATAGGTGCCGGTGCGGGGCACGGAAATGCCGATGAAAGCGGTATCGCCGGACACTCCGGCAGGCCAGGTGCCGATCGGCGGCTGTTCCTGTGCCCGCGCCAAATGCGCCCAGGTACCGCTGAGCCCGCCGCCCATTACGCCCGCGGCGCTCAGTTTCAGAGCGTTCCGGCGCGTGAGCGCGCCATCAGGACACCGATTATATGGCATGGTCGTTTGCTCCCTGTCTTCGGCCGCCCGCTGTCCGGGCGGCCCCTCCGGGACAGTCTGGCAAGGATTCGTAACGGCGCAAGGCCATGTGTGACGGTTCGACATGGGCGCCTTGAGCAGGTGAGGCTTCTGCTTTATCCGATTTGTCAAAGGCGTGAGCCTCAATAGGCGCGGAGAGCACAACGGGGATAATTGTTGCATTGCAGCAACGCCGGGTTTGTCAGGAGACGAAGATGGTGAACTCCATCGGCGGATCAGATTCGTCGTCGGGCGATGCCTGGGCTTGGGCTGGGTGCAGCCGGAGCGTTGACGCTACCGTGGGTCGACAGATCGGCCACGGAGATGCACGCCACACTGGGCACCTGGCCCGCCGGTGCAGGGCCGGACTCCGTCTTCATCGGCATAACGACGGCACTGACCGTTCCTTAACTCCCGCGGGCGGCATCATCAGCTCGTCCGTCCGGTCCGCTTCGTGCTTGGCAAATCCCTCATCGACGATGCAAAACCCGGATGATTTTTCCGAGGTGGTGGAGGTCGTGTCGGGCGAGCAGGTGTTGCCCCCGATCGAGACAACCAGGTGCCATCTCGGTGCCCATGCCTGAGCGATAACAACAACCGTAAAGGTCGCCGTGCCGAGCGCGCCGCTGCTGCTATCCCAGGCGTTCAATGGCCTGGCTTTGGGAACTCTGCTGGCTCTCGTCAGTAGCGGCCTGACCATCATTCTCGGCACCCTGGGTGTGCTGAATTTCGCGCACGGCGCGCTATTCATGCTCGGCGCCTACGCGATCGTCGTGATCGCCAACTATACCGGTTCGTTTGTCGTCGGACTGTTTGCCGGCGCCGCATTCATGCTGGTAGTCGGCGTGTTGCTGGAACGGATCCTGATCCGCTGGTTCTATAACCGCCCGCCAGAGGACCAGATATTGGTGACCTTTGGCGCCGGCATAGTGTTGGTCGAGGCGGTGCGAGCGATCTTCGGCGGCGAGAGCCAGCACGTGTCGGTGCCCGCCTGGGGCGAAGGCGTCGCCCAGATTGGCTTCATAATCTATCCACTTTACCGGCTGCAGCTTATCGGCATCATCGCTTTCCTGCTGTTCGTGCTCTATCTGGTGCTGTACCGGACCTCGGTCGGACTGGTCGTGCGGGCCGGGATCGAGGATGCCCGCATGGTGGGCATTCTGGGCATCAATGTTCGCCGCGCCTTCCTGCTGGTGTTTGCGATCGGTGTGGTGGCGGCCGGCATATCCGGGATGCTGTACGCGCCGATCGTCTCGGTCGATCCTGATATGGGGTCGACATTCCTCGTGGAGTCGTTCGTCGTCATCGTGATCGGCGGGCTTGGCTCCTATCCCGGTGCGGTCGTCGGCGGAATTATCGCCGGGGAGATCTTCAGCATCACCAGTGCGTTCAATTCCGCCTATTCGGAAGTGATGCTCTATGCGGTTATGGCGCTGCTGCTGGTGCTGCGTCCGCAAGGCCTGTTCGGCTCCGAGGGGCGGGTATGATTGGGCTGGGTCCCGGACGCTGCCCGAGCTGGTGCTGGCGGCGGTACTGGTCGTCGCGCCGTTCGTCATGCCGCATATCGGCGGATCGCTGGATTTCCTGCAGCGGGTGCTCAACTGGGGCCTGTTCGGGATCGGGTTCGACCTGCTGTTCGGCGCGGCCGGGCTGCTGTCGTTCGGGCAGGCGGCGTTTTACGGGACCGGCGGGTTCGTTTCCGCGTGGCTGCTGGTGAACCACATCCTCGGCAGCGTCTGGCTGGCGCTGTTGATCGGCACGTTGGTCGGTGGCCTATTCGGACTGATCATCGGCTGGCTGGCGGTTAGACGCATCGGTATCTATTTCGCGATGATCACGCTGGCATTCGGGCAGATGGCGTATTTCCTGGAGAATTCGCCGCTGTCCGCCTACACCGGCGGCGAGAACGGGCTGCCGGGCGTGCCCGTGCCGTGGCTCGGCTCATTGCGGATCCAGCCGGGGTTGCCGATGTACTGGCTGCTCGCGGCGGTCTTTTTCGGCGGCTTCGTGCTGGCCCGCCGCATCCTGCATTCGCCGTTCGGCATGGTGCTGCGAGCCATCAAGGAGAACACGCTGCGCACGGCGCTGGTCGGCCATTCGGTGCCGGCGTACAAGCTCGCCGTGTTCGTTATCGCGGCGCTGTATGCGGCGCTGGCCGGTGGGTTGCTGGGCGTGTTCCAAAGCTACATGCCGCCCGACGCATTCCTGTTGGAAACGTCCGGCCAGCTCGTGGTGCAGACGGTGATCGGCGGCGTGGGCACCTTGATCGGTCCCGCCGTGGGCGCCGTCGTGTGGCTCTATCTGCGCGACAACCTGCAGCTTATTCCGGGAATCGGTGCATTGTGGAAGCTGATCCTCGGGCTGCTGTTCGTGGTGCTCGTCGTGGGGCTGAAGCGCGGCATTGCGGGGGAGATCCGCTTCCTGTTCAGCCGCCGCCGGGCGGGCGCCGTGGCCGGCGTGCCGGAGGAGATCGGTGTGGCCGCCGACATGCCGCCGCCGCCGGTCGAGCTGCCGATGGACGCGCCGCTGATTCCCGCACGTCCCGACGCGCCGGCGCTGCGGGCGATCGACGTCGCCAAACACTATGGCGGGCTGCACGCGGTGGATGGCGTGTCGTTCGAGGTGCAGACAGGCTCGATCCATGCGGTGATCGGACCCAACGGCGCCGGCAAGACGACGCTGTTCCGCATGTTGAAGGACGAGATCACGCCGACTTCGGGCGAGGTGCTGCTGTTCGGCCGTCGAATCACCGGGCTGGGTGCCACCCGCACCGCGCAGCTCGGCATCGGGAAGAGCAACCAGCTCAACCAGTTGTTCCTGGAGCTGACGGCGGCGGACAATTTGCGCATCGCGGCGCTGGCCCGCCGGCGGGGCACCTTTCGTGCGGATGTGCTGCGCGGGGCCGGCTCCATCCCCGTCGTGGAACGCCAGGTCGAGGCAGTATTGCGAACCGTGGGACTGGAACACCGCGCCGCGATTCCGGCTCATGTGCTGCCGTATGGTGAAAAGCGGCGGTTGGAGATCGGTATCGCGCTGGCAACCGGACCGACCGTGCTGCTGCTCGACGAGCCTCTGGCGGGCATGAGCCCGGCCGAGCGCATCGCTACACGCGTGCTGATCCGTGAGATCGGCCGTTCGCGCACACTGGTGATCGTGGAGCACGACATGGACGCGATCTTCGAACTCGCGGAGCGGATCACGGTGCTTTACGAGGGCCGGCTGCTGGCGGATGGCTCGCCGGAGGAGATTCAGCGGAACCAGGCGGTGCAGGACGCGTATCTCGGGGGGCTGCATGAGCACGAGCCTGCTTGAGATCGAACGGATCAACACGTTCTACGGTGATTCACACATCCTGTTCGATGTCTCGTTGCACGTGCAAAAGCACGAGGTGGTGGCGCTGCTGGGCCGCAACGGCGCCGGCAAGACCACCACGCTGCGCAGCATCATGGGTGTGCTGACGCCGCGGTCCGGTTCGATCCGGCTCGGCGGGAAGTCGATCGAGAGCTTGCCGCCGTTCGAGATCGCACGGATGGGGCTGCAACTCGTCCCGGAGGAGCGGGCGATTTTCGGTCAGCTCACTGTGGAGGAGAATTTGCGGTTGGCGGCGCTGACCGCGCCGCAGGCGTGGAAGTCTGGATCGGATTTATGAGTTCTTCCCGCGATTGAAGGAACGGAGGCGGTCCGGCGGGCGGCAACTATCGGGCGGCGAGCAGCAAATGCTGGCGATCGCGCGGGCGCTGATCCGCGATGCGCAGGTGATTTTGCTGGACGAGCCGTTCGAGGGCCTGGCGCCGCTGATCGTGCGCGACCTGGTGCGGGTGAGCCGGGAACTGGCGGAGCAGGGACGCACCATCCTGGTGGTGGAGCAGAATGTCGTGGCGGCGCTCAGCTTCGCGCACCGGGTGTATATCCTGAACAATGGACACGTGGTGTGGGAGGGAACGCCGGATGCGCTGCACGCGCGGCCCGAGCTGATGAAGGCGCATCTCGGGGTGTGAGCGTGTTTGGAGGGTGGGAGGCGTGCGCCCTGCCTGCGGTTATCCCTCGATCCCCAGCGCGAGGGCGATCTGGCGGCGGATGGCGGCAAGCTGCTCGGGGGTGATGCGGGACCGCGTGGCATGCAGGCGCGCCTTGGAGGCGGTCGTCACCAAGTGCCGATACAGCCCAGCAGGGCTTGCCGCAGGCGTTCTCCGCGGTCGGGGCGATTGCGACCGACAGGTCGGGAATCGCCAACGCGGCATCCTCCGTCGGCGGCACCATGATGGTGTTCGGGTAGGGCGGCGCGAGGGGATGGCGATTTTCTCGCACTTGCGCGCCGGCGGAGCCGGCCGCAACTCGCAGGTCGGGGCTGTCGCCCCGGACAGGCAGGGAGGGAAGATTATAGCGCCGGCATTATCCCCCAGCCAGCGCGTCCGCGCTGGCAACGCCGCCATGCGCCGCCGACCAGGCCACCGGATCCTCCAGGAACCGCCGCACTTCCGCCAGGGCTGCATCCGAGAAATATGGCCGATCGCGACACGCATCCAGCACGTCCCACCAGGTGCACAGGTGGTGCAGCGCGATATCCATCCGCGCCAGCGTCTCGAACGCGCCGGGAAACACGCCATAGAAGAACACCACGAAGGTGTGGTTTACGATCGCCCCGGCGTCCCGCAGCGCCTGGCAGAAGCGGATCTTCGACCGCCCATCGGTGGTCAGGTCCTCCACCAGCAGCGTGCGGCGCCCTTCCGGCACGTCGCCTTCGATCAGTGCGTTCTTTCCGAACCCTTTGGCCTGCTTGCGCACGTAAGCCATCGGCGTGAGCATCCGGTCGGCGATCCAGGCGGCGAACGGGATGCCCGCCGTCTCGCCACCGGCCACGACCTCGATGGTTTCATATCCCACGTGACGGCAGATTTTCTCCACGGCCAGCTCGCAGATCTTTGCCCGGGCACGCGGAAAGAAGATGATCCGCCGGCAATCGATATAGACCGGCGACTTCCAGCCGGAGGTGAAGGTGTACGGCTCCTCGGGGCGGAAATTGACCGCCTTTATTTCCAGCAGCAGTCGCGCGGTGGTCAGCGCGGCATCGCGGTCCCATTCGGGGGTGGCCGGGCTCTTTGGCAGCGCGGGCAAGGGCTTGGGCATCGGTGGATGACTCCGGGGCGACCCCCTCTCCTACCGGGCAGCCCACAGGCGCGCCAGGGGCTGCCTCGCGGAACCGTGCACGCCCGGATCAATCTCCGCCTCGAAATCCGGCCGGCCGGCTCCCAAGTCAACGCCCGTTGAGAGCCGCCCTGGCTCACTCGACCACGGAGGGTCATGACCGATGGCGCTGTCCCACAGATCGATCCCCCGGCCCGAGGACGCGGCCGAGCAGATCGCCAAACTGCGCGAGCAGGTGGAAACATTGATGCGAGAGCGGGTCAACCCGGCGCTGGCGGATGTCGCCGGCCGGGCCGAGACCGCGATGGGCGCGGTGAAAGACCAGGCCGAGGCACTGTCCGGCAGGGTGCGCGATCAGCCGATCATCGCGGTGCTGGTAGCCATCGGCGTAGGGTTCGCGCTCGGCCGCGTGTTGCGCTAAAATGATCCGCAGCTTCCGCCTGATGCAGATCGCCGCGCAGGCGGAGCTGCTGCGCCTACGCCGCAAGACGAGCCGGACGGCAACGCGCATCGGGCTGGTACTGGTCGCGTTGCCTTTCCTGCTGGCGATGTTCGGGTTTTTGGAAGCATCCTTCTGGAATTATCTCAGCCGCCATTTCGTGCCCGAGCTGGCGGGTCTTATCGCTGCCGGCGGGAACCTGCTGGTCGCCGTCATTTTCCTGCTGATCGCCGCATTCCTGTCGAACACCAATGTGGAGATCGAGGCGCTGAAGGTGCGACAGCGGGCGATCGAGGACATGAGCCGACAGATGACCATCTCCACGCTGCTGGTCCCCGTCGTCCGGTTGGTGATGAACCAGATGTGGCGCGGGCGAGAGAGACGGCGGTAGTGTCCTGACCCCGCGGTTCGTCGCGCGTCGCGACGAACGGTGGGGACAAGCAGGCTACTGAGAACAAAGGGCCTTTGTCCTGCCTCCGCGGTTCGTCGCGCCCGCGAGACATTGGTCGCGGAAGTCGAGGTCTGGAACCACCAACGCAATGCTTCCAGCGCCCGCATCAAGTGGATGTTCACCACTCAGCGTGCCCGAGACAAGCTGGCCCGCGCTTATCCCACACCGTCAAGGAGTCATAATCACTGTGCAGGGGTACCAGCTTCACCCGGCCCTTCGGTTGCCGCAAATCGGTCGACAGCGTTGTGTGTCTTTGGACAATTCAGTCCATCATTCGGGCGCCGATAGAGCCTGATAGAGGTCGTCGATGATATCCTGCGGATGCTCGAGCCCAACCGAAATGCGCAGCAACCCCGCTGGCGCCATCGACTTCGGCCCTTCAACGGAGGCCCGATGCTCGATGAGCGAATGTCGTACCCCCGAGGCTCGTGGCCCGCACCACGAGTTTGAGCCGTCCAGCCGCCGCCATGGCTGTCTCGTCGCCGCCACGTACGATGAAGGAAAGCATGGCCCCACGGCCCCCCATCTGCCTTCCGGCCAACGCATAGCCCGGGTCGTCGGGCAAACCCGGAAAGAGAACCGCTTCGACCGCCGGATGTTTGCTCAGCGCTTCGGCGACCTTTTGGGCGCCGTCACAATGAGCGCGCATGCGCACCGGCAGGGACTGGAGCCCGCGCAGCGCGAGCCAGCAGTCGAAGGGAGCGGCGACGCTGCCCTTGTGGCGCTGGATCATACGCAAGGGGCGTCCCAGCGGTGAAGCCTCCGGCAAGACGACGACCCCTGCCATCAGATCGGAATGGCCGCCGATGTATTTCGTTGCCGAATGCACGACGGCATGGGCCCCGAGTTCGAACGGGCGCTGCAAGATCGGCGTTGCCCAGGTATTGTCCACCACCGCAAGCGCACCGGCCCCGTGCGCGATCTCACAGGCCGCCCGGATATCCACGACACGGATGAGCGGGTTCGAGGGGGTTTCGATCCACACGAGGCCCGTGGCCCCGACACCGACGGCCGCCCGCAAGGCGTTCAGGTCGCGCATGTCGACCGCAACGAAGTCGAACCGGCGCCCGATGTCGGTTTCGTCGATCAGCGACCGGATACCGAAATACATGTCGTCCGGCACCACGATGCGATTGGCCTTGCTGGGATGCGCCTCGAACACTGCTGTGATCGCGGCCATGCCGGAGGAAAAGGCGACAGCGCTGTGACCCCCTTCAAGCGCGGCCATCGCCGTCTCGAAGGCGTTTCGGGTGGGGTTGTCTTCCCGGATATATGCGTAGCCCGACGGGAAGGTTCCGTCCGCGCTGCGCTCGAAGGTCGTGCTGGGATGCAAGGGGATGGTGACGGCCCCGGTGGAAGAATCGACACCCCGACCTGCATGTATCGCCTTGGTTTCGATTTGCATCGGGAACCTCCTTAGCCGGATTTGAGAGGGAAGATCGCAGGGATGACCAGTACCCCGGGATGTTCACCATTCAGCGTGCCCGAGACAAGCTGACCCACGCTTATCCCAACACCGTCAAGGAGTCATAATCACAGGGCGGGGTATACGTTCAGCTATCCCGACACCACATCGCGTCGCGGCATCAATATCGTCGCGGAAAATTCCTGCACCGCCTCATCGCGCTGGTTCAGTGTGACGCACTTATAATTCACCAGCCCGGCGTCGCTGCGCGACCGAGACAACCGCGTGTGCAGGATCTCGATCTCCACCCGCAACTCGTCCCCACCGAATACCGGCCGCGCCCAGCGCAACCCCTCGACCTCGACGCCGGCTCCACCTCCGGCAATCGCGCAATGTCTCGAAGATCAGGCGCATGCGTCGTCGCGCCGGTGTGCCACCCGCTGGCGCACAGCCGGCCGAACATGGTTCGCCGGGCAGTCTCCTCCGACACATGCGCCGGATGCGGGTCGAACTCGCGCGCGAACGCCATGATCCGCTCCGTATCCATCCGGATCGACCGGTGCGAGCGCAGGACGCGCCCGACCGTCATATCTTCGAAATAGAACCCGTCGTCGCCCGCCACCGCCACCTCACATTCCCATCGCACCAGTGTCGCACCTGGCCGATAATCCGCCGAGTCGCGCGATGCGACTCGCGGAGGTCATTGTATGCCGTTCGATCCTGCCGCCTTGCTTGCTGCCATTGCTGCCGCGGCGGCCCTTGTCACGCTGGTTCTGTTCCTGCGTGGCGGGCGGGAGGTGCAGCGCCTGCGCCTGCTGGCCGAGCAGGGGCTTGCCGGCGTGCGCGGCGAGGCGGAAACCACGCGCAGGACCCTGTTGAGCGTCGCCACCGAGGCTGCCGATCGGATGGCCTCGCTGCGCGGCGCGTTCGATACGGGAACGGAGCAGGTGCGGGGCGAGCTGCGGCTGGCCCTGGCGGACAGTCAGCGCAAGACCGGGGCCGACATCGGCGCGCAATTCGAAACCACGCGCGGGATGCTGGAAGCCAAGCTGCGCGAACTGCGTGAAGGCAACGAAGCCAAGCTGGCCGAGATTCAGAAGACCGTAAACGAACAGCTTCATGCCGCGGTCGAAAAGCAGATGAACGAGAGCTTCAATCGCGTCATCGACCAGTTCGCAGCCGTGCAGAAGGCGATGGGCGACGTGCAGGCGGTCACTGCGCAGATCGGCGATATCAAGCGGCTGTTCTCCAATGTGAAAACCCGCGGCGGCTGGGGCGAAGCGCAGGTACGCGCCATGCTGGACGATATCCTTCCGGCCGGCGCGTACGAAACCAACCGCAAGCTGCGCGCCGATTCGGATGAGGCGGTGGAATTCGCGGTGGTGATGCCCGGCCGCGGCGACGATCGGCCGCTGCTGCCGATCGATGCCAAGTTCCCGGTGGAGGACTACGAACGCCTGCTCGCCGCCGCCGAGGCCGGCGATGCGGACGCCGAACGCTCTGCCACAAGGCGGCTGGAAACCTGTGTCCGCCAGCAGGCAAAGAAGATCGCCACGCAAATACATCGCGCCTCCCGTCACCGTCGAATTCGCGGTGATGTACCTGCCGACCGACGCGCTGTTCGCGGAAGTCGCGCGCATCCCGGGGCTGATCGACGAGATCGGGCGCGAGTGCCGCGTGCTGGTGCTCGGCCCCAGCCTGTTCCCGGCGCTGCTGCGCACGATCCATCTGGGCTTCATCACGCTCGCGCTGGAGCAGAAGGCCGATCAGGTACGGGATCTGCTGGGCGCCACCCGCACCGAGATGATCAAGATGGACCAGGTGCTGGAGGCGCTGGCGAAGAACGCCGGCACCATGAGCAACACGATCGAGCGGGCGCGCACCCGCACGCGCGTGGTCGCTCGCAAGCTGCGGGCGGTTGAGGCAGTGGAGCCGGGCCGGGCGGAGCAGATGCTGGAACTGGATACCGAGCCGGTGGCGGAGGAGGTGTGATGGGGTGCCGGTGCGGGCAATGAGGGCGGCTTGGGAAGCAAGGAAGCTTAACGCAGAGCGCAGAGAAAAGGTTCGCGCCGGCGTGAGGCGCATCTCGCTTCTTTACGCGCCTTAAAACCTGCTATCGCAACCCAACACCGGTGCCCGCGCATGGACCGCGAGCCGTTTTCTAGCTGCTCGGCCTCGAGCTTCGTCGGCGCCGGCCCATTCAGCACGGTGATCTTCCAGAGCACTCGTCACGCGTCGAGATCGAGCACAACCCCTTCCTCGCGCCGTGGCCGCTGCGCAATCATAATCGTCCTGCTTCTTGGCACGCCGTCTGCTGCTTATCGATGATGTCGTTGAGGCCATCGGCGTCGAGGTTGCCTTTTTGATCGCCTTGCAGATCGCTCGCGAATCAACCTGGATGTCATGATGCTTGCGCTCATGCGCCTCAAGCGCCTCGACCATCTCGTCCCATGACGCCTTCTGCTCCTTGGTCGCCGAACCGTAACCACTCCATTCCGGCAACTGGATCACCGGGTTGAGCACCATTGTCACCGAGGTTACGTTGCCGTCCTTGTCGGTCTGCGCGCTGCTCTTGAAGTTCTGGGTCGCGTCGTAAAGACCCCACTCGTCGCGCAAGTCGAGGTTCTTCTTGGCTTCTTTCAAGTCTTTCCGGCGATCTTAACTTTGTAACTTTCGGATTGTTGACCTTGATATCGACCTTGACGTCCGCCATGACCAACCTCCTGAGCGGCAAAAGCGAGGGACATCCTATACCAGACCGCATTGGATGACTTGCCGGTGTTGCCCGGAGTAACGTGAGCACGAGCGCCGGTCGATCTCCGCCGCGTAGATCGGTGCTTCCAGCATACGCACCGCCGCCCCGAACCAATGCCGCGCGTAGACCACCCGTTTCGGCAGGCGCCGCTGCAACCAGCGCCGCCGCGTCCTTCACGCTGTTTCCCACCAGGCGGCCCCCAGCCGTAGCACTCCCCCTCCGCAGCCGGCTGCGCGGCGAACTGCGCCGCCAGCGGGCAGTGTCCCCCGCCGGACCTCCTCGAACCGCTTGGTGAGTTCGCGGGCGACCGCCGCCGGACGGGCGCCGAACGAATCGGCCATGTCCGCCAGAGTCTCGGCCAACCGGTGCGGCGCCTCGAACCAGATCAGCGTCGCCGCCAGTCCTGCCTGCTCGGCGACCCGCAGTCTGCCGAAGGCCGCCCGGCGGGCGCTCTGCCGTGGCGGGGGGAATCCCAGGAACATGAATGGCTGAGGCGGCAGCCCCGACAACACCAGGGCAGTCACCGCGGCGTTCGGTCCCGGCACCGCGGTGACGGCAATCCCCGCTTCGATTGCCGCACGCACCAGCCGGTAGCCGGGATCGGAGACGACCGGTGTGCCCGCATCGGACACCAGCGCCACGCGCCGCCCGGCCCGCAACGCCGCCAGCACGCCGGGGATCGCCGCATCCTCGTTATGTTCGTGCAGCGATCGGGTTCGCGCCCGCACGCCCAGCGCGCCCAGTAGCCGGGCGGTGTGCCGCGTGTCCTCGCACAGCACCAGATCGGCCGATGCCAATGCGCGTGCGCGCCCGCGCCGAAATATCATCGAGGTTGCCGATCGGCGTGGAAACAAGCACAAGACCCGCTCGATCCTGATCCGATGCGTTGTCTTCGGGAGATGCGGCACATGCTTCGTCGGGCATTCCTGCTCCTGGCCGGAACCGCGGGACTGGCGGGCTGTACCGGTTATCCGCCGCCCGGCGCATATTACGGCTCGTCGGGCACCCTGGCGCCGGGACAATCCCCCGGTCAACGCGGCGCGACCCCCGGCGGCAAGGTCGCCATCCTCCTGCCGCTCAGCGGGGCGCATGCGGAGCTGGGCCAGCCGCTGCAGCAAGCGGCGCAACTCGCACTGCAACAGCCGGGCTCGCCGGAGCTGATCTCGCAGGACACCGCGGGATCGCCCGAAGGTGCCGCGCAGGCGACCCGGACCGTGCTGGCCGGCGGTGCGAGCATGATCCTCGGCCCGCTGACGGCGTCCGAGGTCGCCGCTGCTGCCCCGATTGCCCGCGGTGCCCATGTGCCCATGCTCGCTTTTTCCAACGATCCCGCAATTGCGCAGGCTGGCGTCTGGCCGCTCGGCATCACCCCCGGCCAGCAGGTGCGCCGGCTGGTTGCTGCGGGCCAGCAGGCTGGGAAGTCGCAATGGGCCGCCTTGCTGCCAGACAACAACTTTGGCCACGTAATGGGATCGGCGCTCAGCCAAGCTGCGACAGCGGAAGGGCTGGCCCCCCCGAACATCCATTTCCACGGCAGCGGCATGGGTCCCATCAGCCAGGCGGTACGGGAACTGTCCGACTATGATTCGCGCTGGGCACCGATCCAGAGCCAGATCCGCGCCGCTCGGGCGGAAGGAACGCCCGAAGGAAGGCGCCGCGCGCAGCAATTGTCCGGATCGGTGTTGCCACCGCCACCATTTGACGCGCTGCTGCTCGCTGATACGGGCGAGGCGCTGACCGAGCTGGCGGCCGTGCTGCCGTACTACTTCGTCGCACAACCGGCGGTGCAATACATGGGACCGGCGCTTTGGGGAGATCCGCGCAGTGGTGCCGGCCAGTTTCGCGGCGCGTGGTATGCGGCACCCGACCCGGCGGGGCGGGCCAATTTCGTTGCCGCCTATAGCGCACGCTACGGCGGGCCACCGCCAAGCGTTGCTGACATCGCGTTCGACGCCGCCTCTATCGCACGGGTCACCGCAACCAATGGAGTGCCGCTGACAAATCCGGCCGGCTTCACCGGGGCGGACGGTTGGCTGGCGCTGCTACCTGATGGCCAGGTGCACCGCGGCCTGGCCGTGTTCCAGATCGGTCCCGGCGGCGGCGAGCTGATCCAGCCCGCGCCGGCCGGGGCATCCGCCGCGTCATAACGAGAGAAACAATCACGCCCGGCGATGCTGGCGAAGTTCCGCGGCGGTCCCGATGCATGTCACCGCGAGGTCACATAGGCGGCGTCAGCCCGTCCTTCCCTACCGAGACACTGGTGGCTGTCAGCGCACCGCTGGAACTCTTTTGCGCCGTGATGATGACGTGGGACCCGGGTGTGAGCATCTCACGTGTCCCCGGCTCATATGTAATGATCGGCGCGTTGGGTGGTACCACCAGCTTCTTCTCACCGCCCTTATACTGCACCGTAAGCGTACGACCGTTGGTGCCAACGACATTGGCAGCGGTGCCGTTGGTCATGGTGCTTTGGGGTTGCAGATCATATGGATGGCTCCCCTCCCCGACGCCACGCCGGCTTTCGGGAAACACCTGGACCTCGAGCGCGCGCAACGTGCCGTCAGGCTCCGAGACAGCCGCGGTACCAATATAAGTCCCCGATTTGATATCGGTGATCTGTGCCGGGACAATCTCCGTGACGCGAAGCTTCTCAGGCAAGCCAATGGAGAGCTTGTCGCCCTCGCGGGATGTCACCTGCAGCAGTGTGGCATTTACTGCATCGATCGTTCCGCGAATCCGCACGGTTTCGGGCGACTGAGCGGCGGCATAGGTCGCCGTCACGCAGCAAAGGACACTCATCATCAGACCGCGACGCAGCATGCCTTTTCCCTCCAACCTTTCCGAAATAGGACAGACGCCAGCACGCCGGCAATTATTCCTGGCAGATGGACCCGGGTACTCAGACGAAGTCGCGCGCCCGCTCCAAATCTTCCAGCACGGCGGGATGGGAGATCAGCAGCACCTCGTCGAAGCCGAGCTGTTCGATCCGCTTCATTCGCCGGCGCGCCTCGTCGGGCGGGCAAATCAATGAGACGTGCGCCAGTCGGGCCAGTTCAGCGGATTCCGGGCGCTCGCTGAGATCGACGGCGACATTGGCGAGCACCGCGTTGGTCCCGCCGGCGTCGCGATAGAGGTGCATTCCCTTTTCCAGATCCTCCCAGCTACTGAACCGGCCTGACGGAGTCCAACCCTGGCATTCCTTTGCCGCATAGCCGATCCAGCGCGGACTGCGCCAGGCGCCGAGCAGAATTGGCGGGCCGCCTTCGCATCCGGGCCACGGCGACAAGGCGCCACCATTCACCGACTCGCCGCGCCAGGTCCGTCGCATGATATCGAGCGATTGCATCAGCGTGCGGAAACGGTGGTCGTAATCGGCGCCGAGCAGTTCGAAATCCGCTCGTGTCGAGCCGCTGCCGACACCAAGCCGCAGCCGGTTGCCCGACAATGCCTGCACCGACTGCACGCGATGGGCCAGCTCGATCGGGTTTCGCAGCGGTACCTGCAGCACCGCGATACCCAGTTCCACGCGCTCGGTCACCGTGGAGATCGCTGCCAGCGCGGTCAGTGGATCCAGAGTCGCGTGCCCGCGGCCGAGCGCATCGCCCACCCAGATTCCCGGGAACCCGCTCGCCTCCAGCCGGCGAGCGTAATCGGCCATCCAACCAGCCAGCTCGCTGATCCTTTCCGCTCCGGGGGTGAGCCGTATCATGCCGCTCACTTGCATGTATCAACTCCAGTTGCAGCGTCGCGTGTCACAGGAATCTCCATCGCGGTTGGCAGGCGTGGACAGTTCGCGCCAGGCTAACCTGGACTCTGCGGCCAGGCCAGATCGCGACAGCGGATCGGCGGGCGCACAGCAGGAGAGGCGACCGAGCGTGTAACTGGACGATGCGGGTGCCTTCCTGGCGGGGCTAATCGGTCCGGCGCGCGGCCGTCGCCAGGCTGAAACCCCGGCATCACCGGCCGGCCAGGGCAGAAACAGGGGCGGCGGGACATCCAGGCTGGCTTCGGCGTGGGTTTGCTCCTATCTGATCGCCGAACCCCGACCCTCCGGCCCCATTCTGCATGCCCGACACGCCGATCGACCATATCCGCAACTTCGCGATCATCGCGCATATCGACCATGGGAAGTCCACCCTGGCCGATCGGCTGATCCAGGCCACCGGCGCGCTGACCGACCGCGAGATGACGCACCAGGTGCTTGACAGCATGGAGCTGGAGCGTGAGCGCGGCATCACCATCAAGGCGCAGACCGTCCGCCTGACCTACCCGGCCAAGAACGGGCAGGTGTACGAGCTGAATCTGATGGACACCCCCGGCCACGTCGACTTCGCCTACGAGGTCAGCCGCAGCCTGGCCGCCTGCGAGGGCTCGCTGCTGGTGGTCGATGCCAGTCAGGGGGTCGAGGCGCAGACCCTGGCCAATGTGTACCAGGCGATCGAGGCGGGGCACGAGATCGTGCCAGTGCTGAACAAGATCGACCTGCCGGCCGCCGAACCCGAGCGGGTGAGGCAGCAGATCGAGGACGTGATCGGGCTGGACGCCACCGACGCGGTCGAGATCAGCGCCAAGACCGGGCTGAACATCGAGGCGGTGCTGGAGGCGCTGATACACCGGCTGCCACCCCCAAAAGGTGACGGTGCCGCGCCCTTGAAGGCGCTGCTGGTGGATAGCTGGTACGACCAGTATCTCGGCGTGGTGATCCTGGTGCGCGTGAAGGATGGGCGCCTGAAGCGCGGCCAGAGGATACGCATGATGTCCACCGGGGCGGTGCATGCGGTGGAGCAGGTGGGCGTGTTCACCCCCAAGATGGTGCCGTGCGACGACCTGGGGCCCGGCGAGATCGGCTATATCACGGCCTCGATCAAGACCGTGGCGGATTGCTCGATCGGCGACACGATTACCGACGACCGCCAGCCGACTGCCAACCCTTTGCCGGGATTCAAGCCCTCCGTGCCGGTGGTGTGGTGCGGGCTTTATCCGGTGGATGCGGACGATTTCGAAAAGCTGCGCGACAGTCTGGCCAAGCTGCGGCTGAACGACGCGAGCTTTCATTACGAACCAGAGACGTCGGCCGCGCTGGGTTTTGGCTTCCGCTGCGGCTTCCTGGGCCTGCTGCATCTGGAAATCATCCAGGAGCGGTTGACGCGGGAATTCGATCTGGATCTGATCGCCACCGCGCCGTCCGTGGTGTATCGCGTGCATCGCACCAGCGGGCAGGTGCAGGAACTGCACAATCCGGTCGATATGCCGGACGGCAGCGTGATCGACCACATCGAGGAACCTTGGATCCGTGCCACCATCATGGTGCCGGACGATTATCTGGGATCGGTGCTGCATCTCTGCACCGATCGCCGCGGAGAGCAGATCGACCTGACCTATGTCGGCAACCGCGCCATGGTTGTGTACCGGCTGCCGCTGAACGAGGTCGTGTTCGATTTCTACGACCGGCTGAAATCGGTATCTCGCGGCTACGCGAGTTTCGATTACCAGATGGATGGTTATGCGCCGGGCGATCTGGTGCGCATCTCCATCCTGGTGAACGGGGACGCGGTGGACGCGCTGAGCTTCATCGCGCACCGCAACGCGGCAGAGGCGCGGGGCCGGGCGATCTGCGCGCGGCTGAAGGAGCTGATCCCGCGGCAGTTGTTCAAGATCGCAGTGCAGGCGGCGATCGGCGGACGGGTGATTGCACGGGAGACGATCAGCGCGCTGTCGAAGGACGTGACGGCGAAGTGCTACGGGGGCGATATCACGCGCAAACGCAAGCTGCTGGAGAAGCAGAAAGAGGGCAAGAAGCGGATGCGTCAGTTCGGCAAGGTGGAGATCCCGCAATCGGCCTTCCTGGCGGCGCTGAAGATGGACGCATGAGGTTGCCGGCTGGTATAAGTCCCGCTCGCGGGAGGGATGGCCGAGCGGCTTAAGGCGCACGCTTGGAAAGCGTGTGTACGTGAAAGCGTACCGTGGGTTCGAATCCCACTCCCTCCGAAGCCGGCTCGATAGGGCTTGACGACGAATTGGAACAGCCTTGGTGCTGCAAAGGGTGGTCCAAATGCTTCTATGCCCCGACCGCGAACTAAAGTGGGTGTCCACCAGACCGGTAGCAGCTCACAGGAGTTCGCGATGACACGGAAGGTTGTTCGCTTTGGCGTCCTCGGGGCGGCTAACATCGCGCGCCAATTCATTGCAGCCGTCGCCAATTCGTCGCTGGTCAAGGTGACCGCGGTGGCGAGCCGGGATGTGGCCAAAGGAAAAGCCTTCGCCCGCGAGGTCGGCGTGGCGCGGGCCTGCGGCTCGTACGAAGAACTGCTGAAAGATCCAGACATCGACGCAGGCTACGTTCCCCTTCCGAACAGCCTGCACGCGGAATGGTCGATCCGCGCCGCGGAAGCGGGCAAGCACGTCCTGTGCGAGAAGCCGTTCTCGGTGACCGCAGATGAGGCCAGGGCAATGTTTGCCGCGGCACGCGCCCATGGCGTGCAGATGGTGGAAGCCTATCCTTATATGGCCCAGCCGCAGACGCTCAGACTGCGGGAGCTGCTGAGCGAGGGTACGATCGGCGAGGTGCGGTACATCCAGGCGACATTCGGCTTCACGGTCGCCGGTACCAACAATATTCGCATGGTGGCAGCACTTGGCGGGGGCGCCTTGCTCGATGCGGGAAGCTATCCTGTCAGCCTGGCGCGTATCGTTGCAGGAGAACGGCCCGCGCGGGCGTTTGCCAGCGCGCAGTGGTTCGGCAAGGGGCTGGATAAAACCGTTGCCGCCACTTTGGACTTCCCCAGCGGCAAGGTCGCGCAGATCTTCTGCAGCTTACTGACTGCGTCCCATCGCCACGCCATGATAGCGGGCGAGAATGGCGCTATCATCACAAACTATTCCAACCACGCGCCGCCGAGCGGGAAGCTGAACCTTGAGGTGAAACGAAGCAGGGAGGCGACTGCGCCTTACGAGACCCTCGAGCTGCCAGGCGGCAGCGGCTTTCTGGCTGAAGCGGAATCGTTCGCGCATCTGGTGGCTGGTCGATCGGAGCTCTGGAGCGGGGCGACGCCAGAGGAGACCACAGATATTATGCTTACGCTGGATGCAATCGCCGAGAGCGCGCGATCCGGTCGTGCCGTCGAGGTGGCATCGTAGTCCGGTCGAAAATTCCTTGTTTGAGGGCGTGATTCACGCTTTCCGACGCTTCCGCCTCAAGCGATCACGCTCTAGTGATGCCGTAGTATCTTGCCGACGAACTCACGCGCGCGCGCGGTTTTCGGGGCATCGAAAATGTCCGCGGGCTTGCCCTCCTCGACTGTGCTGCCCTTGTCCAGCATCACTACCCTGGTCGAGACCTCGCGCACGAACGCCATCTCGTGACTGACGATCAGCATCGTCATGCCATCTGACGCCAGGACGCGAATGGTGTCGAGAACATCGTTGACGAGTTCCGGATCGAGCGCCGACGTCACTTCGTCGAGCAGCAGGATCTCCGGCTTGAGCGCCAGCGCGCGCGCGATCGCGACGCGCTGCTGCTGGCCGCCCGACAGCTCATCGGGGTGGGCATGATGCTTGTCGGCCAGGCCGACTTTTTCCAGGAGCCGCACCGCCTCCCGTTCGACTTCGCGGCGGTCGCGCCTGACGGATCTTGATGGGCGTGACGGTGATGTTACGCATGACCGTCATGTTCTGGAACAGGTTGTACTGCTGGAAAACGATCGCCATGCGCTTGCGCGCCTCGCGAAGGCTGCGACGGGATGAGTAGTCGATCGACTCGCCGTCGAGGATCACCTCCCCGGAGGCCGGCTTCGTCAGGCCCATGATGGCGCGCAACAGCGTGCTCTTGCCCGAACCGGACGGGCCGATCAGCGAAATGACCTCACCCTGTTCGACGGTAAGATTGATATCCCGCAAAACCGGAAGTTGACCGTAGGATGCGTTGAGGTTCTGTACCCGTAGGTGCGGCAAGTCGGCTCTCCATCCATGCGGCCAGACGGCTGAGCGGATACGATAGCATGAAGTAGCAGATCAGGATCACGCTGTAGACCAGGAGACCCGAGAAGCTCCGGTTGGCGAGAATCTTGCCGGTGAACATCAGCTCGATGACGCCGACCTGGGAGGCAAGCGAGGTATCCTTGATGAACATGATCACGAACGCCGTGGCCGGCGGCAACAGAACCCTCCATGCCTGCGGCAGCACCACTTCGTACATCGTTCGCCAGAAGCCGAAATTCATGGAGTCGGCGGCCTCGATCTGCGGCCGCTGAACGGACTCGATGCCGGCCCTGATGATTTCCGACAGATAGGCGGTGGCCAGCAGGCACACGCTGACGACCGCGACGCCAAACAGCGACAGCGCAGGATAGATCGCCTGGGCTGCAAACAGAACGAGATACAAGATCACCAGAAACGGAATGCGGCGGAAGAACTCCACGTAGAGTGATGACGACCATCTTCAGCGGCAGCAGCCATATGGTTTTGCTGATCCGAACCAGGACGATGACCGACCCGAACAGGAAACCGGCGCCACACCCGGCGACAGTCAGCAACACGGTCGAGCCGATGCCCCAAAGCAGCAGCATGACGTTGTAGTAGGTGAAAAATAAGGGAATCTGGCGCAGCAGCGGTTGCATCAGAACACCCGCATCTTCACCCGAAAGAATATTCTGCCGACGGCATACAGCACGCCGGTCGCAATCACCGTAAGCACGATGTAAATTCCGGCAACGATGGTGAAGACCTCGATGCTGCGCAGCGTCGAGGCGCTGATGTTGATGGCACGCCCGGTGAGTTCCTCAACGCCGATGAGCGCAGCCATGGAGGTGCCCAGCAATATCCAGATAAAGAAATTCGCAAGCGGCGGATAGATGGTACGCATGATGTGCGGCAGTATCACGTAGCGGACGGACTGCGCCAAATTCATCCCCAGCGCCTCGGCGGCGTCGAGCTCGGCGCGGCGCACCGAGGCGAACCCGGCACGCTGGATTTCGGTGAGGTAGGCACCGGAATTGACCGTCAGCCCAATGACCGCCGAGCTGAACGGAGACAGTAATATGCCGGCATCGGGCAATCCGTTGAAGAGGAAGTAAACCTGCACGAATGCCGGCGTGTTGGTGAAGAACGCCACATAAGCGTTCACCAGGCGCCTCGTGCGCGGTCCGCCGAAGGTTTTGCCCATGGCTCCGAAGAGCCCGATCAAGGCGCCGCCCCAGAAAATTATGAAGGCCAGTTCCAGCGTTATCAGCGCGCCACCCAGGAGGTAGGGCAACTGCCTGAAGACGACACCGAACTGGAGCGTGTAGTTCAAGGATGAACAGGTGTCATGAGCAACAGCGGCTGTCGGGGAGCGCGTGCGGGGAGGTACGGGTGGCCGACCTCCCCGGCATCATATCTCCTTAGAAGTACGGGTTGGGAACGACCGGGACGACCGGCGGTGCGCCGTACCACTTGGCCCACGTGTCATTCACGAACCCACTTGTCTGCATCTCGAAGATCAGCTCGTTGAGGAAATGGCGAAGGCCGTCATTGCCTCTTTGCACACCGATTCCGTCGTACGCCACCATGATGACGTCGGGCAGGACTTTCCACTTGACGTCGGGATAGCTCTTGGTGGTGCCCATATAGAAGTCGATATTCTCGACGATGGCGTCGGCCCGGCCTTGCGCAACCGCGCGAACCATGTCTGCCAGTGTCTCAACGATCAGCAGCTTCGCGTTGGGCAGATTTTGCTTGAGGAAGTCGACCGAGTTGTTACCCCGCTGATCGACGATGGTGTATTTGGGGTCGTTCAGGTCCTTCCAGCTCTTGACCTGAACCTTGTCGGTGGTGAGCACCGACATCGCTTCAGTGTGCAGCGGGACGGTGTAATCCACGACCTTCTCACGCTCGGTATTGCGCGTCAGCTCCGCGCATATCAGGTCAACGCGGTCGGCCAGCAGGAACGGAATGCGGTCGGGACTTTCCACCGGAACGAATTGCGCCTTTACCCCAAGCGCCTCTGCGATGCGGTTCCCGATATCGATGTCAAAACCCTGGTAGGTATTGTTGGGACCGAGGGAACTCGATGGAGGCTGGTTCGCCCCCACGCCGATGCGCACCGTACCGCTTTTGATGATGTTGTCCAGCGATCGAGCCTGCGCGCCCGCCATGAGGCCGCCGAACACGAGCATCAGAGCGCCAACCACTATAGCGCGTCTTAACATGAAGCCTCCCCCGGCTGGCTCCCTGAACCGGTCTGATCACAGACACTCATTCCAAGCCTGCCGGGAGCTTACAAGCCTAGCGCACGTAAGCTACACGCGGGGGTAGGTGAGTCAAGAGGATGTGTGCGCATTGCGGATTCTTGTTCGCTGGCGGCGAAACCACGTTCAAGCGGCGCCCGACACGGTTGCGATCGACACCGGCTTGAAGGGTATGCGCGGCGCGAAATAGCAGAACTCGTCGATGCCCGTGCCACACTGGCGAGCGACAAGCTCGACGGCGAGCGCGCCACAATAGCGCCCCTGGCATCGGCCCATGCCGACCCGGGTCAGGCGCTTGACCGCACCTGCCGTGGCAATCCCTTCGTCGGCCACGGCCTTGCGCACCGTCGCGACGGTGACTTCCTCGCAGCGGCACAAGATTGTGTCCGGTTCCGCAAGCTGATCCACGATGCGGGGCGCCCGGAAAAGCGTCCACAAGGCTGACTGGAATCGTTTCGCCCGAACGCTCGCCGCCATCGCGAGCCGAACTTCCCGACCATGACGGACTGTGCGTCCGAGGTCCCGGGCAACGTCTGTACCGGCGATTACGCCGGCGGCTTCGGCCGCGCGTGCGCCGCCCAGTCCGCCTGCATCGCCGACAATCCACACGTGCGCAACCGAGCTGCGGCCATGCTGGTCGCATTCCGCCACGAGATGGCCAAGCCGCTCATCGAAGCGATGGCGGCACCCGATGGCCCGCGCGATTTCATTGGATGGCAGGAAGCCGTAGCCGAGACAAACAACGTCCGCATCAAAGGATTTTTCGGTGCCGGAGGCCGGATACCCCTGCTCGTCGATTTCGGCAATCCGGGCGTGCTTGACGGAATCGCCTCCTTCAACCCGTACGATGGCATGGCGATTGAACGTCGGCACGCCGGCGCGCCGGAGTACGTTCTGGTGGGCGATGCCCGTCGCGCACCAGGTCCGGTGCGCTGATTGCCATTTTCGCCAGACTGGCCAGCATACGCGGGCCCGGTCTGGCGGCGGCCTCGACGAGCGCCACCACCTTGATGCCGGCGCGGACGAGCTCGGCGGCGACCTGCAGGTTGAGTGGCCCGTTGCCGCCGAGCAGGACACGGCGGCCCGGCGCGATCTGATACGAACGCAGCAGCGTCTGCGCCGCGCCGGTGGTCATGAATCCGGGCAGCGTCCAGCCGGGCAGGGGCACACCGCGTTCGTATGCGCCGGTCGCCAGCACCACCCGCTTGGGCCGAATGCCGAGGTTCGCTGCGGAACTGCTCGCCCAAACCTCCTCGGCACCGAACGCGGCCCAGGCGGTCATACCCGAAATACAGCGGGCACCGGACGCAGCGACGCGCCGGATCAATGCACGTCCGTCGCGAAACTGCTTGTCGATCGCACGCTCGTCGACGCCGAACCCGTCAGCCGGCTGCTTGTAGAACTGGCCACCCAATTTCGATCGTTCGTCGATGAGCACCACATCGAGACCGGCTTCGGCCGCCACGGCGGCCGCGGCAAGCCCAGCGGGGCCGCCGCCGATGACCAGCACGTCCGGCGTGAGGGTGACCATCTCGGGATCCGCCGCGTCCGCCGCCGGCTCGGGGCGGGGTTCGCCCGCCGCGACGACCATGCCGGCGCGCACCGGCGTCATGCACGCTCTCTGATTGGGGTGGCCATCGATGTCGAGGATGCAATCCTGGCAGACACCCATTCCGCAGAATGACCCGCGCTCGGCGCCCCCGGCGGTGGTGCGGCAAACCATCTCGCCAGCGGCCACAAGAGCGGCCAGCACGGTCTGACCTTCCATCGTCTCGATCGTTTTCGCACCGAAGCGGATGCTGACCGGTTTGCCGTGCGCCGCGACGCCCGCCGACAACGCGCGACCCGGCGTCATTTAGACTGGCCGGTCGATGACGGGCGCGACCCAGCCGGCGGGGGGCTGCCGCCGCTCCGACGGAAATATGTTCACGGTGAAGCCGGCATCATTGCCGTTCATGGTCTGGCGCCGATGCCGCAGGCGCCAACCTGCCGGCGTGCGCACGAAGGTATCATGATACTGCCCCCAGATCGTGCCCGTGCTGCCGTCGGGCCGTTCGTGCCAGGCAATGATGTAGCTGATGGCGTTGGCCTGATTGGCCCCGGTGAGGCGAATCTGGATATTGGAGAGGTGATGGGACGTCCGCTTCCACCGCCACAGCCGCTCCAGGCCCTGACGGACGGCAGCCTTGCCGTGGCTCTTCAGGCGGTCCTCCGGGCCATATTCGACGACGCAGTCGTCGGTGAAAATTGCGGCCAATGTATCGAGGTCCATCGCGTCGAGCGTCCGGCAGTATTCATGCAGAAGAAACGATATTTCGTCCCGGTCCGTCAGTTCCTTCAGCGTCTTCTCGTCCACGCCTGACCTCCGCCGATATTCATGCCGCTGCGTGTGGGATCATGGCGTAGCTCCTTTCTGTGCGCAATGCGGATTCCGAATGCGGATTTCGCACATTCTGCTTGACGCGGCAGTTGGATGCATGGAAGCGTTGGCCGCAAATCGCCGCAGGAGGGGAAGCGGAAGCGTGCTTGATCTCAAGGAAAAGGTCGTGCTGCTGACCGGTGCGGCGAGCGGAATCGGCGCGGCAACGGCGCGGATTCTCGGTGAAGCCGGAGCGCAGATCGTCGGGCACTACCGGGCCGAGGAAGAACGTCAAGGCGCGGAGGAAGCCCTGTCCGAAGTGCCCGCGGACCGCAAGATGCTGGTGGCTGGCGATTTCATCGACCCCGCAGCGGCCGATCGGGTCTGGCAGGCGGCGCTTGGTTGGAAGCAGCGGATCGACGTCCTGGTGCTGAACGCGGGAACGCTGTTGTGGGGCGGGCTCGACGACAGCGAGGAGACGTGGCAGGCATCGTGGATGCCGCAGCTCCAGATCAATGCCATTGCGCCGGCGCAAATGATGCGGGCCGCCGTGAAGCACTACAAAGCGCGCGGCGGCGGAATCATCATCACGATTTCGAGCTGGAATGCGCATCGCGGTGCGACCAATCCCGCGCAGATCGGCTACACGGCATCGAAAGCGGCGGTGAAGTCGGCGGCGCAAACAATTGCGCGGGGTTACGCGAAGGACAAGGTGCTGAGCTACATCATCTCGCCCGGCGTGGTGCGCACGCGCATGTCGCTTGAATTCGCCGAGACGCAGGGCGGCGAAGACAAGGTGACCGCGAACCTGGCAATGGGCGAATGGGTGCCGCCGGACGAGATCGGTCATCTGATCGCGT
Organism: uncultured Pseudomonadota bacterium; assembly: GCA_963810715.1. GTDB lineage: Bacteria > Pseudomonadota > Alphaproteobacteria > Acetobacterales > Acetobacteraceae > DATDIC01. Next base: position 124,044 of record CAWEOZ010000021.1, on the reverse strand, counting down.
TTCTCGCCACCGGCACGGTGCGTCACCTGACGGGGGCGACGTTCGATGTGAACGGCGCATCCTACGTGCGCTGAGGTTGCGTTCTTACGAGAGCCGCGCATGGCACATCCCTACATGGCGAACTCGACGCCGCAGGCCAAGCGGGAGATGCTGGAGGCGATCGGCGCGGGCAGCATCGATGAATTGTTCCAGCAGATTCCGACCGATCACCGGATCGCATCGCCGCTGCGGCTGCCGCCGGCGCTATCAAGCGAGGTGGCACTGGAGCGGCATCTTCGCGAGCTCCTGTCGAAGAACACAAGCTGCGAGCAAGCGTTGAATTTTCTCGGCGCCGGTTGCTGGCAGCACTATGTGCCGGCCGCCTGCGAGGAGATCGTGCGCCGTCGGGAATGGCTGACCTCGGTGTTCGGCTCGCCGATGTCCGATCACGGACGCAACCAGGCGTGGTTCGAGTTCTGCAGCCAGTTGGCCGAGCTGATCGGCATGGAGTTCGTGGGACTGCCGGTCTATAGCTGGGGCTGTGCCGCCGGCCATGCCATACGCATGGCGTCGCGCATCAACGCGCGCCGCGAAGTGCTGGTCGTGGAGGCGATCGATCCGGAGCGCCTCGCGGTCATTCGCAACTACTGCGAATCGCCGGAGATGGCGAGCCATCTGACGATGATACCAATCGGGTACGAAAACGGGACCGGCCGCGCTGATTTTGCCGACCTTTCCCGAAAGATCTCCGGCAACACCGCGGCGGTGTATTTCGAGGTTCCCTCGTATCTGGGCGTTATCGACGACCAGGCCAGCCAGATCGCGGCGCTGGCTCGCGCGCACGGCGCGGAGACGATTGTGGGGGTCGATCCAATTTCGCTCGGCGTGCTCGCCAGTCCCGGCGGATATGGCGCGGATATCGTTGTGGGGCCCACGCAGCCGCTCGGCGTGCCGATGAACTGCGGGGGAGGGGTCGGCGGGTTCATTGCGAGCCGGGATGAGGTTCGTTACGCCAGGGAATATCCCACGCTCCTCATCAGCATCGCGGATACCGCCAAACCGGGTGAGCGTGGATTCGGCCTCAGCCTCGTGCATCAGACCTCCTACGGAATGCGCGAGAAGGGCAAGGACTGGACCGGCAACTCCACATATATGTGGGCGATCGCCAATTCCGCGTACATGGCGCTGATGGGCGGGCAGGGGTTCCGGGAGGTGGGCGAGATCATACTTCAGCAGGGCGGCTACGCGGCGAAGCTGCTGGCTGCCATTCCCGGCGTGCGGATTGTCTTTCCCAGCGCATTTCTTCAAGGAATTCGTGGTGAATTTCGACGGGACCGGAAAAACCGTAGCGACCGTCAACAAGGAGCTTCGCGCGGAGGGGATATTTGGCGGCAAGGATTTGTCGCGCGAGTTTCCGGCGCTCGGTCAAAGCGCGCTGTATTGCGTCACCGAGATACACACGCGCGGCGACCTCGACCGGCTTGCCGCGGCGATCAACAAGATCGTGCGGTCATGAGCAAAAGCACGACCCTTCGCGACTATCACGCGCCCGTCTGGAGCGAGCCCGTGATCATGGAGATGGGCCAGCCCGGCCGGCGCGGCCTGCTGTTTCCGGCCGTGGATGACGCCGTTCGCGGCGCCGTCGGCAACGCGGCGGATCTGGTTCCGGCGACGATGCGCCGGCTGACGCCGCCGGCACTGCCGGAGCTTTCCGAACCCGAGGTGCTTCGCCATTACGTGCGCCTGTCGCAGCAGACGCTGGGCATGATCGGCATCAGCCTGTTCGGCACGTGCACGATGAAATACAACCCGGCCCTCGGCGAAGCGCTGGCCGCGCGACCCGAGTTAGCCGCCCTGCACCCCGGCCAGGATCCCGATACGCTGCAAGGCGTGCTCGAGATCATTCACGGATTGGATCTGATCCTGCGCGAATTGTCGGGCATGGACCAGTTCGTTTTCCAGGCTGGCGGTGGCGCCGACGCTTCCTATCTGCATGCCTGCGTCACGCGTGCCTACCACGCGGCGCGCGGCGAATTGGAACGGCGCAACGAAGTCATCACCACGATCCAGGCGCATCCGTGCAACGCCGCGACCGCCGCCGCCGCGGGCTTCAAAGTTGTGACCCTGATGCTGGAGGAGAACGGCTATCCGTCGCTCGATGCGCTGAAGGCTGCGCTCTCAGACCGAACTGCCTGCCTGTTCATCAACAATCCCGATGACATGGGCATTTACAATCCCGACATCAAACAATGGATCGCTGCGGTACACGAGGTCGGTGGCCTTTGCTTCTATGACCACGCGAACTTCAATGGCGTGATGACGAAAGTTCGCGCGCGCGAGCTGGGGTTCGACGCCTGCATGTTCATGCTGCACAAGACATTCGGCGCGCCGAAGGGTGGCGGCGGACCAGCGGTTGGCGCCTATGGCTGCACCGAGGCGCTCGCTCCTTTCCTGCCGACGCCGGTGGTCGTGAAGACGGCCGAGCGGCTACGAGCTCGACCACGACCGTCCTGAAAGCATCGGTCGCATTCGCGAGTTCTGGGGCAACGTGCCGCAGGTCATGAAAGCCTATGCCTGGGCGCGCGCCATGGGCAGCGAGGGTCTCGCCGAAGCCTCGGACCTTTCCGTGCTCGCCAACAACTATATGGAGAAGCGGCTGCTCGCGATTCGCGGCATCACGCGCTCGAACCCGCAAGTCACGCATGCCGCGCCTGGAAATGACGCGCTACAGCATGGAGATTTTGCAGCGCGAGACGGGCGTGGGCGTTCTCGATGTGCAGAACCGCATGATCGATTTCGGCATCGACGCTTTCTGGCTCAGCCACGAGCCGTGGCTGGTGCCCGAACCGTTCACGCCGGAAGCGGGCGAGATGTATTCGAAGGAAGATCTCGATTACTGGATCGATGTGCTGGCGCGGATTTCCGACGAGGCGTACTCCGATCCGCAGATCGTCAAATCCGCACCGCACAGTCAGTCGATTCACAAGATCGATCACGCCGCGCTCGAAGATCCCGACCGGTGGGCGATGACGTGGCGGGCGTATCAGCGGAAGGTCGCTTCGAAACGACCATCTGATCGCGAACTGTAATATCAGGCCCGAGTCTGGGCTTCCGCCTTCACGAAACCGGCAACATCGGCGTGCGTGGCAAACCAGACGCCTGGGCGCGACTGCGCATGCTGCAACAGCGCATCGAGAATCCAGATGCGCGACCGATAGCCGATGATGAATGGGTGCATGACAAGCTGGAACAGCCCGCGCTTCCGCGTACGCCGCATCGAACTCGCGCCGGAAGATGTCGAGGACGGCTTCGGGCGGGGTGTAGGGGCGCGTGGGCGGATCGCGCGAAAACATGAAATAGACCGCGTCATCGCGCATCCATTCCACCGGCACCTCGATGACCCCGGAGCGCTCGCCGTCCACCAGCAACTCGTAGCAATCCTCATCGGCCATCAGCGAGGAATCGTAAAGCAAGCCCATCTCGCGCACGATGGCGATCGTGTTTGAGCTGAGATCCCATTGCGCGGCGCGATGGCCGACGGGCTCGATGCCGGTCATTTCAGCCAGCGTCTCGCGCGCGCGCATCAACAGCGAGCGTTCGTCTTCGCGGGCGAGCAGCGATGTGTTCTCGTGAATCCAGCCGTGAATGCCGATCTCGTGGCCGGCATCGCGGATGCGGCGTGGCTCGCCAGGGTCGATGAGGGCGGTAACGGCGGGGATGAAGAATGTTGCAGGCACGTTGTGCCGCTTGAGAACGCCGAGGATGCGGGGAACGCCGACACGCCGGCCGAACTCGCCCCAGGCGAGCCGCCCGACGGCACTGCGGCCGGCGCCGAGTTCCGCGGTCTCATGGTCGCAATCAAACGACAGCGCGACGGCACAGCGCGCGCCGTCTTTCCACGCGGAGGCCGCAAGGCGGGACCGGCCCGTACGCGCCGCAGCAGGCCTTGCCAGTGCTCCCGCGGCCATTGGAACGGTGGCGCCGGGTTCACGACGAAACCTTGCAGATGACCGATTGGTCCGGTCCCACCTCGACGCGGATATAGCCGGCGAGCATGGCGTCAGCTTCCGCAGTCGCCGGTATCGACGAACAGGCCGCGTGCCGTTCAGCGCCAGGAGCTTGTCGAGGCTCGACACCACCAGGATGCCGGTCCCGGCCGACACGCTTGATGACCTCGGCGCTGATCTGCTGATTGCCGCGGCCGAACACGCAGCCCTGGCCGCCGACGATGCTGACGACGATGCACGTGCGCTTTCCCTCGGTAAGGGCGAGGATCGCTCGTTCATCAAGGTCAAGGCCGACGGCGCGACCGTCGCACACGGCATCGATGCCCAATACCGTGCCTTCGATGCCGGCATAGCGCATGATCTTCTGCGTGGTCGTGCCGGGACCGAACAGATAGAGACATCCTGACTGCAGCGATTCGGCGATTTTCCTGCTACAACGCGTCGAGCGCCGCGTCGGCGTCACGCGGTGCGGCCGCCTTGGCGTGCTGCACCCGCTGGCGCTCGTAAGGAACGCGCGCATAGCCGAAGAGGCGCGCCGAGATGCGGCCGCACCGCAGCAGACGCTCGTCGATGTCCATGATTTCCGCGTCACGCAGTCGTTCCGTGGCTTTGCGGTCGGCCAGGAATCGTCCGGCGACGTCGCCGGCGTTCTCCGGATTTGTGGCAAACACGGCCGAATGCATCTTCACCCCGGTGGGAACGCCGAGGATGGGGATTCTGCTTCCGACGATGTCGAAGATATCGCGTGCCGTTCCGTCGCCTCCGGCAAAGAGAATCAGGTCCACATTGCGCGCCAGCATTTCAGCTGCCGCGGCCCGGGTGTCGTCCGCTGTTGTCGTGGATTTGGGGCCGCACCCGACGAGCGTGGGGCGAAAACCCAAGGCGCGGAGAACAACTTCGCCAAGCTCGCCATGCCCGGTGAGGAAGTCGATATCGGCGGGCGGAATCGTCATGCGTGCCAGCGCCCGCCGCGCGCGCTCGGCTGCGATCGGAACGGCGCCACGGCGCCACGCCTCTTCCACGACCTCGAGCCCGTCGGTTCCCTTCAATCCGACCTTGCCGCCCATCCCGGCAATGGGATTGACGATGACGCCGAGACGGATCTGGCGCGCGTCGCGGCGGTCGCTCAACAGCCTGTTGCTATGCCGCGACCGCGGCGGTCCGTCGCGGAACCAGACTGTCAAGCTCCGCAACGAACCCAAGAATCTGCTTCAGCCGCCGCTTCCCCTCTTCGCCGAGGTCGCTGAATTTTGTCAGCGGCGGCCGCACATCACCAACCGGATAGCCGAGCGCGCCGGCAATCGCCTTGGAGTAACACTGATAGCCGTAGAGCGGGTGCCCCTCCGCGATGGTATGGTCGATCTTGTTGATGATGCTCTGGATGCGCTTGGCCTCATCCAGCCGGCCCTCGACGAGCAGGTCCCAGATGCGCGACGAGGCCAGCGGAATGTAGTTGCCGTACGGGTTGACGTAGCCGACGGCGCCGAGCCGGTAGGACTCATAGATGCGCTCCCCGGCAAAGACGTTCATCACGCCCTTGGTTTCCTCAATGATGTCGAAGACCCGCGCCACGTCCATGCTGGCTTCCTTGATGTAGCGCACGTTCTCGAATGCGCGCGTAAGGCGCCCGACCAGCTTCGCGGACATATCGACATGCGTGGTGAAGGGATTGTTGTAGAGCATGATCGGAATTGAGACGGCTTCGCTAATCGCGCGATAGTAGTTGAAAATCTCGTCCTCGGTCGGGGTGCAGTAGTAGGGCGGCACGATCATCAGACCGTCGGCGCCGAGTTCCTCCGCTTCGCGGCTGTAGCGAACCGCCCGCGGTGTGTACATGTTCATGGTGCCGATCAGCACCTTCATGCGGCTTCTGACGTGCTTCACCGTCGTGTCAACGATCAGGCGCCGCTCCTCATCGCTCACGGTGAGGAATTCGCCGGTGGTGCCGAGCATGATGATGCCGGGCACGCCAACATCGATCTGCCAATCGAGGAACTTTTTTAATCCCGGCACATCGATTGCCGATCCGTCTTCCGTGAACGGGGTGACCGATACGGTATAGCTGCCACGAAATTCCGCTGCCATTTCCTCTCCTGAGCCGTCCTCGGCGGTTGTCGATGAGGTAAACTTCGCTACGACCGCGCACGAACCGTGTGGACCGTGACCTAGGGTTTCCCTATATCACGCAGGCGGAATCTCCGCCAGTGCGGGGTGGCAATCCGAAGGCGCTCTTCATGAAGACTGATGTGTTGGTGATCGGCGGCGGCATAACGGGCTGCGCGCTGGCGTACTTTCTGGCGCGCGGCGGCGCCCGCGTCAGCCTCGTGGAGCGGCACGACCTCAACACGCAGGCTTCGGGCAGCAACGCGGGAAGCATTCATGCGCAGATGGATCACGACATCTTCGCCGACGGCCGGGAGCGCGATGTGCAACGGGCGACCCCGTTGGCGCTGATCCTGATGGCGGCGATCGACTGCTGGAAGAACCTCGAGAAGGAGCTGGAGGCTGATTTCGAGCTGGAAATACTCGGCGGCCTGCTGGTAACCGACCAGCCGCACTATATGCGCGTCATAGAAAGAAAAGTCGCATTCGAGCGCGCACTCGGTTTGCCGGCCGAGCTGTTGTCGGCGGCCGACCTTCGCCGTGCGGCGCCATACATTTCAGATGCCATGGTTGGTGGCGAGCTTTGTCCGATCGAGGGGGAGGCAAATTCGCTGGTGGTGGCACCGGCGCTCGCCGCGGCGGCGTCGCGCAACGGGGCCGAGATCCTGATCAAGACCGAGATCCGGACGCTGTCCAAGGGCAATCGCGGGTTTGTCGCAGAGACTTCGAACGGGAGGATCGAGGCGGATCGCGTGGTGAATTGCGCCGGGGCGGAGGCCGGCGCGGTCGGCCGGCTCGTTGGCGTCGAGTTGCCGATTTTCGGCGAGCCCATTCAGGTGAACGTAACCGAACCGACCGCTCCGCTGGTTCGGCATCTTGTCTATTACGCCGGTGACCGGCTGACGTTGAAGCAAAGCAGGCGAGGTGCGTTGATCATCGGGGGCGGCTGGCCGGCGCAATACGATGCGGCAGGCAGGCTCACGCTCCGGCCCGAATCCCTCAAGGGAAACCTGCGCGTCTGCCGCCACGTGGTCCCGAAGGCGGCGAGCGTTCGTGTCATCCGCACATGGCCGGCCGTCGTCAACGAAACCACTGATCACCTCCCCATTATCGACGAGCTCAGCCAGGTTCCTGGCTACTTTGTCGCGAGCTTCCCGAGCCGGGGTTTCACCGGCGGCCCTGTCACCGGCCGGATCGTCGCGAACATGCTGATGGGGAAACCGCAGGAGCTGGATATCAGCCCGTTTTCCTTCCGACGATTCAACTGATTCCGCCAAGTATGCTGCTCGTCGTCTTCATCGCGAGGGCGGCGCGCTCCAGCGCGGGCAGATGGGCATAGCGCTCGCATGGAGCTTCGATGCTGATCGCAAGGCCCGGAGGCAGCGCCTTGAGGAACGCGGCGAGCGGAAGCACGCCCTCGCCGGGCAGACGACGGTTGGTGCGGGATTCACGCACGAGTTCTTGCTCGGAAAAAAATTGCGCCGGCTGGATCGATGCTGCATCGCAGAGTTGCGCGTAACCAATGTGGCGGGGCTCGATGCGGCGCAGATCATCCAACGTGCCGCCGGAACGAAACAGATGCAGCGCATCCATGCACATTCCTGCCGCGGCGCGGTTGACCTGGTGAAGCCAACGCTCCGCCTGGTGTATATCGCGCAGCGGGCGATACGAAATGAACTCCAGCATGGGCCGCAGACGCAGCGGGGTGGCGAGATCGCAGAGTTTTGCGTAGTTGTCGCAGGCGCGATGCTCGTCGGTGTCGTTGCCGGTCACCAGGAGGAACTCGGCGCCGAGATCCGCGCACGCCTCCAGCACCGGGGACAGCGACGCCACATCGAGGTTCGGCAGCAGCGGAAACAGCTCGATATCGAGGACGCGCATGCCGAGGTCGGCGAGGCGGGTCTTGACGGTTCGCCGCTGCACGGGATCGCGAACCAGGCTCGCTCCCAGGCGGTCCGGCGGATTTATGCAGAGCCCGACCGCGGCAAAACCGGCAGCCGCCGCAGCGTCGATCTGCCGCAGCGGGTCCGCATCCGGTACCATCAAATTCGCGAGCGAGAGTGTGGGCATTGGCTGCAACCGCGATCGGAGGTCCATTAGCCGCGACGACTATGCTTGAATTTCTCGACGGGGCAAGTGCGCAGTGCGCACCGGTGTGCGATAATTGATCCGAGCCGCGGGCGGTGATATTCGCTGGGTGATTTTCCGGGGTTGAGCATGGAGGCGACGACGCTGCTTGAGGGCAAGACGGCGCTGGTGACCGGTGGCGCGGGCGGGTTGGGACGCGCGATCGCCGGTACCTTGCGTGATGGGGGTGCGAAGGGAACCGTTATCGATCTCGATGCGTCGAAGGCCACATCCGGCGCGCCCGTCGGCTGGCGCGGTCTCGCCGCTGACGTGCGTGACGAGGCGAGCCTTGCGGTCGCGGTGCATGCGACAGTCAGCGCCTTCGGCAGCCTCGACATCGTGGTGGCAAACGCCGGCGTCGTTCCGCCGTGGTGCGAGACCGAGCATATCGTTCTCGAAGAATGGGACCAGACTTTCGCGGTCAATGTCCGGGGGGTGCTGGCGACGATCAAGGCGGTGATTCCGGCCATGAAGCGCGGGGGCGGCTCGATCATCGCGCTTGGTTCGGAAGCGTCGTACAACGGGCATCCGCGTCAGGCCGCGTATGTAGCAAGCAAGCACGCGGTGTTGGGGATCGTGCGCTCGGCGGCGCTCGACCTCGGCCGCTACAATATTCGCGTCAACGCAATTGCCCCGGGGCCGATCGCGACGGACGCACTGCTCGGCCGCGTGGCGACGCGCGCTGCGGCGTCCCGCCAGACCACCGCGGAGGTGCTGCAGACCTACATCAATGCGACCTCGCTCGGTCGCATGGCGACCGGGAACGAGGTGGCGAGCGCCGTGCTGTTTCTGGCGAGCGACCTCGCTTCGGGAATCACCGGGGTCATTCTGCCGATCGATGCCGGGGCGCGATAGGTCGGCAAGGATTCATGCTCGACCTGACCGGCAAGACCGTGCTTCTGACCGGCGCGTCGAAGGGTATCGGCGCCGCCACCGCGGGCATTCTTGGGCAGGCGGGCGCCCATCTGATCGCGCATTACCACAACGACCGCGCGGGCGCCGAGGCGGCGACCCAGTCGGTTCCACCGCAACGGTGCCACCTGCTGCAGGCCGACCTGGGACGGCGCGAGTGCGTGGATGGCCTGTGGCGCGACGCGCTCGCCTGGCGCGGCCACATCGACGTGCTCGTGAACAACGCCGCCGTGTTCCTCATTGATGGCGGCATCGATGACGACGAGGCCGCGTGGGACCGCGTCTGGGACACCACGATTGACGTCAATGTCTTGGCACCGACGCGACTGTTGCGGCATGCCGTGCGCCATTTCCGAGAACGCGCCGGGGGCATCGCCATCACCATCTCGAGCTGGAACGGCCAGCGCGGCAGCACGAACCCGCGCGCAATCGCCTATGCGGCGTCGAAAGCGGCCGTTCGTGCCGCCACGCAAACCGTCGCCCGCGGCTACGCCAAGGACAATGTTCTTGCTTACGTGATCGCACCAGGTGTGGTGCGTACGCGCCTTTCCGAGCAGAGCGCGGCAACGCTGGGCGGCGAACAGGTGGTCAGCGCGACACTGGCGATGGGTGAGTGGGTACCGCCCGAGGAGATTGGTTATCTGGTGGCGTTTCTGGCAACCGGACGTGTCCGCCACCTGACCGGCGCAACGCTCGATGTGAACGGCGCAAGCTATATTCGATGAGGATCAGGACAGGAATCGCGTGATCTTGCTCGCGCTGTCGAGAAGCTTGGGCAGAATCCGCGCGCGCATGTCATCGAGCGTGAATTGGGCGCTCGGGCATGCGACGTTCAGCGCCGCGATGATCTCGCCGGCACGGTTGCGGATGGGAACAGAAATCGATCGCAGGCCGATTTCGTATTCCTGATCCACGATAGCGTAACCCAGCCGCCGTGTTTCCTCGATACTCGCTTTGAGTTTCAGTTTCGAGGTAACGGTATGCGGTGTCAGGGGCTTGAGCTTCACTGTTCTTAGATACCGCTCAAGCTCTTCCGGCGAGAGGGCCGAAAGCAGGACCCGGCCCGACGACATCGTGTAGGCCGGAGCCCGGCCACCGATCTCGCGCGTTGCAACCATCACGCGGCGGGAGTGCGACTTAGCGACATAGACGACGAAGCGCCCGTCGAGGATGACGACGAAGCACGATTCCTGGACGGCGTCAGACAGGTCATTCAGGACCGGCTGCGCGACGTCGGTCAGGCCGAACGAGGCCAGGGCAGAAAAGCCGAGTTCCAGGACTTTGGGCAGGAGCTGGAACTTCTTGCCGTCCGTCTCTGCGTATCCCTCGGTCGCGAGGGTTATGAGAAACCGCCTGGTCGCGGCTCGACTTGTGCCGGTTCGTTCGGCAACCTCGCTCAACGTCATCGAACGGTGTGCGGAGGTGAAGGCGCGTATGACATTGAGCCCGCGCACGAACGAGGTGACGTAATCGCGGCTGCTCCCTCGCGCATCATCGGGGGTCGTGTCGGCGAGTTCGGTGCGACGCCGGTACTGCATTCAGCCCCGAGTGATTCCAAAACGGGCGAAGATTTGTCCATGCGCTGAATTCCCGCTTTCGCCGGAATGACGAGTGGAGAGCCGGGATCTTCGCTGCCGGGAAGTGCACATCTTACAACTTATACCAGCCGTGCGGTCGGTTGGCCATGCAATGGTTGACTATGGAGGCGCCGGGGCGGGCTGATCTGTGGCCTGAACGAAAAAACGCTTGCGGTAAACGCTTGTCCCGTGAATCCTTACTGCCGGTCACTTCCTGATGGAGCGAGGCGGCATGCCCTTGAATTTCCTGGTGCGCGGAAATGTCCCCGCTGTCGTCACGCCGTTTACTGCCACTGGCGAAATCATGATGGACGCTTACGAGGCGCTGATTTGTCGGCACCTGGACCAGCATGTGGATGGCATTTGTGTCGCCGGCGACAACGGCGAGAGCTGGTCGCTTTCGAACGAAGAGCGGCGACAGCTCGCCGCCGCGACCGTGAAGATCGCTGGCGGCCGCGTTCCGGTGGTCATGGGCGTCAGCACGACCACGGCGAAGCAGACCATCGCATATGCCGAGGCGGCCGCCTCCGCCGGGGTGGACGCGCTGATGATCGGCCCGCAGAGCTACGTCATGAAGGCGACCACGCAGGAACTGGTGCAGCGGATGTCCGCCATCCATCGTGCCGTTCCACTGCCGATCGTGCTCTACAACTCGCCGCGCCGCACAAATATCAGCCTGACGATCGCGTCCATGCGCGCGCTGACCGAGGCGGTGAACGTTGTCGCGCTCAAGGAGGCGTCACGCGACTTCTTTTACCTCACGCATGTCATTCAGAACTTCGCAGACAAGCTGGCGGTGATGGTCGGGCCGGCGCCGTTCATTCTGCCGGGCCTTGCTTTGGGGGCCGCAGGTTTCATTTCCAGCGGACCCGAACTGCTGGATGGCGTTGCGGCGACCCTGCTGCAGCTTGCCGCCAAGGCCCCCACGCCGATGCTGCGCGAGACACAGTACAGGATGACCAAAGTCTACGAGACGCTGATGAGCCTGGGTACCTGGCCAGCCGCCCTGAAAGCCGGACACAGGCTGATCGGGCGAGAGGCTGGTCTGCCGCGCGACCCGGTGCTGCCGCTGGACGCAGACGGAGTGTCAGCACTGGCAAGCGTGCTTAGCGAAAGCGGTGCGCTGCTGACCGAGCAACGCCTGGCCGCAGAGTAGCCGTTCGGGAGATTGTGAGACCGTCAGAAGAGAGGTAGTGCCGGCACCCAGTCCGGACGCCGTGGATCATAGAATTCGTTGACTGCTCCGCTCCCGCAATAGGCCTCATGGAAGCGAGCGAGTTTGTCGCGGTCGAGCTCGACCCCCAGCCCAGGGCCACCAGGCACTTCCAGACAACCTTCCTTGAAGACGAACGGGCGAGTGATCACATCTTCAACCTGGTCGTGGTAATGGCTATCGATCGCGTACGTAATGTACGGAGTTGCAGCGGCCAAATGCAACATGCCTGCGGTGGAAATACCCAGCTCCCGGTCACTGTGCATGCCCACGCCAAGGTTGAATGCCTCTGCGACCGCAATCATTTTCCTGTTCTGATGAAAGCCTCCCCAGAAGTGGAGGTCGCTCAGAATTACGTCGACGCTGCGCATTCGAATACCAGGAGCCAACTGATCCCAGGCAACCAGGCACATATTAGTGGCCAGGGGCACAGGAATGGCCTTGCGCACCTGGCTCATACCCTCGAGACCGCTTGTCGGATCCTCTAAGTACTCGAGATCCATGCCGCTTGCCTGAAGCCGAGAAGCCGTTCGAATGCTGGTCTCTACGGACCAGGCAGCATTGGGATCCCACCGGAGAGTAGCGTCCGGGAAATCAGCACGGATCATCTCCAACGCGCGGAACTCGGTAGCAGGAGGATATACGCCGCCCTTCAACTTAATACTTTTGAAACCGTGCCGTGCGCAGAGATCGCGTGTGCGTTCGGCAATGGCCTCGGGATTGTCCTCACCCCCGATTCCCGTCACCTCATCTCGATAGCGGTAGAATACATACGCCGCGAAAGGAATGCGGTCTCGCGTTTTACCGCCGAGCAGCTTATAGACCGGTAATCCAAGCGCGCGTCCTGCCGCATCTAGAAAGGCCATCTCGATGCCAGCACGCACCACTGCGGGAATGGCTGTTTCGTAACCTATGCAGAAGACGGCGAACCGGCGCATCAGGACACCGATGTCCAACACGTCCAACCCTACAACGAAGGGACGAGCGACCTCGATGGCATGCTCGATGGCGTTACCTCCGTAAGTTTCGCCCAAACCCACGATCCCGTCCTCCGTGAGGACTTCAATAATACCGCGCGTCGTTCCAGTTTCGACGCCCAGACTCCATCGTAGCGGCGCTTCGAATGAAACATTGATCGAGGTGACCCTGATATCGACGACTTTGAGCTTCAACTGATCCTCCCTTCAGCGAAAGGCCCACCTATCCTCTTCGGAGGGCTGCCAACACGAAAAGCTTGCGGGATATGGCGTAAGTCACCCTGGCCGGAACGCCGGGAGAGCGCGCCAGAAACCCGATCGCCAGGATCTCCGGGTTTCTTGTGTCATCCTGCGCTCAAGATAACCTGCCAACAGCGCGAGAGGATAGCAGATGATGAAATAGATCATTGCGATTTCCGTGAAGATCACGAATGCATTGAAGGTTGTCGACTCGAGCAGAAGGCCGCTGAACATTAGCTCCTTAATCGTGATGACTGATAACAGCGAGGTATCCTTTACTAACGAAAGGAAGTAGTTCGCGGTTGGTGGTAAGACTGTACGAAATGCCTGGGGGAGAATGACGAGCCGAAGTGCCTGGGTGTAAGACAGCCCCAAGCTGAACGCTGCTTCTCGCTGAGTGGCGGGCACTGATTGGATCCCGCTCCGAAACACCTCTGACAAATAGGCCCCGTAATTGAGACTGAGACCGATGACTCCGGCGGTAATCGCACCGAGGGTAACCCCCCAAAAGGGAAGGACATAAAAGATATAATAGATCTGAACCAGTCCTGGAGTGCCGCGAACGAGTTCGACGTAGGCAACAAGGGGAATACGCAAACTGCGAAAGCGCGACAGCCGCCCTAATGCGACTAGCAACGCCAGGACGGTTGAAACCGAAAAGGTGACCAGGCTGAGCAGAACTGTCAGTTTTGCGCCAACCAGAAGTGTCGGCAAGTATGCGACGAAATCGACAAATTTGACGGCGGGCATTGTTCTGGTCCAAGTCGGCGGCGCGGCGATAGGGCACCGAGACTCGTGCGGGCAGAATTTGAAGGAACGATATTCGCTTTGGTGAGCCCGTATTTCTGGAGGATCATCGCAGCAGTGCCGTCTTGCTTGATCTTCACGATGTTATCATTCAGTGCGTTCAGCATCGCGGTGTCTCCGAGACGGACCGAAAATCCCGTCGGTCTGGCAGCTTTACCATTCCATTCATGTAGGATTTCGATGGTGGGTTCGGGTGCTATAAGGTTGGCATATCCAGCGGTCGTCTCATCGGCCAAAGCGGCGTCTATACGGCCGGTTGTTAGTGCGTTGACCATTTCGGGGTGCGACTTAAACGCGACGAACTCCGTCCCCTTTTGTGCACTGATAAGATCGGCATCGGTGCTGCCTAAAATGGCCCCAACGCGTTTACCCGGGAATTGCGCCAAACCCAGTATCCCTTTCGGATTCGCCTTGGGCACCAGCAGCGCCGACCCGTATTCGTAAATCGGAGTGGTAAAGGCCACCTGCTTTGCGCGCTCCGGCGTAATGCTCATGCCAACAGCCAACATGTCCCACCTGCCAGCCTGGAGCCCGGGAATCAACCCGGCCCAATCGACAGCGATTTGATCTATCGCGGTTACTCCAAGGCTCTTCAGGACGACGGCTGCGAGGTCGTAATCTATTCCCTTATACCCGCCCCCAGTGTATTCAACCCAGTTGTGGGGAGGCTCATTGAAAAAACCCATAAGGATGCGGTGACTATCCCTTACCTTCGCCAGGGTATCGTCAGCACCGATTGCCCTCGTCCCCGTGATACACAAACCGGCAGTGACAGCGATCAATTGTCGCTTGCTTAACAGCATTTCCAAGGTCGTCCCCCTGATGCCAGAATCAACTGACACACCTAGTGTTTCAAAAAGTTTATACAGCGGGATTGGCTGTGTCTAGCGGGGCCGTCGCGCAGTCCACATGCAGGCCGCGCTGGCCACGATGATGGCGGAAATCATGAGGCCGGCAGTGACGAGTTCGGCCGGCGTTATGCGGATCTTTGCCCGTACCGACATAGTGTCCCCGACCCGAAGATGGACGGCCGCTCTTATCTCCTCAGGGTGGACCAGGCCGTCTGACAGCGGCCCGGGAATTTGTGGAACTGGCTCAGCCATGCTTGCGCATCCTATCAACACTACGAATATTTGTCCCGGGCACGCGGGAAACCGTCGCCCATACTTATCATCCCCGTTTGCAGCTCTCTAGCGGTTCCCTGAACGCCATGCATCTGGGCCTCGATCTCGGGACATCCAGCGTCAAGGCCGTACCTGCTGGCCAGCACGGGTCACATTGCCGGTCAAGCCAGCGCACAGCTTCCCGTCTCTCACCCGCACGCGCTTTGGAGCGAACAAGACCCTGAGGATTGGTGGCGCGCAGCGGCCGCGGCGGTCGGCCTTCTTCATCGCGACCACGATCTTGCGCAGGTACGCGGCATCGGCCTGTCGGGGCAGATGCACGGTGCGGTGCTGCTCGACGGCGCGGATCGTGTTTTGCGTCCCGCCATTCTGTGGAACGACGGACGTGCTCATGCCGAATGTGCGGTGCTGGAGGCGGCGGAGCCGGCGTCGCGTGCCATCACCGGCAACCTCGCCATGCCGGGTTTCACCGCCCCGAAGCTGCTGTGGGTTCGCAACCACGAGGCCGAAATCGCCGCACGCACTCGGCGCGTCCTGCTGCCCAAGGATTGGCTGCGTCTTCGCATGACCGGCGAGGCAATATCCGACATGTCGGATGCCGCCGGGACGCTGTGGCTGGATGTCGCCGCACGGCGCTGGTCGCCAGAGATGCTGGCGGCGACCGGGCTCGACGAGAGTTACGTGCCGGCGCTGGCGGAAGGAACCGCGATCGCCGGGCGGCTGCGGGCGGATGTTGCCGCGGACTGGGGCTTGCCGGCGGGCATCCCGGTGGCCGGCGGTGGCGGAGACAACGCGGCGGGCGCTACCGGCATTGGTTGCATTTCATCCGGCCAGGCATTCGTTTCGCTTGGTACCTCTGGCGTCATATTCGTGGCCGATGCCGGATTCCTGCCGGATCCCGATCGCGCGGTGCATGCGTTCTGCCATTGCCTGCCGGGCATGTGGCACCGCATGTCGGTGATCCTGTCGGCTGCCGCCTCACTGGCGTGGCTAGTTCGCGCGACCGGCGTGCCCGATGAAGCGACGCTGCTGACGGAGCTTGCCGATGCTGGCGTGGCCGATGATAGCCGCCTGATCTTCCTCCCTTATCTCGCAGGCGAGCGCACACCGCACAACGACGCACGGGCGACGGGCGGGTTCTTCGGGCTGACCGGCTCCCATAGCCGCGCCGATCTCACCCGCGCCGTGCTTGAAGGTGTCGCGTTCGCCCTTGCCGACGGACTCGACGCGCTGGAGGCGCGCGGCGATCCCATTGCTTCTCTTGTTGCAATCGGCGGCGGCGCACGCAGTGGGTTGTGGCTGCGTATCCTGGCCTCGGCTTTGGGACGCCCGCTGCGGACGGTTCATGGCGGCGAGGTCGGCCCGGCTCTCGGTGCGGCCCGGCTCGCGCGCGTTGCCTGCGGGGACGGTACGGTGGAGGAGATATGCGTACCACCGCCAATCGCCGCTGAATTTACGCCCGAACCCGAATTGTCGGCGCGGCTCGCCTCTCGCGACGCGCTGTTCCGTCGCCTTTACCCGGCACTCCGTGCGGTTTTTGCCGATCAGGACACCACCCCAGGGTAAGCGGCGCGCGACCACGCTGGTGGGTGCGGTGTGAAGCACGCAGCGGCGCTGGTTGCAGCGGCGTCCGGGCTGCCGAGAAGAAGCAAGAAAGTTCAAACGCAGAGGCGCAGAGACAAGATTTATGCGTTGCAGGTCTTCACTTTTGCTCTGCGTTCCTGCGGCAAGAAACGCCACCCCCACAGGCGCGATCAGAACTGCAACTGCTCCGCGGCCATCGCCAGGCTGCGGCGCGCGCCGTGCTCGTACAGCGCCCCCAGCCATCGCCGCAGCGGCGCGACCAAACGCGACTCCGCCCCGAGCGATCCGAACAGCGGCGTAATCGACAGCAGCGGCTCCGGATTGGGGCCGCCCTCCTCCGCTTTCCGACGCAGGATTTCCGCCAACGGATGACGCACCTCGATCGGCTGCCCCTGTTCATCCACGCCGCGCACCCGGCGCATCCATCCCGCCAGCGACAGCGCCAGCAGATCGACCGAGCCGCCCATCTCCAGCCGCGCCGTGATAGGCACCGTCAGCACATTCAGCGGCGCATCGGTGTTCACCCGTTCCACGGTGTCGCGAATTGCCGGATTTGCGAACCGCGTGATCAGCGTTCGCTTGTAATCATCCAGATCGATGCCCGGCACCGGCGGCAGAGTGGGGCCTGTCTCCCGGTCCATCAGCGCGGCCATCAGGCGGCGCAGCAGGTCATCTTCCATGGTTTCGTGGATGTAGGTGTACCCGGCCAGCCGCCCCAAAGCCGCCACCGCCAGATGGCTGCCGTTGAGCAGCCGCAGCTTCATCATCTCGTAGGGCGCTACATCAGGGACGAACTGCGCGCCGACCGTCTCCCAGGCCGGGCGGCCGGCAACGAACCGATCCTCGATCACCCACTGGGTGAAGTCCTCGCAAAACACCGGCCAGCGATCGGCGATTCCGTAGGCACGCTTCAGATACGTCGACATCCGCCGGCGCGGTGACCGGGGTGATGCGGTCAACCATCGTATTCGGGAAAGCGCCATTGGCGTCGATCCAGGCGGCAAGCGCCGGATCGCGCAAGCGGGCCAGCGAGAGCACGGCATCGCGCAGGACATTCCCGTTGTGCTGGATATTGTCGCAGGTCAGCGCCGTGAACGGTGGTTGCCCCCTCTGCATGCGCCGGCGGTAGGACTCCACGATGATGCCGATCGCGCTGCGCGGCGTTTCCGGCGCTGCCAGATCGGCACGGATCAGCGCGTGGTCCGGATCAAGCCGCCGGGTCGCGCGGATTGAGGCAGTAGCCGTTCTCCGTCACGGTCAGGCTGACGATGCGGACCTCTGGGCGGGCGATCACGTCCAGCAGCGCGGCACGAGGAATCGCCGGCATAGATCGGCTCGGCGATCGAACCGATCACCGACACGGTCTCGCCACCGCCGCCGCGCTCGACGAGCGTGTAAAGCCCATCCTGCGGGCCGAGGCTTTCCGCCATCCGCCGGTCTGCCGGCAAGCAGTCCCGCTCCGGCGATGCTCCAGTGCAGCGCGTCGGGATCCTGCTGCATCAGCGCGTGCGTGTAGCGCGCCATGTGGGCGCGATGGAACCCACCCAGCCCGAGATGCACGATACCGACGCGGCGCTGGTTCAGCGCGTAACGTGGCACCTGCACGACCGCCGGCAGAGTGCCGATCGTATCGGCGCGCAGCGGGATCGCGGCCTGCCATCCGCCATCGCTATTTCACCGCGCCGAAGGTCAGGCCGCGCACAAGCTGGCGCTGGCTGAACCAGCCGAACAGCAGGATCGGGAATGTCGCCAAAGTCGCCGCGGCAGACAGCTTCGCCCAGAACAGGCCCTCCGGCGCGGAGAACGACGCGATGAACGCGGTCAGCGGTGCGGCGTCGTGGGCAGACAGGTTCAGGCTCCAGAACGCCTCGTTCCAGCACAGGATGATCGACAGCAGCGCGGTCGAGGCGATGCCCGGTAGACCGAGCGGCAGCAGCACATGCACGATCGAATCCCACACCCCGGCCCCGTCGATCCGGCTTGCCTCGATGATCGCTTTCGGCGTTTCGCGGAAGAAGGTGAACAGCATCCAGACGCCGATCGGCAGGTTGCTGAGCATGTAGATCAGGATCAGCGCGATCCGCGAATTGAGCAGGCCGGTGCTTTTGGCAATCAGATAAATCGGCACCAGCACGCCGACCGCCGGCAGCATCTTGGTGGATAGCATCCAAAGCAGGGTGTCCGCGCGTCCGCCGTGTCGGATAGAACGCCATCGCGAACGCCGCCGGTACCGCGACCACCAGCATGATCGCCGTGGCACCCAACGAAATGATGATGCTGTTGAGCGCAAACAGCGGGTAGTTGGCGCGGCCGAAAATCTCCTCGTAGTTTTCGAGCGTCGGGTGGAAGAAGAACACTGGCGGCGTCTGAATCGCCTGCGCTTCCGTCTTGAAGCTGGCGAGCACCATCCACGCGATCGGGAAGAACATCAGCAGCGCCGCCAGCCAGGCGATGATCGCGGCGACTGGATGGAAGCTCTTACCGGGTGCTTTCATACGTCAAGCCGCCTTGCCACGGTGCGGACCAGAAATACCGCCATGATATTCGCCAGTATGATTGCTATCACCCCTGCCGCCGAAGCAGAGCCGACATCGAACGCAAGCAGGGCGCGCTGGTAGATCAGGAACGCCAGGTTCGTGGTCACGATCCCCGGGCCGCCCGCCGTGGTGACATAGATCTCGGCGAACACCCCCAGGAGAAAAATGGTCTCGATCATGATCACCACACTGATTGCGCGTCCCATGTGGGGGATTTGAATGTGGCGGAACATCGCGATCGGCCCGGCCCCGTCCAGGCGCGCCGCTTCCAGCACCTCCTCGTCCAGCGATTGCAGGGCGGTCATCAGGATCAGGAAGGCAAACGGCAGCCATTCCCAGGCGATGATCACGATGATGGACGTAAGCGGGATGGTGGCGAACCAATCGAGCGGTGCCAGGCCAAGTCCGCGGGCGATAGCGGCGAACAACCCGTTCACCGGGTGCATCAGCAGGTTCTTCCAGATCAGCGCACTCACCGTCGGCATTACGAAGAACGGCGAGATCATCAGCACGCGGGCGACGCCACGGCCGGGGAACCTGTTCTCGAACACCGCGGCGAGCACCGAGCCGAACACCACTGTGATGATCAGCACTGCGCCAACCAGGATAACTGTGACGATCAGCGAAGAGAGCAGCGCCGGATCGCTGAACAGGAACCGATAATTGCTCCATCCGGCGAACCCGCGAATCATCGGGTTCAGCAGGTTGTATCGCCGGAACGAGAACCACACCGTCATCGCCAATGGCACGACGGACCATAGCAACAGCAGCACCACCGAAGGTGCGACGAGCGGCAGCGTGCTCACCGCGCCGCCTTTGCCGCGCAGGGCGCTGCGAAATCGTCCGGTGCGGGGAGACGAGACCGTCAGCGTTGCCCGGTCGCCGTTCATCGTCCGCCGCTCATTGTCTACCCTGGCGTTGGGTCATTGCCGTTACTGAAGGTACCCCGCCTGCTGCATCGCCGAGGTCACCTGCGCCTGGGCCTGCTTCAGCATGGCATCGAGGCTGGTCTGTCCCGTCAGGGCAGCGGCGAGCAACTGGCCGACTGTGGTGCCGATCGCCTGGAATTCCGGAATGGCCACGTACTGGATGCCTGTATAGGGCACCGGCTGCGCCGTCGGGTGCTGCAAATCGGCGGTCTGGATCGCCTGCTCCACCTGCTTCGCGAACGGCGCCGCGTTGAGGTATTCGGGGTTATCATAGGTTGATTGTCGCGTGCCGGGCGGCACCAGAACCCACCCATTGTTTTGGGCGACCAGCTTGATGTAATCGGCGGAGGTGGCCCATTGCAGGAAGGACTTGGCAACCGCGGCCTTGTGCGAGCTTTTTGGTATCGCCAGCGCCCAGGCCCAGAACCAGTGGGAGCCGTTCGGCACCTTCGCGATCGGCGCTGGCGCAAAGCCCACCTTTCCGACCACCTGGCTGGTCTTCGGGTCAGAGACTAAACCGGCCGCGACCGTCGCGTCGATCCACATGGCGCAGTGCCCGGTGGTGAACAGCGCCAGGTTTTCATTGAAACCGTTGGAGCTGGCGCCCGGCGGCCCATAATTGCGCAACAGGTTGACGTAGAACGTGACCGCGTCATGCCATGGCTGGGTGTCGAGCTGAGGTTTCCATTGCTGATCGAACCAGCGTCCGCCGAACGTGTTCACCAGCGTATCGACATACGCCATGTTCTCGCCCCAGCCGGGTTTGCCGCGCAGGCAAATACCATATTGCTGCTTGCCGCGATCCGTCAGCTTCTGGGCGAAATTCTCGATATCGGTATAGGTCGGCTGCGCCGGCATGGTCAGCCCAGCGCCGTCGAACAGGTCTTTCCGATACATCAGGAACGAGCTTTCCGCATAAAACGGCACGGCCCAAAGATGGCCGGAGGAAGAAAGTGCGTCGCGGACAGACTTGAATATGTCGTCGTAATTGTAGCTTTGGGGAAAATCGTCGACCGGAATCAGCCAGTTCTGCTTGCCCCAGATCGGTGCTTCATAAGATCCGATGGTCATCACGTCGAACTGGCCGCCACCGGTCGCGATGTCGGTGGTCACCCGCTGCCGCAGCACGTTCTCCTCCAGCACCACCCAGTTGATCTTGTTGCCGGTCTGCTGTTCCCATTGGGAGGACAGCTTCTGCATCACGATCATGTCATTGTTGTTGACGGTGGCCACCGTAATGGACTCCGCCATCGCGGGAGAGGCAGCGCAGACTGCAACAATGGCAGCCGCGGCGAGGCGGATCCTGAGATGCATGCTTTCCTCCCGATTCGTTGACTGAGCAGCCTGCTTATTAGGATGGAAGAGGATCAGCGGACGGGCGTGCCGTCAAGGAATTCCAGGGGCCAATATCATGCGGGAACAGGGCGGCCACGCCGCAGGAGCGTGGTTTGTCTCCTACGGGCTGCTCGGACTGACCCAAAGCGGGCTGGTGCCGGTGTTGATGCCGCTTGTCAGCCGCGGCGCGGGAGCGGCGGGCCTGACCTATGCGGCCTTCACTCTTTTGGGCCTGGCTGCGCCGGTACTGGGAAGCTGGGCCGACCGAACCGGCCGCCATCGCGATCTGCTGATCTGGGGATCAGCGGGTGCAGGCGTGCTGCTGCTGCTGTTCGATGCCGCCCCAGCATCACTCCGTATCGTGCTTGCCGCCTGTGCCGGGCTCGGTGTCGTGGCGGCGACGGTTGCCGGCAACGTGCTTGCCATCCAGGGATTTCCAGACGCTGCATGGGATGGACGCGTGGCGCTGCTGCAGCGCTTTGTCAGTGCCGGGCAAGTGATCGGGCTGGTGGGCGCCGGCTTGCTCGCCCGCAGCCATCCGGGGCGCGGATTCCTGTGTGCCGGCCTGGTCCTGCTGGCCGCCAGCGCACTTGCGGTCGTATCAGCGCCTGCCCGCGTGCCACGCGATCCGCGGGACAAGCCAGTGCCCAAGCCAATGGTCGGCGGCGATGCCGGAATCACCGGGCCGCATCATCGAGGACATCATATTCCGTTGCAGGAGCTTGGCGCGTATCTTCGCGTGATCAACCGGCCGCTGCGCCGATTTCTGATCATCTGGCTGATCGCTTACCCGGCCATGAACGGCCTGGCCACGCTGTTCCCCGTTGCCATGACGCGGCAATTCGGAATGCAACCAATTCTGCCGTCAGGCGCCTATGCGATAGGGGTGGCGGCAAGCCTGATGCTCTATACGCGAGTGGGTACGGCCACCCATCGGCTGGGTGGCGAGCGTATGCTGATGCTGGGGCTCGGCGCCCGTCTCGTGTTGTTGGCAGCTCTCAGCCTGCTGAGCTTGCCGCGCGCCGATTGGGCAGGGTGGCTGGTACTGGTCGGGTTTGCACTGATGCAGTTCGTATGGCCGCTGCTCAGCGTTTCCACCAATTCGCTTTCCATACGGCTTGCACCGAACGCGCGCGGCGAGAGCATCGGGTTGTTCAACGCCGCGACGTCGCTGGCGTCCTCAGTGGGATCGGCAATTGCCGGCGCGATCTTTGGATTGTTCGGCTTCGCCGGACTGGCGGCAGTTACGTTCGTAACGGTGTTGATCGCGCTGCTGTTGGCGGCAGTCTGGTTGCCAAAGGTGCAGCAGTGAGCGCGTGCTTGGTTGGCAACGCTGTCGGAGACGTTGATGGCCGGGACAAGCCCGGCCATGACGAAGTGGTAACTAAGCCAGCCATCGACGAAGTGGTAACCAAGGCAGCTATCGACGAAGTAGTAACGCAGACATCACCCGCCGGCGAACAACCAGCTCTGGTTCAGTCCCAAGGCTCCTGCCGTGGCCGGATTGATTTGCCCATTGGGGTCCAATCCGCGGCCCTGCTGGAAAGCCGCGATGGCCTGTTGCGTCCCAGCGCCCCACACACCGTCAATCGGTCCGCGGTAAAATCCCAGGTCCCGCAGCCGTCCTTGGACCGCGGCGACGCCGCGTGGGCTCAGCGTCTGCACGGGGGCCGGCGGGGGTACATAGGTCGGCGCAGCGTTGGCGATCACCGGTGGCGCCCCGAACAGAGACGTGGGCTCCAGGCCCAGCGCCATCGCTGTCGGCTGGTTCAGTTGCCCGCTTGGCTGCAACCCGTGCGACGCCTGGAATTGCTGCAATGCAACAACGCTGTCCGGTCCCCAGGCACCATCAATGGTGCCGGCGTAGTCGCCAGCCTGCCGCAGACGCTGCTGCACCAGCACAGTGGATTGCGTGGACAGCGGCTGCACGAAGGTCAACTGGACGGTCTGAGCCGATGCCGCTCCGGCCCCGCCCAGCGCAATACACCCGGCCAGCGCCGCTGCGCCGGCCAAACCTGTCAAAATCCGCATGGTCGTTCCCCTTGATCCGTCTCCGGGGCCGGTCATCACCAAGCCCCACCGATAACGACAGGAAACGCGGGGCCTCCCCATTGGTTCTATCCGGCGAAAAACGTTACGAATCACCGGACGCGGGATGCGCACCCGCGCGCCACGGTCAACCCGACGATTCAGCAGCCTCAGGAGGAATGGGCGCTCGCCAGCAAGCCGCTCGATCGGGTCCCAGACGAAAGCGGTCTGCAGCACCGCGCGGCCGCCGACCCGCACCACGCTCTCCGCCACCGCGCGTCCGCCCAGCCGCTGGTAGAACCAGCGGCTTGGGTTCTCCCGCAGCACCCAGAGATAGGCCGACCGGCAGCCGCTCTCGGCCAGGATACGCCGCCGACGGCCCGCATCAGCCGCCGCCCCATCCCGCGATCGCGCCAGTCATCCAGCACATACAGCGTCTCGATCTCTCCTTCGGCCAGCCGCTGCCCGCTGACATCCCGCATCCGCGCCCGTCCCGCGCTGTCGCAAAGCCGATTACCCGCGGTCCGCTCCCCGCCGGCACGTCGATGCCGGAGGCCGTGGCGACGATACACCCACGGCCGCCGCGGATCGCGCCATCGTAATGGGCGGCTTGGCGCGGCATCGACAGCCCCGCCAGATAACCATCGGGCAATATCCCCGGATAAGCCGATCGCCAAGCCGCCACGTGCACCGCACCGATCGCCACCGCATCCGCCGGCCGCGCCCGCCGGATGCCGATCACGACATGTCCCCCGCTCGCTCCAGCACCGCGACGAAAAACCCGTCGGTCCCGTGCCGCGCCGGCGTCAGCGCCAGAAATTCCCCGCGCATCGGCGGCGGCGCCACCGCTGGCCACGCGCGCTCCAGCGGCACGCAGGGCGAAGCTCGGGCGGCGGGCAAGAAACGCCAGACACCTGAGCCTCGTTCTCCTCAAGGAGCAGGGAGCAGGTAGCGTAGATCAACTCTGCCGCCGATGCGAACAAGTCTTGCCGCCGAATCGAGAATTGCCGCCTGCTTCAGCAACAAGTTCCGTCCAGATCGGCCGGCGACAGCCGCCGCCGAGCGTCCGGATTGCGCCGCCAGGTCCCGATGCCAGTGCAGGGCGCATCCACCAGCACGCGGTCGAAGCCGCCCGCCCGCCGCTTCAGCGCCTTGTCGCCCGGCGCCAGCACGTGCCGCTCCACATTGTGCACGCCCGCCCGCCGCAGCCGGCGCACCGCCGCCTCCAGCCGGGCCGCTGAAACATCGCAGGCCAGGATGTGCCCGCGATTTCCCATGGTCATCGCCATGGCCAGCGTCTTTCCACCGGCGCCGGCACACAGATCGGCCACCCGCGCGCCGGGCCGCGCATCGGCCAGCAGTGCAACCAGCTGGCTGCCCTCGTCCTGGATTTCGACCAGCCCGTGCTGGAATGCCGCGCCCGAAGTCACCGGCCGCCGTCCGGCAACGCGCAGGCCCCAGGGCGAGAAGCGGCGTTGGTTCCGCCTCGATCCCCTCTGCGGCGAGTGCCGACGCGTGCGTCCTCTCGCGTTGCCTTCAGCAGGTTCACCCGCAGATCCATCGGCGCCGGCACCGCCAGCGCCGCCATTTCCGCCGGCCAGCGCCGCGCCGAACCGGGCCTGCCAGATGCGGCAGCAGCCAGTCCGGCACTTCGAACCGCACCGCCTCGCGGCATGTCCGGATGGTCCAGCGTATGGCCCTCCAGCCGCTGCAGCACTGCCCGCTCCGCTGTCGGACAGCATCGCCGGGGCGAACCGCACGCCAGAGAAGAGTTGCGTCAGCGCGGCCAGCGAGCTGCCCTCAAGCAGCACCGAGGCGCCGGCCAGCAGCCGCGAGGTCGGCGTCGCCGCGCAACCACCAAACCAGCCGCCGCCATGCGCCGCAGCATCGTCCAGACGCGGTCCGAGATGGCGCGCCGATCCGACGCGCCGATGAAGCGCCGTGCGCGGAAGAACTCGTTCGCCACCGCGTCGGCCGGCCGCGGATCGGCCTCGATCGCCGCGAGCAGTTCGATGGCTGCCTGTAACCGTCCGGCCGGCGTCACGGAACGGGGTTGGGAAGCGGAATCGCTTCCACGTCGAGCCCCCTGGTGCAAAGCGGTTCCGAAGGCGGCGAGTTGTAACACCGGGCTGGCGTTTCCAATCGCGGGGTCTGCCAAGCGGGTGTCCTTCTCCTCGACAGACAGGTTCGTCGCCGCGCTCATGGTTCAGGTCTACGCACGCTCGCCGGCCGCTTCCACGGGCGGATTCGTCAGATCGCTCAGTTCGGTCGCCGAGCCCCGCAGCCCGTACTCGTCCGGCTGCCCGCTGCGGTTCACCCAGAATACGCGGAACCCGAACTCTCGCGCACCGAACGCATCCCACGGATTGGAGGAAAAGAACGCCATCTCGCCGGCCGACAGGCCGAAGCGGTTCTCGGCCAGGCGATAGACCCGCGGATCGGGCTTATACACGCCAATCGCGTCCACGCTCAGCACTGCATCCAGCAGCGGCTCAATTCCGCCTGCTGCAACCGCTTCGGCCAGCATGTCGGGTTCGCCATTGGACAGGATGGCCCGCCCGATCCGCTTCGTCCGCCAAGCCGCGCAGCATGGCAGGGACCTCGGGATAGGCCGCCAGGGTTCGATAGGCTGCCAGTACGTCGCTCAGCAGCGCCGGGTCGGTGATGCCGTGCCGGGCCGCCACTACCGCAAGCGATTCCTGCGCCAGTGCCCAGAACCCGCGGTAGCGTCCGGCGAGCGAGCGCACCCAGGTGTATTCTATGTGCTTGGTTCGCCAGTCGAGGCTGATCCGCTGCCAGTCCGGCCCCAACCGCCCGGCATGCGCACGCATGGCGGCGTTTACGTCCAGCAGCGTGCCATAGGCGTCAAACACCGCGACTTTCACCGGCATAACTCAGTCCTGCCGGTAGTTCGGCGCCTCGCGGGTGATCGCTACGTCATGCACATGACTCTCCCGCAGACCCGCCCCGCTGACCCGTCGAAACCGTGCATTGCCCTGCAAATCCCCGATGGTGCGGCTGCCGGTATAGCCCATGCCGGCACGCAGCCCGCCAACGAGCTGATGTACCACCTGCGCTACTGGCCCCTTGTAGCCGACCCGGCCCTCCACCCCCTCCGGCACCAGCTTGAGCTGATCCTTGATATCCTGCTGGAAATACCGATCCGCCGAGCCCCGCGCCATCGCGCCCAGGCTGCCCATGCCGCGATAGGATTTGTATGATCGGCCTTGGTACAGGAACACCTCGCCCGGCGCCTCGTCTGTGCCGGCCAGCAGCGATCCCACCATGACCGCGTCCGCCCCCGCCGCGATCGCCTTCACGATATCGCCCGAGGTGCGCATCCCGCCATCCGCGATTGCCGGTACCCCCCGCTCCCGGCAGGCCGCGGCGCTCTCCAGCACTGCCGTGAACTGCGGCACCCCCACCCCGGCGACCACCCGTGTCGTGCAGATACTGCCCGGGCCGATGCCGATCTTGACCGCGTCCGCGCCCGCCTCGATCAACGCCAGCGCGCCTTCGGGCGTTGCCACGTTGCCGGCCACCACCTGCACGGAATTCGACAGTTTCTTGGCCGCCTCGACCGCGGCCAGCACGCCCGCCGAATGGCCGTGCGCGGTATCGACCACCAGCACGTCCACGTCCGCCGCCACCAGCGCACGGCCGCGCGCGTCCCCGTCGGCGCCGACGCCAATCGCGGCCGCCACCCGCAGCCGGCCCAGCTCGTCCTTGTTGGCGAGCGGGTGCGCCTGCGCCTTGTCCATGTCCTTCACGGTGATCAGGCCGACACAGCGATATGCCTCATCGACCACCAGCAGCTTCTCGATCCGGTGCCGGTGCAGCAGGTGCCGCGCCTGCTCGGGATCGACGTCGCCGCGTACGGTGACCAGGTTCTCCCGCGTCATCAGCTCATATACGCGCAGGCCGGGGTCAGTCGCGAAGCGCACGTCCCGGTGGGTCAGGATGCCGACCAGCCGGCCGGTCTCGCGTTCCACCACGGGAATGCCGCTGATCTTATGCGTTGCCATCAAAGCGCGGGCATCGGCGAGTGTCTGGTCGGGATGGATGGTGACCGGGTTGATCACCATGCCCGATTCGAACTTCTTCACCTGCCGCACCTGCGCGGCCTGTGCCTCGGCGTCCAGGTTCTTGTGGATCACGCCGATCCCGCCGAGCTGTGCCATGGCGATCGCCATGTCGCTTTCGGTGACGGTGTCCATCGCCGCGGAGATTATGGGCACATTCAGCCAGATGTCGCGGGTCAGGCGGGTGCGGGTTTCCGTGCTGGTCGGCAAGACTTGCGAGTAGGCGGGCACCAGCAACACGTCGTCGAAGGCCAGCGCCTCCTCGATACGGGCAATGCGCGAGAGATCGCTGGGGATGTCGAATGCCATGGCCGGGCGAGGCCTTTCCGAACCTTGGCGGCTCCACATAGGCCGGTGCCCGTGCCGGCGCAAGCAGGATGCCGTGAGCGGTTCGTGAGCGGTGGCGCCGCGCGGGTCGGCCGCGGCACCAGGTGCGAATGCACCGAGCCGGCTATTTGAAGAGTTTTGCGCGTGCCGTCGCGATGCGGTGCAGCTCGTTCCGGTGTGCCCTGCAGCGCTGCAGCAGGGTGTGATTGCGGGGCGCGCCGGAGATGTGCCGAGGGGTTTGCAGCTTCGATCCTGACATCTGGGCGTCTATCCACTCACGCAAGCTGAGGTTGTCCTTGGGCGAGCCGAGGCTGAAGATCTGCGGCGAGGCGTCGAGGTAGCGCAGTTGCTGACACTCCTCCTTTTCCTCGTCGATCCACGAGACGTAGCCGCCGGGCAGGACCTGGCGGGGCTCCGTGATTGCTCCGGTGAAGCTGTAACGGACGCCCGGTGTGGCGACCGGGTCATAGTAATTTGACGTAACGAAATCCGAGACCGCGATGCCCTGAATGTCATAGGCGAAGGTGTCGGCTTCACACGGGTCGCAGGCTTCCACGAGGTAGGCGAACTGGCCGGGGCGATCCCTGACCTCCTCCTTGATCACCTCGATGGCGGTCGAGTTCTGCAACCGGCTGCCGTACGGATCGACGAGCATTTCCACCACTTCATGGCTGGCGGCCACCGTCCATCCGTCGCTCTGCGTCGTCGCCAGCACCTTGGCGTAGGGTTCGTGGTGCGTCGTCCGGTGAAAGCCGCCCTTGTTGGGGGGCAGGTGACTCACCAACTGCACCGGCCATACGCCGGATGGTATTTTCCGCATGTCCGGCAGGTAGATCACAGTCCCCTGCACCGGCCAGAACTGCGGCACGTCGCGGAGGACCTGCATGTTCAGGGCCGCCGCCGCCGCCCGCACGAGATCCTCGTCCAGTTGGCCGGTGGTGTCCACCAGCCCGATCTGAATGACTGACATGGCAGGCGTCCTCCGTGCGGCTTTCTCGTGCGTAGCTGACACGATCGCTGACTGACATGTCCAGAGGCGCGGCCTGCATTGCAGCCGGCTTGAGTCGGCGGGATGGCTTGCGCACACTCCGCGCCTCGTCGTCCCGGACCTGTAGCATGACCAGTCTCGATCGCCTGCGCCTGCAACGGATCGTCAGTCACCTGCTGGCTCCGTTCGAGCGGCCGGGTGCGCCCGGCATGACGCTCGGCCTGGTGCTGGACGATGAGCTGGTGGTCCAGGAGAGCGCGGGACTTGCCAGCATCGAGCTGGGTGTTCCGATCGGCGCTGGCACGTGTTTCCGTATCGCCTCGGTCTCCAAGCAGTTCACTTGCGCCGCGATCCTGCTGCTCGCCGAAGAAGGCCGGCTGCATGTGGACGACGATGTCCGCCGCTGGCTGCCCGAGCTGCCCGATCTCGGCTGCCGCATCACGCTGGACCATCTGATGCACAACGCGTCCGGTATCCGCGACATGCTGGAGATCATGCGGCTGGGCGGCGTCGATCTGGCCCAGCCGATTCTGCATGAGGACCTGACGGCGGGTATCTGCCGCCAGCGCGGCCTGAATTTTCCGCCCGGCAGCCGATACCTGTACAGCAACTCCAATTTCCTGCTGCTCGGCCGCGTCGTGGAGAAGGCCGCCGGCAAATCGCTGCGGGAGTTCCTGGATCAGCGCATTTTCGGGCCGGTGGGAATGAGCGCTACCCGCCATGTGGAGAGCCCGGCGGAACCGGTTCCCGGCCTGGCCACCGGCTATCTCGCTCATAAAGCTGGCGGGTGGCGACGTGCGCAGCACGGGTTCGCGCTGCACGGAGAGGGCGGGCTGGTTTCATGCGTGCAGGATCTGGCCTTGTGGCATGCGCATCTCGGCTCCCCGCGCGGTGCGGCCATGGCGCAGGCGCTGACGGCACAACTCCCCTTCACCACCGGCCGGCCAAATGCGTACGCGCGCGGCCTGAGCATGCGGCAGTATCGCGGCCTGGGTGTCGTGGAGCACGGCGGGTTATGGCCCGGCTACAAGACCGCCTTTATGCGGATCCCCGATCACCGGCTGGCGCTGATCTGCATAACCAATGATGGGAGCGCCGATCCCCACTCCGTCACCGCGCGGGCGCTGGATGCGGTGATCGAGGACATGGCCGGAGCGCATCCGGCACCAAGCATGCGAGAAGGCACAGATCCGGGGAATTTTGTCGGTCGCTGGCTCGACCGAGAGCTCGGAGCCACGGCGGATATCGCGCGGAGCGACGTGGGTGACATCACGGTGGCCATCTATGGCGTCGCGTTCATCGCCCAGCCGACCGAGGACGGCCGCCTGGGAGCGCCCACCAGCAGCACGCAATTTACCTTCCGCCTGCAGTCCGACCCCGAAACGATGGAGGTGGAGCACGATGCCGGCGCCGTGGCCACTTATCATCGGATTGGCGGTGACGCGATGCTGCCGCCGGGGTTGTCCGGCCGTTACGTCAACGACGAGATCGCGGCGACGTGGACGATCGACGGCTCCGTGCTGACCGTCGCTGGCCCAATGCGGCTCGGCGCGACATGGTCGGTCGAGCCGATCGAGGGCGACGTGATCCGTATCGTCATGGCGACCTTGCTTTACGACGCGTGGCTCGACGTGCGGGTCCTGCGCGACGCGAAAGACCTGGTCACCGGGTTGCACGCAACCGGCAGTCGGGCGCGGGAGCTGGTGTTCCGGCGCCGTGAGGCGCGGTAGAGCCGCTTCTGGGGGGTAAGTCGTTGCAGTCGTGGCCCACTATCCGCCGATCCAGGTCAGGGCTTCGGTCGGGGTGACGATGCGGAGGCCCTTGTGGGTGCCGAGTGCCAGGAGATGGCGGTCGCCGTAGACGACGAGATCGGCCTCGGCGGCAACGGCCGCTGCGATGACGTGATCGTCATCGGGATCGGCGGCGATGACGGACGGCGCCGCGAGCGGCCTCACCAGTTCGACGGCATCTACGTAATCGGCGAGCATCTGCCGAGCGGTGCGGCTCATGGAGGCGAGGCGCTTCGCCGGCGTGGGCCGAACGAGAACTTCAGCCAGTTCTTGCAGGCGGGCGGTGCTGGTGAAAAGCTCGATCTGCTTCCACTGCCGGGCGGCCTCGAACAGGCGGTACGGCGTGCCACGCCAGAGCAGCGCCGATAGCACGACATTCGTATCAAGAACGATCCGCATTGCTGTTCCGCGGTCGCCGCGCGACTCGCACGGCATCGACCTCGGCCTGAATCTCGTCCTCCGTCATTGGCGGGACGCCGGCAGCTTCGAGCGCCGGGGCGATGGCGAGAAGCCGGTCGAGCGCGGCCAGGCGCCTGGTCTTGGCGGCGAGGAAATCCACGAAGTCCTCCACCTCGCTCAGCCGCTCGGGCGGCAGCGCCTGAATCTTCTCCATGAGGGCTTGGGCGCCGGGCATGAGATGCTCCTCCTTCAGGTGCAAGGCCGCTGACCGTGCGCTCAGGGAATGGCCCATCATCCCTGCCCCAGCGATCCGCGTAACCCCACGCTAGGCGGCGCGGTCCTGGCGCGGGTCCACGCGGCTGCTTTCCTGGATATGGGTTGCCAGAGCGTCCGTGACCGGCTGACGGGCATGGCGCGCCTTCGTCAGCACGATCCCATATTCCGGCAGCATCGGCAGTCCCTCGTCCGCGCGAACGGGCCGCAGCCCCTCCGGCAGCCAGGCCTGGGCGGAGATGGTCACCGCCAGCCCCGCCAGCACCGGCAGGTGCGTGCCCACCTGTGAACCCGAGGTGTACGCGACGCGATAGCGGCGGCCGGCGCGCTCCAATGACTGCACGGCGGCGCATCCCCAGTCGCAGCCGCGGCGATCGGCGAGCGGATCCGCGCTGGCGAGCGCCAGCGGCAACGGATCCAGCCGATGCGGCGAGTAGCGCGTGGAGGTCACCCATACGAGCCGTCCACGCCAGAGCGGCGTGACGGACATGGTGGAGAGCACGGCGTCGCTGGACAGAAGGGTGAGATCCAGCTCGTCACGGCGGATGTGCTGGACCAGCTCGGCGGATGGTTCGCACAACACATCGACCTGCACGGCCGGATGGCTTTCGGCGAAGCGCTTCAGGATTGGCGGAAGATAGCCGAACGCGTAATCGTCGGGCGTGCCGAGCCGGACCGTACCGGCGATCTGCGGGGCACGGAAAGTGGTCATGACCTCGTCGTTGAGGGCAAGGATGTCCCGGGCGCGCGACAGCAGATATTGCCCGTGCGGCGTCAGCTCCACCGAGCCGCCCTTGCCGCGGGTGAGGACGGGCTGGCCAAGCGCGTCTTCCAACCGTTTTATCTGCATCGACACCGCCGATTGCGTGCGCCCGACCAGGGACGCCGCGCGCGTGAAGCTGCGCACCTCCGCGATCAACACGAAGGCACGCAGGAGGTCGGTGTCGAGCGACTGAGGCAGATTCATAAGCATCAATATTGGTGATCTACTTCATAAGCGCAATTCGTTTTACTGATGTAGGTGAGCGCACCAAATCAGCTTTGCACCATTCGGAACGTTACAGGAGGTGCCCCATGGCAACCCGATCGCTAACTCATTCATTCCTGACGGATTCGCCGGTACCGACGCCGCGCCCCGGACGAACGGGCACCGTCGCCGCACCGCGCCAGCGTCTGCCGCGCCTGGCGGTGGCCTGGACGTGGGCACGGGATGCGTACCGCCGCCATCGGTCACGGGCCGTGCTGTCGCGGCTTGACAGCTACCAGCTCAAAGATATCGGGCTGAGCTTCGCCGAGGCGGAGAACGAGGCGAACAAATCGTTCTGGCAGCGCTGAGCAAATCGCGGGAGCCTTGTCGCGGCAGGGCTCCCGCCGAGCTCCCACAAGAATCCTGGCACGGCTTGCAGAATAGCGGTGTTGCTGGTTTCACATACCGGTCGGTCGGCGCGATGATCGTTGCCGGCATTGCCAAGCAGTCTCCGCGACGCACATAACACCTACCATGACCCGCCGCGCCTCGCGACCCCGGGCCTACGCTCCCGACCCGGCGGCGCCGGGCCGGTGCTGCGACCTGCCGGGCTGCCCGGCCGCCGGCGAGTACCGTGCCCCGAAATCCCGGCGAAACCTGAAAGAGGTACTGGTGGTTTTGCCTGGAGCATGTACGGGCCTATAACGCCGCCTGGGACTACTACAAGGGCATGACGCCGGGGGAGATCGAAACCGAGCTTCGCCGGGACACGGCCTGGCAACGTCCAAGTTGGCCCCTTGGTCGGCTTGGCGCTGCGAACTGGCAGGACGAGCCGTTACGTGATCCGCTGGACATCCTTGCGGCCGGGCAGTTCCGGCACCGGACGGAGCGGCCCGCCGGCGCAACCCCGCCTGAGCTGCGGGAGCCGCTGCAAACACTTGGGCTATCCTGGCCCCTGACCATGCCGGCGCTGAAGGCGCGCTATAAGGAGCTGGCGAAGCGCCACCATCCCGATGCGAATGGCGGGGATCGCACGGCGGAGGAACGGTTGAAGACAATCAACCTCGCCTACGCCACATTGCGGTCCCGACTTACAGCGGGTGAGCGCGTCGCGGCAGCACGCTGACGGCCCGCCCACCTTTACACAGGTTCCGCCGCGACTAGAATTTTCCGTGAACGCACAGGACACGCCGGTTGATGAACAAGGTCACTTCTCTCGCCGAAATCCGCCCGACCTCCGCGATCGACCTTCCGGACACGCAGGTGGTCGCTCGCGAGGCTTTCGACATCGAGACCGACATGGTGGCGCCGGCCTTCTCGGTGCGGACCGAACATGTACCGGACGTGGACCTTGCCTACAGGTTCGACCGTGAGACCACGCTGGCGATCCTTGCCGGTTTCGCCTTCAACCGGCGAACGATGATCCAGGGCTATCACGGTACCGGCAAATCGACGCATATCGAGCAGGTGGCCGCGCGACTGAACTGGCCCTGCATCCGCGTCAATCTCGACAGCCATATCAGCCGCATCGATCTGATCGGCAAAGACGCCATCGTGCTTCGCGACGGCAAGCAGGTGACCGAGTTCCGCGAAGGCATCCTGCCGTGGTGTTTGCAGCACGCCTGCGCCCTGGTATTCGACGAATACGACGCCGGACGGCCGGACGTGATGTTCGTGATCCAGCGCGTGCTGGAGGTAGAAGGCAAGCTGACCCTGCTGGACCAGAACCGGGTGATCCGGCCGCACCCCTCCTTCCGCCTGTTTTCTACT
The DNA here is from genome assembly GCA_963810715.1 of uncultured Pseudomonadota bacterium. Taxonomy (GTDB): domain Bacteria; phylum Pseudomonadota; class Alphaproteobacteria; order Acetobacterales; family Acetobacteraceae; genus DATDIC01. The sequence goes on along the minus strand of CAWEOZ010000021.1, from coordinate 89,969 downwards.
GCCAACACCGTGGGGCTCGGCGACACCACCGGGCTGTATCACGGCACCCAGCAGATCAATCAGGGGCAGATGGACCGCTGGAACATCGTCGCCACGCTGAATTACCTGCCGCACGCACTGGAGACGTCGATCGTGCTCGCCAAGATGGACGTCGAGGACAACGACAAGGCGATGAAGAAGCGGGTTGAGAGCATGGTCGCGCTGGCCGACCTGACACGCGCCGGGTTCATCAACGGCGATATCTCCACGGTGATGTCGCCGCGCACGGTGATCACCTGGGCGGAAAATGCGCGCATCTTTGGTGATGTGGGCTTTGCCTTCCGCATGACGTTCCTGAACAAGTGCGACGAGGCGGAGCGTGCGACGGTCGCGGAGTACTACCAGCGCTGCTTCAACGAGGAGATTCCGACGGGTGTGCTGGCCCGCAAGGTCGCTTAATAGCCCACGCGGGGCGGCGGATGACCGGCTAGGGATACGGGGCAAACGAAGTTCGTCGCGTCTGTTATCGATGCGAGGTCGGATCGCCGGGCAATCCGGGTGAAGGCCGTTTCCAGCCGACGCGAAGTCACCTGCCGATCAAGCCGGGACAGGTTCTCTCCTGAGAATGGGGAGGCGCGGGTAAACGGGAGGGGGCATGCTCGGACGACGGGAACTGGTGATCGGCGGGAGCATCGGAATTGCCGGGCTGCCGCGTGTCTCGCGTGCCGCCGCTTCCGCTCAACCGGAACTGATCGAGGTGGTGCGGTCGCCGCAGTTCATCTGGAACGCCGTCGCCCTGACCAAGGGCGGTCGCATCTTCGTCGGCATGCCGCGCTGGCCCGGGTTCAACGACACACCTTCCGTCGCGGAAGTGATGCCGGACGGCTCCCTGGCGCCGTATCCGGGCGGCGAATGGAGCGCATGGGCGCCTGGCCGCGCAGTGGAGAATGCGTTCGTCAGCGTGAACACAGTCCACATCTTCGACGATGACACGCTCTGGGTGGTTGACCAGGGCTCGCCCTTCTTCGGCAGCACCATCCCAGGCGCGCAGAAGGTGGTGCAGATCGACACGCGGACCAACAAGGTCGCTCGCGTGCTGCGGTTCGGGCCGGATATCCTGCCGCCCGGCGCCGGCCTGAACGATATCCGCATCCATGGCCAGACGGCATATTTCACCGATTCGGGGCTGGGCGGCATCGTCGTGGTCGATCTGGTCAGCGGGAACGCCCTGCGGCGGCTGTCGCAGACCCGTTTCACAATGGCGGACCCGCATCGGCCGCCTGTGGGCGAAGATGGCGTGATCGTCCGTATGCCCGACGGCAAGCCACTGACCGTGAACTCCGATCCGATCGAGATCAGCCCGCAGGGCGACTGGCTCTATTTCCAGCCGCTGGCCGGGCCGCTGTGGCGGGTGCGGGCCAAGGACCTGACCGACACCTCGTTGTCGGAGGATCAGCTATCAACCCGGGTCGAGTACGTATTCGACACTCCGCCACTGGTCGGCACCATCATGGATAGTCGCGGCAATATTCTGCTCGCCGAGATGGGACGGCCGCGCATCACCGTGCTGACCCCGGATGGCTGGACGCGCACGCTGATCGAGGATGATCGGCTGTGGGGCCCGGACGCGCTGTTCATTGATTACGAGCGGTATCTTTACATCCCGGTGCCGCAGTTGGCGCGCATGGCATTCTTCCAGGGACCGAACGGCACCTCCAAGCAGCAATTGCCGTTCCGTATCTTCAAACTGAAGCTGCCGGACTGGCTCGGCGACCGGGTCTCCAGCAGCGCATGAACACGACGGATTGAGACATGAGCGGCACCAGCAAGGACAACACCCGGGCCGAGGAGTTCAAGCGCGCCACCGCCGGCGTTTTGCGGGCGATCGCGGAGAACGCCGAGGTGCAGGTGAACTTCCAGCCTGGCCCCTCCGGCCTGGCGGGCAAGCGGGCGCGCCTGCCGCTACCGACCCGCGCGCTGCCGCCGGCCGAGATGGCGAAGCTGCGCGGCGCCTCCGACGCCATCGCGCTGCGTCTGCGGCATCACGACGATGCCGTGCACAATGCGCGCATGCCGTCGCGGCGCGAGGCGCGCGACGTATACGATGCACTGGAGCAGGCGCGGGTGGAGACGGTGGGCTCGCATCACATGGCCGGCGTGGCGGCGAATCTGCGCGCCAAGCTGGCCGAGGAATGCGAGGCCGAAGGCTATGACCGGATGACGCGGAAGGACCAGCTTCCAGTCACCGCCGCGCTGTCCTTGCTCGCCCGCGAGCAGATGTCGGGCGACGCCCCGCCGGATGCGGCGCGGCGGGTGCTGGATCTGTGGCGGGACACGCTCGGCGCCGATGCCAGCGCCGCGATCGCCGATCTCGGCCGCACCCAGAATGACCAGCGCGCGTTTGCCCGCGCGGCGCGCAAGCTGCTCGCGGTTATGGAGCTGGCGGAGGCCGAGGCCGACGCGGAGCCCGAGGATCAGACCGACGAGGGTGAGCAGGGCGGCGAGCAGTCCGGGCAGGACAATTCGCCTGAAGGCGAAGGTCAGACCGAATCCGATACCGAGAGCATGCTCGGCGCGCAGCCCGAGGAGATGGAAGGGGAGGCAGCCGACGACACGGGTGACGAGTCCGAGGAAGAGGCGGCGGTCGCTGAGGGCGATGACCGTCCCGGCGGCCCGCAGCCTCGGCGCGAACGCCCCAATCCGGACGATGCGGCGGTGTATCGCGCCTATACGCGGCTATACGACGAGGAGATGTCAGCGGAAGATCTGTGCGATCCAGACGAGCTGACACGGTTGCGGCAGCAACTGGACCAGCAGTTGCAGCATCTGCAAGGGGTGATCTCGAAGCTGGCGAACCGGTTGCAGCGGCGGTTGATGGCGCAGCAGCAGCGCGCCTGGGAGTTCGATCTGGACGAGGGGCTGCTGGACGCCGGCCGGCTGTCGCGCGTGGTGGTGAACCCGATGCAGGCGCTGTCGTACAAGCAGGAACAGGAGATGGAGTTCCGCGACACGGTGGTGACGCTGCTGATCGACAATTCCGGGTCGATGCGCGGCCGGCCGATCACCGTGGCGGCGATGTGCGGCGACATACTGGCGCGCACGCTGGAACGCTGCGCGGTGAAGACCGAGATACTGGGCTTTACCACGCGCGCCTGGAAAGGCGGGCAGAGCCGGGAGAAATGGGTGCAGGACGGCAAGCCGCGCAATCCCGGTCGGCTGAACGACCTGCGGCACATCATCTACAAATCGGCCGATGCGCCCTGGCGGCGGGCGCGCAAGAATCTCGGCCTGATGCTGCGCGAGGGGCTGCTCAAGGAGAATATCGACGGCGAGGCGCTGCTGTTCGCATATCGCCGACTGCTGGGGCGCACGGAGCATCGGCGAATTCTGATGGTGATCAGCGATGGCGCGCCGGTGGATGATTCCACGTTGTCGGTGAATCCGGGAAACTATCTGGAAAAGCATCTGCGCGAGGTGATCCGCGATATCGAGAGCCGCGAGCAGGTGGAGCTGATCGCGATCGGCATCGGTCATGACGTGACGCGCTATTATCGGCGGGCGGTCACAATCGTGGACGCGGAGGAGCTGGGCGGCACGATGATGAAAAAGCTGACCGAGCTGTTTGATGAGGATGCAGATGCGGCCTGGACGCGCGCCGCGGCTGAGCGCTCCGCGGTGGTGGTGTAGGGGAGCTGGGCGGCCTGCGGCTGCTGCTCAGCCAGCCGCATCTGGCTCGGCCAGCAGCTCCTCGAGCGTAACCGGACAGATCTGCGGCACCGGCGCGGGTGTCTGGCCATCCATCGCATCCGGCATCCGACGCAAAGCGTCGCGGTAAAGCTCCGCAATGTCGATCTTCCGATGCATCGAGGGGGCGAACGCGCGGCGCGCCTCGGCCCGGTGCCCGCGCGCTTCAGCCCGCCAGTGCGGTACATCCCGCGACAGCGGCCAGGCCCCGGCCTTAAGGTCATGCAACAGGGCTTGGACAACGTGCAACTCAACGGAACGCAATTCGCTGCGGCCCACGCTCTCGATTTCCTCCGCGATATTGGGCCAGTCGAGTTCGGCCTCGTTCACCAGCTCGCCGGCGGCGCGGCGGCGCAGCAGATCCGCCTGCTGCTCCGACCAAAGCAGAATGTCGTCTTCGTAGAGATCAGCCATCCGCTGCCTCCGAGCTCACTCGTAACCTTCTGCGGCATACGCGAGGATCCGTCAGGGGACGCGCCCACGAGAACAACTGGCTTCAGCCGCATCCTCAGATCCAGATTGATATAGGCGCCCCCCTGGGGCGGTCAACACGCCTGCGGTACCCGAGGGTAGCCCCGCTACGCGTGCTTCAAACTATCCGTCCGCACGACGTAGTACACGGAACAACCGTCGGTTCCCCTCCCGTGATGCGCCGAACATGTGGTCGGCACTCCGTGTTGAGGACATCACGTTCGCGAACGTCCGCTAGGGCTTGTAGCTGTAATTGCCGGGAGATGTGAGATCGAATCCATTGATGTCGTCCCCACCGTCATATATTGCAGGGGTTAACGTGCCGGGCGTTGCGGTGACACCCGCACTTGCTTGGCCGGAAATCAATGCGCATGCAGCAAGACCTGTAGCGGCAGCGGTCACGCATTGGTATTTCATGTTGATCCTCCTGTTTCCCGGCGACCTTTCCGGATGAGAATATCCGCTAAGGTCCCGACGGCCTCCCACACTGATTGCCGTCATGCTCTACGCCGTGAGGCGATACGAAACGCAACAAGGGCGACGCCTCCAGGAAAGGACCGCCCGCAAAATCCTGCGGATGTCCTCGGCCGAGCCTGCTGCCTGTCCGACCGCAAGGGCATTGGTTCGCGACCGACGTTGCTGACCATGAGCATCCCACTTCACTTACATCCTCTCCGATCTCTTCGGCCCGTTGTTAGGCCGTTGCGTCGATCATTGCGTAACAGACCAGCTCTTGCATCCCCAAAACATGTGAAACAATATTATCACATGGACGTGAAACGCTTCTCCACGCTGATCGAGAGCGTCTATGCTGCGGGAGCGGAGGAAAGGGCATGGCCCGACGTCGCCGCCCAGGTGGTGGCGCGTTTTTTCGATTCGGACAGCGCTGCGATCCAGATGCGTGGTGGGCACCGCGGATAGCATCCCACTTTTGGCGACCACGGCGAATCTCGACGCTGCTGCCCAGCAGGCCTACGCCGCCCATTTTCACAACTCGGATTTCTGGGCCAACCAATGGCGAGCGATCGGAGCTTCAGGCATCTACACCGGGGCCGAATTGGTGAACCCAGAAACATTCCGGCGCTCGCAATTTTTCAACGATTATTGCAAAAGCAGAGGTCTCTTTCATTTCCTCGGCGCCGGAGTGACTCTCAATCCCGCATTCAGGCTGCTGCTGGTTGCTTTTGATTCGCAGTTGAAGCCGATCGACGACGCGGGCGGCCTATGTGACCGGCCAACGCTCACGCCCACCTGAACGCCAAGGTCGTCCCGGTGAATACCGCGAATAGGATCACGAACAAACCGGGCAGCCCCAGCGCGTTCGACAAGTCCATGCCCGCGCCGCCCAGCGCCGGCCCGACCAGTGCGCCCAACCCGTAGGCCATGATGATCGCCGCGTTGGCCGCCACCATGTCGCTGCCTGAAAAACGATCGCCCGCCATGCCCAGCGCAACCGGATAGATCCCGGAAACGATCCCGCCCCACAGGAACAGGATCGTGAGCAGCAACGGCAGCGGCGAAGCACCGATCAGGGCGATCGTCACCGCGCCTGCCAGCCCCACCGCCCCGCACAGGCGCAGGACAGTCACCCGCTGCACCCGGTCGGACAGCCAGCCGATGGGAACCTGCAGGGCGATCGCTCCGGCATATACTACGGATATCGTCGCGGCAGCGGCCGTGGTGCCGATGCCGGCCCGCTCCGCCCAGATCGGCAGCAGCGCCATCAGGGCGGTTTCATACAGCCCGAACAGGGCCACTGAGGCCAGGATCAGCGGGGCCTTTCCGAACATCCGCAAGGGAGTGGCGGACCGCTCCGGGCCGCGTTCCGGGGTCATGTTGGCGATCGGCAGCAGGGGGATTGCGGCAATCGCGACGATAATTGCATTGGCGACGAAGGGTGCCCAGCCGGTAAGGCCGGTGAACGCCAGGATCAGGGGTCCCAGCGCAAATCCCGCCGACAGGGCTGCAGCGTAAATGCCGATAACGCGTCCCCGTGTCGCGTCCGCCGCCAACAGGTTGATCCACGCCTCGCTGGTGGCGAACAGCGTCGATCCAATCAATCCGAGCCCGGCGCGCAGGACGAACCACACCATGATGTCGTCGAACAGCTTCATCGCCGAAAACACTACGACGTCGCCGGCGAAGCATGCCAGCAAGACGGTGCGGATGCCGAACCGGCGCACAAGCTGCGGTGTCAGCAACGGTCCGACGATCACCCCGATGAACGCTGCCCCGGCATTGAGCCCGGTGATCGCGGCGTTGGTGCCGCGCTTTTCCAGCAGCAGGGACAGCAGCGGTACCGCCTCGCCGATGCTGAGGCCGAACACCGCGACCGCCAAGATCGCCGCGACAAGACTGCCGCCTCGCCTGCTGGAATCTGCGCCCTGTTGTTCGGGATCAGAGCTGGGTAAAGCCCCCTGCCCGCTCAGTTCCGCGATTTGTCCACCAATGCATTCTTGGAGATCCACGGCATCATGGCGCGCAGCTTGGCGCCGATCTGCTCGATCGGGTGTTCGCTCATGCGCGCGCGCATCGCCTTGAAGCTCGTCTGGTTGACCTTGTTCTCCAGCATCCAGTCGCGGGCGAACTTGCCGGACTGGATGTCGGTCAGCACGCGCTTCATTTCCTGCCGTGGTCGCGTCGTTCACGATCCGCGGGCCGGACACGTACTCGCCGTACTCGGCGGTGTTGCTGACCGAGTAGTTCATGTTGGCGATGCCGCCTTCGTAGATCAGATCAACGATCAGCTTCACTTCGTGCACGCATTCGAAATACGCCATCTCCGGCGCGTAGCCGGCCTCGACCAGGGTTTCGTAGCCGGCCTTCATCAGCTCAACGAGACCGCCGCAGAGCACCGTCTGTTCGCCGAACAGGTCGGTCTCGCACTCTTCCTTGAAGGTGGTTTCAATGATTCCCGCGCGACCGCCGCCGATCGCCGAAGCATAGGAGAGCGCAATCTCCTGCGCATTGCCGGACGGGTTCTGCGCGACCGCCACCAGGCAGGGCACGCCGGCGCCACGCTCGTACTCGCTGCGCACGGTGTGGCCGGGTCCCTTGGGCGCGATCATGAACACGTCGATGTCGGCCCGTGGCTCGATGAGGTTGAAATGGATGTTCAGCCCGTGCGCGAAGGCCAGTGCCGCGCCCGGCTTCATGTTGGGGCTGAGCTTGTCGCGATAGAGGTCGCCCTGTCCTTCGTCGGGCGTCAGCACCATCACCAGGTCGGCCCATTTGGCGCATTCGGCGGGGTCCATGACGCGCAACCCGGCGGCTTGGGCCTTCTTCACGCCGACCGAGTTCGGCCGCAGGCCGATCGCCAACTCCGTCACACCGCTATCCTTCAGATTATTGGCGTGGGCGTGGCCCTGGCTGCCATAGCCGATGATGGCGACCCGCTTGCCCTTGATCAGGTTCACGTCGGCATCCCGGTCGTAATAAACGCGCATCACTCTCTGTCCCTTGTGTCCGACGTCCCTTGGCCCGGCTTCGGGCCGCCGTCAACCTTGGCTCAGCTATGCACCAGCGGGCAGCCGCTCTCGGCGGGCGGCTGGGTTGCGTCCGGCCCCGACATGCTCGCCACCGGCTGGTAGAAGTCCCACTTATAGCGCGCTTGAGATGCCGGCTTTACCTGCCACACGAACATTGGGTCCTCCACGCGTCCGTTCGGCTCGATATTCACGTCGGTGTGGTAGAAATCGTTGACCGGCGTGGCATGCATCTTTGCCGCGACCGTATCCGCGTCCAGCGTGTTGGCGGCCTGCACCGACTTCAACCAGTGCAACGCGGCGGCATAGTTCCCGGCATGCAGCATGCAGGGCGGCGTGCCCATCCGGTCCACGTAGCGCTTCGTCCAGGCGCGGGTCTTGTCGGTCAGGTCCCAGTAGAACGAATCCGTCAACACCAGTCCCTCGCACGTGGACTGGCCGAGCGAATTGACGTCGGTGATGAACATCAGCAGCGTGGCAAGCCGCTGACCGCCTTTGGCGATGCCAAACTCCGCTGACTGCTTCACGCAATTTTGCAGATCCGTGCCGGCATTGGCGAACCCGATCACCTTGGCGCCCGACGACTTGGCCTGGATCAGATAGCTGGAGAAATCACTCGTTCCGAGCGGTGCCCGCACGCCGCCGAGCACTTTGCCACCCGCCTGCTTGATGAAAAACTCTGTATTCGCCTGTAGCGAATAGCCGAACTGGTAATCGGCGGTGATAAAGAACCAGCTATCGCCGCCCGCCCGGGTCAGCAGCCCGCCGGTGCCCTTGCCGAGGGCGTACGTGTCGTAGCAGAAATGAAAACCATAGGGCGAGCATTGCTTGCCGGTGAAGTCAGTCGCCGCCGGTCCGGTGATCAGATAGATCAGTTTCTTCTCGCGGGAGACCTGCTGGATTGCCAGCCCGGACGAGGTGGCGGCACCGTCGGCCAGCACATCGACCCCGGAATCGGCCCATTGGCGCGCGATGGATCCGGCAATGTCCGGCTTGTTCTGGCAGTCGGATTGCAGGATTTCGATCGGGCGGCCGAGCACGGAACCGCCAAAATCCTGTATTGCCAGCTCCACCGCCACCTTCGCGCCCGGGCCCCCGACGTCACGGTATGGACCGCCCATGTCGCTCAGCAGCCCGATTCGGACCGGCTTCGACGAGGTTTGCGCACGGACCAGGGCGGGGCGAGCGAGCGGCAAGGATGCCAGCGTACCGAGTGCGGCACGGCGGGTGATGCGGGTCAATTTCATTTCCTCCCTGGGATGGCTATTTCGTTACTGCATGCTGCGCCGAGTTGAGGCGGGAGGAAAGCCGGGTCCTGCCCGGTGCTACGGCTCCATGAAACCCTGCACCTGGTTGTCCGCCCAGGTGATCACGTCGTTCACCGAAGTGCCGCCTTTAAGCTTCGCCAGCATCGTCGGCATGGTGGCGCTATTGTAGAGCTGCACGGCGATATCGGGGGGCGCGGGGAAGGCGGCGATGCTTGGCTCCGCCTGGTGCCAGGGGCGGATCGGGTAATTATACACGGTTCCCTTGGGCGGTCCGACCTCGGACCAGATCTTGAACTCCTGCATGCTGGCCTGTGGCGGGATGTCGTAGCCGACGACCACCGGTTCCCGCTCCTCCACCTGACTGCGCTGCATCAGGTAGGTGATCAGGTCCTTCGCGGCGCTCTTGTTGCGGCTGAAATTCCAGACACCCCAGAAGAAGCCAAGGAACGGGATCTGGCGTCCCTTTGGCCCAGCCGGGTTGGGGAAGGTCCAGCAATCGGCGGCCACCTGCGGCGCGTCGCGCTTGGCCACCGCCCATGCTGAAGGCGGGTTGAAGATCAGCGCGCTCTTGCCGGAGATCAGCGCACGGTTGTTGGAAGCGTCGTCATAGCTGACCGCGTCCGACGGAAGGTACGGAACCAGTTTCTGGGCGAACTCGAGCACTTGGCGGACGGCATCCGACCGGACCACCGGCTTGCCGTTCTTGTCCACCAGTTCGGCGCCATAGGCAGCGAACAGCGCGCCGGTCCAGTCCACGCTGTCGGTGGTCTGGCCGAGCCCGAGGCCGAACGGATAGCCGGCCTTGTGGCACGCCTCGGCAGCCTTCAGGAAGGTTTCATAGCTCCAGTCTGCGGCCTCGGGCGGCTGCACCTGGTGCGCCGGATAGATCTGCTGCACATCCAGATTGGCATATTTCTTCAGCAGCGAGATACGCGCACAGGACGGCTTGGTCTGGGTGCCCCAACTGGTCGGCACGGCGCGCCATTGCCCTTTGATGTTCGCCAGGTACTCGGCCACCTTGTTGAATGGCCCGGCCTTGGCGACCAGTGACTCTACCACGTCGTCCATCGGCTCCAGCTTCGCCCGGTAATTGCGCACGTCCCAGGTGAAGAACTGGACCAGGTCGTGACCGGTACCCGCCTGCGCCTCGGCGGCGGCGATCAGTTGCAGCTTGTTTCCGGTGCTGGTGATGAAGTCCAGCTCGACGGCGACATTGTTCTTTTGCGCCCAGGCATCGACCTGCTTTTTCATGATTGCGTCGCCGCCCGGCACCCAATGATCCCAGAAGCCGATTTTCAGCTTACCGGCGGCATGTCCGCTGCGGATATGTACAAGCGGCAGTACGGAGGCCGCCGCGCCGAAGGTCAGCGCGGTGCGCCGGGTCAGTCGCCAGGATGTGGTCATGGGAATCTCCCTGTTTGCCCGGTTGGCCGGCAAGGTTGAAGGCATTTCCGGGCAGCCGGTCACCCGAACATCGGATGCACACGGCGGATGCATGACCGCCGGGTTGCAACGCGCACAGGCGCGCCGAATAGTCCTGTCCCTTAACACGAGGGATGCCGCGCCCAATGCCCCACATGTTTGGAAAAACTGCGCTGCTGGAACTGCTGAAGCAGGAGGGCGTGCGGGTGATGTTCGGCAATCCGGGGACCACCGAGCTGCCGCTGATGGACGCGTTGGCGGCGGAAACCGAGCTTCGCTACGTCCTGGCCTTGCAGGAAGCGCCGGCGATGGCGATGACGGATGGCTATGCCCAGGCCTCCGGCTCGCTGGGCGTGGTGAACCTGCACGTCGCGCCTGGCCTGGGGAACGCGCTTGGCATGCTGTACGACGCGCAGAAAGCCGGCGCGCCGATCCTGGTCACCGCCGGCCAGCACGAGCAGACATTCAACATCACCGAACCGCTGCTGTGGGCCGATCTGCCGACCATCGCGCGGCCATTCGTGAAATGGGCGTATGAGGTTCGCCGGCTGGCGGATTTGCCGCGCGCGGTGCATCGCGCGGTGAAGACCGCGCTGGCCCCACCGACCGGCCCGGTGTTCCTGTCGCTGCCCTCCGATGTGATGACCGCCAGCGGCGAGATCGAACTGGGTGCGCCGACCCGGATCGCCGACGGTGTGCGCGGTGATGCCGCGGCGGTGACGCGTGCAGCGGAGATGCTGGCGCGTGCCCGGCACCCGGTGATCATTGCCGGGGATGCGGTGCCGCAGAGCGGGGCGTTGGAGGAACTGGTGCGGCTCGCCGAAGCGCTGGGCGCACCGGTGTACGACGAGGGGATGGCCAGCCGGGCGATGTTTCCTTCGTCCCATCCGCTCTATCGGGGCAGCTTTGCGCGCCTGCCGGCGGTAATACGCGGCATCATGCAGCACCATGACCTGCTGCTGTCGGTCGGCGCCGACCTGTTCACCCTGTCGCTGCCGGGCGAGGTGGAAGCGTTGCCGGACGAGATGCCGGTGATACACCTCGACACCGATCCGTGGGAGCTGGGCAAGAACTACCCGGCAAAAGTCGCCATCCTGGGCGATCCGCGCGCGACGCTGCCCGAGCTGTTGCGGGCGCTGGAGCGCGCGATGTCGGTGGCGGACCGGCAGCATGCGGGGGTGCGGCTGGAGAAGGCGCGCGCCGACGGCGGCGCGGCTCTGGCCAGGCTGCGGGCCAGCGCCGAGGCGGCTGCGGATCGGCTGCCAATTCAGCCGCTGAGCCTGCTGCACGCGATTGCCGGGCTGCTGCCGAAGGACGCCGTCGTCGTGGACGAAACTGTCTCATCGGGCGCCGGGCTGCGCCGCCTGCTGCAGAGCGACGACGCGCAGAGCTTCTTCGGATTGCGCGGCGGCGGCATCGGCTGGGGCTTGCCGGCCGCGGTGGGCATCAAACTGGCGCTGCCGGACCGGCCGGTGGTGGCGCTGATCGGCGACGGCAGCGCGCTGTATACAATCCAGGGACTGTGGACCGCGGCGCACGAGAAGCTGGCGGTGGTGTTTGTTATCCTCAACAACAGCTCGTACCGGATACTGAAGCAGCGCACCAACGCCATGCAGGCGCTGGCGGCGCAGACCGACCGGTATGTCGGAATGGACCTCGATAACCCGCGCGTCGATTTCGTCAGTGTGGCGCGCGGATTGGGGATCGCGGCGCATCGGGCGACGACACTGGAAGATGTGCGGGGCCTTGTGGCCGATGCGCTGCGGGCGGATGGATCGACGCTGATCGACGTGGAGGTGGAGCGGAACTGGAAGCCGCTGTGAAGGTTTGCGTATCGTGCTTTATGCGACGTGGGGAGCCTGACGCATGACTGACGAGCTGGTTCTTTATACGCACCCGATGTCGCGCGGCAGGACGGCGCGCTGGATGCTGGAAGAGATTGGCCAGCCATACCGTGCCGAGGTGGTTGAGTACGGCGCGGCGATGAAGGCACCGGCCTATCTGGCGATCAACCCGATGGGAAAGGTGCCGACGCTCCGTCACGGCGACATGGTGGTGACAGAGACTGCGGCAATCTGCGCATACCTCGCCGATACGTTCCCGCAGGCCGGACTGGCGCCGCCGCCGGGCGACCGCCGCCGTGGCGCTTATTATCGCTGGCTGTTCTTCGGGGCCGGCCCGATCGAGGCGGCGGTCAGCAACAAGGCGCTTGGCTTCGTGGTACCGGAGGATCGCGAGCGGATGATCGGGTACGGCCGCTACGAGACGGTGCTGCGGACGCTGGAGGACGCGCTGTCACACGGCCCGTACCTGACGGGCGACGGTTTCACCGCCGCCGACCTCTACGTCGGCTCGCATATCGGCTTCGGATTGATGTTCGGCACGATCGAGAAGCGGCCGGCCTTTGTGCAGTATTGGGATCGCGTGAGCGCCCGCCCGGCAGCGCGGCGGGCGAAGGAGATCGACGACGCCTTGATGCCGCAGCGGTAACGGGTCGATTGCCGGGCGAATTGTGGCGCAGCGCCGGGGATTGAAAGAGGATGCCCGCGCCCGCCATACTCGGGTCATCAGTCCGGGGACGATCGTCGATGAAAACCCAGCTACTCGTACTAGTGCTGTTGCTCGCGGCGTTTCCGGCGGCGGCGCAGGTCAATCCGTTCTGGGGCAACAGAACTGGACCCAGGCTCTCCCAGACCGATCGGGACAAGCTGTTGTCGAGCATCGACCAACTCAACCGCGCGACGGATCTGCACGTCGGGTCGAAGCAGAGCTGGAGTGATCCGACCAGCGGCAATCACGGCACGAATTCGGTCAGCCGTATTTTTCAGAGCGGCGGTATGCAGTGTCATCTTCTACACCACGAAATCACCCTGAAAGGGCGCGCTCAACCACGGGTCTATAATCTGACATGGTGCCTGACGCCTGACGGTGCCTGGAAGATCAAGCAATAGCGTTGCCGTGCAGCCATTCTAACTGCCCATTGCCACGATCGAGCCGAAATTGACCGACATCGCTCCCAGATCGAGCTGAACGCCGTTGGTTCCCGTGTTCTCGATGCCCGTTGCAGTGCCGGTCACGGTGAATGGCACGGCGGTGGTTCCACCGCTTCCGTTGGCCGTCACCACCGAGATATTGTAGGCGCCGTCGGCAACCGAGTTGCCGGCATTGTTGGTGCCGTCCCAGGTCCAGCTATTCTGCCCGGCGGTGGCGTTCATCGTGGCGCTGCGCACAAGCTGGCCGTTGCCATTGGTGATCGAAATTCCCACCGGCTCCGCCGCCGTCGTCGTGAATTCCACCTGGCCGGAGCCGTTCTGCAACGGAATCTGATTGGAGGTCACCGTCACCTGCTTGCCGGTCATTGACGATCCCTGCATCACCTCGCCGGACTGGGTGAGCTGGATAAGCTGAGAGAGACTGTTGTTGGTGTTGATCTGCTGTTCGACGCCGGAAAACTCGACCAGCTCGCTGGTAAATTCATTGGTGTCCATCGGACTGGTCGGGTCCTGGTTCTGCAACTGCGTCATCAGCATGTTGAGGAAGTCGGAGAAGTTCCCCGACAACGCGTCCAACGCATTCTGCCCCGTGGTCGCGCTGCTGCCGCTTGCCGACGTGGCGGAGCTGGCCGCGGCCTGTGCGGTGTTCTGCTGTGCGGTGACGGATGCCATGCTCATGACAGGGGCTGCTCCAGTTCGGGGTCAGGCAGTGATGTCGAGGCCGGCGCGCGTCCAGTGCGGCGGGGCCTGAGCGGCGGGTGCCGAATTCATCTTGCTCATCTTCCGGTTCGCCGGTGGTGGAAGCACCCGGCGTGCCACGGCCGTGCCCGCCAGTATTGGCGCCCGCATCGGCCTGGCCCTCGGGATCGAGCTGAAATACTACATGCCGCCCCTCGACGGGTACGCCCGCCTGGTCGAGCGTGTGCTGCAAGCTCGGCTGGTCGCGCAGCATGAGGTCGAGTGTCTCCGGCCGCTGCACGCTGATTTCGATCCGCGGCGGTGCGTTGGCAGACTGTTGCACGCGGATTTGCACGGCACCGAGTTCCGGCGGATCGAGCCGGATCGTCAGATGCTGCGTGCCACCTGATGAACGGACGAGCGATAGCAGCACCGGAGCAACCTGAGCGGCGGGTGCGCGGGCGGTCGCGGCGCTGTCCTGAGTTGGGGGCGCCCGGATCGTTGGCGGCGTGGCGGGAGGCGCCGGCGGCACCGGAGCTGGCGGCGGCATCGAGATCGGTTGCGTGGCCGGCGCGGCCGCGGGCTGCGGAGAGGGATCCGTGACGGCCGCCGGATCTGGATCGGGCATCGTCGGGTGCGGGGGACCGGGCAGGGTGGCTTCGAGCTTGACGGCCTGGCCCGGAGCCGCTGCGGTTGCGGCGTCTGTAGCGCGGGCGGGCGGCTGATGGTCGGGAACGGCCGGTGTACTTCCTAATGAGGGAGGTGGTGGCGGATCGGCGGTGGGTGCCTGGATGGATGATGATGCCAGGGGTGCGGTATCCGTACCCGGGCTGGCGGTTTTCGAGTTCGCGGTCTTGCGCGCCGGGCCTGTCGGCGATGATTGTCCCAATGATTTCCCCGGGCGCGCCGGTGCCGTGGCCAAAGCCGCTTTTGCGCGAAGCGACGCTGCCGGGACAGCCGCGGCATGCAGGCGCAGTTTGCTCCGGCGCCGAGGCGCTTCCCGCGGTCGTTCCGCTAGCCGCGAGTGCGGCAATCAACTGGGAAAATGGCATCGGCGTCGGCGTAGCGGCGGTGCCCAGCGGTGCACTGTCGCTGCCCGACGGCAGCACGGCGGCCTGCCCGGGCAGCGAGGCGGCGGCGGCGATCTGGCCAGGCATGAGCGCGTTCTCCTCGGAACCGGAGCAATACCAGCGGCCCGAGAGGCTGGTTCTTCCCTCGTCATGCCCGCGGTCGCGAGTTGCGCGGGCGGTTTCTGGATTCCCGCTTGCGCGGAAATGACAGTGGATGGATCGGTCTCCTGGGCGCCTAGTATGGGAGCAAGAGGCTTGCCAGCCGGAGAGCCGCCTTGCGCCGATACGCAGTCGATGGCCGCGCGGGTTGACCCGGCAGCTTGTGCCGGGCCGCTTCTGCCGCCCGGTTGCGGGACACCAGTTTCGCCGGGCGGCGCAGGCGTCCGATCCGCGAAAACAATGCCGCCGCGGCTGGCACGCTTCATGCTGAACACGATGCCGCATCGACTTCGGAGAGCGGCATGTCACTGTTCGGCGCCCTTACGACCGCGGTAAGCGGGCTGTCGGCCCAGTCCACCGCGTTCGGCAATATCAGCGACAATGTGGCCAACAGCCAGACGGTCGGCTTCAAGGCGGTGGACACCGACTTCATCGACTACCTGACCACCAGCACCAGCGCGCAGAACGAGCCCGGTGCCGTCGCCACGCGGCCCGACTACACGAACGACACGCAGGGCACGATCACATCCAGCACCGACCCGCTCGCCCTGGCCATCGCCGGCCAGGGCTTCTTCGCGGTGTCGGAGCCGAACGGGGTGGTTTCGGGCAGTACCGGACCCGACCTTCAGCACCCAGACCTATTACACCCGCGCGGGTGATTTCAGCATGGACCAGAACGGCTACCTGGTGAACAGCGCCGGCGAATATCTGCAAGGTTGGCAGGTCGATCCCACCACCGGCGTCGCCAACCAGTCGCAGCTTTCCACCATCCAGATCACGCAGAGCCAGTTCAATCCGGTGCCGACCTCCGACGGTCGATTTCTCCGCCAACCTGCCCACCACCGCGAATACCGACGCCAGCAACTCGTCGCAGGTGGACGTATACGATTCGCTCGGCAATCAGCACGCGGTCACGCTGAACTGGACGCAGAATCGGGGCCAACGATTGGACAGTGACGATCAGCTCCCCCGACAATACACCGAATACCACCATCGGCACCGCCGAAGTTCAGTTCGGAACCAACGGCGCCGCCGCCGGCACGATCGGCAGTTTCGGCACGGTCACCGGGAACGTCACGGCATCGGCGGCCACGGCCGGCGCGCCGGCGACTTTGGCGCTGACCACCAATTTCGGCAGCGGCAACGCAGCCTATTTCGCTGAGCCTCGGCAATTTCGGCCAGGCCAACGGCGTGACGCAGTTCGCCGCCAGCGAGCTACAGCCTGCGCAACCTGAGCCAGAACGGGGTTGCCCCCGGCTCCTTCACCGGCATCACCATGACGGACAGCGGCGATATCGTCGCCAATTACAACAACGGCCAGTCGCAGACGAT
Organism: uncultured Pseudomonadota bacterium; assembly: GCA_963810715.1. GTDB lineage: Bacteria > Pseudomonadota > Alphaproteobacteria > Acetobacterales > Acetobacteraceae > DATDIC01. The sequence continues at coordinate 73,368 of CAWEOZ010000021.1, read as the reverse complement.
CGCGCAGGTGCCGGTGGTTACCTTTGCCGATTCGGACGCGCTGCAACGGCAGAATGGCCAGGCCTTCACCGCCACCGCCGCATCCGGTGATCCGATCGCGCAGGCCGCCGACACGAACGGAGCGGGAAGTCTGGTGACCGGATCGGTGGAGAGCTCGAACGTCGATATCGCCACCGAATTCAGCAAGCTGATCGTGGCGCAGCAGGCCTATAGCGCGAATGCCAAGATGGTGACGACGGCCGACCGACATGCTGCAAACCACGATCAACATGAAGACCTAGAGCGGCGCGGCCGCGGTGCGATCATGTTGAACCTGGACGCCGTCACTGTGGATTGCCGGCAGCGGGGTGGCCAATATCAACACCCAGCTCGCCCTGGTGTCGCACAATGTCGCCAACGCCGGAACGGCCAATTACTGCGGCGGAAACCGCGACCCAGCAGGAACTGACGGTCGAGGGCAGCGGCATGGGCGTGGTCACCGGACCCGCCACCCGCATCACCGACGCCGCGCTGCAGGCCGACCTGCTGCGGCAGAACGCGACCGTTGCCGGACTGCAGACGACGCAAACCGCGCTGGCGGCGATCGACACGGTGAACGGCACGCCGGGACAGGGCAACGATCTCGGCAGTCTTCTCGGACAATCTGCAGAATCAGTTCTCGACCCTGTTGAACGATCCGGGCAACGCCACCCAGCAGAGCACAAGTGGTTGCCACGGCGTCGACCCTGGCGCAGGGCATCAACACGCTGAGCAACACGCTACACGGCGCAGCGCCAGAGGCGCAGAGAACTACATCGTGAGCGAGGTGGCGCAGGTCAACACCGACGCTCGGCAACATCGGCTCGCTCTCCGACCAGATCATCGCGGCGCAGGCGGCGGGGCAGAGCACGGCCGATCTGGAAAACCAGCGCGACGCGCAGATCAGCTCACTGTCGCAGCTCGTGAACATCAACGTGCTGTCGCAACCGAACGGAGACATGCTGATCACCACCACGTCGGGAACTGAACTGCCGATCCACGGGCAGGCGAACCCGCTTTCGACACGGCGACGCCAATATCCAGCCGGGTGACTATTATCCCGGCGGCGGCATCCCGGCGATCACGCTGGGCGGCGCCGATGTCACCGGCCAGCTGCAGGGCGGCTCAGCTCGGCGCCAACATCGCGCTGCGCGACACCACGCTGCCCACCTATCAGGCGCAGCTCGACGAATTCTCGGAAACGCTGGCCAGCCAGTTCGCGGCGCAGGGGCTTAACCTGTTCACCGATGCGTCCGGCAACGTGCCGACCGGCGGCGGAACGCCGGCGCAGGCCGGCTATGTCGGATTCTCCGCCGACATCCAGGTGAACCCGGCGGTGCAGACCGATCCGGCTCTGGTGCCGACGGCACCGACGGCGATTGCCGGCAGCCCAACGGGCGCAACTGCATTCACGCCCAATCCGACGGACGGCCCGGCCGGCTTCACCACGCTGATCACGCGCGTGCTGGACAATACATTCGGCGCCGACGTGCAGCCGGGGGTCGCCGCAACCGTCGCCAACGTCACCGGCCTCGGGCCCGTCCGGCACACTGAGCGCGCCTTATCGCCGCACCGGCGACTCCCGGCAGCTTCGCCACCTCCCTGGTCGCGGCGGAGGCAACGGACAGCGCCAACGCCACCACCCAGCTCGACACCGAGCAGACGGTGCAGACCGCGCTGCCACCAAGCTGAGCAGCGAAACCGGCGTCAACATGGACACCGAGATGTCGCAGATGATCACGCTTGCAGAACGCCTACGGCGCCAATGCCAGGGTGATGTCGGTGGTGCAGAGCATGTTCTCGAACTGCTTGCAGGCGGTGGCGGTCTGATGGACGCCATCGGCACGGCGGCAGCTGTCGAATTACGGGCTGCTCGGCAGCCTGATGGGCGACAGCAACACGATACAGCAGCGGCTCGACACGCTGACGCAGCAGGCCGGTGACCGGGTCGGTCGCCACTACTTATGCCGGGTCTCGGCTCCGGCGCGTCGGTTTCGCTCGATCTCAACCCGGAGATCGCGAACCTTCAGACCTGGCAGGCCAACATCAACGCCGCGACCGGGACGATGGACGTCGCACAGACCGCGATGACACAGATCCAGCAGATCGCGTCCAACCTGTTTTCGCAGCTCGATGGCCTGCAGGGCACCGACGGGTCGGAGGTCGGACTGATCGCCGCTTCGGCGCATAACGCGCTCAGCCAGGTGGCCAATCTGCTCGATACGACCGACGGGACCACGTACGTATTCGGCGGCGCGGATTCCAGCAATCCGCCGGTTCCGGATCCGGACGACATCACCAGCTCGGCCGGTTTCTACACGCAGATCGCGGCGGCGGTGGGCAACCTGGGCACCGCAGGGGCGAACGCGACCGCCGCCGCCACGCTGACGATCGCCAGTTCGATGCCGCCGGCACGTCTCCGTTCTCCGCCTACATGTCGCAGCCGGCCGCGACACTCCAGGCGCAGCAGCCGCGGTGCAGACCGGGCAGGGACAGACCATTGCCGTCGGCCTGCTCGCCAGTGCCAACAGCGCCGTCCCATCGGTCGGCAGCTCGACCACCGGCTCGTATATGAGAGATCTGATGCGCGCGCTGGCCACGGTCGGCTCGCTGACCAGCGCCCAGCAGAGCGATCCGGGATTCCAGGACCTGGTGCAGGACACGCGTGACCAGCCTGAACGGCGCGATCAGCCGCGATGGCGTCGGATGCGGGCGTGCTCGGCAACCCCAGTCCGCACTGACGGCAACGCAGACCGATCTGTCGGACACGCAGACCGCACTGACCACGCAATTGTCTGGCGTGCAGGATGTCGACATGGCGAGCGACCATGTCGAACATATCGCTGGTACAGACGCAGCTTCAGGCGTCGTATCAGATGATCGCCACGGTCAGCGCCTTGTCGCTGGCGAAATTCCTGCCGGCGGACTGAGCTGATCGATGATCCGTTTCACTATGCGTTAACTCGACGCGGTCCAGGATGGAACCGTGCCCGCAAAAGGCGGGGCTAGTCCGTAACCTTTGTGGGCAAGGGAAATACCATGTCCGGAACACTGAACTCGATCAACACCAATGTGGGCGCGATGGTCGCGCTCGAATCGCTCAACCAGACCAACACGCAGTTGAATGCGGCGCAGAAGCAGATCTCGACCGGCTATCGCGTCGCGGATGCGCAGTCGATGACGGCGCCGCCTATGCCGTGGCGCAGTCGGTCCGGTCTGACGTGGGCGCGCTGACCGCCGCGAATCAGCAGCTCGGCGGCATTCAGGGCCTGCTGTCAACGACAAGACCGAGCCTGAACAACGTCTCGAACCTCATGGGCAGCATGCGGGACGTGCTGGTTGCGCTGGCCAATGGCAACACCACCGGTAACCAGCGCACGCAGTACGCGCAGCAATATAACTCGCTATCTGTCCAACCTGAAGAGCTTCCTGCAGGACTGCGAATCTATGCCGGCAATTCGCTGATCGGCGATATCGGCGGCAACCACGATCTCGAACGTGGCGGTGATCCGCAACGAGGTCGGCTCCACGTACGGCATCGCCACTTTCAGCGGTTCGGCGCTGTACACGTCGCTGGCGTTCACCACCACGCAGCTCGGCGGCGCCTCGACCGTGGCGGCGCTGATCACCGCGACCGGCACCTTCATCAACGCCAGTTCGATAGCGTCGGCACCGCAGCTCAACTACTACGGTGCCGCGACCAACTACGTCAGCAACCAGATCAACTACAACAGCGACAAGATCAACGCGCTGAACACCGGCCTCGGCGCATTGATCGACGCCGACCTGGCGCAGTGAATTGGCGCAGTTGCAGGCGCTGCAGATACGCCAGCAGCTTGGCACCCAGGCGCTTACGTTGGCCGATCAGGCGCCGACCACGCTGCTGACGCTGGTCAAGAACGCCTGACGCGGTGACGCCGGGGCCGGATTGAGCCCGCTCCGGCGTCGGTCCGCCGCGCTGGCGGGTGACTCAGGCGTCGCTGATCACAGGAGACAGGATGTCAACCCTGGTTCTGGAACTGCGTCAGGGCGAGCTGATGATCGTCAACGGGGCACCGATCCGCTTTCGCACGAAATCGCGGATCGAGCTGACGGCGCGCGCCCGGTTCCTGTTCGGCAAGCAGATCATGGCGCCGGACCAGGCCGACACGCCGGCGCGGCGCATCTATTTCGCGCTGCAATCGGCTTATATCGGCACGCCGGAGGAGCGGACGCGCGGCCTGATCCAGCGCGCGCGAACTGATCGCCGACTTCCAGCAGGCCACCACCTCGGCGCTGGCCCGCGACATGCTGAACTCGGCGCTGGCAGCGGCAGAGGCCGATGATTGCTACCGCTCGCTGAAGCTCGTGCGGCGCATCATCCGTCATGAAGACGCGGTGATGGGCCGAACCGACACCGCAGCGGATCGCACATTCAGGGACCAGATGACATGAACACTCATATGCAGGCCGCGCAGGCCTATCAAACGGCAGCCTCTCACCGCAGCATGCGGGAGCAGCAGGCCGACGTGTTCCGCCATGTCAGCGGCGGCGTTGCGTGCGGCGCTCAAGCAGCACCGCGATCGCGCGCGCGCGCGCGCTAGCGGACAATCGCCGCCTGTGGGCGACCGTGGTCGGCCTGGTATCGGATCCGGCCAATCCGCTGCCCGACGCCGCTGCGCGCCGCCATCATCTCCGTTGGCCTGGCGGTGCAGCGGGAGATGGACCGTGACAGTCCCGGATTTCGATTTCCTGCTCGCCACCAACGAGAATATGGCCGCCGGCCTGTCCGGAGATGCCTGAGGGGCGGGTGCCGTGAGCGGTTCCATCTCGTTTCTGCCGGCCCTGATCGCCGGCCTGTTCCCCGGCAACTCGACCGAGCGCCACCGGCAGCATCCTGGGCGTGGTCTGACGGAACCGGAACAGCGGCAACCAACAGTCTCGGCCAGAACCCGGTCACCGCCCTGGACAACGCCGAGCAGAACGAGACCACAGGAAGTCAAAGCCACCGCCGAACAGCCCGCCGTCGCCGCGCGATATCGCCGCCTTCACCCAAGCAGTGCAGACCGCCACCAGCCCGCAACAGCTTCTCAACAACCCGACCGGCCATGAAGGTGCTGCTGACGGCGAACGGGCTAGGGGATCAGTTGAGCTATACGGCGCTCGCCCAGAAGGCGCTGCTGTCCAACGTCAACGATCCCAAGTCGCTGGCCAACACGCTCTCCAACACGCAGTGGAAATCGGTCGCGCAGACCTATGATTTCGCCAACCAGGGTCTTTCCATCATTCAGAACCCGAAGGTGATCAGCACGATCACCAACGGCTACGCCGAAGTCACCTGGCGGCAGTCGCTGGATGCCTCCACGCCCGGACTGTCGAATGCGCTGACCTTCCGCGCCGAGGCCTGCTCGGTCACCTCGGTCGATCAGATCCTCGGCGATCCGATTCTGCGCACAGTCGTGACCACCGCGCTCGGCATCCCCGAACAGATCGCGTTCCAGCCTCTGGAGGCGCAGGAAAAGGCGATCACCAGCCGGCTCGATATCAGCAAGCTCCAGAATCCGCAGTTCGTCGAAAGCTTCGCGCAGCGCTACCTGATTACGATGGCCGGCAGCTCCAGCCAGCTCGACCAGCAGCCCGGGCCTCACGTCGCTCGCGGTGCAAAGCAAATCCCTGATCGTCTGATCGAACCGGCTCAAAAGGAGCCCCGCATGGACACGATACTCGCCTCTCCCGATTCCTGACGCACTGACCCGGCGTTTGGCGGAACTGATCGCCGCCGGGCGGATGGGCGTCGCACGCCCGATGCTGGCTGCATTGCAACGATTGGGTCCGCCATCGCCTCGTTTGTCGGAGCTTGCGGCGCTGCTGGCAATGCGGGAGGGCAGGCTGGACGACGCACACGCCGAGCTCGACACCGCGCTGACCGCACATCCGGGCCATGCGGCCCTGCATCGCCGTCGGGCGGAGGTGCGGCACCGTACCGGCGATCTTGCCGGCGCGGCACTGGATGCCGCGGATTCCGTGGTGCTCGATCCGTCGGACACGCAGCGGCAAGGCGATCCTCGGCGTGCTGATGACGGAACTAGGACGGGCCGCCGACGGGGTGCGCTGCCTGCGTGAGGCGGTAGCGGCTGCCCCGCGCGATCCGGCCTATCGTCAAGGGCTCGCCGACGCGCAGGCCGCCAATGGCGAGCTGGACGCCGCCGCCGATACGCTGGCAGGAGGCATCGCGCTTGCTCCCGAATCGCAGGAACTGCGCAATGCCGCGGTGCTGCTGGCAGTGCGCCGCCATCGGTTCGACGACGCACTGGTGATTGCCGAGGCCGCGCGACGCGACGGCATGGCGGACGCCTGCCTGTTCGGGCTGAAAGGCCATGCGCTGTCGAAGCTCGGCCGCGATCAGGAGGCTGGCGAGGCATACAAGGAAGCGTTGAAGCTTGGGCCGGATGATCCCTATGTGCGGCATCTGGTGGCGTCCTCGGGTTGGCTGCCGGAGGCCAGCGCCGCGCCGCCCGACTATGTCCGTGCCGTGTTCGACAGCTACGCCGATCGGTTTGATGCGCACCTGATCTCGCTCGGCTACCGCATCCCCGGCGTGATCCGCGCCGCCCTGCTGCGCCATGCGGCATTGCCGGAGCACGGCAGGCTGGGACCGGTCCTGGACCTCGGCTGTGGCACAGGTCTGGTCGCTGTGGCGATTGCCGACCTGCCGGTCGGTCCCTTGATCGGGGTGGACATTTCCCCGCGCATGCTGGCGCGCGCCGAGGCGAAGCAGCTCTATGCCGCCCTGCACGAGGCGGAGATCACCGCATTCCTCGATACCGATGAAACCGAATATGCCCTGATTATGGCGGCGGACGTGTTCTGCTATTTCGGCGCGATCGATGCGCTGATGGCAGCGGTGTCGCGGCGGCTGCAACCGGGCGGTCTGTTCATCGCCTCGTTTGAGGAACTGGCGGCGGCAGCGGATACCGCCCGCGGCTGGGCGCTTGGCGGCCGGGGACGTTACGCCCACACAGCCGGGCACGTGGCGGCAATCGCGGCGACGTGCGGCCTGACGGTGCTGACGATGGACGACGAGCCGATCCGCAACGAGGCCGCAACACCGGTCCCGGGGCGGCTCGCGGTGCTGCAACGGCCGCGGCATGCTCATTGAGCCGGACAATCGTGATCACGCCGAAGCCTTGGCGACGCTGCGGGCGGCCTGTGCCCGCGGCGACCGCTCGCCGGCGACGCTGCTGAACCTCGCCATTGCCCAGGACCACAATGGCGAGGGCGAGCGTGCCCGCCGGCTGATGAGCGAACTTGCCATGCTGCTGCCGGACTGGGATGAGCCGAAGCTGCGGCTGGCCGAAAGTCTGCGGCGCGAGGGTCGCGCGGCCGAGGCCGAACGCGCTTACGACGAAGTGCTGGAACTCAACCCGCGGCGCGAGGAAGCGCTGGTTGCCCGCGCCGCGCTGCTGATCCAGCTCGGTGACGTTGAGACCGCTCAAAAGCTGCTGCTGCGTTGCATCGGTATCAATCCTCATCGGGCGGAGGCGTGGGACGCGCTCGGCCTCGCGCTGATGCTGACCGGGGATCCAGGCACGGCCGAATCCGCGTTCGCTGAAGCGCAGCGCCGGGCGCCCGCGGTTCTCAGTCTACGCACTGCACCGAGTGGAGGCGGCACACGCAGCCGGCCAACTTCCAGGCGAGACCGCGCGGCTGGAGCTGGCGGCCGATGCCGACCCGCTCGACCCGGTGCTGTTCACCGCACTTGGTCTCGCGCGCGAACGGCTGGGCCGCCGCGCGGAATCGATCGATGCGCTTGAAACCGCCTGCGCACTGGCACCCGCGGCCGCAGTCCCGGCGATGATGCTGGCCCGGTTGCTGGCGCATGCCAGCCGCCTGCGGGAGGCGGATGCCGCATTGCGGCGTGCCTGCGAACTCAATCCGGGCAATGCCGGACTTTGCAACGATCGCGCGGCCGTGCTGATGCGCCTGCACCGGCATGCGGCAGCACGGGAACTGCTGGACACTCTCCCGCCGGAGGCGCGGTCCGTCACCGGCGTGCTTTGCAACCTCGCGACAGTGCTTGTCTCGCTCGGGGAACAGGAGCACGGGGAGGCAACGGCCCGCCGGGCCATCGCGCTCGATCCGGCCTCGCTGTTGGCGCGCAGGACGCTCGCCAACGCGCTGCCCTACCGCAGCGGCGTCAGCGGGGCAGAGATGCTCGCCGCGGTGCAGGACTGCGCTGCCTGCCTGCCTGCCCGGGCGGAGCCGGCATTCACCAATTCCCGCGACCCGGCGCGAAAGCTGCGGATCGGGCTGCTGTCCGGCTCGCTGCGCGCGCACCCGGTGGGATGGTTGACCGTGGCCGGGTTCGAGGCGCTGGACCCCACGCAGTTCGACCTGATCTGCCTGGCCCAGGCGACCGGCAGCGATGCGATCGCGCGCCGCTACCGCGCACGTGCCGCCGAATGGCACGAGGTGGACGGGCTGGACGACGCGGCGCTGGCCGCGCTGGCCCGGGAGCGGTCGGTCGATGTGCTGATCGATCTCGGCGGGTACGGCGAACTGGGGCGGCTGGTGGCCTGCGCCCAGCGGCTGGCGCCGGTGCAGGTGAAATGGGTCGGCATGCAGACGCATTCGACCGGACTGCCCGAGATCGACTGGTTCCTGTCCGACAGGTGGGAGACCCCGCCTGAGCTGGAGCAGTTCTATTCCGAGCGGATCCTGCGGCTGCCGAATGGCTACGTCTGCTACAGCCCGCCGGCCTACGCCCCTGACGTCTGGCGGACTGCCGGCGGCGGAGAACGGCTTCGTCAGTTTCGGCTGCTTCAACAATCTGGCCAAGATCACGCCGGAGGTGATGGCCGCCTGGGCGGAGATATTGCGGCGCATCCCGGCCAGCATCCTGGTGCTGAAGACATACCAGTTCTCCGAGCCGGAACCCGCGGCGCGCGTCAGCGAAGCGTTCGCCCGCCTGGGCATCGCCGGCGAGCGGATCGAGCTGCGCGGCGCCTCGTCCCATCGCCAGTTCATGGCGGAATACAACCAGATCGACCTGGTGCTGGACCCGTTCCCCTATTCCGGCGGGCTGACCACCTGCGAGGCATCTGTGGATGGGCGTGCCGACCGTGACGCTGCCGGGAGAAACTTTCGCCTCCCGCCATTCGACCAGCCATCTCAGCAATGTCGGGCTGGCCGATTGGGTCGCCCCCGACCTGCCCGGTTATATCGAGCTGGCGGTGGCCAAGAGCAGCGACCTGGTCGCGCTGGCGACGCTGCGATCCGGGCTGCGGGAACGGGTGAAAGCCAGCCCGCTCTGCGATGCCCCGCGGTTCGGACGCGACCTCGGCCTCGCGCTGCGGCATGCCTGGGCGGACTGGTGCGGCAGGGCCGATGGGAAGCTTCAATCGCCGCCCCTACTCCCCTGAAAGTTCCCGTCGGCGCCGGTCCAGCTCCTCGCTGTAGCGGCGCAGCGCATATTGCTCGGTGACCAGCCCGATTACGTGCCTGGTCTCCGGCCCATCGACCACCGCGAGCGCATCGCTCTCCGCATTCTCGAACATCGCCACCGCCTCCTTGATGGTCATCTGCGGCAGCAGCATCGAATCCTGGTAGTGCAGCACGTCCCCGACCGTGGCCGTTTCCTCGTCGTTGACGGCATGCGCTTCCGCTACCAGGACAACGCCGGCATAGCTGTCGTCAGCGTTCAGGGCCACGACGCGCTGGGTCGAGCCCAGCGGAAAGTCACGCCGGAACGCCGATAGCGGCGTGTCCGCGCGCACCGTGCGTACCTCGCGCCGCATCATCCGTCCCACCGTCAGGTTGCGCATCCAGCCGATATCCACCGCGCTGCGGATCGCCTCGCCGCGCAGATGGAAGCGCCAGGTCGCGAAGGAATAGCCGAACGTGCGCCGCACGGTCAGCGCCGACAGCACGCAGGCGCCCAGCACCGCGATGGTCAGCGGCAGGTTGCCGGTGGAACTCCAGCGCCAGAAACCCCATCGTCAGCGGGCCGCCGATGATCGCCACCGCGGTCGAGCTCATGCCCACCACCGCCATGGTGGCCGGCGGCACGATATGGGTGGTGCTGACCAGCGCCAGCGCGCTGCCGAAAAACTTCCCGATCAGCGCACCGAGAAACAAGGACGCGAAGAACAGGCCGCCGCGAAACCCGGAGCCGATCGAAATCGCCGAGGCGCACGCCTTCAGCAGCACTAACAGCCCGAGCCACCAGCACCGCGCAGCGGCGGCGGTGATGACCAGCCCGATCGCGCCGTGGCCGGAGGACAGCACCATCGGCGTCACCAGCGAGAACAGCCCGACGATCACGCCGCCGACGGCCGGCCGCAGCCAGGGGGGAATGCGGCTCTTGCGGAACAGCTCCTCGGTCAGCGTCACGCCGCGCATGATGGCGATGGAAATCAGCGCACAGAACACGCCGAGCGCCAGGATCGGCACGTAGTCCTGCGGTTGCAGCGGCGGCATCACCAGGGTCAGGTCGAACGGCGGCGGCCCCAGCGAATGCTGCACCGACACCGCCACGATGGCGGCCACCGCCACCGGCGCGAACGTGCCCAGCGTATAGGTGCCGATGATCAGCTCGAACCCATAGAAGGCGCCGGTCAGCGGGGCGTTGAAGGCGGCGGCGATCGCCGCGCCGGCACCGCAGCCCACCAGCACGCGCATGTCGGTGCGGCGCAGCCGGAAGCTGCGGCCCAGGCGGGAGGCAAGGCCGGCACCCATCTGTGTATAGCCGGCCTCCAGCCCGATCGAGGCGCCGACGCCGTTGGAGACGATGGTCTGCAGCATCACGGTGATGCTGTCGTTCAGCGACATGCGCCCGCCATAGAGCGCGTTGGCCTCGATCGGGTCCACCGCGCGGCGCGGCCAGATGCGCGCGATGCCGAGCCCGAGCAGACCCAGCACCAGCCCGCCGAGCGGCGGCACGATGACCGAGCGCCAGACGGGGTCCACGCGGGTGGCGGCGCTGAGATGCTGGTCCATGTCGATACCGAACAGGAACACATGCGCCATCTGCGCCGCGGCGGTCATCAGGAACACCAACACGCCGGCGGCCGCGCCGGCAAAGGCGGCCAGCACCACCAGCCAGATTTCGTCGGTACGGACCAGTGCGCGCAGCGTCTGCGGCGCATGCAGAACCGCCGAGCCGAGTGGGCGATGCCGGCGCTGGGCCGCGTCGCGGCGGGTTCTGACGGAAGACCGGTCTCGTTCGGACGCAGCTCTGTCCATGGGCGGGCGCCGGGGCGCGCCCGCGAGGCTTGAATTGCCAGGAACAGAGGACATGCACAGACGTCCAGACAACGAAAGGAACGGCACTAATCGCCACCCGCCTGCCGGATTGGGTTACCGGCAGTTCGTCGGCTGCGATGCAGCATTCATGGAACCAGCAGCCGCCCCGATCAACCGCGCGTGCGTAAATTGAGCCAGCAGGAGCGATAAAAAAATCGTTCAGTGACCGGAAAGTTGCAGCTATTCTCGCGGCAGTCCCCGCTCTGCGCGGGTCGCCGCCAGATCGTCCTCGACAAAGGCGCGCACGACATCGACCAGCGGCTCATGAGGCGCAAAGCCAAGCGTGCGGGCGCGCATTGGTTCGAATGCGGCCGGCCAGGTCTCCACGATCGCGGCGATGGCCGGATCCGGCGCATGGCGCACCAGCGCCGAAGCGCCCGGCCGCACCTCGTCCAACGCTTGCAGCATGTGCGCGACGGTGGTGCTGATGCCCGGCAGATTGACGCTGCGATCGATGCCCATCGGTTCGGTGTCCATCGTCGCAGCGTGCAACAGCCAATCGACCGCACGGCGCGGGCTCGCCACCCAGGCGGCAAACGCATCCGATACCGGCAGCTCGGTTTCCAGCCCCAGCAGCGGTTCGCGCACGATCGCGGACAGGAAGCTGCTGGCGGCGCGGTTAGGGCGGCCGGGGCGGACCACGATCGTAGGCAGGCGAAGGCACACGGCATCCAGGAAGCCCCGGCGCGAGGCGTCGGTCAGCAGCAGCTCGGCAGCGGCCTTCTCCGCGCCGTAACTGTTGGCCGGCACCTGTCGGGCGTCATCCTCCAGCTTCGCGTCCTGACCGCCGCCGAACGTTGCAACCGACGAGGTAAATACCACCCGCGGCGGCCGGCGGCCCGCCGAAGAGATCCGGCGGCACGCGTTGATGACCGCCTCCGCCCCGTGCAGGTTCACGCGCATGCCAAGTTCGTAATCCGCTTCCGCCTGGGCGCTGACGACCGCCGCCAGGTGGAAGATTATGTCGGTATCAGGCGGGATCGCGTCGTGCGGCAGATCGGCAATGTCACCGCGCAGCCGGCGAACCGGAAATTCGGCGTCGGGCTCAGCGGGGACATCGACAAAGTCGAACGACACCAGGCCGGTGACTTCGTTCCCGCCGAGCCGACCGTGGTGGGCCAGATGGGCAGCGAGCTTGCGGCCCAGGAAGCCGGCGCCGCCCAGGATGGTGATCTTCATGGACACCCTTTCGAAGCAATGAGCAATGGTGGGTTCGCTGCTGGGCTAGACCTGATCGGCCCTGCCGGTCCAGCCTGCATGGATGCTTGGCCCTGGTTCGTTCCGCCCTCTCCGCAATTCGCGTGCCCGTAGCGAGCCGCCGAGATTCTGCCGACAACGGCTTCCGAACGGACGGAAGCGGAGATCGTTGTCTGGAACGGCCAAAGCACCCGCCCCGTTGCACGAGCTTCCAGCAATCGCGGCGACGTCGGAGCGGGCGGCGGGCTATTCAGCGGCGTGATCTTCGGCGCGGCGGCGGTCAGTGCGCCTGCTGCGTGGCCAGCGCAGAAGCCGGCCGGTTAACCGCTCTGTTCAGGGGAGCTGAATACGCTGATGGCGGGGCTTGCCTGCGGTGAACCAAGCCTGCTCGCCTGGCAGGAGCCGGAGCGGGCGGCGGTCGCGTTCATGGCGGTCCCGGATGAGGGTGCGGTGGACGCAATGCGGTTGTTCGCCTCGGACGGCATCGTGTCCGGTAAATCCGCCGGCGCAGCCTCCGCGCGAAGACGCTGCGAATTGGCCCGGACAGCCGCATCCTGCTTTCAGCACTGAACGAGCGGGCTGCGTCGCCTACGTGAACCGGCGGCTCACTGGCTGGTCCCCGAAAGCGGCGATCTCGCGATAACGTCAGCAGGATCAATCTGTTGTGGCGTATTCGGGCCTTTTCTCGCCGCACTTTGTGTTATGATGCGTGAGTTCGTCGAGGAACCCGTATGACAGTCAAAGTGCCGATCTTTGCTGCGTTGACGCTGATGATCGGCGGGTATGTCGCCTATCCGTTGGTTGCGCTGTACCGGCTGGACCGCGCGGTGCGCGCCGGCGATTCCGCCACGCTCGCAAAGTTGGTGGACTGGCCGGCGGTGCGCGAAGGTGTCGCCGAAGACATTGCCGACACGGTCACCGACGCGCCGGATGGCGCGGTCAACCAGCTTGCACCGTTCGGTCACGGGTTCATGCGCGGTATTGCCGCCCATGCGGTGCAGCAAAGGCTGACCCCGCAGGCCGTCATTGCCAGGCTGTGCGGCCATGAAAATGGGAGTGCCAGTCTGCGTTCAGCGTATTTCGCAAACTGGTCCCGCTTCATAGTAACTTTTGCAACGCCATCCGTCAGTGCCCTGCGGCTGCAACTCGACCTTCAGGACGGCAGTTGGCGGGTGACGCGCATCGAGTTTCCGGCCGCGCTCTTGCACGAGGCCGTGGCGGCACCCTCTGTGCGGATCGTCCCGGCCCAATTTCATCCCAGCTAGTGTCTTTTCAGAGCAAAAGATTTCCCATGTTCCGAATCGAGCCGCCCCAGGCAGAATTTCTTTCCCGGCCGACGATGGATCGGCTATAACCAGCGGGATGCCGCAGGCCGCGACCCGACCGGGGTTGTTCCTGACCATAAAGTTGTAGTTGGCAACTGGCTTTTGGCACTGCCTCGGTAGGGCGGCAACAGTGTGAACGACATTTCTGGGGGAACCATCCCGATGCATGAGCTCATGCACCAGGGCGCAGGTGGATTATATCCGGTTGCCGGGCTGCTCGTCGGGCTGCTGGTGGGGCTGACCGGTGTCGGAGGCGGCGCTTTGATGACGCCGCTGCTGATCCTGATGTTTGGCGTGCATCCGGTCACTGCCGTGGGCACCGATCTGTTGCAGGCTGCGGCCACCAAGGCAGCCGGCACCTCCGTGCACGGAATAAGCGGCACGATCGAATGGCGGATCACCGGCCGGCTGGCCTGCGGCAGTGTGCCGGCCGCAGCGCTGACGATCCTTGCTCTTTCCCTCGGCCTGAGCGGCGCCGGCGCGCCCCACGTCATCTCCGTGCTTCTCGGGGTGGCGGTGATCGTAACTGCCGTCGCCCTGCTGTTCCGTGGGCCGCTGCTGCGCGCCACCGCGGCGCGACTCCGTGGCCATGCCGGACTACGTGGTGGCCCGGCTCACCGTGGCGGCGGGCGTGGTCCTGGGCGTGCTGGTGACGATCACGTCCGTCGGCGCCGGGGCCCTCGGCGTGGTGGCGCTGGCCTTCCTGTATCCAAGATTGCCGACGCCGCGAATTGTGGCAGCCGACATCGCCCATGCCGTGCCTTTGACGCTGCTGGCCGGGCTCGGACATTGGTGGTTGGGCACAATCGATTGGCCGCTGCTCGGCAGCCTGTTGCTGGGTTCGCTGCCCGGTGTGGTCGTCGGCAGCCTGTTGGCCACGCGCGTGCCGGATGGCGTGCTGCGACCGGTGCTGGCAGTGGTGCTGGTTCTGGTTGGTGGCCAACTGCTGCGGTGAGGTGGTTTCAGCCTCCATACAAGTCGCCTGGCCCCAGTAACGCGGTCGCGTCGGCTGAACAAGTTTTGCGGATTGGGCTGGGAGGCGGCGCGTCGGGCGCTGCGTCCGGGTCAGCTCCTCGCCCGCTTTCGCCGTACCGGCAGAAGCGCGGACGCCGCGGCCAGCAGCAGGATGCACCGAGGCAGCGCCAGATCGCGTTCTTGCCGGCTCATTTCCGCTGTCAGCATGGCGGTCGAAGACCCGATCAGCACGCACCCGCCGAGATGCCGCAGAGTATCAGAGGCTACCATCACGCCGCCGACGAACTCGCCGGCGCCGATGAGCTGGCGGGCGCATTCCGACCAGCCCCATTTCGCGAATAACTGATCATACGCCTGCATGCCCAGCAGCTTGTCGGCGCCGGCTACCGCGAAGCCAAGCCCCAGAAGGGGGAACCACTTGCCCATCAAATCCATTCTCCTTTGCCGTTGGGAATGAACGCGCGATGCACCGGAAGGTAGCGGCCCGCGCCACTCACAGAGCAACGGATGGGTCGGTGGAGGCCAGCGCCGCGCGCCGTCGGCCGCGCCATTCGGTGGTCAGCGCCATTGCCACCGTCAGCAGCATGAACAGCACCGACGCATAGAACACAAACCGCGGGGCGCCCCTGTCCATGAGCCAACCGCCCAGCATGGGGCTGATCGTGCCGCCGATGCTGAAGCCGGTGGTGACGATGCCGAACACGCGGCCGGCGGCGCCGGGCGGGGCGGCGGCACGTACCATCATGTCGCGCGACGGGGCGATCATGCCGGACAGGAAGCCGGCAGCCGCCATCGCCAGCGATCAGCAGGCCGGGCCCAAGATGCGCCGTGCCGATCAGGAATGTGATCACCGCAGTGGCGCCGAACGAAGCGGCAGCGACATCCCCATGCCGGCGGGTCATGTCGGCTATGAAGCCGCCGGCCAGAACGCCGACCGCCGTCGCGCACAGGAACGCAGAAAGGGCAAGATTGGCGACGGTGAGCTTGACGCCGTAGATGCGCCTGCAGGGCGACTACCGAGAAATTGGTGATGCGCGCCCGTGGAAAGATTCAGCAGCGCGAAAAACGCGGTCAGGCTGAGAATTGCCGGCGTGAGCAGGGCTCTGACCGGCAGACGCGCCGCGGGGGCCGGGCCGGCGACGGCGGCCCGAGGTGCCGCCGCGACACTGTCGAGCCCACGGGCGAAACCGAGCGCCACGGCGACGGCGGGCCCGATCAGGCCGGCAAAGTACAGCGCGGCACTCATCCCCGCATGGCTACTGATAAGAAGGATGATCGGCGGCGCGATGGCACCCCCCAAATAGCCGGCGAAAGTATGGAAGGAGAAGGCGCGGCCAACCCGAGAAGGTTCGATCGCTGCGCCGAGAATCGCATAATCGGACGGGTGATAGACCGCGTTGGCAATGCCGGCGAGCGCGCTGGTCGGCAACAGCCAGTCGGCATAGGGGAACAGGCCGAACGAGCCGTACGCCACGCCTGACAGGCAAAGCCCGGCCATCAGCACACGCCGAGGGCCGACATGGTCCACCACCCAGCCCATCGGCGCCTGCACGAGCGCTGACACGACGTTGGCCACGGTGATGGCAAGGCCAAGTTTCACGAAATCCAGCCCGAGCTGCCGGTGCAGCAGCGGAAACAACATCACCAGCACCAGATAGTGAAAATGGCTGACCAGGTGCGCGGCGCAAATCAGCCCGAGGGTCTTGGCCTCACCGCGTCCTGATACTCGCTGAATCACGCCGGTCCACAGCGAAACCCATCGCCCCAACGCGTGAAACGGGTGGTGGACGGCGAGGGGAAATGCGCGGTGCAACACAACGTGCTGCTTTCGCAGACATGTTCCAGGAAGCTGCGACGGGTGAGAGCGGCCTGTTTCGGGTCGTAATCGGCACGCATCGACAGCTCCGGATAACGTGCCTGAAGCGGCGAATGGATGAGATCGCCGGTGACGATGGCATCGGTGCTGCCCTGGCCGAGCAGGACAGAGAAATGGTCCGGCGTGTGTCCGGGCGTGGGCATCAGCCGGACATGGTCATCGAGGGCGTGCTCGCTGGTGATGAAGTCGGCACGCTTTGCCTCCACGACCGGCAGAACGCTATCCGCGATGCACGGAATTGGCGTGCCGGCGTGCTGGTCGACCCAGTAGGCGTATTCGCGCTCAGAGAACAGGTAGCGTGCGTTAGGGAATGTCGGAACCCATCGCCCATTCTCCAGACGGGTGTTCCAGCCGACATGATCGACATGCAAATGGGTGCACATGACGAAGTCGATGTCGCCTGGCTTGAGGCCGGCGCCGGCAAAGCATCGCATGAAACTATCGTCTGTCTTCCGGTGCCAGGGCGGACGGGTGGGCCGATCCTTGTCGTTGCCGATACAACTATCGATCAGGATAGTGTGCCAGGGTGTGCGCACGACATAGGATTGGAAGCAGAGCACAAGCTTGCCGCTGGCGGGATCCACCGCCTTGGGTTCCAGCCAGGAGCGGTTTTCCTCCAGTACGTCTCGGGTTAGGTCGGGGAAGAACTCGAGCGGATCAGTAAACGGTATTTCCTGCTCGATGATGCGATGGACCGTCACCTCGCCGACGCTGAACGTCGTGCTCATGCGCTGATTCTCCCTGGATCAGTCTCCGCCACCGATGCTAGCCCGCAAAAGGGTGCCGGACAATCATACCAGCGGCCCGAAGTCTTGACTCCTCCGGGGATCGTCGGGCCGCTGGTATCTTATTGGTTTCGCGCGCAGCCGCCACACCAACCCTGCGCGCATACCGGTCGGCCCTTCGGGCCGCTGGTATCAGTTGGCCGACACGGGGCAGGGCGCGCCGTGCGGCTCCGGCGTTTCCTCGACATCTTTCGACCGCGCCCGGACCGACATCGGAATGCGGGTGAGCGCCATCAAAAGAGCACTGCGGCCGACCGCCGGATCCTCCTCCCGCGCAAGCCGGCGGCGGGTGGCGGCGCACAGGACAACGAGCCCGATCAGCGCCAGCGGAAACGCTACCGGAAAAACGAAGGAAAGCATGAGAGTCCCTCAGGGGCCGACGGTAACCTCAGTCAGCCCGGCAGCCAGCAGGTGCCGCAGATCATTGATCTCCAGCGCGATACATCCTTCGGTCGGGGCAAGATCCGTACCGGCGACATGCAGGAAGATCGCCGAACCACGTTCGCGCTGCACCGGATTGTCGTTCCAGCCCAGCACGCCGACGATGTCGTACAGACTGTCGCTGCGCCACAGCTCCTCGTGCCGGGCCTCGTGCGGCAGGCGGACCTTCCGGTTGTAGTCGCCGTGCATCGGGTCATCGCACCAGCCGTCATCTGGCGCGATCGGTTCCCGCGGTACGGCGCAATCCGGCGGCAGCACGCGATCGGCGCGATACAGCACGCGCCGCAGCGGCAGCAGGCCCGCCGGGGTGGCGCCGTCCCCCTCCCGCTTGTCGGCCTGAACGCCGCCGCGCCCGAGCGCGGCACGAAACACCCTGCCGGCAAACACCAGGCGGCCGTCTGCATGGACCATGGCGCGCATTATGCTCTGATCCTTTGCCGTCGTGCCGCGCAGGCTGGTGCCACCTGCGCAGGGAAGAAAACGGGGCCGGTTCCGGGCGGGCGGGGCATTTCACTACTCGAGCAGATGGCCGAAGCGGCGTGCCTTGGTGGCAAGATAGTGGTCGTTGATCCCGTTGGGTGGAAACGTGTGCGGCTCGCGCGCCAGCACCTCGATCCCACAGGCCGACAAGGCGGCGACCTTGTCCGGGTTGTTGGTCAGCAAACGGATACGCCCGATCCCCAACTCCTGCAGCATCGTCGCAGCAACCAGAAAGTTCCGTTCGTCGGCACCCCAACCGAGCGCCCGATTGGCGTCCAGCGTATCCAGCCCGCGGTCCTGAAGCGCATAGGCACGCAGCTTGTTCGCCAGACCGATGCTGCGTCCTTCCTGCGCCAGATAGAGCAAGATTCCGGCGCCTTCCTCGCCCATCCGGCGGATCCCGCCCTTCAACTGGGCGCCGCAGTCGCAGCGCAGGCTGCCGAGCAGGTCGCCGGTGAAGCATTCCGAATGCAGACGGACCAGAGGTGCCTCGCGTTTCTCGGGGGTTCCGACGATGATGGCCAGATGTTCGGAGCCACCGTCTTCGGTACGAAATGCAACGATGCGGGTGTCCGCCGCTGAGTCGAGCGGCACCTCCGCTTCCGCCACTTTGCGCAGTCCGGCCGCGGCGGCAGCCCGGTATCTAAGGATATCGGCGGCATCGACCCGCAGTATGCCGGCGCGCTCTGCCGCCTCTACAGCATCCGGGCCAGCCGGCGCCGCGAGGATGGCCGGCAGCAGCCGGGCAAGCTTGACCAACGATAAAGCCGCCGCGGCGGACGGCGGCGGCGGCGCGGTCTCCTGCGGACCTGCGAGTGCCTGTGCTTCGACAGGATCAGCCAGGCTGCGCAACAACTCCGGGTCAAACATAGCGGGCGGCAGGCGCAGCGCGATTGCCGGGCCCGCTTGTTCAACCGGCCGATGCAATACCGCGGCTGCCCGCACGGGTGCCAACAGCAGCAACGGGGGGTCGGACGAGAGTGCGGCCAGCTCTTCCAGCCCGCGTGGACCGACGGTTTCGGCTGCCAGTATCGCCAGTCGCGCCGATCCCTCCAGCAGCACGGGCGCACCACGGCGTAATTCTGCCGTCGCACGGTGGACCGCACGCAGGCGGCCCACCGGCAGAGCGGGTGTGATTGGCGGCTGAGCCGGGCCGAGGAGAGCCAGTCTGCGGGTCATGGGCCGATCACGAGAAAGCGAAATGGATTTGGCCTAATTTAGTCATTATTCACCCCGAGGTTTGCCGCAGGTCACCCGCGCGGGACCAGCATGTCTAGCACATCTGTCGAGCCATTCCTTTCAAGCGCACTATGGTCACAATATATGGCGGGCTGAACAACCTGTCGCGGGCCGGCTCATGGCGAAATGTCGTTGCTGCCCTTGCCCCGGCTTAGAGGGCTGGAAGCGGGCATTTGGCGGCTTGCCCCGGCTCGCCGGAGTGGGTCACATTCGGTGTGAACGGTTGCGCACCCAATAGTAGAGAAGGATAGAAGAGAATGTCGAGCGAACGACCCATCCTGATCGTTGATGACGACCCTGACCTGCGTCTGACCCTGGCCGAGCAATTGGCCGTCGATGGCGAATTCACCTCCATTCAAGCCGGAACGCTGAGCGAAGCCGAGGAGCGTCTGGCCGCCAAGGACGTGCGGTTCGACGCGGTGATCCTGGATGTCAGACTGCCGGACGGTGACGGGCGCGATTTCTGCCTCCGGTTGCGCCGGCAGGGACATAAGATGCCGGTCATCATGCTGACCGGGTCGGATGATGAGACCGACGTGGTTCGGGGCCTTGATTCCGGCGCCAACGATTACATTGCCAAGCCGTTCCGGCTGAACGAGCTGCTAGCTCGGTTGCGTGCCCAGCTCCGCATTTTTGAGAACAGCGAGGATGCGGTCTTTACGATCGGTCCCTACACGTTCCGTCCGTCGGCCAAGCTGCTGCAGGATCCGATCAAGAGCCGGCGAATCCGGCTGACCGAGAAGGAAGCCGCCATTCTCAAATTCCTTTATCGGGCGGGCGATCGTGCGGTGGCGCGGCAGGTGCTGCTGAACGAGGTCTGGGGGTACAACGCGGCAGTCACCACGCATACGCTCGAGACGCACATCTATCGTCTGCGCCAGAAGATCGAGCCAGATCCGACCAACGCCCGCCTTCTGGTCACCGAGGGCGGTGGTTACCGCCTGGATCCGGAAGGCGTGCCGGCGGCAGTTCCGGCCTGAGGATAATGTGGCCAAGGATCTGTACTGGCGGGACGTCCTGCTCTGGTCGGAACAGCAGGCAGAGTTGCTGCGCCGCGTTGCCCGCGGCGAGCGGGTGAACGGGCTGGATTGGGATCACGTCATCGAGGAGATCGAGGACGTGGGGGCGTCCGAACTGCATTCCGTTCAAAGCCTGCTCAGGCAGGCGATGGTCCATTTGCTGAAGTCCGCCGCCTGGCCCGCTGCCGAGCCGCGCTTCGCTCCTTCGATGCGGCAGGAGATCGATCTGGAACGCGAGTACCGCACCGCCCTCAAGCAGGTGCAGGGAGTCACGGTCGGAGGACGGCCTCCGGCCTCCGTGCCGGAGCACTGCCCCTTCACACTCGATGCTCTGCTCGCTGCCGACCGTGAGATGCTGGAACAGCAGTTGGCTGCTTCCGTCGCGACCCAACTCCACGAGAATCAGCAGCCGGGCTAAACCCAAGATAGCGCAGCGGCTCCGGTGGTCGCAGAAAGCCACAGAAGTTTGTCACTGTTGCCCTGCTCGGCTTGATCCGAATGCGATCTGGGCTATGCAGTCGCGGCTTCGAGAAGCCCTAATTCCCCGGCCATGCGTTCGCGCATGATGAATTTCTGCACCTTCCCGGTCACGGTGAGCGGAAATTCATCGACGAAGCGGATGTGGCGCGGCACCTTGTAATGGGCGATCTGGTCGCGGCAAAACTCGCGGATGTCCTCTGCGGTCAGCTTCTCGCCGCGTACGGACCCTGACCCAAGCCGCGATTTCTTCGCCGTATTTCGCATCGGGCACACCGAACACCTGCACATCCTGGATCTTCGGATGCCGGTAGAGGAATTCCTCGACTTCGCGCGGATAAACGTTTTCGCCGCCGCGGATGATCATGTCCTTGATGCGGCCGACGATGTTGCAATAACCGTCGGCGTCGAGCGCGGCCAAATCGCCGGTGTGCATCCAGCGGGCGGCGTCGACGGCTTCGTCAGTGCGTTCCTCGTCGCCCCAGTAGCCGAGCATGACGCAGTAGCCGCGGGTGCAAAGCTCGCCGGGCGTTCCACGAGGGACGATGCGACCTTCGGCGTCGATCACCTTCGCCTCGACATGAGGGAAAATGCGGCCGACCGTGGAAACACGCCGTTCCAGCGGATCGTCGGTGGTGGTCTGGAAGCTGACCGGGCTGGTTTC
This sequence comes from uncultured Pseudomonadota bacterium, assembly GCA_963810715.1. Classification (GTDB taxonomy): domain Bacteria; phylum Pseudomonadota; class Alphaproteobacteria; order Acetobacterales; family Acetobacteraceae; genus DATDIC01. The sequence goes on along the minus strand of CAWEOZ010000021.1, from coordinate 51,589 downwards.
CGTCATGCCATAGGCGATTGTGATCTGCGAGAGATGCATCCGGGAGACGGCGTGGCGCATCACCTCGATCGGGCATGGGCTGCCGGCCATGATGCCGGTACGCAGCGAAGACAGGTCGAAGCGGGAAAACTCCGGATGATCGAGTTGTGCAATGAACATGGTGGGCACACCGTAAAGCGCGGTGCAGCGTTCCTCGGCCACGGTCTGCAAGGTGGCGAGCGGATCGAAACCCTCGCCGGGGAAGACCATGGCAGCGCCGTGGGTGATGCAGGCGAGATTGCCGAGCACCATGCCGAAGCAGTGATACAGGGGCACGGGAATGCAGACCTTGTCGCGCGCCGTCAGGTGCATCGCCGCGCCGACGAAGAATCCGTTGTTGAGGATATTGTGGTGCGTGAGCGTGGCGCCTTTTGGTGTCCCCGTCGTGCCGGAGGTGAACTGGATGTTGATTGCGTCGTCGAACTGCAACCGGTCCGCCAGGTCTGACAGTCGGCTGAAACCGGCGGCGTCACCCCCGCGGGCGATCTCGGTGAACGGGATGGTACCGGGCGCCGGCGTGGGACCGATCTGAATAATGGTCTCCAAGCCAGGCAATTTCGCCGCGGAGAGGCGGCCTGGCGCGGCGGTGTGCAGCTCCGGTGCCAGCGTGTGCAGCATGCCGATATAATCGCTGGATTTGAAACCGGTCGCGCTGATCAATGCGCGGCAGGCGACCTTGTTCAGCGCGTATTCCAGTTCCGCCAGGCGATAGGCGGGATTGATGTTGACCAGGATCAGCCCCGCCTTGGCGGTGGCGAACTGGGTCAGGACCCATTCCGCGTTGTTGGGTGACCAGATGCCGATGCGATCGCCCGGCTGCAGGCCAAGTCCCAGCAATCCGGTGGCGAGTGCATCCACCCGCTCACCCAGCTCGTGGTAGGTCCAGCGTATGTCCTGCTGGCGGACGATAAGGGCCGGACTGTCGCCCCACTGCGCGACAGTCCGGTCGAATGCTGCCCCGATCGTCTGGCCTATCAGCGGCGTGTCAGCAGCGCCGTGAACGTAGCTAGGCGCGGCGTCAGACATCGAAGACGTCCCCCTTGGTTCTGGGCGCGGCCAAACGCGCCCGGCAAGCCTATATCAGGGGAGCGTGGTAACGGAAGTTTTCGGTTCGGTTTCAGCCGGCAGATCCGCTGGCTGGCGCCGGGTGATGCGCCGCCGCCGCGCCGTGCCGCGCACGTGCGGCGCGTCCGCGGAACACTTCATCCGCCGTCTGCTTCTGCTCATCCGACATTGAGGCATAGAGGGTCTGGAAAGCGCTGGCCAGCTTCTGCATGTCCTGCGCGTGCTGGGCCGAAAGGTCGGCGTAGGACTGCATGTCCTGGGCAGCATTCATGGTTGCCAGCTGCATGCCGCGCTCATTCAGCTTCTGGTCCATGGCAGTGGCATTGTCACGCATCACCTGGGCGAACTGATTCCACGGCGTTTCTTCCGCCGACGTGATGCCGAGCTCGGAGTGGAGCTGCTTGATACGTTGTTCCACCCTGGCCGCGGCATCGGGGGTATGCGACCGGCGCTTGGCCGACGGCGCGACCGGATTTCCTCCCGGGACTACTGCCGGAGGCGCCGACGCGGCCGGCGGAGCCGCCGCTGGTGGAGTGGACCCGGCGGGTGGCGGAGTGGATTGAGCAAACGCCAGGGCGGGGACCAGCACGGTTGCCAGCAGCGTTATGCGAACGGATGTTTTGAGGCTCATGGAGTATCTCCGGCGAAGCTCACGAGGAGGGGGGCGATCAATAGCCGTAGTACACGGGAGGTGGTGCGGCATAGTAGGCCGGCGGTGGCGCCCCATAATAGGCCGGCGGCGGTGCGTAGTAGGCGGGCGGCGGTGCCGCCAAGGCGCCTATCGCTGCGCCCACGCCAAGCCCCAGAAGGGCGCCTCCGACAATAGCGCCGGTATTCGGGCCGCTATTGTGCCAGCCGCCGTGATAATTGCCGTGCCAATGTTGCGGCGGCGGGTGTCCAGGGCCGTGCCATTGGGCGGCGGCCGGAAGCGCGAATGAGACTGCCAGGGCGGCGCTCAACGCCATCGTGCGGGCGGAACGCGGCAGGGTGAAGCGTTTCACAGGCTTACTCCTTTTCAAGCAGCCGCTGTTGCGCGCCGCCTTTTCATCGGAAATATGGTGGACGCCGCCACATTCGCGCCTTGTCTGTCACTCCGCCTTGGTGACCGCGCGGAAATCAGCCATTCTGGCGCTGAGCTCAAGCAATCCTGAAGAACGGAGGCCCCAGTGCCGGCGATCTCCAATAGGCTGCCAGGGCTGAATTTCGACCTTGGTGAGACCGCGGACATGCTGCGCGCGCAGGTCGAATCCTTCGCCGCAACGGAGATCGCCCCGCGTGCCGCGGCGACCGACCGCGACAACAATTTTCCCATGGATCTCTGGCGGAAGCTCGGCGCCCTCGGCCTGCTCGGCATCACCGCGGAGGAGGAATATGGCGGCGCCGGCATGGGTTACCTGGAGCACGTGGTCGCGATGGAGGAAATCTCCCGCGCCTCGGCCTCTGTCGGCCTGTCCTATGGCGCGCACTCCCAGCTCTGCGTCAACCAGACAAGGCGCCACGGCACGCGAGGCGCAGAAGCGGCGCTATCTGCCGCGCCTGATCTCCGGCGAGTTCGTCGGCGCGCTGGCCATGTCGGAGCCAGGCGCCGGATCGGACGTGGTCGGCATGCGGACACGGGCCGAAAAACGCGGCGATCGTTACATTCTGAACGGCAGCAAGATGTGGATCACCAACGGGCCGGACGCCGACCTGGTGGTGGTTTACGCGAAAACCGACCCGCAGGCTGGACCGCGCGGCATCACGGCATTCCTGGTGGAGAAGGCGTTCAGGGGCTTCTCCACCGCGCAGAAGCTCGACAAGCTCGGCATGCGTGGATCCAACACCTGCGAGCTGGTGTTCACGGATTGCGAGGTGCCGGAAGAAAATGTGCTCGGGCAGCGTGAACAAGGGCGTGCGGGTGCTGATGAGCGGGCTGGATTACGAGCGCGCGGTGCTGGCCGCCGGGCCGGTCGGCATCATGCAGGCCTGCATGGACGTGGTGATCCCGTACGTGCACGAGCGCAAGCAGTTCGGCCAGCCGATCGGCGAATTCCAGCTCATGCAGGGCAAGCTGGCCGACATGTACACCACGATGAACGCGGCGAAAGCGTATGTGTATGCGGTGGCGAAGGCGTGCGACCGCGGCGAGACGGCGCGCAAGGATGCCGCCGGCGCGATCCTGTACGCAGCGGAGAAGGCGACCTGGATGGCGCTGGAGGCGATCCAGTGCCTCGGCGGCAACGGCTATATCAACGACTACCCGACCGGGCGGCTGCTGCGCGATGCAAAGCTGTATGAGATCGGTGCCGGAACCAGCGAAATCCGGCGCATGCTGATCGGCCGCGAGCTGTTCGCCGAGACGGCATGAGCGTTCTTCGCTCCGACGCCAATCCGCGGAGCGAGGCGTTTGCCGCCAACGCGGCGGCGATGCGGCGCTGGTCGACGATCTGCGGACGCGGGTGGCGGCGGTCGAGCAGGGCGGCGGCGCGGCGGCGCGGCAACGCCATGTCGGGCGGGGCAAGCTGCTGCCACGCGAGCGGGTCGCAGGACTGATCGATCCAGGATCGCGCTTCCTGGAACTCGTCGCAGCTCGCCGCACATGGAATGTACGGCGATGAGGTGCCAGGAGCCGGCATCGTCACCGGCATCGGGCGTGTATCCGGCCAGGAATGCATTATCATTGCGAATGATGCGACGGTGAAGGGTGGCACCTATTTCCCGATCACCGTGAAGAAGCACCTGCGGGCGCAGGAGATCGCGCGTGCCAACCGGCTGCCCTGCATCTATCTGGTGGATTCCGGCGGCGCATTCCTGCCGTTGCAGGACGAGATCTTCCCTGACCGCGAGCATTTCGGCCGGATCTTCTTCAACCAGGCGAACCTGTCCGCCGCCGGCATCCCGCAGATCGCCGCGGTGATGGGCTCCTGCACCGCCGGCGGCGCCTATGTTCCGGCCATGAGCGACGAGACGGTGATCGTTCGTCGCCAGGGCACCATTTTCCTGGCCGGGCCGCCGCTGGTGAAGGCCGCGACCGGGCGAGGACGTCAGCGCCGAGGAATCTGGGCGGGGCGGATGTTCATGCCCGCACCTCCGGCGTGGTGGATCACTACGCGCATGACGATCGGCACGCGCTGGCGATCTGCCGGCGGATCGTTGCCGGACTGAACAGCAGCAAGCGGCCGGATGTCGTGCTGCGGGCTCCGGCGGAGCCACGTTATGATCCGTCGGAGATCGGCGGTGTGGTGCCGACCGACCTGCGTGCACCTTACGATGTGCGCGAAGTCATCGCTCGTATCGTCGATGGCAGCGAACTGGATGAGTTCAAGCGACTGTACGGAACGACACTGGTGTGCGGGTTCGCGCATATCTTCGGCTACCCGGTCGGTATCCTGGCCAACAACGGAATCCTGTTTTCGGAATCGGCGCTGAAGGGCGCGCATTTCGTGGAACTGTGCAGCCAGCGCGGCATTCCGCTGGTGTTCCTGCAGAACATCACCGGGTTCATGGTGGGCCGGAAATATGAGGCGGGCGGCATTGCCAAGGATGGCGCCAAGCTGGTCACCGCGGTGGCAACCACTGCCGTGCCGAAGCTGACGGTGATCATCGGCGGGTCGTATGGGGCGGGAAATTACGGGATGTCCGGGCGTGCGTACGATCCGCGTTTCCTGTGGATGTGGCCGAACGCGCGCATTTCGGTGATGGGGGGCGAGCAGGCGGCCAGCGTGCTGGCCACCGTGCGCGGCGGGTTCGATAGCGAGGCGCAGGAGGACGCGTTCAAGGCGCCGATCCGGGCGCAATATGAGGCGAAGGGTCATCCATATTACGCCACCGCGCGCCTGTGGGACGACGGCATCATCGACCCGGCGGAGACGCGGCTGGTCCTGGGCCTGTCGCTGTCCGCCGCCATGAACGCGCCGATCGGTGATACGCGGTTCGGCGTGTTCCGGATGTGATCGTCACCCGCACGCGGCCGGAAACCGCGATGGCCGACTGACCTGTCAGCCGCGGACCATATATTTCTCGATGATCTCCTGGTTCGGCTCGACCCCAAGCCCGGGCTCCTGCGGCAAGTGCGCGTATACCCTCCTTGATGGTGACGGGCGCTTCGCCAGGCGCTGCGAAATCTCGCTTGGCTCGACGCAATACTCCATGACCAGCGCATTCTCGATGGCGCACAGGAAGTGCAGTGAGGCAGCGGTATTGATGTCGGTGGTGAAGTTGTGGTTGCAGACCTTCCGCCCGCGCCGCTGCGCATGCGCCGCAATGCGCATGGCCTGGGTAAAGCCGCAGCGCGTCAGATCGATCTGCACGATGTCGATGCCGCCCTCGTCGATCAGCCGCTCGAAGCCGACGACACTGCATTCCTGCTCACCGGCGGCAATGTGCTGCAGGCAGCCGCGGGAGACCTTGGCATAGCCGGTGTAATCGTCCGGATGCAGCGGTTCCTCGATCCAGAACAGGCGATAGGGTTCGAACAGCCGTGCGCGCTGCAGCGTGGTTTTGGCGTCCCAGGCCAGTCCGACATCCAGCATGAAGTCGTTGTTGTCGCCAATGGCTTTACGAATGGCCTCGACATAACGAAGGTCGGTCGCGGCGTCCCGCCCGAACGGCTCCCAGCCAAACTTCACGCCGGTGTGGCCGGTGTCGATGGCCCGCTTCGCACGTTCGACCGTTGCCTCGACAGTGAACTGGAACATGTTCGAGGAATAGACGCGCATCTGTATCACGCAGCGCGCCACCGAGCAGCTTCGCGATCGGCTGCCCGAGCGCCTTGCCCTTGATGTCCCACAGCGCGATATCCACCCCGGCCATCGCCTGGATGGTTGCACCACTGCGACCGAAATAGAGCGTCTGCTGGTACATCTTGTCCCACAGTCGAGCGGTGTCCAGCGGGTCCTCATCCAGCAGGATGGCGCGCAGCCCGTTGACCTGGGTGTGGGAGTAGCCGGCCTCGATCACCGCTTTGGCGACGGCAGGACAGCCGTCTACCTCGCCCCAGCCGACCAAGCCCCGCATCGGTCGTGATCTTGACCAGCAGGGCGTCCTGCGAACTGTCCGTGCGCTGCTGAATGTCTGGCAACCGCAGGTAGATGGCTTGGACATCGGTTATTTTCATTCGTCGCTCCTTCGGATCCGCCCATGCCTAATACCGATGCGCTTCCAGCTTTTCCACCAGTGTCAGATTGTTGCGGTTAACTTCGCCCGCGTGCTAGCGGGCCTCGGAACCGTCCTAGAATCGGTGCCAGAACGGGGGAGGCCTGATGTTCCACTGGATGCGGATTGTTGTTGTCGCCGGGATTGCCCTGGTCGGTCGCCGCGGATTGGGTCCATGGCCGGCGCTGGCACAAGGGCAAAGCCTCTATGTCGAAATGAAGCCGGATGTCGCGAATTGCGGCGATCCTTCCTACGAAAACGCGGTGAAAAACGGCATTTCGCTTGGCTTCAACGTCAATCCGCCCGAAGCTTTCCAGGACGCCAACAAGCAACCCACCGGCATCGACTGGGACATCAACAAGGCTGTCCTTGACGTGCTGGGCATCCAGAAGATCAACGTGGTATGGATGCCTTGGGAATCGGTCATCCCGTCGTTGCTGTCGCGCCGCATCGACGTGATCGGTGCGGATATCCACGTGACGCCGGAGCGGATGAAGGTGATCAGCTTCTCCGGTCCCGCCTGGTGGTATGGCCCGGTTTTGATCGTGCAGAAGGGCAACCCGCTGAACATCACGGGCTACGACCAGTTGAAGGGAAAGCGGGTCGGCAGCATCACCGGCAGCGCCGCGGATTTGTATTTGCGCCGGATCGGCGTGCAAACGACCGAGTTCAAGCAGGAGGTTGACGAGCTGCAGAGCCTTAACCAGGGTCGCCTCGATGCAGTGCTGGAAGATGACGTCGTGTACAGGAATTCGACAAACAAAACCCGAATAACAGCCTCGATCCCCTGTGGAGTATTCCTGTCCCCACGGCCATGATTCAGGGCGGTGGCTATGGCATGGCGCGTTTCGGCATCCGCAAGGAAGATTGTTCGCTGCGGGCCGCTTACACTGGGGCACTGGGCGAATTGCGCGCCAGCGGTGCGGTCAGCTCTATCTTGAAGAAGTACGGACTTACAGACCGCAACCTCGTGATGTTCACGCTGCATCCCTGAGATCTGGTGGCGGCGGGTAGCAATAACTGACCCGCCGGCTTACTGAAAACCAGTGTTCGAGCTATTCAACCCGCAAGTCGCGGTTGAGAATATTGGGCCCCTGCTCGGCGGACTGCTGATAACGGTCGAGCTGACGCTGGTTGTCATTTTCCTCAGCCTGATCTGCGGACTTTTCGTTGCCTTGGCGGGAATGTCGCATATCGCGCCGCTCCGCTGGGTGACAAAGAGCTATATAGAGGTGATCAGAGGAACGCCCCTTCTGCTGCAGCTTATTTATGTTTACTATGTGTTACCTTCGATCGGGATTCGCCTCGACGCCTTTCTCGCCGGCGTGCTTGCGCTGACGCTGAACTATTCGGCCTACATCTCTGAGGTCTATCGCGGCGGCATCCTGGCGATTTCAGCGCGGGCAACATGATGCGGCGGCTGCGCTCGGCATGACGCATGCACTGGCCATGCGGCGAATCATACTACCGCAGGCAATCCGCATCATCATTCCCACACTAGGTAACTACTTCATCGGTCTGTTCAAAGATACCGCGCTTGCCTCGGCAGTCAGCATCCAGGAACTGGTCTACACGGCGCAGGTCCGCGCCGCGCTCAGTTACCAGTATTTCACGCTCTATACGGTTGTCGGGGTCATGTATTTCGCCGTGAGTTTCCCGGCAGCCCGGCTTGTCGGTTATCTCGAACGTGTCACACGCGCGGGTTACCGACCGCGGCGGCGGCCATGACGGAAACCGACCGGCCAATGATCGAAGTCGAGGATCTTCATAAGCATTTCGGCACCCTGCACGTGCTACGGGGCATCGATCTCTCGGTCGCGACCGGCGAGGTGGTCTGCATAATCGGTCCCTCCGGCAGCGGGAAGTCGACCCTGCTGCGCTGCATAAACCACCTGGAGATTCCGGAGTCCGGCCGCATCCGGATCGATGGTCGCCTGGCTTATCGCGACGAAGCTGGGGGCATCTTCAAGCCGCATTCCAACCGTGCCGTGTCGCGCGGTGCGTGCCCAGGTCGGAATGGTGTTCCAGCAGTTCAACCTGTTCCCTCATTTGACCGTCATGGGGAATATCATCGAGGCGCCCGTGCACGTTCTGCGACGCCCGAAATCGGCCGCCCGCCAGCGCGCCACTGAATTGCTCGATATTGTCGGACTGTCGGACAAGGCGGATTTCTATCCCGAGGAACTGTCCGGCGGTCAGCAGCAGCGGGCTGCGATCGCCCGAGCGCTGGCGATGGACCCCAAGGCGATGCTGTTCGACGAGGCTACCAGCGCGCTGGATCCCGAGCTGGTCGCGGAAGTCCTGGCCGTCATGCGCCGGCTTGCCAGCCAGGGCATGACCATGCTGGTGGTCACCCATGAGATGAATTTCGCGCGCCAGGTCGCTTCACGGGTCATCTTTATGGATTTCGGGAAAATCGTCGAACAGGACACACCGGCGCGGATCTTCGGGGACCCGAGGGAGGCCCGGACGAAAGATTTCCTGAAAACTGTGCTTGACCGCTAAACTGCGGAATGCCGCCACGGAACAGCGCGCCCCGTGACGACGATGTGCTGTCCCTGTTGAACCGGCGCGGCCCAGGCCTGCGCGATTACGATCCCATCCACGCCAGCGCGAACCGGCCAGGGATCAAAGTCGAGCCGTTCGAAATCATGCAGCAAGCCGACAATGGTTCCATGCGTGACGCGTGCGCCGCAGTCCATCAGTGCCTCGTAGTGGCCGCTGAACGGAGCCACCGAAAAGCACGCACGATCGACCATCTCCACCAGAACCTGTGTGCCGTCCGCATGATGACCGGTCGGCTCAATCCGCCCGCGCAACTGGCCATGACGGATCGCAGCGGCCAGAACCCCGTGCCGTGCGTAGCGTACCCCCGCAGGCTGAATGGCTCCGCCCCACCCGAACTCTCCGCCGACGGTGATCTTGCCGAGCCGCTCGGCCTCGCTCGGCAACAGCCCGGGAGTTTCATTCTGATAGGCAATCACGACCGGCGTTCCGAACCACCGCGCCGTTTCCTCGATCACCCTTCCCTGCTCCGGATTCTCGATCGGATGGAAGCTAGTTCCCAGCGCGAAGCGTGCGACCTGGCCGCCGGCATGCAGATCGATCACGACGTGCACATGTGGCCAGATGAACCCGCGCACGAAGTCGGCTATACGGTACGTGATACTCGATACGCCCGGGGTGTGACCCGCGCCGTCGATAAAGGCTCGGTTGAGGTTCACGCCATCATCGAGGGAGCTGTCGCGGGTGCCGGCGCGAAAGGCAGCGACGTTCAGCAACGGCACCAGGACAATTCGGCCTGTCACATCCGATGCATCGATGTCCCGCAGCAAGTGCCGGACTGTTACCGGTCCTTCGTATTCGTTCCCATGGTTCGAGCCAAAGCAGACCAGGCCCTGGCCAGACCTCGCCTGCGGTCCGACCATGACCGTTAATGGGATAAGGTGGTCGCCCCAGATCGAGTCACGTTCCAACGCAACGTAATAATCGCGGCGGCCTGGCGTTTCCAGGTCCAGGCCGAAGGGACGCACGATCTGCCGCTGCATGATCAATTCATCCGATGCCTGGCGACGAAGTCGAGATCGACTTCAACGCCAATCCCAGGCACGTCCGGAATCGGCACCGTGCCGTCTGCGGCGAGATCAAAGCTCGCCCGGGCGATCCCGCGTGTAAGCGGGCTTTGGCTGACGTTGAATTCGACAAAACGAGCTCTTTGCAAGGTTGCAATCAGTTGCAGGCTGTATCCGGTGAGCAGGTGCGTGAGCCAGGAATGCGGCACAAGATCGATGCCGGCGTTCTCCGCCATGGCCGCGACTTTCGCGGCGACAGAAATTCCGCCGCAGCGCGATAAGTCCGGCTGGACGATGTCAACGCAGCCCTCCCCAATGAACCTCTGAAAGTCCCAGACAGTCGCCACTTGCTCCCCGGCGGCGATTGGAACGGGGCTGACAGCGCGGACAGCAGCATATTGGTCGAAGCGCTCAGGATGAATGAAGTCTTCGACCCACCCGACGTTGTATTCCGCGAGCCATTGACACAGAGCTTCCGCTTCGCGCCGGCTACGCATCTGGCCAGGGACTTTCCAGCCGGCCGGATACCATCCGGGATCGACCAGAAGATGCCGATCGGGGCCGAGAGCTTCTCTTGCAGCCGCAACCAGCTCGCGGTCCCGCCCGGGGTCCTCTCCGAAAACGCCCCACCCGAACTTGACTGCACGAAACCCCCGCGCAACGTAGCCGCGTACCGCTTCCGCCGTAGCGTCTGGTGTTTCGCGAAACAAAGTCGAGGCATAGGCCAGGATGGCGTCGCGCCGGCGTCCGCCCAGCATCCGCGCAAGCGACATGCCTGCGGCCTGGGCACGGATTGACCACAGACAATTGTCGATGGCGGAAATGCACTGCATCGCAATCCCGCGCCGGCCGTAATACGCGCTGCCGACGTAGAGCTTGTCCCATAGCCGCTCGACATCCAGCGGGTTTTCGCCTTGCAGAAGCTCCCCGAGTGTCCGGAAACCCAGCATTGACATGCCGTGGCCGGCAATGATTGCGACCGCCGCTGGAGCGAGTGTCTCCACATCGGACCAGCCGGTCAGCCCGTCATCGGTGCTGACCCGGACCAAAAGCTGCCAGTCCCCGTTATCGGTGGCTTCGTCTGCTCCGGCCGCCACGTGGTAGTTGGTTTCCCCCCGCAGCAGGATGGGTTCGACCGCAGTGATTTTCATGGCTCTCCCCAACAAGCGAAGATCACGGAATCCCCATTATCGGCCCTCTATCGCGGCAGCGGAAGCGATTGACCGGCGTGCGGTTTGCATTAGCATTAGCAGGCGCTGGAGTTTCCTGTGGCCGACAGGATTTTCCCAACATAATTCAAAGGGGGCGTATAATGAACGGAGTAACGCGACGCGGGATTCTCACTGGTACGGCGGGTCTGACGGCATCGCTGGCGACCAAGGCTGCTCCGGCAGGGGCACAGACCCCGAAGCGGGGTGGGACCGTAACTGTTGCGCTGACCCAGGCTCCGCCCTCGCTGGACGCACAGCTCACTTCAGCCCAGGTGGCCCGCGACATCAATTTGCACATGTATGAAACGCTTTACGCCCGTGATGAACATGCGGGGGTGGTACCTGATCTCGCGCAAGGGGCAGAGATATCGAAGGACGGGCTGACCTACGTTTTCACGCTGCGTCCAGGCGTCAAGTTCCATAACGGGAAGACCATGGGGTCCGAGGACGTGGTCGCGTCGCTTGAACGCTTCCGCAAGATCGGGCTCGCGTCGGTGCTGCTGAACGGCCTCGACACGATCGAGGCTTCCGGGCCGCTCGAAGTCACCGCCAAGTTGAAGAAAGTGCAGTCGAACTTCCTGGATACCCTGTCGTCACCTGGCACTCCACTGGCGATCTATCCGGCCGAGGAGGCCCGGAAGGATCCGAAGGATTTCAAGTTCATCGGAACGGGACCGATGAAGTTTGTGGAATATGTGCCGGCTAGCCACGCAACGCTTGAGCGCTTTGCCGACTACACGCCCAACCCCAACTATACGAAGCGAGACGGTTTCGCCGGCCGCAAGGAGATGTTCATCGATCAGGCGATATTCCGTTTCATGCCGGAGTTGGGCGCCCGCACGGCTGCCATGGATACGGGCGAAGCGCAGATCAACGAAACCACGGATGGCCCGACGGCAAAGAGGCAATCGAAGGACAGCAAGCTTCAGGTTCTCAAGCTGCTTCCCTTCGCCATCCAGATTGCGAAATTCAATCATGCTCAGCCGCCCTGCAACGACGTGAATTTCCGCCGTGCGGTCGCTGCCTGCCTGAACATGGAGGAGACGCTGGCGATCGCCTATCCAGACATCTACAAGCTGGATGGCGGCCTCCTATACAGCTATTCCCCGTACTACAGCACGGCGGGGACCGAGCTTTACAACCTGAACGATCAGGAAAAGGCGAAATCTCTCCTGCAGAAAAGCTCGTACAAGGGAGAGACCCTGACCTTCATCACCGACAACACGCGGCCGGACGTCGACACGGCGACCGATATCAGGGATCAGCTCAGCCAGATCGGCATCAAGGTGGTGGTTAAGGTCGCCGACTGGCCGACCGTTTCTACAATGGGCTTCAAGCCGGAAGGTTGGCACTTCTGGACCCATGGCCTTGGTATCGAGCCGTATGAGGGGCCGGCTAAGCTCATGAGCATTTGGACCAACGGCATCTCGCAGCTCAAGGACGACCCTGTCATCGATCAGCTCTATGCGGACCTCCTCGCGGAGCTGGACATGAACAAGCGGAAGGAGATCTTCGCCAAGTTCCAGGCCCATATGTACGAGAACGCGGTGACAGTCGCGCTTGGGAACTACGGGATGTTCCAGGTGATTTCGTCAAAGATCCAGAATTTCGCACCGTACCGGATACCCCGCCTGTGGGGGATCTGGGTCGAATAGGGAAGATTTCGCTCTTTGCTTCGGTTCACGGTCCGGCGTCTGCTGATCTTCATCCCGGTATTGGCGCTGGTCTCGTTGATGTCGTTTGCGGTGATCTGGCTGGTTCCAGGTGACCCGGCAGCCGTGTTTCTGGACCCGGGCGCGACGCCGGCGCAGTTGGCGCAGGTACGTCATCGTCTCGGCCTGGACGCGCCGTTCTATCTCCAGATGCTGGCATGGTATGGGCGCATCCTGCACGGGGATCTTGGCCGATCCATCCTGCTGAACCGCGGGGTGACCCAGGCGATTCTCGAGCGGCTGCCTGTCACTCTCTCGCTGACCGGTCTGGCCCTGTTTTTCGCCACACTGTTGGGTATCGCGGCAGGAATATTGGCGGCAATGCGTCACAACACGTGGGCCGACCAGTCCGTCATGATCCTGGCTCTGCTCGGGCTATCGGTGCCCGATTTCTGGCTGGGACTAATGCTGATCTTTGGGCTCGCGGTCTATCTGGGGTGGTTCCCTGCCGGCGGCTTCGTACCGATAACAACCAACTTCTCCGAATGGTGGCACAGCATGGCGATGCCGGCGTTCACGCTGGCCGCGGTGCAGATCGGCTTCATCGCCCGCATGACCCGGTCGGCCATGCTGGAGGTGCTGAACCAGGATTTTATACGAACGGCTGAATTGAAGGGCCTTCCCTGGAGCTTCATCGTTGCCCGACACGGGTTGCCGAATGCACTTGTGCCGATCCTGACCGTGATTGGCATCGTCACCGGCGGCTTGCTCGGTGGCGCAGTCGTGGTGGAGCAGGTATTTTCGCTGCCGGGAGTCGGACGGTTGATCGTGGACGCGGTGCTGAGCCGGGATTTCCCCGTTATACAGGGCGCCTTGCTTTTTGTTGCCGTCATTTACCTCCTGGTCAATCTCGTCGTGGACCTGCTCTACGCATTTGCCGACCCGCGAGTGCGACTTGAATAGCGTGCATCAAGCTGCCATTGGCCACATCGGCTGGCGCCGCGGGGTAGCGCGCCGGACGGGTCCCTTCATACGCCGCTTGTTGAGCAACCGCTCATTCGTCCTTGGCGCAACTCTGGTTCTGTTCATAGCGCTGGTTGCTATCTTTGCCCCCGTTCTGGCTCCATACGATCCGTTGCGAAGCAACTTCCGGGCTCGCTTACTTCCGCCGAGCGCCGCCCATTGGTTCGGCACGGATCATTTCGGGCGCGATCTTCTGTCGCGGGTCATCTATGGCGGCCGGATATCGCTGGCAATCGGATTCTTGTCGTCATCGTGACAGGAATTATCGGCACCTTCATCGGAGCCGTGGCCGGCTACTTCAGGCGGCTCGACAATCCGGTGATGCGCGTCATGGATGCGCTGATGGCATTTCCTGCCATCCTGCTGGCGATTGTCATCAGTGCCATCCTCGGTGCCTCCATTATCAACGTGGTGATCGCACTCTGTATCGCCACGATGCCGCACACAGCACGGATTGTCCGCGGATCGGTGCTGGTGGTGCGGGAGATGGAATATGTTGAAGCAGCCCGGGCGCTCGGTGCCGGCGATTTTCGCCTGCTGTTCGGCCACGTGCTGATCAACGCACTCGCCCCCCTGATCGTCCGCCTGACCTACGTCTTCGCGATTGCGATCCTGGCGGAGGCGGTGCTGTCCTATATCGGTGTCGGGCCGCCGCCGCCGACCCCCACCTTTGGCAACATCATCGCCAGCGAGCGCGATTTCATGCAGGCGGCACCCTGGGCCATGATCTTCCCCGGGCTCGCGATCGTCATATCGGTCCTGGGACTCAACTTGCTGGGTGACGGCCTTCGCGACGTGCTGGATCCGCGAATGAAAGTCTGACCATGCCCCAGGTGCTGTCCGTTGAGGGGCTGAGTGTCCGGCTTGCTGCAAAACCGGACACGTCCAGCATTCTGGATGACGTGACGTTCTCGGTTGATCAGGGCGAGGTGCTCGGGATTGTGGGCGAGTCCGGCAGCGGCAAAAGCATGATCGCGCTGTCGATCATGGGACTGCTGCCTCCCGCGGTTCGATTAGCGGCGCGACGGATCTCCCTGGTCGGAGCCGACCTCGCCGGGAAGCCGCGCGAGGCCTGGCGGTCGCATCGAGGCCGAGACGTTGCCATGATTTTTCAGGAACCGATGACGTCGCTGAACCCCGTCATGCGGGTCGGTCGGCAAATTGACGAAGTACCGCGCTGGCGCCGAGGCATGACAGGGGCAAGAGCGCGTCAGCAGACGCTGGAACTGCTGGAGCAGGTGGAGATCCCGTCACCGAGGAACCGGTTGCATGCGTATCCGCATGAGCTGTCGGGGGGCATGCGGCAGCGCGTGATGATTGCGATCGCTCTGGCTGCCGAGCCAAAGCTATTGATTTCAGACGAGCCGACCACCGCGCTGGATGTGACCGTGCAAGCCCAGGTTCTGGATCTGCTGCGCTCGCTGCAGCGGCAAACCGGAATGGCGATGATTCTTATTACCCATGACCTCGGAGTGATTGCCGAGATTACCGATAGGGTTCTGGTGCTTTACGCCGGACGAGTTGCGGAAGTGGCACCGGTTCGCACGATCTTCGATTCTCCGACGCATCCCTATACCGAGGCCTTGTTGGCTTCGATGCCTGACATCACCGGGCGCAGTCATCGGCTGGTGACGATTCCTGGTTCCGTCCCTGAAGCGACAAACATGCCGCCGGGCTGCCGCTTCGCCCCACGCTGCCAGTACCAGCGGGATGCGTGCACGAACCTGGTGCCGTTCGGTCCGTCCACTGGGCGACCTGCATGAAGTTGGTTGCATTCGACCATTCGGCTACTCCGAGGCGGCCAAAGCAGTGGCGGAAGTCGCCGCATGAGCGGGGGCACAGCCGGTGAAATCCTGATCGAGGCGCGCGGGGTACATAAACAATTTCACGCCCGTGGCGCGCTTCCGCGCCCATTCGGTCGTGCGTGCGGTGGATGGAGTCGATCTCGCCATTCGCAAAGGCGAGACTTTCGGTCTCGTCGGTGAATCCGGCTGCGGCAAATCGACGTTGGGGCGGCTCTTTCTTCGCCTGATCGAGCCGTCCGATGGCGCCATCTTTCACAAGGGAACCGACCTGACCCACCTCACTCATCGGGACCTCAGGCGCCGCCGGCGCGATTTGCAGATCATCTTCCAGGACCCGTTTGGGTCTCTCAATCCCCGCAAGACCGTCGGCGCGATCATCGCCGAGGCGTATGCAATACATGCCCTGGGTAATCGCGCCGAGCGCTGGCAGTGGGTTGCCGAGATGCTGGACCTGGTGGCATTGCCACGGCAGGCGATCCACCGGTATCCGCACGAGTTCTCCGGCGGCCAGCGCCAGCGCATCGGCATCGCCCGCGCGCTTGCATTGAAACCGGAGTTTGTTATCTGCGATGAGGCTGTCTCCGCGCTCGATGTTTCGGTGCAGTCGCAGATCATCAATCTGATGCAGGACCTGCAGCAGGAACTCGGACTCACCTACCTGTTTATTTCGCACAATCTCGCCGTCGTCCGGCACATCTCCACACGCATCGCCGTCATGTATCTCGGCCGGATCGTCGAGATCGCAGTTCCGGACACTCTGTTCTCCCGGCCGATGCACCCATACACGCGGGCGCTTCTTTCGGCCATTCCGGTTTCGCATCCGGACCAACCGCGGCATCGCCACGTGCTGCCGGGCGATGTGCCGAGCGCGATGGGAATGCACATCGGCTGCCGCTTTGCCCCGCGATGCCGCTATGCCGAGCAACGCTGTCGCGAGATCGACCCCGCACTGACCGCGTTGTCGAAAGAGAGTGCCGTCGCCTGCCTGCGTGTTGCTGACGGCACGTTGCCCGATAATTCATAGGAGGGAAAAATGCCCCGTATTCTCATCGCCGAATGCATGCAGGAAATCTCCTCCTTTAACCCCGTGCAGTCGGATTACGACTATTTCAAAGTGGAGCGCGGGGAAGAGTTGTTGCGACAACGCGGTCTGAATACCGCGATCGGCGGCGCTTTGGGCGTATTCGACGCGAACCCCGACGTTACAGTCGTTCCGACCTACGGCGCCCGATCCGGCAGTGCCGGCCTGCTCTCGGCTTCCGGATGGCGCCGTTTGTCCTCGGAACTGCTGGAGGCAGTCGCGGCGCAAATCAAGAATGTGGACGCGGTATTCTTTTCACTGCACGGTGCCATGGGTGCGGATGGGGAGCTGGACCCCGAGGGATTCCTTCTCCAAAGCGTTCGTGAGATGGCGGGGCCAGGGATGCCCATCGTTATCTCGCTCGACCTGCACGGCATTCTGACGGATCGGATGCTCCGGCAAGTCGATGGGCTGGCGATCTATCACACCTATCCCCACGTCGATTTTGCCGACACCGGTGCACGTGCTGCGCGGGTTCTGTGCGATATCATCGGGCGCCGGCTCCATCCGGTTATTGCAAGAGTGACCATCCCTGCCCTGGTTCGCGGGGATGAGCTGATTACGCGGACGGGCTGTTATGGCGATCTGATTCGCGAAGCGCAAAGGCTGGAGAAGGAAGGTAAGGCGATGGCGGCGGGCATCATGATCGGTAACCCATTCACCGATGTGCCCGAATTGTGCAGCCAGGTCATCATCACCGCCGAGCAGGACGGCGACTGGGCGGAAGCCGAAGCAATCCGTCTGGCAAATGAATTCTGGCCGCTGAGGTATCGCATGCAAGGCAAGCTGATCGCCTTGGATCGAGCAATCGCCCAGGCAAAGTGGATGGACGGACCAGTCGTGTTTACCGATGCCGCGGACGCCACGTCCTCGGGTGCCACTGGAGACTCCAACGTTATCATCAAAGCCCTGCGGGAGGCGGGCACGACAAAACGCGTGCTGGCACAGATTGTGGACCCTGAGGCAGCTCAGGTCGCCCATGCAGCAGGCGTGGGAGCCACCATCAATGTCCGCCTGGGTGGCGCGCTGGATCAGCAACGATTCACGCCAATTGAGGTGACGGCGACGGTCGAGGCCCTCACGCGTGGGCTCGGCAAGTTTGAAACCATGCGGGCGGGCTTTGATGCTGGTCCGACCGCGGTATTGGCGTTCGGGAACTTCACCGTCGTGGTCATCAGTCGCACGGTCGGGCTGATCGATCGTTCGCTGTATTATGTGAGCGGATTGAACCCGCAGGATTTCGACCTGATCATCGTGAAATGCCCGCACACGGAGTATCAAATGTACGACGCGTGGGTCGAAAAGAACTTCAATATCGACGCGCCCGGGGCGACTTCGGCCGATCTCGTCAGCCTGGGACACACGATCTGCAGACGCCCCGTATTTCCGCTGGATCAAGGCACGAGTTTTAGCCCGAACGCCGTCCGGTATCAGAGAAGGCCGTTTTGACCGGTCATGGTGGTTTCATCATGGGCGGAGTAAGGGAAATACTCGGCGTCGCCGCGAGTATATGATTTGGAAGAAACGGATGACACAATCTGTCGTGGAGGTGACCGTCCTATGATCGGTGCCCACAAAAAGACTCTGGATACCCCCGTGCTGCTAGTCGACCTCGACGTGATGGAGGCGAACATCGCGCGCATGGCCGGAGCCTGCCGGAGCGGCGGTGTTGCCTGGCGGCCGCATACCAAGGGTCTGAAGATTCCGGCCCTCGCCCATAAGGCGCTGCAAGCCGGCGCGCTCGGCGTAACCTGCGCCAAGCTCGGCGAAGCCGAAGTCATGGCGGCCGCCGGGATTCGCGACATCCTTATCGCCAATCAGATCGTGACGCCGGCGAAAATCGCGCGCCTGGCCGGCTTGCGCCGCCACGCCGATGTCGCTGTATTGGTGGATGATCCCGAAAACGTGGCGGCGCTTGGCGCGGCGGCACGCGCCGCTGGCGCTGTGCTGCGGGTGCTTATCGAGATCGACATAGGGATGGGTCGTGCAGGCTTGCAACCGGGCCCGGCCGTGCTCGCGCTTGCCAAGACGATCGCGCAGACCCGTGGCGTGCAACTCGCCGGGGTCGAGGGTTGGGAAGCGCACACGACGCAGATCGGCGATGAGCGCGAGAAGGCGGATGCGATTGCAAAGGCCGTCGGTTTGCTGACCGGCGCGGCCGACATGCTAAGAGCGGCAGATTTTCCGATCGAGATCGTGAGTTGCGGCGGCACCGGCACGTACCAGACCACAGTCTGTCAGCCCGGCGTTACAGAGGTCCAGGCTGGCGGAGGAATCCTCAGTGACGTGCGTTACCGTACAGAGTACCACGTCGATCATCCCTACGCACTCACAGTCATGACAACGGTTGTCAGCCGACCAGGGGCACATCGCATCGTGTGTGACGCTGGGAAAAAAGCGATGAGTACCGATAGCGGCGAGCCCCTGCCGATCGGAATTGAGGGCAGCTATTCGCTGCGCTTTTCCGCTGAGCATGTGACTCTCGAGCTGGAAGCGGGAAACAGTTCACTGAATGTCGGCGACAGGGTGGAATTCGTCGTTGGGTATTCCGATACAACCGTGCACTTGCACGATGAGATGATCGGAACGCGTGGCGATCATGTGGAGATCATTTGGCCGATTCTTGGGCGCGGGAAGATGAAGTAGGCATGTGCGCCCGATTTCACCTCCTGGCCTTACAGGCCATTAGGCCGCTGCAGGCCGCTCAGGCGGCCGTGTCGCGGGCGCAGAAGCAGGACACCGCGACAGGCAGGTCGGCTCGGGCGGCGGCAAAATCGACGCGCTGGCGGATGAGCGCGGCCTCAGCGGTTTCGCCGCGCCGTTTGAGGCAATCGAGCAGCCCGCGCAGCGCCCAGAGGTTGTCCGGGTGGACCTGCGCACGGGGCAGCGTGCCGCCGAGGCCGAGATCCTCGCGATAGATCGCCTCCGCCTCCGCCGCCTGGCCCTGCTCCAGCAGCAGCGCACCGAGCGCGTGGCGCACCGGTTGCATCCAGCCCCACGGCTCATCGTAGGGCAGGTCGTCCTCCAGTGAGATGGCGGTTCGGAGACGGGCGAAGGCGGCCTCGTGCTCGCCGCGACGGTAGGCGATCTCGCCCTCCAGCATCTCCTCGGCCACGGCCAGCAATTGCACGCAGGGGACGTTGTGGAGTTGGCGAGACTTGGGCACCCGTTTTCGCGGCCTCGCGGAACAGCGTCTGTTCGGCCTCTGCCGCCCGCACGTCGCCGAGCGCGGCGTGCGCGACGCCCTTGGCGTAGTGGATCATCGCGACGGTGTTGCAGTAGAGTTCGCGATCCGCCGGCAGATCCTGCGTGATGATCGTCGTGCCATTTGCCGAAGCGGATGAGGACGTGCTGCCTGACGGAAACGTAGCTCTCGAAGAAATCCGCCATGGGCGGTGAGGGAATGCGCAGCAACTCCTCGGGCATGGTTGCGATCATCTCGTCGACGGCAGCAATCGCTGGTGCGTACTGGCCGAGGAACATGGCACCGTAGGCGGCGAAGTGATAATTGTGCACCCGGTAGCCCGAATAGAAGTTCATCGGCCCAGCGCGGTCGTAGAACTTGCGATCCGCGATGATCGCTTTCTGATTCCAGTGCATCGCGTCGCGGTAGTGGCCGCATTGCACGTCTATGTGGGTGGGCATGTGCACCAGGTGGCCCATGTCGGGAGACAGCTCGCGTAGCCGGTCGCCGGTTACCAGCGCCGTCTCCGGACGCGGCGACATCTCCATCAGGTGCACGTGGAGGTGCAGAAGGCCGGGATGGTTCATCGCGCCCGGCAGATCGCGGAAGGCGGACTCGAGCACCTCGCGTGCCTCGATCGTGCCGGCGCCGGGCGCGGGCTCGCCGGTACGCATGTCCCACATCTGCCAGGGCGTGCGGTTGAGGATCGCTTCTGCGAAGATGGTGCGTAGATCGAGGTCGTCGGGACGTGTCCGATGCGCCACGCGCATGGCGTCGGCGAAGGCGTCATTCCAGGAGCGCTGGTCCTCGATCGGGTCGCGCTGTGGATAGCGGGCGGGCAATGCTTCGATCAGCGCGCGTTCCGGGCGCTGACACCGTCCGGCCAGCGCCACGGCAGCACGGGCGGAATCATAGGCGCGGGCAAGCGCCGCGGCCTTGCCGACGGGGTCCATCAGTTCCCAGGGAAAGTTATAGTTCGGCCCGACCGCGTAGCCGATACCCCAATGGGCCATGGCACAGTTCGGGTCGGTCTCCAGCGCCTTTTCGAAGCAGGCGATAGCCTCCTCGTGGTGATAGCCGAAGCACCAGTTGAGGCCACGGTCGAACCAGCGCTGGGCGTCCGCCGAGCGGGTGGTCACCGTCCGGGAATAGGGGCCGAGATCATAGGGATAGTCCACGTTGCCTCCTCCACCATTGTTGGCGCAGCCGGCAAGCTGGCCGACGCTCCTTGCGTCCGTCATATTATCCGCGACAGGACGCACGCGGCCCTGTTTACCGACATTCCCCAAGGGGGACGGCTTCGGGCTCTCACCGAACAATATCCTTCGCCTGCGCCGTTCGCCAGCAATGTTTATGGTGCCGAGAGCCGCGATCGTTATTACCGCATGTTACGAACCCATGGCACCGCAGCGTTCGATCAGGAAGCCGGTTATTCGCCCGCGTTGCCACCGATATCCGGACGAACTTACGATTCCGATTGCCGTTGTTCCATCAAGCGTGACGCGTCCCCGTATCCCGCCTCGCTTCGCGACAAAAAAAGGGCACCCACCGGGTGCCCATCTCTCTCTGTTGAGACCGGAACGAGATGGATCAGAAATCCATCCCACCCCCGCCCATGCCGCCTGGCATCCCACCACCGGCGGCCGGCTTCTCAGGCCGCTCCGCTACCATTGCCTCGGTCGTGATCATCAGCGCAGCGATCGAAGCCGCGTGTTGCAGGGCGGACCGTACCACCTTGGTCGGATCGATGATGCCGGCCTTCACCAGGTCCTTGAATTCGCCGGTCTGCGCGTCGAACCCCCAGCTGGTACTCGTGTTTATCGAGCACTTTCCCGGAGATCACCGCACCGTCCTGGCCGGAATTCTCGGCGATCTGGCGGAGCGGCGATTGCAGCGCCTTGCGTACCACCTCGATGCCCAACCGCTGGTCGTCGTTGTCGCCCGTCAGCTTGGCAAGAATGAGCGAAGCGCGCACCAACGCGACTCCGCCACCCGGAACAATACCCTCCTCCACCGCGGCGCGCGTCGCGTGGAGTCCGTCATCGACGCGGTCCTTGCGCTCCTTCACCTCGACCTCGCTGCTGCCGCCGACGCGGATCACCGCAACACCGCCGGCGAGCTTCGCCAGCCGCTCCTGCAGCTTCTCGCGGTCGTAGTCGGAAGTGGTCTCCTCGATCTGCGCGCGGATCTGGTTACAGCGGCCCTTGATGTCCTCCTTCTTGCCGCTGCCCTCGACGATAGTGGTGTTTTCCTTCTCGATGAGCACCCTCTTCGCCTTCCCGAGCATGTCCAGCGTGACGTTCTCGAGCTTGATTCCGACATCCTCGCTGATCACCTGACCGCCGGTGAGCATGGCGATATCCTCGAGCATGGCCTTGCGGCGATCGCCAAAACCGGGCGCCTTGACCGCGGCGACCTTCAGTCCGCCACGCAGCTTATTCACCACCAGGGTGGCCAAGGCTTCGCCCTCGACATCCTCGGCGACGATTAGCAGCGGACGGCCCGACTGCACCACCGCTTCAAGCAGCGGGAGAAGTGGCTGCAGGCCGGACAGCTTCTTCTCGTGGATCAGGATGTAGGGCTGATCAAGCTCCGCGGTCATCTTCTCGGCGTTGGTAATGAAATAGGGCGACATGTAGCCGCGGTCGAACTGCATGCCCTCGACCACGTCGAGCTCAGTCTCGATGCCCTTGGCTTCCTCGACTGTGATGACACCCTCGTTGCCAACCTTCTGCATCGCCTCGGAAATCATTTTGCCGATTTCAGTGTCGCCGTTCGCGGCAATCGTGCCGACCTGGGCGGTTTCGGCTGGAGTGGTGATCTTGCGCGAGTGCTTTTTCAGCTCTTCGACGACCGCGTTCACGGCCTTGTCCATTCCCCGCTTGATGTCCATCGGGTTGATGCCGGCGGAGACCGCTTTCCCGCCTTCACGGATCATGGAATGGGCAAGCACGATCGCTGTGGTGGTGCCGTCACCGGCGATGTCGTTGGTCTTGGAGGCAACCTCGCGCACCATCTGCGCGCCCATGTTCTCGAACTTGTCGGAGAGCTCGATCTCCTTGGCGACAGTGACCCCATCCTTAGTGATCCGCGGGGCGCCGAAGCTCTTGTCGAGCACTACATTGCGGCCCTTGGGGCCGAGCGTGACCTTCACCGCGTCGGCAAGAGTATCCACGCCACGTAGCATCCGCTGCCGTGCGTCATTACCAAAACGAACGTCCTTGTTGGCCATATGAATATCTTTCCTTGATTCTTGTTGTTGGGTGCCTGGATCAGGCGGCTTTCTTCTTTGCCGCCGGAGCGCCTTCGATAACGCCCATGATATCGGATTCCTTCATGATAACGAGTTCTTCCCCCTCGAGCTTCACCTCGCTGCCAGACCATTTTCCGAACAGGATGCGGTCGCCAGGTTTCACATCCAGAGCCACGAGTTGGCCCTCCTCATTGCGCACGCCCGGCCCGATTGCGATCACTTCGCCCTCCATCGGCTTCTCCTGGGCGGTATCGGGGATGATGATTCCGGCCTTGGTCTTCTCTTCGGCGTTCAGCCGGCGGACCACGACCCGGTCGTGCAACGGGCGGAATTTCATTGATGGGCTCCTGAGATGGGTGAACGAGCCTCCTGAGGCTCCGGCGCAACGTCCGAATGCAGCAAACTGCATCGAAGGCGGAGGGCTTAGCACTCAATAGGCGCGAGTGCCAGCCTCATATGGGCGGCATTGTGGGTGCCCGCAAGCTGCCACGATACTTCGGCCCTTCCCTTTGCATCTCCGGGCCGATGCGCAATTTCCAGCGGCACTGCAACGTCACGCTGAAGACGGCCCTCGACGCTGACATAAATTCAGCTAGGCCAACGGCCACAAAATTCTGGTCTTGTGCTGGCCAGACCCAACCCGCAATCTTGGCCAGACTTTCGGGGTTGGTTTCCACAACAATGCGCGGCTAAGGGGAGGATCGGCGTGATAGGTCGGCGTGGCTTGATGGTTTCCGGTACGGCATCCGCTGCTCTGGCCGCGGTCCGACCAGTCCGCGCGGCGTCTGGCGGGGGCACGCTCGCCGTGGCGATCTTCGCCGACCCGCTGTCATTCGACCCCCACCTGACAGGCAACCTGCAGGGTCGCGCGGCCACGCGCGCGATCCACGATACGCTGTTCACCGTCGATGCCGACAGTCGAATCGCGCCCAGCCTGGTGGAGCGCTGGGAACAGCCGGATTCGACGACCTACATGCTGCACCTGCGCCAAGGGGTCCGGTTCCAGGACGGAACACCGTTCGACGCCGCAGCAGTGCAGTACAACCTCACGCGCATCTTCGATCCGAAACTGGGCTCGATTCGTGCCGGCGAGCTCTCGGCGCTCGACAAGGTTGAGGTGGTGGATGACCACACGTTGCGCCTGACACTGAAATATCCGTTCTCCGCGTTCCTGTTTCCGCTGACCGACGTTGCCGGCTGCATCGGCTCGCCTGCCGCCATGCAGCGGTGGAAGGTCGAATACGGCCTGCATCCCAGCGGTACCGGCCCGTTCAAGCTGGCCGATTACCAGAAGGACGCGCATACCGCCCTGGACCGGAACGGCGATTACTGGATCCCGGGCCGACCGCTCCTCGATCACGTGCTGCTGCGCCCGATCCCGATCGACACGACACGGATGGCCGAACTGCAGGCCGGGGGCGTCCAGATTGCGGAGGCCCTGCCGCTGCAGAACATCCGCCAGCTGCGCCAGACCAAAGGCATCGTGGTTTCGGAGCGTGTCGGCTTCCGGTGGGAGTATTTCGGCTTCGATCTGCGCCCAGCCTATCCCGGACGCTCCAAGCCGTTCCGCCAAGCCTTCCAGTGGGCCATCGATCGCGAGGCGTTGCACCAGGTAGCCTATTTCGGCACCGGTGCGATCGGCTACGACGGCATTCTTCCCGGCAGTCCGTTCTTCGACAAGGACTATAAGCCGTTCACCTACCATCCGGACCGCGCCAAACGGCTGATCGAGCAGTCCGGGCTCAGCAGCCCGATCGTGCTCAGGGCACCGCTGCAGCCGGACCCAGTGAAGCAGCGAGCCGCGCAAGTGTTTCAGGCTAACGCCGCCGCCATCGGCGTGCAGGTGCAGATCGAGCAGGTGGATAGCGCCGGCTACAACTCGCAACTGGCAGGCGGCACGATGCCGGTCGATCTGCAAGGCTGGTGGGGCTACCGGCCCGACCCCGACCAGTATCTCGCCATTCTGCTTGGCACGAACGGTTCCTATGCGAAGTACAACGGCTACAGCGATCCGGAGATGGACACGCTGATCATGGCGGAACGCGCCGCGCCCTCGGAAGCGGAGCGCCGGACCATCTTCCGCAAGATGTCGGCGCTGATGAACGATGATGCTGCCTACGTCCCCTGGCACTACACGTCAGACTTCAAGGGACTCAGCCCGCGCGTGAATGGCTTCACCCATCCCGCCGACGGGATCATAGATTTCCGCAACATCTCGCTCGCGTCGGCCTGACGGCTAGCCTGTCACTCACGCCTCTATCCCAAAGGAGTTATGCCATGCCCGTTGTCCGCGTATCGTTCTACGAAGGCCGTTCCCCCGAAAAAAAGCGCCAGATCGCCGAACGCATCACCGATGCGCTGGTAACCATCGGTGGGTCCAAGCGCGAAGGCGTCAACGTGATCTTCGACAACGTCGCCAAGGAGGACTGGGTAATCGGCGGCGCCCCGGAATACGCCAAGGGCAGCGCGAGCTGACCCAGGCGATCGAACCTATCCCATGACATCGCTAGCCTTTGGGCTGCTGCTGTTCTCTGATTACACGATCGAGGAGCTGGCGGAACTGGCCGTCCTGGCCGAGGAGCTTGGGTACCGCGACTTCTGGTACACCGACGTACGGTTCGCGCGCGACTGCTATCTCGGCCTTAGCCGCGGCAGCCGGCGCGAACTCGCCGCATCAGGCTGGGAACCGGTGTTACCGACCCATACTCTCGCCATCCCGCCCTGACCGCTGCCGCGATCGCCACGCTCGATGAGATGTCGGGCGGCCGGGCCGTGCTGGGGCTGGGTACCGGCGGCACCGGATTCCGCGAGCTCGGCATCGTCCAGGCCCTGCCCGTCGCGGCGCTGCGCGAGACGGTCGCGGTGGTACGCGGCCTGCTGGCCGGTGAAACGGTACAGCAGCAGGGCAAGGTCATCTCGCTCGCCGGCGCGCGGCTTGGCTTCACGCCGTCGCGGTGGGACATTCCGGTCTATTTCGCCACCCACGGGTCGCAGATCACGCGGCTGGCCGCGCAAGTGGCGGACGGCGTGCTGATCGCCAACACACTCGTGCCGGCGGCGTTCGAGCATTACGTGATGCAGCTCGAGCAGGGCTTCAACAGGGCCGCCCGCGATCGCGCCAGCTTCGATATCGGCCTGCGCGTTGAGGCCTGCATCGCCGACGACGATTCCGCAGCCTTCGCCGTGATGCGCCGGCGGGTGGTGACGCGCGTGCTCAGCCAGTATCCGCACTGGGACTATTTGCGCGAACTCGGCATTGCATTGCCCGAGGCGTTCGCAACTCTCGCGGCGGAACGCCCCGCCGGCTATGTCGAGCGTGCCTTGCCGTTGATGCCCGATGCCGTTGTGGAAAGCATGGTGCTCGCCGGCAATCCGGACCGGGTTGCCCGCCAGCTGGCCCGAGCGCTGCATCCCCGGGTCACGACTGTCACCCTGCGTCCGCATGCGCTGAAGGGAGCATCTGTCACCCCGGTGGTGCGGGCGTTCGCCGAACAGGTGTTGCCGCAGGCGCTGAGACTGCGGGAGAGCCTGGCCGTGGCATGAGCCCGGCGACCCGCCGCGTTTCATGCTGAGCTTTGCACTCAGGCGGCTGCTCGGTGTCGTCCCGGTGGTGTTCCTCACCTCGGTGATCGTGTTCGGCCTCATGCATCTGCTGCCGGGGGACCCGGTGCAGCTGCTGGTGGGCCAGTCGCAGGCCGAGGTCAGCGCCGCCACCATTGAGGCGCTCCGCCACCAGTACCTGCTCGACCAGCCGATCTGGCTGCAATACGTCGCCTGGGCACGTCACTTGCTGGTGGGCGATTTCGGTCACTCGCTGCAGACGCACCAAGCGGTCTGGGTGATGATCCGGCCGCGCATCCTGCCGACAGCGCAGATCGGCCTCACCGCCTGGATCGTCGCCCTTATCGTTGCCGTGCCGCTTGGCGCGGTCACCGCGCGCCATCCCGGCTCACTCGGCGACTGGGTGGGAACGGTCGCCACCCTGTCCGGCGCGGCGATGCCATATTTCCTGATTGGGGGCGTGCTGATCTTTGTCGTTGCGCTGCGCCTGGGCTGGCTGCCGCCGTCCGGCTACGTATCGCCGGATCAGGGCCTGGGCGCCAGCATCCGCAGCACGATCCTGCCAGCGATCACGCTCAGCCTCAGCCTGGGCGCAGTGATCGCCCGTCAGGCAAGGGCGAGCTTCACGGAGGTACTGCAGTTTCCCTACATCCGTTCAGCCCGCGCCAAGGGGCTGTCGGAAATCCAGGTGATGACACATCACGCCTTCAAGAACGCGATGCTACCCGTAGTCACCATCCTGGGCGTGCAGCTGGCCACCATGTTCAGTGGCGCTGTGGTCACCGAGACGATCTTCGCCATTCCCGGCATCGGCCGACTGCTGGTCGACGCGATTCTTGGGCGCGACTATCCGGTGGTGCAGGCGGTGGTGCTGCTTATCACCGTCGTCGTGGTGATGGCCAACCTGCTGGTGGATATCATCTACGGCTTGCTCGACCCACGCATCCGGCGGGCATAGCGCAATATGTCAAGCAATATTGCTCCGGCGGTCGCACCGTCCTACGGGGCAAGGTCCGCGATCCGGCGCTTAGGCACCGCGACGACCCGCGTGCTGCACAACCCGCTCGCCCTATGTGGCGCGGTGATCAGCGTACTGGTGGTGGGTGCGGTGCTGATCGCACCGTTTGTCGCGCCGTACAATCCCAACGCCATAAACTACCGCGTCATGCTGCACGGGCCTTCGATGGCCCACCTGCTTGGGACCGACGACCTCGGCCGCGACGTCTTTACCCGTGTGCTCTACGGCGGCAGGCTGTCGCTCGCCGTCAGCTTGGCGTCAGTCGCGCTGGCGGTGGCGGGCGGCATGCCGCTGGGCCTGCTCGCCGGGTACCGGGGCGGTGCCACGGATGAGATCCTGATGCGCCTGATCGACAGCCTGATGGCGCTGCCGTCACTCGTGCTGGCGCTGACCATCACTGCCGTGCTGGGGCCGGGCTTGGTGAATGCCATGTTCGCGATCGCGGTCGTAACACTGCCCGGCATCGCCCGGCTGGTGCGCGGTCAAGTGCTGTCGCTGCGGCACAACGACTACGTGCTCGCCGCCCGTTCGGTCGGGGTACGTTCCTCGGTGATCGTGCTGCGCCACGTGCTGCCCAACGTGCTGAACCCGGTGATGGTGCAGGCCGCACTCGGCATCGGCTTTGCCATCATCACCGAATCCTCGGTGAGCTTCCTCGGGCTCGGAGCGCAGCCGCCCACGGCGACCTGGGGCTCCATGGTGCAGGTCGGCTTTCAATACCTGGACACCGCCCCGTGGCTGGCGATGGCGCCCGCCGTTTTGATCTTCCTGGCGGTACTCGGCTTCAACTTGCTGGGCGAGGGTCTGCGCGGCGCGCTCGATCCTGCCGCGCGCGCCGGTAGCTGATGCCTGACTATTCCAATCCTTGCCGCCACGACGACCCGCCTTTGCTGCAGGTTACGGGACTTCGCACTGAGTTGCATCTGCGCAACCGCGTGCTCCCAGTGGTGCACGACGTGTCGTTTCACCTGGGTGCGGGCGAGACGCTGGGCATTGTCGGTGAGTCGGGCTGCGGCAAGACCATGACCGCGCTTTCGGTGATGCGTCTGGTGCCCAGCCCGCCCGGTAGGATCAAATCGGGATCGATCCGCTTCGCCGGTACCGACCTGTTGCAATTGCCGGAGCGGGAAATGCGCCGGCTGCGCGGCAACAGCATCTCTATGATCTTCCAGGAGCCGATGACAGCGCTGAACCCCGTGCGCACCGTCGGCAACCAGATCATCGAGGCGATCCGTCTGCACCAGAGGCTCGGCTGGCGCGCGGCGCGCGCCAGAGCGGCCGAGATGCTGGACCTGGTGCACATTCCCGACACCCAAGTCCGATTGGACGACTATCCGCACCATCTGTCCGGCGGCATGCGGCAGCGCGTGACCATCGCCATGGCGCTATCATGCAATCCCCGTCTGCTGCTGGCCGACGAGCCCACCACGGCGCTGGACGTCACCATCCAGGCGCAGATCATGAGCGTACTGGCCGAACTGCGCGACCGCCTGGGTATGGCGTTGGTGCTGATCACTCACGACTTGGGGCTGGTGGCGGAAGGCTGCGACCGCGTGCTGGTGATGTACGCCGGGCGCAAGATAGAGGAAGCATCGACCGCGGCACTGTTCGCGGCGCCGGCCCACCCCTACACGCGCGGCCTGCTGGACTCCGTCCCCCATCTCGCGATCGGTTCGGCGGCGGCACGCCGCGCCGGTACGCGGCAGCGCCTGCGTGAGATCAGCGGGATGGTGCCGGCGCTGGACCGGCTGCCCTCTGGCTGCCCCTATGCACCACGCTGCCCGCTTGCCTCCGAGCAATGCCGAACGGCAATGCCACCGCTGCTGCCCCAGGGTGACACCCATCTGGCGGCGTGCTGGCATTCCGCCCGCGTGCCAGAGATCGCGCAATGAGTGCGTTGGAGATTGCGGAACCGACTCCGCCCGTTATCGCGGTAAAGGATCTTTGCAAGCACTACCAACGCAGCGGCGGTTGGCTGATACACCGGAGGACCAGCGTGCGCGCGGTCGACGGTATCTCGTTCTCCATCGCCGCCGGCGAGACGCTCGGACTGGTTGGCGAGAGCGGCTGCGGAAAATCCACGGTGGGCAAAACCATCCTGCGCCTGCTGCCGGTCTCGGGCGGACGTGTCACACTGTGCGGCACTGACATCACGCGGCTGCCGGAAGCAGAGCTGCGGCCGTTGCGGCGGCAGATGCAGATGATCTTCCAGGATCCGTATTCCTCGCTTAGTCCGCGACAAACTGCCGGACAGATCGTTGCGGAACCATTAGCGACTCATCGCATCGCGCGGGGCGCGGAAAAGTGGCAGCGCGTCATGGCGCTGCTGCAGCGCGTCGGCATACGCCCGGAACAGATGGACGATTTGCCGCACCAGTTCTCCGGCGGCCAGCGGCAGCGCATCGCGATCGCCCGTGCGTTGGCGGCATCGCCAGCCCTGATCGTGTGCGACGAGCCGGTCTCCGCGCTCGACGTGTCCATCCAGGCGCAGGTGATCAACCTGCTGATGAACCTGCAGGACGAGTTGGGGCTCGCCTATCTGTTCATCGCGCACGATCTGGCCGTGGTGCAGCAAATCAGCCACCGCGTTGCGGTCATGTATCTCGGCCGGATCGTGGAATTGGCCGATACCGCGGAACTCTACGCACGGCCACTGCATCCCTATACCCAGGCGCTGCTGGCGGCCGTACCGGTGCCGGATCCGGCACGTCGGCAGTGTCAACGGTTTGTGCTGTCGGGCGACCTGCCCAGCCCGCTCTCGCCACCGTCTGGCTGCCCGTTCCACACACGCTGTCCACAGGTCATGCCGCGCTGCCGCAACATCCCGCCGGCTCTGCTGGAGGATGCGCCGGGACACTGGTCCGCCTGTCACCTGAACCGCGCCACGTGACGGACGCACCGGGTCAGAACTCGCTCACCGCATAGTTCACGTGATGCACGTCGCCCTGAAACAGCCCTTTGAAGCTGGCGAAGTCCCGCTGCGAAATCCGCCGCGTCTCGGCCCGTTCCGGAGAAGCCATGCAGAAGTTCATGTCTTCCTGTGTGTCGAAGGTGAGCTCGAAACATTGATAGTAGCGGGGCACCTCGCCCAGGTATGGCTGCCCGTCGTTCTTCAACAGGCGTAGCCGTCGCAGCCGCGGCCACCTGGCGACATCCGGCAGGTGGACGTCGCGCACATAGGCATCGAACCGCTCCTGGTCCTCGGGCCGCACGGTCCCGACATAGTAGGCACAACGAACCAACATCCTGTGCGTCTCCTCAACCGGCAACGTTCCGCCGCGACTGCACGGAACGCTAGCCGGGGGGGTGGCGGGCCAGCAACGAAAGTTTAAGCTGTGCATTTGGCCTAGTCCGGTTTGGCCATCGCAAGGGAAAACCAGTTTGCCCATCTTGCGTCTCCATGGCTGAGCTA
The DNA here is from genome assembly GCA_963810715.1 of uncultured Pseudomonadota bacterium. Classification (GTDB taxonomy): domain Bacteria; phylum Pseudomonadota; class Alphaproteobacteria; order Acetobacterales; family Acetobacteraceae; genus DATDIC01. The sequence goes on along the minus strand of CAWEOZ010000021.1, from coordinate 20,580 downwards.
TCGCAACGGCTGCCGCGGCTGGCCTATCTGCTGATGTTTGAAGCTGCCGCGCGGCATCGAAGCTTTACCCGTGCTGCCGAGGAACTGGGCGTGACTCAGGCTGCGGTCAGCCAACAGGTCAAACTGCTGGAACGCGCGCTGGGGGTCGGCCTGTTCGTGCGCCTGCATCGCGGGATCGAACTGACCCGTGCAGGCACCCGGCTGCATCGCGCCGTGGTCATGGGCCTGGAGCACATTGCCGAGACCGCCGAGAATGTCCGCAGACAGGAACGCGCGCCCGCGATCAACATCGGTGTCACGTTCGCGGTGGCGATGTTCTGGCTGGTACCGCGGCTGCCGGAATTCCGTGCGCGCCATCCGGATCTCGACATCCACATCATCGCCACCGACCGCGGCTTCGAAACGGTCGCGGACCAGGTCGATGCCGGTATTGCGTATGGCGGGGGCGAGTGGCCCGGTTTCACGGCTACGTGCCTGCGCCGGGACATGGTGTTCCCGGTCTGTAGCCCGGCCTATCTGCGCCGGCGCCGGCTGAGCCACATCCAGCAACTCATGGATGAGACCCTGTTGTCGCATGAAGACACCCGGGCCGGCCTATTGAGCTGGCCCGAGTGGTTCGCGCGCATGAACGTGCGCGGCCATCCCCTGCGCGGCGGATTGAAGTTCAACAGCTATCCGCTGCTGCTGCAGGCTGCCTGCGAGGGCCAGGGGATCGCGCTTGGCTGGAGCCTGCTGGTCGATGATCTGCTCGCCAGCAAGACGCTGATCCGTCCGCTCGACGTGGCGCTGGAATTGCCGCGCGCGTTCTATTTCGTTCGCTCCACGAAGGAGGTCGGGAATGGTACGGTGGCCTTCGAGGCCTGGCTGAGCGAGCAACTGAACCCGGGTGCTTCCGGTGTCGCAAAGCAAGATCCATAACCTTCGCCGACAGGGGGTACACGACGGTGAGCCGCGACTCAGCGGTCTCGCCGTGCTACCCCGAAAGCTATGCAACACCGGCCGGAAGCGGAGCGGCCTTCAGCTCGATCCGCGTTTCATCGGCGAACAGGTGCAGTGTCTCGTTCGGAAAACGAAGTGCGATCTTATCGCCGACAGCGACCGTCCGTCCGTGGCGCTCGAGGACCCTGATCGCATTCCCGCGCAGGTCCGCATAGATCAGTGTGTCGTCACCGGTATCGTCAGTCTCCAGGACGCTGGCCGGCAGCCAAGGCCATTGCGGGGCGCCGGAGGCGGGTTGCCATTCGACATGCTTGGCGCGGATGCCGAGCGTTCCGTTTCCGCTCGCAACCGGCAGCCGGGGTTGAACATCGGATACCGCCAAGCCTCCGCCCAGCATACATTGCATACCGCTTGCGGACGGAACCAATGTGACCGGCAGCAGGTTCATCGCGGGAGAACCGACGAAGCCGGCCACAAAGATATCAGCCGGGCGCAGATAGATACCATCCGGGCTGTCCAACTGGGCGACCGCGCCCTGGTTCATCACCACGACGCGATCGGAGAGTGCCATGGCCTCGCTCTGGTCGTGGGTCACGTAAACGGTCGTCACCGGCACTTCCCGATGCAGGCGCTTGATCTCGGTGCGCATTTGCAGCCGCAGCTTCGCGTCAAGATTGGAGAGCGGCTCGTCCATCAGGAACAGCTTCGGGCGGCGGATGAGCGCGCGGCCCAGCGCGACGCGCTGCTGCTGTCCGCCGGAGAGCTGGCGCGGATAACTGTCGAGCAATGCGGAAAGGCCGAGCAGCTCTGCCATCTCGTTGACCCGCGGGGTGCGGCTCGCTGACGGAATATTGCGCATGCGCAGCGGGAATTCCAAATTCCCCCGGACCGTCTTCGACGGATAGAGCGCGTAATTCTGAAACACCATCGCCATGTCGCGGTCGCGCGGATCGGCATAGGTAACATCCGTGCCATCCACCAGGATACGTCCGCCGGAGGGAGGAATCGCCCCGACGATCAGGCTGAGCAGCGTCGTCTTGCCGCAACCGCTGGGGCCGAGGATGGTAACGAACTCTCCGTCGGCGATCGAGAGGTCCAGCGGCAAAAGCGCCCGGACCTCGCCCCGCCGGGAGGAGTAGGTTTTTCGGACGCCTTCAAGTCTTATCTCCGCCATTCCCCACCTGTCCCAACCATCAGTATTTCAGTGCTCCCTTGGTCAGGGCAGCGATGAAGTATTTCTGCAATACCAGGAAGACCACGATGACCGGGATGCTCATGGCGATCGCCGTTGCGGTCAGCCCGCTCCAGTTCGGCACGCCTTCAGAGAAGTAGGCGAAGATGCCGAGTGGAAGCGTGCGCATCGACGCGGAGGAAATCATCGTCAGCGCGTAGAGATATTCATCCCAGGCGAGGATGAAGGTGAAGATCGCGGTAGCGACGATTCCGGGCATCGCCGGGGGAATGGCGATCTCGATAAACGCCCGCCATGCGCTGGCGCCGTCCAGCCGGGCAGACATTTCCATGTCTGGAGGTATGCCGTCGAAGAAGCTTTTCAGGATCCAGATATTCAGCGGCAGGCTGAATGTGAGATAGGCGATGACGAGCGACGCGTAGGTGTCGATAAGCTCAAGATCCTGCATCAGGATGTACAGCGGGATCAGGAAATTGACGAGCGGGAAGATGCTCTGCAGCAGGATGCCATAGAGGATCACGTTCTTGCCGAAGAACCGGTAGCGGGAGAAGCCATAAGCGGCCGGTACCGCGACCAGCAGGGCGAGCACGACCGTGCAGCATACGACAATCAGGCTGTTCACGAAATACCGCGGGAAATCGGTGCCGGCGACCGGATCGGCGGTGAGCAGCGCGATGTAATTGGAGAGCGTGACGGGTGCCGGCAGCAGACTGAGGTGTTCGCGGTAGAGTGATGTCTGCGGCTCCAACGATGCGGTCAGCAGCCACCCGAACGGGATCAGCGCGAACAGGAGGTAGCAGATCAGAGCGATCTTTGCCGGTATCTGACGTACCCATTGTGACGCCGTCACGTCAGACGACTCCCGCCTGGCGGCGTGTCAATGATCCGACATAGACAATAGCGAAGACCATGAGAATGATCATCACCACGACCGACGCGGCGGCCGCCCCGCCGAAGTTCAAATTGGTGAATGCCGAGTTATAGATGTAATTGGAGACGATCTCCGTATGGTTCAGCGGTCCGCCGCTGGTCATGATGTACGGGATGGTGAATGTGTTGAAGTTCTGCAGCGTCATGACGACCCCGGTGATAATGATCACCCGGCGGAGATAGGGAAGCTTGATTTCGAAGAACGTCCGCGTTTTCGACGCGCCGTCCAGTTCGGCGGCCATCACGGTGTGCTCGGGAACTCCCTGAAGCCCGGCGAGGAACATGATCATGGCAAACGGCGCGGTTTTCCAGATATTGACGAGAATAACCGCCGGTAGCGCCCAGGTCAGCGAGCTGAGCAGCGAAACCGGCTGAGCGATGACGTGCCAGCTCGTCAGGAGCTGATTGAGCAGACCGTACTCGCCCTGGTACAGCCAGAGCCAGGCGTAACTCGCGATCACGTAGCCGACGATATAGGGCAGCATCAGCGCGGCCCGGATCGGACCGCGAAACCAGGTAAGCTGGTTGACGAGGATCGCCGCCCCCATGCCCAGCAGGATGTCTGCCACGGTGCTGCCAGCAGTCCATATCACCGTTATGCCAAGCGAGTTGAGAAACACGGAATCATGCAGCACCGCGCCGTAGTTCGCCAGCCCGGCAAAGTGCGTTTCCGTCGTGTAGGATGGAGTCGCGCGAAAGCTGAGATAGATGCAGTAGATAAACGGATAGCTCATCACCGCGATGATGATGAGCGCAGCCGGCAGCACGTATGGCAGGCCGGCCAGGCGCTCGCGCCACACAGCGCGGGCGCTTCCGGCGGCGGTCAGCTCACGCGAACCCGGGCGAGCGAGAACGGCCACAAGCCCCTACGCCATTATCTGGCGGACCTGGCTTGCCGCCGCGCTGGCGGCGTCCTTGGGGGTCGCTTTTCCGCTCAGCACCTGCTGGATCATGCCGGGAACGATCGTGTTCCAGATCTGCGCGCCTTGCGTTACCAGCGGCACGTTGACCCCATAGGGCAGCATCTGGAACACAAGATCATTGAATGGCAAACCCTTCCCGAGCTCAGCCGATTCCGGCGAGGCGCGGGCGATCTCGGTGGAGGCTTCCGATCCAGCCCCTGTGCCCAGGCGCGAGTTCCAGTAGGGGGCCAGATAGGCTTTCATCATCGCCAGAGCGGCCGTCTTGTTCTTGCTCGTCGCGCGGATATGGAAATTGGATCCCCCGAGAACGACGGCGCGCCGCACCGGGCCCATTGGCAGCAAGGCGCCGCCCATGTCCAGCTCCGGCTTGAGCTGCTTCACCTGCTGCGGGAACGATGGATGGTCAATGACCATGGCCATCTTGCCGTCGAGGAACAGCGTTTCGCAGTCCAACTCGTTATCGCTGAGCGCGGATGGCTGAACGCTTTTATCCACATTGAACATCTGGTGGTACATAGAGAGCGCCTGAACGACGCCGTCATCGCCGATGCCGATATTGCGCCATGTCGGCTGCTTACTGAGTTCGTCGAAGATCTGGCCACCGCAGGCCCAGGCCATCGGCATGAACCGGTAAGACGTGTTGCCGTTGGTCTGCTGCGCGCACATTCCGAAGCCGTAAGCGCCAGTCTTATCATGGATCGTCTTCGAATAGGCGACCAGATCCGCCCATGTTGCCGGCGGTTTCTCGGGATCGAGTTCCGGCGTTCTTGAAGAGCGTTTTATTATAGAGCAGGAACATGACTTCGTTGTTGCTGGGAATGCCGTAGAGCGGCCCTTCCGATGCGCCGTTCTTACGGTCGCTTAACAGAGCACCGGGCAGGAACTGACTGAAGGGGATGCCGAGCTCTTCCTCAGTGATTTCGGCGGCTTGCCCGGACCCGACAAATTGCGGGGACCACTGGATCGCGGTCCGGGCCACATCCGGAACGCGGCCGGCGCGCCATGCGACTGTCAGTTTCGGCAGCAGGTCGGTGTAGCCGAAGATCGTCGATCTGAAGTGAACGTTCTTGTACAGCGACGGAAAATACTTTGTATAAAACTCCGCCTGCGCCTGTTCTCCCGGTATAGAGGGCGCATCGGACCAATCCCATGCCTCCAGATTGCCGGAGATCGATGGATCGGGCGTGATGGGGTCCGGACCGGCGGCAAAGCTTCGCAATGGCAGCCCGGTTGCCAGGGCAAGCCCGGCGGCAGCGGTGCCTGCCGTTTTCAGAACCTGCCTTCGAGAGAACTCGTTTCGCAGCATTTGGACTTCCCCGGTATTGTTGTGCCGGGGCATTTTTACGCCATGTTGCGTGGCTTCGCCACTATGGCGTATTACAGGGCATGCCGCCTTCGCTTCCTTCGGCGAGCAGACCGGCGATGCCGGCCTTCACGTGGCCAGCGATCCCGATGGAATTCGAGAAATAGCTCTGCCGGTTCGGTCGTCGAACAGATGCACCGCTGCGACATCCAACGCGATATCCCGCCATTCGCCGATCCTGAACGATGTCTCGCGCCCAACACGGGCCACCAGATCATGGTTTCGTTCGCCGACCGTAAGCAACAGAATCGTCTCTGCACCGAGCGGCTCGATCGCACGCACATGAACGCGGAGGCGCGGCCACGGCGCGGTTGGATCTTCGTAGAGGTCCTCTGGGCGTATCCCGAGCGTGACCTCCCGGTTGAGGTGCACTTGAAGCACGTCGATCGGCCAGTGCGGCAGGTCAAGCGTCATTCCGGCAACCTGCACCCTGGCAAGAGCGCCAGCCGGCGTGAGAACTGCCGGCAGAAGGTTCATCGGCGGATTGCCAAGAAAGCGCGCCACGAACGCGCTTGCCGGGTTCCGGTATACCTCCATCGGGGCGCCGATCTGCACCACTTCCCCCGCATTCATGATGCAGATGCGGTGACCAATCGTCATCGCCTCCGCCTGATCGTGGGTGACGTAGATCGTGGTCGTCCCGATTTCCCGCTGCTGGCGGCTGATCTCGGCGCGCGTGCCAACCCGCAGAGCCGGCGTCCAGATTGGAAAGCGGCTCGTCGAACAGAAACACCTTCGGCTGGCGGATGATGGCCCGCCCGAGGGCCACGCGCTGGCGCTGTCCACCCGAGAGCGCGTGCGGTTTGCGGCCGAGCAGCGGCGACAGCCCGAGCCGCCCCGCCACCGCATGCACGCGCCGCTCGATCTCATCCGATGACACGTTGCGCCGGCGCAGGCCGAATGCGAGGTTCCCGCGCACGCTCATGTGCGGATAGAGCGCGTAGGACTGGAACACCATGGCGATGTCGCGATCCTTCGCCGGTACCTGATTCATGACCCGACCGTCGATCGAAACCGTGCCCGAGGTGATCGGTCTCGAGCCCGGCGATCATGCGCAGGACGGATGTCTTGCCGCAACCGGATGGTCCAAGCAGCACCATGAATTCGCCGTCCGCGACCGCCAGATTTACCTCGCGCACGGCAAAGTCGCCGCCTGCCACGTACTGCTTGCTCAAATCGTTGATCGAGACCACCGCCATCTGCGCTCCCCGATCTTAGCGGATTGCGCCGGCGGTCATGCCTCGGATCATCGTCTCCGAGAAGCAGGCGTAGATGAGCGCGACCGGTATGATGGCGATCATCAGGCCGGTCGCGAGCATGGCGACATCGAGCTGATGGTCGCCCATGAAGTGCATGATCCCGAGCGGCAGTGTGCGCTTATCGTCGCTTGTCATCAGCACCACGGCATAGAGGAATTCGTTCCAGAGGATGACGAAATTCAGGATCACCGTGGTGAATATCGCCGGCACGCCGATCGGCAAGGTGATGCGCCAGAAGATCTCGAAATCGCGAATAACCATCCATCCGCGCGGCATCGAACAGATCCTGCGGGATCTGCGAGAAGAAACCCTCCAGAAGATAGACCGTCATGCCGAGCTGCGTCGCGACGTAGACGATCGCGAGTCCCGGCAGCGTGTCGTAAAGCTGGTAATCGAGCAGGATCTGAAACAGCGACAGGATCAGCATTTGCGGCGGCAGAACGAGTCCCGATAGAATCACGAAGCGGATCACCCGGCGCGAACGGAAGCGATAGCGCGCCAGACAGTGCGCCGCCATGGCCCCGATCACGGTCACGCCGGCGACCGCGCTGACCACCACGAGCGTGCTGTTCCAGAAATAGGTGCTGTAATTGGAGTTGATCCAGGCATCAGCGAAATTTCTCCAGTGCGGGTGACGCGGGAAGCCATAGGGATTAGCGAAGATCTCCGAAGTGGTGCGCAGCGACATCGAGGCGACCCAGAGGAACGGGCCGCCGGTCAGTCACCGTGTAGGCGAGCAGGAACAACAGCAGCGGGGTGCGACGCACATAGGCGAGCCAGAGTCGCATCGGTATCCCCATGGCCCGGCTAGAATTCCAGCCGGTCGCGCTGGCGCAGCAGCCAGCTGATGACAACGACAAACGCGATGATGATCATGAACCAGAGCACCGCGATCGCCGAAGGGTAGCCAAGGTCGAACGTGTTCCAGTCGAACGCGCGCTTGTAAACGTAGGTCGATACCGTCTCCGTGGACCACAGCGGGCCGCCCTGCGTCATGATCCAGACCAGATCGAAGATCATCATCTTGCCGATGAACGACAGCACCAGCAGATTCACCAGCGTCGGCCGCAGCATCGGGATGATGATGTATACGGTCTTGGCCATCCAGCCGCAATTGTCGAGCTCCGCGGCGCCCAGCACGTCGCCCGGCAACGCATGCAGCGCGGCGAGAAAGACGATCATGTTGAAGCCGAGCCACTTCCACAGATGGGCGCACCATCACGGCCCAAAGCGCCGTGGTCGGATCGCCGAGCCAGGAATGCTCCAGGCTGCCAAGACCGATGGCGTGCAGCAGCAGATTCAGCGCGCCCCAGTCGTAGTCGTAGATCCACACCCAGATGATGCCGACCACGACGTAGGACATCAGGACCGGCAGGAACCAGATGACGCGAAGCGAGCGGGCGAACGGCACGCCGGCAAACAGACAGAGGGCCAGCAACAGGCCACCGAACACGTCGAGCGGCGTTGCCGACCAGGGTGAAAATGCGCGGTGTTGCGGACCGCCGTCCAGAACACGGGATCGGCCAGAAGCACCTGGGAAAAGTTGTGCAGCCCGACAAACTCCGCCGCTCCCTTGGGGCCGACGAAGTAGACGCTGTTGTAGAAAGTGCGCAGCACCGGATAGGCGGTGAATCCGGCGAAGATCAGAATTGCCGGGCCGAGAAAAAACGCCAGCGTTGCCGGCGACGGCAGCCACACATCCACGGACGAGTGCCGCCGCGGCGGGGCTGCCGGACGGCAGCCTCACCCCCGTGGCCGGTTGCGGCATCGCGTCTTCCTACCGAGGGCCGGGCGACGTTCGCCTAATGCTGATAACAGGCGGCGTTCATCATCTGCACCGTCTTGTCCACGGTGAGCAGCCCGCCCGGGAAAGCCGAGTTCAACACCTGACCGAAGGCGTCCTTGCAGCCGCCATCGGTAATCAGATCGAGCGGCATGCCGATGAAGGGATCAACGCCCTTCTGACTTTCCATCAACTCGCTGAGATAGGCCCCGTGCGGACCGCCGAACTGCGTCATCGTCGGCCTTCATGGCTCCCGGCTCATAGACCTTGCCGATCCATATCGCAGCACTCGCGGGCGTGGACATCGCATCCAGGAATTCGGCGGCTTCTTTCGGGTGCTTGGTGGCGGCATTGATCACGAAGCTGGAACCGATACCGGCGGTCTCGACAATTATTGCAGGCGCCACCGTCCATCGCCGGAAACTGCATGATCCCGAGCGGGAAATCGGCAGGCTGGCCGCCCTTGTCGGCGGGCGCAAAAGCCCGTCCACTATAGAAGCTTCCCATCGGCAGCATCAGCGCGCCCGGCTTGCTGTAGAAGTAATAAAAGGATTCGCCGAGCTTGATGGTCATGAAGTCCTTGGGATAGGCGCCGGCATCGACCAGTTCCTTCACCCACGTGAGCACGTCAACAACGCGCGGATCGGAAAACGAAAGCTTGCCGGCCCATAGCTTCGCGTAATCGTCTTTGCCGAGCTTGTGCAGCAGCGCCTCACCGACAATGTAGGCGCCGGGATAGGGGCGGTCACCGACGCCCTGGGCGATCGGCACCATGCCCGCGGCCCGCGCCTTCTTCACCAGATCGAGGAATGCGCTCTGGCTAAGCTGCCCGCCAACCGGCAGTTCGACGCCGAGCTTTTTTGCCCAATCCTTGTTGTAATATATAACGTTGTCGTTGACCTCCTGGGGAATGCCCCAGGTCTTTCCATTCTCCTGCCAGACCGCGCGCGCCCAGGGATAGATCTGGTTCCAGTTCACGAGGTCATCGAGCGGCATGAGGTAGCCAGCGGCTTACGTACTGGTGCAACTGGTCCGGTTCCAGATAGAAGACATCCGGCCCGCGTCCCGCCGGCAGCGCGGTGCGCAGTGCCGTGTAAAGCCCATCCTTCTCGAACCAGGTGATCTTGATGTGCAGGCCCGGGTGCTGTTTTTCCAAGTCGCTGGCGACGTGGTCGCGGAATGCCACTTTAGCCGGTTCGTCCGCCTCATGGCTCCAGACAGTGAGCGTGACGTCTTCGGCGCATGCCCGGGGGATCAAGCCGCCCCCAACAATTGTCAGCAGCGCAGCGAAGGATGCAGCCTTGATCGTCGTGATCCATTTCATTTTATGTAGCTCCCCCATCTAGCCGCATCGTTCGCGCTCACATGCAGCCGATCCATGAAGTCGGCCGGCACCCACCTTGAACCAGAACTTATTTATCGGCAACATGACAGGCGGCTTGGCGTCACGCCTTCAAACGGGTGTTGTCGGGGTCCCAGGCCGCACCCGGCAGGACAATGGCAGGGCAGCGCTTGTCCATCATCAGTATCTCGAGCTGCGCGCCTGCCTGTGCCAACTTGGGTTCGACATAGGCAAAAGCAAGCGACTGGCCGACAGCATGGCCGTAAGAGCCGCCGGTGGTCAGGCCGACGATCCGGTCACCATCGCACACTGGTTCGTTGCCATAGCAATCGTGATCAGTGGCAGCGACTGACAGATAGACCAGCTTGCTCGGTGGTCCATCTTGTTTGTCGCGCAGCGCCCCCGGCTTGCCGATGAAGTCTTTGCCGAAATCAATGAAGCGTTCCATATCTGCGGCGATCAGCGTGACTTCGTTGGTCAGTTCCGCACCCCAGGCATGATAAGCCTTCTCCATACGCAGGCTGTTCATGGCGTAGGTGCCGAACAACGTGAGGCCATGCAATTTGCCGGCGTGCTGCAGCGCTTCATATACTATCGGCATGTCTGCCATCGGCGTGTGCAGCTCCCAACCCAGCTCGCCAACGTAGTTAACGCGCAGAGCACGCAGTGTCACACCGGCGACTTTGATCTGTTTGCCGGTCAACCAGCGGAACGTCGAGTTTGAAAGATCGGCGTCGGTGCAGCACGCAAGTACATCCCGTGCGCGTGGCCCAGCGAGAACCAAAACACCATAAGCATCGGTTACGTCGGCCACCATCACCTGTTCGCCCGGTGCAACGCGGCCGCGCAACTGGTCGAAGTCGTGTAGCTGTGCCGCGGCGGATGATACCACATAAAACCGGTCCGAGGCCAGCCGCGTGACGGTGATCTCGCTATCGATGAAGCCATTGGTGTTGAGCAAGTGGCTTAGCACGATCCGGCCATCCACCCGTGGCACTCGGTTGGGGCAGATGCGCTCAAGGAACGTGAAGGCGTCGGGCCCTGTGATCTCGAACTTCGCGAAGCTCGATAGGTCCATCAGGCCGACCCGCTCGCGCACCGCAAGGCACTCGTTGCGAACGTGATCCCACCAGTTGGAGCGCTTGAAGGAAAACTGCTCACCTTTCCCGGTGGGGTCGTACCAGCGCGCGCGTTCCCAACCGAACACCTGGCTGAATTGGGCGCCGCGGGCTGTTAGCGCGTTATGCAGCGAGGAGCGGCGCAGGTCGCGGCCGACATTGTGCTGCTCGGCAGGTTTGTAGCAGTAATACATGTGTTCGTAGTCGGCGATGCCGACGGCGCGAGTGAACTCCGGCGTCACCCAGTCACCGAAGCGGCGCGGATCGAATTCGCGCACGTTGATGTCAGGCTGGCCATACACCATCCATTGCGCCAGGAATTGGCTGATGCCGGCTCCCTGGCAGATGCCCAGGGACGCTCCGCAATGCATCCAATAGTTACGGGCACCGGGCGCGGGGCCGGACAGCGGCGCGCCGTCCGGTGTGTGCGGGATTGCGCCCGAAATAACGCGCTTGATGCCCGACTGCGCGAACAGCGGGAAGCGCTCCCCCGCCCGTTCCAGATGTGGCATGATGCGGTCGAGTTCCGGCGCGACCAGCTCGCCTTCGAAATCCCAGGCGGGTGGACCATCCCAACATTCGTGCGCGCCGGAGGTCTCGTACGGTCCGACAAGGATGCCGTCGCCCTCCTCGCGGAAATAGCAATGCGCCCACGGATCGCGCACCACCGGCAGCTCCGGCTTATGCGCGATCAGTTGCGCCACCGGTTCAGTGATAAGGTAGTGATGCAGCATGTTCGCGATCGGCGCGCGGTGGCCGGTCCAGGAGGCAATCTCGTTGCAATAGGAGCCGCCGGCGTTCACCACATGCTCGCAACGCAGCTCGCCGTGATCGGTCGTCACCAGCCATTCGCCCGTGTCGAGCCGGCGAATATCCACGACGCGCGTACGGCGGTAAATCTCGGCGCCGAGCGCGCGTGCGCCGGCGGCCATCGCCATCGTGGCATCAGCGGGCGCGACATGGCCGTCGGTCACGGTCAGGAAGGCCGCCTTCACGCCTTTGACATCGAGGAACGGATGATGATGGGGAATTTCGTTCGGGCCGATGATATGCGCTTCATAGCCGGCGAGTTTCGATACGCCGAGCACCTGCTTGAACCAGTCCACCTCCTCATCGCTGCAGGCCAGGCGCAGGCCGCCAGTAGTATGCCAGCTCACGGCCTGCCCGGTCTTCGCTTCGAGCGACGAATAGAGCTGCGTGCCGTAGACATGCAGTTTCGCGGCGTTGAGGGAACCGATGAAATGCGGGCACTGGCCAGCGGCATGCCAGGTGGAGCCGGAGGTGAGCTCGCTTTTCTCCAGCAGCACGAGCTCGGTCCAGCCCTCCAGCGCCAGATGGTATAGCAGCCCGACGCCCATGATGCCGCCGCCGACGATCGCCACGCGGGCATATGATTTCATCGCCGTTCCTCACCCATGTTTCGCCGTTCTTCAGTGATAGCGCACGCAGAAACGCTCCGCGGGATCATTGCTGTCTCGCCTCGAGGAAAGCTTGCATCCGAGCCATCTCCGCATCGAAGCCGCGTCGAAAGTCCACGCCCGGCTTTCGCGCGATGAAACCGGCCTTCACATTCAGCCGGCCAGCAACCTGGTTGCAATTGACCCAACCGATTACTTCCGATCCCCATAGTAGCGGCATGGCGTAATAGCCGAGGCGGCGTTTGGCAGGGGGAGTGTATGCTTCGAAGCGGTATGGCCAGCTCCAGAGATGCTCGAAACGGCGACGGTCCCAGACCAGCGGATCGAATGGTGCCAGGAACCGGACACCACCGGGGACGCGCCCGCTCAGGTCCGCTTCAGCAGGCCAGAAGTAGCGGACGCCATCGACGATCGCCGTCTCCAGGGCACCCGCTCGGGTCAGCGCTGCCACCGCATCATGTCGCGCCCGTGGCCCGGTCACCGACTGCCTCAGGTGGGCAGTTGCCGATACGAGTGTCGCGGCACGGACCGGCGCGAGTAAGGCGGCAACCGACAGCGTCAGTCGTTCCAGCCGCGCTTCCGGGGCCAGCTCGGCCTGCGGCTCTGGCCGAGCCTCGTAAACCCGGACGCCGCTGTCCCGGCGGGCTACTCGCACCAAGCCGTGGTGAAGCAGCATCTGCAGCGAGTGTGTGGTGGCCTTGGACAGCCCACCCCAGCCATTGACCTGTTGGGTTGCGCCGAAATGTGCCTCCAGAGATGCGGGGTGCGTGGGCCCTTGATCGCGGACAAATGCCAGGACTTCGGCCGTGAGACCAGCCGGGACAAAAGTCCGCCTGGCCCGTCGGGGTCATGTCGGGGCAGCAGCAACGACTGCACACCGCTCGGCATGAAACCGTAGGCGTAAAGATAGCCCTCCTCCAATGCGAGCCGCGCGTAGCGGCGTTCGAGATCGCCGGCTCGATAACCGATGACGCGGTGGCGGAGGATGAGATCCTGGGCGCGGGCCGGAGCGCGGATGGGGTCAGCCTGAACAAACCCGGCGAGTTCCATTGCCCGCGCGAGCGGGAGCGGCGACGGAAACGCCCGAAGCAAAGCGAGCCGTCGCAGCGCCGTGATATTCATCCGTTGGTCACCCGAGCCGCTTGGCCACGTCACCTACCATCCGCGTGTCCGGAAGTGCCAGACCCATGCCGCTCGACCAGTAAAGTGCCATGAGCTGAGGCGGCGCGAGGCAACCCCCGAGCGGGAACGGCAGGTCACGCGGCTGGTATCGCCGGCGGGGCGTGAGGCTATACTGACCACGATCCGTGCTGCGTCGCAGGATGACCGCCACCGTGCAAATCGATCCGCGCCCGCGATCGCCCGGGAGTTGTCCCAGTCAGGAGCACGGAGTTGACGAAGAGAAGGGCTCGAAATGATAAGTCAATGCGACGCAAGGCGCATCGATGCGACTTTAATCTCCGGTGACGGGATCGGACCAGGGATCGTCGATGCGGTTCAGATCGTCCCCGACCGATTGCGCACGCCTTTTGGTTGGGACATCCGCCAGGCCGAGATAGGGGGGACCCCTGGCGTGCCACCGGACTACGATAGATCGTCTGGAAACCGGGCCGGGTGAAACGCGATCGAATGAAGACGGTGCCTGCTTCAGCATCCGTAATGCTTCTCGCAGGCTGTAGCACATCGCCGGCGCAGAATTTGTTCGGCTCGTTCTTCCCGGCATGGATGCTGTGCGCGGCGGCTGGGATTTTTACTGCCGTTATCCTCCATAAAGTGTTTTCCGTAATTGGGATCGACCGGCATCTGATTGCGCCTCCTCTGACCTATTTCTGCGTCGCAGTGGCCAGCACCCTCCTCGTCTGGCTGCTTTGGTTTGGCCATTAGATGTTCGCCATCCGCAAAGGGACGGGTGTTCTGGTCAGCCTCGCGGCATTCGGGGCGGTAATCCTGCTCGCCGTGCTGACCGTGCGCCGGACCGATGTGCGGCCGCGGACCGATGACGCGTATCTGCAGGCCGATTTGGTTCACATGGCCCCGGACGTCAGTGGCAGAATCATCGAGCTGAATGTACGGGATAACCAGACCGTTCAGCGGGGCGACGTGCTGTTCCGCATAGACCCGGTTCCCTTCCAGTTGCGGGTAGAGCAAGCGCGGGCAACGGTTCGGGGCCTGGAGGCGAAGCTGGCGGTGACCGCAGATCAGGTCGCCGCGCAGACCAGCAACGCAGATACGGCGAACCGCGGCATCGCCACCGCCGAGGCGCAACTGACACTTGCTTCCTCGACGCTTGCGCGGTTGGAACCGCTGTTGCGGCCGGGCTACGTGACCGCCGAGCAGGTGGATCAGGCGCGGGCGGCGAAGCGGACCGCGGACATCGCCTTGCAGCAGGCTCGGCTCCAGGCACAGAGCGCGCGGCAGGCGATCAGCAGCACCAAGCCGGCCATGGAGGAGTTGGAAGCGGCCAACGCCGCGCTGGCGATGGCGGAGCGCGACTGGCGGCTGGCCGTAGTGCGCTCTCCCTGCAACGGCCGGATCACGGCACTCGACATCGCTGCCGGGGAGTTCGCCATCACCGGCAAGCCGCTGTTCACCATAATCGACACCGAGCACTGGTATGCGGTCGGAAACTTTCGCGAAACCGACCTCGCCGGCATTAGGCCGGGCCAGCACGCCCTGGTCTACGTAATGCAAGCGCCAGGAATGTCTGTGAAGGGCGTGGTGGACAGCGTGGGTGGCGGCGTCGCGCCGGACGAGGGCGCGACATTCCTCGGCCTGCCGCATGTGCCGCGTAGCCTGAACTGGGTCCGCATCGCGCAGCGCTTTCCCGTCCGCATCCTGCTCGACAACCCGCCGGAAGCGCTGATGCGCATCGGTGCATCGGCCGCAATCGTGATCCAACGATGAGTGGTGCGCCCGCAATCGACGAAGGCAATCCGCCCGGCCTGGCGCTGCTGTGGCAACGCCTGGTCAGCCCCACGCCCGGACGCCTGGAGAATACCGTTCGTGTCGTCGTGCTGGTGCTGACAACCGTGGCGATCGGGGAGACGTTCCGCCTGCCGGAGGTCGCGCTATCGGCCTACATCGTGCTGTTCCTGTCGCGCGCGGAAGCCGCGTCCACCGTGATGACGGCCCTGATAGCTGGCCTGGCCGTCATCCTTGCGATCTTCACGACAATCGTCGCGCTGATGATCAGCCTGTCGGAGCCGGCGCTGCGGATTCCGGTGATCGCGGGGATGACGTTCATTGCGATGTTCCTCGCACGCACCGCGGGCGAGTTGGGGCCGGCCTTCTTCGCGGCCGGATTTATCCTCGCTTACGGACTGACGCTTGGCGACGAGGTGGTCGGCTTTGCGCTCATGCCGGGGTCGGTGGCCAACACGCCACAGGCGACGCTGCCGGAACTGGCCTTCATCCCGCCTGATGAGGCGCTGACGCAGTTTCTGCTCTGGCTGGCTCTTGCCGTGGCGATACCGGTAGGGCTGGTGATCATCGCGAATTTGCTGACCGGGCGGGACCCAGCAGTGATGGTCCGCGCCGCCCTCGTCGAGCGGCTGCGGACGGCGGCGCGGTTCTGCGAGGGCCGGCCGGGCGCCGACCGACGGCTCGCCCAGTTCAGCAACGAGGGCACGGCGGAACTGCTGAAGCTGCGCCATTTGTCGGGCTTGCTGCACAAATCCGCGCAACCCGCCCCCGTGGTCGAGACCCAACGGCTGCTGTTGCTGCTTGCGGCCGTGAACCGTGTCGCGGAGTGGGACGTATTGCAGGACAGCTTGGTCCCGGTCGCACGATTCTGCCGGCACGCCGCCGAAGCGCTGCAAAATGGTGCGGCTTCGTGGCCGAAGGCGCCCGAGATCGCGGTGAGCGGCGACGCGCGGTCCTTGGGTGACCGCATCACACAAGCCCTGCGGGATATTCGCGAACCACCCGCGCCCGCACACCCGGTCACACAGGAACCGCGCCGGCTCCTCGCTCCTGATGCTTTCACCAATCCTGACCACGTGCGCTTTGCGCTGAAGGTCACGCTGGCGGTCATGCTCTGCTATTTTGCGCAGAATGCGCTCGACTGGCCGGGCATCCACACCTGTGTCATCACCTGCTTCTTTGTTTCCGTGGCTACTTTCGGCGAGACGGTCCACAAGGCGACCCTGCGGATCGTCGGCTGCCTGGCTGGCGCGGCGCTGGGGATCGCGACCATCCTGCTGCTGATGCCGGTGATGACTGATCTGGGCGAGCTGCTCCTGCTGGTCGCGCCGGCGACATTCGTCGCGGCGTGGATCGGCTTCGGCAGCGAGCGCATTGCCTACGCGGGCTTGCAGCTCGGGCTGGCCTTTTACCTGAGCGTGTTTCAGGGCTTCGGGCCGACGCTGGACATGGAGACCGCGCGCGACCGCATCGTCGGCGTTCTGTTCGGCAATCTCGTCGTCCTGGTTGTTTTCACCGCGATCTGGCCGGTGAGCGCGGCCCGTGTCGCGCGCGCAAACCTGGCAAAGGCTGTCGAACAACTGTCCGCACTGTTCCGGTCCAACGAAGCCGAAGCCGGGCATCGTGAAGCCTTCATCGAGGCGATGGGACAGGCACGGGCCGTCATGGTGAACGAGGCGTTCGAGACCCGTGCGGTACTGACCTCAGATGGACGCCGGTCAATCGACGCCGGGATTCTGTCGCAGGTGCAGTCCCTGATCGTCCCGGTTTCGGTGATCCTCGACCTCAGGCGGGAGCTTCCGGGCTCAGTCACGATTGCAACCTATCATGCGGCTCTGGCCGCCTGGTTCCAGCGCGCCGTTGCGTGGATCCGCAATGGCGATGACGCGGCGTCGGTCACCGGTAGCATTCCTGCACCGCCGGCAGCCGAGCAGGCGGGACCGCTGGATGCCTGGCATAACGTTCTGGACCGGGATCTTCGTGCTATCCTCCGTGAGGTCGGTCCGCGCGCGGGACCGGCACGCGAAACCGTCCTGAGTGGGTCAAGCCTTGCGGATTAGACATGTCGCCGCGCTGTTGGGCCTCTCGCTGGCCGTCACGGCCTGCAACGATACCCAGGATCTCGCGCCGGCAGCGCCGGACGTGCCCTGGGTGGCGCCCGCCTCCAGTGCTCCCAGCCCCAGCGAAGTCGCTCCTGTGTCCGACGTCGCACCGAAGGACATCATCCCTGCCCACCGCTACTCTCTGGCCGAATTGATCGACATTGCAGAGCGCCGCAACCAGGCGACCCGCATCGCATGGGAGCAGGCACGGCAAGCCGCGATCAATGTGGGGATCGCCCAGGCGGCGTTGCTGCCGGTGTTGACGGCCAGCGCCATCGGGGGCTTCCAGCGCGTCGCACTGCCGTTTCCCAGCAACCTGGTTTCGCGCGGCTATATCACCGCGAACACCCAGGAGTTCCTTCCGACGCTTACGGTCAGTTATCTGCTGCTCGACTTCGGCAGCCGACAAGCGGTCGTGAATGCGGCGCGGCAGCTTTCCATTGCGGCAAATATCACCTTCACCGGGGCGCACCAGAAGCTGATCTTCGACGTGGCGCGCGCGTATTTTTCGCTCAATGGCGCCAATGCGGCACTTCGTGCGGCGGAACAGGCGCTGAAGGACGCCGAGGAAGTGCAGAGGTCAGCGGAAGCGTTGTATGGGCGAGGCCTGGCAACCGTCGTTACGGTCGCACTGGCGCGGCGCGATACAGCGCAGCGCCGATATGATCTGACGCTGGCGCGAACCGCGCAGCACGACGCCGCATACGGTTTGCTGACCGCGATGGACCTGCCGCCGACGACGCAACTGCATATTGTGGATGTCGCCACTCGCCCGCTGCCGCAGCCCTCCGCCGGCACGCTACCGCATCTGCTCAGCGAGGCGCTGCGCCAGCGCCCGGACCTGATTGCGGCGGTAGCGAGGTTGCGCGCGACCGATGCGGGGATCGCCCTCGCGCGCTCAGCCTTTCGGCCGAAGCTGTCCGTCAGCGCGAACGTCCAGGGCAATCTTGGTCAGATCAGCGTGGACTGCAACGCCGTATGAAGGCGTGAAACAACCCCAGGCGGGGATTTTCCTGCACCTCGATTGGCCGCTGTATCAGGGCGGGCTGCTGCAGAACCGGCTGCTGGCTGCGCAATCTCAGCACGACGCCGCAATGGATGAGACCCAGGAGACCCGCAATCAGGCGCTGCGGGAAGTTGCACTCGCCTACGATCAGCTTGACACCGGCCTGCAGCAATACGACGCGGCGCTAGCATTGCTGACCGCAGCGCAGACCGCGTTCAACTCGGCCAACGAACTCCTACGCGCACGGGGTTGGCACGTTCACCGATGCCGCATCGGCCGAGGCCGCGCTGGCCGCAGCACGGGCGGAAGTGGCGCGGGCGCACGCGCAATCGCTGATCAATGCTGCCGCACTGGCCTTCGCGACCGGGGCGCTGAACGCCAACACTGCGGCCGATCTGCCGGGACCGGCGAGATGAACTCAGACGTCCAGCGTGGTGTCCCGCTCCCATTGCGTCAAATGGCGTGCGTAGGCATCCCACTGCTGATGCCTGAGCTTCACATAGGCATCAGCGAACTCGGCGCCGAGCGCTTGGCGCAGCACTGTAGAGCCTGCGAATGCGCGCAGCGCGTCCAGCAGGTTCTTCGGCAGACGCCGCGCCTCCGCCACGGTGTGACCCTGGGTATACATGTTGAGATCGAGCCGCAGTCCGGGATCGCACCGTTCGGCGATGCCATCGATTCCAGACGCCAGCAACCCCGCCTGCAGCAGGTAAGGATTGGCGGCACCATCGGCGAGGCGCAGTTCGAATTGCCCGGCCTCGGGAATGCGGATCATGTGAGTGCGGTTGTTGCCGCCGTAAGTAATCGCGTTGGGTGCCCATGTGGCGCCCGAGGCGGTCACCGGCGCGTCGATGCGCTTGTACGAATTTACCGTCGGATTGGTGAGCGCGCAAAGTGCCTCGGCGTGCGCCATCACGCCCGCCAATGAATTGGTAAGCGAGCACGGACAGGCCTAGCTCACCCGTCGTGTCGGCGAACAGGTTCCGTTCCCCTCGCCAGAGCGAGACATGCGCGTGGCAGCCCGAACCGGTAAGATCGACGAACGGTTTCGGCATGAAGGTCGCGCGAAGGCCGTGCTGCTCGGCGATCGCCTTGACCATGTATTTGAAGAACGCATGCCGATCGGCGGTCACCAGCGCCGGCGCATACTGCCAATTCATTTCGAACTGGCCGTTGGCGTCCTCGTGGTCGCTTTGGTAGGGGTTCCAGCCCAGCGTCGAGCATTGCGTCACTGATCGCCGCGATCACGTCATAGCGGCGCATGAGCGCGGACTGGTCGTAGCAGGGTTTGGCCTGCCGGTCCGCGCCGTCGCTGATCGCCGTACCGTCAGGCACGATCAGGAAGAATTCGCACTCCACGCCGGTCTGCATGGCGTAGCCGCTGGCCTCTGCCTCGGCGACAGACGCTTCAGCACAAGCCGCGGTGCCTGCGCTACCGGTTTGCCGGCCATCCAGGGATCGGCGGCTAGCCAACCGATTTCGGGCTTCCACGGCAACTGGATGAGGCTTTCTGGATCGAGCATCGCCAGCATGTCCGGATCGGCCGGCGTCATGTCGAGCCAGGTCGCGAACCCGGCGAACCCGGCGCCGTCGCGGGCCATCTGCGCGATCGCCGAAGCTGGCACCAGCTTGGCCCGCATTGTGCCGAACAGATCCAAAAACGAGATCAGGAATTACTTGATGCCGCGTTCGCCATGGCGGCGAGATCTTGCTTCAGTCGGTTCCAGTCCTCGCCATGCGCTCCTCTTCCCGTCCCTGTCCCGGTATCCAGTCGGTTCCGGCCAGTTGAACTCCTGCCATTGCCGCCGCCTCGATGGTCAGCGCGACGAGATCTTCCGGTTCCAGATTATGCAGGTGGCTCTTGCCACAGGCGCGGGCGATCGTCTGCGCCTCCAGCGTCATTACCGCGAGATAGTTGGCCAGGCGGCGACCGGCCAAAACGGGATCGAGCCGCGCCGCCAGCTCCGGATCCTGCGTGGTGATGCCTGCGGGATCACGCCCCTCGTGCCAGTCGTCATACGCACCAGCAGTCGTGCCGAGTTTCCGGTATTCCGCCTCTAGCGCCGGATCATTGTCGCCGAGTGCCACGAGCGCGGCGGTGCCAATCGAAACCGCGTCGGCGCCCAGCGCCAGCGCCTTCGCGACGTCTGCACCGCTGCGAACGCCACCCGAAACGATAAGCTGCACCTTGCGGTGCATGCCGAGCTCCTCAGCGCACGTACCGCCGGGCGGATCGACGCCAGCGTTGGGATGCCGACATTCTCGATGAACACCTCCTGGGTC
>CAWEOZ010000020.1:0-440666 GCA_963810715.1 uncultured Pseudomonadota bacterium | reverse complement strand
GATCCGACGGCGCAGTATGAAAGCGTGATTGTCAAGACGGAAGTCCGCCATATCGAGGAACAGCACCTCGTGAAGTTTCTGGCTTGAGCACGACCCCTTGATCGGAAAAATCGATGCCGAACTTCGCCGCAGTCCGCGTGACGAGCTCGCCGTATCGAAAAACACCTTGGCCGTGACAAAGCGGTCGGGCTTCAGGATTAGCTTGCATTCCAGATATTGGACATGGTCGAGCGGTCTGCCCTAGGTATAAGTGCCCTGTTCGAGATCCGGAACCCTGGCAGACCGGGCGATCATCTTAGGGGAAGATAACGCCATCCTTTTCGTTTCCTTCATCAGCGTTTGCGCAGAGGCCCGGATTTGGCCTTGCCGTCGCCCTCCGCCCATGCTTGCAGCTTCTTCCATCCGGAACGGCTGGGTCCGGAAACACGGGGGTAAGAGCCGGACCCCTCAAGGTCCGAAGAAACTCCTGCGCTTCTCGGAAGATAGTTCCGGCATGTGAACATACGATTGATTGTTTATTAGCGTCTCCTCTCGCGCCTTAATTAAGTTCATAGGCAGCGGAAACGCCGCCGGGTCCGGTTGCCACATCGCGAAAACATTCCCTTCCGGATCCGCAAGCACCGCATACCATGCCGTTCGCGGCACCGCGGTCCTCTCCGGACGCGCGGCCGCCCGGTCTGCTCCGCCTTGGCTACAGCCACATCCAGCAATTCGACCTGCACGTGTTGCAATCAACCGCCGACCGGGATGGATGGCCGACAGGTCACCCCGCCGCTCGCGTTTTGGCCGTTATCGGGATCAAGCTTGGAAAACAGCGTGCAAAACTTTCCAGATTCCGGGGGTAAACGCGTCCAATAGTTTCCACCCTGGTACATGCGATCATCCGGCTTTTGGGCCGGAGCATCTGGGGTGTTGCACATGGACTTGATTGCCGAGATCCGGCGCCGCCATTTGGTTAGCAAGGAGAGCATCAGTTCGATTGCGCGTGACCTGAAGCTGTCGCGTCCGACGGTTCGCAAGCACTGCCGGACATGCCACGAGCCGCGCTACCAGCGACGCGAGCAGCCAACGCCGATGCTGGGTGCCTTCCAGGAGACGCTGGAGGCCTGGCTGCACACCGAACGGCTTTTCCCGAAAGCCCAGCGCCGCACCGCCCGGCGGTTGTTCGAAGGATTGCAAGGAGAGGGATATCGCGGCGCCTATGACAGCGTGCAGCGCTTCGTGCGGCGCTGGAAGGCAGCCAAACCCGGCGCTGCCATTGCCCAAGCTTTTGTTCCGCTTACCTTTGCACCTGGCGAAGTGTGCCAGTTCGACTGGAGCCACGAGCAGGTCGAGCTTGGCGGGGTCATGCAAACCGTCAAGGTCGCTCATTTCCGGCTGACCTTCAGCCGGCAGATGTTTGTGGTGGCCTATCCGCGCGAGACCCAGGAGATGGTGTTTGACGCGCATAACCGCGCCTTCGCCTTCTTCGGCGGCGTGCCGCAGCGCATGGTCTACGACAATCTCAAGGCCGTCGTGGAAGCGATCTTCACCGGCAAGGAACGGCAGTTCAACCGCCGCTTCATGGTGCTGGCCAACCATTATCTGTTCGAGCCGGTCGCGTGTACGCCAGCATCGGGCTGGGAGAAGGGGCAGGTGGAGAACCAGGTTGGCAACATCCGCGAATGGCTGTTCACGCCGCTCGCACGGTTTGCCAACTTCCAGGCACTCAACGAATGGCTTGCCACGCGCTGCCACGAATTGGCCGCACGCAAGCATCCGGTGACGCCGGCACGCACAATTGCCGCCTGCTTCGCCGAGGAGCAGCCTGCGCTGAGGCCGATTACCGCGATTTTTGACGGCTATGTCGAGCATATGTTGCGCGTGTCCAGCACATGCCTGGTGGCGCTCGATCGCAACCGCTACAGCGTGCCGGCCGCGTTTGCCGGACGCGCCGTCTCGGTGCGCAGCACGGCCGCCAGCGTGCGCATCGTGGCCGATGGTGCGGTGATCGCCGAACATGCCCGCCGCTTCGGGCGTGATCAGCTGATCTGCGATCCCTGGCATTATCTGCCGATCCTGGAGCGCAAGCCCGGCGCGTTGCGCAACGGCGTGCCGTTCCGGGACTGGGATTTGCCGGTCGCCATCCAGCGCGTGCGCGACCGCATTCTCAAACAACCCAAGGGAGATCGCGCCTTTGTCGAACTGCTGATGATGGCACGCGAGTTCGGCCTGGAGCCGCTGCAGGTGGCGTGCGAGCTGGCGCTGGACAGCAATGTCGCGACCGCCGCCGTGGTGATGAACGAGATGCGGCGCCTCGTCGCACCCAGCACGCCGATCCTGCTCAATCTGCCCGACATGCTGAAACTGCAAACCGAACCGCGCGCCGATTGCAGCCGCTACGACCGTCTGCGCGGAGGCAGCCATGCCATCCACTAACCTTGGTGCAAAGCCCGCGGGTCCCGCCTTGTCTGCCGGTGAGCGGCTGACCCAACTCAACGCCCTGCATCTTTACGGCATGGCCACGGCGTGGAGCGAACTGCTCGCCGAGGGGCCGCGCCGGCCAATCCAGCCAGAAGCCTGGCTGGATCGGCTGATCGAGGCCGAGCTCGCCGATCGCCAGGTGCGCAGCCTGCGCTACCAGCTCAAGGCTGCGCGCTTCCCCACACATCGCGACCTGACCAGCATCGACTGGACCGAAACGCCGCTGCCACAGGGCCAAATCCAGCAACTGGCAACCGCAGCCTTCATGGCTACCGCGCATAACCTGATCCTGGTTGGGGGTACTGGCACTGGCAAAACCCATATCGCCACTGCGTTGGGCGTGGCCGCTATCCATCAGGGCAAACGCGTGCGCTTCTACAATGCCGTCGATCTGGTCAACCAATTGGAACGGGAGAAACAGCAGGCACGGGCGGGAAATCTCGCGCGCCAGCTGGTACAGACCGACGCCGTGATCATCGATGAACTCGGCTATCTTCCCTTCCCGGCCTCCGGCGGCGCCCTACTGTTCCACCTGATCAGCCAGCTCTACGAAAAAACCTCGCTGATCTTCACCACCAACCTCTCCTTCGCGGAATGGGTCGGAGTCTTCGGCGATCCAAAAATGACAACCGCCCTCCTCGATCGCGTCACCCATCACTGCGACATCCTGGAAACCGGAAACGATTCCTTCCGCTTCAAACAGCGCAAAAAGCAGTCAAAATCAGCCTGATAAAGTGGAAACTTTTGGACGCTGTCCCCTGGAAACTATTCAACGCTGATTGACACGTGGGGCGCTTCGCAACCTTCCTGGGGCGCTCACCCGATACAGCGACGGCGGATGACCTGCGCCGCTTCCAGATCGAACAGCGCGATGCCGGGGTGCCGACGCCGACCATGAACAGCATCGTCTCGGCGTTGCGGTTCTTCTTCACGCACACGATCGACCGGCCCGACCTGACGCGCAAGCTGATCCGGGTGGCGTATCCGCGCAACCTGCCAGTGGTGCTGAGCCGGGACGAGGTCGCGCGACTGCTCAACGCGACCACCTGCCTCAAGCATCAGGCGGCTCTCTCGGTCGCCTATGGCGCTGGCCTGCGCGTGGCCGAGGTCGCGGCGCTCAAGGTCGCCGATATCGACAGCGAGCGCATGCTGATCCGGGTCGAGCGTGGCAAGGGTGGCCGGTATCGCAATGCCATGCTCCCGGCAGATCTGCTCACCCTGCTGCGCGAGTGGTGGAAGGTCGGGCACCAACAGGGCGTGATGCATCGTGACGGTTGGCTGTTTCCGGGACAGCACGCCATGAAGCCGATCAGCACCCGGCAACTCCATCGCATCGTCGTCGATGCGGCACAGGCCGCGGAGATCACCAAGCGGGTCGGACCGCACACGCTGCGCCACAGCTTTGCCACCCATCTGCTGGAAGACGGCGTCGATATCCGCGTCATCCAGGTTCTGCTCGGCCACGCCAAGCTGGAGAACACCGCCTTCTACACCAAGGTTGCGACCCGAACGGTGCGCACCGTGACCAGCCCGCTCGACAAGCTCGGCATGTTCAAGGTCGGAGAGATCGCACCCGCCGGCTGAGGCGGTGCGCGCCTCGCTCGAGGTCGCCGATATCTTCCGTGCCGCCGGCCCCGCTTATCGGGCCGCCCATGCCGGGCACCTGAGCCTTCATCAGCTCAAGGTCATGTCGGCGATCGAGCATTGCCGCACCGCGGCCCTCGGCGGTCATGTCGAGGCTTGCGAGGACTGCGGCCACTGGCGGATCGCCTGCAACAGCTGCCGCAACCGGCACTGCCCCAAGTGCCAGGGCGCCGCCGCGCGCACCTGGCTGGCCGAGCGCGAGGCCGACCTGCTGCCGGTCGGATACTTCCACGTCGTCTTCTCCGTTCCCGACCGAGGTCGCCGACATCGCCTGCCACAACAAGGCGGTGGTCTATGACCTGCTGTTCCACGCGGCGTCCGAGACGATGCTGACGATCGCCGCCGATCCCCGTCACCTGGGCGCGCGTATTGGCATCACCGCCGTGCTCCACACCTGGGGATCGGCGACTGACGCACCACCCCCATGTGCATATGATCGTGCCGGGCGGCGGCATTTCGCTCGACGGCATGCGCTGGATGTCGTCCGCGGCCGGCCTTTCTGCTGCCGGTGCGTGTGCTGGGCAAGCTGTTCCGCCGCCTGTTCCTGACGCGCACTGATCGCACTCCACGACCGCCGGCAGCGCTCGCCTTCTTCGGCTGACCTCGCACGGCTTGCCGACCGTCGCGCCTTCCTGCGCACCTCTCGCCGGCTCCGCAAGAAACGCTGGGTAGTCTACGCCAAACCACCTTTTGCCGGACCAGAGGCGGTGCTCGCCTATCTCTCGCGCTACACCCACCGCGTCGCCATCTCGAACCGCCGGCTGATCTCGCTTCGACGAGGCCGGCGTCACCTTCCGCTACAAGGATTATCGCCGCAATGGCGCGGACCGCCAGCAGGTCATGACGCTCGGCGCCGACGAGTTCATCCGCCGCTTCCTGCTTCACGTCCTGCCGCGCGGCTTCCACCGCATTCGCCACTACGGCCTGCTCGCCGGTTCGGCGCGCAAGGCTAGCCTTGCCCGCGTCCGCGAACTTCTCGCCGTCACGCCGCCGCCCGATGACGACCTGCCGCAAGAGCCGCTCGATGCCCGTCCACCGTGCCCATGCTGCGGGGGGCACATGATCATCATCGAGACGTTCGAGCGCTGGCGTCAGCCCCGCGCACCGCCGCACTGCACTCCGCCAACCGGGAGACATTCGCCGTGACCCGGCACGGCCTGCCAGCGCTCCCGGCCGCAGCACCCTCGCTGCGGCCAACTATCGAGTTCGCGCCATCCGTCGTCAGCGACGCCCCCAGGCCACCGCTCGCCGGCGATCCCCACCGCCAACGCCATCCGATGCAGCGGCAATTCCGACCGATCGCATCACGTTCCGCGTTTCCCACTGCCGGTCGTGACTGCGCCAGGCTCAGCGGAAAACAGAAACACACATAGACCATCGTCTGCGGACCGCGGGTTCGTTCCTCGGAGACTTTCGTACGCCTGGCGGCGCCCGAAACTCTTCACGGAAGCAGGCCGTCGACGATGGACCGCAGCACGTGCTGATCGAACAGGCGGCGTGCGCGGTTGCGGAACTGTCCGCCGATCGCGCGCGGGAACAACAGCCCGATCTCCTTGAGCATGCTGCGGACCTGGTTCTCCAGATCGCGACGGATGCTGACCAGGCGGGACCGGGCAACGAGCAGAGATCGAACTGCCTGGCTGTCGTCGCTCTTGACCCGGACCTCGCTATTCCAACCGACCCTGATCAGTTCGGCTAGTCCGCGAGCGTCGTTCGGGTCGCTCTTGTTCATTCGCACAGACAACGCGGCATGGGCGTGGCGAGCGTCCACACACACGACCGGAAGGCCGACGCGCTTGAGTTCGTGCCACGGCCAACTGGCCGTCGGTCCCGCCTCGAACCCGATCCGTTCTGCCGCAGGTGCCCGCTTGCCAATCACGCGCGCCAACGCGCCGGGATCGGACGCTGCCTTGCCCTCGAACACCACATTCCCATTCTGATCGACCATGTATACGGCGGTTTCTTTCTGGGACACATCCAATCCCACATACTGCTTCACGGCTGCTCTCCTGTCGGCTGCTTTGCTGAGGCTGAGGCTATCGGACCTCGTGGCCTGCGGAGAGCAGCCACCCGCGATTACGCAACGTACGCAAAAGGGACCCTCAATCGGCGTCCAAAAAGGACCCCCTTCATTACGATTTGCGCGAGGAGGTTGATGTTTCTTTGTTCGGTTGACAGGGGCCGTTTCTGCGTTCTTTAATCGCGGCTCCCTTTGCAAGCCCAAAAATGCTTTTTGTTCGGCTTGGAGTACCGCTTTTCGTCCCGGCCCACCAGCGATCCACGCGCCGAGCGGAGATTGGGTCAAGACGGGGCGAGGCCCCCGCGCAGCGGCGCGTAGCGGTCTTGACGCAATCGAGCACGGTGCGAGGCTGCGGGGGTTCGGACGCCAGCACTGCCGGATCATGGTTCTTTCCGCGGTCACCCCGCACAGCATCATGCAGGCAGCCGCAACATGGCGATCCGGAAGGCCGGTGCTCCTCATGTCCCGGGCGCGGTCACCACTGCGATGCGGGCCGCTGCGGAGAAAGCGGAGCCACCAAGCCTCGTCCCGGCAGGGACGTTCTTCCGCCCGCTGGACGGAACCGTTGGCCGCTCAGACGCGAGCGGGCATTCCCGTGCAATCAAAGTCGCGGTCGGCTTTCCAGACGGCGTGCATGATGACGGCGAGCTTGCGTGCCACCGCTACGGTGGCTCGACGCAGGCCGATCCGCACCACCATTGCGCGCCCCCAACTTCGCAGCGTGCTGTCGGTGACCTTGCGTGTGAGAATGGCATTTGCCGCTTGGAACAGATAGGAGCGCAGAAGCCCGTCGCCGCATTTGGAGATGTGCCCCGCACAATCGACATCTCCCGACTGGTAGCGGCGCGGGGTCAGGCCCACGTAGGCGCCGACGGTGCTGGAGTGTCTGAACCGTCCCGGATTGTCGATGACGGCGACGTAGGCGAGTGCGACGATCACCCCAACCGCCGGAATACTCATGAGCCTCCGCGCAGCGGGATCAGCTTTCGCGCGCTTGAGCAGCTGCCCATCGAGGATACAGATCTGTTCCCGTAGGCTCTGCCAGACGGCAAGCATCGGCTCGGCGATGGCACACAGAGCCGGGTTGTCGTCGCAGACCTCTCGCACGCGACGCGCGAACAGACCACCCGCTCCCTTGCGAACCACATGACCGAATGCCTTCAGCAGGCCACGCAACGTGTTGGCCATCGCTTGACGCTGCGAGATGAGCTGCGCGCGGGCTACCAACAGCAGCCGCAACGACTGCGCATCCATGCTTTTGATCGTAACCTCGCGGAACCAGCCAGTCCGTACCACCTGTGCCAGGCCGTGCGCATCGTTGGCGTCGGTCTTATTGATTTGCACGCGCAGGGCCGCCTTGGCGTGGCGTGCATCGATGCAAACTATCGGCACCCCGCGTGCGCGCAGAGCCCGTGTCAGGAAGTTCGACAGCAATCCAGTCTCAAGCCCAGCGCGCACAAGATGTGGCGCGTGCTGACGGACTGTCCTGGTCAAGACATCGGGGGCGGTGGCGCACTTGCCACGCCATATGATCGCGCCTTGCTCATCAATCACACAGATTGACGTCAGCTCCTGCGAAACATCCAGACCAGCGTAGTGGGACGGTTCCATGGGGGTTCCTCCAGGCGTTTTGCCGCCAGGAGGCTAATCCCAGCCGCGATTACCCCATGTCCCGGCCTGACGTCTCCAGGGCGCCGCGCGCAGCCGCGGTCAGGAATGGCCGGAGGCCACCGCCGGAGGCGGCGTGCAGCGTCCTTGACGGCGGCGAGCACGACGCCAGGCTTGGGCAGGATGGGTCTGGCGGATCAGGCGCGGTTCTTGAAGCGCCAACTGGTGTTGCCGGTCTCGATGATGTCGCAGTGGTGAGTGAGGCGATCGAGGAGAGCCGTGGTCATCTTGGCGTCGCCGAGCATTTGGTGATGCCACAACGCCTGACGGGCAAGTCGCTCAAGTGCGGGTGGTTGATCCGCACCATCCTCTTTATGGCCAGTGCTTTCCGGTCAGCGGTCGACGCTCGGGACGGGGCCCGCGGCTGATCGTCATTCGGCTGCCAGATGGCCGGGAACGCGGGATATCGCGATCGGCGACGGCTCCGGCATCAGCGCCCGACGACCTGGCGGCTGCAGTTCCGAGTCGTCTGGTGCACATTTCGGTGCGCACGCTGCTGCCTTTGGCAAATCACATCCGTGCTGTGCTCGCCTCCGGACCTGCGGATCTCGAGGGAGGCGGCGGACGAGACCTCGATCAGATGGCGGCGACGCAGGCCGGAGATGTTGCCACGCCGATGGCCGCAGCTACCAGTCGAGACACAGCGTCAGTTGGCGCAATGGGTGGGACAGCTCGTGCAACGCCTGCGACCGCGGCCCGTCCGCTCAGAGGAGGGTCATCGTGCAGAGCATGACATTGTCGACTGATGAGCGGATCACGAACGCACACCGTGCCAAGTTGGCCTATGTCTACGTTCGGCAGTCATCACCGGGGCAGGTCCGCCATCACCAGGAGAGCACGGAGTTACAGTATCGCCTGCTCGAGCGTGCCACCTTGTTCGGTTGGCCGCGCGAGCGGGTTCGTGTCATCGACGACGATCTTGGTAAGTCGGGGACGTCCAGCAGAGATCGGCATGGCTTCCAGACACTGATTGCGGAAGTGGGTCTGGGTAAAGCAGGCTTGGTCTTGAGCCTGGATGCGTCACGTCTCGCGCGCAACAACCGAGATTGGCATCAGCTGCTCGAACTGTGCTCGTTGTTTGGTGTGCTGATTGCCGATGGCGAACGCCTCTATGATCCCGCGGCCTACCACGACCGGCTACTGCTGGGTCTGTCGGGGATCATGAGTGAAGCGGAACTGCACCAGATCAAGATCCGGCTTCATCAGGGGGAGCGCCAGAAGGCGGCGCGCGGTGAACTTCGGCTGCCGCTTCCAGCGGGGCTGATCCATAATCGCGACGGCAGCGTCACTTTCAATCCGGACGAAGAAGTGCAGGAGCGACTGCGCCTGGTGTTGGTCAAGTTCCGCGAGCTGCGCAGCGCCAAGGCGGTCATGCGATATCTGCGAGGCAACAACCTGCTGCTGCCAGTGCGACCGCTTCTCGGTCCGGCGCCGCATGACGTGGTCTGGCGTGTGGCTGACAGTGCTCGCGTGCTGCAAATCCTGAAGAATCCGGCTTATGCTGGTGCCTACGTCGATGGCCGACGGCGCCCGGACCCGCTGCGCCGACAACCTGGCAGTGAGCGGATTGGGACAGTAGCCATCGCGCCCGAGGATTGGTCGATCTGTCTCAAGGACACCCATCCGGCTTATGTCGACTGGGACGAATACATGGCGAACCGCAGGCAGCTTGTGGACAACATCAATCGATACGATACAGGCAGGCTTGGCGCGCCACGCAAAGGCAATGCATTGCTGCAGGGGATCGCCAGCTGTGGCCGCTGTGCCCGCCGCATGTGCTTGCGCTATTCGGGACCGAACGGCGACTATCCGGTTTACGTGTGCGTTGCCGACAATAACGCCGAAGGGCGACCGAAGTGCCAAGAGGTGCGAGCGCTCGCGATAGATGCTGAAGTTGAGCGGCTGATCCTGGAGGCGCTGAGACCGGACCAGATTGCGCTGGCGGCGGCTGCATTGGGGGAGATCGAAGCCGAGAACCGGACAATGGAGCGGCAGTGGACGCTTAAGCGCGAGCGGGCTCGCTACGATGCCGAGCGTGCGCGCCGCCAGTATGATGCTGTCGAGCCGGAGAACCGTTTAGTGGCTCGTTCACTGGAGCGGGTCTGGGAAGAGCGGCTACGGCGCGCGGATCAAGTCGAACATGAATACAACGCATGGCGTCGCGAGCAGGCCGTCGTAATCTCCGAGAGCGACCGACAGGAGATACTGGGGCTCGGTGAAGATCTGCCGCGGCTTTGGAACGCCACAACGACAACTCCGCGGACCGAAAGCAGATCATCCGATTGGTGATCAAAGAGGTCATGCTGGATCAGAAGCAACGGCGCGGCTACGTCTGGATCAGGATCGTTTGGCAGACAGGTTCGGCAAGTGACCACTGGTTGCAGCGGACTGTACAGAGCTACGAACAACACGCCGATCAGGACCGTCTGCGCCGGCGCATCATCGAGCTGAATGGTCAGCAAAACATGGATAGCGAGATCGCCCACATCCTTAACACGGAAGGGTTCCGGACTGCGCACGGACCACCATTCTCCGGCGGCATGATTCACCAGTTGCGGAAGCGGTGGCAGATCGCGACCGTCAAGATCAATGGCAAGGAAGCAAACCCTTCACGATGGCCTGGTGGAACCTACTCCGTGCAGGGCGCAGCCGCGGCTATCGGCATCACGCCCCAGGTCATATTCGACTGGCTTCGGAAGCGCCGACTAAGCGGAAAGCAACTCGCCAAAGGCATGCCTTGGCAGATTATGCTTACGCCCAGGCAGGCCATCGAGCTCCGCGCTACGGTCCGACGCACCAACCGGTCCAAGAGAGAGGCATCATGAAAGCATCGAGTCGCCGGACACGGAGGGCCATTCGCCGAACGCCAGGTTCGTCGTCATGATGACCGAGGTCTGCTCGTAGAGGCGGCTGATCAGGTGGAACAGGAGCTGTCCGCCGGACAGAGCGAACGGCAGGTAGCCGAGCTCGTCGAGCACGATGAAGTCCAGACGGGTGAGATAATCGGCAAGCCGTCCCTGGCGTCCTGCTCGCCCCTCGGCCTCGAGCCGGTTGACCAGATCGACAGTGTGAAGAAGCGTCCGCGAGACCCGGCACGTATGCAGCTTCGCGCAATGGCGATCGCCAGATGCGTCTTGCCAGTGCCGGTGCCGCCAACCAGGACGAGATTGCGCTGCTGCGCGATGAAGTTGCCACCAACGAGATCGCGCACCAGGTTCTCGTTGATTGGTGTTCCGTTGAATGCAAAGTCGTCGATATCCTTGGCGAGTGGCAGCTTGGCGATGGCCAGCTGGTATCTGATCGAGCGTGCCTGCTTCTCCGAGATCTCAGCCTTGAGCAGATCGCCGACAAGGCGCTGCGGTTCGTGCTTGCGCTTGATCGCGGTGGCGCATGTCTCGTCATAGGCGCCCTTCATGCCGAACAGCTTGAGTTCGCCCATCATGTCGAGGACTTCGGTTCGCTCCATGTTCATGCGCTCCTGAGCCTGTCGTATCGGGCGCAATCGGCGACAGGCGCGTGCTGCAGCCGGAGCGCATCCGGGGTCATGATCGTGAGAGGTGGCGCCGGTTCGCGACGCCGGGCCAGGATGTTGATGACGACATCCGCGGAATGAACGCCTTCGCGCAGCGCTTCCAGGCAAGCTGCTTCAACCGCCGGCAGCCCGTCGCTCAACACCGCGGTGAGGATGTTGACCATCTGGCAATCGCTATCGGCCGCACCGGCCAGCTTGCGGCGGATCCGATCCAGACCGGCCGGCAGCACCCAGTCCTTGAACGGCGCTCCGTTCCTCAGCGCACCAGGCTTGCGGGCCAGCACCGGCACGTAGTGCCAGGGATCGAACACCGTCTGGTCGTGCCCAAAGCAGCGGCTATGTTCGCCAACGGCTCGACCGTCCTGGCGCAGCTCGATCCGATCGGCGTAGGCACGGATCTCGACCGGTCGGCCGACCGCATTCGCTGCGACCCGCGGCTGCGTCGCTGGTCGCGGCTGACATGCTGCGGCGCGTCGGTATGAACGTGGACTATGAGGCGATGGATTGGGGTACGGTGGCGACGCGCCGCATGAGCAAGCAGCCGACCGATAAGGCTGGCTGGTCCATCTGGATCAATCCTGGGCCGGGTCTCAGTCAGTTCAATCCGGTTGCCAACACGCTGCTTCGCACGGGGCCGCAGGCGTATTTCGGCTGGCCGCAGAGCAACCGGCTTGAAGAGCTGCGCAACGCCTGGCTGGCGGCGCCGGATTTGGCGACGGAACAGAAGATTGCGCGGGAGATCCAGCGACAGGCGTTCACCGATCTGCCAATGATTCCACTCGGGATGTACTATCAGCCGACCGCCTATCGCAACAACGTCACGCGGTATTCTGCCGGGATTTGCGACGCTTCTGGAACGTCAGCAAGACTTAGTCCCAACGTAGTGCCGTAACCGTCACGGAAGGTTTCTGATGTCGTTATTGTCCGATGCTCTCGGCGTGCTCGACCGGGGTGTGGGGCCAGCACTGGATCGCCTATTCGAGATCCTGCGCATTCCGAGCGTTTCCACCCAGGCAAGCCAACAGGCGGATTGTCAGCGTGCCGCGGAGTGGTTTGCGGCCCAATTGCATGGTCTCGGGTTCGACGCATCGGTGCGGCAGACGGCCGGGCGGCCGATCGTAATCGGCCATTCCACGGAAGCCGGGAGCGATGCACCGCGGATGCTGTATTACGGGCATTACGACGTGCAGCCCGCCGATCCGGAAGCGCTTTGGAAGACGCCGGCTTTCTCTCCGGTGTTGATCGATGGTCCGCATGGCAAGCGCATCGTCGGCCGCGGCGCTGTCGATGATAAAGGCCAGGTGGTGATGTGGCTCGAGGCGTTTCGGGCCTGGCGCGAGGCTGCCGGCAAACTGCCAGCCCGGGTCACCGTGCTGCTGGAAGGAGAGGAGGAAACGGGAAGTCCGAGCCTCAATGACTTCCTGATCGCCAACGCGTCGGAACTCCGCGCGGATGTGGCGATCATCAGCGACGGCGATGTGTGGGACATCAATACGCCATCGGTAACCACGCGCCTGCGCGGCACGACCTATATGCAATTGGCCCTGCGCACCGCGACATCCGATTTGCGTTCCGGCCTGTTCGGCGGTTCGGCGCGGAATGCGCTGCATGCGATGGTGGAGTTGCTGGGCAGGCTACACGATGCGGATGGCCGGATTGCCCTGCCGGATTTCTACGATGACGTGCCTGCGATACCGGCCGCACTCGGCCGGCAATGGGCGGATGTGGGGTTCGACGAGGCAGCCTCCATCAGTTTGGGCTCTCGACCCCGGCCGGCGAGCGTGGTTTCAGCGGTCTGGAACGGCTCTGGGCGCGTCCCACCGCCGAGATCCACGGCATCTGGGGCGGTTATACGGAGGACGGCCACAAGTCCGTGATCCCGGCAGAGGCGCACGCGAAACTCTCCTTCCGTCTCGGTGCCGGGACAGGACCCGGAGCATGCGGTGGCGTCGATGCGGCGCTTTCTGGAGGAGAACCGCCCGACCGATGCCACGGTGGAGCTGACACTGCTTGGAGTCGAAGGCGGGATCGAAATTCCCACCGACAGCCGGTGGATGGCCGCGGTCCAGCGCGCGTTGCAGGCGGAGTATGATAAGCCGCCGCTGCTCGGCGGGTGCGGTGGCTCGCTTCCCGTCGTGGGCAGCCTGAAGCGCCTGCTCGGCATCGACTCGCTACTGTTCAGCTTCGGCCTGGATGACGACCAGGTGCACGGGCCGTAACCGGGGCAAAACCCCGGGCGTGAGGCGTCAGGCTGGCTGGCCGCGGCAGCGGATGAGATCGGCGAGTGCGGGAACCAGGGCGTGCCCGGCGACCCCGAGCCGGTCGCCGAGATAGTCCCAGAAGCGCGATGCCGAGCTTGGCGCAGGTGTGCATCAGGCCGAGGAACGCGTCGCGGCAGTCGCGGCCGGTGTCGCTGTGGGTGCCGCCGCTGATCTTGCGCTTGATCACCTGGCAGCGGATGTCGCGCTCCGAGCCGTTGGTGTGCAGCGGGATCTCCGGCCGGTCGAGCACCATCAGCAGTTCGGGCTTGTTGGCATGCAGCCGCGCGAGCAGGCGGTCGAGCATGGCGAAGCCGGTGCGGCGGGCGAAGATGCGATCGAAGCGGGCGCGCATCTCGCTGCGGCGGCGCGGACTCGGGATCGAGCACGGTATGCCTTGAGATCGGCGTAGAACCACCAGATCAGCGCGCGCATGTGCTCCTGGGCGGCGCGGTGCAGGTCGGTGAAGGTGTCGAGCTTGTGCACCAGCCGCTCGGCATGCACCCAGCACAGCGCGTGCAGGCCGATGTCGAACTGACCGGCGTCGTCGCTGACGATCACCGCTCCGGCGCAGGAACCCGTGTGCCATGCACGGCGCCCCACAGCGCGCCTTCGGTGGCGATGCACACGGGGTCGGGCGTGACCTGCAGGTCGGCAATGCCGAGACGCTGGAGATGAGCTTGCCAGGCGCTGTGGTCGGCGAAGCGTGTCTGCGCGCCCGCGGCGGCCAGGCGGCTGATGCACCGGGCCGGCGAGCGAGCGGGCGCGCATGTAGGCCAGCGCCGCGTCGTTGACGACGTAAGTCGGTGTGGCCGGCGCGCAGCAGGTCGAGGAAGTTCAGCCGGCTCTTGCTCGCGCGCGTGCCGAACCAGGTGAAGTCGTCGTTGCCGATCTGCGTGCAGAAGCCGTTGCGCCCGGCGTGCCGCGCGCCGGTGTCGTCCACCGTCACCCAGGACGCCGTCTGCAATCCCGCCCGCAGCACGTCACGGCTTTCGGCGAGAAAGGCGTCCTGGCGGTCGATCAGCAGCCGCATCACCTGGCGTTTGGAGATGCTGAGGCCGAAGGCGCGCAGTTGCGTGGTCAGCCGCTCCACGGTCACCTGCCCCTGGTGGTGCTGAGCGAGCACGAAGCGGCGCAGTTCCGCGCCGAAATGCCCGACTCACGCCAGCCGGTAGCGGCGCCAGCACCGTCTGCCCGTCCGGCGTCGCCCAGCGTTCCCGGCGGTAGCGGATCACCTCGGCACGCAACACCAGATCCTGCACAACGAACGTCTCGTAGCCCTTGAAGCGTGATCCCGGCGGCGGGGCCGCCTTCACCACCCGATCCTCGACGCTGACCCGCGGTGTCGACTTGCCGCGTCCGGCGATGCTTGCCTTGCCGCCGCGGTGGCTTCGGCGTCGTCGCGTCGTCCATGCCGCTCGGCTTGATCTCGGGGCGGCCTTTCAGTCCCTTCAACCGCGCGATCTCCTCGCGCTGCTCCGCCACCACGCGCTTCAGTTCGGCGACCTCGCCGAACAGCCGCACGACCAGAGCCTTCAGCTCGGCCAGCGACAGGCCATCGATCTCAACCGGGGCAACCACGCCCAGGTTGAATCAGAACCCGCCGCGTCGCGGGAATCGAAAAATCGCTCCCCGCCCGGGGTTTTGCCTGCTTGCGCGACCACGCGAGGGTTGTGTCGCTGATCACGACATCGAAGTGCTTGGCCATCTTGTGCTTGTTGAGCACGGTGCCGACGGCGATGCCGATCGTGGCGGCACCACGCAGCGGGCGATGCTTGCGCTGCAGCCTGGCGGCGACGGCGGCGAGAAGGCGCTCGGTGGCCTGCAGCAGATCTCGCCGTTTGCGGCTGCGCCTGGCGGCGAGGTCGGGATTGCGACAGACCACGAGGCGTTCGCCCGGATAGTCGCTGGAGGTGATCTCGGCCATATCGCGCTGGTCGAACAGGGAGAGCTGGAGCGGGCCGTGCTCGGCAGCGAGATCGCGGATGGTGGGCGCGCGCAGGGCAGTAATCCAGTCCAGGCCAGCGGGTTTCACCTCGGCTTCGAGCCGCGCGTCGGTGATCATGCCGCGATCGCCGACCAGCACGATGCGGCTCAGCTGGAAGCGTGCCCGCAGCTTGGTGATCTGGCTGGCGAGCGTCATCGGATCGGCCGTATTGCCTTCAAACACCCCCGCTCTCGCGCATAGGCGCTAAAATAGGGCTTGCATAGCGGACTCGGTTTCGATTCAAGCATCGGATGACTCCCGATTCGCGGCTCGACAACGAGGACTGGCCCGGCATCGTCGCGCAGCTCGGCGGTGCCGCGGCGCTGAACCGAAGCGCCCGCGCCAGCAAGGCCTTGCGGCGCGCCCGCGTGATCCCCGATGCAACAACATTGTTGCGGCTGGTGCTGGCCTATCGCCTCGGCATGCACGGCCTGCGCGGCACCGCCGCGTGGGCCAGCGCGAGCGGCCTGACCGACATCTCCAATGTCGCGCTGCTGTATCGGTTGCGTCAGTGCGGCGGGTGGCTGACCGCGCTGATCGGTCAGCTGCTGAACTCTGCCGCGCCGAAGATCAGCCGCCGGCGCATCATCCGCATCCTCGATGCCACCGCGGTGCCGCAGGCCAGCGCCGATGCCCGCGTCAACAACAAGCTGTGGCGCATCCACGCCGCGTTCGACCTGCCCAGCGAACGCTTCGGCTTTTTCGAACTGACCGACCAGCACGAAGGCGAGCGGCTGGACCGGGTGCCGGTGGGGTGCCGGTCGTGGCGGGTGAGATCCGCATCGCCGATCGGGTCGATCCGAAACCGGATCGCATGGCCAATGTGCTGGCCGCCGGCGCCGATCGGCTGGTGCGTGCCGGCTGGAGGAGCGCGCGCTGGCTGGATGCCGACGACGAGCCGCTCGATCTGCCGCGTGAGTTGCGCCGCGCGGCCGCGCACGGCCTGATCGACCGCACCATCCGGCTCGGCCGCAACCACGCCCCGCCGCTTGCCCCGCCGCTTGCCCTGCGCATGGTGGCCATCAAAAAGCCCGCGCGGCGGGCGCCGCCGCACGGCGCAAGGCGCGCCGCGAGGCGCAACGAGAGCGCTACCAGATCTCGACCGCAACGCTGACTGCCGCCGGATGGGGATCCGATCACCTCGTTGCCAGCCGATCACTGGTCCGCCGAGGATGTGCTGGCCCTCTACCGCTTGCGATGGCGGGTCGAGCTGGCGTTCAAACGACTGAAATCGGTGATCGGTCTGCAACCGCCGCCGGGCACCGATGCACGCTCCGCCAGGCCTTACGTGCTGGCGCATCTTCTCAGCATCCTTCTGCTCGAGCCCATCATCGATGAGCTCGAGGACTTTCCCCCCAAGGCCTCTCCCCCCAAGGGCGCTCCCCGCCGGGCCTCTCCCCGCTCGGCCTGCACCGCCTGACCAGGCCCGGCGTCTGGCGTCTGCTGCGACAGTTGCGCGCCACTCTGCTGCAAGCCATCATGCCGCAACCAACCCTGTCGCGCTGGCGACAATGCAGCGCCACGCTCAGACGGCATCTGCATGATGCCGCCCGACGAAAACGCCAATATCAACGTATGCCACAGGTATTTTAGCGCCTATGCGCGCAAGCGGGAATGACGAGCATAAGTCACCCTCAACGCGGTCTGGTATTAGTCGTATACGCAACGGGTTCTCGCAATTTCCCGGACCGGCCGGATCAGGAGCAAAGGACCGCTGGATATCGGGAAACGTGCAAGAGGGGGCTGACCCCCGCCGCTCGCCCAGAGAATGTTGGATCCCGGTTGCTATCGCTGCTCCAGTCGCCGCCGGTCCAAACGTTCTCGCCGTTTGCCGCCCCTCAAAAAGGCCAGCTTCCGCGCGGGTTTGCGAATGAGGCTTGGGGTTCCGATAGCGCAACGGACGGCCGATTTTCTCTCCGCAGGGCCTTTTCTCTCCGAAGCTTGGGGCTTGGCCGATTCATTCTACAAGTTTTTTTGTGAGCTGTTTCAAGGGCTTGATCTCGTTGGCAGCCCGGAAAGTCGGTATCCCGTTTGCCTGCTGTCCCCCCGGGGCCGCGGCGTCGAACTGATTGACTGAGCCCCAAGCCGCTGACGAACGCACGCCTGTGTTTCGGCATCGAAAAAGGACCCGGGTCCTCCTGCTTAGCCATGGCGTCGGCACGGCACGTGCCGTTCGCATCTATAAAACTTACGGGGGCCGATGCCATTCAGGTCGTGACCGAGCGCCCCTATGGGCTGGCCCGCGACATCCGCGGCATCGGTTTCAAGACCGCCGACGTGATCGCCATCAAGCTCGGCATCGAGAAGACGGCGATGATTTGTGTTCGCGCGGGGATTTCATATGCGCTCACCAAAGCGATGGATGACGGTCACTGCGGCCTGCCCACCGAGGAATTGGTGCGGCGCGCCTCAGAGTTGCTGGAGGTCCCGGCAGGATTGACCTCGATCGCGCTGGATCTCGAGCTCGCGGACGGAACGGTGGTTGCGGACACGGCCGACGGAACGGCCTGCATTTTCCTCCGCGGGCTGCACCAGGCTGAACGATCATCGCGGAGCGAATTCTGCGCCTGACCGACGGCCCACTCCCTTGGCCCCACATCGACCCGGAGAAGGCGCTCCCCTGGATCGAGCGCAAGACTGGCCTGTCGCTGGCCGAAAGCCAGATCGCCGCCATCCGATTGGCCTTGCAGTCCAAGGCTCGGGTCGTCACCGGCGGACCGGGCGTCGGCAAGACGACCATCGTCAACGGCATCCTGCGCATCCTGGCGGCCAAAGGCGTGAACCTCTTGCTCTGCGCACCAACCGGCCGGGCCGCCAAGCGGATGAGGGAGGCCACCGGATTCGAGGCCAAGACCATTCACCGGCTGCTCGAATTTGATCCGGCGAGTGGCGGCTTCAAACGCAGCAGCGACTGCCCGCTGGACTGCGACCTGTTGGTCGTTGATGAGATGTCCATGGTCGATGTCCTGCTGATGCAGGCGCTCCTGAGGGCGGTCCCGGACCATGCCGCACTGCTGATCGTCGGCGACATTGATCAACTGCCCTCCATCGGGCCCGGTCAGGCGCTTGCCGACATCATCGCGTCGCGCGCGGTCCCGGTTATGCGGTTGACCGAGGTCTTCCGCCAGGCCGCCCAGAGCCGGATCATCACCAGTGCCCATGCGATCAATCGAGGCGCCATTCCTGATCTCTCCAAGCCGGACGGCGAAAGCGACTTCTATTTCGTTCAAGCGGATGATCCGGAAATCGCCATCCCGCGGATTGTCGAGTTGGTGACGACGCGTATGCCCCAGCGCTTCGGTCTCGATCCCATCCGGGACATCCAGGTGCTCTGCCCAATGAACCGCGGCGGGATAGGTGCCCGCTCACTCAACATCGAACTGCAAGCTGCCTTGAATCCCGCTGGGGAGCGCAACGTCGAGCGTTTCGGCTGGACCTTCGTGCGGGGCGACAAGGGCATGCAAATCGAGAACGACTACGACAATGAAGTCTATAACGGCGACATTGGCTGCATCGACGATATCGACCTGGAGAGTGGCGAGCTGACGGCCAGTTTCGACGGTCGCTCCGTTACCTACGGCTTCGGCGAACTCGACACACTCGTGCCCGCATACGCCGTCACAATCCACAAGAGCCAAGGTTCCGAATATCCGGCCGTCTCCAAGTGATCGAACAGGTCGTCGGGGTCTCGGTCGCGGTGTTCTTCGTCTGCAGTGTCGCTGCCAATTCGGGCGTCACGCGAGCGGGGAGCGGCAGTACCGCCTGCAGCCTGGCGAACAGACGCTCGGCCTGGTCGGGATTGTCGATCATGCAGCCTCGGCCAATTCGACGTTGCTGGTCGGACGCCAGTTCCAGGGCAATAACTTATGCAGTTCGTGGGCCTTGGTCCGCCCTGAGACGACGCGCTCGAGCACATCGGTCAGCCAGGCCATCGGCTCGACGCCATTCAACTTCGCCGTTTGGATCAGCGTCATCGCGACCGCCCAATGACGTGCTCCGCCGTCGGAACCCGCGAACAACGCATTCTTGCGAGTGAGGGTGTTGGGCCGGATCGCCCTCTCGACCACGTTGGTGTCCATCTCGACGCGGCCATCGTCGAGGAACACCACCAGGCCGGGCCAGTGCCGTAACGCATAGCGAATGGCTTTCGCGAGATCGGACATGGCGGAGACACGCTCCACGTGGTCCTGCAGCCAGGCATGCAGGGCTTCCACGATCGGTCGACTTCGCTGGTGGCGTATCTGTCTTCGGTGCTCGGCGGAATGGCCCCGGATCTCAGCCTCGATCGCGTAGAGTTCGCGGATGCGCACCAGCACCTCGGCGGCCAGTGGCGACTTGGTGGAGGCGTAGAACTCGTAAGAATGGCCGCCGCATGTGGGCCCAGCAGAACGCCAGCCGCACAGAACCATCGGCGCGATCCCCGGCCAGCCGCTTGAACCCGGCATAGCCGTCGACCTGGAGCACGCCACTGAAGCTGGCGAGGTGTCCGGCGGGACGCGCACCCTTGCGGTCCTCGGAATATATGTAGGCCGCCGCCGGGTGAGATGGGTCCGCACCACGGCCGATCATCGACGGCGTAGCACCACAGACCGTCCTGTCTTGGTCCGGCCGCGGCCGGGATCGAGCACCGGCAACGTGGTGTCGTCGGCGAACATCTTGGTGGACGACAGCACCGTGCCGACCACCAGGTCATATATAGGTGTCAGCCACCAGCAGGCGCGTCCAACCCAGTTGCTCAGCGTCGAGCGATCCAGCGTGACACCCTGGCGCGCCCAGCATCTGCGACCTGCCGATACAGCGGCAGGGAATTGCAGATACTTGCTGACCACCACGTGCGCGATCAGCGCCTCGGTCGGCATGCCGCCATCAATTGGCCGTTCCGGTGCCGGCGCCACCACCACGCGCTCCTCGCAGCTGCGGCAGGCATAGCGGGGCCGGCGTGTCACCCGCACGCGCAGTTGCGCCGGCGCGATGTCGAGCTGCTCGCTGCGCAATTCGCCGATGCAATGCATGGCGCCGCCACAGCACGGGCATGCCGCATGATCGGCATCGATCACCACTTCATGGCGCGGCAGATGCGATGGCAGGGCGCCGTGATTGCGGGCGGGGCGAGCGGCACGGGATCTTGACTTAGGCTCGTCAGCTGGCTCGGCCGCATCCTGAGCCGCCTGG
Organism: uncultured Pseudomonadota bacterium; assembly: GCA_963810715.1. Lineage (GTDB taxonomy): Bacteria > Pseudomonadota > Alphaproteobacteria > Acetobacterales > Acetobacteraceae > DATDIC01. The sequence continues at coordinate 419,922 of CAWEOZ010000020.1, read as the reverse complement.
TGCTCGGCGATGGTCTGTTCCCGATCCTCCAGGCCGAACTGCAGCTGCTCCGCCGTCAGCTGTTCGGACCGACGACCGAACTGGTGGCGCGTCAGGCGCTGGATCAGCAGGCGCAGCTTGTCGTTCTCGGCGTGCAGCAGCTCGCCTGGCAGCATCTGCTGCAGCAGATCGCGGGATCATCCGGCAGGCGTGTCAGGGTCGATCTGCACAACGCGATGATGAACGATGCCACCGCGTCGGGGCCAGAGTTTGTTGCGCTCAACACTGCATCTTTTTATCCGGCGAGTTCCGGCCGCCGGCGCGCGACCGGTGCCCGCCACTCGCATCCGTCAAGCAGCGCCGCGAGCTGCGCCGACGACAGCGCGATCCGCCCGGTCGTGCTCGCCGAGGGCCAGACGAACTGGCCTTGCTCCAGCCGTTTGGTCAGCATGCATAGCCCGACACCGTCATGCCAGATCAGCTTGATCAACCCGGCGCGACGGCCGCGGAAGGCGAACACCGCGCCGCCGAACGGATCCTCGGCCAGGGTCCGCTGCACCAGCATCGCCAACCCGGTCATCCCCTTGCGCATGTCGGTGATCCCGCACGCCAGATAGACGCGCAGGCCCGATGCAAGCGCGATCATCGACCTTCCAGCGCGCCGAGAACCCGGCGCAGCGCGCCGGCCTCAACATGCGCATCCATCCGCACCACCATCCCGCCGGGCAGCACGACCTCAATCAAACCCTCGGGCCGCGACGGTGCCGACACGCTTGATGGCGGAGGCGCCTCAACAGGCCTGCGGATCAGCAGCCTCGACCGGCGATGGTGCAGGTGCCAGTTCGACCTCGGCAAACCGCGGCGCCGCGCGCGTGACCAGCGCGGTCTGCACGCTCAGGCGTTGCTGCCGCCAAGTATAGAGCTGGCCGGCGCTGATCCCGTGCTTGCGGGCGACCTCCGTCGGCGTCAGCTCCGGACCGAGGCTCTCCGCCACGATCTGGCTCTTCCTGCTCGGCCGACCAAGACCGCCGCCGTTCGCCGCGCGTGATGATCTCCACCCGCGGGTTGCGTGCGCTCTTACGATTGGTCGTATGAGCGCTCTCATCGATTGCAGGCTGACCCAGAACCTTGTCCATCGCCACGTTGCATCACGCAAAAGCCCCGCGCCGCAATGTGTCAATGGCGCGACGCTGACGCTGAAGGCGCTGGTGACGCAGTTGCTTAGCAAGGCTGCTGAGCAGGATCGGCTGATCGCAGAACTACGGGAAGAGAACGCGCGACTGAAGGGTCTGAACGGCCGACCGCGGATCAAACCAAGCGGCATGGAGAATGCCGGTGAGCCGAAGCGGCCCGGCAAGCGGGGCAAGCGTCGGCGGCGCGGGAAGATCGCACCACGGGTGGCCATTGAGAATCGGGTGATCAAGGCGCCGGTGCCGCCCGGCTCACGCTTCAAAGGCTACGAGACGTTTGTGGCGCAGGACCTCGTGCTGCATGCCGAGACGATCCGTTACCGACGCGAGCGCTGGGTCACGCCGGGAGGAACGATGGTGCTGGCTCCCTTGCCAGCCGGCGTGACCGGGCATTTCGGGCCGGAGCTGCGTCGTTTTGTGGTGATGCAGTATCACCCGGGGCAGGTGACCGTTCCACGGCTGGTGGCACAACTGCGGGGGATTGGCGTCGCCATCTCCAAGCGGCAGACAATGCGCCTGCTGATTGCGGGACAGGACGGGTTCCTGGCCGAGAACCGTGACGTGCTGCGGGCGGGCCTGCAGACCGCGGCCTGGGTCTCGGTGGACGACACTGGCGCGCGCCACGCGGCAAACAACGGCTTCTGCACGCAGATCGGCAATGACCACTTCGCCTGGTTCGGCACCCGAACGAGCAAGAGCCGGTTGAACTTCCTTGATCTCCTGCGTGCTGGGTTCACAGACTATGTCATCAACCAAGCGGCGCTGGACTATATGCGCGGACGTGACCTCGCCGGGCCTGTCCTCCCTCAGTTGGCGACCCATCAACAGACGCGGTTCGCCGATCAGGCCGCCTGGCCGTCGCATCTCGATCAGCTCGGCATCAGCGCAATGCGGGTCACCCCGGACCCCATCTGTATCGCCACCGAAGGGGCGTTGTGGGGCAGCGTCCAGGCGCACGGGTTGCTGCGCGAGATGGTGATTGTCAGCGATGACGCTGGCCAGTTTGACGTCGGCCTCCACGCGCTATGCTGGGTGCATGCGGAACGGCTGGTGCACAAGCTGGACACCTTCACCGATCTGCACCGCACCGCGCAGCAGCGCATGCGCGCACTCATCTGGCGGTTCTATGATGATCTCAGGCTGTATCGCGCTGCACCCACTGCGCGGCGGCGTGGCGAACTGCGTGCGCGCTTCGACCGCATCTTCCATCGACGCACCGGCTTCGTCACGCTCGATCGCCTGCTCGCGCGGCTGCACGCCAACAAGCCAGAGTTCCTGAGAGTGCTCGATCGGCCGGAGATACCGCTCCACACCAATGGCTCCGAGCGTGACATCCGCCTCCATGTCACCAAGCGAAAGATCAGTGGTGGCACTCGCAGTGCCGATGGACGCGACTGCCGCGACGCATTCCTCGGATTGATGCGCACCGCCGCCAAGCTCCGCATCGCATTCTGGGATTATCTGGCGACCGCCTCCGCATCCCTGACCAGCCGAACGTTCCATATCTGCCGGACCTTGTCCGCTGTCGACGAACGACCGCATGAAGCGCCAGCCCGGGGTTTTGCCCCGGTTACCGTGGTTTTGGGCTACAATGCAGCCCAAGGAGACATACCATGATTGACAATTCCGTCGTGCGTGCCCGGATCGACGAGCACATCAAGGCCGAGGCGGCTGCCGTCCTTGAGACAATGGGGCTGTCGAGCCGCTGGTGCCGAACCCGGAAACGGTCGCCGCCATGCGCGAAGCGCGGAAGGGCAACCTGCCGCGCTTCAAGGACGTTGACGCCCTAATGAAGGACCTGAATGCGCGCGATTGAACGGACCACGCAGTTCAAGCGGGACTTCAAGCGCGAAATGAAAGGCCGGCATCGGAACACGTTGGAAGGCGATCTGACCGCTGTCCTGCACGCACTCACCAGCGATACGCGCTTGCCGAGAAACACCGCGACCATCCGTTGTCGGGCGACTGGTCCGGCTTCCGCGACTGCCACGTCAGGCCCGACCTGGTGCTGATCTACGAGAAACCGGACGCAGAGACGTTGCGGAACTCGGGTCCATGCCGGAGAAGCACGGCGGGGGCACAAGCGTCGCTTTAGCACGCTTAACCTATCGAATTCGAAGCTCATGACTCCACAGGACTTCGTCCGCAAATGACGGCCGGTTACGCTGGCCGCAGGCTGGTTCAACCTCCGCAACACTTCTGAAGGCGGGCACCGCATGACCCGCCGCGGGGAGTTCAAACATGGGACTGGCTTGACCCGCGCGCGAAGCCAAGTTAGGCAGGATTGCAATTGCGAGGCGTTCGCAGTTTCTGCCCTGCCCGGCTTCGGAGGACTTCATGCATCCTGTTTCGCCTGCGTCGTATACAAGCCGCCGCGTTCTGTTGGGCGGACTGACTGTCTTTGCTCTCGTGACCGGAGGCCTGATCGCCAGTTCGCCGGCCGGGCGGGCGGCGGAGTTGCCGGCCCTTACGCTCTACAGTGCGCAACATCATCAGATGGTCGATCTGGTGGTCCAGGCCTTTACCAAGGAGACCGGCATCAAGGTTCGCGTGCATTCCGGCGAGGCACCGGAGATCGCCAATCAGATCGCCCAGGAGGGAGCGCAGTCGCCGGCCGACGTGTATTTCACCGAGAACTCGCCGGAACTGACGCTGCTCGATGAAAAAGGGCTGCTGGCGAAGATAAAGCCGGCGACCCTGGCCCAGGTGCCGCCCCAGTACAGCGCGGCGGACGGCGACTGGATCGGTGTGCTCGCACGTGAAAACGTGCTGGCGTTCAATCCGGCGATGATCCAGGAAAGCCAGTTGCCGGCAGCGCTGCTCGACCTGGCCAAGCCGGAATGGAAGGGCAAGATCGCCATCGCGCCGAGCGACGCGGATTTCCTGCCGCTGGTGGATGCGGTCGCGGCGCTGAAGGGCCATGACGTGGCGCTCGACTGGCTCAAGGGGCTGAAGCAGAACGCGCAGATATTCGACGATGACGAAGGCGTCGTGGCCGCGGTCGATCGCGGCGCCGTCGCTACCGGTATCATCAACAACTATTACTGGGCGCGGTTGCGCACCGAGCAGGGCGCCGACAAGACGCGCAGCCTGATCCATCATTTCGGCAATGGCGATCTGGGTGGGCTGGTGAACATCTCGGGCGCCGCCATTCTTAAATCCTCGAAGCTGCAGGAGGCGGCGCAGCGATTCATTGCGTTCCTGGTCAGCAAGCCGGTGCAGGAGATGCTGGCGAAGGGCGATATCGACTTCGAATATCCGCTGGCCGCCGGCGTGCAGCCCAATCCGCTGCTGAAGCCGTTCGACCAGCTTGCAGCCGCCGGAGGTCAGCATGGCGCAGCTCGGCGACGACCAGCAGGCAGCTCAGTTGCTGCGGCAAGCCGGGCTGATCTGATGCATCTGATACCAGCCGTTCGAGAGGGTGATCCGCCCGCGTCATGCTCGCGCAGGGGGGCATGACGAAGGCGCGGTCGCACGGTCTGTCGGTGATTTCACCTTCCCGCTTTCGCGGGAATGACGAGAGGCGGGGCGGGAATGACGAGAGGGGCGCGGGAATGCTCGCCGCGCCGCCGGGGCTGGTCCTGGCAGCGGCGGCCGGCGCGTGCCTGGTGCTGCTGCCGCTGGCCTATACGGTCATCCAGGCCATGCAGGTGGGTGCGGCCGAAGCAGCCGAGGTGCTGTTCAGGCCATTGGTGGCCGAGCTGCTGACCAACACGATCGGCCTGATGCTGGCGACCACCGCGACCGCCGCCTTGGTGGGGACAGCCTGTGCGTGGCTGACCGAGCGGGCGCGGCTGCCAGGCCGCCAGGCCTGGGCCGTGCTGGCGACGGTACCGCTGGCCGTTCCCCCTTTCATCAGCAGCTATGCCTGGATCTCGCTCAGCCCGAACCTGCAGGACTTCCTCGGGGCATGGCTGGTGGTCACCTGCTCCTATTATCCGCTGGTCTATCTACCGGTGGCGGCGGCGCTGCGCGGTATGGACCCGACCCTGGAGGAAACCGGCCGATCGCTGGGGCGCGGGGCGTGGGCGTGCTTTTTCCGCATCGTGCTGCCGCAGCTTCGCCCGGCATTGCTGGGCGGCATGCTGCTGGTGGCGCTGAATGTACTGGTCGAATTCGGCGCCTTCACGCTGCTGCGGTTCCGTACCTTCACCACCGAGCTGTTCGTCGAATACCGCACCGGTTTCAACGGTCCGGGCGCATCGCTGCTGGCGGTGGTGCTGCTGCTCCTGTGCCTGCTTTGCCTGTTCGCCGAGTTGCGCGTGCGCGGCAGCGCACAGTATGCCCGGATTGGTCGCGGGACACGCCGCCCGGTCACGCGGCACAAGCTGGGTTGGGCGCTGGTTCCGGTGCTCCTCGGATTTGCCGCTCTGGTCGTGGTCACCCTGGGCGTTCCGCTGGGAATGATCGTCTATTGGCTGACGCAACACGGATCGGCGGCGATCTCGCCGGTGGAGGTGTCGGCGTCGTTGCTGTTCGAGGCTACGATGGCATCGCTGGGCCTCGGGCTGGCGGGTGGGGCGGTGACGGTGGTGCTGGCACTGCCGCTTGGCTTTCTGGCAGTGCGCTACCGGGGACCGCTGGTCACGCTGCTGGAACGGACTGCCTATCTGGCTCAGGGGGTGCCCGGCATCGTCGTCGCGCTCGCGCTGATCTCGCTGACTGTGCACAACCTGCGTCCGCTGTACCAGAGCACGCTGCTGCTGATCCTGGCCTATGCGATCATTTTCCTCCCGCTGGCCCTGGTCAGCGTGCGGGCGGCGCTGGTGCAGGTGCAGCCGATGCTGGAAGAGGCGGGGCGCTCGCTGGGGCTCGGCTGGGCCGCAGTGGCCTGGCGGATACTGCTGCCGCTGGCTGGCCCGGGAATCGGGGCTGCCGCCGCCCTGGTATTCGTGTCGGTCGTCACCGAGCTGACCACGACCTTGCTGCTCGCGCCGATAGGCACGCAGACCCTGGCGACGCAGGTCTGGGCCGACACGTCAACGTTGGCCTTTGCCGCGGCGGCCCCTTATGCCGCGCTGATGGTGACATTGTCGCTGCTGTCGACCTGGCTGCTGGCACGCAAATTCGCGACGCTGCGGTTTCTCGCCGGTTGAGCCTGGATGGCGAACCTGCATATCGCAAATTTGGCTAAGTCGTTTGGCAGCCAGGCCGGTGCTGCGCGATGTGAGTTTGGATGTCGCCCCCGGCCGACTGGTTGCGATTCTCGGCAGCTCTGGCAGCGGCAAGACGACGTTGCTGAGGCTGGTCTGCGGGTTCGAGCATGCCGATGCCGGCGTGATCGAAATCGACGGACAGCAAGTCGCCGGCCCTGGACTGCATGTCCCGCCGGAGCGGCGCCGGATCGGCTACGTTGCGCAGGAAGGCGCGCTGTTCCCACATCTTTCGGTGGCCGACAATATCGTGTTCGGCCTGCCGCGCCGGGCGCGCCGGGCGCGGTGCCGCGTGGGCGAGTTGCTGGGGCTGGTGGGACTTCCCACCAGCTTTGCCGACCGGTCGCCACAGGCCTTATCGGGCGGCGAGCAGCAGCGGGTGGCGCTGGCGCGTGCGTTGGCGCTGACGCCCCGTCTGGTGCTGCTGGATGAGCCGTTCTCCGCGCTGGATGCCGCCTTGCGCGCGGAAACGCGAACCGCCGTCATGGCGGCGCTGGCCGCGGCGGACGCGACTGCCGTGCTGGTGACCCACGATCAGGCGGAGGCATTGTCGATGGGCCACGAGGTTGCCGTGCTGCGCGAGGGGCGCCTGGTGCAGGTATCCGATCCGGTGACGCTGTATCGCCATCCTCGGGACGCGGCCCTGGCCGGTTTCGTCGGCGAGGTGGTAGTCGTCCGGGGTGTGGTCAGAGCCGGAAAGGTGAGCTGCCCGCTGGGCGAGCTTGCATTGGCATCGTGCATCCAGGATGGGCCCGCCGAGGTGCTGGTGCGGCCGGAGCAGGTTCGGCTCGATGCCGATCCGCGGGGGCATACGGTACGGGCGCAGGTGTGCGCGGTCGCGTTCTACGGGCACGACGCCCTGGTGGACCTGAAGCTTCTGCAAGCCAGCGGGGAGCAATCTCTCAGTGCGCGCGTTGCCGGGTATCAGGTTCCCGCGCCGGGAACGGTGGTCGGCCTGTCCGTGGAGGGTGAGGTGACCGCCTTCCCGACCGGTCGGGCCGGCGAAGATGCGACTTCCGAGCCGCGCCTGACGGGGGCAGGACACTAGCTGCCACTCATCCGTCCAAATACCATCGCGTCGCGATTTTGTTGCATCAGAGACGTGATGGTCGGGACTTTTTCGAAGCCAAGGCCACGCGGCGGCTCGTCTTCCGAGCCTTGCACGACGTGAGCGTAGGTCTCACCAGCCACTTTCTCCCATTTGCCGGCGGGTTTGCGCACCTCAAGGTTGACCACCGTCGCCTTCAGCACGAGACGCACAATGGGATCGTTCGGCGCGCCCGGCTTGGTCAGGCTGGGGTGGCCGGCGATGACCCGCCAGCCATTCGCCAACGCCCAAACGGTCAGTTCTTCCTTGTTCAATGCCGATATCCTCTACAGTTTGAATGAGGCTCAGGAACGCGGCGATCGCTTCCCCTTGCCCCCCTGCTCAGACCGCGCTTGCCACAACGCCATGTCCGCTGCCTTGCTGAATGCCACTCGGACACCCGTGCTACCCCGGCTCACCCGGATCTTGCCCCCGTTCTGAGCCTTGTGCTCGGCCAGCCATTTCATGACGTCCGGATCCTCGCTGGTCCTCCCTTCGAATTCCAGGACTCCGACGATCTCTTCCTCTTTGCGGCGCTTTACCATCGTGCGTGCTTTCTTGAAGTTACTCGGGGCGCGTCGCCTGCTTCGGCGGGCCATTCAGAATTCCGCGTTGCGAGCCACGGCGAGTTGCCCGTCTGTCGCGCTGCGACTGGATTTCGGCTTTTTGCGCTCACTACCATGACGCCACAAGGCTGGGACTTCCGCCAGACTTCGTCTATCCCGGGGACCATGTGACTGGTTGGAGCGAAGGGCGATGGACCAGACGCTTGTTGCCAGCCTGGCGAAGGCGGCCGGCCTGGAGAAGGCATTGGCGGAATTTCCCGACGATGTTGCTGCCGCAATGGAACAGGCACTGAGCAGCGTGGCCGCCATCGAGTACCCCTCCGATCCGGCGGCTGAACCCTGGCCTCCGATGCGGGCGGGGGAAGGGCTGTGAACGAGTTGCATTGGCACTCGGCGGCGGAACTCGGCCGCGCCTTCATGACACGGCGGCTGTCGCCGGTGGAGGTGACGAAGGCGCTGCTGGCCCGCATCGAGCGGCTGCAGCCGGGATTGCACGCCTTCACCCGTCTGGACGCCCAGGCGGCCCTGGAGGCCGCCCTCGCGGCTGAGCACGAAATCGCCGCCGGGCGCCCGCGCGGGAAGCTGCATGGCGTGCCGGTGGGCATAAAAGACATTATCGACGTCGCCGGCCTGCCCACCACGTGCCATTCGAGGATATTGCTCGACAATGTGGCGCGCGCTGACGCGACGGTTGTCGCGAAGCTGCGCGGCGCCGGCGCGGTGATCCTGGGCAAGCTGTCGACGCACGAGTTCGCCATCGGGGGTGCCAGCTTCGACCTGCCCTTTCCGCCGGCGCGCAACCCCTGGAACAGGGAGCATCATCCCGGCGGCTCCTCGTCCGGGTCAGGCGCCGGTGTCGCCGCCGGATTGTTTCCGCTGGCGCTCGGCTCCGATACCGGCGGATCAGTGCGCAATCCGGCGAGTTGTTGCGGCATCGTCGGGCTGAAACCAACCTATGGGCTGGTGTCGCGGCGGGGTGTGTTCCCGTTGGCCTACACGCTGGATCATGTCGGGCCGTTGACCCGCACGGTGGAGGATTGCGCGCTGCTGCTGGACGCGATTGCCGGGCACGATGCAGCCGATCCGGGGAGCGTCCACGCAACCACATGGGGCTTCACGCGCGACCTGGGACGCGGGGTGCGCGACCTGCGCGTTGGTTTCGTGCGCCACTTCCACGAAACGGATATACCGGCGCATCCGGAAGTGACGGCGGCGATCGAGGATGCAGCTCGGGTGCTGCAGTCGGAAGGCGCGGAAGTCCGCACTATCCGGCTGCCGGCTTTGAACGAATTCGCCGCCGTGAACCGGGTGATCATGGCAGCGAGGCATGGTCGATCCATGCCCCGTGGCTGCGCACCCGGCCCGGCGATTACGGCCAGCTTGCGCGCCGGCGCCTGATGCCGGGCGCCTTCATCTCCGCCGGGGATTACGTGGGCGCCCAGCGCCGTCGCGGACAGATGATAGCGGCGGTGGAGGACGCGTTCCGCGACGTCGACGTGCTGCTCTGTGCCAGCTCGATGGATCCCGCTTGCCGTATCGATGATGCTGAGGAGGTCGCCCGCACCTATCCACGCCAGGCTCGCACGCCGTTCAATGTCACCGGGCATCCGGCGCTGGCAATGATGGCGGGACTGTCGCGCGATGGGCTGCCTCTGTCGGTCCAGATCGTCGGCCGATATTTCCACGACGCGACGGTGCTGCGTGTCGCAGCGGCGTATGAGAGGGCGACCGAATGGCACAAGCGCCATCCTCCGATCGGCTGATTGGCATGCCCCGTGCATACCGCTCCGGACCTGCCTGGTCCGACCTCGCGGACATGGTTCTCGCAGCGGCTGCGGCTGCACTATGTGGATTGGGGCAACGAGGATGCGCCACCGCTGCTGCTGTTGCATGGCGGACGTGACCATTGCCGGAGCTGGGACTGGGTGGCGACGGCTCTGCGCGACGAGTGGCACGTGATCGCGCCCGATTTGCGCGGCCATGGCGACAGCGCCTGGTCGCGGTCGGGCCATTACACGATGGCGAACTACATCTACGACCTTGCGCAATTGATCCATCAGCAGAAGCTTGCGCCGGTGTCGATCATCGCGCACTCGCTCGGCGGCAATATCGCGCTGCGCTATGCGGGCATTTTTCCGCCGACGGTACGCCGGCTGGTGGCGATCGAGGGCATGGGGCCGGGACGGAGTTCCGCGACCGACCGCGATCCGATCGATGAGCGCATGCGTGCATGGATCAACGAGGTGCGCGCCATGGCGGGGCGATTGCCGCGGCGCTACGCCTCCATTGAGGATGCGCTGAACCGCATGCAGGAAGCCAACCGGCGATTGACGCCGGATCAGGCGCTCCATCTGACGCAGCACGCCGTGAACCAGAACGAGGACGGCACGTATAGCTGGAAATTCGACCCCTATGTGCGCATCTGGCCGCCTTACGACATGACCCGTGACGAGATCGCGGCATTGTGGTCGCAGATTTCCTGCCCGACCCTGCTGGTGTGGGGCAAAGAGAGCTGGGCCACCGATCCGGCTGCTGACGGCCGCGCGGGCCATTTCCAGGATGCGCGGGTGCTCGGCGTGGACGGCGCGGGTCACTGGGTCCATCATGATCGGCCGGAGCTGTTTCTGGCGGAAATCCGCCGTTTTTGGCTGACTGAGCCGCGGTTTCGGCGATACTCTCGTAATCCGGCCTGGCAGTCACCATATAGCGCGGGTTGGCGCTTTTCGGTTTGGGCTGTATGTGCCCTGTGCACGGCGTTTCCACGCTTCTGTACTTCCCCCGAATGGAAAGTTGTTGATCCTGCATGGTGCGGGAAGCCAATTCGTGGAGTTTGGAGTAGATGACGACAGGTACAGTCAAATGGTACAATGGCCAGAAGGGATATGGGTTTATCCAGCCGGATGACGGGTCGGCGGACGTGTTTGTGCACGTCTCGGCGGTCGAGCAGTCCGGATTGGGCAGCCTCAATGAAGGCCAGAAAATAAACTTCGATGTGGAACGGGGGCGGCAGGGTAAGTTGGCCGCCATCAATCTACAGCGCGGCTGATGCTAAAACCGGTGCCGCTCAGCGGCGCCGGTGATTTTCGGAGTGCTCCATGGGCAGCTACAAATTCGCCATCGGCGAACAGGTCGTGTTTTTGCCGCAGGCGACGGATTACAACGTTCCGCGTGGCGTTTACACGATCGTCCGGCAGTTGCCGTTCGAGCGCAATGCGTGCTCCTACCGGGTGAAGAACTCGCTGGACGGTCATGAGCGTGTGATCCAGGAAAGTCAGCTCGACCGCCGCTAAGCCCGGTTGCCCTATAGCCCTTGCACCTGCCCCTTGTCCGCGCCAGCATTGCGGCGCGGGGGGCTGGTGATGGATCTGATTGTTCGCAATGCGAAGCTGGCGCACATCCCGGACGGTCCGGCGGGGATATCGGCGTTTCGGATGGCCGTATCGTCGCGATCGAAAATGGGCTGCGTGCAGATGCTCAGGAATACGACGCGGCGGGATGTCTGACCTGTGGCGGCCTGATCGAAACACATATTCACCTGGACAAATCCCGCATTATCGACCGCTGCACGCCGGAGGTTGGCCGGCAAGCAGATGCTGTGCCGCGCGTCGCCGCCGTCAAGGGCAGCTTCACGGTTGAGGACGTCTATCAGCGGGCGTCACGCACGCTGGAAAGCTGCATCAAGCACGGCACCACCCGCATGCGCACCCATCTGGAACTGGATGCCGGCGTGGAGATGCGCAGTTTCGAGGCCATCGAGGCACTGCGCCGCGACTATGCCTGGGCGATCGATATCGAGCTTTGCGTGTTCCCTCAGGAAGGCCTGACCAACAATCCACGCGCCGATGCGTTGCTGGTGCAAGCGTTGCAGCGAGGCGCCAATATCATAGGGGCGGCACCGAACTACGATCCTGATCATGCAGGTCAGATCCATCGCGTCTTCGCGCTGGCGCGCGAGTTCGGCGTGGATATCGACATGCACCTGGACTCGGGAGGCTCGCCCGAGGCGATGGATATCCACCTGGTATGCGATCTGACCGAAGAGTACGGGATGGGTGGCCGGGTGACGATCGGCCATGGCAGCAAATACTCGACGCTTCCACCCGACGCGCTCAAGGCATTGGCACAGCGTATCGCCGATGCCGGTGTCGGCGGTGACAGTATTGCCCGCCACCGACTTGTTCATGGGCGGCCGGGATCAGGAGTATAGTATCCGGCGCGGTGTCGCGGACGTGAACCTGCTCGCGGAGTGCGGGGTGGAATGCTCGATTTCCACCAACAACGTACTGAACCCATTCACGCCATTCGGGGATTGTTCGCTTACCCGCATGGCGAACCTGCAGGCCAATCTCTGTCAGATCAGCGGGCGTGACCGGCTGCGCGACTGCTTCGCCATGCTGACGGCGCGGTCTGCCCGGATATTGAACTTGCGGGATTACGGGATCGCGGTCGGCAATCCCGCCGATATCGTGGTCATCGATGCGGCGTCGCCCGAACAGGCGGTGGCCGAGATTTGTGACCCGCTCGTCGTGTTCAAACGCGGGCGGCGCACAGTGACCCGTCCCCGCCCCGCACTGCATCGGCCGCACGCAGCGGCTGGGTGATCCAGCGCGGGATGGCGGTCAGGAGTGTCGGGAGCAGCTCAAGGGACACCGCGCGGACGAACTTCGGGCCGTCATGCCGACGAAAGCCCGGCATCCAGGCGAGGGCCTGCGGGGGTTCGGTGGTGTGGCTGGATTCCCGCTTTGCGCGGGAATGACGAGCATGGCAATGCTCAACGCGGTCTGGTATTATACCGACCCGCCAAACGAATGACCTACGCCTCATTGTCGCGTCCATTCCAGCTCGTTCGCGCTTGCAGTCAGCCGCTCGATGGATGCCCGATTTCGCGGGCATGACGAACGGGGTCAAGGAGCCAAGCCGTCACGGATTGACGGGCTCAGCCGCCGTGGCGCCCCAAAACGCTGAGCGCGGCAGCCAGCCCCGATATTCCCCGATCTGCACTCTGCACCAGTCAGCGCTGACCGCACATGAACGGATCCGCCCGATCACACCAGCCTCCAGCGTCGCGACGGCATGCGCCGTATCATTTGGCTCCGCGCGCAGTGTCTGGCTTTCACCGGTGACGATCAGGTCACGGCGCGGAACCAGGGTCGCCTCGTGCATCCAGCCCTTCTGGCCGTCGGGCGTTTCGACCAGACGCCAGACATCAAATTCTCGCAATATCTCTACCGGCATGCCGACGCGCTTGTAGACCCAATCGATTGGGTAGCGTGTGCCGGGCCCCGCACGCAAATTGACCGCGTTCGCCCGGAGCGACGCATAGCGCGGCAGAGGCAGGCCGGTGACCGCGCCTTTGTTTGGTATCCTGGACCGGTTCCCGAGGCGTTTTCGGAGCAGCCGCCTGCTCTGCATCTGACGGTGGGATGGGTGGTACCGGGAGTTTAATCGCCGCACCCCTCCGTGCCCTGGAGAGCTTGGCGGCGTGGAGTGCGCCCGTTTGCCGTGCCGGCGGTTGCGGCACCACGCGTCGGGTGGGCGGTTGCTGCCCGGAAGGACCGGCGGTCTGCGAGAAGGCGGGGCCAGAGATCGCCAGGATCATCACGCCAAGCAGGACCGCGAAACGCCAGGACGAACATGGAGGACGTGGTGCCAACATCTTTGGAATCGCGTCAAGCGATCACAGCGTCATGATCTGACCATGTGGCCCGATCGTGGAGAGAAACGTCGCGATCCCGGCCACCTCTACGCCGGCGAGTAGCTGCGCCGCATTCAGGCCCTCGATGCGCAAACCGGCCTCGCACGCGATCAGTTGTACCCCAATCTCCCGCGCGGCTTCGCGCAGCTCGTCCAGCCCGGCAACACCGGCCGCCCGCACGCGCTTGTCGCGGCTGGCATCCGTTACCCCGCTCCAATCCGTCAGCAGGCCACGGCATCCGGCGTTGGTAGCGAACACCACGACCCGCCGCCCCAGGGCCGCGGCGCCAGCAGCCACCACAAATGCATAATGCACCCGCTCGTACTCGCCAGAGATCAGCAAAATCCCGAGCGGTTCAGACGGCACAGGCCGCTACCGTCGCATGCCGATGCTGCGACAAATCCTTGATCGTTGCTGCCGGGCTGCACAATGCACAGTGCGGGTCCTGGCGCAGCCGAACCAACCGGAATCGAGTTGCCAGGGCATCCCATATCAGCAGCCGGCCAGACAGCGACTCGCCTACTCCGAGGATTTCCTTGAGGGCTTCGGTCGCCTGCAGCGTGCCCATGACACCGGTGACCGCGCCCAGGACGCCGGCCTCGCTGCAGGTCGGCACGACGCCCTCCGGCGGCGGTTCGGGGAACAGGCAACGATAGCATGGACCGCCGGGATGCGCGTGCGGCTTGAAAACCGAAAGCTGGCCCTCAAAGCGCAGCACCGCTGCCGAGACAAGAGTTCGTTGACCAAGCACGCACGCATCGGCCAAGAGAAAGCGAGTGGCGAAATTGTCGGTGCCATCGCACACCAGATCGTGTGCGGCGATCAGATCAGCCGCGTTGTCGGCATCCAACCGGCTGCGATGGATTTCGATGCGCACATCGGGATTGATCGCCAGCGCCGCGACCGCTGCCGAGTTCGGCCTTCGGCGCACCGATCCGCGCGGTCGTATGGGCAATTTGACGCTGCAGATTGGACATTTCCACCAGATCGTCATCGACAATCCCGATTGTTCCCACTCCAGCAGCGGCGAGATACAGCACCACGGGACTGCCGAGCCCTCCCGCGCCGATCACCAGAACGCGCGCTGCCTTTAGCCGCGCCTGCCCGGTTCCGCCTACTTCCGGCAACAGGATATGGCGTGAATAGCGGCGGATTTCCTCCTCGCTGAAATCAAGGTCCATGCCTCGTTATAGGCTCCACACCCTAATGGCGCGAGCCCGCTCCGGCGACGGCCGGGAGATGTCATACCAGCGGCCCGAAGTCTTGACTCCTCCGGGGATCGTCGGGCCGCTGGTATCTTATTGGTTTCGCGCGCAGCCGCCACACCAACCCTGCGCGCATACCAGTCGGCCCTTCGGGCCGCTGGTATCAGCACTCGCAAAAAAAGCGGCACCCGAAGGTGCCGCCAAGTTTAGGGAGGAAACGTCGAACGCAGCGATCCGACACTGCCGGTTCGCTGCAACGCGGCATATGGAGTCTGGCCAGTATCCTGCAAGCCCCACTTCACGCGCTATTTGCTCTGCACATTCGGCGGGGGCTTCACAACGGGCATGGTTCCCGTCTCCGGTGGCAATTTGTCCATACCGGGATCCACCGGGGGCGGATAAATCGTGCCGTTCAACTCCGAAAGCTTCTGTGCCAGCGTCCGGTTTGCGTCCTGCTTCCCGAGCTGGACCGATTCGCCTGTTTTCGGTGCGCTCGGCGATATCGCCAACGGCGGCGCCGGGGACTGGTTTGGTGCCACATCCTGGGCCGCCAGCAAGCAACTCGGCGCAAATACCGCCAGGCCGGCGGCTAGCATGAACTGCTTCAACATTGTCCTTCTCCGGTCGGGTGAAATACTCGTTCCGGAACGCCGGGGCGACGGACGTGGTTGCTTATTGGCGGGTATCAGCGGCCCCTGGCAGGTGGCAAACGGCTTGTTCCACGTCATCGAAGAAGGCGGCGATAGCGTCGGACATCGCCTGCGCAAGGCCGTCCGCGCCGCTGTCGCTCTCCATCACGTTCGCCGCCCGCAGCGCCAGGACCTTGCGTGTCGCCAACCAGCGCGATGGATCGTCGTCGCGCACCGCCATGTGCGAGACCAGATGGCCGAGCACGGTTTCCAATGCCAGCAACCGCACGGAGAGTTCCTGCAACTCTGGAGACATTCGGCTCTCCCTTTCCCTCAGCAGTGCACCCAAAATGGCTCCTGCCACGCGTCGCACCACTTGCCGTTCAATGACGGATCGGTGATGCCAGCGTTCCTGGAGTGAGAAGACGCCAGGCTACTCTCAGTGCAGCAGAGATGCGAGCAATGCGTCGAGCCGGAGCCGGCCTTCGGCTGTCGCCCGCAGAGAATTGGCTGTCCGCACCAGGTAATTTTCGGTAACCGCCTGGTCCAGAATCGCCGGATCGATGGCGTCCTCCAGGTCCATGCCGGTGCGCAGACGGAAGCGGCTGTCGGATACGCCTTCGCTCAGCCGCAAGCCCATCAGCAGCATCTCTCGTGCGCGCTCGCTTGTGGTGAGCGGCGTTTCCTGCATCGTGCCGTGGCCGATGTGCTCGACGCGCTGCGCCCAGCTTTCCGGGGCTCGGTGCCTCCGTGTTGCCAGCAAGACGCCATCCAGCATGATGCGTCCATGCGCGCCGGGTCCGATTCCCGCATAGTCGCCATAACGCCAATAGGTCAGGTTGTGCCGACTTTCCGCCTCCGGAATTGCATAGTTGGAAACCTCATAACCGAGCAATCCGAAGCGCGCGGCCTCCTCTGCGGTCGCCTCGTAAAGCGCTGCTGCCGCATCTGCGTCGGGCAGCAGGATCTCGCCGCGCCGGTACTGCGCCTCGAAGCCGGTGCCCGGCTCGATCGTGAGCTGATAGAGCGAGAGATGATCTGCCGCGAGCGCGAGCGCGGCGCGCAACTCGCTGCGCCATTCCGCCGTGCTTTGCCCCGGACGGGCATAGATCAGGTCGAACGAGAGGCGCGGAAACAGCCCGCGAGCGGTCTCCAGGGCCGCAATCGCCTGTGCCGCGGAATGTCGGCGCCCCAGCATCGCCAGCGCGGCCGGATCGAGACTCTGCACTCCGAGGGAAATCCGGTTCACCCCGGCTGAGCGGAATTCGGCGAGCCGCGTGGCCTCCACGCTCGTCGGGTTTGCTTCCAGCGTGATTTCGACGTCGCCGGCGAGATCGAACAGCCGCATGGCATCCTCGATCAGCGCCGCGACCGTGGCCGGCTCCATCAGGCTCGGCGTGCCACCGCCGAAGAAGATCGAGGTGAGTCGCCGCCGCCCCAGGCGCGCCGCTTCCCAGGCCAGCTCGGACCTTAGTGCAGCGGCAAAGCGCTGCTGCGGAATGCGTTCGCGCACATGGCTGTTGAAGTCGCAATAGGGGCACTTGGCCAGACAGAACGGCCAGTGAATATAGAGCGCGATCGAATCCATTGGCGGGAGATAGTCATCCATGGCGCATACGGACAGCTCAGGCGGGTCAGTGGAGCGGGTCCGCGCGGCGCTGCACGCCGCCGGCCACCCGGATACAATTACCGTGTTCCCGGTCGGCACACGCACCGCCGCCGATGCCGCCACGGCGGTCGGCTGCACTGTCGCCCAGATTGCCAAGTCGATCGTGTTCCGGGCCGGGGATCGGCCGGCCTTGATCATCACGTCGGGTGCCAATCGCGTGGATCGGGCGCGCGCGGAAGCGGCGCTGCAGGTCCGGCTGGCCCGCGCAGACGCCGACTGGGTGCGCGCGGTGACCGGCTTCGCCATCGGTGGCGTTGCACCAGTGGGGCATTTGACGCCGCCTTTGCTGTTGCTGGACGAAGACCTGATGGCGCTGGACCCGATCTGGGCCGCCGCCGGCTCGCCGAGCCATGTGTTCCGCACCACGGCAGGTGATCTACAGCGTATCACCGGGGCCACGGTTGCCTGCATACGACAGGCGGACGCGGCGAGCAGGGCAACGGGGTAAAGCGAAGGCAAGCGCCCGGGGCTCCGCCCCGCACCCGGCCAGGGCTCCGCCCCTGGACCCCGGCAAAGGCTGTGCCTTTGCAATCCATCTGTTTTGGTTGGGTGTGGGTGCCTACTCCGCTGTTACCAGCAACAAGGTAGGCACCCACCCCCACACCCAACCCAAGTAGCGGGTTCCAAGGGCGAGCCCTTGGCGGGAGCCCAGAGGGCAGCGCCCTCTGGCGGGGTTTGGGGCGGAGCCCCGCGCTTGCCCCGATTGACGCCCGGCGCCGTGCCGGACCACGATCCGCGGGCCACTGCACCCGATCGGGACATTCGCAATGCTGCCTCCCAAAGACCAGCTCACCATCTGCTTCGCGCACGTCGCTTATCAGATGCAGGCGCGTTTCGACGCGCGTGGCACCGGCATACGCTGCTTCGAGGTGCGCACGTTCGACGACTTGCGGGCCCGCGTCGTGGAGGCTGATATCGTCAGCGTCTCCATGATGTGGCGCAACGAGCTGATCGAGCGGGCGGAACACCTGCGCTTCATCCAATCAATCAGCGCCGGCATCGACCAGTACCGATCGGGAGAAGCTGGCCGCGCGCGGCATCCGGCTGGCGAGTGCCGCCGGCGTCAACGCCAATGCGGTCGCCCAGCACGCGATGGCGCTGATCCTGGCGCTCGCCCGTCATCTGCCGGAGGCGCGCGACAATCAGGCGAAGCGCGTCTGGCGGGGCATGATCAGCGACCTGAACCGGCGCGAGGACGAGCTCGGCGGCCAGACGCTGCTGATCGTCGGCCTTGGCCGCATCGGCGGCACGCTGGCACAGCTCGCCAAGGCGTTCGGCATGCGGGTGATCGCCACTCGGCGGAACCCCGGCAATGCGGGACATGCCGATTCGGTGCATGCGACAAAGGATCTTCCGGACCTGCTGCCGCAGGCGGATTATGTCGCCTTGACCTGTCCGCTGACGCCCGAAACCGAACGGTTGGTCAACGCCGCCACGCTCGCGCGCATGCGGCCCTCCGCCAGTCTGGTGAATGTCGCGCGCGGCCGCTGCGTGGACGAGCCGGCGCTGATCGCGGCGCTGAATGCCGGTCAGCTTGCCAGCGCCGCGCTGGACACGACCGTGGAGGAACCGCTGCCGGAACCGTCACCGCTCTGGGCCATGCCGAACGTGCTGATCACTCCGCATACCGCCGGAGAAACCCGGCGCTACGAGGACAACGTCATCGACATCCTGCTGGACAATATGGAGCGGCTGTGGCGGGGGGAGGAAACGCTCCGCAACCAGGTGATCTGATCGGGGTGGCGCTGCCGTACTGCTCGCCTACCCGGCCGGCGACAGCACGTGGATCACGCGACTGGAAATCATGTCCCTGACCTTCGCGCCGTAGGCTGCCATGTGCTGGGCCGCCCCGTGGGCCTTCAGCGCGTCCAGACTGTCCCATTTTTCCACCACCACGAAGCGTATTCGGGCCCAGCTTCGTCTGGATCGCACCCGCACCCTCCGCATCCACGGCGGGACCGTATTCGATGCAGCCCTGTTCGGCATGGACGGCCGGCACGTTGGCGCGGAATGCCTCCAAATCTGCTCACGCATTCCGGGTTTGGCGGTGATGATGGCCAATACGTGGATCATGTCGGCTCCCTCGGATGATCCGTCATCCGACCCTATTGCGGCCGCGTCGGCAAGCGGAGGCGGTAGGGGGTCGACGAGGAAAAAAATGGCGGGGCTTGTGGCCCCGCCAAGTTTAGGGAGGAAACGTCCAAGAAAGCAGACAGCGCGGTCGAAACCGCATTGCTGCGATGCACAACTTAAGGCTTTCGGCCCCCAGCGTCAAGCTCTTTTTTGCGGTGCAGCATCGCCGGATCGTGGGCATCAACGTCTTGCTAAGGAACACCCGGTAAATCACGGTCGATGCGCGAATTTTTCCTGCTCGGCTTGCTGTTTGCCGGGACCGTCGGGCCGGCCTTCGCCGACACCGGCCTGCTCGCTCCGTCGGCTCAGTCGATGTGTCCGCAGGCGATCGCGGCGGCGGAGCAGGCGCACGCCGTACCCCCTCGCCTGCTGGCAGCAATCGGGCGCGTGGAAAGCGGCCGGCCGAATTCTTCCGGCGTGGTGCTGCCCTGGCCCTGGACGATCAATGCCGAAGGCCAGGGGCGGTTCTTCGACAGCAAGGCTGAAGCGATCGCCGCGGTACGCGCCCTGCAAGCGCAGGGTGTCCAGTCGATCGATGTGGGCTGCATGCAGGTAAACCTGATGCATCACCCGGATGCCTTCGCCAGTCTCGATCAGGCATTCGACCCGGTGGCCAACGCCGATTATGCGGCGGGTTTCCTGCGCCGGCTCTATGCCCAGACCAACAACTGGGCCGATGCGGCGGCGCAGTACCATTCGGCCACGCCGGGACTGGCGGATGATTACCGCCGCAAGGTGATGATGGCCTGGGGCGGCGCGGATGGCGCTCCGCCGTCCGTCGGCTGGAATCCGACCGTCACTCCGCCATTCGCGATCGTGCGGCCAGGCGGGTTGTCACCCCACATAGCGCAGGCAGGAGTCTCCGCACCGGGTGCTGTCGGGGGATTTGCCGCGCGCGGCCGCGGGCTAGAGTTCTATCGTGCCCGTCCGATCGCGATTGCGGTCGCCGGAATGCGTGGGTAGCGCTCGGTTTGCAGAGATGGTCAGCCGATCGCGCGATTGATCTTTCCGGCGGCGTTTAGATCGAACGGTGCTCTACCCATGATGCGCCTCATGCCCGGAATTCGAGCGTCACCCCGAATGCGGCCGTTGCCGGCACCACCAATCGGTCCTCTGCGTGGCGGAAAGGGATGTCCCCTGTCTGCAAGACCGCCTTTGCGGCGGCCAGGGATCGTGTGCGGAAAGTCAACGCCGCCATGAACTGCTGGCGGCCTTCATGATTTGGCGCTGCGTCGCCGAACCGGCCACGCAGAGCCGCAGGCGTCATGACGTCAAATCGGGAAAGACCGACGGCAAGGGAGCATCCATCTGGCGCCGAAGTCACGGCGTCCTTCCCGAACATGCGGGCAAATACAGCGCCGAGCGCCGCGGGATCAGTCGGCGGCGATCACGGCACGGATCACACCCGACGACGCCGTTTGCATGATGCCGCCACTCGTCGCGCCAGACCAGGTCGCGGGTGAAATGATGGCAGAAATAGACCCGCCCGGCTTCGATGACGCCAGGCTTCAGGCGCACGGTGCGGAAGGTCGCGTCCCGCGCACCTGAGGTCAGCTCTACGGGGCGGGAAAATTGCAATGGCGGCTCGGCGGCGATGCCGGCTGCGTCAAGCGCCGCATACACCGCATCGGAATCCTCGGTGCCGAACACCAGGCCGTTCAATCCGATGGGAGACTGCAGAATTTCCGGCCGCCCGGTATCGCCGGGCCTGGCGGCGATAAGTTCCAGATACTCCGTTCCGAAAATCGCCAGATGGTTCATCGAGCCGAGCGTGTGGTGCCCGCGCGGCGTCATGGTGAAACCGAGGCGGCGATATGTCTCGTGTGCCTCGTCGAGCCGATCGCGTACATTCACGACAACGTGATCCAGCGTCGGAACCGGCAAGCCTGGCATCGTCGATCCATGAGTGGTTGCAACAACCGACGATAGGCGCAACCGGACCGCGGCAGCAACCAGGCCGTTACGATCCGCTCCCGGCAAGCTGCGTGGCCGGGTCGGCGGGCGCAGCGATGACGCGCAGCCTGGGTCGACCGATCGATGGTGGCGACAAATGCGACAGGAACGCTTCGCAATAGCGGCTGGCGGTGCTCTCCCATACGCGCGCCCGGAGGGACTGATAGCGCCGCCGGCGCTCATCGATGCTCATGACGAGCGCGGAATGCATCGCCTCGGCGATTTCGTCCGCATCGAATGGATTTACCAGCAGCGCATCCTTGAGATCGTCGGCCGCTCCAGCAAAGTGTGACAGCACCAGCACCCCGGGATCTTCCGGATCCTGTGCCGCGACGAATTCCTTGGCGACCAGGTTCATCCCATCGCGCAGCGGGGTCACAACTCCCACCCGGGCGATCCGATAAAATCCCGCCAAGGTCCGCCGACCCACCGCACGTGTCATGTAGCGCAGCGGCACCCAGTCGAACTCGGAAAACTGCCCGTTGGTATCGCCGACGATGCGGTCGAGCTCCTGCCGCAGCGACTGGTACGCGCCGAGGTCCTCGCGCGAACGCGGCGCGATCTGCAGCAGGCTGACCTTCCGTCGATGCTCGGGGTGGCGCGCCAGCAGCCGGGCGAACGCCTCGAACCTGTGCACCAGCCCTTTCGAGTAGTCCAGCCGATCGACGCCGATCGCCAGCACGCGCCCGGCCAGGCTGGTCTGCATGCGCTTTGCCTCCGCGCCGCGCGCGGCGGTGCGGGCCATGGCGGCAAATCCCTCCGCGTCGATGCCCACGGGATCCACGATCGGACGTAGCCAGCGACCTTGCACGCGATACGACCGCTCCGGTCGGGAACCAGGCCCAACAGTTCCCGCATGCATGCAAGGAATGCGGCACAGTAGCCGCGTGTGTGGAATCCCACCACGTCATAGGCGCCAAACGACGCCAGCATATCGCTCGGCATGCGGCAAGGCGCGGATGAGTTCCGGCGGAACGAAGGGAACATGCAGGAAGAAGCCGATCCGGTTGTTCACGCCCAGACGCCGCAGTTCCTCGCCGAGCGGGATCAGGTGATAGTCGTGCACCCAGATCAGATCGTCCGGCCGCAGCAGCGGCGCGATACAGGTCGCGAAGCGGCGGTTCACCGCGCGGTAGCCATCGTATTCCTCGGTCCGATAGCCCAGCAGTCCGAGCCGGTAATGCAGCAGCGGCCACAAGCACGCCGTTGGAATATCCGGCATAGAACAGCCGGTAGTCGGTTTCGGACAGGTCGATCGTCGCATAGGTGATGCCACCGGCTTCCTGCATCTCCGGCTGCGAGGTCGGTGCGCGCCGCAGCGCTTGCCGCTCCAGCCGAACCACAGCGAGCCCGGACTGCAACGCATCGGCCAAGGCGACCGCGAGACCACCTGCGCGCGGGACCACGCTCGGTTGGCATCGGAACCCGGTTGGAAACGACCACCAGACGACTCATGGCATCATCATCGCCAGCTCTACTATCTTGGCGAATTTCTGGCTCAGTCAGCCTCAAAAAAACCTGATCAGCCGGCGTTCCAGAGGTGTCATGGCACTGACCGAATGCTGGAAAGATTGGATCACATGCGAATAGCCCAGATCGCCCCTCTGACCGAATCCGTGCCGCCGCGGCTTTATGGGGGGACGGAGCGCGTCGTCTCGTTCCTTACCGAAGAGCTGGTGCGGTTGGGCCATGACGTAACCTTGTTCGCCAGCGGCGATTCGATCACCGCGGCGAAGCTCGAAGCGGTGTGGCCCAGGCACTGCGGTTCGACGACGATCTCCGCGATCCGGGGGCCCCGCAGATGTTGCTGCTGGAGACAGTGTACCGGCACGCCGCAGAATTCGACATACTGCACTTTCATCTGGACTACTGGTCGTTTTCCTTGTTCTCACGGCAACGCACGCCGTTCGTCACGACTTTGCACGGGCGGCTGGATCTCCCTGAGATCGTGCCACTCTACGACCAGTTTCCGCGAGTCCCGCTCGTATCCATTTCCGATTCACAGCGCCGGCCGCTGCCGCAGGCAAACTTCATCCGCACCGTGCATCACGGATTGCCGCGAGACCTGCTGCAGCCGCAGCCAGCGAAGCCGGGTTACCTGGCTTTCCTCGGCCGCATTGCCCCGGAAAAATGCCCGGACAAGGCCATCCGCATCGCCCGGCGCGCCG
The DNA here is from genome assembly GCA_963810715.1 of uncultured Pseudomonadota bacterium. Lineage (GTDB taxonomy): Bacteria > Pseudomonadota > Alphaproteobacteria > Acetobacterales > Acetobacteraceae > DATDIC01. Next base: position 396,495 of record CAWEOZ010000020.1, on the reverse strand, counting down.
GCATCCCGCTGAAGATCGCGGCCAAGGTCGATCGCGTGGACGAAGCCTATTTCCGCGAGAAGATCCGTCCGATGATCGACGGACGTCACGTAGAACTTATCGGCGAGATCGGTGATGCCGATAAATCCGACTTTCTCAGCGGCGCCATCGCGTTGCTGATGCCGATCGATTGGCCGGAACCGTTCGGACTGGTGATGATCGAGGCGATGGCCTGCGGAACGCCGACGATCGCCCTCAATCGGGGCTCCGTGCCGCGAAGTGATCGAGGACGGCCTCACCGGATACATCGTCGAAACCGAGCAGGAGGCTGTAGCAGCCGTAGCCCGCGCCGCTGAGCTACCGCGCGCCCGTATTCGCCAGCGCTTCGAGGAGCGCTTCACCGCCTCGCGGATGGCGGCCGATTACCTGGACGTCTATGAGGAGCTGTGCCGCACCAGTCAGCCGCGCCTCCGCGTTGCAATCTGACCGCGGATTCAAGTGCGACCTCACGTTGACTTGAATTATATCCCCGTCTCATACTTGCCATGACGGGCGCGCATGCGCCTGTTTCAAGCAAATGGAGGGGGACTTGGCGACAGGGGTAAGTAAACGGGACCGCGGCCTGCTGGCCGTGGTGGTGGGACTGGCAATGCTGCTTTTCGGTCAGCTCGCCAGCGCCGCGACAGTCGGGCCGGTGACCGATCCGCTGGGTGTCATCAAGATTCCCAAGGGTGCGCCGATCGTGATCGGCGACTATCTGGTGCTGTCGGGTCCCGACACGGCACTGGGCCTGGACGAGAAGCGGGGCATCGAGATCGCCATCAAGGATGTGGGCGGCAAGCTGTTCGGCCACCCGATCAAGCTCGATTCCGAGGACGATCAGTGCAACGCCGAAGGCGGGCAGACCGCGGCAACCAAGCTGGCTTCGACGCCGAACATGGTGATCGTGCTGGGGCCGGCGTGTTCCTCGGCGGCGACGCCGGGTGCGCCGATCCTGTGGCAGGCGGGAATCGTCAATATCTGCACGGCGTGCACCGCCCCGGCGCTGACCGCCCCGGACCGCAAGCCGGAATATGATGGCTTTGCCCGCACCGTGTTCAGCGACAAGGACCAGGGCGCCTCGGATGCCGAGTACCTGTTCAAGGTCGCCGGATACAAGACCGTGGTGACGGTGCATGATGGCAGTCCCTATGCCCAGCAGCTCGCGACGGTGATGGGAGACGATTTCGAGAAGCTCGGCGGCAAGGTGCTGTCGCGCGAGGCGGTCGCGCCGACCGACGTGGACATGCATCCGGTGCTGACCCGCATCGCCAGCGAGAAGCCGGACGTGATCTACATGCCGATCTTCACCGCCGCGGCGGCGCAAATTCTGCGTCAGTCGAAGGAAGTGCCGGGGCTGGAGAAGACATCGCTGTTCGGCGGCGCGTCACTGCTGTCGGCCGACTTCATCGAGGCAGCCGGGCCTGCCGTGGTCGGGTTCCGCATCGGCTATCCGGATCTTTCGGCGGCCGCGATGGGCAAGGGTTATCCGAAGTTCGTCGAGGAGTACAAGGCGGCCTATAACGAAGCGCCGATCTCCGGCTTCCATGCCAACGCCTATGACGGCGCGATGCTGGCGTTCAAGGCGATCGAGAAGGTGGCCAAGACGGACAAGGCCGGCAATCTCTATATCGGCAAGAAGGCGCTGCGTGACGCCGTGTTCAGCACGAAATTCGACGGCATCAGCGGCCCGATCGCCTGCGATGAGTACGGCGAGTGCTCGCAGTTCCATGGCTCGGTGCTGCAATTCACCTCCGGCGATCCGAAGACCTTTGGGATCGGCAAGAACCCGATTAAAATCTGGCCGAAGTGAGCCAAACTGTCGTTGCGCGCGAGCCATGGCTCTCGGCCCTGGCTCGCGTTAATGCGGTTGATGTCGTTCTCTGGCTGCTGCGAGCAGGCATTGTCGCGGTCGTGGTCGGTGGCACCATCGGGTCACTGATCAAGGACCGCTACACTGCCGCGCAGTGGTTCGATTTCGTGCTGTTCGGGCTGACCATCGGCAGCATCTATGCGCAGATCGCACTTGGCTACACCATGGTTTACGGTGTGCTGCGGCTGATCAACTTCGCGCATGGCGACTTCATGATGTGCGGGGCTTTCGCCGGATATTTCGTGGCGACGCCATTGGAGAGTTCGGGGTTTCTGGAAAGCCAGCCGGTGCTGGGGATGGCGGCCATCCTGGCGGTCGCCATGGCGGTTTCCACCACCATTGCGCTGTTGACCGAACGCATCGCCTACCGCCCATTCCGGCGAGTGGTCGGGTTGGCGCCGCTGATCTGCGCGTTTGGCGTTTCGTTCTTCCTTCAGCAAACGTTCCGCGGGATGTTCGGCTCGGCTGTGAAGGCTTACCCGACCCCGTCCTGGCAAAGCGTGGCGTACCATTTCGGCCAGTTTTCAGTGCCACGCATCGATATTCTAGTCATCGGTCTGGCAATCCTGTTCATGGCAGTGCTGTACCTGATCGTGCAGCGCACCCGCATGGGCACGGCGATGCGGGCCACGTCGGAAGATCCGGAAGCCGCCGCCCTGATGGGGATCGACGTCAACAAGGTGGTGGTTTTCACCTTCGTGCTGGGTGGCGCGATGGCCGGCATCGCCGGGGTGTTCTACGCATTCGTCTATAAGCAGGTGTATTTCTTCATGGGCTTCACGCCCGGCATCAAGGCATTCGGTGCCGCGGTGCTTGGCGGCATCGGCAACATCCCGGGTGCCATGCTCGGCGGATTTTTCCTTGGCCTGGTCGAGTCCGTGGGTCCGTCGCTGTTCCTGGACGGGCTCGGCATTCCGGCTCCCTATCAGTTGCGCGACCTGATCGCCTTCACCCTGCTGATCATGGTGCTGATCTTCCGTCCACAAGGATTGCTGGGCGAGCGCATGGCGAAGCAGCGAGCATGACCTGATGCCGCATACCGCCCTGCGCACCGCGACCGCGCGCGGGCTGATGTTCGGGGCCGGCGGCGTCCACCTCGCCGCAGTCGGCGTGCTGCTCATGCTGCACAACCGTTGGATCGTGGTGGACACGCTCAGCCTGGGACAGGCGACGCTGGTATCGCTGGGGATCGCGGCCGGTGCCGTCGCGGTGCCTCGGACACTCATGCCGGCTATCCCGACGCGGCTGGTTCTGGGCCTTGTAGCCGGCACATCTACCGGTGTGGTGATGGCAATTCTCGCCATACTGATCGCATTGCTGCATCCGCAGTCAATGTTCATCGCGTTGTCTCCCGATCTGCTGAAGATGCTGACGTCCGACCTGGGGCTCGGCGCCGGATCGGCGACTCTGATCGGTGGCGGCGCGCTAGCCGGGTTGATCGGCGCCGGGTTTCGGATCAGTCCGGCCGGGTTCCGGGGAACCGTGCTTGCCGGCGTGGTGGCGGTGGTCGTCGCTGGGGTCTTCCAGGAGCTGATCCAGCTCATGCTGCAGTATGAAGGACCCGTCGGCGCCATACGCGATGCGTTCTATGACTGGGACGGGCTGATGCCGCAGGGCGCCGCAATGGTGTTCGTGCTGGCCGCAATCGGTTACCAACTCCGGATACGATTTGGCGGGCGTCACCGCACCGCGCTGGATGACCGTCAGCTTCGCCGCCAGCGCATGGTGCGCGCCGCGGTCGCGGTGTTGATTCTGGCGGTCATGCCGGTGCTCGCGGGTGCCTATATCGGACAGGTGCTGATGCTGGTCGGGCTCTATATCCTGATGGGTCTTGGCCTGAACCTGGAAGTTGGCCTCGCCGGTCTGCTCGACCTTGGGTTCGTCGCGTTCTTCGCGGTGGGCGCGTACACTACCGCGCTGCTCACCGCGGACAGCCCGCACGCGCTGCTGCATCTGTCGTTCTGGCTCGCCATGCCGGCATCGGTGCTGCTCGCTGTCGCCGTCGGGGTGGTATTCGGATTGCCGGTGCTTGGCGTGCGCGGCGACTATCTGGCGGTCGCCACGATGGGCCTGGGCGAGATCGTGCGTGTCGTGGTGATGTCGGATTTCGCCGCCCCTTTGCTCGGCGGCGCACAGGGCGTGCTGCAGATCCCGAAGCCGCATCTGGGCGGTATCGTGCTCAGCAGCCCGGTGCAGCTCTTCTATCTCACGCTCGTGGCCTCGGGCGTTGCAGCATTCGTCGCCTGGCGGCTGGAGAATTCACGACAGGGACGCGCCTGGATGGCGCTGCGCGATGATGAGGATGTGGCACAGGCGCTGGGCATCAATCTCGTGCGCTCAAAGCTGATGGCTTATGGCCTCGGCGCTGCGTTTGCCGGACTGGCGGGTTCGATCTTCGCGGTGATGCTGACCTCCGTCTATCCGTCGAGCTTCCAGTTGCTGATCTCCATCAACGTGCTGGCGCTGATCATCGTCGGCGGGATGGGCAGCCTGCCGGGCGTCGTGCTCGGGTCCATCGCGCTGATCGGGTTGCCCGAATTGCTGCGGGAATTCGGCGAATACCGTTATCTTTTCTATGGCGCGGTGCTGATCGTGATGATGCGCTGGAAGCCCGAAGGCTTGTGGCCATCGGAAGTGCGCCGCCGGGAGCTGCACGCCGGCGAGGCGACCGCCGCACTGGACGAAGGCGCCGACCTGCTGCCGGCCGAGCCACGATGACAGCCCCGATACTTCGTTGCGAGCGCATGAGCATGCGGTTCGGTGGTCTCACCGCGGTGGGCGGGCTGGACCTGACCGTGGCGGAGGGCTCGATTCACAGCATTATCGGGCCGAATGGTGCCGGCAAGACGACGGTGTTCAACTGCATCACGCAGAATTTGCATCCGACCGAAGGGGCCGTATGGTTTCGCGGCAGCCGGATCGACGGGCTTACCCCTGACCGCGTGGCCGCGGCCGGTATCAGTCGCACCTATCAGAACATCCGGCTGTTCCGCAACATCAGCGCCATCGAGAATTTGCTGGTCGGAATGCATCTGCATCTGCGTTCCACCTGGTGGGGTGCCGTCCTGAACACTCCGGCGACGCGCGCCGACGAAGCCCGCGCGCATGAGGAAGCGGTACGGCTGCTGGCCTTTGTCGGGCTGCGCGGGCGTGGCGATTATCTTGCCCGCAACCTTCCCTACGGCGAACAGCGTCGGCTGGAAATCGGCCGCGCGCTGGCGACCCAGCCGAAGCTGCTGCTGCTCGACGAACCGACGGCGGGGATGAATCCAAATGAAACGACCAGTATGATGCGCTTCATCGAGGATGTGCGTGCCCGTTTCGGCATCACCATCCTGCTGATCGAGCACCAGATGCGGGTGGTGATGTCGATGTCCGACACGGTTACCGTGCTCGATCACGGCGTGAAGATCGCCGAGGGCCGGCCGGCCGAAGTGCAGCGCGATCCCGCGGTGATCGAGGCCTATCTGGGCGCCGGCGCGACGGCGGCCTGAACGATGCCGTTGCTCGAAATCGATGACATCCACGTCTTCTACGACAAGATCGAGGCGCTGAAGGGCATCTCCCTGGCCGTGGAGGAAGGCCAGATCGTCACGCTGGTCGGCGGCAACGGCGCCGGGAAGTCAACAACATTGCGGGCGATCAGCGGGCTGCTGCATCCGCGCGAGGGTGAAATACGCTACCGGGGAAAGGCACTGTCCGGGCTCGGCGCGCACACGATCGCCGGAATGGGGCTGGTGCAGGTTCCGGAGGGACGACGGATTTTCGGCCGGCTGACGGTGGGCGAAAACCTGTCCATGGGCGCGTTCACCCGCCGCGATCGCGCCGGCATTGCCGCGGACCGAGATCGCGTGATGACCCTGTTCCCGCGCCTGCGCGAGCGACTGCACCAGGTTGCCGGAACTCTGTCCGGCGGCGAGCAGCAGATGGTGGCGACGGCGCGCGCTTTGATGGCGGATCCGCAGGTGCTGCTGATGGACGAGCCCAGCATGGGGCTGGCCCCGATGGTGGTAGAACAGGTGTTTGAAACGATCCGGACCATCAATGCGCAAGGTGTGACGATCCTGCTGGTCGAGCAGAACGCATTGATGGCTTTGTCGATCGCCACGACCGGGTATGTGCTGGAGAGCGGACGCGTGCTGCTCGAGCGGGCCGGCGAAGGATTTGCTGCATGATGAGCGGGTGAGAGAGGCTTATCTGGGATAGCGTTTCGCACGCTAGCTGCCTCTTCCCTGGTCATGCCCGCAAGCGGGCATCCATGGCGAGGTCGCGGCTGTGCAGGCGATCGCTGGATTCCCGCTTTGGCGAGAATGACGGTGGACGGATCGGTTTCCTGAACGCCTGGTACCTACTCGATAGCATCTCGCGACCGTGCAATCTCGCGCAGCACGAATTTCTGTATCTTTCCGGTGGAGGTTTTCGGCAGCTCCTGAAACAGGAAGCTGCGCGGCACCTTGAAACGCGCCATGTGCTGGCGACAGAATTCGCGCAGCTCTTCGGCCGTGACCGAGGCTCCCGGCTTCATCTCGATGAACGCGCACGGCGTTTCGCCCCATCGCGCATCCGGCTGGGCGACGACGGCCGCCCCTACCACAGCCGGATGGCGATAGAGCACATCCTCTATCTCCAGCGAGGAAATGTTCTCGCCACCCGAAATGATGATGTCCTTCGAGCGGTCGCGGATCTTCACGTACCCGTCCGGCTGCATCACTGCCAGATCGCCGGTATGAAACCAACCCCCGGCGAAAGCTGCCTGTGTTGCCGCGGGGTTGGCAAGATAGCCCTTCATTGTGATGTTGCCGCGGAACATGATCTCGCCCATCGTCTCCCCATCCGACGGCACGGGCGCCATGGTTTCGGGGTCCAGCACCGTCATCGCTTCCTGCATTGGCACGCGCACGCCTTGCCGGCCATTGCGTTCCGCCCGTTGCTCCACAGGCAGATCCGCCCATTCCGGGTGCTTGGCGCAGACCGACGCCGGGCCATAGGTCTCGGTCAGGCCGTATACGTGCGTCAGTTCGATGCCGATCCTGTCGGCGCCTTCGATGACTGAAGCCGGCGGCGCTGCCGCGGCCACCTGCCCGGCGATCCGGTGATCGATACCGCGCCGCATCTCCTCCGGCGCGTTGATCAGCGTGGCATAGACGATCGGCGCGCCGCACATGTGGGTAACCTTGTGCTCGCGGATCGCGTGAAACATCGCCGTCGCCTCGACGCGGCGCAGGCAGACGTTGGTGCCTGCGCGTTCCGCCACCGACCACGGAAAGCACCAGCCGTTGCAGTGGAACATCGGCAGCGTCCACAGATACACGGCGAACTGCGGCATGCCCCAGTTGACGATATTGCTGACGGCGTTCAGGTAGGCGCCGCGATAGTGATAGACGACGCCTTTCGGATCTCCTGTCGTGCCGGATGTGTAATTCAGTGAAATTGCGTCCCATTCGTCGGGCGGATTGCTCCAGACAAAATCTGGATCGCCGGTACCCAGGAACGCCTCGTAGTCCATCTCGCCCAGCAATTGCCCGTCCTGGCATGCCGGATCGTCAATATCGATCACCAGCGGACGCTCCTTCAGCAGCCCGAGCGCCTTTTCGACCGTGCCGGAATATTCCTTGTCCGTGATCAGCACACGTCCGCCGCCGTGGCGCAGCATGAAAGCGATCGTCTGGGCGTCCAGGCGTGTATTCAGCGTGTTCAGGACGGCGCCGATCATCGGAACGCCGAAATGGGCCTCGTAGATGGCGGGGACGTTCGGCGCCATGACCGCGACCGTATCGTTGCGACCGATGCCGTATCGGGCTAGTGCGGAGGCCAGCCGCCGGCATCGCGCGAAGGTCTCGCGCCAGGTGGAGTGCCACGCACCATGAATGACCGCGGTCCGATCTGGATAGATATAGGCTGCCCGCTCCAGGAATGTGACCGGGTTGAGCGGCGCGTAGTTTGCCTCGTTCCGGTCGAGACCGGTTCCATACACCGGATTTCCCACCACTCGTTCCTCCTGTTCCGCGGTGTCAGCAATGCATGTGATATGCACCATCCGGCGATCACGCTCCAGTCAGGGGCCGTGCATACGTTGCAGGAAACGAAGCACGCGGTCCGGTGCATCCGGCTGGAAGAAGGCATCCACTGATGCGCGGTGCTCGATGCGGCCATCTTCCATGAAGACGATGTGATCGGCAGCCCGACGCGCAAAGCCGAGCTCGTGCGTGACGACGATGCTGGTCATGCCTTCCTCATGCAATTCCTGCATCACCTGAAGCACTTCGCCGACGGTTTCGGGGTCCAGGGCGCTGGTCGGTTCGTCGTACAGCATCAGCGCCGGTTCCATCGCTAGCGCGCGGGCGATCGCGACGCGCTGCTGCTGGCCGCCGGAGAGCTCGTCCGGAAAGGCGTGGGCCTTGTCCGGCAGATGCACGCGGCGGAGCAGGTCCTGGGCCAGTTCCCTCGCCTGCCGCGGCGGCGTCCGCTTCACGCGGATCGGGCCGAACGCAACATTGTCCTCGGCCGACAAATGCGGGAACAGCTCGAAATTCTGGAACACCATTCCCATCCGGCGGCGGATGACAGCAGCCTGCCGCCGCGGCGTGCGGGCGATGTCCTTGCCTTCGAACAGGATATTGCCGGCGGCAATCGGCTCCAGCAGGTTGAGGCAGCGCAGCAGCGTGGATTTGCCGGAGCCGGATGGACCGAGGATCACCAGGCACTCGCGCGGCTGCACGGTGAGATCGATGTCTTTCAGCACGTCCAGGCTGCCGAAGTGCTTGCGGAGCCCGGTCGCGCTCAGCAAGGGAGTCATCGGGCTGCTTCGGGCCTCGCCGACAGATCCACTATCGTGCGGCGTGGCCCAGGCCGGCGACGCAGATGACGTTCGACGATGGACTGGACCACCATGAACAGGGTCGTCATCGCCAGATAGTAGATGCCGGCGGCGCTCAGCGTCTCGATGTAGCGGAAATTGCCGGATGCGGTCTGATCGGCGACCAACAGCAGCTCCTGCACGCCGATCACGGACGCCAGGGCCGATAGTTTCAGCATGCTGATAAACTGGTTGCCGATGGGCGGGATGATGATGCGCAGCGCCTGCGGCAGCACGACCCAGCGCATGACCTGGCCTTCCTCCAGCCCCAGCGCCCGCGCAGCGAGCCGCTGGCCCGGACTTACCGCGCGGATGCCGGACCGCATGATCTCGGCCATGTAGGCGCCCTCGTTGAGGCCGAGCGCCAATACGCCGCAGGCGAAGCCGGGCAGCAGGATGCCGAAGCTGGGCAGGACGTTGAACGCGAACACCAGTTGCAGGAGGACCGGCGTGCCGCGAAACAGCCAAAGATAGAACAGTACGGCCGCGTGCACTGGGCGCAGGGGAGTTTCCTGGGCGACGGCCAACAGCAGGCCGACCGCCATCCCGACTGCGAGCGATGCAATACTGAGCTCGAAGGTGATTTCCGCGGCGTGGAAAAAGGCGGCGCTGTTCAGGTATTGCAGCAGCAGGCGCGGCTGGAACAGCGGCATCGCCGGTCAGAATGGCGAACTGGCGGCCGGCAGGTTCCATTTTTTGATCAGACTGGCATAGGTCCCATCGGCGACGGTCTCCTGAAGCGCTTTTTGCAGAGCGGCTTTCAGACCCGGATCGTCCTTGCGCAGGGCGATTCCCACCTTCGTATCGGTGTCAAACGGGGCCCCGCCGGCAGCATAGGCTCCGGGGGTTTCGCGCAGCAGCGCGGCGAGCGTGCCGGTGGAGACAATGATAGCGTCGGCGCGATCTTGCGTGAGCGCCAGGGCGCAGTTGGTGGTGCCGGGAAGCGACAGCACGGTGACGTCCGGCTTGCCCTGGGCTTTGCAGGTTTCGCCGGCCTGTTTGGCGGCGGTCTCGAACACCGTGCCAGTGGGCGCGGCGATACGCAGCCCGCACAGGGACGCCACGCCTGCGATGTGCTTCGGGTTGCCGGCACGTACGACGATCTGGTTGCCGACCAGGAGATAGGGGACGAAGTCCGCCACCTCCAGCCGTTGCGCATTGATGTACATGCCACTGACGACGATATCGATGCGCTTGCCGAGAAGCGCCGGAATCAGCCCTTTGAATTCGAGCGATGCCAGCACCGGTTGCAGCCCCATCTTCGCGGCGAGCGCATTGGTCAGATCGACATCGAAGCCGGCCGGCTTGCCATTATCCTCGAATTCGAATGGCGGAAACGTCAGTGAGCTGCCCCAGGTCAGTTTGCCGGGGGTGAGCAACTGCGGCGATTGCGCAAATCCCAGGGTGGGCAGAAGCAGAAGCGCAAGCGCCACGGCCAGTCGCAACATGGTGGACTCCTTCGCGAAACGGCTGCAGGCGGTTCGATAGCGGATCGCGCGACGGCAGGCCAGCAGAACGCTGACGCCTGGACAGGAGGCGTGGCCGGGCGGACGCTGGACAGTATGGCCATCGGTCCCTCCGCCGCACGTCCCGTCATTATCGATTGCGATCCCGGCAATGACGATGCGTTTGCGCTGATGCTGGCCTTTGCGTCGCCGGAGCTGAAGGTGCTCGCGGTTACGGTTGTCGGCGGCAATGTGGGGCTGGAGCGGGCGCTGGCGAACGCACTGTCGCTGACCGCGCTTGCGGCGAGCTGCGTGCCCGTGTTTGCCGGCGCGCACCGGCCCCTGCTCGGGGCCTTCCGCAACGAGCCCGCGGTCCAGGGCGATAACGGGCTGGGCGGCATCCGTCTGCCGCGCGGCGGCGACCCGCAGCCTGGGCACGCCGTCGATGCAATCCGGCAGATCCTGCGCGATGCCCCGGATCCGGTCACCCTCGTCGGACTTGGGCCGGCCACCAATCTTGCGCTCGCGCTCGCCACGGAGCCGGCGCTGGTGGACAATATCGCCCAGATCGTGCTGATGGCGGGTGCCTGGGCCGAGGGCAACATAACCCCGGCGGCCGAGTTCAATGCCTATAATGACCCGGAGGCGTTGCAGATCGTACTGTCGTGCCAGCGGCCGATCGTGCTGGCGACGCTCGAGGTCACCGCGCATGCGCTCGCCACGCCGGACCGGCTCCGTTCCATGCGCGCCGCCGGTTCGGGCCGATGTCTGAACGCGCTGTGCAACATCCAGGCGGGTATCAGCCCCTCGCCTCGCCTCGGCGGCATTGGTGCGCCGCTGCACGATCCCTGCGCGGTGGCGTGGTTGATCCGCCCGGAGCTGTTCACCACTCGCGATTGTCCCGCTTCCGTCGATCTGGCGCCGGGCCCGGACCGCGGACGCACCGTCATCGACCGCTGGGGCCGCACGAAGTTGCCGCCGAACGTCACCGTGCTGGAAAGTCTGGATGCGTCAGGCTTCTTCGATCTACTTGGCGAGCGTCTGACAGTCTGCCGTAATGAAGCGGCGCCTGTCGCCGAGTGGTCAGGTTGTATCGGGCGGGCTAATGTAGCGGTGTGAAACGAACTGAGGGGTCGAACAATGAGGCGCAGCCACATCATCGGACTTGCGTTGGCGGTCGCTGCCGCAGCCTGCATCGGCGGGGTAGCCCGTGCCGACGAGGTGACCATCGCCTCCGCCGGGCCGCTTTCCGGCCCGCAGGCGTTTTTCGGCGTCACCTGGCAAAACGGAATGCAGCTCTATCTCGATGAGGTCAACAAGTCCGGCGGTGTGAATGGCCACACGTTCAAGTTCTTGAAATTGGATGACCAGGCCGACCCGCGCCAGGGAACGCTGGTGGCGCAGAAACTATGTGACGATGACTCGGTGAAGGTGGTGCTAGGTCATTTCAATTCGGGTGTCGTGCTGCCCACGCTGCCGATCTACGCGCAATGCGACATGCCGGACATCATCTTCGGCTCCAATCCGGCGCTAACCCAGCAGGGCGTCACCAATATCGTGCGCCCGGTTCCGAACGATTTCATCCAGGGTGCGCTACCGGCGAATTATGCCCGTAACGACATGAAGGCTGAGCGCGCCGCGGTGGTGAACGACAAGCAGACCTTCGGCGAGGGCGTGTCCCGGATTTTTGCCGAGCGGTTCAAGCAGGCGGGTGGGACCGTAACTTCGATATCACAGGTCAATCCCACCGATGTCGATTTCACCGCGCTGATCACACAACTGAAACAGCAAAATCCGCAGGTCGTCTATCTCGGCGCGGTGATGCCGCAGCTCGCTTTGTTTGCCAAACAGATGCATGATCTCGGGCTGGACGCGAAGCTGTTCGTCCCTGACGGCGGCTACACGCCGGACCTTCCCAAGCAGGCGGGCGATGCGGCGGCGCAGGCAATCTATGTCACGTTCCAGGTGCCACCATATGAATTCCTCGCCCGAGCTGGTCGATTTCACCAAGCGCTACACGGCGGCATTCCACTCCGATCCCGGGGCCTATTCGGTGTACGGCTATATCCTGGCGCAGATCGCGGTGGCGGCGATCAAGACCGCGCCGAAGCTGGACCGTGCCGACATCATCACGGCGCTGCACTCCACCAAGCTCGACACCATTCTCGGCCCGGTTTCGTTTGACAAGAATGGCGACCTTGCCGGCGGCGGGCGCGTGTTCCTGTATCACATCGATAACGGCAAGTTCGTGCTGGTCGGGCATAGCTGAAGCCGGCCGCTCGCTGACCAGGCCCAGGGCATGACCGGCCTGCTGCTGCAGCAGTTCGTCAACATGGCGACGATCGGGGCGATCTACGCCCTGATCGCGCTCGGCTACACCATGGTCTATGGCGTGCTGCGGCTGATCAACTTCGTGCATAGCGAGCTGTTCATGCTCGGCGCCTATTTCTGCTACGGGCTGCTGGCGTTTGGCTTCGGCGGCATCGGATCGGTCGGCGCACTGGCTATTACGGTCGCATTTTTCGCGGTATTCGCGCTGGTTGGCTTCACCGGAGTGGCGATCGAGCGAATTGCCTACAAGCCGCTGCGCAACGCGACGCGGCTGGCGCCGATGCTCAGCGCGCTCGGCCTGTCGCTGTTCTTCCAATCGGCGGTGCAGGTGCTGGCCGGACCACAGCCGATCCGTTTCCCGAGCATCTTTCCCGGCACGCGCGATTGATGGTGGCGGGCGCCGTCATCACCACGACGCAGCTTGGCATCGTCGTGCTGGCGGTCGCGCTGATGCTGCTGCTGGCGGCGTTCGTCGCGCGCACCCGGCTTGGCGTGCTGGTGCGGGCGGTGTCCGAAAGTCCGCGCACCTCCGCACTGCTGGGCATCAATGTCGACCGGGCGATCAGCCTGATCTTCTTCATCGGGCCTGGGCTCGGTGGGCTCGGCGGAATTCTATACGCCAGCTATTATGGGATCATGTACCCGACGATGGGGACGATCGTCGGGCTGAAGGCGTTCACCGCCGCGATCCTGGGCGGTATCGGCAGCATTCCCGGCGCGATGCTGGGCGGTTTCCTGCTCGGGTTCGTGGAGGTTGCCGGGACGGCCCTGCTGCCGGTGCTGTCCGGCGGCATCCTGGGCACCGATTATCGGGACATTTTCGCCTTCATCGTGCTGGTCACGGTGCTGATCTTTCGTCCGACCGGGCTTCTGGGGGAACAGATATCGGAAGAAACCATGGTCTATAAGCGGGATTACTGATGGCGAGCGTCTCCGTCGCCCGCAGCGGCTCCCGCGCCGGCCGTGTACTGGCCCGGGCGCTGCTGGTGGGCTCCGTGCTGGCGCTGCTGCTGTTGATGCCGCAGGCCGGGCTGTATTATGTGCGCCTCGCTGATGACGTGCTGATCTATGTGCTGCTCGGCGCTGGGTCTCAATCTGGTGATCGGCTATGCGGGGCTGCTGGATCTGGGATTCGTCGCGTTCTATGCGGTTGGCGCCTATTCCTATGCGCTGCTCGCCAGCCCGCAGTTCGGCATTCACCTGCCGTTCCTCGTCATCCTGCCGATCGGCGCGGCGCTGGCCGCCTGCTTTGGCATCCTGCTCGGCATTCCCGGTGTTGCCGCTGCGGGGCGACTATCTGGCGATCGTCACGCTGGGCTTCGGCGAGATCATCCGCATCCTGCTGAACAACATGGACGCGGTCACCGGCGGACCGCAGGGCGTGATGATGATCGATGTGCCGCGGCTGGCCGGCTATCCGCTGATCTCGCCGCGCGGGTTCTACTGGCTGCTGCTGGTCATCTGCATCATCGTCGGGACGCTGGTGCTGCGGCTGGAGCGGTCGATCCTCGGCAAGGCCTGGGCCGCGATCCGGGAGGACCAGGACGCCGCGCGCGGCATCGGCATCGACACGGTGCGGGTGAAGCTCGCTGCGTTCGCCATCAGCGCCGCGATCGGCGGGCTGGCAGGCGTGATCTTCGCCTCCTTCCAGCGTTATGTCAGCCCGGAGAGTTTCACCTTCAACGAGTTGATCCTGATCGTGCTGATCATCGTGATCGGAGGTGTCGGCAATATCCTGGGCGTTATCACCGGGGCGGTCGCACTGATTGTGCTGCCGGAGCTGCTGCGCGGGGTGGCGGAATACCGCATGATGGCGTTTGGTTTCACGCTGGCGGCGCTGATAATTCTACGGCCGCAGGGACTTGTCCCGCGCAGCTTCGGGCCGGCCCGGCTGGCGCGCTGGCTGTTCGCTCCATGAGCTTCGCGTTCAGTCATGTCACCAAGCGGTTTGGCTCCGTGGTGGCGATCGACGATGTCAGCATGGAATTCGAGCCAGGGCTGATCTACGCGATTATCGGCCCTAACGGGGCCGGAAAATCGACGCTGGTGAACATGGCGGCCGGATCTTATTCGCTGACCGAGGGCCGCATCCTGCTCGACAGCCGGCCGTTGCAGGGCCTGAAGAAACACCAGATCGCCCGCGCCGGACTGGCGCGGACCTATCAGAATATCCGGCTGTTCGACCAGATGACGGTGCTGGAAAATCTGGAGGTGGCGCTATCGCCAGCCGAATTGCGGCATACGTGGCGCGAGGTGCTGGTCCCGCCATACGCGACCCGCGCCGCCGCCCGCCGCCGCGCCGTCTGCCTGGAATTGCTGGAAGAATTCGGCCTCGCCGATATGGCGGACGCCCATGCGGAGCTGCTGCCCTATGGCCGCCAGCGTATGCTGGAAATCGCCCGGGCGCTGATCGGCAGACCGCGCGTGCTGCTGCTCGATGAACCCGCCGCGGGCCTCAACTCCGGCGAGACGGAGACGCTCAAACATCGGTTGTTGCGACTGCGCCGCCCCGATCGTGTGATGATCGTGATCGAGCATGACATGGAGCTGGTGATGTCGCTATCCGACAGGATCTATCGTCCTTCACCACGGTGCGCTGCTGTTCTGCGGCACGCCGGCCGAGGTGCAGGCTAACCGCGAGGTGCAGGAGGCCTATCTGGGGACCGATGACGACCTCGATTCCATCCGCGAGCTTGCTCGCCATCGACGCGCTGGACGCGGGCTACGCCACGAAACAGGTATTGTCGCGCATCACGCTTGAAGTCCGGCCCGGCGAGATTGTGGTCGTCGTCGGTGCCAACGGCGCCGGGAAGACCACGCTGCTGTCGTCGATTTCCGGGTTATGCCGGATCATGGGTGGCCGCATCCTGTTTCAGGGCCGCGAGATCACCGGCTGGCGGCCCGACCGTATCGCCGCCGCGGGCATCGCCCATTGCCCCGAAGGACGCCGCATCTTCCAGCGCCTGACGGTGGAGGAGAACCTGCTTGCCGCTTATATCGGGCGCAGGGGCAAAAGCTTCGATGCGTTGCGCTCCGAGGTGTTCGACCGGTTCCCGATTCTTGCCGAGCGACGCAGCGGACTGGCGAGCCGCCTGTCTGGCGGACAGCAGCAGATGCTGGCGATCGGCCGGGCGCTGATGGCAGAGCCGGACCTGCTGATGCTGGACGAACCTTCGCTCGGCCTCGCGCCGCGGGTGATCACCCAGATTTTCCGCATATTGCTGGAACTGTCCGCGGCGGGAGTTTCGATCCTGCTGGTGGAACAAAATGTGCGGCTGGCGCTGGAGGTCGGCGATTACGCTTACGTTCTGGAGAGCGGACGCGTCCGGCTGGATGGGCAGGCGCAGCTCGTGGCATCACATGCGTCGCTGACCGAGCTGTTCCTTGCCGGCTCCGCGGCGGTAACGGAATAAATCATTCAGGGGAGTACTCGTCCGATGCACTGGTCCCGCACCGTTACTGTCGTCGGCGTACACGCGGAGGGCGAGGCCGCGCGCGTGATTACCGGTGGCGTACTGCCACCACCCGGCGCCACCATGTTCGAGCGGATGTGCAACCTGCGCGACCATGGGGAATTCGCTGCGCCGGCTGCTGCTATTCGAGCCGCGCGGCGCGGTGACGCTGTCGCTCAACCTGGTCATTCCGCCATGTGCGCCGGAAGCGGATGTCGGGTTGATCATCATGGAGTCGCAGTATTACGTGCCGATGTCGGGCTCGAACACGATTGCCACGGTCACGGCGCTGCTGGAAACCGGCATGGTGCCGATGCGCGAACCGGAGACGGTGCTGACGCTCGATACTCCGGGCGGGCTGGTGCGTGTGACTGCCGAGTGTCGCGACGGGCGCTGCGTGCGGGTCCGGTTCCGCAACGTGCCGTCGTTCGTGCTGCATCGCGATCGGGCGATCGAGGTGGCCGGGCTGGGCACCGTTACGGTCGATGTCGCCTATGGCGGGATGCTGTATGCGATCGTGGATGCCGCGCGGCTGGGTTTCGCCATCGAGCCGCACGAGGCGCGCGATCTGGTGGCGGTTGGCGAACGCATCAAGGCGTCGGCTGCCGAGCAGCTTCCCGCCGTGCATCCGGAAAATCCGCAGATCCACACGGTGAACCAGACGCTGTTGGCCGGTCCGCTGACAGCGACGGCGAACGGCAAGACAGGGCGCAATGCGGTGATCGTTTCACCTGGTCGCATCGACCGTTCGCCATGTGGCACCGGCACCTCGTCGCGATTGGCGGTGCTGCATGCGAAGGGAGAGATGCGGGTGGGCGAGACGCTGGACCACGTCTCTATCATCGGCACGCATTTCCATGGGCGTATCGAGGAGACGTGTTCGGTCGGCGGGCTTCCCGCCATCGTCAACAGCATCTCTGGACGAGGGTGGGTTACCCATATCAGTCAATACGGACTTGATCCG
This sequence comes from uncultured Pseudomonadota bacterium, assembly GCA_963810715.1. Taxonomy (GTDB): domain Bacteria; phylum Pseudomonadota; class Alphaproteobacteria; order Acetobacterales; family Acetobacteraceae; genus DATDIC01. The sequence continues at coordinate 379,556 of CAWEOZ010000020.1, read as the reverse complement.
GATGACCCGCTGCCGGAAGGTTACACGCTGCCGGATACGTGGTTCGCTTAATCAAAACACCGCGGAGATGGACTGCACCAGGAATGAGGTTTCAGCCGACCCAAGACGATTCCGGAATGCCATCGACGGCATTTACGTCCACCGGGGGAATCCCGCTCGATCCTGATCCTCTGTGCGTCGATGAACGCTGCGATGTGGTGGTTGTCGGCGGCGGCATAGCGGGCTGCTCAGCCGCTCTCCATGCCGCCGAGGCTGGGGCCCGCGTCGTTCTGGTCGAAGCGCAGACGATCGGCTGGGGCGCTTCCGGCCGCAATGGAGGCCATGTCGCGGCAGCGACGAAACAGACGCCGCAAGAGATATTGCGCAGCTATGGCCCGGTCTATGGACCGCGGCTGCATGAGGCATCGGAGCAGGGACCTGAACTCGTCTTCGGCCTGGCGGAGAAGCATGGCATGAATGCTTCGGTCGTCCGCTGCGGCATCTTGTCCGCGGCGCATAGTCCGGCCGCTCTGAAGACGCTGGAAGCAAAGGCAGCCTATCAGCAGGCACAGGGTCGCCCCGTGCGGATGCTCGACCGTCATGGTGCCGCGGAAGCGATCGGCAGCGATTCCTATCTTGGGGCGTGGTTCGACGCGCGTGGCGGCACGATCAACCCGCTCGCCCTTGTACGTGGCCTGGCGCGCGCAGCGATCGGCGCCGGGGCCAGACTCCATGAAAAATCGCCGGCACGATGTCTGACGCACACGGGCCGCATTTGGCGGGTTGACTGCGACGCCGGCAGCATCACGGCAGACCACGTGATGCTGTGCACTAACGCATATACAGATGATCTGTGGCCGGGCCTCAGGCGCAGCATCGTTCCGGTCCGCGCGTACCAGTTTGTCACGGCTCCGCTTTCCTCCAATCTGCGCCGCAGCATCCTTCCAGGCGGTCAGCCGATGACCGATACAACTCGGCTGCTGTCCGGGATTCGGGTTCATGCCGATGGCCGCATGCAGTTCGGCGGCCGTGGCCCGGTGTTCGGGGTGGAGCGGCCGCCCGACCAGCATGCCAGCCTTGCCCGAATCGCCCGAATTTTTCCTCAGCTCGGTCCGCTACAAATCGAATCATGGTGGAGCGGCTGGATGGCCATGTCGCCGGGGAATGCATGGCAAATTCACGAGCTGGCACCAGGACTGCTGGCGGCACTTGGCTGCAACGGGCGCGGTGTAGCCATCGCCACCTTGCTGGGTCGCGAACTCGCGCGGTGTGCGCTCGGCACCGCGGCAACAGATCTCATCCTGCCATTCACACCTCTGCGGCCGTTGCGAACCTATGCCGTTCATAGGCCGCTGGTGAACGCCCTGGTGCGCTGGCACGCGATACGCGACGCGATCGAGACAGCTCGTCTTCAGCGAAGGGCGAATACCCGGGCGAGTCCGGGATCAACCATGAATATCGGGGGGTAATGGCGCAATGACCGACAATTTTTCCCGGCGGGCACTCGCCGGTCTTGCTGCGACGACTGGCTTCGGCGCCGTCATCGGCACCGCAACAGCGCAGCCGGCGAACAAGTCCGTTCTCGAACGCATTCAACGAACCAAGGTGCTGCGTGTTCCGGGTATCGCAGGTGCAATACCCTATTGGCAGAAGGACCCGGTGACCGGAGAGTGGTCCGGCGTAGCGGTGAATATCTTGCGCGATCTCGCCAAGACGTTCGATGCTCGGGTCCAAATTGTCGAGACGACGTATGGCAATTCAATTCTCGATATTCAGGCCGACAGGATCGATGTCGGTTTCGGCCTCACGCCCACGCCACAGCGGGCGTTGGTCATCCAATTCAGCGAACCCTATCTGATCACCCCATACGGGTGTTTGGCGAAGAAGGGATTTACGCCCCGCGTCTGGGCAGACCTGAACAACGCGAACATCAGGGTCGCCTTCGATCTGGGTTCCCTGATGGAAACCTGCGCCCGACGCTATGCGCCCAATGCGCAGCTCCTGGGTTTCAAGACTCTCAGCGACGCGACGACGGCGCTGCTGTCGGGCCGCTGCGACGTGCAGATTCTTCCCACGACAATCGGCATCACGGCGTTCGCAAAGAACCCCGATGTCGGGCCGTTTCATCTGCTGACCGATCCGTTGATTGCTCTGCCCGGCAACATGGCGATGCTGCCGGAGCCGAGCATTCGTTTCATGGAGGTTGTCAACGCCTGGATCGACTACAATCGTGGCTCCGGACAGATACGCGACTGGATGCTTGCGGGTACGCGACCTTGGGCGTGAAGCCGCAGGACATTCCGCCCGAGGTCACATTTTGAGCAAGAACTCCTGTTCCAGCATTCCACATCCGATCTGCCGGTGCGATCGGCTTAATCCAGTCGCCGCACCTCCTATAGAAGGATAAGCGCATGGACCCGAACGCCCTGCCCTTCAATTCCGACTCCATGCTCGAAGGACTACGCGCCTGGGTCGAATGCGAAAGCCCCACCTGGGATGCTGCCGCCGTCAACCGCATGATGGATGTCGCCAGCCGCGAACTGGTCATCGCCGGCGCGCGCACGGAACGCATCGCCGGCCGGATGGGATTCGGCGACTGTGTGCGCGCCACGTTCCCGCATCCCAGGGCGGGCGATCCCGGTATCCTCATCATGGGCCACCTCGATACCGTGCACCCGGTCGGCATGCTGCAAAAACTGCCGTTCCGCCGTGAGGGCGAGCGCGCCTGGGGGCCCGCGATCTGCGACATGAAGGGCGGCAATTACATTGCGTTTGAAGCGATCCGCCAGCTTCTTCGCGCCAGCGTCCGCACGCCGCTTCCCGTCACCGTGCTGCTGACCAGCGACGAAGAGGTCGGCAGCCCCTCCACCCGCGATCTGATCGAAGCCGAGGCCACTCGCCATCGCTACGTTCTGGTGCCCGAGCCGGCCCGGCCGGACGGCGGCGTGGTGACCGGCCGCTATGCCATCGCCCGCTTCAACCTGGAGGCCACCGGCCGTCCCAGCCATGCCGGCGCGCGGCTTGCCGAAGGCCGCTCGGCAATCAGGGAGATGGCCCGCAAGATCATCGAGATCGAAGACATGACCATCGGACGACTGCACCTTCAGCGTCGGCGTGATCCATGGCGGGCAATGGGTGAACTGCGTCGCGACAACCTGCACGGCGGAGGCGCTGTCGATGGCGAAACGCCAGCAGGACCTGGATCGCGGCGTTGCGCGGATGCTGGCTTTGTCGGCCTCCTCCAACGACGTCCAGTTTCGCGTCACGCGTGGGGTCACCAGGCCGGTATGGGAGCCGGACGAGCGCGTCATGGCGCTGTATGAACGTGCCCGTGCCGTGGCCCGCTCGCTCGGCTTCGATATCCGCCATCAGAGCTCGGGCGGTGGTTCCGATGGCAACTTCACCGGCGCGCTCGGCATCCCGACGCTGGACGGGCTTGGTGTTCAAGGCGCCGGCGCGCACACGCTCGACGAGCATATCGTGGTGGAAAGCCTCGCCCAGCGCGGCCGCCTGATCGCCGGCCTGCTGGCGACCCTCGAGTGAACGCGAATGATCGTCGGGCGCCCATTTGGCTGGGCCTGGCGGGTTGCTGCCAGTCGCCCGCGTCTATGGGCGGGTTTGGCGTGCGGTCTGATCGCCTGGGCGACGCTGGCGCATCGCACGAATGCCACCACGACGGCGGTGCTGGCCTGGGATATTGGGGTCACTATTTATCTCCTGCTGGCTGTCCTGCTGTTCACCACGGAGCGGGTCACCCGCATGGACACCGACGCCACGCGTCAGCAAGAAGGCGAGTGGACCATCTTCGCCATCACCATTGCCGCGGCGCTGGTCAGCCTCGCTGCCGTGTTCGGCGAATTCGCCGGGACCAAGCAGTCGCATCCGGCGCAGCGGGATCTTCACGTCGCCCTGGTGGCGGTGACGCTGTGCGTGTCCTGGCTCATGATGCACGCCACCTTCGCGTTCCGCTATGCGCACGAATATTATTCCAAGGATTTGGGCGGCCCCGAGATCGATCGGGGTCTTGAGTTTCCGGGGGAGAAGAACCCCGATTATCTCGATTTCGTCTATTTCGCGTTGGTGCTGGGAATGACCTTCCAGGTTTCCGACGTACAGATCACCGCGCGCAAGATGCGCCGGCTCGCCACCGTGCACGGACTGCTGAGCTTTTTGTTCAACACCATTATCCTGGCGTTGACCGTGAACATCGCGGCGGGGCTTGTCTGAATATCTGGCCACCTCGCGCACTCCACCTCCGGCCTTTCGCCGTCTCGGGCCCGCCGCTATGAATGCGTCGCCCCAGGGAGTGACTCCGTGCCTGACATTTTCGACGAGGTCGAAGAAGAACTTCGCGCCGAGCGCACGCGCCAGTTTCTGACCCGCTATGCCGGGGCGGTGGTGGCGGCGGCGGTGCTCGTCATCGCTCTGGTGGCGGGCTGGCAGGGCTGGCGCTGGTACCAGGCAAGGCAGGACCAGGGGGCTGCCGATCTCTATATCCAATCCATGCTGCAGGTCGCCGAAACCGGTCCCAAGGCGGATGCCACCCGCGCGGCTGCCTTTTCAGGGTTCGGCAAATTGGCGCAAAGCGGCCCCGCCGGCTATCGCACGGTGGCCCGCCTGCGCGCCGCGGCTTTGGAAGCCGCGGCGGGCCACCAGCCGCAAGCCCTGGGGCTGTGGAACGAGGTGGCCGCCGATTCCGGCGCCGATCCGCTGCTGCGCGATCTTGCCAACCTTCTCTGGGCTCAGCATCAGATCGATACAGGGGATCCCGCGCTGCTTGAAACCCGCCTGCAGCCGCTCGCCGAGCCGGTCAACCCGTGGCACGCGATGGCGCAGGAAGAACTCGCCTGGCTGGCCTTGCGGCAAGGCAAGACTGCTCAGGCAAAAGACATGCTGACCGCCCTCACCCGCGACGCCAACACCCCTGATGGTGTGCGGGAGCGGGCGACCGCGATCCTGACGCAGCTTCGGGGGTGAGCCGCGTGCAGCAAAAGCACGGGCGATCGCGCGCCCTGTCTCGCCGCGCCGCCCTGGCGCTCCCGCTTGGGCTGACCCTGCCCCTCAGCGGCTGCGGGCTGTGGGACGACTGGTTCGGCACCCACAAGCCGCCCATTCCGGGCCACCGGGAACCAGTGCTGGCCGCGGCCAACGTTCTCGCGGTCGAACAGGGTGCGCCCAAGGTCGTGTTGCCACCCCCGGTGCGCAACGTCGCCTGGCCTCAACCTGGCGGCAATCCCGCGCATCTGATGGGCCACCTGGCGGCTCCGGCGGTACTGAATCGGGCCTGGGAAGCCCCGATCGGCGACGGCGGGGGTTATCGCAACAAGATCCTGGCACAGCCTGTCGTGGCCGATGGCGTCGTTTATGCGATGGATACGCGCGCGATCGTCTCGGCCTTCAATCTGTCCGACGGCGCCCGGCGATGGCGTTTCGACACCAGGGCCGAGGACTCGCGCAGCACCAACGTCGGCGGCGGGCTGTGCATTGCCGGCGGGGTTCTTTATGCCGTGAACGGCCTGGGCGATGTGGTGGCGATTGATCCGGCGCGTGGCACGCAAAAATGGCGAGTTTATCTCGGCGCACCTGGCCGCTCCGGTCCCACCGTGGTGGAAGGACGGCTCTTCGTCACCACCATCCAGGATCGGATCCAGGCACTCGATATTGCCAATGGACACCGGCTTTGGGACTACCAGGCAGTCAACGCCGCCACCGGGATGCTCGGCGAACCGGCCCCGGCCTATGCGGATGGCCTGGTCGTCGCCGGGTTTGCGTCCGGTGAGCTGACCGCGCTGCGCGCCGACACTGGCACCGTCGTCTGGACCGACAACCTGGTCGCCTCCAGCACCGGAGCCGGACTGCTGGACATCAACTCGATCCGCGGTCTGCCGGCCATCGGCGGCAGCCAGGTGTTTGCCGTCGGCATGGGCGGGTTGACGGTGTCGAACGACCTGCATTCGGGTCGTCGGCTCTGGCAACACAACGTTGCTGGGCTGAATAGCCCATGGCTGGCCGGCGACTGGATGTTCATGGTCACGCTCGACCAGCTTATGACGGCCCTTCATGTCGATGACGGACGGGTCGCCTGGGTCAGCCAGTTGCCGCAATGGCAAAACCCGAAGGCGCAGAAGAACCCGATCACCTGGTTTGGCCCGCTGCTTGCCGGCGACCGGCTGGTGGTTGCCGGCACGAGCAAGGCAGCCCTCGCGCTCAGTCCCTACACGGGGGACATCCTCAGCTTGCAGAAGCTGCCTGGGGTCGCCGCTCCACTGCAGCCGGTGATCGCCGACAACACCCTGTTGCTGATCGCCGAGGATGGCCGGCTGATCGCGCTGCGCTGAACCGCCATGCTGCCGATTGTCGTTATTGCCGGTCGGCCCAACGTTGGTAAATCGACGCTGTTCAACCGGCTGGCGGGTCGGCGCTCCGCTATTGTTTCCGACACGCCCGGCGTGACCCGCGACCGCAAAGACGCCGAGGCCCTGCTGCGCGGCCGGCGCGTGCGCCTGATGGATACCGCGGGGCTGGAGGAAGCGGCGCCGGGGACCCTGTCAGGTCGGACGCACGGATCGTCGGTCACCGCTGTCTCACAGGCCGACCTGGTGGTGTTCGTGGTCGACGCACGCAGTGGACCCACGCCGGCCGATCAGCATTTCGCGAACTGGCTGCGCCGGCAGGGACGACCTGTGCTGCTGGTGGCCAACAAGGCAGAGGGGAAACTGGCGCAAACCGCGATCCTGGAAACCTATGCGCTGGGGCTGGGCGATCCGGTCGCGGTCTCCGCCGAGCACGGCGACGGCATCGCCGACCTGATGACGGAGATAGTTGATCGCCTGCCGGAGGTCGAAACGCCCCTGGACGAGGCACGTCCGCTCAAGCTAGCGATCGTCGGCCGGCCGAATAGCGGCAAGTCCACGCTTCTCAACCGGCTGGTAGGCGCCGAACGGATGGTCACCGGGCCGGAGCCGGGGCTCACGCGCGACGCCGTTTCCGTTATCCTGGAGGATACGGACGGCCCGATCGAGCTGGTCGATACGGCCGGCCTGCGCCGACGCGCGCGCATCGAGAGCGGGCTGGAAAAGCAGTCGGCCGGTGCTGCGATCGGAGCGCTCCGCATGGCGGAGGTCGTTTTGCTGGTCATCGACGCGGTTGAAGGGATCTCCGATCAGGACCTGCAGATCGCCGCGCTGATCGAACGTGAAGGGCGCGCCTGCGTGATCGCGCTGAACAAATGGGACGCCGTGACCCACCGCGCCGCGGTCAGGCGTGCCATTGCCGGCCGGCTGGAAACCAGCCTGGCGCAGTTGAAGGGCGTGCCGGTGGTTTGCCTGTCGGCGCTGACTGGGGTGGGTCTTGACAAGCTGCTGCCCGCGGTACGCCGCGCCGGCGCGATCTGGAACATCCGCATCGCCACCGGCGAGTTGAACCGCTGGTTCGAATTGGCGCTGGCGCGCCACCCGCCGCCGCTGGTGGATCGAAGGCGCCTGAAGCTGCGCTACATCACCCAGGCCAAGGCGCGTCCACCCACCTTCATCGTGTTCGGTGGGCGGGTGGACCGGCTGCCGGACGATTACCAACGATACCTGGTCAACGGGCTGCGGGACAGTTTCGGCCTGATCGGTGTGCCGATCCGCATACAGCTGCGGAGCGCCAGTAATCCGTACGTCTGAAAGCAGCTATGGCAACTATCGTATGGCAGCTAACAACAAATCGGGCTGCATCGCACCGTGTGGCTGAACAACGGCGCAGAATGAAACGACTTCTCACAACCGGTTTGATTTTGGGCAAATGTATAATGCCGGGGTGGGAATGGCCCTGTTGTATAATGTGAGCGCAGCAGTATGATGCGGCTACGAGCTGAATCGCGTGCTGGAAGCCATTGGCTCGGTAAGGAGGGAACTGGGTCATGCACATAACCAAGAGAAGTTTCGTTGGCGGGCTGCTGGGTGCGCCGCTACTGGGGGGCCTCACCTACCCGGCCGCGGCTGCCGGACCGCTGGTTCTGAAAATCTCACACCAATTTCCCGCCAATACGGATTTTCGGGACCGTCTGGCGCACAAATTCGCCGACGAAGTCACCAAGCGCACCGACGGACAGATCACGTTCCAGATCTATCCCGGTTCGTCGCTGTACAACCCCCTCCAGCAGTTCGAAGCAATGTCGAACGGCGCGCTCGATATGTCGGTGTATCCGCTGGCCTATTCCGGCGGCAAGCTGCCTCAGACCAATCTGACATTGATGCCGGCGCTCATCGAAAACTACCAGCAGGCTTATGGATGGGAGACGGCGGATATCGGCAAATGGCTGGTGAGCTATCTCGCCGATCATGGCGTCGTCATCGTCACCTGGATCTGGCAAGGCGGTGGGGTAGCGTCGCGCGACAAGGCGATCCTGTTGCCAGCCGACCTGAAGGGGCTGAAGACACGCGGCGCCGGCAAGATGATCGAGCTCATGCTGGAGGCTGCTGGCGGCTCCATCTCGAACTTCGCGTCAACCGAGACCTACAACGCGATGCACTCAGGTGTGGTAGACGCGCTATGGACTTCCAGCGCGTCGCTGATGAGCTTCCGGCTGCAGGAAGTCGCAAAATACGTGACCACCGCGCGCAAATACACGTTCTGGTACATGTTCGAGCCGCTGCTGATGTCGAAGAATACCTACGACAAGCTCACACCGGCGCAGCGGCAGATTGTGATGGATGTCGGCAAGTCGTTGCAACCTTATGCGCTGGACTCGTGCAAGGCCGATGATCAGGAAGTGGCCGACGTATTCGCCAAGGCGGGCGACCATGTGGACGACATGAATGAGCAGCAATTCCAGGAATGGAAGGCACTTGCGAAGCAAAGCGCGTGGAAGGACTTTGCCGCCCAGGTCAAGGATGGACAAAAGCTGATCGACATGGCCACAGCCGTGGCATGACGGAAGGGAACAGTGCGGCGCGCCATGCCGGCGATAGCATGGCGCGTGTCTCGCCATCCTATGAGCGGCGGCGGATCACGATCTGGTCCGCCTTCAGCCGCGCAGTCAAGGCGTTAAATTTTCTCTGCGGGCTTATCGCCGGCATTCTGGTTGTAATTTCCGCCACCGTGATCACCAACGAGGTGATCTGGCGATATTACCTGCGCCGTCCGCACACCTGGAACCTGGAATTCAACATATTCCTGCTGATCGGCGCGACATTTCTTGCCGCCAACTATACGCAGATGAAACGCGCGCATGTCGGCACAGAGGTGCTGCAAACCTTGATGCCGGCTAGCTGGAACCGGATACGCATTCTCGGCGGCGACGTGCTCTCGGTCCTGCTCTGTGCGTTCATGGCGGTGAAGGTCTGGCAATATAGCTGGCAAGCGTGGAGCGAGGGTTGGGCCACCAATTCGACCTGGGCGCCACCCTTATGGATCCCTTACTCGCTGATCGGGATCGGGCTCGTGCTGATCTCGCTCGAATATTTCGTGCAGATCGTCGAGGAGATTGCGACGGGCGGAAAAACAGGCAAAATCGGATGAGCCCGCACGAGATCGGCTTCCTTTTCATCGCCGCCGCACTCGTCCTGCTGTTATCGGGCATGCCCGTGGCGTTCGCGCTCGGCGGCGTCTCGGTGGCGTTCATGCTGGGTTTCATGCCGGCGTCCAACATCGGCCAGTTGGCCGAGACGCTCTATGAAGGCATGGACAATTTCACCCTGCTGGCGGTCCCGTTGTTCATGCTGATGGGAATTGCGGTCGGCAGGACGCGCGCCGCGGCGGATCTGTATGAGTTCGTCTACCGATGGACACACAGATTGCCGGGGGGCGTTGGCGTCGCCAATGTGATCGGGTGCGCGATCTTTGCCGCGATGTGCGGCTCGAGCACGGCAACGTCGGCCGCCATCGGCGCGATGGGTGTGCCAGAGATGCGCCAGCGCGGCTATTCGCCGGCCTTTGCCGGCGCGCTGATTGCGAGCGGGGGCACGCTGGGCATCCTTCTGCCGCCGTCGGTAACGCTGATCCTTTACGGCATCGTGGTCGAGCAATCGATCGGCCAGTTGTTCCTTGCCGGCATCGTGCCCGGTATCCTGCTGGCATTCCTGTTCGCATTGTGGGTCGTCATCAAGTCGTACCGCCGGGATCGCACCCCCCGTCCGCGGATTGCGACGCCGAGCGCGGGTGCCAACCTCGGCGGTGGGACGGGGACGGCGACAACGCTGGCCTTCGACGTCGGTCCAGATGGCGCGGTCGCGGTCGACCATTTCTCGTGGCGTGATCGCGTCGAATCTTTGCCGAGGCTCTTGCCTTTCTTCAGCATCATCCTCGTGGTGATGATTGCACTCTATGGCGGCTATGCAACGCCGTCAGAAGTTGCCGGGGTGGGCGCCTTCGCCACGCTGGTCATGGTTGCGATTGTGTACCGCTGCTATCATTGGCCTGAGATCCGGAGAGTCCTGCTCGACACTGCCGAATATGCCTCCATGATCATGATGATCATCGCGATGGCATTTCTCTTCAGCTATGTGATGAGCTACCTCTTTATCACCCAGAGCGCTACTCAGTGGCTGGTCAGTTTGCCGCTGTCGAAATGGGAGTTCCTGTTCTGGATCGATGTTCTGATCATTCTGATGGGCTTCTTTCTGCCGCCGGTGGCAATCGTCCTGATGATCACGCCGGTCATCATGCCCGGGCTGATCGCCCATGGATTCGATCCGATCTGGTTCGGTGTAAACATGAGCCTGGTGATGGAGACCGGGCTGATCCATCCGCCCGTCGGGCTCAATCTGTTCGTCATTCAGGGGATCGCGCCGGATATCGGTCTCAAGGACCTGATGATCGCGATCCTGCCGTTCATCGCCATCATCCTGTTGTTTATCGTTCTGTTCTCAGTGTTCCCTCAAATCGCGACATGGTTGCCGAGCCTGTTTTTTCATCACTGATTTCGGCCAGAGGCTATTATGGCGGCGTGGCTCGGAATCGCCGCCGCCGTCAGACGTGGAAGCTTTCCCCGCAGCCGCAGCGGCCTTTTTCGTTCGGGTTGATGAAGGTGAACCCGGACTCCAGCGCCTGTGTCTGGTAATCCATTACAGTGCCGATCAGGAACAGGCTGGCCTTCCGGTCCACCAGCACGGTCAGGTCCTTATCGGTGACCACCTCATCCGTCGGTGCGGGTGCATCGGCCCAGCTCATGTCGTATGACAGACCGGAGCAGCCCTTCGTCTTGACCCCGATGCGCAGCAACTTGCCCTGCTCGCCCTTCGCATAAAGCTGGCGCAGGCGATCAGCCGCGGCGTCGGTCAGGGTCATCAATGGCGGCAACGGGCGGGCGGGGCGGCGAATTGCGGTTGTCGTGCTCATGATCGGCTCGATATCGCGTCGGTTCAGTACATGTTCAACTGCAGGCGGGCTTCGTCGCTCATGCGGCTCGGATCCCAGGGTGGGTCCCAAACGGTCTCCACCTCGCATCCGGTCACGCCGGGCACGGCCATGATTGCCTCGCGCACCTGCTCGGGCAGTTCCTGCGCGCTGGGACAGGCGGGGGCGGTCAGGGTCATTTCTACTTTCACCTGCCCGCCGTCACCGATCTCGATCGCGTAGATCAGGCCGAGTTCGTAGATATTGACCGGTATTTCCGGATCATAGACGGACGAGCAGGCATCGATCACCACCTGTTCGGTGGGCTTCGACGCCACCTCGCCGTCGGGTGTCCAGGCGGTGTGCGGGACGGCGCCGCGCGCCATGTCATTCACTGCTGGCCTCCTTCGCCCCATCCAGGGCCGCAATGAGCGCGTGCCATGGCAGGGTCGCGCATTTCACCCGTGAGGGATATTCGTGCACGCCGGCAAGCGGTTCAAGCCGCTCCATAACGACCTTGAGGGCTTCGTCGCAACGCAGGCACGCGCCCGTGCGGGCCAGCTCGCGGAATGCCGCGAATAGCTGCCGCACGTCACCCGTGCTGCGGCCAGTCACCGTCTCGGCCATAAGGTCGGCGGAGGCAATGCTGATGGCGCAGCCCCGCGCTTCGAACCCGGTATCCGCGATCACTCCATCCGGGCCATATTTCACGAACACCTGCACCCGGTCGCCGCACATCGGATTGTCGCCGCGGGCAGCCGCGTCGAATGCCGCCGGACGATGGCCGTGCCGTGGGCGGCGCCCATGGTCCAGGATCACCTCCTGGTACAGATCCCGCAGGTCGTCGAACATCGACTGGTCCGCGCTCACGCGAAGAACTCCCGCACGCGCGACAGTGTATCGGCCAGGACGTCGATCTCATCGCGCGTGGTATAGACACCGAAGCTGGCACGCGCGGTGCTTTCCAGTCCGAAGCGATGCATCAGCGGCTCGGCGCAGTGGTGCCCGGCTCGCACCGCGATTCCCTGGCGGTCCAGCAAGGTGGCAACGTCATGGGCGTGCGCGCGATCGAGCGCGAACGACACCACGCCGCCGCGATCCTGCGCACGGCCGAGGATCGTCAGGCCTGGTATTTCCGACAGCCGTGAAAGAGCGTGGTCGGTCAATGCCGCCTCATGCGCCGCGATAGCGGGATAGCCGATCGCCTGCACGTAATCGATCGCCGCCTTCAGGCCGATTCCTTCGACGATGGCTGGCGTGCCAGCTTCGAACTTGTGCGGCACCTCTGCCCAGGTCGAGCGCTCGTAGCTGACCGAGGAAATCATCTCTCCGCCGCCCAGGAACGGCGGCATGCGGTCCAGCAACTCGCGCCGGCCCCATAGCACGCCGATGCCGGTGGGACCGTACAGCTTGTGCCCGGTCCAGGTGTAAAAGTCGGCATCGATCGCCTGCACGTCGATGCGCCGGTGCACGATCGCCTGCGACCCGTCGAACAGCACCTTCGCGCCGTGCGCGTGCGCGATGCGGGCGATACGCTCGGCGGGCGTGTACGTGCCGAGCACGTTGGACATGTGGGTGATCGCCACCAGTCCCACCTTGCCGTCAGCCAGGAGCGCCTCGAACGCCGCCATGTCCAGTTCACCGGCATCGGTGATGGGGGCGACCTGCAGCTCGATGCCGCGCTCGTCGCGCAGCAACTGCCAGGGCACGATATTGGAGTGGTGCTCCATGGCCGAGATCAGCACTGCCTGGCCCGGCCGCATTATCCCACGCCCGTAGCTGTGCGCCACCAGATTGATCGCTTCGGTGGAGTTGCGCACGAACACGATCTCATGCCGGTCGTGTGCATTCATCAGTGCCGCTATGGCATCGCGGGCGGCTTCCCAGGCGTCCGTGGTACGCTCGCTCATCCAGTGCAGTCCGCGATGCACGTTGGCGTACTGGGTTTCCATGGTGGCCCGCATGGCGTCGATCACCGCCCGCGGTTTCTGCGCGGAAGCGGCGCTGTCGAGGAACACGAGTGGTTTGCCGCGTACCGTCTGACTCAGGATTGGGAAATCCCGGCGGATACGGTCCACATCAAACAAGGCGGGGCGGGTTTCGACGTTCATGCGGCCTGCCTTTCCCACCAATGCGCGACGGCGTGTTCCAGCAGCGCGCGCGCCGGCTCGTTGGCCACTACTTGCAGCGCCTCGTCGAGGAAGGCGCGGACCAGTATTTCGCGTGCCTCGGCTTCCGGTACGCCGCGGGTGCGCAGGTAGAAAAGCTGATCCTGGTCCAGCTCGCCCACGGTGGCGCCGTGGCTGCATTTCACGTCATCGGCGAAGATCTCCAATTCTGGCTTGGTGTCGATCTCGGCGTCCGGCGACAGCAGCAATGACTGGCTCATCTGGTACCCGTCGGTCTTCTGGGCGACACGGGCGACTTCGATGCGGCCCTGGAATACCGCGCGGGACCGTCCGGCGAGTACGTTCTTCACGGCCTGGCGAGAGGCGCAGCGCGGGGCATCGTGGCGCACCACGGCGGTGAAGTCGGCATGCTGCACACCGTGCAGAAGCTGCGCGCCGTTCAGATGCACCGACGCGTCGGGTTCGGCTAGACGCACATGCGTCTCGGTGCGCGACATCCGGGCGCCGGTGGTCAGCACGAAGCTATCGTATCGGCCGCCGCCGCAGATTTCCGCATAGATGGTGGACAGGTGAAACGCGGCATCGGATTCGCCGGTCAGACGCACGTGCTCCAGCAGCGCGTCATTGCCGATGTGCAGCTCGGTGACCGGGTTGTGCAGATAAACTCCGTCGCCGGAGGAGGTTTCCACCAAAATCAGTCGGGCGCCCTTCCCAAGCCGGACCCTGTGGCGCGGATGGAACGCGGTGGCGCGCCCGGTTGCCTGGGTGGCGATGCTGATCAGATGCACGACGCCGCCATCGGTTCCAGGTGGAACGTCCAGATACATGCCGTCTTCAGCCAGCATGGTATTGAGCGCAACCAACGGTTCCCGGTCCGGACGGGTCAGCGTGCCGAAACATGGATGATCCGCGAAGCGGCGAAACCCGATGCCGGGCGGTGGATCGGACAGGTCCGGCTGATATCGTCCATCGATGAACAGGATGCGCGCCCCGATGGCAGGCACGGGGCTGGCCAGAGCGACGTTGTCAGTGGTCTGGAGCAACGTGAGCGGCTCGGAGAACGAGGCCTCGGCCAATGGCCGCAGGCTGGTGTATTTCCATGCCTCGTCGCGCCGGCCGGCGGTGCCGCCGGGCACGCCCACGCGGCGGAACGCCTCGGCCGCGGAGGCGCGCACCATCGGGTCGCCGGGCAGGTGGTCCTTCAGCCCTTCGTAGCGGGCGAGAAAGCCGCGCGTGCCGGTGAAGGGCGTACCGACGAAGGCTTGGGCCGTCATGCCGCCTGCGCCTCCAGGCCTGCATAGCCGCGAGCTTCCAGCTCGTGCGCCAGTTCCGGGCCGCCGGACCGCACAATGCGGCCGCCGGACAATACGTGGACGCGGTCCGGCACGATGTGGTCGAGCAGCCGCTGGTGATGGGTGATGATCAGAGCAGAGAAATCGGGGCCACGCAGGGCGTTGACGCCGTTGGCCACGATCTTCAGGGCGTCGATGTCCAGGCCGCTGTCGGTCTCGTCCAGGATGGCGAGGCGTGGCCGCAGGATCGCCATCTGCAAGACTTCGTTGCGCTTCTTTTCGCCGCCGGAAAAGCCAACATTGACGTTGCGCCGCAGCATGTCGTCCGGCATCGCCAGCCGCTTCGTCTCGGCGCGCGCCAGCTTCAGGAATTGGACCGCGTCCAGCTCCGGCTCGCCGCGCGTGCGGCGGATGGCGTTCAGTGCAGTGCGCAGGAAATTGGCGTTGCCGACGCCGGGAAGCTCGACCGGCGCCTGAAACGCCAGAAACACGCCGGCGGCAGCACGTTCTTCGGGCTCCATCGCCAGCAGGTCGCGGCCGGCGTAGTGGGCGCTGCCAGCGGTGACCTCGTAGTCCTCCCGCCCGGCGAGCACGTAAGCGAGAGTGGATTTGCCGGAGCCGTTCGGGCCCATGATGGCGTGTACCTCGCCTGGCGGCACTGTCAGGTCGATGCCGCGCAGGATCGGCGTGCTGTTGATCGACGCGCTGAGGCCTTTGATCTCCAGCATGTCAGCCCACCGAGCCTTCCAGGCTGACGGCCAGCAGCTTCTGCGCCTCCACGGCGAATTCCATCGGCAGCTCCTTCAAGACTTCCTTGCAGAATCCATTGACGATCAGGTTCACCGCGTCTTCTTCGCTCAGTCCGCGCTGGCGACAATAGAACAACTGGTCGTCGGCGATCTTGGAGGTGGTGGCCTCGTGCTCCACCTTCGCGGTCGGGTTCCGGCTTTCGATATAGGGTACGGTGTGCGCGCCGCACTGGTCACCGATCAGCAGGCTGTCGCACTGGGTGTGGTTGCGCGCCCCGGCGGCACGCGGCAGCACGCGCACCAGGCCGCGATACGTGTTGTTGGAATGACCGGCGCTGATGCCCTTTGAAACGATGGTGCTGCGCGTGTTGCGGCCGATATGGATCATCTTGGTGCCGGTATCGGCCTGCTGGCGGTTGTTGGTCACCGCCACCGAGTAGAACTCGCCGACGCTGCCGTCGCCTTCCAGCACACAGGACGGATATTTCCAGGTGATGGCAGAGCCGGTTTCCACCTGTGTCCAGGAGATTTTCGCCCGTGCGCCGCGGCAGGCGCCTCGCTTGGTAACGAAGTTGTAGATGCCGCCGCGGCCTTCGGCGTCGCCCGGGTACCAGTTCTGCACGGTGCTGTATTTGATCTGCGCGTCTTCCAGCGCCACCAGCTCCACCACCGCGGCATGGAGCTGGTTCTCGTCGCGCATCGGCGCGGTGCAGCCTTCCAGATAGCTGACATAGGCGCCGGCCTCGGCGATGATCAGCGTGCGCTCGAACTGGCCGGTGTTGCGCGCGTTGATGCGGAAATAGGTGGACAGCTCCATCGGGCAGCGCACGCCCTTCGGGACGAACACGAAGCTGCCGTCGGTGAACACGGCGCTGTTCAGCGCGGCGAAGAAATTGTCGCCGGTGGGAACCACGCTGCCGAGATATTGCCGCACCAGATCAGGGTAGTCGCGGACTGCCTCGCTGATCGGGCAGAAGATCACGCCGGCCTGCTTCAATGTCGCTCGGAAGGTGGTGGCGACCGAGACGCTGTCGAACACCGCATCGACCGCCACGTTGGAAGCGCCCGGCTCGAGGCCGGCGCCCGGTTCGACGCCGGCCAGGATGGCCCGCTCCTTCAGTGGAATGCCGAGCTTTTCATAGGTGGCCAGCAGCTCCGGATCGACCTCGTCCAGTGATTTCGGGCCGGCCTTCTTTTTTGGTGCGGCGTAGTAATGGATGTCCTGGTAGTCGATCGGGGCGTGCCACACCTTCGCCCAGTGCGGCTCTTCCATCTTCTGCCAGGCGGCGAACGCCTTCAGCCGCCATTCCAGCAGCCAGCCGGGCTCCTGCTTCTTGGCGGAGATCATGCGGATGGTGTCGTCGTTCAGCCCCTTGGGAGCGACGTCCATCTCGATGTCGGTCTCGAAGCCCCACTTATAGCCACCCTGGGTGACGGACTGGACGGTTTCGAGCGTTTCGGTGACGGCGGGCATCGGCTTGTCCTATTCGGCGGCAGGCAGTTGCGGGCGCACATGCGTACGGAATGCTCGCGGGATGGAGGCTTCCTGCATGTCAGCGAGCGTAATGTTGGTCAGGGCCTGCTGGATTGCCTCGTTTACCGGGTCCCAGCGGCCGCGCATGGGGCACATCGCCTCCACTTCGCACGATCCGGCGGAGCCATCGACGCAGGCGGTCAGGGCGATGGGGCCGTCGATCGCGGTGATGACATCGGCGATCGGGATGGCGGCGAGCGGCCGCATCAGCCGGTAGCCGCCATGCGCCCCGCGCTGCGAAGCGACCAGTCCACCGCTGGCGAGGGCCTTCAGCACCTTGGCGACAGTCGGTTCCGGGATGCCGCTGGCGGCCGAAATCCCCGGCGCCCCTTGCACATGGTCGGTCCGCGATAATCGGACGAGTATGACCACGGCGTAGTCGGTCAGCTTCGACAGCCTGAGCATGGCAGCGAATCCCGGAGGGATGAGGTTGTACTAACAGGACCCTGTCGGTCCTGATTGGTCAGATGGCGCGACCCGACGCCGCAGTCAAGTGGGTGGGCAGGCGCGCCAGGGGCACTGCCTCGGCGCAATATGTCTTGTCGTTCTACCTCAGAAATGGACCGTTACGCGAATGGAGGTGGCGAAACCGCCCTGCTGACCTACTCATTGGTGGGCAGAACGGGCCAAACCATTACCATGAGCAGAAATACCTCGATCTCGCTCGGCGACCATTTCACCAGCTTCGTTGACCAGCAGGTTGCAGAAGGCAGACACGGTCCCGCGAGCGAGGTTGTCCGTGCCGGGCTGCGCCTCGAAGAGCACGAAATCAGGCTCAACGCGCTTCGCGCAGCCCTGATCGAGGGGGAGGAAAGCGGCACCGCCGAACCGTTCGACTTCGAGTGTTTCCTTAAGGATAAGCGCGGCCGGCATCCGGGATGACCGGCTATATCTGATCTCGGGCTGCAAGGGCGGACATCAGGCGAAATTTGGGATTGCAGCGCCCGTAATGGGGGCGCGGACTAGCAATTTGCCCCGCTGCGGCCCCGCCAAGCTTGCCAAGGTTATCTATTTTCGATAGAATATTTAAGATGAATAAGATGGATGAAGAGACCCAACCCATGAAGGTCACATCAACCGAGTTTTCGCAGAATGTCGGGCGCTACCAGGACGCAGCCCAGCACGGCCCGGTCGCCATCACGCGGAACGGCCGCACGCACACGGTGCTGGTGTCGGCCGCCTTCTTCGACATGGTGATGAAGGGGCGCGTCGCCCGCCGGGTCGAGGACCTGGACGACGACACGCTGAAGGCCATCGCATCAAGCGAGGTTCCAGCCGAATACGCCGCACTGGATGACCTGGTTAAAGACTGGAAGCCGTGAGCCTGCCGACGCCGCAGCCGGGCCTGGTGATCTCCTATGCGTATCTGTGGGCCAGGGAACACAGAATCGGAGCCGAGGAAGGACTGAAGGACCGCCCATGCGCCATCGTCGCCGACCGGCAGATCATCGAAGGGCGGGTCGCGGTGACAGTCGTGCCGGTCACGCACTCGCCGGCCCTTGATCCTGCCGAGGCGGTCGAGATCCCGCCCGCACTCAAGGCCCATCTCGGGTTTGACGATCTGCCGTCATGGATCGTCGTCAATGAAACCAACGATTTCCTGTGGCCGGGGCCTGACTTGCGCCCCTGCGCCGGAAAGCCCGACAGATTCGACTACGGCATGCTGCCGCCACGCTTCTTCAATCACGTCAGGGATCGCCTGCTGCAGGCGCACTTGCAGCGTCGGGTGAACCGTGTGCCGCGGTCGGAATAGGCGCTGGCACGAGTGCCATTCAGGGTGAAGTAAGACCGGGATGCCGAAGCGCAGGCGCGGGAACGAGCGTGTTGGCATCTCAAGCCTCCAGCGACAGACTGCCGCCCAAAACTGATTTTGGCAGCACTTTGCGCATCAGTTCTCCGACTCCCACACCTTGCGGAACGTGCCCGTGGTAGGGACGCGGACCCGAAACCGGTCCGTCGCCATAACGGCTCGCCGCTCCTGCAAAACTGTTCGGTCATCGCGCAGCACAACTCCGGCCCCCGGCATGCCCCGCGCGAGAATGCAAGCAAATTTTCCAGCCGAACCTCCAGGACGCAGCCGGTTCACAACCTCTCGCCACCCGCTTAACCTCGCCCGATCGCAGATCGGAGGGGAAACGCTCGATGTCAGGCATGTTGGAAGGCAAGGTCGCGGTGGTCACCGGTTCGGGCGGCGGCATCGGCCGTGAGATCGCGGTCATGATGGCGCTGGCCGGGGCGAAGGTGATCATCAATGATGTCGGCGCCTCACTTGTCCGGCGAAGGCCAGTCCGCCACCCCGGCCCAGCAGACCAAGCAGATCATCGAGCAGCGCGGCGGGCGGGCCGAGATCAGCACCGATTCGGTGGCCGACTGGGGCTCGGCGCAGAAGATCGTGCAGGCGGCGCTGGATCATTTCGGCCGCATCGATGTCGTGGTGAACAATGCCGGCATCCTGCGCGACGTGATCTTTCACAAGATGTCCGCGGATGACTGGCTTTCGGTGATCGGGGTGCACCTGAACGGCAGTTTCTTCGTCAGCCGCGCCGCCGCCGAGCATTACCGCAAGCAGGAAAGCGGCGCGTTCGTGCATATCAGCAGCACGTCGGGGCTGATCGGCAATTTCGGCCAGGCCAACTACTCGGCGGCCAAACTGGGCATCACCGCGCTGTCGAAATCGATCGCGCTGGACATGAAGCGCTACAATGTGCGGTCGAACTGCATCGCACCGTTCGCCTGGAGCCGGATGACCAGCTCGATTCCCGCCACCACGCCGGAGCAGCAGGCGCGGGTGGCGAAGATCCAGGCCATGACGCCGGACAAGAACGCGCCGATGGCGGTGTTCCTCGCCTCCGACGCGGCGAAGGATGTCAGCGGCCAGGTGTTCGGCACGCGGATGAACGAGATCATCCTGTTCAGCTCGCCGCGGCCGATCCGCTACTGTGCATCGCGACCGAGGGCTGGACGCCGGAGGCGATCGCGGAGCATGCGTTGCCGGCGCTGAAGCCGTCTTTCATGCCGCTCGACCGGTCTGGCGAGGTGTTTTCCTGGGACCCGCTGTGAAGCACCCCTCCCCTCCTCCGATCCGGCGCCGGCGAAGCGCGCCGGCTGAGGGTGCTGGCGATGTCGTCCCACCACCTGCTCGACCGGTTCCGTGCCGCGCGGGTGGTCCCGGTCCTGCGCACCCGCTCCGCCGCACATGCGGCGACCGCGGTGCGATGGCTGCGCGAGGCCGGTATCACGCATCTTCGAGATCACCATGACGATCCCGGATGCGCCGGCGCTGATCCGCGAACTCGCAGCGGATAAGGGGCTGCTGGTGGGCGCCGGCACCGTGCCCGACCGCGCCGGCGGCCGAACCTGCCTTGCGGCAGGGGCGCGCTTCATCGTCGCGCCGTGGGTCGATCCGAGCGCTGGCCGAGCCCCTGCCGGGATGCCGGCGCGCTGCTGATGCTGGGGGCGCTCACACCCGACCGAGGTCCGCGCCGCTCGGCGTGCCGGGGCGGAGGCGGTGAAGATATTTCCGGCCGTCTCCGTCGGCGGCCCGGCGCATATCCGGGCCCTGCGCAGCGTGTTCCCCGATGTGGCGTTCTGCCCGACCGGCGGCGTCGAGCCGGGCAATGTCGCCGCTTATCTGTCCGCCGGCGCGGCCTTCGTCGGCATGGGCGGCGCGCTGGTCGATGAGTCGCGCATCGCTGCCGGCGATCGCGCCGCGATCGAGGCGGCCGCGCGGCAGGTGCTGGACGTTCGCCTGTGCCAGCCGAGCTGCTCTGCATGGGCGAGCCGATGCTGGAGTTCAACCAGCTCCCGCCCCAGCCGGACGGCACGGCGGCTCTATCTGGAAGGGCATGCGGCGGCGACACCTCGAACGCGGCGATTGCCGCTTCCCGGCAGGGCGCGCGTGTCGGGCTACATCACCACGCTCGGCCGCGACTTCGCCGGCGACAGCTTCATGGCGCTGTGGGCGGAGGAGGGGGTGGATGCCTCCACCGTGGCGCGCAGCGAGCGGCATCCGACCGGCGTCTATTTCGTCTTTCACGGGCCGCGCGGGCATTCGAATTCCTGCATTACCGGCAGAACTCGGCGCCGTCGGCCTATACTGCCCGATGGACCTCCCGCGTGAGGCGCTGGGCACGGCGCGGATGCTGTTCGTGTCCGGGGTCAGCCAGGGCATCTCGACGACCGCCGCCGATGCGGTGTTCGCCGCCATCGAGATCGTCAAGCAGGCCGGCGGGAGGGTTGCGTACGATACCAACTACCGGCCGCGGTCTGTGGCCAGCGGCACGCGCGCCGCGCGGTGATGAACGCCGCGATCCGCCATGGCCGACTACGTGTTTCCCGGGAGCGGATGACGCGCTGGCGATGCTGGGCCTGAGCGATCCGGACGCAATCCTGGACTTCTACCTGCGGCTCGGACCGAAGGTCGGTGGTGCTGAAGATGGGCGAGGCGGGGGCTTATTTCGCCACCCCGGACGGGCGGCTGCGCCTTCCGGCGCATCGGGTCAAGGCGGTGGATGCGACCGGGGCGGGCGATACGTTCTGCGGCAGCTTTCCTGGCCCGCATCCTCGCGCGGCGATGAGGCCGCGGCCGCGGCGCGCTACGCCAATGTCGCCGCGGCGCTTGAAATGCACCGGGCTATGGTGCGGTGGCGCCGATCCCCCGCCCCGAGCAGGTGCGGGCGGCGATGCGGGTGTGACGGCTTGTTCCATTCACTGTAGTGTCAGCGTTTCGACTCACCTCGTGCGATCCTGCCCAGATCATCCGCACCGCCACCGATACCACGATCAGCAGCCCCACCCAGGCGATCCAGCGCTGCTGTTGCACCAGCCGAGCCAGCAGCTCGGCCGCCACGCCCATCAGCGCCACGGACAGCAGCAGTCCGGTGATCAACACCCAGGGCGTGTCTGCCGCCGCCCCGGCGACCGCCAGCACGTTATCCAGGCTCATGGAGACGTCGGCCAGAATGATCTGCAGCATCGCCTGCGTCAGCGTCTTGCGCGATGCGGATGTCGTGGCCCCGTTCTGCGGTCGATGCCGCAGCTCGCGATACATTTTCCACGCGACCCAAATCAGCAGCAGACCGCCCGCCAGGGTCAGGCCCAGGATCTTCAGCAGGCTGAGCGCAACCAATCCGAAGCCGATCCGGATCACCGTCGCCCCGCCAATTCCCATCAGGATGGCAATGCGCCGCCGTTGCGGGGGCAGGTCAGCGACTGCCAGCCCGACCACGAGCGCGTTATCGCCAGCCAGCGCGATATCGATCAGAATTACCTGGGCCAGCGCGCCGAGGTCATGAATGAGCCAATGCGGCATGCGCCCTGGTCTCGCGTGGTTGGACGGCAGCGGCCGCGCCGAGGCGCGAGCGTCTGCGGTCTAGATTAGTGCCATCGTCTCACGCTGGAAGAGCCCTGGCGTGAACCCGCGGGCACGCCTGAAAACGCGACAGAAGTGGCTCTGGTCCGCGAAACCGGCGGACGCAGCGGCATCCGCGAGCGTCGCACCGCGCTCGATGAGGCGGCTGGCCAGACCGAGACGACGATCCCGCACATAGGCGGTGGGCGTGAGCCCAGCCGCCTGCTTGAAGTCGCGGATGACCTGGAAACGGGTCACACCGGTGGTTCGGGCGAAGTCGTTCAGCGCGAATCGGCCCGTGGGGTCGTCCTCGACCATCTGCTGGTACACTGCCAACCGCCGAGCCGAACCGGAGTGTTTTAGTGGCGGCGCTGCGCGGCGCCCGTCTGCGTGACCAAGAATCAGGTGCCGAAGCGCGAGGAGCATCGTCTCCTCCGCGCTGCTGGGGTCGCCTTGCTCGGCCGTTGCATGAGCGGATGCCAATTGCCGGGCCAGCAGCGGATCCTGGAGGCCCGCCGGCGGAAAAAGCGGGGTCGCCGGCAATCCAAGCTCCCGGGCGACGTCCTCCATCAGTCGGACGGTGGGGTAAAAGGTGCGATAGGTCCACCCGGCTTCGCAGCCCGCCTCGCCGTCGTGGACCTCCTCCGGGTTCACCACCAGGATGGTGCCGGTGGGAACGTCCTCGCGCCGGCGCCCGATGCGCACCCGCTCGCAGCCGTCGGTGACGAGGGCGATGACGTAGGTCGGATGGGTATGCAGATCGTAGCGGTGGCGCCGAAACCGGGCCCACAGCATCCCCATGTCCCGAAAATAAGGGTGATACCGGAAGACCGCCTGTTCGCCCTTGGCCGAAATCAGCCGGTCAATCCCGTTCAAGACACCCTCCCGCCCAATCGGATAGCCCTGTGCCTTCGGGCGCCGCGCGTCTTTCTATTATAGCGGCCGGGGGATACGCCCAATGCCGGATAACGAGCCTGTCATATTGCACAACGACCCGGTCGCCGCGACCGCGCCGGAGGTCGTCGCCTGGCGCCACGCCATCCACGCCAACCCGGAACTGGGGTTTCAGGAGCGGCAGACGGCGCTGTTCGTGGCGGCGAAGCTGCGCTCCTTCGGGATGGAGGTCCACGAGGGCATTGCCGGGACCGGCGTCGTTGGGGTGCTCAGGAAAGGCAAGAGCACCCGAACTATCGGCTTGCGGGCGGAACTGGATGCGTTGCCAATTCACGAGAAGGCAGACGTGCCCTACGCCTCCAGGAGCCCCGGCGTGATGCACGCCTGCGGCCACGACGGCCATACCGCCATGCTGCTGGGTGCGGCCAAGATACTCAGTGAGTGGGGCGGCTTCGACGGCACTGTCCGCTTTGTCTTCCAGCCGGCCGAGGAGAACGAAGGAGGCAGCATGCGCATGATCGAGGCCGGGCTGTTCGACCGCTTCCCGATGGAGGCGATCTATTCCGTCCACAACTGGCCGGGCGTGCCTTTCGGCGAGATCTATACCCGCGTCGGCCCGATGATGGCGGCAGTCGACATGTTCGAGCTGCGCTTCACCGGGACAGGCGCGCATGCGGCCATGCCGCATCTCGGCGACGACCCGATCCTGGCCGCCGGAGAGTTCGTCGGTTCTGTGCAACGGGTGGTCAGTCGCTCCGTCGACCCGCAGACGCCGCTGGTCGTCAGCATCACCCAGGTTCACGGAGGCAATGTCGGCAACGTGGTACCGGGCGAGGTCTGGCTTCAGGGCACCTGCCGCTTCCTGGCGCCCGGCCTTTCGGATCATCTCGAGCGCCGTATCCATCAGATTGCGACCGGCATCGCGGCGGCGCACCGCGTCACTGCTGCCCTCGACTATCGGGTCGGCTACCCGCCGGTCGTCAACACCGCGGAGGCTGTCGAGCGTGCGGTCCAGGCCGCGGCTGCTGCAGTCGGGCGGGACAAGGTGGCGACTGATTTCGCACCGAGCCTGGGCTGCGAGGACTTCGCCTACATGGCGCAGGCCGCCGGGGGTGCGTATGCCTGGGTGGGCGTCGGCAAGGTCGGCCCGGGCGAGGGGTTGCATGGCGACCGTTACGTGTTCAACGATGGGATCGTGCCGATCGTCCTGCGCTACTGGGTAAATCTGGTTGAGCAGACCCTGCCGACTGCAGGAATGCGGGCCGGATAGATGGCTGTCGTCGGGATCGGCTGAATATTAACACAGCGGGTGTGAGAGCTTTCGACTTCACGGACCAGCTTGGGTCCCTGGGGATTTCCGCATCGTCACGTGATGCCGGCGGGGTATGACGGGAACTTATCTTTTGACCGATAGAGAGTGCTATTTATGACTTCACCAAATGACCACGAGCCCCCCGCCCCGAGATATACCAAACCTCCGAGACGCTATTGGAAGGCTACAGAGCCCTTCTGTGATCTGAAGCTCTCACACTGGGTTACGATTGGGCTCACTGTCGCGCTCGTGGTTGTTTACTTGCTCCAGGCGAACATTATGCGATGGCAGCTAGGCGAAATGGAATTCCAGCGTAGGCCCTGGGTCTGGGCGAAGGTTGCGGTCTCCGATCCTCTTACATACAGAGACAGTGAAGCGAGAGTTGGCTTACAGTTCAAACTGAGAGATACGGGCGTGACGCCAGCGTACCAAGCTCACGTCGAAGTATCCGGCTTTCCTGAAATGCCAAATTTCAGAACCGATCCGGGAACTCGATGTCACAATCCTCCGGCTAATTATCCAAGCGGGGTGAGCGTGTTCCCAGGTGCAGTCTGGAAATTGGGCGAGAACTTTCCTATCGATATTAAGAACAAAGCTGTCATTGCTCCATACATTGTCGTTTGCACATTCTATCGATTTGCCGGCGAGAGAGACTGGCACCACACCCCAGCCATCTACGAATTGCGCATGAAGCGAAGCGCCATAAGGCCAGATCGCGCCTGTTGTGGTTTCGGGGTGTCGGACGGATCAGTCCCCGCAGAAAGCATGGAACTCCAAAGCGTCCCCTATGGAAGAGACATTCCCAACTGAGCTTCGCACGGTGACCGCCCACGCAGGCTCCTGGGCGTGAACGTCCTCGCATCGGGGATCGTGAATGCACGCACCGGGCGGAACGATGTGGCAAGCGACGCGATGGGAGCGGGCTCTGTCTGTTCTTCGATATCGGAACACCTGTTCTTCGATATCGGAACACGTTGGGTGCACAACAATGTCGCGATTTATGACGTTAAAAGTTACACGCGATTGGAGCCGCGTAACGCCCCCCTCACGTTTGTTCACCCAACTGTTGACATCTGGATACGAAAGCTAACTATGTCCGTCTCGCTGTTCCGGTGGAATGCTGTAGTCCAGCCGGCAAGGTGGTATTGATGGATTCGGTGATCCCAGAGGGACCTGTATGGAATGAGGCCGAGCTTCCGCGACACCACCCTCTGAACCACGTCCTCATCAGCCTCTTTTGTGATAAATCACGATATGAGTGTTTCATTGATCGGAACGGCATTTCTGATTGAGGCCAATCGTGACCACGCGTTGGCAGTGTCGGCTGCCCACTGTTTCGAAGAAATCAGAAAGAGGCTTTATCCTGCTCCCCAGCATCATTCGTCTGCGCTGCCAGAGTTCCTACCACCATTACCGGAGATGGATCTGAGTCAGGTAAAAGGCCTCTATTTAGGCGATGACAAGGAACCGGTAGCCTGCGATATAGAATTGGGAGTTTGGGATCGTGGTACCGACTACGCCCTGCTCAAGGTAAATGCACCGAATTGCACGCCATCCCTGTTCAACCGTTTCCTTTGCCTTGGCGATCAAATCCCCCAAGTTAACGAGTGTGTTGCCATGATAGGCTTTGGGGAAATGAAAGTCACACCCCACGTCGAGAATGCGAAAGCGGGCATAATTCAACGGCGTTTGATTTTACGGGTGGGCCACGTCGAGAACATCCATCCTAGCGGGTATTACATGCTGAAAGCGCCGTGCATCGAGACCAGCATTGCGATCTTTGGTGGCATGAGCGGCGGCATAGTCGCGCGCTGGGGCGCACAAGATACGCCAATCCGGCCCTTCGGGTTCATTAGCCATGCCCCAGAGCCTCAGCCCACGCATGATCGCTCAGTATCTGGCCACTCGTTTGGGGCAATCTTGAACTTGGAGCGAACGATCATCGCCGAAGGCAAACAACGTATCTCAGTTCAATTAAACAATATCGGAGTTGGGCGAAAGCAGTCGTAATGTGGTGCGCCAAAAAGTCGAGCCCGCCCGGCATCCGTTGGCGAGCTCAGCCCCCATACTCGCGGAATAACTGCACTCGCCTCACGGCCTGTATCCAGCACCCTTGCCAGGCGCGCGCACCTGCGGTCTAGCTGTGTGCAGGCTCAGCAGGGAGTGGGCAGGCGCGTCATGGTTCCCCGCTACACTCGCCCGGAGATGGCGGCCATCTGGGCGGCCGAGAACCGGTACCGCATCTGGTTCGAGATCGAGGCGCTCGCGGCCGAGGGCATGGCGCGAATCGGCGCCATCCCGGAAAGCGCAGCGCGCACGATCCGCGAGAACGGGCGGCGCCGAAGGTCGCGCAGATCACCCAAGCCGACCTCGACCGCATCGACGCGATCGAACGCGAGACGCGGCATGACGTGATCGCGTTCCTGACCTGGCTCGCCGAGGCGATCGGGCCGGACAGCCGCTTCGTGCATCAGGGCATGACGTCGTCGGACGTGCTGGACACCTGCCTGTCCGTGCAGCTTGCGCAGGCCACCGACCTGCTGCTGCGCGACCTCGATGCGAGTGCTGGCGGCGCTCAAGACACGCGCGTTCGAACACAAGCACACGCTCACCATCGGCCGCAGCCACGGCATCCATGCCGAGCCCACCACGTTCGGACTGAAACTCGCCGGACATTACGCGGAATTCGAGCGCGACCGGCGGCGGCTGGTGACGGCGCGGCAGGAGATCGCGGTGGCAGCGATCAGCGGCGCGGTCGGCACCTTCGCGCATATCGACCCGCGTGTGGAGGAATTCGTCGCCGACCAGCTCGGCCTGGCGGTGGAACCGGTCTCCACTCAGGTCATCCCGCGCGACCGCCATGCCGCCTGGTTCTGTGCGCTGGCGGTGATTGCCAGCGGGATCGAGCGGCTGGCCACCGAGATACGCCACCTGCAACGCAGCGAAGTGCGCGAGGCCGAGGAATTCTTCCATCCCGGCCAGAAAGGCTCCTCTGCCATGCCGCACAAGCGCAACCCGGTGTTGTCGGAAAATCTCACCGGCCTGGCGCGGGTGGTCCGCGCCGCCGTGCGTGCCGGCGCTGGAGGATGTCGCGCTGTGGCACGAGCGCGACATCAGCCACTCATCTGTGGAGCGGGTGATCGCGCCGGATGCTTCGATTGCGCTCGATTTCGCGCTCGCACGGCTGGCCGGCATGATCGAGCGGCTGACCGTGTATCCCGATCGGATGCAGGCCAACCTCGACGCGCTCGGCGGCGTCGTGCATTCCGGAGAGGTGCTTCTGGTGCTGACCCGCGCCGGCATCCTGCGCGGAGGATGCTTACCGGATCGTGCAGCGCGCCGCGATGGATACCTGGGACCAGCTCGGCCGGCCCGGCGGGCGCAGCTTCCGCGAGAACCTGGAGGCTGATCCGGAGCTGGCTTCCCGCGTGTCGGCGACGGAGCTGGACCGCGCCATGGACGCCACGCTGCACGTTCGCGAACTCGACCGCATCTTCGCCCGCGTCTTCGGCGAGGCGGGACCGCCGCCGAAGGTCGGCTAACGATTTGTGCACCATCGTCATCCTGATCCGGCCGGGCCATGCCTGGCCGATAGCGCTCGCTGCCAACCGCGATGAACGGCTGGACCGTGCGTGGGATGCGCCTGCGGCTTGGTGGCCCGACCGTCCCACCGTGCTGGCTGGCCGCGACCGCACGGCGGGAGGCACCTGGCTCGGGATCAACCGGCATGCAGTGGCGGCAGCGGTGCTGAACCGCCCCGGCAGCCTCGGCCCGTCGCCGGGAAAGCGCAGCCGCGGCGAGCTGCCGTTGCTCGCGCTTGATCATCCCTCCGCCGAGGCGGCGGCAGCGGCCATCGCCAGTCTGGATGCCGGCGCCTGGCGCAGTTTCAACATGGTCGCTGGCCGACCGGCATCGGGCCATCTTCATCCGCGGGTTGGGCAGGGGCCGAGCCTGAGGTGCAACGCCTGTCTTCCGGGCTGCACATGGTCACGGCCCATGATCCGGACGATCCACGACAGCCCGCGGGTCGCCGCAACCTGCCCCGGTTCCGGGCCGCCACTCCGCCCGAAGCCGATAACTGGCAGGCGTGGCGCGCCATCCTGGCGGACCGTTCCGGTTCGGCCTCCGAGCAGATCAATGTCGTGCCGCGGGCGGGGTTCGGCACGGTCTGCAGCTCGTTGATCGCGGTGCCGGCTGCCGGCGCACCGGTCTGGTTGTTCGCGGCCGGTCCGCCCGACCTGGTACCTTTCTTGACGATCGATATGGAGACGTTCGCATGATCCTGCTTACCAACAACGAAGGCACGGTTGGCGCCCCGACCACGGCGCGCCTGCTGGCGGAGGGACGTCCGGCGCTGGACGCCATCGAGGCCGGCATCCGGCTGATCGAGGCCGACCCGAACGTGCGCACGGTCGGCCGCGGCGGCTGGCCCAACCTGCTGGGCGAGGTCGAGCTGGACGCCTGCATGATGGACGGCACGACGCTGCGCACCGGCGCGATCGGCGCGCTGAAAGGCTTCCTGCATCCGGTCAGCGTCGCCCACGAACTGATGCGCCGGCTGCCGCACGAGCTTGCTGGTGGGCGAAGGCGCCGCACGCTTCGCCCGCGAGATCGGCGCCGAACCGGCGGAAAACCTGACCGAATCCTCCCGCCGCGCCTGGCAGGCCTGGTTCGAGAACGAAGTGATCCGCCGCCGATCGCGCGCGCTGGTCGGACGCTCCGCTGGCCGCCCTGTGCCGCCATGCCATCGACCCCGAAGTCGGCCGCGACACCACTGTCTTTCTGGCGCACGATCGCGGCGGCGACATCTGCTCGGGCACCAGCACCTCGGGCTGGGCGTGGAAATATCCCGGTCGGCTCGGCGACAGCCCGATCATCGGCGCCGGCTCGTACGCCGACACGCGCTACGGCGCCGCCGCCTGCACCGGGGCCGGCGAAATGACCATCCGCTGCTGCACGGCCCGCTCGATCGTTTTGTACATGAAGGCCGGCGCCAGCGTGGCGGACGCGGTGATGGAGGCGGTGGACGATATGCGGCGCGCTGAAGGGCGGGCTGATCAGCCGCGTCACGATCCATGCGATCGATAACAAAGGCAACCACAAGGTGGTCGCCGTCAACGGCGCCGGCAACAACAAGTACTGGTTGTGGGAGGCAGGCGATGCCGCCCCGCGATCACTGCCGGCCGAGCCGGTCGTGATCACCTCCGCGGAGACAAGGTCCACCACGACGACACGCTACACACGTGGCTGAGCTCGCCGGGCTCGATCGTGTGCACCGGCAGCCGGGTGGTGTATCAGAACCGCTGGATGCGCGTGCGGGAGGACAGCATCCTGCGCGGGCACGGCAGGCCGGGCATCTATGGCGTGGTCGAGAAGCCGGACTTCGTCGTCATCGCCGCCGTACAGGAGCAGCATATCCATCTGGTTGAGCAGTTCCGCTACCCGGTCGGTGCACGGTTCTGGGAATTGCCGCAGGGCGCGTGGGAGACCAATCCCGACGCCGATCCGCTGGACGTCGCACGCGGCGAGCTGCGCGAGGAAACCGGGCTGGAAGCGGCAACCATGCTGTGCGCCGGCCGCCTGTTCCAGGCGTACGGCTATGCCACGCAATCGTATCACGTGTTCCTTGCCGGCGGCCTGCGTGCCGGCCCGAGCGATCCAGATCCGGAGGAACATGACCTGATCGCGCGTGCTTTCCCGCTGCCGCAGGTGGAAGCGATGGTGAGCGACGGCACCATCCGCGATGCCACGACGGTCGCCGCGCTCGGGCTGCTGCGGTTGCGGGGCCCTGCTGATCGGCGGCGCGGCGCGATGAGTCCGGGACATCCGCCCCGGCGGGCTCTATGATCCGCGCCAGTAACAACAGGAGGCCGCGCAGAGAGGATGCGCCGCTTCGTTCCGACTGCCGTTCTGCTGGCTCCGCTGATCTTCGCCGGCGCCGCGTCGAGCGGCCGATACCGGGCCGGATGGCGCCCAGGCGCTGCGCAATCAGCTTCAGAACTGGATCCACGGCTTCATGCCGCCGGGCGCCAAGCCCCCAGCTGCCGGCGCTTACCGTCACGCCGGAAGATGGCCATTACCGGCTGGATGTACCGCTTCCCGGCGTGCGTGCTGGCACTGACCAGGCCAGCCTGAACGCAACCGTCACCCCGCTGCCGGATAATCGCTGGTCAGTCGAAAACCTGATCCTGCCGCCGAAGACCAGCTTCCGGCTCGGCGCCGAAAACGCCTCGATGCAGGCGACGCTTAGCCTGGGTGACCGAACACGGCAGCGCACTGATCGATCCGACGCTCGCCAGTAAATCGAGCTTCGACGTCCAGGCGGACAATGTCGATTTCGCCTCACAAGGGGCGGAGCAGCATCAGCAGCAACATATCGACCGCTACCAGGCGAGCGGCAGCCTTTCCGCTGGCACCTCCAACACGCTGGACCTGGCGGAACAGACCACCGCGGAAGGCTGGCGCGCCGCGGCCCAGAAGGCAGCCGGCCCCGCGGTGGCCTTCGGTGCCGATCGCGCAGAGGTCGAACTCACCATCAGCGGCATCGACCGCGACCGTGCAGGCCCCGCCATTGCAGCGGTTACCGCGGTCGCCGCCGCCTGGCCGCCGATGGCGCCCTCTGGACGCCGCCGACGGTCGATCAGCTTCCTCCCGCCACCCGCGCTGCCCTGGCGGATACTGGTGGAGGGGCTGCGCGGGCTGGCCGCGACCGCCCACGCGCAGGAGACATCCAGGGCTTCAAGGTGGAAATTGCCGGGCTGGGAGCAGCGAGCGCCTCCGTGATTCGGATCGGATTCGGAGGCGAAGCGCCAGCCGGACTGTTGCGCGTATGGTTCGATATCGGGGTTGACGGGCTTGCCTTGCGCGGGTCCCGCCCGACGCGGCGAAGCTCGTGCCGCGCCAGGTCACACTCCGCCCCAGCATAGCTGGCGTGCCGACCGACGCGCTCGTCAGGCTGGCCTCTGGCGGCAACCCGTCCGGGCGCCGAACCGCATCGGCTCGACCCCGAGATCGCGGCTTTGTTTGCCCAGGGCAGCGTGACGGTGGGGCTGGAAGCGCTGAGCTTCATGATCGGACCGGCGCAGTTTCAGGGCGCCGGCAGCCTGCTGATGATCTCGCAGACGGAAACCGAGGGCCAGGCCCGGCTGACCGCGAGCGGGTTCGATGCGCTGATGGACGCCGTGCGCGGCAATCCCGACCTGCAACAGGCACTGCCGGTGCTGGTCCTGGCGCGGGGACTGGCGCGTACCGATGGCGATCGGCTGGTCTGGGACCTCGCCTCCACGCGGGCCGGCGATATTACGTTGAACGGGGTTGACGTATCGGCGCTGATGGGGGCGGCGAACCACGGGCGCAACCCGCCTCGGTAAGCATCGGCAAGGGCATTCCGCGTCCGCCGATCCGGCGGACACTCATGAGGGCGGCAATGGGTGTTCTGATCTTCCTGGCGGTCCTGGTGGTGATCATGGTGGCGATCATCGCGCGCGGGATGCGTACGGTGCCGCAAGGTTTCCAGTGGACGGTCGAGCGATTCGGACGCTACCGCGTGACGCTGTTGCCCGGCCTGCGCCTGATCAATCCGTTCATCGATCGAATCGGACGCCGTATCAATGTACAGGAAACCGTGCTGGAGGTGCCGGCGCAGAACGTGATCACCAAGGACAATGCATCGGTGATCGTGGACGGGATCGTGTTCTACCAGGTCATCGACGCCAGCCGCGCCGCCTATGAGGTGCAGAACCTGCAGAGCGCAATAACCAATCTCACGTATGACCAATATCCGTACCGCGATCGGCGGGCTCGATCTGGACGAGACGCTGTCGCACCGCGATGAAATCAACGAGCGGCTGCTGCGCGTGCTGGATGCCGCAACCGAGCCTTGGGGCACCAAGATCACCCGCGTGGAGCTGAAGGATGTCCGCCCGCCGGAGGATGTGCAGGTATCCATGGCCAAGCAGCTTACGGCGGATCGGGAACGGCGTGCGGCTGTGATGCGCGCCGACGGAATCAAGCAGGCGGCAATCCTGGAAGCCGAAGGCGCCAAGCAGGCACAGATACTCGCCGCGGAGGGGCGGCTCGCAGCCGCACAGCGCGACGCCGAAGCACGCGAGCGGCTGGCCGAGGCGGAAGCCAAGGCCACCAGTTTCGTTTCGCAAGCCGTTGCCGGCGGCAACGTGCAGGCGCTGAACTATTTCATCGCCCAAAAATATGTGGAGGCACTGAGCCACATCGGCCAATCGCCCAATTCCCGGCTGGTGCTGCTGCCGACCGACATGTCAGGCCTCGTCAGCACCATTGCCGGCATCGCCGAGCTGGCCAAACGGGCCGGCGACGCGGCGCGAGACAGCGGTGGGTGAACCGATGATACATTGGTGGGTCTGGGCAATCCTCGCCGCGCTCGGCGCGCTGGCTGAAATGCACTGGCCTGGCGGGTACCTGATCTGGATTGCCGGCGGCGCGGCGGTCACTTCCATCGTGTCGGCCGCGGCACGAATGTCGGTGGAGGCACAGCTCGCACTGTTCGTTGTTGCCTCGGCGCTAAGCTGTGCGTGCGGGTATTTCGCCTATCGTGGCAACTGGCGCGTGACCGGCCGCAACGCTCTGCTGAATGAGCGCGCCGCGACGCTGGTCGGCACGCATGGCGTGGTGAACGAAGCGATTGCACATGGAACCGGCAAGGTCCGGGTGGGCGATTCCGTGTGGCTCGCTGAAGGCCCGGATCTGCCGGCGGGAACACCGGTCATCATCCGCTCGGTGGTCGGGATGCGTCTGTGCGTCGAGTCCGACCAGGTTGGAACATGATCGCTTCAAGATGAAGCGATCATGTTCTTCGCTTGATAGCGTGATTCACGCTTTCCGACGGTTTTGCCTCAAGCGATCACGCGCTAACGCACCAGCCGATACAGCGTGACCTCGCGTTCCGTGCGGTCCTCCAGTTCCAGCGTGGTCGGGACGCTGTAGCGCGCGAACGCAGCCAATCCTGCGGTGGGCAGATAGGCGCGGCCGGGATCGGCGATCCACACTTCCGCAGAGGCCGCCATATGCCGCAGCCACGGCATCATCCGCTCGGTCATCGGCGCTTCGTAGCAGACGTCGCCGGCCAGGATGAGGTCCCATCGGCATTCCGCACCGATAACGTCGCCGGCGAAAGCGGCGATGCTGACGTTGTTGGCGGCGGCGTTGAGGCGGATTGCGGCAATCGCCAGCGGGTCGATTTCGGCGGCTTCCGCGATGGCGCCGACACGGGCGCCGGCGATCGCCGTAACGCCGCAGCCGGCGGCGAAGTCCAGCACGCGGCGGCCGCGGATCGCTGCCGGATGGTCCAGAATGTAGCGCGCCAGCGCCTGGCCGCCCGGCCAGGCGAAAGCCCAGAAGGGCGGCGGGACGTTGCGGGCCGCCAGCCACTCCTCCGTCGCCTGCCAGATCGGCGTGATCCGGCTGCTGAGGTGCAGCGTCAGTTCGGGCAGCAGCGCCGGGGTTTCCGGCACGGTGTGGGCGCGAACGAAGGCCTCCGGTTCCGCCGCATCGGGCAACGCCTCATGCACCACGGCCGCACCGGTCGTCGGGTCTCATGCCGGCAGGCGCATGGCGTGGCCCGTTATGTCGTTCCTGCGCAAGTGGGACGCTATGTCCCGCCTGATGGATGTCCGCTTTCGCGGGCATGACGAAGGGGGGCAACGCGTCCGCGCGGGCGGTCGGTGGAGCCCCGGCTTGCCCGGGAATGGCGGCGGACCGGTCGGGCTTTCGGGCGCTTGGTGTCACACGCCGGGATATGGCTCGACCACGACCCTGCGGGTCGCGATCTGCCCGTCCCTGGCAAGCTGGATTTCCACTTGCCGTCCGACAGGTCCGGCATCCAGCAGCGATCGCAGCGTGCCAGGACCGTTCACCGGCCTGCCGTCGATCGCCAGCAGCACGTCTCCAGGCTGGATACCGGCTCGTGCGGCCGGGCCGCGCGGGCTCAGGCTGAGCACCAGCCGTCCCCTGGTCTGGCCGGTCGCCGCGCGCAGCTCCCGGACGAGGGTGACAGGCTGCAGCGCGGCGCCGATCCAGCCGCGCGCAGATTGCGCATGCCGGGCGGAGCACTGCCAGCCAGCGCCACGATAGTGCTGTAAGAAACGACTTCCGGGAGCCCATCCGCATCGGTTACACAGAGACCGAGAACCGCGCCCGCGCCGTCCAGCACCAGGCTGCCGTCGATCACTGATCCGGGCGGGCAGTCCAGCAAGACCTTGCCCTGTTTCCAAGGCTATGGATCGCGCTCAGCCGGGCGGTCGGTGTTGCGTCTGCCTTGGCGCCGACGACGACCACCAGCGCGCCGACCTGCGGCGGCGGCGGCGCGGCCGGAGGGCAGCCGCCACTGTCATTCCCGGGATCCGAAGCGCGGCGATAGGGACGCCCGGCTCCCGCCGCAGTAGCGACCCGGTTACGGCCGCTCCGCCCGGCAGCACGATCTCATAGAGGTCCTGGCGCGGCAGTTCGTGTTCCGTGGTGATCACCAGGTCGGGCGGCCAGCCGATCCCGCTGACATGTCCGCCGGCTGCGATGCTGATCGCGGCGAGCATCGGCGCCACGCGTGATACCTGGTCCGCGATCGCTTCGGAAAGACCGGACAGACCGAACTCGAACTCCCACTCAAACGACTCCGTTGCCGCGTATGAACTCCAAGGTGACACGCAGATGAAGGTCCAGCAACGGAATGGCAAGACGATATTAAATTATGGTTGAGGGGCTCGCGGAACTTTCAACTGGGATGGCATGCTCGGTCAGCAGATAATCGCGATATCGCTGACGCAACGCCATTTTCTGCAACTTGCCGGTGGCGGTGTGGGGCAGATCCGGCAACACCAGGACCGCGTCCGGCAGCCACCATTTCGGCACCTTGCCTTCGTAGATTGCCAGCACCGAAGCCGGATCGATGCTGTGTCCCTGGCGTGCGCACCAGCAGCAGCAACGGCCGCTCGTCCCATTTCGGATGCCGCGCGGCGACCACCGCCGCCTCGGCCACGTCGGGGTGCGACACCGCGATATTCTCCAGCGTGATGGAGCTGATCCACTCGCCGCCCGACTTGATGACGTCCTTCGAGCGGTCGGTGATCCCCATGAATCCGTCAGGGTCGATGGTGGCCACGTCCCCGGTGGCGAACCAGCCCTCGGCGTCGAGCGCGCTGCCGGGCGGATCGCCGAAATAGGCGCTGCACACCCAGGGGCCGCGCACCATCAGGTCGCCGAATTGAACGCCATCCCACGGCAGCTCTCGCGCCGTCTCGTCGACGATCTTCATGTCGAGCCCGCACAGCGCCCGCCCCTGCTTGAGGCCGAGTCGCACCGCGCCCGGCCTCGTCCAGCCCGGCCTGCGCCGGCTTTGGCCGATTGTAGGTGCCGACCGGGGACAGCTCGGTCATGCCCCAGGCTTGCTCCACGTTGACGCCGTATTGCTTGCCGAACGCCTCGATCAGCAGCGCCGGGCAGGCGGACCCGCCGGTCATGATCCGCCGCGTGGTGGCTGAGCCGCTGACCGCTGTCGCGCAGATGCGCGAGCAGCCCCATCCAGACGGTCGGCACGCCGGCCGCCATGGTGACGCGCTCCTCATTCATCAGCGCCGCCAGGCTGGCGCCGTCCAGGTGGCGGCCCGGCAGCACCAGCGCCGCGCCCGCCATCGCCGCGGCATAAGGAATGCCCCAGGCGTTGACGTGGAACATCGGCACGACCGGCAGCACGCGATCGACCGCACGCAGCCCCAGCGCGTCGGCCATGTTGATCGCGTAGCCATGCAGCACAGTGCAGCGGTGGCTGTACAGCACGCCTTTCGGCCGCCCGGTGGTGCCGGAGGTGTAACAGAGCGAGGATGCGGTGGTTTCGTCGAAATCCGGCCACTCATAATCGTCGTCGGCTGCCGCCATCAGTTCATCGTAACAGAGCAGCTGCATGCCGGCGGGCAGCGGAATCCCGGCATATTCGCCGGGTCGGTGAGCATGACCATGGCGCGCACATGTCTCGGCGAGGCGCGGCGCGATGGTGCGCACCAGCTCGGCAAAGCTGGTATCGACGAACAGCACCCGGTCGGCGGCATCGTTGATGATGTAAGCGATGTCGTCGGCGTGCAGGCGCGGATTGATGGTGTGGCAGATCGCCTGCATGCCTGGCGCCGCGTAGTAGATCTCCAGATGGCGGTGGCCATTCCAGGCCAGCGTGCCGACGCGGTCGTGCGGCTGGATGCCGAGCGCCAGCAACGCGCGGGCCAGCCGGCGCGCGCGGCGTTCCAGCCCGGCCCAGGTGGCGCGGTGAAGGGTGCCCTCGGTGGTCTTCGATACGATCTCGGTGCCGCCGTGATGCCGCGCGGCATGGCGCAGCAGCGACGAGATCATCAGCGGTTGCTGCTGCATCAGGCCCTGCATGGACGGAACCTCCCGGTATTTTCCGTCACTCTGGCGCGGCTTCTGCGGTGGGTCCAGCCGTGCTTTGATGACGTGCCCTGGTGGTGGAGAACGGTGATGGAGCCTCGTCTTGCCTTGATCGTCGGTGCCGGCTCGGGCCTGTCCGCGTCGCTGGCGCGGCTGTTCGCGCGCCACAACCTGCAAGTCGCGCTGGCGGCCCGCAATCCCGACAAGCTCGCCGCGCTGTGCGCGGAAACCGGGGCGGCGTCGTTCGCCTGCGAAGCAGCGGAGCCGGAGGAAGTGGCGGGGCTGTTCGACGCGGTGGTGGCCTCGCTCGGGGAGCCTGACGTGGTGGTGTACAACGCCAGCGGGCGGGCGCGCGGCCCGATCACCACGCTGGTGCCGGAGGAAGTGGCGCGGACGATCGCGGTCAGCGCCTATGGCGGGTTCCTGGTGGCGCAGCAGGCGGCGCGGCTGATGCTGCCGAAGCAGGAGGGGGCGATCCTGTTCACCGGCGCGTCGGCGTCGGTGAAGGGGTATGCGCAATCGTCGTCATTCGCGATGGGCAAGTTCGCGCTGCGCGGGCTGGCGCAGAGCCTGGCGCGCGAGCTGTCGCCGCAGGGCATCCATGTGGCGCATTTCGTGATCGACGGCGTGATCCGCAACCCGGGGCGCACGGAGCCTGCCGATCAGCCGGATTCGATGCTGGACCCGGACGCGATCGCCGCCACCTACTGGCACGTGCTGACCCAGCCACGCAGCGCGTGGACCTGGGAGGTGGAGCTGCGGCCTTGGGTGGAACGGTTCTGAGATGGCTTCATTGGTAATCACCGTCCCGTGGCACCGGCCAGCCTTGCCGCGCGGGTTGCCTGCGGGCCGCGCCCGCTGCACAATTCCGCGATGACCCACCTGTTCCAGGAGGAAATCCATCATGCTGTATGAGCTGCGCGTCTATGAGTGCGTGCCGGGCCGCCTGCCCGACCTGCTCAAGCGGTTCGACACCATCACGCTGAAGCTGTGGGAGAAGCACGGCATTCGTCAGGCAGGGTTCTGGACCACCGTGATCGGCGAGTTCGAACCAGACGCTGCATTATCTGCTGGCATGGGAATCGCTGGCCGAGCGCGAGCAGAAATGGGGCGCGTTCCAGGCTCGATCGCGACTGGCTGGCCGCACGCGCACAGACCGAGGCGAACGGCGCAATCGTCGCGAATGTAACCAACTCGATCCTGGCTCCTACTTCCTTCTCGTCGGTGAAATAGCCGCCTCCGTCTGCCACATTGCCGGGGCGGGCTCAGCCGCCCGCGCGGGTGCGGCAATTCGATCCGCACCTGGATTGTCAACGTCACCTCGTCAGAGATGAACAGAGGCTGCGCCACCATGCCGAAATCCGACCGTTTCAGGTGGCCGGTGATTTCGAAGTCTGCCGTCTCGACATGGTGCTCCCGATCGACCTGACGGTGCAGCAGCACCGCATCCAGCTCCTGCGGGCGCTCCACGCCACGGACCTGCAGCACGCCGCTGACCGCGTAGTGCCGCGCGTCCCGCGCAACGACGGAACGACTGGCGTACGAAATCACTGGATAGGCTGCGACATCGAAGAAATTCGGGCCGCGCAGCATGACTGCCGCCCGGTTCCAGGACATGTCCAGCGACGCGGCATCGATGTTCATGCTGAACCTGGTCCGGTCCGGGTGATCCGGATCCAGTGCCAGCATGCTGGTGAAACGATCGAATTGTCCGTGCGAGGAAAACAAGCCCAGGTGATCGACTGAGAAACCGATCGACCCGTATCGCTGGTCGATCGTGTACACAAATCCTGTCCGGGCCGGCGATGCCGTGGTGAGCGCCGTCAGCCCAAACAGCAGCACGCCGTGGGCCAAGCAAGACGTCAGGGGAGCAGCGTCATCGTCGTATCCGGATATCGACACGCGACTATAGACGTGGCGGCAGTCCGATCTATTCCGCCGCGGCATATATCAGCCGGTATTGAGCGCGGCGCGGATATCATCGGCGATGCCGTCCAGCTCCGAATCCGGCATCGCGCCGACCACGGCGTAGCCCATTCCCTTGTCGATCCAGGCACAGCCGTTCATCTGCCCCTGGCTGATATCCCTGGGCGACATGCGCATCGTCGGCGCCATCGGGACGGAACAGCAACGACAAGCGCTGACCGCTGGCGTTCTCGTACATGACCAGCGCCGCGGCCTTGCCACGCTCGGTCGCCAGCAGCCGGCCCCCGATCAGGTGATAGCCGCTCGCCGACAGGTCGGGGGGTGCGACCGTGCGTTCCAACCGGTTGGACAACCACTGCCGAAGATGCGCGGCCTCGCTTGCGTCAACTTCGACGGGATGGCGCCGGTCTGCTCGTGTACACCGTATGACTGCTGAACGCCTCCTGCTCCAGCAACGCCATGGCCACGGAACGGCGCCCCGCGGGCACATGCAAAACCCACCCTGCCGTGCCGCCGAGCGCCAGGCCCAGCACGAGCCCGGCGGCGATCCGCCAGCTCGGCAAACGCGAGCGCCGCCGCTCACGCAGGATGCTGGTGAGCATCAGCCGCGCCGGCAACGGCTCGTCCGCGCCGGCAAACGCAGCCCGAAGCGCGGCACGCTGTTGCTGATACGCCGCGACACGCCGGGCAGCCTCGGCGTCGGTGCTCAGGTGATGCTCGACAGCATCGCGCCGGGCCGGGGGAAGCTGCCCGTCAACATAAGCGTGCAGATCGTCCTCTCCGATCGGCAGCAGGTCGGCGCCGGTCATTTGACCCTCCTGAGCGCAGTCGGCGCTTCCCCGTCCATCAACCCGCGCAACCGGTCCCGCGCGCGCGAGAGGCGGGACATCACGGTGCCGATCGGAATGTCCAGCACCCGCGCAACCTCTGCGTAAGATAAGTCTTCAACCGTGACGAGCAGCAGCACGCTGCGCTGCTCCTCGCTCAATGCGCTGAGCGGCGCGCAACAGATCGCGTCCCTGCATGTGCCCGTCCTGAGTCGCCGGCATGCCGAACCTGTCGTCGCCCGCTTCGTCCAGTGAGACCAACTGGCCACGGCGTTTATTCCGCCGCACGCGGCTGATGAACAGATTATGCATGATAGCGAACAGCCATGCCCGCAGATCGCCGTCCTCCCGGCGGGTATGGAGTTGGTCCAGCGCCCGCACGAGACAGTCATGCACCAGGTCATCGACCTCGTCGCGGTCACGCAGCAGCGAACGCGCGTAGCGCCGAAGCGACGGAATACACGCCTCCATGCTCGCCATCACGCCTACCATGCTGGGTGCCGCCCGCCCCCGACCGGCCAGTGCATTGACGATTCGCATGCCTGTTTATTCCCGCCGCCCGCAATATTCCGCCGCCACTGACAGGCGGAATAATTCGAAAGTCCCCGCGTCCTTCTGGAAGGTGGCGGTCTGACCGGGACGTCACCGCACCAGCATTCGGGCATGATCGCACTCCTTGGCTGTGTGACATCGACGCGGGACCGGGCACGGCCCATCCCAAGTCCCAGCCTTGCTCTCCGCCGCGCA
Organism: uncultured Pseudomonadota bacterium; assembly: GCA_963810715.1. Lineage (GTDB taxonomy): Bacteria > Pseudomonadota > Alphaproteobacteria > Acetobacterales > Acetobacteraceae > DATDIC01. The sequence goes on along the minus strand of CAWEOZ010000020.1, from coordinate 339,093 downwards.
CCCTCCCCCAGCCCGCGCGGCGGAGAGTTGTTTTCCCGCATTATCTACCGCGGATAAAGCCCGATGCTGCTGGCCACGCTATCGGCGATCTGTTCGCGGGTGATGACGCCGAGGATGCGGTTTGCCTCCGAAATAGCCGGCGTCGCGGAATCACCAATGCCATGACAGCGTTCTTTCGGCGCATCCGGGCGATCACGTCGAACGTCGCGGCAGTCTCGCGCACGACGGTGAAGTTGCGGCGCGCCAGCTCACCCAGCGTCACCTCCGCCCCCGCAGCGCCGACCGCACGCCGCAGATCGATATTGACCCGGATCACGCCCACGATCCCGCCGCCGCCGCGTGACCACCACGTGCCGCACGCCGCCCATGCTCTCAGACTGCGACAGGAACGCCGCGAAAGCTGGTGGACTCGTCGAGTATCACGACGTCCCGCAGCATCACGTCGCGGGCGCTGCGCACGAGGAACAGGTTGGCGTGCAGCCCGCGCGGCATGGCGTGGCCGCGCCGCACCAGCTTCATCGTGTAGATGCTCTCCAGCGACAGCACCGGCGGACGCCGAGGCTGAGCGCCACCGCCAGGATCATCGGCAGCACGATGTTGTAGTCGCAGCGTCATCTCGAAGATCATCGTCACGGCGGTCATCGCGGCGCCGGTGCCGCCCCCGACCATCGCCCCCATGCCGACCATCGCGAAGGCAGGCAGGCTGATCGGCACGCCGGGCAACACCGCGCCGACCAAGCTGGCGAAAGCCGCCCCGAGGGTTGCACCCATGAACAGCGACGGCGAGAAAATCCCGCCCGACGAACCGGACCCGAGGCTGACGGTGGTAGCAAACAGCTTGCAGACGAACAGCAGCAGCATGAACATGCCGCCGGTAAGTTGGCCGGCGAGGGTCGCCTGGATCGTCGCGTAGCCGACGCCTTCCACGTAGTAGTGTCCGGCCGCGGAGATCAGCAGATAGATCAGCACCCCGACCAGCAGCATGCCGAAGGCGTGGCGCAGATAATTTTCCGGGATCCGCTCGAACAGATCCTCGGCCCAGTGCAGGGAACGGACGAACAGGGCCGCAGCGACGCCGACGATTGCCCCAAGCACCGCGTACAGAACAGCGTGATGGCGCTGGCCGGCTCGTTGGGATGGCCATGAGCTGAGCCGGCACCGCGAATGCCGGACGGGTGCCGAAGAACAGCCGCCCGACGACGGTGGCCGTGCCGGTCGACAGCGCGACGGGCAGGAACGTGTTGACGCTGACCTCCGGCATCATCAGCTCGGTCGCGAACATCACGCCGCCGATCGGCGTGTTGAAGGTCGCCGCGATGCCGGCGCCCGCGCCGGCCGCCACCAGGGTGATGCGCTGCGCCATCGGCATGGCGATCACCTGGCCCAGCGTCGATCCCAATGCCGAACCGATCTGAATGATCGGCCCTTCCCGCCCCACGGCCGCGCCGCTGCCGATCGCCAACGCCGAGGCCAAGGATTTCGCCACTGCGACGACCGGGCGAATTATGCCGCCCTTGATAGTAGATCGCGTCCATCACCTCGGGCACACCGTGGCCCTTTGCTTCCGGTGCGAATGTCGTGACGATGAAGGTCACGCCGATCGACGCCGATGACAGGCACCAGAATGACGAACGCGCCCCACGGCGGATACGGGGTGAACAGGCTCGCATCGTACGCCGGGGACAAATGCCCGAGGAACAGCAGATTGTGCACGAGCCCGATCAGCGCGCGAAAGAACACGGCGCCCAACCCGGCGACGATGCCGACCACCAACGCCAGGCCGCAGAGCGACCACAGGCTGATCGGTCGCGGCTCTCGCTTACCGGCAATGCCGGCGTTGACCGATACATCGGCCTCCATTACGGCAGGAGGCGAAACCGTGGCGGCATCGTTCACCATTGCTGATGGCCCTGCGCCATCAGCCGACTATCCGCCTTGCCACGGATGCAGCGTGACTTCCGTCTCTGCCCGGCGAAGGTTTGAATCATCGTTTTGCCTTAACGAGTTGGATCGCGCGCGTCCAGCCCGCCAAACGTCTGCTTCGATCGCATCTCAGCTCCCCGAACTGCCATACTGGCACGCCTGAAAGCTCAAAGGGCGAAGGCGTTTAAGCAATGTCAATTCCCTGTCCCCCGATCGAGTGGCCAGTCGCCTTGGACGAAAGCGGACCCGCCGAGGATCCCGCCATCGGTACCGTCGGGAACGGCCCACATCGACTCGATCCCATTCCGCATTGTCGCCATACGGGTCGAGCCGCGCCTGCGGTTCATGCCGGATTACAAACAGGACGTCGCGGATGAGGTTTACGATCATGAGCGACTTGAAACTCTGCTTGAGGAACTTGGCGAAATCGCCGACACCGACCATCCGCGAATAATTGAGCTGGCCGGCGCTTGTTATGTGATGTGGATGACCACCGACGCCGAGCCCGCATGACTAAATGACTGGTGCCTTCAGAACCGCCGCTCGAACACGGTCACGACGTCGCCCGGCTGCAACGGCGTCGCCCGCCCGACGCGCCATTCGTTCGCACGGCCGTTTTCGTTCCGTACCACCGGATGCCCGGTCCTCCACCGCGCGGTAGGTAAAGCCGCCGGCAAGGGCCACCGCGCTCAACAGTGTCATGCCCGGCTGATAAGGAAATTCGCCCGCCTTGTTGACCTCGCCCAGGACGAAAATCGGTCGGTACTGGATCACTTCAACCGAAACCGATGGTGCCACGACCAGCCCTTTGCTGATCAGCGCCCTTCGCATGGATTCACCCAACGCCGCGGGGGTTTGCCCCGCCGCCGGGAGGCTGCCCAGCATCGGCACCGCGATCCGCCCCGCATCGTCGATGCGGAACTCCCCGGTCAGCGCATCTTCGCCGACCGTGATGATCCGCACCTGATCGCCGGATCCAAGCCGATAGGCGCCCGCCGGGGCCGGCGGCAACGGCGGCAGCCCACGGCCGGGTGCGCAGGCCGATAACAGACTTAGGGTTAGCGCGGCGCAGATGCAGCGTCGGATCATCCTCATGGCTGACAGCCTGCCGCATACAGTTGTCCGAAGCGTTAACGCACATGCATTAGCGTTCTCTTAGCGTCCGTCTCCGATGATTGCATCGGCGACCGCCTGATCAAAACGATCACGGCGCCGGCCCGCATTGCGGGTGATGGGGATCCGTTGATGCTCGAAACGCCCGCCGGCCCCGCGCATGCGCCGCCATTCCGCGGGGCGGAGCGCGAGTTCGGCGGTCCCCTCGAACCTGCCGCTGGACTGACCGGTCGCGCGCTGATCGCCATTCTGCGTCGCCGCAAGCTGCCGCTGCTTGTCTGCGCGCTGCTTATCCCGGCCCTGGCGCTGATCGCGCTCAAGCGCGTGACGCCCCGCTATACCGCGGTGGGCACGCTGATCTACGAGCCCAACCAGTTTCAAACCGCCCGAGCTGCAAAGTATCCTGCAGGTCGATCCGATCACCGAAGCGGTGATGTCGAGCCAGGCCGAAGTATTGCGACGGCCTGCGCGTGATCGAGCCGGTGGCGCACCAGCTCGATCTGTTCGCCGACCCGGAGTTCAATCCCGCGCTGCGCGCGCCGTCCTGGATGGGACTCGTCCTGGCCGCCGTGCATGGACTGTTGCACCCGCAATCTTCTGCGGATGCTCGCCGCGCCCGGCCCGCCGCCGACCTCGCCGGCAAATGCGGTGCTGCTGAACGTCCAGCAGGCGCTCGACGTGCATCCAGTGAATGCCTCGCACGTGCTGGAAGTGTCGTTCACCGCCGAAAATCCGGTGCTGGCGGCGGCGGTGGTGAACAACCTGATGGACACGTACATCAAGTCTCAGCTCGCGGCGAAGCTGAGCGCGGTCGACAAGGCGCGCACCTGGCTGGAAGGGCGCGCTGCCCGAGCTACGGACGCAGGTGCGCACGGCGGAAGACCGCATCGCCGCCTATCGTGCGCAGGCAGGGGTTGGTGCGCGGCGTGCATGCCGGGCTCGATACCGAGCAGGTCAGCCAGCTCACCGAGGATTTGGCCCGCGCCCGCGCCGATCTCGCCAGCGCCGAGGGCCGCCAGGATGCGGCCCGCAATCACGCCGGCGCCGCCACCCTGGCCGGCGTGGCGCCGAGCGTGGTGCAGTTGCGCGAGCAGACCGCCGCGCTGGCTGCCCAGCTTCAATCACTGAACGCGCGGCTCGGTCCCAATCATCCGGACGTGGTTGCGTTGCGCCGGGAGATCGAGCAGAGCCAGCACGACACTGCCGCGGAAACCGCGCGCGTGGTGGCGGCGACCGAGGCGGAGGTGACGCGCCGCGCGCGACCGCGTTGCCGCGCTGGAAGCCGATCTGACGGCGTCGCAGTCACGTGTCGATCGCAACGAGCAGGCGCAGATTCCGCTCAATGCATTGGAGCGGGACGCCGATGCATCCCGCACGCTGCTCGCGGCGGTGCTCGCACGCATTCAGGAGACCGCCCAGCGCGCGGCGGTGGAAACGGTCGACGCGCGCGAGGTCTCGCTGGCTCTGCCGCCGGACGTCACCGAGCTATCCGCGCATGGGGCCGATGCTCGCGGCGGCGCTGATGTTCGGCGTGCTGTTCGGGCTGTTCGTGGTCTATGTGCAGGAACTGGCCGACACCAGCCTGCGCAGCGGCGAGGAGGTGCGGGCTGCTGGGTCTGCCCTGCCTGGCGCTGATCCCGGAGATGCGGCGTCGCCACATCGGCCGCTTGCGCGTGGAGGATTATGCCGCCCTGAAGCCGCTCAGCAGTTTCGCCGAGCAGGTGCGTGGCCTGCGCGCCAGCCTATGGCGCGGCGGGGCCACCCGGCCCGGCGTGGTCGCTATCACGGCTGCTCGACCGGCCGAAGGTAAGACCACCCTTGCGCTCTCTCTCGCCCGCGTCGCCGCCATGTCGGGCGAACGCGTGCTGCTGCTGGATTGCGATCTGCGTCGCCCGGCGCTGGCACGCCTTCTAGGGGCGGAAGGACAGCCGGGCCTGGCGGAATGCCTGATCGGTACCGCCACGCTGGAGCATGTCATCAGGAAGGACCCGTTAACCTCCATGGCGTACATCCCGGCAGGCTCGGCTGGGGCCGATGCAGCCGGCCTGTTCATGTCGGATGCCATGGCCCGCGCCTTGCAGACATTGCGGCAGGAGTACCGATCTGGTGCTGATGGATGCCCCGCCGGCGCTCGCCGTCAGCGACACGCGCCTGATCGCGCGACTGGCAGACGCCACCCTGTTTTGCGCCCGCTGGCAGCGTACCCGGCGCGAGATCGCGCGCAACGCAATCGAGCTGCTGGACGAATCGCAGGCCAGCATCGTCGGGCTGGTGCTGACCCGTGTCGATGCACGCGCGCATGGCCGGTCCGGTTACGCGGACGCCGAAGCCTGTCCGGTGCGCAACCCACGCTATTTCCGGGACTGATACGAATGATCGTCGCCGGCTCTGTCGCGCTCGCCGCCCTGTTGCTGCTCTGGCCGGCGATAGTGAACGGGTACCCGCTGGTGTTCTCCGACACCGGCACATACCTGTCGCAGGCTATCCATCATTATCTCGGCTGGGATCGGCCGATCTTCTACAGCCTGTTCCTGCTGCCGCTGCACATGGAGCTCACCACCTGGCCGGTGGTGTGCGTGCAGGCCTTGCTGGCCGCGCATATGCTGCATCTGGTGCGGCGTACGCTCCGCCCGGAGCTGCCGGACTGGTCGGTCGTGCCGCTTGCCGGGCTGCTGGCATTCGCGTCGCCGCTGCCGTTCGTGGCCGCGGAGCTGATGCCGGACCTGTTCACCTCGCTTCTGGTGCTGTGCCTGGCGCTGCTCATCTTCGTGCCTGATCGGCTGAGCGCGCGGGAGCGGCTTTGGCTGCTCGGCCTGGCCGTGTTCACGATGACCGCGCACCTGTCCAGCCTGCCGCTTGCGTTGGGATTGCTCGGGCTGCTGACACCGCTGCGACGGAGACTGGGCGCATCCGCGCCACTGGGGCGTCGTGGCCTTGCCCGGCTGGTCGCGGCGCCGATCCTCGCCGCCGTGGCTATGATCGCGGTGAATGTCGCCGGGTACCGGGCGACCTCCGTGGCGCCGTTCGGCAATATCTTCGTGCTCGCCCGCGTGCTGTACGATGGGCCCGGCCTGCGCGTGCTGGCGCGCGATTGCCCGCAGGCTGGTTGGCGGCTGTGCGACTATGTGGGCATGTTCCCCCCGACCGCCGATGACTTTCTGTGGCAGGCGGACAGTCCGTTGTACCGGGCCGGGGGCGCCAAGCTGATCAGCATCGAGGCGGACGCCATCATTGCCGCGGCGGTGCGCGCCGAGCCGGTACGTGAACTGGACGCGGTGCTGGAGAATGGCGCAAGGCAACTTGCCCTGTTCTCCACCGGCGACGGGTTACAGGCCTGGCCGGTCTCCGTGACACCCTGGATCGAGCGCGATTTCCCGGCGTTCGAGCGCGCCGAGTATGAACAGGCGCGGCAGACGGAAGGGCGCAAGATCTTGCCCGACTGGATGCCGGCGGTGCATGCGGCTGTTGGAGTCACCGGCCTGATCGTGTGCCTGGCGCTGCTGCCGGGAGCGTTGCGGCGCCGGCAACCGGTCGCCGGCTTTGTCGTGGCAATGCTGCTGGCGCTGCTCGGCAACGCGCTGATTACCGGTGGGCTGTCCGGTCCACACGACAGGTATCAAAGCCGTCTGATGTGGCTGCCGGCGCTGATCGGCGTGCTGGCGCTGCCACCGTTTGCCATGCGTCCGCTGGGTGGGCGCAGTCACTGCCTTATTGCGGGAGCGCGGCGCTCCGTCCTGGCCGCGTTTATCGCGGTCAATCAGGTCTTCGAGCCATGAAGAACAGACCTGGATGGCGTGCCTTCACACCGGCTCGGGCCGATCGTCGGTGGGATCGGCGGGCTGACCGCGCTCCGACGAGTCAGTGCCAGAAGCGACTAATGCAAGATGAGCGGCCGGGCCGCCCGCGATGTTTTCTGGTCGGCTGTAGAAGCGACGGCCTCCGCCGGGTTCTCGCTTGCATCGGCGTTCGTGGTCGCGCGCATCATCGGGCCGGCGGAACTGGGCGTGGGCGCGGCCGTGGTTGCCGTGAACGTGCTGCTGTGGGTCGGTGTGAACGCGCTGTTCGCCGACGCGATGGTGCAGCGTGCCACGCTGGATGAAACGGCAGCTTCCAGTGCGTTCTGGGCATCGTCATTGGTCGGCGCAGGCGCGGCGCTGGCGCAAGCTGGGAGCGGATGGCCACTCGCCTGGATGATAGGCGATCCACGGCTGATCGGCATGTCCCTCCTGCTGGCCGCGACGCTTCCGATGGTCGGGGCAGCAGGAGCGGTTCAGGGCCGCGTCACGCGTCACCGGGGTTATCGGCTGCTCGCATGCCGGGCCTTGCTTGGGCAAGGCGCCGGCACAGCGGTGGGGATCGGTTGCGCCATGGCGGGGGCGGGCGCCTGGGGCATGGCTGCCCAACAGGCCACCACTTCGATTGCCGGGGCGCTGACATTGCTGCTCGGCGGCGGATGGCGTCCCGGTCTGGTATGCCGCTGGGCGGTGGTGGGGGACATGTTGCGGCTCGGGGCGCCATTGACCGCGAGCACGCTTGTGCAAAGCGGGCGGTATCGGCTGTTCGCTCTGTTGATCGGCGGCACCGCCGGAACGACCGCCCTTGGTGAGGTGCATCTCGCATTCCGTCTGGTGGACACGGTGCGAGAGCTGGCCTTTACCGCGCTATGGCGGCTGATGCTGCCGGGGATGGCGGAAAAACAGAATGACACAGTGGCGCTGCGGCACAGCGTGGACCGCTGGCTGCGCACTGCCGGCCTGGTCGTATTTCCGGTGTTCGCGGCGATGGCGGTGACTGTGCAACCGCTTACGCACTGGCTGCTGGGCGCGGCCTGGGCCGGCTCCGCTCAAGCCGCGCTGCCGCTGATTGCGCTGTCCGCGTGGCTGTTCCTCGGCTATCCGGCCGGGGTGGCGGCGGTTGCGCGCGCAGCCCCCCAATATGCTTTGCGGGGAAACCTTATCAGTTGCGCTGTGCTGGTCTCCGCAGTCACCGCCCTGCGGCCAGAATCCGCCGTCACCGCAGCACTGGTCTGGCTCGGCGCGCAGGCGGTCGGAACGCCGTACATGGTGCACAGAAACGCCCGTGTGCTAGGTGCCGGCGCGGTGCAGTGCATGTCGGCCGGGTTCTCGCCGCTTGCCTTGGCGGCTTCGGTTGGATGTGGTGCGCTGCTGGCGACCAGCCTTACAGGCGTGGCAACACCTTTCCTGCTGCTGGTTACACGAGGAACCTGCTATGTCATGCTGTTTGTTGCTGCTGTGACAGTGTTGCGGCTTCCTGCCGGCCGGTGGTCCTCGTGGCCGGATCTTTTCCGGCCATCTGTGGCTTTGCTCGTGTCGGGGAAGGAAAATCACGAGTTACCTTCCCGGGCTCCTATGCCTCCCGCCGGACGAACTTGAAGAATTGGCTCGCTTTCTCGCCCTGCTTGTCCTGATGCAGGAACGCCAGCTTGCGGTCCTCGAACGTGCGAAAGAACTCGTCCCAGGAGATTTCTGCCAGCTTCTCGTCCGGCTCGGCGAGGTCGATACGCAGGATACCTTCGCCGCCTTTCTCCGGCACGCCCGTTACCTTGGTCGGCCGTCCGCCGCGTTGTTCCACCCAGTGGCGGATGAATTTGTGGTCCGTGGTCGTCGTTGCGGTGCTCATCGATTCACACTCCCGCTTTGCGGCCGGCTCGCTGCGCCCTGAAAGCCGCGGCACCGCCGGCCAACGCTGAAGGCTCAATAGGTTCCGCCGTCCTGCGTTGCCGGTTGCCGGACGGCGTCACGCTGTCTTGTGCGAGATCCACCGTCCGCCGGTATGGATCAGCACCGCTGGCTGTTGTCGGCGGCGGATCGCGGTTCTCATCGGCCTGCGGATCGGACGGCAATCCTGGCAACGTTCCCGCCGGAAGTGCCGCGCGTTTCCCCGGCAGGCCGTCGGCCTCGCGTACCTGCTGCTCGACAGGTCCGTCGTCCACACCGCCTGGAGTCTTTGCTTCGTCCATACATCCGCCTCCGTTCATCCCCGACTGCAACGGCGCGAGTGGCCGGCCGGTTGCGGCACCGCCGAAGTGTCCCGGCGTTAGGAACGGCACGAACCAGAAAGGACCCGCCATGCTGAAGCCGACCGCACCTGGGATTAAAGGCGACCTGCATGCCCGGCTGGAGCGGATGGACAGCGGCCTGTTCCGAGCTGTCTTCGCCGGAGAAATGAACCCGGAAAAGGCCGATCCCGGCCAGGAATGGCCCGACGCGCATATCGCCGATACGCCGGAGGGTGCGCGGGCCTGGGTCGACAGCATGGCGCCGCAGCTCGGCTACCGCCGCGTGGTCTGGGACAGCTAAGTGCGCGTTCTCGGTACTGTCCCGTTGACGTGGACCGGCGCGCTGGGCAGACAGGCAGCGTTGCGTCGTCGAGAGGGATTTGGGCATGCGCTCTGTCTTCGCCTTGCTGCTGCTCGGTCTGTCGGCCGGCTGCGCGGCAGCGCAGGCTCCGCCGAGCTACGTGGTGTTTTTTCAGGAATGGTCGGCCGCGCTGGATGATTCGGCCAACGGCGTAATCTCCCATGCTGTGGTCTGGGCGAAGACGCATCCGAACATGACGATCCAGGTCACCGGCTTTGCCGATCCCACTGGCAGCCGCAAAGCCAATATCCTGATCTCGGAATTGCGCGCCCAGGTGGTGGTAGACCAGCTCGCTACCGATGGCATCGACCCGTCACGCATGAGCCAGGTGGGGGAGGGTTCCGTGCAACCCGCCCTCTCGACCCAGGAAAGCCGCCGGGTGCAGGTCAGCTTCCACGCTCGCTGACGGGGCCCGCTGACGGGATGAACCATATCGCCGCGCGTGCCGACGCGGTCGAGGTCCTGCGCCGGGTCTTCGGTTTCCAGGAGTTCCGTGGCCTGCAACAGCCGGTCGTGGACCATGTGCTGGCCGGCGGCGACGCCTTGGTGCTGATGCCCACCGGTGGCGGCAAGAGCATCTGCTATCAGCTTCCGGCACTTTGCCGTCCCGGCACGGCCATCGTGGTCTCGCCGCTGATCGCGCTGATGGATGACCAGGTGGCGGCCCTGCGCCAGCTCGGCGTCGCGGCGGCGGCGCTGCATTCGGAACTCGACCCGGCGGAGGCGCGCGGTGTCTCGCGTGACCTGATCGAAGGCGAGCTCGACCTGCTCTACGTGTCCCCGGAACGGCTATTGGGGAACGGCACGATGGACCGGTTGGCGCGCATCGGGCTGTCGGTGGTCGCTATCGATGAAGCGCACTGCGTCTCGCAGTGGGGGCACGAGTTCCGTCCCGAATATCGCGCGCCTGGCCTGCCTGCCGGAGCGCTTCCCCGGCGTGCCGCGGCTGGCGCTGACCGCGACTGCCGATCCGCGCACGCGCGACCGACATCCTGGGCGCGCTCGGCATGGAAAACGCAGCCCTGTTCGTGGCCAGCTTCCATCGCCCGAACCTGCACCTCGCCGCCGAACCGAAGATCGGTGAGACCGGCCAGCTTCTCGACCTGCTAGGCCGCCACCCGGACGGCTGCGGCATCGTCTATTGCGGGTCTCGCAACAAAACGGAACGCGTCGCTGAGCGCCTTCGCGCGAAAGGCTGGCCCGCGGTGGCGTTCCATGCCGGCCTCGATCCCGAGCACAAGCGTGCCGCCCTCGCCCGCTTCCGTTCCGGCGAGCCGCTGATTGTGGTTGCAACCATCGCCTTTGGCATGGGGATCGATCGGCCGGACGTGCGCTTTGTCGCGCATCTCGATATGCCCGACAGCCCGGAGGCATGGTACCAGCAAATCGGCCGGGCGGGACGGGACGGCGAGCCGGCGGAAACCCTGCTGCTGTATGGCGGAGAGGACATCGCCCGCGCCCGCCACTGGCTGGCGCAGTCGGCTGCGCCCGAGACGCAGAAACGGGTCATGCGGTCGCGGCTGGAATTGATGATCGCGCAGACCGAGACGGTCGGCTGCCGCACCCGCGCGCTGCTGGCCTGTTTCGGCGAGGAGTTTTCGCATCCGTGCGGGCATTGCGACAATTGCGTGGCACCGCCATCGCACCATGGATTGCAGCACCGAGGCACAGAAACTGCTGTCGGCGGTATACCGCACCGGGCAGATATTCGGTGCCTTGCACGTCATCGCGGTGCTGCGCGGCGAAGCCACCGAAGCGGTGCGCCGTCACCGCCACGACAGCCTGCCCACGTTCGGCGTCGGCGCGGCGCGGTCCATCGAGTTCTGGCGCGGGCTGGTCCGCCAACTGATCGCTGCCGGCGCGCTCGACGTGGATACGGCCGGGCATGGCGGACTGTTCCTGGTGGAGGACAAAGCCCGCCCGATCCTGCGTGGCGAAACCGCTGTCATGGTCCGCGGCGATCCGGATGCGCCGCGGCGTCCGCGCCGACCAGCCCCGACGATGCCGCCCGCCGCAGCAGCGCCATCGGGCCTGTTCGAGTCGCTGCGCACCTGGCGGACAGCCCAAGCCAGGGCGCAACACGTGCCGCCTTACCTGATCTTCCACGACAGCGTGTTGCGGGAGATCGCCGCCGTGCAACCGCGATCACTGGAGGAGCTCGGCCAGATCAAAGGTGTCGGCAGCTCCCGGCTGCGGCGCTATGGCACCGAGGTGCTGGCCGCCGTCACCCGGCGGGCGGCAAACCCGGCGGCACAAGCTGGGTCGCCGCCCGCACCCGCGGACCAGCTTCCAGCTTCGGCGGCGAAATGAAACAGGGCAGCGAGATTGGGAGCAAGCCGTATTTCCAACCGGTTTGTCCGGCACCGGTCATACGCCGGTAACCGCTTTCCCGTCATCCTGATGCCAGAGGCTTTCGCGCCTTGGAAGTCGCCCTCGTTTGCACGCTCAGGAGGCGCCCATGCACTTGAATGCCCGTTCCGGTCTGGCCGTCGCAGCCCTGCTGGTCGGCGTTGCCGCCGCTCCGTCGCCGGGACGCATCGTGCACCGCATCCTCGCGAAACCAGCAGCGTGCAGGGGCAAGTGACGGCCTACAGCATCACGCCGCGCGGGGATGTCGATGGATTGATCCTGGACAACGGGCAGCAGGTCCATTTGCCGCCGCATCTTTCCGCCGCGCTGGTGTTCGCCGTGCGGCCGGGCGACACGGTCACGGTGCAAGGCGCGCAAGCCCAAAGATGGCGACATGGTCGACGCCGACGTCGGTCACCAACGACAAGACGGGACAGAAGGTCGAGAGGATGCCGCCGGGCCAGGCAGACGCCGCATCGATGCAGGCGGAAGGACCCATCAAGCTGCGGCTTTATGATCCGCGCGGCCGACTGAACGGGGTCATGCTGGCCGACGGAACGCAGATCTACCTGCCCCCCTCGGCCGCGGAAGCAAGGGCTGCCGATCTTGCGCCGGGCCATTCGCTTTACGTGGAGGGCACCGGCTATGCCGGGCCGCTCGGCAAGTCGATCGCTGCACGCGAACTCGGTGCCGACAAGGCGAGCGCCGCAACGGTTGAGGACATGGCTGGGTCGTCCACCCCCAATCGTCCGGGGCGTCATCCGAAGAAAGCTGGCGGGAACGAGTTCCGCCGAATAATCCCGCCTCGCCTCTCCCGACTCACAAGCTCCGATCTAAGCTGCCACCCCTTCTACCGGCGCCATTGCCGGCCGCCCGCGAATCATGTCCGACGCCTTCTCCGCGATCATCATGGTCGAGGCGTAGGTGTTCGCCGACGGCATCACCGGCATGATGGACGCATCCACCACGCGCAGCCGATCCACCCCGCGGACCCGTAACTGATCATCGACGACCGCGCTCGGGTCGCTGTCCGGCCCCATGCGCGCCGTGCCGATCAGATGGTACGCCGTGGACCCGTACCGGCGGGCGAAATCCAGCAGCTCGTCGTCAGTTTGCACGCTGTCGCCCGGCAGCGACTCATGATCGAAATATGCCGCCAGCTCCGGCGCGCGCAGCAGCCGCCGCGCCAGCTTCATGCCGGCCAGCAGCACAGCGCGATCATGCGCATGCGCCAGGTAGTTCGGCTGGATCACCGGATCCTCGAACGGGTCGGCGGAGCGGGCGCGCACATATCCCGTGCTCTCTGGCCTGTGCTGCCATGCACCGACCGTCATCCCAGGATAGTCGTCCAGCAGCCCGACAAAGCCCGCCTTGTAACTTGCCGGACTGAACACGCCCTGGATGTCGGCGAAGTCGAGGCTTCTCATCGGATTTCCAGAACCAGTGCACCAATGAAGGGCTGAGCGCGAGAATGCTGGGCCGCCCCGTGGCCCATCGCGCGATCTGCCCGGCCAGAGCGAGGCCGTGCGACATCTCGTTCATGGTGCGGATGCCCTTCACCCGGGCGACCAGCCGCACGGCGTAATGATCACGGAAATTCTCGCCGACGCCCGGCAGTTCGTGCACCACCGGCACGCCGATCGAGCCAAGCAAACTGGCCGGCCCGATACCCGATATCTGCAGCAGCTTCGCCGTATTGGCGGTTCCGGCCGATACGATGACTTCCCGCCGCGCCCGCACCTGGCGGGTCTCGCTGCGATGACGCTCATGCACATAGCGCACGCCCGACTGCGCGCCGCCCGTCGAACAGGATCGCGGCAGCACGTGCATCGGTGCGCAGCTCCACGCCGCGCGAGCGGGCCGGATGCAAGAACACGCGCGCGGCGGAGTGCCGCCAGCCACGAAAGATGGCGCGCTGGAAATAGCCGACGCCCTCCTGGCGCTCGGCGTTGTAGTCCTCGCGGCGCGGGATCCCCATGCCCACGGCGCCGTCGATGAATGCCTCGGTGATCGGATGGATCCAGTCGATATCGGTCACCGGCAGGCGTCCCTCGATGCCGTGATAGCGCGTATCGCAGACGCCCAGCCGGCGCTCGGTGCGTCGGAAATAGGGCAGCACATCGACATAGGACCAGCCGCGATTGCCGCGTTGCGCCCAACTGTCGAAATCGGCGCGCTGCCCGCGATTGTACACCATGCCGTTGATTGAGCTGGAGCCGCCGACAGTGCGCCCCTGGGTGGTAGGAATGGCCCGGCCCGCGGTGCCTTCGCCCGGCTCGGTCTTGAATTGCCAGGTGTAAGCCGGATTGAACAGCATCTTGATGAAGCCGCCCGGCACGTGAATGTACGGATGCCGGTCAGGCGGCCCGGCTTCCAGCACGCAAACGGTGACGCCGGGATCTTCCGTCAGCCGATGCGCCAGCACCGAACCGGCCGCGCCACTGCCGACGATGACGTAATCAAATTCGTCTGCGTCACTGTCCGCCACGTTTCCTCCCCGTCGCCCGCTGCGTTTGATTGTCGCCTGCCGGCATCCTAAGCTCGGCACCGACGGCATTCCAAGGCGGCACGCAACGCCAGGAGGAAGCGCATGGAGTATGTCTGCGACGCGCCAGGCGACCTGACATGGTTCCGCATCGTGACGGAGGGGGAGGCGGTCGCGGAATCCGAGGAAATGGGCCATGCCGTGGAGAAATATTTCCGCCGCGAGCACGACAAGGCGGAGGCCAGCTTCAAGCCCGCCTCCACCGTGTTCTTCGAGCAGGCCATCGGGCTGGAGGGGCACATCCGGCGCGAGATGCCGCTGTTCCTGACGCTGCGGGACATGGACGGCAAGGCACTGGTCACCGCCATGCTGCCGCCCGGCGGCAAGCCGGACCGTTCCTTCACCCCGATCATCGTCGGTCCGGCGAATGCGGATCCCTATCCGCGTCACGGTGAGGCGATCCGCGCCCTGGCGGATCATCTCGGTCTCGCGCTGGACCGCGCGCGCTGTTATCCGTATCGCAGGTAACCAGAGAAGGAGGCAGGTTCGATGGCCATCACGCTGGACGAATTCGCCGGCCAATGCCGGCAGGCGCTAAGCGAGAATCCAGGGCCGGAGGGTCGCAGGAAGGTTTGCGCGCTGGTGCAGGACGCGCTGAAGGACAAGGCGTTCGTGGAGGCGAATATCGATCCGGACGGTCCGGAGCGGAAAGTGCTGTACGAGGATCCGGCAGCTTGGGTTCACCATCCTGGCGCACAGCTATCACGGCGCGAAGAACTCGAAGCCGCACGATCATGGCCCATCCTGGGCGATTTACGGCCAGGCATCGGGTGAAACGATCATGACCGACTGGGAGTGCCTTGAGCGCCCGACCGGCACCACGCCGGGCAAGGCGCGCTGGGTGCGCGACTACACGCTGACGCCGGGGATGGCGTATCTGTATGAGCCAGGGGTGCTGCACTCTCCGCGACGGGACGGGTCCACACGGCTGCTGCGGATCGAGGGCGATGAACATGGATAAGGTCCGGCGGCTGCCATACGAAGCGGTGGAGACCGCGGCGGCTTAGAACATGATCGCTTCAAGATGAAGCGATCACGTTCTAGTTTCTTCGTTTGAGAGCGTGATTCACGCTTTCGGACCGTCAGCCTCAAGCGATCACGCTCTCGTTCACGTTGGGGTTGGCGGGTTTTCCGCTGGCGGGAGTGGCGGGGCAGTCCATTTCAATTCAAGCGGATGCGTGGATCAGCGGCGGCATACAACAGGTCGGCGAGCAGATTCCCCGCCAGCACCAGCAATGCGGTGAACATCAGCAGCCCCATGATGACCGGGTAGTCGCGATAGCCGATCGAGTTGAGATAGAGCCGTCCCATCCCCGGCCATGTGAAGATGGTTTCGGTCACCAATGCCCCGCCCAGCAGGGTGGGAAGCTGCAGGCCGGCGAGCGTGATCATCGGCAGCAGCGCGTTGCGCAGAGCGTGCCGCATTACCACCACTCGTCGCGGCAATCCTTTCGCCACCGCGGTGCGAACGAAATCCTGTCCGGTGACTTCCAGCATGGAGGAGCGCATATAGCGGCTCCAGATCGCGACAGTTACCAACGCAAGCACCATCGCCGGAGCGATCAGATGGTGGATATAGTCCCAGAATGAACCATCACCGATCGTGTACATGCCACCGGCCGGCAGCCAGGCAAGCTTCACGGAGAACGCGTAGATCACCACCAGGCCGAACCAGAAGGTGGGGATCGACAGCGCCACCATCGCGCCGATCGTCGCCAGGTAGTCGAACAGCGAATAGCGGCGCAGCGCGCCCAGCACGCCCACCCAGGTGCCGAGCAGCACCGCGATCAGCGTGGAGGTGATCATCAATTCCAGGGTGGCGGGCACATGTCCGCCGATGATCGCCAGCACCGGCTGGTTATCGCGGTAGGAGCGGCCCCAGTCGCCGACGGCTAGCCGCCGTACCCATTCCCAGGTACTGCGCGGGCAGCGGCCGATCCAATCCCATCTGGTGCGCGATCCGCGCCAGATCGGCCTGCGTCATGCCGGGCGTGAGCGAGAATTGGGCCAGCGGGCCGCCGGGGGCCATATGGATGATCGCAAACCCGATCATCGACACGATCACCAGCAGCAGGATGTTCTGCCCCAGGCGACGAAGCAGGTAGGCGGTCAGCTTCTGTCTCCGGGCAGGGTTCGGGCGGCCGAACGATGCCGCCCAACGCTCAGGAGGCCCAGTACCACTGGCCGATGTTCCAGCAGTTCGATGACACGTATACGCTCGGCGTATAGCCGATCAGCTTGTCCTTGGTACCTTCGATCCGCGCATACTGGAAGATCGGCAGCATCGGCAGATCGTTGCGGATGATCGCTTCCATCTGTCGATAAATTGCCGCGCGCTTCTTCTGATCCAGCGTCGAGGCCCCCTGTGCCAGCAGTTCGTCCACTTTCGGGTTCGCGTATTGCATGGTGTTCTGGCCGGCCCCGCCTTTTGCCGGTATGGCCTTGCTGCTGTAGTAAGTGGTTACATCCGGATCGGGGCCGGTCATCTGGTCCTGCCCCACCATCACGGAATCATACTGGGACAGTATTGTAGTAGTCGCCCCAGATCACCGCCGCCGGCATGTTCTTGATCTGCATGTCCACGCCGATGTCACGCCAGTTCTGTTGCAGGAGTTCCTGTGCCTGTTCGCGCACATGGTTGCCCGCAGTGGTGGAGTTGGAGAACGCGAGCCGCAGCCCGTTCTTCTCGCGGATGCCGCCCGCGCCCGGCTTCCAACCGGCGGCATCCAGGATCTGCTTCGCCTTCGCCGGATCATACTCGTGCTTCGGCAGATCCGGGTTGAACGCCCAGGACTTCGCGCGGCAGATAGGTCTCGGTCTCGGTCGGAAGGCCGTAATAGATAGCGCCGATGATCGATTTCTTGTCCATCCCGTAATAGAGCGCCTGCCGGACCGCCGGGTCCTGGAACACCGGCTTGCCCTGGTTCATGGTGATACTTTCCACGAATGCCGCTGGCCCCGGGACTACTTTGCGGCCGGGAATCTTGATCGCCTCGCTGTAGTGATCGGCGGTGATACCCTGGATGCCGGTGTAATCGATCGCGCCGGTCTGGAACTGCGTGAACAGCACCGTCAGGTCGGGGATGTAGCGGAACACCACGCGTTCCAGGTATGGGCCGGTGCCGAAGAAATGTTCGTTGGCAACCAGCGTGACATGGTCGCCGGGCATGCGCTCACTCCAGCGGAACGGACCGGTGCCGACCGGCGCATTGTTGAACGGCGCGGTGTTCGGATCGGCGGCTTTCCCAAGGATGTGCACCGGAACGATGAAGGTCCAGGACAGAATCGACGGATAGGGCGCAAACGCCTTCTGCATATGCCACGTGATCTCGGTCGGGCTGACCACTTTGATATCGCTGACCAGCTCGTGCCCGGCGCGGCCGGAGGCGCGGAAACTCTTGTTGTTGATCAGGTCGAGCGTGAACTTCACGTCATCGGCTGAGAACGGCTCGCCATCGTGCCATTTCACATCCGGGCGAAGCTTGATCCGCCAGTCCAGGCCGTCTTCGGAGAGGCCGCCATTCTCCACGGTGGGTATTTCAGCGGCGAGCTGCGGAAAGAAATTGCCCTTCTCGTCCACGCCCCATAGCGGGCTGAACAGGTTGAAGTGGACGCCCTGGTCCACTTCGATATGCGGCATCAGCGGATTGAACACGGTGGGTTCCTGCGACAGGCCGACGATGACCTGGCCGGTCGGCTTGCCCGGCGGCTGCGGCGTGCCCTGCCCTGCTGCCGTCGGTATCCCGGCGGCCCAGGCGGCCGTGCCGCCCAATCCCAGCGCCAGCGCCTGACGGCGGAGCAGGCCCCGCGACAGCCACGATTGGTCTCTCATTGCGTTCCCCTTGCTTGCCGCGCCGCCGGCGGCGGTCCCCTCATCGCAGCCTAGAGCGTGCCTGAGCCATAGCCAATGGCCCTCAGGCCCAGTACCACTGACCGATATTCCAGCAGTTGGACCACACATAAACGCTGGGCGTGTAGCCGATCAGCTTCGCGTTTGTACCCTCGATACGGGCGCCCTGGAAGATCGGCAGTGCCGGCAAGTCATTCCGTACGACCGATTGCAGTTCGCGATAGATCGCCGCCCGCTTCCCTCGGTCGATCGTGGTCGCCCCCTGGGTCAGCAATTCATCGACTTTCGCGCTGACGTACTGCATCGTGTTCTGGCCGGACCCACCTTTCACCGGGATTGCCTTGCTGCTGTAGTAGATGGTTACATCCGGATCTGGACCGGTCATCTCGTTCCAGCTCACCATGACCGAATTGTATTTGGAAAGGCCGTAATACTCGCCCCAGATCACCGCCGCCGGCATGTTCTTGATCTGCATATCCACGCCGATGTCGCGCCAGTTCTGCTGCAGGAGTTCCTGTGCCTGTTCGCGTACGTGATTGCCGGCGGTGGTGGAGTTGGAGAACGCAAGCCGCAGTCCGTCCTTTTCGCGGATGCCACCGGCACCCGGCTTCCACCCGGCGGCGTCCAGGATCTGCTTCGCCTTGGCCGGATCATACTCGTGCTTCGGCAGATCCGGGTTGAACGCCCATGACTGGCGGGGCAAGAAGCTTTCGGTCTCGGTCGGCAGTCCGTAGTCGATGGTGTCGATGATGGATTTCTTGTCCATGCCGTAATACAGCGCCTGCCGTACCGCCTGTTCCTGCAATACCGGGTGCCCCAGATTCATCGTGATGCTCTCGACGCTGCCGGCCGGCCCGGCGAACACCTTGCGGCCGGGAATCTTGGTCGCCTGCTCGTAATGGTCGGCGGTGATCCCTTGGATGCCAGGTAATCGATCGCACCGGTCTGGAATTGCGTGAACATCACGGTCAGATCAGGGATGTAGCGGAACACCAGTCGTTCAAGATAGGGACCGGTGCCGAAGAAATGCTCATTGGCAACCAGAGTGATGTGATCGCCCGGCATGCGCTCGCTCCAGCGGAACGGACCGGTACCAACCGGCGCATTGTTGAACGGCGCGGTGTTCGGATCGGCGGCTTTCCCAAGGATGTGCGCCGGCACCATGAAGGTCCACGACAGGATCGAATTGTAGGGCGCGAATATCTTCTGCATCCGCCAGGTGATCTCGGTCGGGCTGACCACCTTGATGTCGCCGACCAACTCGTGCCCGTTGCGGCTCCAGGCACGAAAATTGCTGTTGTTGATCAGGTCCAGCGTGAACTTCACATCGTCAGCCGTGAACGGCTCACCGTCGTGCCATTTCACGTCCGGGCGAAGCTTGATCCGCCAGTCCAGGCCGTCTTCCGAGATGCCGTCATTCTCCACGCTGGGCACCTCGGCCGCGAGTTGCGGGAAGAAATTGCCCTTGTCGTCCACGCCCCAGAGCGGGCTGAACACATTGAAATGTACCCCCTGGTCCACCTCGATATGCGCCATCAGCGGATTGAACACGGTCGGTTCCTGCGACAGGCCGACGATGACCTGGCCGGTGGGCTTGCCCGGCGGCTGCGGCGCCCCCTGCCCTGCCGCCCTGCGCGGTCCTGCAGCCCAGGCCGCCGTGCCACCCAATCCCAAAGCCAGCGCCTGCCTGCGAGACATTGCCGGCCGCACGCGCGGCGGCAGCCACAACCGATCCTTCATCCCCGTCCCCCTTGCTTGCCTCGCGGATGTTTGCGGACCGCTTTCCCGGATGGCAGCGTAAGGCCAGCATTCGTTGCAGCCAATGGATAATAGCGTCGACACCGCCGACACGACATCCGTGAACCTGATCGCGGTGCTGGTCGCCGTCACCGACGGCGACCCGCGTGTGCTCACGGTCGAGGACGCGAGGGCGCTACCCTCCGGTCCACTGGAACTCGGGCACGGATCATTGCAGGCGGGGCTGCGCGCCTGGGTGGAGCGGCAGACCCACCACCCGCTCGGCTATGTCGAGCAGCTCTACACGTTCGCCGACCGTGACCGGCCCGGCCTCACCGGGCAGCGTGTGATCTCGATCAGCTATCTCGGCCTGACGCGCGAGCGCCCAGCCCAGGCTGCCAGTCATCCGCGCTGGCAAAGCTGGTACGACATGTTTCCATGGGAGGACTGGCGCGCCGGGCCGCCGCCGGTGCACGAGACTCTCGCCGCCCGCCTGGCGGCCTGGGCGGCCGCCGCGTCCGGATCCGCACGCGAGGTTCGCCGGCAGCGCGCGGCCATCACCTTCGGCCTCGATCATCATCCGTGGAACGAGGAATTGATCCTGCAACGCTACGAGTTGCTCTACGAGGCCGGACTGGTACCGGAAGCGCCGGGTGATGCTGACCGGGTACCGGGCCAGCCGATGATGACCGATCATCGTCGGATCCTGGCCACAGGCGTCGCTCGCCTGCGGGCAAAGATCAAATATCGACCCGTCGTATTCGAACTCATGCAGGACAATTTCAGTCTGTTGCAATTGCAACGCTGCGTGGAGGCCATCGCCGGGCGCCGGGTGCATAAGCAGAATTTCCGCCGCCTGATCGAGCAGCAGGAGCTGGTGGAAGAGACCGGTTCCAGCGCCAATTCCGGCGGCCGTCCGGCGAAGCTGTTCCGGTTCCGCCGAGACGTGCTGGCTGAACGCGCTGTAGTCGGCACCAAATTGCCTCTAACCCGCGCTTGACAACGGTTATGCTCAGCGCCAGTATAAGGCGAGATATACTCGGAAGGAGTATAATATGCTCGCCGACGCCCTGGACCGCACCGCTCCGCTCTACGACAAGGTCCGTCGGGTCATACCGCCGATCGAATGGCCGGTCTTCGCCGAGGATATCGA
Source organism: uncultured Pseudomonadota bacterium (assembly GCA_963810715.1). GTDB lineage: Bacteria > Pseudomonadota > Alphaproteobacteria > Acetobacterales > Acetobacteraceae > DATDIC01. Next base: position 318,043 of record CAWEOZ010000020.1, on the reverse strand, counting down.
CGCTATCCTCGCGCTGAAGCGCCGGCGCAACGCCGTCATCCTGGCCCACAACTATCAGACACCGGAGATTTTCCATTGCGTGGCCGATCTTGTCGGCGACAGCCTGGCACTGGCGCGGCAGGCCATGCGCACGGAGGCCGACGTGATCGTGCTCGCCGGGGTGCATTTCATGGCCGAGACGGCGAAGCTGATGAACCCAGGCAAGACCGTGCTGATCCCCGACCTGCGGGCCGGCTGCTCGCTGGCCGCCTCCATCACGCCGGCCGACGTGCGGCTGATGCGCGAACGCTATCCCGGCGCGCCGGTGGTGACCTACGTGAACACATCCGCCGCGGTGAAGGCGGAGTCCGATATCTGCTGCACCTCCGGCAATGCGCGGAAGGTGGTGGAATTGCTCGGCGTGCCGCGTGTGCTGATGCTGCCCGACGAATATCTGGCGCAGAACGTGGCGGCTGAAACCAATGTGGAGATCATCGCCTGGCGCGGCCATTGCGAGGTGCATGAACGCTTCACCGCAGCGGATATAAGGCAGTTGCGCGAAGGCCATCCAGGGGTGGTGGTGCTGGCGCATCCCGAATGCCCGCCCGAGGTGGTGGCCGAGGCGGATTTCTCCGGCTCCACGGCCGCGATGTCGGACTATGTGGATCAGCGCACGCCGGCCCGGGTGGTGCTGCTGACCGAATGCTCCATGAGCGACAATCTCACCGTGCAGCACCCCGATGTGGAGTTCGTGCGTCCCTGCAACCTGTGCCCGCACATGAAGCGGATCACGCTGGCGAACATCCGCACCGCGCTGGAAGAGATGCGCCACGAGGTCACCATCGACCCGGCGGTCGCTGCGCCCGCCCGCCGCGCTGTCGAGCGGATGCTGGCGCTGTGACCACGCTGGCTCCGCTGCCGCTGGTGATGATCGAGCCGCTGGTGCGGGCGGCCCTGCTGGAAGACCTCGGACGGGCCGGCGATATCACCACCAGCGCGATCGTCCCCGCGGATGCGCGCGCGTCCACCGCGCTGGTCGCACGTCAGCCGGGCGTGGTGGCCGGGCTGGACCTGGCGTTGCTGGCGTTCCGGCTGATTGAGCCGGGACTGGATATTTCCATTGCGCGTCCAGACGGTTCGCGGGTCGCATCCGGGGATGTGATCGCGACGATCAGCGGGCCGGCGCGGGGCATGCTGACGGCGGAGCGTACCGCGCTCAATTTCCTTTGCCACCTGAGCGGGGTTGCGACCGCAACTGCTTCGGTCGTGGATGCGGTGCGCGGACACAAGGCGCAGATCGTGTGCACGCGCAAGACCATGCCGGGGCTGCGCGCGGTGGAGAAATACGCGCTGCGGGCGGGGGGCGGGTCGAACCATCGGTTCGGGCTGGATGACGCGGTGCTGATCAAGGACAACCATGTCGCCATCGCCGGGGGCATACGCGCGGCGCTGGAACGCGCCCGTGCCGGCGTCGGACATCTGGTGAAGATCGAGCTGGAGGTGGACACGCTGGCTCAGCTCGACGAGGCGCTGGCGTTCGGCGTGGACGCGGTGCTGTTGGATAACATGGGGCCAGACATGCTGCGCGAGGCCGTGGCGATGGTCGGAGGGCGCGCGATCACCGAGGCGTCGGGCCGCATCACACCGGCCACCGCGCCGGCGGTTGCGGCCGCGGGGGTGGACCTGATCTCGATCGGCTGGCTCACGCATAGCGTTCCGGTGCTGGATATCGGGCTCGACCACAGGGCGTGAGGTCTAGCAGCTCATGTTTCGCGAGCAATTTTCATTAACCCAATATCGCTCCGCGATTCCAGTCAGGCTGATTTTGTTCCAGGCGATCCTTTTGTGAGACAGCTCACGATGCCGTCCAGGGGTCGATCAAGGTGACACCGCAATCCGCGAAGCCATCGGTGTCGCGCGTCACCACGCTGGCGCCACGGGAGCGCGCGATCGCGGCAATCATCAGGTGGAACGTTGCTGCCGGCCGGCCGGCACGCCGGCGCACGGCAAAAATGCCCGCGTAGGCGCTAGCCGCCTCCATATCGAAAGGCAGCACGCGACCGTCGAACTCGTCCGTGAAGATTGACGTCGCCGCCGCTTCAAGACCGCGCCGGCGGTGGCCGTTGGCCATGATGGCGAGCCCCGAAAAGATTTCGGCATGAGAAATGGACGTCGTGAATAGAAGATCTTCCGGCTGCCGGTTCATCCAAGCCCTCACCTGGGGAACCGGCTGGAGGCCCATCATCGCGGAAAGAATATTGGTATCGAGTACAAACATCAGTCGAAGGTGGGCGGCTCACGACAGTTTTCGCGTGGTGGCAGTTCCAGCTCGAGACCGCCGAGATCGGCAAAGCGGGCATGAATGCGGTCATAGAGGCTGCCGGGGGAATGCGCTGGATCCTTGGCGAGCGCCGTCTGAAGAATTTGACGGGCTTCAGCCTCCATGGAGTGCCCGTGTTGTGCCGCCCGGACACGAAGACGCTCTTTCACCGCACGGTCGAGATTGCGGATGGTCAGCGTGGCTCGAGAAGATTCGGTCCGTTGCATTTCTAGGCTGTACCCGATGCCAGCATTGCATGCAACGCTTGATTGAAAGTGCCGGGCAGGAAGCTGATCCCTTGGCTGATGGCGGCCGATGTGCCTGATTGACACATCCGTACCCCGCCTTTACCTCGCCGTCCCGCTTACTTAGGGGTTCGTCCTCCATGCCAGTCCACGCCTTCGTCTTCCCGGGCCAGGGCAGCCAGTCGGTCGGGATGGGCCGGGATCTCGCCGCTGCCTTCTCGGTTGCCCGTGAACTGTTCGAGGAGGTGAACGAAACGCTGAAGGAGAATCTCTCCCGCCTGATGTTCGAAGGCCCGCTCGAAACGCTCACCCTGACCGAGAATGCCCAGCCGGCGCTGATGGCCATGTCGCTCGGCGTGCTGCGGGTGATGGAAAAGGAAGGTGGGTTTACGCTCCGTCAGAAGGTTGCCGTCGTGGCCGGCCATTCGCTGGGGGAATACAGCGCGCTCGCCGCCGCCGGCAGCTTCGCGGTCGCCGACGCCGCACGCCTTCTCCGCCGCCGCGGCGAGGCGATGCAGCAGGCTGTGCCGGCTGGCGATGGCGCCATGGCGGCCCTGCTCGGCATCGAGCTGGACGACGCACAGGCGATCTGCCAGGAGGCGGCCCCCGTCCCCGACACTGATGAACGGGAGGTGATCGAGCCGGCCAATGACAATGGCGGCGGCCAGATCGTCGTTTCCGGGCACCGCGGCGCTGTCGAGCGTGCGGTGGAAATTGCCCGAGCCCGCGGCGTCCGCCGTGCGATGCTGCTGCCCGTCTCGGCGCCGTTCCATTGCGCGCTGATGGCACCTGCCGCTGAAATAATGGCCGCTGCCCTGGAGGAAACCAGGCCGCAGCCGCCCATGGTACCGCTGGTGGCCAACGTCACTGCGGCAAAGGCTACCGAGCCCGACGAAATAAGCGATCTGCTGGTCCGCCAGGTCACCGCCACGGTGCGTTGGCGCGAGAGTGTCCAGGCCATGACCGCGCTGGGCGTCGACAGCTTCATCGAACTGGGTGCCGGGAAGGTGTTGAGCGGGCTGATCCGTCGCATCGCGCCCGATGCGCGGGCGCTTTCGGCGGCCACGCCGGCCGAGGTCGAAACCGTGCTGAAGCTGCTCTGATGTTCCGGCTCGATGGCAAGGCAGCACTGGTCACCGGTGCCTCGGGCGGCATCGGCGCCGCCATTGCCCGTGCGCTGCACCGCCAGGGCGCCGCGGTAGTGCTTTCCGGGACCCGACGGGAAGCGCTCGAGAAGCTCGCCACCGAGCTTGGGGAGCGTGCTTACGTCCAACCCGCCGATCTCGCCGATCCCTCCACCCCCGAGTCGCTGCTCGCTGCGGCCGAAGAGACCGCCGGCCCGCTTGCGATCCTGGTCAACAATGCCGGGCTCACGCGCGATATGCTCGCGCTGCGCATGGCGGACGAGGACTGGAATGCTGTGCTGGAGGTCGATCTCGCCGCGCCCTTCCGCCTGACCCGTGCCGCGTTGCGCGGCATGCTCCGGCGACGCGCCGGCCGGGTGATCAACATTTCCTCGGTGGTCGGCGTGGCCGGCAATTCCGGCCAGGCCAACTACGCCGCCGCCAAGGCTGGCCTGATCGGCATGAGCAAGGCATTGGCGCAGGAAGTCGCCTCGCGCGGGATCACCATAAACGTCGTGGCTCCCGGGTTCGTCGTCACGCCGATGACGGACCGGCTTTCGGAACAGAACAAGACCCGGGCGGTGCAGGCGATTCCGCTCGGCCGACTCGGTCAGCCGGACGATATTGCCGCCGCCGTCGTGTATCTCGCCTCTGACGAAGCAGGCTGGGTGACCGGGGCGACGCTGCACGTGAATGGCGGGATGGTGATGGTCTGAAACCCGCCCGAGCCCGTTTGGACCTGTGCGCAAACCGTGCTAAGCGCGCCGACATACTCCGGCATTTGTTCAGCGGGAATTCGGGTCCGGTCCCGGACTGTCCAGCGGAGCGCCCCGGCCGGGTGGGGCAGACCAGGCCAAGGCCCCGCAACAACATGAGATTCAATGGAGTGGCAGAACCCATGTCCGAGATCGCCGACCGGGTGAAAAAGATCGTTGTGGAACATCTGGGCGTTGATGAATTAAAGGTCACGCCCGAGGCGTCGTTCATCGACGACCTCGGCGCCGACAGCCTCGATACTGTCGAACTGGTGATGGCCTTCGAAGAGGCCTTCAGCGTGGAAATCCCGGAGGACGCTGCCGAGAAGATCAGCACCGTCAAAGACGCGATCGACTACATCGAGAAGCAGAAAGCCGCCTGAGCCATCGGCGAGAGGCAGTAGGTAATGCGGCGCGTGGTGATAACGGGCATGGGCATCGCGTGCCCACTCGGCCTCGGTGTCGAGCATGTCTGGCGCAGGTTGATCAACGGCGACTCCGGTATCGGGGCAATCCAGGCCTTCGATACCAAGGATCTTCCCTGCAAGGTGGCCGGCGAAGTGCCACACGGAACCAAGGCCGACGGTCGTCTCGATATCGGCGAGTGGATTCCCGTAAAAGACCAGAAGAAGATGGATCGCTTCATCCATCTCGGCCTGGTCGCCGCCACCGAAGCAGTGGAGGATTTGGGCTGGAGACCACAAAGCGATGAGGATCGCGACAGGACCGGCGTAATGATCGGCTCCGGCATCGGCGGGCTGGAGACGATCTTCGAAGCGTCGGTGCAGGTGCATCAGGGTCGTGCGCGGCGCCTGTCGCCATTTTTCATCCCGTCCGCGCTGGCCAATCTGGCTTCCGGTCACGTCTCCATCAAGTATGGATTCAGGGGCCCCAACCATTGCGTTGTCACCGCCTGTGCGACCGGGGTGCATGCGATCGGTGATGCGGCGCGGCTGATCGTGCTTGGCGATGCCGACGTCATGGTTGCGGGCGGCGCGGAGGCGGCGGTGTGCGAGCTTGGCATCGCCGGGTTCTGCGCCTCGCGCGCGCTGTCGACCGCGTTCAACGATAACCCGCCAGCCGCTTCCCGGCCCTGGGATAAGGACAGGGACGGGTTCGTGATGGGCGAGGGTGCCGGGACCGTCGTGCTGGAAGAATACGAGCACGCCAGGGCAAGGGACGCGAGAATCTACGGTGAAATCGTCGGCTACGGGATGTCGGGGGACGCCTACCACATCACCGCTCCGGCGGAAGGTCACGCGGGAGCTGTCCGCTCCATGCAGGCCGCCATGCGCAACGGCCGCATCGCGCCGGAAGATATCCAATATGTGAACGCGCACGGCACTTCCACGCCACTGGGCGACGATCTGGAGCTACAGGCGGTGGAACGGGTCTTTGGCAGCGCCGCCGACGGACTGGCGATGTCGTCCACCAAATCGGCCATCGGTCATCTGCTTGGCGCCGCAGGTGCGGTAGAGGCGGTGTTCTCCATCCTGGCGATCCGGGACGGCGTCGCGCCACCAACGTTGAACCTGAACTCGCCGAGCCGTCCCAGCGTGATCGACCGCATACCCAACACGGCACAGGAGCGGAAAATCAAGATGGCGCTGTCGAACAGCTTCGGATTTGGTGGCACCAACGCCAGCATTATTTTTCGCGCTGCGGCATGAATTCCGGGAACGGAAGACGTTCCCCACGCGCCGCTTAACCCACTTGAGTAAGTAAGTCGACCTCTCCCGCGAAGACGGAAGAGGTCGACTGCCCGCCGGACGATCGTCGGGTGCTGCTTGTCCCGGTCGTCACGCTGTCCTTACCAGCCGTGTTCCCCGTGCCGGTCGAACCGCTGATTCCCAGCCCCGAGGTCCGGCCCAGGTCGGACGTGGTGCCACCCTCGCTGATTCCGGAATAGGTCCCAGAAATCGAATTGCGGTTGTCGTGTACACGCAGGTTGTTCTGCACGTGCCGCACGCCCGATACATCCTCGGCAATATCCTCGGCCAGACGCTTGGAGTAGCGGCTGTCCACGTGGCCGCTCAGCGTCACCTCGCCGCTGGACACCGCGACCTCGATCTCACCGGCGTCGAGGATCGGGTTGTCGGTCAACCGATCGCTGACATCTTCACGGATCCGCTCGTCGGAACGTGTATGGCCGCGCGGTCCACGGCCGCGGTGCATGTCCCGCCGGGCGTCGTCGCGGCGTCGGCCTTCCGCCCCTTCGTCGCCGAACCAGGAGGTGACCTCGTCGCTTGCCCGATCCCAGAAGCCGCGCTCCGGCCTGCGGCTGCCATAGTCGCGCCCCTCCTCGTACCGGGAGCGGTCTCGGCCGTATCCACCCGCGTTTCCGTACCCGGACGGCCTGCCGTAATCCCACGCCGGATCGCGCCCGTATTCCTCGCTGAAGCCCCAGCCGCCGCCGGGCGCTCCGCCCATCATGTCGCCATAGCCGGGCGTGCGCCGGTAGCCGCGCCCCCAATCCTCCCGGCCATAGCGGCCTGCCCACTCGTCGCGATCGCGGTCCGCTTTACCCCGGTTCCAATCGCCAGCGGTGTCCCGGCTGCGGTCGTGGCCCTGCCACTCGCCGGAATACCCACGTTCCTGCGAGCGATCGTTCGAGTCCCGGCCTGACGATTCGCGCCCGTAATCGCGGTCCTGACCGCGGCCGTAACCCTCGCGCCGGTAATCCTCCGTGCGCCGGTACCAGTCCCGGTTATCCTCCCGGCGTGGGCGATCACGGTCGCGTCGCCAGCTAGATTGTTCGTCGGACATCTGGAGTCTCCTACCGAGGTTGAAACACGTCCGCAGGAACGGCTGGGCGGGGAGACGGTTGCCGTATCGTGATCCGCCGGTGTACTGCGGTCATGCGTTTGTTGACGGAGTACGGAGGGCAACGGCATGAGCGGGACCGAGGCACGACAGACGTTGGTGAACTTCCGTGAACGAAAGGCGTTCCGGCCGGTGCTGGCGGCGGAGCGGGACCGACATCCTGAGGGCAAACGACCCAGTCGGGCGGATGTGCGACGACGGACCGAGACCGCGATCGAACGTTTCCGGCATTACCGTTCGGCGCAGGAGGGCGTGACCAACTCCCGCCGGGACCTGAATTCGGCTGTTGCCGAGAAGGTGCACCGGGAGCTGAAGGTGCTGTGCGCGCCGAATTGAGGAGCTGGCCAGCAGCCTCGGCATCACGTGACGTCCTGTTTCAGTTTTCCCTATCTGCGGAGGCTCGCGATGAAACTGGCACTTCTCGGCCTCAGCCCGATCGGGTTTCCGGTAACCGCCAACGGGGCCCGAGCCGGCGGCGGCATTGCCCGCAACATTCTACTTTCCGCGATCGCCTTGAAGGTTGCACTGATATAGCCGTGACGCTTCATCAAGCGGAGGCCTTCGGCATCATCGGAGGCATGTTCGCGTTGTTCATCAGCGATCGGCTTCGTTACGATCTGGTCGCTGCTCTGGCGCTGGCATGCGCGATCGTGACCGGCGTAGTACCGGTCGAACATGCGTTCCGCGGTTTCTCCAACCCACTGATCATCATCATCGCCTCGGTGCTCGGTCCTGAGCCGGTCGGTGGCAAACTCCGGGGTGATCGACGCGGCAATGCGGCGCGTCACGCGCGTCCTGCGCAACACCTCGATACAGGTGCTGGTGCTGACCTCGTCGGTTACTTTCCTGTCGGCGGTGATGAAAAACGTTGGCGCTCTGGGCGTGTTCGTGCCGATCGCCATTCAGGCGGCGGAGCGCAACAATCGCCCGCCATCTCGGTATCTGATGCCATTATCGTTCGGGTCGCTGATCGGCGGCACAATCACGCTGATCGGCACGTCGCCCAACCTGCTGATTTCAACCGTGCGGCAGCAGGTAGAAGGAAAACCGTTCCACTTCTTCGATTTCACGCCGGTGGGGCTGCCGCTTTCAGTGCTGGCGATCGGCTTCCTCTGCCTGGGCTGGCGCCTGCTGCCGGACCGGCGCGGCGAACCCGCGCCGGAGAAGCGGTTCACGGTCGAGGATTACACCGCCGAAGCCCGGTTGCCCGAATCATCTCCCCTGGCCGGCCACACGGTGGGCGAACTGGAGGCGCTGGGTGAAAACGACGTGACGGTTGCGGCCATCATCCGCGAACGGGATCGCCGCTACATTCCAAGCTCGCACTGGACGCTGTTCGCCGGCGACCTGCTGCTGCTGCAAGGCGATCCGGTGGCGCTGAAGCCGGTCGTGGATCAGGCCAGGCTGGAGCTTCTCGGCTCGGACAAGCTGGAGCCGCCACAGGGCAAGGACGACGACCTGGAAGCCGCCGAGGCGATCGTTTCAGGCGACTTACCGCTGATCGGCCGCACGCCTCACGAGCTGCGTCTGCGCGAGCGCTACCAGGTCAGCGTGCTGGCCCTCACACGCGGCGACCGGCGGATCACCGCCCGGCTGCATGAAAGCCGCTTCGGCGCCGGGGATGTGGTCGTATTGCAGGGCCGCCGCTCGCAGCTTGGCGAAGCCCTGCGTGAGCTGGGATGCCTTCCCCTGGCCGAGCGCAACCTTACGCTGGGGCAGAGTACCCCTCGTTGGGGCGCACCGGCAATCCTGCTGGCGGCGATCGCGCTGGTGGTCTCGGGCGTGCTGGCGGTCGAAGGCGCGTTCTTCATCGCCGCGGTGCTGAGCGTGCTGCTGCGTCTGGTAACCCCGCGCCAGGCGTATGATGCGCTGGACGGGCCGTTGCTGGTAATGCTTGCCTGCCTGATCCCGGTGGGCGAGGCGCTGGGCGATACCGGCGCGGCGAAACTGATCGCAGGTGGCCTCACCGTGATTGCCGGGCATCTGCCGGCACTGCTCACCGTGGGAATGCTGCTGGTAATCACAATGATCGTCACGCCGTTCCTGCACCATGCGGCGGCGGTGCTGGTGATCGGGCCGATCGCCGCAGCTCTGGCCCATAATCTGGGCCTTGGGCCGGACGCCTTCCTGATGACCGTCGCGCTCGGCGCATCATGCGATTTCCTGACCCCGATCGGGCACCAGAACAACCTTCTGGTGATGGGCCCGGCGGGGTACCGCTTCGGGGATTACTGGCGCCTCGGGCTGCCGCTGTCGGTCATGGTCGCAGTGCTGGGTACTGCGCTGATTGTACTGGTTTGGCCGTTGCACTGACCGCAGATTTGCGTCCCGATCACGCCGCGGCCGTCACGTACGATCGCTTTGTCATGCATCCGAAAACGACCCGGGCGTCACCCCAGGTGCCCGAGCCACTCCCGCAACATCTCCCATAGGGCCTGACGCGCTCCCAACCCGGCAACCATCCCGATATGACCCGAGGGCGGTTCGCGCAGGATGGCGCCCTCGATCAGCCCGGCCAGGGGTCGCGCCGACTCCGGCGGCACGATCCGGTCCCGCCCCGGCGCCATCACCAGCGTCGGTATCCGCAACTGCCGCGGATCCACCGCCAGCCCGGCAATCCGCCATGCCCCGCTCCCCGGCGAGTTCACTCCGTACCATCCCTCCAGGCACTCCCGCGCCACCGGCGCCGCCAGCGGCACGCCGTCGTTCAGCCAGTCCTCCAGCGCCACGAACAGCCGGGCGCGCTCGGTGTCCTGGTCCAGGTGCGCGAACGCCCGGAACTTCTCCGCCACTGCTGCCGGATCCAGCATCGTGAACAGCATCTGCAGCCCATCTACCGGGAGGGCGCCGCCCATTCGCATCATCGGCTCCAGCATGGGCAGAAGGCGTGCCGCAAGCCGTGCCTGGGGCGCGTTGACGGCGTGAAAATCCCATGGTGTCGCCAGCAGCGCCAACGCCCGCACCAGTTCCGGCCGCCGCTCCGCCGCGGCTACCGCCAGCGTGCCGCCCATGCAGTAGCCGGCCAGAACCACCGGTCCGCCGGCAAGGCCGGTTGCCGCCACCAGCGCCCGTTCCAGCCGTCCAGCCACATAATCCGTCAAGGTGAACTGGCGTTCCAGTTCACCCGGCCAGCCCCAGTCCAGCAGCAATGGCCGGACCCCTTGTGCTGCGAGCCACCGCAGCATCGAGTGCCCCGGCATCAGATCAAGCACATAGGCACGATTAACCAGGCTCGGCACAACCAGCATGTTCGCGCCAGCCCCACCATAATCCAGTATCCGGCTCCCGCCTTCGTGCCAGACCTCCGGCGGATCGGGCAGATCGCGCACCCAGGAATGCCGCCGATAGGCCGCGATGCCCGCCAGGAGCATCGTTTCCTCGTGCATTTGCCGGGATACGGCGCGATTCTTCGACGGCGCGGAGCCCTCAGTTACGTCCCGCAGCAGCGCCGCGACGCACTCCGCGCTGGCCGCGATGTTCCAGCTCGGCAATTCGCCGCTCGAGCTCAGCCACCCGCCCCGACAACCGCTCGATCTCAGCATCGCGAGGATCAGGTGCAGCAGCAGCGGCCGTGGACCGCGGCGTTTCAGCGGGCTGGGCGCGTCGGTTCGCTCCGTCATTTCGCCCCCTGCCCGCTCCAGCAGTGTTCCCGCCGCGTTCGCCCACAGGCCACCAGCCCCTGCCAGGCTTCCTGCGCCTCCCGATCCGTTGCCAGGGCCGCCAGCTCGCTTTGCCACACTGTGATCCAGTCGCGCGCGATCTGCGCCGGGTCGAACGCCTGCTCCGGCCCGTCCGGATCCGTTGTCTCGGTCATGCGCCATCCGCCCTCTCGCCGATCCGACCATATGGGCCGCGGCAGGCGCGCGAAAACCCGGATTTCGCGACCCGTGGGTTTCCCTTGTATGATACGCTGCGGTGCGACAACCGAGGCAAGCATGGCAGATATCGCAGACAGCGACCCACAGCAGCAGTCACCGGCGAAGCCACCCGTCGTGGTAAAAAAATATGCCAACCGGCGTCTCTATAACACCGAAAGCTCCAGCTACATCACACTCGACAGCCTTGCAGCGATGGTGCGCCAGGGCCGGGATTTCGTCGTTTATGACGCGAAAAGCGGGGAAGATATCACCCGCAGCGTGCTCACCCAGATCATCGTCGAGGAAGAGGGCAAGGGCCAAAACCTGCTGCCGATCAGCTTCCTGCGCAAGCTCATCAGTTTCTATGGCGACCAGATGCAGTCGCTGGTGCCGCGCTATCTCGAGCAGTCGATGACCGCCTTCGCGCAGCAGCAGGAGCAGATGCGCGCGGCCATGCAGAAGACCATGGGCTCGCTGTTCCCATTCGGCAACGCCACGATAGAGGAGGTCGGGCGGCAGAACATGGCGATGATGGAACGCGCGCTGAGCCTGTTCACGCCCTTCTACCGTCCGCTCGACGCCCAGCCGCCCGCCTCCATCGATGCCGAGGCGGAGATTGCCGTATTGCGCGCGGAGATCGAGGCGCTGAGGCACCAACTCGCCGGACAGAAAGTGGCGAAACCGGTCAGGGCGCAGGGATCCGGAAGCTGACCGGAATCACTCTGCCCGCCCCGAAATGTCACTGCGATCCCCTGTCAACCGACTGCGCGCGCGGCCGCCACGAATTCGCGGATCAAGGCCCGCGTCCTTGATCCCAGGGGCACGCTCGACGCCCGACGACACATCGACTGCCCTCGCCCCGGTGACCATGATCGCCTCTGCGACATTCTCCGGTGACAGTCCTCCTGCCAGCGTCCAAGGGACAGGCGCCCGCCAGCCGCGCAGCACCGACCAGTCGAAGCGGACGGCATTCCCGCCCGGCCGCGTGGCGCGCTCGGGCGGCTTCGCCTCGATGACCAGCCGCTCCACCGCACCCGCGTCGGTTGGCAGATCAGCGGCCGATCTCGATCCCGACTGCCCGCCATACCGGCAGCCCGAACCGTGCCTGCACGGCGTCCGCCCGGTCCGGCGCGACATAGAGTTGCAACGCGTCCAGCCGCATCTCGGCCAGCGCCGCGGCGACTTCCGCGTCCGTCGGATCGACGAACAAACCAACTCGTCCCGGCCCACCGGCAACACGGGCAGACAACACCGCAGCATCCTCGGGACCGATCCATGCGAGGCGAGCGCCGGAAAAAGTTGAACCCGACCCAGTCCGCCCCGGCCCCGACCGCGGCATCGAAGCCGGCCGCGTCCTTGATCCCGCAGATTTTCACCCGCACGCTCATGCGATCGAAGCGGCGATGCCGGCGGCCATCGCGCCGGGGTCAGCCGCCGTCGTGATCGGGCGGCCGACCACGATCCAGTCGGCTCCCGCGGCGATTGCCTGCGCTGGCGCCATGGTCCGGGCCTGATCGTCGGCGGCCGAGCCGGCGGGCCGGATGCCGGGGACCACCAGTTTCGGTCCCGTCCCCAGGCCTTCACGCAGCACCGCGATCTCCAGCGGGCTGCACACCAGTCCGTCGGCGCCCGCCGTAACTGCGAGCCGGCCCAGCCGCAGCACCTGATCGCCGGTACCCGAGCGAATCCCCGTCGCGGACAGGTCAGCTTGATCGAGGCTGGTCAGCACGGTGACCGCCAGCAGCAGCGGACGTGCCGCGCCGGCCGCATCGGCCGCCTGCCGGGCGGCCGTGATCATCGCCGCCCCGCCGGCCGCATGCAGCGTGATCATACGCGGGCGCAGCGGCAGCACAGCGCGCACCGCCCCGGCCACCGTATTAGGAATGTCGTGCAGCTTCAGATCCAGGAAAACGGGCCGTCCCCGCATCGGCGCCACACCGGTCGGCCCGTTGGCGACGAAGAACTCCAGTCCCAGCTTGAAGAGGCCGCAATACGGCGCGACCGCAGCGGCCCATCCCGCCGCCCGCCCAGGTCAGCAGTGTCGAGCGCAACGATCAGCCGTTCCGACATTCAGGACGCCGGCGGCGGCAGCGGTGCCGCGCCGAGACGCGCCTGCAAGCTCCGCACCTGCTCCTCCAGCATCTGGACAGTCGCCTCCGCCCGCCGTGCACGCCGACGCTGCCCCAACTCCGAGATCCAGACCAGTAGCGCCGCCGAGCAGGAAGGCCAAGCCCGCCGCGATCAGCACGGCGATCGACAACGGCACCTGCCAGGTCAGATCGGTCGGCCACAAGCCGATCGCTACCGGCTGCCGGTTGGACAGCGCGAACAGCACCAGAAGCAACAGGAACGGGGTGGCGACAAGCAGGCGCATCTGCGACTCAGGCGGTGACGCGTCGAGCGGGACCGCGCGAGGCAGGCTGGCCACGATTGACGCGCTCCCGCAGCTCCTTGCCGGCCTTGAAGAACGGCACCGCCTTTCTCGTCCACCGGTACCGCCTCCCCGGTCCGCGGATTGCGTCCGGTGCGGGCGTTGCGCCGCTTCACCGTGAAGGCGCCGAAGCCACGCAGCTCCACCCGTTCGCCGCGTGCCAGGGCGCGGCTGATCTCATCGAAGATGGTCGCCACGATCACCTCGACATCGGCCGCACGCAAATGCGGATTGGCTTCGGCCAGTTCGCCGATCAGTTCGGATTTCGTCATCGCGCGCGCCGGGTAGCGGCCCAGCTCCTTTTCCCGACAGTTCAGCCGCCGGAACGTTGCCAGAGAGCTTGCGGGAGGTCAACAGTAACCCATTGTGAAACAACGGTTTTCCAAAAACCATCCAGCATCTGGCCGAGACTGCCGTAAATCGCCCGTTCGGCGAACCCCTCCGTGGAGACATCCCGCACCGGCAGATCGGCCGAAACATTCTTCGCCGACGCCAGCCACGCCCGCGCCTCGTGCTCGCCACCGATCGCATCGATCAGCCCGAGCTGCAACGCCTGCTGTCCCGTGTAAGGGCGCCCGTCGGCAAGCTGGCGCACCTTGGCGGGATCCATGTGCCGTCCGCTGGCCACCATCGCGACGAACTGGTCGTATAGATTCATCACAAGCCCCTGCAGCATGTCCCGCCCGCCCGGCGACAGCGGCGCCACGATGCTCGGCTCGTCTTTCAGCGGGCCGGACTTGATCACCTCGGCGGTGATGCCGAGCTTGCCGAGCAGCCCCGAAACATCCGCCGATTGGAGGAACACGCCAATCGAGCCCGTCAGCGTGCCCTCCCGGGCGAAGATCCGGGTGGCCGGCACGGCGATCATGTACCCGGCCGAGGCGGCGAGCCCGCCCATCACCGCGACCACCGGCTTTTTCGCCGCTACCGCGGCAATCGCATCGTGCAGCGCCTCGCCGCCGCCCACGCTGCCGCCCGGGACTATCGATCGCCAGCAGGACCGCGCGCACGGACCGGTCATCGCCCAGCTTTCGGACAGCTTCGATCAGCTTCGGATCGTCAGTGATGATGCCGTCCACCGACACGCGGGCGACGTAGGCACCGCCCCCGACCAGGCCGTGGCCGCGCAGGCCCACCAGAACCGGCGACCACGACGACCAGAGCGGTCAACACGCGCCAGAACACCAGGTGGCGCTTGAGGCGGCGCCGATCGATCAGCAGGTCGGTTTCCAGCGACAGTTATCAGTGACCGATGATCAGGACCGGTGGCGCATGCCACCGATCCCGCCGTCGATCCCTCCGCTCGATCACTGCTCCGTCTGCGCCTGCTGATTGCGCCGCCGGATCGCCGCGCCAAGGATGTCGCCCAGCGATGCGCCGGAGTCGGACGAGCCGTATTCCGCCATCGCCTGTTTTTCCTCCTCGACCTCCTTGCCCTTGATCGTGAGCTGGAGCTTGCGTGCAGAGCGGTCCACCGCGGTGATCTTCGCGTCCACCTTCTCGCCCACAGCGAACCGGTCCGGCCGCTGGTCCGACTTGTCGCGCGCCAGCTCCGAGCGGCGGATGAAGCCGGTCAGCACATCGCCGACCTTCACCTCGATGCCGTTCGACTGCACCGCGGTTACGATGCAGGTGACGACGCTGCCCTTGTGGATGCCTTCCAGTGCAGCCGCCGCCGGGTCGTCCTTGAGCTGCTTGATGCCGAGGCTGATGCGCTCTTTCTCGCACATCGACGTCGAGCACCTTGGCCTTGACTACGTCGCCCTTGTTATATTTGGCGATCGCCAGCTCCCCGGGCTCGTCCCAGGAGATGTCGGACATGTGGATCATGCCGTCGATATCTGCCGACAGGCCGATGAACAGGCCGAATTCGGTGATGTTGCGGATCTCGCCCTCGACCACCGAGCCGATCGAGTGCTCGTCCACGAACTGCTCCCACGGGTTGCGCTGCACCTGCTTGAGCCCGAGCGAAATGCGCCGCTTGCCGGCATCCACGTCCAGCACCATGACCTCCACCTCCTGGCTGGTGGAGACGATCTTGCCCGGATGAACGTTCTTCTTGGTCCAGGACATTTCGGAGACGTGCACCAGGCCTTCGACCCCAGGCTCCAGCTCCACGAAGGCGCCGTAGTCGGTGATGTTGGTGACGCGGCCGGTGATATTTGGCTCCCGGCGGGTATTTCGCCGCCACGCCTTCCCACGGATCGGCCTCGAGCTGTTTCATGCCCAGGCTGATGCGCTGGGTTTCCGGGTTGAACCGGATCACCTGCACCTTGACCTGCTGGCCGATCTGCAATGCCTCGGATGGGTGGTTGATGCGCCGCCAGGCGATGTCGGTGACGTGCAGCAGCCCATCGACGCCGCCGAGATCGACGAACGCGCCGTAATCGGTGATGTTCTTCACCACGCCATCGAGGATCTGGCCTTCCTTTAGGCCCTGGATCAGCTCGCTGCGCTGCTCGGCACGGGTTTCTTCCAGCACCGCCCGGCGCGACACCACGATATTGCCCCGCGCGCGGTCCATCTTGAGAATCTGGAATGGCTGCGGCGTATTCATCAACGGCGTAACGTCGCGCACCGGGCGAATATCGACCTGGCTGCCCGGCAGGAACGCCACCGCGCCGCCCAGATCGACGGTGAAGCCGCCCTTCACCCGGCCATAGATGGTGCCGGTGACGCGCTGACTGGTCTCGAACGCCTTTTCCAGGCTGGTCCAGGCTTCCTCGCGGCGTGCCTTCTCGCGCGACAGGACGATGGAGCCGTCCCGGTCCTCATACCGCTCGACATACAGATCGATCAGGTCCGCCGGGCTGCAGCTCAGGTTTGCTGCCGGGAGGGCCGAATTCCTTGAGCGCAACGCGACCTTCGGATTTCAGGCCGACATCGACGACGGCGAATTCGGGATCGAGCCGGAGCACTCGGCCGGTGACGACCGATCCGTCGAAGCTGGAATCTCGGCCGAGAGTTTCAGCCAGCAAAGCGGCGAACGTATCGCCTTGGAAGTGGTCGCTGGGTTCCAGTGTCCGGGCGGTGGCGAATGCTGCCATGTGGTTGTTATGTTCCGTTACGGCCATCCGGTTCATTGCCGGAGAGGTCCGTTCTATGTGCGCGTTTCGGTCCTGAAACACGACTTGCCCGCGGGGTGCCGCGGGCCAGTTGCGGGATTGCTACGAATGCGCGCCTAGCACGCTGGCGTGAGAGATACGCCCCGGCGAGGCGAAGTCAAGTATAGGCACCCGTTGCGGTCAATGGCCTGATCACGGCCACGTTACCATCGCGGAGTGGGGCACGATCGGCGCGCATGCATGGAACGACGCGATGCTTCGGCCTCCAATTCATGTTTTTTGCTGGTGAAGTCCGCCGGATTTCAGTAGGACCCATCGTCACCGGCGCTAATCGCCTCTGCCCAGCAGGCTGAGGTCAGCCTTTCGTATCCTATGAGCTGATCAAAAATGGGCCTGCCGCAACACTCGCCGCCGCCTCGATCCCGCAGTCGGGACTGAACCTCCGCATGCGCGTCCTTTCTGTCTTCGGCACCCGCCCCGAGGCTATCAAGATGGCGCCCATCGTGCGCCGGCTGGCGCAGGCGCCAGGCGTCACCGCGCTGGTCTGCGTCACCGCGCAGCACCGGCAGATGCTGGACCAGGTCCTCAACCTGTTCGCTATCACGCCGGACCGCGACCTGGATCTCATGCGCGAAGGCCAAGGCCTCACTTACGTGACCACTGCCGTGCTGGAACGGCTGCACGACGTGTATCAGGAGCTCAAACCCGACCGCGTGCTGGTGCAGGGCGACACCACCACCACCTTCGCCGCCGCGCTGGCGGCATTCTACGCCAAAATCCCTGTGGCCCACGTGGAGGCCGGGCTGCGCACCGGCAATATCCACTCCCCCTGGCCGGAGGAGATGAACCGGCGCCTGACCACCCATATCGCCGACCTGCATTTCCCGCCCACCGAAACCGCGAAACAGAACCTGCTGCATGAGGGGATCGACCCTGCCCGCGTCGTGATTACCGGCAACACGGTGATCGACGCGCTGCTGGATGCGCTGGCGATCCTGGATGCCGACCCCGCCCGTGCCGCCGACATCGACGCGCACCTGCCGCGCACCGACCGGGCGCGCCGGCTGATCCTGGTCACCGGCCACCGGCGGGAGAATTTCGACGGTGGCCTGGAACGGGTCGCCCAGGGCCTGCTCCGGCTGGCGGCGCGCGGCGACGTGGAGATCGTTTATCCGGTGCATCTCAACCCGAACGTGCGGCAGGTTGCCGAGACCGTCCTCGGCGCCAATTCGGCGATCCATCTGATCCCGCCGCTCGATTATCTGCCCTTCATCCGCCTGATGCGCCGCGCCGATCTGATCATCACCGATTCCGGGGGCGTGCAGGAAGAAGCGCCCTCCCTCGGCAAGCCCGTGCTGGTCACGCGCGACACCACCGAACGGCCGGAGGCGGTCGAGGCCGGCACGGTGGAGCTGGTCGGCACCGACACCGACCGGCTCGTGGCCCCGCGCCAACCGCCTGCTGGACGACCGTGCCTCCTATGAGGCCATGAGCTTCGCGCACAACCCCTATGGCGATGGCCGGGCCGCCGCCCGCATCCTGGAGACGCTGCTGCGGCCGTAACCGATCCGGCGCGCCAGTGCGGCCGTTCCCTGCCGCCGGCGGCGTAGCCGCCCGGCCGGGCCGGCTCCGCCGCCGGCGCAGCAACAGCCCGAACAGACCCATGGAGAGCAATGCCATACTGCCCGGCTCCGGCACGCCCACGCCGGAGAAGCCGCAGTTGAGCAAAGTTCAGTTTGATATCGACGGGTTCGTTCGCCGGTACATTGAATGCAAGATTGAGCGTGAAGCCGGTCAGCTCCTTGCCGACATCGTTTCCGGACATGTAGTCCGTGAACTCGCCGGGCTAGATGTCGCCGGACGACAGGAAGGAGACGCCGCCGGGGCCTGTACAGCATCGCGTCAGTGGTCTTGAACAGCGTGCCAAGTTGCGGGCTGGTGACAGAGAACGCGAACTCCGCCCGGGCGATCGTATTATCCACAACCGCGACCCGCGTCAGGAGCTCGGGGGATATCGAGAGCAACGCTGAGCATACCGGGCGCTCCCGGCACCTGCGGTGCCAGTTCGAACCCGGTCGAGAAATGGCCGGAAAACTTGGCCAGTTCTCCGGCATTGTTCGACATAGCCACGACATCGGCGAATGCGGTGAACGACGTGTTCAGGGCAGCCGATGTCTGACCGGTCGTATCGAAGCTGTAGTTTTCGGACACCATGGCCAGGCTGTCGGGCGTGGAGACCGTGTTGTTGAAGCTCGTCTTGGTGCCTGGCGTCTGTTTCAGCTTCAGGTCATTTTCGAACTCCAGGCCCTTTTTCTGTATCTTGATCTTGTTCTTCTTTTCGACGTCGTCCGACTTGATGACTTTGTAGGCAACCGCACCGCCGACGGCGACGATCGCCAGGGCGATGGCGCCGACGATCAGCCCAAAATCCTGTTTGAGCTCCGGATGCGGCAGGACCGGGGTGGCGCTTGCCGGCCGTGACGAGGCGGCCAGAAGGGCGGCGGCGCAGCCCGCCGACACTAGGAACCTGCCGCGGCGTCGGCTGGTGGTAGTTTCTACGTGCGGGGTGTTTCGGAACCTGGTCCGGTGCATCATTGCGACCTCCTGTCGCCAGGGTTGAATTTGCTGCCGCGGCGTCGGACTTAGTTACGCGGCACAACTGGCCGGCGGCAGCCGGCGTCGAACGGGAACGACATCTTCGCTGTCGGCCATGGTCGTCGCCGGATGTGTGTCGATGAGCAGGGTTACGGCCAGACGGTACGCGCTATATCGAGTGGTTTTGCAACGGCTGCCCCCTCGGTTGACGTTGTGTCGGTCTGCAACGATCCGACGCGTGCGCCCGGATGTCGAGACCCTCTTCTACGAGCCGTCCGAGAGACTGACTCTTCCCTCGTCGCGAGGCGGACATCCATGCGCCGTCGCGGCCGGTCGCTGGATTCCCGCTTGCGCGGCAATGACGGTGGATGGCGTCCAGTCTTCCGGCGCCTGGTATTATCCGACAGGCACCGCATCGTGGAGAAAAGTTTCTGGAAGTCAAGAGATTTCTAACGTATCAAACGACAGCGCCGGGCTCACCCGCCGTTCGGCATCCAATTTCTCATGATCTGTGGAAACGGGCAGCATTCCGGACCCGATTCCCGGACGATTTCCACAAAACTGCGCCCGGCAGGTGTCCTGCTTCCGGCGTTGTGCCGCCGGGTTTCCGTTCGCCCGGTGCGACGGGCTTCGATGTTTTGCCGGCGTGCCGGAAGGGGGTCGCCTTCAGCCCGTCGCGCGCGGTCGCCGGAAGTCGCCGCGGAACGGCCTCCCGGAGGCGGGACGACCGGGCTCCGGCGCGATACTGGCGGAAATCATAGCCAGCCGCTGGCGGTAACCGTTTATTGGATGACTGTCCCGCTTATCATGTCACCCGGCTTCGCCTACAACCCCCCGGCGGCCGCTCCGCCGCCGGCATCCCGGAGAGTTTGCTGCATGGATAGTTTCGCCCGCATCGCCGTCATTGGGCTGGGCTATATCGGCCTGCCCACGGCCGCGGTCTTCGCGGAGAACGGCGTCGAGGTCGTCGGCATCGACGTGAACGCCCGAGGTGGTCGAAACCATCAACGCCGGCCGCCCGCATTTCGGCGAGCCGAACCTGGACGCGCTGGTCCGGCGTGTCGTGGAGGCTGGCAAGCTGCGCGCGCCTTGCAGATCGAGCCGGCCGACGCCTTCATCATCGCCGTCCCCACGCCGCTGCGCGGGCACGGCGAACGGGCGCAGCCGGATATTTCCTACGTGGAACAGGCGGCCAGCGCGGTTGCCCCGGTGCTGCGGCCCGGCAACCTGGTGATCCTGGAATCCACCTCGCCGGTCGGCACCACGGAGCGGATGGCCGCGATCATGGCCGAGCTTCGCCCGGACCTTACGTTCCCGCACCAGCGCGGGGAGATGGCCGAAATCCAGGTGGCCCACTGCCCGGAACGCGTGCTGCCCGGCCGCATCCTCGAAGAGGTGGTGAACAACCCCCGCGTGATCGGCGGCATGACGCGCAAATGCGCCCAGCGCGCCCTCGGCCTTTACCGGATGGTGGTGCGCGGAGAATGTCGGGTCACCAGCGCGCGCACCGCCGAACTGGCGAAGCTGACCGAGAACGCCTATCGCGACGTCAACATCGCCTTCGCCAACGAGCTGTCCTTCATCTGCGATCGGCTGAAGATCAATGTCTGGGACCTGATCGAGATGGCCAACCTGCATCCGCGGGTCAACATCCTCAGTCCCGGTCCCGGCGTCGGCGGCCACTGCATCGCCGTCGATCCCTGGTTCATCGTCGCCACCAATCCGAACGAGGCGAAGCTGATCCGGACGGCGCGGCTGATCAATGACAGCAAGCCGGATTTCGTCGTCGCCAAGGTGCGCGAGCGGGCGGAGGCGCTGAAGCACCCGGTCATTGCGTGTCTCGGGCTGGCGTACAAGAAAGACGTGGACGATCTGCGCGAAAGCCCGGCGGTGGAGATCGTGCGCAGGCTGGCCGAGGCGCAGGTGGGCGAGTTGCTGGTGGTGGAGCCCTACATCAACCGGCTGCCGGTGGAGCTGGCCGAACTCGGCCTGGAGCTGCACGATTTCGACGAGGCGCTGGAGCGCGCCAATCTGGTGCTGCTGCTGGTCGATCACATGAGCTTCCTGCAGGTCGATCGCGACGTGCTGAAAGACAAGTTCGTGATCGATACACGGGGCGTTTGGTAAGAGAAGGGAAGAAGAAGAATTCACCGCAGAGGCGCAGAGGCGCAGAGACGCAGAGACGAATTACTCCGCCTCTGCGCCTCTGCGGTGAGTCTTCCCTGTCTTCCCGCCATGAAGAATTCTTCACGTCCTTGACCATTCCCTGCCTCTGCACAGCGGGTAAGTGTTCCGATCGCTCGGCATCCTGGCCGCGCAGCGCGGGTTCGGGTGGGATACGGTGCAGGTCACCGCGCCGCGCCACAACGAATGGCTCGGTCCGGTCGAAACCGTGGACGGCTGGACCTTCCATCGCACGCAGAAGCCGGGCGGCCGTCTTGCCGCCGCTCCCGTCGCGGCCGAAGCGCTGGAAATGCGCGCGCTGCAACGCCGCATCGCCGAGGTGATCCGCGCCGAACGTCCGGACATTGTGCACGCGCATTCCCCTGTGCTGGCCGGTTGGCCGGCATATCGTGCCGCTCGCAAGGCCGGCCTGCCGATGGTTTATGAAGTCCGGGGGTTGTGGGAAGATGCCGCCGTCGATCTCGGCCATTCCCGTGAAGGCGACCTGCGCTACCGGGCCACCCGAGCATTTGAAACGCACCTGCTACGCCGCGCCGACGCCGTTATAACGCTGTGCCAGGCGATGCGTCGTGAACTCGCCGGACGCGGCGGTAGCCGAAAGCCGTATCACCGTCGTGCCCAACGCGGTCGAGCCCTCGCTGTTCCGCACTCCGCAGCCGAAAGACCCGGCTTTGCTTGCGCAGCTCGGGCTGGCCGGCCACATCGTGCTCGGCTTCATCGGCTCGTTTTATCATTACGAAGGCCTCGATCTGCTGATCGACGCGCTGCCGGCCATCCGCGAACGCGAGCCGCGCGCGATGCTGCTGCTGGTTGGCGGCGGCCCGATGGCCGATCAATTGCGCCAACATGCCGCCGAACGCGGCCTGACTGACCTGGTTCGCTTCACCGGGCGGGTGGCGCACGATCAGGTGCAGCACTATTACGATCTGGTCGATATGCTGGTGTTCCCCCGCCGCCGCATGCGCCTGACCGACCTTGTCACACCACTCAAGCCGGTCGAGGCAATGGCTGAAGGACGGCTGGTGATCGCTTCCGATGTCGGGGGACACCGTGAGCTGATTGAAGATGGAACCACCGGGTTTCTGTTCCCGGCGGACGACGTCACGGCGCTGGCGGAGCGCGTGCTGGACGCGATCGGCGCACCCGACCTGCACGAACCGATGCGGCAGGCCGCACGGCGCTTTGTCGCCGCCGAACGGGTCTGGCCGGTAAGCGCGGGCAATTATCGGGCAGTCTATGAGCGGCTTTCCGGCGACCGCCACGTTTGGTGACGGTACGATCGTTTACCGAACTGGCGTTTTAATGCCATTTCGGCCTAGCCGTGCTGTGTATCAGCATCAATGCAGGTTCGGTATGATATTGACACGGTGTCGTTACGGCTACGGATACCACCCACTTTCTTCTCCCATTCGGCTCCTCGCCGCCTCGCCTCATCACGTCCTCGCGGGTAAACGATCTCCTCCGCAGGCACATTGCTGGCGGCGCAACGTCTCTGGCACTCTTTGCGCGCCATCTATAGGCTGCCGTCGAGCTGCACTTCTTCAAAGGTATCGGATGCCCCTGAACCAGCCCGGGGTGTCCCGCGTTACCGATACTCAGAACGATCGAAACGACATCGGATTGATCGGCATGCCAGCGCACGCAGATGAGCACGACCGGGCCGAGCCAGAACTTAAACGGAACGTTCCTGAACAGGATAGAAGATCTGACGCGGTTACAAGGAAAATGGCGGGAGCAATCATCTGCAAGCGGACGGCGATCCGGTCGATCGGCGTTACGCCCGGCCCAGCAAGCGGCAGCGGCTGCGCTCCGGTTGCATGAGCCCGACAAGCTCCGTATCGGAAGGCTTTTTCAACTCCCCGCATCAACAGCGGAGCGGAAAGGCCAAGCCGCGACATTATTGTGATCGGCGCTTCTTCCGGTGGGGTCTCGACCCTGGAGCAAGTCCTGAAAAATCTGCCGGCTGATCTCGCTGCTGCCGTTTTCGTCGTGCTTCACATGGGCGCGACGAGCCATCTCGCCGAGATACTCGACCGCAGCACCCGCTTGCCCGTCCTGCAAGCCGTAAGCGGTCAACCGATCGCACCAGGCAGGGTCTATGTCGCCGTTCCGGGGGTCCATCTGCTCCTGCACGACAGTCACCTTCTGCTCCGCCGCGGCCCGCGCGAGAACATGGCCCGACCAGCCATCGATCCGCTATTCCGTTCCGCCGCCTGCACGTTCGGCGCCCGCGTCATCGGGGTTCTGCTATCGGGTGCGCTCAGCGACGGATCGTCCGGCCTGCGCGCGATCAAGCGATGCAACGGCATCGCGGTCGTGCAGGCGCCGTCGGATGCCGCGGTCGCCGAGATGCCGCTGAACGCCCTGCGTTATGCGGACATCGATTACGTCACGCCTGCCCGCGGAATGGCAGAGCTGCTGGTCCGCCTCACCCGCGAGCAAGCCGGCGAAACCCCGCCCATTCCACTCGAAATCCGGCTGGAAACGGCGATCGCCGCACAGGAGATGGCAGGCATGGAAGTGGACGATCAACTCGGCAGTCCTTCCCGATTCACCTGCCCGGAATGCCACGGTGCATTGTGGGAGATCGCGGACGGCAGCCAGCTTCGGTACCGCTGCCATGTCGGCCACGGTTACACGGCGGAATCCATGTTCGACGCCCAGGCCACCCAGACAGAGGAACTGCTCTGGAGCCTGCTGCGCGCCCATCAGGAGCGCGCAGCCCTGGTCCGCCGCATGGCAGAGCAGGAGCGGGCACAGAACAGGGGCGGATTGGCGGATCGACTGCAGCAGCGCGCTCGCGGCTATGACGAGGACGCCGCGATCGTGCGCAGCCTGTTGCGCGGTCGACCCGAGACCGGGAGCGACGGTCCCGAGCTGGATGCTGCGTGATGATGGACGAGACCGACAGTGCTGGCCTTCAGAGTGAACCCGATGCAGAGCGCGAAACCGTCGACACGGCTTGCCCCATCGTCGGCATCGGCGCATCCGCCGGGGGAATCGATGCCTTGCGGCGGTTGTTTCCCAAGGTGCAGTCCGAATGCCGAATGGCGTTCGTGGTCGTGCAGCACCTCGACCCGGATCATAAGAGTGCCCTCGCCGAGGTGCTCGCCCGCAGCAGCGCACTTCCTGTCGTGCAGATCGAGAATGAAACGGAGGTGGAACCCAATCACGTCTTTGTCATTCCTCCCAATGCTTCACTGACGATCCAAAACGGGCGACTGGTGCTGAGCAAACCTGTCAAGCCCCGTGGCCAGCGCAATTCGATCGACGAGTTCTTCACCTCGCTGGCGCGCCATCAGGGAGAGAACGCGGCCTGCGTGATCCTGTCGGGAACGGGCAGCGACGGCACGCTCGGGTTGAGGGCTATCAAGGAGGGTGGCGGGCTCACGCTGGCACAGGCAGAGGCCGAATATGACGGGATGATGCGCAGCGCGGTGGCAACCGGGCTGGTCGATTTCGTCCTTAAGGTGGAGGACATCCCGGGCAAGCTCGCCGACTATTTCGATCATGTGAACCGCACCTCCAGCCAACGGCGAGGGGGAGCCGTCCGCCCGGACATTACGGACCATATCGGCCAGATCACCCAACTGCTGCGTTCCCAGACCGGGCATGATTTCAGCGGCTACAAGGATCGGACCATCGTACGGCGCGTCCAGCGGCGGATGCACGTGCTGCAGATCGACAACGTCATCCAGTTCATCGAGCGCCTGCGCGGGGACAGCCGCGAGGTAACCCTGCTGTTCCACGACCTGCTGATCGGGGTCACCAATTTCTTTCGCGATCCGGATGCATTTGCGGCACTGGAACGCGAGGTCATTCCGCAGCTCTTCACTGGCAAGGGACCGGGCGACGCCATTCGTGTCTGGGTACCTGGTTGCGCCACCGGCGAGGAGGCCTACTCGATCGCAATTCTGTTGCGGGAGTTTGCTTTGAAAAATGGCGCGGCCCCGAAACTTCAGGTGTTTGCCACCGATATCGATGACCACGCGCTCGATATCGCCCGCGTCGGACGATTTCCCACCACGATCGCGAACTATATTTCCTCACCGCGGCTGGAACGATACTTCCTGCGCGAGGACGGCACCTACAGAATCGCCGGCGATCTGCGCGAAATATGCCTGTTCTCCTCGCACAACCTGCTGCGTGATGCCCCGTTCTCGAAGCTGGACCTGATCTCCTGCCGCAATCTTCTGATCTATCTCGGCGGCGACCTGCAGGGCCGGGTGATACCTCTGTTCCATTATGCCCTGATTCAGAATGGGTTCCTGTTTCTTGGCCCCTCTGAGAATGTAACCCGGCACGCCCGCCTGTTCAGCACGATCGACAAGGTCCACCGAATTTTCCGGCGGCGGAACCATCTCGATCGCCGGATTCCGGAATTCCCGCTGACTGCTCCCGACGCCGCTCTCCGGTTCCCGCCTGCCCCGACGCTGCGCGCAGTTGCTGCCGAACCGAATCTCAAAGCCGCCGCCGAACGGCAGTTGCTTGACCGGTTCGCACCGGCCTACGTGGTGGTGAACTCTGACGGGGACGTGCTGCAATCGTCCGGACGCACCGGGAAATATCTGGAACTGCCGCCCGGCACCCCCGAAACCAACATCTTCAGCATGGCGCGCCCTGGGTTGCGGCTGGAGCTGCGAGCGGCCCTGCATCGCGCAACCGGCAGCGGTCAGCTAGCCGTGCAGACCAGGGTAAGTGTTGGTACCGACGGCGGCTTGCAGCCGATCGACCTCTATGTGCAGCCGCTGCGTTTCGGCACTCCACCAGAAACCACGTACATGATCGTGTTCCAGGACCTCGGTCCGGCAAAACCTTCGGAAGGAGAAGAGGTACTGCGCGGCGACGACCTCGAGGGCGCCGGCATGCATCATCTGGAAACCGAACTGCGCGCCACCAAGGAACGGCTGCAGACCATGACGGAGGAGCTGGAATCCTCCAACGAGGAGCTGAAATCCAGCAACGAGGAGCTGCAATCGATCAACGAGGAACTGCAATCCTCCAACGAGGAACTGGAAACCTCCAAGGAGGAGCTGCAATCCGTCAACGAGGAACTGCAAACCGTCAATGCCGAGCTCAACATCCGCGTGGAGGAGCTGAGCCGGGCCAACAACGATATGAGCAACCTGCTCGAAAGCACCCAGATCGCGACCGTGTTCCTCGACCGGACGCTGATGGTGAAAAGCTTCACGCCGGCGGCCAAGGACGTGTTCCGGCTGGTGGAAAGCGATGCCGGCCGGCCTATCATGCATGTCCGGGCGCGGTTCGAAAGCAGCACCCTGCAGGAGGATGCCGAGCGCGTGCTGCGGACGTTGAGCACCATCGAGCGTCCGGTGCACAGCAACGAGAACGACACCCGCTACATCATGCGGATGCTGCCGTACCGCACCGCCGATAACGTGATCAACGGCGTGGTGATGACCTTCACCGACATCACCCGTATCTCCGCCGCCGAGACGCGCATCGAGGAGCTCACCCGTGACCTGCGTGCCCGCATCGACGAGCTGGAGACGATACTTGATTTGATTCCTGTGGGCGTGATGATCACCGGCAGCGGTGACGAGGTATTGATCAATACCTGTGGTGCCCGGCTGATGGGGACCGAGGGGCGCCAGAAGGGCCTCCAACCTATCACGAAACCATTTTATCTCCTGGCAGACGACAACGAGCTACCGAAGCAGGAGCATCCACTCACCCGCGCTGCCCGAAGAGGCGAAACCGTCTCCAACTGGCACGGACGGCTGGAGAACAGTCGTGGCAAGGGCGTCTATGTGATGATTTCGGCCAGCCCGTTGTTCGCCGAAAACGGCGCCGTGCGTGGTGCGGTCGCGGCGATCGTTGATATTTCCTCGCACAAACAGGCCGAGGCGCAGCAGCTGTTCCTGTTGAGCGAGCTACAGCATCGCGTCAAAAATATCCTCGCGACGATCAATGCACTGGCGATACGCATGTCGCGGACGCGTCCCTCCGTCGAGGAGTTCTGCAACGGATTTCTGGCGAGGCTTGCCGCGATGGGCCGAACCCACGACCTGCTGGCGAGTGGCGCCTGGAGCGGCGCCAGCGTGCGCTCGCTGGTCGAAGCGGCGCTGGAGCCGTACACAAATCGGGATCACGATAATATCATGCTGACCGGCAGCGTCGTGAGCTTACGGGCGAACGCAGCGGCGACGCTCGGCATGGTGCTCCACGAACTGGCGACGAACGCCTCCAAGTACGGTGCGCTGTCCCAGCCGGGCGGCGCCGTTCACGTGTCATGGGCGCTCTCTGACGCGGATTTGGCAGATAAGCAGCAGTTTCGGTTGACCTGGACCGAGCGTGGCGGTCCCCCGGTCACCCCAGTGGGTGACTCTGGTTTCGGCAGCGGGTTCATCAGGCGCAGCGTGGAATATGAGCTGGGCGGGACGGCCAGTCTGCACTTCGCGCCAAGCGGCCTGGAATGCATAATCGAGTTCCCGCTTGCCGGGGGGCTACAAACGCCGACGCCGGGAGAGGCAGTGTGATGGCCAGTGCGGACACGCATGATCTCGCTGGACTTCGTATCCTCGTCGTGGAGGACATGTTGCTGGTTGCCGAAGTCATTGTGGACGAGCTTACCGATCTGGGATGCAACGTGGTCGGTCCTGCGTCACGCCTGCAACAAGGCCTGGCACTAGCCACGGGCGAACAGTTCGACTGTGCGTTGCTCGACGTGAACCTCGCCGGCGAGCGCTGCTTCCCGATCGCCGATGCGCTGACCGCGCGTGGCGTTCCGTTCGTTTTCCTGACCGGTTACGGCGATGCCGGCATCCCACTCCAGTACCGCTCCGCCCCCCGCCTCGCGAAGCCGTTCTATGCCGATGACCTGGAACGCATGATCGTGCCGTCTTTCAGGCGCACGAACTGAGCCGGCGCTGTCTGCGTACGGGCGGCGGGCACGAGGCGCAGTCGCCGTATTGGCATCATATCATACCACATCGTGCGGGCGAAGCCGGCACGCCTCGGCTTCGGACACAGATTCGATCTGCACTGTCGCATGGCCGATACCAAAGCGCTCGGCGAGCGCATGCGTCACGTCGGGCAAACAGCATGCACCAGCCGCCTCATCCCATACCAGATGAGCGGTCAGGGCCGTATCCGTGGTGCTCAGGCCCCAGATATGCAGGTCGTGAACCTCCCGCACGCCCGGCAATTCGGCCAGGAACCGGTTCACCTCGTCGCGTGACACGCCTTCCGGCACCGAGTCCATGGCCAGGCCGATCGCCTCCCGCAGCAGGCTCCAGGTAGCCCAGGTGATCACAACGGCAATGACCAGGCTGACTGCAGGATCGAGCCGCAGCCACCCGGTGGCGCCGATGACGATCGCCGCAACCACCACTCCGGCCGAGAGCCCCGCATCGCCCGCCATGTGCACGAACGCAGCGCGCAGGTTCAAGTCACGCTCCCGCCCGCGGGCGAACAGCCACGCAGTTATCCCGTTGACTGCGATCCCGGCCGCGGCGATGGCAGCCACCGGCACGACCGCGATCGGTTCTGGCGCCAGCAGCCGCCGGATCCCCTCCACCCCGATCGCACCCACGCTGATCAGCAGCACCACGGCATTGATCAGCGCCGCATAGATCGTACTGCGGCCCCAGCCATAGGTGCGACGCCGGCTGGGCGGCCGGCGTGCGAGGCACGGCGGCGCCCCAGGCCAGCAACAGCCCCAGCACATCGCCCAGATTATGCGCGGCATCAGCCAGAAGCGCGACGGAGTTGGCTGCCAGCCCGCCGACTACTTCAGCGACCACGAAGGCGGTGTTCAGGGTGACGCCGATGGCGAACTGCCAGCCACGGCCGCCTTCGGCGTGGTCATGGGCGTGATCATGAACATGATCGTGCGGCATGGACAACGTCCATAGCAGATCGCCCCCGTCTTGAGCAGGCCGCCCCGTCTTGCCTCACCCGCCGCATGGGGGCAAAACCTCGCCTCCAGCACGCCGAAGGGAGAAGAAATGACCAGCGCGCCAGCCGGTCGGACAAGAGGTTTTGCTTCCCCGGTGGAGCTGATCGACACCTCTCCCCGCGTTGCCGACGAGGTGAAGACCACCACTTGCTACATGTGTGCCTGCCGCTGTGGCATTCGCGTGCACCTGAAGGACGGGCGCATCCGCTGGATCCAGGGCAACCCCGACCATCCGGTCAATCGCGGCGTGCTGTGCGCCAAGGGCTCGGCCGGAATCATGCAGCACTACTCCCCTGCCCGGCTATCGAAGCCGCTCTTGCGAGTCGGGGAACGCGGGAGCGGCCATTTCAAGGAGATCGAGTGGGAGGAGGCGCTGGGCCTTGCCGCCGAGTGGCTGGGCAACATCCGCGCCACCGAGCCGCGCAAGCTCGCCTTCTTCACCGGGCGCGATCAGAGCCAGTCCTTCACCGGCTGGTGGGCCAAGCAGTTCGGGACGCCCAATTTCGCCGCGCATGGCGGGTTCTGCTCGGTGAACATGGCGACCGCCGGGCTTTACTCGGTCGGCGGCAGCTTCTGGGAGTTCGGCGATCCTGACTGGGAGCGCACGAAGTATTTCATCATGTTCGGCGTCGCCGAGGACCACGATTTCGAATCCGATCAAGACCGGGTTGGCGAAGCTGAAAGAGCGCGGAGCAAAATACGTCTCGGTGAACCCGGTCAGGACCGGCTATTCGGCCATCGCGGACGAGTGGATTGGCATCCGCCCGGGCACGGACGGACTGTTCGTGCTGGCGCTGGTGCATGAACTGCTTCGCACGGACCGGATCGACCTCGATTTTCTGGTCCGCTACACGAACGCCGGGTGGCTGGTTATCCGCGATCCCGGCGCTGCGGATGACGGCTTGTTCGCCCGAGATGCCGACGGGCGCCCGCTGGCCTGGGATCGTGCAGGAGATCTGGCGATGGATGCCGCCACGGCCGAGATGCAGCCGCGGATCGTTGGTGCGATGAGGCTGCCGGACGGCCGCACCGCGATGCCGGTGTTCCACCTGCTCGCGGAACGCTATCTGGACGGCCGCTACGCGCCGGAAGCGGTGGCCGATCGCTGCGGCGTACCGTCCGACACGATTCGCCGGATCGCGCGGGAACTGGCGGAGACGGCGTTCGACCAGCAGATCGTGCTGGACCAGCCGTGGACCGACACGTCAGGCCGGCGGCATGAGACCATGATCGGGCGGCCGGTCGCGATGCACGCGATGCGCGGCATCTCGGCGCATTCGAACGGGTTTCACACCTGCCGGGCGATCCACCTGCTGCAGATGCTGCTTGGCGCGGTCGATACGCCTGGCTCGTGGCGTTACAAGTCACCCTATCCGCGGCCGATCCCGCCGGGACCCACGCCGTACGGCAAGGGCGCGCTGCCGATGGCGATGCTGTCCGGCATGGCGCTGGGCAATCCGCTCGGGCCGGAGCATCTGCTGCTGGAAGACGATGGCACGCCGGTACGCATCGACAAGGCGTTCACCTGGGACGCCCCGATCGGCGCACATGGGCTGATGCACACCGTCATCGCCAACGCGCATGCCGGCGATCCCTACAAGATCGACACGCTGTTCATGTACATGTCCAACATGGCGTGGAACTCCTCCATGAATCCCGAGGAGTCGGCACGCATGATGACCGACAAGGATCCGGCTACGGGCGAATACCGCATCCCGCATATCATCTACGCCGATGCCTATTACAGCGAGATGGTGGCGCACGCCGATCTGGTTCTGCCTGATACCACCTATCTGGAACGCTGGGACTGCATCTCGCTGCTGGACCGGCCGATCGGCAGCCCCGAGGGACCGGCGGACGCAATCCGCCAGCCCGTGCTGGCGCCGGATCGCGACGTGCGCCCGTTCCAGGACGTGCTGATCGAGCTGGGCGCGCGGCTGAAGCTGCCTGGCTTCGTGAAAGACGACGGCAGTGCGCTGTATCGCGACTACGCCGATTACATCGCCAACCATCAGCGCCGGCCGGGAATCGGGCCGCTGGGGGGTTGGCGCGGGGCCGACGGCAACTCGCCGGGCATGGGCGCGCCGAATCCAAAGCAGCTTGAGCGGTATGTCGCCAACGGCTGCTTCTGGTCGCACCACCATCCGCCCGAGGCACTCTATTACAAGCACGCCAACGCCGCCTATCTGGCGGATGCCAAGCGGCTGGGCCTGATCGACGGCACGGCGCAGATCGTGCTGCAACTCTACACCGAGCCGTTACAGAAATTCCGGCTGGCGGCCGAGGGACACGGGGCGGTGCAGCCACCGGACACGCATCGCGAGCGCATCCGCCGGTATTTCGATCCGCTGCCGATCTGGTATCCGCCGCTCGAGCAGGCGGCGATCGAGCAGGCTGCCTATCCGCTGCACGCCATTACCCAGCGACCGCCGGCGATGTACCATTCCTGGCACTCACAGAACGCCTGGCTGCGTCAGATCTACAGCCAGAACCGGTTGTTCATGCACCACCGCACCGCCGCTGCACTAGGGATCGAGGATGACGGGTGGGTTTGGGCGATCAGCCGTACCGCGCGGGTGAAGTGCCAGCTGAAGCTGATGGACGGGGTCAATCCGGACACGGTGTGGACCTGGAATGCGATCGGCAAGCGCAGCGGCGCGTGGGGCCTGGCCGCGGATGCGCCTGAAATCGCGCAAGGGTTTCCTGTTGAACCACGTCATCTCCGAATTCCTGCCGCCGGATCGCGGCTTGCGTTACGCCAATGCCGACCCTGTCACCGGCCAGGCAGCCTGGTATGATCTGCGCGTACGTATCGAACGCGCGGAGGCTCCGGCGGAAACGGCGCCGCATCCGGCGACCCTGCATCACCCGAAGCTGCCGCCCGCGCCGCGCATCCTGCGCTATGCCGCCGACTTCGCGGCGAATTAGCGGCTTCCGAGCCGAACGTGAAACGACGTATCGGAGACGATAGCGGATGACCAGCATCCCCACGCAAACTGCCGGCCAGAAGAAGCTCGGCCTCGTCATCGATCTCGACACCTGCGTCGGCTGTCACGCGTGCGCGGTGAACTGCAAGGAATGGAACACCTCCGGCCATTTCGCGCCACTGACCGATTTCGATCCGTACCAGGAACATCCTCAAGGCGTGTGGCTGAACCGGGTGCACAGCTACGAAGCGGGCACGGGGCAGAACGGCCGCACGGTGCATTTCCCCCGCTCCTGCCTGCACTGCGAGCAGCCGGCCTGTGTCACCGTGTGTCCCACCGGCGCCAGCTACAAGCGCGCCGAAGACGGCATCGTGCTGGTCAACACCGAGATCTGTATCGGCTGCAAGCTGTGCTCGTGGGCGTGCCCGTACGGCGCCCGCGAGTTCGACGAAGATCAGGGGGTGATGAAGAAGTGCACGCTCTGCATCGACCGCATCTATAACGAGAATATTCCTGAAGCCGAGCGTGTGCCCGCCTGCGTCTCCACCTGCCCGGCACATGCGCGGCATTTCGGCGATCTCGGCGATCCCGCCAGCGCGGTCTCGCAGCTCGTGGCGGAGCGTGGCGGCTACGACCTGATGCCCGAGATGGGCTACAAGCCGGTGAACAAATACCTGCCACCGCGCCGACGCCCACCGGTTACCGAAACGGCGCCGACCGAAGCCGAGCCTCCGGCCACCGGTCTGCTGCGCTGGATCGACCGCGTGCTGAGCCGATGAATCCCGCGTTCTCCGTCGTCCTGCTCACGACTGCCAGCGGCGCCGGCTATGGCATGCTGTTCTGGCTCGGGGTACTCGATGCCGCCGGCGTCATACCGCCGGATGCTTCGTTCGGCATTCCGGCGATTTTCGTCACCCTGGCGCTGGCCACCGTCGGGTTGCTGGCCTCCACGCTGCATCTCGGCCACCCGGAGCGCGCTTGGCGCTCCATCTCGCAATGGCGCAGCTCCTGGCTGTCGCGCGAGGGCGTGGTTTCGTTGCTGACCTATCTGCCGGCGCTGGCGTTCGCCGCCGCCTGGGGCATCGCCGGACCGCACGCCGTCGTCACGATCGTGGCAGGATTGGTTGCGGCGCTGTGCGGGATGCTGACGGTGTTCTGCCAGGCGATGATCTACGCCTCGCTCCCGCCGGTGCGGCAATGGCACAACCGGTTCGTGCCGCCGAACCTTGCTGCTGCTGGCGCTGGCGAGCGGCGCCGCCTGCCTGGCCGCGATGTCCACGTTTTGGCTGAGCGGATCCGGCCGTATCGCGGCTGCGGTGGCCTTTGTGCTGGCCCTCGGCTGTATCGCAGCCAAAATTGCCTACTGGCGATGGATGGACCGTGTGCCGTCGTCTTCCACGATCGAAAGCGCCACGGGGCTCGGCACGATCGGCCCGGTCCGCCAGTTGGAGGCACCCCATATCGAGGAAAACTTCCTGTTGCGCGAGATGGGATTTCGTATCGGTCGCAAGCACGGCGATCGGCTGCGCGGGATCGCCATCTGCGTCGGCTTCATCGTGCCAGCGGTGCTGCTGATCATCGGTATTATCCTCGGCAATCCGGCCGCCACGGTTCTGTTCCCGACCGCCGCGGCGATGACCCTGCTCGGGGTGTATATCGAGCGCTGGCTGTTCTTCGCCCAGGCCACGCACACCGTCACGCTGTATTACGGGCGGGTTGCTTAGGAGCGCCATCGTCGGGCCGCAGCACGCTGTGCTAGGCCCGCACCGGAACCGTGGAAGGACCGGCTCATGCGCGTGCTCGTAGTGGGATCGGGCGGGCGAGAGCACGCTCTCTGCTGGGCAATTGCCGCCAGCCCGCTGCTGACGAAGCTGTGGTGCGCGCCGGGCAATCCGGGCATTGGCAACGAGGCGGATTGCGTGCCGATCGGTGCGACCGACCTTGCTGCACTGACGACATTTGCCTGCGAGAACGGGGTTGATCTTGTGGTGCCAGGACCGGAGGCTCCGCTGGTCGCCGGGATTGCCGATGCGATGCGGACGGCCGGGATCGCCTGTTGCGGGCCGGGTGCGATGGCTGCACGGCTGGAGGGAAGCAAGAGCTTCACCAAGGAGATCTGCGACGCCGCGGGGATTCCGACGGCACGCTGGGAGCGCTTCGAGGATGCCGGGGCGGCGCGCGCGTTCATTCGCCGGCGCGGCGCGCCGATCGTGGTGAAGGCGGACGGGCTGGCCGCCGGCAAAGGCGTGGTGGTGGCACCCACCGAGGCGATGGCCCTCGCGGCGGTCGAACACATGATGGAGGCGCACGCGTTCGGGCCAGCCGGCGCCGCGCTGGTGATCGAGGAGTGCCTGAACGGCCAGGAGGTGTCGTTTTTCGCGTTGTGCGACGGGGCACACGCGATCCCGCTGGGCTCGGCGCAGGATTACAAGCGAGTCGGCGACGGCGACACCGGCCCGAACACGGGCGGCATGGGGGCCATTTCGCCGGCCCCGAATTTTGCGCCGGCGCTGGAGCGGGCGGTCATGGACCGGGTCATCCGACCGGCGCTGGGGGAGATGATCCGGCGCGGTGCACCGTTCCGCGGCGTGCTGTATGCGGGGCTGATGCTGACGGCGGACGGGCCGAAAGTTGTCGAGTTCAATGTCCGGTTCGGCGACCCGGAATGCCAGGTGCTGCTGCCGCGGCTGAAGTCCGACCTGTTGCCGGCCCTGATGGCGGTTTGCGACGGAGAACTCGGGCAGTTCGATCTGCGCTGGCACGATGATCTGGCCTCCATCGGGGTGGTGATGGCGGCGCGGGGGTATCCGGACGCGCCGGAGCGCGGCTCGGAAATAAAAGGGTTGGAGCACGCGGCCGCGGTACCGGATGCGATCCTGTTTCACGCCGGCACGGCAACCGATGCGTCAGGACGGCTGCTCGCGGCGGGCGGCCGTGTGCTGACGGTATGCGGAACCGGGCGGAACCGTCGCGCTGCGCATGCCGTGGCGTACGGCGCGGTGGAGCGCATCGACTGGCCCGGGGGGTTCTATCGGCGGGATATCGGATTGGGCGCGATCGGGTAACGGGCCGCGCACCGGCGCCGATTGGCGGCTTCTATGCCTCAGCGACGCGCGGCGAAGAATGCGCGCAGCAGCGCGGCGGCTTCGGATTCACGAATACCCCCGATGATAGAAGGTCGATGATGGCACGAGGGCGCGTCGAAGATGCGGGCGCCATGCTCCACGCCGCCGCCCTTGGGGTCATAGGCGCCGAACAGGAGACGGCGGATGCGGAAGAAGCTGATCGCCTGGGCGCACATCGGGCATGGCTCCAGCGTGACGACCAGATCGCAGTCCGGCAGCCGTGGTGCGCCGCGCAATGCCGCGGCGGCGCGCATCGCCAGCAGCTCGGCGTGCGCGGTCGGATCGCGCCGTGCTTCGACTTCATTGCCGGCGCAGGCCAGGGTGCTGCCATCCGCGCTGATCACAACCGCACCCACCGGCACCTCCCCGCGTGCCCCGACGAGGCGGGCCTGTTGCAGCGCAATCTCCATCGGCAGGACGCCCGGTTCTTGCCCGGTGACGGATGCGGGGTCTAGATCACGGTCCATTCAGCCCTCGAGCGAATCAGCAGCAACCATGACACAGAACGCGCGTCCGGTGATCGGCGTCACCCTGGATTCCGAGCAGCCGGGCGGCTACTCGAAATATTCCTGGTACGCGCTCAGGCAGAATTACAGCACTGCGATCGCAACGGCCGGCGGGTTGCCGCTAGCGTTGCCGCACCACCCGGAGCTGGCGGCGGCGTATCTCGACCGGATCGACGCGCTGGTGGTGACCGGAGGCGCGTTCGACGTCGATCCGGCGCTGTATGGAGACGATGCCCGGCACGCGACCGTGACGCTGAAGGAAATGCGCACCGCGGCCGAGCTGGCGCTGACCAAGGGCGCGATCGAGCGCGGCATGCCGGTGCTGGGCATCTGCGGCGGCGAGCAGCTTCTGGCGGTGGCGCTCGGCGGCTCGCTGATCCAGCACATACCGGATTCGGTGCCCGATGCGCTGGAGCACGAACAGCCAAACCCCCGCCACGAGCCGGGGCACACGGTGAGCATCCGCCCGGGGACGCTGCTGCATCGGATCGTGGGAACCACTGAGATGCGGGTGAATTCGGCGCATCACCAAGCCGTTGCGGATCCGGGGCCGCGGGCGGTGGTCAACGCGATAGCACCCGATTCGGTGATCGAGGGTCTGGAGGCGACGGGCGCGCGGTTCTGCCTGGGCGTGCAGTGGCACCCGGAATATTTCATCGACACGGGCGATCGCCGCATCTTCGATGCGCTGGTCGCCGCCAGTTCGGCGTGAGCGACCCGGAGCGCGGCGAGCGGATCTCGAAATGGCTGGCACGCGCCGGAGTGGCCAGCCGGCGCAACTCGGAGAAGCTGATCGCCGCCGGTCGCGTGCGGCTGAACAACACACTCGTGACCGGCCCGGCAACGTTCGTCGGATCGGGCGATCTGGTGCAGCTCGACGGGGCTCTGGTCGAGCCGCCCGGGCGGACACGTCTGTGGCGCTATCACAAGCCAGCCGGTCTGGTGACGACGCATCGCGATCCCGAAGGACGGCCGACCGTGTTCGAGAAGCTGCCCCCTGCCCTGCCCCGCGTAGTCAGCGTCGGCCGGCTTGATCTGACCAGCGAGGGGCTGCTGCTGTTGACGAATGACGGGGCGTTGGCACGGCAGCTTGAATTGCCGGCGACCGGATGGATCCGCCGGTATCGGGTGCGCGTGTTCGGCGCGCCGGACGATCGGGCACTGGCGGCCCTGAGTCGCGGGGTGACCATCGACGGCGTGCGCTACGGCGCGATTGAAGCCGGGCTGGATGCGCGCAAGGGCGACAATGCATGGCTTTCGGTGAGCCTGCGAGAGGGGCGGAACCGGGAGATCCGGCGGGTGATGGCGCATCTGGGGCTGACGGTGACGCGACTGATCCGGATCGCATACGGGCCGTTCCAGCTTGGGCTGTTGCCTCGCGGCGCGGTGGAGGAGGTGCCAGCGCGCGTGCTGCGCGACCAGTTGTCATCGAAACGATAGAGCACTCCCATTTTGACTGGTGATGCGGGAGGCGGTGGGTCACTACCGCCATCAAAGGCTCGACTTAGCATTCAAGAGAATAATATTCATCCGGTGGAATGGCCGGTCGAATACACTGACGAGTTCGGCAGGTGGTGGGATACCCTCACCGAAGCCGAGCAGATCAGCCTCGACGCCCATGCCCGTAAGTTGGAGCAGCGCGGTCCCAATCTGCCGTTCCCCTATTCGAGCAGCATCAACGGATCGCGTCACGCTCACATGCGGGAGTTGCGCGTGCAGAGTGGGGGCAGCCCCTGCGGGTCTTCTATGCCTTCGATCCGCGCCGCACGGCCATCCTGCTGATCGGCGGCGACAAGACCGGCGGTTTTACGAACGAATGATCCCGATCGCCGATGCCCTCTACGACGAGCATCTGGCCGAGTTGGAGAAGGAGGAGAACGATGGCCGGTAGGCGTTCCTTCGAGGAGCTTCGCGCCCGCATGTCGGCCGAGGCGCAGGTCAAGGCGGAAGCCGAGGCGCAGCGTCTTGGCGAGGAAATGGATCTCGCCGAGGTACGCCGTGCCTTGAAGCTCTCCCAGGAGGAAATCGGGCAGACGCTCCAAATCAAACAGGGATCGGTCGCCAAGATCGAGAAGCGGACGGACATGTATGTCAGCACGCTGCGCCGCTTCATCGAGGCGATGGGCGGTGAGTTGGAGATCGTCGCGCAATTCCCGGATCACGCGGTCAAGATCAGGAATTTTGCTGATCTGAACGAGAAGGAACGCGCCTGACACCTACGCTAAAACCGCCGCCTGCAAGTATTTTTACGCCATACGCAATCAGAGCCGGGCCGCATCACAGGGGCCAATGATAATCAAGACCCGGACGGGCGGGATGGGCAAGACGCGGCTACGGTTAAATCAGGTGGTGCTGACCACCGCCCGGCTGATCGAACGCCGGACTGCACGAGAGCATTTCGCGGCGCTCAGCGTCGCCAACAACAACAGGGACGCGCAGGACGCCGAGGACGGGGCCGGCGAGGATTAGAACTCATACCCGTCAACGCCAACGGCTCGTCATACAAGAACGGAGCCCATCATTTCCACGATTACCGGTCATGCCGGCGAAAGCAGGAATGACCAGCAAGGTTGCCGTTTCGCCTCAGCCCCGATCGTCCTTCATCACCCGCAACCCGTGCTCAAGATCGGCGATCAGATCCGTCGTATCCTCCAGCCCGATATGCAATCGCACCACCGGCCCCTCGAAGCGGCCTGACCCGGCTGTGCGGGTCACGAACCCTGTCGTTGGCAACGCCAGGCTTTCATAGCCGCCCCACGACGCGCCAATCCCGAACAGCTCCAGCGCCTCGGCGAACCTGTGCGTGGCTTCGGCAGTGAAGTTTGCCCGAAACTCCACCCCGAACAGGCTGCAAGCGCCGGAGAAATCCCGCTTCCACAGCGCATGCCCCGGCGCCCCGGGCAGCGCCGGATGCAGCACCTGCTTCACTTCCGGCCGCCGGCTCAGCCAGTGCGCAACCTCGATCCCGGCCTCCATCTGCGCCTTCAGCCGAACCGCCAGGGTTCGCACGCCGCGCAGGCACAGCCAGCAATCATCCGGGCTTGCATACTGCCCGAGCGCTCCGGCGGTCCCGCGCACCCGCTCCCACTCCGTATCCGAGTTCACCGTGATGCTGCCGATCAGCAGGTCAGAGTGTCCCCCAGCATATTTCGTGAGCGCCTGGATCGACACATCGACGCCATGCGCGAAGGGCTGAAAGAAATGGAAGCCCCAGGTGTTGTCCATCAGCACCTTCAGCCCGCGTGCGTGCGCGACGCGCGCCAGCGCCGGGATGTCCTGCACTTCGAACGTGTGGCTGCCAGGGCTTTCGGTGTACAGCACCGTCGTGTTCGGCCGCATCAGCTCGGCGATGGCATCGGCATCGATCGTCGGGTCATAGAACGTCGTCTCGATGCCGAACCGCGGCAGCGTCTTTTCGGCAAAGTTTCGCGCCGGGCCATAGACGCTGTCCGGCATCAGGCAATGGTCGCCGGCATTCAGGTAGGCAAGCAGCGGAACGGTGACGGCAGCCAGGCCGGAACCGACGATCTGGCAGTGCGTGCCGCCCTCGACCGCCGCGATGGCGTCTTCCAGCGCCCAATGCGTCGCGCTGCCGCCCAACCCGTAGGTCAGTACCTGCTCGCCGCGCCGTGCAGCCAGCGCCTTGCGCTCGGCTACTGTCGGGTACAGCACCGTGGAGCCGCGCAACAGCGGTGGATTGACGAAGCCGTGCACGCGCTTCCCGGCGCGACCGACATGCGACAGTTTCGTCTGGAACCGAAGATGCGTCGTGTCGGCCATGTCAGTTCGTCTCCACCTGGGTGTCGGGGCGGCCGCCCCATTCGGTCCAGGAGCCGTCATACACGGCGCCTTCGGGCAATCCGGCAAGCCGCAGGCCGAGCGTCAGGATGCACGCTGTCACGCCGCTGCCGCAGCTCGTAACCACGGGGCGGGCACTATCGACGCCGGCGGTAGCGAACCGCGCGCGCAGCGCGGCCTGGTCGCGGAAAATTCCTTCCGCCGTCAGCAGATCGGTGTACGGCAGGCTGACCGAACCGGGGATGTGGCCGCTGCGCATGCCGGCGCGAGGCTCCGGGATCTGGCCGGAAAACCGGCCGGCGGCGCGGGCATCCAGCACCAGCTCCGTGCGGCCACGCAGGTTGCCGAGTATGTCGCCGATGCCGCGCAGGCGGCCGGCGCGAAAATCCGGGCGGAACGTGACAGGTTGGGGCGATGGCGGGGCGCCCGTCTCCAGTGAGCGGCCGTCACCGCGCCATTTCGGCAGCCCGCCATCCAGCACCGCCGCCCGGTCATGGCCGAACAACCCCATCAGCCACCAGCCGCGCGCCGCCGACGCGAGACCCTTCTGGTCGTAGAACACGACGCGGGATTCGTTGCCGACGCCCAGCACGCCCATCAGCCGGCCAAACCGGCCCGCCGAGGGCACCATGTGCGGCAGGTCGGTGTCCGGATCGGCTATCTCGTCGATGTCGAAAAACCGTGCGCCGGGGATGTGCCCGGCCAGGAACTCGGTGCGGCCGTCCTTGTCCTCGTTGGGGAGGTATTTGGTGGCATCGAATATAACCAGGTCGGGCTTGCCCAGCTCGGCGGCGAGCCAGTCGGTGCTGACCAGCGATTGCATCTCGGGTTCCTTATTCGGCCGGCGCGATGATGATGCGGCGATTTTGCTTGCCCTTGCTCTCCATCTTCACCACCCGGACCGGACCGATCTCCCCGGTATGGGCGACATGGGTACCGCCGCAGGGTTGCAGATCGACCGGCGGGTCGCCCGCGCCGATACGCACCAGCCGCACGCGTCCCGACCCACGCGGCGGCTTCACCGACAGAGTGCGGACCAGGCCGGGGTCGGTATCCAGCACCGACTCGTCCACCCATTCGGTGGTCACCGGATGATCCGCTTCGATCAGGACGTTGATACCGGCCTCGATCTCCTCCTTCGGCGGCGGATTCGGCAGGTCGAAATCCAGCCGCGATCGGTCCAGGCCCACCGATCCGCCGGTCACCGCGGCGCCGCGCAACAGCGCGGATAGCAGGTGCATGGAAGTGTGCGCCCGCATCAGCCGATAGCGCCGGGGCCAATCGATGGACATCTCCACCACCGTGCCGATAGAGGGCAAAGCGGCGCCCTCAGTCGGGACGTGCAGGATCGCGTCCCCCTCGCCTTTCAGCGTGTCGGCGATCACGGTTTCTCCGCCGGGCCAGCGCAACACGCCGATATCGCCGGGCTGCCCGCCAGAGCGCGCATAGAAGATCGTGCGGTCCAGCACGATGCCCTGAGGCGTACTCGCCACCACGGCGGCAGAGGCAGTGGTGCATCGGGTATCGTCGAGGAAAAGCCGTTCGGTCATGGTGCCATCCACTCCGCGCGCAGCCGGTCGCGGCACGCATGCAACCAGAGCAGCGCGATCGCGGCGACCGAGTTGGGTATCCTGCCTTGCAGCGCGGCGTCGATAGCCTCTGTTGCAGGCCAGACGCGCACGCGGATGTCTTCGTGCTCCTCGGCGCGGCCGTGGTGCCCCAGCGAACCGTCCGGGGCGGCGTCGGGGGTGCGGACGCGGCCGGCAAACAATACACACATCTCATCGGCCCCGCCGGGGGTAAGAATGAACTCCCCGATCCGCTCCAGCCGGTCCGGCGCTAAACCCATCTCCTCCTCTGCTTCCCGGCGGATCGTCTGTTCGGGAGTTTCGGTACCGTCGCAAAGGCCGGCCGGCACTTCCACCAGCACGGGGTCAAGGCCGGCCGCGAGGGCGGGAAGGCGGAATTGCTCGATCAGCACGACCCGATCGCGCTGCGGATCATATGGCAGCACCGCCGCGGCACGGCCGCGGTGCCACAGCTCCCACGTCCTCAGAGCGGACATCGCCCCATCGAAGCGGCGATGGCGGAAGCGCACGACATCGAGCGGGAACCGGCCGTCCCAGACCCGCTGATCGGACTCGACCTGCAGGTCGGGGTGGAATGGTAACGAATTGGCAGGCATTTGGGCAGCATAGAGGCGCCACGGGGTTGTGCCCAGCCTGGGGTACGGCCCCCAATAGCGCTATCAGCATGCATGTCATGCAGTGGCATGGAATGCACCATCAGAAGTCAAGAAACTGTCATGTAATCAAGTGGTAAACCAAGGCAAGTACTTGGCCTCCGCTTGTAACGAGAACGACTTATCGGCACACCTTTATTTCAACAACACCACCCAAAATACACTGGTGTGGTCCGGTCGACGGTTCTAATCCGGTCGGGCCGCAAAAAGCGGGGTCCGGTGGAATATCAGAGAACCGGAGGGAGAGCCGATGCCAGTTGACGATCCGCAGCCATTCCCACGCACGGAAGCGGTTCGCCGAGCCCTTCTCGCGTCGCGCGACCTGCCAACCGCGTCGGATCTGCTGTTCCTGGAGGCGTGGTCGGCGGAGCCGGCGACCGATATCGCGGCGATGCTGCGGGCTGCACAGATCCGGCGAGCGAATCCGGCTTTGGCCGCCGAAATCCGGGCCGAGTTGGTGCGTGGCCGCCCGTTGTCGGAGCATGAACGCGCCGTCCTGACGGGGTCCGTCTGAGGCGGCCCGAGTTGCGCTGAAGCACCTTGCCCGCAGCGCACGGCGGAATGATGCGTTGGTAGCAAGCAGCCTGGTGCCACGGCCCGATTTCTTGACCCTCGAACGACGCTGGCTTAAGCGGTACCGACAATCGTTCGGGACCAACGTGCGTGGCGATCAAACTGCTGCTGACCGGCGGATGCGGGTTCATCGGCTCGGCGGTGGTACGGCACCTGCTGAGCCAGACCGACCACACGGTGGTCAACATCGACAAGCTGACCTACGCGGCGTCCGAGCAGGCGCTGGCGGACGCGCACGGCAACCAACGATACTTGCTGGTACGCGCGGACGTGGCAGATGCGTCCGCGATGCGGGCCGCATTCGAAACGCATCAGCCGGATGCTGTAATGCATCTGGCGGCGGAGAGCCACGTGGACCGCTCGATCGACGGGCCGGGCGAGTTCATCCGGACCAACCTGGTCGGGACCTTCACCCTTCTCGAAGCGGCCCGCGAATACTGCACCGGCCTGACCGGGACGCGTCGCGCGCGGTTCCGCTTCCACCATGTTTCCACCGACGAGGTGTTCGGCGCGCTGAGCGCCGATGACGCGGCTTTCACCGAGACTACGCCATACGATCCGCGCAGCCCCTATTCTGCCAGCAAGGCGGGATCGGACCATCTGGTGAGAGCCTGGTTTCACACCTATGGCTTGCCGA
The DNA here is from genome assembly GCA_963810715.1 of uncultured Pseudomonadota bacterium. GTDB lineage: Bacteria > Pseudomonadota > Alphaproteobacteria > Acetobacterales > Acetobacteraceae > DATDIC01. Next base: position 274,936 of record CAWEOZ010000020.1, on the reverse strand, counting down.
CGATGGTCAGCAACACCTGCAACAATTATGGCCCGTGGCAATTCCCGGAAAAGCTGATCCCGCTGGTCACGCTGAACGCTTTGCGGGGCCGGGACCTGCCGGTCTATGGCGACGGCTCGCACCGGCGGGACTGGATCCACGTCGAGGATCACGCCGAGGCTCTTGTGCGCGTGCTGGAACAGGGCCGGCCGGGTGCAACCTATGCCATCGGGGCGCGACAGCCGCGGAGCAACCTGGAGGTGGTGCGGGCCATCTGCGGATGGCTCGATCAGCGGGTACCCGATCCGGCGGGACCGCGCGAGCGACTTATCCGCTTTGTCGCTGACCGGCCAGGACATGATTTCCGCTACGAGATCGATCCGTCGCGGACGGAAGCCGAGCTGGGATGGGCGGCGCGGCATGCTTTCGAAAGCGGGCTGGGGCGCACCATCGACTGGTACCTGGAGAATCAGACCTGGTGGGAAGCGTTGCGCGGCGCGCGCTACGCCGGGGAACGGCTAGGCCTTGGCGGGGCTGGCAGTGCCGAGCCCGGCAATGACACGGCAGCCGGTCACGGCATGGCGGCAGCACCTCGATGAAGGGCGTCATCCTAGCGGGCGGGTCGGGCACCCGCCTGCATCCTGCAACGATCGCGGTCTCGAAGCAGTTGCTGCCGGTGTACGACAAGCCGATGGTGTATTATCCACTGTCGTCGCTCATGCTGGCGGGGATCCGCGAGGTCCTGGTGATCTCCACGCCGGAGGATCTGCCGCAGTTTCGTCGGCTGCTGGGGAACGGGACGCGATTGGGCGTGCGGTTCGAGTACGCCGTGCAGCCGCGCCCGGAAGGCCTTGCGCAGGCGTTCCTGATCGGGCGCGATTTCATCGGCGGCGAAGCCTGTGCGCTGGCGCTCGGCGACAACCTGATCCACGCCGACCACCTGTCCACCGTGCTGCGGACCGCCGCGATACGCAGCCAAGGGGCGACGGTGTTCGCCTATCAGGTGCGCGACCCCGAGCGGTATGGCGTGGTCAGTTTCGATGCCGCTGGGCGGGCAGTAGAGGTGGTGGAGAAACCGACTGCTCCAGCCTCCAACTGGGCCGTCACCGGCCTGTATTTCTATGATCGGCAAGTGACGGAACTGGCGGCGACGATTCGCCCGTCGGCCCGCGGGGAGCTGGAGATCACCGATCTCAACCGCATCTACCTGGAGTCCGGGTCCCTGAACGTAGAGTGCCTGTCGCGCGGCTGCGCGTGGCTGGATGCGGGCACGCCGGACAGCCTCCTGCAGGCTTCGACCTTCGTGCAAACCATCCAGTCGCGCACCGGGATGCTGGTAGGCTGCCCGGAGGAGGTGGCGTTCCGCATGGGCTTCATTGACGCGGCCATGCTGCGTGAGGAAGCAATGCGGCTGGGCAAGACCGAGCTTGGCCGCGTGCTGCTGGAGTTGGCCGACGGAGCACACGCGTGAAAGCCGAGCGGCTTGCCATTCCCGACGTGATGCTGATCACGCCGCCCCGTCACCTCGACCCGCGCGGGTTCTTCTCGGAAACCTGGAACGACCGGCGCTTTGCCGAGCTGGGCATCGGACCCTTCGTGCAGGACAACCACGCAAAGTCCGCACAGCGCGGCGTGCTGCGTGGGCTGCATTTGCAGATCGCGCCAAATGTGCAAGGCAAGCTGGTCCGCGTGGTGCGTGGCGCCATCTGGGACGTGGCGGTGGATGTGCGGCACGGCTCGCCGCATTTCGGACGGCACGTAGCCGCCGTGCTGAGCGCGGAGAACTGGCAGCAGCTTTGGGTACCTGGCGGATTCCTGCACGGATACTGCACGCTCGAAGCCGACACCGAGGTGATCTACAAGGTCACCGCCGATTACGATCGGGCCGCCGAGCGCGGCGTGATCTGGGACGATCCGGATCTGGCGATCGATTGGCCGCTGCGGACAGAGGCACTGCTGTCCGACAAGGACCGGCAATTGCCCCGGCTGACGGACTGCCCGATCTGGTTCCGGATGTGACGATCCTGGTGACCGGCGGCACCGGCCAGTTGGCGACCGCGCTTGCTCAACAAGGCGGCGACCGCGTCAGGGTCGTGGGACGGCCGGCGTTCGATTTCGACCGTCCGGAGAGCATCCGGCGACTTGTTGACGCCACTGCACCGGCGCTGGTCGTGAACGCGGCCGCCTATACCGCGGTCGATGCCGCTGAAACCGATGCCGACGCGGCGTATCGCGCCAATCGCGACGGCCCGGCGCTGCTGGCGCGCCTGTGCCAGGCCGCCGGGATTCCGCTGATCCATATCTCCACCGACTATGTGTTCGACGGGAACAAGGGCGCCCCGTACGTTGAAACCGACCCGATGGCACCGACGGGCGTGTATGGCGCCAGCAAACTCGCCGGCGAGACGGCGGTGCTGGAAGCATGCCGTAGGGCGGTGGTACTTCGGACTTCCTGGGTCTATGCAGCGACCGGGAGGAACTTCGTCCGTACGATGCTGAATGCGGCTCGCAAGACCAACCAGCTTCGAGTTGTCGCGGACCAGATCGGATGCCCGACCGCGGCCTCGGATCTGGCGGCGGCGACCTTGGCGATCGTCACGCGGATTTCCGCGGACGGGTGGCACCCCGCATTCGGTGGCGTTTTTCATGCGGCGGGATCGGGCTGGACGAGCTGGCACGGGTTGGCCTGCGCGGTGTTCCAGGAAGCGGCACGGCACGGCATGTCAGTGCCGCAAGTAACACCGATCTCCACTGCGGACTGGCCGACTCCGGCACGCCGGCCGGCGGATTCGCGGCTGGACTGCGAGAAGCTGGCGACGGTGTACGGATACCGGATGCCGGCATGGCGCGAGGGGCTGGCGCGCACTGTCGACGAGATATTCGCGGCAGCGTAAGGCCCACCCCTCAAGATACGCCGGCGATCCGATCACGCGTCGATCAGCGCGAACCGGTCCACATCGACAAGTCCGCGGTCGGTGATCTTGAGGTGCGGGATGACGGGCAGCGGCAGAAACGCAAGCTGAAGGAAGGGCTCGGGCAGCCGGCAACCCATCTCGCGAACTGTCTGGCGGAGCGTCTCGAGCTGCCGGCGTACCGTTTCGAACGGCTGCAGGCTCATCAGGCCGGCAAACGGGAGAGCGAGATCAGCCAGGACGCGCCCGCCCGCGGCAGCCACGAACCCGCCGCCAAGCTCGATCAGCCGGTTGACGGCGACGGCCATGTTCTGGTCGTCAGTGCCGACCACGCACAGATTATGGCTGTCATGACCGACGGAAGAGGCGAGCGCTCCGGCGCGCAGGCCGAATCCCTTCACGAAGCCACGGCCAATATTGCCGTTCCGGCCATGCCGTTCCAGTACACACACTTTCAGAAGATCGCGGCTTGGATCGGCATGGCGCTGCCCATCGCGGAATGGCAGTTCTGCCTGCAACCGCTCAGTCAGAATCTTGCCTGGCACGATCCCGATCACCGGGGTCGACGGGCCGGAGCCCGGCACCTCGAAGCGATCGGCAGTGACCGGCCGCAACTTCACACTGTTGCCGCCCGGTGGCGTCGGCCGGTCTTTCCGCAGAAACATCTCTCCGGTGACGAGATTGCCGGCGCGGACCACCGAATGGACTGCGCATGTTTCGAGATCGTCCAGCAGAACGATGTCCGCAAGATAGCCGGGCGCGATCAGGCCGCGATCGCGCAGCCCGAAACCGCGCGCCGCCGACCAGCTCGCGGCGCGGTAAACAGCGACTGGCGACGCACCGAGCGCGATCGCATGGCGGATCAGATGATCGAGATGACCCTCTTCATGAATATCGAGCGGATTGCGATCATCTGTGCAAAGACCGAGAAATGGGGACTGCAACACATCGATGAGCGGGGTGAGCGCGGCGAGATCCTTGGAGACCGAACCTTCCCGGATCAGCACCTGCATGCCCTTGCGGAGTTTTTCCCGCCCCTCCGCCAGATTGGTGGTCTCGTGGCAGTTCCGTATGCCGCAAGCGAGATAGGCGTTGAGGGAAGAACCGGAGAGTAGCGGCGCATGGCCGTCGATGTGGCGGCCGGCAAATGCCGCCAATTTGTCGAGACAATCGGGATCTTTGCGCAGGACGCCAGGGAAGTTCATGAACTCCGCGAGACCGATGACTTTCGGGTGGTCTGCGAGTGGAACGAGGTCGGCCGCCATAAGGCGCGCGCCCGACGTCTCCAGTTCGGTTGCCGGGACGCAGGAGGAAAGCTGTACGCGCAAGTCCATGCGTGTCACGAGCGCGCTGTCCAGGAAATAGCGCAGCCCGGCTTCGCCGAGCACGTTCGATATCTCGTGCGGATCGCAGATGGCGGTCGTAGTGCCGCGCGGGAGCACGCAGCGATCGAACTCATCGGGCGTGACGAGCGTGCTCTCGCAATGGACGTGGCTGTCGATGAAGCCGGGGACAGCGATTTGTCCTGTAGCGTCGATTTCGCGGGTGCCGCGATAGGATTCGCCGGTCCCTACGATGGTGTCGCCGCAGATGGCGATGTCACCGGCCAGCAGATCGCCGGAAACGAGGTCGAGGATGCGGGAATTGCAGATGACGAGATCTGCTGGACCCTGGCCGAGGGCCTGATCGATCCGGCGTTCGAGGAGCTGCCGCATCGATGGAGCGTTCGTTCGGAGGGCGCTGCGTGTCAAGCAGAATTGAACAGCCGGCCTGGCGGCGAGGCAATCGCACTGCTTCGCCAACTTCGGCAGGTTGGTCTGGGCTCGATCTGCTCGGCCGCTTCGTTAATGTGTGCAACAAAACCAGGCATCGGCCCGGGCACTCGACTGGGGACCGCGGAGGACATTGGTGTTCCCGCTCGGGACTAAGTCGCCTGGGCGGCCCTTTGCCTGCCGCGACGCGAGCGCATATCCCGTTGCCATGGACGCTATTCGGGTCGAGAGACTGACCAAGCGGTTCGGCGAGGTGCTCGCAGTCGATGCGATCAGCTTCGCGGTGCCGGCGGGCGAGACGGTCGGGCTGCTTGGCGGCAACGGCGCCGGCAAGACGACCACGATCGGCATGCTGCTGGGTTTGCTGATCCCGACCGCAGGCACGATCCACGTGCTGGGCCACGACATGGCGCATGACCGGTTCGCCGCGCTGGCGCGGATGAATTTCTCGTCGCCCTATGTCGCGTTGCCGAACCGCCTGACGGTGGCGCAGAACCTGCGCGTTTACGGGCACCTGTATGGGATTCCCCGGACTGAGCGGCGGATCGCGGCGCTGGCCGAGCAACTGGACCTGACGGAGTTCCTGCATCGACAGGCCGGGAAATTGTCGGCCGGGCAGAAGACGCGCGTGGCGCTGGCAAAGGCACTGATCAACGAACCCTCCGTGCTGCTGCTGGACGAGCCCACCGCCAGCCTCGATCCCGATACCGGCGATTGGGTCCGAAGCTGGCTGGAAAGGTACCGCGACGAGACCGGCTGCACGATTCTGCTGGCCTCGCACAACATGGCCGAGGTGGAGCGGATGTGCTCGACGGTGCTGATGCTCAAACAGGGGCGGATCGTGGATCGCGGCAGCCCGGCCGAGCTGCTCGACCGCTACCGGCGGGAGGATCTGGAGGAGGTATTCCTGGACATCGCGCGCAACCGGCGGGCCGCGGAGGCGGTAGCATGAAGCCGCGCGCGGGGTCGGCTCGTCGCATCTGGGGCATGATGTACCGGCACCTTGCACTGTACCGGGCGTCCTGGCCGCGGCTGCTGGAGCTGGCCTACTGGCCGGTGCTGCAGATGCTGATCTGGGGCTTCACGGCTAGTTTCATCGCCGCGCGCATGGGCACCGGCCGAGGGGCACTGGCGGGTGCGGCGCTGCTGGGCGGCGTGCTGCTCTGGGAGGTCGCGCTGCGCAGTCAGATGGGTGTGGCGATCAGCTTCATGGAAGAGATGTGGTCGCGCAACCTGGGTCACCTCTTCGTCTCACCCCTACGCCCGTGGGAGTTGGTGTCGGCACTGATAGGGATGTCGATGATCCGCACGGCGGCGGGCGTACTGCCGGCAATCGGCATCGCGTATCTGTTGTACGCGTTTAACCTGTTCTCGTTCGGACCCGTGCTGGTGCTGTTCTTCGTCAACCTGATGATCATGGGCTGGTGGGTGGCGCTGGGCGTGGTGTCGCTGATCCTGCGGCACGGCTCGGGGGCGGAAGCGCTTGCCTGGTCTGTGCTGTTCGGGCTGACGCCGTTCTGCGCCGTTTTCTATCCGGTTTCGGTGCTGCCGCCGGTAATGCGCGCGGTGGCCTGGGTGGTGCCGGCCTCGCACGTATTCGAAGGCATGCGTGCGGTGCTGCAGAGCGGCACGGTCGAATGGGGGCAACTCGGGCTGGCGTTTCTGCTGAACCTGATATGGACAGCGCTGGCCGCGCTGTTGTTCGCGCGACAATTCCGGACCGCACGGCTGCGGGGCGCGCTGTTGAGCATTGGCGAATAAGGCTCCCACCCGCCATTGCCCGCCAGCTTGCCGGGACGCCTATGACGGCCTAAGTCAGGCGCGGGAGGTCGGCGGCGGACGGGCGCCTCGCCAACCCGGTCAGGTCCGGAAGGAAGCAGCCGCAACGAGTTTCCGCTCGGGTCGTTGCCCGGCCTCCCACCCGTAAGCGCACGCAGGTGGCCGCCGCGGCGGCTGGAGCCCCGCATGACCGGCCTGATGCAGGACGAGCCCACCAGCCAGGAGGCCCCCTCCGGTCCCGGATTGTTCGGGGATGCGGCAGCAAATGCCGCCTCCGACCAGCATGCGCCGGCCTATCGCGTGCTCGCCCGCCGTTACCGGCCGACCAGCTTTGCCGACCTGATCGGGCAGGAAGCGATGGTGCGCACCCTGCGCAATGCCTTCGCCGCCGGGCGGGTGGCGCACGCCTTCATGCTCACCGGCGTGCGCGGCGTGGGCAAGACCACCACGGCGCGGATCATCGCCCGGGCGCTGAACTGCGTCGGGCCAGACGGCAATGGCGGTCCGACGGCGGATCCATGCGGCGTCTGCGCCAACTGCGTCGCGATCCTGGCCGACCGGCATCCGGACGTGGTGGAGATGGACGCCGCGAGCCGCACCGGCGTGGACGATGTGCGCGAGATCATCGAGGCAACCCGGTTCCGCCCGATGCAGGCGCGCACCAAGGTGTTCGTGATCGACGAAGTGCACATGCTGTCGCGCAACGCCTTCAACGCGCTGCTGAAGACGCTGGAGGAACCACCACCTCACGTGAAGTTCGTGTTCGCCACCACCGAGCTGCGCAAGGTGCCGATCACCGTGCTGTCGCGCTGCCAGCGCTTCGATCTGCGGCGTGTGCGGCTGACCGAGCTGACCGCGCATTTCGAGCGCATCGCCGGGGCGGAGGGCGTACAGACGGAGACCGGGGCCCTGGAACTGATCGCGCGGGCCGCCGACGGCTCCGTGCGGGACGGGCTGTCGCTGTTGGACCAGGCGATCGCGCAGGGCGAGGGCGCGGTCACCGCGGCTCAAGTGGCGGAGATGCTGGGGTTGGCAGACCGAGATGCGGTGTTCGACCTGCTCGATGCGGTGCTGGCCGGCAAGCCCGCCGCCGCGTTAGCGATCACCGAACGGGCGCATGAGCGCGGCGCCGATCTCGGCACGATGCTGGCGGACCTATTGGAGCTTGTGCACACGCTGGCACGGCTGAAATCGATTCCCGGCCTGCGGGACAGCCCCGAGCTGCCAGAGGCCGAACGGACCCGCGGCGCCGAACTGGCCGACCGGATTTCAGTGCCGGCACTCGGCCGCACGTGGCAGATGCTGCTGAAGGGCGTGGCCGAAGTGGAAGCCGCACCGGACCGGCGGGCTGCCGCGGAGATGGTGCTGATCCGGCTTTGCCATGTCAGCGATCTGCCATCCCCCGCCGATCTGGTGCGCAGACTGACGATGGACGGAGTTGTACAGGGGACGGGCTCCGGTCAATCGGCACCCCCGGATCCGGGTGGCGGCACTATGCGTGCCGTAGCAGGCGGTAACGTCGTGACGCAGCCTTCCGCGGCCACCAGGCCCGTGCCGGCTAGCTTCCGCGAGGTGGCTGCACTGGTTGCCGAGCGGCGGGAGGCATTGCTGCACGCGCATCTTCTGCATTCCGTGCATCTGGTCCGGTATGCGCCGCCGGTGATGGAGTTGCGGCCGGAGCCGGCGGCGCCCCGCGATTTGGCCGCGCGGTTGGCGGCGTTGCTGCAGGAATCAACCGGCAGCCGCTGGACCATCGCAATGTCCGCCGAGCCCGGCGAACCCACGCTGGCCGAGCAGGGCAACCAGGCGGACGCTGACCGGCGCGCGGCGGCAGCGGAGCATCCGCTGGTGCGGGCGATCCTGGAGGCCTTTCCCGGTGCGCGGATTGACGCGGTGCACGAGACGGAGACGGATGCGTATGGGCTGCCGGTTTCGCCGGAGCCGGTTGAGGATGTCATGTCCCTGGCGGAGGACGAGGAATGAAGAACCTCTCTGGCCTGATGAAACAGGCGCAGCAGATGCAAGAACGCATGCAGGAGATGCAGACCAAGCTGGAGGCCATGGAAACCGAAGGGGTCTCCGGCGCCGGGCTGGTGAAGGTGACGCTGAACGGGAAAGGCGACATGAAGCGCGTCGCGATCGACCCCAAACTGGTCGATCCGGCGGATGTCGAGATGCTGGAAGACCTGATCATGGCAGCGCACAACGACGCCAAGCGCAAGGTGGAGGCGGCCACGGCGGCGGAGATGCAGAAGGTAACGGCGGGGATGCCGCTGCCGCCCGGGATGAAGCTGCCATTCTGAAGGGCATTGGTCCCAACTTGCGTTGTTGGTTCGATTGATCGCGTTCGATGGGCGGTCCTGAAGTCGAACGGCTGATCGCGCTGCTGGCGAAGCTGCCGGGTCTTGGTCCGCGCAGCGCCCGTCGGGCGGCGCTGAAGCTGCTGCAGCAGCCGGAAACCCGCATGCTGCCGCTCGCCACGGCCCTGACCGACGCGGCCAATGCAGTTAAACTCTGCTCCGTCTGCGGCAATCTGGACAGTTGCGATCCATGCTCGATCTGCATCGACCCCGAGCGGGACCAGTCGGTGATCTGCGTGGTTGAGACGGTGGGCGATCTCTGGGCGCTGGAACGGGTCGGCGTACATCACGGGCTATATCACGTGCTGGGGGGTACGCTGTCGGCGCTTGGCGGCACCGGACCCGAGGACCTGAACGCCGCTTCGTTGCTGGCGCGCGTCGCTGCCGGGCGGGTAACCGAAGTGATCCTGGCGCTCGCGGCAACGGTGGATGGGGCAACCACGGCGCACTGGCTGAGCGACCGACTCCGTCCATTCAAGATCGCAGTCACCCGATTGGCACAGGGAGTGCCGATCGGGGGCGCCCTGGACGTGCTCGATGACGGCACAATCGCCACCGCCATGCGCGCCCGGCGGCCGTAACCCGGATCGCTCGATGACGCTGTCCCGACGCGCTCTGGTCCATCTGGTAGGCAATGCGGGTGGGGCTGCGGCGGCGTATCGCACGATGTCCGCGATGGGCCTGCTGCCGGTCCCGGACGCCTATGCCGGGCCGCCTTCCATCCCGCACGGAAATGGGCGGCAGGTGGTGATCATCGGCGCCGGGATCGCCGGAATGGTGCTGGGGCTGGAGCTGGAACGCGCCGGCTACGCTCCGCTGATCCTGGAGGCTCGTGCGCGACCGGGCGGACGCAACTGGTCGTTGCGTGGCGGGGATACGGTGGTGGAGACCGGCAGTGTCCAGCAGGTTGCCTGGGACACCGCCCCGCACCTCTATTTCAATCCGGGTCCGTCACGCATTCCATATCATCATGACGGGATACTTTCTTATTGCCGCGAGCTGGGCGTCCCGCTTGAGGTGATGTGCAACGATAATCGCGGCGCGATGATGCAGGACGACGCGGCGTTCGGCGGCGCGCCGCAACTGAACCGGCGCGTGGTCAACGACGGCCGCGGCTACGTCGCCGAGCTGGCGGCGAAAGCGATGGACCAGGCGGCACTCGATGGCCCTGTCACGCCGGAGGACAAAGACCGCCTGCGTGCGTTCCTGCGGGCGTTCGGGGCGCTGGACCGGGACCTGGCATATCGCGGCTCGACGCGGGCGGGCTGGGCGGAGCCGCCGGGCGGCGGCATGAACTCCGGCCGGGCCAACGCGCCCCTCGATCTGCGGGCGATCCTGGCCTCGGATTTCTGGCAGGGGCCGATGCACTTCGGCGAACTTTCCGACATGGCGGCGACGATGCTGCAGCCGGTCGGCGGCATGGGCCGGATCGGCGAGGCATTCGGGCGCCACTTGCGCCGGCGCATCCGGTTCGGGGCGGAAATAACCGAGTTGCGGCGCACCGGCTCCGGCGCGCAAGTCATCTGGCGGGACGCACGCGGCGCGCGGCATTCGCTTGCGACAACGCTGCTGGTGATAACGGTGCCGTTGCCTGTGCTGCGAGGCATTGCCGCCGATTTCTCGCCTTCCGTGCGGGCTGCGATCGCGGCGGTGGAATACGTGCCGGCCGGAAAGGTGGCATTCCAGGCAGAGCGTCGGTTCTGGGAACTGGATCATCAGATCTACGGCGGGATCTCCTGGACCAGCCGCGACATCACCCAGATCTGGTATCCGACCGCTGGATTGCAGCAGCAAAAAGGGATCCTGGTCGGCGCCTATATCTGGTCGAATGCACTGGGCGAGGCGTTCGCTGCCAAGCCACCAGCGCAACGGATCGCCGATGCCCTGGCGGATGGCGAACGGATGCACCCGACGTACCGGCGCTGGCTGGGCAAAGGTGTCGCGGTAGCGTGGAGAAACATCCCGTTCACCGGGTCAGCCTGGGCGGAATGGAGCCGCGACGCACGCGCGACGCAGTATCCGGTGCTGCTCGCCGGAGACGGCCCGTTCCTGTTCGCCGGCGAGCACATGTCCTGGATCACCGGATGGCAGGAAGGCGCGGTACGGTCGGCGCATATCGCGCTTGCGGAGGTTGGGCGCCGAATGGCGGGATGATCATGTCAATGTTTTTTTCCAACATCGGCGGAATTTACGATGCTGCGCCCACCTTCAGCCCGCGCAGAAAGTTTGCCCGTGCCAACGCTCCGGCAACGACGTAGCTGTGATCGGACCCCGTGGTGATGAAGCGCGCGCCCACGCCGACATATCGTCGCGCGTCCTCGTCGCCGTTGATCCCGCCCATGCCCAGCACCTTGCCATGTTTGCGGCACGCGGATCCCACCTCGGCGTAGGCGTCGATCAGTTTTTCATGTCCCATCTGCCCGGCTACCCCGAGCGCCGAGGTCAGGTCGAAGCTGCCGATCAGCAGCACGTCGATCCCGTCCACCGCGGCAATGTCCTCGGCGTTCTTCACCCCCTCCGGGCTCTCGATCATGACGACCGTAAGTATTTCGCCATTGATCGCCGCCTGCGCCTCGGCCACCGCCGGCGGTTCATACCCGTACACGGCCGGCGGGCCACCCCAGCTCCGGTTTCCTTGCGGCGGATAGCGGAATGCGTCAGCGATGTGGCGCGCCTGCTTTGCCGTATCGACGTGCGGGATGATGATCCCGAGGGCTCCGTTGTCGAGCAGCCGTGTCGCCTCGTCGATCGCCCCCGAGCACACGCGCACGATCGGCGTGATGCCCGTCGGCAGCGCGGCAAGGCAGAGCTGTGTCGCCTCCTGCACGCTGAACGCTCCGTGCTCCATGTCGATGAACAGGAAATCGTGCCCGCCGGACGCGGCGATGGCCGGGGCCGCCACACTGCGCAGATGATACATCCCGAAGCCCAGCGCGATCCCGCCGTCCGCCAATTTCCGCTTGGTCGTGTTGGTTACGAGCGGCATCGCTCCCTCCGGGTCCGTTCCGTCGCCACCGGACCATGTGCGATGCCCGCGGTCAATCAGGGCAATCGCCGGTACCGCCCTCGTTCACCCAGATAGGCCATGCGGGATAAGAAGTCGCCGCCCGCATTGAAACAGCGACGGGTCTGACGCATATCGCCCCCGCGCAACGGAGGGCAAAATGGACGCAGCTAACCGGACGACCCCAGCGGAAACCCCAGCGGAAACCCATGATTTCGGCGCCGAGGTCGGTCGCCTGCTGGACCTTGTGGTCCACTCGCTTTACTCCGAGCGCGAAATATTCCTGCGCGAGCTGGTCGCCAACGCCGCCGACGCCACTGACCGGCGCCGCTTCAAATCTCTCACCGACCCAGCCCTCGGCCCGCCGCCCGAGGCGAAAATCCGCATCGTCCCCGACAAGCCCGCGCGTACCCTGCTGATCGCGGACGACGGCATCGGCATGACCCGCCAGGAGCTGATCGACAACCTGGGCACCATCGCCCGTTCCGGCACCCGCGCCTTCGGAGACGCCCTCGCCTCCGCGAAACCCGAGGACCGCCCCAGCCTGATCGGCCAGTTCGGCGTCGGCTTTTATTCCGCATTCATGGTCGCCGACCGCGTCGAGGTCACTTCGCGCAAGGCTGGCGCGGAGGACGCCTTCACTTGGGCATCTGACGGCGCCGGCTCGTTCACCTTGGCCGCTGCGACGCGCGCCCAGCCCGGCACCGACGTGCTGCTGCACATCAAGTCCGACGCCGAGGATTTCCTTGACCCCACGCGGCTCGAAGCGATCGTCCGCAAATGGGCCGACCATGTCACGCTGCCCATCACTATCGCCCGCGACGGCAAGGACCGGCCCGCCAATGAAGGCACCGCGCTTTGGCGCAAGCCAAAGTCCGAGATGACGCGAGCAGTCGCTCAATGCTTTCTACCGCCATCTCGGCCATATCTTCGACACGCCCTGGGCCACGCTGCACTGGCGCGCCGAAGGCACGCTGGAATTCTACGCCCTGCTGTTCATCCCCGGTTCCCGCCCGTTCAACGTCCTGGATGAGGATCGCGAGTCCCACATCCGCCTGCACGTCAGGCGCATGTTCATCACCGACAAGGCCGACCTGCTGCCGTCCTGGCTGCGCTTCGTCCAGGGTGTGATCGATACCGAGGACCTGCCGCTCAATGTCTCCCGCGAGATGCTGCAGACGACCCCGGTGCTCGCCCGCATCCGCAAGGCGGTCACCAGCCGCGTGCTGTCGGAACTGAAGAGCCGGTCCAAGGAAGCCGCCGAGTACGACAGGTTCTGGGAGAATTTCGGTGCCGTCCTGAAGGAAGGCGTCTGGGAAGACACCGAGCACCGCACCGAGCTGGCGTCCCTGCTGCGTTTTCGCTCCTCCAGGCAGGACGGCTGGACCTCCTTGCCCGACTACATCAACCGCATGCAGCCAGGCCAGGACACGATCTATTATCTGCTCGGCGACGACGTCGAGGCACTGAAGAAGTCGCCCCAATTGGAGGGATTTACTGCGAAGGGGTTCGAGGTTCTGCTGATGACAAACTCGATAGACCCGTTCTGGCCCGACCGGCTGGGCACCTTCGAAGGCAAGCGCCTCGCCAGCGTCACGCAGGCCGCCGACGACCTGCACACCCCGGCCGACATGCCCGATATTTCGGTGCTGACCTCAGCCCTGAAATCCGCGCTCGGTGATCAGGTTTCCGATGTGCGGCCGACGGCGCGCCTGACCGATAGCGCCGTGGTGCTCACCTCCAGCGGCAAGGGGCCTGATCTGCACCTGCAACGCATGATGCGCCGCGCTGGCCGTGGTGGCTCTGGTGCATCCCCGGTGATGGAGGTGAACCCGAAGCACCCGTTGATCGAAATTCTGGGCAAGTGCGTGGACGACAAGCCGCTGATTGAACAGGCTGCCGCCACGTTGCTCGATCTCGCCCGCGTCCAGGAAGGCGATCTGCCGAACGACCCGGCCGCCTTCGCGAAGCGCGTCACTGGCCTGATGATGGGCGGACTTATGCCCGCGCAGTCGCACGCATCGTAACGGCTTCTTGATAGTCAACCGCTCGAATAAAATCGCCGGCCGGGATGGTCCCGGCCGGCGATTGAGGAGGTACTTATGGTGCACTACCACCACAAGCGCCTGCCGATCATATTGATCTCCTTGATCATCAAAATCAAGGTCATCCGTGTGAACCGGTAGGTGCAAGCCCGGCTGGCTCCGGCAAACCGTATAACCCGGGACTCAGGTGCCGGTGCGCAATGCGATCGCCGGAGCGGCCGGCGTCGGATGGTTCAGCTCGTCGCTCGACACCACGACAACGCCACCGTGAGGATGCGGCTCGGCCTTGAACCGCTCACGCGCGATGTCCTCGATCTGTGGTCGCAGCCTTTCGAATGCATCGCGCAGCCGCCATGCCTGGGCGCGGCGGCCGGGACCGGCCTGCTCCAGGGCATCGCGCGAGACGGCACACGCCACGCGGCGCCCATCCGCCTCGATTTCGAAGCTCATCTGTTCTCCGTCCCACCGTCCAGGTTCGGGACGATGTGCCAGCGGCACTGAATGCATGATGGAAATCCCCACGATATCTCCTGTTTCAGGACCCGCCACTGTCACGGCACCGCCTGCTCGCTCGGCGAATATCCCACCCGGGCGAAGATCATCGCCGCGGCTTCTTTCATTCCTCCGGCTCTCACCCAGGGCAGCCGGTCGAAGCACCGCGTATCGTAGCTGCGCTCGGTTGTCGCATTGACCCGAAATTCGGCCCAGGTGACCGGCCCGAGTACCCCCGCATCCGCATCGGGGGTGTCGAGCAGGGCGTTCCGCTTCGGATGGCGGTTCATCGACATCTGCCGGATCAGGGCAGCCAATTGGTCAACCCGCCGCAATCCGTCCTCCATCGAGGTTACCGCCTGATAGCTGCCGGTAAACGGGCTCCAGACCTCAAAACTAAAATCCCCCTGCCGGGCGACATCCGGATGCCGGGTGATCTTCAGCGATGGCCGGGCTGTGCGGTCACGATGCCGGTCCGGATACAGTGCGCTCATGCGGCTGCCACGTCGCGATCGGGTTCGATCTCCAGATCGACCTCATCCTCTTCTTCCTCCTCAACCTCCGCCACCTCCGCTTCGCTTTCCGACTCGACCGTCGGCTCCTGCTCGGCTTCCACCGGCTCCGGCTTTCGGCTGAAGCGCCTGGGTTCCACCATCGAACGAGCCGGCCGCACCACCCGTGGGGCCACCGGCCGTTGCTCCGCGCCGCATTTCGGACAGACCGCGGGGGCCCTGTTCAGGTCATAAAAGCGTTCGTTGCAAACGTCGCAGTTAGCCTTTGTGCCGAGTTCCGGCCGTCCCATTGATGTCCCCGATCAGGCGACCATTGCGGTCGCCGCAACAACAAAACCAATGCTTCGCGTAAACAGCGATTTCCGTAGGATTTCTATTTCGCGCTGGGAAGATGATCGCCCCTAAGCAGAAACATGGCTGAAATTAGATGGGGATTTCCCGCCATATAAACACTAGGCTGAGAAAATAAACTTTGTGCCAGATAGTTGGGGCAAGCAGCTATTTTACAACCAGCTCTGCTCCGATATTCGATTTAGGGCGATGCTGGACAACGTCATCGCCAATTTCTCACTTCAATGCTCCACCCACCAAGCCCCGCACGATCTGCCGCTGAAAGCAAAGATACGACACCAGCACCGGTATCATCGACAGCACGATCCCCGCCGCCATTGCTCCCAAATCCGAATATTCCCGCCCGACGAAGGAAAACAACCCCGCCGGGATCGTCTTCAGCTCGTTATCATAGATAAACGAGACCGCGAACAGGAACTCGTTCCACATCCAGATAAAATTCAGCACCCCCAAGGAGACCAGCATCGGCCGTGTCAGCGGCAGCAATATCCGCAGGAACGTCTGCCAGGCGGACGCGCCATCCAGTTGCGCGGCTTCCGAAAGTTCTCCCGGCAGCTCGGCGAAATACCCGCGCAGCACAAACACGCACAGCGACAGATGAAACGCAGTGTAGGGCAGGATCAGGGCCAGATACGTATTCAGCACCCCCATGCCCTTGAGCAGCCGGAACAGCGACGTCAGGGCAATCTGCGGCGGCAGCACCATTCCCATGATCACCAGCGCGAACAATACGCGCTGTCCGAAAAACCGCCGCCGCGCGAACGCAAATGCAATCGGCGCGGCGAGGCACAGCACCAGCGCATCTGAAACCACCGCGACGATAGCGCTGTTCCTGAAATATTGGTGGAACCCGCCCAGGGTCCAGGCGTGCAGGTAATTCACCCATTGCGGCGCCGCCGGCAGCGAAAACGCCGACGCCGTCAAAATGTCGATATTGGTCTTCAGCGATCCGATCAACAGCCAGAGCAACGGCAGCACCGCGCCGGCCGCGAACACGACCAGCAAAACATGCGCAGCCAGGCGCCTCAGCGCTCGCGCCATGCCATGAACCCGACCGTGACCAGCGCCGTCAGCATCAGCAGCACCACCGACAAAGCCGACGAGTACCCCATGCGGTCGAACAGGAACGCGCTGCGGTAGATGTATGTCCCCAGCGTCTCCGTCGCGTTCCCTGGCCCGCCCTGCGTCATCGTCCATACTAGGTCGAACTGCCGCAACGACCAGATGATCGCCAGCGCCACCACGGTGGTGGTCGTCGGGCGCAGCAGCGGCAGTGTGATATGGCGGAATGCCTGCCACCCCGTGGCGCCTTCCACCGTCGCCGCCTCGTGCAGCTCCGGCGCGATCTGCTGCAGCCCGGCAAGATAGAAGATGAAGAACAGCGCCGAGTTCTGCCAGCTATTGGCCACCGCCACCGCCACCAGCGCCGTGCCCGGCGAGCCAAGCCAGTCCACTGCGTAATTGCCCAGCCCAACCAGTTTCAGCGCCGCATCCAGGAGCCCGTAGATCGGGTTATAGATCCACTGCCAGGTAAACCCGATCACCACCGCCGAGACGGTCGCCGGCATGAACAGGCAAGTCCGGAACGCATAGGCCCCGATGATCCCTTTCTGGTTCACTATCGCCGCCGCCGCCAAGCCGATCAGTGGCGCCACAGTGACATTCACGGCCAGCCAGACGAGCACATTGATCAGACATCGCAGCACGAACGGATCGCGCAATATTTCGACATAGTTGCCCAGCCCGATAAAATGCAGTCCCGGCGAGTTCCCGTCCCAGTCGGTCGCGCTGAGGATGAACGTCGTCGACCACCGGATACAGCAGGAACGCGCTGTACAGCAGAAACCCCGGCAGCAGGAACTGTAGCTTTCAGCGGTCTCGTAAAGTACCGCGCCCAGTGTGCCGCGCCCTGACGCGCCGCTCTTTCACTCCGCGCATCCGCCATCAGCAGGGTTACTTCCCCGCCTGCTGCCACTGCTGTTTATCCACGTCCTGAACGGCGCCCAGCGCCGCGGCCGGAGTCTGCGACCCGTTCAGCACGTCCTGCAATGCTTTTTCCAGCGCGCTGTAGGTCTGCGGCCACAACGGATAGTCCAGATCGACGCGGTCCCCGCCTTCATCAGCGCAACATCTTCCTCCTGCACCGCCGACGCGCCGTTCGCTTCCGTGTTCATTGCCGTTCGCGCCACGATCCGCTTGGCATCCTTCAGCCAGATCAGCTGCCCGGGCTCGCTCGTCATGAAATCCAACCACGCGACCGCCGCATCGCGCGCCTTGGAAAATGACGTGATCGCCAGCGAATTGCCCAGTGCGGACGTGGGCTTCATCGGCACGTCCGGATTGATCTGCTGGCCGATGATCAGCTTCATCCGCGCATAAAGAGCCGGGTTCTGGCGCTGCACATCGGCAAACGACCAGTCACCCGCATACAGCATTCCCGCCTTGCCGCCGATCCACAGCGCCAGCGCCGTGGGCGCCGTCGTGGAAACCACGCCCGGCTGAAAACATTTCGCATCACGCAGTTGCGCCAGCACCTCGGCGCTCTTCACGACGTCCACCGTGGTCCAGGACGACTTGCCATCGACCAACGCCGCCACGCCGGCATCCCCCGCCGTCTGGTTCAGCAGATAGCTGATATATTCCACCGCCATCCACCCGCCGCCGCCATCACCGAACGCCAGGGGGATCAACCCGGCCGCATTCGCCGCCTTGCAGTAGCTCAGGAACTGATCGAGGGTCTTCGGCACATCAAGATGATGGCTCTCCAACAAGGTCGGGTCATAGAATAGGAACGTGCTGGCGACGTGGGTGGGTACCGACCCACATTCCTTTGTGACCCGACTTGGTCGTGTATGTCAGATCCTGCGTAATCCATTGCGGGTAATTGTCGGCCCAGTGGTGCTGCTGATAGTACGGCGTCAGATCAATGATCGCACCAGCATCCGCAAAGAAATTCATCCCCGTGCGCCCCGGCACGGCCGTGATGATGTCCGGGCCTGCATTCGCCGCCAGCGCCGATTTCACCGCCGCACGGTACTCGGATTCCGGCATCGACGTGACTTCCGCCGTGATGTCCGGATGCAGCTTGTGGAATTCGGCTGTCAGCTTCGCGAAAATATCGGTATAGCTTGGCCACGGCGTCCAGACGCGGATCGTGGTCTGCGCCTGGCTTCGCACTGGACTTACCGCCAGCAGGACGAAGACAGCCGCAACAGAACGCCATTGTCAGTGGCTTCAACGATTTGTGTCGCATGCCGCCTTGTCCCCCCCAGCTCCATCGATCGAACATCGCGCCATCCGATCCGTCAAGCTGCATGCGCCGGGGTATCCGCCTCGCAAGACGGGACATGCATGATCAATCAAACGTGAAATGATCCAGGGATGCGGTAGCCGAGCCGCTCAATCGGCTGCCACCGGACGCGCGGTTGCTCCGATCAGGATCTGGCCGACGACCGCCGCGATCACCATTGCGCCGCCGACCAGCGTGCTCCATGACGGCACCTCGTTGAACGCCAGCCAGACCCACAGCGCAGCCAGCGGCACCTCCAGCGTGTTGACCAGCGCCAATTCGGTCGCCGAGACCAGCCGCGTGCCCAGCGTCAGCAGCAGCAGCCCCATCCCGAACTGGGTCACGCCGAACAGTGCCAGCTCCGCCATTTCGCCCGCGCGTCACCGACAGCGGCGCCGCCAGCGGCAAGGCGAGCAACGCGCACAGAAACGCCGAGGCGGAGGCTGCCGGCAGCATCGGCGTCTGCCGGTATTGGCGGATGATCACCATCATCGTCGCCATCAGCACGGTCATCCCGAACGGCCAGCAGGTCGCCCGCAAGATGGCCCTGCATGCTCGGCCCCGCCCATCATGACCGCCACGCCGACCAGCGCTGCCGCGCTGGCCGCCAGCGTCGCCCCGCTCTCTCGCGGTGCCGAACCACACGCGAGCGATCGCGGCTGTCAGGAACGGCGCGGTGGCGAAGATGATCACCACGTCGGCCACCGAGGTCAGGCGGAACGCATTGATGAACAGGATCGTCGCCAGCGCCGAGCAAGCCGTCGCGAGCAGCCCGGGCCAGCCGATCGCACGAATGCCGCCAACCGCTCCCCGCCCTTCCTGCCAGAAGAAGCAAGCCGCCACGAAGCCCCCGGCAAACAGCCCACGCCAGAACAGGATGGTCCACACATCCAGCGGGATCAGCCGGGTGAAATACCCCGCCGTGCTATAGGCCGCCGCGGCCCCGGCGCAGAGCGCCAGGCCGAGGCCGCGACGGTCGGTGCCGCCCATCCTATTCACGCCAGAACGGCTTGCTGGCCTCAAGCTGGGCCTCGGCGCGGGTCACGCCGATATCCTTGAGCATGTAGTCATCGAGCTGCGACAGCAGGTTGCGGGAGCGCCGGCGCCGCCACGCCACCCCGATCTTGCCCAGCAGCCCCTCAGCGCGCCGCAACCGGCAACCGCCGCTGCGGCCGGATTGCCGTCGCGATAGAGAATGCGAAGCGATAGCGTCGTCATCGTGGTGTCCTTTCAGTCTGAACGACGACGGAGATAAGCTCCCCCTCCTGACAGCGTGTTGTCAGCAGTCATCGACCGGGTCTGATCAAATGCGTCGTGCGGATCGGTTGTTCGACATTATCCAGGTGCTGCGGCTCGCGCGCACTCCGATTACTGCGGCCGCTATCGCCGCGGAGCTGGAGGTGGCGCCCCGCACCGTCTATCGCGACATCGCCACGCTTGCAGGCACGGCGCGTGCCGATCGAGGGCGCGGCGGGCCTGGGCTATGTGCTGCGGCGCGGCTTCGAGCTGCCGCCGCTGATGTTCACCGAGGACGAGATCGAGGCGGTCACCGTTGGCCTGCGGCTGCTGCGTCGTACTGGCGATCCGGGGCTGGAGGCGGCGGCGCGCAGCGTGCTGAACAAGCTCGCAGCGGTCATGCCGGATGCGCTGCGCGAACGGCTCGCGGCGGCGCCGTTCCATGTCGCCGCTGGCGGAGCGCCGACGCCGGGCAGCGGTATCGACTGTCGGACATCCGCGCCGCCATCCGGGCGGCGCGCAAGATGCGCATCGAGTATGTGGACGGCAAGGGCGCCAGCAGCCGGCGCACGATCCGGCCGATCGCGGTCGAATATTACACCCAAGCGACGCTGGTCTGCGCCTGGTGCGAGCTGCGCGACGGTTACCGCCATTTCCGCGCCGACCGCATCGCTCCGCGCGGACTGCTGACTGACGGCTTCCGCACTCAGGCCACTACCCTGCTCGCCGGCTGGGTCCGAGCTGACCCGCGCCAGCTCTGCCTGAACCGAAATATTTGCACTCGTATCGACGGGACGAGCCAGGAAGTGACCGCTTATAACGTTTGAAGCGCCGGTACGTCGGTCCGCCGGTGGCGAGGAACGCGAGCCTCATTCCTCTCGCAGGCCGGTTCGGGTCGCCGGGGCTCGCCTGCCAGCAGCGGTCCGGCAACCGGCGTGGATACCGATGCCCCAGCGCAAGGAACCGGCCGCGCCGCAATGCGGGCAGCTCGCCGCCCATTTCTGCTGCGGGGTATGACAAGCGCTGCAATACCACGCCGGATCCGGATCCGCCGTCGCCGCCTGCCGCAGCGCGTCGCGCTGAGCGAGCCGTCCGGCCTCGGTGTCGCCGTGCTCCTCCTCCTCGATGCGCGCCAGCAGCAGCCATAACCGACGCTGATTGAGCCCGCTTTCGCGCGCCGCCTCAGGTGCCGCCGCGCCTCGCCCAGCAGCCCGGCCTCCAGCGCCGTGTCGCGCCAGCAGCAGGCGGCTCTCGGGTGGTCCGGATTGGATTTGGTCAGCCGTCTGCGCGGCCTGCACGCGCGCTAGCTTGTCCGTCGACCGGCGCCAGCGCGAAGTCGGCCAGGTCTGGGTGCGGCGCCACCGCCCAGCTCTGCCGTATCACACCTTGTGCCCGCCTTCCCGCCCCGCCTCGCGCAAGCGACGGGCATAGGCCAGTGCGGCGGGCACCAGGCCGGGGTCCTCCTTCCAGGCCTGGCGCGCCAGCCGCAAACGCGCGGCCCGGATCGGTCTCCGCATTCGCTGCGGCGGTGGCCAGCGCCGCCTTAGGCGCATCGGCGTCCGCCATCGCCAGCGCCTCGGTCCAGCTTGCGGCGTCCGCACGGCCAGCCGCGCGCGCTCCTCTCGCAGCCAAATCGCGCCCGGATGCGCCGCCTCCGCCTGCCGGGCCAGCGACGCCGCTTCGACCCAATCCTCGCGCTCCATCGCTCGCCGCAGCAACCCGCGATAGCCCAGGAACGCAGCCTCCGGTCGGGCCGCCAGTTGCCCGCAACGCCGCGCTCGGCTTCGTCCATCCGGCCCGCCAGCCGCCCCGCCTCGGCAGCCAGCAGCAGTGTCTGCGGCGTGTCCCCCAGCAGCCGGCGCGCCCGCGCCGCTTCCCGGCGCGCGTCTGCCGTGTCGCCGGCGGCCAGCGCCACCAGCGCGCGTGTCGTCGCGACATCGCCGGCGCTGGCGGCGGCTGGCCGCCCGGCGCGCGCGCAGCCGCCGCGGCAGCCCGATCAGCAGACCCATCGGCGAGAACAGAAGTAAACAGACAGGAATACCGCCAGCAGCCCGACCGCCACCACCGAGGTGGCGGCGCTGAAAGTCATATCGCCCATCTGCGCCGTCACCGTTCCCGGCAGCCCGGCAAGGAACCACGCCACAGCCACGACCACCGCGGCAACGACGAGTGTCACCAGGACGCGCCGCATCAGGCGCCAGCAGCCATCTGATCGAGCGCGGCACGGGCCGCGAGCAAGGATTTCGCCTGCGTCGAGCCAGCTGCCATCGCCTGGGCGGCCGGCCCGGTCAGGGTCGAGACCGCGGCGACCGCACCGGCCAGGTCGCCGGCCTCCAGATGGCTGCGGGCATCCGCGAGAATGCCAGCCGATGGGTCACCGACGATTACCCGATCACCCTCGCGCACCGTGACCAATCCCTGGGCGCGCTGCCACAGCCGTTCCCCGAACGGCTTACCCGCGTATCCGGGCGGCTGGCCGCCAGCGCGGCGTCGGCGGCCGGCGGGAAACGCCAATCGCAGCGCCGCCTCGGTCGGTGGACGCGCATCCGCGAAACGGGCCAGCTCGGGTGGCGCATCCGGGATAGGCCCGAGCGGCTCGCCCGCCGCCAGCGCCGCCCGCGCCGCCTGGATGCGGGCCAACCGGGCAGCCTTGGCCGCTGCGGCGGCGGCCGTTCCGCCTGCTTTTCCAGCGTCGTGAGCCGCCCCGCCAGTCCGCTATCCTGCGACGCCACGGCCGCGTGCAGTTGCCTGCACCTGCTTGGCCAGGTCGGCCTGCGTCGGCTGCAAGCTGCGTTACCCGCCCGCCAAGATCGGACTGCAACGCCGCGACCTGCTGAGCCGAGCGGGGCCAGTTCGCGCACCTGTTTGTCGAGCGCCGCCAGCCGCGCTTCGATCGGGCTGAGATCGGGTGCTGCCGCCCCAGAACGGCCGGCTCGTGCCGCGACCTGCGACTTCAGTGCCGCGATCTGCTGCTCGATCGGCGCCAGATTGGGCTCTGCGCACCGGCGGTCGGGCCTCCAACGCCGCGACGCCGCTGCTCCAACGGCGCGCAGATCCGGGGCCGGCGCCGCCTTGCGGCCCTGGCATTCGGTCCAAGCGATCGGTCAACTCTCGTATCTGCTCCTCGACATTCTGCACCCGCTGCGGCCGCACCACCTTGCTCCGGGTTCGGGTTCCGCCACATCCACAGCAGGGCCATCGCCAGCACGACGAACCCGAGCGCATAGACCCAGGGCACCATTTCCGCCGTCGCGGCGGCGACGGCGGCGGCAGCGGTGCGCTCGGCCGGCTCCGGCGCGGGCTCGGGCTGCGGCTCGGGCGGCGGCAAGGCAGGCGGATCGTTCATTGCAGCAGGGCCAGCATGTCGTCCTGGGTGGGATGGGCGGCGGTCCTGATCCGCCGCCAGGGAGAGCGAGCCTAATGCCACGGCCGCGGCCCGGCCGATAGCGCACGCCTCGGCGACTCCGACCGTCTCCTCCAGGGCCGCCTCCTGCACCAGCCGCACCATGCAGCGCGCCGTCTCCGCGGAGAAGAACAGCGCCGCACCGTACATTCGCCGCCCCCAGCGCCTCGCGCGCCGGCTCTGGCAGCCGCGGCGCGGGGACAGCCTCGTATACCGCACAGCGAGTGACTTCGGCGGCTGATGCCGCAGCATGGCGGCGAGCGTCGTGTCCCTGGCCCTTGCCGGTCAGCAGTAGCAGCCGCCGTGCCCGGCGGGCAGTTCCGGCGCACCAGCGACGCCAGATCGCCGCGTCACCGTCGGCGCTACGTACATCGGTAAACCCCGCGCGCCGCGCCCGCCCGGCCGTCGCTGTCCCGACCGCGAAAACCGGCCGGCCGCGCGCCCATTCCGGCAGGCGATCGACGGCATTGCCACTGGTCACCAGACACCGCATCAGCGTCGGTCGGCAGGACGGGCCGGCACGCGCCGGATCGTCAGCAGCGGCGCCACGACGGCCCGCCGCCCCATCGCCGACACGTGCCGGGCGGTTTCTCGGCCGCGGCGGCTCGGTCGGGTGATCAGCACGGCGCCGGCGCGTTATGCAAACAAATCGGCCGGCGAATCGGCGCGCAGCGCTGGTCCCAGCTCGACGCCGATGCGCTGCGCTTCCGCCGCCATCCCCTCCAGCTCGCGGCGCGAGCAGGAACGACCCGTCGGCCCGCGCCACCAGCCCGGTCAGCGCAGCCGCCCCGCCCGCGACACACGAGCATACGCGCCGATCGGCGTGCGGCAGGAGCCGTCGAGCGCCGCCGAGCAAAGCCCGCTCGGCAGTGCCGGTCACCTGTGCCTCCGGGTCTTGATCCCCGCCAGCAATTCACGCAGCTCGACGTCATCGGCGCGCACCGTCACCCCGATGACTCCCTGCCCGGCGGCCGGCACCATCTGCTCCGGGTCCAACACCACCCAGGCAGGGTCCTCCAACCCCATCCGCCGCAACCCCGCCAAGCGCCAGCAGCGTCGCGTCGGCGTCGCCGCGCGCCAGCTTCGCCAGCCGCGTCTGCACATTGCCCCGCAACGTCACGATCCGCAGGTCCGGCCGCACGTGCAGCAACTGCGCCTGCCGCCGCACCGAAGCTGTTCCCACCACGCGCGCCTGCCGGCAGCGTCGCCACACTCCCGCTTCGCCTACCGATGGCTGCAGCGTGGATGACGGGAAACCGCAGGCCGCGAGTGCCCACGATCAGCACATCGCGCGCATCCTCCCGCCGCAGCAATCAGGCAAGCACCATGCCCGTGCAGGCAGCGTCGTCTCCAGATCCTTCAGGCTGTGCACCGCGAAATCGATCCGCCGCTCCAGCAACGCCTCGTGGATCTCCTTGGCGAACAGCCCCTTGCCGCCGATCTCCGCCAGCCGGCGGTCCTGCACCGCATCCCCGGTGGTGCGGATCGGCTGCTCCTCGAACACGTTCATTTGCGCAACACCGGGCAGAAGCCCCGCAGCAACGCCAGGAACATGCCGCGTCTGCACCAGCGCCAGAGGCGAGCCGCGCGTGCCCACGCGCAGCGGCAGGTCGCGATGGCGGCGGGACATGCACGGGCTGGCTGGCGGCGCTCATGCGCTGCTCCTAGACATGAGCGCTTCAGGATGAAGCGGTCATGCCCACGATTCTGCTTTGAGAGCGTGATTCATGCTTCCTGGCGATTTCGCCTCAAACAATCTCGCTCTATTACCCCGCCCGCAAAGCAAAATGGAGACCCGCGAATGCGCCCCGTGCTGGGGATCGAAACCTCCTGCGACGAGACCGCCGCCGCGGTGCTGGACGAAGCCGGCCACGTCCTGGCCAGTCCGTCGCCAGCCAGGACGGAGCACGCGGCCTATGGCGGCGTGGTGCCGGAGATCGCCGCACGCGCCCATCTGGCGCTGCTGCCGGACATGCTGCGCCGGGTCATGGCTCGAAGCCGGACTTGGCTTCAGCGACCTCGGCGGGGTCGCGGCCACGACCGGACCAGGGCTGATCGGCGGGCTGATCGTCGGCTCGCAGATGGGAAAGGGGATCGCGCTGGCCGCGCGGCTTCCCTTTGTCGCCGTGAACCATCTGGAGGCGCACGCCCTGACTGCCCGCCTGCCTGGCCTGGTCCCGGGCGGTGCCCCCTTCCCTTACCTGCTTCTGCTGGTCTCCGGCGGGCATTGCCTGTGCGTCGTCGGTGGAGGGCGTCGGGCGGCATACGCAGGCTCGGCGGCACGGTCGATGACGCGGTGGGCGAAGCCTTCGACAAGGTTGCGAAGCTGCTGGGTCTCGGCTGGCCGGGAGGGCCGGCGCTGGAACGACTGGCGGCCGGCGGCGATCCGCGGCGGCACCGGTTCCCCCGGCCCATGCTCGGCCGGGCGGGCTGCGATTTCAGCTTCTCCGGGCTCAAAACCGCGGTCGCGCAGGAAGTGGCGCGGCATGCCGCCGGCGCGCTGCCGATCCGGGATGCCGCGGATATTGCCGCCGGCTTCCAGGCCGCGGTGGTCGACGTGCTGGCCGATCGCATGACCCACGCCATGGCCGCGTTCGCGGAGCGGCATGGCACCCCCGGATTGCTGGTGGTGGCCGGGGGCGTGGCCGCAAACCAGGCAATCCGCGCCGCGCTGGAACATACTGCCGCGCGGTCAGGATTCCGTTTCATCGCACCGCCGCCGGCGCTTTGCACTGATAATGCGGTGATGGTCGCCTGGACCGGCATCGAACGGCTGCGGCTCGGCCTGACCGACACGCTGGACGCCGCGCCCCGCCCGCGCTGGCCGCTCGAACTGTTGGTCCCAGCAACCTGATCGTGCAAGTCACATACGTAACTGACATTGGGTTCGGCGAAGGTCAGGAATTTACCGGGGCCTGGAGCCGAAGAAGTCAGTCAGCCCCGTTTCGTCGAATCGCGGCAACCGTTCGTGCAGAAAACAGCGCGCGACCTGCTGGTTTGTGGTCGCGAAGAGTCCCGGCTGATGCGTGCGGCATTTTGCCATAACCTGGGGGCAGCGCGGCGCGAACGTGCATCCGCCCTCGGTTCCCGCCGCCGGCACGTCTGCATCTTCCTTCACGACCGGTTGCTGACGACCCCAGGGGATGTCGAGATCGGGCCACGGGATCGAGTCGACCAGCAGGCGGGTATAGGGGTGCTGCGGTTGCTGGATCACCGTGGCCGCATCGCCGGCCTCCACCACGGCGCCGCGGTAGAGCACGATGATGGTGTCGGCGATGTGGTACGCGGTAGTAAGATCGTGCGTGATGTAAAGGATCGGGATCGCCAGCTCGCTGTTCAGCGTGCGCAGGCTGCCGAGCACCAGCGCACGCAGCGAGGCATCGATCATCGACACCGGCTCGTCCGCGATCAGCAGCTTCGGTTCCAGCAGCAACGCGCGCGCGACCATCAGCCGCTGCCGTTGTCCGCCAGAGAGCTGGTGCGGGAAGCGGCCGAGCGTATCGGCGGGATGCAGACCGACGCGCTGGCACGCATGCTCCATCATGTCGCGAGCGTCGCGCCGAGAGCGCGCTAGTCCGAACAGGCGCAGCGGCTCGATAAGGGCATGATCGACACGATAGAATGGGTTGTAAACGGCGAAGGGATCCTGGAAGACCGCCTGGATCTCTTTGCGAAAGCGGCGCCGCCGCCGCACGGCGGAGCTGGGCGAGATCGGTGGCCGCGATAGCGGATCGCGCCCATGCTCGGTGGCAGAAAGCCGAGCAGCAGCGAGGCGAGCGTGGTCTTGCCGCTGCCGCTTTCGCCCGCAACCGCCACGATCGGCGCGCTATCGCCCGCGATACGCAGGCTGATCGGCTGTAGCGCGGTGACCGCGCCGAACCGCCGCCCCGCCGCATCAAGCTCCAGCAGCGGCGGGGTCATACGGCAGACCCGGCTGAGATGGCACGCCGCGCGATGATCGCCGATGCCGGCGTCGAGCACCGGCCGTTCAACCAGACAGCGGTCGAACGCGGCCACACAGCGCGGATGAAACGCGCAGCCCGCCGGCAGACTGTCGCAACGACGGCGTCACGCCTTGTATGCCGCCGAGCACGCCGCGGTGCTGCAGCTTGGGAATGCTGCTGATCAGCGCGCGCGTGTAGGGGTGGCGCGGTCGCGTGAGCACATCCCGAATGGTGCCGATCTCCACCAGGCGGCCGGCGTACATCACCGCGAGCCGATGGACGAACTGCGCCATCAGCCCGATATCGTGGCCGATCAGAATCAGCGCCGCACCCGTCTGCTGCTGCTGGCGGCCGAGCGTCTCCATGACCAGCCGCTGGGACACCACGTCCAGCGCACTGGTGGGTTCGTCGGCGATGATCACCTTCGGCCGGAGCAGCATGCCGATGGCGATGCACACACGCTGCTTCATGCCGCCGGACAGCTCGTGCGGATAGCGGCGCAGAACCTGTGCATCCAGATTGACCCCCGCCATGGCAGTCGCGCAGAGGTCACGAATTGCCGCGCGCCGCAGCGATACGCCGTGATCGATGACGGCATTGCGCATCTGCCGCTCCACCCGCAGCACCGGGTTGAGCGAGCTCATCGCACCCTGCGGGATGTAGCTGATGGTGCGCAGCCGGTGCTGGCGCATCTCCCGCGGCGATAGCGCGAGCAGGTCGACGCCGTCCACCACCGCGCTGCCGGCGTCGCAGTATCCCGGTGGATGCAGCATCTGCATCAGCGCGAGTGCCGTGGTGGTCTTGCCGGAGCCGGACTCGCCGACCACGCCGAGGCGTTCGCCGGGCGCCACGTCGAAGCTGGTAGAAGTCGACAGCCGCGGTACCGGGCCGCTGTCGGTGCGATAAGTGACCGTCAGGTTGCGGACCTGCAGCCCGGCGCTCATGCGTGAGAGCTCGCAGGCGCGGATTGGCGATTTCGTCGAGCCCGGCAGTGATCAGGAACAGGCCGACGAACAGCACGACGAGCACAGTGATCGGCTGGATGATCCACCACCACATGCCGAGCATGAACGCCAATTCGTTCATCATCCAGAAGATCGTCATGTCCGAGCGTCGGTTCGGACGGCGTGCCGAGGCCGAGCGCTTCCAGGCCGATCGAGGCGAGCACGGCCTGCGAATGGCCATGACCAGGCTGGCGCCGAGGAACGGCAGCAGGTTCGGCATCATCTCCCGAAAGATGATGCGGGTGGCGCCGGCGCCGTTGAGCAGCGCAACCTTCACGTACTGCGCTTCCCGCATCACCAGGACCTGTGCGCGAATCTGACGCGTGGGTTCCCTCCAGGCCAGCAGAGCGATGATGATCGCCATGATCGTGGTGCTCATGCTGCGGTGGATCGCCGAGGCGACGACCACCAGGACCAGCAGCGTCGGAATGGTGATCAGCACGTCCACCAGCACACGAATCACGGCGTCTACCCAGCCGCCACGATAGGCGGCGACGAAGGCCAGAACGGTGCCGATCGCCAGCCCGAGGCAGCCGGCAATGACGCCGATCTTCAGGGTCAGCAGCGTGCCGTAGATCAGCACTGCGAGAAGGTTGCGGCCGTCCGCATCGGTGCCGAACGGCCAGTCCTGGTCGGGCGCAACCGATGGCGGACCGGAGAGCGGGAATGCCTGGTTCCAATCCACGAAACAGCGGCCGACCAGCGCGAAGCCGAGCAGCAGACTGATCAGGACGACGCCGAGAACGAAGCTGGGGTTGCGGCGCAGGTAGCGCAGCACGGGCCAGGCGCGACGCGGTGTTGGCGGCGCCGTGGCAGCAGCGTGTGCGGACGTCGCGACGCTCATGACGCAGCGCTCACCCGGCGGATCCGCGGGTCGAGCAGCGGATAGACCAGATCGAGGAGCAGCATCGCTATCGCCAGGGCGCAGATCAGTACCAGCACGATCCCATAGATGACGAAATAGTCGAGGTTCTGAATAGCACGGAACAGCTCCTGTCCCATCCCCGGATAGCCGAACACGAGCTCCACCAGGAGTGCGCCTGAAAGTGCCTGGCCGAGCGAGAGCGCCAGCAGTGTCACTTGCGGCAACATGGCGTTGCGCAGCCCGTATGCACGAAGCGGCGGTAACCGCTAAGCCCGAGCGCGTCTGCGAAGACCATGTAATCCTCGCCCTGCACGGAGACCATCATGCCGCGCATCGATAGCGCCCAGATCCCGACCGAAGCCAACAGGATGGACGCGGCAGGCAGGATAGAATGCTCCAGTATCTGTAGCACGAACCCAATGGTCAGGCCCGGAGTCGCCCGGATGCCCATGCCGCCGCCGAGCGGAAGCCATTGCAGCACGCTGGCGAATAGATAGATCAGCGTGAGCCCGATCAGATAGAACGGTATCGCCGACAATACCATCAGCAGAGGCACGAACAGGCGAAACAATCGCGGTGCCTGTTGCCAGACCGTCAATGCGCCCAGCACAGTGCCGAGCATGAATGCCATGATCGTCGTGGTGGTCAGCAACCCGACTGTCCAGGGCAGCGCCCGTAATATCACCGTCGATACGCGCGTCGGATAGTCGGAGATCGAATAACCGAGATCGAAATGGGCTATATCGCGCAGATAGGCGATGTATTGCTGGAACAGCGGCTTATCGAGTCCGAACTTCGCGTTGTACGCTTTCACCAGCGACTGGATGTCGACGGTGGCGCCGCCATACTCCATCTGCGACAGCAGCTTTTCCTCGATCGGATTGCCCGGCACCAGCCGGGGCGCGATGAACGTCAGGGTGGCCGCCACCCAGATGACGGCGAAGAACATGACGAGCCGCCGCCCGACTACACCAAGCGTGCTCATCGCGAGGGTCTTGCCGTTACGCCTTGCGCAGGCCGAGCAGCAGCAGGTTGCCCGTGTTATGCCAGAAGGTCGGGTTGATGTACGGATCGTTCTCGTTCGGCCAATTGCGCCAATAGGTCGTGTTGAACGGGATCCGGTGATAATATTGGGAGAGTGGCGCCGCCACCTGGTCGGTAAACCAGATCGTCAGCGCCTGATCGACGAGCGGCTGCACGCCAGGATCGTCTGGCGCCAGCGCCTCGATCTTGTCCACCAGGGCGCTGAACTCGTCGTTGCGCCAGCGGGAGGGCCAGAACGAATTCTCGCCGACCGGACGCCAGACGCGCTTGTGATAAAGCGCGAGCGTCTGGTACGGATCGTTGACTGACGCGCCGTGTCCCCACAGCCACCATGCGGCATGGCCGTAATAGATTACGTCGCGATAGCCCGGCCGGTTATTCGGGGCGACCTTGAATCCGGCACGGCGCAACTGCTCCGCGATGATCGGGGCGATAGCGTCGAGCGAGTTGGTGTAATAGAGATCGCCGCCGATCTGCTCCCCATCCAGCGTCCAGATGCCCGAGCCGTCCTTCCTGGCGCCTGCTTCGGTCATCAACGCGTCGGCGGCCTTGGCATCGTAGTCGATGATCCGCTGTTTCTTGATGGTATCGGCCATATCGCTGAAATACGGCTTCAGGCGCGGATAGTACGGATACGGCATGCCGTAGATCGCCGCCGCACCCAGATACGCGTAATCGACTGCCTGCTTGCGATTGATATAGAGGCTGACCGCGCGCCGGATGCGCACATCCTGAAACTGCTTCTGCGCGTGGTTGAACAGCAGCGAGGTCGGCCACCAGTCGATATTGCCGTAGGGCGGCTTGTTGCCGGAAAAACAGGTGATCCTGTCGGGGAACCGCGCCAGCAGGCTTTTCATGACCGGCACGTGCGCCTCGAGAATTGTATCCACTTCGCCGTTGGCGATGAGCTGCGCCGCCTGTTCGTGCGTGGTGAACGGAACGAAGATGACCCGCTTCATTTCCGGCAGCGCGTGGAAGCCGGTCTTGGCGCCCCACCAGTCATCGCGTCGGTCGAGGATGATACGCTCCGGCGTCATGCTGGTGATCTTGAACGGCCCGGTCCCTATCGGTCCGTTCGGGCCCTTGGTTTCAAGCCCGGTGAAACTGGCCAGATTGGCGGGACTGGTGGCCGCGTAGACGTGCTTCGGAAGGATGAACGCACCTTCGGTGAAGCGCACTGTGAGATAGGTGAAAAACCACCGCGGATCGCGATGCGTCAGCTCGATACGGACGGTATGATCGTCAATGCGCACCAGGTTCTTGAGATCGCGCGCCATCGCTGAAGCGTAGAGCTGATCGCCCTTGCCCTGTCCGTTCTGGCGAAGCATGTCCAGGGTGTAGATGACATCGTCGGCAGTGAACGGAACGCCGTCGTTCCACGCCACGCCCTGGCGCAGATGCAGGGTTATCATCGTGTAGTCCGGGCTGTATTCGTAGCTTTCCGCCAGCCACGGGATCATCTTGTCCGGCAGCACGCTGTAGAAGAACAGCGGCTCGAGCACGAATGCCACGCTGGAGCGCAGGTCCAGCCCGGGATGGAACGGATTGAAGTCGTTGTATTGCGTGAAGGTCGGCGCACCGCCTGACGGTTGGCCAGTGGCGATCAGCGTGTCTGCACGGGCGATCGGTGCCGGCTCGGCTGGTTGCGCGTAGGCCGTGCTGGCAGCGGAAACTCCCGCGGCCGTCACGAGCATATGCTGCATGTAACTGCGTCGCGTGATCGCGCCCATCATGGTTTTCCTCCAATGGCCGCGATCGTATCCCGGCATTGCGGCCATTTGATCAATTTAATTGGCCAGTGTCAATTCAATGTGGCTTTTTCTCGCCTTAAGAGCTTGCTGATATGTCAAGCATCGCCGGACGATGGCGAACAGCACGTTACCGGCTTCACTTGATCAAATCAGCAGCTTCGATCGTAATGCGCGCCTGGCACCAGATGCGATCCCACGACAGCGAAGGAGAATCGACGTGAAAATCACCGGCTGCAAGACCTTCCTGGTGGATGCGCACCGCGCGAACTTCATCTTCGTCAAGCTGACGACCGATTCCGGGTACGAGGGCCTGGGTGAGGCAACGGTGGAATGGAACGAACAGGCGGTGGTCGCGGCGATCCAGGAGCTGGGCGAATTCCTTGTCGGCAAGGATCCGTTTGCGACCGATTACCTTATTTCGACCATGCACCGTAATTCCTACTGGCGCACCGGCGTCGTCTTCCGCAGCGCGCTGAGTGGTGTGGAAGCGGCCTTGCTCGACATCAAGGGCAAGGCGCTCGGCGTCCCGGTATACGAGTTGCTGGGGGGCAAGCATCGCGACGTGGTGGCCTGCTACGGCAACGGCTGGTTCTCCGGCGCGAAAACCGCGGAAGATTTCGCCCAGAAAGCCGCCGAGGCGGTGCAGATGGGCTTTCGTGGCCTGAAATGGGACCCGTTCGGGGCCGCCTATCTGGAAATGGACCGCCCGGCGCGTAACCGCACCATCGAGATCGTCGAGGCGGTCCGTGCCGCGGTAGGACCCGATATCGACCTGATGATCGAGGTGCATGGTCGGCTGAACGTGCCGACCGCGATCGCCATGGCGCGGGCGCTGGCGAAATTCGAGCCGCGCTGGTTCGAGGAGCCGGTTCCACCGGAAAGCATCGATGCGCTTGCCGACGTGCGCGCCAACAGCCCCATCCCGATCGCGACCGGCGAGCGCTATTTTGAGCCGGAGCGGTTCATGGAGCTGATCCAGAAGCGCGCGGTCGATATCCTGCAGCCCGATGTCAGCCATGTCGGCGGCATACTGGAGGCGCAGAAGATCGCCGCCATGGCACACGCGCGATTCCTGCCCGTGGCGCCGCACAACCCGACCGGCCCCGTGGTGAATGCAATGACACTGCAGCTTGCCGCCACGATCCCGAATTTCTGCATCCTGGAGACGATCGCGGTGGATGTGCCGTGGCGCAAGGAGATCGTGAAGGAGTCGCTGGTGTTCAGCAACAGCGAGATACGCATCCCGGACCAGCCCGGCCTCGGCCTGGAGCTGAATGAAGAAGCCTGCCTGCGTCACCCGTACGTCCGCCACCCGCTGCGCCATTTCGACGGCAATCTCACGACGATCAAGCCGGAAGGGTCGGTTCCGTTCGTGACCAACCGGGAGTAGGAGGATACAAGCATGAAGCGGATCCTGTTCACCGGCGGCAGCGGCAAGGCAGGGCGGCACGTGGTGCCGTGGCTGCGCAACGAAGGCTATGAAATTCTCAACTTCGATCTGCAGGCTCTGTCGCATCCAGAGGTCACCACGCTCATTGGCGACGTCACGAATAGCGGCCAGGTGTTCAACGCGATGACGAGCCACTTCAGCCGTGCCGGCCTGAAGCTGGGACGACCGCCCGGACCGGTGGATGCCGTGGTCCATTTTGCTGCGATCCCGCGCATCCTGCTCCGCTCGGACGACGAGACGTTCCGCGTCAACGTGATGGGCACGTACAACGTGATCGAGGCCGCGATGAAACTCGGCATCCGCAAGGTCGTCATCGCGTCGAGCGAGACGACCTATGGCGTCTGCTTTGCGGAAGGAGACCGATCGTTTCATTCTTTTCCGCTGGAGGAGGACTACGACATCGACCCGATGGACAGCTACGGCCTGTCCAAGCTGGTCAACGAGAAAACAGCGCGGGCATTTGCGGCTCGCTTCAAGACGGATATCTATGCGTTGCGCATTGCCAACGTGATCGAGCCCCATGAGTACGGACGATTTCCCGGCTTCGTCGCGGACCCGGCTTCGCGCAAACGCAACGCATGGAGCTACATCGACGCCCGCGACCTTGCGCAGATCGTGCATCTATGTCTGCAAAAGGACGGGCTTGGCTTTCAGGTCTTCAATGCCGTGAATGACACGGCGACCAATGACAAGCCGACCACGGAATTCCTGGCGGAGTGGTGCCCAGGTGTCCCGCTGACCCGGCCTATCGCGGGATACGAGGCCCCGCTGTCGAACCGGAAGGCGCGAGAGACACTCGGTTTCAAGGAGCGGCATAACTGGCGCGACGAGGTACGCGCGCTTGCATCGGCTAAGACATAGGTTGGACGGAGCTGACGTATGGATCTGCCATTCGACCGCGGCCTGTTCGGCCAACTGCGGCGTAACGCGGCCGGGCACTGGCGCGACTATGTCGAGCATCCGTTCGTGCGCGCGCTGGGAGACGGAACGCTGCCGGCGGCCGCGTTCCGCCGCTATCTTACCCAGGACTACCTGTTCCTGATCCAGTTCGCCCGCGCTTACGCGCTGGCCGGATACAAGAGCGCCAGCGTGGCCGATCTGCGCGCAGCGGCGGCCGGCCTGGGCGCGATCGTCGACGTCGAGATGAAGCTGCACGTCGCCTATTGCGCGGATTGGGGCCTCAGCGAAGCCGAGATGGAAGCCGAGCCGGAAGCGATGGAGACCATCGCCTATACGCGCTTCGTGCTCGATCGCGGGCTTGCCGGCGATCTGCTGGACCTGCACGTCGCCCTGGCACCGTGCATAATCGGATATGCGGAGATCGGCGAACGGCTTGCGGCGCGGGCGGGCGTCGGCGGCCATCCCTACCAGGCCTGGATCGCTGCCTATGCCGGCCCGGAGTACCAGGCGGCAGCGGTGGCAGCCACGGACACGCTCGATCGGTTGGCCGCCTCGCGGGGGGCCGAATCACGGTATGCCGAGCTGGCGGCGACATTCGTCACCGCTACGCGACTTGAGGCCGCGTTTTGGGACATCGGATGGAGCCTCGTGAGACGGTGATCTTCCGAACCGGTTCACGCCGGCTGTGATGCCGAGACGATCGCTGTTTGCCGGGGTTCGGATTCGATGCCGAAAAACCTTATATAGGCGAGGAATTTTTCGCGCTCGGTCGCCTCATGCAGGCCGTGATCCTCGAACCGGTAGGCGCGATGCCGGTAGCCGCCATCCGGATGCTCGGTGACCGCACGCAGCACGCGGTCCCGGGTTGCCGCATCCGGCTCCAACCCGAAATGGCGGTACACCTGGGTCATCGTCCCCAGCGGATCACCGACCAGGTCGCGATACTCCACATGGCAGACCGGCTCCGCAAAGGGCTGCTCGCGGGTAGCGCGGATCATGCGCGCCGCCCCCTCCTGCCAGCGGACGCTTTCCTGCCGACCTATCTCCTGCCGGTCGATTAGCCGCGTGAAGGGCTGACGCAGCACCTCAGTCAGTTGCGCGACCGATAGCAGCACTTTCAGGGGATCGCGATGCACGAACACCACGCGTGCGTCGGGAAACGCGGCGCGCAGATCGCCCAGCGCGAACAGATGATCGGGGCATTTGAGCACCCATCGGGTTGGCCCCGACGCGTGCTGCAGGTGTTGCAGAAACCGCCGCTCGAACCGGTAGGCCGCCACCTGCCCGTCGGTGTCCAGCCATCGTCGGTACGATGGGATCCGATAGGTCGAATCGAACCGCAGGCTGCGGAACACGTGCGCCGTGATCTCGGAGCATTCCTGCGGCGAGTCGGCAGTCAGCGGGTGCAGTCCGCGGAAGGCGGGCGCCAGTCGCTCGAAGCCGCGCAACTGCCGCGACACGCGCCGGATCGCGGTACGGGGCTGGCCCTGGCAGGGATAGATTGTCTGCCACACCAAAGGGGCGCGGTTGGCGGGATCTTCCAGCATCAGCCGGTGCAGAAACGTTGTGCCACTGCGCGGCAGGCCGGTGATGAAGATCGGCTGCTCGATCCGCTCATCCAGGATACCGGGGGAACCAACCTCCCGGGCCCGCAGCCGCAACACGTTGCAGAGGAAGCGAAGCACATCCCAGCGTACCGCGAACCGCCCGACCACGCTCAACGAGGCTTCCTCGTGGAGCGCGGAAAGAAGCTGCCGCAATGGCTCGTGGAATGGAACCTGCCCGAAGTCGCTGAGGCCCATCCGCCGGCATGCCGCTTCGAGTAGCGGCTCAGCACGAATACCGCCGTCGAGCAGACCGGCATGGCCAGCGATCACGTCTGCCGCTTTGAGAACCGTGCGCAGCACAGGCACTCAGCTAACCTCCGGAAAGTGAAACCGCCGGGCGACGTAGCGGTTCTGCACAGAAGCATGGAAGGGTGGTGGTTGACCTGTGCAGGCTGTATCACGTTAACCGGAGCGGGAATGGGATGGAAACCCACCGGAACGCCTATCTGCCACGTCCTGGAAGCTGAAAGGAGCCACGATGCCGCAAATGCCACTCGTTATCCGGTCTGTGGCCTGCTTCGTTACAATTTTTTTCCTGGCCGGAATGCCGGAGGCCGCACGGGCGTACGATGTGATCATGCCGTCGGAGGAACCACCCGCCGCTGATCCGGCGGTGCTGGCCCCGGTTCAGGAACTCAACCAGGCGCTGATCAATACCATGAAATCGGGGAAGATGGCGCCCTTCCAGAGCAGGGTGGCCGCGCTGGCCCCGATTGTCAGCAAGGTGTTCGACTTGCCCAATATCCTGCGCGTCTCCGTCGGCCCCGCCTGGGCAAGCCTGACGCCGGAGCAGCGGTCCGCCCTGCTGTCGGTGTTCCGCAATTACACGGTCGCGACCTATGTCGATAATTTCGACAGCTATAGCGGACAGCAGTTTACGATCAGTCCGACAACCCGATCAATCGGCGCTGATCAGCAGGTGGTCGATACCGAAATCGTGCCGCGCGACGGCACGCCGCATAAGATCGATTACGTCATGCGCAAGACCAGCGCTGGCTGGCAGATAGTTGATGTACTGGCGGACGGCTCTATCAGCCGCGTCGCAGTGCAGCGGTCGGATTTTTCGTCGCTGCTGACCAGAGGCGGCGCGTCGGCGCTGGAAACCAGCCTGCAGCAGAAGACTCTGACCTTGTCCCGGGGCTGACGTTAATCTAGGTGTCGCGCGCGGCGTGGTGATATTCGCGGTTCGGCATCATATCCGTGGTGGATGCCATGCGGTTCGACAGGTTGAAGAACGCAACCGTCTCGGCAAGGTCGAAGATGTCGGCTTCGGTCAGCCCGACGCCACGCAACGCGCCGCGATCAGCATCTTCGATCAGCCAGGGCGTGGTGGTAAGTTTCCAGGCGAAATCGAGCATGGCACGCTGACGCACGTCCAGCTTCGCGACCCGGTAGTTCAAAGCCATCATTTCGCCCAGCTCGGGATCGCCGGACAGCAGGCGGACCGCGGCGCCATGTGCCACCAGGCAGTAATAGCAGCGGTTGGCGGATGACACGACCACCGCGACCATCTCCCGTTCCAGCTTCGAAAGTCCGGACTCGGACAGCATGATTTCGTTGTATATCGCCATGAAATTGCGCAGCCGCTGCGGACGCAGGCTGTAGGCGCTGTACACGTTGGGGACAAAGCCGAGCTTATCGACACATTTGCGCCAGATGGCACGCAGGTCGTCATCCAGCGCGTCCGCATCCGGCACGCCAAGACGGGAGATGTGATCGGGCTGCGGCATCGGTCAGTCCAGCACCTCCTGATTGATCACATTGCCGCGAGTTCGGCTTGCCGTCGAGCACGCTGAGGATGTTTTCCGCCGTCACTCGCGCCATTCCGGCAACAGACTCGGTGGTCACCCCCGCCATGTGGGGGGATGCGATCACGCTGTCCAACTTGAGCAGCGGGTTTGCAACCGGGGTCGGCTCAGCCTCGAACACGTCCAGCCCGGCTCCGGCCAGGTGCCCTGTCGTCAGCGCCTCATGCAAGGCCGGCTCGTCGATGATGCCGCCGCGCGCCGTGTTCACGATGAATGCCCCGCGCTTCATCCGCCGCAGCCGCGCAGCGTTGAACAGACCGATCGTTTCCGGGTTCTTCGGGCAATGGATGGTTACGAAATCCACCCGCGGCAAGGCGGCGTCCAGATCGGCGGCCGGTTCATATCCGGCGGCCTTGATCGTTTCAGCCGGAACGTAGGGGTCGTGGACCAGCACCTGCATATCGAATCCGGCGCAGCGCTTTGCCGACCGCGTGCCGATCCGGCCGAAGCCAACGACCAGAACGATTTTGCCGGCAACCTCCGTCGGCAGGCCTTCGTGCCGATCGGTCCACTGCCCGTTGCGCACCTTGCGATCCAGAGCCGGCCCGCGCTTGGCAAGAGTCATCATCAAATAGAGCGCATGCTCGGCGACACTGGTGGAGTTGGAGGTACCGGCGACCATCAGCGGAACGCGCCGGATGGTCAACGCCGGCACCTCCACCGCGTCGTAGCCGACGCCGATGCGCGCAACCACCTCCATGTGCGGCGAGGCATTCAGCTCCGTCTGGCGGTACGGTGTCCCGCCCAGCGCGATGCCGGCAGCATCGGCAAGCAGCGGCAACAGATCGGATTGGCCGATCGCGCCCGGGTAGGTCCTGCACCTCGATGTCGTCGCGCGCGCTGAGCAGCGCGACCCCTGCCTTGCCCATCGAGTTCGGGCACCAGCACTTTCTTGCGGTTGGTCGGCATGATCGGTCCTTCAGAGCTTGCGCTGCAGATTGGCGACGTAGCTGCGGTTCCAGGTGGGTGCGATCATCACCTCGTTGATCACCACATGGGGCGGCAGGCATGCGATGTAGCGCACCAGATCGCCGCAATCCTCTGCCTGCACCATGCGCGCGCGGTCTTCCTTGCCGACCGGGTTGGGACGCTTGTCCAGGATCGGCGTGGCAACCTCGCCGGGCAGCATGACGGTGGAGCGGATGCCGTTGACGCATTCCTCCATGTTGATGCTGTGGCTCATCGCCACCACGCCGTGCTTGGCGGCGGTGTAGATCGGGCCGCTGAAGCCGCCGATGAAACGACCGGCCATGGAGGCGGTGTGGATCAGCAGCCCGTCTTTCTGCGCGCGCATCATCGGCAGTGCGACCGTGACGCAATAGAGCGCGGACGAGAGATTGCCGTGCACGACCTCGTCGATGCCCTGCGGCGTGAGCTTGCTCCAGTGCCGATCGACGATGTTCAGCCCGGCATTGTTCACCAGGATATCCAGTCGGCCGAGCGTGTCCTTGATGAAGGCGCCGACCTTCTGCACCTGCGACGATTGCATCAGGTCGGCGCGGCTGCACGTGGGCGGTGCCGCCTTTTTCGCGGATCTTGCCGGCGACGTGCTCCAGCGGCTCACTGCCGGCGTCCGGTGAGCACGATCGTGGCCCCCTCGTCGGCGAGCGCGAGCGCGGCGGCTTCGCCAATGCCGCTGCCGGCGCCCGTCACCCAGGCGATTTTTCCCGCGAGCTTCGGCATCGGCTGGACCTCCCGTTCCTCTGTGGGCGGGCATTGAACGGGGTTGGCGGGATGGGGGCAAGAGCGCCCACGCTATTTGCAGGGGAACCGCTCACCCAGGAATTGAGCCAGGCCGCGGGATGCCGGCAATCTGGCGTGATCCGGCACCGCCCGGACCCATTCCACGAACTGAGCGAGCGTCGCGGTGCGGGTGGGCGCCGGGTTGGGAAAGCAGAACGGCTTCGTGCCGCCGGCCGTTTCCAGCAGCACGTCCGCCGCACCTTGCGCAAACCCGTGGCAGTAATTGACTTCCGAGGCGCCACGCGGATCGCGCGGATTGGCCGCGCAAAGCTGCGCCAACTCGCCGGCGGTACGGGCGTGCAGATCGATGGCGCGCTGCGCCGAGGCGGCAGCGGGTAGCAGGAAAAGCGCGATGGCAGCGGCGGCTGGGACATGGCGCGTCATGTGCGAGGGTCTCCCGTTGGATGTGGCCGCCTCAGTGTAGGCCCTGTGGGCCGGCGAGCCACACCCGGCAATATGGCTCGATTGCAAGGCACAGCGTTTGCCGGGGCCGCAAGGGCACTATTCGGGCGGGCCCCCGGCGGTGCCTCAGCTTGCATTTCGGGTTTCGACCCAAGTCGGGCGCTTGGCTGTCGGCGGCCGAATGCCAGAAGCGGACGTTCGGCCGGCAAGGTGCCGACGGGCAACGCTCGTCACAACGGCACGGCCAACCCTGCTGGGCGACTAAGCCCGAATTTGACCCGGCTCGGACATCCGTCAAATCAGAACTCGCCATAAGTTCCTCGACCGCGACTGCCTGCTTTTTTGCAGTACGGTAGCGAGACTGCCGCACTAAGCACCCACAAAAAAGAGCATCAGCCAGCTAGCCTCATTGGACTGGAAACGGCGCTTTCCGCGGGTGCATCTAACGTTTTCTGCAAGATCGTGGCAGCCTTGCGCCAGTATGTCAGATCACTGACTTGCCTTGTGAGTGCTCACCTTAGGCGGGACAGCTCGCGTCTTGTAGCCGAGGCGCTCGCCCCTGAACACCCAACGCCCGTAGAAATCCGTGTGGGCCTTGCCAACCTTTGCCGAGCAGCATTGTGAGCTTGCGCCCGTACGCGCGCATGACCGCCAAATATCCGTGCCAGAAGTGGTCGTACAAGTGGCCCTCTTCCTTGGTCTCCTCGACCGTGAGGGCGCACGGATAACGGAACCACGAGTCCAACCCATCCTCGAAGGCCTTCAGTATCGAGATGTGCCGCGTCTTATAGGGGACGAGCTTTGATCTTGATTGGAGCGTCGTCAGACTGTGTGACTTCAAATTTTTGGATAGCCGCCCGTTCGAGACCCAATTCGGGTTTTCGTATACTAAGAACGCTTTGATCGCGTTCTCTAGGGCGAAGCCGCTGAGAAGGAATACCGACTTATCAATCCCCCGGGTCTGTCGGAGGATGATGTTGGTCGCATCGACCTTCGTCGTGATGGACGAGTAGGCGCGGCCCGCATAGATCGCGGTCGCTTGCTGGTGAAGGTTGTTGGCCGTCAGCAGCCAAGAATGCGGATTGGCGAACTCTTCTACAAAACGCTTGTTGTCGTCTGCCATTGTCGTGCCCCGGCTTCCCGCTAGATGGCCCGAATTGGCCTCTATTTGCCCGTAACGCGAGGCAACCCGTTATCTCGACGTATCTAACGCCCCAGCCATTCGGGCAGCAGCGTATCCGATTTGTACCGGTAGATCGTCGCCGCTATCAACCCGAGATGGGCGGTCTGATTGTGAAAGGGCGGCTGCGCCACCATGCGCGCGATGCCCCGCTACGGCTTAGCGTAAGTCTCCCGGCGACGCAGCCGTTGCATCGTCGCCAAGAATGCCTAGGCCTGTTAAGAAGTTTCCTTCGTCATCGAACAGCACGGTCAGTTTGCCGGCCAATACGGCTTTCTCGACTTCTTCCTTGGTGGTGCCGGCGAACCGTAGCTGCGGCCACGCGTGCTCAAAGGCGCGCCATAGCAGTCGCCCACGCAGCTCGTAATTCCACTCTTCCAGTTCAAGCCGATCGGGAAGGGCCGCCACGATCTTGTGCGTCTCGTTCACCGTGTCGAGTTCGCTCCTATAAACCGGCCGCTCCCTCAGATGCATGTTCAGCATGGCAAACTCGGTCATGATCTCGCGAGCCTGCAGTTCGTTGATCGGACCGGTGATCTTGTCCAGCTTGTTCGCCTGAAAGAAATTCAGTGCACCGGTCGAGTCATTGAACACGACGAAGATGACCGTGCTTCCTAGCCCGAAGTTTTCACTTGCGTTGACTTGAACGACGGTTCTTTTCCGAGGGTTGGCTTCGTGCGCCTTTGATTTTGTGTCCATGTAGGGATTCCCCAATCGGCCGGAATGTGATTCGATTCGGGCATGTTCATCGAGACGGTGCCCAATCGGACGTCGCCGCCCGCGGTGCTGTTGCGGGAGAGCTTCCGCGACGAACACGGCCGCGCGCAGAAGCGCACGCTGGCGAACCTGAGCAAGCTGCCGGGCGATGTGATCGATGGGCTGAAGGCGCTGTTGAAGGGCGGCACGGTGATCGGCACCGGACCGCACGAGATGCGGATGGAGCGATCACTGCCGCATGGCCACGTCGCGGCGGCGCTCGGCATGCTGCGCCGGATCGCGCTGGACCGGCTGATCCTGAGCACAGCAAGGGACGCGGCGTCGCGGCGGCATTGCGATCTGGTGGTGGCGATGGTCGTGGACCGGCTGATCACGCCGCGCTCCAAGCTCGGGTTTGTCCGTGCGGTGGACCAGGAGACCGCGACATCGAGCCTGGGCGCGGTGCTGCGCCTGGGCGAGGTGAAGGAGCGCGAGGCATACGAGGCATTGGACTGGCTGCTCGAACACCAGCAGCGGATTGAGAACGGCCTGGCAAGGCGGCATCTCCAGGATGGCGTATTGGTGCTCTACGACGTCAGTTCATCGTATTTCGAGGGCCGCTGTTGTCCGCTGGCGCAGCATGGCTACAGCCGTGATCACCGCGGTGACCGCCCACAGATCGTGTATGGGGCCGCGATCATCCCGCTCGGAATGCGCTGATCGAGTTCCTGCCGGTTCGTCTTGTCCTTGAGATGGAGCTTCAAATAGATTAGGCTGAGCCACACAAAGAGTTCGAGGGCGCCGCCGTTCGCGAGGAAATTCTGGATCGACTCCGGCTCGCCATCGATGGCGGAGCTGATCCGTTCCTCGACCACTTTTCCCATCAGCGAATTGCATTCGGCGCGGCATGGGACGGTGTGTCGGTCGTAACGCGTTCTGTTGCCGTTGGGTAACGTGATCGTCCGAGCG
Organism: uncultured Pseudomonadota bacterium; assembly: GCA_963810715.1. GTDB lineage: Bacteria > Pseudomonadota > Alphaproteobacteria > Acetobacterales > Acetobacteraceae > DATDIC01. Next base: position 232,439 of record CAWEOZ010000020.1, on the reverse strand, counting down.
AACAAATTGTATCGCCGAAGTAGCCATTGCGGGAAAACGTGTTCGTCGTTGAACGGCTTTTCCTCGGGATTGGCTCCACAAATGAAGCAGCAGTTCCCTGTGCAGATATCGTCGATGAAACGTCCGGTGCTGAAAAAGATGACCTTGCCATCTTGATCCACGATCGAGCCGTCAACGGTCTTCGTCCACGCCATCCGCTCGTTCCAGTCTGGCACTACAACGCCCCATCCGTTCGCCCTTAACCGCTCATTTTACATTCTATTCTGTACGCTCGCCCTGGTTCTCCTTGACTTCCGCCCTGTTCGCCTCGGCTCGTGGCACAAGGCGACGGTATGGCAAGGTTTATGCGCAGGATCGCGAATCCCCGGGGTAACCGGACCGAATGAATGTCTACTCCGTGAGATCGTGCCTCGATAGCTGGCATTGCGCTCTCGGTCCAAGACAGCCACGAACCGAATGTCCGCTTCAGGCGCCGCTGGACTGTAAGGGAAGGTCGCAAAACCACCCAAGCCGAACGGTCCCGCCCTCCCCAGGACACCCCCACCCGCCGCTGATATACAGCCGCATGCCGCCCTCCCTGACCGTCACCACCGATGAGGCGGACATCCGCCTCGACCGCTGGTTCCGCCGCCACTTTCCCGGCCTGCCGCAGAGCGCCATCCAGAAGCTCTGCCGCACCGGCCAGGTGCGCGTGGACGGTCACCGCGCCGAAGCCGCAACCCGCCTCGTCCCCGGCCAGGACGTCCGCATCCCGCCTCTCCCCGAGCAGCCCAGGCAGCCCAAGCCAGCCACGCCCCCAGAGCCCGAAATCGCCCGACACCTGCAGGACCTGGTCCTCTACCGCGACGACCGCCTGATCCTGCTCAACAAGCCCGCCGGCCTCGCCGTGCAGGGCGGTCCCGGCCTCACCCGTCATCTCGATGCCTGGCTGGACGCGTTGCGCTTCGGCGCCACCGACCGCCCGCGCCTCGTCCATCGCCTCGACCGCGACACCTCCGGCCTGCTGGTGCTTGCCCGTACCCCGGGCGCCGCCGCCAAGCTCGCCGCCGCCTTCCGCGGCCGCAACGTGGAGAAGACCTACTGGGCCGTGGTCACCCGCCGCCCGATCCCGCCCGAGGGTCGCATCGATCTGCCCCTGAAGCGCATCGGTGGCACCCGCGGCGAACGCACCGCCCCCGCCGACCGGTCCGACCCTGATGCCGCCCGCGCCATCACCGAGTACCGCACGCTCGATCATGCCGGGAAGCTCGCCTGGCTGGAGCTGTCGCCGCTGACCGGCCGCACCCACCAACTCCGCGTGCACTGCGTCGCGGTCGGCGCCCCTATTCTGGGTGACGTGAAATACGCCCAGCCTGACCAGAACGGGGCCTTCGCCGCCACGGTCTCCGGCTTGTCCACCATCCTTCACCTGCACGCCCGCCAGCTACGCCTGCCGCACCCCGACGGCGGAACGTTGGTCGCGGAGGCACCTCTGCCGCCCCACATGGCGGAGACGTTCACCACTCTGGGCTTTACCGCTCCACCACCGCAGCCGCCCCACCGAAGTTGAGAGGAGCGTCCTCCTGATCCACCAACCGAGGCGCCGACGCCGCTGGCTTCGCCGTACCCTGGGCGGAACTCGCCGTGTTGATCGGCGCTTTCGTGGCGGCGATCATCACCTTCATCGCGACCTTCCGTGCCGATAATTACAAGCCGCGGATCGTCGCCGCCGTGCAGGCCGCCACCGGCCGCACCCTGGCACTGAACGGGCCGATCGGCCTGAAATTCTCGCTGCATCCCACCATCGAGGTGCGCGACGCCGCCCTGGCCAATCCGCCTGGCTTCTCCCGCCCCGACATGGCCCAAATCCAGGCGGTCGATGTCCAGCTCGACCTGCTGCCCCTGCTGCGCGGCCGATTAGAGATCGGCCGGCTGGTCCTCGTCCACCCCGACATCCTGCTTGAACGCACCGCCTCCGGCGACACCAACTGGCAGTTCGCAAATCCCTCGACACCCCCCACCACCCCGCAACCGCCGACCGCCTCCCGTCAGCGCCGCCTGTCCCAGTTCGCCGTCAACGACCTGCGCATCGATGACGGCATCCTGGCCTACCGAGACGACCGCACCGGCCGTATCGCCGCCGTCCAGCTCAAGACCCTACGTGCCGAGGCCCCAGCTCAAGCGCCGGTCCATCTGACCGCGGACGCTGTGGTGAACGGCCTGCCCTTCACCGTCTCCGCCCAGACCGGCTCCTTGGATGCGCTGCAAACGCCACCCATCCCATCCGGCTGGCCGGTGCAGGCGACGCTTCACGCCGCCGGCGCCACCCTGACCGTTGCCGGCAGCGTCGCCCAGCCGCTGCAGGGCCGCGGCTACACGGTCACGCTGAACGCCACCATTCCGGACCTCGCCGCGGTGGCCCCCTTCGCGCCGAAAGCCGGCCTGCCGCCACTGCACGACGTCGCGCTGTCCGCCCATGTCGCCGATACCGGCGGCTTGCCGCTGGTCTCCGCGCTGACGCTGCGCGCCGGCGCTGGGAGCCTGTCGTCGCTGGCGCCCGGGTTGAAGCTGGAGAAGCTGACATTCGAGGCCCCAGCCATGGACCAGCCGCTCCATCTGACTGGCGCCGGCACATTGGACGGCACGCCGGTCAGCGTCGTGGCCACGGTCGGCGCCCCATCCCGGCTGCTGACCGGCCAACCCGCCGGCCCCTTCCCGATCGACCTATCCGCTCAGGCCGCCGCAGGGACTCTTGCGTTGAAGGGCACGCTGGCCGAGCCAGTCAGACTGGCCGGACTCGACCTCGTCGTCACCGGCGGCGCCCCCGATCTCTCCAGGCTTTCGCCGCTGCTGCACAGGCCCTTGCCGGCGCTGACCGATGTCGCGTTCCTGGGTACCTTGTCGGCGCCCCAGCTCCTGACCGGGCCGCTCCAGTTTCAGGCGATGAAGCTAACCACCGCCCAGGGCGATCTGTCCGGGTCGGCGACGATCGGCCTCAATCCGTCCTCGATCCATGCGCAGCTCAGCTCGACCCGCCTCGACTTCGACGCTCTCCGGGCCGCCCAGCCCCGGCCGGCGCCCGCCCCGGCTCCGGCCACTTCGGCCGCGGTTGCTCCGCCGCACTCGCAAGCGCCGGCAGCCGCCCATACCACCCACCTGATCCCGGACAGCAAGCTCCCGTTCGACTGGCTGCACGGGCTGGACGCAGACGTCACGCTGGCGGTCAACACGCTGATCACCGGCGGAGAGACCTGGAAACAGGTGACCGGACACCTCGTGGTGCAGAACGACAGGCTGCAGCTCGCGCCATTTCACGCCACCCTGCCGACGGGTCCACTGGACCTCTCCCTCTCGGTGGACGCGACCCACCCGGCACCGCCGGTCGCCATCAAGCTTCAGGCTCCGGCCGCAGCCTTGCAGCCATTGCTCGCACTCGCCGGCCAGCCGGGGGTCGCTCGCGGCACCGTCGATATCAGCGCCGATCTCAACGGGAGCGGCGACACGCCGCACGCCATCGCCGCCTCGCTCAACGGCACCCTATCCGCCACCATGCAAGGCGGCCAGATCGAAAACCGCGTTCTGCAGGCCATGCTCGGTAAGGTAATCGCCCGTGCCAACCCGATTGGGCTGCTGGAGCGCGGCAGTACCAGTGAGATACGCTGCCTCGCTGCCCGGCTCACCGCCCGCAACGGTGTGGCCACGTTGAACCCATTCCTGCTCAACTCCACCCTAATCACCGTGGACGGCAGCGGCACTCTCAATCTCGGCAACGAGACCCTCGACCTGCACCTGCACCCGCAGGGCCGCGTCGGCGGTACCAGCATTTCCATCCCGCTGACCGTAACGGGAGGCTTTGCCGATCCGCACGTGGCGATGAACCAGTCAGGCGCCGTGCAGAGCGGGGTCGAGGTGGTGATCGGTGCCCTGACCGGGCACAACGGCCTGAATCCGCCCGGCGCCACCGCACCCTCCTGCGCGGCCGCACTCGCCTCGGCTCGCACCGGCAGCACCCCGGCACCCGCGTCGCAACCCGCTTCCCACCCGCCAGCCCCACCGGCCACGGCCCCGAAACTCCCCAACGCCGGCGACCTGTTGCGACAGTTGCTGCACCGATGAAGCGCGTCTGGCAGAACGCCGCGATTGAGCCCGGCGAGAGGGGCTTCACGATCCTGCTCGACGGCCGCCCGCTCCGCCTGCCGGGCGGCGCGGTGCTGCGGATCGGCCCGGAGCCGCTGGCCAGCGGCATCGCCGCGGAATGGCAGTCCGCTGGCCCTGAACTGACCTTCGCCGACACCCCGCTGACCCGCCTGGCCGGCACCGCTCAGGAGCGCATCGCGCCTGACCCGTGGCCTACTGTCGATGCGATCGCCCGCTACGGCGAGAGCGACCTGCTCTGCTACCGTGCCGACACCCCCGAAACGCTGGTGCGCCGCCAGGCAGAGGCGTGGCAGCCCTGGCTCGACTGGGCCGCCGAGACATTCGAGGCCCCGCTGCGCGTCACCGCCGGCATCGCTCCGATCCGTCAGCATCGCGGCGCCATCGCCGCCCTGCGGCGTACGGTCGCCCGCTTCGACCCGCACGGGCTGGCCGGCCTTGGCGTGGCCGTGCCAGCCCTCGGCAGCCTGGTGCTGGGCCTTGCTCTGGCCGCCGGCCGGCTGGAGGCCGAAGCCGCTTACGCGCTCGGCGCCCTGGATGAACTCTACCAGGCTGAACTCTGGGGCGAGGACGCCGAGGCCGGCGCCCGCCGCGCCGCTGTCCGCAACGATATCGCCCAGGCCGCGCGCTTCCTGCGCCTGGCCGGCGCCATGGAGTTGCCATGAGCGCCAAGCGCCTGATCATTGCCGGACGGGTCCAGGGTGTCGGGTTCCGTGACTGGATGGCTCGCCGGGCCGAGGCGCTCGGCCTGGATGGCTGGGTCCGCAACCGCGCCGACGGCACCGTCGAGGCACTGATCGCCGGGGACACCGATGCAGTCGAGGAACTGGCTCGCCTGTGCCGCCGCGGTCCCCGCCTGGCCGAAGTCGCCAGCATCACCGAAGATCTGGCCGAGCCACCCTCTGAACCCGGATTCCACCGCGGTTAGAAATCACCTCTCCCGCTATGCGGGAGAGAGCCTGCCCCCGACTTGATCGCGGGTCGGATCGCGCCCAAAAACACCTCGCTCCAAGCCGACCGCAACGCGGTATCCACTTGCTCCAGCGTCACGTCCACCCCCATCCCGCGCAAGCTGGTCACGCCATGTCCACGGATCCCACACGGCACGATCCCGCTGAAATGCTCAAGTACCGGCGACACGTTCAGCGCCACCCCATGCCAGCTCACCCACCGGCTCACCCGCACCCCGATGGCCGCGATCTTCAACTCCGCCCCGCCCGCCCCAACCACCCAGATGCCGATCCGCCCTGCCCGGCGTTCACCTTTGATGCAGAACCGATCCAGCGTGCGGATCAGCCACTCCTCCAACCCGTTCACGTAGCAGCGCACGTCCCGGGCGGGCACGCGCCCGTGTGGATGGGTCAAGTCCAGCAGCACATAGGCCACACGCTGGCCCGGCCCGTGATAGGTCCACTGCCCGCCCCGCCCCGCCTGGAACACGGGGAACCGATCCGGCGTGGTCAGGTCGCCGACGGCCGCCGACGTGCCGGCAGTGTAAAGCGGCGGGTGCTGCAACAGCCACACCAGTTCCGGCGCCGTTCCGGCACGGATTCCGGCGACCCGCTCCTGCATTGCCGCAATGGCGTCCGGGTACGCCGTCAGCCCGGCGCTTCCGCGCCACTCGACGTCGTCAGGGACGGTGCTGATTGAAGCTGGGGTGACCATCGGCTATATCCGCGCACCCTTACCACGATGCGGTCGTGGCGGAATGGTAGACGCGCAAGCTTGAGGTGCTTGTGGGGGAAACCCCGTGGAAGTTCGAGTCTTCTCGACCGCATATACGGCCGCCATCACATCACCGGACAGAGCCGACCCCGCCGCCAGTAGACCGCAACGGCATAAGCAGCATCGCCGCGGCCAGCCCCAGCGCTCCGCCGACCAGCGTCTCCCACGCCCGCGCCAACAGCAATGCCACGGAATGCTCGCCGCTGGCCGCGAGCGTTACGACCAGCGTGAACGCATACGCACCGCAAGCGATGTCATACCGCTCCGGCAACGCCATGGCGTAGATGATCATTGCCACTGCGGCCATCGACCAGACCAGCAACGGTGCGTACACCGCGAGCGGAAGACACGCCAGCCCGATGGGAACCCCGATCGCCGTGCCGATGATGCGCCGGCGGACGCGCTCCATGGTGCCAGCCGCCGATCCGGCGATGACATACGTGCACGCGGTGATCGCCCACGCAGACTGCGTCAATCCCACCGCATCGTTCAGCCCAACGATGACGACGGCGGCAACCGCGGCCTGCAATCCCATGCGAACTTCCGGCGATGCACCAAACCTGCCGCTCACCGGGACAGGCGCAGCAACAGGGGCCAGCGCCGGATGTTCGGCCGGACCGCTAAGCAGCCTCGGCACGACCGCGGCGGGAATGGCAATCAACCCCGCCGTCACCACCGTTCGCGCATCAGCCAGGCCCAGCCCGGCCCCGTACGCCAGAAGCTGGCCGATATAGATTTGCGATCCGATCCCCGCGCCCAGAACTCCATACCGTTTGAGATAACTTACCAGCAACGCCCCCGAGGCGAGGATGATCTCGGGACCAGGTCGTCCCGGCCCTGCCAGCAGCGGCCCGAGGCCGATCATCAACATCGCACCCAGCGCGGCAGCCGCGCATAGCAGGATCAGGTCGCGACTGGACCTGGCGCGCGTCGTCTGCGCTTCGGACACGCTGCCCCACAGGGCAAATCCGCCGGCAAGCGGCGCCAGCGCGGCAGGATCGTGCAGTGCGCGGGAGATGTCCGGCAACGTCCCCAGCATCGCGGCGATCCCGTACACCGTGACCAGCCGCAAACCCTTGATGCGACGGTGAGTGCCGGGATCGATGCGGTTCAGCCAGGCAGCGATGTTCGCGCCGCGTGCATATCGGCGAAGAATTGAAATCTCTGTTTCGCTCATCGCGTCGCGGGTGTCGACGTTTGCACGATTGCCTTCACTGTCGGCCACCGCGACGCTGGGGGGAAGGGCAACGAAAGGAACTCAGGCATGGCTGACCAGGTGGCGTTGGTGACAGGGGCGGCCCGCGGGATCGGCACGGCGATCGCACGGCGGCTTGCCGGGACCGGATACCGCATCGTGGCAGCAGATCGCGAGGATATCGCGCCTTCGGCCGGCTGGCGAACGGTGCGTTGCGATGTCGGCGTGGAGGCCGACGTTGCGGCTGTGGTCGGCGGGATCGCCACGCAGGAAGGGCGGCTGGACGCGCTGGTCTGCAACGCCGGCATTTCCATCAACAAGCGGATCGCTGAGTTGAGCTTGCAGGAATGGTCCCGGGTGATCGCCACCAACCTGACCAGCACCTTCCTGCTGGTGCGCGCGGCCGAGACGATGCTGCGCGCGGCGCATGGCGCGGTGCTCACCATCGCCTCCACCCGCGCCCACATGTCGGAGCCGCACACCGAAGCCTATTCCGCCTCGAAGGGCGGGCTCGTCGCGCTGACCCATGCGCTGGCGATCAGCCTGGCGCCGGAGGTGCGAGTGAACTGCATCAGCCCCGGGTGGATCCTGACCAAGGGGACGGCGCCCCGCCCGGCTGACCAGGCGCAGCATCCGGTCGGTCGCGTCGGCATGCCGGACGATATCGGCGCGTTGGCCGCGTGGCTTGTTGGGCCTGAAAGCGGGTTTGTGACTGGTGCCGAGTTCATCGTGGATGGCGGAATGACGCGGAAGATGATCTATGTCGAATAAGGAGTTGGGGTTGCGCCACAGGGGAGGTGAAGGGTCATGTCCGTATCTCGTCGCGCATTGCTGGCGGGCGGCGCCGCGCTGCCGCTCCTGCGAGTGCCCGCCCGTGCCGCCCGTGCCCCTGATACGCTGACCTTCGGCCTGTCATCCTATCCACCAAACCTGCATCCCTGGATCAACGCTGGCACGGCCGCCGGCACCGTCGTGCTGCTGCATCATCGCGGCCTGCTATCGTACGGCGCCGACGGCAGCATCCAGCCCGAGCTGGCCGAGCATTGGGAACGCGACGGCGACGCCGGCTGGGTCTTCCATCTGCGCGATGCAATGTTTCACAGCGGCAAGCCGGTCACCGCGGCGGATGTGAAATGGACGCTGGAGCAGGTGGCGGCGCCGACCTCGATCGCGTATCTGCGCAGCGAGTTTCAGGGCGTGCAGAGCATCGAGACGCCCGATCCGCATACCGTCCGCGTAATCATGAAAGAGCCGATCGCAACTTTGCCCGACCTGCTGGCAACCTTCTACATGCCGGTCGTCGCAACAGGAAGCGGCCAGGGCGAGCAGTTGCCGGTCGGCTGCGGTCCGTTCGTGCTGAAATCCTACGAACGCGGCGTGCGGCTGGAGACGCAAGCGTTCGACAAATACTACAAGCCAGGACTGCCGAAGCTGAAGACGATCCACATGGTCGCGTACGCGGACGAAAACCTCCGTGTCGCCGCCTTGCAGGCGGGGGACGTCGATCTGATCGAATATGTGCCCTGGCAATCGATGGGTTCGATCGAGAAGGATCCACGCCTGAAGATGCAGACCACGCTGGGGCCGTTCATGTATCTGACGTTCAACGCACGGTCCGGACCGTTCAAGGATGCCCGCATCCGCCAGGCCGTCGCATACGCCATCAAGCGCGAGGATATCGTCAGCACCGCGTTTTACGGCCGTGGCGCGCCGCTTGCCGGGGTTCCGCTGCCCAAAGGGACCGAGTTCTATGAGCCGTCGCTTGCCGACACCTGGACCTATGATCCCGACAAGGCGAAGCACCTGCTGGCGGACGCGGGCCTGGCGAATGGTTTCTCATGCACCCTGCTGTCAACCGCCCAGTACCGGCATGCACAAGATGACCGCCGAAGTGGTGCAGCAGGATCTGGCCGCGGTCGGCATCCAGGTGCAGCTCAATCTGCCGGACTGGCCAGCCAGAGTGGCCCTTGGGAATCGCGGCCAGTATGAATTCTCGGTCATGGGTACCGCACTGGATTACAACGACCCCGATGCGCTGTCGTCGCTGCTGGACGGGACGCTGCCGCCATCCTATGGGCGCAGCTTCGACCTGGTCGTGCCCGGATTGCACGATCTGTTTGTAGCCGGCCGTGCCGAATACGACCCGGCCAAGCGCAAGGTGATCTACGACAAGGTGCAGCGGCTCGCGTTGGATCAGGCACCGGTGGTCGGCCTGGCCTGGCGGTCGCAGGCTTATGCGATGGCGAAGGACGTTGACGGGTTCACCAACCTGCCGGGGGCGCTGACATTCTATTCCGGCTACACGCTGGAGCAGACCTATTTCGCCTGATCGCCGCGTATGATCAGTGCTGAAGTATCTTCGACAGAAACAGCCGGGCGCGATCGCTGCGCGGCTGATTGAAGAACTCCTGCTTGACCGAGTCCTCCACGATCCGGCCCTGGTCCATGAACACCACCCGGTCGGCGACGCGGCGCGCAAACCCCATTTCGTGGGTGACCACGACCATTGTCATCCCGTCCTGCGCCAGCGCCGTTATCACATCCAGTACCTCGTTGATCATCTCGGGATCGAGCGCCGAGGTCGGCTCGTCGAACAGCATGGCTATCGGGTCCATCGCCAGCGCGCGCGCAATCGCGACACGCTGCTGCTGGCCACCCGACAGATTGGCAGGATAGCGATCGGCGTGCTCGCGCATCCCTACGCGCTGAAGCAACGTGTACGCGCGTTCCGTGGCCTCGTTCCGCCGCCGTTTCAGCGCCTTCATGGGCGCGAGGATGATGTTCTGCGTCACCGTCATGTGCGGGTAGAGCTCGAAGCTCTGGAACACCATGCCGATCCGCGCGCGAAGCTTCGGCAGGTTGGTGCCGCGTTCGGCGACGGAAACGCCGTCCACCACGATGCGGCCCCGCTGGATCGGTTCCAGCCCGTTGATGCATTTGATCAGCGTGCTCTTGCCGGAGCCCGAGGGGCCGCAGACCACCACGATCTCACCTCGCGCGACGTTCATGGTGCAATCGCGCAGCACCTGCGTGTCGCCGTACCATTTACTGACATTGTCGACGACAATCACAGTGCGTAGCTACGCCGCAACCGGCCGACGGACAGCGACGCCGTCAGGCACAGCACGAGATAGACACCGGCGGCCAGCAAATAGAGCGGCACCAGATCGTTGTCGCGCGTGCCGATGATGCTGGCCGCGGTCAGGAAGTCCCGCACACCGACGACGTAGACCAGGGCCGTGCTCTTGAACAGGTTGATGGCCTCGGTCAGCAGCACCGGCAGCATGTTGCGCAGGGCCTGCGGCAGCACGACCCGGCGCATCGTCTGTGCATAGGTCAGTCCGGAGGCGAGTCCGGCGAGCACCTGCCCGCGCCGCACGCTTTGCAGGCCGGCCCTGATGATCTCGCAGAAATAGGCAGCTTCGAACAGGATGAAACCAATCAGCGCGGACGTCATGCCGCCGACCGGGCGCCCGACCAGCAACGGCACCAGAAAATAGAACCAGAAGATCAATAGCAGCAGCGGCAGAGACCGCAACAGATTCACATAAGTGGCGGCAGCAAGAGCAACGACCCGAAAGCGGGAGATCCGAAGTACCGCCAGAATTATCCCGAGCAGCAATCCGCCCGCCAGCGACACGGCCGTCAGCTCGACAGTCACTGCCATCCCGCTCAGCAGCAGCGGCAGGATTCCGGCCAGATACGACCAGGTGAAATGGGTCACGTCAGCTTGCCTCTGACGTCAACATGCCCGGGAAGCGCGTGCGACCTTCGACCAGCCACATGCCGAAGGCAACGCTCAACGTCACCGCCCCATAGAGCGCCGTCGCGGTCAGGAACATCTCGATCGGCTGCATCGTGTATTCCGAGATCTGCCGCGTCCGCCCGGTCAACTCCAGCACCCCGATGGTCAGCGCCAGCGAGGAGTTCTTGAAGATGCTCAGAAACTCGGTGGTCAGCGCCGGAAAAATGATCCGATACGCGTTCGGCAGCAGGATATGGCGATAAACCTGCACCGGGGTGAGCCCGCTGGCCAGACCAGCGCTGGCCTGCCCGGCGGCGATGGACTGGATGCCGGCCCGCACCTGCTCGCCCACGCGAACCGCCGTATACAGGCCAAGACAGACCACCGCAGTCCAGAATTCCGCGTGCGGCAGGCCGCGCTTCAGCCAGTCACCGGCCGCCTTGGGAAGCACTTCGGGCAGCACGAAATACCAGAGAAACATCTGCACCAGCAGGGGTATGTTGCGGAACAGCTCCACATAAACGGCGGCAACGGCCCGCACCGCGCGGCTGCGCACGGTGCGCGCAACGCCAAGAACCGAGCCCAGACTGAACGCAATCACCCATGCTGCCAGGGCGATCAGCACCGTCCACATCAGCCCCGACAGGATCCACCCGAAATATGGTGCCGTCGTCAGGACTGACCAGTTCCAGTTGTAATGCATCACGCCGGCAGATCAGTCCGGATATGCCTCGCCCATCAGCACGTATTTCAGTTCCGGACTCATCGGTCCGGCAATGGGACCGATCCACTTATCGTACAACTTGAACATTTCGCCGCTCTTGATCATCCCGGCGATCGTCCGCACGCCGACGAGCCGGAACGCCGAATCGTCCCGTCGCACGACGACGGAATACGGGTCGAAGGACAGCAGCCGCCCCACCACTGCATACTGTTCCGGATGCGCCGCCTTGGAAATCAGGCCATGTTCGACGATGGCGTCGGTCACGTAGCAATCCGACCCGGCCGCTCTCGAATGCCAGCCAGCCGCGCGGCTGATCCTCGGTGTCGAGAAATGTGATGCCGAGATGCTCCTGCGCGTCGATCGCCTTGATGATCTTCTCGTTGGTGGTCCCCTGGTTCACCGCAACCCGCTTGCCTTTCAGATCCTCCACTTCATGGATACCGGAATCCTTGCGCACCAGCAGCTGATTGCCGGTGATGTACATGGTCGGCAGGAAATCGACCTGGCGCTGGCGGGACAGCGTGTGCGTCGTGGTCGAGCACGCCATGTCGATCGTGCCGTTCACCACCAGCGGAATCAGCGTGGTGCCCATGATCGTGACGTAGCGCACCTGCAGCTTGTCGAGCTTCAGCTCTTGCTTGACCGCATCGACAATGTGCGAACACAGCTCGATGGAGAATCCGGTCGGATTGCCGGCACTGTCAGTGTAGGAAAACGGCACTGAGTTCTCCGACCGGCCGATCGTGATCGTGCCGCTCTCCTTGATCTTCTTCAGCGTGCCGTACAGCTCATCCGCAGAGGCGCCACAACCCCACAGCCAGCCGAACCCCAGGCAGACGGCCAGAGCGATCGCTTTCAGCATTTTTGGTTCCTCCCGCGCCGGTGCCGCTAGAAACGCACTACGCGCGCGGCGATCTCCGCAAGGCTTTCGTAATCGGCCAGCTCGTTATAGGCGTGCGCGGAAAGCCGCAGCCAAATGCCCTCAGCCATGGCGTGCAGCGGCACGTCGGTCCGCGCGTCCAGCAAACGCTGCCGCAACGCCTGGGCGCGCTCGGCGGTGACGTCCCCGGTGATCGGCAGCCGCACGACGCCCATGGATCCGGCGAGTTCGACCCGTCGCGCCCGGTTTCGGTGTTCAGCCGCCGGGCGATCAGCGCGGTCGCCTCGGCCGCCAGCGCGGCATTGCGTGCGCGCAACGCCGGGCCGCCGAGCCGGCGCATGGAAATCGATCGCCGCCGGCACCGCGAGAAAGGCACTGAAGTCGCGGGTGCCGGTCCAGTCGAACTCCTCCAGGAAGCCCTTCGCCGTAGCCGTGCGAGATGGTCACCGGATGCAATCCTTCCTGCCGCTCGGGCGCGGCCCAGATGAACGCGCCGCCTTTCGGCGCGCACAGCCATTTGTGGCAGTTGCCGACATACCAGTCGGCGCCGATGCGCACGCAGGTCGATATCGACCTGCCCCGGGCCGTGCGCGCCATCGACCAGCACCGGCACGCCGCGCGCATGGCACGCTGCGATCATGCGCGTCCAGCGGCAGCACCAGCGCGCTTGGCGGAGGTGATATGGTCCAGCACCGCGAGCCGGGTGCGCGGCGTGATCGCCTCGGTCAACGCGGCAACAACGCCGTCCGCGTCGGGATTCGGAAATGGCACCACTGCCTCGGTCATGCGCGCGCCGGCCAGTTCCGTCACGTAGCGGACGGTGTTGCGCACCGCGCCGTAGCCATGCGTCAGCACCAGCACCTCGTCGCCCGGCTGAAGACGGCGCGAGCGCAGCACGGCGTTGCATCCCGTCGGTCGCGTTTTCCAGGAACGCCGAGGTCCTTGCCCTCGGCGCCCATGAAACGGGCCATGCCGTCGGCGGCGTCGCGCAACGCGTCCGGCAGGATCATAGCGCATGAAGCGGCTGGGCTGCGCCTCCATCCGGCGGCGCCACTCCTCCTGCACGGCCAGCACGGGCTTTGGCGTGGCACCGAAGGAACCATGATTTACCGTCAGCAAATCCGGGTCCAGCGGCCATTCGTGCCGAATGGCGCTGCCGAGGGCCGGTGTGTCCGCTGCGTTCACCGTGATCTCCCGTTACAGCTCGATCATCGGCTGGGATGGATGTTCGCCCTTGAAACGATCGAACCGGAACGGCTGTCGGATCGACGATCGGCCAATCGCCGGTGATCAGGTCCGCGGCGAGCCGACCGGCAGCCGGCCCGATGCCGAACCCATGACCGGAGAAACCGGTCGCCACGAAAATCCCGGCATGCCGGCGAACCGCGAAGATCACCGGCACCGCGTCCGGCGTCACGTCGATCATGCCGGCCCATTGCTGCGCGACTTTGCGCCTGCGCGAACACCGGAAACTGCGCTGGACAGACGATGCCAGGGCCTGGTCGTTCAGCCGCGTGATCGGTTCCGGATCCAGGACGCGCACCGCCTCGAACGGCGACGGCTTGTCCGAGCGACCAGTGCCGCGGCGTGCGCGCCTCCTCCATGAAGCGGCCGCTCGAGCCGCACCTGCACGCGCGCCTGACCCGACCGCCAGAGCGGCAGAAAATCGCGTGCCAGGCGGAAACTGTCGGGCACGATCTCGGAGACGCTGGCGTTCAGGTTCGCCACGGTGTAGCCGCCGTCCAGGCGCTTGCGGAAGCCGAACCCGGCGCCGCTGGCGGAAATCTCCGGCGCGCCGTCCAGCTTCTCGGTGCGCATCACCGATGAACGCACCTTGAGCTGCTTCAGATCGAGCCGAGATTGCCGCAGAACAGGCGCGACCAGGCCCCACCGGCCAGCAGCACGCAATCACAGGCGATGCGGCCCTTTTCGGTAACCGCTGCAACCACCCGGCCGCCGCTGGTTTCAATGCTGCGAACGGCGCAGTCGGTCAGGATCACGGCGCCCGCTTCCCGCGCGCCGCCTCGGCGATGGCGGGTGCGGCCTTCTGCGGCTCCGCGCGCCCGTCGCTCGGCGTGTACAGCGCGGCGCGGAACCTGCGCGCGGCTCCTGGCATGAGGCGGGCGATCTCATCAGATCCGATCAGGCGCGTGTCGAGCTGGTACGGACGCGCGTGCTCCAGCCAGGCGGTGCGGCGGGCTTCGTCTGCTCGGTCTCGCACAGATACATGATGCCGCAGGTGCGGAAGCCGGTCTCGCCGCCGACCGCCTCGTTCATGCCCTGCCAGAAGCGCAGGCTTTCGATGATCAGCGGCAGCTCGCGCGGATCGCGGCCCATTTTCCGGCACCAGCCCCAATTGCGGCTGGACTGCTCGCCGCCGACATGCCCTTTTTCGCACAGCACCACCGACACGCCCTTGCGGGCCAGCGCGAAGGCGGCGCTGACGCCGACGATGCCCGCACCGACGATCGACGACGGCCGCTTGCGGCGGGATGGTGGTATCCGATGCAACGGGATCGACGCGAGGGCCCATGGCTGGTTAGCTCCGTAACAGATTCAGCCCGACCAGCTCCGTGCGGAGCGTCGCCGGATCGGTGAAATGAATGCCGTGCATGCCAAGCCGGGTCGCCGCGGCGGCATTTCCCGGATTGTCGTCGATATACACCAGGCTGGCGAGGTCCAGCCCGTACCTGCTCGGTCAGCAGGCGATAGATGCGCGGGTCCGGCTTCACCAGCCGTTCCTGGCCGGAGACGATGATCGCCTGGAACCAGCCCAGGAAGTCATACAGTTCCAGCGCCTGGGGAAACGTTTCGTGCGACCAGTTGGTCAGCCCGAACAGCGGGACTTCGGTATCCTTCAGGTCACGCAGGATAGCGACGGTGCCCTCGATCGGCCCGCCCAGCATTTCGTGCCAGCGGCTGCGATAGGCTTCGATCAGGTGTTTGTGCTGCGGATGGTGGGCCGCGAGCAGCGCGGTTGCCTCCGACCAGGTACGGCCGCGATCCTGCTCCAGGTTCCAGGCGGGTGAGCAGATCTCGGCAAGGAACCGTTCCATGGCCGGCTCGTCGCCAGGAAACAGCTTGCGGTAGAGATGGCGGGGGTTCCAATCGATCAGGACGCCGCCGAGATCGAACACGACGCCAGTGTGCTTCGCTTGCATCCTTACCTGTTATCGCGATGGCACCCGCCGCTCAAGGCCGGGCTGATCTGCGGAAATCCATCAGCAAGCGGGTCGCCAGCGACTCGCGCGCCCTTCGGCTATTCCACGCGCGTTGCTGCCCGCAGCTCGGTGATGCCGGCGGGGTCCTCCGCCATCGCCAACCGCCCGGCGGCCAGCCACGCGAAACGATGCAGCAGGGCGCGGCGTCGGCTGCCGGCCAGAATGTGGCACGGTGCATCGCGCAGCATCTCGGCTTCCAGCCCGGCGACCACGATCAGGCCGGCATCGTCCGGCAGCAGATTGAGGGGGAAATCCACGCCGACCGCGAAGAACAATGCGTCGGCATATTCCCTGTATGCCGGCCACTTCACATCCACCAGGAAGTCGCGCGGGCCCGACTTGACTTCGATACAGGCGAAACCACCATCCGGGCGCAGCGCCAGGATGTCGGCACGCCGCCCGTTCGGCAGCGGCACCTCATGCAGCGGCGCCCAGCCAAGCTGACAGCACAGCCGCGCGGCACCCCGGCGGATCGCCGCCGCGTGCTCCGGCAGCGACGGCCCGCTCATCCCAGCAGCGCGTCGATGGCCCGCGCCAGCGCGACGTCTTTGCCGGTCAGACCGCCGGCGTCATGCGTGGACAGCGTGATCTCGACGCGATTCCACACATTTGACCAGTCCGGATGATGATTATGCTGCTCTGCCAGCAACGCGACGCGGCTCATGAAACCCCAGGCCTCGCTGAAGTCGCGGAAGCTGAAGCAGCGGCGGATGCCGTCCGGCTCGATAACCGACCAGTGCGGCAGACCGGTGCCCAGCGCGGCGCGTTCCTGATCACTGAGTTTTTGCGGCATGCGGCGGCTCCCCCTGCTTGACCCTCGGTGCCTATCCTGCACCGATGCGCCGATGAGCGACACGGGGACCGCGCGCCGCATCGGCCCACCGCCGGACCTGGACGATGTGGCCGAGATGGCGGCGCAGGCGCTGGCGGCGATCCCCGCCCGGCTTGCCCGGCATGTCGCCGGCGTCGGGATCACGGTGGAGGAAGCGGCGGACGATGAGACGCTGGACGAGATGGGGATCGAGTCGCCCTGGGAACTGACCGGCCTCTACCGGGGCACGCCGCTGCCCGCCCGCAGCGTGGACGATATCGCGCGACCGCCGGACCTGATTTATATCTATCGTCAGGCGATCCTGCTGGAGTGGATCGAGACGGGTGAAGATCTGTCGCGACTGGTCCGCAACGTGGTGGTGCACGAGATCGCGCACCATTTCGGATTCAGCGATGCGGAGATCGAGGCGCTGGAGCAGGAAATGGGATGAGCGACTGAGGTGCAGTCCGCTTCGAATTCCCAGGCGCCGTGCGGCTGAGGCGGCACGCGGCCGATTCGCCGCAAAATCGGCGTCCGCCGACCCGAATTTCGCCAAGAACTCCGCGTTGATATGGGCGCAGCAGAAAGGGCTCAGACGATGATGACGAAGCTGATTTTGTCGGCGACATTGCTTGCCGCGATGATTATGGGAATGGGTTCGGTGTACGCCGCACCTGTACGGATAGAGCCTGGGGTCTCGAGTTCGCGGACGGTATTGGTTGATTACTATTGGAACCACCATCACTGGCACCATCGGAGCTGGGATGCTCGGTATCACCGCTACCACTACTACAACTGAAAGGCCGGATGCGGCCGGGAGCCGCGATCAGGTCCCGGCCGCCGTTCCTGACGCAGATTGCTACCCGCCCAGATGGCGGGTGTATCGCAGTAGAGCGGTGTCGTATCCCAAATCGGCGGCGCGCTGAACCAGCATAGCTGCCATCGCGTCCGGCACCACCGCCTTGCGTGTCAATATCCAGAGGTACCGCCCGGACGGTTCGCCGACAATCGACCACGAATAATCGTCAGCGTGGTCCAGAACCCAGTAATTGCCAAGGAAGAACGGCCCGAAGAACGACACCTTCAGCTTTGCGTTGCCGGATCCCGCGATCACCCTCGCCCGCCCTGCCGCTGTTCGCCGGGGTCCGTCCGGCGCGCCTTGCCGACAGGTATTGACCACTTGGACCAACGCGCTGGCAAGCCCGGAGTAGTCGGCCGTCACGCCCTCGCATCCACGCTCGAAACGGGCATCATAGCGGGCGAACTCGAACCATCGGCCGAGATATTTTCCGATATCGACCGGCTTTGCCGGTTCTGGCACACGCCGGTTGCCAACCGGGCGAGCTGTGGCGCGCAACCACGACAGGCCTCCGGCGCTCAACCCCAAAGCCATCGCCGCGATCACCGCGGTTTTGCACCGGCAAGGCCCAGATCGTCTCTTCCTCTCGGCGAGCACGGCACGATCTCCAATCAATCGTGCCAAGCAATGTGGGGGTGCGAATCAGCGCTGCACTGAATCCGCCTGACAAAACCTCGAACGGACCAGCAACACACCATGACCGACCCGCCTCCCGTAATCGTGTGGTTCCGCCAGGACCTTCGGCTGACCGACAACCCAGCTCTCGCCGCCGCGCTGGAGCGCCACGCCCGCATCGTGCCCCTGTTCGTGCTGGACGATTACGCGGCCGGCCAATGGCGCGCCGGGGGCGCGCCACGCTGGTGGCTGCATCACAGCCTCGTTGCCCTGGCGGGGGATCTGGTGCAACGCGGTGCGCGGCTGCTGTTGCGACGCGGCCGCGTGGAACAGGTCATCCCCGAGGTGGTGCGCGCCACTGGCGCCGGTTCCGTGCACGCCATGCGTTGTGTCGAACCGTGGGCACGCCACCAGGAAGCCGGGGTCGACCACGCGCTGCGCAGTTTATCTTCGAACCTCATCCTGCACCAATCGGCAACCCTGTTCGATCCCGAGGCAATCCGAACCAGGAGCAACCACCCGTACACCGTGTACACCCCGTTTGCATGGGCGTGCCACGCCGCAGCACTTTTGCCGGAGCCCCAGCCGGCGCCGCGCAACATCCCAGGAGTTGCTGGTGCGTCAGACAGGCTCGATGACTG
This sequence comes from uncultured Pseudomonadota bacterium, assembly GCA_963810715.1. Lineage (GTDB taxonomy): Bacteria > Pseudomonadota > Alphaproteobacteria > Acetobacterales > Acetobacteraceae > DATDIC01. The sequence goes on along the minus strand of CAWEOZ010000020.1, from coordinate 213,889 downwards.
GCACCTGTTGCCGACCCACCCGGACTGGGCCGGCGGGCTCCGCCGCGCCTGGGAGCCCGGTGAAGCCGGCGCCAGACGAAGGCTGGACGATTTCCTGCACAATCACGGCGGGCACTATGTCACGGATCGCGACCGGCCGGATCGCGACGGCACCAGCAGGCTGTCTCCCCACCTGCATTTCGGGGAGATTTCTCCGGCAACTGTCTGGCATGCCATCCGGGACCACATTGCCCACGCTCCTTCCCGCGACAAGCTTATTGCCGAGCTGCTGTGGCGGGAATTTGCCGCACACCTGCTGTGGCACTTTCCCACCATGCCGGAGCAGCCGCTGCGCGCCTCGTTCGCCGCCATGCCCTGGCGGCATGATCCGGCATCGCTGCGTGCCTGGCAGCGCGGACGCACCGGCATTCCCATCGTCGATGCCGGCATGCGTCAGCTCTGGCACACCGGGTGGATGCACAACCGGGTGCGCATGATCGCCGCATCGTTCCTGACGAAACATCTCCTGCTGCCCTGGCAGGAGGGGGCGGCCTGGTTCTGGGACACGCTGGTCGATGCGGATCTGGCGAACAACAGCGCCGGCTGGCAATGGGTCGCCGGATCGGGCGCGGATGCGGCGCCGTATTTCCGGGTGTTCAATCCCGTGCTGCAGGGACGGACATTCGATCCCGACGCCGCCTATGTGCATGCCTGGGTGCCCGAGCTACGGGGTCTGGACCCGAAGCACGCGCATGCGCCATGGGAAGCGCCTGCCCTGCTGTTGCAGGCGGCCGGCGTTGCGTTGGGGGCAACCTACCCGAGCCCGATCGTGGGCCTGGACGAGGGTCGCCGCCGGGCGCTGGCCGCGTATAACGCTTTACCGCGGCAGGGTTCGCTTCCGTCCGCCTGTCAGCAGTCAGCAGGATCGCATGCTCCAGAACCCGGTGCCGACCGTCATTCTCGCCAGCGCCTCCAGCGCGCGCCGAGCCCTGCTCAGCGCCGCCGGGATCAATTTCCGCGCCGAACCCGCCCGGATCGATGAACAGGCGGTGAAACAATCGGCTCGCGCCGAGGGCGCTTCCGCCGTCGACGCTGCCCTCGCGTTGGCGGAGCTGAAAGCGGCACGCGCCGCGCAACGTGCGCCCGAGGCCCTGGTGATCGGCGCCGATCAGATATTGGTCTGCGAGCAGACCTGGTTCGATAAGCCGGCCGATCTCGCCACCGTGCGCACGCAGCTTCGGTCACTGCGCGGGAAAACGCATGTCCTCGCCACCGGTGTCGTGTGCCATCGTGGCGGCCGGCGCGTATGGCAGCACGTCACGCAGCCGCGCCTGACAATGCGCGCCTTTTCGGACGAATTCCTCGACGCGTATCTGGCGGCCGACGGCGAGAGCCTGCTGAGCAGCGTGGGTGCCTATCGCCTGGAATTGCTCGGCGTCCATCTGTTCGATCGGGTCGAAGGAGACCATAGCGACATTCTCGGTCTGCCGCTGCTGCCGCTGCTCGGCTTCCTGCGACAGCACGGCGTATTGACGAGCTGAACGGGCTTGTCCGGGACAGGAGCCATTCAGATCGCCTGGTCTGCGGCGTGCCCAACCGGGCAAATCCATTGTTTTTGGCTGCCAAGCAGGCTGCTCACGCGAGCGTGATTGCTATTGAGGTTTTGTTCATCACGCCATGCGACCTAACGAATGTCACGGGGTGGAAGAACACGCCTTGCCGGTGATCGAGCAACGAAGCGTCAATTTCGATGCCGCGGGGATCCTGCGTGCCGTGGAAATCGCCTCGCGTGTGGCCGAGGCGCTCGGCTTGCGTCCCGGCGACGTCAGCACAGTGGAGTTTCAGCCCGACGAGCAACTCGTGAAGTTCATCAGTCCCGAACGGCCGGACCACAGCAGGAGCATTACTGCCGAAGCCCTGGCGGCGGTGCTTGTCGCTTACTGCGCGCGGATTGGCGTCCCGTTGCCCCGCAAGGGGCAGAAGCAACTCGCTATCGGACCCGCCGGCGTGACGCTGCGCATAGTGGTCGAGCAGGACGCGCGCGGTTCGACGGCAAAGCTCCAGCAGGAGTATCCTGGAGCTGTGGTTTGGCCCAGACGGCGTGACCTCCGGGGCTGAGCTGTTTTCCTGCTTGCGAGGAAGGACGCCGGCTTGCCCCCTTCCGGGACCGGGTCTAGAAGCCCGCACCCCTGTCACTGAGACCGAGCAACCATGAAGCAGCAGGCCAACCTGATCCGCGCCGGACAGGTGATCGAGCATGAAGGCCGGCGCTGGACCGTGCTCAAGCAGCAGATCATCACCCCCGGCAAGGGCGGCGCCTTCATCCAGGTAGAGATGCGCGACCTGAAGTCCGGCAACAAGACCAACGAGCGCTGGCGCACTGCCGATACCGTCGAGCGACTGATGACCGAGGAGAAGGATTACAACTACTCCTACACCGAGGGACCCAACATGGTCCTGATGGACCCGGAGAGCTTCGAGCAAACGCATATCCCGCTCGACCTGCTCGGCGATGCCGCCCCGTTCCTGCAAGACAACATGGAAATCACGATCGATCTGGTGGAAGGCGAGCCGGTTGCCGCCCATCTGCCGCCGACGGTCGTGCTGGAGGTGGTGGAGGCGGATCCGGTGGTCAGAGGCCAAACCGCTGCCTCGTCATACAAGCCGGCACGCCTGTCCAACGGCGTAAAGACCTCCGTCCCGCCCTTCATCGAGACCGGCGAGCGTATCGTCGTGCGCACCGAAGACGGCAGTTACGTCGAACGCTTCAAGGGCTGACGCGGCGATGGCATTTCGCCTATCGCCCCACCTCACGGTGATGGCCAACGCGGCGCAGAAAGCGTCCAAGCGCCTGTTGCGCGACTTCAACGAGGTCGAGCAGCTTCAGGTCAGCGTCAAGGGTCCGTCGGACTTCGTCTCCCAGGCGGACCTGCGCGCCGAGGAGACCCTGCGGGAGGAGCTGAACAGGGCCCGTCCTGGCTACGCCTTCCTGATGGAAGAGTCCGGCGCCTCCGGGTCGCCGAACTGGGCCTGGAGGTGGGTGGTCGACCCTCTGGATGGCACCACCAACTTCCTGCACGGCATTCCGCACTGGGCGATCAGCATCGGACTGGAACGGCGGCTGCCGGACGGTGGCTCTGACCTTGCGGCAGGCCTGATCTATGCGCCGGTTGTCGATGAGATGTTCTGGGCGGAAAAAGGCGGCGGTGCCTTCGTCAACGAGCGGCGGCTGCGTGTATCTGCCCGCCGCGAGCTAAAGGAGGCCGTGTTCGCCACCGGCATCCCGTTCGCCGCGGTCAAGCCGACGCGACGTGCCGCCTTCTCTCGCACGCTGGCCGGTCTGATGCCACAGGTTGCGGGGATCCGCCGGTTCGGCGCCGCCGCGCTGGATCTCGCCTGGGTGGCGGCAGGTCGGTACGATGGCTATTGGGAGCTGGGGCTGCATCCGTGGGATTTGGCGGCCGGCCTGCTGCTAGTGCGCGAATCCGGGGGCTTCGCCACCGACCCGGACGGCGGCGACCCGCTGCAAACCGGCGATGTCGTCGCTGGTAACGAACACCTGCATGACAAGCTGCGGCAGGCGGTGATCAGCGGAAATCCCGCCGCCTGATCGAGTCCGGCTGGCAGTCCGTGGTAGCTGGTGAGCGCCGCCCCTGCATGAGCGGTAGTTGTCGAACTTTACTTTTTTACGACTTTTTGCAACTTATTTTCGTTCCTTCTACCAAATGCTTTATTCGGTGGAGCAGGATCGGAGCGCGCAGCGGCAAAACGCCATAGCAATAGGCGCTATCCGCAATCTGGCAGCGAACGTGCCGGCTTCCAGATCGAATGAGGCGCCTGCATCCCTGGAATCGAGCCGTCCGTTTGGTTAGCGGATATCACGGCTTGAAGATGCTTGGCGCTGAAAACTCACCCAAACGGCACGTGTGACGCCGTGTGCTTGAGCAACTCATGGTGCAGTGCGCGTCGAGGTTTCGGCTGAATGCGTGTATCTGTTGTGCGAGCGCTGCAGCATAGGCGGTGAGCGCACCGGAGTGCTGGACAAGCTGGGAAGGCCTGCCCTGCGGCGGTGGGTTCACAACCGGCGGTTCTCCGCCTCGCAAAGTACTCGCCGGCCTTGGATAACTCCGATTGCGATCCCCGCGCGGTTCCGGAAATGAGCCCACCCTGGCCGGAGGGCGTCGTTCGTAGGATTTTTCCCTCGAGTTGAGACCCAGATAGGCACACGCGGAAGCAGAATTACGCCTTGCGCTGCGGCTCACCCCTGCCCTGCACCAGCCTAGGGATTGGCTTTAGGCAATCTTAACCGTGTGTTTCAAATAGTGCCAAAAAATGTGGAAAAAAGTATTAACTTGGAATAACCTGTCCTCCACCTGCCAATTGGATACCGTGGCGAAACTTTCCGGTCAGTATTCAAACCCCTGCGGTCGCCGCTCAAACGGGCCGCACGAAGGATGTGATTGATGACGCCTGATGGCGCCATGCCTTATCAGTCCACGCGTTCAGGCACTTCCCCCGGTGCCGGCGCTGCGTGGCTGCACCCCTGGTCGCGGCGCGCCGATGGCCGCGCCAATCTGTTCTGCTTTGGATACGCCGGTGGTTCTGCCTCGATGTTTCGACCCTGGCCAGTGGGGTTGCCGGCGGGATTGAACCTATGGGCGGCGCAGTTGCCTGGGCGCGGCAACCGATTGCATGAAGCACCGATAGCCAGCATCCCAATTCTGGTCGATGGGCTCGTCGCGGCGCTGCGGCCCCATCTGGGTCAGCCATTTGCGTTCTTCGGTCATAGCATGGGGGCAGTGCTGGCTTTCGAGGTGGCCAGGTATCTGGCGGAAAACGAAGGCGCCCTGCCCTTCCATCTGTTCGTATCTGCGCGGCGCCCACCGCGTGTGGCAGGTCTCGATAGTGCTCTGCGCACCTTGCCGGATCACGAATTCGTCCAGGAAATCGACCGCCGCTATGGCGGCATGCCGGCGGCGATCCGACAGTCGCCTGACGTGCTGGCCCTGCTGCTGCCAGCGTTGCGGGCGGACATTGTCGCGCTGGAAACCTTTCTGCCCACCCCTCGTGCTCCGTTATCGTGCCCGATCTCGGCCTTTGGCGGCCTGCAGGATCGGCTGGCGCCACGAGACCATTTGGAGGCCTGGCGCGCAGAGACCGAAGGACCCTTTCGCATCCGGTGGTTTGCCGGTGGGCACTTCTATCTCGATGCCCGCCGTGACGAGGTTCTGGCGGATTTGTCGGTGACGCTCGCCCCGATGCTGCGCCTCGCGGAGCGGCGGGTCAGATGAACGACATGGTCGCGACAGGTCACCCTGAAAGGGTGGCCATCGTTGGTATCGGATGCCGGTTTCCAGGCGGTGCCTCGGATGCCGCCAGCTTCTGGCGCCTGCTGATCGAGCGGCGCGATGCGATAGCCGAGATCCCTGCTGACCGTATTGATGTCACACGGTTCTTCGCGGCAGCACCGGCCACCCCGGGGCGAATGATGACTCGCTGGGGCGGATACCTGGAGCGGATCGACGAATTTGACGCGGGATTCTTTGGTGTCTCGCCGCGCGAGGCGGAGCGCATGGATCCGCAGCAGAGATTGCTGCTTGAGACGGCCTGGGAAGCGCTGGAGGATTCCGGACAGGATGTCGATCGGATCGACCGCCGTCGTGCAGGCGTGTTCGTCGGTCAGTGGATCAGTGATTTTGAGGCACGTCTGTTTACCGACCCGGAGGATATCGATTTCTTCATGACGACCGGGAGCGGGCGTTATGCCGCATCCGGCCGGGTGTCCTATCTGCTCGGGTTCCGGGGTCCGAGCCTCACGATCGATACGGCTTGCTCGTCGTCGCTTGCCGCTGTCCATCTGGCGGTACGAAGCATTCGCAACGGCGAGTGTTCGCTGGCGCTGGCAGGCGGGGTGAACGTCATCCTGCAACCGCACATCAGCATCGGTTATTCGCAAAGCCGTATGATGGCGCCGGACGGACGGTGCAAATTCGGCGACGCGTCGGGCGACGGATACGTGCGGAGCGAAGGGGCCGCACTGATTGTCCTGAAGCCGCTGGAGCGTGCTCTCGCCGATGGCGACAGGATCTATGCAGTGATCCGTGGCGGCGCGATCAACAATGACGGTCGCAGCAGCGGCTCGATGGGCACACCCAGCCGAACCGGTCAGGAGGAACTGCTGCGGGCTGCCTATGACGACGCGCGGCTGCCGCCTGGCCTTGTCGGATATATCGAGGCGCACGGTACCGGGACGCGGGTCGGGGATCCGGTCGAACTGGGCGCACTCGGCGCAGTCATCGGCGCGGGACGGACGGCGGGGTCGCGCGCGTTCGTGGGCTCCGTAAAGACCAATATCGGCCATACCGAGGGTGCGGCGGGCATAGCCGGGTTGATAAAGGCCGCCCTCACCCTGTACCACGGCGTGATACCTCCCAGCCTGCATTTTCGCGAACCCAACCCCGCCATACGCTGGTCGGAACTAGCCTGCGAGATACCGCGGGCAGCTACGCCATGGCCCGCGCAGCAGCACCCGCGCTTTGCCGGGGTGAGCGCTTTCGGGATTGCCGGGAGCAACGGGCATATCGTTCTCGAAGAGGGCGTTGCCGGCATGTCGCGCGCGACAGCCGCCAGCAGGGCAACGCAGCTTTTGCCACTATCGGCCCGCAGCCCTGTGGCACTGCGCAAGCTGGCTGAACGCTACGCTGAACATCTGTCCGCGAGCGACCCCGGAACGCTGCGGGACATATGCTGGAGTGCAGGGACAAGGCGGACCTGTCTGGACCATCGCGCCGCATTCGTGGCGGCGAGCACCGAGGCGATGGTGGAGATGCTTCGGGGGTATGCCGAGGATCAGGCAACCGCCGCAGCCGATGAGGTCGTGCACGCGGCCGATCGGCCACGTCTCGCCTTCGTTGTTCCCGGCCAGGGCGCCCAGTGGATCGGCATGGCGCGCGAACTGCTGGAGCGGGAGCCGGTATTCCGCTCGATGCTCGAACAGTGTGGGCGTGCCGCTCAGCCCTATACCGACTGGTCCATCCTGGAGCAGTTGGCCGCCGAACCGGGCTCTGAGGCGTTCAAACTGGATCGGATCGATGTGATCCAGCCGGTGCTGGTGGCGATTGCTATCGCCTATGCCGAACTGCTGCGAAGCCTCGGCGTCGAACCCGACGCGGTCGTTGGCCACAGCATGGGCGAGGTCGGCGCCGCGTATATTGCCGGCGCGCTTGACCTGGATCAGGCGATGCAGGTGATCTGCCGGCGCAGTTCGCTGATGCGCCGGGTCAGCGGGCAAGGCGCCATGGCGCTGGTGGAGCTGCCGCTGGCCGACCTGGCGGCGCGGCTGGCGGGGTTCGAGGATCGCGTGTCGCCGGCGGCGAGCAACAGTCCCCGCTCCAGTGTCATTTCCGGCCAGCCCGAGGCGGTACGTCTGATGCTGGCGAAACTCGAGGCGGATGGCGTGTTCTGCCGACTGGTGAAGGTGGACGTCGCCTCCCATAGCACACAAATGGAACCGCTTGCCGCGGAGCTGGCGGCCGACCTTGCCGACCTGCGACCGGCCGAGACGCGGATTCCGATCTATTCGACGGCGCTCGGGCGGGTGGCGGCGGGCCCCGAGTTCGATGCGAGCTACTGGGCGATCAATCTGCGCCAGCCGGTTCTGTTCGCAGACGCTGTGCAAGCGCTGGCAGCGGACGGTGTCACGATCTTTGTCGAACTCGGACCTCATCCGGTGCTGCTGTCCTCGGTACAGCAAACCGTGCCAGACGCCACGACCGTGGTTTGCGGACACAGGGAGCAACCGGACCAGCAAACCCTGCTCAGTGTGATCGCCAGGCTCTGGGCCGCGGGCTATCCCATCGACTGGCAGCGGATCATGCCGGAGGGCGGCTGCTTCGTGCCGCTCCCGCTATACCCCTGGTGTCGCGAGCGCTATTGGGCCGAAGCGGCCGAGATGCGGCGCGGTGCGCCTGGCGAGCACGTGGCTCCTCTCCGCCTCGATGAGGAGGCATCGAGCTGGCTGTATCACTTGCAGTGGCAGGTGGCCGAGCATGCGGGACCGCTTCGGACCGCGGCGGCGGTTCACGCAAACTGGCTGGTGCTGGCTGACGACAGTGCCGCGGGTGCGGCCCTGGAGGCGGCCTTCGCGGCGGCAGGTGCCAAGGCGATCGTGGCCCCGCTTGCGCATTCGGAAGACGCACTGCGCCGGATTGCGCTCACCGTGTCGGGCGCCGCCGGAATCGTCGTTTTGGCGTCAGCCTGTCGAGAGGCCGCTTTCCTGCCGCTGCGAGTGCTGCAGGCCTGCCTCCAGTGCACGTGGCATGTGCAGCCGCGCCTGTGGTTCGCCACAACCGGAGGGCAAGCGGTCATCGCTGAACCGGCTGAGCGCGTCTCGGTCGACCAGGCCGCGCTGTGGGGGGCGGCGCGCGTGATCGCAGAGGAGCATCCCGATCTGTGGGGTGGCCTGCTCGATCTCGATCCGGTCTCTGTCGCGCACGAGAACGCAGAGTTCCTGGTCGGCCACGTGCTCAGCCCGGACGCTGAGGTCGAAGCAGCAGTCCGGGCCGGTCAGCGCTATATGGTGCGACTGCATCGCGACGACAGAACGCGAGTGCACCAGCCGCTGACGTGTCGTCCGGACGCCGCGTATCTCATTACCGGCGGTCTTGGCGATATCGGCATCATCGTTGCCGAAGCGCTTGCCAAACGCGGCGCACGCCGCCTGATCCTGTTGGGCCGGACGCCTTTGCCACCGCGTGCCATGTGGCGCTCGGTCCCATCCGACTCGCCAGGCGGCGGACGGATCGCCGCAGTCCGCGCGCTCGAGCAGATGGGCGTGGCCGTGCACACCGCAGCCGTCGATGTCGGCGATGAAGCGGCACTGCGTACATTTCTTGAGTGTTATGAAGCGGAAGGATGGCCCCCGATAAAAGGGGTTTTCCATACCGCCGTGTCACTGGCCAACGAGCTCGCGAGCTCGATGAGCCGCTTGACGTTCGACGCAGTGCTGACGACCAAGCTCGGCGGCGCACGTCTGCTCGATCGCCTGCTGACGGACCTCGATCTCTTCGTGGTGTTTTCGTCGATCGGTGGATTCCTGCCGCATCCTGGTGTCGCCAACTATGCGGCTGCCAACGCCGGGCTCGACGCGCTGGCCCAGGACCGCCGGGCGCGCGATCAGCCGGCGCTCAGCATTGCCTGGGGACCATGGGAAAATGCTGGCCTCGCTTTGGGTGAAGCCGGCGCACATGCAGTGACCGAGATGGCGCGGCAGGGCATCGCGGCCATTCCGTCTGAGCAAGGAGGCAAACTCTTCGCCTGGCTGTGCGGCTGCCGTGTTTCGACGACGGCCGTCATGCCGGTCAACTGGTCGCAGTTCCGGCATGCCCGCGGCGGGCGGATCGGCCCGGCGTTCAAGGACCTCGTCGCCGGGGAGGGCGATGCTGGCCGATCATCCGTGCTGAGCCAGCTCGATGGTGCGGATCCCACGCAGCGGCGCGCGATTTTAGAACAGGTCGTGAAGGAAGTTGTTGGCCGTGTCCTGAAGATCGCGCCTGCGCGGCTGGATACCCGTAAGGAACTCGGCAATCTCGGGCTGGGTTCGCTGCTGGCCATCGAACTGCGCAATCATCTCGAGACGGCTCTGGGTCGTCCTTTGTCTGCGACGCTGGCCTGGAATTATCCAACTGTAGAGGCAATGGTCGCTTACTTTGCGGCTGATAGGAAACCCGCCGTCGCAACCGCGGCGGATGGCACGACGGAACAGCCGGCTGACGCTCTGCTCGACTCACTGAACGCTGTTGCCGCGTTGTCCGATGAAGAAGCGGCCCTGGCGCTTATCGGGCAGGCGGGCGACGGCAGCAGATGACCGACACGCAGGACCCGTTTGCAGGCGCATCGGCTCTGAAGCTGGCACTCATGGCCCGGCAGGCACGCGCCCAGGCTGCCCGCGTGCTGCAAGCCGATCCGATTGCCATTATCGGCATGGGATGCCGGCTGCCCGGCAACGCGGATACTCCCGAGCGGTTCTGGCAGTTATTGCTTGATCGGACTGAAACCGTGCGCGCGATCCCGGGCGATCGCTGGGACGGCGATGCATGGTACGATCCCGATCCGTCCGCGACGGCAAAGACGGCGACCAAGGCGGGAAGCTTTATCGATCGTATCGACGGGTTCGATGCTGGGTATTTCGGCATCACTGCGCGCGAGGCGGACCGGATGGATCCGCAGCAGCGCCTGTTCCTGGAAGTCGCCATCGAAGCCCTGGACGACGCCGGCATACCACAGCCGACACTGTCAGGCACACGCACCGGCGTATTCGTAGCCAGCTACCATAACGATTACGCACAACTGCAATACGCCGACCCCGAGGCGATAGACCTGCGCACTTTGACCGGGACGCTGCACAGCGTGCTTGCCAATCGGCTGTCATATTTGCTCGACCTGCGCGGACCGAGCGTGTCGGTCGACACGGCGTGCTCGGCATCGCTGGTCGCAGTCCATCTCGCCTGCCAGAGCCTCCGCCTTGGCGAATCTGACATTGCGATCACCGGCGGCGTGTCACTGATGATCACGCCGGAGCTGCTGGTGTCGATGTCGAAAGTCGGCTTCATGGCGCCGGACGGTCGTTGCAAGTCGTTCGATGCGCTGGCGGATGGCTTCGGCCGCGGCGAAGGATGCAGCGTCGTCGTCCTCAAGCGCCTGTCGGACGCGGTCGCACATGGGGATCGTATCCTGGCGGTGATACGCGGCTCGGCGGTCAACCAGGATGGACGATCGACCGTGCTCGCGGCACCGAACGGGCTGGCGCAGGAAGCCCTGATTCGCGACGCGCTTGCGGCCGCTCAGCTTGGCCCAGAACGCATCGGCTTCGTCGAGACACATGGAACCGGCACGGCGCTCGGCGACCCGATCGAAGTTGAAGCGCTGGCCGCTACGATCGGGCGCTCGACGCCAGGGGCTGCTCCGTGCCTGCTCGGTGCCGTGAAGGCCAATCTCGGCCATCTGGAAGCGGCAGCCGGCGCCACCGGGCTCATCAAGGCTGTGCTCGCCTTGCGCAACGCCGCGGTGCCCGCGCAGCCCAACTTCCATGCGCTGAACCCGCATATCTCGCTGGCGGGCACGCGCCTGGCGATCCCCACGCGGTTGACGCCGTGGCCTGGCGGAGCCGAGCCGCGCTGCGCGGCGGTCAGCTCGTTCGGAGTGGGCGGAACCAATGCACACGTGATCCTGGAAGAGGCGCCCCAGCTTCCGTCCGCCGCACAGCCGGCGCGCAAGGAGGCGAGCTATCTGCTGCCGCTTTCGGCCAGGACGCCAGCCGCATTGCATGCGCTCGCCCAGACCTGGCATGACTTCCTGCCCAACACCCCGGCGACAATCGCCGATCTTGCGACAACCGCCGCGCGACGCCGGACGCACTACGGCGAACGGGTGGCATTCGTCGGTCGGTCGAAGGACGAACTGCAAACGGCGCTGCAGCACTATCTGGACGAACCGGTCGCGTCCGGTCGACGGCACGCTGCACCGTCCGCACCACGGATCGGCTTCGTATTCAGCGGTCAGGGGCCGCAATGGTACGCGATGGGCCGCGAGCTCTACGCCGACGAGCCGGTGTATCGCGCAGCCATCGACGCATGCGACTCGCTGCTGCGGCCGCTGTGCGGCTGGTCGTTGCAGGCAGAGCTGGCGTCACCCGAGGCGGCATCGCGTCTCGATCAGACGCAGATCGCTCAACCGGCCCTGTTCGCACTGCAGGTCGCACTGGCGGCGCTGTGGAAATCGTGGGGTGTGATGCCGGCGGCCGTGGTCGGGCATAGCGTCGGCGAAATTGCCGCGCTGCATGTGGCTGGCGTGCTTGACCTCGAGGAAGCCATGCGGATCGTCTGGCAGCGCGGCCGGACCATGCAGCAGGCAACCGGGCTCGGGCGCATGGCATCGGTACGGCTGAACGAGACCGAAGCGCATGCGCTGATTGCGCCCTACGGCGATCGGCTCAGCATCGGTGCCATCAATGCGCCGCGGGACGTGGTGCTGTCCGGCGAAACCGAGGCGCTGACCGAAGTGTTGGCGACGCTCGTTGCGAGAGGCGTCGATCATCGCCTGCTGCCGGTCCAGTATGCGTTCCACAGCGCTCAGATGGCGCGGTTCCAGCAGCCGTTTGTTGACGCCCTCGGCGCCGTCCGTACAGCGGCGCCGGCGATCCCGATTTACGCGACGGTGACTGGCGCGCGCGCCGACGATGTGCGCTTCGACGCCAGCTATTTCGGTCGCAACATGCGCGACACGGTGCGGTTCTCGGCTGCCGTCCGCGCCATGGTCGCAGATGGATGCAATGTCTTTGTCGAACTGGCACCGCATCCGGTGCTCGCTCATTCGCTGACCGCGACACCTCGCGGAGCTGGGTTCCAATGCCGTGGTGCTTGCCTCGCTGCGCCGCGGCCGGCCCGAGCGTGCGACCATGCTGCAGGCCTGCGCCGGTCTGTACGCCGCCGGCTCCGATCCCGACTGGAAGGCGGTTGAGCCGACGACCGGATCGGTCGCCTCGCTGCCGGCCTATCCCTGGCAGCGCAAGCGGCACTGGATCAGGCCGCGGCCGGCCGGCGTCGCACTAGCGGATGTTGCACAGGAGGTGCATCCGTTGCTCGGGTGTCGCATCGCGGCAGCCGGGTCGACGCCCAGATATTCCAGGGTGGGTCAGATGGCGCGTCGACGTGGTCCGCCGACCATCGCATATTCGACCGGCTGCTGGTTCCGGCGGCGGCGGTGCTTGAGACGCTGGCAGTGGCAGCCGGCCATGTCTTGAACTGTGGACAGCCGCATCTGGCCGACTTTGCCATGCTGCGGCCGCTGACATTGCCGCTGCCCGGGGAAGCAGCGAAGCGATGGCAGGTCGTGGTACGCCCGCAGCAGAATGGCAGCGCGGAGCTGTCGTTCTACGAGCAGGCGTGCGCGGACGCGACGACTGCCGACGCGTGGCGGCTGATCGCGACCGGCGTCGGAAAGTCCGAACCAGACGTCTGGGCGCCCCCACCGCATCTGACGCATGGGCGAAGTGTGCCGAGAAGCGGCGGTCTATGATCGCTTCGCCGAACTCGGCGTCAAATTCGGTCCGACCTTTCGCTGTCTGAGCGCGATCGAACGGTCCGGCGGCGCGGCACAGGCGTGGGTGGAGCTGCCGGAGGCGCTGGAACCAACCGCCGGACAACACCTGCTGCATCCGGTCCTTTTAGACGCCGCCTTGCAGCTTTGCGTGCTGGCGGCAGGTGCTCCGACAGCGGAACGGGTCCCCGTCGACATCTTTCTGCCGATCGGGAGCGGACAACGTCGAAATCCGTCCCTGGCACGGCGGCCGGCTGATCGGGCGCAGCCCGCATATCCAGCGCCGGATCGGCGGAAACGATGACCGCCGATGCGATACTGGAGACGGAGCATGGGGCGCCGATCGCTCGGTTCCGTGGCATGCGCTTTGCGCGCACCGATCGTGCGGCCTTTGAGTCGGCGGAAGACATCGCGTGGCGATCTTTACGAGCTCGGCTGGGAGCGCGCTGCCGGACCTCGGCGCGCATGCGCACCCCGCGCCGGCCGGGCCCACACTGCTGTTCGCCGATGCCGGTCGGACCGCGGCGGCTACTGGCGAGCTGGCTGACCGAACTCGGCGGCGACTGCTGGAGCGTCCGTGCCGGCGCGGCCTTCGCCCGAACGTCGGAACGGAGCTGGATCATCGATCCTGCCAATCCCGAGCACTATCGCCGTCTATGGGCCGAAGCGCCGTGGGGTCCGACAAATCCGCTGCCGGCCATCGTACACTGCTGGTCGCTCGATGTTGCGGTGCCCGGCGATTTCTCGTCGCATGCATGGAACGACGACGACGTCCGTGCGTTCGGGTCGATCCTGCACATCGTGCAGGCGTTGGCGCACATGACGCCGAAACACCGGTGCCCGCTCACCCTGGTCACCCGCGATTGTCGCGCCGTCACCGGACCGAGACGCTGCGGCCGCGTGGTGCCGGCGTCTGGGGGCTGGCCGATGTGGTCGCCATCGAGCACGCGGAATTGCGTGTCCGGGCGATCGACCTCGATGCGGCCGAAGCGCCGGGACGATGTCGTCCGGCTGGCGACCGAGCTGCTGGCTGGGACCGAGGCTCGTGTGGCGCTGCGCGGCTTACAGCGCTGGGTGCCGCGCCTGTTGCCGTATCGTCCGCCTGCAGCGCGCGAGTCCGAGCTGCGCGAATGCTCGGCCGTTCCGCTTGGAACTGGTCCAGCCGGGCAGTTTCGACGGGCTTGCCTTGCGTCCAGCGACGCGGCGCGTCGCTGGCATTGGACGAAGTCCGCCTGCGGGTCTTGGCGGCCGGGCTGAACTTCCGCGACGTGCTGAGCGTGCTGCAGATGTATCCGGGCGATACCCCCCCGATCGGCATCGAGTGTGCCGGAACGGTCGTCGAGGTCGGTAGCGCCGTCGCTGCATTTCGCCCCGGCGATCGCGTGTTCGGATACGTCCCCTGCCCCTCGGCAGCGAAGCAATAGTGCCGGCCGGATTCCTGGCCCCGATACCCGAGGAAATGCGGGCGGAGGAGGCAGCCGGGATCGCGGTGGCGTTCGCGACGGCCGTTATGGGCTGCATCGCCTCGCCGGGCTGCGCGCCGGCCAGCGGGTGCTGATCCACGCTGCCGCAGGGGGCGTCGGTCTCGCAGCCGTGCAGCTCGCACAACGCTGCGGGGCGCAGGTGTTCGCCACCGCTGGCTCCCCGGCGAAACGCGACATGCTGCGGCGGCTTGGCGTGGCCGAGGTGATGGATTCCCGATCGGTCGCCTTCGCCGATCAGGTGATGGCGGCGACCGAGGGCGCCGGCGTCGATGTGGTGCTGAACTCGCTCGCGGGCGACTTCATTCGCGGCGGGCATCCGGGTCCTGGCGCCCGGCGGTTGCTTCCTGGAACTTGGCAAACGCGGGATCTGGACGCGGCGCAGGTCGCGGCACTCCGACCGGACGTCCGTTATCATGCCTACGATCTGGGCGCAGAGGCGGAAGCGGATCGCGGGCTGCTGCGGCCGCTATTGGACGAGGTCCTGACGGCGATGCGGGATGGGACGCTGCGCCCGCTGCCAGTCGAAGTGTTCCCGCTGGCGCGCGTGGCGAGGCGATGCGCCACATGGCGCAGGCACGCCATATCGGCAAGGTCGTGATCCGAGTTGCCGCCGAACAGCGCGCCGGGGCTGCGGTGGCGCCGCCGATCGCACCGGACGCGACCTACTGGGTCACCGGTGGTCTCGGCGGCGTCGGCCTGGAGACAGCCCAATGGCTGGCACGCTCAGGCGCGCGGCATCTGGTGCTGAGCGGGCGGAGACCACCGGGCGAGGCAGCCACATCACGGATTCAGGCCTGGAACGCGCCGGTGTCACGCGTTCGCGTGTTTGCCGCGGATGCAGCGGACCGCGACGCGATGGCGGCGATCCTGCATGAGATCGGCGCCGACAATGCCCCCGCTGCGCGGTGTGGTCCATGCCGCGGGCACAATTCGCGACGCTGCGCTGCTCAATCAGAGCTGGGAGGACGGCCGTGCGGTGATGCACGGCAAGGTCCATGGCGCTTGGCTGCTACACGACCAGACGCGCACGCTGCCGCTCGATTTCTTCGTGCTGTATTCGGCGGCGGCAGTCGTGCTCGGCGCGCCTGGACAAGGACTGTATCCGGCCGCAAACGCCGAGCTGGACGCGCTGGCTCGCTACCGGCGGCAGATCGGGTTGCCGGCGCTCAGCGTGGCGTGGGGCCTGTGGACCGGAGTCGGAATGGCGGCCGACGCGACCGGACGCGCGCAAGAGGCCTGGCTGTCGCGCGGCTTGACGCTCCATCGATCCAGCCGTCGGCTTCGCGCGGCTGGAGCGCCTGCTGGCCGACGGTGCGGCCTACGGTGCCGTGCTTCCGATCGACTGGCAGCGGTTTCGCAGTCGGCTGCCGGCCGGAGCCGATCCGGATTTCTACGCGCCGGATGGCAACGATCGGAGCGCATAGCCGCGTCATCGGCACCGCGCGCCGAGACCGTGACCATCGTGGAACGTGTGCGGACGATGCCGTCGGGGTTCGCGGCTGCAGACCTTGATCGATCACCTGGTCGACCGCGCAAAACTGGTCATCGGCTGGACTGATGCGGCCCCGCTCGACACGCGCGTGCCGTTGAAGGAGCTCGGATTAGACTCGCTGATGGCGGTGGAGTTGCGCAACGCCCTGGTTCGTTCACCGGCATGTCATTGCCGGCGACACTATTGTTCGATTACCCGACGATCGAGGCGCTCGCCGACTTTCTGGCGCCCGCGTGCGGCATCGAATCGGATGCAAGCGACAGCGCGGCGGAACGACGCCGGTCGCAGACCACGCTCGACATGGCGGCACTCTCGGATGCCGACGCGGAAGCGCTGCTGCTGGAAGAACTTGAACACGGCATTTCGAGGACGCGCGGCATGACGGACGGGCGCGACGCAAGCGATGCAGCGATGACTCCCGTCAAGCGTGCGCTGCTGGAAATCCGCGAGCTGCGCGCTCGGCTTGCGCAGGCGGAAGCCGAACGGCTCGAACCGATCGCCATCATCGGCATGGGCATGCGCTTTCCCGGCGGCGTGAACGACGCCGGACAGCTTTGCCAGGCTGCTGTGGTCCGGAGGCGATGCCATCGGCGACATTCCGGCCGACCGCTGGTCGCTCGATGCGCTGTATTCCGAGATCCCGATGCGCCCGGCAAGATGATCACGCGGCGCGGCGGCTTCATCGACGAGATCGACAGGTTCGACGCCGAGTTCTTCGGCATTTCGCCGCGCGAGGCCGCCAGCATGGACCCGCAGCAGCGCCTCCTGCTCGAGGTGACGCTGGGAGGCGCTGGAGGATGCCGGTCATGCGCCGGCCAGCCTGGCCGGCTCGCGCAGCGGGGTCTATCTCGGCATCTGCAACAATGATTACGGCCGGGCGCTGTTCGCGCGGCCGGATCTGCTCGACGCCTACGCGAGCACCGGCAACGCGCACAGCATCGCCGCCGGCCGGCTGTCGTATTTTCTCGGCTGGCACGGTCCGAGCATGGCGATCGATACCGCCTGTTCGTCGTCCCTGGTTGCGCTGCATCTGGCGTGTCAGGCCTTGCGCCTGGGCGAATGCGATCTGGCGCTCGACCGGCGGGATCAACCTGATCCTGACGCCGGACATGAACATCTGCTTCTCGAAGGCGCGCATGATGGCGGCGGATGGCCGCTGCAAGACCTTCGACGCCGCCGCCGACGGCTATGTCCGCAGCGAGGGCTGCGGCATGGTGGTGCTGCGCCGGCTTGTCCGACGCTGTGGCGGACGGCGATCGCATCCTCGCGGTCGTGCGGGGCAGCGCGGTCAATCAGGATGGGCGCAGTGGCGGGCTGACCGCGCCGAGTGGTCCCGCGCAGCAGGACGTCATCCGGTCGGCACTCGCGGCAGCCCGCGTCCACCGGATGCAATCGGCTATCTCGAGGCGCACGGAACCGGCACACCGCTCGGCGATCCGATCGAGATCGGTGCCATCGGCGCGGTGTTCGGCCCGGGACGGACCGCCGGGCAGCCGCTCGCTGTCGGCTCGGTCAAGACCAATCTCGGCCATCTCGAAGGCGGCGGCCGGCATCGCCGGGCTGATCAAGGTCGTTCTTTCCCTGCAACGCCAGGAAATCCCGCCGCACCTGCACCTCGAGACAGGCAATCCGCATATCGACTGGGCGGGTCTGCCGATCACCGTGCCAACTACAACCATGCCGTTTGCGTCGAACGGAGGTCCGCGCCTCGGCCGGCGGTGAGTTCGTTCGGTTTCAGCGGTTGCAATGCGCACGTGATCCTGGAGGAAGCGCCGCCATCGGCAACAGCGGCACCCTCGGAATCGGAACGGCCGCTTGCATCGTGCTGGCGCTGTCGGCACGTGACGCCACGTCCTCGACGAGCTGGCGCGGCGCTACCACGCGGCGCTGGTCGATAGCTCGCGCCGGCCGACGCCTGCTACACGGCCAATGCCGGCCGCTCGCACTTCAACACCAGGCTTGCGGTGGCCGGAGCAACGGCCGAGCGCGCTGCGGCAAGGTCTTGGCCGTTTCATCGACGGAACACCCGACGCGACGTCGCGACCGGATGGCACGATGGCGCGACGCGCCCGCAGGTCGCCTTCCTGTTCACCGGCCAGGGCGCACAATACGCGCGGATGGGGATGGGCGCTGTACGCCACATCGCCGTCGTTCAGGCAGGCACTGGATGCCTGCGCCGACGGGCTGGCGCCGCACATGGAACGCGGTCTGCTCGATGTGCTGAACGACAGCAAGCGAAGAGCGCGCCGATCAACCGCACAGTGTATGCACAGCCCGCCCTGTTCGCGATCGAGTATTCGCTTGCGCAGCTCTGGCGCTCGTGGGGCGTCGAGCCGGTGGCGGTGCTGGGCCACAGCCTGGGCGAATACGCCGCGGCTTGCATTGGCGGCATCCTGCCGCTGGATGATGCCCTTCGTCTGGTCGCCGAACGAGGACGCCTGACCGAGACGCTGGCCGGTGACGGCACGATGGCGGCCGTGTTCGCGAGCGAGACGGTGGTGGCGAGCCGAAATTACCCGGAGTGGTGGAGCCTTGACAATCGCCGCCCATAACGGCCCCGAGCATTTCGTCCTTAGCGGCGAGCGCGACGCCATGGCGGCGATGGTCGAACGACTGCGGGACGCCAGGATCCGCGTGCGTCCACTATACGTTTCGTATGCGGCGCATTCACCGCTGGTCGATCCGGTGCTGCAGGCGTTCCGGCCGGTGCTGGAGACGGTGCGGTTCCGCCCGGGCCGGATCGCCCTGGTATCGAATGTAACGGGAATGTTTGCCGATCCGGATGAGGTCGGGTGCTCGGAATATTGGTGCACGCATATGCGCGAACCTGTCCGCTTCGCCCAATCGATCGAGGCGCTGGCCGCACAAGGGATAACGCATTGCATCGAAGTCGGCCCGCATCCGGTCCTGCTGGGGATGGCCGCCGAATGCGTCACAGACGATCAGATGCGATGGCTGCCGTCGGCGCGGCGGGATCGTCCGGACTGGTCGGACCTGATTGAAAGTCTGCAGGCCCTGTACGTCGACGGTGCGGAGATCGACTGGCGTGGCTTCGATCGCGACTATCCGCGCAAGCGCGTAGCGCTGCCCGTCTATCCGTTCCGCCGGCAGCGCCACTGGACCGACGTCCGGAGCGCAGCGCAACCGGCGCAGGTCACGGCAGCCGCTCGCTGGTCGGGCGTCAGCGCGGCGGCGGCGCGCCAGGCCAGGCAGGGTCCTCTGGACCTGAAGCTTGCCTCGTATCCCGCGAAATGGACCTGTCTTGAGCACCTGACGCTGGCCCACGCGATCCGGACGCTGCGCGACGCGGGCGTGTTCCTCCAGGCGGGCGAGACCCATACGACCGAGCAGGTCATGGAGATTGCCGGGATCGGGGCGATGTACCGCAACCTGGTGCGGCACTGGCTGGGTGGACTGGCCGCGTCGGGCACGCTTCGCGCGGACGGTGCGCGGTTTGTCGCCGATAGGCCTCTGCCGGTTCCGGATCTCGCCGGGCTGTGGGCCGAGGCGGAGAGTTCTGCTGGCGGATGACGCGCCGCTGCTAGCCTATCTGAAGAACTGCGGCGGGCTCGTCAGCGACGTACTGCGCGGCAGGCAGAGTCCGCTCGAGACATTGTTTCCCGAAGGTTCATTCGAGGTGGCCGAAGGTCTTTACCAGGGATCGGCCTCGATGCGTTACCTTAACGACATCGTCGCCGCGGCGCTAGGGGCACTTGCCGAGACAATACCGGCTGGTCGACGCCTGCGCATCGTCGAAATCGGTGCCGGAACGGGCGGCACGACGGCGTCGGTGCTGCCGATGCTGCCGGCGGATCGAACACAATACGTGTTCACCGACGTGTCTGACGTGTTCCTGGACCGCGGCCGCGACCGGTTCGGCCAGTATCCATTTGTTTCGTATGAGCGGTTCGACATGGACCGCGAGCCGAACGAGCAGGGTATCGCTCCGGCGAGTTGCGACGTGATCGTAGCGGCGAACGCGATTCATGCGAGTGTCGATTTGCCGCTGCTGCTGCGTCGGCTGCGTACGCTGCTGGCGCCGGGCGGCCTGATGATCCTGATCGAGTCCACAACGCATTTCGCATGGTTCGACATCACCACGGGCCTGATGGGCGGCTGGCAGCACTTCGCCGATACGCTGCGGAAGGACAACCCGTTGCTGCCGGCGGAGATCTGGATCGAGGCTTTGCAGGACGCCGGCTTCGAGGCCGCCCAGGCGTTCCCGGAAACGGGTTCGCCGGCCGAGGCTCTGGGCCAACATGTGCTCATCGCCCGCGTTGCCGGCGAACCGTCGGCTGAAACCACGGCCGATGACCTGTTCCCAGCCAGCGATAGCGCGACCGGATCACAAGCGACGCCGCATGCAGGCGCGTCGGAGCGCCTGTTGGCCAGCATACTCGAGGCGCTGCCATCCGAGCGGCACGACGTGGTGTGCGATCTGGTGCGCGACGAGGTCATGCGGGTGCTGCGATGCGATCCCGGCAATCCGCCTGATCGCCACGATCGGCTGATGGATCTGGGACTGGACTCATTGATGGCGGTGCAGCTTCGGGACCGACTCGGGCGGCGGTTCGGTGTCCGGTCGCCGTTGCCGGTGACGCTGATGTTCGACCATCCGACCATCGATGCATTGGCGAGTTACCTCTGCGACCAGTTGGCAACGCCCGAGGCGACGACGGCCACACCGACCGGGAGCGCGCGTTTGATTGCACCGGCGCAGACCCCACTGGCCCAGATCGCAACGGTCGCGGCCATGGACGATGCGGAGATCGAGGCGCACCTGTTGGCGCGGTTCGGCCATCGCCCGCCGACAGAACAGGCAGAAACCGTTGTCAGCCAAGATTGACACTCTGACCCCGCTGCAGCGCGCCTTCCTCGCGCTCGAGGAGGCCGAGGCGCGTCTCGCCGCAGTGACGGCCTCGGCGCGTGAACCGATCGCGGTGGTCGGGCTCGGCTGCCGCGTGCCCGGTGGAGGCCGCGACGCAGCGAGCTTCTGGCAGTTGCTCCATGACGGGACCGATGCGATCACGCCGATCCCGGCGGATCGCTGGAATCACGACGCATTCTACGACCCGGATCCGGCGACACCAGGGCACATCGCGACGCGCTGCGGCGGTTTCGTAGATGCCATCGACGCGTTCGATCCTGGCTTTTTCGGCATCGCTCCGCGCGAAGCCGAAGGCATGGACCCGCAACAAAGACTGTTGCTGGAGGTAAGCTGGGAGGCGCTGGAGAATGCGGGGCAGGCGCCCGACCGGCTGGAGAACTCGGCGACAGGCGTGTTTATCGGTGCGGCAGCCAGCGACTATGCCTACCTCCAGCTCAAGTCGGGCGACGCCGGGCTGCTGGATGCCCATTTCACCTCGGGCATCGCGCATAGTGTCGTCAGCGGGCGCCTCTCGTTCCTGCTGGGACTGCGCGGGCCCAGCCTGACCGTCGACACGGCGTGTTCCTCTTCGCTGGTTGCCGTCCATCTTGCGTGCCAGGCACTGCGGAATTCCGAATGCCGGATGGCGTTGGCAGGTGGTGTCAATCTTATTCTGGGGCCAGATCTGTTCATCGCGCTGTCGCGGTCGCGCATGCTGTCGCCTGATGGGCGGTGCAAGACGTTCGATGCGGCCGCCGACGGTTTTGCGCGTGCCGAAGGCTGTGGGGTGATGGTGCTCAAGCGGCTGAGCGACGCGCACGCCGATGGCGACCGGGTCCTGGCGGTCATCAGCGGCAGCGCAGTCAACCAGGACGGCCCAAGCAGCAGCTTGACCGCCCCAAACGGCCCGGCGCAAGAGGCGGTCATCCGCTCCGCCCTGGCGTTCGCAGGGCTCGCACCACGCCAGGTCGGCTATATCGAAGCACATGGCACCGGAACGCAGCTTGGCGATCCGCAGGAGGTGAAGGCACTGGGTGCCGTGTTCGCTGCCGATCGGCGTGCCGCCCGGCCGCTGCTCATCGGATCGGTGAAGAGCAATCTGGGGCATCTTGAGGCCGCCGCCGGGGTGACGGGCATAATCAAGGTCGTGCTGGCGTTGCAGCATCGCACTATTCCGCCACACCTGCATTTTCGTGTGCCGAGCCCGCACATCGCGTGGGACGAACTGCCGCTGGAGGTCCCGGTCGAACCTGTTCCCTGGCAACCGATCGGCGGACGGCGCGTCGCCGGAGTCTCTTCGTTCGGGTTCAGTGGCACGAATGCGCACGTGATTGTCGAGGAAGCGCCGGAGGAACCCGTGGCGGCGCGCGCGCAGCGCGGCGCGCAGCCGGACCGCGTGAGTTTTTTGGCTGTGTCGGCGCGTGACCGGGCGGCGCTCGGCGAACTCGCGGCGCGGCACGCGGATGCCCTATCCCGCTGCGCCGCGGTGCCGTTGGCCGATATCGCCCATACAATGAACGCGGGGCGAACGCATTTCATGCATCGCGCTACCATCATGGCGCGGACCGTCGAGGAAGCACGGGCCGGACTGGATGCCCTTGCGCAGGATTTCAGGAACAGCGGCGTGCGCACTGCAACGGTCACGCGCCGCGATCCGCTGCGGCTCGCGTTCCTGTTCACTGGCCAGGGGTCACAATACCCGGACATGGGCAAGGGGCTTTACGAGGCCTCGCCTGTCTTTCGTGCCGCACTGGACCGGTGCGCGGGTATTCTTGCTCCGCATCTCGATCGACCGCTGCTCGATGTCGTCTTTCCAGCGGTTGCCGGCACCGCACTGCTGGACGAGACGGTCTATACGCAGCCGGCACTGTTTGCCGTCGAATATGCGATAGCGGAGCTGTGGCGGTCCTGGGGTGTCAGGCCGAATGTCCTGATCGGCCACTCGGTCGGGGAGTATGTCGCGGCCTGTCTTGCTGATGTTTTCAGCCTGGAAGATGGCCTGAAGCTGATCGCCCTGCGCGGGCGGCTGATGCAGTCCCTGCCCGCCGGTGGCGCGATGGTTGCGGTATTCGCGCCTGATGATGCGGTCGGCGAGGTGGTCGCCCCTTATGCCGCCCAGGTCTCGATTGCGGGCGTGAACGGACCGGCGCAGACCACGATTTCGGGCGCAGTTGCCGACATCTCGGAAATCTGCCGATTGCTTGCGGTGCGTGATATACAATATAAGCCGCTCCCGGTTTCGCACGCGTTCCATTCGCCGCTGGTTGAGCCGGTACTCGATCGTTTCGAGTCTGCGGTCAGCGCCGTGAAACTCTCGCCGCCGCGAGTGCGGGTCATATCAAACGTGACTGGCCAGACAGTCTCAGCCGCGGAGATCGACCAGCCGGCGTACTGGCGGCGTCATATGCGCGAGGCGGTGCGTTTCGCCGATGGCATCAGGACGCTGGAAGCGTTGCGCGTTGACGGCTGCATCGAGATCGGTCCAGCGCCGGCGCTGCTCTCGCTCGCCTCGTCCGTGTTCGCCCGCGCGCCGGCGCTCATGATCCCGTCGCTACGCCGGGGTCGGCGAGACTGGAACCAGATGCTGGACAGCGTTTCGGCGCTGTATCTCGCAGGGCACCAGGTGGACTGGCGCGGCATGAATGACGATGGCGCGTGCCGCGTCGTCGATCTGCCGACCTATCCGTTTCAGCGGCAGCGCTACTGGTTCCGCGCCGCGCCGAGGTCAACGGTCGCTTCCGATGCACACCCGCTCCTGGGCGGTGCGGTGCGTTCGCCGTTCCAGGCGACCGCGTACCAATCGCGGGTTGGCGCCGACGCGCCGGCCTTCATCCGGCAACACTCAGTGCTCGGCCGGATCGTCATGCCGGCCACGGCCTATCTTGAGATGCTGATCGCTGTCGGCGAGCGCGTTCTGAGCAGCACCACGATTGTGGTTGAAGGTGCGACGATCGGCGAGGCTATGCTGCTCGAGGACGATCGAAGTGCGCGTCTCATGCACACGCAGTTCGAGCGCGGCGACGATGGCGGCTATGCCGTGTCGATCAGCAGCGTGGCCGAGTCCGCGACCGATGCCGAGCCGTGGGTGCGCCACGTCAGTGCGCGTCTCCAGGTGAATCCCCAACGGGAGCTGGCGTGCGAGGCACTGGATCGGTTGCGGGACGCCTGTCCGACACCGGTGGCTGTCGACGACTTCTACCGTGACTTCGCAACGCGCGGGGTGAATTTCGGGCCCGGATTCCGTTCGATCGACGCACTTTGGCGGGGTCCCTCGCAGGCCCTCGGCAAAGTGACGCTGGGCGCCGAGTTCACGGCAGAGCGCAAGATCTATTGCATACATCCGGCGCTACTGGATGGATGCATTCAGGTGACCGCGGCGGGCCTGATGGAAGGCGGCGCCGAGCTGACGCTTTATCTGCCGATCGGCGTTGATAGCTTTGCCTGGTTTGGCGCACCGACAACGACCTGCTGGGCACATGTGGCTTTGCACGCAAGTTCAGGTGATCTCCAGTGTGCCGATGTGCGCATTTTCGACGCGGACGGCAGACCGGTCGCAGCCTTGCGCAAACTTCAATTCAGGCGCGTGACACGCAACTCGCTTGAGCGTCTTGATGAGCGCTGGCTCGATGAGGCGTCATATGAGGTAACCTGGCGTGCGGCGCCGCTACACGCCGCTCATGCCGGCTTCGAAGCGACGCCGCCGCAGCGGGTCGATGCCACTGTGGAACCTCTCGCCGAGCCGTACCGGCAGACGGCAACGCGCAAGGAGCCGACCTGGCTGCTGTTCGCCGACCAGGGTGGCGTGACGGCACGGCTTGCCGAACAACTGAGGTCGCGTGGTGATTGCTGCACGCTGGTTCGCCAGGGAGACTTCCGGTTTAGCCGTGACGAGGCGAGCATCGGTCCCGCCGCGGGACCCGAGTATCGGCTGCTGCTGCAGGAGTTGCGTGCTGTCGGTCGGAAAGTCACCGGTGTGGTGCATGCCTGGGCGCTCGACAGCGCGGCGTGGGACGGAATGGCCGATGCCCATCTCAACCAGGCGCAGACGAACAGCGCGTTGAGCCCGACTCTGCTGGCGCAGGCGCTGGTGCACGAGATTCTTCCCCCTCGGCTGTGGCTGGTCACGCGCGGCGGGCAGCCAACGGGCGACGAAGCGCTTGGTGTATCGCCGATTCAGGCGGCCGTCTGGGGTGTCGGCAAGACACTGGCACTGGAACATCCCGAGCTG
This sequence comes from uncultured Pseudomonadota bacterium, assembly GCA_963810715.1. GTDB lineage: Bacteria > Pseudomonadota > Alphaproteobacteria > Acetobacterales > Acetobacteraceae > DATDIC01. Next base: position 188,744 of record CAWEOZ010000020.1, on the reverse strand, counting down.
CGCTGTGTTTGCGTTGATCTCGATCCGGCGTCACCGACTGGCGGCCCCGACGAGCTAATGGCCAGCCTCGCTGATGATACCGGTGAAAGTCAGATCGCGTGGCGATCTGGCCAGCGCCATGTCGCGCGGTTGACCCGTGCGCGGCATGTGGCGACGGCGGAGCCGGTGGGTGCAGCGGCCACTGCCTGGCGGCTTGCGGCGGCCGTGCCCGGAACGCTCGACGCGTTTGCGCGTGTGGCGGTCGATCGCCGCGTACCTGGCGCGCGCGAGGTCGAAATTGCGGTGCAGGCGACCGGGCTGAACTTCAAGGACGTGCTGAACGCTCTGATGATGCGCCCCGGTGCGGCCGCGGCTCCGTTGGGCAGCGAATGTGCCGGTCGAGTCACCCGGGTCGGCGCCGAGGTGACCCATGTGCGAGTGGGCGATGAGGTGATGGCGGTCGCGCAGGGGTGCTTTGCGTCCTTCGTCGTCACACGCGCCGAGCTGGTGCAACGGCTGCCAAACGGGATGGACATCGAGGCAGCAGCCGGGTTTCCGATCGCTTTCATTACCGCCGAATTCTGTCTCTCGCATGAAGCGGGAATGCGGGCCGGCGAGACGGTGTTGATCCATGCTGCCGCCGGTGGTGTAGGCATGGCGGCCGTACAGCTTGCCCGGCGTTCGGGCGCCGAAGTGTTCGCAACGGCTGGTTCAGAGACCAAACGCGCGTTGCTGCGCGCGATGGGTGTGCGGCACGTATTCGATTTACGCACCCCCGGCTTTGCCGACGAGGTCCTCGCCCGCACTGGCGGACGCGGCGTGGACATCGTGCTGAACTCGCTTGCCGGTGAAATGCTTGACGCGAGTTTCCGTGCGCTCGCGCGCGGCGGGCGCTTTGTCGAGATTGGCCAGCGCGACATCAAATCGCCGGAGTGGGTCGCGGCCCTCGGCCGCGACATCCGTTACGCCATCGTGGACTGGGGCGTCGTTGCGGCAAGCGATCCAGCCCTGATCGATGAAAAACTGGCGCGCCTGGTTGATGCGATTGACTGTGGCGCAGTCGCGCCGCTGCCGCGCCAGGTGTTCCACATCGAGGACGCGTCGCGTGCGTTCCGGTTCATGGCGCAGGCGCGCCATATCGGAAAGGTGGTCGTGCGGCATGGGCCGGCCGGGCCCGCAACAATCAAACGTAACGGAACCTATCTGGTGACCGGCGGCCTGTCCGGGCTCGGGTTGCTCGTGGCGCAATGGCTGGCGCAGCACAGGGCCGGACGACTGGTGCTGATTGGCCGGCGCGGGCCAACAGATGAGTTGCTTCCCGCGATCGAGCGGCTGCGCAACCGCGGCACGGAGGTGGTTGCGGAAGCGGTGGATGTGACCGACGGAGCGGCCTTGAGCGATCTGCTCTCGCGCATCCGCGGCGACGGGCCGCCGCTGCGCGGTGTCGTGCATTGTGCGGGCGTGTTGGATGATGCAGCACTGGCGCGACAGGACGCCGGGCGGTTCGCCAGGGTACTCGCTCCGAAAGTGCGCGGCGCCTGGTTGCTGGATCGCCTTACACGAAGCGATCCGCTCGATCTGTTCGTGCTGTTCTCCTCGATATCCAGCGTGCTTGGCTCGCCGGGCCAGGCCAACCATGCCGCCGCCAATGCGATCCTGGATCTGCTGGCGCATGCACGGCGCGAGCGTGGCCTGTGCGCGACCAGCATCGACTGGGGTTTATGGGCGGATATCGGCGCGGCGGCCGAGCGCGGTTTGACAGGACGGCTTAACGCACTGGGCCTGCGCGCGATGACTCCGGCCCAGGGCCTTCAGGCGCTGGAGCGCGTGCTGCAGGATGGCCGGACCCAAGTAACGGTGATGCCAATCGATTGGCAGCGTTTCCGAACCGGCGCCGGCCAGCGCGGCATGGCCTTGTTCCTTGGCGACTTAGGCGCTGCGGTGCCTGCGCCCGCAGGTGCAGCGGCAACAGCGAAGCCGGTCATGCGCTTCAATCTGCGCGATGAGCTGGCGACTGCACCGGCACCGCGCCGGCGGCAAGTGGTCGCGACGTTCCTGCGTGATCAGGCGTTGCGGACACTCGGCATGGATCCGGCGCGGCCGATCGATCCGACGACGCCGCTGAGTGAGCTGGGGCTTGATTCGCTGCTCGTTGTCGAACTGCGCAATACGTTGGGGTTTGCATTGGGCCAGCCGCTGCCTGTCAGTCTGCTGTTTGATTATCCGACACTCGATTTGCTGACCGATTATTTGCTTGAGGAAGTCCTTATGACCGAGATCCCGAGCTCGGCCGATACGCCAGAAGGCAGCCGGGCGGCGCCAACTGCTGCAGGCGAATACGACGCCATCGATCTGGTCGATGATCTATCGGACGAGGAAGTGGACCGGCTGCTCGCAGCGCGGGAACTGCAGAATGGCGCGAATCTGGCTGCCGCGGCCAATGGCGGGCGGATTTTCCCATGAGCGACCATGCCATCGCGGCGTTCCCGCCGCACGCCATCGCGATCATCGGGCTCGCTGGCCGGTTTCCCGGTGCGCGCACTCTCGACGAGTTCTGGCACAACATTCGTTCTGGAGTGGAGTCGCTGGAGACGTTCAGCGATGCCGATCTCGACGCCGCCGGCATCACCGCGGCACTGCGAAACCATTCGCTCTATGTTCGTCGCGGCACCCTGCTGGATGGTGCCGATCTTTTCGACGCAAGCTTCTTCGGCTTCTCGCCACGCGAGGCACAGATCCTTGATCCACAGCACCGCGTGTTCCTGGAATGCGCTTGGGAAGCTCTGGAGCACGCCGGTCAAACGATCGACGATCGGACGTCGATCGGGGTCTATGCCGGCGCGAGCATGAACACCTACCTGATTGCGGAGATCATGCGCGATCCGGGGCTGATGGACGCTGTGGGCGGTTATCAGCTCATGCTCAGCAATGACAAGGATTTCTTGTGTACACGTGTGTCCTACAAGCTCGATCTGCGCGGGCCGAGCGTCACGATCCAGACGGCCTGCTCCACGTCTCTTGTCGCGGTCGAGATGGCCTGCCGGGCCTTGCAGATGGGTGAATGCGACGTCGCGTTGGCGGGTGGGGTGTCGATCACGTTTCCCCAGCGCAGCGGTTATTTGTACCAGGACGGAATGATCCTGTCTCCTGATGGGCATTGCCGTCCTTTCGATGCGGCTGCGGCTGGAACGCGGGGTGGGGCTGGAGCCGGCATCGTGGTGCTCAAGCGCCTTCGGAATGCATTGGCCGATCGGGATACGATCCATGCGGTGATCCGAGGTGCGGCGATCAACAACGACGGCGCCGCAAAGGCCGGCTACACGGCCCCCAGTGTCGATGGCCAGGCCGAGGTGATCGCCACGGCGCAGGCGCTGGCAGGTATCGATGCGCGCAGCATTGCCTATGTCGAGGCTCACGGAACCGCAACGGCGCAGGGTGATCCGATCGAGATCGCCGCGCTGACGCAAGTGTTCCGTGGATCGACCGACGATGTGGGGTTTTGCCGGCTGGGATCGCTGAAGGCCAATTTGGGTCATCTCGATGCGGCTGCCGGTGTGGCCGGGTTGATCAAGACGGTGCTCGCACTCGGCCGGCGAGAATTTCCGCCATTGGCGAATTTCCGATCGCCGAACCCCCAACTCGATCTGCCTCGCAGCCCATTTACGGCCAGCTCGGAGTGGGCGGTCTGGCCCGCCGCAGATACGCCGCGCCGGGCGGGCGTCAGTTCCTTCGGCATCGGCGGCACCAATGCCCATGTCGTGGTCGAGGAGGCTCCTCCCGCCCCAGCAAGCGTTGCGGTGCGCGACGATCATCTGCTCGTGCTCTCCACCAGGACTGCCACCGCGCTCGAGCAGGCCACCGCCAACCTGGCGGTCTGCCTGCAGCAGCAGCCTGAACTCTCGCTCGCCGATGTGGCGTGGACGCTCCAGGTTGGCCGCAAGGACTTCGCCCATCGGCGCGCGGTCGTGGTGCAGGATCGTGAGCAGGCGGTGCGGGCATTGCGCCAGCCGACGCAGATGCCGGTCGTGTCCGCTGTCCATGGCGGTGGCGCGCGGCCGGTCGCCTTTATGTTCAGTGGTCAGGGCAGCCAGCACGCCGGGATGGGGGCTGGGCTGTATAGAACCGAGCCTATCTATCGCGATGCACTGGACCGGTGTGCCGCCGCGCTTCAACCCGAACTGGGGCGCGATATCCGCGACATCATTTGCAAAGACGAACACCGCGCCGCGCTCGATCAGACCTGCCTGACTCAGCCCGCGCTGTTTTGCACCGAATACGCGCTGGCCATGCTCTGGATGCACTGGGGAATCACGCCGCGGACGATGATCGGCCACAGCATCGGCGAATATATCGCGGCGCATCTGTCCGGCGTGCTGTCGCTTGAGGACGCGCTGAGGGTCGTGGCTGCGCGCGGGCGGCTTATGCAGGCGCTGCCCCCCGGCACGATGGCCGCTGTGTATCTGTCGGACCGAGACCTGCAGCCGCGCCTTGCCCCGGGGGTGGAAATCGCCGCGGTGAATGGCCCCGAGCTGTGCTCGATAGCGGGCCCGGACCACGCCATTGCCACCACGATCGAGGCACTCGAAGCCGATGGCGTGGACTGCCGTGTGCTGCATACGTCGCACGCGTTTCATTCCGCGATGATGGAACCCGCCTGCGCGCCCTTCCAGGCCGTGCTCAAGGACGTAAAGCTGTCGCCGCCGACGCTTCCCTATGTTTCGAATGTCACTGGCACCTGGATCACCACCGAGCAGGCAACGTCGCCGGCATACTATGCAAGGCATCTGCGTCAGGCGGTCCAGTTCGCCGACGGGATAAGGACTTTGGCGTCGGATCCAAACCTGTTCTATCTGGAAGTGGGCCCCGGCAACGCACTCGCCACGCTGCTCCACGCCAATCTTGCCGGCGATCATACCAGGCTCATTGCGTCGTCGTTGTCACATCCGCGCCGTGCGGACCGCGACAGCAGGTCGATGTTGGACGCAGCGGGCCGCATGTGGGTGGCTGGCGTGCCGATGGCATGGCCGGAGATGCTGGCCGGCGCGACACCGCGCCGCATTCCACTTCCCACCTATCCGTTCGAACGCAAACGCTACATGGTGGAGGGAAGGTCACCCCACCAACTGCGCCAGCCGACGGGTGATCTCGGGGTTCGCGCCGACGGCGAAGTACAGATGTATCTGCCGGCATGGACGCGGCATCCGCTCACCACCTGGACATCGCCTCAGGTCGCAGGCTGCTGGCTGGTGTTGGGGGATTTCGGCGCCCTGACGACCGCCGTTGCGGCGCAATTGCGGGCTGCCGGCGCACAGACGGCTCTGCTGACAGTTGCCGACGAGTTTGCACAACCTACCGCCGACTGGTTCCATGTGAGGCCCGGCAACGCCAACGACATGGAAACGGTCGTGCATGACGCGGCTAGCCGACGTGGCCCGATCGCAGGAGCGGTCCTGCTCTGGACAGCGGCCGGCGACGCGGCTGAAGGCAAAAATCCGCGATCGCTTGGCTACGACACGCTCGTCTCCTTTGCTGGTGCATTGGTAACCTGTGAGCCGGATGCGGCGGTTCGCGTGATCGTCGTCACGGCAGGCGCGCAGAGCGTTATCGACGAAAAGGTGTGCAATCCTGCGAGCGCGCTGACCTTCGGTCCGATTCTGGTGTTGCCGGCGGAAATTCAGGGGCTGGACATTCGCAGCGTTGACATTGCGGCCGAGGGTGCAGCAACCACGATCGACGCTTCCGCACGCTCGATCGTGATCGAGGCGGCCTCACCGGCAAACGACCATTTCGTTGCCTATCGTCGGGGGCACCGCTGGGTCCGCCGGTACGAGCCGGTGGATCGGAGCACGGTCGACACGACGCGGCTGCCGCTGAGACAGCGAAGCTGTTATCTGATTACCGGCGGCCTGGGCGGGATCGGGCTGCAATTGGCGCATTGGCTTGCCGGCGAAGCTTCCGCGCGACTGTTGCTGACCGCCCGCCGCCCGCTGCCGCTACAGGATGACTGGGACGCACTGCTGACGCGGGCTGACGCGGACGACTGGCGGGTGCAGGCTATTCGCTCGATCCGAGCCATCGAGGATGCCGGAGGCGAGGTCATGACCGCGGTTGCCGATGTCGCGGACCGGCAGGCGATGGCGCAGGCCATTGCAGCCGCGCAGGTGCGTTGGGGCCCGCTGGACGGTGTGATCCATGCCGCGGGCATCGCCGGAAACGGCGCGATTGCCATCCGGCAGAATGCCGACGAGGTCGATTCAGTTGTTGTTCCGAAGGTCGATGGGCTTGCGGTTCTGGTCGAGCTGCTGGGGGACGTGCCGCTCGACTTCGTTGCGCTGATGAGCTCAATCAATTCGGTGATCAGCACGCCTGGTGGATGTGACTATGCCGGTGCGAATGCCGTGCTCGATGCTTTCGTCGAGAGCGAGGCGGTCCCGGCCGCATGGCGGCGCGTGGTATCCATCAATTGGGGGCCATGGCGCGACGCCGGCATGGCGGCGCGCCAGATCGCGCGGCCATCGCGCCGTGATCAACGAGAGGCATTTCATCGGATTGCGATGACGTCCGAAACCGCTGTGGCAGCCTTCGCCGGTATCTTGGCGTCCGCTCATCCGCGCCTAGTGGTGACCGGGTACGACCTGCATCGAACCGTCTCCCTTGCAATGCAGGACAGACGCCAGGATGATGCTTTCCGGGTCGAAGGCGCAACAGATTCTGTCTCACCCACCACGGACGCGTCGGCGCGCCCGCAGCTTTCCAGCGGGTACGAACCACCCGAAACCGATATTGAACGATGCCTTGCCGAAATCTGGCGGGAACTGATGGGCGTGACCACCGTCGGCATCCACGACGACTTTTTCGAGCTCGGCGGCCATTCGCTGCTGGCCACCCGCGTGCTTGCGAGAGTTTCGGCATCGCTTGGGGTTCGTTTGGCTTTGCGTGACATATTCGAGGCACCGACTATTCGTCGCCTGGCCGAACGGATCGACGCGGTGGCTGCCGATCGGGAGGAAATATTGATTTGAACGCCGGGCTTCTCATTGCACGGTTACGGTCGTTGGGCATCGAGATTGCCGCGGCAGGCGGTCGCCTGCGCGTCAGCGGCGCGCGCGGCAAGCTGACCGAAGGCATGAAGCAGGCGATCGCGGCACAGAAGGACGAACTACTGGATCTGGTCACTCAGGCATCGGCGGAGCACGACGCAGAGCTGGTCAGGATTTCGCGCGAAGGCTCGTTGCCCCTTTCGCTATTCCAGGAGCGGCTCTGGGTCATTCATCGCCTCGACCCCGGCAACGTTGCCTACAACATGGCGACTGCCTGGCAGCTCGATGGCGTAACGGATGCCGGCCACGTCGAGTTCGCTGTCCGTGATGTCGTCGGCTGCCACGAGATCCTGCGAGCCAGTTTCCGCGACGAACGGGGTCGTCCGCGCATGCATGTGCTGCCGCCCGATGCAGTGCCGATCGTTCAACGTGATCTGACGACGCGCGCCTTGTCCCAGCAGGAGCAGGAACAGGCGATCATGGCTGATCTGCACGTCGCCGTGCATACGCCATTCGATCTGCGGGCCGAAGCGCCGTTACGCTTCTGCATATATCGTCTGCCCGGCGATCGGATCGCTGTGCTGACGTCGGTGCACCACATTGCGGTCGACGAATGGTCGCTGGCGTTGCTGCACCAGGAGCTGCTCGCAGCTTGCAAACGCGGCGCGCCCGGGCCATCCCCCTGCGTTGCAATATGCCGACTTTGCGCAGTGGCAGCGCGCCAGGCAGGAGCCCAGAGCGACCGCGACCGAGCTGCAATGGTGGCAGCAGCGGCTCAGCGGGATTCCGGATGTCTGCACCTTCCCGGCCGACCACATGGCGAAAATAGACCGGTCGGGTACCCGCGCACCCGTTCTGCTGGGGCAGCGAGCTCTCCAGCAGCGTCCGAGCAATGGTGCGGGAGGTGGGTGCGACCCTCTACATGGCGCTTCTTGCGGCATGCGCCGTCGTTCTGCGCGCCTATACCGGCCAGGGCGATATCGTTCTTGGCAGCCCGATGGGAATGCGGGAACGGCCAGAGTTCGAAACAATGCTGGGGCCATTCGTCAATCTGGTGGTGCTACGCCTCGACCTGACCGACGATCCAACATTTGCCGAATTGCTGCTGCGCGCGCGTGATGCGGTGCTCGACTGCCACGATCACCGCCATGTCCCCTTCGAGGCGTTGGTCGAGCGATTGAATCCGGCTCGGTCCTGGGACCACTCACCACTGTTCCAGGTTGCGGTTGTGCTACACAATACCTCCAACCGACCGACGGCCTCGATCTATAGCGGTGGTGCTCTCTATGATCTCACGTGGTTCGCCCGCGAGGTCGACGGGCGGATCGAAGGTTCCTTCGAATACCGTTCGGACCTTTATGATCCTGCGACGATAGCCCGCGTCGCCGCGCAGCTCGAGTTGGTTCTGCAGACGGCGGTGGTCGATCGTGACCTTCGGGTGAGCGAAATTCCGTTGCTGTCAGCCGCAGAACAGTACCACGTTGTCGAAACGTACAACGCGACGACTTTCGATTTTGGTGCAGCGACGTTCGTCGCGCGGTTCGAGCGGCAGGTCCGTGCCAGCGGGGCAGACATCGCCATCGAATTCCAGGGGACGAGCGTCTCCTATGCGGAGTTGAATGGCCGCATCAACCGTCTGGCGCGGCATCTGCGATCGATTGGCGTGGCACCCGGGATCCGCGTCGGCGTCTGCATGACTCGATCGATCGAAATGGTCGTAGCGCTGATCGCGGTACAGAAGGCCGGCGCCGCCTATGTGCCTCTCGATCCTGCGTTTCCGTCCGAGCGTTCGAATTTTATCGTCGCCGATAGCGGCATGACGGCGCTCATCACGGCGGGCGGTGCAGCAGCCCACCTGCAACCCCGGCCGAGTATGCGGACGATCGATCTCACTGCCGAGGACACCGCGATCGCCGTGATGGACGCCACCGATCCAGACGGCGCCGCATCCGCACAGCATGTTGCGTACGTGATCTACACGTCGGGGTCGACCGGAACGCCGAATGGGGTGGCTGTGTCGCATGAGGCGCTCGCAAATTTCCTTTGCGCGATGCAACAGGCGCCGGGCATGGCCGCGACCGATCGCCTCGCTGCCGTGACAACGATCTCATTCGATATCGCAGCGCTTGAACTCTACTTGCCGCTGATGGTCGGCGCGCGGATCGAACTGGTGCCATCCGATGTCGCCTCGGACGGGCACGCGCTAACGGCACTGCTTTCAGCGAGCCAGGCGACGACGTTGCAAGCCACACCCGCTACGTGGCGACTGCTGGTCGAGGCTGGTTGGAATGGATCTCCTGGTTTTCGCGCGCTGTGCGGTGGTGAATCCCTGCCGGCCGTGTTGGCCGAGAAGCTGTTGGAACGGGTTGGTGATCTTTGGAATCTGTACGGCCCCACTGAAACCACCGTGTGGTCCACCGCGGGACGGATCGAAAATGCGGCTGCGGTCAACGTCGGCCGGCCGATCGCGAATACGAGGATCTATGTGCTCAACGCGGCGCTGCGTCCCACGCCGATCGGCGTGCCAGGCGAAATCTGGATCGCCGGCGCCGGAGTCGCAGTCGGCTACCACAATCGTCCTGAACTGACAGCGGCGCGTTTTGTAGCCGACCCGTTTTCGCGGGAGGTTGGTGCTCGCATGTACCGCAGCGGTGACGTCGGACGATGGACCGCAGACGGTCGGCTACTGCATATGGGACGGGTCGATCGCCAGGTGAAGCTGCACGGCTATCGGATCGAACTTGAGGAAATCGAGACGGCACTGAGCAGGCTGGAAGGCGTCCGTCAGGCGGTTGTAACCATGCGCGACGCCGGTGAAAACGATCCGCGCCTCGTCGGCTGTCTGGTCTACCGTCTCGGAGCGGACCTGACCTCAGGCGAGATTCGCGGCGAACTGCGGCGCGTGCTTCCCGAGTATATGATCCCATCGATCTTCGTCGGTACTCGAGCGGATTCCGCTGACCCCGAACGGCAAGGTCGATCAGGCCGCGTTGCCGGACCCGTTCAAGCATGCACTGCGCGGGAGCGGCAACAGCGAGCGGCCGGCTCCGGGGTTAGAGGAACTGGTTGCTCAAATCTGGCAGGAACTGCTGCAGATCGACCGGATCGGGGCTCTCGACAATTTTTTCGAGCTTGGCGGCAACTCGTTGCTTGCGTTGCGCGTGACTGCAACTGTCGAGGCAAGAACCGGCCACCGTCTAGAGCCGCGCGTGCTGTTTTTTCAGAACCTGCGGGACATTGCGACAGGACTGCAGCGCATGGCCGTTGAGCAGGCGCACGCCTGATGACACCGTTCTATTTCGGCACGCGCCAGCACCGCTTGTTCGGCATTTACGAGGCCGCGCGGCAATCGGGTGCGCACGCCGCCGTGCTATGCTATCCGTTTGGCGCGGAATACCTCAATGCGCATCGGTCCATGCGCCAGCTCGCAACGCTGCTGACCCTCGCGGGCTATCACGTTCTGCGCTTCGATTATTACGGCACTGGGGACTTGGCCGGCGAGATGACCGACGCCACTTTGTACGACTGGATCAGCGACATCAAGATTGCTGTCGACGAAGTGCGGAGCATAACGAACAGCGGCCGGATCACCCTGATCGGCCTGCGCCTGGGAGCCACGCTCGCCGCGATGGCAGTGGCGACACTCGACGAAATTGACGCGCTCGTCCTGTGGGATCCGGTGGTTTTCGGCGCCGATTACCTTGACGAGCTTGGGGTGGATGACGAGGCAGCCGAGCCAACCCGCGGACGCTGCGGTGGTCGGTCGCCGGTCATGGATTACGGGTACCAGGTCGGCGGATTCCCGCTCACGTTCGGGATGTCACGTGACATTGCGGCTCTGGATCTCACCGCGCTCGCGCCCTCGCTGCCAAAGCGGACACTCACGGTGGCAAGGGACTATCATCCGTCACATGCTGCATGGCGGTCAGCGCCGGTGTCGCCGCTCATAGAGTATGTGCCGAGCAGCCCAGCCTGGATCGAGTGGCCAATTGGTCACGTGAACGCTGGTACCGTACCGGTGAAGATGCTCCAGCGGATTGTCGAGTGTTTGACATGAATTATCAGTTTATTGATCAAGCAGTAGCTATTGGCCCTCGCGCAACACTGGTCGGTGTCGTTACCAGGCCCATTGCGGCTGATGAGAACGAGCGCCCGGCTTTCGTGATTCTGAATACCGGAATTATCCATCGCGTCGGCCACCATCGAATGTATGTCACGCTGTCGCGCATGCTGGCAAAAGCGGGACACACGGTCCTGCGTTTCGATCTGTCCGGGCTTGGCGACAGCGAGACACGGTCGGATGGTCTACCACCCCTGGAAGCTGCGCTTGCCGATATCCGCGATGCGGTCGACTGGCTGACGGAAGGCCGTGCCGATGACCGTGTCATTCTCATGGGCCTCTGTTCCGGTGCGGATCATGCTATGATTTACAGCCAGTCCGACCCGCGCGTGGTCGGACTGGCGCTGATCGATCCATCGGTACCTCGGACCGTACGCTACTACGTTCTGTTCATTCTGCGAAACCTGCTGCACGCCATCCGTACGCCGGCCCTGTGGCGCCGGCTGAAGCGGCGGCTGGCCGGTACCCCCGATGCGCCTCGGCTGAGCTCTCCGCAGATCAACAACCGGGAGGTGCGAGCCTATCTCGAGGCTGCCTATCGAGCCTCGGTCGAGCGCGGCGTGCAATTTCTGGCGATCTTCACCTCGAGTGCCTGGGTCGGACTAGGTGTTCGCCCCTATGGGCACAATTATCACAACCAGCTCTTGGAAGCGCTCCCGAACGTCGCGTTCGGAAGTAAGTTGCGGCTCGAGTATTTCCATGCCGCCGATCACGTGTTCGGGTCGGAAAGTGATCGGAAAAGATTGTTCGACACCACCCTGGAGTGGGCACGACAGACGGTGTTCGCGCAAGGAGACTCGAAGGCCCGGATCTGCGCCAGAGTGGCGACCGCCTATGTCGCCGCGATCTGCGCAGCCGGCGTGACCTGATCCGGATGCATCGTTTGCGCTTCGCAGAGACCCACTGATGACCGGGACTAGAAGAGCATTCCTGTTCGCATCCACAGGACGCTATATGATTATGGTCACTAACCTGGTGGCGACCTCGGTGATCGCGCGCTTCCTGTCGCCGGCGAGGTTGGCATATCCGTCCTGGGCAGCTCGATCTTCGCGATCGCTGAGGCGGTTCGTGAACTCGGCTCCCCCTCTTACCTTGTGCAACAAGACGAACTCTCGCCGGAAAAAATCCGCACCATTTTCACGGTCCATCTGCTAACGACTGCCGTGGTGGCGGCACTCGCGCTTCTGGCAGCGGCCCCGTTGGCAGATTTCTACGGCGTGCCGGGCCTGTCGCTATACGTTCAGGTGATGGTCCTCGGTTATGCAATCGGCCCGTTCGTATATCCGATCATCGCTCTGATGAGCCGTGAGATGGCGTTCCATCGGATCGCTCTGATCGACACGACGACGTCGGTCGTTGGCGCGGGCGTCAGCATCCTGCTGGCCGCCGCGGGATTCGGCTCTGTGAGCCTTGCGTGGGCCGCCGTCGCGTCGTCGGCGGCAGCGCTGTTTCTGGCGTGCTGGTTCTGGCGGAATTTCGACATCTTCCGACCGTCGCTCAGCGCATGGCGCAGCGTCCTCGGTTTCGGCATCTATGGCAGCATGACGGCAGTGCTGTACCGAACCCTGGATGCACTGCTGTATCTGATCATTGGCAAGCTGCTCGATTCACGCGCCGTTGGGCTGCTTCAACGCGCCCTGCTTCTGGCTTACTTTCCGGAACGAGTTCATTCTGGCCGGGGTAGGGGCGGTAGCGCTCCCCACGTTTTCGGATCACTCCCGGAACGGTAGGGATTTGAGGATCAGTTATCTCAACGCGATCGAATACGTCGCCGCCGTCGAATGGGCAGCCTTGCTGTTTCTGATCGTTCTCGCCGACCCTATCATCCGGATCGTGCTTGGACCGCAATGGCATGACGTGGTTCCGCTCGTGCGCATTATCGGCGCGGCCTTGCTGGTGAAATTCCCCTTGCCACTCGTTTACCCGATGCAGGTCGCAGTCGGCGGTATCCGTCACACCGTACCCCTGGCGCTTGCGCAGGTCGCCTTTCGCTGGGGACGCTCACGTTCGCCGCAGGCTATGGACTGCACGCGGTTGCCCTGTCGATGGTCTTTGTTGCCCCGATCAACGTGGCGCTCGCCCTCATAGTCTTGCGCGTCCACGTACAATTCCGCTGGCTGGACTTCGTTCTTGCGTTGCGTAAGAGCGCTGTCGCCGCGGGTCTGTGCGCTGTCGGGCTGCTTTCGGTTCTGGCGGCGAGAGGCTGGCGCACCGACCTCTCGGATGAGGCGACCATTCTGGCAGCCGGTTTGGGCGGCGCCGGATGGGTGGCTGGCTTGTTATTGACCCGCCACCCTCTCGCGCACGAGCTCCGTCAGGTCAGCTTCAGACGACTATCCCGGCCCGGCGGATCTGCATCGATATCAGGCGCAAGAGTCGAACCGGATGGGGTGCCGAATAGTCAAAAGAAGAACTCGCGAGTTGCTTGAATTTGCGGCACGATCAAGGGGCCAAATCGCCGTCGGATTGCGCCGGGACGATTACGGGATTGGTATGAAGATCGCATATTGCCGATCGACGCGCCGCCCGAAGGTTCCACATGAGTAATTTCGTCGAACGGCTCCGGAAACTCACGCCGAAACAGCTTCTGCTGCTGGCAGTCGACCAACAGGAGCGGCTCGAGGCCGTGCAGCGCACTCAGCGGGAGCCGATTGCCGTGATCGGAATGGGTTGCCGATTTCCGGGTGGCGCCGACAGCCCGGCGGCGTTCTGGGATCTCCTGCACCACGGACGCGATGCCACGCGCGAGGTGCCCGAGGACCGCTGGGACATCAACGCGCTATTCGACTCTGATCCCGATGCGCCGGGACGGATGTCGGTTCGATCGGGCGCGTTTCTGAATAGCGCCAGCGGCTTTGACGCAGGCTTTTTCGGAATAGCGCCTCGTGAAGCACTGAGCATGGACCCGCAGCAGCGACTGCTGCTGGAAGTCGTGTGGGAGGCCCTCGAACACGCCGCGATTCCGGCGGACCGGTTAGCTGCGTCCACGGCCAGTGTCTTTGTCGGGACCTGCAACAGCGAGCATTTCCTGCGCCTGCTCGATCGTGGCCCCGACGCGATCGATGCTTACCTTGCTTCGGGCAATGCGCCGAGCGTCCTGGCGGGACGCATCGCGTATTACCTCAACCTGCAAGGGCCGACGATGACGTTGGACACGTCATGCTCCTCGTCGCTTGTAGCCCTGCATCTGGCCTGCCGCAGCCTGCGCAATCGCGAGACTGACCTTGCACTCGCCTGCGGCGTGAATGTGATGTGTTCGCCGATCACCAGCATTGCGCTTTCCAAAGCGCATATGCTGGCGTCCGACGGCCGATGCAAGGCGTTTGACGCCAGTGCCGACGGGTTGGGACGCGGCGAAGGCTGTGGTGTTCTGGTGCTAAAACGGCAGAGTGACGCAATCGTCGCCGATGATCCGATCCTCGCGCTGATTCGCGGCACGGCGGTCAATCAGGACGGCCGGAGCGGCGGACTGACCGTTCCGAACGGACCCTCGCAGGAGGCCGTGATCCGCACAGCGCTCGCTGATGCCGGCGTGAGCGCGCGTGATATCGATTATGTCGAAGCGCATGGAACCGGTAAGTCGCTCGGCGACCCTATCGAGGCACGCGCATTGTCGCGTGCACTGTGCGCAGGACGGGACGATCGCGAACCACTGTTGATTGGCTCGGTCAAGACGAATATCGGCCATCTCGAGGGGGCTGCCGGCATTGCCGGAGTCATCAAGGTCATTCTGTCCCTGGTGCACGAGCAGCATCCCGCCGCATCTGCATTTTCGCAATCCCAGTCCGCACATTCCGTGGTCCGACTATCGGTTGGCCGTCACGGCCGCAGCCCGGGACTGGCCACGCACCGGCCGCGATCGCATGGCGGGAGTGAGTTCGTTCGGGTTCAGCGGAACAAATGCGCATGTGGTGCTGCAGGAGGCTGCCCCGGCGCACCGGCCCGCGGCATCCCACCTGCCAATCCCGCGTTGCCTGCCGTTGTCCGCGCGCAGCGATGCTGCCCTTGCGCAGCTTGCGTCACAGTATGCGGCAGCCATCCGGCCGAAGCCGGGTTTGTCCCTGCACGACGTCGTCCACACAGCGGGAGCCGGACGGTCGCATTTTGCGCATCGACTCGCGGTGATTGCGGACTCGACGCAAACTGCAGTGGCCGCATTGCAGGCATTTGCTGCGAAACGCCCGCACCCCGCTTTGCAAACCGGCATCGCCGTGCAGGGTCAGCCACGCGAGGTCGTGTTCCTGTTCGCGGGCGAGGGCGTCGAGTGTCCCGAGATGAGCGGGCAGCTCTACGAAACGTTCGATGTGTTCCGCCAATCGATCGACGAGTGTGAGCGCCTGCTCGGCCCGGACGCAGCGGGCCGCATGCTCACGTCCGTTCTTTGGCCTGGCAAGGACGGAGACGCCGCCTTGCACGAGTCGGCATGGGTGCTGCCGGCGCTCTTTTCGCTGCAATACGCAATCAGCCGGCTGTGGATATCGTTGGGCATCGAACCGGCTGCCGCGATCGGCGTCGCGGACGGTGAGTATGCGGCGGCGTGCGTGGCGGGGGTTTTCTCGATTGAAGATAGCGTACGCCTGATTGCAACGCAGGCCCGACAAACGCATCCCGACGCGGTCGAGGCCTGTGCCAAGGGGATTGCAACCAGCCCACCACGAATTCCTGTCGCGTGGACGATGACCGGACCGGACGCGCCGGCATGGACCGCGGCACCGCAGCCTCGATACTGGCGCACCCGTGCCGCGCATTCAGATAGTTTCGTCGAGCGACTCACCGGCCTGCATCAGGCGGGTTATCGCATTTTTCTCGACACGGTGCCTGACGGACGTCTGGCCTCACTTGCGGCGGCAAACCTGCCGATCGACGGCAGTCTGGCGTTGGCCACACTGCGCCGTGCCGACAACGGTGACCCGCACGACATCGCCAGCAGCATCGGCAGGCTCTACGTGCATGGGCTGGGGCTGAACTGGGAGCAACTGGGCCGAGGCGCGCGCAAGATTTCGCTGCCGACCTATCCGTTCGAGCGGCGGCACTACTGGTACACGCCGGCGCAGCTCCGCCATCAGGCTGATACGTCGGCCCGCGACCGCGACGCCGTGACGGCGACCGTCGCCTCGGCGGCCGACCCGAGCGCGCATGGGCAGGACGCGGGTGGCAACGGATTGTTCTATGAAGTGGTTTGGGAGCCGGCTGCGCGGGAGGCGCACGCGGCGGCGGCGTTCCCCGAACCGGCCACGTTTGCGCCGGCGGTGCGGGACCTGTTCACCACGCTGGCTCTGCGTCATGACCTCTCCATCTGCGACCGGTTCCTTCCGGCGCTGGACCGGCTATGTGTCGACTACATCGCCCTCGCGCTTCGCCAACTTGGGTTTGATGCGACGCCTGGCCGTCAGTTCGATGCCGAACAGGAAGCTGCGCGGCTCGGGATCGCGCCGCGTCATGTTCGTCTGTTCCGGCGGCTGTTCAGCGATTCTCGAGGAGGACGGGCTCGTCCGCAGCGTCGGCGCGGCATTCGGCCTTGTCCAACCGTTGCCCGACGACGATCCCGAGCGGAATTGTGAAGCTGTGCTTGGCACGTTCGGCGAGATGGATGCGGAATTGCATACGCTGAGCAGGTGTGCGCGTGAACTGGCACGCGTACTCACAGGTGAGAAAGATCCGTTGGACCTGCTGTTCCCAGGCGGTTCATTCGCAGAGGCATACGATCTCTATACGGATTCGCCGTTCGCGCGGACGTTCAATGCAACCTTGGCCGACGCCGTCCGCTCTGCCATCGAGCGACTGCCGGGGAGCGTGACGCTGCGCGTGCTCGAGATCGGCGGCGGCACCGGCGGTACGACGGCCTATGTGCTGCCGCTGCTGCCGCGGGATCGCACGGAGTATACGTTCACCGATGTCTCGCGCCTGTTTCTTGATCGGGCAGGCAAACAATACGTTGAATATCCTTTCGTCCGCACGGCGATCCTCAACATCGAACAAGAACCGGCAGAGCAGGATTTCCGGCCGGCACAGTTCGACATCATCATCGCCGCGAATGTGCTGCATGCGACTGCCGATCTGACGCGGACACTGCGACATGTGCGCAGTCTATTGGCGCCTGGCGGGCTGTTGTTCCTGCTCGAGGCATTCCAG
This sequence comes from uncultured Pseudomonadota bacterium, assembly GCA_963810715.1. Lineage (GTDB taxonomy): Bacteria > Pseudomonadota > Alphaproteobacteria > Acetobacterales > Acetobacteraceae > DATDIC01. Next base: position 171,473 of record CAWEOZ010000020.1, on the reverse strand, counting down.
CATCAGCGCTGGGCATCCCTTACCTTTGGACTGACCGATGGCTGGTGGCGCTTTACCGACACCGAGCTGCGGCAGAACGGTCCGTTGATCGATGCGGAGGCCTGGCGAGGTCTGCTGGGGCGAATGGGCTTTCATGCCGTCGAGGTCGTTCCGGGGAACCCGGACGGCCCGCTTAGTGAACGCATGCATGGCCTGATCGTCGCCCGGGCTCCATCATCGGTGCGGCACTGGATCCTTGCCGGTGGTAAAGGCCTCGCTCACGCACTGGAGCGGCGGCTATCGGCTCGCGGTGACTCCGTGACGGTTGCAAGCAGCGAAACGACCGACGCCGTCTTGCCCGAAGCGAGTAACCTCATTTATCTCGGCGCGACTGAGCTCGCCGGCTTTTGCGGCGACGAAGCGCAGTCCGCTGCGATGTGCGCATCGCTCGCGTGCGAGCGTCCGGTTCAATGGCTGGCCGCACTTGTCCGTGCCGGAACCGTCGGGCGGGCATGGCTGGTCACGCAAGGGGCGCAACCGGTTCTCGATCAGACAACGAACGGCGCGCGCTGGCAGGCCCCGGTCTGGGGGGTCGGTCGAACATTCGCCCTCGAAAACCCGGATATCTGGGGTGGCCTGATTGATGTCCCGCCCGATGGCACGCCGGATGGCGTGGCAGAGATTCTGCTATCGGAGATCGATGCATCCGGTGGTGACGAGGATCAGATCGCATATCGGGATGGCAAGCGATGCGTCGCGCGCTTCATCCAAAGCCCGGCGCCCGCAGTGCGGCCGCAGCGTCTTCGACCTGACGCGACCTATCTTGTCACCGGGGGATTCGGCGGGCTCGGACTGCTGGTGGCGCAGTGGATGGCCGAGCAGGGCGCGCGAAATATCGCGTTGCTGGGGCGCAATCCCGATCCCGGCTCTGACACCGTACGCGCCATTGAAGCTCTTGGCGCGCGCGTTATCAGCCTTGCTGGCGACGTGGCCGACGACGCCACGATGCAGCATCTGTTTCGGCGCCTCGCCGCCGAGGCGCCGCCGCTGAGGGGGGTTGTTCACGCAGCGGTCGACATCGATACGGCACCGATCGAGCGCATTACGGCGGCACAGATCACCCGCATGCTGCGACCGAAGATCACCGGCACCCTGGTGCTGGAACGCCTCACGCGAGATCTCGAGCTCGATTTCATGGTGCTGTTCTCGACGACGACCGCGCTGCTCGGCGCGTCGGGACTGGCACATTACGCCGCCGCTAATTGCTTTCTCGATGCGACAGCACAGAGCGCGCGCCATGCCGGACGCCCCGTGCACTCGATCAATTGGGGCACCTGGGACCGGATGCGGGCGGCCTCGAAGGATATGCAGGACTGTTATCGCAAGGTCGGTCTGATGCCGCTGTCGTCGGACGAGGCGCTTGAAGCGTTGGGGCGCGTGATTGCCGGCAATATTCCTCAGGCGGTCGTAGCCCGTATCGATTGGGAGCGATACAAACCGCTGGTCGAGGCGAAACGGCCACGGGCATTCCTATATCGTATCGGGAAGTTGCGGGCGACGACGCCTCAAACAGCAGGCGAGGCTGTAGGCGATCGTGACGAGATACCCAGGCCCGCTGGTGCGGGCCGGAGCGAGCCCCGCCCCCGCGACGAGACTGTCTGTTTGATGGAGCGACTGGCCAGTATTCCGGCGGATACCCGGATCGACGTACTCGAAGATTTCGTCCGCACCGAGGCTGGGATTGTCCTTGGTCTGGATGCAGATGAGCCGATCGCCCGCGATCTCGGTTTCTTCGACCTCGGCATGGATTCACTGATGGCCGTCGAGTTCCGGCGAAGGCTGGAGCGAGGGGCGGGAAAGTCCTTTCCTTCGACATTGACGTTCAACTATCCGACAATTCAGGCACTGGCTGCATTCCTGGCGAGGGGCTTTGGCGAGATGCCACCCCAGACTGTAGCAAAACCGGTGCCGCGGACGGAACTGGTGGCAGAGAACACTGCTGCGGATCTGTCCGACCTCAGCGAGAGCGAACTGGAGGCGCGTCTCCTGGCGCGGCTGGATGAATTACGATGAACACAGCGGCATTTCGTAGCAGTACCTGCCGGTCGATTGTCGCCCGTGAACGGCGGGGGCGCGACCGATGAGCGAGCGCCGCGATCTGCTGCGGGAGTCCCTGCTCGCAATCGAACGGCTGAAGGCACGGCTCGACGCCAGCGAACGCGCGAAGCATGAGCCGATCGCGATCGTCGGCGCCGGGTGTCGCTACCCTGGCGATATCGAGACACCCGAAGCTCTCTGGCGATTCATCCGCGACGGGAAGGATGCGGTGGCGGAGGTACCAGCCAGCCGCTGGGATATAGACGCTTATTACAGCCCGGATCCGCATGCACCGGACAAGATGATCACGCGCCGTGGCGGTTTCCTGCCGCAGGTGGACCGCTTCGATCCGCAGTTCTTCGGTATCTCCCCGCGTGAAGCCGGCACGATGGACCCGCAGCAGCGCCTGCTGCTTGAGACGGCATGGGAGGCCGTGGAAAATGCCGGCATCGCCGCCGACGGTCTGGCCGGCAGCAGCACAGGCGTATTTGTCGGCATCACCACCAATGAGTATGGCGGATTGCTGCGGCGACATGATCTCGATCAATCCGATGTCTATACAGCCACCGGCAATGCGCTGAATGCGGCGGCCGGCCGAATCGCTTTTACTTTCGGTTTCCAGGGCCCCTGCATCGCGGTCGATACCGCGTGCTCCTCGTCACTGGTCGCCGTGCATCTTGCCTGCCAAAGCCTGCGCAATGGCGAAAGCACGTTGGCGCTTGCGGGCGGCGTGAATGTGGTTCTGTCGCCAGATGCGATGGTGCTTACTCCCGCTGGGGCATGATGGCGCCGGACGGTGCCTGCAAGACATTCGACGCTGCAGCCGATGGGTTCGTGCGCAGTGAAGGATGCGCGATGATCGCGCTGAAACGGCTGTCGGACGCGCTGACGGATGGCTCACCGATCCTCGCCGTCATTCGCGGATCAGCCGTCAACTCCGATGGCCGCAGCAGCGGATTGACCGTACCCAACGGCCTCGCGCAGCAGGCGTTGATACGAACGGCATTGGCGCACGCCGGGCTAGAGGCACGCGATATCGACTATGTCGAGGCGCACGGCACGGGCACTCCGTTGGGCGACCCGATCGAGGTCGAGGCGCTCGGTACCGTCATGTGCGAGGGGCGTACCGCCGACAAGCCACTGCTGATCGGTTCGATCAAGACGAACCTGGGGCATACCGAAGCCGCTGCGGGAGTTGCCGGTTTGCTGAAGGCCGCGATGGCCTTGCGCCATGAGGCGATTCCGCCCCATCTGCATTTCACCACGCCCAATCCGGGCATTCGTTGGGCGGATCTGCCGATCTGCGTGCCGTGTGTCCTGACGCCCTGGCCACGCGAGGCAACACCTCGACGCGCCGGCGTCAGTTCCTTTGGCTTTTCCGGAACGAACGCGCACGTGATTCTTGAGGAAGCACCTGCGCTGCCGGCGCAGAAGCCGATTGATGATGTGGGACCGTGTCTGTTCCCGGTTTCGGCGCGTGACGAAACGGCGCTGGGTGAGCTCGTCCGCCGCCATGCCGAATGGCTGGCAGAGAATCCGGCGTTGTCTCTGGCGGATGTGACCGCAACAGCGGCGGCGGGCCGCTCGCATATGCAGCATCGCGCGGCGTTTGTCGTCGGCTCGACCCAGGAATTAGAGCACGATCTTCAGCAGTTTGCCGGCGGACGCACCCCGCGCAATGCATGGTCGGGCAGCGTGCGCGTGGGCGAGCGACCGAAGATCGCTTTCCTTTTCACCGGTCAAGGCGCGCAGTATGCCGGGATGGGCCGCGGCCTCTACGACAGCGAGCCGGTCTTCCGCAGCGCGCTCGATCGCACGGCAGCGATCCTTTATCCGCATCTCGATCGGCCCTTGCTCGACCTGATGTTCCCCTCGGATCCCGACGACTCGCAGCTCGCGCAGACGGGGTGCACGCAGCCAGCCATGTTCGCGCTGCAATATGCTCTGCTGGAGTTGTGGCGTTCCTGGGGCATCGCACCGTCGCTCGTTCTGGGACACAGCGTCGGCGAATATGCGGCGGCCTATGCCGCCGGGATGTTCGGACTGGAAGATGGACTGGCGCTGATTGCGGCGCGTGGACGGCTGATGCAGCAGCTACCCGCTGGCGGGGGCATGGCCGCGGTGTTCGCCGATGAAGTGCGCGTCGCCACCTCGCTCGCGGAATGGGAGGGAGGGCTGAACATCGCCGCCGTCAACGGCCCCGAGGAAATCGTTGTTTCAGGTGATGCCGATATACTGGTGCGCTACACGGCGGATCTGGCCAGGCATGGTATCCAGAGCCGGACGCTTGACGTATCACATGCGTTCCATTCGCATCGGCTGGATCCTATGCTCGATAAGCTGCAGGAGCTGGCCAGCAAGATTGCCTACCCGGAACCGCGCATTCCGTTCGTCTCGAACCTGACTGGAGCGACCTGGCCGTCGGGCACGCGGCCTGATGGCGTGTACTGGCGCCGGCATGCGCGCGAGCCTGTACGGTTTGGAGAAAGTCTGGCCACGCTGCGCGAGGCTGGCATCACCACGTTGGTCGAGATCGGGCCGCATCCGACGCTTCTCGCGCTCGCGGGTCGGGCGACGCCCGATATCGCCTGGACGTCGCTCGCATCATTGCGCCGCGGCCGCGACGACCGGCAAGCGATGCTATCCAGCCTGGCCCAGCTTTATGTGCGCGGCGCCGATGTTCGATGGGACGCCGTGGTTGGCGGCCGAACCACGCGGCGCGTTGCCCTGCCCACCTATCCGTTTCAGCGGGAGCGCCACTGGGCGCTGGATAACGCGCCGATGCGTGCACCAGCGAAGCCGGGTCATCCCTTGCTCGGCGAAAAGCGGGAGTTCGCCGCCACGCGGGGCACCTTTGTCTGGGAGCGCGACATCGGCTTCGACAGCCATCCTTGGCTGCGGGATCATTGCGTGCAAGGCCACGCGATCGTGCCAGCCAGCGCCTATATCGAAATGGCGCTTGCGGCAGGTAGCGAAATATTTGGATCCGGTTCACTGGTATTGAGCCAGATCGAGAATCTGCGACCCATCATTCTCCGCGACGGAATGCGCTATCTCGTGCAGGCAACGCTGCTCGCCGGCGAGGATGGCGCAGCCGCGTTCGCGGTTCACGGGCGCGCTCAGCCCATCGGCGAAGCGCATAGTTCGCGGCGATTGCCGTGGGTCAGCCACATGACGGCGCGGATCGAGAAAGCCGCTGCGCCGCAGGAGCAAGCGCCAGGCACGGCGATCGTGGCCGCGGCGCGGGACCGGTGTCACTCGGAACAACAAGGCTTCGCGTTCTATGCGGCGCTGGCCGAGAAGGGAAACGAGTGGGGACCCTGCTTCCAAGGCGTCGATCGTCTATGGCACGGTGACGGTGAAATTGTCGGGCGCGTGCATATACCGGCCAGCATCGCCCGAGAGGCGACGCAGTACCGGTTTCACCCCGCCGTGTCTGACGCGTGCGGTCATGTGCTGGTCGCCTTTTCCCAGGGCAACGGCGCACTCGTCGCACAGGGCGCTGACGAAATCATTTTCCATCGATCCCCCCACACAGATCCGGGGTCTGCACGTTCCTTATGGGTTTACGCCAGCTCGCGGCCGCCGCCGGTCGGACACGACGACGTCACCATCAGAGATATGTCGATTTACGACGATGCAGGCCGCCTTGTCAGTGAGATCCGCGGTGTGCCGCTGAAGTATCTGGACCGCAGCGCCGACTGCCGTGCCGTGCCGACCTGGTACCATGCCGTGGCGTGGCGGCCCCAGGCGATCGCCGGCCCTCGCCTGCGTGCGGCGGAAGGTGGCCCCTGGCTCGTGTTCGCGGATGCTTCCCGACTTGGCGATCTGATCGCCAATCGCCGTGCGCCCGGCCGAACCATTCTTGTGGCGCAAGGCGATCGCTGGTCCTTCGACAACGATCGGGCGAGCATTCGACCAGGTGAGCCGAGCGACTACGTCAAGCTTATTGATGCGGTCGGTGCGGTGTCAGCGGTGGTCCATCTGTGGAACCTCGACACGGCCCACGGTGATGACGAGGCCGGGCTCGGGCGAGGGCCGGAAAGCCTGTTGCACCTGTTGCAGGCATTGCAGAGTGTCGGCCACAGCAGGCCTCGTATCTGGCTGGTGACAGGCGATGCGCAGCCGGTCCTGGCCAGCGACGCGTGCACGGCGCCGCTAGGTGCGATGCTGTGGGGGATGGGCAAGACGCTGTCCGCGGAGCATCCGGCCCTTTGGGGCGGCCTGATCGACCTCGATGCCGACCGGTCCGGCGAGACCGCCGATTGTCTGATTCGCGAAATCGAGGCGGGCACAGCAGAGGACAAGCTGGCATTCCGGGGCGGACGGCGTTACGTACCACGGCTGGTGGGCCTTGACGTTCCTGCCATTGACCAATTCGCTGCCCGTAAAAATGGCACCTACCTGATTACGGGCGGCCTTGGGGGCATCGGCCTCGCTGTTGCGCAATGGCTGGTGGAACGCGGCGCGCGTAATTTGGTGCTGCTGGACCGGACCCCGCTGCCACCGCGACAGACATGGAAAACGCTCGCGCCCAACAGCCTTGCAGAACGCCGCGTACGCGCGGTGACGGATATGGAGGCGCTGGGTGCCTCGGTTGAAACAGTCGCTTGCGATATCACAGTCGAAGGTGAGCTTGAACAGTGTCTGCAGGCTCGGCAGGCGCGGAGCGAGCCGGCGATTTGCGGCGTCTTCCATGCTGCCGGGCTGCTGCAGTTGCAACCGCTCGCAAGCCAGGACGCCGAAACGTTGCGCCGCTCGGTTGCGGCCAAGATTATCGGCACACTGCGACTGCACAGGCTGCTGCGGGATCAGCCGCTGGATTGTTTTGTGCTGTTTTCGTCCATGTCGGCGCTGCTGAACTCGCCGTTGCTGGGCAGCTATGCTGCGGGGGATGCGTTCCTTGACGCGTTTGCGCATTACCGACATGCGCAAGGGTTGCCGGCGCTCAGCATCAACTGGGGCACGTGGGGCGAGGTCGGCATGGTGATCGATGACGACGTTGCAGCAACGGGCAAGCTGTTGAAAGGCGTCGCTACGATCCCGACGGCGAAAGGGCTGGCCGCGCTGGGACATCTGCTTGCCACAAGTGAAACGCAGGCGAGCGTTCTGCCAGTCGACTGGCAGGTGTTCACCCGCGCCTACCCCGAATTTGCCACTGATCCCTTCTTGCAGGCGGTCGCCGCGGTCGACACGAACGATGGCACGCACTTCGCCGGATCGTCGCTGGAGGCGCGGCCCGATGCCACTCCCGAGCACCGGACGGAGTTTGTCGCCGGATACCTGCGGACCGAGGCAGCTCGGGTTTTGGGGGTTGCGCCGGCTCGCTTCGACATAACGCTGCCCCTTTCATCCTACGGTCTGAACTCGTTGATGGCGGTACAATTGAAGAATCGGGTGGAGGCCGATTTGGGTGCCGTACTTCCGATGGTCCGGTTCCTGAATGGGCCCAGCATCGAAGAACTGGCGTCCACCGTTGTCGAGGCGGTACGAGCGACCCGACATGCGCCTATGGAAAGCATTGACGCTGTTGCGTGGGAAGACGGAACCCTGTGACGGTTGCAGAGCTGATCGATGCGCTTCGCACACGAACGATCGAGCTTTGGTTCGAGGGCGATCGTTTGCGCTATCGCGCGCCAACAGGCGCACTCACTCACGAACTGCGGAACGCTTTGGTGGCCCGACGTTCCGAGGTGCTTGACCATTTGCGCGCCACCGCCGCAGCAACGCGCATTACCTGGCCATTGTCGTTCACCCAGCGGTCACTTTGGTTTCTGCACCAGCAGGAGCCTGACAGCTCTGCCTATCACGTCGCTCTGTCGGTCCGGATCCACGATGCCGTCGATCTTGCAGCACTTCGCCAGGCGCTGCAGGCACTCGTAGATCGCCATGCGATCCTGCGAACGACCTATGACGTGGTCGACGGAACACTCTGTCAGATCGTGGCCGGTACCGGCACTATCGTGCTCGAATGCCGCGATGCCACCGAACTGACAGACGAAACGCTGCGACAACATGCGGAAGCCGATCATCGGCGGCCGTTCGATCTCGCCGTCGAGCCCCCGGTGCGCGCGTCGCTCTTCAGGCGTGCTCCCCAGTCCCATGTATTGTTGCTAACCATCCATCATATCTCGGTCGATGGGTGGTCCTTACTGATCATCCTCGACGAACTGACAAAGCTTTACCGTGAGGCGGTCACCGGCGAACCCGCCGGCCTGACACGCCCGCAGGTCACGTATGCCGAGTATGTGAGTTGGCAGGAGCAGACTCTGGCGGGACTCGAGGGTGAGCGCCTGTGGTCCTATTGGCGCAAGCAGCTTGGCGGGCCGCCAAGGCCACTCGATCTGCCCACCGACCGTATGCGGCCATCCAGTAACCACGGAGACGGCGCGGCGGTGGCGGTTGCGCTGGATGGCGATCTGGTGCGGCGACTGAAGGACCTTGCGCGCCAGCAGAACACCACAACGTTCGTGGCACTCCTTGCGACATTTCATGTTTTCCTGGCACAGGCCAGCGGTCAGGACGATCTGATCGTTGGTACTCCGGCCATCGCGCGCAGCAAGGCAGAATTCCTTCACGTCGTCGGCGCCTTCGTCAACTCGTTGCCGCTTCGCGTCAGAGGACTGTCCGCGGCCTCGTTCACCGAGATCGTCGCTCAGTTGCGCGAGACGGTCCTGCAAGCGCTCGATGCGCAGGAATTTCCCCTGTCGCTGATGGTCCAACGATTGCAGGCAGAGCGAGAGCCGGGGCGTTCCCCGCTGTTCGATGCGTTCTTTCACTTTCAGCGCCTCGAAGAGCTCAACGATACGCAGGCCCTGCTAGTCGGTGGCATCAACGACAACCAGATCGAGCTGAATGGACCGCGGCTGGGGGCATTCCCGATCATGCAGCAGGAGGGGCAGTTCGATCTGATCCTGGAATTGACCGAGCGTCCGACGGGTATTTTCGGGTGGCTTAAATACCGCACAGATCTGTTCACCGAAGCAACGGTGCAGCGATTTGCTGCCGATTACGCTGCGCTGGTCGACCTGCTGCTGGCCCAGCCCGCTGCCCCAACCGGTTCGTTGACGCGCCCAGCCGACCCCGGCGCCTCCGATAACCTGAGATTGTTCATCGCGGGTCTGCAGAATCGCGACATCCGCGTGCTGCTCGACGGCGAACGGCTGCGCATCAATGCGCCCAAAGGTGCTCTTGATGAAAATACGCGCGCTGCGATCGCTGACCGGCGTGACGAGCTAATTGCCTTTCTGCGTTTGGCTGGGAACGCGCTCGACAGGGAGAGCTTCGACGATATCCCAAGAATTGCGAGGCAGAATCCGCTGCCCGTATCGGCAGCGCAGCAGCGGCTATGGTTCCTGGATCGGATGGAGCCAGGGCGGACGGAATACAACATCGGCGTCGCATTGCGGCTTCGCGGGACTCTTGATCTCGCGCTGTTGCGGCGTGCCATTAACGCATTGGTGGGGCGCCACGAGGCCCTGAGGATGCGGATCGGCGAGCGAGGAGGAAGCCCCTGGCTCGAGATCGACGCTCCATCGGACGTCGCCACCGACGTTGTCGACGTTGCGGATACGCCTGCCGCGTCACGCGATGACACGCTGCGCGATCACGCAGAGCGATGGTTACAACGTCCCTTCGATCTGGCGTGCGGTCCGCTCGCGCAATTCCTGGTGGTTCGCTTCGATGCTGACGACCACGCATTGATCATCGGCGTCCATCACGTGATCATCGATGGCTGGTCGCTGATGATCGCGATCGGCGAAATCTGCAAACTCTACGATTTGCTGTGCTATAACCGTGCGGCGGTACTGCCGCCGCTTCCCATCCAGTATGTCGACTATGCCGCCTGGGAACGTGGTCAGCTTCGGTCCGGGCGTCTGGCGCGACAGCTTGACTATTGGGAACAGCAATTGCGAGGGGCGCCCGGGCTGCTGGAACTGCCCACCGACCGGCCCAGACCGGCGTCCCAGTCATTCCGCGGTGCGCGTCTCATCCGTCTGTTCGATGACGCAGGTATCGAGGCGCTGAAAGCGTGCGGCAGGAAGCAGGAGACAACCCTGTTCATGACACTGCTCGCCGCGTGGTTCGTGCTGCTGAGCCGATATTCGGGTCAGGACGACATTGTTGTCGGCTCGCCGGTTGCGAACCGCGAACTGCCAGCGCTTGAAGGCGTGATCGGTTGCCTGATCAACACGCTTGCCCTGCGCGCGCGGCTGACGGGCAATCCAACTTTCGCTGAACTGCTCGCCCAGGTGAAACGCACGACGCTTGCGGCCTTCGAGAATGCGAACGTCGCGTTCGACGCCCTCGTAGAGCGACTAAATCCCGAGCGGAACGCTAGCCATCCGCCGATCGCGCAGGTCCTCTTCACACTGATGGCGTTTCCTATCAGCATCGACCTCCCGGCCGGCCTCGAAGTGGAGCTGATTGCACTCGAGACGAATACGGCGCGCTATGATATAACGGTCGAGCTCTACACATTCGAAACTGGCCCGCACAAGGGCCGGTTTGGCGCGAGGTACGAATTCGCCACCGATCTGTTCGACGCAAGCACCATCGAGCGGATGCATCAGCATTTTGAGCAGATCATTCTTGCCGTAGCTCCTGATCCCACCATCCGGATCAACGCCGTGTCGCTGATCACCGGGCCGGAAGAGCGCCTGCTCGATGCATGGAACGCAACGACAGTACCTCGCGATCGGCAGCACGCCGTCCATCATCTGCTTGAGGCGACGGCGAAGGCGACACCGGATCGGCTGGCGGTGATCGGCGGGGATGCATGTCTGACCTATCGAGATTTGGATCGGAGGGCCAATCAGCTAGCGCATCTGCTGCAAAGTCTGGGCGTGCGGCCAGGGCAACTCGTCGCGGTTTGTCTTGAGCGTACAGGTCGATATCCCTGTTGCTTTGGCAGCCGTTCTGAAGATCGGTGCTGCTTACCTGCCGATCGACCCGGCCCATCCAGGTGATCGTCTGCGTTACGTCCTCGAGGATGCCCACGCCTCCTGCGTCGTAACGATCTCGCGATTTGTGCCACTGCTCGCAGCGTCGGGGACGCCTCTGATATCGCTCGATCAGGTCACCGACGAGCTGGCGACATACCCGGACCGATCGCCAGGGGTTTCCGTCAGACCCGAGGACCTCGCCTATGTCATCTATACTTCGGGTTCGACAGGGCGTCCGAAGGGCGTGCAGGTTGAGCATCGCAATGTCGTCAGCTTTCTTGAGGCAATGCGGCGTGAACCAGGTCTGACAGCAGATGACGTACTGCTTGCGGTCACCACCTTGTCATTCGACATCGCCGGGCTGGAAATCTGGCTGCCGCTTATGGTTGGCGCGCGCATCGTCATCGCTTCGCACGACGACACGCTGGATGGCACCGCTCTGATCCGACTGATGGATGAGCAGCAGGTGACGCTTTTACAAGCGACTCCGGCGACCTGGCGCTTGCTGCTCGATGCTGGCTGGAAGCGAAGCGACGCTCTGAAGGCGCTGTGTGGCGGCGAAGCCTTGCCACCGGATCTGGTGTCGGCACTTGTAGGGCGGGTCGGTGAGCTCTGGAACATGTACGGGCCGACCGAAACGACGATTTGGTCAACTCTTGCCCGTGTGGTGGATCATGCGGTGCCGATTTCGATCGGCCATCCGATCGCCAACACGCGGGTCCATATTGTCGATCCGGCCGGCAATCGCGTGCCGATCGGTGTTCCAGGTGAACTCTGCATCGCCGGCGATGGTGTCGCGCGTGGTTATAAGGACCGGCCGGAACTGACCAGCGAGAGGTTCACCACGATTACGTTGTCCGGCGATACAGTGGAACGAATTTATCGGACCGGCGATCTTGCGCGATACCGTGGCAACGGCGAGATAGAGTTCCTCGGACGTCGTGACAACCAGGTGAAGATCCGCGGCTATCGAATCGAGCTCGGCGAAGTCGAGGCAGTCCTCGCCAATCAGCCCGGCGTAAAAGAAAGCGTCGTAGTCACCCACGACGACGGCCCACACGACACGCGGCTTATCGGCTATCTGACCGCGCTCGCGGATGGCTCGGTCGACTGCGAGCTGTTGCGGAACGCCATGCGTGCCGTGCTGCCGGAATACATGGTCCCCAATCTCTTGGTGGTGCTGCCCAAGTTGCCCCTGACCGGCAACGGCAAGATCGACAGGAAGGTGTTGGCTGCGCGTGAGCTGCCGCGACCTGCTGAGGCTGCCCAAGCGGAAGCGATCATGAATGCAGAAGAACAACGGGTCGCCGCGCGATGGCGCGATGCGCTGCGACTGGATACGGTCGGTCTGAACGACAATTTCTTCGACCTCGGCGGCCACTCGTTGCTGCTGGCGAAGCTGCACGTCGACCTCAAACAGGAATTCGCGGTCGATTTCGCCTTGGTCGAACTTTTCCAATATCCCACCGTCGCCGCACAGGCAGCGCGCCTGCGAGCCGCGCGAACATCGGACCGCGCCTTGCACCGCGCCCGAGCGCGCGCTGACAGACAGCTCGCCTGAGAGAGTACGCAAAAGCTACTTGCACCAGAGCCCTCTCAACAGCCCATCTGGCGGATGGCCACCTCACGTAACGCCGCCTGCGCGGCATTGTAACCGGGTGCCCCATGCACGTCGCCGCCCGGATGCGACCCCGCGCCGCACAGAAAGAGCCCAGGCACCGGATCGCCATGCCCTGTCATCCCCGCCGCGGGTCGGCCCCACAGCACCTGGTCCGGCATCAACTCGGTATGAAAGATCTGGCCCCCGGTGATGCCATAGACGCGCTCAAGATCAATGGGCAGATAGACTTCACGGGCAAGGACGGCACCGCGGAAATTGGGCGCATATTCAGTGAGCAAATCCGTCACACGGTCGCCGAGACGTTCGCGTTCGATATCCGGCTCACCCTCGGCCAACCGATACGGGAAATGATGCCCCCAGAGCGAGACCGTGTGCTTGCCCTCCGGGGCCAGGGTCGGGTCGGTGGCTGACTGAATCACGAACTGGGTAAAGGGCCGGGTGGAAGGACGCCCGTATTTCGTCTCGTCCCAGGCACGCTCCAGATAGTTGATCGAAGGCGCGATGATGATACCGCCGCGGTGCTGCGGGCCCACCGTGCGGCCGGGCATCGCTTTGAAGTCGGGCAGTTCGCCGAGCGCGAAGTTGATCTTGAACCCCGACCCTTCTGTGCGGAGCCGCCGAATCCGCTCGCGGAACAGCGCCGGCACCGCCGGCTCGGGCATAAGCTGTAGAAAGGTCCGCTTCGGATCCGCGTTCGATAGCACCTGCGCCGCGCGAATTTCGCTGCCGTCGGCGAGAACGACGCCGGCAGCCCGACCGTTGCGCCAGATGATCTGCGCGACCTCGCGCTCGAGCAGGATTTCTCCGCCATAGGCTTGTACTGCCTTTGCCAACGCCTCGGTGACAGCACCCATGCCCCCGCGCGCAAATGCCCAGGCCCCGTAATGCGGGGTGAGCTCGCCGGTCGAATGATAGAACTTGCTGAATGCCGTGCCTGGGGTCATCGGACCGGCGGCCGTGCCGGAAAGCGCGTGATACGCCATCGGTCCCTTGGCGTAATCACTGACAAAGAACCGGTCGAGATACTCGGCAACGCTGGCGAACAGCACGCACTGCATCATGTCCGGGCCGTCGGGAGCCGGAAACGCGGCGGCGAACGACGCAATGTCCGGCGCCTGGCGCAGCATGAACTCCCCGACGATCCGTGAGATGCGGGTTGTATACTCATCATAGCGCGAATAGGCCGCGCCATCCTCAGCGGCGATGCGTGCCAGGCTTTCCGCGGTTCGCCGACCCTCGGGATACGTGAAGAAGAACTTCCCGTCGGGAAACGGAATGAATGCCTCGGGCTCTCGCGCCAGCCAGGTAAGCCCGTGCCGCCGCAGTTCGAGCTCGTCCACGATCCGCGGACGCAGCATGCCAAGAACCTGCGCGGCGGCAGATACCTTGAAACCTTTGATGAGCTCCTTGGTGATGCAGGCGCCGCCGATCCGGTCGCTGCGCTCAAGCACCAACACGGAAAGCCCGTGCTTGGCCAGGTAGGCCGCCGCGACCAACCCGTTATGGCCGGCGCCGATCACGACCGCATCGTAGTCTGCTTTCATCGCATGCCTCCTTTTATCCGGCCTGGGTGGCCAATAACGCGGCTGGCGCGGATCACAGCCCGTAGACCCGTCGGCGCTCCGGCAGCAGGCCTTGCGGCCGGAACATCATGATCAGCACGATCAACGCCCCGATCACGACGAGCCGGATGGCCGACAGCACCTCCGGCGAGATGTGCACGACCGTGCTGAGAAAGCGGGTCGCCACATACAGCGTCTCCATCACGACGGCGCCGACCGCCACTCCCGTGGGATTGCCGCGTCCGCCCAGGATCACCATCGCCCACAGGACGAAGGTCTCGACCGGCAGACCGTCATCAGGGTTGATGTAGCGATTGAGAAACGCGTAATAGCTGCCGGCCAGTCCGCCGATCATCCCGCCGATGAACATCGTTTCGACTTTAAGTGCAAACACCGGTTTGCCAAGCGACAACGGCAACCGGTCGCCATCGCGGATCAGCCGGATCGCCCGTCCGAACGGCGAGGCGCCGATCAGGCGCATCAACAGGTAGATCGCCGCCGTCGTAACGAGCACGAGTGGATAGAAAAACGGCACGTGCACCAGAACAGTCGTGCCGCCGGCGCCCCCGGTCGCCCATTGCTCGTTCAGGACGATCAGACGGACGAGCTCGGCGAGTGCAAGCGACAGAATGCCCCAATAGGTTCCGCTCATGTTGCGTACCGTGGCGGCCAGCACCATTCCGAAGAGGCCGCCGGCGAGCGCGGAGAGTGGCATTGCAAGCCAGGGTGAAATGCCGAAACCCGTGGCGATACCCGTTGCATAGCCGCCGACCAGCACGAACACGACCTGGCCGAAATTGACCAGGCCGCACGCTCCAAGCTGCAGGTCCAGGCTGAACGCCAGCATGGCAAAGATGCAGATCACGATGAGAAGATAGGCTCCGAAGCTCAGCAGCGAAGCCATGACGGTCAGATCAGCTCGCGCTGCGCCATGCCGCTCGGACGCAGCAGCAGCAACAGAACCACCAGGGCATAGGCCACAGCGGGTTTGTACCGACGAGCTCAGGCTGATATCGTCGCCAGCGCCAACGAGACCCAGCGGCGCCAGGAGCGGTGCCAGGTTCAGGTTGACCGCGAGGTTCTCCGCCAGCCCGATGATCAGCGCGCCGGCGATCGCACCGTAGAACGAGCCGACACCACCGATCAGCACCACGCAGAAGACGGGAATGATCAGGTTGAATCCGAAATAGGGGTCGAGCTGCGTGTCCCAGGCAATGAACATCCCCCCGAGCGCCGCGAACGCCGTGCCGATGAACCAGACGGCGCGGATCACGGTGTTCACGTCGATCGAACAGGCCTGCGCCAGCTCGGGGTTGGTCGCGGTGGCGCGCATCGCCTTGCCGAGCGCAGTGAATTTCAGCAGCACGTGGAAACCGAACAGCGCGACGGCCGCGACGAGGATGATGCCGATCTGCGGAGCGGTGATACGCGCTCCCAGCAGGGATAGCCCTGGCCGCACGCTGTAGTGATAGCGCAGGAACTGCGGCCCCCAGATCGCCTGCACCGAATACTGGATGACGATCGAGAGCCCGAGCGAGCCGATCATCGGCGTGAGATCGCCGGTGTTGCGCATGACGCGGAAAATCGCCGCGTCGACTACCACGCCGAACAGGCCCATCGCCAGCACCGCGACGGCGAAGGCAAGGAGCAGCGGTGCGCCCAGCGTCACGTTCAGGAAATAGCCGAGATAAGCTCCGACGACGGCCATGGAGGCGTGCGAAAAGTTGGCGAAGCGGAGGATCGAGAAGGTCATGGTCAGACCGATGGCGACGATCCCCAGCTCAGCCGCCGAGATCAGCCCGCTGACCAACACCTGAGCCACGTTCATCCGGGTCCCCCGGACAGACGCCCGGCCAGCGCCGGGCGTGTCCCCCCTCCAGCCGCCACGATGCGCCGCCGCAGCGCTTATCCGTAGAGTTTCTTGAAGTCATCGGCCGACGGAGCCACGTCGAGCACGATCCCTTGTTCGTCGGCGTAGCGAAATACCACCAGGTTCGACTGGCTCGATTTGGGCGTGTAGGAAGTGAGCTTGCCGTCCTTGTACACTTGTCCCTTGCCCTGGTCCGCCGCCTGTTTGCCGTACATGTTGAAGCCCTTGTCGCCCTGTCCGGAAACGCCGAGGGTGTGATAGGCGGCGGGCCACATCATGTCGCGGATGCGCGCTGAGTTCGAGCGAGTTCGCCATGTTGACGGCAATAGCGGCGATCCATACCGCATCGTAGAATGGCGGCGCCCAGGCATCGGATGGCGGCTTGCCGAAGCGCGCGACGTATCTTTTGACGAATTCCTCTGCGCGCGGCCCGGCAGTGACGTAATCGAGGCCCTTCATGCCGTCTGTAAGCTTCGGATCCAGCGTCGAGTACGCGCTGAGATTGTAGCTGTAGATGGTAGAGTAGTCGGTCATGCCCAGCTCATAGAGCTGCTTCTGCATCACCTGCGCGTCGTTGTCGTAGACGTCGGTCAGAATGGCGTCGGGCTTGCTGTCGATCAGCTTTTGCAGCTCCGCGCGGAAATCCCCTGCTCCGACCTGGTAGAGCATGCTGTGCTGCCAGGCCAGACCAAGCTCCTTCGTGCGCTCGCGGCTAACCGTATCGCGATCCTGGCCGATCGGGTTGTTCTCAAAGATGCCGGCGAGCTTCAGTCCCGCATCACCCGGATGGTCTGCCTTGACGAAATCAACCAGGCCGGCAGCCTGGTCGGCGAGACCGGCGGTGTCAAAACAGTAAGGTCCCACGGTCTTCAGCTTGTTGGTGGTCGCATCGGTAATCCAGATGACGCTCTTCTGGTTGAACACCTGGCCCGCCGGGAGCGCCGTGCTGCTTGAGTAGCCGCCGATCGCCAGCGGCACCTTCTCGACATCCGAAAGCAGATTGGCTGCATCGACCGCGGCTTTCGGACGGCCCTCGTCGTCCTGAACGATGAGTTTGATCGGCCGGCCGAGAACGCCGCCGGCTGCATTCACTTCATCGGCGGCGATCTGCATGCATTGATAACAGGCATTCCCCGCAACGGCGCTCGGCCCCGTCAGGCCGACCAGGACCCCGAACTTGACAGGTTCGCCCGCGGCTGGAGCGGCTGCGCGGGCTTTGCCGACTGCAGCGGCCGCGATCAGCGCGCCGCCGTATCCGCCCAATTCCCTTCGTGAAACCATGAAAGCCCTCGTCCCCGTTTGGTTGTTGTTAGGACTTTTGCCGGCGGGGCAGATCGTTCGCCCCGGCCACCCATTGGTAAGTTGAAGGCTACAATCCTGACGTTCCCCCGTCTACTGAAATTCCATAGGTTGATCTCGCGGCTCCCAGTCCAGTCGAGCCAGATAATGCGACAATACCTGTTTCACATGGCGTCTCCTGGAACGGGAAAGCTGTAAACATGGTGTGGTTCATAACCTTATATCCCGAGGCTCGCTCGCGAAGCCAAGCAGGCCCGTGATTTTGGTCAGCCTGGGGAAACTATCAGTTCTGACCATCTGTCACTACTGCCGTCCGACCGCCCAGATACGCCGCGCGGATGCGCTCATCGGAAAGCACAGCCGCCGCAGGGCCGCGAAAGGCGACTCGGCCAGTAACGAGAACATAGGCCAGCGACGCCACTGAAAGTGACCGCACGGCGTCCTGCTCGATCACGACCATTGCGACGCCGAGTGAAGCGATTCGGCGTATGTGCTCGAACACCTCGTCAGCCCGAAGCGGCGAAAGTCCCGCGGACGGCTCGTCGAGACAGAGCAAACGCGGCGAGATCATCATGGCACGCGCCATCGCCAGCAACTGTCGTTCGCCGCCGGAGAGTGTGCCGGCGCGCTGCGAACGCCGCTCTTCCAACACAGGGAACAGCTCACAAACCTCATGAAGCCTCGCAGCAAGCTCCGGCCGCCGAAGCGAATATCCGCCCATCTCCAGATTCTCGCGAACCGTGAGCGGTCGGAATACGTTGGCAAGCTGCGGCACGTATCCGATGCCCAGGCGCGCGCGGGAAGTCGGCGATAACCCGGTGATTTCAGTGCCATCGAAAATGACATGTCCACGCCGCGCCCGAACATATCCGAGCAGAGTTCGGACAAAGGTACTTTTGCCGCACCCATTCGGACCCAGGATGGTGACAATCTGCCCGGCGTCGATGCTGAAATCTACCCCGTGGATAACTTCGTTGGCGCCGTAGCCCGAATGCAGATCGGTGACGGCCAGCAGGCTCATCGGATCACGTCAGCTCCACGCCGCACCGGTTGCAACGCCTGCGGCATCAGTCGATCTCGATCCGTGTCCGGCCGAGATAGCTGTCGAGCACGCGGGCATCCGAGCTCACCTGCTCCGGGGTTCCACCGCAGATCATGCGCCCGGCATCCAGCACATAGACATAGTCGCAGAATTCCTGGATCACCCGCATGTTGTGCTCGACGATCAGCAGGGTGATCCCCTCGTCACGGTTCAATCGCCGCAGCGCCTCGACAATCACATCGATTAGACGCGGATTGACCCCCGCGGTCGGCTCATCCAGTAACGAGAGCCGGGGCCGCGCCATGAAGATGCGCCCAAGGTCCAGGAGTTTCCTCTGGCCACCGGAGAGGTTCCCGACATATTCGTCGACAACGTCCCCAAGGCCAAGCAATCGAATCACATCGCGTGCACGAGCCAGGATCTCCCGTCCACGCCGACGCGCGCCCGCCAGGTGCAAAAGCGTGCGTAACGGCCGATGCTCTTCTTGATCGGGCACCGCGGCGAGCAGGTTCTCGATCGCGGTCATCCGCTGACCGCCCTCCGACAACTGAAACGTCCGGACCAGACCACGAAGCGCGATCCGGTTCGGTGACAGATCCTCGATCCGCTCGCCAGAGTATATGATAGCCCCGGAATTGCAGCGCTGAAAGCCGGTAACGATGTCAAACAATGTGCTCTTGCCGGAGCCATTGGGGCCGATAAGTCCCACCACGCCGTTCTCGGGCACGCTGAGGCTCGACTCCCTGCAAGGCCTGAAGACCGCCATAGGTCTTCCGCACCTCAGATACCTTCAGCAGCTCGCCAGCATTCGGGCCGGAGTGGTCCATTCGCAGAAACTCATGCCTTTGACCGATGATCTCGACGGGCAGCTTACTCCGAAGCTACTACGGATACCTCGCCTTCTCGCGCAACGTAAACTTTTGGATCTTACCCGTGGCGGTTTTCGGCAGTTCTCCAAACACCACGCGCTTGGGCACCTTGAACCGCGCCAGCGACTGCCGGCAGAACCGGATGATCTCCTCCTCGCTGACATCGGCACAGTCGGGCTTCAGTTCCAGAAACGCGCAGGGCGTTTCGCCCCAGGTCGGATCCGGCTGCGCCACCACGGCGGCCGAAAGCACCGCAGGATGCCGAGACAGTACTTCTTCGAGTTCGAGGGTGGATATGTTCTCGCCGCCCGAGATGATGATGTCCTTCGAACGGTCCTTGATCTCGATGTAGCCGTCCGGGTGCCAGACCGCGAGATCCCCTGAAAGGCACCAGTCGCCGACCAGCGTTTTGCTCGTGGCGTCGGGGTTGGCCAGGTAGCCCTTCATCACGGTATTGCCCCGCATCATCAGCTCGCCCATTGTCCTGCCGTCGCGCGGCACGGGGGACATCGTTTCCGGATTTGCGACCATCATGCCGGCAACAGTCGGATAAGCGACACCCTGACGCGCCATGTTCGCGTAGCGCTGCTCGACGGGAAGTTCGTCCCAATCCGGCTGGGGAACGCACGAGGTCGCCGGTCCGTAGGTTTCGGTGGCGCCGTAGAGATGGGTTACGCGAAAGCCAATCTCTTCCATGGCACGCAGCACAGACGACGGGGGCGCCGCTCCGCCGGTGGCGCAGTTGACCGTATGGGTGAATGCCACCCGCTGCACGGCTGGCGCCTGGGCGATCATATTGAGCACGATCGGTGCGCCGCAGAGATGCGTGACGCGATTCCGGGCGATGAGCTGAAAGATCATCGCCGTGTCGATCTTGCGAAGGCAGACCTGCGTACCGCCGACCGCGACCACTGCCCAGGGATAGGACCAGCCGCTGCAATGGAACATCGGCAGCGTCCACAGATAGACGCTATCGGCGCTCAGACCGAACATCAGCGCATTGCTGAGCGCCTGAAGGTAGGCGCCACGATGGCTGTAGACCGCCCCTTTCGGATCTCCGGTCGTTCCTGATGTGTAGAGCAGGCAGATCGATTGCCATTCGTCATCCGGCTCGCGCAATTCAAACGATGAATTACCGGAGTTCAGCAAAGCTTCGTAGGTGATTTCGCCGATGGCCGGTGAGTCCGGCAATCCGGGGTTCTCAATCTCGACCACCAGCACTTCATGATCGAGCTGGTTGCGAACAATGGCCATCAGCGCGGCGTACTCACGGTCCACAATCAGCACCTTGGCGTGCCCGTGATTGAGCGAGAATGCGATGGTCGCGGCGTCCAACCGTGTATTCAGGGGATTGAGCACGGCGCCAAGCATCGGTACGGCGAAATGCGCCTCGATCATCTCGGGAATGTTCGAGGCCAGGATGGCCACTGTGTCCAGGCGCCGCACGCCGCGCGCTGCAAGCGCCGATGCGAGACGCGCGCAACGCGCATGAAGCTCGCCATAGGTGAAGCGGCGCTCGCCGTCGATGACTGCGACCTTGTCGCGAAACGACGCCGCACTGCGCCGCAGAAAACTGACTGGCGAAAGCGGAACAAAGTTGGCGGGCGTGCGATCCAGTCCGGTCTCGAACAAATGTCCTGTGTCCTGCTGGTTCATCTGTTCCCCCTGTCACTCACCAATTGGCGCGGGACGGTCACAAGCCGCTGACCAGGTGGCCGCCGTCCACGGCAACGATGCTGCCCGTCATGTAAGAACCGGCATCCGAGGCCAGCAGGAGCAGCGGGCCGTCGAGTTCCCGCGCGTTGCCAAGCCGCCGCTGCGGGATGCGCCGGATCAGCGCCTTGCCCGCGTCGCTGCTGAAGAACGCGTCGTTCAGCTCGGTCTCGATGTAACCGGGCGCGAGGGCATTGACCCGGATGCGGTGGCGCGCCCATTCCAACGCAAGAGCCTTGGTCATCTGCACGACACCTGCTTTCGAGATCGCGTAGGGTGCAACGCCGCCGGCGACGCGCACACCCAGGATCGAGGCGACGTTGACGATGCTGCCGCCCACGCCGTGATGGATCATCCGGCGCGCGGCGTGCTGGGCGGCCAGCCAGGCGCCCTTCAGGTTGGTGTCGATAACAGACCCCCAGTCATGCTCCGTCATGTCGAGAGCGGGGCGGGTCGCAGTAACCCCTGCGTTGTTGATCAGGATGGTGACCGGACCGAGCCGTTCCTCGGCCGCGGCAAAGGCCTTTTCGACGCTGTCCGCGTCCGTCACGTCCAGACGTACGGCGTGAGCCTGGCCGCCCGAGGCGATGATCGATTCCACCGTCTGCGCCAACTGTGTCTCACGTCGCGCGGCGACGGTGACCTGTGCGCCAGCGTCGGCAAGCACGGACGCAAAGTGTCGGCCCAGTCCGCTGGACGCGCCGGTCACCAGCGCATGCCGCAAGTTCAATCGGAAAAGATCGGTCATGGCACGCGTTCCTTCCCGCAGCGGATCTATCGAGCCGGCACCTTGTCCCACACCAGAATCGACCGCCCTTCCCGTCCGTCAAGATAGCTGCGATAGGGCGCAGTGGTGATCGTCAGCCGATCGCCGTCGAGTTCGAAGAAGCGTACCTGGTCGGTGCCGGTCCAGCCCTGGTTCCAGGAGATATCGATGTGGTGCACCACCTTCCTGTCGCCCAGCGTGTAGGTTCCGGCATAGGCCACCATTGAACCCAGCAATTGCACGCCTTCTTCCTCGGTCGGCACAACATCGCGCGGCGTGATGCGGTCCTGACGGATGAAGATCGCGTACATGCGGCCATCGGGCGAATAGCCGAGATACCCGTCCGGCTTCTCGCCGAACTGATCGTGCCGTCGACCGGTGGCAATGTCCTCGCGCTCGTAGGAGCGCAGCTTCCATGTGCCCAGGAGCTTTCCGGCGTCCTGTGTCAACGATGCCTCCTGTTTGCTGCGGATCGCGGTGTCAGTCATCGGCTGCCAGCCGTGCGCGTATGCCATCGGCGTGATTGATCGCCGGATCAACCCATCGCGCCGCGGCCGTCACCGCCGGGGCAAGGTCGAACGCAGGCGCCAGGTCGACGCCCGCATCGCGGGCGGTTGGGTTCCTGGCCAGCACGTCGGCCAGCGACGCGCCGGTCTGTCGCACCTGTTCGGCGGCGTGCTCGACGAGGCGATGCGCGGCCTCGCGACCGAGGCAGGCTCCGAGGCGTGCGGCGGCCACATCGGCAAACAGCATACCGCGGGTCATATCGATGTTCGCGCGCATCCGGTCTGCATTGACGACAACGCCCTCGGCCAGAACCCGTGCCTCGCGCAACGCTCCCGACGCCAGGCCGAACAGCAACGGCAGAGCGTTCCATTCGGCGTGCCAAAGTCCGGGCGGGCGCTCGTGCGCGGCAGCCATCGCCTCGAACAGCGTCACGGCATGCCCCTTCGCCGCGGCATGCGCGGCCAGTATCACCGTTGCAGCGATCGGATTGCGCTTGTGCGGCATCGCCGATGAACCGCCACGGCCGGCGATGTACGGTTCGGCGATCTCGCCCACTTCGGTTGAAGCGAGATGCACGACATCGGTTGCCAGCTTCGCCAGAGCGCCGGTCAACTCCACCAGCCACGCGCCAGCCTCCGCGATGCGGGTGCGGTTGGTGTGCCAGCAAAGCGGCGTGACACCAAGACCAAGCGCCTGCGCAAAGGCCGCAAGCACCTTCGGCCCGTCGGCACCGAGCGAAGCCAGCGTGCCCGACCGGACCGCCGAGCGATGCAACGAGCAGCCGCTTGCGGAGTTGCGGCAGACGATCCGCGGTATCGGCGATGCCGGCGAGCCAAACAGCGACCTTATAGCCGAAGCTGACGGGAGCCGCATGCTGCTGATAGCTGCGTCCCACGCAGGGCGTCGTGCGATGCCGGTCGGCCAGACGAGCGAGCCCGGCCAGGATCGCGCCGACATCGACAGCGATCAGCTCCAGCGCATCGCGCATGCGCAGAACAAGGGCGGTATCGATGATGTCCTGCGTGGTCGCACCCTTGTGGAAGGACCGCTCCAGTTCCGCTGTCAGCCGCGCCTGCACCGCCTGGACGAACGGGATCGTCGGCACGCCGGCTATGCCGGCACGCCGGCCGATCGCAGCGATGTCCAGATCCTCGGGGCGGATCGCCTCGATCGCGGAGGCCAGCGCTGCCGGCGCCAGGCCGCACTGGCTCTCACTGCGCGCCAGCGCCGCTTCGACGGCCAGCATGCTGCCGATCCACGCCGTGTCGGAGAAGCAGGCCCGCATCGCGTCGGTCGCGAACAACGGCCCGAACAGTTCGGAATTGAGCGGGGAGAAGCTCATTGCGCCGCCATGCTGGAGCTGCCGTTGAGGTGCGCGGTCCATCCCAGCGGGCCGCTGACAAAATCGCAGATGAAGTCCGCGATCTCCTCCGGCGCTTCCCAGATCGCGCGATGACCGAGATCGGCCAGCAGTTCCAGCCGTGCATCGGGAATGCCGTGACGCGAGGATTGCGGAGTTTCGAGGCTTCACCAGCATGTCGTGCCCGCCGGTCGCGACGAGCGTGGGTGCACCGATGCGCGGCAGCTCCCAGTAGCTATTGAAATTCAGGATGGCCTCCATCTGCCGCTTCGCCACGAAGATCGGCGTGGGATACTGCAGTTCACGGCGCATCTGCTGTTCAACGGCCGCGGCGTGCGTTGCCAGATATTCGGGCGAGTAGGTCACCGGCCACGCCTGCCCGCGCGGCTTCCTCGGGGGTTTGGCCTTCGCGCGTCAACAGGCGGCTGAACACGGAGTAAGAGGCAGGCTCCGACCAGATGCCGCCACAGAACGTGGCGAACAGGATCAACCGATCGATGCGGTCGGGATGCCGGATGGCGACTTCCTGCGCGATCGCTCCGCCCATGGAATAACCGAGCAGGTGCGCGCGTGCGATGCCGCAGATCGTCCAGCAGCGCGACAACGTCATTCGCCAGATTGCCGAATTCGTATCCGACCGGCGGGCTTGTCGCTGCGGCCCGTGCCGCGGTTGTCGAGCGCTATCACCGTGCAGCGGGCCGCCAGGCGAGCGATGAACGTGCGTGGCCAGGCGAAGCCGCTCAGCCGATAGCCATTGATCAGGCAAATCGGCGGCCCGTTGTCCTGCGATCTCATAGTAGAGCAAGACACCGGCGCTGGTCGAATACGGCATCAGCTCGGCCTTCGTCGCGCAGGTCGTGCCGTCCCACGAACGACGCCACGGCCGGCGCGAACAACGCCTGCGACCGGCCGCCGACGAACACGCCGACATGCCCGCCGGGCAGGGCCAGTTCAGTGTAATCGGACCTGCCCATCTTGCCGCCCAGGGCACGCGATGTGGCGGGCGGAATGATGTGATCGTCGTTGGCATAAGACATTCAGCACCGGCATATGGATGTTGCCGAGATCCACCACGCCGGTCCGCCGAGCGTCCATTCATTGCGGACCAGCTTGTTCTGCTGGTACAGGTCCTTCACCCACTGCTTCGCTGCCTCGCCAGGATGATCGGGCCGATCGGCAATCCACTTCTCCATCCGCAGCCAGTTCATCAGCCGCTGTTCGTCGTCCGCGATCTCCAGCAGGTCGAGGTTGTATTTCAGCAGGCTGCGCATCGGCGACATCTGGTTGAAGATCGCGCCCATGAACTCGCCTGGGAGATTGCCGTTGGCATCGATCAGCCGATCCACGTCCTCCGGCGAGATGCTGCGCGTCCAGACGTTGATGAAGCCGTGGCCGAGCCGGTTCTCCACCATGTCGGCGTGGAAATCGATCGGCGTGATAGTCAGCGTCAGCGTGTTGAGGCTCTGCGGTTCCAGCGCGGCGAAGGCGGTGGCGAACACGCCGCCCTCGCACACGCCGAGCAGATTGATCCTGGCTACGCCGGCGCGCCGGGCGATTTCGGCCACGCAGCCGTCGAGGTAACCCAGGATATAGTCGTCGAGCGTCAGATAGCGGTCGGCGCGCGAAGGATTGCCCCAGTCAACCACGTAAAGATCGAGCCCGAGGTTCAGCAGGTTGCGCACGAGCGACCGATCTTCCTGCAGGTCCGTCATCGTCCAGCGGCCGACGAGGCCGTAGCAGATCAGCATGGGCACGCCGATCCGCTGCTCGGCCAATGGGCGGAAATGGTAGAGGCTGACCTTGTCCTGCCGCCAGACCAGGTCCTTCGGTGTGGTCGCGATCTGCACGTCGCGCATCGCGCATGCCGTGCAGCAACTGCCCGCCGGCCAGCATTTTGGTGCCGAAGTCGGCGGCATCGGACAGCACGGTCGCTGGGTTGGTCGGACTTCGGTCATGTCGCGGTCTTCCTGCTGCCTGGCGCCCGTCCGGCCGGACGCGCTGCGGCGTCCGTGGCTTCGGCCGAAGCGACGGGCATGCCGGCTGCGACTGCCGGCTTGCGCTGGTCCCGCTGCATGGCGCGGAGTTCGCGCCGCAGTTCCGTCAGCGTGCGATGCACATCGTCCAGTTCGGTGCGCGTGGGAAAGCCGTACTGTTTGCCGAAATGTTCGACCAGTTCGTGCTGCGCCATGCGCAGTTCGGTCGTCGCGCGGATCAAAGGCGGCCTGGGTCTGCAGGAACGGCTCGGATCGCTGCGTCTCCAGCAGGTGCCGGTTGGCAGTGTCTGTCCAGAGTGTCAGCGCGGCCTTTGCGTCCAATGTCTTGCCATCGCTGCGTCAGCAAACTGCTCCGGAGAACTGGCGGGCCGCCTGCAGCCACGCTTCAAGCATCACCGCGTTGTGTTCGAGGCTGCGGCGACGCAGGTTCATCCATGCCTGCAGCACGCCGGCGAAGCGCCGTTCGATCTCCCACAGGTCGGCGAAGCGCGGTCCCTCCGCCATGCGCCCAAGCACTTCGTCCAGGCCGCCTGCGGCCCCGGTCCAGCTGCGCGGGTCCACCATCTTGCGGAACGTGGCCTCGGTGATGCCGTCGCCGCCCGGATCGACGGGATGGCCGTGGCCAGTTTGCCGCACGCCGTCGTGGCGGCCGACCAAAGCTTCACGAC
The DNA here is from genome assembly GCA_963810715.1 of uncultured Pseudomonadota bacterium. Classification (GTDB taxonomy): domain Bacteria; phylum Pseudomonadota; class Alphaproteobacteria; order Acetobacterales; family Acetobacteraceae; genus DATDIC01. The sequence goes on along the minus strand of CAWEOZ010000020.1, from coordinate 145,181 downwards.
GGATTGCGCGGCGCGGGCGAGGTCCGCGGCTTCGGCCGAGAGCGCGTCGGGCATCGACGGCATGATTGGCATCTTGCCGGAAGCGGCAGCCTGCATGCCCTCGGCGAGCGCCTTGCCCACCTGCTCCTGCGCCTGCAGCAAGGCCCGGCCCTGGGCGGACCAGAAGTCGGTGACGGCCTTCGAGTAATCGAGTGGATTCATCATCGAGTATTCGATCGTCGCCACTTTACGCAGTTCTTCCGGCGTGCTGGTGCCGAAGCCGAAGAATTCCAGGTAGGCGGGGATCATCTCGAACAGCATGTCGGTGCCGACCTGGACGGTGCAGCCCTTGTCCATCGCCGCGCGCAGCAGCGGGCGTGTATTCCTCCTTCATCACCACCTCACCCACGAAAGTGGTCGGGCGATCGCGGTCGATGTCGACCGGCATCGGATCGCCGGGCTTCATGCCGAGCGGCGTGGCGTTGACCACGATGTCGTAACCCTCGGGATCCTTCGAGCCAGTTGACGACCTGCAGCGCTGGATAATGCTGCCGCAACCGATCGGCCAGCGCCTCGGCCGACGCGGTGGCCGGATCGTATAACCCGATCGCCGACGATCCGGCCGCCGCCAGTGATGCCGCGATGGCGGAGCCGACCCCGCCGCAGCCGATGACGAGGGCACGGGCGCCGGCAATCCGCTTTCCCTTGCGCTCGACGCCGCGGACGAAGCCCGCGCCATCGAACATGTCGCCGAGCAGCGTGCCGTCGGGTCGACGCAGGATCGCGTTGCAGGCGCCGGCGATCTTCGCCGTGGTCGTCATCTCGTCCACCAGCTGCGTGGTGGTGACCTTGTGCGGCATGGTAACGAGTGCGCCATGCACGTTCGTCGTGCTGAACAGCGCTTTCAGCAAGCGCGGAATACTGCGGTGGCTGCACGCCCACGGGCACGACGACGGCATTGATACCCTTCATCTCGAACCAGGGATTGTAGATCATCGGCGCCTTGAACGACTCGGTCGGGATAGCCGAGATGGACAATCAGTCTGGTCCTGCCGGTGATCATGGCTTCGCTCCCAACGCTGGCCGGCGGTTTCCGATGCCATCAGACATCGAAGAACACGGTTTCCTGTTCGCCCTGAAGGCGGATGTCGAAGACGTAGACGTGTGCGCCGTCGCGTTGCTCGCGCCGCGCCAGCAGGGTCTGCGCGCCGGACCGCGGGTTCGATCATGCGCAGCACCGGGTCCTGTTCGTTCAGCGCCGGTCTCGTCCGCGAAATACATGCGGGTGGCGAGGCCGATGTTGATGCCGCGCGCGACGAGCCAGATATTGATGTGCGGCGCCATCGGCTTGTAGCCGCGCCGGCCGATGACCGGGCCGGGCTTGATGGTTTCGAACTGGATAGACGCCGGTGTCGAAGTCGGTGCCGGCGCGGCCCCAGCCGCGAAAGTCGGGATCGAGCGGCTTGTCCGTCTGCTGGTCGGCCGGATGGTTGTAGCGGCCGGCCGCATTCGCCTGCCAGATCTCCACCAGCACGTCGCGGCAAGGCGCGCCGAGCGCCATCCAGCACCCGGCCTTCGATGCGGATGCGCTCGCCCTGGCGTGTTCGCGCCCGGCGATGACGTTGCCGAACGGCTTTTCGAAGATGTCGAACCCGGCCTGATGCGGGATCAGGCCGATATGGACGTAGGGGCCGGCCGTCTGCGATGGGGTCTCGTGCAGATAGTCGAGCTTGCCGATCATGGCATCAGTTCCCCTGCAGCTTGTTCTCGAACACCGTGGAGCGCGTGCCGCGCAGCACGATGTCGAAGCGATAGGCCAGGCTGTCGATCGGCATCGCGGCGTTCAGGTCGAGCGGCGCGACGAGGCGTTGTCGTGCCGCGGGATCGGGGATGGTGCCGAGGATGGAGTCCATCGGGATCAGCGGATCGCCCTCGAAATACATCTGGGTGATCAGCCGCTGCGCGAAGCCCGAGCCGACAGACGAGAAATGGATATGCGCGGGTCGCCAGGAATTGACATGGTTGCGGAACGGGTAGGCGCCGGGCTTGACCGTGCGGAAGGCGTAGTAGCCGTCCTGGTCGGTGATCATGCGGCCGCAGCCGCCGAAATTCGGATCGATCGGCGCCAGATAGGTGTCGTTCTTGTGCCGGTAGCGCCCGCCGGCGTTGGCCTGCCACACCTCCACCAGCGTGTTCGGCACGCCGCGTGCCATTTCCGTCCAGCACGCGGCCATGCACGATGGTGCGCTCGCCGATCGGCTCGCCGGTCTTCGCGTAGTTCAGGATCAGGTCGTGGTCGAGCGGGCCAAGCTCAGTCGCGCCTGAACTCCGGCCCGGTCACCTCCGAGAGCGAGTTCTGCAACGACCACAACGGCAGGCGCGGCGAACGCAGCACGCTGGTCTTGTAGTCCGGCGTCAACGCCGGCGGATGCTGCGTGCGATCGCGCTGGATGAACTCGTTCTGCGGCACCATCGTCGGGCCTCCTGATCAGAGCATGTATGTCGCGCCTGGGCATTGCCGCGCGCGCGGCCGCGCGCCGATAGCGGGCATTCATTACGACTTCGATTCATCGATCAGCCGGGCGATGCGACGCAGCGCAAGCAGATAGCCTTGCGTCCCAAAGCCGGCGATCACTGCGTCGGCGCGGCCGGAGACGTAGGAATGGTGACGGAATTCCTCCCGCTTGTGCACGTTGGAGATGTGGATCTCGATCACCGGATGCATCGAACGCGTTCAAGGCATCGAGGATCGCGACCGAGGTATGGGTGAACGCCGCCGGGTTGATCACGATGCCGCCAGCCGTTTCACGTGCCTCGTGAATCCAATCGATGATCTCGTATTCGCGGTTGCTCTGGTGAAAGCGCAAGTCCAGGTTCAGTTCCGTCGCCAACGATGCGGCAGGCGGGTTCCACATCGGCCAGCGTTTCATGGCCATAGATATGCGGCTGACGCTTCCCCAGCAGATTGAGGTTTGGCCCGTTCAACACATAAGACGAGGCGGCTCATCGGCAGGTCCCTCCCAATCGCTTGAAAGAGGTCGGCGGCACAGACCACGGGGCGTCGCGACACCCCTGGCTGTGCGCCCATCACTTCACGCCGGGCCCGCGCCATGAGCCGCCGCCTGCGGCAGGCGCCCGCATCCTGTCGTAGTCCTCCTTGTTGACGGGAATCGCATTGGGGTTACCGAGATCGTTCAGATGGATGCGATAGGTCTCCCGGGCACTCAAGGCCGCTACCGCCGAGATGATCGTCACGCCGAAGGCGATCGCCCCGACGTCAGCGGAATATTGCTCGAGCCGGGCGGCGCCACGGCCGCGAAAAGCGCCGGAAGCAGGGCGGTGATGGTCGTCCCGATATTCTGGGCGATGGCCATCGCCGTGACCCGGGTACGGTCGGGAACAGTTCGGGGTAGAAGCTGGGGAATATGGCGTTGTAGCCCTGATAGACGACGCCCCACATGAGCAGCGACATCACGATCGCCAGAGGCACGTTGGCGATGCTGATGGCGTAGAGATAGCCGAAGGAGAGCAGCCCCGAACCAGAGCGCACCGATGATGATCGGCGGGCGGCGGCCGATCCTGTCCGACAGGTTGCCAACCATGGGAATGACGATCACCGCCAGGATGTTGCCCAGCACCGGGATCCACAGGTAGACCGCGCTTGGAAAGCCGATGCCGTACGCCGCCTGCACCGCGTAAGCCCCACCGAAAATCGTCGCGACGACCGGAATGACATTCATCAGCGACATGCAGACGACCCGGAGCATGTCCGGCCAATGGTATTTGAAAGCCTCGAGGATCGGCGTCTTCGGGACGGCCCGGTGCTCACCCTCCTCGGCGAAGGCGGGTGTTTCCGCGACCTCGCGGCGAATGATGTAGCCGGCGATGATCACAACGACGCTGAGCAGGAAAGGTATCGCGCCATCCCCAGGCGTTGAATGCATGCCGGTGGACAGGTAGTAGGCGAGCGGCAGGAATACGGCGGCGGCAAGAATCTGTCCGGCCTGCACGCCCTGCAGGGAGAAGCTGGCGTAATAGCCGCGCCGGCCGAACGGCGCGTGCTCGAGGATCATCGAGCTGGCGCCGGAGATCTCCCCGGCGACCGCAAAGCCCTGGATCAGGCGCAAGAGCGACCAGCAGAACCGGCGCAAGAATGCCGACCTGATGGATAGGTCGGCAGCACGCCCGACCGCCATTGTCGAGAATGCCCATCATGAACATGCACACGAGCAGCACCGGTCTTGCGGCCGTGCGTGTCGCCCCAGTGTCCCAGAAAGAAGGCGCCGATCGGCCGCGCGACATAGCCGACGCCGTAGGTTGCCAGGGATGCGACGATGGCGACCGTGGGATTGCCGGACGGGAAGAAGATCTGCGGGAAAACCAGCGCCGCGGCCGAGGCATAGATGAAGAAGTCATAGTATTCGAGCGCCGATCCGATCCAGCCACTGGCGGCAGCCTTTCGGGTTTGATGCACGCCGTGCGGCTCGTGTTCGGTAAGAGTGGCCATTGATTCTCCTCCCACGTTATTGGTGGCGGAACATCCTTCGACCACCCGCCGCGTCAGGTAAGCTCCCGCGGCAATGGCCGGAGGCGTCTCCGTTACAATGAGCATGCCAAGTTTGCCGCCCCCCTGTCCAGCCGCCTCCGGCGTTAGGCCTTGGGTCGATATTTGTGTGTCAGAACAGGAAGTCAGTTGGCCGCGTGGTAAGATGCAGCCCTACTTCGCCGGCCGGCCGCTGATCTCCGCACCGGCATCCCGGGCGAGCCCGCTGGAGATGATCGGTGCCACCATCGCGATCGCACCGATGACGAGGAAAGCGATCGTGAAATCGGTGTTGGTCGGCCGCGCATGCCCGTTCATCGCCACCGAGGCGGCCAGAGTCGCCGCCGAGAAGGCGATGCCCAGCGACAGCGCCATCTGCTGGAACGTGCTGTAGAAGCTGGTCGCCGCGCTGATGTCGTCCCGCGGCACGTCGGCATAGGCGATCGTGTTGTACGCCATGAACATCAGCGACTGGAAAAATCCGAAGGTCAGCAGCAATCCGTAGACCGCAACGCTCGGCCAGCCCGGCCGCAGCGCGGCGCAGGCCGCCAGCAGCACGGTCGCCAGCAGCCCGATCCAGGTCATGACGTTGCGGAACCCGATCTCGCGGATCAGGCGTGGCGCAACCAGCCGCATCAGCAACGAACCCACCGATCCGGCGAAGGTGATCATTCCGCTCTGCGCCGCCGTGTAGCCGAACCCGAGCTGCAGCATCATCGGCAGCAGGAACGGCGTGGCCCCGGCGCCGATGCGGGAAAACGAGCCGGACATCACCGAAAACCGGAATGTCGGTATGCGCATCAGGCGGAAATCCAGGATCGGATGACGGGTTCGCCGCGCGTGCCACCAATAGAGCAATGAGGCCACGATGCCGCCGCCGAGCGAGCCCGCCGGTGAAAGGCAATGACCCCCCGCCGCGGCTGGCCATTTCGATGCCGAACATCAGGCAGGCGAGCGCGGTGCCCGACAGCAACAGCCCCAGCGCATCGAACGGTGTCTTTGTCGGCTCGCGCATCTCGTCGATGAAGAACGTGACCAGCACGATGCCCAGCACGCCGATCGGCACGTTGATGAAGAAAATCCACCGCCAGGACAGGTAGGTAACAATGAAGCCCCCGACCGGCGGCCCCAGAATTGGCCCGATCGTCGCCGGGATCATCAGCCAGGCCATGGCGGAGACCAGCTCTGACTTCGAACAGGCGCGGATCATCACCAGCCGTCCGACCGGCGACATCAAAGCGCCGCCGGTGCCTTGCAGCATCCGCGCCGCGACCAGGAAGGCCAAGGCTCTGGGACAGGCCGCACAGGATGGAACCAAGCGTGAACAGCCCGATCGCGGCGCGGAACACCGTGCGGGAGCCATAACGGTCCGCCAGCTTGCCGCTGGCCGGGATGAACATGGCGAGGGTCAGAAGATAGGCCGTCAGCGCGATGTTCATGCGCAGCGGAGCGGTCCCGAAACTATGAGCCATCGCCGGAAGGGCGGTGGCCAGCACAGTTCCATCGAGCTGTTCCATGAACATCGCGCTGGCCACGATCAGGGCGGTGGTGCGCAAGCTGGAACGCGGCGCCGCCGCGACGCCGGTCAGTACAGCCTCGGTCATTCGGGCAGAATCAGTACCATTCGCGTGCAACCCCAAGCGCGCAGGCTGCATGGCGGCCTTCCGACGCGCGAGGGAGCAATGCCAGTGTCCACCGCCGCGCTCAGGCCCGGCCCGCACTTGCCCGGCCCGCATCGCCATGCTGTGCACCGCGCCCAGCCGGACAGCCATGCTGTGACGGAGCGGCCCAGGCCGGGGGGCAGCGATGATTCGACGGAGCCGAAGCGACCGGGCCGCTGGCCGGGGTCCGCGTAATCGATATCACAAGCGTGGTGCTCGGCCCATTCGCGACGCAGGTGCTGGGCGACATGGGTGCCGACGTGATCAAGGTGGAAAGCCCAGCGGGTGACCCGACGCGGCATATTGGACCGGGTCGTGGCGAGGCGATGGGCTCATATTTTGCCGGGCTGAACCGCAACAAGCGGAGCGTGGTGCTGGATTTGAAGACGGCCCGCGCCATTGGCCGCGCTGCATCGGCTGATCGATAGCGCCGACGTGGTGGTGCACAATATGCGGCTGGCAGCGGCGGCGCGACTGGGGCTGAGCCATGCCGCGCTGTCGGCACGCAATCCGCGGCTCATTCTCGCGTGCGCGTCGGGTTTCCGGAAGAACAGCTCGATGCAGGAATCCCCGGCATATGACGACCTGATCCAGGGGATCAGCGGGCTGGCGGCGCTGAACGCCGGGCCGGACGGGGCGCCGCGCTACGTGCCGACGGTGCTGGTGGATAAGCTGACCGGGCATGTGCTGGCCTCGATGATCGGGATGGCGCTGTATCATCGCGAGCGCACCGGTCAGGGCCAGGAAGTGCACGTGCCGATGCTGGAGACGACGCTGTCCTTTCTTCTGGCGGAGCATCTGTGGGGCGCGGTGCTGGGGGAACCGGAGCGTGGCGTGGGGTATCCTCGGATGCTGACACCGCATCGCCGGCCATATGCGACGAAGGATGGCCATATCTGCGTGATCTGCGTGACCGATGTGCACTGGGCCCGGCTGCTCGCGGCGATCGGGCGGCCGGAGCTGATCTCGGATGCGCGCTTCACCAGCATTCGCGCGCGGTCCGACAATGTGGATGCGCTGTATGGGGCATTGAGTGACGGGCTGCGGGCGCGGAGCACGGCCGAATGGCTGGATAGGCTGCGGCCGTTGGATATCCCGTGCGGACCGGTTGAGACTTTACCGGGCTTGCTGGAAAATGCGTATCTGAAAGAGACAGGTTTCTTTCGGGAGGAAATGCACCCCAGCGAGGGACGCGTGACGGTGACAGCAGCGCCGGCGGAATTTTCCGCAACTCGCGGTGGGGCTGCAGCGGCTGTGGCCTCGATTGGGCGAGCACACGCACGACGTGCTGCGGGACATTGGATATAGCGGAGAGGAGATTGAGCGGCTGATCGGCGATTGAACGCGATCGCGGATCGCTTGTTCGGCAGCCTTGACTTCGATTCCGCAGCGTACATACATTTTCAGACCAGAGAAACTTGCACGACGTGGAGGCTGGCGATGGTTCGGCCGAAAACGAAAGACAGCCAGATGAATCGTATGAGACGGCGCAGACGCGACTTGCTGTTCGTCTTGGCCGCAGTGCTCGGGTTTGTGCTGCCAGGGAGCGCCAGCAGGGCGCAGACGCCGAAGTCGCTCATGGACCAGGTCCTCGACCGCAAGGAACTGCGGGTCGGCGTAGAGCTGAAATATCCGCCGATCATGTACCGCGACCCGAGCGGAAATCCGCAGGGGTTCGAGGTCGAACTGGCTCGCACGATGTGCGACACGCTGAAGGTGAAATGCACTTTTGTCGATGTCGAGTTTCCGGCACTGATCCCGGCGCTTGAGGCCGGCAAGATCGATATCATCGTGGCGCAGATGGCGCTGACGCCGGCCCGCGCCATGGTGGTCGATTTCTGCAAGCCGTTCGAGGCCACGGGCGACGTGGTCATCGTGCCACCCAACTCGCCACTGGCCGAGAACGCGACCGCTGACCACGTGATCAGCGCGCTGAATGTGCCCGATGCGAAGATCGCGGTTCAGCTCAGCACCGGTCGAATCAGCAGATCCGCGGCAGCGTGTTTCCGAAGTCGCAGCCGGTCGATGTGAACGGACCGCTCGATGCGTTTCTGCAGGTCGTGACCGGGCGGTCGAGCGCCACCCTGTCCGATGATGTCAGCGCGCTGACCTATGCCAAGGAGCATCCGGGGTCGATCAAGGTGCTGCTCGATGGTCGCCATCAGCCCTATCTCCGCAACTTTCCGTCGGGCGGAGGCGTGCTGCGCGGCAACGGTGACTTCTGCCGCTGGGTGGACGTGCAGGTGCAGGATTGGATCAATTCCGGACAATACCGTGCCACCTATCTGAAAGAGGTTGGCTGGGAACCTCCCATCGCACAGCTGCAGCTTTTACGGGGCGGCTACTGAATCCCACGGCCAGGAGCCGTTTCGGAGGGCGCGAACCTGAAACGGCCACAGAGATGGCCGTTCTCATTGTCGATTGGGCCGGCCTGCGATCGGGGCTTCAGCCGCCGGCTCACGGACGGCGAGGCTAATGGGAACATATACGTTCCGCTGGAGCGCGCTGCTCCCGTATCTGCCGATGTTCGGGCTAGGACCTGCTCGTTACCTTCGAGGTCTCCATCGCCTCGGAACTCGTGGCGATCATTATCGGGCTGATAGCGGGGATGGCGCGCCTTTCCCGCCTTCGCGCGGCGCAGGCAGCCGCCGTCGCGTATATCGATTTCTTTCGGGGCGTTCCGCTGCTGGTCACGCTGGTCTGGATCTATTATGGCATCTCGCTGATCTTCCATATCAACATCTCCGCTTTCGTTGCAGGAGTGTCAGGCCTCGGCGTCACATACGGCGCCTTTCTCGCGGAGGTTTTCCGCGCCGGAAATCGAGGCAATCCCGAAAGGACAGACCGAGGCGGCATATTCGCTCGGTCTTTCGCGCGCCAAGACCATGCGACATGTCGTTCTTCCGCAGGCGTTGAGGATGATCTTTCCACCCCTCGCAAACAGCTTCATCGGGATGCTGAAAGACTCTTCCCTCGTGGCGATCCTCTCGGTGACGGACCTGATGCGGGTCGGAATGATCGTCGCGGCCGATACTTTTCGGGCGTTTGAAGCCTATACATTTGTTGCGGTCATCTATTACATTGTCACGTTCATCACGGCACGGATCGTGTCGCGTCTGGAGCGTCGGCTGGCGACTCCGCACTGACGTCGTCAGCCATGCGCTGGTCGGATCCCGGTTGCCGCCTGCCCGTCGCTATGCCCGATGCGTCCGATCACAGCGTGGACGGCGGGTACATCGCGCAATAACCTGGGTGCGGCTGTCCGGGAGGCAAAGCAATGGATTTCGCGAGAACGCAGGCGGCGGCGATCGGCTGGATCGATGCCAACCGCCAGCGCTTTTCCGACTTCAACCTGCAGATCTGGCATTATGCCGAGCCGGCCTGGCGCGAATACAAATCAGCCAAGGCCTATGTCGATCTGCTGCGCGCGGACGGATGGGACGTGGAAGAAGCCTCCGGCGATATGCCGACTGCCTTCGCGGCACGCTGGGGCAGCGGCGCGCCGGTACTGGGCGGCTTCGCCGAATATGACGCGGTGCCCGGCAATTCGCAGCAGATCGTGCCGTATCAAGCGCCTCGCGAGGGGCTGCATCCCTGGGCTGCCGGCCACACCGATCCGCATTCACAACTCGGCACCACCGCTCTGGTCGGCATGCTGGCGACGAAAGCCGCCATGCAGGCGAACGGCATCAGCGGCACGCTGAAATTCTTCGGCGAGCCGGCAGAGAAGGTCTGCGGCTCCAAGCCGGTGCACGCCGCGAAAGGCTATTTCGACGGCTGCGACGCGTTCATTGCCTGCCATCCCCACACCAGCAACAGCGTATGCGGTGAAACACAGTGCGGGGCTTACTGGAGCGCGGTGATCACGTTTGAAACGCTCGCGCCGGAGACCTGGATCGACAAGTCGCTGCTGCCGATCCGCACCTCCTCCCACGCGACCGCGCGCTGCCCTGGCGCCATCGATGCCCTCTGCCTGATGTACACAACGACCAAATACACGAAGGAGGCGATGTATCCGCACTCCGGTGCCTGGACCCTGAACGAGTTCATCCTGGTCGGCGGCGATGCGACCTCGGACAATCTGCCGCCGCGGTTCAGCCAGATCCAGTATTCCTGGCGATCCCCATCGCTCGCTGTTCAGCAGCAGATCGAGCAGGTGTTGCGCAACAACGCGCGCCACGCGGCGGCGCTGTGCGGATGCCAGGCCTCGCTACGCTGGGTGACGAAGACGCGCGTCGGGCTGCCGAATACGAAAATGACCGAGATAACCTGGCGCAACATGCAGCGCGTAGGCGCGCCGGAGTTCGGTGAGGAAGCCAGGGATTTTGCCCGCGCGATCCAGCAGAACCTGAGTATCGCGCCGATGGACAACCCGTTCGTCGATGACAATGAACGGCTGCTCTCGCCCGAGGCATTGGAAGCGCGGCAGCGCGCGAGCCTTCCGCCGGGACAGCTCCATATCGGCGCCGACGATTATGTGGAGTACACGTGGCATGCGCCGACGGTGCGGCTGTTCACCATGCGGCCGACCTTGCGCGCGCCCGACGACAGCTATGAATATCCCGCCTGGACGCGCAATGCGCTGGGTGGACTGCCGCCGCGATCGATCCAGGCCTGTTCATGGGTGCCAAGACGATTGCCTGCACGTTTCTCGATCTGCTCGCCAATCCGGCCGAGCTGGCAGCGGCCCGGTCCGAGTTCCAAAGCCGCACCGGCGGCGGCGTGGGTGGAACGAAATGGGTGGCGCCGCTGCTGCCGCGCGGTTCGATCCGCCGGTGGATCTGCGCTGGCCCGAATACGTGACCACGGTGCGGGGAACGGAATGGTGGATTCCGACCCCGCACACCGGTTCCGGCGGCGGCGAGACGCTTTGAAGCGGGAAAGCGGCCGGCGATTTCCGTCAGCCGTTCCGATCAGGAACTGATCGCCGGGCAATCTCCTGCACAAGCTTGCGCGTCACAGCTTCCGCGAAGCTGTGATAATCATGTACTTCCAGCACGAAGCTGGTTTCTCCCGCGGTTACGCTGTGGCGATAGTAATTCGCCAGCCCGCCCGGCGGATGGGTGTGACGTTGCAGCCAGGGAATGTCGCTCTCGTTGGCGATCGCCAGCCCGTTGATAATAATGCCCTTCTTCGCGGCTTCGTCGCGCGCCTCCTCGACCGGGCGGCCGGAATTGTTGTTGCCGTCGCCGGCGACATCGATGATACGGCGGGCGGCGGTAACTCCGCTGCTATCCAGATCCTGCATGGCCATGGTGATGCCGTCGCCGATCGCCGTGTGTCCCCAGGATGATCGTGGCGCATCCTGCATCTTTTGCGCGAAGGCGCGGGCAGAGTCGCGCATCACGCACGACCGTCCAGTTCACGACGTTCTCGACCTGGCCGGAACCGGCAAACTCCACGAACATCACCGCGATCGCGCCGATCGGGCCACCTTGTATCGCGCTGACGACACCTGGGCTGGTGAACGCCTCATAATAGCCCTGCTTCTCCAGCTTGTATTCGTCGTCGTTGATGCTGCCGGAGACGTCATCGACCAGTACCAGCGCCACGTCCACCGGATCAGCGGCTTTCACCACGACGTTCCGCCCAGGCGTAGGTCATAGCGAGACATGCTGTCGTCAAAAGGAGCAACCGTTGCATCCGGCACCTCCCACACAGTGGTCTGACGCAGGGTGAAATGCCGGATCAGCAATGGTCAATCGAAATCAGCCGCGCAAACGAAAAAATGCTGCTTGTCCGTCCGGGCCAGCCATGTCGCAGGCCAGCCCGCCGATCAGCCGACAGCGGATTTTGTTACGGCGAGCCGGTCAGCGGATGCAGCATGTATCTCCCGCAGCCACGGAACAGTCAGACCGTGCAGGAATGCCGCCTGAAGCTCCGCCCGCCGCTCTTCGGTCATGCCGATATCGGATGCTTTGAAGAAGTGCGGATCACGCGTGAACATCAGATAGGCCTGCATTTCGTTCAGCATCAGCTCTTCGTTCGTCGTGTCGTACTCCTGCGACCCCAGGAAACGGCGCACGCCGGCACGCTCCGCCTCGGTCAGATCCGTCTGCCAGAATCGGCGCACATAGTCCGCGTACGCCGGATCACTGAAGAATTCGCCATGCGAAAGCTCGTGCCGCAAAATGGTGGCGCGGGCTGCCATCGTTACATTGGCATCCGCGCCGACGCGGGGAATGGTGATAAGTGCACCGTCCGCGCCGGGTTTCAGCCAGCCCAGTTGGTTCAGCAGCGCACGCAGCTTCTCTTCCTGCGGGTTGAGCTGGACATGCTCCTGATCGGCAAGCTGGAAGAAACGAGCCAGCGCAGAGGCAGGATAGTCATGCCCGTAATAGAAGGTCTCGACCGTGTCGCCGCGCTCGTGGATGGCGGCGAGCAGATCCGGATTCGGACAATAGGCGATCGCGCGGCAGGCCAGCCTTCTCCACCAACGCCGCAACGCGATCCAGCATCAGTCCCTGCTGAAGCAGAGTGGGGAAATCCAGCACGACGATGTTCGGGTTGGCGGCGAAACGGAACAAAGTCGAGCGTGTCGGCCGAGTGGTTCCTGATTTCGTCTTCGGGCGCGGTTTGCAGGGCGAACGCGGGCGGCGATGCGACAGGCGCCTGAACCGCCGGCGGCGGCGCCGGTACGGGGACCGGCAGCGGCGGCCGGGGCTGTGGCCAGAGCAACCACAGCACCAGGGCTGCCGCCAACGCTCCCGCACCGGCAAGCCCCGCTACCAGCTTTCCAATGGGCCCCCGTCTTGCGCGCGGGGTGATCACGACCGTGTCGTCGCCGTGCGGACCTGTCACGGAGAGCCCTGCCGCGGTTGGTTATGCGCCGAGGTTGATGACCTCCACCCGCCTGTTGCGAGCCTCCGGCGTTTGCGGCGGGGTCGGCACGACAAGCCCTGCTTCGCCACGCCCGATGCTCTCCAGCCGGGCAGCGGAGATGCCGAAGGTCCGCTCCAGATACGCGGCAACCGCATCAGCCCGTCGTTGTGAAAGCGTCTGGTTGACGGCGGTCGAGCCGACAGTGTCGGTGTGGCCTTCGATCCGGAACCGGTAGCTGGCAAGGTCCTGGCTGGTCAGCGCATGTCCGAGCTGGTCGAGGGTTTCCCGTGCCTGCGGCGTGAGCTCGGCCGAGTTGGTCGGAAACTCGACTTGGAGGTTGACCGACGGCGCCGCGGCAGCAACCGCTGTGGGTTGCATTGCGGCGTGCCCCGGTTTGGGCGCCGCGGTGGCGGTGGCAGTCGAGGCTGGCGTTGTCGCCGAGGGTGCGGACGCGCTGGGCGCGACCAGTCGAATTCCCCGTGTGCCGCCCTGCAGCAGGTTTCCGCTTGGCTTGAGAGATTGGATGATCTGGCTGGTGGATGGATTGTTCTGGCCGAGCGCCGGCACCGCGGCTGCGGCAAGCGGCAACGACACCAGAACAGCAAGCATTGTACGCACGCTCTGCCCCCCTAGGAGATTATGGCCGGAACATTATATGGCCGGGCCCAGGGCGGCGCCACAATGGAATGCGACGCATCGGAATGGAACGAGCGGCGCGAGCCGGCCCGATGGCCGCGGCGCCCGCCCGCAACGCCGATGTATTATCTGGACACGCCACGCCGGTTGCGCGAATGTAAGGCTCTGGCAGGGAGGCGGCGACGAAGCTCGCGGCAATGGTTGTACTTGTCTGGAACGGGAACGCGATGGCGCGGCCGGTCTCCCGGGGGTGCGCTTAACCATGGCGCCGCTCGATTCAGGCGCCGTGGCTGGCGGCTGTCTCCGATGAACTCCCCGCCGGCCCGAACCTGGAGTTCGATACTGATTTTGGTGCACTGGAGCGTGCTGCTCAAGGCAAGCCCGAGCAGCAATATGGCGACACCATTATTCCAGCGGAAGAGCCCGATTGGAAAGAGGTCGCTTCGCTGGCACTCACTCTGCTCGACCGCACGCGCGATCTCCGCGTGCTCGCGCATTTTGCTGTCGCCCGGCTGCATCTGGTGGGCCTCGCCGAATACGCCGCGGTGTTGCAGCTTATCCGCCAGTTGCTCGAAAGCCGGTGGGCCGATATCCATCCGCAACTCGACACCGAGGACGACAACGACCCGACCCTGCGGGCCAACGCATTGCTGCGAGTGGCGCATCCGGGCCTGGTCCTGCGTTATCTCCGCGACATGCCGCTGGCCAGTTCGCCAAGAGTTGGAAACTACTCGTGGCGCGACGTGGCGATCGCCACCGGCATGCTGGAAAGCGACGCCAAGGAAAAGCCGACTGAGGCGGTGGTCCGTTCCGCCTTCCAGGATAGCGATCCGGAGCGGCTGATCGCACTTAGAATCCGCCGCCGCGAACGCAGCGCGACGCAGCGGCCGCCATCCCCGTCGTGTTCGATACCAACAGCGGACCCGGAACCGGTCCGGACTTCGATGAGCTCGTCAAGATTCTCAAGGACCTGAGCCGCACCATAGATCGCTACGCAGCCATGCCGGCCGCGGCGCCCGATCAGATCGCTCCAGACGACGCCGGCGGCTCCCAACCGCGGGCGGTGATCGCCGGCGAAACTCCTTCCGCTCCACGCCCGGGTTTGGTAACACTGAGCCAGCTTACGGAAGTGACCAATCGGGCCGACGCGTTGCGACTGCTCGATCTGGTCACCCAGTATTATCAGCGTTACGAGCCATCCAGCCCGCTGCCGCTGCTGATCGAGCGGGCACGTCGGCTGGCGGAAAAGAACTTCCTGGATGTTCTGCGCGATCTGGCGCCCAGTGGGGTCGATCAGGCGCAGATCGTCGTCGGCCCGCCACAATGAAATTTCCGGAAACCCGGTGATCTGGGTCACATCCGGCGTCATTGGCGGGGTGTCATACACAACTCCAACGTGATGGGGCAGCGAGGCTATCGTGGCAAAAGCAAGCAGTCAGAAATTCATCGCCCGCAACCGGGCACCGCGCGTGCAGATCGAGTACGACGTGGAGACTTACGGAGCGCAGAAGAAGGTGCAGCTGCCGTTCGTGGTCGGCGTGATGTCCGACCTGTCCGGCAAGCCGACCGATCCGCTGCCGCCAGTCGCCGATCGCAAATTCCTGGAAATCGATGTCGATAATTTCGACGATCGGATGAAAGCGATCAAGCCGCGGGTTGCCTTCATGGTGCCGAACACCCTGACCGGCGAAGGCAACATTGCTGTCGATATCACCTTCGAGAGCATGGACGATTTCTCGCCGGCCGCGGTGGCCCGCAAGGTGGAGGCGCTGAACAAGCTGCTGGAGGCGCGCACCCAGCTTTCCAACCTGCTGACCTACATGGACGGCAAGAGCGGCGCCGAGGAGCTGATCACCAAGGTGCTGAATGATCCGGCGCTGCTGCAAACGCTCGCCACCGCACCGAAACCCGATGGCGCTGCCAAAAGCGGGGAGGAATAAGCCATGTCCGGAACCGAAACCGCACCGCAGGCCGGCGCCGCCGAAGTCGTCACACAGGGAACCAGCGATTTCTCTGCGCTGCTGAACCGGGAATTCAAGCCGAAGACCGACCGCGCCCGGGAAGCAGTCGAGCAGGCGGTGCAGACGCTGGCGCAGCAGGCGCTCGTCAACACCACGCTGGTATCCGGCGATTCACTGCGCAGCATCGAGGCGATGATCGCCGCGATGGACCGCAAACTGACCGAGCAGATCAACGTCATCATGCACCAGGAGGATTTCCAGCAACTGGAATCGTCGTGGCGCGGCCTGCACTACATGGTCAACAACACCGAGACCGACGAGAGCTGAAGATCCGCGTCATGAACGTCTCGAAGAAGGAGGTCGGCCGCACGCTCAAGAAGTTCCGCGGCACCGCCTGGGACCAGAGCCCGCTGTTCAAGAAGATCTACGAGGAAGAGTACGGGCAGTTCGGCGGCGCGCCATACGGACTGCTGATCGGCGACTATTATTTCGATCACAGCCCGCAGGACGTGCAGTTGCTCGGCGACATCGCGCAGGTCGTCGTCCGCGGCGCACGCGCCGTTCATCGCGTCCAGCGCGCCGACCCTGCTGCGCATGGAAAGCTGGTCGGAGCTCGCCAACCCGCGTGACCTGACGAAGATCTTCCAGACCCCGGAATACGCCGCCTGGCGCAGCGCTGCGGGAGAGCGAGGACTCCCGCTATATCGGGCTTTGCATGCCGCGCTTCCTGGCGCGGCTGCCGTATGGCGAGAAGACCGAACCGGTCGAGGAGTTCCATTTCGAGGAAGACATCGGAAGGCGCCGACAGCAGCAAGTTCTGCTGGGCCAACGCCGCCTACGCGATGGGCACCAACATCACGCGGGCGTTCAAGCTGTACGGCTGGTGCACCCGCATCCGCGGCATCGAAAGCGGCGGCGCGGTGGAAGGGCTGCCGGCCTTCACCTTCCCCGACCGACGATGGCGGGGTGGACATGAAGTGCCCGACCGAGATCGCGATCAGCGACCGGCGCGAGGCGGAGCTGGCGAAGAACGGCTTCATGCCGCTGATCCACAAGAAGAACTCGGATTTCGCGGCGTTCATCGGCGCGCAATCGCTGCAGAAGCCGCAGGAATACGACGACCCGGCGGCAACCGCGAATGCCAACCTGTCGGCGCGCCTGCCCTACCTGTTCGCGAGCTGCCGCTTCGCGCACTACCTGAAATGCATGGTGCGCGACAAGATCGGCTCCACCATGAGCCGCGAGCAGCTCCAGGCCTGGCTGCACCCGCTGGGTCATCCAGTATGTCGGCCCGACGGACGCACCTGAGGAATACAAGGCGTCGCACCCGCTTTCGGATGCGTCCGTCGTACGTCGACGAAAACGAGGAGAACCCTGGCTATTACAGCGCCAAGTTCTTCCTCAAGCCGCACTATCAGCTCGAAGGGCTGACGGTGTCGCTCCGCCTCGTTTCTCGCGTGCCCAGCGCGTGACGAGGACTGTTCCGCTGGGCAATCAGCAACGCAGTTAGCCAACGGAGACGAAGATGGCGTTCGATACCTATATGCAGTTCACTGACCCGCAGGGCGGCCTTCTGAAAGGGGAGTCGCAAGCAAAAATCAACGGTGATTCACCGCTCGGCGACCGATATCAAGCAGGACAGCATCTTCGAGATCGACGATTTCAGCTTCGATATCGAGCAGGTGCTGAATATCGGCAGCCAGAGTTCGGGCGCCGGCGCCGGGAAGGTCACGTTCAACCCGTTCCAGATCACCCGCAAGACGGACCGTGCGTCACCGACGCTGTTCACCATGTGCTGCGCCGGTCAGCACTTCAAGCAGGTCACCCTTTACCTTCGGCGCGCCAGCGGCGGCTCCTCGGGTCTGGGCTCGACGGACATGACCAGCGGCATCACCTTCCTGCGCTTCGATTTCGCGCTGGTCGCGGTGAAGACGATTTCCTGGAGCGGCTCTGACGGCGACGAAGCCTGCAAGGAAGAGGTGCAGTTCGAGTATGGCGCACTGCAGGTGAAGTACGTGCAGCAGGGTTCGGACGGGCAGCCGATGTCCAGCGGCCAGACCATGGGTTCGTGGAACCAGATCTACAACAACAATCAGTTCGAAGCGATCACTGCGCGCTGACGGTTGTTGTCGGTCAGGTAAGCAGACCCGCAATGGATGCGCGCGACGTCTTGCGTGCCGGAGATCCAGGCGGCGCTCTGGAACAGTTGAAGCAGGAGGTGCGCAAGGCGCCGCGCGATGCGCGCCTGCGCACCTTCCTGTTTCAGATGTTCTGCGTGTTCGGCGAGTGGGACCGGGCGGTGACGCAGCTCACCGTCGCGGCCGAACTCGATCCGATGGCGCTGCCTATGGCGCAAGCCTATCGCGCGGCGATCCGTTGCGAACTGTTGAGAGACAAGGTCTTCGCCGGCGAGCGCACGCCCACCGTGTTCGGCGACCCGGAACCCTGGATGTCGCATTCTGATCGAGGCCAACCGCGTGTTCGCCGCCGGCCGGCTTGCCGAAGCGGCGGGCCTGCGCGAGACGGCATTCGAGCAGGCACCGGCGGCGACCGGCAGCCTCGACGATAGCAGTTTCGAGTGGATCGCCGACGCCGATCCACGGCTTGGCCCGATGCTGGAAGCGATGGTCGACGGCAAATATTACTGGGTTCCGTTCCACCGGCTCCGCTCACTCGATATCGATCCGCCCGCGGATCTGCGCGACCAGGTCTGGATGCCCGCCCATTTCGTCTGGACGAACGGCGGCGAATCCTTTGGCTTCATCCCCACCCGCTATCCGGGCTCCGAGGCGTCGTCGGACCCGGCAATTCTGCTGGCGTCGTCGCACCGAATGGCAGGAACAGGGGGACTGGTTCCTGGGCCTCGGCCAGCGCATGCTCGCCACCGATGCCGGAGAGCACGCTTTGATGGACGTGCGGAAAATCGCCCTGGCCGAGCCGCCGGCCACCGAAACCTGAGATGGCGGAGCCCGCCAGCCGCGAGCGGCTGCAGCCGTCATTGCTGGATCGGCTGACCGACAATGCGCCGGACCAGCAGCGCGAAAACTTCGATCAGCAAACGCTCAACATGACGCAGCTTCGCCGCGCCGTGCTGCGGGATCTGGCCTGGCTGCTCAACACGACCAACCTGGGCGCGACCGAAGATCTTGCCGGAACCCCGCTCGCAGCCAAGTCCACCATCAATTACGGCATTCCCGGTCTGGCTGGCCTCGTCAGCTCGTCCAACCGTCTCAAGACACTGGAAACCAGCGTCGCCGACGCGATCCGCGCCTTCGAACCGCGCATCCGACCCGAAAGCCTGGTCGTCCGGCTGCGGCGTGATGCGGAGGACGAGGCCACGCCATCCCTGGTGTTTGAGATCGAGGGCGAACTCTGGGCGCAACCCGTTCCGGAGCAGCTTTTCCTGGAGACCTCGATCGAACTCGAAACGCGCCTCGCGGTGGTGACCGATATCCGGATGCGCGGCTGATGGACCCGCGGCTGCTTCGCCTCTACGAGATCCGAACTGACATTCGTGCGTGAGGTCGGTCAGGAATTCGCTCGCGAATTCCCCAAGATCGCGGCCCGGCTCAATCTTGGCAGCTTCGATGTAGCCGACCCGTACGTGGAGCGGCTGCTGGAGGGATTCGCGCTCCTCGCCGCGCGCGTCCAGCTCAAGCTGGAAGCCGAGTTTCCCGACCTTCACGCAATCGCTTTTGCAGATCGTCTATCCGCACTATCTGGCGCCCACGCCATCCATGACGGTGGTGCAGTTCCGCCCGGAGCAGACGCTCCGCGGCACGCCGCAAGGCGTGCTGTTGCCGCGCAACACCGAGCTGCACAGCCTGCTGGGCACCGAGGACCAGACCAACTGCGAGTTCCGCACGGCGCACCCGGTGCAACTGCTGCCGATCGAGCTGACCGACGCGGAGTATATCGGATCGCCGGCGGCGGTGGCGGCGCTCGGCCTGCCGGAACAGCGCAACGTGAAGGCGGCGATCCGGTTGCGACTGAAAGCGCTCGGTGAAGCGCCGTTCGCCAAGATCGCGCTGGAAAAGCTGCCGCTGTTCCTGGCCGGACCGGAGGGCGCCCGCGTGCGCCTGTACGAGCAGTTGCTCGCCAATCTCTCGGCGATTTACGTCCGCCCCACGGAACGGCCGTTGCCCTGGCAGGAACGGCTGCCGCGCCAGCTCGATGCGGGCGGTCGGCGCCGAACCTGAAGAAGCGCTGCTGCCGCGTGCCCCGGAGTCGTTCGACGGCTACCGGCTGCTGCAGGAATACTTACGCTATGCCGGAACGGTTCCTGTTCGTGGAACTTCGCGGCGCTGGACCGCGCGGTCGGCCGCTGCGCCGGGAAGGAATTGGAGATCATCCTGCTGCTCGACCGCAGCGAGCCGGTCGCTCGCCTCGGGCTTCGGGCCCGACCACTTGGCGCTGTTCTGCACCCCGGCGATCAACCTGTTCCCGCAAGCCGCAGCGACCGCGTCAATCTGTCCGAACGGGAAGTCGAGCAACATGTCGTCCCCGACCGGATGCGCCCGCTCGACTTCGAGATTTTCAGCGTGCTCGCGGTGGAGGGCTATGCCGCGGATGGCGGCGCGCCGCAGCCGTTCCTGCCGTTCTATGCCGCCAACGACCTCAGCCGGAACCCCGACCACCGGTCCTATTACCTGCTGCGCCGCGAACCGCGTCAGCTTTCGTCGCGGGCGCGCCAGCGTGGACCGCGATCCAGCTATCTGGGCCATGAGGTGTTCATTTCGCTGGTGGATCCGGAGGCGGCGCCGTTTCGCCACGGGTTGCGCCAGCTCGGACTCGATCTGCTCTGCACCAACCGCGACCTGCCGATGTCGATGCCGCTCGGCAAACAGCACACCGACCTCACGATTACGGTCAGCGCCCCAGTGGCATCGATCCGCTGCCTGGTCGGTCCGACCGCTCCCCGCCCCTGCCGCACCGACGGCGAGTATGCGTGGCGTTTCCTCAGCCATCTCGGCCTGAATTATCTCAGCCTGCTCGACACGGATACGCTGCACGGGGCGGCGGCGCTGCGCGAGTTGCTGCGGCTTTATGTACCGACATCCACCTCGCTGGCGGCCCGCCAGTTGGAGGCGCTCACCTCGGTGGCCTGCCACCCGATCGTCCGCCGCATTCCCGGTGCCGGTCCGGTTGCCGCCGGGCGCGGGCTGGAGGTCACGCTCACCATCGACGAGGCGCCGTTCGGTGGCGCCGGCGGCATCGTGATGGCTGGCGTGCTCGACCGGTTTCTGGCGAAATATGTCTCGATCAATGCGTTTACCGAGACGGTGCTGAAAAGCCCCGAGCGGGGCGAGGTGATGCGATGGCCGATGCGGATCGGTCAGCGTCCGGTACTCTGAGAGCGCGATCCCGCCGAGGACGCGCCTGCCCCGACGCTCGAGCAGCCCCGAGCGGCGCCTGCCGTCGGGCTATCGACCAGCGACGACGGCATGCTGACACGGCTGGCAGCAGCGCCCTGGGAGTATGGGTTCTACCAGGCGATGCGGCGGCTCGAGGCGCTGCTCCGCGACCGGCCCCGTTTCGGCCGCAGCGTGCGTCCGGCCCAGGACCCGGTGCGGCTGGGGCAGGAGCCGTCGGTCACGTTCGCGCCCGCCGCGCTGGCCCGCTGGGAACCGGGCGGAACCGATCATGCCGCCCGGCTGCTGGTGCATTTCTTCGGCCTGTTCGGCCCGGACGGACCGCTGCCGCTGCACCTGACGGAATATGCCCGCGACCGGTCGACGCAACCACCGGGACCCGAGCTTGCAGCGCTTCGCCGACATTTTCCATCACCGCGCGCTGTCGCTGTTCTATCGCGCCTGGGCGAACTCGCGCCCGACCGTCAGTTTCGACCGGCCGGAGGACGATCGGTTCGCCCTGTACACTCGGCGCGCTGATCGGGCTGGGAATGGACGAGTCTGCGCAATCGCGACGCGATGCCGGACCTGACGAAGCTGCATTTCGCCGGCCATCTCTGCCTGCCAGACGCGGCATGCCGAAGGGCTTGGCATCCATCCTGTCGGAATTCTTCAAGATGCCGGTGCGCATCGAATGTTTCATCGGCGCCTGGTTGAGCTTGCAGCGAAGCGACCGGACCCGCCTCGCCGATCGGGCCGAGACGGCGACGCTGGGCGGCACCGCGCTGCTGGGCGCACGTGTCTGGAGCCGCCAGCACAAGTTCCGCATCGTGTTCGGGCCGCTGTCGCTGGCCGACTATCTGCGCCTGCTGCCGGGTGGAACCAGCTTTCATCGGCTGATCCCGATCGTGCGCAACTATGCCGGCGACACGCTCGTCTGGGACGTGAACCTGATCCTGCGGCGCGACGAGGTGCCGCCGATCCGCCTCGGCCAGCAAGGCCGACTGGGCTGGACCACCTGGCTGATGCCGCGGCGCAAGACCGTTGATGCAGCGGATTTGTTCCTGGATGCGAGCGCCGACAGCATGGCACGCTCGATCGACGCCACGCTCCCCACGGTTGCCGAGGAGACCATTCCATGACGGAAATCAGCCGCGCCGCTCTGTTCGGCAAGCTCAACCCGCTCGCCTACAAGGCGATCGAGGGTGCCACGGTGTTCTGCAAGCTGCGCGGCAACCCGTATGTGGAGCTGGTGCACTGGTTGCACCAGATATTGCAGACGCAGGATTCCGACCTGCATCGGATCGTCCGCCATTTCGAGCTGGACCCATCGAAGCTGGCGGCCGACATCACCGCCGCGCTGGACCGGCTGCCGCGCGGCGCGACCTCGATCTCCGACCTGTCGCCGCAGGTCGAGGAAGCGGTCGAGCGCGGCTGGGTGTTCGGCACGCTGATGTTCGGCGAGTCCCAGGTGCGCACCGGGCATCTGCTGTTCGGCGCTGCTCAGGACCACCGACGCTGCGCAACGCGCTGTACGCGATCAGCCGCCAGTTCGAGCGGATCAAGGCGGAAGCGCTCGGCCGACGATTTCGACAAGATTCTCGGCGGCTCCCCGGAAGCGGCGCTGGCGGCGGCCGACGGATCCCGGGTCGGCGCCCCCGGCGAGGCGATCGGCGGCGATGGCGCCGGCGGCGATGGGCAAGCAGGAGGCACTGAAGCAATTCTCGGTCGATCTGACCGAGCGGGCGCGCAACGGCGAGATCGATCCGATCGTCGGCCGCGACTCCGGAAATCCGCCAGGTCGTCGATGTGCTGATGCGCCGGCGACAGAACAACCCGATCCTGACGGGAGAGGCCGGGGTCGGCAAGACCGCGGTGGTGGAGGGCTTCGCCCTGCGCATCGCGCAGGGCGACGTGCCGCCGATGCTGAAGGATGTCAGCCTGCGCACGCTGGATGTCGGGCTGCTGCAAGCCGGCGCCAGCATGAAGGGCGAGTTCGAGCAGCGGCTGCGCCAGGTGATCGAGGAAGTGCAGGCTTCGCCCAAGCCGATCATCCTGTTCATCGACGAGGCGCACACGCTGATCGGCGCCGGCGGCGCGGCCGGTACCGGCGATGCGGCGAACCTGCTGAAGCCGGCGCTGGCGCGCGGCACGCTGCGCACGATCGCGGCCACCACCTGGGCCGAATACAAGAAATATTTCGAGAAGGACCCGGCGCTGACCCGCCGCTTCCAGGTGGTGCAGGTGGACGAGCCCGACGAGGAGAAGGCGATCCTGATGATGCGCGGGATCGCCTCGCCGCTGGAAAAGCACC
The DNA here is from genome assembly GCA_963810715.1 of uncultured Pseudomonadota bacterium. Lineage (GTDB taxonomy): Bacteria > Pseudomonadota > Alphaproteobacteria > Acetobacterales > Acetobacteraceae > DATDIC01. The sequence continues at coordinate 121,914 of CAWEOZ010000020.1, read as the reverse complement.
ATCGCGTCGCCGATCCTGGATGAGGCGATCGAGGCGGCGGTGCGGCTGTCGCACCGCTACATCCCGGCGCGCCAGTTGCCGGACAAGTCCGTCAGCCTGCTGGATACGGCCGCGGCGCGCGTCGCGGTCAGCCAGCACGCGGTGCCGCCGGCGGTGGACGATTGCCGGCGGCGCATCCAGGCGCTGGAGACCGAGCTGGAGATCATCGCGCGCGAAACAGCGCATCGGCATCGACGCCGCGGCGCGCGAAGCCTCCGCGCGAGCGGCTCTGGAAACGCGAGACGGCAAGCGCCTCGCCGGCCTGGAAGAGCGCTGGGACGCCGAGAAGGCACTGGTCGATAAGGTGCTGGCGTTGCGCGCCCGGCTGCGCGATGGCGCCGCGGCGGATGCACGACGCGAGGCCACGCCGCTGGCCGGATCGCGGCGCGATGCTGGCGCGAGCTGCGCGACGTTGCAGGCGGAACTGGCCGCGCACCAGGGCGAGACGCCGCTGATCCTGCCCAGCGTCGATGAGCAGGCGGTGGCCGCGGTGGTCGGCGACTGGACCGGCATTCCGGTCGGCCGCATGGTGAAGAACGAGGTCGCAGGCGGTGCTGAAGCTGGCCGAAACGCTGGGCCAGCGTGTGATCGGCCAGGACCATGCGCTGGACATGATCGCGCGCCGCGTGCAGACCTCGCGCGCCGGCCTGGACAATCCGTCCAAGCCGATCGGCGTGTTCATGCTGTGCGGCCCGTCCGGCGTCGGCAAGACCGAAACCGCGCTGGCGCTGGCCGAGTCGCTCTATGGCGGCGAGCAGAACCTGATCACCATCAACATGAGCGAATTCCAGGAGGCGCACACCGTCTCCACCTTGAAGGGCGCGCCGCCCGGATATGTGGGCTACGGCGAGGGCGGCGTGCTGACCGAAGCGGTGCGCCGCAAGCCCTATTCGGTGGTGCTGCTGGACGAGGTGGAAAAGGCGCATTCCGATGTGCACGAAATCTTCTTCCAGGTGTTCGACAAGGGCGTGATGGAGGATGGCGAAGGACGGCTGATCGATTTCAAGAACACGCTGATCCTGCTGACCTCGAATGTCGGCACCGATCTGATCATGTCGATGTGCCGCGACCCGGAGCTGATGCCGGAGCCCGAGGAAGTGGCGAAGGCGCTGCGCGAGCCGCTGCTGAAAGTGTTCCCGCCGGCGCTGCTCGGACGGCTGATTGTGATCCCGTATTACCCGCTGAGCGACGCGGTAATGAGCGATATCATTCGCCTGCAGCTCGGCCGCATCGCGCGGCGGATCAGCGAGCAGCACAAGGTACCGTTCACCTATGACGACGACGTGGTGAAGCTGATCGCCAGCCGCTGCACCGAGCCGGAGAGCGGCGGGCGGATGATCGACGCGATCCTGACCAATACGATGCTGCCGGCCATCAGCGGCGCGTTCCTCGAACGCATGCTGGAGGGCAAGGAAGTGACGCGCGTGCATGTCGGCGCGGCGGGTGAAGAATTCGGTTACGGATTCGATTGAGACATGTTGGCGAACAGCCTGGGAATTCGGTCAGTGACCGGTCGCAATCGCGGCTTCGTAACCTGGCGTTACACTCCGTAGCCGATCACGGCATGGTATTATATGACCCCACTACCCATAAACGGATCATGAAAACGGCAAGGGTCCGCAGGAGTGGAATCTCAACCGCTGTTCATCATCGGTGCGCCTCGGTCCGGCACCACGTTCCTGTGTCACATCCTGAACCAACATCCGCTTATCCAGCTTACCAACGAAAGCCGCATCTTCGTTCTGCTCAAGGACCTGGTCGAAGTCCGCAGCAAGCGGCCGGACCTGATCGGTCGTGAATTTCGTCATCTGTTCGTCGATTTCCTGTGCAGCCACGCCGGCAGCATGGTCGAACGATTCTACCGGGAGTCGCTCGGGATCGACGCGCCCATCTGGGGCGACAAGCATCCCCCCTATGGCGATCCCAGCGTGCTCTCGGGGCGAACGGGCTCGCAGCCACGGTTGCCGCAATCAGGCTCGTGCCTGCGACTGATCCGTACATCGTTGCCGCGTGCCAAGTTCATCCATATCCACCGCGATCCGCTCCAGGTGGCGCATTCGCTGGTGAACAAGGGCTGGACGCCATCCGTCGATGACGGCGTTCAGGTATGGCGCCAATATGTGAGCGAGATCGTGGAATTCTTCGCTGAAACGGACGGCGATCGTCATCTGACACTCGCCTATCACGATCTGGTCGCAGCGCCGGAGGCGACCAGCGCCTTGGTAGGGCGTTTTCTCGGGTTGGCCGACTGGTCCGATATCGAAACATCTCTGCTCGACGAACGCCGGAACCCGACGCCGTTCAGTGATCCGGCAACCAACCTCGTGGATACATATCGCGGGCCTAGGGGCCGATCCCTGAATTGGCAGGAACTCGCACTCGCCGGCAAAGCGGCCGAGTGGCTGGGATATGCGAGATGGTAGTGAGCCGCTGCGACAATAATGGATTCAAACGGAGGCCATATGCTCCGGGGTCCCAGTTACCGACGTCTCCATTGCGAGTGCGAACGGGCTCTTTCTTGCCTGTCTAGGGCGAGATAGTCATATTCGAGCCGGCGGCCAGATCGCGCTGAGCGATCTCGGCCAGCAGGCACCACACCTTCTCCGGTTCCATGGGCACGTCCGGGTCGTTCAACAGACGATCGAGTTCGTCGAGTTTGCTGGCGTACTCGGTCTCCGTCATCGTCCGTGCCTCCTTTGGTCGAGCCATCACTTAGGAAAACCCGATCATGGTGGCAGTCAGATGGCAACTTCATGAACAAGAGCGCCTTTTTTATCAGCCACGACCGGTGTCGCGCAATCATTTTCGAGCCGCGTTTCGCGTGTTCCGATCATGATCGACAGTTGCGACACGTTACCACACGCGGGAGCAACCGCTCGCGGCGCCAGCGATCAAAGCATTAATAGGATACCTATGACGGCCACAACCACCGAAACGACAACGGAGAGCAGGAACGGACCGATCTGATTACCCTGGTCCTCGGTGTCCATAAACTTGCGTAGCATGGGACGTCTCCTTTTTTGTTTCTTCCCGAGAATTGCCAGCTTGCAACCAACCCCGGGCGCAACGCAACAACTCGTGCTACGCCCACCGACCATCAAAGCGGAGACGGCAGCATGACCAGCTACGACGCGATCGTGATCGGGACTGGTCAGGCCGGTCCGCCGCTCGCCCGGCGCTTCGCCGCCGCCGGCAAACAGGTGGCGATCATCGAACGCGGCCGTTTCGGCGGCACCTGCGTGAACACCGGCTGCACCCCGACCAAGGCGATGGTGGCCAGTGCCTATGCCGCCCACATGGCGCGCCGGGCCGCCGAGTTCGGCGTCACCATCGATGGTCCGATCGGCATCGACTGGCAGCGGATCCGCGCCCGGAAGGATGCCATTGCCGGTGCCAGCCGGACAGCCGTGGAGCGCTCCTTGCGAACGGCAGATCGCATCACCGTGATCCAGGGGCAGGCGCGCTTCGTCGGCCCGCACGAGATCGAGGTGAACAACCAACGATTGCAGGCGCCGCAGTTGTTCATCAACGTCGGCGGCCGGCCAACCATTCCCGATATCCCCGGCCTCGCCCAGGTGCATGGCCTTACCAGCGACACTGTCATGGATATCGAGGCGGTGCCGTCGCACCTGCTGGTGCTCGGCGGGAGCTATGTCGGCCTGGAGTTCGCCCAGATCTTCCGCCGCTTTGGCGCCGAGGTCACGCTGTTTGAGGCAGGGTCACGCTTGATCGGCCGCGAGGATCAGGAGATTTCAGACGCGTTGAAATCCATCCTGGAGGCCGAGGGCATCCACGTGCGACTGGGCGCCGCCAGGTGTGAGGTCGAAACGGTTGGCGGGGGCGTCGCGATCAGGTCCGCCGCCGGCGCCGCGACGGGATCGCATCTGCTGGTGGCCACCGGGCGGCGGCCGAACACCGACGGCCTCGGGTTGGATCACGCGGGCATCGCCGTCGACCAGCGCGGCTACATCGTCACCGACGAAATGCTGCGCACGAACGTCCCGGGCGTCTGGGCTCTTGGCGACTGCAACGGCCGCGGCGCCTTCACCCATACCAGCTACACCGAAGCCGACATCGTCGCGGCGGACCTGCTGGACGGGGCGGCGCGCAGCGTGCGCGACCGCATCACCGCTTACGCGCTCTACACGGACCCGCCGCTGGGACGCGCCGGCATGACCGAAACCGAGGCCCGCGCCGCCGGCCGCCCGCTGCTCGTGGGCCGGATCGCCATGGAAAACGTCTCGCGCGCCTACGAAAAAAGCGAGACGCAGGGTCTGATGAAGATCGTGGTCGATCGTGACACACAGGAGATATTGGGAGCCGCGTTCCTGGGCACCGGCTGCGACGAAGTGGTGCACTGCGTGCTGGACGCGATGTATGCGAAAGCACGCTATCCGCTGCTGCAACACGCCATGCACATCCATCCAACCGTGGCTGAATTCATCCCGACGCTGCTCGATGATTTGCAGGAAGAGTAGGTGGTATCCTCGGACCGGCTATTTTCGCCGGCCGCGAAACGCTGAAAATGGCGTGCCAGCAACAGCACCAGAAATCCAAGAACCATCGGCGAGATCGAATTGGGTTCTGGAACCGCGGCGGCAAATGGAATGGCATCGGCAGCGAAGATCTGCTTGTCATCACCGGTGAGCCCGTCAAGCAGGAATCCATCGGTGACGTCGAACAGATTCTGGTCTGGGCTAATTGTGACCCACAGGGCAAGGTCTGGATCGAAACTCATCCCTGCTGGATCGAACAGGCCTTCAAGTTCAGAAATCCAGGATGACCCTTGATCGGAAAAACTGAAATCGGTCAGTTCACCATAGAACAGATTTTCGGACCGCACGTAGTAGGCAACCGGCAGTTGTGCGCTGAGGTAGGCGCCGATGGTGAATGGGGTGGATCCATCTGATTCAAATACGATCCTGCCTTGCGATATGCCGGTGCGCGTGAGCGTCGGGATGTCAATGGTGGCTCCGATGATCGGATCACCAATAAATCCGGTTGTGGTCATCGTCTCATGTGAAAAGATAAGGTCATGCAGTGAGGAGTCGTAGTCGAGCGACGCTTTGTTGCTTTCGGCCTTCCCCGGCGCCACCGACGTGTCAGCCGGCTTGACCTGCGGCACTTTCTCGATCTTCACCCCATAATCGAATCCGTCCTCAATATCGACCGTGCCTTTCTGGGTCACCTTGCCGTGTTTGTCGAAGGTTGGCGCCGTGAAGGTGACAATGAACGCATCAAGCTTGATCGACGAGGCTGTTTCATCTTTGACGCATGAGTAGGTACAATAGGGCTCGTCGACCAGGAACAGATCGCCGGCCGGGTTGTTGGGACCACCGGCCGGATTCTGGACGTGCTGCGATGGGTATTTCGCAGAGTCATTCCAGATTGCAGGTGATTTAACCTTCAGTTTGATGTTGCCCGTCATCGCATCCGGCAAGTGCTTGGGACTGAGCGGACCGTAAAAAGGAGAGCCAGCCACGAGTGAATCCACGCTCGCGCCAGTGCCAGCGCTCCCCCAGTTCATCGTATGAGCGAACTGGACCCAGTTGTAGTCGGTCCTGGCAGCGGCTACGCCGTCATCGTAGAGCACAGTGAGATCGGCACCCCCGCCTGCGTTCAAGGCGAAAGGCTGATACTGAAGCACGTTGAACGTCCCGGGGGCCTGCATAAGGGTGGCGTTAATGTTGTAGAAATTGCCATATTCGTGTTGCGCGAGCGTAAGTTCATTGGGTGCCGGAAATCCATCCGCAGTGACCGAGGCTGGGTCGAGACTAACCTTGTACATGCCGTCCGGACTGAGCACTGGTGGGCCGCCGGCGATGTTTCCTATAAGTTGCGCCGCGTCTGCGGACCCCAGGCCTGTGACGGTGAGCAAAAGAAGCCCAAAGGCGCAGCTTCCTGCTTGAAATATCCGCGGCATAGCGGTCCCTCATTTGCGAACGCGCCACTGCAAGCGCGGCCGATAAACTTGCGTTGAAGCCGCGACTTCCGATAATTGCGCAATTAAACATTAAGGCCCGCTGATGATTGATGTCAACAGAAAATAATGTATCCGGCGCCGGAAACCAAAAAAATGGAGGCGCTTCCTTAAGGATCAGGTAGTGCCGGATTCAATGTGCTCGCCCAATCCTCTCCGCCAACCGCAACGCCTCGGCCGCCACGCGCGGCGCGCGGTTGCCGATATCGATCGCCTGCTGACTCGCCGCTGTACCCTCCACGGCGCGCTTGCGAACGCCTTGCAGAATTGCCGCCAGCCGGAACATCCCGAACACCAGGTAGTATTCCCAGTCGGGAATCGCAGCGCGCCCCGTCTTGCGGCAGTAATCCGCCACATACTCCGCCTCGCCCGGTATCCCGAGCCGGCGAAGATCGCTGCCGGCCAGTCCGCGGAACAGCTCGGGCGCAATCCGCCAGGCGCTCACGTGACAACCGAAATCCGCCAGCGGATCGCCGATCGTCGCCAGCTCCCAGTCGAGCACCGCCATCACGCGCGGCTCGCTCGGATGGAAGACCAGATTGTCCATGCGGTAATCGCCGTGCACCAGCGACACCTCGTCCGCCGCCGGCAGATGTGCCGGCAGCCACGCAATCAGCCGATCCATCGCTTCGATCGGCTGCATCTCCGACGCCCGGGTCCTGGCTGGTCCAACGGGCAATCTGCCGGGCCAGGAACCCGCCGGGCCGGCCGAACCCCTCCAGCCCGGCGGCACGCCAATCGACGCTGTGCAGCGCGGCGATCACGTCGTTCATCGACGCGAACATCGCCCGGCGCTCGTCGGGCTGCTGATCCGGCAACCGCGGATCGAAGAAGATGCGGCCCGGCACATAGTCCATCACATAAAATGTGCTGCCGATCACGCTGTCGTCGCCGCAGTAACCGTAGACGCCCGGGACCGGCACCCCGGTGCCCGCCAGGGCGCGAATGACGCGGTATTCCCGATCGACCGCGTGCGCGCTCGGCAACAGCTTCCCCATCGGGCGGCGGCGCAGCACATACTCCCCCGATCCGGCCGAGAGACGATAGGTCGGGTTGGACTGGCCGCCCTCGAAGGCACGCATCCGCGGCGCGCCGCCGAAACCGGGTACGTGCACCCGCATCCAATCCTGCAGGGCGGTCGGCACCTCGTCCGACTCTGTCATCGCTGTCGCCTCTCAGGATACGAAGCCATGGTCTTTTTCGCCCCGCTGCAAACTGTCATATACAAATACTGATGGTGCGGGCGTAAGCGGGTGACGATCAGGATCAAGGCTGTCCCGACGCCATGAGCGCGAATGCCCAGGTTGCCCGCGGCGTTTGGTCCAGCTTCCGCGTCATGCCGCTAGGGCCATTGGCGGCGACACTGGCGGTACAGACGCTGGCCACCATGGCACTGTTCTCGGTGCCGGCGGCGGCGCCCGAAATCGCCCACGAACTCGGCGTGCCAGGCGCTTTGAGTGGCGTGTTCGTTTCCATTGTCTATACTGTCGGCATTGCCTCGGCGCTGATATCGCCTGGCTTTGTGCATCGGTATGGCGCGGTGCGCGTCAGCCAGGTGGTGCTGCTGGCGGTGCTCGGAATGCTGGCCGCTGCCGCCGGCGGCAGCCTCGGCGACACTGGCCTTGGGCGCCGTCGTGCTGGGTCTGGCATACGGCGCCATCGCTCCGGCCAGCACGCATCTTCTGGTGCCGCAGACCCCGCCCCCGGTATTCAACCTGGTGATGTCGCTCCGCCAGATCGGCGTGCCGCTGGGCGGCGTTCTGGGCGCGCTTATCGTGCCGCCGATCGTGGTCGCCGCCGGCTGGCGCGCCGCCATGCTGGCCGAAATCCTGCCCACCGTGGTGCTGTTGGTGCTGATGGAGCTGCCGCGCCGCACGTGGGACGCCGATCGATCACCCGGCCGCCGGTTATGGAGCGGGACGCTGCTGCAGCCCTGGCGCCTGCTGCGCGATGATCGACGCCTGCAGCCGCTGTCACTCGCCAGTTTCGTGTTCTCCGGCGTACAGCTCTGCTTCATTGCGTTCATGACGGTCCAGCTCACCGCGGTCGTGCGGCTCGATTTGATACAGGCGGGCATGGCCCTCGCCGCCTATCAGGTTGCCGGCGCCGTCAGCCGGCCGGTCTGGGGTTGGGTGGCGGATCGGTTCTCTGTCGCCGACCCGGATGCTGGCGCTGCTGGGATTCGGCATGACGGTCGCGGTGCTGGCGTCCGGCTGGCTCGGCCCGTCCTGGCCGTGGATCGGCATTCTCGGCGTGGCGGTGCTCGGCGGCGTCACCGCCGGCGGTTATACCGGGCTCGCCTACGCCGAATATGCGCGGCTGGGCGGGACAAGGCGGACCGAGGCCACGGGACTTGGCACAGCGGTAATGTTTGCCGGAGTAACCGTATTCCCCTCGGCGTTCGGTGTGGCAATCTCCATGCTTGGCGGCTACGCGGTGGCCGACGCGGTGCTGGCCACGCTGGCCGCCGTCGCGGCGGCGCTGCTGTGCCGGGCGCCGGAGCGGGGCTGAGCATGCGGCGCGGATTGAGCGATGCGGATCGCGACGACTGGGCCGGCTATGTGCGCTCGATTCGGCCTTTGGCCGGCCGTGTGCAGCCGGAAAATGCACCGGCAACGCCCGAGCACCCAGCGCCCCCGCAATCCGTGTTCCGACCCCCGCCAGCCCGGCGTCACATGCTGCCGGCGGTCGATATCGGAACATCTCCGCCGGGCGTCGATGCCGCCACCTGGCAGCGCTTCCGCACCGGCAAGTTGCCGGTGGCACGGACACTGGACCTGCACGGTCACACCGCCGAGCGCGCATTTCACGCGTTGACCGGATTCCTGCGGGCCGCCCATGCCGACCGGCTGCGTTGCGTGGAGGTGGTCACCGGGCGCGGTTACGGCGAGCCAGGCGTGATCCGCCGGGAATTTCCGCTATGGCTGAACCGGCCCGACATAAGGCCGCTGGTGCTGGCGGCGGCGCATCCCCATCCGGCGAACCCTGGCTCCGTGCGGCTCCTGCTCCGTCGCATCCGTCCCTGACGGCGGGAATACCATCAGGACTCAGCTCAATGGATTGGCGTCGGACCGCGGTGTAGGCTGGACCAATGAACCTGCCCTACGATCTTCCCGCCTGGCTGCCCTGGTGGATACCCCTGGTCCTGGTGGTGCCGGCCCTGTTGTGGATCCTTGCCTTTCTGCTGGTTCCATTCAGCGTTATCGGCCTGAAATCCCGCATGGAAGGGCTGGAGGCACGGCTGGACGAAATACAGGCGGAGATAAGGACCGTCGTCCTGCGCCTGCCGGAGACGGGGCACGCGGTTGAATTCGATGAACTCTACACGGCGCCCGAACCGGTACAGCCGACGCGTCGGGTGCCGGTGATCAGCCGCCCTCCCATTCCCCCTGCGACCCATCAGCTCGAGCCCGAGGAGCCACGCGAAGCGCCGCCCCCCGGCAGCGTTCCACGTAACGGCCGGCGGACCGACCCGCCGCGGCGCGAAAGCCGCACAGAACCGCGCCTCGACTGGCCTCGGTGACCGAACTGACGCACAAACCTTTCTGGGTCTTCATTCCCGAACCGGAGCACCGCCATGCGTCTTTCCGTCGTGCAGATGAATCCCGGCGCCGACAAGTGGGCGAACATCGACCAGGCGCGGCGACTGATCGATCAGACGACCGAGTCGGATCATCCTGACCTGATCAGCCTGCCGGAAATGTGGACCTGCCTGGGTGGCACCCGCGACGGGAAATTCGAACAGGCGGAGGAACTGCCGCCGCCTGGCTCCAACCAGTCCGGCGGCCCGGCCTACGAGTTCCTGCGTCAGACCGCCCGAGCCCAGCGGATCCATGTGCATGGCGGCTCCATGGCCGAAAAGGCCGGCGACAAGCTGTTCAACACCACCGTCGTATTCAGCCCCGACGGCATCGAGATGGCCCGCTACCGCAAGATCCACCTGTTCGACATCGTCACCCCCGACGGCACCGGTTATCGCGAAAGCAGCACCTACGGTTCGGGCGACGAGGTGGTCACCTGCGAGGCGGACGGCGTCAGGCTGGGTCTGGCGATCTGTTATGACGTGCGCTTCCCCGAATTGTTCCTGGCGCTGCGTCGCGCCGGGGCCGAGGTGGTGTTCCTGCCTTCGGCCTTCACGCTGCAGACCGGCAAAGACCACTGGGAGACGCTGATCCGCGCCCGCGCCATCGAGACCCAGTGCTGGATGGCGGCCGCCGCAACCTGGGGCAAGCACCTGGACGGCGCCCGCAACGAGCCCCGTTTCACCTACGGTCATTCGCTGATCTGCGACCCCTGGGGCCATGTCGTCGCCAAGGTGTCGGACGGCACCGGATGGGCCACCGCTCGGATCGACGTTGCCGTGACCGAACGCGTCCGGCGCGACATGCCGGTCCTGGACCATCGGAAGCTCATGTGAACGCTCCCCGGCCGTGTGGCGGGCTGCTGCCGGAAGCCGGCGCGGCGCCGGCACTCGGCGAGGTGAAAGCCGGCCGGATCGCGTTCACCGCGGCGCCGACCACCCTGGCACAGGAGGCCGAGCAGCGGCTTCGGTCGCGCTACGGCCAGTGCGCTTTCGAGGCCGCCGATGTCATCGTCCCCTTGGGGGGTGACGGGTTCATGCTGCAGACGCTGCACCGGGTGCTCGGCGGTATGACCCCGGTCTATGGGATGAATTGCGGCTCGGTCGGGTTCCTGATGAACCCCTTCCGTGAGGACGGATTGCTCGAGCGCCTGACCCAGGCTCAGGCGGCGGTGCTGCATCCGTTGCGCATGCACGCCGTCACTGCCAGCGGCGCAATCGAAGAGGCCCTGGCCTTCAATGAGGTCAGCCTGCTGCGGCAACTGGCACAGGCCGCCAAGATCCGCATCACCATCGATGGCCGTGTCCGGCTGCCCGAGCTGAGCTGCGACGGGATTCTGATCTCCACGCCGGCCGGATCGACCGCCTACAACCTCTCCGCGCACGGACCGATCGTGCCGCTATCGGCCAACCTGCTGCCTCTGACCCCGATCAGCGCGTTCCGGCCGCGTCGATGGCGCGGCGCCCTGCTGCCAAGCACCGCCGATGTGCTGTTCGAAGCGCTGGAGCCGGACAAGCGCCCTGTCGCGGCGGTGGCCGATTCGACGGAAGTGCGCGATGTGGTGTCGGTCGCGGTTTGCGAGGACCGTTCCGTCAGTGTGACGGTGCTGTTCGATCCCGATCAGGGTCTTTCGGAACGAATTATCGCCGAGCAGTTCACGGTGTGACCGATCCCGGCGCCCGGTATAGCCCCGGGCGCCATCCATTCATTCGCTGCGTCAGGCCGCCGAGAGCGCCGCCGGTTCACGCGTCGCGGGTATCTCGGTTGGCAGCGGGTCGAGATCGACCGCCGGTTCGCGGATCATGTAGCCGCGCCCCCAAACCGTGCCGATCAGGTTGTCGGCCCCGGCCATCGCCAGTTTCTTGCGAAGCTTGCAGACGAAAACATCGATGATTTTCATCTCGGGTTCATCCATGCCGCCGTATAGATGGTTCAGGAACGCTTCCTTGGTCAGCACCATGCCCTTTCGCAGGACCAGCAGCTCCAGGATCGCATATTCCTTGCCGGTCAGATGAACCTGCTGTCCGCTCACAGTGACTTCCCGGCTGTCGAGGTTCAGCTCCATCGAGCCGATCCGCAACCGAGGCTGGCTGAACCCCTTGCTCCGCCGTACCACAGCCTGCACCCGGGCGATCAGCTCCGACCGGTCGAACGGCTTCGCCATCACGTCGTCCGCACCGAGGCTTAGCGCCTTGACCCTGACTTCCGGACGCGCCGTCCCCGTCAACACCAGCACCGGCGTATGATTGCGCGCCAGTCGCATTCGGCGCACCACCTCATGCCCCTCCATGTCCGGTAGCGTCGAGGTCGAGCACCATGATATCGTAATCATAGTGGCGGGCGAGTTCGAGCGCCTCCTCACCGGTATCGGCGTGATCGACCACCGCGTTGCCGTTTTGAAGGATGATCGAGATACCCCGCGCGGCGGCGAGATCATTCTCTACCAGCAGGACGCGCATTTTACACCTCGGTAGATCGTCTGTCGGGATTTTTACCACTATCGCGTGTATCGCGCCATAGTTTTTTCACCAAATACGTGTATTAATCGGCGTAATCGTCTCTCACAGCGAAGTGAAACATCATATAATGGACTTTATGCACGCAAACAGAACCTAGTCTCTGATAATGAGGCAACAGGAATTCGCCGAGCAACTGAAGGCGGCTTCGGCAACGATTCGCCAGCTTGCACCCTTCCGCCTTGAAGGACGCGTTGTCAGCGTCTCCGGGATCGGAATCGAAGTGGCCGGGCTGACGGAGTTCCTCTCTATAGGAGACCGTCTTGCATTGCAGGCCCGGGACGGCGCTACCGTCCCCGCCGAGATCGTGGGCATGCGCGGCGGGCTCGCCCAGGCGATGCCATTCGGTGCCCTTGAAGGCTTGGGACCGGGCACCGTCGCAATCGCGGAGGTTCGTGGATTTACGATCGGTGGGGGTGCCAGGCTCGCACCATCACACGCTTGGCTGGGCCGCGTGATCGACCCCCTCGGACGCCCTTTGGATGGCCACGGTGCGTTGAGCCTGGGCACTCGGCCGCAAAAAATCCGCGCAGCCCCGCCGCCGGCCGCCAGCCGCGCCCGCCTCGGGCCACGCATCGATTTCGGCGTGCGTGCCCTCAACTGCTTCGCGCCCAGCCGGTTGGGCCAGCGGCTCGGGCTGTTCGCCGGGCTCCGGCATCGGCAAATCGACGCTCCTTGGCATGCTGGCACGGGGGGCGGCTTGCGATGTCGCGGTTCTCGCCCTGGTCGGCGAACGCGGGCGTGAGGTGCGCGAGTTCATCGAGGACGAGCTTGCGGGCGGCCTCGAACGTTCGGTCGTGGTGGTCGCCACCTCCGACGAACCGCCGCTGATGCGCCGCGAAGCCGCATATGCCGCCGTCACGGTGGCCGAGCATTTCCGCGACCAGGGCTTGTCGGTGCTCCTGCTGATGGACAGCGTCACCCGATTCTGCCTCGCCCTGCGCGAGATCGGCCTCACCGCCGGAGAGCCGCCGGCGACCCGCGGCTACCCGCCATCGGTGTTCGCCGAACTGCCGCGATTGCTCGAGCGTGCCGGGCCGGGTGTAGACGGCAATCCGGGCGGTCCCGGTTACATCACCGGCCTGTTCACCGTGCCTGGTGGAAGGCGACGACCATAACGAGCCCGTTGCCGACGCCGTCCGGGGCATCCTCGACGGTCACGTCATCCTCGACCGGCGCATCGCCGAAGCAGGCCGATATCCGGCGATTGACGTGCTGCGCTCATTGTCGCGTACCGCCACCGGCTGTTGCACGCCGGAGGAGACGGCACTCGTCGCACGGGCACGGGCGATCCTCGCGCTTTACGCCGATATGGCGGACCTGGTCCGGCTGGGGGCATATCGGCCTGGCGCAGATCCTTCAGTTGACGAAGCGGTCACCTTGGCGCCCCGCATCGAAGCCGCCCTGCGCCAGGACCGCGCCGAGCTGGCGCCTTTGCCGGCGAGTTTCGCCAGGCTGCAGGCGGCACTGGAGGGAACTGCATGAGCCGTGATCCGCTGCCGGCCGTTGTGCGCCTGCGTCGCATGGGCCTGGATGAGGCAAGCCGCGAGTTTGCCGAGTGTTTGCGGCGCGAAGCCGAAGCCCAGCATGCTGCCTCTGCCGTTGAAGCTGCCATCGTTCGCGAAGCTGACGCCGCCACCAGCCTGACGGCCGACGACGCGGTGGTAGAGGCGTTCGGGATCTGGCTCAAGCGGGCGCGGAACGATTTGCGTGCGGCTCAGACCTTGCAGGAGAACGCCGAGATCGAAACCACCCGCGTGCGCGCCGTGCTGCAGGCGGCCCGCGCGGCCGTCAAGGCCGCCGAGCAGATGCTGGCCGAGAAGCAGGCCTCGCAGCAGGCCACCCTGGCCCGGCGGGAGCAGGCGGACCTGGACGAGACAGGTCAACGCTCGCGCCGCTGACGCAATCAGTGGCAAGAGCCCAGGCAATATGCTGAATGGATTTTATCGGGAAAAAAGGATTCTCGTGTGCGCATTGCGATGATTGGCGGCGGCTACGTGGGACTCGTATCCGGGGCCTGCTTCGCCGAATTCGGGTCGGATGTGGCCCTGGTGGAAAGCGACCCCAAACGGCTGTCCGCCCTGCAGGCCGGACGGATGCCGATCTATGAACCGGGGCTGGATCGCCTGGTAAGCGAAAACACCAAAGCCGGCCGGCTCAGCTTTGGCGGCGGCCTGGCTGCGGCCCTGGACGGTGTCGAGGCGGTGTTCATCGCCGTCGGCACCCCGACGCGGCGGGGCGATGGGCACGCTGACCTGTCTTATGTCTATGCCGCGGCCGAACAGGTTGCTCGCTCCCTCAATGGCTATGCGGTGATCGTGACCAAATCGACGGTCCCGGTGGGGACCGGTCGCCGTATCTCCGAGATTATCCGCCATGCGCGTCCCGATCTGGAGTTCGACGTTGCCTCCAACCCGGAGTTCCTGCGCGAAGGCAGCGCCATCGGCGACTTCATGCGTCCGGACCGGGTGGTGATCGGCACCGACAGCGAGCGTGCGCGCGAGGTGCTTCGCCGGCTCTATCGCCCGCTCTACCTCATCGAGGCACCGATCGTGTTCACCGGGATCGAGACCGCCGAGCTCACCAAGTACGCCGCCAACGGGTTCCTGGCGATGAAGGTGACCTTCATCAACGAGATGGCCGATCTGTGCGAAAAGGTCGGCGCCGACGTGCATGACGTGGCCCGAGGCATCGGGCTGGACGGGCGGATCGGACGCAAGTTCCTGCACGCCGGGCCGGGTTTCGGCGGCTCCTGCTTTCCCAAGGACACGCTGGCGCTGATGCGGATTGCCCAGGATCACGGCGCGCCGTCACGCCTGATCGAAGCGGTGGTAGGCGTGAACGACGCCCGCAAGTCCGGCATGGCCATGCGCGTGATCGCCGCCTGCGGCGGGTCGGTACGTGGCAAGACGATCGCGGTGCTCGGGCTGACCTTCAAGCCGGAAACCGACGATATGCGGGACGCGCCGTCGCTGCCGATCATCTCGCGGCTGGTCGAAGATGGCGCGGTGGTTCGTGCGTTCGACCCGGAGGGAATGGACCTCGCCGTTCCGCTGCTGCCGTCGAACGTCGTCTATTGCCAGAATGCGCTGGAGACGGCGGCAGGCGCCGACGCGCTGGTGCTTATAACCGAATGGAACGAGTTCCGCGCCCTGGCGCCGGAACGTCTGGCCGCGGCGATGCGCGGACGGGTGATCGTCGATCTGCGCAACGTGTACGATCCGGCGGCCATGCGTGCTGCCGGCTTTGCCTATCAGTGTATCGGACGCGCCGCGCGGTAAGGCTTCGGCAACCCGATCCTTGCAGGATCGGGGCATGTCGTCTCCGTTGCTGAGCGTCTGCGTCTGCACGCATGACCGTCCCGACTACCTGGCCGACTGTCTGGAAGGCCTGCGGCACCAGACAGTCGCATCACACCTGTTCGAGGTTCTGGTGATCGACAGTGCGTCCGGCCCGCTCGCCGCGCGGCGCCTGGCCCATCTGGTTGGCATCGGTGCCAATGAAAACTTGCTGCGCGTGGACCAGCCCGGCCTTAGCCGGGCGCGAAATGCCGGTGCCGGCGCGTCGCATGCCGACTATATCTGCTATATCGACGATGATGCGATCCCGGCCCCCAATCTGGTTGAAATGGCGCTCCGCGCCATCACCGAAACCGATCCACCGCCGGCCCTGATCGGCGGCCGTATCCTCCCGTTATGGGAAATACCGTTGCCGCCTTGGTGGCCGGCCCGGCTGCAAGGCGTGCTGTCGATCGTCGAGGTCGAGGGTAGCGGCGAATACCGCAGCAGCGACCTGCCGCGCGGCCTGGAGCCATGCGGCGCCAATTTCGTCGTGCATGTGCCCACCCTGCTCGCCGCCGGCGGCTTTCCGTTGCAAGCGGGACGAACCGGCAATTCGCTGCTTTCGGATGAGGAGGTGCAGCTTGCCTGGCGGCTGCAGGACGCGGGTCATTCGGTCCGCTACGATTCCCGCCTGGTCGTGCGGCATCAGATCCAGGCCGCACGGATGACCCCCGGCTGGTTGCTGTCGCGCATGCACTGGCAAGGCGTCTCAGCGGTGCTCACGCGACGAACGCTGGGACGATCCGGCGCGGTGTGGCGGGAGTTGCCTCGGCGGCTGGCGGTCGCGCTGCTCTATGGCCCGACCGCACTGTTCCCACGCACCAGCCCGCTACTGATCGGCATGCGGTGGCGATTGGCATACGCCCTGGGTTTTTTGCGCGGGGCCGTCTTTTGGCGAATGGCACCATCGCTGACCGGCACGGCGGATTCGTCGCCCGCGCTCCTTTCCCGTCATTCCCGCGAAAGCGGAAATCCATCCCGTAACGAACAGCTCGGCAACCGTCCGATCACGCGCCGGCGACCGCGACGGGGCGCCGCGCACGCGGTGCCGGATGTTCCAACTCCCCGCGCCGCGCCATCGTCTTGATCCGGTAGCCGATGCGGCACGCCAACGCCTGGATCGTGAGCGACGGGTTGACGCCGCCGACCGTGGGGAACAGCGATCCGTCGCACACCCAAAGGTTCGGAATATCCCATGACCGGCCATCCGCGTTGACCACGCTGCTGGCCGGGTCATCGCCCATCCGGCAGCCGCCATTCAGATGCGCGGTATCCTCCGAGGCCCACAAGTCGCGCGCCCCCGCCGCCTCCATCGCCCGCCGCATCTGCCGCACCGCATGCCGGCGCAAATGCAGGTCGTTGTCGCAGTAGGCGAACGTCACCTTCGCCACCGGCAGGCCGAACCGGTCCGTCTGATCCGCCAGCTCGACCCGGTTCTCCGCGCGCGGCAGCACCTCCCCGACGATCTTCAGCCCGGCCTGATGGATATAGTCGGTCATCGCATCCCTCAGCGGCTCCCCCCACAGACCGCGCCCGGTCGCCATCGTCCGCGCCCATTCCACCGGCAGCGGCCCCTGGCTCATATACGCGTAGCCACCGAAGAAATCCTTGGCATCGTTATAGTTCCAGTGCTCCGTAATGGCCATTGAGGGCGGCCCTTTGTACCAGCGTATCTCGTCCTGCATCGCACCCCACACGGCATCGTTGGATTGCACCATGAAGTACTTGCCGACCAGACCGTTGGAGTTGGCCAGCCCGTGCGGGAAGCGCGCGCAGGCGGAGTTCAGCAGCAGCCGCGGAGTCTCGATCGCGTAGCCGGCCACCACCACGTTCCTCGCCTTCTGAAACTTCCACGCCCCGTCGCGGTGATAATGCACGCCGCTCACCAGCCCCGAGCGGTCGATCTCGATCCGCCCGACCATCGCCAGGTCGCGCACCTCGGCCCCGGCCTTCAGCGCCCGAGGGATCCACACCACCAGCGCGCTCTGCTTGGCATTGGTGGCGCAGCCGGTGGCGCAGAACCCCCGATACACGCAGGGCGGCGACAGGCCACGCGGCGCCGAGACGGTGGCCAGAGGCGTCGGGCACCAGGCGATCCCCAGCTTCTCGCATCCCCGCGCCAGTCACCAGTCCGGCCGCGTTCACCTCGTGCGATCGATACGGGTAGCGCCGCCGATGTGGTCCCCACGGATAGCGCACCGGACCGGAGATTTTCAGCGCGTTCTCTACCTCGTCGTAGTAGTGCCACATCTCGCGCCAATCCACCGGCCAGTCGGCGCCATAACCCAACCGGCTGCGTGCCTTGAACCATTCGGGGCGGAAGCGCAGCGACACCATCATGAAATGCACGGTACTGCCGCCCACCGCACGGCCGCTGTTGCGCGAACCGAGTTCCAGCGGATGCTGGCCGGCAACCACGCGATTTTCCAGCCAGAAGAGCTTGGTTTGCTCCAGCTCGTCAGAGGCGAATTCCTCCAGTGGCCGGTACCAGCCGCCGGCATCGAACGCCACCACGGAAAATCCGGCTTCCGCCAGCTTCGCCGCCAGCGTGCCGCCACCCGCCCCGGTGCCGACGATGGCGAAATCCACCAGCTCGTCGTCGCGATATTGTTTCATCGGCACCCATTGGCCCGGCCGCAGCACGTCCGGCGCCCGCCCGCCGGTGCCGCGCGGCGTGTCAGCGAGGATTTCAGGCATCCGCGGTCCCTGGCCGGCGCTCTACCGCATCCCATGGGTCATATCGATTGAAACCCATGCGCACATAGCCGCGCGGCGAGGCCGGGCCGCCGAACCCGATCTCGTCCCAGCCGACCGGATGGCCATAATAGAACGTCACGATGTCATGCAGCACGCGGTTCCGGAAGAACGACTGCGCCGGCAGCACCGCCCAGGCCGCGGCACTGTACCTCGCCGTTCTGCACCATCCGCAGCACGTCATCCTGCCGCCCCCCGGACAGTTCTATGAAGCTTTGTCCAAAGCGCAGCTTCGCCTCGGCATCGATCGCTGCCAGACCGCCACGCCACATATGCTGCATGTCGGGCTCCCCTGCCCGCTGCATCCCGTCGGTGTCGTTGTCCACCATTTTCTGGTCGATGAAATTGGCGATCGGCACGCGATCGGCGCCGGACTGCGGGATGATGCGGTCGCACACGGCGGTCAGGATCGCCCATTCGTCTTCGCTGAAGAACCGGCGCCGCGGCGGATGGTGCAGGCGTTTGTCGATCACCCGCCGCGTGGCATCGTTCCACGAGACCGTGTCCCGCTTCGCCAGCGTACTGTAGCCGGGAAAGCGCCGGCGTTCAGTCATTCCGTTTCTCCTGCAACAGATCGAGCGCGGCCAGTCCCGCCAGTGCAAGGCCGGTGAAGCTGGGCGGCGCGGGAATCGGTGGCCCATTCAGAATGTTCTGGCTCCAGTTCCGCCAGCCGCCCATGTTCCGTGACACGCCATAAACGTGGAACCCGGATCCGGCAAAGCCGGTCGCAGCGGTCAGCCACAGCCAGGCCCGCGTCAAACGCGGCCACCGCGGCTTCCGTTCGCACGCCGCTTTGGCGATCAGAGCGGCGGCGATGGGCGGGATCGTCACCGGCACGAACATGAACGGGTCGTGGTAGGCGCCGCGGAAATGCAGGAACGATGCTTCCGCCACGGTACCGGCGATGCCGCCGGCCGCCAGTACGGCCAGAGTACGGCCCGCCGGAAGGTCAAACAGTCTCAATCGTCCCCCCGAGGAATCCCGCACATGCTCGGCGGCGGTACCCATCACCCCGGCCAGGATCAGCGCGTAAGGCGCGCCCAGCGGCGCGCCGTAAAAGAGGTTCGCCCAGGAGAGCCCTCCTTCCCGCTTGGTAACATTGTACAAATGGAAACCACCTCCGGCCAGGCCAATGCAGGCCGATGCGGCCGCGATCGCATGCCGCAACCGATGCCCGGCAGGCGTCTCGTCATGCGCTCCGTGCAGGCTGCTGCCGAGCGTCAGCGCCGAAGACAGGATTGGCAGCAGCATGACTTTATTGAAGAACATGCCACGATAATGTTCGATGGAACTGTCGGCCAGCACCGACAGAGCCAGCAGCGCCGAACTGTTATTCAGCCGTTTTGCGGCGCGGACGGTCGCCGCCTTGCTCGGCGCCCGCGCGTTGGGCGTTGGGGCCAGCGCGCGGCGGCCTAATGCCCCGAGAACCCCGACGGACACCGCCGCAAGCAACCCCAATCCAACACCCTCAAGCGCCGTTCTATCCCGATCAATCGTCCGCATACCGCTCGGCATCCTTTTGCTTCAGCGCGATGCCGAGCCCCGCACGCGAGAGATCCGGTTCGATCATGCCGTTCCGCGGCACTGGCGCACCATCGAACAGCATGTGCTCGATCCGCACATGATCATAAAACCATTCCAGGTGCCGCAGCCGCTGCACGGCGCAAGCCGCGTGCAAATGCACCGATGGAGCGCAATGGCCGGACAGATCGACATGATGCGCATCGGTCAGCGTCCCCGCCGCCAGGAATCCGGTCACGCCGCCGCAACGCGTCGCATCGGCCTGCATCACATCGACACAATCAGCCGCCAGCATCGCGCGCATGTCATCGAGAACGTAATGATATTCGCCGGCCGCGACTTCGATGGGCGGCGGCATTTGCGCGCGCAACAACCGCAACCCGGACAGATCGTCGCTGGACACCGGCTCTTCGAACCATCGCACATCGAGCGCCTGCACATCATCGGCAAACGCCAACGCCTCCTTTACCGTGAACGCCCCGTTGGCATCGACAAAAAGCCCGGCGTCCCCGATCGCCGCGCGCGCGGCTTTGGCCCGCTCCCGATCGCGCCGCGCATCGCGTCCGATTTTCATCTTCACCCACCGGCAGCCATCCCGCGCCACCCAGCCGCCGAGCTGCTCCGCGAGCCGGGCATCCGTGTAATTGGTGAATCCGCCGCTGCCATAGATCGGCACCTGCGCGCGCGCCGCGCCCAGCAACCGAACCAGCGGCAGATCGAGCAGCTTTGCCTTCAGATCCCACAGCGCAATATCGACCGCGGAGATCGCCGTGGCGGCCAGCCCGCGCTCCCCGAGGTTGCGAACCTCGCGCCGCAGAATGGCAGTGCAACCGCCAATGTCGAACGCGTCCCTCCCGGCGATCGACCGAGCCAATTTGCCGGCTATCAGCGCGGCATTGGTCTTCGTGGAATAGGTGTAGCCAATGCCCTCCTGGCCACCCGCCTCCACGGTGACGACCACCAGGGTCGTCGTGTCCCAGTCCAGCGTGCCGTCCTGCTCGGGCCCATCGGTCGGCACGGTGTACGCACGTGCGCGCACCGTTCCGATCGATACTTCAGGTCGCACCATCAGGAACGGGATGGCATCAGGGTGGCAAGAACCTCCTTGGCCGTATCCTTGAGCACGCTGCCGAACTCCGGGTCTTGCGGCAGCGAGGTGGCAAACGCCTTCGCGTTTTGCAGGCTGATATGCGGCGGCAGCGGCGGCACGTTCGGGTCGGTGTAGAACTCCAGGACCACCGGCCGATCGGCACTCAGCGCCTCATCCCAGGACTGCCCCACCTTCTCCGGATCGTCGCAGAAAATACCTTTCAGCCCGAGCAATTCGGCGTAACGAGCATATGACACATCGGGAATGCTTTGCGCCGCCTCGAACTTCGGATCGCCGGCCTGGGCGCGCAACTCCCAGGTGACCTGGTTCAGGTCACGGTTGTTCAGCACCATGACGATGAAATGCGGATTGCTCCACTGCCGCCAGTATTTGGCGACGGTGATCATCTCGTTCATGCCGTTCATCTGCATGGCGCCGTCGCCCACCAGCGCGATCACCGGCCGATCGGGATAGGCGAACTTGGCGGCGATCGCGTACGGCACGCCGGCCCCCATGCTCGCCAGCCCACCGGACAAGGAGCACATCATGCCGCGGCGAATCTTCAGATCGCGTGCGTACCAGTTTGCGCACGACCCGGAATCGCTGCTAAGGATCGCGCGTTCCGGGATTTTCGGCGACAACTCCCAGAACACCCGCTGCGGGTTGATCGGGTCGGCGGAGTGCATGGCGCGGGACTTCAGCACTTCCCACCATTCCTTGACGTTCTTCTCGATTTCGTTGCGCCAGGAACGGTCTTGCTTCGGCTTGATCAGCGGCAGCAGCGCCTTTAGCGTCGCCTTGCTTTCCCCAACAGGCACACTTCCATCGGATAGCGCAGGCTCAGCATGCCGGCGGAGATGTCGATCTGCACGCCCCGAGCCTTGCCCTCTTCAGGCAGGAACTCGGAATAAGGAAAGCCCGATCCGACCATGAACAGAGTATCGCAGCCTTGCATCATCTCCCAGCTCGGCTTGGTACCCAGCAATCCGATCGAGCCGGTCACGTACGGAAGCTCGTCCGGCACTGCCGCCTTCCCGAGCAGCGCTTTGGCGACGCCGGCACCGAGCTTCTCGGCGATTTCGATCACCTCGTCGGTGCAATGCAGTGCGCCGGCGCCGACCAGCATCGCCACTTTTTTCCCGGCATTCAGTACATCGGCGGCTTGGTGCAGCTCCGCTTCCGTCGGCATCGGATGCAACTCCGGCGCACCGATGCCGGTATGCACGGTTCCGTGTGCGTGGGGCGCCTGCTCCACCGCCTTCATCTCTTGCAGATCCTTCGGCATGATAATGCAGGTAACCTTGCGGTCGGACCGGGCAATGCGCATCGCGCGATCGATCAAGTGCCGCACCTGGGCGGGCGAGCTTGCCTGCTGCACGAACGCACCCGCCACGTCCTTGAACAGGCTCTCCAGATCGGTCTCCTGCTGGTAGTGCCCACCCAGCGCCGCGCGGTCCGCCTGACCAACGACCGCCAGCACCGGCTGATGGTCCAGCCGCGCGTCGTACAGGCCGTTCAGCAGGTGGATCGCCCCCGGCCCGGAGGTCGCCATGCAGACGCCCACCTCACCGGTGAACTTGGCATGCGCGGAAGCCATGAAGGCCGCCATCTCCTCATGCCTCACCTGGACATACTCAAACTTGTCCTTGCTCCGTTGGCAGCGCGCCCATCAGCCCGTTGATCCCGTCCCCCGGGAAGCCGAACACGCGACGGACGCCCCACTCATGCAGGCGGTGCCAAAAAAAGTCGCTCACCGTTTTGGCCATGCGCGCGCCCTTTCAATGCGGGTTGGGTCGGGGAATGCTTGCCGCTAACGCAGCAAACCGGCATCCGTTGCGCTGAATGCTACGGTAATCTCCGGCCGCCCTGAGCTGCCGTTTGCCTAATGCACACACTGATTTGTGCCGCCCGATCCGAACTCTCCGAGAGGCCAGCGGTTAAGCGTGCGCGTGGAGCACCAAGGGGGCGAGCCCGCCAGCCCCGCCGAGCAAAAGGTGCCCGCTGCCCACAGCAACGAGGAGCAATTCACGATGAAGAGCATGAACGACCTGCTGCTGACATTCCTGCAGGACATGTACTACGCCGAACGCCAGATCCTGAAGGCCCTGCCGAAAATGGCCAAGGCAGCCGAAAGCGAAGAGCTGAGCAAAGCCCTGATGCAGCACCGCGAAGAGACCCAGGGCCATGTGGAGCGGCTGCAGCATGTGTTCGAGGAACTCGGCAAGCGCGCTCGCGGCCAGACCTGCGAAGCTCTGAACGGCATCGTGGAGGAAGGCGACGAGGTGATCGAGGAATTCGAGAAGGGCCCGGTCCGGGATGCCGGCATCCTCGCCAACGCCCAGGCCGTCGAGCATTACGAGATGGCCCGCTATGGCACGGTCATCGCCTGGGCCAAGGCATGTGGCTTGAAAGACTCGGTGAAGCTTTTGGAAGAGACTCTGGCCGAGGAGAAAAAGGCCGACTCACTGCTCAACCAGATCGCCACCGCCTCCCTCAACAAGAAGGCCACGCAGAAGGCCGCCTAGTTATTACTGCAGCGATTACTGCTGCGCCCTGCCACTGGCACTTCGCCGATCGGCAGGGCGTGCGCCCGCTCGCGAGAAGGACAATCCAACATGCCCAGACATCAGACCCCGGGGCAGCAGGCGACCATTCACCGGGTGATGCATGAGTTCAAGCATGGTGAGCTGCCAAGCAGCCGTGGGGGCAAAGTCAAGAACCCCAGGCAGGCGGTCGCCATCGCATTGTCGGAGGCGGGTGCCTCGAACCAGCAATCGTCGCCGCGGAACCGCAAGCAGTTGCGGCGGTCGAAGCAGAAGGAACGCTCCGGCCGGACCGCCCAGGCCGAGAAGGAAGGCCGGAAATCGGCTGGCCGCACCCTGAGCGCCAGCAAAACGAGCGCCCGGAAGCAGTCTGCCAGTTCGCGGCGCCCGCGTGAAAAAACGAAAACCCAGCTTTACGAGGATGCCGCTCGTCAGGGCATCCGCGGTCGTTCACGCATGACCAAAGCAGAGTTGCAGCGGGCGTTGCACCGCTGACCGCGCTGGACCTGCCGCCCCGGCATCAGTCGGAACGGACCAGGAAGTTGCGCAAACCCGGGCAGGTCCGATCACTGATTTTGCGGATTCCGCCGCAGCCACTCGGCCGCATCCTTCACCTGCTTCGCGATCCCATCGCGCACCGTAGCGGTGAGATACGCTGACCGGAGCAACGCCGTAAGCGTTTCGACATCGGCCTGAGTGTAGCCTTGCGCCCGCCGAACGGCGATCAGCGTCGTGTTGGCGCGGTCGGAGGTTGCCTTGATCAGCGCAGCCAGATCAGCGCATTGCTGCTCGAACGTGCCGCAGAGCGTCTCGCGGTTCTTTTTCGACTCGGCGGAAGCCAGGATGCCGGCCTTGGCCGTCCGGCAAGCCTGGATAGCCTTTCGCGCCTCGGTGACCGCCTCCTCCGGTTGCACCGCAACGCCCCGCTTCGCCTGCGCCAGCAGGCCGCCAACCGTCTTCATGGCGTCGGCCATCGTGCGCGCCAGCTTCTTTTCATCTGTATCGACACCGGCGGCCATGTCGATTGAGGCCTCGCTGAAATCGTTCGCGGCCTTGCTCTCGGCACGTGAAACCGCCGCCGAAACGGCCGCGAGCCGGTTGCTGAGCTTCACCCGGGGCGCCGTACGTTTCGTAAGGTCCGCGTCCATGACGACCTGTCCCTGCCTGAGGAAGTCGTTCAGGACGGTTTCCGCCTGGCTCAAGACGTCCATCTTCGCTGGCGTGCAAACGCCATTCAGCGGACCGGCGAATTCCCTGGCGGGCGGCGGCGGCATCCGCACCATGGTGGCCTGGGTGAAAGTCTTCATACTGTCGAACGCCGCGTCGCCGCCCTTGGCGCGATAGGCCAGCCCCTCCGGTGTCCGGCCCTCATAGGCCTGATGCTGAACATAGATGCCGAGTTGCGCGTCATCGAGATCGAAGGGCGACCAGCCCAGTGGTCGAAAGCGTGCATAGTCGATCTGCTGGGCGACGATGGTGGCAATCTGCGGGACGCTCAGTTGCGCGGCCGGCCAGCCTTGCGGAAGCGGTCCCTTGACCTTGGCTTTTACGATGCGGACTTTCTGGGCGTCGATGAACTGATCGGGATCGAAGCCGAGATCCCGGATAGTCTGGTCCACCTTGTCCCTGCCACCAAGAGCGTCGATGTCCTGATCGTGCGCGACTGCCGCCCCGAACGAAGCCGCCACGGTGTTGCCGGACTCGGCCTCACGGTGGCCGTATCGTTCAGCCGACATGCCAAATTGCGCGCGCAGGGTTTGCTCGGACAACTTGCCTTTGAAGATCGTATAGTATTCCTCCATATTATCCCATTCCTTCAAACTGGCCATGCCGCCACTCAACCACTTTGCCTGTTCCGTTTGAGGAATTTTATCCGGGCCAACGTCATACTTGTTCTTGCCCCGTGTCATATGAAGGCCGTGGATCAATTCGTGTCCCAGAATGACAGCGGTAGGCGCCGTCAGCACGTTCCCGTTCTTTCCCTTCATCGGAAGATCGCTGTCTTTTGAACCCGGTACGGCATAGATCGCCGCCTGACTTCCCATCCCCTCCTTCTTGTCGCCACCCTTGTTTGCCGACGTCCCGTACGGCAGGCACCCCTGGCTGATGCCCGGTCGAATCCGGACGGCGTGCTGATCCGCATTGTTCAGTTGATCGATCAGTTTCCGCCCCGCGTCGGTCTGCATCAGCAATGCGATATCCGTAAGAACCTCGGTCTGAAACCGCTGCGTCTCGCTCTGATCAAGCGACTTGGGCGGGTCGGATCGAGCAATCTCGCACCCGGTCGGCCCAGCGCGCGGAATGCTGATCCGATTGCCGTCGCGTGGCTGCCACTCGCCGGCCGCACTGCTTTTGCCGCTGTTGATGATGTTTTGCCACTGCTGTTTCGCCGTACCCGCCGCCGCCGGGTCCACGCCATCCGGCAGCGGCAGTTCGCCGCCATTCGCGACGATGTCGCCGATCGCCTGCTGCTGGCAGCGCTGTACCAGGTCCCCGAGCGCCACCGCCTCGGCCGCGGGCGGCATGCCCAGACGCGCGCGGCGGTCGTTCCAATCGAACAGGACTCGCTGAAGCTTCGCAAGCTCCTTGAATCTATCCTGCTTCGGGGCAGCCGCGCTCATCGCCTCCAGTTGCGCGAGCGCCTTGGTGACCGTGTTGCGCTCCGGATTATTGGCGGGTGAATCGAGCAGCGCCATCGCCTTGAAATCCGGGGCGCCCCGGAGATCATCAACACCCTTCTTCGCCGCCGCGAGACCGGACTCGCGGGCCTTGAGATCCTCCTCCGCGAGAGCCAGCCTGTCCTCAGGCGTGTTCGCCCCGGCGGCGGCGACGTCCGCGCCATCCAACCTGATAGCCCCGGCGTTGCGCGCATTCCGTCCCCGTTTCGTGGTGGCAGCGACCGGCGGCGACGGCGTGGCCGGCAGCGCCGAGGCTGGCCTGCTCGCGACCTCGACTTTCAACGCGGCGACCCGCGTCTTCACCGCTTCCAGGGCAGCCTCGGCTTCGGTCACCGCCGTGTCCGCCCGTACCTCGGTCTCGCCCCTGGCGAGTGGAAGCATTTTCCACAACCTGGCGGAGATCATCTCCGGCGGTGACGCCTCGACCGTCTCCCTCAGGACCTCCGGAATCGAGACCTTGGCGTAGTTCGCGCCGTATTTGCCAAGCCCCTTGCCGTATTCCAGCATCCCGTTCGGCGCCGCCGACACGGCGTCTTCGGCCGGGGACCCGCCCGGCTCCAGTATCCGCAGGAATTCGGTCACCAGGTCAGACATGACACCTGTGGCGGCCGGATCGATGCGCTGCATCACCGTATCGTCAGACATGAGACGTTCCTGTGCGCTCGATCATGGCGCGCAGCCAGAGAAGATTCTCGCCGCTGCGCTCAGCGAGAAAATCGAAAATCTCATTCGGCATGATGCGTCCTTCCGAAAGAGGGCGAGCGGATCAGGCCGCGGTCGTCAAAGTCGAAGCGATCCCGGCCAGGGCTTCGTCGAGGATGGAATAAACCGGGAAATCGCCAACGTGGCGCTGCGCGAACCGTTCCATATCAGACAGCACCGCTGCCGCGTCGAACTGCCGGCGCCAGGTGGCCACCGTGTCTGGGCTCAGCCGACCATCCGTCTGGTCGGCGAAATCGGGAATGAGCTCCGGCAGCGCGGCTACCGCGGCCCGCACGCGTTCGAACCGCGGATCAGACTGAACCTCGGGCAAATCCAGTAGCGTGCGCCCAATCTGGACGATCGTGTCATGCGCCTGCAGCCGCGCGTCCAGCCAGCGCGCGAGCAGGCGGGTGGGCGCGCTGGCCCCCGCCGGTCCTCCCGCCTCTGCGCCGTTTGCCGCTGTCGCCGGCGCCTGTTTCAGCGCCTCGCGTAACTTCAGGATGCCTGCCTCAGCGGCATCGAGCGCCTTCTGCTTGAGGCTTTCATTGGCAACCGAGGCGAGCTTCACGAGCTCCGCCCGCCGTCCGGCGTCATCGCCGGCCACCTGAGGGATCTGACCGATCAGCCCGCTGAGCTCCCGCTGCAAAGCCGCCACGGCCCCGGCGTCCGCCTGCGCTTGGGCGCCAACGGAAGCCGGGGAGACGCCGGCTTGAGCGACATCGAACCCCAGAATGCGCCGGACCCAGGCAGCCTTCTCGTCCGATTCATCCGCCACCGATACCACCCCGTGCGCTTGCCGTTCCTGCGATTGCCCTCATCAATCAGCCCATCCGGCGGCCAGCGATGGAATGATCGCCTTTCCCCGTCGAACCTGGGTTCGGCACTTCCCATCGACATAGCGGCCATCGAGAACCGGCTGGCGACTCACTACATCATCAAGGTGGGTCTGGTGCAAACGGCGATCTGACCGAAGGCATCGTCAACTCAACGCATTCGGAACGGATTTGCACAGCTTCCTCGACCCCGTTGCGCTGGACAACGGCAATCAGCTTTTTACCAACGGGCAGCCGCCTTCATCGAGCGGGCGCCACGCCTGATCGGCGGGTGTAGTCGTCACCACCTTCGCCACATCCCAGGATTGCTTGCTTTCGGCCGGCGTTTTCGCCTGCAACAGATAGACCGGGTGCAGCGCGCGGCCATCTTCCCGGATACGGCCCGGGCCGAAGCAGTCGTCATCGGTGGGCATTTTCTTCATCCGGTCCACCACCGCGCGACCGTCCGCCTTGGCTGCCGGCACGCCCATGTCCGCGACAACCTTCAGATAATGCAGCGTCGCGCCGTAATCGCCCGCCTGCGTCATGTTCGGGTAAACCCCGTGCTCGGTCTTGCCCTTGATCCGGTCGTTGAAGGCGCGCGTGCGATCGTTCAGGTCCCAGTAGTACTGATTCGGTCCAATAGATCCCCTGCGCCGTCGGCAACCCGATCGCGCGGATGTCGCCGCTCTGGATCAGCATCGCGACGACCCGCATGGAACCGCCAAGCAGACCGAACTCCTGCGCCTGCTTGATGCAGTTCTGGGTGTCCGCGCCGGCATTGCACAGCCCCAGCACCTTCGCACCGGACGCTTTCGCCTGCAGCAGCATGGCGGAGAAGTCGGACGTGTCGGGGAACGGATATTTCACGCTGCCGAGCACCTTGCCGCCGGCGGCCTTGACCAGGTTTTCCGTATCCCGCTGCAGGGTCAGCCCGAACACGTAATCAGCGGTAATGAAGAACCAGCTATCACCGCCCTGCTTCACCGTGGCGCCGCCGGTCGATTTCGCCAGCATCCAGGTGTCGTAGGTCCAGTGCACCGTGTTCGGACTGCATTGCGGCCCCGTCAGGTCCGAGGTGCCAGTGCCGGAGTTCAGATAGACCTTGTTCTTCTCACGGCACACCGTGTTCACCGCCAGCCCGACCGAGGAGGTGGGCACATCCACGATGCAATCCACCCCATCCTGGTCGAACCACTGGCGCGCGATGGCGGCGCCGACCTGCGGCTTGTTCTGGTGATCGGCGGTGATGACCTCCACGTTGAACCCCTTGCCGGGAACGCCGAAATCGATCAGCGCCTGTTTGGCGCAGATAACGCCGTTGATGCCGCCGTCATCGCGATAGGGTCCGGACTGATCGTTCAGCACGCCGATCTTGATGGTCGGGGTCTGGGCGCGGCCAATCCGCGGCAAGGTCGCCGCACCGGCAGCGGCGCCGAGCACCGCTCGTCGGGTGAACTGCATGATTGACGTCTCCTGCACGTTTCTTGAAGGCCGGGGGCAGTGTGGCGCCGGATCGGGCCTGCCGGCGCCGTGTGGTTCAGGCCGGCATGAACATCGGCATCGGCGGCCCGCCTTCGCTGGGCACGAACTTCACCGTCACCGGTTGGCCGATCTTCACCGTGTCCAGGTCGCAATCGACGATGTTCGTCATCATCGTCGGCCCTTCATCCAGCGTCACGTAGGCGATGCAGTAGGGAACCTCCGCCCGCTTCATCACGCTGAACGAATAGATTTTTCCCCGGCCGCTCACCTCCGCCCATTCCACCTTCCCCAGCGTGAAAGGCGAGATGCGTGCGCGGATACCAGATGAACTTGCCGGTATCGACGCATTTCGGCAGCACGAGCTTGCCTCGCGCGCAGCCGTCCCAGAACGGCTTGGTCTCCGGGTTGCTCTCGGCCGAGCCGACGAACCCGATCTTGCGCTGCTGATACGCCATGTCCGTCACTCCCGTTCCATGATCAGCGTCGCCGAGCCATGGCGCGTGCCGAGCGAACCGCCCGTGCCGTGCGCCAGCGCCAGGTTGCAGTTCGGCACCTGCACCTTCGGATGCGCCTCGCCACGAAGCTGGCGCACCGCCTCGATCACCTTGGTGATGCCGCCGCGGTTGGCGGGGTGGTTGTTGCACAATCCGCCGCCATCGGTGTTGAACGGCAGCTTGCCCTGGCCGGAAATCAGGTTGCCATCGGCAACGAACTTGCCGCCCTGACCTTTTTCGCAGAACCCCAGGTCCTCGATCTGCATCAGCACGGTGATGGTGAAGCTGTCGTAGATCGAGGCGTATTTGATGTCGCCCGGCTTCACGCCCGCCATCTCGAACGCCGCCGGGCCGGACCAGCGCGCCCCGGAATAGGTCAGATCGACGGCGCCGGCGAATTGGCCCTTCGGATGCTCGCCCATCCCCAGCACCTTCACCTTGGGACGCTTCAGGCTGCGGGCGATCTCCGGCTTCACCACCACCAGCGCACCGCCGCCGTCGCTGATGACGCAGCAATCCAGTCGATGCAGCGGGCTGGCAATCATCGGCGAGTTCACCACGTCCTGCACGGTCACCACGTCGCGCAGCATGGCATGCTCATTGTACTGGGCGTGGTGCGAGGCCGCGACCTTGATCCAGGCGAGTTGCTCGGTCGTGGTGCCGTACTCATGCATGTGCCGCTGGGCGCACATGGCGTACATGTTCGCCACGGTCGGAGCGTAGGAAAACTCGAACTGCATGTCGGGCTGCGCCGGGTTGCCGGCGCGCGGCGCCGTGCCGGTGGCCTGGCCCTCGCTGCGCGGCCGGCCAGCCAGAGTGATCAGCGCCACGTTGCAGCGCCCGGCGGCAATCGCCTCGGCCGCGTGCGCCACCAGCATCAGATAGGACGATCCGCCGATATCGGTCGCATCCACATGGCGAACATTCAGATTCATGTAATCGACCATCGAGAGCGGCCCCATCCCGGGGGCATCGCCGGCACAGAAATAGCCGTCCACGTCGTCCTTGGTCAGTCCCGCATCGTCCAGCGCGCCTTTGGCGCATTCGGCATGCAGCAGCGCCACCGACTTGTCGGGCGCCTTCCGCGTCGGGTGCTCATAGGCGCCGGCGATATACACCGCCCCTTTCAAACTCATCGACGATACTCCCCTTCCTTCATCGGCCCTCCTTCATCGGCCGGACGATATACCGATCGGTATCCGACGCGGCCAGCCGCACCCGTTCTGGCATGACGCGGGCCGGCGCGGTAGCCTGCGGACAATGACAATCGCCGCCTTGTACGCGCCTCCCAGGCCACACCTGCCTTCCGGCGAATTGCCGTTGACCGGTTTCCTTCGCGCGATACGGACCAATGCGCTGACCATCTGGCCGGAGGCAGCGTACGAGCAGGAGGTACGCAGCCGGCGCCTGCTCGGCCGCACCACCATGCTGCTGAACAATCCGGACGCGATTCATCGCGTGCTGGTGGACAATCCCGACAATTACCGCCGCTCTCCGGCGTCGGTACGCATCCTGCGGCCGATCACCGGCCGCGGCTTGCTGCTCAGCGAGGGCGATGACTGGAAGCTGCAACGGCGCACCATCGCCCCTGCCCTCGCCCCACGGGTCATGCCGATGCTGGCCCGCCACATTGCGGTGGTTGCTAGGGAAACCGTATCCGCCCTGGCAATGAAGGTGGATCAGCCGATCGATCTGCTGGCCAGCATGGAGAGCACCGCGCTGGAAATCGCCGGACGCTCGATGTTTTCAATGGAGATGGGGCAATATGGCGCCACGCTGCGGGCGCTGATCACTGAGTATGGTGCCCGCTGGGCGCGGCCGCATCTGTTCGACCTGCTGCTGCCGCCTGCCATCCCGACGGTGCGCGATCTGTTCCGGCGTCGGTTTCAGGCCAGATGGATGCGCCTGATCGATCGCATCATGCAGGCCCGGTTGGATGCGCCCCCAGCCGGAGATGCGCGCGACCTGTTCGACCTGCTGCGCGCGGCCCGCGACCCGGACACCGGCGCCGGCTTCTCCCACGACCAGCTTCGGGACCAGACCGCCACCTTGATGCTGGCCGGTCACGCCACCACCGCGGTAACGCTGTTCTGGGCGCTGATGCTGCTGTGCGGCGCCCCGGCGGAGCAGCAGGTGCTGGCGAACGAGGCACTGGGACTGGACGTGGGTCCCGAGACCGCGTTTGCGAACCTGCCGAAGCTGGTGCGCACCCGCGCCGTGATCAGCGAAGCACTGCGGCTCTATCCGCCCGCATTCACCATCGCCCGCCAGGCGATCCAGGCCGATCGCGCCGGTGCAGCCGAAATTCCCGCCAGCGCCATCCTGATGATCGCGCCCTGGGTGCTGCACCGGCATCGTCGGCTCTGGCGCGATCCGGATGCGTTCGATCCGGCGCGGTTCCTGCCGGATGCGCCGCCACCGCCACGTTTCGCCTATATGCCGTTCGGCGCCGGCCCGCGGGTATGCGTGGGCGCGCAGTTCGCGCTCACCGAGGCCACGCTGGTGCTGGCGAAACTGATGCAGAGTTTCACCGTCGCGCTCGACGAGCCCGGTCCGGTTCTGCCGGTAGCTATCGTGACCACCCAGCCCGATCACCCGCCCCGCTTCCGCATCCATCCCCGATAGGAAACTCCATGCGCGCCCTGGATCATATCCGCCGCTACCATCAGGATCTTACCGCGATCCGGCGGGATATCCATACCAACCCCGAACTCGGACTGCAGGAACATCGCACTGCCGATATCGTGGCGCGGAAACTGGAGGAATGGGGCATCGAGGTGCATCGCGGCGTCGGTGGCACCGGCGTGGTCGGCGTGCTGCGGTCCGGCAACGGGCACCAGGCGATCGGGCTGCGCGCCGATATGGATGCGCTGCCGATCGAGGAAGCGACCAACCTGCCCTATGCCAGCCAGACCCGCGGCACCATGCATGCGTGCGGCCATGACGGGCACACCACCATGCTGCTGGGAACGGCTCGCTACCTGGCGGAAACCCGCGAGTTCAACGGCACCGTCAACTTCATCTTCCAGCCCGGCGAGGAAGGTGTCGGCGGTGCGCTGGCGATGCTGAAGGACGGGCTGTTCCAGCGGTTTCCCTGCGACGCGGTCTTCGGCATGCACAACCGCCCTGGCATGCCGGTCGGCCAGTACGGCATCACCCCGGGCACCGCGATGGCGGGTGGGGCGTTCTTCGATATCACTGTCACCGGCCGCGGCGCGCATGGCGCCCGGCCCGAGGAAAGCGTCGACCCCGTGCTGGTCGCCTGCCACATCGGCACCGCGCTGCAATCGATCGTGTCACGCAACGTGTCGCCGCGCGACACCGCCGTGCTCAGCGTCACCCGTGTCCAGGGCGGCGAGGCATACAACGTGATCCCCGAGACCGCCATCCTGTCCGGCACCGCCCGTACCATGCGGCGCGAAACCATGGAGCTGATCGAACGCAACCTGGAGCGGGTGGCGGCGAACGTGGCCGCGGCGTTCGGCGCCGCGGCGTCGGTGGATTTCCGGCTGATCTTCGCGCCGCTGGTCAATCACCCGGCGCACGCGGAGGAAATCGCCGATGCGGCCGCCGAACTGGTCGGGCCAGACAATGTCGATCGCAACAAGCCGCCCGCCGTAGCCTCGGAGGATTTCAGTTTCATGCTGGAGCAAGTGCCCGGCGCCTATATCAACCTGGGCAACGGCGAGCGCAGCGCACCGGTGCACAACCCCAGTTACAATTTCAACGACGAGGCGATTCCATACGGGTCGGCGCTCTTTGCCCGCCTGGTGGAACGCAAGCTGCCACGCGGGACCGGCGATAAATAGGGCGGTTCGTCCCCGACCTCATTTTCCTCCTTGACCGGCTTCACATTTCCATTATATTGGAGACATGGAGAAGTCAGACGCGATAGCTGCCTTGGCAGCCCTGGCGCAGGAGTCCCGCCTCGATATCTACCGTCTTCTCGTGCAGGCGGGTCCGGAAGGAATGCCCGCCGGTCAGATCGGGGAGCGGCTCGGCCTGCCATCTGCAACACTCGCCTTTCACCTCAAGGAACTGAAAAACGCGAAGCTCGCGACGTGCACGCGAAACGGTCGGTCGCTGATCTATGCGGCTGAATATCCCGTGATGAATGCGCTGCTGTCCTTCCTTACCGAAAACTGCTGCGGCGGTTCTACGGCCGGCTATGCGCCGATCTGTGCGCCTGAAACAAGCTCCTCACGCGAGAAGCCAGCAATAAGGAAAACTTAAGTCATGTCGAACGATCACATGGGAACAACCGAAATCAAGGAAATGGTGAGAGCGCGATACGGCGTCATCGCGGCGGCGGCCACGTCCTCGTGCTGCGCTCCGGCGGCATCCGAAGTTTGCGGCGTCGATGATAAAGCCCGCCAGATGGGCTACTCCGCCGTGGAGCTGGCGGCTGTGCCGGAAGGCGCAAACCTGGGGCTTGGCTGCGGCAATCCGCAAGCCATCGCAGCGATGAAACCAGGCGAGGTCGTCATCGACCTTGGCAGCGGGGCTGGGTTCGATTGTCTCCTGGCAGCGCGCCAGGTCGGGTCGGCGGGGCATGTGATCGGTGTCGATATGACGCACGAGATGCTCAAAAAGGCCCGTGAGAATGCCGCCAAGGTCGGTGCAACGAATGTCGAGTTTCGTCTGGGCGAACTGGAGCACCTTCCGGTCGCCGATAATACCGCCGACGTGATTCTGTCGAATTGCGTGATCAATCTGGTGCCCGACAAACCGCAGGTTTTCCATGAGGCGTTTCGCGTGCTGAAGCCCGGTGGGCGGCTGGCGATCTCGGACGTGGTGAACACCAGGCCCTTGACGCCTGATCTTGCCACAGATCGTGCACTCGTCTGCGGGTGCGTTGCGGGCGCGGCTCCCGTCGGTGATGTTGAGGCTTGGCTCAAGAGTTCCGGTTTTCAGGATGTGCGGATCACGGTCAAGCCGGAAAGCCGCAATATCATAGCAAGCTGGGCCCCTGGACGCGGGATCGAGGATTATGTCGCGTCCGCGACAATTGAGGCGTGCAAGCCTACGTCAATTTAATTCTTCGAGAAGTCTAGAATCATCGAAATATAGCTTGTTGCAGTTTTGGTGACGTGGCTACGCTCCCCCTGGGCAAAGACCCGAGGAGGAGGACACGACCATGGGAGCTTGCGACAAGCTGGTGGATGTCGGCCGGCGCGCATTCTTCGCGAAGACGGCAGTCATTGCGGCGGGGGGCGCGGCGGCGGCGGCACTCTCGCCCGGGAGATCGGACGCAGCACCACCCTCATTGGCGCTGGTTAGCTATCCCTCGAGCAAGCTGGCGAATATCCGCGACCTGAAGGTCGATGATCCGGTCAGCATCGGCTATCCCGACCAGGCCAGCCCGGGCGTGCTGCTGAAGCTCGGCAGCCGGGTCGAAGGTGGCGCCGGGCCGGACGGCGACATTGTCGCCTTCAGCATTCTTTGCCCGCACAAAGGATTCCCGCTCGGTCTACAGTGCAAAGGACAAGACGTTGAGTTGCCCTGGGCACTATAGCCGCTTCGATGTGGAGAAGGGCGGGCTGCGAGATCTTCGGCCACGCCACGCAGAACCTGCCTCAGTTCCGGCTGGTGATCGACCGCAACGGAGACATCTTTGCGGTCGGTGTGGACGAGCTGATCTATGGCCGGCTTTCCAACGTCCTGCAGGCATAGGAGGCATCCAATGGCGTACAAGCGCAACATTGACCGGCTGCCGATCCCGCCCGTGGACGCGCAGGTCCATAACGTTGTCTGCCATTACTGCATCGTCGGCTGCGGCTATCACGCGCTGTCCTGGCCGGTGGACCGGCAAGGCGCGATGCAGCCTGGCCAGAACGTCTTCAGGCAGGATCTGACGCAACAGCAGGACCGATGGCGACCGCCTGGTTCAGCCCGTCGATGCACAACATCGTCAAGCAGAATGGCCGGGACGTGCACCTGGTCGTCATGCCCGATGATGACTGCGTGGTGAACTCGGGGCTCGGTTCGACCCGGGGCGCCAAGATCGCGGAACTGTCTTATTCGACGGTGACCGGCACGCCTGGCGGAGCGGCTGACCGAGCCGCATGTCTGGCGCTACGGCACTTTGACGCCAACCAACTGGGATGATGCCGTCGGTCTGGTCGCGGAAGTGACCCGTCGCGTGATCGATTCGCAGGGGAGGACGGCCTGATCGTCTCTGCCTACGATCACGGCGGCGCGGGCGGCGGATACGAGAACACCTGGGCGACCGGGAAGCTCTATTTCGCCAGCCTGAAGATTAAAAACATCCGCATCCACAACCGCCCGGCTTACAACAGCGAGGTGCACGGCACCCGCGACATGGGGGTACGGCGAACTCAATAACTGCTACGAGGACGCCGAGCTTGCCGATACCATCATGGCGGTCGGAACCAATGCGCTGGAAACTCAAACGAACTACTTCCTGAACCACTGGATTCCCGAACCTGCGCGGGCATCAGCGCAGCAAAAAGAAGGCCGAGTCCGGCAACGAGCCGTTCGACCAGTCGCGCATCGTCTTCGTCGACCCGCGCCGGACCCCAACGATCGCTGCCTGTGAAGCGGAGGCCGGCAAGGACAACGTCCTGCATCTGGCGATCAATCCGGGAACCGACCTCGCCCTGTTCAATGCGCTGTTCACCGAAATCGCCGACAAGGGCTGGACCGACAAAGCGTTCATCGCGAATCACACGAGCGGCTTTGACGGAGCGGTCCGAGGCGAATCGCACCACGCCGGAGCAGGCGGCGCGATTACGGGTCTGAGCGCGGACGATATCAGGAAGGCGGCAGCGTGGATCGCGGAGCCGAAGCAGGGCGGCGCGCGCCGGCGCACGATGTTCGCGTACGAGAAGGGGCTGATCTGGGGCAACGACAATTATCGCACCAACCAGGCGCTGGTGAACATCGCGCTGGCGACCGGCAACATCGGTCGCCCGGGCGGCGGATGCGTGCGCATGGGCGGGCACCAGGAAGGCTATGTCCGCCCCGACTACCCAGGTGGACGCCCGCGCCGTATATCGATCAGCTTGCTAATCAACGGCCAAGGCGGCGTGCATCACATCTGGGGATGCGATCACTTCAAGACCACGCTGAACGCCGACCGAGTTCAAGCGTGCCTACAAGCGGCGCACCGACCTGGTGAAGACGGCAATGGATTCCGTCCCGGCGGGAGATCATGAGGCGCAGGTTAAGGCCATCATGGATGCGATCGGCCAGGGCGGCCTCTTCGTCGTGAACGTCGATATCGTCCCGACGCAGATCGGCACGTGCGCCCACGTCATGCTGCCGGCCGCGACCTCCGGCGAGGCGAACCTCACCAGCATGAACGGCGAGCGGCGCATGCGTCTGACGGAGCGATACATGGATCCGCCCGGCAGCGCGCTACCGGATTCGCCTGATCGTGGCCAGGATCGCGCAGGCGATGGAGCGGAGCTGGCGCGACGCCGGCAATTCCGACATGGCCGACAAGTTCAAGGGCTACGACTGGAAGACCGAGGAAGACGCGTTCATGGACGGCTATCACCAGAATGCGGACGGCGGTCAGTTCGTGACCTACGAGCGGTTGCGGGCGATGGGCACCAACGGCTTCCAGGAGCCGGCGACCGGGTTCCAGGACGGCAAGATCGTCGGCACCAAACGCCTCTTCACCGACGGGAAGTTCAAGACCCCGGACGGCCGGGCGAAGTTCGCGGAGGCGCAGTGGCGCGGGCTGCAGGCGCCCGGCAAGCAAGCAGGAGAAGGACAAGTTCCGCTTCCTGATCAACAACGGCCGGTCGAACCATGTTTGGCAGTCGGTCTATCTCGATCAGCACAATGACTTTGTCTGGGACCGGATGCCGTTCGCGTATATCCAGATGAACCCAGCGATGCGGCCGAGCTGGGTTTGAAGGCGGGCGACCTTGCCGAGGTCTACAACGACAACGGCAGCACGCAGGCGATGGTCTGGCCCACGCCGAGCGCCAAACGGAACCAGACGTTCATGCTGTTTGCCTATCCGACCGGGGCTGTGGGGAATGCAGTCAGCAAGGGCGTGAACGAGCTGATCATCCCCAACTATAAGCAGACCTGGGGGAATATCCGGAAGCTGGCAGATGCGCCGGAAATCACCCGGCACCTGTCCTTCAAGTCAGAAAGAGTACAGTCGCCTGACACCCCGGCCCGGGCAGCCTCCTGGCTGACCGGGCCTCTCGTTCCGTGAAATCTCAATGACACCGCGGAGACCGGCCCGCTGGTTGAGAACTCCCGATTGCCCTATAGTCTTGCTGTCATTGTGATTTCGGTGATACTGGAAATATGGAAGCAACTGAGGCGGCTGCGGCCTTCGCCGCGCTATCACAAGGCACGCGGCTCGATCTGCTCCGCCTCCTGATGGCCGCTGGGCCTACCGGGCTGCCGGCCGGAGAGATCGCCGCGCGCCTGGGCGTGCCCCCATCCACCCTGTCGTTCCATCTCGCCGCCCTGGAACGGGCCGGATTAACGCAATCCACACGTCAGGGCCGGCAGATCGTCCATGCCGCCCGCA
This sequence comes from uncultured Pseudomonadota bacterium, assembly GCA_963810715.1. GTDB lineage: Bacteria > Pseudomonadota > Alphaproteobacteria > Acetobacterales > Acetobacteraceae > DATDIC01. The sequence goes on along the minus strand of CAWEOZ010000020.1, from coordinate 83,857 downwards.
TCGTCGGGCTACGCCGTCTGCTTGGGTTTCTCACCGAAACCTGCTGCGGGGGCCGGCCGGAATTGTGCGGCGACCTCGCTCGGCTGCTTCCGGCCGATCCGAGGAGGAGAAAGGTATGACCCCGGCGTTCAACGTGCTGTTCCTGTGCACACACAATGCGGCGCGCTCGATCTTCGCCGAAGCAATCCTACGGAAGGTCGCTGGCTCAGGCTTCAACGCCTATTCCGCCGGATCGGACCCGGCGGCTGCGCCGATGCAGGAGGTCCTCGAGAAACTCAAATCCCTTGGCCATGACGTCTCGCAACTGCGCAGCAAGTCATGGCACGAGTTCACCGGTCCCAATGCGCCCCGGCTCGATTTCGTCATCGCCCTTTGTGACATGCTGGATGGTTATGCCTGCCCCGATTTTGGAGAGGTCGCCGTCACCGGTGCGTGGCCACTCCCCGATCCAGCGAAATTCATCGGCAGCCCGGTCGAAAACGCGATCATGCTGAATGAGCTTTATGCCAGCCTGCTTCGGCGCATCGAGATTTTCACCGCATTGCCATTCGCTTCGCTGGACCGCATGGCCGTGAAAGTTCGCCTGGATGAGATCGGCACCGGCCTGCTTTTCCCCGCCAGGGTGCGCTGACGATGCGCGTCGGCATTAATGGCATGGGACGCATCGGCCGCCTGGTGTTGCGCGCCGCGATGGGTGGCCTGCCGCGCGCGGAGGATGATCCACGGCGCCAGAACCGGCTCGATGTGGTCCATGTGAACGAGGTGAAGGGCGGCGCCGCAACCACGGCGCACCTGCTGGAATTCGACAGCATTCATGGCCGCTGGCGCGAGGCGTTCGGGGCTGAAGATGACCGGGCCATTTTCATCGGCAACAAGCGGGTCGGCTTCAGCGAGGCCGCCACTCCGGGTGATGTTGCCTGGGGCGATCTCGGCTGCGATATCGTCCTGGAGTGCACCGGCAAGTTTCTGAAGACGGAGCAGCTTGACGGTTATTTCGCCCGCGGTGTGAAGCGGGTGATCGTCGCGGCGCCGGTGAAGGCAGCCGGCAGCGCTCAACATCGTGGTCGGGGTCAACGACCACGCTACGATCCGCGCGAGCACCGTCTGCTCACCGCCGCTTCCTGCACCACCAATTGCCTCGCGCCAGTGGTGAAGGTCATGCACGAGGCGGTTGGCATCCGCCACGGGCAGATCACGACCATCCATGATCCCACCAACACGAATGTGGTGATCGATGCGCCGCATAAGGACCTGCGGCGGGCCCGCTCGGCCATGCTCTCGTTGCGCCAACAACGACCGGCAGCGCCACCGCCATCGCGCTGATCTATCCGGAGCTGAAAGGCAAGCTGAACGGTCATGCCGTGCGCGCGCCGGTGCTGAATGCGAGCCTGACGGACTGTGTATTTGAGATGCAGCGGCCCGTTACCGTCAGACGAGGTCAACGCACTCTTCCAGTCAGCCGCCGCGGGAGCCCTGGCCGGCATCCTGGGTTTCGAGATCCGCCCCCTGGTCTCCGCCGATTATGCCAACGATACGCGGAGCGCCATCGTGGACGCGCCAAGCACGATGGTTACCGATGGAACGCTGCTGAAGGTCTATGCCTGGTACGACAACGAGGTCGGATACGCGTGCCGCATGGTGGACCTGGCGGCAATCGTCATCGAACGGGGGGTCTGATGTCGGCTGTTCGCAACTACGCTATCGTCACCGCCGCGTATTTCCTGTTCACCATCACCGACGGCGCGCTCCGGATGCTGGTGCTGCTCCACTTCTACGCGCTTGGTTACACGCCGTTCCTGCTCGCATTCTTGTTCCTGCTTTACGAGACCGCGGGCATTTTCGCGAATCTCGGTGGCGGCTGGTTGGCGGCGCGATTTGGCATCCCGCGCATGCTCGCCATTGGCCAGGCCCTGCAGATCGGCGGCCTCTGCATGCTATCGGCGCTCGATCCGGCCTGGGGCGCAGCGCTCTCCGTCATCTGGGTCGTTCTGGCCCAGGGCATCGCCGGCGTTGCGAAGGACCTGACCAAGACCGCGTCCAAGAGCGCGATCAAGGCCACGTCGCAGGATGGTGCCGGCCAGCTCTTTCGCTGGGTGGCGTGGTTCACCGGGTCGAAGAACGCGACCAAGGGAGCCGGGCTTTTTCATCGGCGGCTTCCTTTTGCAGACCGTGGGTTTCCGTCCGGCGCTATGGTTGATGGCCGCGATGCTGGCCGTGGTACTCGCCGGCGTTCTGCTGCTGCTGCCGCGCACGCTTGGGCAAGGCCAAGGCCTCCAGGAGCTTCCGTGAACTGTTCGCGAAGACGCGCGCGATCAACCTGATGGCGGCGGCCCGCATCTTCATGTTCGGCTCGCGCGACGTCTGGTTCGTCGTCGGCTTGCCGGTGTTCCTTTATGGTTTCGGATGGCAATACATGCAGGTCGCCGCTTTGTCGCGGCCTGGACGATTGCCTATGGCGCGGTGCAGGTGGTGGCGCCCAGCGTGGTCACCCGCAGCCCCGATGGGCTGAGCCGCGAGGTGCCAGCGGCGCGCATCTGGGGTGCGGTTCTCACCGCCATCCCCGTCTGCCTTGCCGTGCTGCTGCGAATGCCCGGTCTTTGGCGGCCTGACGTTGTGCTGGTCGTTGGCCTTCTCATCTTCGGCTTTGCCTTCGCCGTTATCTCCGTCACTGCACTCCTACCTGATCCTGGCCTACGCCGGCTCGGAAAGAGCCGCGGAGGATGTCGGCTTCTACTACGCCGCCAATGCGGCCGGCCGTCTGCTGGGCATCATGCTATCGGGATGGCTAACGCAGACCGGCGGTATGCAGGCGTGCCTCTGGGGCTCTGCGGTGATGCTGGCGATCTGCCTCGGCATCACCACGATGCTGCCGGCCGGCATCGAAGCCCGGCGCGTGGCAGCATGAGTTCAATCGAATATCACGGCCGGCGCCGCGCCTGCTCGCCCCGCCATGGGCGTATTCGAACGCTTCCTCACCCCCTGGGTCGCGCTCTGCATCATCGCCGGAATCGCGCTCGGGCAACTGGTGCCCGCCGTCTTCCATGCGATCGGTGACGCGACGGTTGCGCAGGTCAATCTGCCGGTCGCGGTGCTGGTCTGGCTGATGATTGTTCCCATGCTGCTGAAGATCGATCTTGCCGCGCTCGGGCAGGTCAAAAGCCACTGGCGCGGGATCGCGGCCACGGTCGGGGTGAACTGGCTGGTCAAGCCGTTCTCGATGGCGCTGCTCGGCTGGTTGTTCATCGGCCATCTGTTCCGCCCGCTGCTGCCAGTCGGACAAATCGCACGCCTACATGGCCGGGCTGATCCTGCTGGCGGCGGCACCGTGCACGGCCATGGTGTTCGTCTGGTCGAACCTCGTGGACGGCGAGCCGCATTTCACGCTTTCGCAGGTCGCGCTCAACGACACGATCATGGTGGTGGCGTTCGCGCCGATCGTGGCGCTGCTGCTCGGCCTCTCCTCGATCACGCGTGCCATGGAACACGCTGATCCTGTCGGTCGTCCTCTACATCGTCGTGCCGGTCATCGTCGCGCAGCTCTGGCGGCGGTCGCTGCTGGCGTCAGGGCGGCCAGGCGGCGCTCGGCCGCACGCTGCGCGCCATCGCGCCCGTCGCCCTGTCGGCGCTGCTGCTGACGCTGGTGCTGCTGTTCGGCCTGCAGGGCGAGCAGATCATCCGGCAACCCGCGGTCATCGCGATGCTGGCGCTGCCGATCCTGATCCAGGTCTATTTCAACGCCGGCCTGGCCTATTGGCTCAACCGCCGGCTCGGCGTCGAATGGTGCGTGGCCGGACCCTCGGCGCTGATCGGGGCCAGCAACTTCTTCGAGCTGGCGGTGGCGACGGCGATCGTCCTGTTCGGATTCCAGTCGGGCGCCGCGCTCGCGACGGTCGTCGGCGTGCTGGTGGAGGTGCCGGTCATGCTGTCGGTCGTCCATATCGTCCGCCGCTCGCGCCGTTGGTACGAACGAGGTCCGGCAGTACGCCGCGGTACTGCCGACTATGACACCACTCGGTGGCAGGCCGCGCACAAGCCCTCCGCCTCGATCGTCGCCGAGCTGACCGCAAAGCCCAGCCGTTCCGCCGCCTCGGCCAGCGCATCGGCAAGGTGCGGGTCGTCCAGCTCGATCACCCGCCCGCAGTCGCGGCAGATCAGGAACTGCGCCGTGTGGTCCGCGTGCTCGGCGTCCTGCGCCACGCAGCCGACAAAGGCGGCCAGCCGCTCTACGCGATGCACCAACCCCTGCTCCTGCAGGAAATCGAGCGCCCGATACACCGTCGGCGGCGCAGCGCCGTGGCGGGTGAGCTTCAACCGCTCCAGCAGCTCGTAGGCGCCGGTCGGGCCGCCCGATTCCAGGATCAGCCCCAGCACCTGCCGGCGAAGATCGGTCAGCCGCGCACCGCGGGCCGCGCACATATCGGCCGCGCGCGTCAGCAGCGCCTCGGTGCCGCGGGAAAAACCGCTATCGTTCACATCCTTGGCCATTCGGCAGCAACAGACCAAGATACCATGCATGCAAGAATGCACCACCGATCCGGCCATACCGGCCGAGATACGCTTCGATGCGGACGGGCTCGTCGCCGGCCATCGCCCAGCAGCACGACACGGGCGAGGTGCTGATGCTGGCCTGGATGAACCGGGAGGCTGTAGCCGAAACGCTGGCCACCGGCCGGGTCTGCTATTTCAGCCGCAGCCGCGGACGCCTGTGGCGAAAAGGCGAAACCTCCGGGCAGGTGCAGCGGCTGCAGGAACTGCGCGTCGATTGTGACGGCGACACGTTGCTGCTGCTGGTCGAGCAGCATGGCGTCGCCTGCCACACCGGGCGGCGGAGCTGCTTTTATCGGGCGGTCCGCGACGGGGTGCTGGTGGAGATCGCGGCCCCGCTGACGACGCAGGAGGCGCTGTACGGCCGCGGATGACCCTCATTTACCTGGTCGCCGGGGAGTCCAGCGGCGACGTGCTGGGCGGACGGCTGATGGCGGCGTTGCGGACCCGCCGCCCGGATCTCGGATTTGCCGGGGTCGGCGGAAGGCGGATGGCGGCGGAGGGGCTGGCCAGTCGCTTCCCGATCGAGGAGCTGGCGCTGATGGGGCTGCTGGAGGTGGTGCCCCGGCTGCGGCAGCTTCGGCGCCGGCTGACTGAGACGACAGCCGACATCGCCGCCCGCCGCCCGGCCGTGCTCGTGACCATCGACAGCCCCGGCTTCACGCTGCGCCTGCTGCGCGCCGTCGCGCCGCTGGGAATCCGGCGCGCGCACTATGTGGCGCCGCAGGTCTGGGCCTGGCGGGAAGGTCGGGTGCGGCACTATCCCGGCCTGTGGGACCGGCTGCTCTGCCTGCTGCCGTTCGAGCCGGCGTTTTTCGCCCGCCACCGGTTGCCGGCTACCTTCGTGGGTCATCCGGTGCTGGAAAGCGGCGCGCAGGACGGCGACGGCATGCGGTTTCGCGCCCGGCACGGGCTCAGCGCCGATGCGCGCGTGGTTACCGTGATGCCCGGCAGCCGGCGGACGGAGACAAGCCGGCTGCTGCCGATCCTTGGCGCCACGTTCGAGCGGCTGCCCGACCTGGTGCCGGTGGTACCCCTGGCAGGGCCGGTGGCCGAGGCGGTGCATGCCGGGACCCGCTCCTGGCCGGTGCCGCCGATCCTGGTCGCGGAGTTCTGACAAATACGATGCATTTGCCGCCTCTGCCGCCGCCCTGACCAAGTCCGGAACCTCGACCCTGGAGCTGGCGCTCGCCGACGTGCCGATGCTGGTCGCCTACCGGGTCAACCAGCTCACCGCCTCCCTGGCGCGGCTGACGGTCAAGGTGCGTTATGCCTCGCTGCTGAACCTGCTGTCGGACTGCGAACTGGTGCCCGAGCTGATCCAGGAGATCTGCACTCCGCCGAGACTGGCCGAGGGACTGCGTCGGCTGCTGTCCGATCCCCAGGCAGCCGAAGCTCAGCGTGCCGGGTTCCGCAGCGTGCTGGAGGCTCTGCGCCCGCCCGCCGGGCTGCCCTCAGAGGCCGCCGCCGAGGCCGTGCTCGAGCTGCTGGATCAGGCCTGACTTGGTCATGCGCGCGCGCGACACCGCCATGGCGTCGGAGACCGCCAGCGCGGCGGCCAGGGCGCGCGCTCCGGCGGCTGCATCGACCAGGACCGGGGCACCATCCAGAACGGAGGTGATGAAGGCGGCCTGCTCAGCCGCCAGCGAATCGTGGTCCTGCCAGGAGGTCTGCTCCATGTCGAACCCGTCCAGGCCCGGGATCGCCTGGCCTTCGCCACGGCGGATCACGGTCAGGCGGCGATTGGCGAAATCGAGCGCGACATAGCCGTCCTGGGCGAAAATGCGCATCTGCCGCTCGGTGCGGGTGGCGACGCGGCTGGCGGTGATCGCGGCCACCGCGCCGGAGGTGAAGCGGATGCGCGCATTGGCGATGTCCTCGTGCGGGCCGGAGACGGCGGCGCCGATCGCATCCACCTGCTCGATCGGGCTATCGGTGAGGGACAGCACCAGGTCGAGATCGTGGATCATCAGGTCCAGGATCACCGAGACATCGGTGCCCCGCGGCTTGAACGGGGCGATGCGGGTGGCCTCGATATAAAGCGGCGCGCCGACCCGTCCGGCGAGTGCGCCATAAGCGGCGGAGAAACGCTCGAGATGGCCGACCTGGAGGACAAGGTGGCGTTCGGTCGCCAGGCGCGCCAGCTCGTCGGCTTCAGCGAGAGTGGCGGCGATGGGCTTTTCCACCAGCACGTGCTTGCCCGCCATCAGGGCGGCTTTCGCGATGGGGTAATGGACCGCCGCCGGCACCGCCACGATCACTGCGTCGCTGGCCTTTAGCAACTCGGGAAGCGAGACGTCGGGCGTGCCGGTCTCGGCGGCAACGTTGCGGGCGCGCTCCGCGTGTCGATCGTGCACGCCGGAAAGCCGGGCGCGAGGCCCGGCAGAGCCGAGCTTGAGCGCGTGGTAGCGGCCGAAATGCCCGGCCCCGGCAACACCGACGCGGAGAGGAATGGCGATCATCTGGGGCTTTTGCGGGCGGCTCGGTTGGATGGCAAGGCGGAGCGTCACTGGCTCGCAGCCAGCAGCCGCCCGTCTGCCGATGGTTGACCGGCAAGGATCACGGCCATGTCGTGCACCAGCCGATCCGCGACGCCCGTACGGTAGTGCAGCGGATCCCAATAGTTCGTATCGGTATCGGTGATCGGACTGGGACGCATGAAATCGACCACCGCCGTGCCTGGGATGGTTTCGGCAAGTGCGGCGACGCGTCGCTTGCATTCGTTCCAGACCTCGGCGCCTTCGGTTCCCGCCGGCGAGAGCAATCGGTGATTATACGGGACAAAGAACAGGATTTTCCGCGTTCCAGCCGGCAGTTGCTCCAGCGTGTCACGCAGCGTCTCCAGCGCCGGATACCGCCACGTGGCGGGTGCGCCAGTGCGCGCGCCAGGCGGAATATCCGGCGTGGCATCGCGCAGGTGCTCCGCCGCGCGCGCGGGATCGTAGGTGTCGTCCGGCGGAACGAAACTCGTGTAACCATCGCGTCCGTACACCGGACGCTTGATGCCGATCAGTATCCCGAACTGCTGCCCGGCTTCCTGCACCGTGTACAGGTTCAGCATGTGCAGATAGCCCACCCATCGGTCGGGCCGGTACATCCATTGGGGAAACGGGCGTGGCGTCAGTTTCTGGTAGGTGTCGCCGGTAGCGCACCAGCGGACATCGAGGCCGACCATGATGACGCGCGGGTCCGGATGCGCGCGGTGGAACACGTCCATCAGGCTGATCTGCTCGAACACCGTCGCGTCGTTCATCGCCAGGTTGGCGAAATGCGCTGAGAATGCCGGATCGAGCACCGCCGGGCGCAGCAGCCGGCTGGTCGAGGTGCCGAACAACGCGCTATCGAAGCGTGCCGACCGTGCCAGCGCCGGAAACGAGAAGCGGGCGTCGGTTGCCACCGGCCAGCGTTGCGCCGGGGGCGACAGCGGCAGCGTATCGAACGGATCGACCAGCACCACGAAGCCATAGATCACCGCCGTCGCCAGCAACGCTGTGCCGGCGGCGGCAACAAAAAACCGCCGCCACGGATTGGCCGGATACACCCGGTCAGAACTGGAAATAAATGAAAACATTCGGCAGTCGCCCACCGACGAGCAGCAGCAGATACGCAAGCCCCGCCCCGGCTGGAACCGCGAGCCACGAGTTCGGCCGCAGCCGGTCCAAAGCGGCTTCCTGGCTGGTCCGGCCGAGCATCGCAACCGCGGCACCCGCCGCAAGCGCGGCGACATACTCCCGATCGAGCCTCAGCCCGCCCACACCATGCAGGCCAAGCATCGAACCGAACATGCTGCCGGCGGTGGTGAAGCTGTCGGCGCGGAACAGCACCCAGCTCGCCATCACAAACAGCAGCGTGGCCAGCCACGCCACCGCGCGCGGCAGGCGCACGCCGGTCCCCTGCCACAGGTGGTTGAACGCCAGCGCTGCGCCATGCATCCCGCCCCACACCACGAATGTCCAGTTCGCGCCGTGCCACAGCCCACCCAGCAGCATCGTAACGATCACGTTGGCCGCCTGCCGTGCCGGGCCGCACCGGTTTCCGCCGAGCGGGATGTACAGGTAATCGCGCAGAAAGCGCGACAATGTCATGTGCCAGCGGCGCCAGAAATCGCGCACCGACACCGCGCGATACGGCGCGTCGAAGTTGAACGGCAGGCGCAGCCCGAACATCCGCGCCAGACCGATCGCCATGTCCGAGTAGCCCGAGAAATCGAAATAGATCTCCAGCGTGTACGCGGCGCAGGCGATCCATGCCTCGGCCGCATTCAGTGGCGTGATGGCCGCCTGATGGAACAGCGGATCGGCCACCATCGCCAGCGTGTCGGCGAACGCGACCTTCTTGGCCACGCCGATGACGAACAGGGCAAAGCCGCGCGACAGGTTCTCCCACATCTCCGGCCGGCGCGGATCGGCGGCGAACTGGGGGATGATCTCGTTGTGCCGCACGATCGGCCCGGCAATGAGCTGCGGGAAGAACATCACGAACATGCAGAAATCCAGCAGCCCGTACATGTGCCGGTCGCCACGCCGAAGGTCGATCAGGTAGGAAATCTTCTGGAACACGAAGAAGCTGATCCCCAGCGGCAGGATCAGGTGCCAGGCAGTCCAGCTATCACCCAGCACCCCGTAATACGTGCCGCGCAGGAAATCGGCATATTTGCAAACCGCCAGAACGCCGAGATTGAGTGCCACCCCCAGCAACGGGATGATGTGGAACGGACGCGCGCCGTACCAGCGTGCGATCAGCCAGTTGGCGAGCGTCAGTCCGACCAGCAACGGGACGAACCGCACGTCCCACCAGCCATAGAAGACCAGTGACGCGACGACGATCAGCACCTGACGGGCGGTTCGCCACCCGGCCAGCAGGTAGTAGAGCGCCAGCACCAGCGGCAGGAAGCCGCAGATGAAGACCTGCGAGTTGAACAGCATCCGGCAGGCGGCTTACTGGTCGAGCGTTTCCAGCAGGCCGGCCATCAGCGCGGCACGCGGCGCCAGCTCGCGCCAGACGATGTGCTCGTGCCTGGCATGTGCGCCAGCACCGGAACACCCCAGCCCGTCCAGCGTCGGGATGCCCATCGCCGCGGTGAAGTTGCCGTCCGACCCGCCACCGCGATGCTGCTTCGGCAAAGTTATGCCGACATCCGCCGCGATCGCCCGCGCCTTCTGGTACAGCGCGGAGATACCCGCGGTCTCGGCGAACGGCGGCCGGTTCATGCCGCCTCCCACGGTTACGCGGCAGCCGGGCGTGCGCGCGGTGAGCGCGAGCAGGGCGGCTTCCATCATTGCGCCATCCTCGATCGAGTTCACCCGCAGATCGATCTCGCAACCCGCCTCCGACGGGATCACGTTGGGCCGCGTGCCGCCCCAGATTGGCGCCACGTTCAGCGTAATGCCACGTTCGATATTGACCCGGCCGTGAATGGCATGGATCTGATGCGCCAGCTCCACGATGGCGGACGCACCGTCCTGGAAATTGCCGCCGGCGTGCGCACCCCTTCCCTCCACGCGCAGCACGAACCGGCCGACCCCCTTGCGCGCGGTGACACAAGCCCCGCCGCTGCCGGCCGGCTCCGGGATCAGCACGAAATCTGCCGCTGCCGCCTCGCGTTCGATCAAGTCGCGGCTGGTGGGGCTGCCCACCTCCTCGTCCGGCGTCAGCAACAGCACGATCGGCCGCCGCGTCGGCACCTTCTGGCGCAGGATCGAACGCACCGCGTGCAGCGCCATGAAGCTGCCCGCCTTCATGTCGTATATGCCCGGCCCGTGCGCCTTTTCGCCGCTCACGCGGAACGGCATGCCGTTCAACGTGCCGCTCGACCACACCGTGTCCAGATGGCCGGCGACCAGCACCGCGCGGCCCGCGCCGGGCGTCCGGGCAATCAGATTGTCGCCGAACCCGTCCCGCCCAGGAATGCGGGTCAGCTCGGCGTCGGCCCGCGCCAGCTCCGCCTCCGCAATGTCCATCAGCCGGTTGACCGCGCCGGGGTCCGTCGTCGGCGTCTCCAGCCTCACCCAGCCGGCCAGCTCATCCAGCAAATCTTCGGAGCGACCGACATCGGTCTGGGGCATCGATCCATCCCGTTCCATGAGTGCGCGGGGCCGGTGTTTGCTCTTAAAGCAGCAGCTTGTCCACGGACCTGTGCGTGTCCCATAACGCGTGTCGCCTGCCCTCCATTTCACGTTGCCGTTCGATACAGAATGAAACGCATCAGAATGCCAGCACCCGAGCCGGAGCACGGCTGGCGAGCATCGCGATTTTACGCGAAGCTGGCCGGGCCGCGTGCGGACGTCGCCGGGCGCTGCGTGCAGGCAGGTGACCGGAGGTCGGGACCGACATGGCATTGAAACGCATGGTGCTGCAGATCGGCATGGGCACCGACATACGCGGCGCGGACCCCACCAAGGCGGCAGTGCGCGCCCTGCGCGACGCGCTCTGGCACAACGGGCTGAGCGTAGCCGATGCGCTCGGCCTGCCGGTCGATTCGATGCAGACAGAGGTCGTCATCGGCGTGCCCCGACCGGAACAGGTCGATCATGCCGCGGTACTGGCAGTGCTGCCGCACGGGACCGGCACGGTGCGGGTGGAGGAAGGCGGGCTCGCCATCCCGAACGACGCCGGTACCAACACGACATTGATCGCGCACGCTGCGGCCATCGTGCGGCTCGACGTGCCGGAAAGCGGCAGGTCATGAACCGCCGCGTCATTCTGGAACTGGGCAGCGGCAACGACCTGCATGGCGGCGACTACACCAAGGCGGCGATCCGCGCCGTGCAGGACGCGATCCATCACAGTTCCTTGAGCATCATCCGCTCGCTCGAACTCGATTCCCGCGCCATGCAGGTGGAGGTCACGATCGGCGTGCAGCACCCGGAGCGGGTGGACGCGGAGGCGGTAAAAGCTTCCCTGCCGCATGGCATGGTGACGGTACGCGTGGTGAAGGGCGGCCTGGACGTGCCCGACGAGGCCGGCACCGACACCGCGGTGATCGCCAGCGCGGCCATCTCGGTACGGATGCAACTACCGCGACAGGACGGCTGACGGCAGCGACCGTCACGGATTGACTGTCTGGTGCATGAACGCACAAAAAGGGCAAGTGACCGGACTGGCCGTCGCGAACGGAAGCCCTCCTGAAGCGCTTGAACCCCCTGTAGGAGGAGGTGAACATGAGCCGTTTGACCAACAAGGTAGCAATAGTAACAGGCGCATCCAAGGGCATCGGGAGCGGGATTGCAACAGCGTTGTCCGCCGCCGGTGCGCGTGTGGTCGTGAACTATTCCTCCGACCGGAATGGCGCCGAACGGGTCGTTCAGGCGATCAGCAACAGTGGCGGTGAGGCGATCGCGGTCGGAGCCGATGTGTCCAAGGCCACGGATGTCGCGCGGCTTTTCACGGAAGTGGATGCCGCCTTCGGAAAACTCGACGTCCTGGTCAACAACGCCGGGGTGTTCCGCTTCAGCGCGCTCGCGGATATCACCGAAGAGAGTTTTCACGCCCACTACAACGTCAACGTGCTCGGGTCGATGCTCACGATGCAGGAGGCGATCAAGCGGTTCGGCGCCGAGGGCGGGAGCGTCATTAATCTCAGCTCTATCGTCGGCTCGCATCCGGTGCCGGGAGCCGTGCTTTACGCCTCCACGAAAGCAGCCATCGAAGCGCTGACCAGGGGGTTGGCACTGGAACTGGCGCCCCGAAAAATCCGTGTCAACGCCATCGCTCCCGGTCATACTGAAACCGAAGGCAATATTACCGCCGGGACCTTCGAGGGCGGCGCTGGCACCGTCCTGGCCGAGAAGACACCGCTTGGCCGGCTCGGTCGCGTAACCGATATCGCGCCGCTGGCAGTGTTCCTGGCATCGGACGATTCAGCCTGGATCACTGGAGAGGTCATCCGAGCCTCGGGCGGCCTCGTTGTGGCGACCTGAGCGATGGCGGAGCCGGAGAACGTTGACGCGGCCGCGTCGCGTCAGAGCGTGATCGCTTGAGGCTGACGGTCCGAAAGCGCAAATCACGCTCTCAGACGATGAAACGAGAACATGAGCGCTGCATCCTGAAGCGATCATGTTCTAACGAGACCCACCGATCGATCTTGATCGCCGGGTCGGTGATCGGTCTCGCCATCGCCTTCGCGGTTGATGTCGTAGCAGTGGCTCGCGAGATGCCCTCGGCTGCGCCTCTCGGTCGATGGACCACGGCGAACAATGGCGGGGTGATCGAAATCGGGTGGTGCGGTGCAACTCTGTGTGGCCGGATAGTCGGCATCGCGAGGTTGCCCGGTGAACCGATCCCTACGGATTACCAGGGCCATTCGCAATGTGGCCTGACCATCATCACTGATGAAAGCCCGAACTCAGGATGGTACCTGGTTGGGCCACATCACCGATCCGCGCAGCGGGAAGAAATATCAGGCGCAACTCTGGGTGGACGATGTCGGCCGCCTCAAAGTGCGCGGCTTCGTTGCAGTGCCTCTACTGGGTGAAACAGAGACCTGGCATCGTTTTGCAGGTCATTTAACCGCCGACTGCCGGGTGGTTTGACAGCACCAATCACCTTTGCTCGCTCCTGATCCACTATTGATTGATCTCGGGCTCGACGAGCCTTGCCAGGTTTCGCAGCAACTCCTGCCAACCGAGATAGCAGGCCTCGGGTGGAATGACGTCCGGCAGGCCGGCCTGCACGATATCCACCTCGGTGCCGACCGATACTTTCTTCAACGCCACCGTCACCTCAATCTCGCCGGGCAAATTGGGGTCGTCGAATTTGTCCGTATAGCGCAGCCGCTCGCCCGGAACGAGCTCGACATACCGGCCTCCAAACACGTGGCTTTTGCCCGTCGTGAAGTTCCGGAATGACATCTTGAACGTGCCGCCGACGTTCGGTTCCAGATGATGCACCGTGCAGGCAAAGCCGTTGGGCGGAAGCCATTTCGCCAGTGCGTCCGCCTCGAGAAACGCGCGATAGACTTTCTCTGGACTGGTTGCCAGAACGCGATGCAAGCGCACGGTGTTGGGCATGCTCGCTTATCCCTTATGAATTGATGGAACGGGCGCCTGCCGCCGATCAGGTGCCCGGTATCGGCAGAACCGGCATGACCTCCACGGACTCGCCCGGAAAGATCGCAAAATGCGGATGCTTCTCGAACAGCCTGGCGGCCGCCTCGTGCGATTCCGCCCTCACGACCATGAAGGCACCCATCTCGTTGCTCACGTCCTCAATCCCGCGTTCGGTGATCTTCTTCGTCTTGCCGAGCGGCCCACCCATGGCGGAAACCGCCGCGTGGTGCTTTTCGACCCAGGCCCTCCAGGCCGCCATGCCCTCCTGTTCCTTGGCGCGTCTTTCGGCTTCGGGAAGCGCCATCCATGCTTTCATGCGCGGACTGGTTTTGCTGCCGAGAAAGACGGCAAGGTAGCTATCGTTAGTGGTCATGCGGTTTCCTTTCCTCTGCGGATCGGCGAGCAGAACAAAGGTTCGACATAGAGCAGATCGCACTTGACTGGAATCACCCCAATTCCAGGAGCGCGGGAATCTGCTCGCAAACAAAGAGCCAGAGTATCTTCAGTCATCCTGAAGATGCTCTGGCGGCGCAGGCGATCGCCGCTCTGGTTCTTCTAATCCGTCGCGGGCACCGAATGGTGCTCGTGCTGGATGCGCCAGCCGCCGTCCACCTTGCAAAGGCCAATGGTCAGCCGAAACTGGAAGCCGCCCGGCACGGGAGAGCCACTGACCGTGGCCGATCCGCAACGCATGATGGCAACCGCAAAGGCGACGGTATCGCCGACGTACATGCGTAGCTCTTCGACGTCAAACGCTTGCCAGGGTTGGTGATAGGCGAAGAACAGATCCCAGGTCTGCTTGTATTCAGCCAGGCCGCGCGACTGTAGCGGCGGCGGCACATCGAACATGACGATATCGTCATCGTGATGCGCCATTATGGCCGGCAGGTCATGCCGCCGAACGGCGTCTGCCCAAGCTTCGATGAGTGCCTTGATCTCGGCTTCGGCGGTTCTCGCTCGTGGCGACATGAACCTTGCTCCCATGCGGCCCGCTCACCGCCACTGCCCGCTCCTAACCTCTCCCGCTGCGCGGGAGAGAGCCTGCCCTCGACGCGATCGGGGGTCCGGGCGCGCTATGCGCGCCGGGTGAGGGCAGGCTACCATCGCCCCAACGCCAAAAGCTGGAGCACCGCACATGACCGATTCCGCCGAATATACGCCCCCTAAGGTTTGGACCTGGGAAAAGCCCAGCGGCGGCCATTTCGCCAATATCAACCGCCCCATCTCCGGTGCCACGCACGAAAAAGACCTCCCGGTCGGCCGTCACCCGCTTCAGCTCTACTCGCTGGCCACGCCGAACGGCGTCAAGGTCACCGTAATGCTGGAAGAGCTGCTGGCCCTCGGCCACAAAGGTGCCGAGTACGACGCCTGGCTGATCCGCATCAACGACAGCGATCAGTTCGGCAGCGGTTTCGTAGCAATCAATCCCAACTCCAAAATCCCCGCACTGCTCGATCGCAGCGGCCCGAAACCGATCCGCCTCTTCGAGTCCGGCGCCATCCTGCTCCATCTCGCCGAGAAGTTCGGCGCCTTCCTCCCCACCGACCCCGGCCACGCGCGCCGAATGCCTGTCCTGGCTGTTCTGGCAGATGGGCAGCGCGCCCTATCTGGGCGGAGGCTTCGGCCACTTCTACGCCTACGCACCGATGAAGATCGAATACGCGATCGACCGGTTCACGATGGAAACGAAACGGCTGCTCGACGTGCTCGACAAGCGGCTCGCCGACAACCAGTACCTCGCCGGCGATGTCTATACGATCGCCGACATGGCTGCGTGGCCCTGGTACGGCGGTCTGGTGAAGTTCGGCCAGTACGGCGCCGCCGAGTTCCTCTCGGTTCAGGACTACAGGCACGTCAACCGCTGGGCCGACATGATCGGCCAACGCGCCGGCCGTCCAGCGCGGGCGCATGGTGAACCGCGTCAGTGGCGACCCCTCAACCCAGTTGCACGAGCGCCACGACGCCGCCGATTTCGACACGAAGACACAGGACAAGCTGGCGGCGGCGGATTAAGCAGGCCGTGATCGCTTGCCGCCGAAACACGTCGGCCCCGTCCCGCAAGCGACAGTGCCCGCTGCCAACTCGATCGACGCAACGCGTTGGCCGCCGCGATCAGCTACGGACTGGCGCCGTCGGGCGACAGCTCGTCCCGCAATTACCGCACCCGGCGGCCGCATTCTCCAATCACCTGAACAGCTCCGTCCGGCCTACGACTATGCCATCGTCGGCGCGGGCTCGGCCGGTTGCGTGCTGGCGCACCGGCTCGGCCTGGCCGGACATCGGGTACTCCTGATCGAAGCAGGCGGGCCGGCGAATATCGCAGCGGTCGCCACCCCGCCGGACTGGCCCCAGCTTCAGGGCAGCCGGCTGGACTGGCGCTATTCGACCATCCCGCAAGCGGGATTGGGCGGTCGTGTCGTTCCATATCCGCGCGGCAAAGTGGTCGGGGGTTCGAGCACCATCAATGCCCTCGCCTATCAACGGGGCCATCCGGCCGCCTACGATCGCTGGCCCGAAGGATGGCGCCACGCCGACCTGCTTCCATATTTCAGGCGCGCGGAGACGTTCTCCGGTGGCGCCAGCGCCTGGCATGGTGGCGACGGCCCTCTGCACGTGCTGTCGCTCGCCGACGTAACGGACCGCACGCCCGTTGCGTCCGCTTTCGTCAGGGCATGCCAGGATCTCGGCTTCTCCATGACGCCCGATATCGGAGGGGCAGTCGCCACGGGCGTCGGCTGGAACCAGCTCAGCATCAGGAATCACCTTCGCGACGATGCCGCGACGGCCTATCTCGGGAACCTGCAATCCCTCAGCGTGGATTTGCTTGTCGGCACTGACGTGCTCGGCCTGGTGATCGAGATCGGGCGATGCACCGGCGTGCGGCTTGCTGACCGTGTCGTGCGGCCCGACATCGAGGTTCTGCTCTGTGCCGGGGCCATCGATTCGCCGCGCCTGCTGATGTTGTCGGGTATCGGCCCTGCCGACCAGCTCGGATCTCTCGGTATTCCCGTGGCAATGGACCTGCCCGATGTCGGCCGCCATCTCGAGGATCATCTGCTGATTGCCGGCGTGGCCTATGCGGCGCGGCGCGAGGTGCCACGCTCGCACTACAATCACGCCGATGCCCTGCTGTACGTGCCGCGGAGCGACCCGAACGAAAGCCCCGACATCCTTGTGATGTGCCTTTCGTTGCCGTTCGTCTTGCCGAGTGTGGGTCCGCTTGCTTCACCGGCTTACGTCCTCGTGCCTTGCCTGATGCGGCCGCACAGCCGCGGCAGCGTGACGCTCCGCTCCAACCACCCGCTGGCCCCGGCACGGATCGATCCGAATTACCTCGCCGAGCCTGCCGACCTTGATCGGATTGTGGAAAGTATTGCGCTTACCCGCGAAATCGGCGCCACGGCTGCCTTTGCCGACTGGCGGTCACACGAAATCTATCCCGGCTCCAGCGGCGCGACCATCGCCGATCAGCGCAATTTCGTGCGTCGCGCGGCGAATTCATTCCACCATCCTGTCGGTACCTGTCGTATCGGGGCCGTCGTGGATGAGGCCTTGCACGTTAAAGGTCTGACTGGCTTACGCGTCATTGACGCGTCGGTGCTTCCCGGAATTCCGCAGGCGATGGTCAACGCCGCCACCATTGCCGTAGCCGAGCGCGCAAGCGATCTCGTGCTCGCAGGATGATCTATCATGCGGTCGATCGATGCATTGCATCGTGACTATCCGTTTGCGCACTGCACGAGTGGAATGGGACGTCGGCGATGGCGTCGCGAAGGATCCGGGCTAACTTCTTGAGCCAGCTCCGCCCCTCGCCTTTCTCATCCACCGCCGCGCAGGTTCTCCCGAAATGTGCGGCCCTCATAGGCCGTGCAGAACAGGCCCCGCCGCTGCAGCTCCGGCCCCACCGTACGGCAGAACTCGAGATACATGCTGGGCGTTATCGCCGGGCAGATGACGAAGCCGTCGCAGCATCCGGCCTCGAACAGATCCTGCATTTGGTCCGCGATCATGCCCGGCGAGACCGGTATCGAGGCGCAGATCGCCGACACGCCTGACCTCGCGAAAGTCAAGGCGCACGTGACGTCGGGCGACATCCAATGGGACGTGTTCGACTGCCCGGGCTCGATGGCGCTGTCGGGCTCGACGGAGGGTTTCTGGGAGCCGCTCGACAAGAGCGTGATCGATACGTCCGATATCGATGTCCCAGTGGGCAACGACTACCTGCCGTACTACACGTATGCCGGCGGTATTGGCTGGGACCCGAAGCGCTTCCCCGACGGCAAGCACCCAACCGATTTCGTGCAGCCACTCGACGTCGTGGCGTTCACTGACGACCACGTTGTGGCACATCGATGCCGGGAGCGGGGGCCGTCCACCCCATCAAGATTTTTTGCACCACCATGCTCAATGGACAATGGCCATTATGCCGATATCGGCATAACACCCATAATGCCGTGATCCGGATTATGCCGCGTCGGTATCACCGTCCGCAGTCCTGCCTCATGGAGAGGCGGCGCTATTCGGCATAATACCAGCCCCACCTGGTAACTCCGTCAGGTGGAGCTCGGACCTTTACAGCTCAGTTAGATGCAGCACCTCTGCCGAGCGCGACTACGTCGGCCCGAGCCTTGGGATTAGTCTGGAGGTAGAGTTCGACGCTTGGTAGGAATATGAGCTCCCATTCGCGAGCCCACGATCCGACGCCTCTCTCGAACGACGCAGCCAGGGTCGATTTCGCATCGCTATCGATCCAGATGCGCAGATCGTAGAGCCGCGCTAGGTCAGGGTGCAGGGCCGAGACGCCCTCGACGAGCGCGATGCCATCTCCTCGGATCACCTTTACCTCATCAGCAATGCGCCCCGCTTCCCAGTCGTATGGATGAAATGAACAGCGGCGGTTGTGGGCTAGAGATCGAACCGCGGCGACGAAGTCATCATAACGGATGTAGTCAAACGGGAAGGAGGGCATGTCCCGAGAAGGCCACTCCACCTCGGGCTTCACGAGGTCCTCTAACCACAGGCATTCCGCACCAAGTTCCTTGATGAGCCGCAGTGCCAAGGTGGTCTTTCCAGACAACGGAAGACCGTCAATGGCAACCAACAGAGGCTTCTGCTTGGAGCCGACGAGAGCGACAACTTCATCGAATGTCAGCATGGTTTCCCCCCAGCAAGGGATGCACACGACGTGGCAGTCTATCCGCTATGGGTCCGGAAACGGTCGCGTGAGGCGTTCCGATACTCACGGGGAGGCGCCTTCGACATTATCCTGATCTGCGCCCACATCATCAGCAGTGCCCCCGTCGGTGCTCCAACAACATGGAGCACGATGATGACCACGAGTGACCTACCGTCTGCGTCGAGCCGTATCTCAACTCCTTTGAACAAGCTTCGCGGCCGCCACTTACACGCGAGGCACACTCGAAGAACTACCGCAGTCTCGTTCGGCGGCTAGGGCAACTTCTGGATGCTGAAGGCATAAGGCCTGCAATCCTAACACCCGACTGGCTGATCAGGTAGCACAGAGGTGCTCGTCGGTTCAAAGAGCCGATCCGGTTCCACAACCTCGCCCGGCGGTTCGCGCAGCACCTGATCGATATCGGCGTAGCGGCGCCAGCACAACTGACGCAAGCGCAGATGCGCGCGCCACGTTACTCGCAGACTATGAAGCCTATCTAATTAAACAGCGCGGCCTTAGCCCGCGCACGATATATCACACACTGCGCTTCGCTGATCGCTTCCTCGATCACCGCTTTGGCGATGGTGTGATCCGCCTGGACACGATTAGCGCGCGTGATGTGGTAGCGTCGTGCAGCACCTTCTGACGCGCAAGAAGCCGTTCCGCGATAGACGCCAGCGACGCATCTGCGCACCTTCTTCCAATATCTGTTCGGGTGCGGATCATTGCGACCAACTTGGCGCTCTCTGTGCCCAAGGTAACCAAGCGCTGGGACGCGCGTCTTCCTCGCCATCTGTCTCCCGATGAAGTGGAGGCAGTTCTCGGATCGGTGCAGGCCAACTCCGGCACGGAACGCGCGACTATGCGATGTTGCTAGTCATGGCACGCCTCGGCCTGCGCGCGCCTGAAGTGATCGCGATACAACTTGACGACATCGACTGGCGCGCCGGTGAGCTTCTCGTCCGCGGCAAGGGACAGCGTCACGACCGGTTGCCGATCCCGCCCGACGTAGGCGAAGCGATCAGCCAGTATCTGCGAAAGGACCGCGTATCTCGACTTCTCGTGCCCTGTTCGTGACGCTCCGCGCGCCCAACCGCCCGTTCAAGGATGGTCAGGTCGTCAACTACATCCTGAAGGATGCGTTCGCGGCCACGGGTGCGAAGCCGCCGACGCCCTATGTGGGATCGCACGTGCTGCGCCACAGTCTGGCGACGAAGATGGTTCGCGCGGGGGCATCGCTCGAAGAGATCGGAGATATGCTTCGGCACCGGTCGCGCTCCTCCACGATGATCTACGCCAAGCTCGATATCGACGGGTTGCGATCGGTCGCACAGACCTGGCCGGTGAAGGGGTGCGCGCAATGAGGCTCGCCCACGAACTGGATCGCTATCTGAGCGTCAGGCGCAGCCTGGGCGCTGAACCTGAGGACCGACGAACGGATACTCCGTCGCTTCGTTACGTTCGCCGATAATGATGGCGTTACCTGCACACCAGCACTGACCTGTTCCTGCGCTGGCATGCCACCTTCGGCAGAGGCGGGATCGTCGACGCGGGCTGCGCGCCTCAGCAAGGTGCGTCTCTTCGCGCAGTGGTTGAGCGGCCTCGATCCGATCACGAGGTGCCGCCGCGCGGGTTGCTCCCGGACCGCTATCGGCGCGTTCCGCCCTTATATCTACAGCGAAGCTGAGATCGTCGCGATCGTCGAGCATGCCCCGCACGCTGCCGTCCATCTACGGATGCGCGGTCTGACCTGTCTCGATGCTGTTCGGCCTTATAGCCGTCACCGGGCTCCGGATTAGCGAAGCGCTCCGCCTCGATCCGGCCGATCTGGATGCCGAGAGCGGCGTGCTTCCAGTTCGTCGCGGGCAAGCTCGGCAAAGCAACGGTTGCTTCCGCTCGATCCGAGCGTCGTCACCCGTCGCTTAAAGCCTATGGCGCCGAGCGCGATCGACTGCTCGGCCGAACACCGGACGCCGTTCTTTGTCACCTGCGACGGGCACAAGGCTCGGCGACTGCGGCGCACGCTACAACTTCGCACAGGTCTGTCAGCAGATCGGGATACGGATACCCCGCAGCTTTACAAGCCGGCACGGTCGGGGTCCCCGCATCCACGACCTGCGCCACACATTCGCCGCGCGCACGATGATAAACTGGTACCGGTCCGGCATCGACCCTGCGAGCGAGATGATCAAGCTCACGACCTATCTGGGTCATAGCAGCCCGAGCAACACATACTGGTATCTGGAAGCCGTCCCTGAGTTGCTGGAGTTGGCGTCAGCGCGGATCATGACCACAACTCGTGGGGAGGCATGCCAATGACGGCGACCTCCTTCCCGGCGTTGCTCCAGCGCTTCTTCACCGACCGGCTCTGCACCCAGATGGAGGCAAGCCGTCAACACTGCTGGCAGGCTATCGCGATACGTTCCGGCTGCTGATCCGCTTCGCCAGCGCGCAATGCGGAAAGCTACCGACCAAGCTCGAGGTCGAAGACCTCAGCGCCAGATCTCATCGCCGACTTTCTCGTCCATGTGGAAACGTCGCGGGCAATACCGCGCGCAGCCGAAACACCCGGCTCGCTGCCATACGCTCGTTCTTTCGATACGTCGCGATGAGCGACCCGGCATGGCTGTTCCATTGCCAGCGCATCCTTGCGCATGCCCAGCAAGCGTTATGTCAAGCGAACCGTGACGTTCCTCGACGCGCACGAGATCACAGCGCTGCTCTCAACACCTGATCGAATCGACATGGGTCGGCCGGCGTGATCATGCCATCCTGCTGCTAGTCGCTCTTCAGACCGGTCTTCGCGTCATCGGAGCTGTCGGCTTGCGCTGTGGCGACGTCGTATCTGGGAACCGGTGCGCATATCCGTTGCGATTGGTAAGGGGAGCAAGCAGCGCAGCACACCGCTTCGGCGCGACACCACGAAGACTGCTGCAAGCCTGGATCAAGACGAGAGGCGCGACAAGCCGATCCGCTCTTCCCCTCCATCCGGGGCGATCGGCTCAGCCGCGATGCGCTGGAGCATCTGGTGCGCAAGCACTGCCTGACCGCGTCCAGAACATGCCCGACCCTGATCGGCAAGCGCGTCAGCGCCGCATATCCTGCGCACAGCACGGCCATGGAGTTGCTGCATCATGGCGTCGATCAATCGGTGATCGCCCTCTGGCTTGGCACGAGTCCGTGGAAACCACACAGATCTACATCCATGCCGACATGCGCTTAAAGGAGAAAGCTCTCTCGCGAGTTGCCGCGCCGACCGCTCATCCAGGTCGCTACCGGCCCGACGATCAACTGCTCGCCTTCCTGGAAGCGCTCTGATTATGCCGAGCCGCCGCATGGTCGAAGCCCAGCAAACCAGCCGTTACCTCAGCCATGCGGCATAATCTGGATCGCGGCATTATGGCAAAACCATGCGAGCGTCTTGGCGACAAGTATCCACTATTTGCGCAGCGATCTGAACCCCACGCGAACCTCTTCTGAAAAGAGTTGCGGTTGTTCCCATGCCGCATAGTGCCCGCCTTCGTCAACTCTGTTGTAATAAATGAGCTTGTGATACGCCAGCTCCGCCCAACTTCGCGGGGCCTGGTAGTTCTCGCCAGGAAAGACGCTCACGGCAGCCGGAACGGAAACGTCGGCGGCGTTGTAAAGGTTGATATGACTTTCCCAATAGAAGCGAGCCGCTGAAACCGCCGTGTTCGTCAACCAGTAGAGCGTGAAATCATCGAGGACGTCGTCGCGTGTAAGGTCGCCCGCAGGGTGTCCATTGATCGTGTGCCCGAGCACGGCCGAGGTGATCGCCGCCGCCGGCTGGCCATAACCGTCACCGTGGTCAAAGAGCCAGGCTGCCAGGCCAACGGGCGAATCCGCCAATCCGTACAGCGTTTGCGGGCGTGTCCCCATCATTTGTGCATAGGCGCGTTTCTTCGCAAACAAAACCGTGAGCTGCTCGTACGCGCGCCTTTCGTCGGCCGATAGAGCCGATGGCGGCGGAGCGCCGCACTGGAGCGCTTTTGCAATGTCGGCTGGAATGGTACCAGGGAAGTTGGTGTGAATGCCCAGCAATTCGGGAGGCGCCTGTTTAGCCATCTCAGTGCAGACACCCGCGCCCAGATCTCCGCCTTGCGACACAAATTGTGTGTATCCAAGGCGCTTCATCAGCACTACCCAGGCGCGTGCCGTGCGGGCGGGGTCCCAACCTGTTGTAGTCGGCTTTGCTGAAAACCCGAAACCCGGCAAAGACGGAACCACTAGGTGGAAGGCGTCCGATGCGCTCGCGCCATGGGCCGTGGGGTTGGTAAGTGGATCGATAATCTTCAGCTGCTCGATGACCGAGCCGGGCCACCCATGCGTGACGATGAGCGGTAACGCGTTTTCATGTTTCGAACGAACGTGGATGAAATGAATGTGGAGCCCATCGATCTCGGTCATGAATTGCGGCAGAACATTCAATTTCACCTCGCACTTGCGCCAATCGTAGCTTGTCTCCCAATAGCGCGCGAGTTCCTGCATCGTCGCCAGTTGCACGCCTTGCGAATCATCCGTGACCGTTTCCCGGTCAGGCCAGCGGGTCGCCGCCAGGCGCCGGCGTAGATCAATGAGCGACGCTTCCGCGACGTTGATGCGGAACGGGCGGATCGCGCTGTCTTCGGTAGCTGCACCGATACTCACACTCGCGGGGATGGGGCTGACGGCGCCCACGGCTGCCATGCTGGCTAGCACGCTGCGCCGGCCGAAGGATGATGACCCAACGGACATCATCGCTCTCCTGGGTTCTGCTTGGCACAGGTTACCGGCGCGGTGATCGTCACGCTCGCCGCTTCGGGGCTTTGTTGCAGATCGAATGTCAGGAACGGGCAACATATTCGCTCTTGCTCAACCATCTTCCGCACGTCGGCGGCGGCTTCCGGCGTATAAGACAGGCGGAGCACCAGATCATCCCGAACATGGCTTCTTAGCGCCTGTCGCGTCAAATTCTCGATCCACGCGATACGGCTCCGATACTCGGTTGCTCCAAGGCTGCAGGCGATTGGAGGCTGGCCTCTGTCATTCATCTTGACGCTCTCCTAGTTACGTGGCCCGAAGAAAATGATCGCCGCTCCAACCAGACAGACAGCAGCACCGGATAAATCCCATCAGTCTGCGCGTTGCCCTTCGACGAGCCAAAGCCACAGCACCGAGGCCATAATGTAGACGCCACTATACGCCGCAAAGGCCCGGCCCGCCGCTGCACTATCAACCAGCGTCAGCAGATACGCGAATAGCGCGAGAGACACCATGCCGAGGAGTAGGCGAATATTCAGAACGAGTTTGCATAATGGGCAATTGTGCGCCACCGCCAGCCTCGGCTGGCTACTTGCCGACACAACGTGTAAAACGTGCTTGTGCGCAAGAGACACGTCAAGGCATCCGTTCTTCTCGCAGTCATGAGCGGCTGCGCAACTGCGCCGCCGACAGCGTTGCCGTGTCGTGGCGAAGGCTGTGCGAGAGACGTAGCGATATCCAGCACACCATGGAAGATCGCCTTTCGAAAACCGTGCCGACGAACCGACGGACAAATCCTTTGACGGCCTCCGTTTCCAAAGGCACGGAGGAAGCAGGAGCGCTAGGTATCGAGAGGTTGTATCATTATCAGCCATACAAGCAGGAATGGCTTGAGCAAATCATCAACGATAACAAGCTCCGCTTCTCGAACCCGGCAAACTTTAACGATCCTTGGGATTTTCGCCCAAACTTCAATTCGGCCATTCTCGACGACCCGGATACTTATGAGAGACACGTGCAGTGGTTCGGTTACTCCGATAGGAAATACAACACTCACCTGTCAGACGCCGAGCATCGAGAACGGACTGAAAGAGGGAGATCAGATAGAGGGTTTCTAGAAAGCAAGATCCACGATTTTTCTTGCAGTATTCCGAACGCTGCATTCGAACGTTATCGCGTCTATTGCGTGTCGACGAAGGCAGACAACACGCTCATGTGGTCTCACTACGCTGCAAGTCATACGGGCGTGTGCCTCGAGTTTGACTGCCAAATTCGGGATTTCGGCGCAGCGCTTCGGGTTCACTACTATAAGAACTACCCGGTGCACGACCTAAACCTAAGCGATAATGATCTCGCTACTGTCTTGTTGCCGTGGCTTGCAAAGTCAGACGCATGGTCATACGAAGAGGAATTCAGGATAATTTCGCAAGAAAGTGGGACTAATCCATCGCCGCCGAGTGGGGTTCTGGTGACCACAAACGGGTTGCTGAAACTCCCGTCAGGAGCGCTCCGATCGGTGATAATGGGGTGTTCGATCCGACCGGATGCTGAATCGCACATCAGACGCTTGGTAGCTACTCGGGTCTTTCTGCCTGTCGTCCTGAAAAGGGCAGTCCGCAAACCCGACCGATATGAGCTTGCTATCGAAGACATAGCCTAGCCGTGCTACTAATAGGCTACATGCGGCAGAATGCCGATAAAGTGCGGTCAGGGTAAAACCTAAGCAGACTGTCCTGAGGATGAAGGCGATTTGCTGCTTTCTGAACCGCGATTGGCTTCGTCAGCAAAACCCCTCGGTTGGCGAACGGCCAAACCCATCGGATTTTTATCACTCAGAGCGGTCTAATTTTCCGGGCCCCAAACACCCCGTTGCACAACCCGCCTCGTAAACAAACATAAATCACACCCCGCCCCCCAACTCGCCGCGCCCGTTCCCCCTCCCCGACCTCGCCGCCACGGAACGTCTCGCCGCCCGCCTCGCCGCCCTCGCCCATCCCGGCGACGCCATCCTGCTGGAAGGCCCCCTCGGCGCCGGCAAGACCACCTTCGCCCGCGCCTTCCTTCGCGCCATCACAAACGACCCTTCGCTCGAAGTCCCCAGCCCCAGCTTCACCCTGGTCCAGAGCTACGACACGCCAGCCGGCCCGGTGCACCATTTCGACCTCTGGCGCCTCGAAGGATCCGCCGCGCTCACCGAACTCGCCTGGGACGAAGCCCGCGACGATATCGTCCTGGTCGAATGGCCCGACCGGCTCGGCCCGCTCCGTCCTCCCGACGCCCTCCTGCTGAACTTGCAGCCAGCCGGGAACAGTGCCAGGCGAGCCACCCTCTCAGGCTGGCCAGAGCGAATCGAGCAGATCGAATGAGCCGGGACGCGATCATCGCCAGCTTCCTGGCCCGTCACGGCTATGCCATCCACCACGCCGCCCCGCTTGCCCAGGACGCCAGCTTCCGCCGCTATCTCCGCCTCACCGCCGGACCGCGGCCCGCCGTCCTGATGGATGCCCCGCCGCCCGAGGACATCCGCCCCTTCCTGCACGTCGCCGCCCACCTCGCCGGCCTTGGGATCTCGTCGCCACACATCATCGCCGCCGACGAAACCGCCGGTCTGGTCCTGGAAGAAGACCTGGGCGACGACCTCTTCGCCGCCCTGCTCTCACCCTCCACCATCGAGCCGCTGTTCGACGCCGCCCTCGACCTGCTGATCACCGTTCAGCGCGCTCCTCCACCACCCGGCCTGCCGTCCTGGCACGCCCCCGCCATGATCCAGGCGACGCTCAACCCGCTATTCGACTGGTGGTGGCCAGCCTGCTTCGCCAACGCCCCGCCCGACGCCGCCCGCCACGACATCCAGCAAGCCCTCACCGAAATGCTGGCCCCGCTCGGCGCCGGGCCGACCGGCTTCGTCCATCGGGACTTCTTTGCCGGCAACCTGATCTGGCTGCCGCACCGCCCCGGACCCCGCCGCGTCGGCGTCATCGACTTCCAGGGTGCGGCGATCGGCCATCCCGCCTACGACCTCCTCTCCTTGCTGCAGGACGCCCGCCGCGACATCCCCCCGGCAATCGAAACCCGCGCCATCGCCCGCTACCTGGCGGCCCGCCCGGAACTCGATCCACCAGCCTTCCGAGCCGCCTACGCCGCCTTCGCTGCGCAGCGCCATCTGCGCGTCGCCGCCCAATGGGTCCGCCTGGCCGGACGGGACGGCCGCCCCCACTACCTCGTCCACGGCCCCCGCACCTGGCGCCTGCTGGACCGCGCGCTACGCCAGCACCCTGTCACCACATCGCTAGCCACCGCGCTGGACCGCTGGATTCCCCTGAACGCCGCGGCAACCCGCCAGAACTGGCCGCGTGACCCGGCACTCAGCGAGCCAGCCGATCCCCCATCAGCAACCGTCCACGAAGCTTGCCGAAAACTCCAGCGCCACGGCACATAGTGCCGCAATGTCTGTCTTCCCCGCCCGTCACCTCACAGGGTCGCCCGCCGCACGAGCCTTCTGCCAACCGGCAATCCCGGCCGCAGGCTGTTTCCCGGCCGCGGCACCCGAGCGCCGCTGTAATCCGCCAGGTCCCGCCGCGTGATCCGCCCCTACAGCGCCATGGTGCTCGCCGCCGGGCTGGGCACCCGCATGCGTCCGCTGACCGACCGCACCGCCAAGCCGCTGCTGACCCTCGGCGGCCGCACCCTGCTGGATCACGCGCTCGACCGGCTCGCCGCAGCCGGAGTGGAACGCGTCGTGGTGAACGCCTTCTGGCACGCCGACCAGATCGAGGCCCACCTCGCCGCCCGCCACACCCCCACCATCCTGGTGCGCCGCGAAACCTCCCTGCTCGATACCGGCGGAGGGGTCCGGGCCGCGCTGGACCTGCTGGGTCCCGATCCATTCTTCGTCGTAAACGGCGACGCGTTCTGGCTGGACGGCCCGGTCCCGGCGCTGGACCGACTCGTCGCCGCCTGCAACCCGGGCCTGGTCGACGACGTGCTGCTCCTGCACCGCACCTGCGCCGGTGCAGGCCGAGCTCGGGCCGGGCGACTTCGCGCTCGACAAATGCGGCACTGTCCGCCGCCGCGCAGAGCGGGAGGTCGTCCCCTACATCTACGCCGGCGTGCATCTGATGCACCCCGCTCTGCTGGCCGACACGCCCGACGGACCGTTCAGCATGAACCTGGCATGGGACCGCGCCATCGCCGCCGGACGGCTGCGCACCGTCGTGCATGACGGACTCTGGTTCCATCTCTCCACGCCCGCCGACCTGGCCCGGGCCGACACCGCCCTGCACATGCGATAGCCGATCCATGCCCCCGCCCAGGCTGTTCACCCTGCCGCCGCACCTGCCCTTCCTCGACGCGGTCGCGATGGAGTGGCTGGCACACGCGGATGCATCCGGCGGAGGCCCGCTGGAGGTCGCCGCCGGGCTGATCCTGCTGCCCACCCGCCGCGCCGCCCGTGCCCTGGCCGAGGCGTTCCTGCGTGTCTCCGGCGGCCAGGCGCTGCTGCTGCCGCGCATCACCGCGCTCGGCGCGCTGGACGAGGCGCCGCTGGCCCTCTCCGGCGCCCTGGATCTTCCGCCGGCGGTCGAACCGATGCGCCGCCTCGCCGCGCTTACCCGAATGATCCTGGCCATGGGCGGGGAGGATGGCGCGCCCAGGACCGCGGACCGCGCCTGGCGGCTCGCCGCCGAACTCGCCCGCTTGATGGACGAGGCGGAGCGGGCGGAGATCGACCTCGCCGCCCGGCTCCCCGACGCAACCGAGCCGGAATTTGCTGCCCACTGGGCGCGGACCCTGGAGTTCCTGCGCATCGTCACCGCCGCCTGGCCGCGCTGGCTCGCTGAACAGGGGCTGATGAACCCGGCCGCGCGCCTGGTCGCGCTGCTGGACGCCCAGGCGGCCGCCTGGCAGCGCGACCCCCCGACCTCTCGCGTGCTGCTGGCGGGCGTCACCGGCGCGATTCCGAGCGTCGCGCGGCTGGCCGAAACGGTGTCCCGCCTGCCCGCCGGATCGGTGCTGCTGCCCGCGCTCGATTTGGGACTGTCGGACCCCGACTGGGCGGCGCTGGACGATTCTCACTACCAGGCCGGGTTGCAACGGCTGCTGAACCGGCTCGACCTGCGACGGGACGAGGTGCGGGTCTGGCCCGTCGCGCCGAACAGCCCGGTACCGGCGGATCGCGCGGCCACGCTGCGGCGGGCCTTGCTGCCGGGCCGCGCCTTGGCCGACTGGCAGGACCGCACGCACGCCGACACCGCCGGCCTCTATCGTTTGGAGCCGGCCGACCAGCAGGAAGAGGCGCTCGCGGTGGCACTGGTGCTGCGCGAGGCATTGGAAACCCCGGGGGCAACCGCTGCCCTGGTCACGCCGGACCGCGAGCTGGCCGGGCGGGTGGCCGTCGAGCTGAGCCGCTTCGGCATCGTCGCCGACGACAGCGCCGGAGAGAAGCTGGCGGACACGCCGCCCGCCGTGTTCCTGCGTCTGCTGGCGCGTGCGATCGCCGAGGAGCTGGCGCCGGTGGCACTGCTCGCCTTCCTGAAACACCCGCTGGCCGCCTTGGGGCTGACTGTCGCGGAATGCCGCGCCGCCGCCCGTGACCTGGAACTGGCCTGCCTGCGCGGACCGCGGCCGGAGCCGGGCCTGACCGGGCTCCGCCGCGCCCTGGACCGCACGAAGGCGGGGCCCGCGCGGCGGCAGTTGGAGGAATTGCTGGCCCGGATCGAGCGGGCGCTGGAGCCCGCCTTGCGCATCGCAGCCTCGGTGGTCGTATCCCCCGCCCAGGCCATGGACGCATTGATCGACGCCGCCCAGCGCGCGGCCACCACCGATGAAACGGCCGGCCAAAACCGCCTGTGGGGCAACGAGGAGGGCGACGCGCTCGCCGAACGGCTGGCCTCCGTCCGGGCGTGCCTGGACATGCTGCCGGAGCAGCCTCGGGCCGTGTTGCCCGGCCTGCTGGACGCGGTGCTCGATGGCGCCGTGGTGCGCACCCGGCGGGCCCTGCGCGGGCGCGAGGGCGTGGAGCACCCGCGCCTGTTCATCTGGGGCCTGCTGGAAGCGCGATTGCAGAGCGCGGACATGATGGTGCTCGGCGGCCTGGTCGAGGACGTCTGGCCCGTCGCCGGCGATCCCGGGCCGTGGCTGTCACGGCCGATGCGGACGCGGTCGGGTTGCCCTCACCGGAGGAAGGCGTCGGCCAGGCGGCGCATGATTTCGCATCGCTGGCCTGCGCCGCCCCGGTCGTGGTGCTGTCCTGCCCACGCCGGCGGGATGGGGCGCCGGCGGTGCCCTCGCGCTGGCTGACCCGGCTGGAGATGTTTCTTGCCGGGCGCGACGCGGCGCTGCCGGTGCATCCGGCGGTTGCCTGGGCACGGGCACTGGACCAGCCGGCCGGCGCGCCAGAACCGGTGCTGCCGCCCGCCCCCTGCCCGCCCCTCGCCCGGCGCCCCCGTCGGCTGAGCGTCACCGAGATCGAGACCTGGCTGCGCGACCCCTACGCCATCTACGCCCGGCATATCCTGGGGCTGAGGGCGCTGGACCCGCTGGAGCAGGAGACCGACGCGGCCGATTACGGTTCGCTGGTGCATGGCGGGCTGCATCGGTTCCTGGAACGGCACGGCGCTCGCTGGCCGGCCGATGGCGCCCGGCTGCTGCGCGAGGAGCTGCTGGCCGAAATGCTGCGCGTCGGGCTGCGGGAAGCGCTGCGCAACTGGTGGGGCCCCCGGCTGGAGCGGATCGCTGCATGGGTCGCCGAGACCGAGGTGCAGCGCCGATCGGACCTGCCGCTGGCCTCGGTCTGGTCAGAGCTGTCGGGGACCTGGGAGCAGCTTCGGCCGGGCGGGCGGTTCACGCTGGTCGGGCGGGCCGACCGGATCGAGCGGCGCGCGGACGGCACGCTGGCGATCCTCGACTACAAGACCGGCCACACGCCGGGCACCAAGGAGATCGAGGCCGGGCTCGCGCCCCAACTCACACTCGAAGCCGCAATGGCGCAGACCGGCGCATTCGGTGCGGAGCGCAGGGCCCGGTAGCGGAGCTGAGCTACTGGCACCTGAGCGGAGGATACATACCGGGGCAGATCGTGCGGCCGTTCCAGCGGCAATCCGCTGGAACTGGCTGCCGCGGTGAAAGCCGCCACCGACGCGCTCGGCAAGCTGATCGACACCTTCGATGATCCCGCCCGCTGCTATCTGTCGCAGCCGCATCCCAGTCGGGCGCCGCGATTCTCGGATTACGCGCAACTTGCGCGGGTCGCGGAGTGGGTGGCGGCCGGAGAGGACGCGTAGGAGCTGCTGGAACACCCCGCACGTTCCGCAGCGGCGAGCCTCGGTTTATGCCGGCCAGCATGAATCCTGGTTGGTAGTCGGTAATGCCGGCGCCGGAAGAGCCTGGCGCGCGGCGCTGACATATTCCCCCAAAGTCGCGTCCAGCCTCTCGTAAAGCAGCCG
Source organism: uncultured Pseudomonadota bacterium (assembly GCA_963810715.1). Classification (GTDB taxonomy): domain Bacteria; phylum Pseudomonadota; class Alphaproteobacteria; order Acetobacterales; family Acetobacteraceae; genus DATDIC01. Next base: position 52,886 of record CAWEOZ010000020.1, on the reverse strand, counting down.
GTCGAATGGGTCCGTGCCGTGCCCTGCCTGCGCCGATTGCAGGGCCTCGATGTAGGCGGCACGATCCTCCGGCCGTACCGCGACCGGCGGGTAGTCAGCGCGCAGGAGAATCAGGTTCATCAACAGACGCGCGGTGCGGCCGTTGCCATCGTTGAACGGGTGAATGTCCACCAGCCGGCGATGCGCGACAAAAGCGGTTGCCGGCGTCGCCGGAGCGCCACTCAGCCAGCGTGCAAAATCTCCCATCAAGGAGGGCACCTCGGCCGGCGACGGGAAACTGTGGCGTCCGCGCTCGGTCAGCACGTAACGGCCTTGATCGGCATAGCGCACCGGCAATCTCTGGGGCAGAGCGCAGCATCACCAGCCGGTGCAGGTTGCGCACGTCCATCTCCGTGAATGGCTCCGCCTGTCGCGCCAGTTCGCGCACGTAGTGCAGCGCCTCGAAGTGATCGACCGCTTCGAGGTGATCCTTCAGCGGCTTGCCGCCGATCGTGATGCCCTTCTCCACGACCAGCGTCGTCTCGACGGCGGTGAGCGTGTTCCCTTCGATGGCGTTCGACGTGTAGGTGAGTTCCAGGTCATGGGTATGCTCGAAATTGGCGAGTCCACCGGGCGAGCGCACGCGGAGCCGATCCAGCTCCGCCTTTTTCGCCGCAATGCTCGCTAGCAACTGCTCCACGCGGCCCTCCGGTCCTGCGGCTATCATGCAACGGAACCGCGCAACAACGTAACCGTACGGCACCTTCCGCGTGGCCGAAGATCCAGCAGTTCCTGCGCCGGACTGGAATTCAGTTAATGACGCGGCAAATTCTCTCGATCCGCTCGGCCAGCCGACGCCCGTCCATGTGCCCATGCGTGCGGAGTGCCCCGGTGATTGCCAGCGCATCGGCCCGGGTCGGCTGCTCGACGCGGCGCATGTTCCACAGCGCCTCTGACCCGAAGTCGCGGAACGCCCGCCGGTAGAGCGCCCGAAATCTCTATGATGTCGTCGTCGGCCATGTCCGGCTGCCCTCCGCCACCACTATAGCGCATATCAACGCGCGACAAACGTCCAGGTGGTTTGAACTCCCGCACGGTTGTATACGGATCGGCAACTTCTGCGACCAGTTCACGCGAGCGTGATCAGCGCGTCCGCCACCGTCAGGCCGGAGCCTTCGGCGTGCAGGATCACCGGGTTGAGCTCGATCTCGGCGATCCTGTCCCGCCCCGACAGTGCCACCGAGGAGAGCTGCGCCACCAACTCAGCCAATGGCCTGACATCCACCGCGGGCGCGCCACGAAAGCCGCGCAGCAGCGGAGCGGAGCGCAGGCTCCCGATCATGCGGGACGCTTCCGCGCTATCGACCGGGGCCGGACGGTGCGCGACATCGCCCATCAGCTCCACCATGACGCCGCCCCAGCCCACCATGATGATCGGCCCGAACGTCGCATCGTTGACCATCCCCACGAGCAGCTCGTGCCCGGCAGGTGCCATGCGCTCCACCAGCACGCCGTCGATCCGTGCCTCCGGGCGGAAGCGCCGGCAGGCGGCAATGATTGCCACATAGGCCTCGGTAACCGCCCGGCGATCCGATAACCCCAACCGGACGCCGCCTGCCTCGGTCTTGTGGGGGATGTCCGGGGACTGGATTTTCAGTGCCACTGGACCGATCGCGGCGGCGGCATCGGCTGCCTCCTCGGCCGACTTTGCCAGGCGCCCGGGCGTAACCGGCAAGCCAAGCTGCGCCAGCAGGCGCTTCGCCCGATGCTCGGCCAGCACGGGCGGCAAATCCTCCGGCAACGCGAGCATAGGCGGCGAAATCACCGCCGCCGGCATTCCGCGCGCGCGCGTCTCTGCATGGCGCGCCAGCGCCCCCAGCGCCACACCGCAGCCACGCAAATCCACGTGCAGGAACAACCCGCTCTCGGCCGTTCGGGCCCGCCCGAACGCAGACGGCGGCGTGTAGGTCCAGAGCGTGACCGGCTTGCCTGATCCGCCCGCGAGCGCCCGCAGCTTCCCAGGATCCAGCATGATGCGGTGCTCGCTGGCGAGCGAGGTGAGAAACACCAGCATGTCGATCTCGTCTGAGCCGAGCAGCAGCTCCGCGGCGCCGATCATTGCCGGGCCGCTCTGCGCGCCCTGGGCGGTGACATCGACCGGATTCTGTGCCGCGCCGTACGCCGGCATGAGGCCCCGCAGCGCCTGTTGCAGGGGCGGCGAGAGAGCCGGCACCGCCAACCCGTGCGCCGACAGGGTGTCCGCCATCCAGGCGCCCCCGCCGCCTGAAACCGTCACCACCCCCACGCGGCGCCCGCGCGGCAGCGGGCAGGTGGTCAGCACCCCGGCAATCGCGACCGCATCGTCGGGATCATCCGCCTCGATCACGCCATAGCGCTCGAACACCGCGCGATAAGCCGCATGGGACCCGCTGATCGCGGCGGTGTGGGAGGCGCTGGCGCGCCGCCCGGCATCGGAGCGGCCGATCTTGATGGCGATCACCGGCTTCCCAGCCCGGCATGCCGCATCCAGGGCGGCGACGAAACGCGGCCCGTCGCGCACCGTCTCGCAGAACAGCATCACCGCGTCGGTGCGACCGTCCTGCACCATGTAGTCCAGGAAATCGGCCGCGGTCAGGTCGGCCTCGTTGCCGGTGGACACCACGTAGCTGAATGCCAGGCCGGCGGCACGGCCACGCGCGAACAGGGCGAAACCGATGCCGCCGCTCTGCGCGATCACACCGATCCGCCGGGTTGTTACAGCGACGGGCTCGCCGGCCGGGTCGCGCGGTTCGGCAGTGGGGCTGAAGGTGGCGGCGACATGGCCCGGGATGTTGAAAAATCCCTCGCAGTTGGGCCCGGTCAGGCGCATGCCGGATCGTCGCGCCGTGGCAACGAGCTGCTGTTGCAACTGCCCGGCGGCGCCGCCTTCCTCCGCGAACCCGGAGCTGATGATCACCACGTGCTTCACGCCGGCAACGGCGCATTGCTCGGTCGCGGCGGCGACCCGGTCGGCGGGGATCGCCATCAGCGCCAGGTCGGCCCCACCGGCGGCTTGCAGATCGGGATAGCAGCGCAGACCGTTGATCTCGGTGTAGCTCGGGTTGATCGGCAGGATGCGGCCGGCGAAACCGTTCCCCGCCACATTCACCAGCAGCCGTCCGCGCACCCGATGCGGGTCAGGCGAGGCGCCAAGCACGGCAATCGCGCTCGGCCAGAAGAAGCTCTCCAGCGGGTGGGTCATTATAGGCGGTGCCACCGCCAACGCAGCTATTTCCTGGCCGCGCGGTACTTCGCCATCACATCATCGGTCGGCGGATAGAGGCCCGACAGCGGTGCGCCCCGCTCGATCTGGGCCTTGATCCAGATTTCGACTTCCTCATGCTCCACGCCGTGGCGGGCGACTTCGTCAACGAGATGGCGGGGGATGACGGCAACGCCGTTGGCGTCGGCCACCACGATATCGTTCGGCTCCACCATCACGCCGCCGCACCCTATGATTTCCTGCGTGCCAACCGCCAGCAATGAGCGCGGACTGGGCGGTGGAGCGGCCGCCTTGCACCAGACCGGCAGCTTCATGCCGGCAATCACGCTGACGTCGCGCATGCCGCCATCGGCCACCACGCCGGCCGCACCGAGCGCCACGAAGCGAGCCGCGATCACGTCACCGATCGCGCCGGAAGTCTCGTCGCCACCCATGTCCAGCATCACCACGCTGCCGGCGGGGATCTGATCCAGCTTTCCATGCAGCCGGCTGCCGGGGCTGACCGGGCTGGCGCGGTCGGTGAAATCCTCGCGGATTGGAACATAGCGGACCGTGAAAGCCGGGCCGATGAAGCGGCAGCAGTCCTGATTGAGGGGGTGGACGTTGCGAACGGCCCGCGTGCGCATGCCGCCGATCTTCATGAGCAGTCCGGTGATCGTATCGGTGCTGACGTGCTGCAGCAGGTCCAGCGTTTTCGGGGCCAGCTCGATCGATGTGCTCATGGGCCGCTTCCTCCTGAAATCGGCCCTTTGCATGCCACGATGGGCAGGAGCGGACCAGGGGCCGCGTGGCCCCTGGTCCCTGAATGCCTCCGGCTACTTGGCGGCACCCGCTCCGGTGCCACCAGCGCCTGTGCCGGCCGCGGAACCGCCCGTCCCGCCCGCCATGCCGCCGGTCGTGCCGGTCATGCCCCCGCTGGTGCCGCCGATCCCACCATTAGCCGCGCCGGTCGCACCGGTGGTGTTGGAGAGGCCGGCCACCGACGTACCGTTCGCAGCACCGACCGACGTATCCGCCGTGGTGCCGTTGCTGTTCACGCCGGGCGCCGTGATGCCGCTGCTCGGTGCGTTGGTGGCGTAACCGCCGCTGGAACTGCCCACCGCCGGGGCGCTGAAGCTGCTTCCAGCCGCTCCGCCGCCCGACATTCCCGCGCCGGCACTACCGGCTCCGGCGCCCCCGCCAGCACTCGTGCCGGCTGCCAGGGCCAGCCCGGCCACTCCTGTCGCCATCGCCGAGGCGAAGCCTAAAACGCGCAGAGTCTTCCACATCGCAACCGATCCTTTCGCGTGCTGCCTCCGCGAAATCTCGCGGGGTCTATGTCGAAACGCGGCAATCGGGGTTCCGCCGCGCGTGATCTCACGCAAATTTCCAGGATGGGTGCTGGGCTTTTACCGGATGGGGATGGCTTCCTCTACTTGTCGCATGGGCCGGCGCCGCGCCGCCGGGGTTGGAAACCAGGGATGGAACGCCGTCGGCGCTCCTTCCGGATGGAAGGCCGTCGCGGGCATCCCTGGGCGCGCCGCCGCCCGTCGGAACAGCCGCGGCCGGCTGCCGGGAACCGCCTTCATGCGTTCCGCAGGATCATTTCGGCGCCCTTTTCGGCGATCATGATGGTGGCGGCATTGGTATTGCCGGAGATCACCGTCGGCATCACCGAGGCATCGATCACGCGCAGCCGCTCCACGCCATGCACCTTCAGGGTCGGATCGACCACCGTCATCGGGTGCGTCCCCATCGTGCAGGAGCTGGTCTGGTGATAGGTGGTCCCGCCGGTGTTGCGGACATGGTCCACCCATTGTTCGTCGGTCTGCACATCGGGACCGGGCATGAACTCCTCGCTGACCAGTTTCTGCATCGCCTTGGTCTGGAACACCCGGCGCAGCACGCGCATGCCGGCAACAATCGTGTCGCGGTCGCCCTGGGTAGCGAGGTAGTTGGGCTGCATCGCCGGAGGGTCCATCGGGTTTGCCGAGCGGATGCGGAGCCAGCCGCGGCTTTCCGGGCGACAGGGGATCGTGACGGCCATGCAGCCGGGCCACGCGTGCATAGGTTCTCCGGCCTTGTCGAAGCTGCCGGCAAGGAACTGGTACTGGATGTCGGGAGATTCGAGTTCCGGGCGGGTTTTCACGAACAGGCCGATCGGCCCGGCGCCAGTCATCAGCGGGCCGCCACGGGCGAGCAGGTACTGGACGCCGGCGTGCGCCTTCAGGTGCCAGGCCCTGGAGATCTCGTTATAGGTGTTGCGGTTGCGCGCCGTGTACATAAGACGACCGCCGATATGGTCCTGCAGGTTCTCGCCGACGCCGGGAAGTTCGTGCACCACGTTGATGCCGTGCGATTGCAGCAACTCACCGGGACCGACGCCCGATAATTGGAGAAGCTGTGGCGAGTTGATCGAGCCACCGCACAGGATCACCTCGCGGCGCGCGCGGATACGGCGAATGCCGCCGTGCTGGGAGAACTCGACGCCGACGGCCCGCTTGCCTTCAAACATCACGCGATGCGCCAACGCATGGGTTTCCACTTTGAGGTTGGGGCGGCGCATGGCGGGGCGCAGATAGCCGCGGGCGGCGCTGCAACGGCGCAAGCCGCGCACCGTGATCTGCAAGGGCCCGACGCCTTCCTGCTCGGCGCCGTTGAAATCGGGATTGTAAGGATAACCCGCCTCCTGCGAGCCGGCGACGAACGCGTCGTTCAGCTCGTGCTTCGAGCGGAGATCGGACACGGCCAGCGGGCCGCCTTTGCCGTGATACTCGTTGGCGCCGCGTTCCTGGTCCTCGGCCTTGATGAAATAAGGCAGCACATCATCATACGACCAGCCGGTGCAGCCGAGCTGACGCCACAGGTCGAAATCCTGCTTCTGACCGCGGATGTAGATCAGCCCGTTGATCGAGCTGGACCCGCCCAGCACCTTGCCGCGCGGCCAGGGGACGCTGCGATTGTGAAGCTGGGGGACCGGCTCGGTCTGCCACTGCCAGGTGATTTTCGGGTGGAAGATGTTGCGGAAGAAGCCGGCCGGGATGTGGATCCACATGTTGGTGTCCTTGCCGCCGGCTTCCAGCAGCAGGACACGGTTCTGCGGGTCGGCCGAGAGCCGGTTGGCGAGCACGCAACCGGCTGAGCCGGCACCGACGATGATGAAGTCGAATTCCTGGTCGGTTGCCATTGTGCGGCTTGTCTCTCGATGCGGGGTTCGATCATAGCGTGACAGCGGAGCAGCGAAAACGCTGCGGTGCAGCGTTAGGCGACCGCTCAGCCTTCGGTCGGCCCAGCATCGTTGCCGTGCAGTTCGGGGACGCGCGAAGCTTCCAGTTTCAGGAAATATGCCTCGATGCCGTCGGCGATTTCCCTCGCCAGCAGGCTTTCGTAGGACGAACTCCGCAGCCTGCGTGCATCCTGCGGATTGGAAAGAAAGCCCAGTTCAATCAGCACGCTGGGTATGTCAGGAGCTTTCAGCACCACGAAGCGTGCGTGACGAGCGGGATCAGGCACGAGCGTTGTAGCGGTGCGCAGATATTGCAGCAATGCGGACTGCAGCATCGCGGAGTGCAGCCAGGTTTCGCGGCGCATCAGGCTGGCGAGTATGCGTGCAACACCCGCAGAAAGGCCGTCAACACCCGATCCGGGCAGGTCGGCCCCGTTCTCTCTTAACGCGAGAAGGGCCGAGCCGGGGTCGGACGCGCGATAGGTGAAGCGATAGATGGCCGCCCCCCGCGCGGACTGGTGCGGCGAAAAGTTGGCGTGCAATGAGACGAACAGTGCCGCGTGATGCGCCTCGGCGAAGGCAACGCGTTGTTCGAGTGGAACGAACACGTCGGCTTCGCGGGTCATTGCGACCTGCACCTGCCGGGCGGCCAGAAGCTGATGCTGGACCCGCAGCGCCGTCGCGAGGACGACCTGCTTTTCCTGGGTTCCATCCGGGCTGACGCATCCAGGATCAACTCCACCATGGCCGGGATCCAGCACGACCATGGGACGATGCGGACGGTTCACCGCATGATGCGCAATGTGCGCCTTGTTCCTGACGTGGGAACGCGCCAGCGCGGCACACGGCATCACTGCGAGCAGTGCCGCGACGAGGCTCACGGCACATTTTGCGATCTGCATTCGGCGCATCATGGAAGGCTAAGTTTAGGAGAAGAGCGTCTGCTAAGCCAATCGCACGCGTCCCGCGTGGCAGCGATGCGTTCATCGGTCATGGTGATGCGGTTGTGGTCGAGCAACGCCCTCTCCAGCAGCGCTGCTCTCAACCCGCCGAAAAACGCGAGCGCGGTGGCGACGCGTTCCCGCCACCGCGCCACTGAATGTACGGCGGCTCATCATGGCGATGTCTCCCATCTGGTCCAGACGGTCGATCTGTTTCCGTCGCCGGAACGGCGCAGTCGGTGTTGGAGCAGCAGAAGCAACAGGCCAAACGCCGGAATGACGATGTCCATGTAAAAAATGACGCCGGCGTTCCCCGGCGCAAAGTTGTGCGCCGTTATCATCTGATAGACGTGGCCGGCCGCGGCACCGAGCATGAATATTGCGGGACCGATGATCGCAGCGAGGCGCAGATCGAAACTCCTGAACGCGGCAAGGAAGCCGACGATGGCAAAGCCAAGACTGGCCGTCGCGACCTCGAACTGGAATGGGCTATCGGGCCAGCCGATGAATCGGGCGGACATGGCACCGAAGAAGCCGTGCATCACGAAATTATACAGATAGCTGACGCCGATCGCCCAGAACACGTGCCAGGCCAGCAGCTTTTCGACCACGATACGCGACGTAAGCGGCTTCGGCGCCCGTGCCATCGCGACGACGGAAAAAACCAGCCCGATGACGAAGAAGGTTAGCGGAAAGTTCGATAAGACGAAGGCGATCGTTGCTTGCATGATGGCCGCCATCGCAATCCCTCCAGTTAGTCGCGCTTGCCTGCCCGGAGCGTGATCGCCGTGCGCGTGGGATCACCGCTCATGGAACGCGACGGCGACGGTCCAACCTACCGCACATCGATCGCCGCCCTGGCCGCCGCCACTTCCGCCTCATCCCAATAACCGATCAGGATTCCATTGCGGAGCTGCGCGCGGCCGGCATACGGGGCGATCCGCCCGTCCGGCATGGTAATCCGGTTATGGTCCCGCAGCGCCCAGTCCAGCAGCGCCGATTTCAGGCGTTCGCGTTCGGGCGTGAAGCGAGGATCAGCGCCGAGATCGTGGGATTCCTGCGGGTCCGCATGAAGGTCGTACTGCATTGGCCGGAAGCCGGTGGCGTGGATGTATTTCCAGCGCCCGTCGAACACCATGAACAGCCGGCAATCGGCGATCGGCTGCTGCAGCGTCAGCCGCGCCTCCTGCATCGAGTAGTCGTATTCCGAGAATACATACTCGCGCCAGCCAGCCGGGGCGTCACCCCGCAGCAGCGGCAGAAGGGAGCGGCCCTCAAGTATATGCGCTGGAGGCTCGGCGCCGAACCGCTCGAGAAAGGTCGGCGCGAGGTCGATCGATTCCACCAGCGCGTCGCATGTCGTGCCACGGGTCGCATCGGCGTCCGGCGACGGGTCGGCAATGATCAACGGAATCTTGACGGATACCTCGTGGAACAGGTCTTTTTCGCCCATCCAGTGATCGCCGAGGTAATCGCCGTGATCGGACGTGAAGACGATCATGGTATCGCGCGTGAGGTCGCGCTCGTCGAGGAACCGGAACAGACAGCCCAACTGATCGTCGATCTGTTTTATCAGGCCCATGTATGTTGGGATCACGCGCTCCCGCACCTCGTCGCGGGCAAAGTTGCGCGACGCGCGCATTGCCATGAAGGCACCATAGACCGGGTGCGGGTCCTGACGCTCCACGTCAGACCGGACGGGCGGGATTACTGCGTCGCGATTATACATCGCGTGATAAGGCGCCGGCGCGATATAGGGCCAGTGCGGCTTGATGTACGACAGATGCAGGCACCAGGGCCTGCTGTCATGCGCCGCCTCGTCAATGAAGTCCATCGCGCGGCGCGTCATGTACGGAGTTTCGGAATGCTCCTCGGGGACGCGCGCGGGCTTGTCGGCGTGCACCAGCAGCCAGCCACTGAGAATTTCACCGTTCGTACCCGCGGCGGCATTGGCCCAGTCGTGCCACGGGTTGGCGCCGCCGAACCCGTGCGCGCGCAGATAGTCGTTGTATGTGGGGTTTTCGCGCGCGGCGCCGGGATGCAGCCCGTCATCGCGCTCGTAGGGTTCGAATCCGCACTGGGCGAGGCGCACGCCGATGACGCCGGACGGGTCGATGCCGAGCCGCGCCATGCCCGCCTCGTCGGCGCGCATGTGGGTCTTGCCGACCAGCACGTTGCGCACGCCGATCGCATTCAGGTGGTCGCCCAACGTGGGCTCGCCGACGCGCAGCGGGAACTGGTTCCAGTTGGAGCCGTGCGAGCGCATGTAGCGGCCGGTATAGAAGCTCATTCGCGCCGGCCCGCAGACCGGCGACTGCACATAGGCACGGGTGAAACGCACGCCGCGGGCGGCCAGCGCGTCGATGTTCGGCGTGTGCAGGAAGGGATGCCCGGCGGCGCTCAGGTAATCGAACCGAAGCTGGTCGCACATGATCCACAGGACGTTCATCCTGGCAGTTCCGGTGGCTGGCCAGCACTCATCCGGCCAGACCAAAACGCGCAGCCAGCCACAGCTTCTGCCATTTCGGCAGGCTGACCCGTCCCTGGGTCGGCCAGCCGCGCCGTTCCAGGCGCGACAGCAGAGCCGCGTATGTCGCCCCCATCATCCGCGCCGGTTTCATCGCGCGTGGGTCACAAAGTTGCATCGCCTGCCCGGCCGCGATGAAATGCTGATGGGCCAGCGCCCCGAGCCGGTTGCAGACGCTCGGCAATCCCGGTGACAACAGCGCCTCGTCTGCGTCACGCGGCACCCTGGCGTCGTCCAGCCACTCGCGGGGCAGATAGAGCCGCCCACGGGCGGCATCCTCGGCCAGGTCACGCAGGATATTGGTCAACTGCAACGCGCGCCCCAGCGAAAACGCCACCCGGTCGGCGGCCGGCGATGCATCCCCGAAAACCCGCACCGACAACCGCCCCACCGCGGAGGCAACGCGATCGCAATAGAGATCGAGCGTGTCCAGATCGGGCGCGACGATGATCGTCTCGGCGTCCATCTGCATCCCGTCGATCACCGCCAGGAAATCCGCCTGCCGCAGATCGAATCGCCGCACCGCGGCGACCAGCACGCGGCCCACCGGCCCGTCTGCCTCCCCGCGGTAGAGCCCGGCGATGCGGTCCCGCCACGCTGTCAGCCGCGACAGCTTCCCGGCCAGCGCGCCCTCGTCGTCAGCGATGTCATCGACCATGCGGCAGAACGCATAGATCGCGTACATCGCCTGCCGGCGCTCTGACGGCAGCACGCGCATGCCGCGATAAAAGGACGTGCCGGCGGCACGCACAATCGTTTCCACCGCATCGAGATCGGCCCGGACGGCGAGGTCGCTCATGCGAGGAACCGCAGTGCCGCAGTACGCTCACCGCCCCGTCGCCCTTGGTCAGCCGCACGCGCCGGGCGAGCGGATCATGGCGCAGCCGGTGCGCCAGCCGCTGCGCCAGCCCGACGATCACCGCGGTTTCCACGCGCAGTCCGCGACTGCCGGTGCGACGCGGCAGGTCGGCAGCCAGGCGGTTCAGGCCTTGGACGTTACCCAGCAGCGCATCAAAGACACGGCGCAGGCCCGGTGTCTCCGCCGGCTGACGCAGGTCCTCGATCGAGGCGCCGTGCAACTCCAGCAGGTCGGCGGGCAGATAGCAGCGGTCCAGGGCTGCCAGGTCCTTCGCGCAATCCTGGAGATGGTTCAACACCTGGAGCGACGTGCAGAGCGCGTCGGACGGTTCCCAGGTCCGCCGGTCCTCCCCATGCAGGTCCAGCACGTGACGGCCGACCGGCATCGCGGAGTAGCGGCAGTAATCGTCCAGTTCGTCCCAGCTCGCATAGCGCCGCCTGGTGGCATCCCGCCGGAACGCGATCAGCAGATCGGTCGAATGGCGCGCGGTGACGCCGGTCTCCGCCAGGCTTTGCCGCAGGCGCGCGGCGCTGGGCGATCCCTTGTCGCCGTGCCCGAGCAAAACCGCTTCCATTCGATCCAGGCGCGCAACCTTGTCGTCCGCCGCCAGCTCGGCGCTGTCGGCGATGTCGTCGGCGTTGCGGGCGAAGGCGTAGAACGCGTGCACGTGCCGGCGCAAATCCTTGCGGATCAGCAGCGAGCCGACCGGGAAATTCTCGTCGGCGCGGTCCTTGCCGGACCACGATTCAACGGTCGCGTCGCTCATCCGGCCGCGTCCTGGTAGGCGCGCCCCTTCCATGCCACGCCGCGCCCGGCATAGTGATTGATGGCAGAGCCGAGCGTGGCCGCCATGTAGAAGGCCGCGACCGCCGGCAGCAGCGGCGCCCACAGCGATGACAGGCGAAACCGTCGCAGCGTGGGCAGATAGCACCAGCTCATGGCGGCCCAGGCGAACAGGCCGAGCGCCCGCGCGGCGCCGTGCCCGGCGACGGTCGCCACCGGCGGAACGATGAACACCAGTGCCATCGCCGAGCAGGCATGCCACCAGCAGCAATGGCGAGAAGCGAAGCTGTACGTAGGCGGTACGCGCTATCATCCGCCAGAGATCCGGCACGCCGGCATAAGGCCGGACCGACCGCGCCAGCGCGCTGTGGCCGAGCCAGATCCGCCCTCCCCGCTTCACCGCCCGCGCCAGCGCCACGTCGTCGATAAGGGCGCCGCGGATCGCCGCGATGCCGCCGATGCGCTCCAGCGCCCGCCGGCGGATCAGCACGGTGCCACCGGCCGCCGCCGCGGTGGATCGCAGCGGGTCGTTCACCCACTCGAACGGGTAGAGCAGCGCGAAGAACAGCACGAACGCCGGCACCAGCGCCTGTTCCGCAGGACTGTCGCAGGACAGCTCCACCATTTCCGACACCAGGTCGAGCCCGTCCCGCTCGGCCTTGGCAACCAGCGCGGCGAGATGCCGCGGCTCGTGGACGATATCGGCGTCGGTCAGCAGCACGAACTCGGCCGCATCCACCGCGGCAATGCCCTGGGCCAAAGCCCACAGCTTGCCGCTCCACCCTGCTGGACGGGGCGTGCCGGCTATCACCGTCAGGCGGGAGTCCTGCAAGTCCCGGGCAATCTGGCCAGTGCCGTCGGTGCTGGAATCGTCCACCAGGATCACGCGGAACGGGCCGGGACAGTTCTGGGCCAGCAGCGAACGCAAGGTGCGCGCGATCAGGGGCGCCTCGTTGCGCGCGGGCACCACGATCGCGACTGGCGCCGGTTCCGCCGGGTCGTCTGGCATCAGCACCGGGCCGGTCTGCCAGAATCGCCCGTGCGCACTCAGCAGATAGACCCAAACAGCCAGCGACAGCGCGGCGAGCAGCGTCATGCCCGCAGCATGCCATTGGCGCGGAACCATGCGACCGCGTCCTGAATGCCCCGGCGCACCGGACGTGGGGCATAGGACAGCTCGCCCATCGCCTTCGCCGAGGAGAAGAACATCTTCTTGCGTGCCATCCGCAGATAGTCGCGGGTCACGCGCGGCTCGAACGGCGCGATGCGGGCCAGCATTTCCATGCCCCAGGCGACCGGCCAGACCACCTCCAGCGGCAGTCGCAGCGAAGGCGGCCGTCGGCCGACGACGTCGGCGATCAAGGTCAGCAATTCCAGCAAGGTCAGGTTCTCGCCGCCCAGGATATAGCGCTCGCCGATCCGCCCCTGCTCCAGCGCCAGCACGTGCCCTTCGGCCACGTCATCGACATGGACCACGTTCAGGCCGGTATCGACATAGGCCGGCGTGCGCCCGGCCGCCGCGTCCAGCACCATCCGCCCGGTCGGGGTCGGCTTGATATCGCGTGGCCCGACGGGCGCGGCCGGATTGACGATCACCACCGGCATGCCCTGGCGGGCCAGATCGAGCACCGCCTGCTCGGCCTGATACTTGGATCGCTTGTAGGCGCTGACGATGGCTGCCGGATCGACCGGGGTGGTTTCATCCGCCGGGGTGCCGTCCCTGGTCTGACCCAGCGCGGCGACCGAGCTGCAATAGACGATCCGCTCGGCGCCGGCAGCCTGCGCCGCCCGCAGCATCGCCACCGTGCCATCGACATTGGCCTGCAGCATGGCCGCCGGATCGGGGACCCAGATCCGATAATCAGCCGCCACATGAAACACATAGCGGCAGCCCTCGGCGGCGCGAGCCAGCGAGGCAGCGTCGGTGAGATCACCGACGACCGGCTCGGCGTCCAGGCCGGCAAGGTTGCGCCGGTCGCTGGTCGGCACGCACCAGGACGCGCAGCCGGTGGCCCTTCCCGGCCAGGGCCCGGGCGACGGCGGAGCCGACGAATCCCGTCGCGCCGGTGACAAGGCTCAGTGGCTGTGGTGCGGTTTGCTGCATCGTCGGCTCCGTCTATAGCGCGGCGCGCCGGAGCCGGTGTAGAGGCGGGCGGGTGAAACGAAGAAAAGCGCAGGGCTCCGCCCCACACACCGCCAGGGACTCTGCCCCCATGGTTCCCTTGGGACCCCGGCAAAGGCTGTGCCTTTGCAATCCATCCGTTTGGGTTGGGTGTGGGGGTGGGTGCCTACCTCGCTCTCACCAACAGCACCGTAGGCACCCACCCCCACACCCAGGCCAGGTAGCGGGTTCCAAGGGCGATGCCCTTGGCGGGAGTCCAGAGGGCAGCGCCCTCTGGCGGGGTGTGGGGCGGAGCCCCGGGCCTTCCTTGTTTCACCCTGCTGCCCCGGCTTGAAGAAGCTCTCGATCGCGCTGGCGCTGTCCGGCCTGCTGCTCGGCACCCTGCTCGTCGGCAGTTTCGGATTTGGCCGCGTGGTGCGGACCGTGCTGTCGGTGGGTTGGGGTGGATTTACGATCATCTGTGCCTGGCAGATGCTGGTGTTTCTGCCGCTCGGGTTGGCCTGGGACGCGATCGCGCGGGGCCGCGGGGTACGGCGTACCGGCCTGTTCATCTGGGGCCGGATGGTGCGGGATTCCTCGATCAACCTGCTGCCATTCTCCCAGCTTGGCGGCTTCGTGTTCGGCGCACGGGCGGTGATGCTGCATGGGCTGGGCTGGCCGATTGCCACGGCATCCACCGTGGTCGATCTGACGGCGGAGTTCCTGGCCGAGGTGGTGTTTGCCGGGTATGGGGCTGACCATCACGCTGGTGCGCGACCCGCAAACCGATCTGCGGCTGCCGCTGGAGCTTGGGCTAGGTGGAGCGGCGCTGGGGGCGGCCGTGTTCATCTGGATGCAGCGCGGCGCGTCCTCGGTGTTCGCGCGAATCAGCAGCCGCATCGCGGCACGGCGGATCGGCGGGGCACGCCAGTTGGTGGAGCGGCTGCATGTGGAGATGGACGCCATCTACCGGAATACCGGCCGGTTGGCGGTGGCGTTCCTGCTGCATCTGGTCGGCTGGATCGGCACCGGCGTGGGCGGATGGATCGCTTATCGCATCCTGGGGTCGAGCATCGATCTGGGCGCCGGGATCGCCATCGAGTCGCTGGTCGCGGCGCTCTCGGCGGCAACTTTCCTGGTGCCGGTGAATGCCGGAATCCAGGAGGCGGGATATGCGGGGCTGGGCGCCATATTCGGCGTGCCGGTCGAGCTATCTTTGGCGGTTTCGCTGGTTCGCCGGGCACGCGACCTGGTGATCGGGATTCCGATCCTGCTGATCTGGCAGGGGCTGGAGTTGCGGCGCTTGCGGACCGCCACCGGATGAGCTTCCCCTGATCTATGTCCCGTTTGCCCCGCATACCACCCGTGGAAGCGGGCTTCGATCCGGAGCGACTTGCCGACGCCGTCCGGTTCGCGACCGTGCACGAGACCCCCTGGCCACACGATCTGCGCGCGCATCTGGAGGCGGGCCACTTCGAAGCGCCGCCACATAATCGCGTGCTTGGGCCGATCCGCCCGCGCGGGGCACCGAATGGTGTCGTGTTGCGGCAGGGTGCGATGGTCGCCGAGTGGGGCAATCCGCTGCAGGTCGATTTCACGTTCAGCGTGGCGAAGAGCTATCTGAGCTTGCTGGCCGGCGTCGCCTGGAACGACGGGCTGATCCTGGACCTTGATGAACCGGCGGTCCGCCGGGTGCATGATGGCGGGTTCGAGGGTCCGCACAACAGCCTGATCACGTGGCGGCATTTGTTACAGCAAACCTCTGAATGGGAAGGCGAGCTGTTCGGCAAGTCCGACGTGGTCGACCATTACCGCAGCCTTGCCAGCGAAGGACGCGGTCCACGGAAAGGGCAGCAACGCCCGCTGCAAACGCCGGGCAGCTTCTGGGAATACAACGATGTCCGCGTGAACCGGCTAAGCCTCGCGCTGCTGCGGCTGTTCCGCCAGCCTCTGCCAGAGGTGTTCGCCGAACGTATCATGCGTCCGATCGGAGGGTCATCGGATTGGGCGTGGCACGGCTACGCAACTTCGATGGTGGAGGTCGACGGAAGGATGATCGAATTGGTGGCTGGCGGCACGCATTGGGGCGGCGGGATAGAGATGCACGCCGAGGATCAGGCCCGCATCGGGCAGTTGATGCTGAACCGCGGGCGCTGGGGCGATGTGCGGGTTCTGCCGGATCGATGGATCAGTGAATCTCTCACGCCCTGCCCGATCCATCCAGGTTACGGCTTGCTGTGGTGGCTGAATACGGACAGGAGCCGCCCGTCTGCATCGCCGGAGAGTTTTCTCGCGGTGGGCGCTGGCGGGAACCAGACCTGGATCGATCCGTCCAGCGGCATCGTCGCGGTGATGCGGTGGATCGATCCGGCTGCGGTGAACGGGTTCATTGCGCGGGTGACGGCCGCGCTGCAACCGGCCTGAGCCGGCATTCGGACTGGAGCGCACGTCATGATGCAGGACTATGCCACTCTTCGCGTCGAGCAGATTCAGCCGCACATTTTGCTGGCGACGCTCAACCGGCCCGATTTCGCCAATGCGATGAACACGCAGATGGGGCGCGACCTGCACGCCTGCTTCGATGCGATCAGCGCGGCGCCCGCCGCGCAGCGCTGCGTCGTGCTCACCGGCGCCGGGGCCGCGCGCGTTCTGCGCCGGTGGCGACCTGAAAGAGCGCAACGGGATGACCGATCAGCAGTGGCAGGACCAGCATCTGATCTTCGAGCGGGCGATCCGCGCCATCATCGGCTGCCCGGTGCCGATCATCGCCGCGGTCAACGGCGCGGCATTCGCCGGCGGGCTGGAGATCGCGCTCGGATGCGACTTCATCTATGCCGCCGAGCACGCCCGCTTCGCGCTGACCGAGGTGACGCTGGGCATCATGCCAGGCGCCGGCGGCACGCAAACGCTGCCCCGCGCGGTGGGAGCGCGCCGGGCGAAGGAGATCATGCTGACCGGCAGGCCGTTCTCGGTGCAGGAGGCGCATGCGTGGGGCATGGTGAACCGGATCTGCACGGCCGAGGAGCTGATGCCGCGCGGCACTGGAGACTGCCGCGACCATCGCCGCCAATGCGCCGATCTCGACGCGGCAGGTGAAGCAGGCGGTGAATTACGGGCTGAACATGGACCTGGCCAGCGGCATGATGTTCGAGGTCGAGGCGTACAACCGGATGGTGCCGACCGAGGATCGCCGCGAGGGCATCCGGGCCTTCAATGAGAAGCGGAAGCCGGTTTTCCGGGGGCGTTAGCCTGAGCCAGACCACGGGTTGCGCAGCGGCACGCCGGTTGACGCGAAGTCGGCCACGTTGCGGGTGGCAACGGTCATGCCATGCACCAGCGCGGTCGCCGCGATGAAAGCATCATTGATCGGCTGCGGATCAGGAACGTGCAGCTGTGAGGCGCGTCTGGCGACAGCGACGTCCACGGGCAGGATACGGCCCTCGAACGCGGATATAACCTGGCGTTCCAGCCATTGCCTGAACACCGCCCCCTGGGGCGGATCGCGCCGTTCGGCCAGCAGGACGCCGATTTCAAGCTCGTGAATGGTGACGGTGGAGATAAACAGGTCCGCCGTGTCGAGGGTCTCGGACCACCTGGCCACATTCGGGTCGGCCTTGCCGAGCCGGACCTTGCGAAGCTCGGAAACGACGTTGGTATCGAGCAGCAGCATCAAGACAGGTCCACCGGTCTTCGCCCGTTCGGTGCGGGGCGGGATGTCCAGCTCAATATCCGCGAGACCGGGCATAGCGAGCAGATCGGCGATGTTCCTGCGCTTGCCGGCGAGCCTTCGATAGTCCTCGATGCTGAGCAGGACATGGGCGGGCTTGCCCCGGTCGGTGATGAACACGGGACCTTCGGGGCAGCCTTCTTGGCCCGGCTGGTGTCCTGGTTGAACTCCCGGCTGGAGAGGGTGGTGATGGTCATGACGGCACTCCTGCCTGCGGCGGCAAATCCATATTGTAGATATGTTACTACAATCAGTTCTGCGTCAATGCCACTGCTGTTCCATGGCGAGAAATCCGGGGCCTCGGGAACCGGCTGCGACGTGACTATGACGGCATCGACGTTGTCCAAATCTGGCTGTCGATCAAGCGCGACCTGCCACCACTGAAAGCCCTGCCGCGACCCCCTGCGCCGCTTGCGGACAGGATGACGGGACATGAACATCGGGCTACGCGCAGGTCTCGACGGAGGGCGTCCAGGCACAGCCTTTTGCCGCCGCTTCAGTACGGCGTGCCGTCCTTGTGCGTAAAGACGAAGCGGCCGTCCGGACCCAGACGCCCGTCCATATCGACATCCGGGTAAACCACTTCGTCCCCCGCGCTCCGATCGCCGGCGACGAGAAGCAGCACATCGGCGCTGGAGCGGTTGACGAAGCGATGCGCGTTGCCGGTGCCGGCCGGAAAACCGGCGCACATGCCGGCATGCAGCACCTCGATCCCGGCATTGGTTTCCAGCTCGACTTCGCCTTGCAACACGTAGATGAATTCGTCCTGGCGCGAATGCGCGTGCCGGCAGGACGACTGCCCGCCCGGTACGAGCCGGGTGAGGTTCACACCGAAATTCTTTAGGCCCGCATGATCCGCGAGCCGCCGGTTCCAGCGCTGCCGGTTGGCAGTGCGGTATGGCTCCGGATAGCCCGTCGCATTGCTCTCCGGCAGCGTCATGGGATCGAAGCCGGATTTATCGGTCATGGCAAATCTCCGATGCTGTCAGCGCGATGCGCTCGACGGAGCGCATCCAGTCGTCCTTTTCCCGATCGTCCGGCTCCACCAGCAGATGCTGCACCCCGGCCGCCGCGTAAGCCGCGAACCGGTCCCTCGACTCTCGGCTTCGTCCTTGCCGTTCCAGCGGCACCGGATCGACACGGTGAACTCCGGCTCCGGCTTCTGCGCGCGCAGCCGCGCCACGATCCGCGCGGCCTGATCGGGCTGATACCCGGCTGCCATGCCAGCCCTCGTGCCGCGTCGCCCGCTCCAGCGCGGCGTCCGAGCTGCCGCCGATCCACACCGGAATCGGCGCGCAGGGCAGCGGCTGCATCCGCATGCTCCTGATTTCCGCCGGGATCCAGCGCGCGCGGAAGCTGACCGGATCTTCGGTCCACACCGCGCGCATCATCGCCAGCCCTTCGTCCATGCGCCGGCCGCGTTCCCGGAAAGGTACGCCCAGCGCGGCGAACTCCGCCTCCATCCATCCCACGCCGGCGCCCAGGATCAGCCGGCCGCGCGACAGGTTCTGCAAGGTGGCCAGCTCTTTCGCCAATGGCAGCGGATGGCGCATCGGCAACACCAGAACCGACGTGCCGAGCCGCACGCGCTGCGTGAAAGCCGCCGCCCAGGTCAACGTCAGCACCGGGTCATGGAACGAGGGTGATGGCGGATAGGAGGCACCGCGCGGAACGATGATGTGCTCGCTGACCCAGACATCGTCGAAGCCGAGCTGCTCCGCCTGCACCGCGGCTTCGCGGATCGAATCCGGCCCCGCCTTGCGGCCGACATGCGGAAGATGAATCCCGAACTGCATGGTCGCCTCATCGGAAGTCCTTCCCCTTGCGGCCGGCTCAACGTTTCAGCAGCCGCCGTTCGTACCACTGCGCCAGCATTGTGCTCGGGAACAGCAGGGCGAAATAGATCAGCGCCACGACCGTGTACACCTCCAGCGGCCGGTACGTCGTCTCGGTGATGATCGTGCCCTGGTACAGCAGGTCGGGCACCGCGATGGTGGAAACCAGAGAGGTGTTCTTCAGCTGGGTGATCGACTGGTTGACGAACGGCGGCACCATGCGCCGGACCGCCTGCGGCAGGATCACCAGCCGCATCAGCTTCCACCGTGCAGGCCGAGCGCGCGCGCCGCGTCCCATTGCCCCTGCTCGATCGAGATGATGCCGCCGCGGAATATCTCGGCGTAGAACACGCCGGTGTAGAGCGACAGCACTGCACCGCCGCGGCGATTGCCGGGATCTGAATGTGCAGCAGCACGGGCAGCGCGTAGTAGAACCAGACGATCTGCACCAGCAGCGGCGTGCAGCGGAACGCCTCGGTCAGCGCGATCAGCGGCGCGTTCACGAGCTTCGAGCGGCTCAGCCGGCCAAGCCCGACCAGCAGCCCGAGCAACAAGCCGAGCAGGATCGTCCCGGCGGTGAAGGCAAGCGTTACCAGCGTGCCCCACCAGAGCAGCGGGATATACTGCTCCAGGAACGTCGAAATCCCAGTGGTAGTGCACCTGCGTCCCGGCAAGTCGGCGGATCAGAACGTCAGCGTGGACGGGATCTGCTCGCGCGTGACACCCATCTTGCCCAGCCCATTGATCAGCCATTCGCGCAACTGGCCGATGCCGCGGTTGAAATCCAGCCAGGCGTTCAGCACAGTCGGCGAAGCGCGTGTCGGTTTCCTGCGGAATGCCGAGACAGCTCGGCAGCGCCACCAGCGGGTCGTTCAGCAGATGGTACGGGCCCAAGCGCCGGGTTCTTGCCAACCGCGGCAAGCCCCAGCAATGCCGCCAGAATATCGACATCGACGCGGCCGGATTGCAGCGCCAGGATGCATTGGTCACGCGTCGCGAACCCGACATGCTGCGCATTCGGCGCGAAACGCTTCGCGCAGGTCTCGTGCAGCGAGCCGATATCGAAGGCGACGCGGATATCGGGCTTGTTGATGTCGTCCCAGGTTTTCGGGTTGAAACCCTGTTTTGCCAGGCAGCCGAACGGATGCACGATCATCGGATGGGTGAAGCCGATCGACAGCGCCCGCTCCGGCGTCGGGTTCAGCGCGAAGGCGAGATCGACCTTGCCGGTCTGCAAATCCAGCACCGACGTGCCGTAAGTGGCCTCCACATATTCCAGCTTGGCGTTGAACACTTTCGCGATGCTGGTTGGCCATGTCGATGCAGGCGCCGCTCCAGGCACCGGTGGTGATGTCCTTCTGGAAATAGGGCAACTCGCCTGGCAAAGCGGCGATGCGCAGGGTCTTGGTGCGCTGGAGCCGATCGAACGTGCTTTCGTTCGCTGGCTGCGCCTGGGCGGAACGGATCATCGCGATGGCCGGCAGCGCCACGGCCCCGGCGGCGATGCCGCGCCGGCTGATGCGGTTCGTCATGGGCCTGCGTCTCCTTGTCTAGAGCGTGATCGCTTGAGGCTGACGGTCCGAAAGCGTGAATCACGCTCTCAAACGAAGAAACTAGAACGAGCAAGCGTAGCAGGCGCCTAGTCCGGCTGCGAGGTCTTGTGCGCCAGCAGCGCCATCAACCGCCGGTCGCGCCATTCCTGCCGCACGGCATGCAGGTTGGCCGGCAGCTCTTCCCGCCGCGCCGCGTGCATTGAACCCACGAGCGCCGCCGACCATTCGCGCGGAGTCATCTGCTGCTGCATCTCGGCATACAGCCCGCCATAGCGGGCGCAGTAATCGGCCAGGCCGCCCGGCGCATTCAGGTCGATCGTTTCCAGCGGACCCATGAATGACCAGCGCAGCCCAAGGCCGTGCTTGACGGTGGCGTCGAGATCGGCAGGCGAGATCACGCCATCGGCGATCAGGCGGAAGGCTTCGGCCAGCAACGCGCCTTGCAGGCGGTTCAGCGCGAAGCCGGTGACTTCCTTCTTCACCACCACCGGTGCCTGGCCGGCGCGGAGCATCAGGTCGCGGGTGCGGCTGACGACAGCCGGATCCGTCCAGGGCGCCGGGCACAGCTCCACCAGCGGGATCAGATAAGGCGGATTGACCGGGTGCGCGACCAGGCAGCGGGCGCGCCCAGGAAGCGTCCTGGTGAACTTGCTGGCCGGGATGCCGGAGGTGGAGCTGGCGAGTGGAATCTCCGGCGGCGCCGCCTTGTCCAGGGCGGCGAACAGCTTCTTTTTGTCGGCCAGCTTTTCCGGTGCGTTCTCCTGCACGTGCGCGGCGTCGCGCACCGCGTCTTCCAGCGTCGCGGCCGGCCGGATGCGGGCCAGCACCGAAGCCGGGTCATCGGCCGAGCAGGCCGGCTTCCTGCAGCTCCGGCAGGCGTTCGCGGATGAAGCCGCGCGCGGCATCGACCGCAGGCAGCGACCGGGTCCCAGAGCGCGACATCGAAACCGGCGCGGGCGAACACGATGCTCCATGCGCGTCCGATGAAGCCCGCCCCGATCACTGCTACCTGTGTCATCCGCCATGTCTCTCCGCTGCGATTCGTGATCGTATGATCAGCCGCTGCTTAGCGGACTGCTCAGGAAGTTGTGAGTCGGCCCGCTCCTGAAGGATCGCCATCCGGAATCGCGCTGTATCACGCGTCACCAGCGTATCGGCGCGCCCGTCGAAATCAAGCGATGAATGCTCTCGCCGAACGTCCAACTCAATGCGTTGACGAGACATAGAAACCCGGCCACCCTGCGCCAAGGCCGATGCTCTCGTCGAGTGCTGCGAAGCTCGCGTGGGCTATACGCTTCGGGAAGAAAGTGCCGCTCCTTCGAAAGCTTCGAGTCTGTGCCGGGCTCGGGAGGAAGAAGCCAACGAATGCTCCTGATCGCCTGCGGGGCCAAGCTCTCTAGCGAAGGAGAAGGGGATGTCGAACAGTGTGGTGCGCCTGCACCGGGATTTCACGATCGGCCGAACGGACCGCAGGTTGTTCGGTGCTTTCATCGAACACCTTGGCCGTTGCGTATACGGCGGGATCTTCGAGCCCGGACATCCCTCGGCGGATGCGAAGCGGATTTCGCCGCGACGTGCTGGAACTGGTTCGCGAACTCGGCCCCACGATCATGCGCTATCCGGGCGGCAATTTCGTCTCAGGCTATAATTGGGAGGATGGCGTAGGTCCCGCGACAAACCGTCCCGCGCCGGCTCGATTATGCGTGGTTTTCTACCGAACCCAACAGCTTTGGCACGAACGAATTCATCGACTGGTGCCGCGCCGCGAAACGTGGAGCCGATGCTTGCCGTAAATCTCGGCACGCGCGGCCCGGCCGAAGCGGGACAATTCATCGAATATTGCAATCACCCGAGCGGTACCGCGCTTTCCGACCTCCGCCGTGAGCATGGCTGGGAGAAACCGCATGGCGTGAAGTTCTGGTGCCTGGGCAATGAGATGGACGGCCCCTGGCAGACCTGCGCCAAAACCGCCGCGGAATATGGGCGCATCGCGGCGGAGAGCAGCGAAAGTGATGCGTTGGGTTGATCCTTCGATCGAATTGGCCGCATGCGGTTCTTCGGGACGCACCATGCCGACCTATGGCGAATGGGAACGGATCGTGCTGGAGCATTGCTTCGATCATGTGGAATGGATATCGCTGCACACGTATCTGAACAACTATGATCACGATACCGAAGCCTACCTCGCCAGCCCTGATCTGATGGACAGTTTTATCGAGGAAGTGGTGGCATCGCCGATAGCGTCGCGGCTCGACGGCGATCCCCTAAGCGGATTATGCTAAGCTTCGACGAATGGAATGTTTGGTATCGCACCCGCCGGCCACGCGCAAATCGCGTTAAGCCTGGCTGGCCGGTTGCGCCGCCGATTCTGGAAGAGATCTATACCATGGAGGACGCGCTCGCGTTCGGTGGCGCCTGTATCTCGTTGCTCAACCATGCAGATCGGGTGCGCTGCGCATGTCTGGCGCAGCTTGTAAATGTGATCGCACCAATCATGACGGAAAACGGTGGAGCAGCCTGGAGGCAGACGATCTTCTATCCGTTCGCGCATATGAGCCGGTTTGGCCGTGGGGAGGTGTTGCGCACGATCGTGGAGTCCGACACCTACTCTGCGACCTACAACGATCCACGAGGCGCGGACGACAATCGTATCCATATTCCGCGCGTGCCCTATCTCAAGCTCGCAGGCGTTGCCAATGAAGGCGGCGGGGTCACCCTGTTCGCGTTGAACCGTGACCTTGGGCGTGCCGATCACAGCGGAGGTCAGGCTGGATGGTTTTCCCGAGCTTGCGGTCGAGCAGCTGCTCGACCTTGCATGACCGGGACCTGAACGCCGTGAACTCGCGGGCCGAGCCATCGCGCATCAAGCCGAGGAACTGGAAAAACCGACGATTCGCGATGACCGATTCACGGCGGAACTGCCCCCGGCTTCGTGGTCTGTTTTACGATTGCGGCCCACAAGCAAATCGAGCAGCACTAACATAATAAACACAGGAGGACATCGTGCGAGAAAAGATGCGGATTTCTTCTGACGGCGCTTGTGGCGCCTTCTGGATCGGTATCACGGGGTTCGCGAAAGCGCAGCAGGTGACGATTTCTTACTGGAATTTCTTCACCGGCGGCGATGGCGGCCGAATGACCGAATTGGTCAATGATTTCAACAAGAGCCAGGACAAGGTCAAGGTGGAAGCTGCAACATTACAGTGGGGCGTGCCGTTCTACACCAAAACACGGGCGGCCATCCTGTCGGGCAATGCGCCGGACGTGTTCTCTTTTCATCTGTCGAGAATGCCGGATTGGGGATCGTCGGATCTGCTCCGTCCCATTACGGAGCAAGAGCTGGAGAGCGTGGGATTGAAGGGGAGCGATTTCGCACCGCATGCCTGGGATCAGGCGCATGTCAACGGCAAGCTCTATGCCGTGCCTCTCGATACCCACACCCTGGTGCTCTACGTTAACATGACCCTGGCGAAGAAGGCCGGTCTTCTGGACGAGAACGGCAAACTGAAGCCCATCAGCAGCATGGACGACTTCGTCTCCGACATGCGAGCCATTCACAGCAAAACGGGCGCGAGTGGGGTCGAGTTTGGAAGCGACGCCACCGCCGCCGACCCCTGGCGCGTATGGTATACCTTGGTGAAGCAGCAGAATGCAGAGGTCGTTTCGTCGGACGGAAAGGCGGCTTTCGGCGATGCCGGAAAGACAGCCCTATCGGCCATGGCGGACTGGGTGAAGGACGGGCTCATGATCGGCAAGCTCGATCAGCCAACCGCTCCGGCTGTGTTCGTGAGCGGCCGTTCCGGCTTTCTCCTGGGCGGAGACTGGAACCGCCCCACTCTCGCCGATGCTCAGGCCAAACATCAGCTGAGCTTCGATTACGAGATCATTCCCATACCAAAGTTTTTCCAGACAGCGCGGTCCTGGGCGGACAGCCACAGCTTCGCGATGCCCGGGAAATCCAATCAGCTTTCCCCGGAAAAGCTTGCAGCGGTGCTGCAATTCATCGCCTTTGTCGAGAAGCACGCCCTGGTTTGGGCGGAGGGCGGGCACATTCCGTCCTATCTGCCTGTGACGAACTCGGCGGCCTATAAGGACATGGTTCCTAACAATGAATACGCCGGGGCAGCTCAGGAAGTGGCCTATGATCCCGATATATGGTTCGCCGGGGTTGCTGGGCCACTTTATCAGCTTGCGATGCGCTACCTTAACGCGGGAATGAACGGACAAATGCCGATTGATCAGGCGATATCGGAGTTCACCCAAGGGATCAATCAGATCC
The DNA here is from genome assembly GCA_963810715.1 of uncultured Pseudomonadota bacterium. GTDB lineage: Bacteria > Pseudomonadota > Alphaproteobacteria > Acetobacterales > Acetobacteraceae > DATDIC01. The sequence goes on along the minus strand of CAWEOZ010000020.1, from coordinate 27,835 downwards.
AACGCTAGGCCTGTTGGATGGAGTGCCCAAGTGACCGCACGTGGCATGGTCGAGCCACGTGCCTCCATTCCCACCCTTTTCATACGCCGGGGGCGACTGCGCAAAGCGCCGGCCGCGATCTGGTTTATTGGGCCTTTTGCTTCGGTGTACATTGCCTTGTTTTTCCTTTTCCGCTGATCCAGCTTTTTCACTTGAGCCTGACCAATACCCGGCTGGGTAATCCAGCCGGGCCGTTTATCGGCGGCAGAAATTATGTGCGGCTGCTGCATGACCCCGCTTTCTGGGGCGCATTCCTTCACACGCTCTACTTCGTGCTGCTGACAGCTATCCCCTTGGTGCTTCTCGGGCTGGGTCTCGCAACGCTGGTCCTGCAGGCGGGAAACTGGCGCTATTTGCCCAGGCGGCTTTCTTCCTGCCGTACATTCTGCCGGTCAGTGTTGTAACCCTTATCGCTGGGTGGGTTCTCAACGCGAACTACGGAATCGTCAATCATCTTCTGGGAGTGTCGATCGCATGGTTCGATGACGCAACCCTTGGATTGCCGGCCGTGGCGATAGTGACAATCTGGTGGACTGTCGGGTTTAACATGCTGCTGTTTATTGCCGGCCTTCAGACCGTGCCGAAGGAGGTCAAGGAGGCAGCATGGTTGGATGGCGCGGGTCCATGGCAGGTGTTCCGGCACGTGATCTGGCCACTGCTATGGCCCACCACATCGCTGGCGCTTGTTTTGCAGGTTATCGCTTCATTAAAAATCTTCTCTCAGGTCTATCTTCTGACCGCGGGTGGCCCTGGGACGTCAACACGCGTCTTGCTCGAATACATGTTCGATACCGGGTTCACCAATCTTGATTCGGGTTACGCCTCCGCAATCGCGGTCGCGATCTTTTTACAGATTGTTATTATCTCAGCCGCCCAGAGTAGGTTACTAACAATATTTGGAAGGCGCTAATGTTACGGCGTTTCCCTATACTAGAAATTATCGGCCTGATGATCACGGCCGCGCTGGCTCTGATCTGGTTGTATCCGCTGCTCTGGGCGATCGACACGTCGATTAAGCAGGAATTTCAGACCATAGAGCCGATACCGAGCTGGCTGCCCAAGTCCGCCAACCATCGAAGCGTATGCCAAAGTCCTGCTGGGCGGGGGGCTGATTCGCTGGTACGGAAACAGCATGCTGGTGTCGGGTGTGGTAACGACCGCTACCATCACGCTTTCGGCGTTGGCGGCCTATGGCTTTTCTCAGCTCCGGTTCCGCGGGCGCATGCTGCTGTTTGGTCTGTTTATGGCGAGCATCATGGTCCCGTTCGAATCGCTTGTCATCCCGCTTTACCAACAGATGAACCTACTTGGCTTGATCAATACCTATCCAGGGATCATTTTGCCACAGCTCACGACGCCTCTTGCCGTTTTCATCTTCAAGCGGTTCTTCGATCAGATTCCCCACGGAATTTCGCGAAGCCGCGGTGCTTGATGGCGCTCGCGAAATCCAGATTCTGCTCCGCATTTATGTGCCGATCAGCAGTGGGATCGTCTTTGCTGTTGGTATTGTGATATTCATAGCATCTTGGAACAACTTCCTATGGCCCCTGATGGTGATCAGCTCTCCCAATATGATGACGATTCCTGTGGGCCTGACGCAGGTGCAATCGGAGTTCGGGATCCATAACGCCTCGAACATGGCCTTGGCGGTGCTCGGAGGACTACCAGTCGCGATACTCTATCTGATCTTTCAGAGGCGCGTTTCGGAAGGCTTCCTGGCAGCAACCGGTCTCAAAGGTTAGCCGGAGCAAACCTGTCCGGCTGCTTGCTTCACCTCCCGCAACGTTCCACGCTGTCCGCAACGGAGAGGGAGCCACGGATGACCAAGGTAGCGGTGCTGGATGATTGGCAAGGCGTTGCGCGGCATTTCGGCGACTGGTCCAAATTGCAGGCGCGCGCCGATGTGGTGTTCTTCGATCGGGCGTTCGAGAACGAGGATGATGCGGCGCGAAAACTGGCCGATTTCGAGATCGTGCTGTCGATGCGCGAGCGCACTCCGCTTCCGGCGTCGCTGATCAACCGGCTGCCGAAGCTGCGCATGCTGGGAATGACGGGTGCACGCAACGCGTCGCTCGACACCGATGCCTGCACCGCGCGGGGCATCGTGGTCTGCCACACAGTCGGCGGCGGCGCGAGCGAAGCGGCGACGGCGGAGCTGGCGCTGGGGCTGCTGATCTCGGCGGCACGCGCCATTCCGCCCGGCGATGCCGCGCTTCGCGCCGGCCGGTTCCAGCAGGGCGTGCCCGTCGGCATCGGGCTGGCCGGCAAGACGCTCGGCGTGATCGGGCTGGGGCGGCTCGGCTCTCATATGGCACGGTATGGGCGGGCGCTGAACATGACGGTGCTGGCCTGGAGCCAGAACCTGACCGCCGAAAAGGCGCAGGCCGCGGGGGCGGAGATGGTATCGAAGGCCGACCTGCTGTCGCGCTCCGATGCGGTCAGCATCCACCTGGTGCTGTCGCCACGTTCGCGCGGGCTGATCGGATCGGCGGATCTGGCGCAAATGAAACCGGGCGCGATCCTGATCAACACGTCGCGCGGGCCGATAGTGGACGAGGCGGCGCTGATCCAGGCGGTGCAGGCCGGTCGGATCATCGCCGCGCTGGACGTCTACGACCGCGAGCCGCTGCCGGCCGACCATCCCGCTACGACGCGCACCGAACACGATCCTGACGCCGCATCTGGGATATGGCGTGAAAGAGACGTGGGAGGTGTTCTATCCGCAGAGCATCGAAAACGCGCTGGCGTTCATGGACGGCAAGCCCGTGCACGTGATGAACCCGGAGGCGGTGAAGCAGGCCGGATAAGGATTTTCAAGGTGTGGCGATCATGCCGCCGCTCATGGGTGCCGGCACGCCGGTGGTGGTCGGGAAACTCAGCGGCAGGCCTGCGGCGACGCGGGCGGCAAGAAAGCCGAAGCACTGAGCCTCCAGCGCGTCACCGTTCCAGTTGACGGATTCGACCGGCTCTACCGGAACGGGCAGTCGCGCGCGCAGGACCGCCATGATTGCCGGATTGTGGCGCCCGCCGCCGCAGACGAGCCAACGACTGGGTGGCGCGGGCAAGGGTGCGGACGCGACAGCGGCGGCGGTGAATGCGACCAGGGTGGCGGCCCCGTCGGCGGGTGAGAGCGCGTCCAGGCCGCTAATAGCGAGCGCTTGCGCAAATGAGAGTCGATCAAGCGATTTGGGAGCGGGCATTGCGAAATAAGGGTGCGCGAGCAAGCGGGCGAGAATGGTTTCATCGGCACGGCCGGTGCGCGCAAGCGTTCCGTCGCGATCGAAGCGGTTTCCGGTGTGGCGGCTGATCCAGTCGTCGAGTGGGCCATTGCCCGGGCCGGTATCGAAGGCAACCAGTTCGCCGCCCGCACCGATCCAGGTGACGTTGGCGACGCCGCCGATGTTCAGCACGGCCAGCGGTCGGGGAAGATCGCCGGCCAGGGCGGCGTGGAAGATGGGGGCGAACGGGGCGCCCTGGCCACCAGCGGCGACATCGGCGGAGCGGAAATCGTGGGCGACCGCCACGCCGGTGAGCCGGGCGAGCAACGCGGCATCGCCGATCTGCCAGGTGCGGCGGTTGGCGGGATCGTGGAAGATGGTCTGGCCGTGGAAGCCAATCAGCTCGGGGGCGGCTTCGAGCGCGAGTGCGGCGCGGGCGTGGTATTCGGTCAGGCGGCGGACGGCGTCGGCCAGGAGCGGATCGTGCAGCGGCAGGGTGGGCGCGCGGTCCAGCAGGCTGCGAAGATCGGCGCGAAGGGAGTCGTCGTAGGGAATGGTGAGGGTGGGACCGAGTGCGGCAATGCTGACGCCGTCGGTTTCGACGAGAGCGGCGTCGACACCGTCGAGTGACGTGCCGCTCATCAGGCCGATGGTGCGAAGCATTTTCCCTCGTCAGGCTACGTGGTAGAGCGCCGGGCGGGCCCTCACCCGGTTCGCTGCGCGAACCGACCTCTCCCGCGGAGGCGGAAAGGTGAAGGGGGTAGGCGCTTCAAGCCTTGTGCACCAGCTACGGAACCGAGTCATGCCGAAAAGCACGTTCCTTGCGGAAGCCATCGAGCGGGGCTTCGTGTTCCAGTGCACCGATATCGGAGGCGCTGGACGCGGCGATGCTGGCTGGGCCGATCGCCGCCTATATCGGGTTCGATTGCACGGCTGACAGCCTGCACGTCGGCAGCCTGGTGCAGATCATGATCCTGCGGCTGCTGCAAAGGCACGGGCACAGGCCAGTGGTGCTGATGGGCGGTGGAACGTCGCGGATCGGCGATCCCTCGGGGAAGGATGAATCGCGGCAGTTGCTGAGCGACGCGCAGATCGCCGCCAACATGGCCGGGATCCGGCGATGCTTCGAGCCGTTCCTGCGATTCGGAAGCGGACGGTCTGATGCGATGGTGGCCGATAACGGCGACTGGCTGAATGCGCTGGGATACATCCCGCTGCTGCGGGATGTCGGCACGCATTTCACGATAAACCGGATGCTGGGGTTCGATTCCGTGCGGCTGCGGCTGGAGCGCGAGCAGCCGCTGACGTTCCTGGAATTCAACTACATGATTTTGCAGAGCTACGATTTCCGGGAGCTGGCGCGGCGGCATAACGTAGTGCTGCAGATCGGCGGGTCCGATCAGTGGGGCAATATCGTTGCCGGCATGGAACTGACACGGCGGACCGATGGCACGCAGGTGTACGGCCTGACCACGCCGCTGATCACCACGGCGGCCGGCGCGAAGATGGGGAAGACCGCGCAGGGCGCCGTGTGGCTGACAGCCGACCGGTTGTCGCCCTACGAGTACTGGCAGTTCTGGCGTAATACCGAAGACGCCGACGTGGGGCGCTTCCTGCGGCTGTTCACCGATCTGCCGCTGCCGGCCATCGAGCGGCTGGAACGGTTGAGCGGCGCCGAGGTGAACGCGGCGAAGAAGATTCTGGCAACCGAGGCGACTCGACTGGCACACGGCGACGAGGCGGCGACCCTTGCGGAAGAAACCGCGCGGCTTGCGTTCGAGGAAGGCGAGGCAGCGGACACGTTACCGGGAATCGAGGTTCCGCTGGCTGAGCTGGAAGCGGGTATTCCGGCGTTCCGGCTGTTCGTTCTGGCCGGCCTGTCCACCAGCAACGGCGAAGCGCGGCGTTTGATACGTGGGGGCGGAGGGCGGGTGAACGACATGCCGCTCGGGGACGAAAGCAGGATCATTTCACCAGCGGATTTGCGGGATGGGGTGGTCAAGCTCTCGGCCGGGCGCAAGCAGCACCGGCTGGTACGGGTTCACTGATATTCTCAACAGGAGCGGCTGGATGGACCAGGGACGGATCGGGCAGGCTGCGGAGCTGCTGGTCGGAGCGCGGTGGGGGAACGGGTTGTTGACTGAGATTCCATCGACCTGTCGTCCAAATTCGGTGGCCGAGGCACACGCGGTACAGGACGCGGTGACGAAGCTGCTGGGGGAGCCGGTGGGAGCGTTCAAGGCGGCGGCGCCACCGAATGACGAAGCCTGGCGCGGCCTGATTTACGGGCGAACGATATGGGCGTCGCCGGCCCGGGTGCCGGTGGCCCAGGTGCCGGACTGCGGCGTGGAAGCGGAGGTGGCGTTCCGCTTCCGCCAGGACCTGCCGGCGCGAGGCACGGCTTACACACGGGACGAAGTGGCGGGGGTAGTGGATGCATGTGCCGCGATCGAGGTGATCACCAGCCGGTTCAAGGATCAGGCGGCGCGCAGCACGCTGGAGAAGCTGGCAGACTGCGTGAGCAACGGCGGGTTCGCGTACGCGGCGCCAGTGGCCAACTGGCGGCACCTGGACTTCGCCACCATCCACGTGACGCTGTCGGCGAACGGACAGGTGCTGGTCGACCAGGATGGCGGACACCCGATGCGTGATCCGCTGGGGACGGCGGTGGCACTGGTCAACATCATGCGAGACAGCGGCGGCGTCCGGGCAGGACAGTTCGTGACCTGCGGCAGCTACACCGGCATGCGGTTCCTGAAGCCCGGCGACCTGTGCACGGCGCGATTCGAGGGGCTCGGTGAGGCCGAGGTTACGTTTGCGACGTGATCTGCTGCGACGGCAGCGTGTGGCTCCGGGCCAGGGCGGTAAGTAACGGGCGCGTTACACGCTTGCAAGGCCTGCCCGTTCCCGGTTATGATGGAAATGATCGAAAAGGCGGACGCGGGGAGGTTGGTCGGATGACTTACCGTAATGCGTTGCTTGGCCCAACGGCAGTGCTGTGCCTCCTGCTGACCGGCCTTCAATCCTCCCAGGGTGTCGCGATCACACCGGCCGCGGGAACGATCGCGAACTTCAGCCTGCATAACCTCGACGCCACCAGCCTCGATCCGAGGCCGCCGGTTACAGTCAATCTGAAACCTGGCGCATCGGATAGCTGGACGGTGATGCTGACGAATGGGTCGACGACTCCGTGGACCGACTTCCACGTGGAGATTCTTGGCGGGGGGTCGCTCGCGGCGGATCTGACAAGTGTCCGTGCCACAGGGTTCAGCGGCACGTCTCCGGCGACTTTCACGAACGTCAACGGGGGCCTCAATCGCATCAAGCAATCCAATCTACCGGCAAGCATGATGCTCGGAACGGTTGCGGCAGGAAATGCGATAACGCTCACCGTGGGTGTCACAGATCGGACGATCGGGACCGAGGCTGACTATTACCTAGGTGTGCGAGCCACGAATACCCCAGCCAGGGCCGCGGAGCCGGGATCGCTGGCTTTGCTGGTACCGGCATCGTCGGCTTGGGCCTGATTTTCGGACGGCGACGGCGATAGAAAGACCGCCCCATCCGCCGTCATTCCCGCGCAAGTGGGAATCCAGCGACTGTCCGTGCAAACCAGGCGGTCGCATGGATGTTCGCCCGCGCGGGCATGAGGAGGGAAGAGTTAACATCTCGGACGGTTGGGATTAGGCTGATGAAATTGCTCGCGAAATATGACCTGGAGCGGTTTCACCGAGAGTGAAACCGCTCCAGGTGATTACACACGAGAGCGTCCGGTTATGGATCATAATTCCGGCCGGGCGCGTCATCCGCCCGGCCGTGGCTCAGCGCAGGATGATCTCGACCCGGCGGTTCTGTGGTTCGCGCACGTCGGGCCCGGTGGGCACCAGCAGATGCGTCTCGCCGAAGCCCTGGATGGATATCTCGTTGCGGGGGACACCATCGCGCACCAGTTCGGCAGCGACTGCGTTGGCCCGACGCAGCGAGAGACCCATGTTGTATTGCGGCGTGCCGGACGTATCGGTGTAGCCGTTGACTTCGATCCTTGTGGTCTGGACGTGGGTCGAGTTCTCCGCCGCCGTGCGGATGATCTGGCGGGCACGATCGGTGAGCGTTGCCTTGTCCCAGTCAAAAAATACCAGATAAGACCGGGCGGGCGTAGGCGCCGGCGCCGCCACCGGCGCAGCCGCCGGCATCGGGGGCGGCGGCGCATAGAAGGCATAGCGCACGCCGAGCAGGAAGCTGTGATCGTACTGCGCACCCAGCTTGATCCGTCCGGTGGTGGTGCCGGCGGCGGTGGTCTCGGTGCCGGAGAATTTCGCTCCGGAGGTGATGTCGGTGAAACGATAATCGGCCGTGATCGACAAGCCGGGCATGTGCGGGATCGGGAACGACAGGCCGAGGATGCCCTGTACGGCGAAGCGACCCTCGGTGTCATCGGTGCTGAACTGGAACGGACCACCAGGCTCGGTGAAGCTGCCGTTCAGGCGGGTCCACATATAACCCCCGCCGATGCCGAGATAGGGGAAGATGTACGGGCTGCCGATATCCAGGTCGAACAGCGCGTTGGCCATGACGCCATAGCGGTTGGTATGGCCACTGGCAGCGGTGGGGAACGGCGTGCGCGCAAGCTTATCCAGACTGTTGCGGAAGAAATCGCCCTCCAGCTCCAGGCGCAGGCCGTTGCCGAATCCGTAGCCGATGCTGCCGAGCCCGTTGACGCCGCCATCTCTGTCCAGATGCAGGTGCGCGGCGCCAAACCCGTTCGTTAGGGGCGTAACCTTGGTGTTCTGCGGCAGATCGTAACCGGCGGCGGCACCGATATAGACGCCCTGGATCGGCTGCGCATGCGCGACCAGCGGGGCGGCGAACGGCGCGGCCAGGAAGGTGGCTGCCAGCAAGGCAATACGGGTACGCATACTCGAACGCCTCCTGCGTGCGCTTATGCCAGATTTGGTCCTGGCAGTCGGCGGCGGAAATGAACAGGGCGCCTCTCGGCGCCCTGTTGCAGACCGTGGATCTGCGATCCGGTCAGCGGATGATGATCTCGACGCGACGGTTCTGCGGCTCGCGCACGCCAGGGCCAGTGGGCACCAGCAGATGCGTTTGGCCGAAGCCGTGGATCGAGATCGCGTTGCGCGGCACGCCATCGCGCACCAGTTCCGCGGCGACCGCGTTGGCGCGGCGGATCGACAGGCCCATGTTGTATTGCGGCGTGCCCGATGTGTCGGTGTAGCCGTTGACCTCGATCTGCGTGAACTGGACGTGGGTCGAGTTCTCCGCCGCTTCGCGGATGATCTGACGGGCGCGATCGGTAAGCGTCGCCTTGTCCCAGTCAAAGAACACGAGATAGGAGCGTGCCGGTGCCGGCGCAGGTGCGGCAATCGGTGCCGGCGTCGGAGGGGGCGGTGGCGCTACACCGAAATTGTACCGGAAGCCGATCAGGAACGCGTTGTTGTAATCCTGCCCAAGCTGAACCTTGCCTGTACCGCTCACGGTTGTGTTCGGGCCGATGATAGTGCCGGTGGCACTGTAGTCGCGTGTCCCGGCAAGACCCATGAAGCGGTACTCCGCAGTCAGGGTCAGGCCTGGCAAGGAGGTAATCGGAATACCCACGCCGGCGATAGCCTGGTAGGCAAACGCACCCTCGGTGCTGTCGGCGGTGATGTGGCCGGCGTCAAAATTGGTCCCATACACGTGGAAATCATCCAGGTGCGCCCATTGATAGCCCACGCCGACACCGATGTAGGGGACAACCCACGGGGTCAGGCCGTAGAAGTCATAAGCCACGTTGACCATCGGGCCATACAGTTGTTCGCGCCCGCCGGCTGAGGCCGTAATACCGCCCGGCAGCTTATTCAACCTGTTAAAGTTGTTGTTCCGGTAGTCGCCTTCGAGTTCGACGCGAAGGCCGTTACCGAAGCCCCAACCTATGGCACCCAACGCCACTGGCCCGGCTCCGGACCCGAGGCTCAGATTGGGCGTACTGATCCCGCCGGTGAGTGAATTCGTTTGCTGGAGGTTCTTGACGTTTACGTCCGACTTCAGGTTTACCCCGACGCCGGCTCCAATGTACAGGCCGGTGACCGGCTGAGCCTGCGCGGCGAACGGTACGGCCAGCACGGTGGCAGCCAGGAGTGTGCTCCGAAACCTCATTCGTTCTCTCCTCGTTGTCTTCCGCGCCGACGGCGCAGTTTCAGCTGGGGTTCGTCAGGGCCGATTTCGCCCCAACGCTCTTGCGATCAGCAAACCATAAACGAGCGGATGACATAAAACGAGAGGCTTCCGCCAATTCAACCGGCACTGTGGCCATCGCGCAACAGGGGGCCGGGCAACCCGGCAACAGGCCGTAACAGTGGCGGAAGAGAGCGGGAGTCGAACCCACCCGGGGCCGCGCGCCGGCCCCAACCGGCTTTGAAGGCCAGCCGATCCACCGGGACCGCTTCTCTTCCGCGACAATTATCCGACCTCCGGGGCAATGTCACAATCGGCGCCGGTCAGCATCGCCATCAGCTCACGCTCCGCATCCGCTTCCAGGCAACGGCAGTCCAGCCACAGCAGATTCGCCGCAATGCGCCCGAGAACCGGGCGCTTCCAGCCCCGCAGCCCGGCAGCGAGGCGTGCGGGAGCCGCTCCGCCAATCGTGACCGCGAAAGAGGACAGAAGGTCGATCGGCTGAGCGCCGGAGCCGACCTGGCTGCGACACGGCTGCACACTCACCGGGCGAGCCGGCCACCGCCGCCGAACGGCCGCGGCCAGGCGTTCGGCGGTTGCATGGATCTCGGCCGGGGGGCGGGTCAGCAGGCGCAGGGCTGGCAAGCGTTCGGATAGCCGGTCGGGATCGAGATAGAGGCGCAGCACGTGTTCCAGCGCGGCGAGGCGCGCCTTGTCCAGGCGCAGGGCACGCTTCATCGGATTGGCGTCGAGTTGGGCGATCAGTTCGCCGCGGCCGACGATCAGCCCGGCCTGCGGGCCGCCGAGCAGCTTATCGCCGGAGAAGGTGACGAGATCGGTGCCGGCGGCGAGCGCCTCCCGCGGCGTGGGCTCGTGCGGCAGGCCCCAGCGGGAAAGATCGGCCAGGCTGCCGCTGCCGAGATCTTCGATGAACGGAAGGCCGGCTTCGTGTGCGATGGTGGCAAGCTCGGCGTGCGGCACCGCGGCAGTAAAGCCGGAGATGGCATAGTTCGCCTGGTGGACACGCATCAGCAGGGCGACATTCGGCGACAGCGCGTCGCGATAGTCGCCCGGATGGGTGCGGTTGGTGGTGCCGACTTCGCGCAGGATCGCGCCCGAGCGGGCCATGATGTCGGGGAGGCGAAAGGAGCCGCCGATCTCGATCAACTCGCCGCGGGATACCAGCACGTCACGGCCGGAGGCGAGCGTATTCAGCGCCAGCAGCACCGCCGCGGCATTGTTGTTGACGACGGTAGCGTCTTCGGCGCCGGCGAGTTCGGTCAGGAGCGTACGGACGTGGTTGTCACGCTCGCCCCGGCGCCCAGTGGCAAGATCGAATTCCAGGTTGGTTGGTTCGCGCAACGCGATCGCGGCGGCCTCGGCCGCCTCGGGCGGAAGCGGCGCGCGCCCGAGATTGGTATGCAGGACCGTGCCGGTAAGGTTGAACACCGGCCGTTGCGAGGCCGCGAAGCGCCGCCGCAGCACGTCGGCGGCGGCGTCCAGGATGCTGATATCGGGGGCGTTGAAGGTGCCGGTGGCGCGCCGGGTAGCGAGCTCGAAGCGCAATGCGGCGAGCGTGGCGGCCCGGCCAAAGCGGGCGAGCAACGCCGCGGCTGCGGGGTTGCGCAATAGCGCGTCGACAGAGGGAAGCGGGCTCGGCTGGCGACCAGTCATTGCAGGGAACCATAGCGGGTAAGCGGATGCAGTGGCCAAGCCGACCCCGACGCGGCAAAGTCCGGCGGCGGGAGGGCTGCGATGATGGCAAAGCTGCCGGAGTACGAGCTGTTCGCGATCCGCTACGCGACACGTGACGGGCGACGGGCGGATCATTTTATCGGCGGCGACCCGCACGATGCGCCGATGCCGATGGATTACTTCGTGTGGGTTGCGGTGAACGACGGCGGTGCCGTGGTGGTCGATGCCGGCTTCACCGAAGCGGTGGCGCGCAAGAGGAAGCGGCAGTTCCTGCGCTGTCCGGTCGATTCACTCGGGTTGCTTGGGGTGGATGCCGGCGCGGTGGAGACAGTGGTGCTGACCCACCTGCATTACGACCATGTCGGCAATTTCCACCGGTTCCCGCGGGCAGAATTTCATTTGCAGGAGCCGGAGCTGCATTATGCGGTCGGACGTTACATGCGATATCATCGGCTGGCGCACTCGTTCGAGGTAGAGGACGTGGTGGGCATCGTGCGGCTGAACTATGCGCGGCGGGTGCGGCTGCATGACGGGCCGCACGATCTGGCAGCCGGCATCACGCTGCACCCGGCGCCGGGGCATTCGGCCGGGCTGCAGTTCGTGCGGGTGCATACGCGGCGCGGCTGGGTGGTGCTGGCGTCCGACGTGACGCATTTCTATGAAAACATGGAGAGCGAGCGGCCCTTCACCACGGCACTGCATGTCGGCGGCATGCTGGAAGGCTACGAGCTATTGCGGGCGGCTGCGCCGTCGGCGGACCATATCGTTCCCGGGCACGATCCGGAGGTGATGCGGCGGTATCGCCCGCCGCGAGCGGAGCTGGAGGGAATCGTGGTGCGGCTGGATGAAGCGCCATTGGCGCCGGGCCGTTGAAACGTGAAAAAAACGCCGGCGGACGTTGCCGCCTCTGTGACGAATTTCCATAAGGCGGCAGATGCAAGCTGATACGCTTCGGATGGTATTTGCCCCGCCACACCGGGCAGGCATGCCGTTTATCCTCGGCGGCATTGCCGCCTTGGTGGTGGGAGCGCTGTTCGCTCACTGGCTGGCCTGGATCGGCGGAATCTTCACGCTGTTCTGTCTGTATTTCTTTCGCGATCCCGAGCGGGTTCCGCCCGGCCGCCCCGGCGTCCTGCTCGCCCCGGCCGACGGCCGGGTGGTCACGATCGAGCCCGCGGCGCCACCCGCCGAACTCGGGCTTGGTCCGACGCCGCGCTGGCGGATCGGCATCTTTCTGTCGATCGTCGATGTGCACGTAAACCGGCTTCCGGCCGATGGCACGGTAAGCCGCATCGCCTATCGGCATGGTGCGTTCCTCAACGCCAGCCTGGACAAGGCGGGTGACGACAATGAGCGCAACGCCATCGCCATCCGCCTGCTCGATGGGCGTGAGATCGCGGTGGTGCAGATTGCCGGATTGATCGCCCGGCGGATCGTCTGCGATCTGCGGGAGGGCGACGCGGTGCGCGCCGGGGCACGCTTCGGGATTATTCGATTCGGCAGCCGGACGGACCTTTATCTGCCGGAAGGCGTGCGGCCGCTGGTTGCGATCGGACAAATGATGATTGGCGGCGAGACCGTCGTCGCGGACGTGTCGATATGAGCGGTACGCAACGCGATTGGCGGGACGGCCGCGTGTCGCCGATCCGGCGGCTTCGCCGGCTGCGGCCGCGGGCGCGGCCACGCTATAAGGGGCCGTCGTTCAATCGGCTGATTCCCAACATACTGACGCTGATCGGCCTGTGCGCCGGGCTGACCGCGATGCGGTTCGCGCTGGACGATCATTTCGGGCCGGCGGCAGTAGCTATCGTGGTGGCTGGCTGCATCGACGGCCTGGACGGACGAATTGCGCGGCTCCTGAAGGTGACTTCGCGCTTCGGTGCCGAGTTCGACAGTCTGAGTGATTTCCTGTGTTTCGGCGTGGCCCCGGCGTTCACGATCTATGTGTGGGCGCTGCGGTGGCTGGGCGGCGTCGGGTTCATTCCGTGCCTGATGTTCGCGGTCTGCATGGCGCTGCGGCTGGCGCGCTTCAACGCGGCGCTGGAGGGCGCGCCTGCTCCGGCTTACGCGTATAATTTCTTCACCGGCGTTCCAGCCCCGGCGGGTGCCGGGCTGGCGCTGTTCCCGTTGTTCGTCGGGCTGGAAGGACGCGCGCTGAATTGGGGATGGCTGGTCACGGTGGCGGAAAACCCGCTGTTCTGCGCGCTGGTGCTGGTGGGGACGGCGTTGCTGTGCGTCAGCGCGCTTCCGGTCTGGAGTTTCAAGAATTTCAAGGTGCCGGCGGAGTATGTGCTGCCGGTATTGCTGGGGATCGGTTTCTACGCCGCCGTGCTGGTGGCCGAACCTTGGGCGGCGCTGGCCGTGGGCGGCGTCATCTATCTGTGCATGCTTCCCTTCAGCATCCGCAGCTTCCGCCGTCTGCGGCGCGAGGCGGAAGAGGAGCCGGACACCGGTTGAGCACGATCGGATGACCGGCCATCAGGCTTGGCGGAGAGGCCCGTCCGACATGACCGGCGATATTGGTGTCCGGTGGTGACGTATCGTTTCAAATAACTATATTATGATTTCATAAGGTTGCGTCGGTGGCGGATCTGCCCGCTCGTCCGCCTCTCTGTACGCTGATGGCAGCAACGGCCGCGACCGCCGCGGAACGGTGTTCGGAACCCGATGGGCGTTGAGTCGTTGCACCTCGGGCCCAAACCCCGCGGAACGGAGAACCCTGCAGCATGCACCCACTCGGGAAAACAGAGCCGCCTTGACCGCACCCGAAATCGATTCTCGCCCCGCCATAGCCGCCCTTCCGGCAAAAGATGAGGCAGACGAGCTGGCAGGTTGCCTGTTGGCGCTTGCGGCCCAGCGAGGTGCCACACTGGATGCGGCGGTTATTTGCCTCAACAACTGCTCGGATGACAGCGCGGATGTCGTCCGTCGCGTGTCCCACGTGCTCCCGTTTGCAGTTCACACCTTGGACGTGTGCCTTACCCCGAAATACGCCTGCGCCGGCATGGCACGGCGCATCGCCATGGATCATGCCGCCGAACTTGCCGGGCCACGCGGCATCCTGCTCACCACCGATGCGGATGGACGCGCACCGCCGGATTGGCTCGCCGCGAATCTTGCGGCGATCGCCGAGGGCGCAGATGCGGTGGCCGGGTGCGCCGAAATAGAACCGATGGGCGCCACGCTGATCCCGGCCCATCTGCACGCGATCGACGCGCGGGAATGTGCCTATGCCGCGCTGCTGGACGAAATACGCTGGCTCCTCGATCCCGATCCGGCGGATCCCTGGATAATACCAGCGGCCCGAAGGGCCGACTGGTATGCGCGCAGGGTTGGTGTGGCGGCTGCGCGCGAAATCGATAAGATACCAGCGGCCCGACGATCCCCGGAGGAGTCAAGACTTCGGGCCGCTGGTATCAGACATGACGAGCATTCCGGCGCCAGCATCGCGGTGACGGTGGAGGCATATCGCCGTGCCGGCGGCATTCCGCCGGTCCCTCTCGCGGAGGATCGTGCCTTCTTCGACAGGCTGCGCCATGTCGATGCAAAGATCCGGCACCCGCCCGGCGTACGCGTGATCGTGTCCGCACGGATCGTCGGCCGCGCTCCGGGTGGAATGGCTGATACGATGCGGCGGCGCATGGTGCGGATCGACGAGCTTCTCGATGAACGGCTTGAGCCGGCACGCGATGCCGCCCGTCGGGCCTGGTTGCGTGCACGGCTGCACCGGGCCTGGCGTTCCGGGGTAAAGGAGCCTGCGGACATCGGCGGCCTGGCCGTCAGGCTCGGGATGGCGGCCGACGATCTGGCGATGCTGATCTCAAACCGGTATTTCGGCGCTGCCTGGGCAATGGTGGAGGAGCGCAGTCCTATCCTGCGACGCCGTCGCGTTCGGCTTGTCGATCTGCCGGCGCAGACCGAATTCGCGAGGCGGCTTCGCGACGGGATCAGGCGCGCAGCAAATCCAGCCGATACTCTGCTTCGCGTCGCTGCTGAATAGGAACAAGCCCCATCTCGGCGATGAAGATGCCTGAAGCGAGGTCACCGGTGCAGGGATAATCGGTCGGCAGGATGTAGTGCACCAGCAGCACCGTGCCGCCCCGGCACAGGCTGCCGCGTGTGCGCCTCGCCGTCCGCACCACATCGGCCGGCGAAAGATAGTAAAGCACCTCCGAAATCAGGATCAGGTCGAAGCTACCCGCAGGCCATTCTTCCGGCACCCGCATCCGCCGGATCGCGACACGCTCAAGCCCGGCGCAACGCCCCCGCGCCTGGACCAAAGCCGCTTCCGCGACATCAACCGCGAGCAGTGAATCGCAGCGCGCGGCCAGACGGCGCGTCAGCACGCCGATCGAGCAGCCGATTTCGAATGCGCGCGAAACCTGCGGCGCCGGTAGCACATCCAGGGTGGCCTGGTATTTCGCACGTTCATAGTCGCTGCTGGCGAAACGCCACGGATCGACGTCCCGCGCGTAAAGCGCGTCGAAATAGGCAGGGGATAGCGAGTTGTCGCTCATTCCCCGGCGAGCACTTCAGCGCTCCTCTCGGCGATGGCGGGCAAATCGCGCCGCATGAAATGGGCGGCAGCCTCGGCAAGAACTTCATCAGTCGCCGGCTGGCGCAGATAGGTCGCCAGGTCACGCAACAAAAGCTCCGCCAGCTCGCCGCTGCGGAATGCACTCAGGCCGAGCCCTCGCTGCACGATGCGCATGGCGTCGAGACAGGCGGTTTCAACCGCGATCCGGGCAAGGTTCACCATGTTGACGGTGTCCTGCGCGTCCCCCTCTTGCGCCTCGCCGACGCCGGCGGCCCGCCGCACCCACAACCGCGCGGTCTCCTGCGCGATCAACGCTTCACCAACGCGCGCCCGCTGATAGGGGTCGCCCTCCCGCTTTCGGGTGACGAGTTGGCGGCGGAGCTCGCCGACCAGAGCCTCCAGGCCGCCGAGCGTCACGGCCGAGGTCCGCCAGGCTCCGGCGGAGAAGTCCGGTTGACGCAGATAATCACTGGCACTGCCGATCACGGCGTCGGGGGCGACGCGGATACCATCCAGCAAGACGCGGGCGCTGCGGGCCGCCCGCATGCCTTGGGTCTCCCAGCCCGAGATATCGGTGCGTTCCGGACCCGGCGATTCGATCACCAGCATGCGCGAGTCGCCGGACGGCAGCAGCGCGGTGACCAGCGCGCGGGTCACATGGCCTGCCCCAGAGCCCGGAGCCTTGCAGCCGCAAAGCACGAAATCGGGTCCCAGGCGGAGCGGGGTATCCGGCGGATCGGTGACCCAGAGCGCGAACAGGTGGCCGGCCATCGCATCGATGGCGAGGTTCCGGGTCTGCTCGGCGGTGCCATCCCGGGTCACCAGGCGCAACGCGTTCACGTGGGCTTCGTAGAGACGGCCGACACTGAGATTGCCGCGGCCGACCAACCGCAGGGCTTCCATCAGATCGAGCGCAGCCTCGGGCTCGGTTCCCCAGCCGAGGCCGCCGAGCGTGCTGGGAAGCGGCGCAGCCAACGCGCCGAGATCGCGCAGCAGCCCGATATCCTCCGCCGGAAACGCGTTCTGTGAGTCAAGCAGCACTGCGCGGCGCTGCATGTCCGGAACCTGGCGGGCAAGCGCCCACAGCAGGCGTTGCCCACGCTCGCCGGCCTGCCGGAGTGCCGTCCGCGCTTCCATCGTGCCGGTGAACGCAGCGGCGGCCTGTGGCGTTGCTTCGGTATTGCATCGGAGCCCCGCCATGCCACCGCCGGAACACGATGTCGCCGCGCTGGAGGAACTGCCGGTCGGCGGAATGCGCCGGGTCCAGGTCGGCGGGGAGGCAATTCTGCTGACACGTGAGGCGGACGCAGTGCACGCTGTCGGCGCGACCTGTCCACATGCTGGCGGGCCGCTGGCCGAGGGCGTGCGGCATGGCAACCGGATCACCTGCCCCTGGCACAAAGCGCGTTTCTGCCTGCGCACCGGCGCGCTGCTCGATCCGCCGGCGGTGGATCCGCTGCCCCGCTATGCGGCGCGGATCGAGGGGACGCGCGTGCTGGTAACGCTGCCGGCGGTGCTTCCATCCGAGAAGACGGCAGCGGCGGATCACCGCTGTTTCGTGATCGTGGGCGCCGGGGCGGCCGGCGCGGTGGCGGCGCAGACACTGCGGGAAACCGGGTTCGGCGGCCGGATCGTTATGCTCGACCAGGATAACCGGGTGCCGTACGACCGCACCATTCTCAGCAAATATTTCATTTCCGGCGAAACGGGCGGCGAAAAGTCGCCGCTGCAGACGCAGGAATTTTACCGCCGACACCGGATCGAGCGGCGCACGGCGGAGGTGGTGCGGATCGATGCGAAGGCGCGGCGCATCACCTGCGCGGACGGATCCGTTCTGGAATATGACGCGGCGCTGCTGGCGACCGGCGGTGTGCCGCGGCGTCCGTCGATCGAGGGCGCCACACTGGGCAATGTCTTTCTGCTGCGTAGCCGGGCGGATGCGGACGCGATCCTCGCACAGGCGGAACGCAGCGAGCGCGCGGTGGTCCTGGGCGCCAGTTTCATCGGCATGGAGATCGCGGCGAGCCTGCGAGAGCGCGGACTGGACGTGACGGTGGTGGGAAAGGAAACCGTGCCGTTCGAGAAGCAACTCGGCGCCGAGGTCGGCGCGGCGTTTCTCGGTCTGCACCAGCGGCGCGGCGTTGAGTTCCGGCTCGGCACCGGGATTGCCGCGTTCGAGGGCGAACCGGACCTGCACTCCGTCGCGTTGGAGAATGGAGCGAGAGTTCCGGCGGATCTGGCAGTGCTAGGCGTTGGCGTGGCGCCGGCCACAAGTTATCTGGGCGATCTGCCGCTCAACAAGGACGGCAGCGTCACAGTGGATGCGCATCTGCGAATCGTGGACGGGCTGTACGCCGCCGGCGACATCGCGCGCTTCCCGTATCGGGGGGACGGCGCTCCCATCCGCGTGGAGCATTGGCGGGTGGCCGAGCAGCAAGGCCGGGTGGCGGCACTGAACATGGCAGGGCAGGTGATGCGCTACGAGGCCGTGCCGGTGTTCTGGACCATCCAGTATCTGAAGCGGCTGGATTACATTGGCCATGCCACGGAATGGGATGAGGTCGTGCTGCATGGCGATCCGGACAAGCCGGAGTTCCTGGCGTACTACGTGAAAGATGGACGGGTGGTGGCAGCGGCAGGGCTGGATCGTGACCGCGACACCGCGGCGCTGATCGAGCTGTTTTCGCTGCGGCGCGACTGGACCGCGGCGGCGCTGGGGGCTGCTCCCGCGGGCTTGCTGGATTCGCTCACCCAGGCGTGACTGTGGGTGGATGACGCACATGGCCGCCGGATAATCGTTTCGCGTGCGAGGACGTCGCGTTATGATCGGAGCGATCGGGCGTGTCGCCCGGTGACCAAATGACCCCAGGGAGAAAATTGGAGATGGACGAGGAGGTCGAGAGGGAATTTCACACGTTGCGAGAGCGGATCAAGGCCCTGGAGGCCAGGCTCAAGGACGAGACGGATGAACGCGTGCAGGTGGGCGCCGATCTGAAAAACGTGGATATCGAGGTGACCCAGATCCAGAAATCACTGAGCGGATGGGATCGGGGCGACTTCGGCAAGAAGGTGGAAGACATCGACAAGCGCGTCTCCACTTTGGAAAAGCGGCTGCCGAAGAAGTAAGCCAACTCCGCCACTCTGTCGGGGGTGGGTTCGGCTCGCGCTTCCGGCCCGAGTCGGCCCGGTCAGTGACTGCGCAGATAGGGCCGGCGCAGTGGCCGGCCCTCTGGTCTCAGGCTGCGCGGCGCCGGATGACACCGAAAAGGACGAGTCCGGCCCCGAGCAGGGCCAGCGAACCAGGCTCCGGAACCCTCACGCCGCCACTGACATAATCGAGCGACGTCGCCGAGGTCGCGACGGCTGCGCCGTAATCGACGCCGCTGCCGGTATTGCCATTACTCCAGAAGTTCACGACCCGGCCGCCACCGATATCGAACATCAGCCCGTATATGTCCAGGAACCCGCCACCGATCGGATAGTCGGTCGCCACCGGCGGCGACCCACCGGGCCAGAAGAGGTTGTCGTAAGTCAGGAAGCCGTTGTTAACGGCCGGCAGACCCGCCGCTACCGTGAACCGGCTGAAGCTGTTCGGCGCCAGGAGGTTGCCCGAGTCCGGTGTCGCGAAGTTGCGCGGCTCAAGCGCGCCGATCGGCGCCTTGACGATGCCGATGTTGGAATCCGAGAAGGTACCGCTGATCCCGGTGACCACGAAGGCGTTCGAATAGCGCGCGTCCGTCGCCGCGCCGTAAGTCAGATCGATCGCCCCACTGACGCCCTGACCGCTGAAGCTGAAATCGTATGTGCTGGCCTGTGCGCCCGAGCCCAACGATAAAGCCGCGATAGCCGCCACCGCGGCCAGAAATCCCTTATGCATGCTCCCCACCCCCTGTTATTTCGCAGTAGCGCTCGACCATGCGCAACGGCGATCTGCCGGTATTTATGACATCGGAATAACCCGGATGCCAGGGTATGTCCAGGCCCTCGGCGGTGTCAGCGCGCTTCGGTCCAGCTTTCAGAGAACGCCAGGGCAGAAGTGCTGAATGGCCTGCCCTCGCGCTGGGCCGGAAACGCACGGCCCTTCGCCTGAACCCCATTGACCGTCAGGCGTGCCCCGAGCGCCGGAATCAGCACCGTGCAGACACCGTATTTGCGTCCGGGAGGAGGGCTCGGCTGAGTGTGGATCAGCAGCGGCTCGCCGATATCATACCAGGTCAGCGTGACCTCCTCATCGTGCGATACTGCCCGTTCGGTCCAGAAATCGCGCGCATCGCCTTCCTTGTCGAACACTGCACTCGTCACTGGGATCGAGGTGTCCGAGAGCTCGCCGTTGAGCATGCCCTGCACCGTCTTCTGCAGCCAGCGCGCCATGGCGATATTGTCGGAATAGATCTTCCACCGGTCCTGGGTCAGCTCGCTCTTCAGATACAGCACATGGCCGGCGCCGGCGGGTGAGATCAGGATGCGCCAGAAACTGGCGTTGGTGGTGCTGGCGCCTCCGTCGGTTTCACCCAGGCGGATAAAAGGGTTTTCGCCGGTCAGGATCATTCGGTTGGGATCGAGGGACATCGGGCTTCCTAACAAAGGTGGCGTGCAGGGAGACTAGCGGCGCACCCACGGCGCACGCAATCGGGAGATCGCCTGAAAGCGCGTGGTAGGCCATATCCTCTCCATCCACAGCAACATCAGCCAAGGATATCATGGCACCCGTTATCCCTCGCATGCATCCCGTCCTGGGGCGCTCCGAACAGATTTCCACGCGCATTGTGTTCTTCGTCGCCGGCTTCGGCATGGCCGCCTGGGCTCCGCTCGTGCCGTTCGCCAAGGCACGCGCCGAAATCGACGAGAGAGCACTTGGACTCCTCCTGCTGTGTCTCGGTGTCGGATCGATTGTGACGATGCCAATGGCGGGCGCGCTTGCGGCACGACTCGGATGCCGCACTGTCGTAATCGTGTCGACGGTGTTGCTCTGCCTCACCCTGCCGCTGTTGGCGGTGGTCTCCAACCCGATGCTGCTTGCTGCCGCGCTGCTTGCCTTCGGGGCTGGCCTCGGCGCAATCGACGTAACCATGAACATCCAGGCCATTATCGTCCAACGGGCGAGCGGGCGTTCGATGATGTCGGGATTTCATGGTCTTTTCAGCCTGGGTGGCATTGTCGGCGCCGGCTGCGTTACCGCGCTCCTTGGCATCGGTGCGTCGCCGTTCGCCGCCACCTTGTGTGTGGTCGCCGGCGTGATTGCCGCGACGACGGCCGCCGCCTCACACCTGCTCCCGCACGGTAGCCAGAGCGAGGGTCCCATCTTCGCCCTCCCGCACGGCGTCGTGCTGTTCATCGGCTCTATCTGCTTCGTCGCGTTCCTGGCCGAGGGTGCCATGCTCGACTGGAGCGCCATCTTCCTGACTTCGGTTCGCGGGATGCAGGCGACCTATGGCGGCCTCGGCTACGCTGCGTTTTCCCTGACGATGACGATCGCTCGCCTCGCCGGTGACCGCATCGTCCTGCGCTACGGCGGCACCAATGTCATCACCTTTGGCGGCCTTTGCGCCGCTGCCGGTTTCGCACTCGCGACGCTGGTTCCTGTCTGGCAAATAGCGTTGGTCGGCTATGCCCTGATCGGCGTTGGCTGCTCCAACATCGTGCCTGTTTTGTACACCAGTGTCGGCCGCCAAACTGCCATGCCAGAGCACCTTGCAGTCCCGGCGATCACCACGCTCGGTTACGCGGGCATCCTCGCCGGCCCGGTAGCGATCGGCTTCGTGGCGCACGTGGCCAGCCTATCGGCGGCGTTCCTGATCTTGGCAATTCTACAGCTCGGCGTCGCCGCGAGCGGGCGCTTGCTACGGGTCTAGGGGCGACTTTGGAATGATCTATCTCGCCACCCGCGTACCCCTCGTCGCGCCGACACCCCCTCGCCCCCCTCGTCATGCCCGGCGAAGACCGGGCATCCAGCCTTTCGATCGCTACATCACCCCTCGGCGCGCTGCGCACCACGACAGCAACGACCAGCAGCGCCCCCGCCACACCCTCAACACGACAACAATGAAACTAAACGCGCCCCGAGTTCGTCTCGATGCGATAACCGAGGTACAGCGCCACGCCGCCGCCCTAGTCGATCCGGACGCGCAACCGCTGTCCGACGCCGATATGGATCGTATGAAACCAACACCGCACTTGAAGACCATCCGTCGCGCGCTCGGCCTGACGCAAGAGGAATTTGCCGCCCGCTATTGGAAAGTGCCTCGCACCCTTTATTTTACTTCCTTTGCAAGTACCGTAACGTTATGATGCCACCGTCAACGGCAAGGCGCCACAAAAAATGAGCGCGCATGGCAGTCGGCAAATTAACAGGCTGGATATTGGCCTCGCCTTTCTGTTCGGCTGCCTGGCTTTGGCCGCCGTACTCTGGCTCGCGTTCCGAAATGACAGCTTGAGCGACCAGCAGTTCGAAATCCTGCGCATCGTGCTGGCGCTTGCCGGCGGAGGGGTCGGCGCCGTTATTCCCGGCTTCCTCGATGTCACTCTGAAAGCCAGTTCCAAGCTTGCCCTGCGGGCCGGCGGTGCGCTCGCCGTATTCGTGGTGCTCTACTTCTGGTCACCCGCCCACTGGCAACCCGAGCGTGGGGGATCGATCCACCAACATACAGAGGGTCCCGCATCACCCATCCAGAGCGGCAACGGCAATAAGGCGATCTACAACGGTCCGGCGAAACAATGAAGCGGAGCTTTATCGCTTGCCTGCTCATAATCATCACCGGCGTGGCGCCGGCCGCCGCTGCTGAACAGTCGACCGCGGGGTGGTGCAGCCCAATCCAGAGCGGCAACAACAATACCTTCATCTGCAATGGTGTCGATCCGCGCGCCATGAAGCGGCTCAACGACGACCTCGACCGGATGGACCTTACGCTTCAGCAGAAGACCGCCGAGGCCAATGAATGGGCCCGCAAGTATAACGCGCTGAATGCGCAGTTCGAGGCAACCAAAAAGCAGCTCACGGCAAACGGCGAAGACGCGACCCTAGTGCAGGCAGCACAGGATCTGCTGCACGAAGGCAAGCTGGACGAGGCGCGCAAGATCTATGACCGGCTGATCGCGTCTGACGAGCGAAATGTCGATCGGGCAGCACAGGATCATTTCGAACGAGCGGGCATCTTCGAATTGCAGTTCCGCATTGCGGAGGCGATGACAGATTATGCCATCGCCTACCAATATCGGCCGGATAACCCGCGCTATGCGGACCGCTACGCCTCGGCAGCGTACCGAGAACGGCATTACGCTGAAGCAGAACAGGGCTGGACAAAGTGTCTGCAGCTTAATCGCGCGCTCGCCGACCACGACCCCGGCGCCTACCAGCCCTACGTCGCCGATACGCTGAACAATCTCGGCAACCTCTACGGCGACACCGGCCGCCTTGCCGACGCCGAGAAGGCCTTCGCCGAGGCGCTCGCCATCTTCCGCGCGCTCGCCGACCACGACCCCGGCGCCTACCAGCCCTACGTCGCCGGAACGCTGAACAATCTCGGCATCCTCTACAACCGCACCGGCCGCCTTGCCGACGCCGAGAAGGCCTACGCCGGGGCGCTCGCCATCCGCCGCGCGCTCGCAGACCGCGACGCCGCCGCCTACCAGCCCTACGTCGCCCAAACGCTGAACAATATCGGCGTACTCTACCGCGACACCGGCCGCCTTGCCGACGCCGAGAAGGCCTTCGCCGAGGCGCTCGCCATCCGCCGCGCGCTCGCAGACCACCACCCCGCCGCCTACCAGCCTTACGTCGCCGATACGCTGAACAATCTCGGCAACCTCTACAACCGCACCGGCCGCCTTGCCGACGCCGAGAAGGCCTACGCCGAGGCGCTCGTCATCTTCCGCGCGCTCGCCGACCACGACCCCGGCGCCTACCAGCCCTATCTCGCCACTACGCTGAACAATCTCGGCGCACTCTACAGCGACACCGGCCGCCTCGCCGACGCCGAGAAGGCCTACGCCGAGGCGCTCGCCCTCTACCGCGCGCTCGCAGACCACGACCCCGGCGCCTACCAGCCCTACGTCGCCGATACGCTGAACAATCTCGGCAACCTCTACGGCGACACCGGCCGCCTTGCCGACGCCGAGAAGGCCGTCGCCGAGGCGCTCGTCATCTTCCGCGCGCTCGCCGACCACGACCCCGGCGCCTACCAGCCCTATCTCGCCACTACGCTGAACAATCTCGGCATCCTCTACCGCGACACCGGCCGCCTTGCCGACGCCGAGAAGGCCTACGCCGAGGCGCTCGCCATCCGCCGCGCGCTCGCAGACCGCGACGCCGCCGCCTACCAGCCCTACGTCGCACAAACGCTGAACAATCTCGGCGTACTCTACCGCGACACCGGCCGCCTTGCCGACGCCGAGAAGGCCTACGCCGAGGCGCTCGCCATCTACCGCGCCCTCGCCGACCACGACCCCGGCGCCTACCAGCCCTATCTCGCCACTACGCTGAACAATCTCGGCATCCTCTACCGCGACACCGGCCGCCTCGCCGACGCCGAAAAGGCCTACGCCGAGGCGCTCAACATCTATCGCGTGCTGGCAACAGGCAATCCCAGCGTCTACACCAAACGCATTGCTTCATTGGAAACAGAATTGGCCAGGCTAAATCGAGCTGGCGAGATTAAGAGGTAGAAGTCCTTCTTGAGGAAACGGCAGCCGCAGCGCGCGTCCCTCGCCCTATCACACACAAAATTTCGAGGTCGCGCTCGATCGATAGAAGCGGCATCAACCCGCTACACTGCGCCCCTCCCGCCTAATCCAGCCTATGCCCAGCATCGTTTTAAAATTTCCGTGGGTAAAAGGCATAATTAGCTCCAAATTCCTACCACCTTGACAATATTCCTATCGCCATGCTAGACTGTGCCGCAATCACCCATCCCCGAGCGCCCCCGCACCATGCCCCTCCCCACTCCCACCAACCCCAACTCCACCCCCACCACCCTCGACCCCGCCCTCATCGATAACCTCCTCGACACCATCCTCGAATCCATCCCCCATACCCTGAACGACAAGCCAGAAACCCGCGCCGCCCACCGCAACACCGCCCGCCTCGCGCTCCTCGCCCTCAAACCCACCGACCCCTTCGCCGCCCTGCTCGCCGCCCAGACCATCGCGGCCCACTACGCCGTCATGGACAACCTCCGCCGCGCCGCCCAGCCCGACGTCTCAGACCACACCGCCACCCGCCTCCGCGGCAACGCCGGCACCCTCAACCGCGCCATGCACGCCACCCTCAAAGCCCTCCACCAGCACCAGAACCCACCTGCGGCAACAACCACCCCGGCCACCAAAGGCCCCGCCCCTCTCCAGCCACCCGCACGCGCCACCCCGCCGACACACCCGTAAAAGACCCCGAGTACGCACCCCATCCCGCCCCTATCGCCGCTTCGAAGACATGACGCTGGCCGAACGCCGCGCCCATTACGGCTACAAGGGCGACCCCAGCGTCACCAACAGCGCCGCCCCCGCGTGACCTTGCTTCACCTCTCCCGCTTCGCCGGAGAGAGAGCCACCGCGCCGGCGAAGGGGCGCGCCTACCCCGTCCGGTTCATAACAAGCTGGAAGTTACATGCCGACCGCGGATTATAAACCACTCCCTGGAATTGTGTCCCCTGAAACTGCCCCTGTATCCATATCGCGCCAAACACCATTCGAATGTTTCCATCCGGCTGGACCCAACCCCTGATATTGCCAAACTCGACATGGCCGCCGGCGACCTTCATCGGGTTCAGCCCCACCCCCGATGCACAGAAAAGCCCAGGATCGGTCGAATAGCCGGTGCCTTGATAACGCCGTCGAACGCCGAGGTGGTAGGGCCGTGCGCTTCGCAGCCGCTAAGGCAAACCAGCAAGGCGGCGAGCAAGAATCTGATGAAGGCCGCAGTTCGCATCTTGGTGGATCTCCCTGGTTCAGGTCGTATAATTCTGCGCCTGTTGGCGACGACACTATGCGGCCGGGAACGTGCGATCGGTGTCACGCTTCCTATGGTGCGGTTTTATGCTGGCAGGGCCGGAATACGTCCATGCAGACAGCCTGATTGCCGCCGAATGTCACGCTGGTCAGCCGGCCGTCCTGGAACAGCGCGTTGCCTGAACAGGCAAATGGCGCCGCGGCGGCAGCACTGAAGGCACCCGCCTCGCCGGCACGATTGGCAAGAAATGTCATTCGTTCCTGGTTGCCCTGCGTCTCGCTGAGCTGCGGCGGACCCGAGCAACGCAGGAACACGGATTTGCTGACGCCATCCAGGCTGGATGCAAGATCGGCGGGCGGCTGTGCACTGCACCGAGGCCCCAGAAGTCCGATGATCGCGGAACACAACAGAGCGCGCATGATGGACCCTTCGGTCAGGACGCAACCTTCGCCTGCCGCGATTGCGGCGGCTATGCAGAAACGGTAACAATCAGCCGAAACGGACTGGGAAGCTTGAATGATCCCCACCGCCACCCTCGCCAGGGTGCTCGTAGTCCTGGGCCTGTTTCTCATCCCCGGCCCCGCCGTCCTGTTCGTCCTCGCCCGCGCCACCGGCTCCGGCCCCCGCACCGGCATCGCCACCGGCCTCGGCATCGCCGCCGGCGATCTCGTTCACACCACCCTCGCCACCTTCGGCCTCTCCGCCATCCTCATGACCTCCGCGCTCGCCTTCAGCGTCGTGAAATATGCCGGCGCCGCCTACCTCCTCTATCTCGGCCTCCGCGCCTTCCACGAGGAATCCGACCTCACCCTCCCCACCGCCCGCGCCATCCCGCCCGCGCGCGCCTTCCGCCAGGCCGTCCTGGTCGAAATGCTCAACCCCAAAACCGCGCTCTTCTTCCTTGCCTTCCTGCCGCAATTCGTGCACCCCGAGCGTGGCGCCGCCATCGCCCAGTTCGCCACCCTCGGCCTGATTTTCGTGCTGATGAGCGCCCTCTACGCATCCCTGGTCGCCCTCGGCGCCGGCGCCTTCGGACGCTGGCTCCAGCGCCACAAATCGATCGGCCGCTGGCAGGGCAAGGCGATCGGCACGCTCTATATCGGCCTCGGCCTCCGACTGGCCCTCCAGGCCCGCTAATCCTCAGCCCCCTGTCGCCGCTGCGTCGCGTGCTTCTCGAGCCACCCCATCGACGCCTCCGCCTCCGCATCCGTCGTCCTGAGATACGGCTTGACATCCAGCAAAGGCGTCCAGTCCAGGCAATCGAGGTACCGCGCCGGCGGCATCCTCCTCCCCCTCCATCCCGTCGAACGCCACCACCGACACCCCGATCGGGTTCGGCCGGGCCGGCGATCGCGTCGCGAACACCCCCCGCTCCTCCCCATCGAACGGCGGCACCACCCGCAACCGAGCCCCCTGCACCCGATCCAGCCAATACAGCAAAATCAGGTGCGAAAACCCCGCCAAACTCCCCAGCCCCGCCAGAAACTCCGGAAACACCGTAACCCGGCACACCGGCGACGGATCCGGTTGCCGCCCGTTCCGAGGACACTCCTCAATCCGCCGCCACGGTGTCCCGATCACCCCGATCGGCCGCAGCACCAAATCCGGCGAAAAGAACGTTCACCGGCACCCGCAGATAGCGCACGCCATTTTCCGACGCCGGCGGCAACTCGCCGGCCCGGATATTCACCTGCACCGCCGGGATGATCAGCGCCGGCATCGCCAGCTTCTTGTCGCGCTCGGTCCGCAGCGCCACGAACTCCGCCTCAGAGATCCCGTCCCAAACATGGATGTTCTCGTCCCGTTGCTCCCGCCACCGTCGTCTCCCACGCCGGCTTGCGCCCGCCCCGGCCCGTAATCGTGGCAGATGAACATCCGCGTCTCCGGCGGCAGGTCCAGGATGCGCCGGATCGAACGATACAGCACCGCCGCGTCGCCCCCCGGGAAATCCGCCCGTGCCGTCCCCGCATCCGGCATGAACAGCGTATCGCCGACGAACACCGCATCGCCGATCAGATACGAAACGCAGGCCGGCGTATGCCCCGGCGTATGCAGCACCCGAGCCGGTATGCTCCCAACGAAGAACGCGTCATCATCCGCGAACAGCCGGTCGAACTGGCTGCCATCCACCTGGAAGTCGCGCTCGAAGCCGAACACCTCCTTGAACGACCGCTGCACCAAATGGATCCGGTTGCCGATCAGGACGGGACCGCCCACCTCGCGCTTCACCTGCGC
>CAWEOZ010000019.1:0-99527 GCA_963810715.1 uncultured Pseudomonadota bacterium | reverse complement strand
CTGTGTTTGACCCGGTTCGGGCTCGCTCTCTGTGCCAGAATTGCCTTCGTCCAAAGGTACGGCGGCACTCGCCGGGGTTTCCGAAGACGGCGCATTTGTGGGTCGATCGCCAGGTTCCTGCACTTGCTCACCTTGCACCGTGGTGAGCCCGAGCGGAGTGAGGCGCAGGCCGTAGCGAGCGCCATCCGGATCCTGACGCCAGCAGAGCAGGTTGTTTTCAACTGGTATTTCTTCGATCAGGCCAGCGGTGATGAGGCTCTGAAGCAGCTTCTGTTGAGCAGCTCCCTTCGCTTTGAGCGTCGGCGGTAGAGGCAGGATCATGTGATCGGATCACCGGGCCGCCGTGTTGAGCACCAGCAGCTGGCTGATGGAAAGTGACGTTCGCTTGGACATGGTGGGATCTCCTTCTCAGCGCCGCCCGATGCGGCGCTCCCACCACCTGAAGCCCGATAGTCGGGGCCGGGCTGGCGAGGTGGCTTGTGCCCGCCTCGCCACGACAGGAATGCTTCCTGTTCAGTGGAAGTCGAGCAGAATTTGCCAGCCAGCTAATCCTACAGGCTTGTCACGTCGGGTGAGGTTCCGTGGCCCTGGCGCCTGACAGCAGGTAGCGTCCGGCGATGCAAGCACTCAGCTACCGCGGCTATCGGTTCCCACCGGCGATCATCCAGCACGCCGTCTGGTTGTATCTGCGCTGCACCCTCAGCTTTAGGGATGTGGAAGACCTGCTCGCTGAACGCGGGATCGCTGTCTCGTATGAGACGATCCGCCGGTGGGTTATCCATTTCGGTCCAATCTATGGTCGTCGCCTTCGGGCCATGCGTCCACCGGCGACCGGGCGATGGCATCTCGACGAAGTCTTCGTCTCAATCGCCGGCAGGCAGATGTATCTGTGGCGTGCCATCGATGATGAGGGCGAAGTTCTCGACGTCCTGGTCCAAGCCAGACGCGATAAGTATGCAGCGCTGCGCTTGATACGCAAGCTGCTGAAACGCCACGGCCTGTTTGCCCGCGTTAATTGTCACTGACCGATATCGCGTTTACGATGCCGCACTGCGGGATCTTGGACTTTCGCATGTCCACCGACGTGGCAAGCGGCTGAACAACCGAGCGAAAAGTTCGCATGTGCCGATCCGACGACGAGAGCGGAAGATGCAGCGCTTTCGATCTGCCGGATCTGCGCAACGTTTTCTCTCCAGCCACTCTGCCGTCTACAACACGTTCAACATCTGCCGCCATCTGACCACAGCCTCGACGCATCGGATCTTGAGGGGCATGCATTCGATGCGTGGAGGGTGTCCGTGGCCGCCACCGCCTGACGCAATACGCTCGGCTCCCTGCGGCGGCGCACCGTCATCAATGTGATAAACTCTTTTGCGGCTCGCGGGCGTAAGGGATGCGCTCTGGCAGGTCGGCCTGCTTGAGCGTGACCCCATAAAGAAAACGCAGCGCGCAGACCGTCCGGTTCAGCGCCGGCCACGACATCCCGCCGGCGACGAGGTGGACTTGGAAAATTCGGACATCCTCAAGATCCAGCTTGTCAGGCGAGCGAGCAAAGAAGCGGCCGAACTTGGCGACGGCATGCAGATACGATCGCTGAGTTGCCGGCGACAGATTGCGGACCGTCATGTCCTCGACCATGCGGCGCCGCAGCGGGCTCATCTCGGTCATCGGGGATCTCCCGTTCCAGGGTTGGGGTGAAGCACCCAAACCCTGGCAGACCAGTCGTCCCAATCACCGCGACCGCACACACAGCTACCGCGTCAGCGGTTAAGTTCAATCCATTTTCGCTGGGGGTCCCACTTCGGTGCTGATTCACACGCAGGAGGGGGGGCGGGCGAGAGGGGCGGCGGCGAGTGCGCCGAGTGCGGCGCGGCGGGTGATCCGGGTCATGCTGGTGCCTCCCTGGCAGCGTGTTTTTATGGAGGCTGCCTACCCAGACGAGGGTGCGGTTGAAAGCGGCCGCAAGGAAGTTTCACCATGGAGGCGTGGAGGCTAGGCGATTTGCGCGGAGTTCCGCGCATACGCCGCCCGATGTTACTGCATTGTCCGCAGCTTCTCGGGATCGAACGTGCCTTTTCTTCGGTGCAGCTGCAGCCTCAAAGATACGCGTGCGCCACTCCTGGCTACCGCTGTAGCCTATTGGGGCATCGGCATCCCACTCGGCTGGTGGCTTGGGCTGCGTGGTATGTGGGGCGCCCCGCGGGGTATGGATGGGATTGATTGCCGGCCTTGCGACCGCGGCGGCGTTGCTGCTACTCCGTTTCGATGTGCTTTCGAGGCGATTGCCCGCACAGCGGGCCGCATTCCGGCGAATAAAGATGCGGTTCAACCTCAAGGTTTCGCCTTCTCCGTCAGCATGCGCCGGATCCCCAACGTCCGTTCCACCAGCAGCATTCCTGCCAGGACCAGGCCGATCAGTAGTCCCGAGATGGCGGTAACACTCGGATCCAGCGCATTCTGCAGATAGCCAAAGATCTGCACCGGCAGCGTTTGGTGGGTGGGTCCTGTGACGAAGACGGTGACGGTGACTTCATCGAAGGACACCATGAAAGCGAAGACAAACGCGGTAGCGATGCCCGTAAGGGCGAGCGGCAAAGTTACGAACCGCAGGGTGCGCCAGCCGTTGGCGCCCAGGATCATGGCGGCGTGCTCCAAGCGACGATCGATGCTCGCTATGGCGACATAGAGCACGCGCACGGTGAGTGGGGAAGTTAGCACGAGATGCGCGCCGACCAGACTCGTCATGCTGTCGTAGAGGCCGATTCGGTTAACGAACTGCAACAGGGCAATCGCAAACGTCACTACCGGAACCACCAGCGGCGAGGCGAAGAGCGCGCTGATCACCGAGCGACCGAGGAAAGCGAAACGGACCAGCCCGTAGGCACTGATAAAACCGAGAACGGTCGCCGCCGTTGCGACGACGAACGCCAACCTTGCGCTCAGCCAAAGCGCTCCCATCCATTCAGGCGAATGGAGCACGTCGGCGTACCATCGCAGAGAGGGCACGTAGAAGCCGACCTCGAATATCCCGCCCGGGCTCAGCGACATCCATAAGACAAGCGATAAGGGCGCTACCAGGAACCCCAGCATGGCGAGGTTGAAGAGCATGAGGACGACCCGCCCGATCACGCCACTGTCCACTTCGTCGCCCGACGCACCACGAGGTGGAGCGCACCTAGCACGCCCAGTGTCACTGCTAGGAAAGCGGCTGCCATGGCCGAACCAAGAGGCCAGTCAAGCCGCACCAAGTTCACTTGGAAGGTGAGATACGCCACCATTGGCGTCGATACCCCGCCCAGCAAGGTCGGCGTCGCGTAGGCAGTGATCGCCAGGAGAAAGGTGATCGCCACTCCGACCGCGAGTGCAGGGATGGTGAGCGGAAATATCACCCGGCAAAAGACTTGCCGCCGTCGTGCCCCGAGATTCCCTGCGGCGGCGATCAGCGCCGGTTCGATCGCTTGGATTGCGGCCGTGAGCGGCAGGACGAGCAGCACGAGCGACGCATTGACTAGGCCAATGATCACGCCGGTTTCGTTGTTCATGAGCCGTAACGGCGCCTCGATGATCCCGAGCCGTATTAACCCTTGGTTTACGATACCGTGCGGACTTAAGAGAAACGTCCAACCCAGCGCCTTGACCGCGACATTCACGAACCAGGGTGCCACATAGAGAAACATGAGGAGCGTCTGCCAGGTGCGCGATGAGCGGGCAATGAAGACCGCGACGGGATAGGCGAGGGTGGCTGCGATGATCGTCACTTCGGCGCCAATCCTCAGCGTCCGGAGGAGAATGTCGATATAGTAGCGGTTGCCGAGCGCCCGGTAATTCGCCAGGGTCCAAATGTTGGAGATAGCCCCCGATTGCGACTGCGCATGAAAGCTGGTGATGAAACTCTGAGCCAAGGGGGTCATAAAGAAAAAGGCGAATAGGAGGAGAAGTGGCGCGATCAGGTACTGGTCCGGAAAACCGGCTGCTCAGCATGGAGGAATAGCGGGAGCGAGCAACTGTCACCGGGCGCCGTGGGTCTTGATTAGGATGCAGTCGTCCGGTCGCCACGTGATCTGGACATGATCGCCGACCGCGAAGCCAGGCTCGGTTCCCGCCGGCATCTCCACCTGAAGACGACGCTCCGCGCATCGCACGATGTAACGAAAATTCTTGCCAAGGAAGACGATTTTTGTGACCGATCCGGCGATGTGATTGGCTCCCTCCTCAAGCGCGCGGGCGAGCGACAGGCGATCCGCCGGCAAGATGACCCAAACCTGGTCGCCGGCGCCAAAGGTCTGGCCGGCATCGGGCCGGGCACGGATTGTCCAGCCATCGACGGTGGTGAGCGACTGCTCCCTAGCGGCTCCCTCGCTATCGCCAATGACTGCCGAGAAATGGTTAGAGTGGCCGAGAAATTGGGCAACGAAGATGCTGCTTGGACGAGCATAGAGTTCGATCGGTGTGCCGATCTGCTGGATTCGCCCATCGGCCATCACCGCGACCCGATCAGACATCTCGAAGGCTTCGCTAAGATCATGGGTCA
This sequence comes from uncultured Pseudomonadota bacterium, assembly GCA_963810715.1. GTDB lineage: Bacteria > Pseudomonadota > Alphaproteobacteria > Acetobacterales > Acetobacteraceae > DATDIC01. Next base: position 94,996 of record CAWEOZ010000019.1, on the reverse strand, counting down.
CGAACACGGTCGTGAGCTGGGTCGCCCGTTGGATCTCGCGCAGCTCGGAGCGCAGCTCCGCGCGCAACTTGGCGTCAAGATTGCTCATCGGCTCATCCAGCAACAGGAGCCGTGGTCGCACCACGATCGCTCTGGCAAGGGCTACACGTTGTTGCTGGCCGCCTGAGAGCTGACGCGGGTATTTGCGCTCGTGATCATGAAGCTGAACCAAGGTTAACGCCTCACGGACGCGCCGCACCGTCTCGCTGCGGTTGATCCGACGCATCCGGAGGCCAAAGGCGACATTGTCAGAGACGGTCATGTGCGGAAACAACGCATATTGCTGGAAGACCATGGCCACATCGCGGCGGAAGATTGGCTCGCGGGTGATGTCCCGACCATCTAGCACGATGCGTCCGCGGTCGGGCTGAACGATTTCAGCGATCATGCCGAGAATTGATACTCTTGCCGCATCCTGAGGGGCCCAGCAAAGTGAAGAACTCGCCCTCGGCGGCTCGAAAGCTGACGCGGTCGACGGCAACCGTCCGGCCAAACCGTTTGGTCAGCTCCGAAACACCGAGCTTAGCGCGGGGCCCTTCCGATATGGCCATCCGTGTCAGGCGGCTTTCGATGGTATTGGGAATGGACGGACGGTCATCGAAAGGCTCTGGCCTCTAGCACCCACTTCCTCGGGCGCTATTTCGACAATGGCGCTATCTCGGTGCGGAACACCTGCTCCCAATCGGCGAGATGCTGGGAAGCGTAATCGAAGTTGATCACCGCGAGATGGCTAATCGCAGCATCACCCTGCACCAGACCCAACGCCTCGACGTCCGCGGGGGGGAACTGGACTCCCTTGTTCAACGGCGTGTGTCCGTACTCCATGGCCGCCTTGGTAAGCGCGAACTTGCCAAGAAACCAATTCATGAACACCTTCGCTGCCTTGGCGTCAGGTGCGTTCTTCATGATCCCCATTACCGTCGGACTAAAATACAACGGATCAGGGCGGGCGCTGACCACCGGGATGCCCTGCGCCCGCAACTTCTTCGCCAGGCCGATGCCCTGAACGGCGACGGCCGCATCACCGCGGCTGAAAAGCTGCGCCACCTGAGTGAATGTATCGGTCCATGTAGTGCTGGGAGCCAGCTGCTTCATCGCATCAAAGCCCGGCGTGATGTTTTCTTCGCTGCCGCCATTCAACTTTGCCAGCTGAACCGCAAGGAAGTAGCCATAGTCCCCAAGGGTCGGTAGCCCGAGATAACCCTTGAACTCTGGGCGGAACAGATCCTTCCAGGCGGTTGGAGGAGCCCAATCGTTCTTCTTGAAAATCTCCGGCTGATAGAGGATGCCCAAAAGGTCCGCATAAGGCGCGACGCCGTAGATTTGTCCTGCTTTCTTGACGAACGCGACAGGGTACATCTGCGAGAAATTGGGGAAGTCATTCGGGTCGAGCGGCGCGAATATGTTGCGCTGTAATCCGCGCATCCAGATCGCCTCATCAACGAATACCAGGTCGATGTGGGGACTGGCCGCCTGCGCGATGGCGGTACCGATGATTTCATCGCCGGTCACCTTTGGCACCAGCACAATTTTATAGCCGGTATCCGCATTGAAACGGTCGGCCACACCCAACTGTTGGAGGAGAGCCTGAATCGTGCCGCCATAGCTTTGCAGATACGCGGTCTTTGAATTGTCCGCCGCCCCAGGCGCGCTAACAAGCGTCAATGTGCTGATGAAAGCAAGGGCGAGAGCGGCGATGCTCGCAAGCCTTCGTGTCACTGATCTATCTCCCTGTTCCCAGAATCTCTCGGATAGCAATCCTGCCACATTCTGACCGCACTCAGACCTTCGAGATGTCTTTGTCGAAAGATGCGTCGCGATACTGGAGTGCGGAGCGCATGCCCTTTTCCAGTAGCGTCCGGTAGAATTCCTCTCGCTTGGGATCTCGCTTGAATGTTCGAGCCTCGGTGCCGGGCACCAGCCCACGTTGCGCGAATTGGTTGCGCATCACCTCCTTGGCTCTGGCATATCGTTGAGGCGGGACCTGCGCGGTTTGGTCCGCCCAACGGCGCACCTCAATTTGAAGCCGGTCGAGCGGGACCACCCGCTGGACATATTGCCACTGCAATGCGCTATCGGCGTCGAACCATCCACCCATAAGCCAGAGCTTCTTCACCACTCCCATGGGGAGTGCAAAGCTGATGGTCGGGTCCATCGGCAATGCGGAGCCAAGCCGCGCCTGTTCAAAGCTGAAGCGTGTGCCCTCGGCCGCGATTACGAAGTCGCATGACGCAATTAGCCGATTGGCTTCCGGTCCGACAAAGCCGTGGACGCCTGCGAGGAGGGGTTTTGAAAAATACCACGCGCGCGGGAGCGTGGGCAGTTCAGGCCGGCCAAGGGTGTCGCCATCGTGCAGATAATTCTGGGCAAACTCCTTCAAGTCGTGCCCCGCCGAGAACATTGCGCCGGCCCCCCGAATGCTCACTGCCCTTATGTCAGGGTCTGCCTCGGCGGCGTCGAGCGCATGAGCCAGTTCCGCTTCCATCCTGAGATTGATCGCGTTTCTCACCTCGGGTCGATCAAGGAGTATTTCCTGCACGACGCCCTCGGTCGTAACTTTTAGCGTCTCGTAGCCATGCATCGGGACTTTCTCCTCGACCGGACCGCCTCGGGCATCCGGAGACTCCCAGGCTATCTGTGACCATCAGAATTCCATGGAAGCACGAGCGCGTCGACGGCGAAAGCACCCCGGGACGATATCATAACGGGATTGAGGTCCAAGGACCGGATCATGGGACCGAAGGCAACCCCGAAAGCCGCGATCCGCTCGATTATCGTCGTTATTCGGGTGCGATCCACGGCGGCGCTGCCGCGATATCCGTCGAGTAACCGTTCGTACGGCAGCTCCGCCAGCATTTCCCCGGCTTCGCCGGCCCTCAGTGGCACCGGGCGCAACACGACCACGTCGAGTAGTTCGGTCAGCACGCCGCCCATGCCTAAGGTCACACAGGTCCCCATGTCGAGATCGCTTTGCAACCCGATGATGAGCTCGAGGCCGCCGCTCACCCAGGGCTGAACCAGTATCGGCAGCTTCACTGCATGGGCGGCGCGGAGGACCGCTTCATCAGTGGTCAAATTCAGAAACACTTGGCCGGTTTCCGTTTTATGGAGCACGTCGCGGGCCCCGGTCTTGACCACCACCGGATACCCAAGCTCTTGTGCCGCCGCCACCGCGTCCTCGGCACGATCGATTGCCACCGAAGGAACGGTTGTCACGCCGATCATTGCGAGAATATCAAGCGCCTCCCGGCCGGCGACGGGCTCGTGCAGGTCTTTGAGCCGAGTTCGCAGCTTCGGAATATCCAGGTCGATCGGCGGCACTTCCGGCAATTGAGGACGAGTATAAAGGACGACGTTTTCGAGCGCCCGCAGTCCCACCTCGATCCCACCGATCAGCGGTATCCCACGCGGTCCAAGGCGCGTCCCGGCGGAAGGTTCGACGTCGTCATTGGCCGCCAGCACGATGATCGGCTTGGTGCTTCCGTCGTGAAGCCGTTCGGCCATGTCGAGCAGGCGATGCATAGGATGCATCACGCCCGTCGGATGGCGGCGTGTGTTGGTGACAAACATTACCGCATCGATGTCCGGATCGGCCGAGATGGTGTCGACTACGGTGTCCAGTTGAATACCGCCCGTGTCGAATGGGTTCGTCGCCACTGGAAAGCGATAATCCGGCATCCGCTCGCAAAGCTTCGCCGCCGTCTCGGAGCTGAACTCCGGAAAGCGTAGCGCGGTAGACGCCGCCGCATCGACAACCAATTCGATATGACCGCCGGACGACGCGAAAGCATGGATACGCGGGCTGGCGAGCCGGCGTCCGCTGAGCGCGATGCAGGTCTCCACCATTTCGGCCAACGACTGCACCCGGATGACTCGGTGACGCCGAAACTGGGCGCCAATCAGCCGGTCGGGTCCAGCCAAGGCGCCGGTATGGGCATGGATCGCTTCGGCGGCCTGTGGATTGCGGCCGACCTTCATGACAACAACGGGTTTCTCCGCCTGCGCCGCCCGATCGCACGCTGCCAGAAACGCCTTCGGATCGCCGAATTGTCTCGAGATATGCCGCGATGATGCGGACGCGGGAGTCGTCTACGAACGCGTCGATCAGCTCCGCTGCGGTGATGTCCAATTCATTTCCGAGCGATATAGTATAATTCGTGTAAACTCCACGACGATAGAGATAATTCATAATCCCGGTACTGACCGAGCCGCTGTGCGAGATGATCGCGAACTCCCCCGGCATTAAGAGGTTCGAATATCTCGTCCATCCACAATGCGCTGGGCTGCAGACAGTTGATATACCCTTGGCAATTCGGACCCAGCAGCGCCATGGCGGAACCTTTGACGGCGTCGCGAAGCCGCTGCTCGAGTGCTCTACCTTCGGTGCCAGCTTCTGCAAACCCGCCAGTAAGCACAACCGCGCCACCCACGCCACACTCCTCGCATTCCTCAACGACCGTGATCGCCAGCTCCCGGCGCACCACGATGATGACCGCATCGGGAATTGTTGGAAGTGCGCGTATGCTCGGATAGCACTTCGTCCCATCAACCGAGCCGTGCCGGGGATTGACTAAGAAAACATCACCGCCATAACCGAGCCGCTGTAAGCTCGGCAGCATATGTCGCGTCCACACTTGCGTCGGGCTGGCCCCTACGATGGCGACAGAGTTTGGCCAAAACAGCCGGCGCAGTGCTTCCTGTCTCGTCATAATGGAACTCCCTAGATGGTCGCAGGACCAGTGCTGCCGATCACTGACCTGTACGGCAAGGCCGGCCGGTAGCGCTCTAACGCTCAGACATCCAAGCGCGGACGGTACGCACCCACTGACTGTCAGGTCGGCCACCGTCGAGGCTGGGTTGAAAATGGTCGTAGCCGGCGAAGATGTCGTATTCTACGTGCCCGCCATTCTTCTTCAGCGCATCAACCATCATCGGCGAGGTCCGCAGAACGTATTCAAGGTCGTTCTCGCCCCAAACTATGTAAAAGGGTACGCTCTTCCCGGCGACGAAGTTGATCGGGCTGGCTTCGGGCGCATCATCGGGATGGTTAAGCAGGAATTTGCCGCGCCCTTCCAATTCCCCGATTTCGAGCTTGAAAACCGAACTTACGGGGAAGCAGGCTTTGACCACTCCCTCAGGCAGTCGGGCAGCAGCCGGTTTATCGCGTCGGAGTGTCGCTAGCGCACTGAGGTGACCGCCGGCAGAATGCCCACCGATGAAGAGACGGGTCGGGCTTCCCCCGTGCCGGCCGATATTACCGTACACCCACGCCAATGCAGCAATCGTATCATCGAGCGGCGTGGGAAACCGCACATCGGGTAACATGCGATAGCCGACGGACACGAAGATGGCCGGCAGGTCGGTAAAGCTGGGGGCCATGAAACCCATCCATTCCTTGTAGCCGTTTGACCAGCCGCCCCCGTGCAGAAAGAGCAGCACGGGGAGATCACGCAACCCATCCTGAGTGGGCAAGTAAATGTCAATGCGCTGCCAGTAATCATCGCCGTAGGAGATATCCAGCAGCACTCGGCTGCTCATTGCGACGGCGCGCGAGCGAGCCAGGATTTCGGCCGCATATACTTCAGCTACAGCTCCCATTTGTGGCCGGTGTGGTAGGTTTTCAAAGGCCATTTGGCGCGCTCCTTTGCCCCGCAGTTTTATTAGGCTGTGTGGACGGATTTAACCAGCATCAGCCCGCACGCAAAACTGATGATTGCTGAGTAGCTGATGTCGGTTTTCTCGCAGCGCATGGCGACGCGTTTGAAGCGCTTGAGCTTGCCGATCGCCTGCTCAATGCGCGCCCGCAGTTTGTAGAGACGCCTTGGAAAAAAGCGTCCTCTCTGCTTGGAGTTTTCGCGACGCGGGATAACCGGTGTGATGCCGCGCGCGAGTGCCGCCGCTCGATTGGTCTTGCTGTCATAGCCCTTGTCCGTCATCGCAATGCGCGGGCTGATATCTGGGCCGATGTCGAGCGACGTCTCGAACTGTGTGCTGTCGCTGACCTCGCCACCGGTCAGGTGGAAGTCGAGAGGATTGCCGTCGAGATCGGTCTTGAGGTGGATTTTGGTCGAAAAACCGCCGCGCGAGCGGCCGAACGCTTGGCGATGCTGCCCCCTTTTGCCCCGGCCGCCGAGACGTGGGCGCGTGCTGTCGTGCTGTCGAAGAACTGGACCAAGTGTGCCGTCTGGCTGCATTCCGCCAGAAGCTGGAAGAAGGCCTCGAATACGCCCGAGCGGCTGAGCCGCCAGAACCGCTTCCATACGCTGTTCCATTTGCCAAATTCGCTGGGCAGTGCGCGCCAGGTGATGCTGTGTACCGTGAAGTAGTGGACCGCTTCCAGGAATTTACGGTCATCATGCCCTGGCTCTCCACGGCTCGATTGCGCCGCGTCAAACACTTCCAGCACGATCGACCAGTCGCGCTCCGTCATTCCCGTCAGCATGTCCGGCTCCATGATGCCGGTCACGCAGTGATTCGAACAAAACCCGATTCGGGAATTCGTCAGAAATGCATGTCAGGGATTCCGTCCACACAGCCTAGAGTATGATTGCTTGAAGTTGAATTGGGGGGCGGGGATTGAACTTAACCGCTGACGCGGTAGCTGTGTGTGCGGTCGCGGTGATTGGGACGACTGGTCTGCCAGGGTTTGGGTGCTTCACCCCAACCCTGGAACGGGAGATCCCCGATGACCGAGATGAGCCCGCTGCGGCGCCGCATGGTCGAGGACATGACGGTCCGCAATCTGTCGCCGGCAACTCAGCGATCGTATCTGCATGCCGTCGCCAAGTTCGGCCGCTTCTTTGCTCGCTCGCCTGACAAGCTGGATCTTGAGGATGTCCGAATTTTCCAAGTCCACCTCGTCGCCGGCGGGATGTCGTGGCCGGCGCTGAACCGGACGGTCTGCGCGCTGCGTTTTCTTTATGGGGTCACGCTCAAGCAGGCCGACCTGCCAGAGCGCATCCCCTACGCCCGCGAGCCGCAAAAGCTCCCGGTCGTACTCGGTGCCGACGAGGTCGTGCACTTCCTGGAGGCGGTTTCCGGCCTCAAGGCCCGCGCCGCGCTGACGACGGCCTATGCGGGCGGCCTGCGGGCCTCCGAGGCGGCGAAGCTCGAGGTGAGCGACATCGACAGCAGCCGAATGGTCATCCGTATCGAGCAGGGCAAGGGGGGCCGTGATCGTTACGTCACGCTGTCGCCGCAACTACTCGGCATCCTGCGGTCCTACTGGCGCGTGACGCGGCCCGCGCACTGGTTGTTTCCTGGGCGCGATCCCGAGCATCCGATCCATCCCGTCGTGCTGCATGCCGCTTGCCGTTCGGCGTGCGCCGCCTCAGGGATTGGCAAGCGGGTCACGGTCCACACGCTGCGCCACAGCTTTGCGACCCACCTGCTGGAGGGCGGCACCGACATCCGCATCATCCAGGCGCTGCTTGGCCATCGCAACGTGAACACCACGGCGCGCTACGCCCAGGTCGCCACCAGCACAATCCGCGGCACGCCAAGCCCGCTCGACCGCTTGCGGCTGGAGGTGACGCCACCCGCTTGAGCGGCGCCGATGCGCCCGACGCTGGAGGTGGCGGACATCTTCCGCCGCCACGGCGATGCGTTCCGTCGTAAGCGTTGTGTCCGCACCACGTGCGATGTGAAGTCTATGCCGAACTGATTGCCTGGATGCCGGTGTCGGCGTTCCATTTCCACGGCAGCGGCGTATCCAACTCGTTCCGCTTTGTTCGACCTGAGACGATGCGCTGGAGCACGTCGGTCAGCCAGGCCAGCGGATCGAGCCCATTGAGCTTCGCCGTCTGGATCAGCGTGGCGACGATGGCCCAATGATGGGCGCCGCTATCAGCGCCAGCAAACAAGGCGTTCTTTCGTCCCAAGGCAACGGGGCGCATGGCGCGCTCAACGGTGTTGGTGTCCAATTCCAGCCGTCCATCGTCCAGGAACTGAGCCAGCCCATTCCAATGGTTGAGCGCATAACGGATTGCTTGAGCGAGGGCGGAGCGGCCGGAGAGGCGGCCAAGCTGTTCGGTCAGCCAATGATGCAGAGATTCGACCAACGGACGAGTACGTTGTTGGCGTATCGCCCAGCGGTGTTCTGCGGATTGGCCACTGATGTCGGCCTCGATCTCATACCAGGGGCGATCCGCTGCAACGCCTCTGTCGTGATCGGCGAGGGGGTGGCGACATGAATGTCGTAGAATTTGCGCCGAGCATGTGCCCAACAGAACGCCAACCGAGGCGCATCATCGGACGCGCCTCTCACCAGACGGCCGAACCCCGCATAGCCATCGACCTGAAGCAGTCCACGAAAGTCCTTCAGGTGATCAGCCGGATGCCCGGCTTTGCGGTCCTCGCTGTACACGCAGGCCGCGGCTGGATAGCCCGGCCCCTGCCACATGCGGTTATCGACGGCATAGCACCACAGCCGTCCGGTCTTGGTCCGGCCCCGGCCGGGATCGAGCACCGGCAGCGTGGTATCATCGGGCAAACAACCGGGCGAGGCGAGCACCGATTGGCGCCCCAGGTCGGACAACGGCGCCAGCCACCAGCAGGCGCGGCCGACCCAGTTGCACAGCGTCGAGCGGTCCAGCGTAATGCCCTGGCGGGCGACGATTTGCGACTGGCGATACAACGGCAGATGGTCGCTGTATTTGCCGATCAGCACCTGCGCCAGCAGCGCCTCGCTCGCCATGCCGCCGTCGATCGGACGCTCCGGCGCCGGGGCCTGGACGACCGCGCCCTCGCAGGCCCGGCAGCCGTAGCGGGGACGGCGGACCACCTTCACCCGCAGCTGGGCGGGAACGTAGTCCAACATCCCGGCATGGTCTTCGCCGATCTGGTGCAGCGTTCCACCGCAGCACGGGCAGGCTTTGTTGGTGACATCAATGAAGACCTCAATCCTGGGCAAATGCGCCGGCAGCGCGCCACGGTTGCGCTGCGGCGGTGTCGTGATGCGGGGGCTAGGCGCATCCGTTGCCGTGGCGGGCGGCATCGCTGCCTCCAGATCCGCCATCCGGTCAGCCACCGATTGTTCCAGATCCTCGACCCCCTGCCGCAAAGCCTCGTCGTTCAATCGTTCGGAACGGCGACCAAACCGGTTGCGCTGCAAGCCCACGATCTGCCAGCGCAGCCGCTCAATCTCGGCCGGGGCCGCACGCAAGATGGCCTGCAATGTGGCCGGATCGTCGGGCAGAGCGGCAGGCACGGTGAACCTGCCGGGAAGGCTGAGTTGTTGTTGCGAATCGGGTCCAATGAATTTGGCGTGAGCCGACGCTCAGCCTGCCAGGTCCGGGCGCCGTGCCGGTCGCGGCATGCGCCAGTCGATGCCCTCAAGCAACATCGACAACTGTGCCGGGGTGAGCGAGACCCGGCCGGTGTTGGTAACCGGCCAGACAAAGTGGCCCTTCTCGAGCCGCTTGCTGAACAGGCAGATGCCTTGTCCGTCAAACCAGAGCAGCTTGACCAGACCGCCGCGTTTGCCACGGAAGGCGAACAGCGCACCGCCGAACGGATCCTCGTTCAGCGCTTGCTGCGCCAGCAGCGCCAGACCGTCCATGCCCTTGCGCATGTCGGTGTAGCCGCAAGCCAGCCAAATACGCCCGCCTGATGGCAAGCCGATCATCGGCGCAGCGCGTTCACCAGACCGCGTAAGGCGCGTGGATCGATCCGCGCGGGTGCCCGCAGCGTGGTGCCGTCCGGCAACCTGATCTCGATCTGCTCGACCGGTTGCGGGGTTGGCGCAGGCAGCACCGACGGAACAGATGGAACAGGAGCTGCCAACCGATCGTGTTCGGCAATCTCGACACGCGCAAATCGCGCTACCAAGCCGGGTTGTGCTGCCAACAATGATTTGCGCCAGTTGTACAGCAGACCACTGCTGATACCATAACGACGCGCCACAACCGTTGGCGACGCGCCTGGCTCAAGGCTCTCTGCCGCGATCGCTTGCTTCTGCCCAATCGACCAGCGCCGCCGCGGCTCACCGCGGATAATCAGTTCGACCGTGCGGTTGCGTGCGCTCGTACAGGTTACTGGTACGGGCGATCTCTGCCGAAGTGGCGATTGGGTTGGCGTCCTGGTCCATGCCGACGACGCACCATATCTCCCGCCCGCGCCGCTAGGTGGGCGCGGCGCAACGCTTACCTCGTATCCAAAAATCCAAACGGTGCAGCGCTCGCGACGCTGCCCGACATTGCACCGCTCGCGGGCGGGGTCGCGATCAAGACCGGAGACGAAGTCGTCGCTGCGCTCCGTATCTCGGGTTCGCCGGGCGGCGACAAGGATGAGGATGATCTCGCAAGCTCACGGTGAATACTGCGCTTCTCCGGCGCGCTTGCCGCACTCGCCGAGCCCGCGGCGTTTGCCGGGCGCCTCGACAGCCTGCGTGGCATCGAGTGGGTGGTCCACGCCAAACGTCCGTTCGCCGGCCCCGAGCAGGTGCTCGCCTATCTCGGTCGCTACACCCACCGCGTTGCTCCCGCCAACAGCCGCCTGACCGGGCTGCATGACCGTCAGGTCAGTTTCACCTGGAAGACTACCGACACGAGGGCAAGACCAAGGTGATGACTTTGGCCGCCGACGAGTTCATCCGGCGGTTCCTGCTGCATGCCGTGCCCGACGGGTTCCATCGCATCCGCCATGTCGGCCTTCTCGCCAACGGTCACCGCACCGCCAAGCTGGAGCTGTGCCCGGCCTTGCTCGCGGCTCCCGCACCCGAGCCGCCGCCAACCGAGAGCTATCGCGAGCGCCATCGCCGTCTGACTGGGCACGCTCTCGACGTCTGCCCGATTGCGGCGGGCCGATGCGGGAGCGCGGACCGCTGCCTCGACGACCGCCGCCGCGCGGGCCGCTCTGGTGCGATAGCTCATGACCGAGAACGCGCGCGTCAGCTCTCGCTGCCAGCCAGCCCACCAAACCAATGTCCGCATTGGCCGGCTGCAGCTTTGGCCGCCAAGCAGCCTGCGGCCCCCATCGCGCCCGTTGCCGACATCTTGCCCGTTGCCAAGACGCGATCCGCGGCGCCGATCGAGCAGTTCGCCGACGTCTCGCGGCAGACAAGCACGCCCGAGACGTCCTGGCACCCGTCCCGCTCGGAAGCCAGCGCCACACAATCCCCATAGCGCCTGCGGCCCGCGGTTCAGTTCAACCCAGCTTCAATGAGGTCGCGCCTCGTGCGCAACGCGGTATCTGTGTCGCGCGACCTCACAGAAGCCTCCAGATTCCGGCGCAGCGCGGTTTCTGATTCAAGATGCTGGCTGGAACGGAGGCCAGCCTGTATGGGCGCTCCCTATTCACTCGACCTGCGCGAACGCGTCCCTGTGTTCCGATCTTCGGACACTTCCCGGATGCGGCGAGAATGCCCTCAATGTGTGGGGCTTTTCGGTCGTGCCGCTCGGGGGCTCTGTAGAGAGGCGCAGGATGCCGAGACCGAGGCCGGTGTCTCTGGCAATGCACGTGGGTGACATGCTGAGGCGCCGGCGTGGCGGTGATCTGGCTTGGTGTAGCGGGAGGGACTACGTGCGGCGGACCCCGTAGAAAAGCGGGAACCCGGTCAGCAGCCCGGTGAGATCGGAGCGATAGGCAGTGGATTGAAAGCACTGCCCCAACGGAATGTACGGCACGTCCTCCCAGACCTGCTGCTGGATTTCGCGGCAGATCGCGTATTGTGCCTTGAAGTCGGGTGCTTTCATCCAATCGGCACGCAGTTGCTCGATGCGGTCGCTCTTGGGCCAGCCGAACCACGCGTGCTCTCCGGAGGAGACGAGGGGAAGGGAGGTCACCGGGTTCATGTAGTCGAGGCCGGAGCCCAATGCGATGAAACAACTCCATCCGCCCTTGTCCAAAGGTTCCTTGCTGGTGCGGCGCTTCTGAACGGTGCCCCAGTCGAGTGCCTGATAATCGACGTTCACGCCGGCCTTGTGCAGCATGTCGCCCCCAACCTGACACAGGGCGTTGAGATTGGCGTTGTCGCTCGCGGCGAGGAAGACCACACGCTCGCCGTTATAGCCGGATGCCTCGACGGCGGCGCGGATACGGGCGGGATCGTGCTTCTCGGTGATCACCTCGATCCCGGCGTCATTGGCGAACGGGGTTCCAGGACAAAAAACACCGACACTGTCGTGCCACAGCTTCGGGTCCGGCCCGACGACAGCCATCATGAAGTCGGCTTGCCAGACGGCGCCCAGAACTGCCCTGCGAAATGCCGGGTTGCTGAACGGCGGATTGAGCTGCTTGGGACGGAAATCCCCCATCTGACCCGCCGGCTCCACCAGATCCATGGTGATGCCACCGTGCCGGCGCAGCATCGGCTGCAGATCCACGATAGGTTGCTCCCACCGGTCGACTTCTCCGGTTTGCAGAGCGGCGGCGGCAGTGGCCGCATCCGCAATCACCGTCCATTCGACGCGATCGAAATGGGTGATTTTCGGGCCGGTGGTGAAGCTTGCAGTACCGTCCGGGCGAGGCACGTAGCCGTCAAAACGCTGATACACCACACGCGATCCCGGAACGCGTGCGGATGCAACAAAGCGGTAGGGGCCGCTGCCGATCAATTCCGGCACCGCATGATCGGGTGGGGTTTGAGCCAGCCGCTCCGGCATGATTGCGGGCATGCTCGGCTGGACCTTGCCCAGCGCCGCGGGCAGCAGCGGAAACGGATGGTGCAGACGGATCGCCACCACGTTATCCGCCGGCGCGGTCATTTCCGCGACAGCCGCGAGGAAGGTCTGGCCAAACGTGTCGCGCTTTCCCCAACGCTGCAAGCTGGCGATGACGTCGCGCGCGAGCACCGGCTCGTTGTCGTGAAAACGCAGTCCGGGGCGCAGGGTCAGTTTCCAAAGCGTGCCATCATCCTCGATGGTGTGGCCCTCGACCATCTGCGGCCTGAAGGCGTTGTTGGCGTCCATGCCATAGAGCGTATCGAATACCAGATAGGCATGGTTGCGTGTCACATAAGCGGTGTTGAGGATGGGGTCGATCACCGCGACATCGGCCTGGGGAACGAAGCGCAGCACTTGGGCGGAGTCGGCACGGGCGATCCGCGGCGCTGCCAAAGAAGCGCTGCCGATGGCAGCAATTTTCATGAAGTCGCGTCGCTGCATCGACGTCATCCCCGAGCATTCCGGTTGGGTTGTCACCAGGCATTCCGCATGTCAAGCTCCGCCACGGCGCGTGCAATTTGAGAATCCGAACGGAGGTAGAGTGATGCGGGAGATCGTCGGTGTCGCACCATCGGGCTCATTGGGTAGCGGGTACAATCTGGCGGCGTTCCGCAATGCGCTGATGGAAGAGCCGGATTTCATCGGCCAGGATGCCGGCTCGACGGATATGGGCCCGCATTATCACGGCAAGCCGGCCACCTTCCTGCCGCGCCAGACCTACAAGCACGACCTCGCCATCATGCTTGAAGCGGCGCGCGCGCCGCATCCCGCTGATCGTCGGTTCGCTGCTCACCAGCGGGTGTCGTACGACACTGGCGATGGGGGCTGACATCATCGCCGAGATTGCGCGCGAAAAGGGGCTGTCGTTCCGCATGGCCGTGATCAATTCGGAACTGGACAAGACAGAGCTGAAACGTCTCCGTGCAACCGAAGGCGAATTGCGCAGTCTGGGACCGGAAGAAGCGCTGACCGATGAGCTGATCGCTCGCTGTGGACCGATCTGCGCGCAGATGGGAGCGGAACCCATTATTCGTGCCCTGGATGCTGGCACCGAGGTGATCCTTGCGGGGCGGGCATGCGATGATGCGATTTTTGCCGCAATGCCGATGCTGAAGGGCATGGATCCGGGCCTCGCATTCCATATGGGCAAGATTTTGGAATGTGCCGGTATATCGGCGGTCCCTTGTGATCTGGCCGAGCCGATGATCTGGCCGAGCCGATGATCGGGCGGGTCGGCGGCGACGCTTTTACCGTGCGGCCCGGCAACGCCGCGTCGCGCTGCACGACGGTTTCCGTCGCGGCGCATTCGCTTTACGAGCGTGGCGATCCATGTCTGCAGCCCGGGCCGGGGGGTATGAACGATCTGACCGATTCACAGCTCGAGCAGATCGATGACAGATCGGTGCGTGTCTCCGGCAGCCGTTTCGTGCCGGCATCTGGCGGTTACACATTGAATTTTCGGGTGTACGGGCGAGACGCCGTAATGGGCGAGCTCGAGCCAGACAGGACGTTCGCGCCGCACGAGGTCGGACTGCTGATCGATGTTGTCGCGGATACGCAGGAACTGGCGAACGCGGTGGCGATGTATGTGCGTGGACATCTGCAGCATGTGGGCTATCCAGGGATCGTGACCACCGCGGGCAATCTGGCGTACCCGTTTTCGCCGTTCAACGTTCCGGTCGGCCCGATGTTCCGGTTCTCGGTTTACCATCTGCTTCCACTGGCCGAGCCATGCGAGATATTTCCGATGACCATGACGGAAGTCCGGAACTGAAGATGGCCGAACATGTGCGGTTGATGGATCTGGCGCAAGTGATCCGCAGCAAGAATGCCGGCCCGTTCGAGCTGACCTTCGACATTCTTTTTGAGGACCAAGCGAACTACGAGCGGGTTCGGGACAGCGGTGTGATAAACCGACGCCAAGTGGCGCAGCTTTACGGTATCTCCGACAACGAGGTTCTGGTGTGTCGTCCCTATGAGCCGGCGCGCGCTATCAAGATCACGATCCGGCGCCGCATCGGCTCGGGCGATCTGGGCGAGACCGATGTTTACGGGTGCCAGCAACACGTGCCACTGACGATGATTGAGATTCCGTAGGCATTGCCATGTTAGCCGAGGCTGGTGACCGGATCGGGAGAGACCCTTGCTGTCGGTCAACTTCGGCCAGCCACCGAGCAAGCTGGTCTATCTATCAGTAGCTGCCACTGATCACGATTGCCATGGCAACGAACCGGTGTACCACGGAGATCAAATCGTCGGCCTGACCACCGGCGGCGCCTACGGCGATGCCGTCAAGCAATCACTTGCCTTTGCCTATGTCGAACCCGGACTGGCGCAGCCCGGTGCGCAGCTCGAGATGCTGATGATGGACGATCGCTGCCCTGCCATCGTCCTGCCGGGCGCCGCCTGGGACCCCGACAACACCCGTTTGAAGGCGTGATGCCAATCCGCCTGTCATGTTGCCGTGAATTGGGCAAAAAGAGCTCAGCGTCGAACTACCGGTTGGCGGCCAGCTTGGCCAGAGCGCATTCCTCGATCTCGTGAAGGCGCGACCAGCAACGCCGGGGTATCCAGAGTCTTTTTGTGGGCGCTCATCATGGTAAGGCCACCTCCACGATAGATTGTATCGTCCGATTCTTCCAAACTATATATTCGCGGCGGCAACAGGAACGACCCGCACTCCGTCCATTGTTAAACCGAACTTTGCCGTGTGTTGAGCGCAAGTTGTTGATATGGCTGCGCCTGTGTGTTTGCTGGCTGTCTACGCGACGAGCGGGATGTTGAGCAGATCGAACGCCCTGCGCTGCAATTTGGTTGGTGCGGCCAGCAAGATGTCGACGCCATCGCGGCCGAGGCGGACGGTGTTCCGTGTCATCGTGGCGAGATCGGCGAGCAGAGTGCGGAAGCTATGCACGGGAAGTGGCTCACCATGTAGCGGGTCGGTTTGTTGGGTGGCGGCCGTGCGACGCGCTGCCGGCGAAGACCTGGCTTTGGCCACCGGCGAGGAGCGCTGCGCGTCGCGCCCAGCCGGATCGTGTTCGTCGAACAGCATGGGTGCCAGGCTGCGGCTCATGTGCCACTCGAGATAATAGGCGAGCATGCAGAGCAGCACGTGGGCTCGCACCCGCGGTGCGGTCCAATGGAACACTGGACGGAGCTCCAGATCCACCGTCTTCATCGAACGGAAGGCACGCTCGACAGCGGCGAGACCCTTGTAGGCACGCACTGTGGCAGCGGCATCGGACTGCACGGCCGGCAGGTTGGTGCGCACCACGTAGATGCCGTCGAGCGCGGCCTCGGCGGCAATGGCTGCGTGGTTTCTGGTAAAGCTGAACGTGTCGTCGGTGATCGTGGTGTCGAAGTGTTTGGCCATCTTGCGCTGACCGAACACGACACCGAGAGCCAGGCCGATGGCCGCTGCCCCCCGCAATGGGTTGCGTGGTCGCTGCACCCGGGAGCGAATGCGCGCCAGGTCCAACTCGGTGGCCGCCAGCAGTTCATCGCGCTTGCGGGCGCGTTCCGCGGCCAGCAGCGGATTGCGGCAGACCACGAGACGCTCGCCCGGATAATCCGGACTGGTGATCTCCGCCATGTCGCGATCATCGAACAGCGAGAGTTGCAGCGGTCCGTCATCGGCGGCCAGCGCCTTGACCGCGGGAGCGCGCAGGGCGGTGATCCAGTCGAGCCCAGCCGGACGCAGCGTTTGCTCGATCCGCGCCGCGGTCAGCATGCCGCGGTCGCCCACCATGACGACGCGCTGCAACTTGAACCGCTGCTTCAGCTTGTCGATCTGGACCGACAGCGTCATCGGGTCAGCGGTGTTGCCCTCGAACACCCCCGCTTGCGCGCATAGGCGCTAAAATACCTGTGGCATACGTTGATATTGGCGTTTTCGTCGGGGCGGCTCATGCAGATGCCGTCTGAGGGTGGCGCTGCATTGTCGCCAGCGCGACAGGGTTGGTTGCGGTGGCGCGCAACTGTCGCAGCAGACGCCAGACGCCGGGCCTGGTCAGGCGGTGCAGGCCGAGCGGGGAGAGGCCGGGCGGCGAGCATCCTTGGGGGGAGAGGCCTTGGGGGGAGAGCTCCTCGAGCTCATCGATGATGGGCTCGAGCAGAAGGATGCTGAGAAGATGCGCCAGCACGTAAGGCCTGGCGGAGCGTGCATCGGTGCCCGGCGGCCGTTGCAGACCGATCACCGATTTCAGTCGTTTGAACGCCAGCTCGACCCGCCATCGCAAGCGGTAGAGGGCCAGCACATTGCGAACCAGTGATCGGCTGGCAACGAGGTGATCAGGATCACCCATCCGGCGGCAGTCAGCGTTGCGGTCGAGATCTGGTAGCGCTCTCGTTGCGCCTCGCGGCGCGCCTTGCGCCGTGCGGCGGCGGCCGCCCGCGCGGGCTTTTTGATGGCCACCATGCGCAGGGCAAGCGGCGGGGCAAGCGGCGGGGCAAGCGGCGGGGCAAGCGGCGGGGCAAGCGGCGGGGCGTGGTTGCGGCCGAGCCGGATGGTGCGGTCGATCAGGCCGTGCGCGGCCGCGCGGCGCAACTCACGCGGCAGATCGAGCGGCTCGTCGTCGGCATCCAGCCAGCGCGCGCTCCTCCAGCCGGCACGCACCAGCCGATCGGCGCCGGCGGCCAGCACATTGGCCATGCGATCCGGTTTCAGATAGACCCGATCGGCGATGCGGATCTCACCCGCCACGACCGGCACCCCACCGGCACCCGGTCCAGCCGCTCGCCTTCGTGCTGGTCGGTCAGTTCGAAAAAGCCGAAGCGTTCGCTGGGCAGGTCGAACGCGGCGTGGATGCGCCACAGCTTGTTGTTGACGCGGGCATCGGCGCTGGCCTGCGGCACCGCGGTGGCATCGAGGATGCGGATGATGCGCCGGCGGCTGATCTTCGGCGCGGCAGAGTTCAGCAGCTGACCGATCAGCGCGGTCAGCCACCCGCCGCACTGACGCAACCGATACGGCAGCGCGACATTGGAGATGTCGGTCAGGCCGCTCGCGCTGGCCCACGCGGCGGCGCCGCGCAGGCCGTGCACGCCGAGGCAATAGGCCAGCACCAGCCGCAACAATGTTGTTGCATCGGGGATCACGCGGGCGCGCCGCAAGGCCTTGCTGGCGCGGGCGCTTCGGTTCAGCGCTCCGGCACCGCCGAGCTGCGCGACGATGCCGGGCCAGTCCTCGTTGTCGAGCCGCGAATCGGGAGTCATCCGATGCTTGAATTGAAACGAGTCCGCTATGCAAGCCCTATTTTAGCGCCTATGCGCGAAAGCGGGGGCAGGCTCTCAACCGCGACCGGACAGCCGTCCGCCGCACCGAGCAGGCCGATGACCAACTGCGGGCGGTCGCGCCGGTAGTCGCGACTGTAGCCATGACGGGCGAGTTTGCAGCAGCGTCCGTCCAGGTAGGTGGACGTGACATCGTAGAGCAGCAGGGCACCGTTCCGTGAGGCATCCTTTTCAGTGTGGCAGGACGCCGGAATCCTCAAGCTGAACATCGAATGAGATGAAGCGGTCGAACAAGGGTGTCTTGCGATCCAAGTGCCGCCTCTCGAACCCACCCGCATCACTTCGATCTTCCCGGTAGTCGAGCAGCCCATACCACTGAAGAGGTCGAAGGATCTGAGCCTCCATTGCATAGGAAGCCGTATCCCACTTCTGGTCGAGCACACCGCTGATGGGGATTGTGCACAAACGTGTCAGGCGCTCACGCGGTTCCCAGTCATTCGCAGCAACTGACAAGCACCAGAGCGCGACGCCCGCATCGCGTTGCGGCCATCCATGATGCAGACCCCGGCTGAGATTTCCGAGATCGAAATGCCACAGCGCGATATGGAAAAGCAACGCCTGCAGCGCCGGCAAATTCGGTTCCTCGAGCATGCGACGCCCAGCCGGTGAGGTTTTGAGATAACCTTTGTGTCTCCGGAGCAGGGTGCCTAGTCAGTGCAACGTGACGAACAAAATAGAGTGGTAGAAAGTCCGCTCGTTGATGACCTTGTTGAACTGAAAGGCGGCGGCCTTATCGAACTCCGGCCATGTGAAGAGATCGCACATCTCCGCTACGACGTGGCGAGAAAGGTTCCCCGCCGCCGTCATCTTCAGGCCTGGATCTGCCGCGGCAGCACGCAGAAGAACCAGAGCGCTCGGTGCAACGGGCGATTGTTGAAGCTGCTCTTGCGTGAGATCAGTCGCGAGCCGGATCGGACCTGCCATTGGCGACGGCGCTCGCGCAGCGCTGCAAAGCTGGATCATCCAGAAGGGTCCACGCGGGCCAGATCGCCGCCAAGCCAACGTTAACAGATGGATTCTGGCAGCATACCGGAAGCTACCACGGCATGCCATTCACGCGATTAGGCCCGAAGGCGCTATCAGGCGGCGCCAGCCATTCCTTCAACTTCGACCAACGCCGCCGTCCCGACACATTGCGCACAGCAATGGCGACCGCCTTTCTCTGTCCGACCAGCACGACCAGGCGCTTCCCACGGGTCACGCCGGTGTAGAGCAGATTACGTTGCAGCATCACGTAGTGCTGAGTCATGAACCGGGATGACGACGGCCGGATATTCGGAACCTTGGCTCTTGTGGATTGTCGACGGCGTAGGCTGGCACGAGTGTGTCGAGTTCGCCGAAGCCGTAGGTGACGGAGCGACCGTCGAAACTGGCCGTCAGCTCGCCACTCTCCAGGTCGATATCGTCGATGCAGCCAATGTCGCCGTTATAGACTTCATTGTCGTAGTCGTTCTCGATCTGCATGACCTTGTCGCCCGGCACGAAGGTCCAGCCGAAACGCTCGACCTTGCGCTCCCCAGCGGGATTCAGGGCAGCTTGCAGTTCGATGTTGAGCGAGCGGGCACCTATCCCGCCGCGGTTCATTGGGCACAGCACCTGGATGTCCCGGATGGGATCGAGACCGAAGCGCTGGGGGATACGCGTCGTCACCAACTCGACAATCCGCGGGACGGCGATTTCCGGATCATCCGCTTGAACGAAATAGAAGTCGCTTTCGCCGTCGGGCTTGGAGAGATCGGGAATGGCGCCTCGATTGATCGCGTGGGCACTGGTGATGATCCGGCTCTGGGCGGCCTGGCGGAAGACCTCGGTCAACCGCACAACCGGGACCGCGCGCGACGCGATGATGTCGGCAAGCGACCTGACCGGGCCCAATGGAGGGCAGTTGATCAATGTCGCCGACGATCAGCAGTGCGGCATGGTCCGGGACCGCCCTCAGGAGCGCCTGCATCAGCAGGACATCGACCATGGACATCTCGTCGACGACCAACAGGTCGCAGTCCAGCGGGTAGTCGCTGCTGCGTTTGAAGCCGCCACTCGTCGGATCAAACTCGAGCAGCCGGTGAATGGTCTTGGCCTCGAATCCGGTGGCCTCCCTCATCCGCTTGGCGGCCCGGCCGGTTGGTGCGCAGAGCAAGAGGTTCACGCCCTTGGCCGCCAGGATGCGCAGGATGCCGTTGACGATGGTCGTCTTGCCGACGCCCGGTCCGCCGGTGATGACCAGAGCCTTGGACTGCAAGGCCAATCGGATGGCGGCGATCTGGCTTTCGGCCAGCGACAGGCCGGTCTTGCGCTCGATCCAGGGGAGCGCCTTCTCCGGGTCGATGTGGGGCCAAGGGAGTGGGCCGTCGGTCAGGCGCAGAATTCGCTCCGCGATGACCTGTTCAGCCTGGTGCAGCCCGCGGAGGAAAATGCAGGCCGTTCCGTCGGCCGTGTCCGCAACCACCGTTCCGTCCGCGAGCTCGAGATCCAGCGCGATCAAGGTCAATCCTGCCGGGACCTCCAGCAACTCTGAGGCGCGCCGCACCAATTCCTCGGTGGGCAGGCCGCAGTGACCGTCATCCATCGCTTTGGTGAGCGCATATGAAATCCCCGCGCGAACACGAATCATCGCCGTCTTCTCGATGCCGAGCTTGATGGCGATCACGTCGGCGGTCTTGAAGCCGATGCCGCGGATGTCGCGGGCCAGCCGATAGGGGTTCTCGGTCATGACCTGAATGGCATCGGCCCCGTACGTCTTATAGATGCGAACGGCACGTGCCGTGCCGACGCCATGGCTAAGCAGGAAGACCATGATCTCGCGCACGATCTTCTGCTCCGCCCAAGCAGCGATGATGCGCCGGGCCCGGACAGGGCCAATGCCGTCGACCTCACGCAACCGATCCGGCTCGGCTTCAATGATGTCAAACACCTTCTCTCCGAAGGCCTTGATCATCTTCCTGGCATAGACCGGACAAAGGCTGCTGCCTGGCGGGGGGTCATCTATCGCGTCGCCCCCGTGATCGGGAAATATCACGAGATCGTCTCGGTGAAGAACGGCAAGGTCATCTCCGGCGACATCGCCAGGGTGAAGAGCGGAAACTTTTACGCCAAACTCGATGAATTGCACGTCGGGATCGTCACGAAGGTGACGCCGCCGAAGAGTGGCGAGCTGTCGACGATCACGATCAGAAACGATTCCTCAGCCCAGGGCGGTGTGAAGGATAACGATTTCGCCGGCTACTTCAAAAGCAGTGGAAAGTTCCTGGCATGAGGGGCCGAGGCCGCGACCCCGGTGCACCGGTTCGCATGCGCAAGAGGTCAACGCAGTGCGTTACGAGCCCGATTGTGAATCTGGGCTGGCGCCGAGCTAGGTTGCCTCAATGCGGGCGCCAGCCGCCGTATGTTTGCGATCCTAAGCACGCATAATTGCAGGCCTGTCCCGCGCGCGAACGGCCAATTTCAACATATCAGTTCCGGTCGCCGCAAACGAGCGATTTCACCCTCCTCCAGCTTGTCGCGGATGATGTCAAGCTTCTGGCGGCGGTCAATCCAGGGCGAGATCGCGCTGCCCAAACGCGACGTTATTTCCACGCGGGCGCCGAAGCCAAGCACCGGCGCACACGCAGCGTTCTTAGATATTGGAGGTCCATATTCCCGAAGATACTCGGCAAAATTGATTGCTTTCTCGTCAACGTTCAGCAGAGTTTCGCAAGGAGCTCCCTTCTGCGTAGATTACGTCGTGGAGGTTGAGTTTAATATGGAAGAATTCCAATTCATCGAGTGCGCGGGCGTCATAAAGGGTAATCGTTGTGCCGTTGATTGGGTTGCACACCGGCACCAGGACATCATCAATGAGCAGTGCATGCGCCCTCGTGACAAACAAATCGGCATGCGGCACATCGGGACCAAGGGCTGACCGAGCGACCCGAACGGGGACTACATCCTTGCCCCATGCCTTGGTCGGATCAGTTTTCTTAAACCGGTAGCGGCCGATCCACTGAATGGGCTGTATCCCGCCGAAAATGGTCGGCAGCAAATCGCCCACGGCTAGGTCTTCGACCTTCTTGTCGCCCTCTGCGGTCCGGATCGTCGTCCCCTTCAGAAAGCATTCAACGCCTGAACAGCCGTTCCCTACATCTTTACCATTATGTCCACAATTCGCAGCGGCCGGCTCTGTTTTCGCAAGAAGCTCTGACGCTGCCACAGCAGCCATCTTCATAAGATTACGGCGCGATCTCCTAATCGCAGTTGACCGATTTTCCAGGTCACGCATCTCTGCCATCCTTCTTCTCGCGGGCGCCCGCGATGGATCGCGCCCAGGGCCGCAACCGCTACGTAATCACGTTTGACATGAAGCAGTCCACCTTAGAATTGGTTCCAAGATCGGGTTTTTCTGACAAACCCTCGTGAATGAGGCTTTAGAAGGCGACTAATGCCGGCCGTTGCTCGGGCATTACTTGGAACGGACTGCGTGGATACACGCTCACAGTGTAGGGGCGTGTGGCGGGGTTGAATTGTGCACACCTTACCCCAATCCCCTGTGGGGTCCGGAAACGGCACTTCACTGACCGACGCACCAGTAACCGGGGCAAAACCCCGGGCTGGCGCTTCATGCGGTCGTTCGTCGACAGCGGACAAGGTCCGGCAGATATGGAACGTTCGGCTGGTCAGGGATGCGGAGGCGGTCGCCAGATAATCCCAGAATGCGATGCGGAGCTTGGCGGCGGTGCGCATCAATCCGAGGAATGCGTCGCGGCAGTCGCGTCCATCGGCACTGCGAGTGCCACCACTGATCTTTCGCTTGGTGACATGGAGGCGGATGTCACGCTCGGAGCCATTGGTGTGGAGTGGTATCTCCGGCCGATCGAGCACTCTCAGGAACTCTGGCTTGTTGGCGTGCAGCCGCGCGAGCAGGCGATCGAGCGTGACGAAGCCGGTGCGTCGATGGAAGATGCGGTCGAAGCGCGCACGCAGTTCGCCACGCCGCCGCGCAGTGGGTGCGGCGCGATACAGCCTGAGATCATCATAGAACCGCCAGATGAGTGCGCGCATGCGCTGCTGCGCGGTGCGGTGCAGATCGGTGAAGGTGTCCAGCTTGTGCACCAGCCGTTCCGCATGCACCCAGCATAGCGCGTGGAGGCCGACGTCAAACTGGCCAGCGTCATCGCTGACAATCACCATCTCGCGCAGCAACCCGTGCGCCTGGACGCTGCCCCACAACGCCCCTTCGGTGGCGATACAGATGGGGTCCGGGGTGACCCGCATTGCGCTGATGCCGAGCTGATCGAGATGCGACGGCCAGGCGGCCTGATCGGCGAACCGCGTCTGTTGATGGGTCGCCAACTGAGGGAGGACAGGCCCGGCGAGGTCACGTCCGCGCATATAGTCCAGCGCCGCTTGGTTGATGACATAGTCTGTGAACCCAGCACGCAGGAGATCAAGGAAGTTCAACCGGCTCTTGCTCGTTCGGGTGCCGAACCAGGCGAAGTGGTCATTGCCGATCTGCGTGCAGAAGCCGTTGTTTGCCGCGTGGCGCGCGCCAGTGTCGTCCACCGAGACCCAGGCCGCGGTCTGCAGGCCCGCCCGCAGCACGTCACGGTTCTCGGCCAGGAACCCGTCCTGTCCCGCAATCAGCAGGCGCATTGTCTGCCGCTTGGAGATGGCGACGCCAATCCCCCGCAGTTGTGCCACCAGCCGTGGAACGGTCACCTGCCCCGGGTGATACTGCATCACCACAAAACGACGCAGCTCTGGCCCGAAATGCCCGGTCACGCCGGCTGGCAAGGGAGCCAGCACCATCGTTCCTCCCGGCGTGACCCAGCGCTCGCGTCGGTAACGGATCGCCTCGGCATGCAGCACGAGGTCCTGCGCCACAAACGTCTCGTAGCCTTTGAAGCGTGAGCCGGGCGGCACCGGCGCCTTGATCACCCGATCCTCAATGGCCACCCGTGGTGCGATCTTCCCGCGCCGCCGACGCTTGCCCCGCTTGCCGGGCCGCTTCGGCTCACCGGCATTCTCCATGCCGCTTGGTTTGATCCGCGGTCGGCCGTTCAGACCCTTCAGTCGCGCGTTCTCTTCCCGTAGTTCTGCGATCAGCCGATCCTGCTCAGCAGCCTTGCTAAGCAACTGCGTCACCAGCGCCTTCAGCGCTTCGAGCGACAAGCCATCAATGTCAGCCGGGGCGGTCACAGTCAGGTTGAATTGACCCTCCCCGCGTCGGCGCAAGCAATTTCTCAACCCCAGCCCGCGGTTTTGCCTCTGTTACCTACCGCGAGGGGTCATTATTCAAAGCCGATCGTATCTCGAAATACTCGCGAAACGCTCATTATATCAATTCGATAGACCAGAATTTGGTGGGGTCCCGTTTGGAGGCCGATTCACACCTCAGAGTCCTCTCTGACTGGGGTTGTCTGGGTCAAGCTGATCCTCACGCCTTCTGCCTTTCCCGTGAGTCACTCGCTTCTCTTCGCGGTCGGCGCATGGCCGCCGCATGATGGGGTAAGGAGGACGAGGCGTCTCAATCTGTCCCGCGACCTGCAGAGCATTCTGGCCTGCGGTTCCGGACTCTCAACGAGATCGCCTCGCCCATCGTCCCCACGGGAACGACGTCCGCTCCGCGCTGGTCAGGCGGAAACTGGAACTCCTCTTGTCACGCTGCGGCGGCCTGCTTGCTCCAGCGGAACACGCTGCCGTCGACCCACATGCGATGCAGGATCACCGCGAGCTTGCGAGCTACGGCGACGCGGGCGCGGGCCATGCCGCGCCGCTTGGCAACGCTCAGTCCCCATACCCGCAACGCGGACCATCTGGTGTCACGGATCAGCGGCGAGTGTGCCGCCTCATACAGTGCGGTACGCGCCAATTCGTCACCGCATCGGCTGATGCGACCCTGTATGTCGGTCTCACCCGACTGATAGCGTCGCGGCGTCAGACCGAGATGCGCGCCGACGTCTCGGGACTTACGGAAGCGGTCCGGCCGGTCGATCGTAGCGCGAAACGTCAGCGCCGTCAGCGGGCCGACACCCGGCACTGTCATGAGCCGGCGACAAGTCGGCTCCGTGCGTACCTCGTCAGGCACGCGCTTGGTCAGTCGCTCGACTTCCCGGGTCATCACCTCGATAACTGACAGCAGCGACTCTGCAAGCGCCGCCAATACCTGATCGGCAGCCACCAACTCGCGTACCCGCGCCGCAAAGTTCTTTCGGCTCGGGGTGCCAACCTTCAGCCCAACTTCGCGCAGGAGTGCTCGGATGCCGTTCTCAACATCGCGGCGCTTGTTGAGTAGCGCCCGCCGTGCAGTCAGCAGTGCGCGCCAGGAGCGGCAAGATCGGCTCTTCACGTGCACTGCGCGAAACCAGCCGGTACGCATGATCTGCGCGATGCCGCGTGCGTCGTTGCGATCGGTCTTATTCGGCATCGCACCCATGGCCGCCTTCGCCTGACGGGCCTCGATACAGATCGCCGGGATCCCCGCCGCCGAAAGCCCTTGCTGCAGCCAGGCGGTCAGCGAGCACGCCTCCAGTTCGACCCGCTCCATCACCATCCCGGATGCCCTGAAGAACCCGACCAGCGTCTCCGGCTCGCTCTCGACCCGACCCTCACGCACAATCCGACCCGACTATCGATCACGCAGATGGCGGTCTCTTCCAACGACACGTCCAACCCGGCAAAGTATCCCACGGCTGCTCCCCTTCGATGCTTGTGGCCGATGCACACGGACCACGTTCACTCATCCCGAGAGGAGCAGCCACCCGATCACTCGGGAGAGACCCCAATCACCCCATCTGACTCGAATTGGCCTGGGTAACGCGGCGAGTGTAGTCTTCGTCGGAGTGAGTATCGGGTTCATGCCCTGGCCAGTCGCCGCGACAAGAGCTTGACGCTGGCAATGTAGAGCCAGGTCATGGCGCTCTCGAGGGTTGCCTCGAAGTCCTTGGCCAGGCGGCGGTTGCGGTTCAGCCAGGCCAGAGTGCGCTCGACCACCCAACGCCGTGGCAGCAGCACAAACCCCTTGGCCGCGTCCGATCGTTTGATGACCTCGATGGTCCACTGACCGAGCTTCTCGAGAGCGCCTTTCAGCTTGCCGCCGGCATAGGCACTGTCGGCGAAGACATGGCGCAGCCAGGGAAACGCCCTGCGAATACTGCTCAGCAGGCATGGCGCGCCATCCCGATCCTGCACATCGGCCGGATGCACGATCGCACCGACCAGCAATCCGATCGTGTCGGTCAGGATGTGCCGCTTGCGGCCGTTCACCATCTTCTCGGCGGCGTAGCCGCGCGGACCGCCCGCCTCGGTGGTCTTGACCGACTGGCTGTCGATGACGCCGGCAGTGGGGCTGGCGTCCCGGCCTTCCGCTTCACGGGCGGCCATCAGCAGGGCGTGGTTGATGGCCTGCCACCGGCCATCGTCGCGCCAGGCGTAGAAATACCGCTGCACCGAGGTGAACGGCGGCAAGTCCTTGGGCAACATCCGCCACTGGCATCCGGTCTGGGCGATATAGAAGATGGCGTTGACGATATCGCGCAGCCGGTTCCTGCGCGGCCGGCCGGACGACGCCGAGGGCGGCAAGTGCGGCGCGATGATCGCCCACTCTTCGTCGGTGGTATCGCTTGCATAGCGCAAACCCTCGCGCCGATACTGCGGGCGCGTGATCTCGGTCCAGGCCATTGCGTGATTCCTCGTGTGCTTCGCAACCGCGATAAGAATTGCAGCCGCCGGGATCACGCAACCCGCCTTTGCGCCACGACGCTCCGCTGCCCACCCTCCAGGATCGTTCTGACACCGTTTCGGGTCAGCCTCTGAGAGCGGGATTTACGCTTTCGGACCGTCAGCCTCACGCGATCACGCTCTAGAAGCGGCCTGCTGGGCACGGAAGCAGGTCGCTAGGTGATCATCCACCATGCCGGTCGCCTGCATGAATGCATAGCAGATGGTTGAGCCGATGAAGCTGAAGCCGGCTTTCCGCAGGCTCTTGCTCATGTGGTCGGAAAGGTCGGTGCGGGCAGGGATGTCCGCCGCGCGGTGCCGGCGCGTCAGGATGGGGGTGTTGTTCACGAACGACCATAGCCACGCATCCAGGCTGCCGTGCGCTTCGATCGCGCGCAGCGCGGCCTGGGCATTGGTGCGAACGGAGAACACTTTCAGCCGGTTGCGGATGACGCCTGACCCGCGCAGCACGGTTTCCAGCTCGCGGTCCGACATTGCGGCGACGCGACTGATATCGAAATCGTGGAAGGCGCGGCGATACTCGTCCCGGCGGTCCAGAATGGTGCGCCAGGACAGGCCGGCCTGGGCGCCTTCCAGCGTGAGCATTTCGAATAGCCGGCCATCGTCGTGCAGCGGCACACCCCATTCCTGATCGTGATACGCGATCATTGCCGGGCTGCCGCTTGCCCAGTCGCAGCGGGTGATCGTTGACGCTGCGGCGGGGCGATCGCTACGTTCCGGCGGTGCTGAAGATGGAGTGCGGCTCATGGGCGGATCGCGGTTTGCCTATCAGATCGCGGCGGTGGGCGAGCAGGGATTGTCGGATGCGGAGATGTATCGCGAAGCGGTGATCGACGCCACCCTGCTGTGCGAGCTGGGCTACGACGCGGCCTGGATCGTCGAGCATCATTTCAGCGACTATTTCCCGCATCCCAATCCGCTGATGTTCCTGTCGCATCTGGCGGCGGAGCTACCGGGTTTCGGACTGGGTACCGCGGTGATGGTGCTGCCATGGTACAATCCGATCCGCTTCGTGGAGGATCTGTCGATGCTGGCGGCACTCAGCACGGGGCCGCTGCATATCGGTATGGGGCGCGGGACGGCGAAGTCGGAATATGACGCGTTCGGGGTGAATATGGCGGAGGCGCGCGAGCGATTCCGCGAGACGTGGGAGTTTACCCGCGCGGCGCTGGCGGGCGATACAGTTGCTTACGATGGCAAGCATGTCCATGTGCCGCGCCCGCTGCGCATCCGCCCGCGTGCGGAAGCGAGCCGCATCCAGTTTTATGGTGCGATCGGCAGCCTGGGAAGCGCGGAGGTGATGGGCGAGCTCGATCTGCCGCCACTCTGTCTGGCAACATTTCCCGACCATCTGCTGGCGCGCATCCTGACGCGCTGGCAGGATCGCATGCGAGCGCGGGGATGCCCGGCGGAGGCGACGTTTCCGATCTCGATCAAGGGGTTCGTTGCGCCCACCGATGACGAAGCGCGCGAGCTGGCGTTGACCTATTTCCCGCGCTATTTCCAGCTTCAGGTCGATCACTACGAGGCAGACCAGGCGCCGTGGGGCGATATCCCCGGATATGAGCAGTTCGACCGGATTTTCGGGAACCTGAAGAAGCTGACCGAGCCGGCCAATTTGGGGCGTACATGGAGATGAACCTGGTGGGATCGCCGGAAACGGTGGCGCGGCGGGTGCGGGCGCTGGAGGCGATCGGGTTCAATTATTTCCTGATATCAAACGCAACATTTGGCGTGCCGCGACAGGTACGGCACCAGACTATCCGGCTGTTCGCCGACGAGGTGGTGCCGCGCCTGCGCCAAGTGAGCGCGGCGGACGTGGCCGCGTAGCAATGCCGCCGGAGATTGCGCGGTTGCGGCACATGCTGGCCGAGGCGCGACGGGTGGTGGTGTTCACCGGGGCGGGAATCAGCACGGAATCGGGTATTCCGGATTTCCGCAGCCCCGGCGGGATCTGGACCAGGCAGAAGCCGATCTATTTCGACGCGTTCCTTTCATCCGAAAGCGCCCGGCGGGAGACCTGGCGGCGGCGTTTCGAAAGTGATCCGGTGATGCGCGCGGCGCGGCCGAATCGCGGGCACGCGGCGTTGGCGGAGCTGGTGCGCGAAGGGAAGGCCGCCGCGGTGATCACGCAGAATATCGATGGGCTGCATCAGGCGTCCGGCGTTCCGGCGGAGAAGGTGATCGAGCTGCACGGCAACACGACCTATGCCACCTGCCTGGACTGCGCGCAGCGATACGAGATCGAGGCGCTGCGCCCGGCGTTCGAGCGGACGGGCGAGGCACCGCTGTGCGACTTGTGCGGCGGTTTCGTAAAGAGTGCAACCATATCGTTCGGCCAGGCCATGCCGGCGGCAGCGATGCGGCGGGCGGAGCAGGAGACGCTGGTGGCCGATCTGTTCCTGGTGGTGGGATCGTCGCTGGTGGTGTATCCCGCGGCGGGCTTTCCCGAGATGGCCAAGCGGAACGGCGCAGCCTTGGTGATTGTGAATTGCGACCCGACGCCATTGGATGAGCTGGCTGATCTGGTGGTCAATTGGGCGATCGGCGAGACGCTGGGCGCGGCGGTTGGGGTGCAATAGTCTCTTTGTTCGCGAGCGTGATTCACGCTTTCCGACCGCCGCCTCAAGCGATCACGCTCTGAAGGCGGGCGGCTTGCCGCCGGGCCGGCGGCCCACCAGCCAGCAGCCCAGCGCGGCAATCGCGAAGCCCAGCACGGCTAGCGGCGACAGGCGCTCACCCAGCAGCAGCCACGCCAGCACCGCAACAGTGCCTGGGATCAGGTAGAAATTGGCGGTCGTGCGCGCGGCGCTGCCACGCGAGAGCAGAAAGAAGTAGAGCGCCATACCGCCCAACGAAACGGCGACGGTGTTCCAGGCAACCGCGGCGATCGTGGCGCCGGTCCAGTCAGCGCGCGGCGTTTCCAGGGTCAGCGCGCCGACCCCGGCCACCATCGCCGCGGCTACAAACTGCGCCGTCGCCCCCGGCAACAGCGGGATGCCGCGGCAGAAGCGGCCGAAATACAAAGTGCCGCCTGCCAGTCCCAGCACGCCGAGGCCGCCCAGCAGCAGCCCGTCGAGCCGTGCGGTGCTCGTGGCGGCGGCGAGCCCGACCACCAGCACAACCCCACACAAGCCCAGCAGCAGGCCAAGCCATTGGGTGGGGGCGAGGCGCTCGTGCAACACGAATACGCCCAGCACAGCCGTCAGCAGCGGCGTGAGCGATTGCACAAGAGCGAGCGGAGCCGCCGACACGAGTGTGAGCCCTACATGTGGTGCCATCAGCCCGACCGCATTCACCAGCGCTCCGGCAACCGCGCAATGCAGCCAGCGCCAGTGACCGAGCGGGTGCCAGGAGCGGCGCAGCAGCAACATCAGCAACAGCAGCACGAGGGCGCAGCCGGACAGCCGCACCGCCACGAACAGCAGCGGGCTCAGGTGCCGCAGCCCCACTCTCGCGGCAACGAACGAGGAACTCCACAGCAATACGAAGCCGAACGGTGCCACCTGGGTCAGCATGTTTTGTCCATTCGGCGGGAGCACGGCCCACGCTGTCGAGACGCACGGTTTACAAGGCGTTATGATATTCTGCACATATGGCATTGGATTCGACTGAGCGGGTGCGCTACGCTTGCGTGGCGGCGCATTCGGCGCCGGGGTAGGAGACGGGCGCCGGCATGACAGCACGCATCCTTATCGTCGATGACGTGCCCGCCAATGCCCGGCTGCTGGAAGCCAAGCTGTCCGCCGAATATTACCAGGTTACGATCGCCCGCGATGGGTTCGAGGGGTTGGCGCTGGCGCGCACCTGGCAGCCAGACCTGATCCTGCTGGACGTAATGATGCCGGGGATGGACGGGTTCGAGTGTTGCCGCCGGCTCAAACAGCATTCGCTTACATTGCACATCCCGGTGGTGATGGTCACCGCGCTCGGCGCGGCAGCGGAACGGCTGATCGGGCTGGAGGCCGGGGCCGACGATTTCCTGACCAAGCCGGTCGATCATGCGATGTTGACTGCGCGTGTGCGCAGCCTGATCCGCCTGAAGCGCGTGTTGGACGAATGGAGGGCTCGCGGCGAAACCGCACGGACGCTGGGCTTCGCCGACGAGATCCCGGGAGTTCCGTCGATAGCCGGTACGCAGGGACTGGTGGTTGAGCCGTCGGAGGCCGCGGCCGAGCTGATCGAGGCGGCGCTGCTCGCCGAAGGCCTGTTGCCGAAGCGGGCCGCGACGCCCATGGATGCCCTCGCGCTGGCCGCGACAATACCGTTCGACCTGGTGGTACTGAGTGCCAGCATGGCGCCCGCGGATCCGTTGCTGCTGGTCTCGAACCTGCGGGCCGGCGACGCGACGCATCAGACGCCGATGCTATTGGTGGGTGAACTGGCCGACCGCGAGCGCATCCTGCGCGCCTTCGACATCGGCGCCAATGACTGGGTGATGCGCCCGCTGGACGTCAACGAACTGCGGGTGCGGGCGCGCAACCAGGTCCGGCGAAAGGTATATCAGGACCGGCTGCGAGCGAATCTCGGACATGCGCTGAAGATGGCGATCACCGATCCGATGACCGGGCTGCACAATCGGCACTATCTGCTGTCGCACCTGCGGGGGCTGCTCCGCGGCTCGCCCGTGCCGCACGTCGCGGTGCTGATGATCGATGTGGATCACTTCAAGACCGTGAACGACGCACGCGGCCATGCCGCGGGGGACGAGGCACTGATCGCTGTGGCGCAGACCCTGTGCCGCCATGTGCGGGCATTCGATACGCTGGCCCGCTATGGCGGGGAGGAGTTCGTGGTGGTGATGCCGGGTACCAGCGCGCCGGACGCGATCGCGGTGGCCGAGCGGCTGCGGACGGGGGTCGAAGCGATCGTGCTGCCCGGCGAGGCCCGGCTTACGGTCAGCGTTGGGGTGGCGTGCGCCACGAACGGTGGCGAGGCGGACGCGTTGCTGCGCGCCGCTGACGCGGCGCTCTACCAAGCGAAGCGCTCCGGCCGGAATTGGGTCGAGCTGTCGGGCTGGATGGAGCCAGCCGGCTTTACTTGATCTTGGCTTCCCGGAAAGCGACGTGCTTGCGCACGACAGGGTCGTATTTCTTCAACTCGAGCTTGTTGGTCTGCGTACGGGCGTTCTTCTTGGTGACATAGAAGAAGCCAGTGTCGGCACTGGAAATCAGCTTGATCTGAACGGTGTTGGTCTTGGCCATCGTTATATCCTCGCAGGCCGCGGAAGATGCGGATGACGGACGGTCTCGTCAAGGGTAGGCGCGGGGCGCTGCCCCGGCCCCCGCCAGAGGGCGCTGCCCTCTGGACTCCTGCCAAGGGCGAGCCCTTGGAACCCGCTACTTGGGTTGGGTGTGGGGGTGGGTGCCTACCGCACCCACCCCCAACACCCAACCCAACGGATGGATTGCAAAGGCACAGCCTTTGCCGGGGTCCCAGGGGAACTATGGGGGCGGAGCCCCTGGCTGTGTCAGCGCGCTGCGCGCTTCGCCTCACGCCGGCGCGCGTGGAGGATGAACTCGGTATAGCCGTTCGGCTGCGCACGACCCTGAAGAACCAGGTCGCAGGCGGCGTGAAAGGCCGGCCCACCGAATGAAGGCGCCATCGGGCGATAGTTCGGGTCGGCCGCATTCTGCCGGTCCACCACGGCCGCCATGCGCTTCAGGGTTTCCATTACCTGCCCCTCGGTGGCGATGCCGTGACGCAGCCAGTTGGCGACGTGCTGCGAGGAGATGCGCAACGTGGCGCGGTCCTCCATCAGGCCGACATCATGGATGTCGGGCACCTTGGAGCAGCCGACGCCCTGGTCGATCCAGCGCACCACGTAGCCCAGGATCCCCTGACAGTTATTATCCAGCTCCTGCTGTATGTCCTCGAGCGACCAGTTCGGGCGATCGGCGACCGGAATGGCCAGCAGATCGGCAAGCGGGGCACGCTTGCGGCCGGCCAGCTCGGCCTGGCACGCGGCAACATCCACCTGATGGTAGTGCAGAGCGTGCAGCGTCGCGGCGGTGGGGGAGGGGACCCAGGCGGTGTTGGCTCCCGCACGCGGGTGACCGATCTTTTGGGCCAGCATATCCGCCATGCGATCGGGCGCGGCCCACATGCCCTTGCCGATCTGCGCCCTGCCGCGCAGCCCACACGCCAGCCCGATATCGACGTTCTGGTCTTCATACGCCTTGATCCAGGGCGTGTTCCGCATGTCGTTCTTGCGGATCATCGGCCCGGCTTCCATCGAAGTATGGATCTCGTCGCCGGTACGGTCCAGAAAGCCGGTGTTGATGAACACCACGCGATCTTTCGCGGCGCGGATGCAGGCTTTGAGGTTGGCGGAGGTGCGCCGCTCCTCGTCCATGATGCCCATCTTTATGGTGTTGCGTGCGAGACCGAGCATGTCCTCGATGCAGGAGAAGATCGCATCGGCATGGGCGACTTCATCGGGGCCGTGCATCTTCGGCTTGACGATGTAGATCGAGCCCGCGCGGCTGTTGCGAAATCGGCCGTCCCCGTTCAGGTCGTGCAACGCGATCAGCGACGTGACCGCAGCGTCCAGCAGGCCTTCGGGAATCTGCTTGCCGGCGTCGTCCAGCACCGCATCGGTGTACATGTGATGGCCGACATTGCGGATCAGCATCAGACTGCGGCCGGGTAGCGCAAGCGTGCCGTCCTCGGGCGTGCGATATTCCCGATCCGGCGCCAGGTGGCGCGTCATCTGCCTGGCGTTCTTCTCGAACGTGTCCTCCAGCGTGCCGCGCATCAGGCCAAGCCAGTTGCGGTAAGCACCCACCTTGTCGGCAGCATCGACGGCGGCGATGGAATCCTCGCAATCCTGGATCGTGGTGATTGCGGATTCCAGCATGACGTCAGCAACGCCGGCGGGATCGTCCCGCCCGATCCGGCTGGTACGGTCGATGACGATCTCGATATGCAGGTTGTTGTGAACCAGCAGCACGGCCTCGGGCGACGCAGGATCGCCGCGGAAGCCGACAAGCTGAGCCGGGTCGGCCAATGCGGCGCGCTTGCCCCCATGCTGATGGATCGCCAGCCGTCCGGAATCGATCGTATACGACGTTGCATCGGCATGGCGGCCACCAACAAGGGGGACGGCCGCCTCAAGAAACACCCGCACGCGGGCCACCACACGCGCGCCGCGGCGTACGTTGTACGAGGTGCCACGGGCGGCACCGTCATCGTCCGCGATCGCATCGGTGCCATAGAGCGCGTCATACAGGCTGCCCCAGCGCGCGTTTGCGGCATTCAGCGCATAGCGCGCATTAGTTACCGGAACAACCAATTGCGGGCCGGCGATTTTGGCGATCTCTGGATCGACATTCGTCGTGCCGATGCTGAAATCGGCCGGCTCCGGCTGAAGATAGTCGATGTCGCGCAGAAAGCCCTGATAGTCATCCGGATCGAACCGCTTGCTACGGTGCTCGTCGTGCCATCGATCGATCTGCTGCTGCAGCGCGTCCCGTCGCTCCAGCAATGCAGTATTGCGCGGCGCGAACGCTGCGATCAGCTCGCTGAAGCCGCGCCAGAACTGGGCTGGGTCGATGCCGGTGCCGGGAACCGCCTCATTATCGATGAAGTCAGAGAGAACCCGGGCGACCCGTAGCCCGTCATGGTCCACGTACTCCATAGGCACGTCCCCTTTGCGCTGCTGCCGACGCCCGGCGCGGGCGCGAAGGCCTTCTGTCTCAGGTGATGGCTGTCCGCAAGGGTGGGCAGTTCACGCCTGGGTGGGTTCGGGCGGCAGCAGCTCGCGCAATGATCCAAGCCAGGGTTCGTATCGTTTCCAGCGTGCCAAAGACGAGCGATACACTGGCTGGCGCGCCTGCCACATGCTGGCGGTCTTGACCACGCGCCGGTTCTGCTCGGGCGCCAGGCAGTCCTCGTCCCATTCCAGCCCACAAAAGGCGATCAGCCGGCGCGTCTCGGAATCCCGATCAGCGATCAGGGTCTCGTACTCGACCTCGGTAAATCGGTCCGGCGGCAATACAGCGCGCCAATGCTCCATCAGTTGTTGATAGTGCCGGTAATAAGTGACGAGGTCCCGCCGGCTGCTGACGAAAGCCTGGCGCATCTGGAAGTTGGTGAAATAGATCGACAGGCAGGTATCCACCGGGTGCCGCCGGCAGTGAATGATGCGTGCCCTTGGGAAAGCGGTCAGAATCAGGCCGAGCCAGAGGAAGTTGAATGGCATCTTGTCGGTGATGCGCAGCGCGTGAGAGGAAAAGCCGCGCAGGAGCGTGATGTATTCGGCCGCCAGACCTTGGACGACATCGGCAGTGACCCCTTCAGGACCGTGGCGGTCCATGACGGAGGCATGATTCATCCAGAAGGGCAACTCGCCGGCGCCGACAACCGAGGGGTGACTGGAGACGATTGTTTCCACCAGGGTGGTGCCGGAGCGGGGCATCCCGAGAATAAGCACCGGTGTTTCGTCTGTGCTGCCGATCGCGGCCCGATCCGCGAAAAACTTTTGCGAGCACTGATTCATGCTGATAGTGACCAGCCGTTCAGATGGCTCCCGCCGGAAGCCTGAAAAACGGTGGCGGATATGGTTGGCCGCATCGAAATGCGTCATTGCCAGCTCGTACTCGCGAAGGTCATCGTGGCACTTGCCGATGGCGAAATGCAGTTCCATGCGCTGGGTATCAGCGAGACCGGCGCGCTTCAGGAAGTCGATCATTGTGCCGACGAACGGGCGATCGGCCTCGGTGATCTTCCTGACCTGAGTGAAGGCGGTCATCGGCAGCACCTCGTTGGGTGCCAGCGTGATCGCCTTCGCATAATGAGCCGCCGCCCCATCGACGTCGCCGGCGAAAATGAGGATGTGGGCGAGCAGCATGAGTGCGTCGAGATTGTCAGGCGAGCGCGCCAGAGTACGACGCAGCAGGTCCGCAGCTTCGGTGAATTTCTCTTGCAGGACGAGCAGTCTCGCTTCGCAGACCCGGCCGAGGGTGGTCCGGCTTCCAGCCGCTATGGCGTGCCGAAATGCGTCAGCGGCCTCGGCCTCGCGGCCGGCGGCCTGCAACAGGCAACCAAGTCGGCTGTATGCATCAGTGAGTTTCGGATCCAATAGAACGGCGCGCCGGAATGCCGCTATGGCTGGCTGGTCCTCGGCGATGGCCTCCAGTGCCAGCCCAAGATGGTGATAGGCGTCGGCATAGTCGGGTTTCAGCGCCGCCGCTTTCTGCAGGCTGGCGACCGCCTCCACGCGATGCTGGCACTTCAACAGCGTCAGCCCGAGATCAAAATGGGCGCGCGGATCGGACGGATCCGCCTCTACTGCACGGCGCAACGGCAGGATCGACTCACGCACTCGGCCGGCATTGCGGAGGGCAACCGCCTGAGCGATCAATGCGCGTGCCGCCCGCGCCTGAGCGGGAGAGGGCTGGTTTTTCCCGGCGCCCGGGTCATTTTGCGCGTCCAGCGCGCGCTTGATGTTGTCTGTCATGGGCGTGAGCGCGTCCAGCAGAAACCCGGCATGGTCGGTGGGTGGACGCTGTCTCGGCTGTGCGACATGGGCTGGCAGCACAGGTGTTCCGGTTACCGGCGCAGGCGTCGCTTCACAGCAATGCTTGAATTTTCGCCCGCTGCCGCAACTGCATGGATCATTGCGGCCGACCTTATGGGTGCCGGCAGGTGATTGAGGCGTAGACCGGGAGAGGCTCACGGCGGCACCTGTTTGCGTTGCATTCGCGCGAAATGCAGCTATGGCACGGCTGCTGCTGGCCAGCCACATCTGGAATGACTGCGGCGCCAAGAAAAAGGGCGGCGCCATTGCGCCGCCCGAACAAGCGGGTATGCCGAATTAGCCGGTCCGGCGCTTTCGCCGATGCACCATACCGAGGCCGACGAGTCCGGTTCCGAGCAATGCCATGGAAACGGGTTCAGGTGTTTGTATCGGGCTCGATGCGCCGAGAGTAATATTATCGAAGGCGATGAAATTGGCAGCACCCGAGAAGATGACCGACAGCGCCGTGCCGGCAAAAGCTACTCCAACCGGTACAAACACGTTATACGGATCGGGAGTTGACGGGAGGGAAAGCGAGGCCAGGAGCGAACCGGTTCCGCTCAGGCCGCTGAAGACGGAAACGCTGCCGGTGAACCCGACCTGGTCGGCATAGAAGAACGAGAAGCCGGTCTTGAACCCGGCTGCCACGTTCATCACGTCGCCGGGGCCGCTCAGGAAGAACGCGACCGTGTGACCGGAAGGGGCATTCGAGAAGTTGCCGCTGCCACCAGCCGCGTTGCTGATGATGGCGAGCGAGTTGGCGCCGAAGGTGATTCCGTCGCTCGGTCCGGGACCGGAACCGCTGCCGCCGAAGCCGCCGTCATAGTAGTTGAGTACCTGCTCCTGGTTCCCCAGCCCTTCGAAGGTCAGGGTTACAACAGCCGCGCTCGCCTGTTCGGCCGCGAAGGAGAGGGCGGCGAATGCCGCGGCTCCCAGCAGGGCCTTTTTAAAAGCTCATCGTCATTCGGGATTTCCTCGGTTCTGATGGTTAATGAGACAGTGGGTTTCCGTATGGTTAACAAGCGTTAAATCATTAACGATCACATTACTTGATGTCAATCATAAAGATTAAGGATCGGACAGGCGGAACCATGGATATCTTGCCTGGGGCCAGTGGTTCCCGCAGCCGCCCGTAGGCCCGCGGCAACCAATGGGGCACCGGGGGAAGCTCGATCATGACGAGGCGGTTAGGATAGGCCGCGAAGTGCGGCCCGGCAGGAGTCTCCTTTTCACACTGTTCATGCCGGGTGTGGAGCGTAACACTGGGCGTTTTGAGAGACTCACTTCCCTCGTCATGCTCGAGCAGGCGGGCACGACACGGTAGCAGGTATTGTCCATGGATTCCCGCTTTCGCGGGAATGACGGGACTTTCGCGGGAAGCCGGTAGCCGAGCCATGCGGCAACCAGCATCGCCGCGACCGGATTGCCGGCCAGCGCGGCCAGCAGCGCCCATCGCCACGCTGCGGTGAACATCATCCCCACCGCGGTGCCCAGCGCCGTGCCGATGGTGTTGGCATAGACGTCGCCCATCGACGTTACCCGGCCGGCTAAGTGAAACTGCGCCAGTTCCATTGCGACGCTAAAACCTGCGCCGGCCAGTATCGGCAAGGCGGTGCGGACGGCGCGGCGGGGGCGCGGCGGAACGGCGCGCACGCCGAAGAAACCGAACGGGAGATACAGGACGATATTGGCGAGCAGATCGCCACGGCGGTCCCAGACACGCCAGGTACCCAGCAGGAAGGAGACCGCCCCGACCGACTGATCGCGGTCCCGCCAGTGAAACGGGTAAAGCGAGCCATACGCGATCACCGCCGCGACGACAATGAGCGCGATCGCTGCCGCCTGCGCCGGCGGTTCCGTGACGCATCGTTCTTGCTGGTTGCGGCATGAGCCCTTCTTCTTGCTGCTGATGGAATGACAGGCAAGGGAGCCGGCCCGGCGACGATACGCGGCCGGTTGCCATGCGCAAAAGTGGCGCGAAACCCTTTGCCGCCGCGGTTGCGGTTCAATATGCCGACCCTTAAAAGACCCGACGAGGTGAACGCAATGAATGATGTCAGCCCGGCCGCTTCCGACCGTTTTTCCGTCAGCAATCGCAACCGCCTGCGGCGCAAGCATGAGCGCGGGCGGCATGATCGCGCTTCGGTCTATCAGATACTGGACGCGG
The DNA here is from genome assembly GCA_963810715.1 of uncultured Pseudomonadota bacterium. Taxonomy (GTDB): domain Bacteria; phylum Pseudomonadota; class Alphaproteobacteria; order Acetobacterales; family Acetobacteraceae; genus DATDIC01. Next base: position 56,604 of record CAWEOZ010000019.1, on the reverse strand, counting down.
CGATGGTGTGCCACATCGCGTATGTGATCGACGGCCAGCCCTATTGCACGCCGACGGCGTTCTGGCGCGAGGGCGATCATCTGTACTGGCACGGATCCTCGGCGAGCCGCATGCTGCGGGCCGAGGCGAAGGGACATCCCGGTATGCCTGACCGTGACGCACATGGATGCCATCGTGCTGGCGCGCTGCGGGTTCAATCACTCCATCAATTATCGCGCGGTGATGGCGTACGGTCGCGCCCACATGATCGAGGAGAAGCAGGAGAAGCTGCGGGCGATGGATGCGTTCATCGACCGGTTCTTTCCCGGTCGGTCAACGGCGATCCGCCAGCCCAGCGAGCAGGAGATCAAGGCGACTACCCTGCTGGGCATGGAAATCGAGGAGGCATCGGGCAAGATCCGCGACCTCGAAGTACACGACGAGGAGGAGGATTACGCGGTGCCGGCCTGGACCGCGCTGATCCCGGTGAAAACGGTGCTGGAAACGCCGATCGAATGCCCGCGCCAGCATCCGGACGCCACGGTCGAGGCGGGCGGGATGACGGCATACCAGCCGGGGCGGCGGCTGGATGAAGTGATGACGGAGATGTACCAGAAGGCGTACGGGGACTAGTGTCCTGCCCCCGAAGTTCGCCGCTCTTCGCGGCGGACGGAGGGGACAAGCAGGCCACTGAAAACAAAGTGCTAGTGCTCCGGCCGCATCCGCGCCTGATGGCAAATCCGTTCCGGGGGAGCTGCTGAATGAAAATAACCGCTGTTCGCCTGCTGCAACTGCGCGGCACGATGCGCACCGATGGCGCGTTCTGGGAAGACCGGCTGGTCCGGCCGATCGACATCTACCCGGAATACCGCATGCGCAACGACTTCGAAGGCGGCACGCAGGCCGACGCGGACAGCTTCCGGCTGGAGCAATATTTCCTTCGCATCGAAACCGACGATGGGCCGACCGGCGTTGCCGGACCATTGCCGGAAATGGTGGCGATCTTCGTCGCCAGACGGCTGCGGCCGATCATCGCCGGCCAGGACCCGATCGCGCACGAGAAACTGTGGGACCAGATGCACCGGATCATGGTGCATGGCCGACAGGGCGACGCGATGCTGGCGATCAGCGCGGTGGATTGCGCGCTGTGGGACCTGAAGGGGCGGTGGCTGGGACAGCCGGTGTTCCGGCTGCTCGGCGGGCCGACGCGCGACGCGGTGCCGGCCTATGCCTCCATGCTGGGCTTCAGTGTCACCGACATGGGGCGGGTGCGGGCGCGCGCGGCGGAATATCGCGAACTGGGCTATCCGGCGCAGAAATGGTTCTTCCGCCATGGCCCGATGAGCGGCCACGAGGGGATGGCGAAGAATGTCGAGCTGGTGCGCACATTGCGCGAGACGCTCGGCGATGAGTACGACATCATGCTGGATTGCTGGCAGTCCTTCGACCCGATCTATGCGATCGAGCTGGCGGGCCGGATCGCCGAATACCACCCGCGATGGCTGGAAGAGGCGGTGATGCCCGACCGCATCGACAGCTATGTGCGGGTGAAGGAGCGCACCGACATTCCGCTGTCTGGTGCCGAACACGAATATACGCGTTGGGGTTTCAAGCGCTTCATCGATGCCGGCGCGCTGGATATCCTGCAACCGGACATTTATTGGGCCGGCGGGTTGTCCGAGGTGCTGAAGATCGCGGCCTATGCGTCGGCGCACGACCTGATCGTGATCCCGCACGGGCATTCCTCGCCGGCGGGGATACATTTCTCGCTGGCGCAGTCGCCGATCCTGACGCCGTATCAGGAGTTTCTGGTGAAATGGAACGCGATCAACCAGCATTTCCTGGCGCACCCGGTGGTGCCGCATAACGGGATGATTGCGGCACCGGCGGCGCCCGGGCTCGGCATGGACCTCGATCCGGCCAAGATCGAGCAGCAGACGGAAGTGTTTGGCTGAAAGCGTCGTCAGGCGGGCAGCACCTCCATCTCCGCGTCGCGGGGAATGCCGCCATTGACTGCGGTGATGTCCTGCGGGCAGCCGGAGATCGCCACCACAACATCCAGCGCCGCGCGCAGCACCACGAAATCGCCGGGCGCGCTTGCGGGCGGCACGCGATCGAGCCGGCCGTCGGCAGTGACCGGCACGTTCATGAACAGATTGAGCGGCGACGGCGTCCAGGGCATCGATAATCCGATCTCCGCCAGCGCCTCATGCATATTGTCGGCGCAGTTCCGGTGATACTCGGTGACGCCAAGTTCCCGGTAGATCCACAGGTTGCAGGCGCATAGCAGGATATCGTGCCGGCCTGGCGAGGTATCTTCCTCCATGGTCAGCATCGTGCGGCGATGATTGCCGACCAGTGCGTCCCCACGCGACACGAAGATGCGGCTGTTGCGGCTGCGCGTGTGGGCCATGGACATGTATTCGGTGGGATCGTCGGCATTGAAGGCCCAGGTATCGAGCACCTGGTTGCCATGGGTGTTCAGCACCTTCAGCGCTTCGCCGGTACGCAGGCGCACGGCCTTGCCATGGCGGGCGGGAATTTGGATTCGCATGGTTCCTCCGTTTGTCATCCGCGAACCGGGCGGGGTCCGGACACGGGGCCGCGCAGCCGCTGTTCCAGCATACGCACGCCCAAACTGGCCGGAAAGCTGATGGCCAGGTAGAGCGCGAAGATGATGGTATAGACCTGAAGATATTTGAACGTATCCGCCGCGATCAGTTGCCCGCGGAAGATCAGCTCGGCGATGGAGATGGTGGACACCAGGGCGGTATCCTTGAATAGCGAAATGAAGTAGTTGCCAACGGGTGGAATTACTATCCGGATCGCCTGCGGCAGCACAACCAGGGCCATGGTGTAGGCGTGCCGAACGCCCAGCGCATCCGCCGCCTCCCACTGGCCGCGATCCACCGCCAGAACGCCGGCGCGGAATACTTCGGACAGGTAGGCGCCGTAATTGATCGCCAGCCCGAGGATGCCCGCGGCCAGCGGCGGCAGTTTCAGGCCGATGAACGGAAACACATAATAGATGTAGAACAGCTGCAGCAGCAGCGGCGAGCCCCGGATGATCTCCACGAAAGTGGCTGCCGGCCAGCGCAGCGCATTGCGCCGGCTCAGCCGGCCCAGCGCCAGGCCGAGACCAATGATCAGCGCCAGCACCATGCTGGCGAATGTGAGCAGGATCGTCAGCCGCAGCCCGTCCAGCAGGTCGGGCGCCCAGGCGACCAGGTCGGACAACAGGGTCGCTCAAGTCGATGCGTATCCTCAGAGCTTGAGGAAGAAATCGGTGGGCTACAGGCCCCATTTGGTGAACAGCTTCGCCGCCGTGCCGTCAGCCAGCATCGCGGCGTACTGCTTGTTGAACTCGCTGACGAAGGCGGCGTCGTTCTTTGTCCACCGCGAAGGCGCATCCGGTCTCTTTCTTGTCCTCGGGGACGTAGTTCCCGACCAGCTCGAAACCGAGCGCTGGGATTCTGCTTCAGTGCGTATGCCGACAATGTGGAATCCACCACCGCCGCATCCAGCCGCCCGGCCGCGAGATCGGCGAATACGTTCTGGATGGTCGGATACTGTTTCACCGCGAGCACCTTGCCGGCCGGGCACGCCGCCGCCGCCTTCTTCAGCAGGTCGATATAGAGTGGTGCCTTCGTAGCTGCCGGCGGAGTGTCCGCACAGATCGGCCAGCGAGTGGAGGTTCAGCGGATTGCCCTTGGGCACGTCGAGGGATTCCGGGTTGTAGAATATGATATCGGTGAAATCCATCACCTGCGCGCGCGCCGGGCGGATATACATGGCATCACCCATCAGGTCGATCCGGCCGCTCTGGACTGAGGGGATCAGGCTGGCGAACGGCATCGCCACGACCTCTATCTTCGCCGCGATCTGCTCGCGGTTGAAGAATTCCCGCAGCACGTCGGGCAGCACGCCAGCGGCTTCCTTCGTCTGCGGGTCCACATAGGACAGCGGCGCGTCGTTGGATGTGCCGATAACGATCGTGTGGGTCTGCCGGACCTTTGCCATCAGGTCTGCCGCCGCGGCGGTGCCAGTCGCGACGAGGCACGCCGCCAGCACCGCGCAGAGACCCGCCGCACTCCGCCCAAGCCTTCGCATCTGTCCTCTCCCTGGTTCTGGTTGCGATTTGACGAACGCTTCCGGGTTCGAGTCAAGCGCAGCGCAGGATTGAGCCGCGGCGTGTTGGCGGTATGCTGCGCGATCCGCGGAAGGAGTGTCTCATGCGCCGACGCGATTTCCTTGCCACCGCAACCGCAGCGCTTGCCGCCCCGGCAGTCGCCCGCGGTCAGGCCAAACGGACATTGACGTTCGTGCCGCAGGCCGACCTGTCAGTGCTCGACCCGATCTGGACCACCACCTACCAGACGCGCGATCACGGGTTCCTGGTATTCGACACGCTGTTCGGCATCGATGCGAACTACCAGCCCCAGCCGCAAATGGTGGCGGGCGTGGAAACCTCCGCCGATGGCAGGCAATGGACGCTGACTCTGCGGCCCGACATGAAGTTCCACGACAATACGCCGGTGCTGGCGCGGGACTGCGTGGCCAGCGTGAAGCGCTGGGGCGCGCGGGACGCGTATGGCCAGGCTTTGATGGCCGCCACCGACGAGCTGTCCGCCGCCGGACGACAAGACCATCCGGTTCCAGTCTGAAATACCCGTTTCCCTTGTTGCCCCAGGCACTGGGCAAGGCGCCCCCAAGCATGTGCGCCATCATGCCGGAGCGGCTGGCGACCACCGATCCGTACAAGCAGGTCACCGAGATGGTCGGCAGTGGCCCGTTCCGCTACAAGGCCGATGAACGCGTGCCGGGCTCGCTGGTGGTCTATGAGAAATTCGCCGGCTACGTGCCGCGGGCGGAGGGGACACCCAGCGGCACTGCCGGCCCGAAGCGCGTCTATCTGGACCGTGTCGAGTGGCACATCATCAAGGATCCCGGCACCGTTGCCGGGGCGATGCAGCAGGGCGAGATCGATTGGTGGCTGACGCCGGACGCCGATCTGCTGCCGCTGCTTGCCGGCAAGAAGATCACGGTGCGAACCAACGATCCGACCGGCTTCATCGCGACGATGCGGTTCAACCAGCTTCATCCGCCGTTCGATAATCCGGCGATACGTCGCGCGATGCTGGGGGCGGTGGATCAGACCGAATACATGATCGGCATGGTCGGCACCGACCCCGAAATGCGCCACGTTCCGTGCGGCGTGTTCACGCCGGGAACGCCGATGGCGAGCGATGCCGGGCTGGACGTGCTGAGCAGCCCGCGCGACCTGCCGAAGGTGAAGACCGCGCTGGAAGCGGCGGGCTACAAGGGCGAGAAGATCGTCCTGCTGGCGCCTACCGATATCGCCAGCGCCAAGGCGCTTGCCGATATCACCAACGACATGATGAAGAAGCTCGGTCTGAACGTCGATTACCAGGCGATGGATTGGGCAACTCTGGTACAGCGCCGCGCCAAGAAGGAACCGGTCGATCAGGGCGGCTGGAGCGTGTTCCATACCTCATGGAGCGGCACGGATTTGCTGAACCCGGTCGGCCATCAGTTCCTGCGCGGCAACGGGCTGGACGCCAACGTTGGCTGGCCGAGCGCTCCCAAGCTGGAGGAGCTGCGCACGCAATGGCTGCGCGCGCCCGATCTGGCGGCGCAGCAGAAGATCGCGGCGGCGATGCAGCTTCAGGCGTTCGTCGATGTGCCGTACATCCCGCTGGGGCAGTATTTTGCTCCCACGGCGTTCCAGTCCAGCGTGAGCCGGCGTGCTGACCGGCAACCCGGTGTTCTGGAATATACAGAAAGGCGTGACATGACCCGACGCGTCTATCTGTCCTGTGGGGGCGACCGGACGATCCGCATTCACGAGCTTGCTGTGGACGGTGCGCTGCGCGCACTGACGACAGTGGTCATTCCGGGCACCCAGGAGCCGTCTGCCAGCACGCCGCTGGCGGTGCATCCCAGCCGGCGGTTCCTGTATGCCGCGCTGCGCACGCCACCATTTCCGGTGACCAGCTTCGCGGTCGACCAGACCAGCGGCGATCTGACGCCGATCGCCACGGCGCCGTTGCCGCATAGCATGGCCTACATCGCCACTGATCCGACTGGCCGGTGGCTGCTCGGCGCGTCCTATCCGGGCGCGGTGGTTTCGGTCAGCGAGATCGGTGCGGATGGTGCCATCCGTGCCGCAGCCAGCCAGGTGGTTGCGACGCCGCCGAAAGCCCACTGCATCCGCCACGCGCCATCCGGCGATTGGGTGTACGCGACCGCGCTCGGCGGCAACGCGATCCTGCGCTGGCCGTTCCGCAACGGGCGGCTGGACGAGGCTTCGGTGCGGACGACAACGCTGCATGAAGGCGCTGGCCCGCGGCATCTGGAATTCGGCCGCGACGGTGCCGTGTTCTGCCTGAACGAAACAGACGCGACGCTCGACATGTTTGTGGAGAAGGCGGGGGAGCTGGTGCATCGGCAAACCGTGCGGCTGTTGCCGCCGGCAGAGAAGCGATCCGCCGCCGATCTGCACATCACGCCGGAAAAGACGCTGCTTTATGCCAGCGAGCGCACCAGCCACACGTTGCACGGGTTCCGGGTGACGGCGGACGGGCTTTCGGCGCTGGGTTCGACGCAGTGTGAAGCGACGCCGCGTGGGTTTGCGATCGATCCGGACGGGCGGTTCCTGTTATGCGCCGGCCAGACGGATGATGCGGTCGGGGTGTATGCGATTGATGTGGCCAGCGGCGGGCTGGTGCGGCGGGAGCGGCATGCCACCGGGCCGAACCCGAACTGGATCGAGATTGTGGATCTCTGATCCCAACCAGCGACAGCCGGGCGGAGTGTTCGGTTTATTCTGCCGGCATGCTTTCTTCAGATAATCTGGCGAACTCCAGCGCTGTGCATTTGCGTCCCAGAACGCATCCTGGAGATAGCCGGTCTTATCGCGATAGCAACAATGCCTCTGGTTAAACCCAGTGCCGCTATAGACGAAGAGCACAGGGTCGCCAGCGGCTGCCGGACCATTGGTCTGCCCATGGGCGCCCGTCAGTTGCTGTATCGACCAGCGCTTTCCAAAATCATCATATGCGGCATCCTGAATGTTGCCGTCCTGGTCGCGATAGCAATAGTGCATCTGGTTGAAGCCGTCGCCGCTATAGACGACCACGGCCACATCGCCGGCAGCCTTTGGTCCGTTGGTCTTCGCGTTCTGGTCAGTGCCCGTTACTTGCTGCATCGACCAATGTTTTCCATAATCATCATATACCGCATCCTGGATGTTGCCGTCCTGGTCGCGATAGCAATAGTGCATCTGGTTGAAACTGGTTCCGCTGTAGACGACGACGGCTGGATTGCCGTCCCTGGCGGCCGCCGGGCCGCCGGCCTGCCCGCCAGGGCCTGTCACCTGCTGTATGGACCAATTGCTTCCGTTCAATATCATGTCTGAAATATAGCCATCCTTGTCCTGAAAGCAGCAATGCAACTGGTTGAAACCGGTGCCGCTGTAGGCGGCGACGGCCAGATTGCCGATAGGGGGTTTGGCGCCAGATGGCACGATCTTCACTTTCCAAACGCCGCCGCTCAGAACCGCATGCGAAACGTTAAAGTACCTCGTCGCGATAGCAACAGTGTATCTCATTGGAGCCGGCGCCGCTGTAGACAGCGACCGCGAGATTGCTTTTGGCCGGGTTACCGCCACCGGCCAGCCCATTCTTGCCCGTCACCCGCTGCGCCGACCAATCGCTGCCACTCCATACCAGGTCCCAGATCGAATCTCTCCGGGGCGCAATAGAAGTAATGCGTCTGGTTGAAGCCGGTGCCACTATAGACGACGACCGTCGGATCGCTGGCGGCCTTGGGACCGTCCGTCAGGCCGCCGGGACCTGTCAGTTGCTGCGCGGTCCAACTGCTGCCGGACCACGTTATATCCCGGATGTTGCCGTCGGTGTCGCGATAGCAGTAATGCGTTTGGTTGAAACCGTCTCCGCTGTAGACGCAGACTGAGGGTTTTCCTACCGCCTTGAAGAAGGGATATATCGTCGAGACGCCCTTGACGCCCCACATCTCGGCGTCGATACCGCATTCTCCGTACCCGATGTAGCAATAGCCTCCATCGCCCCAGTTCGAGCCCCAACTGTTCTTGCACAACCAGGCCTGGAGATTTTCGTTATACCCGATGACGCAAATACCATGGCCCTTGTATTTGTCTGATCTCGGCGAGGTCCCGTTCCATTTGTAAACACCACTTTTATAGCCTAAAAAATCGTCATAGACGACAAAGGCCGTGGCGAGCGGCCCCTTGGTTGAGAGCCATTGCTTCATTGCATCGGCTCCGCCCGTTTCCAGTGCAAGGCTCTGCGCTCCGGAAGTTTTTGTGACAAGAATTCTGCCAGTTTTTAACCAGAGAGAGGCGACATCCCGAATTGCTGCCAGCCCAGGGATAGCTCGTATCCGGAACGAGCCGGTACTCAACAGGATAGTTCATCGCTTCACCGATCCGCCAACCGACTTCGCAAGTTGCATCTGGGCGACCGCACCAAAACAGTTGCCCTTCCGACAGGTCGGGCATCAAGCCGCCGCCTGGATCACCAGTAGCGACATCCAAACTGATACGCATCGTCGCGTCGATTACGGCAACCACTGCAAAGGCCGCGCAAGTCCCACAAGCGCCCTGATTCTTTACCGCGGATATAAAGCTGCGTCCGTCTTTGTTGCGCCAATCCCACTGCGCGGGGAACTTTGCCTCCCGAACGGCCCCCTTAACGGGCGCCCGCGCACGAGCCTCCCGAGAGACGCGCTCACGTTCGTCCAGTGAAAGATCGTCCGGTCCTGGCACGTAGCCTAGATGCAACTGCCTCTGTTCTTGCGTCAGAGACATCATTGAGGTCATACCGGCTTCCCAGCTCACGCCTGCGCGGCTGTTTGCCAAACGAATCGACGACAAGAATTCGGTATCCGCTTCCATGTCCCGCTCCTGGTTGCGATTTTTGCCGACTTAGCCGCGCGCCGGGGCGTTGTCTGTCTTTACGTGGCAGCACCGTAGCACACAGGCCGCCTTATCGAAGAGCGGCATTGCTGTGCCGGTCCTGTCGATGGCAGCTACGCATGACGAAATTTGACAATACGACGACAGACATTTGCCAGACACCAACAGACCAGACACCAACAGACCAGACACCAACAGACCAGACACCAACAGACCAGACACCAACAGAGTTGTGATCAGCATCGCGCCTGTTTTCGGCCTTGGCAACTGGATGCTTGAATTCTGCGCCTAGCGGGGTGAATGGCGACGATTACGCTCTGCGGTGCAGTGATGTGATGGATCACCGCCGGCCGAGATGTTCCAGCAACAGCACCGCCGCCGGCAGCTCATTCTGTTTCTGCTGCAACAGCGTGGTCCCGCCGACCGCATAGGCGGCGATCGCCGCCAGCAGCTCGCGCAGCCGGTCGGGCGCGCTGGCATCGAACGGCACCACGCAGCCGCCGGTGCGGCGCGCCAGATCCAGGAAAATCTCCGCGTCGCGCCGCGCCGACGGATCGCTGGTATCGTGCAGAACGATCAGCCGTGTCCCGCGCAGCCCCATTGCATCGGCAATCCGCCGCCCGGCACCGAGCAATTCCTCATACACGTCGCCGATATACACCACCACGCGCACGCCCGGTTTTGCCAGGCTGGCGCGCAGGATCGCCAGCAGCCGCGTCGCGCCCGCCTGGCAAACGATGCCGGCGGCGCGATCGCGCAGCGTCCGCGCATCCGAGGTAAAATCGGTGAACGTGTGCAGGCGCGAGCCGCCATGCACCGCCAGCGCCACGTCCAGTTGCCCTGGCAATGCGCGCACCAGTGCATCGGTTACCTTGCGCGCGGTGTTCCACGCCGGTTCGCGTGAGGCCGTTGCGTCGAACCCGAATACCAGCCGCGGACGCGCCGGCACATCGGCAACCGCATTCACCGCGCCTCCTGGTCCGGCAATCAGCGCGCGCAGCCGTTCCAGCCACCCCGCCGGCTTTGCCGGGGCCGGGCGCGTGTCCTTATACGGAACCAGAACGAAATTGGGCCGCTGATCCGACATCGGGCACCTCGTAACCGATCCCGGCGGCGGCATGCGTCAACGCCTCCAGGAACCAGTCAGCATAGCTTGCCGGCAGGATCAGGTCGAAGCGTGGCGTATCGTCGCGCCGGAACAGCAGGCACGACAGCTCGGCGACCGGCGTCGCCGCGACGCGGCCGGCGCCGAAGCGCCGCGGATGCAGGTCGATGCGGCAGATGCGCGCCAGCACATCGCGCGGCCCGCGCGCCCGACAGCGACAGGACGGTGCGCCCGTGCGTCTGGTCCACCACCGAGCCGACACCGCCGCACGCCTGCGTGATCCGGCGTGCCAGTTCGCCCTCTTCCCCGCGCGGCGCCATCAGCATCCAGCCGTCGGGCTGCATCCACAGCGCGATCAGCTCACCCGCGGCGCTGGAGCATCCCGGCGCGGGAAGCTGCATATGCAACGCATCACCGACCGCTGCGGCAAGCGCTTCGGCCTGACCTCGGCGCGCGGTCAGTTGCACCAGATCGCAGGGGCACGCCGCGATGCGTACCGGCTGATCGGTGGCGATCCCGAACCGGCCGGGACGCAGCGCACCAGCAAACGGATCGGCCGGTTCAGGCGCGGACACGCAGATTCTCCGGATCGACGAAATGCGGGCTGACGATTTCGACCGCAACAGTCTCGTTCCTCAGCGGGAACGCCGCATCCAGCCGTTGCCCCTGCTGCCCGCCGCGCAGCAGCGCCAGGCCGATCCATCGTTCCAGCTCCACCGATCGGGTGACGCTGGTGACCCACCCGAGGCTGGCCGTGCTGCCGGCTGCCACCAGATGCGCGCCGGCGCGCAGTTCCGTCGCGCGGTCGACAGGCATCACGCCCACCAGCCGCGGCCGGTTCGGATCGGTCAGCCCCGGCCGCTGCCCGCAGCGCGCGGCCGATGAAGTCGCCGCGCTTCTTCAGCATGCGCTCCAGGCCGAGATCGGCGGCCGTCGTCTGTCCATTCAGCTCCGGTCCGGCGACGTGGCCTTTCTCGATCCGCAGCAGTCCCAGCGCCTCCATGCCGTAGGGCTCGATTCCGAACGGCGCGCCCGCCTGCATCACCGCGTCCCACACACGCAGGCCATAGCCCCAGGGCGTGGCGATCTCGTAGGCCAGCTCGCCGGAAAAACTGATGCGGAACACGCGCACGGGACAGTCGGCGACCGCGCGCGTCGCCGACCGCCATGAACGGGAACGCCTCGTTCGCCAGATCGAGCCCCTGCGCCACCGCGCGCACCACGTCGCGGGCACGCGGGCCGGCGATCGACATCGAGGCAAACTGGTCGGTTACCGATGCAATCTGCACGTCCAGCTCCGGCCAGCAGGTCTGCAAGTGGAATTCCAGATGGGCCAGCACCGGCCCGGCATTCGCGGTCGTGGTGGTGACGAAGAAATGGTCGGGGCCAAGGCGGGACGTGGTCCCGTCATCGAACACGATGCCGTCCTCGCGCAGCATCAACCCGTAGCGCGCGCGGCCCACCGGCAGGGTGGAAAAGGTGTTGGCATAGATGCCGATCCAGGAACATCGGCCTGCATCGCGGCCCTGCACGTCGATCTTGCCGAGCGTGGAAACGTCGCAGATGCCCACCGCGCGGCGCACCGCGCGGGCCTCGCGCAGCACGTGGCCCAGGCGTCGGCATCGCTGGCGGCTGCGGATAGCAGCCCGGGCGCAGCCACTGCGCCGGCATCCATGAACTCGGCGCCGTGCTGCGCGTGCCAGCCGTGCATCGGGGTCAGCCGCCGCGGCGCGAATTCGCGGCCCACATGCGGGCACCGGCGATGGCGCCCCAGGCCACCGGGCGTGGTGAACGGTCGGAACGTCGGCAGACCCACGTCGCTGCACGTGTTCGCCGCGCGCCTCCGCCAGCACCGCGGCGCCGACAAGGCCCCCGGTCTTGCCCTGCTCGGTGCCCATCGTGTGGGTGGTGTAGCGTTTGGCGTGCTCGATATGGCGGTAGCCTTCGCGGCAGGCGAGGCGGATATCGTCGGCTGGTAACGTCGTCCTGGATATCGACGAATGCCTTTCCGCGTCGCCTTCACCTCCCATAGCGGAAGCACCGGGCGATCGGCGCAGTCGTCTCGCGTGCGGCAGTATCGATCGTTGCATCCGGCTGAACCCGGCATCGGCGGCCGCCGCCGCCCCGGCGCGCACGCCGTCCTCGGCGGCCGCGGCGATGCCGGTGCGCCCGGCAGCCGCGCCGGCCGAATGCTGGCGCCTGCACCGGCGTGCCGGGAACGAAGCTCGCCAGCCGCTCGTCCCACACCAGCGGCGTGCCGGACTGGCTGGCGAGATGCACGGCCGGATTGATGCCGCCGGAGACGCAGAGCAGATCGGCGGCAACGACTGGTTTCGCGTGCCGCCGCGCTGGCGAACGCGCACGCCGCGCAGCGCACAGGCGCGCCGGCAGTGCCGATCACTTCAGCTTCGGTCCACACGGTGATGCCGCGCTCGCGCGCCGCCGCCACGCCGGCGACTGTCGGCGCGCGGGATCGACCGCGCCGGCGATCGTCCACGCCGGCTTCCTGCAACGCGAACAGGCTGTGATAGGCGGCGTCGTTGTTGGCGAACAGCAGCGCGCGGCGGCCCGGCATCACGCCGAACCGCGTCGCGTACAGCCCGGCCGCACCGGCCAGCATCACGCCGGGCCGGTCGTTGCCGGGGAAAGCGATGAAACGCTCATGCGCGCCAGCCGCCAGCACCACGCAGCGGGCGCGGATGGTCCAGTGGCGCTGGCGCGGCGTGTGCGGTGGCGGCTCGCGGCAGATGATCGGCGACACGCTCCACCACGCCGACGGTGTTGCCGTCGTAGTAACCGAACACCGTGCTGCGCGGCAGCAGCATCACCTCCGGCATGGCGGCCAGCGCGGCGAGGGATCTGTTCGCGCCACAGCTCGTGCGGCCGTTCGGCCAGCAGCCCGCCGCCGAGCAGGAAATCCTGCTCGCACAGGATCACCCGCGCGCCCGCCGCTCCGGCCACGCGCGCCGCGGCCAGTCCGGCGGCGCCGCTGCCCACCACCAGAACGTCGCAATGGGCGTGCATCGATTCGTAGCGGTCGGGATCGGCCACGCCGGACGCACGGCCGAGGCCGGCGGCACGGCGGATCCAGGGTTCGTACAGTTTCTCCCAGAACGATGCCGGCCACATGAACGTCTTGTAGTAGAACCCGGCGGCGAGCAGCGGCGACGGCAGTACCGTCAGCCGCCATCAGATCGAAGCGCAGAGAGGGAAACCGGTTCTGGCTGGCGGCTTCGAGCCCGTCGTAAAGCTCGATCGTCGTCATGCGCGTGTTCGGCTCGCGGCGGGCGCCGCTGCGCAGTTCGGCGAGCGCGTTCGGTTCCTCCGGCGCCCGCAGGCAAACACGCCGCGCGGGCGATGCATACTTGAAACTGCGGCCCACCAGACGCACGCCGTTCGCCAGCAGCGCCGAGGCGAGCGTGTCGCCGGGATGGCCGGAGTAAGTCGCGGCCGTCGAACCGGAAGCGCAGCTCGCGTGCCGCGATCGATATGGCCACCGGACGCGGTGCGGAACGGCTGGGTCATTCGGGGGGAATGTCGATGCCGTCGGCGGCGCGGGCGACGGCGTGGACCTGATGGGTCAGCGTATGGCGCACAACTCGCAGGAACTGCCGGCAGCCGTGCCGTATGGTGCCACCATTCGGCGTGCCAGCCGCGCGGGTTGCTCTGCGCATATGCACGTAGTCATGAAGACTCGCTTCGCCGATGCGTCGGGCGCTGGCCGTCGCACGCTGGCATCGCCACGATAGCTGAATTCGATCTCGTCGCGCGGGCCGCACCAGGGACAATTGATCTGGATCATGCAGCGCGCTTCAAAGAATTGTCTTTCATGAACCGTGTCTACTGCAACCAGGGGAACGGGCCGGCGCCGCGTTCGTCCAGCAGCCGGCCCTCGCGGAAGCGGTCCAGCGTGAATGCAGCATTCAGCTTGTGCGGCTCGCCCTTCGCGATCGTCCAGGCGTGGCACCAGCCGGACGCCGGCGTGGCCTTGAACCCGCCGTAGCACCAGCCCGCGGTCATTGTCAGTCCGCCGATCGGCGTCAGCCCGATGATCGGCGAGCCATCGAAGCTCATGTCCATCACGCCGCCCCAGTTGCCGCAGGCCGCGCAGCCGCGACAACGACGGCATCATCGGCAACGCCGGCGGTCCACACGTGCTTCCAGCACCGGCAGGTTGCCGCGCTGCGCATAGCTGTTCCACCCGTCCAGGCCGCCGCCGAACACCAGCCCGCCCTTGTCCGACTGGCTGATGTAGAAATGCCCGGCGCCGAAGGTGATCACCGAATGCACCAGCGGCTTCATGCGCTCGCTGACGAACGCCTGCAGCACGTGGCTTTCGATCGGCACGTCCACGCCCCGCCATCTGCGCCAGCCGCGAGGTGTTGCCGGCAACCGCCAGCCCGATCTTGTTCGCGCGTGATCGTCACCGCGCGTGGTGCGCACGCCGGTCACGCGGCCGCCTTCCACGTCGATACCGGTCACCTCGCAATGCTGGATGATATCCACGCCGCGCGCATTCGCCGCGCGGGCAAACCCCCACGCCACGGCGTCATGCCGCGCGGTGCCGCCACGTCGCTGCAGCAACCCGCCCATCACCGGGAATCGCGCGTTGTCGGCATTCGATCAGCGGACAGAAGGCGCGCACCTGCTCGCGGTCCAGCAGCTCGGCATCGATGCCGGACAGGCGCATCGCGTTGCCCCGGCGCGCGGACGCGTTGCGTGCGCCATCGGAATGGAACAGGTTGACCACGCCGCGCTGGCTGACCATGGCGTTGTAGTTCAGGTCCTGCTCCAGCCCCTCCCACAGTTTCAGCGACCATTCGTAGAAATTGTGGTTCTCGGGCAGCAGATAGTTCGACCGGATGATGGTCGTGTTGCGGCCGGTATTGCCGAGCCCGATCGGACCCTTTTCCAGCACCGCGACATTGGTGATGCCGTGTTCTTTGGCCAGATAATAAGCCGTCGCCAGCCCGTGACCGCCGCCGCCGATAACGATGCACGTCGTAATGGCGGCTTCGGCGGCGGATCTCGCCACGCCGGTTCCCAGCCCGTGTTGCCCCGCAGCGCCTCTGCAAACACCCGTAAGCCGGAATAACGCATGATTCTCCCCGTGCCGGGACTATGCGGCGGGGCCGGACAGGGGGCAAGCGACCGCCGCTAATCGCTCAACGCCAGCAGCCGTTCCGTCTGTTCCAGGATAGCCGAGACCAGCGCCTTTCCTTCCTCTCCCGCCTGACGACCCGAGCCCGATCGCGCGCAATTCCTCCGCCATGGCGGAAGCCGCGTCGGGCCAGGGCATCCGCTCCGCCGCGCGCAGGCGAACAAGCATGGCGATCAGCTCGGCCTGCGGGTCGCCGGGCGGCGGAACTGTCGCTTCCGGCTGCGGCGCGAACAGATCCTGCTGGGGACCGAATCGGGGCATGGGCGAAGGATACATGGTAGGCCGACGGGTTGCGTAATCCGGCTATGGGGCGCCCAGATAACAGAGTCATGAGCCGCAACGTCCTGGCCGACTATCTCGATGAAATCGCGCGCATCCGCGCCACCCGCGCCGGTACCGGCGAGATCAGCTATTATGGCGCGCTGGCCGGCGCCCTCAACGCCAGTGGCGAACGGCTCAAGCCGCGCGTGTTCTGCGTTCCAAATCTTCGCAACCGCGGCGCCGGGTTTCCGGACATGGGCTTGTTTGCCGGCGGCGGCCTTCGGGCGGCCGATGAATGGCCGGAGGGGCGCCCGCCCGAACGCGGCGTGGTGGAAATCGACGACATCCCGGCCGACCTCTCGGTCAAGCTGCGCAGCGCGCAGGTAAGCCGCTACCTCGCCGCCTATGGGCTCGTGCTGGTCACCAATTTCCGCGATTTCGCGTTGCTGGGCCGCGACGTGGCTGGCCGACCCGAGGTGCGGGAGCGATTCAGCTTCGGCTGTGCCGATGCCGCCGCGTTCTTTGCGTTGGCCGTGGCACGCGACGGCCGCCCGGCCTGGCGGCGCGGTTCGCGGAGTTTCTCGAACGCGTGCTTCTGCATCAGGCACCGCTCGCTCGCCCGGAGGATGTGGCGTTCTTCCTGGCATCCTACGCCCGCGACGCACTGGCGCGGGTGGACGAGCAGGCGAGCCTGCCCGCCTTCGCCGAGCTGCGCAAAGCGTTGCAGGAGGCGCTGGGGCTGATATTTGAAGGATCGAAAGGCGAGCACCTGTTCCGCAGCACGCTGGTGCAAACGTTATTTTATGGCCTGTTCAGCGCCTGGGTCGAGGTGGCGCGCGAGGGTGGTGCATTCGACTGGCGTGCTGCCGGCTGGAGCCTGCATGTGCCATTTGTCGATTCCGCTGTTCCAGCGCATCGCCACGCCGCAGCATTTGAAACCGCTTGGGCTGGAGGAGCCGTTGTCCTGGGCCGCGGCGGCGCTCAATCGCGTGGACCGCGCCGCCTTCTTCGCCCGGTTCGACGAAGCGGACGCGGTTCGCTATTTCTATGAGCCGTTCCTGGCGGCGTTCGACCCCGCGCTGCGGAAGGAGCTGGGCGTTTGGTACACGCCCCGTGAGATCGTGCGCTACATGGTGGAGCGCGTCGATCGCGTGCTGCGCACCGAGTTGGGCGTGGCGGACGGATTGGCGGACCCGGACGTGTGGGTTCTCGATCCGTGCTGCGGCACCGGTGCCTATCTGGTGGAAGTGCTGGACCGGATCAGGCGCACGTTGCAGGCGAAAGGTGAGGACGCGCTGGTTGCGGAAGATTTGAAACTGGCAGCGACCACGCGCGTCGCCGGATTCGAGATCATGGCGGCACCGTATGTGATTGCACACTGGCAGGTGGGACACGTGTTGCGCGCGGCCGGCGCGCCATTGCGGGAACAGGAGCGTGCGGCGGTTTATCTGACCAATGCGCTGACCGGTTGGGCTGCCCCATCCGAGCCGGCGAATGAGGACCCGGTGCAGCGCGGATTGCGACTGACCTATCCGCCCTTGGCGGATGAGCGTAATGAAGCAGCGCGGGTGAAACAGGAGCGGTCGATCCTGGTGGTGCTGGGCAATCCTCCATACAACGCATTCGCCGGAACTTCGCCCGCCGAGGAGGCAGGGCTGGTCGTGCCGTATAAACAGGGGCTGCAAAAAGAATGGGGCATCCGCAAGTTCAATTTGGATGATTTGTACGTGCGCTTCTTCCGCATCGCGGAACGGCGGATCGCCGAGGTGACGGGACGCGGCGTGGTGTGCTATATCAGCAATCATTCGTGGGTGTCGCACCCCTCCTATGTTGTAATGCGAAAGCGATTGCTGGAAGAATTTGATCGTGTTTGGGTAGACGATCTACATGGTAACCGAAAGATAAGCGAGCGCGGGCCAGACGGGCGCACCAGCGAGACAATTTTTGCGATGCGGGGGTTTTCTCCGGGGATCAGGCAGGGAACAGCAATCTCTCTACTGGTCCGCAGGTACCCACGAACGAAGTTGCCCGTTGTCCTTTTCAGCGACCGTGCGAACGCGTCAAAGGCCGAAGAACGACGGCGGCAGCTACTCGCCGGAGCGACGGAACCGGAGCTCGATCTGCATTACTTACTGGCGGAGCCCGCGCCCTCAAATCGCTTCTCATTGCAACCGGGCATAGTGACGCATGTTTATATGGACTGGCAACCACTCACGGAGCTGTCTGGTCTCGAGCCGTTCAACGGCGCACTGGAAATGCGACGCGGCAGTCTCCTGTCGTTCAACCGTGCTGAACTCGCGGATCGAATGAAACGGTATCTCGACTCAGACATGTCAATCTCAGAGTTACAGGCTTGTGGCGCCGGGCCGATCCGGGACATGGCGCGGTTCAGCGCCGAAGCCGCCCGCAACCGGTTACTTCGCGAGGAGCCATTTTCGGAGTCGCTGCTTCGCCAGATCGCATTGTACCCGTTCGATGTGCGATGGGCTTACCATACCAATGTCCGACCTATATGGAACGAATCGAGGCCTGAGCTGACGGCTCGGGTCTTTCAGGGGAATGGATTTGCAGTTACTCGCTTTCGCGCCCGCCGTCCGGAGGAAGGGATCCCGATCGTCTGGACAACGATGCTTGCTGGTTATCATCTCTTGGATCCGAATTCTCATCCCCTTCCCATTCTAGCGGATCGCGAGCGCGCCAATCTTTCTTCCTCGGCACGCACCTGGCTCGCCGGTCTCGGACTGCCCGACCCCGACAAAGACCGCACCATCGCCGCCCTCCCCTGGATGCACGCACTGGCCATCGGCTACTCCCCCGCCTGGCTTTCCGAGAACGCCGACGGAATCCGCCAGAACTGGCCCCGCGTTCCGCTCCCCGACAGCGCGGCCCTGCTCCGCGCTTCCGCCGATCTCGGCATCCGTGTTGCCGCGCTGCTGGACCCCGACGCAACGGTCCCCGGCGTAACCACAGGCTCGCTGCACCCCGCCCTCGCCACCATCGCGGTTCCCACCAAACGCGGCGGCGGCCAGATGACGGAGGCCGACCGCGCGCTGACCGCCGGCTGGGGCCACGCCGGCAAGGGTGGTGCCGTCATGCCCGGCCGCGGACGCGTCACCCGCCGCGACTACGCGTCCGATGAGGCCGCTGCCGCCGCGCATCTCGCGCTACTCGGCACCCAGACCAACGACATTTTCCTCAACGCCGACACGTTCTGGCGCAACATCCCCGACGCCATCTGGGACTTCACCATCGGTGGCTATCAGGTGCTGAAGAAATGGCTCTCCTACCGCGAAAAACCCCTGCTTGACCGCCCCCTCACGCCCGGCGAAATCCGCTACGTGCGAGATGTCGCGCGGCGGCTGGCGGCGCTGCGCCTGATGGCGCCCGACCTCGACGCCAACTATCGCGCCTGCGCCGCCGCGCACCGTCCGCTACAACAGGCGGCCACTCCCGACCCGGGCGCCCCTCCCGCTTCCCCAAGCGAAAGGGATAACCTGCCCTGACTGCCGCAACGGAAGGAAACAACCCATGACCTCGGTCGGCGACCACGTCCGCCAACGCCCGCACAACCCGCATGTGCAGCGACTGCGCGTGCCCAATCTCAGCGAAATCGACATGCCGGCGCTGCGCACCAACCGCCGCGCCCGCCTGCAATCCATGATGCGCCAACACAACATCCCGATCTGCCTGTTCTTCAATCCGGCGAATATCCGTTACGCGACAGGCACCGACGTGATGGGCGTATGGACCGCAACCACACTCGCCCGCTGCTGCCTGATCGCAGCCCAGGGCGACCCGATCCTGTTCGAGTACCGCACGTCCATGCATGTTTCCCAGAAGCTGGTGCGCGACGTTCGGCCGATGATCTCCTGGCAGTACAGCGGCACCCTGGGCGCAGCCAAAGCCCGGCGCTGGGCGCAGGCGGTGAAAGATGCAATGGCCGAGCTGGGCTGCGCCGGCGAGCCGCTGGCCGTGGACAAGCTGGACGGGTTCGGCTTCCAGGCGCTTACCGAGGCCGGCATCCGCATCACCGATCCCAGCCCGGCCACTGTCGATGCGCGCGAGATCAAGACGCCGGAAGAAGTGCAGCTCATGATCCTGAACTGCGCCATCGCCGACACGATGTTCGCCGAGTTC
Organism: uncultured Pseudomonadota bacterium; assembly: GCA_963810715.1. Lineage (GTDB taxonomy): Bacteria > Pseudomonadota > Alphaproteobacteria > Acetobacterales > Acetobacteraceae > DATDIC01. Next base: position 36,984 of record CAWEOZ010000019.1, on the reverse strand, counting down.
GAAGCAGCCATCCGCCCTGGCATTCGCGAATACGAACTGCTGGCCGTGTTGAGCGATAGCCTGCTGCGCAACCATGGGGAGTTCATCTTCACCCGCCTGGTTGCATCCGGTCCGAATACCAATCCCTGGATGTCGGAGGCGCACGACAAGCTGGTGCAGCCCGGTGATCTGGTCGGCATCGATACCGACGCCAACGGCTATGAGGGATACGTGCTGGACGTATCGCGCACCTTCCTGTGCGGTGATGAGGGCACGCCGGGACAGAAAGAGGCGTATCGGATCGCCTATGACTGCGTGAATGGCATGCGCGAGTTGATGAAGCCGGGCATGTCCTTCGAGCAGTTCTCGCACGCCGCGCCCAAGCTGCCGGACGCCTACGTGAACGGCCGCTACGGCACCATGGTGCACCAGGCAGGGCTGGAGGATGAAGGCCCCGGCATCCCCTATCCGCAGGACCTGCGGGAGGATTCGCCGGGCGATCGGCTGATCCAGGAGAACATGGTGTTCTGCCTGGAATGCTACGCCGGCAAGGACGGGGAAATGTACGGCGTGAAGCTGGAGGACCAGGTCCTGGTCACCAGCGAAGGCGCGATATCGTTGAATACGTATCCGTTTGAACGAAAGCTGCTGTGATCCTCAGGGCAAAGGCCAGGGGCTCTGCCCCTGGACCCCGGCAAAGGCTGTGCCTTTGCAATCCATCCGTTTGGGTTGGGTGTGGGGATGGGTGCCTACCCCGCTCTCACCAACAGCACCGTAGGCACCCACCCCCACACCCAACCCAGGTAGCGGGTTCCAAGGGCATTGCCCTTGGCGGGGTCCGGGGCAGCGCCCCGCGCTTGCTTCGCTCAGGCGGCCCGCAGCGCGCTCGGCAGTTGCGAGATCGCGTGATCGATCAGCCGGCCATCCGCTGCCGGTGAAAGTCCCTCGGTGATCACGTCCCGCGCCGCAACCGTGGCGATATCGGCCGCGGTGGTCCGCACCTCGTCCACCGCGGCCTTCTCCGCCGCGGCGATGCGGTCGATCGCCATCTGCTCGCGCCGCTGCGCCGATGCTCGCGCTTCCGCAGCAGCAGCAGACGCAACTCGCTCGGCCTCGGCGCGCGCACCCTCGATCAGCGCCTGCGCCTCGCGCAGCGCGGTGTCCCGGCGCTGCTGCGCCTCGCGATGCATCGCCTCGGCCTCTTCGCGCAAGCGAGCGGCTTCCTCCAGTTCGCGGCGGATCTGCGCGGCGCGATTGTCGAGCATCCCAGCAAGCGCACCCCACAGCTTTTTGCCGAAGATGATGAAGAACAGAAAGAACGCGATCGCCACCCAGGTGCGCGACTCGCCAAAGAAGCCGGTTTCCATCCGAGCCGCCTCCGCTAGCTCTGCCCGCGTGCCGTCAGCGCCGCGCCGACCGCGCTATCCAGCCGCTGGCGATCCGGCGCCATGCCGGTCAGCCGATGGACCACGGTCTCCGCGGTGTCGGTCGCAACCTGCCGCAGCGCCCGCATGGCGCCCTGCCTGGCGGCGTCGATCCGCTGCTCGGCCTCATGTAGCTGCGTCTCCAGCCGCGCGTTCAGCTCCGCGGTCTGCACCGCGGCCCGCTGCTTCGCCTGGTCCAGCGCGGCGTTGATCGCGGCCTGCGCCTCGGCGCGCGCGCGGGCCGTGGCTTGCGCCATGTCCGCAGCAGCCTTGTCGGCCTCTGCCTTCACGCGACGCGCCGTATCCAGGTCGGCCGCGATTGTCGCAGCGCGACGCTCCAGGACCCCGCTTACCTGCGGCAGGGCCCAGAGCCACGCCAGCAGGAAGAACACGATGAAGATCACCGCGCCCCACCCGACCTGATCCAGCGTGAGCGGGTTGGCGAAATCGAGCTGCGGCATGCCTTCGGCCATTGCCGCGGCCGGCGTGCCAAGCACGCCGAGCGAAATCAGCAGCGTCGCGCGGCGGATCATCGGGATAACCCGGTCAGACGAACAGGATGATGAACGCGATCACCAGAGCATAGAGCGCCACCGCCTCGGTCAGCGCGAAGCCCAGGATCGCCAGGCCGAACACCCGGTCGCGCGAGGCGGGATTGCGGGCGACGCTGTTCACCAGCGCAGCAAAGATATGGCCGATACCGACGCCGACGCCGGCCAGCGCAATGACAGCAAGACCCGCACCAAGCTGCTTGGCTGAAGCAAGATCCATGTCCAATTCCTTCCGTGGTTTCGATCGAGCCGGGCAGGTCCCGGTATTTCGAGGTGAGTTGATGGGTCAGTGCAGATGCACCGCGTCGTGCAGGTAGATGCAGCTCAGCACCGCGAACACGTAAGCCTGCAGCACGGCGACCAGAATCTCGAAGCCGATCAGCGCGACATTCACAGCCAGCGCGAGACCGGCCGGCACGATCCACAGCAGGCCAAGGCCGCCAAGCATGATGACGAATGCGCCGAACACCTCCAGCATCACGTGGCCGGCCATCATGTTGGCGAACAGCCGCACGGAAAGGGAGATGATGCGCGAGAGATATGACAGCACCTCGATCGGCACCAGCAGCGGCAGCAGCGCCTTCGGCACGCCCTGCGGCACGAAATAGCTGAAGAAGTGCAGCTTATGGATCCACAGGCCGACCAGCGTGACCATGATGACCACGACCAGCGTCAACGCCAGCGTGACGGTGATATGGCTGGTGAAGGTGAAAAAATACGGGAACACCCCGACCAGATTGCCGATCAGGATGAACAGAAACAACGTGAAGATGAACGGAAAGAAGCGCCGTCCCTCCGGTCCGATCGTCTCCACGCACATATTGTAGGTGAACTCGTAAATCATCTCGGCGGCCGATTGCAGCCGCCCCGGCACCAGGGCGCGCGGACGCATGCCCGCACACAGCAGCAGCAGCGTCAGCACCATCGCAACGAGCATCATGACGTTGGACTGGGCGATATGCAGCGTGCGGCCGATGTTGCCGAGCACCGGGTGGAGCTGGAACTGGCTCAATGCGTCGATGCTGCCCGATGCCGCCACGTCCTCGTCCCCTTGCTTCACCCACTCCCGACAGCCGCCCGGTGTGGTTAGGGCAGGCGGCCGTCCGGTTTCGTCCTGCCGGGCTTCTCCGGTCGCGGCGCGAACACACGCCAGACGTTGAGAATCCCGGCCGCGCCCCCCAGCGGGACGAACAGGATGAGGAAGATCGGCCGGGTACCGAGCAGCCGGTCCAAGCCCCAGCCGATGGCACAGGCCACCACCAGGGCCGAGACCAGCTCGACCGCGACACGGAACCCGATCCCAAGCGCGGAGGGCTCCTGGCCGGGCTGCTCACCCGCCGCCGGCGTTCTGGGCTCGAGCCCCTGCCGTTCACGGGCAGTCCGCAACCGCTCCTCGAAGGATGGCTGCCTGCCCTTATCCTCGTTCATGTTCGCTCCGGGCGGGCGCTTGCTACAGGCGGGTGTCAGAACTGTCAAGAATGGGTAAGCCCGGGGGGAGGGGGTGTCAGTCATTCAGCTACGCGCCGCGACAAGCTTTGTTGGGTCAGGCTCTCAGGATCGGCGTGCAGGCGTGCCCTTCGGCTAGCGGCCTCTGCTGGCCAGCGCGCGCGATTGATGCTCCCGATGGGCGCACTGTCAGGTGCCGCGTTCCGCGTGACATCGAAATAGGCCGCCTCGCCGGCATCCGGGGGAAATTGTGACCTGGGCATAAGGGTCAGTCGCCCAACCATGTGGAAGGACGACTGTGCTTCTGGCCATTCGACACTAGCATTCTCGATCCAGAAGTTCGCGTCCTGTCGTTTGCCCCAGTAAGTCATTCTGCCCGTATCCAGAAACTGGAGACCGAAATCGAAGCCGCTCGGCGTGCTATCGTCTCCAAGATGACGGACCAACTCATCCGTTAACGCGTTGGGGCTCCCTCTCTGCAATGGATGCGACGGATTGTCTGGAGACGGTATCGCCGACTGCTTCACCACGTCCTCTGGGCCGTGGCGGAAGGGGACGGTGCTCCAATAGCGAAGTTGCTGATAGGGCCTGACTGGCTGGCGCGCCTGCGACCGTGCCAGTGTGAGAGTTCGCACCACACGTAGTTTATCCTGTATCGGAAGCGACCACAGGCTTTTGACGGGGCTCGACGCGGTCAGAACCCGCATGGTTGCCACGAAAGCCCGGGCGTCATTCAGAGGAAGTGTCGTCGCGTTTTGCAGCGAGAAATCCTGCCGTTGAACACCGACCGATGACTTTTTCGTTCCGTCGCAGGTAAGGTCGACGGAAATCGACAGCGAGCGGACATCTGCCTTGAAGTCGGAATTCACCTGCGGGTCCGAATTGGCAAATCGGACCGTAGCGGGATAGTTGCCCGGTTTCGCGAAGATACCCCTGGCGAGCCGTCCCGCCAGCGGGGCATCACGGCCATTGCGGAGGTCGAACACCTCGAACCGGGCTCGGGCGCAGATGCCCTTCGCGTGAGTTCCACGCGCGAGCGGACATTGCTGCCTGACCGCAGCATTCGCCTGCATCAGCAGAACGCTTTGCACGATCTCTTCGATATGGGCCGCTTCTGTGGTGAGATCCCGTTCGGCGTCGCTGCTGGTCACCCCGAATCGCTTGGTCAGAAACAACATGCGAAGTCTCCCAACATGCGCTTCATCCCAGCTGAGCGATGAACCTGATAGCGGTGATGCTCGGCAGAAAGCAGTAAGCCGCCGCTTTTGTCACAACAAACGTCGAAATCCCTGTCACCTTGATCGGAGGGGCGCCGTTCGCCTGAGGGATCACAAAAATGCTGTCGACGGGGTTCTGGGTTCCAATCATCGGGTCCTTCGATTTGGGATGCAGCCGGACCGCTCCGGCGAATTCACTGTCATTGACCCATTGGCTGAGCAAGAATTCATATTGGTTCTCGATATTGGCGTTGATGAAATAGCCAAGCAGCCCCCGCTCAAGCCCGTCGTACGGTTAAGTCGGATCGTAGACGGGGCCATAGGGCATGCCCCGCCAATCAGGCGGTGGGTGTTGTTGCTGCCGCCCGGAACGCCCTGGCCCGCCACCGGCTGCCCGCGCGGATTGACCCGGCGAATATGCGATCCCACCGGACAACGCAGGCCCTTCAGATCGCCTGTCCCGTCAGCATTCACATACTCGAAATCATTCAACTGCTCCGGTGACATACCGCCGGGCGGCGCATCGGTATCAGGCGAAAGCGCCAGCGGAACTCCGTTCCGCCAGCGCCCACACATTTTCGCGGCCAGCAGCTCGGGGTCGATCCGGTCCTTGTTCGACTGCAGGAAATTTTCGAACCCGACGACATCGGTCTCGATCATCTTGAAGACAGCGAAGCTGCCGTTCAACCCCAGCTCATGCGGTTCCGGGACAAAGTAGTTTTCGGCGTTCTCAAGCAGAACGAATAGCCACGGTTCGCACGGTTCCTGATGATCGCGCTTGTAACGCTCCGGGCCACCGCGGATAGTTGTCATGCTGATCCCGTCAGTGTAGCCGAAATGCACCTTGGTCGTGGGGACCAGGTGACCGTCGTGCATTTCCACGAGTGCCGCGCCGTCGCCGCGCCAGAGTTCGCGGAACGCCTCATCCGCGACAAACAGCGCTGACAGCCTGTCGCTATACGTCGCCATCGCCTCTAGGCTCAGGGCATGAAGCGTGACCAGGACATGACCATCGCCGCTTCGGAAGCCTCCGATCCAATTCTGTGGCGCACTTGGCCCGGTATCACCGACCAGTTCCGCGCGCGCAGCGGCCCCGGCGATAAATGGCCCGAACGATTTGAAAGAAAGATCCGGAACACGATCCTTCACGTCAAGCGCGACAAGTCCCTGCCACGTGATGGCGACGTTCAGGCAATAGTCAGGCTTGCTGCGCGAAGCTTCCGCGGGATTGTCTCCCGGGCCAGGCTGAGAATCCGACGTGCCAGTTCTCGGCGGTGGTGATTTGTGGTGCGTTGGATTCGTCGCCGCTGACCAGCCGTCCCAGCATTCGACGTGCCGCCGAGGGATTGCTCACCTTCAGCAGGAAATGCCGCACCATCGGCATGCGGTAGCCGCGGAGGATAAGACCCTGAATATCGCGGAGGTTGAGCGGGCTTTGCGCCGGCTGTTTGGAGGTGGGCCCGGCCTGATCGCCGTGCCTGAACAGGCGGCCGAGAAGTCCTTCCCCAACGTGAGCCGTCTTGTGCTCGCTCATTGCTTTTCCCTCGGCTATCCCGCCGGAGAGGCTTCTGCCTTCGCGTCGGCGAGAAGCGCATGGATGTCCTGGTTGCTTAATCCCGGATAGGCTTGGTAGAAGCCGATCGGTGTGCGGTTCGCTCCCGCCGCGAAGTCGATGAATTCCTGGAGGAATTTTCGGCACGGTGAGGGCGGCGCACCCTTGGTGAACTTAAAAATAACGTCGAAAACCTCACCGATGTTCTTGGTAAAATCCGCTATATATGTGTCAAATGCGCCGTCATAAGCGGTAAAGAAACCAATCTCGTTGTCCCCGAGGGGGATGAACTGGGCCATGTGTGGCGTGCCGACCTTCTCCAGGTCTCTCTGCGCCTTGCGGTTCAACGTCCTTAGCAGCAGTTGCATCTCAATATATGCGAGGCGCGACTTCGCCGGCAGAACTACGAGGAATGGCTGTACCTCGCCCCCGCCCTCCACGCCGGCGGCGGCCGCTAGCGCCTTGATTTCCCGCGCAGTGACTCCCGCATAGGCGCTGTACACCAGCAAAGGATTTAGTAATTTGCTGGCGGTCCACTCGACGAACGCTTCCACATTGCCGGCGACAGGTGCCGGTGGAGGGTCCACCACGTGCTGGAAGATGCGGTCGAAGGTCGGTCCTCCACGGACGGCCAGAGCCCGCATCAACTCGGAAAACTCACCGTCAAAGTCGGCAAGATAGAGCAAGGTCTTATCGTTCAACAGGGTGAAGCGGGAGTAATGCACCGTCCCGATAGCGTCCAGTGCCTGGAAGAAATCGGGCATCATCGAAGGCAACATTTCAGCAGCCGCCTTGGCATCGGTGGACGACTTCATCGGAAACACAAGGGTTAGGTGGTTAGTGCCCACTGATGATCTCCTTTCTCACGCCGGAGCGCCGTGAGCCGTGCGACTCAGGGAAACATGCCGCATTCGAACATCTTGTTGGCGACGGGCGCGGCAATCTTGTCAATGAATGCCACCCGGGCCCGCTCATCGTGACGCTCCCTCGCCGACGCAGCCACATGGCGCGCGCCCGCCCAACGACGTAAACCCCACCTCATGCAACCACGCCTGACCGGCGGATGCCAGTGCGGCGCCGTGCGTTACGCCTGCGACGGCGCGCCTCTCAGCCTCTATGTCTGCCACTGTCGGGAATGTCGCCGCCAGTCGGCATCGGCGTTCGGCATCTCCGCCATCGTGCCCCGCGCGGCGTTTCGCCTGACCCGAGGCGTCCCGGCGAGCTGGGTGCGCGACACCGACAGCGGCCATCGGCTGCGGTGCCATTTCTGCCCGACCTGCGGCTCGCGGCTGTGGCACGAAGCGGAGGGTCGTCCTTCGGACACGCTCAGCATCAAGGGCGGATCGCTGGATCAGCCGCCGGACCTCACCACGGCAATCCATGTGTGGGTTTCGCGCAAGCTGCCGGGCGTCATCATACCAGAGGGCGCTCCGCAATTCGCCGAGGAAGACTGATTTCCCCCGTCACGACCAGTGGCGCGGCACAGTCTCCATCCAACTCCGCTGGAAATGCCGCCCGCCATTGACCGTGATCTCCACCTGCGCGGCGTGCGTGTAGCTCGTTGTGTCGCTCGCGGTCTGGCAGGTTGCCTCCACGCGGATGTTCAGCGTGGGGTGTGGCGCCATGTAGCTATAGGACAGATTCGATCACCGCCCGGGCTGGGGTCCGATTGGACACCGTGTAGGCGGACCGGTTCGCACCGCTCTCCAGCCGGCAGGTCACCGCGTCGTTCACCAGATCCAGCGTCAGTGCGTACACCGGCGGCGTCAGCGCCGGTATCGCCGGCGGGGGATGGGACGGGGCGCGCCGAGCCTGGCGGGCCGCCGACGCTGCCGGCAGCAGCATCAGCGAAGCATTCGCCGGACCGCAATGGACTGCTGTTGCGGGCGCTGAACGGCGTAGGCCAGGCATTCTGAAACTCCGCACTGCTGATCGCAACTCGCAGCCTATGGCCGGGCGCCAGTTCATACGCGGTGTGCCGCAAGGGAATGCGCAGCTCATAGATCTCCCCGGGCGTGATCGGCTGCGGCAGCTCGTGAGACTCCCGGTGTGACGCAAGCAGCCCGCCATCCGCGATCAGCGCCGACCCGCCGTCCGACGACACGTCGCATAGTCGCACATGAAAATAGGCGGTCTCGGCGGAGGACGAGACATGCAGCACCGCCTCCGGGGCGCCCAGCAGCATCATCGGGGCGGTCAGCGGGCCGGTGGTGTAAAGCACGGAATACGCGTCGTCGAGGCGCTGATCGATCGCCATCGCGAATGGCGTCGTGCTGCCCAGCCCGCGCCGGCCCGTCGTCAGTCCGCAGGAGGCGCGGTAGTCATAACTGTCGGTGCCCGAAATGGCCGGCGGTTCGGTGGACAGGGCGCCGCCGCGCATGCAGATGGAAGCCGGTGGGCTGCACGTCCGGCGGCGGCCAGCATGCCTCGTTCCGCCATTCCCCGGCATCTTCCAGCGTCAGCAGCGCGGGTGCCTGCCAGCGGCGCACGAACACCGTCACCGGCGGCTCATCCATGATGCCGGTATCGATTCCCTTCAGCCAATGATCGAACCAGCGCAGATATTCGGGGCGCGTGTCGATGCGCGGACCGGGGAGGGCGTCCGGTTCCTCGGGATAGTAGTGGCCCCAAGGTCCGATCAGCACCTTCTTCGGCACTTGCAGGGACTGGAACGCCCTCAGCTCGGCGCTGGCGTACCAGTCGGGCCAGCCCTCGATCAGATACACCGGGCAGCGGACGCGATCGAAGCCGGGCGCCAGGCTGCGTCGCCGCCAGTACTCGCTCTGCAAGGTGTTGCGGATGTAACCAAGACTCCAGGGCACGCTGCTTTCCAGCCGCTCGGCCCAGATCGATGCCCAGCGGTCGCCGGTTATTTCAGCGAATGGCGGGGCGAAATTATAGGCGTTCATCAGCGGGGCGTAGTACTCGTACATCCAAGGCCGGAGCGCCCCGCCCGGATTGGTGAACTCGCTATAGACGTCGTTGTTGGCTGACCGGACAATAAGCGCCTTCAGGTGCGGCGGGTTCTGCGCCGCGACCTGCCACTGCACCACCGCGCCGTACGACTTGCCGATCATGCCGACCGCGCCGGTGCACCAGGACTGGGCGGCAATCCACTCGATCATGTCGTAGCCGTCCTGGCGTTCCTCGTCGGAGTAGATGTCGGTGGAAAAGCCGGACGAATTGCCGGTGCCGCGCACGTCGTATTGCACTACTACATAGCCGTGCTGCGCCAGGTAGCGCACCGCTGGCGGATAGTCCTCCTACGCTTGGCCCCAGCCGGCGATACGGATTGTCCTCCATCACCGCGGGGAACTTGCCATCGCAAGCGGGGCGGGTGATGCGCAGATTCAATTCTACACCGTCCCGCATCGCAACACGGACGCCGTGCAGCACGGTCAGCTCATGGCGGTTGGTTGCAGGCACGCCGCATCTGCGCATGCGGCCGCGCCAGCCGCAAGCGCGCAGGGCTCCGCCCCGCACCCCGCCAGAGGGCGCTGCCCTCTGGGCTCCCGCCAAGGGCTCGCCCTTGGAACCCGCTACTTGGGTTGGATGTGGGGGTGGGTGCCCACCTCGCTGCTGGTAACAGCGGAGTAGGCACCCAACCCAAACGGATGGATTGCAAAGGCACAGCCTTTGCCGGGGTCCAGGGGCAGAGCCCCTGGCGGGGTTCGGGGCGGAGTTCCGGGGCCTTTCTTGCTTCGCCCGATTGTCCGACAACTGGCTCTGATGGCACCCCCGGAACCCCGCGCCAATCCGATCCTGCTCGGCCATGACGGTGCCGAGGCCACGCTGCTCGACGCGTTGCGGTCCGGACGCATGCACCACGCCTGGCTGATCACCGGCCCGGAGGGAATCGGCAAAGCCACGCTCGCCTATCGCTTCGCCCGCCGGCTGCTGGCCGGCGGACCGGCGGCCAGCCTGGCGCTCGACGCGTCGCATCCGGTGTTCCGCCGCGTGGCGGCCGGCGCGCACGCCGATCTGCGCACCATCGAACGCGCCATCAATCCGCAGACCAAAAAGCTGCGCAGCGAGATCGGTATCGACGAGGTGCGTGATGCCGCCGAGTTCCTGCGACTGACCCCCGCCGAGGGGGGCTGGCGCGTGGTGGTGGTCGATCGCGCCGATGAGCTGAACCGCAACGCCGCCAATGGGCTGCTGAAAATCCTGGAAGAACCGCCGGCGCGCGCCGTGCTGCTGCTGGTCTGCGCCTCACCCGGTCGGCTGCCGACCACGATCCGCAGCCGCTGCCGTCGGCTGCGCCTGTCGTCACTGCCGGACGCCGCGATGACCGCGCTGCTGGCCACCTACCTTCCCGATATCAGCGAGGACGAACGCGCGCGACTGGCCACCCTGGCCGATGGCTCGCCCGGCCGCGCCTTGCTGCTGGCCGAGGCAGAAGGCATCGCGCTGTCCGCATTGGTCGACGAAACCCTGAACGCCCTGCCGGACCTGTCGCCAGCCCAGGCGCATGGTGTCGCCGACAAGCTCGGGCGGGACGCCGCCGCCTTCTCCACCTTTCTGGACCTGCTGCGCGCCGCGCTGGCCGACGCCGTGCGCGCCGCGGCGCGCGGGCGTGCCGACCCCGAGCAGGCACGCATCGCCGCGCTGCGTCCCCTTGATGCCTGGAGCGACGTGTGGCACGCGCTGACGCGGCTGCAGGACGAGACCGAACGGTTCGCGCTGGACAGGCGTCACGCGATCATCGCCGCGCTCGCCATGTTGACCGAACCCGTGCAGGCATTGTCATGACCCAGCGTTATTACATCACGACGCCGATCTATTACGTGAACGGGCCGCCGCATATCGGCCACGCTTACACAACGATCGCCACCGACGTGATGGCGCGGTTCAAGCGGCTGGACGGCTACGACGTGTTCTTCCTCACCGGCACGGACGAGCACGGGCAGAAGGTCGAACGCGCCGCCGCGGATGCCGGGCTCGATCCGCAATCCTTCACGGACAAGGTGTCGGCGGATTTTCGTGACGTGGCGCTGAAAATGGGCGCCTCGTTCGACGACTTCATCCGCACCACCGAGGACCGGCACAAAGTCTCCTGCGCCGAGCTGTGGAAACGGCTGGAGGCGGCGGGGCAGATTTACCTGGGCCATTACGAGGGCTGGTACGCGGTGCGCGACGAAGCCTTCTACGACGAGGCGGAGCTGACCACCCTGGCGGATGGGACGAAACTGGCACCCTCGGGTGCGCCGGTGGCGTGGGTGCGCGAGCCGTCCTTTTTCTTCAAACTCAGTGAGTGGCAGCAGCCGCTTCTCAGACTGTACGAGGAGCAGCCGGACTTCATCCTGCCGACCAGCCGCCGCAACGAGGTGACCAGCTTCGTGCGTGGCGGCCTGCGCGATCTGTCGATCAGTCGCACCAGCTTCAAATGGGGCATTCCGGTCCCCGGCGCCCCGGACCATGTCATGTATGTCTGGCTGGATGCGCTGAACAACTACGTCACCGCCTGCGGCTTCCCGGACGAGGCGGCGCCGCGATGGCCGCTACTGGCCCGCCGACGTGCACATGGTCGGCAAGGACATCATCCGCTTCCATGCGGTCTATTGGCCGGCCTTCCTGATGGCGGCCGGGCTGCCGCTGCCGAAGCGCATCTCCTCCAGTGGCTGGTGGACGGTCGCCGGGGAGAAAATGAGCAAGTCGCTCGGCAACGTCATCGAAGCGCGCGAACTGGTGGGTATCTATGGACTGGACCAGGTGCGCTATTTCCTCATGCGCGAGAAGCCGTTCGGTGCCGACGGCACGATCAGCCATCAGGCGATGATCACGCGCATCAATGTCGACCTGGCGAACGACCTCGGCAATCTCGCCCAGCGCACGCTGACGCTGGTGAGCCGCAACTGCGATGGGCGGCTGCCGGGCAGGGGGGACATCGGTTCCGACGACACGGAACTGCTGGAAGCTGCGCGCGCCGTGCCTGACCTCGTGCGCCAGCGCCTGGAGGAGCAGGTGTTTCACGAAGCACTGGAGGAGGTCTGGAAGCTAGTGCGGGCAAGCAACGGCTACATCGATCGGCAGGCACCCTGGGCGCTCCGCCGTACCGACCTGGTACGCATGGGCACCGTGCTCCGCGTCCTGACCGACGTGCTGCGGGTCATCGCGACGGTGCTACAGCCGTTCATGCCCGGATCCATGGCCCGCATGTTGGACCAGCTTGGCGTGCCCCCCGACGCCCGCATGCTAACCGCGCTGGCTTCGCCACTGCCGGATGGCACCAGGCTGCCCACACCGGAGGGCATATTCCCACGTCACGTGGACAATGCAGCATAGCTCGTTGAAATTGCGTGATAACAGCACTGCCCAGCGGCGCCGCGAGGCGCGTTGCCGGCCGTGCTGATCGATTCGCACTGCCACCTCGATTACTATACGGACGCGGAACTCCCCGCGGTGCTGGCACGCGCGGCGGCGGCGGATGTGGGCGAGATGGTCACCATCGGCACCACGATGGAACAGGCCGCCAAGGTGCTGAAGCTGGTGGAAACCTACCCTAACGTCTGGGGCACGGTCGGCGTGCATCCGCACCACGCCGCCGAAGCGGAAATTCCCGATCCGGCCACCCTGGCCGCCTTAACCGAACACCCGAAGATCGTCGGCATCGGCGAGTCCGGGCTGGACTATTTCTACGACCGCGCGCCGCGCGACGTACAGCAGGACAATTTCCGCGCCCATATCCGGGCGGCCCGGCTGGCTGGCCTGCCGCTGGCGATCCACGCCCGCGACGCCGACGCAGACATCGCTAAAATATTGCAGGAAGAACGGGATAACGGCGGACAGTTCGATTTCCTGATGCACTGCTTCAGCTCATCTCGACAACTGGCCGAATTTGCAATAAAACTTGGCGGGTATGTCAGCCTCTCCGGCATCCTCACCTTTCCGAAATCCAATGAACTCAGGCAGATCGCCGCCGATCTTCCGGCTGACCGTCTGCTGGTGGAGACTGATGCCCCTTACCTCGCCCCAGTGCCGGTCCGCGGCAAGCGCAACGAGCCGGCCTATGTCGCCCATACCGCCGCCGTGCTCGCCCAGCTCCGCGGTATCACTCCGCGCGATGTCGCCGAACTGACCACCGCCAATTTCCTGCGCCTGTTCCGGAAGGCGGATTGATTGCCGCCACACGAAACGGACCCGGCACCAGCGCGCCAGCCGCGCGTCATTCTGCTGGGATGTGGCGGGTCCGCCGGCGTGCCGATGCTGGGCGGGTCCGACGGTACGCGGCGACTGGGGCCGGTGCGACCCAGCCGAACCGCGCAACCGCCGCACGCGCAGCAGCATCGTCGTGGAAAGCGGGCAGGGGGCCCGGTTGCTCGTCGATACGTCGCCCGAAATGCGCGCCCAGCTCCTGGCATGCCGGATTCCGCGCATCGATGCGATCCTGTACACGCACTCCCACGCGGATCACATCACCGGGCTGGATGATGTCCGCATTCTCAATCGCATCGCTGATCGCCCGCTGGAGGCGTTCGCTACGGACGCGACCCTGCAGGAGATCGATACCCGTTTCGGCTACGCGTTCCGGCCCTGGAAGCCGCCGGGATTCTTCCGCCCGGTGCTGGATGCGCGTCCCGTTGCGCCGGGACAGGAGATCACGGCGGCGGGGATGCGAGTCAGGCTGTTCGCACAGGATCATGGCTTCAGTCAGACGCTCGGGCTGCGGATCGGCTGGTTCGGCTATTCCACCGACGCGGTCCGGCTGGACGACGCCGCCTTCGAGGCGCTGGCCGGCGTGGATACCTGGGTGGTGGGCTGTTTCGGCCTCACGCCGCATCCCACTCACGCGCATCTCGATCGGGTGTTGTCATGGGCCGAGCGGGTCGGGGCGCGACGCACCGTGCTGACGCATCTCGGCACCGACATGGACTGGGCCTGGCTGCAGGAGCGGCTGCCGGCAGGAGTGGAGCCCGGCCAGGATGGTCTGGTTCTGCAACCGCCCGGCTGAACGCGCCCTCTCGCGGTTGCAGCCCGACCGCGCTATCACGCACACAGCTTGGCCTCGACAAAGGTTGCCGTGAGGAAACAGACCGGGAGTCCCGATTTCCTTGCCGGCGGTGGCGAGCTGGGTGCGTTGATGCGTGCCACCGATTGGAGCCGCACCCCGCCTCGGCCCGGCAGCATCCTGGCCGCGCAGCCTTACCACGCTGGTCCGCGTCATCCTCACGTCGCGCCAGCCGATGTTCGTCTGGTTGGGCGAACGGCTGATCAACCTGTACAACGATCCGTACCGGGCGATCCTCGGCGGCAAGCACCCGCAGGCGCTTGGCCAGCCAGCCTCCGTCGTGTGGCGAGAGATCTGGAACCAGGTCGGACCGCGCGCGGCGCAGGCGCTCAGCGGCAACGAAGGCACCTACGACGAGGCCCTGCTGCTGATCATGGAGCGGCACGGCTATCCGGAGGAGACCTACTACACCTTCTCCTACAGCCCGGTGTCCGGCGACGATGGCGGAATCGGCGGCATCCTGTGTGCGAATACCGATGACACGCAGCGCATCATCGGCGAGCGTCAGGTGGCGCTGCTGCGGGATCTGACAGCGAGGAGCGCGGAGGCGCGCACGGCGGCGGAAGCCTGCCGGCTAGCGGCCGCCGCCCTGCAGAATGCGTCGCGCGATCTGCCATTCGCCCTGCTGAACCTGACCGACGCCGAACACCGGAACCCGGCTTTCGCGGCCAGCGCGGGAACTCAGCCCGAGCTGGGATACGGAGCGCCTGTGCGATGTTTCGCTATGGCCTATGGAACCGGTGTTGCAGACCGGCGTAGCGGAATTCATCAGCGATCTGGACGCGCGGCTCGAACCGCTGCCGAGGGGCGCCTGGGATCGGCCGCCGTCATCGGCGATCGTGCTGCCGATCGCGGCGCAAGGACAGAGTGGATGTGCCGGCCTGCTGGTGGTCGGGCTCAATCCGTACCGCCGCTACGAGGATAGCTACCGTGGCTTCCTGAGCCT
Source organism: uncultured Pseudomonadota bacterium (assembly GCA_963810715.1). GTDB lineage: Bacteria > Pseudomonadota > Alphaproteobacteria > Acetobacterales > Acetobacteraceae > DATDIC01. The sequence continues at coordinate 21,861 of CAWEOZ010000019.1, read as the reverse complement.
GGTGGCCGGAACGATTGCCGCCGTGCTCGCCAACGCACAGGCCTATGAGCAGGAGCGCCGGCGCGCGGAGGCGCTCGCCGAGATCGATCGCGCCAAGACCGCGTTCTTTTCCAATGCCAGCCACGAATTCCGCACGCCGCTGACGCCGATGCTGGGTCCGCTGGAAAACCTGCTGGTGCAAAGCGCGACGCGCGACACGGTGGTGGCGGAACGCAGCGAGCTGGAGCTGATGCACCATAATGGCCTGCGGCTGCTCAAGCTGGTCAACACCCTGTTGGATTTTTCCCGCATCGAGGCCGGTCGCATCCAGGCAGCCTATGATCCGGTCGATCTGGCCGCCTTCACCGCCGAGCTGGCCAGCAGCTTCCAGTCGGCGATGGATCGCGCCGGGCTGCGCTTCACGGTCGATTGCCCGCCGCTTTCCGTCGAGGCTTATGTCGATCGGGACATGTGGGAAAAGATCGTTCTCAACCTGTTGTCGAACGCATTCAAATACACGCTTGACGGCGACGTCACCGTGCGGCTGCGGGCGGTTGATGACGGAACCATCGCACTGACCGTGGAAGACACCGGCGTCGGCATCCCGGACACCGAGCTGCCGCGCGTCTTCGAACGGTTTCACCGGATCGAGGGGCAGCGCGGACGAACGCATGAAGGGACCGGTATCGGCCTTGCCCTGGTGCAGGAGCTGGCGCGGCTGCACGACGGCACCGTTGAGGCCGAGAGCACGGTGGGGCAGGGGACGCGCTTCCGCGTCAATATCCCCTCCGGGCGGGACCATCTGCCACACGACCGTATTCAGGCACCACGGCACCAGCTCTCCAGCGGCCTGCGCGCGGACGCCTTCGTGGAAGAGGCGATGCGCTGGCTGCGCGGGACCGCCGACGAACCGGCCATCCAGCGCGAGCTGTTGGAACCCCGTCTCGTGCCGCTCCCCGGGGGGGAGCGCTCGCGTGTGCTGCTGGCCGACGACAACGCCGATATGCGCCATTACGTGCAACGGCTGCTGGCGCCCCGATATGCGGTGCAGGCAGTCGCCGACGGGTGCGCGGCGCTGGAGGCGGTGCGGCGCCAGCCACCCGACCTGGTGCTGACCGACGTCATGATGCCGCGGCTCGACGGGTTCGGCCTGCTGCGCGCGCTGCGCGCCGACCCCGAGCTGCGCGAGATCCCAGTGATACTGCTCTCCGCCCGGGTCGGCGAGGAAGCCTGTGTCGAAGGCCTGGAAGCGGGAGCAGACGACTATCTGACCAAGCCGTTCAGTGCCCGCGAGCTGGTTGCAAGGGTGGATACCAATCTCGGCCTGGCGAAGACCCGGGGGGCGGCAGCCCAACAGGAGCGCGTGCTGCGCGCCGAGGCGGAGATGATGCGCCGGCGGTTCGAGGCGGTGGTGGAGAACCTGCCCTTCTCGATCACCATGGTCGATGCGGCCGGACGCATGCTGCTCGGCAATCCGGCCATGGCTCGGATCCTTGGTCATCCGCCGCAATCGATCGAGAGCGTCGCGGATTTCGTTCGGTTTCGTGCGCAACATCCGGATGGCCGACTTTACGACGCCGAGGAACACCCGGTCGCCCGTGCCCTGGCCGGCGAGGTGGTGCAGAACCACGAGATGACCTGCCTGGTCGGCGATGGCGTGCAGCGATGGTTGCGCGTGAGCGCAATTCCGGTGCACGACGCCTCAGGTACGGTGGTCTCGGCGATTTCTGTGGCTGTCGACGTGGATAGCGAAAAGCGCGCGGAGCTTGCGCTGCGCCAGCTCAATGACACGCTGGAAAGTCGAGTGACGGCCGAGATCTCAGAACGGATGGAGGCAGAGGAAGCGCTGCGGCAAGCACATAAGATGGAAGCGATCGGGCAGCTTACCGGCGGCGTGGCGCACGATTTCAGCAACCTGCTGCAGATCGTGATGGGCAATCTGGAATCGCTGCAACGTCGTGTGTCTGGCGGTGAGGCGGCTTCCGCTGACGTGCTCCGGCTGGCGCAGAACGCGCTGAAGGGGGCTCAGCGCGCGGCTGTGCTGACACACCGGCTGCTGGCCTTTGCTCGCCGCCAGCCGCTGCAGCCGTCCACGCTGGATGCCAACGCGCGCTGATTTCCGGCATGTCGGAACTATTGCGGCGCACGCTGGGCGAGACGATCGTGCTGGAAAGCGTCCAGGCTGGCGGCCTGTGGCCGGTGCACGCGGATTTCCACCAGCTTGAGAATGCGCTGCTCAACCTGGCGGTGAATGCGCGTGATGCGATGCCGAACGGTGGCAAGCTGACCATCGAGGCCGCCAATGTGTTCCTCGACGACGCTTATGCTGTGCAGGAGCAGGTGGAGGCCGGACAGTACGTGATGCTGGCGGTCAGCGACACCGGCACGGGCATGAGCAGCGATGTGATCGTGCGGGCATTCGACCCGTTCTTCACCACCAAGGAAGTCGGCCAGGGGACCGGCCTGGGACTGTCACAGGTCTATGGTTTCGCCAAGCAATCGGGCGGGCACGTAAAAATCTACAGCGAGCCGGGCCAGGGCGCGACGGTAAAGCTTTATCTGCCGCGCCGACACGGCGCCGAGCCGGAGCGCAGCCAGCCACGTCAGCCGGCGGTGGTGGCAGGACACGAGGAAGCGATCCTGGTCGTTGAGGATGAGGCGGATGTCCGGGCACACACCGTCGCAGCGTTGCGTGAGCTGGGCTACCGCGTGGTGGAAGCGGCCGACGGCGCGGACGCGCTGGCGATGTTGGAACGCCACCCGGAGACACGGTTGCTGTTTACCGATGTGGGGCTGCCCGGCGGGATGAACGGACGCCAGCTTGCAGATGAAGCGCGCCGACGGCACCCTGAGCTGCTTGTGCTGTTCACCACCGGCTATGCGCGCAATGCCATCGTGCACCACGGTCGGCTGGATCCCGACGTGGCGTTGTTGCCGAAGCCGTTCACCTATGTCGGGCTGGCGGCGAAGCTGCGCGAGATACTGGAACTGGCGGCGGTCGGGACGAATGGCGGGTGATCTAGGACGGCATACTCACTTTCCATAATATTCCTTATGCGGCAATCGGATGTGCCCGCAATATTGCCGGCTCTGGCCATAAGTTATCCTGTTGAAGCCTTCCCGCTTGCCTCCCGCCCCCAATTCGGCTTGAAACCGCGCCCTTTGGGCGGAGGGCCGGATGGTCAAAGCGGTCGGCATCGATTTCGGCACCACCAACAGCGTCGTGGCCCTGCTGCACGACGATGGCTCGGTCACCACGCAGCGCCACGCCAGCCTCGATGTATTCCGTTCGCTGCTGTGTTTCTGGGCCGAGCCACGCCCTGGCCGCTCCGTCCTCCACCACGCGGCAGGACCAGAGGCGATCACCGCCTATCTGGAAGATCCGCTGGAAAGCCGGCTGATCATGTCGATGAAGACCTTTCTCGCCCAGAAGAGCTTCACCGAGACGCGCATCTTCGGCCACCGGTTCACGCTGGAGCGCCTAATCGGCTGGTTCCTCCGCGCTCTGCTTGCGGACCTTTCTGTCACACCGCGCGTCATTGTTGGCCGCCCAGTGCGTTTCGCCGGCGAGTTCGCAGACGATGCGCTCGGCGCCGAAAGGCTGCGCGGCGCCTATGCCGAAGCGGGATTGCACGACGTGCGGCTTGCGCTCGAGCCCGAGGCGGCAGGCATGCGCTTCGCTCGCACTTTGACCGAGCCGGCCACCGCGCTGATCGGCGATTTCGGCGGCGGCACCAGCGACTTCTCGGTCATGCGCTTCGAACCGTGCGGCGCCGTCCCGCTCGGCCACGCGGGCGTCGCCATCGCCGGCGATGTGTTCGACTTCCGCATTATCGACCGTGCCATCGCGCCGCTGCTCGGCAAGGGCGACACATACCGGGTAATGGGCAAGGCGCTGCCGGTGCCGCCGGAATATTATTCCGGGTTCGCGCGCTGGCACCTGCTATCCTTGATGCGCACGCCGCGCACTTTGCGCGGCATTGCCGAGGTGGCACGCACGTCGCAGCACCCGGAGCGTTTGCGCAACCTGATCGCGTTGATCGAGGACGGCCTGGGTTACGCGCTCTACCAGGCCGTTTCAACTGCCAAGGCGGAACTGTCGCGGGCGGAGAGCACGGTGCTGAACTTCCGCCACAAGGGCTTCGCCATGGAACGCAGTATCACGCGCGTGGAATTCGAATCCTGGATCGAGGCCGACCTCACGCGACTCGCCGCCACGGTGGATCAGGTACTGGAGGAAGCCTCGACACCACCGGAGGCGATCGATCGCGTGTTCCTCACCGGCGGTACGGCCTTCGTGCCTGCGGTTCGCCGATTGTTCGAGCGGCGGTTCGGGTCGGAGAAACTCGCCGGCGGCGGCGAGTTCGTATCGGTGGCAGAAGGCCTGGCTCTGCTTGGCGCTGTCTGACGCTCCGTGGTCCGCCGGGTGTCATTTCCAACTTGCGCCGACATCCTATCCGCAACTCACTTCGGCGCCTCCGTGTCGGCATCGCCGCCCGCCTTCCACAGCTTCACGAAATCCCGTAACGCCGGTTCGGCCACGTCCGAGATTGCCGTCAGCGACATGCCCCCCTGCGTCCAATGGATCACGTGGTAGCCGTTCCGCTCGGCGCTGGCCGGCAGCCGCGGGGCTGACCGCCCGGCCGGCCACACATAGAGGTCGATCAGGTGCTTTGCCCGACCATAGACCAGCGCCGCAACGGGCTCCTCACCCAGATAATCAAGCCGGCCACCAAGCAGAGGAAAGCCTTGCGCGACGAAATCCTTTACCGGCGGTGAGAAGTCGAGCTTTCCATCGAACCAGGGCTTGACCGTGTGCTGGTCGGTCGAGATCACGTCCATCAGGTGTCCGGGTTGCAAGGCGCGGATATGGTCCGCAACCAACTGCTCCGTGACTGTATTGCCGCGCGGAAGCCAGGTGACGAGCGCGACTGAAGCGGCGATCGCGGCAGCTCCGGCCAGCGCACCGGTCCCCGATCCAAACCACTGCCGCCAGGCGTTGCCGGCAGCGCGCGCGGGCGCGAGCCAGGTCAGCGAATGCCGGGGGGAGCGATGGTGCGCTGCCGTCAGATGCATTTCCAGCGACTGCCGCAAAGCGGCAGGTGCCGCGTAATATGTCAGGTCGTCGTGCAGCCACGACGACAACACGTTCATTTGCCGGCGCTCGTTCGCACAGCCGGGACATGTGGCGACATGGGCAGCCAGCGTGGCAATGGACGCCGTGTCCAGTTCGCCATCAAGTTCCGCCTGGATCAGCAGCCGCATCTCGCGGCAATGCGCATCCGTCATGCTGGTCCCTCCTCGCGCGGTCGCAGCAGCAGGCGGCGCGCGCGCCAGAGTCGCGACATCACGGTACCGATCGGCGCGCCGACGATACGGGCGATCTCCTTATAGGAGAGTTCCTCGAGTTCGCGGAGCACAAGACATTCCCGCAGCTCGGCCGGAAGTCCGGCGACGGCGCGTTCCAGTTCCTGTAAATCCTGCTTCAGCGCCAACGTCATTTCCGGTCCGCTGCCAGGGTCGGGTGGCTCGAAATCCGCTTGATCGCCGTCCTGGTCCCGTTCAAATGGGATTTCCAGTTCCTGTTTCGCGCGTCGTGAACGCAGCATGTCGAATGCGGCGTTACGCACGATCTGCAGCAGCCAGGCGCGCGGGTTCTCGCCACGAAAGGATGCGAAGTAGGTCATCGCCCGCAGCATCGCGTCCTGCACGATGTCGTCCGCCAGGCCGGGGTCACGCCCCAGCCATCGCGCCAGGTTATAAGCGGCGTCGAGGTGTGGCAACGCAATCGCGGCAAAGCGTGCGGCGTGATCCGGATCATGCACCGCCGATCGATCGGGCGTCACAGGACCAGTTCGCACCTCGAACGTCTCCCGGTTCGGCGCAGAGGCAAGGCTAGCACTTTGACCCGTCTTCCGCCACAGATGCTGCCGCAGCGGCAATGCGCTGGCGACCAGGGTTCCGGCCGCGATCATTGCACCACGACGGTACCCTGCATCATCGGATGCAGGCCGCAGAAATACTTGTATGTCCCGGCTTTGGCGAAGGTGAAGGCAAATTTGTCGTTGGTGTCCAGCGGCGGGGATTTCGGTATCCGCGGATCACTGGCTCCGACGATCTGGTGCGGAATGTCATCATGATTGGTCCATACGACTCGTGTTCCGACGGACACGGTGATGGTGGCGGGCTTGAAGGTGAAATTGTCGATGCCGATGGCGGCTTCGGGCGAGGCGCTGGCAGCACGGTGGTTATACGCAATACCAACGCCGAACAGCATGCTGGCAGCAAGCGCCGCCGCGACGCCGCGCTGAATTTGGGTCATCTTCCGTCTCCGGGCTTTAGAACATGATCGCTTCAAGATGAAGCGATCATGTTCTAGTTTCTTCGTTTGAGAGCGTGATTCACGCTTGCTGGCGATGTCGCCTCAAGCGATCACGCTCTAAGCGACGAGCGGCGTGTCGATAATGGCCAGCCGCTCCTGCCCGTGCGTCTGCGTGATCCGGGCAACGCCGAGCATGGAGCGAAGCCGGTCCGCAGGCACATTCATCGGACCAGGAGATGCGGCGGTGCCAGGGGCCGGTTGCGGGAAGGCGGTGGATCGGGCGGTGTGGCACGCCACGGTTCCCTCGATTTTCTGCATGATCTGATGGATATGGCCGTTCAAGACGGTGACCGAGCCGAAGCGCTTTAGGTACGACAGAGCCTGCGCGCCATCGTCGGTGCCCCAGCCCCATTCCCGATACACGGTCCATAACGGCACGTGAGCAAACACGACGACCGGCTGGCTGGCCGAGCGGTTCTTGAGATCGCGTTCGAGCCATTCGAGCTGCTCGGTACCCAGATTGCCAAGCCCGCCGGCCTTCAGGTTCTGCACATTGTTCAGGCCGATGAAATGCACGCCCTGCTGGTCGAAGCTGTACCAGCCACCCTGAGACGCGCCCTTCGTGAAGCGTGCAAAGAAGGGTTTACCGTCATCCACCAGCACATCGTGCTCGCCGGGCACGAAGTGGGTTTCCAGCCCCGCCCCTCGGATGATCTGGTCCGCGGTATCGAACTGGTCATCGCGTGACAGATGGCTGACATCGCCGGTGTGGATCATCAGGGAAGAGGAACCCTTGAGACGGGTGACTTCTTCGATGGCTTCGCGGAGCGTGCCGGGTGTGTCCGGGTTTGGCGGATTCTTGAAACCGATATGGCTGTCGCTGATCTGAACGAATGTGAGGTCCGCGCTTGCCGGTCCGGCTGCCATTGCGCCGCCGCCCAACAGCGCGGAACGCGGAATGCCACCGCTGACCGTCCAGAGGACGCCAGTGCCGGCCCACAGCATGCATTTCAGCATGCCTCGCCGGCCCCCCTCGCCTTCCGATGTTGTCAGCGGGGTTTGGATTTCGTTCGACATCACAGCCTCCTTACAAGTGCAGATGGGTCGGAGACCTGGTCGGCGCCCGGGTTATTCCCGGACCGGGAAATTATTTGCGCGAAGGAGTGGGTGCTGCGATCGTCGCTTCCGTTGTGCTATGGTGTCACTGACGCTCACGGCACCGACCCGAACGGTTGGCCTGACGATGGGTGACGGTTCGCATCTCGACAACGACAGGGGCGAATGAAATATGATCAGGCGATTCGATCACCTCACGATCGTCGTGCGTGACCTCGCGAATGCAAAGCGGTTCTTCGGATTGTTGGGATTTCGGGAAGATATTGCCGTGGTGATTTCCGGAAAAAAGTTCGCCGACTACATGGGGGTGTCAGGACTCGAAGCGGATCACGTCACTCTGGTGGCAACGGATGTCTCGCCCAGAACTGAAATCCAACTACTGCACTACCGAACTCCGGCGGTCATCGATGATCCGCACATTTGCGATCTCAACAAGGTGGGTCTGAATCACATTTGCTTCGCCGTTGACGATATCGAGGCTGTGGTGAGTTCGATGAAAACTCATGGTTACCAGACGCGCAACGAGATCATGGACTTTCATTCCCGGAAACTGGTTTTTCTTTATGGCCCGGAGAATGTGACGATCGAACTTTCGGAATGGCATTGATCCCTGACGCTCTCGGTCGCCCCGAACACCCGTCAGCCCGTCGTCAGTTGACGATGATGTAGTGAATGGTGAAGTGCAGCGGAATCTCCGCGGCCGACACGCCGGCTGGCAGCGGCGGCAGCGTCGCGCCCCGGAACACCGCGACCGATGCCATGTTCAGCCACGGCGAGCGCGCCTGATCCTCCAGCCGGACCAACTCCACCGTGCCGTCGTGCCGCACGATCACCTTCACCGTAACGTTGCCCTGCTCACCATTCTGACCGGCCTCTGGCGGGTAGTAGGCGTGGCGACGCCACCACGCGGACACCTCGTTCAGCCAGTCCTGCCCGACCTGTGGATCATCCGATCGCGCCATCTGCTGGAGCTGCTGCGAGCCGCTGCCAAGCGGCGCAAATGCCAGATCGATCCCTGCCCGCCCCGGCGCACGCTGCGCGCGCGACGGAGCCAACTCGGTGCCTGAGCCTAGCGAGTACATCATGGGCGCCGGCATCAGCGTCCGGCGCGGGGGTGCTGGGGCCGCGCGGGACTCTCGCCGCGGCGGCGAAGGCCTCGCCGGCGCCGGCAGAGGCGGCTGCAGCGGCATCTGCCGCAGCGGCAGCGGGGGTGCTGGAACCAACTGAATATTGCTCTCCATTTGCGGTGGTGCCGGGGTCGGCGGCTGCACTTTCGCCGGCGGCGGCGTCGTCGGCGCTGGCACCAGCTCCGCCGGAGCGGGGGAGAGCGGCGCCGGCGGCAACTGCAGGGCGGGAGGTGGTGGCGTGGTCGGCGTTGGAGCCGGCGTGGCTAGCGGAGGTGACGGCTGGACCGCTGGAGGTGCCGGCGGAGTGGGCGCAGGCGTGACGGGCGCCGGTTGTGGCGGAGGCGTCGGCGCCTGCATCGGCGGCGGTGGCACCGGAGCCGGGGTCGGAGCCGGTGTGGCGGGTGCCGTCTCCGGCGGTGTCGGCGCCTGCACTGGTGGAGGTGGCGGTGTCGGGGCGGGTGCCGGCGCCGGGCGCGCCGGCGGCGTTTCGGGTGCGGGTGCGCTGGCCGGTGGGCTCTCCGGCGCTGGCACCGGCGGAACTGGCAGTGTCGGCGCGGGCTGCACCAGGGGCGGAGATGCCGGAGCATTCGGCGTCTGCGGCGCCTGATTCGGGACCGACGGCGCTTCCTTCGAGCCACCCTCGAACTGCATCTGGATGGTCGGCGGCGGCAGCCAGTTCTCCTCGCGCGGCCGTAGCCGGATGCCGATCAGCAGGAGAGCCAGCACCACTGCATGCAGCAGCAGCGACACAAGGAACGGGGGCATCCTCCGCGTTCCTCGCCGGCGAGTCGTCGGCAGCCTGTCAGTTACGAAACCGGCAACAGCCAAGGATTCACCGCAGTTCAGCCCACTTGCGTCGCGAATCGCTTACGCTGTCACGGCGCGCGGTGCAACGCCGCCACCACCGCTGTTACAGTTTGACGCGACCCGGCAGCCAGGCCGTTCAGGCTATCTCGCCGGTCATTTCCGTGGCCAGCTTCGCCAGATGGTACGCCGTGTCCCCGAAACTGTGCTCGATCACCATGCAGCGGCGGAAAAAATGACCGACCGCCAGCTCCTCCGTCATACCGATGCCGCCGTGGAGCTGAATCGCCTGCTGCGACACGAAGCGCGCCGCCTGCCCGTATCCCACCTTCGCCATCGACATGTTGCGAGCGCGCTCGGCGGCATCCGGCTCTTCCACGCTCATCGTCGCCAGCATCGTCATGCTGCGCCCCTGTTCCAGCGACATCAGCATGTCCGCCAAACGGTGCTGCACCACCTGGTTCTGCCCGATCGGCTTGCCGAACTGCTCGCGCGTACGGGAATAGTCGAGCGTCATCTCGTGCAGCACCTCCATCGTGCCGACCGCTTCAGCGCCCATCGCGGCAATGCCCGCCTCGACCACCCGCTCGATCACCGGAAGCCCCTCGCCTACCCTGCCCAGCAGGTCGGCATCCGTCACCGCCACGCCGGTCAGCGACAGCTCGGCCGCGCGGGTTCCGTCGCGCAGCGTGTAGCTACGCCGCGCCAGTCCGGACGCGGCCGCATCCACCAGGAACAGCGTGATCCCGCTGGGGTCGTCGCGTTCACCGGCGGTGCGAGCGCTCACCACCAGCCGGTCGGCGCTGTCGCCGTGCAGCACGAGGGTTTTGGCGCCGTCCAGCACCCAGCCGCCGCCGGCCCGCTTCGCCGTGGTCAGCACGTCGGTCAGGTCGTAGCGCGCCTGGCGTTCACCATGTGCGAAAGCCAGCTTCAACCGCCCTTCGGCAACTGCCGGCAGGATTGCGGATTGTTGCGCATCGCTGCCCGCCAGGCGCACCGCCGTGCCGCCCAGCACCACTGTCGCCAGATACGGCTCCAGCGCCAGCGCGCGACCGATCTGCTGCATTACCAGCATCACCTCGACCGGGCCGCCGCCGAAGCCGCCATGCGCCTCCGCGAAGGGAAGCCCGAGCAGCCCGAGTTCCGCGTACTGCGCCCATAGCTCGGCGTTCCAGCCAGCCGGTTGCCTGAGAAAGCTTTTGCGGGCCTCGAAGCTGTAGCGGTCCGCCATCAGGCGGGTGACGCTGTCCTGGAGCAGCCGCTGCTCCTCCGACAGATCGAAATCCATCAGAGCCTCAGCACCGCTTTGGTCAGGATATTCTTCTGTATCTCGTTGGTGCCGCCGTAAATCGAGGCGGCACGCAGGAACAGATAACTGCCGGTCGCCTGAGCCGCCCATTCCGCTTCCGGGTCGGGTTCGTTGGCGATCGCCGCCAGCTCCTGCGCCCAGGTTTGCATCGCCTGCGGCCCGGCAACATCCACGCACAATTCGGTGGAGGCCTGCAGCAGCTCGGTTCCTTTCACTTTCAGCACCGACGACAGCGGGTCCGGCCGTCCGTCGCTTTGCCGCGCATAAGCCGAGACCACCCGATACTGGGTGATCTCCAACGCCTTCATATCGACTTCGAGCTGCGCGACGCGTTGCCGGAACGCCGCATCCTCGATCAGCGGTTTGCCGTTGAACCGCACGTCACGCGCGTGCTCCTTCGCCGCCGCCACCCGCTCCTGCGATTTGCCCAGCCGGGCGATGCCGGTGCGTTCGTTGCCCAGCAGGTATTTCGCCACGTCCCAGCCGCGATTTTCCTCGTCCACCCGCATTTCCACGGGGACCTTCACGTCGTCGAAGAACACCTCGTTCAGATGGTGCGCGCCGTCGATGGAGATGATCGGGCGCACCGTGATGCCGGGCGTGTTCATATCGACCAGCAGGAACGAGATGCCCTCCTGCCGCTTGGCGGCATTCGTGTTGGTGCGTACCAGCACGAAACACCAATCGGCATTGTGCGCGGTGGAGGTCCAGATTTTCTGCCCGTTCACCACGTAGTGGCCGTTGACCAGCGTGGCCGAGGTCTTCAACGACGCCAGGTCGGATCCCGCGCCCGGCTCCGAAAATCCCTGGCACCACCAGTCATCCAGGTTGGCGGCACGCGGCAGAAAGCGCTGCTTCTGCGCGTCGGTGCCAAACTGGATCAGCACCGGTCCGATCATGGTGATGTTGAACCCGAGGACTTCCGGCGCGGCCGCCCGCTGGTTCTCGTTCAGGAAGATCATGCGCTGCACGGGATTCCACCCAGGCCCGCCATGCTCTTTCGGCCAGTTATGCGCGGCCCAGCCTTTTTTGTTCAGGATCCGCTGCCAGCGGACCGTATCTTCTTTTCCAGGTGAATAGCCGAGCCGCATGCGCTCACGTATGTCGGGGGGCAGATTGTCGCGGATGAAGGCACGCACCTCGTCCCGGAACGCGATTTCTTCCGGGGTAAATCGCAGGTCCATGACTGTTCCTCCCGCACTGCGAAGCGATAATCGGCCTGGCCCCGATCCCTCGCTGACCCCTCACGTCATGCCCGCTTGTCCCGGGGTACCTACGTCCTTTGCGGAGCCTCGAGAACGTGGATGCCGCGTCAAGCCCGGCCCGGAGGAAATCGCAATCTCCGCAGCCGCTCAAGAGACCCGCTGGTCGACGGCCAGCCAGCACGCGGGTGGGTGGGAAAGTCCTCGCCTTGATGGCGACATGTCCCTGTGCCGTCAGCCGGCCCGAACGCTCGGGCAACGGAAATCCTGCAGCACCGCCGGCGCGAATGGATCGGCCGGCAACTGAACGCGGATGTTGAACACGGCCCGCCGCTCGCCCAGCTGGAACGTCAGGCTGTATCGCCCGGGCGAGCCCGTCTGTGGCTGGATGCGCGCGTGGCTGAACAGTCGGAACATCGACCAGGGTCCGGTTTCCTGCAATGCGCTCGCGCGGCCAGGCGGCGCCGGGTCAAACACCAGCTGGGCCGTTTGCTGAGAATCGGGGCCAGGCCACGTCATCTGCGTCAATCGTGGCGTGTCGTGCGCATAGACGACGGCGGTCCCACCCAATTCCAACGAAACCTTCGCCGTCCCCTCGTCGGCGCTGACCGGCTCTATGTCGAACTGGATGGACGGGGTCGTCCCCTTGTCGGCAAAGAACACATCGCGGACCAGCGCGGCGCGCTGGAACTGCGCAAGGTCGGCGGGGGATACCGGCGCGCTCGCCCCCGCATCCGCCGGCAGCAACCGCCACGTGCTGCCGGACATGTCGATATACGGCCGTAGCAGGGTGTTCACGAACCCGTCCAGCAGCCCCCCCGGTGCAAACAGCCGAGCGAACTGCGCGATCGGCACGTCCTCGGACGCACCCGCCACGAACGGATAGTGGTTGTTGACCACGCTCGGGCACACTTCGGCCGGGCCGCCGCCAGCGTTGAATATCGCAGCCAGTTGCTGGCGGGGATTACCGCTGCGCAGCGCGCTTGCGCTTGCGGCGATCTCCGTCAGCCAGCGGGAAAGCGGCTGCGGTTGGCGGGCGGCTTCGGCCTGCAGCCCCAGCACAGGATCGTAGCCGCCCGTAGCCGCCTGTGCCGCGGTGCCGCTGCTGACCAGCGTCGCCGCCATCTTCGCCAGTTGCTGCTGCATCTCGCCGATGGCGCGCAGCGCCGCGTCGATCGGCGCGACGGGACCGTTGCCGACCAGCTCATGCAAGGCCTTGTATCTTTCGTCGATTTCGTGCCCGGGCGGCAGCGGCGCGGCAGGCGTCTCGGGCTGCGGTGCGCCAAGCAGCGCTCGCAGGCGCAGCTCCGCGCTGTCGCCGCTGGGCGGGGTCGGCGGTACAACGGGGACCGGCTGTGTCTGCCCCGCTATGGGCACCGACAGAGTCAGTTGGCGGCTGGCGGATGCTAGCAGGTTGCGAATCGGCGACTGCGGCGAGGCAAGGATGTACAGGTCCTGCGCCGCCCGGGACAGGCTGCGCGGTGGGGCGATATTCAGATCTGCCAGCATCTGGTCCCACGCCAGCGCGTAATCCGTCTCGTACAGCGCGATGACATCCCGCTTCAGCGTATCCATCTGCGACCCGTTCGGATCGAACGCGATGCGCCCGCCCAGCACCCAGCTTTCCGACAGGACATTCTTTGCCGCCGCGCTCACCGATGGCAGCAGCACCGTGTCGAACCCGTCCACCGTGAAGAAACCCGGAATGCCGTCGCTCAGTGGTTTGCCGGAGGCGCGCACAAACAGCGGCACGCCGGCCGGCCCGAGCACCTCGCTCGGCCGCCATTCGGGGATCTGCCGTGCCGCGACCGACGTGCGGATCCGCGAATAGACGCGCTGCGCCATCGGCACCGCGGCAAACCGGCTGCGCGCCTGCGCAACCAGCTCGCCATCCAACTGCACCGGCGGCAACGGCTCGGCCAGCAGCGCATCGAGGTGCCGCAGCAGCAATTCGCGCAGCGTCGCATACTCGTCGCCCGGGTAGGCGGCCTGCCAGTCCAGCTTCATCCATTCATGCACGAGCGACGCATCGAGCGGGCCTGCGCCGCCCAGCATCAGGTAGATGCGTGTCGCCTCATAGAGAAAGTCGGGGCGGTTCATGTTGCCGCGCAACTGCCCCTCCAGCCGCCAGATCAAGCGGGGCAACAGCGCCCACTCCAGCGCATGCCGGTACACATCACGCGCCGCCGTCGCCAGCTTCGCGTTCTGCGACAGGCCCAGCATCAGCGGTGTCCCGGAGGCCGCCTCGCCGGCCGCGGCGCCATGCGGCAATGCGCGTGCCGCATCGAGCAACGGCACCAGTCGCGGCAGATCATCGTCCGCCACCGGATCCAGCGTCAGCCCTTGCGCCACCCGCTCATATCCGGCGAGTGCCGACGCGGACGGCGTCTATCTCGCGCTCGCCGGTACTGCGAGCATGCCAGAGCAGCCCCGCGGTCACCACCACCAGCAGGGCCGCAACGGCAAGTCCAGCTCCGCGCGCGATGGCTCGGCTTCGTACGACGGCAGGACTATGGGAGACCAGCGTGGCCTCACCGAAGATCACATCCCTCAGCAATCGCTCCAGGAAATAGCTTCGCCCCTGCCCTGGCGGCGCAGTTGCGGCCTTGGCACGGTCGACACCGATCAGACGCGACAGCGTGCCCACCAGCCGGTCGATCGGCGTCCCCTCCTGCGTACCCGACGGTGATGTACACGCCACGCAGCATCGGCGCCGGATCGGCTCGGGTGCCGCCGAAGGCGGCCTGCATGAATTCGGTCAGCGGCGGCTCCAGGCTGGCAACCTGGCCGGGAAACATCGCGATGCGGGCGTTGCGCTGCGGGTCGCGCTCCGTCTGCATCCGCCCGAACAGCCGCCCGTTCAGCCGTTCGACCAGCGCACGAAACGCCTCGGGAAACCCTGCCACGGGCCCCGCGTCGGTCTTCGTCGGCTCGAAGGTCGTGCCCCAGACCTGTGCCCGCTTCTCGCGATCCAGGTCATCGAAGAACTCGACGAACCCGGCAATCAGATCCGCCTTGGTGAACAGCACATAGACGGGCATCCGCAGCCCGAGGCGGGCCTCCATTTCCTTCACCCGTCGGCGGATCGCCGCGGCATGTGCCAGCCGCTCCGCCGCCGGTGCCAGCGCGATGTCGCTCAACGGAAATGCAACAAGCAGACCGTTCAGCGGCTGGTTCGGCCGCGTCTGTTTCAGCAGATCGAGAAACGCATCCCAACCCGCGCGATCGATTGCAGCGTTGGAATCCTGGGTGGTGTAGCGGCCCGCCGTGTCGATCAGTACGGCCTCATCGCTGAACCACCAGTCGCACAGCCGCGTGCCGCCCACCCCGGCAATGGCGCCTAAGCCCATCTTCTCGGCCAGCGGGAACCGCAGCCCCGAGTTCAGCAGCGCCGTGGTCTTGCCCGCTCCCGGCGGCCCGATGATCGCATACCAAGGTTGCTCATACAGGTACCCGCGGCCGCCGAGCGCCTTCTTCAGCAGTGCGAGTGCCTGCGTCAGTTTGTTGCGCAGCGCCTCGGCTTCTTCCGACGCCTCGGTTCCATCGGTGACCGCGATCCCCTTCGCGAGCGCCGCATCACGCCGTTCGCGCCGCAAATCCAGCAGCAGGTTGGCGCAGCCCCAGACCAGTACCAGTATCACGAGGATGATCGAGCGGATCAGGCCGCCTTCGAGCTGCGGCACCAGCGGCGCGTAGAACCACACCAGCGCGGCCACCAACGCCACGCCGATGAAGCTGATGAACCAGCGCGAGGTGAAGGCTTTCATCACCGGCCGGTTACACCAACCGCCGTGGACATTGACTTTTGGGCGCCCCTCTCGTCATGCCCGGGCTCGTCCCGGGCGCCCAGGATTTCTCGCGCCGCACCGGGCAACATCGTGGATGACCGGGACAAGCCCGGTCATGACGGGGACGGCGCGGCGACGGGTCACAATTTCCGCCTGATATCAAATCACCGGCAGCGGGTGGGAGTGTCACGCGCGGTGCCTCTGCTCACTGGTCCGGACGCCGCAGCACGATCTCGATCCGCCGGTTCTGTTCCCGGCCTTCGGCAGTCGTATTGGGCGCGATGGGATCCGCATCGGCACGTCCTTCCGCGCTGACCCGCGCCGCGTCGCCGACGCTGCGTGCTATGACCGCACGCACCGCCTGCGCGCGCGCAACGGAAAGCTGGAAATTGGAGGGGAACCGCACTGATCGGATCGGTTGATTGTCGGTATATGCCGATATCCGCAGCGATCCTGGCTGCTCCTTCAAGGCTGCGCCGATCCGCTCGAGGAAGGGCAGCGCGGAGGCCTGCACCCCGGCGCTGCCGGCAGTGAATATGCCGCGGTCCGGAATCCGCAGAACCGGTACGGCATCGGAGCCCATCACGCTCACGCGCCCCTCCGCGGCATCTGCTTGCAGCATGCCACGCAACCGGTCCAGCACGCTCGGCTCCGCCGGAGCAGGAGGTGGCGGCAGCGGCTGAACGAACGCGGCACGCGTCAGCCGCGGCATGTGGGACGGCGGGGCGGCCAGCACATCAGCCTGAATCACGTCGGATTGGGCGTTGAGCGCGGTCGAGACCCAGAAAAACAATCCGCCGCACAAGCCGGCCGAGGCGGCCAGGACCACCCATACCGGCAGCCTGCCGCGGGAAGGACGCGGCGGTGCAACGATGCCTTTCCAGCGCGGCGACAGCTCCGGTTCGGACGTTTTCCGCTGCGCCGCGATGACGGAGTTCGTCTCGCTGCGCAGCCGCTCCAGTTCGCCAACCGGATCCGGCGACCGCCGCAACCGTCCCATGAAGCCGAACGACAGGCACAGATACATCAGCTCGATCACCGGCAGGAACTTCTCCGGGTCCCGGCGCAGTTCACTGAGCTGATCGAAGAACCGATCGGTTCCGCCCGCCTCGTTGTGAAATGACGTTACCAGCGACATGCGGCTCCAGCCGCTGGCAGCGCCCCACGGCGTGTTCAGCACGACATCATCGATGCTCGCACACAGCGCATAATGGGCTGGACGCAACAGGTCCATCTTGATGCCGGCCTCACGTGCCCGAAGCTCGAACGTGCGCAGTTCGCGGATGACACTGTCCCGAAGCTGCCCGGGATCGGGCTGCTGGCGCATCTGCCGCAGGCCGGCAAGCAGTTGCAACAACGTTGATGCGGCTTCGGTCAGCGGTGACACGGTGATCGCCGGGGTCGCGGTGGGCTCGGGCGCCGGGGCCGGCTCCGGCGAAGGGGATCGGGCGGCGACCGACGCGTGCGCCACGGGGGGTGTGGTCGTCGGTGACGCAGCGGTCACAATCCGCCGGCCGCCCGGCGCCGGACGGATGATGGTACGGTCTTCGTGCGCAGGTTCGGAAAACGGGTTGTCGCTCACGACCCTTTCCTTCCGGGCGACCGGCGATACCTGTTCTGCCCTACCGATCGTATCGGGTCAGGCCGTAATTCTCTATCACCCATTTCAGCGTGAGGCCGTAGTTCGGATCTGTCGCATAGACCCCGGTCAGGGCGTCGGCAAAGGCTTCCGCGTTGCTCGCCTGTTTCATGGCCGTCTTGTACGCCGGTGATGTCGCCAGCAGACGGCCATGTTCGTCAAAGGCTTGCGATATGGAGTCGAATACCCGGAATTTTGCCGTCACCGTCACGTTCTCGCCGTTGAGCACCTCGCGGGTCGGACTGTCCACGGCAGGCTGGTCGGCCACCGCCTTGATGCCGAACGGGTTGTTACTGCCGGGGGGCATGGCCGCGCCCCAGGCGCTCTCGACCGCCCATTGCGCGAGCGTGACGGATGCCGGCACGTCCCAGCGTTTTTCCGACGCGACCGCGCTGGCGATTACGTCAGGCGGGATCTCGCCGAACCGGCCGACCGAGGGCGGCGGCAAATTCTCCACCAGCGGGCGGGCAGCGAGCGAATAATAGGTCGGGCTGCCTGGATCAACGCGCCCAGTCGGCGGCGTCATCTTCATGACGACGGCCTGGTACGCTTCGATCGCCAGTGTGGTGCCGATATCCGCGACGCCGGTCACCGGCACCGGGGCGTGCGGCTGCGGCAGCCGGTCGTTCAGCAGCGACTGCACCACGAACACGTCGCCGGGCGTATTGGCTCCGCCCTGCCCGACCGAGGTGAAGATCGGCGGAGCGATGCGCCCCATCTGATCGACGCTCAGCACCGTAGGTGACGGAACCAGACCCACGCCTGCCTCGCGACGCAAGATAACGTATTTTATGCGCGGATCGGTGGTTTCCAGCAACGTAAACACGCAGCCGAACAACTTCGTCGCCGCGGCGCGGAGAGCGATGTCAGCCGAGTCGCCCCGTATCGACCGTCACCGCGTGATCCATCGGCCCATGCCCGCTGCCGAATCCAGGCGCCGCGGCGATCGCCGCCCGCACATAGGCCCGTGCCCGCAGGACCGAGTCCCGCAACGCCACCCCCTGGGCCAGTCCGGCCGCCACGGCGCTCGCCAGCGTGCATCCCGTCCCATGCGTGTTGCGCGATTGGATGCGCGGGGCCGAGAACGCCTCGATCCCTTCACCGCTCGCCAGCAGATCGACCACCGTGTCCCCCGCCAGATGCCCGCCTTTCAGCAGTACAGCCCGCGGTCCCAGCCCGAGCAGCACGGACGCGGCCTGCCGCATCGCATCCACATCGCCGATCGCCATGCCGGCCAGCACCTGTGCTTCCGGCAGGTTCGGCGTGAGCACCGTGGCCAGCGGCAAGAGCCGCGTCGTCAGCGCCGCGACCGCCCCTTCGGCCAGCAACGAGGCGCCGCCCTTTGCCACCATCACCGGGTCCACCACCAGCGGCACGCCGTCCGCGCGTTTCCGCAGCTCCTCTGCCACTGCGACGATAATATCCGCATCCGCCAGCATGCCGGTCTTCACCGCATCAGCGCCGATGTCGTCCAGCACCACCGCGATCTGCAGCCGTACGAAATCCGCTGGCACCGGCAACACACCATGCACACCGAGCGTGTTTTGCGCGGTGAGCGCCGTCACCGCCGTCGCCGCATAAGCCCCGAGCGCCGTAATCGTCTTGATGTCAGCCTGGATACCCGCGCCCCCGCCGGAATCGGATCCGGCGATGACCAGAACGCGTCCATGCATATTCAGGCAGCGTCCGAAATCACCTCGCAGAGTTCGTCCACCACCCGGGTCACCAGCGCCTCATCCTCTGCCTCGGCCATCACGCGGATCAGCGGCTCCGTCCCGCTCTCGCGGATCAGCACGCGCCCGGCTCCGTCCAGTGACGCCTGGCGATCGCGGATCGCCGCCTGCACCGCCTCATTCAGCAGCGGCGAAGTGCCGCTGAACCGCACATTCTTCAACCGCTGCGGCAACGGCCTGAACACGCGGCACACTTCGCTTGCCGGGCGCCTCTGCTCGACGATCACCGCCAGCACCTGCAGCGCCGCCACCAGCCCATCGCCGGTGGTGGCGAAGTCCGACAGGATCACGTGGCCGGACTGTTCACCGCCCACGTTCATGCCGTGCTCGCGCATCGCCTCGGCCACATAGCGGTCGCCCACCTTGGTGCGCCGCAACCGCAGCCCGAGTTCCGCGATGAACCGCTCAAGCCCCAGGTTCGACATCACCGTGGCTGCGATCCCCTGCCCGCGCAGCCGATCCGCGCGCGCCCAGGATTGCGCGATCAGCCCCAGTATCTGGTCGCCGTCGATCAACGTGCCGTGCTCGTCGGAGATCAGCAGCCGGTCCGCGTCGCCATCCAGCGCCAGCCCGAGATCGGCACCGTGGTGCACCACCTGCGCGCACAGATAATCGGGCTTCGTCGATCCGCATCTCTGGTTGATATTGAAACCATCCGGCGAAACGCCAACCGAAACGACATTGGCGCCCAGCTCCCACAGCACGGTGGGTGCCACGCGATAGCCCGCGCCGTGCGCGCAATCGACCACGATCTTCAGATCGTCCAGCCGCAATCCACGCGGGAACGTCGCCTTGGCCGCCTCGATATACCGCCCGGCCGCATCCTCCAGCCGCGCCGCGCGCCCCAGCTTGGCCGGCGCGGCAAGGCGCTGCGAGAGGTCCGACTGCATCAGCGCCTCGATCTGCGCTTCCGTCTTGTCGGAGAGCTTGAACCCGTCGGGTCCGAACAGCTTGATGCCGTTATCCTCGAACGGGTTGTGGGAGGCCGAGATCATCACCCCCAGATCTGCCCGCAAGCTGCGCGTCAGCATGGCAATCGCCGGGGTCGGCAATGGGCCGACGAGGGTCACGTCCATCCCCGCGCCGATAAAGCCGGCGGTCAACGCCGGCTCCACCATGTAACCCGACAATCGCGTGTCCTTGCCGATAACCACGCGGTGCCGGTGCGTGCCGCGGGTGAACAGCAAACCCGCCGCCTGCCCCAGCCGCAACGCCATCTCGGCGGTCATTGGGTCGCTATTAGCCGTGCCGCGAATGCCGTCAGTTCCGAACAGACGCCGCGCGTGGCTCATCATCGTGCCTATCAGCTGAAGTTTGAACCATGTATCTTTTTTTGAACTTCTACGCGTCTCAAGCGTGGAATGGAAGCACAACATTTCAGCCGGATAATGCCCGCCACACTTTCAACGCCTGTACCGTCTCCGCCACGTCGTGCACGCGCAGGATTGAGGCGCCACGACTGACGGCGAACAGGCCGGCCGAGAGAGATCCGCCGACCCGCTTGCATGCCACTGGTTCCCCGGACAGCCGCCCGATAAAGCCCTTTCGTGACAGCCCGACCAGCAGCGGGAATCCCAGCTCCGCCACTTCCTCCAACCGGCGCAGCAACTCGATCGAGTGTTCGGCTCGCTTGGCGAACCCGATGCCGGGATCCAGCGCCATGCAGACGCGTGCCACGCCGACCCGCTCCGCCGCCGCCACGAGCGCCATGAGTTCCGCCTTCACCTCGCCTACCACATCCGAGTAGTTGGCGTGCGCCATCATGGTCGCCGGCTGGCCACGCATGTGCATCAGCACCACCGGACATGCGCGCTCTGCCACCAATGACGCTGCATTGGGATCGTGCACCAGTCCCGACACGTCATTGACGATCCGCGCCCCAACATCCAGAGCCGCGCGCATCGTCGCTGCGTGGCGGCTGTCGATCGAGACCATCAGCCCCGCGGCGGCGAGTCCTCGCACGACCGGCACCACGCGCTCCCGTTCCCGCTCGGGGTCCGCCGGCCCCCCCCCGGCCGGGTACTCTCCCCGCCGACGTCGATGATGTCCGCTCCTGCCGCCGCCATCGCCAACCCGGCCGCGACCGCCTGGTCCGCATCCCGGAAGGCGCCGCCATCGCTGAAACTGTCCGGCGTGACATTCACCACACCCATGACGCGCGGACGATCGAGCGTCAGCCCGGCCCAGGATGCGGGCGGCAAGCCGCGTCTACTCCAGCGTTGCGTCCAACGTGACCGGGGCGTTCAGCACCTTCGACACCGGGCAGTTCGCCTTTGCTTCATCGGCCAATCGCCTGAAAGTGTCGGCGTCGATCCCCGGCACTTTGCCCCGCAGCGTTAACGCAACAGCGGCAATACGCCAACCGGCGCCCTCCTGCTCCATCGTCAGCCTCGCGTCGGTGCGCAGACTGTCCGCTGCGTGCCCCGCCCCGGCAAGCTGGAACGCCAGCGCCATGCTGAAACACCCCGCATGCGCCGCGGCAATAAGTTCCTCTGGGTTGGTCCCCTTGCCGTCGCCGAAGCGAGCGGTGAAGGAATAGGGCGTGTCCGACAATGTGCCGCTTTGCGTGCTAAGCGTGCCCGTGCCGTCGCGTCCGGCGCCGTGCCACTGCGCCGTAGCTGTCCGTCTGATCGTCGCCATGTAGTTGCCCTCCGTACGACAGACCACAACCTGCCCTGTGCGGCAAAGGCACTCAAGAGGCCCGTTTCGTCGCCGCGGAAGAAAGCACCAAACGGCGAATTCCATGCTTCAGGAGCACGCTGTTGAAATTGATCAGCAGCTCGAGCTGGTATCCGCTCAGCCGCAGGTAAGTGAGTAGCTGAGCCTCATGTACGGGAGCGAC
>CAWEOZ010000018.1:0-14603 GCA_963810715.1 uncultured Pseudomonadota bacterium | reverse complement strand
AAGCTGCGCGAGATACTGGAACTGGCGGCGGTCGGGACGAATGGCGGGTGATCTAGGACGGCATACTCACTTTCCATAATATTCCTTATGCGGCAATCGGATGTGCCCGCAATATTGCCGGCTCTGGCCATAAGTTATCCTGTTGAAGCCTTCCCGCTTGCCTCCCGCCCCCAATTCGGCTTGAAACCGCGCCCTTTGGGCGGAGGGCCGGATGGTCAAGGCGGTCGGCATCGATTTCGGCACCACCAACAGCGTCGTGGCCCTGCTGCACGACGATGGCTCGGTCACCACGCAGCGCCACGCCAGCCTCGATGTATTCCGTTCGCTGCTGTGTTTCTGGACCGAGCCGCGCCCTGGCCGCTCCGTCCTCCACCACGCGGCAGGACCAGAGGCGATCACCGCCTATCTGGAAGATCCGCTGGACAGCCGGCTGATCATGTCGATGAAGACCTTTCTCGCCCAGAAGAGCTTCACCGAAACGCGCATCTTCGGGCACCGGTTCACGCTGGAGCGCCTGATCGGCTGGTTCCTCCGCGCTCTGCTTGCGGACCTCTCTGTCACACCGCGCGTCATCGTCGGCCGCCCAGTGCGTTTCGCCGGCGAGTTCGCAGACGATGCGCTCGGCGCCGAAAGGCTGCGCGGCGCCTATGCCGAAGCGGGATGGCACGACGTGCGGCTTGCGCTCGAGCCCGAGGCGGCAGGCATGCGCTTCGCTCGCACCCTGACCGAGCCGGCCACCGCGCTGATCGGCGATTTCGGCGGCGGCACCAGCGACTTCTCGGTCATGCGCTTCGATCCGCGTGGCGGCGCCGTCCCGCTCGGCCACGCCGGCGTCGCCATCGCCGGCGATGTGTTCGACTTCCGCATTATCGACCGTGCCATCGCGCCGCTGCTCGGCAAGGGCGACACCTACCGGGTAATGGGCAAGGCGCTGCCGGTGCCGCCGGAATATTATTCCGGGTTCGCGCGCTGGCACCTGCTATCCTTGATGCGCACGCCGCGGACTTTGCGCGGCATTGCCGAGGTGGCACGCACGGCGCAGCACCCGGAGCGTTTGCGCAACCTGATCGCGTTGATCGAGGACGGCCTGGGTTACGCGCTCTACCAGGCCGTTTCAACTGCCAAGGCGGAACTGTCGCGGGCGGACAGCACGGTGCTGAACTTCCGCCACAAGGGCTTTGCCATGGAACGCAGCATCACGCGCGTGGAATTCGAATCCTGGATCGAGGCCGACCTCGCGCGACTTGCCGCCACGGTGGATCAGGTGCTGGAGGAAGCCTCGACACCACCGGAGGCGATCGATCGCGTGTTCCTCACCGGCGGTACGGCCTTCGTGCCTGCGGTTCGCCGATTGTTCGAGCGGCGGTTCGGGTCGGAGAAACTCGCCGGCGGCGGCGAGTTCGTATCGGTGGCAGAAGGCCTGGCTCTGCTTGGCGCTGTCTGACGCTCCGTGGTCCGCCGGGTGTCATTTCCAACTTGCGCCGACATCCTATCCGCAACTCACTTCGGCGCCTCCGTGTCGGCATCGCCGCCCGCCTTCCACAGCTTCACGAAATCCCGTAACGCCGGTTCGGCCACGTCCGAGATTGCCGTCAGCGACATGCCCCCCTGCGTCCAATGGATCACGTGGTAGCCGTTCCGCTCGGCGCTGGCCGGCAGCCGCGGGGCTGACCGCCCGGCCGGCCACACATAGAGGTCGATCAGGTGCTTTGCCCGACCATAGACCAGCGCCGCAACGGGCTCCTCACCCAGATAATCAAGCCGGCCACCAAGCAGAGGAAAGCCTTGCGCGACGAAATCCTTTACCGGCGGTGAGAAGTCGAGCTTTCCATCGAACCAGGGCTTGACCGTGTGCTGGTCGGTCGAGATCACGTCCATCAGGTGTCCGGGTTGCAAGGCGCGGATATGGTCCGCAACCAACTGCTCCGTGACTGTATTGCCGCGCGGAAGCCAGGTGACGAGCGCGACTGAAGCGGCGATCGCGGCAGCTCCGGCCAGCGCACCGGTCCCCGATCCAAACCACTGCCGCCAGGCGTTGCCGGCAGCGCGCGCGGGCGCGAGCCAGGTCAGCGAATGCCGGGGGGAGCGATGGTGCGCTGCCGTCAGATGCATTTCCAGCGACTGCCGCAAAGCGGCAGGTGCCGCGTAATATGTCAGGTCGTCGTGCAGCCACGACGACAACACGTTCATTTGCCGGCGCTCGTTCGCACAGCCGGGACATGTGGCGACATGGGCAGCCAGCGTGGCAATGGACGCCGTGTCCAGTTCGCCATCAAGTTCCGCCTGGATCAGCAGCCGCATCTCGCGGCAATGCGCATCCGTCATGCTGGTCCCTCCTCGCGCGGTCGCAGCAGCAGGCGGCGCGCGCGCCAGAGTCGCGACATCACGGTACCGATCGGCGCGCCGACGATACGGGCGATCTCCTTATAGGAGAGTTCCTCGAGTTCGCGGAGCACAAGACATTCCCGCAGCTCGGCCGGAAGTCCGGCGACGGCGCGTTCCAGTTCCTGTAAATCCTGCTTCAGCGCCAACGTCATTTCCGGTCCGCTGCCAGGGTCGGGTGGCTCGAAATCCGCTTGATCGCCGTCCTGGTCCCGTTCAAATGGGATTTCCAGTTCCTGTTTCGCGCGTCGTGAACGCAGCATGTCGAATGCGGCGTTACGCACGATCTGCAGCAGCCAGGCGCGCGGGTTCTCGCCACGAAAGGATGCGAAGTAGGTCATCGCCCGCAGCATCGCGTCCTGCACGATGTCGTCCGCCAGGCCGGGGTCACGCCCCAGCCATCGCGCCAGGTTATAAGCGGCGTCGAGGTGTGGCAACGCAATCGCGGCAAAGCGTGCGGCGTGATCCGGATCATGCACCGCCGATCTGATCGGGCGTCACAGGACCAGTTCGCACCTCGAACGTCTCCCGGTTCGGCGCAGAGGCAAGGCTAGCACTTTGACCCTGTCTTCCGCCACAGATGCTGCCGCAGCGGCAATGCGCTGGCGACCAGGGTTCCGGCCGCGATCATTGCACCACGACGGTACCCTGCATCATCGGATGCAGGCCGCAGAAATACTTGTATGTCCCGGCTTTGGCGAAGGTGAAGGCAAATTTGTCGTTGGTGTCCAGCGGCGGGGATTTCGGTATCCGCGGATCACTGGCTCCGACGATCTGGTGCGGAATGTCATCATGATTGGTCCATACGACTCGTGTTCCGACGGACACGGTGATGGTGGCGGGCTTGAAGGTGAAATTGTCGATGCCGATGGCGGCTTCGGGCGAGGCGCTGGCAGCACGGTGGTTATACGCAATACCAACGCCGAACAGCATGCTGGCAGCCAAGCGCCGCCGCGACGCCGCGCTGAATTTGGGTCATCTTCCGTCTCCGGGCTTTTAGAACATGATCGCTTCAAGATGAAGCGATCATGTTCTAGTTTCTTCGTTTGAGAGCGTGATTCACGCTTGCTGGCGATGTCGCCTCAAGCGATCACGCTCTAAGCGACGAGCGGCGTGTCGATAATGGCCAGCCGCTCCTGCCCGTGCGTCTGCGTGATCCGGGCAACGCCGAGCATGGAGCGAAGCCGGTCCGCAGGCACATTCATCGGACCAGGAGATGCGGCGGTGCCAGGGGCCGGTTGCGGGAAGGCGGTGGATCGGGCGGTGTGGCACGCCACGGTTCCCTCGATCTTCTGCATGATCTGATGGATATGGCCGTTCAGGACGGTGACCGAGCCGAAGCGCTTTAGGTAGGACAGAGCCTGCGCGCCATCGTCGGTGCCCCAGCCCCATTCCTGATACACGGTCCATAACGGCACGTGAGCAAACACGACGACCGGCTGGCTGGCCGAGCGGTTCTTGAGATCGCGTTCGAGCCATTCGAGCTGCTCGGTACCCAGATTGCCAAGCCCGCCGGCCTTCAGGTTCTGCACATTGTTCAGGCCGATGAAATGCACGCCCTGCTGGTCGAAGCTGTACCAGCCACCCTGAGACGCGCCCTTCGTGAAGCGTGCAAAGAAGGGTTTACCGTCATCCACCAGCACGTCGTGCTCGCCGGGCACGAAGTGGGTTTCCAGCCCCGCCCCTCGGATGATCTGGTCCGCGGTATCGAACTGGTCGTCGCGTGACAGATGGCTGACATCGCCGGTGTGGATCATCAGGGAAGAGGAACCCTTGAGACGGGTGACTTCTTCGATGGCTTCGCGGAGCGTGCCGGGTGTGTCCGGGTTTGGCGGATTCTTGAAACCGATATGGCTGTCGCTGATCTGAACGAATGTGAGGTCCGCGCTTGCCGGTCCGGCTGCCATTGCGCCGCCGCCCAACAGCGCGGAACGCGGAATGCCACCGCTGACCGTCCAGAGGACGCCAGTGCCGGCCCACAGCATGCATTTCAGCATGCCTCGCCGGCCCCCCTCGCCTTCCGATGTTGTCAGCGGGGTTTGGATTTCGTTCGACATCACAGCCTCCTTACAAGTGCAGATGGGTCGGAGACCTGGTCGGCGCCCGGGTTATTCCCGGACCGGGAAATTATTTGCGCGAAGCGAGTGGGTGCTGCGATCGTCGCTTCCGTTGTGCTATGGTGTCACTGACGCTCACGGCACCGACCCGAACGGTTGGCCTGACGATGGGTGACGGTTCGCATCTCGACAACGACAGGGGCGAATGAAATATGATCAGGCGATTCGATCACCTCACGATCGTCGTGCGTGACCTCGCGAATGCAAAGCGGTTCTTCGGATTGTTGGGATTTCGGGAAGATATTGCCGTGGTGATTTCCGGAAAAAAGTTCGCCGACTACATGGGGGTGTCAGGACTTGAAGCGGATCACGTCACTCTGGTGGCAACGGATGTCTCGCCGATAACTGAAATCCAACTACTGCACTACCGAACTCCGGCGGTCATCGATGATCCGCACATTTGCGATCTCAACAAGGTGGGTCTGAATCACATTTGCTTCGCCGTTGACGATATCGAGGCTGTGGTGAGTTCGATGGAAACTCATGGTTACCAGACGCGCAACGAGATCATGGACTTTCATTCCGGAAACTGGTTTTTCTTTATGGCCCGGAGAATGTGACGATCGAACTTTCGGAATGGCATTGATCCCTGACGCTCTCGGTCGCCCCGAACACCCGTCAGCCCGTCGTCAGTTGACGATGATGTAGTGAATGGTGAAGTGCAGCGGAATCTCCGCGGCCGACATGCCGGCTGGCAGCGGCGGCAGCGTCGCGCCCCGGAACACCGCGACCGATGCCAGGTCCAGCCACGGCGAGCGCGCCTGATCCTCCAGCCGGACCGACTCACCGTGCCGTCGTGCCGCACGATCACCTTCACCGTAACGTTGCCCTGCTCACCATTCTGACCGGCCTCGGCGGGTAGTAGGCGGCGACGCCACCACGCGGACACCTCGTTCAGCCAGTCCTGCCCGACCTGTGGATCATCCGATCGCGCCATCTGCTGGAGCTGCTGCGAGCCGCTGCCAAGCGGCGCAAATGCCAGATCGATCCCTGCCCGCCCCGGCGCACGCTGCGCGCGCGACGGAGCCGAATTTGGCGCCTGAGCCTAGCGAGTACATCATGGGCGCGGCATCAGCGTCCGGCGCGGGGGTGCTGGGGCCGCGCGGGACTCCGCCGCGGCGGCGAAGGCCTCGCCGGCGCCGGCAGAGGCGGCTGCAGCGGCATCTGCCGCAGCGGCAGCGGGGGTGCTGGAACCAACTGAATATTGCTCTCCATTTGCGGTGGTGCCGGGGTCGGCGGCTGCACTTTCGCCGGCGGCGGCGTCGTCGGCGCTGGCACCGCTCCGCCGGAGCGGGGGAGAGCGGCGCCGGCGGCAACTGCAGGGCGGGAGGTGGTGGCGTGGTCGGCGTTGGAGCCGGCGTGGCTAGCGGAGGTGACGGCTGGACCGCTGGAGGTGCCGGCGGAGTGGGCGCAGGCGTGACGGGCGCCGGTTGTGGCGGAGGCGTCGGCGCCTGCATCGGCGGCGGTGGCACCGGAGCCGGGGTCGGAGCCGGTGTGGCGGGTGCCGTCTCCGGCGGTGTCGGCGCCTGCACTGGTGGAGGTGGCGGTGTCGGGGCGGGTGCCGGCGCCGGGCGCGCCGGCGGCGTTTCGGGTGCGGGTGCGCTGGCCGGTGGGCTCTCCGGCGCTGGCACCGGCGGAACTGGCAGTGTCGGCGCGGGCTGCACCAGGGGCGGAGATGCCGGAGCATTCGGCGTCTGCGGCGCCTGATTCGGGACCGACGGCGCTTCCTTCGAGCCACCCTCGAACTGCATCTGGATGGTCGGCGGCGGCAGCCAGTTCTCCTCGCGCGGCCGTAGCCGGATGCCGATCAGCAGGAGAGCCAGCACCACTGCATGCAGCAGCAGCGACACAAGGAACGGGGGCATCCTCCGCGTTCCTCGCCGGCGAGTTGTCGGCAGCCTGTCAGTTACGAAACCGGCAACAGCCAAGGATTTACCGCAGTTCAGCCCACTTGCGTCGCGAATTGCTTACGCTGTCACGGCGCGCGGTGCAACGCCGCCACCACCGCTGTTACAGTTTGACGCGACCCGGCAGCCAGGCCGTTCAGGCTATCTCGCCGGTCATTTCCGTGGCCAGCTTCGCCAGATGGTACGCCGTGTCCCCGAAACTGTGCTCGATCACCATGCAGCGGCGGAAAAAATGACCGACCGCCAGCTCCTCCGTCATACCGATGCCGCCGTGGAGCTGAATTGCCTGCTGCGACACGAAGCGCGCCGCCTGCCCGTATCCCACCTTCGCCATCGACATGTTGCGAGCGCGCTCGGCGGCATCCGGCTCTTCCACGCTCATCGTCGCCAGCATCGTCATGCTGCGCCCCTGTTCCAGCGACATCAGCATGTCCGCCAAACGGTGCTGCACCACCTGGTTCTGCCCGATCGGCTTGCCGAACTGCTCGCGCGTACGGGAAT
The DNA here is from genome assembly GCA_963810715.1 of uncultured Pseudomonadota bacterium. Taxonomy (GTDB): domain Bacteria; phylum Pseudomonadota; class Alphaproteobacteria; order Acetobacterales; family Acetobacteraceae; genus DATDIC01. The sequence goes on along the minus strand of CAWEOZ010000018.1, from coordinate 7,696 downwards.
AGTCGAGCGTCATCTCGTGCAGCACCTCCATCGTGCCGACCGCTTCAGCGCCCATCGCGGCAATGCCCGCCTCGACCACCCGCTCGATCACCGGAAGCCCCTCGCCTACCCTGCCCAGCAGGTCGGCATCCGTCACCGCCACGCCGGTCAGCGACAGCTCGGCCGCGCGGGTTCCGTCGCGCAGCGTGTAGCTACGCCGCGCCAGTCCGGACGCGGCCGCATCCACCAGGAACAGCGTGATCCCGCTGGGGTCGTCGCGTTCACCGGCGGTGCGAGCGCTCACCACCAGCCGGTCGGCGCTGTCGCCGTGCAGCACGAGGGTTTTGGCGCCGTCCAGCACCCAGCCGCCGCCGGCCCGCTTCGCCGTGGTCAGCACGTCGGTCAGGTCGTAGCGCGCCTGGCGTTCACCATGTGCGAAAGCCAGCTTCAACCGCCCTTCGGCAACTGCCGGCAGGATTGCGGATTGTTGCGCATCGCTGCCCGCCAGGCGCACCGCCGTGCCGCCCAGCACCACTGTCGCCAGATACGGCTCCAGCGCCAGCGCGCGACCGATCTGCTGCATTACCAGCATCACCTCGACCGGGCCGCCGCCGAAGCCGCCATGCGCCTCCGCGAAGGGAAGCCCGAGCAGCCCGAGTTCCGCGTACTGCGCCCATAGCTCGGCGTTCCAGCCAGCCGGTTGCCTGAGAAAGCCTTTGCGGGCATCGAAGCTGTAGCGGTCCGCCATCAGGCGGGTGACGCTGTCCTGGAGCAGCCGCTGCTCCTCCGACAGATCGAAATCCATCAGAGCCTCAGCACCGCTTTGGTCAGGATATTCTTCTGTATCTCGTTGGTGCCGCCGTAAATCGACGCGGCACGCAGGAACAGATAACTGCCGGTCGCCTGAGCCGCCCATTCCGCTTCCGGGTCGGGTTCGTTGGCGATCGCCGCCAGCTCCTGCGCCCAGGTTTGCATCGCCTGCGGCCCGGCAACATCCACGCACAATTCGGTGGAGGCCTGCAGCAGCTCGGTTCCTTTCACTTTCAGCACCGACGACAGCGGGTCCGGCCGTCCGTCGCTTTGCCGCGCATAAGCCGAGACCACCCGATACTGGGTGATCTCCAACGCCTTCATATCGACTTCGAGCTGCGCGACGCGTTGCCGGAACGCCGCATCCTCGATCAGCGGTTTGCCGTTGAACCGCACGTCACGCGCGTGCTCCTTCGCCGCCGCTACCCGCTCCTGCGATTTGCCCAGCCGGGCGATGCCGGTGCGTTCGTTGCCCAGCAGGTATTTCGCCACGTCCCAGCCGCGATTTTCCTCGTACACCCGCATTTCCACGGGGACCTTCACGTCGTCGAAGAACACCTCGTTCAGATGGTGCGCGCCGTCGATGGAGATGATCGGGCGCACCGTGATGCCGGGCGTGTTCATATCGACCAGCAGGAACGAGATGCCCTCCTGCCGCTTGGCGGCATTCGTGTTGGTGCGTACCAGCACGAAACACCAATCGGCATTGTGCGCGGTGGAGGTCCAGATTTTCTGCCCGTTCACCACGTAGTGGCCGTTGACCAGCGTGGCCGAGGTCTTCAACGACGCCAGGTCGGATCCCGCGCCCGGCTCCGAAAATCCCTGGCACCACCAGTCATCCAGGTTGGCGGCACGCGGCAGAAAGCGCTGCTTCTGCGCGTCGGTGCCAAACTGGATCAGCACCGGTCCGATCATGGTGATGTTGAACCCGAGGACTTCCGGCGCGGCCGCCCGCTGGTTCTCGTTCAGGAAGATCATGCGCTGCACAGGATTCCACCCAGGCCCGCCATGCTCTTTCGGCCAGTTATGCGCGGCCCAGCCTTTTTTGTTCAGGATGCGCTGCCAGCGGACCGTATCGTCTTTTCCAGGTGAATAGCCGAGCCGCATGCGCTCACGTATGTCGGGGGGCAGATTGTCGCGGATGAAGGCACGCACCTCGTCCCGGAACGCGATTTCTTCCGGGGTGAATTGCAGGTCCATGTCTGTTCCTCCCGCACTGCGAATGAGACCAATCCGGCGTTGGTGCCGATCCCTCGCGGTCCCCTCACCGTCATGCCCGGCTTGTCCCGGAGTATCTACGTCTTTTGCGGCAGCCTCGAGAACGTGGATGCCGCGTCAAGCCCGGCCCTGACGAAATCGCAATCTCCGCAGCCGCTCAGAACCCGCTGGTCGAATCTGCCAGCACGCGGGCGGGTGGGCAACTTTTCGCCTTGATGGCGACATGTCCCTGTTTCGTCAGCCGGCCCGAACGGTCGGGCAACGGAAATCCTGTAGCACCGCCGGCGCAAATGGATCGGTCGGCAACTGAACGCGGATGTTGAACACGGCCCGCCGCTCGCCCAACTGGAAGGTCAGGCTGTATTGCCCGGGCGATCCCGTTTGCGGTTGGATGCGCGCGTGGCTGAACAGTCGGAACATCGACCAGGGTCCGGTTTCCTGCAATGCGCTCGCGCGGCCAGGCGGCGCCGGGTCAAACACCAGCTGGGCCGTTTGCTGAGAATCGGGGCCAGGCCACGTCATCTGCGTCAATCGTGGCGTGTCGTGCGCATAGACGACGGCGGTCCCACCCAATTCCAACGAAACCTTCGCCGTCCCCTCGTCGGCGCTGACCGGCTCTATGTCGAACTGGATGGACGGGGTCGTCCCCTTGTCGGCAAAGAACACATCGCGGACCAGCGCGGCGCGCTGGAACTGCGCAAGGTCGGCGGGGGATACCGGCGCGCTCGCCCCCGCATCCGCCGGCAGCAACCGCCACGTGCTGCCGGACATGTCGATATACGGCCGTAGCAGGGTGTTCACGAACCCGTCCAGCAGCCCCCCCGGTGCAAACAGCCGAGCGAACTGGGCGATCGGCACGTCCTCGGACGCACCCGCCACGAACGGATAGTGGTTGTTGACCACGCTCGGGCACACTTCGGCCGGGCCGCCGCCAGCGTTGAATATCGCAGCCAGTTGCTGGCGGGGATTACCGCTGCGCAGCGCGCTTGCGCTTGCGGCGATCTCCGTCAGCCAGCGGGAAAGCGGCTGCGGTTGGCGGGCGGCTTCGGCCTGCAGCCCCAGCACAGGATCGTAGCCGCCCGTAGCCGCCTGTGCCGCGGTGCCGCTGCTGACCAGCGTCGCCGCCATCTTCGCCAGTTGCTGCTGCATCTCGCCGATGGCGCGCAGCGCCGCGTCGATCGGCGCGACGGGACCGTTGCCGACCAGCTCATGCAAGGCCTTGTATCTTTCGTCGATTTCGTGCCCGGGCGGCAGCGGCGCGGCAGGCGTCTCGGGCTGCGGTGCGCCAAGCAGCGCTCGCAGGCGCAGCTCCGCGCTGTCGCCGCTGGGCGGGGTCGGCGGTACAACGGGGACCGGCTGTGTCTGCCCCGCTATGGGCACCGACAGAGTCAGTTGGCGGCTGGCGGATGCTAGCAGGTTGCGAATCGGCGACTGCGGCGAGGCAAGGATGTACAGGTCCTGCGCCGCCCGGGACAGGCTGCGCGGTGGGGCGATATTCAGATCTGCCAGCATCTGGTCCCACGCCAGCGCGTAATCCGTCTCGTACAGCGCGATGACATCCCGCTTCAGCGTATCCATCTGCGACCCGTTCGGATCGAACGCGATGCGCCCGCCCAGCACCCAGCTTTCCGACAGGACATTCTTTGCCGCCGCGCTCACCGATGGCAGCAGCACCGTGTCGAACCCGTCCACCGTGAAGAAACCCGGAATGCCGTCGCTCAGTGGTTTGCCGGAGGCGCGCACAAACAGGGGCACGCCGGCCGGCCCGAGCACCTCGCTCGGCCGCCATTCAGGTATCTGCCGTGCCGCGACCGACGTGCGGATCCGCGAATAGACACGCTGCGCCATCGGCACCGCGGCAAACCGGCTGCGCGCCTGCGCCACCAGCTCGCCGTCCAACTGCACCGACGGCAACGGCTCGGCCAGCAGCGCATCGAGGTGCCGCAGCAGCGATTCGCGCAGCGCCGCATACTCGTCGCCCGGGTAGGCGGCCTGCCAGTCCAGCTTCATCCATTCGTGCACCAGCGACGCATCGAGCGGGCCTGCGCCGCCCAACATCAGGTAGATGCGTGTCGCCTCATAGAGAAAGTCGGGGCGGTTCATGTTGCCGCGCAGCTGCCCCTCCAGCCGCCAGATCAAGCGGGGCAACAGCGCCCACTCCAGCGCATGCCGGTACACATCACGCGCCGCCATCGCCAGCTTCGCGTTCTGCGACAGGCCCAGCATCAGCGGTGCCCCGGAGGCCGCCTCGCCGGTCGCGGCGCCATGCGGCAATGCGCGTGCCGCATCGAGCAACGGCACCAGTCGCGGCAGATCATCGTCCGCCACCGGATCCAGCGTCAGCCCTGCGCCATCCGCTCATATCCGGCGAGCGCCGACCGAACCGCACCTATCTCGCGCTCGCCGGTACTGCGAGCATGCCAGAGCAGCCCCGCGGTCACCATCACCAGCAGGGCCGCCACGGCAAGTCCAGCTCCGCGCGCGATGGCTCGGCTTCGTACGACGGCAGGGCTATGGGAGACCAGCGTCGCCTCACCGAAGATCACATCCCTCAGCAATCGCTCCAGGAAATAGCTTCGCCCCTGCCCTGGCGTCGCAGTTGCGGCCTTGGCACGGTCGACACCGATCAGACGCGACAGCGTGCCCACCAGCCGGTCGATCGGCGTCCCCTCCTGCGTACCCGACGTGATGTACACGCCACGCAGCATCGGCGCCGGATCGGCTCGGGTGCCGCCGAAGGCGGCCTGCATGAATTCGGTCAGCGGCGGCTCCAGGCTGGCAACCTGGCCGGGAAACATCGCGATGCGGGCGTTGCGCTGCGGGTCGCGCTCCGTCTGCATCCGCCGAACAGCCGCCCGTTCAGCCGTTCGACCAGCGCACGAAACGCCTCGGGAAACCCTGCCACGGGCCCCGCGTCGGTCTTCGTCGGCTCGAAGGTCGTGCCCCAGACCTGTGCCCGCTTCTCGCGATCCAGGTCATCGAAGAACTCGACGAACCCGGCAATCAGATCCGCCTTGGTGAACAGCACATAGACGGGCATCCGCAGCCCGAGGCGGGCCTCCATTTCCTTCACCCGTCGGCGGATCGCCGCGGCATGGGCCAGCCGCTCCGCCGCCGGTGCCAGCGCGATGTCGCTCAACGGAACTGCAACAAGCAGACCGTTCAGCGGCTGGTTCGGCCGCGTCTGTTTCAGCAGATCGAGAAACGCATCCCAACCCGCGCGATCGATTGCAGCGTTGGAATCCTGGGTGGTGTAGCGGCCCGCCGTGTCGATCAGGACGGCCTCATCGCTCAACCACCAGTCGCACAGCCGGTGCCGCCCACCCCGGCAATGGCGCCTAAGCCCATCTTCTCGGCCAGCGGGAACCGCAGCCCCGAGTTCAGCAGCGCCGTGGTCTTGCCCGCTCCCGGCGGCCCGATGATCGCATACCAAGGTTGCTCATACAGCCACCCGCGACCGCCGAGCGCCTTCTTCAGCAGTGCGAGTGCCTGCGTCAGTTTGTTGCGCAGCGCCTGGCTTCTTCCGACGCCTCGGTTCCATCGGTGACCGCGATCCCCTTCGCGAGCGCCGCATCACGCCGTTCGCGCCGCAAATCCAGCAACAGGTTGGCGCATCCCCAGACCATAACCAGTATCACTAGGATGATCCAGCGGATCAGGCCGCCTTCGAGCTGCGGCACCAGCGGCGCATAGAACCACACCAGCGCGGCCACCAACGCCACGCCGATGAAGCTGATGAACCAGCGCGAGGTGAAGGCTTTGATCACCGGCCGGTTACACCAACCGCCGTGGACATTGACTTTTGGGCGACCCTCTCGTCATGCCCGGGCTCGTCCCGGCGCCCAGATTCTCGCGCCGCACCGGGCAACATCGTGGATGACCGGGACAAGCCCGGCATGACGGGGACGGCGCGGCGACGGGTCACAATTTCCGCCTGATATCAAATCACCGGCAGCGGGTGGGAGCGTCACGCGCGGTGTCTCTGCTCACTGGTCCGGACGCCGCAGCACGATCTCGATCCGCCGGTTCGTTCCCGGCCTTCGGCACTCGTATTGGGCGCGATGGGATCCGCATCGGCACGTCCTTCCGCGCTGACCCGCGCCGCGTCGCCGACGCTGCGCGCTATGCCCGCACGCACCGCCTGCGCCCGCGCAACGGAAAGCTGGAAATTGGAGGGGGAACCGCACTGATCGGATCGGTTGATTGTCGGTATATGCCGATATCCGCAGCGATCCTGGCTGCTCCTTCAAGGCTGCGCCGATCCGCTCTAGGAAGGGCAGCGCCGAGGCCTGCACCCCGGCGCTGCCGGCAGTGCATTGCCGCGGTCCGGAATCCGCAGTACCGGTACGGCATCGGAGCCCATCACGCTCACGCGCCCCTCCGCGGCATCTGCTTGCAGCATGCCACGAACCGGTCCAGCACGCTCGGCTCCGCCGGAGCAGGAGGTGGCGGCAGCGGCTGAACGAACGCGGCACGCGTCAGCCGCGGCATGTGGGACGGCGGGGGCGGCCAGCACATCGGCCTGAATCACGTCGGATTGGGCGTTGAGCGCGGTCGAGACCCAGAAAAACAATCCGCCGCACAAGCCGGCCGCGGCGGCCAGGACCACCCATACCGGCAGCCTGCCGCGGGAAGGACGCGGCGGTGCAACGATGCCTTTCCAGCGCGGCGACAGCTCCGGTTCGGACGTTTTCCGCTGCGCCACGATGACCGAGTTCGTCTCGCTGCGCAGCCGCTCCAGTTCGCCAACCGGATCCGGCGACCGCCGCAACCGTCCCATGAAGCCGAACGACAGGCACAGATACATCAGCTCGATCACCGGCAGGAACTTCTCCGGGTCCCGGCGCAGTTCACTGAGCTGATCGAAGAACCGATCCGTTCCGCCCGCCTCGTTGTGAAATGACGTCACCAGCGACATGCGGCTCCAGCCGCTGGCAGCGCCCCACGGCGTGTTCAGCACGACATCATCGATGCTCGCACACAGCGCATAATGGGCTGGACGCAACAGGTCCATCTTGATGCCGGCCTCACGTGCCCGAAGCTCGAACGTGCGCAGTTCGCGGATGACACTGTCCCCAAGCCGCCCGGGATCGGGCTGCTGGCGCATCTGCCGCAGGCCGGCAAGCAGTTCGGACAATGTTGATGCGGCTTCGGTTAGCGGTGACACGGCGATCGCCGGGGTCGTGGTGGGCTCGGGCGCCGGCCCCGGCTCCGGCGAAGGGGATCGGGCGGCGACCGACGCGTGCGCCACGGGGGCGGTGGTCGTCGGTGACGCAGCGGTCACAATCCCGCCGGCTGCCCGGCGCCGGCAATGGGACGACGGGGACGGTCTTCGTGCGCAGGTTCGGAAAACGGGTTGTCGCTCACGACCCTTTCCTTCCGGGCGACCGGCGATACCTGTTCTGCCCTACCGATCGTATCGGGTCAGGCCGTAATTCTCCATCACCCATTTCAGCGTGAGGCCGTAGTTCGGGTCCTGTCGCATAGACCCCAGTCAGGGCGTCGGCAAAGGCTTCCGCGTTGCTCGCCTGTTTCATGGCCGTCTTGTACGCCGGTGATGTCGCCAGCAGACGGCCATGTTCGTCAAAGGCTTGCGATATGGAGTTCGAATACCCGGAATTTTGCCGTCACCGTCACGTTCTCGCCGTTGAGCACCTCGCGGGTCGGACTGTCCACGGCAGGCTGGTCG
>CAWEOZ010000017.1:0-115944 GCA_963810715.1 uncultured Pseudomonadota bacterium | reverse complement strand
CAACGGAGCTGAGCTGGTTCAAGCCAGGCTATAAGGCCCAATATCGACGCGACTGCTTTTTTCATGGTACCAGGCGGCCGCTGCTGGCTAGGTCTTCCCACGGCTAGGACAGCAGCGCCCGGACCGTCGCGCGGCCCGCATCGGAAATCCGCAGGCCATGCCGCTCGTAATGCGCCAACCCCTTATGGATAAAGCTTGAAGGCTGGTCCCGATGCGAGATCATGTTCCGGACCTTCTGCGAGAAATAGATATCGCCTTGTCCACCGAGCATCTCGGCATCTTGTCCTGAAGGGGCGAAAAGCTCTGTCAGCCGTGCGATTATTTCGCTCGTGGCCATCCACCCCGTGTTGCCGTCATCAAGCAGGCGCAACGTCGGCATGACCAGCTCCCGCTCGGATATGCGGGGTTTCTCAGTCCTGCATACGAGGACGGGGGTTACCTGGGTGAGCAGTTCCACGGCCCTTAGCTTCCGTGGTCCGAAGCTGGTTACGTGGCCAACAGTCGATTTGAGAGTTCCTCCCGCTTCGACATGTCTACGTCAAGGCCGAGCAGGAACCGGAAGTACGAGAGCTCCGCTTCCAACGGTACAAGCGGGCACGGAATTCTCCTCAGGATGTACTTTGGCGATCTTCAGGGCCAGCGTGTCGAGGAACAAAGGAATCGGCAGCTCGAGGTCCAGTTCTTCGGTCGCGCGGTCATACGCTATACGCTGTGCGCAATTTTGGCGGCCTCGGCGGCGACTGCACCCTTAGGAGGACGTTCATGGCTTCACCTTACGTGTGGGATCGGGCGGACTCATCGTTCCCCAGTCTCGGGATCGAATTCACCAAGGTGTGTTCCCCTGGCGTCGTAACGTTCGACCCGCCCGTGGCGAGCATCCCATTCGAGTATATCATCGTTCGCATCGCGCCATCGGGGGCGCCGTCCCCCTGCAAAGCCTGTCTTTGGCCGAACCCTTCGGGCGTGCGGAAAACCCGGAAGGTTGCGCGGCGCCATGACTGGCTCGTGTGCGGGCGGACGGCCCAAGTTGTTCCCCTATTTTTTCGTGTGGTCGCCGGAGTGGAGGTTCGACGGATATCCCGGCGCTATTGATGTTCCTGGGAAGACTGCCACCCAGTTCATTCGCCGGATTCTCTACGCTCGATCGTTCAACATTTATCTGAACGCCGGTGCAACGACAATCGCGACGAGCCTATTGCTCTTGGGCATCCGACGTAGAGTAGCCACTCGCAAAGTCAGGTTTCCAACCAAAGCCGACGAACAGTGCAATTCTCAACAGAATCTGCCACGGCCAAAGATTCCAGACAAATCTCAATAATTCAAAATAGAAAGAATGCATCCTTCAAATAGAACCAACGAACAGCGGCGTTTGCTCACCTCACTCGGATCCGATCCGAGCGCCTTTCTCCGCGACGGAGCGTTTCATCAGCAGCACAGCGAACACAAGCGCGACCATGACGACGGCCAGCACCCAGAACACATCGAAGTAGGCGAGCGCCGATGCCTGTTGCTCGCGCAGGTTTGCGAGCGCCTGCAAGGCCAGTTGCTGCGCGGCGACCGGATCGCCGGTCTGCTGCAGGAACGGTCCGGAAGCCTGATCGAGGAAGGAACGCGCAGCCGCGTTGAAGGGATCGAGCCATTCGCCAAGACGGAGGCTGTGGAACTGGTCACGGCGCTCCTGCATCGTCTGCGCCAGCGAGGTCCCTACGCTGCCGCCCTCGTTGCGCAGCAGGCTCAACAGGCCGACCGCCGCCCCGCGCAGCGCGAGCGGCGTATAGAGGTAAGCCGCCACGTTTGCGGGGGCGAAGCACATCGCAAGCCCGACGATCAGCACCACCCGCGGCCAGACGGCCTGCCCCGGACTGATGTCCAGGTTCATCTGCGACATCCAGTAATTCCCCGCGGCCATGGTCAAGAGACCCGCGGCAATCACCCACCGCGCATCGGTTCCACGACCGAGCGCGCGCCCCACGAACGGCATGGCGACGACGGCAAAGAAGCCGGCCGGCGACATGACCAGTCCGGCGCTCAGTGCATCGTAGCCGAACAGCGACTGCAGCAAGGCAGGCAACGAGGTGCTGGCGGCATACAGCACCGCGAAGGCGCAAAAGATGATGACGCAGCAGGCGGCGAAATTCCGCTCGCGCAACGGCCGGAAATTGACCACCGGACTCGGATGGCGCAGTTCCCAGAAGATCAGCCCGGCGAGGCCCACGACGAACAGGATCGCCAGCGTCTGCACACGCCAGAACGGGTCGCCCAGCCAGTCCCATTCCTGGCCCTTGCTGAGCGTCACCTCCCAACAGACGATGACGATGACCAGCAGCGACAGGCCAACGCCGTCGAAGCTGAACGGTCGCTTCCGCAACTCCGCGCGCTGTGCCGTGAGGTAATCGGGATCCCGGAGTGTGATGGCGCACGCACCCAGGGCCAGGAGGCCGACGGGGACGTTGATCCAGAACACCCACCGCCAGGAGTAGTTGTCGGTTATCCAGCCGCCGAGCGTCGGACCGACGACGGGCGCGATCAGCGCGGCCAGGCCGAACAGCGTCATGGCCATGCCTTGCCGCTCGACCGGGAAGGCGTCCAGCAGCACGCCCTGGCTCGACGGCTGAAGACCACCGCCGGCAAGACCCTGGAGCACGCGGAACAGGATCAGTTGGCCGAGCCTCGTGGCCATGCCGCACAGTCCGGAGGCGAGGGTGAAAACGGCGATCGAAAGCAGGAAATAGTTGCGGCGCCCGAGATGCGCGATCAGCCAGCCGGTGATGGGCAGGATGATCGCGTTGGCGGCAAGGTAGCTGGTGATGACCCATTCGCCGTCATCGACCGTGGCCGACAGCCCGCCCGCGATATAGCGCAGCGCCACGACCGCGATCGTGGTGTCGAGCACCTCCATGAAGGTCGGCACCACGACAACAGCGGCGACGACCCAGGGGTTTATCGCCGCGCGGGATCGGGAATTCGGCGGCGTCGACGACAGTACCGCGCCGGTCATTGCCTGGCGCCCGACGCGCTGGCGGCCGGACCAGGGCTCGGAGACGGCCGTCGGCACATAGGCCTGGAGAAACTTCCCGGCATCGGGTCCGGTTGGCGGCTTATTGATATAGACGTAGGGAACGACCGAGGTGCCGATGAACAGAGGCGTCTGATCGGCGTTGTAATCGACGAGATCGATCCGGACCGGCAACCGCTGGACCACCTTGACGAAATTGCCCGTGGCGTTCTCGGGCGGCAGCAATGCCAGGGTCGATCCGGTTCCCATGGTGAAGCCGGAGACCCGGCCCTTGAAGACGTGCTTGCCGCCGTACATGTCGACGCGCAGATCGACGGGCTGCCCGATGCGCAGGTCGCGCAACTGCGTTTCCTTGAAGTTGGCGTCAACCCAGATTTCGTTGAGCGAGCGAACCGCCATCAGGTTCTGGCCGACCTGAACATAGTTGCCCGGATTGACGTTGCGCCGCGTGACGACGCCGTCGATCTCCGCGATGATATCGCAGTAACGAAGATCCAGTTCGGCCTGCGCGAGATCGCGCTTGGCGGCTTCGAGTTTCGCCTCGGCCTGCTTGACGGCCGGGGCATTGGCCGCGAGCTGGGCGAACGTGCTGTTGATGTCGCCCAGTTTTTCGAACTGGTCGAGCATCGCTTTCGGACCCTGGTCGAACGAGTGCACGACGCCGAGCTGAGCGGCGCTCTGAATGAGCTCCGCCTGCGCCTCGAGGACGGACGAAAAGGTCTCGTCGAGATCGGGCGGCACCTGGCCGAGATCGCCGCCCCCGTCAGGTTGAGCCGGCAGCCCCAGCGAGACGCGGATCTGGTAGACTTCGGCCAGGGTCTGGGCGAGTTCCGCGCCAGCCGTCGTCAGCTCCGCTTGCCGCTGGTCGTACACCTCACGCGACACATCGGCCCTGGCGACGAGCTGCCGCGCCCGATCGAATTCAACCTGCGCCAGCGCCAATGCGGCCTTGCTCTTGTCGACAGCGGCGACCCGCGCGTGCAGGAGAGCGACCTGGCTGTCGACATCCTCCACGGCGCTGTTGCAGGTTCCAGCGCCGGCTCCTTGCCTGCGCTTCGATCGCGCGCACCGCCGCGGTGGCCGCTTGCAGGTCTGCTTTCGCGGTGTCGACCGCTGCCTGCTTCTCGGAGACCGCAACCTGGTACGGCTCCTTGTCCAACTCGGCGAGGAGATCTCCCTTGTGCACACGGTTGTTGTCATCCACCAGAACGCGGGAAATCTGTCCTGCCACGCGGGGCGCGACAAACGTCACGTGCCCATTCACGAATGCGTCGTCCGTGGAGACGGTGTTGAGCATCTCCTTGACCCACGGGATGCCGAACACGAGGAGAACCGCCAGGACAGCAACACCGAGCACACCGGCCAGAAGCTTTCGCTTCCGCGTAGCCTTTCGGGCCTCCTGCGGCACGGGGCGGGACTCCGGCGGTGTCTGCGCGGATTTCGCGTCGTGGGCCAGCCGAAGCATCTCCATTCGCTGTCGGTTGCGCATTGATCGAACCTGGCTTGTTGCTTTGCTCGGTCATGTCGGGCACCCGTTGCAAGGGGACGAAACGGACGGCGTCGAAAGGCCACCACTCGTCCTGACCGGAAAAATACCTCTGTGCGGCAAGCGCCATCTCCTCAGCACCTATTGCTGGGCAGGATGGTCGAACCGCCCTGCAATCATTGCCGATGCCGTGCACCCCAGGTCTTCTTGCCCGGGTAGCCCCTCCCATACCGCAGCATCAGCGACGAGACTTGCATTGCATCGCGTGGGTTCGTTTTGACCCTGTCGCCCGGCTGGCGTGGGATCATATCAAACGGGGACGGACATACGGTCTTGCGCTTCATCCCGAGCGCTGATTGCTCAACGAAAGTCCGTGTGGTCGAACATGCGACAATCGCCGCACTGCGCGCGGTGAGCATGGATGGGATTCAGTGGGTATGCGTCGGGCAGACGAGTTCAGTGGTAACCGATGTCCCTCTGCGCTTTCCCGCGGAACACCCAGTATGACCAACCCGAATACATCAGAATGATCGGCAGCAGGAATAATGCGCCGACCAGCAGGAAGGCCTGCGTGCTCGGCGATGCCGCAGCTTGCGACAGCGTAAAATGGTAGGGGACGATCATCGGCCACAGGCTGATCGCGACGCCGACATAGGCCAGCAGAAACAGCAGGATCGCGGCGATAAAGGGCGCGGCGTCCGCCGCCTCGGAAAGCGCTCGCCATGCCCAGACGACGACCAACAGTGTGGCGATCGGCACCGGCCAAAGAAACAGCATATGGGGCAGCGAGAACCAGCGCTCCGCAATCCGTTGCTCCATCAGCGGCGTCCACAGGCTGACGATGACGATGCCGATTACGACCCCGATGAGGCATACCCGGCCCTGGCGCCGTGCCCAATCCTGCAGGGCGCCCTCCGTCTTGATGACGAGCCACCCGGCGCCGAGCAGCCCGTAGCCGAACAGAAGCGAGACACCTGTCAGCACGCAGAAAGGCGTCAGGAAATCGAAGGAGCCGCCGCTGAACTGCCGGCCCTCCACCCGGAAGCCCTGGATAAAGGCTCCAGGACCATGCCCTGGGCAAACACTGCAACGAACGAGCCCGCCTGAAAAGCGCGGTCCCGAAAGGCGCGGCGACGGGCATCCTGGAAGCGAAACTCGAAGGCGACGCCGCGGAATATGAGCGTGATCAGCATCACCAGGATCGGAAAATACACAGCCGGGATGATGATCGCAAAAGCCAGCGGAAACGCCGCGAGGAGGGCGACGCCACAAAACACCAACCAGGTCTCGTTACCGTCCCAGATCGGTGCAATCGAGTTCATTATGAGGTTTCGGTCCGCGGCGACCGGGGCAAAGCCATGCAGCATGCCGACGCCGAGATCGAAGCCGTCGAGCAGCACGTAGAGGAACACACCCAAGCCAATGAGCGCTGTCCAAACACCGACGAAACTGATGGCGGGCTCCGTCATGGGACCTCCCGGGATTACGGCGACGACGGCAGTTTGCGAACCGGATGCTGCGGACGCCCCGCCTCAATAGGCGCCGCGGCAGCGGACTGCCCCGGGCCTTTGCGTACGAGGCTGAGCATGTACAGGAAGCCGGTCGGGTAAACGACGAGGTAAGCACCGGCGTAGACCAGCAGGGACAACAGGACATCAGGCCCGGTGAGCGACGGCGTAACCGACTTTGCCGTTCGCAACAGGCCGTACACGGTCCAGGGCTGCCGTCCCACCTCGGTGGTCGTCCACCCCGCCAGCACCGCGACGAAACCGATCGGGATCGTGACCTGGCACGCCCGTAGATACCAGCTGCTGTTGAACAGCTTCTGGCGATAGCGCAGCCACCAGCCGGCCGCCACCAATAGCAACATCAAGACGGCAAGACCGACCATGATGCGGAAGGACCAAAAGACAATTGCAACCGGCGGCCGCTGATCGGTCGGGAAGTCCTTGAGTTCCCGAATGGGACCGTGGAGCGAGTGCGTCAGAATGAGACTACCGAGAAACGGCACCTCGAGCGCATAGTCGTTTCGCTCTCGGCTCTGATCGGGAAGCGCGAACAGGGTAAGCGGCACCTCGGAACCGGTGTTCCAGAGTGCCTCGATCCCAGCGAGCTTGGCCGGCTGGTACCGACGCGTATTGAGGCCGTGTTGATCGCCGATGAACATCTGCAGCGGCACGAGCACGGCCAACAATGCGAGGGCAGTCGCCATCATGACCCGGCCCTCGTCGTGAAACAGGCCGCGCCTGATCGTGTAGGCCCCGACCCCTAGCACAACGAACCCGGTGGTCACATAGAAGGCAACGACAGTGTGGGCAAACCTGTAGGGGAAGGACGGGCTGAAGACGATCTGCAGCCAATCCACCGGATAAAACCGGCCGTCGACGATGGTGTAGCCGACTGGCGTCTGCATCCAACTGTTGGCGGCGAGGATCCAGAAAGAGGAAAAGAGCGCGCCGAGCGCGACCATAATGGCAGCGATAAAATGCGCCCAGGACGGCACCAAGGTACGGCCGAACAGCAACACGCCAAGAAACGCCGCCTCGAGAAAGAAAGCCGTCAACCCCTCATAGGCCAGAAGTGGGCCGATGATGTTTCCTGCGGCATCGGAAAGGTCGCTCCAATTGGTTCCGAACTGGAATGGCATTACGATCCCGGTCACCACCCCCATGCCGAACGCGACCGCGAAGATCCGAATCCAAAAGTTTGAGACCTGGAGGTAGACTTCGCGTCCGGTGGCGAGATGCAGCCCTTCCAGCAAGGCGATGTATGACGCGGCGCCCACGGTAAACGCCGGCAACAGGATGTGCCACCCGATGACCCAGGCGAACTGGATTCGCGAAAGAAGGAGCGGATTGAGCGTCACTGGAACTTAGCCCCCCTGCAATCAGCCAACACTCCCCAGGCGAGCGCTATCGTCCGGGTTTTGAGCGTTGGCAACAAGCTGCGCGCGGGACGGGTGCCGTTGGGATGGAAGCGGCGGTCCCCGCCTCGGGGCCGAAACTCGTTCCTTCGCCTTCGGCATCTGGGGCCGTCGTCTGTTACATTTCGATACCAGCGCCCGCTTGCTGGCGCAGGCAGCGCCCATAACCGGGCGCTCAGCATGGGGAAGGAGCGCACTTCGTGGAAATAACATGACACGTGTTCGCCCGTAAGGGCCAAGGGACGGCTGGATTCCATGCCTGAAGTCCCCTCTTCTGTGTGTTCCAGCGCGGCACTTAGGCCGCATCCGGCCTCCGTCTCGACACTGCGAAACTTGCAATCAGGCCAAGCCCATGTCTATTGCACGAAGGTGTCGCCCATTGGCCTCTGAGATCGATGCCGCAGGCGCCCAACGACCGACACCAAAGTATTATAGACGTCCTCCGATTAAGACGCGAATTGGCTTCCGGTGAGGCGCCGCAGGACCCACAGCGGAGGAGTGCCTGATGAAAAAATCTGCGCCGTCGATTCGGTTTGCCGAATCCCAGCTCGACGAAGCACGTCATGTGTGTGGAACAGAGGGAGAGGTCTTATGACTGCTACTACCGCTACCGCGCCATCCGCAGCAACTATCGATGTCATAAGACAAAAAGCAAAACGATTGAGTATCCTTTCGATGATGGCGACAACCGCGGCTGGTTCCGGACATCCGACATCCTGCATGTCCGCAGCAGAGCTGGTGGCTGGAGCGTTTTTCTACGCGATGAAGTTTGATCCGAAAGATCCTAACTCGCCGGATGGCGATCGTTTCGTTCTCTCCAAAGGCCACGCGGCGCCGGTGCTTTACGCCGCGCTCGCTGAGGCAGGCGCTTTTCCCGAGTCGCGCCTGATGACGTTGCGCGAATTTACAAGCGAGCTAGAAGGCCATCCGACACCGCGTATTCCCGGTGTCGACGCCGCGACAGGTTCACTTGGCCAGGGATTATCAGTCGGTTCGGGGCTCGCGATCGGCGCGCGTATCGACAAGAATCCAACGCGTGTCTACGTGCTGATGGGCGACGGCGAAATGGCCGAGGGCCAAGTGTGGGAGGCGGCAGCATTCGCCGCACACTACAAACTCGATAACCTCACGGTTCTGGCTGACGTCAATGGGTTGGGCCAAAGCGAACCGACAATGTACCGGCACGACATGGAAGTTTACCGCAAGAAATTCGACTCGGAAGGCTGGGCGACAGAAATCATCGATGGCCACGATGTTGCCGCCGTGCTCGCCGCCCTCGATCACGCCAAGGCGACGAATGGTCGACCGCAGGCAATCCTCGCGCGGACGATTAAAGGTCATGGAGTTAGCTTCACCGCCGGCAAGGAGCATTGGCATGGCAAGGCGATTCCGAAGGATCAGCTCGCTGCCGCGATCAAGGAAATCGGACCGGCAATCGACCTGCCCCCTGACCCCGGCAAGTCCTATGCCAGGACGTCATTGCCTAAGCCTCCGAACTTTCCGGCTCCTGCGCCGCCGGACTACGATCCCTCAAAATCTGTCGCGACGCGCGAGGCCTACGGATTTGCCCTCAAGCGACTGGGCGCGGTGAATCCGCACATCATAGCTATTTCGGGCGACGTGAAGAATTCCACTTTCTCGGAGATATTTGGCGACGCCTTCCCGGATCATTTCTATCAAGGCTACATCGCCGAACAGAATCTCGTGAGCGTCGGCGTAGGTCTCGCCGCGCGCGGCAAGGTGCCTTTCCTTGATACCTTTGCGTGCTTCCTGGCCCGCGCCTTTGACCAGGTCCGCATGGCGGCCATCAGCCGGAGCAACATCAACCTGTGCGGATCGCATTGCGGCGTTTCGATCGGCGAGGACGGTCCATCGCAGATGGCGCTGGAGGATATCGCGATATTTCGGGCCGTTCATTCCTCGACCGTTCTTTACCCAAGCGATGCCATCTCCGCGGAGAGGCTTACGGAAACCATGGTGGGGCGTGCAGGCATCAACTATCTGCGAACGTCCCGGCCGAAATTTCCCATCCTCTACTCGACGGACGAAAAGTTCTCGATCCCTGGATTCAAGGTGCTCCGACAGAGTCCGCAAGATAAAGTGACGGTGATCGGCGCGGGAGTCACGTTACACGAGGCGCTAAAGGCCGCTGATCTTTTGAAAGCGGAAGGCACAGCCGTGCGGGTGATTGACCTTTATTGCGTCAAACCCATCGACGGAAAAGAGCTCGCCAAGGAGATTGCCGCCACAGGCGGTCGGCTCATCACCGTGGAAGATCACTGGGCGGAAGGGGGAATAGGCGAGGCGGTCCTGTCCGCCCTCGCGCAGGCCAGCGTCGCCCCTACCAAGTCGCAGCTCATCGCGGTGCGGGAGATGCCGCACTCCGGCAAGCCGGACGAACTGATTGACGCCTTCGGCATTTCGGCAAGACATATTGTGGAGGCAGTGCGCGCAATTTCATAGCACGCCTCGCGAAGCGCCTGCGACGAGGGCTACCATAACGTGGCGGCGCGCTCGGGCGCGCTACGCGCCTTGTACCACGTGGTCACGTAGCGGCTGACCTGCGCGTAGATCGGCGCCTCGTTCCAGGCCACGACGTTGCCGGGCAAGGTGACGGCTCGCTCAGCCGGGCCCGGCTTCGGCGTCGTCAGTTGCACGCGCGGGATCGCAGAATCGTCGGTTAGCTGCTGAAGGTCCGTCAACGCCGCCGCGCGACCATATTCCGTATCCCGCAACCGTGAGCACCACTGCGATGCACCCGACGGCGACCGCCCGGCCGTGGCTGCGGCGTTTCGTTGCACTCACGCTGACCTCTCCCGTAGCTGCAACGGCCGCCTTGACCGGCCGCTATGGATGATTGCGAATACGCAAGGGACAAACACCAAGGTCGTCACGGTCGCGACGGAACGACGCGATCATGGCGAAGATTACCGCTTCGGCCAGCGGCAGGAACAGGTAGCCGGCCACGCCGCCGAGCTGGAACAGCGGCACCCACACGATGCAGATGCACGTCGTGGATACGAAGGTCGGCACGACGATCTGGTTTGACGCCTCGATGATGGCCTGCTTGAGGTCCACCTCGCCGCCGCTCCTTTTCGCCATCTCGAGATGAGTGTTGATGTTCTCGATCATCACGGTGGAGTCGTCTACCAGGATGCCGACCGCGAGCGCCAAACCGCCCAGCGTCATGACGTTGATGTCCTGTCCTACAAGCCGCATATTGACGCCCGCGACGTCCTTTGACACCGGCAGAAGCCGGGTGGGATCGGGAGTGGTGGAAGAAGACATGGTTCTGTTTCTTTCGGTTCGACGCTGTGGATTTTCTCTTCCTGCGACCTGCCAGGCCGCATCCATGAGTGTGGTGCGTGGTCGTGCTGCTCCACTCAGGCGCAGCTATCGAAAGGCTCCGCGTTGCGTGCAGGTCAGGCACGAGCCTCGTCGGAGCAGCAGCCTTTACTGCTGGGGCCGGCGCATCGCTGCCGAGGTCCTCGCGCCTTACGCAGCTTGACCAGGGCACGCACTTCGATCTGTCGGATCCGTTCGCGCGAGACGCTGTAACTCGCCGGCAAGTTCCTCGAGGGTGGACGGATCGTCCCTTAGCCAACGCTCAGTCACGATGCGACGCTCTCGCCGGTTCAGCACGAGAAAACCCTTGGCAACCTGTGCCTTCCGCATTGCGAATTCCTCGCGATCCGCCAGCACTGTTTCGTAGCTTTCCGATTTGTCCGGCATGTGGTCCTGCCATTGGTCCACACCGTCGTCATATACCGGTGTATTCAAGCTTTGATCCGGCGCCGCCATGCGGAGATTCATTGTCACCACATCATGCACCGGCACATCGAGCGCGTCGGCGATCCTGCTCGCCTGCTCCGGCGACAGGTCGCCGTTGTCCAAGGCGTTCATTTGCCTCTTGATTCGCCCGCAGATTGAAGAACAGCTTTTTTTGTGCGGCCGTGGTGCCCATCTTCACCAGCGAGGACGCATGCAGCACATATTCCTTAATCGCCGCGCGAATCCACCATATTGCATAGGTCGCGAGGCGGAAACCTCGATCCGGATCGAACCGATGGACGGCCTGCATCATGCCCACGTTGCTTTCGCTGATCATGTCGCCGTAAGGCAGCCCGTAGCCGCGATAACCGGCCGCAATGCGCGCCACCAAACGCAGGTGCGACGTGACCCAGGATGGTGGCGGCGAAGCTCGGCGCATCGGCGGTCGTCGCCACAAGATTAGTCGCCAGCACCAGTTGCGATCCATCGGCGCAGACCACCGCCTGGGCATTGTAGGCCTGGCGGTATTCGTGCCGCTCCGATCGGCGCATCAGGGCGCTATCGGGGTCGGTCAGGTTGCTCTGACGGTCCGGTGGCGGATGCTCGTCAGGCGCCGCCGGTAGCGCCTGGCGATCGGCAGGCTCGGCATCGGCCGCCGCCGGCGTGAAATGGTCTGGCAATCCGGCGCCGTAGCAGGACATAAACGCACCGGCCGGATTGTGCCGACCGGATTATGACGGAGAACGCGGATGGACGACGCACCTTTACCCGCGGTGCCCCGCACGGAAGACCCGCAGCCGCCTCCCCGGCGAAACGTGCTCGTGCTGCAGGGCGGCGGGGCGCTCGGCGCCTATCAGGCGGGCGTCTATGACGCGCTGGCGGCCCATCAAACCCACATAGACTGGATAGCCGGTGTATCGATCGGTGCCGTGAACGGGGCTATCATTGCCGGAAATGAGCCCCAATATCGCGTGCAACGGTTGCACGAGTTCTGGAACCTGGTCACCGAACTTACCGCAGCCTGGCCGGACCCGCCTTATCGTGGTTGGCAGCAGACGCTCTATCGCGACGCGGGCGCCGCCTCCGCGATGCTATTCGGCGCGCCGGGGTTCTTTCACCCGCAGCCAGTGCTTGGCTGGTTCTCTCAACCGGCGCCGCTGAGCTTCTACGATACATCCGAACTGCGCCGCACCCTGGAACGCTTGGTGGATTTCGACCGTATCAACCGGCCCGGTGGCACCCGGCTTTCGGTTGGCGCGGTGAATGTCGAGACCGGCAACCTGATCTATTTCGACAGCAGCAAGCAGCCGATTCAGCCGGAGCACATCATGGCGAGCGGTGCCTTGCCGCCCGGCCTCGCGGTCGTTGAGATCGATGGCAACTATTACTGGGATGGCGGGCTCGTCTCCAACACACCGCTGCAATATGTGGTCGATTTCGAGCCGCGCGAAGACATGCTGATATTCCAGGTCGATCTGTTCCCCGCACGCGGCCAGTTGCCGAACAACCTCGACGAGGTGGCGGAACGCGAGAAGGACATCCGCTATTCCTCGCGCACTCGCACCGGCACCGAAAATGCCATGCTGCGACATCAGTTGCGGGGAAGTCTGTCCTCTTTCCTGGACAGCCTGCCGGCGGAGCTGCAGGAAAACCCGGTGGCGCAGCGACTGCGCGCCTCCGCGTGTCCGAAAACGGTGGACATCGTTCATCTGATTTATCGGCCGTCGGTGCCGCAAGGCTCAACGAAAGACTTCCAGTTCGTGCGCGGCACCATCGATCAGCGCTGGGCGCAGGGTCGTCAGGATGCGCGTACCACGCTGGAAGCCGCGCCGTGGAACAACGCACCGAGCCCGCACGCACCGGTGCGCGTTTTCGACGTGCTGGCCGCAACGCAGCGCTGAACGCGCCGGGTGCATGCGGTCGCGCAAGATACTCAGAACGCGCTCTTCACCACGCCCCCATCCACCCGCAGCGCGGCCCCGTGGGTCGCCGAGGCCGCGGGCGTGCAGAGATAGACGATCATATTGGCCACCTCCTCCGGTTCGGCCAGCCGCCGGATCAATGATGTCGGGCGGAACTTGTCGAAGAACTCGCGGGAGAATTCCTCCACACCCCGGCCATCAGCCACGATCCGGCGCCGAAATCCTTCCGCCAGGGTCGGCCCTGGCAGGATCGAGTTCACCGTCACGCCGGTGCCCACCAGCGTCTCAGCCACCGCGCGCGCCAGCGCGATAACAGCAGCCTTTGCCACGCCGTAATGGGGAAACTCGGTGGGGATCTGCAGCGCCGATTCGCTGGAGACGAACACCACGCGTCCCCAGTTCTTGCGCCGCATGCCGCTGATGTAATGCCGCGTCAGTCGAGCACCGCTGAGCAGATTTACCTCCAGCACCCGGTTCCAGTCTTCATCGTCGAGTTCCTCGAACGGCTTGCGTGAAGTCACCCCGCCCAGATTGTTGACCAGCACGTCAAGCTCCGGCACCGCTGCGATGACGGAACCCGCACCCGCTTTGGTCGCCAGATCGGCGGCTAGTCCGTATAATTTTGCACCCTTGCAACCCGCGGCGACGGTCTCGAGCGCCGCGTCCACCCGGGTTTGCGTGCGCCCGGTCAGCCAGACCGTCGCCCCTTGCGTGGCAAGTCCCTGGGCCGTGGCGAGACCGATGCCAGCGGTCGAACCGGTCACCAGCGCAACGCGTCCGGACAGATCGACATTCATGTGCACCACTCCTTCAGTGCGGATCGATCGTATGCAGCCCAGCCGGCACCGTGAACAGGTCCGGCGGTTGAGGACCATAGGCGACCGACACCGCTTCCATCGCAGCTTCGCCGGACGCGGTGGTCCTCAGCCGAAGCGGCAATCCGTCGGGGGTAATGCAAGCCGTACCGGTAAGCGGCCCGCTCAGGTTCCAGACAACGCAGCGTGTACCCGCCACAATGTCGGTCCCGGCTTCGGTCATGCCGACGCCGGCGGGAATGTCCAGGCCGGGCGCATGCTGCGGATCGAACGGCAACTCGATATACAACTCCCGCTGCAACATCACCATGGTGATGTTGCTGGTTTCATAGTTCACCAGAGTGAAATCCGACTGTCCTTCGATTTCCAATCGCATTCGGCGACCCTGATCGGTCCACGACATACGGACCTTACGCAACTCCGGCCGGCCATTCGGGTCAACGCCCCGCAGCCGGTAAGTGACCGAAACGTCGTGCATCGGGCGAACGGCCGGACGCTCCTGCGCCGCGACCGGGATCGCCAGGAGCATGACCAAGGATGTAGCAACCCAGCGCATTCGTCATTCCCTATCGGCCGTCGCCAAACAGTTTGATCTCGGCCCGCAGCACCTCCGGGTCCACTGCAAGGAGCCAGCGTGCTGAAGCTTCGATCGCCACGCCCAATTGGGCCTTGTAGTCGTCGCGCGGAATCTCGGCGGCACCGAACTGCGCCAGGTGTGGCGTGACGAACTGCGTGTCCAGCAAGCGAAAGCCCGCCAATCCGCAATCGCGCGACCAGATGCACGAGCGCGACTTTCGACGCGTCGCGCACTGCGCTGAACATGCTCTCGCCGAAGAACACGCCGCCCATTGCCACGCCATACAGTCCGCCGACCAGCATCCCGTCGCGCGCGGCACTCCACCGAATGCGCGAATCCCATCCGGTGCAATTCCCCGAACAACTGCTCGATCTGCGGGTTGATCCAGGTATCCTCCCGCCCCGGCGCCGCAGCCGCGCATCCTGCAATCGTGGCGGCGAAATCCCGGTCGGCGGAAACCTCGAACGTGTCGGCCAGGACGGTCCGCAGCAACCGCCGCGGCACATGGAACCGGTCGAACGGCAGCACACCCCGTCGCTCCGGGATCCAGCCAGGTACAGCCGATCCCCCCGCCGCGTCTCCGCCATCGGGAACAACCCGTGGCGATATGCGCGCAGCATCAGTTCGGGAGTGATTTCGACCGTTCGTCGCGACATCGCTGTATTGTGGAGTTTAGTGGGACGCCAGGAAAGCCCTCAAACGCTCCCCGGACGCGCCCTGTGAGAAGTCCGAGCGGGCGTGTTATGACGCCTCGTGGCTGGGAAAATCCACGGAGAGTGCAATGAGCAACCCACTATCGCGGCGCACCGTGCTGGCTGTCTGGCGGCCTGGCGTTGGGCGGATTGACCGCCACAGCACAGGCCGCGCCCATGACCATGACAATTCCGCTGACCGGCGCGCAGCAGGCGCCGCCGGTGCAAACCCCGGCACGGCTCCGCCGATCTCACCTATGATCCCAGCACCCGGATGCTGACCTGGAACATCACCTACAGTGATCTCTCCAGCACCGCGACCATGGCGCATATCCACGGCCCCGCGCCGACCGGAAAAAATGCCGGGGTCGAAGTCTGGCTAAGCAAGCAGGGCCAGCCGGCGACCAGCCCCATTAAAGGCGAGGCCACCCTCACGCCGGCCCAGGCCCAGCAACTGATGGCCGGAGACACCTACATCAACGTCCACACTCAGTCGCATCCGGGCGGCGAAATACGCGGCCAGATCATGCCGCCCAAAGCTTGATCGTGCGAACGGGGCTCTGCGTTTCGGCAGAGCCCCCGGTTTCGCATCAGCCGCGCAGCTTCGGCTGCTCGACGATGCGCAGATACGGCTTCAGCGTCTTCCAGCCCTGGGGAAATCGCTTCTTGGCCTCCTCATCCGACAGACTGGGAACGATGATCACCGGCTGTCCGTCGGTCCAATTCACCGGAGTGGCCACCTTGTGCGCATCGGTTAGTTGGAGGCTGTCGATCACCCGCAAAATCTCGTTGAAGTTACGCCCCGTGCTCGGCGGATAAGTGATGATCAGCCTTACCTTCTTGTTGGGGTCGATTACGAAGACGCTGCGCACCGTCACCGCCGGATCGGCTTCCGGGTGCACCATGCCATAGAGGTTCGAGACCGTCCGGTCCGCATCGGCCAGCACCGGGAAATTCAGCTTCTGTCCCTGCGTCTCCTCAATGTCCTGTTCCCACCCTTTATGGCTGCTCGCGGGGTCCACGGAGAGGCCGATCGGCTTGACGTCGCGCTTCTCCCATTCCGGCTTCAACCGAGCGACCTCCGCCAGCTCCGTCGTGCAAACCGGCGTGAAGTCCTTGGGATGGCTGAACAGCACCCCCCACGAATCACCCAGCCATCGATGGAAGCTGATCCGGCCCTCCGTACCGTCCTGCTCGAAGTCGGGCGCAACCTGCCCAAGCTGAATTGCCATAATCGCCTCCTGTCCCGTTTGTTATCGCCGGCATAAATGAGCAGCCGGAGGCCGCATCACAACCCTGGCATCCCGCGCTCTCCTGCGGCAACCTTCCGCCGGTCCGTCCAGGAGCAACCCATGCGCCGGCTCGCCGTCTTCGTCCTGTTCGTCCTGTTGTTGGCCCGGTCGGGGAGCGCGGCGACGCTGCGCATCGGACTGAACGAAGATCCCGACGCGCTCGACCCGGCGCGGAGCGGTACCTTCGTGGGCCGCATCGTGTTCGCGGCAGTCTGCGACAAGTTGATCGACACCAACGCGAAGAACGAATTTATCCCGCAACTGGCGACGAGCTGGGAATGGTCACCCGACGCGCGGGAACTCACCCTGCATCTGCGCGACGGCGTGCGATTTCACGACGGCGAGCTGATGGATGCCGCGGCGGTGCAGGCCAGCATACAACGCTACCGCACCGCACCAGAAAGCGTCCGCAAAGGCGAGCTTAAGCCGGTGTCCGGCGTGGACGTGATCGACCCCCATACGGTACGCGTGACGCTGTCACAGCCTTACGCGCCCCTGGTGGCGGTCCTGGCAGATCGCGCCGGGATGATCATGGCACCCACGGCAATGGCGCGGCTCGGCGCGAACATCGCCAATGAGCTGCCATGTGCTGGCCCGTTCCGATTGAAGGAACGTGTGCCGCAGGACCGAATCGTGTTGGAACGGTTCCCCGATTACTGGAACGCCGCAGCGATTAAGCTCGACCGGATCATCTATCAGCCGATCCCCAACACTGCAGTGCGGCTGGTCGATCTGAAGGCGGGCCAACTCGATATGGTCGAGCGCCTGGGACCGGCGGACGTCGCCGAGGTGAAGGCGGATCCTCACCTACGGTTGGTCACCGCGACCGCACTCGCATACGATACGATATCCATCAACGTCGCCAACGGTCCGCAGTCGCAGGCGCTGGGACACGACCCGCATATCCGCGCTGCGCTGGAAGCAGCCATTGATCGGAACGCTCTCAACCAGGTGGTGATGAACGGCCTGTTCGTCCCCTCCAACCAATTCGAGGCACCCGGATCGCGCTACTGGAACCCTGATCGTCCGGTGCCGCCCCGCGACATTGCCAAGGCAAAGGCGCTGCTGAAGCAAGCCGGTGTCGATCGTGTGGCGTTCACGTTGCTGATCGGCAACAGCTCGGTGGAAGAGCAGGTCGGGCAGGTCATCCAGGCGATGGCGGCGGAGGCCGGGTTCGACATCAAGCTGCAGGCGATGGAAGCCAACGCGCTGGTCGCCGCGACCCAGGCCGGCAACTATCAGGCTGCCGTGGTTATCTGGAGCGGCCGCCCAGATCCGGATGGCAACGTCTCGATCTGGCTGGCCTGCGATGGGTTCCTGAACTGGGGTAAATACTGCAACCCGGCGTTCGACGACGTGCTCGCACAAGCGCGGGCGACCAACGACGTGCCACAGCGGCAGGCGCTGTATCGCAAACTGTCGGACATCTACCTCAGCGACCGCCCTCACCTCGTGCTCTATCACCGGCGGTGGTTATGGGCCTTGTCGGACAGGGTATCGGGGTTCACGCCGACGCCGGACGGGCTGATCCGACCGCAAGGCATCGAGGTGACACAATGAGCAGCTTCGACGCAGCAATGCTGGCCACCCTGAGCACGAAACCGGAAATCGGGATCCGTACGGCCCGGCACCCTGACAAGCCGGTCGTCATCTGGGTGGTCGTCGCCGGCGACGAGGTATTCATCCGATCGTTCCAGGCGGCAAAGGGACGCTGGTATCGCTCGGTTGCGGCTGATGGCCTGGCGACGCTGGAAATCGACGAGCAACAGGTCCCGGTGGGTGCAACGGCCGTGACGGATCCTGCTACCATTGATCGGGTCAGCGCCGCGTTCCTGGCGAAATATCAGTCGAGCCTGTACGCGAAGGAAATGGTGCGGCCGGAAACGCTGCCGACCACTCTGCGACTGGAACCACTGTAAGCTCGCAGGACATGTTTTTCCGAGGCCACGCCACGCGGGTATGATCCGATCTGAGTTGCGTGCCAGGACGGTGAACGGGAGCATAACCAGAATGTCCGAAACATTGCCGCTGATCGCCCAAAAAGGGCCCTATATGGTCTCTGTGGAGGCCGGGAAATCCTACTGGTGGTGCGCCTGCGGGCGCAGTAAGCGCCAGCCGTTCTGCGACGGTTCGCACAAGGGCACCGCCTTCAGCCCGCTGGAATATCGTGCCGAAACCGCCGATGAGGTATGGTTCTGCGGCTGCAAGCGCAGTGGCGGCAAACCCTGCTGCGATGGCACGCATGAGACGGTGTAGCCGCGATGGCAAAAATCGACGACGTCACGCTGACAATCTTCACCTGGAGACGGCATTCCGGCCACGGTGTACCATCAGGGCGCATTGGCCTCGACCGTATCGAACCTCGGCCTTCTGCGCATCCATACCGATCAGGGCCTCGAAGGACACGCATTTCTGGGCTCGGCTAACAATCCCGCGTCAATGGACGGACCGCAGCTTATCCGATCGTTGAAGCCGCTGCTGATGGGGCAGAACCCGCTCGAGCGGGAGCGAATCCATCACTCGATGCGGCTGCTGACACGGGTCGTGAGCTATCGCACTGTGGGCGCGGTCGATACGGCTTTGTGGGACCTGGCTGGCAAGATTGCCGGGCTGCCGGTGCATGCGTTGATGGGAACCTATCGGACCTCCATTGTTGCGTATGCAAGTTCACAGCTTCTGCCCGACATCGCGGCCTATGTGGATCAGGCGCAGCAATTCAAGTCGAACGGCTGGCGTGCATATAAAATCCATCCGCCGCGTGATCCCGCCCAGGACATCAAGGTCTGCGAAGCGGTGCGAAGGGCGGTCGGGGACGATTTCCGGCTCATGCTCGATTCCACCTGGAGCTACAATTACGTGGATGCGCTGCGGGTCGGCCGCGCGATCGAGGAAATGGGCTTCTACTGGTACGAAGACCCTATGGCCGACGAGGATATTTATAATTACGTGAAGCTGCGGGAGAAACTTGACATCCCGATCATCGCGACCGAGCACCCAGTCGGCGGCCTGGACACGTACCCGATCTGGTTGACGGAGCGCGCCACCGATTATCTGCGCGGGGACATACCAAACAAGGGCGGCCTGACCACGATGCTGAAAACTGCCCATCTGGCAGAGGCGTTCGGGGTCCGCTACGAGATCCACCATAGCGG
This sequence comes from uncultured Pseudomonadota bacterium, assembly GCA_963810715.1. GTDB lineage: Bacteria > Pseudomonadota > Alphaproteobacteria > Acetobacterales > Acetobacteraceae > DATDIC01. The sequence continues at coordinate 96,298 of CAWEOZ010000017.1, read as the reverse complement.
CAACTCACTCAACAACCTCGCGAACCTGCATCTCTGCATGAGCCTGCGGAACACCACGATGTTCGAGGTCCTGCTGCCGGACGGCGCACACAAATACGGCATGGCGAGCGAACTGGAGATCGACAAGGACGGGCTTCTGCACGCGCCAGTCGAACCCGGATTGGCGGGGCAAATCGATTTCGGCCTGCTCGACCGCAAGACCGAGGCCGTCCTGCGTTGAACTAGGATTGCTCGGCCGTCGACGTTATCCGCTGCGGATGACCGGTTCTTTCCATCGGCCGCATCGTGCGTAACTGTTCGACACGTAACCCGGAGCAGACCCGCAGAGCAGCACTGCTACACTTCTTTGCATGAACCAGAGTCGGGAAATGATAGAGTTCCGGCGACATGCAGCAAACAAGTGTTCGTGATCCGATGCGACCGGTCCATTCCCGCCATAATGAGAGACGAAGGGACCATGCACGGCCATTCGCGGCACGTCCTTCGTTCGCCTCTGTGGGCCCTCAATTATGGATGAACACGTCGACCGCGTCGAATTCGAGCACGAGCCGCCCTCCGTTTCTCAACCAACCGGTGTGCGGCGGCCTTGGCTCAAATGGTTGTTGCTCGCGCTTTGCTGCGTGGCAATCGCATTCGGCCTCCGCTTCATCCTCGCCCGGTATGCCGCACCGCCATCACATCGCGCGGCGACGGCCGCTCAGCCGGTCGGTGCGGCGACCATCGGCACCGGTGACATCCGCGTCATCCTGAATGAGCTCGGCACCGTCAGTCCGCTCGACACCGTCACGGTAAAGACTCAGATCAACGGCCAGCTTACCCAGGTGGCGTTCCAGGAGGGCCAGCTCGTCAAGAAGGGCGACTTCCTGGCGCAGATCGACGACCGCATCTATCAGGCGCAGTTGCAACGCGACCAGGGCCAGCTCGCGCACGATCAGGGTCTGCTGGCGCAGGCGCAAGCCGACCTGCAGCGCTTTCATGATCCTAGGCGCGCCAGAATTCGATCGCGCAACAGCAGGTGCAGGATCAGCGCTATCTCGTGCAGCAGGACGCCGGCACCGTAAAAGTCCGACCAGGCGACGGTCGCCACCGACCAGATCAACATCGCCTATTGCCACATCGTCTCGCCGATCGATGGGCGCGTCGGTCTCCGCCAGGTTGATCCAGGCAATTACGTGCAGACCTCCGACGCCAGCGGCATCGTGGTGATCACGCAGTTGCAGCCGATGTCGGTGGTGTTCTCGGTACCCCAGCAGAATCTCGCCGAAATCGAAGATCGCGTGGCGCACAATGCCAGCCTGGACGGTGGACGCCTACGATCAGGCCAACACGACGCTGACTCGAGCAGGGCAAGCTTGCCACCATCGACAACCAGATGGACACCTCCACCGGCACGGTGAAGATGCGTGCGGTCTTCCCGAACGATGAGAACCAGCTTTTTCCGAACGAGTTCGTCAACGCCCATCTGCTGGTGAACACGTTGACCAATGTCGTGCGCGTCCCCGTGCCGGCCGTCCAGCTCGGCGCCTCCGGCACGTTCGTATGGGTCATCAACCAGGACGAGCAGCGTCGCCTCCCGCCCGGTAAAGCTCGGCGTTGTCGATGGCCAGTACCAACAGGTCATCTCGGGGCTGAAAGCCGGCGAACGCGTGGTGACGGACGGTACCGACCGGCTGCGCGACGGCATGAAGGTCAGCATCCCCACGGCGCAATCCGCTGCCCCGGCCGCCGCGCCGCCCGGTCAGCAGCCTCATCGAAACGGCCCGCGCGCTCCGCGGCGATCCGGCGGAGCGCAGCCCGGGGTGAGTCCGTCCGCTCTTTTCATCAGAAGGCCCGTCGGCACCGCGCTGCTGATGGCGGCGATCCTGCTGGTCGGGGTCGCCGCCTTCTTCTTCCTGCCTATTTCGGCCCTGCCGGAGGTGGATTACCCGACCATCCAGGTCTCCACCTTCTATCCCGGCGCCAGCCCGGAAGTGATGACCTCCGCCGTCACCGCGCCGCTGGAAGTGCAGTTCGGCGAGATGCCCGGCCTGAACCAGATGTTCTCGCAAAGCTCCGCGGGGGCGTCGGTCATCACCCTGCAATTCGGCCTCGATCTCAGCCTGGATATCGCCGAGCAGGAGGTGCAGGCCGCCATCAACGCCTCTGGCAACCTGCTGCCGGCTGATCTGCCGGCGCCGCCGATCTATGCCAAGGTCAATCCCGCCGATGCCCCGATCCTGACGCTTGCGCTCACCTCCAAGACCCTGCCGCTGACCCAGGTGGAGGATCTCGCCGACACGCGTCTGGCGCAGAAAATTTCGCAGCAGCCCGGCGTCGGCCTGGTCAGCATCAGCGGCGGCCAGCGCCCCGCAGTACGCATCCAGGTCGATCCACGGGCATTGGCGGCGCACGGGCTGAACATCGATGATCTGCGCACGACCCTGGGCAACGCCAACGTCAACAACCCCAAGGGCAGCTTCGACGGCCCTGCCCAGGCCTCCACCATCAACGACAACGACCAGATCAACACGCCCGAATCGTACGGCGCCCTGGTGATCGCATACAAGAACGGCGATCCGGTGCGGCTGAGGGACGTCGCCACCGTGGTGCAGGCGCCGGAGAATGATCGTCTCGCTGCCTGGGCCAACCGAACACCGGCGGTGATCCTGAACATCCAGCGCCAGCCGGGCGCGAATGTCATCCAGGTAGTGAACAACATCCAGACTTTGCTGCCGCAGCTCACCGCCAGCCTGCCGCCCTCGGTCAACGTCGCCGTCCTGACCGACCGCACCAATACCATCCGCGCCTCGGTCAGCGACGTGGAGTTCGAGCTGCTGCTCTCGGTCGCGCTCGTCGTCCTGGTGATCTTCCTGTTCCTGCGCAATCTGCCGGCCACCGTCATTCCCAGCCTTTCGGTTCCGCTGTCGCTGGTCGGCACGCTGGCGGTGATGTACCTGGTCGGTTTCAGCCTGGACAATCTTTCCCTGATGGCGCTCACCATCTCGACCGGGTTCGTGGTGGATGACGCGATCGTCATGATCGAAAACATCGCCCGCTTCGTCGAAGCCGGAGAAAGCCCCATGCAAGCCGCGCTGAAGGGCGCCGGACAGATCGGCTTCACCATCATCTCGCTCACCGTCTCGCTGATCGCGGTGCTGATCCCGCTGCTGTTCATGGGCGGCGTCGTCGGGCGGCTGTTCCATGAATTCGCCATCACGCTGGCCGTCACCATCGTGATCTCCGCCGTGGTGTCGCTCACGCTGGTGCCGATGATGTGCGCGCGGCTGCTGCGCCACCGGCCGGAGGCCACAGCGCTGGCAGCTTCGATCTCACTGCCGAGCGCGGCTTCAACTGGGTCATCGCCCGCTACGACCGCGCCTTGAACGTGGTGCTCGATCACCAGCCGCTCACGCTGCTGGTGGCGCTGCATCACCCTCGGCCTCACAGTCTGGCTGTACATCGCGCTGCCCAAGGGGTTCTTCCCGGTGCAGGACACCGGCCTGATCCAGGCCATCTCGGTCGCGCCGCAGACCATCTCGTTCCCGGCCATGTCCACCCGCCAGCAGGCCCTCGCGGATGCCATCCTGAAAGACCCGGACGTGGTCAGCCTCAGCTCCTTCATCGGCGTCGACGGCACCAACATGACGCTGAACACCGGCCGCTTCCTGATCAACCTCAAGCCCCAGGACCAGCGCGCCTCATCGGTCGACCGAGGTGATCCGCCGCTTGCAGAACGAGACTGCCGGCGTGCTCGGCATCTCGCTCTATCTGCAACCGGTGCAGGATCTCACGCTGGATTCCTCGGTCAGCGCCACGCAATACCAGTTCGTGCTGGAGAACCCCAACCTCGGCGCGCTGAACGAATGGGTGCCGAAGCTGGCGCAGCGCCTGCGCGCCTCGCCCGATCTCGCCGATGTCGCCGACGACCTCTCCGCGCAGGGGCTGGAAACCGACCTGGTCATCGACCGCGCCGCCGCCGCCCGCTTCGGCGTCACGCCCGCCACGATCGACAACGCCCTGTACGACATGTTCGGCCAGCGCATCATCTCCACCATCTACACCCAGTCGAACCAGTACCGCGTCATCATGGAGGGCTCCCCGGCCATCCAGCACTCGCTGGCCGGGCTCAATGCGATCTACCTGCCCTCCGCGGCTGTGGCCGGCGGCCAGGTACCGATCAGTGCGATCGTCCACGTGGAACAGCACGCCGGGCCGTTGGAGATCAGCCATCTCGGGCCAGTTCCCGGCCACCACCGATCTCCTTCGATGTGCCGCCCACCTCCTCGCTCGGCGCCGCCGTCACCGCGGTGCGTCAGGCGGAGGCGGATATCGGGCTGCCGGCCAGCTTCATCACCGCGTTCCAGGGCGCCGCCGCGGCGCTGGAAAGTTCCCTGTCCAACGAGCTGCTGCTGGTGATGGCCGCCATCGTCACCGTGTACATCGTGCTGGGCGTGCTGTATGAGAGCTTCATCCACCCGCTGACCATCCTGTCCACGCTTGCCGTCGGCCGGCCTCGGCGCGCTGGTCGCGCTGTGGCTCGCCGGCGACGACATCGACGTGATCTCGATCATCGGCATCATCCTGCTGATCGGCATCGTCAAGAAGAACGCCATCATGATGATCGATTTCGCGCTGGAGGCCGAGCGCGAGGAAGGCAAGCCAGCCGCGCGAGGCGATCCATCAGGCCTGCCTGCTGCGCTTCCGGCCGATCATGATGACCACCATGGCGGCGCTGCTCGGCGCCCTGCCGCTGATGCTCGGCCAGGGCACCGGATCGGAGCTGCGCCGTCCGCTCGGCGTCGACCATCGTCGGCGGCCTGCATCGTCAGCCAGATGCTGACCCTGTTCACCACGCCGGTGATCTATCTCGCCTTCGACCGGCTGGCGGTGCGGCTCACCGGGCGTGCTCCGGCAAAGACCGCGGGGGATGAGGCGGTCGTCGTGAATCTGTCGGCGCTGTTCATCGCGCCGTCCCGTCGCCACCACGCTGCTGACCATCGGCATCACTCTGGCCGGCCTGTTCGCCTATGCACGGCTGCCGGTCTCGCCGCTGCCGCAGGTCGATTTCCCCACCATCTCGGTGAATGCGTCGCTGCCGGGCGCCAGCCCCGACACGGTCGCCACCAGCGTTGCCAGCCCGCTCGAACGGCATCTCGGCCAGATCGCCGACGTGACCGAGATGACCTCCACCAGCTCGGTCGGCCAGTGCCGCATCATCCTGCAGTTCGGTCTCGACCGCGACATCAACGGCGCGGCGCGCGACGTGCAGGCGGCGATCAACGCCGCGCGCGCCGACCTGCCGACCAGCCTGCGCAGCAACCCCACCTACCGCAAGGTCAACCCGGCGGACGCGCCGGTGCTGATCCTGGCGCTGACCTCGAAAACCATGACGCCGCGGCCAGGTCTACGACGCCGCGACCAACGTGCTGGAGCAGCGCCTGTCGCAGATCAGCGGCATCGGCCAGGTGATCATCGGCGGCGCCGCGATGCCGGCGGTGCGGGTCGAGCTCAATCCGCTGCCGCTGTCGAAATACGGCATCGGGCTGGAAGATGTTCGCGCGGCGCTGGCCTCGGCCAATGCCAACAGCCCCAAAGGCGCGATCGAGCAAGGCGACCGCCACTACCAGCTCTATACCAACGACCAGTCGCTGCAGGCGTCGGATTACGTCCCGCTGATCGTCGCCTACCGCAACGGCGACGCGGTGCGGCTGGGCGATGTCGCCCAGGTGACCAACGGCGTGGAGAACATCCGCAACGCCGGCCTGTCCAACGGGCAGCCGGCGGTGCTGGTGATCCTGTTCCGCCAGCCCGGCGCCAACATCATCGACACGGTCGATGCCGTGAAGGCGGCGCTGCCGGAGCTGGAAGCCGCCATGCCGGCCGACATCGACATCACGGTCGCCAACGACCGCACGCCCACCATCCGCGCCTCGCTGAACGACACGCAGCGCACGCTGCTGATCGCGGTGGCACTGGTCACCGGCGTGGTGTTCCTGTTCCTGCGCAACTGGCGGGCGACGGTGATCCCGATGGTCGCCGTGCCGGTCTCGATCATCGGCACGTTCGGCACGATGTACCTGCTCGGCTACAGCCTGGACAACCTGTCGCTGATGGCGCTGACCATCTCCACCGGCTTCGTGGTGGACGACGCGATCGTGGTGCTGGAGAACATCGCCCGCCACATCGAGGCCGGCATGCCGCGCCGCGCGGCCGCGCTCCTCGGCGCGCAGGAAGTCGGCTTCACCGTCGTCTCGATCAGCCTGTCGCTGATCGCGGTGTTCATCCCGATCCTGCTGATGGGCGGCATCGTCGGCCGGCTGTTCCGCGAATTCGCCGTCACGCTGTCGATGGCGATCCTGGTCTCGCTGGTGATCTCGCTCACCACCACGCCGATGATGTGCGCCCTGCTGCTGCGCCGCGGCAGCGTGCAGCGGCCGGGCCGCACGCACCAGGCACTAGCCCGGCCTGTTCGACCGCGTGCTCGGCGCCTATGGCCGCACGCTCGACTGGGCGCTGCGCCATTCCGCGCTGGTGATGCTGGTCCTCGCCGCGACCGTGGCGCTGAACGTCGTATCTGTTCGTCATCATCCCGAAGGGCTTCTTCCCGACCGAGGACACCGGCCGCCTGATCGGCGGCATGCAGGCCGACCAGGACATCTCCTTCCAGGCCATGGAAAAGAAGCTGACGCAGATGATGGCGATCGTGCAGCACGACCCGGCGGTGCAGAACGTGGTCGGCTTCACCGGCCAGGGCAGCGGCGGCGCCGGCGGGCAGGGCAACAGCGCCTCGGTGTTCGTTGCCCTGAAGCCGCTCGGCCAGCGCCCGGCGATCGACCAGGTGATCGGCCGCCTGCGGCGCGAACTGTCGCGCGTGCCCGGCGCCCGCCTGTTCCTGCAGCCGGTGCAGGACATCCGGGTCGGCGGCCGTTCGAGCAACGCCGCCTATCAGTACACGCTGCAGGGCGACAGCAGCGCCGAGCTGTACGATGGGCGCCGAAACTGCTCGCCGTGCTGGAGAAGAACCCGATGCTGCGCGACGTCAACAGCGACCAGCAGCAGAAGGGGCTGGAGACCGACCTGACCGTCGATCGCACCGCGATCGCCCGCCTCGGCCTGACCATGAGCCAGGTCGACAACACGCTGTATGACGCGTTCGGCCAGCGCCAGGTCTCGACCATCTACAGCGCGCAGAACCAGTATCACGTCGTCATGGAGGTCGCGCCGCAATACTGGCAAAGCCCGGACGCGCTGAAGGACATCTATATCAGCACCAGCGGCGGCTCTCGCCGGTGGCACCGAGAGCAGCAATGCTCGTTGCCGGCACCGTACCAGGCTGGCGAGCACGACAACAACCGCCGCCAGCGTCGCGCAGAGCTCGCGCGCGCAACGCCGCCACCAATGCGATCGCCAGCGTCGGCAAGAGCAGCGCCTCCGCCGGCGCCGCGGTCAGCACCAGCACGGAGACGATGGTGCCGCTCGCCGCGTTCGCCAGTTACCAGCCCGGGCAACACGCCGCTGGCGGTCAACCATCAGGGCGACTTCGTCGCCACCACGCTCTCCTTCAACCTGGCGCCGGGCAAGTCGCTCAGCGACGCCGTCGCGGCGGTCGATCAGGCGATGCCGCAATCTGCATATGCCGGCCACCATCCATGGCAGCTTCGCCGGCACCGCCGCGACCTTCCAGCAATCGCTGGCCAGCGAGCCGGTGCTGATCGCGGCGGCGCTGATCGCCGTGTACATCGTGCTGGGCATGCTGTACGAAAGCCTGATCCACCCGCTGACCATCCTGTCCACGCTGCCTTCGGCCGGCATGGGCGCGGTGCTCGCGCTGATGCTGTTCGGCACCGAGTTCAGCATCATCGCGCTGATCGGCGTGATCCTGCTGATCGGCATCGTGAAGAAGAACGCCATCATGATGATCGATTTCGCGCTGGCGGCCGAACGCGCGCGCGGGCCTGTCGCCGCGCGACGCGATCTTCGAGGCCTCGCCTGCTGCGCTTCCGCCCGATCATGATGACCACCTGCGGCCGCCATGCTGGGCGCTTTGCCGCTGGCGCTCGAGCTTCGGCGACGGCGGCGAGCTGCGCCGGCCGCTCGGCATCGCCATCGTCGGCGGACTGATGGTCAGCCAGGTGCTCACGCTCTACACCACGCCGGTGCTTTATCTCTATCTCGACCGGTTCCGGCTGGCGGCGCTCGCCCGTTGGCGGTCGCTGTTCCCGGGCCGGTGTGGCCGGCGCACCCGGAGCGCCCGCCGAATGAGGCTGTGGCGGCTTGTGATCCTGGCGCTGGCGCTTGCCGGTTCCGGCTGCATGGTCGGCCCCGACTACCATCGCGCCGCCTGCGCCCGGTACCGGTCGCCTACAAGGAACTGGCCGGCTGGAAGACCGCAACGCCGGAGGACGCCATCGCCCGCGGCCCGTGGTGGTCGATCTACCACGATCCGTTGCTCGACAGCCTGGAGCGCCAGGTCAACATCAACAACCAGACCGTGAAGGAATTCGAGGCGGCTTACCGCAACGCAGTCGCCCTGGTACGCGAGGCTCAGGCGAGCCTGTATCCCACGCTCGGCGTCGACACCGGCATCACCCGGTCAAGTGGCGGCGGTGGCAGTGGCAATTTCTCCAGCAGCTCCGGGTCCGGAAGCTTCGTCAGCAGCAGCGGCGGCAGGCGGCGGCAGCCGCGGCCCGACCACCAACTACAGCCTTGAAGGCAGTGCCGATTGGGCACCCGATGTCTGGGGCCGCATCCGCCGCGAGGTAGAAAGCCAGGCCGCCGCCGCGCAGGTCAGCGCCGCCGATCTCGCCAATGCGCAGCTCTCGGCGCAGGCCACGCTGGCCACCGATTATTTCGATCTGCGGGCGCAGGATTCGCTGACCCGCCTGCTGCAGGAAACTGTCGCGGCGTTCCGCCGGGCGCTTGACATCACGGAAAACCAGTACCGCGCCGGCACCATCTCGCGTGCCGATGTCGTTACCGCCGATGCACAGCTCCAATCCGTGGTGGCCCAACTCGCTGGCGTCGGCGTGCTGCGCGCGCAGTTCGAGCACGCGATCGCCATGCTCACCGGCCAGCCGCCCGATGCGCTGACGATCCCGTTTCTCGCCGTTGCCGGAAACCGTTCCGGCGCCGCCGCCCGGACTTCCGTCCACGCTGCTGGAACGCCGCCCTGACATAGCTGCCGCCGAGCGCGCCATGCAGCAGGAGAATGCACTTATCGGCGTAGCTGTCGCCGCCTATTATCCCGATATCTCGCTCTCCGCGCTGGGTGGTTTCGTCGGCAACCCAATCGGTCAGTTGCTCAACGCGGCCAACCGCGTCTGGTCGCTGGGTGCATCGGCCAGCGAGACGCTGTTCGAAGGCGGCCTGCGCCCCGCCCAGGTTGCCGCCGCGCGCGCCTCCTATGACCAGACGGTGGCGACCTACCGCCAGACGGTGCTCGTCGCGTTCCAACAGGTCGAAGACGAGCTTGCAGCGCTGCGCATCTACGAACGGCAGGCCGCCGCCGAGGCTGTTGCCGTGGCATCCGCGCAGCGCGCGGTCGCGGTGGCACTGAACGAATATCGTGCGGGCACCGTTGCCTACACCAGCGTCATCACCGAACAGGAGCAACTTTTATCTAACGAACAAGCACAATTATCCGTGCTGCAGAACCGATTTATCGCCAGCGCCGCTCTGGTGCAGGCGCTTGGCGGTGGCTGGAACACCGCTCTGTTGCCCTCGCAGTCCACAGATCCGGGACTGACCGCGCTTCCCATCCGCGTCGCCTCAATTGCTCGGCATAATGGCATGCCACGCGCGCGCTCTCCACGATCCGCAGTGTCGGCCTTTCCGTCCGGCACAGCTCCGTCGCGTGCGGGCATCGTGTATGATACGCGCAGCCCGCGGGGGGTGACAGCGGCGACGGCGGCTCCCCCCGCGCCGTTTCCCGCACGCGCGCCGCCCGCAGTCCCGGCGTCGCCGCCAGCAGCGCGCGCGTATAAGGATGCAGCGGCTGCGCAAACAGCGCCTCTCGGGGCGCCTGCTCCACCACGCGGCCGAGATACATCACCATCACCTCGTCCGCGATATGCCGCACCACCGACAGGTCGTGGCTGATGAACATGATACGCCACACCGAACTCGTCCTGCAAATCGAGCAGCAGGTTCAGCACCTGGGCCCGGATCGACACGTCCAGCGCCGACACCGGCTCATCCGCAACCACCATGCGCGGCTGCAGCATCAGCGCCCGCGCGATCGCGATGCGCTGCCGCTGGCCGCCGGAGAACATGTGCGGATACCGCGCCGCCTGGTCCCGGCGCAACCCGACGCGCGCCATCATTGCCAGCGCCGACTCCCGCCGCTGCGCTGCCGGCACACCGGCAATCGCCAGCGGCTCCTCCAGGATCCCAGCCACCGTGCGGCGCGGGTTCAATGACCCGTACGGGTCCTGGAACACCATCTGTACGCTGCGCCGAACCGCGTGATCCGATGGGTCCGCCACTCGGCCATCGATTACGATCTCCCCTCCGCTCGGTTCTTCCAGCAGGGAAACCATGCGCGCCAAGGTGGATTTGCCGCAGCCGCTTTCGCCCACCACCGCCAAGCGTGTGCCCTGGTTGCAACGCAAACGACACCTCAGTCACCGCATGCAGTGCCACGCGCCGGCGAAGCGGGCCGCGCCGCACGAAATAGATGCGTGAAACCTTCTGTGCCGACAGCAAGCTTACAGCGGCGCGTGGCATCGCACCGCACCGTCATCTATCGGCCGCAGGTCCGGGCGCTCCACGCACCGGTCGAACACGAAGCGGCAGCGGGGCGCAAAAAGGCAACCCCGCGGCCGGTCGCCGATCGCCCGGCACGACCCCCGGAATCGTCGCCAGCCGCCGCTGCTCGTCCGCCCGATCGGGCAGCGCATCCAGCAGCGCGGCCGTGTACGGATGTGCCGGCGCGTGCCAGCAGCGCTTCCGTCGGACGCGATTCCATCACCTGCCCGGCATACATCACCTGCACGCGCTGCGCCCGTATCCGCGACCACGGCCATATCGTGCGTGATCAGGATCAGCGCCATGCCGCGATCGCGCTGCAAATCCTCCAGCAATTCCAGGATCTGCTTCTGGATGGTCACGTCCAGCGCGGTGGTCGGCTCGTCCGCGATCAGCAGCCGCGGGTTGCAGGCAATCGCCATCGCGATCATGACCCGCTGGTTCATTCCGCCCGACAGCAGATGCGGAAACGCCGACAGCCGCTGCTCCGGCGCCGGGATCCCCACCTGCCGCAGCAGCTCGATCGTGCGCGTCCGGCACGCCGCGCGTGACAGCCCGAGATGCGCGTGCAGCGTCTCGCTCGATCTGCCAGCCCACCGTGAAGCATGGATTGAGCGACGTCATCGGCTCCTGGAAGATCATCGCCATGTCCTTGCCGACCAGCCGTCGGCGCGCGCGCGGCGACAGGCGACAGCAGGTCCGTGCCGTCGAACCGCATCACGTCCGCGGTCACCAGCCCGGGCCGGCGGATCAGCCCCATCACCGCCAGCATCGCAACCGACTTTGCCCGAGCCGGATTCCCCGACGATACCGAGCACCTCGCCGGCCGCCACATCCAGGTCCACGCCCTCGACCGCGTGCAACGGTGCCGCGCGCGGTGGGAAACGTAACGTGCAGGTTGCGGATCTCCAGCAGGCTCATCCCAGCTTCAGCCGCGGATCCAGCGCGTCGCGCAGCCCGTCGCCCACCAGGTTGAAGCCCAGCACCGTCAGCAGGATGGCCAGGCCCGGAAACGTCACCACCCACCACGCGCTCTGCACGAATTGCAGCGCGTCGGCGAGCATGGTGCCCCATTCCGGCGTGGGCGGCTGCGCGCCAAGCCCGAGGAACCCCAAGCGCCGCGGTATCCAGAATTGCACCGGAAAATCCCAACGACGCCTGCACGATCAGCGGCGCAAGGCAGTTCGGCAGCACGATCAGGAACATCAGCCGCATTCGCCCGGCACCGGCCATGCGCGAGGCCGTCACGTAATCCTTCCCGCGCTCCACCAGCACCGCGGCACGCGTCAGGCGCACGAAGCCCGGAAGTTGCACGATGGCGACCGCCAGCATCGCATTGAACAGCCCCGGCCCCAGGACCGCCACGATCGCGATCGCCAGCAGCAGGGTCGGCAACGCGAGCATGATGTCCATCAGCCGCATCACCAGCGCTTCGACCACGCCGCCGGAGAATCCCGCCACCAGCCCCAGCATCGTTCCGACCGCAAACGCCAGCGTTACCACCACCGCGCCGATCGACAGCGACAGTCGCGCGCCGTACAGCAGGCGCGAGAACACGTCACGTCCCAGATCGTCGGTTCCCAGCGGAAATGCACCGCCGAACCAGGTCGGCGGATGCAGGATCGCCGTGCGCATCTGCTCGTCCGGCGGATGCGGCGCCAGCAGCGGCGCCAGCACCGCCGCGAACACCAGCAACACCACCAGCACGAGGCCGATCACCCCGCTGCGGCTGGCGGCGAAATTACGCCGAAACTCCAGGATCGGCCCGGGCGGAGCGATCGCGACGTCGCTCATCGAGAATGCCGGATGCGCGGATTGACCATGCCGACCAGGATATCGACCGTCAGGTTCACCAGGATGATGATCGCTGCGACCAGCAATATCCCGCCCTGCAGCACCGGATAGTCACGCCGGTCGATGCCCTGGATCAGCCAGTTGCCGACGCCCGGCCAGGCGAAGATCGTCTCGGTCAGCACCGCCCCGCCGAACAGGCTGCCGACCTGCAAGCCCACCACGGTGATCACCGGGATCAGCGCGTTGCGCAGCGCGTGGATCCCGATCACCCGCACCGGCGACAACCCTTTCGCCCGCGCGGTGCGCACATAGTCTTCGTTCAGCACCTCCAGCATCGCCGAGCGGGTCATGCGCGCAATCACCGCCAGCGGGATGGTGCCGAGTGCGATCGCCGGCAGGATCAGATGCGACACTGCAGACCGGAACGCACCTGGATCCGACGACATCAGGCTGTCGATCAGCATGAACCCGGTCACCGGCTGGATGTAATAGGCGATGTCGATCCGCCCGCTGACCGGCGTGATGCCCAGTATCACGGAAAACAACAGGATCAGCAGGATCGCCCACCAGAAGATCGGCATTGAATAGCCGGTCAGCGCCAGCCCCATCACGGTGTAATCGGTCGTGCTGCCGCGCCGCAGCGCAGCGATGATCCCCGCCGGAATACCCAGCAGCACCGCGATCAGCATCGCCGAGACCGCAAGCTCCACCGTGGCCGGAAAGAAAGTCAGGAACTCGCGCAGCACGCTGTCATGCGTCGATAGCGACCGCCCGAGGTCACCGTGCAGCGCACGCCAGACATACAGCCCGTACTGCACCACCAGCGGCCGGTTCAGTCCGAGCTGCGCGCGCATCGCGGCCAGCGTCGCCGGATCCACGTTCCGCTCGCCGAACATCAGCATCACCGGATCGCCGGGGATCAGATGGATCAGCCCGAAGGCGAATACGGTGATGCCGAAGAAGGTCACCAGCACGAGCCCGAGCCGGCGGAGCAGAAATCCGATCAAGTCACCACCCCCACGGCGCGACGGCGCCGCGGGTGAGGACCCATACGCCGATCGCGCTCAATCCGCCAGAAATGCGCGATACAGCTCGATCATGTCCTCCACCGCCACTGCGTACAGCCGCTCCCCATGTTCCGGCGAGGACAGCGACGGATCGGACCCGATACGTCCGTCCGGAAACCGCCGCCGATAATCCGCGCTGTCGAAAAAGCCCTGGCTCTTCGGCGCCACCTTCGGCGACATCTGCGCGTGCTTGATCGATTGCGGATGATAGAACTGCGACAGCGATACCTCCGCCGCGGTGGCATGGCTGCCGTTGGCATCGCCATACAGCTCGGCCGCCAGGTCACTGCACCGTCGGCCGCCCGACCAGAACACCATCTTGCAACGTACCGGCGAAACCTCGCCGCGCAGCGACACGGCCGCATAGACCTCGTCGAATGCCGCCGTCACCGTGGCGACATTCCCGCCATGGCCGTTGATGAACAAGAACCGCTCGAAGCCATGGCGTAGCAGCGAGTGCACCACGTCACCCACCACCGCAATCAGCGTGGATGGCCGCAGCGTGATCGAGCCGGTGAAGCCCAGATGGTGCTGCGACATGCCGATAGTCAGTGTCGGCGCCACCAGGCAGCCGATCTTGTCGCCGACGCCTTTCGCGACGAACTCCGCGTCCAGATGGTCCGTGCCGATCAGTCCGTTCGGCCCGTGCTGCTCGGTCGAGCCGATCGGAATGATGATGCCTCGGGAGGTGCGGAGATACTCCTCCACCTCCTGCCAGGTCGAAAGCGCAGAGCTGCATGCTGATTCCCTTCGATGTTTACGGGCTCCTTCACCGGCCATGAGACGACAGATAAACTTTCACTTCCCTAAGCGACATGCCACCGAACGGCTGACCACCCAGGAAATGCAGCTTGAACCCCTCCACGTTCTTGCGCACCGGCACGTACGCCTTCACGTTCGCCAGCCGAACCAGCGGCACGTCGTCATACATCACCTGCTGCGCCTGCTCATACAGCTTCGCCCGATCCGCCTGATCGTTCACCACGTTCGCCTTCGTCAACCGCGTCGTCATACGCCTTGTCGCAATAATGCGCGGCATTGCCGGGCGAATGACACAGGAACCCCAGCATGATCTCGCTCGGATCCGGGTAATCCCAGGTGCCGCCGAGCATGCCGACATCCGCTTCGCCGGCGCGCGCCCGCTTCAGGTACTCGCCCCATTCATAGGTAACGATCCTGGCCTTTACGCCAATCTTTGCCCAGTCCGCCTGGATCATTTCGGCGGTACGCCGTCCGTTCGGCATATACGCGCGCACCACGGGGATCGCCCACAGGTCGGTGGAAAACCCGTTCGCATAGCCAGCCTCGTCGAGCAGCTTCTTGGCCGCCTCCGGATCGTATTTGTAGGGCTTCAGCGACGCGTTGTGCCCCCACAACGAAGGCGGCACCAGCGCCGCCGCCGGCGTCCCGCCACCCTGGAACACCGCCTTCACCAGGTCCGGCATGTCGATCGCCATCGGCCAATGCCTGCCGCACGCGCTTGATCGTCGAATGGCTTCTTCGTATTGTTGAAATAGATATAGTTGGTGCCGGCAATCTCGGCTTCCTGCACCTTCAGGTCCGGGATTGGCCCGCATCGCCGGCAGGTCCGCCGGGTTGGGATAGCGCGCGATCTGACATTCGTTCGTGCGCAGCTTGGCATAGCGCACCGACGCATCCGGCGTGATCGCGAACACCAGATTATCCACCTTGGCGACGCGGTCCGGCTGGGCACCGCTCTTGCCCCAGAAATCCGGGAAGGCCCGGAACCGCACCACCGCGTCCTGCTGGTACTGCACGAAACTGAACGGTCCCGTGCCGATCAGCTCGCGATCCAGGTCGCCCGAGCTTGCCCGATTTCTCCAACGCCGCGGCATACTCCGCCGACAAGATCGAAAACGGCTGCATGGACAGCGACGGCAGCAGCGGCGCCAGCGGCGACTTCAGTCGCATCACCACCGTATAGTCGTCGACCTTCTCGATCGATTGCAGGTTCGGCTGCACCAGATCGACGAATTCCGGAAAATTCCCGTTGGCACTCTTATAGAACGGGTTCGACTTGTCGAACATGCGCTGAAAGCTGAACACCACGTCGTCGGCGTTCATCTCCCGCGTCGGTTTGAACGTCGCGTTCGACTGCCATTTCACGCCGTGCCGCAGCTTGAACGTATAGGTCAGCCCGTCCGGCGAAATGGTCCAGGACTCCGCCAGTCCCGGAACCAGGTCGGACCCGCCGATCTTCATCTCGACCAGCCGGTCGGCCACCTGCTCGCTGACATCGAAGCTGGTGTTGGCGGTGCTCAGTTGCGCATTCAGGAAATCCGGGCTCGCCTCGGTGCAGACCACCAGCGTGTCGGCAGAAGCCGTCCCCAATCCCAGCGCCATCCCGAATGCGACCGCTGCAATCCTCACCATTTCCCTCTCCCAGCCTTTTTGTGTCGGTCGAGCGTCGTCCATTCCGCCCGGCCGATCAAGGTGGGTCAGGCGATCCCGGTGACCTTCGCCAGCTTGTCCTGCAATTCCGGCGTGCAGGCACTGATCGGGTTGCCCTGCATGGCCCAGTCGCCCTGCAAATAGTCGTTCGTCCAGCCGCCTGCCTCCTGCACCAGCAGCAGCCCGGCCGCCACATCCCAGGCGTTGATATGCAGTTCCACGTAAGCGTCATTCAGCCCGGCCGCCACATCGGCCATTCCCAGCGCGCCCGATCCATACCGCCGGAACTCCATATCGGCGCCGATCAGCCGCTCGATCAGCGCGGCATAGGCAGTGATCGGTCGCCGACTCGACCACCCCACCTCCACGACCGGTCCCGCACCATGCGCCAATCCGCTCACCCGAATCGGCGCATCGTTCAACCGCGCGCCCGAGCCGCGCTCGGCCACGAACAATCGCTGCTCCGCCGGTGCGAAGATCACCCCCAGTCTCCACCCGCCCCTCGACGACATAAGCCAGCGAGATGCACCACCGCGACGTGCCGTGAATGAAGTTCACCGTCCCATCGATCGGATCGACCACCCACAGCCGCGATGCCGGTCCGCCACCCGCCTCTTCGCCGAGCACAGCCTCGTTGAAACGCGCGGCTATTCGTTCGCGCACCAGTTGCTCGACCCGGCGATCAGCCTCCGTGCAGAAATCGAGCGGATCCTTCGCGTCCACCGCACCCAGCGACTCGCGCATCCGGCGCGCCAGCACACCCGCCTCTCGCACCAGCGCGACGGCGAAGTCACCCCGATCGGTCAAGTCTCACCCCCGCGCGCCAAGCACCGATGCCGACCTGCCACAATCACCGACACGAACCGGGCCGAAGCGGAAGCGCCGGAAATCAGCCCTCCGGATTCGCGCAGGCGATCACCTCAGCCCCGTCCCAAATGCCCAGCACCACCCGGTCGTCTCCATACTCGGCGATCAGGTACGGATCGAGCACCACCGTGTCCTGCCGCAACTCTCCCAGGATCAGCCGAGCCGGCGGAAACTCCCGCTTGGTCGCATAGGCTACCCCGCGGATGGCGGTTGGAATTTTCGCCGCGCCCAACTCACGCTCCAGGATGCGCCGCTCGACCCAGTATGCCTCGCCGCGCACCTTGCGCGAGGCCAACACAATGCCCGCCAGTGCCGGCAGCATCCCCGCCAGGATCACCGAGACCGCCGCCACTGAGGTGCCGACCAGTGCTGCACCCGCCACGCTCACGGCGAAACTGGAAACCGTCAGCAACGGCGCTATCCAGCGGTGCCGAAAGAAAAAACTGGCTGGATTTCGGCGCACTTGCTCGCGCCGATGAGCTTCGAGCAAATCGCCCGGGACCGGCCTCAGTCCCAGACGCTCGACCGCCTCGGTCAGCGTGCAGCATGGAGCCGGGTCGGTCAGAATGAAGCTGTGGCCGCGGCCACTGAGAACATCTAGCGGCATGTGCCCTCCCGTCGAAAATGCCAGTGATCATGTCGGACAAGTTCAGGCCCGTCGAGGAAGCCGACAACCAGCCTAGCATGCTGTTCCGCCGCCCACCACCGCGATTGCGGGGTTTGTGATGATCCTGCTCATCCTCCCCTCCGGTGAACACACCCTGTGCAACGGGGGCATTATGCGCCGATGCCACAACGGCAGACATTCGGCGCAACTTGGTTGTTCCGACTGTTCGATTCGTTACTGGGCGCTTGCGATCCCTGTATCGGCGCGTTTAACCACTCTTCCCTAGGCGATTAGGGTAGAATTCGTGTCGAAGGGCCGACAATATCGTCATGCTGCCGCCCGCGGCGGTCTTGTCGCCGGCCTGCTGCTGCTCGCGTCAGCTCCGGCGTTGGCGCAGGTGCCGCCGCAACCGCCGATTCCCCCAGCCGGTCGGCTGGTGCCGCAGGGCTCACCGCTGCCGCGCATCGCACCGGCACAGCCGCCGGCGGTCTCACCGGCGGTACCGTCCGCGCCACTCCCCGCACCGTCGCCGGTACCGAACCGTCCGGTGCGCATCACCCGCGTCGTCGTCGAAGGCGTCACTGCCTATCCAGCCGCCGAGATCGAGGCACTCACCCAGGGCCTCACCGGTCCCGAGGTGCCGCTCAGCCGCATAGAAGCGGCGCGCACGGGCGATCCTGCGGCATTACCGCGCCGACGGCTACGTGCTCTCTGCTGTTTCCGCCAACATCGATGCCGCCGGCACGCTGCGCTTCGTGGTCACCGAAGGCCGCATCGCCAGCGTCCGGCTGGCCGGCGATATCGGACCCGCGGGCACCCAGGTGCTGCGCTTCCTCAACCGGCTGACCGAAAAGCGCCCCATCGATTCCGTCACGCTGGAACGCTACCTGCTGCTGGCGCAGGATGTGCCCGGCGTCACCCTGCATGCCGTGCTGCAGCCCTCCACCGAGGAACCGGGCGCGGTGAACCTCATCGCCGAGGTCAGCCGTCAGCCAGTCAATGTCACTCGCGCTGGCCGATAACCGGGCGTCGCCCTTCACGGGGCCGATCGAAGGCGCTCGCCGTGGTCGACCTGAACAGTTTCACCGAATATCGGCGAAAGAACCGAACTCTCGCTTTACCACGCGTTCCCGAACAGCGAGAACTTCGGCCAGGTCTCGACTGACGTGTTCGCCGGCTCCTCCGGGCTCAAGGTGCGCATCTATGGCGGCTACGGGCCCACCGTACCGACCGGCGTGTTCGCGGCCGAAGGCTACAACGGCACCACCGGCGTCTTCGGCGCGCAGGTCACGTATCCGGTGATCCGCTCCCGGCTGCAGAACGCTGAACGTCTACGGTGCCTTTCGACGGTATCCAATCGACCATCACGCTCGACCACGACCGGCGCCCGCGCGCTCGCCAGCTATGACTCCCTCCGCGTGCTGCGGACTCGGCGGCGACTAGGCGCGGTCCGACCTGCTGCTGGGCGGCGACCGCAATGCGCTCAACCTTGTCGCGGTCCGTCTGTCCCAGGGCGTGCCGATACTCGGCGCCTCGCGCAGACAATTCCTTCAACGCCCCACGCCCGGGCGAACGCAGCGGCGACTTCTTCAAATTCAATTTCGAGATGAGCCGCACGCAGACCCTGTTCTATCCTCTGCCCAATGCCAGCGTGGCTCTGATGGGACTGGTGACCGGGCAGCTTTCCCCGGATATCCTGCCGCCCGTGGAACAATTCTATCTCGGCGGCTCACGTTTCACCCGCGGCTATTATTCCGGCCAGGTCACCGGCGACCGCGCGCTGGCCGCCACCGCCGAGCTGCAGCTCAACACTGGCTTCAACTTCACCCGCTTCGGTCTCAGCGAAAACGTTTCGACTCAGTTTTACTTGTTCTACGACTGGGGCGAGACCTGGCAGAACGAGCAGCAGGCGTTGAACGTGCACATCTCCTCTACCGGCGGTGGGGTGCGCATGCAGCTCACGCGCTACGCCGAACTCGACCTTGAAGGGCTTGGCCCGACTAAACCGTTTTCCAACCGGCACGGGCCCTGGAATTTCTCCGTTGTACGGCGGCGCTTTTTACTGGCGCCTGCTGCTCCGGTTCTGACACAAGGTGGTCCAATTCAGGACGAGTGCGGGACGGAGACGGCTATGGCAGCGGCGATCGGTGGCAAACCACGGACTATGAAGCCGCGCGGTTGCCCAGCCGTCAGGCTGCTCGGGACGGTACGCCGCCGGCGCTCCGCCCTGATGGTCAGCACCGCCCTCCAGGCCACTGTCGTCATGGTCCTGGCCTTGCCATCGCCCACGCCGGCTCGGGCACAGCCGGCGCCAAACGCCCGCCCCACCGGAGGTCAGGTGGTTGCTGGAAACGCCAGCATCAGCCAGAGCCCCAGCACGACCACCATCACCCAGTCCACCCAACGCGCGGCGGTAAACTGGCAAAGCTTCAATGTTGGGGCCCAGCAATCGGTGCAGTTCCAGCAACCATCGGCCACCGCAGCGACGCTCAACCGGGTGACTGGTCCGAATCCGTCGCAAATTGCCGGCCGGATCGATGCCAATGGCCAGGTCATCCTGGTGAACCAGGATGGCATCACCTTCTACAAAGGTGCGCAAGTCAACGCCGCCGGACTGGTTGCATCGGCCGCTGGCATCACCAACAAGAACTTCATGGCCGGCCGCATGGTGTTCGACCAGGCGGCGAACCCGAACGCGCGGGTGGAGAATCAGGGCACTATAACGGTCAAGCAGGCCGGGCTGGCCGCGCTGGTCGCTCCGCAGGTGGCCAATTCCGGCGTCATCACCGCCAAGCTCGGCCATGTGGTCCTGGCCGGGGCTAGCGCCGCGACGCTCGATCTCTACGGCGATGGGCTGGTATCGATCGACGTGACCAAGAAGGTGACCAAGGTGCCCGTTGGCCCGGACGGCAAAGCGGTCACCGCACTGGTGACCAACACCGGCACCGTCCTGGCCGACGGCGGCACCGTGCAGCTCACCGCTCGGGCGGCCGATGGCATCGTGCAGAACCTGGTGACCGCCGGCGGACGCATCAGCGCAGACACAGCGAACGGCCGCAGCGGCGTGGTGGCCCTTAACGGCATCGGTGGCTCGATCACAGTCAGCGGCCAGCTCACCGCGACCGGAAACGCCCCTGGCGTCAGCGGAGGCCGCATCGAGGTCGTAACTAATCGTGGCGTAACCATCGCCAATACCGCAAGACTTGACGCGTCCGGGAAGGCGGGCGGCGGCACCGTTGCCATCGGCACCACGCTGGCCCGCGCCAGGGGCGGTCCTTCCGTCAAGGCGAAGGTGACCGCGTCCAGCGTTACTGTGCAGGCCGGCGCGCGCATCGCCGCGAACTCGACTGGCAAGGGAAATGGCGGGCACATCGCCGTCCTGTCCACCGGCGCCACGCAGATGGACGGTGCCATAAGCGCCAGGGGTGGCCCGCAGGGCGGCGACGGTGGTTTCGTCGAAGTGTCCGGCAACACGCTGGGACTGACCGGCTCTGTCGATCTGTCGGCGCCGATGGGAGCGTCAGGCACGATCCTGCTCGATCCCGGTACAATTGACATCATCAACTCCGACGACAACCAGGGCTCGTTCGACGGGTCGTTCAGCGCCGGCGGAACATTGGCGTTCGACACCGGTGGTACCGCGGTCGCCGGAACAGTGACCAATCTGACAATCGATTCGCTGGGCACCAACGCCCATGTCGTGCTGCAGGCCACTACCCTCCTGGATGTCCAGGCGTCGGTATCGGTGGCCAACGGGCTCACCCTGCAGTCCGGCGACAGCCTGATCGTCGAACCCGGCATCTCCATCCAAGCCGGCACCACTCTGCTGCTCGGTTCCGGTATCGTGTTCCCCGACGGGACGGTAGGCGCCAACGGAACTATCGCGCTGGGCGCCACTGGTGAACCCGCGGTTTCCCTCAGCGCGGGCACCCTGATCCTGCAGGGCGGCAGCGCCGGTGGGATCGCGCTCAACAACAGCGTCCTGTCGGCCGACGTTGTGGATATCAGCACCGCCGGAGGCGGTGTTTCACAGCTTAATTCTGGCACCATTCTGGCTGCCACGGGTACGCTGCAGAGCACATCCGGCATTATCGGCGGCGCAACCCTTATAGGAGCCGGCAACACGATCGGCACGCTGGGAAGCATGCAGGTCGGCGGTGACCTCACCCTGATCAACGCCGGCAACCTCGCCGTCAACAGCACCGTCTCCGCCACCAACATCAATATTGCCAACAGCGGCACTAACGCCATCAACGTCACCGGAACGCTGGCCGCCAATCCCGCCACTGGCACGCTGACGCTGGCCTCCGGCTCGGGCGGAATTGCGCTGAACAGCAGCGACCTCAGCGCCAATATCGTCGATCTCAGCACCGGCGGCGGCGGTGTGTCGCAGCTCGCGGGCGGGACGATCAGCGCATCGGGCACATTGCAGAGCACGTCCGCGATCAGCGGCGGAGCGACGCTGATCAGTACGCCAACAAGATCGGTGCAGTTGGGTTCTATCCCAGTGAGTGGCGACCTGACGTTGGTCGATTCCAGCAGTCTCACCATCGCCGGGCCCGCCACCGCCACCAACATCACGATCAGCAATGGCGGAACCCAGGGTATCAACGTACCGGGAACACTGATCGCGGATGTCGAGGGCGGCACGCTGGCGCTCGCCTCCGGCACCGGCGGGATCGCGTTGCAAGGCAACAGCGAGCTTACCGGAAATGTCATCGACCTCAGCACAGCGGGCGGCGGCGTGTCGCAAGCCGCTACGGGCACCATCCTTGCGCCGTCCGGAATTCTGCAAAGCACGTCCAGCATCATTGGGGGCGCCACGCTGATCGGCACCGGCAACACGATCGCCGCGCTCGGCGGCATGTCGGTCAACGGCAATCTCACTCTGGTCGATGCAGAAAATCTCGCAATTTTCGGACTCGCCACCGCCACGAACATCAACATCTCCAACGGCGGCACCGACGGGATAATCGTCCGCGGCAGCCTGGGCGCCAACCCATCGTCCGGCACCCTCGCACTCACATCCGGCAGTAGCGGCATCCTCATCGAGGATGACCCGAAGACGCCGCTGCAAGGTCACGCCATCCGGCTTGATGGGGGCGGTGGCGACATCACGCTGGGTCAGGAGGCAGTGGTGAATGCCGGAACCACCGGCAGCTTGCTGCTGACGGACGCAAGCGCCGCCACCGAGGAGAGCACGTCCAAAACCATCGCCGGTACTCTCAGCAGCACCGGCGTGGGCTCGATCGACTTCATCGGCACGCAGAACGCGATCACCACGATCAACGATCTCGCCGCTGAAACGGGCAATCTCACCCTGTTCACCGATTCCGCGCTCGCCACCAGCGGGACCGTTTCGGCAGCCACCGATATGCAGCTCACTGCCGGGAACGGGAACCTGGACATCGGCGGTCTGGTCAACGCCGGTACAGTCTCGCTGTTCGCATCCGGACAGCTCGACGAGCCCACCGGTTCCGTCAGCACCCCAATTCTGGCAACCGCATCCGCGGGCACGAATGTGCTGCTGACCAACGTCGCCAATCAGATCGGCACGATCGGCGGCGTCACGGCCTCCGCCGAAGGCGCCGTCATCGCCGGCTCCCCCACCGGCACGGTAACGCTGACTGGCGGCTCGACCGCTCAGGCGCTGCTGTTCGCGAATTCCGGCACCACGGAGCCGAACACCATCCTGCTGAGCAACGCCACGCTGGGGGCGCCCCGCATTTCGCTCGTGGGCGACCGCCTCGCCCAGACCGGCGAGAACGACATCGACACGGGCAGTCCCGCCGGAACCGTCGAACTCGCACCGTTCAACAACGTCGGCGTAACCCTAGGGGGCACAGCCGATACCGCCGGTGCGATACTCAGCGCTATCGCTCCTGCCACCGGCACGTTGGTTGTCGGCGAGTATCACAACCAGAACGACAACTCGGTCACCACCGCTGCCAGCATCACCGTCGCTGACACGCTCGACCTTACCCGGACTGCCGGCACGCTGGCACTGATATCGGCCGGCACGGTCAGCGAGACACCGGTCAGCGCCCCCATCCTCGTCAGCACATTGACCGGCACCGCCACCGATTTCTCGCTGTTGAGCGCCGCCAATCAGATCGGCACGCTCGCGGCGCTCACCGCGACGGCCGGCAATATCGGGCTGGTCGATGGGCAGTCACTGACTGTTGCCGGCGCAATGAACGCAACCAGCGGGAACGTGTTCCTGGAAGACCGGGCCGCCGGCGGGATCGCGCTGGCGAACACGATCAGCGCGCAAACTGGCGGCACCATTTCGATCGTCACCAATGCGCTCACCGGCACGGCCGGAGTGGGCCTGCTGGCACACGGCGGCACGGTCGAGATCGCGCCATTCGCAACCGCCACTGCCGTTACGCTGGCCGGCAACGGCGGGCTCGGCATCGACAGCCTCACGCTCGGCTCCATACGCGCAAACATGCTGGATATCGGTGCCGTCCACGACGCGGTGAACGGCGGCACGATCACCCTCACTGCCGGCGCGATCACGATCGATAACCTGACGCTCGGCACCGCGGCTGTGCCGGTCCTGCGGCTCGACGCGGGCGGCGCGATCACCCAGGCAGGCAGCTTCCTGTCTGTCGCAACGATCTCCGCCAGCACGCACGACCAACCCGCCAGCGTAACCCTGAACGGGTCCGCCAATACCATAACGGCCCTCGGCAATGTCGCGGTTGCGCTCGGCGAACTGTCGCTGACCGACACTGGCCCGCTGGCAGAGCCGGCCAGCTCCACCGTCTATGCCCAGAACGTCACCATCAACGATCAGGGCAGCATCGCTCTTGCCGGCAATCTGGCCGCCTCCACCGGCACGATCGCCGTCACCACCACCGGCGCCCACGACATCACGGTCAGCGATGGCCTGATCGGCGCGACCGGCGCCATCAACTTCAACTCCGGCGGCGCCTTCGATCAGTCCGGCGGCACGATCAACGGCAGCGACGTCGTAGTGTCCACCGCAACGGGTGTCGTCCAGAGCGGCGGCACCTTGTTCGGCTTCGATACCGTCGCGGCCGATATCGGCGTGGCAATCACCGCCAGTTCCGGCGGCTTCACGCAAAGCAGCGGCGTGATCGCCTCCAACGACCAGCTCGACATCACGGCGCAAGCCGGCAGCCTGACCGCCGCCAGCACCATCATCGGCGTCGGCGACGTAACCCTGGCCAGCACCGGCGCGTTTGCCAGCTCCGGCACCGTGCTGTCCGGCGCCGATCTGAACGTGAGCGGCAGCAGCATAACCCAGACCGCCGGCACGCTCGCCGCGGTCGGAACTGCGGCCCTGACCACCCCGGGGATTGCCAGCCAGACCGGCGGTACCGTGGCTGGCACTACGGTAAATCTGGTCGCCGGTACCATTCCCGCCGACGGCTTCCAGGATTTTGCCGGCGCGCTTTCCCCGATCTCCATCGGCTCGACCAGCCCCCGGCAGATCATCAGCGGCATTACCTTCGCCGCCGACGTGGCGGACCCGCCCATAGGCACGCTCACCTTGCCCCTCGCGACCGCACCGACTGGCATCCCGCATAAGCTGCGGATCGAAGTCGATAACGGCGGTTACAATTTCAACGACACGCTGGCCGCCAACTGGATCGACTTCCACACGCTGGGCAACATCACCGAAGATGCCGGCGGCGCGCTGAACGCCACCCTGCTTAGTGGAACGGCGGGCTATTCCGGCCCGCTATTTACCACCCCGAGCATCATCGCCTCCGCGAACCTCACCACTTCCCCCAACGATGTCAGCTATCTCGGTTCGGACACGGCGCCGTTCCTGATCACCGGTAATATCCAGCTAAACGATACGGGTACTTTGCAGCCGGTGAACCCGGGTACGCTGACAGTCGCCGGCAGCCTGCAGGCGGGGAGCGGCCTCGGCTACGGCAAAACGATCGACCTCGCTGCCGCGAACCTGATCCTTGACCAGAGCGGCGTGACAGTCACCCCGAACGATCTGACGATCGTTGCAGCCGGGTCGCTCTCCGCCAACGCGGCCATCTCCGGCGTCCACCACCGTCACGCCCGGTGAAATCCTGCTCGCCGCCGATGGGCTCCGCCTGCTCGGCACCGGCACCGCGATCTCCGCGCCGGCCGGAATGGTCGCTATCGCTCCGCTGACCCCGGGCGACACTATAACCATCGTCGGTACGTTGCCAGGCGCCGCACCAGTCACCGGCACAATCGCCGCCCAGGATCTCGGCCTGATCGACCACGCTGGGCGGCACGCTCGGCGTCACGCCGGGCCCGCTCGGCACGGAAACGCTGGTCCTCGGCAGCCTGGATAACGGGACAACCTCGATCGCCGCCGGCGGCATCGCCATCGACGCACCGCTCAATCTCGGCACCGTCGCCAGCACGCTGGCGCTGTTCGCGGCCGGCCCGATCAGCCAGGGCTCGGCCGATCCGATCACCGTCGCCATGCTCACCGGCGCGGCTGGCGTGCTGACCAATGGCAGCGTCGTCGGAAACAGCGCCTCCTCCATTGACCTGGCCGCGCTGAACGCCATCGGCACGATCGGCAACACCGCAATCCAGGGCAGCATCACCAGCACCGCTACCGGCCAGAGCGGACTGCTGGCGACCGGCGGCATCAGCGTGCATGACAATGGCGACCTCCTCGTCCGCACGCTGGTCCATGCCGGCGACGACCCCACGCTCGCTTTCACGCACCCGACTCCAGAACAACGTTCCAACTGAAATCGCCGATCTCGAATCCGCTCCCGCGGGGGCCGGCGGACCCGGCACCTTGACTGTTGCCGGTACAGTCTGGGCCGGCATCGACGGCAGGTTGCTCGGCCAGGTCAACCTGTTGGGCGGCAGCAGCAGCACGCTCGGCGCCGTGCTGGTGCCGGGTGCCGTGTTCGCCTCCAACGGCGGCGCCACGCATTGCGACCGGCGGCACCGTGTCCCTCGCGGCAGGCTTCTCGTCCGGCACCTACAATGCGCTGTGCAACGCGGGCGATTGTGGCATTGGCGTCAGCGGCATCGTCTGGGGCAACCAGGGTTTCGGCCACACCGACCCGGACCTGCCTGCGCTGGTGAAGATCAACGCGGCGTCCTCGATCGATGAAAGCCTGGGCACCCTCGGCGCCGTGTTGCTGACCGGAGGCGCCGGCGGCTTCGCCGGGTTTAGCGGTGGGCCGGCAACGGTTGTCAGCCAGAACTGGATCGTTTCACTCGGTTCGTTCGATAGCAATCTGCTGTTCGATCTGCCGGTAACTGGAACGCTCGGTCCCGGCCTGCTGCTGCGCGACGGCCGCGTACCGGCAACCGGCCCTGGCCTGTCCGTCGTCGGCACGGTTCAGGACCACGGCACCGTGATTGGCGGCAATGGCAGCGACGGCCTGGAGATCTCCGTCGCTCCGACCGCCGACGCCGTCGCGGACCTGGCCCTGCAAAGCGGTGCCCTGATCGCCGATGGCGTCACCGGCACGGTCGACATCCAGGCCACCGGCAACGTCTATGAGACCGGCGGCAGCATCGCGGCCGCCGCCCTGATCGCCCAGGCCGGTGCCGTCCCCGGCACCGAGGCCGGCGGCAACACCCCCGGCACCATCCCCACCGACCCGCTCGCCCGCGCCTCGGTCTGGCTCGGCAATCTCAACCAGATCGGCACGCTGGCCGACGCAACCGCCACCCAGGAATTCCTCCTCGACAACGGCCCCTCGCTGCTGATCCCCAGCGGCGGCGCCGTGCTGGCCGGCGCCGCGCCCGCCTCCACCGTCGCCGCCAACACCGACGGCACGCCGATCGTGGTGAACCCCAACCCGGCCGCAACCATCAATATCAGCAACGGCGACCTGAGCGTCGGCGGCGTCCTGCATGCCGGCCTGGACGGCACCTCTCCACGCCGCGCACCGGCAATGACCTGCTCACCGCCAACGACGTGTTCGTCAACGGCGGCGTCTTTGCCGCCACCAGCGGCAACGTCGGCATCACCGCCAGCACCGGCAGCATCGAGATCCCCGGCACCATCTGGGGCGATGGCCCGCCCGCCGCCGGACTGGCCGGCACGGTTTCACTCACCGCCGTCACCCAGATCGACGAAACCGGCCAGATCGGCGCCACGCTGCTCAGCGGCAGTTCCGGCTGGCACGCCAGCCTGACCGGTGCCAACCCGCACACCGGCAACCAGATCGCCGAGCTCGGATCATTCGCCAGCGACACCATGAGCGGCGATCCCACCCCCGGCTTCGAACTGCACGATGGCTGGCCCGGCACGCCCGGCCTGACCGTGACCGGTCCGGTGCAGGACGCCCGCGCCGGCGTCACCATCGCCGTCGCCCCCACCGTGGGCGGCAACTATGCGATCGCCGACCTCGACCTCGCCAACCTGATTTCTGCCGCAACCATTGCCAACCTGCAGGCCACCGGCAACGTCTATGAGACCGGCGGCAGCATCGCGGCCGCCGCCCTGATCGCCCAGGCCGGTGCTGTCCCCGGCACCGAGGCCGGCGGCAACACCCCCGGCACCATCCCCACCGACCCGCTCGCCCGGGCCTCGGTCTGGCTCGGCAATCTCAACCAGATCGGCACGCTGGCCGACGCAACCGCCACCCAGGAATTCCTCCTCGACAACGGCCCCTCGCTGCTGATCCCCAGCGGCGGCACCGTGCTGGCCGGCGCCGCGCCCGCCTCCACCGTCGCCGCCAACACCGACGGCACGCCGATCGTGGTGAACCCCAACCCGGCCGCAATCATCAATATCAGCAACGGCGACCTGAGCGTCGGCGGCGTCCTGCATGCCGGCCTGGACGGCACCTCTCCACGCCGCGCACCGGCAATGACCTGCTCACCGCCAGCGACGTGTTCGTCAACGGCGGCGTCTTTGCCGCCACCAGCGGCAACGTCGGCATCACCGCCAGCACCGGCAGCATCGAGATCCCCGGCACCATCTGGGGCGATGGCCCGCCCGCCGCCGGACTGGCCGGCACGGTTTCACTCACCGCCGTCACCCAGATCGACGAAACCGGCCAGATCGGCGCCACGCTGCTCAGCGGCAGTTCCGGCTGGCACGCCAGCCTGACCGGTGCCAACCCGCACACCGGCAACCAGATCGCCGAGCTCGGATCATTCGCCAGCGACACCATGAGCGGCGATCCCACCCCCGGCTTCGAACTGCACGATGGCTGGCCCGGCACGCCCGGCCTGACCGTGACCGGTCCGGTGCAGGACGCCCGCGCCGGCGTCACCATCGCCGTCGCCCCCACCGTGGGCGGCAACTATGCGATCGCCGACCTCGACCTCGCCAACCTGATTTCTGCCGCAACCATTGCCAACCTGCAGGCCACCGGCAACGTCTATGAGACCGGCGGCAGCATCGCGGCCGCCGCCCTGATCGCCCAGGCCGGTGCCGTCCCCGGCACCGAGGCCGGCGGCAACACCCCCGGCACCATCCCCACCGACCCGCTCGCCCGGGCCTCGGTCTGGCTCGGCAATCTCAACCAGATCGGCACGCTGGCCGACGCAACCGCCACCCAGGAATTCCTCCTCGACAACGGCCCCTCGCTGCTGATCCCCAGCGGCGGCACCGTGCTGGCCGGCGCCGCGCCCGCCTCCACCGTCGCCGCCAACACCGACGGCACGCCGATCGTGGTGAACCCCAACCCGGCCGCAATCATCAATATCAGCAACGGCGACCTGAGCGTCGGCGGCGTCCTGCATGCCGGCCTGGACGGTGCGCGTACGGGCAATGTGGCACTCACAGCCAGGAACCTCGCCATATCCGGCACCGCTACGGCGGCCACGGCCGGCACCCTTATGGCAACCGCGAATAATGCGTTCGTTCTTTCTGGAATAGTGGATGCGGGCAGTGCCCTGCTGACCGGCGGCTCGATCCGGCATTGACGGCCTCCTCAACGCCAGCACCAGCACCGCGGCGACAGCAAGTGGCCCGCTCACCGTACAGGGCGCAATCAATACCGGCGCGGCCACGCTGTCCGGCGCATCGATAGACATCCCTGGCGCTCTCAACGCCAGCACCAGCGTCGCCGCTGCCGCAACCGGCCCGCTCACGGTAGAAGGCGTGATCAACACCGGTACCGCCACGCTGTCCGGTGCCCTCATCGGTATCGCCGGCACGCTCACCGCCAGGACCAGTGTCGCAGCAACCGCAACGGGTCTGCTCTCTATTCAAGGTGCAATCGACACCGGCGTCGCCACATTGACCGGCGGCTCCATCGATGTTGCCGGAGCGCTCAGTGCGGTTAACAGCCTTACCGCCACAGCGGGCGGCCCGCTCACAGTGGAAGGCGCTGTCAACGCCGGCGCGGCAAGCCTGAATGGTGGCTCGATAACACTTGCCCCTGCCGGGATGCTGAACGTCAGCGGCAACCTTTCCGGCGACGGCCGGCGGCAACCTCGCGATCGAAGGCGCGATCACCGCCAGTAGTGCCAGCCTCAACGCCTCCTCCATGACTCTGGACGGCCGCGTGAACGCGACCCAGGGCCTCACGCTCAGTGCCGCAGGCGCAATCAACGAAAATGGCAGCCTTGTCACGCCCGCTGCTGACCGGCAGCGCCGGAGCCAGCGCCAATCTGATTGGCACCAACCAGATCGCTCAGATCGGCGGGTTCAGTGCCGGCCAGACGCTCGCGGTCAATGACGCGGTCAATCTGGAGCTCAGTGGCCGGCTCGCCGCACCGCTGATGCTCATCAACGACAACCCGTTCGAGATCACGCTCGCCAACGGCGCGGTGATCGCGACCGGTGGAGAAGCCCGGCCGGTCGGGCTCGTGCTGACCCTGACCAACAATCCGTTGGTGGATCGAGCGGCCTTCGGGGGAGAGGGCGCCTATCTGACCGCTGTCAGGCAGCTCGGTATCAGCACGATCACCGGCATCAACGGTGGCCCGAACATCCTGGGAATTGACGCCGCGCCGGGCCACAACATCAGCTTCCAGAATTCTTCAGGGGCTGAACACCTGGCTCGTGCTGCAGATCAGCGGCGCCGACACGATTACCGGCAACGTGTTTGTCCGCTCGCTCGACGTGCTCTTTTCCGGTGTTGGCGGCAGCGCCAACCTGTTTGGCACGATCAGCGGCATAAACGGCGTGCAAGCGGCTGGTGCGGGCGGCATCGAACCCGGTAGGAATGCTGCATTCCGCTTCAACAACTGCGCTATCAGCTCGGTGAACTGTGTGCTCCTGCCCGCCCTGACCCTTCCGACTGCCGATCCGTTGAACGATTTCTCGCTGGGCACAGCCGGTAATCCCAATGATGACGACGACCTGCTGCTGCCCGTCGTGTCGGACGAGGACTACTGAGATGCGGCGAGCCGCTCGCCTGATCGTATTGGCGCTTGCGCCCCTGGCCTCCTGCGCGGTGCCACCGCCGACCGCTTACGTGCATTTTGTCGGCAATTCCAAACCAACGGCCCAGCTCTCGCTCGGCGAGAATTCGGTGCATGAAGCCTGCACGCAGTCGTCCGCCGGGAACGGCGGTGCCGACGTCTATTGCGGCAGTTGGCAACAACCTAGCGCGCGCGTGCGTCCTGGCGGCCCGGCAAGCCAATCCCAAATCAGCGAGCTGGCTACCTCCAGCACATGGCGCGCCGGTATCGACGAGCGATTCAGTTGCTCACCGCCAACCGCGACCAGCATTCTTGGCGGCCAGCCTGCCGAGATGCTGCAATGCACCCAGCGGGTCGGTGGCTGGCCGCACGTGGCAATGGTCGCGCTGGTCAACGGACATGCCTGGTACGCCGACGGTGTGCTGCCCGCCGCCAATGCCATGGAACGCTCTATCGGCGTGCAGTCGGGGTTGGTACGCGCCGGCACCGTCATGCCGGACTCCGCAGCGGATGCCGTGCTGGCCCAGCGCCTCGCCGCGCAGGCCTTCAGATCCGGCGATGTCGGTCAGTTCGATGAGCTGATGGCGGCCGGCACGCGCGCCAATCTGTCGGACAACCCGGCCGCTGCCGAGGCGGCGTTCCGGGCGGCCCTCGCCGTGCAGCAGAAGGCGCTCGGCAAGAACAATCCCGCTACAGCCACCGCGTTGATGACACTTGCACTGCAACTCTCCAATAATGGTTCCCTGGCCGAGTTGAGTGCGCTGTTTACCGTGGCCGCGCGTCTGGCGCCGAACTCGGCCGACCCGACCGCCGTGCCGCGGCTCGCGCATTATCGGGCGCTCGACGCCCTGAACCGTGGCCAGAACGACCTGGCGTTGTCGCTGCTGCGGCAGGCCGATGCCGGCTACATAACGCTCGTCCCGCCCAGTGTACTGCACGCACGAGCTCCCATCAGGCAGAGGGTCGGCGAATTCTCCCCGGCCGCCAGGATCGAGCCCGACCTTGTCCAGATCAGGACATGCTGGCCGATCCAGCGGCGCGCGGTGCCTTGCTCGGTCTGATCGAAACGCGGCGCTACGAGGCGCTGGTCCAGCGCCTGCTCGGCCAGGTAAACGAGAGCCAGGCGATGCTCGCTTCGGCCAATCAGCTAGCCCAGAGCAGCGGCCTGGCTCGCCCGATCGTACAAGCCCGACTTTACCGAACTGCCGGCGTCACCGCCGAGGCTGCCGGGGACCCGTCCCTCGCGCTCAGCAACCTGTCACAGTCCACCGCCGCGTTCAGCCGAGCTCTGCCGGATTCCAAACCGCTGGCAGAGACCTACCTGCTCCGCGCGCGGCAGCTCGTCCAGGAGGGCGATACCGATACTGCCCTGCCGATCTGTCGCAATGCCGCCAAAGCGCTGGTCACGCTGAAGGCTGGCGTCGTGCCAGCGCTGATAAGCCCGTGCCTGGATGCTTTTGCCGCCTCCGCCAACAAGCTGCCCGCCCAGAAGCAGGTTCTGCTTGGTGAAATGTTCGTCGCGGCCCAACTCGCGCAGGCGGGCATCACCAGTCAGCAGATCGCGCAGGCCAGCGCGCGGCTGCAGGAGAATGCTCGCGATCCGAAGGTGGCTGCGGCAATCAAGAGCCGCGAAGACGCCAACGCAAACTTGCAGAGCCTCTACCGACAGCGGGACGAACTTGCGGCAGCCCAGACGCCCGGATCATCGGGCGGCAGCGCCCCTGGGCCGGAGTCACCGCCGAGATCGATAAGCAAATCGACGCCGCGCAGGCCGCCCTGGCCTCGACCGACGCAGCGTTGCAGGCCGCCTCGCCCAATTACGGCCAGCTTGTCCAGCAGGTCGTGCCGGCCTCGGCGGTGCTGGCGGCGCTGCACCCGCACGAGGCGTTCGTCTCGATCGTGCTCGGCGACAAGGACGGCTGGGCCTTCCTGTTGCGCGACAACACCATCGCTATCGCCAAGGTGGACGGTGGAATACCGCGGATGGCGAAGCTCGTGCACGATACTCGGGCGAGCATCGAACTCACCGCCGCCGGCCTGCCCACCTTCAACATTGCCGCCGCGCGCGAGCTGTACGACGCTACCCTTGGCGGCTTCGGCGCCACCGCGCTGGATGGCGAGACGGCGCTGGTGGTCGCCCCGTCCGGTCCGCTGCTGTCGATCCCGTTCGAGGTGCTGCTGACCGGCCCAGCCCAACCCGACAACCTGGCCGCCGCACCGTGGCTGATGCGAAAACTCGCGATCGCCCATGTGCCGGCGCCGAGCAACTTCGTCAGCCTGCGGAAGATCGCCGGGGATTCCCGGGCCACGCGCCCCTGGTTCGGATTCGGTGATTTCGTGCCCCCCACGCGGCGCAGGCTCAGCGCCTTGTTCCCTGGACCCGCCTGTGCCGAAAGCGCCCAACTATTCGCCGAACTGCCCGCCCTGCCCTTCGCCACCAAGGAACTGGATGTTGCTCGCCAGATCCTGGGCGCCAGCCCGTCGGAGGAGCTGCTGGGACGCGCGTTCACCGCCCCGGCGGTGCTGAAGACCTCGCTCAAGAATTACCGCATTCTGCATTTCGCCACGCATGCGCTGCTGCCGTCCGAACTGCGTTGCCAGAGCGAGCCAGCCATCGTCACCTCCGTCCCGCCGGGTGCGGCATGCCCGTGGCGCCCTGCTCACCGCCACCGACGTGGTCGGGATGGACCTGGATGCCAATCTGGTCATTCTATCGGCCTGCAATTCCGGTGGCCCTGGCGGCACCACGGCGGGCGAGAGCCTGTCCGGCTTGGCGCGCGCGTTCTTCTTTGCTGGCGCCCGCAGTCTGATGGTTACCCACTGGGACGTGAGCGACAAAGTGGCCGCTTATCTCGTGGCGGACACGCTGGGGCGGATGAAGGATAATCCGGGCATCGGGGTCGCCGCCGCCCTGCGCGAATTCGCAGCTTTCACTGCTGCAGTCCGCCACTGAGGGACAAGCTAATTTGGCCCACCCGTTCTTCTGGGCCCCGTTCGCTATTATCGGCGAAGGTGGCAGCGAGCGTTTCTCCTGGCCCGCATGGCCGCTCGATAGCAGTATCTGATTTCGTTTTATACTATGCGTCCAGTCTGAGCGGAACGGGTGCCATGCCATTTCTGCCTCCGTTTCACGCCCGAAAACCTGCCCGCATCGCACACGACGCCGGGGGAAGCAACAAGTGTGAAACAACCAGTTACGGATAGTGCGCGAAATATCCGGCAACAATGATTGAGTTGGTCGGCCCTCGGCGGCGCCACTAGCCTGCACTATCAGATCGCAGAGCGCGCAAAGGGGCCCGCGTTGCATGGACATGGTAGCTGCACGGCTTGAACGCGCGTCCGCTGAGGAAGCGATCCACCCCACCGCGGTTGTCGCGCATGGAGCGGAACTCGGTCGCGGCGTCCGCATCGGCCCGTTTTGTTCGATCGGTCCGCATGTTGTGATCGAGGACGGGGTACGCCTGGTCTCGCATGTCGTCGTTGATGGACATACCCGCATCGGACGGGATGCAGTGCTGTATCCGTTCTGCACCGTCGGCCTGGAACCGCAGGACCTGAAATACCGCGGTGAGCCCACCCGTTGCGAAATCGGCGAGCGGACACATGTCCGCGAGCATTGCACGATCCATCGCGGTACAGTGACCGGTAAAGGAATTACCCGCGTCGGCGCCGATTGCATGCTGATGGCGGTCGCGCATGTGGCGCATGACTGCACGGTGGGTCAGCATGTCATCATTGCCAATAATGTGGTGATGGGCGGCCATGTCAGCATCGCCGATCATGCGGTGATCGGCGGATCGGCGGCCATCCATCAATATGTCCGGATCGGCCGCGCGGCGATGATCGGCGGCGTGTCCGGGGTCGAAGCCGATGTCATCCCGTTCGGCAGCGTGATCGGCAATCGCGCGCGGCTGGCAGGACTGAACGTGATCGGGCTGAAGCGCCGCGGCTTCAACAAGGACCAGATCATGACCTTGCGCGCCGCCTTCCAATGCCTGTTCGGCCCTCAAGGAGTGTTCGCCGACCGGCTCGCCCAGGTGCGTGCGCGCTGGAGCGGCGACAAGCTGGTCGCCGAGGTCCTCGACTTCATCGACGCACCCAGCCACCGCGGCCTGATCCGCTCATCGGCGGCAGGCGACGCATAGACCCGCCCGTCTCGAGGGTCAATGTCCACGCCGTTCGGTACGATACCAGACCCAGGTTGTCATTCCCGCAAAAGCGGGAATACAGTCAAACCCTCGAATTCCGCGCTTTTCGCCTCGATGCCCGCTGTCGCGCGCATGACAAGACGGGCGCGGCAGCATAGCGATATGGCCGCCCGACGCCAATGTCCCGCCGTTCTGCTAATCCGTCGTCGGCCTCTGGCTCGGTTCCACCCACCAGCTCAGCACCGTGCGGCCTGTCTCGGGATCCACCTCCCGCCGACACAGCAACACCGTCCGGTCGGGCGGTGCACCCAATGCCTTGGCCGCTCGCACCATCTCCCGCAATTGTTCGGCAGTCTCGTTCTCCATCATCGACCTGGCTCCTCTTTCAGGTCGAATCGCAGCGAAACCGCGCGTCGCCGCTCGCGCTATGAAGCAGCTCACACCTCCGGCGACTCTACCCTGTGCGACCAGCCGCCCGCGCCCGCCGCGCCAGCGCCAGCACCGTGTTGCGACAGATCACATCGTCCGGCGCACCGGTCCGCTTGCAGGCCCGCTCCGCCTCCGCCAACCCTCCCATCGCTCCCATCATCGCCGGCGCCGACCACAGCCCCAGCGCCCGCGTGAAAGCCCCGACCCGCCGGAAGAACACCGGGGGACGCGCCGCCTTCGCCGCCTCCGCCGCGCTCATCCCACCATCCACCGCCAGCCGGGCGCGATGCAGCCGCTGCAGGTGCATCAGCCCGGCGCGCAGCACGCCGACCGGGCTCGCGCCCTCGGCCATCGCCAGTTCCAACGCCCGGTCGGTCAGTCCGACATCGCCGGCGGTCGCCGCGAACAGCGCGTCATCCAGCGAAAGCCCGGCCACATCCCCGACGCAGGCCGCCGCCGCCTCCATGTCGACATGGCCACCCGGCCCGGCATAGAGCGCCAGCTTTTCCAGCTCCCGCCGCGTGCTTGCCCGGTCCGCGCCGAGCTGTCCGGCCAGCCATGCCACCGCTTCCGAGCCCACCGTCACCCCGGCCTCGGTCAGCACCGTCCGGACCGTCGCTTCCAGTGTCCGCCCCTCCTCTGGGTAACACCCGATCGCAACCCCGTCCGCGCGCTGCCTCTACCGCCGAACGCAGGCGCGAGCGGCTTGGCAGCCCGCCCGCTTCCAGCACCACCAGTGCCGGCGCGGAGCCTTTCAGCACTGTCTGCACCGGCCCCAGCGCCGCCTCGCCGGCATCGCGCACGCGGACCACGCGTCGTCCACCGGTCAGCGACAGCGATGCGGCTTCTTCCGCGATCCGCCGCAAATCATCGCGATGTTAGCTCGGCCACGCGAAACGGGTCATCGAGCGTGCCGGCCACCACGCGCACCAGCGCCTCCGCGCGTTCGCGGATCAGCCCCGCATCGTCGCCGAACAGCAGCACCACGCGGCAGGCACCGGGATCGCGCAGAAACCCCGGCACGCTTCGCGCGTCGAGCTTCACCCGTCGACCAGGCGCGTCAAGCGCTCGCCTTCTGTCGGAAAAAGATCGCCAACCTGATGCTGATCTGCTTCGCCGATCGCTTGCGCGAGATACTGATAGGCGGCCTCGGTCTGCAGGTCGGCCGCGAAATACTGCTCGTCGATGATGTTGACCGCGTCCTCGGCGCGGGCGAACCCGTTGGTGACACGAGTCTGCGCCGGGTCCCGACCGACCAGCGTCCAGTTGGCGTTGCCGAATAACCGGACGCGCGTCACCGTGGTATCCGCCTGGATGCCGATCCCCTCGCCGCTGATCCAGTACGCCACGTTCAGCGTATAGAGCGGTTTCGCCGGGCCGTCGGCACCCTCGAACCGCTGCTGCAAGGCCTGGCGCAAAAGCTGGCCCGGCCGGTCCGGGATCAGGGCGACGTAGATGGTGGACAGTTCGCGTTCAGCCACGCCCGGCGTGCCGCTGGCGCTCGGCATGTAGACCGGCTGAAAGCCGCAACCGCCCAACGAGACCGTCAACCCACCGAGCAGGGCACGCCGACCCAGCGGCATCAGCCGGCCGTCACGAAGTTCACGATGCGGTTTGGCACGTAGATCTCCTTCACGATCCGCTTGCCCGCCAGCACCCGCGCCACGTTGGTTTCCGCCCGCGCCGCCGCCACGCTGGCATCGCGCGGCGAATCGGGCGGCATCTCGATCGTGCCGCGCAGCTTCCCCATCACCTGCACCGCGATCGTCACCGTCTCTGCGGCCAGCAGCGCCGGATCCGCGTCCGGCCAGGGCAGCTCTGCCACCAACCCGCCGTCGGGATCGAGCCGTGCATGCACCTCCTCGGCCAGGTGCGGCATCATCGGGCTGACCAGCCGCGCCAACATCCGCACCGCCTCGTGCCGCGC
The DNA here is from genome assembly GCA_963810715.1 of uncultured Pseudomonadota bacterium. Taxonomy (GTDB): domain Bacteria; phylum Pseudomonadota; class Alphaproteobacteria; order Acetobacterales; family Acetobacteraceae; genus DATDIC01. The sequence continues at coordinate 58,999 of CAWEOZ010000017.1, read as the reverse complement.
CCATGCGAGCCCCGGCTCGGCCGGTGCGCGCTCGGCCTCGGCGATCGCATTGGCCAGTTCATACAGCCGCGCCACGGCGACATTGAAGGCGAATCCGTCCAGCGCCTCGGTCACTGCGGCGATCGTCCGATGGGTGCTCCGCCGCAACGCACGCGCCGCCGCGCCGAACCGGTCGGGCATCGTCGCCCGGCGACGTGCCGCCCAGCCCGTCCGCCAGCCGAAACACGCGCTGGGTGAAACGGAATGCACCGGCAACGCCCGCCTCGGTCCACTCCATGTCGCGTTCCGGCGGATTGTCCGACAGGATGAACCAGCGCGCCGTGTCGGCGCCGTAGCGGGCGATGATCGCCTCCGGATCGACCGTGTTGCGCTTCGACTTGCTCATCGCCTCCACGCGCCCGACCACCACCGGCTCGCCGCTGTCGCGGTGCACGGCGGTGCCGTCCGGCAGCGCGGATCACTTCCTCCGGATACAGCCAAATGCCATTCGACCCGGACGCGGAGCGATAGCTTTCATGAGTAACCATGCCCTGCGTGAACAGACCGCCGAACGGCTCCTCGATGCCGACGTGACCGGTGTCTTTCATTGCACGTGTGAAGAAGCGCGAATACAGCAGGTGCAGGATGGCATGCTCGATCCCGCCGATATACTGATCGACAGGCATCCAGTGATCGACCGCATCGCGCATCACCGGTTCCTTCGCCTGCGGGCTGCAGAACCGTGCGAAATACCACGCGCTATCGACGAACGTATCGAATGTGTCGGTCTCCCGTCGCGCCGGTGCGCCGCAAGCCGGACAGGAGACATGTTTCCATGTCGGATGATGGTCCAGCGGGTTGCCCGGGCCGGTCGAACGTCACGTCGTCCGGCAGCGTCACCGGAAGCTGCTCGTCGGGCACCGGCACCACGCCGCACGCGGCGCAATGGATCACCGGGATCGGGCACCCCCAGTAGCGTTGCCGGGAAACGCCCCAATCGCGCAGCCGCCAGTTCACTTCGCCCCGCCCGAGGCCACGCCGCTCCAACTCCTCAATCGCACGACGCTTCGCCGCCTCTACATCCAGACCGTCCATGAACTCCGAGTTGAAGATTTTCCCCGGACCCACATAGGCCTCATCGGCAATATTGTATCGGGCGCGATCGGCGCCCGGCGGCAGCACCACCGGTACCACGCGCAACCCATACTTGCGCGCGAAATCAAGATCGCGCTGGTCATGCGCCGGGCAGCCGAAGATCGCGCCGGTGCCGTATTCCATCAGCACGAAATTGGCGATCCACACGGGGAACTCGGCGTCAGCGGTAAACGGATGACGCACGCGCAGTCCGGTGTCGTAGCCCCGCTTCTCCGCGGTTTCGATCACTGCCTCGCTGGTGCCCATGCGGCGGCATTCGGCGATGAAGGCCGCCGCAGCCGGATCGCGGGCACCGATCGCCGCCGCCAGCGGATGCTCGGGCGCCAACGCCAGGAACGACATGCCGTACAGCGTGTCCGGGCGCGTCGTATAAACGTCCACCTCGGCAATGCCCGGCTCCGGTTCGGCCAGCGCGAACCGCACTCGCGCGCCCTCGCTGCGGCCGATCCACCGCTCTTGCATCAGCCGCACCCGTTCCGGCCAGCGGTCCAGCCGATCCAGCGCCGACAACAGCTCCGGCGCGTATTTGGTGATGCGCAAAAACCACTGGCTGAGTTGCTTCTTCTCCACCGGCGCCCCAGACCGCCAGCCGCGTCCGTCGATCACCTGTTCGTTCGCCAGCACTGTGCCATCCACCGGGTCCCAGTTGACCCAGCTCTCCTTCTGCTCGACCAGACCGGCACGCAGGAAATCCAGGAACAGCTTCTGCTGATGCCCGTAATAGCCCGGATCACACGTCGCGAATTCGCGGCTCCAGTCCAGCGACAACCCCATGCGCTGCAATTCCGCGCGCATGGTTGCGATATTCTCCCATGTCCATTTCGCCGGATGGATGCGCCGCTCGCGGGCGGCGTTCTCGGCCGGCAGCCCGAATGCGTCCCACCCCATCGGGTGCAGCACGGAATAGCCGCGCGCCCGCTTATAGCGCGCGACTACGTCGCCCAATGTATAGTTGCGGACATGTCCCATATGGATTTTGCCAGAGGGGTACGGAAACATCTCCAGCACGTAATACTTGGGCTTCCCGTCGGCCGGCACATCCGCAACATGGAAGCATCCACGCTTCGCCCAGGCAGCCTGCCAGCGCGGCTCCGCGGCGCGAAAGTCGTAGCGCGAACTGGTCTCGGTCAGGGTCTCGCTCATGCCGCCTGTATCGGTCGACGGACCGCGTCATGCAAGCCGCTCATCCTACCGATACTGCCAATATCGGTCGCAGCCCGCACCCACCCAACCCGTCAGGCCACCGGCACATTGACCTCCCGCAGCAACTTGCGCCGCATCGCCGCGGCAAATTCCGCGTAATCCTTGCACGTGACCGCAAAGGAACCCGGCCCCCCGATCACCTCCCTTGTGTAACTCTCCAGCAGGTCCGGCTCCTCGTGCAGGACGCACAACCCGTTGATGGTGATCCCCGCCGCCGCCATCCGGTCCCGCACCGGGCCCGGCGGGATGCCCGCATTCGATCGACCATCGCCGACCACATCCACGATCTGATGGTGCGCCGATGCCGGCGCCCCAGCCAGCAGCTCCAATGCCCGCAGCAACGCCTCGCCGATCGCCGTCTCCCCGGCTGGCACCGAGCGCGGCATATTCTCGACCGCATCGGCAAAGCCGGCGGCGTCCGCGGCCGAACCCACCCGCACCCAGTCCACGATCACGTCCTGCGCGCCGGTTCCAGACCATAACAGCAGCGCGCACAGGCTCGCTTTTGCCGGGCCGCCGGTCAGGCCGCGAACCACCGCCGGATCCCGCAGCGCCGCCCCCATGCCCCCGGCGATCAGGTTGAACTCGTCATAGGTCACGCTGGCTGAGCCATCCACCGCCAGCACAAGTGCCAGGTCGACCACGTCCATGCCCCATTGAACGGACCGCCAAGCCGGCGGACAATCCCCATAGTAGGAGATCCCGCATGCTCGAAAGCCCTGCCGACCTCGCCCAGCGCACCGAAACGCGCCTGCCGCTCAATGGCCTGACCGTGCTGGATCTGACCCTGGCCCGCGCTGGCCCCACCTGTGTGCGGCACCTGGCCGACTGGGGCGCCGACGTGATCCGCATCGAGCCGCCGCCCACCGGCGGGGAGGACATCGCCGGCAACCGCCGCGGCTTCGACTTTCAGAACCTGCATCGCAACAAGCGCGCAATCCAGTTGAACCTCAAAGACCCGGCCGGCCACGAAGCTTTCATGCGCCTCGCCCGTACTGCCGACATCGTCGTCGAGAACATGCGCGCGCAGGTGAAGCACCGGCTCAAGGTGTCGTACGACGATGTGCGCGCCATCAATCCGCGCATCGTCTATGCCAGCATCAGCGGCTTCGGCCAGGACGGCCCGTACGGGCACCGCGCCGGCGTGGACCAGATCGCCCAGGGCATGGGCGGCCTCATGTCCATCACCGGCGAGCCCGGCCGCGGCCCGATGCGCGTCGGCATCCCGATCGACGACCTCACCGCCGGCAACCTGCTGGCGCTGGGCACCATGATGGCGATCTTCGATCGCGAGCGCACCGGCGTCGGCCGCTGGGTCACCACCAGCCTGCTGGAAGCCCAGATTTTCATGCTGGACTTCCAGGCGTCGCGCTGGCTGATGGCCAAGGAAGTGGCGAAACAGGCCGGCAACGACCACCCCACCGGGATTCCCACCGGCGTCTTCCCCACCTCTGACGGCCACATCAACATTGCCGCCAGCTCCGGACGGCTGTGGGACCGGTTCTGCGACACGATCGGCCGCACGGACTGGAAACAGCACGAGAAATGGAAGACACAGAAGGGCCGCAGCGATGACCGCGCCGCCATCAACGCCTCGATCGGCGAGATCACCCGCACCAGGCCTGCCGATCACTGGATCGAGCTGTTCGAGGCCAACGGTATCCCATGCGGCCCGATCTACACGATCGACCAGGTGTTCGCCGATCCGCAGGTCAGGCACCTGCGCATGGCCCGCCCGATGCACAGCCCGGTGGTCGGCGACACCGCGGTGGTTGCGTCCGCGATCAGTATCTCCGGGTTCTCCAAGGACGTTCGCATCCCCACGCCGGAAGCCGGGTCCAGCACCGACGAGGTGCTGCGTTCGGTCGGCTACAGCGATGACGAAATCGGGAACATGCGCCGCAAGGGAGTGATCTGAGATGGACACCGTGATCGGCGCGGCGACGCGCGAATATGCCGGCGGCAAGATGCTCGCCGCGAAGGATGATGGAGTCGGACTGATCACCTTCAATCAGCCCGAGAAGCGCAACGCCATGTCGATCGAGATGTGGGGCGGGCTGGCCGAGATCCTCGATGAGTTCCGTGAGGATAGCGCGGTCCGCGTCGTCATCCTGACCGGCGCCGGCACCAAGGCGTTCGTCTCCGGCGCCGATATCAGCCAGTTCGAGAAGAACCGCTCCAATGCCGACGCGCAGCGCGAATACGATCGGCTGACCAGCATAGGCCGCGACAAGCTGGCCGCTTTCCCGAAACCCGACGATCGCCCGCATCCGCGGATTCTGCCTCGGCGGCGGACTGGCAATCGCCATGCAGGCGGATCTGCGGATCGCCGCTTTCGACAGCCAGTTCGGCATCCCGGCAGCCCGCCTGTCCATCGCCTATGGCTTCGAAGGACTGCGCAAACTCGTCCAGTTGGTCGGTCCGGCGCACGCCCGCATGATCCTCTACACGGCCAACCGCATCGACGCGCGCGAAGCCGAACGCATCGGGCTGATCAACAAGGCGGTCGAGGACGAAGAACTTACCAACGAGGTGCTGGAGATCGCCCGCACCATCGCCGACAACGCCCCCCTCTCGGTGGCCGCATCCAAGCTGACCATCACCGAGGTCATGAAGGACCCTGCCGAGCGCGACATGGACGCGATCCGCCGCGCCGGCGAGACGTGCTTCAACAGCGACGATTATCGCGAAGGCCGCACCGCCTTCATGGAAAAGCGCCGCCCCAGGTTCCAGGGCCGCTAGAACCTAAGGAACCGCTTCACCTCTCCCGCTCTTTGCGGGAGAGAGCTTGCCCCCCACCCGATCGGGGGTCGGTTCGCGCAGCGGACCGGGTGAGGGCGCAGCAGACCAGCCACCCCGATCACGCACTGGTTGCCGCGGCCTGGCGTGACTTAATCAGTCGGCCACCGCCGCGAGACGTCCCTTGAGCGACCAGACCATCGCCGCCGCCGCCCGCCCCGCGGCCGAGACCACGACGTTCGCGATCCTGCTGTCGCTGAGCTTCTCCCACATGCTCAACGACATGATCCAGTCGCTGGTGCCGGCGGTCTATCCGGTGCTGAAGCAGTCCTACGGGCTGGACTTCGCTCAGGTCGGGCTGATCACGCTCGCTTTCCAGCTCACCGCATCGTTGCTGCAGCCTCTGGTCGGGCTTGCCGCCGACCGCCGGCCGATGCCCTATTCGTTGCCGCTGGCGATGGGCTTCACCCTTGTCGGCCTGGTCGTGCTGGCCCGCGCCGGCAGCTTCCACACGATCCTGGTAGCTGCCGCACTGGTCGGCGTAGGATCCTCGGTATTCCATCCGGAGTCGTCCCGTGTGGCCCGAATGGCCTCCGGCGGACGGCATGGGCTCGCGCAATCCCTGTTCCAGGTCGGCGGCAACGCCGGGTCCGCGTTCGGTCCGCTGCTGGCCGCCTTCATCGTCGTGCCGCGCGGCCAGACCAGCATCGTCTGGTTCACCGCCGCGGCAATGCTGGCCATCCTGGTGCTCTCCAACGTCAGCCGCTGGTATCGAGTGCAACGGACCCATTTACCGTGGCCGGCGCCACTCTGCCGAGTTCCACGCGACACTACCCCGCTCGCGCGTACTGCTGGCGCTCGGCATTCTCGGCATGTTGATCTTTTCGAAATTCTTCTACACCGCCAGCCTGAATTCCTATTACACGCTCTATTTGATCCAGAAGTTTCATATCTCTACCAGGTCGGCAGAACTGTACCTGTTCGTTTTCCTTGGATCGATGGCGGTTGGCACGTTTGCCGGAGGCCCGATCGGCGACCGGTTCGGCCGCAAGCTCGTGATCTGGTTTTCGATCCTCGGGGTGTTTCCATTCACCTTCATGCTGCCGCACGCAAATCTGTTCTGGACAGGCGTGCTGACCGTCGCCATCGGGTTGATCCTGTCCTCGGCCTTCGCCGCCATTCTGGTCTACGCGACCGAGTTGGTTCCGGGAAAAGTCGGCACGATCGCCGGCTTGTTTTTCGGTTTTGCGTTCGGCATGGGCGGCCTCGGTGCGGCGCTGCTCGGGCAACTGGCCGACGCGACCAGCATCGAGACGGTTTATCGACTATGCGCCTGGCTGCCCCTGATCGGGCTGCTCACTGTGTTCCTGCCGAATCTCGAGCGCCGTCATCTTGGCGCGGGCTGATTTCCGGCCGCCGGATCGGCCCCGGCAACACACGTTCGGCCTCATTCTCCAGCCGTGTTTCGTTCTTCTTCAGGAACACGAACCCGGCGATGATCAGCGCCACCGCGACCACGCCCAACCCGATGCCCACCGGGCCAAGCAGATGGTGTATCTCTTTTCCGAAGGTATAAGCACCCCAGCCATACATCGATGCCCACACCGCGCCGCCCAGCGCATTGAACACCAGAAAGCGCGGCCAGCTCATCCGGTTCGCCCCAGCCAGAAACGACGCGAGCGCCCGCAGCACCGCTACGAACCGGCCGAAGAACACGACCTTCCCGCCATGCCGCAGGAACAGATACTGGCCCAGCTTTATCCGCCGCTCATTCAGGCCGACATACGGCCCAAATTTCAGCAGCAGCCACAACCCGAACGACCTGCCCAGCCAGTACCCGACCACGCCACCGACAAACGCCCCGAACGCCGCCGCCCCGATCACCAGGCCGATATCCAACCCGTGGCTCGTGCCGGCATAGATCGCCGCAGCAATCAGCGTCGCCTCGCCGGGAAACGGGATTCCCAGACTCTCGATCGCAATCGCCAGCATGATTGCGCCATAGCCGGCATGCGCGAGCAGATGAGCGTGGTGAGGTGACATGCCCCTCGAATACTGGTTCAGTTGCTCAGATACGGTCGGTCGGGTTCAATAACCTGCGGCGCGGCGGCCGGAATCACGATTCCACCGGCAAGAAGGAGGTTTGTTCCATGTCATTCTCGATGTATGATGCCTGTATCCCCGTCTTCACGCAAATGCTCGGCAGCCTGGCCAATATCATCGACAAGGCTGCGGCACATGCGTCTGAAAAGAAACTGGATGAATCCGCGTTCCTGCAGGCCCGCCTTTATCCCGATATGTTTACCCTCGCCCGCCAGGTGCGCGTCGCGAGCGACTTCGGCCGCAACGCGCCGGGTCGCCTCGCCGGCGTCACGCTGCCAGCATTTCCCGATGCAGACGGCACCTCCTTTGCCGACCTGAAGGACCGGGTGGCACGGTCGCTCGACTTCGTGCAAGGATTCCGCCGCGAGCAGATCGAAGGCACCGAGGACAAGGATATCAACTGGACCGCCGGCACCCAGCAACGCTCAATGAAAGGCCGCGCGTACCTGCTGCACTTTTGCTACCCGCACTTCTTCTTCCACACCACGACAGCCTACGCGATCCTGCGCCACAATGGCGTCGAGATCGGCAAACGTGATTATGTCGGAACGTTCTGAACGCGCCCCGCGTTACGCCGGCATGGCCGCCGGCACCGCATCACGCAGCCGACGCATACGGTCCACCAGCAGGTGGATCATGCCGCTTACCCGGGCGGCGGCAGATTCTGTTGCTGGATCGGCGCGCCCGGCTGCAAATTGACCGGCTGTCCGTATGAAGGCGGGGCAGACGCCGGCGGCGCATAAGCCGCCGGCGGCGCTGCATACCCGGGCGGAGGCGGAGGGGGTGGCGGCGACGCCTGGTATTGCGGGACCGCCGCCACTTCGGGCATCGGCGCGCCATACCGCGTCAACACCTCCCGCAAAGGATCCGCCCCCGGATTGCGGCCCTGCATCTGAATGACGATCTGCCGTGCATCGATCGGTTGCCCGTAATACGCCTGGTCCCAGCCGGAGCGGGAGTTCAGCACCGACCCCTCCAGCGAAATCCCGACGAACGCTCCGCGTGCAATCGAGAATGCGAGGATGTCGGCGCCCACTGCAGCGGTTGTATCGCCCTGTATCCCGCCGCCGATCACCGCGATCGCGATCGATGCCCCGGCGCCGATCTTGAAGCTGCTGTCCAGGATCGCATTGAGCCCGCGGTTCGTCATGATCAACATGATGACCTCGGAATCCTGCAACCCGATCTGCAATCCGAAACTGAAGCTGCCGATCGTGTAGAAGGCAGGATAGGACCACGTGCCATTACCGGCCCGCCCCATCAGCACGCAGTTCCCGCCGGCACCGCCAAAGAAGAAACCCGCCTTGAACATCCGCGGACAAATGACCACCGCGCGCGCATGACTGAGAGAGATGCGCGGCTGCTGCGACTCCTGCAATTGCATCGCGTCCTGCAACGCCAGCGCGGAGCGATCGACCAGTGCCTGCGAGTCGCTCTGGGCATGTGCCACCATCGGCAACATCACCAGCCCGGCTGCCACAACTAAGCGCTTCATGAATCCTATCCCCCAAACTCGTGCTGGCCAGATCCACCTTCCCGTTTGCCGGCAACGTTTGCCGCGCTGCCAGCCCGGCGAGCATCCCGTACGCGGAAGCAATTCGTGGGCATGCCAACAGCCATGATTAACCTGCAGAGGGTAGCACACCCGTCCAGAGTCGGTCGCACCAGCCCCACTCAATAACCAGGAAGCTCGTTCACGCACAGCACGCGCCAACCGGTCGGCTGGCGTTCCAGCCGCGTGAGCGACAGGTTCTGGATCGCAAGATGCAGCGAATTGTCGGGTCCGATACCGAGCGCATGTGCCACCGCCGCACGGATCGCCCCGCCATGGCTGACCAGCACCATCTCCTGCCCGGAATGCGTGTCCGCCAACCGTTCAAGTGCCAGCCCAACTCGCCGGATTACATCATCCATGCTCTCCCCGCCCGGCGGGCGTTCCCGCCCGCCCAGCGGCCAGAACGCGTGCTTTGGCAGCGACAGTTTCGGCGGCAACTCGGCATGGGCCAGCCCCTGCCACTCACCCAGATGCTGTTCCGCCAAATCCGCTTCGACTTCCAGCTCCACCGCCGGATAACCGGCGGCGAAGATCGCCTCGGCTGTGCACCGGGTACGCGACAGCCCGCTGGTCACCCAGATCGCCGGCTGCGGCAGGCGGCGTGCCAGGGCGGCGTACATCGGCTGCTGCTCCACCAGGCTGGTCGGGCACAGCTCGACGTCCAGCGCGCCATACAAAATGGCCCGCGCATTCTCATCCACGATCGCGTGACGGATCAGCCAATAGCTCGTGATGTTCATTCTTCGCGCTGCACGTCCAGGTCAAGATGCGTCTTCGATAGCACGCTGGCGTCGCCGGTACGCTATCCGAAGCCTCGGCAGACCGTGCGGAGCCCGCCACCTGCACGCGGCGATGTCATCCGGGACAGGTATAGTTGCCAAATATACGTTTCATGAACGCACCTTTCACTCGAAGCGGCGGGCGGACCCCGGCAGCCTCAAAGCAAACCCTCCTGCCGGAAACTCGTCCATCGCCCGTTTCCGACTATGATGTGGTCGTGCAACAGCACCGAAAGTGTCGCTGCCGCTCGCTGGACCTCCCGCGTCATCTCCACATCCGCGGCGGACGGAGAAGGATCCCCGCTCGGGTGATTATGCACCAGGATCATCGCCGTCGCGTGCAGTTCCATCGCCCGTTTCACCACTTCGCGCGGATAGACCGGTGTGTGGTTTACCGTGCCGCGTGCCTGCGCCTCATCGGCCAGCAGGCGGTTGCGCGTGTCCAGGTACAGCACCCGGAACTGCTCCACCGGCTCCCGCGCAATGGCCGCGTTCAGGTAGTCCATCAGCCGATCCCAGTTGGACAGCAGCGGCTGTTCCACCACCTCGGCCCGGGCGAGCCGCAGCGCCGCCGCCTGCACCGTCTTCAACGCCGCTGCCCCAGCCTCACCAAGCCCTTCGATCCCGCGCAGATCGGCGACTGGTGCCGCAATCGCGCGGCTGAAGCTGCGAAACCGCGCCAGCAGCGCCCGCGCGATCGACTTGGTGTCCCGCCGCGGCAGGGCCAGAAACAGCACCATTTCAAGCATTTCGTGGTCGGCCAGCGCCTCGGGACCCGCCTTCAGCAGGCGCTCGCGCATGCGGGCCCGATGTCCCTCCGATCCAGCGGGTGCCAAATCGCCTTCCTTGCCCCGCTCGGGATCGGCTTCGGATTCGCCATGATCCCCTTTGCGCCGGGCAAACACCTCTCTGCCATCACCCGCGAAACCTGCGGATGGCCCTCCGCACTGAGATCGTGGGCGAGCTTTGCCGGTCACGACGAACGAGCTTCCATCGCGCCGCGATGAACCCGCATCGGTGCCAGCCGGCAATACGTCCAGCAGACTGGCCTGCTCGGCCAGGTCGCGCGATTTGCGCTGGGCCATGCGACGCTCCCGTCGGTCCGGCCTGTGCCGGCACCGCTCAGCCGACCGGGTAAGGCGGCTTCTCGTACCCTGCGGGAGAGAGCGTAAATATTTCCACACCCGCGGCCGTCACACCGACCATATGCTCGAACTGCGCCGAAAGGCTGCGGTCGCGGGTCACCGCCGTCCAGCCGTCATCCAGCACCTTCACCTCCGGCCGGCCGGCATTCACCATCGGTTCCACGGTGAAGAACATGCCCGGCCGCAACACCGGCCCCTCCCCGGGCGCGCCGAAATGCAACACGTTCGGCGGCTCGTGGAAGCGGCGGCCGATGCCGTGACCGCAAAAATCGCGCACCACGCTGAACCGCTGGCCCTCGACGAAGGTCTGGATCGCGTGCCCCACGTCACCCAGCGTCGCGCCGGGACGGATCGCGCGCACACCCCGCATCATCGCCTCATACGTCACGTCCATCAGATTGCGCGCCCGGGTCGATGGCGTCCCGGCCACATACATCCGCGACGAATCTCCGTGCCACCCGTTCAGGATCACGGTGATGTCGATATTCAGGACGTCCCCGCTCTCCAGCCTCCGTTCCCCGGGGATCCCGTGACACACGACATGATTGATCGAGGTGCAGATCGATTTCGGAAAGCCGCGGTAATTCAGCGGCGCCGGCACCGCCCCATGCGCGGCAATGAAATCGTGGCACAGCCGGTCCAGGGCGGCCGTCGTCACGCCCGGCCGGACATGTTGCGTGACCATGTCCAGCGTCTCCGCCGCCAGCCGGCCGGCAGACCGCATCCCGGCAAAATCGTCAGGAGTATGGATGGTGATGCGTTTCGCGTCAGCTCCGCCATCCATCCTCGCGCTCCACTCATCCTCTGTTCGATCCGGCCCGGCATCCGGGCAACGGACGCAAGATGCGTAACCGGCCGCGCCGACGCAAGGCCGCGCACGCACGCCCGCCCTGACGACCGCTGCCTAATAGCGGATCGGGCCGTATCCAGCCGCCACGAAAATGCTGTAGATTGCGCCGGATGTTCCTCGACATGCACGCACAGGCAGGCCGCTTCCATCGTCTCACCTGCTCGCCGCGGCCCACCCGCGCGATGCAGCCATGAGCGATCCGCAAGCGGCGCAGAAACAGGCCGCCGCCGAGGCAGCCGTCGCCCTGGTCGGTGATGGCATGGCGGTCGGCCTCGGCACCGGCTCCACGGCATGGTTTGCCATCGAGGCGCTCGCCGCCCGCGTACGCGCCGGCTTGTCGATCGAGGCGATCGCGACGTCCGAACGCAGCGCCTCGCAGGCCCGTGCCGGCGGTATCACCGTGACCGATTTCGCGCGGCGCCCCCGCCTGGACCTAACCATCGACGGCGCGGATGAGATCGCCCGTGGCTCGCTGGCTCTGATAAAAGGGCTCGGGGGAGCATTGCTGCGCGAAAAGATCGTCGCCGCCGCATCCTCCCGTCTGGTGATCGTTGCGGATGACCGGAAACTGGTGGACCGCCTCGGCGCCAAAACGCCAGTTCCGGTCGAGGTGGTGTTGTTTGGCTGGGAAACCACGGCCGCCCGGATCGAGCGGCTTGGCGGTCATCCGCGCCTGCGCACCACCGGCGACACAACACCCTACCGCACCGATGGCGGCAACCTGATTCTGGACTGCGCCTTCGGCGAAATTGCCGATCCGCTGTCGCTCGACCGCGAGCTGTCGCAGGTTATCGGCGTGATCGAGACCGGGTTGTTCATCGATATGGCGTCGCTCGCATTCGTCGCCGGAGAAACCAATATCCACCGGCTCGAGCCCACCGCTCGCAAATAGGACGGGACCCGGCTGTTTTAGTTTATACCAGCCCGCGTTAAGTCCAACTCATCCGCGTGATGGCCGACTGATCCCCGTCATGGCCGGCCGCTTTCCCCGTCATGGCCGGCGAAGGCCGGCCATCCACGTCTTTCCTGCCTGCAAGCGCGAACGAGGTGGAATGGACGCGACAATGAGACATGGGTCATTCGCTCGGCGGGCTGTATTAAAGCATGATAGCTTCAGGTTGACGCGTATCCCGCTTCGCTGAAGAAGTTACGGCACTCCGCCGGGGTGAGCTGTTTGAGAAGCTTGCCGATCGCGGTCTCGACCTGCTCGAAGCTGCGGGCGTTTTCCTTGCGCAGCAGGGTCTTCAGCTTGGCGAACGCCTGCTCGATCGGGTTCAGGTCCGGGCTGTATCGGGGCAGGAAGAACAGCTTGCCCCCGGCATCGCGGATCGCCCGCCGTATCGCCGGGTCCTTGTGGCTGCTCAGATTGTCCATCACCACGATGTCGCCGGGCCGCAAGCTCGGCACCAGGAACTGCACCACCCAGGCGAGGAAGCTCTCGGTATTGATCGGCCCATCGAACACGCAGGGCGCGGCGATGCCGTCACAGCGCAGGCCTGCCACGAAGGTCAGCATCCTGCGATGGCCGTGCGGGACCTTGGCGACCAGCCGCTGACCTTTGGCGCAGCGGCCGTGCATGCGGGTCATGTTGGTTTTGGCCCAGGTTTCATCGATGAACACCAGGCGCGCGGCGGAAACCATGCCTTGCCGCTGCTTCCACTGCTGGCGCCGGCGAGCCACATCGGCGCGGTCCTGCTCGCTGGCGCGCAGGCTTTTTTTGAAGCTGAGAGCAGCGCGATCAAGGAAATTCCAGACGCCGTAGTAGCTGACGTCCACACCGCGCCCGGTGAGCTCCGCGAGCAGTTCGCGGCCGGTGATGTCCGGCTTCTCCGCCACCCGGGCTCGGATCCATGTCGCTTCGTCCGCCAGCGCGAACGGCTTCTTGCCGCCCATCGGCAAGGCTGCCGGACTGCCCGTCCCGGCCTTCCGCCTGGTCCAGCGGATCGCCGAGGAATGGCTGACCCGGTAGAGTGCCGCCGCTTTCTGCCGGCCCATGCCGCCGGCAACCGCGGCAACGACGCGCTCTCGCAGGTCGAACGAGTAGGGAGCTCCCATGCAAGCTGGCCTCCGCTCCAGCCTGCACCTTCAATCAGATGCGCAGCCGCGCCGGAATCCCTCCGCCCCGGTGATTCAACCTCAAACGATCATGCTTTAAGCCGCATCGAACAAGCGCTGGCCGACGAACTCACCCTTCCCGACACCGCCGGGACACGCGAAGATCCCACTGCCCACATGCGTCGCGAACTGGTTCAGCAGATCCAGCTTCGACATGCCATCGAATATCCTGATGAAACCGGTTCGCGGGTCGCTCTGATACGCGATGAACAACAGCCCGGCGTCATATTCCAGTCCCTGGCGCCAGGGCGGCCAGCGTTCCGCCACCATGCTGAGCCCGTCATTGTACGAATAGCCTCGGCGCAGGATGCGCGCGCCGTCATTGACCGAAGCGGCAGCCAGCCGGACATGCGCGCTGTCCGGGATCACCGGATTGCCATCTTTATCCACGGCGTCGAGGTCGAGCGGCGCGAATTCTCCGCCGCCGGTCAGCGGCGCACCGTCCAGTTTGCGGCGGCCGATCACCTGCTCCTGGAAATCCAGCTCCATGCGGTCCCAGTGCTCCAGCGCCAGCCGGACGCGGCGCACCACCATGTAGCTGCCCTGGCGCATCCAGCCCGGGCCTTCGTCGCCGACCCAGACGGCGTTCTGGAACGTACCATTGCCAATCAACTTGCGGCCGGCGCGCTCCGCCGGGTGCGGGTTGCCGGGATTCTGCGTGCCGTCCTTGAATCCCAGCAGATTGCGCGGCGTCTCGCCGGCCGGGCTGTCAGGTAGAAAGCCCGCCTGCATCCATCGCAACACAGCGACGCCTGGCTTCGCATCGTACGCGGTTGTCGCACCAGCGCGCTTGCCGCCGTACCCGTTGGCCGCGTCATTCGGGGCAGCCATGCGGGCGAGTTGCCGGACGGCGTGGAACGCCACCATCGGATCGTCGGCGCAGACCTGGATGCACAAATCGCCGCCGCTGCGCTGGGGATCGAGCTGGTCGCCATTGAATCGCGGCAGCTCCACCAATGCTGCGGGCCGCTTCGCCCGCAGCCCATACCGGTCCTTGCCGTCCTTCTCGAACAGGCCCGGTCCGAAGCCGAAAGTCACCGTCAGGTGCTGCGCCGCCGTGCCGATGGTCTCGCCGCTATCCGCCGGGGCAACGGAAGGATCGCCGTTCAGCAGCTCGGCCGTCTGCCCCGTAGCCATGCGCGCCGCCGCCGCCGTCCAGGCTTGCAGCATCTCGACCACGTCCGTCGCAGCGTCGGCAACAAGGTCGAACGCCGCGAAACACCACATGCGTCTGCTGCGGCGTGTCGACCCCCGCCTGATGGAGGCCATTGAAGGCAACCCGATCATCGGCCGCCCCGGCGACCAGGCCGCCATCCTCGCCGGTACCCTGCGCCTTCGCCCGGCCGAGCGCCGCCGCGGCGGCGAACACCCCGCCGGCTCCGCCAATGAAGGATCGCCGCGAGGAAAACGGGCAGCCAGTCAAGGACGCCTCCGTCGTCTCAGTGTGCCAGGACCAACGTGTTCACGTCGTCCTCCACATAATAGAACCCTTTGCCGGACGGTTCCATTACTAGGCCGAACAGATCGCCGCTCCCTGGCGGCTGTTGTGCCTTGTCGGCGTCGATCCACTGCGCATAAAGCTGCTTGCCGGTGACCGGGTCGATTTCCACCACCTGCCCGTTCAGCCCGTTGGTGGCCAGCAGGTGGCCGTTCGGCGCCAGGACGATGGCCAGCGGACGCTGCAGCAGCCCATCCTTCGTGACCTCCCGGCCGGTGCCGGCGCTGTCGGTGCGAGTGGCGGCGTTCGGGATCGCAACGATCCGGTTGCCGATCGCGTCGGAAACATACAGCGTCCCATTGTCCGCAAGCGCCAGCCCGGTTGGACCGATGATGAATACGCTCTTGTCCGCCTGCTCGCCGAAACCGTGGGCGATGACAGTTTCTCCGGTAACGACCGGCGGCTTTTCCTCGGCTATCGAAAGCTCGATCCGCAGCACGGTCGCCTGATTGACCACCGGCGGGCTGTCCGTCGCAGCGCCCACTCCAAATCCGGTATTGCTGACGAACAAGGTCGCGGTAGATCCGTTGTCGATCACTGTCATGTTGCCCCACGGCCCATTGATCGGGGGCTCGTGATCGTGCTCGCCACATTGCCCTGCGCGTCAAGCACGATCAGGCAGCCTTGTCCTTTGGTAGTGGTCGTGCCATCGGAACTGGGCAGGCTTCCGACAATAACCCATCCGCTCTTCAGCATCGTCATCGCCGTAGTCAGCCCCACGCCGCCCGGGCAACCACCGAGATGTCGCGGAATCCCGGCGAATTGCGACAGCTTTCGTGTCGAAGGATTGTAATCGACGATCGTCGTGCCCAGGCCCTGGAGGTTGTTCTTGTCGTTGAAATTATCGACAAGCACGTCGCCCTTCTGAATCTTACCGGCCGACACTGGCGCCACCACGATAGCATAGGGGTTCTGGTCGCCATTGTCCGGTACCGTTGAAGTCACGGTTGTATGGTGGTGCAGGGTCTCCAGAAACCCCTCCGGGGCAGCCGCTGCCAAACCCGGCACTCCCGCCACCACCGCCACCATCAGGCCGGCGAAACCGCCGCGTGTTGCAAAACAATGTTTCATTCGTCGCCTCCTGAATTCAGTCAGAACGTCACGTTCGTGCGAAGTCCGAACACGGCCTCATTGCCAATCCGCCTGCCTGGGTCCACAGGGTCCGGGATGCCGCCGCTCGGCGTGAAAATGTACTGGAAGTCAGGCTGAAGCTGCCACCAGGGAGTAACCTGATACTGGTACGTGACCTCGATGAATGTCTCGCTGCCACGGACCGGAAAGGGCGTCCCGGTGAAGAAACCGGTATCGCTGTCGAGCGCACTGGCAACGCCGCTGACTTTGGCAACACCGAACCCGACGCCGAACGTGTCGTCATCGCGCCCCGGGAGCGGCGCCTTCAAGTCCACGCCGGCATTCACGCTGAACGAAATCAGATTGCGGTCGGCAGGCGCCCCCATCAGGCGCGCAAATACGCCGACTGATCGCGGGCCCTGCGGGTCGGGCTGCCAAACTGTCTGATCCGCCACCGCGTAAAAGCTGAAATTGCCGCGAAGCATCTGCGGAATGCCATTGCTGGCGGGATTCGCCAGCGACAATCCGTCCGTCCCGAACCGCTGGTCCGGAAAGGCCGCGGTGTCATACCAGAAGCCTAGCTTGTACGTGCCCGGCAGACCCGATTCCTGGTGACCATACGCCATTTGGCCGAGCGACGGTTGATTGATCGCATACTGGACTTCGCCGATGATCAGCGCGCCGGTTCGTAGATTGAAATTGCCGCCCCAGCGCGTGCTGCCGCGCAACTGCGAATCATCGTTGAACGGACCGCCGGGCGGATTGTCCTGGAACACGCCGCCCAGGATCGTCACCGGGCCCACAGGATGCCCTCGCAGACGCACCCCAAGCGACGACAGTGGATAAGCTGGGCCGCCGGCATAGAGATCGGCCGATGGCAGCATCGGCCACCCCATCATCGTGTTCATGAACAGGGCGGAATAGGTGCTGACCATGAACTCCTGGTCGATGCTCTGCTGCCCCAGCTTTACGTCCGCGAGTCCGTCGAGAAACGTCTGCTGGTACCAAATCTCCCACAGCCGCACAGTGGCCTCGGCCGCGATGCCGCTGACTGTCTGCAGATTGTCCAGATATCCCTGGCTGAAATTGGGGCCATAGATCCACAGCGCGCTGGCATTGAACGTGCCGCCCTCCCAGCCGAACGCCTTTTGCGTGTCGAGTTGCAGATCCAGCGTGGTCAGCCCGTCACCCGAGGCGCCGCGCTTCACCCCGCCGGTCACGTTGCCCAGCACCTCGTTTGTGGTCTGCAGGCCGACACTGATCCCATATCTGCCAAGCACAGTCCGCAGGCCGCCGATATCCCCGAGCAGATTGCTCCGCGTCCAAAGGTTGGTCATGAACCCAGGCTCGCTCTGCGTGCTGGCCGGCGGAGCGCCAGGATTGGCCGGCGGCACGGGTGCCTGCGCGTGGCTTACCGGCGGGATTGCCGCGACCAGCAATACCGCCACGGCGGCCCCGAGTGTAACTGGTCCATTGCCACCGGTGGGCATGCTGGGCTCCTTGTTTGCCGGGCAACATCGCCCTCGGATGCAAATGCGAATAACTCGCATTATCATTCCACGATGGACCCTCGTCAAGCATTGCCGGACCGGCTCCAGGCCGATCGCATTTGGCCGACGGTGGATCAGGCAAACTCATAGGATCAAGCGGAGCGCTTTCGCTCGCTGCGGATGAGGATATCGAGCCCGGCGACGACCCCACGGATCAGTTCCGCCTCGCCCCCACAATGCCCCCGATTTGGACCTGTCTCAGCGACAGACTCTGCCGTTGGCGAGGCTGGACCGGCTGTTGCTTGGTGCGGCAACATCGCTGGATCTCAAATCAGCCAACTCGCCGCAACCAGAACAACGCGGACAGCTTCTCCTCCCCGCTCACGACCGCGGCCATCGCACTGCCATCTCGGGCAGCACCTCGGAGATCAAACGTTTCGTCTGCTCCAATACGTCGTGATCCCCTCGCGCGACCGGTCGCAGAATGAACTTCGATACGCCCGCATCCACGTAGGCGTCGATACGATCCAATATCGTCTTCGCATCGCCGATCGCGAAATAATCCAGCGGATCGCGGCCGGCCCGTGCCCGATAAGCGTCGAACGCCGCCGCCATCCCGGGATCGTCCGCGCTGCCGAATCGGAACGGAATGCCCGCCCCATAATGGTCCTCATCGATGCTGCGCCCGGTGTCGACCAGCGCCCGTTTGATCGCCGCGATCGCCGCCCCCGCCTGCTCCGGCGTCTCAGGCCCGGCCTGCCAGCCAGTGCCGAACCGGGCGGTTCGCCGGATTGCCGCCGCGGAGGAACCGCCGATCCACATCGGCAGCTCCGGCTGCGCCGGACGCGGCATGATGGACACACCCGATAGCCGGAAATGGCGGCCTTCATGGTCCACGCGCTCTTCCGTCCACAGCCGGTGGATCACCATCAGCGCCTCGTCGGTGCGGGATCCGCGCGTTTGTGTGTCGATGTGCAGCGCGGCCCACTCGGGCGCAACCGGGCTCCCGATGCCGAACCCCGGCAGTAGCCGGCCCTCCGACACCACATCGACCGTGGAGCATTGCTTCGCGACCAGCACCGGATCGCGCAGCGCCAGCGACAGCACATTGACGCCGAGCTTGATCCGGCGTGTGCGCCCGGCGATCGCTGCCAGCGCGGTCATGCTCTCCAGTATCGGCGTGCGACTGACGATACGGTCGGTCTGCCAGAGCGAGTCCACCCCTTCCGCCTCGCACAGATCGACAAAACGCCAGAACCCTGCCGCGCCGTCGAACGGGAACTCCGCCAGACCGATCCCGGCGGCGATGCTGCGTGTCATGCAATTCTCCTGCGCAACCCGAGCTTATCCGATGCTCCCGCGGCTTGCGAGCAACCCGCCACGACGGCAGGATCGACACTCAAGCAAAAACCACAGGGAACGTCCGTCTCTTGGCTCAAATCGGTCTCGGCCGGCTCAACACCGGCCGCAGGTGGACGTTCGGCACCGCGGATTTCTGGCGCCTGTGGTATGCTGGCATGATCACCTTCGTGGTCCGCTGGGTAGAGACGCTGGCCGTCGCCATCTTCGTTTTCCAGCACACGCGCTCACCTCTTGCGGTTGCCCTGGTTACCATGCTGCGGCTGCTGCCTATGGGGCTGTTCGGCGCGTTTTTGGGCGCCGCGGCCGAGCGGATGGAACGGCGAACGCTCCTGCTCGGAATGATCCTGATGATGCTGGTCACCGATATCGCACTCGCGGCGCTCGCCGTTACCGGACGGCTGGCCGTCTGGCACGTGGCGGTGGGTTCCTTCGTGAACGGCATCGCCTGGGCAGCCGACAACCCGGTGCGGCGGGCGGCGATGGGCGAAGTGGTCGGAAGCGAGCGCATGGGACCCGCCATGTCGATCGACATAGCGGCAAATAACGGCAGCCGCATGCTGGGTCCCGCCATCGGCGGCCTGCTGCTGGCGACCAGTGGCATCCAGGGCGTGTTCGTCGTCGGCGTGGCGCTCTATGCCACGTCGTTCGTCGCAGCCTTCGGCCTGCGCTATCGGAACCGGCGATTTTCGCCGGTACACGTCCCCGTGCTGGCCGGCATCGCCGAGGGACTGCATCTGGCCGCGCGGGACAAGCGTCTGCTGGGCACGCTGGTGGTTACAATCATATACAACCTGTTTGCCTGGCCGTTCACCAGCATGGTGCCGGTGATCGCGCAGCAGCATCTCCGACTGGGGGCGGCCAGCACCGGCGTGCTCGCCAGCATGGATGGGCTGGGCGCCCTTCTGGGCGCCGTAGTGGTCGCTGTCCTCGTGCGTCCCAAACACTACGGACGGGTCTATCTGGGCGGCATCATCATCTACGCGACAATGCTCACCGCATTCGCGTTGATGCCCTCACCGCTGTCGGCAGGCGCGGCCCTGTTCCTGGAAGGCTTCGGCGGATCCGGCTACAGCATCACGCAGACCACGCTGATCTACCTCTACGCGCCGCCCGACATGCGCAGCCGCATGCTGGGACTGCTGTCGGTGTGCATCGGCGTCGGGCCGATCGGCTTTCTCCATCTCGGGCTGCTGGCCAACGCGATCGGCGCGCAATGGGCCACCGTGGTGACAGGCATCGAGACGCTGCTGGCCCTGGCGCTCACCCGCCCCTTGTGGCGGGCGCTCTGAGGCAGCACACGCCATCCCCCGCCTCAGGCGCGAAACCGGGGCATCACCTGTTCGCAGAGCAGGCGAAGCGCGGCTTGCACCTGGGCGTGCGGAATACGGCGCCCGGGTTCAGCTCCATCAGCACGCCGTCCCGTTCCAGTTCGCCGACGATGTCACGCAACCGCGCTGAGACGGTTTCAGGCGAACCGATTAGCACCATGCCGCGACAGGCCTCCTCGAACGTCATGCTCCCCAGGCGCTCGGCCTGGGCGCGGCGGATCTCGCCGGTTGTCCCGCCGACGCGGGAAGCGGAGTTGGACAGCAATGCGGCCTGCGCGCGATAGTAGTGCAGCAGGCTCGGCTCCGCTTCGCTGCGGGCGCGCGCATCCGTGGTCGCGACATAGCCGGGGAAGCGGAGAAACACCTGACCCAGGCCTGGATGCCCGGCTGCCTGCCACGCCTCGCGATAGGCACGGATCAGCGGAGCGACATGCGCGGCAGGCTCATGGCGGATCGCCACGAACACTGGCGCTCCGGCACGGCCGATAACGGGATAGGTCTCCGCGCTGGTCGCCGCGATGCGGATCGGCGGTTCCGCCTGATATGGTCGTGGTGTCGTAGTGACGTCATCAAACCGATGAAAGCGTCCGTCGTAGGAAATGCCTGTTTGTGTCCACGCCAGACGCAGTATCTCCAATGTCTCGACGAAGCGGTCACGGCTTTCCGCATAGGGCACGCCATAGGATTCGTAGGTGCGCGCCACGCCGCTGCGGCCGACCCCAAGGATCAATCGGCCGCGGCTGAGCTGATCCACCGTCGCCGCCTCCTCCGCGAGCCGCAGCGGATGGCAGAGCGGCAGCACCTGCACGGCAATGCCGATCTTTATGCGCTGCGTGCGCGCGGCAATGGCACTGGCGATGCAAAGCGGAGCGGACAGCACCGAGCGGTCCGGGTCGAAATGCAGCTCGGCGAGCCACACCGCATCGAGCCCCCCGTCCTCGGCCGCATCGACCAGTGCCATCGCCTGCTCGAACGCCGCCGCATCGCCGGCGGACACCGAGGGAAACTCGTGGAAGATGCCGAACTCCATGGGCGGGCCGCTCCGTTGGTAGAGGCGATCGGGTGAAGCGAGAAAGGCTCGGGGCTCCGCCCCAAACCCCGCCAAGGGCTCGCCCTTGGAACCCGCTACCTGGGTTGGGTGCGGGGGTGGGTGCCTACGGTACTGTTGGTGAGAGCGAAGTAGGCACCCACCCCCACACCCAACCAAAACAGATGGATTGCAAAGGCACAGCCTTTGCCGGGGTCCAGGGGCGGAGCCCTGGATCGAGTTTGCGGCGCAGTCGCGGGTCCCGTAAAGCAGGAGCGGTCAGGGATGGAGGGGCGGATGGAAAAGCGGCAACTTGGGCGCTCGGGGATCGCGGTGGCGCCACTCGCGTTCGGCGGCAACGTGTTCGGCTGGACGGCCGACCAGGCGATGTCGTTCCGGCTGCTGGACGCTTTCGTGGCGGGCGGCTTCAACCTGATCGACACGGCGGACGTCTATTCGCGCTGGGCGGCGGGGCACCAGGGCGGGGAGTCGGAAACGATCATCGGCAATTGGCTGAAGGCGCGCGGCGGACGTGAGCGGGTGGTGATCGCGACCAAGCTCGGCATGGACATGGGGGATGGGAAAAAGGGTCTGTCTCGCGCGTACATGATGCGCGCGGTGGAGGATTCGCTGCGGCGGCTGCAGACCGATTACATCGATCTGTATCAGTCGCATCGCGACGATCCCGATACGCCGATGCAGGAAGTGCTGGAGGGATATCAGCGACTGATCGAGCAGGGCAAGGTGCGGGCGATCGGCGCATCCAACTTCACCGCAGCACGGCTGAAGGAGGCGTTGGAGACCAGCCGGCGACATGGGCTGCCGCGATATGAGACATTGCAGCCGCTGCACAATTTATCGGACCGGGCGGAGTTCGAGTCGGAGCTGCAGCCGTTGTGCGTGCGGGAGGAGGTGGCGGTGATCCCGTACTATTCACTGGCGAGCGGGTTCCTGACGGGAAAGTATCGAAAGCAAGCGGATCTTGCCGGGCGCGCGCGGGAAGCGGGAGCGGGGAAGTATCTGAACGAACGAGGCTTGCGTATCCTCGCGGTACTGGATCAGGTGGCGTCGCAGGCGCGCGCCACCCCGGCACAGGTCGCGCTGGCCTGGTTGATGGGCCGTCCGTCGATCGCAGCGCCGATCGCCAGCGCGACCAGTCCCGAACAACTGAGTGAGCTGGTAAGCGCACCCGACATCAAACTGGATGCGGCATCGATCGCGCAGCTCGATCAGGTGAGCGGGTAGCCGGACGCGCCGCGACCGGTTCCATCGGAAACAACCGCCTCAATCTCGTCGTCCCCGCCACGTCCACCGTCATTCCCGCGCAAGCGGGAATCCAAACTGCCCCCGCCAAACTCCCGCGCTCCCCGGGATAACGGTTGATTCCGCTATTTCCTCACGACCCCGTATCCCGGGAACCTGACCGCGATGACGGGACAGCGGTTCAGGCGGTCCCCATCGCCCAGCTCGCCGCATCCCAGCCCGGTGCGTAATCGCGGTTGGTCTGCGCCGGGTTGCGGTTCACGAGCGGGCGGCCATAGAGCGGATGGCGCATGCTGCGCACTTCGTGCTCGACCTGGAACAGCTTCTTCCCGCTGTCCACATCGACGATATCGGTGAAGCGATACTGGTGCTGGTCACTCTCCTCGGTGATCAGCCCACGCTCCAGAAGCTTGCGGTGTGGGCCGGAGAAATCCGCCAGCGTGATCTGGATATGGTGCCCGTCGTACTCCGGATGCGGACCGGCCGCCGGGCGATAGAGCGCCTTGTTGCCGTCCCCGAGCCCGGCCCACGCAAACGACCCCCGCGCGTCCCCGCCCACCCCGGCGATCCCGCCCAGCACTTCCTGATAGAACCGAGCGATGGCCGGCAGCGGCGTCCCCTCCGGCACATCGAACTCCACATAGGGCATGCCCAGCGTGATCCGCCCGAACCGATTGGCGTCCGGCGCGTGCAAGCGGATGCGGTTGCCCCAGGGGCACGTGGTCTCCGCCCCGTCGTTGGTCTCACGGAAGCTGAATTTCGTGCCCTCCAGATCTTTCTTCACCGTTTGCAGCCGATGCAGCAAGGCCTTCAGATCGGGCACCACAAGGCCGGTCGTCCCCCGCACCACCTGCGGCGGACGCGCCGGAAGATGGAACTGCGCGCGGCCGACATTCACCCACATGTTGGTCAGGCCAGCCATCAGGTAGGGATCACGCGTCAGACCCAGCCCGCTGATATAGAACAGCGTCGCCAGCTTCTGGTCCGGCACCGTGACATTCACGTGCCCAAGCTCGACGATATTGCCCAGGTCTTCGACAGTGCGGTCATAGACCGGCTTGGCGGCAACGGTATCGTTCATCTGCAGACTCTCCCCAGGGCCGAAACGGCAGCATATCGCCGCCGGACCGTGGCGGTCCATTCCCCCGGCGATCAGCCCGCCTCTAAGGACAGATCCAGCCGCCCCCGCCCGGCCGCGGGAAACATCCCACCGACCGCGGCAGGAAATGCCGCGGCAGCCACAGCACCGTGTTCGGCACCAGGATGATCACTGAGATCACGATCACGAACACCACGTAGATCGGTGCCGACTGCCGCAGCGCGCGGGAAAACGGCACGCCCGCCAAGGTGGACGACAGCAGCAGGATGATCCCGCAGGGCGGCGTGATCAGCCCGAAGGCCAGCGTCACGATCACCACCACGCCCATATGCACGGCGTTGATGTGACCCAGCTTCTCCAGAGACAGGATCACCGGCATCAGGATGATGATGGCGGGCAGCCCATCCAGGAAGTCGCCGACGATCAGGAACAGCACCGCGACGAAGAACAGGATCGCCCGCGGATCGGTCGTGCCCAGCGCGGCAACCCAGCCCATGATGATGTCGGCGCCGCCCAGATAGGCCAGCATCCACCCGAACGACGGAGGCGCCGGCCACCGCGGTCAGCGGGATCGAATACAGAATCGCCGCCATCGCGATATCTTTCGGCAGGCGCCGGAAATGGCCGCGATTCAGCAGTGGCAGCAACACGACCAGCGGCATACACCACCGCCGCCATGCCGGCCTCGGCCGGGCGTGATCACGCCGCCGAGGATGGAGCCGATGATGATCACCGGAATCATCAGCGGCAGCACCGCGCCACGCAGCGCGCGCGCCGAACTCGACGAATGTCGCCCGTCGCTTCGGCACGCCCGGCGCGCCGAAGAAATAGCTGTAGATCATCAGCCCGATGCAGACCATCAGACCCGGCGTGGCACCGCCCAGGAACAGCCCACCGACCGAAGCATCGCCGACCGCGCCATAAACGATTGCCATGATCGATGGCGGCACCATCGACGCGATGGACGCGCCGGCGGCGATCAGCGCCGCCGAAAAGGCCGGCGCATAACCCTCGTCGCGCATCGCCGGCATGAGCACGGTGCCGATAGCGACCGTGTCGGCGGTGGAGGAGCCCGAGATGCCGCCGAAGATCATGCACGACACCGCCACGACATGCGCCAGCCCGCTGCGCAGATGGCCGACCATCGCCTGGGTCAGCGCGATCAGCCGCGGGGTGATGCGCGCCGACGTCATCAGCTCGCCGACCAGCAGGAAGAACGGGATCGCCAGCAGCGCCAGTTCGTTGATGCCGTTGAAAAGCTGCCCCATCAGCGAGCCGATCGTGAGCTGCGTGAACAGCGTCGCGACGACCACCACGGCGGCGATCAGCGCGAATGCCACCGGCAGCCCGGCATAGCCCAGAAACAGGAACAGTCCGCACATCACCACGATGGCGGTTTCGTTGCTGCTCATTGTGCCGGGTGTCGTTCGACTGCTTCGAGGATCGGTTCCGCTGCCTCCAGGCCAGGCTGGCGCATCCGACGGGTCGGCGAAGCCGTGCACCAGGCCGTTGACCAGCTTCTCCACCGAAAACAGCGCGATCAGTGCGCCGGCCGTCGGGATCGCCGCGTACAGCACGGCGATCGGCGTGAGCGACGGCATCAGGTAGCTGCCGAAGCCGTTCAGGATAATTGAGGTAGCCAAACCACACCAGGCAGCCGGCCACGCCGATCATGACCGACTGCTGGAACACCTCGATCCCGTTTCGCACCCCGCCGGCGAATATCTCCGCCGTGGCCGCCAGCCGGAAATGATCGTTCCGCCGCACGCCGACCGCGCCGCCCATGAACACGCCCCAGGCAAAAAAACCCAGCGAGAACTCCTGCGCATCCAGCCAGGGACGGCGCAGGATGCGGAACGCCACGTCGCCCATCTCGCTGACCAGGAAACCGACCAGCAGCAACCCGCACAGCACGACGAGCGCGATCTCCAGCGGATCGAGCCAATGCCACTTGAGCTGCGGGCGCTTGCGCGACAGCAGTGCGTCGGCGAAGCCGCGCCGGTCGCATCGACATGTGCCGCGGTTCAGGTCGCCAGCTTGCGGGTCAGCGCGAGAATCTGCACGGCGTACGGTCCCAGTGCCTGTGCCTGTTCATCCTGGATAGGCTTGGCAATTTCGATGAACCCCGATGCGGTCGACTCCGGTGTAAATCTCGACTCCCATCTTGCTGCAGGGAATCGATCGCCGCGTGGTCGTACTCGAGTGATTTCGGCACCGTCAGGCCGCGCGAATATTCGAATGAAACTTTCACCCAGCCCTGCTCCTCCGCGTTGAGGCTGTTCCAGGTCTTGTCGGCGACCCAGAGATGATTGTTGTTCGCCTCGTGGTCCGAGGCGGACAGCACCGGAGCCACCTCGTAGTGCTTCTGCGCGCGGTAGATGTCGGCGCCATTCTCCGCGATATCGACCAGGCCGGTTTCCAGTGAGGTATAGACCTGCCCGATCGGCATATGCACCGGCATCGAGCCGTAGGCGCTGAAGAAACGGTCCTCGGTCTTGGTAGCCTGCACCCGGACCTTTTTGTCCTTCATGTCCGCAACGTTCTTGATCTCGTTCTTGGAATAGAACTTGCGAAACCCGAGCGTCAGCAGGCCCAGCGATTTCGCGCCGGTCGTGTTCTTCGCGATCATCTCCTGGAACAGCGCGTTCATGCCCGGATCGAGCATCGATTTCGCAAGATGCCCCTCATTCACAAAGATGAAATGCAGCGAAAACACCCCCGCCTGGGGTACGACAGTTGCCGTATTGGCGGTAGCGTTGATGACGAAATCGATATCCCCGGTGCGCACCTTCTGGGCCATCTCGGGCTCCTGGCCGAGTTGCGCGCCGGGAAATTCATGGATCGAGAACTTGCCGCCGCTGACTTCCTTCAGCTTCGCGTTGAACTGATCAGCGAGGAATCCGTATCCGGTGTCATGCGGCTCGTCATGGGCAAAGGTGAATACACGGGTACCCTGCGCGATCGCTGGCATAGCCAGCATTCCAGCGCCGGCCTGCACCAGCGCGCGGCGCGTCAGCCGCCGTATCGAATTTGACATGATTTCCTCCCTGGTCGCCATATCAGACGGTACTGTCCGGTACCGTGTCAATCGCTGCCGCGCGCCGCACCGGGCGCGAATTACATATCGAACTTCCCCCAACGCGTGACCCGCTCGATCCGCAGCGCAATCACCGGTAACGGCGCAATATCCATCCCGGATAGTTGCGGATAGCGGGCACGCAGCATTTCCTGGGCTTGCTGATGTTCGGCCCCTTCCCGCAGTATCTCCGCCCTGCCGCGCAGCATGACCCAGCCCAGCCTTCCCCAGTCCTCGTCGTACCGGTCAGCCACGAACGCCGCCGCCGGGTTCACCAGAAGGTTCCGCAGCCGCTTCAGCGGCACGTCCCGCCGTTTCGGCTTCTCATCAACAGTGATGTACAGGCTGTCATTGTTCACGACATAGCAAACCGGCACGACATGCGGCGCGCCGCTCCGGTCCGCGGTTGCAAAATGTCCCACCCGGCACGTCGCCAGGAACCGCCGCTCAGTGTCCGACAGCATGCGCACCTCCGGGTTGCCGGCTCGACGGGCCTGTGCTGCCCTGCCGCCCTCGGGAAAGCACAGGAGACGAACATGCAGGTCAGTCTAGCGGGCCGCGCGGCGCTCATCACCGGGGCCAGCAAGGGGCTTGGCCTTGCAATGGCGAGCCGCTTTGCCGCCTCCGGTGCCGATGTCGCCATCCTCGCCCGGCGCCCCGAGGTGCTGGAAGAGGCCCGCGCCCACATCGAGACATCGGCGACCGGCCGTGTCGCCGCGATCCCCTGTGACGTATCCAAGGCCGAGCAATGCCAGGCAGCCTATGACGCCGCCATGCGGGCGTTCGGGAAAATCGATATCCTGGTGAACAATGCGGGCACATCGCGCGCCATGCCATTCGAGCAGATCACCGACGAGATGTGGCAGGAAGATCTGGACCTCAAGCTGTTCGCCGCGATCCGTCTCTGTCGGCTGGTGTTCCCGCAGATGAAAGAGCGGCGCTGGGGCCGCGTCATCAACGTGCTCAATATCGGGGCCAAGGCGCCGCGGGCCGGCGGCGCGCCCACCGCCGTCTCCCGCGCAGCCGGCATGGCGCTGACCAAAATCCTGGCCGGCGAAGGCGCCCCGCACAACGTGCTGGTGAACGCCCTGCTGGTGGGCCAGATCATGTCCGACCAATGGGTGCGCCGGCATCAGACGCAAGGAGCCAACGTGCCGTTCGAGGAGTTCATCGGCAAGCTCGGCGCCCCCATCCCGCTCGGCCGCCTCGGCAAAGCCGAGGAATTCGCCGCAATGGCGTGCTTCCTCGCCTCCGAGCATGCCGGGTTCACCACCGGCACGGCGATCAACATGGATGGCGGCGCCTCGCCGGTGGTCTGACCCATGGCAGCCAAGATCATTCCCGTTGCTGTATTCGACTGCGTCGTGTTCGGCGCCACCGGCGACCTCACCATGCGCAAGCTGCTGCCGGCGCTCTACTGGCGGTTCCGCGACGGTCAGATGCCAGCGGGATCGCGGGTGATCGGCGTGGCGCGCGCAACGATGGACGATGAGGCGTTTCGCAAGCGCGCTACCGACGCGCTGGAAAAGCATGTCGATCCGACGGCGCTCGACGCCGGCACCATGCAGCGCTTTCTGGCCGTGCTGTCGTACCGGCGCGCTGGACGCCGCCGGCGGTCAGGGAGACTGGAGCAGTCTTCAAGACCTGCTCGATCCCGAACGGGTGCGGGTCTTCTACATGGCTACCGCGCCCGATCTCTACGGCGCGATCTGCCACAATATCGCGGCGCACGGGCTCGACACGCCGCAATCCCGCGTCGTGCTGGAAAAGCCCATCGGCCACGACCTCTTTTCGGCGCGCGAGATCAACGACCAGGTCGGCGAGGTGTTCGCGGAATCGCAGACCTACCGGATCGATCACTACCTTGGCAAGGAGACCGTCCAGAACCTGCTGGCGCTGCGTTTTGCCAACTCCATCTTCGAGCGGCTGTGGACCACCGACGTGATCGACCACGTGCAGATCACGGTGGCCGAGACGGTTGGGCTGGAAGGTCGCGGGCCCTATTACGACCATGCCGGGGCGATGCGCGACATGGTGCAGAACCACCTGCTGCAACTGCTTTGCCTGATGGCGATGGAGCCGCCGGTTTCCCTGGATGCGGATCGCGTACGCGACGAGAAGCTGAAGGTGCTGCGCGCGCTGCGGCCCATCCAGCCGTCCGAAGTCCAGGCACTGACAGTACGCGGACAGTACACCGCCGGCGCGGTGGAGGGCCGGCCGGTCCAGGCATACGTGACCGATCTGGGGAACGCCGCCACCAGCAGCACCGAAACCTTCGTCGCGCTCAAGGCTGAGGTGCATAGCTGGCGCTGGGCCAACGTGCCGTTCTACCTGCGCACCGGCAAACGCCTGCCGCAGAAGGTTTCCGAGATCGTGGTGCAGTACCGCGCGCTGCCGTTCTCGATATTCCCGGTTGAGGCTGCCGGGCTGGAGCCGAACCGGCTGGTGATACGGCTGCAGCCCGAGGAAGGCATGCGCCTGGAAATGATGACCAAGGAACCGGGGCCGGGCGGGCTGCGGCTAAGCCCGACGGCGCTGGATATCAGCTTCGAGAAGACGTTCGGTATCCGCTATCCCGATGCCTATGAGCGGCTGCTGATGGACACGGTGCGCGGCAACGCGACCTTGTTCATGCGCCGTGATGAAGTGGAAGCCGCCTGGGCCTGGGTCGAACCGTTGCTGGAAACCTGGGAGGCCCGCGCGGACCATCCGCGTCCCTATCCCGCGGGAAGCTGGGGACCGACAGCCGCGATCGCCCTGATTGAGCGCGATGGGCGGACCTGGCACGAGGGCGCCTAGCGCCAGGTCGGCCGGTTCAAGGCTTGCGGCGGGCGCGCCTCTCGAGGAACCGTCGCTGCGCCGCAGGCACGGAAGGAGATCAGCATGCCAGACGGACCATCTTTGTTGCTGATGATCGCGACACGGAAAGGCGCCTTCATGCTCCGGGCGAAGCCGGGGCGAGACAGGTTTCAGTTGGAAGGGCCGCAGTTCCTCGGGCACGTCGTCCACCACATCGTGCTCGATCCGCGCGACCGCCGGACCATGCTGTTGGCGGCGAGCACCGGGCATCTCGGCCCCACCGTGTTCCGCTCGACCGACGCCGGGAATAGCTGGCAGGAAGCCGAGCGTCCGCCGCAATTCGCCAAAGCCGTCGAGGGCGGACGAAAGCGCGCCGTGGATCACGTCTTCTGGCTCACGCCCGGCCACGCCGATGAGCCGGGAGTTTGGTACGCGGGCACCTCTCCGCAGGGCCTGTTCCGCTCTGAGGATACAGGGTGCCGCTGGGAGGGTGTTGCCGGCCTGAACGACCATCCGATGCTGGACACCTGGACCGGCGGCGAACAGGACGGCACGCCGGACGGACCGAAACTGCATTCGGTCCTGATCGATCCGCGCGACAGGCAGCGGATGTATGTCGGCATGTCGAGCGGCGGCGTGTTCGCCACCGACGATCAGGGCGCAACCTGGCGCCCGATGAACCGCGGCTCACTGGCGGAGTTTCGGCCGGATCCGTTCCCCGAGTACGGCCAGGACCCGCATCGCGTTGCGCTGCATCCGCTGCGGCCCGACCGGCTCTACCAGCAGAACCATTGCGGGATTTATCGTCTTGATCTGCCGGACGAGACCTGGATTCGTGTCGGCGAGCGAATGCCTTCCGAGGTCGGCGATATCGGACTTCCGCTGGCACTGCATCCGCGCGACCCTGATACCGCCTGGGTGTTTCCGATGGACGGTTCGACCGTCTGGCCACGCGTCAGTCCGGGCGGCAAGCCGGCGGTCTATGGTACCGGCGACGCCGGACAGAGCTGGCAGCGTCTGGATCAGGGGCTGCCGCGCGAACAGGCCTGGTTCACGGTAAAACGTCAGGCATTCTGCGCGGACGAACTGGCGCCGGTCGGCCTCTATTTCGGGACGACCTCCGGGTCCGTGTGGGCGAGCAACAACGAGGGCGAACAATGGCACTGCGTCGCCCAGCACCTTCCGGAGATCTACGCGCTGGAAACGGGGCTGGTGTGAGCACGGTCGAGCTGCGCCTGGCACCCCTGCTGCACACCTACACGCGGGGCGCGTCGGAGCTGCACGCGACCGGCGGCACGCTGAACGAGATGCTGGAAGACCTCGATCGCCAGTACCCCGGAATACGATTCCGCCTTGTCGATGAACAGGACCGTCCGCGCCGGCACGTGCGGTTCTTTGTCAACGACGCCGACACGCGCGACCTGACGATGCCGCTTCACGACGGCGACAATGTCTATATCGTGGGCGCTCTGTCGGGCGGCTGATCTGTTCGCGGCGGTCAGCCAACGTCGAGCCGGCCGGCGATTTGCGGCGTTCCCTGCTCCGGCAGCATGCGGTCCAGCACTCCGTCGCGCCGAACGAAGACGTGCCACGCGGTGGCCGCCACATGGGTCAAAAGAAGCGCATAGACAAGCCACTGCCCGACAGCGACATGGGTCCAGATCGCCGCGTGCGCGAGCGCGGGAGACTTGGGGATGAGAGGGACCGAGAACAGGCCAAAATAGGAAATCTCGTGACCTGCGGCCGCATCGAGCAGATAACCGCTCACCGGCATGCCAACAAGAATGACATACAGCATCCAGTGCGATGCGAACGCCGCCGCTCTTTCCCACCGCGCCAGATCGCCAGGAAGCGGCGGAGCCGGGTGGATCGCCCGCCAGGCAAGCCGCACGGCAACCAGCGTGATGATGGTCAGGCCGACGGACTTATGAAGCGTGAACAGCAACTCTCGCCGAGGTGTGCTTTCCGGCAGGTTCACCATCACCCAGGCAAGCGGCAGGATGGTAAACATGAGCGCGGCTGTGACCCAGTGCAGAAGCTGCGCGGCGCGGGTATATCTGCCGCGTGATGTCACTATCGAGAACGGTCGCGGATCTGCATTCATCGTGGCGGCCCCTGACGCTGCTGGGGTACTCGACGCGTGAGGTGCCGGAGATATTCCGTGACAGAAAATCGGCACACAGCAGGGCCGGCTGCATCCTTACGCCATCCGCGTAAATCCGTCCGCATTCCACCCCTCGGTCCCGACACCATGGTGAACGAAGAAGAGCCCCTCTGGATCATATTTCGCCTTCACCGCCCGCAGCCGCGGGTAATTCCCTCCCCAGAACGAGCGCTGCCATCCCCGCTCGAAGAAATCACTCTCCGATACGTATGATCCCGCATTCGGCACCACCCGACGCAACGCATCTCCGGCCCTGCCGATTGCCGCCGCATCCTGTCGTGCCTTTGCCAGGTCGGGTGGTCCCTTCAGCAGGTCCATGTATGCAGCCGGATCTCCCGTAGCGATGATCGCCAACCCGAACGCCGTAAGCACCGCCGGGTTCATCGCCGTGTCCTTCGCCGCCGCCACGTCAGCCGCACTGGCACCGGCGAGCCCTTTGTTGAAATGCACCATCACGGCAAAATGCCGGCTGGCTGCGAACAACGCATCCGCAAGCCGCGCCTGTTGTTCCGCTTGCAATAATGAATCCGGCAGCCAGATGGACTGATAGCCGTGAATGAACACCCCCAGCTCGGTGTTCTGCTCACCGAACCACATGTTCGTCGCTGGCGCTTCCGGCCGCTGATCGAAGAAGCCCCGCGCGGGAACGTGCTCCTTGATATAAGCCGTGTTCCACCAGTTTCTCGCCGGCATCACCGAAACGCGTAGCGGCGACGCGATGGCAAAGTCCCCGGGCGATGCAGCAACCCACACCACGAATGGCTGCCAGATATCCTGCACCTCTTGCTGATTTAATCCCTGATGCACCATACTGACCGAGAACGTATTGTCCGCGCCGAACGCAATGCTTTCGCCCCAATGCGGAGTGATCAGGCGCTCGCCGCAGAACGCCACGAAGCGCCCGATCAGCCGACGGAACGCTGCGTCCGAGCTTGCCTGCACCCTCAGCGACACGCCGCCGAAGAAGGCCGGCAGCTCTCGCGTGCGCAGCGTCAGCCGCGTGATCACCCCCAGGCTGCCGCCGCCCCCGCCCTTTATTCCCCAGAACAGATCAGGGTTCGTGCATGCGTTGGCGATGCGCACGTCACCATCGGCGGTAACGATC
Source organism: uncultured Pseudomonadota bacterium (assembly GCA_963810715.1). GTDB lineage: Bacteria > Pseudomonadota > Alphaproteobacteria > Acetobacterales > Acetobacteraceae > DATDIC01. The sequence goes on along the minus strand of CAWEOZ010000017.1, from coordinate 26,094 downwards.
TCCGCTTCCAGCAGCCCACCGGCCGCACTACCATAGTTCTTCGAGAAACTACCAAACCCGCCGCTTTGCACCAGTCCGGCGACCCCCACCGTCGCGCACCCGCCGCCCTGCACATACCGGCCAGCTTGCGTCGTCACCGCATCATAGACGTGCATCCATACCGCACCTGCTTCCACCGTGACAGCGGGCTGCGCGGCCTGCTTTCCGTCACAACCCTGCGGCACGAACGCGTCGTGCAACTCGATCCGGTTCATCGCGCGCGTCCAGATCAGCAGCGAATCGGCCGAATCGGAGGTGCCCTGATAGCTGTGGCCGCCCCCCTTCACTACCAGCCGCAACCGGTTCTCGCGGGCAAAGCTTACCCCGGCAACTACATCGGCGGTGGTCCTCGCCGCGATTGCGTACACGCTCGGCGCCGACATCCACGCATCAACCCAGCCGGCGGTTTGCGTTCCTGCCGGTTGATCGCCCACATAGTACGGATTTTTCAGCAACCTGAGCACGTCCTGGCACGCGGCACTGCCGCTGCCGTCCGCGCAGACGGCCAGCAGCGGCTCCACCTTGATCAGGTGTCCGCCGACGGCCTGCTTCAGCCGGTCCCAACTTGCCGCACTCGGCCATTTCGGATCGGACGGGCGGACACGACGGAATGATGCCTGCGCCAGTTTCCCTCCCGGCGCCGCCATGACGGGAGCCGGCCGCGTGACCGCCAGCAACGGCAACGCCGCCGCGTTGGTGAGCAGGTCTCGTCTGTTCATTGCGGGATCCTCCCCTGCGAAACACCACGCTACGCTATAGTCGGACACCACGTCGCGCCGCGCCGGTACCTGACCGCCGGTGCGGCGACCCTCGCGCTGACCCCGCGGCTGACGCGCGCCGCCCAGGTGGTGCTCCGCTGGTCCACCGTGCTGCCCAGCACCCATCCAGAAACGACGCTGATGGAACGGGTCGCCGCCGACATGCGCGGCAGTAGCGGAGGCGCAATCGAGATCCAGGTCTTCCCCGGTGGCCAGCTCGGCTCCTCGCGTGATTCGATCGAGTCCTGTTCGTCCGGCGCCACCCAGATGGTCTCCGAGGGGGCCGCGCAGTTCGGTCAGTTCCTGCCGCCCTTTTCCATCTTGGAGGCGCCGTATCTCTGGCGCGACCCGGCCCATATGCGCCGTGCCCTGGCCTCGCCGGTGCTACAGCAGCTCAGCGATCAGCTTGCCGCCAAGCGCCAGATGCGGATCATCGGTTCGACCTATTACGGAACGCGCCAGGTCACCTCCGGCAGCCGGGCGGTGCACAGCGTCGATGACATGAAGGGGTTCAAGCTGCGCATCCCGGAGGTGGACACGTATCGCGCCATGGCCGAGGCCTGGGGCGCGCGTCCCACCCCGCTGGATATCGGCGAGCTTTACCTCGCGCTCAGTCAGGGCGCCGTGGACGGCCAGGAAAACCCGTTGCCGACGATCCAGAGCGCCAAGCTCAACGAAGTGCAGAAATACCTGATCCTGACCGCGCATATCATGACCCCGCGGTTGGTCGCCATCAACGAAGGCGCCTGGACCGCCCTCGTCTGCACGCCCAGCAATCAGCGCTGAAGGCGCTCCATCGCCAGCTCGCGCATAGGAACAGGACGCCGCCATCGATCGATCAGGAATCGAAGCTCGCCGCCACCTTCGCCGCCGGCGGCATGACGGTGATCGACCCCGATCGCGAGAGCTTCCGCAAGCCCGTCCTGGCGACGTGCTGCCCGCCAAATTCGAAGCACGCTGGGGCAAGGGGCTGTGGGACCAGCTTGCCGCTGCCTGATCCCATCGCTGCGCTGCAGCGCTTCGACTGCATCTTCGACCGCTGCAGCCGAATTGGTCGCCTGCCTGTTGCTGATTGCGCTGCTGACCACCGTGGCCCTGGGGATCGTCACGCGCGCTTGCCGACGATCCGCTGATCTGGACCGACGAATTGTCGCGCTTTCTGATGATCTGGCTGGCCGCGTTCGGCTGGATCGTCGCAAGTCGAAGACGTGGCCATGTCCGGATCCGTTTCTTTCACGACCTGCTGCGCAACTTGCCGTGGCGCGTGACCGAGGCGCTCATCCAGCTCGGCATGATTGCGCTCGGCGCCATCGTCGCCTGGTACGGCATCGATCTTGTCGTCCGCAACTTCGCCGCTGGAGGCAACCGCGCTGCCCGTTTCCATGTGCGTGGATGTATGTCCCGCTCGTGCCGGCCGGCCTGGTCACCGTCGCGCAGGCCGCTGCGCGAGCTGCTCGAGCCAGGTTCACCGTCCACGCGCGGAATCGCCGCTGGTCGAGACGACTATCGAATGACCACCCTGATGTATCGGCATCGCCGCGGCATGGCTCGTGGCGATCCTGGCCGGCGTGCCGCTGTTCGCCTCGATGGCGCTGGCGGCCGCCGCGTTCGCCTGGTTCGGCGGCCTCTCGGTGTCCATCGTGCCGCAGAAGATGGCGCAGGCGATGAACTCCTTCCCGCTCGTCGCGGCGCCGCTGTTCATCCTGATGGGCAATCTGCTGACCGCGGCCAACATCACCGACCGGATCGTGCGCTTTGCCACGCTCCTTGGTCGGTCCGCTGCGCGGCGGCTATGCGCATGCCAGCATCCTGTCGAGCATGATCTTTGCCGGTATGGTCGGCTCCGCGGTCGCGGACGCCGCCGGCACCGGCGCGGTCGAGATCCGCGCCATGAAGCGGATCGGCTACCGGCCGGAAACCGCCGCTTCCATCACCGCCGCCGCGTCCACCATCGGCCCGATCATCCCGCCCAGCCTGCCGATGGTGATCTACGGCGTCAGCGCCGACGTCTCGATCGGGCGGCTGTTCCTTGCCGGCGTGGTGCCGGGGCATTCTGATGGGCGTCTCGCTGATGGTGATGGTGGCGGTGATCGCCCGCCGGCAGGGCTTTCCCCGCATGGCGTTCGTCGGGTCTGTGCGGTATCGTGGCAGGCGTTCCGCGACGGGTTCTGGGCGCTGATGACGCCGGTCATCCTGCTGGGCGGCATGTTCAGCGGCTATTTCACGCCGACCGAGGCCGCCGCCGTCGCTTCCTTGTACGCGCTGCTGCTGGGCCTGTTCGTCTATCGCACGCTGCCGCTGCGCGCCATGCCGGGCTGTCTTGATCGAGACGGTTGAAACCACCGGCATCGTGGCCGTGCTGGTGATGGCGGCCGGCGGCGCTGGGCTGGTGCATGTCGATTTCCCGCGTGCCGCAAACGCTGGCGCCGGCGATCGTCGCGACGATCCATGGCCCGCTGGCGTTCCTGCTGGTGGGCAACCTGGTGCTGCTGCTGATCGGCTGCTTCATGGAGACGCTGGCCGCGCTGCTGATCCTGATCCCGATCCTGGCGCCGGCTGCGGCCAGCTTCGGCGTCGATCCGGTGCAGTTCGGGGTGATCATGATCTTCAACCTGATCCTGGGCACCATCCATCCGCCGATCGGTGTGGTGCTGTTCATCACCTCGCGGATCGCGGAGATTTCGTTCGAGACGATGTCGCGCGCGATTATGCCGTGGCTGGTACCGCTGCTGCTGGTTCTGCTGGCGATCACGGTCTGGCCACCGCTGACACATGTGGCTGCCGAATGTGCTGATGAGCCGCTGAACCGGCCATCCAATCCGGCCACCATTCAATCCGTGCCCTTGCCTCGCGGGCAACAGGCTGATTAGCTGAGCACGGTGGTCGCCATCATCGGCACGCTTTGAGCAGCCGGCATCGAGAAATGAGGGGATCGTAGCTTGCTCTCATGACGGCGAATGGTCGGGTTCCCGTCAACGTAGCCGCTCCACCGTTCGATCCGGACGCCTGGGCGGATAGGCCGGTCGAGCAGGCGATCCCCGAACTGTTCGTCATGGCTGATGCGCATGCGCAAGCCGCGCTCAGACTGGTATGCCCGTTCCAAGCGGCGCAAGAGCCTGGCCTCCCGCTCGATACGATGCGCCGCCATCATTGCCGGCGTTCTGGGAGGACTTGCCCCGATTGTTGCCGGCAGCGGCCTCCTGCCTGGTTCGGCGAACGAGCTGGCAATTACGCAAGCCGGCTTTCTGCTGATCGGCCTCGCCGCCGGCATGCTGGCCCTCGATCACTTCCTGGGTCTGTCATCAGGCTGGATGCGCTACATCGTAACGATGATGACCATCGAACGCCTGCGCGCGGAATTCGCGATGGATTGGGGAAGAATGCGGCGGCAGCAGGCATCGGCTCCTGACATCGTCAGCTTTCTCGACCGGGCGCTCGCGTTCCGGACGGCGGTGATGGATGCCATGGAAAGTGAGACGAACAGTTGGGTGGTCGAGTTCCGCACTTCGATAAGCGACCTCGAAGCTGCGTTGCAACGAAGGCGCGCCGCTGCGGACGCCCGAATAAGGGAGCTTCCGTTGGGGAAACTGCGCGAACACAAAAGGCCCCGGCCGTCGTCCGCGACAATGACGGCGCATGAAACGCCCCTAAACCTTCCCCGCCGGCGTCTTCTGAATCGCACCCGTCATCGGAATGAAAAACACCCCCATGTCCCGCCGCGAGTGCACCTTCCCCGCATCATCCTTCGTATAGACGTACAGCACCTGCCCGCGCTTGAAAGGCTGCCCGATCGGGATGATCATCCGCCCGCCCGGCTTCATCTGCTTGAACAATTCCGGCGGCGCGTACTCCGCCGCGCACGTCACCATGATGATATCGAACCCGCCCTCCACCGTCCGGCCAGCCATAGTACCCATCCCCCACCTTGGTATGGACATTCCCATACCCCAGCGGCGAGAAAATCCGCCCCACCGCCCGACCCAGCGGCTCGATGATCTCGATCGAGTACGCCTCGCCCACGATCCGCGACAGCAGCGCGCTCTGGAACCCGCTCCCCGTCCCGATCTCCAGCGTCGTCATCCCCGGCTTCGGCGCCGCGATCTGCGTCATGTACGCCTGACCCAGATAGTCCGACAGCGCCGAGCCATACCCGATCGCCCACGGCTTCGGCTCGCTCTCATACGCGTCGCCCGGCGTCGCCCGGCGCTCGGAATAGATGTAATGAAAATACTCCCGCGGCACCGCCTGGAACGCCGCCATCACCGCCGGATCGGGCGTATGCAGCCGGTCCCGCAGATATTCCTCGATCCGCTTCATCGCCGCCGGTTTGCGCGCCTGGATTGCGGCGAACTGCGCGTCCGTCAGGCTGACCGGCCGGCCGGAGGCGCGCATCGCCGCCTCATACGTCGCCCGGTTCCACGCCCCGGGCTCCGCACCGGCTATCGCCGGCAAACGACGCCGAAGCAGCAGCACCGATCAGTCCACGCCGTGTGATCGTGCCGGCAAATGTAGCCACTGAATACGCCTCCGGGCAGCAGGAAATGCCACAAGGGCAACAGCATACAATCCCGCGGCCCCCAGCAGAAGCAATCTGAATCCAGCTTCCCGCGCAATCAGGTTGGCCAGTGGCGTCGCCACCACAGAAAACGCCCCGTTCAGCCCCCACGCCCAGGGCAGCGCCCCGCCTGAACCCAGCCGCGACAACCCCAGCGGAAACGGCAGCCCAAGCGCGATCGAAACCGGCGCCATCACCAGCAGCGCGAGCCCTGCCCGCACCATCCACGGCGCCCCCAGCGTCGCCAGGATCGCCGGCTGCAAGCCGCCCCAGACTGCCACGCTCCATCCGACCACCACCAGCGTGGCGACCGCCAACCCTTGCCAGGCTCGTCCGGCGAATCGCCCGGAAAGCGCGCTGCCCAAGCCCCGAAAAGATCAGCATCCCGGTCAGCACCAGCGCGAACCCACTGGTGCGGTCGCCCAGCCACAGGCTGACCTGCTCGATCAGGAAAATCTCGATACCCAGGAACCCTAGCCCAAGCGCCGGAAAATACAGCAATACCCAGCCCGATGCCGCCCCGCTCCGGCCATACCCGCCGGCCCGCCGCCAGCGGCACCAACAGCACCAGCACCGCGATCACCGCCGCCTGCACCAGCACCGCCAGGTTTACCAGCGCGCCGATTTCCGCCTGCGGCAGCACCTCCAGCCGCCGCAGCAACAGACCGATGTCCGAAAGCCGTAGCGCCGAGAAAAAGAATGGCCGATCCAGCGTCATCGGTGCCAGGCTGAACGCCGCGGCAGACGCGCTCGGGCGCCCGGCAAGAACGGCCCCGGCCTCGTCGGCGATCGAATCATCCGGCCCATCCGCTGCAATCTCGCCATTCGCAAAAGAAACCGCCGGCAAGTCATTGTAAATATTCGCTCGCGCAGCCGCCGGGTCGATCCCCGGATAGTACGACACGTCAAACGACCGCTGGTCGCAGAACTCGCCGCGCCGCCGCGATCCGCTCCGCATCCCACGGAGCCTTGGACAGCAGCACCCGCGCGTTCCATGCCGACCGGTACACCAGCACATGCGCCGCCGGGTCCGCTATTCCCGCTCGCCAGCAAAGCCGCACGCGCGGTCGCCAGCACGCGTAGCGCGTACACCGGAAAATCGCGGATCGACACCGGCACCGACACCACCCCGTCCGGCGACGATACCCGCAGATCGGCCGCCAGCGCCTCCACCGTGAACGCGCTCGCGTTGGCCGGTGCCGCCGCCAGGAAGTCCGCGGAAATATCCACGATATCGTAGTGCCCGCCGCGCACGCTCGCCGCGAGTGGCCCCTCGCCGCGCACCACCACCCGCGGGATCGCTCACCGCACGCGAGGCCCCCAGCAGCATCGGTTCCGGCTCCAGCGCGACCACCTGCGCCGCCCCCAGCCGCAGTACCTCCGCCACCCGGAACCCGCCCGACGCGCCCGCCAGCAGCACCCGCGGGTGCGCGATCAGCGCGTAGGGCAACGCGTCCAGCGCCGCCCCCGCATACCCCACGTCCAGCGCCCCTGGCATGGCCCCTGGCATGGGCAACGCCGCGATCCGCTCGCCGTCCCGATACAGCCCGAAACTGCGCGGCGGTCCCGGAAATCCCAGCATCGCCGCGTCGTTGGAGACATCCGTATCCACCCGCTCGGTGAAATCATCCAGCACGTCATAGACGCCGCGAGGCGAATACCGCTCCGCCACCACCCGCGCGCCGGGCGTATGAAGCGGCGCGTAGATCGGCTTGAAATCATTCACCCGCGGCTGGCTGCCGAGCAGCAGCAATGCCTCCGCCGCAACCAGCGCCACCCCGGCAGCGCCTCGCCATGCCCATCGCCGCGCACCGCCCGCCAGTAGCCCGCTCAGCGCCAGCGGCACCAGCAGCGCCGGTACCAGCCGGAACGGATGCAACAGGTACATCAACGCCAGCACCGATGCCGCGCCAACCCCCGCTCCGGTCAGGTCCCAGGCATACACGACGCCAACCCGATCGGCGTTCAGCACGAAGCTCAGGCTGACGAACAGCCCAGTCAGGAAGAAGAACGGCAGCAGCGCCGTGTAATAGGCTGCGATATTCCACAACTGCCCAGCCCATGTGACGGGATTCTGCAATTGCAACGGGTTGAACGGATTTTCTGCAGTGAAATGGAAGCCGATCGCCGCCGCCAGGATCAGCAGCACCGGCAATGCCCGCAGCGACAGCGCGCCATGCCGCCCCGCCGTCGCACGCGCCAGCGCCACCGCCACGCCGCTCAGCGCGAACCCGGCCATGACGATCGAAATGACCCAGTAGCCATAGTCGGACCACTCGGCGACCGCGAAATAGCGGGTCAACGCGATTTCGTACCCGACGCTCGTCAACGAGACGAGGAACAGCGGCACCAGCGTGAAATCACGCCGGCCCGAAGCCTGAAAACTCACGGCCAGATCCGCTGCCGGATGAATGTCTCCATCAGCCCATTGAAGCGCGTCGCGTCGTCGATGAACAGCGCGTGCCCCGCATCGGCGAACACCGCTGTTTCGGTGTCAGGGCGCCGGCGCTGCAGGTTTGCCGCCTGCGCGGCAAATCCGGGTCGCACCACGTACAGCACCGGACGGTCGGTGGCATACACCGCATCACGCCAGTAGCTGCGCGGCTCCCGATACTCCAGCAGCTCCCGCGCTGCCCAGTCCGGGGTGCGCAGCGTGGCCTCGGTCAGCGCCTCCAGCCACGACGGGTTCTGCGGCGTATGGAACATGGTCCGCACAAATCGCTCCATGTACTGCGGCCGCGGCACCGGCCGTCCCGGACGCCGCCGGACCGGCACGGGCGCCGGCTCCTCGCCCACGGAGTTGTCCACCAGCACCAGCCCGGCCAGCGCCGCGTCGCCATGGGCATGCACATAGGCCAGGGCGTCCAGCACCCCCAGCGACCACCCCACCAGCAGCACCGGGCCCCGTCCCACATGAGCGATCAGCTCCGCAATGTCCTGACCGCGCCGTACCGGCTCATAACCGGACGAGGCCACCTCCGAGCTGCCCTGTCCGCGCGGATCGAACGCCACCACATGATAGGCGCCCCGAAACGCGGCGATTTGCCGCGCCCAGATCCAGGCCGGCATGGTCCACCCGGGCACGAAGACAATCGTATGAGCAGCCGGCGGCCCCGCCTCCAGATAGTGCAGCCGCACCCCATCGCTGGCCAGGAAATACCGGTCCGCTACCCCCGGCAGGGTCTGCGCCAGCGCGCCACGGCCCACGAGACAGGCCATCAGCAACGCGACGAGCACGCGCGGAAAACGCATGCAGGCAGCAGACGCGCCGCACCAGAGTCGTGTCAACCGCGAGCGGCAGCTTGGCCGGGACCAACTGAACGTGCCGTCCGACCCTTCGACCGCCCTACCCCCCGCCAGTCAACAATCCATCCACCGTCTCGACGATCGCCCGCGCCGATTGCACCCGCTCCAGCGCCAGCTCCTCGCCGGCGATGTCCGTCGCGTCCACCTGCGCCAGCGCCGCCTCGGCCTCGGCCAGCCGCCGCTCGCCCTCGGCGCGCTGCAGCTCCGCCACCGGAATCGTCTCGTTCGCCAGCACGGTGCAGCGCTCCGGCGTCACTTCCGCGAACCCGCCGGCCACGAACAGCCGGTCCGTCACCTGCTCGCCCTCATACAGCGAGATCACCCCGCCGCGCAGCATGACGATCATCGGCGTGTGGCCTTCCAGCACGCCCATATCGCCCTCCGAGGCCGGGATCACCACCATATCCACCGGCCGCGACATCAGCAGCCGCTCGGGCGAGACGATTTCCAGCGCCACCGGCATCAGGTGTTGCGCCTTCAGCGCCTCGGCCTTCTTCACCGCCTCCTCGATCGTGCCCACCATGTAGAACGCCGCCTCCGGCAGATGGTCGTACTCGCCGGCACAGATCGCCTTGAAGCTGCGCATGGTGTCGGCGACCGGCACGAACACGCCCGGGAAGCCGGTGAACACCTCGGCCACGTGGAACGGTTGCGACAGGAACCGCTGGATCTTGCGCGCCCGCGCCACCACCAGCTTGTCCTCTTCCGAAAGCTCGTCCATGCCCAGGATGGCGATGATGTCCTGCAGCGCTCTTGTAGGTCTGCAGAATCCGCTGCGTCTCGCGCGCCACCCCGTAGTGCTCGTCCCCCACCACCCGCGGATCGAGCGACCGCGACGTGCGAATCCAGCGGATCGACCGCCGGATAGATGCCCAGCTCCGCGATCTGCCGCGACAGCACGGTGGTCGCATCCAGATGCGCGAAGGTGGTGGCCGGCGCCGGGTCGGTCAGGTCGTCGGCCGGCACGTAGATCGCCTGCACCGACGTGATCGAGCCCTTGTTGGTCGAGGTGATCCGCTCCTGCAACGCGCCCATGTCGGTGGCCAGCGTCGGCTGATAGCCCACCGCCGACGGGATGCGCCCCAGCAGCGCCGACACTTCCGCGCCCGCCTGGGTGAAGCGGAAGATGTTGTCGACGAAGAACAGCACGTCCTGGCCTTCCTCGTCGCGGAAATACTCCGCCACCGTCAGCCCCGACAGCCCGACCCGCGCCCGCGCGCCCGGCGGCTCGTTCATCTGGCCATAGATCAGCGCGACCTTCGAGCCTTCGGTGCTGCCTTCTCGCCCAGCTTGATCACGCCCGCATCGATCATCTCGTGATACAGGTCGTTGCCCTCGCGCGTCCGCTCGCCCACCCCGGCGAACACCGAGACGCCGCCATGCGCGCGTGGCGATATTGTTGATCAGCTCCTGGATCAGCACCGTCTTGCCGACGCCGGCGCCGCCGAACAGCCCGGTCTTGCCGCCCTTCAGGTACGGCGCCAGCAGATCGACCACCTTGATCCCCGTCACCAGGATCTCCGCCGAGGTGGCCTGATCCTCGAAGCTCGGCGCCTCGCGATGGATCGGATACCGCTTGGCGGTATGGATCGGCCCGCGCTCATCCACCGGTTCGCCGATCACGTTCAGGATGCGCCCCAGCGTCTCCGGCCCCACCGGCATGGTGATCGGACCACCGGTATCGACCACCTCCTGCCCGCGCACCATTCCGTCGGTGCTATCCATGGCGACCGTGCGCACGGTGCGCTCGCCCAGCTCCTGCGCCACTTCCAGCACCAGCGTGCGGTCCTGCATCTTGGTGTGCAGCGCGTTCTGGATGAACGGCAGTTCGCCCTCGAACTGCACATCGACCACCGCGCCCATCACCTGGGTCACCCGTCCGACAATATTGCTTGCCATACTAACTTCCTTGCATCCTTCACCTCTTCCGCTGTGCGGGAGAGGTCGGATCGCGCAGCGATCCGGGTGAGGGTCGTCACACAGCCTCCGCGCCGGAGATGATCTCGATCAGTTCCCTGGTAATATTCGCCTGCCGCGCCCGGTTGTAGTTCAGCGTCAGCCGCTTGATCATGTCGCCCGCATTCCGCGTGGCGCTGTCCATCGCCGTCATCTGCGAGGCGAAGAATCCGGCGCTGCTCTCCAGCAGCGCGCGATAGACCTGGATCGCCAGGTTCTGCGGCAGCAGGCGCGCCAGGATGGTCTCCTCATCCGGTTCGAAATCAAACGTCGCGCCGCCCAGATCCTCGGTCCGCCGTGCCCTCCGGCATCGGTGCCGGCACGAGCTGCTGCTCGGTCACCACCTGGGACATCACCGAACGAAACCGGTTGTACACCAGCGTGCAGACATCCACCTCGCCGGCCATGACCATGGCGGCCACCCGGGTCGCGATCTCCTGCGCGTCCGAAAACTCCAGCCGGCGCTTGCCGGCATAGCTGACGTCGCCAACAAAACGGCTCGCCAGCTCGCGCCGCAGATAGTCGCGCCCCTTCCGACCGACCGCGAGTATCTTGACCGTCTTGCCCTCTGCCTCCAGCCGCCGCGCCAGCGTGCGGGCCGCCCGCCCGATACTGGCTATTGAATGCACCTGCCAGGCCGCGATCCGCGGTCACCGCGACGATCAGATGCACCTGGTCCTTGCCGGTGCCCGCCAGCAATGGCGGTGCGGTCGGGCTGCCGGCCACCGAGGCGGCCAGCGTGCTCAACATGCGCTGCATCCGCTCGGCGTAGGGCCGCGCCGCCTCCGCCTGCGACTGTGCGCGGCGCAGCTTGGATGCGGCCACCATCTTCATCGCCGAGGTGATCTTCTGGGTCGATTTGACGCTGTTGATGCGCGTCCGCAGCGCCTTCAGGCTAGGCATGTGAAGCCCCCGCAGCAGCTCACCTCTCCCGCTTGCGAAAGCGGGAATCCGATCCCGCAGGCCGATCGACCCCCACCAGCCATCGCACCTCGCACCGGACTTGCGGCTTCACCACCGACGCCGCCATCCTACGCAAACGACCGCGCGAAGCCGTCCAGGAACGCGGTCAGCTTCTTGTCCACCTCCGGCTTGATCTCAAGATCGGTGCGGATCGCGTCCAGGATGCCCGGCTCGCGTGACTTCAGCTCACCCAGGAACTGTGCTCGAACGCACCGACCCGGCCCACATCGATCTTGTCCAGATAGCCGCGCACGCCGGCAAAGATCACCACCACCTGCTCTTCCACCGGCACCGGGTGGTATTGCGGCTGCTTCAGCAGCTCGGTCAGCCGCGCGCCACGCGCCAGCAGCGCCTGCGTCGGACGCATCCAGATCCGAGGCGAACTGCGCGAACGCCGCCATTTCCCGATACTGCGCCAGCTCCAGCTTGATCCGTCCGGCGACCTGCTTCATCGCCTTGATCTGCGCCGCCGATCCCACGCGCGAGACCGAAATGCCGACATTCACCGCCGGGCGGATGCCGCGGAAGAACAGCTCCGTTTCCAGGAATATCTGCCCGTCGGTGATCGAGATCACGTTGGTCGGAATATAGGCCGACACGTCGCCCGCCTGCGTCTCGATCACCGGCAGTGCGGTCAGGCTGCCGGCGCCCTCGGCGTCGTTCATCTTCGCCGCGCGCTCCAGCAGCCGCGAATGCAGATAGAACACGTCGCCCGGATACGCCTCGCGTCCCGGCGGGCGACGCAGCAGCAGCGACATCTGGCGATAGGCGACCGCCTGCTTCGACAGGTCGTCGTAGAAGATCACCGCGTGCCGACCATTGTCGCGGAAATGCTCGCCCATGGTGCAGCCGGTATAGGGCGCCAGGAACTGCATCGGCGCCGGGTCCGAGGCGGTGGCGGCGACCACGATGGAATAGCCCATCGCGCCGTTCTCCTCCAGCGTCTGCACCAGCTGCGCCACGGTGGAGCGCTTCTGCCCCACCGCCACGTAGATGCAATAGAGCTTCTTCTTCTCGTCGCCGCCGGCGTTGATGCCCTTCTGGTTGATGATCGTGTCGATGATCACCGCGGTCTTGCCGGTCTGCCGGTCGCCGATGATCAGCTCGCGCTGGCCGCGCCCGATCGGGATCAGCGCGTCGATCGCCTTGAGCCCGGTCTGCATCGGCTCGTGCACCGATTTGCGCGGGATGATGCCCGGCGCCTTCACCTCCACGCGGCGGCGTTCCGGCGTGTTGATCGGACCCTTGCCGTCGATCGGGTTGCCGAGCGCATCCACCACGCGCCCCAGCAGCGCGTCGCCGACCGGCACCTCCACGATCGCGCCGGTGCGCGACACCGTGTCGCCTTCGCGGATCTGACGGTCGTCGCCGAAGATCACCACGCCGACATTGTCGGTTTCCAGGTTCAGCGCCATGCCGCGCAAGCCGGCGCCGGGAAATTCCACCATCTCCCCGGCCATGACGTTCTGCAGGCCGAACACGCGGGCGATCCCGTCGCCGACCGACAGCACCTGGCCGGTCTCGGCGACATTGGCTTCGGTGTCGAACGCGGCGATCTGCTTCTTCAGGATCTCCGAGATCTCGGCGGGGCGGATCTCCATATCAGGCGGCTCCCTTCATCGCGTACTGCAGACGTTGCAGGCGGGATTTCAACGAGGTGTCGTACAGCCGCGCGCCGATGCGCACGACCAGGCCACCGAGCAGGTCGGGCTCGACCTGCTCGACGATATTGACGTTGCCGTACCCGGCCTCGATCAGCCGGGCGCGAAGCTGCTGGCGCTGCACGTCGTTCAGCGGGTGGGCGGAGGCCACATGGGCGGTGACCACGCCGCGCTTTTCCGCCACCAGAGTGGCGAACGCGGCAACGATCTGGCGCAGGTTGCGCAGCCGGCGGTTGTTGGCCACCACGCCCACCATGTCGCGCACCGGCTTGCCGAAGCCTTCCTGCTCCAGCACCGCGAGCGCCGCCTTGCGCGCCTGGTGCACGTCGATCAGCGGGGATTCCAGCAGGCGGCGAAAATCGGCGCTGGCGTCGATCAGCCGCCCGAGCTGCTCCATTTCGCCGACCACTGCATCCAGCGCGCGGTTGTCCTCCGCGAAGGAATAGAGCGCGGCGGCGTAGCGGTCAGCCAGACCGCCGCCGGAAGCAATCGTCGTCCCGCCCGATGAGGCCACGCCGTGAGTTCCCGCAATGCAATGAAGCCGCGCCAGATCGCGGGCGGCTGTCGCGCCGGCGCCCACCGGCCGGCCGGCGTCTAGCATGGGGGGTGGGAGGGTGCAACACGGGGTCGGGCGCTACGGCGGGCGCCTGAGATGCAACGCGACTTTGCGTACGCGCAGCTTGTCATGCGCGTGCTTCATGCGCATGTTAGACGTGCATTCGAGCCCATGAGAGAAACTGCCATGCCCTCTCTGTCCCAGCCTTCGCCCCGCCGCGCTACGAACGTCACCCTGCCAGAAGGGCTGCTCCGGGACGCCCGGGAATTGGGCATCAACCTGTCCCAGGCCTGCGAGCGTGGCCTGGCAGCGGAGGTGGCGGCGGCGCGTCAGCAGCGCTGGCTGGAGGAAAATCGGGACGCGATGGACGCCTGGAACAAGCACGTTGCCGAGCACGGTCTGCCACTTGCTGGCTTTCGGCAGTTCTGATGCCACGGCTTGACGTGCATCCGATGCCCCGGAAAGGCTGAGGGGTATGTCGTCGATGTACAGGCGGATCTTCTCTACCACCTCGCCACAAGAACAGTGGTGCCGCTGCTCCCCGAAGAAACGGCGCCGAAACCGATCAGCGAACTCAATCCGATTTTCGAAATCCAGAACCGACGGTGCGTGCTGGTCACCCAGGCCATCGCAAGCATCCCCCGACGGGAATTGAGGGGCGCTGTCGCATCGCTTTCCGAGTATCACGAGCGCATCACCCGTGCGCTGGACATTCTGCTGATCGGGTTTTGACTTAGGCTATAGTGGTGAGTTCAACCCTTGCTGGCGTTGGATTCGCCACCCGCATACGAGCGCGAGCATTACGGTCGGGCCGAGCGCGGCCCAGCGCACGAGGCGAAGCGTTCTGATCATGGTGTTCCTGCCATCATGCCGGCCGCGCGCGGCCTTCGTAGAGGAAGGTATGGGTTCGCGGCCCTGGCAGCCGGGCGTTCGCGAGCGCATCGATCCGGAAGCCGCTGCCGGAGATCAGCTCGTCGATCTTCCGGTTGAGGTGGCAGCCGCCGGCAACGCGCCGCCACAGCGGATCGAGCCGGTCCTGCCACCGCGCGACCCCGGCTCCGGTGCACGGCCATGCTCGACGAACAGCAACGCGCCGCCGGGCTTCAGCACGCGACGCAGCTCGAGCAATGCGCGGGGGCGCGTCGGGAATGGTGCAGAGTGTCCAGGTTGTCACCACGGTGTCGATGCTGGCGGCATCCAGTGGCACCGCCTCGGCTGAAGCTTCGAGCAGCTCGACTTGAACCGGCGCGGTCGCGGCACGGTCGCGCGCCATGCGCAGCAGCTCGGGAGAGGGTTCGAGTCCGATCACCGAGCGGACATTCGTCCCGTAGAGGGGGAGTTCAGCCCCGAGCCGATGCCGACCTCCAGCACCCGTCCCTCGGCCGCGCCGATCACGCGTTCCCGGAACGGCACCAGCTGCTTCTGTCGCATCGCCAGATGCAGCAGACATGGCAATACATGGCGCTGATAGAAGCTCATTTCGCTGCCTCCTGGCCGTGCGGCACGCCGGCCCGCCGGAAGGCATCCATCACCGCGGCCTGCGTCAGCAGCTCGGGCAGTGCGATGCCCATGGGTGCGCCGGGGCCATAGACCACGTCGAGCGGGACGCCATAGCGACCGAAGCTTTGCAGATAGGCGGTGACGCGGGATCCGGACGGGTCCAATCGGCGCGCATCGCGACGATACCCCACGATCGGAGCTGGTCCGCGACCGGCGCCTGGTTCAGCACGGTCAGTTCGTTGACCTTGCAGGTAAGGCACCAGGCGGCCGACACGTCCACGAATATGATTTTCTGCTCTGCCACCATCTGGTACAGCGCCGCTTCATCGAACGGCCGCCACAGCCCGGCGGCGGCGTTCGATACCGGCGCCTCGATCGGCACGGCCTGCCCTCGCAGCGCCGGGACCAGCACCGCGACAACGGCCAGCGCAGCTGCGGCAGCGCGGCCGTTGTCGCGTGCGCTGTTCCGGAGCCAGGGCGTGGCGCCAGCGAGCACTGCCAGAGAACGGCGAGTGTTCCGCCGGCCAGCAAGGCGGCATCCAGCCCGGCTTCGAGAGCGAGCACGGAGAGCAGCCAGGCGGCGGTGCCGAGCAGTGCCAGGCCCAGCACGCGCCGGAGCCATCCATCCACGGACCCGGCGGTGGCAGCCAGGCGACCAGGCCCGGCGCGATGGCGACGGTCAGGAAAGGCGCCCCCATCCCGAGGCCCATGGCGGCGAATATCAGCCCGATGTCGAGCGGCCCGCGTGCGAGCGCGAAGCCTATGGCGGTGCCGACGAACGGCGCCGAGCAGGAGGCGGCGAGCAAGGTCGCAAAGGCGCCCAGGAGGAATGCGTCGCTGAATTCGGCCGAGCCCGCGCACCGACGCGGCCGCGCCAGCGATGCCGCCGGGAAGTGCGAACGAAGCCAGTCCCACAGGCTCGCCGCGAACAGCGTCGTGGCAAGCGCCATAATGGCGAGGAACCAGGGCTGCTGGAACTGGATGCCCCAGCCGATCGCGGCACCGGCTGCTTTCAGCAGGACCAGCGCCGCCGCGAGCACCCGAAGGAGGTGATACCCACCGCGGTCGCGAGCAGGCCGAGGCGTGCCCCCGTCGCTCCCCGCCGGCATAGCCCACGAGCGCCAACAGCTTCAGTGACAGCACCGGCAGCACGCAGGGCATCAGGTTCAGGATCAAGCCCCCGAGCAGCGCCAAGCCGACGATGCGCGACGCGTCCCCTGCTGCCGGGTAGCGGGGGCAAGGTGCCGAGCAGCGGGGTGGCATCAGTCTCAGCCGGGAACGCGCGCCGTCGACCACAGTCAAATGCAGTGGCGTTCCTGCCAGGGTGATGGTCGTGACGCTGCGGATCGGTACGCGCAGCGTCGCCAGCACGATCGCGTTCGGCAAGCTCGGCCTTGGCGCCGACCCGGCGAGCCCTTCTCGACACCTTCGACGAATAGGTCGGGCGCATGGGCGGTGCCCCCGGCTCGCCAGCCGGACGGAAAGGATAGCACCCTCTTTGCCCGGCCCGACGACCGCGCCAAGCAGTCTGAGCCGCTGCGGCGGCGAAGTCGACCGGCACACGGGCGCGCGCCGCTGCGATCAGCGGCGCCTCCGGTCCGGGCAGCGCAAGTCCAGCTGGCAGTACCAGGTCCAGGCTGGCGTGGTATGGGATACAGACCTCCTTGCAGGAGGCGTAGTCCACCTCGGCATGCAGATGCAGCGGCGCGCCGGGATGGGTCAGCGTGATCGCGATCGGCAGCGTGACGCCGTCTAGTAACCCACGTCTGGAGGCCGGCCGCGGGGGCAGGCGTTGTGGCGCGGCCAGGCGATCCGGCGGCGGCCGACGTTCTCCGAGCCCTTCCAGTCGATGGTCGGAGCGATGCCGGCATCGCCCGGCGTGCGCCAGTAGGTGTGCCAGCCCGGAGTCAACGAAGCTGCAACCCCGACGTCCAGCCGCGCACTCGATCCTGGTCGCCTCGACCGTCGTGATCAGCCGCGCCGCTCCGTGCGCATTGCTGGCCCAGTCGCTCGCCGCCGCACGCGCCACCCCGCCGGGCATCGCCAGCGCGAGCAGCAAGAGTAGCCCCGCCGTAGCGGCGCGGATCAGCGTCGGCACGTGGTTCAGTCCGGCGCCGCGTTGCCGGGCGGATGGGCCCCCACTGACTGTTCGGCCGACCGCCGCCGTTCATCGACTGCATCATGTCGGCACAACCGCCGCCCATCATGTCCGCCGGACATTCCACCGCGATCATGCTGCGGCCATGTGGCCGCCGTTTTCCATTCGGCCCATGCCCTATCCGGCGCGCTTCTCTGCGCCGCCCTGCGTCTGTGCGAGCGCGGGCACTATAAACCGCCGATCCGCACGACGAGCGCCTCGACAGCGATGAGAATTCGGATGTCGTATGCCAAGTCTCCTGCGTCTCAGAGGGTTTTTCCAGCAATTCGCGAATGCTGTGGCTGCTATGGTCCGTCCGTCCTGTGGTGCCGTGTGCCGCACGGCGCCATTGCCCATGCGGTGCATTGCACCGAGGCCGCACATCGCGGCACAGGGCGCGGCGCTCAGCAGTAGCGGCGCCACGCCGATCGCGACCAGCCAGCTCCATTGCCACGCCGCAGCGGCGGTGATCGCACCGAGCGCAGCGGCGCCAAGCACGAGACGGTTGCCGCCAAGGCGGCCGAGCGAGAGCGAGCGGACAGTCGCCGGAAGAAATGCGGTGGTCTGCATAGTCCGTGTGCCCCTAAGCCATGTCGAAGACGTGCGGCGGCGTACCGTCACGGCTGATCGCATAGACGGTCAGCGGTCCGGTCTTTTCGCCTACATGCCGGGTGATCCAGTGGCATGCCCGGCAGCGTGATGCCGACGATCGCCGGCTTTTCATCGAGGAGCTTGCGGATGTCTTCACCGGCACATGACCGTCGATCACGACGTAGCCGCCAACGAACTGGTGTGGCAGCCTTCCCGGCATCTGGGGACGCCGGCGTTTCGACTGATTTCCGCGAGGTCGTTTGTCGGCCTGATGTCCACCTGGAAGCCGCGCCGGTCCGAAGGTTTTCGCGCATCACCTTCGCAGCAGGTGCCGTGACCGGCTCTTGTACAGCGTCACTTGGATCGCTGTCGTCGCCGCGCGCTCGCCACGCGTAGGTAGCAGATCGCCGGATCGTTGCGGCGGCTACGATGCAGCGTCGTCGCGTAGTTTTCCGTTCGGAGGAGGTCCGGTCCGCCTTGTTCAGCTGACGCGAAGGTGGTCATCAGCCCGCCGACCTGGTGCTCCATGACGTGGCAATGCAGCATCCAGTCGCCCGGGATTGTCGGCCACGAAGCGACCTGCACCTCTTCGCGCGGGCGGACAAGACCGTGTCGCCCATTGGTCGAAGCGGCACAGGCGCGCCATCGCGGGTGAGCACGTGGAAGCTGTGACCGTGCAGGTGCATCGGGTGCCACCACGCCGTCTCGTTCTGAAATCGAGGACGCAGCTCCGCCCGCGCTCGATAGGAACAGCGGCGGCATGTCCGCGCTGCCGTCGCCGGTCATGGACTGGCCGTTGATCGCCCAGGCGGCGTCCCGCCCATCGCCCATGCCGTTCATGCCGCCCTGCCCATCATCTGCCCGCCATCATCCCGCCCTGCAGGCGGATCTCGTGGCGTCACGGCGGTGGCGAGGTCGGGGCTGCGGCACGGGATTGGGCGGCAGGCGGAGCGACGCATCCGAGAGGATGCGGGCGCAGCGGCGGTGCCTTGCCGTAGGCTAGACGGTCCAGGTGTACGACGAGGTCGTCGTAGAAACTCGTCCACCACCCGGTACGTCGTCCGGGCTCGCCCTGCATGTCGAGCATCGACATCGGCCGCATGGCGGGGCCGAGCAGAATACGGCCTTCCGCCGGCTCGTGCGGGTCGCAGGGCTGGCCGTCGAGCGCCACGATCACCGGCCGGTGCCCCTCGAAGCGCAGCGCCATCATGCGGGCGATCGCCGCTTGAGCAGCCGCAGCCGCAGCCGCTCGCCGGCTCGCACCGGCTGGGTTCGGGCACGCTGCCATTGATCGTCACGGTGTTGCCGACCCGGCCAGTCATCGCGTCTTCCATGCGGTTGTCGAACCCCGGCGCGACTGGGCGTCGGTTCCAGCCGCCAGTCCGGGATCGTCCAGACGAGTCGCGATCGACCGCGACGGGTCGCGTTCCTCGACGATCAGCACGCCGGCGAGGCCCCGGCCCGATCTGCACCAGGCTGTTGTCGTGCGAGTGGTACCAGAACGTGCCGGCGTCGGGCGGGGTGAAGGCGTAGTCGAAGCGTTGCGCCGGGCGGGATCGGTGTGAGTGAGGCCCGGCACGCCGTCCATCGCGTTCGGCAGGCGGATGCCGTGCCAATGCACCGTGGTGTCTCGGCCAGCCGGTTCTCGACCATAGCTCGGAACGGCGTGCCTTGGCGCAGGCGCAGCACGGACCGGGCTCGACGCTGTTGTAGGTCCAGACCTGGGTTTCCGGAATCTCGTCACCGACCATGCGGACGCGGGGCTGGGGCCGGGAGCAGCCGGGGTCCGACAGGCCCCCCTCAGAATGCGGCAATGAAGTTTCCGGCAGCAGCGGAAGCCTGCTTCTGCGAAGCCTGCGACCACGCAGGCGGCACCGGCCTGGAGAAGGCGCCTGCGGCACAGGGCCGAAACTGGCATGGGTGGCAATCTCCCGCGTCGTCCCCGTAGCGCCGGGGCCGGCTGCATTCCGCGCAGGAAGCCATGGATCTAGCGCCGCCCGGCACAAGGGCACACGGGCTCCATAGCAACCGAGACCGCCCAGCGGCTCGGCCGCAGCGGTTTAGACGAGGGCGATGGATTCCTCGGCGGGAACGGGCTCGGGAGCGCGCGTCGCGGCGGTCCAGTGAACCGGGCGCTGCGGAGGAGGCCGAGCGCAGGAGAACGCGCCCGGGGCAGCAGAGCCGGGCTCGGCAGCGTGGCAACAGCGCCGGCACAGGCCAGAACCGGGCAGGCCGGCATCTTGTCAGGGTTCGGTGCCCGTGCGGGCAGGATGCGGGCAGCGCGGGGGATGCTGCTGCATGTCCGTCCCGCTCATGCCAACCAGCATCGGCATGGCGCGGACACTGACCGGCAGCATCGCCGCCAGGGCGAAGATGACGGCGAGCAGGACGTGCGTAAGCCGCCGACGCATGGAACACAGCTAGCGCCAATCTCTCTCCGACACATCCATCCTCGCGAGGGCCCGGGCACAGAGTATCCGTGATGGCCCGGGGAGACTGATGTCCGAGTGCCGGTGATCACGGGGTTTGGACCACCCAGCACGCGTGTTCTGGACAGCCTAACCGCGCATAGCCGCGCGGTAAGGTTGCTTCGTCAGGACCACGATCCGTGCAGCAGTTCGCAAGGCTGCCGTCGATGACAACCCTCGGAACTCTCGTAATTCCGAGCTGCTTCGCCCGCTCCGCAACATCAGCCTGACGCATGTCAAGCACGACCACCGGGTTGAACGACCCGGCGACGCGTTTCACCAATTCCGCGTCCCCTGGTAGCAGGGCAACCAGCGCTGAACGCCTCAACCTTGGACAATGTCATAGCGAACCAACCCAAACTCCACCACCACGACGTTGAACGGCGGCACCACGGTCATGGACCTGCAACGGCACTCCGTCTAGTGAAAGCTCTGCACCAGACTCCCGGCGACCAGCCGCCAGCCATCGACCAGGACGAAGAACACCAGCTTGAACGGCAGCGACACCACGCTGGGCGGCAGCATCATCATCCCCAGGCTCATCAGCACGCTTGCCACCACCATGTCGATGACCAGGAAGGGCAGGAATAACAGAAACCCGATCTCGAAAGCGCGCCGCAGCTCGCCCACCATGAACGCCGGGATCAGCGCGCGCCACGGCGTCTGATCCGGGCTTTGCCGGCGTCGGCAGGTTGCGCCATATCGAGGAACAGCCGCAGGTCCTCGGGACGCAGATTGTGCGTCATGAAGGTACGGAACGGCTCGGCCGCCCGACGCAGCCCCTCCATGTCGTCGATGTGGCCCTGTGCCATCGGCAGCAGGCCGGCGGCCCAGGATTGCTGCAACACCGGCTGCATCACGAAGAACGTCAGGAACAGCGCAAGTCCGATCAGCACCATGTTGGGCGGCGTGCTCTGCGTGCTGAGCGCGCTGCGCAACAGCGACAGCACGATGACGATGCGGGTGAAGGCGGTCATCATCACCAGCAGGCTCGGCGCCAGCGACAGCACGGTGATCAGAGCGGTGATCTGCACGAGCCGGCTGGTCACGCCGGCCTGGTCGGCCCCGCCCAGATCGATGCTCAGCGACTGCGCGTGCCAGAGCCGGCAGAGCAGCATGGCCAGGTCATGTAAGCGGCCGCACCGTCATCCCGGCGCAAGCAGACATTGCGCTGCCCGGACGTTCAGGATCCGATCTGATGCCCGCTTGCGCAGGCATGAGGGGAAGCTATCATTCCTGCCGATGCCCCGGCGTCACCGGATCGATCCAACCGACCACAAGGTCCTGCCCGCCGCCGGTCAGCAGCACCACCTGCTGGTCGGCACAGCGCACCAGGTGCAGCCGGCGCCGTGCATCCAGCGCAATCACGTCCTGGACCGACAGCAAGCGTCCGCTGGCCGACGGGCGTCTCGCCAACCCGGCCAGCCGCGCCGCCCGGCCGGCCAACCAGATCAGCGCGAGCACGGCCGCCAACGCGGCCAGCAGCGGTGAGCAGAGAGGTGAAACTTGACAGCATGCGCGGCCTTTTGCCGGAGAGAGAACACGACCGGATCAGGGGTCGGGCGGCGGCAGCCGAGGGTATGTGCCAGCGCATCGATGTCGCTGCGCAGCGTTATCAGTTCCACCCGCATCTCCCGGCCCTGCTCGGGGGCCAAGTCGAGTGCCCTCGCGCACAGCAGCCCGACATCGTCGCAAGACCGGCGAGGTCGATCTGCTCGCCCGCTTCGGCCAGCGCACGTGCCAACCGCGTAGTGCCCGCCAGCGAGCGGGCGAAGTCGCGCACGGCTTGCCCTCGGAACATCCGGAAAACAGCCGTCTTCCGCGAGCCCTAGCCGAAGCGATAGGAACGGTGCGTGCGGTGGTGTTCGCATCACGCGAGTAAAGCGCATCCGTCTTACCGAACCGTTGCCTTTTCGCGGCATGCGATTAACCGCCCGTTCAGCGACATGGGCGCAGTCTGTTCCCCGTGGACCCGACGCAACTGAACCTGCTCGATACTGGCCGACCGCCGGCTTGCCTGGCTGGACCAGCGGCAGGGGGTGCTGGCAAAGAACATCGCCAACGCCTCTACACCCGGCTGGGTGCCGCAGGACCTGCCACCCTTCGCCGCGAGCCTGGCCGCCGAGACGGGCACCAGCTTGGCGCCGACCGACCCCGGCCATCTTGCCGGGACCGCCGACGACATCCTCACCGGCGTCACGCCGCGGCCGACCGCGCGCGCCCCGGACGGCAATGCGGTGGCGATCGACCAGCAGCTTGCGGCAGTTCGCCGACAGTCAGACCGCCCAAGAATTGGTGACCAACATCTACAAGACCTATCTTGGCATGTTCAACACGGCGCTCGACCACGGCGCCGCATGACCAACGGGGCCGACATGGAGCTGAACAAGGCACTCAGCATCTCGGCAAGCGGGATGGATGCGCAGACCACGCGGCTGCGCGTGATCGCGGAGAATTTGGCCAACGAGAACACCACCGGCTCGTCGCCGGGTGCCGACGCATACCGGCGCAAAACCGTGACATTCGACAACCGCATGGATCAGGCGCGCGGCGCCGAGCTCGTGAGCGTGACGAAGATCGGCCAGGACATGAGCGACCTGCCGCTGCGCTACGATCCGTCCAACCCGGCGGCGAATGCCGACGGCTACGTCAAGCTGCCGAACGTCAACAGCTTCGTCGAGATGATGGACATGCGCGACGCGGAGCGGTCGTACCAGGCCAATCTCGCGGTGATGCAGACGACACGAAGCATGCTCTCGCGGGCGATCGATCTGCTGAAATGAGCGGCATCGCCACCATCACTGTCACGCCCGCGGCGGCGGTCGATGCGCTACAGCCGCACCGCGGCCGGCGGTACGGCCGAGGCTGCGCCGGCGGATTTCGGCGCCACGTTGCAGCGCGCCCTCGGCGATGCGGTCGCCACCGGGCATGACGCCGAGACGAAGGCGATGCAGGCAATTCAGGGCGACGGCAATATTGCCGAAGTCGTCACCGCGATTTCCCGTGCGCAGCTTGCGTTGCAGTCGGCAACCGCGATCCGCGACCGTGTCGTGCAGGCCTATCAAGACATCATCAAGATGCCGATCTGAACCGTGACGATGCGGAACAGCTTCATGTGTACCAGTAGGCGGAAACATGACCGTCGGTTCGCGTTATAGGTTCGTCCGTAGGAGGCGGAAAGCGCAGCGCATTCCGCCATCGCCTGACAGCGAGCATGGCGGAATACGCTTCGCTCTTTTCGCCATGCAGTGCCACAGCGGGCGCTCGGCGATTGAACGAGGCTGATCTCGTCGCTCTGATGCGCGACAGCATGCTGGTCGTGCTGAAGCTGGCCGGTCCGTTGCTCGGCGTTGGGCTGCTGGTCGGCGTGCTGGTCTCGCTGCTGCAGGCGGTCACCCAGGTACACGAGGCGACGCTCGCCTTTATCCCCAAGCTGCTGGCGCTCGGCGTGGCACTGGCGCTGCTCGCGCCCGTTCATGATTGCCACCCTCACGGACCTACACGCATCGTGCTGTTCGACCGCATCATTGCGATCGGCGCTTCATGAGCCAGAGCCGACGCGGCACTGCTTGCCGCCTTGCCGGGTTGGGCCTTCGCCTTCGTGCTGGTGCTGGCACGCATCGGGGCGCGATCATGCTGCTGCCGGGCCTCGGCGAGGCGGACCCTCCCGCCATCGTACGCGCTGGTCTTGCCATTGCACTGACCGTGCTGCTGGTACCGGCGATCGCGCCGCTGGTGCCGCCGGTGCCGGTCGGCACCGCCGCCGCCGCTGCGATGGTCGCGGCCGAGGTGGTCACCGGGCTATGGCTCGGCTGGCTGGCGCGCATGCTGGTGATGGCGCTGCCGATCGCCGGCCAGTTCCTGTCGTACATGCTGGGCGTCTCGAACGTGCTTGCAACTGGATCCGGAGCTGGGCGCGCAAACCACGGCGCTGGGACCGCCTGTTCTCGCTCGCCGTCCCGGTGGCAGTGCTCAGCTCCGGCCTCTATGCGCTGCCGGTGGCCGCGCTGGCCGGCAGCTATCGACTGATCGCGCCGGGCGCGCTGCTGCCGGCCGGCGCCGGTACCGAGTTGCCGTGCGGGCCATGGCCGATGGCTTTCGGCCTGGCGCTGCGGCTCGCCTCCCCGCTGGTGATCGCCAGCCTGGTCTGGCATGTCGCGGCTGGCTCTGCTGGCCCGGCTGGTGCCGCGCGTGCAGGTGTATTTCCTGGCCTTGCCGGGTCAGATCCTCGGCGGGCTCGTGCTGCTGGCGGCGCTTGCGGCGTCCATGCTGGCGGCCTGGCAGGACGCGGTGCGAACCGGGTTCGACGCGCTGCCGGGACTGCACTGATCGCCATGGCCGACGCTGAAGGACCCGGCGGCGACCGGACGGAAGCACCGACCGCGCGGCGGCTGCAACGTGCGCGCGAGGCCGGCCAGGTCCCGGTCTCGCATGAGCTCCGCGCTGGCCGTGCTGGCCGCCGGCGCGCTGATGCTGCGGCAGCGCCGCGCCGGCTGGCACCGGGCACCTCGCCGCGCCAGCTCGCTGGTCTTCTTCACACACCTCTCCATTGCCGCCGCCGACGGCGTTCCGGCTCGCGGCGGAAGCCGCGACTGGGCACCATGCTGCCGGTCATGGCGGTGGCGTTGTTCTCGCGGCGCCGCCGCGGTGCTGCTGCAAACCGGGTTCCTGATCAGCGCCGCGCCGCTGCGGCCGGACCTGGCCGGATCAACCCGATGGCCGGGCTGCGTCGTCTGTTCAGCTTCCGAAGCGCGATCGAGGCGGGGAAATCCGTCATCAAGCTGGCGTCGTCAGCTGCCGCGCTGTGGCGCGCGCTGACCGCCGATCTGCCGCAACTCATGGCGGCGCCGTTCCGTGGTACGCATACGCTGCGGCACGGCGCTCCGCTTCGTTGCATGTGCTGATGGCGGTGCTGGCGGCGCAGGCGGCCATCGCCGTGCTCGATGTGGTGTGGTCAGGCTTCGGCACGCGCGCACCCTGCGCATGAGCCGGTGGAGGTGCGCGACGAGCACAAGGAGCTGGAAGGCGATCCCAAGATCAAGGCCCGGCTCAGGCGGTTGCGACTGCAACGGGCGCGGCAGCGGATGCTGGCCGCGGTGCCCAAGGCAACCGTCGTGATCACCAACCCGACCCATTACGCCGTTGCCCTGTCCTATGATCGCGCAAAGAGCAGGGCACCCCCGTGGTGGCCAAGGGCGTCGATTTCATGGCGGAGCGGATCCGCGAGGCCGCCATCGCGACACGCGGTGCCGCTGGTCGCCAACCCGCCGCTCGCGCGCGCGTTGTATCGGCTGGAACTGGATACCGACATTCCGCCCGAGCACTACAAGGTGGTGGCCGAGATCATTGCCTATGTCTGGCGCCTGCGCGGTCGGGCAGTGGCAGCTTCCACCACGCCGGCAGTCCGCTTATGAGCGTCGATCAACATCCCAACGCCTCCGGGGCGGACCAGATCGCCCACGATGTCAACAATCTGCTATCGGCGATCACCGCGGCGGCGACGCCGCCCTGTCACGAGCACCTATCGATGCCGCAACGCGGGCCGACCTGCTGCTGATCCACGCCAGTGCGCGGCGCGCCGGCACCAGGCTCCGGCGTCTGCTC
>CAWEOZ010000016.1:0-16294 GCA_963810715.1 uncultured Pseudomonadota bacterium | reverse complement strand
CCTCAATCCGATTTCAGCGGGGATTCCAGCAGGCGGCGAAAATCGGGGCTGGCGTCGATCAGCCGGCGAGCTGGTCCATTTCGCCGACGACTGCGTCCAGCGTGCGGTTGTCCTCCGCGAAGGAATAGGGCGCGGCGGCGCAGCGGTCAGCCAGACCGCCGCCGGGAGCAATCGTCGTCCCGCCCGATGAGGCCACGCCGTGGGTTCCCGCAATGCAGTGAAGCCGCTCCAGATCGCCGGCGGCTGCCAAGCTGGCCGCCTCCGCGCGGCCTGATCGCGGGCGAACAAAGCGGACCAGCTGACGGTTTGATTTCGACCTGGAAGGGAAACAGGCCTGATACCTGATAACTGGGATGACTGGACATCGTCTGTACTCTGCCACGCAACAGGTCGTATTTCGACCTCTCGCGCACGGAACTGCACCATGGGGCAGTATCAAGCCACTCGGAACCCAGGCAAGCCTGGGTTTCCGAGCCAGCGCCACTCTACAAAACGATCGATTGCGCAGAGCCAGGACACCACATATTTCAATTGCGTATGCCTGTTGAACACCCCACACCGACCGACGCCACCGTCAAATATCTGTATGCGCACGCGTTCCGCTGTGCCTACGAGGAATGCGCGCGCCCTCTCTATCGTATTGATGAGCAGACTGGCACTAGAACTCTCAACTCACGGGTGTGTCACATCAACGCGCGTCGGGAGGGTGGTCCACGTTGGGATCCCGATCAGTCGGTGGCGGACAACCGGGCGGAAGCTAACCTTGTTCGATGTGCGTGGAGCACGCTGATACAATCGATAATCCGGCGACCATAGCAGCCTATCCTGCTGAGCGATTGCGGAAGTGGAAGGCAGAACAACTCGACGATTATGAACGACTCAAACAGGGTTGGGCGCTGAACTCTGATATGGCGCGCGAGGTGATGGATGCGTCATTTTCCAACGCCGAAATCGTCTTCAATCATTCGACCGTCCACTTGGCCGGCGAGGGAGGAAGAGCTCCGGGCGCGGGAGGTGGCGGCGGGGGAGCCGTGGGCAGGAGCTCCCGCGGGGGCCGCGGCGGCGATGGTGGCGGTCACCGAATAGAGCGCGACGACTGTGAATTGCCCTGGGCTGAGGACGCATCAAAACCGTCCCTGATGCCTCACCTATTTCGGCAGGCTGGATTTGAACCTGATTTCAATCCGGGCGCGGGAGGAGGTGGCGCCGGATCGATAGGCGACGGAACAAGAGGAGGCGACGGGGGAGGCGGCGGTGAATCTTTCACAGGACTCATCGATCTAACAGAGCCTGAAGAAGGCTGGCCTGGCTCGTATTGAGGTCACTGTCGGCCAGGGCGGAAGGGGATCAGGCCTTCCTGGCGAACATGGCCTTGATGGGGAGGATTCGGCCTTGGAGTTTATATCGACAGACGGGAGCATTCTGAAAACGATAAGAATATCTGGCGGCTCCGGGGGGAGATCTGGGAGGCTCGTATTTTCCCGAAGGTGTGGTCGAACTTTCGTCGGAAGACATCGATAATGGCTTCCGCATCACGACACTTATGCCCGTGAATGCTGCTGACTTTCGCGATGGCCTCTTATTCGTTCTGGGGGGAAATTGGACTAGATATCCAGTTCCACATTTTCCATTCGAAACAGTATGGCCGATCGTGTGCACTGCGAGATGGCAGAGGCTGGAGGGTAGCGTCTCACGGGCGATTTTCATTTCGTTAATCAATCCGGCCAGCCGTGAAGTCTCATGTCAGACACTAATTATCTCACCAGAGGTGATGCGGGGCGACATTCAGCATTGGGCTCTTCCGATCGGAGTTTTGATCGACGCTGACGGTAGATGGACGGTTCGGGCCCACTCTGGTGGTTTTCTACTCGCCGAGTTTGCTGTGAGCGTTGCGGTGCAAGCAGACACGTGAAGCAGCGTCAAATTAAGGGCCCCTCAACCTGCATGTCCCGCCCTCTCGCGAATCCGGCAATCATCAGGCGACCGTACCAGCCTAAGGAGTGTGTGGGTGCAACGTTTGGCGAGCTAACGACTACCCGATAACGCCAGATCCTAAACGACCGCCAAGATGGATGGGCAGATGGCGCCCGACAAACGCAAGCACGCCCATTCATCGGAAGCGCGAGCATCCCGTCTAATGAAAGCTCTGCACCAGGCTGCCGGCCACCAGCCGCCACCCATCCACCATCACGAAGAAGATCAGCTTGAACGGCAGCGACACCGCGCTCGGCGGCAGCATCATCATCCCCAGGCTCATCAGCACGCTGGCCACCACCATGTCGATGACCAGGAACGGCAGAAACAACAGGAAGCCGATCTCGAACGCGCGCCGCAGCTCGCCCACCATGAAGGCCGGGATCAGCGCACGCCAGGGGGCCTGATCGGGCGTCGCCGGGGTCGGCATGTTGCCGACATCGAGGAACAGGCGAAGATCATCGGGACGCAGATTGTGCACCATGAAGGCGTGAAACGGCGCCGCCGCACGCTGCAAACCCTCCATCTCCGGCACCTGCCCCTGGGTCAGCGGCAGCACGCCGGCGGTCCAAGACTGCTGCAGCACCGGTTGCATGACGAAGAATGTCAGGAACAGCGCCAGCCCGATCAGCACCATGTTGGGCGGCGTCCCCTGCGTGCTGAGCGCGCTGCGCAGCAGCGACAGCACGATGACGATGCGGGTGAACGCGGTCACCATCACGATCAGGCTGGGGGCCAGCGATAATATCGTCACCAGCGCGGTGATCTGCACCAGCCGGCTGGTGGCTCCGGCCTGTCCGGCGGCGCCGAGATCGATACTCACCGACTGCGCGTGGGCCATGACCGGCAGCAACACCGAAAGCAGCCCGAGCAGCGTGGCGCGCAGACGGATCATCCGCGCGCCTCCGGCACGGACGGGTCAGGCAGCCATCCCACCACCACGTCCTGGCCGCCACCGGTCATCAGCAGCACCTGCCGGTCGGCGCAACGTACCAGATGCAGGCGGCGCCGGGTATCCAGCGCGATACTGTCCTGGACGCGCAACACCCGTCCCGCTCCGGGTGACACGTGACGCCAGCCCGGCCATTCGTGCCCCGCGCGCGGAAAGCCAGATCAGCACCAGCACCGCGGCCAGGGCGGCCAGCGCGGTCAGCAGGGAAACCGGAGTGGAGAGCATGTGCGGCCTTTTGCCGACGGAGGAAGCGCCGAACTCAGGGATCGGGCAGCGGCTGCCCGAGAACATGCGCCAGCCCGTCAAGCTCCGAGCGCAGAAGGATCAGGTCGCCGCGCAGCTCGCGCCCCTCGTCCGGCGCCAGATCGAGCGCCTTGGCGCACAACAACCCAACCTTGTCGTCCAGCCCGGCGAGGTCGATCCTGCGGCCGGACTGCGCAAATGCAACCGACAATCGCGCGGCGGTCCCCAGCGAGCGGGCGAAATCGCGCACGCCCGCCAACGGATCGTAGGAAAACCGCGGATCTTCCGAGAACCCGGTGGCCAGGAATTGAAACGGTGCAAATGGCTCGGCGCGCATCCGGGCCAGTAGACGCCAAGCCGTCTTACCGAACCGTTTCCGCCCGCGCCGCGCGGCGCATTAACAATACATTCAACGGAACGATGCAGTCTGCGGTCATGGATCCGACGCAGATGGATTTGTTCGATCTCGCCGATCGGCGCCTTGCCTGGCTGGATCAGCGGCAGACGGTACTGGCGCAGAACGTAGCCAACGTGGCGACGCCCGGCTACACGGCGCGCGACCTGCCGTCATTCGCCGCAACCCTGGCGGCCAATTCCAGCCCGGCAATGGCGCGCACCGCGGCAGGACATCTCGTCGGTACGCGCGATAACGACCTGACCACCCTCCAGCCACGTCCCGATGCACGCGCCCCGGACGGCAACGCGGTGTCGCTCGATCAGGAGCTCACGAAGATCGCCGACAGCGAAACGTCGCAGGAACTGGTGACCAGCATCTACAAGAAATACCTCGACATGTTCAGCATGGCCCTCGGCCACAGCTCGTCATGAAAACCCAATTGAGGCATAAATGGAGCTGAGCAAGGCACTCACGATTTCCGCCAGCGGCATGGAGGTGCAGACCACGCGCCTGCGGGTGATCGCGGAGAATCTGGCAAACCAGTCCACCACCGGCTCCTCGCCGGGCGCGGATGCGTATCGACGCAAGACGATCACGTTTGAAGACAACGTCGATCAGGCGAGCGGGACGGAAAACGTGGCCGTCCAGAACATCGGTCAGGACATGAGCGATCTGCCGCTGCGATACGATCCCGGCAACCCCGCAGCGAACGCCGATGGATATGTAAAGCTGCCGAACGTCAACAGCCTGGTCGAGATGATGGACATGCGGGATGCGGAACGGTCGTATCAGGCGAACCTTGCAGTCATGCAGACCACGCGGAACATGCTCAACCGAGCAATCGATCTGCTGAAATGAGCGGCATCGCCACCATCACGGTGACGCCGCAGGCCGCCGCCGACGCATACAGCCGTACCGCCACGGGCGGCGCGACCGAAGCCGGGGAGCCGGGGTTCGGGTCGGTGCTGCAGCAGGCGCTCAACGGTGCGGTCGGGCTCGGGCATCAGGCCGACACGCAGGCGATGCAGGCGATCCAGGGCGAAGGCAACCTGACCGACGTCGTCACCGCGATCTCCCGCGCGCAGCTCGCGTTGCAGACCGCCACCGCGATCCGCGACCGCGTGGTGCAGGCCTATCAGGACATCATGAAGATGCCGATCTGAAGCGCCCACCATGAGCGACGCCGACCTGGGAACGCTGATGCGCGAGAGCATGCTCGTCGTGCTGAAGCTCGGCGGCCCGTTGCTGGCGGTCGGGCTTGTGGTGGGCCTGGTGGTCTCGGTGCTTCAGGCGGTCACGCAGATCCACGAAGCCACGCTGGCGTTCATTCCCAAGGTCATCGCGCTGGGCGCGGCGCTCGTGCTGCTCGCACCGTTCATGCTGGAGACCCTGTCCGGGTACATGCATCTGCTGTTTCAGCGGATCATCGCGATCGGCGGGACATGACCGGACCCGAGCCGGTGTTGCTGGCCAGCCTTCCGGCATGGGCGTTCGCGTTCGTCCTGGTGCTGGGGCGCACCGGCTGCGCGGTGATGCTGCTGCCCGGCCTGGGCGAATCGGACGCCCCCGCCATCGTGCGCGCCGGACTTGCGGTTGCCATCACGCTGCTGCTGGTGCCAGGTGTCGCACCGCATGTCCCGGCCGTGCCGGCGGGCATCGGCGATGCAGCCGCGATGGTGGCCAACGAGGCGATCACCGGGCTATGGCTCGGCTGGCTGGCGCGGCTGCTGGTGCTCTCCTTGCCGCTGGCCGGACAGATCCTGGCCTATATGCTGGGTATCTCGAACGTGCTGCAGCAGGATCCGGATCTGGGTCCGCAGACGACGGCGCTCGCTCGCATGTTCTCGCTGGCCGCGCCGGTGGCCATCCTCGCCTCCGGCCTTTATGCGCTGCCGATCGCGGCGCTGGCCGGCAGCTACGAGCTGATCGCGCCTGGTGCCCTGTTGCCGACCGGCCCGGGAACCGAGGTCGTGGTGCACGCCGTCTCGCAGGCATTTGCCCTGGCCGTCCGGCTGGCCTCCCCGCTGATCATCGCCAGCATCGTGTGGCATGTCGCAACCGGCCTGCTGGCCCGGCTGGTGCCGCGCGTGCAGGTCTATTTCCTGGCGCTGCCAGGGCAGATACTCGGCGGCCTCGTGCTGCTGGCGGCGCTCGCGGCAACCATGCTGGCGGCATGGCAAACCGCGGTACAAAGCGGATTCGACGCGCTGCCCGGCTTGCGGTGACCCGGCATGGCTGATGCCGAAGGCGCCGGCGGCGACCGCACGGAAGCACCAACCGGCCGGCGGCTGCAACGGGCCCGCGATGCCGGTCAGGTTGCCGTGTCGCGGGAGCTGTGCGTACTGGCCGTACTCGGCGCCGGCGGGCTCATGCTGGCGGCAACCGCCGCGCAGACCGGTGCGCAACTGGCGCAGCGGCTGATGGTGTTCCTGATCCATTTCGACCTTTCGGATACGACAGCCATCCGCCTGGCAGCGCTCGCCGCGATACGCGCGACGGCGCCGATCCTGGGCATAGCGTCCGTGGTCGGAGCCGGCGCAGTCCTGCTGCAAACCGGCTTCCTGCTCAGCGCCACCCCGCTGACGCCCAGTTTCGGCAGAATCAGCCCGCTTGCCGGATTGCGACGGCTGTTCAGCGTGGATAGCGCGATCGAAGCCGGAAAGTCGCTCGTCAAGCTGACGGTCATTGCCGCCGCGCTTTATTGGGTCCTGTCCGCCGACCTGCCGCGCCTGATGGCCGCGCCGTTCCGCGACCCGCGATCGCTGCCCGCCACAGCGCTCGCGCTCGCGATGCACGTCGTGATGACGGTGGTGGGAGTGCAGGCGGCCATCGCCGTGCTGGACGTGGTGCAGGTCCGGTTTCGCCACACGCGGGGCCTGCGCATGAGCCGGGTGGAAGTGCGCGACGAGCACAAGGAGCTGGAAGGCGATCCACGAGTCAAAATGCGGCTGCGGCGGCTGCGTACTCAGCGTGCCCGCAAGCGGATGCTGGCAGGAGTGCCGAAGGCCACCGTGGTGGTGACCAATCCGACCCACTACGCGGTTGCCCTGGCGTATGATCGCGCGAAGAATGCTGCACCGCGGCTGGTGGCAAAAGGAGTGGATACAATGGCCGAGCGGATCCGCGATCTCGCGCGCGAACACACTGTGCCGCTGGTCGCCAATCCCCCGCTCGCGCGTGCGCTGTACCGGCTGGAGGTCGACACCGACATTCCGCCGGAGCACTACAAGGCGGTGGCGGAAATCATTGCGTATGTCTGGCGCCTGCGCGGTCGGGCAGTGGCATCGTCCGCCACGCCGGCACTCCGCTGATGAGCGTCGATCGCAAACCTCCGAACGTCTCCGCAGCGGACCAGATCGCACACGACGTCAACAATCTGCTATCGGCGATCACCGCGGCGGCCGATGCCGCCCTGTCACGGGCAGCTATCGATACCGAAACGCGGGCCGACCTGCTGCTGATCGGCGTCAGCGCCCGCCGCGCCGGCACGAAGCTCCGGCGTCTGCTCCGTCACGATCCGCAGCATGACGAGCCGCCCTCGCTGCACCCGCACTGCGTTGACCTGGTGATCCAGGAGATCGCCGACACCGTTCGTCATGTCGCAGGGCCGGCGATCCGGCTCGATATCGACCTTGGCACGCCCGGTCGCCTGGCGCTGCTCGACGTCGACGATCTCCACGATGCCTTGCTGAACCTGGTCGCCAACGCGCGCGATGCGATGCCGAACGGCGGCGTGGTCACGTTGCGGACTGAACTGGCGGCGGTGCTGCACCCGATGGCGGCCGTGCCGGACGCGGTGCCAGCCGGGCAATATGTGTGCATCGAGCTGAGGGATCATGGCCCCGGCCTGGCGCCCGAGTTGTGGAGCAAGGTTTTCGAGCCGTATGTCACCACCAAAGGATCGGACCATGGCAGCGGCCTGGGCCTGCCTGCCGTAAAAGAGGTCGTCCGGCGGCATGCCGGCGCCGTGACCCTGGACAGCAGATCCGGCGGCGGCACCAGGGTGCGGATGTTCGTTCCGGTGCTGAACAAGCCGCGCCGCCCGCCGGACGGGCGGCTGATCCTGCTGGTGGAGGACGAACCGGCGCTGTGCCGCCTCATGCTACAGGCACTCAGCGGGCAGGGCTGGCGGGTCGCGGCAGCCGCAAGCGGCGAGGCACTGCTGCGCCTGCCGTTACTGGCGGATTCGTCCGCCGAGAGACCGGCGCTGCTGATCTCCGACCTCGCGCTGGCCGGACTCGACGGATTGGCGCTACTCCACAGCGTACGCCGCATCTTCCCGGATTTGCCCGCAATCCTGTTGTCCGGGTACGG
This sequence comes from uncultured Pseudomonadota bacterium, assembly GCA_963810715.1. Classification (GTDB taxonomy): domain Bacteria; phylum Pseudomonadota; class Alphaproteobacteria; order Acetobacterales; family Acetobacteraceae; genus DATDIC01. Next base: position 8,414 of record CAWEOZ010000016.1, on the reverse strand, counting down.
CCGCGCCTATCTCCCGACGGAACCGCAGGGCGTCACATTCCTGCGCAAGCCGTTCGGTGTCGCCGAATTATCGGAGCTGGTCGCCAGCGTCGCCGACGAGGGTATAGGCGAATTGGATGAGTTCTTCTATTGTTCCGACTCGGCCGGACCGGCTCGAACATGAGGCCAACAAATGATTAAAGATAAAAAGCTAATGCGAGAGCGAGGTTGCCATTGTGTTCGCTTGCATGCGAGGGAATAGGTCTGCAATCATAGGGCGAGTAGAATGCGCGTCTTTTAACGGTCGGTTGTGACGCGGCAAAACGAGAGGATCTCGGAATGGAAAAGAACAAGGCGCTGGATGCCGCGGTGGCGCAGATCGAACGGGCGTTCGGCAAAGGCTCGATCATGCGCATGGGCGCGCGCGGCGGCGACGAACAGATCGAGGTCATCCCCTCCGGCTCGCTCGGGCTCGACCTGGCGCTTGGCATCGGCGGGCTGCCGCGCGGCCGCATCGTCGAGATTTACGGGCCGGAGAGTTCCGGCAAAACCACCCTCGCCCTGCATGCGATAGCGGAGGCGCAGAAGCGCGGCGGCACCTGCGCCTTCATCGACGCGGAGCATGCGCTCGATCCGGGCTATTCGCGCAAGCTCGGGGTCGATGTGGACAATCTCCTCATCAGCCAGCCGGATGCCGGTGAGCAGGCGCTGGAGATCGCCGATACGCTGGTGCGTTCCGGCGCGATCGACGTGCTGGTGGTCGATAGCGTCGCCGCGCTGGTGCCCCGCGCCGAGCTGGAAGGCGAGATGGGCGACAGCCACATGGGGCTGCATGCCCGGCTCATGAGCCAGGCATTGCGCAAGCTCACCGGCAGCGTGTCCCGCTCCAACACGATGCTGATCTTCCTCAATCAGATCCGCATGAAGATCGGCGTGATGTTCGGCAACCCGGAAACCACCACCGGCGGCAACGCGCTGAAATTCTACGCCTCGATCCGCCTGGAAATCCGCCGCATCGGCCAGATCAAGGAACGCGACGAGGTGGTGGGCAACCAGACCCGGGTGAAGGTGGTGAAGAACAAGCTTGCGCCGCCGTTCCGGCAGGTCGAATTTGACATCATGTATGGCGAAGGCATCAGCAAGGTGGGCGAGCTGATCGATCTGGGCGTCAAGGCGGGGGTGGTGGAGAAGTCCGGCGCCTGGTTCAGCCACGACAGCCAGCGCATCGGCCAGGGGCGGGAGAACGCCAAGCAGTTCCTGCGCGACCACAAGGACGTGGCCGAGGCGATCGAACGCAAGGTGCGCGACCAGTCCGGCGTCGTCGCCAACGCCATGCTGGCCATGGAAGACGAGGCAGAGGAGGCCGAGGCGGCTGAGTAGGCGAAGCCCCCTTCCCCTCCCACTCGATGCCGGCGACCACGCGTTGGTTGCCGCGGCCAACGAGGTCCTGGCAAAGCATTACCGGCCGTTTTGGCACACGGTGGGTGCTGCGGTACGCGGGCTTGACGGGCGCGTGTGGACCGGCATCCATCTGGGCACCACGGTGGGACGGATGTCGGTCTGCGCCGAGCCGATCGCGCTCGGCCGCGCGCTGCTGGAGGGCGACGGGACCGTCGATACGATCGTCGCCGTGCGGCACCCGAAACCCGAGGAGACCGACCGCGAGATGGCGGTGGTGTCGCCCTGCGGCGCCTGCCGCGAGCTGGTCATGGACCATTGGCCGGACGCGCTGGTGATCCTGAAGAGCGGGGACGGGTTGGTGAAGGTTCCAATCCGCACGCTGCTGCCGGAACCCTATCGGCGCTGACCCCCCGTCATGCCCGCGAAAGCGGGCATCCACGCCGAGGTCGCGGTTTGCGCGGGCTGGTGCTGGATTCCCGCTTTGCGCGGGAATGACGGGGAATGGGAGCTGGGGTTCAGGCCGCCTGTGACATCTCGATCGGCGGCGTGATGTCGGGCGGCAGCGGGCACACATAGGGTGTGTCCTTAACCCGAGCCTGGTGGTCCGCCTTGGCGCGAGCCAGCAAGGTCTCGTCGCGGATCACGTCGATCGCGGTGCCGGCCATCACCTTTGCCACGTGTACCATCCCCTTGTGCGCCGCCGGCATCTTCCCTTGCGCGGTCAGTTGCCAGGAATGTCCCGGCGTGCCGATCGCGTAAGTGGCGCCGCGCGCCTGTACCGTGGGCACCACCCAGCTAACGTCGCCGACATCGGTGGAGCCCATCATCGGTGCGGTCGGCGCATCCAGCGGCACGATCTCGTCGCACAGCGTGACTCCCTGCTTCAGCGGGACGCCGACGCGGCGGAACGCGGCTTCGATATCCTCCTCGGTCAGTGTCGCCTGGATATCTGCGGCGAAAGCGCGATCGGCATCGTCGAAGGGCGGCGGCCCGAGCCGCATGATATTGTCGTGCATCGCCCGTTCCAGCGGCTGGTTGCCCAGCAGGTTGGAGACCGCGCTGATCACCCTGGCGGTGACCCGGGTTTCCGTCATCAGCGCCGCGCCGTCGGCGATCTTGCGCACGCGCGGGATCAGCCGGTTCAGCTCCGGCAGGTTCCGCGCGCGGATCAGGTAGCGCACCTTGGCGTGCGCCTGCACCACGTTCGGCGCGATGCCGCCGGCATCCAGGATCGCGTAATGCACGCGGGCATCGGACGGCATGTGCTCACGCATGTAGTTGACGCCGACATTCATTAGCTCCACCGCGTCGAGCGCGCTGCGGCCGAGATGCGGCGCGGCGGCGGCGTGCGATGCGCGGCCGTCGAAGCTGAAATCGATGCGCGTGTTGGCGAGCGAGCGCGCCTCGTTCACCCCGACGAAGGCCGCCGGGTGCCAGGAAATGGCGATATCCACGTCAGCGAACGCGCCGGCGCGGACCATGAATCCCTTGGCGGCGCCGCCTTCCTCGGCCGGGCAACCGTAATAGCGGACGCGCCCCTTGATGCCATGCGCGGCGAGATAGTCCTTGACCGCGGCGGCGGCCAGCAGTGACGCCGAGCCCAACAGGTTATGTCCGCAACCATGTCCGTAGCCGTTACCGGGCAGCGGGCGGTGTTCGGCAACCCCGGCCTCCTGGCTGAGGCCGGGCAGCGCGTCGTACTCGCCGAGAATGGCGATCACCGGGCCGCCTTCGCCGGCCTCGCCCATCACCGCGGTGGGAATGCCGGCAACGTTGCGCGTGATCCGAAAGCCTTCCCGTTCCAGCATCGCGGTGTGCTCCGCGCAGGAGCGGGTTTCGCCGTAGGCCAGTTCCGGCGTGCCCCAGATACGGTCGCTCATGGTCGCGAAACCGTCCTTGCGGGTGTCCACCAGCCGCCAGATTTCTTCGGTATTCTGCATGACGTATCCCTTTACGGCGTGCCTCAGTCCTACGGCGCGACCGGGTCGCTGGCAATGCACGCACGAGGAGCAAGAAAGGCGCGGGGCGCTGCCCCGCACCCCGCCAAGGGCAATGCCCTTGGAACCCGCTACTTGGGTTGGGTGGGGGGTGGGCGCCAACCTCGCTGCTGGTAACAGCGGAGTAGGCGCCCACCCCCACACCCAACCAAAACAGATGGATTGCAAAGGCACAGCCTTTGCCGGGGTCCAGGGGCAGAGCCCCTGGCCTTTCCTGCCCCGCGCCGCATTACCCCACGCGATGTTTGTCGAGCACTGCGTAGTCCGGATCGGCGCCGATCCCGGGCACGTCAGGCGGGCTGACGGTGCCGTCTGCGTTCAGCCGCAACGTATGGTGATAGATGCGGCCCCACATCGGATCGACCGACGGTCCGGTAGAATTCCAGGATCAGACCGTTGCTGATCGCCGCGACCAAATGCACGTGGATGTCCTGCGAGCCGTGCGGCGCGATATCCAGGTCGTGCGCCTGGGCCAGCGCGGCAACCTTCATGAACTCGGTCACGCCGCCAAGCACTTTCGCATCCGCGTTCAGGATCGCCGCGCAGTCGTTGCGAATCAGATCGCGGAACCCGTAACGGGTGTACTCGTTCTCGCCGGTCGCGATCGGGATGAAGGTGGCCTGGGCGAGCTTGCGGTGGCCGTCGTAATCGTCGGGGGCCACCGGCTCCTCGAACCAGAAAATGTCATACTGCTCCACGCGTTTTGCCAGTTGCAGCGCTTCGTACCAGCGATAGGCGCAGTTGGCGTCGATCATCAGCTTCACGTCGGGGCCGATCGCCTCGCGCACGGTGCGGACACGCGCGACATCCTCGGCGATGGATACGCCGCCGATCTTCATCTTCACGGCCCGCGCGCCCATCGCGATATTGTCTTCCATCTCCTTCGCCAGCTCGCGATGGCCCTTGCCTTCCTCGTAATAGCCGCCGGCAATGTAGGTCGGCACGCGGTCGCGATAGCCGCCGAGCAGCTTGCGCCGATGCGCCCTGTTCTTGTCGCCTGGTACGTCGGTAGCTGCTCGGCCTCGTTGAGGTTGGTAAGCGCCTTCGTCACCAGCGCATCCGTGTTGGTCTCGAGCTGCACCTGGCCGACCTCGATGCGCAGCAACGCCAATTCCGGCTCGAGCTTCACCGCCTCCTCGTAAGGGCCAACGGCTTCGGCGATGCGACCGTTTTCGAACAGCATCTGGCCCTTCAGCTCGTGGAAGTAGGGATCCCGCGGATAGTCATGGAGCAGGCCGTCGATGATCGGCAGCGCGTGATCGAGATCGGGCATGCGGTAGAGCGCGATCGCGCGCGCATAGCGCGTCGCCACCGAATTGTCGTCCGGCTTGAGGCCGGCCAGCACCTGGGAGGGCGCGCCGAGGAAGGCCGCGAGCTTCGCCCTCATGCGCTTGTGCATCTCGATCCAGTCGGGCGGATCGGGCACGTCGGAATAGGGCGAGTGGAGCACATGCTCGCGCACATAGTCGACGCGCTGCGAGGTGAGCGGATGCGTGCGCAGATAGGGATCCTCATGCGCGCCGGAGAGCAGCTCCTCCTGTTCGAGGATCTCGAAGAACTGCAGCAGGCCCCGGGCCGATTGCTTGGTGGTGTCGAGGAAGCGGAGCGCCGCCTGGTCGGCCGACGCCTCCTGCGTGATCGAGAATTGGAGGTAGGAGCGCTGCGCCATGCTGGCGCCCCCCAGGACCGCCGCCGCGGCGACGCCGCCATTGCCGCTCGCCGCTCCCGCCGCCGCGCCGACCACCAGCGCGATGATGTTCTGGATCGTCGCATGGCGCAGCGCCTCCTCGCTGCGTGCCAGATGTCCCCCGGCCATGTGGCCGGTCTCATGCGCCATGATGCCGACGAGCTGATTGGGGCTCTCGCTGCGCAGGATGGTGCCGCTGTTCAGGAACAGGTTCTGGCCGCCGGCGACGAAGGAGTTGAGCTGCGGATCATTGACGATGTAGATATGCACGGCCTCCGGGTCGAGGCCAGCGGCAACGAAGATCGGCGTCGCGTAAGTGCGGATGATGTTCTCGATCTCGGCATCGCGCAGCATGCTGATGTCCTGCGCCCGGGCGGGGCGGGCCAGCGCCAGGCTCGCCGCCAGGAGAACAAGGAGCAGTCGCGACAGGATGCGCATCACGGTATCGACCTCCAGGGCTAGAATCGGCCATCCCGCCACCGCGCGTCAACTGCCGTCTGGCGGACGGGGCTGAGCGGATGGCGCTCAAACTCGCCCGGCGCGCGCGCATTCCGCCCTTCATCGCCATGGACATGCTGCGGGCGGCGAATGAGCGGGCCGCCGCCGGGAACGACGTGGTCCATCTCGAGATCGGCCAGCCCTCGACGCCGGCGCCGGCGCGCGTGCTCGTCGCAGCGCAGGCGGCGCTCGCGCGCGAGACGCTGGGCTATACCGACGCGCTCGGCCTGCCGGCGCTGCGCGAGGCGATCGCCGCCGATTACCGGGAGCGCCACGGCCTCGCCGTTGATCCCGCGCGCATCGTCGTCACCACCGGTTCCTCGGGCGCTTTCATCCTCGCCTTCCTTGCCGCTTTCGAGCCCGGCGACCGCGTCGCGCTCGCCGCGCCCTCCTATCCCGCCTATCGCAACATCCTGAGCGCGCTCGACCTCGTGCCGGTGGAATTGCCGGCCGGGCCCGCCGAGCGCTACCAGATGACCCTCGATCTCCTGGCCCGGGCGGAGGGTACGCTCGCGGGCGTCGTCATCGCGAGCCCCGCCAATCCGACCGGAACGATGCTGCCGCCCGAGGAGCTCGCGCGGATCGCGTGCCATTGCCGCGATATGGGGCTCCGTCTCGTCTCCGACGAGATCTATCACGGCATCACCTTTGGGATGACGGCCGCCTCCGCGCTGGCCAGCAGCGCCGACGCGATCGTCGTCAACAGCTTCTCCAAATATTTCTCGATGACGGGTTGGCGGCTCGGTTGGATGGTGGTGCCCGCCGACATGCTCCGGGCCGTCGAATGCCTGGCGCAGAACCTCTTCATTTCGCCGCCGGCGCTGTCGCAGCACGCTGCGCTCGCCGCCTTCGCCTGCCGCGACGAGCTCGACCGCAACGTCACCCGCTATGCCGACAATCGCGCGCTGCTCCTCGAGGAGCTTCCCAAGGCGGCTTTCGCCGGCTTCGCCCCGGCCGACGGCGCCTTCTATCTCTATGCCGATGTCGCACATCTGACCGAGGACAGCCCCGCCTTCTGTGCCCGCATGTTGCGCGAGATCGGCGTCGCCGCCACCCCCGGTGTCGATTTCGATCGGACGCGCGGCCAGAAAACGCTGCGGCTGTCCTTCGCCGGCAGCCGCGAGACCATCGCCGAAGCGGTGCGGCGCCTCAAGGCCTGGCGGCGCTGAATCAGCCGCGGCGGAAGTCCCCTCTCCCGGCGAGGGGAGAGGGGACGATTTCAGCTGTCGATCACGCGCCGCCACCAGCCACGCTTGGGGTTGGGCGGGGTGCCGGTGACCTCATGGGTCGGGACTTCGGCCGCCGCCGCTCCCCGCGAGCGCCGCTCGGGGTCGGCCGCAGGCGGTTGCGCTGAGGGGGCGAAAGCGGGTGCCGGCGGGTGGTCGCCCTCTTCGGTGACCGGCACGCTGTCGGCGCCACTCGACACCGCGGGCGCTCCCTCGGCCGCCGCTGCCTCCGCGACCTCGTCCGCGTCCTCGGCCATGTCCTCCGCCAGCGCGTCCTGCGGCACATATTCGACCGGCTCGGATTGAGGCCGCGCCTCGGTGGACGCGACGTGCTGCTCGCCGCCTTCCGGTCCATCTCGCGCCGCCGCCGCCGCCCGCCCCGCCGGCCGCGGCGCCGGCGTTTGCGGTTGCCACCCTGATCTGCCGCGGACTTGCCCGGGCGGCCTCGGCCGTCGGCCGCGCCGCCTCGATCGGCGCTTCCGCCGGCTCGCCCTGGTCTTCGCCGAGGGATGGCGGCGCCGTCTCCGCCGCTGGGGCCGGCGCCGCGACGCCGTCACGGCCCTCCTCGCCGCGGCGACCGCGGCGGCGGCGGCGGCGGCGGCGGCGGCCCTGGCCCTCCTCGCCCTCGCCCTCGGCCTGCTCGCCCCGCGCCTCGCGCGTCTCGACCGCAGCTTCCGGCGCTTCCTCGCCCGCGGCGACGTCGTCCTCGTCCTCTTCTTCCTCCTCAGGGGGCGGCACCAAAGCCCCGGGCGACGGCAGCGCTGCGAGTTCGGACGGCGTCAGGGCGCGCAGCCGTTCCAGCCGGAAATCGGGCGGTACCAAGCTGTCGTCACTGCCGATCGCGACGCGGAAACCGTAGCGCTGTTCGGCGTGGAGCAGGGCTTCGCGCTTCTGGTTGAGAATGTAGAGGGCGACGCCGGTTGGCACCGCGACGCTGATTTCAGCCGAGCGCCGGCGCGTGCCCTCCTCTTCGATGGCGCGCAGCACATGCAGCGCGGTCGATTCGGTCGAGCGGATATGACCGGTGCCGTTGCAATGGGGGCAAGGCTGCGTCGACGCTTCGAGGAGCGACGGGCGCAGCCGCTGCGCGACAGCTCGAGAAGCCCGAAGGGGCTGATGCGCCCGAGCTGGATCCGCGCGCGGTCATGGCGCATCGCCTCCTTGAGCTTGCGCTCGACCGCCCCCTGGTTACGGTGTTCCTCCATGTCGATAAAGTCGATGACGATAAGGCCGGCGAGGTCGCGCGGCCGCAATTGCCGGGCGACTTCCTCGGCCGCCTCGAGATTGGTCTTGAGCGCCGTCTCCTCGATGTTGCGCTCCTTGGTCGAGCGCCCCGAATTGACGTCGATCACCACCAGCGCCTCAGTGGGATCTGATCACGATATAGCCGCCCGACCGCAGCTGCACGACCGGCGAGTGAATGGCGTCGATCTCGCTATCGACCTGATAGCGGTGGAAGAGCGGCACGCTCGGGTCCCGTTCGATGGGCTTCACGCGCTTGGCGTGGCTCGGCATCAGCATCCGCATGAAGGCTTTGGCCGTGTGATAGCCCTCGTCGCCGTCGACGATCACTTCGTCGAGGTCGCGGGTGTAGAGATCGCGGATCGAGCGCTTGATGAGGTTGCC
>CAWEOZ010000015.1:0-35620 GCA_963810715.1 uncultured Pseudomonadota bacterium | reverse complement strand
GCGATGACGCTCGGGCGCACATGCATAGTGACGGATGGCGCACCTGAACCGTTGTCGCGTGTGCCACTGGAGATGATCCTGCGATAAGTCGCTGCTGGACGTGGGTCGGGCAGCGCCGATCGGCCGCAGCCGGGAATAAAACTGGTGTTCGGGTGTTTGTCTCCACGGTAGACCCACTGCCGAGGAAACCGTGGAGAGCGAATTCCGGCGGGAGCTTATTGCTCTGCTGCCGCGCCTGTTGCGGTTTGCAATGGCGCTCGCCCGTTCGCGCGACGAGGCCGAAGACCTGGCACAGGCGGCCTGCGAGCGCGCGCTTGCCCGTGTCAGCCAGTGGCAACCCGACACCCGGCTCGATAGCTGGATGTTCCGCATCACACAGACGATCTGGCTCAACCGGATGCGCTCCCGCGCCGTTGGCGCGCGTTACCGAGCAGAGCTCGCCCGACAGGACAGCAGTGCCGCAGGACCTCAGGCCGAAGACCGGCTAATGCTGGCAGACGTCGCTGAGAAGGTGCTGGAATTGCCAGCCGAGCAGCGTGTCCTGCTTATGCTGGTCACCGTCGAGGGGCTTACGTATCGCGAGGCCGCTGATATCGTCGGCATCCCGATCGGAACTGTCATGAGCCGGCTCGCCCGGGCGCGCCTCACGCTGATGAATGCGCTTGGCGAGGCAAACCACGCCGAATCCAACAACGTCGTACGGATGACGGAGAAGTGGCGAAGCTAGAGCGATCTCTGGATGAGGGAACATTGGTCGCATTCGTGGATGGCGAACTCGACCCCACCGCTGCGCGTGATGTCGCACGCCTCATTGCGATGGACCCGGCGGCCCAGGAAAAGGTGCGGCTACTGCGCCGCTCTGCGATCCTCGTCCGCGCAGCCTTCTCCGGAACGGAATGGGAGCAGGTACCGCCGCGGCTTGTAGGGTTCATCGCCGACCCAGGCGCGCGCCGAAAGCTGCGCGGAAGGCGCCAGTTGGGGATGGCGATCGCCGCCTCGGCGGCCATCGCCGGTCTCGCTGGCGGCTTCGGCGTCCAGTCTGTCCTTGCGCCGCGACCAGGTCCGGCCATGCATCTGATTAATGAAGTCGCGGAGTACCATACCGTCTTTGCCCGCTACTCGCGAGGCCTCGGTATTGTGCCGGCAAGTGCGGCACCGCTGATCGAGGCGTGGTTCAGTGATGTGCTTGGGCGCAGGCTCAACATCCCGGATCTCCGTTCTTTCAACCTGGACTTTCACGGGGCGCGGCTCCTCGTCGTCGATAATCGCCCCGTCACCCAGCTCCTTTATGCGGCTCGGAGCAGTTCGTCCGGCATGTCCCGTCATCTCTTCGGGGTCTGCTCCACCGCTTGGCCGGACCATGACCAGCCGCTTACGATCGCGCGGCGGGATGAGGTCCGCCTCGCGCTTTGGGCGTCCGACGGATACGCTTGATGTACTCGTGGGCTGGATGAGAGCGGCAGAACTCGACCGTATCATCGCAGCAATCCGCCCCATGCTCGAATTGACCTGATCCGACCCAACTCGGGAATAACCTGGTGGGTAAAGGTGTTCTTCCTCTTGATGGTGGAGCGCGCCGCATGCGCTCCACCCGGTCTGAAGAACCGTAAAGGAGAAGGCACGTCATGGCTGGCAAAGTCGCAACCACCGCGTCCCTGAGCCTCATCTTGCTGCTTGCTGCCACCACGGCAGCACTTGCTGAGCAGGAGAAGCTCGTCACCCACAGCAGCAGTTCCTACGGAACCTACCTCTCCGACCAGGATGGGCATTCCGTTTATATGTTCACCGCAGACAGCAAGAAAATGAGCAGTTGCCAAGACGCCTGCGCTTCGGCATGGCCGCCGGTGATGACGTCCGGCGCCCCCCTTGCCGGCTCCGGCATCAAGAAGAACCTGCTCGGCACGATTCCACGCAATGGCAGCATGCAGGTAACTTACGCGGGCATGCCGCTCTATTATTTCGCCGGCGATAACGCGGTGGGGGCTACGGCTGGTCAGGGCATTGATCATTTCGGTGGCAAATGGTACCTCGTCGCACCGGCCGGGCAGAAGATCGATAACGACGACGGCGGCGACAAGAAATCGGCAAAGAAAGCACAGACCTGGTGACGATCCCTTGTTCCTGCCCAACCCGGCATGCCTTCGGGCTGCCGGGTTTTGACTCCAACCACCGTGTCACATGATCTGGTTGCCAGGGCCTCCGGTCAAGACGAACTCAAGGAACGTCTTGGCAATTTGCGCCTGGCTCCCATCCCACTCACTCAGGGAACCTACGCGGCCACCCGCTTCGTCAGCAGCCCCTGCGCGACCAGCGTCTCCGCGATCTGCACCGCATTTAGCGCGGCGCCCTTGCGCAGATTGTCGGACACGCACCAGAACGACAGCCCATGCTCCACCGTCGGGTCCTTGCGGATGCGGCTGACATACACCGCATCCTCCCCGGCGCTTTCCATCGGAGTGATGTAGCCGCCGTCCTCGCGCTGATCGACCACCGCAACACCCGGCGCATCGCGCAGCGCGGCCCGCGCTTCCGAGGCCGTCACCGGATGCTCGAACTGCACGTTCACTGCCTCGCCATGGCCGATGAACACCGGCACGCGCACGCACGTAGCATGCACTGGAATATCGGGATCGAGGATTTTCCGGGTCTCGACCGCCATCTTCCATTCCTCCTTGGTCGAGCCATCCTCCATGAACTTGTCGATATGCGGGATGCAGTTGAACGCAATCTCCTTGGTGAACTGTTCCGGCGACATCGGGTCGTGCACGAACACCGCCTTGCTGTGCGAAAACAGCTCGTCCATCCCTTCCTTCCCGGCGCCCGAGACTGACTGGTAGGTGGAGACCACCACGCGCCTGATCCGCCAGCGGTCGTGCAGCGGCTTCAGCGCAACCACCATCTGGATGGTGCTGCAATTCGGGTTGGCGATGATGTTGCGCCGGGCGAACTTCGCCAGCGCCTGCGGGTTCACCTCCGGCACCACCAGCGGCACGTCCGGCTCCATGCGGAAATGGCTGGTATTGTCGATTACCACGCAGCCCGCCGCGGCAGCGCGCGGCGCATGCACGGCGGATACCGACTGCGCCGGGGCTGAACAGCCCGATATCCCAGCCGCGAAAATCAAACGTCTCCAGGTTCTTGACCTTGAGCACCTGCTTGTCGCCGAACGAAACCTCGTGCCCGGTCGATCGGCCAGACGCAACCGCGGCCACCTCATCGGCGGGAAAGCGGCGCTCGGCCAGGGTTTTCAGCATCTCGCGACCCACCGCTCCGGTGGCGCCGACGACAGCGACCCTGTAGCCCATGCTCGTATCTCCTGCTGGCTGCGACACCGCACTCCGCCGCGGCACGGGCAATTAACGGACCACTGCCTCCTGAAGCAAGCTGTCACCGCGCTCGGCTGGGCTGCGAACCCGTTCACCGGCTCGGCATCGGCCGAGGAGCCGGCCACCCGACGGAAACGACCAGCAACAGGCTCACGCCCAGCAGAATGCCGACCAGCCGCTCCACGCCGGGTGCCAGGCTCAACGGCGGTCCCCAGCCCTGCACCAGCGTCAGGATGAACGCGAATGTCGCCTGCTGGCCGACATAGCCGACCTGTCGCGTGCTGCTTTGTTGATATGCGCCGATCCACACGCCGGCGATCACGAGCCGCCAGCCAGGGCAGCAGCGCGTCGAGTCCGAGCGCGAGGATTGCCAGCCCGGCGACCCCGCCGAGCACGCAGCCGGCAATGCGATGCAGCGCCCGCTGCCGCATCAAGGTCTCAGCCTGCTCCGGGTTGGCGGCGAGACCGGGGACAGCCATCACCGCTGCCACCGAGATCCCCATCTGACTCAGTCCTGGAATCCCGAACCAGTCCCAGACCATCGGCACCAGCATGACGGCAATTCCCGTCCGCAATGCGTAACCCAGTACATGGCGATTTGGCCCGAACATTGTCGAAAAACCAGGTGCCGCCGGTACCTCCGCCGCCGGGCCGGGCGGAGCGAGCAGCAGCGCAACGCACAAGGCGGCCGCCGATCCAAGAATGATTTCGACGCAGCGCGTCAGGACGATGACGTCTCCCTGCGTTGGATCGGCGATCACTCCCATGATCACCATATTCGCGGTTATCCCGCCCAGCAGCCAGGCGTAGCTGTGGCGCGTCAAAGACGCCCCGAGGATGCCAAGCGTACTGGCGACGAACAGAGCCGGCAGCGTGGATAACGGGTATTGCGCCAGCCACGGAGTCAAAAGAAACACCGTGCCCGCGCTCAGCAAGGTCCCGGCAACCCGCTCAGCCGCCTTCGTGAGAGAAGCCGGCCTGGTTGCCTGTGTGCAGACGAATGCGCTCAAGGCAGCCCAATATGGTGCGTCCAAACGCAACCATATCGCCAGGACCGTTCCCAATCCGACCGACAAAGCGGCGACTGTGGCCACGCGCGCCCGCGGTCCCGACAAACGCAGTTCCGCCAGGTCGGCGAATACGGCACCCGGCAGGCCTTGCGCGATCATGGAAAGATCACCACGCGCGCATCCGCGCCCATGAACAGCTGCCCGGCGGGCGGACGATCGACAAGCGTCAGCGTGACCGGGAAGCGCCGTTGCAAACGGATCCAATCGGTGGTCGGCGCAACATAGGGCAGCAGGCCGGGCGGGGTCTGATCGCGGCTGATTCCTGGCGCGACGCCTTCGATGACCGCCCTGTGCCAGTGCCACGGATCACTATCAAGCCACACCCATCCCGTACTTCCCGGATGAAAAGCGCGCAGATAATCCTGCTTGTAGTTGGCAATGATCCGCCACGCTCCTGCATCGATGATGCCGATCAGCGCCACGTCCTGGCGCGCCGTGTCGCCGACGCGAACAGTCAGATGGTTGATGATGCCGTCCGTGGGGGCGAGCAGATCGGTTCGCGACAGCCGCCATTCCGCCAGCGCGAGTTCCGCGTTCGCCTGCGCAGTGGCGCTCTCGTCCATCGTGACGATCTGCTGCGCTCGTGCAACGGCAGACGTCGCGGAGTCGGCATTGGCCTGGGCCCGCTTCAAGGCCTCGTTCGCCGCATCCAGGGCCTGGCGGCTGGCGTCATCGCTGGCCGCGAGATCAGCGATGCGACGGCGGGAGTTCTGGGCGAACTGCAAGGTGGCAAGTGCGGCAGACTGCTCGCCCTGGGCCGTGGCGGCGGCATCGCGATCTGCCGACGTCTTCGCGTTGGTCATGGCCCTGCCCCGCTCGCCGGGCTGCAACCGCAAGCTCGAACGGCACACGGTCGATCGTCACCAGCTTGTCGCCACGACGGATCGGTTGGTTGTCGCGGACATGCACAGCGACGATCCGGCCGGTGACTTGCGGCGCCACCGCGACCAGATCGGACGTTACGTAGGCATCGCCGGTGTAGGCAACGAAACTGGTCGTTTCCCAATAAAGCACGATTGCCGCGCAGATCGCGGCCAGCAGCAGCACTGGCCGTCGCCATCGCAGCAATGCGGATGACGCGCCAGGCCGTCGTGTGCGCAGCAGCAGCATGTCTCTGCCGGATTCCTGTTTCCGGTTCGGCGGCAGCCTGCCAGAAGCGGGCCGGCACGCAAGCTCGTTTGCGATTATTAGCTTACTTCGGCGGCGTCACGCGGGCCAGAACCTCCGCCAGCCCAGTCCGCCGGTGCCCGTGCCGCCCCACCGTCGTCTCCGCCGCGGCCAGCGCATCCAGCACCGCTTCCTGCGTCGCCTCCGCCGCCGCCTGAAACAGCCGGTCGATGCGCGCCTCCGACACTGCACGGCGGTCCAGGAAATCCTGATCCGCCTCGTGCGGCACCCGGTTGGCGGTGGTGAAGGCCAGCGCGATGTCTCCGCTGCCGTTGCCCCAGAACGCACCGCACCACGCCAGACCAACGCCGGCCCGCCGCGCCACCCGTCCGAGCTGACGGCATTCCAGCGGAATATCGGTGCCGATCAGCACGATGCAGGACCCGGCCTCCGCGACGTCGCCGGCCTCCGGCGCCGATCCGCCGCCCGTCCGGCAACCGCAGCTCCCCGGCGCGGCCGAAATTGGCCAGCACCAGCACCCCCAGATGATAGGCTTCACCGTCCAGCTTTATACGGCGAGACGCCGACCCGATCCCGCCCTTCAGCCCGAAGCAGCTCATGCCGGCGCCGGCCCCCACCGCCCCCGCCGCGAACTCCTCCGCGGCCGAGGCGATGGCCGCCTCGGCATCCGCCTCGGTGACCGCCATCGCCTGGATATCGTTCAGGTAGCCATCATTACACTCCAGCACGACCGCGTTCACCGTGGAGGTCTGCCGCCCGATTTCCGGGTTGTCGCGCACCGCTCGCCGGATCAGCGCATTGGCGCAGGTACCGACGGCGAATGTGTTGGTCAGCAAAACCGGGGTCTCCAGCGTGCCCAGCTCGGCCACCTGCACCAGCCCCACGCTCTTGCCGAACCCGTTGAGCACCTGCACGGCCGCCAGCGGCCGGTCCTGGAACAGATCGCCGTCGTGCGGCAACACGGCGGTGACGCCGGTGCAGACATCGCCATCGATCAGCGTCGCGTGGCCGACCAGCACGCCGGGCACGTCGGCGATGCTGTTCCGCTGGCCGGGCGGCAGCGAGCCGCATGCCAGCCCCAGGTCACGTGCGCGCATGGCACCCTGCCGCCACACGTCGGTTTGGCTCAGCGCGACCGCCGGAGCAAGGCCGATGACGCCCCGCCGGACCTGCGCAGCTGATCACCTGAGGCGGAATTGGCCAGAAAGCGTAAATCGCGCTCTCAAACGAGAATCCTGGAGCATGAGCTTCATCCCGGAGCAATGATGCTCTAGACTCGCGACGGCAGCAATGCAGGAGCGGCCATGCGCGAAATCGGTCATTTCATCGGCGGGCGGATGGTAGCCGGCGAGCGGCCGTCGGCACGCCGACGTCTTCAACCCGGCCTCCGGCGAAGTTACCGCAAAGGTCGCTCTGGCCGGCGCCGAGGAGGTCGATCGTGCCGTCCAGGCCGCCGCCAGGGCGTGGCCCGCCTGGGCCGCCACCCCGCCGCTGCGCCGCGCCCGCACCATGTTCCGCCTGAAGGAACTGCTGGAGCGCGACCGCAAGAAACTGTCCGCCGCCATCACCGCCGAACACGGCAAGGTGCTGTCCGACGCCGACGGTGAGGTGCAGCGCGGGCTGGAGGTGGTGGAGTTCGCCTGCGGCATCCCGCATCTGCTGAAGGGCGAATTCACCGAAGCGGTGGGCACCGGCATCGACGCCTGGTCCATCCGCCAGCCGCTCGGCGTGGTGGCCGGCATCACCCCGTTCAACTTCCCGCTGATGGTGCCGCTATGGATGATTCCCGTGGCGCTGGCCTGCGGCAACTGCTTCATCCTGAAACCGTCGGAGAAGGACCCCTCCGCCAGCCTGCTGCTGGCCGAGCTGCTGGCCGAGGCCGGCATTCCGGAAGGCGTGTTCAGCGTCGTGCAGGGCGCCCGCGAGGCGGTGGAAGCCATCCTGGCGCATCCCGGCATCTGCGGCGGTCAGCTTCGTCGGCTCGACCGCCATCGCCGAAACGATCTACCGGGGCGGCACCGCGCACGGCAAGCGCGTGCAGGCGCTGGGCGGGGCGAAGAACCACCTGGTGGTCATGCCGGACGCCGACCTGGACGATGCGGTCGACGCCTTGATGGGGTCGGCGTACGGCGCCGCGGGTGAACGCTGCATGGCGGTGTCCGTCGCGGTCGCCGTGGGCAGCGTCGGCGACCGGCTGGTCGAAAAGCTGGAACCCCGTGTGCGCGCCCTGAAGATCGGACCGGGCACCGACCCGGACGCCGAAATGGGTCCGCTGGTCACGCGCCAGCACCGCGACAAGGTAACGGGCTATATCGATACCGGCGTGAAGGAAGGCGCCGAGCTGGTCGTCGATGGCCGCGATCTGAAGCTGCAGGGCTACGAGAACGGGTTTTTCCTCGGCGGCTCCCTGTTCGATCGCGTGCAAACCGACATGCGCATCTACCAGGAGGAGATTTTCGGCCCGGTGCTCGGCGTGGTGCGCACGCCCGATCTGGCCGGCGCGGTGCGGATGGTGAACGGACATCCATACGGCAACGGCGTCGCCATCTACACCGGCGGATGGCGGCGCGGCGCGCGACTTCGCGAATGCGATCCAGATCGGCATGGTCGGCGTGAACGTGCCGATCCCTGTGCCGATGGCATTCCATAGCTTCGGCGGCTGGAAGCAGTCGCTGTTCGGCGACCACCATGTGTATGGCCCGGAAGGCGTGCGGTTCTACACCCGCTACAAGGCGATCACGCAGCGCTGGCCGGGCGGCGACCGGCGCGGAGCCGAATATGTCATGCCGACGCTGGGACGCTGAACGGTTCGTCCGTCGTCGTCGGCGGCCGATTTCGCCAGTTCGGCGTCGTTCAGGTAGTCCGGCATGGCGTAGGCGGTCAGCCGCGGGATGTCGCGCAGCCGCACGCGCGCGCCATGCGTTTCCACCCCCAGTTCCCGCAGCGTCGCGAAGGCGCGGGAGAGATTTTCCTGCCGACAGCCCAGCCTGGCCGCGAGCAATCCCTTCTCGAACGGCAGCCGGAATTCGGCTTCCGGGCCCTTCAGGTCGGGCACCAAGGCGAGCAAATAGGCCCCCAGGCGCTGGGCCGTGGTGCGCACCTTCAGATCGCGGATCTGGCGCACCAGGTTGCGGAAATCCACCGACATGGACCGCAGCAGCGCCAGCGCCAGGTCCGGTTCGCGCTCCACGAGGGCCCGGAGCGGCGCGGCCTTGATAGCCAGCAAGCGCGCCCGCTGCACCACATGGGCCGATTGCAGGTATGGCAGCGACGACATCACCGAAGCCAGCACGAAATCCTGTCCCGGCTGCAACACCTCCACGACCGCGGTCGACCCGTCCGGAGCGGTGGTGCTGAGCGCAACCTGACCGTTCAGCAGGTAATACAACGTGTCGGGTATTTCGCCCTGGCAGCAGAGCCGGTCGCCATGCGTGGCCGTGAGCACGTCGCTTATCAGCCTGATCTGCTCGAGCAGCCTGTCGTTCAACTCCTCGAAGATCGGAACTTCCCGCAGCGTCTCCAGTGCCGGACGCATCATCACCCCCCGCTGTCACCCGCCCGCGCGGCTTGCGCGCAAGAAGATCATTGCGCTCCTTGTCGCAAACCGCAAATGCGGTGCGGACTGAAATCCGGTTCATGGGAGTGGATGGCATGAAAGCGGTTGTCTGCCAGGCATTTGGCGGTCCCGAGGTGTTGGCGCTCCGGAACCTTCCGGACCCGCCTCCACCCGGTTCCGGCGAGATACTGGTTCGGATCGCCGCTCGTGGCGTGCAGTACGTAGATGTCCTGCAACTCGCCGGGACATATCAGGTCCGCCCCGAACCGCCCTTCATTCCCGGCAGCGAGGCAGCGGGCGAGGTGGTTGCGGTCGGACCCGGCGTGACCCGATTCAAGCCTGGCGACATGGTCATGAGCCGGCATCGCACCGGCGCCTTCGCGACTCTGGCAATAGCCCGGGAAGAGGCATGCGATCCGATACCGCCCGGGCTGGGCATGGATTCGGCCGCCGTGCTGCGCTCCGGTCATGGCACCGCCTATCATGCATTGCTGCAGCGCGGGCGGTTGCGCGCCGGGGAATGGGTGCTGGTGCATGGCGCAGCCGGCGGCATCGGCATTGCCGCCATCCAGATCGCCCGACTGTCCGGCGCGCGGGTGATCGCGACCGCCAGCAGCGAGGCCAAGCGGGCCGCCTGCCTGGAGGAAGGCGCGGAGCACGCGCTGGACTACCGCGCGGGGTTTGTCGATCGGGTCAAGGAACTCACCTCGGGCCGCGGCGTGGATATCGTCTATGACCCGATCGGCGCGACTGTGACGGAGGAATTGCTGCGCTGCCTGGCTTATGGAGGCCGCCTGCTGATCCTGGGCTTCCTGGGCGGTGGGCCCGCCACCATCCGCAGCAACTACCTGCTGATCAAGGCAATCGAGGCGATCGGCGTGTATATGGGCGGCTTTCAGGCGAACCAGCCGGACCTGTTCATGTCCAACACGCGGGCGATTCTCGCGCTGGCGGCCGAGGGAAAGATCCGGCCGCGCATTTCCCACCGGTTTCCGCTGGAGCGGGCCGCCGACGCCATACAGGCGGTGATGGACCGGGCCGTCATCGGCAAGGCTGTGCTGGTCGGCTGACAACCGCGTGTTGACCGCGGTCAACTCTGCGACGCGGGGCGGAATCCGTCATTGCGGGTAACACGTTGTCGCTTGCCTGTTACAGAGCGCTCCTATCTTGCAGTGCACAACAGGGTCGCGGATCCACAGGAAACCAGCGCATGAATAAGTTGCGATTATCGGTGCTCGCCGTGGTGCTGGTTGCTGCTGCAGTCGGCGGATGGATGCTGACCAGTCGTCAGCCAGCCGAGGGCGCCGCACCCGCTTCACCTCCTCCGGCAGTGCCCGTCACCGCCGGCTCCGCCACCGCGCAGAACGTGCCGATTTTCGCCCAGGGGCTCGGCACCGTGACGGCCATCAATACGGTGAATGTGAAAACGCGGGTGGACGGGCAGGTGATGAAGGTCTTCTTCACGCAAGGACAGGAGGTGAAAGAGGGCGATCCTCTCTTCCTAATCGATCCTCGTCCGTTCCAGGCCGCGCTCGATCAGGCGCAGGCCAACCAGGAGAAGGACCAGGCGCAGCTTCAGGGCGCCCAGCTCGACCTCGACCGCTTCGGCAAGCTGGTCGGCAGCGGCTATCAGACGCGCCAGAGCTACGACGATCAGAAGGCGACGGTCGGTCAGCTCCAGGGCGCGATCAAGGCCGACGCCGCAGCAATCGAGGCCGCGCAGCTCAACCTGCAATATGCCGCGGTTCGCGCGCCGATCAGCGGACGCACCGGCCAGCTCATGGTCGATCAGGGAAATTTTGTTCAGGCCGCGTCTGGCACCACGCTGGTCAGCATCACGCAGATCAAGCCGATCTACGTCAATTTTACTCTGCCGCAAGATCTCGTCGAACAGATCCGCACCGCACAGGCCAAGGCGCCGCTGGCAGTGCAAGCCTATGACGGCAGCTCGCAGAAGCTGCTCGCCACCGGCCAGCTCAGCTTCATCGACAACCACGTGGATACGACCACCGGCACGATCGCGCTGGAAGGCACGTTCGCCAACGCTGACGAGCAGCTCTGGCCCGGCGAGTTCGTCACCGTGCGGCTGATCCTCGGCACCCGGCCCAATGCCGTTACCGTGCCGGTTGCCACGGTCATGACGGGTGCCAGCGGCTTCTATGTCTATGTCATCAAGCCGGATAGCA
Organism: uncultured Pseudomonadota bacterium; assembly: GCA_963810715.1. Classification (GTDB taxonomy): domain Bacteria; phylum Pseudomonadota; class Alphaproteobacteria; order Acetobacterales; family Acetobacteraceae; genus DATDIC01. The sequence continues at coordinate 24,354 of CAWEOZ010000015.1, read as the reverse complement.
CCGTGGATCGACGTACCGTGACGGTAGCTGCGCGGCAAGATGGTATCGCGGTGATCGCCAAAGGCTTGAACGCGGGCGAAAAGGTGGTGGTCGGCGGCCAGTACCCGGCTGACCAACAGCACACGCGTGAAAATCGACACCACGCCAGCGGCGCAGGCGAGCTGACCGGCATGAATATCTCCGAAACCTTCATCCGGCGGCCCATCGCAACCGCCCTGCTGATGGCGGGCCTGTTCGTATTCGGCATCGCCAGTTTCATGCTGCTGCCGGTCTCGGCGCTGCCGAATGTCGATTTCCCGACCATCTCGGTAACGGCTCAGTTGCCGGGTGCGAATCCGGACACCATGGCCTCATCGGTGGCGACCCCGCTGGAGCAGCAATTCGCATCGATTCCCGGCCTGGCGCAGATGACCTCGACCAGCGGGCTCGGCACCACCACCATCACATTGCAGTTCGATCTCGACCGTAACATCGATGGCGCGGCCGGCGACGTGCAGGCAGCGATCAACGCCGCCAGCGGTCTGTTGCCGAAAGACCTGCCAAGCCCGCCCACATACAAGAAAACCAATCCGGCCGACCGGCCCGTGCTGATCTATGGTGTCTGGTCGGACGCGATGCCGATCCAGGACATCGACCAGTACGCCTATAACGTGCTGGCCGAATCGCTGTCGCGCGTAAGCGGCGTGTCACAGGTGCTGATCGCCGGCCAGCAGACGCCGGCGACGCACGTGCAGGTCAATCCGGATGCGCTGGCGTCGCGCGGCATCGGGCTGGAGGATGTGCGTACGGCGCTGGTCAACGCGACCACGGACCAGCCGAAGGGCAATCTGGAAGGCAAGACGCAGGAATTCGCCATCGATACCAACGACCAGTTGTTCAACGCCAATGCCTTCCGCCACATCATCGTAGCCTACCGTAACGGCGCGCCGGTGCAGGTGCAGGACATCGGCAACGTCATCAGCTCATCGCAATATGCGCGCACCGGCGCCTGGTTCGACCAGCATCGAGCCGAGCTGCTGCTGATCGAGCGCGAGCCGGGCGCCAACACCATCCAGGTGGTGGACGAGATCAAGGCGCTGATGCCACAGCTTGAAGCGTCGATTCCGCCTTCGGTCCATGTGGACATGGTATCGGACCGGTCGCTGACGATCCGCGCCTCGGTCGGCGACGTGGAGCGCACGCTGGCGATCACCGTCGCACTGGTGGTGCTGGTGATCTTCCTGTTCCTGCGCAAGGTGTGGGCCACCATCATTCCCAGCGTGACGGTGCCGCTGGCGCTGGTGATGACCACGGGCATCATGTACATGCTCGGCTACAGCCTGGACAATCTGTCGCTGATGGCGCTCACCATCGCGGTCGGCTTCGTCGTGGACGACGCGATCGTGATGATCGAGAATATCGTCCGCTACATCGAGGAAGGCGAGACCGCCGTTCCAGGCGGCGCTGAAGGGCGCCGGGCAGATCGGCTTCACCATCGTTTCCATCACCTTCTCGCTGATCGCGGTGTTCATCCCGCTGCTGTTCATGTCCGGCATCATCGGCCGGCTGTTCCGGGAATTCGCCGTCACCGTCAGCATCGCCGTGGTGGCGTCCGCGTTCATTTCGCTGACGCTGACGCCGATGATGTGCTCGCGGTTCCTCTCGCGCGAATCGGATCAGCCGAAGAATCGCTTCAACCGCGTAGCCGAAGGATTCTTCAACTCGATGATCCGCGGCTATGATCGCGGGCTGAAATGGGTGTTCCGGCACCAGCCGCTGATGCTGGCGGCGACGCTCGGGCTGATCGTGCTGACCGGGTATCTGTATATCCAGATCCCCAAAGGCTTCATCCCCGAGCAGGACACCGGATTCATTTTCGGGCAGGCCCAGGCGCGGCAGGACACGTCGTTTGCCGCGATGGCCGCGATGGAGCAGCAGCTCGCGTCCATCATCAGGAAGGACCCGGCGGTGCAGGCCGTGGTCGGGTTTGCCGGCGCGACCGGCGGCAACGCCAGCGAGAACACCGCGCGGATGTTCATCCAGCTCAAGCCGTTCGGCCAGCGCGATTCGGTGGAAAAGGTGATGGCCCGGTTGCGGCCGAAAGTCGCGCAGGTCGAAGGCGTTAAATTCTACATGCAGCCCGGCCAGGACGTGACGGTCGGCGGCCGGCTGGAGCAGGCCCAGTATCAGTACACGCTCACCGACACCAATGCCGCGGAACTCAACCACTGGGCGCCGATCCTGCTGCGGAAGATGCAGGCGACGAAGCAGCTTACAGACGTTGCCTCCGACCAGCAGATCGCCTCGCCGCATATCGCCGTGGCGGTCGATCGCGATGCGGCGTCCCGCCTGGGCCTTTCGCTCGGGCTGATCGACCAGACGCTGGACGATGCGTTCGGCCAGGAACAGGTGACGACAGTCTATACCGACACATCGCAGCACAAAGTCATCCTGGAGGTGCAGCCGCAGTTCCAGGCGGACCCGTCGGCCCTGGCGCACATCTATGTTGCCAGCGCCTCCGGAGCCCAGGTGCCGCTATCGGCCATTGCTCATGAAACCACCAGGTGGAACCGCTGACGATCAACCATCAGGGCGTGTTCCCGGCGGTGACGCTGTCGTTCAACCTGTCGCCGGGCACCTCGATCGGCCAGGCGGTGGATGCGATCTACCAGGCCGAGACGCAGCTTCGTGTGCCGCAGACATTGCAGGGCTCGTTCCAGGGCACCGCGCAGGCATTCCAGTCGTCGCTGTCTTCAACGCCGCTGCTGGTCGCCGCGGCGATCCTGGTCGTGTATATCGTTCTGGGAATGCTCTACGAGAGCTTCATTCATCCCATTACGATCTTGTCCGCGCTGCCCTCCGCTGGCGTCGGCGCACTGCTGATGCTGATGATCTGTGGCTACGATCTAAGCCTGGTGGCGCTGATCGGCATCATCCTGCTGATCGGTATCGTGAAGAAGAACGCCATCATGATGATCGATTTCGCGCTGGTGGCGGAACGCGATGAAGGCAAAAGCCCGCTGGACGCGATCCATGAAGCCTGCCTGTTGCGTTTCCGCCCGATCATGATGACCACCATGTGCGCGTTGTTCGGCGGGCTGCCGCTGGCGCTGAGCTCCGGGGCGGGATCGGAACTGCGTCGGCCGCTGGGTATCGCGATTGTCGGTGGACTGCTGGTTTCGCAATGCCTGACGCTATACACGACGCCGGTGATCTACCTGTATCTCGACCGGCTTGCGCACCGGCTCGGCCGCCGCCACCCGCGGCGGTTACCGGCACCGCAACCGGCTGAAGGAGTGCACCGCTAGAGCAATATCAGCCTGAACTGGAATCGCGGAGCGATCTTAGGCTGATGAAATTGCTCGCGAAATATGACCTAGAGTGGTTTCACCGAGAGTGAAACCACTCTAGGACTGCCCTGTCGTGGCTGCAGCAGCGTTCCCGTTCAGGAATTATCAATCTTAGGGCGCCAGGCTGGTGACATGATCTCACCGGGTTCGCTGTCCGCGTTCAGCACCGTCCCAGGTCTCGGCAACGTCCGGCCGGCCGAAGCGCTGCGTCCGTTCGGGCGCACGGGCCAAGCGCCAACCGCGACGCAATCGGCGCCGCAAAGCGGCGGCACTGGCCAGCCGGACGGCGAATCTTCACCATCCCGCACGCTGCCACGTGGTTCGTTGCTGGACCTGACCGTCTGACCCTCAGGGTTGATCCGCCGGGCGGGACGCGTCACGCTGGCCTTTATGCCAGAATTCATCCGCCGCATTCCGGAAGGCGACAACCGGGAGCGGCTGATCTGCCCCGACTGCGGCCATATTGCTTATGAGAACCCGAAAGTGGTGGTCGGGACAGTGGTGATCGCCGATAGCGCCGTCCTGATGTGCCGCCGCGCGATCGAGCCGCGAAAAGGATTCTGGACACTACCCGCCGGCTATCTGGAGCATGGGGAAACGCTCGAGGAAGGCGCTATCCGGGAAGCTCGCGAAGAGGCGGAGGCTGATATCGCGCTCGACGGCATTTTGGCCGTGTTCACTGTCAGTCGGATCGGTCAGGTGCAGATCATGTTCCGCGGCCGGTTTTCGCCGGATGATGCGCCGCGGCGCTTTGCGCCGGGCGTGGAGAGCCTGGAGGTCGCTCTGTTTTCCTGGGCCCAGATTCCCTGGGCGGAAATTGCGTTCCCGACCGTTCACTGGGCGCTGGATGCTTGGCGCACAGTAGGACTCGCACCGCTCGGCCGCCCAGCAGGCAACCCCGTGGAAGATCCTCGCGGCGTCCAGCGCATCGCTCCCCGCCCCGCCTGACTGCAAGCCGCAACGGACCAGGAACAGCGTCGTTGCCAGCCCTGTTCACAGCCTTGTGACTCCGCGGCCAGCGCCGGATGCTGCCCTGCCGCCCAGTGCGCGGCATGATACTGGAATGGCTCTCTGGCCTGTCGAACGTCCAGCAAAGCAGAGCAGATAACGACCAGTGACCCGATGCGGCTGACCACGCGTCTGACGCTGCTGATGCTGTTCTGCATGGCGCCGATGATGGCCGCCCTGATCTACACCCAGATGGTGCTGCGTCAACGGCGCAGTACCGACGTGGAAGCCTTGGCAATGCGCCAGGCGGAGCTGGCCAACGCGGATCTCGACAGCATCCTGGAAGGGGGGCGGCAACTTTTGCTGGCCACCGCCGAATCCTCATTAGTCCTCGATATGGGGCCAGCCTGCAATGCCCGGCTGGCGACACTCGTGGCGAACCTGCCAGCCTACCAATTCCTTGCTGTTGCCGACGCGAACGGTCGGATCGGCTGCGCCTCGACGCCGGCGCTGCTCAACAAGCCTGCGCCTCCCTGGATGGGCAGCGTGGCGCCGGAGGGATTCAGCCCCGGATTGTATGCGACGCAGCCCGGCATCGCCGTCCCATTTCTGCCGCTGGGTCTGCGCTTCACGGCCGGCGGCCCCGCGAGCAGCGTGGAACCTAGAACGATTGTCGCCGGCCTGAACCTGCTCTGGCTGGGCCGCCACCTGGAACAGGTCGAACTGGGGCGCGTCGGAGAGTTCCGGCACAGCCGCGTAACCGCACTCGACCGGACCGGCACGGTGATCGCCCGATATCCAGATCCGGGCGAATGGCTTGGCAAGCCCGGCCCCGATGGAATGCGCGCACTGGTTAACCGGCCCGCGATGGGAGTTGCTCGCCTCGCCCGGCCCGGCGGCGGGCAATACATCGCCGGATACTGTACCCGATGCTCCGCCGCCGGCCGGCATTACCATTGTCGCGGCCCTGGTCCCCTCCGACTTGCTGAGCGAAATAGATCGTCTGGCGATCCCCGAGGCCGTGCTGATCGCCCTCTCGACACTCCTTGCTGCGGGAGCCGCAGCGCTGTACGCGCGACATGTCATTCTGCGGCCGATCGGATCACTGCTGACCGCAACGGCACGCTGGACACAGGGCGATCTTGCGGCGCGGGCCAATCTCGCCGAGGCCGGTGAATTCGGCGTTTTGGCAAAATCGTTCGACGCGATGGCCGAGACGCTCGAAACGCGGGAGCAGGAGCGCCAGCAGCATGCGGAGACATTGGAAACGCGCGTGGCGGAGCGGACGCGAGAATTGTCCGACAGTAACAACCGGTTGCAGGTCGAGATCGCGGAGCGCGCACGCAGCCAGGTCGCGCTGCAGGAAGGGCAGAAGTTGCAGGCGGTCGGTCAGCTCGCCGGCGGCGTGGCCCACGATTTCAACAATCTCCTGGCGACCGTGCTGGGCAGCCTGGAACTGATCCAGCATCGTGTTTCGGCGGGGAACGCGGACCGCGAGCGGATCACCACGCTGGTGAACCGGGCATCCGACGCCGTGCAGCGGGGTGCGCAGCTCACTTCGCGCCTGCTGGCCTTCTCGCGCCGCCAGCGGCTTGAACCGCGACCCGCCGATCTCAACCAGCTCGTCAACGAGTTGCTCAGCCTCGCCGCCAGCACTATCGGGCGCCGAGTGCGAACCCGCACCGAGCTGGCTGCGCAGCTTTGGCCGGCGCTTGCCGATCCCGGGCAAGTGGAGGCGGCACTGCTCAATCTCTGCCTGAACGCGCGGGATGCGATGACGGACGGCGGGGAGCTGGTGATCCGGACGTCGAACGAGATGCTCACCACAGCCTCGGAGGATGGGTTGGCGCCAGGGCGGTATGTGTGCGTCACGGTAACCGACACCGGCATCGGCATGACACCAGAGGTGCTGCGTCGGGCGGTTGATCCGTTCTTCACCACAAAGGGTCCCGGCTGCTCCGGGTTGGGACTGAGCCAGGCCTACGGTCTGGCTGTGCAGTCCGGCGGCACGCTGCGCCTGCAAAGCACGCCGGGCCAGGGGACCGAAGTATCGTTGCTGCTGCCGTGGGTGGGCGAGGACACGAAACGGGCGCTTGTGCCGAGCGATGCCGAGCTGGCGCGATCGGCTCCCGCCATTCATGTGCTGCTGGTGGACGATGACCCAGAGGTGCGGCAGGTGACGGCAGACATGCTGCACAACCTGGGATGCATAGTGGTCGAGGCGGCCAGCGGGGCAGAGGCATTACGGCTGATCCAGGGTGCGGCGCCGGATCTGCTGGTGCTCGACTATGCCATGCCCGACATGAACGGGCTTCGGCTGGCACACGCGATGCGGGATGCGGGCGTCTCAGCTCCGGTGCTGCTGGCAACCGGCTATGCCGAGCTGGAAAGTACCGACGAAACGACCATCGCGGTGCTGGATGCGATCCTGCGCAAGCCGTTCACGCTGCGGGAGCTGGCGGCGGCGATCAACCGCCTGCTGAACCAGCCGGCGGAGGGCTCGAACGTGGTGGAGCTGCGTCGCCTGGGGCAGCGCTGAGCGGAGTGCGCTTGCGCTGCAGGAACGCCTGCATCATCCGGGTCGGCTCGTCGGTATTCCAGGCGGCCACGAAAGTGTCGATGCCACGTGCAATGGCCGTGCTGACCGGCAAATCTTCCCAGGCGGCAATCAGCTCCTTTTGCAGACGCAGCGCCTGCGGGCCGGCGGAGAGGATGGCCGCCAACGAGTGTTCGATGGCGTCGTCCAAGCCGGGTGGCGGGGTGACCTCCTCGATCAGGCCCCAGGCGAAGGCGCGCTGCGCGTCGATGATTTCCCCGGTGAGCAGAAGACGGCGGGTGCGGCCCCAGCCGATCAGGCGAGGCAGCAGGGCGGCTTCCACCACCGAAGGAATGCCGACCCGCACTTCCGGCATGCCGAAGCGGGCATTGTCAGCAGCGATGCGCATATCGCAGGCGGCGGCAATCTCCAGCCCGGCGCCGAGGATATACCCCTGGATGGAGGCGATCACCGGAACGGGCAACCGCCGGATCACATCGCAGGTCTGATGGACGAGCGAGATGAATTCGCCGGCGGAGGTGGCGTCAAGCGCCGCCATGTCACGGATGTCGGCGCCGCCGATGAAGGCGCGGTCGCCGGCCCCGTCGCACGACAAGGGCCCGCAAGGTGGAGTGATGGCTCAGCGCGTCGGCCGCCGCGATCAGCTCGCGCATCAGTGGTCGGTTCAGCGTGTTGAGGCGGGCGGTGTTGTCGATGGTGATGGTGGCGACGCCACGCCGATCGATCGAGCTGGAAATGGGCATTGGGGGACCTGTGGGGTCTTGCGGTTGATCTTCGGCGGTGCCTTATCCGCTGCTGCACTGCAACAGGAGTTGTCGATGCCGCTGAGCCCGCCCGCCGAGCGCGAGTTGCTGCACACGCGTGCCATCATGGTGCGCGGATACCGGCGCGCGGACGGGCTGTACGACATCGAGGCGGAATTGACCGACACCAAAACGCATGCGGAACCGAGCCATGACCGCGGCTCTATCGAGGCGGGCGAGCCGCTGCACGGCATGTGGATGCGGATGACGGTGGATGAGGGGATGGTGATCGTGCGGTGCGAGGCGGCGACCGACTACAGCCCAGTACTCGGTGTGCCCGCAGGCGGCGCCCAATTTCTCGCGGCTGGCAGGGCTGACGATCCGGGTGGATTTTTGAAGGAAGCGGCCGCTCGGGTCGGCGGGACGGTTGGATGCACGCACCTGCGCGAGTTGCTGCAACAGATGGGCACCACGGCGTTTCAGACGATTTATTCGGAGCGGGCGAGGCGGGGCGAGGATGCGGATTTGCTCGACACGCCGATCCTGAACACATGCCTGGCATATGGGACGGATAGCCCGGTGGTGAAACGGCGTTGGCCGCGGCTTTACACCGGCGCGGAATAGCGGCGGTCACACCGTGCCCAGCGGACGCGCACGGCATAGCTTGACGAGGTTCGCCACCGCCGCGCCATGTGGGCGGCCCGCCACGAGCGTCAGCAGAATTCGTCCGGTTCAACGGTGGCTCGACCAGCGGCCGAACCGCAAGATCACCGCCGATGGCCAGACCGTCGGGCAGCAGGGCGAGCCCGAGGCCCGCCCGAACGAGATCCAGCATCTGCACCCATGATCCGCTGCACCGGCGTTGGGCAAAGCAGTCGCCGCACGCCGCTCGCAGCCGGTGGGCGAAGCCGCCGCAGCGTTCACCGACCAGCAATGTGTGGTTGGCAAGATCGCCGACCGTCAGCGTGGCTTTGCCGGCCAGCGGATGCTCCGGTGGCAGCACCGCCACGCAGCCTTCTTCTGCAACTTTCCAGCGGTTCAGCCGGTCCGGCAGACCGGGACTATCCGCCAGCAGCGCGCAATCGAGCTGATCCGCGAGCATCGCATCGGCCAGGCTCGCCGTGTCGGCTTCCTCGAAATGCACTGATATCTCCGGAAACAATCTCGCCAATCCGCGAATTGCGCCAGCCACATGCGATGCCGCGATTGCCGGACCGAGGCCGATGCGCAGAGATGCGGGCTCGGGTTCCACGCTAGCCCGGGCCGCCTGCCGGGCTGCCTCCGCCGCGTCCAGCATGGCCTCCAGATGCGGACGCGTCGCACGCCCCAGCTCGGTCAATTGCGTCAGGTTGCGCTCCCGGTACAGCAGCGGACCGCCCAGTTCATCCTCCAGCCGCTGGATCGCCCGCGTGAGTGCCGGTTGCGTAACATGGCACGCCTCGGCCGCGCGGGTGAAATTCAACGTCCGGCACAGCGTGATGAAATAGCGGACCTGACTGAGCTCCATGGCCGGGTGCGTTGCCTCAGTCGGTGGTGGGGGCGTCCAACGCCCGCAAAGCGGTCAGGATGTCCGCTGGCTCGGCCCGCTGCGTCGGATCCACCCGAGCGAACCGCCAGCGCACGATGCCTTCCCGGTCGAGCACAAACGTTGCTGGTACCGGCAGAAACCAGGCATCATTGCCGTGCCGCGCGGGAAGATCGTGGCCAAATCCAAGCAGCAGGGTCCGGTAATCAGGCGGTGCCTGGAACACCACGCCGCAGCCGAGCCCGAGGCCGCAATCCACGTCGGAGAGTATCTCATAGCCATTGCCGTGGCGTCGCTTGGCGGACAGCGCCCGGCCACCCACTTCCGGCGTTACCGCCACCAGGCTGGCGCCGAGCGCCTCGATCTCGGGCAGGGCTTCCTCCAACGCGGCCAGCATCAGCCGGCAATAGGGACACCATTCGCCGCGGAAGAATGTCACTACCAAGGGTCCCCGCCGCCACCAGTCGGCAAGCCGCGCCATCTCGCCCTCCGCGGTGGGGAGCGCCATGTCCGGGAATTGCTGGCCGACCGCCAGCACATGGTCGATGAACCCGCTGCGGGCAAGCTCGCTGATCATCGCTTCGTAGGCCGTGTGCACCTCAGCCGTCTGGCTGAAATGGCGCAGACGAAGCTGCTCCGTCAGGCTGGGCATCGTCCTATGTTTCCCGTCAATGGCAGAGTGGCGACAGACGTCTGGCAAAGGCAAGCTCGCCCTATAGCGCGTTCAAGTCTTGCGCCTCATCATCGTGTCATCCAATGCCGGATACGCATCGAAACGATGTTTCAGAGCGTGATCGCGTGAGGCGGAATTGCCGCAAAGCATGAATTACGCTCTCAAATCCGACCGTGATCGCTGGAGGTGGAATTGCCACAAGAGCCATGTCACGGCCGGCTGCGCGCGTCGTTCCGCCAGGCCAGAGCGCGCCGTTCGATGATCAGCACTGCGTAATACATCAGCATCGCCAACACGCCCATGACGCAGCAGCGCGGTCACCGCGCCGGTCATATCGATGACGTTCAGCGAGTTGGTGATGTACCAGCCAAGCCCGGCGCTGGCACCGACCAGCTCCCCCACCACCGCACCCGTCAGCGCCAGCCCGATGCCGATCTTGATGGACGCCAGCAGCCAGGGAACCAGTGATGGGATCACCACATGGCGCAGCATATCCCAGCGGCTGGCCCGCATGCTGCGCAGAGCATCGACAAGGTCCTCATCGATGCTCTCCACACCCTCCCGCGTGTTGAACAGCACCACCACGAAAACGATCGACACCGCCAGCAGCACCTTCGACAGGATGCCGATGCCGAACCACACCACGAAGAATGGCCCCAGCGCCACGCGGGGCACGCCGTTGATGCCGACCACGTATGGATCCAGCACCACCGCGGCCATGCGTGACCGGGCCATCAGCACGCCGCCGGCAACGCCGATCACCAGGCCGAGCAGCAGTCCGCCAAACGTCTCCTCGAGCGTCGGTGCAAGGTTGTTCCACAATTCACCATCTCCGGCCATGGTGATGAAGCGGTCGATCACCAGAACCGGTGTGCTGGCCAGCGCCTTCGTGCCCGGAACATACATTCCGGCGAGTTGCCACGCGACCAACAGCGCGACGATCAGCAACACGCTGGCGATGCGCGGCAGGTACGGCATGCCGGTTCATGGATGAGGCTCGCGGTGGAGCTGGTGGCCGTAGCCAAGGGTGTCCCACACAGATTGCTGGAGGTCCCGGAACCCGTGTGCGAAACGGCTGGCATAATAGTCGCGCGGCCGAGGTAGCGGAATATCGATGCTGGCGATGATCCGGCCGGGACCGTTCGACATGACCAGCACGCGGTCCGCCAGGGTCACCGCTTCCTCGATGTCATGCGTCACGAACAGCACTGTCTGGCCCGACTGCGCAAGAATTTCCAGGAAGAAGTTGCCCACCTGGATGCGTGTCTGCGCATCCAGCGCGCTGAACAACTCGTCCATCACGAACAAGGCCGGGTCGTAGGCCATCGCGCGCGCCAGCGCGACCCGCTTGCGCATGCCACCCGAAAGCTGACTGGGAAACTTCTCGCTCGAACTCACCGAGACCCACGCGCGCGAGCAATTCGCCGGCGCGCAGCCGCGCGGTTCCCGCCTGTTCGCCGGCCAATCGGAGTGCGAGTTCGATGTTGCCGCTTGCAGTGCGCCAGGGCAGCAGCGCATCGGTCTGGAACACGAAGCCGATGCGCGTGGCTGGACCGCTCCCCAGCGTCACCTGCCCGCCCGACAGCGGCATCAGCCCGGCAATCGCCTTCAATAGAGTCGACTTGCCGCATCCGCTCGGGCCGACGATGGCAACGAATTCGCCGGGCGCCGCGCCGAGTGAAACATGCTCGACCGCTGTCACCCCCGCTTCCGTCTGGCCGGCGCGCAGACGATAGCGGACGGTAACATCGGTGACAGAGACGCTGGTGCTACTCGTGGGGAGCATCCATCGTCAGCAACTCATAGCTCGGGAAATTGGATTTGGGGAACGTGCCGGAGTTCAGCAGCACGTCGCGGCAGGCTTCGTACAGCGCCTGGGTGAACTTGGTGTCCTTCCATTCCTTGTCCATGTAGAAGGCCAGCTCGGATCGAACGACGTCTTCGCTGGTGCCCTGACCCCAGTACTTCATCGCGGTTTTCATCGTGTAGTCGGGGTCGGCATACATTTTCTGCACGGCGTCGTTGTATGCCAGCATGAACAGGCGGAATGGTGTCGGATCGGCCTTCATTTGGCTGGTGCGTACCATGAACACGTTCGATCCGTACGGATACTGGCGGAAATCGAAAATGATGCGCACCTGACCGCTGCTTAGGCCTTCGTCCAGGGCTGGGCTGAATACGGTGCCAGCCGCCACGCTGCCCTTCAGCACGGCCTGCAGGATGGTGACCGGCGGTCCGAGCGGGACAATGCGCAGCTCCGACGGGTTCATGTGCGCCTTGGTGTTCAGCGCCCATTTCAGCACCACCTCACTTGCCGCCCCGGCGCCGGTGATGCCGACATTCTTGCCGCGCAGATCGGCAAGCGAGTGATAGGGCGAATCCGCCTTGGCGATCAGCGCATACAGCATGTTGGTCATGTTGGTGCCGATGATCGTGACCCCACCGGGCACCGCTTCCGCCTGGGCAAGCCGCAGCGGCGTATCGGCACCCACCAGTGCTATGGACCCGGTGCCGCCTTCAAACTCGGTGGCAAGCCCGCCGCCGCCAGTAACAGTGACCACCCGGACATCGAGATGATACTGTGGCGCGAAATCGGCGATTGCATTGCGCATGGGAAGGTCGAAGAAGCCCGGCGTCGATTCCAGCACGGTGAGGGAATAGGTCTTGTCCGCCGTTGCAGCACTGGCATTGCCGACCAATGGAGGCAACAGCAACGCCATCAAAGTCAAACCAAGCTGCCCCGCCCATGTCCGCACGTTGATACCTCCCGGTTTTTGTCGCGCCGGTTTTTCCGAACATTGATCGGCGCGGATGCGGGATGTACGCCGATGTTCGCGTGGTTGGCAAGCATGCGGCGGAAGCCGTAAAAGCGAAGCCGCGGCTCGTGGCACATGAAAGAAAGTGGTATCCATGTACCGATCGCCCCGTAGTTTTGCTCTCATAGTCTTGCTGTTGGTGGTCGCGTACCCGTTGCTCGGCTGGGCTGCGGACGACGGCCCGGCGACGGCACGGCTGCACATGGCGGCCACTGCCAATCCGCTGGCCACGCAGGCGGCGCTCAGCGTGCTGCGCGATGGCGGATCGGCGGTGGATGCGGCGATCGCCGGGCAGATGATGCTGGCGGTGGTGGAACCGCAATCATCCGGCCTGGGCGGCGGGTCGCTGCTGCTGGTGTGGGACGCGACGTCAAGGAAGCTCGCCTATTACGAGGGGCTGGCGAGTGCGCCGGCCGCGATGCCGGCCGACTGGGCGCATGGCACGGATGGAGAGCGCATCAATTCACACGTGCTGGACCGCGCCGGGCGCGTGGTGGGCGTGCCCGGGACACTGCGCACCTTGGCACTTCTGCACGACAGATGGGGACGGCTGCCATGGGCACGGCTGTTCCGCGATGCGATCGCGGCGGCCGAAAACGGCCATGCCATGCCGCGCTATCTGCACCTGGTTCTGACGGAGCGGCCGGAGCTGGCGACCGATCCGGCATTTGCGGCTTATTTCAACTCCGCGCACGCGCCATTGCCGGTTGGAACGATGCTGCGCAACACGGCTCTGGCGGAAACGCTGCGCACGGTCGCGCGGGACGGGGCCGAAGCATTCTACACCGGACCGCTGGCGAAAGACGTCGTGGCAGCAGTGGCGAGCGGCGCGTATTCCGGGGCCATGAGCCCGCAGGACCTCGCCGCCTGGCAGCCGCATGAGCGCGATCCGGTTTGTATTCCCGCATTTAATCGGCGGATCTGCAGCGCCGCGCCCCCGGCCTCAGGCGGGGTCGCATTGTTGCAGCAGCTCGCGATCCTGGATCGGCTGCATATCGGCGACGTAAAGCCGGGCAGCGTCGCGGCGGCGCATCTGTTCATCGAGGCTGCGCGATTGTCGCAAGCGGACCGCCGCAGTTTTCTTGGCGATCCGGATTACGTGCTGGTGCCAACGGCAGGCATGCTCGATCCGTTCTACCTGGACCAAAGGTCACGGCTGGTCCGCCCGGATCACGCGATGGAGCAGGTCTTGCCCGGCAACCCGCCGGTGCGGCACGCCAATCTGCCGCCTTCCGACCCCGTTGCCATGCCGGCGACGACGCATCTGGCGATGGTGGACGATGCGGGAGATGTGGTTTCATTCACCACGACCATCAATCTGAATTTCGGGTCCGATATCGTGGTGGACGGCATGGTGCTGAATGATGCGCTGACCAACTTCGCCGAACAGCCGGTGGTCGATGGAGTGCGGGTGGCCAACGCGGCGTGGCCGGGAAAGCGACCCATCACCACGATGGCCCCGACCATCGTTTTTGACCCGGACGGTTTGCCGGACCTGGTAGTGGGAGCTGGCGGCGGCGCGCGCATCATCGACTCGGTGGCCGAGGTCATCGTCGGCATGCTGGCGTGGCACCAGGACGTCCGCACCGCGATTGAACAGCCGCGGATCGGAGGACAGAACCGGGCCCAGGAGCTTGAGCTCGGTACGCCCGCGGCCGGCCTGGCGGATGCGTTGCGCGCAATGGGTCACGCGCCGAAGGTGGTGGTGATGAATGCCGCCGTGCAGGCAATCGCGATCACGCGCGACGGGCTGCAGGGCTGGGCGGACCCGCGGCGCGACGGCGTTGGTAGCGGCAGGCGATTAAGGTTTCGCTTGCCAATAAACTAAGTTACCGCCGACAGCGGCGGGGCGACTTCCTCCAGCGGGCGGCGCTCGGCATTGATGCCCAGCCGCGCCGCGGTCGACCGCGCCGACCAGCATCAAGCCCTCCGCCAAGCAGATAGCCCCACATGATCGACACACGCGAGCCGGTGTCGATCAGCGCGCCGAACAGCGCCGGGCCGGCGACGCCGCCGACGCCGGTGCCCAACGCATAGAACAGCGCGATCGCGACCGCCCGCACCTCCAGCGGGAAAGCTCTCGCCGACGGTCAGATAGGCGGAGCTGGCCGCCGCGGAGGCGACGAAGAAAATCACCGTCCAGGCCCCGGTCTGGTGCACCGCGGCCAGCACGCCTTTCGCGAACAGCCAGCCGGTGAGCGCCATCAGCACGCCCGGACAAGGCGTAGGTCACGGTGATCATCGGCCGCCGGCCCATCGTGTCGAACAGACGGCCGAGCACCAGCGGGCCGAGGAAATTGCCCGGCGCGAACGGCAGCATGAACAGCCCGACGCTGCGCGACGCACCGTAAAACCGCGTCAGGATCAGCGCGTAGGTGAAGAAGACCGCATTGTAGCAGAACGCCTGCGCGGCCATCAGCACGACGCCGAGCACGGTGCGCCGGCGATATTGCGTCACCAGCGCGCGCACTCCGGCGACGAACCAGGAATGCACGTCGGTGCGCAGCCGGAGCGCGTGGTGCGGCACCGGCGGCAACGGGCGCCGGTTTCGGCGCGACCCGCGCCTCGATCTCCCGCACCACCCGCTCGGCCTCCTCGGGCTGGCCGTGCGTCATCAGCCAGCGCGGGCTTTCCGGCATCAAGCG
The DNA here is from genome assembly GCA_963810715.1 of uncultured Pseudomonadota bacterium. GTDB lineage: Bacteria > Pseudomonadota > Alphaproteobacteria > Acetobacterales > Acetobacteraceae > DATDIC01. Next base: position 9,118 of record CAWEOZ010000015.1, on the reverse strand, counting down.
GCGCAGGAACAGCACGATGCCGCCCAGCACGCCGCCGATCACGAAGGCCGCCGCCAGCCGATCTCCGGCGGCAATATCGCGGGGTCGAGGACCACCAGCGAGCCAGCGCGCCCGATCGCGGCGCCGATCCAGAAGCTGCCATTGATCACCAGATCGGTGAAGCCGCGCCGCCGCGCCGGAATCAGTTCCTGGATGGCCGCATTCACCGCGGCATATTCGCCGCCGATGCCCGCGCCGGTGACAGGCGGAACAGCGCGAAGGACCAGAAGTTCCAGGACAGCGCCGGTGGCGAGCGTGGCGACCAGGTAGACCAGCACCGTGATGCTGAACAGCTTCTTGCGCCCCAGCACGTCGGTCAGGCAGCCGAACAGCAACGCGCCGACGACCGCGCCGACCAGATAGGCGCTCGCGGCGGAGCCCACCTGCTGCGGCGACATGTGCAGCCTCGGGCTGTCGGCGATCGCCCCCGACAGCGAGCCGACCAGGGTGACTTCGAGACCGTCGAGTATCCACGCGATCCCCAGGCCGGCGATCACCAGCCAATGGAAGCGCGACCACGGCAGCCGGTCCAATCGGGCCGGTACGTCGGTCTCAACGGTCGGATGAGCGCTCCCCTCGGGCATGCCGCCGGTTTCTCCTTTCCCTTCCATTACGTTGCGCCCCCGCGGTCAGCGAACGGAACGGGACAGATGGCGTCGGCGGTGGGAAACCGATGGCATCCTCGCGCGCGAGGGTGATGGTGCCAGCCTGTTAACGTGTGGTTCAGCCGGGCACCGAAGCTACCAGCGCAAGCCCTCGCGAGGACGCATGGACACGATTGCCGCGACCGATCCCGCCGCGCTGTTCGAGCTGGGTAATTCGCTGCTGGAGCGCGGACGGATAGAAGCGGCGATCGAGGCGTTCCGAAGTTGCCTGGCCGCGGCGCCGGACCATGCGGGCACCCACTACAATCTGGGCAACTGCCTGGCGCGGGCGGGGCGCCCGGTGGAGGCGATCGAGGCCTATCTCGCCTGTGTCCGCAAAATGCCGGAGTTCGGGCCGGGCTACGTAAACCTGGCAGACACGCTGCGTCGGCTGGGGCTGCTGGATCAGGCGCGGTGGGCCGCGGAAACCGGGCTGGCGCTGCTGCCGGAGACGGCGGCGGCGGCAACATGCCTCGCCAGCGTGCTGCACGACCTGGCGCACTACGAACAGGCGGCGGAGTTGTACCGGCAGGCATTGGCGCGGGAGCCAGGCGCCGGCGCATTCACCAGTCTTGGGCAACACGCTGCGGGCGATGGGCCGGCTGGAGGAGGCGCTGGCAGCACATGAGAGCGCGATATCGGCAGCACCGGGAGATGCCGAAGCGCGGTTCAACCGGGCGCTGACCCTGCTGGCCGCCGGCGACTATCCGCTCGGCTTCGTCGAGTATGAGTGGCGCTGGCAGCGGACCGAGCATCGGGCGCGCGCCCCCGGCAAATGGTGGCGGGGCGAGTGACCTGACGGACGGACTATCCTGCTGCATGCCGAACAGGGGCTGGGGACACGCTGCAGTTCGTGCGCTACGCACCCCTGGTCGCCGGGCTGGGCGCCCGGGTGGTGATGGAGGTGCAGCCGGAGTTGCTGCGCCTGGTCGCTGCGATGCGGGGCATCGCCGAGGTGGTGCCGTCCGGGCAGACGCTGCCGCCGTTCGATATGCAGTGCCCGCTGCTCAGCCTGCCCCGGGTGTTCAAGACCCGGCTGGAAACCGTTCCGGCCACCGTGCCGTACCTGCCGGCCGATCCGGACATTGTCGCGGCCTGGGGCTCACACCTGCCACGTGATGGTGCGCTGCGGGTCGGCATCTGCTGGGCGGGAGCGGCGCACCTGGACGATGTCGGCGCCCGGCTGATCGACCAGCGCGCTCGATCGGGCTGGGCGCGCTGGCCCCGCTGGCCGGGATAGGCGGGGTGCAATGGGTGAGTTTGCAGAAGTCCGCGGCGGGCGGGAACCCGGCGCAGCTCGCCGGTTTCCACATGCTGGACGTAATGGACCGGGTGGACGATTTCGCCGACACGGCGGCGCTGGTGGCAAACCTGGACCTGGTGATTTCAGTGGATACGCGGTGGCGCACCTGGCGGGGGGGCTCGGGCGTCCGGTGTGGATGTTGTCGCGTTACGACGGATGCTGGCGCTGGCTGCACGGGCGTGATGACACCCCGTGGTACCCCACGATGCGAATTTATACCGCAGGAACGGCCGCTGGATTGGAACGGCGTGGTGGCACGGGTGCGCCGCGACCTGCTCGCACTGGCTGCACCCCGGGACACCGGTCGAGAGATCGTCAGGGCAGTCGGATGAACACAGGCGCGCCAATCCCATTTCCCGATGCACCGGCCCGGTGGAGTTCTGGCCCAATCATCTGCCCAGGCGCGCGGCCGCCTTCTCCATTGCCGTCAGAATCGTGTCGAACCGCGCCTTTAACTCGGCCCGCCACTCCGCGGCAGCATGTGTGAACACATAAAGTTCGCCCGCGCGGATCGCACGTCAGCACTTGCGCCGCGACATCCGTGGGGTCGACGCCCGATCGGCCGAGTTCCGCTTGCCGGGCCGCCAGCTTGCCCGCTTGGCTTGATGGGTCCGGCAGCAGCGCCGGGCCGTAACGCTCTGGCCGGTTGCGCGCGCTCTCGGAGATGCGGGTCCGCACAAAACCGGGGCAGAGCACGGTCACCCCGATCCCAAGCGGTGCGACCTGCTTCGCCAGCCCCTCGGACATATTGACCACTGCAAATTTGCTGGCCGAGTAAGGGCTGAGCCCGAGCCCGCTGTTCAACCCTGCCATGGAGGCGGTGTTGACGATGTGCCCGCCCTCGCCATGGGCGCGGATGTGCGGCAGGAAAGTCCGGATGCCGTGCAGGACTCCCATGAGATTGACATCGAGCACCCACCGCCAGGTCTCGAGCGAGATGTCGTCGATGCCGCTGCCTCCGGCGACGCCGGCGTTGTTGCACACCACGTGGACATTCCCGAACGCTTCGTATGACGCCTCAGCCGCGCGCTCGACGCTTGACGGGATCGGCGACGTCGCAGCCAACGCCGCGCACATCCAGTCCACGCTCCTCGTAGCCTCTTCGACGGCGACGGCCAGCGTGTCCGCCTCGATGTCCGCGAGCATCACCTTCATGTCCGCTTCCGCAAAGGCTCGGCCGAGCGCCAACCCGATGCCGCTCGCTCCGCCCGTCACGAAGGCCGCCTTGCCGGCAAGGTCGCGCATGACGCCCCCTACCACCACGCCGCAGCGCCGGCCATTGAAGGCCAGGTCTTCCGGCTGATCGCTGACCAGCGGACAGCCCGCCGGCTATCAACCTGCTAGCTGATCTCTGCGATCACGGCGGCGAGCGACGCGACTCGATCAGATGCTTCGACGCCGGAATCTCGGCTCAGGAAGTCCGTCTCGCCGGGCTGAAGGAAAAGACGCCGCCGGAGAGCGGGGCATGGGCAAGGGTCGCTTCGTCCAGGCCGGTCCGGGCGGAAGTAACGAACAGCGTCCCAAGACCGCTCCGCCGAACGCGAGGCAGGTGGGCCGGGGAACCGGCAACCGGATGCTGCGATCGAGCGAGCCGTCAGGCCGAAAACGGGAAATCCGCCAGCCGTCCCAGTGCGCGACCCACAGCCCACCCTCGGCATCGATCGTGGCGCCGTCGGGATGACCGTCGACCGCCGGCACGCTGGCGAACTGGCGTTCTGCCGACAGGGCGCCGGTGGCGGCATCCAGGGCGAAGGCGCGGATGCAATTGGTCGGCGTGTCGGTGAAATACAGCGTGCCGCCGTCGGGGCTGAACGCGGTGCAGTTCGGCACCTCGATCCCGCCGAGCATCGGCGTGGCCTCGGTTGGGTGCAGCGGTAGAGGGCCCCGCGCGGACCTCCGGCGCTGCGGCGCATCGAGCCCACCCACAGCCGGCCCTGATGATCACAACGGCCGTCGTTCAGACGGGTGCGCGGTTCGTCGGCTTCGATCGGCAGAAACCGGTCGAGCGCTCCGTCGCAGGATCGAACCACGCCAGCCCGGTGGCCAGCGCGACCACGATGCGGCGGTCCTGGCAAAGCGCCAGGCAGCCGATCGGTTCCGGCATCGGCCAGACCCGGTCGGTGCCGGTCGCCGGGTCGAAGCGGTGCAGCGCCGGGGCGTTGATATCCACCCAGAACAGGGCCTGCGTGCGGTCGCACCACACCGCGCCCTCGCCCAGCGACGCACGCGCGTCCAGGACGCAGACCGGCTCGGTCACCAGCGGCGGTCCTGAATGAACGTCTCGGTCGCTTCCACCAGCCGGCGGGCGTGGCGGGCGGTTTCGGTCTGCGCGGGCTCATCGGCCCGGCCGCGGCGTAGCGTGATCCAGCGGCACGTACCCGATCGCCTTGCGGGTCGGTTCCAGATCCCAGCGCATGCCGTCGTTCTGTGACATGAGGTTCAGCACGGCAAAGCGTAGCTCGGGCGGGGCAGTGACCGCCTTCTCGAACCCCTGGCACAGGTCGCGATCGGACAGCCACATCTCCTGGCCCCAAAGTCCCCAGCCCATGTGCGGCCCGGCCGGTTCTCGCCCGCGCTGGCAGTAGCCGATGCGGAAGCAGATGACGGACAGGCCCCAGCGCTCGCTGTAGGAGCGGCCGAGCCGCTCGCCGACCAGCTTCGAGATGCCGTACGGGTTGACCGGATAAGGAATCGTCTCCGGCGTCAGCGGCGCCTCCTCGAACCGGTGCCCGGCGACCGCCCAGTTGGAGCTGGCAAAGATCAACCGCCGGCGCCTGCTGACGGGCGGCCGCCTCGAACACGTTCAGGGTGAGGTCGAAATTGAGCCGGATGGTCCGTTCCCAACTCGCCCGCGGGCTCGGGATCCGCCGCCAGATGGATCACCGCGTCGGCGTCATGGAACTGCTCCGCCCATGAGTCGCTCCATGTGGCAAGATCGGCCACCTGCACGGCCGGGTCGGGCGCCTGTGCGTCGAGCAGCCGGAGCGTCCAGCCAAGTGCGGAGAAATGCCGCCGGAGCTTGGTGCCGATATTGCCGGCGGCGCCGGTGATCACGACTGTGGTCATGCGGAATGGGTCCCGGAGTATGGCGGGCGGAGGTTAGGGCAGCGGGCGCGGGGTGGCTACCGGGTGCACAAACAGGAGAAGGAGGTCAGGATGGTACGAGTTGTCGGGATTGATCACCTGGTGATCCGCGTGAGCGACTATGCAAAGTCGAAGGAATTCTACGGACGCCTGTTCGAGTTCCTGGAATTCGAGGTGTCCGACGAGTACGAGGACGCAATCGGCTGGACCAACGGGAAGACCCGGTTCTGGATCGGGCCGGCGGACGACGAAGGCCGGAAGCACAAGCACCGCATCGGCAATATCGGCTTTCACCATTACGCTTTCGAGCTTCGCAGCCGCAAGGACGTGGACGAGCTGCAGGCCTTCCTGAAAGAAACAGGAGCCACCTCGTCGATCCCGCGGGGGAGTACTACGATGACTACTACGCTGTATTCTTCACCGACCCGGACGGGCTGAAGCTGGAAGGGATGAAATACGGGGAACGGGCGAAGCGGACGCACGGGCACACCGACGGGTGACGCCACACGCCGGTTTCGCAGGCTGAAGTTCGCTTGATCGGAACCGCCGCGCGCGTCATGGTCGGGCGGTCATCCGGGACGAGTTTGGTGGTGGATCCTACGCTCAGCGGGCGCCGCGCCGACATGCCGAACGAGCCGACACAGGCGCGACGGTTCGGCAAGGCACGTTCCGCGCAATCGAGCGCGCTCCTGGAAGATTATGTGGAGCTGATCTCCGATCTGCTCGCCAGCGAAGGGGAGGCGCGGCCGACCGATATCGCGCGGCGGCTCGGGGTATCGCATGCCACCGCGATCAAAACGATCGGCCGCCTGAAGCGGGAAGGGCTGGCAGTCGCCAAGCCGTATCGCGGGGTGTTCCTGACCAGCCCCGGCGAAAGCCTGGCGGAGCGGGTGCGGGCACGCCACCGGCTGGTGGTCGATATACTGCTCGCGCTGGGCGTTCCGGTGGAAGCGGCAGAGCAGGACGCCGAGGGGATCGAGCACCATGTCTCCGACGCCACGCTCGCGGCGTTCGGGCGGTTCCTGCGGCAGCGGGAACGCGGATGACAACGCATCTCGCGCGGGTTGCACAAAGATAACAGCGGAGAGATAAAACCCCGGCGGCGTCATCGCCGGCGGGAGGTGCAGAGCCTATGCGTTATCTGCCGTTGGCGTTCATTCGCGGCTCTGAGTTGGAGCGGGCGATCCGCGCAGCATCGGCGGATCCGCAGCGGAGAGCACCTGTGCACCACCTGCGGCGGGCCGGTGCCGATCCGCCCGGACCGGGCGGCGCAAACGGTGCGTTGCCCGCATTGCTGGCGCCGGCAGCATAATGTAACCGCCGATACGGCTGCTCCGTGGCGGCTGTCGGAGAGTGCGGCGATGGCGCTGCGACGCACCCGGAGCTGGGCACGGCACCTCTAAGCGGTTTCTGCGCCGCGGAGCACGACAATGAGCGCCCGGGTCGGGAGTCCGGCCACCATCGGCAGTCTTCCCCGCCGGCAGGGGCTGGCGTTCCTGAGCCTGTTCTTCGTTCCGGCCTTGTCACAGGCAATTCTGCTGACCGTGGTTCCGCTGGAGGCGCTGCACCTGCTGGGCGACGCGCGAGCGGTGACATTGGTCTATGTCGGCGCTGGCCTGGTCGCGGTGGCGGGGCGGTTCAGCATTCCGTTTCTGGTGCGGCTGATTCGTCGGCGATTTGTGTTCACGTTGGGCGCGGTCGCGCTGGCAGCCAGTTGCGCGCTGCTGGCGAGCAACCGGCTGCCAGGCCTGGCGGTCGGGATCGCGCTGAGCACGTTCGCCTTTGCCTGCATCGAGATCACCAGCCAGCTTTACCTGCTCGACCGTGTCTCGCGACAGGCGCTGCGGCATTTCGAGCCGATGCGTATCTTCGCCATCGCCGCCCCGTGGACGCTGGGACCGTGGTTCGGCGTGTATTTGCAGCAGACGATGTCGTTCGCGGCGCCGTTCGTGGTGGCGAGCGGCGCCGCGGCGGTGCTTCTGGTGGTGTTCTGGTCGCTGCGCCCGGGGGAGAACGCATTGCTGGCCGCGTCCCGGCGGCCGCCCCCGACGCTGGCGCGGTATTTGCGCCGGTTCTTCGCGCAACCTCGGCTGCGGCTGGCCTGGGGATTGGCGGCGGCGCGCTCGTCCTGGTGGAGCATGTTCTACGTGTATACGCCGATCTACGCGGTGACTTCGGGTCTGGGCGCCGAAACCGGCGGCATATTGGCTTCGATTGGAAGTGGATGGATCTGGCTGGTGCCCTTATGGGGCTGGCTGGGGCGGCGTTACGGGTTGCGTCGGCTGCTGCAAGTCGGATACGCGGCGGCGGGTGTGCTGAGCCTGTGCGCGGCGCTGGCATTCGGCGTCCCGTGGCTGGGGGCCACGCTGCTGGTGATGGCGGCGCTGGGGACCGAAACGATCGATGGCGCCGGGAACCTGCTGTTCCTGCGCGCGGTGCACTCATACGAACGGTCGGAGATGACGACCGTCTTCGTGAGCTTCCGGGACGTGGCGCAGCTTGGTCCGCCGGCGGTGTGCTCGGTGCTGCTGTCGGTGTTCAGCCTGCCGTCCGTGTTTATCGCCGCCGGCGCGATGATGATCGGGTCGTCGGTGCTGTCGCGGCATATCCCACGGCGGCTGTGACAGTTGCGGTAGATGCGCCCGACCCGCCCTGATCAAACGAGGTCAGCCTATTTTCCCGCCGGCGCTCGACTTCCTAAGACGAGCGAAATGCCGGGTCCCAATCGCCGCCGACTCGCGGACCCCACCGCCTTCAGGCGCGGCGTCGCCGAACCAGCGCTAGACCGGCGAGACCCGAGCCGAGCAGGTACCAGCGTTGCCGGCTCCGGCACGCCGGTGACGAAGCCGATCGTGTTACCCGCCCGGTTCGCGTAGAACCCGACGATGTGGCCGGTGTCGTTGATGCCGTTGGCAACGACCGAAGTCGAGCCGAACGGATCAAGGGTTGTGAAATCCCGCCATTATCGAGGAATCCATACGAATTGCCGTTCCTGGCCACATAGGTCCCGACGATCTCGTTTAGATCGTTGATCCCGAGTGCCTGGGTGGAGATCGATCCAGGCGCCTGAAACGAGGTGACGGTCCCACCAACATCCTCGAAAGCGGAGAAATCGCCAGTCGTATCGTTATGATAGAATCCAACCACGGTCCCGCCGTCGTTTACACCTGTTGCCTGGCTGTTGAAGTTGGCCGGCAGAAGCCCGTTGATGTCGGTATAGACACCACCCGCCAGGGAGAACGCCATCTGCAACGTGGCACCTGTTACGTCTGTAGAGGAATAGCCGGCGATCTCGGTGCCGCTCTGGTTGATCCCGAGAAGCTGGTTGAAGGCCGTGCCGGGCCGATCAACAGTCGTGAAGGCTCCGCCGGCCGGCTTGAAGAAGCCGTGGTTGCTCCCGTCACCATTGACGTAGAAGCCGACAGTGTCGCCGGCGCCGTCGATGCCGATGACCTGGGTCCCACCGGCCGCTCCGGGAAAGTTCTCGCGCGTGAAGCTGCCCGCTGTGAACGGCCTGGCGACCTGGAATCCGTTGAAGATGCTCGCATTCCCATAGCCGACCACGACACCGGAGCCATTGATCCCGAGAGCCTGGGTGAAGGTCGGGTTCAACGGATCGACGAGGTTGAGGAACGATGTTGCATGCGCGCTGCCAGCCACGACGGACAGCAACGCGGCGCAACCGAGCGCAGTAGAACGTCTTCCCATGCCTTGCTTCTCCTGCCGAGATGCCGACGTGTTCGAGAATAAAACGTGACGACTTACTTTGCCCGGCAAGCGACACACCAGCACGCCTCTGCCGCGCGATGCAGCAGAGTTACCGATGCTGTTATTTCCGTGCCGCTAGACCTGCCTTGAGGCCGCGACGCCCCGGGGGCGGGTCACCTTACCGTTTCCGTATCGTATGTTAACGTTGCCGAAAAGGTAAGTACACCCGTAAGCAGACGAAATCGAGCAAAGTTTGCATTTCGGTAATCACATTCACGCGATCCGCCCCCGCTCTCTAAGCGGCTCCAGGCACTTGGCGAATGCTCATTGCGTCGTCACG
>CAWEOZ010000014.1:445000-500993 GCA_963810715.1 uncultured Pseudomonadota bacterium | reverse complement strand
TGCCCGCCAGCAGGCTGATGACACCAATGAATATCTTGCGTCAGCCGCGACCGGGCAAGGTGGGATCGCTAATGGCCGAGACCGAAGGTGCCACGCCGCGAAAGATGAAGCCGACGCCAATCCAGATCGCTAGCAGGAGAATCGCGTAGCCTTCGCCGAAGTGTCGGAAGCATAGCACCGCCAACACCAGGGAGGCTGCGCCGCTGATGAACAACAGCACTGGCCGCCGGCCAGACGTGCAGGCTGAACGCGAAGACGACTTGTGCGATACCGGTGATCAGCAGGTAGATGCCGAAGAGGACAGCGGCTATGAGGATGGAATCTCCGGGCAAGACGTACACCAGGATCCCGAGGGTCAGCGTCAGAATCCCGGATACGCAGCGTCGACTTCCACACAGATGCGGCAACAACGTTGGGTCAGCAGTGGTTTCCATTGCCGAATTTTCCCACAAACGGTGATCTTGGTGGCAGGTTTGCGTTACGCGTTGTACGCCGCCTCTTGTGCGCCTCGGCACGCACATCGCGGAACCGGTGTCTGGTTTGCGGCCAATATGAGATCCACGTGCGCATGACGCCTTTCCCTTTGACGGCGAGGGACGCCCCGCTCCTCTAGCGTGAAATCGTTTTTCAGCCGCTGGTAGACGTCCTCGGGCACCTGAATTCGTCCCACCGAATCAGTCGATTCCATCCGGGACGCCACACATCGACCGCGTCACCCCACACGTCATAGAAGAACCGGCGAGAGCCCACCACGCCTGCCACGACCGGACCGGAGGCAAGCCCGATTCGCAGCGGCAGCACGTCACCACGCGAATCCCTTAGTCCGCTCACCGTATTGCCTCGCCGCAGGTTGCGGTAGCGGGCCAGCGCCATCAGTGGAAAGTACAATCGGTAACCATGATAGCGCAGATAGAACACGCGCGGGAACCCGACCGCGTTGTAAGGCCGCTCCGTCCATTCGCCATCCGCACGCTGCGTCGCGCCCAGGTACGCGATGCCGCGTGCCACCGCCGGATCATCGGTATCGCCCGCCGCCATCAGCCCGAGCAACGCCCACGCCGTCTGGCTCGGCAGGCTTTCCTTGTATCGCCCGTGCGGCGCATCCCGGTAGCTTTCCTCATCCTCGCCCCAGCCGCCATCCTCGCGCTGCACGGAAACCAACCAGTCGCGTGCCCGGCGAATCGCCGGATCCTCGTGCGAAAGACCAATGGCATTCAGCGCGCACAGCACGGACCACGTGCCATAGATATAGTTCGTCCCCCAGCGCCCGAACCAGCTTCCCTCCGATTCCTGCTCGCGGCGCAGGAACGCGACGGCACGCTGCATGACCATGTCCTTTGCCGGCATACCGATCTGCGCCAGGAAGGAAACGCACCGCGCGGTCACGTCGGCGGTTGGCGGGTCCAGCAGCGCACCGTGGTCCGCGAATGGAATGTGGTTCAGATGCAGATGGGTGTTTTCCGGCTCGAATGCGCCCCATCCGCCATCGAACCGGCCGCCGCCGCGCGACTGCATGCCGATGATCCATTCCCGCGCGCGATCGATCGCTTCGGCGTATCCGGGCTCGCCGATCCGATGCAGCAGCATGGCCACCACCGCCGCGTCGTCCACGTCCGGGTAATAGTCGTTCCAGGTACTGAAAGGCCCAGCCGCCAGGCCGCAGGCCGGGCCGCCGCACCGACCAATCCCCGGCGCACCCAAGTATCTGCCGCCCCGCCAGCCAGCGCCCAGCCGGGGCGACCGCTCGGCGTCTGACCGGCCTCCACCATCGCATGGCCAGCCAGGCCGGTGTCCCAGACGGGCGACAGGCACGGTTGGCAGTACGCACGGTCCGGCTCGGTCACCAGCAACTTCCGCACCGCCTCCCAGGCGGTCGCCGCCGGCGGCGCATCCGCCGGAAATCCGAGCGTGTCGAACATCATCACGCTGTTGGCGATCGCCGGATAAATCCCCCCCAGCCCGTCCTCGCCGTTCAGCCGCTCGGTCACAAACCCCACCGCCTTCTCGACCGCTCGCCGGCGAGGCCCGCGCGGAAACCACGGATCGGCGAATCGCAGCACCGTGTCCACACCTTTGAAGAACCGCCCCCACGCGGAACGGTATGGGCCGCGTATCCAGTCGCGCACTCGGTCGGGCGGCGTGCGGAACAGCTCCGGGACATGCACGTTACGCGGGTTGCGGGCGCGCGGCTTGAGATGCATCAGCACCAGCAGCGGCACGATGACGGTGCGCGACCAGTACGACACCTTGCTTAGGTGGAACGGAAACCACAGCGGCAGATGCATGATTTCCATCGGCATCATCGGCACCGCCCGCCACGGCACCTGGCCGAACAGCGCGAGCTGCGCGCGGGTGAACACGTTGGTGCGTTCGGCGCCGCCGGCGGCCAGGACGGCGGCCCGCGCGCGCCGCATGTGCGGCGCGTCCGGCAGATCCCCGATGCAGCGCAGCGCGTAATACGCCTTCACGCTGCACGACAGGTTGAACGCTCCGTCATGGAACAGCGGCCACCCGCCATGCGCCCCCTGCGCGGCGCGCAGATAAGCGCCGATCTTCGCTTCCAGCCCCGGGTCGATGCGATCGAGGAAATGCTCCAGCAACACGTACTCGGCCGGAATCGTGGCGTCGGCCTCCAGTTCGAACAGCCAGTGCCCGTCCGCGTGCTGCCGGCGCAGCAATGCGGCGCTGGCGGCGTCGATACAGGTGGCCAGATGGTCCTCGGCGATGATCGTATCGGGCATGGCTCAGACGGACAGGAGAAGCTCCGCCCCGCGGCGGCTGGACCTGATCGCACCTTCGATTGTGACCGGCAAGCGGGCGCTGCCGCCCTGTGGCCGCTGGGGCTTTCTTCGGATTTGTCCGGGTTAAGCTGCCGCCGCATGCTCGCGCGACCGCGGCCTGGAGGGGACCACATTGAAGCGACGGACCCGCTGTCTCGCGGTGATGATGACCATTGCTGCCCTTGCGGTCGCACACCCCGCGGCAGCCCAGTCAGGGCGCGACGCACTGCCTCCGAAGCTGGTCCGCTTCGCCACCGGGTCGGCACAGCCCCATCCTCTCACTCTGGTCGGCTATTTGCGGCGCCCAGCGGGCGAAGGTCCATTCGCGGCAATCGTGCTTCTGCACGGCTGCGGTGGAGATGCGAAGGGGCTCGATCGGAACTGGGGCGCCCGCCTCCAGTCGTGGGGTTACGTCACCCTCACGGTCGACAGTCTCACCCCCCGGGGAATGAGTAACTCCTGCCACACCGGGGCTCCGCCCGGCCGCGCCCTGGATCCCTATGGTGCGCTCAGATATCTGGCCGGACTGGCGTTTGTGGACCCGTCGCGCATCGCCCTGATGGGCTTCTCCGAAGGGGGCATCATCACGCTCATGGACATCGAGCCGCAAGCACCCACGCCTGCTGCCACCCTGAAATTTCGGGCTGCAATAGGGGTCTATCCGATCTGCTCCGGAACCGGGGTCGTGACCGTCCCCACCCTGATCATAAACGGTCAGTTGGACGACTGGTCATCGGCCGAGGCGTGCCGGAAGATGGTGGCGCAGGAGAGCGATATCGGCATCACGCGCCATAAAGCGCCCAGCGCGCCGATCAGTCTCATGATCGTCCCCGGCGCCTATCACAAATTCGACGATCCCAAATTCCAGCCGGGTCATCGCTATATGGGCCATCTCTTGCAATACGACTCCGCGGCTCTGGAGCTTGCGGCGGAAAAAATTCGGAGTTTCCTTCATAAGCAACTAATGAGGTGAATGCGGCACCGGTGTTACAGTTCGAGGCTGCACTCGCTACCGGCGGGACGGCGCCAGTATCGCCCGCGGGACGATTGAGATGGTGGAGGCGCCGGACCTGAAGCTGCCACCGGCGAGAGCGCGATGCAAAGCGGCCAGGAACCATCGATCGGAGTGCCATCCGCCTCGATTAAACCTCGGCGCTTGCATTTCAAGAGCTTCCGAGATCTCGCGACCTCGTCTTGAGGAATACGAAACGTAAGCGGCTCCAAGCACACGTTGGATCCATCCGGCGCCTGCTGAAGCAGCGCAGCAAGATCAGGTCACGAGACCCCGACCCAGGCGAACGGCAGCGTGCATCCGTCCGGCCGCGCTGTCCCTCTTTCCGAACATGCCCCTCCGGCGATGCCCAGGACCGAAAGGTTCGCGCGCGTCTCAGGTGAGAATAACGTTGCCGGGGTAACCCAAAAAGGTGTCTGGTATCGGTCAGTGCGGTTTTTCCGGCTAACCAACAGGGGAATCCCGGATGAAACGGCGTGAGTTCATTGCTTTTCTCGGCAGCAATGCGATTGTTGCACCGCGCGAAGCTGTCGCCCAGACCGCCAGGATCTATCATCTCGGTACTCTCACTGTCGGCGCGCCGATCAGTCCAGAGACAGCACCGGAGCAGTCCTTGTCGCCGGCCTCGCCCAGCGTGGTTACGTGCTCGGGCAAAACCTCACCTACGATGCGCGTGGCGCGGCGGGCACAATGAGCGAGTTGCCGCGGTTGATGCAGGAATTGAAGGTCGCCGGCGTCGATGTCGTCGTGATCGTCGGCTACCCGGCAGCCGTCGCGGCGAAGGCATCGGGCGTTCCGACGGTGGTTGCTTTGGGCGCGGGCGATCCGGTTGCGACCGGTCTCGTCGACAGTTTTGCAAGGCCGGGCGGCAACGTCACCGGAATATCGGACGACGAGTCGACGCTCTCCACTAAGCGTCTCGAACTGCTGAAGGAATTATTGCCGGAGCTACGTACGGTGGCAATGTTGTGGAATAAGGACGACCTGGGCATGTCACTGCGCTATCAGGCCTCGGCAAAAGCGGCGCAAGAGCTCGGCGTGACGGTGCAACCGCTGGGCGTCCGCGAACCAAACGATTTCGACGACGCCTTCACCGCGATGATCCGCGACCCGCCGGAGTCAATACTCATGGTGTCCGACTCGCTCACCATACTGAATCGCAAGCGGGTATTCGATTTCGCGGCTGAACGGCGGCTACCGGCGATCTATGAGGCTGATTTCTATGTTCGCGACGGCGGCTTGATGTCGTACGGCGCGGACCGGCGCGAATTTTTTGATCGCGTTGCCGCGTTGGTCGATCGCATATTCAAGGGCGCAGAACCCGCCGATCTGCCGTTCGAGATACCCACGCGCTACCTCTTCGTGCTGAACCTGAAAACTGCCGAAGCGATGAAACTCACGGTGCCGGACACGCTGCTTGCACTAGCGGACGACGTGATCGAATGAACCGGCGGGACAATCACAACTCATCCCGGCCGTTGCGCTGATCGCATGGGCCAGGCACCGCGCATGAGGCGTCCGGGTGGCCAGCTATTCCGCAAATACGTGCTGCTGTTCATGGGCCTGGTCAGTGCCGCTTTGCTCGCCAACGCGGCGATCGGTCTTTTCTTTACGTATCGGGAGGACGTGTCGCTGCTCGGGAACCTGCAATTGGAAAAGGCGGACGCGGCGACCCAGAGAATCGAGCAGTTCCTCGGCGAGATCGAACGCGAGGTCGGCTGGACGACGCACATGCAATGGGCCGCCGGAACACTCGAGCAGCGCCGCGTCGATTACTACCTGCTGCTCCGCCAGGTGCCGGCCATCACGGAAATCAGCCAGCTCGAATTCGGCGGGAAAGGAGCAACTGAAGGTCTCGCGGCTCTCCATGGACGTGGTGGGGAGTCAGGCGGACTTCTCGAAGGACCCACGCTTCATCGAAGCGCTGGCGCACAAGCTATGGCTCAGTTCCGTATATTTCCGCAACGGATCCGAGCCCTACCTGACGATGGCGGTCGCGCGTGCAGGGCATGATGCCGGCGTAACCGTGGTGGAAGTGAACCTGAAGCTGATTTGGGACGTCATCAGCGCCGTCAAGGTCGGTCGGAGTGGATACGCCTATGTGGTGGATCGCAAGGGCCGCCTGATCGCACATCCCGACATCAACCTGGTGCTGCGAAACACGGATTTCTCCCATCTCCCCTATGTGGCAGCCAGCCTGCGGAATTTCGCCGACGGGAGCAGCGCGCCTGCCATCGCAACCGTCGAGGAGAATATCGGCGGCCAGCGCGTCCTGTCCGCTCATACTGCACTGCCGCAGTTGGGCTGGTTGGTGTTCGTCGAGCTGCCGATAGCCGAGGCGCTGGAGCCGCTCTACACGTCCGCCCTGCGTACCGGCCTCGTGCTGCTGGCGGGCTTGGCCCTCGCCACTCTGGCAGCCATGTTTCTGGTCCGCCGCATGGTAGGCCCGATCCGTCTGTTGCAAGCCGGTGCGGCACGCATCGGTGCCGGCGATCTGGACAGCCGGATCGACGTACGTACCGGCGACGAACTGCAGACTCTGGCCGAACAGTTCAACACCATGGCGGATGAGTTACGGCAGTCCCACGCGGGCCTCGAACGGACGGTCGGGGAACGGACCCGGGATCTGGCTCGATCCGTTACCGAATTGCACGCGCTCAGCGACGTCGTTCACGCCGTCAATTCGACGCTGAACCTGCATGTCGTTCTGACGAAGATCGTCACCCACGCCGTCAATCTGGCGCATGCCGACGCCGGCGCGATCTTCCGCCACAACCCCGGTGAGGGCACGTTCGAACTGGCCGAGTCGTCCGGCATGGATGCGAGCCTCGTCGACAAGTTACGATCCCTGCGGATTGCCACCCATGAAACCGCCATGGGGGAAGCCGCCCTGACGCGGCAGCCGGTCCAGTTGGTCGACATGGCCGCCGGCCCCAGCTACCCGCTGCGCGAGGCGAGCGTTGCGGCGGGCTTTAGCAGCGCGTTAGTCGTCCCGCTTTTGGAGCCGGAGCAGATTCTTGGTGCGTTGGTCCTCGTCCGCCGCACGGTTGGCGATTTCGCGCAGTCGGTGGTCGAGTTGATGTCGACTTTCGCGACCCAGTCGGCGCTGGCTATACAGAACGCCTCGCTGTTCCAGCAACTGGCGGAGAAAGGCCGTCAGTTGCAACTGGCCAGCGAGCACAAATCGCAATTCCTGGCCAATATGAGCCACGAGCTGCGGACACCCCTGAACGCCATTCTCGGCTACACCGAGCTGCTGGCGGACGGGATCTATGGCGATCTTCCCGAGCGGCCACGCGGTGTGCTGGAGCGGGTGCAGGAGAACGGGCGCAACCTGCTGGCGCTGATCAACGACGTGCTGGACCTGGCGAAGATCGAAGCGGGCCGACTCGTGCTGAATTCGGCGCAGTACCGGGTGGCCGATATCATCCGTATGGTCGCCGAATCGACTGAAGCGCTCGCCGACGAGAAGCACCTGAAACTGTGCGTGCTCCTGGCGCCCGATTTGCCGATGGCCACCGGCGATGAGCAGCGCATCGCGCAGGTTCTGATGAACCTCGTCGGAAACGCGATCAAGTTCAGCGACCGCGGCGCGATCGAGATCAGGGCGGTGCAGGAGGCCGGCGCCGTCCGCATCGATGTGGCGGATGAGGGGCCGGGGGTCCAGCCGGACGATCAGGCGCGCATCTTCGCCGAATTCCAACAAGGCGACGATACCATCACGCGTCAGAAGGGCGGCACGGGCCTCGGTCTCAGCATCTCGAAGCGAATCGTTGAACTGCATGGCGGCCGCCTGTGGGTGACTTCGACCCCGGGCCACGGCGCGACTTTCTCGTTCACGCTGCCGCTGCAGCCGGCAACGGTGTTGGCCGACGCATGACGCAGCGTATTCTCGTTGTCGAAGACCATCCCGATAACCGCCGTATCCTGCGCGATCTGCTCACCAGCGCCGGCTTCGAGGTCATCGAAGCGCTGACCGGTCTCCAAGGTATTCGGATGGCCAGACAACACCATCCCGATCTCATCGTGATGGACGTTCAGCTTCCCGAGCTGGACGGGCTCGGCGCCACCCGTTCCATCAAGGCTGACCCAGATCTGCGGAGCATCCCGTTGCTGATCGCGACGTCCTACGCCCTCAGCGGCGATCAGGCGAAAGCTGAGGCGGCGGGGGCGGATGCTTACATCGCCAAGCCATTCAGCCCGCGCAGCCTGCTGGCAATCGTTCGACGCCTCCTGCCGCCGCAGGACAGCGCATGAGACATCCCCCCCTCATCCTGGTCGCCGACGATAACACAGCAAACGTTGACATCCTGCAGACGCGTCTGAGCAGCCAAGGCTACACCGTCATGACGGCGCATGATGGCGCGGAAGCAATCGCGGTCGCCCGCAGCGAGCTTCCGGACCTGATCCTGCTTGACGTGATGATGCCGAAACAGAATGGCTACGCCGTCTGTCGGGAGTTGAAGGGCGATCAGTCTCTGCCGTTTATGCCGATCATCCTTGTGACAGCACGAAGTGATCAGCGCGATATCGTTGCGGGTCTGGACAGCGGCGGCGATGAGTACGTTACGAAGCCAGTGGATCAGGCAGCGCTGATCGCCCGCGTGCGCTCCCTGCTGCGCATAAAGGAACTGCACGACATCGTCGCCGAACAGTCTCGGCAGCTTGCCGAATGGAACAACGCGCTGGAATTGCGCGTCGCGAGCCAGGTCGCCGAAATCGAAAAGATCAGCCGACTCAAGCGCTTCATGGCGCCCCAACTTGCCGATCTGATCCTGTCGCGCGGGGAGGCGGAAACGCTTGAAAGCCATCGCCGGGAAGTCGCTGTGGTGTTCTGCGATTTGCGCGGGTTCACGGCGTTTGCGGAAACCGCGGAGCCGGAGGAGATGATCGGAACGGTGCGAGAATACCATGCGGCGCTCGGTGAGATCGTATTCCGGCACGAAGGCACGATCGAGCGCTTTCTCGGCGACGGCCTGATGATTCTGTTCAACGATCCTGTCCCGTGTGCGGAACCCGCGTGGCGGGCGGTCTGCATGGCGTCGGAGATGCAGGAGCGCATGTCGATGCTGTCGGAGCGATGGCGCAAGCTGGGGCATGAACTCGGGTTTGGGATCGGCATCACGTTCGGCTTCGCGACGCTCGGCGTGATCGGGTTCGAGGGCAGGTTCGACTACACGGCGATGGGTACGGTCGCCAATCTCGCGGCACGACTGTGCAATGAGGCGCGATCGGGCCAGACATTGATCTCGCAGCGGGTTATGGGATTGCTGGAGAGCCGGATCGTCGCGGATCGCGTGGGTCCGTTTTCGCTGAAGGGCATCACCCGGCCAGTTGTGGCGTATGCTCTCCGCGCCAGCTCGAGTGCTTAAAATCGTTCGATCCCAGGCTTTGATGGTTCAGTCTGCTCACGCGAGCGGGAGGCGATCCTACGACTGGATGGGATGCGGGCCACGACCGATGATAATGAGCACCATCTCTACGCTTTAGCCCTACTGATCCCGGCGCAACATCACTCACCGGTTTTGACGTCGTCTGAGCACTTTCGACACTTGAACGGCAGTTCACGGTTGTTCGCCTTCCTGTCTCCCACCTGACGCCTTGCGGCGTCTTTTCCGTAACGCTCACGACCCGGGCTTTTGACCCGCGCCGCTTACGGTGGTTTGCAACCTGCTCCTGCAAGCCGGTTGCGGGGGGCCATCCCCCATCTCTCACGCCGCTTGCCGCGGCACACTGATGTCGGCACACCACACCTGGTTCGGACAGTCGATTATCAAACCCCGCAAAAGATAAGGGTAAGCCTTGTGTTCTGGGTGACGCCGGCTGGGGTTCGGCTTCTGATAGATCGCCTCGATCCCCATCAGCCGCATCAGTCGGCGCACGCGTTTGCGGTTCACCGCCTCGCCATCCCGTCGCAACACCGCCACCATGCGGCGCGATCCGTAAAACGGTGTCGTCAGATACTGCTCGTCGAGCCGCCGCATCAGCCGTAGGTCATCGGCACTACTCGCCGGCGCAGCTCGCCAATACAGCGTCGAGCGCGCCACCTTCAGAAGCCGGCACTGCGCCACGATCGACAGATCGACGTCCGCTCGGTCGACCAGCGACAGCCTAACCCGAAGTTTCCATTTGAGAACTGCGTAAGAGGCTGATTTGATTCGATGATTTGGCGATCAGCCTTTTGGTCTACTGGACACGCATTGGTTGGATGTTGAGCAGCCTGAATGGGTCCTCCTGGAGCTTGGTTGGTTCGGCGTACAGCGTGAAGCTATGCGCGAGGCGTAGCGGCACACGCATGGTGTTGCGGGTCAGGGTGCCGAGATGGGCCATGAGGCCGGCGAAGCCCATGACGCGCAGACCGCCGGCTGAGCGCTTGGTCGCCTTCTTGGTCTTGGCGAGTTCGGATGGCTCGGTGCTGACGATGGGTGAGGAGCGTTCTGCCCTCGTGGCGGTAAGCCCGGTGTCATGGAACAACAGCGGTGCCAGGGCGTGCCGCAGATGCCACTCGACGTGATAGGCGAGCATGCACAGGAAGACGTGGGCGCGCACGCGCGGTGCGGTCCAATGGCGGATCGGGCGGATATCGAGATCGACGGTCTTCAGGCTGCGGAAGGCCCGCTCGACGCGGGACAGGTCCTTGTAGGCCTGCACCGCTTCATTCGCATCGAGCTGCTCGGCCGGCACGGATGTGCGGATCACGTAGATACCGTCGAGACGAGCCTCCTGTTCTATCTGCTGCGTCCGACGCTGGAAGGCGAAGTGGCCATCGCGGATCGCCACGGCGAAGTGCTTGGCCATCTTCCGGCTGTTCACCACGCCACCGACCGCCAGGCCGATCTCGGCGGCACTGCGCAACGGTGAGTTCCTGCGGCGGACCTGCGCCTGGATGCGGAGCAACTCGCGTTCGGTGGCGGCCAGCAATTCCTCCCGCTTGCGCGCGCGTTCGGCGGCGAGTTCGCGGTTGCGGCAGACAATGAGCCGTTCGCCGGGGAACATCTCGGGCGCGCTGATCTCGGCCAGGTCGCGCTCGTCGAACAGCGACAGCTGCAACGGCCCGTTCTCCGCCGCCAACGCTTGAATGGCCGGTGCCCGCAGGCAGGTGATCCAGTCCACGCCGGCAGCTTTGAGGTCTGCGTCGATCCGCGCCGAGGTGATCATGCCGCGGTCGCCCACCAGCACCACGCGGTTGATGCCGAAGCGGTCCTTGAGCTTCTCGACCTGCGAGCTCAGCGTCGCCGGATCGGCCGTGTTGCCATCGAACACCTCGACCGCGACCGGCAATCCGTCTCGTGTGCACAACAGCCCATACACGATCTGTGGGCGGTCACCGCGGTGATCACGGCTGTAGCCATGCTGCGCCAGCGGACAACAGCGGCCCTCGAAATACGATGAACTGACGTCGTAGAGCACCAATACGCCATCCTGGAGATGCCGCCTTGCCAGGCCGTTCTCAATCCGCTGCTGGTGTTCGAGCAGCCAGTCCAATGCCTCGTATGCCTCGCGCTCCTTCACCTCGCCCAGGCGCAGCACCGCGCCCAGGCTCGATGTCGCGGTCTCCTGGTCCACCGCACGGACAAACCCGAGCTTGGAGCGCGGCGTGATCAGCCGGTCCACGACCATCGCCACCACCAGATCGCAATGCCGCCGCGACGCCGCGTCCCTTGCTGTGCTCAGGATCAGCCGGTCCAGCGCGATCCGGCGCAGCATGCCGAGCGCCGCCGCGACGTGGCCATGCGGCAGTGATCGCTCCATCCGCATCTCGTGCGGTCCGGTGCCGATCACCGTGCCGCCCTTCAACAGCGCCTTCAGCCCATCGATCACATCGCCCGGCAGCTTGCTCAGGTTCGCCAGCGTGCGCTTCTGCGCGCGGCCGTGTTCGTCGCGGAAGCTCTCCCGCAACAGCACCGCGGGCGGCGACGTCCGATTGGGCACCGTCTCGATGAACATGCCCGAATCGAATCACATTCCGGCCGATTGGGGAATCCCTACATGGACACAAAATCAAAGGCGCACGAAGCCAACCCTCGGAAAAGAACCGTCGTTCAAGTCAACGCAAGTGAAAACTTCGGCCTAGCCATCTGGTTCATGGACCAGACCTTTTGCGAAAAGACCAGACCTTTTGCGAAAAAAATCGCGCTCGACGGTCAGCTCGCCGATCTTCTCATACAACTTCGCCAGCCGTGCATCGTCCGCCGTGCCGCCCTCGGACACCCCAGCCTTGCCCCTGGCGAACAGCGAACCAACCCCATCGAGCACGGTCTTCTTCCAGGCATGGATCTGGCTCGCATGCACCCCATACCGGCTCGATAGCTCCGCAACCGTGCCGTCCTCTCGCACCGCCGCCAAGGCAACCTTCGCCTTGAAATCAACCTGTGCTTCTTGCGAACATTCGCCATCCGTCACCCCTGGCCCGCGGCCGTTTTAGGGGCGAGACTCTCTCTTAACCATCTGTCCAGTTTTCGGGGGCCACCTCAGTTTTGCTGGTCTCTATGCCCAGGACCGATCAGAATTACTGTGAGATAGAAGGCTTGGTTCCAACGGTAGGTGCTCCGGCGTCCTAGCCTCTTGCCACGCAGAGCGCAGGAAGTGCCGGAGTTCGTCATGACCGCGGCAATATCGTCTTGCTGATGCAAAGCTCTTGAAGCCGAGCGTCGGCCGACAGCGACCTTTGATGCCGCGATGATCCTGCTCGAGACGATTGTGCAGATAGCAGTTTGTCCCGATGCCGGACGCGGCTACCGAGTTCCGTCCGGATTGCCCGGGGATAGGCGTCGTGACCATCTGTCGTGACGCGGTCAGGGATCACGCCGGTGATGGCCTTTGCTGATCGAAAGAAACGCTTGGCCGCGGCCAGGCTGCGGTGCCCGCTGAGCATTGCGTCGACCAGGGCGCCATAACGATCGATCGCACGGTACAAGGTACATCCAACGGCCGTGCACCCGAATATACGTCTCGTCGGGGTACCAGCGGCGCCCGACTTTGCCCTTTCGGCCTCGGCGGAGCTCCTCCGCCAGTGCCGGCGTGAGCTTCGCCTCCCAATCGCGAACTGCCTCATAGTGAAGACGAAGCCGCGGCCCCGCCTCGTGACACGGGTGCGGTCCGCGGGCGCTCCGTCCGCTCTGCGCGCAAGGCCCTCGAAACACGCGACCAGGCGTCGATGGACCTCCTCGTGCAGCGAGACTTCTTGCACGAGTCGTTCGTTCGCTCCCGAGCCTTGACCTATCTGCCAAACGTGACGGCTAGCACGTCCGAACGAATCGCGGTGATTGGTGCCGACGATTGCGGCCGGCAGAGCGGAGAAGTCATTGCACCGTATGCCCGAAGTTACATCAACGCCATCACAATGGACGGGGTGCCTGTTCGGGCCGGTACCCCCATGATCCACGCTGTGCACATTCACTGCGCGGAAGGTTGTCTCTCTCGCAATCAAATGTTTTTGCTCCACAACGCTGCTCAGACGTAAGGCGGCCGTCCCTGCATGTGTGAGCGTTCCTCAACGCCAAATACAATAATGGCATTCTCATTTTCGACGCTGTTCGACACTTTCGTATCGCACGCGTTTGAGCGTGGAAGGAGGCTGGATGCCTGACGACGGACGCCACGTGTCGTCCCCCAGCATAGCTGAGGGATCGACGACAATCGCCGATACCTCGCAGGGACGCCCGGATAGCCAGGATGTGCCCATCTCCGCACCGCGGAACATAGCGACGCGTGCGCCGCAACGCCGCTTGAGGCTTGGTCTTTTTGTGCTGCTGCCGATCCTGCTGATCGCTGGCGGGTACCGGTACATCACTGGTGGGCAGGTGATGTCCACGGACGATGCCTACGCCGAGGCTGACAAAGTTGGCATCTCCACAGATGTTTCCGGGATCGTCAAAGACATTGACGTGACGGAAAACCATCAAGTCGAGGCTGGACAGGTGCTGTACCGTCTCGACGACGCCCCGTTTCGATATGCGTTAGCGCGTGCCACCGCCCAAGTGGGCAGTGTCAAGGATGCCCTCAACGCGCTTAAGGCGAACTACCGGGACATGCAGGCACAGATCCAGCAGGCCCAGCATGACGTCGAGTACGCCGCAACCGAATTCCACCGCCAGCAGGACCTCCTGAACGCGCATGTTGCATCGCAATCCACGTTCGATATGGCGCGCCGAAACCTCCAGAACGCTCAGGGGAAGCTCGCCTCCCTCACGCAGCAGCTCGCTGCGATCGCCGCCAACCTCAACGGTGATCCCGATGGCCCGGTCGAGCAGAATCCCCGGTATCTCGACGCCGTCGCTCAGCGCGACGAGGCTGCCCGTCAACTTGCTCATACCATCGTCAGTGCGCCGTTCGCGGGCATTGTGACAAATGTGCCGTCGATCGCGCTTGGCAAATACCTCGCGGCATCGACAACCGCCTTCTATCTCGTCGCGACCGATCATGTCTGGGTCGACGCGAACCCCAAGGAAACGGAATTGACGTATGTCCGCCCAGGGCAACCGGTGACGGTGACGGTGGATACCTATCCGGATGTAAAATGGAAGGGCACCGTCGAAAGCATCAGCCCTGCCGCGTCCCAGGAATTCTCCCTTTTGCCGGCGCAGAACACCAGTGGTAACTGGGTGAAGGTCGTGCAGCGTGTCCCGATGCGGGTGCGCGTCGACACAAGCGACCGCGATTTGCCTCAGCTGCGCGCGGGGATGAGCGCCGAGGTCGACGTCGACGCCGGTCATGCGCGGGGCTTACCACATTTCCTGACCTCCATGCTGGGGAGTGGCGCGCCGGCTTGCCGAGGGCAGCGTTCGTGCGAAGTGCTATTTCTTAATTCGCATGCAACGTCCAATCCCAAGACTGAGCTGTTCGGTCACACAGAGCAGAAACGGTAACTGGTATGGAACGAGCACCTGACGGTACCAATCGGGCGGCAATCACCGTCTGTGTGATCCTCGCCACGCTCATGCAGGCATTGGATACGACCATCGCCAATGTGGCTCTACCCTATATGCAGGGAAGTGTCTCGGCGAGCCAGGACCAGATCGACTGGGTGTTGACGTCATATATCGTCGCGGCCGCTATCATGACACCGCCAACCGGCTTCCTTGCCGGGCGGTTCGGACTCAAGCGGCTTTTTCTATTCTCCATTGCCGGTTTCACCGTCGCCTCGATCCTGTGCGGCATGGCGCAGTCATTGGTGCAGATCGTACTGTTTCGCGTCCTGCAAGGCCTGTTCGGCGCCGCCCTCGTCCCGCTCTCCCAAACCACTCTGTTCAATATTAATTCGAAAGAAAAGCAGGGAAGCGCAATGGCGATATGGGGCGTCGCGGTTATGGCCGGTCCCGTGCTCGGGCCGGTGCTTGGCGGCTATCTGACCTCGGTCTACAGCTGGCGCTATGTCTTCTACATCAACTTGCCGATCGGTATCTTCGCCTTCTTCGGTATCTCCGTTTTTCTGACTGACACTGCACGAGACGTCGCGGCGAAGCTGGACTGGTTTGGCTTTGGTATGCTTGGCCTCGCGATCGGAGCCTTCCAGGTCATGTTGGATCGCGGCGAACAACTCGATTGGTTTGGCTCCGGCGAGATCGTCATCGAGGCTATTATCGCTGCGTCGTCTCTCTACCTTTTCCTCGTGCATACCTTCACCGCGCGCGAACCTTTCGTGCGGCCATCGCTGTTCAGAGATCGCAATTTCTCGGCCGGAGTACTCTTTGTCGCCGTTGTCGGTCTGACTTACTATGCTTCCCTGGCGTTGCAACCGCCGTTCCTGCAAGATCTCATGAATTACCCGATCGTCACCGCCGGTCTCGTGATGGGGCCTCGGGGTGTTGGCACGATGGGTGCCATGTTGATCGTCGGAAAGCTGATCGGGCGCGTTGATACACGCTACCTTCTCGGTGTCGGCCTGGGACTCTACTGCCTGGTCATTCTATGCAATGACGGGTTGGACGCCCGACATTTCTCAAATGACTATCATTGTCGTCGGGGTGGTTCAGGGTATTGGTCTTGGCTTCATCTTCGTACCGCTCAGCGTGGTGACGCTGTCGACTCTGTCACCCGAGCAGCGAGCAGAGGGCGCCGGTCTCTACAGTCTCTCACGCAACATCGGTTCCAGCGTCGGTATCTCGGTTGTGAACAGCCTGCTGACGACAAACACTCAGGTCAACCACGCCGACATCGCGCAACACGTCACAGCCATCAACCGGATGTTCGAGAACTCGATGATCGCACGGTTCTGGAGCCCCATGACCGCGGTCGGGCGGGCGGCACTCGACGCCATCGTCACGCAACAGGCACAGGTTATTGCCTATATCGACGATTATAAGCTGTTGATGATCGCAACGGTTGCCGTACTACCCCTGCTCATTGTTTTCAAGAAGACATCGAGCGGGCCGGGCGCGCATCACACGGTTGCGGTGGAGTGATGAGCACCCGGTCACGACGCAGTGTTGCTCGGGCTACGCTCACGCGCGATGGCAGCGCGAACCCGGGCCGGGCAGGGGCGCGGTGCGCGCCCGGCGTGTTGACCCTTGATGAACTCCTGGCCGAGCCCATGGTGCAACAGTTGATGTGTCGAGACCGAACAGACGAGCCGGCTGTCCGCCGATTTGGAGCATGTGCGCCACCGGCCGGCCAGCGCCAGCCGGTGCCACTCGGGGCCCGTGACGAGCTTGGGCACCTTCTGCACGAAACCGCCCGGCTATGGCGCAGGCGGTGCGAGAAAGCGGTGCAGGTGCCCGGCTTCCCGGTATGACCTGCGCACGGTGCGCCGTGCTTCTCAAGCTCGAGCAACCTGGAGACTTCAATCAGGTCGCTCTTGCTCACAGTCTCCGACATTGCGCCCATAACCCTTGCCCGCCTGCTCGACCGATTAGAGGCGGCCGGCCTTGTCTCGCGCCTGCCGGAGCTCGATGTGTTCGAGGCATGGTTCGGCGATCTTTTCGATGAGCTGTTCGGGCCGCGCCGATGATCTGAGAGGACAACCGCGATGACCGTGCCGTTGCGCGCCGCGTTGTATCTGCGCGTCTGGACGGCGCGGCAGGCCGAGCACGACGTCTCGATTCCCGATCAGAAGCGGCAAGGCGAAGCGTACTGCGCCGCGCGCAGCTACCAGCTCATTGAGACCTACGTCGAGCCAGGCGCGTCCGCTAGGAATGATCGCCGGCCCGAGTTTCAGCGCATGATCGAAGCGGGCACGAGCAAGCCTGCGCCGTTCGATATCGTCATTGTCCACAGCTTCTCGCGCTTCTTCCGCGACCACTTCGAGTTCTACGTCCGCAGGCTGGCGAAAAATGGCGTCCGGCTTGTCTCGATCACCCAGGAAATGGGCGACGACCCGATGCACGTCATGATGCGGCAGATCATGGCGCTGTTCGATGAATATCAGTCGAAGGAAAACGCCAAGCACGTCCTCCGTGCCCTAAAGGAAAATGCCCGGCAGGGCTTCTGGAACGGCTCCCTGCCGCCGATCGGGTATCGGGTCATTGCGGCCGAGCAGCGCGGCGCGAAGGTCAAGAAGAAGTTGGAAGTCGATCCGCTCCACGCGGACACCGTGCGGCTCATCTATTGGCTTGTCTTGGAAGGCGACGGCGCGAGCGGCCCGATGGGCGTCAAGAAAATCGCGGCCTATCTCAACCGGCGGCGCATCTTCACCCGCGACGGCGGGCGCTGGGGTATCGGACAGGTTCACCGCATCCTGACTCGCACGACCTATGTCGGCCGCCACGAGTTCAACAAGCGCAGCAAGGCAAAGGAACTGAAGCCTGCCAGCGAGATCGTGACGGTCGAGGTGCCGCCGCTGATCGATCAGGCGACGTTCGACGCTGTGCAGGCCCACCTTCGCGCTCGAAATCCGAGAGTCACGCCGGCGCGAGTTGTCAGCGGCCCGACCCTCCTTACCGGCATCTGCTTCTGCGCCGACTGCGGCGGCGCGATGACGCTCCGGACCGGTAAGGGAGGGCGGTATCGCTACTGCACCTGCTCGATCAAAGCACGGCAGGGCGAGACCGGCTGCAAGGGCCGCTCGATCCCGATGGAGAAGCTCGACAGCCTCGTCGCGGAACACCTTGCTGAGCGACTGCTCCAGCCGGAGCGGCTCGAGGAAATGCTCGCCTCGGTTCTCGACCGCCGGCAGGAACGCACCGAGCGCCGCCGCGAGCACATCGCGGAACTGAACAAGCGCGCCGCCGAGACAGAGTTGAGGCTCAAGCGGCTGTACGACGCCATCGAGTCAGGCGTCGCCAATCTGGACGACCCAGCATTGAAGGAGCGCATTGCCGCCCTGAAAGCCATCCGCGACCAGGCCCAGGCGACGCCGACCGCGCCCAGGCGCTTGCGGAAAGCGTGGGCCAACAGGCGATCACGCCGGCCATGGTCAAGAAGTTCGCCAGGACCGCCCGCGAGCGCATCCGGATCGACGGCGGCGGCTATCGCCGCGAACACCTTCGCGCCCTGGCGCAGCGGGTGGAGGTTGCGGAAAAAGAAGTTCGCATCATGGGATCGAAGGGCGATCTGCTCCGAACGCTGACCGCCGCTGCGGGCGTAATGACGGCTACGCCCAGCGTGCCCAGTTCTGTTCTGAAGTGGCGGAGGGAGGGGGATTCGAACCCCCGGTACGGGTTGACCCCGTACAACGGTTTAGCAAACCGCCGCCTTCAGCCGCTCGGCCATCCCTCCGCCGAAAGCGCGCGACCGGGACCGCAGCCCCGACACGGCGTTTGCCCGCCCCTTCTACGGACCGGCGCCGCAAGCGTCAAACCAAACCCCGCTCAGCTCAGCGCCACCTCAAACCCGCGCGCGGTCCCCGGACGAGCCATCATCGCCTCGTACCACCGCTTTACGTTCGGAAAATCGGCCAGGTCCACCTTGTGCCGCTCATGCCGCCACGCCCATCCCAGGATGGCGAAATCGGCGATCGACACCTCTCCGGCAACGTACCTCCACCACGCCCAGCCGCTTATCCAGCACCCCGTACAGCCGGCGAGTTTCCTTCATGTACCGCTCCAGACCGTATCGCCGGTCCTGCTCGTTCTCCACTTGCAGGAAATGATGCACCTGCCCGGGCATCGGCCCGAACCCGCCCATCTGCCACATCAGCCATTCCAGCACGCGCACCTGGCTGCGCTGATCGGCAGGCCAGAACTGCCCCGTCTTCTGCCCGAGATAGATCAGGATCGCTCCCGAATTCAAAAACGCTGATCGGCATCCCGCCCGGCCCGTCATCATCCACAATGGCCGGGATGCGGTTGTTCGGACTGATCTTCAGGAACTCCGGATTGAACTGCTCGCCCGTGCTGATATTCACCGTCCGGACGTTGTAGCGCAGCCCCATCTCCTCCAGCGCCACGCTGATCTTGCGGCCGTTCGGCGTATTCCACGTCCACAATTCGATCGCCATCTCCTCCCCCTCCAGCATGATCGGTCAAACACTTTGCCGGTCACCCGACATGCCCACAAGGCCCGGCAATCACATCAGGTCACGCGGGATCGTTTCATCCCATTCGCGCCGGCGGATCAGCACCTCATCGTCGAACGCCGACAAAACCGCTTGCACATGAAACGCATCATGGCTGGCGGAAAACCGCATGACGAACTCGGTGCGCACCCGCCATTCGCCCCGCCTGACCGTGTTGACGCGACGCAGCTCGGCGCGCGCGCTCAAGGGGTCGTCGTCCCTGATACCAAATTCACCGCCGCCTTCGTTCTCAAGCTCGATCCCGATGTCGTCGATGCGCACCACGCTCGGCGTGTCACTGAAGCGAAAGTAACGCTCGCCACTATCGTCATCCCGCCCCGCCGTGCGGCTCGATTGGCCCTCGCTGCAGCACACTACTCCGCGCCGGCGCGGCCGTGACCGCGTCCGGCAGCACCGGCGTCGCACCCTCCGCACCGCCACCCTCCGCACCGCCACCCTCCGCACCGGCACGCTCCGGCAACAGCAGCACGCCGGATCCGGCGAACAGTGTCACCGTCGCGACGTCCGGCCCCGGCCAGATCATCGGCCAATAGGTCGTGGACAGCGCCACCCGGATCCGATGCCCCGCAGGAAACCGGAACCCCGCGTCGTTCAGTTGCAAACGCACCCGCATCACCTGCCCCGGCACGACCGGCTCCGGCACCTCATGCCCATCCCGATGCGTCAGGTTCAGCACGCCGTAGCTCACCCGCAGGCTCGCTCCGTCCGGATGCACGTCGCACAATCGCGCGATCAAAATCGCCGGCGATCGGTCGGCGGCGACATCGATCTCCAGTACCGGCGCCCCAAGAATCTCGATCGCCGACTCCAGCACCGGCGAATCGAACACCACTGATCGCAGCATCGTCGTCCCGCTGATCGTCGGCATCGTCCGGCCCGACCCCGAACGGGCACCAGCTTCCGCCCGCCGCCCCCAGGCTCTGCGGCGTTCGCACCGTCAGCGCCACCGCGTCACCCGGCGCCGACAGCAACCCCGCTCCAGTCAGGAACAGCCGGCGCGGCACGGTAACCGGCGGCCAGGCCGGCTCGCCCACCCATCGCCCCGGCCGCTCCGCATGCCATGCCGCCGGCTGCACGCTCTCCATGATCCAGGCCCGCAGCATCGGCTCGTCCATCACGTCGTTTTCGATGCCCTTCAGCCATCGGTCCCACCAGCGCAGCGCTTCCTGCAGGAACCCGACGCTCGGCCCGGGCGAGGCGAAGTGCGGATACCGATGCGCCCACGGCCCGATCAGCCCCAGCCGCGGCGCCGAAAGCCCAGCCAACAACCGCGGGATCGCGTTGGTGTATCCGTCGGTCCAGCCGCCGACCGCCAACACCGCACAGGCAATGGCGCCGTAATCCTCGCAAACCGACCCGTGCTTCCAATACGCATCGCGTCGCTGGTGCTGCAGCCACTGCGCCAGGAACAGGGGCGCCGCATCGATCCGCTCCAGCCACATGCTCCGCCAGCGATCGCCCACCAGCACCGGATCCGGCGGATGCGCCATGAACAGCTGAAACACGGAGGCCCAGCCGAACTTCGCCGTCAGCAGCGCCCCGCCCATGAAATGCACGTCGTCGCGGTACCGGTCAT
Source organism: uncultured Pseudomonadota bacterium (assembly GCA_963810715.1). GTDB lineage: Bacteria > Pseudomonadota > Alphaproteobacteria > Acetobacterales > Acetobacteraceae > DATDIC01. Next base: position 480,171 of record CAWEOZ010000014.1, on the reverse strand, counting down.
CGGTCGAACAGATCGTCACGATCGCCTTCAGCGCCGGGGGACGAAGCGCCGCGATCTGCAATCCGTTGAACCCGCCCCAGGAGATTCCCATCATCCCGACCGCGCCGCTGCACCAGCTCTGGCGCACGATCCACGCGATTACCTCAAGCCCGTCGTCCAGCTCCTGCTGCGAATATTCGTCGCTCAGCACCCCGTCCGACTCACCGCTGCCGCGGATATCGACGCGCACGCCCGCATAGCCGTGGCCGGCAAACCAGGGATGGGTCAGCGCATCGCGCTCCCACGTCCCGTCGCGCTTGCGATACGGCAAATACTCCAGGATCGCCGGTACCGGGTGCTGCTCGGCGGCGCTCGGCAGCCAGATACGCGCGGCCAGCCGGGTGCCGTCCGCCAGCGGGATCAGCACGTGCTCCATCTCGCGCACGCGGTGGGGGAATCGCGTCTCGATCAATCTTCGCCTCGGATCACCAGTTGCGGCCGTCTCGGCCAGTGGGGATCGGGCACGATTCACGAAGCCCGCGCAAGCGCACCCCGACACCATTCCGTGAGCCGTCTCCAACGCGCAGCTTTGCGGTCACTGGACCATGCTCCACCGGAGCGAGTTCGACCACGCGCACGAAGTCGACCCAAGGTGGGCAAGGGTACTAGACGCGGATATGCCGCGTGATTTGCCCGTTGCTCTCCCAATAGGTCTTCTTGTTGGCGATCAGCGGATCGTCCATTGCGGGCTGAACGTTGCCCAATCGATCGGTCGCCCGTGAGCTGACTGTGTGCTCACCGGACGTTGGCGACCAATCGAGATGCCAGGATTGCCACGCATGATCCCCCTTGCTGACATCCAGCACCGCCTTCGTCCACGCACCGTCATCGATCTTCACCTCGACCACGGCAACCGGTACAGGCCCCAATGCCATTCCATCGATCCGATAGCGTCCATCCTGCAGCGTCACTCGCGCGGGTGCCGATTTCAGCAACATGTGGCCCACGGATGTTTCAGTGACGGTCGTCTTGCCATCACGCTGCACCTCGCGGACCGTGACGTAGTCGCGCCCCATGAACCGGCCCACATAGCGGGTATCCCGCAATTCAATGCGGCGAAGCCACTTGACGTTGCAAACTCCGAACCAGCCTGGTGCAATCAGGCGCACTGGAAACCCGTTGGCAGCCGGTAACGGCGAGCCGTTCATCTCGTAACACAATAGGTTTGCCGGGTTCATCGCGTCGTCGATCGACATGCTCCGAGCAAAGGTGCCGTTGAATTTGACTTCAAGCGGGGTGTCCTTGTGCACGACCTCCTCGCCTTGGTCAGTCACCGTAGAACACGACCTCGATGGCGCCGGTCTTGATCTGTGCCGTATGAAGTATGTTCGCCAGCGACGCTCCCGCCCATCGCGCATTGCCGATCGTGCTGATGGCAAATGGAAGGCCATTGTTGCCCGAGCATTCGAGGGTGCTGGTGATCTCCTGCCGTGGCAGAGCCTTCAGGTCCGCAAGCGTCATCGTCGTTGGTTCGGTGACCATGCCAGCCACGTCGAGTCGCCAGGCCTTCTCGTCGATCACCGGCCGATCATAGTGGGCAATGCTGAACCACTTGTCGTTCGGTGTAATCCAGGAATCGAGATTCTCCCAGGGCGTGATACCCTGAGCCACATTCGCCAGCGGCGGTGGCACCACTCAACACCGTACGGCGTTGCAACATCAGCATGATAACCCTCCTCCGGCGAATGAAGTCACCACGAGAAGCTCAGCAGCAGGACGTCAAAGCGAGCGCAGGATTGGATCTGCTCTAGTAGCGAGACCCTCACTTCAGGATGCTCGCGGCACAGTTGGGCGGCCAGTTGCCGTGCTGCAAAATGCCGGCCCAACCTATCTTCATGGTAGATCAAAAGCCTTTTCGGCAGCGGCGCCCGCGGATTTTCCGCTATTGCCCGGCGTGCCCAGCGCGCTGCCTCGTCAAAACGGTCGGCAGCCTCATGTGCCTGGGCAATTCCGAGAAAGCAATTTTCCCGTGGCATGAAAGGACCATGAAGCTGCAAGGCCCTGTTGAAACACGCGATGGCAACATCCGGTTCGTTCCAGCAGAGCGGAAAGCCTTTGCGTTCCCACGCCCAACCCAACGTCGGATCCATGGCCAGTGCACGATCTACCAGGGTCTCCGCATCGTCATGGGACTGAGACAACGTCGCCACCGCAGCACGCGCCGTCATCACCAATGGATCACCGGCGTCGAGAGCACCAGCGCGGCGCACGAGCTGGTGTGCCAGGCTGCGCGTAGCGGCGGGCTGGCGATGGCGAACGCCTTCCGCGAGCTGCCCCAGTCGATCTTCAGCAAAATCGGAAGCGCCTGCAGAACCATTTCCCCGGCTGCGAGCGCCTCTGGGTCTTTGCGGTGGATACGCGGGGTCTCCGCCTGCCGACGCCAGGAACGACACCACATACTGCGCCGTCCACGATCCGTTGCAGCAGATCGAATACGTTACCCGTCGTCCTCTCGTAGCTGTCCCCCCAGACATGCTGTCCCTTGGTGTCCATCAGCCACAGGGTCACTCGAATACGGGCATCACGCTGAACCAGGCGGCCGTTCAGGCAATATTCTGCCGTCCAACGGTCCCGAGGAGACCGTACCGTCCGCCGCAAGATGACCACGGTGGGATCGGCAAAGGTCACGGATGCAACGCTGGTGCGCGAAATGGTCGCCGCCAGCAGCTCCATCAGTTCCTGCGCTATATGTCGCTCCTCAATCGTCTCGGTAGGCAATGGCAGGACGATCAGGGACGGCCGTTGTCGTGCAACAAACGGCGGAGGAACGGACGCATGACGATCGTTGCTGACGTTGCCCTTGTCAGCGCTCCCGGCAGTGCGCCGTAGCGTCGTGGATGGCAGCTCACCGAACGCCTTTCGATATTCAGCGGCAAACCGGGCCAGATGGGTTAGGCCGCAACAGGATGCGACCTCCGAGATGGAAACTGTCCCATCGGACTGCTGCAGCTCGGCGCGGGCCGCGGCCAGCCGCATGCGACGAAGGTGCGCGATCGGCGAGACGCCGAGGAAGCGTTCGAACTGGTTCAGCAGCGCGCGTTGGGAGATCCCGCAGGCGATGGCCAGCTTCGCCAACGTCACCTTCTCCGCCATATTCGCCCGCAGATCGGCGAGCGCGCGTTTCACGTGTTGCGGCAGTGCGGTCGAAGGAGCCGATTCTGGTTTCACGACGCCATTGGAAATGAACATCGACCAAACCTCTCAGCTTAAGTGGTTCTGCGCACCAACCTGGGCAATTTCCATGGCGAGACTTTCCAGCAACGCAGTATAGAAGCTTGAAGTGTCCCTGGCAACGGTAACAAATGCAACCTCCCCACCAATGACATTGCGGGAGTAATAGGCCGCAATGTCCGGTTCGCGTCGGACGATGGGCAGGCCGTTGATCGTTACACCAGCAGCAATCGCTTCGTCCCGCGCTTCCGTCACCGGTCGGCCGCATAGCCGCACGCTGACAACATTTGTCGAGCAAAATCGATGGCTCCGCTGATCGAGGTAAATCCAGGCGCGGGACCCGGCGCGTGCAGAAATGAAGTGGCGAATTGACGCGCGGCCGACATGCCGTCGATCAGCGTCCACGGCACAAGCTGATCTTGTTGCCCGGCGCTTGACCATGCAGCGAGCGCGATCCGGCCGTGCCGGCCCGAACGCACGGCGTTCATGAACACGTCACTGGTGATGGCATGGGCATAGCCGCGGAACTGCAGGGCAAGATCCTCGTTGCTGATGCTGCCCGAGCTATCGGCTGCCAGGACCAGAGCGACATCCACCACTTCCACCGCGGCGTTCCGCAAACCATGTCGTGTAACAATGTGATCGCGAAGCATATTGGCCGCCCCCACTGTCGCGAGCGTGCCGGGGAGACACGCGGCCGACGGCGGCAACCTGCCATAGAGCTGCTCCGGCAGATATCCATCTGCCGCATCGGATAGCCGTATTTCGCTTCGAAATTATCTCTGGGTCGCGACTGGCGGGTCTGGTTGATCGAGGTTCTGACCTCTCGGGCAACCGCCGCCCCAAAATTTCCCTAGGCACATGCGGTTGGCCACGACTATGGTTCTGACGTCGTCGCACCGCAGGGCAGAATGAAACCGCTTGTCCGCGCTGCCGCATTGCTGGCTTCCGCGACATTGCTGAGCTCCGCCGGTCCGCCGCCGACGCCGACGGTTGATCATGTTGAGACGCTGTTCGGCATGAAATTCACCGATCCGTATTTCTGGATGGAGGCCGGCGGGACCAAGTTCAACGAGTGGATCTCGGCCCAGGCCAGCTATGCCCGCCAAATGCTCGATGCCATTCCAGGGCGCGCCGCACTGCTGGCTCAGTTGCAGAGCCTCGATTCCGGGGAAACCTACGTGGGCGCTGTCATGCCGACCGGGCAGCGGTGGATCTACAGTAAGCTCCGGCCGACTGATTCGGTCGCCAAACTTTTCGTCCGTCCGACCACTGATCGAGCCGAGCGCGTGCTCATCGATCCCAGCCAGTTCGATAGCGGCGGACTGACGGCGCGCATCGATTATTGGAGCGTTGCGCCGGACGGGCGCCACATCGCGTACGGCGTTTCGCTGGGAGGCAGCGAGACGGGGACGCTGCGCGACCGCAGCCTCGACAGCGCAACCGATCTGCCGGGGCAGATAGACCGGACGCGGTACGTGACACCGAGCTGGATCGACAACGATTCGTTTCTCTATACCCGTTTGCCGAAGCCGACGCCCGGCGCAACCCAGCCTCTGACCGGTGGTCAGGTGTACCTGCATCGACTGGGCACCGACCCGTCGAACGACCCGGTGGTATTCGGTCCGGGCAACGCCGCCGGCCTCCGCGTTCCGGCTGACTACTTCTTTCAGGGTCTCGCCAGTCCCGACAGCAATGAGGTTGTGGGGATCTACGACGCCGGGCTGACCAGCAGCCCGAAAGCTGTGTTCGTCGCCCCGAAATCGGCGTTGGGCGGCGCCCCAACGTGGCGCAAGGTCGCCGGGTTCGAGGACGACGTACGGGGCGTCGTGCTGCATGGTGACATGCTCTATCTTCGCACCGCGCACGATGCCCCGCACCAGCGCATCATCCGCGTTTCCGCCACCGCGCCCGATCTCGCGCACGCCGCAACGGTCGTGGCCGAGGGCGCAGCGACAATCGACGGCATGGTAGCAGCGGCCGACGCGCTCTATGTGCGGTGCAATGAAGCTGGCTTCGGGCGGCTGATGCGAGTGCCGTGGAACGGTGTCGCCGCGCCGGTGGCGACCCCATTCGAGGGCTCCATCATGGGGTTCAGCGCCAACCCCATGATGCCGGGTATTGTGCTGCGCATGCAGAGTTGGACGCGCAGCGCGACAGTATTCGCCTACGATCCGAATAAGGGGAATTTCGTCGATACCGGGATCGCGCCGCCTTCGCCGGTTTCATTCGATGACATTCAGGCTACGGAAATGCGCGCGCCCGCGGCCGATGGCTCGATGATACCGCTGTCAATCATCGCACCACGCGCCGCGGCTCGCGACGGTCGCCATCCCGTGCTGATGTACGCCTACGGTGCCTATGGCGTGACCATCGGGCCTACGTTCCAGGCCATGCGGCGCGCGTGGTTTGATCGCGGCGGGATTTGGGTTGTTCCGCATGTGCGCGGCAGTGGCGGGTTCGGCGATGAGTGGCACCGCGCTGGCCGGCTCGGCAAAAAACCAAACGGCGTCAACGATTTCATCGACGTGGCCGAGTATCTGGCAAGAACCGGTTGGGCCAGCCCGGCGACGCTGTCGGCCGTGGGCGTCAGCGCCGGTGGCATCGTGATCGGCGGTGCTATCGTCGCCCGGCCGGAGCTGTTCAGTGCGGCGATCATCAATGTGGGGCTGGTCAATCCTCTTCGGCTCGAGCAGATCCCGATTGGCCCGTTCAATACGGAGGAATTTGGCTCAACCCAGACCGAGGAAGGTGTCCGCATGCTGTCGGCAATCGATCCGTACTTGCACATACGGTCCGGCGTGCCCTATCCGGGCGTCCTGATGGCCACCGGTCTCAACGATACGCGCGTTTCGCCTTGGATGACGGCAAAGTTTGCTGCCCGCTTGCAGGTCGCAACGACCAGCTCACGGCCGGTTTTGCTAAGGGTGGACCAGGCCGGCGGACATTCCTTCGACACCAGGCAGCAGCTTGAGGATGGTCTGGCCGACGCCTTTTCGTTTCTGTTGTGGCAGGCAGGCGTACCAGAGTTTCGGCCGGCGCCTTGAAGCCTGGCAGCGCGAATTCCTATCTGATGTCCTTCGGAAGTCAGGTGCAACAATGGCGAGCGGGTGGGCTCCGGACGGGGCGGTGCAGGAGCAGATCGACGATACCGTCACGGACGGCGTCATGAGAGCGCGCGCGCGCATGCCGACGGGTGAAGGAGAGACCCATTGCGTGGAATGCGGTGACCAAATCCCGGAAGCGCGCCGCCGTGTGCTTCCCGGAGTCCGGACCTGCATCAGGTGTCAGTCGGCGCGTGATCGTCGTCCGGTAAATATCGGGTTCAACCGCCGGGGCAGCAAAGACAGCCAGCTCAAATAGCGCTCCGGGGCGCTCTCCGCGCGTAATTGCCAAGGGCAGCGGTTCCTCAGCGCTGCATCTGCATCATCTGATTCACCGGCAGCATGTTCTGGTTCAGATGACCCATGATCCACAACGAACCGCCGATCAGCAGCGCCACGATCAGCACGCCGAACGCCAGCGCCAGCGCGTTGTTCGTGTTGTCCGGGGCCGTCGTCAGGTGCAGGAAGAACACCAGATGCACGCCTATCTGCGCCACCGCCAGGACCCCGAGCATCACCGGAATCGCCGGACCCCAGATCAGGTGGGTATAGACGACGGAGAAAGATGCCACGGTCAGCAGCGCCGCCAGCACCACGCCGATCAGGTAGACGCCGATTCCGCGCTCGACGCTCCCGCTCGGCGCACCTGTGAATCCAGGCGCTACATAGTCCGTGTTGGGCCCACGCGTCCGGCCGCTCATCGCCCTTCTCCGATCAGATAGACAATGGTGAACAGCGCCACCCAGATGATATCCAGCGCGTGCCAGAACAGATTGAAGCAGAGCAGTCGGCGCTGGACGTTGGGGCGGAACCCCTTGGCGAACAATTGCGCCATCATCGTGCCCAGCCACAGCAGCCCGGCGCTGACATGCAGCCCGTGCAGGCCCACAACGGCGAAGAACGAGGACAGGAAGGCGCTGCGCTGCGGTCCCGCGCCGGCGGCGACCATGTCGGCAAAATCACGCGAACTCCAGCAGCACGAACGCCAGCCCGAGAAGCCCCGTGACCAGCAGCCAGATCTGTGTCCAGACCTGGCTGAGTACCCTGGCCGCCACCGCCGAAAGCCCGCAGGTAAAGCTCGACGCCAGCAGACACGTGGTTTCGATCGCGATGCTGGAAGGCCGGAACAGGTCGTGCCCCGACGGGCCACCCGCCGTCGCCGTCTGCAGCACCGCATGCGCCGCGAAGAAGGCGGAGAACATCACGATGTCGCTGAGGATGAAGATCCAGAAGCCGTAGCCGACGATCACGTCCTTGGAGGCTGGCCCGCCCTCGCCGCGACGGGTCGCCTCGAAGCGACCGCCGCCCCCGCCGGAACCGCGCCCTACCCGGTAAGGGTCGAAATTCCCGCCGGGCGCCCGCGGCAAGGCCTGAGTGATGCTCATACCGGCTCACCGACACGCGGATGTTCCGCCAGCCACTGTTCCCGCACCTGCCGGTTGGCACGGTCGATCCGCGCCACCTCCTCGGCCGGAATCGTGTATTCCTCCACGTCGCGCCAGGCGAACCACACGAACACCGCATATGCGGCTGCGACCCCCAAAACCGCCAGCCACCAGATGTGCCAGATCATCGCAAACCCGGTGAACGTCGCAAAGAACGCGGTGATCACTCCGGTCGGGCTGTTCCGCGGCACTTCGATCGGCTCGTAGTCGGGTTCCGCCGGCAATTGCTGCGTCTCGATCGCCCGCCGCTTGATCTCCCAGGTACGGCTCCTCGCCCTGTACCTGCGGCAGCACCGCGAAGTTGTATGGCGGGGGCGGCGAGGGGGTCGCCCATTCCAGCGAACGGCCTCCCCACGGATCACCCGTCGTATCCCGCAGTTCGGCGCGGCGGCGGATGCTGACGTAGAACTGCATCACCTGGCAGGCCGCCGCCGCCGCCAGGATGATGATCCCGAACCCGGCCGCGATCACCCACGGGCGCCACGCCGGCACGTCGTAATGCTGCAGGCGCCGGGTCATGCCAAGCAGGCCGACCGCATAGAGCGGAATGAACACCACGCCGGACCCGATCAGCATCAGCCAGAACGTGGCCTTGCCCCATCTCTCGTCCAGCCGGAACGCGAACGCCTTCGGGAACCAGTACACTATCCCCGCAAATCCGGCGAACAGCACCCCGGAGATGATCACGTTGTGGAAGTGCGCCACCAGGAACAGGCTGTTGTGCAACTGGAAGTCCGCCGGTGGCACGGCCAGCAGAACGCCGGTCATGCCGCCTATTACGAACGTCACGATGAACCCCAGCGACCACAGCATCGGGGTCGAGAAATCGACGCGGCCGCCATACATGGTGAACAGCCAGTTGTAGATCTTCACGCCAGTCGCCACCGCGATGATGCTGGTCGCTATGCCGAACACCGCATTGACATCGGCGCCCGCCCCCATCGTGAAGAAGTGGTGCAGCCACACGCAGAACGAGATCAGGCAGATGCTCAACGTCGCCATCACCATCGAGCGGTAGTTGAACAGGGGCTTGCGGGAAAATGTGGAGATTATCTCAGAGAAGACACCGAACGCCGGCAGTACCAGGATATACACCTCCGGGTGCCCCCACGCCCAGATCAGGTTGATGAACATCATCATGTTGCCGCCGCCCGTATTGGTAAAGAAATGAAATCCCAGGTAGCGGTCAAGCGTCAGCATCCCCAGCGTCGCTGTAAGGATCGGGAAGGCGGCGACGATCAGCAAATTGGCCGACAGCGCCGTCCAGCAGAACATCGGCATCCTCATGTAGCTCATGCCGGGCGCGCGTATCTTCAGGATCGTGGTGACGAAGTTGATGCCCGTCATCAGCGTGCCCACGCCGGAGATCAGCAGCGCCCACAGGTAGTAATCAACCCCAACGCCGGGCAGGTAGGTTGTCTCTGACAACGGCGGGTACGGCAGCCAGCCGGTACGCGCGAATTCGCCGATCACCAGGGAAAGGTTGACCAGCAGCGCACCGGTCGCAGTAAGCCACAAGCTCGTTGAATTCAGGGTCGGAAACGCGACGTCGCGCACCCCGAGCTGTAGCGGCACCACGAAATTCATCAGCCCGATCATCAACGGCATCGCCGCGAAAAAGATCATGATCGTGCCGTGCGCCGAGAAGATCTGATCGAAATGCTCGGGCGGAAGATAGCCGGGCGCCCGGAACGCGAACGCCTGCTGCGAGCGCATCATGATCGCGTCGATGAAGCCGCGCAGCAGCATCAGCAGGGCGAGAACGATGTACATCACGCCGATGCGCTTGTGATCCACGCTGGTGAACCACTCGCGCCACAGGTACGGCACATAGCCCTTGATCGCCACCCATGCCACGACGCAGAGCACGACCAGTATCACCGCCGTTCCGGCAATCAGCGGGATCGGTTGGTCGAATGGTATGGCGTTCAGCGTCAGCCGGCCGAGCATGTCATTGCGCTCCCTTTGGACTAGCCGGCGGACCGCTGCCCTCGGTTCCGGGACCGCCGCCAGGCGGCACCTGAAGGGTCACGATCTTCCTGAACAGGTCCGGATCGGCTGCCCGGTAAGTGAACGGGCGTACGTTCTGGCTTTCGCGCAAAAGCGACATATAGCCGGCCTGGTCCAGCGCCGGCCCCGCCTGTTGCGTCTTGGCAACCCACTCAGAAAATGCATTCGCCGGCAGGGCATGCACGGTGAAATTCATGTCGGAAAACCCGTCGCCGCTGAATTGCGCCGATTGGCCGTAATAATCCCCCGCATGGCTCGCCTCGAGATAGAGCTGTGTCACCATGCCGTTCATCGTCGCGATCATGCTCCCGAGCTGCGGCACGAAAAATGAGTTCATCACGGTCGCCGAGGTCAGGGAGAAATGCACCGGCACACCAGCCGGAACCGTAAGCTCGTTGACGCTGGCGATGCGCTGCTCAGGATAGATGAACAGCCATTTCCAGTCGAGCGAAACCACCTGCACCTCGACCGGCTTGCTGTCCGAGGCAATCGGCCTGTACGGATCGAGCTCATGCGATCCGATCCAGGTCAGGCCGGCAAGAAACATGATGACAAGCAGCGGAATCGACCAGACGACAAGCTCTATGCGGCCGGAATAGGTCCACTCCGGCAGATAGCGCGCCCTGCTGTTGGACGCGCGGAACCACCAGGCAAAACCCAGCGTCGCCAGCAGCGTCGGCACGACGACCACGAGCATGATCCCGAGCGCGTTGAGCAGAATCTTCACGTTGCCGTCGCCGATCGGACCTTGCGGGTCCAGCACGCCTCCCGAACAACCGGTCAGCAGCGAGAGCAGCATCACCGCACGCGCCGTCCCGCAAAGCATCCGGCTCTCCCGCTGGCAGCGTCACCCAGCAGACACGGCTGGCCAGCAGGATTGAGTGGGGTCCGCCGGAATCCTGTTCGGCACCCGTTCCTCCTTCGGTCGGAAAGCCAGTCACCCAGCAGGCCGTTGCGCCGACACGTCGCGTAGCGCTTGCTTTGTCGGCCTCAGGCATTTTGATTCGGCCGCAGCATAGTCATCCATACGCCCCGGCTGCAACCCGAACGATCCCATCGAAGCCGCGTTACGCGGCGCTCGAAAGCTCCTTCAACGTCAGCCAAGCCAGCCGAGCGCAATATAGAGCAGTCGCAGCTTGTCCGCCTTGGCGGCCTGGGGACGTTCCTTGCCGCCCTGGTCCAGCTCGTCCCGGATCTGCTTGTCAGCTTTGGTCATCTTCGTTTTTCCCTTTACCAGGTCCAGGTCGGGTCCGCTGCCGAACATCTCTTGCCGCAGAATCATGCGCCGTCGCTCTTGCGACTGCGATCCGCGCGCATTTTGCTTCGGTCCCAGAAACTCCAGCAGCGCCAGCGCGATCGGCGGATCATTCAGATCGAAACTGTCGCCGCCATCGCCGGGGATGGTCGGGAGAGCCGAACCTTCCGGCAGTCCTGGCCAGGCCGGCGCATCTGATTCCCCGTCCTGGTCGCCGCTCCTGGTCCGCCGCCCTGGCGTCCCTTTCTTGGCCAGCGCCGCCGCGCCCTGCACCGCCACTGTCCCCACCACTTTGCCGCCCGCGGTGACTGCCGCGTGGCCACCGATAGAGCCGAATGCCGCCGCCGCTGCTGGTCCGGCCAGAACGCCAACCCCTCCCGCGACAGGCAGAGTTGCCGCGGTCGCCACCATCCCCACCGCCCCGGCGATGCCCTTCCTGTTCTTCTCGCTCTCCTTGCTCCGCGACAGGCACTCCGCCAGCACTTCGGCCATGGGACAATCGGAGAGCTGCGAGATCGCACCATTCAGGCGGCGCTCCTGATTCTCGCTCACGATCGCCCCGCCGAACGCCATGCCGAGACCGACCACGGGGATCGCGCCAACCGCCAGTTTCCCAGCTCCCTTGCCGAGCGCCTGAGCCTTGTTGCCGGTGGTGGAGGGTTTTCTCTGCTCGATCAACCGTCCCAGTTCAGGGTGATCGGCCAGGTTATCGACCAAACCCTGAACCCGCCGCAGTGCCGGGCCGCCGCCTAGCATGGCGAGACGGTCCTGGCTCTCCTTGAGCTTCTCCTCTTCCGTCTTCAGAGTCTCTCTTGCCTTCACGACCGCGGCTTCGGCCACCCCCAGCGCCCGTTTTGCCTCCAGGGCTTCCTGAATGTCGCCACGGTCGGAGCTGTCCTGTCCGGCACGATGCTCAGACAGCTTGTGCAGGCCCTCGGCCCTTTTGAGGGCCTTTTCCGCGTCTTCGAACTCGCTTGCCGCCCCGCTCACTCGTTTCTGCGCGGCCTGGCACTGGCCTTCCAGGCTGACCGCGTCCTCACCCGGCGCGAACGGCTGCTTGAGCGATCTCTCATAGACATCCCGCGACGCGGTGGCCTGTCGCGCCTGCTCCGTTGCGGCGGTAAGCTCCTCCTGCGCTTTCCTGGACTCCGCGGACGCGTCGTCCAGCCGGAGTCCGGCCTGCTTCAGCCGGCTGGCGTTGCCCTGACCATCGCCGCGCAGCAGCTCGAACTCTTCTGCGGCAATCATCCCGGTTCTCCTCCGCGTCCCGCAATTCCTTGCCGGTTCTGGTGCTGCCCTCCTGAGCCAGCGCCAGCCTGGCATTCGCTGCCTCCTCCTGTGCCTGGAGGCCAGTGAGCGGTGAAACCATCGTGATCGCTTTGTGCGCGGCGGATTGCACGTCTCCGCCGAGAACCTTCTTCCCGTTGGTCCGGCGAAGGTTGATGTCCCGGAACACCTCATTGCCCACGGCATCGCCGAACCCTGTCTTCAGGACAGCAAGGCTGTCATCGAGTTCGTCATCGTTCAACTCCTGGTCGAATTTCTGCGCGACCCGCCGGACCAGGATCGAATTTCTGCTTTTTGTCCTTCTCGCCGGTGTCGCGGCCTTCTGCACCGGACCTTTCCGCTGAAACCACATTGCTGCCCAACGGCGATCCGGCGCCGGAACCGAGTTTCTCCGGCTGTCGGCGACGAGGAACCAGTTCCTCCTCCTCCTCTTCCTCGCTGTCAGAATCGGATGCCTTCTCCTTGCCCTTCCGGCTGCCAGATCGATCTTCCGCCTGCTCCCGCTCTTTCCCTTTCTCCTTCGTCTCGCCCTTCTCGGTTCGATCCGTCGTCGCGCTGCCCGCTCCTCTGAATTGTCCTTTCATCCGCAACATTTCATCGCGGGTGCCCTTGATCCCCTCCCGATGCAATACCGAAAGCCAGTATCCGATCGTGTAAGTATCCCTCTCGTCGAGCTCCGTCTCGAATATCTCGTCGTACAGGGCGTGTAGGCCGCGAAGCTCCCGATCGTCCCGCTGCGCTTCCCACAGCCCATCCTCGTCTTCTTCCACTGGCTCCCGCGGCGGAACGCGTTCTTCCAGCGGCACTCCCGGCGGGTCCCCATCGGACTGCACAGCGCTCGCTCGACGAAGCTCCCCGCTCGAGACCGTTACGCCGAGAAACCGCTCGATCCATCTCGCACCCGCATCGCGATCAGACATATGTTGCCTCAACGGAATGATGGAGCTTTCCGGTTTCGCCAGGATGGTCGGCGACCCGATCCAGCGCAAGCCTCGGGTGAGGCAGCCCTCACGTGCCCGCCGGACCAGGGTCGGGCACGTCCCCGCCGTCGCCAACTCCCACCCCCACCTTGTCGCGCCCGCCGGAGAATGGCTGATTGCACACCACCGGAGCGTGCCGGCGGCACCACCGGCACTGCCATGAAGGAGAGCCGCATGCCCGATCGCCAGGACCCGGTTGCCGTCGCCACCGCCCACGAGGTCCGGCTCGCCGATTACCGGCCCCCATCCTTCCTGGCGGATACGATAGAGCTGAACTTCACGCTCGACCCGAACCACACCGAGGTTCACCTGCGCACGACCCTCCGCCGCAACCCCGCCCACGCCGACGCCACCGCTCCCCTGCACCTCGACGGCAACAACCAGCCGCTCGACCGCATCGCCATCGACGGCGCCGAAATGGGCCCCAACCGCTACCGGATCGAGGACGGCAACCTGATCATCCCCGACCTGCCCGACGAATGCACGCTGGAGATCGCCACCCGCATCGCCCCGCTGGACAACACCGAGCTGTCCGGCCTGTACGTTTCCAACGGCAGCTTTTTCACCCAGTGCGAGGCCGAGGGCTTTCGCCGCATCGTCTATTTCCCCGACCGGCCGGACGTCATGGCCCGGTTCACCACCACCATCACCGCCGACAAGGCCACCTGCCCGGTGATGCTGTCGAACGGCAATCCCGGCCCAGTCACAGATCTCGGTGACGGCCGCCATCGCGTCACCTGGACCGATCCGCATCCCAAGCCCAGCTATCTGTTTGCGCTGGTCGCCGGCGATTTGGTGGCGGTGACGGACCGCTTCACCACCCGTTCCGGCCGCGACGTGGAACTCGGTATCTGGGTCCGCCGCGGCGACGAGGAAAGCTGCGCCCACGCCATGCGCTCGCTGCAAACATCGATGGCGTGGGACGAGCAGGTGTTCGGCCTGGAATACGACCTGGACGTGTTCAACATCGCCGCCGTGTCCGACTTCAACATGGGCGCGATGGAGAACAAGGGGCTCAACGTCTTCAACACCAAATACGTGCTCGCCCGCCCGGAAACCGCGACCGACGGCGATTACCAGGGCATCGAGACCGTCATCGCGCACGAATACTTCCACAACTGGACCGGCAACCGCGTCACCTGCCGCGACTGGTTCCAGTTGTCACTGAAGGAAGGCCTCACCGTCTATCGCGACCAGGAATTCACCATGGACCAGGGCAGCCGAGCGGTGAAACGCATCGGCGACGTGCGCGGCCTCCGCGCGGCCCAGTTCCGCGAAGATGCCGGTCCGCTCGCCCATCCCGTGCAACCCGACCATTACCAGGCGATCGACAATTTCTATACCGCCACCATCTACAACAAGGGCGCGGAAGTGATCCGCATGATGGCCACCATCATCGGTCGCGAAAACTTCCGCCGTGGCATGGATCTTTACTTCCAGCGTCACGACAATCAGGCCGTCACCATCGACGATTTTGTCGCCGCCATGGCCGATGCCTCCGCCATCGATCTCACCGATTTCAAACGCTGGTATCATCAGGCCGGCACGCCGGAGCTGACAGTTGCGGATCACTACGACCCGGGCCTCCATCGTTACACGCTCACCATCACCCAGGCCACCCCGCCCACGCCCGGCCAGCCCACCAGGCAGCCGCTGGTCATTCCGATCGCCATGGGCATGCTCGACGATAACGGAACCGAACTCCCCACCCGCCTGGAAGGCGAAGCCCAACCGCACACCGGCACGCGCGTGCTGCTGCTCACCCAGGCGCAGCAGCAATTTACCTTCACCGACATCCCGCGATCACCCGTCCCGTCGCTGCTGCGCGAATTTTCTGCCCCGGTGAAGCTCCGTGGCCTTCCGCCCGACCAGCTCCGTCTGCTCGCGGCACACGACACCGACCGCTTCGTGCGCTGGGACTCCGGCCAGCAATACGCCACCCGTTCCCTGCTCCACATGGTCGCCGCCCGCGCCCGCGGCGAAACCCCGCAGACCGACCCCGGCATCATCGAAGCCGTCCGCGCCACTCTCGCGCAGTCCGACCCCGACCCCGCCTTTGCGGCCGACGCCATCACCCTGCCCGGCGAGGCCTTCCTCGCCGATCAGATGGACATTGCCGACATCGACGGCATCCACGCCGCGCGCCAGGCCGCGCGCATCGCCATCGGCACCGCCCTGCGTTCCGAGTTCCGCGCCGCTTACGACCAGCTTGCCGACCCTGGCGAGTACCGCATCGACGGCCGCTCGATCGGCCGCCGCGCCCTGCGCAACACCTGTCTCGCCTACCTTGCCGCCGACGGACAGCCCGACGGCATCGGCCGAGCCAAAACGCAGTTCGATGCCGGCCGCAATATGACCGACACTCTCGCCGCCCTCTCGGTGCTGTCCGCCATCGACAACCCGGAGCGCGAAACGGCACTGACCGCCTTCCACGCCAAATGGCGCGACGACGCACTGGTCCTCGACAAATGGTTCGCCATCCAGGCCATCTCGCCGCAGCCCGGCACCCCGCAGGCCGTGCGCGCCCTGTCGCGCCATCCCGACTTTGACCTGCGCAACCCCAACCGCGTGCGCGCCCTCGTCGGCAGTTTTGCCGCCAACCAGGTCCGCTTCCATGACCCGTCCGGTGCCGGCTACGCGTTCCTGGCGGACACCATCATCGCACTCGACCGGTCAAACCCGCAGGTGGCGGCGCGGCTCGTCTCCCCGCTGGGCCAGTGGCGCCGCGTCGATGCCGCGCGGCAAAAATTGATGCGGGCGGACCTGCAACGCATCCTCGACACGCCCAGCCTGTCGAAGAACACCCAGGAGATGGTTTCGAAAAGTCTGGCCGGCTAAACCCGATCCGGCGGCGCAGCGCGGTGAAAATAATCGCGGTCTCTTTTATTGGCATCGCCTTGATTGCCTTGTCTGCCGCGTTCGGCGCCACCGTCCTGACGGACTTTCCCTTGCTCGCCTCGGGTCCGGCGACGGTTGCGTTCGCAACCTCATATATCTACCTGCTCGAAGGTTTAATCCCCACGTTCTTCATCTACATTGCCGCATTCTTTTCGACCGGATTCATCCTGGACTGGCTGGCTCGCCTCAATCCGCCTCCACAGGTGACGTTCGGCCCAATATCAGCCAGCCTCCTCGCCGGACTCATACTGGGCTGCGGAATACTGCTTAGCTGGCACGAGGCATACCGCTCCAGCCAGCGTCCCTATGGAATGCGCTCCCTCATCAGATCGGCGATGCGTCCGATGATGCGAGCGCACGACGCGTCGGCTCAGGCCATACGGCCCGCCGAGGGCAACTCGGAAAATCCCGGAAAATCACGCCGGGCGCACCGCCGGGCCGAGATCTACTTCGGGTCCGGACTCGTTCTCACTCTCATGGCGTTCGGGATCGTAAATCTGCGGCCCGGACGCTACGTCCTGGGAACTGCGATCCTGGCCGCCGTCCTCGTCGGCGCGATGCTGCTAGGTCTGCGCTTCAGGCAAACCTTATACAGCGTCTGGAACGAAGCACATCCATTCGAATTACAGCTCGGGCAATACATGTCCTCTCGCGGCGCGACAATATTGCTCGTCACCGGGACATATTTGTATGTGATCCTCACGATGGCCTGTGTTTACCATTACATCGACACATGCGATCGCCGCTTCGCAATCTGCGACTTGGTCAGCTACCAGAATTTCCTCCCGGCACCTCCAACACGTCCGGCCGACACCTCCGCGGACAGCGAAAACTGCTGGAGCTTTCATGCCATCGCCCCGCCATCCGTTCTCTACGGAGCGCCGGCGAATACCTGCACCAATCACGCGGCCAGCCACCTGTTCAGGATATCCGGGTTCGTTCCGTACCTCTACTTCGCCGTGGTTACCAGCACGACGGTCGGCTATGGTGACATCTACCCGCTCTCGATGACGGCAGCATGGATCGTCATGTTCCATCATCTGATATCAATCATTCTGCTGGTCGGGATCGTGGGACAGTTTGCCGGATTCCAGTTTCGGGAATAGACAGCTTCCTGTGCAGGCCTGCAGTCTTGAAGGAGTGACGTAATGAGCACACTGCGCGGCGATGGCGGCCCACGCTACAAGGTGGCGGACGGCGGCACCGAGCCCTACGAGACCCTCGCCGTGGACAAGCTCACCCCGATCATCGGCGCGGAGCTGTCCGGGATCGATCTCGGCGCGCCCCTCTCGAACCGTCAGTTCGACGAAATCCACCGCGCGCTGGCGGAAAACCTGGTCATCTTCTTCCGCGACCAGCACATCACCGATGAACAGCACCTCGCCTTCGGCCGCCGCTTCGGAGAGCTGCATCTGCATCCCGCCGCCCCGCACGCCCCCGGCCATCCGGAGCTGATGATCATCCACGCCGACAAGGACAGCCCGCGCGCCAACGGCGAAGGCTGGCATACGGATGTATCCTGCGACATCGAACCGCCGATGGGCAGCATCCTCTATATCCGCACCTGCCCGCCGCACGGCGGCGACACGCTGTTCGCCAGCATGTACGCCGCCTACGAATTCGCTATCGGACCGCATGAAACACTACCTTGACGGGCTCACCGCGATCCACGACGGCGAGGACGTCTATCGCGGGCTCTATGCCAATTACGGCGTCGCCGACCGGCCCAGCTACCCGCGCGCCGAGCATCCCGTCATCCGCACCCATCCCGTCACCGGCCGCAAGGCGCTCTACGTCAATCGCGGCTTCACCCGCCGCATCGTCGGCCTGCCGCGCGACGAGAGCGACGCGATCCTGAACTATCTCTATGATCATGCGGCCAACCCGCTGTTCCAGTGCCGCTTCCGCTGGCGCCCCAATTCCATCGCCTTCTGGGACAATCGCTGCGCCCAGCACCGCGCGATGTGGGACTACTGGCCGCACACCCGCTCCGGCCACCGCGTCACCGTGCAAGGTGAACGGCCGGTCTGACACCCATCGCCACCCCCCCCCGTCGCCCGCACCAATCGTCATGGCACCGCGCCAATCGTCATGGCCGGGCTTGTCCCGGCCACCCACGTCTTCGGTTCCAACACCAAAGACACCAAAGCCCCTGGTCGAACCACCATCCTCACGCAGGTAAGAACCAAATGAAACCACGTCTGGTGGTCGCCTCGCTGGTGGCGCGCGGAGCTGTGGAACGGGCACGCAACGAATTCGACGCGCTGGTGCATGAAGGCGATGACGACATGGACCCGGAGCAGGTGCTGCGGGCCGCGGTCGCCCACCAGGCGCAGGCGCTGCTGTTCACCAACACGCTGGCCTTTTCCGCCTCCCTGATCGACCGGCTGCCGCCCACCGTGAAAATCGGCGCCACCAGCAGCGTCGGCTACGACCACATCGACGTCGCCGCGGCAAAGGCGCGCGGCATCGTGGTGACCAACACGCCGGGCGTCCTGACCGACTGCACCGCGGACTTCGCGTTCATGATGCTGCTGGCGGCTTCACGACGCGCCTGCGAGTATGACTCGTATCATGCGGTCCGGCTGGCGGCGGCGGATCGGGCAGGGGGACCTGCTCGGCATCCGTGTCACCGGCAAGACGCTGGGCATCCTCGGCCTGGGCCGGATCGGCCGCGCAATGGCGAAACGCGCGGCCGGCTTCGACATGACCGTGCTCTACCACGCGCGGCACCGCCTGCCGCCCGATCTGGAACAGGGCGCGCGCTATTTCGCCGATCTCCGCGCCATGCTGCCGCACTGCGACTTCCTGTCGCTGCACGCCCCGGCAACGAAGGAGACCGACCGCATCATCAACCAGCAGACGCTGGCCCTGCTGCCGCGCGGCGCCGTGCTGGTGAACGTCGCGCGCGGCGGGCTGGTGGACGAGGACGCGCTCTACCAGGCGCTGCATTCCGGCCACCTGTTCGCCGCCGGCCTGGACGTGTTCCGCACCGAGCCGGACTACGATCTGCGCTTTCGCGACCTGCCGAACGTCATCCTGTCGCCGCATGTCGGAAGCGCCTCGATGGAGACGCGCAACGCAATGGGCTTTCGCGCGCTGGACAACATCGCTGCCGTGCTGGCGGGCCGGGCGGCGATGGATCCGCTGTGGTGAGATGCATATCGGAACGCGTGACCCACGCTCTCAAACGAAGAATCTACAGCGCCCCGCCGCGCCGCCCCGCCGAAGCCCCCAGCCGCAACCGCAGCGCGTTCAGCTTGATGAACCCCTGCGCGTCGAACTGGTCGTACGCGCCCTGGTCCTCCTCGAACGTCACCACCCGCATCGAATACAGGCTGTTCGGCGACTTCGCGGCCGATCACGCTGACATTCCCCTTGTACAGCTTCAGCCGCACCCGCCCGCTCACGATTTCTGGCTCTCGTCGATCAGCGCCTGCAGCATCCGCCGCTCCGGGCTGAACCAGAACCCGTTATAGATCAGCTCCGCATAGCGCGGCATCAACTGGTCCTTCAGATGCGCCGCCTCGCGATCCAGCGTGATGCTCTCGATCGCCGCGATGCGCCGCCAGCAGGATCGTCCCGCCCGGCGTCTCGTAAACCCCGCGCGACTTCATCCCGACGAACCGGTTCTCCACCAGATCGAGCCGGCCGATCCCATTGGCCTTCCCCAGCTCATTCAGCCGCGTCAGCACCGCGGCCGGCGACAGCCGCACCCCATCGATCGCCACCGGATCGCCGTGCTCGAAATCCACGCTGATCACGCGTCGCCTTGTCCGGCGCGTCCTCCGGCCGGATGGTCCGCTGATAGACGATCTCGTCCGCCTCGATCGCCGGGTCCTCCAGAATCTTCCCCTCCGACGACGAGTGCAGCAGATTGGCATCCACGCTGAACGGCGCCTCGCCACGCTTGTCCCTGGCGATCGGGATCTGGTTCTGCTCGGCGAATTCCAGCAGTTTCGTCCGGCTGGTCAGCTCCCATTCGCGCCACGGCGCGATGATCTTGATGTCCGGCTTCAGCGAGTAATAGCTCAGCTCGAACCGCACCTGGTCGTTGCCCTTTGCCGGTCGCGCCATGCGCCACCGCATCGGCGCCGACCTGCTCGGCGATCTCGATCTGGCGCTGCGCGATCAGCGGCCGGGCGATCGAGGTGCCCAGCAGGTACTGTCCCTCATACAGCGCGTTGGCGCGGAACATCGGAAACACGAAATCCCGCACGAACGTCTCGCGCAGGTCGTCGACGAAAATCTCCTTCACCCCGAACAGCTCGGCCTTTCGCCGCGCCGGCTCCAGCTCCTCGCCCTGGCCGAGATCGGCCGTGAAGGTCACCACCTCGCAGCGATAGGTCACCTGCAGCCAGCGCAGGATCACACTGGTATCCAGGCCGCCCGAATAGGCGAGCACGACCTTCTTCACGTCCTTGACCGCCATCACGTATCCCCGTCCTGAATAACGCCCCTCGCAAGGCTCCGCGGGTCGTCAGGCCGGCATCCGCCGAGCCGGCCTGCTGTACGAACCCTCGTAACCCCGCTGCACCGCGGCGGGCAATCCTCCCCCGCCTCTCGCCAAAACCCCCGCCTTCGCAAACCTCGGGGACGATCCGTTCCACAACCCGTCTGTTCGGGCCACGCCGTTCGCTTTTTTGTTACCTGCGTCGCGTCACATTTTGAGACTCCGGGCCAGAAGCCATGATAAGGGGACATCGGGACGAGGCGAATTGCCTACTGCTGTGCGCTCTGTCTCGCGTCGTGATATTATTCGCCGTCTGGAGACAGACTGAACAGGTAAATCAACCATGGGTAGTACGACCATCATGGTAGTGGACGATGATCCCGAAGTAAGGGAAATCGTCGCCGAGTTCCTCGCGGACTTGGGCACCAGATTCTCCAGGCCGGCGGCGGGAAGGAGGCCCTGCAGGTCCTTGCCGATACACCGGAGGTCAATCTGATGATCACCGACGTCCGTATGCCCGACATCTCCGGCCTTGATCTGGCAGACCGTGTCACGCAGGAGCGGCACGGGATGAAGGTGATCCTGATCTCCGGCTACTTCGTCGCCGACAGGGTGGGACGGCGGGTCCTGCACAAGCCGTTCCGCATGCAGGAGCTCGAGCAGGCCGTGCGAGAAGAATTGGCGAGCTGACACCGCCTGCCCCTCATTGTCATGCGCGGGCTTGGCCCGCGCACCCACGTCTTTCACTGCAACGGCCAACCGATCCGGCCTCTCCGACATCAACGCCGGATTCGCCGCCTTGAAACCGGACGAGACCATCCGTAGCGTGATCCCGTTCGAGGGCGTGGCATGAAAACCTACGAAGGCGGTCGTGGCCTGGACGGCGCGCTGGTCACGGTTGACGGCGCCCCGCTGGACCCGCGCTTCGACATAAAGCGTTTCAGCCCCGCCGGTTTCGAGTGGACCTATATCGGCGACGGCCCGCGCCAGCTCGCGTTGGCGTTGCTGGCGGACCATCTGGCCGATCCGCAACGTGCCCTGACGCTAACCGAACCCTTCATGCGCGCCGTGGTGTCGGAACTCGACAACGCCTGGCGCCTGACCGGCGCCGAGATCGACGAAGCCCTGGCCCAACTGCCGAGCTCCTGAGCACGCCGCTCACCCCGCCAACCGCGTCCACCGCTCACGTAAACTCACTGTCAGAATGACGCCGTCCCAGGAATGATTCCAACTTGCAGTTTCCGACGGAGTTTGTAACTATGAGCGGCTGGCGAAATTAATGCCGGTTAAGATATGGCGGGGTATGAGTAATGTGGTTCCGAGCCCAGGCGGGCCCGGCGCCGCCAATAAGCCAGAACACAATCCACCACGCGAGGCCGGCCCGGAACTACCATATGTTGGACGCATTCAGGCACGGGGTTTCAAGCGTCAGAGGCGGCCCGATGAGCGGGCGCAAGCGGCAAACCAGCACAAACGACTTACCGACTAATCGGGAAGGGGCTGCTAATGTTGTGCCAGGCGAGTTCGAACGGGTCGCAAAAGCTCAGAACGAAAGATCGCGATGACTTGCAACAAACCGTTGGAGGCTGATCCAAGCCGGCCAACCCGCCTCCGCGAGATGGCCCCCTAGCCAGACGCCGACGAAGACGAAGCGGCGTTCAGCGAGAAGCTGCGGACGATCGCCCGATAGAGGCCGAAGAACAAGCTGGCACCGACAAGGCCGAGAAGGCTTAAGTACTAAATGGCCAATAATGCGCTCTATTACGGTGACAACCTTATCGTGCTGCGCGAGAATATCGCGAGTGACAGCGTTGACCTAATTTATCTAGCAGTTCGCTGAAAAACCCCTTGTTGCGACGCGGTGCACAATGATTCGATTGATCGTGCCAAATCAGGCGGGGCGGCGATGCGCGGCAGGTTGCAGGATCAGGGCGGGCTGTTCTGCTACATTTCCCCGGAGCACCGGGTGGCGGCGAACCATCCGCTGCGCCGGGTGCGGCAGTTGGTTCGCGACGTGCTGAAGGAGTTGAGCCCGAGCCTGGGGCGGCTCTATTGCAGCGAAGGCCGTCCCTCGATCCCGCCCGAGCAATTGCTGAGTGCGCTGCTGCTGCAGGTGTTTTACGGCATCCGCTCGGAACGGCAGTTGATCGAGCAGCTCAACTACAACCTGCTGTTTCGCTGGTTTGTCGGTCTGTCGCCGGACGAGGCGGTCTGGGACGCTACGACGTTCACCAAGAACCGCGAGCGGCTGCAAAGCGGTGACATCTTTCAGAAGTTCATGACCCGGCTGCTGAACCATTCGCAGGTCAAGCCGCTGCTGTCGGACCAGCATTTCTCGGTGGACGGCACGCTGATCGAGGCCTGGGCGTCGCAGAAGAGCTTCCGCCCGAAAGATGGCAGTGACGGTGATGGCTCGGACTTCCATGGCCAACAGCGCAAGAACGATACCCATGCCAGCACCACCGATCCCGCGAGCCGGCTTTATCGCAAGGCCGCCGGGCGCGAGGCCAGGCTGTCTTACATGGGGCACGTCACTATGGAGAACCGGCATGGTCTGGCGGTGGCGGGGAAGGTCACGGAGGCGAATGGCACGGCCGAGCGGCGGGCTTCGGAAGCGATGATGAGGGCCAAGCGCCGGGAAGCTGGTTGCCGCATTACAGTCGGTGAGGACAAAGCTTACGACACCACGGATCATGTGGCTGCATTGCGCGATCTGGAGGTGACCCCGCATGTGGCGCAGAACGATGCGGTGAGGAAGACCGGCAGGCGGCGGCGCAGCGCGATTGACGGCCGCACCACGCGGCATGCCGGCTACGGCATGTCGCAATCACGCCGCGCGATGATCGAGTGCATCTTTGGCTGGGGCAAGCAGCACGGCACGATGCGCAAGACCAAGCACCGCGGGATTGCCCGGGTGGCAGCCGACTTTCTGCTCAATCTGATCGCCTACAATCTGGTCCGCATCCCGAAACTGGTGCGCACATGAGGGAGGCGTCTGTACAAATGCTGCCAGAGCCGTGGCGAAACTGGTCAAACGAGAGCCCGACATTCGCCGGTGCACGAACAAATCGGCAACAGACAGTTCCGGATGCAAGCGATTCACGTCGCTGGCCGGTTTTTCAGTGAACTGCTAAATATCGGCGTTCGATCCGAGCCTCGTCAAACTCCGCATCGTCGAAGGAGCCAAATGTCGGCGTCAGGCCGCGCAGCATACGGATCAACCCAAGCTGGGTGACAATGCGGTCAACGACAAACCCGAACCCTGCCTTCTGCGCGAACGCGAGGCCGTACTCGGCTTCGCGCTCCACCGCGGCAAGCGGATCACCCGCCATGAGAAGGTTCGTGTCCAATTGGTTGCAGCAGTACGCGGCGTAAGTGAGGTCGCCGATCTGGTTTGCCGCTTCGAACGCGCGGCGCACCAGATCGCGGGCGGCCAGCACGTGTCGCGTCCAGGGCACAACGCGATAGGCGAAGTCCATATAAGTCCTGGCCCGGAAACGCAGCAGTCCGCGTGCCTCGACCAGGTCATAGCCGAGCTGACCAAAGCGGTAGATGGTCTGATGGCCACCGAAGCGGGCGCCGGCGATCTTGGACAGCCGCACATAGGCAATGCACGAAGCGTCGCAGTTGCCGCGCTCCAGGCTGAGATTGACCGCCCGGCAGGTAATAAGTAGCAGCAGGTTCGCATCAGTATGGGATGCAGGTGGTTCGAGCTTGGTCAGAACATCCATGGTCGCGAGGGATACAGGGTCGCTCATCGAAGGCAGATCGATCAGCGCCTCGATGGTGCCCGCTCCCGAGCTGCGACCAGATCCGCTCGTATTCGCGCCGCGCTTCATCTTCCGTCGGATGCGGCGACCAATCGATGCCCAGATGCCGGAGATAGTCGAGACCGACAGCAATGGCGCGGCTGCTCTGATCGAGGGCCGTGTACAGATCCACGCGCAAGCACGCGACCGTGGCGCGTTCCAGCGTGTTCGCGGCACGGTTTGATAGCGCGGCCAGGCGCTGCTCGGCCTCTGCCAGCGCGCCGGTGAGGAACTCGCATTCGGCCCGATGCAGCTCGAGCGCGAAGCTGAGTTCGTGCCGGCGTTCCCAGCAATCCTCTGCCAACAGACCCGTACCGGCGACGAGATAGGTAAGCGCCGAGGCGTAGGCAGTCGAAGCCTTGGCGCGCTTGCCGGCCACCAGGTTGAATTCGGCAAGTTGCTCACGTTCCTCTCGCGCTGTGATCAATGCTGCGCCGCGGTTGAGCTGATTGACGATGTCGAAGATCGTCTCCTCCCGCTTCTCCGGTGGCGTCTGCGCTGCCAGCAACCGGCCGATCCGCAGATGCGCCCCGCGCGCGCAAGGCTGCTGGGATCAGCGAGTAGGCGGCTTCCTGAACCCGGTCATGGATGAACCTGTAGGCGCCTTCCGAGCGCACGATCAGCTCCTGCCGGACCGCCTCCCACAGCATCCGCATGGACCGTCTCCTCCGATGTGCCGCGGACCAGGCAAAGCGTCGCGATTTCGGCAGCATTTCCAAGGCACGCAAGAAGCTGCAACGCCGTCTGCGTTGCCGCGGGCAGTCGGGTCAATTTCCCGACCATGAGGTCCACGACATTGTCGGTATAACCCTTGGCGTGAATGCGATCGAGATCCCAGCACCAGCGCGCCACATCATGATCGAAGGTGAGTAACCCCTCGTCGGCGAGCGCGTACAGGAACTGAATGGAAAAGAACGGATTGCCGCCGGTCTTCTCGTGCACCAGTTGCGCCAGCGGGGCCGCCTGCTGCGGCCCGCAGCGCAGAGCATCCGCGATCAATTGCCGCAGGTCTGCAGGCGTCAGCGGCGCCAGGTTGATCTCTTGCACGCTGCGCCCGCGTCTGGCGGATCGTCTTGAGCTTGCGCGCCAGCGGATGAGCGGCATCGACCTCGTTGTCCCGATAGGCGCCGATCAGCAGCAGGTGCCGCACCTCCGGCTGGGTCAGCAGATCCTCCAGCAGATCGAGCGTCGCCGGGTCGAGCCATTGCAAATCGTCAAGGAAAAGCGCCAGCGGATGGTCCGGCCGGGCGAAGACATTGAGGAAGCCGCCGGAACACCAGATGGAAACGGCTTTGCGCCTGCTGCGGCGGCAGCTCCGGGACCGGCGGCGGTTCGCCGATGATCAGCTTCAGTTCGGGAACCAGATCGACCATGAGCCCGGCGTTCGGGCCCAGCGCCTCGCGCAAGGCGTCGCGCCAGACGGCCAACTCGGCATCGCTCTGGCCCAGCAGGCGGCGGATCAAGCCCTGAAAGGCTTGCGCCAGCGTCGCATAGGGGACGTCGCGTTTGTACTGATCGAACTTGCCGGAGGCGAAACAGCCGCGCGGCGGCACCAGCACCTTGTGCAGCTCATTGACGACGGCGGATTTGCCGATGCCGGAATATCCGCGAGAACAGCACCAGTTCCGGCGCGCCGCTCTCGACGATGCGATCGAAAGAGGCGAGCAAGGTCTCGACCTCGCGCGCTCTCCCGTAGAGCTTCTCGGGGACCAGCAGCCGGTCGGGCGTGTCGTGTTCGCCGAGCGGGAAGTCATCGATCCGGCCTTGCGCTTCCCATTCGGCAAGGCAGCGCCGCAGATCGCGCTCGACGCCGGCGGCGGTCTGGTAACGCTCCTCGGCGGTCTTGGCGAGCAGCTTCATGATGATTTGCGACAGACGGGGCCGGGACATCCTTCAGCCGCTCGGCTGGGTGGCACCGGCTTTTTCGCAATATGGCAGTGGACCCACTCCATCGGATCGGACGCGGTGAACGGCAGTGAGCCCGTGAGCATCCGGTAGAGCGTGACGCCGAGCGCATAGAGGTCGCTGCGGGCATCGATCGAGCGGTTCATCCGTCCGGTCTGCTCCGGCGCCATGTAGGCGAGCGTGCCGGCGATGAACTCGGGCGGCGCGGGCGCCTGCCGCTCGCGCGGCAGCGCGCGAGGCGAGGCCGAACCCGGTGAGCCGGACCAGTCCATCCGCGCAGTTCACCAGGAGATGGGCGGGCTTCACATCCTTGTGAACGAGGCCGCGTGCGTGGAGCTTGCCGAGGGCTGCGGCGATGCCGATGGCCAAGGGCAGGAAACTGTCCGGCGCCATGGGGTGCCGAGCAGCCGCTCGAGCGGCTCGCCGCCCGGATCCTCGAGCACCAGCGCGCTGCTCCCGCGTTCGCGCTACAAGCGCCAGCGGCCGCGCCGCCCACGCCCCGTCCAGCGCGTCCTTCAACTCGTATTCGTGGGCCAGGCGATCGAGGCAGCTCGGGCTGGGATGCTCCGAAGCGGGCACCACGACCAGGACGTGACCTTCCGCTCGCCGTCATCCGTCTCACGCCAGGTTCTGGAGAAGTCGCGCTCGCCTTCCGCCCACAGGACCTGGAGGCGGCCATCTCGCTCTGCGCCAGGACGAGTCGATAGGTCCAATTGCCTGACTCCGCCCGCAAGCTATTTGCGGCTATTGGATAAGCCAATGGCTGCGCGAACGCTGGCCGCAAACCGCTTGGGGCGGGGATCCTGCCATAGCCAGGCTGATATGACGATGCATTTTTCCGGCAGCTCGGCGGCAGCAGATCGCTTGCCCGCCTGCAGAGGTCGCGATCGTGATTCGCGTGCCGCCTGAACTAGCGCCCATCCCACGCGCGGCATTCGCACATGGCGTCGATTACCCTGGGGTGCCGCCATGCCAAGGTAATCGTTCGAGCACCAGATAACCACGTCGCGCATGCCGACCCGTCCCCGCCTACATGCATGCGGAAATCGGCCAGCCTGGCTCTCGAGATCAGCAAAGACCCAGTTGCGACGCTCGTTTTTCAGAGCCGCCAAAGCGGATCGAAGTGATGAAGAATGTCGGGCACGTTCTGGGGCCTTCCAGTGCAGCATTCCGGCTTCAGCGAGTCGGGGACAGGCCCGCGAGTGGTTCGAGTTGATCCGGTCGCCGCGCGCCCCAAAGGGCGATCATCGAAGCCTCTCGGTCGAGAACCGCGCAACGCAAGATGGATGACGCGCCGGCCATAGTTTTCCTGCGCGAAGCGGTCGAGCCGTTCAACTGCCTCATCAGTTCCGCCCCACATCCACCCGCCGATCGCCCACGTGCCGAGCGCGATGGTCGATAGCGTGAGCGATGTTTCAGGAACGCCGACTCGGTCGAGGGTGATTTCGACAGTTTCAGGGGCACGCGTCATGATCTTCTTCCCTCCGTGGAGTTTCGGCGGGTCGATTGGCGGGCGACCTTCGATTGGAGTCGGCGACATGGGACAGGTCGAGGCCTGCTTCCTCCGCAGCAATCAGACTGAGCACAGTCCAGTCGAGATCGGCATAGCCGCGAGCGATGCCCGTGATCAGGCGGTCTCGCACGACATTCACCGATGGCGTGGGGGCGCCCGCGCTTTCCGATTCGGCGAGCATCAGGCGCACATCCTTGAGCACCAGCGGCAACGCAAATCCTGGTGAATATGAGTGATTAACAATCTTGTCGCCGTAGATTTTATGCGTGCGTCCGCCAAACATCGGTACTGGTCAGGATATCGACCAAAAGCCTGGGGTCGAGGCCCGCTTGAGCGCCACAGCGACCACTTCTCCCAGCAGCTCCAGTGCGGTCGCGGTCATCATGTTGCCGAGCAGTTTGACAAGGTTTGCGTGTGCGGGATCGGCGCCGGCCACAAACGTCTTTTGTCCGAGACTGGTGAAGACGGGGTGGCAGCGTTCGACATCAGCCGACGCACCGGCGGCTACAATGAATAGCTGGCGCGCTCTGGCAGCATCCGGATTCCCGAAGACCGGCGCTGCGACATAACCTTGGCCATGACGTGCATGCTCGGTTGCGAGGTCAGATGCGGCGGCGGTGCTTATCGTGCTCATGGAAAGATGAATGGCGCCGCGTCCCAGTCCTGCGGCGAGTTCAGGAATGCCGTGGTCTTCGCGCCCAAGCACGACCTCACGGACGGCGGCGTCATCCGGCAGCATGGTGATGACGATCCCGCAATCGAACAGGCTGCTGAAGTCAGTCGTGGGTGTGAGACCTAATGTTGCGAGCCTGTCCAACTGATCCGGCCGACGCACATAGGCGATCACCTGATGACCAGCAGCAGCGAGGTTGGTCGCCATCGCCGTCCCCATGTGGCCCAGGCCGACAAAGCCGATTTGGTCCAGTACCGGCACCCGGCTGCATGCGGCCGGGGATTCGGACGCGTCAGGACGCGTAACTCTGACGATCGATCTGTCGGTGGTCATGTGTTGCCTCGATTACATGCTGGTGCGGCGGGTTCTGCATTGCCAGCTATCGCAAGTGCCGGAACCTCCATTTCCAAAGCCCGTGCCACACCCGCGCCATAGGCTGGATCGGCGCGCATGCAATTCTCCACATGGCGCTGCTTGATGTGCGGCCGAGCATCACGCATTGCACGCGCTGTATTCTCGAACAGCCCCTGCTGCTGCCCCGGCGACATCTTGCGGAACAGGTTGCCGGGCTGCTCCCAGTGGTCGTCGTCGATGCGATGGTCCCAATGCGCCCCGTCGCCGTCCACCGGCATCGGCGGCTCGGCGAAATCGGGCTGGTTTGCCCACATGTTTTCGCTGTTGGGATGGTAGCTGAGCGTGGAGCCGAGATTGCCGTCCGTGCGCATCTGTCCGTCCCTGTGGTAGCTCTGAAACGGACATTTCGGCGCATTCACCGGAACATGATTGAAGTTGACGCCCAGCCGGTAGCGCTGCGTGTCACCATAGGAGAACAGCCGCGACTGCAGCACCTTGTCGGGCGAGAAGCTGATGCCTGGCACCACGTTGGCCGGAGAGAACGCGGCTTGCTCAACTTCCGCGAAATAGTTGTCGGGATAGCGGTTCAGCTCCATCACGCCGACTTCGATCAATGGGTAGTCCCGCCTCGGCCAGACCTTGGTAAGATCGAAAGGGTTGTGCTTGTGCGCCTTGGCCTGTGCCTCAGTCATCACCTGAATGAACAGGATCCACCGCGGGAAGTCGCCGGAGTTCGATGGCCTTCAGAAGGTCGCGTCCGTGGCTTTCACGATCATTGGCGACCACTGCCGCAGCCTCGGCATCGGTAAGGTTGGCAATGCCCTGCTGCGTGCGGAAATGGAAGTTCACCCACACTCGTTCATTCGCCGCGTTGATCATGGAGAATGTATGACTGCCGAAGCCGTGCATGTGGCGAAAACTTGTTGGAATGCCACGATCGGACATCACGATCGTCACCTGGTGCAGCGCCTCGGGCAGCAGCGTCCAGAAATCCCAGTTGTTGTCGGCGCTGCGCAGACCGGTGCGTGGGTCGCGCTTGATTGCGTGGTTGAGGTCAGGGAAGCGCAGCGGATCGTGGAAGAAAAACACTGGGGTGTTGTTCCCGACGATGTCCCAATTGCCTTCCTCTGTGTAGAACTTCATCGCGAAGCCACGTATGTCGCGCGCTGCATCGGCGGCGCCACGCTCGCCGGCAACGGTGGAAAAGCGCGCGAACATCGGCGTCTGCTTGCCGACCGTGTTGAAGATCTTCGCGCGTGTATAGCGCGTGATGTCGTGTGTCACGGTGAATGTGCCATGGGCACCCCGGCCTTTAGCGTGCATCCGCCGCTCGGGGATCACCTCGCGGTCGAAATGCGCCAGCTTCTCGATCAACCAGATATCCTGCAACAACGCGGGCCCGCGCGGGCCTGCGGTGGCGATATTAGTGTTGTCGGGAACTGGCGTGCCGGTCGCGTTGGTGAATCGCTTCACTTCAGACATGATAAGCTCCTGTATTGCCAATCAAGGCTTCGTGCGCGGGCTGATGCAACCGTGGGAAGTCGAACGCGATGCCCGGTGAAGGTCGCGCGCGCTGTCCGCTTGAGGCCCGGTGTGAACCGACAAGCTGCTCTTGAAGTTGCAACGCTAGGGCGAGAAGCAAGTAATGCTACGGAAGGGAAGTTCTATACCTTCGTTTAATGCATCCGCTACCATATCTCATATGGCCTTTTCGCGCTGGCATGCGCACTTGGATTTTGTCACTTGGGCAATTCCCCGCCTGACTAGCCGCGTCTTATTCACGAGCATAGCTGGGATTCGCTGGCGGGTGTCGCGTAAGGCGTCTGATCTTGTTTACGGATTGGGTGTCGAGACCACTCCGTTCACCCGATCATGCCGAGCCACACCCGCCATGCACGACGATACGATTGAGCCGTTCGGTTTTCCCGCCGTCGGACGCAAGAAACTCACCGCGGCGTTCGACGGCGGACGCCTCACCTCCGATGGCGGCGTGATGCTGCTGGCCGCGGCCGAGCGACGAATCGGGATCGCCGATAGGCTGGCGGGGTTGATCGCCGACCCGCGCAATCCGCTCTAGTGACGCACAGCGTCGCCGACATCCTGCGGGCGCGCATGCTCGCCATCGCCTGCGGCTATGAAGATGGCGACGATCTCGATCATCTGCGCACCGATCCCGGCTTCAAACTGGCCTGCGGGCGCCTGCCCGACAGTGGCGATGATCTGTGCTCGCAGCCGACGCTGTCGCGCTGGGAGAATGCGCCGACGCTTGCGCGAGGTGATGCGCATGACCTACGCCATGATCGACGCCTATTGCGCCAGCTATGCCCGGCCGCCGGCGGCGGTCACGCTCGATATCGACGACACCGTCGACGTTGTGCACGGCCATCAGCAACTTGCGCTGTTCAACGCGCATTACGATGAGCGCTGCTTTCTGCCAATCCACGTCTACGACACCGCCACCGCCCGCCCGGTGGCGGTCACTGCTGCGACCCGGCAAGACGCCATCCGGGCGACGAAGTCCGCCGCCATCTGCGTCGGCTGGTCACGCCGCATCCGCAGCCATTGGCCGACCACGCGGCTGACCATCCGCGGCGATGGTCATTGCGGCCGCCCCGAGGTGATGGCGTGGTGCGAGGCCAACGATGTGAACTACATCTTCGGCCTGCCGGGCAACGCCGTGCTGAGCCGTCTGGTGGAGACCGCCGCCGACGATGTCCGGGTGCGTCGCGCCGAAGCGCAGGCCATGGTGGTGCGCCGCTACACCGAGACCCGCTACGGCGCCAAGTCCTGGGGTTGCGAGCGGCGCGTGGCGGCGCGGATCGAGGCCAGCACGCAGGGATTGGACATCCGCTACGTCGTGACCAACCTCAGGAGCGGCAGCGCCGAATGGCTATACGACACGCTCTACTGCGCGCGCGGCCAGGCCGAGAACCTGATCAAGCTGCACAAGAGCCAGCTTGCCTCCGACCGCACCAGTTGCCGCTCAGCACGCGCCAACCAGGTGCGCCTCGTGCTGCATACCGCCGCCTACTGGCTGCTGCTGAAGGTGCGCGACGCCATCCCCAGGCCGCATCCGCTGGCGACCGCCGAGTTCACCACGCTGCGCATGCGGCTGATCAAGATTGCCGGACGAATCACCGAGACCGCCACGCGGGTCCGCATCGCCTTTGCCGCCGCCTGCCCGGAGGCGATGCTGTTCCGCTGCATCGCTACCAGCCTCCAGCCCGCCGGACCGTGAAACGCGGGGCGCGTGTCGCCTCCCGCACCCGATCCCGCCAACACCCAACGCCGTCACCAACCAGACAACCACACTGACATCGCGATGCAACAGGCGATGCGCGGCGCTGCGCCCGATCGTCAGACACCAATGCGACCATCAATGCGATGAATAGGACAGGATAGCAACCAACTCGTTCGGAGCGCAGACCGTGCATCCATCTCTTATTGCCGTTGAGCCCGGAGGATGCGAGAGATGCACTGGATATCCGGTCCGCGTTCGGATAATGGATATCGGCCAGATCGCGCATGCAATCGGCGAAGTCGCGCGCGGTTCGGTGGTCCGTCAGTTTCACATCCCGCCAGGATTTGTGCGCGTCGAGAAACACGAACAGATTGGCCGTGCCATGGCGCCTGTATTTGCAATCGTAACGCTCAGGCTGACCAGGTGCCCCCGGAATCGGCTCGCGTACTTCACCGATCAACTGTGTCGGACTTTCGTCGAAGCAAACCACCGGACGCCTGGGATCGGCCTCTTCGGCATAAAGATCGAGCACATCCTCCATCCGGGAGACATAGGTGCCGTCCACTTGCGGAATGCACCACATCTTGCGGAGCCACGGCTTCAGGTCGTCCTCGGCCAGACGGCCGGCTGGGCTATTCCGGCGTGGCGTTGAAGGGCGAGGTGGAGGCAATAGCAATGACAGGAGAGCCGACATGAACAGGCCGACGGAGACATCCTTGCCGGCGCTGCGTCCGAAGAACCTGCCGGGCCGCTCCAATCGAACCGGGTTGCCGGCCACCTACGGTACCGGAGCCATCGCGCTCGGTGGCGCCGCGGCGGGGGCGCTGGCGATCGGCGCGGTCGCCGTGGGCGCGATGGCGATCGGCCGCCTGGGGATTGGCGAACTGCTGCTGAAATGGGGACGTGTGAAGCGGGCCGATGTCGGGTCGCTCACGGTGGCGGAGCTTGTCGTGACGCGCCTTGTCGTTCGCGAGTATGTCCGCGCCGGGAGCGCCGAGCCGCATCAGCACATTGGGGCTTCATAGAGGGCGAGTACAAACGCGTCGGCGATCGCCACTCCTTCAGCGGGGGTCCCGGTCATGACGGAAGCGGCCCGGGCGTTCATCGAGTCGATGGAAAACCCGGTCCCGTACACGCCGGTGCGGCTGGGTGATTTTGCCGCCGCTGGATCTGTCAGCACCGCGACAACAGAGGCGGGTCCGACGGGGTCGATCGGCAGGGGGCCCATCTGCGGGCTGCCCATCGCTACGAGGG
The DNA here is from genome assembly GCA_963810715.1 of uncultured Pseudomonadota bacterium. Taxonomy (GTDB): domain Bacteria; phylum Pseudomonadota; class Alphaproteobacteria; order Acetobacterales; family Acetobacteraceae; genus DATDIC01. The sequence goes on along the minus strand of CAWEOZ010000014.1, from coordinate 446,780 downwards.
TCTTCGGCGGCGGCAGGCCCACCTCGTCCAGCATCCCTTTATTCGGCAGGGAATGATACCGCGTCGCCGGTCCTGATGGGGCAAAGATGGCCGGTGTCCAACGTCATCAGACCTGCGGTGAACCGCTGTTGGTCCTTCGGCACATCGGAGGTGAGGGACGGGAGGGCGATGCGGTCACGGACGAAGATGTCGAGTGGCTGGCCGGCGACACGCTGCACCACCGCTCCAAGAACGTCGAATGACAATCGAGAGCCCCAGCGTGCACCAGGTTGGCCCTGCAACACTGCCTGCGCGAGCCGGCGCATGTTGGTTGCCAGTGAAAGTTGCGGCGCGGCAAAGCCCGCATCGACACCCGGACGCCGATACTCCCGGGCGGTGCCGGGCACGTTCATGAAGCAGGACGACAGGCCCAATATATGGCACAGCGACAGAAGGTCCATTCGCTCGCGCTAGTTGTCGTTGCCAAGGAGGTTGTCGCTCCTCCCCCTGATGATGCTTGCGTCGCGGTGGACGGCGTCAAGCCCAAGCCGCCTGCGGCGGTCGCTGCGCGAGGCTTGACCCCGTCCACCGCGACGAAGCGTGGCTCGGGATCGGATGTGGCGGGAGGTGTGGTGGTTCTGGCCGCGTTCCACGTGGCGATCCAGTTGAGCGGTGAGGTTGCGTGCAAGGCTGAGTGCGGGCGGCTGCGATTGTAGGTATCGATCCAAAGCGGCATCGCCGCAGCACGATCGGCCGAGCTGTGGAACGGCTGTGCATACGCCCATTCGCGCAGACTGGTCTGGATAAATCGCTCGGCCTTGCCGTTGGTACGCGGCGTATACGGTCTGGCGCGCTTGTGCTTGATGCCCCGCTCGGCCAGCAGGTCGCGGATGGCGAAGCTCGTATAAGCCGAACCGTTGTCGGTCATGATCCGCTCGACGATTGCGCCATGCTCGGCGAACCATTCGATCGCCCGTGCGGTGAACGGTATGGCACTTTCCTTGCGCTCGGTGGGGAGCAGTTCCGTGTAGGCCAGACGCGAGGCGTCATCGACGGCGACATGGACATATTCCCAGCCGGTCCCGCGTCGGTTGCTTTGGCCGGTGCGATCGCCGGTGATGCGATGGCCGATGCCGTCGATGCGGCCGAGCTTCTTGATGTCGATATGGATGAGTTCGCCTGGTTGGTCGCGTTGATAGCGGATGACGGTGGGCTTGGGATCGAGTGCGCCGATGCGGCCGAGCCCGGCGCGGCGCAGCACAAGGCCGAGGGTGGAGACGGGATGGTGCAGCCGCCAGGCAATGGTGGGGGCCGCCCTGATCTCATCGTTCTGCTGGTGGCTCAGCTTGTTGGGGCTGCGATGTGGCCGCGACGAGCGATCCATCAGTCCCGCCGTCCCTTCCGAGGCATGACGATCGCGCCACTTGCGCACTGTCCGCGGCGTAACCCCCGCCGCATCGGCCACCGCCTGCACCGTCCAGCCGCTCGCCAGCCGTTGCACCATCAGCATTCGACTATGGCGGGTGGTGCGCGCATTATCATGGATGTCCATCCGGGGCCTCCGGGCAGGGGTTGCAGGTGTGGCAACCACAGCCTCTCAGTCCAGCCTCGGAGGGACAATCTCTGTAGCAATTACAGCTAGGCGGTTCCGCCGGCTCGATCTGACTCCGCTCAGCGAGATATCTCCTCGTGGATGCGTAGCGGGTGCAAGCCATCCATCCCACCAATCCTGCAGAGACAGCGAATCAGCCACGCCACGAGCCACAAACACCGAACTGACCACCAGCTAGTCATAGTTCGC
>CAWEOZ010000014.1:0-442500 GCA_963810715.1 uncultured Pseudomonadota bacterium | reverse complement strand
GGAGGCCAGCGGATCGATGATGCGGGCGTGGCCCGCTTCATTGTTGATGCGTCACTGTTTGGCGCGAGATCTTTGTCAAGGTTTATCAGGTTCTGGTGCGTCTCTGGACGCGCTTCGTTGCATGTCTGACCGGCGGCTGTGGCCGCCCGCGACGAAGCCGGTGTTCAGAGGCGAGAGAACGGGGTTGCGTCGGACATTGTCCAGGTCGGATATGTGCGGGGGAACTCCGGTGTGTGCTGAGCGAGAGTGATCCATGGCAGGACATTCTTCGTGATCGCCGGTGGTTGATCCGTGTTTCCGGGCTGTTTCCGGGGAGGCGTGTCAGCGGCGGATCGCTGAGGATGGTGTCTGTGCATGGCAACCCCCGGATGTTTCTCGGATCTGATCCGGGGCCGGGGGCATGTCTCGAGCGCGAGAAGGGCATTCGGTGGATGCCTTGGCACCAGGAGGCGATGAAGGACGTGGCACGCTGCGAAAAGCCACGGGGAGCCGCGAGCAGGCATTGATCCGTGGATATCCGAATGGGGCAACCCACCCCTTTGGGGTATCGTCACATGAATTCATAGTGTGGCGAGGCGAACCCGGGGAACTGAAACATCTCAGTACCCGGAGGAACAGACATCAACAGAGATTCCGCGAGTAGTGGCGAGCGAAAGCGGAGCAGGCCAGTGGTCGTGAGGAGAGAAGCAGAACGGTCTGGAAAGGCCGGCCTGAGCGGGTGACAGCCCCGTATGCGTCAAGCCCTGATGATCCTTGAGTAAGGCGGGACACGTGTAATCCTGTCTGAAGATGGGGGGACCACCCTCCAAGCCTAAATACTCCCTGGTGACCGATAGTGGACAAGTACCGTGAGGGAAAGGTGAAAAGCACCCCGACGAGGGGAGTGAAATAGACCTGAAACCGGATGCCTACAAACAGTCGGAGCTGCGCGCGGGGCAACTTGCGCTGTGGTGACGGCGTACCTTTTGTATAATGGGTCAGCGAGTTTCTGTTGGCAGCGAGCTTAAGCCGTTAGGCGAAGGCGGAGCGAAAGCGAGTTTGAACAGGGCGCATAGTTGCCGGCAGAAGACCCGAAACCGAGTGATCTAGCCATGGCCAGGCTGAAGGTGGGGTAACACCCACTGGAGGGCCGAACCCACGCCTGTTGAAAAAGTCGGGGATGAGCTGTGGCTAGGGGTGAAAGGCCAATCAAACTCGGAAATAGCTGGTTCTCCGCGAAATCTATTGAGGTAGATCGTCGTTTGATTACCCACGGGGGTAGAGCACTGGATGGGCTAGGGGGGCCCAAAGCCTTACCAAACCTAACCAAACTCCGAATACCGTGGAGTACAGGACGGCAGACAGACGGCGGGTGCTAAGGTCCGTCGTCGAGAGGGAAACAGCCCAGACCGCCAGCTAAGGTCCCGAAATCGTGGCTAAGTGGGAAAGGATGTGGGAATTCCAAAACAACCAGGAGGTTGGCTTAGAAGCAGCCATCCTTTAAAGAAAGCGTAATAGCTCACTGGTCTATTAGAAATCCTGCGCCGAAGATGTACCGGGGCTAAAGCCACGTACCGAAGCTGCGGGTGTGCGCAAGCACGCGGTAGCGGAGCGTTCCGTAAGTCTGTGAAGGAAGCGGGGTGACCCCTTCTGGAGATATCGGAAGTGCGAATGCTGACATGAGTAGCGACAAACGGAGTGAGAAACTCCGTCGCCGAAAGTCCAAGGGTTCCTGCGCCAGGTTAATCCGCGCAGGGTGAGCCGGCCCCTAAGGCGAGGGCGAAAGCCGTAGTCGATGGGAACGGGGTCAATATTCCCCGGCCTGCTGGACGTGACGAACGCCGAACTCTGTTCCGGCTTATCGGATTGCCGGAGCTTAGGATGCGTTCCGGGAAATAGCGCCAGCGACGAGACCGTACCCGAAACCGACACAGGTGGACTGGTAGAGCATACCGAGGCGCTTGAGAGAACGATGTCGAAGGAACTAGGCAAATTGCTCGCGTAACTTCGGGATAAGCGAGACCTTCCGTTGGGCAACCAGCGGGGGGTGGCACAGAGCAGGGGGTGGCGACTGTTTAGTAAAAACACAGGGCTCTGCGAAGTCGAGAGACGACGTATAGGGTCTGACGCCTGCCCGGTGCCGGAAGGTTAAGGGGAGGGGTGCAAGCTCCGAACCGAAGCCCCGGTAAACGGCGGCCGTAACTATAACGGTCCTAAGGTAGCGAAATTCCTTGTCGGGTAAGTTCCGACCTGCACGAATGGCGTAACGACTTCCCCACTGTCTCCGGCATCGGCTCAGCGAAATTGAATTCCCCGTGAAGATGCGGGGTACCCGCGGTCAGACGGAAAGACCCTATGAACCTTTACTGCAGCTTTGCAGTGGCAGCAGAAGGACCCTGTGTAGGATAGGTGGGAGGCATCGAAGCGTGGGCGCCAGCTTGCGTGGAGCCACCCTTGAAATACCACCCTGGGTGCTTTTGCTGTCTAACCGCGATCGGTCAGCCCGGTCCGGGACCCTGCATGGCGGGCAGTTTGACTGGGGCGGTCGCCTCCTAAAGAGTAACGGAGGCGCGCGATGGTGGGCTCAGGCCGGTCGGACATCGGCTGCTGAGTGCAATGACACAAGCCCGCCTGACTGCGAGGGTGACAGCCCGAGCAGAGACGAAAGTCGGCCATAGTGATCCGGTGGTCCCGCGTGGAAGGGCCATCGCTCAACGGATAAAAGGTACTCTAGGGATAACAGGCTGATCTCCCCCAAGAGTCCACATCGACGGGGAGGTTTGGCACCTCGATGTCGGCTCATCACATCCTGGGGCTGGAGCAGGTCCCAAGGGTTCGGCTGTTCGCCGATTAAAGTGGTACGTGAGCTGGGTTTAGAACGTCGTGAGACAGTTCGGTCCCTATCTGCCGTGGGTGAAGGAGACTTGCGAGGCGCTGTCCCCAGGTACCAGAGGACCGGGATGGACGCACCTCTGGTGCACCGGTTGTCGCGCCAGCGGCACCGCCGGGTAGCTATGTGCGGACGGGATAACCGCTGAAAGCATCTAAGCGGGAAACCCTCCTCAAAACCAGGTCTCCCAGGGGGAAACCCCGAAAGGGCCGTGATAGACCATCACGTCGATAGGCCGGAGGTATATGTGCGGCAACGCACTCAGCCAACCGGTCCTAATCGCCCGACCGGCTCGAGACACCATGCACAGACATCATCTCCGGTGATCCGAACCCAGCACACACCCACACCAGAGCCCGCGTCCGGCATCAGCCCACCCATCGCTGATCATCGGATACCCCGGATAGGCTGGACGACCTGGTGGCCCTGGCGGGGGGCCCGCACCCGATCCCATCTCGAACTCGGCCGTGAAAACCCCCAGCGCCCATGGTACTGTGGCCCAAGCCACGGGAGAGTCGGTCGCCGCCAGGTCTTCCAGCCTATCCCTACCCCCGCGGGGTGGAGCAGCCCGGTAGCTCGTCAGGCTCATAACCTGAAGGTCAGAGGTTCAAATCCTCTCCCCGCAACCACTTTTACCGAACTCTCGAACAAACCGCGATCAGCGCCGAACTGTCGCGGCTGACCGGGATTGAGATCGCCTGACGCAAGCCTCACCATTGACGTTATCTGTCCCTCAAGCTCGATCTCGACGGGTTTGCCCTCCTTAGCGGGATGGACCACCACGCGCTCGATCAAGCTCCGCACCACCTCCAGCGCCTCGCGACCATCCGGATCGGCCTGAAGTGCCGTGTGCAGCTCGGCAACGCGCGTGCGGTATACCTCAGCGAGGTTCGGGTGCAGACGCGGCGCGGGAGGCGCCGGCGTCCCTAATTCAGCTTCCAATACCAGTTGCCTAGCCTCGAGTTCGCTGAGCTGATTCTGCAAGCCCTTCGCGCGCAGGCCATCGGCGATCGCGTCAATCAGGCCGGCCAACTTGCGGCGCACCTGGGCCAGTTCACGCTCGGCCTGTGCCCTGCCCGCGTCTCTGTTCTGGAGCAGCTGGTTCCACTCGCGGGCGAACTCCGCGACGAATTCAGCCACTAACTCAGGCGCCATCAACTGCGTGCGCAGAGCCTCAAGGACCTGCTGCTCCAGAGCCTGCCGCCGGAGACTGCCGCGGTTGTCGCAGATACCCTGGCGTCTCGCTGTGTTGCAGGCGAGATAGTCACGCCCGACGTTGCTAAGCGCACCCCGACAGCATCCGCAAGCCACCTTCCCGGTCAGCACGTGCCGCGGCCGCCTGTTCTCCCAGTATCGCGGCCGGTCAGGTGAGTTAGCACCGGACGCTTCGCGGATATCCCCAAGACGTTTCTGAACGCGATTCCACAGCTCCGGCTCGACTATGCGCAGCGCACGGACGTCCTCGACGATCCACTGCTCACGCGGATTCGGACGTGACACGCGTCTGCCGGAGGTCGGGTCCTTGATGAATTGCATGCGGTTCCAGACCAACCTCCCAACGTAGAGCTCATTGCGCAGAATGCCGGTGCCGCGTGCGGCATGGCCGCGGATCGTCGTGTCGCGCCAAGCCTGACCCTCCGGGCCGGGCAGGCGCTCAGCATTGAGCTGGCGGGCGATCGCGATGGGACTGTGGCCCGCGGCGAACAGCTCAAAAATGCGGCGCACGACGCCCGCTTCGCCTGAATTGATGGCGCGCTCGCCGCGAAGAGGCTCGCCACGTTCATCGAGACGGCGAACGACATCGTAACCATAGCATCGGCCGCCAGCCGAGTGACCCGCTTCGATACGCCCGCGTAAGCCACGGCGGGTCTTGTCGGCCAGGTCTTTGAGGAAGAGGGCATTCATCGTGCCCTTGAGGCCGACATGGAGCTCGCTGATCTCACCCTCGGCTAGAGTGACGATCCGAACACCGGCGAAGCGCACTCTCTTGTAGAGCGCTGCTGTGTCCTCCTGATCACGCGAGAGGCGGTCCAGAGCTTCTGCGACAACAACATCAAAGGCGGCGTCGCGAGCGCCGTCGATCAGAGCCTGGTAGCCGGGGCGGAGCGCCGTCGCCCCGCTGATCGCGGCATCCTGGAAAACCTGAATGAGGGTCCAGCCTTCGTGGGCGATCCGTTCCTTGCAGAGCCGAACCTGGTCCGCGATCGAGGCGTCACGCTGGTTCTCAGAGGAGTAGCGGGCGTAGATGACAGCGCGAAGCGTGCTCATTGGAAGCATTCACTGATTGCCGGCGGTGTTGGTGCTTTCGCTATCCGCGCCGTTCGCTGCACGCTGGTAATCCCACGACGAAGCGTTGGCGAAGCTTTCGCGTGCTGCCTGTCTGGCAAGGCAACGGACCAGGATGGCCAAGCTGATTTTGCTGCTAGCGCTCGAGGTCGCCCCTGCTCGATCAATCGGGTCAGACGACGTGTCCTGAACAGGTTTGGGCCTGGGCTCCATCGAGCAAGATGATAAGAGGCGGCGAGGGCGCCTCCGCCGCTTCCGCCTTGAACTGGTCCTCCTGGTGGCCCGTCCATTGGCGCAAGTCCCTTTCGTAGCCGCCGTGGGTCAGGAAGGCAGAGGTGGCGGCCGGCGCTCATTGCCGTGACGGGTCCCGACGGGCATTGGCAGAGCGCCGGTAGGCTCGAACGAGGATCATCAAAGCCTCCGCACGATTCACCATTCGGTTCCCCCGCATACGACCACCGGCCAGGCGAAGTGCGGCTTCCAATTCGTGCTCTTCTGCTTTCGTGAGATTGAAGCACTTGGTCACGAGGCTCGCGGCGGGCGAGCCGGACTGAAAATACGAAACCAGCGCAGGAAGCGTATTGCTGCGCGCGAATGACACCGCGCGGCGCGATTCGTGCTTGGTGCGTGCGTGGCTTGCGATCACCCGCGCCTTCGACCAGCCGATCTCCTGAACGGCGCTCGACGTAAGCAGGCCTGCATCGACCGCATCGGCGATGGTGATCAGGTCGTACGCCTTGCGGGTGTGAACGTGAAGAGCGTCGCAGAACTGGTCGAATTCCCCATGCTCGCGTGCGGCCCTCAGCAAGCGCCCAAACGCCACCAAGTCTGGGCTAGCCGGGCCCAGCAGCTGCTGAGCCTTCACGCCATTGCGGTGATCAACCATTGGAGACTTCTGCCAATTCCGCCGGAAGATTAGCAGGTCAGCAAAGCTTTTGCAATTAAGTGCAGTTGTACCTGCTCCCCTCGGGCAGTCGGAACCTCGCGTGACCATCAGTACCCCATCCTATGGCGATTGTGATAAGGAGCGGCAACATGCGGACGGTGCACATACCTACGCTGCTGACCAAAAGCTGATCGTCTGCTCTCGAGCGTTCGAACTTGCGAAGCTGGCCTCTCCTGCGCTTGTACCCGCGGTAGCCCCTCGTCGTCTCATTAGGGTCTAGACCTCGGTGCCATGCCGCCTCGTCCGGATGAAACCGACCTTAATGAGACGGCTATGCTGTCTCGTCCTGCTTGTATTGTTAGGGTATCCCCAAAAAGGGCGGCCATAGCCCGGCCAAAATGCGCAGCCTGTTGCCATCGACCGATTCGCACTACCATGCGAACGACTCGCTGGCAGGACACAATGAGCTTTTCGGCCATACCTCCGCTCTCTTCAAAGCCTCCATCCTCTGACCCGTTCGATATCTTCGCGCGGCGTCCCAGCTTGCCAGGGACCCCGAACGATCTTTGGGGAGGTCAACGCGACGCGCTTCAAGCGTGGGTGAAGGCCAGGAAAAAGCGAGATGTCCTGATCAGCCTCAATACCGGCTCGGGCAAGACGATGCTGGGCATCTTGATTGCCCAAAGCTTGTCGAACGAAAAGCAGGGAAAGGTCGTGTATGCTTGCTCCACGATCGATCTGGTTATGCAAACTGAAAAAGAAGCAAAAAAGCTCGGCGTCGCGCCCTCGACCTACTACCAGGGCAATTTTAATAACGCCAACTTTGAACAAGGTAAGACTTTTTGCATTACGACATATTCGTCGGTTTTCAACGCGCAGACCACCTTCAAAAAGCACAATGTCAGTAAGTTCGTTCTGGATGACGCACACGTGGCAGAAAAGGCTATTCGTGACGCATTTACGCTCACCGTGTCCAGGCGCGACTATCCTGACCTATTCCAGCAGATAGCTCGCATTCTGATACCGGTATTCGCGTCTGCGAACCAGACCATGAAATACAAAGAGGTTCTTGAGCAGCGCGATACTGCCATAATACTGGTTCCGCCAATGCTCGCATTGCAAGCGGCTGATGCAATTTCCGAGGAAATTAGAAAAGTCGAGTTGGGTAAGAATCTCGACCTTCTATATCCCTACCTATACATACGAGACCAGATTAAGGTTTGCGCTGTAACGGTGTCTGGATGGGCAATCGAAATCTCTCCACCGTCCTTCCAACGGGAGTGACATATCCGTTTGCACAGGACAACATGCAACGGGTCTACTTATCCGCTACCCTGCAAACACAATCGGAATTCGCGCGCGCGTTTGGCAGGCGCCCAGATGCGATCATAGAGCCCGCGACGGACGCGGGAAACGGGGAGCGCTGCATTCTTTTCGGCCAATCCGTGCCCGACGAAGAGACGGGGCCAAAGCTAGCCGCTGCAATCAAATCGAAGCACAAACTGGCAATCGCCTGCCGCAGCTATCCCGACGCCAAGCCCTGGGAAAGTTTAGCGGTCATCCCGGATAGGCAGCAGTTTTCTGCTGCACTTGATGATTTTCGACAAGCCAAGTCCGGCGCCTTTGTGCTTGTCGCACGGGTGGACGGCATTGATCTGCCAGATGACGCTTGTCGGGTGATGCTGATTGACAATCTTCCAAGCGGATATACCCAGATCGAGCGATTTCAGATTGAGTATTGCTCCATGACTTCGCTTGCCGCCACGAAACTGGCCTCAAGGATCACTCAAGTATTCGGCCGGATAAACAGGGGGCGAAAGGACTATGGGGTCTTCATTCTTCGAGGTAGGAACCTGAACAACTGGCTTAGGCTGTGTGGACGGAATCCCTGACATGCGTTTCTGACGGATTCCCGAATCGGGTTTTGTTAGAATCACTGCGTGACCGGCAACAGGGAGCCGGACATGCTGACGGGAATGACGGAGCGCGACTGGTCGATCGTGCTGGAAGTGTTTGACGCGGCGCAATCGAGCCGTGGAGAGCCAGGGCATGATGACCGTAAATTCCTGGAAGCGGTCCACTACTTCACGGTACACAGCATCACCTGGCGCGCACTGCCCAGCGAATTTGGCAAATGGAACAGCGTATGGAAGCGGTTCTGGCGGCTCAGCCGCTCGGGCGTATTCGAGGCCTTCTTCCAGCTTCTGGCGGAATGCAGCCAGACGGCACACTTGGTCCAGTTCTTCGACAGCACGACAGCACGCGCCCACGTCTCGGCGGCCGGGGCAAAAGGGGGCAGCATCGCCAAGCGTTCGGCCGCTCGCGCGGCGGTTTTTCGACCAAAATCCACCTCAAGACCGATCTCGACGGCAATCCTCTCGACTTCCACCTGACCGGTGGCGAGGTCAGCGACAGCACACAGTTCGAGACGTCGCTCGACATCGGCCCAGATATCAGCCCGCGCATTGCGATGACGGACAAGGGCTATGACAGCAAGACCAATCGAGCGGCGGCACTCGCGCGCGGCATCACACCGGTTATCCCGCGTCGCGAAAACTCCAAGCAGAGAGGACGCTTTTTTCCAAGGCGTCTCTACAAACTGCGGGCGCGCATTGAGCAGGCGATCGGCAAGCTCAAGCGCTTCAAACGCGTCGCCATGCGCTGCGAGAAAACCGACATCAGCTACTCAGCAATCATCAGTTTTGCGTGCGGGCTGATGCTGGTTAAATCCGTCCACACAGCCTAGCGATACGGAAAACACAGCCCTGCTGCCAGAGTTGCTTCAGAAGCAGCTTCTGCTGGGTGAGCAGGTCTCGCACCTGATGATTCGGAACAAGGACTACAAGGCCATTATGGGCGTTGTTGACACCGTGATGGGACGAGATGCGGAGTGGATCTCTACCTATGGTGACCGCATTGCAGATGCCGAAATCCCCTCCAGCGTAAAGGCTTCGGCCAAGGAGAAAGACGACCTCCTGACCGATGCCGCCATCTCGGAGTCGGATGCCATGCTAGCCGCGTGGCGCGGAGAGTTTGCTACCGCAGCCGCTGAGTTGGCAGAAACGGCTGACAAAGCAGCTATTGCGGACACCCGTTTGGCTGGCTGGCATAATTTATGGCTAGGCTGGTTCTATCAACTTACCGGCGACAGCCAAGCAGCTTCCGCCGAGTACACACGAGCCCGCTCCCGACTGGGCTCGGCCGTCTACCTGCCGCCACCAAGTCCGACTTCGATCACCGGCGGCCAAAAAAGTCACCTTGCGTGGAAGCCGTATATTTAACCTGGTTTCCGAGGATCATGTCAGCCGCTTCGACAAAGAGGTGGCGATCATAGCCAAGCGCCTTGCACCTCTTGGGGACGATGCCGCGACGTCAGCCCAACACGAAGAGGCTACGCGAGCACTGGGGGAAGCCCTTGGGTTTGCCGCAACCCGGCCTGACAACTTACATCACACAGGACCGGATGTCCTCTGGATAGACGAGGAGGAAAAATGCTGCCTACTTTTTGAGTTAAAGACTTTGCAGTCCGGCACGAAGCCAATCACCAAGAAGGCGGTTGGCCAAGGACATGATCACCTTCAGTGGGTCAAAGATAATCACCCAGACATTAGAATGGCAGGCCTTGTTTTCGTTGCCGATACGCGAACGTGTTTCTCTGATGCCAATCCCTCTGAGGCAATGCACGTCGGCCCACTGACGACAATCTGTCAGCTCGGCGCCGACTTTCTCACTACGATCAAGTACATTCGAAATGCCTTACCGCTTGAGAGACTCATCAAGGTGAACAGCTTTGTAGCAGATGTAGCGAACGGTCTCGATCAGACGATGACCAAGGTAGCGCCAACTATTCTGGGCGGGGAGTAGCATGGTATCTACGCGGCGAAAGCTCGTACCTTGCGACGACTCCTGGCCGGAATAATTCTTTCTGCCGGCACTTGAGATTCCATATCAGCCGCCTCCGCCGAGGCCGAAGGCACGAGTTCGCCGCGGAAAGCGCGGGCCAGGATGCTTTGCTCAAGACGGTCGAGGAGAGCGAGGGCTCGGGTCGCTTCGGCCTGCAATATGCGCGCTGACGCGTCTGTAGCGTCCAAAAGCGTGTCGATGCGAACCGCTTCGCCCTTTGGGGGCACGGGGACAGGCAGCGCGGCAACCTTAGACATGCTGATGCTGGCGAGATTAGTGGTCTGCTTGCCCTCGTCCAGAAAGTAGCGTGCCCCGGCATGGTTCGCGTATCGGGACAAGAACCTGGGAGCCACCATGTCGTTGCGTAATCGCAGTCGAAAGACATGGTTCTGATGAACGCAGTTCGGGATTTGTCCTTCCCATGCCCAGCCACGCCCAAGCTTGTCGCGATCGCCACCCTCATTCATCAAAACGTCTCCGTCGCGCAGGACAAGTCGCGCTGCTTCGGCTGCTGCCAATCGGACCGCCTTAATTTCGTCGAGACGTAAATGCCCGCGCTGGACGTTCGCGACCCGTAGATATGGGCGCTCAACAAGCTCAGCTTCGGATGTGTAGCGTATGCCGAGTGTAAGCCCGGACTTGATGTCACAGAGTTGCCCCGCCGTGCTGGTTGTCCACCCGGCATCGCCGTCGGCAAGGAACGCTCGGTCCGTTGTGGCTTCAACGTAGCGTCGCGAGAGAGGCGCTATGCGTTCGAGGTCGGCGCGGGCGCGGGGTCGTGCCCCGTCGCGTGGTGTAGCAGCGGCGTCGTTGGGCAGGGTTGAGCTGCCTGTCAGGCTGCCAGGGCTGGCATGGTGACGAGCGGATCATCGCTGAGCGGAGCGATGGTTTCCAGGGTCATGTATCGGGCGCGCTGCACGGCCCACTCGTCGTGCTGTTCGAACAACAGCGCGCCGATCAGCCGGGTGACCGCGGCCTCATTCGGAAAGATGCCGACGACGTCGCTGCGGCGCTTGATCTCGCCGTTGAGCCGTTCGAGGGGATTGGTGCTGTGCAGCTTGGCCCGGTGCTGAACCGGAAACCCCATGTAGGCCAGGACGTCCGCCTCGGCCTCGTCCATGAGCGCGGCCAGCTTGGGCAAGCGCGGCCTGGCCTGGTCAGCGACCTCGCGCCACTGCTTGCGGGCGGTGGCCGCATCGTCCTGGGCAAAAGCGGTGCCGATCCAGGCGGCGACGATGCGGCGTTGGCTCTTGCCCGCATAGGCCAGGGCGTTGCGCATGAAATGCACGCGGCACCTTTGCCATGTGGCGCTGAGCACCTTGGTGATGGCCGCCTTCAATCCCTCATGCGCATCCGAGACGACCAGCTTGACCCCGCGCAGGCCGCGCCGGGCAAGGCTGCGCAGGAACTCGACCGTAACCGCTGCGAGTTTCTCACCCTGGAACGCCGGCTGAGGTCGAACGAATTTCTGCGCTGTGAGGAGGCGTGGAGGTAGTGCAGTGTCGGAAGCGAAGCTTGATGACGCTCATCAAGACAGTCATCAGGAGCGTCATCAAGGCGGTGGATACCGGCGGATTGAGCTGATCACTGGGGAGGCGCGCCGGCGGCCATGGTCGGCGGAGGAGAAGGCCAGGATCCTGGCTGAGAGCTTCCAGCCGGGGGCGAAGGTCGCCGAGGTTGCGCGTCGCCATGGCATGAACCGCAGTCTGCTGTGGAATTGGCGCCACGAGGCGCGCAAGCGCGGCGCCGATGGTGAGCGGACCTTCGTGCCGATCCGTGTGATGGATGCGGTGGATCGGATGACGCCATGCGAGGCGGTGGAAGCGCCCGCGACTGCCGGCTGCGGGCTAGTACCGGCGGTGGAGGATGGCGGAGCGAGAGCGGTCACCGGCACGATCGAGATTGAGATGGGAGCGGCGCGGGTGCGCGTCAGCGGCGTGGTTGATGCGGCCGCGTTGCGGCAGGTCCTGAGCCATCTCAGGCGCAAGCCATGATCATCGACCTGCCGGTGCGGCCGGATCTGCGGATCCTGGTGACCTCCCGGCCGGTCGACTTCCGCCGCGGCATGGATAGTCTCTCCACATTGGTGAAGGAGACGCTGGCAACCGACCCCTACGCCGGCGACGTGTTCGTGTTTCGCGCGAAGCGAGCGGACAGATTGAAGATCTTGGTTTGGGATGGCTCCGGCCTGGTGCTGTTGAACAAACGACTGGAACGGGGACGCTTCACATGGCCGCCGGTGCAGGACGGGGCGGTGACCCTGAGCGCGGCGCAACTGACCTTGCTGTTCTCTGGTGTTGACTGGTCGCAGGTTGTGCCTCGCGCGGCGTTCGTGGCGCACCAGGGGATCGGGTGAGACGATCACCCCTGTACAAATCGGGGTGCGGTTCGATAATTTCTTGGCATGCCTATCGACCCGGCGTCGCTGCCGCGTGATCCCGATCGGCTGATCGAGATCATCGTCGCACTGCAGGACCGCAATGCCCATCTGGAGGGGATTGTCGCGGCTTTGAAGCGGACCGTGTATGGCCCGCGATCGGAGAAGCTTATCGCCGACACGGCACAGCTGCCGCTCGATCTGGATGATTTGATACTGAGTGATCCGTCCGCCGCGGCGAATGATGACGCTGTCGGCCCGCAGCCTGCCAAGCCCAGCTCACCGCGACCAAGAGCGGCACGAAACATCGGCGCCTTGCCGAAGCACCTGCCACGCTATGAGGTAGTGATCGAACCCGAAAGCAAAGCCTGCCCTTGCTGTGGGGGGACGATGCACGTCATCGGGGAGGACGTGAGCGAGCAGCTCGACGTGATCCCGGCCGTTCTGCGGGTCAAGCGCATCCGCCGGCCGCGGTATGGCTGCCGATCCTGCGAGGGCGCAGTGGTGCAGGCGAAGGCACCGCCACGCCTGGTCGAGAATGGCATGGCGACAACTGCGTTAGTTACCTCAATTGTGTCGGGAAGTTCGCCTGGCACCTGCCGCTGAACCGGCAGACGGGCATGTTGCGGGGTCAGGGCATAGCGCTCGACCGCTCGACCCTGGTGCATTGGGTGATCCGGGCGGCATGGTGGCTGACGCCGCTCCACACACTGCTCGTCGGTATCGTGCTCGCCTCACCGAAAGTGTTCTGTGACGACACGCCGTTACCAGTGCTGGACCGACGACGAAGAAGAACACGAACGGCACGGTTTTGGTCCTACGCGATCGATGATCGACCTTGGCAAGGACCTGCGCCGCCCGCGGTGGTCTACCTCTTTGCGGAAAATCGAAAAGGGCGGCACGTTCATGAGCACCTGACAGGCTTCAATGGCGTGCTGCAGGTGGACGGCTATACGGGGTATCGTGAACTGGCCAAGCCGAGATCGACCTGGTGGCGCCGTCACATTGGCGTACTGTCTGGCGCACGCGCGCCGTCAGTTCTTTGAGGTTTACCAGAGATCGCAGTCTTCGGTGGCGGCCGAGGCCCTGCAGCGGATAGGGATGGTGTATCAGATCGAGGAGCGGGTTCGTGGTCTGACGGCAGCCGAGCGTGGCAGTGTCAGGCAGTCCGAGACCAAACCGATCCTTGAGGCGTTCAAGATTTGGCTGATGCAGCGCCTTGCTGAGGAATCGGCAAAGTCGGACTTGGCTAAGGCGATCAAGTATACGCTCAATCACTGGAATGGATTGACGGTGTTCCTCACGGATGGGCGCGTCGAGGTAGACAGCAACATTGTGGAACGTATAATTCGCCCGATTGCAACGCCCGGGTCATTGTGCACCTCCTCTTCAAGTATCTGGAAACATTGGAAGTTGGTTCTCGGCGGCGATGTGACACGGGCGCCCTTTACGACTGACCGCCTCCATCACGGACGGTGCGTCCAGGTCCACGGCCCGGATTTGGAACGGCGCGCCGGGAACGACCTGCTCGGCGGGAAGGGTGCCAGCTTTGACCAGCTTTCGTATCCTATGGCTGCTAACGCGGCATCGCTGAGCTGCTTCGCGCAACGTCAGCCAGGTCCCGTCCTTCTCAGCGGACTTGTAGGCATGGATGCCGCGGACACGGCGGATCGAGCTGACCCGGTGCGCTGTCCAGGTCTTGCCTTGCCCAGTTGGCAGAGCCATCCGGTTGAGAGTGGCAGCGATGTCCTGATCAGACCATCGGCTCGTCATGCTGCGAATGACCGCCAGGGCGTCATCGGAGGTTCTGCATGCGTGTTCGCCTGGGCGGGGCTTACGCAGGCGCAGTTCCGAGTGCTGTCCGCCCTTCCAGTGGATGATCAGGACAATCTCCCGCGCCGGCTCGTCGATATCGACGATGATCTCGTTGACGAGGGCGCGCACCAGTTGCTGGCGGCAGCGCATGGTGACGTTGGTGTTCTTCCATGCCGCATCGAGGTCCTCGGCGATGCCAGTCAGATCCGGCATCGGCGGCGTTGGAGCGCTCATCGTTACCGGATCAAGACGTGCCTCGCAGTCGCGGACGCGGCGTAGGGCCGCCTCCCAGTTCTTCTCCAGCGTCGCGGCGATCAGCCGGTTCTCGGGGTCGCAGGCGGCATAGCAGCGTTCGGCGAGAGACGCCTCGTAGCGCGCCTGCTGGAGTTCGAGCTCAAGAATGCGGCGATGTTCGGCTTGGTGCTCCATCTTCCTCCGTTCCGCCAGTTGCGCTGCCTCGATTGCCATGGGCTCGACGGCACGAATGAGCTCCCGGGCGAATGCCGCATCAACACGAAGCCCGCCGAACATCATACACCGCGGCACGCCGATCGCGGTGTTGCCACGGTCGCAGCGATAGACGGGCATGCTGTAACGTCCGGTGTAGACGACGCTCAGCCGACGGCCGCAGCGGCGGCAAACCAAAAGACCGGCGAGGAGGGCGCGGCCGCCGCGGCCGGACTTCGCACCATCCTTGCGACCATATGCGTTGGCGGCGAGCTGGTTCTGATTGCGTTCGAACTCCTCCCAGTTGATATAGCCCTCGTGATGATCCTTCAGCAGGATCTCGCAGTCCCGGAGAGGACGATAGTGCCCGTAGGTCTTACGCGCCCTGCCATCAACGATCTGGGTTCGATTGACGCTTTTGCCGTAGGCATAGGCCCCGGCATAGAACGGGTTCTTCAGCACCGAGATGACATTGCGATAGCGGATTGGCGTCCAATCGAACACCGTCATCCTCTTGCCGTCTGACGGCCGCGGGAAACACGGCACGGTCCAGCGATATCGTGAACTGGCGGCTTTGCTTGGTCGGACCCGTTGGCTGCAACAGTGATTGCATGATGAACCTCCTCGGCGGGCGGAGGTTCATCGGAACATGTTTGTCGAAGTCCGAGCGTCTTCAGCACCCGATCAAGATCGGCCAGGCCAGCAATGTCGACCCTCGGAGCGCCAAGGCACATCGTCGCGCAAACGGCAGGATCAAGCATCCAAGCGGCAAGGACGATCGCTACACCCGCTTCAGCCTCGACAACGACGACCTCTCTTCCAGATCGCCGTTCGGCATAGAGCTGCCGAACCCGGCGGTCGTGCAGAGCGTGCCAGCGGTAATGGACCTCCACATCTTGGCCGATATGGGCAGAATGGACCCTCGATGGCACTGGGCCGCCGGAATGCGCTGTTCGCTGGGTCAACACGTGGAGCAGAGGCGTGGGCGATCCTGGCTTCCATCATCAACACGGCGAAACTGCACGAACTCGATCCACAAACCTACCTCGCCGATGTGCTCGAGAAGATCGTATCGGGTCAGACCAAAGTGAACAGCTTGCACGGGCTGCTGCCCTGGGCCTGGAAGGAGGCGCGAGCTCAGCAGACTGCGGCTGCCGCATGAGACGAGCGACCGCCGTGCGGCGTCGTCGCGCATCCAAGGCGATGAGCCTGGAAGAGCTCGAGGACTGGATCGACCGCCTGGATCCGCCATCACTGGTCGACGGGGTCTCCATGTTGGACGGCTACATGGCCGCGATCATCGTCGGGCCATGCTCCATCAGTCCGTACGAGTGGATGGAACACATGCTCGGCGCACATGGCGATATCGGCATAGACGGCAGCACGCAGGCGGCTGCGATCATGGGGGTGGTCGCGCGCTTCAATGCCGTCAGCGAGGGGTTGGCCACAGCGCCGAAGCGCTACGCGCCGATTTTTGAGCGCACGGATGATGGGACGGTTCTGGCACAACCCTGGTGCATGGGGTTCCTGGCCGCCATAAAACTCCGCCACAACGCCTGGCAGCCACTCCTCACCCTGAGCCGGATCGAACACGGGTTGCTGCTGCCGATCCTACTCCACTGCACCAACGGCGCCGGAGGCCCCATGCTCGGACCGACACGGCCCGGCCCAGAAGGCGAAGAGTTTCTCCGAACCGCCTACCACGACATCCCGGTGATGGTGCCGGCAATCCGCGAATACTGGATGCCGCAGCGAGCCCGTAGCTGATCACGCTGAACCGGGCAGCCGCTGGAGCGTGGGCTGCTCGCAGCGAATACACTCGACCCAGAACGGCTCGGCTTCACTGTGGCCGATGGTCATGCCCAGCACTTCCCGCCTGCCGTCGGTGTTGACGCCCACGGCGACGATGATGGCGACGGAGACGATGTGGTGGCCGCGGCGGACCTTCACATAGGTGGCATCGAGCCAGACATAGGGCCAGTCGCCTTCGATAGGCCGGTCGAGGAAGGCGTGCACGCGCTCATCGATCTCTTCGCACAGTCGCGAGACCTGGCTTTGCTGATCCCCTCCAGGCCGAGCGCTTTGACCAGTTCGTCGACCGAGCGGGTAGAGATACCTTGGATGTACGCTTCCTGGATCACCGCGGTCAGCGCCTTCTCGGCCATTCGGCGCGGCTCGAGGAAGCCTGGGAAGTAACTGCCGCGCCGCAGCTTGGGAATGCGCAGCTCGACGGTTCCGGCTCGTGTCTGCCAGTCGCGGTCGCGGTACCCGTTGCGCTGGTTGAGCCGGTCCGTGCTGCGTTCGCCCGGAGCCGCACCGCACAGGGCTTCGGTCTCCAGCGCCATCAGGCGCTCGGCGGCATAGCCGATCATTTCGCGCAGCATGCTGGCATCAGAGGACTTCTCCAGCAGGGCGCGAAGGGCGATCTTGTCGTCGGTCATCGTGGTGGTCCTCGGGTCAGAGTTGCGTCTCGCAACCCAACCCTACCCAGCACCGCTGCAGTGGCCACCGCCGTGGATAAGTCGCCCGCCTACGCCAGAACTCTCGACGGTCGCTTCGGCGGGCGACTTACCCACCGCTCCTACACCGCGTCGGGGGACGCGACCCGGGCGCGGCGGGTGCGGGCGAAGAGCGCCACGATCCGCGCCACGATCCCGCGTTGCTCGGCTAGCGGTGGAACAGGTATCTCCAGCCGCTTTATATTTCCACCAGATACACGCTGCGCGTTGTGCTTCCGGGCAAGGCCGGCCAATTGGTCACGCACCTTCGGGCTGTTAATTACATGCATCAACCATCGTGCATCAGCTGACTTGCGACCGCCTCGCCAGATCAGAACGTCGACCGCCGTCACGGCGGGTTGTTGCAAACCAGGAAATATGCACGCTCGACCAAGGGGGTCGGGCATTCTGGCGACCAAAAGATCACCCGGCTGCAGGAACGTGCATTGGAGGCGCTACGCGGCCTCGTTTGTCATGAAACGCGAAGACCGGTTCAGAAAGTGACCATCGCCAACATCGGCGACCTGTATAAGTCGAACTTTGCCGGTTGGATATTGGTCTTTGCTCTCGACCCAGTCGCCATCAGTGACGATACCGCCCTCGCCTGCGAGATCCTGAATGGTCGCCATGCGCCATCCCTTCGGCAGGGGGTATGTCATTCTACTGCCTCTCCGACAGTTAATTCGCTGCCGAAAGTCCCCGACAGCGCATCAATTTCTACCAGCGCCCGCGCCAAATGTGTGCGCACGGCTTCCAAGATGTCCTCCGGCTCCTCCAGAAAATCCTCACCGGCTTCGTCGCTGCCACGCAGCCAGGCAATATCCAGCCGATATCAAGATTGTCAGCACGGGCCACAATCTCGGCGCGAGAGAAGCGACGAAAACGACCCTCGATGCCCAAATCTTTACGCAAGGTTGCACCGTTCTTGTCGTCGCCATAGGCGGCCTCGAACGCAGCAAAATCCTTCACCCGCAGCGGGCGTGTCTTGCCGTAGGCGGGCTGGCCGGCGCGCATGTCATAAGCCCACACCGCCTGCGTATTGCCCTTGCTGACCCGCGCCGGGCCGCGGCGCAGGAAAAGCACGTTGGTCTTCACACCTTGCGCGTAAAAAATCCCGGTCGGCAGGCGCAGGATGGTGTGCAGATCGGCCACGTCCATCATCCAGCTTCGCAGCTCCCGCCCGGCGCCGTCAGCGAACAGCACGTTATCCGGCACCACGATGCCGGCACGGCCGCCGGGGCGCAGCGCGCGCACCACATGCTCCACGAAGGCAAGCTGCTTGTTGCTGGTGTCGACGGTGATGGTGAAATCCGGCCGCGCCAGGCGGCCGCCGCCCTTCTTCGTGCCGAAGGGGGATTAGTCAGGATCAGGTCGGCCGTGCCCAGCGCCTCGCCGTCCGGCCCCATGGCGTCACCGCCGCGCACCAGATCGCCGCCGATGCCGTGCAACATCAGGTTCATCAGCAGCAGCCGGTGCGTATCGGATACCAGCTCCAGGCCGCGAAACGCCTCGTCACGCTGGAAACGCTGCTCGGCGGTTTTCAGCGCGAACAGATCGTCGGTGCGGTCCTTGATGTAGCGGTTAGCGGCGACCAGAAAGCCGCCGGTGCCGGCCGCCGGATCCTGGATGATTTCTCCGGCGCGCGGTTGCAGCAGGCGGACCATGCAGTCGATCAATGGGCGCGGCGAAATACTGGCCGGCGCCGGATTTCTTCTCCGCCGCGTTCTTTTTCAGCAATCCTTCGTAGAGGTCCCCCCAAGCCCTCGGCCTTGGCGGAATACCAGTCCAGCCGGTCGATCTGGGTTACCAGCTCGTGCAGATTGGTTGGCTTCCGCAGGCTGGTTTGAGCGTCGGCGAAAATGGTGCGGATAATGCCGGCGCCTTCGGTGCCAAGGCGCAGCAGCAGCGCGCGATAATGGGTCAGCAGCACCTCGCCCTGACGGCTGGTCAGGCTGGCCCATCGGGCGTCGGCCGGCAGCGGTCCCTCCCGCCCCGTCTCGGCCAGCATTTTCAGGAACAGCAGATAGGTCAGCTCGGTGACATACGCCTGATAGGTGATGCCGTCGTCGCGCAGGATGTCGCAGAGGCAAGTCCTTACCGGCCGGACCAGCCGCCGCAAGCGATAGCGCTTATCCAGGCAACGGTATCTTATTCCTAATGCGGACCAGAACTTGCCGTCATCTGGTTGCGACGCTTTTGCGCAAACTGTTCGAACAGCTGATTGAGCCGGGAGCGCATCAGCTCGCGACTATCCGCTCCGAGTATGGTGCTGTCTCCAGCCACCTGCTCGCCACTCGAGTCGAGGAAGGTCGTGACGGGACCGGGAATCCATTTTCCAAGGAGGTCGCCAAAAATCTCCCAAGCGTCAACCGGACCGTTGTCCTTGGAGGATTCCTTAAGCACTCCAGCATCTAGTTGATTAGCAATGCTCATCCCCTCCATGAGCATCTCCTCCTCGAGGACGGGATGAACCGGCAACACCTTCCAGTCGGAGGCAGGGTGCCGTTCGACAACGTGAATGATATTCCAGATCCTGTTTACGCCTGCGACTGGGTTCAGCGCATAGCCCTTGAGATTTCCGAAAGCCTTCCGAGAAGGAGGTGAGACTCGTTGGTAGGCCGGAACAATGGTGGTGCGCGGGAATGACTGTGAATTCATCGCACGCGTCGACGCCGTGCCTGGGCGCTCGCCACCGTGCACTGCTCCAGACCTTGAGGCGTCCATCATGGTCTCGGTCAGTTGCTGGATGGTCAGGCTAAACTTGAAGATTTGGAGACCGGCTATGAGATCTGATCGCCACTTGTCCGCCTGAGCAACGGCGATATCGTGATCGATCTGATGCTGCTGTTCCCTGATGACCGCCAAAGCCGTCTTGCGTTGCATTGCGACCTCATACTCTGATCTGCCAACCGCAGCCTCAATTTGTGTGTTCCAGATCGTGTCAATCGCTGTTTGGGCGGTGCTTTCCGAAGAGAGCATTACTGTAAGGTCACCGTCAATGCGCCCGGCAATTCTATCGTCCCATCGAATGGCAAGGATTCTTCCGGCAGAAACTATCCTGAGAAGGTTGCGGAGTATGGCGATCGCCTTCGCTCTCGCGTTGAATGTATCCACACGCGGCTGCAGATTGACCTTGTCGCTTGCGATCCGAGCCTCCTCGTACGCGGCGTCTGGCTGAGTGTGGCGCGCGGAGCCTGCGACGCCTCCAAGAATGTCCTTCGATGGCTCGATCGGTTCAACTTTGATCGTAAACAATCCTGCGCCCTGTTGGTCAGGCACCGGTGTCGCGGTGATTCGCCGTTGCAACACACGCGAATGAACATCGTAGGATTGGTATACAGGGAGGCAATCCCAGGCAATGGGGAGGATTTCTACGCGCGGGTACACGGTAATTGGGAACGAGTTAATATAGGCCCCACCCACTGGCAATGTCGCCCGACCTGCCGAGTTCCCACAAGCGTATCGGTGAAATAGGGATAGACCCCCGCCAATAGTGAGCCATGTTTGCCAGTGAGCGTGGCGGCAAGTGCCGTTTCGTCGGCTTCTTGCTCTTGTTCAAGCTTGTGGAGCTGCGCCGCGAGGCTGTTAGGAAGGTTTTGATCCTGCGCCTGCGCAAATCGGAGATCAAATTTTGCCACTACCTCCTCTGGATGGAGAATAGGATCTGACACTATCTCAGATGCCTCGACATAGGCAATCATGGCCGCAACCATTGCTGGCACAGCGAAGTCGCTGTGAGACATGAGACCCATAGCGTCTGGTAGAAACCGAGCGGTCAGCACGTTCACCACGTGCTCGCGGTCCTGCTGCGGAAGGACAGTATCCGGTCGTCCGGCCGGTAGCCCCGACGTCAACACCTTGAGCGCCTGCATGTCGCCGTAAACACGATCGGCTCCGGCCATGTCTCAACTCTCGGCGAGGGCTTTTCGCATCTCGCTTGGAAGCTTTGTCTCTAACTCAAGTATCGTGGTCAGCTCTCCCTCGATCGCGTCAAGGCGGGCGTGAAGGGCCTCTACATCTGCGACGGCGGCAAGGATCGCGTCCCGTTGTACCGACCCCTGTGGGCTTCCGGCTGAAAGTGCGGTCTCGGCCAGGGAGGCGACCGTCGTTGCGATTATTATGGCCTGACCTCGGGCGACCGTCGAGGAGAGAAGCGCAATGCAGGCGCTCGCGACCAAGGCTTTAACTCCCGTGTTTGAAAAACCAGGGAACATGTCGAGGCGGCGCTATGCAAGCTGACTTCGAAGCTCGCGAGAATCGCGGTGGCCCAGGTGAGGCGGTCGACCTGACGTGGCTCGGACATCCGAATATTTTGACGTACGCAGTCGACACGGATGCCACCAAGAGCACGCGGCGCGGCCAATCTAACAGTCGCGAATTCAAGTTCGAAAGCCGCATTGGCCGCGGGGATAGGCAAGCCATCGAGCTCGAGCCTGCTCGAATGATGGTGCCCCCGATCTTATTTTGATAATTGAAGGACGGCGGGCTATGGGTATCGTGCGATACGTTCCGCTGGCGGCGCATTCTATCCTGCGAACGGTTGAGCCTCGCGAGCATCGCACACTTTATTCACAGTCGCCAGCGGCGATAGCGACCTTTACATTATACCGTGCCGCCGGCCTAGCAGCTAGCATCGTCGCTGACGGCCCGCCTCGGCAGACCTGCAAATCCACGCGCAGCTCTGGTAGGCGATCGCGCGGCCCACATCCCACGACGGTTCTCAAACAAAACGCGAGAAGGGCTGTTATCGCGTATAATGCGGCTAACGGTCGGCATAGGCGATGCGTCGATCAGCGCCAGAGGTGCGGCAAGTGCTTCGGGCCTGGCCGGCTGCAGCGAGACCGCTTGCGAAGAATTTGTAGATAGTCTTGCTGCACGAGCTGACGCTGCTGGACGATATAATGCTGCTCAGTTGTCTGCGGCGAAGCGTGGCCAAGCAGGGCGGAGCTTTGCAATGAATCACGAGGCCGTTCAAGCGCGAATGTGGTCGCAGCGCAGTGGCGGAACGTGTGGGGATTGATTTGTGTGCCGAGACGCTCGCCGGTTAGCGTCGCGATGCGACGCCGGAGAACCTGATCGCCGATCGGGCGACCGCTGTCGCCAATCCAAAGCCGTGCAGTCATCGCGGGCTTGGGCGCGCCTGCGAGCAGTGCCGGTCGTACCTCCTCAAGGTAGTGCTCCAGAGGCGCACGAAGCCGGTCAGCGATAGGCCAGACATCGGTACCGTCGCGTCTTGGTCTCGTTCGCTTCCAGGCGGATCGTCCAATGGCCGCTTTCATCACGCAGGTGGCGTCCGATCTCGAGCACGGCGAAATTGGCGATCCGCATCGGTGCCGCGGCGAGCAAGGCCACCATGAGCCCTGATCGATATAGCGATGGGTTGACGTCGCCCTCGGCTCTCCAGTTCTCCTGCATCACCTGAAGGCCGAGCTCATATAGAACCGCCGCGTGAAGGACCGGTCTGGCCGACGGCATCTCGCGCCGAGCCCGGATCTTGAGCCGGCGCGTTATTGTCCTGATCCACGCCCAATTCTGATCGGGCGCGAACACCTCGAGAGCGCCCTCGATCAGGAACGCATTGTATCCAGCCGTTCGGTGACTGTGCGATAGAACCAGCTGACGGATGTAAGACAAAAGGAGCTCCGGCGTCATGATGTGAACCAGGCTTTCGTCAGTTGAGATAAATACTCTTCCTTTGCACCAGCGCAGGAATGCACTGACAACATTGCGCGCATTCTGCTGCGTCCTCGGTGCCCATCCGGCCAGGCGGGGGCGTTCGTCAAGGAAGTCCCCCGGCACGTCAGCCGTGGCCTGCTCCCAGGCGAGCCGGTCCAGCATCGGCCAGCCCGGGTAACGCCTGTCCAAGCACTCGTGCGACATGGCCGCCTCAACGTGCCCTGGTTTCTAGCAGCTGCTGGTAGTCCGACCGCGCCTTTTGCGCGTCGAGACGGGTGTAGAAGCGAAGAGTGGTGTCTAGCCGCTTATGCCCAAGCAACTGCTGAACGGTGCCAATGGCGCCAGGGTGGGCATCCAAAATTATCTTGCCACCAAGTGCCCGCATCAGGTGCGGCGTCACATCCACACCGACAGATCGCGCAACGATATCTTTGAGATCGGTGCAGGCCTGGGTCGTGCTCCAATGGGTCCCGTCCTGGCGAGGGAACAACCATGGCGATGGCTGAGCACAATGCAGGTGACGATACCGATCCACGTAGTGGCGAAGCATGGCGGCCGTCATCGGACTGAGCCGGGCCCCAATCTCCTGCCCATTCTTTACCTCGCATGCCGGGATAGCCACGAACGTGCGCTGGGCTTTGCCGCTGCCGCTCGATACGATGTGTGTTTCAAGGTTCAGCCCGACGATATTGCCGGATCGTGCGCAAGTCTCACAGAGCAAGGCGAGATAGAGGGCGATCCGAGCGCGTTTGGCGCTCGAGATGTCGGGCACCGCGATTTTATCGGCCTGGGCCATGAGCTGCTTTGGCAGGCGGACAAGCCGGTCCAGGACTTCCGGGTCATCGAACTGGATAAAGCGCTCGAGCGTTCGGTCGCTCATGCCAATAGTCTCTGGCCGCGTCTTCTTGAAGAATGCCTCCAACTTCGCCAACGCGGTTCCGGTTACCCCGACATGATCCCGTGCGACCATAAAAAGCAAAAGGGCCAGGAACATCACGTGTCCGCCCCGTTGGCGGCCGGTCCGCCCGCTGACATGCTTGAGTACCTGTCTTCACACGCTCGGGTGGCACGATGTCGCGTAGGCAGCGAATTTCAGCGGGCGTCGTACCCAAGGCAACCAGCATCGAGGCTATTCGCCGCAATCCGTCCAGGTAGCTCGATTTGGTGGCTGGCCGGAGCGGTCGCTTCTGGCCTTCAGCCGATAGATCGTCCAATGACAACCAATCGTCGTCCCGCTCGAGGAAGCTGCGGGCGTCGGCCTCGAAGGAGGCTGGAAAAGCGGACCAGGGCAGGAGCGGGAGATCGCTCTTGCGCCGGATATAACCGAGACTGGCGTCTGGCCAGCTGGGTATGGTTTGCTGAGCCTGCTTCCAGCCCCTTGCCGTGTTGCGGGCCACCTTGTCGGCCTTGCTGCGGAGGCAGGTGGTGCGCAGATCCTCGCAAAATTGCGCAAACACCGGCTCATTGACTTCGTCTGGATCGATGTTTCGGGCGGAGAGATAATGGACGAAGCGCGATATTGCCGCCCACAAAAAGCCATCCTCCCACGACTTGGCTCGGGCAGCGAGATACGACCACGGTGGCTGGAGTGGGAGCTGGTGCTTGCCAGGCATAACGCTGATAACCCCGAGGCGAAGGGCACGCCGCAGGTTAGACTTGAAGGCTGCGAGCGAGTTGGCGTTGGTGAAGCCCAGTTTGGCAGGGGTCAGCTTCTCCAGCCTCAGTGCAATCAATTGCACATCGACGGCGGCATGAAGTCCTTGCTGACCCACCAGGCCGGCGCAATCAAGGACTGCTTTCCGCATATTGCTTCGCACCCCCTTGCTCAGACTTGGAGCTGCTTCAACCGCGCTCATCACATCGGCGAATGTGATGACGGGCCCTACCTCATTGGTTTCCGAACTCGTGGCGGATTTCATCTGGTTCGTTCTCCTGCTCATTCGCTATCACTCGTTGTCGCTGTCGCTCATTGCCGATCAACAATAAGAATATTGTGTGTGTTTACCTTTATTGAATTGAGGGAATGTATTGATGATCGCCTCATCAAACGCGATCAGAGGCGGTCAAAGTCGATCACTCGGACTGTGGTGACCAAAGAGCGACGGCATGTCGGTCCACGTATGCACGGACCTCGGGCAACCGAAAGTAGATACGCCCATTCAAGCGAACGTGGGCGAGGGAGCCGTCCTTCACCCGTCGACGGACTGTCACGATTGATAATCCGAGAAGTGATGCGACCTCGGCAGGTCTCATAAGGTTGAGGCGCTGAGCGTCGGGATGGAGAACCCGGCGTGTGTCTCGGTTGCGTGCTTGGCTCGCGGAACCGATCATAGCGTTTTCTCGTCAGAGGTTGGCGGGGCCGATCTAATACGCCCGTCGGCGACCCACCGCTTGCTTCGTCGCTCCTGGGCCCTGGTAGTGTCCGGTCTTCTCAACCGCCGGAGGGCGCTGCTGGCGGCTCCGTGGGCAACTTTCCGATGTTACGGGCACGTTCAACTGCTGGTCACAGACCCGCACCTGGATCTCAGCGCGACGCCATCACCGCGGACAGCCAATCACTGTCGGGCTTAATCCAGTTCCCGCCGGCCGGCGTTTCTCCGCTGTCGGATGAAGTATTCGGCCTGATTGCAAACGGAATTGTAGGCGCTACCTCGATCGGGTTTCAGCCGACCGAGTCGCAACCGCTGAACCCGCAGAAGCCGTATGCTGGCCTCAAATACCTCCGTTCCGCGCTCATGGGGGTTTCGTTTGTAAGTGTTCCCGCCAATGCAGACGCGTTGGTCACGGAGCGCGGCAACGCTAGGATGGGAACCCAGCGCGCGGCAGTGCGGCATTCCTCACGTGCTGCCGCAGCTCGCGCTCGCGAAGTCGAGGTGCTCGGCATGACCGAGCCGCCGCTGTCGCCGATCGAGCGGCGTCAGGCTGAATGGGCACGGCTTGCTGCCCGGGGCGCGTGAGGCATGGCCGATTATGTCGTCAACGCAGTCTCTCGGGACAACATCAACGAAAACACCGGCCCCATCGGGCGACGGATGTGGCGCCGCAGGTGGGCGGAATAGCGGGCGGTTGCTTAACAGCCCGCCCGGCGCCATCTGTGCAGTGTGCTAGCCTCCCACCCCAGCATTGTCATCGCCGCGGCCGATCAGGCCCAAGCCGAACGGAAGCGCAGCCGCGCGGATCGTGACAGCCTGCAAGCCGGCGCGGGTGCTTCTCAGGCGACCGCCACCGGCCGGCCAGGCCAGCTCGCCGGAGGCGACAGGCCGCTCTTGTCTTCCGACAATCGCTGAGCCTTCGAGAACGAGAAGGAAGGCGTTCGCGCCTGCCTCGAGCTCTTGCTCGAACGTGGCGCCGTCATCCACACGCGCGTCAATTGCAGCGACCGGAACATGGTTCAGCGTCGGAGA
Organism: uncultured Pseudomonadota bacterium; assembly: GCA_963810715.1. Classification (GTDB taxonomy): domain Bacteria; phylum Pseudomonadota; class Alphaproteobacteria; order Acetobacterales; family Acetobacteraceae; genus DATDIC01. The sequence goes on along the minus strand of CAWEOZ010000014.1, from coordinate 416,339 downwards.
CGAAACGCTCCCGGAGCTGCCGGATAGAAGGCGAATCTCGACACCCGGCTCCCGTCGCCTGGGAAGGTCTGCCCCTCTGAGATCCTGGTAGCGCGGCGCTGCCATCTTCTCGCTGGCGGGCAGGTTCACCCAAAGCTGAAGCGCGTGCGTCGTCGTGCCCGGCAGGGGGTTTTCGTTGTGGATGACGCCACGGCCGGCCGTCATCCACTGGGCGTCTCCGGTGTAGATCACACCGGTATTCCCGGCGCTATCGAAGTGCTCAAGCGCGCCGTCCAGCACAAGCGTGACGGTTTCGATCCCGCGATGAGGATGCCGCGAGAAAGCGTCCCTGGGCACCCAATCCTCGGCCATAAGCAGAAATGGATCGCTGAAACCCGGATTTCCGCCGTCGATGAGGCGGCGGGCTCGATGCCCCGCAGCAGGGCCGGCCTCGAACTCTGGGTTCGCAATCAGCGCGACTTCGCGGGATTCCGATGGTGTTATTGCAAGCATGCCGAAGAGGTAAGCACTGGCCATCGCTCGAAAAAGCGGCTAACTTTATACCATCTTGATATATGGATTAGATCATGGACGCCCTTACCCTCGATCAGATCAGGGTTTTTCTGTCGGTCGTTGACGAGGGCAGCTTCCCGAAAGCGGCAAAATCGCTGCAATCGGGCTCAGTCGGCAGTTACGTACGCGATCCGAAAGCTGGAGGCTGAAATCGGCGTCCCGCTGTTCGATCGTTCGGCCTACCGCTCGGTACTAACGCCGGCCGGCCGCGCACTACTGACCCGAGCGCGTCGTATCGATGAAGAAACGGGAGCGTTCCGCGAGCAGGCGCGGGGCCTCGCCCGCGGCCTGGAAGCCGAGTTAAGCATCGTGCTGGACGCGTTTTATCCGATGGCTCCGATATTTGATGCGCTTCGTGCTTTCACCGAGCAGTTCCCGACAGTCCCGCCGCGCCTCTACGTCGCGTCACTGGGTGCCGCCGCTGACCTGGTGGCTGACGGGACATGCGCCATCGGATTGTTGCCGAGCAACGTAGCTGAACTTGCCGCGCTCAAACTTAATCCGATCACCACCATGGCTCTCTGGCCAGTGGTCTCTCCATCCCATCCCCTCGCGTCCATGCAGGGCATTATCGAACCGCACGTGCTTCGCCAGCATGTCCAACTTGTCTTGACGGACGCATCAACTTTGACGGTTGCGAGAGATTGGGGCGTGCTTTCCAGTCGAACCTGGCGCTTAGCCGATCTTGGCGCCAAAAAATCGATGCTGCTCGCAGGGCTCGGCTGGGGGAATATGCCGGCGCACCTGGTAGAGGACGAAATCAAAGATGGGAGGTTGACGGTCATTCAACCAGCCGGCGCCGACCGCCTCACACCACTGGTGCTTGGCGCTGCCTACATTTCGGAGCACAGCCTTGGGCCGGCTGGACGGTGGATGCTGAATTACCTCACCTCCGTAGCGAGCGTTGCCAGGTGAAGGCCAGGAATGACGCATTGCGGGTCGGTTCGATCTCGCCTTACGCTCGCCGTCGGCGCCCGCACACCCGAGAACCTCAAAAATCGACCTATCAAGCCCGTCGCGTACAAGCCTGGGCCCGTTGTTTCCGCCGCCCGGTGCAACGCCGTTTCTTGATTAGGCCGGCATAGGCTGCCCCGCCTGCCACGCGGCGCCTCTCGTAAGGCCGCTGTGCAGGCGCCCTACCACGGGCGAGTCAAATAGTTCGTTTAACCTGGCGCGTGCCGTGATCTGGCGGAACGGCTCGTTCAATCGCCCGCGTCATGCGTGTTGTCGTGTTCATTCAGGCGCTGATTCCTGATTGCGCCCCAGGTGCGGTCCAGCGCCGCAGCGTCACCGTCGCGTATCGCGCTTACCACTGCACCAGCGTATCGAGTCGAACAGGGCAAGGTTCAGCTCGGCGTTACACGGCAGCCGAACAGATCAGTGGCAGGTCCTGAAAAGAAACGGGCCTCAGCGGAACTAGCTAAGCCAACGTCTAGTGGCACGTAACATCCTGAGATCGTGGGCTGATCGATGTCGACCGCGTACATCATCTGATTCGTATGCCAAGAAGGTATAATCTTAATTGGTTTTTTTGGACCCAGCATCCCCAACTTAGTCGACCAGACACAACGAAGGATAAAAGACCATGAAAAAGCTTGAAGGTAAGGTCGCAGTCATCACGGGCGGCAGCAGCGGGATTGGATTGGCCACGGCCAAGCGCTTCGTCGAAGAAGGTGCGCACGTCGTAATCACTGGCCGACGCGAGAAAGAGCTGAAAGAGGCCGCAACCCTTATCGGTAAAAACGTCACGACGGTCGCTGGCGACATAACGCGCCTTGAGGATTTGGACCGGCTCTATGCCGTCGTGAAAGAGAAGCACGGTCACATCGACGTACTCTTCGCAAATGCCGGCTGGGGTGAAGTCGCACCGCTTGGAGCGGCTACCGAAGCTCATTTCGACAAAACTTTCGATTTAAATGCGAAGGGAACATTCTTCACAGTGCAGAAAGCCATTCCCCTCTTCAACGATGGAGGTTCGATCATCCTGACCACTTCGGTCGCGAACGTAATGGGATTGCCAACGTTTGCTGTCTATGCCGCGACTAAGGCGGCTGTGCGCAGTTTCGTGCGTAGCTGGGCCATGGAACTAAAAGACCGCAACATCCGCGTGAATGGGGTAAGCCCCGGACCAATCGAAACTGCGGCACTTGAGAAAGCGGGCATCCCCCCTGAAATGATCGAACAAGCGATAGCAGGGTTCACCACGCAGGTTCCGCTCGGCCGCAGAGGCAAACCCGAGGAAATTGCGGCCCCCGTCGTGTTTCTCGCCTCCGATGAAAGTTCTTACATTACCGGCGTAGAGCTCGCCGTCGATGGAGGCATGGCGCAGGTCTAATCACGGGGCGGTCCTGCGGCTGGCCTTCCAGCTTCACCAGTCCTGGACCGCCTTTAGTTTTAACGTGAGATCGGAATGTTGAATAACATCGTGCTTGATATTCCTTGATCTCAACAGGAGATGTCTATGACTTCCGCGTTAAACGACGTGTCGCTCGATCAGATTTTTCGTTCCGCTCGCACCTTCAACAGCTGGACAGATCGTCCCGTTAAGGACGCTACGGTGCGCGAAATCTATGACCTCATGAAATGGGGGCCAACTTCTGCGAACAGCAGCCCGGCTCGGTTTGTCTGGGTGCGTAGCGCCGACGGAAAGGCAACGCTCACCGGGCTTGCCGCGGAACCGAATAAGCAGAAAATTCTGAAGGCTCCTGTCACAGTCATCATTGGCCACGATTTGGATTTTGCCGGCGAGCTACCAAAGCTTTTGCCTCACGCTGCTGAGGTCATGCAGCAGTACTTTGCGGCGCCAGGCGTGGCCGAGGTGACGGCGATGCGGAACGGAACGCTGCAGGGCGCTTACCTCATCGTCGCTGCGCGGGCGTTGGGACTGGACTGCGGCCCTATGTCTGGCTTCGACAACGCCGGCGTGGATGAGGCCTTTTTTCTCTGGCACGCGAATCAAGTCGAACTTTATCTGCAGTATTGGCTACGGCGATCCAGCGTCCGTGTTTCCGCGCAATCCTCGCCTGAGTTTTGAGGAGGCCGGTCGCTGGGCCTAGCTGTGGAGTAGATCGAACGCGATCCGATCCGAGGAAAATGGAGAAGATGCTATGAGCACCGAGAAGAACGTCCAGACCGTGAAAGACTTCTTTGCCGCGATCGGCCGCGGCGACAAGGAGGGTCTACTGGCGCTGATCGCCGAAGACATCGAGTGGATCATTCCGGGCGAGGACTGGCCGCTGGCCGGAACGCACCGCGGACACGCGGGGCTGGCGGATTTGCTTCAGACCGCATCCAAGTCAATAGAAACGTCCACGGAACCCAGGGAGTTCGTAGCGCAGGGAGACCGGGTCCTGGTCGTCGGCTTCGCTAAGGGGAAAATCAAAGCCACGAACAAGACTTTCGAGGACCATTTCGTCTTCGCCATTACCGTCCGGGGCGGCAAGCTGACGAACATCCGAGAGTACATCGACACGCAGGCACTGGCGCGGGCCGCGCATATGGACGCCTCCGGGCCCGCGTAGCGCTGGCCATCTGAGGCCACCGGTCGGGGCGGACGGCGGGTCAGCCTCGCGAGCCGAGCGCTCGTCGAATGCCCGACCAATCCCCACACAACTATAAAGGAGGTTCCGATGTACGACCAATCCAAGCTATCCGAGATGATCCGGTTCGCACGAGTCGAGGCTGGCTCCACCGTCATCGACGTTTACCCAGGCGACGGCGACTGGACCCGCCTCTTCTCCGACGCCGTAGGACCCGAAGGACGGGTCTACAGCTTCGTGCCGGCCGAAGTCGCTCACTTCAAGAACGATCCGGTTGGCCGCATGCAAACGCTTGCGAAAGAGCCGAGCCGAGAGAATGTCGAAGCCGTCTCGGCGGACCTCGTGGCGATGCCGGAGGTCACGCAGCCAGCGGATGTCCTGTGGTTGCACCTGTTCTACCACGATCTCCACACCGCTCTCATCCAGGCCAGAGGCGCGACCGCATCCGACTTCAATCGAGCCGTCTACGAGCGGCTGAAGCCAGGTGGGTCCTATGTCATCGTCGATCACGCCGCGGCCGCAGGGGCGGGCACGAGCGACACCCAGGCGCTGCATCGGATCGACCCTGCGACCGTGCGCGAGGAGGTGGAGGCGGCCGGCTTCGTGCTCGATGCGCAAAGCACCATGCTCGCGAACAAGGACGATCCGCACTCGATCAAGGTGTTCGATCCCTCGATCAAGGGCGAGACCGATCGCTTCGCCTATCGGTTCGTGAAGCCCTGACAGGTCCCGGCGCCGACTTCACATGCAGCGCGCGCGCCGGAATGGCAGGCGAGACGGCGGTGGAGGAGTTCGGCGAAGTGCTTGCGTTGGCTGCGGCTGCTTGAGTTCATCGTTTGATCGGGGAGAAACGGTCATGAAAGTTGGGTTCATCGGCGCTGGTCGCATGGCTACGACCATCGGTCGTCATTTGATCGGTGCGGGCCACGAGGTCGTCCTGTCCAGTTCGCGGGGGCCGGAGGCGTTGGCGGGGGTCGTCGCCGATCTGGGTCCGGCCGCCAGCGCAGGATCCAAGCAGGAAGCTGCGGAATGCGATGTGGTGATCCTCGCCACGAATTGGGCGGATGCGCCGGAGGCGCTCAAGGGAATCGACTGGGACGGCCGCATACTCGTCGACGGGACGAACGCCCACATGGACGAGAAACCGGACACCAGCGCCGCCGCCGTAACGAGATCGGTTGCCGCGTTGGAGGGCCGCACTTCGAGCGAGATCGTCGCCGCAGTGGCGCCCGGGGCCAGGCTGGTGAAGTCGATCAGCAATATGCCGATGGCTTGGATACAGGATTTCTCGCCACAGAAGCCGAAGACCGTACTGTTCGTGTCAGGAGACGATCGCGATGCCAAGGCGCTCATGGTCGAACTTATCAATTCGACTGGCTTGGTCGCGCTCGACCTCGGCTCTCTCGCGGACGGCGGTGCGATGCAACAGCTCGGCGGCCCTCTATCCGCTGTGGAACTGCACTTCGTCCGCCGGATCGTTCGCTAAGCTAAATTTGAGCCGCGTGCATTGTGAGTCCGCGAATTAGTCGCCCGTTCAGAAGGATTCAGGATGAACACCCCCAAACCGATGTTTGTTCGAGAAGTGGCCCGCATCGACGACCCCGGTTCGTGTCGGGACAAGTCGCCGGACATCGCGCGCGCCGTTTGATCGACACACCGGACGCCGCGTTCGCCGATCCCTTCGTCCTGATGGCCGAGGATTGGACGCCCCGACGAGATCCTCTCACGCTTGCGGCTGGGCTTTGACGTTGAGCTAGGACACCCAACCGATCAGCCGACTGGTAGTTCCGAAAGCTGACCGTTTCGGTCCGAAGCACGAGCTTAGACCCCATGTCCGTTCGCGGACGGGGTGACCCGCCTCACTGAAGTATGCCGGGAACGAGGGTTGCGCTGGATTGGCCAGTGCAGAGCCTCAGGCATAGCGGAGACGGGTCATGGATGAGACTACCATCTTCATAGGTCTTGATGTTCACAAAGCGACGATCGCGGTAGCGATCGCGGAGGGCGGCCGAAGAGAAGCAGCACGCTACTTCGGTGCGATAGCGAATACGGCGGCGGCGCTGAGCAAATTGGCAAAGAAGTATGGACGAGCAAACGCCAGGCTGAGCTTCTGCTATGAAGCGGGCCCATGCGGTTATGGCGTGCATCGTCACCTCACTGGCCTTGGTCATGAGTGCCTGGTGGTCGCTCCGTCGCTGATCCCGAAGCGCGCGGGCGATCGGGTGAAAACCGACCGGAGAGATGCCGTCACGTTGGCACAACTGCACCGCGCCGGGGAACTGAGTGCTGTATGGGTGCCGGACGTAGCTCATGAGGCCATGCGCGATCTGGTTCGAGCCCGGTTGGTTGCAGTGCGCGGTCTGCGCCGGGCACGACAGCAACTGCTCGGCTTTTTGTTGCGACATGGTCTCGTGCACGGCGGCAACGCCTGGACGCGGACACACAGACACTGGCTAACGACGCTGCGCTTTGACCATCCGGCGCAACGGATCGTGTTCCAGGATTATGTGCATGCAGTGCAGGACGCCGAGAAACGACGCGATGCACTGACCGAGCAGATCCGCGAGCTGATCCCAGATTGGTCGATGGCGCCGGTGGTGAAGGCTTTGCAGGCGCTGCGCGGAATGGCGATGGTTGTCGCTGTTACCCTGGTCGCCGAAGTCGGAGATCTCACTCGCTTCAACAATCCACGTGATCTGATGTCCGCATCTGGGGCTGGTGCCCACGGAGCATTCGAGCGGAGCAACCACCCGTCGGAGCGGTATCACCAAGACCGGCAACGGCGCGGCGCGCCGCGTGATGGTGGAGGCGGCCTGGACTTACCGGTTACCAGCGAGGGTGGGCCGCATCTTGCTCGATCGTCTCGAAGGGCTGCCGGTGGAAATACGCGACATCGCCTGGAAGGCACAGGTCCGACTTTGCGCTCGCTACCGACGCCTCTCTGCCAAGGGCAAACCACTTCCGCTCGTCGTCGCGGCGATCGCACGCGAACTGCTGGGTTTCGCCTGGGCCATCGCCCGTCAGGTCAGCGCTATGAAGGCAGCCTGACGGCCAGACGTACCGAACCCCCGCAACAGAGGAGCGCGACACACACATACTTCCGCTGACGCCCAAGGCTGGGGGCGGGGCACGGTCAGGAAAATCCCCGCGCAACGCTATGAGCCGGATTCCAATCCAACGCTCGACCTTAAGACAGGGGCAGCTCCACGACGAACCTGGGTCATGCGGTAACCAACCCGCGCATCAGAGATGATCAACCGTCGTTATGCAGCCCCGCCTCCTGCCCTGGGCGGCAGCCACAAAACTTCATTACCATCGGCACTACCGGTGAGCGCGTCGCCATGTCTGCCATCCTTGAAAACGGACATGAGAGCGTACGATTTTGAACAAATCGTGTGGTGACCCCTAATGCGGTCTCCGCTAGCTTTGCGTCTGGCCTTCAACATGGCTTCCGACGCCCGTCGCTCGGCCGTGCCAGTTGCCTGCGTGACCGCACCCGCCACCGCCAAACCGTGGCGGTTTTCCATGGTCACATGACCCATGTAGCAGAGCTTCGCTTCCCGGCCGGCGGCCTTCCGGTGGAGCCGGCTCTCGGGATCGGTCACGCTGGCATGCGTCTCATTCTTACGCTTCTGACCGTGAAAGTCCGCGCCGTCGTTGCCGCTGCCATCCTTCGGACGGAAGCTCTTCTGCGAAGCCCAGGCTTCGATCAGTGTGCCGTCCACCGAAAAATGCTCATCTGAAAGCAGCGGCAGCACCTTCGGGTGGTGCAGCAGCCGTGTCATGAACTTCTGGAGGATATCACCGCTTTGCAGCCGCTCGCGGTTCTTGGTGAACGTCGTCGGATCCCACACGGGCTCATCCGGCGACAGTCCGACGAACCAGCGATACAGCAGGTTGTAGTCCAGTTGCTCCATCAACTGACGTTCCGAGCGGATGCCGTAGAACACCTGCAGCAGCAGCGCACTCAGCAATTGCTCGGGCGGCACGGAAGGACGCCCCTCGCGGGCATAGAGCCGGCCGAAGCTGGGACTCAACTCCTTCAGAACATCGCGAACAAATTGCTGGATCTGCCGCAGCGGATGGTTTTGCGGAACTCGCTTCTCCGGCGAGACATAGGAGAACAGGCCGCCCTGGTCCCGGAACTTGCCCGCATCGCGTCCCCGCTGCATTTGCCGCAATGGGTGGAATCATTGCGCACCGCGGCGCATCAAGGGGTTTTTCAGCGAACTGCTAGAGGAGATTGCCCGCCCGCCGGCGGACGTCCAGGACGTGCCTCTGGGCGAGGGCGTTCGTCTTGATCCGCTCGGCGCCGGCGGTCGCGGCGTACCGGGCTGCGAGAACGTCGGCCACGAAGGCGTCTTTGCTTGCCGCGAATACCGCCGTTCTGCTATCGCTACGCTTGCGACCAGAATGAGAAAGGGGAACAATGCGCCTCGTCGGCGTGATAGCCATGGCTGGAGCATTCGTTGTGACGCCCGCGTGGCCCAGAGCTATGGAGCCCCGTGCAACGCGCAGATGGCGCCGGCCTCGCCAGGGATTGTCGGGCTCCTTCTCGCACCGATGATCCAGCAGCAGCGGGCACAGGCCTGTACCAGCAGCGGGCGGCTGAGGCCGCGCGCGCCCAAGCCGAGGCGGCGCAAGCCCAAGCACAGGCGCAGCAGGAGCAGGCCGCCGCATACGCACAGCAATGAGCCTATGCCCGCCAACAGCAGGCGCAGCACGTGGCAGCCGTAGCCCGGGCGAAGCAAGAAAAAGAGGCAAAGCAGGCGGCGGCGCAGACCGCCGCCGAGGAACTCCCCGAGAATCACTGCAAGGAGCCTGACGTCGCCCGGTTGATGATAACCCAGTTCAACCAGTTTAAGCCTATGAAGAACTTGGACGAGCAGGTCATCGGCCCCGAGCACGTCACTACGGTCAAGTTCGACCTGGCCCACACAGACATGGTCCGCCACGGCACCTTTCTTACGACGGGCGGCCTGGAGTTAACCGGCGCATTTGAGATGCGTAAGAACATCGCCGGCAACCGATCGTGGTGTGGAAACCGGATCGACATTGACCGGAAGCCGGCCCACTGAACGTAAATTCAACTGCTCCGGAAGACAGCGGGTAACCCGATGGGAGAACGTCTGCTTAAGGGCCTGATGGGGCTCACCCCATTATCGGTTCAATGTTACCCGCCGCGGAGTATGGCCAATAACGATGCCCGCTTCGGCGAAAACAGACTGAGCATATGCTCGCGTTGCTGGAGAGGGAGTGCTGGATGAATTTTTACGAAGGAGTCGTTTTCGAATATCTTCGGGCAGATAGGTCGCTGTTCGTGAATACGGAATGCTGCATCCAACTGAACGAGGGGGGCAACCCGGATAGCAGCGGTCCTCATTGGTATTGCGATGCGCTTGCGTGCGATTTCCGGTATCGGCGGATGCTTTTGTGTGAAATCACCTACAAGTCGGCATTATCCGCCTTAGCGAAGCGGCTCAGAGATTGGCATCAAAATTGGTGTGCCATCAAACTGGCCATGCGACGAGACTGCGGCGTTCCCCGAAGAATGGCATGTTCGGCCGTGGCCATTCGTTCCGGAGAATACTATCTCCCAGCTGTTGAAGCGAGTCAGGAGATAAGCCGGCCCGACGCCCTCTCCTTCACTCCCTTGATCACCCCTTTGGAAATGGTACAGCCGTGGCGCTACTGCTCCTGGAACCAACTCGGGGAGGCCGATAAGCCGGCGCTCATACCGGAGTCCATAAGGCGCTAAATCCGCTGATGCGAGATGTCCGTCCCGTTGATATTCCAACCGCAAACCCTTCGCTCATCTCAAGCGAGATATCATCTGTCGGCTCGTCGGAGATGGATCGCGCTCTCGCCGCGCTCGGGCCGCTGGTGCAGTAGAGATCATCCAGAGCGCCCTTCGAGATGAGCGGAATCTTATTTTGGAATGTGACGCAGATATATTTGCAGATCGATCCCGGAGCGCTCAACAGCGAAGCGCCTCCACTCATCCAAGGTTGTGGGGTCCACGAATTCGGCTTTGACGGTCGTCAAAGAAAAGGCTTTTGCAACTATATCTGCTATCTTCGCGGCGATTTGTGTTGATCCTTTCTCGAAGTAGAACACAGCGGTTTTGTCGCTGTATCCGAGGCCTGGTTCGATACTGGAATACGCACCGTCAACTCCGATCGTTCCTCGGATAAACTTGTAGCCATTGCCAAGTTCAACCAAAGCTTTCTGCAATGCCGAATACTGGTCCTTGGTAAAGTCGGACATAGCGGCCGGTTCAACGTAGAGATTGATCCAGCGTTCAGTCGGTGACCTTTTCGCTGCGTCCGACCATTCGCGACCGTTAAGAGTCACAAACTCTCTTTGACCCAATCGGGGATAGGCAGATTGAAGCGGGAATGACGGCGAGGGAAGCGAGGGGCCGCTCCCAGCCGAACGTGTCGCTAGAAACTTTCGCAGTTGCGCAAGGCGTTCAGGCTGTTCTACGAGGCCAGCATCCACCAGAAAGCGAAGGTTCGCGGCAGCTTTGTCTGGATCTCCCGTTTTTATCATCTCCAGAATGCGAGCGGACTCGGCACGAGCGTTCTCGAGCGATCGTTCCTCATTTCCGTTCAGTAAGCTTACCCGGCATTCCCGCCCACCGCGACTGCTGCCCCAATGATTGCTATGACCAGCGGATTAGTCCACCGTGATCGGTTAAGTTCGCGCTCTCGTATTGCAATTTCACGTTCGCGAAATTGCCGTTCAACCCGCCACTTTTCCCGATCGAGGTTCGTCTTATTTTCAGGCAGACTGCATTCTCCTTGGTAGGTGATGGCTCGCGCCCCCACTTGTTCCAAGAGCCCCGGATCGACCAGCCACCAAATTACGGCCGCAACGGCATTTCGGGGTAGGAAAGAATCCATTCGCGCGCTGCTTCTAACTTGTCAGCGACGCTCACATCGAAACTAACAAGTCCCAAAATTGGCGGATTGCCGCGGTGCCCAGCATAAAGCACGGCGCTGCCGCCATGAGTGCCCACGAGATAGAAGCACTTTCCATCGCTCCGAACGAAATCGTATCCGTCCGGCATTTTGACCGTTGCGACCGTCAACTTGATCCTCATTTCGCTGCTCTGGCGGCTCGCCGTTTCGCTGTTCCGGCTTCACCGCGTCGGGCCGTTTCCAACCCCGCCTCGATCAGCGTGCGGATCGCTGCGTTTTCGGACGGCAGGCGGCTGTCGTAGCGAAAATCCGAGATTTGGCGGGCCTGCTCCTCACTGAGGCTGACAAGCTTCTTCACGGGATATGAGATTTCGTGTGCCATTCGTCAAATATAGCGCATATGCTGCATATTGACAAGCACATTCCGCTGGCTTTATGAGTGCGCGGCCGAACGGAGTGGTTCCAGTCACCCCGTCCGGCCTGACCCCAAGCAGGAGCAAGCCCATGCCTAAGGCTGACGATACGCATATCACACCCGAATTCGCGGCGCCCGATTTCATTGGTGACGCTCCACGAGCAGATTCAGGGGATGGAAGCCGAACAGATCCCATTAGATTCCAGAAATGAAGAGCTGCGGACTGTCCTCGTTGATAGCTACGGCGAACCGACCAGATGGAGAATGGACGCTGACGGTCAACCGGCTGACGATCCTCTGTTCGCCGAGCTCAGGCATCTCAATGCTGAGAGCGACGCTCGGACCGGACGCATGCTCGCACTGACGAACGTGGCCAAGAAGATGCCCGCGACAACTCTAGCAGGGCTGTTGGCGAAGGTGTCGGTAGCCCTCAGCTTGTTCCCCGAGTGATCAACGAGGGGCACCACGATATTCATGAGACATTTGCGCTCGCCGCGCTGAAAGACGCGGCTCGGCTGCTGGAACGCGAGATAGTCGGCGAGCCCGACGCGGAGCTAATCCGGCTCGCCGAGCAGATCGTGGCTGTTGATGCTGAAAGCGAACGGCTCAGCTAAAAAGAACAGAGCTTGGCGGACTTCTCTGCCCAGGTCCGATTCCGCCGAGAGAAGATCGAGCCCCTCGTGGAACGTGAATAAGAGATGCGCATTGAGTTGGCGGCGATGCGTGCCACGACCATGGCAGGCTTCCTCGCCAAGGCACGCATCGTTCAGCGATTCAATGACTGCGATTTTGGATGCGCCGATCCCTCTTCGGACGATGCGATGGCATGGTCGCTCGCCAACGACATGCTGGGTATCCCATCTATCTGGAGGGAAGACGACGACGCGGACGCCGGGGCATGAGCGCGCGCCCGTTCCGTTGGCCACCGTCTATATTCCCGCGCCCAGGTGGCGGGAAGCCGCCGCCGCCAAAGCCAACGAAGATGAGCGCCCGCTGCCTGCGCCTAACTTCTGTGTCACAGTAATTCGCGAAACTACCGGCCGCGTTCACTCCTGGTCAGGAGCGGATTCCCTCCTGCCTGTCCAGCAGCCGTTGATGCTCCTGAATGCGTCTCAGCGTGACAGCGCACGGCTCAGGCAGTGGGCGCGCCAGCGGCCGTGCCGGGTTCTCCTTGACCGTCACGCCGCGTCGGCCTGCTCATGGGCCAGACGTTCAATCAGCCGACGCGTCGCCGCGGCCTTGATGGGCAGGGCACCCGATTGCAGCGCACTGGCTAGGCTTTCGACGGCCCGGCGGTGACGGGTCTGGATCCTCTCGCTGCTGGTGTTGAGGCGCTCGGCCAGCCGGCGCCAGGACCACACACGTGCGGATCGACCCGGTCGCTGTTGGGCCAGCATAGTGCGCGAAGGCTGAGCAGGCGCCGCCGGTCCATATGCCAGCCGCACGAGCCACCGAGCGTGGGCAGCCAGTAGAAGAATACTTCATCCATGTGGGCGATCGCATCAGGCCCAGGCGGCTCCATCCGGTATTCCCGCGCCTTGGCTTCCGCGGAGCGGGACGCACACTCGTGCCAGTCGTCTTCGTCGCGCAGCGGTTCTGGCCACGCGGACCGGTACCCATGCAGCCAAACACCTCGAACGCGGATGGCCATCAGCGCCTCACCGGCCGCGTCCAGGCAGTCGATAACGATATCTGCCGTGATCAGCGAGGGCGGCATAGCAGCTCCGGCGCAGCGATGATCCGCCCTACCTCACGGCATCGTGGTTCCGCAATGGCATTTAAATTGCGCGCGGACGGTATCGCGCATGCCTTGGTCTGAATCCTGTGGCGCGCGCGCAGTCGGCACCTGTCCTCTGCCTGTCCTAAGTTGGCCCCGGGCTGGTTATTTAGTAAGCGGGGCAAAACCCCGGGCACGGGGGTCAGGCTGGTTGGCCTCGGCAGCGGATGAGATCGGCCAGTGCCGGCACCCTTGCCTTGCCGATGATGCCGATCCTGTCACCGAGATAGTCCCAGAGGGCGACGCCGAGCTTGGCGCTGGTATGCATCAGTCCGAGAAATGCGTCGCGGCAGTCGCGGCCGGCGTCGCTGCGGGTCCCACCGCTGATCTTGCGTTTGATGACGTAGCAGCGAATGTCGCGCTCCGAGCCATTGGTGTGCAGCGGGATCTTCGGCCGGTCGAGAACCATCAGCAGCTCGGGCTTGTTGGCATGCAGCCGCTCGAGCAGGCGGTCGAGGGTGGCGAAGCCGGTGCGGCGGCAGAAGATGCGGTCGAAACGCGCGCGCAACTCGCCGCGGCGACGTGTCGTCGGTCCAGCGCGGTATGCCTTGAGATCGGCGTAGTACCACCAGATCAGGTCACGCACGAACTGCTGGATCGCGCGATGGAGATCGGTGAACGTGTCGAGCTTGTGCACCAGCCGCTCGGCATGTACCCAGCACAGTGCGTGCCGGCCGACCGAGAATTGTCCCGCGTCATCGCTGACGATGACAGCGTCCTGCAGGAAGCCGTGTGCCATCACCGCACCCCACAGCGCGCCTTCCGTGGCGATGCATACGGGGTCGGGCGTGACCTGCAAGTCGGTGATATACCCCTGTGCCTACGGAGGCTGGGACTTTGGTGCTCCGATGAAACGGAAATGGTCGGTAATCAGCGACGTGAGCTGCTGGCGGCAATTGCCGAGGTTGCGGAAGAACCCATCGATCGCCGCCTTAAAGCCGGCGAAAGTCGGATAGTACTCATTCCAAAGCGTGGTCTTCTTGAGAAACCACCACAGCCGCTCGATCAGGTTGAGATTGGGGGCATAGGGCGGCAGGAAGACCAGCTGAATGCGGCACCTCTCGCTGGCCAGATAGTCCTTGACCGCGACCGAACGGTTGTAGCTCGCATTGTCGAGCACGACGTTGATGGCCGTCGCGGTTGGATGGCGCGCCGCCAGTGTCTCGAACAGCGCGATCATGGCCTCGCTGGTGATCTTCTCGGCCTCGAGATGCACCACCTCGCGATCCGGCCAGCTCAGCGCACCATTGATGTTGACGTTGACCCGACCGTGGTTGCTCTTCAGCTCGCGCGTGACCCCACGCCTTATCCAGCCGAACCCCGGATGGGCCGTGTAGGACGGGTGCATGCCGTCAACGAAATACAGCGGATTGTCGGCATTCGCACGCGCCATCAAGGGCAGAAGCGTCTGTTTGGCAAACTGCTCCTGCACCGCGGCGTCCGCTTTCGCCGGCACACATTTCGGCTTCTTGTAGACGAAATCCAGCCGCTTCAGCAGCTTGGTCAATGGCGTTCGCCGTGTAGTCCACCTCGAATGTCCGCTGCACGAAGGCGCACACCTCCTTCGCCCTCATATAGAGATGGTCGTCCAACTCGGTCTTCAGCGCATCGAGCTGTGCCGCGCTCAACGCCGGATCGCTGCCTTCGTAGTTCAGCCGCTCCAGCCCGGCGACGCCGGCGGTCTCATACAGCCGACGGTGCTCGCGCACCGTCTCGGGGTCGATGAACAGCGCATCCGCCACCCGCTCCACCGCCCAGCCGTCGTCCAGCAACAGCAGCGCGTTCATTCGCCGGTGAACCGGGCTCGGCGTGTGACGGCGCATCATCCGAAGCAGGTGCAACCGGTCCGACGGGGTGAGAATCGATCCGCTCATCGCCGCCATCGAGTTCAAACCTGATTCGGCTCGTCAAGGGGGCGAGCGGATTTTCTCGGATTCGGGGTATACCGAGACGCTGCAAATGGGCCTGCCAGGCCGTGTGGTCGGCGAAGCGTGTCTGCGGTTCCGCAGCCAGGCGGCTGAACACCGGGCCGGCGAGCGCGCGGGTCCGCATGTAGGCCAGGGCTGCCTCGTTGATCACGAAGTCAGTGTGGCCGGCCCGCAGCAGATCGAGGAAGTTGAGCCGGCTCTTGCTCGCGCGGGTGCCGAACCAGGTGAAGTCGTCGTTGCCGATCTGTTGGTGTGGACGGCCCCCGACGGCCTCAATGTGCCAGAATGAGGTCGTGTGAGAGATCTCAAACAAAGGAGACCGTCCGATGGACCAGATTAGCCGAATTGGGATGGATACGTCGAAGCACATTTTCCAGCTTCACGGGGTGAATGCTGCCGAAGCGCCGGTGCTGCGCAAGAAGCTCCGGCGCACTGAGATGGTGACTTTCTTCGAGAAGCTCGCACCGACGGTGATCGCGATCGAAGCCTGCGGTGGGAGCCATCATTGGGCTCGGCTACTGAATTCGTTCGGGCACTCGGTGAAAATGATCGCGCCACAGCTGGTCAAGCCGTACGTCAAGCGTAGCAAGAACGATGCGGCAGACGCCGAGGCGTTGTGCGAGGCGATGAGCCGGCCGACGATGCGCTTCGTGCCGGTGAAGACCACTGAGCAGCAAGGAGCCTTGATGCTGGTCGGCGTACGGGACCGCCTGATCCGCAATCGCACGCAGCTGGCCAATGCTATCCGCGGCTATGCTGCCGAGTTTGGCCTGACGGCCGCAAAGGGGATCGCACACTTGGTTCCGCTGCTCGCGCGCATCCAAGCCGACGAGAACCTGCCCGCCCTGGCTCGGGAGCTGTTCGCCGTTCAAGCCGAAGAATATACGCAACTGCAGGCACAAATCGATGACCTCGACGCCAAGCTCATGGCCTGGCATCGAGCTGACGAATGTAGCCGGCGTCTGGCCAAGATCCCTGGTGTTGGCCCGATCGGGGCGGTGCTGCTGAGAATGAAGACCCCGGCGCCCGAGCTATTCCGATCGGGGCGCCTGTTCGCCGCCTGGATCGGCTTGACACCGAAAGATCATTCCACCGCGGGCAAAGTAAGACTCGGTGTCATCACGCGAGCCGGAGATGAGGGGCTGCGCAGCGTCCTGGTGGCCGGGGCCACCGCAGTGATCCAGCATGCTCAACGCGGTGGAAGGCCATCACCCTGGCTTGCCGGACTTCTCAAGCGCAAGCCACCGAAGTTGGCTGCCGTAGCATTGGCCAACAAAACGGCGCGCATTGCGTGGAAGATGATGGTGACAGGGGAGACCTACACCGCGAAATCTGCGCTCACCGAACTAGCCGGCGCAGCCCGAGATCAGCCACACACGGGGGCACAATTCAATCGCAACCGTGCTGAGCTGATGCCAGAACTGCACGCTAATGAGCAGATGGATGTGATCGGTCGATCCACGATGCGGGACAGTCCGATGCACGCGATGGCCCTCTCTATAGGCCGCCGTATCTGTTTGGAACTCGTGTCGCGGAAACCATCTTGGCCGGCGTTCCTGTGTGAGCGTCAATCAACAGGCCGTACATATGAACGCAAGCGATCTGATCCACGCACTGCAAAAGATCTTGCAAGGGAGGGGGCCGTCCACATATGCGTGCAGAAGCCGTTGTTTGCCGCGTGGCGCGCGCCGGTGTCGTCCACCGTGACCCATGATGCCGTCTGCAATCCTGCCCGCAGCACGTCACGGCTCTCGGCGACAAACGCGTCTTGTCGGTCGATCAGCAGTCGCATCACCTGGCGTTTGGAAATGCTGCGGCCCACCGCGCGGTTGCGCGGTGATCCGCTCCACTGTCACCTGACCCTGATGGTGTTGCAACAGCACGAAGCGGCGCAGCTCAGGCCCGAAATGCCCGCCGATGCCCCCTGGCAGCGGCGCGATCACCATCTGCCCTTCCGGCGTCGCCCAGCGCTCGCGGCGGTAGCGGATCACCTGAGCTTGCAGCACCAGATCCTGCACGACAAACGTCTCGTAGCCCTTGAAACGTGACCCCG
Organism: uncultured Pseudomonadota bacterium; assembly: GCA_963810715.1. Classification (GTDB taxonomy): domain Bacteria; phylum Pseudomonadota; class Alphaproteobacteria; order Acetobacterales; family Acetobacteraceae; genus DATDIC01. The sequence goes on along the minus strand of CAWEOZ010000014.1, from coordinate 399,152 downwards.
GTGGCGCGGAGGCTTTCACCACTCGATCCTCGACGCTGACCCGCGGTGCAAACTTGCCGCGTCCGCGATGTTTGCCGCCGCGCGGTGGCTTCGGCTCCGTCGCATCTTCCATGCCGCTCGGTTTGATGTCGGGCCGGCTTTTCAGGCCCTTCAACCGCGCGATCTCCCCGCGCTGCTCGGCAACAACACGCTTCAGCTCGGCAACTTCGCCGAGCAGCCGGACTACCAGAGCCTTCAGCTCAGCCGGCGATAGGCCATCGATTTCAACCGGGGCAACCACGCCCAGGTTGAATTCAGAACCCGCCGCGTCGGAGGAATCGAAAAATCACTTCCCGCCCGGGTTTTGCCGCTGCTACGTTATTTAACCACAAGTCGTTGAAAAGATTGGCGTCCTGTGCGGGATTCGAACCCGTGTTACCAACGTGAAAGGGCGGCCAGCCCGGCGACCTTCTGGCGGTAAATCTCTGCCAGGTTGGGATGCAGCCGGGGTGCCGGCGCTTCGGAGGTCGCCAACTCGGCCTCAAGCGTCAGGCGCCGCTGCTCCAGTTCGCGCAACCGGCCGGTCACAGCAATAGCTGGTGTCCCATCCGTCAACGCATCGATCAGGCGCTCGATCTTGTGGCGCACCTTACCAAGCTCTGCCTGCCGGGACTTCTCGCTCACCGGCGACGCTCGCTTGTTGGCGGTTCCATTCGGCGGCGAACTCGGTGATGAACACCTTGAACAGGTCGGGCTCCATCAGCCGGTTGGCCAAGCCATCCAGCACCGTATTCTCCAGCGCGTCACGGCGGATCGACAAACGGTTCGAGCAGGCCGTCGGGCCCTTATTGCGCGCGGCTGAGCAACCAAACGTCGAAGCTCCGGCTTTGGAGAACCCGCTTCCGCACACGCCGCACCGCATCAGGCCTGAAAACAGATAGCGCGGTCGCTGCTGCGACCAGAACGGCCGTTTGGCTTCGATGGACCGGTCACCGGCGCGTTCCAGCTTGGATTGACGCGCCCTGACTGCGTCCCACAGTTCCTGATCGACGATTTGCAATTCCGGCACCCCGGTCACGACCTGCTCATCGTCAACGCGTTTGCGGGACCGTCTTCGGCCGCTCTCGGGATCTTTGACGTACGCGAGCCGGTTCCAAACCAGGCGGCCGATGTAGAGCTCGTTGTTCAGGATGCCGGTGCCGCGGGTACGATTGCCGTTGATCGTGCTGGCGCTCCAGGCGTCCCCGCGTGGGCCGGCGATACCCTCCCCGTTGAGGTTAAGGCCGATCTGTCTGGGTGATAAGCCGCCAGCATAGTCGCGGAAGATGCGTCGGACAGTGATGGCCTCGTCATCGTCGATCGCGCGCTCGCCGGTTACCCGTTCGCCGTCGGCTGTCAGGTGACGAACCACACGGTATCCATAAGCATTCCCGCCACCGCTGCGGCCGAGTTCGACGCGCCCGCGCAGGCCGCGATGGGTCTTGGCGGCGAGGTCGCGGAGGAACAGCGCGTTCATCGTGCCCTTGAGACCAACGTGCAATTCGGTGATCTCTCCTTCGGCGAGGGTAACGATCCGAATGCCCGCAAAATGTAGCCGCTTGAAAAGGGCGGCCACGTCCTCCTGGTCTCGGGACAGGCGGTCGAGCGCCTCTGCCAGGAGGATATCGAAGCCGCCCTCACGGCCGGCGGCAAGCATGGCCTGGTAACCTGGGCGGAGTGCTGTTGCGCCGCTGATGGCACGGTCCTGGAAGACCTGGATCAGCTCCCAGCCCTCGGCGGTGATCCGCGCCTTGCATATCCGCAGCTGGTCGTCGATCGACGCCTCGCGCTGGTTCTCCGATGAATAGCGAGCGTAGATCACCACGCGCATCATGCGCTCCCTTATGCCGGTGGCATCATAAGCGCCTCGTGCCATCGACTGTGGTCCCCTGCAAGCGGAAATCTACAATTTAATGAATCGTTGGTGGGCCATTCTATCTGGACAGGCAAACCATCAATGATATATTTCCTATCTGGAGATCGCTTGGGAACACAGGCGTGAAAGGCAAGGCGAGGGAGCTCTCAGATCCCGTCCGACAGCTAGTTCATGAGCGGCTTCGGGCAGTCGGGATGACGATGAAGCAGGCGTCGGAATACGTCGGACGCAACCACGCCTACCTCCATCAATTCCTGCTCCGCCGCACCCCCCGGACCCTTCCCGAGGAGGTGCGCTATCCTCTCGCTGCGCTGCTCGGCGTGCCCGAGGGCTCCTTGCGATCGGGCCTGCCGCTGCCCCCTCCTCCTAGACCGGAAACGAGCGGCGCACTTTCAGTGCTGCCGGCCCTGGAGATACCAGTATTTAGGGAGGAGGACGTGATCGAGCCGGCCCTCGCGGTCGAGTGGATCGGTCGGCCGCCACTCCTGGGCGCCAGCGGACCCGTGTTTGCTCTCTGGATCGGTGTGCCCCATGGGCCCCGGCTTCGACCGGGCGATCTGGCCATCGTCCGCATGAACCAACCTGCGCGCGCCGGTGACCTCGTGGCCGTTCTTGTTGACAAGCGAGTTGTTGCGGTTGGCGAGCTCACCGAAAGCAATGCCGACAGCGCCCTTGTAGGGACCAGCGGCGCCAAAATGGTAGAAATTACCGACGCTAATCGTCGAGTGATGAAAATCGCCTGCGTGGTGCTTCCTTGATCACTTGAGCAACGGCCGTCGGGCTGCGGCGTGAAGGCTATGGCACCCACTCATTGCAAGCGCGGCGTCTTCCCAGGCGCCCCGAACAAAACTGACGATTTCCAACGTTCCTGCATCTGCCCAGAGCAACCGCAGCACGTTCGCCCCGTCGTGCCAGACGTCCAGCCCGTATGGCAGATCCCGCAACGTGTGCTGACGCTCGATGGCGTGGCGGTACCCAGGGGAAGAGGCCTCCGTCGGCGCGAGCGCGTTGAAGGGGGTCCAGTGAACAAACTGCCAAGGCTTGCGCTTGAATACAAGGAGCCGGAGCGAACTGTTCTTGTCCTCGATGTCCTCCAGAAGCCCGTGCTCGCGCACGATCGGCAATATGTGATCGCGAATGGCCAGAGCCCTGGCCTCCCCATAAGTCGCATCTTTCAAGGTCAACGTACCCCCCGATCGGTTGCCCGGCTCTGCTCCGAACCCAACGGAGACTTGCTGAAGGCCGAGGCTTATCCCAGCGCTTCATCAATATCCTCCGGGAGCCGGGGAGCAAGTCCTCACCCCAACGCGACGACTGTGTCCCTCACAAGCGACACCGGTGTGCCTCCCGCAATGTCGCGATCCTCTCGGCGGTCATCGGTTCGCGTCCGGTGCCGCCGGTCGCCGCGTGGGGTTCCGGCCAATCACCGGATTTATTGTTCACCGAATTTGTCCATCCAGCTGGAAATCCTGTCGAGCCCGATCGAACGCTCGGCGGACGGAGAGTTGGTCATGACATACATCTACGGAAAGGACGTTTTACGCCCCGCTGCGATCCTGACCTCGGTCAGGCCGCCGCTACCTCCGGCTAAACAACGGACGATCTTCACCCAAAGGCCGGTGGTCCGGCGGAAGTGACTGGCCTAGGCCAGCAGGATGCCGCCTATCGGGGCTGAGGACCCCATCCTTCCGTGGTGGTCAGCTACTTCGCCGGGTGATTACCAATTCGCTGCACGGCCGGCTCGGACGCGACCGATGGCCACGATGCTTATCCCCGGGATCCGAACGGAGCTCAGCAAATACGTCCAGCATCGGGTTGTAGTGCAAACGTGCAGCACGCGGACATGGGTATCGCGTGCGGTGTACTGGCATCAGGCTCAGAATCGCGTTCGAAATTCCGGGCGCAGCTTGGCTTTGAACACCGCGGCGCCGTAGGCCGAACTGTCTCCTAAGTCACAAAACGAAACACTGCTGTCGACCTAATATGACGAAAGTAACTCACGATACCCATTTTAATGCCCCGCGTTCGTGTGCATAGTGAATGCCTCCCGAAAACGCGTTAGCGCAAGTTCATCATCGACTGAAGCCCAGGCCTCGAGCGCAATCGTTCCACGATAACCCATATCCGCCAACACCCTTGCAATGGCGGGATAATTGATCTCGCCTGTCCCTGGCTCACGCCGGCCCGGGACGTCCGCCACCTGGATCTCGCCGAGAAACGGCAACGCCTTTCGACAGAGTTCGATAAGATTTCCCTCGCCCATCTGGGCGTGATACAGGTCAAGCATCAGGCGCAACGAGGGGCGATTGACTGCGGCTACGAGAGTAATGCAATCCTCCGCCCTGCCAAACGGCACCCCTGGATGATCGACCAACGCGTTGAGGTTCTCCAGGACGAAAGTGACACCCGCCTCCGCACCGAGATCCGCGATGCGGTCGAGCGTGTTCTTGGCCCTTATCCACATCGCGCCGCTGACGACATGACAAGGCTTCAGTGGCATTCCATGCCCATCAAGCCCGGTGCCGTGCAGATTGAGTAGGGGATTTCCTAGCTGTTTAGCAATTGAGATTGACTGCTTCGCTGTGCGGATCAATTCGTTGACACCCTCGTCGTCCACGAGAGTACCCCCGATATAGCCAGTCATCGATGAAAACTTCGCACCCGTCGCAGCCAGCGCACCAATGTCGTGCTTGGTCCAGTCCCAGATTTCAACCTGAAACCCGAGAGCCGAAATACGTCTGACGCGCTCCACGATCGGCAGGTCGCGAAAGATCATCTCTGAGCAGACTGCCAAGGTGAAGGGAGTACCTACTACTTCCGCGGATCTGTCCATAGTGGTCCGTCTCATTCTTGCTGCAGGGCTCAAGAGGCACAGACCGAGCTGACCTATCGCGGAATAATCTGCCCCTCATATGACGCAGCCACTTACAAGTCACGCAGCCACTTACAAGTCACGCAGCCACTTACAAGTCACAATGACGATCAACAGTGGTGCCGTGCCTACGCCGCAGGCTTGACATCATACATCTCGATCAACCCGCCGATCGCTGTGAGATCGACATCCTTGATAGATTTTCGAGCTGCGACTTGCAGCATAGGCTGAAACAGAACGACGTAGTTGCATTGTCTCGCTAATTCCTTTTGGAACTCAAGCCATAACGCCTGCTGTCGCGGAACGTCATCCTCCCGCAGTGCCTGTTGGCAGAGCGCTGAGGTTGCCGGCAGAACATCCCAGTGGACACGCCGAGCCACGCGTTCAATCGCTGCAATGGTCCAAAGCGAGACATCCATGTTCCCAGACCAAAACGTGAGGACTGCAGTGGATTTACCATTCACGTACAAAGTACCGGAGATTGACCGGATCCATCGGCTGAAGGTTTATCCTGATGCCGACTCGTGCCAAGTCGCTCTGTAACTTCTGGGCTACGACGCCATAGGATATGTTTGCGAACAGCTCGTTTCCGTATGCAAGGTTGAACTCAAAACCATTTTCCAGCCCTGCACCAGCCAGCAATGCACGGGCTCGATCCAGATCCTCATGATAGCCATACTGCCTGGTCTGCTGTTCCGTGGATCCCGCCATTCCTACAGGGATAAAATTGAGCGGTCTGATTGCAGCGCCACCCAACAGAGAGTCCCGAATGCCGTCATAGTCGATCGCATAGGCGACAGCTTGGCGGGCCTCAATTCGTGCTAGTGGTGGGCTGATTGCCGCACTACTGGTCAGCGTCATATACATGAAATCAAGCGATGGCCGTTGAACGATGGCTATTACCCCTGAGTGCCGTAATCTGCTCAGGAACTCAAGTTAAAGGCTAGGTCGATATCTCCGCGACGGAGCGATAGCATCTGGATCGAACCATCCGGCATATGCTCAATCATTACGCGGTCAAAAGGCGCCTGTCCGCGCCAGTAGGACACGTTTCGAAGCATAGTAATGCTTGAGTTGCGCTCCCAGCTTACGAGGCGGTAGGGGCCAGTGCCAACGGAGTTCTGATTCAGCCAAGCCGTTGCCTTGTCCGTGGTCTCCGCGTCAGCTGCGCTGGTGGCACCGTGAGCGATGGCTTCCTTGCTGTCCTGGATCGCGAGCTGGGGAGATCCGATGAAACCAAGCATCGGCAATCCCGGGTCCTTGAAGATAATATCGACTGTCAATGGATCGATAACCTCCACACGGTCTATATTTAGCGTAAATTGCGCGCTGGGCTGATCCTTCAAATTCGCCCACTCGGTCATAGCTGAATTTGACGTCGCTGGCTGACAACGTGTTGCCGCTGCCAAACTTCACATTATCACGAAGGTGAAAGCGCAATCCCTTAAAGTCCGTCCGGAAAGTTCACGCGGGATTACAGAGCTTTCGCAGCATGAGGCGAATCGAGGCGAGGTGGATGAACGCGACGGCGTTGCGGGTCAGGTTTTCGAAATCCTTGGCCAGGCGGCGGCAGCGATTGAGCCATGCGAAGGTCCGCTCGACCACCCATCGTCTGGGAAGCACCTCGAACCCCTGCGCCCGATCCGAGCGCTTCACGATCTCGACGGAGAGTTGTGAAAGCAGCTTCGCCAGCGCGGTGCGGAACTGCCGCCCCTGGTAGCCAGCGTCGGCGAACAGCTTCAACAGGAACGGGAACAGCCCGAACAGGCGGGAGAACACCAGAACGCCACCGTCGCGATCCTGGATGTCCGCCGGATGCACGACCACGTTCAGCAAGAGGCCGATCGTATCGACCAGGATGTGCCGCTTCTTGCCCTTGATCTTCTTGCCAGCATCGTAGCCGTTCGGGTCGATGCGGGCCCCCCTTTTTCAGCGCCTTTCACGCTTTGGCTGTCCAGCACACAGGCGGTCGGGCTCGCTTCCCGACCAAGCTTTTCACGGCACTTGACGTACAGCGTGTGATGGATCCGCTGCAGCGTGCCGTCGTAGTTCCAGCGGTCCAGATAGTCATGCAGTGTACTCTTCGGCGGAAGGTCCTTGGGGACATAGCGCCACTGGCATCCCGTGCTCAACACATACATGATGCCGTTGACCACTTCGCGCTCATCGACCCGACGGTTGCGCCCGCCGTGTTTGGCTGGTGGGATCAGCGGTACCACGTGCACCCATTCCTCGTCGGTCAGGTCGCTCGGATAGCGCTGCTTGTCGCGGTTGTAACGGGCGCGGTTCTCGGTCGTCCACATTCAGCATCTCGCGAATCGGTGCCGCGAATAAACTCACGGAAATCCGCGTCGGATCAAGGGGTTCGGCTGGCTTCCGGTAACAGATTCAAAGAACTTGCGAACTTACCGGACAGACACTAACATTACAGTTGCGATTTTCGCAGGTGCGCTGCTTGGGCTGCGGCCTGATGTGCTCGTCGCCAGAGTGACCAGGCGATGATGTGTGCTGGGTTGATGCGTCGTCGAGCGAGCCGCGTGGCTATGCGCCGGATTTCCTGGAGCGACCAGTGGACAAGCGGCGTGGCGGCGAGGTTTTTTTCGGCGTGCCGGGGACGACATTGGCGGTATGGCGAATGCGCGCCATCATGGTGAACGCCAGCATGACGAGCGAGACGTGTCGATGCCAGCCGTGCCAGGATCTGGTTTCATTATGATCAGGTCCAAGCTCGTTCTTCGCCGTCTCGAAGCTGTCGTCAATGGACCAGCGGTGGCCTTCGACGGCGACCAGCGTTGCGATGGGCGTGCCGACCGGACACCAGGTCGAAAAAAACGCCAACGCGCCATCGCCGATGTGACGGCGAATCAGCAAGCCACGTGTCCAACCTCGTGTTCGTTGCCGCCATAAGCGTCGGCCGAGAGGTCGGCAAGTTCCACGTAGCACCACTCGTGCAAGCGCGGCCCCTTGGTCCCCGTGCCGGCCGACAGGCGCTGCCAGTCCTGCGCCGTGCGGGATGCGGCCACCACTTCGGCGGCGCCCGTGATCGGCAGCGCCTTGCCCCAGGAGCGGACCTGGTGCGTGCTCGGCACCCCAAGCACATAACCCTTGCCAGCCCGGCGCAGCACCTGCTCGACCTCGCCCACGCCATGGACGGTGTCGGCGGCGAGCCATGCGAAGGGCACGTTGGCGGCCAGCGCCCGCGTGATCATCCCCACCGCGATGCGTGGCTTGGTCGCAAAGCCCACATCTTCGGGCACATGCGCCGCGGCCAGGCGCGCCGGGTCGTCGGTCCAGGCTTTCGGCAGGTAGAGAGAGCGGTCGATGAAGGCATGGCCGTGGCGTGAGACATAGGCGGCGAACACGCCGACCTGGCAGTTGGTGATCTTGCCGGCGGAGCCGGTGTATTGGCGCGCCACGCCGCAGGACGCCTTGCCCTGCTTCAGGAACCCGGTTTCATCGATCACCAGCACCGCGTCGGCGTCGGCCAACGTCTCGACCGCGTACTGGCGCACCATGTCGCGCAGCGCGTCGGCGTCCCACTGCCCGCGCCCCAACACCGATTGCTGCCGCCACGGGCCAGGATCGCCAGCCGCCTCGGCTCGCATCCAGCCGGTCCTGCGCCGCTCCTCGCCGAGCAGCCCATCCAGAAACAGCCCAGCCGAAACAGCCATCCTCTCCTGCTTGAACAACTGACGCATCCGCGCCTTGACGTCTCGCAGAGCTGAGACCCAAAGCTCCAACGTCGTCTCGATCGATGCACCCGACACCACGACCTCCGAATCGAGTCATGGCTCCGCATCGATTCAGAGATTCAGAATCTCAGCGCAACTGTAATGCTAGGCCGAAGTTTCCATTTGAGAACTGCGTAAGAGGCTGATTTGATTCGATGATTTGGCGATCAGCCTTTTGGTCTACTGGACACGCATTGGTTGGATGTTGAGCAGCCTGAATGGGTCCTCCTGGAGCGTGGTTGGTTCGGCGTACAGCGTGAAGCTATGCGCGAGGCGTAGCGGCACACGCATGGTGTTGCGGGTCAGGGTGCCGAGATGGGCCATGAGGCCGGCGAAGCCCATGACGCGCAGACCGCCGGCTGAGCGCTTGGTCGCCTTCTTGGTCTTGGCGAGTTCGGATGGCTCGGTGCTGACGATGGGTGAGGAGCGTTCTGCCCTCGTGGCGGTAAGCCCGGTGTCATGGAACAACAGCGGTGCCAGGGCGTGCCGCAGATGCCACTCGACGTGATAGGCGAGCATGCACAGGAAGACGTGGGCGCGCACGCGCGGTGCGGTCCAATGGCGGATCGGGCGGATATCGAGATCGACGGTCTTCAGGCTGCGGAAGGCCCGCTCGACGCGGGACAGGTCCTTGTAGGCCTGCACCGCTTCATTCGCATCGAGCTGCTCGGCCGGCACGGATGTGCGGATCACGTAGATACCGTCGAGACGAGCCTCCTGTTCTATCTGCTGCGTCCGACGCTGGAAGGCGAAGTGGCCATCGCGGATCGCCACGGCGAAGTGCTTGGCCATCTTCCGGCTGTTCACCACGCCACCGACCGCCAGGCCGATCTCGGCGGCACTGCGCAACGGTGAGTTCCTGCGGCGGACCTGCGCCTGGATGCGGAGCAACTCGCGTTCGGTGGCGGCCAGCAATTCCTCCCGCTTGCGCGCGCGTTCGGCGGCGAGTTCGCGGTTGCGGCAGACAATGAGCCGTTCGCCGGGGAACATCTCGGGCGCGCTGATCTCGGCCAGGTCGCGCTCGTCGAACAGCGACAGCTGCAACGGCCCGTTCTCCGCCGCCAACGCTTGAATGGCCGGTGCCCGCAGGCAGGTGATCCAGTCCACGCCGGCAGCTTTGAGGTCTGCGTCGATCCGCGCCGAGGTGATCATGCCGCGGTCGCCCACCAGCACCACGCGGTTGATGCCGAAGCGGTCCTTGAGCTTCTCGACCTGCGAGCTCAGCGTCGCCGGATCGGCCGTGTTGCCATCGAACACCTCGACCGCGACCGGCAATCCGTCTCGTGTGCACAACAGCCCATACACGATCTGTGGGCGGTCACCGCGGTGATCACGGCTGTAGCCATGCTGCGCCAGCGGACAACAGCGGCCCTCGAAATACGATGAACTGACGTCGTAGAGCACCAATACGCCATCCTGGAGATGCCGCCTTGCCAGGCCGTTCTCAATCCGCTGCTGGTGTTCGAGCAGCCAGTCCAATGCCTCGTATGCCTCGCGCTCCTTCACCTCGCCCAGGCGCAGCACCGCGCCCAGGCTCGATGTCGCGGTCTCCTGGTCCACCGCACGGACAAACCCGAGCTTGGAGCGCGGCGTGATCAGCCGGTCCACGACCATCGCCACCACCAGATCGCAATGCCGCCGCGACGCCGCGTCCCTTGCTGTGCTCAGGATCAGCCGGTCCAGCGCGATCCGGCGCAGCATGCCGAGCGCCGCCGCGACGTGGCCATGCGGCAGTGATCGCTCCATCCGCATCTCGTGCGGTCCGGTGCCGATCACCGTGCCGCCCTTCAACAGCGCCTTCAGCCCATCGATCACATCGCCCGGCAGCTTGCTCAGGTTCGCCAGCGTGCGCTTCTGCGCGCGGCCGTGTTCGTCGCGGAAGCTCTCCCGCAACAGCACCGCGGGCGGCGACGTCCGATTGGGCACCGTCTCGATGAACATGCCCGAATCGAATCACATTCCGGCCGATTGGGGAATCCCTACATGGACACAAAATCAAAGGCGCACGAAGCCAACCCTCGGAAAAGAACCGTCGTTCAAGTCAACGCAAGTGAAAACTTCGGGCTAGTTTCCGGCGTCAGTGCCGGCCAAGCCGGAGTAGCTGCCTTGATTTGCAGCACGAGTATTAACCAACCGGGGGTCGTGCTTTGCCTCCCCGTCGTTCGGCTTTAGCGCGCAACACTGCCGAACGGAATGCTCAGCAGAATTCCCGGCACTGGCTCGATCGGGTGGGTACCTTTTGTCATAAAGTAAAACAGGTTGCTGTGCGGTTCCGTCCGACAAAGGCCGCCGGGACAGGGATCGAGACCCACCCGCCCGAGTGACAGACTTGGGCCCGCATTGATCTGCGCTTTCGGCGGGTTCGCGGACAGGTAGATCGGAGTTCCGGCCACAGCAGGTCCGATCGTCAGAATCGCCGTGATTGCGAATGCTACGGCCTGAACGCGGTTTCGGATCACGCGGACGTTCTCCCAAGGCGACCCAAAGGACAAATCTAAGGGCACCAGCGAATTTGCGCAACACCATCACCGTCCGCGTCACGCAGCAAGGTGATGCGTTGGGCGCTAACCCCATCACATCGGCGCATCGCGCTGATCGACCGGAGCGATTCGGTCAACGCTCATCCGCCCGGCAACGAGCAAGTCGCAGTTGGGCAGCTGCGAACCGATTATCGACCGGCCATGGCTGCGTGTGCCTCCTTGGGGTGCTTTTTGTAACTATCAACGGGTTCTCCGTAGACAGCCTCGTTTTCCTGAGGAGGGATGATGCCGGTTCGAACATCCTGGCCTCTTTATAGATAACGGAATCAGTTTGCTGCGCAAGCGGAGGTTTTGCTCCTTTCGGCACGCGAAGGATAAGCTCATGTTGATGGTTGTGGGTCATCTCGTGCAAGATACGGGCCGCATCGAGGCGCTTGAAAGCTTCTGGAAAGAACTGGCTTGTTTGGACTCGCTGGGACCATGCCGCCTGCCCGCGGTTGCGCCAGCAACACCGTCAGTGGTGCCTGCGAACGGGCGACTGGCCGATGAATGCCCGAACGAGACCTTGTTCACCTCGCTGGCGCAGGCACTATATTGAGCCCGACTAACCTTTCACGGCGCCCGCCATCAATCCGCTGACCACGTAGCGCTGCAGCAACAGGGCAAGAAGCAAGGTCGGCAAGGTGGCCAGCAGGCCGGCCGCGTACAGTAAGGGTGTAGGAAAAGAATTTCAGAGTCACTATCGAGGAGATTAGGACCGGAAGCGTCATCTGTTCGACCTTGCTCGTCATGATGATAGGCAGCAGGAGGTCATTCCACGACAGCAGGAAGATAATAACGGCGTTCGCGGTGAGGCCCGGCGCGCTGAGCGGAAGAATGACCCGCAGAAAGGCGCCGAAGCGGCTGCAGCCATCGATCCGCGCCGCTTCCTCAAGCTCGCCTGGGATCGACGCGAAGTAGCTGATCAGTATCCAGATGGTATAGGGCAAAAAAAGGCCGGCTTGCGGAATGATGATGGCGAGCGGGGTGCCCAGCAGCTTCGCGCGCACCATCATCGTGTAGAGCGGGATGATCAGAATGATCAGCGGCACCATGCGAACCGTCAGCACGCCATAGGGCACGATCCGCCGGCCACGAAATCGCAGGCGCACAAAGGACCAGGCCGAGAGGCTGCCGAAAACGGTCACAATCGCCGTCACGCTCAACGCAATGACGGTGCTGTTCAGGAAGGCGTGTGGATAGAACTCCAGTTGTTCAGGGAAGCCAGGGCTCTGGCGACCGAGCGCCAGGCCCAGAATGTTGCTGAACGTGATGTGCTGCGGCAGCAGACCATGCGGATGATCCAAAAGGTCGCGCTCGGTCTGCAGCGATCCCAGCGTCATAAGCAGCAGCGGTAAGACGAGCGCTGCGATGACAAGGATGTTGGCGAGATTGGGCCAGGCAACCTGGAGGAGACGGGCGCGCTGGACACTCATCCCACTTCCACCTCGCCGCGTAGAAGCCGGATGTAGAGAACGGCGACGGTGGCGATGACCAAGGTAAGAATGAAGGCAGCCGCCGACGCCGGCCCGAACTTGTAGAAGCGAAAGGCGGTAGAATAGATATACCATGCCATCGTCCAGGTTAAGTCGCCGGGACCCCCGTAGGTAATCGCCAGAATTTCGTCGAAGACCATGAACGAGAATACGGTGCGCAGGATCAGTACCACGAGCAGTGTCGGCCTAAGCAGGGGCATGGTGATGTACCACCATTGCTGCCAGGAGGTGGCGCCGTCGATTGAGGCGCTCTCGTAAAGTGAATCCGGAATCGCTTGTAGCGCGGCGTGGAACAACAGCGCACCGAACGGCACGGTCCGCCAGACATACGCAACCACCACGGCGCCGAGCGCGAGCGCCGGGTCGCTGATCCACTGAATGGAGCCGGCGATGATCCCGAGCTTGTAGAGCACTGCGTTGAGCGGGCCGTATTTGGAGTTGAAGATGAACGACCACATCACGCCGTTGGCGATTGGCGGCACGGCCCACGGCAGCAGCAGCACCGCCTTCGTCAGGCCCGCGAACCGCGCGTGGCGCATGTTGATGGTCAGGGCTATGCCGAGGCCGATCACTACTTCCAGCGCCACTGAAAAAACGACGAAAATCAACGTCTGCACGAAAGATGCAATGAACAGGGAATCGCCGAGAACCTGCGCGAAATTGCGCAGGCCGACCCACGGCATGACCCCGGTGATGAAGCCGCGAATCCCGACATCGCGGAAAGCCATGTTGAGGCTGAACAACAGCGGGTAGCCGATCGTGCCGAGGATCAGCAGCATCGACGGCACGTTCATGATGAATGCAAGGCGGCTGGCGCTAAGTTCCGGCCGGAAGCCTTTTCCCAATTTTGGCGCCTCCGTGATTCCGGCTTGCGGGGGCGCGGGCGTCGCGGTCACGTATGCGCGGGCGCCGCGCTCATCCGGATTTCGCCAGCGTCAGGGCCTTATCCGTCATCTGATCGCACGCCGCATCCGCCGAGATCTTGCCGATGACGCAGTTCTGCAGGACCACATTCACGAAGTCGAGCCACTCCGGGTACCACGCCTCATAGGTGGCCGGGACGATGACCGACGAATGCACCGAGTTGTCGATCTGCGTCTTCAGCGCATCGACATCGACCCATTTCGACCAGGCCGCGTTCAGCGCGGGGTTGTCCCAGATCGACTTGTAGGCCGGAACGTAGCCGCGCTTCACTGCCCAGTCGGTCGGCACGACCATCTCGCCCGAAGGGGCCTTTGCCGCCAGCATGTTTATCAATTTCCACGTCCAATCCGCGGATACCGTGGAGGCCGCCATGCCGTGCAGGCGCGCGTAGGCGATGGATTTGCCGTTGCCGGGCATCTGGAACAAACGGACACGTCCCGCGATTTTCGATTCCGTCGGGTTCTGCGCATCCTGCAACCAGCTCTGAAACATCACCAGGCAGAACAGATAATCGCCGGTGCTGAACGCCTTCATGGCGGGAATATAGCGCAGTTCCACCGAGCGAGGATCGGTAGTCTGCCAATCGATAAACGTTTTCCGCCACCAGATCAGCGCCTCGCGGGCAATCGATCCCTGGCCTAACAGTGGCGCGTTCCTCTCGTCGAAGATCTTGCCGCCTCGTGAGCAGACCTGCGTGAACCATTGCCACGGCAGATGATGGTCGCCCTGACCTGCGGCCCAGATCATAGGATACTTAGCGATGCCGTCCTTCTTCGCCCTCAGGCACATCTCGCCCAGTTCGTCCCAGTCCCTGGGCGGATTGCTGATGCCAGCCTTGCTCACCTTGGCCTCATACAACCAGCAGGTTTCGGCCTCGCTATAGTACGGAAGGCCCCAGGTCTTTCCCTTCTGTTCCATGGATTGAAGAAAAAGCGGCGTGATCTGCGGCTTCAGCGCGTCAAGGCCCGGCAGGCCATCGACCGGTTGCAGCACCTGATCCTTGACGAAGGGAGCAAGGAAGTTTTCGCGCACGAACACCGCATCGAGCTGCTGGCCCGACGCGACCCAGGCGAGAATCTTCTGGAACAGATCGGCATCGCCGCCGAGCTGAATATCGACCGGTACGCCCGTGGTTTTGGTGAACAGGTCCGTGCCTTCCTTGAAGACGAGATCGTCGGCGCCGGCTGGCCCAATATTGCCGTAAACAAGTTTCGTCGGCTTGGCCTGAGCCGCGGCGCGGCAAAACGCACCGCCGGCGACGAGCGCGGCACCCGCGCCTTGCAGAACATGACGCCGCGTAGCGCGCGCCGGACTTTTTTTCGTTTCATCGTGATGAGTCATGATCTCCCCGACTTTTATGACGAGCGGCTTTTCGGCCCGCCCGCTTGGCTCAGAGCAATTTAACACCGTCCTGGCGCTGAGCGCGATAGGGAATGAACTGGCCGTCGCGCAGATACGCCTCGCGCGCGAGCGCGAGCCGTTCCTCGTCGACCTCCACGCCGAGGCCGGGCTTCTCGATGCGCCCCCATTTCGGCCCGCTCGCGATCGGGATCGGTTCCTTGAGGATATCGCCTTCCATTACCGCGGCCGTTTGTTGATTGCCGTCCACGGCGTTCGGCAGCGTCAGCATCACGTGCTGCGCGGCGGCCGCCGCCACGCCAAGCTCGCCATGCGTGTGCTTGCACACAAGCTGACCCTTAAGGTGAGCAAACTGACTGAGAGTCTGAAAGCGGCGCAGCGTGCCGACCCAATAGGGACCGAAGCAGTGCACATCGGCACAATGCGCCTCGATTAGGCGCAGCACGTCTACCTCGCGGCCGAGACCTTCGTTGGTGGCGATGGCACACGGCACGCGCTCGCGAATTTCGCGCAGGCCCTCCGGCAGGTCGTGCGCCACCGGCGCCTCGCAGAAATCGAAGCCGTATTTGGCGTCCCAGTCGGTAAGGATGCGAATCGACTGGTTGATCGTCCAGGCTTCGTTGCAGTCGATGCGGATTTTTCTCTGCGGGCCGATGGTGGCGCGGATTGCCTCCAGCATTGCCTCCTCCGCGCCGCGGTCTATGCCGGTTTTCAGATAGAAGACGGTATAGCCGCGCGCCACCCCGTCGCGGCATTGCCGGGCGACATCGTCGGCCGAGCCGCGCGACAGATAGTAGAAATAGTCAACGTCCTCGCGCATCGCCCCGCCGAGCAGGCGGTAGACGGGCTGTCCGCACTCTTTCCCGCAGAGGTCCCATAGCGCCTGGTCGATGCCGGCGAAGGCGAAATTGGCTGAGTGCATGCGGCGATCCCACGTACCACGTTTGTAAAAATTGAAAGCCGCAGCCTCGCGCTGCCAGGGGTCGGAGCCCACGACGAAGAACGCCGCGTATTGCACCGCCTCCTCGATCGATCTGGCGTTGGCGATGTTGCCGCAGCTTTCGCCCCAGCCGATCAGCCCGTTGTCCGCAGTGAGTTTGACGATGACCTCGGTGACGCCGCTGCGAACGATACGGGAGCTGACCTCATCGTGCAGGTAGCGGACGTTCACGATGAAGGTTTCGAGCTTGGTGATTTCCACGGCGGGTTCGTCCTCCCATCGGCGGCGCGGGGCGCGTTGCATAGTCCAATACCAAAGCCGAAGCCGTGTTCCTCCGATATTCCCCAGATGACCCGCCCAATCGGCCACCTGGCTGGCAGCGTAATGGCCCTCTGAGGCGCTTTGCAACGGTGGTGTCGGCCGGACGACGCTAGAGGTTCGCCGACGCAGGGCGATCACAGAAGTGGCTCGGGAAATTCGGACAGATCGATAGGTGGAAAATCTGCCTGAGAGCGGCGAAAATGTCGTGTAACAGGAGATATGATAACGAGACGCACACGCGGGACCCATACACCCGGTTTCCAGGCCAAGGTGGCGTTGGCCGCGATCAAGGGCGAGAAGACGCTGGCCGAATTGGCGCAGCAGCATGACGTACACCCGAGCCAGATCACGAGCTGGAAGACACAGCTGCTAGAGGGTGCGACCGGGGCTTTCGGCTCCGGCTCTTCGGCGATCGAGGCCACGCCGGCTGTCGGTTTGAAGGGACTGCACGTCAAGATAGGCGAATTGACGTTGGAGAACGAGTTTTCGGCTGGTGCCCTCAGCCACGTCGACAACCACGCCACCCACAAGCATCCTAAGGTCAAGGCGTGGCTTGCCCGCCATCCTCGCAGGGCTTTCATTTCACGCCGACCTCGGGATCGTGGGTGAATGCAGTCGAGAGCGTCTTCTCGGTCCTGACACGCGAACAAATCCGTCGCGGCAGTTTCCATCCGAGTGTTGATTTGCAGGCGGCCATCAAGTGTTATCTCGCCGAACGCAATACCGAGCCGAAGCCGATCACGCGGAAAGCGTCGGCCGCCGCGATCCCCGCCAAGCTCGACGGATTGCCTGCACCATGCGTAAGAATCAGAGCACCAGGGACTTGTGGGTCGCGCCGTGCCTCGTAGGTCCGACGCACTACCGGTCACCGCTCGCTTCGCCGTGACAAAAGGGGAGATCTGCCTATGAGGAGTACCGCACCGTATACCTGCGATCTGATCCTGCGCAATGGAGTGGTGGTGACCGTCGATGCGCAACGCCGCGTCATCGACGGTGGCGCCATAGCGATCACCGGTAACTCGATCCTGGCGGTCGGACCGGAGGCAGAGGTGCTGGCGCGCTACCACGCCGGCCGCGTGCTCGACGCCGGCGGCGGCATCGTGCATCCCGGTTTCATCGATGCGCACAACCATATCGTCCACAACACCTGCCGCGGCATCTTCGGCAACGGCATCGACCCGCCGCCTGCCGTCTCATTTGCCGACTGGAAAGCCGACGTCACGGCGGCCGACGAAGTCGCGGCAACACAGAACGCGGCGTTGGAAATGCTGCGCACTGGCTTCACGATGTTCGTCGAGCCCGGCTCGGTGTTCGACTGCGACGCCGTCGCGGCGGCGGTCGAGGAGGTCGGCATACGCGCGCTGCTCGCCGACTGTTACCTGTGGGACCAGGTAGAAGTAATGAAATTCCTCGGTGGCCTGGACAGCCAAACGCTTTATAAACGCACGCCGCCAACGCTGGACCGTTGCCTTGCCGAGCTCGGCAACCAACTGCATCGCAACAAGGACCCGGATGCGCTGGTGCGCGGCTACGTCGCGGTGTACGGCCTGGGCACTGCATCGGACGAGCTTGAGTGCGCTGCCCGCGCGTTGTCGGACGCCGAGGGCGTCGCCTTCCATCAGCACGAGGCCTATATACCCGCCGCGACGCGCGGCGACGAGGCACGCATCGGCGGATCGCGGATTTCCCGACTGGTGCGGATCGGTGCGCTCGGGCCGCGCTCCACGCTGGTGCACATGTACGTGCTGCGCGACGTTGATATTGCGGAGTTCGGTACAACCGGCGCCTCCGTCGTGTGGTGCCCGGCTGCCTACCAGCAGCTCGGGATCAGCGCCGAGGCACCCTGCCGCGTCCCCGACCTCATCAACCACGGCGTCACAGTCGCGATCGGCACGGATGGTGGCCGGGACTGCACGATCGGCGATGCCGGGCCGGCCGGCTACATGGTGTCCTCCAGCATCGGCAAGCCGGTCTCGCCCGGTGCCATCCTGGAAATGCAGACGATCGAGGCCGCGCGGGTGGCGGGCATGGCGGACCTGATCGGCAGCCTCGAGGTGGGCAAGCGCGCCGACATCGTGGTGCGCTGGGCCGATCGGCCGGAGTGCATGCCGGCGGTCAACCCAGTGCACCAGCTTGCGCTGACGATGCGCGCCGGCACCGTGGCCACCGTGCTGGTCAACGGGCGCGAGGTGGTGCGCGACGGGCGCTGTATCACAGTGGACGAGGCCGCGGTGCTGGCCCGGGCACAGCAAACCATCTGCGAGAGGATGGCCCGCCTCGGACTGCGGCCGCAACGCTACTGGAACAACTGAGCGGTCATCCCAACCGGCGGATGATGAAGCGTTCGTTCGCCATGCCTTCGCGGAACAGTTCGTTGCACGCCTGCGCGTACTCCGCCAGCCCCTCGGTGATGGTGGCGAACAGGTTGCCGGGCATGAAGCCGGCCGGCCCCAGCAGCAGGTTGTTGCGACCGTAGAACACCGCGAGATCCACCAGCCCGTTCGGGTATTGCTTGCGCATCGCCACCGGCAGGTCGATCGTATCGGGCGAGACATCGAAATAGATGACGTCGCCGGGGATCGGCGTGATTGTGGCGTTCTCCTCACCCGGGCCTTTCGGAAACGGCGGAACCAGGGTGTACAGCTCCCGCCCTGCCCATTTCGCGTGATAGGTCTCGCCCTCGATCGGCAGCACTTCCCACACCGCGTTGCAGGTGCGTGGCGCCTCGTCCTCCAAAAGGGTGGCGACGGCGCGTACGCCCTTCAGTTTCAACCGCAGTTCGATCCGTCGTGCCATGTCCGCGCCTTCAGTCGAAGAGCATTATAGTACCGATCTACTATAATTCCGCCAGCGCCGCCGGTGTCTTGGTCAGCGGCACACCGCCGTCCGGGGTCACCAGCATCGTGTGACTCAGGCAAATACCGAACTCGCCGCCGACGCGCAGCGACATCGGCAAATGGAACACCATGCCCGCTTCGACCGGCGCGGCGTTGTTCGAGCGCAGGAAAAAGCCCAGGGTCTCGATCCAGGATGGCGGATAGCCGACGCCGACAGGATAGCCAAAATTATGGTGAAAAATTACCTCGCTCAGCACGGGCTCGATCGGTTTCAGTGCGGCCGCTGCGATATCGCGCGCCGGCGTGCCGGCGCGGGCGGTAGCCAAGATCGCCGCCACCGCCCCCGCCGAGGCGTCAGCGATGCGCCGCTGCCTTGCGCTCGGCTTCCCGATGACGGCGGTGCGCATCAGCGGCGCGGTGTAGCGCTTGCGCTGGCCGGTGACCTCGATGAACACGGTATCGCCAGTGCGGATGCGGTAGCCGTTATGCGAGCTGTGAGCGAGGCCGCTGCGATAGCCGGCGGCAACGATCGGGCCCCAGCAGACGAGGTCGCTGCCATTGCGGTATAATTCGCTGCAGACGGCAGCCTCCACCTCATAGTCCGGGCGCCCGTCGGCAATCGCCACGAAGCCGGCACGCACGGCAGCATCGGTGATAGCAGCCGTCTCACGCATCAACTCTATCTCGACGTCCGACTTCACCAGACGTACGCCCTCGACCACGCCGAACGCGTCCTCGAGCACTGCGCCGGGCAGTCCCGCGACCAGCTTTGCGTATTGGTCGTAGCCAATCGCACGACGCTCCAACCCGATCCGCGCTGCGCCGAGACCCTGACGCTGCACAGCCATGGCGAACATGAGGGCGGGGTCGGCGAATCCGTCGAATTCGACGGGATCCGTGAGCCACGCGCTGTTTTCGAAACGACCGCGCTCGAAATCGAGAATGACAAGCACCGGATCGGCCCCCGCGGCCACCACGCAGGCCTGCGGGTCGAACAGGTTCTCGCTGTCCATGCCCGTGAGGTAATTTATATTGTGCGCGCCGAACAACAAAATCCCGTCCAGTCCACGCTCTGCCATCCGGGCATGCACCGTGGTCACGCGGCGGCGGTACTCGGCCTCGGTGAACGCGGGTTCGCGACGCATGCTCATGCTCCGCACTCCTTGAAGGCGAGCTTGAACAGGCGGCCATGCCTTGCGGCCGCGACGGCGCGGCCGGCGAGCCCGACTGCGGCCCACAGTGTCGCCTGGTTCGCGGTCACCACCGGGTACCCCGTCAGCGCCTCGAGACGTTCGATAAATTCCATCGTCGGCAGCGCGGTATCCGGGATAACCACGGCGTCGGGTTTTGCCAGAGTTGCTTGCCGTACCGCCGCTTCCAGCCGGTCCTCGCCAATTGCTGCGGCGTCAAGCCCGCTCGGCGCATCGAGCCATTGCAGCGACGCGACGCCAATGCCGAAGGCGCCGAGAAACGCTTCCAATGCCCGCGCTGCAGGTTCGGGATAGGTAGCTACAACCGCAATGCGCCGCGCATCGAGCGCCGCTAACGCATCGACGATGGCAAGCGAGGTGCTGGTCGCCTTTCGTCCGGTAGCCGTGCGCAACGCCGCGACCTGTGCCTCCGCGCCCGAGCGGCCGACGATGAAGCTGCCGCTAGTGCAGGCCCATATGACCGCGGCAGGATCGAGCGTGGCGAACCGCTCGGCAGCCTCGATCAGGTTCTCGATACGTGCCGTTTGCTGCAACGCCTCGACCGCGTGGTCGTCGCCGCCGGGAATGCGTGAGCCCACCAGGAACATCCGCAGATTGTGCTGTTCGCCAAACCGATAGTAGTCCTGCTCGGCGCCGCCGCCAGGATAGATGAAATCCAAGCCGGATCATGGTTCGCTGTTCTTGAGCAGGCTGCGCAGGAAGCGCTGGGTGGAGGGATGCGATGGGCTGCGCAGCAGGTCGTTCGGCCGTCCCTTCTCTATCACCTCGCCAGCCTCGAACATCACGACCTCGTCGCCGACCTGGCGCGCAAATTCCATTTCGTGTGTCACCACCACCATGGTCATACCCTCCTCGGCGAGCTTGCGCATCACCACCAGCACGCCGGCCACCAGTTCGGGGTCGAGCGCCGAAGTCACCTCGTCGAACAGCATGATTTCCGGTTGCATGGCAAGCGCCCGGGCGATCGCCACGCGCTGCTGCTGCCCGCCGGACAGTTCCGAGGGACGGGCATGCGCCTTCTCCGCCAGCCCGACCTTGCCGAGCAGGTCGTGCGCGCGTGCCTCCGCGTCGGCGCGGCTCATCCGCAGCACAGTACGCGGCCCCTCGGCGACGTTGCCGATCGCGGTCATGTGCGGGAACAGATTGAAGTGCTGAAACACCATGCCGATGTTCCGCCGCATCAGTGGCAGGCGGGAGCGCCGGGCGGTTATTTCGACCCCGTCAATGTAGATATGACCGGCCGACGGCTCCTCCAGCCGGTTGAGGCAACGCAGGAAGGTGCTCTTGCCGGAACCGCTCGGTCCGATCAACACGACCACCGTGCCGCGGGCGACCGTGAGGTCGATGCCGCGCAACACGTGCAGGTTGCCATAATATTTATGCAGCGCCTCGACGCGCAGCAGCACCTCCTCTGCCATCATTCGCGGACCCGGAACCGTTCGAATACCCAGTTGACGCCGAGCGCCTGCGGATAGGCAAGAATGTAGTAAAGCACCGCAACCCCGGTAAAGATCTCCAGCGGCCGGTAGGTGTCGGTGGCGACCACCCGACCTTGGTACATCAGTTCCGCGACACCGATGACCGACAGGATCGAGGTGTCCTTGAACAGGCTGACCCAGACGCTGCCGAGCGCCGGCAGCACGCGTGCAATCGCCTGGGGCAGGATGATGCGGCGATAAAGCTGCGGTCGGGTCATGCCAAGTGCCAACGCCGCGAGCGTCTGACCGCCGTCGATCGAGGTGATGCCGGCGCGGTAGATCTCCGCCACGAACGCCGCCAGGTTAAGCGTGAGTGCCAGCACGCCGCAAGTGAATGGCTCCAGCGCGAGCCCGGTGACCAGCGGCAGCACGATGAACACCCAGAGCACCAGCACCAGCAGCGGCAGGTTGCGGAACAGCTCGATGTAGAGATAGGCGATCCAGGCGACGCGCCAGCGCGACAGGCGGATCAACGCCACCGGCAAACCCAGCGCCAGCGCGCCGATCATGCTGACCAGCGCTGCCAAGACGGTGGTTTGAATCCCCGACAGCAGGATCGTCAGGTTGTCCCACAGCACGCTCCAGTCCCATTGGTATGCCATCGCTACACCGCCAGCATTCGCCGGCGGATAAGTTCCGACAGCAACGACAGTGGATAACAGAGCGCGACGTACAACAGTCCGGTACCGGTCAGGATTTCGACCGGCCGCAGCGAGATCGCCGACAGCGATTGCGCCGCCCACATCAGTTCCGAAACAGAAATCAACGACACCAGCGAGGAATTTTTTACCAGCGTAATGAAGGTGCTAGCGATCGGTGGCAGCATGCGCACCACCGCCTGTGGCAGGATGATCCGGCGCAACGTCTGCGCGCCGGTCATGCCAAGCGCCAGCGCCGCATGGCGCTGCCCTGCGGCCACCGAAATGATACCGGCACGGAAGATCTCCGCGAAATAGGCGCCGGAATAGGCGCCCAGCGTCAGCACGGCGGCGACGATGGGCGGCAGCGAGCCGCCAATTAGGATCGGCAGGGCAAAAAACACCCAGATCAACTGGATGAGCAGCGGTGTGGAACGCAGGAAGTCCACGTAAAAAGCCGCGGCCCAGCGCAGCGGGCGCACCGGCGACAGTCGCACCAGCGCCACCACTAGCCCGACGGTGGTGCCGACCACCATGGCCTGCAGACTGACCTCGACGGTGACCTGCATGCCGTGCAGCAGGAATGGCAGATAGCGGAAGAACGCCCCGAAGTCCCAGGTGTAATGACCAGCCGACATTCACCTGGGACCTTTCAGGCCGCGGCGGCCGCAGGCGCGCCGGTTGCGATCAGGAGCCCAACTGGTCTGCCAGGAACTCCAATGTCGAGTAGTGCTCAATGGTTTTCGCCATCGCGGGCTTCATCCCGTCGGTAACCTCGGTCACGAATTTCGCCCAGGCCGGATCGCCTTTGGCGAAGCCGACTCCAATGGGGATGGGAATGTCCGGGTGCGCAATGCATTCTGTCGCGGCGGGTATCGTTTTGGTCTGCGGGTATTTGGCTTCCAGGGCCAGCGCCAGCGGTGAGTTCGAACGCGCCGGCGTCGAGCCGTCCGCTGATCACCTCGAGCACGCGGGTGCCACCGCCCGGTGCCTGGACCACACTGCTCACTTTCGCCTTCGGATATTTCTTGACGAATTCCTGCTCGGTTCCCGTGCCCGTGAAGACGCCGGTGGTGACGTCGGGCCGGTTGAGGTCGGCGAGCGAGTTCACCTTGGTGTTGGTCTTCAGTACACTGTAGCAGGTGCCACCCTCGGCGTAGTTGGCGAAGTCGATCGCCGCCATGCGCTTGGGTGTGGCGAACAAGGGCGCCAGTGCGAGCTCGAACTGCCTGGCCTGCAGCCCAGCGATGATGACGTCCCAGCCCGACGGCACGAACTCGAGCGGCACGCCCAGTGTGTCGGCGATCTTCTGGCCCAGATCGGCGGCGGCGCCGATATACTTGCCGGTCTTCGGGTCCTGCCCGAGCCACGGCCAGGCGATGGCGACGCCGGCGCGCAGCTTGCCCTGTTTCTTGATCGCATCGACGGTCGGGCTCTGACCCGGCGCCGGCACCGCCTGCGCCGCCGCCTGCCCGATCAATCCGGCGGCAATCAGCCCCGCCATCAGCATGGCGAATATTGGCTTCAACGCGCGTTTCATTCTGGTTCCTCCTTGGTTTCGATTTAAGCGGCCTCGGTCAAAGCGCGCAACCTCGGCCGATCGAGCGTGACGCCGAGGCCGGGCCGACCCGGCGCACCGGCGCGGCCGTTCTCGATCGGCAGCGTCTCAGTGATCAGCGACTTGGTATTGTAGAGCACCCCGCAGACATCGCTGGGGCCGTGCAACTCCGGCATTGCGACGGCGAGATGCATCTGCGCCGCCGTGCCGATGCCGAGCTCCGGCATGGCGCCGATGGTGCAGACAATGCCGGCGGCCTCGGCCAGCGCGAAGATACGCGCGGCATTGCGCAACCCGCCGGCTTCGCTGACATAGACGTTAATGATGTCGGCGGCCCCGGCACGGATGACCCGCGCCGCGTCGTCCGGCCCCCAGACGCTTTCATCGACCATGATCGGCATCGGGCTGCGCTGACGCAACCAGGCAAGGTCCTCGAGTTCGATCAGCCGGCAGCGGCTGCTCCACCGAGTGGATGCGCAGCGGCGCCAGGGCCTCGAGCTGGGTCAGCGCCTGCCGCGTCGAGTGCCAGCCCATGTTCGCGTCGACCCGGATCGTCGCGGCGGGGCCAAGCGCCTTGCGGATCGCCACGACAGACTCGATGTCGTGCACGGGATCGATGCCGACCTTAACCTTCACGCCGGCGAAGCCGCGGCCAAGGGCGGCGCGGGCCTGCGCCACCATCTCGTCCAGCGCAGCAATCATGATCGACATTGAAAGCGGCACGGTGTCGCGCACGCGGCCGCCGAGCAGATTATACACGGGCGTCGATAATGCCTTTCCGACGATATCGTAGAGCGCCATGTCGACCGCCGCCTTGGCGGGGTTCGCGGCGCGCGAGAACTGCACTGCGTCGTTCATCAGCAAGTGCACGGCATTGATGTCGAATGGGCTGCGACCAATGAGCGCGGGGCCCAGCAGCTCGTTGACCGTCGGGCAGAGCGCGGCGCCGTCACCGTTCCAGATCATCGAGATTTCGCCGACGCCGATGATGCCGCCGTCGGTCTCGACCTCGACGATGCCGAAGCTGCCGCTGCTCGATACACCAAGCGCACTCTTCAATGGCGCGATGCGAGGCACGCTCACCGGCGTCGCGACGACGCGGGTGATCCGATGCTGCCGGTCAGCGGCCATCGGCGCACCACCGCGGCGCAGTTTCAGCCACGCGGATCCCGGACGAGCCCAATACCTGACCACTCTTCATGCGTGGATGCCTCTCGCGGGAGTGACCGTGTGCAGACCCGGTCGCGGTGGCGCCAGAACACTCCCCCGGCAGGTCCACAGTGATAACATCGTTAGCACTCGCGCCTGATTTGGCAAGCAGATTGTCGCAGGCGGTATAGTCATGGCGTGCCTAGGCCGAGGACGGTGAAGGGGCCCGCTGCGGCTACCCGTCGCGCCGAGCGACGGAAAAGATGTCAGCAACTCCTGCATGCTCCCGAGTTGCTGAGCCACGGAATTAATTTCTGAGAATGGGATTATTCGCGCGGCACGGTGCAACCAAACGCGCGCCTTCATGATCGAAGCAATTACCCGAATTTCTCGGTCCCAAGCATCAATAATCCACTGGCGGCCCCTTTGATGCCAGCACCGAGGACTCCTACATCAGGCCGTCCCCCCAGCGCCGTGAACATAACCGCTCGCCAGGAGCCGCTGAACCAAGACAAACCAGGTTGACACCGAGGAAGCAGTGTATAACGTGGCCGTTGGAGCGTTCCAATTTGCGCTAATCGGGGGGTCGGTAGTGTCACCCCAGGACATGCGACGGCGGAACGGCGGCGCATGGATGGGAGGCGGCAAACCAAAGCATACCGTTTTTGAATCCTAGTTCCGCGGTGGGTACGAGGGGCGTGCGGGTGACAGCACGTGCGACCCGCGAAAAACTGTGCACGCGATGCAGTGAGAGGGTGGATATGTCCAACAAAGGGACGAAACTAGCACGGCGAACGCTTTTAAAGGTTAGCGGCACCACAGCAGGAGGACTGCTGGCGATGCCCATCGCTCTTCAGAGAGCGACGAGGTCCTCGGCGGCGGCAACCCCCATTTCACTCAGCTTCCTCGGCGGCGATTTCGTTGAGCAGAACGGCTTTGCCGACCTGGCGAATGCGCGCGGTGCGGCGATGGATCTACGAGTCCGCAAGGACCTCGTTTCGTTTGACGACGTCCCGACAAAGACCTTGCTCGATTTCAGCGCTGGGGTGAAGACCTGGGATATGGTGTTCGTGTACTCGTCGTGGGCGGGGACGTTCGCAGCGAGAAAAGTCGTGATACCGATTGAGAACTTCCTGACTACACCCGAAGCAAAGTCACTGGTGGACCTCGACGACTTCATTCCTGCGCTGACCAAGCCCCTGATGTACGACGGGAAGTTACAGGCAATCCCGTTCCTGGCCGCGCCGTTCATGATAGGCTATCGGCGCGATCTGCTCGGCCACCCGGTCGAGCAGAAGAACTTCAAGGACAAATACGGCTACGATCTCGCCGCGCCGCAGACCTATGGGCAACTGCTCGATATCTCCAGGTTCTTCACGCGCAAAAAGGGCGAGTCGCTCGCCGGTCAGCCGCTCAACGACGACTTCTACGGGATCGTCGCCGGCAACAAGACCGGCAGCTTCCTGTTCCACCGCTTTGAGATGGTCGAGGTGGCATTCGGGGCCGACCTGATCTTCAACCCCAGCACGATGCAGCCGACCTGGGATTCTCCGCCAAACATCGCTGCTGCGAAATACTATGTGAACCTCAGCAAATCCATGCCGGCTGGAAACCTGAACATGTCGGGTGGCGAGGCAGTCCGGTTGGTGGGGCAGGGCCAGGCCCTGATGGTCATCCAAAGCCTCGATGACATGCTGGACATCCTGAACGATGCCAAAACATCGAAGGTAATCGGCAAGATCGGCTACGCGCTGATGCCGACCCAAATCCCGTCGCGGCCGCACGCCTTCGTGCAGGACTCCAATGGGATAGGCATCTACGCGCTGTCGCAGCATAAGGCAGAGGCCTTTAAGCTTGTGGCGGACACGCTTTCCACCAGCGGCATCAAGCAAATGCTTGCCACGGTGTCCGGGTTGGTGCCCGTGCGCAAATCGGTGATCAACGACCCGGAGGTGAGGAAGGCGCATCCTGATCTAGTCCAGGCCCTGGACTTGGTCGCGGCGGAGAACCCATACGTGACATTTGTTCCACAGTTGAAGGAATGGAACGAAGCGCAAGACATCGGCGCGACTTCGTTGGCGCAGGCCATGGCAGCGCAAAAGTCCGTCGAAGACGCGCTGCATGACGGGCAGACGAAGCTCGTGGCGTTATTCGAGCGCGCCGGATACATCAAGTAAGCAGGACGACGCAGGATGGCAGGAAGACGGTCCATGCTGCTTATCTTCCTACTGCCGGCGCTGCTCTACGTTACCGTCTGGCGCATCATCCCTGCGCTATACACCGCCTATTTGAGCTTCACGTCATACAATCTGGCGTATGATCCCAGCCTACACTGGATCGGCTTCGCCAACTACGCGCGCCTCGTACGGGAAAGCGGATTGCTGTCCTCGTTCACGGTCACTATGGAGTTCACGATCATCGTTACCGTCGCCGAGTTGAGCCTGGGACTGTTGACTGCGCTCCTCTTCAACCGTGGCATGCCGATGCGGAACCTGTTTGTGGGCATTTTCCTCATCCCGATCGTGCTGCCGCCGGTGGTCGTTGGCACGATCTGGTACATTCTCTTCAACCAATTCGTTGGGCCCATCCCCTATTTGTTGCAGCTCACACATGGGCCAAACATCCCGTGGTTGACGACGCCCGGGACGGCGCTCTTCGGGCTGGTGATATCGGATGTCTGGGAATGGACTCCGCTGATGGCGCTGCTCCTCCTGTCGGCGCTACAGGCAATTCCGAACGACATGATCGAAGCCGCAATGATGGATGGAGCCTCGGGGTTCAAGATGTTTCGGTTCATCACTCTGCCCCAGATCGCGGCTATGGTGGCCGTGGCCGTGGGTCTTCAATTCATGGATGCGTTCCGGGAGTTGGACAAGGTCATCATCATGACGGGCGGCGGGCCGGGCACCGCAACCGATTTCCTCAGCATGCATATCTACCGAGCCGCCTTCAAATTCTTCACGTTGGGCTACGCGGCTGCAATCGTCGTGACCGCACTCGCATTCCTGGGGGTCATTTATGCGTTTTACCTGCGGGCTCTTCGCGGCGTTGCAACCGCCTGAGGCGCACGTGAAGACGACCCCGGGGGGTGAGATGAGTGCCATCGCCCCAAACATACTCCCGACTGCATCGAGGCGGAGCAGGATCCGGTGGAAGGCCCGAGCGAGAGGTGCCGGCTTGGCCGCCGGTGTGATCGCCGTGCTGCTGTGGACCCTGCTGCCGCTATTCTATCTGGTGGCCCTGTCGGTCAAGCCCGAAGACATGATGCTCGGACCGCCAAGCCTCGCCTTCCATCCAACTCTGGCGCGATACGAGGAACTGTTGCAGTGGGACCAATTAGGTGAGCCCATGTGGAACAGTGTCGCGTCCTCTGGACTGGGAACGTTCGGGGCCGTGATTCTGGGCGGCATGGCAGCGTTGGCGTTCACCCTGATGAAGTTCCGGGGGAAATCCACGCTGTTCTTCGCCGTGCTGTTGACGCGGATGTTTCCATCCGTAACCACAGTGATACCGATCTACCTGATCGTCAGGATGCTTGGGTTGCTCGACTCTCTGACGGCGCTCGTCCTGCTCTTTATCGGATTTCAGATTCCGCTCGTGATGTGGATCCTCTGTACATACCTGCAGACCCTTCCGAAGGAACTGGTCGAGGCCGCGTCGCTGGACGGCGCCTCGCTGCCGGTGATCGCGGTCAGGATCATCCTGCCGCTTGCCGCTCCTGGACTGCTGTCGGCAGCTATTCTGAGTTTCATCTTCAACTGGAATGAGTTCCTCTTTCCGTTGGTGCTTACGAGTTTCGATGCCAAGACGGGCGCCGTCGCGATGATGAACTATCTCGAGAGCGAAAAAAACGTGCTGTGGGGGCCGCTCAGCACGGTCGGTGTTGCGATGACGATCCCAGTGATTCTCTTCATGGTGTTGCTGCGGACGCACCTTGTTCGTGGACTGACCGCTGGAATGCTCAAAGGCTGACGAAGGAGGAAGCAAGGTTATGACAGCGAATATCGATGCGGCGGGACGCGTCTGCGAACCATTCAGGGAATTACCGGTCGCACGCAAGGTCGACGTGCTGGTTGTTGGCGGAGGAATCTCCGGATTACTCGCCGCCGTGGCGGCCGGGCGCTCCGGGACCCGTACAGCTCGTCGTCGAGCGGTTCGGCTCGCTGGGCGGAACCGGCACCGCCGCTATGATGAACCTGTTTTACGTCCCCTATGAAATGTCCCGCGGGCTGGTGCGCGAGCTGTTCGATCGCCTGATCGCCCGCGGAGGTGCGATCCCTGGAGAGTTCGTGGTCTACGATCCCGAACTGTACAAGGTTACGGCACTTGAGATGCTGGCTGAGGCGAAGGTCGACGTGCTTTTGCATACGCTTGTCAGTGACGTCGTGATGGATGACAGTATCATCCGGGGGATAGTGATCGAGAACAAGTCAGGCCGGCAAGTCATTCTGAGCCGCGTCACGGTTGATGCGAGTGGCGATGCCGACGTCGCGGCGCGCGCCGGTGCACGCTATATCAAAGGGCGGGAGGCCGACGGAAAGATGCGCCCGATGACGCTCATCTTCCGGATGGGCGGCGTGGATGTCCCTAGGCTGGTTGAATATGTGAAAACCCACCCCGAGGATTTTTCTCCCGACCCGCTTCAATGCATGTTGGACATCGAACACCATATGATCCGCGTGTTCGGGTTCTTCCATCTGGTCGAAACGGCCAAGGCGAATGGTGAACTCTGGCCCGACTGTTACTACTTCCGCGTGGAGTCCGTGCTGCCGGAACGCGGCGTCCTGACCGTCAATGCGACGCGCGTGTACGGCGTCGATGGCACCAAGGCCGAGGATCTGTCTCGGGCCGAGATCGAAACACGGCACCAGATGATCCAATTGGCCGCGTTCGCAGCGAAGCACATTCCGGGATTCGAGCACGCATTCATCCTCGATTCGGCAAGCACGATCGGTGTGCGCGAAACCCGCCGCATCCGCGGCGAATACGTTGTTACTGAGGATGATATCGTGGCTGGACGGCACTATGAGGACGTCGTCGCGGTCGACGCGAACCAGCAGAATCCGCACCAGCAGGGCGGTCATCCGCCCGACGGCAAGGAAGGGGGACCGCAAGACGTCGAAGCCCGCAAGCTCATCGCACGGATGTTCGTCTACGAAATTCCCTACCGAGCGCTGGTTGCCGCGGACGTCGAGGGGCTGCTCGTGGCCGGTCGGTGCATCTCCGTCGATCATCACGCCGACGTTTACACGCGGAACCAAGGCTGTGCGATGGTCACCGGCGTGGCCGCCGGGGTTGCCGCGGCGCTCGCGAGCGCCGCGGGACAGGCGCCGCGCCAGGTCGACGTAAATGCCCTGCAGGCTAGGCTACGAGAGTTAGGGGCAGACCTGGATCTGCTACGCCGCCTCGGTCCGTCGCCGGCGATATGATTGCCACGGTTTCCGACAATGGTCCTCGGGCATTGGAAACCCAAGCCGAACTCATTCAAGACATCTGCAAAGCGCAGGCAGCCCCTGACGAGCGAATCAGTTCAGGAGGGAAGACTCTGATGCGGGCACGTCCTGAGATCGACGTCATTGTCTGTGGCGGCGGGACCGCCGGCGCGGTTGCGGCAATCGCCTCCGCGCGAAGCGGCGCCCGCACCATGCTCATCGATCAGTACGGACGCGTTGGCGGAATGGCTTCGACGGGGATGTCGTTTCTCGGCGTTAGTGACGCAGGTGGGCGACGCGCCTTGGGCGGGATTGGCGCGGAGCTATTCGAGCGACTGGGCCGGATCGGCGCTGCGTTTGAAGACCGCCCCGACAAGCAGGTTGGGTCGGTGACCGTGGCCGATCCGCTGGCGCTGCAGCAGATGCTCCTCGCGATGCTGCTCGAGGCAGGCGTGCAATTCCTCTTCCACACCTTCTGCGCCGATACGCTCGTTGAAGACCGGCGAGTGAGAGGCATTGTCGTCGCAAACAAAGCTGGCTTGGAGGTGTTGCCGGCCCGTGCAATCGTAGACGCGACGGGCGATGGCGACATCGCCGCCCGCGCCGGTGCGCGGTTCGTCCTGGGCCGTGAACGGGATACGGCAATGCAGCCGGTTACCCGGATTTTTCGAGTTGCCGGCGTCGATGTCGAGGAGATGTTCGCCTATCTGCGGCAGCATCCTGAAGAGATGGACTTGCCGGACGGGTGGAACGACGGCTCTGGGTATAGCGACAAGGACCTTGAAGCCACCTCGATCGTCATGGACGCATTTCCGGCCCTTGTCGCCGAGGCGCGCGCGGCTGGCGAACTGACGGTGCCGCGTGACAGGATCGGCATCGAAACAGGACCGGCACGCGGCGTCGTAACGATCAATGCGACACGAGTGCACGGCATCAATGGCACCGATCCCGACTCGCTGACTCACGCAGAGGTCGAAACCCAGCGGCAAATGTTCGAGGTCTTTCAGTTCCTCAAGCGCCGTGTTCCTGGTTTCAGCAATTCCAACCTGCAAGACGCAGCGTACCAGGTCGGCGTGCGGGAAACCCGCCACATTCTCGGCGAGTACGTGGTGACCTTGGACGACGTCCTCGCGGGACGGACCTTCACCGACACCATCGCGCGCGGTGCCTATCCGGTCGATCTGCATGACCTGCACCCGGGAGCGCAGGTGCTGGGTGCGCGTGTCGGCGGCGGTGGCGTGACATTGCGCCCGATCCAGCTTGCCTATGGCATTCCCGCCCGGGCCCTGATGCCTGCCGATATGGATGGCATAGTGATGGCGGGACGAGCGATCTCCGCCTCGCATGAGGCAGCGGGTTCGGTACGCGGGCAGGCAGTGTGCATGGCGACAGGGCACGCGGCGGGCGTCATCGCGGCGATGAGTTCGCGCGCCAACATAATGCCGCGGAAGCTCCAGGCAAAGGACGTCCAGGCAGCACTGACCGCTCAGGGCGCCATCCTGTTCCACGCGCCCGACCCGGCATAAACCGACCACCTCGTGGTGGTGGCCGTTCGCACATGCGTGCCGTAAGTTCCGCCAGTTGGCAGAACTGGCGCGGGCACCGCTCGCCATCACGACCGTGCGACGTATCGATGCGACTTTCGACATCGAGCGCACCGTCTACTTTACATCGGTGAATGATAGGTCCTTTGGTAGGTCAGTAAATTCCGGGGCGCAGATGGTTGACGAGCCCAGCGTGCTCGCGCCCTGCGACGAGAGCGACTGGACGGGAGGTGCACAAAGCAACGAAATGATCGGCCTCTGAGCTTGGCTTTGCCGACGTTTCGAGCGTTTGTCGCGGCAATCCGGGCATCCCCGATGCGGCGGGGGGCGCCCGAGCACGAGCCGTCGCGCAGACCTTCCAGGCGATCCTCTGCAAAGCGGCGCCACCACTTACGCACCAATGGCCGGGCAACTGCCGCCCTCGCTACAGGCCAGCGCAATGCGGGCGCGATCCGCCATACCTTGGGCGGTGCGGCGGCGACTGGCCAACGACCGCAGTTCCGCCCGTTCCGCTTCCGTCAAAACTAACGCTTCCAGACGCCGACTGCCCATCGCCACCTCCCAATCAGGAGCCGACTATGACAGCCGAGATCGTCATCGTACAAGGTGTCCGGCGAACTTCTGGTTGGGGACACTAGCAGTTCACTGAAAAACCGGCCAGCGACGTGAATCGCTTGCATCCGGAACTGTCTGTTGCCGATTTGTTCGTGCACCGGCGAATGTCGGGCTCTCGTTTGACCAGTTTCGCCACGGCTCTGGCAGCATTTGTACAGACGCCTCCCTCATGTGCGCACCAGTTTCGGGATGCGGACCAGATTGTAGGCGATCAGATTGAGCAGAAAGTCGGCTGCCACCCGGGCAATCCCGCGGTGCTTGGTCTTGCGCATCGTGCCGTGCTGCTTGCCCCAGCCAAAGATGCACTCGATCATCGCGCGGCGTGATTGCGACATGCCGTAGCCGGCATGCCGCGTGGTGCGGCCGTCAATCGCGCTGCGCCGCCGCCTGCCGGTCTTCCTCACCGCATCGTTCTGCGCCACATGCGGGGTCACCTCCAGATCGCGCAATGCAGCCACATGATCCGTGGTGTCGTAAGCTTTGTCCTCACCGACTGTAATGCGGCAACCAGCTTCCCGGCGCTTGGCCCTCATCATCGCTTCCGAAGCCCGCCGCTCGGCCGTGCCATTCGCCTCCGTGACCTTCCCCGCCACCGCCAGACCATGCCGGTTCTCCATAGTGACGTGCCCCATGTAAGACAGCCTGGCCTCGCGCCCGGCGGCCTTGCGATAAAGCCGGCTCGCGGGATCGGTGGTGCTGGCATGGGTATCGTTCTTGCGCTGTTGGCCATGGAAGTCCGAGCCATCACCGTCACTGCCATCTTTCGGGCGGAAGCTCTTCTGCGACGCCCAGGCCTCGATCAGCGTGCCGTCCACCGAGAAATGCTGGTCCGACAGCAGCGGCTTGACCTGCGAATGGTTCAGCAGCCGGGTCATGAACTTCTGAAAGATGTCACCGCTTTGCAGCCGCTCGCGGTTCTTGGTGAACGTCGTAGCGTCCCAGACCGCCTCGTCCGGCGACAGACCGACAAACCAGCGAAACAGCAGGTTGTAGTTGAGCTGCTCGATCAACTGCCGTTCCGAGCGGATGCCGTAAAACACCTGCAGCAGCAGCGCACTCAGCAATTGCTCGGGCGGGATCGAGGGACGGCCTTCGCTGCAATAGAGCCGCCCCAGGCTCGGGCTCAACTCCTTCAGCACGTCGCGAACCAACTGCCGCACCCGGCGCAGCGGATGGTTCGCCGCCACCCGGTGCTCCGGGGAAATGTAGCAGAACAGCCCGCCCTGATCCTGCAACCTGCCGCGCATCGCCGCCCCGCCTGATTTGGCACGATCAATCGAATCATTGTGCACCGCGTCGCAACAAGGGGTTTTTCAGCGAACTGCTAGAGCATTGTCCGCACCGTCGATACGACGGCAGGCACACACAACCGGCAGCCATCCGTCAGCGTGTCGGACACGAAGTCCAGAGACCAGCGATGGTTGGGGCATCCGGCAAAGCGATCGGTGCTCGCGTGTCCAGCGCGCGTTTGCGGCCGCTACGCCTGCGCACCTGCGGCCGTTCCTCGGCATAGATGCGGCGCAGCTTCATCTTGGTTCGGCGCCATTTCCTCCCGCTTCAGAAGCAGGCCCAGCCAGCGACAGCCGAACCCGGCGGCGCTCGGCTGCCAAGGCACGCCGGGGCACGATCAACCAAAAACCCCGCTCGCGCGGGCTTTTGCCTCAGGTCAGGCATGCCTGACCCGAGGCAAAACAAGCCTGGGGATTCTCAGTCAAAGTGGTCCAAAGTTGGGGCCAGGCTCAGGGCCCACAGGGCAGCGCGTCGGAAAACACCGGCGGATTGAGACCGCGGCGGATACCGCCCGAAGCCTATCCGCGCGTCGCGTGGTCGAAGCACGGTCCTACGGAAGCCCGGTCGGAGCGCGTTGACTTGTTGAATTGAACTTTCGTTCCCTTGATACCAGAACCCCACCTTTCGGAAGCTGCTACCCGAGCTCCCATGCGGCAGTCTGGGGAGCGCAATCGGCGGGATTTCATCGCCCCAATCCCAGACTTGGGCCGGCCGTGCCTGCTGTTTCTCGTGCTCGAGAGTTGAGCCGGCAACTGTGTTCGGCAATCTGTCGCGCGACTGCTACGCTTTTTTCATTTCCGCAACATCGCCCCGTTATCCCGAATGAGCAACAAGCCGCCGCTTGTGCACACCCCCGCGATAGGGAGGTCGGGGGTAGAGACCGCGCGGGACGCGGGCGGTAAGCGCGGCTCAACACGCGCGCCGCCCGCACGCACGAATTGCGGCCGAACTAGCTGCTGATCGCGGTTCGGTGCTCCGCGCTGGGTGGACTGCTGAAACAAAGAAGGGGCGCGGCCAGTGTGACAGCCGCGCCAAAGAGGTCGAGTATTTGGGTTCGACAACGGTTGCATATGGTGGATCGGCTACTACCATGCCGGGCGCCCACATTCGATGCTGGCCGGGCGCACACCAAAACGAAGCTTACCTATGCCGCCAACCTGTCCAACCAGATGGGGCCGCCTCAATCCGAGGGCGGAAATGTTGCATCGGGTCACTGATTGATCATGGCTGCCTTCCGGCGTGCAAATTCGGTGCAGCCGTGCGTCACCCACATTCTTTCCTTCGGGAGCTTGAGCCGTAAAGAGAAGACCATGCGGTCGGTGTCATGACCCTGCCTAATTCAGATCGGTTGTGGCGCGGCACCTGCTTTTGCACGCGCTGCCCGCCAGCGCCGAACACCAGTTGCACCGAGGGCCAGCGCGGCGAGCCCGGAGAGCTCAAGCGGGAGGCTGGACGGTTCTGGAATTGCCCCCCGCTTTGGCACGCCCGCGCCGGCGGGAAGCGGGTTGCCGCTCGGGTCATAGGCGGCGGCGATGATCGTGACGTTGGGGCCCCAGCTTCGTCCCATCTGGGCGCTTAGTTCCAGCCAGCCGTAGTCGACCTGATCCGTGACGGTGTTTGTGAAGGAGAAAAGCGTGTACTCTTTTCGGAACGCGCCCGGATAATCGCCGGCGAAGAATGTGTTTCCTCTATATGATAAGAGATTCCACGCCGCTAGCTCCTTTCCTGTGGAGCCTAAGTTGCGCTGAGTGGTGGCGCCTTTGGGGAATAGCTCAAGCACCGCTCCCAGTACACCGTTATAGGTATTGGAGATGTGCCCGGCGAAAGCTATGCCTCCAAAAAAAACACGATTAAGGAACACCCTCTGCCTGCGATGATGACCATAATGACTTCTTTCAGTTGAGAGCGTGCCATAGACGCTACGGGCCCCCACTGTGATCGTCTGGCCCTTCGTCAGATGTATAGCTGCATCGGATCCGAAGCCATGGCTGAAGCCAACCTTAGCATTCACCGGGATGTAGACCGGCGTTGCCCCCGCCGATCCGGCAGCTGCGGCAATCGCGGCACCGCTCAGTGCAGTGATTGAAGCAAGGTATGCCCGAACCTAACGGCTCCTCGGCATGATTAAGTCCCTTTGTCCCAATTATTACTTTTGTTGTCGATCTCGATACGATAAAGTAAATATTATTACCGCGACGACGATATGGCTGCAAGTCGAATTTCGTTGTGATAGGCTACAATGTATGCGTCGGTAGTCCGGCAAGGAGAGTCCTGTTCGGCCCAATCGGCGATGCGGTTGCAAAGGCAATCAGTTCGGCGGGTGACGACGGCGCATTCCGCCAGCCCGACCAGCATCAGCTGCTTGTGTGACGTGGTGGTGTGACGCGTGTGTCGCCCTCGGGATAGCAGCAGCCGCCGAAAGCGCAATCAGCGCGCCAACGGCGACGATTACCAAGTCCCGCCCAAATTCATGCGGTAAAGTCTTAGCTATTTAGCATTCATCATTCGGTAATGACGCCTGTCAGGATCGCTGCACCGGGTAATCCGCGTGTTGGTGCGGGCGGAATTCCTACAAGGCGGCGCAAGAGCGAGAGTTGGGGTCTCCAGCTCGGGTGGGCATCTTCTCACTTCACGTGGGCATCAGGTAACCTATGTCGATCGTGTTCCGTAACCCGGCGCACCAGGTCCTGGAGAACCCGTTCGGCCCGAAGTTGTCACCCATTTCTCTAGGCAGCAACACGGGCGGTCACCGCTGTCGCCCCCCTTATAGCCATAAGCAACTTTTATTCCCTTGAAGGAGCCGCTCGACTTCCGATAACACGACGCGAAAGAAGAAGCGCTGCGGGCGAACCGCTCGTGGGGGGAAACGGCAATGCTGACGGCCGCTCTCGAAGAGATCGCTTACCAAATCTCCATCCGACGCAGGGCGCCCCTCAGCGCTGACCAAGAGGAAGGCGGCTTCTCGATCGACACTTATTCCAACTGGCGCGACGACGGACTGCGCAGGGCATTTCTGCGGCACTTTAGACCAGAGGATATTGCCGGTAAGCGCGTTCTGGATTTCGGCTGTGGCCTGGGCGCGCTGTCCCGCATTGCTGAGGAAATGGGCGCGGCGGAGGTAACTGGCGTCGACATCAAACCAATGTGGATTGAGCAAGCCAAGTCTGTCGGCGGCTCGCGCTGCACCTTCCAGCTCGAACCAGACCCTCACAAAATATCGCTACCCGACAGTTCGGTTGACGTGATCCTGTCGTGTTGGATGCTGGAGCACGTGATGACCTACGAGGATTTAATCCGCGAATGGGCGCGCGTGTTGACGCCCGGCGGGAGGGTCCTGATCCTGTGGAGCGTGTGGCGGCACCCATACGGCCATCATATGCATACGATCGTGCCGGTGCCGTGGATTTCACATGCTGCTGGGGCCGGCCGCGCTTCATCGTGTCGCGGCGCGTGTCTATGATACGCTGTCGTTCAAGCCACGATGGTGGCATTTCGAGACGGACGGGACACGGAAGAAGAATTTCTATCGAGGTCAGGAACACTTTGTCGATCTGAACTGCCTGACCACGCGGAAGTTCGATCGCGTCGCGAACGATGCAGGGTTGTGGATCGCACGGCGCGAGGCGGTGACCGGGAACAATCCGATACGGCGAGTACTTGGTCGTATGCGTCCTCTACAGGATTTTGTTTGTGCGTATTTCGTCTATGAGTTGAGGAAGGCGGCTTAGCGGGAAGGCAGCCCCTTACTCCCTCGGTCACAAATCAGGGGGGCGCCACGAAGAACGCGGGTGGCGGAGGCGGGGAAAACGGGAACGGGAAGGGCGCGACGACGATACCGGGAGCCGCAAAGCCGAAGAAGAAGCGATTAGGGAAAAAGACACGGTTTGGGAAGAAGGCCGGGTGAGGGAAGAAGCCCGGCCGAACGAATCCAAATCCAGGACGGACGAAACCAAATCCGGGACGGACGAAACCAAACCCTGGATGGAAGAAGCCGGGGCCGGGGCGGACAAATCCGGGCCGAAAGCCCGGATGGACGAACGCCGGATTGCCCGTAAACCCCGGATGGACAAATCCCGGGCCCCCGAAGCCTGGCCGAAAACCAGGGGCACCAACGAACGGGTGGCCAAATCCCGGCGCAAAGCCCATCGGGCGCCCGGCGAAACCCACTGAGCCGCCCCCGCTGAACCCGCGGGCATCAGCATGACCGCTCAGCAGCGCGCAGGTGAGGAGCAACGCGTAAAGCATTCTCGTCATGGCCAGTCCTCCCAACAAGAGGGAGCCCTAAGCTCGGAGGTCAGATCAAAGCGCTATGCTCGCAGCGGGCAGGGCGATCTCTGACCTAGACAGACGCTGCTATCGCCAGTCCATTCCGGCGTGCGGGAATAATGGCCGCAGCTCCGTAAAAGGGGTGTTTGGCCGGGCGTCCTGTCAATGTCCGGTTCGCATCCGCCCGATCGACCCCAAGGAGGGGCGTGCCAATTCAAAAAGTAAGCCATTTCAATCTGGTAAGCTGGTGAGCCCGGAGGGACTCGAACCCTCGGCCCCAAGATTAAAAGTCTCGTGCTCTACCAACTGAGCTACGGGCTCGACCGGGCTGGCTTGAACGCCAAGCGGCGCCGCGGGTCAAGGTCAGGCTCTGACGTCGGCCGCCACCTGCATGTGCACGATCCGGTCGGGGTTCTGCACCGTGCCGCTGGACCCGCTGCCGCGCTTGATCTTGTCCACGAACTCCATCCCGCGCACCACCTGGCCCCAGATCGTGTATTGCCCGTCCAGGTGGGGCGCCGGGGCGAACATGATGAAGAACTGGCTGTTCGCGCTGTTCGGGTCGGCCGAGCGCGCCATGCCCGCAGGTGCCGCGCAGGAAATGCCGCTTGTTGGTGAATTCCGCCGGCAGATTGGGCAGCGGCGAGCCGCCGGTGCCGGTGCCGGTCGGGTCGCCACCCTGCGCCATGAAGCCTTCGATCACCCGGTGGAACGGCGTGCTGTCGTAGAAATGCTCGCGGCACAGCGTCTTGATCCGCTCCACGTGCTAGCGGCGCGATGTCGGGAAACATCTCGATCACCACCCGGCCGTAGGTGAGGTCCAGTAGATCGTGTTCTCCGGGTCGAGCTTCGGCTGCTGCGCGGCGGCTGTCGCTCATGTGAACTCCCATCATGAAGTGGCGCGACCGCGGCCGCGGTGATCAGGCTACGTCGTTGCATTGCATGTCTCCGGTGCTAACGCGTGTCAACCGCGCAGGCGTTTCAGCGTGCGCTCCAGCGTCAGCGGCGGGACGAAGGAGGAGATGTCGCCACCCAGCATCACCACCTCCTTGACCAGACGGGAGGCAATGAACTGGTGGCGTTCGCTCGCCATCAGGAACACCGTCTCGATATCCGGTGCCATGCGATAGTTCATCCCGGCCATCTGGAACTCGTAGTCGAAATCCGACACCGCGCGAAGCCCACGCACGATCATGCAGGCGCCGTTCTGCGCGGGCGAAGTCGATCAGCAGACCCTCGAACGGGCGCACCTCGATCACGGTGCCGTTGCGATCGGCGATCGCCGACATCTCCGCCTGCACCAGCTCCACCCGCTCCTCCAGCGGGAACAGCGGTGCCTTGCCGATATTGATCGCCACGCCGACGACCAGCCGGTCGAGCAGCCGTGCGGCGCGTGCAATAACGTCGAGATGGCCGTTGGTGACCGGGTCGAAGGTGCCCGGATAGACGCCGATCCGCTGCCGCCGCACCTCATTCATTGCTGTCATCCGCGCCGGTCATCGTCGTCGCTGCCGGGCGGTTCGTCCTCGGCGGGATCGGATCCGGATCGACGGCGCCGTTGTCGCCCGCCTCGAGGACCGGGAATACGCTCGTCACCTGCTCTCCGTTGCTCATGCGGAACAGGGTCACCCCCATCGCCTGCCGGCCGGTAATGCGCACCTGGTCGGCCGGCACCCGGATCAGCCGCCCGGCGTCGGTCACCAGCATGACGTCGTCGCCCGGCTGCACCGGGAAGGTGGCGACCACGGCGCCGCCATTGCGCTTGGCCAGCGCGATATTGGCGATGCCCTGGCCGCCGCGGCCGGTCGTGCGGTACTCGTAGGCCGAACTGCGCTTGCCGAAGCCGCCATTGGTGACGGTCAGCAGGAACTCCTCCGCCTCCTGCAGCTCGGCGATCCGCTGGTCGGACAGCGTGACCTCGGGCACCGACTTCCTCCGGCTCGGCGGGGCTGTCCGCCTCCTCCTCCTCGCCAGTGCCGCGTCGGCGGGCGCTGGCCGCATTTCAGGTAGGCGAGCCGATCTTCGGTGTTCGACCTCGACATGACGCAGCACGGACAGGCTCATGACCTCGTCGCCGGATCCGCAGGCGGATGCCGCGCACGCCGGAACTGTCGCGGCCGGCGAAGACGCGCAGCGTGTCGTCGGTGATCTGGAACCGGATGCAGCGGCCACGGCGGGTGGCGAGCAACAAATCATCGCCCTCGCGGCAGGTGGCGACGCCGATCAGCCGGTCGCCCTCCTCCAGCTTCATGGCGATCAGGCCGGCGGCGCGCACGTTGCGGAAATCCGACAGCCGGTTGCGGCGCACATTGCCCGAGGCGGTGGCGAACACGAGGTGCAGGCTGTCCCACATCGCCTCGTCCGGCGGCAGCGGCAGAACGGTGGTGATGCTGTCGCCGCCGAGTTCCGGCAGCAGATTCACCAGCGCGCGGCCCTTGGCGGTCGGCGCCGCTTCCGGCAGGCGCCAGACTTTCTCGCGGAACACCTTGCCGCCGGACGAGAAGAACAGCACCCATTGATGGGTGTGCGCGTTGAAGCTGCGCGTGACGATGTCGTCGCCGCGCGTGCCCGCGCCGGTGCGGCCTCGTCCGCCGCGGTTCTGGGCGCGGAACGTCTCCAGCTTGGTGCGCTTGATGAAGCCGTCGCGGGTGATGGTGACGACCATCTGGCCCGGCTCGATCAGGCTTTCGTCGTCCTGATCGGCATCGGCTTCCTCGATCGCGGTCAGCCGCGGGGCTGACCAGGGCGGCGCGGGCTCTCAGCAGTTCCTCGCGCATCACCTCCATGCGCTGCGGATGGGAGCCGAGGATATCGAGCAGTTCGCGGATCTTCGCCGCTACCTCGGTCATTTCCTGCTGGATCTTCTCACGCTCCAGCCCGGTCAGACGCTGCAGGCGCAGATCCAGGATGCCGCGCGCCTGCGCATCGGTCAGGCGCACCGTGTGTTCCGCGGTGATGACGTTGCCCGGCTCATCGATCAGCGCCAGCAAGGAGCCGATATCGGCGGCCGGCCAGTCGCGCTCCATCAGCGCGGCGCGCGCGGTCGGCGGGGTCGGCGGCTGGCGCGGATGACGC
This sequence comes from uncultured Pseudomonadota bacterium, assembly GCA_963810715.1. Lineage (GTDB taxonomy): Bacteria > Pseudomonadota > Alphaproteobacteria > Acetobacterales > Acetobacteraceae > DATDIC01. The sequence continues at coordinate 358,003 of CAWEOZ010000014.1, read as the reverse complement.
GGATGACCTCGTCGATATTGGCCACCGCGATCGCCAGGCCGACCAGCAAGTGCGCGCGGTCGCGCGCCTTGGTCAGCTCGTGGCGGCTGCGGCGCAGGATCACGTCCTCGCGGAACGCGATGAAGCATTGCAGCGCGTCCTTCAGCCCCATCAGCCGCGGCCGGCCGCCATCCAGCGCCAGCATGTTGACGCCGAAGCCGATCTGCATGTTGGTGAAGCGGAACAGGTGGTTCAGCACCACCTCGGCGGTGGCGTCGCGCTTCAGCTCGATGACCATGCGCATGCCGGAGCGGTCGCTCTCGTCGCGCAGCTCGCTGATGCCTTCGATCTGCTTGGCGCGCACCAGCTCGCCGATGCGCTCCAGCAGGGCGGCCTTGTTCACCTGGTAGGGCAGCTCGGTGACGATGATGGCCTGGCGGTCGCGGCGGATCTCCTCGATGTCGGCGCGGGCGCGCAGCGATCAACGAGCCGCGGCCGGTTTCGAACGCCAGCGCGGATGCCGGCGCGGCCGATGATGATGCCGCCGGTGGGGAAGTCCGGGCCCGGGACGATGCGCATCAGCTCGTCCAGGCCGATGTCCGGGTCGGCGACCAGGGCGAGCGTCGCGTCGATGATCTCGCCGGGATTGTGGGTCGGGATGTTGGTCGCCATGCCGACGGCGATGCCGCTGCCGCCGTTGATCAGCAGGTTGGGGAAGGTGGCCGGCAGGACCCGCGGCTCTTCGGCCGACTCGTCGTAGTTCGGCTGGAAATCGACGGTGTCCTTGTCGATGTCCTCCAGCAGCAGCATGGCGGCGCGGGCCAGCCGCACCTCGGTGTAGCGCATCGCCGCCGGCGGGTCGTTATCGACCGAGCCGAAATTGCCCTGCCCGTCGATCAGCGGCACGCGCATGGAGAAGGGCTGCGCCATGCGCACCATGGCGTCGTAGATCGCGGCGTCGCCGTGCGGGTGGTATTTGCCCATCACGTCGCCGACCACGCGGGCGGATTTGCGGTACGGCTTGTCGGGCGTGTAGCCGGCTTCCTGCATGGCGAACAGGATGCGGCGGTGCACCGGCTTCAGCCCGTCGCGCGCGTCCGGCAGGGCGCGGGCGACGATCACCGACATGGCGTAGTCGAGGTAGGAGCGGCGCATCTCCTCCTCGAGCGTCACCGGATGCAGGTCCTCGGGCGGGCCTGGAGGCGTTTTGTCAGTGTCGCTCACGCGGGGCTCTGGCTGGGGTTTGGGGCGCTGCCGCTGTGCGGCGCAGCATGGCGGTTAGATAGGCTGATTTGCCGGGAATGACGAGAGGGACAATCGGGGCTCCCGCCCCGCACCCCGCGCAGGGCTCCGCCCCTGGACCCCGGCAAAGGCTGTGCCTTTGCAATCCATCCGTTTGGGTTGGGTGTGGGGGTGGGTGCCTACGGTACTGTTGGTGAGAGCGAGGTAGGCACCCACACCCAACCTAAGTAGAGGGTTCCAAGGGCATTGCCCTTGGCGGGAGTCCAGAGGGCAGCGCCCTCTGGCGGGGTTTGGGGCGGAGCCCCGATTGCCTTCGCTCAGGCGACGGCCAGGCCTCCATCGACGAGCAGATCGGCGCCGTTGATGTAGCTGCCCGCCTCCGAGCACAGGAGCAGCGCGGCGCCGACAAGATCATCAGGTTGACCGAGGCGCCCGGCAGGAATCCGCCGCTCTGTCTGCTGCCGACGGTCCGCGTCCGCCAGCCGCGCACTGTTGCGCCCGGTCAGGATCGCGCCTGGCGCCAGATTGTTCACCGTGACTCCGTGGCTTCCCACCTGCCGGGCCAGGTTGCGCACCCAATTGAGCTGGGCGCCCTTGGTCCCGGCATAGACCAGCATTTCCGGGTGCGGCTTCACCTGCTGAATGCTGCCGATCGCCAAAACCCTCCCCCATCCGCGCTCGGTCATGCTCGGGACGACGGCTTGCAGCAGCTCCAACGGCGCACGCAGATTGATGGCGATCTGCCGGTCGAAGCGATCGGTGGAAATCTCGTGGTACGGTTCCAGCAACTCGATCGACGCGTTCAGCACCAGGATATCGATCGGACCCAGCGCGGCCGCGACTGTCGCGGCCAGCTTCGTGCCCGGCGCCTGCCTGGGCGAAATCGGCCGCGAAGAGTTCGGCTGCACCACCGCGACGCCTTATGTCCGGCGATGACCATTCCGCATCCGTCTGCTCGTCCGGCGTGCCGGCGTGATGCACGCCGACATGGGCGCCTTGTGCCGCGAAACCCAGCGCGATCGCCCGCCCGATGCCTCGCCGGGCCCCGGTGACGAGCGCCCGTCGTCCGGTCAGGTCGAACATGGCAATGGGTGAATTGGCACTGCTCGCGGTCATCTTGCCGGGTCGCTCTGTGTGAATGCCTCAGCAGCCCGACCCATAGCGTGCGTGCATCGATCCATCCAGGTGCTGCGGTCGCGGTCTGCTGCGAGAAGCTGTCGGGTGTCGATACTCCCGCGCGCTTCTGCGAGGTCGCGGGTCCGCCGGAATGACGGGGGTTCCGCTTTCCGGAATGACGGAGGATGATCGCGGAGATGACGGGGAGCAGGGATGACGGGGAAGGGGATGGGTCTGCCTTCAGGGGGGGTGGTGTTACTCTCCGCGGGTCAGTTCCTGTGCCGCGGCTCGCGCCCGCGTCGCCGCGTCGCGCGCGATCTCGGGACAAAGCCCGACATATCCCACCGGGTCCAACAACGCCGCGATCCGGTCGGCCGTCACGTGCGCCGTCACCCTGGTGTCCTTCGCCAGCAAATCCGCGAACGAAACGCCCGATACGGCCGCCGTCTGCGCTGCCTCGTACACCACGTCGTGCGCATGTTGGCGGCCGATCGCCTCGCCCAGCTTCAACATGACCGCCTCCGCCATGATCAGGCCGCCGCTCAGGTCCAGATTGCGTCGCATCCGCGCGGGATCGAGCTTCAGCTCGCTCAGCACCGTGACCACCCGCACCAGCGCGTCGCCGGTCAGCACCGCCGCGCGCGATAGTCGCCTCATGCATCATCAGCGTATTGGTGCGGTCTGCCTCGTGCTCGGTCTGCGCCGCCTCCAGCGCCAGCGGCACCAGCGATCGCAGTTCCGCCGCTGCGGCGATGATGTCCTGGCAGAGTTGCGGATTGCGCTTCTGCGGCATGGTGGAGCTGCCGACCGTTCCGGGCGGCAACGGTTCCTCCACTTCGCCGAACTCGGTTTTCATCAGCGTGTAGATTTCCCGCCCGATCTTGCCGCAGGTCGCGCCCAGCAACCCGAGCAGGCCGACATATTCCGCCAGATGGTCCATTATCGTCCGCGCCGGCACCCGCATCGGCTGCATGCCGAGATGCGCCGCCATGCGTGCCTGGATCTCCGGCCCTTGCGCGCCCACCGACGCGAACGTCCCGGCACCGCCGCCGAACATCGCCACGAACAGGCGTGGTTCTGCCTGCCGCAGCCGTTCGACATGGCGCAGCGTTTCGTCGATCCAGACCGCGGCCTTGTAGCCGAAGGTCAGCGGCAGCGCGTGCTGGCCGTGCGTGCGGCCCGGCATCACCATGTCGGCGCCGCGCTCCGCCAGATCCGCCATCGCCTGCAATGCCCGGCCGATCAGTGTCAGGAACAGGCGATGCGCATGGCGCAGCAGGATCAGATCGCCGGTCTGGGTGATGTTCTGGGTGGTGGCGCCCCAATGGACCCAGTGCCCGGCGTCGCCGGCGACGCGCGACAATTCCCATACCAGCGGCACGATCGTGTGGCTGGTGCGCTGGGCCGCTTCGTCGATCCGGGCCGGGTCCAGCAGTTCGAGGTGTGCCGCGCGGCCGATCGCCTCCGCAGCGTCGGTGGGGATGATCCCCAGCTCCGCCTGTGCCTTCGCCAGCGCCGCTTCCACGTCCAGCCAGGCCTGCCAGCGCGCATCGCCGCGGAACAGCGCACGGATGCCGGATTCGGGCACGCGCCCAGCCGTGGACCGTTCATCGCTCATTAGAATACCTGCTCCGCATTTGTCGTACCGCGCGTGCTTATGACGTTCCTGAGATGACCAACCGTCCCCCGGCCCCTCCCGAAGGAGTCGGCAGCGGTTCGGCTACCTTGGGAGGGAAATGGGCTCCGCCAGTTCGATCACGCGCGCCGCGCGGAGCACCAGGTCATCCGCGGTACTGCGCCGCCGCGAGCTGCACCGAACGCGGCAGTCCGTTGGCGCCGAGACCCACCGGGACGGTAATCGCCGGCTGGCGGGTGAGGTTGAAGGTGAAGGTCCACGGCGCCCAGCTTCTCCACAGCGCCTCGACCGGGTTGACGGTCGGCGCGTCGGCCTCCGGCGGCCCGCATGGCACGGTGGGACACAGCACCAGTTCGTATCGCTGATGCAGCCGGGCCATCGCGTGCGCCGCGGCGACGCGCAACGCCTCGGCATCCATGAACTCGATCGCCGACATGCCGCCGTCGGTGCGCGCCACCTCCAGCAGGCCCGGGTCCAGCATGCTCCGCTGTTCCGCCGGGAACAGGCCCGACCAGCCGGCTCAGCGCCACACCCCACACGCGGCGCGAAGATGCGCCGCGTATCCGGCAGTCCGGGATCGGCGTCCTCCACCAATGCGCCGGCGTCGCTCAGTATCTGTGCCGCCCGTTCCACGGCGGCGACGGACTCGCCGTCCGCCGGCGCATCGAAGCCGGGGTTGCGCAGCACGGCCACCCGCAGCCCGGCCACACCATCCTCGATGCCGTCGCGCCAGTCCCGCCCGTCGTCCGGCACGCAGAACGGATCTCGCACATCATACTGCGCCATCACCGACAGCATCAGCGCGGCGTCGCGCACCGTGCGCGTCATCGGGCCGGCGCACGCAACGGTGGCGAACGCGCCGGCCGGCCATTGCGGCACGCGCCCGTAGCTCGGCTTCAGCCCGACCAGCCCGCACCAGGCGGCCGGAATCCGGATCGAGCCGCCGGCATCCGTCCCGACGTGCAACGGCCCGAACCCTGCCGCCCCCGCTGCGCCGGCGCCCGACGACGAGCCGCCCGTGCTGAACGCGGTGTTCCACGGATTGCGCGTGATCCCGGTCAGCGGGCAGTCGCCCGGCGATTTCCAGCCGAACTCGGTCGTGCAGGTCTTGCCCAGGATCACCGCCCCCGCCGCTTTCAGCCCCACCACCAGTGGTGCGTCGTCGGCCACCGGGGCGGGATCGGTCAGCCGGCTTCCCCGCCGCGTCGGAAACCCGGCGATGTCCACCAGATCCTTCACCGTCACCGGCACACCGTCCAGCAGCCCCAGCGGGCGGCCTGCTCGCCATCGAGCAGCACTTTCGCCGGCCGTCGCCAATGCCCCTGGGTTCATTGCGACGAAGGCGTTGATCCGCGGGTTCAGCCGCGCCACCCGTTCGGTGACCGCCTGCAGCACCTCCACCGGGCTGAGCGCCTGGCGCGCGTAGAGGCCGAGCATCTCCTCGGCCGATAGCAGCGCAACATCGGTCGCCGGTCATCGCCATCTTCCCGCTTTGCGTCGACCGGCGCAGCATGGCGCTGCATGGACGCGGAGAAAACCCTTCATGAGCGACAAGCCCCGCAGCACGCATCCCGACGGCGAGCCCTGGCAATGGCCGGAGGCGACGTGGCGCGGCATTGTCGGCCGCGCCCGCGCCGGCCGCAGCCTGCGGCCGACACACTGGCCGGACGGCGCACGCTGCGCGGTGGCGATCTCGTTTGACTTCGGATCATGAAACGATCCCGCTGCGCGACGGCGATGAAAGCCCGATGCGCATCAGCCAGGGCCAGTATGGCGCACCGCTCCGCCACGCCGCGCATCCGCAAACTACTGGAGCGCGAGAGCGTACCGGCGACTTTCTTCTATCCGGCCGTATCGGCGCTGCTGCATCCGGAGGAGGTGCGGGCGATCGCCGCCGAGGGCCACGAGATCGGCATCCATTCCTGGATCCATGAGGCCAACACCACCTTGCCCGGCAACCACGAACGCGAGCTCACGATGCGTGCCGCCGAGGTGCTGGCGAAGCTTGCCGGCCGGGCGCCGGTGGGGATGCGGACGGCGAGCTGGGACTTTTCGGTCAACACGCTGTCGATCATTCGCGAGATGGGGCTGCTGTACGACAGCAGCCTGATGGCCGATGACGAACCGTACGAGCTGACAGCGGACGGCGAAGCCAACGGGCATCGTCGAGCTGCCGCCCGAATGGATCCGCGACGACGCGGTCTATTACAACATGGTGCGATTTTCCGCGCTGCGGCCCTACACGCCGCCATCCGGCGTGGCGGAGATATTCACGGCGGAGTTTGAAGGCGCGTGGGATGAAGGCGGGCTGTTCCTGCTGACGATGCATCCGCACGTGACCGGTCATCGGTCGCGCCTGCCGGTGCTGGAACGGCTGATCAAGCACGCCAAGGCGAAGGGAAAATGCTGGTTCGCCACCCATGCGCAGGTGGCGCAATGGTGCAAGGACCACGCCGCCGCATGATCGACGCGGCGGACGCAAGCGCAGCCTGGCGCACGCTGGCGGCCATCCGGCAGCGCGCGCCGCTGGTGCACAACATCACCAATCTTGTCGTTACCAACAGCACGGCGAATGCCCTGCTCGCCATCGGCGCCTCCCCGGCGATGGTCGAAGGCACCGACGAGGTTGCCGAATTCGTCCGGGTCGCCGCGGCGCTGGTGGTCAATCTCGGCACCATGAACGCGGAGCGGGCGGCTGCCATGCGGCTGGCGGTACGTGCGGCCGTGGACGCCGGGACGCCCTGGGTGCTCGACCCTGTGGCGGTCGGTGCCATCGGCTATCGCACGCATGTTGCGCGTGAGCTGATCGGCCATCGCCCGGCCGCGATCCGTGGCAACCCGTCGGAGATCCTCAGCCTTGCCGGAGAGGCGGGCGGCGGCAAGGGCGTGGATACGCGGGCCGGCGCGGAGGCCGCACTGGACGCTGCGCGCCGCCTGGCCGAGCGCACCGGCGCCGTGGTCGCGATAACCGGCGCCACCGATTACGTCACCGATGGACGTCGCACCGTCACGGTGAGCAATGGCCATCCGATGATGACGCGGGTCACCGGGTTGGGGTGCACCGCCACCGCGATTGTCGGCGCCTGCCTCGCGGTCGAGAAGGATGCGCTCGCGCGCCACCAGCCATGCGTTGGCAATCCTCGGTGTCGCTGGCGAGCTGGCTGCTGAACGCGCCCGCGGACCGGGGTCGCTGCAGCTTGAAATACTCGACGCGCTATATGGGCTTGACCAGTCAACGCTGGTTGAACGGGCGCGATTGGCCGTGCTGGGAGATATGTTCCGCAGCACGCTGACCTGGTGTTTGACGTGCAGGGCGCGTCTCAACTCCTGACAGCGCAGCCCGGCCCCCCGCGTACGGAAACGTGAGCCATTCGCCCGACGTGCTCACTGCTTGTTGCGCGATCGGTCAGGCGAACCAGGGTCTAGCATCGAGGGCGTCGAGGCAGGAGCGTTCAATGTCGCAGACGTCGCGTCGCCGTACGGCCAGCGGACGCAGCACATCCCCAATATCAAGGAGGTCCATATATTATGGATCACCGCGGGTCTTGGCTGCGACGGGGACACGGTGTCGATTACCGCCGCCAGCGAGCCGAGCATCGAGGACGTGGTGCTGGGCGCGATACCCGGATTGCCGAAGGTGCATCTGCACAATCCGGTGCTGGCCTACACCGTGGGCGACGAGTTCATGAAACCGTTCCATCAGGCGGCGCGCGGCGAACTGGAAAACTTTGTGCTGGTGCTTGAGGGATCGATACCGAACGAGAAGCTCAGGGGGGAGGGGTACTGGGCGGCGATGGGCACTGACCCGCAGACCGGACAACCGATCACCACGAATGAATGGATCGATCGGCTTGCACCGAAAGCACTTGCGGTTGTGGGTGCCGGCACCTGTGCGACGTATGGCGGCATTCACGCGATGGAGGGCAACCCAACCGGTTGCATGGGGCTGGCGGATTATCTCGGGCTGGGACTGGCGATCCAAGGCGGGGCTGCCGATCGTGAACGTGCCCGGGCTGCCCGGTGCAGCCGGACAATTTCATGGAGACGCTGCTTTATCTTTTGCGGCAACTGGCGGGACTGGCGCCGATGATCCCGCTGGATCAGGCGCTGCGGCCGAAATGGCTGTTCAGCAATACGGTTCACAATGGCTGCGACCGTGCCGCGTATTACGAGCAGGCGGATTTCGCGAAGGAGTACGGCTCGCCGAAGTGCCTGGTGAAGATCGGCTGCTGGGGTCCGGTGGTGCAATGCAACGTGCCGAAACGCGGCTGGATTTCGGGCATGGGCGGCTGCCCGAACGTCGGGGGTATTTGCATCGGCTGCACCATGCCGGGTTTTCCCGACAAGTTCATGCCGTTCATGGATGAGCCGCCGGGGGCGGTGTTTTCCTCCGGGCTGATCCGGTCGTACGGCGTGCTGATCCGCAACCTGCGCAAGATCACCAATCACACGCTGAACAAGGAACCCAAGTGGCGGCACAACAGGCCGGAGCTGACCACCGGGCTACCAGCCGCAATAACGCACCTGCAACGGGAGTGACCGGAATGGCTGATATCGTGCGCGACGTCGATCCACGGGCCGGGACCAGCGCGGGGCGGACGCCGGGCAATCTGGTGGAAATGAACTGGGACCCGATCACGCGCATCGTCGGGAGCCTTGGGATCTACACGAAGATCGATTTCGAAAACCGCACAGGTCGCGGAATGCCACAGCACGTCTTCGATCTTCCGCGGCTACAGCATCTTCATGAAAGGCAAAGACCCGCGGGACGCGCATTTCATCACCAGCCGCATCTGCGGAATCTGCGGCGACAATCATGCCACCTGCTCGGTCTACGCGCAGAACATGGCGTATGGCATCCAGCCCACCGGCGCTGGCGGAATGGATCATCAATCTCGGCGAAGCCGCCGAGTACATGTTCGACCACAACATTTTCCAGGACAATCTGGTCGGCGTCGATTTCTGCGAGCAGATGGTGAAGGAAACCAATCCGAGCGTGTGGGAGAAGGCGAAGAAGACGCCGGCGCCGCACGCTGCCGAGCACGGCTACCGCACCATCGGCGACATCATGACCGCGCTCAATCCGTTTACCGGCGAATTCTACCGCGAGACGCTGCTGGTGAGCCGGTACACCCGGGAGATGTTCTGCCTGATGGAAGGACGCCATGTGCATCCTTCGACGCTGTATCCGGGCGGAGTGGGCACGGTGCCGTCGGTGCAGCTTTTCACCGACTATATGACGCGCCTGGTGCGCTACGCGGAGTTCATGAAGAAGACGGTGCCGCTGCACGACGACCTGTTCGACTTCTTTTATGAGGCGATGCCGGGGTACGAGAAAGTGGGCCAGCGGCGAATTCTGCTGGGCTGCTGGGGATCGTTTCAGGATCCGGATGTCTGCGATTACCAGTATCAGCACATGGGCAACTGGGGGCGGGCAATGTTCGTTACCCCCGGCGTCATCGTCGATGGCGAGCTGGTGACCAACGACCTGGTCGACATCAACCTGGGCATCCGCATCCTGCTCGGCAGTTCGTATCTACCAGGATGGGAACAACCGGCGAGACGGTTCGTGAAAAACGACCCGCTCGGCAATCGACGTGGATCAGAACCATCCGTGGAACCAGACCACCATGCCCAGGCCGCAGAAGCGCGATTTCAAGAGCAACTACTGTTGGGTGATGTCGCCGCGCTGGTACACAAGCACGGCGATCACCTGGCGCTGGATACCGGCGGCGGACCGATCGCGCGGCTGTGGTCAACGGCGCTGGCCGGTTTGGTCGACATCGGTTACGTCAAGGCCACCGGCAAGAGCGTGAAGATCTATCTGCCGAAGACGGCGCTGCAGCCGGAGGCGGAGTTCGAGTGGAAGATTCCGAAATGGAGCAACGCGATCGAACGTGACCGCGCGCGAACCTATTTCCAAGCCTATTGCGCCGCTTGCGCGCTGTACTTCCTCGAGAAGGCGTTCGCCGAGGTGCAGGCGGGGCGCACCAAGACGTGGACCGATTTCAAGGTGCCGGACGAGGCGATCGGCTGCGGCTTCCATGAAGCGGTGCGCGGCGTGCTTTCGCACCACGTGGTGATTCGTGACGGCAAGATCGCCAACTATCATCCGTATCCGCCGACGCCGTGGAACGCCAATCCGCGCGACATCTACGGCACGCCGGGCCCGTACGAGGACGCGGTGCAGAACACGCCGATCTTCGAGGAGAACGGCCCGGACAATTTCAAGGGCATCGACATCATGCGCACCGTGCGCAGCTTCGATCCGTGCCTGCCGTGCGGCGTGCACATGTTCCTGGGAAACGGCCGCACGGTGGAGACGATGCATTCGCCGATGTTTGGGGCGCGGCACGCGCAGCCATGAACGAAGCGGACGAATTGCTGCGGCGGATCGAGGCGCTGATCGCGGCGTTGGACAGCGGCGGCGATCCGGCAGGCGCGCGAGCTGGCGCGAGCCTGCTGCAGGTGGTGCTGGACCTGCACGGACTGGCGCTGGCGCGGGTCGCGGCGATCGTCGCCGGTACGCCGGATGGCGCGGCGCTGCTGGCGCGGCTGGCGGATGACCCGCATGTAAGCGCGGTGCTGCTGCTGCACGGGCTGCATCCCGAGGAACCGGCGGAGCGGGTGGCGCGCGCGGTGGCGAGGCTGAATCAGGAGTTCGCGGGTACCGGTACGCGCGTGACTGTGCTCGGTGTGGACGGAACGTCGGCGCGGCTTCTGGTGCAGCGGCGCGGGCCCGGTGATTCGGGGGCGCTGCGGGACCGGGTGGAAGCGGCGGTGGTGGATGCGGCGCCGGAGCTGGAGGAGCTGGTGATCGAAGGGCTCGATCCGGTCGGCGGAGAGGCGTTGCCGGCACTGGCGGGCTGAACCGCGAAGGGGAACCAATGTTGGTGGTCGCGCCGTCGCGTAACTGGGTGCGGCAGGTCCGGCGCTTCATGCAGCCGCCGAGCGTGACGCGGTGCGAGTTGTGCGGCTCGGTGTTGGATGACGAGCATCCGCATCTGGTGGATATCGCTGAGCGGCGCCTGCTGTGCGCGTGCGAGCGGTGCTCGGGTGGGATGGCGGGAAACGGGTCTTATCGCCGGCTGCCGACCGAAGTCCGGGTGCTGAGCAATATGCGGATGAGCGACGCGGAGTGGGAGGGCCTGCAAATTCCCATTGGCCTCGCGTTTATCTTCCACAGCACGCCGCAGGACCGTCCGGTGGCGTTGTACCCGGGGCCTGCCGGGGCAACGGAATCGTTGCTGGGGCTGGAGAGTTGGGGCGAACTGGTACGCCGCAATCCCGTGCTCACGAAGCTGGAGCCAGACATCGAGGCGTTGCTGATCGACCGCACCGAAGGCCGGCGAGACTTTTATCAGGTGCCGATCGACCGCTGCTATGCGCTGGTCGGGCTCATGCGCCGGCACTGGCGCGGTCTGTCCGGCGGCAGCGAGGCGTGGGAGGCGATCTCGCGTTTTTTCGAGCGGCTGCGTCAGTCGGCTGCATCCAGCGGGAGTTGGGCGCGTGATTGAGCTCGACTTCGCCGTGCAGCAGGCGAGCGTCGCGCGGCATGCGGTGACTCCGCTGCTGCTGTTCGCCGTGCACATCACCAACCGAACGCCGGAGTTGCCGGTGCAGAACGTGATGCTGCGCTGCCAGGTGCGCATCGAACCCACGCGGCGCCACTACGAAGCTGATGAGCAGGAGCGGTTGTCGGACCTGTTCGGCGTACCGTCGCGCTGGGGTGATACGCTGCGCAGCTTCCTGTGGACGTATGCCAGCGTGCAGGTGCCAGGCTTCGTCACCGACTGCACGGTCGATCTTCCGGTGCCGTGCAGCTATGACTTCAACATCGCGGCGACCAAGTATTTCCACGGGCTGGAAGATGGGGAGGTGCCGCTGTCGCTGCTGTTCAGCGGCTCCATCTTCTATCGCGACGCGGACGATCGGTTGCAGATCGACCAGGTGTCCTGGACTCAGGACGCGAGCTTCCGCATGCCGGTGCGGGTGTGGCAGGACATGATGCAGCATTATTATCCGAATGCCGGTTGGCTGTGCCTGCAGCGGGACGTGCTGGATCGGCTCTATCGTTACAAGCGTCAGCACGGGCTGGCGAGCTGGGAGCAGGCGATCGACGCCTTGCTCGTGGGAACGGAGATGGAGGCGCGGTCGTGAATTTCAGCGCTGTGTCCCCTATGGCCGCGGCGGTCCTGTACGAGGGCTATATCCTTTATCCATACGGGCCGAAGGCGCTGAAGAACCGGCAGCGCTGGACGTTCGGCGGCCTGTTCCCGCGCGAGTACGCGGACGGCGGCGGCGGCGATCCCTGGGTCGCGCAAGTGCAATGTCTGCTGCAGGGCGACGCGGACACGGTGGTGGAGGTGTGTCCGCGGTTCCTGCGCATCGTCACGCGCGAGATCGAGACAGGCGAGCCACCGCGCGCGGTTACCGTGCTTGAGGTGGATGGCACGCGCTATCTGGCGTGGGAGGAAGCCACCGAGCAGGACATCATTATTCCGCCGTTGCCGTTGCTGGAGTTGCTGGCGGGCGGGGCAGATGTGCCGTTCGAGTTTCCGGCGGAGCGCCGGCGCGAACCGATCCGGGGAAAGGACGGTCGTGTCGCCGGTGAACTGGTGCGCAGTGCCAGGGTTTTGTCGGGACGGGTCACCGTGGCGGCGGAACGGGTTGCGGATGATACGGTGCGACTGACGGTGCGGGTGGAGAACCTCACGCCGCTGGCAGCGGACGCGCGGACGGGGCGGGCGGTGGCGCAGGGTTCCGGCTTTGCCTCCACGCATGTTCTGTTGGGCGTTATGGCGGGGGAGTTCGTATCTTCGGTCGACCCGCCATCGGCGTTGGCGGACGCAATGGCGGGCTGCACGAACGAGGGCCTGTGGCCGGTGCTGGTCGGCGCCAGCGGCGCACGCGACATGATGCTGGCGGCACCGATCATCCTGTATGACTATCCGCAGATTGCCGGCGAAAGTCCCGGCGACCTGTTCGATGCAACTGAAATCGACGAGATACTCAGTCTGCGTATCCTGACGATGACCGATGAGGAAAAGCGCGACATGGCATCGGCGGATGCGCGCGCGCGCGCGTTGCTGGAGCGCACCGAGCGGCTGGGGGCGGATGATTTCGCGCGAATGCATGGCGCGCTGCGACCGCCGTTCTCGGTGGGCGATCGCGTCCGGCTGCGGCCGCAGGCTCGCGCCGACATTATGGATATCGTGTTGCGCGGCAAGGTCGCGGTGATCGAGGCGATCGAGCGCGACTTCGAGGACCGGGTGCACCTGGCGGTCACGCTGCTGGACGATCCGGGGCGGGACCTGGGGTTGGAGCGAATGCCGGGACACCGCTTCTTCTTTGCGCCGGACGAGGTGGAAAAGCTGGGCGTGACGCCATGAGCAGCATCCTGATCGCCGGGATCGGCAATATTTTCGAGGGAGACGATGCGTTCGGCGTGGAGGTGGTGCAGCGCCTGCGCGGCCGGTCTCTGCCGCCGGGCGTTACCGCAGTGGATTTCGGTATCCGGGGCATCGACCTCGTCTACGCGCTGATGGACCGGCACGACGCGGTGGTGCTGGTGGACGCGGCGCAGCGTGGCGCGGCGCCCGGCACGGTATCGGTGATCGAGGTCGAGCCGGAGCGCGCGCCGGCAGGCGGGGCGACCTTATCGCCGCACGGGCTGGATCCGGTTGCCGCCCTGGCGCTGGTGCGGGCGATGGGAAGTGAGGCGCCACCGCTGTTCCTGGTGGCGTGCGAGCCGCAGACGCTGGGCGGAGAAGACGGGTTGATGGGGCTCAGTCCGCCGGTTGCCGCCGCCATCGATCCGGCGGTCAGCGCGGTGGAGCGACTGGTCCACCGCCTGCACAATGACGTACAGAACAGGAGCGTGCAATGAACTCGGTGTGGAAGATCGGGCTTGGGTTGCTGGTGCTGGCTGTCATCGCGATGAACGCCAAGGACGTGGCGCGGTACATCAAGATCAGGTACCGATGTGAGCGAGCCGCGGAGGCCGCTTGTGCCGGGCACCCAGCTTTCCGAGCTGATCCGCGTGCGCGGGCTGGTGCAGGGCGTCGGGTTCCGTCCGACGGTGTGGCGGCTTGCACGGCGCCATGGGCTGCGCGGATGGGTTGGAAATGACGGGGCCGGCGTCGCCATGGCGGTGTCCGGCACGGCGGACGATATCGCTGCATTTGTTACCGAGTTGCGGCGCGCCCCTCCGCCGCTGGCGCGGATCGACACAATCGAACGTGCGCCGGCTGCGGTCGACATGGAGGCCGGCGAGTTCCGGATTGTTGAGAGCCAGGCAGGCGAGGTGCGGACCGGCGTGGTGCCGGACGCAGCCACCTGCGCGGCGTGCCGGCAGGAGATATTCGACCGGGACGCGCGGCGCTTTCGGTATCCGTTCGCCAACTGCACGCAGTGCGGGCCGCGGCTGTCGATCATCGAGACGATTCCGTACGACCGGGCCAGCACGACCATGCGGGCGTTCCGCATGTGCGCAGATTGCGCAGCGGAATATGTCGATCCGGCCGACCGGCGGTTCCATGCGCAACCGGTCGCCTGCCCGGCGTGCGGGCCTCGCGTGTGGTTGCAGACGGCCCTTAGTCTCGCGTCGTCTGACCCGTTGAGTGCAGCGCAGGACCTGATGCTGGCGGGAGAGATTCTCGCGGTGAAGGGACTCGGCGGGTTCCATCTCGCCTGTGACGCGACGAACCAGGTGGCGGTGGAACGGCTGCGGCAGGCCAAGCGGCGCGATGCCAAGCCGTTCGCATTGATGGCGCGCGATCTGTGCGTGATCCAGCACTACGTGACGGTGACGGACGAGGACGCGGCGGCGCTGCAAAGTCCGGCTGCACCGATCGTGTTGATGCAGGCGCGGTCGGCGGTCATGTTGCCGGGCGTGGCGCCCGGTCTGGCGACGCTGGGATTCATGCTGCCGGCGACGCCGTTGCATCATCTTCTGCTGGACGGGATCGACCGGCCGTTGGTGATGACCAGCGGCAATTTGTCCGACGAACCTCAATGCATCGGCAACGAAGAGGCATTGCAGCGATTGTCCGGCATCACCACGCATTTCCTGCTGCATGACCGTGATATAGCGCGGCGGGTGGATGATTCGGTGGTGCGTGTCATCGGCGGCAGCGCGCGTGTGCTGCGGCGGGCACGCGGCTGTGCGCCGGCTCCGATCCCGTTGCCCGAGGGTTTCGGTGAAGCTCCGCCAGTGCTGGCGATGGGCGGAGAACTGAAGAACACGTTCTGCCTGCTGCGCGACGGCCAGGCCATATTGTCGCATCACATGGGCGATCTGGAGAATGCGCCGGCCTTCGCGGATTATCGGCGCTCCATCGGTCAATATTCGGCGCTGTTCGCGCATGCGCCGCGGGCGATCACGGTGGATCGCCATCCGGACTATCTGTCCAGCAAGCTCGGCGCAGAGCTGGCCAGGCGAGATGCGTTGCCGGTGATTGGGGTACAGCACCATCACGCCCATCTCGCTGCCTGCATAGTGGAAAACGCTGTGGGGCTGAACGCCGGGCCGGTGCTGGGTATCGTGCTGGACGGGCTGGGTTGGGGCGAAGATGGCACCATCTGGGGCGGCGAGGTCCTGCTCGGGGATTATCGTGGGTGTCGCCGGATGGCGTGCCTGCGGCCGGTGCCGATGCCGGGCGGCGCGCAGGCGATCCGCGAACCATGGCGCAATGCGTTCGCGCAGATTCATGCGTATGTCGGGTGGGATTGGTTTGTCGCGGCACATGGGGCGAGTGATTTCGGACGGTATTTGCTCGGCAAGCCGATCGCGGCGCTGCGCTCGATGATCGAGCGGGGCGTAAACACGCCGCTGACCAGTTCCTGCGGGCGTCTGTTCGATGCGGTGGCTGCTGCAGTGGGATTGTGCCGGGATCGTGCGCTGTATGAAGGACAGGCGGCGATGATGCTGGAAGCGGCGGCAGAGGCGGGCGACGTCGAACCGTACCCGTTCGGCATTACGGAATCCGGGGAGCTGATGCACCTGGACCCGGCGCCGCTCTGGCCGGCGCTGCTGGATGATCTTGCGGCGGGCGTGCCGGCTGGCGCGATCGCCGCGCGATTTCATGCCGGGCTGGCGGCCGGCATCGCGCGACTTATACCAACGCGCGCGGACGAAGACTCTAGACCCGTCATGCCCGCGAAAGCGGGCACCCATGCGAGAGCCCACGATATTCCGGGGGACTGCGTGGATTCCCGCTTTCGCGGCAATGACGAACATACGTCACCCTCGACACGGTCTGGTATTATGCAAGCGCTCGGCATCGGCGCACCCATCGCTCTGTCCGGTGGCGTGTTCCAGAACCGGCTGTTGCTGGAACAGGTCGTGCAGCGACTGACTGCACAGGGGCATCAGGTGCTGACGCATCGGGTGGTTCCGGCGAATGATGGTGGACTGGCACTCGGTCAGGCGGCAATTGCCGCCGCGCGGATGCTGTCCGGCGATGAAGGAGGTTGATCACCATGTGCCTGGGGATTCCCGGTCGGATCATCGCCATCATCGATCCTGCCGACGCGCTGGCTATGGTGGAGGTCAGCGGCGTGCGCCGGCCAGTGAATATCAGTTTCATCATGGACGACAAGCCGGCAGACGCGTGCATCGGGGAATGGGTGCTGGTGCATGTCGGGTTCGCGATGAGTCGGATCGATGCAGACGAGGCAGCGCAGACGCTGGCGCTGCTGCAAGAGCTGGGAGAGATGCAGGCGGAACTGGAGGCGATGCGCCCCGAACCCTCTGCTTAGGAGAGGTGGTATGTCCGATCAGCAGCCGCTGAAGGAGCTGTATCCGTTCCTGCATGGCGGGCGGCAGGACCCGACGGCGATGCACGCCGCGTTGCTGGAGTCCACGCGGCAAAAGGCGGCGGATAGCGCGGCTGTGAAGCAGCGGTTTTTCGCTGACCACAGCGAAGCGGTGGTCGCGGTGGCGGAGGCGATTGCGGGCGTGTACCGCGGCAATGGGCGCATGTTCAGCATGGGAAATGGCGGGTCGAGCTGCGACGCCTCGCATTTCGCGGTGGAGTTCGTGCACCCGGTCACCGCCGGGCGACCGGCGCTGACGGCGGTGAACCTGGCCTGCGACATGGCAATGGTCACGGCGGTCGGCAACGATATCGGGTTCGGCCACATCTTCCTGCGCCAGTTGATAGCGCTGGCGCGGGCGGGTGACGGCGTGATCGGGTTTTCCACCAGCGGCAGTTCGGAAAACATATTGTCGGCGTTCGCCACGGCGAAGCGGCTTGGCGTGGTAACGATCGGGCTGTCCGGGCACGACGGTGGCAAGATGGCGCGCAGCGCCGAGGTGGATCACTGCCTGGTGGTACCGAGCGACAGTATCCATCGGATTCAGGAAACCCACCTGACCATTTATCACATCCTGTGGGACCTGGTGCACACGCTGCTGGCGGAAGATCGCGGCAGGCTGGCGGAGACGCGGCCGTGAAATATGTGGATGAGTTCCGCGACCCGGCCAAGGCGCGGGCGCTGGTGGAGCAGATCCGGCATCTGCTGCCGCGCATTCCGGCAACTCGCCGGCGACCGTTGCAGATCATGGAAGTGTGCGGCGGCCACACGCACACGATTTTTCGCTACGGCATCCAGCAGATGCTGCCGGAGGAGGTGGAGTTCGTGCACGGGCCCGGCTGTCCGGTCTGCGTGCTGCCGATGGGACGTGTCGATGACTGCGTGGCTCTGGCGGAGCGCAAGGAGGTGATCTTCACCACGTTCGGCGATGCGATGCGCGTGCCCGGATCGCGCAAGAGCCTGCTGAAGGCGAAGGCGGAAGGCGCTGACGTGCGGATGGTCTATTCGCCGCTGGATGCGCTGGCGCTCGCGCGCAAGAATTCGGATCGGGAGGTGATCTTCTTTGGGCTCGGGTTCGAAACCACGATGCCGAGCACGGCGATGACGCTGATCCAGGCGCGCAAGCAGGGCGTGCGGAATTTTTCGCTATTCTGCAACCACATCACCATCATCCCGACGATCAAGGCCATTCTGGATTCGCCGGATTTGCGGCTGGACGGGTTTCTGGGGCCGGGCCATGTCAGCATGGTGATCGGGACGCAGCCTTATGGTTTCATTGCTCGGCATTATCGGCAGCCGATCGCCATCGCCGGGTTCGAGCCGCTGGATGTGCTGCACGCGACATACATGGTGCTGAAGCAACTGGCTGAAGGCCGCTGCGAGGTGGAGAACCAGTACGGCCGCGTGGTACCGGCGAACGGCAATGCGCGCGCGCTGGCAGCCATCCAGGAGGTATTCGAGCTGCGCGAGTTCTTCGAATGGCGCGGCCTGGGGTCGATCGACCATTCCGGCGTGCGGGTGCGCGCGGCCTATGCCGATTTCGATGCGGAGCGGAAATTCGCGGTGCCGAATGTCAGGATCGCCGATCCGCGGTCTTGCCAGTGTGGCGAGGTGCTGAAGGGGGTCATCAAGCCGCACCAGTGCAAGGTGTTCGGGACCGCGTGCACGCCGGAGATGCCGCTGGGCTCGCTGATGGTGTCGAGCGAGGGGGCCTGCGCGGCGTACTACAGCTATGGCCGCCGTACCGCGGCCGCCGAGCCCGTGCCGGCATGAGCGTACGGGTGCGCGACACGCATATCAACCTGTCGCATGGCAGCGGCGGGAAGGCGATGCACGGGTTGATCGAGGATGTGTTCCTGGGCGCGTTCGGCAACACGCGGCCCGATGCGCTGGAAGACCAGGCGCGGCTGAAGCTGGCGGAGCTGACAGGGCTGGGCGACAGGCTGGCGTTCACCACCGACAGCTACGTGGTCGATCCGCTGTTCTTTCCCGGTGCGGACATCGGCGCGCTGGCGGTAGCGGGTACGGTGAACGACCTGGCGGTAGGCGGGGCACGGCCACTGTTCCTGTCCTGTGGGATGGTGCTGGAAGAAGGGCTGCCGGTGGAGATCTTGCGGCGAGTTGCGGCCAGCATGCGACGGATGGCAGAGCGCGCCGGCGTGACGATAGTCACCGGAGATACCAAGGTGGTGGAGCGCGGGGCGGCGGACAAGCTGTTCATCAACACCGCCGGACTCGGGGTGATCCCCGAAGGCGTGGCGCTGTCGGCCGGCAATGCACGTCCGGGCGACGTGGTGATCGTCAATGGCGCGCTGGGCCAGCATGGCGTGGCGATCCTGATTGCGCGCAATCAGCTCGCGCTTGAAGCGGAGGTGGAGAGCGACTGTCAGCCGCTGCACGGGCTGGTCGCCGCCATGCTGGCTGCCTGCCCGGGCCTCCGCTGCCTGCGCGATGCGACGCGGGGCGGGATTGCCACCGTGCTGAACGAATTCGCTCAAAGCTCCAATGTCGGCATCCGCATCCATGAGCGTGACGTGCCGGTGGGTGAAACCGTGCGTGGGGCGTGCGAAATCCTGGGCCTCGATCCGTTGTACCTGGCCAACGAGGGCAAGCTGGTCGCAGTGGTACCGGCGACGCACGCGGACCGCGTGCTGGCCGCGATGCGGGATCATACGGCGGGCGAGGATGCAGCCATTATCGGCGAGATCACGCGCGAACCGGTCGGAATGGTGGTGATGGACACCACGTTTGGCGGCGAGCGGATTGTCGATATCCTGGTGGGCGAGCAATTGCCGCGGATCTGCTGAGATGCACGAGCTGAGCATCGCCACGGCAGTCGTGGATGCGTGTGCGGAACGGGCAGCCGGCGCGCGCGTGCTGCGGGTGCGCGTGGAGGTGGGGCAACTGGTCGCGGTGCTGCCGGATGCGCTGCGCTTCTGTTTCGATGTGTGCTCGCAGGGCACCTCGGTGGAAGGCGCGGAACTGGAGATACTTGAAACACCGGGCCGCGGGGCGTGTGATGCGTGCGGGAGCACCGTCGCGCTGACGATGCCGTACGGGCGCTGCGATTGCGGCGGCTCTCTCCGGCTCGTTTCGGGAGAGGAGTTGCGGGTGAAAGAGATGGAGATCGTCTGATGTGCACGACATGCGGTTGCGGCTCGGACGAGATGACGATCGACGGAGCGGTGGCGCATGGCGGGCATGAGCACGCGCATGAGGAGCACCATCACCACCATAGTGAGTCGCCGGTACACGGCCGGACCGTATCGCTGGAGCAGGACCTGCTGGCAAAGAACCAGTTGTTCGCGGAACGCAACCGCGGCTGGTTTGCCGGGCGCGAGGTGCTGGCGCTGAATCTGATGAGCTCGCCGGGGGCGGGCAAGACGACGATCCTGGAGCGGACCATCCGCGAGTGGGGTGGTGGCGTGCCGATCAGCGTGCTTGAAGGCGACCAGGCGACGTCGGCGGACGCGGAGCGTATCCGCGCGGCGGGTGCGGCCGCGGTGCAGATCAACACCGGCACCGGATGCCATCTGGATGCGCATATGGTGGCGCACGGCATGGAGCGGCTGGCGCCGCCGCGCGGCTCCGTGCTGCTGATCGAGAATGTGGGCAACCTGGTCTGTCCGGCGCTGTTCGACCTGGGCGAACAGGCGCGCGTGGTGGTGGTGTCGGTCACCGAAGGCGACGACAAGCCGCTGAAATATCCACATATGTTCCGGGTCGGCGACTTGCTGCTGATCAACAAGATCGATCTGCTGCCGCATGTCCGTTTCGACATGGAGCGCTGTATAGCCGCGGCGCGGGAAGTCAATCCGCGCATCGAGATCGTGCGCCTGTCGGCCGAGAGTGGAGAGGGCATGCAGGACTGGTATCGCTGGCTGATCGCGCGGCAGGCCGGGGCCGTAGCGGCGGCGGCATGAAGCATCAATCGCGGCTGCGCCTGCTCGGTGTATCGCTGATCGCGGCGAATGCCGCTGCCTGGATGTGGGCGTGGGCGGCGTTTGCGACGCGCCCGGCATTGCTCGGCCTGGCGCTGCTCGCCTGGGTGTTCGGGCTGCGGCACGCCGTGGATGCCGACCACATCGCCGCCATCGACAATGTCGTGCGCAAGCTGATGCAGGACGGCAAGCGGCCGATCGGCGTCGGATTCTTTTTCTCGCTGGGGCATTCCACCGTGGTGGTGCTGGCGTCGATCGCGATCGCCGCGGCCGCCGGCGCGATGCAAGGCCGGCTGCAGGGCGTCCAGGCAATCGGCGGCCTGATCGGAACGATCGTGTCGGCCGGGTTCCTGCTGTTGATGGCGCTGGCGAACCTGATGATCCTGCGGGGTGTGTGGCGCGGGTTCCGTCAGGTCGCGCGGGGCGGCCGGGTGGACGATGCCGCGCTCGATACGCTGCTGAGTGGCGGCGGAGTGCTCGCTCGCCTGCTGCGGCCGTTGTTCCGTTCGGTGAACCGAAGCTGGCACATGTATCCGGTCGGGTTCCTGTTCGGGCTGGGCTTCGACACCGCGACCGAGGTGGGCTTGCTGGGCATCGCGGCGACCCAGGCGGTACAGGGCCTGTCTCCGTGGCACGTGCTGGTGTTTCCCGCGTTGTTCACCGCCGGAATGAGCCTCGTCGATACGCTGGACGGCGTGCTGATGCTCGGCGCCTATTCCTGGGCGTTCGAGCGTCCGCTTCGGCGGCTTTGGTACAACCTGACGATTACGGCGGCGTCGGTCGCTGTGGCGCTGGTGATCGGCGGGGTGGAGGTGCTCGGGCTGATCGGCGGCCAGCTCAGGCTGGAGGGCGGCATATGGCCGCTGGTTGCCGGGCTGAACGATCAGATGGGCACGCTCGGGTTCCTGGCCATCGCCATGTTCGTGCTGGTGTGGGCCGGTTCGGCCGCGATCTACCGGTGGAAGGGGTACGAGGCGCGAACAGTCCCGGCGGCAGGGCGATCGGCGGACCGGAACTGATCGCCGCCCGCGCCCGATCGGCGTTTTGGCGGCGGCGGTTTTGATGCTACCACGGCGCGCGTTTGCGCAGCCGGAGTACGCCGATGACCTACGAGCCACAGCGGTTCGATTTCTCGATTCCCGTGCGGGTCAATCTGTCGTCCGATACGCAGACCAAGCCGTCGCGCGGCATGAAGGAGGCGATGGCGTCCGCGGAGGTCGGCGACGAGCAGGCGGGATCCGACCCGACCGTCTGGGCGCTGTGCGACCGCGTGGCGGAGCTGCTGGGCAAGGAAGCCGCGATGTTCCTGCCCTCCGGCACCATGTGCAATCAGGTGGCGCTGGCCACCCATTGCCGGGCTGGGGACGAAGTGTTGGCGCACGAATCCGCGCATATCCTGTCCAGCGAGGGCGGCGCGCAGAGCGCGATTGCCGGGGTGATGGTAAACGGGCTGACCGGCGAGCGCGGGCAGTTCACCGTCGAGACACTGGAAGCGGCAATCCGCCACCCGAGCCGTTATTCGCCGCCGCAGCGGTTGGTGGAGGTGGAACAGACCGCCAATCGCGGTGGGGGATCATGCTGGCCGGCGGCACAGCTTCGCGCGGTTGCCGAATGCGCGCATTCGCACGGCATGGCGACGCACATGGATGGCGCGCGCCTGCTGAACGCCGCCGTTGCACTGGGCGTACCGGCGGCGGAGCTGACCGAAGGCTATGACAGCGTGTGGCTGGATTTCAGCAAAGGCCTTGGCGCACCGCTGGGGGCTGTACTGTGCGGCTCGCCGGAGTTCATCGGCGACGCGTGGCGTTGGAAGCAGCGGCTGGGCGGAGCGATGCGACAGGGTGGTGTCTGTGCCGCCGCGTGCCTCTATGCACTGGACCATAATGTCGAGGGGCTGGCTCAGGATCACGCCAATGCGCGCGCGCTGGCGCGCGGCATGGCGCAGCTTCCGGGCATTACGGTCGAGACGCCGGAAACCAATCTCATATTTTTCGAGACCAGCGGCGCCGGTCTGACCGCCGCGGAGTTCGCCGCTCGGTTGCGGCCGGAGGGTGTGTTGGTATCGACCTCCGGTTCGCATCGGGGGCGCGCCTGCCTGCATCTTGATATCGATGCCGCGCAGGTCGAAGAAGCCCTGAATGTGATGCGGCGCGTGCTGCGCAGGTGATCACGCCGGAGGGGGCGGTCGGGTGAAGCGACAGCAAGCGCGGGGCGCTGCCCCGCACCCCGCCAAGGGCTCGCCCTTGGAACCCGCTACCCTGAGGCGCTTATACACGTAGGCATTGCGGCGGCTGTCGGATTCGGGTGTGCTCAGCCACTCGAAACCTTGCGAACGGGGAATTTGGAATGTCCTTGTACCTGATCGCGGCGGTGGCCGCGCTGGGTGGCTTGCTGTTTGGTTACGATACCGGCGTCATTTCCAGTGCGCTGCTTTTCATCCGGCAAGTGATGTCGCTCTCTCCGACCTTTCAGGGGGTGGTCGTCGCGATTGCGCTGGCTGGCGCTGCGATCGGTGCGGCGGTGGCCGGGTACCTCGCGGATCGCTTTGGCCGCCGCCGCGTTATCCTCGGCGCAGGGTTGCTGTTCATCGCCGGCGCGGTGATCTCCGCCATCGCGCAGGACGTCACCATCCTGTTGGTCGGCCGCTTCCTCGTCGGGCTCGCGATCGGCGTGACATCGATGCTGACGCCGCTCTACCTGGCTGAAATTTCGCCGGCGCGACACCGCGGCGCGATCGTATCGCTGAACCAACTCTGCATCACCGGTGGAATCCTGGTGTCTTACCTGGTTGGTTTCGCACTTGCTGGTGCATCCGAGGGATGGCGCTGGATGCTCGCACTCGGGGCGCTGCCTGGCATTATCCTAGCCGCGGGGATGCTGGCCCTTCCGGAGAGTCCTCGCTGGCTTGCGGGTCACGGCCGGCTACAGGACGCCGAGATGGTGTTGAAGCAGCTTCGCGGCACTGCGGATATATCACATGAGGTGAGCACTCTGCGGACAGATCTCGCGCGCGAAGGTCGCCAACTCGCAAGTGCGTCGGAGCTGCTTTCGCCACGTCTTCGACGACCTCTCATCATTGGGATCGGACTTGCGATGTTTCAGCAAATCACCGGAATCAACACGGTGATTTACTTTGCACCAACGATCTTCCAGTCCGCGGGCTTGCCGTCCGCAGCAACCTCCATTCTGGCGACGGCCGGGGTTGGCGCGGTCAACGTGATCATGACAATCGTATCGATCCGCCTGATCGACTGGCTTGGCCGCAAGCAGCTACTCTACTGGAGCCTCGGCGGCATGGCCGTGACGCTGTTCGTGTTGTGCGGCGCGTTTTATGCCGGTGGGTCGGGCGCACCTGCCTGGGTCGCGGTAGTGTCGGTGGCTGCCTTTGTCGGCTTCTTCGCGGTCGGACTGGGCCCGATATTCTGGCTGTTGATCGCGGAGATATTCCCTCTGGCGCTGCGCGGCAGGGCGATGAGCCTCGCCACGGTTGCCAACTGGAGTTTCAACCTGATCGTCTCGGCGACCTTCCTCAATCTGGTTGGCGCGGTCGGCAGTGGTGGTGCATTCCTGGTCTACGCCGTGCTGACCCTGGCGGCGCTGGTATTCGTCACCCTGATGGTGCCAGAAACGAAGGGACGCAGTCTTGAGCAAATCGAGGCGGCGCTCGAGGCTGGACCCACGCTCGTGCCGTCCGGCAGGGCGAACACGCCGTGAGGCGCGTTGTTACTCTGGCGTTGCTGATCTGTCCGGCCGGCGCATTGTCCGCGCTGGCCCAGTCGCCCGTCAGCGGGATCGCCAATGGCGCGGGATCACAAGCTGTGATGCTGCCTGTTAAATCTGAGGCGCCAGCTTACGTAGCGCCACAAGTCGAGCACCTGCTGGGTGATCTCGGGGGCGTCCGTACCTATCTCGAGGATCACGGCGTCTACGTGCAACTCAATGCGACCGCTGAATTCGCTGGCAATGTCACCGGTGGCACGCAGCAGGGCGCGACTTCCGCAAATCAGGTTGCCTTGTCCACCGATATAGATTGGCAGCGCCTGGCCGGGGTCGCGGGCCTTTCCACGCATATAATCGTCGTGAACCGCTCAGGCGCCAATGACAGCCACCTTTTCGGCGACAACGTTTCGCCGGTCCAGGAGATTTTTGGCGCCGGCGGAAACGTGGCGGTGCACCTTGTCTCGGCTTATGCCGAGGAGAAGCTGGTTGACGGCAGGCTGGACATCGCGGCGGGCTGGATGAACGTTGAGAATGACTTTGCCAGCTCATCGCTGTACTGCAACTACATGAACAACGCGCTGTGCGGTGACCCGAAAGCACTGCCAGGCGGCGATATCGGTCATAGCGCCTTTCCCGATGCGGTGTGGGGTGGCCGGATTCTCGTGCGGCCTACGCCGGAAACCTATATCGAGGTTGGCGCATATGAGGTGAACAAGGGGCTGTACAGCGACGTGGATCGCACCGGACTGGAATTCGAGGTGCCACAGGAAGACGGCGTGTATGTCCCGATCCAACTCGCTTACGAGCCTAAGCTGGGCACGGATCACTTGCCAGGCCATTACGTCGTGGGTTTCGGCTATGACTCCTCCACGTTCCAGAGCTTTTCCAGCGCTCTGCCGGCGAGCTCCGGAGTGTCGACCTCAAGTCACAAAGGCAATACGCAGTTCTGGTTATTGGCGGATCAGATGCTGGTGCGGAATGGCAAGGGCGATGAGGATGGTGTCATCGCGCTCGGCGGAGTCACCCTCAACAATCCGGAGAATTCACCTTATGCCCAGGAATACTTCGCGGGTCTGCTGGATCGTGGTTTCTGGCGGGCGCGGCCGCAGGATACGGTGGGGTTGCTGTTCGCCTACATCGCAATGAGCGACGCTCTTGGCAAGGTGCAGGCGGAGCAGGCGGAGTTGGGCATCCCGATTAGCAACGCCGCGACCGGTGTGCAGATGCATGAAATGATCCTGGAAGCCAACTACAACATCCATGTGTATCGTGGTGTGGATTTCCGACCGGAATTCCAATACGTGATTTGGCCAAACGCTCAATCGAACATCCCGAACGCGGCGGTGTTCGGGTTCAAGGCCAATGTGGAATTCTGAATCGCTCGACGTGATGGGATAAAAGCGGAGCACGAGGATGGCGATCGGCAAGATTCTCGTCCCAATCACTGGCAAACTCGATCGGACAAATACCCTCGATTTGGCGCTTGCCGTCGGACGCATCCTGCGTTCGCATGTCGAAATCCTCTATACGGAAGTCGACCCAGAAACTGTCGGAGAAACAGGATATGAGGACAAGACCGTCGGATGGATCTACGCGCACAAAGAAAACCTCCCACAACTGGTGAGTGCCACACGAGATGCCGCACGAGCAGCGTTCAACACCTGGGCGGAGCGGAACGGGCTGGTACCATCGGAGGACTCTCTTGCAGAGAACGTTTCCATCTGCTGGCGGCAATGCGTCGGCGCGCCCGAGTTGGCCATCGCTGATCTCGGGCGGTTCTGCGACCTGATAGTTCTTTCGCGAGCCAACGGTACCGACAATGAACGACGCATGGTCCAGCTCCAGGCTGCCCTCTTCGAGGCTGGGCGGCCGGTGCTGCTGACACCGCCCGACTGGTCGAAGCCGCTTCGGCAGGACGTGCTGTTCGGATGGAATGGCTCACCCGGGGCCAGTCACGCCCTGACCGCGGCGCTTCCCCTGCTTTCACGCATGCACCGCGTCGTCCTGCTCACGATTGGCAAAACCGAACCGGCGGGACCGGTACGCGACAAAGAGCTACTCGAATATCTGGCGTGTCATGGCGTGCGAGCGGAAAGGGTGACCGTGGAACCGGATCGACGCGGTGTCGGCTGCCGTTTATTGCACGAGGCGGCGAACATCGATGCCGGTATCATCATCATCGGGGCCTATAGTCATTCGCCCGTAGCCGAAGCATTCTTCGGCAGCACCACGCGAGATCTGATCAAGACGGCGGATCGGCCAGTGTTCCTGGCTCATTAACAGGAGACCGCGCGGACGAAGACTTTTGGGCCGTCATGTCGACGAAAGCCCGGCATCCCGGCGAGGGCCTGCGGAAGTTCGGCGGTGTGGCTGGATTACCGCTTTCGCGGGAATGACGAAGCACGCGGGAATGACGAAGCATAGGTCATGCTCAACGCGGTCGGGTATAAGAGCGAGCGAGCGCGGACTGGTGCAGTCTTTTCCCGCGAGTGGAAGGACGCGCCCGGGGCCAGGATACCGAGAGGTTGTTGAGTTCGGCCAACGGGGGCCCTCCGTTCGGTAAACGACGGCACACGGGCGGAGCCGCTGGCCTTTCCTGCGTCACCCGCTTGCGCTGCACCCGGGAGGTTCTTCCGCGACTCGGGGCGGGGGTTAGTCTGGGGACATGAACATGCTTGTCCCCGTGGGGCGGCAGCAGCCCTCCCTGACTGACGACGAGGTTATCCGGGCAACCGGGCGTAGCGCTTTCCATAATGGGGGCGACTACGTCGCAGCCGGCCGGGTGCGGCAACTGACCATCAGCGAAGACGGCAGCGTCGTCGAGGCGGAGACGCAGGGCAGCACCCGGCGCCCGTATAGGCAGCATGTCGTGTTGCGCAGGCGCGACGGGTCGGGGCTGGAGATCCGGGGCACCTGCACGTGCCCCGTCGGGTTCAACTGCAAGCATATTGCGGCCGCGCTGATAGCGGCGCGGCGCAAGGCTCAGGCGAACGGAACGGCGCTCGTGGCCGTATCGACGGTAGCTTCGCCCGGTCGTGCGGTGAGTGCCGATCCGCCCATGCCGCTGGAGCTGGGGCGCTGGCTGAACGAGCTGAACCGACTGACGCCCCCCGCGACGCCGCAGCCGGCCGGCCAGCGCCAGCAGGTTGTCTATGTGCTGAGTGCCAGCGCGGTCGCGCGCGGCATCGATCTGCTGGAAATCCAGCCGTACTCCGCGAATCTCCGCAAGACCGGCGACACCGGCAGCGCGCGGCCACTGAGCGCGGACCGGTGGTCGGTTCTGCAAATGCCACCGTACGCGGATGCGGCGGATCGTATCATTCTCAACCGACTGTACAATCGCCGGAACAATGCTCCGTCGCCCGAGGATGACCCGCCGGAGACCCTGCGGCGTGTCCTGGAGACGGGCCGGGCGCGATGGCTGGACAGCAAGGGTGCGGTTCTCTCAGAAGGATCGGCGCGCGCAGGCCGTTTGGACTGGCGCATTCACGACGACGACGGCAGCCAGGGGCTGACGATCGAGCTCGACGGGCAGGCACGGCCGATCCGCATTCCGGCGCCCTGGTACATAGAGCCGGACAGCGGTCAGATGGGGCCGATCACGTTCGATATTCCGCAGGCGGTCGTCGGCCCGCTGCTGGCTGCGCCGCCGATACCGGCATTGCAGGCGAACCAGGTGCGGGGAGAGCTTTTGCGCCGCTTTGGCGATGCGGCGATCCCGATGCCAGCGGAAATGCCACCCCCCGAGCTGATCGAGGCGGCGCCGGTTCCGTGCCTGCGGCTGATGGCCGGCTCGGGCCAGGGCGTGGCGACGGCGATCAGTCAATCGGCGGTGATGCGGGTCACGCCTCCGGCGCTAGCGCGCCTGTCGTTCCGCTATGGTCCGGTGAGCGTCGGATTTCGCCAGAAGGTGGAGGTGATCGGCGCCGGCGGCCGGTTCTATCGGGTGGCCCGCGCCGATGGGGTGGAATCCGAGGCCGCCGAGGCGCTGACGGAGAGCGGGTTCCGCCGTCTCGGCGACATGTTTCCGTACGTTTTCAGGCTGCCGAACCCGGACGATTTTGTGCTGGCCGATGATGACGGCTCGGCCTGGCTGCGCATCATGATCGAGGATGTTCCCCGGCTGCGCCGCGACGGCTGGGAGATCGCCATCGATCCCGATTTCCCGGTACGCGTGCTGGAAGCCACCGGCGATGTCACGGCCGAGCTGGAAGAAGGCTCCGGCATCGATTGGCTGGAGCTGCATCTCGGCGTCGTGGTGGAGGGCGAGCGGCTGGACCTGGTGCCCGGACTGGTGCGGATGATCGCGGCCACGCAGGGCACCGACCTGGTTGGGATGCTTGAGGGCGCGCCCGACGATGCGCCGTTCGTGCTGCCGCTACCGGACGGGCGGCTGCTGTCGATTCCGCTCGGTCGCATCCGCACCATGCTGCTCGCCTTGTCGGACCTGTTCGGCGGCGGCGGGATCGAAGCGGACGGCGATCGCGTCGGGTTCTCGCGGTTGGACGCGGCCGATCTTGCGGCGCTGGAATCCGCGGTGCCGGATCTGGTGTGGCAGGGCGGCGAAATCCTGCGCACGCTGGGCCGGCAGCTTCGAGAGGCGGGCGGATCCATCCCCAGCGCCTGCTTACCCGCGGAGTTCCGCGGCGCGCTGCGGCCGTACCAGGCGCAGGGGCTCAACTGGCTGCAATTCCTGGCTGGCGCGGGAATGAGTGGGGTTCTGGCCGACGACATGGGGCTGGGTAAGACGGTGCAGACCCTGGCTCATCTGAGCATCGAGAAAGCGGAAGGGCGGCTCGATCGTCCGGCGCTGATCGTGTGCCCGACCAGCCTGGTGGCGAACTGGGCACTGGAGGCGGAACGCTTCGCCCCCGCATTGCGCGTGCTGGTGCTGCACGGGCCGGAGCGCAAGCAGCATTTCGCCGGGATCGGCGAGCATGACGTGGTGATAACCAGCTACAAGCTTATCAGCCGTGACGAAACGATCCTGACGGCACAGGAGTGGCACGTTGTTGTGCTGGACGAGGCGCAGACGATCAAGAATCCGCTGGCGGAAACGACGAGGCTGGCCTGCAGCCTGAAGGCGCGTCAGCGGCTGTGCCTGTCGGGCACGCCGCTGGAGAACCATCTGGGCGAGTTGTGGTCGCTGTTCAATTTCCTCTCGCCAGGCTTTTTGGGATCGGCGAAGTCGTTCCGCAAGCGCTACCGCGTGCCGATCGAAAAGCACGGCGACGAGACCCGCCGCGTTGTGCTGGCAAAGCGGGTGCGCCCGTTCCTGTTGCGGCGGACGAAGGAAGATGTTGCACCCGACCTTCCGCCGAAGACCGAGATGCTCGAACCCATCGAGCTGGAGGCGGCGCAGCGCGCGATCTATGACAGCATCCGGCTGGCGATGCATGCCAGGGTGCGCCAGGCGATCGCCGAGCGTGGGCTGGCCCGTTCGGGAATCATCATTCTCGACGCGCTGCTGAAGATGCGCCAGGCGTGCTGCGATCCCCGGCTGCTGAAAATGCCGGCGACGCGGCGGGCGAAGGCGGGCTCCGCCAAGCTGGAGCGGCTGATGGAACTGCTGACCACGCTGCTGGAAGAAGGGCGGCGCGTGCTGCTGTTCTCGCAGTTCACCTCGATGCTGTCGCTGATCATTCCGCGGCTGGACGCGGCCGACATTTCCTTCGCGCTGCTGACCGGCGATACGGTGGATCGCCAGACCCCGATCCGCCGCTTCCAGTCCGGTGAGGTGCCGGTGTTCCTGCTGAGCCTGAAGGCGGGCGGCACCGGGCTTAACCTGACTGCCGCGGACACGGTGATCCATTACGACCCGTGGTGGAATCCGTCGGTTGAGAACCAGGCGACCGATCGCGCCCATCGCATCGGCCAGGACAAGCCCGTGTTCGTGTACCGGCTGGTCACGACCGATACGATCGAGCAGAAGATGGAGCTACTGAAGGCGCGCAAGCGGGCGCTGGTGGCCGGCATACTGGAGGCGGAGCGGAGTGGCACGCTGGCGATGACGGAGGCCGATATCGAGCTGCTGTTCGGTTGAGGCGTTATCCCAGCACGATGGCGTTGCGCAGCCGGATCGGCGCGCCGACGCTGCGCAACGGTTCGATGCCGGCGCCGGTGCCGCGGATCAGCAGGGTGCCGTAGTTGAAGATGCGCCCGCCGATGCCTTGCATGACATCGACGGTTTCGATACGGGCAACGTTCATCTCGACCGTGTAGCGCGAGAGCAGGCCGCGCTTGTAGATCACGCGCCGATTGGTCACCACGATTTCCGTGCTGCGACGGCGAAGCCATTCGGCGAGGAAGGCGAGCACTGCGACCGCGCCGATCACCGCCGCCGCGTAGAAGCAATAGCTGCGTTGCGGCTGCTGAACGGCGACGGCTACACCCACCACGCACACAGCGATCGCGATCAGTGCCAGGACGACGGACGGCCAGTAGATCGACCAGTGAATCCGGCCGACTTCCTTTACCGTTTCGTCCGGTTGCAGAACTTTTGTGTAGTACACCATCCGTGAAACGTTACACGGCCCGTGGCGGAGGGAAATCGGGCGGTCCTACAATTTGCCGAGATGCGGCAGGGCGTGCCACTGTGCGCGGTCACTGCGAAACGGGCCGTGATGCAAGTTGCCGTAAAATTGCGTGCCGCGATCGGGCCGTACGCGCATCTGCGTGCACTGCGGACGGGGGGGGTGGCTTCGTCGCGGATCGCGTTCGAGTTCGTCGATGTGGCGCCGATCGCGCGGGCGTTTCCGCGCATGCTGCGCACGCAGGAGTTTGATCTCTGCGAGATGGCGGTGACCGCGCTGGCGCAGGCGCACGCGTTCGGCAAGCCCGTGACGGGATTGTCGGCTGTAGTGATGCGCGGCTTCCATCATGGCGCGCTGGTATGTCCGGTTGGGTCGCCGCTGCGCGGGCCGGCGGAGCTGGTGGGGCGGCGGATCGGCGTAAGGTCCTGGTCGCAGACGACCGGGGTGTGGGTGCGGGCGATCCTGCAGCATGAGTACGGTGTGCGGCCGGAGGCGGTGAGGTGGGTAACCGACGAGGAGTCGCATGCGGTGGAGTTTCGCGACCCGCCGTTCGTTACGCGCGCGCCGGCCGGGGCGGATTTGGCGGCGATGCTGCTGAACGGGGAGATCGATGCGGGGATCGCGCTGCGGGGGGTGGATGCCAGCCGGATGCGCAGCGTGATCCCGGACGCGGATGCGGCGGCGGCGGACTGGTTTCGTCGGACGGGGATCTATCCGGTGAACCATGTGATGTCGGTCAGGCAGGAGCTGGTGGCGGCGCATGCGTGGCTTCCTGGCGAGTTGATGGTGCTGTTCGCTGAAGCGAAGCGGGTTGCGCCGCCGGCGCCCGATCCGGTGGTCGGCGATGATCCGCTGCCGTATGGACTGGCTGCCAACAAGAGCGCGATCGAAACGGCCATGCGATTCGCGGCCGAGCAGGGATTGATCCCGCGCGCCTACGCGGCCGAGGAGTTGTTTGCGGCGTAACCTTGTTGCCCAGGGAGAAGACATGACGGAGATTCCCCGCCTGAATGGCGCGATCCGCGCGCTGGAAGCAGGATCGCCGGCGTTCGTGCCGTTCACCAGCGCCGAGATCGGCAATGCGCTGACTTTCAGTGCGTCGAAATGCGACGGGGTGGTGTTCGAGATGGAGCACAACCCGTATGACATCAAGGCGCTGCGCGACTGCCTGCAGTACATGCTGAACCGGCGGCAGATTGCCGGCAGCGCCAGCATCGCGCCCGCGGTGACCCCGTTTGTGCGCATTCCACCGAATGGCGGCGAGCAGAGCCAGTGGATCGCCAAGCAGGTGCTGGATGTCGGCGTGTACGGCGTGGTGTGGCCGCATGTCAGCACGATCGAGGATGCGCGTAACGCAGTGGCGGCGTGCCGGTATCCTCGGCCGAAGGACGCGGCGTTGTATGAGCCGGCGGGGCAGCGTGGCGACGCCCCGACCGCCGCGGCGCGCTACTGGGGGTTGACCGCCGCCGAGTATTATCAGCGGGCTGATGTATGGCCGCTGAATTCGGCCGGCGAAATCCTGGTCGTGATCATGTGCGAGGAAAAGCGGGCGATCGGCAACCTGCCGAAGATGCTGGAGCAGGTACCGGGCATCGGCGTGGTGCTGATCGGCGAAGGGGATTTATCGCAGGACCTGGGATATCCGCGGCAGTATGATCACCCTACGGTTGCATCGGCAATCAATGAGGTGCTGGCGATCTGCAAGCAGTACAATGTTCCGTGCGGGCACCCTCATGTGGACACCAAGAACGTGGTGCCGCTGCTGGCGCAAGGGTTCCGCTGGCTGATGCCGGGCCCGGTCACCTTGTTCGCAGCGGTGGAGACGGGGCGGCAGGCAGCCGGTCGGGCGTAAGGGGAGGGGTGGCATGATCGTCGATGTGCACGCGCATTACACGCAGGCATCCGCCAAGCTGGACGCGTATCGCGGCCGGCAGGTGGGATCGCAGAACAAGCCGGTGAAGGGTTCGCTGGGCATCAGCGACGACGAGATCGTCGCGTCCTTGCAGGGCAATATCCGGCAGATGCGGGACCGGGGGATCGACCGGCTGATGTTCTCGCCGCGCGCTTCCGGCATGGGGCATGATTTCGGTAACGAGCTGATCAGCCGGTATTGGACGGAGGCGAACAATGACCTGATCGGGCGCGTGTGCAAGTTGTTTCCGGAGCAATTCTCCCCGGTGGGACAGTTGCCGCAGATCGCCGGGGGTGGGGCCGAGGAATTGCCTGGAGGAGATGGACCGCTGCGTGAAGGAGATGGGGTTCGTCGGGTTCAACATAAATCCCGACGTGTCCGGAGGGGTGGCGCCGTTCACGCCTTCGATTGGGGTCGGAGTGGTGGTATCCGCTGTGGGAGAAGATGCTGCAACTGGACGTGCCGGGAATGATCCATGCCAGCTCCACGCTGAATCCCGGGCTGCACGTGAACGGCTCGCATTACGTGAACTGGGACACCGCGGCGGTGGTGGAGCTGTGCAATTCGCGGGTGTTCGATGATTTTCCGAAGCTGAAGCTGGTGATTCCGCATGGCGGCGGAGCGATTCCGTTCCAGTGGCGGCGGCATTCGGCGCTGCACGAGCTGTCGCGCAAGCGTCCGTTCGAGGAGATGGTGAAGCATTTGTATTTCGACATGGCGATCTATGACCAGGACTTCGATGGAGCTGCTGGTACGCCGGATGGGGGCGGACAATCTGCTGTTCGCCAGCGAGATGTTCGGAACCGCGAAGGCGACCGATCCGACGACGGGACGGTGCTACGACGATACGGTACCGTTCGTGAAGGCGATCTCATGGCTGTCGGATGAGGACCGGTACAAGCTGTTCGAGGGGAATGCGCGGACGTTGTATTCGCGGGCGGGATTCTCAGGCGAGTCATGGCCGGCCGGCGCAATCAGATTCGTATCAGCGGCCGGCCAATCTCATTTACGCGGTCGATGATTGGCCTCCGCCGGGCAGGCTGATGTTGCTCGGACTTCAGTACGCCGTTCTCGATGCATTCTACCTCGTGCTTGTTGCTATCATTGTCCGGCATTCCCACGCCACGGCGCATGAACGGGTCGCCTTGATGGGGATTTCGTGCATCGCTCTGGCGGTGGGCACGCTGCTTCAGGCGCTGCGCCACGGCCCTTTGGGGTCGGGGTTCCTGGCGCCACCGGTATTCTCGGCGACCTTCATGGCACCCTCGGTTGCGGCGGCAGAAACGGGTGGCATGCGGCTGGTGTACGGCATGACGATTGCAGCCGGGCTGATGGAGGCACTGATCGCCATCTGCCTGCGCCGGCTTCGGCTTGTCATCACGCCGATCATCAGTGGGATCACAGTATATGTGGTAGGTCTTCAGCTCGGCATTCTGGGTATCGGCGAAATGCTTGACATGGGTCAGGCATCACGGCCGATGTTTTCGATCCATTTGCTGGCGACGCTATCGACGCTTGTGGTTTGCATCGCACTGAGCATCTGGGGACGCGGTGCGTTGAGGCTGCTGTCGTCGATCCTTGGTCTTGGCACGGGGATGGTGGTTGCTTCGGCGATGGGACTGATCGATCCCGATCGCCTGCGGATCGTTGGCGAGGCGGCCTGGCTGGAAGTGCCGCATACGACGATGTTTGACTACGGGTTCGACATCACGTTGCTTCCGGCGTTCCTGGCCGCCGGCGCGGCGGCGGCATTCCGCGCCGTGGGCGTCGTGACGACATGTCAGCGTATCAACAATGCGGCCTGGCGATCTCCGGACATGGTCAATATCCGGAAGGGCGTCCTGGCGGATGGGCTTGCCAATGTGGCAGGCGGCCTTCTGGGTACGTCCGGCATGACGATCGGGCCGGGCATGGTCGGCATTTCGAGCGCGACCGGTGCGACCAGCCGCGCGATCGCCTTTGTCGCGGCTGCGTACCTTCTCATACTTGGATTGTCGCCGAAGCTGGCGGGGTGCTTTTTGCTGATCCCGCCGGAAGTCGCCGGAGCCATGATGGTGTTTTCGGCGTGTTATCTGATTTCCGGCGGCATGCAACTGATGCTGGCCGGTCCCGTTGACCCGCGCGCGATTTACGTGATGGGCATCTCGACGCTGCTGGCGCTAAGCGAGAATGTCTTTCCGCATTATTTCGCGGCGCTTCCGGCGCTGGCACATAGCTTGACCGCAAGCCCGCTTGCGCTCGGCCTGACGGCGGCGCTGATCCTGACATTTCTGTTCCGGGTGGGGATGCGACAGCGGAGTTCGCTGGCGTGGGACGAGAGCACGCTGGCGAAGGTGGTGCCGTTTCTTCAGCGAACCGTCGACGGCTGGAAGGTCGCGGTGGAGACGAAGGAGCGATTCATGGAAGACATGAACGTGATTGTCGGCTTCCTTCGACAGAACCGGCACCAGTCGGGCGTTGTGCGGGTGACGTACAACGGCGTGGCGCTGCGGACGAATCTGATCTATCTGGGCGTTCATGAGGTTTCACTGGACCATAGTTTTGCTGCAACGACCGTTACGGAGCGAGAGGAGCTGACGGATGAGGAGGCGGCGGTATTCGCCGGATTGCGCGACTTCCTCAAAAGCTCGGCGGCTGATCGGAAGCGGGTGCTGCGGGACCGTGACAGGGTCAGGGTGAAGCTGTCTTACGAGACACCGTAGAATTCCTTGTCTGAGAGTCTTCTCTGATTGGGGGTGTCTGGGTCAAGCTGATCCTCACGCCTTCTGCCTTTCCCGTGAGTTATTCGCTTCTCTTCGCGGTCGGCGCATGGCCGCCGCATGATGGGGTAAGGAGGACGAGGCGTCTCAATCTGTCCCGCGACCTGCAGAGCATTCTGGCCTGCGGTTCCGGACTTCTCAACGAGATCGCCTCGCCCATCGTCCCCACGGGAACGACGTCCGCTCCGCGCTGGTCAGGCGGAAACTGGAACTCCTCTTGTCACGCTGCGGCGGCCTGCTTGCTCCAGCGGAACACGCTGCCGTCGACCCACATGCGATGCAGGATCACCGCGAGCTTGCGAGCTACGGCGACGCGGGCGCGGGCCATGCCGCGCCGCTTGGCAACGCTCAGTCCCCATACCCGCAACGCGGACCATCTGGTGTCACGGATCAGCAGCGAGTGTGCCGCCTCATACAGTGCGGTACGCGCCAATTCGTCACCGCATCGGCTGATGCGACCCTGTATGTCGGTCTCACCCGACTGATAGCGTCGCGGCGTCAGACCGAGATGCGCGCCGACGTCTCGGGACTTACGGAAGCGGTCCGGCCGGTCGATCGTAGCGCGAAACGTCAGCGCCGTCAGCGGGCCGACACCCGGCACTGTCATGAGCCGGCGACAAGTCGGCTCCGTGCCTACCTCGTCAGGCACGCGCTTGGTCAGTCGCTCGACTTCCCGGGTCATCACCTCGATAACTGACAGCAGCGACTCTGCAAGCGCCGCCAATACCTGATCGGCAGCCACCAACTCGCGTACCCGCGCCGCAAAGTTCTTTCGGCTCGGGGTGCCAACCTTCAGCCCAACTTCGCGCAGGAGTGCTCGGATGCCGTTCTCAACATCGCGGCGCTTGTTGAGTAGCGCCCGCCGTGCAGTCAGCAGTGCGCGCCAGGAGCGGCAAGATCGGCTCTTCACGTGCACTGCGCGAAACCAGCCGGTACGCATGATCTGCGCGATGCCGCGTGCGTCGTTGCGATCGGTCTTATTCGGCATCGCACCCATGGCCGCCTTCGCCTGACGGGCCTCGATACAGATCGCCGGGATCCCCGCCGCCGAAAGCCCTTGCTGCAGCCAGGCGGTCAGCGAGCACGCCTCCAGTTCGACCCGCTCCATCACCATCCCGGATGCCCTGAAGAACCCGACCAGCGTCTCCGGCTCGCTCTCGACCCGACCCTCACGCACAATCCGACCCGACTCATCGATCACGCAGATGGCGGTCTCTTCCAACGACACGTCCAACCCGGCAAAGTATCCCACGGCTGCTCCCCTTCGATGCTTGTGGCCGATGCACACGGACCACGTTCACTCATCCCGAGAGGAGCAGCCACCCGATCACTCGGGAGAGACCCCAATCACCCCATCTGACTCGAATCGGCCTGGTAACGCGGCGAGTGTAGTTTTTGTCGGAGTAAGTATCGGGTTCATGCCCTGGCCAGTCGCCGCGACAAGAGCTTGACGCTGGCAATGTAGAGCCAGGTCATGGCGCTCTCGAGGGTTGCCTCGAAGTCCTTGGCCAGGCGGCGGTTGCGGTTCAGCCAGGCCAGGGTGCGCTCGACCACCCAACGCCGCGGCAACAGCACAAACCCCTTGGCGGCATCCGATCGTTTGATGACCTCGATGGTCCACTGACCGAGCTTCTCGAGAGCGCCTTTCAGCTTGCCGCCGGCATAGGCACTGTCGGCGAAGACATGGCGCAGCCAGGGAAACGCCCTGCGAATACTGCTCAGCAGGCATGGCGCGCCATCCCGATCCTGCACATCGGCCGGATGCACGATCGCACCGACCAGCAATCCGATCGTGTCGGTCAGAATGTGCCGCTTGCGGCCGTTCACCATCTTCTCGGCGGCGTAGCCGCGCGGACCGCCCGCCTCGGTGGTCTTGACCGACTGGCTGTCGATGACGCCGGCAGTGGGGCTGGCGTCCCGGCCTTCCGCTTCACGGGCGGCCATCAGCAGGGCGTGGTTGATGGCCTGCCACCGGCCATCGTCGCGCCAGGCGTAGAAATACCGCTGCACCGAGGTGAACGGCGGCAAGTCCTTGGGCAACATCCGCCACTGGCATCCGGTCTGGGCGATATAGAAGATGGCGTTGACGATATCGCGCAGCCGGTTCCTGCGCGGCCGGCCGGACGACGCCGAGGGCGGCAAGTGCGGCGCGATGATCGCCCACTCTTCGTCGGTGGTATCGCTTGCATAGCGCAAACCCTCGCGCCGATACTGCGGGCGCGTGATCTCGGTCCAGGCCATTGCGTGATTCCTCGTGTGCTTCGCAACCGCGATAAGAATCGCAGCCGCCGGGATCACGCAACCCGCCTTTGCGCCACGACGCTCCGCTGCCCACCCTCCAGGATCGTTCTGATACCGTTTCGGGTCGGCCTCCAGCGACCTGCCGTTTGAACGCTACGCTGTGCGATCGATGCTTCGTCATGGCTTCCATCCTCCGGAAGCCCTGCAAGGGGGTCAATCGAAATCCCCTAACCCGAGCTTCGCTCTTTTCGATACGATGAACCCGTTGGGAAAACTCGCGATAGCTGCAGAAAGCCATCCAGAACGTAGCCATGTAATCTAAGTTTTGATACTTGTACCGGGGCGTCAAATGTGCTCAGGCTTCGCCATGTATATCGAAGCCATCCCAAATCGGAGCTCGCCGCCGGCCATCCTGCTGCGCGAGAGCTATCGCGAGAACGGCAAAGTTGGTAAGCGTACACTGTGCAATCTATCGGACTGGCCGGCGGCTTACATCGAAGGTCTACGCGGGGTGCTGAAGGGTGGCACCGTCATCGCCGCGGAGCGTGAAGCTTTCACCGTCATTCGCAGTCTGCCGCACGGCCACGTCGCGGCCGCTCCCGGCACCGCCCGCAGGATCGGCCTTGACCGTATCGTCAGCCCTGTCATCGTTGCCGTGATCTTATCCGTGCGCTGCTTATCGGGCGTATTCTCGATCCTGCATCCAAACTGGCTGCCGCGCGCGCACTGTCGCCCGCCACCGCGGCATCGAACCTCGGCGAGGTGCTTGGGCCTGGCGAAGTGGACGAGGACGAACTCTACCGGGCGCTCGATTGGCTGCTTCAGCGCCAGCCTGTTCAGCGCCAGCCTGCGATCGAGGCCACGCTGGCGAAGCGCCATCTCAGCAATGGCACCCTGGTTCTCCATGACGTTTCGTCAAGCTACATGGAGGGACGCTGCTGCCCGCTTGCCAAGCGTGGCTACAGCCGCGACGGCAAGAAAGGCACGCTGCAAATCATCTATGGCCTGCTTTGCGCCCCAGACGGCTGCCCGATCGCCATTGAGGTGTTCGCGGGCAATACCGCCGATCCCATGACGCTCGCCGGACAGGTCGAGAAACTCAGGCAGCGCTTTCACCTCGACCACGTCGTTATGGTGGGAGACCGCGGCATGATCACCAGGCACGCATCACCGAGGACATCGCGTCGGCGGGCCTGGACTGGATCACCGCGCTGCGCGCACCGGCGATCAGGGCGCTACTGGACAGTGGTGCCTTGCAGCTCTCGCTGTTCGATCAGCGTGACATGGCGAGCATCACCGCACCCGACTTCCCCAACGAGCGCCTGGTGGTTTGCCGCAACCCCGATCTCGCCGCCGAGCGCACCCGCAAGCGCGAGGACCTGCTCGCCGCCACCGAACGTGAACTTGCTCGGATCCAGGCCGCGGTCGCTCGCAGGCGTGATCCGCTACGCGGCACCGCCGCGATCGGCCTCGCAGTCGGTGCGGTGATCAACAAATACAAGGTGGCCAAGCATTTCGATCTCAACATCGCCGATACCGCCTTCAGCTTGGCACGCAAGACCGCCGAGATTGCCGCAGAGGCGGCCGTCGACGGTGTCTATGTCATACGCACCAGTCTGCCGGCGGAGACCTTCGACGACGCGACGACGGTGCGCAGCTACAAGTCGCTCGCCTGCGTGGAACGCGCCTTTCGCTGCATCAAAACTGTCGATCTGCACGTTCGCCCTGTGTATCACTGGCTGGCCGATCGGGTCCGTGCGCATGTCTTTCTTTGCATGCTGGCCCACTACCTGGAGTGGCACATGCGTCAGCGCCTGGCGCCGATGCTGTTCGACGACACCGATAAGGAAACTGCCGAAGCACGCCGCGCGAGTGTGGTGGCACAGGCGCAACGCTCACCCGCCGCAGTCACCAAGCAGACCACGGGTCAGACCGAGGACGGCCTGCCGGCGCACAGCTTTCGCTCGTTGCTGGCTGACCTCGCGACGCTGGTGCGCAACACCGTCGTCACCGCGATCACGCCGCACTATCCGCTCACCGTGCTGACCAGGCCGACGCCGGTCCAGCACAAGGCACTCGTCCTTCTCGGCCTCACCTTGTAGCCAGTATCAAGGCCCCTCGCCGATCCAATGTGGCGCTAAGTCAAGAGGTTACGCTTCGCAAACGCCGGAAGCTCGGGCTAGCGAGAACGTACGCCCGCCCGATCCGCTCAACGCATCTCATCACATTGATCAACCAACTCCTGGTGACGAGATCAGCCTCCTCTCGGAGGAAAAGCGTCCTATGCCAGGTCTCGATCACCGTGGCGACGGGTTCAACCTTCCTAATCTTTTACAAGGTATATTCGTCCTAAATCCGGAATCTTCTGAAGCAGTATGTTGCACCCGGTCCATCCAGCACGTCTCGCAAAGCGGAAAGCGGCTTTCTGCGTTGTATAATATCGGGTGTAAAGAACTGCTTTGGTACAACAACGCAATTCGACACCTCGAGTGCTGGCGCTGTGTACGTCAGGAGCAGCAGGTTGGGATTTCGAAGAGCGTGCAGCCTATCCATCATCGCTCCAAATGCCCCATCCACCACTCTTGAACCAAAGCGGTTCCGCTGGCTTTTCAGCTCGTAATCCTCTTCGCATCTCGGACAGAAGAAATCGGCGGCAGGTCTGTTATTTGCATATCGGCTGATAGGGCCGTTTCCGCAGCCTGGACAATATACTTCTCTGCCCACCCAATGTTCGCTCAGGATACGGACTTTCTGTCCTGAGCTTGTGTAACGGTCAGCGAGACCGACCTCAAATGACAGGTTCATCTGTTGCCATCCTTGCTCATGCAACCAAGCGACAGCTGTGGAAATCCGTTACTTTACGGGCACGCCATGCGAACGCAGGCCGCATCACGCATGCTTGGTCACACATTTTCGAATGATCGGGCATAGTAATCTCCGTCCACCGTGGCGCACGCCCATTGACGCTGGCGCTGCGGCCCGCGAAACCCGGCCCATGTCCATCGCCGCCATCCTTGTCGCCGCCGGCACCGGCACCCGCTTCGGCACCCACACTCCCGAAGCAGTTCACCCCCATCGCCGGGCGCCCGCCCATCCGCCACGCCGCCGGAGCGCTTGCCCCCACGTCACCCTGCTGCAACCCGTCGGCGACTCCGCCCCCATCACGGAGGCCCTCGCCGGCCTCCATCACCTCCCACCGATACAAGGCGGCGCCACCCGCCAGGACAGCGTCCGCGCCGGCCTCGAAGCCCTCGCCCCCCACCAGCCCGACCTCGTCCTGGTGCATGACGCGGCCCGCCCGTTCATCCCGCCGGGCACCATCCCCGCCCTGCTTGCCGCGCTGGAGACCGCGCCGGGCGCCATCCCCGCCATCCCCGTCGCCGACACGCTGAAGCGCGTCGCCGGCGGTCGCATCACGGAAACCGTGCCGCGCGCCGGGCTGTATCGCGCCCAGACCCCGCAGGCGTTCCGCTTCGCCGTCCTGCTCGCCGCCCACCGCGCCGCCCCCGCCGCCCAGGCCACCGACGACGCCGCCCTGCTCGAAGCCGCCGGCCAGCCCGTCGCCATCGTCCCCGGCTCGGAGGACAACATCAAACTCACCTACAAGGAGGACCTGTTGCGCCTGGAACGCATCCTCGCCGCCCGGATGATCCCCCGCACCGGCACCGGCTTCGACGTCCACGCCCTGGCCTCCGGCCGTCCCCTGGTGCTGTGCGGCGTCACCATCCCCCACGACCAGGGGCTGGCCGGCCACTCGGACGCCGATGTCGGCATCCACGCGCTGTGCGACGCGATCTACGGCGCGCTGGCCGAAGGCGACATCGGCCGCCACTTCCCGCCCTCCGAGGCCGCCTGGAAGGACGCCGACAGCGCCCGCTTCCTGGCCCACGCCGCCGCCCGCATCGCCGCCCGCGGCGGCGTCCTGGCCAACGCCGACGTCACCCTGATCTGCGAACGCCCGAAGATCGCGCCGCACGCCGACGCCATGCGCCGCCGCCTGGCCGAGCTTCTGGGCACCGACATCGCCGCCGTCTCGGTAAAG
The DNA here is from genome assembly GCA_963810715.1 of uncultured Pseudomonadota bacterium. GTDB lineage: Bacteria > Pseudomonadota > Alphaproteobacteria > Acetobacterales > Acetobacteraceae > DATDIC01. The sequence continues at coordinate 316,063 of CAWEOZ010000014.1, read as the reverse complement.
GCCACCACCACCGAGCGTCTCGGCTTCACCGGCCGCGGCGAAGGCATCGCCGCCCAGGCCGTCGCCACCATCCTTCTGCCGCCCTGAACTCCCGCCGACCCGCCATGGACAGCGCGGGCCGGCTACGCCATCTCTTGCCAACCCGAATGGACCCCAGGGAGACAGACCGCATGAAGCATCCTGTCCTCGCCGCCGGCCTGCTGGGCGCCGCCTGCCTGCTGTCGGGCTGCGTCGTCGCCACCACGGCCGCCTATCCCCCGGTTCCGCCGCAGCGGGCCGAAACCGATCCCGCCGCCGCCGGTGTCCGCCACGCCTTTGATCTGGCAGCCGGGCCACTGGGACTGGAACGGCGCCGGCTATGCGTGGGCGCCGGGGATGTACGTCCCGCAGGGCACCCACAGCAACATGTTCATGCCCGGCTATTGGCAGCAGACCACTGCCGGCTGGGCATGGCAGCCGGCGCACTGGATGTAAGCCGGAACCCAAGGAGCCCAAACCCGCTCGCCGCCGATACCAAGATCAGCCGCTCTCCGCGCGAGCGATCGATGCCAACCCCGGTGACAGCAGAAGGATAAGCGGCACGACCCCCAGCGCGGTCGCGGTTGCCGCCGCGGTCGCCCAGGCCGGTCCGGCTGCGTCGCCGAGCCCCCGTAAAGCACCGGCGCCAGCGCGCTCGATCCAAGCGTGCCGGTGTAGAACAACGCGAAGGCGCGCTCGACCGGCTACGAGTTCCGGCACCGTGCCGTAGAGCACCGATGACGTGCCGTTGAGCATCACACCCAGCAGCGGCAGCAAGGCCAGGCTTGGGGCAAGCGGCAAGGCGAGCACGGCCAGGATTGCCGCCGCGGTACCGACCTCGGTCACGATCACGGTTGCGACCAGGCCGAGCCGCACGCCCAGCCATCCGCAAGCCGCCTTGCCACACGCGCCGCCGATGAAGACCAGGGACAGCGCCAGTCCGACGGTCGTCAGCGGTGCGCCCTTGGCCCGGAGAAGGAAGGGCAGGAACAGCAGGAAGCCCATGCGCGCCGCACTGTCCAGCACGCCGATCGCGAGCAGCAGGCCGAAGCCACCCTTGCCGGCAACGGCAGCGGCGGGCCCGGCGGACCTCCCGGCTCAGCCATAGCGAGGCGTCGCGACCAGCGGCATGAGCCATGCGGATCAGCAGCGCCACCCCGGTGCCCAGCCCGGCCACGACCCAGAGCGTCGTGCGCCAGTCCATGACGGTCAGCAGCAGAGCGACCGCCGGCGGGAGTGCGGCCTTGCCGACGTCGCCGGCGAAATTGTAGGTGCCGAGCGGGCCGCGCGCCGCCCCGCCATAGGCTCGCGATACGGCGGCCGAGGCAAGCGGGTGCTGCGTGCTGCCGCCCGCTCCGGCCAGCGCGAGAGAGGCGCACAAGCCCACCAGACCGCCCGAAAAGCCGGCCAGGGTGTAGCCGCCGGCGCTCAGCAATGTGCCAAGCACGAGCACGGTCCGCGCGTTCAGATGGCGTGCGAGATGGCCGGACGGCACCTGCAGCGCGGCCAGAGCGCCCACATACAGAGCGCGCAGAACCGCCAGCGCGCCGTACCCGAGCGCGAACTGTGCCTGCCACACCGGCAGAAGCACGTAGATCATATCGGTGAAGCCGTCGTGCAGTGCGTGGGCGAGCCCGGCAAGCGCCAGCGTGCGTTGGGCGCGCGCCTTCCCAGGGCGGGTCCAGGATGGCAGGCCGGGAGACAGCAAGGTGGCTCATCCGCGGTTCCTCCACCTGCGTCGCTTGGCTGACGGCTCAGGCGACGAAATACTCACACGTGACAGCATGGGCATTTGCCTACAGGCCGACAAACGATTTATTCTGCAGATTCAGGTCAGAAAAACTCACGTCATCCCGCATGCGACCTTCGCAACGCCGTCTTCTTCCGCCGCTGAACGCGGTGCGCGCCTTCGAAGCCGCGGCCCGCCGCGGCAGCTTCAAGGCCGCCGCCGCGGAACTCGGCGTGACGCACGGCGCGATCAGCCGCCAGGTCCACCTGCTGGAGGAATGGCTCGGTGCGCCGGCGCTGTTCCGGCGGCTGAACCGGGGCGTGGCGCTGACGCCGGATGGCGGCGCCTTGCTTGCCGAGTTCGGCCCGGCGCTCGACCGCATCTCGGCGGCGGCACGGCAGCACAGGGAGCGGCGGGGCGGCCCGATGGCAGACGGTGCTGCGCGTCAATGCCCTGGCGACCTTCAGCCTGCGCTGGCTGCTGCCGCGCCTGACCTTGTTCCGCGAGGAACATCCCGGCATCGAGGTCCGGCTGACGACGTCCAACGACCCCGTCGACGCCTTGCCGGAGGAGTACGACGTGGTGATCCGCGGTGGCCCGGACACGTTCCACGGCTTCGCCTCGCGTCCCCTGCTGGGCGAGCGCCGGCTGCCCGTCTGCAGCCCTGCCGCGATCAAGCGGAATCCGCTGAGGACGGTCGCCGACCTGGAGCGGCACACGCTGCTCCACGTCGCCACCATGCCGAGGCTCTGGCATGATTGGCTGACGGAGGCCGGGCATGCGGGATTGCAGCCGGCGGCAGCGTTGACGCTCGATCACTTCTATCTGTCCATTCAAGCCGCGATCGATGGCCTGGGCGTCGCGATGGGACCGACCGCGTTGGTCGGCGATGATCTTGCGGCGGGACGACTGGTGACGCCGTTCCCCGACATCAGCCTGCCGGCCCGGACTTACTTCGCCTATCTTCCGCGCCGCGGCCCGGGCAATCCTGCCAGCGTCGCCTTTTGCGAGTGGCTGGCGAAACTGGCCGAGGAATTGACCAGGGTGCATCGCCGGATCGACTGAAGATGTTCATGGCGCATTGGCCACCCCGCCGCACCGTGCCGTTCGCGGTCCCCACGGGATGGCAGGTGGGTCGGCAAGACCCGATCCGGCGCTAACGGCACGATCAGCGACATTACCGTGGTCTGGCCCGCCGGCAACGAGCCGATCGGCGTCGCCGCCTATTCCATGCGAGAGAAGAAGGACGCCCCGGTGCGCGACCATTTGGTGGCCGCCGCCGCGAAGCCGCGCTCCCGGCGATCGGTGCAGATCGGTGTGAATCTGGCCGCAAATCACAGTTCGAAACAGGGTCAGACACGCTGAAGTCGAAGCCTGGGGCGGCCTCCAAAGCCAAACCCCCGGGCGCCCGAGCCCCCTCATCCGGCCACTTGCGGCGCCCGGTACGGTGTGGTGTTAGTGCCCTTCGATATCAGGGGTCGGTCTGTTTATGGCGTCCACGTTCGACACGGTTGCCGGGATCATATCGGAAACGTGCGACATCCCGCGGGAGAAGATCACCCCGGAGAGCCACGCCATCAACGATCTCGGCATCGACAGCCTGGATTTCCTGGATGTCGCCTTCGCCATCGACAAGGCGTTCGGCATCAAGATGCCGCTTGAACAATGGACGCAGGACGTGAACGAAGGAAAGGTCTCCTCCGACCGGTATTTCGTCATGCAGGATCTCTGCTCGAACATCGACTCGCTGGTCGCGACGAAGGCCTGAGCCGCCCGTCATGCGGCTGGAACAGTTCCAGATGGTGGACCGGGTCGCGGCGATCGACCTCCCCGGCGGACTGGTGCGGGCCGAATGTGCGGTGCCGCCAACCAGCCCGGTCTTCGAGGGCCACTTCCCCGACTACCCGATCCTGCCGGGCGTGCTGATGATCGAGACCATGGCCCAGACCGGCGGCTGGCTGCTGCTGGCGCTGCACCGCTTCGACCGCATGGCCTTCCTCGCCCAGGTGAAGGAGGCGAAGCTGCGTGCCTTCGTCGCGCCTTCCACCCAGCTTGCCGCGGAGGCGCGGCTCCTGCACGACGGGTCTGGCTACGCGATCATGGCCGGCCGGCTCGAAGCCGGCGGCAAGACGGTTGCCGAGGCGGAAATGACCTACCGCCTCGCGCCGTTTCCCAATCCGTCCCTGCGCGCCCGGATGCTGGAAGCCGCCCTTCGCGTCGGCATCCCGCGGGAGCTGCTGGATGCCGCGTGACCGCGACGCCCTGATCACCGGTATCGGCCTCGTCTCCTGCCTGGGTGAGGGGCTGACCGCCCATCGGGCCGCGCTGTCCACTTCACTTCGCACCCCGGTGGTGGACGAAACCAGCTTCGCGCCATTTTCGGTGCATCCGATCGTCCCTCTGGAATTCGACCGCCAGATCCCCAAGCGCGGCGACCAGCGCCAGATGGAGCCGTGGCAGCGGATCGGCACCTATGCGGCCGGTCTCGCCCTGCAGGAAGCCGGCATCAAGGGCGATCCGGCGCTGCTGTCGCGCACGCACATGATCGTCGCCGCCGGCGGTGGCGAGCGCGATCCGGCGGTCGATGAATCGATCCTGTCGGCCCTGCCCGCCGCACCGGATCCCGCCGCGCTGCTGAACGAACGGCTGATGACGGACCTGCGGCCGACCCTGTTCCTGGCCCAGCTTTCCAACCTGCTGGCGGGCAACATCTCCATCGTGCACGGGGTGGTCGGCTCGTCGCGCACCTTCATGGGCGAGGAGTCGGCCGGAGCGGACGCGGTGCGCATCGCCTGCGCCCGGATTGCGGCCGGGCAGGGGGACCTGTTCCTGGTCGGCGGGTCAAGCAACGCGCAGCGTCCCGGAAATCCTGCTGCACTACGCGATGGGGCGCACATTATGGGCGCGCCCGTTCCAGCCGGTCTGGGCCCGCCAGGCCGAAGGCGGCGGAATCGTCCTGGGCTCGCTCGGCTGTTTCCTGGTGATCGAGAGCCGCGCACATGCCCAGGCGCGCGGCGCCTCGGCGCTCGCCGCCATCGCTGCGATCGGCACCGACCGCAGCCGCCGGCAGCCTGGCGAGGCCACCGCCAATGCCGCCCGCCAGCTTGAGGCGATGCGCGGCCTGCTGGATCCGACCCGCGCGGCCGTGCTGTCGGCGGCGTCCGGCGCCGGCAGCGCCACGACCGAGGAACGCGCCTTCCTCGACCGCATCGGCCTGCCGGTCCGTGCCGTCGCCACGGCCCTCGGCCATTCGATGGAGCCGTCCTTCCCGGCGGCCATCGCCCTCGCTGCCATGGCGGTCTCGGACGGCAGCGCTGTTTCCACCACTGGAACCTGCCGAATCGCCCATGCAAGGCAAGCTGCATCAGGTCCTGGTCACCGGCTGGGGCCATTGGCGCGGCGAGGCGCTCGCGCTGGTCACCGAGGCATGACAGAAGCAGCCATGCACGCCGACCTGGACCACGCCGGCCGGCCCGATTGTCGTGATCACCGGCCTCGGCATACTCAGCTCGCTCGGCCAGGGTGTGACGGACAACTGGCGCCGGCTGACCGCCGGGGGAATCGGGACTGCACCGGATCAACCGGTTCTCCGTCTCCGGGCTGCGCACGACGGTTGCCGGCACAGTGGACTTCGTGCCGTTGCAGGAGCCGTCCTCCGCCGCCCTGGCCGAAGCGATGGCCGGGCTGGTGATCGAGGAAGCCGTGAGCGCTGCCGGCATCGGCAGTCCGGGCGCCTTTCCGGGCCCGCTGTTCCTGGCGCTCGCCCCGGTGGAGATGGAATGGCCGCAGCGCCAGGCCGTCGCCGCGGCATCCGGCGCCGCCCCGGTCGACCTACGCCGACCTGCTGCGCGCCGCCGCGGCCGGCGATTTCGACCGCAACTATCAGCGTTTCCTGTTCGGCTCGGTCGCCGAGGCGCTCGCCGCGCGCTTCGGCACTGATCGGCTCGCCGATTGCCACCTCCACCGCCTGCGCCTCGGGCGGGACCGCGATCCAGCTCGGACTGGAAGCGATCCGTCGCGGTGAAACCGGCGCGGCGCTCTGCGTCGGCACCGACGCCTCGGTGAACCTGGAATCGCTGATCCGCTTCTCTCTGTTGTCGGCTCTGTCCACCCGCAACGATCCGCCGCAATCGGCCGCCCGGCCGTTCAGCAAGGATCGCGACGGGTTCGTCATGGCCGAAGGCGCTGCCGCCCTGGTGCTGGAAAGCCTGGCCCACGCCCGCGCGCGCGGCGCCGAGATACTGGCGGTTCTCGAAGGCAGCGGCGAGATGGCCGATTCGTTCCATCGGACCCGATCGTCTCCGCGACGGCAAGCCGATCATCGCCTGCATGCGCGACGCCATCGCCGATGCCGGCCTGCGGCCCGACGATATCGGCTACATCAACGCGCACGGCACCGGCACGCCGGAAAACGACAAGATGGAATGGCTGGGCGTGTCCGCCGTGTTCGGCAACCGGGCCGGTTCGCTGCCGATGTCCTCGAACAAGTCGATGATCGGCCACACGCTGTCGGCCGCCGGCGCCATCGAGGCCGCGTTCACTGTGCTCAGCCTCCGCCATCGCCTGCTGCCGCCGACCATCAATTACGAGATCCCCGATCCCGCGCTGCCGCTCGATTGCGTGCCGAACCGCGCGCGCGAAGCCACCGTGGCGCATGCGCTCTCCAACTCGTTCGGTTTCGGCGGCCAGAATGTCAGCCTGGTATTCGGCGCGGCCCGAGTCACTTTCATCCGTCATGGCCGTCGCGCTCGCCATCACGGCTGTCGCCATCCCGTCATGGCGGCCCGCATCCCGTCATGGCCGGGCTTGTCCCGGCCGTCAACGCATCCCTCGCCATCCGTGACTGTTACAGACGCAACCCCCTGACCGATGCGCGCTCTGCAACTCCTCGCCGACCGCGAAATCGCGCTGCGCGACATAGACCCGCCGCCGCCGCCGCCGCCGGACGAAGCCCAGCTTCGCATCCGCAATCTGTCGCTGAACCACATCGACGTCTGGGGCTATCGCGGCATGGCCTTCGCGCGCCGGCAGTTCCCCCTGACGGTCTGCGCCGAAGCGGCCGGCGAAATCGTCGCACTCGGCAACTCCGTCGACCGGCCTGTCGGTCGGCGACCGCGTGATCCCCTATGCCGCGATCACCTGCGGCACCTGCAAATTCTGCCGCGCCGGCCAGGAGAATCTCTGCGAAAACCCGTCCGGCGTGCGCGGCTTCCATATCGGCGGCTTTGCCCAGGACCTGGTGAACCACCCCGCCCGCCTGCTGGTGAAGCTGCCCGCTTCCGTCACGATCGCAGCACGCCGCCTGTGTCCCCGTCGCCTATGCCACCGTGGAACACATGCTGTTCGACAACGCCCAGCTCGAACCAGGAGAAACCATCCTGGTGCATGCCGGCGGCTCCGGCATCGGCAGCATCGCCATCCGCATCGCCCATGCCCTTGGCTGCACCGTGATCACCACGGTCGGCAGCGACGCCAAAGCCGAGAAGGCGCGCGCGCTCGGCGCCGATCACGTCATCAACTACCGCCAGGACCGGTTCGAGGGCGTGGTGCGCAAGCTTACCGCCAAGCGCGGCGTGGATGTGGTGTTCGAGCATGTCGGCGCCGACACCTGGGCAGGCTCCCTGCTGAGCCTGCGGCGCGGCGGCCGGCTGGTGACCTGCGGCGCCACGTCCGGCCCGTCCGGCAGCATCAACCTGATGCAACTGTTTCAGCAGCAATATCGGATCATCGGCTCGTTCGGCGCACCCATCAGCGCGCTGCACCGCGCGCTCGCCCGCATTGCCGACGGCGTGCCGCCGGTGATCGACAGCACCTACGGTCTGGACGCGTTCCAGGCCGGGCTCGACCGGCTGGAAGGCCGTGACGTGTTCGGCAAGATCCTTATCTCGCTCTGACTTTGGTCTCCAGCCTCTCCGAGCGGCTGCTGGGCGGCGCGGTGTCCGCCACGCTGCGTCGCCTGGCACGCACCGACCCGGACCGCGCGTCCGATCTCTGCGGCGCGGCGGCGCGCCGGCTGGGGCCGCTGCTGCCGGTGCATCGGATCGGCCGGGCCAATCTGCGCGCCGCGTTTCCCGAAAAAGACCCCGACTGGATCGAGCAGACGCTGCGCGGCGCGTGGGAAAATCTCGGCCGGGTCGCCGGCGAGTATGTGCATCTGGGGCGGCTGTGGGATTACGACCCGCAGCACCCCAATGCCGGGCGCATCGAATCCGACGACGAGCCGTTGTTTCGCCAGTTGCAGGAGGATGGGCAACCGGCGCTTTGCTTCACCGCCCATCTCGGCAACTGGGAATTGCCGGCCGTCATGGCGTCCGCGCACGGGATGCCGTCTGCCGTGGTGTACCGGATGCCCAACAACCGCGCCGTTGCGGCCGAAATCACCCGCATCCGTGCCCCGCTGATGGGCCATCTGATCCGCACGCGCGCGCAGGCCCCGCTGGAAATGGCCGCCGCGCTCCGACGCGGCGAACATCTTGGCATGGTGGTCGATCAGCACTTCTCCCGCGGTGTCGAGGTCACGTTTTTCGGCCGACGCTGCATGGCCAATCCCAGCATTGCCCGGCTGGCCCGCCAGTTCGATTGCCCGGTCGTCGGTGTGCGGGTGATCCGGTTGCCGGCGGGCCGCTTCCGGATCACCGGCTGCGGACCGCTCACATTGCCGCGAGATGCAGCGCGCGAGATTGATGTCCCGGCAGCCACGCAGATGATCACCAGCATCATCGAAGGCTGGATTCGCGAGCATCCCGACCAGTGGCTCTGGTTCCACCGCCGCTGGCGGTGATGCCGGATCAATTCAGTGCGAGCGCAACGGGGTCGCATCAGCATCGTTACCGCGATGCCCATGTCACCCTCACCCGAATTGAAGGAGATCGCCGTCATGCGCTCGCTGCTTCTTTCGTTGACCGCCGCTGTCGCTGCTCGCCGCCTCGCCCGTGCCTTGCTCAGACCTATTCCAGCGCGCTGCCGTACCGGCCGGCCCGGGCAAGGTTGTCACCGGCCCGCGCGGCCTGCCCAGCGTGGAACCGCTGTCGCGCAGTGCCAGCAACATCAATGCAACGAACACCCGGAGCACGATCGCGCCGGCGTTGCCGAGCACGATCTCGGCTCGAACGCGACCGCGTCCGATTACCTCCGTGCGGCGCAGAACGCGCTTGCCGCCGGTCAGACGGGCCGCGCGCAGGAGGCGCTGGAAAATGCCGAGACGCGGTTGCTGACACGCTCCACCCCGATGGGCATGTCCGGGCAGCCTGACCAGAACCCCGCGGTGAACAACATCAATTCGGCCTTGCAGTCGCTGGGATCGCACGATGTGCAAGGCGCCATGCGGATCGTGCAGCAGACGATCCCGATGACCGACCAGATGCAGACCGCGGCGACCGGGCCGATGGGGACCGCCCCGATGGCGACGGGCCCGATGGGAACGCCAGGCCCCACCACCACGCCGTAGAGGTGCCGCAAGGACAAGAAAGTTCACCACCGAGACACGGAGATTTGGATTTCCGGCAGCTACGCCGACCGGCCTGCGTCCGTGTCTCGTGGTGGTTCTTTCCCGTTCAGTGATACGCAAACATGCGTTGAACACTTGCTCCGCTGCATCCTCACGCCCATTTCGTCATTCCCGCGCCCATCTCGTCATTCCCGCTTACGCGGCGCGAAAGCGGGAATGACGGCGGATGGGTCGGTCTTTCCGCCGCCTGGTAGACCCTGAATCCTCAAGATTCCGCTTGCCCGGCGCGTGGCGCCTTTGATTCTGTGGGGCCATGGCAGGCAGCGTCCTCGGCGCGGCGGATCGAACCCATCCGCTGCGGCTGATGCGGCGGCAGACGAACAGCCACGTGCACCGGCGGATGAACGTGCTGTTGCTGCTGGATGACGGTTGGACCGCGGAGCGGATTGCCGAAGTGCTCTACATCGACGCCGAGACGGTACGCGAACACCGCCGGCTGTATGACACCGCCGGCGTCGCCGGGCTGCAGCGGCTGGCCTATGCGGGCAGTGAGCCGGCACTGAGCGAGCGCGACATTGCAGCGTTGAGGGCCGAGCTGGACAGCCATCTTTACATGACGGCCCGCGAGGTGTGCGACTTCGTGCAGCGGACATTTGGGGTCACCTATGTCCCGAACGCGATGACCAAGCTGCTGAAGCGACTGGGATACGTCTACAAGAAGCCGAAATGCGTGCCGGCGAAGCTTGCCCCCGCGAAGGCGAGGGGCGGATGCCGCAGTGCAGCAGACGTTCGCGACCGAGACGCTGATGCCGCAGATGGCGCAGGCCGATGCCGACCATCCGCTGGATTTCGCCGACGGCATGCACCCGGCCTACAAGGGCCATCCGGCCTGTGGATGGATCCGGCACGGGATGGATCGCGAACTGAAGAGCAATCAAGGCCGGGTCAACGTCAACATCAACGGGGCGCTGAGCTGGCCGGACCGCTCGGTGGTGCATCTGGAGGCGGACAAGATCACCAGCGCGGCGATGATCGCGCTGTTCGATCGCCTGGCGGCGCGCCATCCGGCGGCCACGACCATCGATGTCGTGCTTGACAACGCAAGCTACAATCGTCACGGCGGCGGTCAAGGCGTATCTGGCGCGCGATGGGTGCCGTATCCGGCTGGTGTATTTGCCGGCCTATTCACCGAACCTGATCGAGCGGTTGTGGTGGCTGCTGAAGAAGACGGCATCTGGGACCGACACTACCCCACGTTTGCAGAGTTCAAGGCGGGGATCAGCGGGTTCTTCGACAAGCTTGGCGAGCGTCACCAGCAACTGGTGTCGCTGATCACCGACCGGTTCCGTTTCATCGGCGCATCGGAGCCCGGATTCCGGCGGCGGAGGAGTATATTATACCAGCGGCCCGAAGGGCCGACTGGTATGCGCGCAGGGTTGGTGTGGCGGCTGGGCGCGAAATAAATAAGATACCAGCGGGCCGACGATTCCCCCGGAGGAGTCAAGACTTCGGGCCGCTGGTATTTACCCATCGGTCTCTCCCAAAAGCCCGGCAGCCGGCGACGCTCGAAAGAGCGGAAAAGTTGAGGCCGGAATGTCACGTTGCCGAAGCCATCGGCGGCGGTGCGATATCACGTTGGGCCGAGCGACAAGCGGGATCAGCCGGTGTATTCGTGCCAGGCGGCGGCAGCGCGTCATGGCTTCGACCCAAGGAGCCGCACAGCGCGTCCGCCGGCAAGATCACCCGGTAGCCGCGATCCAGCGCGTGCAGGCAGCGGCCAGAACCACAGCCGCCGCTTGTCGATACGGACGTGGATCTAGTTGGCAGGTCGGAACGACGGGGGCGTTGAGCGCCCCCTCCCCAAGACAGCTTCAGATCAGGCTGTCGTCCGTTCCCCCGTTACCGGGATCGGAACCCGGATCGCTGCTGCCGGGATCCCATCCGCCGCCGCTCGGGTCCGTGGATGGATCGGTCCAGGTGCCGGAATCGGCTCCGCCGCTCTGGTCCCAGGAGCCGGAGTCAACATAGCCCTGGTCCGGCGGGGCGGTCGCACCGGGGTCCGGCGCGGTCCAGCTTCCCTGATCGACGTTGCCGGGGTCGGCTGCAGGGGCGCCCCAGGGACTGGCGGTTCCGCCGCCTGGAAACCCGCCCAGCTCAGATCCCTGGCGTGACGAGAACATGTCGCGGAGGGCATCAGCAGCCAGCACTCCACCCGCGACACCTGCAGCGGTTGTCAGCGCGGAACCGAGAAAACCGCTCCCGCCCGAGCGTTGAAACAGCCCGGGTTGATATCCGGGTGGATATTGCGGGGGAGGAGGGGCCTGCTGATAGCCGGGTGCGCCGCCGGAACCCCAGGGGCCGCCGGACGGCGATTGCTGCGGTTGGGAGCGGCCGCCGAACAGACCGCCGAAAAATCCGCCGGACTGCTGCTGTTGCACCGGATGCTGCGCAGCCTGATGGGCCTGCTGCAGCTCCCACTCCAACCGCTTCAATCGGTTCTGTGCCTCGACCAGCGCATGCTCCTGCACGAAGGCGAGCTGGGTGATGCGGTAGCGCGATTCCGGATAGCGGTTGAACAGGTCGCCGATGAGCGCGTCGGCATCGCGATCGATCGGCGGCAGCGCGGCCTGGGTTGTGGCCGGTACCGAGGCCCCGCCGCCCCAGGTGCTCTGTTGCGTCGGCGCGCCGCCGACCCGGGCAATGAAATTAGCGATGATTTCGCGTTCTTCATTCGTCATCTGGTGTTCCTTTCGGGGTCGATCCTGCCGGAGGGCCGAGGCAACCCCAACCGGCGCCATTCGATGACCGGGCAGCGGTCCATCACGACCTGCAGCCCGGCGTTACGTGCCCGCCCTGCGGCGGCCTGATCAATGACGCCAAGCTGCATCCATATGACGTGGGCACCGCACCATATGCCCGCATCCATAGCCTGTCCGGCATGCGCCGGATTGCGGAATATGTCCACCATTTCCAGCGGCATGGCCTGTTCCAGCAGTCGCCACTGCCACCTGGCCACGAACCGGGAGCCCGGCAACGCCCGGGTTGACGTCGAACCCATGGTCGAGCAGAAAACCAAGCACTCCGTACGACGGGCGGTACGGCTTCGCTGACGCGCCGACCATGGCAATGCGCTGGGTGCCGGTCAGTATGTCGGCGATTACTTCGTTGCTCAGCCCATCGACGCTCATGGCAAACCTCTTCCCGGATTTGGCGATGCTGGCGGTGCGGTTCAACGCGGGGCCACCGGCCCGCACGTGCCTTGCGGCGGCCGGGGTGCGTGCGGTATTGCGCTGCACCAATGATGAACAGTGACGGAAAGCTGAGCTTCCAGGACCTGATCCTGCGTCTCCAGCATTTCTGGGGACGGCAGGGATGTGTGTTGCTGCAGCCATACGATATCGAGATGGGGGCCGGTACGTTCCATCCGGCAACCACCTTGCGGGCGCTCGGCCCGCATCCCTGGCGCGCGGCTTACGTGCAGCCCAGCCGGCGGCCAGCGGATGGCCGCTATGGCGAGAATCCGAACCGGCTGCAGCACTTCTACCAGTTCCAGGTGATCATGAAGCCGAGTCCTGACGATGCGCAGGACCTGCTGCTCGCCAGTTACCGGGTGCTAGGCCTGGACCCGCTGCGGCACGATTTCCGTTTCGTCGAGGATGACTGGGAAAGCCCGACGCTCGGGGCCTGGGGGCTGGGGTGGGAGGTGTGGTGTGATGGGATGGAAGTGGGCCAGTTCACCTATTTTCAGCAGATCGGCGGCATTCCGGTCACGTTGCCCAGCTTTGAAATGACGTATGGGCTCGAACGGCTGGCGATGTATGTGCAGGATGTCGAGAATGTATTTTCGCTCGACTTCAATGGAGCGGGCGTGACCTATGCGGATGTGTTCCTGCGCGCCGAGCGCGAATATAGCGCGTATAATTTCGAATCTGCGGACACTGCGCTGCTGATGCGCCACTTCGAGGATGCGGAAAGGGAATGCGTGGCACTGTTGCGGTGCAACCTCGCGCTGCCCGCCTATGATCAGTGCATCAAGGCGAGCCACCTGTTCAACCTGCTGGATTCGCGCGGGGTGATCAGTGTCACGGAACGGGCGAGCTATATCGGCCGGGTGCGGTCACTAGCGAAGGCGTCCTGCGAGGCCTGGGTGGCGGGCGAAAACCCGTGACCTTAGAGCGATCAAAGACTATTCCCTTTTGTTAGACCGCCTGTATCAGGGACCGATGGGCGCACAGCTTGAATGGGCCTTGAAAGCATAAGCGCATGGTGGAACTGTTTTTGGAGCTGTTCAGCGAAGAGATTCCTGCTCGCATGCAGTCGAATGCGGCCGTGGAGTTGAACCGGCTGATCGGCGAAGCGCTTGCCTTGCTGACACCGCGGAATATTGAGACCTGGTACGGTCCGCGTCGGCTGGCGGCGCGGCTGGACGTGGCGATGGAAGTCGCCGCCAGTACGGTGACGGAGCGCGGACCGCGGATTTCGGCGCCGGAGCAGGCGATGGCGGGATTTATGCGCAAGCACGCCGCTACACGCGAGCAGATGCGCCAGGAAGGCGGCTATTGGGTGCTGGAAAAATCCCTGCCGGCAGTTCCCGCGAGCGAGATCATAGCGGGTGCGCTGCCGCCGATGTTACGTCGGTTTCCGTGGCAGAGATCGATGCGCTGGGGTGGCAGCGGCAGCTCGTTCACCTGGGTTCGCCCGTTGCGGCGTATCGTCTGCCTGCTGGATCAAGCGGTGGTCGGGTTCGGCTTGCGGGACGGGATGGATGATGGACACGGGTTGGTTGCATCCGACTACACCGAGGGGCACCGCTTCCATGCACCCGGGGCATTCGCAGTCTCATGCTGCGCCGATTGGCGGACAAAATTGTCGGGACGACGGGTGCTCGCGGATGCATCGGAGCGGCGCCGGCGCATAGCGGAGGGGCTTGCGGGACAGGCGGCGGAGCTTGGTCTTGAGCCGGTGGACGATCCCGGCCTCCTGGACGAGGTCGCCGGACTGGTGGAGTGGCCGGTCCCGATGTTGGGGAGGATCGATCCGGCGTTCATGGACCTGCCGCCCGAGGTGATGCAGGTGTCGATGCGGGTCAATCAGAGGTATTTTGCGCTACGCACCTCTGAAGGCGCGCCTGCACCGTGGTTCGGGTTTGTCGCGAATATCGAGGCGGATGATGGTGGCCGCGCGACTCGTGCCGGGAACGAGCGGGTGCTGCGGGCAAGGTTCGCGGATGCGCGGCATTTCTGGGACCTGGACCGACGGACGAAGCTGGCGGCACGGGTTCCATTGCTGGACCAGGTCACGTTTCATGCGCAACTTGGAAGCCAGGGCGAGCGGGTGCGACGGTTGCGCCGGCTGGTGCGGATCGTGGCGCCGCTGGTGGGTGGCGAGCCGGCGCTCGCCGATCGCGCGGCGGAGTGCGCCAAGGCCGACCTCGTCAGTGGAATGGTGGGAGAGTTTCCCGAGTTGCAGGGGGTGATGGGGCGATACTATGCGCTGCACGATGGCGAGGATCCGGCGGTCGCTGACGCGGTGCGGGATCACTATGCGCCGAAAGGGCCGAGAGATGTGGTGCCGGCGGCGCCGGTTTCCATTGCGTTGGCGTTGGCGGACAAGCTGGATCAGCTCGCCGGATTTTTTGGGATAGGAGAGAAGCCAACGGGTTCGGGCGATCCTTACGCGTTGCGGCGGGCTGCGCTTGGCGTCATTCGGATCATCGTGGAGCGGCAGCTTCGTGCTTCACTTCGGCAACTCATCGCCGAGGCGTTCGCCGGGTACGCGCGAGAGTGGGGCCAGCCGGATGTTGATGAGCTGTTCGCGTTTATTGTGGAACGGCTTCGCGTCCAACTGCGGGCCGATGGGGCGCGCCACGATGTCATGGCGGCGGTATTCGAGGCGCATCCCGACGATGATTTGACCCGGCTGATCCGGCGCACCGATGCAGTTACGGGTCTGCTGGCCAGCCGTGACGGTGCCGATCTGCTGACCGCATATCGTCGCGCGGCGAACATCCTGCGCATCGAGGAGCGCAATGATGCGATGGTGGTGGATGTGTTATTTCAGGATGATCTGCTGACAGAGGCGGCGGAACTGCATCTGGCGAGAGAGTTGACGGAGATCACGCCGGCGATCATTTCCTTCCTGGAGCAGGAAGAGTTCGAACCCGCGATGGCCCAGATGGCCCGGCTGCGAGCGCCGTTGGACGAATTCTTCCAGCACGTCACGGTCAACGCGTCCGATACGGAGCTGCGCATGAACCGGTTGCGACTGCTTGCAACTGTCCGCCATACGATGAGTCATGTCGCCGATTTCTCCAAAATCGAAGGCTGAACGGAGTTCCCGATGACCAAGTTGGTGTACAGCTTCGGCGGCGGCCATAACGAAGGCCGTGCCGGCATGCGCGACCTGCTGGGCGGGAAGGGCGCCAACCTTGCCGAGATGGCCAGCATCGGCCTGCCTGTACCACCCGGCTTCACGATCACCACCGAGGTCTGCACGGCGTTCTCCGAAAATGATCGCCAGTATCCGGCGGATCTGGAACCGCAGGTCCGGCAGGCGCTGCGCCGGGTCGAGCAGGCGATCGGGCGGCAGTTCGGCAACTCGGCGCGGCCGCTGCTGGTGTCAGTCCGCTCGGGCGCGCGCGTGTCCATGCCCGGAATGATGGATACGGTGCTCAATCTTGGTCTCAACGACGACACGGTGGAAGGGCTGGCACGGGATGCCGACGATGACCGGTTTGCGTGGGATAGTTACCGCCGGTTCGTTCAGATGTACGGATCGGTCGTGCTGGGTGTGAAGCACCACTGGTTCGAGGAGATTATCGACCAGACCAAGGGGGAGACGGGCGCCAAGGAAGACACTGGCCTGTCCGCGCAGGACTGGCGCCGCGTGGTGGACGGCTACAAGGAGCTCATTGCAAACGAGACCGGGAAGCCGTTCCCGCAGTCGCCGGAGGACCAGCTCTGGGGCGCCATCGGTGCGGTGTTCGGAAGCTGGATGAATCCACGCGCGGTCACGTATCGCCGACTGCATGACATTCCGGCGGAATGGGGGACGGCGGTCAATGTCCAGGCCATGGTGTTCGGTAACATGGGGGAGGATTGCGCGACGGGGGTCTGCTTCACGCGCGACCCGTCCACCGGCGAGAACGCGTTCTACGGCGAGTATCTGGTGAATGCGCAGGGGGAGGACGTCGTTGCCGGCATCCGCACCCCGCAGCCGCTGTCCGCCGCGCGGGCCAAACCCGACGAGGCACCGATGGAAACCAAGATGCCGGCCGCGTACGCGGAGCTGATGGAGGTGCGACGGAAGCTGGAACTGCATTTCCGCGACATGCAGGACATTGAGTTCACGATCCAAAAGAACCGGCTGTACATGCTGCAGACGCGCAACGGAAAACGTACTGTTGCGGCCAGCCTGCGCATGGCAGTGGAGATGGCGCGCGAAGGTCTTATCGATCAGGCGGAGGCGGTGCGGCGTGTGAATCCCGCGGCGCTCGATCAGCTTCTGCATCCTACACTAGACCCGCGTGCACATCGCTCGTTGTTTGCGAAAGGGTTGCCCGCCAGCCCGGGTGCCGCGTCCGGTGCCGTCGTGTTCAGCTCAGACGAGGCGGAGTCTCGCGCGGCCAAGGGCGAGACGGTAATCCTGGTACGCGTCGAGACGAGTCCGGAGGATATTCATGGCATGCACGCGGCGCGCGGCATCATTACCGCTCGGGGCGGCATGACCAGCCATGCCGCCGTGGTGGCACGCGGCATGGGTCGGCCATGCGTGGTCGGAGCGGGCGGTATCACCATGGATTACAACGGCCAGACCATGCGTTCCGGCGGTACAACGATTCAGGCCGGCGATATCGTTACTATCGATGGCGGGTCCGGGGAGGTCTTCGTTGGCAGCGTGCCGATGATCGAGCCTGCCGTGTCAGGCGACTTTGGCACGCTGATGGCATGGGCTGACCAGGTACGGCGGTTGCGGGTGCGCGCCAATGCAGAAACACCTCTGGACGCCGAGACAGCGCGAAACTTTGGCGCCGAGGGCATCGGGCTGTGCCGTACTGAGCACATGTTCTTCGACCCGGAGCGCATTGGCGCGGTGCGGCAGATGATCATGGCGCGTGATTCCGCCGGCCGGCGTGCCGCCCTGGACCATCTGCTGCCGCACCAGAGGGATGATTTTGTCGAGCTGTTCCGCATCATGGCGGGATTGCCGGTGACTATCCGTCTGCTCGACCCGCCGCTGCATGAATTCCTGCCGCATGGTGAGGCCGAGCTGGCCGAGGTGGCTGAGGCGCTCGGGACGGATACGGAAAGCATGCGGCGTCGTGCCGCTGAGCTGGCCGAGGCCAACCCGATGCTCGGTCATCGCGGGTGCCGGCTTGGCATCAGCTTTCCCGAAATCTACGAGATGCAGGCCCGCGCCATCTTCCAGGCGGCGCTGACGATCGCCGAGGAATCGGGCTCGCCGCCGGTTCCGGAGATCATGATCCCGCTGGTTGGCATCAGGAGAGAGCTGGAGATCACGCGTGCCCAGATAGAAGCGGTGGCGCACGAGATGTTTCGAAAGGCCGGCCGGGAGCTGGACTATACTATCGGCACGATGATCGAGCTGCCGCGCGCCGCCCTGACTGCCGAGGCGATAGCTGAGATGGCTGATTTCTTCAGCTTCGGAACCAACGATCTGACTCAGACCGTGTTCGGCTTATCGCGCGATGACGCGGGGAAGTTTCTGCCGTCCTACATCGAAAAGAGAATTCTGCCGAAAGACCCATTCGTCTCCATCGATATCGATGGCGTCGGCGCCATGATCAGGATTGCGGTGGAAAAGGGTCGCCGGACGAAGCCGGATTTGAAGATGGGGATTTGCGGAGAGCATGGCGGCGATCCCACCTCCATTGCCTTCTGCGAGCAGGTCGGGCTGGATTATGTCTCCTGCAGCCCGTTCCGGGTACCGGTGGCGCGATTAGCCGCAGCGCAGGCGGCGCTGGGCGCGACGAGCGACAGGACGGCGTAAATCATCAGCGCAGGCTTGCGTTCAGCCGGTCGAGCGCCGCGGCGCCAGGGACCAGCGCCTCTTCGTCGAGCTCGTTGAACGGTATTTCCACCGTGTTCAGGTGTTGGTGCAGGTCTTCCGGGTCGGGATCGAGGTAGAGCAGGCCGGTCACGATTTCTCCCGCGGCTTGGCGTTGCTGCAGGTAGTTCATCGCAACGACGCGGTCCTGAACATCGTATTCGTCGGCCAGCTTGCGCAGCCGGATCAACGAACCGTCGTGCTGGCGCACGATCTCCACTGAGCCGGGGGCGTAATCGACGGTGATCTCATCGCGGGCGGTGATCACGTCGAGAAAATTGACGGCTTCATTGTGGGCGCGCACATAGTCGAAACTCTTGTGCGACCCTTCATGATTGTTGAAGGCAACGCACGGAGAAATGCAGTCGATGAACGCCGAGCCCTGGTGCTGGATGGCCGCCTTGATGAGCGGCACGAGTTGCCCTTTGTCGCCGGAAAAGCTACGGGCGACGAAGGTGGCGCCGAGCTGCAAGGCAAGCCCGATCAGGTCGATTGCGGCGTCCTTGTTCACCACACCGCGCTTCGATTTGGCCCCCTTGTCGGACGTGGCGGAAAACTGGCCCTTGGTGAGGCCATAGACGCCGTTATTTTCGACGAGATAGACCATGTTCACGCCGCGCCGCATCACGTGGGCGAACTGGCCGAGTCCGATGGACGCAGAATCGCCGTCCCCGGACACGCCCATATAGATCAGGTCGCGGTTGGCCAGGTTGGCGCCCGTCAGCACCGACGGCATACGCCCGTGCACCGAATTGAACCCATGCGAGGCGCCGAGAAAATAGGTCGGTGTCTTGGACGAGCAGCCAATGCCGGACAACTTGGCGATGCGGTGCGGCGGCAGGTCCAGCTCGAAGCAGGCGCGCACGATGGCGGCACTGATCGAATCATGACCGCAGCCGGCGCACAGCGTCGATATCGCGCCCTCATAGTCGCGACGGGTGAAGCCCAGCGCGTTGGTCGCCAGGTCGGGATGATGCAGCTTCGGCTTGGGGATAAACGTCATGGCACGGCCTTGCGGAACTGTACGACATCCAGCGCGCCGATGCGTTCCGCGATCGCTCCGGAGATGAAGCGCGCGGTGATCGGCGTGCCGTCGTAGTGGAGGATTGGTACGAGGTGGGCCGGATCGATCTCAAGCTCGTTGATGAGCAGCATGCGAAGCTGGCCATCGCGGTTCTGCTCGACCACGAACACCTGTTCATGATCGGCGATGAAGTCGCGGACGTCGTCGTTGAACGGAAATCCCCGCACCCGCAGCATGTCAAGCGCGATGCCATGCTCAGCGAGAAGCTCGTCCGCTTCGAACATGGCTGGGCTGGTTGAGCCGTAATAGATCACGCCCAGTCGCGTCGGCTTCGACGCTTGCCGCACCACGGGCGCCGGCACGAGCTGCTTCGCGGTTTCAAATTTCCGCAGCAGTCGCTGCATGTTGTCGGCGTAGGCGGCGCCCTCCTCCGTGTAGCGGGCGTAGCGGTCCTTGGAGGTGCCACGCGTGAAGTAGGCGCCGCGGGTCGGATGCGTGCCCGGATAAGTGCGATAGGGGATGCCGTCGCCGTTCACGTCCAAATAGCGGCCGAAATCCTTGCCGGCTTCCAGTTCTTCCGCAGTCATGACCTTGCCGCGGTCCATCTGCCGGGTGTCGTCCCAGGCCAGCGGCGCGCACAGCCGCTCATTCATGCCGATATCGAGGTCGAGCAGGACGAACACCGGGGTTTGCAGACGATCCGCCAGGTCGAACGCCAGCGCGCCCATGGTGAAGCATTCGTGCGGGTCTTCGGGGAACAGCAGCACGTGCTTGGTATCGCCATGCGACGCATATGCGCAGCTCAGCACGTCGCATTGCTGGGTGCGCGTAGGCATGCCGGTGGAGGGGCCGGCGCGCTGCACATCGAAAATGACAGCGGGAATCTCGGCGAAGTAAGCGAGCCCGAAAAACTCCTGCATGAGAGAGATGCCAGGGCCCGAGGTCGCGGTGAAGGCGCGTGCCCCATTCCACGCGGCCCCGATGACCACGCCGATCGATGCCAGCTCGTCTTCCGCCTGGATGATGGCGAACCGGTTCCGGCCGGTTTCCCTGTCCACGCGGTAGCGGCTGCAATAGCGGATGAACGCTTCGGCCAGCGAGGAGGACGGCGTAATCGGGTACCACGCCGCGACGGTCGCGCCGCCATACACGGCCCCCAGCGCCGCCGCGCTGTTGCCGTCGATCGAGACGCGGTCGCCCACCGTGTCGGCGCGCCGCACCCATAGCCCGATCGGGCATTGCAGGTGCTCCAGCGCGTAATCGCGGCCCATGTGCAGGGCGTGGATATTGGGCTGGATGAGCTTGTCCTTGCCGCGGAACTGCTCGCCCAGGAGCTGTTCGATGACGGCGACATCCATGTCCAGCAACGCCGACAGCGCGCCGACATAGATGATGTTCTTGAACAACTGCCGCTGCCGCGTGTCCGAGTACTGGCGATTGCAGAGCTCGGTGAGCGGCATGCCAATCACGACGATATCGTGGCGGAACTTCGATTCCGGCAGCGGCTTGGTGGAATCGTAGAACAGGTATCCGCCCGGCTCGATCGAGGCGACGTCCTTGTCCCAGGTCTGCGGGTTCATCGCCACCATCAGATCGACGCCGCCACGTGCGCCGAGATACCCGGCTTCCGACACCCGCACCTCGTACCAGGTCGGCAGTCCCTGGATGTTGGAGGGGAAGATGTTGCGCGGTGCAACCGGCACGCCCATGCGCAGGATCGACTTGGCGAACAGCGTATTGGCGCTGGCCGATCCCGAGCCGTTCACATTGGCGAACTTGACGACGAAATCGTTGACCCGCTGCAGTCCGTCAACGCGTATCAGTGATTGCAGCATGCCTGCTCCGCCTGTGCCACATCGAGAAGAAACCGCTGCATGTCCCAGGCACCGGTCGGACAACGCTCAGCGCACAGGCCGCAGTGAAGGCACACATCCTCATCCTTCACCATCACCCGCCCGGTCTTGAGCGGGCCGGATACATAGAGCGCCTGCGTGGTGTTATGTGCTGGCGCATTCAGCCGGATGCGCAGCTTCGCTTCGTCGCCATTCTCGGTGAAGGTGATGCAGTCCACCGGGCAGATATCGACGCAGGCGTCACATTCGATGCACAGCGCGTCAGAGAACACCGTCTGCACGTCGCAGTTCAGGCAGCGCTCCGCTTCCTTGTAGGCGAGCCGATCATCGAAGCCCAGCTCGACCTCCGCCTTGATGTCCCGCAGCGCAATCGCCTTGTCCTTGTGCGGAACCGCGTAGCGGCGATCCAGCGAGATATCGTTGTCGTAGCTCCATTCGTGGATGCCCATCTTCTGGCTCATCAGGGTCACCATCGGAGGTGGGCGGTTATTCACGTCGTCGCCCTGGCAAAGCTGATGAATGGAGATGGCCGCCTGGTGACCGTGCGCGACTGCCCAAATGATGTTTTTCGGGCCGAACGCAGCATCACCGCCGAAAAATACTTTCGGGTTGGTGGACTGCATGGTCGCCTGATCAACGACGGGCATATCCCATTGGTCGAACGTGATGCCAATATCCCGTTCGATCCAGGGAAACGCATTTTCCTGACCGACGGCGACCAGGACATCGTCGCATGAAAAATGCTGTTCCGGCTCGCCGGCCGGCACCAGCCGGCGGCGGCCCTTCGCGTCGTACTCGGCCTTGACCTTCTGAAACGTCATGCCGGTCAGCTTCCCCTCGGCATGAACGAACGACGTCGGCACAAGATAGTTCAGGATCGGAATATCTTCGCGGATTGCATCCTGCTTTTCCCAGGGGGACGCTTTCATTTCCTCAAACCCCGAGCGGACGATCACCTTCACGTCGTCGCCGCCAAGCCGTCGCGCGGATCGGCAGCAATCCATTGCCGTATTGCCGCCGCCCAACACGATGACGCGGCGGCCGATCCGGCTGATATGCCCGAAGGAAACCGAAGAAAGCCAGTCGATGCCGATATGAATGTTGGCCGCCGCCTCCCGCCGACCAGGGATCGCCAGATCGCGGCCACGGGGAGCGCCGGAGCCGACAAACACGGCGTCATAGGTTTCGGCGAGCAGGGCTTTCAAGCTGTCGATGCGCTGTCCCAGCCTGGTCTCGATCCCCAGATCGACGACATAGCCGACCTCTTCGTCGATAACCTCCTCCGGCAGGCGGAATTTGGGAATCTGGCTTCGGATCATACCGCCGGCGCGCGCATCTGCATCGAACACGACACAGCGGTATCCCAGCGGCGCAAGATCACGCGCCACGGTGAGCGAAGCCGGCCCCGCCCCAATCAGCGCAACCTGGTTGCCGTTCGGCTGTGCAGCAGGCCGCGGCAGCCGCCCGCGGATATCACCTTTGTAGTCTGCGGCGACCCGTTTGAGCCGGCAGATCGCCACTGGCTCGTCCTCAACCCGGCCGCGACGACAGGCGGGTTCACAGGGTCGGTCGCAAGTACGGCCCAGGATTCCGGGAAAGACATTCGACTGCCAATTGACCATGTAGGCGTCGGCATATCGCTGCGCTGCAATAAGGCGAATGTATTCCGGTACCGGCGTATGTGCCGGACAGGCCCACTGACAATCCACGACTTTGTGGAAATATTCAGGGTCTTGAATATCTGTCGGCCGCAAACTCGGAGTCTCCATTACCCACGGGGGCCGTTATTGAAGGCTTGGCCGCATGCCGTCAACGCACCGTAAGAAGAAAGCCCGGTGGCTTCAAGCGTGACCGCCGCATGGCGGGTCAGCGTGGGTGCCGCACCTGAACCGGGCGGTAGTTTACTTGCGTCTCGTGCACGCCGCTGACAGCTTGCAACGACGAATCTGTCCCCGGAGCTCGCGTGGCGTCCTATCCAGACCTTCCGAACGTCGATCTGCTTGACCGCATCCCGCTCGACGCGCAGGTCGTGCTCGACGTGGGGTGCGGCACCGCATCGCTGGGTGCTGCCTATCGACAATTCAATCCTCGCGCGATCCTGCTCGGCATTGACCGCGATGCGGAGGCCGCCGCGATCGCTGCGGAGCGCCTCGATCAGGTGGCGAACGTGGATGTGGAGACGGACCCGCTGCCGTTTGAGCTTTCGGGTGGGATCGACTGCATCATTTACGGCGACGTCCTGGAACATCTGCGCGACCCGTGGACGCTGCTGCGGCGCCACATGGGTGCCCTGGCCGACAATGGGACGGTGCTGATCTGTATCCCGAATGTCGAGCACTGGAGTTTCGCCGCCCGACTGCTGCGCGGAACCTGGGAGTACGAGCCAAGTGGCCTGCTGGACGAGACGCATCTGCGCTGGTTCAGCCTGGAGAGCATGCGCCGCACGCTGGTGGCAACCGGCCTGGCGCTATGCGATGTGCATCCGCGCGTGTTCGACCAGGAGCAGGCGCGCGGCTTCGTCGCGGCGATCACGCCGGCGTTGCGGTCGATGGGCGCCGACCCGCAGGAATATCTGACCCGGGCCGCGCCGCTGCAGTATGTCTGGCGTGCCCGCAAACACGCCCAGCCTCGGCTGACGATCGCCAGTTCCATGCTGGAGCCGGTCGGCGGCGTTTCACATGTCCGCGTCGTCTATCCGCTGCGGGCGATGGCAACCGACCCGTCCGTGGCGACGCATCTTGTGACCCCGCCCGAGATGCCAGCGACCGAACCGGACGCACCGCGCATCTGCATCCTGCACCGCGCGGCGCTGGCCGGAGTGCGCGGCGTCGAGATGCTGCAGCGCCTGTTTGCCGAAGGATGGGTGGTGGTGACGGAGTTCGACGACCATCCGGACTATTTCCGCGTCATGCAGGGCGGTGAGCACCTGACGTTCCGCGGCGTTCACGCGGTGCAGACCAGCACGCAGGCGCTGGCAGAGGTCCTGGGGACCCGCAATCCGGAAGTGACGGTCTTTCCCAATTCCATCCGCGTCCTGCCGGAGCCCCATAATTTTACCGATCCCAGCGTCATGACGCTGTTCTTCGGGGCGCTGAACCGTGAGGCCGACTGGGAACCGCTGATACCCACACTGAATTCGGTGGCGGCGGCAGCCGGCGATCGCTTGCGCTTCCAGGTCGTGCACGACAACGCGTTCTTTGCCGCCTTGCGGACACCGCATAAGCGGTTCACACCGACCTGCGACCATGACACGTATATGACATTGCTGGGGCAGAGCGAGATCGCCCTGATGCCGTTGTCCGACACGCCGTTCAACCGCACGAAATCCGACCTGAAATTCATCGAGGCGGCCGCCTGCCGGGTTGCGTCACTCGCCAGCCCGGTTGTCTATGCGGACAGCATCGAGGATGGCCGCACTGGACTGCTGTTCAGTGACGCGGGTCAGCTTCGTGACCGCCTGCTGCGCCTGCTCTCGATGCCCGGCCTGGCGCTGGCGATCGGGGAGGCAGCCAGGGATTATGTGAGCGAGGAACGCATGCTGGCCTATCAGGTGGCACCGCGCATCGCGTGGTACCGTTCATTATGGGCGCGGCGCGCGGAGCTTACCGCCGCAATTCAAGCCCGGCTCGCCTCGCCGCCGGTCGCCAACCGGCTATAGGGAGCGAAGTAGTGCCTATACTTTCTCGACCTGGCTGTACTCCAGTTCGACAGGCGTAGAGCGCCCGAAGATCGACACGCTGACCTTCACGCGGCCCTTTTCCTCGTCCACCTCCTCGACGGTGCCGTTGAAGCTGGTGAACGGGCCGTCGGCCACGCGCACCTGCTCGCCCACCTCGAACAGGACCGACGGGCGCGGATGCTCCACGCCTTCCTGGGTCTGCTTCATGATCCGATCAGCCTCGGCGTCGGTGATCGGCGACGGCCGGGTGCGGCTGCCGAGGAATCCGGTGACCTTGGGCGTGTTCTTGACCAGGTGCCAGGCGTCGTCGGTCAGGTCCATCTTCACCAGCACATAGCCCGGGAAGAATTTCCGTTCGGCGTTCACCTTCTGGCCACGGCGAAGCTCCACCACTTCCTCGGCCGGTACCAGCACGTCGTCGATCTGATCCGCCAGGCCCTTCTGGGTTGCCTGCTCCTTGATCTGCTGGGCGATCTTCTTCTCGAAGCCGGAATAGACATGCACGACGTACCAGCGCTTGGCCATCATCAGCCTCCTCAACCCCAGGCGCCGAACAATGTCCGCACGGCGATGCCGATAACCTGATCGACGCAGAAGAAAAATACCGCGGCCAGCGCCACCATCCCGAGCACCAGGCCGGTGGTTACCATCGTCTCCCGGCGGGACGGCCAAGTGACGCGTGCCACCTCTGCCCTGACCTCACGCACGAACTTTGCCGGATCCACCGCCACGCCAGTCACCTTTGCCGAGTTCCGCGATATACCCGACTTCCGCAGGAAGTCGGGTAAGTCTTGATTTCGCGCGCAGCCGCCACACCAACCCTGCGCGCGGTATACCCAGAATCCTGCGGATTCAGGGGTACCAGCCTGCCCGGGGGCTGGCAGGGGTGGAGGGTCTCGAACCCCCAGCCTCCGGTTTTGGAGACCGGCGCTCTAGCCAATTGAGCTACACCCCTGCACGCCAAACGTGCGACCCGCGCCAAAGACACGTGTCCGTGGGGCGGGGAACGGCGTAGAAAGGCTTGGGCGGCGCCGGTGTCAGAGTAGGTACGGGCCGGAGCGGGTGACGGGGATCGAACCCGCACAACCAGCTTGGAAGGCTGGGGCTCTACCATTGAGCTACACCCGCGAAGCCGGCAGACCCTACAGCATGATTGCTCCGGTTTGAAGCGGTCAGGCCGGATCGCCCGGGGTCGCACACTCACCGGCCCACTGCGAAGTACACCTCTCCCGCCAGGAGCGGGAGAGGTGGACTGTCATGCCGCCTGTTGCTTCGGTGGCGGGGCATGTCGCACCCGGACGCGCCGGATCCGCCGTGGGTCCGCCTCCAGGATGCGGAATTCCATCCCGGATGGATGGCCGATGACCTCACCGCGGGCGGGCACCCGGCCGGCCAGCGTGAAGACCAGACCGCCAACGGTGTTGACGTCGGCATCGCGCTCATCTTCGGTCAGCACCGAGCCCATCCGCTGCTCGAATGCCTCCACCGGCAACCGGGCGTCGATGTCAAGCGAGCCGTCCGTGCGCTCGACGATCATGGGGCCCTCAACCTCGTCATGCTCGTCGGAGATGTCGCCGGTGATCGTTTCGACCAGATCCTCGATCGTGACCAGGCCGTCGATGCCGCCATATTCATCGATCACCAGAGCCAGGTGCATGCGGGCCTGGCGCATTTGCAACAGCAAATCCAGGACTGTGATCTGCGCTGCCACCATCAGTGGATGACGGAGTATCTTTTCCAACGAGAATTCTTCCGGACGCCCCACATAGGCATACACGTCCTTGATATGCACCATCCCCAATATGTCATCGAGCTGTTCGCGAAAGACCGGCAGGCGGGAATGGCCGTCAATCCGGATCTGCTCGACGGCTTGCTGGAATGTCAGGTCCACCGGAATGGCGATGATATCGGCGCGCGGCACCATCACGTCGCCGGCGGTCGTGCCGCGCAACCGCAGGACGTTGGCGATCAGGCGCCCGCTCGTGGCGGTCGAGTTCGGGGACAGCGCCGGGCGTCCGTGGTTCCGCGGCAGCTTCCTGCACCAGTTCCGCGATCGAGTCGCGAACGCTGTGCTCGGCGGTGCGATGTTGCAGCAGCGCGCGCAGGCGGCCGAGCAGGCTCACCCGAGACAGGCTGCTGCTCAACGCGGCTTCCACGGGTTCGGCACGCGAATGCGGCGCAGGATGCGTGCTTCGGCCATTTCCATCTGCCGTGCCTCACCCGCGCTTAGATGATCGTGTCCGGCGAGATGCAGGGCGCCATGCACCAAAAGGTGGGCCAGGTGATGCGCCGGTAGGCGTCCGGCCGCTGCGGCTTCGCGCCGGACCACGCCGGCTGCGACGACGATTTGGCCGGGGAGACCGGGATATGGCGGATCGTACGTCAGCACATTGGTCGGCTTGTTGCGGCCACGGTCGCGCGCGTTCAGCCGTCGTACGGTGCGGTCGTCGGCCAGCAGGATCGTGCCGGAAAGCCCGGCGGCGTGGGCCGCGCGGGTGACCACGATCCGCAACCGGGGCACAAATCGACGCCAGGCCGGATCGGCGACGATGATCTCGGGTTGGCTGGGCGGCCCCGCTTGCGCGGGGCGAATACTTGCAGGATCCATCACTATTTGCCGGATCCGGGCTCCATGTTTGCCGTGTCGCGTCCGCGCCGCGCCTCGCGGCGTTTTTCGCCGGCCGCTGCGTCGCGCTCATCATAGGCCTCGACGATTCGGGCGACCAGCGGGTGGCGCACCACGTCGCGCTTGTCGAACCGGACCACGGCGATGCCAGGCAAACCCTCGATCGTTTCGACGGCATCCTTGAGGCCGCACCGCACGCCCGCCGGCAGATCGATCTGGCTCAGGTCTCCGGTCACGACCATCCTTGTGCCTTCGCCCATGCGGGTCAGGAACATCTTCATCTGCACCTGGGTCGTGTTCTGTGCCTCATCGAGAATAACATAGGCATGCGCAAGCGTGCGGCCGCGCATGAAAGCCAGCGGTGCGACCTCGATCTCGCCGTTGCCCAGACGTCGGATCACCTGTTCGGCCGGCATCATATCATGCAGCGCGTCATATAGCGGTCGCAGATAGGGATCGACCTTTTCCTTCATGTCGCCGGGCAGGAAACCGAGCCGCTCGCCGGCTTCGACGGCGGGGCGGGATAGCACGATCCGATCCACCCGGCCCGCCTGGAGCATTGCAACCGCCTGCGCGACGGCCAGGTAGGTCTTGCCCGTCCCGGCGGGGCCAATCCCGAAGACCATCTCGTGGCGGGCGAGTGCTTCCATGTAGGCTGCCTGACCGGCGCTTCGCGGGGTAACGGCGCCGCGCCGGGTACGGATGGCCGGCAGATCGGATAGCGGCAGCCGCGGATCGGCATCGGCATCGGCAAAACGGATTGCGGTCTCCACCTCAGGCTTTCCCACGCTCTCCCCGCGTTCGAGCTGGTGCCAAAGCCGCTCCAGCGCGGCCTGGGCCGCATCGACGCGCGTCGGCACCCCGGCAATCGCCACGCGGTTGCCGCGGCACGACAACCGTACGCCGAGCGCCTGCTCGATGCGCACGAGGTGACGGTCGTGGTCACCAAGCAGCAATGGCAGCAGCGTGTTGTCGTGAAATTCGAGCGTGACGGCCTTCCCGTCCTGGCGGGAGGGTACGGTTGAGAGAATGGCGGCGTGGCTCAAGCGCTGGCTCGCTCCGTATTGAGGGTTGCTGACAGAGAATTGGGGAGGGTGGCGGTGATCCGCACCCGGATTTCGGTGCCGGTCAGCTCTGCGGGGCCGGTTACATGGACCGGCTGCAGGTAGGGCGAGCGCCCGGCAATTTGGCCAGGGTGGCGCCCGGGTCCGGTGCACAGCACGTCCATCGTCCGACCGACGCACGCGTCATTGAACCGCTCCTGCTGGGTGCGGAGCAGGGATTGAAGCGTACGCAGGCGCTGTTGTTTCTCCGCTTCCGGCACCTGACCTGGCGTGGTCGCCCCCGGCGTGCCCGGGCGGGGTGAATAACGGAAACTGAAAGCCTGGGCGAAGCCGACCTGCCGGACGAGATCCAGGGTGGCGACGAAATCGGCCTCGGTCTCACCGGGATGGCCAACGATGAAGTCCGAGGACAGGCCGATATCCGGCCGGGCCGTCCGCAGCCGTTCGACGGTACGCAGATAGTCGGACGCGCGGTGCCGCCGGTTCATCGCCGCGAGGACGCGATCGGACCCTGACTGCACAGGCAGGTGCAGGAACGGCATCAGTTGGGGAATGTCCCGATGCGCGTCGATCAGCTCCTGGTCCATGTCGAGGGGGTGAGAGGTCGTGTAGCGGATGCGGCGGAGACCGGTTGTGTTGGACAGTGCCTGGATCAGCCGGGCGAGCGTCCAGGTCGCCGCCGTCGGGCGCTTCCCATGCCAGGCGTTCACGTTCTGGCCCAGCAGGGTGATCTCGCGGGCGCCCTGGGCCACGAGCCGGCGCGCTTCCGCCAGTATCGCGGTGGCTGGACGGCCCTGCTCGGCGCCGCGGGTGTACGGGACCACGCAGAAGCTACAGAATTTGTCGCACCCCTCCTGGATCGTCAGGAACGCGGAGATGCCCTGCGGCGCCGCCGCCTCGGGCAGATGGTCGAACTTGTCCTCGGGCGGAAATTCCGTGTCGATTATGACGCCCGTCGACCTGCAAGCGCGCGCCACCATCTCCGGCAGCCGATGATAGGTCTGTGGCCCCAGCACGATGTCAACGTACGGGGCGCGTGCCAGGAGCTGGGCGCCTTCGGCCTGGGCGACGCAGCCTGCCACAGCCAGGATCATCCGGCCGCCAGCCCGCGACTTGGCATCCTTCAGCCGGCGCAGTCGGCCGAGTTCCGAGAACAGCTTTTCGGCCGCTTTCTCGCGGATATGGCAGGTGTTCAGGATGACCATGTCGGCGTCGTCGGGGGTCGCGACCGGTGCGTAACCGACGGGCGCCAGCACATCCGCCATGCGGGCGCTGTCGTACACGTTCATCTGGCAGCCCCAGGTGATCACATGCAGACGCTTACATGCTGACGCGCGAAGAAGGTCCCGCGCACTTGCCTCGGCCGTGCCGTTCATCCGGAGCGCTCCGCCTTGCCACCCCGGCGGCTGCCGGCGCGGAAGGCGGGAGGAATGGTCGAGGCCGATAACCGGGGTCAACTGCTGGTGTCCGTCGGATGATCTCCGAATTCCTGGCGCCACTCTGACAGTACATGCCGACAGCATGTCAACTGCCGGATATCAAGCATAGAGCGGACTGTCCGGCCGGGTTGGGGTCGGGTTGCGGTGGCGTGAGACCGATCGGCCGTGCGGGGCGGTTCTGCCGGAGCGTTGCCGCGCCATCCGCGACGATCCTCCACACCGCCTGCGCGAGCGCCTTCCGGTCGGCGAAGCCGGTCGGGGTCCAGCGGCGCGTGCAGCAGGATCGATACGCGCAGGCCGCGGTGACGAGCCAGCCGCCAATAATGCGAGGCGATGTCCATGTCGCCGTACCAGGCGAACAAGGGGCGGGTCGCCCGTCCGATCGGCAGGCCGGCCAGCCGGTCATACACCACGGAGACGGGCTGGATCAGGGGTTTGTCTTCGCCCTCGGCGATGGCGAAGAGCGCCGAGCGGAACGGCATCACGCGCGAGCCGTCCGAGGTGGTCCCTTCCGGAAACAGGATGAGGTTGTCGCCCTCGGCGAGCCGGGCGCGCATGTCGTCACGTTCCTTGCGGGTGGAACCACGCTGCCGGCTGACATACACGGTTCGGCCGAGCCGGGCGATGAGGCCGATCAGCGGCCAGGAACCGACTTCGCCCTTGGACACGAAGCAGGCATCCAACTGGCCGCCGAGGACTGGAATGTCCAGCCAGGAGGAGTGATTGATACGAACACGACGCGCCGACCCTCGGCGTGCTGGCCGATCACGCGCACGCTGATGCCGAACAGGCGGCAGAACGTCGCCCAATAGACCCGCGCGAATGCAATCTTTGCCCTCCCCGGCGATACGAGGCAGCCGGCCTGGATCGGCATCGCCACGACAGGTCCAGCCAAGCAGGAACGCAAGTCGTCGCAGGGCGCGGACCGACCCCAGCAGCCGGGGATGGTTCCGGCGACGGAACACGGCATCGCCCGCGGCCTCCATGGCCGCGAAACCGGGAGTGCGGAGCGGCCGCGGGGGCGGCACGACGAAGCCGGTGCGGTGCGTGGCGCATAAGGATGCGATAGCTCGCCGGTGATGTCCGAACAATGGCGCAAGCGTTACCGTCGGTTGACATCCGCCAGCGCCGGTTTCGTGTTTAGGTCGGGTTCATGCCGCATGCTTCCTATCCGATCCGGATGGCCGCCATCATGGTCATCGCCGGGGCGATCACCTTGACCGGCGGAGCACCGCGCGCGGCCGATCCGCAGCCCTACACGGTGAGCCTGGGAAAGACCGGCAATGGCGCGCTGGACGCGGCGCTGGACGGGTCATCGGAGCTTGTGTCGCTGCGCGAATCAGCACCTGTCGGGCCGTTCGCGCTGGTGGCGCGCGCCCGCAACGATCAGGCCAGGTTCACGACCGCGTTGAACAGCTTCGGCTATTTCGGCGGGCGCGCGGTGATCCGGATCGACAGCCACCCGATCGATGACCCGAGCCTCGTCGATCTGCTGCAGGACCTGCCCGCGAAACCGCCGGCGAAGGTCGAGGTCACGTTCGACCCGGGTCCGCAGTTCCATCTGCGTAACATCACCGTGCTGGGCTCCGTTCCGCCTGACGCAGCGGCGGCGCTCGACCTGAAGCCCGGGGGACCGGCCATGGCGAGCGACGTGCTGGCGGCCCAGCAACGGCTGCTCACGACGCTCCGGAATGAGGGTTACGCACTGGCGAAGGTTGACCTGGTACCGGCGATGGTACACTTGCCGGAGCACGTGATGGATGTGACGTTCAGGTGCAGACCGGGCCACGCGTGGATATCGGGCCGATCACCTTTCAGGGGTTGCGCGACGTCAATCCATCATTCGTCCGCCGCCGAATCACGCTGCATAGCGGAGAGCAGTTCAGCCCGGTGACGATCGAGGCGGCGCGCAGCGACCTCGCGTCGATGCCCGTGTTTTCCTTCGTGCACGCCGAGCCTGCTACGCAGCTCGACGCCGACGGGCGGCTGCCGATTACATTCGACTTTGCCGAACGCCCGTTGCACGCCGTGGATGTGGGCGCGTCCTATTCGACCGACCTGGGTGTCGGGCTTACCGCCGGTTGGCATCACCGGAACCTGTTCGGAAATGCCGAGCAGCTCAATCTCACCGGCGGCCTTTCAAGGCGGCGGCAATTCCGAGCTGCATCCGGGATACAAGCTGAACGCGCAATTCATTAAGCCGGATTTCCTCGCCCGCAACCAGTCGCTGGAATTGAATCTCGGTGCGGTCGATCAGAGTCTGCTGCCGTATACTCAGAAAGCGCTGACACAATCGATCCTGCTCGATCGCAAACTCTCGCCGCACTGGTCGGTGAGTTACGGGATTGGCGGGGAGCAAGAACGCATCACGCAGGAGGGCGTTTCCAACCGCTTCAATCTGCTCAGCCTGCCGGTTTCGGTCCGGTTCGACAACACGGACAACCTGCTGAACCCAACGCATGGTGCCCGCGTGGCGCTTACCCTGACGCCGACGCAGTCACTGACCGGGCAGGGCGGCACGTTCCTGATCGCCCAGCTTGCCGGATCCACCTACCTGGATCTTAGCGGCAACGGCCGGAGCGTGATTGCACTGCGCGGGCTGCTGGGCGATGCGCTCGGGGCGGACGAGTCCAGCCTGCCACCCGACCTACGCTTCTATGCCGGAGGAAGCGGCACGGTGCGCGGCTACCGCTACCAGTCGGTCGGCCCACAATTCCCGGACGGCACGCCGATCGGAGGAACGCAGATCACCGCCGCCGGGGTGGAGTACCGGCAGCGCTTTTTGCAGAACTGGGGCTTTACGCTGTTCACCGACGCTGCGGAGGTGAACGCGCGGGGCGTATCGTTTCCGGTGAAGTATGGTGTCGGGGCAGGGGCAGGTCTGCTCTATTACACCTCGATCGGGCCGATCCGGGCGCAGTTCGCGCTGCCAGCGGTGAAGCTGCCGAATAGCGGGTCTTTCCAGCTATATGTCGGCATCGGGCAGGCCTTCTGATGCATCGCCTCGTGCGCATCGGGATGTTTGCGATGGCAACGCTTCTGGCGACAGGCGGCGCGGCGCATGCGTCGATCCTGGACCGGTTGCTGTCCTGGGTCAGCGGCTCGGTAGCGACGCAGGGACTGGCGATCCGTTGGGGCGGGGAACTGACAGCGGATCGGGTCGAACTCCGCGATCCCAAGGGGACCTATGCGGCACTGGAGAAGGTTACGGTCCAGTGGTCTCCGCTGCAACTGGTGCGTGGCGCGATCGATGTGAGCCTGCTGAACGCCACGCATGCGGAGTTCATGCGCCTGCCGGAAAGCGCGTCCGGCAAATCCAGCATGCCGTCGAAGATTGTTGTCAAGCAGCTTCGGCTTGACCGCATCGATGTGGACAAGCCGGTCGTCGGCACCGCGGTGGCGCTGAAAGTAGAGGCATCGGGTCAGCTCGTCGGGGCCGATCACCTCCAGGCCAGCCTGACCGCCGAGCGGATCGGCGGTGGCGGCACATACGATCTGAGTGGGACGCTCGAATCCGGGCAGATCGAGGCGCGGGTGAAAGTGGCCGAGAACGCTGGCGGCTTCCTGGCCCGCGTGGCCGGTCTGCCGGATATCGGGCCGCTTGCCATCGACACCTCCGTCCAGGGGCCACGGAACGACCTGCACACGAACGTCGCCGTACAGGCCGGGCAGATGACCGCCAATGCGCAAGGCCAGATCGATCTTCAGGCGAGTACGCTGACGGCCACGGTGAAGGCCGCCGCTCCGGCAATGACCCCGCGCCCTGATCTATCGTGGCAGTCTGTCGCGTTGTCGGCCAACGTTCATGGCGCATTCACCAGGCCGGACGTGACGGCGAGCCTCGATCTCGACGGGCTGGCCGCAAGCGGCGCGCATGTGCAGCGTATTGCGGTGCAGGTCAGCGGCAACCAGGGCCGTGTCGATCTCAAGGGCGAGGTGGATGGGCTCGCGTTGCCAGGGCCGCAGCCGGGCCTGTTCGCCGCCGCACCGGTGCTGCTGACCGCGAACGCGAGCCTTGATGCACCGGACCGGCCAGTCAGCTTCACGCTGCAGCATCCGGCGCTGGACGCATCCGGCACACTGAAGACCGCCGGCACGCAGCAGGCCGACATCCAGCTATCTGTTTCGCAGATCGGGCCGCTCGCCGCGGCGGCCGGCCTGGACGCGCAGGGCAACCTGCATCTTGCTCTGGCTGCCACGCGCCAGGGTGGGACCACGCAAGCCTCCGTGGACGCGACGGTCGGCATTACCGGCGGCGTGGCACCCGCCCCGGCACTCATCGGCCCGTCTGCGCACCTGCTTCTTGCCGGAACCATGACCGGCGACGCCGTCACCCTCAGTCGGTTGAGCTTCGACGGCCAGGACCTGTCGCTGACAGCCAAAGGCACCGCTTCGCCGCAAAAGGTCGACCTGGCCTGGACCGCCGCTCTAACGCGCCTCGCCGCAGTCAATGCCGGGTTGAATGGAAACCTGCACGCGAGCGGCCAGATCGGCGGGTCGGAGCAAGATGTGACACTCGCCGCGGACTTGGCGGGTAGCGTTGCACCGCCGGGCGGATCGTCTGGGCCGTTCACGGCGCATCTCGACGCGCAAGGGTTGCCGCATGCCCCGCGCGCGCAAGTCACCGCGCAGGGAAGCCTGTTCGGCTCGCCCCTTCAGCTCGCGGCGTCCGGCGCGAAGCAGCAGGATGGGGCGTTTCAGCTTTCGGTACGCCAGGCAGACTGGAAGAGCGCCTCGGCTCACGGTGAACTGACATTGCCGCCCGGCAGCAAAATACCTATCGGCACGCTCGAACTCGCGGTTCAGCGGCTGGCAGATTTCAGTACCCTGGCCGGGCGGACGCTGACGGGAGGTGTCACCGCCACGATCAACGCCACGTCGGCCCAGGCGACGCTGCACGCCGAAGCGCGCAATGTCGGCGTGCCGGGCACTGCCCTGATCGGCGGGCTTGCGCTGAATGCACAGATTGCCGATCCGACGACGCATCCAGCGGTCGACGGAACCCTGTCGCTCACTGATATCGCGGCGCACGGGATAAAGGGTTCGGCGAAGCTGACCGCCAAAGGCCCCACCGATCAGCTCGCGGTTCAACTCGCGGCTAATCTCCCCAATCTCGATGGCGCACCCGCACGCGTGGTCACCGCCGGCACGGTTGATGTGGGCGGCGAGGCGCTGACGCTCGCCAGCCTGAACGCCGAATGGAAGCGGCAGACGCTGCGCCTGGCGTCCCCTGTCCAGTTCGTGCTGGCGAATGGCGTGACTATTCGCGATCTGCGTCTGGCGCTCAGCGGTGCCACCCTGCAAGTGAATGGGACCGTTGGCTACGCGCTCGATCTCACCGCCAGCGCGAGGAACCTGCCGGTCAGCCTGGTCTCGCTAATTTCGCCCGGCCTGGCGGCGAGTGGCACTCTCTCGGCTGACGCACGCCTCACCGGCACAACGGGCAATCCGGCCGGGACGATTCGGGCGACAGCATCGGAATTGCGGCTGGCGACGGAGACAGGCCGCAAATTGCCGGCTGCCTCCATCACCGCCAATGCCACGTTGCAGGGGCAGGCGGCCCGGATCGATGCCCGCGGCGTCGCCGGGACCTCATACGTCACGTTGAACGGGCTTGTTCCGTT
Organism: uncultured Pseudomonadota bacterium; assembly: GCA_963810715.1. GTDB lineage: Bacteria > Pseudomonadota > Alphaproteobacteria > Acetobacterales > Acetobacteraceae > DATDIC01. The sequence goes on along the minus strand of CAWEOZ010000014.1, from coordinate 280,494 downwards.
CTCCCGCACCGCGCCGGTCGATGTGCGCGCGAGTGGGATGCTTGATCTCGCGCTGGGCGATCCGCTGCTTGCCGGCAGTCTTGGGGGTGGCCTGGAAGGCCATGTCACGCTCACCGCTGATGTCGGCGGGACGGCCAGCCGCCCCGCCGGGACCGTCCGCGTCCAGGCCGGCGGCGTTCGCTTGTTGAGCAACACAGGTCGGGCGCTGCCTCCGGCAGGTGGAACCGCCGTGGCAACCCTGAACGGAAGTTCAGCCAGGATCGACAGTCGCATCACTGTGGGCAAATCCTATGTCGCGTTGAACGGTCAGGTTCCGCTCAGCAGCAGCCAACCGCTCAATCTGCACGCCACCGGATCGCTCGATCTTGGAATTACCGACCCGATCCTGACCGCGAGCGGGCAGCGCGTGAACGGAACGCTGACGCTGGCGGCAGATGTAACCGGTACTGCTGCGGCGCCGCGCCTGACTGGCACCGGGCAATTGACCAATGGTGACATTCGTGACTATGCCCAGGGAGTGCATCTGGACGGCGTCAGCGCGCGATTTGTCGCGGCCGGCGACACGCTGCAAATCCAGAACCTGACCGGGCGCGCCGGCAACGGAACCATCGGTGGCAGTGGCACGATTGGTGTTCTGCAGCCTGGCATACCGGTGAACCTGACCGTCACCGCCAGAAACGCGACGCCCCTCTCGGGCGGCGTGGTGACGGCGACCATGAATGCGGACCTTACTGTTCGCGGCGACATGGAACGGAGCGTTGCACTGGGCGGCTCCGTTGAGGTGAGGCAGGCGATCGTCCGCATTCCAACGAAACTACCGACAAGCGTGGCAACGATTCCGGTTCGCATTGCCGGAATGCCGCCTGCACCGCGGCCGAAGCCGGGCTTGTCGCCGGTGGTTGCGATGGACCTGACGATCCGGGCGCCGGAGCAGGTGTTTCTGCGTGGCCGGGGCTTGAACGCGGAACTGGGCGGCACGGTCACCATCCGCGGCACCAGCAAGCAAATGCTGCCGCGCGGCTCTTTCAACCTGATCCGCGGCAGCTTCAGCCTGGTCGGCAGCACGCTGAACTTCACCTCGGGCGAAATAACCTTTGGCGGCGCCAACATCACCGATCCGACGCTGCACCTGGTGGCAACGTCGGTCAGCAGCGGCTCCGCCGCCACCCTGACCGTCGGCGGGACGGCGCGGAACCCAAAGCTGACACTATCGAGCGTTCCGGACATGCCGCAGGACGAAATCCTGGCGCAGCTTCTGTTCCACACCAATACGGGGCAACTTAGTCCGTTCCAGATCGCCTCGATCGCGGCAGGGCTGGCGGAGTTGTCGGGCAGCGCCTCCAATTTTCCCAATCCACTGGTCGGGGTGCAGAACGCGCTCGGCCTGGATCAACTCGGGATCGGTTCGGGCCCTAACGGCGCGCCGACACTGCAGGCTGGCCGCTACGTTGGTCGGCGACTATATCTGGGGGCGCAGGAGAGCGCCGGCGGGAGCGGCGGGCAGGGAACGGTTCAGTATAATCTGACGCAAGGGCTGAAGCTGAACGCGACGGTGGGTGCCGGGCAGACCACGTCGGCGATCGGCGCAACCGGCGAAAGCAGCGGGGCTAGCGTTGGCGTCACCTACCAGTTCCAGTATTAACCAATCACGCCGCGGCGGCGAGCTTCGCCTCGATACTGTCCCAGATCGCCTGCTCCAGGTGCACGCCATCGAATCGCGCGATCTCCTGAATACCGGTCGGCGACGTAACGTTGATCTCGGTCAGCCAATCGCCAATGACGTCGATACCGACGAAGATCATGCCTTGTTCGCGCAACGTCGGACCGATCGCCGCGCAAATCTCCCGGTCTCGCGCGGTCAGCTCCGACTTCTCCGGCCGCCCCCCGACATGCATGTTGGAGCGGGCCTCGCCTTCCGCCGGAACGCGATTGATCGCGCCCATCGGCTCCCCATCCACCAGGATGATGCGTTTGTCGCCACGGCGCACTGCCGGTTCGTACCGCTGGAACATCAGCGGCTCCGGCGAGCGGGCGAAATGCATTTCCAGCAGCGCGCCCAGGTTCTCGTCATCCGGCTTGATGCGGAACACGCCCGCGCCCCCGTTGCCGAACAGCGGTTTCACCACGATGTCCTGGTGCTCGGAGCGGAATGCCCGGATCGCCTCCAGATCCCAGGTGATCATGGTGGGTGGCATCAGCTCGGGGAAATGCGTGACCAGGATTTTCTCCGGCGCATTGCGCACCGCTGCCGGATCATTCACCACCAGCGTTTCCGGGTGGATGTGCTCCAGCAGATGGGTCGCGGTGATGTATGCCATGTCGAACGGCGGATCCTGACGCATCAGCACCACGTCCATGCCACCAAGATCGAGCCGTGCTGCTTCACCGAACTGGTAGTGAGCGCCGCGCACCCGCTGAACGCTCACTGGCCGGGCCTTGACCGACAAACGTTCCTCACGCCGTCGGCCTTCGCGGACCAACCCTTCGCGCAACGCCATATGGCGCACTTCGTAGTGCCACAGCGAGTGGCCGCGCGCCTGCGCTTCCAGCATCAACGCGAATGTCGAGTTCGGCATCGATGTTGATGCCCTCGATCGGGTCCATTTGAACCGCGACCTTCAGCGTCATGGCAGCTCCCGTACCGCGGTGGGCGGAGCCCGGGATGCTACCCGGAGATCGCCTCCAGCGCGAGACCGCGGGTGCGCGGGCCGAAGCCGCCGATCACGATGACCACGATCATCATGGCGAAGGCTATGAATCCGAAGACCGCGGTGGTGCCGCCAAGCCCGAGGAAGAAAGCGATCGCCAGGCCTGACAACGCAGCGGACAGCCGGCTCCAGGCATATACGAAGCCGATCGCGCGCGAACGTATCCGGGTGGGGAACACCTCCGCCTGATAATTATGGAAGGAGTAGGAGAGCCAGTTGTTGGAGAGCGTGATCAGCACGCCGAATGCGATCAGCCAAACCATCCGTGGTCTGCTGCGAGAACAACATGCCGAACACGCCTATTCCTATCGCCGAGCAGACGATCTGCATCTTGCGTTCCATCCGGTCGGCAACCAGCATTCCCAGCAAGGGGCCGATCGGGTTGGCAATTGCGATTATGAACGCGAATTCCAGGCTGCGGGTTACGGTGATCCCCTTGGCGATCAGCAACGTCGGCACCCAGGCAGCGAAGCCGTAATAGCCGAAGGTTTGGAAGAAATGGAAGATCGACAGCATTATGGCGCGGCCGCGATAGGGCGAACGCCAGATCTCCGAAAAAGTGGCCTTGCCCTCTTCCTCGATCGCTATGCCCACCGGCGGCAGCCGGCCGGTTTCGGCTTCGATGCGGGTTTCGATGTCCCGCACCACTGCCTCGGCTTCGGCCAGCCGCCCGACGCGGGCCAGCCAGCGCGGGGATTCCGGGAGGCCGAGCCGCAGCCACCAGACGAACAGCGCGCCGATCGCGCCAATGACGACCACCCAGCGCCAGTTGTTCACGCCGAACAGCCAAGCCAGCAGCGCCACGATGGGCACAGCGCAGAAGCTGACGAACTGGCTGAAGGCAAACGCCCGGCCGCGCTCTTCGCGCGGGATCAGTTCAGCGATGTAGGTATCGATCGTCACCAGCTCCACGCCGATGCCGATCCCGGCGATGAAACGCCAGATATTGATCCAGAACCCGGTTCGGCATGAACGCCATTATCAGCGTGCTGACGCAGTACCACAGCAGCGAGAAGGTGAAGATCGTTCGCCGTCCATACGCATCGGGGATCCACCCGAAGATGATCGTGCCGACGAACAGCCCGGCAAACAGTGCGAAGACGAACGTGCCGGCCCCGGGCGAGTTGATCGCCTTCAGCAGCCTGAATGGGCCGAGCGACGCATCGCTGAACAGGCCCTGAGCGGCCATCCCGGGAACGATATAGGCAGTCAGGAACAGGTCATAGAGCTCGAAGCAGGCGCCGAGCGAAATGAGCAATATCATCCGCCAGACGTGGCGGCTGCGTGGTAACCGGTCGAGCCGTGCCGCCAGCTCAGCCGCAGTGGTGCCCATCCGTCGATCCCTCCCGTGCCGCGTGTCGCCGAACCGACGCCAGCTCATTGCGGCTATGCAGTACCGGCGCACCGCGTCGCGTCAAGGGTACGTTCCTTCCCGATCACCTTGCCCAAGCCGTGTAGCCGCGCCATCTAGCGGGCAAATGCAAAATACATCATTCACCTCGCCCGACCCGGTGGGATGGCACGGGACCACGATCCTGTGTGTCCGTCGCGGCGGGCATGTCGCTATGGCCGGGGACGGCCAGGTCAGTCTCGGGCAGACCGTCATCAAGGGCAACGCACGCAAGGTGCGACGGATCGGGCCGTCCGGCTCGATACTCGCCGGATTTGCCGGCGCAACGGCGGACGCGTTCACGCTGCTTGAGCGGCTTGAGTTGAAGTTGGAGCGGTTTCCGAACCAGCTTGAGCGGGCCTGCGTCGAGCTGGCCAAGGACTGGCGGACCGATCGCTATCTTCGACGGCTGGAAGCGATGATGGCGGTCGCCGACAAGGAGCGCAGCTTCACGCTGACCGGCAACGGCGATGTGCTAGAACCCGACGATGGCGTCATTGCCATCGGCTCCGGCGGCAATTTTGCCTTGGCAGCCGCACGGGCGCTGCTGAGCGTGGACGGTTTGTCCGCCGAGGAGACCGCGCGCCGCGCGATGGTCATCGCCGCGGAGATCTGCGTGTACACCAATAACAACGTGATTATCGAGACGATCTGATGGAAACTCCGACCTATACTCCGCGCGAGATCGTCTCCGAACTCGATCGCTTCATCGTCGGTCAGGACGACGCCAAGCGCGCCGTCGCCATCGCGCTGCGCAATCGCTGGCGCCGCCAGCAGTTGCCGGAGGCAATGCGCGAGGAAGTGGTACCCAAGAACATCCTCATGATCGGGCCGACGGGCTGCGGCAAGACCGAGATTGCCCGCCGGCTGGCGAAGTTGGCGCAGGCGCCGTTCCTGAAGGTGGAAGCGACGAAATTCACGGAAGTGGGCTATGTCGGCCGCGACGTGGAAAGCATCGTGCGCGACCTAGTGGACGCAAGCCTGAACATGCTGCGCGATGCGTCCCGCAAGGACGTGCAGGCCAAGGCCGAACTGGCCGCCGAAGAGCGGCTGATCACCGCTTTGGTGGGTGAGGGGGCGGCGGCCGATACGCGCTCCAAGTTCCGCCGCATGCTGCGTCACGGGGAATTCGAGAACAAGGAGATCGACATCGCCATCAGCGAACCGGCAGCCGGCACGCCGATCGGGCAACTCGATATTCCCGGCATGCCGCCGGGACAGATGATCAACCTGTCCGAGATGATGAAAGGCATGTTCGGCCGCCCGCCGCAGCAGCGTCGGCTGACCGTCGCTGCCGCCCGGCAGGCGCTGGAGCGCGAAGAGGCGGACCGCATGCTGGACAACGACCGGCTGGCGAAGGACGCGGTCGCGCACGCGGAGAATAACGGGATCGTATTCATCGACGAGATCGACAAGATCTGCGCGCGCACGATGGAAGGCGGGTTCCGCGGCGGCTGACGTGTCGCGCGAAGGCGTGCAGCGCGACCTGCTGCCGCTGATCGAGGGCACCACCGTGACCACCAAATATGGGCCGGTGAAAACGGACCATGTGCTGTTCATCGCGTCCGGTGCGTTCCATTTGGCCAAGCCGGCCGACCTGCTGCCCGAGTTGCAAGGGCCGGCTACCGATCCGTGTGGAGCTGGCTTCGCTGTCGCGGACTGATCTGCGGCGGATTCTCACCGAGCCGGAGCATTCGCTGGTGAAACAGTACGCTGCTCTGCTCGGCACGGAATCGGTGAAGCTGGAATTTACCGACGACGCGGTTGACGCGTTGGCCGAACTGGCAGCCGACATCAATGAACGGGTCGAGAATATCGGCGCGCGCCGGCTGCACACCGTCCTCGAACGGTTGCTGGAGGAAATCAGCTTCACCGCCACCGATCGGGCGGGTGAAACGGTCACGGTCGATGCGGCCTACGTGAATGAGCGGGTCGCGCCGCTGGCGCAGAAGGGGGACCTCAGCCGCTTCATCCTGTAGATGATGCGCGCAAGGGGTGCAGGGAGGAAACGATGCCAGATGATCAGGCAATCATCGAAACGTTGCAGAGCGTGTCGTCCGCCACCATCACCACGATCCTGCTCAGGAAGGGCCTGCGCAACGTGTGGATGCGGGGCCCCCGCCCGCTGCGCGCCGAGCAGCCACGGCTGATTGGCCGCGCCTTCACCATGCGATTCATTCCCGCGCGCGAAGATCTCGCCACGCCCGAATCCTGGTCGTCTCCACGGTCTACTCGCGCGGCGATCGAGGATATGCCTGCTGGCTGCATCGCGGTTGTCGATGCGATGGGCGTCAACGATGCGGGGATCTTCGGCGATATCCTGTGCGCGCGCATGAGGAAGCGTGGTGTGGCAGCGCTGGTTACCGACGGCGTTGTGCGCGACCTTGCCGGCGTGCTTGGAACCGAACTGCCGGTCTGGTGCACCGGTACGGCAGCGCCGCCGTCCGTGGCCGGCCTTACCTTTGCCAACTGGCAGGAACCCATCGGCTGCGGCGGTGTCGCGGTATTTCCCAACGATCTGATCCTGGTCGATGCAGATGGCGCCGTAGTGGTTCCTGCGGCGCTGGTGGACGACGTGGTCGCAGCCGGCCCCGAGCAGGAGCGCCTGGAAGGCTGGATCATGGAAGAAGTTGAGAAGGGCGCGAAACTGCCAGGGCTTTATCCGCCCAATGCCGAAAACAAGGCGCGCTACGAATCCAGCCGGCGGCGGTGAGGGCGAGGCCGGCGTTGCAACCCGGCCGGCCGGAGCAGGCGTTTCTGGAGAACGAGGTTCCGCGCTTTCAGGAATGGACGTGAGGGGTCGCTCGGCAAGGACGCGTCATGGTGGGCGCTAGGTGCGGGCCTACGATACCGCGTTGCTGGCCTCCCGCGTGCGCGGAGGTCTTCTCGGGTGGGATGTCGTTCTGGGGAGGCAGTATAGTCGTGGATGGCCGGCCTTCGCCGGCCATGACGGGTAGCTGGCGATGATGGGTGACGGACTGGGTCACATCGTCTCGGCCAGGAAGGCGCTGGTCTCGGCGACCGCCTGTTTCAGCCCCACACGGCGGACCACGACGCCCGGCGGAAATGCCGAGAGAAGCCGTCCTGGGGTCAACCGGTCGAGCAAGACAAACACGCCTCGGTCGGTAGCGCGGCGGATCAGCCGTCCGAACGCCTGTCGCAGGCGCAGCCGGGCGATCCGGTCGTCGAACGCCTTCGGGCTCCCGGCGGAGAGATGGATGCGCCGCTCTCTATGCAGAATATCGGGGCGCGCCCACGGGACTTTTTCGAAGACAACCAAGCGCAGCGCCCGGCCCGGCACATCCACGCCGTCGCGCATTGCGTCGGTGCCCAGCAGGCAGCTTGCTTCCTCGGTGCGGAAAATATCCACCAAGGTCGCGTTATCCATCGCGTCGACATGCTGGGCGAACAGCGGCAGGCCAGCGGCCTCCAGTTCGGGTGCGATGCGCTGATGCACCGCGATCAGCCGGCTGATCGCGGTGAACAGGCCGAGCGCCCCGCCGCCCGCGGCGAGGAACAGCGCCCGATACGCCGCCGCCAACGCACCGATCTGGCCGGGCGGCACATCCGTAACGACGAAAGCACGAGTCTGAGCTGGCATAGTCGAACGGACTGGGCAGCGCGGCCCAATCGCGGGCGAGGGCAGATGCGGGGCGCCGACCCGTGCCTCTGCCGCCGCCCAGGCATCTCGGGATCGATATCGCCGGAGTCGCGGAGCGTGGCGGAAGTGACCAGAAGCCCGTGCGCCGGGGCTGCGACGGTCATGGCGAACGCGGACCGTCGGATCGAGCCAGTGCCGGTGCAGCCCGGCGTCCCGGTCCGTTCCATCCCGGCGATCCAGGCGGAGAAACATGATGTGGTCGGGGCGTGTGCCAGGCTCGGGGGGCGGCTCGATCAGGTCGCGCAGCATGGCCCGCCAAGCCGAAAGCGGCGCGAGGGCGCGGCGGGTGATCGAGCGGCAGACCGCCTCGATGCGGGCTCGGGTCGCGCTGTCCAGCTCGTCCGCCTCGTCTTCCAGCCGGGCGGCCATCCGGTCACGCAGTAAACTGAGGGGCTCGGCGATGCGGGTCAGGGCGCGGGCCAAGCGATCGGCGGCCGGTTCAAGCTCCGGCGGCACCGGAAGCAGGTCGCATTCCAGGGGGCCGCGGGGCGGAAGCGCATCTCCCCGGCAGTGCGGGCAAGAACCTGCCGGCGGAGCAGACGCAGCACCGCTTCGGTCGGGTTGGGCCGGCCTGCATCCAGCCCGGCTAGTTCGGGACCGTCCTGGGACAGGCGCGACGTCCAGCCCGGCGCCGGCAGAGCGCGCGCCGCCTGCAGGGCGGCATCCAGCATGGTTTCCAGCGGCGGGTGGCCGGCGACCAGCTCGTCCAGCCGTCGCTGAAGCCCGCGCGCACGGGAGCGTCCGCCCTCAGCACCGAGCAACCAGCGGCGCAATTCGGCCGTCTCTACACCTGATAGGACTGCAGCGAACGCCGCATCGGCGGCTTCGAACAGGTGATGACCTTCATCGAAGACATAGCGGGTTGGAACGGTGGCATCGTCGAGGCCGCCCCAGGCCGCCTGGGTCATGACCAGCGCATGGTTGGCGACGACGAGTTGGGCGGCGCGTGCGCGCCGGATCGTGTGCTCAATGAAGCAGCGGCGCCAATGCGGACATCCCGCATGGATGCACTCTCCCCGGCGATCGGCGAGAGCAAGGAACGTGCCGGCGCCGAACAGTTCAGCCATCCAGCCCGGCAGGTCGCCGCCTTGAATATCCCCGTCGGTGGTGGCCAGGGCCCAGCGGGCTATCAGCCCCAATGGGATCATCGAACCTGGCATGAAGCCGGTCATTGAGGAGCCGACCGCGTCCTCCAGGTTCAGCAGGCAAAGATAGTTCTCCCGCCCCTTGCGAACCACGACATGATGGCGACGCTGCGCCGGGTCGGGAAACAGCCGGGCTAGCTCGGCATCGATCTGGCGTTGCAAATGACGCGTGAAGGTGCTGATCCACACCGCACCGCGGTTCTTCTCGGCCCACAGGCTGGCGGGCGCGATGTAGCCGAGCGTCTTGCCGATCCCGGTGCCCGCTTCGGCCAGGACAAGATGCGGATCTCCGCGCGCCTCCCGCGGAGCGAAAGCGGCGGATGCGGCTCCCGCATAATCGGACTGGCCCGGGCGCTGCTCGGCATCCGGGCCCAACATTCCGGCAAGACGCGCACGTGCCTCCCGATCGCCGATCGGGTGGGACGAGGGGGGCGGGAGAGGGGCAGTTTCCTCCCATTCGGGCAGGCGCTTCCAGACTTTCAGCGGTTCGGCCGACGGGGCGGCGTCGGGGCGCCCGAGTGCGGCCATGATAAATGGCGCCCAGCCCCAGCCGGCGCGGCCCATCTGGGCGGCGAGCGCGGCGGCGTCTCGGTTCATCGGCAGCTCTCGCCCTGCTGCGAGCCGGCGTAGGATGACAGCGGCGATATCAGGGAGAGATGCAGCTTCGGCTTCCAGACCGGTAACCGGCGGATCGAGTTCAAGCGCGATGCAAAGGCCGCGCGGTGTGGGCGTGGTTGAGCGAGCGGGCAGCGCGAAGGCAAACAGCTCGAGCAGATCAAAACACGCGACAGGGCGAATGCCGAGCCGGCGAAAGCTGGCAGGGGAGTGGACCACGAGGGGTGGTCCGCATCCCGCGAGGTAACCGGCGGTTTCGGCCTGGGTGAGTGTCAGTACCTCACCGTCGGTGCTGAGCAGTGCCGCGCGCTGATGACCAGCGACCAAAGCGGGTGCCTTGGGCAAGATCAGATGCGCGGCTGACGAACCGGGCCGGATCACGCTGCGCGCCCCGCCGGCCTCGCGCCCGCACCTGGCACAGAAAGCGTAACTGGCGCGCGCGCGTCGGCCGCCTGACCGATCCTATTGCACGCTGGATTTCGGCGTTGGAACGATGCGCGTGATCACGTTGTTCGGGCGGTCCAGGAGGTCTGGGATTCGCGGCGCCATTTCGTTCTTCCAGTAATCGCTTTCGTATACCGCCTTATAGAGCGCCTCGCGTTCGGCTTCAAACTCGAACCGACGCAGCCAGACATAGATCGAATCGTCAGTCTCGCCGCGGAAACTGCCACAAACGACCATCCCTTTCGAGACCTGGAACGGGATGATCTCCTGTTCCATGATCCGCACCCAGTCGTCCATCTTTCCCGGACGGACCTTGTATTGGCGGAGCTCATAGAAGGCCATCTGGTTTCTCCCGGCGGTTGATGGTTGCGGCGTGATGCCAGGAGTACCATAGCCGCCGGCCTGCCGCGGCGTAAGGGTCAGAACGCGGCTTCCAGCAAATGCCGCACCACCGCTGGGCTGTCGATGCGGCGCGGGTTGGTATGCACCCAGCGGTCGTGCATCGCAGCGGCGGCGAGCGTATCGAGCTGGTCCGCGCTCACCTCGACATCGCGCAGCCGCTGCGGCAGCCCCAGCGTTGCCACCAGATTGGCGATCACATCGCCGGCGGGCAGGCCGGGGTGACCTAGCGCCTCGCTGACCTGGGCCTGACGTTCCGTGCCCGTACCGGCATTGAACCGCAGCACGTGCGGCAGCATCACGCAGGATGTGTAACCGTGCGGGACCCCCGCTGTGCCGCCGAGCACGTGCCCGATGCCGTGGCTCGCTCCCATCGGCACCCCGCTCTGGCTTCCGGTGGTCGACAGCCACGCGCCGACCTGGCAGTCGCCGCGGGCATCCAGATCGGCCTCGCGTGCCTTCACCGCTCGCAACCCGTGCCCGAGCAGTCGCAGCGCATGCAACGCCGCGGCGTCAGCCATCGGTTGCGGCGTCGCTGCACAGATGGTTTCAACCGCATGGTCCACCGCGCGCATGCCGGTTGACAGGAACAGCCAGTCCGGCGTGTGCCGGCTGAGTGCCGGGTCAAGGATCACGATCCGCGGCACCATCAACGGATGACCGAAGCTTTCCTTGAGTTGGCGCACTGGGTCGGTGCACCCAGCAAACTAGGTGTACTCGCCCGCCGACAGGGTGGTGGGAATAGCTATCGACCGGACGCCGGGCGGCCTGATGGTCGGGCGCTGAGTGGTCCCGTCCGCCGTCGACGCGGGCACGAAATGCGTCGAGCTGGCCGGGCTCGGTCACGTCGTTGCCAAGGCACAGGCCGATCATCTTTGCCGCATCGGTCACTGACCCGCCGCCGAGCGTCACCAGCAAGTCCGCCCGCAGCGATCGCGCCTGGTTCGCTGCCGCAACGACGTCCGGACGTGGTGTGTGCGCGGCAATCTGCGTGCAGACGCCGGCGAGGCGGTTCCGTAGCGTGGCACGCAACCTGTCTAGCGCATCTGTCTGGCGAGCGTCGCGCTGGCGAGGACAAAAACTGCCTGTGGATCCAGCCGCTCCAACGCCGTTTCCAGCGCGGTAACGAAGTCGGCGCCATAGACGACGTGATCCAGGGCGGGGAATTGGTGTGTGCCGGTCAGCATAATCGACCTGCGTCAGGCGGAGCGGCAAAACGCGTCCAGCGCGTCGGTCTGCCGGTGCTCGCCGGCATGGTCGGCGGCGATGGACTGGTAGAACCGGGCCGCCGCCATGAACAGATCGGCGGACGCCGAATCGCCGGTGAAGGCGGCGATCTCTTCCATTTCCGCGACCCAGCGATACGCCTTCGAATACATGCCCGGGGTCTGCCGTGTCAGCCAGGCGAAAAGCTGCGGCTGGCTTTCGGAAAGCTCGCGCTTCAGGTGTTCGGCCGTGCCGCCGCGCGTCGCCGCCAGCATCATCATGGCGCCTAACGCGCTGAAGCCTTTGGTTATTCCGGCGTAGGACATCTTCATGGCCGACGCCACGCCGACCGGCCCGGGCAACACCGGCATGTCCAGCCCATATTGCTCCAGCACCGCCACGCGTGCCGCATCCGGTCCCGACAGGTAGATTTTCGTGCGTCCGCCGGGGCGCGGCGGCGGGCCGATGATGCCGCCATCGACGAACGGGCAGTCGATCGCCTGCAGCACCGCCGCAATGCGCTGTACGGTGTCCGGGCTGACCGCGTTGCAATCGACATAGACCGGTTTGCGGGCGGAGTTTGCGAGCGCCGGCACCAACCGGTCGGCCAGTCCCACTGCATCGCCGGGTGGCAGGATGGACAGGATGATATCAACGGCGGCGATCTGTTCGTCGGGCACGTCCGCCATTCCGGCCTCTCGCGCCCGCGCGGCGGTCTGGTCGCTGCGGCCGGCAAGCGCGGTCCGCACCTCGACGCCTCCTTCGGTCAGCCGGCGCGCCACGGCGCTGCCCATCGCACCCGGCGAAATCACGGCAACAATTGGTGGCATCCCCTGCCTCCTTCGTTCATAGCCAGACAGTTCATGATCACTGCGGCGAAGGCAATCGCGCAGCCCGACGCTCCCCGATCAACAGCAGCCCGCCGGCGGCCGTGATCAGGACGGCGCCGGCAAAGGTGGTAGCCGGCGGGACGGTGCCCCAGATCAGGAAGCCGAGAACGAATGCCCAGATCAGGCCGGAATACTCGACGGTCGCCATGACGGATGCGGGGGCGTGCCGGGCTGCTTCGAACAGGCTGAACTGGCCGATGCCGCCGAACAGGCTGACCAGCGCCAGCAAGCCGAGCTGCGCAAGAGTAGGCGTCCGCCATTCCAACGCGCATCCAATTCCGGTGCCCGCAACGAATGTCAGGTTGATGAAGAAAATCTGCAGCAGCGAGGATTCGCGTCGCGCGATCTGGCGCATCAGTATGACGCCGTAACCCCATTGGGCTGCAGCCAGAAGCACCAGCAATGTCGGCACGGAGATCGGCACGCCCCACGGGTTCGTCACCACCAGCACGCCGACAAAACCGACCGTCACACTGATCCAGCGCGACCGTGTGACCCGTTCACCAAGCATCGGTGCCGCCATTACAGTGACCATCAAGGGCGCGGCGAAATAGAGGCTCCAGAGCTGCGCGAGCGACAGGCTGCGAGCCGCGGTATAGAAGCAGATCCAGGCCGTCAGGGTGATCACGCCACGGAACACCAGCGGCGCCTTCATTGGGGTAGCGAGGGTACGCTCCAGCAGTGCACGGCGGCCAATGACCAGGCAGGCGATGGAAATCGTCAGGCTTCGGAAAAACAGCACTTCCCATGTCGGCAGGCTGGCGACCAGCCATTTGATCGTGGCGTCATGGACCGAGAAGAGCGCATAGGCCAGCATCCCCAGGCCGATGCCGAACACCGGCGACGCCACGGAGTCGGAGCCGTTGACGCTCCATCGGTGCAACGCTGGAATACGGGGCAAGGAGACGCTCATGGCACAGCTCTACGACATCGTTCCTCCGGCCACGACCCCCGATTACCCCACGGCAGCCACCTGAGCGGCGGGCCATGCCGCGGCCATCGCGCAAGATTGCATTCGTACTGACCGCTTCGGATCACGGGTCGATGATCGTGAACCGGTTCGATTACCACATGGTCAGCGCGACCGCAGGGTACGGAGTGGGGTTCCAGATACTGGAAAACTCCTCCTACGACATGGGCGAGGTGGAAACTGCCCTGCGCCTGCTGGAACTGCGTCGCCAGTATCACGGCGATGGGGTGGTGGCAGTTGATTGCGGCGCCAATATCGGCGTGCATACCGTAGAGTGGGCGCGGCACATGAGCCAGTGGGGCATGGTGCTGGCGATCGAGGCGCAGGAGCCGATCTATTATGCGCTTGCCGGCAACATCGCTCTCAATAACTGCTTCAATGCGCGTGCAATGAACGCGGCGGTGGGCGCCAGCACCGGGCTGATGCGTATTCCCCGACCCGACTATCTGTCGCCCGGCAGCTTCGGAAGCCTGGAACTGCGGGGCCGCGACAATACCGAATTCATTGGGCAGCCGATCGATTATGAGAGCCGGATGGTGGAAGTGCGTGCGCTGACGCTGGACTCGCTCGCCCTGCCGCGGCTCGATCTACTGAAGATTGACGTGGAGGGGATGGAACTCGATGTGCTGTCTGGGGCCGCCGCGCTCGTCGCCGCGCAACGCCCGATCATGATTGTCGAATATGTCAAATCCGATCGCCAGCGGCTGGCCGCAACACTCGAAGGCTGGGGCTATCGCCAGTTTCCTTTCGGCCTCAATCTTCTGGCGGTCCACAGCAACGACCCCTGCGGATCACGCATTACCGTCCGAGACAAATCCTGACCTGATGGAGAGCCTTCATGATCGCCGATTTGCGTATCTACACCTGCAAACCGAACCGGATGAACGATTTTGTCGCGCTGTACAAGGAAATCGCCTGGCCGTTGCAGCAGAAATATCTTGGCCGCTGCCTTGGCTGGTTCACCACCGTCGAAGGTCCATTGAACCGGGTCGTGCATCTGTGGGGATATGAGAACCAGGGCGACCGCGAGTCACGGCGCAACGCCATGGCGGCAGATCCGGGCTGGCAGGTGTTTCTGAAGCGCATCGCGCGATGCCGACGTGCTACTGAACATGGAAAACCGCATTTTGCGGCCGACCGATTTCTCACCGGTACAGTAAACCGCATCAAACCGCATCGTGATTGGTCGCTGTGGTTAACTAACGGACACCGGTCCATAGATTGGATCGATGTCCTCTGTCCTTGGGCTTGCGGCGGTCAATTTCTTTCTGGCCGATGTCTCAGGAGGTCTGGGGCCATTCCTGGCGACCTGGCTTGCCGGAGCGGCGAAATGGTCGCCGGAACGGATCGGCTTTGTGATGACGGCTGCGGGTCTCGCTGGGCTGCTGTTCAACATGCCTGCAGGCGTGCTGGTGGACAGGCTGGGTCATGCGCGCCTGGTGATGGCGGCTGCCACAGGCGTGGTCGTGATCGGGACTCTGGCGCTTTTGCCGGCACGCCAGTTCGGTGCCGTGCTGGCCTCGCAGATTGCCGTCGCTGCCGGCGCGGCCCTGATCCCACCCGCTTTGACAGCACTGACCCTCGGCATCGTTGGAAAGCACCGGTTCCCGCATCAGCAGGGCCGCAATCAGTCATGGAACCACGGCGGCAACGTCGCCGCATCAGTCCTGATCGTGCTGCTGGCCGGAAACATGGCTGGCGTCGCGGCGTTCTGGGTGTTTGCCGGCATGGCCGCCGGAAGCGGCCTTTCCTTGCTGCTGATCCGGTCCGCCGATATCGACGAGTCGCGCGCCCTCGGCCGGACGGATGGTGCAAAGGCGGCCTCTTTGCGTTCCGTGCTGACTGATAAACGCGTCCTGCTGCTGTGTTTCGGCCTGACGACGTTCCATCTCGGGAATGCGGCAATGCTGCCGTTGCTCGGTCAACGGCTGGCCGATGTTGGCCATGGCAACGCAACGCGCTGGCTGGCGATCTGTGTCACTGTCGCGCAGTTCGCCATGATTGGTGTCGCGGTCATTGCCGGATGGGCTGCACAGCGGTTCCGGCAATCCTGGCTGTTTGTGATTCCCTGCTGTGTTTTGCCGATCCGTGGCGTGATGGCCGCGTTCGGCTGGGCGCCGGCATGGCTGCTGCCAATCCAGCTTCTGGACGCATGTGGGGCGGGCCTGCTCGGCGTAGCCGTGCCGATCCTAATTGCCGATTATACCTGGGGCAGCGGTCGCACCCAGACAGCGCTGGGCGTCGCCGCGACATTTCAGGGCATCGGCGCGTCACTCTCAACCAGTTTCGGCGGCGTCCTGGTTGTACAGCTCGGGTGGACGTGGGCGTTTCTGGGCCTCACTGCGCCCGCGGCAATCGCTCTGGCCGTCAGCCTGCGGCTTCACGCCACCGGATCCAGCTCGAAGGCCGCGGCCATCAAGGCCCGCGTGTATTCCTCGCGCGGCAGGGCGAATATGGTTGCCGCGTCACCCTCTTCCACAACCGATCCGTGCCGCAGCACGACCACACGATGGGCCAGCGCGCGCACGACTTTCAGATCGTGGCTGATGAACAGATAAGCCAGGTCGTGGTCACGCTGCAGCCGTCGAAGCAAGTCGACGATCTGAGCCTGGACGGACATGTCAAGTGCGCTGGTGGGTTCGTCGAGCACGACCAAACGCGGCTTCAGCACCATCGCCCGGGCGATCGCGATGCGTTGCCGCTGTCCTCCGCTGAACTCATGCGGATAGCGTTCCATGTGCGCCGCGCTCAGCCCGACTTCCTCAAGTTCTGCGGCGACGCGGGTCATGCGTTCCGCCCGGCTAAGTCGAGGCTCGTGTACAAGCAAACCCTCGGCAACGATGTCGCCCACAGTCAATCGGGGCGACAGGCTGCCGAACGGATCCTGGAACACCACCTGCATCGCCGAACGCAGGCGCCGCAGCGCCCGCCTGTCCATATGGGTCAGATCGTTTCCGTCGAAGATGATCCGGCCTTGCGCGTGCATCAGGCCCAGCATGGCAAATCCCATGGTCGTTTTGCCCGATCCGGATTTGCCGACCAGGCCGACGGTTTCACCCTCATGGATCGATACCGAAACGCCGTTCACGCCGCGAATCTCTCCCACTTTCCGTCGCAGTAAGCCGCGCCGGATCGCGAAATGGACGTGCACGTTACTCGCTTCGGCCAGCAGCACCGGGCTGTCTGGCAGCGGTGCCGGGTTGCCTTTCGGCACAGCCGCCAGCAGCATGCGCGTATAAGGATGCCGCGGGGCAGCGAATAGGTTTGATGAGAGACCGGCCTCCACGATCCGGCCCCCCTTCATTACGCACACGTGGTCGGCATAACGCCGCACTATCTGCAGATCGTGCGTGATCAGCAGCAGCGCCAGGCGGCGCGCCACCTTCAGCTCAGCGAGCAGCTCCAGTATCTGCGCCTGGATCGTGACATCCAGCGCCGTGGTCGGCTCATCGGCGATCAACAAGGCCGGGTCGTTCGCCAACGCCATGGCAATCATCACGCGCTGGCGCTGTCCGCCCGAGAGCTGATGGGGAAATGCCTCCAACCGATGCTCGGCGTCGGCGAAGCCCGCCTGGTTAAGTGCTTCCACCACCCGCTCGCGCCGGCGGCGACGCGGAATATCACGATGCAGGGTGATCGCCTCGGCCACCTGCCGGCCGATCCGGTGCAGCGGGTTCAGGCTGGTCATCGGTTCCTGGAACACGATCCCGGCCACATCGCCGCGCGCACGGTGCATGACGGCGGCGGGCGCGCCGATCATACTTTCGCCATCCAGCATGATACGTCCGCTCGGATTGCTGGCACCATGCGGTAGTAGCTGCAGCAGCGACAACGCGGTCAGCGACTTGCCGGAGCCGCTTTCGCCGACCAATGCCAGGGTCTCTCCCCGATCGAGCGTGAACGAAACATTGTCAACGACGCGCGTCTCACCGAAGGCGACGGACAAATTCGTCACCTCCACGAGGCTCATTCCGTGCTTCCCTGGTCGGCGGACGGCCGGCGAACGCAATGGTCGGTTTTGCTTCCGCGCAGCATCACTCAACCAGGCGGCGTGGATCGAACGAGTTCCCGCACCGCCTCACCAATGAAGATCAGCAGCGTGAGCAACCCGCCCAGCACGAGGAACGCGGTGAAGCCAAGCCAGGGCGCCTGCAAATTGTCCTTGCCCTGGGTCACCAGCTCGCCCAGCGATGGGGATCCTGGCGGCAGCCCGAACCCAAGGAAATCCAGGCTGGCAAGGATGGTCACCGAGCCGGACAGGATGAACGGCAGATAGGTCAAGGTCGCAACCATCGCGTTCGGCAGTATGTGCCGCCACATCACACCGATGTCCGACACGCCCAGCGCGCGCGCCGCGCGTACGTAATCAAGGTTGCGCCCGCGCAGGAACTCGGCTCGCACCACACCGGTCAGGTTCATCCAGCTAAACAGCAGCATGAACACCAGCAGCACCCAGAACCCGGGGACGATAATGCTGCTGAGAATAATAAGCAGGTAAAGCTGTGGCATGCCGTTCCAGACTTCGATGAAACGCTGGAACAGCAGATCGGTCAGGCCGCCGTAATAGCCCTGCAGGGCGCCGGCTATCACGCCCACTACCGAGGACATCACGGTAAGCACGAAGCCGAACACGACCGAAATGCGGAACCCGTAGATTACGCGAGCCAGCACGTCGCGGCCCAGATCATCGGTGCCCAGCCAGTTTCGCCAGGTCGGCGGCGAAGGCGCCGGGCTCGGCAGGTTTTTTACTACGGTATCGAAGCTGAATGGGATCAGCGGCCAGACCAGCCAGCCATGCGTTCTGATCGAACGCTCCACGTCCGGGTCGGTGTAGTCGGTCTCGGTCGGCAGGAAATCGGCGCCGAACGTATCCTCTGGATAGTCTTTCAGCACTGGGAAATACCAGTGATCCTGGAAGTGTACCACCAGCGGCCGATCGTTTGCGATGAACTCGGCAACCAAACTGACCATGAACAGAACCAGGAAAATCCAGAAGCATACATATCCGCGCCGATGTTGGCGAAATATTGCCAGCCGCCGGCGCGTGACCGGCGACAACCTCATTGGACAGGCGTCCGGCGGCACCTCATCGCCGGGCCTCGAAATCGATGCGCGGATCGACCACGGTGTACAGCAAGTCGCCCACGATCTGCATCATCAGCCCGAGCAGCGTAAAGATGTACAGCGTTCCGAACATGACCGGGTAATCTCGTTGGATCGCCGCCTGGAACCCGAGCTGGCCGAGCCCATCGAGCGAAAACACAATCTCCACCAGCAGAGCGCTGGTGAACAGGATGCCGATGAAAGCCTGCGGGAAGCCGGCGACTATCAGCAACATCGCGTTGCGGAACACGTGCCCATACAGTACCCGCCGTTCGCTGGCGCCCTTGGCGCGCGCGGTGACAGTATAGTGTTTGCTGATTTCCTCCAGAAAGCAGTTCTTGGTCAACATCGTAAGGTTGGCGAATCCGCCGGCGACCACCGCGATGATCGGCAATGTCATGTGCCAGGCATAATCGCCCAACCGTGCCGGCCAACCCCACGCCGACGCCCCTTCGCTGGTCAGCCCGCGCAACGGGAACCAGTGCAGGTAGCTGCCGCCGGCAAACACCACGACCAGCAGGATCGCGAACAGGAAGCTGGGAATCGCGTAGCCGACCAGGACTACTGCGCTGGTCGCGATATCGAAGCGGCTGCCGTCGTGTACCGCCTTGCGGATACCCAGGGGGATGCTGATTACGTAGATCAGCAGCGTGGACCATAGGCCCAGCGAGATCGAAACCGGCAGCCGTTCGCCGATCAGTGCCAGCACGCTCTGGCCGCGAAAAAAGCTGCGTCCGAAATCGAAACGCAGATAGCCGCCCACCATGTTCAGAAATCGGGTCAAAGGCGGCTTGTCGAAGCCGAACATCTTGCGGATGTCTTGCAGCACATGCGGATCGAGCCCGCTGGAACCCCGATACGATCCCTGTCCGCCGGCCGATCCGAGCTCGGCGCTCGGGCCGGAGAGGGCCGACAGATTGCCGTGCCCCCGGAGCTCCGCCATCACGTGCTCCACGGGACCGCCGGGCGCGAATTGCACGATGAAGAAGTTGATGGTGATGATGCCGAAAAGCGTGGGCACCACCAGCAGCAGCCTGCGTATCAGGTAGGCGGCCACGTCGGCGCCCTATCCGCCGGCTCTCGCCGCGTCTGTCAGCTTCGCTTTGGCTGCATCCACCCACCAGAGATCGAAGTTGAATCCCTCCCGGATTGGCTTGGTGGGATGGTCGAAACGGTTCCAGTAGGCGATATGGAAATCGTCGCTACCCCAGCCAGGCACCAGGTACCAACGCCACAAGAGCACACGGTCGAGCGCGCGAGCCGCGGCCTGAAGCTGCGCGCGGTTCGATGCATCGATTACCTTGTTGATCAGCGCGTCCACCGCGGGATCGCAGATGCCGGCCACGTTCATGCTGCCGGTGGCCTTGGCGGACGCACAGGAAAAGTAATCCCGCAACCCGTTGCCCGGCATATCCCCTCGGGATACACCTGCAAAAGTCATATCGAAATCGAAATCGTCGGTGAGGTGCTGGTACTGGGCCGGATCGACCGTGCGCACTTGCACGTTGATGCCGAGATGCTTCAGCGTTTGCGCATAGGGCAGCGCGACGCGCTCGTAGGACGGGTCGGGCAGCAGGATGGTGAACCGCATCTGCTCGCCGGCCGGATTGACGAGCTGCATATCCTTCACGTGCCAGCCGGCCTGCTCCAGCAGTTTCAACGATTTCATCAGCTGCAGCCGATCGTTGCCGGACCCATCGGTGACCGGCAGCGTGAAGGGCTGGGTGAACAAGGTTCGGGCGGCAATTCCTCGCGGAACGGCTCGAGCAATTTGAGCTCGTCGCCGCTCGGGATGCCCGAGGATGCCAGATCGCTGTTGCTGAAGTAACTCAGTGTGCGTGTATTGGCGTTGTAGAACAGGTTCTTGTTCGCCCATTCGAAATCGTACGCCCGCCGATCGCCTGCCGCACCAGCGGGTCGCTGAACATCGGGCGCCGCGTATTCATCGCCCAGCCCTGCATGCCGGTCGGCAGATGATGGCGGATGTCGTCCCGGATCACCAGGCCTTTGCGCACGGCAGGGAAATCGTACCCAGTCGCCCAGCGCTTGGCGATGTTCTCCGATCGCAGATCGACCTGGCCCGCCTTGAACGCCTCCATGCGATGGCGCTCTCGCGGAAATACTCGATGCGCACCGTATCGAAATTGTTGGTGCCGAGTGCCGTCGGCAGATCACGCGCCCACCAGTTTGGGTCACGCTGGTATGTGACGCTGCGGTCCATGGTAAACGCGGCAATCTCGGTACGGACCGGAGCCGACCGGAGCCTCGCGCAGCGGTTGGGAGAAGTCACGGCCCTTGAACCAGTGCTCCGGCAGCACCGGCAGCCCGCCAAGGATCAGCGGCAGCGCCCGGTTTTCGTTCGGCTTCAAATGAAACACGACGCGGCTCGGGGCCTTCGACGGTCACGTCCTTCACGTCCGCCATCTCGATGCGGAAGCTGGGCCGGCCCTGGGCCAGCAACGTTTGAAAGTCCATGCGACGTCGTCCGCCGTCAGTGGCTCGCCATCGGAAAAGTGCGCCTCGGGCCGCAGATTGAATGCGATCCACATGCGGTCGGCGGGCATCTCAATGGTCTTGCAGATATGGCAATAGGCGGTGGCGATCTCGTCCGCCGAGGGAATCATCAAGCTTTCCCAGACATGTCCGACCGTCGAGCCGCTTTCCGACCCGCCCGGCATTCCCACCCATGGGTCCACTATGCCGGCGGCGGCAGTGCCACGCAGGATGAACGGATTGAAGCTGTCGAAGGTGCCGATCGCGCCCAGCGTGACCTGGCCACCTTTGGGCGCATTCGGGTTGACATAGGGGAAATATGGAAAATTGGCGGGCAGGGCAGGGGTTCCGAGCACGGTGAACCCATTGCTGGTCGTTACGCCCTCATCCGCACGAACCATGGGGCTGGCAACGCCGCACAGCAACAGAAGCGCCAGAGCGCGCGCGAACAGTTTCCTCACTCGCGCTTGATGCCTGCCGAAGCGCGCAAGCCATACTGAAATTGCGGTAAATCTCACTCTGCGATCAGTGCCGTTATCGAGTGAAGCAGACCTGGATCGCCCACCGCAAGTACCCGGCCGTCTCCATCCACGCGAAGTGGCCGGCCATTCCAGTCCGTTATTCGTCCGCCGGCTCCCTCGATCACCGGGACCAGGGCCGCCCAATCCCATGGTTTCATCCCAAATTCGGCGATGATATCGATAAGTCCCAGCGCCAGCAGGCCATAACCGTAACAATCTCCTCCCCATGATACCCGTCGGACCTGGGACGCCAAACGCCGCCAGCGCGGCTCATCGTCGCCCAGCAGAGCAGGGCCGGTGCACGACAGCTCCGCTTCGGCCAAGGCTGCGCAGGCACGGCAGCCAACACGCCCGCCAAGTGGGCCGCGAAAGCGCGTTGCCTGTCCGGTCACGCCGATCCAGCGCTCTCCGGTCACCGGCTGATCGATGATGCCGATAATCGGACGCCCAGCATCAAGCAAAGCGATCAATGTTCCAAACAACGGCCTGCCGGTGATGAACGCCTTTGTGCCGTCGATCGGGTCCAGTACCCAACGCAACCGAGCATCCGGCCGGTCGATGCCGAATTCCTCGCCCTGGACGCCATGATCGGGGAACCGCTCGGCCAATACCGCACGCATGGCCTGTTCGGCACTGCGATCCGCAACGGTAACGGGCGAGCGGTCGGATTTGAGCTGTTCCGCCACGCCGGCGCGGAAGAACGGGCGGATCACCGCTCCAGCAACATCGGCGGCCGCTTCGGCCCCGGCGATCATCCCGTCCATCGGTTTCGCTAGGGGGTCTTCGTCGGGGCGGTCGGCGTTGCCGGCGCGGCGCCAGTGCCACCGGCGCTGGTGTTTGTGTTCGCTGCCTGTCCAGCAGCGTTATCCGATGCGCCGGGAGGCGCGGCGACCTTCGGTGATGATGCGGGCGCGCTGTTCGGTGTCGCAGCGCTGCTGGGTGCGCTTTGATTGCCCGCCGGGGCAGCGCTGCCCGGCGCGGGCGCGGCTGTTGCTGCCTTGGCTGGGGCCTCGGGTTTCGGCAACGGCTCCGGATTGTCCGAGAGGCTGCGCAGATAATCGATCACGTTCGCCCGCATCTGGTCGTTCTTAACCCCGGTATAGGTCATCCGGGTGCCAGGTGCGTAGGTCTGCGGGTCGTCCAGCCAGTGGTTCAGTGCGTCATAGGTCCAGGGCTGCCCTTTGAATTTCTCCAATGCGGCAGAGTAGTCGAACCCGGCCTCATGATCATGCGGCGCGCCCAGGATTCCGTACAGGTTGGGGCCGACGATCGGTTTCCCGCCCTTGTTGAAACTGTGGCAGGCGGCGCAGACCTGGCTGGCAAACTGATGTCCTTTCTCCGGATCGGCGGAGGCCAGCAACGGCACGACCGGCGGCAGTTCGGCGGGCTGCGCGGCGCCGCCTGTTGAGGCTGCGGGCTGCACCCCCTGAATGCTGATCGGCGACTTGGCCGGCGGAGTCTCGTAAATCAGGTTGTCGCCGATCAATCCGGTGACAAAAAAGGCAATGCCCGCCACCAGGGCAGCGGCCACCGCCTTGTTGACATCCATGCTATCCATCATGCGATGCGACTCTCTCTCCGTCGAATTGCCGCGGCACGCGTGAAGCCGTCCGCGCGTCGTTGCGCCCAGCGGTCCGCCTGCTAAGGTGCCGCGCACCATAGGGAAACGACCTGGACCTCGCAATCGGCCGCGAATGACACCGATCATCGTTATCCCCAGCCGCATGGCGTCGTCGCGCCTGCCCGGCAAGCCGCTGGCCGATATAAACGGGCAGCCGATGATCGTGCACGTGCTGCGCCGCGCGCTGGAGGCGGAGATCGGCCCTGTCGGAGTCGCCTGCGCGGAGCCCGCGATTGCCGAGGCGATTCGCGCTGCTGGGGGGCGTGCGGTGCTTACCGATCCGGCGTTGCCCACCGGCTCGGACCGTGTCTACGCCGCATTGGCCGAATTGGACCCGGAAGGAGGTTGTGACGTAGTGGTGAACCTGCAAGGCGACGTGCCGACCGTCTCGCCTGACCAGATACGCGCCTCGATCCGGCCGCTGGAAGACCCCAGCATCGATATCGGCACTGTGGTCGCGCCGATCGTCTCTGTGGAGGAAGCGAACACGCCATCCTTCGTCAAAGCCGCCTGCGCGTTCGCCGAGGGTCAGGAGGTTGCGGGCGCGCTGTATTTTTCTCGCCTGCCGGTGCCGTGGGGCGATGGTCCGCTGTGGCACCATGTCGGCATCTATGCGTTTCGCCGCCCGGCGCTGGCCCGATTCGTCAGCTTACCCGAGAGCCCGCTGGAACGCCGGGAAAAGCTGGAGCAGTTGCGGGCCATGGAGGCTGGCATGCGAATCGGCTGCGCACGAGTCGGACATGGGCTGTTCGGCGTCGATACCCCGGCGGATCTCGAACGGGCGCGCCGTCTGCTCGCTCAGAGGAAGCCAGCGTGACCGGTGTGATCGCCTTCCAGGGCCAGCCTGGGGCCTATTCGGACCTCGCGTGCCGGGTGGCGTATCCGGCCTTCCGCACCCTGCCAAGTGAAAGCTTCGAAAGTGCCATCGAAGCGGTGCGCGAGGGCAGGGCGGGACTGGCGATGCTGCCGTGCGAGAACACGCTCGCCGGCCGCGTGCCGGATATCCACCATTTGTTACCCGATTCCGGACTGTTCGTGGTGGGCGAAGCGTTCCAGCGTGTCGAGCATTGTTTGCTGGCGGTGAAAGGCACACAAGTTGAGGGACTGAAGCGGGCGCATTCGCACAGCGTCGCACTGGGACAGGTGCGGCATTTCCTGCGCCGGCTCGGCATTCAGCCCGTCGTGCAGGCGGACACCGCGGGTGCGGCGCAGCTTGTGGCGAAATGGAACAACCCGGAGGAAGCGGCGATTGCGTCCTCATTGGCGGCTGAGATCTACGGGCTGGAAGTGCTGCAGGCGAACGTGGAGGACGCGGCGCACAACACGACGCGCTTTTATGTGATGGCTCCGCGCCCAAGGGCGCCCGATCCGGCGCAGGCAAACCTGATGACAACGTTCGTGTTCCGCGTCCGCAACGTGCCCGCTGCGCTTTACAAGGCGCTTGGCGGGTTCGCGACCAACGGTGTGAACATGACGAAGCTCGAGAGCTACATGCTCCAGGGCCAGTTTGCCGCGACACAGTTCCTGTGCGATGTGGACGGCCATCCGGAGCAGCCGGCGCTGCGGCGTGCACTGGAGGAGCTATCTTTTTTTTCGTCGGAAGTGCGCGTGCTCGGGGTGTATCCGGCGGCGCGGTTCCGGCTTTCGCAGTCGTTCAAGGAACAGCACTAGCGGTTCGACGTTCGGGTGGCTTCAACGGAGCTTTAGACCGAACCCCCCTGAATTCTCTGGGGAATGGCAGTTTGCTGCCAAATCTGCGGAAAATTGTAAGCATGTAAAATAATTCTTGCGCGACGCGGGGCGTTCGTGAGTTCGATGGTGGCGTGTACATCACGACCATCGCCAACCGGAACTCCCCGCCTGCCGTGCTGCTGCGCGAGAGTTACCGCGAGCAAGGCCAGGTCAAGTCGCGCACGCTTGCCAATTTATCGAAATTGCCGGTCGCCAAGATCGACGCCCTGCGCAGGGTGCTGGCCGGCGAGCCGATGCAACCCGCCGCGACCCAGCGCTTCGCGATCGAGCGTGCCCTCGCGTACGGCCATGTCGCGGCCGCACTCGGCACGCTCCGCCAGATCGGTCTCGAGCCGCTGCTCCCCCGGCGCCCTGAACGCATGGCCAGGCTCATCCTCGCCATGATCGTTGCCCGCGTCGTCGAACCGGCGGCCAAGCTGGCCACCGCGCGCCAACTCAGCGATGCCACCGCCTCGCATGCTCTCGACGCCCTGCCTGGTCTCGGCGAGGTCGATGCCGACGAGCTGTACCGAGGCGTTGGACCGACTGCAAGCTGCCCAATCGGACATCGAACAGGCGCTCGCCAAACGTCATCTCAAGGATGGCGTCCTGGTGCTCTACAATGTCAGTTTCAAGCTATCTCGAAGGCGAGCGCTGCGAACTTGCGCAACGCGGCTACAGCCGGGACCATCGTCCCGACCGACCACAGATCGTCTACGGATTGCTCTGCAACCAGTCTGGCTGCCCGGTCGCCGTCGAAAGCCTGCCCCCGTCGCCGTCGAAGTGTTTGAAGGCAATACGGCCGATCCGATGACGCTCGCCAGCCAGATCACCAAGCTGCGGGCACGCTTCCAGCTGAGCCGCATCGTGCTGGTCGGCGATCGCGGCATGATCACCGACGCGCGGCTCGAAGCCGAGGTGAAACCCGCTGGCCTGGACTGGATTACTGCCCTGCGCGCGCCCACCATCCGCGATCTCGCTGCCGAGCACGGCCCGCTCCAGCTCTCCCTGTTCGACCAGCGCGATATGGCCGAGATCACCTCCAGCGACTATCCGGGCGAACGCCTCGTGGTCTGTCGCAATCCCGACCTCGCCGCCAGGCGCAGCCGCAAACGGCAAGATCTGCTGCAGGCCACCGAGCGCCTTCTCGCCGCCGTCGCCGCCAGGCTGCAGCGCAAGCATCGCCCGCTGCGTGGTGCCGCCACGATCGGCATCGCCGTCGGCACCGTGCTCAACAAGCACAAGATGGCCAAGCACTTCGATGTCGTGATCAGCGACACAACCCTCGCGTGGTCGCGCAAGCAGGACGCCATCGCCGACGAGGCGGCGCTTGACGGGTTCTACGTCATTCGCACCAACCTGCCCGCCGAAGCGTGCTCCACCGAACAGGTCGTGCTCGCCTACAAGGGCCTCAGCCAGGTCGAACGCGCCTTCCGCAGTCTCAAGACGACCGATCTCGACATCCGTCCGATCCATCATCGCCGGGCCCGGCGGGTGCGTGGCCATGTCCTGCTCTGCATGCTCGCCTACTATGTGACCTGGCACATGCAGCAGGCCCTGGCGCCCATGCTGTTCACCGATCATGACAGGCAGACCGCCGCACTCCAGCGCACCTCGCCGGTCGCCGCTGCACCTGTCTCACCCGCCGCACGCGCCAAGGCCGCCACCAAGCGAACCGCCGATGGCCAACCTGTCCACAGCTTCGCAACTCCGCTCGCCGATCTGGCCAACCTCACACGCAACACCGTACGCTTCGCCAATGCATTGCCAGTTACTGTCCTCTCCCGACCAATGCCCGTTCAGCAGCGCGCCCTTCAGCTGCTCAACCTGAAGCTCGCCGCGTAGGCAGGACGAGACAACAAATATCAATCTCGTCAGCCTGTTGGCAGGCACTTCAGGGGGAAGTTCGGTTTAGATCATCTGAAATTACAACTGCACCGTCGCAACCGGCCAATCCGGCGATGAAGCGGGTTGCCTCCAATAATTCCTCGTAGGCGCTGCTTGCTGCGCGCTCAGCTTTGTAAACTTTGGCTTCCGGAACGGCGTGATCATCTTCCGAGAGTTCAGAGTAATCACTTACGACGTGCCGAGTGTTCATAAAGGCGATGAATGAGTTGCGAAGAACTGCGGAGTTGCTTTGGTATTTTACTTTAATGAGGTAAAAATTGAGTTCTCGGCTTCCTGGTACTGCTATTAACATACCGCCGTGACCTGCGAAGCTGATCGAATTTGCGATCGCGGCGTGCGTATTCCAAAGTGCCACGAACTCAAATTGCTCAAAATCGCGAGCATGCTCGTATGCAGGTCGAATAATAGCATCACCCATCCTTTTAAGGCCCTCTCCCACAGGATGGTGCAGAAACAGATTGAGATTAATCCCTTTATGGCCCTCAATCGCACCATCCATGAGAGTGGCTACGTGAAAAGCACCTTGGTAGACACGCAGCCGGCCCGGGCGATCGACCTGTATAAAGAGGCTACCAGGATCACGATACCGATAGCTTAGTGCAGAACGGGCACGATACCAAGACGTGCCCAGATCAACCAGACCAGAAATCCACCAGTTACTATCGTCCCACACGACCCAGATTGCCGATTTCTTGAGGTCCACGGCGGGTGCTACACGCCGGAGTTCTGGGACGGTTAGCGGTCGGGTTGATGTGAAATGCCATTTCGTCCCAAGGATTCCTGCATCGTCAATAAATGCTTTTGGGACAGCAGCAACATTGAACTGCGGGTAACGAGCCTCTTCGGGTGAGCTGGCCGTAAGATAACAAACCTCCAGAAGTTGCTTCAGCAGCTTTTGAGGGGACAAGGTGGGGTAACATACTCTCCTCCTACCATGCTGTACCACCGGTCAAAGACAATCTTGGCGAGATCGCCAGGAAATGCAGCCACTATCGCCTCCAGCGCATACTGTCCTGAAACAGGAACGATGCTATCGCTCATTGTATCTCATCAACTCGTCCTGCAATCGACCCATTCGTATGGTCTACGCCGGCATCTTCGCGCACATCTCGCCCCTTGGGGCTGCTGAAGCTGGCGTGCCTGGCGGCCGATGATCGACAGGTACTCGTCTGAGTGGGCTGCTGCCCTCCTTCACCGCGAGTTGGTCCGAAGGACGGGCGGTTCCCGTAAGGCCCCGGCGCAGCCGTCGGGACGCTGCCTTATCAGCGCGTGGGCCGCGGCGGTGTTTGCGAATAGTCGTAGAAGCCGCGGCCGGTCTTGCGGCCGAGCCAGCCGGCTTCGACATATTTCACCAGCAGCGGGCAGGGGCGGTACTTGCTGTCGGACAGGCCCTCGTACAGCACCTGCATGATCGACAGGCAGGTATCCAACCCAATGAAATCGGCCAGCTCCAGCGGCCCCATCGGGTGGTTGGCGCCGAGCCGCATGGAGGTGTCGATGCCGCTGACGGAGCCCACGCCCTCGTACAGCGCATACACCGCCTCGTTGATCATCGGCACCAGGATGCGGTTGACGATGAAGGCGGGGAAATCCTCGGCCACCGCCGCCGTCTTGCCGAGCTTGTCGGCCAGCGCCTGAACCGCCTGGAAGGTCGGCTCGTCGGTGGCGATGCCGCGGATGATTTCCACCAGCTTCATCACCGGCACCGGATTCATGAAGTGCATGCCGATGAATTTTTCCGGCCGGTCGGTCGTTGCGCCCAGCCGCGTGACCGAGATGGACGAAGTGTTGGTGGCCAGCATGCAGGACGGCTTCAGGTGCGGCGTGAGTGTCTTGAACACCGCGCGCTTGATGTCCTCTTTCTCGGTCGCCGCCTCGATCACCAGGTCCGCGTCGCCGAACGCGGCGTAATCGGTGGCGCCGCCGATGCGCGCCAGCGCTGCATCTTTCTGGTCGGCGGTGATCAGCTTGCGGTTCACCTGCCGTTCCATGTTGCGGGCGATGGTCGTCCGCGCCTTGTCCACCTGCGCCGGGTTGACGTCCAGCAGCGTGACCGGCAGCTCGGCCAGCGCGCACACATGTGCGATGCCGTTGCCCATCTGGCCGGCACCCACCACGCCGACCCGGGCGATCCGGTTGCCGCCATCCGCCAGCGTGCCGGCAACACTTGCCGGCGAGACTTCCACGTTCATGAGGGGCGCTCCAGTTCGGCCGCCAGCTCGGGCAGCGCAGTGAACAGATCAGCCACCAGGCCGTAATCGGCGACCTGGAAAATGGGCGCTTCCTCGTCTTTATTGATGGCCACGATCACCTTGCTGTCCTTCATGCCGGCAAGGTGCTGGATGGCACCGGAGATGCCGACCGCGACATAAAGGTCCGGCGCAACCACTTTGCCGGTCTGTCCGACCTGGTAATCGTTGGGAACGAAACCGGCGTCCACCGCGGCGCGGGAGGCGCCAATCGCTGCCCCTAGTTTATCGGCGATCGGTTCGATCAGCTTGAAATTGTCGCCGCTCTGCATGCCGCGCCCGCCGGAGATCACCACGCGCGCGGCGGTCAGCTCGGGCCGCTCGCTTTTCGACAGCTCGGCGGATACGAAGCGCGACACATCCGGTGTTTCCGGCACGGCGGCCGGCTCGATCGCGGCATTGCCGCCTTCGGCCGGCACCGGATCGAAGCTCGCCGCCCGCACCGTGATCACCTTCTTGGTGTCGGATGATTTCACCGTGGCCATCGCGTTGCCGGCATAGATCGGCCGGATGAACGTATCGGCGTCCACCACGCCGGAGATGTCGCTGACCGGCTGCACGTCCAGTAACGCAGCCACGCGCGGCATGATGTTCTTGCCCACCGCGGTCGCTGCCGCCAGCAGATGTGAATAAGCCGGGCGCGAGCGCCACCAGCAGCGAGGCGACCGGTTCGGCCAGCAGATGCGCGAAGCCCGGCGCATCGGCGACGAGCACCTTCGCGATACCGGGCAGCTTCGCTGCTGCCGATGCCGCCGCGCCGATATCGCTGCCGATCACCAGGCCGTGCACCTCGCCGAGCTGGCTAGCGGCCGCGACCGCGCTGCGGGAGGGCTGCTTGATCCCGGCGGGATCGTATTCGAGCAGAACTAGAGCAGTCATTAACCTGTTTCCTGAAACTGACGCGACAGCCGATTCAGATGACCTTCGCCTCGGTGCGGAGCTTCTGTACCAGCTCGGCAACCGACGCGACCTTCTGGCCCGCCTTGCGCTTGGGCGGCTCCGCCACGCTGATCAGCTTGAGGCGCGGTGAGGGGTCCACGCCCAGGTCGGCGGGCTTCAGCGTCTCGATCGGTTTCTTGCGTGCCTTCATGATATTGGGCAGCGAGGCGTAGCGCGGCTCGTTCAGGCGCAGATCGGTGGTCACGACCGCCGGCAGGTGCAGCGCGACGGTTTCCAGCCCGCCATCGACCTCGCGCGTGACAGTGAGCGAATCGCCGTCGATCACCAGCTTGCTGGCGAAGGTTCCCTGCGGCCAGCCGAGCAGTGCCGCCAGCATCTGGCCGGTGGCGTTCATGTCGTCGTCGATCGCCTGCTTGCCCAGGATAATGAGCCGCGGCTGTTCCTTTTCCGCGATCGCGCGCAACAGCTTGGCTACTGCCAGGGGTTGCAGCTCGCTATCGGTTTCCACCAGGATGCCGCGATCGGCGCCCATCGCCAGCGCGGTGCGGATGGTTTCGCCGCACTGGGCGACGCCGAGCGATACCGCGACGATTTCGGTGGCCACGCCCTTTTCTTTCAGGCGTATCGCTTCCTCAACCGCGATCTCGTCGAACGGGTTCATGGACATCTTGACCCCGGCCGTTTCCACGCCGGAGCCGTCCGACTTCACCCGGACCTTCACGTTGTAGTCCACCACCCGCTTGACCGGGACGAGTATCTTCATGGGGAGCCGCCCCGCCTAAAGAGATGCAGGCGCGCAGCCCTCGGCTGGCGGGCTGTTCGCACCTGCAATATGGTATCGACCATATGCAGCCGCCCGCTTCCATGTCAAACAATGTTCGCAGGGATCAAGATCGCCGCCATGCGCGACGGCGGCCTCAGTCGCGCAGCAAGCTCATCATCAGCAGGAACAACAACAACGCGGCCCCCTGCAGGATGATGCGCCACCGCATCAGCCGGTTCGACCGCGCCGGATCGCCGCCGCCGCGGACCACGCCTACCAGGCCGGCAAACAGCACCCCGAGGGTCGCCAGCATCAACAGGGCAACCGGTATTGCAAGAAAGCGCATGGGTCTCACTTTGGCTTGAGGCGCGACCGATAAACCCGGTTGCACCGAATTAATTGGCGAGCCTGCCGGGGCCGTCGTTGACCAACTTATGGGGATCATGGTCGTACGCGGCAGATGTTAGCAATGGCTCCCTCGCTCTCCTCCGCGACGCCGAGGAGATGGTGCATTCCTCCGATCACCCGAGGCCGGGTGGCCGGAATGCTTTGGGCCGTGCTTTTCCTGATGCTCGCCGGTACGGTCAGGTCGGGGGCCGCGCCGGCGCCCGCCACGCCATCGCCGGCCCCGGCGTTGACCGCCGCTCAGGCCCGCGAGGCGTTGGACGTGCTGAACGATCCAGGCAAGCGGGCGCAGCTCGTCGATACGCTGGACGCGATCGTGAAGGCCGAAAGCGCGCGGCCGGCCTCGGCCACCGCCGCGACCACCGCACCCGCCGCCGTTGCGGCGCCGCCAGCCGCTTCCGCTGCGTCGGCGACCCCGGCCGGGCCCACCGCTGCCGCTCCGCCAGCCGCCTCCGCCGCGCCGACCACACCGGCCCCCGCCAAGGCTGAACCAAAGGTCACTCTTGCGCCCGACAGCCTGGGTGCCGCGGTCCTGGTCGGCGCTTCCGGCTTCATGAACCGGTTCTCCGCGCGTGCTCTCAGCATGGTGCGGACCGTTCAGGGCTTCCCGCTGCTCTGGGGTTGGCTGGTGGTGATGGCGACCAATCCGCTTGCCCATACGCTGCTGCGCGAGGCCGCGTGGCGCGTTACCATTGCCTTTGCCATCGGTCTTTTGCTGGAGACAGGCGTCCGCTACCTGCTGCGCCGCCCGGTGGCGATCCTGGAAGCCCGATCGCCCGATAGCCTCCATCCGCGATCACCGCCGGCCACGTCAGATGATCCGGCCACATCAGATGAGGGTGAGGCCCGCGCCGAGGCCGGCGATATCGAGCCGCAGCGCCCGCGCCACGTGGCCGCGCGCACGCTGTTGAGACGACTTCCGTTGGTGTTCCTGCGCTTTTTGCTCGAGTTGCTCCCGCTGGCGGGATTTGCCATCGGCGGGCATGTGACGGCAGCGACCAGAATAGGCGGGTCGGAGCAGACCAGGCTGATCGTGCTGGCGATGGTGGATGCCTATGCGCTGTGTGGTGGACTTGCCTGCCTTGCCCGCATGATGTTGTCGCCGGAAAGCCACAGGTTGCGGCTGGTGCACATCTCTGATGCGACGGCGATCTGGGCGACGCGGTGGATACGGCGGATCCTGGTGGTGGGCGTATTCGGTTATGCCATCGCCGAGGTGGGGCTGCTGCTCGGCATGTCGGGGCCGGCGCATGACGGCCTGCTGAAGCTCAGCGCGCTGATCAATCACGTCTTCCTGGGGATCATGGTGCTGCAGAAGCGCCGGGCGGTGAAACGCCGCATTCGTGCCCCGGCGGGGACCACGGGTGTCACTGCGCGAATGCGCAATTCGATCGCCCCGGTGTGGCATTGGGTGGCGCTGTTCTTTCTGGCCGCGACCTGGTTCGTCTGGGCGGTGGAGATCCGCAACGGCATCGCAAAGGTCCTGCATTTCTTCGTGGTTACGGTTGCCGTGGTGGTCGCGGCGCGGCTGATCAGCTATCGTCCTGCTCGGCCTGGTCGACCGGACGCTGCGCGTGTCGCCGGAACTGACGGAGCGCTATCCCGGCCTGGAGACCCGGCTGCGCGCCTACCATCCGCTGCTGCAAGCGGTCGCGCGGGCGCTGATCTGTTGTCGGTGCCGTGCTGGTGCTGCTGGAATTCTGGGGTCTCGGGCATATTCGACTGGTTCGACCGGCAACTTCCTCGGCCATCGGCTGGCCGCCGCGTTCGGTACGCATGGCGCTGACGCTGGTGCTTGGCGATGTTTGTGTGGGAAGCCTGCAATGCCGCCGTCGAGGCGCATCTGGCCCGGCTGTCGCGCAATCAGCAGATGGCGCGCTCGGCCCGGCTGAGAACGTTGCTGCCGCTGCTGCGCACCACGCTGCTGGTCTCGCATCGTCCTGATTGCCGGGCTGACGGTGCTGTCGGAAATCGGCATCAATATCGCGCCGCTGCTGGCCGGCGCGGGAATTGTCGGCGTCGCGATCGGCTTCGGATCGCAGAAGCTGGTGCAGGACCTGATCACCGGCATTTTCCTGCTGCTGGAAAACACCATGCAGGTCGGCGACTGGGTGACGGTCTCGGGCTTGTCCGGCATCGGTGGAGAATCTGTCGGTCCGCACCATCCGGCTGCGCGCCGGCGACGGCTCGGTGCACATCATCCCGTTCAGCGCGGTCACCAGCGTGACCAACACCAATCGCGGGCTGGGCAATGCCGCGGTCAGCATCACGGTCGTCTATTCCAGGAGGATACCGACCACGTGGCGGCAGGTCTTGCAGGAGATCGCAGCCCAGATGCGCAAGGAGCCTGACTTCGCGATCGAAGATGCTGAGCGACTTGCAGCTCTGGGGCGTGGACAAGATCGATGGTGCGTCGGTGACGCTGACGGGGCAGATCGTCTGCACCGACAGTCGGACGCTGGCCGGTGCAACGGGAGTTCAATCGGCGGATGAAGATGCGGTTCCAGGAGCTTGGGATCACCATATTCAACCCGGCGCAGACATATCTGGTTTGCCCCGCCCGATCCGGCGCCGGCACGCCCGGCACTGCCGGACCGCAGGGAGGCGGCAGCCGAATGAACGAGACTGCGCCATGCTGGCGGAAACGCGTCGTCGCACGGCGGGGTATCGCGTTCGTGCATGGTCCGGCGATGCGCGAGGCGCTGCAACAGCACGGCTCGCTTGCCGACTGGGACGACGTTCGCGGCGAGCTGGAACGATCTGGGCCTGGACACCTACATGGCCGATGGCGGGCGCTATCGGAAGCGCCGCCACGCGGCGTTTGCCGCCGACGCGCGCGGCATCCGCCGCAAGCCGCACCAGCCGCATTACCAGAGCCGCGACTACAACGCGCTGAATGGCGGCATCGCGCGCTGGTTCGAGCCGGTGCTGCCGGAGATCGCCGCCGGCCCGAGCATGACGACGATCCTGCAGACGTGCCGCGCGCTGTTCGAGCGGCTGACCCCGACGCCGGCCTGGCATATCGAGACGCATCAGTTCCGCATCGAGGCGCGCGCCGGAGAAGCCGGGCAAGCCGACGCCCGAAGGCACGCACCAAGATGGGGTGGACCATGTGCTGGTGCTGCTGATTGGCCGGGAGAACGTGCAGAGCGGGGTGACCACGGTGACCGACCTGACGCGTCGGCGGCTCGGCAGCTTCACGCTGACCGAGCCGTTGGACGCCGCGCTGGTGGATGATAACCGGGTGATGCACGGCGTGACGCCGGTGGAGCCGATCGATCCGGCTCGCCCCGGCTTTCGCGACGTGCTGGTGGTGACGTTCCGCCGGGATGCGGAGCAGGCGCCTGCGGCCTGATGCGGATTGTCGGCGGCGCGTGGCGCGGGCGCCGGCTGGTCTCGCCGGCGGGTACCGGCACACGCCCGACCTCTGATCGGGCGCGGCAGGCGTTGTTCGACATGCTGATGCACGCGCCCTGGGCCGGGCGGTCGGTGATCGAGGATGCGCACGTGCTGGACGTGTTTGCGGGCACCGGCGCGCTGGCGTTGGAGGCACTGTCGCGCGGCGCGGCGCGGGCGACGTTCTTCGAGCAGGACCGGGCGGCGCTGCGTGCACTGCGTGCGAATGTCGCGGCCTGCGGGGCGGAGGCGTGCTGCACGTTGTGGGAGCGGGATGCGCTGTTGCCGCCGCGCGCCGCGGGAGATGCCGGGTGCGGGCTGGTGTTCCTTGATCCGCCTTATGGTCTGGGACTTGTTCCCAAGGCGTTGGCGGCGCTGGCGGCAAAGGGCTGGATTGCGCCGGATGCGTTGGTGGTGGCGGAGACGGGGCGCGGGGAGGTGGCGCCTACGGATGGGTCGTTGCTGGCGGAACGGGTCTACGGCACGGCGCGGATCAGCGTGTGGCCGGTGGGGGATGGTGGAGGGAAAGCGGGGAATCGTGGCGGTGCAGGCGTTTCTGGCGGCTGATCGCCTGAGCTGAGCCCGGCCTGACCTCATTGATGTCCCGCTGCGGTGCGCTTCACGCGCTACTGTCCAAGTGGCTTTCCGAGCGGTGGCCATTGCCGACGCGAGCCGATCGCACAAAGGCTGCCGTTTCGGCGGGGCTTGTGCCAGTTGTCGTATACCGACGGTGGATTGCCTAATAGGCTCCAAAACCTTTACCCCTGGAGCCTGGACATCTTTCTGGGGGCTGCGATGGTGGAGAGGGGCGCCCAGCCCGAAGACCCCATTTTACCGCCGCCGAGCGATCTGAAGCTGTTGGTGAGCCGCCCGGCGCCCGTTATCGCGCACCCCGCCTGGCGTGAGGCACGTGACAAAGTTCTGGCGCTGGTGCAGGGGCAAGGCCACCTCATCGCCATCCTGGGGCCGGTGGGTTCTGGTAAGACGACCCTGCTCAGAGACCTCGCGCAGAGGCTCGAGCATCTAAAACCGGTCACCTACTTCTCAGAATTCAGCGATAATTCCTGCGCGTTCCCACCGGACAGCATCGTGCTGGTGGATGAGGCGGAGCGACTGAGCAGCACGTCGTTCGACATGCTCGCGCGCCGCGAAGGCATCACTCTCATCATTGCCGCCCTGCCGTCGTTCTACGTTCGTTTCATGGGCTTTCGGGAAGGCATAGTGGTGGCACTGTCGCTCCTGAAAGACGACGAGGCCGCGGCATTCCTGGCCGAATGGATGGCTGGGTTCGGATTGCCCATGAACTCCCTGACGCCGGAAGCATGGGAACGGCTCATCGCGCATTGTCGCGGTGTGCCGAGGCTGCTCGCTTCACTCCTCAAGCTGGCGCTTTTCGTGGGCGCTGACGAGTCCGCCCCGCGTGTTCTTCTCGAGCATGTGGAACTGGCAATCGCGGTCCAGGGCGGGAGTGCCGAGACAAGGCTGGCGGAGGTCGCCGGCCGCCCGCACCAGGGCAACGACCACGATAGTCCGGGCGATGCCCCGGCAGAGGCGCCAGGCGAACCTAATGTTCCGCCTTCTGATCCCGCGCCCATTGTGCCCGTTCCGCTGGTGGATGAAGCCTCGAGCCCCACGCTGCTCCATCACTCCCCCGCCGATGAGCCGGCACATGGCGAGCGGAAGGTCGCATATCGCTCGCGCATCCTCGGCTGGGTCACGGCCGGGGTTGTGTTCCTCGCCGCGGTCGGATTTGTGCTGTTGTGGAGCCACCACTGGCATTTCCACTCGCCCCTGAGCGACCGGACATTGCTGGCGCAGGACACAGCAAGGCAGGACGCACCGGGGACGGCTTCAGCTTTCGGCGCGGCAGAGGAGAGGTCGCGGCCTGGGGCGTCGATCCCATCATCGCACGTGGAATCGCAGGCTCCGGCAGCCAGCAGTCAGGGCGCTTCTGCCACGGCTTCCGCCGATGCTCGCCAGGCCGAAGCAAACCAGGTTGCGGCGACGGCCCCGGTCCCGGGGCTGCAATCGTCGGCCGGACCAGTAACCGCGCCCGCCAGCACACCGCCGAACCAGGTCGATCAAACATCGTCTGCATCAACTTCTCCCGCCGCGGCAGCGCCGGCCCAGCATCCATCCAGCAGCGATGACATTTCGACTGCGAATGGCGCTGTTCCGGCGAACGCCTTCCCTGCCGCGGCAAGCGTAAAGTTGCCCTCTGGCGCTTCAATCCGCATCGTGGTGACGTATGCATGGGGAGATAATGTCGCCTCGCAGCGCAGCCTGGAACTCAGCCGTACCCTGCGCGCAGATGGTTTCAATGTCGGCGATCCGTTTCCAGTGGCCCGCAGAAGCGCGAAGCGAGGCATCAGATTCTATTTTGTCCAGGACGAAGGCGTTGCTGAGGAGATCACGGCCCGCCTGGGAGACGGCTATGGGGCCGCGACACTGGCGCGAATCTCGGCACGCGACGGGTTGCCCCGCCCAGGCACTATCGAGATTGGCGTGGGGCACGATTGAGAACGCGGAATGGACCTGAGGGATGGCAAGGCCGCATTGCATCGTTCTTGTTCTGCTCATTGCGGCCGTCGCGATCGCGGTTCCACGTCTGGCGATTGCAGAGTCCAAGACAATCGAGCCGGCAATTCTGGTCGCACCTGCCAACGGCGCGGAGATCCAGGCGAATTCCAATCCAACACATGTCATGCTCGTCTGGAGAGCAGACCTTTCGCACGAACGGGCGCGATTTTTCGTCGAGGTCGTCTCGATTGGCAGCGACAAGCTCTCGGAAGTGTTCGCGAGCTACGTCAATCACGCAACAGTCACTGTGACGCTTGACAATAAAACCGCGGAGTACGCATGGCGGGTCTATACTGTGGGAGAGAATGATCCCGAATACGCATTGAGCGATTGGTATCGGTTCTCGGTCCGAGCGACTCAATGAGACGTTGGCATCTGCCAGTAAGGGCCGAGCCGGTTATCCCGGCTATGATGCGCTGTGTGGCGGCAGGCACGCTGCTGGCGACCTTGGTCGCCTGTCATCCAACTCCATCGCCGCCACCACCGGGCGCGATTGCGCCGCCGAATTCAGCATCCGCCCCCGCCGCCGGAGCCAGTGAGCGCCGGCTGGTCATTTTCAATCACGCAGTCGGCATGCGTTGCTCGGGCAATCGGTCGCGAGGTGTCACTCACCATCAGAGTTGGCAGCAACAAACTGGAATTCGCCCTCGCGGCGCGGGTTTTGCAACTGGCGACGACGACACGGGCCGGCGCTCGGGGAACGCTACGATTTCATGGCAGCACGGGGTCGTGGACGTGGCCAGCACGTGTCAACCACCATCGCGATCTGGCAGGCGTCCTTCTCGCGAACAAGATGGCTGCAAATAATGTGCTGGTGGCACTTGAGGGCGGCACGCTTCGGACGGAAGTTGGACACGCATTGGTTCCGGTGCTGCTTGTCCCCGCTGCCAATGTGGCCGGCCGAGACTGGTTCGACTGTGTGGGGCAAAAGGTCGATCATGTGAACGCCGGAGCGGCACAGGGATGAGGCGGCTGCCTGGCTGAAGCCGCCGGCGCCAGGTCCACGGAAGCGCGTTCATCCCCCATAGAAGACGTTTTCGCCGAGGTCTTTCATTTCCAGGATGGCGGCGTCGGGGCGGCCGGTGATCGGTTTCGGCAGGTGCGCCTCGGTTACTTCCGCA
Source organism: uncultured Pseudomonadota bacterium (assembly GCA_963810715.1). Lineage (GTDB taxonomy): Bacteria > Pseudomonadota > Alphaproteobacteria > Acetobacterales > Acetobacteraceae > DATDIC01. The sequence continues at coordinate 242,275 of CAWEOZ010000014.1, read as the reverse complement.
ACCACGATGTGGTGATCGCCTTCCTCGACGATGGTCTTCACCTGGCATTCGACCGAGCCGATCGCCGTGTCCAGAATGGGCGCATTGTTGGCGCCACGATGGAAGGACTGGCCGGACAGCTTGCCGTCTTCAAGTTTTGCCGGCTTGAAGAACGTGAAGGCGAGGCCCTTGGCGTCCTTGCCGAGCATGTTCAGGGCGAATTTTCCAGCGTGCTTCACCACCGCATAGGCACCCGAGTCGGTCTTTATGCCGACCACGAGCAAGGGCGGGGCGAATGCGGTCTGAGTGACGAAATTCACCGTGGCGGCAGCGACGCCGCCCTTTCCGTCGTCCGCCGTCAGCACGTAGATGCCGTACGGGATCATTCGCAGGACGGTCTTCTTGGCGTCGGCGTTCATGTGGTTCCTCCCTGGTCCAGCAGTTCGCGGGCGAGCAATTCCCACTCGGTTTCGAGCGAGGTGTCCGGTGCTGTGCGGCCGGCGCGGCGGTACCAGCCGCCGGCGTTCGACATGTCACCCTCCTTGCGGTGCAGGTAGGCGTGCACCACCGAGCCGGTGCTACCTTCGTCCTGCTGCGCGCAGTGATGCGCCTGGTTCCAGTCGCCCTTCGCGTCCCACCACAGTGTCTGCAAGGCGAGGCTCAACCCGGCGGGCGGAGCATCCGCGCCCAGGGTGGCGCGAAATTGGTTCAGGTCCATCATGGCAATGTTCCTCCGCGTTCGTAGCGGCGCCAGGCGCTCATTTGGATTGCCGAGGTCAGGCAGTGCACCACCACCGGGCGGGTGCGGACGGCGAAGGCGCGGGCGATGCCGGCAGCGACTTCGGATTCATCACGGATGGTGATGCCCTCCGCGCCGAACGAACGGCCCCAGGCGGCAAAGTCCGGGTTGGTGAGGCGTGTCGCTGCCATGAACGGGCGGTCCGGATAGCGGACGTAGCTGTGCATGCCGATCGTGCCGTACATGCTGTTGTCGGAGATGACCAGGATCGGGCTGGTGCCGTACTGGCAGGCGGTGGCGATCTCGTTGCCCATCATCAGCGCGCCGCCGTCGCCAACAAACGCAACAACCTGCGTGCCCGGGCGACGCAGCCCCGCGGCCACCGCCATCGGCATGCCCGATCCCATCGCGCCGACCACAGAGGACAGGAACTGCTGGCCCGGCTTGAAATCGAGATAGCGGTGCAAATAGCTGCCGAAATTACCGGCGTCCGAGGTGACGGTGGCATCCGGCGCGAGGTGCTTGTTCACCTCGACGGCCACGGCAGCAAAATTCAGCCCGTCCGTGGTCGGTTCCCACACCGGTTCCATCAAGCTGCGGTGGATGTCGTGCAGACCGTTCACCCAGGCGCGGCGCTTGTCGCCGCCCGCCGGTGTGCCGCGTGCCAGGAGCGCCTTGATGACCTCTTGCGGCGAACAGGCGATGCCGAGATCGACGTGCCAGACGCGGCCGATCTCGTTGGCGTCGGGCCAGACCTGCACCAGTGGAAGCTGTGGCTGTGGCGCGGCGGGGAAGCTGTAGGACTGGCTGACCGTGTCGGTGAGCCGCTCGCCCAGCGCGACCAGCAGGTCCGCCCGCTTCATCTCGGCGATGTGCTTCGGCGGTACACGGATGCCCATGTAGCCGCCGTAGTTCGGATGTTTCGAATCGAACAGTTGCGGGCGCCGATGGGTGGGTGAGATCGGCAGCATCCATTGCTCGGCGAGGCGACGGAGATCGTCGCTGGCGGACGCGTCGTACAGCGTGTCCGTCACCATGGCGCCGCCGACCAGGACCAGCGGGCGTTCCGCCCGCGCCAGCATCTCCGCCAGCCGGTTCAGGTCCGTGGCCCGCGGCGCGGCCAGCGCGCGGGGACGCGGCTGGTCCAGCGACGCATCGGTGGCTTCGTCGAAAATGTCCTCCGGCAGGATCACCGCGACCGGTCCGGGCGTGCCGCTTTCCGCCAGATGGAACGCGCGGGCGATTGCCTCCGAGGCCTGGACGGGCTCGTTGACCTCGATCACCGACTTGGTGACGTCGGACAGCAGGCGCGAGTAGTTCTGTTCCTGCAACGCCATGCGGCCGAAATCGGCGCGCTCGACCTGGCCGATCAGCATCACCATGGGGGTGGCGTCGTGATAGGCGGAATGCAGTGACACCATGGCGTTGGACAGGCCGGGTCCGCGGGAGACGACACAGACGCCGGCGCGCGGGCGCAGGCGCCCGTCTGCCGCGGCCATAAAGCCGGCGCCGCCTTCGTGGCGGCAGACGATGAGGCGAATGGAGTTCGTCTCCGCGAGCGCACTGGTGAGGCCGACATAGCTCTCGCCGGGAACGCAGAAGATCTGATCGACCTCGTGGGCCTGCAGGCTTTCGGCGAGCAGGCGGGCGACGGTGCGAGTCATGGTTGGCGTCTCCTGAGCATCGGGGCCTCAGCCGGCGGGGCAGCGGATCAGCGGAAAGGGAAAGTCGCTGCAGCCGGGGAAGCGGATCTGGTTGGGCGAGACGCGCTGGACGTGCAGCACGTTCGGGTCCTCACAACCGAAGCCCGTGGTTGAGGTTCCGCCAAGCGGCGATACAGGCGCGGAGGCGAGCGGGGTGGTGCCGCTGAACCGGAAATCCACACCGTTACCGGTGCCGCGCGCGGTTTGGATCAGCCGCTGAATGTAGAACTCGTCGGTCAGGGTGGCGCGCAGGACCACGTCGCGGGTGAAGATGACGGTCGGCTGCAGCAGGCACTGCTCTGCGGAGAGCACGGCTGGCGCGGGAAACAACCCACCGGTCCAGGAGCCCAGCAGGAAGGCCTGCGGCAGGTTGGATTGGGCTTGGGAGTGATCGGATGGCGGCGCGGCGACGAGCGCGGCGGCCAGGAGCGGGGCGATCAGCGCGGCGCGAAATTGCATGCGTCTCCTCGGAGCGTGACGGCGGCCGGCACGATAGGGCGGCCGGACCGTCAGGCAAAGCGGGCGAGTCGCACCGCCGTGTGACCGCGGCTCGGGCGCAGGCTGGGCATGACCAGCAGGCATTCGTCGTGCGGTGTACGCACTTCCACCTGTCCGTCGAAAGCGATCAGCGTGTTGCGCCGGGTGATCACGTCGCCGCCGCGCCAGGGTTGCACGAAGGCAAAGCCGGTGGTGGCGGCGGTTACCGCGACGGTAACCTCGGCGAAGCGCTGAGTGCGGCGGGACGGCGGGGGCAGGGCGGGCGGGGCCATATCGAGCCAGTGCAGCAGTCCGGCAACGCTCGCCAGCGTCGTCTCGACTGTTGCCGGTTCCCAGTGCCGGCCGGCCTCCACCAGATTAGCCATGCAGGGACTGGTGGGGTCGCTGAACCGGCCATAATCGATCAGGCGCCGGCCGCCGACATGGCCATGGTCCGCGACCGCCAGCTCCAGTGCCCCGATCCCGGCGGCGAGCTGGCGGCCCTTGCCGGACCCGCCGCACAGGATCAGCGGGTCGGACGGCCACAGCATGGAGTGCAGGTCGAGCAGCACATCGACAGAGTCGATCAGTGGACGGACCTCTCGTGCGCGGGCCAGTTCGGCGGATTGGCGCGGCCCGTCCAGCACGGCTTCGTCCCAGACGCGGTTGATATCCTCGTCGACGAAACGCGACAGCGTCGGCTGGCGGGGATCGAAGTGATCGAACGCGGTGAGGTTCAGGAAGCCGAATGTCAACTTTCCGCGGGTCGGCCGCAGCCCGTCGCGCAGCAGCCGGTCGAGCACGATGGCGCCCGCCAGCTCGTTGCCGTGGGAGAGCGCGAGCAGCGCGACGTGCGGTCCGGGACGCGGGGCGGTCCAGGTGGTGAAGCCGGGAATGCCGGTGTTCCCCTCCCGCCACGGATCGATATCGGGCGCGGTCAGCCGGACATCGAAATGCGGCAGCGGAGGCTGGACCGGGTCCGACATCGCCTATCCTGACACGCGATCGACAAGAGTGCGGATGAAACCATCGCAGGCGGTCAGCTCGCTTTCGGCGATCCATTCATCGGGCTGATGGGCCTGCGCGATGTGGCCGGGTCCGCAGACGATCGTGGCAATTCCGGCCTCCTGATAGAAGCCGCCTTCGGTGCCGTAGCTGACCTTTCCGGCGCTGTTGGATCCGGTGATCTGCTCGATCAATCCGGTGAGTTCGTGGTCCGGCGACAGCGAGAGTCCCGGCATGCGCACCTTCACCTCGAAGGTGAAGCCGGTGCGGGGATCGACGGCGTGCATGGCCGGTTCGATGTGCGCGGCAACGAAAGCGCGCATGCGATCGAGCTGGGCTTCCGTGTCGTCGGCGGGAATATTGCGCCATTCCATGTGGAAATCGGCGCGTTCGGGGATGATGTTGAGGATCGTGCCGCCTTGCACGGTGCCGACATGGATGGTGGTGTGCGGCGGGTCGAAGCCATCCTCGAACGGGCCGTCCGTGGCGAAGCGGCGCGCTTCGGCGGCGACATAGGCGATGGCCTCGCCGGCCGCGTGGACGGCGTTGACGCCCTTGGCCGGTTCGCTGGAATGACCGGGACGGCCCTTCACGTGAACCAGACAGTTCAGCTTGCCCTTGTGCGCGACGATCGGTTTCATGCCGGATGGCTCGCCGACGACGCAGAGCGCGGGTTTCAGGCCGGACTGGCGGATATCTTCGAGCAGGCGGACGGCGCCGAAGCAGCCCACTTCCTCGTCGTAGGAGATGAACAGATGCACGGGACGGGTGAGGCGACGGCGCTTGATGTCCGGAACCGCGGCGAGGCAGGAGGCGACGAAGCCCTTCATGTCGCAGGCGCCGCGCGCATAGAGCCGATCATCCTGGCGGCGCAGCGTGAACGGGTCGCTGGTCCAGGCCTGGCCATCGACGGGGACTGTATCGACATGGCCGGACAGAGCGATGCCGCCCGGTCCCTGCGGTCCGATCGATCGCGTGCAGGTTCGCCTTCGTGCCGGCGGCATCCTGGCTGACCCGGTATGTTACGCCGTGCTGATCAAGCCACGCGCGGACGAAGCCGATCAGCTCCAGATTCGAGTTGCGGCTGGTGGTATCGAACGCGGTCAGCCGGGCGAGCATGTCCGTCGTGCTGACCTGATCGCCGGGTGTTGGTCTGTTCATGTCGGGCAGTTTATACGTGTGGCGGCGCGCGGCAAATCGCACGCTGGTCGGCGGGCCAGTAATGTCTTGTGACAGTTTCGCAAAGTTCGGCTTGAGCAATGGGTAAATTGGCACCCGGCGTGACGCTGCCGCACCGGGCGTGGCGCATGCTGCCGCCGCGGATGCGCCGGCGGATAGCGTTGGCGGCCATGTCGCGAATGGCGCCGCGGATCAGTGCGACGCCGCCGGCCGTCCGGCAGCGGGATCATCGTTGCAGGCGAGTTGTCGCGCGCCTCCGGCCTTGGGGAGAGCGCGCGGCTGATGCTGCGGGCGCTGGAGCAGCTAGGCATTGCATGCTGGCCGCTGGATATCGGCCCGCTGCTGCCGGCGCATCGCGACGACATGCCGGCGCCGGTCGCGCGCGAGATGCCGCCGGATGCGGCGCTGGTGCTGCACGTCAATGCGCCGATGCTGCCGATGGTGTCCTTGCGTTTGCCACGTGGTTTGACTGGTGCGCGACGGGTGATCGGATATTGGGCGTGGGAGCTGCCGTCCGTGTCGGCGGACTGGCGCATCGGCGCACGGTTCGTGCACGAGGCGTGGGTGCCCTCGCGGTTCACCGCAACGGCGTTGGAAACGCTGCTGCCAGGGCGGGTGCGCGTGGTGCCGCACCCGGTTGCTGCTTGCCGGGGGCACGCCGGCAACGCTGGATCGGAATGCGTTCGGGTTGCCGGATGATGCGGTGGTGGTGCTGGTATCGGCCAACCTGGCGTCGTCGCTCGAACGCAAGAACCCGCTGGCGGCTATCGCGGCGTTCCGCGCGGCGTTCGGCGAGCGGATTGACCGCGTGCTGGTGTTGCGGCTTGGCAACCCGGACCATTTTCCAGCCGATTTCGCGTGTGTGCTCCGCGGTGGTTTCAGGCGTTCCGAACATCCGGCTGGAGACACGGACGCTGCCGCCGGCCGATGCGCTGGCCTTTACTGCGGCGGCGGACATCGTGCTGTCACTGCATCGGAGCGAAGGGTTCGGGCTGGTGCTGGCGGAGGCGATGAGGCTGGGCAAGCCGGTGGTGGCGACGGGCTGGTCGGGCAATATGGACTTCATGGACGAGTCCAGTGCGATGCTGGTTCCGTACCGGCTGATCGAGGCGCGCGATCCGCGTGGGGTGTATCAGGCGCCGGGCGCGATGTGGGCCGAGCCCGATATCGCGGCGGCGGCTTCGATGCTGCGCCGGCTGGCGGACGATGCCGGGCTGCGCGCCGCGCTGGGCGCGCGCGGGCGGGCGGCGGCGGCGCGGCTGGACGGGGAGGCACTGCGGGCGGCGGTGCGGTCGATCGGCGTGGCTGTGCGCGCGGCATGAAGGTGCTGGTGTGGCAATGGGGCCGCCGCGGAGCCGGCCCACGCTTCGCCGCACAACTGGCGGCGGCGTTCGACCAGTTACCGGGCGTTTCGGCGGTGCTGTCGCTGGCTGCGCGGGCGGAGCTGCTGGCAGGGCCGGACGCGCCGTTGTGCGCGCTGCCGGTGCGGACTTATGCCAGCATCGGCGGGACTGGCCGGGCGGATGCTGGCTTCGCCGGTGATGGTGAGGGGACTGGCACGACGGTTCCGGGCGATGGGGCTGCACGTGGCGGTGTGCGCGATGCCGGGTCCGCTCGATCTGCATGTGCGTGGCGGCGTTGCACCGGGCCGGCGTGCCGGCGGCGGTTATCGTGCATGATGCGGAGGCGCATCCAGGCGACGGGTTTCCGTTGCTGATGACGTTGCAACGGCAACTGATCCGGCGTGCCGATGTGGTGGTGACGCTGTCCTCCCACGTGGCGGAGCAGCTTCGGGCCCGGCGATTGATCGGGGCAAGGGCGAAGCTGATCGTCGCGGCGCATCCGCCGTTCGATTTCGGGCCGGTGCCACCGGCGTTCGGGCATGCCGACGGGGTGCGGCTGCTGAGCTTCGGGCGGCTGCTGCCGTACAAGGGGCTCGATCTGCTGGCGGAGGCACTGCGCCTGCTGGGGCCTCGGCCGGGGCTGGAGGTGCGCGTGGTCGGCCAGGGGCCCGAGAGCGACACGCTGCGCGCGTTGCGGGCGCAGCCGGGTGTGACGGTGGAAAACCGGTGGGTGGCGGAGGCGGAGATCGCGTCGCTGCTGGGGTGGGCGGATGCGGTGGTGCTGTCGTATCGGGAGGCGAGCCAGAGCGGCGTGGTGGCAGCGGCGCTGGCGGCGGGACGGCGGGTGATCTGCACGCGGGTGGGCGGGCTGATCGAGCAGCTTGCGGCGACGAGCCTCTGGCGCTGCTGTGCGATCCGGATGCGGCGAGCCTGGCGGCGGCGATACGGGATTTCGTGGAAACGCCGGTACAGGTGGCAGCCGCGGCGGTGGATCCGGCAATGGCATGGCGGGCGTTTGCGCAGCGCCTGTTGAGCGAGATGTTGGCCGGGATTGCGCCTGCCGTCTGCGTCAGCCCGCTGGGAGGCAAAGACGTGGATGGCCGGATCGCGCTCGGCCATGACGGCGGGGGCGCCGCCCGTGACGGATTTCGACAGCCCGGGAGCTGAATGTCATGCCCGTTCGTATCACCGAGATACGCGAGGTTACGCGTCCGATCAGCTCGGACATACGGAACGCGTATATCGATTTCAGCAAGATGACCATCAGCCTGGTTGCTGTAGTTACGAATGTGGAACGCGATGGGCGCAAGGTCATCGGGTATGGATTCAACTCGAACGGCCGGTACGGGCAGGGCGGGCTGATCCGGGAACGGTTCGCGCCGCGCATCCGGGAGGCGGACCCGGCGTCGTTGCTGTCGGAGGAGGGCGACAATCTGGACCCCGACCGGGTATGGGCGGCGATGATGCGGAACGAGAAGCCGGGCGGCCACGGCGACCGGTCGGTTGCAGTCGGTACGATCGACATGGCGGTGTGGGACGCGGCGGCGAAGATTGCCGGCAAGCCGCTATTCCGCTGGCTGGCGGAGCAGCATGGCGTGACCGCCGATCCGCGCGTGTTCGTCTATGCGGCGGGCGGGTATTATTATCCGGGCAAGGACCTTGCGACGCTGCGGGCGGAGATGCGCAGCTACCTCGATCGCGGCTACAGCGTGGTGAAGATGAAGATCGGCGGCGAGTCGCTCGAGGATGATCGCCGGCGGATCGAGGCCGTACTGAGCGAGATCGGGGCGGACGCGCGGATGGCGGTGGACGCGAACGGGCGGTTCGATCTGGAGACGGCGATCGCCTATGCGAAGATGCTGCGCGATTATCCGCTGTTCTGGTACGAGGAGGCCGGTGATCCGCTGGATTACCAGCTTCAGGCGGCGCTGGCGGAGTTCTATCCGGGGCCGATGGCGACCGGCGAGAATCTGTTCAGCCACCAGGATGCGCGCAACCTGATCCGCTACGGCGGGATGCGGCCTGATCGGGACTGGCTGCAGTTCGACTGCGCGTTGTCGTACGGATTGTGCGAATATCAGCGCACATTGGCGATGCTGAAGGATGCCGGTTGGTCGTGGCGGCGCTGCATTCCGCATGGCGGGCACCAGATGTCGCTGAATATCGCGGCGGGGCTGGGACTGGGCGGCAATGAAAGCTATCCGGACGTGTTCCAGCCCTATGGCGGGTTTCCCGACGGCACGCGGGTGGAGAGCGGGTTCGTGACATTGCCGGATCTGCCGGGCATCGGGTTCGAGGCGAAGTCGGATTTGTATGCGGAGATGCGGGCGCTGGCGCCTTGAGGGGGGCAAAGATGCGGATCGCGGGGCTGCATTTCTCGCATGAGACGATTACATTCCTTGCCAACGATACGAGGTTGGGGGATTTCGTCTATCCGGGCTCGCCGGCCGCAGGCGGGGCGTTACTGGGGTCGGGGCCGAAATCCTACATGGGCGGCTTCGTGCGGGTGGCGCGGGAGTTCGATGGCGTCGAGCTGGTGGGGATCGAATTGCCGCTGTGGCCGCGGACCGGCACGGGGTCAGGCTGGGTCACCAACGAGGCGTACGACACGTTTGCCGGGCGGATGATCGCGGAGATCCGGGCGACGGGCCCGTACGACGGGGTGTATCTGTGCCTGCACGGCGCGATGGCGGTGCGCGGGGTGCCGCGGCCCGACGCGGACCTGGCGCGCCGCGTGCGCGAGGCGGTGGGGCGGGCGGCATTCCTGGCGGCGACGTTCGACCCGCACGGGAACGAGGACGAGGCGTTCCTGCAATATGCCGACCTGGCGTTCACCGGGAAGTATTTCCCGCATTACGACAGCCATCTGCAGGGCCAGCGTGCCGCGCGCTGCCTGCACGAGTTGCGCCGCGATCGCGTGCACCGGCACGCGGGTGCCGCGGAATACAGGCTCGCCGCCGAGGATATCCGGGTCGCCGACGACGAGCTGACGCGCGCGTCGCAGTCTGCGAAGGGAAGCAGCCAGCTCACGCCGCGGCTCGCGCAGATCAACCTTAAGCAGGCCGCCTTCGAGCGAGACCGTGTTGCGCCGCGTATCGATCAGCGCTTCGAACACCTCGCGCCGCAGCTCCGGCACGACCCGGTCAGCGAGCCGCCGCTCAAGCGCGAGTGACATGAGCGCGCGCAGATCGACCAGGCGCGTCGCCTGGCCCGCGCGCCGGCTGATGGTGGCCGGCACGGTTTTCCTGTCGATCGCGTTGTTCACCGCTTTCACGGAAAACCGCGTCAGTACGGCGGCCTCTGTCGGCGTGAACAAGGGACGTTCGTGGGTCTGCACGATAATCTTTCTCCAATTGGACATCATTTATCACATGCTCGGAAAAGCGACAAGCGAACCCATCCTCTCGGCCGGGGGAGCTGGGGTGGAGGTGCAGCCCGTCGGGCGCTCGGCGAACGCAGATCATCGCGGTCGTAGGGATCATGATCGCGCTCGGCCTGATGCTGGTGTCCCGGCTTGACCGTCCGCGAACGGCTCGGCGCCGACGGCGAAGCGGTGCTGCCACTGGATGAGGCGGGAATGCGCGTTGTCGCTCGCGCACTGCGCGATGCCGGCGTGCAATCCATCGCGATCGCCTTTTTCAACGCCTATCGTAACTCGACGCATGAGCAGCAGGCGCAGCGCATCGTGGACGACGAGTGCCCAGGCATCGCGGTCTGCACCTCGAGCGGCATCGCGCCGGAAATACGCGAGTTCGAGCGGTTTTCCACCTGCGTGGCGAATGCGTACATCGCGCCGATCGCCAACCGGTATTTGTTGGAACTGGAGCGGTCCCTGGCGGTGCCGTTGTTCGTGATGCTGTCCGATGGCGGCATTACTACGGCGCGTGCCGCGACGGCGCAGCCGATCGCGCTGGTGGAGTCGGGGCCGGCGGCGGGAACCATGGGTGCCGCGTTCCTGGCCCGCCAGGCGGGATGGGACGACGTGATCGCTTTCGACATGGGCGGCACCACGGCGAAGCTCAGCCTGATCCATGGTGGCAAGCCGCAGCGTACGCACGACCTGGAGGTCGCACGCCTCGCACGGTTCAAGATAGGCAGCGGCCTGCCCTTGCGGCTGCCGGCCATCGAGTTGATCGAGATCGGCGCCGGCGGCGGCAGCATCGCCGCTGTCGATGAGTTGGGGCTGCTGGGCGTCGGGCCACGCAGTGCCGGGGCGGTGCCGGGGCCAGCCTGCTATGGCGCGGGCGGAGAAGACCCTACCGTCACGGTTGCGGACCTGCTGCGCGGCTATCTGTCGCCTGATCGGTTTCTGGGTGGGCGCATGCGGCTGGACCGCAGGCGGGCCGAAGCCGCCATTGCCCGGCTCGGGCGGCGGCTCGATCTGGACACCATCGCGACCGCGGACGGCATCGCCCGCGTGGTCGACAACAACATGGCCACCGCGGCGCGCGTGCATATTGCCGAAGCGGGCACCGATCCGTTGCGCTACCGCATGGTGGCGTTCGGCGGCGCCGGCCCGGTGCATGCCTATGAGCTGGCCGCCTGCTGGACATCAAGGAGGTGATCTTCCCGCGTGGGCGGCGGTCGCGTCGGCGATCGGCATGCTGGTGGCGCCGCGCAGCGTGGAGCTGACCCGCGGCCTGGTCGTCGGGCTCAGCCGGCTGGATTGGGATCAGGCTGCCGCGGTGCTGGCGGACCTGACGGAACGCGGCCGGGACGTGCTGCGCCAGGGCAGTGTGACCGACGCGGAGATCACGTTCGAAACCTCGGCTGACATGCGCTACGTCGGTCAAGGCTTCGAAGTCACCGTGCCGTTGTCAGCCGCGGCGATCGCCACCCGCGACCCGACCGTGCTGCAGCGCGCGTTCGATGCGCAGTACCGTGAGCGGTTCGCCCGCAGCCTGGCCGGCATGCAGGTGGAACTCGTATCCTGGCGGGTGCGGTCGATCGCCCCAGCGCCGGTGACGGAAGTCCGATTTGCCGGCAACACGCTGCGGCAGGAGCCGCTGATCGAGCATTGGCCTGCCTATTTCGTCGAGGCTGGGAGGTTCGTGGACACGCCGGTCTATGCGCGCGCCGCGCTTCGGCCGGACACGCGGATCGAAGGACCGGCGCTGATCGAAGAGGCGGAATCCACCGCGGTCATCGGCCCGTCCGCTCATCTGCGGGTGGATGCGTTCGGCAACCTGACCATGCATCTGAAGGCGGTCCCAGGGTAGCATGCGGGTAGCATACGGGCTTGCAGTGCCCCGTCCTTCTCGGGGATGATGCTCCGGTGACAGTTGTCGGACCGACCCTGAGAGTCGCACCGTGAACGTCCTGGTCCCACCCAAGGCGCGCCTGTCGATCGAGGTGGTGCACGACCTGGTCTGCCCGTGGTGCTTCCTCGGCGTCCGGCGAATGCTGCGTACGCTGCGCCGGCGACCGGACCTGCTGTTCGAGCTGATCTGGCGGCCCTTCCTGCTGAACCCCGACATGCCTCGCGCGGGGATGTCGCGCCCGGATTACGTGTTGCGGAAATTTGGCGGCGAGGACCGGGCGCGGCGCCTTTATGCCTCGATCTCCGAGATCGGCCGGACTGAGGGCGTGCTGTTCCGGTTCGATCGGATCCGGCGCACCCCGTCGAGCGTGGATGCCCATCGTCTGGTGCGATATGCCCTACGCCATGGACGCGCCGACGCGCTGATCGAGGCCTTGTTTTCGGCTCATTTCACCGATGGGCTCGATATCGGCGACGTTGCGATGCTGGCCGTGATCGCCAGTGCCTGCGGCCTGGATGGGCCGGCGGTGCGGCGCTACCTGGCTGGGACGGAGGATACCGACGCGGTGCACGCCGAAAATCTTCGCGCCCACCGGCTGGGCATCAACGGTGTGCCGTGTTTCGTCGTCGCCGGCCGCCACGCGATCGCCGGAGCGCAGGAGCCGGAGGTGATCGAACGGCTGCTGGACATTGCGGCGGTAGAGGCGGAGCCGATCTAGCCGACGCCAGCCAGTTCCAGCAGCGCGCCCGTCAGCACGCGCGTGCCGGCGGCCAGTTGTTCCGGGCTGGCGTATTCGGCGGGGTTGTGGCTGATCCCCTTGCGGCAGGGCACGAAGATCATGCCGGCGGGGCACACCGGGACCACGAACTGCGCATCGTGAAATGCGCCGGACGGCAGCCGGACCGACCGCAATCCCAACCCGTTTGCCGCCTGCTCCACCGCGCTGACCACGGCGGGCGCGAATGCGACCGGCAGGGCATGAAACGTCTCCCGCACGTCGGCGGAGCAGCGGCGTATGGCCGACTGAATGACCCCGCGTACCGCATCCCCGCGTGCCAGCAGCACCTCTGCTTCGGGGTGTCGCAGGTCTATCGTGAAACTGGCACGGTTCGCCACCGAATTGGATGTGTTCGGTTCCACCACCACACGCCCGACCGTGAAGCGAAGCACGTCGGACGGATCCCGCATCAGCCGATTGAGCGCGGATATGGCGCGAACCATGTCCTGAACGGCGTCCTGCCGCAGTGCCAAAGGCGTGGTGCCGGCATGGGCGGTTTCGCCGGTCAATGTCACGGTGAACCAGCGGCTGCCCTGGATGCCGGTGACGACCCCGATATCCAGTCCTTCGGCTTCCAGTCGCGGTCCCTGCTCGATATGCGCTTCCACATAGGCGTGCGGCTGCCCGCCGAGCGGGCGGCGCGACAGATCGGATTCGGCGGACAGATGCGCCGCCAACGCGTCGGCAAAGCGGACTCCCTCAGGGTCGGCGATGTCGCCGAAGTCTTCGATGCGCTTTACGCCGCTCCAGGCCATGCTTCCCATGCAACCGGGGGCGAAGCGGCCGCCTTCCTCGTTGGTCCACGCAACCACCTCGATCGGCCGGCGAGGCCGGACGCCGGCCTGTCGGATCGCGGCAAGCAACTCCAGCCCGGCAATGACGCCGTAAATGCCGTCGAACCGTCCGCCTTGCGGCTGCGTGTCCATGTGGCTGCCGGTCAACACGGGTGCGGCGTTCGGGTCGGTGCCTTGCAGCCGCAAGAATAGATTTGCTACCGCATCGATCGATATCGCGGCCCCAACGCTGCCGGCCCAGTCGATCAGCAAGCGCCGCGCCTCGCGGTCCAGGTCCGTCAGGCAGGCGCGGTTCACACCATCGCCGTGGATGGCGCCGATCTGGGCCATTGCCATCAACCGGTCCCACTGGCGTCCCGTATCAACGGCGGCGACCGCTCCGCTGTTGCTCATCACCGATCCTCCGTCACGTGGGATCATGGTGGTGGCATCGAATGCACTGTACCGCAACCGGTTCACGGCATTGGGTGATGACCAAACCCGCGGGCGGGCGGGCGAGAATGGCCAATGTTTCCTGGGCGCCCTTCGCACCCGAGCGTCGGATGCAAGCTTCAGGTGATGTGCAACGTTATCGGGCGCAGATGAAGGCCACCACCGTCCAGAACGGTATGACCATCAAAAGCGCGATGATGATACCCTCGGCGGGTCCAAGGTCCTCTTCCCGGACGGCGCGGGCGGTGATGCGATGATCTGGACGGGTCATCTCTCGGCCTCCTGCTCGGTCGGTGCCCCGATGGCACGCCGCAGAATGAGGCAATCACAGAGAATCATACTCAGTCAATAGGAAATATGTAAGGCCTTATTGGTGGGACTGCTGTTTTTTGTTGACGCAGCGGGATCAGCGTGCATGAATCCATATACGGAGGATAGGAATTACGCCCAAAGGCGGAAACCGCCCGAGGCAGCGGTGCTGGAATGACTGAAAACAGGAGTGTTGGCGTGGAGAGACTCCCCAACCCTGCTCGTCGTGTAATGCTTGCGGCCGGTACTATGGCGCTGTTTCCGATGCGCGGGCAGGCGGCAGCCCGCATCAATATGCTGAACGCCTCGTATGACCCGACGCGGGAGTTGTACAAGAATTTCAACGCGGCATTCGCGCGACATTGGACGGAGCAGGAAGGTGGCGACATCGGCATCCGCATGTCGCATGGTGGTTCCGGCGCGCAGGCGCGATCGGTGATCGACGGCCTGAATGCGGACGTGGTGACTCTGGCGCTGGCCTACGACATCGACGCGATTGCCGCGGCCGGCCGGCTCGCCAGGGACTGGCAGACGCGATTGCCGGACGGTAGCACGCCCTACACCAGCACGATCGTGTTCCTGGTCCGGAAGGGTAATCCGAAACAGATCAAGGACTGGGGCGATCTGCCGCGCCCGGGAATCCAGGTGATTACGCCCAACCCGAAGACCTCGGGCGGAGCCCGCTGGAACTTCCTGGCCGCCTACGCCTGGGCACTGAACGAAGGTGGCGACGCGAAGGCGCTGGCATATGTGCGCGACCTGCTGAAGAACGTGCCGGTGCTGGATACCGGCGCGCGCGGCGCAACGATCACATTCACGCAGCGCGGCATCGGCGATGTCCTGCTGGCGTGGGAAAATGAGGCGTTCCTGTCGGTTGCGGAAGCCAAACCGGGCACATTCGAGATCGTGGTCCCGAGCCTGAGCCTGCTCGCGGAGCCGCCGGTTGCCGTGGTCGATCAGGTCGTGGACCGGCGTGGCACCAGAAAAGTGGCCGAGGCATACCTGCAATATCTTTACACGCCGGAAGGCCAGGAGGTCTGCGCCCAGAATTTCTACCGGCCACGCCTGCAACCGGTCGTGCAGAAATATCAGCATCAGTTCCCGACGGTGAAGCTCGATACCATCGAGCAGTTCGGAGGCTGGACGCAGGCGCAGCAACGGTTCTTCGCCGATGGCGGCATATTCGATCAGGTCTATCGTCCGGGAGGCTGAGCGATGGCCGTCGCCGCAAGCCTTTCGGGGTGGCGCAAGCCCAGCGTGCTGCCGGGATTTGGGCCGAGCTTCGGGCTAACCATCACGTATCTGTCACTGCTCGTGCTGCTCCCACTGGCTGCGATGGTGCTCCGCACGATCGGTGATGGGTGGTATTCATTCCTGCACGCGATTCTACAGCCGCGCGCAGTGGCGGCGTTCCGTGTCACGCTGCTCTGCGCCGGCGGGTCGGCGGCGATCGCGGTGGCAGCCGGTCTGTTGATCGCCTGGGTTCTGGTGCGGCATCGATTCCCTGGCCGCCGCCTGATGGACGCGTTCGTGGACCTGCCGTTTGCATTGCCGACGGCGGTGGCCGGGATCGCCCTGACGTCGCTTTATGCGCCGAACGGCTGGATCGGGTCGTTGCTCGTGCCGCTCGGCATTCGCGTCGCCTTCACGCCGCTTGGGATTCTCGTCGCGCTCACGTTCATCGGGCTTCCCTTCGTGGTCCGTGCGGTGCAGCCGGTGTTGCAGGAGCTGGAGCACGAACAGGAAGAGGCGTCCCACCTGTTGGGCGCGAGCGGGTGGCAGACCTTCCGGCGGGTTATCTTCCCGGCGCTGACCCCGGCGCTGCTGACCGGCTTCACCATGGCCTTCGCGCGCGGCCTGGGGGAGTACGGTTCGGTCATATTCATCGCCGGCAACAAGCCGATGATCTCGGAAATCGTGCCGCTGCTGATCGTGATCGATCTCGACCAGTTCGACTATGCCGGCGCGACGGCGCTGGGCACAACGATGCTGCTGGTCTCGTTTGTGCTGTTGCTGGCGATCAACCGTCTGCAGCACTGGATGCGGTTGCGCCATGGCGACTAAAGCACCTTCTGTCCCGATCCCTCGTATGCACGCGCCTACGGCCGCGAACTGCCGGGTACAGCATGTTCTGACCGCCGCTGCACTCGGACTGATGGTGCTGTTCCTGCTGCTGCCTCTGGCCGTTGTTCTGGTGCAAGCGTTCGCGTCGGGTATTGGCGCATATGTGGACGCGCTTGCCGATCCCGACACGCTGTCCGCTGTCCAGTTGACGCTGATCGTCGCGGTGATCGCGGTGGCATTGAATGTGACGTTCGGTATTGCAGCGGCCTGGTGTGTCGCCCGTTTCGAATTTCGTGGGAAGAGCTTTCTGGTCACCCTGATCGATTTACCGTTCTCCATTTCGCCGGTCATCGCCGGACTTTGCCAGGTGATGCTGTTCGGGTTGCACGGCTGGCTCGGACCCTGGCTGCAGGCTCGCAATATTCAGGTGATTTTCGCCACGCCGGGGATCGTGCTGGCCACCATCTTCGTCACGCTGCCGTTCGTCGCGCGGGAGCTGATTCCGCTGATGGAAGAGCAGGGCGCCGAGGAGGAGGAAGCGGCTGTATCGCTGGGAGCCTCAGGGTGGAGCACATTCTGGCGTGTGACGATACCCAAGGTCCGCTGGGGGCTGCTGTACGGCGTGCTGCTGTGCAATGCGCGTGCGATGGGTGAGTTCGGTGCTGTTTCGGTCGTGTCCGGCCATATACGCGGCGCGACGGATACGATGCCGTTGCAGGTGGAAGCCTTGTTCAACGATTATCAGACCCAAGCAGCCTTTGCCGTCGCTTCCCTGCTGGCTGGTTTGGCATTGGTTACACTCATTGCCAAGCTGCTGCTGGAATCGCGCTTGCCCGATGAGCTGACCGCAACCCGCCGGTTCTGAGAACGAGGCAGACGATGAGCACCTCCATCGCCATTAGAGGCATTTCCAAGCGTTTCGGCACGCATGTGGCACTCGATAATATCGACCTGCAGGTGCGCCCGAATGAGCTGCTGGCGCTGTTGGGACCATCCGGATCCGGGAAGACGACCTTGCTGCGGATCATTGCGGGTCTGGACATGCCTGATGCCGGGCAGATCCTGTTCGGCGACGAGGGCGCGCCGATCTGCACCATGCGCGAACGACGCGTGGGATTCGTGTTCCAGCACTATGCTCTGTTCCGGCACATGACGGTCTTCGAGAACGTTGCCTTCGGCCTGCGCGTCCGCAAGCGGGCACAGCGTCTGTCGCAGGCGGACATCGCGCGGCGCGTCCAGAGGTTGCTGGAGCTGGTGCAGCTCGAATGGCTGGCCGACCGCTATCCGGCTCAGCTTTCCGGCGGGCAGAGACAGCGCATTGCACTGTGCCGCGCGCTGGCGATCGATCCGCGGATGCTCCTGCTCGACGAACCGTTCGGTGCGCTGGATGCGAAGGTTCGCAAGGAGTTGCGGCGGTGGCTTCGACAGTTGCACACGAACCTCAATGTCACCAGCGTATTCGTTACCCACGACCAGGAAGAGGCGTTGGAGCTGGCCGACCGGGTGGTGGTGCTGTCGTCCGGTCGGATCGAGCAGGTCGGCACGCCGGACGAGGTCTATGCACAGCCGGCCAGCGCATTCGTTCACGAGTTCCTGGGCGAAACGAATTGGTTGGAATGCCGTATCGAGCATGGTTTCGTGCTGTTGGGCGCGCTGCCGATCGGGCGGGCGGAGCGCGGCATCGGCTCAGCCGTGGTCTATGTAAGGCCGCAGGATATTGTCCTGTCGCGTGACGCGTCGGGTCCGGGGCTGGTCCGGCATGCGCATCGCACTGGCCCGCTGGCTCGGGTGGTCGTGGAGCTCGCCGGCAGCAGTGTCGATGGCGTCATTCCCACCGATAGCCTGGCGCCGCTCGGTGTGAGAGAGGGCGATCGGGTTTCGGTGCAGGTTCGTGCCGGGGTGATCTTTCCTGCGTCGCCGGTGGAAAGCATGAAGCTGTTACCGCTGGACCCTCAGGGGCGGATGCTGTCGCTGGTGCCGTCGGCGATCGGTGCGTAGCTAGCGGCGTTCCGCCACGCGGGATGTGCGTCGCTTGCCGTTGCGGGCGAGCATGGCCAGCGAATAGTCGTCTAGCACCCCGGCGATGGCATCGCGGGCTTTGCGCAGCATCGAGCGAAGCGCGCAAGCTCTCAAATCCAGACAATCGGCGCATTGTCCAAACTGTGTCTTGCTGGCGCATGGCGCCAGTGCCAGCGGTCCGTCGACGATCCGAATAAGCTCGCCAGCGGCGATTTGTTCCGGTGCGCGAGCCAGCCTATGGCCGCCGTAACGGCCGCGCCGACTTTCCAATATACCGTTATCGCGTAACTCAACCAGGATGGCTTCGAGAAATTTGCGGGGGATATCCTCGGCAGCAGCGATTTCGGATGTCAGAGCCCACTTTTCTGAATCGACCTGCGTTGCCAGATAGACGCAGGCTCGCAGGGCATACTTCGCTCGACTCGACAGCATCATGATAAATCTATGTGACTTGAGCGCAACATAAGCCGTACCGGCTACAGGTCAACAGCGGTTCAGAACGAACAACCATCACCCGAACAGTTCACCGAAGTGGCATCTTAAAAGAGGGAAAGCTTTGTTGACGTCTCCTGGTCTTTGTGGCTGACTGAATCCCTATCAAAAAACTATGGAATTATGGGAGATCGAGCGCAGGATGTCAAACAGCGAACGAGCGTATTCCAGTAGCCGGTCACGGATGCGAACAGTGCCGATTTCCACGCGGGCCGACCTGCCAACGAGGATCCATTCTGGATAACCCGTCATCTCGGGAGATTGCGATATGGGACGGATCTGGACCGAGACCGGCGCCATCCGCGCCATCTGCCGAAAGGGATACCTCAACTGCTTCTCTTCCCCGCAGCGCCGCTATTTCGTGGTCTCTGCGATCGCACTCAGCAACGAAGGGTCCCACCTGCGCTACAGCGTGGGGTGTGCGTTGATGCTCAAGCGCAAGCTCGAATTGGTCAGGGGCGATAGTTTCTGTGCGGCTTATCGCTTGAAGGCCGCGGGCCAGCCACCGCACATCGGCCGGGGACGGCCGCCACGAAGCTCCGCGTCGTCCCGCACGCCCTAGGCTCGCAACAGCCCGCTCATCGGGTGCGCGGCATCGCCAGCCGGGAACACCTTTGCCATCTTGGCTTCATCCAGCCCGAGATGCTGGATCAGCAGTCCTTTCGCAACGGATCGCAGATCCGTCGTGGGCGCCAGATCGCGATCCTCGAACAGTTTGCCGCGGCCGAGGCCGGGCCACGTTCCGGCCACGCGTCCGCCAGCAACCGCGCCGCCCAGCACGAACGCGACAGACGCGGTTCCGTGGTCGGTCCCCTTCGTCCCGTTCACCCGCACCGTCCGCCCGAACTCCGTCATTGTCAGCACGGCTGTGTTCTTCCACACCGGGCCGAGCGCCGTCTTCAGCGCCGCCAGTCCGGCGTCGAGCTGCTCCAGCACCGCTTTCAATCGCGGTTCCTGGCTCGCGTGAGTGTCCCACCCGCCGATCTCCAATGCAGCGATCCGGGGCCCGTCGCCGCGCGCCAGCATATCGCCGGCAACGGTTCCCAGCGTAGCAAAGGCGGAACGGCTCTGCGGCAGAGGGTCGCCGGCCAGCACCTCCTTGCTGAAACCTCGCGCGCGCAGTCCCTCGCGCACCGCTGGCCCGATGATGTTGTCGGCAGCTGCAAGGGCCAGGACTTCAGCGTAGATATCAGCGGGCGCGGGGCCGAATCCGTGCGGCGCCCAGTTCCCGACGCGGGCGGGCCCACGGAGCAACAGCGGCATCGCAACCCCGATTGCCACGGCCGCGCCTTCCCGGCTCGGCCGCCCCGTCGGCAACTGGCCGACCGCGCGGTTCAGCCAGCCGCTGTTCAATGCGTGATCGGACCCACATTCCAGATAGTCCTGTGCCTCGAAATGGCTGCGCACGCGATACGGACCGGCAACAGCATGGATCGGCAGCAGCTCCCCTGCAGCAAACATCGCGTGCAGGCTGGTGAGCGCCGGATGCAGGCCGTAAAATCCCCCCAGGTCCAGAACGCCACCATTCTGGCCCGGACCGGGAGGCATGATCTCTCCCCGCAATCCGGCGAGCGCCGCATCGCCATACGGAACCACGGCGGACAATCCGTCCATTGCGCCGCGCTGGATAACGACCACCAGTCGCTGCTCCGTCGCGGCTGCGGCGAGCGCCAGCGATGCGCGGCCGCCAACGCCCATCATCGTAACTGCCGAGCCGAGCCCGAGCAGGGCGGAACGGCGCGACAACAGGGCAGGGGAGTGGGTCATGTCAGCGCCTCTGGAACTCGGGAGAAGCCAGCAGAAGCGCCACGGCGTCTCGGCGCGAGCCGGCCCGCCGGATGGCATCCTGCGTGGCGGGTCTCAGTAACGGGCCCAGGGTGAAGTCCGCGAGCGCGACAGGATCCGCCTGCTCGCCGAACCGGCCACCAACCGTGTAGGCGAAATCAATGCGTCGCAGCATGCCCTCCGGGGTTGCCCAATCTGCGGCGCGATCCGGCCAGCCGTTTGGCTGCGGCGCCGACCACAAGGGCTGCCCCAGCAGGCCGAGCGCGTTCAGCGCCTGCGGGGTGATCGACCGCGGCGCCAACGCCCGCAGCGCGGCGACCGTAAAGTCCATCGGTGAGCGCAGCTTGGTGTCCGGCTGCCAGGCCGACTCCATGTCGATCAGCAGCTCGGCTGCCGCGCCGAGGTTCCCGCCGGTATCGCGCAGCGCTCCCTCGATCTTGAGAACGTCATCGTCTGCGGGCACGTCGGCGATGAAGTGCCGCGCCAACTTAGTCGCCAGCTCGTGGTGGGTGGCCGGATGGTTGGCCAGGAAGGTCAGCGCCTGAACCCCGCCCGCTTCGCCTGGCGGGAATGCATGGCCCATCAGCGTGATCGGTCCGGGTTCATGGGCAGCCGGATGAAACCGGAAGCCATAACTCCCGTCGTCGAAATCTATCGACCAGCCGGTCAAGATACGGGCGAAATTCGTTACATCCGCCTGTGTATACCCGGCGGCTGGAGAAACGGTGTGCAGCTCCATGCATTCGCGGGCCAGGTTTTCGTTCAGTCCCCGTTTGCCGTTCCGGCCGGCCGGGCTCTGAGGTCCGACGGAGTTGGCGTTATCGAGGTAGATGAGCATCGCCGGATGGCGGATCACGGCAAGCAGCATGTCTTCGAACCGGCCGGTGACATGCGGACGGATCGCATTGGCGACGAACGGGCCGATCAGGCCTTCGCATTGCGGGCGGCGGCTGGAAACGGTGAAATGATTGCTCCAGAACCAGACCAGCCGCTCACGAAACGGCGCCGGAGTCACCAGGGACCAGCTCAGCATGGCGAGGGCATCGCGGCGGAAATTGCCGTGCCCCGCCGACTCCGCGCCGAACATCCGGTTCTGCCGGTCCGCGTGCAGCCCCTGCATCGCGGCACTCAGGTCGGGGGCAGGCTGATCGACGGCCGGATCAGGCTGCCGCACCTGAGTGCAGCAGCCAGCCATGCGGGTCCGTCGGGACAGGCTCCGACCCGCGCCGTCCCAACCCGAAGCGCACCAGCGCTTGTGCCGTGGTGATATCCATGCCGCCAGTTTACCGCCTTCGGGTGTTGCCGAACGTGACAAAGCGTGAAGAGTACCTGTGTCAGTTCTGCCCAATGTTCACTATTCGGTGCTTGCAAATCGCTCTCTGTTAACGCACATGACCCGAAGATAAAGCCGGCCTGTGGCGGCCGGAGATCCGCGGGCGCGCGGGGGCTCATCGAGGTGATGGGAACCCTGCGGCGCCCGTCGTGATATATGGAGACCCCTATGCCTGCCCAGGACCCGCACACCGGCCTCGCCCGCATCCGCAATATCGGCATCACGGCACACATCGATGCCGGCAAGACCACCACGACCGAGCGCATCCTCTATTACACCGGCATGTCGCACAAGATCGGTGAGGTGCACGACGGCAATACCACCACGGACTACATGGAGCAGGAGCGGGAGCGCGGGATTACCATTACGTCCGCCGCGGTCACATGCGAGTGGAAGGACCACCGCATCAATATCATCGATACGCCGGGCCATATCGATTTCAACATCGAAGTGAACCGCAGCCTGCGAGTGCTGGACGGCGCGATATTCATTATCGAGGGCGTGGCCGGCGTGCAGCCGCAATCGGAAACCAACTGGCGCCTGGCCGACCGCTACAACGTGCCGCGCATTATCTTCATCAACAAGCTGGACCGCACCGGCGCCGATTTCTACCGTGCGGCGGCCACGCTGAAAGAGAAGCTGGATATCGTCGCGCTGCCGCTGCAGCTGCCGATCGGGATCGAGGACAAGTTTATCGGAGTCGTCGATCTGGTGCGGATGAAGGCGATCGTCTGGGAGGGCGGTGAGCTGGGCGCGAAATTCCACGACGAGGAGATTCGGCCGATCTGATCGAACGCGCCCGGGAGCACCGCCAGATCCTGCTGGATACGGCGCTGTCGGTCGATGACGCCGCCATGGAGGAGTATTTCGACAAGGGCGATGTGTCGGACGACACGCTGAAGCGCTGTATCAAGACCGGCACCATCAGCGGCGCGTTCCGCCCTGTGCTGTGCGGCACAGCGTTCAAGAACAAGGGCGTGCAGCCGCTACTGGACGCTGTCATCGACTATCTGCCGAGCCCGCTCGACGTGCCGGGCATCAGCGTGGCGGCGGGTGAAGGCGAGGAGGACGGGGAGCATTCCGACCGTCGCCGCATCAAGGCAGATCCCTCCGCACCGTTTGCCGGGCTGGCGTTCAAGATCATCAACGACAAATACGGCACCCTGACCTTCGTGCGCGTCTATGCCGGCACGCTGAAATCTGGCGACATGGTGCTGAACACGACACGCGATCACCGCGAGCGGATCGGGCGCATGTTCCAGATGCACGCCGACAAGCGCCAGGAGATCAAGGAAGTTTCGGCCGGTGACATCGCGGCATTCGTTGGGCTGAAGGATACCGGCACTGGCGACACTCTGGCATCCCAGCAGGACCCGGTGGTGCTGGAGCGAATGGCGTTCCCGGTGCCGGTGATCGACATCTCGGTCGAGCCGAAAACCAAGGAGTTGATCGAGAAAATGAGCATCGGCTTGCAGAAGCTGGCCGGTGAAGACCCCAGCCTGCGGCTGCGCACCGACCAGGAGTCCGGGCAGACTATTCTGTCCGGCATGGGCGAACTGCACCTGGAGATCATCATCGACCGGCTGCGGCGCGAATACGGGGTGGAGGCGAATATCGGCGCGCCGCAGGTGGCCTATCGGGAGACCATCACCCGGCCGCATACCGAAACCTACACCCACCGGAAACAGACCGGTGGGTCCGGCCAGTACGCCGAGGTGAAGATCACCTTCGAGCCGCTGGAGAGGAACGGCGGGGTGGTGTTCGAAAACGACGTGGTCGGCGGCTCCGTCCCGAAGGAGTACATTCCGGCGGTGGAAAAAGGCATCCGGTTGCAGGCCGATACCGGTGTGCTGGCAGGCTTTCCGACGGTGGACTTCAAATACACGCTGATCGACGGCAAGTACCACGACGTGGATAGCTCCACGCTGGCGTTCGAGATCGCGGCCAAGGCCTGCTTCCGGGACGGCATGAAGAAGTCCGGCCCGATCATCCTGGAGCCGATCATGGACGTGGAGGTCACCACGCCGCAGGATCACGTCGGCGACGTGGTGGGAGATATTAACCGTCGGCGGGGAATGATCCAGAACCAGGAGAGTTCCGGGTCCACGATCATCGTCCGTGCCCATGTTCCCCTGAAGGAGATGTTCGGGTATATTTCGGACCTGCGCAGCATGACCAAGGGACGCGCCTCGTTCACGATGCAGTTCCATCATTACGATCCGGTGCCACGCAATATCGCCGATGAAATCATGGCGAAAAGCGCCTGATGTTGAAGGATTTGCCATGACGGTGGGCGATTAGATGGCAGCGCCCCGCCTTCACTGGACGCGGGGTCGCACGGACAAAGGGGCGGGTGTCTCCCGCGCCCGCGAATGGATCGGTTTGGACGACGCGGGCAAGGCAATTGCCCGCGTCGTTCGTTTGCCGGGGCCGCTCTGGGCGAATTGGCGGCAATATCGGGCGGTGGCGCTGGACGATGACGCCAAGGTGATCGAGCTGCGCCCGAAACCGCCGGACGGTGCGGACTGGCTGGCCTGTGTCGGCGGCCAGGTGGTGGGGCGTGCGGCGCTGCCGTTGCAGGCCGTGCGGACCGTGGAGGCGGCGCTGGGCGGGGATTGAGCTGAAGCGTCGTCAATGGCCCGGGCCGACGAGCGATGAGCAATGCAGGCAGGTACCAGACCGACTTCTACGCGTGGGCGATTGAACAGGCGGCCTTGCAGCGGTCGGGCCGTCTGGCAGGGGCGGATATCGAGAACATCGCCGAGGAAATCGAGAGCGTCGGGCGGAGCGGTGCGGGCGCTCAGCATCGGGCCTCTCAATCAACAATCCACCAATCGGGTGACGGCATAACAACGCAATTCAGAGGTTTTTCAGCGGACTGCTAGAGTCTCTCCCCTACCTGCTGTTAGGCGCGGAGTTACCGCATGCTCCGCGCTCATCGGTGCAACTCATGCGCTTCCGAAAGTCAGCATGCAAAACTCAGGTCAGGGTTTGTCACGGAGTCCGTCGAACTTCTCCATCGTCCTGGGTGGCCCGCTGTTCCAGTTGCTGTGCCGGGCGAACCTGTCGAACGATGCGTTGACGTTGTTGTGGCGACGTATCATCGTCTTCGCGGCGATTACCTGGCTGCCGCTGCTGCTATTCTCCATTTTGGACGGCGATGTGGTTGGCCACAGCGTGAACATCCCTTTCCTGTTCGACATCGAAGCTCAGATGCGCTTTCTTGTTGCGATGCCCTTGCTGATCGGTGCCGAACTCGCCGTGCACCGGCGGATGCTGGAGGTAGTGCGGCAATTCCAGGGAAGGCACCTGATTTCCGAAAATGCGGCCGCGCGTTTTGACCGGACAGTTGCTTCGGCAATGCGCCTGCGAAACTCGGTGCTCGCCGAATTGCTGTTGATCGGCCTGGTCTATGGCGTTGGCATCCTGATCGTCTGGCGCCACTACATCGCGCTGGACACCGCTACCTGGTACGCGAACTCGACGGCCGGCGGGAACGCGCTCCGGCTTGCGGGGATCTGGTATGGCTATGTAAGCCTGCCGATCTTCCAGTTTTTGTTGTTTCGCTGGTACTTTCGTTTGTTGGTCTGGGCGCGCTTTCTGTGGCAGATCTCGCGCATTCCGCTGAACCTGATTCCTATGCATCCCGATCACATGGCCGGATTGGGGTTCCTGTCGGCCATGGTCCAGGCGATCGCCGTGTTGGGGGTACCGCACGGCGTGATGGTCGCCGGAATGATCGCGAACCGCATTTTTTATCTCGGAGCTTCGCTGCCGACATTTGCGTATGAGATTGTTGTCATCGTCTCATTCGTGACGATTGTTATCATCGCTCCATTTCTCGTGTTTGCGCCGCAACTCGCCCGGGCGAAGCGGGTGGGAAATCTCGAATATGGCGTACTTGCGGAACGCTATGTGCGCGAGTTCGAAAGGAAGTGGCTGCGCGGAGACGCCCCTGCCGATGAGCCGCTTGTGGGCAGCAGCGATATTTAGTCGCTCGCAGACCTGAACGGCAGCCTCGAAATCGTTCACGAAATGCGTATCGTGCCGATCTCGAACAAAGCGGTCCTCACAATCGTGATCCTGACACTCGCGCCGATCGCTCCGCTGTCGCTCACGATGATGCCCGTGGAGGACTTGGCGAAGAAACTGTTCAGCATTCTGCTGTAGCCGGTGGAACCGAATGGAGGGTTCAGCCGGTCTGTTGCGTCTCCCAAGACGACACTTCGTACCCGAACTTCCAGCGGAGAACGCTGCGAGGGGTGGTTGAAGTCATACCAAAGATGTGCCCGATTGTACCAACTCAGCCGAGGTGGTGATCGCGATATCCCCAGCAAGTCCGACCGCCGCAAAAGGCTGGCCCTCACCTTCCCCGCCACCCATGAAAAAGGTAGCGTTCGCGCTGATAAACAGTCGTCGGGGGCGCCCAGGCGACGCTTTCGCAGGCGATGGAAACCTTGATGGCGACCCCGTATTTCTCTAGATGGGCGAACGGGGTGGAATGGCGGCCCATATCATGCGTGCGCCCACGAGAAACACAAACTAAAAAGGCGAGGTCAATGAGTGATCCCAATGACAAACTTCGGCGCAACGTGCTTCCGATACCGGATCGGCCGCGAACCGGCCTGGTTACTTACGACGCCAAGGATCCAGAGACCAAATATCCAGCCATCGAACAGTTGCGTCCGCCCAAGGGCGCCCCGAATATCCTCGTCATCATGCTCGACGACGCCGGCTTCGGTTCATCGAGCGCCTTCGGGGGTCCCTGTCAGACACCAAGCGCCGAGCGGCTCGCGGCCGGCGGACTGAAATACAATCGCTTCCACACCACGGCATTGTGCTCGCCGACGCGCCAGGCGCTGCTGACCGGACGCAACCACCACTCGGTCGGCATGGGAGGGATCACCGAGATCGCCAGTGGGTCTCCCGGCTACAGCTCCGTGCTGCCCAATACCGCCTCGCCGATCGCCCGGACATTAAAACTGAACGGCTACTCCACCGCGCAGTTTGGCAAGTGTCACGAGGTCCCAGTTTGGGAGACCAGCCCGGTCGGACCGTTCGATGCGTGGCCCACCGGTGGCGGCGGCTTCGAATACTTCTACGGCTTCATCGGCGGCGAGGCGCACCAGTGGTACCCGACGCTGTATGAAGGCACCACGCCGGTCGAGGTGAAGAAGACGCCCGAAGAGGGCTACCACTTCATGGAAGACATGACCGACAAGGCGATCGCATGGATCGGCCAGCAAAAGGCGCTGGCCCCCGACAAGCCGTTTTTCGTCTATTTCGTGCCCGGCGCCACCCACGCTCCCCACCACGTGCCGAAGGAATGGGCCGACAAATACAAGGGCAAGTTCGACGACGGCTGGGACAAGGTTCGCGAAGCAACCTTCGCCCGGCAGAAAGCCCTGGGAGTCATTCCTTCCGATTGCGAGCTTACCCCCCGCCACAAGGAGATCCCCGCCTGGGACGACATGCCGGAGGACCTGAAGCCGGTCCTGCGGCGGCAGATGGAGGTCTATGCCGGATTTCTGGAATACACCGACCATCACGTCGGTCGGCTGCTGGAGAGCGTCGAAAAGCTTAACCTTCTCGACGACACCCTCATCTACTACATCATCGGCGACAACGGCGCGTCGGCCGAGGGCACGCTGAACGGCACCTTCAACGAGATGATCAATTTCAACGGTGCTGCAGCGATCGAGACACCAGAGTTTCTGAATGCCCGTCTCGACAAGCTAGGTGGCCCCGAATCCTACAATCACTACGCGGTCGGCTGGGCGCACGCGATGAATACGCCCTATCAGTGGACCAAGCAGGTCGCTTCTCACTGGGGCGGCACGCGCAACGGCACGATCGTCCACTGGCCCAACGGATTTCCAGGCAAGGGCGAGATCCGCACGCAGTTCCACCATGTCATCGATATCGCCCCCACGTTGCTGGAAGCCGCGGGGATACCCGAACCTCTGTCGGTGAACGGTGTGCAACAGATGCCCATCCAGGGCGTGAGCATGCTGTACGCCTTCAATGATGCCAACGCGGCCGAACGTCACGAGACGCAGTATTTCGAGATGTTCGGCAATCGCGGAATCTATCACAAGGGTTGGACGGCGGTGACCAGACACAAGACGCCGTGGCTGCTCATCGGCGAAACGACCCCGCCGTTCGACGACGATGTTTGGGAGCTCTACGACACCAGCAAGGACTGGAGTCAGGCGAATAACCTGGCCAAGGCGATGCCCGAGAAGCTGCACGAATTGCAGCGGCTTTGGCTCATCGAGGCGACCCGGTTCAATGTGCTGCCGATGGACGACGATCTTGGCAGACGGATTAATCCGGATACTGCCGGCAGACCCGTGCTGATCAGGGGAAACCGGCAAATTCTATTCGGCGGCATGGGCCAGCTATCCGAGAACTCAGTCATCAGTGTCAAGAACAAGTCCCACTCCGTGACCGCCGAGATTACTGTGCCATCGGGCTGGGGCCGAGGGCGTAATCATCGCGCAGGGGGGCAACATCGGCGGCTGGAGCCTTTATGCGAAGGGTGGCAAGCTGAAATACTGTTACAACCTGCTGGGGGTGCATTACTTCTACGCCGAGGCGGCGAACGCCCTGCCGACGGGCGACTGTCAGGTGCGGATGGAGTTCGCCTATGACGGCGGCGGACTGGGCAAGGGCGGGACGGCAACCCTCTACGTCAACAGTGAGAAGGTCGGCGAGGGCAAGGTCGGCGCCACGGCGGCGATGATTTTCTCCGCCGACGATGGTTGCGACGTCGGCCACGATTCGGGCTCGCCCGTCTCGCCGGATTACGGGCCGCGCGGCAATGGGTTCACCGGCCGCGTCAAGGGAGTTGAGATCGCCATCGCCGAAGCCGCCGAGAGCAGCGATCACATGGTGTCCCCGGAAGAAGCCATTCGCATCGCACTGGCGCGGCAATAGAAGCGGATTTGAAGAGGCGAGTTCGTCAAGGGGAGCGGCGGCTGGAGGCGCACAAAGTGGTGCTCCGGCCGCCGACGCCTCCTTCTGTCTCATTGATCATGCGCCGCGATGCAGCCGTGGCGAGAGCGCGCGCTTATATGATATTCACGCTTTCCGACGATTTCGGCCTCCAGCATCACGCTAATTGCGTGGCAATCGCGCTTTCGCCGGCGCGTCCGGGTTCTGAGCGCGATGCCGCAGAAGATGATCCGCCAGCACGCAGGCCAGCATCGCCTCGCCCACCGGCACCGCACGAAGCCCCACGCAGGGATCGTGCCGGCCCTTGGTCGTGATCTCGGTTTCCTCGCCCGCCCGGTTCACCGTGCGCCGTGGCGTCAGGATCGAGCTGGTGGGTTTCACCGCAAACCGTGCCACGATCGGCTGCCCGCTGGAGATGCCGCCCAGAATGCCACCAGCATGGTTGGAATCGAACGCAACCACTCCGTGTTCCATGTGCATCTCGTCCGCGTTCTGCTCCCCGCTTAGCGACGCGGCGGCAAACCCGTCGCCAATCTCCACCCCTTTCACGGCATTGATCGACATCAGCGCGGCGGCGATGTCCGCGTCCAGCTTGCCGTAGACCGGCGCTCCCAGCCCGGGCGGAACACCCTCCGCCACCACCTCGATCACTGCGCCGAGCGACGAGCCCTGTTTGCGCACCTCGGCGAGAATCCCCTCCCATTCCGTTGCTGCGACTGGATCGGCGCAGAAGAACGGATTCTGATCCACCGCATCCCAGTCCCATCGGGTGCGGTCGATCCGGTGCGGGCCCATCTGCACCAGCGCGCCGCGGATATGGACAGCGGCGCCCAGCACCTTGCGCGCAACCGCGCCGGCGGCGACGCGCATCGCCGTTTCGCGTGCCGAGGACCGTCCGCCGCCGCGATAGTCGCGGATGCCGTATTTCAGCTCATAGGTCAGGTCGGCATGCCCTGGCCGGAACTTGACGGCGATCTCGCCATAATCGCGGGATCGCTGATCTACATTCTCTATCACTAGCGCGATCGGAGTGCCGGTGGTCACGCCGTCGAACACGCCGGACAGGATGCGCACCTGGTCAGGCTCCTGGCGCTGCGTGGTGAAGCGCGACTGCCCAGGACGGCGGCGATCCAGCCAGGGCTGGATATCGGACTCGGTCAGCGGGATGCGCGGCGGGCAGCCATCCACCACGCAACCGATTGCCGGGCCATGGCTCTCGCCCCAGGTGGTGACGCGGAACAGGTGTCCGAAGCTGTTATGGCTCACGTCAAATTCCCCGCGGCCAGCGGTCAGAACCAGTTCACGGGAAATGGCTGACGCGGAGCAAACATGCTGGCGCCAGCCGTCGAAACTTCGGCGTCGGCGTGGGGGATATCGTTGTGTTCGTCAGTATCCGGTTGACCGCTCATGATCCCTCTGCCACCGCGATGTCGGGCGCTTCCGGGTGCTTCATGCCGATGATGTGATAGCCGCAATCCACGTGGTGCACTTCCCCGGTCACGCCCGTCGACAAGTCGGACAGGAGATAAACGCCCGCGCCGCCGACCTCTTCAATGGTCACGTTTCGCCGCATCGGCGAGTTCAACTGGTTCCACCGCAGGATGTAACGGAAATCGCCAATCCCGGAGGCAGCCAGCGTCTTGATCGGGCCGGCGCTGATCGCATTGACGCGGATTCCCGTCGGAACCGAGATCCGCCGCCATGTACCGCACCGACGCCTCCAACGCGGCTTTGGCCACGCCCATAACGTTGTAGTGCGGCGTCCACCGCTCGGCGCCGAGATAGGTCAGCGTCAGCAGGCTGCCGCCGGGGTGCATCATCGGCACCGCGCGCTGGGCCACGGCTGTAAATGAGTAGCAGGACACATCCATCGAATACAGGAATGCCGCCCGCGGCGTGTCGAGATATCGGCCGCGCAGATAGTTCCTGTCGGCAAAGCTGATGGCATGCACCAGGAAGTCCAGGCCGCCCCATGCTTCCTTCAGAGCGCCGAAAGCCGTATCGATGCTCGACTCGTCGGAAACATCGCACGGAAACACCAGCGCGGAGCCGACAGACGCTGCCAGCGGACGCACCCGCCGCTCCAGCGCGTCACCCTGAAAGGTGAACGCCAGTTCGGCTCCCTGAGCGGCGCAGGCCGCCGCGATGCCCCATCCCAGCGAACGCTCGTTCGCCACCCCCATGATCAGGCCGCGGCGCCCTTGCATCAGCGTACCGGGCAACGGAAGATCGGGCATGCGCGCTCCCTAGGGGTTGTGCTCAGCCGTCCCGTGGTGGCACAGGGCCGCACAGCGGGGCAAGAGCAAGGGCTTTACCCCTGTGCCGTCGGTTTCCGAACCGCGGCCGTGGCAAGCAATGGAGCAACGCTTACGGCCGACTTTGAGGCGATTGTCCCGCCAGGGCCGGCCCGCAGCATGGCGAGCAGTTCGCCGATCACCTTGCTCCCGGGCGGCACGCCACCGATTTCGGGGCCGGATCAGCCCCCCGTCGATCATCGCCCGGGTGGCTTCGAGTATCGCGGGATCGCTGCCGTCGGCCAGGGCACCCCGCAGGCCGGCGATCTTCGGCCGCGATAGGACGCGTCCTAGCCGGCGCGGCAAAGGGCGGCTCGGCGGTAACATGATCGCGCTAAGCTGCGTCGTACAACTGCATAGTTGCAGCATTAACGATCATAAGAAGTAATACCGGCGCCGTTCTGATCATAAATGAGCTCATGACGCACCGACACCCAAAGGCTCAATCGCCGGCCTCGCGCGCCCGAATATCGGCCAAGTCGCGCTCGAGAAAGAAATTGAGAAATGTGCGCACGGCTGCGATCGCGGCAAGCTGACCGATATCTTCCCAATTCGGGCTAGCTGATGTCGAAATCATGTCTGCCGCGAGTCGAAACGTCAGTCCAGCAATCAGCCATCGCCCATAGTGCAGCCATACGTCTCGTCGGTCGCGATGGGTTTCTGTCCGGATGAGTACCGTCCATAGCCCCATGCAAAACGCTTCGACGGTACCGATGACCACGACGATGAACGCCATCGCCTCGATAACCAAGGCAGCGCCTCTCATCGCCTGGTGCAGCCATTCCTCCATCAATGCTCTCCAGCGATCGAGCCGATCCGCTGGACGGCGCCAGCGTCGCGCCATCCAGCGGAGGGGCGTCAGTAATCCCGCCCCCGATGGCGTCTGTCAACGTCGCAACCACCTGATTCACCGAGAAGCTCGCCGCCTTCTGGCGCGGCGGGATTCTCCGAATGTGGCAAGGAACCTCCCTATCTCTGCCGGCGCCCGAACGAGCAGATAGACATGAGTTCACGTCCAGTCCCAGTAGGTGTTGGACACGATATTTGCCCGCGCGAACGGATTTGTCCGGTGATTGAACATCTTCGGAACGCGAAGGGTGACGAATGGCTTGGCCCGGATCTGCGTCGTGCCTGCAGTCCGCTGCGCCATGAACACGATCTGCCAGTTGTCGTAACGCAGAGCACGGTCGCCAACGCGAGGTCCAGCAGGTATGTCCATAACTGTTGTATGGTTACTGTCTCCTCTCGGTTGCCGGCGGCGTAACAAGCCGGCGAATGGCCCACAAACTGTGGCATTGATTTCGGGGCCGCGTCGCTGCGAAGAAAACCGTCGCCGGTACCGTGCAGCGCAACCATTCCTGCCAGGAGCAGCGTGATGACCATTGCCTACTTCATTACGCATCCGGAAGTCGTGATCGATCCGTCTGTGCCAGTAACGGCCTGGCCGCTTTCCTCCGAAGGCGTCCGCCGCACAAGAGTGATGCTTGGTAAACCTTGGGTCAAAGGAGTGCGTGCCATCTTCTGCAGTGCCGAGCGAAAGGCCAGGGAGGCGGCCCGCATGATGGCTGATCATCTGACTCTCTCGCCAGTCGTCATCGATGGTCTGGGCGAGAACGAACGGTCTGCGACCGGTTATCTGCCGAAGATCGAGTTTGAGGTCGTTGCAGACCAATTCTTTGGATGCCCGGAGGAAAGCGTGCGCGGATGGGAGCGAGCAATCGATGCTCAAGCCAGGATCGTGGGAGCCGTAGATCAAGCCATTTCCATGGCGCCGGAGGATGGCGACGTAGCCATCATTTCGCACGGCGGCGTCGGCGCGCTCCTGTTGTGTCATTTGAAGGGCGTGCCAATCAGCCGAACCGAGGATCAGCCCGTTGGGGGAGGCGGCAATGTGTTCCGATTCGACATCGTGACACGTCGGCTTCTGACCGGATGGTATCGCATCGACGAACCATTCCCTGGCCTCGGGGAGACAAGGAGTGGTTAAGCGCGGCGCGGCTCCTGTTCGCCCTCCCTTCTGCTCAGCGTGAATCCAGCAGCACCGTAGCTGCCCCGACACCCATGCAAAACAAATGGATTGCAAAGGCTTGCCTTTGCCGGGGTCCAGGGGCAGAGCCCCTGGCGGAGCCCGCGTTTTCCTTATTACAGGAGCCTACGCCGATGCCGGAGACACCTGACCCGTTTAACCGGTTTCTCGCCTGGATGGCGGAAGCTGAAATCGGCGGAACCCAATGAGCCGAACGCCATGACGGTAGCCACTACCACGCCGGATGGCCGTCCGGCGGCGCGCATCCTGCTGCTGAAAGGCGTCGATCCGATCGGCGCCGAGCCCCGCGGCTTCGTCTTCTACACCAACATCGAGAGCCGCAAGGCCGACGAGCTGTCCGCCAACCCCCGTACCGCATTGTTGTTCCATTGGAAATCTCTGAGCCGGCAAATCCGCATCGAGGGCCACGTTCAGCCGGCCTCGCCGGCCGAGGCGGACGCCTATTTCGCCAGCCGGGCGCGGATCTCCCGGCTCGGTGCCTGGGCATCCGATCAGTCACGTCCACTGGCAGACCGCGCCGAGCTGGAGCGTCGGCTCGCCGAATATGAAGCGCGTTATTCAGGCGACGACATTCCCCGTCCGCCGCATTGGGCCGGCTATCGCGTTGTGCCCGAACGGTTCGAGTTCTGGCAGGAGATGCCCTACCGGCTGCACGATCGCACCACCTACACGCATCGGGCGGATGGTCATTGGACAATCGGCAAGCTGTTTCCGTAGCGGCAATGAAGATCCCTCCGGCTCAGCAGGAAGTTGTCGCGTTCCTGCGCCGGCTGACGGATGCGGCGCCGGTTGAAACGCACATCTCGCTTGTGTTCCTGGGCGCCGACACCGTCTGGAAGCTCAAGAAGGCGGTGCGGCTGCCGTTCCTGGATTTCACCGATGTTGCGGCACGCCGCCATTTCGCCCAGCGCGAACTGGCGCTGAACGGTCCGGCTGCCGCCGGCCTCTATCGCGACGTCGTTGCCGTGGTTCGACAAGCCGATGGCCAATTGGGATTTACCGACACGCGCGGTGCCCGGCGCGGAGGTCATCGACTGGGTGCTGCGCATGGCGCGGGTACCGGCAGGGTGATTTCCTCGACGCGATGGCCGCGACTCGCCCCCCTCGAACCCCCGATGCTCGACGCGCTTGCCGACGCCGTGGCGGCGTTTCACGCGCATTGCCCAATAGCCGACGTGGACGTCGCCCGGTCGATGCGCGACGTCACCAGCGGCAACGCGGGCTCCGCACGGCACGCGGGCCTGCCCGACCAATCCGTGGCCGAATGGGAGCGGGCGGTGTCCACCGCGCTCGACTCGCTCTCCGCGTGGCAGCAAGAACGTGCGCGCGCCGGCTTTGTGCGGCGCGCCCATGGCGACCTTCATCTCGGCAATCTGTGCCTCTGGCAGGGCAGGCCCGTCCCGTTCGATGCGCTCGAGTTCGACGAGCGCATGGCCACCATCGATCTTGGCTACGATCTCGCGTTTCTGCTGATGGACCTCGACCAGCGAGCATCGCTCGGCGCCGCCAACCGGGTGTTCAACCGTTATATCGCCCGCCGGGGCGATGCCGGATTCATCCGCGCCCTGCCGCCCTATCTGTCGCAACGAGCGATGATACTCGCCCACGTGCACGCATCCCGTGGCAATCCGGAGCGGTCGCAATCCTATCTGAACGCTGCACTCGATTACATGCGACCCGCTCCTCCCGTAGTGGTCGCCATCGGCGGCCTGCAAGGCACCGGCAAATCCACGCTTGGTCGCGCTCTGGCGCCGACCCTCGGCCGGGTGCCCGGCGCACTGATGCTGCGCAGTGATGAGATACGCAAACGCCTGCATGGCGCGCCGCCGGAGCAGCGCCTGCCCCCCGGCGCTTACACTGATGCGGCCAGCGCGGCGGTGTTCGCCTCATTGGCCGAGGCAGCTCGCGAAACCGCCGCCGCCGGGCATGCTGTCGTCGCCGACGCAACCTTCATCGACCCGGCGCACCGCCGGGCGATTCGGGAAGCGGCACGCCCGTCCGGCACGCCGTTCGTCGGCGTCTGGCTCGATGCGCCTCTCCCGGTTCTCGAGGCGCGGCTTCTCGCTCGCAAGGGCGACGCCTCGGACGCAACGCCCAAGGTGCTTCGCGCGTCGGCCCGCGTCCGCACCATCCCGCCGCGCGACTGGCATGTCCTGGACGCCACGGATGAGGCGCTGCCTGCCCGCGCCTGGGATATCGTTCGCAAGGTGCTGTCGTTATCGCCGCCGCCGTGCTAGAAACGCAGGCCAGACCAGCGCATCGAAGGGAAGTCCGGCTATGGCAATCCGCAAGCTGCTGCTGCCGCTGACCGGCACGGCTGCCGGGGAGGCGGCATTGTCCACCGCGCTGATGATCGCGCGTCTGTGGAACGCGCACGTCACCGCGCTGCACGTGCGCGTCGACAGCCGCGACGTCGCGCCACTGGCCGGTGAAGGTCTGTCCGGCGCGATGATCGAGGAAATGATGTCCGCCACCGAGCGTGAAAGCAACGAACGCGCGCATGCCGTCCGCGCCATGTTCGACCGCTTCGTGGCGCAGCAGGATATCCGCATCGGCGATCCGCATGGCATCGCCGCGGGGCCAACAGCCAGCTTCGCCGCCGTCACCGGACGGGAGGAGGATCTGGTTTCGCAACAGGCCCGGCTTGCCGATCTCACGGTTGTCCCCCACCCCGAGGCTGGCGAGGATGTTTCTTCGTCAGACGCGTTGCACGCGGTCCTGTTCAACTCCGGCCGGCCGGTGCTGCTCTCTCCGCAAGTCTCACCGCGCAGCATCGGCAGCCGGATTTGTCTCGGCTGGAACGGTACCGCCGAGTCCGCCTCAGCCGTCGCCGGCGTGCTGCCCTGGTTGGAGCGGGCCGAGGCAGTCCGCATCCTCTCAGCCGATGGTTACCAGCGGCGCGGCCCGGGCGCGCCTGAACTGGCTGCCTATCTCGCGTTGCACGGTGTCCATGCAGATATCATGATGTTCAAGGCGGTGAATGGCGTCGTCGCGGCCGGGCTGCTCGCTGCGGCGCGCGAGTTCGGTTGTGACCTGCTGGCCATGGGAGCCTATTCGCACTCGCGCCTGCGCCAACTCATCCTCGGCGGTGTCACCCGCCATGTCCTGGAGAATGCGGCCCTGCCGGTGATGATGAACCGGTAGAAGCGGGAGCAGGTCTTTGACCGCACCTCCGTTCGGTGTGGATGATCATTCCGTGGTGGAGGCGCTGCGGGCTTACGTGAAGCTGCTGCGCGCGGCGAAAGCTGTCGTCGCGCGCCTGGAGCCCGGGCTGGCGAATGCCGAACTCACACTCACCCAGCTCGGCGTGCTGGAGGCGGTCTTGCATAAGGGGCCGCTGACCCAGCGCGAGCTTGGCCGCAAAGTGCTGACCAGCGCCGGAAACATGACAGATGTGATCGACAAGCTCGAGCGCCGCGGCATGGTGTCCCGCAGCCGCAAACCGGGCGACCGACGGGCTGTCAGGGTCGAGCTGACCGCGGAGGGCCAGCGCCGGATCGAGGCGATCTTTCCGCCCCACGCCAGCAAGATCGCCGCGGCAATGAGTGGATTGAGCCCGGCTGAGCTGGCGCGGCTCGGGGAGTTGCTCCGCAAATTGGGGCTGGCGGCCGCCGAACCCGAACCTCTTGCGGAACCGCCTGGTGCTCACTAATTGCAGCGCCAACCATTCGATACTGAATGGTATGATATAGGAGTATATCAATGATCGAAATTCGGCCCTTTGCCGGCCTCGGGCGCGTCCAGAATGAATGGTTGAACGCCCGGCATCACTTCAGCTTCGGCCATTACCATGATCCGGCGCGGATGGGGGCTGGCCGCCTGCGTGTGTGGAACGACGACGAGATTGCCCCGGGGACAGGATTCGACCCGCATCCTCACAAGGAGATGGAGATCATCACCTATGTCCGCCAGGGCGCCATCACCCATCGCGACAGTCTGGGCAATGAAGGCCGCACGGAGGCCGGCGATATACAAGTGATGCACGCCGGCACCGGCATCGTGCACGCGGAGTACAACCGGGAGAGCGTGCCGACACGGCTGTTCCAGATCTGGATCCTTCCGGACCGCCACGGCGTCACGCCCGGCTGGGGCACCCGGCAGTTTCCCAGAGGCTCTGCAGGCGGTCTCCAGGTGCTTGCCAGCGGGCGGCCGCAGGACGCTAATGCGGGCGCATTGCCGCTATACGCGGATGCGGCGCTGCTGGCCGGTACGCTCGCCGCGGGTCAGACGGTGCGGGTGCCGATGGGCCGCGGGCGGATCTTCTATCTGGTCGCCGCGACCGGATCGGTAACGGTGAACGGGACCGCGGTGGGAACGCGGGACGGAGCCGAAATCTGCAACGAGAATGAGGTTACCATCAGGGCGAACGAACCGGCCGAACTGGTCATGATGGACGTCGCCGCATAGCTGGAAGCCGCCGCACCGCAGCTTGCGGCAACCGCCGATCCGTGCTTAACGCCGCGACTTCCCTGCCGGGGACGACGGTCGTCCCCGGCTATGCCGCCATTCCATCCGGAATGTGGCCCATCCCGGGCCAGGGCCGAATCAGCCAGAGGGAGTCATCATGCCGCTTTATGAATGCGTGCTGATCGCACGCAACGATGTCACGCAGCAGCAGGTCGATGCCATCGCCGACCAGATCGGCACCCAGCTCGAAGCCGAGGGCGGCAGCGTGAAGAAACGGGAATATTGGGGCCTGCGCAGTCTGGCCTACCGGATCAAGAAGAACCGCAAAGGCCACTATATGCTGCTGGGCCTCGACGCCGGGCCGGCGTTCATCAC
This sequence comes from uncultured Pseudomonadota bacterium, assembly GCA_963810715.1. Classification (GTDB taxonomy): domain Bacteria; phylum Pseudomonadota; class Alphaproteobacteria; order Acetobacterales; family Acetobacteraceae; genus DATDIC01. The sequence goes on along the minus strand of CAWEOZ010000014.1, from coordinate 204,503 downwards.
GGAAATGGAGCGGCAGCTCGGCCTGAACGAAGACGTGCTGCGCTACATGACGCTTCGAGTGAGCGACATCGAGGAAGCTCCCTCAGCAATCCTGTCCCGTAAATCCGACGACCGCGATCGCACTTTCCGTGGTCCGCGCCCGGCCGGACGGTTCGACAGCGGCCGGCGCCGCGGCTACGACGATCGCGAAGAATTCCGCGCCCGCGAAGGCGTTCTTGAAGAGTTTCGCCCGGGCCCCGAGGAGTAGGATCCGATGTCCGACACCACAGACGTCAATCCCGCGGGCCGCCGCGCTGCCATCGGCGCCCGCCGTCCGTTCTACCGACGCCGCAAATCCTGCCCGTTCTCCGGCCCCAACGCACCGAAGATCGACTATAAGGATGTGCGGCTGCTGTCGCGCTTCCTGTCCGAACGCGGCAAGATCGTGCCGTCACGCATCACCGCCGTCTCGGCCAAGAAGCAGCGTGAGCTGGCGCTGGCTATCAAGCGCGCTCGCTTCCTCGCTCTGCTGCCTTACATCGTGACCTGACGGAGAGCACCATGCCCGCCGTGGAACTGATCCTGTTGCAGCGCGTCGAGCATCTCGGCCAGATGGGCGAGATCGTGCGCGTGAAACCCGGTTATGCGCGCAACTACCTGCTGCCGCAAAAGAAGGCGCTGCGCGCCACGAAGGATAATCGCGAGCGTTTCGAGCAGCAGCGCGCCCAGCTGGAAGCGCAGAACCTCAAGCGCCGCGAGGAAGCCGAGCGTGTCGCCGAACGCGTTGGCGGCCTGTCTGTCGTCATCATCCGCCAGGCCGGCAAATCCGGCAGCCTGTATGGTTCGGTGTCCGCGCGAGACATCGCGGAGGCGGCCACCGCCGCGGGGCTGACCATCGACCGCGGCCAGGTCGTTCTGAGCCATCCGATCAAGACGCTTGGGCTTTCACCGGTCCGTATCGTGCTGCATCCAGAGGTGTTGATCCCGGTCAGCGTCAATGTGGCGCGTAGCCAGGAGGAGGCCGAAAGACAGGCCCGCGGCGAACGTGTCGGCGTCGAAGAAGACGAGCAGCCGGAGATCGATGCGGCCATGCTGTTCGACCCGGGCGCCGAACAGCCGAACGTGTGAGGGCCGGCGACGTCCGGAGAAATTATCGGATCAGTAGCCGTATCCGTAGGGCGCATCGGGATAGGGCGGGGGCGGAGTCGCGCTTGATCCGACGATCGCCCCCAGGGCCCCACCGCTGAGGGCGCCGATCGCTGCTCCGCGGCCGCCGCCGGCAATGCCACCCAGTGCCGCACCCGCTCCGGCGCCCATCAGGGCGCCCGCCGCCGCCCGGTCACCCGGATCGTAGGGATTATACGCAACAGGTACAGGTGGTGGCACATAAACGCACCCCGCCAACCCGATCGCCGTCATGACCAGCGCGAGGTGAGCACGAACCGGCATTGCCTGTCTCCCGATGCACCAGTGCCGACAGCGCCAGCGGCCGGGGTCGGGTTTCATATGGCACTCGTCTTCGCTGCAAAGGGCAATGACGGCCAGATTTTTATCCCGCCGCGGATTGCCGACGCATGGTTGACCTGAAAACGCTCGGCCGGTCTGCGCCAACGCGGGTCCGACAGAAGCGATTACTCCTGATCGCGGCTGTTGAGGCGTCGCCAGACCAGACGGTTCTCGACCGGCATGCCGTTGAACATCCAGGTGAAGCTGAGGACCAGCTGATCATCGTGTAGCGCAAAGCGCCGTCGCAACTCACCTGAGGCCTGCATCCGGCTGAGAGTCGCCGTGACGTGGTGCACGATCTCCCCGGTCGTCCGATCGATCTCGTACGTGCCGAAATAGGAGGTGAAACGGTCGTCCGATCTGGACGCCTCCTGGTCTGGGCCGCCCTCGTCGCGCGGCACACCCACGATCAGCGCCATCATGTAGCCGTTCGCGTCATAGATAATGGGACCGGGCGGTGCGTGCCCCCATGGCTCGATGGTCTGACCATTCGGCAACTGGGCTGATAGCGACACCAATTCCCACGTCCCGATCAGCAAGGCTGCCCTCGCGCTGTTTGCCATGCCAGTCACCCCGCAGCCGGATCCACCGGCGCTCCCCGATCGTTTGTTTGCGGGAGGTTACCAAACCGGATTGGGGAACATCTATCGCGGCGCCGATGACGTGGGGGCTTCAGCTCCGCTCTGTTTCCAGCCGGAACCGCACGCCCGGACGCGCCAGCCCGCCGCCGATCCCGATCGGCGTGCCGTCGGCGCGCCAGCACGCCGCCCCGGTCATCGTGCCGTCGTCGTGGAACTGGATGGCCGCCATGCCGCCGGCAACCGTCGGCATCAGCGCTCACCATCGTGCCCGCGGTCGCGCAGCGCCTGCGCGGTGTCCGCGCCGAAGCCGCGTTCGATTTCCACCCGTAGCCCTCGTCCAGAGCCGCGGCGCCTCGACGGCCTGCTGCACGCGCATGCCGTGGTCGATCAGGTTGATCAGCGCCTGCATCGCCGAACCGAAAATCCGCATGCCGCCGGGCAGGCCGAGTGCATAGGCCGGCTTTCCGTCGCGCAGCGCGATCATCGGCGACATCGAGGATGGTCACCCGCTTGCCGGGCGCCACCGAATTGGCGCGTTGCCCGGATGCGGCGTGAACAGATACATGTAGTTGTTGGGGATCATGCCGGTGCCGGGAACCATGTAGCGGGCGCCGAACAGGCTGTTGATCGTCTGCGTGCTCGCCACGATGTTGCCGGCGCCGTCGGCGACCGTCAGGTGCGTGGTGTTGGCTGACTCTGCGCCGCCGCGACTCCGGCGGTGAAAGTTCTGCGCGCGCGACAGGTCGATGCCGGCACGGCGTTCCGCGGCATAGTTCTTGGAGGTGAGCCGCTCGACCGGCACGGCGACGAAGTCCGGGTCGGCGGTGGCGGCGGCGCGGTCGGCGAAAGCGATCTTCAGCACCTCCGCCAGCAGGTGCAGCGTGTCCGGCGTGCCGAAGCCCATCGCGTGCAGGTCGTATCCTTCGAGAATATTCAGCATCTCGATGATGTGCAGCGGACCGGAGCTGGACGGCGGCGGCCCGACGATCTCGAACCCGCGGTAAGAGCCGCGCAGCGGCACGCGCTTCTCGGTGCGATACGCCGCCAGGTCGCGCCAGGGACACATAGCCGCCGGTCCGCGCCATGTGCTCGGTGTAAATCCGTCGCCGAGCGAGCCGTCGGTACAGCGCCTCGGCGCCTTCGTCGCGCGATCAGCCGCAAGGTTTCGGCGTAATCGCCGGCGACCACACGATCGCCGGGCTGCAGCGGCTGGCCGTTCGGCAGAAAGATGCGGGCGATCTCTGTGTCGCGCGCCAGGTCGGCGGCGCAGTCGGCGACGCAATCCGCGCAGATACGAGGTCGCCCGGAAGCCGCGCGAGGCATGGCGGATTGCCGGCTCGGTGACATCGGCGAGGGAAAACGTGCCGAACCGTGCCAGCGCCTCGCACCAGCCTTTCAGATTGCCCGGCAACGCGACGGCGGTCGGGCCGATGGCGTTGGCACGCCCGACCGCGTCCATGGTGCCCGGCGCGGCGTTGGGGTCGGCGGTGTAGGTGGCGGGACCGGTGGCGGCGGGCGCGGTGCTCTGGCCGTCGATTACGCACGTGCTGGCCGTCGGCCAGACGGATATGCGCGATGCCGCCGCCGAGGATGCCTACCATCATCGGCTCGACCACCGTCAGCGTGAACAGCGCGGCGATGGCGGCGTCGATGGCGTTGCCGCCGGCCGCCAGCATCTCGGCGCCGGCGGCGGAGGCGAGCGGATGATTGCGTCACCACCATGCCGCGCGTGCCGCTGGCGGGCTGCTTCTCGGTCATCGGGGATTCCCTCGGCTTGTTCCTGGCGGCGCATTGTTCGATACCGCGACGGATTGCGGAAGAGGGCAGGGGATGGAGCTGCGCGGACAGGCGGCGATCGTGACGGGCGGCGGGTCCGGGCTGGGCGCCGCAACGGCGCAGGCGCTGGCGGCGGCCGGGGCGCGCGTGACGGTGCTGGACGTCAACCGCGCGGCGGCCGAGGCGGTCGCGGCGCGCGTCGGCGGGCTGGCCGCGACCTGCGACGTGGCGGACGCGGCGGCGGCCACCGCGGCTGTGGCGCTGGCGGCCCAGGCGCACGGGCCGGCGCGGCTGCTGGTGAACTGCGCCGGCATCGGGCCGGCGGCACGGATCGTCGGGCGCGACGGCGCCATGCCGCTGGAACGCTTCGAGCAGGTGATCCGCATCAACCTGATCGGCACCTTCAACATGCTGCGGCTGGCGGCCGCGGCGATGAGCACGCTGGAGCCGATGGAGGAAGGGGAACGCGGGGTGATCGTCAACACCGCTTCCATTGCCGCCTATGAGGGGCAGGTGGGACAGGCTGCCTATGCGGCTTCGAAGGCCGGCGTGGTCGGCCTGACCTTGCCGGCGGCACGCGAACTGGCGCGGTCGGGCATTCGCGTGGTGACCATCGCGCCGGGACTGATCGAGACACCGATGTTCAACGGCCTGCCGGACGATGTGCGGACCAATCTGGCGTCTTCGGTGCCGTTCCCCGCCCGGCTGGGGCGGCCGGACGAATATGCGGCGCTGGTGCTGCACATCGCGGCGAACCGTTTCCTGAACGGGGAGACGATCCGGCTGGATGGGGCACTGCGGATGGCGGCGCGATGAGCCTGATTGGTCTCATGTGTTACGACTGGCGCCTGTGGGGCGGCTGATCACGGCTTTGAGACTTGGTCTGCCTGACGTCTGACGGGTCATTTGACCGTTGCTGTACCGACGAGTAGATCGGCCGAACATGGGAGTGCGGTTGCGGGTGGCTAAAAGCTTCACAGGGAGGAATTCGATGCCGGTCATGATGTCTCGGAAACAATTTCTTGCCGGCGCCGCTGCGGCGGCGGGCACGGGTGCTTTTGTTTCCGGGTCGGCCTGGGCGGCGAAGCAGTATGTGCTTAAATTCGGCATCGATCTGCCGCCGGACCATCCGATGACCACCCATGCGGTGGCAGCAGCCGAGGAGATCAAGGCTAAGAGCAATGGCGCCGTCCAGGTGCAGGTCTTCCCAAGCAACCAGTTGGGCGACGATACCCATATGCTGTCCAATGTGCGCGTCGGCGCGATCCAGATGATGGGGATCGGCGACAATATCCTGGCCACATTGGTGCCGACCGCCGCGATCGACAATGTCGGCTTCGTCTTCAAGGACGCGAAGACCGCCTGGGCGGCGCTGGACGGGTCGGTGGGCGACATCGTGCGCGCCGACATCCAGAAGACCGGCCTGCAACCGATGCACGCCGTCTGGGACGAAGGGTTTCGGCAGATCACCTCCAGCACGAGGCCGATCAACACGGTGGATGACCTGCACGGCTTCAAGATCCGCGTCCCGCCGAGCCCGATTTCCCTGTCTCTGTTCAAGGACCTCGGCGCCGCGCCGACCACGCTGAACGTCGCGGAGCTTTACACCGCTTTGCAGACGCACGTGGTGGATGGCCAGGAAAACCCGCTCGGCCTGATCGAGACGCAGAAATTCTACCAGGTGCAGAAATACTGCTCGCTGACCAATCACATGTGGGTCGGCTACTGGATGCTGATCAACGGAGCCTATTGGAAAAGCCTGCCGGACGAGTATCGCACGATCGTCGCCGACGCATTCGACGGCCAGGCGGCGAAGCAGCGCACGGCCAGCGAAGAGCTTGATGATTTCGCTGCAGGCCAAGCTGAACTCAGCAGGGGCTGACATTCAACACACCGGATACCGCGCCTTTCCGCGAGAAGCTGGTGCAATCGGGTTTCTACAAGGAGTGGCAAGGGAAGTTCGGCCCGACCCTGTGGTCGGCGCTGGAGAAATACGCCGGCCAGCTTGCCTGACGGGCTGAATGCGCCCCGCACCTGAGACGGAGACGGCGAGGGGACATCTTCGCCGGATCGACCGCGTCGTCGACGTCGTGTCGGAAACGGCGGCCGCCGCGCTCGTCGTAATCGAGATCGTCATCCTGCTCGCCGGCGTGATCTGGCGCTATGTACTGGATAATCCGCTCGTCTGGGTCGATGAGCTGGCGGAGATGCTATTCCTCTGGCTGGTAAGCCTGGGTGCCGTGATCGCGCTGCGCCGCAGCGAGCACATGCGGATGACCGTGTTCGTGGCGCGGCTTTCGCCGCCGGCGCGGAGCTTCCTGGCGCGAATCTCCGCACTGGTGGTGACGATCTTCATTGTCGAGCTGTTGGTGCCCGGCTTCGGCTACATGCAGCAACAGCAGGCGATCACCACGCCGACGCTGCAGCTTCCCGGTTCGTGGCAAGTCGCCGGGGAACTTGCAGCCTTCGTGCTGCTGCTGATAACCGCGCTGCGCCAGCTTTTTGAGGGCGCGACGTGGCGCGAGCTGGCACTGACATTCGGCGTGGGGCTGGCGATCGGGGTGGGGCTCTGGCTGGCCGGACCGCTGCTGGATGCGGTCGGCAACGGCAATCTGGTGATCTTTTTCGTCGGCATGGTCGGCATTTGCATTTTTTGCGGCGTGCCGATCGCGTTCAGCTTCGGCATCTCGACGATCGCCTACATGTTCTACACAACGACGATTCCGCTGGCGATCGTGATCAGCCAGATGAACCAGGGCATGTCGTCAATCGAGCTGCTTGCGGTGCCGATGTTCGTGGTGCTGGGCCTGCTGCTGGAGATGACCGGCATTGCCAAGGCCCTGGTCGATTGCCTGGCTGCGCTCGTAGGCATAAGCGCGGCGGCCTGTCCTATTCGCTGATCGGCGCGATGTATCTGATCTCCGGCATTTCCGGATCGAAGGCGGCGGACCAGGCGGCGATCGCGCCGGTGCTGTTGCCGGAGATGCGGCGGCGTGGGGCGCATCCGGGGGAGCTGGTGGCGCAGCTCGCGGCGTCCGCCGCGATGTCGGAAACCATCCCACCGAGCTTGGTGCTGATCATCGTCGGCGCGGTGACGGGCGTATCGACCTCGGCGTTGTTCACCGGCGGCCTGTTGCCGGCGGCGGTCGCGGCTCTGGCGCTGATTGTCCTGATCTTCTTCCGCAGCCGCGATGACCGCGTACTGCATGAACGGGTCCGCATGCGGGACACCGTAAGGCTGTTCATCGTGGCGATACCGGCGCTGATCCTGCCGTTCCTGATCCGCTACGCCGTTCTGTCCGGAATCACCACCGCGACCGAGGTCGCGACGATCGGCACGGTCTATTCGGTGCTGGTGGGGCTTTTCATCTATCGCGTGTTCGACTGGCGTCGGGTGTTCCCGATCCTGGTGGAAACGGCAGCCTTGTCGGGAGCGATATTGCTGATCATCGGCGCGGCCTCGGCGATGGCGTGGGCGCTGACGCAGGCGGGGTTTGCCCAGTCGCTGACCACGATGATGACGAACCTGCCGGGCGGCAGGGTCGGGTTCCTGGCCGTCTCGATCGTGGTGTTCATCATTCTCGGCAGCGTACTGGAAGGGCTGCCGGCGATGGTGCTGTTCGGGCCGCTGCTGTTTCCGATCGCGCAGCAGGTCGGCGTCAATGTGGTGCACTACGCGATCGTGGCCATCCTGGCGATGGGGATCGGGCTGTTCTCGCCGCCGTTCGGCGTGGGGTTCTATCAGAGCTGTCTGATAGGGCGGACGACCAGCGACCAGGCTCTGGGGCGGATCTGGCCTTATATGGCGACCCTGGTGGCGGCACTAATCGTGGTGGCGGCGGTGCCCTGGTTATCGACGGGGTTTGTTCGCTGAGGGCAGTTTAGCATCGGGTGCGACCCCCGATCTCCCGTCACTGTCAGCTCCCCGTGTTTTAAATTGCACGCCTGGGCAACCGGAATCTGCGTCACGTTAAGGAGACACTCCGATCGGTTGACGCCGGCCGCCCCATCCTGCAACCACCACCCCGTGTCCTACCGGCAGAAACACCTCCTGGCGATCGAGGGGCTGCACCCGCCCGAGATCGGGCATCTGCTCGATCTGGCCGAGAGCTACGTGCTGCTGAACCGCTCCGGCAAGACCCAGCGCGACCTGCTGCGCGGGCGCACGCTGATCAATCTGTTCTTCGAGGACAGCACCCGCACCCGCACCAGCTTCGAGACTCGCCGGCAAGCGGCTGGGCGCCGACGTGATCAACATGTCGGTCTCCACCTCCTCGGTGAACAAGGGCGAGACGCTGCTGGACACCGCGGCACGCTGAACGCGATGAATTGCGACCTGCTGGTGGTGCGCCACGGCAGTCCGGCGCGCCCAACCTGCTGGCGCAGAAAGTCGATGCCGCGGTCATCAACGCCGGCGACGGCACGCACGAGCATCCGACCCAGGCGCTGCTCGATGCGCTGACCATCCGCCGCCGCAAGGGCCGGCTGGAGGGCCTGACGGTCGCGATCTGCGGCGACATCGCTGCATTCGCGGGTGGCGCGGTCGAACATCCACCTGCTGAGCACGATGGGCAGCCAGGTGCGCGTGGTCGGCCCGCCGACGCTGATCCCGGCCGAGGCGGCCGACTGGGCGTGAAAGTGTTCCACGACATGGCAGGCCGGGCTGGCGGGCGCCGATATCGTGATGATGCTGCGGCTGCAGAAGGAGCGGATGCAGCACGGGCTGGTGCCCAGCGCGCGCGAATATTTCCGCTTCTACGGGCTGGACGCGGAGAAGCTGGCGCATGCCAAACCGGACGCGCTGGTGATGCATCCCGGCCCGATGAACCGCGGCGTGGAGATCGACAGCGCGGTGGCCGACGATCCCGTGCGCAGCGTGATCAGGAGCAGGTGGAGATGGGCGTCGCCGTGCGCATGGCGGTGCTCGACACGCTGTCACGCGGGCCGGGCAACCGGCTGTGACCGGACACGCTGTTCACCGGGGTCCGCCTGCTCGATCCGGCCACCGGGCTGGATCAGCCAGGCGAGCTGCTGGTGCGTGACGGCCTCATCGCCGATTTCGGTGGCGTCCTCGGCCGGCCGGATGGCGCCGCCATCATCGACGACCAGGCGCGGTGCTCTGCCCCGGCCTGGTCGACATGCGCGCCGCGCTCGGCGAGCCCGGTTTCGAATATCGCGAAACCATCGCCTCGGCGGCGCAGGCGGCGGCGGCCGGCGGCATCACGACGCTGGCCGCGCTGCCCGAACAGCAGCCCGCCATCGACGATCCCGCCCTGGTGCGGCCTGCTGCGCGCACGCGGCGAGGAAACCGGCAGCCTGACCATCCTGCCCTATGGCGCGGTGACCCGCGGCTGCCGCGGCGAGGAACTGGCCGAGCTTGGCCTGCTGCGCGAGGCCGGCGCGGTCGCGTTCACCGATGGCGCCCGGGCGCTCGGCTCGGCGCGGCTGATGCGCGTGGCGCTGTCCTATGCCAGCGGGTTCGGCGGGCCGCATCGTGCAGCATCCGGAGGACCCGTCGCTCGCCGCCGGCGGTGCAGCGACCGAGGGCGAGCTGGCCACCCGGCTCGGCCTGCCGGCAATCCCGGCCGCCGCGGAGGCGATCCTGGTGGCGCGCGACATCCGGCTTCGGCGGCTGACCGGCGGCGCGGTGCATTTCGCCCATGTCTCCACCGCCGAGGCGCTGGAGCTGATCCGTCGTGCCAAGGCGGATGGGCTGGCCGTCACCTGCGACACGGCGCCGCCTTATTTCGACCTGAACGAGACCGCGATCGGCGACTTCCGCACCTATGCCAAGCTGTCGCCGCCGCTGCGTCGCGAAGCAGGATCGGCAGGCGGTGGTCGCGGCGCTGGCGGACGGCACGATCGACGCCATCGCCTCCGACCATCAGCCGCGCGACGCCGACGACAAGCGCCTAGCCGTTCGCCCAGGCGGCGCCCGGCGGCGCCGGGCTGGCGACGCTGCTCGGCGTGACGCTGGCGCAGGTGCATGGCGGCGCGTTGTCGCTGGCGCAGGCGATCGGCGCTGCTGACCGCTCGGTCCGGCGGCTCTGCTGGGCGCCGACGCGGGCCGGCTGGCGAAGGGCGCGCCGGCGGATCTCTGCCTGTTCCATCCCGGAGCGCGTCTGGCGGGTGGAGGCCGGACAGCTTCCCGGCAAGGCGCAGAACACGCCATTCGACGGGCGGGCGCTGGAGGGCGGGGTGCTGGGAACGTGGAAGGCCGGGAGGCGGGTGTTCGGCTAACCACTTCCTTTAAGTAATGATATTCCCTGATCTTCAAAAAGCAGCCAGGCGGAAGAAGTTCCTCGCATTGTCGAACAGCCACTTGTCGAGGACATGACCCTTGAGAGGCAAGGTGGCGTATTCTTCTATCAGCTCTTCCATTGGCAGTCCGAACGCCTGCCACGAAAGACCGACCATGATCTTGTCCTGCAACAACGTGTTGCCGAATTGCAGAAACTGCTCCCATCCCGAACCGCGTACCCCGAAATACCTGGGGCGGTGCGACGCCGTGTCGGCATAGAGATTCGGATGGCGCCGCAACAAGGCCACCATCTCGTTGACCCAGGGCCAGCCACCCAGCCCGGCGATGATCCGCAGCTCGGGGAAATCCACCGCGATCTGATCGAGGTGGCGCGGATGTCCGAGGTCGTATGCCCGATCATTGGCGTAGTTCATGCTGGCGTAGATACGCACCGGAATGTCGAGCTCTACGCATTTCGCATAGAGCGGGTAGTATCGCCGGTCACTGGCAGGAAGCATGTTGTAGAGCGACGACACGCGAAGCGCGCCGAACCCGTGCTCCTTGACCAGACGGACCAGCTCCCGCACGCCGCGCATGCCGTCATGCGGACTGATCGACGCCAGTCCTATGAAGCGCTTGGGGAAACTTGCGAGGATTTCGGCTATCACCGCATTGCTCGCGCGCAGGACGCCCACCTGGACACCGGCGCGATCCATCAGGGCGACGAAGTCGGCGATGGACATCCCATGCGGGGTGTCTACGCCGGCTGTTTCGGCACCTTCGCCGCGGCGGGAAAAGATGCGCTGATAGTTGGAGAATCCGTGACCCGGTAGCGGTTCCAGCCGCTCCGGATCACCATACCCCGGGGGATGCGCGGCGCCTTCCTGTTTCCGTGGCTTGCCGTTTTCGTCGGGCGGCAAATCGCATTCCAGGTCGATAACCTTTCGCATCTCTGGTTCCTTCGGTGTGATGAATCAGTCCTGCCGCGAATGGCGCCAGCGTTCGCCTCGACGGTCTGCAGCCCGGCCATCGTGCGGCAGTGCGATCGCAGAGTCGCGCTTGACACCGGTCGGGATATTGCTTCCAACACGCATGGCGCTGCTGTGCCCATGGGAGCGATGACTATGTGGGACTGGAGCGCATTTTTCCATTACCTCCATAGCCTGTATCTGATCGAAGGAGCCGGCGTCTCGCTCGGGCTCTCGATCGGCGCGATGGGAATTGGACTGCTGTGCGGCCTGGCCGCGGCGCTGATGCGCATGTCCCGTCATCCGCTGCTCCGTCAGCCGGCGTCGTTCTACGTGTGGTTGTTCCGCGGCACGCCAGTGCTCGTCCAGCTTATCATCATCTACACCGGCCTGCCGCAGCTTGGCATCAAGCTGGGCGTGCTTACCTCGGCGCTGCTTGGCCTTGGGGTGAACGAAGGCGCCTATCTGGCGGAGATCATGCGCGCCGGCATCTCCGCCGTCCCGCGCGGCCAGTTCGAGGCAGCGCGCTCCATAGGGATGACCCGCACCACTACAATGCGCGTCGTCGTCATGCCGCAGGCTCTGCGGATCATCATACCGCCGCTCGGAAACTCGTTTAACGGGCTGATGAAGACCTCGTCGCTGGCGTCCGTCATCTCCATGGAAGAATTGCTGCGGCGCACCGAGCTGCTGATCCAGGTGCAGTTCAAGGTGCTGGAAATTTTCATCGTTGCGGCCATTTACTATCTAGTCATGACGACCCTCTGGGGATTTGTGCAGCGGCGGCTGGAGGCGCATTTCTCCCGGTCGGTCACCGCGTCGGCGCGCTCGCGCGGGCCCAATCCGGAAACAACGAAGCTGGAGCTTGCAGAAGCGGTGCTGTCGCATGATTCCACCTGACGAGGCCGGCGGTGTCACCGCCGCGCAATGGATGGTCGAGGCGAAGGGCATTCATAAGTTCTTCGGTGCCAATCACGTCCTGCGCGGCGTCGATATCGAAGTCACGCGGGGTGAGGTCGTTGTCATCATCGGGCCCAGCGGCAGCGGGAAGAGCACCTTTCTGCGGACTCTCAATCGGCTCGATGTGCCGGATCGCGGCAGCGTCAGGATCGACGGGACATTGCTCGGCTATCGCCCCGGCAACGGCGGCGAACTGATCGCGGCGTCCGACTCGATACTGTCGGCGCAGCGGCGTCAGGTCGGGATGGTGTTTCAGCAGTTCAACCTGTTCAGCCACATGACGGCGCTGGAAAACATCATGTCGGGCCCGGTCCAGGTGCTCCGGCACTCCAGGAAGGAAGCGGCCCTCGAGGCACGGCGGCTGCTGGAGCTGGTGGCGGTGGAAGACAAGGCGGATTTCTATCCGGACCAGCTCTCCGGCGGACAGCAGCAGCGCGTTGCCATCGCCCGCTCCCTGGCGATGCACCCCAAGGTCATGCTGTTCGACGAGCCCACGTCGGCGCTGGATCCGGAGATGGTGGCCGAAGTCCTGCAGGTGATGCTGGACCTCACCCGGCGGGGAATGACGATGATCATCGTTACGCATGAAATCCAGTTTGCCAACAAGGCCGCCGACCGCATCCTGTTTATGGAAAATGGCGAAATCGTCGAGCAGGGATGTCCGGAGGAGCTTGTTTCCAACCCGCGCAACGAACGCACGCAGAAATTCCTGCGGCTGGTCACCGGCAAGGTCTGATCCGATGCTGCATCTTACTTTGTCGCTGGCCGGCAGCGGCTACCATCCGGCTTCCTGGCAGGTGTCGGAATTGCCGCCGACCCCGAGCGCCGCGTGTCTTTACCCGATCGTCCAGGCGGCGGAACGGGGCTGCCTGGACGCAATCCTGCTGGGCCATCGGACTGACGCCCTGCACATCGGCGGGACTGGGCGGGCGAACACGATGCAGCTCGATCCGTTGCCGCTGGCGGGAGCTCTGATCGCCAAAACCAGCCGGATCGGCGTGGCCGCCGGCTGGACGGTCGATTTCACCGAGCCGTTTCACGTGGCCCGCGTGCTGGCGACGCTGGATCATCTGTCATACGGGCGTTCCGCCTGGCTGGTGCACATGTTCGGCACGGATGCGCTGGCAGCGCGCATCGGGCGACCACCCGGGACCGACGGATTGTCCGACTATTGCGAGCGGGCGGGCGAATTTATCGCTGCGGTCGAAAAGCTGTGGGATAGCTGGGAGGATGAAGCGTTCGCGGTGGACAAGGCCAGCGGCATGTTCGTGGATCCCGACCGCGTGCACCGGATCGACCATCACGGCAGGTATTTCACCATCCGGGGGCCGCTGAACGTACCTCGGCCGCCGCAGGGATACCCGGTTCTGATACAGTCCGACCCCGCAAGCACCGACGGCCGGCGATTGGTTGCGGCGACCGCCGACATTATCCTCACCGGCTGCGGATCGGTCGCGGAGGCGGCTGACCGCTACACAGCTCTGCGCGGGCTGGCGGCCGTGCAGGCCCGCGATCCAGGTTCGTTTCGCGTGCTGGCCGATCTGTGCATCGTCCTTGCACCCACCGACGCTGAAGCCCGTCGGCGCGCCGAACGTCTCGACTTTCTGGTGGCACCCGGCTCGGCCATCCCGCGGTTCGTCGGCACGCCGGCGACACTGGTTGAGTTGTTCGCGAAATGGTCTGGGGCGGGTGCATGCGATGGTTTCAACCTGCTCCCTGCCGTGTTGCCGGATGATGTCGCCCTGCTTGTCGATGCGGTGATCCCGCTGGCGCGCGCTCAGGGGCTATTCCGGGCTGAGTACGCCGGCACGACGCTGCGGGACCATTTCGGATTGCCGCGGCCGACAAGCCAGTACAGGGAGATTTCGGGTTGACCAGGTCGCAGATGCATCTTGGCCTTTTCATTTATCCAGCGGGCCATCACATCGCGAGCTGGCGGCATCCCGCCGTGGCTCCGCGCGGGATTGCCGGGATGGACTTCTATCGCACGGCAGCGCAAATCGCCGAACGCGGCAAGTTCGACCTGTTCTTCGTCGGCGACATGCTTGCGGCCCGTGAGAAGGACGGTCGCGTCGTCCGCGAGGGCGGACTCAACAACATCGATTCGATCTCGATCACCTCGGCGATTTCAGCAGTGACCGAGTGCCTCGGCCTGATCGCGACGCTGTCAACGACCTACAACGAGCCCTATTACATAGCCGAGCGCTTTGCGTCTCTCGATCATATCAGCAATGGCCGGGCGGGATGGAACATCATCACCACCGCGAATGACGATGCGGCCTATAATTTCGGACAAAAAAGCCATATGGAGAAGACGCTCCGCTATGAGCGGGCGAAGGAGTTTGTCGATATCTGCATCGCCCTGTGGGAGAGCTGGGGTGACGATGCGCTGATCGCCGACCGTGCACGCGGCCTGTTCGCCGATCCGGCGCGCATCCGTCCCATCGACCATCAGGGACGGTTCTTCTCAGTCCAGGGCGCGCTGGAACTACCGCGTCCGCCGCAGGGCTGGCCGGTGCTGGTGCAGGCGGGCGGGTCCCCGGCGGGAATCGAGTTCGCCGCGATGGTGGCGGAAACGATCTTCGCGGCACAAAGCAAGCTCCATGAGGCGCGCGCGTTTCGCGACACTGTCAGGCGGCGAATGGCGGAGTACGGCCGCTGCCCCGACGAGCTGACGATATTGCCCGGGCTGTCGCCGATTGTCGGCTCGACGGAGCAGGAGGCAAGACGCAAGGAGACTGAACTCGACGAGCTCATTCTGCCCGCAGTCGGCGTATGGATGCTCAGCGAGCAGATGCAGTTCCGGCTATATGACTACGCGATGGACGCGAAGTTGCCGACGGACGATATCCGTGCCTCGGGCGGCTCCTTCACGCCGCGGGTGATCAGCCTGCTCGATCGCGCGGACCGCGAGGGCTTGACCGTGCACGCGTGCGCCAATCTTGTGGCCAAGTCGCGTTCGCACGGCACGTTCGTCGGCACCGTGGAGGGACTGGCCGATTATATGCAGCTCTGGCTGGAATCCGGCGCGTGTGATGGATTCAACATCATGCCGGCATGGTTCCCGGACGAGCTGACGCTGTTCGTTGAACATGTGGTGCCGGTGTTGCAGCGCCGGGGCCTGTTCAGGACCGAGTATGCCGGTTCAATGCTGCGGGACCATCTCGGTCTTTCATATCCGCGGCGGCGCTGAAAAGATTATGGCGCTTGCGCCGGACAGTCCGGCGTCGGCAGTGGACCCGATGTTATCTTGTAGGGGCCCGGCAGCACGCAGTGACCATAGGGCTTGAAGATTTTGTCAAACGTTCCGTCAGCGTGCATCTCGTTCATCACCGTCGCGACGGCATTGGCCACGGCAGCGTCCTTGAAGGCAAGCGCCTCGGCGTGCGGGTCATAGCCGGTCAGGGCGATGCGAAAGAAGTCCACGCCCTTCTTGCGGTAGTAAAATGCCTCCTCGGTGCCGATGAAGGCGCCGTCAACCTGTCCGGCCGAGAGCGCCTGCAGCACATTGGCATAGGTGTCGAAGGTCCGGATCGTGATCGGCGGCTTGCCCGCCTTCTCCAGTGCCGCGCTGGCGGCCTGGGCGTCCCTCAAATCGACCGTGCCCAACTCCACGCCGAAGGCCTTGCCGGAGAAATATTCCGGGCCGGAGATGGCGTCGGTGTTCTTCTTCGGGACCACGATCGCCATCGTCGAGGCGCCATAGGGCACCATGAGCACCTGCGCGGCGCGCTCGGGTGTGTAGAACATGAAGGAATTGATCATGTCGATCCGGCCTTCCTTCAGGATCGGGATCATCGTCGCAAATTGCGTGCTCTGAAATTCCATCTTCAGGCACAGCCGTTTTGCGATCTCATTGCCCAGATCGACGTCGAGACCGATGATGTTGCCGCTGTCATCGACGTACTGGATCGGGGCCACGGTCGGGTTGATCGCCCCGATCAACGTCCCTTCCCGCACCAGCGGCGGGTGCCCAAGCTTTGGCGTGCAATCGCTTTGCGCGTGCGCTGCCCATCCGCTCATCGCCGCAAGCGCGGTGACAAGTAAGACTATGAAACCACACCGCTTCATGATGATGACTCCGCCCACTCTGCGCGTATGTCCACGGCACGTACGCCCGTGCCGGCCTCACCCGCTATCAGCGGGTTGACCTCCAAATCCACCAGGCGCTTGCCCAGGTCGTGCGCCAGCCAGCCCAGCCGTTCGAGCGAATCGATGATGGCTTCGACATCGCGTGGCGGGCCGCCGCGCCATGGGCCCAGCAGCCTGGAACAACGCAAGCCTTGTACCAATCGTGTCGCAACCGCGCGCGACACCGGCGCCGGGGCCGATGCGACATCGTGCAGCAATTCAACCAGTGTACCACCGGCGCCCACCAGCACGAACGGGCCGAACTGGGGGTCGTTGCGGATGGACAGGATCAGCTCCAGTCCCGGCGCCACCTGCTCTTGCACCAGGCAGCCGGTGAACGCTTCCGCCAGATCGTGCCGCGACACGGATTCGGCAATATCGTTCCAGGCGGAGTTGACTGCTGCCGCGTCGCCAAGGCCGGATTTGACCGCCTGTAGCTCCGTCTTGTGGCTTACACCAGTGACTTGGCCCTTCAGGACGACGGGAAACCCGATCGACGCCGCGGCTGCCACGGCCTGCCGCGGCGTTGCGCAGGCAACTGCGCGCGGGACCGCGATCCCGTACGCAGCGACGAGTCCCGGCACGTCATTCAGGGGCGGAAGCTCGGCGGGCAGGCCGGCGGGGCGCCGCTTGGGTGTCGTCTGCGCTGCCAGACCGGCGCGGTACTCGAACACGCCGCGCAACGCTGCCAACATGTCGTCCGTCGAATCGAAATACGGGCAGCCGAGTTCCCGCAGCACAGAACGCGGGCGATCCGCGGCCGGGCCGGGCAGCATCACGGCGAGGACGGGCTTGCCTGAGTCGAGTGCGGTTTGCGCCAGGACGCGCGCACGTGCTTCGAAAAACGGCATCGACGTGAGATACAGCAACACCAGCCCGACATCAGGGTCGGACGCCAGCGCGCGCATGGCTGGCGCGGCAATGTCATCCGGCTGCGAGGGCAAGCGGCCGCCGAGATCGATCGGATTGTCCGCCTGCGGCGGAAGCAACAACTCTCCCAGAGCCGCGCGCACAAGCGCCGAGAGTCGCGCCAGGCGAAGGCCCGCCCCAACCACCCGATCCACCATCAGGCCGGTGCCGCCGCCGGAGCCGGACAAAATCCCGATCCCGTCCGTCTGCGGAAGCGGCGCGCGGATCAGCAGATCGGCAATCCGCACCATCGATACCGGATCGTCCGCCAGGACGACACCGTGCGCAGCGGCATATCGCGGCGAATGCGTCGTAATCGCCGGCAAGGCTAGCCGTATGGGAGCGCGCCGCGCGCACGCCATCGATCGTCTTGCCGGTCTTGACCACCACCATTGGCTTGCCGGCACGCCGGCACGCCGCCGCAGCGCGGACGAAGCGGGCGGGGTCCCGCAATCCCTCGATATAGACGCACAGCGCGTCGGTGCCGGGATCGTCGATGAAATATTCCAGGAAGTCGCAGATCTCCAGGTCCGACTGGTTGCCGAGCGATACGCAGGTGCTGAATCCGATGCCTTCCGACACCGCCCGATCGAACAGCGACACCATCAGCGCACCGCTCTGGCTGATCAGGCCGATGCGGCCGTGCAGCAGCTCGCTGCTGTCGAGCACGACGGAGGAACAGAGCGCGAGCCGCCATCCCGGATTGATCAGCCCCATGCAGTTCGGCCCGACGATCCGCATGCCGGCCGGCAGCGCGATGTCGAGAATGCGCTGTTGCAGTGCGGCGCCGGCTTCATTGGCTTCGGCAAATCCGGTCGCGATGATCACGCAGCAACCGACACCGGTGGCGGCGCATTGCTCGACCGCCCCCAGCAGATGGTTCACCGGGACCGCGAGTATCGCGACGTCCGCCTTGATCGGCGCATCGGCAAGTGATGCGTAGGCGGTTCGTCCGAGTATCTGCCGTGGTCGCGGGTTGATCGGCACGATCTGTCCGGCGAAACCGTGCCGGATCAGGAAATGCATGATGCGACCGCCGAACTTGTCGCGGTCCTCCGACGCACCGAACACGGCGACGGACCGGGGCTGCAGAATCTCCCGGACGGAAAGGCGCGGGGCCGGTGCGTTCACGCCGCTGCCGGGGATTGGAACGCCACCTCGGCAATCTGATTCTGGCCGTAACCATTATGCGTCGGGAAGGCATCCGCCAGCGGCCGACGTTCCCGGAACGTCAGCCAGAGCCGGATCATGTGACGCCGGCGCTCCGGTTCGGGATAATCCAGGAACCCGGTGCGGGAATGCAGGATCGTGTAGTTGTTGCAGAGCTGCATGTCGCCGACCTGTAGATCCATGTCGAGATGGATTCCGGGTCGTAGGCGAGGCTATCCAGGAAATCGAGCGACGCCTGTTCCAGCGGTTCGAGCGGCTTGCCGGATTTCTCGCACGCGGCATTGATCTGGTTGCGGACCAGCCGGGCGCTGACATGACCGTCCTTCGCGCCGAACACCGGCAGCCGGTACGCGGTGACCGGATCATCGGTCAGCGCCGCCTCGCGCTTGATGTAGTGGAAGCCCTTGTACAGCGGCGGCAGGTATTCCGGATGCTGGCGCAGGATCTCGTTATGCAGCGTGACCGAGCTGACGATGCTGCTCAGGCCGCCGCTTTTCGCGCGGCGCAGGCACAGCAGGCCTACCAGGTCGCAACTGTCGCTGTGAAACGGCAGATGCGCATTGGTTTCATAGCCACGCACATCGATATCGCCATAGCGGCGGCCATGATCATAGACATGGCCCAGCAGGTCGCCTTGCGGATTCTGGGTGACGGGGACGCCGAGATAGCAGCCGATGCCCCAAAAGATCAGCCCGACATCCTCGTCGCTGTAATCGCCCGCATTCAGGCCGCGCACCACGACGAAGCCGCGGCGGGTGCGGATTTCTTCCAGCCATTGCGCGAGCTTCGGGGCCAGGTTGGGAAGCGGAAAGCTGCTGCGCCCGACCTGCCCCAAACTCAGGCCCTGCGCCTTGACGTCCCGTACCGCGGCTGCGATATCCCGCAGGTCGTCCTGGTCGAGGCGCACCAGCCAGGTCGTGTCGTTGATAAGATCGCGTCCGAACCATGCAGACGGATGTCTTACTGGCTGTGTGTGGATCAGGTCCGACATACTCCCCCCTCCGGCGTGATCACAGGTCGCGGAAATCCGGTGTCCGTTTTTCCAGCATGGCCGCCATCCCTTCAGCGGCGTCCGGGTGCGCGAACACGGAGCGGCTGAGTTCTTCCTCGTACTCCGCCATCTCGTCCCAGCCATGGCGGAGGTTGAAATTCACCGCCTCGCGGATTGCCAGCATGGCGTTGGGCGATGCGCTGGCGATCCGCCGGGCGGCGCGGATCGCCTCCTCCATCAATGCGGCACGCGGCACGACCTTGGTGACCAGGCCGAACTCATACGCTCGCTGCGCACCGAAATCCCCACCCAGCACAAGTATGTCGAGGGCCCGCGACCGCCCCAGCAATCGCGGTAGCCGGTGCAGCCCCATCCCCCAGCTCGGGATGATGCCGAGATAAGCATCGCCGGCACGGAACACGGTGTTGTCGGCGGCGATCCGAATGTCGCAGGCCCAGCCGATCGCGGTGCCGCCGCCGATGCAATAGCCGTGGATCGCGGCCACGATCGGCTTCCGGCAAGATTCGATGCGCTGCAGCGTCCGCCGACCCAGGGCGCGGAATGCGGCGCTCGCTTCCGGATCGCGCAGCCGGGCTTCGTCACGCAGATCGGCGCCGGCGCAGAACGCCTTCTCCCCGGTACTGGTCAGGATGACGCATCGTATGGCGGTGTCCGCCTCCACGTCATCGAGGACGCGATGCAGCGCCTCGAGCAGGGCGAGCGAGGCGGCATTCACCGGCGGGTTATTGAGACGGATAGTCGCAATGCGGCCGGAGCGTTCAAGCACCACCAGATCTTGCTGCATCGGATCTCCTGTCTGACTGCGGTCTGGCGGTTTTGCCCGCTAAGTCGTCTGGACCCCACACCAGTCGCAGATGCTCAGAGCCATCACCTTGATGGCGGTGATGTAGTCGTCGATCGCCACATACTCGTCGTCGGAATGCATCATGGCGGTTGATCCCGGACCGAAGATCACGGTCGGTGTGTTGCCGTACTGGTTCAGAAATCTGGTATCGGCCGCGCCCTGTCGGCCGCTGATCTCCGGACCCCGACCAGTAACCTCCCGGTAGCTTCTGGACATCGTTTCGGTTATCGGATGACCACGGGGATCTCCGATGCCTGCGCATCGTAGCCGACGAAACGGACTTTTGGCGGATGCTGTTTCATCCAGGGATCTTCGGCCGCCGCGCGCGCGACCCAATCGACCAGCCGCCGCTTGACGCCCTCATGATCCTCTCCCGGGACCGTGGCGATGCTACCCTTGAGAAGACAGGTTGCCGGGAACGCGCTGGGGTAATTGCCGGCCTGGAAGCTGCCGATCGCGCAAGGAATGGCGTCGATCGCGTTGGGATAGAGCGGATGCTTCACCGTAGCAACGCGTTCGGCTTCCAGCGCCGCCACCGCCTTGGCGATCTTGTAGCCGAGTTCGATGCCGCTGACCCCTTCGTAGCGCCGTTGGATTCCCGCGGCCTTGCCGTTGATCTCTATCTCGAACCAGATGCGGCCGATGCAGGCCGGCTGGATCGCCAGATCGCTGGTCTCGCCGGAGATGCCGGCGTCGGCCTTGTAGCCGCGGATCACGGTGTCCAGCGTGCCGTGGCCGCTGACCTCCTCGTCGATGACGATGTTGATGTAGACGTCGCCCTTTGGCCTCACGCCGAGTGCCGTCAGGCTGGCGACCGCCATGATGTGGCTGGCAACCCCGCTTTTCATGTCGGCAGCGCCACGTCCGTAGATGCGACCGTCCTTGATCGCACCCGACCAGGGATTGTCGCTCCATCCTTCGCCGTTACCGACGGGGATCACGTCGGAATGGCCGTTCAGCAGCAGCGAGCGACCGCCGCCGGAGCCTTTCCAGGTGGCGACGATATTGGGCCGCCCTTCATAGCCACGATCGACCGGGCGGTATCCCGGATGTTTCTTGAGCTGTTCCCAGTCGGTTTCCCACTGGTCCACGGTCAGCCCCATCCCGTTCATGTAATCGGCGAGAAAGCGCTGGATACCCGCCTCATCGCCGGTCACGCTGGGAATTGAAACCATCCGCTGAAGGAACTTGATCGCCTTGTCGGTATCCGCCTCGATCTGGCCGAGCACCCTCCGGCGGAGGTCGGATGTCATGTCCTGTTCCTTCTGCTCGCGATTGATCCGACCACGTAGGTCGGGAGACATCCTCAGGAGGTTCCATCATCCTACAGTTAATCAGACCTGCCATGCAACCGCCCGCAACCGGTCCGAAACCCGCCGGACTTCCTGTAGCGGTCCCGATTGAGGTACAGCGTCGGTGATTCGTCGGCTCAGGCGGAGAGTGGGGGGAAGATTCGCAGGATGACCGTGCCACTGAAAGAGCGCCCGCGGCGGCGGACGCCCGAAAGCCGCCTGCACATGTTCAGGCGCAGCCCGATCCCGCTCTATATCCAGGTTGCAACATTGCTGCGTAACCGCATTGCCGACGGCCATTTCCGGGCCGGACAGAAGATGCCGACGCAGGAGGAGCTGGAGCAGGAATTCGGGGTGGCGCGGGTCACCGTGCGCCAGGCCGTCGAACTGCTGGAGAAAGAAGGACTCGTCCATCGCCAGCAAGGCCGCGGCACGTTCGTCACGCCGCACATGCCCGAGCGCCGCTGGCTGCACCTGACCATCGATATCGATTCGCTCGCCTCAGTCGATCAGCGGCCATGTTCCGCGTTTCCTGACGGTAAAGAACCCGCCGCCGTTGCCACGGCTGTTCCCCGACGACGGCAAGGCGGCGGCCGGATACCAGTACCTGCTCAGCGTGCAGTTCCGGGCGGGGGAGCCCTTTGCGGTCGCCAGCGTGCATGTGGAGCGCGCGATCTTCGAACGGTCTCCGGAGGAGTTCCGCTCCCGCACCGCGCTGCCGCTGCTGCTGGAACTGGAGCGCGAGAACATCGACCACGCGCAGCTAACGGTCGTCGTCGGCAGCGCCCACCCGGATACGAGCGAGCGGCTGCGCATGCCGCTGAACTCGCCGACGGCGGAGGCGCGTTATCTCGTCCGCAACCAGCAGGGCGTGGTGACGTATGTTGCGGAGGTGGTCTACCGCGGCGACTGCGTGCGGTTCGATATCGACCTGCTGCGCAATGGCGCACGCGAAGGCAGTGGGGGCGCCGGATAAGGCAGCTCAGGGAACCTCGCCGACAAGCTGGCGGTACAGATCGGGATCGGTCGCGCCCTCGCTGCCGATCAGCAGCACGGTCGAATCAGGGGTGAGTTCAAGTCTGTTGCCGCAGGACGTGATCCGCCGCGGTGGCGATCAGTGCGGCGAGCCCGGCCGTCGCGGATTCGCCGGCGATGATCGGTTGCTCACTCGCTCCGCACCGGGCGAGCAGGCGCATCGCCTCGATCGCCATCGCATCGTCGATCGTCAGAAAGAACCGGGCGCCACGGCTTAGGACGCGCCATGCCTCCGTGGAGACTTCGCCACACG
Source organism: uncultured Pseudomonadota bacterium (assembly GCA_963810715.1). Lineage (GTDB taxonomy): Bacteria > Pseudomonadota > Alphaproteobacteria > Acetobacterales > Acetobacteraceae > DATDIC01. The sequence goes on along the minus strand of CAWEOZ010000014.1, from coordinate 181,846 downwards.
ACAATCCCGCCATGACGGTGGAGAGATCGCCGGACGCTGGGGTGGGCCGGCCAGCCAGCGCCGACTGAAACAGGCAGTCCGCGCGCTCCGGCTCAACCACGATGGTGATCGGCGCTGTGGTTCCCATCTCCTCCCACAGATGCGCGCACACGGCAGCGGCCAGACCGCCCACGCCGCCCTGGACGAACACATGCGTGGGCCGCGATGCGTCGCATGCGTGGAGCTGCCGAAGCGTCTCGATCAGCATGACGGTATAGCCCTGCATCACGTCTGCGGGGGACCGATTCGTAGCCGGACCAGGACGTATCAGAGACAACCTCCCAGCCGTTTTTGGTCGGCTGCTCGCGATGCGGCCAGCACGGATTCATCGTAATTGCCGGTGATGCGCACGATGTCGGCGCCAAATGCGCGGATCGCGTCCTCTCGCCCCTGACTGACCTCGGCATGCAGAAAGATAACGCAGCGGCAGCCGAAAATGCGCGCACCGGCGGCCACGGAGCGCCCGTGATTGCCGTCCGTCGCGCAGGTGACGGTGATCTGTTGCGTGTGCTCGCGGAGGCCGCCTTGCACCAGCTCCGGCAGTGCCACCTCTCGGTCGAGGCGTTCCGCCAGCCGGCGCTGCAGCAGCCGGGCCACGGCAAAGGCGCCACCCAGCGCCTTGAAGCTGCCAAGGCCGAAGCGGCTGGCCTCGTCCTTGTACCACACATTGCCGACCCGGCTTGAGGCGGCGACGCGGTCGAGACGGCGCAGCGGCGTCGGCGCATAGAGCGGGCACGCGGAGATCGCCGCAAATGCCGCGTCGGCGGCGGCGTGCGAAAGCACCTCCTGCAGATCGTAAGCTTGGAGAGTCCGCGCTGCGGTGTTTTCGGTGGTCCTGATACTCACGCGGTTTCCTCCGCCTTGCCGTGCGGCTCGATCACTGCTGCCGGAAATGCGGCAGAATCTCGCCGGCGATCGTAGCGATCTGCTCGCGCTCGTACCGATAAGGCACCAGCACGATGCGCTGCGTACCCACCTGCTCGTGCTGGCGCAGCTGGTCCACGCATTCGGCGGCCGTTCCCATGATGGCGCTGTCGGCGTCGATTCGCTCCAGCCGGCGAAATCCCACTCGGTGTGCAGCCACTCCATCATCTTCTCCTGCACCGCCTGCCGGCTCGGACCAATCATGATGGGAAGCTGGTTGCAGCTGTGCAGGACGGACGGATCCCTGCCCGCCGTCCCTGCATAGTCGCAGACCTTCTTCCACGATCGCACGAATGAATCGGGCGTGTAGAAATACGTCAGCCAGCCGTCGCTTTTCTGGCCGGCGCGCTTCAGCACCGCGTCGACGTAGCCGCCGATCAGCAAGGTGGGGTGCGGTTTCGACCGCGGCTTCGGATACATCACCGCCTGGCGCATGTTGTAGGGTGGAATCTCGGCCGTGACCGCCGGTTCGGTCCATAGCCGGATCATGATGTCGAGGTTGCGGTCCATGATCCGGCCGCGTTGGTTGAACGGCACACCGACCGCGTCGAACTCGCGCTTGTACCAGCCGGATGCGGCGCCGAGTTCAAAGCGGCCGTCGGAGAGCAGATCGAGCGTCGCGATCTGTTTCGCCAGCAGCAGCGGATTGCGGAGCGGCAGCACGAGCACGCCAGTACCCAGCCTGATCTTGTTCGTGCGGGCTGCCACTGCGGTCAGGATCGTCAGCGCATCGACGATCGGGAAATGCGGGTCGGTGCCGAGAAGTACGTGGTCCCACACCCACAGCGAACTCAAAGCCCAGCTCCTCGACCCAGACGCCGTATTCCACCAGCGCCTTCGGGTCCGGTAATTCCGGAAACCGGGTGAAGTTGCGCATGGCAATACCGATCCTGGCGGGCATGGCGGTCCTTTCGTGTCGCGCGGCGGAGACAGCCGGTTTTGACGAGCGGAGATCAGGCGATGTAGAGACGATCCGGATCGAGCTGCCGCAACACTTGCAGCTCGCGCTCGGACGGCTTGTCGGTGACCTGCACGTTGCCGGCTACGTCGAGAACGAATCCCGTATTGGCCTGCACCTGCTCGATGCTGACGCCGGGGTGCAGTGCCTGGATCTGCATCCGCTTGGTTTCGGGATGAAACCCAAGCTCCGCCAGGTCGGTGATGATTAGCTGAGGTCCGCCAACCAGCAGCCCCGCATCACGCCGCGTGGTGCCGCCCCGCAGGTAGCCTGGGCTGGTGATGAACTCGACCTGCTCCACGAAGCGCCGCTTCTCGTGCTTCATCACCACCATTACATGCGACAGGCTGGCGATATCATTGCCGCCACCCGTTCCGGGAAGCCGGGTCTTCGGATGATCGGGATCGCCGATGAAGGAGCTGTTGAGATTGCCATAGCGGTCGATCTGGGCGCCGCCGAGGAAGCCGACATCGACGTAGCCGCGCTGCAGCAGCAGCAGAACGTCGGTGATTGGGCACACCATGTTGGCGTGGCGGGTGCAGCGCTGTTCGTTGGTAGACGGCGGCAGCTCCCCGGGCACGATGAACGGGCCAATCACGCCGCCTTCGAACAGGATGGTCAGCCCTGGCGCGTGCAGGCGCTGCGCCAGCGTAGCCGCCAGCAGCGGGGTGCCGACGCCGGCAAACACGATCAGCCCGTCGCGCAGCGCCCGGCTCGCCATCACGGCGAGCAGCTCGGCGGTGGTATAGGTGCCAGCGGCGCAGGAGCGTTCAGGCATCGTGGATGCTCCTGCCGCCACGCGTCGCCGTCAGCAGGTCGTGCAGCCCCATCCGTTCCAGCGCGTGATTCCACGAAGCCGGCTCGTGGAAGAAGCGCTCCAGGTATTCCTGGCTGCCGCGTTCGGGATCCTGCCGGGTCATCTCGGCGAACATGTCCATGTGCTTGAAGAACGGCTCGTACTGGCCGTAGCATTCGTGTGGCGCGCAGCCGTAAGGCACCTCGACGACGGCATCGACGGTGAAGAACGGGAACTTGGTCTGGTCGGGCGTGCGGCGGATCTGCTCGTTGGAGACGATCCGCTCGGTGGTCACGATCACCCGCTTCGCCGCCATCGGCAGGTCGATGTCCATGAACTGCAAGCCGTCGAGCTGGGCATTGCCGTACGGATCGCAGCGCTGCACGTGAATCAGCGCGACATCGGGCGTCAGCGCCGGTACCAGCACCAGTTGCTCGCCAGTGAAGGGGCAGGTCATCGGATGGGTCTGCGCGCTGACGCGGTGATGGACGTCCGATCCCATCATCGAGCGGATCGGCATGAATGGAAGCCCCATCGCGCCGGCGCGGAAGCGCAGGCCCATCGACATATGGCTCCATTCCTCGAACTCGGCGCGGCCGGTCTCGACCCAGTGGCGCATCACCCGCGACACGCCCCAGACGATGCCCTGGCTGAACCAGCTCGTGACGATCTTGCGGCCAAGGCCGGAGGCGAAGATGATATCGCCGTCCGACGAAACGATGCTGCGCGAGAAGGTCAGGTCCCGCCGGCCGGCGCGCACCAGAGCCCACAGCATCGCCATGGGCGTGCGCGACATCATGCATCCGCCAAGTGCGACATGCGCGCCGGGCTGGACGAGCCGGGCGGCTTCGTCCAGCGACATGACCTTCTCTCGCAGGCTGCGGTCGCGCTCGGTCGTCTCCGCCCTCAACCGCTCGTAGGCTGTCATGCTGCCGTCCTCAATTCCGCTCCGCCGCGCGACCGGGGAAACCACCCTTCGACTCCAGAGGCTCGTCATCAAATAACCGCATCAACCGTCATTCCCGCGAAAAGCGGGAATCCAGCGGGCGGCCGTGGATTCCCCGCTTTCGCGGGAATGACGAGAGGACGCGGTTATTCCCGAACAACTCCTAAGATGCTAAAGATGGTACATCCGCCTGTCCATCCTATCAGGATGAAATACCTCAGTCTGCTTGGCACTTGATCTTCCCGGGACCCGGCGGCAGAGTTTCAGACCGGTCGCCTGGATACGGGACCGAGCTGGGGTCCGGGATCGGCACAGCGGGGGGAGCCATGCAGGGCACCGGCGTCGGCGCCAGAGTTCGTCGCAAGGAGGACGATCGCCTTCTGCGCGGGCGCGGCCGGTTCGTTGCCGATATCGCCCTGGTGGGCATGCGCGAGCTGGCGTTCGTCCGTAGCCCCGTTGCCCATGCGCGCCTGCGCGGGTTCGAAATCCCCGACGCGGTGCGGCATGCCGTCTTCACCTGGACCGACCTGGTGCAGGGCGGCGTAAAGCCGATCCGCGCGGCGTCCGCCCTGCCAGGGTTCAAGATATCCGAACAGCCGGCGATGGCGAGCGACAAGGTGCGTTTCGTCGGCGAGCCGATCGCCGTCTGCGTCGCCGACAGCCGCGCCGAAGCCGAGGACATCGCCGCTCTGGTCTCGGTCGACCTCGACGAATTGCCGGTGAACGTCGATATGCTGGCCGCTGCCGGCGCCGGCGCATCCCGCGTGCACGAGCACTGGAAGGACAACGTCTTTCTGGAAACGAGCGTCGGCAAACCATTCCCGGCGGTTGCGGCGGCTGCGCCGGTGAAAGTGTCCCGCACGATCCGCACCGCCCGCCAGTGCATTCTGCCGCTGGAAGGCAAGGGCGTCGTGGCGAGCTGGGACCGGCAGACCGAGCAACTGGTGCTGCAGACGGCGACGCAGATGCCGCACATCGTCCGCAGCGGGCTGTCCGAGTGTCTTGGCGTGCCGCAGGACATGATTCGCGTCATCGCCCCCGATGTCGGCGGCGGCTTCGGCTGGAAGGGGCTGTTGCAGCCGGAGGAGGTCGTCGCCGCCTGGCTCGCGATGCGGCTGGATCAGCCCGTCCGTTGGATCGAGGACCGGCGGGAACACCTGGTGGCTGCCGCCAATGCGCGCGAGCACCATTACGAGATCACCGCCTATGCCGACGAGCGCGGCAGGCTTCTGGGCGTGGAGGCCACCGCGCATGTCGATGCTGGCGCCTATTCGGTCTATCCGTTCTCGGCGTGCCTGGAAGCGGCGCAGGTCGGCAGCATCCTGCCCGGCCCGTATGAGTTTTCGCATTATCACTGCCGCACCTATTCCGTGTGCACCAACAAGCCGCCGATCGTGCCCTATCGCGGGGTGGCGCGTCCGAACGTTTGTTTCGTCATTGAGCAGCTTATCGACGGCATCGCCCGGGCGGTCGGACGGGAAAGCTGGGAGGTCCGGGTGGAGAACCTGGTGCCGCCCGAGAAAATGCCGTTCGACAATATCACCGGAAAGCATTTCGACAGTGGCGACTATCCGGAATCGGTGCGCCGCGCGGTGGCCGGCATCGATCTGGCGGGGGTTCGGGCCCGTCAGCGTCAGAATGAGCCGGATGGGCGGCTGATCGGCGTCGGGCTGGCGACGTACTGCGAGCAGGGGGCGCACGGGACCGCAGTCTACCACGGCTGGGGCATCCCGATGGTTCCCGGTCATGAGCAAGCGCAGGCACGCATCACGCCGGACGGCGGGTTGGAACTCCGCGTCGGCGTGCAGTCGCACGGCCAGGGCATGGAAACCACCTTTGCGCAGGTCGCCAACGAAGTGCTGGGCATCCCCTTGGAGCGCATCCGGCTGATCCACGGCGATACCGCGCTGACGCCGTATTCCACCGGAACGTGGGGGTCGCGCAGCATGGTCATGGCGGGCGGCGCGGTCGCCACGTCGTGCCGGATTCTGGCGCAGCGCCTGCGCCGCATTGGCGCGCATCTTCTACAGGCGTCGCCCGAGGATGCGGTGCTGGCGGGCGGCAGCGTCCGCAGCGGCACGGCCGAGATCTCCATCGCTGAGATCGCGCATACCTGGTACCGCGCCCCGCAGCGTCTGCCGGCGGACGTCGATCCGGCCGGGCTGGAGGCCACGGGCGGCCACAAGCCGAAAACCGACCACGGCACGTTCTCCTACGCCACCCACGCCGCGGTGGTGGCGGTCGATCCGGAACTCGGGTCGGTGGACATCCTCGACTACCTGGTCGTCGAGGACGCCGGGACGATGGTCAACCCAATGGTAGTGGAGGGTCAGATCTGCGGCGGCGTCGCGCAGGGCATCGGAACCGGCCTGTACGAATGCTCGCCCTATGATAATGAGGGGCAGCCGCTGGCCTCTACCTTCATGGACTATCTGGTGCCCGGATTTACCGAGGTGCCGCACATCCGCATCCAGCACATGCACACGCCTTCGCCGTACACCGAATTCGGCATAAAGGGGATTGGCGAAGGCGGGGCGATCGCGCCGGCGGCGGCGCTCTGCAATGCGATCAATGATGCCCTGCGCCCGCTCAACGCGACGGTTTCGGATGCACCGATCACACCGCGCCGCATCCTGGCAGCAATCGAAGCTGCTGGGGCGATGCGGTGAAGCCGGTCGATTTCGCGTATGAGCGACCGGCGAACCTGAAAGCCGCGCTCGATCTGCTGGCGCGTGACGACTGCGCGGTGCGGGCCATGGCGGGCGGGCAGTCGCTCGGCCCGATGCTGAACCTGCGGCTGGCGCAGCCCGACCTGATCGTCGATATCTCCGCGATCCCCGACCTGACATCCGTGCGCAACGAGAAGCAGGCTCTCGCGGTCGGCGCCTGTGTAACCCATGCGCGGCTGGAGGACGGCGCCGCGTCCGACCGTAGCGGCGAAATCCTGGCCGCAATCGCCGGCGGCATCGCCTATCGCGCGGTGCGCAATCGCGGGACGATCGGCGGCAGCCTTGCCCACGCCGACCCCTCGGCGGATTGGGTCGTTTGCACCGTCGCGCTCGGGGCTGAGCTGCTGCTCGCCAGCAAGGCCGGGCAGCGCACGGTGGCCGCGGCGGAGTTCATGCTCGGCCCGTTCGAGGCAGCGCTCCAGCCCGGCGAGTTGCTGGTTGAATTGCGGCTGCCCTGGCTGTCGGAGGGTGCGCGCTGGGGCTACTGCAAGTTCTGCCGCAAGGCGGGGGAGTTTGCGCAGGCCAGCGCCGCGGTGCTGTCCGATCCCGCACGGGGCGTGCAGCGCTGTGTCATCGGCGCGACATCCGGCTGCCCCATCGTGATCGACGATCCGCAATTCATCCGCGACGGTGGGCGCAGCGAGCGTGTCACGGAGCTGTTGTCGGCGACGCCGCTCGGTGATGATCCGTTCGCGGTCCGCACCCACGCGGTGGTGCTTCGTCGCGCCCTGACGAGGGCCGGCCTGTGAACGCCGCGGCATCCAATGCCCGGCAGGTCAGCCTGACCGTCAACTCCAGGAAGATTGTCGGCGTCACCACGCCGCGCACGCATCTTGCCGATTTCCTGCGCGAACAGCAGCGGCTGACCGGAACTCATCTCGGCTGCGAGCACGGCGTCTGTGGCGCCTGCACGGTTCTGCTGGATGGGGAACCCGTCCGTTCCTGCATCACCTATGCCGTGGCTTGTGAAGGCCGGTCGGTGACCACCGTGGAGGGGCTGGCTGACGACGAGATCGCCGCTGCGTTGCGGGAGGCGTTTTCGGCGGCACACGGTTTGCAATGTGGGTTCTGCACACCGGGGATGCTCATCTCCGCATGGGATCTGGTGCGGCGTCTGCCCGACGCGGACGACGCCCGTATCAGGCTCGAGATGAGTGGGAATCTGTGCCGGTGTACCGGCTACGTGGGCATTGTGGAGGCGATTCGGCGTGTGCTCGATGACCGCAAGGAACAACGGTAGCTGATGCCCGAGCTGACGCAGAGCTTTGTCGTTCCGTTTCCCCGCGCCGACGTGTGGCGGGTCTTCCACGACGTGAACCTCGTGGCTGGCTGCATGCCGGGCGCGTCGCTGGACAGGACGGACGACGGAGATCGGCTGCACGGACAGATGCGGGTCAAGCTAGGTCCGATCACCGCCGCCTTTGCTGGTGACGCGGAGTTGCAGATGGACGACGCGGCATGGTCGGGCGTCATCCACGGCACGGGACGCGATCAGAAGAACAATTCCAGGGCGCGCGCCGATATCCGGTTCGGCCTCGCCGAACAGGATCAGGGAACGCGGGTCGATGTCACGGTCGATTTCACGCTGGCCGGCACCCTGGCGCAGTTCAGCCGGGGCGCCATCGTGCAGGGAGTGGCCCAGCGGCTGACCGACGAGTTCGCCCGTAACCTGGCGACGGCAATGGAGGCGCGGTCGGCGCCTTCGGCGCCACCCGACGCAGCTGCGGCCGAGACGCCGGGCACCCCACCGGCGATCGAGCTTCCGCGCGATGGTGCTTCGGCGCCGGAACTTCGGTTGTTCGGCGTGCTGTGGTCGGTGTTCAAGGGCTGGTTGTGCCGTCAGGTCGGCAGGTTTTCGCATCGATAAAAATGAGCAATTCACAGGAGGTAACGTCATGAACAAGACCATCTGGTTCGCTGCCGGTCTGGCACTGGCCATGGCGCTCGGCCCGATTGCTGCCCATGCCGAGACGAAGCCGGCCGCGCTGAAGATCGCAATCGTTACCTTCTTTTCCAGCTCCGGCGCGGTGGTCGGCGGCCCGACCGCAGATGGCGCCAAGCTGACGATCGATGAGATCAATCACGCGGGTGGAATCGGTGGCGTGCCGATCCAGGTGCAGTATATCGACGAGTCGGGCGGCCCGACCAAGAACGTCGCCGAGCTGCGATCGGTGGCCGGCGATGTGTCTGCGTTGCTGGGATACGCGTCGAGCGCCGATTGCCTGGCTGTCGCACCGGTGGCGGAGCAGATGTCGGTGCTGACGATCCTTTCGGATTGCGACACCAACTCGCTGTTCGAAGGCCACTCCTACAAGTGGATCTTCCGCACGATTCCGCCGGCATCGTCCAACGCGGTGGCAATGGCGCTCTACATCGCCAAGATGTATCCATCTATCAAGGACATTGCGGGTATCAATCCCGACTACGCGTTCGGCCGTGACGAGTGGAAATACTTCACTCAGGCAATGCAGCGGCTGAACCCGGACGTGAAGCTCGGGACCGCCCTGTTTCCGGCGCTTTTCTCCGGTGACTACACCAGCGAGCTGTCCCGATTGTCAGGCGAGCGTCCGAGCCTGCTCTATTCCAGCCTGTGGGGTGGCGATGTGGTGGCGATGATCCAGCAGGGCGTCGCGCAAGGCGTGTTCGGCCAGGGGCTGGTCGCATTGGCGGCCGGCACACAGGGCGATATTCAGGGCATGAGCGCGTTGCCGGACGGCGTGGTGATCGGCGCGGAGCACGGCTACCTGATGCATCCCGGCAAGATCGCCAATCCCGAGGTGGCGAAATTCATCGGCGAATATCACCAGCGCTTCAACTCATATCCCGTCTCGCCCTATCCGTTCACCATCCAGCGGGCATTGCTGGCGCTGCGGGACGGGTATCAGGCGGCGCTGAAAAAGAGCGGCGGTGCATGGCCGACCAACGCGGATGTCGCCCAGGCACTGGTCGGGCTGACGGTGCCGACGATGCAGGGAGACATGAAGATCCAGGAGGACCATCAGGCGACCTATGGCGAGCAGGTGGGCGTCTCGGTGCACACCAAGGCCTATCCGTTTGCCGTTTCCAACAAGATCATCACCTTTCCGGCTGACATGATCATGGCGCCGATGGGAGAGAGCGCGGAGAAATGGGTCAGCAGCCTGACACCTGCCGCGCTCGCAAAACTGCCGGCACCCAGCGAGTACACTCCGTAAGCGGCGCTGAGGAGCGGGTCGGCAGCCGGAATGCTCTGGCAGTTCGTTTCGGCGACGATTGACGGAGTGACCTCGGGCGCCACGCTGTTTCTCGTCGCCGTCGGGCTCAGCCTGATCTTCGGCGTGCTGAAGGTGTTGAACGCCGCCCATGGTAGTTTCTACGCGATCGGTGCCTTCATGGCCGCCTGGGTCTGGGGGCTGATCGGCGCGATCGGCCTGCCACACTATTTCATCTATCCCGGGCTGTTCCTGAGCGCGCTGGTGGTGGGCGTCCTGCTCGGCCCGCCGCTGGAGCGCCTGCTGCTGCGCTGGACCTTCGACATCGAGCCGGCGACGCGCCGGGAGAATCTCCAACTGCTGGCAACGTTCGCCGCATTCCTGATGCTCGAGGACGCGCAGAAGCTGGTGTTCGGCACCTCCCCCTATTACTCCGGCGGTGCTCTCGGGCTGCTGGGGGCGACGCGGATCGGCGGGCTTCTGCATACGAACTACCAGCTTCTGCTGGTGCCGCTCGCCGTGCTTGTGCTGCTCGCGCTGCGGATCTTTCTGCGGCACAGCCGGGCCGGACGCTGGATGATCGCCGTTGCCGCCGATGCGGAGATGGCATCGGCAATGGGGATACGGGTCGGGCCGGTGCGCGTCCTGAGCTTTACCCTGGGCGCCGTGCTTGCCGCGCTTGGCGGGGCGCTGGCGTCGCCGACCGTGGGGGTGAGCATCGGGATCGGCGCCGACATGTTGGTGCTGTCGTTCGCGGTGGTTGCCATCGCCGGCCTGGGGCAGATCGAAGGGGCGGTCGTAGCATCGGTCATCATTGGGATCGCCCATTCCCTGGCGGTATTCTTCCTGCCGGTGCTGAGCACCGTGGCGCCGTTCCTGATAATGCTGCTAATGCTGCTGGTCCGTCCGAGCGGGCTGTTCGGTCCCGTCCACCAGCGGAGCATCTGACATGCGAGCGGCCCGCGCAGCGTCGCTTGCCGCTCTGCTCGCCTGCTATGCGGTACTGCCGGTGATACTACCGCGCGACACGTTCCAGTTCACCATCGTGCTGTCCGCGGGGTTCGCGGGGCTTGCAGTCGCCCTGATGCTCGAAGCGGGGCTAATTTCGTTCGGGCACGCCCTGTTCTATGGCATCGGCGGCTATACGGTGGCCGTTCTTTCGCCGTCCTTCGGCCGTTTCGGTATCGTTCTGCTGCTGGCCGGAGCCGGTGCTGGCGCGGTGACTGCGGTTCTGACCGGGCTGTTCGTCGTCCGCTACCGCGGCGTGTTCTTTGCCATGCTCAACCTGGCGATGGCCATGGTCGCGTATTCCATCCTGCTCAAGTCGTACAACCTGACCGGCGGTTCGGACGGGCTAGGGGTGGACGTGAGCGGAATCGTCGGCACGCAACTTCGTCCGCAGGCGTTCGGGCGCTGGCTGTTCTATCTCAGCCTCGGTAGCGCACTGCTGCTGGGCGCGGTTATCCGACGCTACCTGCGCAGCCCCGCCGGCTGGGCATTGGGCGCCATCGAAGACCGCGAGATCCGGGTCGAATATCTCGGCATTTCCGCCAACCGCATATTGTTGCAGGCGTACACATTGTCGGGCTTCCTGGCCGGGTTCGGCGGCGCGATCTCGGCGACCGCGGTCGGGCATGTCGCGCCGGATGCCGTGTACTGGACGACATCGACGGAATTCGTGGTGATCGCGGTTCTGGGCGGCCGCGGCATGCTCGGGCCGTTCCTGGGGGCGGCGCTCTACGAGCTGCTCAGCATCTCGGCGGCACAATATCTCAGCAATAGCTGGGAGATTCTTCTGGGCGCGGTCATCCTGCTTGTGATCCGATTTGCCCGCGGCGGTCTTGCCGGATTGGTTGAGACGTGCGCGGCGACGCTGTGGCCCGAGCGAACGCGGGAGCACGGGTTGCCACCCGGGCGCATCCGATGACCGGCGCGGCGCTGCTGGAGGCAACACACCTCAATCTCAGCTTTGGCGGCATCCGCGCCGTGGACGATGTGAGCCTCGGCCTGTCGGCGGGTGAATTCCTTGCCATCATCGGGCAGAACGGGGCCGGCAAGAGTACATTCCTGAATATCTGCACCGGCTATTTGCGGCCCGATAGCGGCGAGGTCCGGGTCGGCGGCCGGTCGATCCTTGGATTGACCCCGCGGGCGATTGCCAGGATCGGTATCGCTCGGGCGTTCCAGCACCCCCAACTTTTTCTGCAGCGTAGCGTGCTCGATCATCTGCGGTTTGCCGTGTCGGCGGGGCGGCCCGGATTCTGGCGTCCGTTTCATCCGCTCGCATCCGCCGCATTTGCCGACGAGGTCACCGGATTGCTCAGGCTGTGTGACCTGGAGCTGGTGGCGGAATTGCCCGCCCGCGCAATCCCGGAAGGTTCCCGTAAGCTGCTGGACGTGGCCATGGCGCTGGCGCTGTCGCCGCAAATCATGCTTCTCGATGAACCGACCAGCGGTATCAGCAGTGCCGAGAAGCTGGGACTCATGACGCGCCTTGTCGCCGCACTTCGTGCACGTGACGTGAGCGCGGTGTTCGTGGAGCACGACATGGAGGTGGTCGCGCGCTTCGCCGACCGGGTGGCAGTGTGGGTGGAAGGGCGACTGCTTCGGGTGGGACCGCCGCAGGAAGTGCTGGCGGATCCAGACGTGAAGGCGCGCGTGCTGTGAACGGGGAAGCGCCGGCGCTCTCGGTGTCCGGACTCGACGTTACCTTGGCCGGCGCCCGCGTGTTGCGGCGTGTCAGCCTGGACGTGCCGAACGGGCAGAGCGTCGGCTTGGTCGGCCATAACGGCGCCGGCAAGACGACGACGCTGCGTGCGGTGATGGGACTGATCCCCAGCCGCGGGCGCATTCTGATGGGCGGCAAGCCGGTGGAAGCCTGGGAACCAGCGCGGCGCGCAAGACACGGCACGGGATACGTTCCGGAGGACCGGCGGCTGATCGCCACACTGACAGTTGCCGAGAACCTGCGGCTTCCAGCCGAGGCGTGCGGCGCCGCCGCCGTGGAGGTCGATCGGCGGCTGGCTGCAATCTGCACGTTGCTGCCGGAATTAGCGCCTCTTGCCCGCCGGCCTGCGGGCGTGTTGAGCGGCGGCCAACAGAAGATGGCTGCACTCGGCCGCGCATTGATGATTGGCGAACGTCTGCTGTTGCTGGACGAGCCGTTCCAGGGACTCGCGCCCGCGGTCGCACGGCGCTACGCCGAGGCGCTGGCGAATCTCCGACGGCACCGACCGGATACGGCGATCCTGATCACCGAATCCAATCCCGCCCTGCTCGTCTCGCTGGTGGAGCGTGTTTACACCATCGAGCGCGGAGAGATCATGCCATGATACGGGTACGGCGAAGAATGCAATCTGCGCACGGACTCAGTGCAGCTTTCGCCTTGGCCCGATGCCGATGCTGTTGTAGTTTCTTTGCAGAGCGGAGCTCAATGATGTTCCACGGGACAAATATGGCGCCTATGTCACGGACGCGAAGCGCCACGCCACAGTACGCTACCAGCATCCGTCATGTTGCCGTCTGACGCAGGAGCTAACAAATGTCGCGAACTCAATTCGACCCTGTCACATGGGCCTGGAGTTTTTGTGTCCTGGCCGTCTCTGTCGTCGTTCTGCACACTCCGGCGATAGCGCAGGATACATTTGCAAAGATCAAGCAGCGCGGCGAGATCGTCGTCGGCACCGAATTGCAGTTTGCGCCGTTCGAATTCCTTGAAGGCGAAACGCCTGTGGGTTTCGACGTCGACCTGATCAATCGGATGGCCAAGGACTGGGGTGTGAAAGTGAGCTGGGTCGATCTTCCCTGGGCCAGCGTCTTGCCGGCGCTGGAGGCAAAGAAGTTCGACATGGTGGTAGCTGGAACCACCAGGTCCAATGCACGGCTCGAGCGCTACTACATGACGCTGCCGATCGGCGACGCGACCGTCGCGCTCGTTAAGCGTGCCGATGACAATTCCATCAGCAAGCCGGCCGACATCGCCGGCAAGGTGGTGGCAAGCATGAAGGGTTCGGAGCAGCTTCAGACCCTGGAGGATTACGCCAAGACCCTTCCTGGCGGCGCCAAGGAGATCAAGGTGTATATCGGCAGCCCCAATGCCTATGCCGATCTGGCCGCCGGGCGCGTTTCCGCCGTCGCGACGTCGCTGCCGAATTTGTTGTACCTGCAAAAGAACAACCCGCAATTCAAGGTAGTGCTGCCGCCGTTCGGGCCGCCCGCCTATCTGGCCTGGGTGCTGCCGCAAGACCCCTGCCTCGGTGCCGTTGCTCGATGCCGTGAACGCCGAGATCACGAAATTCGACAAGGACGGCGCCATCAAGAGACCTGCAGATCAAATGGTTCGGAACACCGATTACGCTGCCCTATGAGAATGTCCCGCCGCCCGCACACTGAAGCCGGCGGCTTCGTGTGAACGCCTTCCTCGGGACGACATCGACCGCGGTCAGCCTGTGGCTTGTGCTTGTCGGCGCGGCCATGACCATAGCGGTGTCGGCGGCGGCGATCGTCATCGGTTTTGCTTTGGCTGCCCCGGTCTGCGCCGCACGGCTGTCTGCGAGCTGGTGGGCACGTCGGGCGGGCGGGCTCTATGTCAGCATCTTCCGTGGCGTGCCGCTGCTCGTTCAGTTGCTGGTCGCCTACTATCTGCTGCCCTTCTTCGGGCTGGATCTGCCGTCCTTCTTTGCCGCGGCCATCGCCCTGGGGGTATGCACCGCAGCCTATCAGGCCGAGAACCTGCGGGGCGGATTTCTCGTCATTCCGGCTGGACAACGTGCGGCAGCCAGGGCGTTTGGCTACAGCAATCTGCAGACCTGGAGGCGCATCCTGCTGCCGCAGGCACTCCGTGCGGCAACACCTGCGATGATCAATGAAATGATCTCGATCCTGAAAGCGTCATCGCTGGTATCTGTGGTTGGCGTGGCCGATCTGACGCGGGTCACCCAAAATATCGTCGCCCGCAACATGCGGCCGATCTTCTGGTATTCGACCGCTGCTGCGGTGTACCTGGTGATCAATCTGGTTCTGGCGGCGGCCGGAACGCTCGCGGAACGGCGCCTCTCCCGCGGCATTCTGACGCCGGCGCTATGAGCTTTGATCCGCAGCTGCTGGTGCAATACGGCCCGGAGTTGCTTTCTGGGCTGGGGCTCACGATCGAAATATGGATCGCCGGCTCGGCCATCAGCGTTGTTGTCGGCGCAATCCTCGGCACGCTGCTCACGTTCGGGCCGCGGCGTGTGCGTGTCGCGATTCGCTGCTATGTGGAACTGTTCCGCGGCACGCCCTTGCTGGTGCAGCTTTTCCTGCTCTACTATGGCGGCCCGCAGATCGGCATCACAATGAGCGCGATGGCCGCTGGGCTGCTCGGTCTCGGGCTGTACGGCGGAGCCTATTTTGCCGAACTGTTCCGGGCCGGACTTACCAGCGTGCCCGCAGGACAGATCCAGGCGGCGCGTGCCTTCGGCTATTCGACCAGGCATACGCTCGTTCACGTCGTCATGCCGCAGGCGCTCGTGCTGATGGTGCCGCCCTCGATCAACCTGCTCATCATCATTCTCAAGGATACGGCGATCCTGTCCATCATCACGATCCCCGAGCTGACGTTTCAGGTTACGGGCATGACGCTGGAGACGTTTGCTTTCGTCGAGCCCTATCTGGCGCTGGCGCTCGGCTACTGGTTGCTGGTGGAATTGACGGCGTGGCTGGGTCAAGCGGCCGAGCGGCGGTTGTCGCGTCATATGATGGGTCTCGCATGAACGACGGGCCGGATCGGCGTCCGATCATTGCTGCGGACAATCTGTCCAAGTGGTACGGGACTCACCAGGTTCTCAAGTCGATCTCGCTGGCGATCCATCCGTCCGAGGTGGTGTGCGTCATCGGTCCGTCCGGTTCGGGAAAAAGCACTCTGCTGCGGTGCCTGAACTTTCTGGAGGATTATGGTGATGGCGCGGTGCTGGTGAATGGGGAACTGCTCGGCTATCGCATTACTGCGGACGGCAGGCGCGCAGCCGACGCCCCTGCTCGCATCAATCGTCTGCGGCGCGGCATCGCCATGGTGTTTCAGCAGTTCAATCTGTGGCCGCATCTCACGGTGCTGGAAAACGTGACGCAGCCGCTGATCCTAGTGCAGCGGAAAGGCCGCGACGAGGCAGGCAGGATCGGGCGCGCCATGCTCGCCAAGGTTGGACTTTCGGACAAGCTGTCCGCCTATACGGGCCAGCTCTCCGGTGGACAGCAGCAACGGGTGGGCATCGCCCGTGCACTGGCGATTGATCCGTCGGTGATCCTGTTCGACGAGCCAACCTCCTCGCTCGATCCAGAACTCGTGGGCGAGGTGCTTCAGGTCATCCGCGCGCTGGTTGCCGAAGGCATGACAATGGTGATCGTCACGCACGAAATGGGATTTGCCGCGCAGGTTGCCAGCCGTGTGGTGTTCATCGATCACGGCGCGATCGTCGAAGAAGGCCCGCCGGAGACCCTGTTCCGCGCACCGCGAAGCGAACGTCTGCGCCAGTTCCTGCAGACCTGGATCGAGCGGAACGCACTGTTTCCGGCTGCCGCACGCACCCAAGTCGGGATCGATCGCATCATGAGCCATTCGAATCTGGACAAGCTGCTCAGCCCGCGTTCCATCGCCGTCGTCGGCGCATCGGAACGGCCGGATGCGATCGGCTCACGCGTGATCAACAACCTGCGCACGATGAAATTTCCCGGCCCGATCTATCCGGTGAACCCACGCTATGCCGAAGTCTGCGGGCTGCCGTGCCATGCCTCACTTTCGGCTCTGCCGGAGCGGGTGGATGCCGCCTTTCTGGGCGTGCCCGCACGGAACGGGCCGTATCTGCTGGAGCAGGCGGCGGATGCCGGCAGTTCAGGCGGTCTTCGTCAATGCCAACGGCTATGCGGACGGAGACGAGGAGGGGAGGGAGCTGCAGCGCCGGCTGACCACGATCGCCCGGCAGCGGAATGTCGCTGTTGCGGGGCCGAACAATCTTGGCCTGGTCAACGTGCTCGACAGCAAGGCGATGTGGACCCCGCGCTATTTCTCGCCCATCGCGGCGGGACCGGTCGCGGTGATTTCGCAAAGCGGTTCGGTCGCGCTGATCCTCAGCGAGGACGAACGCAAGCTAGGCTTCTCCTATCTGGTCACGACCGGCAACGAGGCGGTGGTGACGGTGGCCGATTACCTGCGGCATATCGCGGCAGATGATCGCGTCGGCGTCATCCTGCTGTTCCTGGAGACGATCCGCGATCCGGCCTTGTTCGCGCAAGCGGCCGAGACGGCGCTGGCGAGTGGCAAGCGCATCGTGGCACTGAAGCTCGGGCGTAGCGCGATCGGCCGTGCTCTTGGTGCAAGCCCATACCGGCAGCCTCGCCGGCGAGCATCGGCTGTATCAGGCGTTTTTCCGCGCTCTCGGGATCCTCGCGGTGAGCGATCTCGACGAGATGCTGGAAACCGCCACTCTGCTGGCCGCGAACCGGGCACCTCCGCCGACGCGCCACTTCGTACCCGCTGACACTGTCGGGCGGCGAGGCGGCGTTGATGGCGGATCTGGGCGACCGAACTCGGCATCGACTACGCAAATCTGTCGCCGGACACCCTGGCGCGGCTGCGTCCGGCGCTTCCCCCGTATTCCAGCATCGGAAATCCTCTGGATGCCTGGGGGCTGGGCTTCAATCCGGAGCGGTTCCGCACAGTGCTGCACGCGCTGCTCGACGACGCCTCCATCGGGACCATCGGCTTTTCGATCGACGCACCAGGGCAGGGCGGCGGCGACGTGCCCTATGCCTGCATCATGGCTGAGGCATGCGTTGCAGCCGAAACGGACAAGCGCCTCGTGTTCTTCAACAATACGGCCGGCACGGGCGTGAACGCCGATGTCCGCGCGATCCTCAGCCGCGCCGGCATTCCGTACCTGTCCGGCATGCGCCCGGCTTTGACAGCGATTGCGCGGCTGGTCGATACCGCATCACCGCCTCCACCCCGGATCGAGTGTTCCCGCCGCTCCGATCGGGTTGCCCACCGGCGAGCCCGAACGCTTCGCCGCGCTGAACCGCGCAGGCTGTACCGATGGTGGCGTCACGCGCCGTGGATGGTGCAGATGCTGCGGTCATGGCGGCGCAGGAGCTGGGCTTCCCGGTGGCGATGAAGGGAATTGCACCGCATCTGCCGCACAAGAGCGATCTCGGGCTGGTCCGGCTGGGTCTGGCCGACTCCACCGGCGTGATAGCAGCGTATGAGGCACTGGCTTCGATCTCTGAAGCAGACCACGTGAACCACGGCGATTACCGGAACGATCGTGGTCTGAGGCAATGGCACCTGACGGGGTGGAGCTGATCGTCGGCGTCATGAACCGCGAGGGCTTTGGCAGTTTCGTGCTGGTCGGTCTGGGCGGCGTGCTCGTCGATGTCAGCCGCAAGGTCAGCGTGCGGCTCGGTCCGGTCGATGCGGCGACCGCCCGCGCGATGCTGCAGGAAACCGAAGCCGCGACGTTGCTCGGCGGGGTCCGTGGCCGGCCACGCTGCGACATCGACGCTGCCGCCCGCGCGATTGCCGCGTTCTCGCGCGCCGCCGCGGCGCATTCCGAGTTCTATGCGGCAATGGAAATAAACCCGCTGATCGTCGGCCTGCACGGCGCGGTCGGCGTGGACCTGCTGATCGAACCTCACGCAAGTTCCTCGGAGATCACATGAGCTATCAATTTCTTCTCTACGCAATCGATGATCGCGTCGCGACCATCACGCTGAACCGGCCGGAACGGCATAACGCCCTGAGCCAGCCGCTGGTGGATGAGATCATGGATGCTGTCGCCAACGGCCGACGCCGATCCCGATGTGCGCGTCCTGATCGTCACCGGCGCCGGCGGAAGGGCGTTTTCGGCCGGCTACGACATCAAGGAATTCGGCGGAACGTCCCAAACGCACGCTGGCCGAATGGCGCGCCCGCATGCAGAAGGATATCCGGTTCACCTATTCCGTCTGGGACTGCTCGAAGCCGGTGATCGCGCTGATCGACGGGTTCTGCTACGCCGGCGCGCTGGAATTCGCCATGTGCTGCGATATCCGCTACTGCTCCGACACATCCACCTTCGCTGCGGTGGAGGCGCGGTTCTCCAACGGCATCGCCACCATGATCATGCCGTGGCTGATCGGCCAGCGTTGCCGCCAGCTCTCTCTACACCGGCGACAGTTTCGACAGCAGTGAGGCGTTCCGGCTGGGGCTGGTCGATAAGGTCTTCCCGAAAGCCGCCGTCCATAAAGAGGTTGCGAAGGTCGCGAAACGCATGTCGCGCGTCTCCCCGGACTGCCTGAAATGGAACAAGCGCTCGGTCAACCAGGCGTTCGAGACGATGGGGCTGCGCAACGCCATCATGTATGGCGCCGAAGCATCGGCCATCATGGACGCGACCGGCTCGCCCGAGGCCGACAAGTTTGATTTCGATACGCCGCACCGAAGGGCTCGCAGCGGCGTTGAAATGGCGGACCGAACAGTTTGCACCTTATGAATAGACTTGGCGGCCGGTCGCGCCGGCCATGGGAGACGTGGCTGCTGGCGCCCGCCGGCGTGCTGTACGGCGGACTGATCGTGGTGCCGCTGGCGTTGATCCTGTGGTTCAGCCTGGCGGACGGCGCAACCGATTACGATCTGTCCTGCACAGCCCGCTTCTGGTGGTGGTCGTCCGGAACACCCTTGTTATCAGCGTGATCACGACGGCGGTGGCTCTGTTGCTGGGATATGTGGTGGCGGCGGCGTTGTGGCGGGCCGCGCCGCGCCGGCGCATCGCGCTGCTCGCCGTGATCCTGCTGCCGTTCTGGACCGGCGTCCTGATCAAGAATTTCGCCTGGGCATCGCTGCTGCAGGACAACGGCGCCATCAATGACCTGCTGCAGGTGCTGGGGATTACCAGCGCTCCGATCACCTTGCTGCACAACCGCCTGGCGGTGATCATCGGCATGGTGCACTACGTGCTGCCCTATGCCGTGTTTCCGATCTACACGTCGATGCAAGGGATCGATCCGGCGTATGGAGCAGGCCGCGCGGAGCCTCGGTGCCCCCAGGCGGCAGGTGCTGCGGCGTATCATCCTGCCGCTGACCCTATCCGGGATCAGCGGCGCCGCCCTGCTGGTCTTCATCATCTCCTGCGGCTTTTTTATCACCCCGGTCATTCTCGGTGCGCCATCCGACATGATGGTGGCGAATCTCGTCGACTATTACGTGCACACCACTGTGGATTTCGGCTCCGCTTCGGCTTTGGCGATATTGATCCTGCTGGCAATCCTGCCGCTCATCTTCCTGCAGCAACTCCTGCCCAAGGAGGGCATGCATGGGGCGGCCTGAGCGCAGCGGGGCAAACATGCTCTTCTTTGCCAGCATGCCAATACTGGCTTTCCTGCTCCTGCCGTCGCTGATCATCATCCCGATGGCACTCACCAAGGGCCAACTTATCCAGTTTCCGCCGCAGGGATTCTCGCTGCATTCGTTCGCCGATTACCTGTCCGACCCGCAATGGGTGCATTCCACGGTGCTGTCGTTTCAGGTGTCGGCTTTCGCCGTCGTGCTGGGCTGCATGGCCGGAAGCGCCGCCGCCATCGGCCTTCATGGCAGGCATTTCCGCGGCAAGGGAATGGTCACCGGCGCCTTGCTGGTGCCGATCATCATTCCGCTGGTCGTGCTTGCATTAGGCGAATACCTGCTGTTTGCGCGGCTGCACATGGTTGGAAGCTGGGTTGCGATCGGTCTGGTGCATAGCGTTCTGGTCACGCCCTATGTCTTCATCTCGGTCCAGACCAGCCTGACCGCGGGGCTCAATCCGGCGCTGGTCCGTTCGGCGCGCAGCCTCGGCGCGCGCTGGCCGAACGTGCTTCGGCATATCTATTGGCCGGCGATCCGGCCCGGGGTACTCAGTGGCGCCGTACTAGGGTTCGCCGTTTCGTTCGACGAGGTGGTGGTCGCATTCTTCCTGCAGGGGCCGGGCACGGTCACGTTGCCGGTGCGGATGTTCACCGCAATCCAGTTCGAGCTGACTCCGAAGATCGCGGCCAGCGCCTCATTGTTCATCCTGCTGGCGACACTTTCGCTGATCGCCCAGGGCCTGCTCGCATCCCGACGCGGTGCGCGCTGATGGATGCCTCGACCGAACTTGACGTCCTGCATCCACGGACCTCCGGCCGCCAGCTGGACGTGCATCACGTGTGGAAGGCGTACTCACCCGGAACCTACGTCGTTCGCGACGTCACCTTCATGTTGAACCCAGGGGAGTTTCTGACCCTGCTGGGCCCGAGCGGCTCGGGCAAGACTTCGACGTTGATGATGGTTGCGGGGTTCGAACAGCCGACCGAGGGCGAGATCCGCGTGGACGGCAAGGACGTGGTGGACCTGCCGCCCGAGCGGCGCAATTTCGGCGTGGTCTTCCAGGGTTACGCGCTCTTCCCGCACATGAGCGTGCTGGAGAACGTCGAGTTCTCGCTGCGGATGCGACGGGTGCGGGGCGTGCAGCGGCGCCGGCGGGCGATGGACATGCTGGACCGGGTCGGTCTGGCCGGGTTCGCCGCGCGCCGCCCGCGCGAATTGTCGGGCGGCCAGCAGCAGCGCGTGGCGCTGGCCCGCGCTCTTGTGTTCCAGCCTGACGCACTGCTTCTGGACGAACCGCTCGGCGCGCTGGATCGCCGGCTGCGTGAGCAGTTGCAGACGGAAATAAAAGAGATCCAGCGACGCGTCGGCATCTCCGTCCTGTTCGTCACCCATGACCAGGACGAAGCAATGACGATGTCGGACCGCATCGCGGTGATGCGGGACGGAGAGATTGTGCAGATCGGCTCTCCCGCCGAGGTCTATCTGCATCCCGGCACGGCGTTCGTGGCCAGCTTTCTGGGCGAGACGAACCTGCTTCCGGTCACGCTGGAGGGTGTGGACAGCGACCAGGCCGTGGTGCGGTTTCATGGCGGCGTGCTGGGCCGCGCGCGGCTGCCGCCTGGCGTCAATCCTCCGGAGCCGGGCGAAGCTGGGCTGGTGTCGTTGCGCCCTGAGCGCATCCGGTTCCTTGAGACTGCGCAGTCGGCCGAGCAGGTCACCGAGGGCGTGCTCACCGGACATACCTTCCTGGGTCGGCACGCGCGCTCGGTCGTTCGGTCCCTGGGACAATCGCTCGCGGTCAGCACGACCGATGTGGCGCCGACATTCTGCCCCACCTCCGGTGCCAGGATTCGTCTCGGGTGGAATTTCGATGATGCGCAGCTACTCGCCGGCAAGTCTGCTGGCGCCGTGCCGGAATTGCAGAATCGCACAAGCAAAGGAGTCGTGTGATGGAACTAACGATCAATCGCCGGAGCCTGTTGCAAGGGGTCGGACTAGCGGGCGTGGCGGCTGCCGCAATGTCGACATTCGGACGGCCGGCATCTGCGCAGGGCAAGACCCTGAACGTCGCCGGTTATGGCGGGGCGCTGAATAACTATCTCACCGCCGACTTCGCCCAGCCGTTCGAGAAGAAGACCGGCATCAAGGTGAATTTCGGCTCGGGCGCCTCTCTCGCCTTGGCAAAGCTGCAAACGGTTTCAGGTGGACCGGCGCAGTGGGACATGATCAACCTTACCGGGGCAGAGTATGTTGCTGCGATCAAGGAAAAGCTGATCGTTCCGTACGATTACAGCATCATCGATACCGCGAACGTCCCGCCTGAGTACAAGCAGGAATACGGGATCAAGTTCTCGCTTTACCTGTTCGTCATGTGCTGGGACCGGAACCGGATCCCCGACGATCAGGCGCCGAAGACGTGGGCGGAGTTCTGGGACACGAAGCGCTATCCCGGCAAGCGGTCGATGGATGCGAACATATCCGACGGCAGCACGCTGGAACTGGCACTGCTCGCCGACGGCGTTCCGATCGACAAGCTGTTTCCGCTCGACGTGGAGCGTGCGCTGAAAAGCCTGGACAAGCTCGGGAGGCAGAACATCATCTGGTACAACACCAACCAGGAGCCAATTCAGCAATTGACCTCGGGTGCGGTTACCCTGGCCTCGGCGTTCGATGGGCGTGTGCTGCTGGCGAACAAGGCTGGTGCGAATCTCGGTTTCACGCCCGACTATGCTGGCGTGAGCGGAAACTACTATTGCGTCAGCAGCGCATCCGCCAACAAGCAAGAGGCGTTCCAGTTCCTCGCTTTCATGCTGAACGACGTTCCCGGCGGCGTAGCGTACATGACCGCCACCGCGTATGCCATCCCCAACACCGCGGAGCTCTCCGAGTTACCCAAAAGCATCAGAGATATCCTGCCGACAAATCCGGCATTGCGGAACAAGGTGTTCATCAAGGACGATGCGTGGTGGGCTGCCAATCTCGACAAGACCTTCCAACGCTTCAAGGAATGGCAGCTCGCGGGCTAAGGAGGGCAGGCGTCCGTGCTATCAGGCTCCGTGCGCGGCCAGATGAAGCTGGCCGCATTCTTTCATCCCACCGGGCATCATGTCGCATCCTGGCTACATCCAGATGCGCAGGCCGACGCGGGCACGAACTTCCACCATTACGTCGAGCTGGCGCAGATGAGCGAGCGGGCGAAGTTCGACCTGATGTTCCTTGCCGATGCATTGGCGATCAGGGACGGCAATCTGGAGGCGCTCAGCCGCTGGCCGCAATACATGGCGTATTTTGAACCCATAACCTTGCTGTCCGGGATCGCCGCGCTGACCGAGCGCATCGGCCTGGTTGCAACGGCAACCACAAGCTACAACGAACCGTACAATGTCGCCCGCAAGTTTGCCTCGCTCGATCACATCAGCGGCGGCCGCGCCGGCTGGAACGTGGTAACGTCGGCGAACCTGTCGGAAGCGTTCAATTTTGGGCGGGAGGAGCATTACGAACACGGGGAGCGCTATGACAGGGCGCTCGAGTTCACCGAGGTCGTCCTCGGCCTGTGGGACAGCTGGGAGGACGATGCGTTCCTGCGCGACCGTGCCACAGGGCGCTATTTCGACCCCGCCAAACTGCACACCTTGGGCCACAAGGGCGACCATTTCTCGGTGCGTGGGCCGCTCAATGTGGCACGTCCGCCGCAAGGTCATCCGGTGATTTTCCAGGCCGGCTCTTCAGAGGTGGGACGCGAGCTGGCCGCCCGCACGGCCGAGGCGGTCTTCACGCCGCAGCACAGCCTTGAAGGGGCGCAGTCCTTCTACAAGGATATCAAGGGCCGGATGGCGAAATACGGGCGGTCCTCTGACCATCTTAAGATCATGCCCGGTCTGAACCCGATCGTAGGCCGCACCGAGCGGGAGGCAGAAGAAAAGCACCAGTATCTGCAATCGCTGATTCATCCCGATGTCGGGCTGGAACTGCTATCCAATGCCTTGGCGGGCTTCGACCTGCGGCCCTACGACCTGGACGGTCCGCTGCCGGAGGCGGTGTTCAGCGTGGTACCGAAGGGCAGTACGACCTCGTTCCGCAACGTGCTCAACTGGGCGAAAACCGAGAACCTTACCATCCGCCAGCTATATCAGCGTTTTGCCGGCGCGCGGGGGCAGCGCACGGTGAAGGGCACCGGTGCGCAGATCGCCGACCAGATGGCGGAGTGGTTCCTCAACTATGGGGTCGACGGATTTCTGGTCCAGCCATCGTATCTGCCCGGCGGTCTGGGCGATTTCATCGAGATGGTCATTCCCGAGTTGCGGGAGCGTGGCTTGTTCCGCAGCGAATACGAGGGGCCCACGCTACGCGACAATCTCGGTCTGCCGCGTCCACGCAATAGGTATGCACGTTAGCCCGCGGCTCAGCGCCCACTGGCTCACAGCGGCCATCGGCCGCCGCTCGCCCGAACGAACGTCCAGAGCCCGGTCGCGGCGGTGAGCTCGTTCGGGCATCTCGATCGCTGCGCTATAGGCTGAACGCAGGACTCATCACTGTCGGGCATCCCCCGGCAACCCATCCACGGAGAACCGCCGATGAATCTCGCGATCGATCCGGTCATCGCCGCCGGCGTGCTGGTGTGCACGGCGGTCACCGATGCGGTCTATGTGCAGTTCAACGCAGCGGTCACCGCACGTCGTCGCGTGTGGGCCGCGAACTGGAGCGGCATCTGGTACCTTCTGTCCGCCTTCGCAGTCATCAGTTACACGCAGGACGCCGTTTACGTGCTGTTTGCCGCGGCCGGTTCGTGGTTCGGCGCGTTCGCGTCCGTCACGTGGCTGCGCCGCCAGTAGCGGCCGTCACGCCGGCGAACTCTTTACGTGCGCGGCAACGCCGGTCTATCATCGACAGGCAGGCTGTCGCTTCGGACTTTCCACGGCGGCGCTCGGCGCTGGCAGGGAGCGACAGGCTAGATGCAGCTTCGAAAAGACGGTCCGATCACGCCGCTCGCTGCGGCGGTCTGCCTTAGCGTCGGGCTGTTCAGCTATTCCGCCTGGCTGACCTCGATCGTATTCTGCTCGGCGGCTGGTCTGTGGCCCTTGTTGATTGCCGGCGCGCTGTTCTTTCCGGTTGGCATCGTCCACGGGGTGGGCGTCTGGTTCGGCGGCTGGTAGCGGCCTTACCCGCACGCATTTCCGTGGAAGCTGAAGGATCGGACGATGCCGCCGGCAACGGCGAACGTCGTCTCGCATTGCCACTGCACTACCTCGGGTGGAATACCGCCGCCCCACCATCCGCCGTCCCACAGCCCGGGCCCCGGCACGCCCGGCAGAATCTGGACCTGCCGTTCATCATAGGCCAGGTAGCGGACGCCTTGCGCATCATACGTCCGGTTGGGCACGCCGAGCTGCTGGATCAGGTCGTTCACCGGGCGTCCGATTAAGGGTGCCAGCTTGGCCTGGCGCTCCGCCAGTGTGGTGCCGCAGCCCGCCAGCATGCCGAGGGTCAATGCCAGCACGATGCTTCGGTAGGCCTGGAACATATCGCGACGCCTCCTCGACGCTGCATGGAGTGAACCGGCCGGCAAAACCAGGATAGCACATCTGGCTAGCCGGTTCGCGATCCCGGCGGCGGTTGACAGACACGCCTCGCCCGGCTTGATCGCTCGCCGACCGGCCGGAGGCGGAAAATGAAACGCGTGGTTGCAGCCCTGCTTGCCGCGGTGCTGATGATGGGCATGCCGGCCGCTCTTCGGGCTCAGTCGGGACAGCTCGTGCTCTATACGTCGCAGCCGCCGGCGGATGCCGAACACACCATTGCCGCGTTCCGCAAGGCCTCGCCGGATGTGACCGTGTCTTTCATCCGCGATGGGACGACCCAGATCATGACCCGGCTCGCCGCCGAGTTCGCCGCCGGCGCGCCGCGGCCAGACGTGCTGCTGATCGCCGACGCCATGAGCATGGAGCGGTTGAAGCAGGACAAACGCCTGCTGCCCTATCCGGATGCGAAGGTTGAGGGGCTGCCTGCCGCCGCCTACGACGTGGACCGTACGTATTTCGGCACCAAGTTCATCACCACCGGCATCGTTTACAACCTGAAGGCGCCTCGCCCGCAAAGCTGGACCGACCTGTCGGGTCTGGCGGCGCATGGCCAGGTGGTGCTGCCCAGTCCGCTCTATAGCGGCGCTGCGGCCATCTTCATGGGCACGCTGGCAGAGCTGCCGGGACTCTGGGCTGACCTATTTCGACCGGCTGGCGAAGAACGGTGCGATCGCCGTGCAGGGTAACGGCCAGGTGCTGACCGAGGTGGCCGGCGGCCAGCGCCGATATGGCGTGCTGGTGGATTTCATGGCGCTGAACGCGAAACGGGCCGGCTCGCCGATCGATTTCGTGTTCCCGCGTGGTGGCGTGACCGTGGTGACCGAGCCGGTGGCGATCCTGGCGACCGCGCATAACGTCCCGGCCGCGAAGGCGTTCGTCGATTTCCTGCTGTCCGAAACCGGCCAGCGTTTCGCGGCATCGCAGGGCTATCTGCCGATGCGGGCCGACGTGCCGCCCCCCGCAGGCTTCCCGCCGCGTGACCAGATCCACATTCTCGCGCCCCCGATCAGCGACATTCTGCGGCAGGCGCAATCCGATTTGCTCCGCTTCACGGATGATTTCGGCGGTTGATCATCGGGCGTTTATCCCGGCGAACGCCGGCGGCCGAAGCGTTCCTTGGCGTGGCCTTGGCGGTCGTCGTGGCGTGGCTCAGTCTGCTGCCGCAGCTGCGGCTCGCTGCGGCTGCGGTTTGGACCTCAGGCGACGTGTTCGCGTCGTCTTCGGTGATTTGGGCGCTCCTGCGATCCGTGGTTACCAGCCTCGGCGGGGCGGTGGTGGCGCTGGCATTGGGCGGCGCATACGCCTGCGTGGTTGCGCTGACGGATGCCGGCGCGCGCCGGCTGCTGTCGATCGCGGCCCTGCTGCCGCTGCTGATCCCGGCGCAGATCATCGCGTTGGCCTGGATGCAGATGCTGTCACCGGGGGGACCGTTGCCGGGCTGGTTCGGCGGTGCCGATGATGCGCTGTATTCGGGGTGGGGCATCGCACTGTTGCTGGGCGTGGAGCACATGCCGATCGTATTCCTGGCGGCACGTGCCGCCATGGCTGGAATACCAGGCGAACTGATTGAGGCCGCCCGGGCCGGCGGCGCCCGCCGGATGCGCGTGCTGTGGCGGATTGTGCTGCCGCTCGCCAATCCCAGCCTGATCACCGGGTTCGGCCTTTCCGTGGTCGCCTGCCTCGGCAGCTTCGGCGTCCCGGCAATGATCGGGATTCCCGCGCGGTATCCAACATTGGCCGTGCTGATCTATCAGCGCCTGACCGGCTTCGGCCCGGCCATGCTGCCGGATGCGGCCGCTCTGGCTCTCGGCTTGGCGATGTTGTCTGCGGCTGCGGCACTGGTGACCGGATGGGCCGCCCGTCGCGTCGATGCCGCCACGATCGGCGGCGCGGCGGGCGGCACCTCCCGGATCGAGCTTGGCGCCTGGCGCGCGCCGGTAACACTGGGGCTGGTGGCGGTGTCGGCCGCGGTAATGGTGCTGCCGCTGGCCTCCCTCGTCGCCACATCCGTATCGCGCGCGTATGGCGTCCCGCTCCGGCCCGCCACCGCGACGTTCGACCATTACGTCACCGTGCTGCGCACGGCTGAGACCTGGCGAGCCTTCATCACCTCGGCCTGGCTGGCAGGTGCGGCGGCGGTGAGCGGTGTCGCCGTGGCGGTCCCGGCTGCGCTGCTGCGTTCCTGGGGGGATCGCGACTGGTTGCGCCGGTTGATCGGATCGTTGGATCCGATCATCGACGCGCCGTACGCGCTGCCGGGCATCGTGCTGGCAATCGGGATGATCCTGCTCTATTCGCGGCCGCTGCCGGTGCTGCGGTTGTCGCTGTACGGGACGCCCTGGATCATGCTGCTCGCCTACATTCCGCGCTTCCTGCCGTTGGCGGTGCGGCCGGTCCAGGCAGCCCTTGCACGCATCGATCCGGTCATGGACGAGGCCGCCCGTGCGCAGGGTGCGCGATTCTTCCGCCGATTGTTCGCCATCACGGTTCCGTTGCTCGGCCCCGGCGCCGCGGCGGCGGGAATACTCGTCCTGCTGACTGCATTCGGGGAACTGACCGTCTCGGCGCTGCTTTGGTCGCCGGGGCATGAGACCGTAGGGGTGCTGGTCTTTTCGCTGAACGAAGGCGGGAATATTGCCGAGGCCGCCGCCGTCTCCGTGCTGTGTTTGATGTTCCTCTTCCTGATTGCCGGATTGACGGCGCTGCTGCCCGCGTCGGCGCGGCGGGTGCTGCCGTGGTCGGGGTGAGCATCGAATTGTCCGGCGTCGCATGCCGCTTCGGCGACGTGCGCGCGCTGGATGGCGTCGACCTGCGTGTCGCACCCGGGGAGTTCCTGGTGGTCCTTGGTCCGTCCGGATGCGGCAAAACCACGCTGCTGCGCGTGGTGGCCGGATTTCACCGCCCGCATGCGGGCAGCGTGCGGATCGGCGAGATGATGGTCGCGTCGCCGGACAGTTTCATTCCGCCAGAAGATCGTGATATCGCGATCGTGTTCCAGTCATATGCGCTGTGGCCGCATATGTCGGTTGCCGGCAATGTGGGATTCGCGCTGGGACAGCGCGGGTTCGACAGGGCCGGGCGCCGCCACGCGGTGATGCAGGCTCTCCGGCAGGTCGGACTGGAGCAATATGGCGACCGTCGTCCCGCCGCGCTGTCGGGCGGCCAGCGCCAGCGTGTTGCTCTGGCGCGGTGTCTGGCCAGGTCGGCGGGGACGGTGTTGCTCGATGAGCCGCTGGCCAATCTCGACCCATCGCTGCGCGGTGCCATGCAAACCGAGTTCACCGCCATGCGTGCGGCGCTGGGATCGACGTTTCTCTATGTCACCCACGACCAGAACGAGGCACTCGCCCTGGCAGACCGTATCGCGCTGATGGCGGACGGACGCATTCTGCAGTGTGACACACCTCGCAACATCTATGAGCGCCCCGCCAACGCGGAGGCTGCCCGGTTCGTCGGCAACGCGAGGTTGTTGCCGGCAATCATGGTTGCATCTGCAAGCGGAGGCAGGGCGAACGTCCGCGTGGGTCGATGCGCCTGCATGGTACGGGCCCCGTCCGGCCATCCACCCGGTCCGGCCACACTGGCGGTGCGTGCGCATGAGCTTGCCATTTCCCCGGCGGGACAATCGGATTTGCTGTCGGGATACGTAATCGACGTGCGGGTACCAGGGCAGCCAATGGTTGGTCCACGTCGGGGTGGGCAATGTCGTGTCGGACGGATTGGATGTGGTTCATCATGGCGAACCGCCAGCCCAGGGTGAGCGCGTCGACCTGCGGATTCTGGATGGCTGGGTCCTGCCAGCCCAGCCCATTTAGGTGACCGAGGTCACCGTTCGCCTGTGCAAAGTATCATAGTTTGACTGTGACGAGGTTCAACGACTCTGGCGACGTTTCCGCCGATATCTCTTGGCGACGAACGGACCAAACCGGTTTCGGAGGCCACGATGACTAAAGTTCTGACAGTGCTGTTTGGAGTTCTGGGCATCGTGGCCGGCGTGACAATACCGGTGCTTCCGGCGGCTCACACAGCCGCGTCGGCAAATGGCGGTGGCGCTGGCTACTACCATGCGCAGGTTTTACAGCCCGGCTCTCGCGGCAATGTCGTCGAGATCTGACAGGCAGGAAGGGTGCTTATCCTGGACGGTATGAAGCTCATGATCCAACTGTCGTTGAGACTACGACCGATCGCTTTCCTGCCGCACAGCGGCCGTCGCCGGGGCATCGGCTCGCTTGCATGGCGGGAATGCGGGGCGGTCGCACGGAAAAAAGCGTGCAGACGGTTGCACGATGACCATATTCTGGCGGCCAGGTCACTGACGAGATGACTGGACCTTAAGAATGCCTATGAGCGGGGGGCTGACCTGCTCGAATAGAAAAGAGGAGCCGAAAGGATGCGAAACGCAACGTTAGCTGCGTCTGCCCTCCTGGCGATAGGCCTTACCATCACTGGTGGTACTGCTTTCGCGCAGACCAAATCGACCGACTGTAATCGTGCGTTGCTGGCCGAAGCCGGCGGCGGCGATGGCGGCGCTTCCCAGCAGCTTGCCGAGGGCGGCGGCGGTGGCAACGGCGGGGCTTCCCAGCAGCTTGCGGAAGGCGGCGGCGGCGGCAACGGCGGGGCTGGCACCCGTCTTGCTGAAGGCGGCGGTGGCGGCAACGGCGGGGCTTCCCAGCAGCTTGCCGAAGGCGGTGGTGGCGGCAACGGCGGGGCTTCCCAACAGCTTGCTGAAGGCGGCGGCGGCGGTAACGGCGGCGCTTCCCAGCAGCTTGCCGAAGGCGGCGGTGGCGGCAACGGCGGCGCTTCCCAGCAGCTTGCTGAAGGCGGCGGTGGCGGCAACGGCGGGGCTGGCACTCGTCTCGCCGAGGGTGGCGGTGGCGGTAACGGCGGCGCCTCTCAGCAGCTCGCCGAGGCCGGTGGCGGAAACGGCGGGGCTTCCCAGCAGCTTGCCCAGGCACGTCCCTGCCCCTGAACCTACGTCTGAACACTCTCTGACGTGAAAGAAACAGCCGGGCGCTCTAAGGGCCCCGGCTGTTTTCTATGCCCCGGTTCGCAGCCGCAGCGCGACCCAGCGCATTCCATCCTGCCCCTGGACAAGCATCAACACGTGTCCGTGAAGCCCTTCCCGGGCGGCGGCTATATCTTTGCTTATCTCGGCAGGAGCGGTGACCAACTGCTGGCCGACGCGCACGATCAGGTCGCCGGCCCGGAGCCCTTGATCGGCGGCAGCGCTGTCAGGCTCAACCCCGCTCACCACAACCCCTGTTTGTGCGTCGTCCAGCCTGAATTTGGCCCGGAATGCGCGGCTCAGCGGCATGAGCGTAAGGCCGAGAGTTGCATCGTCCGCCGCGACGACCGGGCCTGCCGGGGCCGGTACCGTCGGGCGTGGGTGATCGCCTGGCCGCTCGGAGACGCTGACGATCATGTTCGATCTGTTCCCGTCGCGCCAGACCGTCAACGGTACCGAAGTGCCGATCTCCCGCGTCGCGACTGCCCGCGAGAGCATGCGGAAGTCGGTCATCGCACGCCCATCGAACGTCAGGATCACATCCTCAGCCTGCAGTCCGGCCTTGGCGGCTGGGCTGCCGGCGATCACGGCAACCACGATCGCCCCCTCGGCGCGCGGCAGCCCGAGCGCGTCGGCCATCGCCGGGGTCACGTTTTGGATGCGGGCACCGAGCCAACCGCGCCGAACAAAACCTTGTTGGGAAAGCTGGGTGGCGACGAACCGTGCCTCGTTCGAGGGGACGGCGAAGCCCAGGCCGATCGATCCACCCTGCTCACTCGGCGAGAACACCACCGAGTTGACACCGATTACCTGTCCCTGAAGATCGAACAGCGGCCCCCCGGAATTGCCGTGATTGATGGCGGCGTCCGTTTGGATATAGTCATCGTATGGGCTTTCCCGCATGTCGCGGCCGAGCGCGCTGACGATACCCGCGCTGACCGATGTGCCGATCGCGTAGGGATTGCCGATTGCGATCACAGGCTGGCCGACGCGCAGCTTTTCGCTATCGCCGAACTGGGCGGCCGGCAGCGGTACTTCTGATTTTACTTTCAGCACCGCCAGGTCCGTCAGCTCGTCCTGACCCAGCAATGTGGCCGGCAGGATCGTGTTGTCGTGCAGGGTGACCGTAATCTCGACGGCTCCATCCGCCACGTGGTTGTTGGTTACGATCAGGCCGGACGGATCGATGATGAACCCCGATCCGGCAAATACTTCGCGGTGCAAGCCGTGCGGCGTCGGTGTAATCCGGACAGTTGTGACGTTGACAACCTCTGCCAGCAACGGCGCGACGATGTCGGAGAGGTCCGTGGACGCCTTCTGCGCGGTTGCGAGGGACGGTGCAGCAAGCGGCCACAACAGGGCGCCGCTTAGTAGGGCCACGCGGATCGAAAAGCTGCGCATCGATGCTCCCCCAAAGCCAGATCGGGGCTCACTCGGCCCGGTTCGAGGCGGAGACTAAGGCGGCAACAGGATCGACCTCAACCGGTCGTTCTGGACACCGCACGGCAACACATGTGAAGCTTGATCCAGAACAAAAAGCAGCGCGAGGGGTCATCATGTCGGAAACAAAGTTAAGCCGGCGGCAGGCAATTGCCTTGGCAGGTGCGGCGGCGGTGGCTGGTGCCCGCCCGGCGCGCGCCGACACCAAGCTGACGGTCTGGACCGGCTATCCCGAGGTCCAGCCGTTGTACCAGGCAGTGGCCGCGGACTACGCCAAGACCCATCCGGGCGTCAGCTTCGATTTCTTCAGCACGTCCTTGCGCGAAGCCGAACAGAAACTGACCGCGGCGGTGCCGACCGGCACTGGTCCGGACGTCTACGACATCGGCACCAATATCAGTGTCAATTTCATCGATAACGGCCTGATCGATCCCAACCCGCCGGATATCGATGCTTATCTGAAATCGGGTGCGTGGGATATGTCCATCGTCGATTTCTTTACGCTCGACTGGCAAGACATATGGGCTGCCGTTCCTGGAAGGCAGCCGCGCCTGCATGTATTGGAACAAGACCTTTTTCCAGGAAGCCGGCCTGGCCGGTCCACCCGCCACATTTCCCGAATTGATCGAAGACGCCAGGAAGCTGGTGAAGTTCGATAGCCAGGGGCGCATGACGCGCAGCGGCATCAGCCTGCGTCTGTCCGGCCAGGGCAGCGGCATCGGTGAGAAATTCCGCTACCTGCTGGAAGCAGCCGGCGGCTCGCTGATCGAAAAAACACCCGCCGGCAAATGGCACAACGGATACGACAACCAGGCCGGCCGCGACGCGCTGACCTTCTATGTCGATGCCGTGCAGACCTGGCACATCGACGATCCCAAGGTGCCGCACGACGCGGATGCCTTCGCCTCCGGCGCCACCGCGATGCTGTTCCGCGAATCCTGGGTGATCGGCGAGATTCAGTCGAAGAACCCGAAGCTGCGACTATGGCGTGGCACCGATACCCGCCTGGAAGGCCGGCATGCCGCGCATGATGCTGCTGCAACCGTGGGGCGTGTATGTGAACGGCCAGAGCCAGAACAAGGCGGCGGCATGGGATTTCGTGAAGTTCCTCACCAACGCCCAGAACGGGCTGCGGCTGACCGAGATGACTGGATGGCTGTCGCCGCGCAAGGACATCGACTGGAAGCCGCTGATCGAAAAGACCCCGCAGTTCGAAGCCTTCGTGTCGCCGCCGTCCGACGTGAAATTCTATGTCGAACCGGTCCTGACGGCGTTCGATGAGGTCGAAAGCCGGCTGGCCGACCGGCTGAGCGAGGCGTATGTCGATCCGTCGCTTAAAGGAAATCCGCAGGCGATAGCTGCACGGGTTCACGACATGGCGCAGCAGACCGACAAGATACTGAAGGACGCGAACCTGTACGGCTGAACCGCCATGACGCTGATCGGCCGACGCACGCGGATGTGGGTGTGGTGCTACGCCATGCTGCTCCCGGTCATGGCGATCTATGCCTATGTGCGCATCGTGCCGATCGGCCGTAGCGTGCAGCTCAGTTTCTATGACTGGCGGCTGATTTCCCACGTCCGGCCCTTCGTGGGCATCGCCAATTACGTGCGGATGTTCGGCGACGACAATTTCCACATCGCGATCTGGAACACCACCGTCTATTCGGTGGCGACTGTGCTGCTGAGCACCGCGATCGCGCTACCGCTGGCGGTGCTGCTCGCGCGTCGGGGGCGGACATCGGTGATCTACCAGACCATCTACTTTCTGCCGGTCATCACGCCCGTGGTGCCGATGGCGATCGCCTGGAAATGGATCTACGACTACAATTATGGCATCCTGAATTACGCGCTGTCACTGGTTGGCATCCCGCCCGTTGCCTGGCTGACCGATGTGCATATCGCCCTGTGGGCTCTGATCATTATGGGCGTATGGAAGGTGCTGGGATATAACTTGGTGATCTTCCTGGTCGGCATCCGCAATATCCCTGGTTCCTACCTGGAAGCGGCTAGCCTGGACGGCGCAACCGAAATGCAGAAATTCTGGCGCGTGACCCTGCCGCTGCTGCGCCCGATCCTGCTGTATGTGCTGGTGACCGCGACCATCAACTCCTACACGGTATTCACTCAGGTATACGTCATGACGCTCGGGTCACAGGCGGCGCCAGGACAGGCGGTACGTGTGTTGGTTTATGACATATACCAGAATGCGTTCCAGTATTTCCGGATGGGCTATGCATCGGCCGAGGCCGTGACGTTGACGTTCATCGTGCTGGGCGTGACGCTGATCCAGTTCCGTGCCTTCCGCGATCGGGAGACGGCATGAGACCCGGCCAGCGACGGCGGCGCCTGCGCGTGCGGATCGGAGCGGTTCTGATCCATGTCGTGCTGAGCCTCGGTGCCGTGTTCATGCTGCTGCCGATGTTGTGGATGCTGGCGACCTCGTTCAAGCTGCCGGGCGAGATCGCGGTCTGGCCGCCACACCTGCTGCCGAAGATGCCGACTCTGTCGAACTATACCGGGTTGTTTCAGGCGGCACCGTTCCTGCGTTTCTTCGGCAACAGCATGTTCATCGCACTTGTCTCTACGGTCAGTTGCGTGATCACCTCCATGATCGCCGGGGCGGTGTTTGCCAAATACCGCTTCCCGGGACGGTCGGTGCTGTTCATGCTGGTCCTGGCGACCGCGATCGTGCCGTTCGAAGCCTATATGATCCCGCTCTATATCGAGCTGGTGCGTATGCATTGGATCAACACCTACCAGGCGATCATCCTGCCCACACTGGTAATGAGCTTTGGCATTTTCCTCATGCGCCAGCACGTCGCCTCGGCCATTCCCGACGAGCTGATGGAGGCGGCGCGGGTCGATGGCGCGTCCGAATGGTGGACGTTCCGGCGTGTGCTTGTGCCGCTGTCGGGCAATGCGATGAGCGCTGTTGGCATCTTCGCCTTCATCCAGGCCTGGGGCGCCTTTATCTGGGTACTGCTGGTGGCGAACAACCAGTTGCTGTTCAACACGGAGGTCGGGTTGACCGCCTTCCAGTTCCGCTTCAGCACCGACTACGGCAAGCTGATGGCCGGTTCCACTCTGAGCACGCTGCCGATGTTGATCGTGTTCCTGCTGCTGCGGCGACGAATCATTGAGAACATGGCGCTGACGGGTCTCAAGGGATAGACCCCTGCCTGCACGTCACCCCGGACCCATGGCGTAGGGCCGACGAGCAAACCGTTCCCCGCGATCGGACCCGGCGGCGAAGCGCAAGTGCCGCATCAGCCCCCGGATGCTTGGCAGGTGTTCGAATTCCGCGAGTTGCCCGCCTACTGCGGCATACGCTGCTGGTGGCATCAGCCCTGCCGCGCAGTCGTGGAACTTCTGATCCAGCTCTGCCCGTTCGAACGGCCGGAACATCGTCCCGCGTGCGTGCTGAACGCTGGCGTGCAGCGTCCGCCGGTCCTTCAGTCGCACAGTAATCTCCGCCGGCTTGCGGGCAGCCGGCGCTTCCGCATCCGTACGCGGGTGCGTCGTCATCTGAATCAAGGGAAGCAGCCGGCGCACCTCCGGCCGTTGGATGGCTGCCAACGTGAAGTCGGACAGTCGCAGATGCCCGTTCAGCAAGGCGGCGGCGATGCAATACTGCATGCTGAACCGCGCTTCCATCTCCTGAACGGGATTTGGATACAGCAGGCTGCTGGCATTTCCCCAGCCCACCAGAGTGACAATCTCGGCGACATCTTCGGCGGCGAACCTGTGCTCCGCCTGCAAGTCCAGCAGCCCATCCAGGGCGCGATGCGCCCCGGCGCAGCACGGATAGCACTTTGGCTCCAGCCCGTATTTCTCGGCGGCGAGCGGATGGCCGAGATCGTCGAGCACACCGTCCCAACCGCGCGAGTCCGGGCCGACATAAAGGCTACGGAATCCGTATTCGGCATCCAGCGGCTCCGGTGCGGCGGTCAGGCCGCCTTCGGCAAACCGTGCCGCCATGACGGCGTTCTTGGCTCCCATCCCGGCGTGGAACGGCTTTGCCATCGTACCAAATTGCACTTTCGTGCCGGATGCCATGCTGACCCCGATGCTGATGGCATCGACCATCGTCGTCTCGTTCAACCCGAGAAGCCGTGCGCACGCCGCAGCCGCGCCGATGGTGCCGACAGTGGACGTGGAGTGCCAGCCATTATCGTAATGCAGCCGGTTTACGCCGTGACCCACGGCGACCTGGACCTCGATCCCGACCAGCCACGCGGTAATCACGTCGCGGCCACTCGCGTTGGTTTCCTCGGCCAATGCCAGCAAGGCCGGCAGGATCACCGCGGATGGATGTGTCATGGCGTAATGAATGTTATCGTCATAGTCGAGCGCATGCGCCGCGGCGCCGTTGGCGAGCGCTGCCCAGGGGGCCGGCGCGGGATCAGTGGACCCCGCGATTGTTGCCAGCCCGCTTCCCCAGCCGGAGACGACCGTGCGCACCCGGCTCGCGCCTTCATCGCCGGATCCGGCGATAATGCAGGCGATGGTGTCGTATATGGCGTCACGCGCCCAGCGGCGGGCAGTCTCTGACGCGCTGCCGTCCCAGCCCGCGGCCCATTCCGCCAATCTGCGGGTTACGTTCATGGGTGTTTTCCTCCACGCAACGGCGTGTTTGACCGTCTGCCAGGTAATTGCCTATACATTTTTCTATCTTGTCCGCGACGATGGAACAATGGGGGCGCATGTGATCGTCCGTGATCTGGTTTGCGCGGCGGTGCGGTCCGGCTATTTCAACAAGGACCTGATGGCGATCAGGCGCGGCTCGAAAGCCGACGGGTTCGCTTATCTCGGGGACCCGGTGAGTCCCGGGTTCACCCGCATCATTCAACCGGGCGAAGCCGTTTCCGTCATGCTGGTCCTCGAGGATGGACAAATCGCGTCCGGCGATTGCGTCGATGTCATCCTTGCCGGCATCGCCGGCCGCGATCCGGTTTTTCGCGCCTCTGAACATGTACCGGTGCTGCGGACGACGATCCGCGAGCTTCTGCAAGGACGCCGGGTCGACCGCTTCCGTCCGCTGGCGGATGAGATCGAGCAATACCGGCATCATGGGAAGCCGCTGCACACCGCCGTGCGATACGGGCTCAGCCAGGCACTCCTGCACGCGGCGGCGCTCGCCAACCGTACGACGATGGCGGAGGTGATCGCCGCCGAGTATGCCTGCGCGGTATCGACAGATCCGATACCCCTGCTGGCCTCGTGCCTCACGCACGACTACGACCAGATCGACCGCATGATCATGAAGCGGCTGGAGCTTCTCCCGCACGCGTCATTTCATATCGCCGAATGCGATCTCGGCCGCGACGGTGGCAAACTGCTGGAGTACGGCCGCCGTCTTGCACGCCGCGTGCGGGAGCTTGGTAGTGATGGCTACACGCCCCGTATCCATCTCGATGTATATGGAACGATCGGCGACCTGTTCGGAATGAGAGTTCCCGCCATCGTGGATTATCTCGGGGCGTTGAAGGCCGCGGTCGCACCGCTCGATCTGCTGGTGGAGACACCGGTCCTGGCGGCATCGAAGGATGCGCAGATCGCGGCATTCCAGGCGTTGCGGACCGCGCTCGCACAGGCCGGCCACGCGGTGGCGATCATTGCCGACGAATGGTGCAACACGCTGGAGGACATAAAGGAATTTGCCGACGCCGGCGCCACCGATTACGCCCAGGTCAAGACGCCCGATCTCGGCGGCATCAGCAACACGATCGAGGCGATCCTGTATTGCCGCAACGCCGGCGTCGGCAGCTATGTCGGCGGCAGCGGGAACGAGACCGACCAGTCCGCCCGCGTGTCGGCCCAGGTTGCGCTCGCCTGCCGGGCAGACTTCCTGCTGTCGAAGCCCGGTTTCGGGGGCGATGAAGGCGTGATGATCGAAGCCAACGAAATGGCCCGCACGCTGGCGCTGATTGCGGCACGATCGGGCTAGGACTGTCTCTCAGCCAAAAAGATCCGGCCCGCCCAGCCGCCGATCGATCCGCGCAACGATGGCGGTGGCTCCGGCTTCCAGCACGCTGACGCCGCCAACCGCGCCCAGCATTGCCGTGTCTCCGGCGGCCAGTTCAACCCGATCCGCGGAACCGCTCGAAACCGCGACGCCTTTCGTCGCCGCGTATAGCAGCACCGTCCCGCGATCCAGCCGATGCTCGCCATGGCCGGTCAGCAGGAACATGCGTCCCTCCACATGGCGGCGGTCGAGCATCAGGTTGATGTCGTGAATCGCGCCGTCTAGCAGCTCGCATCTCGTGTCCGCCTCAGCGGCGAAACAGGCCGGCGGATCGAGCGCCTGCATGATGTGCAGCTCCGCGTTGCCGACCGACAGTCGCATCCCGTTCCCGTCCAGCACGGTGATCCAGCGTTCGATCCCCGGATACGCCGAGAACGCACAGGAGCGAGCGATATGTGCAATGCTCAGCCGCCACAGGAAACCGGCATCGTTCGGCTCGACGGCGATTTCGGCGGTCTCGCCCTGGCCATTCTTCCATCGCATGTGCCGATGAGACGATGGCCGAATGATCGTCAGTGACATCACTCGGCGAAGCGGTGAAGCGTCTGGATGAAGCTGCGGGCAGCCACATCCTGTTCGCGGTGATACCGGTCACGGACCACGACCTGGCCACCCACGACCACGTCACGCACCAGCGCCGTGTTGCCGGCAAATACCCATGCATCCAGCACCGCATCACCGGCACGTGCCGCGAGCAGCGGATGTTCGCAATCCAGCAGCACGATATCCGCCGGCTCCCCGACGGCCAGCGCACCGCCGCCGCCACACGCTTGCGCGCCCCCGGCCAGCACCGTGTCGAGCAGGGTGCGGCCGACCGATCGCTGCGCTCCGCCCGACAGCACGGCACGTCGTTGCGAGAACAGCCGTTGCCCATATTCGAGCCAGCGCAACTCCTCGACCGGGCTGACCGAAATATGGCTGTCGGATCCGACTCCAAGGCGCCCGCCCGCTACCATATAGGCTTCCGCCGGAAACAATCCGTCGCCCAGATTGGCCTCTGTCGTCGGGCAGAGACCGACGACGGCTCCGGATCGCGCGATCGCGTTGGTTTCCGCCGTATCGATATGGGTCGCGTGGATCAGGCACCAGCGTTCATCAAGCGCCACAGTCCCCGACAGCAGCGCCACCGGCCGCCGTCGGTGAACGGCCAGGCATTCCTCCACCTCCCGCTGCTGTTCGGCGACGTGGATATGGATCGGGCCGTCCGGCGTTGCCGCCGCCAGCTCAACCAGCGGAGCCGGGTTCACCGCGCGGAGCGAATGCGGCGCCACCCCCACGGTCACTGTCGGCATCGAAGCGGCATCCTGGCGAAGCTGATGCACCAGCCGCAGGAAGCCGGGCAGGTCGTGCACGAACCGGCGCTGCCCCGCCACCGGAGCGACGCCACCGAAGCCTCCCGTCACGTACAGCACGGGCAGCAGCGTCAGCCGGATGCCGACGGTGCGCGCCGCCGCGACCAGGCGATGGCTCATCTCCGCCGGATCGGCGTAGGGCCGGCCGTCTTTGTCGTGATGAAGATAATGAAACTCCGCCACGGTCGTATAGCCGGCCTGCAGCATCTCGATATAGAGCTGGGTCGCTATGGCCTCCAGCTCGTCGGGCCCGGTGCGGCCAACGGCGCGATACATGGCCTCGCGCCAGCTCCAGAAACTATCTGTCCCATTGCCGGACCGTTCGCCCAGTCCGGCGATCGCGCGCTGCGGCGCATGGCTGTGCAGATTCGGCACGCCCGGCAACGCTATTCCGTGCAAACGCTCCGCGAATGCCGGCGGCGTGGCATCTATCGTAACGCTGGTAATGAGACCGGAACCGTCGTAGCCGATCAGCACGTCGCGCGCCCAGCCGGACGGCAGCAGCGCAGTCTCCAGAAACAGGTGATCGGGCCCCGGCACGGTTTCTGCCGTCCCGCGCGTCAGGTCAGTATGCCCGGAAGGTCCAGCTGATGTTCGCGGGCGCAGGCCAGCGCCAGCTCGTAGCCGGCATCGGCGTGGCGCATGACACCGCTTGCCGGGTCGTTCCACAGCACGCGGCCGATGCGCCGGGCCGCATCCTCGGTGCCATCGCACACGATCACCATGCCGGCATGCTGGGAGAACCCCATGCCGACGCCGCCGCCCTGATGCACGGACACCCAGGTCGCGCCGCTGGCACAGTTCAGCAGCGCATTCAGCAGCGGCCAGTCGGCCACGGCATCGGAGCCGTCGCGCATCGCTTCCGTTTCCCGGTTTGGAGAAGCAACCGAGCCGGAATCCAGGTGATCACGGCCGATCACCACCGGCGCCTTCAGCTCTCCCTTCGCCACCATCTCGTTGAACGCGAGCCCGATCCTGTGCCGGTCGCCCAGGCCAACCCAGCAGATGCGCGCCGGCAGGCCCTGGAACTTGATCCGCGTGCGCGCCATGTCGAGCCAGTTGTGCAGATGCGCGTCGTCCGGCAGCAGCTCGCGCACCTTGGCATCGGTGCGGTAGATATCCTCGGGGTCGCCGGACAGCGCGGCCCACCGGAACGGACCGATGCCGCGACAGAACAACGGGCGGATATAGGCGGGCACGAAGCCGGGAAAGTCGAATGCATCCGCCACGCCTTCCTCTTTCGCGACCTGGCGGATGTTGTTGCCGTAATCCACCGTCGGCACGCCCATGCGGTGAAATGCAACCATCGCCCGCACATGCTCGGAAATCGAGCGTCGCGCCGCCGTCTCCACATCCTGCGGCGCCCTTTCCTTGCGCGCCTCCCACTCCGCCACGGTCCAGCCCTTCGGCAGGTAGCCGTGACCGGGATCGTGTGAGGACGTCTGGTCCGTCACCACGTCCGGGCGCACGCCGCGACGCAACAGCTCGGGCAGCAGCTCGGCGGCGTTCCCCAGCAGCCCGACCGAGGTCGGCTTACGCTCCTTGCAGGATCGCTCGATGATCGTCAGAGCGGCATCCAAATCGTCAGCCTGGACGTCGAGATAGCCAGTTTTCAGCCGCATCTCGATGCGGCCTGGCTGGCACTCGATAGCCAGCAGCGAGGCGCCGGCCATGCTCGCCGCCAACGGTTGCGCGCCACCCATTCCGCCCAGCCCGGCGGTCAGGATCCAGCGGCCGGACAGGCTGCCACCATAATGCTGGCGGCCGATCTCAACGAAAGTTTCGTACGTGCCCTGAACGATGCCCTGGCTGCCGATATAGATCCAGGAGCCGGCCGTCATCTGGCCGTACATCATCAGCCCCTTGCGATCCAGCTCGTTGAAATGGCTCCACGTCGCCCAGTGCGGCACCAGATTGGAATTGGCGATCAGCACGCGCGGCGCATCGGCGATGCGTCTGGAACACGCCGACAGGCTTGCCGGACTGCACCAGCAGCGTCTGGTCCAGCTCTAGCCGCCGCAGTGCCGCCGTGATGCGGTCGAAGCTGTCCCAATCGCGTGCCGCCCGCCCGATGCCGCCATACACCACAAGCTCGCCCGGGCGCTCCGCGACATCGGGATCGAGGTTGTTCATCAGCATGCGCAACGGCGCCTCGGTCAGCCATGTCCTGGCTGTCAGCTCGGTGCCGCGTGCCGCGCGCACGGAGCGCATATTGTCGAGGCGGTTCATGGTCATCGACCTTTCCAGACACGGCTGTGCAGCGGGTTGAAGCCAATGCGGTAAACCAGATCGGCCGGTTGCTCGATGTCCCAGATGGCCAGATTGCACCACTTGCCGGCCTCCAGCGTGCCGACCTCGTGCAGCCGCCCCAGCGCGCGCGCCGCTTCCCTCGTAACCCGGCGATGCATTCGTCGACGGTCAGGCGGAACAGGGTGGCACCCATGTTCATCGCCAGAAGCAATGACGTCAGCGGTGAGCCGGGATTGCTATCCGTCGCCAGAGCCAGAGGGACACCATGGCGGCGGAATGCCCCGACCGGCGGCGGATGCGTTTCGCGGATGAAGTAATAGGCACCGGGCAGCAGCACGGCGACGGTACCGGCACGCGCCATCGCGGCGGCTCCGTCCTCGCTGGCATATTCCAGGTGATCGGCGGACAGAGCTCCCGCCTCGGCCGCCAGCGCGGCACCCCCCAGGTCCGATAGCTGGTCCGCATGCAGCTTAACCGGCAGCCCATGTCGCTTCGCGGCGGCAAAAACGCGCGCGATCTGCGCCGGTGAAAAGCCGATAGTTTCGCAGAACCCATCGACCGCGTCGGCGAGACCCTCGGTTGCGATTGCCGGCTGCATCTCGTCACAGACCCGGGCGATGAATTGGTCCTTGTCACCTGCCGCTTCCGGCGGCAGGGCACGCGCGCCGAGGAAGGTGGTCACCACGTCCACTTGGCGCTGGTCTGCCACGGCACGTGCGGCGCGCAATTGCCTAGCCTCGGTCGCCAGTTCCAGGCCGTAGCCAGATTTGATCTCGATCGTGGTCACACCTTCGGCGAGCAGGGCGTCAAGCCGCGGCAGCGTGGCCAATACCAGGTCGGCCTCCCCAGCCTGGCGGGTGCTGGTCACCGTGGACAGGATGCCCCCGCCGGCGCGCGCGATCTCTTCATAGCTTGCGCCCGCTAAACGCCGCTCGAACTCCCCGGCGCGGTCCCCCGCATAGACGAGATGGGTATGGCAGTCGATCAGTCCAGGCATGATCCACCGTCCGCCGCAATCGATTATATCGTCGGCATCGGTTTCCCGCAGGCAGGCCTGCGGTCCGGCATAGACGATCCGCCCATCGCGGGCCGCAATGGTCACCATTCGGGACGATGCCACGCTGCTGACCGGCGTGCCCGGCGCCGGCTAGCGTGACGAGATTGGCGTTCTCTCCAAAGCCGATCGACGCGCATGGAGTGATTTCCGGGTTTTGACGCAGTATGTCTATACATATAAGTGCAAATACTGTCCAGCAGGACGCCAAATCATCTGCTGGTTCGAGACTGTCACGCCCGTCGCGAGGAGGCGCTATCATTTGTTGCGGGCGGCGCGTGCAGGGGTGCCTGCCATCCTCAAAGATCTTTGCCTGATCGCCTATCTCCACGATCTGACCGAGATACATTTACACCCGCTCGATGGCTGATCTGCTCTACCACGGCCATGTCACGAGATATGACTTCGTTCCACGGTCGAGGCGCCGCTTGCGAAGCCACCATTTTGCCTATACAAAACGGGGATGGGCACCGTCAAGACTCAACCCCGCAACCGGTTGGCTGCGCCCGGATGTTCAGGTGCCGGTCGTCGGCGAAAATCGCCCGATGAACCAGTGCCGGTCGCCGGGATAGCTGATCGTTACTTCGGTAACCAGCTCGCCCTGGTGCCAGGTACGCCGTTCCAGAACAAGACAGGCGGCGCCGGGCTTCAGTTGCAGCATGTCGCACAGCCTGGCATCGGCGATACGGGCGCGGATCACGTGCTCGGCCCTGGTCCACGGCACGTTCTGCAACAGCCATGTACCGGGCGGGATATTCAGGAATGTCTCCCGCTCCGCGGCGGGCACCGAAGCAAGCGAGATAATGCGGTCCTCGTACGCATTCGCGACATCGTTCATCCGGTGCCGGCAGCGCACGCGCATCACCCGGCTGCCGACGGCAAGCCCGAGCGCGCCCGCACGCGCCGCGTCCAGCCGCTCGGTCCGGCGACTCAGAACTTCGTGCCGGTAGATGTGCCCCAGGCGGGCCGCTTCGGTTGCGAAATCCTGTATCTCCATGACAGCGCGCTCGCCCTGCGGCACCGCCACGAACGAGCCCGCACGGCGGCGCCGGGTGATCAATCCCGTCGCCGCCATGCCGCACAGCACCTTGTTCATCGTCATGCGAGAACAGGAGTATTTTGCCATCAGGTCGTGTTCCGACGGGATCCGATGGCCGAGCGGCCATTCGCCGGAAACGATACGCTGCTCCAGGTCGGTTCGAATGCGTTCGCCGAGCGACCGTCCGCTGGGACTGCTCACGCGACGGCCGGATGCAAACGGCGCCGGGGTGCTCGGCAGGCGGCAATTCCATGCTCCATCAACTCTTCCGCTCCTTCGGTCAGTCCATCATGACGGGTGCTGGCGAGCGGCTTTGTTGCAGGAATTGGCCTAACGATACAACGACGGCCGGAATTGTCGCTGTCCAGATGCATGTCCGGCTGTGTGTCGGCGCTTGACGATGGCCCGCGTTGCATCAACACTGCGCTGCACAAATCGAAACCAACATGGTCGTGCGCCGGCAATTCCCGACGCGGGCCGCGGCCGCGTCCCCGAGCACAGGAGAATCGTCAGCATGCCGAGGGTCATAGACCTGGAGTGCAATCTTCCTGCCGGCGAGGAATATCCGGAATATCACGAGATGCAGCAGGTCCGGCCCGGCAATCCGGTGGCCGGCCGGCTGGATCGGCCGGAAGGCTATGGGTTCGACAATTACAAGCGCATCTTCCGCAACCGCGGCGCTCAGTATAAGCCGCAGCCGGAAGCCGCTTCCGGCGAGCGCATGAAGAAATTCATCGCCGACATGGACCGCGCCGGGGTGGAGTGCGGCGTCGTCGGCGCCTCGAATGAAACGCTCATGCGCGTCTGCGGCGCGTATCCCGACCGGTTCGTCGGGCTGGCCGCCATCAGCCCGCTGGACGGCATGCGTGGCGTGCGCGAGCTGGAGCGCCTGGTGCGCGAGCACAGCATTGGCGGCCTGCGCGTCGTGGCGCTTTACAACATGATCCCGGCCAGCGATCGCCGCTACTACCCGCTCTACGCGAAATGCGTGGAGCTGGACGTGCCTGTGCGCGTCTATACGTCGATGAACTACGCCAACGACCGGCCGTACGATCTCGGCCATCCGCGGCATCTCGACTGACGTCGCGATGGACTTCCCGGAGCTGCGCATCGTCGCCGGGCTGTCGGGATGGCCGTGGATCAACGACATGGTCGGGCTGCTGCGGCGCCATCCGAACCTCTATTGCGACACCGCCGCGCATCGCCCGCGCCATTTCGCCACGCCGGGTCGGGCTGGGAGCAGTTCATGCAGTTCGGCAACACGCTG
Organism: uncultured Pseudomonadota bacterium; assembly: GCA_963810715.1. Taxonomy (GTDB): domain Bacteria; phylum Pseudomonadota; class Alphaproteobacteria; order Acetobacterales; family Acetobacteraceae; genus DATDIC01. The sequence goes on along the minus strand of CAWEOZ010000014.1, from coordinate 136,901 downwards.
CTGCAGGACAAGATCATGGTTGGCCTGTCGCGCGGCATATTCGGCGTGCCGTTCGAGGAACTGATCGGTGAATATCAGAGCCTGCCGCTGAAGGACTTCGTGATGGAGAAATGGCTGTACAAGAACGCGCTGACGTTCCTGCACCGGAACTGAGGCATGGTGCGCTACGCGATCATCCGGATCCTGCAGGCGATCCCGATGGTGATCGCGGTGGTCGTGCTGGTCTTCATCATGCTGCAGCTCACGCCGGGCGATCCGGTGCAGGCCATCGTCGGGCAATATCCGGTGCCGCCGGATTTCCGCGCGGCGATCGTGCAGCAGTACCATCTGAACGATCCGCTGCCTGACGCGGCTGTTGCAGTATTTTATCAACCTGCTGCACGGCAATCTCGGCTTTTCGTTCCAGGAACAGGACTCCGGTCATGAACCTGATCCTGCAACGTGCGCCGCGCACGCTGCTGCTGGCGGCGGCCGGCGCTTCGTCATCGGCGTGCCGGCGGGGATCGGCATCGGCCTGCTGTCGGCGACCAGCCGGAACCGGCACGTCGACCGGTTCTGGACCACCGTGGCGCTGGTCGGCTACGCGATCCCCGGCTTCTGGCTGGGCCAGCTGATGGTCATCCTGTTCGCGATGCGGCTCGGCTGGTTTCCCACCCAGGGCATGGCGCCGCTGATTTCGCATGCGCACCGGCCCGGTCGGCTTCTTGCTGGAGCGCTGCGCTACCTTGCGCTGCCCGCGATCACCTACGCCGATCTATGAGGCGACGCGCGTCGCGCGGCTGATGCGGGCGAGCACCATCGAGACGCTGGGCGCCGGGCTATATCGTCACCGCGCGGGCGCAAGGGCCTGTCGCGCGGCGCCATCATCCGCGGCCACGTGCTGCGCAACTCCAGCCTGCCGGTGCTCACCGTCATGGGCTACGCGTTCGGCGTCGCCATGGGCGGCGCGGTGCTGATCGAAACCGTGTTCTCCTGGCCCGGCATCGGCTGCTGCTGATCGAGGCGATCCGCAACCGCGACAACCAGGTGGTGGTCGGCGTCGTGCTGTTCGTCTCGCTGGCCGTCATCCTGATGAACCTGCTCGTGGATCTCCTCTACGGCCTGCTCGATCCGCGGATACGCACCGCACGATGATGGCGCTGCTCAGGCGGCTGGCCGCAACCCGTTACGGCGGCTGCCGGGCTGCTCATCATGCTGTCCGCTCGTGCTGGTGGCGCTGCTCGATCCATGGATCGCCCCGTTCGGCACGCGTCAGCAGGTCGGCACCAGCCTGCTGCCGCCGTCGCTGGCGCTTCCCGATGGGCACCGACAATATCGGCCGGGACATGTTCTCCCTCGTGCTGATCGGCAGCACGCGCCTCGCTCGCCATCGGCGTCTGTGCGGCGCTGGCGGCGCTGCTGATCGGCGGCACGGTCGGCATCCTGGCGGGCTACTGGCGCGGCGCGACGGAGGCGGTGCTGATGCGCATCACCGAGCTGTTCCAGATCCTGCCGGTGATCGTCGTCGTGCTGTTCGCGATCGCGCTGTTCGGGTCGAGCTTCTGGCTGCTGATCGCCGCCGTCGCGCTGGCGATCTGGCCGCTGGAGGCGCGGCTGATCTACGGCCAGTTCATCAACCTGCGGCAACGCGAGTTCGTCGCCGCCGCGATCGTCGCCGACATGCCGACCTGGCACATCGTGCTGCGCGAGATCCTGCCCAACGCCCTGCCACCCGTCATCGTGCAGGTGGCGCTGGACGCCAGCCTCGCCATACTGATCGAGTCCGGCCTTGGCTTCCTCGGCCTGTCGGACGCCAACATGGTGAGCTGGGGCCAGCTTCTGTTCACCGCGCAGGATTACCTGGAAACCGCCTGGTGGATGAGCGTGTTTCCCGGCCTGGCGATCTGCCTTGCCGTGATCGGACTCAATCTGCTGGCCGACGGGCTGAACGAGGTGGTCGATCCGCGCGCCGGCCGCGTGCCCGCCGGGCTTCCGGCATGAACGCGAGCCCGCTGCTCCGCATCGAGGCGTTGAAGGTGCATCTGCGCATCGGCGGTACGGTGGTGCGCGCCGTGGACGGGGTCGACCTTGTGGTGCATCCCGGCGAGTGCGTCGGCATCGTCGGCGAGTCCGGGTCAGGCAAGAGCACGCTGGCCCGCGCCATGGTGCAATTGCTGCCCCACGTGGACATGGCGGAGCTGTCGGGACGTGTGATCTTCGATGGCATCGACATTGCCTCGATGCCGCGCGCGGCACTCCGCCGGCTTCGTCGCGACGGCAGCTTCTCCATCGTGTTCCAGGACCCGCTCGGCTATCTCAACCCGACCCGCCGCATCGGCGAGCAGGTGGCGGAGGCGCTGCCCAGCTCGCACAGCCGCGCCGAGACGCAGCTTCGTGTCCAGCGTCTGCTGCACGAGGTCGGGTTGCCTGATCCGGCCGGGCATCGTCCGCCGCTATCCGCACGAGCTGTCCGGCGGCATGCGCCAGCGCGTCCTGATCGCGGTGGCGCTGGCCTCGTCGCCGCGGCTGCTGGTGGCCGACGAGCCGACAACCGCGCTGGACGCGACGGTACAGCTCAGGGTTCTGCAGACACTCCGTTTTCTGCATCGCGAGCGCGCGATGGCGCTGGCGCTCGTCACCCACGATCTCGGCGTGGTCGCCCAACTCTGCGACCGCGTCTACGTCATGCACCAGGGACGCATCCTGGAGGAGGCCGACGTCTTCACGCTGTTCGATGCGCCGCGCCACCCGTACACCGTCAGGCTCGTGGAACTGAGCCGGCAGCGTCATGCTCCGGCGCCGCTGCGCGCCTGATGAGCGAGCCGATCCTCACCGCGCGCGGCCTGGTGCAGAGCTTCGCCTCCGGCGGCATCGGTGTCTGGCGGCAGCGGGACGGTGCGGGCCGTGGACGATGTCGATCTCGACGTGCACGAGGGCGAGACGCTGGGCATCGTCGGCAAATCCGGGTCCGGCAAATCCACCCTGGCGCGGCTGCTGCTCTCGCTCGCGCGGCCGACCGCCGGGACCATCACCTATCGCGGCACGCCGATCCCGGCGCTGTCGCGCGCGCAGCGCCGCGCCTACCGGCGCGACGTGCAGGCGGTGTTCCAGGATCCCGCCGCCTCGCTCAATCCGCGCATGCGGGTCGAGCGCATCCTGGGCTACATTATCCTGCGGCACGGGCTGGCCACGCAGGCGACCGTGCACGACGTGATCGCGGCGCAGCTGGAGGCGGTGGGACTGTCGCCGGCCGAGTCCTTCATGACGCGCTATCCGCACCAATTGTCCGGCGGCCAGCAGCAGCGCGTGGCCGTCGCCCGCGCCATGGCGCTGCAACCGCGCCTTATCATCGCTGACGAGCCGCTCTCCAGCCTCGACATTTCGGTGCAGATGCAGTTGCTGGAGGTGATGGCGGAGCTGCAGCAGCGCACCGGTGTCGGCTTCGTCGTCATCAGCCACGACCTGAGCGCCGTGCAATCGATCGCGGACCGTGTCGCGGTCATGTATCGCGGGCGCATCGTCGAGAGCGGCCCGCGCGTGCTGGCGGAACCGCGCCATGCCTACACGAAGACGTTGCTGGAGGCGAAACTGATCCCGGACCCGCGCCGCGCCCGGCTGCGCGCCGATGCGGCGGCGACGGATGCGGCGCGCCGCGAAGCGCCGCGTGCTTCAGCCGCTGATGCGCTGCAGCGACCGCGGCGCCGAGATGCTGCCTGCCGGCGCCATTCCCGAACCTGCCACGGCGCAAGACGGCCACCAGCCCACACGAAAGGAACCGATGATGCGATTCGACCCGAAGCGCTCACGGCGCGGCGATCGCTGGCGCTTTGCCTCGCCATGGGTGCGGCGCCCGCCCGGTCCGACGACACCACGCCCGAAGCACGGGCGGCGACGTGGTCATGACGCTGGACGCCACCGGCATGGCGGTGCTGAACACCGAGCTGACGTCGTTGTCCCCCGCGCTCTACATGGCCGACGTGTGGGCGGACGGGCTGATGGCGCGCGACGCAAAGGGGAACCGCGTCCCGCATCTGGCCACAAGCTGGACGATCTCGCCCGACGGCAAGACCTACACCTTCCATCTGCGCCAGGGCGTGAAATGGTCCGACGGGCAGCCGTTCACGGCGAAGGACGTGGCCTTCACGCTGACCAATTTCGGCAAGCTGAACACCTATCTGTCCAAGCTCATGCCGCTGGTCGAGGCAGTCAGCACGCCGGACGATGCAACCGTGGTGGTCACGCTGAAGCAGCCGGTCACCGCGGCGCTCGACCTGTTCGACAAGGAGAATTTCCCGCTGATGCCGGAGCATATCTATGCCGGCACCGATATCGTCGACCAATCCGGCAAACCGCAAGCCGGTCGGGCTCGGGCCGTTCAAGCTTCAGTCGTGGGAACCGGGGCGGTCGCTGACCTTCGTGCGCAACCCATACTACTGGGACCAGCCCAAGCCCTACCTGGACCGGGTGCTGGTCGCGCTGACGCCCAGCCCGCAGCAGCAGCTCGACGCGGTCATCCAGGGCGAGGCCGACTGGATGCAGTTCACCGATTTCAGCCAGGTCGACGCAGGCGCAGCAAGCCGCGAAGAACGGCAAGTTCAAGGTGATCAAGATCGTCATGAACGCGCCGGAACGCTCGTCGCTCGATTTCAACCTGCGCCGCACGCCAATGAGCGACGTGCGTGTGCGCCAGGCGCTGTTCCTTGCGACCGACCGGCAGCGCATCAGCGCCGATGCCTATCGCGGCCTGGCGTTTCCCGCGTTTAGCGCAATTCCTGTGCAGTTCACCGCAGCTGTACGACCCGTCGGTCAATTATAACAAGATGTATCCGTACGATCCGGAGCGCGCCGGCAAGCTGCTGGATGAAGCCGGATACCCGCTGAAGGACGGCAAGCGCTTCTCGGTGGAACTCGCGTATCAGGCGGGACCGCCGTTCGACGCGATAGCCAGGAGCATCGCCGCGCAATGGCAGAAAATCGGCGTCGATGTGCAGCTGACCGGGCTCGATGCGCAGATCTGGATCAACAAGGTATACCAGAAGCACGATTTCGATATTTCACTGAACTCGCTGACCGGCCGCTCCGATCCCACGCTGGGGGTCGATCGCAGTTTCGTCTGCAACCCTGGCAACGTGCCGTACACCAACCCGACCGGATATTGTAATCCGGAACTCGACAAGATCGCCACCGAGGCGAGCTGCCGCGCCCGAGGATCAACGCCGCGCACTCTACAAGCAGTACGAGGAGATCGTCGCCCGCGACCTGAACGAGATCACGCTGACCAACGCACCGACCTACAACGCCGTCTCCACCCGCTTCGAGAATCTCGACAAGCAGTTCGACATTGCCTTCAACGAGCATCCCAACTGGGCGGAGGCCTGGTTGAAGAATGGCAAGTAGCAGCGGAGCGCCCCGGATGCGTGACGTTGAGCCACTGTTGCGGCCACGGAGCGTGGCGGTGATCGGCGCCTCGGCCACGCGGCAGACCCAGGGTAACGGTGTCATCCGCAACCTGCGGCAGGTGGGTTACACCGGGCAGATCATCCCGGTGCACCCCACCGCCGCCGAGATCGACGGCCTGCAGGCGGTGAGCGCCATCGATCGGCTACCCGCGGGCACCGATACGGCGGTGGTGGCGATTCCGGCGCCCGCCGTCGCCGCGGCGCTGGCCGAGCTGCAGCAGGCGGGGTTGCGCTCCGCCGTCGTGTTCTCGAACGGGTTCCCGACGGCGGCTGAAGCTGCGTACCGCGCAGTCGCCGCAACCAGCCCGATGGCGATCCACGGCCCGAACTGCATGGGGCTGATCAACCTCACCGAACCGCTGCGGCTCTACCCATCCACGGTGACGGAAAAGGTGGTGCCGGGGCGCGTGGCTCTCATCGCGCAGTCGGGTTCGGCGGCGATCTCGTTGATGAACTCCATCGCGGTCGGCCTGTCCAAAGTGATCACCATGGGCAGCGAATGGCAGGTGACCGCGCCCGACTACATGCGCTGGCTGGCAGCCGACGAGGCAACCACGGTAATCGGCGTGGTGCTGGAGTCCATCAAGGACCCCGACGCGTTCGCCGCCGCCGCCGCGCGCATCCGCGACGCCGGCAAGTCGCTGGCGGTGCTGAAGGTCGGCCGGTCGGAGGTCGGCGCCGCGGCGGTGAAAGCGCACACCGGATCGATGATCAGTCCGGCCGACGCTTATGATTCCTTCTTCGACTCATGCGGCATCCCGACCACGCGCGACTATGACGAGCTGATCGCGACACTGGAGTGCTTCGCCACCTGCCGCGCCCGGCCCCGCGGCGCCCGCATTGGCATTATCGGCATCTCCGGCGGCGAGACGGCGCTCGCCTGCGATGTCGCTACGGATCAGGGCCTGACACTCGCGCAATGGACCCGGGCGACGGAAGCAGCGATCCGGTCGGCGCTGCCGGGCGCCGCCGGGGTCAATCCGCTCGATCTCGGCTCCACGCCCAATCACACCGTCGCGCAGGACGGGCCGGCGATTGCCACGATTCTCGAGGATCCAGAGGTGGATCAGGTTCTGGTCGTGCAGGATTGCCAGGCAACTCTTACCCCCACCATGCGCGGCAACTACACACCGCGGATTCAGAGCTACGGGCAGTACGCGGCATCGACCAGCAAGCCACTGGTGATGATCTCCCCCACCGCCGAGAACACCCATCCCGAAATCGTCGCCGCAATGGCGGAGCAGGGGGTGGCGGTACTGCGCGGATTGCGGCCCGCCATCGTGGCGCTGCGTAATCTGAGTATCAGCGCTGCGCCGCCTTCGGCGGAAGGCTGGCGCGCGGGAACGCCGGACAGCACGGCAGGGTCGTTCGCTGCCGAAATCGCCGACTGCCGCGGCGCACTGCCGACGGCGCTCAGCAACCGTCTCCTTGCCGCCTATGGCATTCCACTGGTGCGCTCGGCGCTGGTCGGCTCGGCTGCGGAGGCAATGGACGAGGCGGAGCGCGTCGGATTTCCGCTGGTGGCAAAGATCGCCTCGCCCGACGTGCCGCACCGGTCGGAACTGGGCGGTGTGACCCTTGGCATTGCCGACGCCGCGGGCCTGCGGATGGCGCTGGAGCGCATGCGCCGCAGCGTGCTGGCGGTTCGCCCGACAGCGCGCATCGACGGGTTCGAGCTGCAGGAGGAGCTGACGGACTGCGTGGAGGCTGCCGCCGGCTTCATTGCGGCCCCGCCATTCGGGGCGTTGACCATGGTGGGCAGCGGCGGCGTTCTGGTGGAACTGGAAGCCGATCGGGCCGTCGGACTCAGCCCGCTGCTGCCGGCGCGCGCGCGAGAGATGATTGGCCGCACCCGCCTGGGGCGGCGAATATCCGGCTACCGCAAACTGATGCCGCCGACCGATCCCGCCGGTCTGGCGGATCTGCTGGTCCGGCTGTCGGCCTTGGCGGCGGCGCTATGCGGGTCGGTGGCCGAATGCGACCTGAATCCGGTGCTCATCCGCAAAGGATCGGGCGAGGTGCGCGTCGCGGATGCGCTGATGGTGGCGGGGGAGGGCGGTATCACGGATCGCGGCTGAGACCCCGACTGGCGAGGGAGTCCACGTACCGCGCCCAGCGTTCGGGATATTCGCGGCCAAGCTCGTGCAGATAGTCCCAGGAGTAAATACCGGTATCGTGCAGGTCGTCGAAGATCAGGCGGACCGCATAGTTGCCAACCGGTTCGATCCCGATGACCCCGACATGCCGGCGCCCGGCGATCAGCTTGCGCTCTCCGGGGCCGTGGCCCTGCACCTCGGCACTGGGGCTCTCGACACGGAGATATTCGACCGGAAGCGTGAAACTCATCCCGTCGGTGAAGGTCACGTCGAGCGTGCGGTCCGCGCGGTTCAGGCGGAGTTCGGTAGCTTCAGCCATGAGAGCACGCTGGACAGCGCCCGATGCAGCATAAGGAAGACTCACCGTGGAGACACGGAGGCGCCGACGAGGCCGATTGTGAGGCCGGCGGGCGATCGTGGCGGCTTCGCATGAATCCTCTACCCCTCGAGCGGACGCGCTTCCTCGGGCAGCATGATCGGGATGCCGTCGCGGACCGGGTAGGCGAGACCGGCCGCCCGGCTGATCAGCTCGCCGCGGTCGCGGTCATATTCCAGCGGTCCCTTGGTCAGCGGGCAGACCAGGATCTCCAAAAGGCGGGGGTCGACGGGCGCGGGGCGCGACGGCTGGTCGGACATGGGTCAGCTCACATTGCGGCTGGATTGGCCGTCCTGGCTGGCGGCACCGATCTGCAACAGGGCCAGCAACGCGCTCGCCCGCTCGGCTTCGGTGGGCGCCTCCAGCAGCGCCTGCTTTTCCGGCGCTTCAAACGGGCAGATCATCGACAGGGTAACCACCAGCATATCGTCGGGGATTTTGCGGATCGCGTCCCAGTTCGCCTCCAGGCCGCGGCAGCCGAAGTAGCGACGCAGGGCGCCGAGCAGGATGTCCCGCGATACGCCGATCGGGCGGGGATCCAGCCGCAAATCGTCACAGTAGCCGGCAACGTTCCCCCGCACGCGACGATAGCCGCGGCAGAGGCCCAGCTCGTCCTGGACGGAAAAGCGGATGATGCCCACCAGCGTAATCAAAAAGCGGCCATCATCGGTTTCACTGAACGAGGCGAGACGGCCAAGGCAGCCGATCTGATAAAGGCCGGGGCCGAACTCGCTCGCCGCTGCGGACGGGTCGGGCTGGATCATGCCGAACACGCGGCCGGCGCCAAGAGAATCCTCGACCATCGCCACGTAGCGTGGCTCGAAGATGTTCAGTGGCAGCCGCCCGCGTGGCAGCAGCAAAGCACCATCGAGCGGAAACACCGGAAACTCCGCCGGCAGCTCTTCCGCGCGAGGGTGAAAGCACGCCATCAGGAGAACAGCAGCGCCGACAGCTTGCGACGCGCCGCCATGGTGGCCGGATCCTCGAACCCCCAGGCCTCGAAGAATTTCAGCAGCTGAAGCCGAGCGGCCTCCTCGTTCCAGGCGCGATCGCGGCGGATGACCTCCAGCAGGTGGTCGGCGGCTTCGTCTCGGTTGCCGGCTGCGTTGAGCGCCGTGGCGAGATCGTAGTGCGCCCGGAAGTCGGCAGGGTCCGCAGCCACGCGGCTTTGCAACGTCTGCAGCTGCGAACGGGCCTCACGGCCTTCCTGGGCCAGCGCCAGCGCACTGCGAGCGCCCACGATCTCGGCGTGCTCGGCAATTGCGGCGGGAACCTCCGCCAGCGCATTGCGGGCCCGCTCTTCCTGGCCCATGGCCATCAGCGTGCGGATCAGGCCGCCCCAGGCATCCGGATTCTCCGGCTCCTCGTCCAGCAGGGCGCTGAACAGTTCGCTGGCGGCACTGGTATCGCCGGAATCGAGCGCGGCGCGGGCCTCGGCCAGCAGATCGGCGGAGGGCATGGAGCCGCCAGCAAGCTTGAGCAGCAATTCGACGAAGCGACGCACCTCCAATTCCGGCTGCGCGCCCTGGAACAGGTCGGCGATCTGGCCGCGGTAGAAGGCCGCCACGGTGGGGACGGATTGCAGCGGCAGCCCGATCTGGGCGAGCTGCTGGACCAGCGCGCGGTTCTTATCGATATCGATCTTCACCAGCTTCACCCGGCCGCCGGCGGCGCTGACGACCTTTTCCAGCGTTGGAGTAAGCTGCTTGCAGGGACCGCACCACGTGGCCCAGAAATCCACCAGGATGGGGATCTGGCGGGAAGCCTCGACCACGTCCTGCATGAAGGTTTTCTGATCGCCCTCGACGATCATGGCGTCGGTAGCGCCGTTCTGCTTGGTCTGGCCGATAATCACATCCATGGTGGCTGGACTTCCTGTGTTCCGGGTTGGCCGGCGCGTTCGCCTGCGTGTTGGGCAATAAGATGTAACCGGAAGTCACACAGACAAGCGGAGCGAGGCGGGACCATGCCGCCGGCCGCGGATCGCGTCCAGGTGTCCCGGCCGGCGCCGCGCTAGCGGCGCACCAGCGCGGTGTCGTGCAGCGTCGTATCCTGCCCGCGCACCGGGTCGGCAATCGCCAGCTCCAGGCTGCTGGCGCCCTTCCATTCGTGTGCCGGACGCGCGTGACCTTCGTCGCCGATCTGATCGATATCCCAATAGATTTCCAGCCGATGCCCGTCCGGGTCTCGGAATTCCACCGCGATCTGGCACCCGGCGCGACGGCGCCCGTCGAAATCGATCGGGACCTGGTGTTGGCGCAGATGCTCACGCGCGCGGACGACTTCGTCCAGCGTGGCGACCTCGAAGGCCACGTGGTGCAGGCCGGCGCCGGCAAGCTGCTCCTCGGTCGCCTGGAACAGCGCAATGCCATGATGGTCCGCGTTGCAACGCAGGAATACGGCCCCGCCCGGCATCATGCCGTCGGCATATACGTCGGAAATCTGAAACCCGAGGATCTGGGTGTAGAAGCGGGCGGAACGTTCGACATCCCGTACGTGCAACGCGATATGGCCGAGCCTGCCGATGCGGAACGGCAATCCTTTTGGGCGTTCGAGTTGGCTGATTGCATCGTCGTCCATGGATGCCTCCTGTCGGAGTTGTCGCCGCACTGTAGCGGCGCCGCCACGATCGGTTCAACGCACCCGTTGCCAGCCTGCGGGAGGTCGGCATCGGCGCCGACCGCCTGCAACGATTGCCGGCAGCCCCGGCGACACGTATCCCACCGCGAAGACCCGTTGAGGCGCTCATGACCGGCTGGCAGTTCTGGATCGATCGCGGCGGCACGTTCACCGACATTATCGCGCGTGCGCCCGACGGACGGCTGTCCACCCACAAGCTGCTGTCGGACAATCCGGGACGATACCCGGACGCCGCCATTGCCGGGATAAAATCCGTGCTGGGGATTGCGGCGGGTGCGCCGATCCCGCCCCAGCTCGTGGACAGCGTGAAGATGGGCACCACGGTTGCCACCAATGCGCTGCTCGAACGCAGCGGTGAACGGACGCTGCTGGTTGTGAACCGCGGTTTTGCCGACGCGCTGCGCATCGGCAACCAGGCCCGGCCGCGCCTGTTCGATCTGGAGATCAAGCTGCCCTCGATGCTCTACGAGCGTGTCGTCGAGCTGCCAGGACGTGTCGGCGCCGACGGCACCGAGCTGGAGGCGTTGGACGAATCAGCGGCCCTTGCGGCATTCATCGAGGCGGGGCAAGCCGGCATTGCTGCCTGCGCGATCATGCTGATGCACGCATGGAAATTTCCCGCCCACGAGCAGCGGCTGGCCGAGCTGGCGCGCGCGGCGGGATTCACTCAGGTCTCGGCCAGCCATGTCGTCAGCCCGCTGATGCGTCTGGTGCCGCGGGGCGACACCACCGTCGTCGATGCGTACCTGTCGCCGATCCTGCGCCGCTATGTCGATCACGTCGCCGCCGAGCTGGCCGGCGTGCGCCTGTTCTTCATGCAGTCGAACGGCGGCCTGGCGGAGGCACATAGTTTCCAGGGCAAGGACGCGATCCTGTCGGGGCCGGCCGGCGGCATTGTCGGTGCGGCACGCACCGCCGCGATGGCTGGGCTGGACCGCATCATCGGGTTCGACATGGGCGGCACCTCCACTGATGTGGCGCTGTATGCCGGCGCCTTCGAACGGGCGTTCGAGACCGCCATCGCCGGAGTGCGAATGCGCGCACCGATGATGGCGATCAATACGGTCGCAGCCGGCGGCGGATCGGTCCTGCATTTCGACGGCGCGCGCTTCAGGGTGGGCCCGGACTCGGCCGGTGCTAATCCTGGCCCCGCCTGCTACCGGCGCGGCGGACCGCTGACCGTAACCGACGCCAATGTCTGCGTCGGCAAAATTCAGCCGGCGCATTTTCCGGCGATTTTCGGTCCCGACGGCAACATGCCACTGGACGTGGAGACAGTCGTCGCGAAATTCGTGGAGTTGGCGGAGAAGATTGCGGCCGCGACGGGTGAGCAGCGCACCCCGCGCGACGTGGCGGAAGGGTTCCTGCGCATCGCCGTCGCCAACATGGCAAATGCGATCAAGCAGGTGTCGGTACAGAAGGGGCACGATGTCGCCCGATTTGCGCTGAACTGCTTTGGGGGCGCCGGCGGCCAGCATGCCTGCCTGGTGGCCGACGCGCTGGGAATGGAGACGGTGTTCATCCATCCGCTTGCCGGCGTCCTTTCAGCCTATGGGATGGGCTTGGCGGACCAGAGCGTGATGCGCGAGCAGGCGGTCGAAATCCCGCTCTCGGCGGATGTGTTGCCGGCGCTGGAGGCACTCGCGACCACACTGGCGCACCAGGCGACCGAGTCACTCGCGGCTCAAGGCGGCGACCGGGCGAGGATCACGGCCCACCGCCACGTTCATCTCACATACGCCGGCACGGAAGCGGCACTGATCGTCCCGCTGGGCGGGTTCGCCGACATGGTGACAGGTTTCACGAGCGCCCACAGAGCCAGATTCGGCTTCGCCACGCCGGACCGTGCGCTGATCGTGGAGGCGGTGGTTGTCGAGGCAGTCGCGGCGGGCGATGCGGTTACCGAGTCTGCGCTGCCTCGTCGCGGAGAAGGGAAGCCCGTGCCGATCGATCATGTGCGGGTCTACACGGAGGGGGTGGAACGAAATGCGCCCGTCTTCGATCGCGCGACGTTGCTGGCGGGCGACATGATCAAGAGCCCGGCGCTGATTCGTGAGGCCAATGCCACGACAATGGTCGAACCCGGCTGGGCGGCGGAGATCACCGAATCCGACCATATGCTGTTGCACCGTGTCGAACCGCTGGCGACGCGCGTGCCGCCCGGCAGCGACCGCCCTGATCCCGTGCTGCTGGAGCTGTTCAACAACCTGTTCATGAACGTCGCCGAGCAGACCGGGGCAGTGCTGCAGAACACCTCGATGAGCGTGAACATCAAGGAGCGGCTGGACTTCTCCTGCGCCGTGTTCGACAGCGAGGGATATCTGGTTGCGAATGCGCCGCACATTCCGGTGCATCTGGGCGCGATGGGTGAGAGCGTGCGCACCGTCCTGGCGTACCGGCGGAACACATTGAAGCCGGGCGACGTGGTGGCGCTGAACAATCCGTACAACGGCGGCACGCATCTGCCGGACGTGACGGTGATCACGCCGGTGTTTGATGACGCCGGCGCGCACATCCGTTTCTTCCTCGGCAGCCGCGGCCATCATGCGGATATCGGCGGCATCACGCCCGGATCGACGCCCCCGGCATCATCCACGCTGGAGGAGGAAGGCGTCGTCATTGACGATTTCCTGCTGGTCGATGGCGGACACTTCCGGGAGGCGGAGCTGCGCGCCCTGCTTGCCGGCGCAAAATATCCGGCGCGAAGCCCGGATGTGAACGTGGCAGACATCAAGGCCCAGGTCGCCGCCAACGAGAAAGGCGTCCAGGAGCTGAAGCGCGTCGTCGCGCAATACGGCTGGGAAATGGTCGCGGCCTATATGCGTCACGTGATGGACAATGCCGAGGAGAGTGTGCGGCGGGTGATCGACCGCATCGGCGACGGGCAGTTCGACTACACGATGGACGACGGCGCGCCGCTGCGTGTTTCGGTGCGCGTGGACCGTGCGGCACGACAGGCCACGGTCGATTTCACCGGGACAGGCCCGCAGCGGGACCACAACAACTTCAACGCCCCCCCGGCAGTGGCCCGCGCCGCCGTGCTGTACGTGTTCCGCTGCCTGGTCGGTGACGAGATCCCGCTGAACGATGGCTGCCTGAAGCCGATCGAGCTGATCATTCCGCCTGGAACATTCCTCTCACCGCGGCCGGGTGCGGCGGTGGTGGCCGGAAATACGGAGGTCTCGCAGGCCACCTGCAACGCTCTGTTCGGCGCATTGGGGACGATCGCCTGTTCGCAGGCGACGATGAACAACTTCCTGTTCGGCGACGCGACAAGACAATATTACGAAACGATCTGCGGCGGCACCGGCGCAGGACCGGGATTCAACGGAGTGTCCGCAGTGCAGACGCACATGACGAATACCCGCATGACCGATCCCGAAGTTCTGGAGCTGCGCTATCCGGTGCGGCTCGAATGCTTCGCGATCCGGCACGGCTCCGGCGGGTCCGGACGTTGGCGCGGCGGCGATGGTGCCGTGCGCCGCATCCGCTTCCTGGAGCCGATGACAGCGGTCATCGTCTCATCCCGCCGCAACGTCCCGCCATTCGGGCTGCAAGGCGGTGAGCCGGGTGCTGCCGGCAAGCAGTGGGTGGAACGTGCCGACGGCAGCATGGAAATCCTGACCGGGACAGCAAGCGCGGAGCTGGCGCCGGGTGATCTGTTCGTCATCCAGACTCCCGGCGGCGGAGGGTACGGTTCGCCGTAACCGGCGCCCGCCGCTTACCCGTTCGCACGTTCCAGCTCCGCCTCCGTAATGCCCAGCTTCGCCGCCGCCTCGCGCACCTGCTGCCATGTCCGGTGATCCACCGGAATGCCCGCCGCCCGCGCTGCCGCTGCACGTCGTTCCGGCTCGCCGGGCAGCAATATCTCGCTGAAACCAGGAGCGACGCGGGCGGATCGAACATGCGCGCGCGTCGCCTCCACGCCGGCAGTGATGTCGCTGCGGTCGCCAACGCGCGACAGATCGATCAGCACCGCGAACATGCTGTTCAGCACCCCGTTCCGCCGCGGCTGGTCGGTGCGCTGTCCGCCGGCAACGGCGCCGGCCATGATCTCGCACATCACCGCCAGGCCCGAGCCCTTGTGCCGGCCGAACGTAAGCAGGGCGCCGGAACGGTCATCAATGAAACCTGTCGGATCATTGGTCGGCTGCCCCTCGGCGTCGATCAGGCAGTCTTCCGGGACCGGGACGCCCGTGTTGCGGGCGATCCGCGCCTTGCCGGCGGCAATCGTGGTCGTCGCCATGTCCAGCAGCATTGGTCCGTCCGCACCCGGCACCGCGGTGACGAACGGGTTGGTACCCACCCGCGCCTCGCCGCAGCCCCAGGGTGCGGCGACGTCACGGTGATCGGTTACGTTGACATAGCCGATGAACGCCATGCCCTCGCTGGCCGCCAGTTCCCCGTAGGTACCGGCGCGCCCGATATGAGAGCTGTTGCGCAAACCCAGCACGCACGCACCCAGTTGCCGCGCCCGACCTATGGCACGGCGCACCGCCTCGGCGGCCATGCGCTGGCCAAAGCCGCGACGCGCATCCAGCACCAGTAGCGCACCGAAATCGAGCACGGTCTCCAGTGTCTGGTTGGGCACCAGCAGCCCGTCCTGCAGCAGCCGCACATAGGTGGGCAGCATCCCTACGCCATGGCTGTCATGGCCCACGAGATTGGCGCGGATAAGGTGGTCGGCGACTTCCTGCGTCTCCGCATCGCTGCTGCCCATGCGGCGGACGATCAGGCTGGTGACGGCGCGCAGTTTGTTCGGGGCGAAATTCGGCATGCAATGGGACCCTCCGGCGCCTGAATGCCCCGATCTGCTCCGATTGCCAACAGACCCTGGATGTGCCGACGACAGCAACGCCCGGTTGACTCAATGTGTGATCGCGTGATCCGAACGTGGTGATACCGAGTCCGATTATTAACGGAACCCCAACTTTTCGATTGACAATCAGATTAACATACGTCAATCTGACGCCCTCTGGTAACGAGCCGTGGAACGTGAGGACTTCGGCACTGGATCGCCTCGAATTGCGAATGAATGTCTGAGCAGAAGGAGTAAGCGAGTGAAGAAGTTGTTCCAATTTGCCGCCGTGGCCGCGATCGCCACGGCAGGGGCAGCCGCGGCGGCGCACGCCGGACCCGGCTGGGAATTTACCGCCCCCGGCAACAGCTTTACCGACGGCACATGGGATTTTGCGACGGCGTTCACCGCCAATTCCGCCGTGACCGTATCGGGGCTCGGATACTATGCTGATCCGGTCACCGGGAACGCAGACGGGAATCCGGTCGCCCTTTACCAGTGCGCAGACGTGGCCTGCTCGACCACAGCCACATTGCTATATTCAACAACGGTCACCAACATCTATCCGCTCACGGATCACTTTCGTTACGTGACGATTCCGCCTATTACACTCACAGCCGGCGTTTCATATGAAGTTGCCGGCGTCAGCAACTCTGATAATTATACGTGGAATGATTCGGGTTTCACCGTCGATCCGGCTATCACCATCCTGAGCGATGGCGCCTCGCCGCCCAACACGGATCGTTGGGAAATGTTGGGCACGCCAGAGTTCCTCAATTTTACGCAGAACGATATCCCAGGCCAGGACGGGTTCTGGGGGCCAAACATCTTCCTCGGGGCGCCGGTCTTCGCTCCGGAGCCAGCGTCGCTGGCGCTGCTTGGCGTCGGTATTGCTGGTCTCGGCTTGATCCGTCGCCGCAAGGCCTGACGTCGCCTCCCATTCAAGGATGCCTTCTGATGTCGTGGCCGGGCTTGTCCCGGCCACGACCCATTCTGTGTCACGGCAAACGCGCTGATACCCGGACGCCGGGTATCAGACCGGTCAGCACAGCGATCGTCGTGGTCACGATTCAGCGAAGGCACCGTACCTCGCACTTATTCGCCAGCAGCCTGCAGGCTTGTCCGCGGCGTACCCGAACAAATCAACGCGCTGATATCCGGCATCGACTCGACCGACAGCGCCGCCTCGGCGAGGCGTCTCGCCCGGTCCGAATCAAGAATTGCGTCAGTCAGGCCAGCAAACTTGGCCCGCAGTTCCGCTTCAGTCAGGAAATTTCCTGGTTCCCCTTTCGGCACGACCATTTTGCGCTCGAACTGCGTGCCCCTGGCGCGGATCGTCAGCTTTGCCGACATGTTCACCGGGAACTCCGCCTCGATCTCCGGTTCGAACGCGCACGCGACTTTCGGCAACAATCCACGTACCACTGGATCCTCCAGCAGCCCGTAGCTGTCCCAACCCATATGCCCCGTCGCCAGCGCCGCCGCGATCACGAACGGGCCGCTGAACTGGCCGTCCACCACGTTGCGCGGATCGCGCTTCTTCTCCGCGGGCTCGCCGACCAGCAGCATGCCCGCTTTCGACAGCCCCAGGGTCACGTGCTCGATCTCCTCGGCGCTCAGCCCATGCTCGGACCGCAGCGCCAGCGCGGCGTCGATGCCGGCATGCCCATAGCGGCACGACGGGTACGGTTTCACCGCCGTGTTCATCAGCTCGAACACACGGCCCAAATCCTGCACCGCGCGGTCCGGTTGCGGGTTTGGCGCGTAGGCACGCATGAAACCATGCCGGCCCTCCAGCGCCTCGGCGGCGCCCTTGAAGCCCTCACGCACCAGGGTCGCCGCGACCAGCCCGTTCAGCGCCGCCCAGCCGACCTGGAAGCGCTTGGTCCAGGCCCCGTTAGCGAGGAATTGCAGGCTGCCGGCCGCCTGGCTCAGCGCGGTGCCGAGCGCGCCGGCAATCCCGTCGGCATCCAGGCCGAACACCCGCCCGGCGGCAGTGGCAGCGCCGAACGCGCCGCATGTGGCGGTGGGATGGAAGCCGCGGTTGTAGTGCTCGCCGGCCGGCAGCGCGAGCGCGATGCGGCAGGTCACCTCGTATCCGGCAATGATCGCCGCGAGCACGTCGGCGCCCGACGCGCCGGCCATCTCCCCGGCGACCAGCGCGGCGGGAATGACAGGGGCGCCGGGATGCAGGCTGGCCGCGGCATGGGTGTCGTCGAAGTCCAGGGAGTGGGCGAGGGCCGCGTTCAGGAAAGCCGCGCCGGCCGGCGTGTAGCGGGCGTCGTCGCCGAACACGCCGCTGCTGCCGCCGGCCATGCCCAGGGCACGGGCCGCGCTCAGGAACGATGGCGTGCTCTCGGCATCATGGCGCGCGCGAACGATATTGCCGATCAGGTCGAGCAGCAGAAATCGCGCTCGCGCCACGACCTCGGCCGGCAGCCGGTCCAGCATGATTCCGGCGCTAAAGGCGGATAGCTGCGCGGTAACGTTCATGGCGGGTTCTCCCATCGTCTCGCCAGTGTGGCCGAATCTGGCGGAACGGCCAAACCCTCTGCCGGATCTTCTGGATCACACCGGACGATCCTGCCTTATCGTGTTGTTGGTGCTGATGACCACCGCCAGATGGTAACCGTTCACAAAAGGTGGTAACGAACGCGGTGATCGCATAGGCTGCCGTGGCAACGACCGAACGGGAGGAGCGCGCCATGGCAACGCCGAAGACATACGTCGAAATCGAGTCATTCGCGGTGAAGGACGTGTTCGACTCGAAATACAAGTCCAGCCTGCCTGGCATCATGGAGAAATGTGCCGAGAAGCTGGTGAAATCATCCAGCAAGCTGACGCTCGACAAGCCCAAGGACCAGGGCGCGAAGGGCTACGCGCTGGATGGCAGCCTGGTCTCGCTGGGCCCCGACAAGTCCGGCAAGAAGCTGCAAGGCGAGTTCTCGATCAGCATCTCCACCTGGCCCGGACGCTCGATCAAGGCGATGCCGAGCGGCACCGCCGCCATCGCGATCGACGATCCCGCCAAGATCGACGCCGGCGACGTGCAGGCGGTCGCCGAGGCAGCCGTGCAGGGCGCGATGAAAGAGGCGACCAACTACATGGAAAAGCACGCGCCGTGACCTGACACCGCGCTCAGCCGGAGATCGCCTGGGCGGTGGTCACTACCAGAGGTGCAAATTGACGCTCCGCGGTCGCCGCGTCACAGCGCAATTTGGATACAGCAACGTTCACTGCCGCTACCGGCCTTCCATCGCCGTCCAGGATCGGCGCGGCAACCGAGATGTCGTTGATCAGTATCTCCTCGCTGCAAACGGCATAGCCCCGCGACGCTGCCTCCCGTAGTTTCACCCGCAGCTCAGGCATGCGCCAAGTGGTATGGGGCGTATACGGGCGCAGCCTGGAGGCATCCAGGATCGCCTGTGCTTCCCTGGCTGGAAGGTGCGACAGCATCGCGATCCCCGGTGCCGTGCAGAACGCCGGCGAATGCGTGCCCACCGTCACATGGGCAGCAATAACGTGGCGCGTCACGAAGCGCGCGACGAACACGATATCCGTGCCCTCCAGCATCGACAGGTTGGTCGCCTCCTCGGTAGCACCGGCAAGCTGCACAAGATAAGGCACCGCCCGGCGCACCAGCGGATTGGACTGCGTGTAATGGTACGCCGGCGCAAGGGTGCGTGAGGTCAGCTCGAAATGCTTGGTACGCGGATCCTTGCGCAGATATCCCAGCCGCAGCAGCGTGTGTGCAAAACGCTGCGCGGCGCTCTTGTCCAGTCCGGTCGCGGCCGCAAGCTGAGACAGGCTCAGCGTTGGCCGCCGGGCGCTGAACGCGGTCAGCACGCGGAGAGCTTTCTCCACGGACCGAACGAACAACGGGTCGTCCCGCTCTTCCGGCGGAGATGCGGCGGGACGGGCAGAGGCCCGAGGCGACGGCATTTGACGACACTCTGCAAGTGGACGTAGTGTTTCCCCATACAAGCTATTGCATTGCAATACAATCGGCGCTTGGAGAATCCCGGTTCGGCACGAGCAGCGGCGACATCGCCAAAGGGGACATGACGGGGACATGACCACCGGATATCCGCACCTGCTCTCGCCTCTGACCATCGGTCAGATCACGGTCCGCAACCGTGCGTTCTCTTCCGCCCACGGCACCGGCTTCGGTGGCAACGGTCTGCTCACCGAACGGCACATCGAATATCATCGCGCCCGCGCCCGGGGTGGCATCGGCCTGATCGTCATCGAAGCGACGTCGATCGACGACTTCCCGATCGGTGCCGGCGTCTCCGGCGCCAATCTGCGCAACATCAGCGATGCCGTGCTGCCGCTCTACCAACGCATCGCCGAGGCCGTGCACGCGGAGGGCACGAAGATCTTCTGCCTGCTCTCGCACTCCGGCCGCAATACGGTGATGGGGTCGCAGGGCCAGCCGCCGCTCGCACCGTCGGCCATCCCGATGGATCGCACGCGCGACATCCCGCACGAGTTGGAACGCGAGGAGATCGCCGCTATCGTCGTCGCGTTCGCCGCCGCGGCGCGGCGCTGCCGCGACGGCGGCCTGGACGGCGTGGAGCTGTCTTTCACGCACGGCAACCTGGTGCAGCAGTTTCTCTCGCCGGCCTCGAACAAGCGCGACGACGAGTATGGCGGCAGCACGGAAAATCGACTGCGTCTTGCCCGCGAGGTGTTGCAGGCGGTGCGCACAGCAATCGGCCCGCATTTCACGTTCGGTATCCGCTACAGCGCCGACGAACTGATCTCCGACGGCTATCGGCTGGAAGACGGCATCGGCTTCGCACAAAAGATGGTCGAATGGGGGGCGCTGGATTTCCTCGACGTCAGTGCTGGCACTAATTCCAGCATGTGGAGCCGTTCGATCCATTATCCGACGATCGCCTCCCCGCCCCAACCGTTGGTGCCGCTGGCGCAGGCGATCCGCGCGGCGGTGTCTGTCCCGGTGTTCTGCATCGGAAAACTGGCCGATCCCGCCGAGGCGGAAGCGATTCTCGCCGCCGGCGAAGCCGACATGGTGGGCATGACGCGCGCCCATATCGCCGAGCCGGCAATCATCCGCAAGCTGATGGAGGGGCGGAGCGACGACATCCGCACCTGTATCTACTGCAACGAAAGCTGCTTCGGTCGGCAGCAGCGGGTCGGTGACATCACCTGCGTGTACAATCCGCGCACCGGGCGGGAGCATATCTGGCCGGTGCTGCAACCGACGACGCGGAAGCGGCGGGTGCTGGTTGTCGGCGGCGGTCCCGCCGGGCTGGAAGCCGCGCGTGTTGCGGCTAGGCGCGGCCACGCGGTGGAATTGCATGAACGTAACGATGCGCTCGGTGGCCAGGTGCTGGCTCTCGCGCGCACGCCATATCGGAAGGGTTATTTGCGGATCGTCGAATGGCTCACCTCGCAGATCGCCAAACAAGGGGTGGACGTGCGGCTCGGGAGTGAGCTCGATGGCGACCAGGTGCTGGCGCGCGAACCGGATGTGGTGGTACTCGCGACCGGCGCCGCCGATACGATGCCGGAAATGCCAGGTGCCGATCTGCCGCACGTCGTGACAGCACGCCAGGTGCTTGCCGGCGCAAATCTCGGCAAGCGAGTGGTGATCGGCGACTGGGACGGCCGGCACATGGCAACTTCGATCGCCGAACTGCTGGCCGAACGCGGCCATGAGGTAACCATCGTATCGTCCGCCTTTTTCGTTGGCATGGATATCGATCTGCTGACCTGGCGGCCGGTTTATGAGCGGCTGATGAACCTGGGCGTTCGCATGCAGCCGATGGAAGAACTCAGCGCCATCGGCGAAGTCCGGCGTGACGATCACGCGGCTCAACCACATCTCCTACGAGGTTGCGACGGACAGCGTGGTTCTGTGCAGTCGCGGGCGCGCGGAGCGCGGCCTCTACCGCAAGCTGCTGGACCGGGTGCCGGTCCTGAAGACCATCGGCGATGCCTGGGCACCGCGCCAGCTTGAGCAGGCGATATTCGAAGGTGCCCGGGCGGGACGCGAGATCTGAGTACCTCTCGGGATCGCAGGGTCTGACCCTGCTGAAGGAGACAGAATGGACCAGACCGGCTCGCCTGCGACCTTCACCGTCCCCCAGCTACGCCATCGGCGTGGCGCCAAATGGGAACGCTATTCCGGCGATGTCATCCCTTGCTGGGTGGCGGAAATGGATGTCCCGGTGGCGCCCCCGATCCAGGCGGCGATGGAGCGGCTGACCCGCGAGCAGGAATACGGCTATCCGCTGCGCCAGGGCGACCGGGCGGAACTGGCGGTGTCCCGCGCCTTTGCCCGCCGAATGCAGAATCGGTTCGGCTGGACCGTCGATCCCGACGATGCTTTCACCTGCACCGATCTGGTGCAGACGAGTTTCGCCTGCGTGCTCGCCTTCAGCGATCCCGGCGACAAGGTGGTACTGCAAACGCCGGCCTACCCGCCGTTCCGGGAAGCGATCCTGGGCACCGGCAGGGCTCTGCTGGAAGACCGCGCTGCGCGATGACGGCACGCGTTATGTCATGGATCTCGACAAACTGGCCGCACGAATCGACCACAAAACCCGCATCCTGCTGTTCTGCCATCCGCAAAACCCCACCGGCCGGGTATTCAGCCGCGACGAACTGGCGGCGGTCGGCCGGCTGGCGATCGAGCGCGACCTGATCATCGTCTCCGATGAGATTCATGCGGACCTTGTCTATCCCGGCCACACTCATATCCCCATGGCCTCGCTCAGCCCTGAAATCGCCGCCCGTACGGTGACGATTACCTCGGCAACCAAAAGCTTCAACATTCCGGGGCTGCGCTGCGGCGTTATTCACTTCGGCAGAACGGCGCTGAAGACCCGGTTCGAGGCGCGGGTGCCACGCAAGCTGCTCGGCCAGCCATCGATCGCCGGAATTGACGCGACCGTGGTGGCGTGGGATGAGTGCCAGCCCTGGCTCGATTCCATGCTGGCGATGCTGCGCTCCACGCGCGATCAGATGAGCGACATATTGCGTCGCGACGTGCCGGAAGCACGGTTCTACCAGCCGGAAGCAACATATCTGTCCTGGATCGACTTTTCCGCCCTGCGCCTGGGCATGCCAGCGGGACAATTTTTTCTGGAAAAAGCCGGTGTCGCCGCCAGCCCCGGGGAAAGTTTCGATGAGCGCTGTGGCGATTTCCTGCGGCTCAACTTCGCCACATCGCGGGCAATCCTTGAGGAGATCCTGACGCGCATGGTGCGGGCGGTGCGCAGACAACGGTCCCGCCTGATGCGAACGGTCTCTGCCGACGTGGCGATCGTCGGCGGCGGGATCACCGGCGCCTCCGCCGCACTCGCGCTGGCCCGGCGCGGGCGCCGGGCGGTGGTTCTGGAGCGTTGGCTGATCGGCGCGGAGGCGTCCGGCCGCAATGGCGGCGGCGTGCGCCAGCAGGGCCGTCTGGCACCCGAAGTACCGCTCGCCCGGCGCGCGGTACAGATGTGGACGCGCATGGATGCGCAACTGCGCCGTGCCACCGGCTATCGCCAGACGGGACACGTCTATGTCGCCGAAAACCCGGCCGAAATGGAAGCTCTGGCCGAGCAGCGCGCGCGCGAACGTCAGCTTGGCCTGGAGACCGAGTTGATCGAACCGGAGGAACTGCGCCGCTTGTCGCCGGGGATCGATCATCGGCTGACCGGCGCAAAATACTGCCCCACCGACGGCATGGCCGATCCGGCGCAGACGACGTTGGCAATCGCGCAGGCGGCCGAGGACGAGGGCGCCACATTCCTCTGCCATCAGCAGGTGACCGGCATCGGCCAGTCGAACGGGCGGGTGACACATGTGCGGACGGCCGAGCTGCGCGTCGAGGCACCGGTGGTGCTGGATGCCGCGGGTCCGTGGGCGCCGTCCATCGCGCAGCTCGTCGATGTCTACCTGCCGATCTACCCGAGCCGCCTCGCCTCGCTCCGCACCTTGCCGCTGCCGCCGCAGACCACGCCGTTCGTGCAGACCTACGCCTATGATTTCGGCGGCTCCCAACTGCCGGACGGGTCGATGCGCTTCGGCAGCGGAGCCAATCGCGACGACACCAACCGCTTCACCTTCGATCGCCGCTTGCGGGAAAATGAGTTGGTCATCTCCGCCAAGGCGCGGCGCATCTTTCCGGCGCTGGAGCACGCGCAACTATCCGGCGGCTGGGCTGGTATCCGCGAATGCACACCGGACATGATGCCGATCCTGGGGCCAGCAGGCGGCCCCGAAGGATTTCTGGTCTGCGCCGGTTTCAGCGGACACGGTTTCTGCCTCGGCCCATGTGCCGGCGAGTTGATGGCGGAATGGATCGTGGACGGTGCGCCATCGATGGATCTCGACGCCTTCAGCTGGCAACGGTTCATGCGCCCGGAGGGACCGCTCTCGGTAATCAAAATGGAAATCGAGCAGACGGGATGATCCGGGCATGACCGACATTTCCACCCCCGCAATGGCGCCGCGGCCCAACAGTTCGCACTGGGGAGCCTTCTCCGCGTGGCAGCAGGACGGACGCCTGGTGGTGCAGCCGCATCCGCGCGACCCGCACCCGTCGCCCCTGCTGCGCAACATCCCCGATGCGGTATCGCACGCCGCCAGGATCGCCCAGCCCATGGTGCGGCGCGGCTGGCTGGAACGCGGGCCCGGACCGGATCGCCGGCGGGGTCGCGACGAGTTCATTGTGCTGTCCTGGCCCGAAATGCTGGACCGGCTCGCGGTGGAATTGCAGCGCGTCTATTCGGATCACGGGCCGGTAGCGGTGTTCGGCGGCTCCTATGGCTGGTCCAGCGCCGGACGATTCCATCATGCCCAAAGCCAGGTGCACCGATTCCTGAATGCGCTCGGCGGCTATGTGCGCTCGGTCAACACTTACAGCGCTGGCGCCGCGGCGGTGATCCTGCCGCGCGTGCTCGGTGGCTTCGAGCCGCTGGTGCGGCGCAACGTCTCCTGGGAGTCGCTGGTCCGCCATACCGAGCTGGTGATGGCGTTCGGTGGCATGGCCAGCAAGAATTCTTCCGTCAGCGGTGGCGGAACCAGCCGGCACGTGGTGCGCGGCGCGATCGCCGAAGCACGACAGCGCGGGACGCAGTTCGTGCTGGTCAGCCCGTTGCGCGACGACCTTCCGCCGGAAGCCGATGCTGCCTGGGTATCGATCCGTCCCGGGACCGACACTGCGCTGATGCTCGGGATTGCCCACACGCTGGCAACTGAGCAACTGCACGACCCTGCTTTCCTCGCTCGCTTCTGCGAGGGGTACCCGGCGTTCGAGGCGTACCTGCTCGGCCACGCCGACAGTCAGCCGAAAGATGCTGCCTGGGCCTCGGCAATAACTGGCGTTTCGTCCGCAACGATCTGCGACCTGGCCCGCCGCATGGCCGGTCGGCGTTGCCTGGTGGTCACCAGCCAGTCGGTCCAGCGCGCCGAGCACGGCGAGCAGCCGCTCTGGATGGCCGTGACGCTGGCCGCGATGCTTGGGCAGATCGGCCTCGAAGGCGGCGGCTATGTCTATGGTCTCGGTTCGCTCGCCAATGTCGGCAAGCCAGCACTGGCTGTACCCGATTCCTACCCTTCCGCAGGGAACCAATCAGGTCCGGCAGTTCATCCCGGTGGCGCGCATCGCCGACATGCTGCTGCGTCCGGGCGGTGATTTCGATTATGACGGAGCACGCCTGTCGTATCCGGACATCCGCCTCGTCTATTGGGCGGGCGGTAATCCGTTCCACCATCACCAGGACCTGAACCGGCTGCGCCGGGCATTCTCCGCGGTGGACACTGTGATCGTGCACGAGTCCGCCTGGACGGCCACGGCGCGCCACGCCGATATCGTATTGCCTGCCACCGTCACGCTGGAGCGTGACGACCTCGGCGCCGCGGCGAACGATCCGCTGCTGATCGCCATGCATCGTCTGGTGCCCGCGTACGGAGAAGCGCGCGACGATTATGCGACCTTCACCGATCTCGCCGTACGGATAGGCGTGCAGGACACATTTTCCGAGCGGCGCAGTACCGGCCAGTGGTTGCGAGTGCTGTACCGATCAGACCGCGACGGCGATCCGCGCCGGCGGCAGGAACGCGCCCGATTTCGATGCGTTATGGCAACGTGGTGAGCTGCCTCTGCCGGTCGGCCCGGATGATGGCGGACCCATGTGCGCCTTTCGCCTCGACCCTGATGCGGCCCCGCTCTTCACGCCGAGCGGCCGGGTCGAGATATTCTCGGCCACAATCGCCGGGTTCAACTACCCCGATTGCCCTGGCCATCCGGCGTGGCTTGCCCCGCAAGACGGCGTCGGATCCGCCGCGCTACAGCGGTATCCGTTGCAGCTCATCTCGAATCAGCCGGCCACTCGCCTGCACAGCCAGCTTGATTTCGGCGCTCTCAGCCAGGAATTGAAGCGCCGCGGACGCGAGCCGGGGCGCATCCACCCGCGCGACGCCGCAGCCCGCGGCATCGCCGACGGCGATATCGTGCGCCTGTTCAACAACCGTGGCGCCTGCCTCGCCGCCGCCGTCGTAAGCGCGGACGTGCGACCTGGAGTAGCGCAGCTCGCGACCGGTGCCTGGTACGATCCCGATGCGCCGGACGAAGACAATCCGCTTTGCGTGCACGGCAATCCGAATGTGCTGACCCGCGATATTGGAACCTCGCGCCTGGCTCAGGACTGCTCGGGCCAGCTCACCTGCATCCAGCTCGAACGTTTCACCGGCAACCTGCCTCCGATACGAGCCTTCGACCCTCCTGTCGCCATTGCCCTGAAAGGCAACCATGTTGAACAGGTTTGACCACGCCATACTCGGCGTCACCGATCTGCACCGCGCCGAAGCCGATCTGCGGGGCCTCGGCTTCACGGTCACCGCGCGTCCGGACGTGGGCGCGACTGACACCGAGAACCGGCTGATCTGCTTTTCCGACGGCTCGTACATCGAAGTCTTCGCATTCCGCGATCCGGCGCAACCCGGCGGCCATCGCTGGGCGCCGGTGCTCGCCAAGGGAGACGGCTGGTTGGACTATGCGCTGCATGTCGCGGACGTCAGCGCCGAGGCGCGGCGCCTGGCACAGGCCGGCCTCTCGACGGTCGGCCCGCGCATCGGAGGCCGGGCCATCGCCGACGGGCGGCGTTGGGGCGTGGCGGTGCTGCTGGCCGGGCGCGGCGCCGGCAGCCCCGTGCTGCCTTTCCTCATTCAGGATACCGAGGACCGGGCCGTCCGCGTCCCGGGAGGCGAAGCCGCCAGGCAGCCCGGCGGCGCATCCGGCATCGTCGGCATCCGGCTGCTGACCCGGGCGCTGGCCGCGGTCGAATTTGGCCTGGCAGCAGTGCTCGGCACCGGCACGGCCGTCGCCTACCCTGGCGCGGCAATCGCACGACGCTACGTCTTTGCCGGGCGCTGGGTGGAGGTCATCCAGCCGGCGAATGACGCAACTGAAATGGCCGCGCATCTGCAGCTACGCGGCGAAGGCGTCTATGAGGTACTGCTGGGGCGGCCGGGCGAAACGGGCGGCGCTGAAGGCGTGCTGCTTCCGACGGAAGCCACGCACGGGGCGCGGTTGCGGCCGGTGGCATAGCCGCGGGAAGGAGGCTGAGCATGCAGGGCAGCGACCGGTTCGACTGGCGGAAGAATCACCTCACGCGGCGTAGCGCGCTGGCAGGCCTGGGTACCGCCGCGCTGCTGCGCGTCGCCCCGGCAGCCGCCCAGACGACACAGCCGCGCCCAGGCGGCATTTTTCGCATGGCCTACTCCGCCGCGCCGGATACGCTCGATCCGCAGGCGACGCTGAACATCTCCACCCAGCAATACAGCACGATGGTGTTCGACAACCTGACGTCGCTGGACGCGCAGAATCAGCCCTTGCCCAACCTGGCACTGCAATGGACGCCGGAGAACCACGCGCAGGAATGGGTGTTCGACCTGCGCCAGGGCGTGCATTTCCACCACGGCACGGAGTTCACCTCCGACGACGTGGTTGCGACCATCGACCGTGCCTACGACGAGACCTTGGCGCTGAACGCCACCGGCGCATTCGGTCCGCTCCAGCAGGCGCGGGCCGAAGGCCGCTACAAGGTGCGCCTGGTGCTCACCCAGCCGTTCGGGGAACTCCCGGTCACCCTCGCCAACCGCTGGGCCCGCATCCTTCCCAAGGATCGCATCGACCAGTTGAAGACCGCGCCGTCAGGTACCTGGCCCATTCCGGCTGACCGATTTCCAGCCGGGCGCCAGCCTGACATTTGCACGTAATCCGGATTATTGGATGAAGGGCCGCCCATACCTAGACGGCGCAAAGCTGGTGGTGATCCGCGAGTCGATGGCGCAGCAGGCCGCGTTGCGCAGCGGCGAGGTGGATTTCATCAGCAGCATCCCCGCCGAGACGTTCCTTGCTCTCCGCCGCGCCCGGGGCATCCACGCCTATTCCACCACCACCGGCGTCTATCAGCCGGTGATGCTGCAGGCCAACCTGGCGCCGTTCGACAACCCCAAGGTGCGGGAAGCGTTCCGCTTCATTCTGGATCGGAACGCATTGCTCGAATCCGCGCTGTTCGGTCAGGGCAAGCTGGGCAACGACGTACCGCTGCCGCCGGGCAACCCGTACCTGTCGCAACTGCCGCAGAATGCGCAGGACCTGGATCGCGCCCGCAAGCTGCTCGCCGAATCCGGCACCGGCCCACTGACGCTGGATTTCTGGTGCAGCAGCGAACGGCCGCCGACCCCGAAGGTGGCGCTGGCGATGAAGGACGCGGCCGCGAAGATCGGCATCACCGTTAACGTGCAGGACATCCCGTACACGGAATATGTCGCCAACGTGGCGCGCAAGAAGCAGCTCTACACCGCCAACTGGTCGGGCAGCCCGACGCTGTACGAATCGCTCTATCTGGTCTTCTTCAGCAAGGCGCGACTGAACTACAGCGGCGTGGAAACCAGCCCCGGCCTGGATCGGCTGCTGGAGGACATCATCGCCGAGGTCGACGTAGAGAAGCGCAAGCAACTGGTGGCGCAGGCGCTGGACAAGATTCACGATGGCAGCGACCGCGTCATCCCCTATTTCATGAACTATATCGGGGCCACCTCCGACAAGGTGCAGGGCTTTGTCCCGCCGCAATACGACATGGTCGATGTGCGCCCCATCTGGCTGAGCGCCTGATGTCCGGCCGGCGCCGCGGAGCCACGGAATGAAGGCGCTGCAGCTGATTCTGCAACGCCTGTTCCTGCTGGTCGTCGTGTTGTTCGTCGTCTCGGTTCTGACCTTCGGCATCGTCAATGTGCTGCCGGGCGATGTCGCCAACGCCATGCTGGGCGATCTCGCAACGCCAGCTCAGGTGGTGGCACTGCGCCGGCAGATGGGGCTCGATCTGCCGCTGCTGGTTCGTTACGGGTCATGGATCGGCGGGCTGCTGCACGGCAATTTCGGCCGGTCGCTGCAGTTTGGAGTGCCGATCGGGCCAATGCTGCTAGGCCGGCTTTGCAACTCTGCGATCCTGGGCGGAATCACGCTGCTGTTCGCGGTCCCGCTGTCGATTCTGCTGGGCGTGTTGGCCGGGGTCCGGCAGGGCCGATGGGTGGACCGCGTTGTATCCGGGATGGCCGTGGCCGCCTTCTCGCTGCCGGAATATGTCATCGGCCTGTTGCTGATCCTCGTGTTCAGCATCTGGCTGCCGATCCTGCCCGGCAGCAGCCTGATGGACCCGTCCGCCGACCCCCTCAGCCGGCCGGCGGCGCTGGTATTGCCTGTGGCGGTGCTGGTCATCGGCTTGCAGGCGTATCTCAGCCAGATCACCCGTGCCGGCATGATCAACGCGATGGAGAGCGCCTATGTGCGCACCGCCATCCTGAAAGGCCTGCCGGGTTGGGTGGTGGTCCTGAAGCACGCATTGCCGAATGTCCTGTTGCCGACGCTGTCGGAGATCGGGATGAGCTTCGGCTATGTGCTCGGCGGCATCGTGGTCGTGGAAACGCTGTTTTCCTACGCCGGCATTGGGCAAATGATGGTGAATGCGGTCGATCACCGCGATATCCCTGTCGTGGAGGCGTCCGTTCTGGTCGTCGCGGTCGCCTACGGGATCGGCAATTTGCTGGCCGATGTCGTTTCTATTGCACTGAGCCCGCGCCTGCGGAGTTGAGTGTGACGTCGCGTCCCCGTCTCTCGGCAGGCGATATTGCGGCGATCGGTTTTATCGCCGTTCTTCTGATCCTTCTGATCTCGGGGCCAATGCTGGCGCCGTTCTCGCCCACCGCATTCGATGCCGCGCACGCGCTGGAGCCGCCGGACGGCACTTTCCTGTTCGGCACCGACGAGTTCGGCCGTGACGTGTTCAGCCGGGTGCTGTGCGGGGCGCGTCCGACCTTGTTGCTTGCACTGGCCAGTGCAGGTGCCGGAGTGATCCTGGGTACGCTCACCGGCCTGATCGCCGGCTATGCAGCGGGCACCACGGACGAAGTGCTGATGCGGCTGATGGACGCGCTGATGTCCTTCCCGGCGCTGATCCTGGCGATGCTGGTGGTGGTGATGCTGGGCTCCGACCCGGTCAATGTCGTGCTGGCCCTGGCAGTGGTGTTCTGGCCCCGTTCGGCGCGGCTCGTGCGTAGCGCCGTGATGGAGCTGGCGCGGCGGGAGTTCATCGACGCAGCCCGGTCACGCGGTGAATCCCGGCCGTACATCCTGTGGCGCGAATTGCTGCCGAATGTGCGCATGATCATCGTGGTCGATTTCAGCCTGCGGATCACCTATGGCGTGCTGCTGTCCGCCTCGCTCGCCTATCTCGGCATCGGGGTAGCTCCGCCGACGCCGGCCTGGGGATTGATGGTGCACGACGGCCAGCAATTCCTTGAAATCGCCCCCTGGCTGGTGATCTTTCCGTGCCTCGCCGTGGCGCTGACCGCCATGGGCACACTCCTCGCCGGCGAGCGGCTGCGACGCACCGTGGCACTACCAGGCGGGGGGCGGCCACGCTGATGGAGACGCCGGTTCTCGACATCTCCGGCCTGTCGGTCACCTACAATGCAGATACCGCATCGCCGCTCCACGCCGTGCGTGACCTGTCGCTCAGCATCGCGCCGGGCAAGGCCTACGGGCTGATCGGTGAATCCGGGTCGGGCAAGAGTACCGTCGCCTACGCGATCATGCGTCATCTGCCCGCGGCTCGTGTCACGGCGCGGCATGTCGCGCTGTGCGGGCGCGGTGTGCTCGGGCTGCCGATGCGCGAGCTTGTGCAACTGCGCGGTCGCCAGGTGGCGATGGTCTATCAGGACCCGATGAGCGCGCTCAATCCGGTGCTCCGCGTGGGCGAGCAGGTGGCCGAGGTGCTGCGTCGCCACCGTGGCATGACCCACGCCGCTGCCCGGCAGCGCACAATCGCAATGTTCGGGCAGGTGCACCTGCCGGATCCCGGAGAGCTGGTGCGGCGCTATCCGCACCAGCTCTCCGGCGGCCAGCAGCAACGTGTCGTAATCGCCATGGCAATCGCCTGCCAGCCCGAACTGCTGATCATGGACGAGCCGACCACCGGGCTCGACGTGACGACGGAGGCGGTGATCCTGGAACTGATTCGCGAGCTGCGCCGCAGCATCGGCGCAGCGGTACTGTTCATCAGCCATAACCTCACGGTCGTTGCAAATGTCTGCGATCAGGTCGGCGTGCTGTATGCCGGCCAGTTGGTGGAGCAGGGCCCCGCGCGAGACGTGCTGCTAGCGCCGCGCCACCCCTATACCAGCGGATTGCTTGCAGCGACGCCGCAGGCGGATGCACGACAGCACGTACTGCGGGCGATTCCGGGCGGCCTGCCGGATTTGCGCGAGGTGCCGTCCGACTGCATCTTTCGCCCAAGGTGCGGCTGGGCCAGCGCCGTGTGCGCGACCGCGCCGGCGCTGCGGGACACTGGTTGCGGCCGTGTTATTGCCTGTTACCTGCCGAGCCTGCCGCGCCAGCCCTCAATTGTCGCGAGTCGGCCGCGCCCTGACATGCAGCATGCCGAAGGCGAGGTGCCGAGGCTGGCGATTGCTGGCTTGACGCGCTGGTTCCGTAGCGGCGGCCTGATGGGCTTGCTGTCGGGAACGCCACCGGTGCGCGCAGTGGATGGCGTCACACTGACAGTGGCGGCGGGAGGCACGCTGGCAATCGTTGGCGAGAGCGGCTCGGGCAAGTCCACGCTGGCGCGCTGTGTTGCCGGACTTCTGGCGCCGGGAAAGGGCCAGATCAGGCTGGACGGGCAGCGACTGGCGGCTGCCGTCGAACGGCGCAGCCGTGCCGAGCAGCAAGCGATCCAGTATATCTTCCAGAATCCGCATTCCTCACTCAATCCGCACCATACCGCCGCCGAGATCGTCGGCCGCCCGTTGCAACTTTACGCCCAGTTGCGCGGGGCCGCGCTGCAACGCCGCGTCGCCGAGCTGCTCGACGCGGTGAAGCTGAGCGCCCGCCATGTCGGACGCTTTCCGCGTGAGCTATCGGGTGGCGAGAAGCAGCGGGTCTGCATTGCCCGTGCCTTTGCTGCCGCGCCACGGCTGGTGATCTGCGACGAGCCGACATCGGCGCTCGATATCTCCGTGCAGGCCGCAATCCTCAACGAACTGGCGGAGCTGCAGGCGCGCTTCGGTACCTCGTACTTGTTCATCTCGCACGACCTTGCGGTCGTGCGCCACATCGCCGACGTCGTGGCGGTGATGCATAGCGGAGAAGTCGTGGAGCAAGGCACGCCCGAGCAGGTGTTCACCGCGCCAGTTCATCCATACACGCAGCGATTGTTGCGGGCGATTCCTAGATTGGAGGCAGCGTGATCCCCGTTTCAGTCGGCAACGGTGAAGCGGGCGCGGATGTGGCGCGGGCGTTCCAGCTCGTCGAGCAGCGCGACCGCATAATCCTCCATGGAAATCCGGCTGCGTCCCTGTGCGTCGAACACCACCTGGTCACCGCCGACGCGGTAGTGGCCGGTGCGGTCGCCGGGCTCGATGACGATGGGTGGGCTCAGGTACGACCAGTCGAGCTCGCTGGCGCGGTACAACGCCAGTGCCTCGCGCTGGGCATAACCGGACGGGCGATAGGCCTCGGGAAACTCAGGCGTATCCAGCCGCTGCACGCCCGGCCGTATTTCCAGCGTTCCGGCGCCCCCCACGACGATCAGGCGCCTTGGTCCAGAGACTACCAGCCCGGCCACGAGGGCCCGGGCCGCCGCGACGATAACGCCGACATCGCCGGTACGGCCGGGACCGACCGCGCTGGCGGCGGCATCGTGCCCCGTCGCCGCATCCGCCACCGCGTCGGCGCTGGTCACATCCGCGGTGACGCAACGCAGGCCCGGATGCTCCATCTCCAACCGCGGCGACGCACGCAGTACCGCCGTGACCTCATGGCCGCGCGACAGCGCCTCCTGCACCACGCGCTGGCCGATCCGCCCGCCGCCACCGAAAATCACCAGACGCATCGTTCAGCTTTCCTGACCGCTAACGGAGGACACTATGACAGATACCGAGGGCTTCGTGCATCCGCAGTATCTCGTGCAGACCGATTGGCTGGAAGCGCATCTTGGTGATCCTGATCTGCGGGTGCTCGATTGCAGCGTGCATCTGATCCCGGATCCGAAAATCACCTACCAGGTCGTGCCCGGGCGTGAGGGTTTTGAAAAAGCCCACATTCCCGGGGCGCAGTTCGCCGACCTGCACAACGATCTGTCAGACCGGACCCAACCCTATCGCTTCATGCTGCCCTCGGCCGAGCATTTCGCCGCGGCGATGGGACGCTCGGGCGTTGGCGAAGACAGCCGGGCGATTCTCTACAGCGCCACCACGTTGTGGTGGGCAACGCGGGTGTGGTGGATGCTGCGTGTCTTCGGCTTCGACAATGCCGCGGGTACTGGACGGGGGATTTCAAAAGTGGCAGCGCGAGAATCGCCCGGTGGAGACCGGCCCGGCGCCGGCACCTGTACCCGCGTGCTTCGCGGCGCGCGAGCAGCTTCCGCTGATGGTAGATAAGCACGTAATGAAGACCGCGATCGGCGACGCATCGGTTTGCACCATCAACGCCTTGATGCCGGAACAGCATGCCGGCACCGGCGGGGTCAGTTTCGGACGACCGGGCCACATCGCAGGCAGCGTGAATGTGCCGGCGGCGCATCTGGTTGATCCCGCTACCAACGCAATGCGGACGCCGGCCGAATTGCGGACGAAATTCGCTGCCGTCGGGGCATTGGACCGCGAGGTGCTGGTCTATTGTGGCGGCGGCATCGCCGCGAGCGCCGATGCGCTGGCACTGGTGATGCTCGGCCACGACAATGTCCGGCTGTACGATGCGTCCATGTCGGAATGGGCGCTCGACCCCAGCCTGCCGATGGAGGGTGGCGGGGGCGCGGTCGATCGCTGAGCGAACCATCCGCTGCACGCACTATCGCAAAGCCACGCTTCCTGTCTGACCGGTCCGCTCTCGCAACAACAGCGGAAAAATTGCCGGATCCCGCAGCAGGTAGCGTGATGCCAGTCGCCGCGGATCGCGCAGCAGGCGGTGCAGCCACTCCAGTCCCGCCGCCTGCACCCATTGTGGAGCTCTTGGAACGACGCCCGCCAGGAACTCCAGGCTCGCGCCGACGCACAGGCCCAATCCTGTCGCCTGTCCGCTTGCCGCAATAGCGGCCGCCAGCCTCTCTTGCCGCGGCGATCCGACCGCCAGCAGTATGAACCGCGACGGATGACGGATCACGAACCGAACGGTCTTCTCCAGCTCAGCGGCATCGTGCTCGAACCCCTTCGGTGGATCATAATGCCAGACCGTGGTCAGCCCGGTCTGCTGCCGCAGCCGGCTTTCCCAGGCCGGGCGCAATCCGACGATAGTGATGCTCTCGTTCGCGGGCAGCTTTCGGATCAGCAGCCGGGTCAGATCGCTTCCTGTCACCACCCTTGGCGCAGCCAGGCCAAAGGCACGTGCGGCACGCGCGACCACCCGCGAGTCGAGCAGCCGCAGCACCGCCTCCTGATAGATCGACTTCAGCGCCGGCTCCCGAGCCAGCCGCACCAGATGGTCGGCATTCGGCGTCACCACATACTCGAACGGCGCCCCCGGCGGACGCGCCAGCGCCCATTCCACCGCCTCGTCGGGTGCAAAATCGGCAAACCTCAGCCCCAGTAATGGCACTGTTCGCATCATAATCCCAGTCCCAATGTCAATAAGGTAACGGCGCGGACGTAACTTCCGCCCAGGGACGCAGGTTGACCCTGCGTGCTCCGCAGATCTATGAACGCCTCGGTGGCAGATATCCGCATCCGACAATTCATCAGCCACGTCACGCCGGCTGCGAGCGAATAGGAGGTTTGAGCACCACCGCCCTGCAAGAAGTCCGCGCGCTGCACGCTGGCACCGCCATGCAGCAGCACGTTCCGCAGATACTCGTGATCGATCTCCAGCCGCGCACTGGTGTACGTGTATCCGGCGACACCTTCTTGCGCCGCGTCCTCGATGCTGCGCGTCAGCGTGCCGGTGATGGTGGTCAGCCCCGAAGGCGACCAGTTCGCGTCCATCTCCGCCACGGCTGCGCCGTGCGACTGGTATTGCGGCGCCTGGAAATTGCGCTGCTCCCAACCGCCCAGCAGCCGCAACCCCCAATTGGCGCTGCCGTAATTGATCCCGCTGAGCGCAACCACCCCGTCGGAATTGCGCGAAGGCGCGCCCGGCTGCGGCGAGGTGTAGATCGACCCCAACCCGCGCACCACGACCATCACAGCCCGCTCAGGTGCAACCTCGTAGCTTGCGGCAACTCCACTCTGCAGCACGTTGCGATCGCGATCGCTCTGCGGGGTCGGCACGCCAAGGATGGTCGCGGATCCGAACCGGTAGCTGAAAACCTCCAGGCTCGGCGTCACCGACAGCCGATCGAACGTATGCACGAAGTTGGTCCGGAAATCGTTCACCTGGTAAGCAACCGGCTGATCCGTCGGTAGGGCGTCGATTGATGTGCGGTCCTGGTGCAGCGACAAATGCGCCGCTGCCAGCGTCAGCCGGTCCCGCCCCACATCCAGCGTTCCGCCGAATGAACCTGTCCAGTCCGTGCGACTTTGGCTTGGAAGGTTGAGTGCGCGGCGGTTATCGATGCCGACGTACGCGCCAAGGCTGTTTCGCGACCAGTCGGAGTTGGCCAACACCGATCCGTGAGTGCCGAGCAGCCAGCTCCCTTGCGCCGGGTTGCCGCCGAGAACATTACTGTCGTAACCAACACCCAGGTCGAAATGCGGATATAGCAGGAAGTCCCCGGCGCGCACGCCAATCGGGTCATACAGCGGCCGCGGACGTGCCAGAACCTTCGGGCCGGGCACGTCATAGCCTGGGACACCTTGTGGAAAATAGGACGACAGGTCCTGGGCTCGCACCGTGCTGGACCCGGTGATTATGCCGGCAACCAGCAGGCTCCAGCCGAGCGGGCGCGTTTTGGCGTCCATGCACGGCATTGGACGCCGAATGAATTAACAGATCATTGTATGACGCCGGTAGAAACGCAGCGTTCGCGAATTTCAGCGAACCACCGGCCCGGCATTGTGGCGTCCCGGAAGATTCCCGTCGATAGTGGAATTCTGGTACAATCCTGGTGATCATTTGATCGAGCTTAAGGCGCCTGACCTCGCCTCTCCCGCGCTGCGGGGGAACTCGGTTCATGAACCGGACCGGGCGAAAGCCTCTCCCACAGCAGCCGCGTTAGCTGCACTGTTCGCAAGGCCATCTTCCGCAAGCGGCAGAGATGGGTTCGGTGTAGACTACCGGCTGTTTCCCGGCCAGGAGGTCCTAAGTCGATGAAGCGGATCGATGCCGCCACCCTGCGTGATGCTCTGATGGACCGCCGGGAGATCGCTTTGCTGGACGCCCGGGAAGAGGGTGAATTCGGCACCGCCCACCCGTTCTGGGCGGTTCCGTGTCCGCTCTCCCGGCGCGAAACCCGCGCTCGCGCATTGCTGCCGCGGAACACCGTTCGGATCGTTTGCATGGATGATGGAAGCGGCCTGGCAGAACGCCTCGCTGCCTGGTTGGAGGCTGACGGCTGCACCGATGTTTCGGTGCTCGACGGTGGCACCCACGCCTGGGCCGCCGCCGGCAACGTGTTGTTCAGCGGCGTCAACGTACCCTCCAAGGCGTTCGGCGAATGGGTCGAGCATCATTACGGCACCCAGAGCGTTGACCCGCCGGAGCTGAAATCCTGGCTGGATTCAGGCCGCGATATGGTGGTGCTCGACAGCCGCACGCATGAGGAATTCGTGCGCATGTCGATCCCCTCCGGCGTCAGCGTGCCTGGCGGAGAACTGGTCTATCGCATCGGCGATCTCGCCCCGGACCCGAAGACGCTCGTGGTGGTCAACTGCGCCGGTCGCACGCGCAGCATTCTCGGAGCCGAAAGCCTGCGGCGCGCAGGCATCCCGAACAACGTCGTAGCCCTGCGCAACGGCACCATGGGGTGGGAACTCGCCGGCCTGCGCTGCGACCGCGGGCGGACGGAATCCTTCCTGCCCGGCACGCCGCGCACCGCCGTCGCTCGCGCTCCAACGCGCCAGCTCCTTCGCTGAAATCCTCCGGCGTCGGCGTGATCGGTGCGCTCGATCTTGCCCGCTTCGAGGAAGACCACGACCGCACTCTGTACCTGCTGGATGTCCGCGACCCGGCCGAATTCCGCGCCGGCCATCGCCCCGGCAGCCGCAACGCACCGGGCGGACAGCTCGTGCAGGCCACCGACCAGTGGATCGCTGTCCGCAACGCGCGGATCGTGCTGTTGGACGATACCGGTGTGCGCGCCCGCATGGCCGCAGCCTGGCTGCGCCAGATGGGGCACCGCGACGTGTTCGTCGTGGAGGGCGGCCTGGAAGAAGTGCGCGGCTCCGGCGTTGCACTTGCGCCGATCGCGGAGCTCGCCGCCACCATCCCTACCATCGACGTCCCCCACCTCACCGAACTCCTCGACTCCGGCGATCACACCGTAGTGGTTGATGTTGCCCGCAGCCTCGAATACCGCGACGGACATATTCCGGGCGCGCATTGGGGCATTCGCAGCCGCCTGGGCGCGCTGGCCCTCGTTCTCGGGGCGGCGCGCCACGTGGTGGCCACATCCCCCGACGGTATGCTGGCGCGGCTCTCGCTCGAGGAGCTGCGTGGTCTCACGCGCGCCGACGTGCTCGCACTGGAAGGGGGCACCGCTGCGTGGCACGCCTTCGGACGGCCGCTGGTCAAGGACCGCACCACCCCGCCTGACGAGGCCTGTGTCGACGTCAATCTCCGCGCCTACGACCGCAACTCGGGCATTGAGGAAGCCATGCGCGCCTATCTCACCTGGGAGATCGACCTGGTGAACGAGATCGCCCGCGACGGAACGGTGCATTTCGGTATCGCGGACGCGCACCCTTGAAATCGGCTACTCAGCAACCGTGAAAACCGCACACGCAGCGGCCACACCCGACCGTCGGTCGCGCGTCCAGCCATCATGGCCGGGCTGGCTCGGTCGCGGCCGCGCACCGTTGGCGTTCGCTCTGAACCTGCTGCTTCCGCCGCACTGCATGAGCTGCGACCAGACGGTTGATCGGCACGGGTTGCTATGCCCGGACTGCTTCCGTGCCATCAGCTTCATCAGCGACCCGTGCTGCCGACGCTGCGGCATTCCGTTCGCCGCTGCCGGCCATGCGGGGCCGGACCGGCTATGCCCGTCCTGTCACGAACGGCCGCCGCTGTTCGGTCGCGCGCGCGCTGCGCTCCGCTACGATGACGCCGCGCGCCGGCTGATCCTGCCGTTCAAGCATGCGGACCGCACGGAGCTTGCCGCCGTGCTGGCCACATACATGGTCCGCTCCGGCGCCACGCTGCTCGACACCGCGGACCTGCTGGTGCCGGTCCCCGTCCATCCGGCCCGCCTGCGGCATCGCCGCTACAACCAGTCCGCGCTGCTGGCGCGCCTGATCGCCGCGCGCACGGGCCTGCCGGTGCTGTCTGACGCGCTGCGCCGGGTGCGCGGCACCGCCTCATTGGGCGGCAAATCGGCGGAGGAGCGCGCCGCCGAGCTGACCGGCGCCATCGAAGCGCGACCACGCCGGGCGACCCTGCTTGCCGGGCGTCGGGCGCTCCTGATCGATGATGTCATGACTTCGGGAGCCACCGCGAATGCCTGCGCCGCCGCGCTGTTTGCAGCCGGCGTCGCAACCGTGGATGTACTGGCAGCCGCACGGGTACCTGACCCGAGGCTCGCGTAACAGTTCAGGCGACATGTCGCCGCGACGGAACTCGGCATTCGCGCAACAATCCCTGTACGGTCACTGAAGCACGCGCCAGTTGGCTTTCCAGAGCGGCAATCCGCTCGTGCAGCATCTCGCTATCCGCTTGTGCGTATCCCAGGCGAGAGCAAATTTGCCGTTCCTTAACGTCGGCCAAAAATGTCGTGCGGTTGCCATGCCTCCGGCGGAGCCGTAGGGTTCCACAACCAGTGTTTTCTACCCGCGGAGGGGATGATGAAGGTAGGCGAGGCGATTGCGGAAATCATGAAACGTGAGGGGATCGAGATCCTCTGCGGCTACCCGGTGAACCACCTGATCGAATTCGCTGCTGCTGCTGATATCCGCCCGGTCATGGTCCGCCAGGAGCGGATCGGCCTGCACATGGCTGACGCGATCTCCCGCGTGTCGTCCGGCCAGAAGATCGGTGCTTTCTGCATGCAGCATGGCCCCGGCACCGAGAACGCTTATGGCGGCGTCGCCCAGGCATTTGCCGAATCAGTGCCGCTGCTGGTCGTGCCGCAGGGCTTTGCCCGCCGCATTGCCAATATCGACCCCAACTACAGCGCGGTGCGCGAAATGCGTGGCATCGCCAAGTCGGCCGAGCCGATCAACGTGCCGGCGGAGGTCAGCAACGTGATGCGCCGCGCCTTCACGCGCCTGCGTAACGGCCGCGGTGGCCCGTGCATTGTCGAAGTGCCGGCCGATATCTGGAACGAGGAGATCGGCGACCTCGACTACACGCCGGCAGTCAAGGCCCGCACCGCCCCGGACCCGCAGGACGTACGCAAGGCCGCGCAGGCCATCCTCGCTGCCAAGCGCCCGGTCATCTATGCCGGGACAGGAATCCACTGGGCCCAGGCCTGGCCGCAACTGAAACAATTTGCCGAGCTGCTCGGCGCCCCGGTCACCACCAGCCTGGGCGGCAAGAGTTCCTTCCCAGAGAACCACCCGCTCTCGCTCGGCTCCGGCGGCGCCGCCATTCCCAAGACGGTGCATCACTTCGTCAGCCACGCCGATCTGATCATCGGGATCGGTTGCTCGTTCACTGAAACCAGCTTCGGGATCAAGTTCCCCAAGGGCAAGAAGTTCATCCAGACGACCATCGATCCCAACCATCTCGCCAAGGACGTGCCCGTCGTGGCAGGGCTGCTCGGCGATGCGGCGCTGACGCTTGAGGCTCTCATCGGCGAGCTGTCACAGAGCATCCGCTCCCCGCGCAACTCATCGGCTGTAGTCAAGGAAATCACCGAAGTCCGCGAGGGCTTCATGGCGGAGTGGATGCCGCTGCTGACCTCCAACGAAAACCCGATCAGCCCTTATCGCGTGATCTGGGAGCTCATGCACACGGTCGATATCAAGAACACCATCATCACCCACGACGCCGGCAGCCCGCGCGACCAGATATCTCCCTTCTGGGTGGCGACCGAGCCACTATCTTATATCGGCTGGGGCAAGACCACCCAGCTCGGCATGGGCCTCGGCCTGGCGATGGGCGCCAAGCTGGCGAAGCCCGACAAGCTCTGCATCAATTTCTGGGGCGACGCGGCGATCGGTTTCACCGGCATGGACTTCGAAACCGCGGTGCGCGAGCGCATCCCCATCCTGTCCTGCCTGATGAACAACTACTCTATGGCGATCGAGCTCAAGGTGATGCCGATCTCCACCAAGAAATATCGCTCCACCGATATCTCCGGCAACTACGCCGACATGGCGAAGGCGTTCGGTGGCTACGGGGAGCGGATCACCGATCCCTCGCAGATCAAGGCGGCGATCCAGCGTGGCATCGAGCAGACTAAGGCCGGCAAGCCAGCTCTGCTCGAATTCATCACCGCGAAAGAGACACGCGTCTCGAAGTTCGTCTAGCCCCGGAGCTCCTTCCCCCTCCCTCACGGGAGGGGGAGAGGGCAGGGTGCACCCAAGAAGGAAACACGCCCACGCATGGCCACAGTAAGTATCCGCAACGTCCGCAAATCGTTCGGCTCGACCGAAGTGCTGCACGGCGTCAGCGTGGAAATCGACGACAGTGAATTCGTCATCCTTGTCGGACCGTCAGGCTGCGGCAAGACGACGCTCCTGCGCATGCTTGCCGGCCTGGAGAACATCACCACCGGAGAGATCGCGATCGGCGATCGCGTCGTCAACAACGTGCCGCCCAAGGCCCGCGACATCGCCATGGTGTTTCAGAATTACGCGCTCTATCCGCACATGACCGTGCGCGACAACATGGCGTTTTCGCTGGAACTGGCGAAGGCACCCAAGGCGCTGATCGAGCAGAAGGTTGCCCGTGCGGCGCAAATCCTGGGACTGACGCAATATCTCAATCGCTATCCGCGCCAGCTTTCCGGCGGCCAGCGCCAGCGTGTCGCCATGGGCCGCGCGATCGTGCGCGACCCGCAGGTGTTCCTGTTCGACGAACCGCTGTCCAACCTGGACGCCAAGCTGCGTGTGCAGATGCGCGCCGAGATCAAGGAACTGCACCAGCGCCTGGCCACCACCACGGTCTATGTCACGCACGACCA
This sequence comes from uncultured Pseudomonadota bacterium, assembly GCA_963810715.1. Classification (GTDB taxonomy): domain Bacteria; phylum Pseudomonadota; class Alphaproteobacteria; order Acetobacterales; family Acetobacteraceae; genus DATDIC01. The sequence goes on along the minus strand of CAWEOZ010000014.1, from coordinate 95,820 downwards.
GATCGAAGCCATGACAATGGCCGACAAGATCGTGGTGATGAACGGCGGCAATGTGGAGCAGATCGGTGCGCCGCTGGATCTGTACGATCATCCGGTCAACCTGTTCGTCGCCGGCTTCATCGGTTCGCCGGCGATGAATTTCGTGAAGGGCCGCGTCGAAGGCAGCAGCTTCCAGGCCGAAGGCGGGATCGCCCTGCCGTTGCCGCAAGGGCGCACCCAGCGTCTCGGTGATGGCCAACCCGCAGTGTACGGCATTCGCCCAGAGCATTTCCAGCTTCGCGGCGACGGGCTTCCTGCTACAGTCAATGTAATCGAGCCGACCGGTTCCGAGACCCAGGTCATGGCCGATTTTGCGGGTACGCCGATCATCTGCGCGTTTCGTGAGCGCTTGTCGGCGCGGCCGGGGGAAACCATTCGGCTCGCTGCCGATCCCGCCCTGATCCACCTGTTCGATGCCGGCACAGGCCAGCGCTTGACCGCCTGAACGCCCTCAACGATCTGCATCCCCTGATACACGGAGGAACATAGACGATGACGTTGATCACTCGGCGCAACTCGCTTGTGCTGGGCGCTGCCGCATTGGGCGCTTCAGGCTTGCCGATAATCGGCGCCCGTGCGCAGAACGCGCCAGGGGCCGACGTGCCGACGGCGGACGTGAAGCCGCCAGATTTTAAGATCGAGAAAGGCGCCTCGCTCAAGCTGGTGCGGCCTGCCAAGTTCGTCGATCCCGACCAGACCTGGTGGGACGCCAACACCAAGAAATTCACCGAGAGCAGCGGCATACCAGTGCAGACCAGCTACATCTCATGGGAGGATCTGGCGGCACAGACCGCGGTTATCGCCAATACGGGCGCCGGCGCCGACATCGTCGTCGGCTTCTCCATCTCGCCATTCATCTACATGGAAAAGCTGGTGCCGATGGATGATCTGGCCAACTATCTCGGCCAGAAATACGGCGGCTGGTTCGATCTCGCGCTATTGGTGGGACGCAAGTGGAAAACCAACGACTGGATCGCGCTGCCGATCGGCGGCAGCACCGGTCCGACGGTCTATCGCAAGTCCTGGGTGAAAAACGCGGGCTACGACCACATTCCCGATGATCTCGACGGATTCATGACCCTCTGCCAGAAGCTGAAACAGAACGGGCATCCGTGCGGCTTCTCCATCGGTCACGCGGTCGGCGACGCCAATGGCTTCTGCGAATGGGCGCTTTGGACCCACGGGGGCATGGTGGTGGACCCGAACGGCAAGGTGGCGCTCGATTCCAAGGCCACGATCGACGCGCTGAAATACGTCACGGAACTCTACAAACACATGATCCCGGGCACCATCGCCTGGAACGATTCCGGCAATAACAAAGCCTACGTCGCCGGCGATATCAGCCTGACCTTCAACGGTGTTTCCATCTATTACGTGCTGAAGACTTCGCCCGATCCCAAGCTGCAGGCGATGGCTGCCGACACCAACCACCAGAAGGTGCCGAAGGGAATGGCCAAAAGTTCGCCGATGTCATCCTCCGTGCTGAACGCGATGCTGTTCAAGCACAGCAAATACCCGAACGCCGCCAAGGAATATCTGCGCTTCATGATGGAGGCGCCGCAATACGGCCCCTGGCTGTCCAACTGCCTGGGCTACTGGTCGGAGTCGCTGAAAGCTTACTCCAAGATGAAATTCTGGACCGAGGACCCGAAGCTGGCGCCTTATGCCGACGGTCTGAACACCAGCTTCTACGATGGCTACGCCGGTCCGATCTCGCCGGCCGCCACCGCGGTGATGGCAAACTATACCGTGGTGGACATGTTCGCCTCGGTCGCCTCCGGCAATTCCACCCCGGAAGCGGCAGCCAAGCTCGCAGCACGCCAGGCGCAGCGGTACTACAAGACGTGAGGTCCCCGCCAAGAGGGCGGGCGGCCTAACCCCCGCCCTTTCGGCCACCGTCCTGTCCGGGCCCGACGATCCGGACAGAAAGGCGGCTTTACGGCGGTTCCAACCCGTCGGAAGATGACATTTGGCGGGGCGCGAAAAGGTCCGAGAGAAGGTCCGCGCGACCCGCAGAATGGGAGGATAGACCAATGACACCAAACATCACCCGCCGCGATTCCATGCTTCTCGGCGCTGCCGCCTTGAGCGGCGTCGGCGTGCCCCTGATCGGCGCACGAGCGCAGGCACAGGTGGCAAACGTCTCCGACGTGCCGACCGCGGATGTCCAGCCGCCGAAGTTCGAGGTTGAAAAGGGCGCCAGCCTCCACACCATCCGGCCGGCGAAGTTCATCGATCCCGATCAGACATACTGGGACATCAATACCAAGAAATTCAAGGAGCAGACCGGAATCCCGGTTACCGTGGAATATATCAGCTGGGAGGATCTGCGCCCGCAAACTGCGGTGATCGCCAATACCGGCGGCGGCGCCGATATGGTGTTCGGCTGGGCGATCGATCCTTTCCTGTACGAAACCAAGCTGGTCGGCATGAACGACCTCGCCGACTATCTCGGCAAGAAGTATGGCGGCTGGTTCGATATCGCCAAACTATACGGAACACGCTGGAAAACCGATGAATGGCATAGTCTCCCGATCGGCGGCGGCACCGGGCCGACCGTCTACCGACAGTCCTGGGTGAAGGATGTCGGTTACGACCGCATCCCAGACAAACTCGATGACTTTCTGGTCACTGTGCCAGAAGCTGAAGCAGGCTGGCCATCCCTGTGGTTTTTCACTCGGCCACGCGGTCGGCGACGCCAACGGGTTCTGCGAGTGGGCGCTGTGGTCGCACAACGCCAAGGTGGTGGACGAGGCCGGAAGAATCGCGCTGGACTCGAAAGAGACCGTCAATGCGCTGAAATACATCACCGAGCTGTACAAGACGATGATTCCCGGGTACTATCGCCTGGAACGACTCGGGCAACAATAAAGCCTATGCCGCCGGCGATATCGGCCTGACCTTCAACGGCGTCTCCATCTATTACGTGCTGAAGAACTCGCCCGATCCCACCCTGCAGGCGATGGCGAAGGACACCATGCACCAGGCGGTGCCCCAGGGATTGGCCAAGCGTAGCCCGATGACCGCCGGTCCGATGCAGGCCATGCTGTTCAAGCACAGCAAATACCCCAACGCCGCCAAGGAATATGTGCGCTTCATGATGGAGGCGCCGCAATACGGCCCCTGGCTGGCCAAATGTCTCGGCTACTGGTCGGAGCCGCTGAAAGCCTATGCCAAGATGAAGTTCTGGACCGAGGACCCGAAGCTCGCGCCATACGCCAACGCTATGGACACGATCTACTACGACGGCTATGCGGGCCCGGTTTCCGCCGCCGCCTCGGCCGTGGTGGCCAACTATACCGTGGTGGATATGTTCGCCGCGGTCGCGACCGGTAATTCCACGCCGGAAGCTGCCGCCAAATCCGCCGCCAAACAGGCTGAACGATACTACGGCAAGGTCTGACGCAAGCAACCGGCAGGGCCGCCACGGCGGCCCTACCAATAAGGCACCACAGCATGGACGCCACGGTTCAACCCGCCCTGACCACCTTCCGGCCTCGCGAGGACGGCTGGCTGACGCGGCTGTTCGACTCGAAGCCGTTCCTGGTGGCGCTCTGCATGCTGCCCGCCGGCGGCCTGCTGCTGGTGTTCCTGACCTACCCGCTCGGACTTGGCATCTGGCTCGCTTTCACCGACACCACGATCGGCCAGCCGGGACAATGGATAGGCCTCGACAACTTTATCTCGTTGGCTAACGATCCCGTGTTCTGGCTGTCGGTCACCAACACGATCTTTTACACCGGCGCCGCAACCATCGGCAAATTCGCGCTCGGCCTGTGGCTCGCATTGCTGCTGAACCACCATCTGCCGTTCAAGGCGTTTATCCGCGCCATCCTGCTGCTGCCCTGGATCGTGCCGACCGTGCTGTCGGCGATCGCCTGGTGGTGGATCTACGATCCGCAATTCTCCATCATCTCCTACATCGTGGTGAACGTGCTGCATCTGCGCAGCAGCTATATCGACTTTCTCGGTACCCCCTGGCACGCGCGCTGGTCGCTCGTCGTCGCGAATGTCTGGCGCGGCATACCGTTCGTCGCCATCACCCTGCTGGCCGGCCTGCAGACCATCTCGCCGTCGCTTTACGAGGCCGCGCTGCTGGACGGCGCTTCGGGCTGGCAGCGGTTCCGCCGCATCACGGTCCCGTTGCTCATGCCGATTTTGGCGGTGGTGCTGACCCTGTCGATCCTGTTCACTTTTTCCGATTTCCAGTTGGTGTACGCAATCACCCGTGGCGGCCCGTTCAACACCACGCACCTGATGGCGACGCTCGCGTTCCAGCGCGCCATCCCCGGCTCGCAGCTCGGGGAAGGTGCCGCGATCGCCGTCTCCATGATCCCGTTCCTGGTCGTGGCGACCTTGGTGAGCTTCTTCGGCCTCGGCCGACGCAAATGGATGCAGGGCGAAGCCAATGAGTGACGCGACCGCCGATCCCGGCGCGATCCCCGAGCGGACTATCGACGTCCCCGAGCGCTTGTCTTGGGAGTCCGGCGCGCGGCGGATGATAACGATCTATCTGCCGCTCGCCTGCTTTGCGATCGTCCTGCTGTTTCCGTTCTACTGGATGACGATCACGGCGTTCAAACCAGACTACGAGATGTACGATTACAAGAAGTACAATCCGTTCTGGGTGCATTCGCCGACGCTCGCCAACATCAAGAAGCTGCTCTTCGAGACCGCCTATCCGCATTGGCTGATGGTCACTATGGGCGTCGCGGTAGCCGCCACCTGCCTGTCGGTGTTTGCCAGCGTACTCGCCGCCTACGCGATCGAGCGGCTGCGCTTCCGCGGTTCCCAGCATGTCGGGCTGGCGATCTATCTTGCCTACCTGGTGCCGCCGACGATCCTGTTCATCCCGCTGGCAACGCTGGTGTTCCAGTTCGGTCTGTTCGATAACCCGGTCTCGCTGGTGCTCACCTATCCGTCGTTCCTGATCCCGTTCTGCACTTGGCTGCTGATCGGCTACTTCAAGTCGATCCCCTATGAACTGGAGGAATGCGCCCTGATCGACGGCGCGTCCCGCCTGCAGATCCTCTGCCGCATCACCCTTCCGCTGGCGATCCCCGGACTGATCTCCGCCGGCATCTTCGCCTTCACCTTGTCCTGGAATGAGTTCATCTACGCCCTGGCCTTCATCCAATCGACCAACATGAAGACCGTGCCGGTCGCCATCCTCACCGAATTGGTTACCGGTGACGTCTATCAGTGGGGCTCGCTGATGGCGGGCGCGCTGCTCGGCTCGATCCCCGTCGCCCTGTTCTACTCGATCTTCGTTGAGTATTACGTCTCCAGCCTGACCGGCGCGGTAAAGGAATAGCGGCGCCCGCCGGTCACCGAGCCTACGGAGGAACTATGAAAATCGAGCGCCTGGAGACGTTGCGGGCCGATGCCGGCTGGCGGATGTTCTCGTACCTGAAGATCACCACCAGCGACGGCATCACCGGCTGGTCCGAGTTCAATGAAAGCTTCGGCAGCACCGGCCTGGCAGACGTGATCAACAGCCTGTCGCCGTTGCTGATCGGTCGTGATCCAAGACGCTTCGAGCAGGTCACCGCGCACCTGCATGTGCTCACTCGCCAGTCGCGCGGCGGGATCAATCAGCAGGCGATCGCCGCGATCGAGAATGCGCTGCTGGACATCACCGGCAAGGCCTATGGCGTGCCGGTCTGCGCCCTGTTCGGCGGCCCGATCCGCGAGCGCATCCCGGTCTATTGGTCGCATTTCGGCACCTATCGCGTGCGCAACGCGGCGCTGATGGGCGTGCCGCCGCTGCACAACTACGACGACGTGGCGCATCATGCCGAGGAGGTGAAAGGCCGCGGCTTCAAGGCGCTGAAGACCAACATCATACTGTCCGACGGCAAGACGCTGTCGAGCTTCGGTGCCGGCTTTGGACGCACCGCAGGCTGGCCGGAGCTGAACTGGGACAACCGCGTGTGCGACGCGGCAACCAGGCAGCTCACCGCAATCCGCCAGGCGATCGGTCCCGAGATGGGGCTGATGCTCGACATCAACTTCCACTTCAAGACCGAGGGCTTCCGCCGTCTCGCCGATGCGGTCGCCCCGGCGAGGCTCACCTGGCTGGAGGTCGACACGCACGACGCACCCTCGCTGGCGCTGATCCGCCGTGACGCGCCATGTCCGATCGCCTCGTGCGAGACCTTGCACGGACGACGCGACTTCAAGCCGTATTTCGAGAACTATGCCCAGGATGTCGCGATTATCGACGTGGTGTGGAACGGGCTGGCGGAATCGCTGAAGATCGCCGCCATGGCGGATGTATATGAAACCAATGTCGCGCCGCATAATTTCTACGGCCATCTCTGCAGCGCGATGAGCGCGCATTTCAGCGCCACGGTGCCGAACTTCCGCATCATGGAGATCGACATCGACAGCGCGCCCTGGCGCGACGAATTCTATGACTCCGCTCCGGTGATCGAGAACGGCGAACTGGTGCTGCCGATGAAGCCTGGTTGGGGCATCGAGGTGAACGAAAAAGCGGTGCGCGCACGCCCGCCGAAGGGCTGACGGACTGACAGAAGGAGAGTAATCAGGATGGCGAAATTCAAGATAGCAACTCCCGCCGGGGCCAGCTTCACGGTTGCCGGCGGCGGCTACGATCATGAGATGGACGGGCTGCGGGGCATCGATGCCGAGATCGTCGAAGGTCCCGCCAACGAAGACGGGTTCATCGCCTTCGCCCGTGATGCCGACGCCGTGTACGCGAAAGGCATGCGCTTCACCAAGAAGGTGATCGACGGACTGGAAAAATGCCGGATCATCTCGCTCGGCTCGGTCGGCGTGGACAGCGTGGATGTTGTCGCCGCCACCGCACGCGACATTCCGGTCACCAACTGTCCCGACACGTTCATCGAGGAAGTGGCCGACCACGCCATGGCGCTGCTGCTGGCCGGGCATCGCCGCGTGATCGAGCAGGATCGGCTGGTGCGCGAAGGCCGCTGGACGCGAAGGCCGCCCGGCCCTGCTGAAAATCCCCCGCCTGATGGGCCTCACGCTCGGCTTCGTTGCATTCGGCCATGTCGCGCGTGCCGTCGCCCGCCGCGCCAAGCCGTTCGGTCTGCGGTTGATCGCGTATGATCCGTATATCGAAGAGCTGGTCATGGTGGAGCACGGGGTGCTGCCCGCCACGCTGGAGGAAGTGCTGCGTGAATCCGATTTCGTGTCCATGCACGCGCCGGCCACGCCGGAGGCCGAGGGCATGTTCCGCGAGGAGCATTTCAAGCAGATGAAAAAGACCGCGGTGTTCGTCAACACCGGCCGTGGTCCCACCGTGCAGGAAGCCGGGCTGATCAAGGCGTATGGAGGAGGGCTGGATCGCCCACGCCGCGCTCGATGTTCTCGAGACGGAGCCGCCGGGCAACAACAATCCGCTGCTCAAGATGCACAATGTCACGCTGTCGCCGCACAACGCCTCCGCCTCCGCGCGCTTCGATTTGGCGCGCAAGCGCCACGTCGGGGCGCGAGCTGGCGCTGGCACTGTCCGGCCGCTGGCCAATGAGCTGCGTCAACCCGTCCGTGCTGGCCCGCAGCAACCTGCGCCGCTGGCAGCCGGTGTCCATGGAACGCGGCCCGAACAGCTGACGCGTTCTTGAATCGCCGATGACGCCGCTTGGCGCTTCTGTGCCGGTCTGACCGGCACAGGAGTCACCGCATGACAAACTCCCCTCCGCGCGTCAGTGGCGTTCTGGAGACGTCGCTCTACGTGGGCGATCTCGACCGCGCCTCTGCGTTCTACCGGCGCCTGTTCGGCTTCGAGAGTTTCATGCATGACGGCCGCATGTGTGCCCTCGGTGTGCCCGGATCTCAGGTGCTGCTGCTGTTCCACCGCGGCAGCACCGATGCGCCCGCTCCGGCGCCCGGCGGCAGCTTCATTCCGCCGCATCACGGCGATGGTCCCCTGCATCTCTGCTTCGCCATCCCGTTCGGTGAACTGGCCGCATGGCAACAGCACCTGAACGACCACGGCATCGCCATCGAAAGCACCGTGCGCTGGGCACGCGGCGGCACTAGCCTGTACTTCCGCGACCCGGACGGCAATTCGATCGAGGTCGCCACCCCGGGCCTCTGGCCGAACGCCTGAATGCCCGGCCCGGCGCGGTTCCGCCCGGATCGCCGCGTGCGCCAGCGTCGGCATCATCGGCGCCCTGGTGGCGCTGACGATTTGCGCTGCCCTGGTCCCTCGCGCGCTGCCGCGACTGGATGCGCCGCTGCATCGGACAGCCGCCGGAGCCATCTTCGTCGCCAGCTACCTCGCCCTGGCCATCGGCCGCGTTCCCGGCCTTTCGATCGACCGTGCTGGGATTGCCTTGGTCGGCGGTGCCCTGATGCTTGCGTCCGGTGCGATCTCGTTGCCGGATGCCTACAAGGCAGTTGACCTCGGTACGCTGAGCCTGCTGCTCGGCATGATGCTGGTGGTTGCAAATCTGCGCCTGTCGGGATCTTTGCGATCGCAACCAGGTGGGTGGCCGGCCACGCGCGGCGTCCCGTGCTGTTGCTCGGCGCAATTATCCTGGTGTCCGGCATTGCATCGGCCTTCCTGGTCAACGACGCGATCTGCCTGGTACTGGCGCCGTTGGTCGTCGATCTGGCCCATGCGCTGCGCCGCCGCCCGGTACCGTACCTGCTTGCCGTGGCGATGGCGTCGAATATCGGCTCGACCGCGACCATCACCGGCAATCCGCAGAACATGCTGATCGGCACGTCCTCCGGCATATCCTATGCCGATTTCGCGGCCCTCACTCGCCCCCATCGCCGCCGCCGGATTGATCGTTTTGCTGGGTCTGGCGGTCCTGCTGCACTGGCAGGAATTCCGCGATGGCGTCATGCCGGCACCGGCACGGCAACCGGTGCACGCCCACCCTGTGCTGGCGGCACGCTCTCTGATCGCGACGGCCACGGTGATCATTCTGTTCTTTGTCGGTCTGCCACCCGCCGAAGCGGCCATTCTCATCGGCGCGCTCCTGTTGCTGACCCGCCGGCTCCGCAGCGCCCGCATCTATGCCGAGATCGACTGGTCGCTGCTGCTGATGTTCGCCGGCCTGTTCGTCATCGTTGCGGCCGCCGAGCAACGGCTGCTCACCCGGGATATCATCGCCCAGGCGGCACGCCTGCATCTCGACCGCACCTTCCCGATGACCGGCATCACGGCGGTGCTTTCTAACCTGGTCAGCAACGTACCGGCGGTGCTGGTGCTGAAGCCGTTCGTCGCCGCATTGTCGGACCCTCGAAAAGCCTGGAAAGTGGTTGCGATGGCATCGACCCTGGCCGGCAACTTCACATTGCTGGGGTCGGTCGCCAACCTGATCGTCGCCGAGAAATCCGCGCAACGAGGCGTTACGATCACCTTCTGGGATTACTTCCGCCTCGGCGCTCCGGTCACCGTGCTGACCCTGCTGATCGGCGCATTCTGGTTGGGCTGATCTTGACCCGCGCGCCGATGCGGCGAACGCTGCGGCCGCGCAAACCGGAGGAAACGCCGTGCAGCTCTTCCACAATCATGCCCGCCGCAAGCTTCTGGCCGGCGACGTCGTGATCAGTTTTGGCGTACATCATCTGCGCACCGTGGCCGCGCCGCTGATCGCCGCCGCGACCGGCCACGACATCCTGTTCATCGACATGGAACACGGCGCCTTCTCCCTGCAGGAAGCCACGCAACTCTGCATGGCGGCGTTGCCGGCGGGAATCACGCCTGTCGTGCGCGTCTGCGCCGGCGCGATCGATGAGGCGACGCGGTTGCTCGACAACGGTGCTCTCGGCATTACCGTGCCGCATGTCGATACCGCCGAGCAGGCGCGCGCCGCCGCGGCGGCATTCCACTACCCGCCGCAGGGCAAGCGGAGCTGGGGCGGACCGCCCCCGGTATACCGGTTTCAACCGCCTCACGTCGCGGAGGCGCAGGCGGCCATCAACCAGGAAATCCTCACCATCGTGATGCTGGAAAGCCCGGTTGCCATCGAAAATGCAGATGCCATCGCGGCGATCGATGGCGTGGACGTGCTACTGATCGGCACGTTCGACCTGACCGCGGAGATGGGCATCTCCGGCCAGATAACCCATCCCAGAGTGGTCGCGGCCTACGAGAAGGTAGGCGCTGCCTGCCGCGCGCATGGCAAGACGATGGGCATGGGCGGCATCAACGATGAGAACGACATGGCGCGCTATCTGGCGATGGGCGCCCGTTATCTTGGTTCCGGCTCGGACCAGAGCTACATCGTCGCCGGTGCGGAGGCGCGGATGGCGTTCCTGCGGGATCTATTGTCTCGGACGAAACGTGACGATTGACCTGACGTTCGGTAAACGCCCACCATCCCTCCCGCCGTCATGGCCGTGCACGGCCCGCCATCCACGTCTTTGCTGCCCGCTCTAAGGAGAGACATAAGTACCAAACCTCCGCCCGGCATGAGCGATGAGCGCCAAGCGAGAACGTCATTCTTTCCGTCGGCCGACGCTATTGGAATTGATCACAGAACCTATATGATTCCGAAATAGAGGCAACTCGCCTTATTTCAACGCTTTGAGTAAGCGCATGACGACGTTGCACCCCGCAAGCAGGTTTGTCACCTCTGCACCATGCTGCGCTTCGGCAATTTCCGCAGCCTGGCCCGAATAGATCAAAAGCTCACTACCGTAGTGACATTACGTTACGATATCGCACCGCCCAGGAAAAGTATCGTTGCTTATCTGGAGAACGGCTTGAATGTAGCCCACCCTATTCCAAACTAATAAACGCCACTACTGCAAGAACGAATGAAGCCAGACGAGGTGGTACACATGTCCAATAATCATGTTCGGCAGATGCAGGACAGGATTGTTAACTGGGTAGCTATCCAAGGGAAACAAGCATTTCGCCATAGGGTCGAACCAGCAGCGTGGGCAATGGACTATCTGCAACGACGCGGCGTGCAGACACCCAAAACATTAGAGGAGGCCCGGGCTCTAGACCCCCGCTACCAAGATGCTTTCAGAATTTTCTACAATACCATAAGTTGTTACCTGGAAGGGCCACAACTTGCCAGATGCGAACGGATGAAAGCTTGGCTGAAGGCCGCCGAACAGACCCCATCAAATTTCAGATGGCATACAGCAAGGTCTAGCCCTGGTCCGATTTGCGGCTGGTGGCCGAGCGGGCCCCGGGGTATCTGCACAAAGGCAGATTGGCGCAAGAAGCACTAGGCTGAAGTTTTCACTTGCGTTGACTTGAACGACGGTTCTTTTCCGAGGGTTGGCTTCGTGCGCCTTTGATTTTGTGTCCATGTAGGGATTCCCCAATCGGCCGGAATGTGATTCGATCTGGGCATGTTCATCGAGACGGTGCCCAATCGGACGTCGCCGCCCGCGGTGCTGTTGCGGGAGAGCTTCCGCGACGAACACGGCCGCGCGCAGAAGCGCACGCTGGCGAACCTGAGCAAGCTGCCGGGCGATGTGATCGATGGGCTGAAGGCGCTGTTGAAGGGCGGCACGGTGATCGGCACCGGACCGCACGAGATGCGGATGGAGCGATCACTGCCGCATGGCCACGTCGCGGCGGCGCTCGGCATGCTGCGCCGGATCGCGCTGGACCGGCTGATCCTGAGCACAGCAAGGGACGCGGCGTCGCGGCGGCATTGCGATCTGGTGGTGGCGATGGTCGTGGACCGGCTGATCACGCCGCGCTCCAAGCTCGGGTTTGTCCGTGCGGTGGACCAGGAGACCGCGACATCGAGCCTGGGCGCGGTGCTGCGCCTGGGCGAGGTGAAGGAGCGCGAGGCATACGAGGCATTGGACTGGCTGCTCGAACACCAGCAGCGGATTGAGAACGGCCTGGCAAGGCGGCATCTCCAGGATGGCGTATTGGTGCTCTACGACGTCAGTTCATCGTATTTCGAGGGCCGCTGTTGTCCGCTGGCGCAGCATGGCTACAGCCGTGATCACCGCGGTGACCGCCCACAGATCGTGTATGGGCTGTTGTGCACACGAGACGGATTGCCGGTCGCGGTCGAGGTGTTCGATGGCAACACGGCCGATCCGGCGACGCTGAGCTCGCAGGTCGAGAAGCTCAAGGACCGCTTCGGCATCAACCGCGTGGTGCTGGTGGGCGACCGCGGCATGATCACCTCGGCGCGGATCGACGCAGACCTCAAAGCTGCCGGCGTGGACTGGATCACCTGCCTGCGGGCACCGGCCATTCAAGCGTTGGCGGCGGAGAACGGGCCGTTGCAGCTGTCGCTGTTCGACGAGCGCGACCTGGCCGAGATCAGCGCGCCCGAGATGTTCCCCGGCGAACGGCTCATTGTCTGCCGCAACCGCGAACTCGCCGCCGAACGCGCGCGCAAGCGGGAGGAATTGCTGGCCGCCACCGAACGCGAGTTGCTCCGCATCCAGGCGCAGGTCCGCCGCAGGAACTCACCGTTGCGCAGTGCCGCCGAGATCGGCCTGGCGGTCGGTGGCGTGGTGAACAGCCGGAAGATGGCCAAGCACTTCGCCGTGGCGATCCGCGATGGCCACTTCGCCTTCCAGCGTCGGACGCAGCAGATAGAACAGGAGGCTCGTCTCGACGGTATCTACGTGATCCGCACATCCGTGCCGGCCGAGCAGCTCGATGCGAATGAAGCGGTGCAGGCCTACAAGGACCTGTCCCGCGTCGAGCGGGCCTTCCGCAGCCTGAAGACCGTCGATCTCGATATCCGCCCGATCCGCCATTGGACCGCACCGCGCGTGCGCGCCCACGTCTTCCTGTGCATGCTCGCCTATCACGTCGAGTGGCATCTGCGGCACGCCCTGGCACCGCTGTTGTTCCATGACACCGGGCTTACCGCCACGAGGGCAGAACGCTCCTCACCCATCGTCAGCACCGAGCCATCCGAACTCGCCAAGACCAAGAAGGCGACCAAGCGCTCAGCCGGCGGTCTGCGCGTCATGGGCTTCGCCGGCCTCATGGCCCATCTCGGCACCCTGACCCGCAACACCATGCGTGTGCCGCTACGCCTCGCGCATAGCTTCACGCTGTACGCCGAACCAACCACGCTCCAGGAGGACGCATTCAGGCTGCTCAACATCCAACCAATGCGTGTCCAGTAGACCAAAAGGCTGATCGCCAAATCATCGAATCAAATCAGCCTCTTACGCAGTTCTCAAATGGAAACTTCGGCTTAGGGCCTGTTGATAAACAACTGGCCTATCATTCTGGAGTAGGTGTGATGGTGTAGTTCCATTCCGCATGGAACTCGTGTGGCGTGATGTTGATGTTGGCCATGTCAGCGTCGCTGACCTTGACGCCTGCGGGATAGGTGGCGTTGTCGATCTCGCTTTTGACGCTGAGGCCGGTGCGGGTGGTGGTTGCGGCGATCAGTTGCACGATGGTCTGGTAGCTGACCAGCGGCTTGCCGCGCCAGTTCTGGGTGATGAACGAGAACAGCCGGTGCTCGATCTTGTTCCACTTGCTGGTGCCGGGCGGCAGATGGCAGACGGTGATGGTCAGGCGGAGTTCGTTGGCCAGTGCTTGCAGCTCATGCTTCCACAGGCGTACCCGCGCGCCGTTGCTGCCGCCGCAATCGGCGGTGATCAGCAGGCTGCGCGCCTCGGGATAGCGTGCCCATCCCATGCTCTGCCACCAGCGCCGGATGGCGTTGACGGCGAAGCTGGCGGTGTCGTGGTCGATGCCGACACTGACCCACCCGGTGTTGCCGGCGATGTCGGAGACGCCATACGGCACGGCGCGCCCGAACTCGGGGATCTGGAAGTCATGCACGCGTACCGGTTCGGGTTCGCCTTTTGGGCGCAACTCTCGGCCAGCGTTCTTGAAGTCGCCGACCAGTTCCTTCTTCTTGGTATCGACCGAGATTGCGGGCTCGCCCGCCGCCAACGCCGCCGCCACCTGCGCGTTGATGTAATTGAACTGTGCGTCGCGATCGGGGGTGTTGCTACCCTCGCGGGTCTTGCGGTTGCCTTGCAGACTGTAGTTGAGTTGTCGCAGCAGGTCGGCGACGACGTTGTGGCCGATGCGATGGCCCATCGCTTGTAGCGCCTCGGCCAGATTGCGCAGACTACGGCTGGTCCACAGCAGCGGCGCCTGGGGGTCACCGCGTGTCGTCGGTTCGACCAGACCCCGCAGATCGGACAGCAGCGTGGCGTCGGTCTCGGTCAGCTTCTTGCGCCCGCCACCCGGGCGGCGCAGCCGCTGTCCCGGCGGACCGCCAGACATTTTGTCGCGCAGCTCGGCCAGGCCCCGATTGATGGTGCTGCGGGCAATCCCGGTGATGCGCGATACCACCGCCACGCCACCCCGACCGGCCGCCGACGCCTCGGCCGCGGCAAAACGACGTCGGCTCCGCTCGTCCAATACCGGATCGAGCGCCTGGTAACGCAGTTGGATGGCGGCCTCGTCAACCACGCGCCGAATCTCAGGTACACACCTCGCCCGCGCCGGAATCCCCATCACCGCAAAATCACACCGCGATTCGGTTATTTATCAACAAACCCTAAACGAGCGCTCATAACCGACCGTCCAACTCTCCGCGGGGCACCAACCGCGTAGCGACGCTAGTGTCGGTAGCTGAATTGACAAAGCCCAACGATCTTGGACGCTTCTGTTGTGTCTCAGCGTAGCTGGCAACCTATCCGGCGAAGCCACATCATTGCGTTCTTGGTCTTGGATGACCCTCGCTCGCCGCTCACCGTCATGCCGGGCGAACGCCCGCCAATCACGTCGTCTCTCGCGCGAGGTAGCAAAGACGCGGATGGCGGGACCAAGCCCCGCCATGGCGATGGGAAGCATGGCGAGCCGACCATTTCGTCAACCGATATTACTGGTTGCCGTCGCCCCTGCGGTGAATTGAGCAGAAATTTCCACAGCTATAATTTGTTAAGGGCCTCGCCGCCCTCGCAACGATGAGCCCGTTGTCCTTATTGGTCTGCCGGCACCTCGCCCACCTAACGCGCGCCGGACCTTTCTGAATCCCCCACCACCCGCCCAATCACCTGGATCGCGATCTCCACGCCCTCCGCGTCCACGTCCAGGTGCGTGCACGCGCGGGCGCGGTACCGGCCCATCGTGGAAAGCTGCACGCCCTGCCGCCGGATGCGGCTGGCGAGTTCGTCCGCGGTCAGGCCAGTGCCGGCGGTGTCGAAGAACACCAGGTTGGTATCCGGCTGCTCCACCACCATGCCGGGGATCTGCGCCAGTCCGCGCGCCAGCGCCCTGGCATTGGCATGATCCTCCGCCAGCCGATCGATATTGTGGTCCAGCGCATAAATGCACGCCGCAGCGCAGATGCCGGCCTGGCGCAGCGATCCGCCGACCCGCTGCTTCCACAGCCACGCCGCGTCGATGAACGCCGCAGAGCCGCACAGCACCGCGCCCAGCGGCGCGCCCAGCCCCTTTGTAAAATCGAGCCATACCGAATCGCACCCGGCCGCCATCTCGGCTGCCGGAATCCCTGCGGCGACCACAGCGTTCATCAGCCGGGCACCATCCATGTGCGTGGCCATACCGTGCTCGTGCGCGGCGTCCAGCACCGCGTTCAGCTTGTCCATCCGCCACACCGTGCCGCCACCGAGATTGGCAGTCTGTTCCACCTCCAGCAGCGTCTGCGGCGGCGAGTTCCGGCGACGGTCGCGGAACGCGGCACGCAGCGTCGCCACGTCGAACTGGCCTCCGGCACCCTTCAGCCCGAGCACAGACACGCCGGTCAGCGCCCCCGGTGCGCCGCCTTCCGCGGCGATAATATGCGCCGTTTCATGCGCAATCACCTCGTCGCCAGGCCGGCAATGCGTCAGGATGGCGATCTCGTTGCACATGGTGCCGGAGGGCAGGAACATCGCCGCTTCCTTGCCCAGCAGCGCCGCCATGCGGTCGCACAGCGCGTGCACGGTAGGGTCGTCGCCGTGCTGCTCATCACCGACCTCGGCGGCCATCATCGCCTGTTTCATGGCGGTTGAAGGCCGCGTCTGGGTGTCAGAATACAGGTTCACCCGCACCGACGGCAGCAGCGCGTCCGGGCGGACAGGGGCATAGGTCATCAGATCCTCACCGGCTGGCTCATTGTCTCAGCAAAGCAGGCGCGGGCGGTTCTGTCAGCCCTCTACTGGCGCCGCCGGGTGCGGTACGGGTGCGCCGGCCGCCGGCGGCGGCCCATAAATCTGCTGCGCCCGGCGGCGGAATGCGTTCACCATCCGTCGCACCGCCTCGTTGAACACCACCCCGATGGCGGCCTGCAGAATGCGGCTGCGGAACTCGAAGTCCACAAAAAACGCCACTTCCGTGCCGCCGGGATGCGGGATGAAGTCCCATTGGTTGTTCAGGTAACGGAACGGCCCGTTCTCGTACCGCACCTGGACGCGGCGCGGCCGATCGAGCGTTACCCGGCTGGTGAAACTTTCGCGAAATGGGCCAAACCCGATCGTGAGGTCGGCGACCAGCTCCGTCGTGGACCGGCTGCGCACCCGCGCACCGACGCACCAGGGCAGGAACTCCGGATACCGCTCGACCTCGGCGACCAGCTCGAAAAGCTGCTCGGGCCGGTATGGGACAAGCTGCCGCTCGGCGTGGGTGGGCATCTAGGATGTGCTCACGCCAGCCGCCAGCTTCCGCATCCTGGCCGCCTGCAGCGCCGCGAAATCCGCATCCGCGTGATAGGAGCTGCGGGTCAGCGGGGTTGCGGAGACCAGCAAGAACCCCTTGGCGCGGGCCAGCGCCGCGTACCCGGCGAACTCTTCCGGCGTGACGAACCGATCCACCGCGGCGTGCTTCACCGTCGGCTGCAGGTACTGCCCGATGGTCAGGAAATCGACACCGGCGATCCGCAAATCGTCCATCACCTGGAAAATCTCGGCCCGCTGCTCGCCCAGCCCGACCATCATGCCCGATTTCGTGAAAATGGTCGGATCCAGCATCTTCGTATGGTCCAGCAGCCGCAGCGACTGATAGTAGCGCGCGCCCGGGCGGATGGTGGGGTACAGCCGCGGCACCGTCTCCAGATTGTGGTTGAACACGTCCGGCCGCGCGTCCACCACGATCTCGGCCGCACCGGGCTTGCGCAGGAAATCGGGGGTCAGCACCTCGATCGTGGTGGCAGGCGCAGCCGCCCGGATGGCGCGGATCACCGCGGCGAAATGCGCCGCGCCGCCGTCCGCCAGATCGTCGCGATCCACCGAGGTGACAACGACGTGCTTCAACCCCAGCTTCGCCACCGCATCGGCGACGCGGGCAGGCTCATCGGCGGCGAGGCCGTCCGGCAGGCCGGTGCGCACATTGCAGAAGCCGCAGGCGCGCGTGCAGACATCGCCCATGATCATCATGGTGGCGTGCCGCTGGCTCCAGCACTCGCCGATATTCGGGCAGGCGGCTTCCTCGCAGACGGTGACCAGCCCGTTCTCGCGCATCAGCGCGCGGGTCTCGTGATAGACTGGGTGGGTGGGCGCCTTCACCCGGATCCAGGCAGGCTTGCGCTGGATGGGATTGTCCGGGCGATGCCCCTTTTCCGGATGGCGCACGGCGCGGTGATCGATGAGAACCCGGGTTGACATGGCCGGCTACAAGTGGCGGGCAGGCGAGGGGGCGTCAAGCTGGAACGCGCGTCAGGCGGCCCTGGGCTTCACGTCCCGCTCCAGCCGATCTCCGATCGCCTCGATGGCGGTTTCCAGTTCATAGTCGCGTTGCAGGTTCAGCCAGAATTCTGGAGTCGTGCGGAAATGCCGGGCGAGTCGCACCGCCGTATCGGCGGTGACGGCACGGCGCTCGGCGATAATGGCCTGCACCCGGGTCACCGGAACGCCGATATCTCGGGCCAACCGATAGGCTGTCGATCCGAGCCGCTTCATGAATTCCTCACGGAGTTGCTCGCCGGAATGGATGGGGCGGAGGTCACGCATGGCTGTCATCTCTCATGGCACTGCTGACGAGAAGGAAGGTTTTGGCATCCTTGTAGCCGGCAATGTCAGCATTGCCCATCAGCAAAACTTGGACGAGCGCGGAATGCGTCTCGTCGTCCTGAGCACGAACCATGGCCGACGACCTGCCGAATCCCAATCTGGTCGGTCATCCCGTCAGCAAGGCAAGGGGACCCATGTCGAAGTGACGTTTCCGGGCGGGCGCTGGCGACCTCCTCGGCCAGACGGCTCGCCTTGAAGATTTCTGCTTCAGGCAAAAGGTTCCGTAGTCAGCCCTCCGCCCGCTCCATGGCCGACCGCAGCAGCGCCAGGCTTCGGTACACGCCATGCACCATCTTGCTGTACGGCAGCAGCACGAACAGCGCCAGAATGAACCCCAGATGCACCGCCAGCGCGATCCCCATCCCGGTGGTCTCGCGCAGCCCCAGCAGCGCCAGCCCGGTCGCCGCCGCCAGCGCCAGCAGCATCAGCAGCGCCACATCCGCCCCCAGAAGGTTGCGCGGCGCCGGCACCGGATCATCGACCAGTTTCATCGCGAACAATCCGCCTGTCCCCGCCATCAGCGCCACACCGCCCACGGTGCCAAGCATGACCGGCACGCTGAAAAACGGATACGGCGCGTGCCACCCCAGGAACGCGTGATAGACGAATGCCACGCACGTCGCCGCGAAGCACAGCAAGAAGCCATAGAACATTGCATGATGCAGCCACCGGCGGGTCATGGAAAACCGCTCGGAATTGTCGTTGCACCCATGACCGCCGCCGCCCAGATTGCGCAGGCTCAGCACGTCGTACCCGGCGCGCAAGACCGCCCCAGCCGATATCGCCGCCCTCGGCCCCGCATCCCGCCAGAAATTCACTGCACCCATCCCGAGCGCCACCAGCGAGAAAACGAACGTGACCAGCCCGAGCACCTGCATCACCCAAAGCGGGATCACGTCGTAGAACGAGCTCACCTGCATCGGGTGTGGCGTGTAAAGCTCATCGGCCGGCGCCAGCAAGCTGGTCAGGACGATCACCAGCGCCAGCGACACCGCGGTCACCAACGAAACCACCACGCCGTTGCGCTGAAAGGCGCTCGCCAGCGGCTGCGGCCATGCATACTCGGCGTAGCTCTGCGCACGCACCTGCGCGAAGCTCCGCGGCACATTGATGCCCCACTCGTGCGGCGGCGCATACTGGCAGGCATAGTAACAGCCGCGACAATTATGGCAGAGATTTGCCAGATAGCTCAAATCGGCGGAGGCAAACTCGCGCCGCAATTCCATGGCCGGGAACACGGCACAAAAACCCTCGCAATAGCGACACGCGTTGCAAACCTCCATCTCCCGCCGTGCATCGCGGACCGCGTCAGTTTCTTGCATGTCGTGCCGCCTCTTCCCCGGCAATGCGGCCGAATACCGTACCGATCGTCATGCCGAACCCCGCCAGATACCCGCGGCCGAGAATATTCCCGGCCATGATCTCTCCCGACGCGAACAGGTTGCCGGCCGGCCGGCCATTCTCCATCAGCACCTGCGCCTGCTCGTTCACGCGGACGCCCAGATAGGTGAACGTGATGCCGGGCCGCAACGGATAGCCGGTGAACGGCGGCGTATCGATCACGCGCGCCCAGTTCGTCTTGGGCGGATCGAGCCCCTCGGTCGCGCATCCATCCAGTTTGGTGTTGTCGAAGGGCCCGGGACGCACCGCCACATTATAGCGTGATACCGTGGCCCGCAGCCTGATCGGATCGAGCCCCATCCGCTCCGCCAACTCCCCCAGGCTGTCGGCGGTGATGGCCGGATACACCGATGGCATGAACAGCGGCACCGACTTCGCGTCGCAGACGGAATAGGCGATCTGCCCCGGCTGCTGCGCGATCAGCCGGCCCCAGATCGCGTAGCGCTTGGGCCAGACATCCTCGCCCTCGTCGTAGAACCGCTCACCGTCACGGTTCACTACGATGCTGAACGGCACGCTATCAAGCCGCGTGGTGATGCCGCCATCGAATTTCGGCGCCCGCGCGTCCAGCGCAACCGCGTGACACTGCGTAGGATCGCCCACCGCCGCCGCGCCCTGGTCCAGCAAATTCTTCAGCATCCGGCCGCGATTGTACGGCGTGCCACGGATCACGAAATTATCCACCGCATCGCCCCAGTACTGCCGCATCCAGTCCAGGTTGGCCTGGAACCCGCCCGCGGCTGCGACCACGCAGCGCGCGTTCACCGTCCACGGAAAACCATGATAGGTGATCTCAGCCTGCTGCACGCTGCCGTCATCGAGCTTCAGCGACGTCACCTCGGTATCGTACAATATATCGACCCCGAGCCGTTCCGCCGTAAGATAGTACGCATTGACCAGCGCCTTGCCGCCGCCCAGAAAAAACGCGTTCGTCCGCGATAGGTTCAGCGTGCCGGTCAGCGACGGCTGAAACCGCACCCCGCAATCGATCATCCAGCCAAACACCCCGGACGACGCCTTGATGGTCATGCGCGCAAGCTGCTCGTCGGTGTTGCCACCGGTCACGCGGCGCAGATCGTCCCAGTATTCGTCTTCGTCATACGCTTCGGTCAGCACATCCGTGGGTGCCATATGCATCGCTCGAAGGTTGCGGGTGTGGCGGCTGTTGCCACCGCGAAACGCGCGCGGTGCATGTTCCGCCAGCAGCACGCTGGCTCCGTGCTGGCGCGCGGTAATTGCCGCGCACAGCGCCGCGTTCCCGCCCCCGGCGACGAGCACGTCGTAGGTCTTGCTGAAATCCGGCATGCGTGCTGTGTACGGACGCAGCGGCCATGGCGCAAGCCGGCTACGGCGAAGGAGGCAGGGAATGCAGGCCGAGGAAACGCGCGCGTGGCACCAGATCGTGGTCGATGTACTGAAGCGCCACGAGGTGCGGCTGGTCACCTACGTGCCGGACAATGTGCTGCGCCCATTGATCGAAGCCACCCATGCCGATCCGTTCTTCACCGCCTTCGCCACCACGCGTGAGGAAGAGGCGCTGGGCATCCTGTCCGGCGCCTGGATGGGCGGCCTGCGCGGCATCCTGCTGATGCAGACCAGCGGCTTCGCCACGCTGGCAAACGCCATCGCCTCCCTCGCCGTGCCGTTCCAGATCCCGGTGCTGATGATGGTCTCCGAACGCGGAACCCTGGGCGAGTTTAATATCGGCCAGGCACTGGTCGCCAAGACGATGCGTCCGGTCCTGGACGCCGTCGCTGTGGAGAACCACACGCTGACCCGGACCGACGAGGTCGAGTTTATCCTGGATCGCTCGATCCGCCAGGCGATCGCTACCCAGGCACCCGCCTGTTTCATCCTGTCGCCGCTGCTGACCGGCGGCAAAGTTTTCCAGGCGTAGAGGGCAGGGCGCATGTCATTCACGGCGAACCACCCGGCCACCCGGCAGCAGGCCAAAATCATGAACCGCTTCGAGCTGACGAAGCGCATGGTGGCGCGCCTGAAGCAAAACGAAGCAGTGATCGGCGGCATCGGCTACACCAATTTCGACCTCTGGGCCGCCGGCCGCCGGCCAGAGAATTTCTACATGCTGGGCAGCATGGGGCTGGCCTGCCCGATCGCGCTGGGCGTCGCTCTGGCACAGCCCCAGCGCCAGGTGATCGCGCTGGAAGGCGACGGCTCCATCCTGATGCAGCTCGGCTCCCTGGCAACGATTGCCGGCCGCCGGCAGCGCAACCTGACAATCGTGATCATGGACAACGGAACCTATCAGATCACCGGCGGTCAGCCGGCGGCCACGGCGCAGGGGGCGGACATCGTTGCCATCGCCCGCGGCTGCGGCTTGGCACAGAGCGCCTGGGCCGCCGACGAAGGCGGGTTCGAGGAGCTGATCGATCTGGCGCTGCGCGAGGACGGGCCGTGGCTGATCGGCTGCCGCATCGATCAGGAAAAGCCGGCCGACACGACGGAGCGCGACCCGGCGCGGATCAGGGACCAGTTCATGCGCGGGCTTGGGGTAAAGAAGTAGGCGTTGTTGAAGTTCGGGCTCCGCGCCGCCAGCGGGTCATGTCGTTTCGGTTTGGCGATTATGCCCCTTGACCTATCCAGGTGTAAGTCTCAGGGTGGCAAGAACCCCGGGATTATTAAATGCCGGTTTGGTACCTGATCTCAATCGTGCTGGCTGGGACTCCCGCCGCGCAGCGTATGCCGGTTGGGACAACCCTAGCTGGCCCCTTCCGATCGGAGAATGAGTGTCAGAAGACGGGTGCCGGTATCGAGATTTCATTCGATGTCGCGAGGGCGGATAAGGATGGTCTGATCATCCGTTGCGCTATGCTGCCGAAGTGAGGTTTGCTTAAATGTCTACATGTCCAGTATGCCAGCTTGAAAGCGAAAATATCCCTCGTTCTGACAGACAGTTGGAGTGGCGGTGCCCCGGCTGTGGCCGGTACGAAACAACAGGAACTGCGGAGCATCTTCTAACAGTCCACTGAAAAACCGGCCAGCGACGTGAATCGCTTGCATCCGGAACTGTCTGTTGCCGATTTGTTCGTGCACCGGCGAATGTCGGGCTCTCGTTTGACCAGTTTCGCCACGGCTCTGGCAGCATTTGTACAGACGCCTCCCTCATGCGCGCACCAGTTTCGGGATGCGGACCAGATTGTAGGCGATCAGATTGAGCAGAAAGTCGGCTGCCACCCGGGCAATCCCGCGGTGCTTGGTCTTGCGCATCGTGCCGTGCTGCTTGCCCCAGCCAAAGATGCACTCGATCATCGCGCGGCGTGATTGCGACATGCCGTAGCCGGCATGCCGCGTGGTGCGGCCGTCAATCGCGCTGCGCCGCCGCCTGCCGGTCTTCCTCACCGCATCGTTCTGCGCCACATGCGGGGTCACCTCCAGATCGCGCAATGCAGCCACATGATCCGTGGTGTCGTAAGCTTTGTCCTCACCGACTGTAATGCGGCAACCAGCTTCCCGGCGCTTGGCCCTCATCATCGCTTCCGAAGCCCGCCGCTCGGCCGTGCCATTCGCCTCCGTGACCTTCCCCGCCACCGCCAGACCATGCCGGTTCTCCATAGTGACGTGCCCCATGTAAGACAGCCTGGCCTCGCGCCCGGCGGCCTTGCGATAAAGCCGGCTCGCGGGATCGGTGGTGCTGGCATGGGTATCGTTCTTGCGCTGTTGGCCATGGAAGTCCGAGCCATCACCGTCACTGCCATCTTTCGGGCGGAAGCTCTTCTGCGACGCCCAGGCCTCGATCAGCGTGCCGTCCACCGAGAAATGCTGGTCCGACAGCAGCGGCTTGACCTGCGAATGGTTCAGCAGCCGGGTCATGAACTTCTGAAAGATGTCACCGCTTTGCAGCCGCTCGCGGTTCTTGGTGAACGTCGTAGCGTCCCAGACCGCCTCGTCCGGCGACAGACCGACAAACCAGCGAAACAGCAGGTTGTAGTTGAGCTGCTCGATCAACTGCCGTTCCGAGCGGATGCCGTAAAACACCTGCAGCAGCAGCGCACTCAGCAATTGCTCGGGCGGGATCGAGGGACGGCCTTCGCTGCAATAGAGCCGCCCGAGGCTCGGGCTCAACTCCTTCAGCACGTCGCGAACCAACTGCCGCACCCGGCGCAGCGGATGGTTCGCCGCCACCCGGTGCTCCGGGGAAATGTAGCAGAACAGCCCGCCCTGATCCTGCAACCTGCCGCGCATCGCCGCCCCGCCTGATTTGGCACGATCAATCGAATCATTGTGCACCGCGTCGCAACAAGGGGTTTTTCAGCGAACTGCTAAGGGCCTGTTGATAAACAACTGGCCTATCATTCTGGAGTAGGTGTGATGGTGTAGTTCCATTCCGCATGGAACTCGTGTGGCGTGATGTTGATGTTGGCCATGTCGGCGTCGCTGACCTTGACGCCTGCGGGATAGGTGGCGTTGTCGATCTCGCTTTTGACGCTGAGGCCGGTGCGGGTGGTGGTTGCGGCGATCAGTTGCACGATGGTCTGGTAGCTGACCAGCGGCTTGCCGCGCCAGTTCTGGGTGATGAACGAGAACAGCCGGTGCTCGATCTTGTTCCACTTGCTGGTGCCGGGCGGCAGATGGCAGACGGTGATGGTCAGGCGGAGTTCGTTGGCCAGTGCTTGCAGCTCATGCTTCCACAGGCGTACCCGCGCGCCGTTGCTGCCGCCGCAATCGGCGGTGATCAGCAGGCTGCGCGCCTCGGGATAGCGTGCCCATCCCATGCTCTGCCACCAGCGCCGGATGGCGTTGACGGCGAAGCTGGCGGTGTCGTGGTCGATGCCGACACTGACCCACCCGGTGTTGCCGGCGATGTCGTAGACGCCATACGGCACGGCGCGCCCGAACTCGGGGATCTGGAAGTCATGCACGCGTACCGGTTCGGGTTCGCCTTTTGGGCGCAACTCGCGGCCAGCGTTCTTGAAGTCGCCGACCAGTTCCTTCTTCTTGGTATCGACCGAGATTGCGGGCTCGCCCGCCGCCAACGCCGCCGCCACCTGCGCGTTGATGTAATTGAACTGTGCGTCGCGATCGGGGGTGTTGCTACCCTCGCGGGTCTTGCGGTTGCCTTGCAGACTGTAGTTGAGTTGTCGCAGCAGGTCGGCGACGACGTTGTGGCCGATGCGATGGCCCATCGCTTGTAGCGCCTCGGCCAGATTGCGCAGACTACGGCTGGTCCACAGCAGCGGCGCCTGGGGGTCACCGCGTGTCGTCGGTTCGACCAGACCCCGCAGATCGGACAGCAGCGTGGCGTCGGTCTCGGTCAGCTTCTTGCGCCCGCCACCCGGGCGGCGCAGCCGCTGTCCCGGCGGACCGCCAGACATTTTGTCGCGCAGCTCGGCCAGGCCCCGATTGATGGTGCTGCGGGCAATCCCGGTGATGCGCGATACCACCGCCACGCCACCCCGACCGGCCGCCGACGCCTCGGCCGCGGCAAAACGACGTCGGCTCCGCTCGTCCAATACCGGATCGAGCGCCTGGTAACGCAGTTGGATGGCGGCCTCGTCAACCACGCGCCGAATCTAGGTACACACCTCGCCCGCGCCGGAATCCCCATCACCGCAAAATCACACCGCGATTTGGTTATTTATCAACAAACCCTAAGGGTCAATAAGGAGGGGTTTGACCGGATAAGGCTCAGCGTTGTTATTCGACGTAAATCGGCCGTTGCTGACCGTGACGCCGGTCCCTTTCGCTTTACCGAGTACCGACCTCCCCAGCCTCATCGCGGAAAGCGTTGGCACCCCCTAATTTTTTCCTCGGAGGTACCTTCGTCAACTTCGGGTTGTGCGGTGCGATCGGCCGCAGCTTTTCACCAAACCCAGCTTCGTCCTGTCGCACCCCAGGTCGCGCGCCATCTCACACCGAACGGAGCGACCGGCGACGGACCGCTCTATGTCCGAAATGCGGTGGATGCCGTTCTATCTAGCGTAACGGATACTGCGGGGCTTCGTTCGCTGTATCTCCGACAATGTGGGGGCCGGCCAGCATGCAGTCAGACCGAAGGCAGTAGAGTGGCATGAGATGACGACCGGCCTATTTGCCCCCGAGAGCGACCGCCGAGATTAGGATTGATGCTGGCCCCCGCCAGTCATTGCATCCACTTGTATCTCGATCACCGGAGTTGCCTTGCCCACCCAGCGGAACCGGTACGTCGGGCCCTTCCGCACATTCGTCACCATCGCCGGGCGAAAGCACGCCAGGCACGTACCCCCGCGTCGTCGGACGCTCGGATAGATAACGCCGAGCGATCGCGCCTCCATCAACCGTTCGGCCAGCGCCTGCGACGAAACATAGCTGTCCGCATCCAGGCAATCGGCAAACTTGGGCGCGTCGCGCAGATCGTGAAACCCTCCGCTGAAATCGGCAAGATAATCATCGAAGGTCACATCGTCCTCGAACCGCCCGATCTCCGCGAGCTGCACGCTCTTGTGGAACGTAATCTCCGCCTGCGCCGTCCTGCTCTCGAATCCCGCGTACCACGCACCCCTGTCAGGGCCATTGAAACGGCTGCCCAGCGGGTGCGCATGCACGAAAGCCGCATTGATGATGCGATAGCAGGGCACCCCGAACACCAGTTCGCGAATCCCGATACCGGGCAGCTTCTCGTTTTCTGCCAGCAGCCGGTCATTGGTCGCATTATCCAGGTCGAAAATATCCGCGAGATGCGCATCGTCATCGGCGATCCGGGTCAGCACGCTGGCGCCACTGTCGCTGTATTTGGAAGGGATCAGCCGGTGCGTATCGTTGCGGCGGAGCGGCGAGACCGGCGGCAGCGCCGTCACACCCCGCCCCGGCGAGCATCCAGCAGCCGCCGCACCGTCTGCATCGCCGGTACGCCACCTTTGATCATGTATGTCAGTGGCGCAGCGCCGGCAAAAATCCGGTTGGTGTTCGGCAGTCGGACCCACTCATCCGCCAGTGCCGTCCCATGCAGAATGTTCAGCGCCTTGAAAATACCCACCAGATAGGAGATGCGCAGCAGCCTGTCGGCCTCGAGCACCCGACCCTCCCGCTTCCTCTTCATCTCGTAGAAAGGACCGTTGGTAACGCCACCCAGCAACTGCCGTGCATCCTCGTCGCGAACGCGCCAGCGGTCCATGATATTGAAAAACGCCTTCAGTGCCGACGGGCTCAGCCGCTCACGCTCTTCCCGCGAGGTAACATCCACCACCGGCGACGGGTCATACCGGCTCGACGGATACGCCAGTCCGGGCACTGAACACTCCTGTTCCGAAGCAACATGCCCATCTCACCCCCTCATTTCAACCACCCACTCTACCTCTCCCGGGGCGATCGCATTTGGCCGAGCACGGAACGGGGGAATTCGTCGGACCAGCCGGAGCGCTTTCGTTTGCGGCGGACGGAGATCTTCGGGGGGGCAGAGAGCGGCAGGTTCAGCGCCAGCTTGCGCGAAGTTGCCAGGTTCTCGGGGCCGCGGTCATAGTGATTGCGCGCGCGGTCTTCGTCGAAGCGGACATCCAGCACCCGGTGCAGGCTGTTCTCGATGCGCCAGTGAGCCCGCACGGCAGCGGCACGACTATCCCCATGCTGGCCAGACGGGGCATCGTCGCCTGGTCCGGATGGCGCCAGTCGGACAGCATCCAGCCGATGTCGTGGCTGACACAGTGGCGGCTTATCTCGATGCGTCGGTGGTCGGGGTCGGTGGTGACGTGTTCCGCCGGGGGCCGGTTCTGCGGGTCGGCAAACCAAGTGGCCACTTCGGCGTGCTGTGCGGGCGATTCTGCTTCAGCGTGAACAGCCAGTCGCTGCCGCGCTGGTTGATAAGCCGCGCGGTCTCGCCCGGGCAATGCCGCGCATCACCCCTCACCAGCGCACCGTTGAGATCGAGCAGTCGAAGCACGGCGCGTGCGGCTCTGATCTCACGGTCCTTGTCGCCGATAGCGACCTGGCCGATCACCGCGCGTGCCTCGGTGGCGAAGGCAGTGACGCCATGCAGGGCCGAGCGGCTGGCAGCACCGTTGAACGTGATCGACCCCCGCCGGTCGTCTGCGCGACCGGTCGTGGAACCTCGCAATCGTCGATCTGCCCACGTTGTAGCTTTTCGCCAGTTCCTTAGGGGTGGCACCTGTGGTCCGGCGTCGGCGTGCTTCCCTTTGCTGCGGCGTGAGCTTCGGCGGCCGAGCCGCGCAACTGCTCAAGCTGCGCGCCGAGCGTCTGGCCGTAGGTGCTGAGCCGGGTATACCTGAGGCGGTTTTGCGGCTTGTTCTCAGTCATATCTTACAGAAACTGTACCCCCTTGATCGGACGGGACAAGCAAAGTTTCCGAAACACTTACAGACCGTGTGAGAACGCGCTTCAGGGCGGAGAGGAGCGCGACCCAGGATCCAACAGCTTCGAGCAGCGCGACCGGACGCGTGAGACGCTGGAATCGGCCCTTTTGGTATCCCTTCGATGCGATTTTCCGGTCAAGCGGTGCGATACGACCAGGCGACCGGGCTATTCAGTGCGGCTTGCCCGTCACTGCGGCCATGAGCTCATCGAAGGCAACAAGGTTGAGCACCCGTCTGATGTTGTACGCGAGCGCGGTAAGACTAAACTCAGCCCGGACTTTTTCCAGACCGCGCATCAGGAACGCGCCCTGATACATCCACTGCTTGATGCTACCGAACGGGTGCTCGACCGAGCAGCGGCGCTGGTCAAGAATGTCCGGACGCCGCGCGAGCCGGGCGGCCATGCGGTCCAGCACGGCCTCGTTCTCCAGCCGCGACACCGAGCGAAACTGGTTGCCTGTGCATCGAGACCGCAAGGGGCAGTCTCGACAGGCCGCGCGGTTGGCGTAGTTGATCTTCTTCAGCCCGCGCATGAGGGATGACGAATATGGCTGAAGGCGCTGCCCGGCAGGACAGATCATGCTGTCCGTCTCGGCGTTGTATTTGAACTCGTCCTTGCGGAACAGGCCCGCTCTCACCGAAGGGCCGCGCTGCGGGCGGGGCACATAAGGCACCATCCCAGCCTTTTCGCAGGCCTCGATGTCCTCGATCTTGAAGTAGCCCTTGTCGGCGACAACGTCGATCGTCTCGATACCAAGGGTCTCCTTCGCTGGTTTGGCGGTCTCCGCCAGCAGGCCCATATCGACGACCTGGTTTGTGACCTGCTGCTCGACGATTAGTTTGTGCTTGGTATCGACCGCAATCTGCGCATTGTAGCCCACAGCAACATGGGTGTGCGCGGCCATCGCCCGGCTGTCCGGATCAGTCAGCGAGATCTGGTCCTCGCCGGTCCGCTCCAATTCCTCCAGCATCTTCTGGCATCGATCGCGGCGCTC
The DNA here is from genome assembly GCA_963810715.1 of uncultured Pseudomonadota bacterium. Taxonomy (GTDB): domain Bacteria; phylum Pseudomonadota; class Alphaproteobacteria; order Acetobacterales; family Acetobacteraceae; genus DATDIC01. The sequence goes on along the minus strand of CAWEOZ010000014.1, from coordinate 67,157 downwards.
GCGAACCGCCGCGATCTTCTCCCCCAGGTTCTTGACCCGAGATCCACCGGTGGCCTGCTCGGCGGCGTCGCTGTGGTCGAGCCGTTGGAGATAGTCATCGAGCTTCTTGTCGGCCAATTTGATGAACTCGCTCAGCGAGGCACGGGTGAAGTTGCGGTCCTTGTTGTTGACTGCCTTGATGCGCGTGCCGTCCACTGCCAGAAGCTCACGGCCGAACAGGTCCAACTGCTTGCAAAGCAGCACGAACTGGCGGAACACCGGGCGGAAGGCCGTGCGGTTGTCGCGACGGAAGTCGGCGATGGTCTTGAAGTCCGGTTTCAGCTGCCGCAGCAGCCAGATCACCTCGATATTGCGGTGGGTCTCGGCTTCCAGCCTGCGGCTCGAACGCACCCGGTTCAGGTAACCGTATATATAGAGTTTCAGCAGGTCGGACGGTGCGTAGCCAGGACGGCCAGTCTCCTTCGACTTAACACGGGCGAACCCCGCCGCCGCGAGGTCGAGCCCGGCGACAAAGGCTTCGATGAACCGCACTGGGTTCTCTGGGCCAACATACTCGTCCAGCGATTCCGGCAGAAGCAGGGTTTGCGAACGGTCATGACCGGTGATGTGCGTCATGCCGCGATTCTAACGCGCGCCGCACCGCGCCGGAATCCGTTTTGGCGGAGTTTTCACACGGTCTGCAACAATTATGCACAGACCCATCTGCGAAGACGAGCGCCGTCATTGCCGCGATCAAAACACAACGTTCCAATCCCGCTTCATGCTCACGACGGTGATGCCGTAGTCCTGAGCCTTGTCGAGCGCCTCGGACAACGGGCTCAGCCGGAACTCTCGGTCGTAGGCTGCCTCCCGGGCTGCGTCGTCATGGTGGAGAAGCAACGCGAGCCGAGGCCCTGAGCCGGACTTCGTGTAACGCATCATGGCGAGATCGCCGTCGGAATTGCCGAACGCCAATAGTGGTCTACGGCCAATATGCAGGCCGATGTTCAGCGCCTTCACTTCCCGATCGCCAAAGCTGTTGAGCTCCGGCAGCTTCACGAGCGAAACCCGGTTGTCTCTCAAATCGTAGCGCAATTTCACGCTGGAACCGATCACCTGCTCTCGTGGGATGCCGTAAGCTTCCTCCGCGACCGCGCGCATGAAGTCCACGCCGCCTGCCGACACGATATAGGTCTTGAAGCCGTTCTCCCGTAAGTATGCGAGCAGCTCGACCTGCGGCCGATAGGTGCATTCCTTGAACAGCCGGCCGAACCTGGGATGCCTCGCCGTCGCTAACCATCCGCTTGCAGCTTGCTCGAAGTCCTCATCGGTTATGCCCGCATGGGTGGCGAAAGCCAGTTCGAACAGCGCCTGTTTGCCGAGTCCAAAAAGCGTATTGTAATCGTGTTCGAGCACGGCCTTGAATGGTTGACGCTCGCTCATTGTCGGGTCCTTGCCCGACAACTGCTTCACGCGGTCAAAGGCGAAAAAGAACTGTGTCTGAAGCGGCTGCTCGCACCAGAGTGTCCCGTCGTTGTCAAACGTGGCGATGCGCCCGGCTGGCGGCACGAATTCGGTGCCTCCTTGCTTTGTCACACGCGCGACAAAGTCGAGGATCGCGGATTTCGCCGCGCTGTCGTTCCAGGAGGGAAGCGACTGACCATCCGCCATTGATGCCTCCAGCCCAGAGGTGGTTCCAAGCCTCCACAGAGACAGAGTTTGACACCAAGTCAAGAAGGCCACTAGTGCTACCCACCCGTGGTCAGGCACCAACAGGGAGGGAGGAACATGCATGACCATTTGGAGGTCTTCACGGCCATCGGGCTCGGGCTTGGGTTAGTGCTCGCGTCGTCCCAGGCGTCAGTCGCGCAACAGAATCCGGTGACCGCGATCGACATCGCGCTCGAACCCGACGCGACGATGATTCAGCACGCGATGGCCGCCAACGCTCGCCTGCTCAAGTCTTTCCCGAAGGGCTTTGCTCTGGATGAGACGCACCATCCGCACATCTCCATGTTGCAGCAGTTCGTCCGCACGGACGACCTCGACAAGGTATTTGCGGCGGCGAACGCGGTCATGGCCAAAGAGAAGCCCACGGCATGGACGCTGAAGGCGTTCAAGTATTACTATATCCCGTCTCCGCCGATCGGCCTCGCGGGAATCGTCGTCGAACCGACTGAAGACCTGCATCGGCTGCAAGACGAACTCATCTCAGCCGTCAAGCCCTACACCGTGAAGACGGGAACCCCGGCGGCGTTCTTCAGCGAAGAGGGCGGACGCGACATTCAGAAAGCCCTGATCAGCTACGTCGCCAATTTCGTCACCGACGCGGCGGGCAAGCGATTCAATCCGCACGTGACGATCGGCGTCGGAACGGAAACGTATTTGAACAAGATGTTGGCGGAGCCATTCCCGTCGTTCACGTTCTCGCCGGCTGGCGCGTCGGTCTATCAGCTTGGCAGCTTTGGCACGGCTCGAAAGGAACTCAAGGCGTTGACGCTGACGCCCTGAGAAAGGCGGCAGAGTTGCTGGGTCGCCATTACGGTCATATCTTCCGGGAAATCCGGAAGTCCTGAGTTTCGCGACGTGCAGGCAATATCGAAGCCAAGGCCCCCGACTAACACGGCCTCGTGAACTGGGATAGTCGGATCACAAACCAACTGGGAGCAGTCCCATTCGGTGAGCGCCATGGCGCGGCGGTGGCAAAATCGGATTTGATGTGGGCTGCGTGGCAACTCGTTTTCTTCCCCTGTCTCGGCGCCTCCGTGGTAAAATCCTTCTTTCGTTTAGCTCGCGCGCATCAACAGGAGGTGCTCGAGTAGCCTCTCCCCAAGCGAAGTAGGTCAGCTGGGCGTGGGATCGTATCGGCTGACTTCGATACCTGATCCGACCGGAAGCAACACGCTGGTAATGCCGAGCTTGACGCGGACGGCGCGTCCATAGGATTTCACGCCCTCATTCCCCGGCATCAGCATGTTGTCGGCAACGATGATCGCACCCGGATTCAGTTTCGGATAAAACGCCTCCAGGCAGGGAACATAAAGGTCCTTCCAGAGATCGAGCAGGATGAAGTCGAGCTTGTCGGGAAGCCCGGCGATCATCTTCACCGCGTCGCCGACGCGGAAATCGATATGGTCGTCCAGGCCGGCCTTTGTCGCCATCTCACGCGCATAGGCGGATTTGTAGCCGTGCAGTTCCATGGTGATGAGCCGGCCATTGCTGGCGCGAGCGGCTTCGCCCAGCCAGATGCCGGAATAGCCGAACGATGTGCCGATCTCCAGGATCGTCGGTGCCGGGAGGCTTTTCGCCAGGATGTTGAGGAACTGGCCGGTCGCCGGACCGACGGCGCGCATCCGCTGATCCTGGCCACCGTCGCGACCGCCCGGCGGCATTTCGCGCGGCGCGGCGCGTTCCTCGTGAATCCGCTCGTGATAGGCGTCGAGCACCGCCGTTATCCTGTCATCCATGTAATGGCCTCGTTGCCATTGAAACCCTCTTGTCGTCCGCGCGATGCGTTCAGGCGGGTTGCCAGTCGATCTGCATCCGCTCGCGGAAGGCGAACCGCAGCAGGTGGCGGGCGACGACGTCCTGAAGTCGCGTCATGCCCGCGGAGCCCGGCGATGCCAGCGAGAGTTTGAGCAGGCCGTCGCCGGCATCGAGGTGGCAGGCACCGGTGGGAAATTCGATCTGGCCGGTGGCCGTGTCGAAGCTGGCGGGGACGCGGTGGGCGAAATACTTGCAGAGTTGTTGCAGATAGCGCGATGCGTTCGGCGTCGCGATTTCCGCGACGCTGTTTACGCTGGGTGACTGGTCGGTCATCAGCTCTGCTCCACGGTCCGGGCGGCCGCGTCGAGGGCGGTGGCGATGGTTTCGGCAGCGGTCGGATCGATCGTGCCGCGTCGGACGCGTAGCCGCATGGCCAGGCGGAGATTCTCCATCGCCCGCACGACGGGCGGCGGCACGGAGCCGGGGCCTTCGGCACTCGCACGGGCCAGCAGCTCATCTGCCGCGGCGCGGTTGGCGACGAGGAACGCCTCGCCCTCCGGGGTGATTCGGTAGCGTTTACGACCGGCTTCCTCGGGTTCGATCTGGGCGTAGCCCATGTCATCGAGCCAGGAGAGGGTGGGATACATGACGCCCGGGCTGGGCGAATAGCTGCCGCCGAACCGCTCCTCGATGGCCTTGATGAGCTCGTAGCCGTGCCGAGGCCGTTCCTCGATCATTGCCAACAGGAGGAGGCGGAGCTCCCCATAGTCGAACAGACGGCTGCCGCGGTGACCGCGTTCGTGGTGTTCATAGTGCTCATGGCGGTGGGGACGATGGTGGCGGTCGGCCAGCTCGTCGTGGTGGGGACCGTGGTGGTCCGGGGGTCTGTGTCTCATAGGTGGGCGATATAGGTCGAGATATATCTGGAAGTCAAGATATATCTGGAACGGCTCCTGGCCGCACGGACGCCGCGATTGGCTTGACGACCGCGTTGATCGCTTGAAGATTTGCTCCGGATCAGACGGTCGGGAAATGTCATGCACCAATGTCCATCCGGTGTTGCTCGAGATTTCGTTGGTTATGGCCGTCATCCGCCGAACCCACGCTGGCCGGGCGGCTGCCCGCGTCGCCCTGAATATTGTGCTGAATTACGAGGAAGGCAGCGAGCCTTCAGTGCCCGATGGAGACGGGAGTAGCGAAACCGGACTAATCGATGCGAGCGGCGGCATGCAGACGCGCGATCTCGCGGCCGAATCGATGTTCGAATATGGCAGCCGCGTCGGCGTCTGGCGACTGCTGCGCATCCTGCGTGAACGCGCCGTCCCGGCGACGATGTTCGCCTGCGCGGTGGCGCTGGAACGCAACCCCGAACTTGTGGCCGCCATCGACGCGGGCGGGCTCGACATCTGCTGTCACGGCCGACGCTGGATCAAGCATGCCGAGTTGACGGAAGCGGCGGAGCGTCTGGAGATTGCCCAGGCGGTGGCGATTCTGACGCGTCTGACCGGAGCGCCCCCGCCCGGCTGGTATTGCCGTTACGCGCCCAGCGTGAACACCCGCCAACTGTTGGTGGACCATGGCGGCTTCATGTACAACTCCGATGCCTATAACGACGAGTTGCCCTATTGGACGCGGGTCGGCGAGATGCCGCATCTGGTGGTGCCATACAGCCTGGTGAACAATGATGCGCGTTTCATCCGTGGCGCCCTGGCCACCGCGAATGATTTCTTCAGCTTCCTGAAGGATGCGCTCGACTTGCTGTACCGCGAGGGTGCCGAGACGCCGAAGATGATGTCGGTCGGGCTGCATATGCGTCTGACGGGGCATCCCGGCCGCGCCGTCGCGCTGGAGCGGTTCCTGGATTATGCGCAGAGCCTGGCCGGCGTCTGGATCTGCCAGCGGCTGGAGATCGCGCGGCACTGGCATGCGAATCATCCGCCAGCCTGAGCAAGATCTTTCCCCACGACCGAGCGGGGCGCCGCGGGCTTCTGTGTCGCCGACGCCACGATTGCCGCCTGGCGGACCGCCTCCCGCCACGCGGCGATGGTTTTGCGCAAGCGGTTATCCATTGCGCTGCGCAACCGGGTGGCGTCGCCATCCATCATGAGCGACAGGATGGCCCGGTTCTCGGCCACGGTCTCCTGCACGCGATGCGGCATGACGGCGAAGACCGACGTTGACGAGGCCTGCCAGACCTGATCCCACAATTCCTGGATCAGGTCATGCATAACGCGGTTGGGACAGGGCGCCAGCAGGGCGGTCCAGAAGGCGCGGTTCTTCAGCGCAAACCGCACGGGCCGGCTGGCGGTGCGGTCCATTGCGTCGAGCAGTCTCGCCAACTCGGCCAAGGAGGCCGCGTCATGCAGCGGCAGCGCGGCGAGCGCGGCCGCCTTCTCCAGGGTCATGCGCGCCTCGGTGACATCCTGGCCGCGCTGATAGGACAGGGTCGCGACTTCGGCGCCGCGATGCAGATGCATCGCCACCAAGCCGTCCTTCTGCAGCAGACGCAGTGCCTCGCGCACAGGCATCTCGCTCAGATTGAACTCGCGCGCCAATTGCGCCAGGCGCAGCCGGTCGCCGGGCTGGTAGAGGCCCTGCAGGATCTTTCGGCGTAATGTATCGTAGGCAAAACCTGCCTTGGAAAAGGCTGGTGCCGGTTCCCTCGTCTGCTCGGTCGTCGCCGACTTCGTCAAGTTGGATCCTTGCGTCGACTCCTGCTCCGGCCCGCGCCGGATCCGCGCGTCAGTAGCATCCCGCGGGACCGCGGTCACGCGGCCTTGTGGCTCTGCGCGATCTTCATGCGGATATGGCGGCCGGCCGTCGTTTCGGAGAACGACGGCGGATTATCTTCCGCCCGGCAGGTCGGGATGCAGGCGATCGGTGCGTCGTCGTTCGGGTGCATAAAATAGCCGATCGATTGCCGCCGACTCTCGGCCAGGTTGATCACCGGGGGGTTGACGACACGATGCACTGTGGAGGCCCAGCGCCCGTTGGTCCAGCGCGCCATCATGTCACCCAGATTGACGACGAGCTGCTGCGGTTCGGCAACCACGCTGGACCAGCTCCCCATCCGGCATCAGCACTTCGAGCCCGCCGGCGGCATCGGTCATCGCCAGGATCGTCATCGCTCCGAAATCCGTATGCGCTCCGGTGCGCAACTGGCCGGGTCGCGGCTGCTCGGTCAGCGGCGGATAATGGTGCGTCGACATGATGCTGAAATGGCGGTCGATCTTGTCGGCGAACCACAGCTCCGGCAGCTCGAGCGCGCAGGCGAAGATGCGCAGCAGATCTCCGCGACAGGCGCTCGAAGCTGCGGTACAGTGCGATCATCGTAGGCGTAAAGCGGGGCGGCGCCTCGGGCAGGACGTTGGGGGCATAGCTCTCCGTGGCCTCGGCCATATCGGCGTAATCGGCGCGGTGATCGTCGATGGGGCCAAAGAAGAAACTCTCGCGCAGATCGGGCGGCACGTCGGCGCCCATGGTTTTGCCCAGGTTGCGGCTGGCGATTTCGTGATAGCCACGCTGGCGGCGGGCGATCGGGGGCCCGGCCCGGCGCTTGTCCGGCAATGGTTGGTCGAAGAAGGCGCGCGATTGCGCAAACGCCTCGGCCAGCAATGCCTCGTCGATGCCGTGGCCGGAAATCACCAGGAAACCGATCTGTTCGCAGGCCGCGCGCACGGCGTCGACCACCGGCTGGCGATCGGCGCCTAGCCGGAACGGGGTCAGATCGATGCTTGGAACGCGATCCATGGCGGCACTCCTGAGGTGAATTCACACGGGCTCGTTCCGGCTGAGGCCGGAATCGACGATCAGATCGAATGGAAAATCATGGGTGATCAGTCCGCCCGACACGAGCGCGGCCTTCAGTCGCAGGAAGGCGGACAAGGGCAGTTCCGGCGTCGCCGCCCACAGGCCGGCCTGGCGATAACCCGCAAGCATGCGTGCCAGCTTCGGCGCCCGCCAATCGGGGAAGAAGCCGGCGATTGCGGCGGCGGCGTCCTCGGCCGGGATGATGTGAAAACGGGCTTGCGCTGCCGCCATGCCGCGCACCAGGCGACGGCACATCTCGCGGCAGCCGATGACGACGTCGCGCCGGGCGTAGAAGGTGGTGTAGGCGATATCGCCGCGCGTCGAAAACCGATGCCAGACATGGCAGCCCGCGGCGCACAGCTCATCGATGAACGGCTCAAAGACCTGTGCCACGTCGGCGGTGCCTGCCAGCAGCGCCGCGGCACCCTGCGCCATGGTCGCCGTCGGCACGCGTTGCAGCCGAGATGGGTCGCAGCCGGCACGAGTGAGGTCGTCCTGAAACGTCAGCCAAGGCGTCGGGACTTCGGTGGCGACCGCGACGCGCAAATCCTGCAAGTCGGAAAAGCGGAACTGCGGCCGTGGCGTGCGGCCCAGCAGCACGAAGGGATCGCGCGCAACGATCTGCGTGAAGCAGACGAGCGGGCAGTCAGGATCCGCCTCGTGATGCAGCATCACGCGCATCGGGCCGCCCCAGGATATGTCGGCCTTGCCGTCCAGCAGCATCCTGCCGGTCTGGCTTGCGTCTGGCGAGGTGATCAGCGTGATGTCGAGCCCGGCCCGCTGGAAATACCCCTCAGACAGAGCGTAGTAGAACGGCGCGTAGCCGAACGCTCGCATGTTTTCGCAGAGACGCAGGCTGATCATCGGCCGGTGCCGTGGGCCTTCTGAACTGATATCTGATCAAATATAGCATGAAGCCTGTTCGCCTCGGCGTCAAGCTCGCCGCTGGCGAGGGTGGTGCGGCTTCCCCGATGCGGATATTCGGGCATAGGGGTAGAGTAATGCGACGGTTCGACAGCGACGGCGATGGACAGGAGATTTAATATGGAAGACCGAGAGATTCGAGCGGCCCTGGATCAGCACTGGGCTGCCTCCGATGCGAACGATTTCGAGGCGGAGCACCAGATTTACCGAGAGGACGCGGTGCTCGAATATCCGCAATCGGGCGAGCGCGTCCGCGGGCGGCGGAGGATTCAGTCGTCTCGCACCGCGCAGCCGAACCGGAAACGCTTCACGGTGCGGCGGATAATCGGCGCGGGCGAGCTGTGGGTCACCGAATATGTCCTGACCTATGACGGGCAGCCGTCTTACACCGTAAGCATCATGGAGTTCCTCGACGGGAAGGTGGCTCGCGAGACCCAGTATTTCGGCGATCCGTTCGAGCCGGGGCCTTCGCGCGCGCAATGGGTCGAGCGGATGTCCTGAAGCCTGATCGCCATAAGGGGTGCCTATCCGCCGCCGCTTGCTCGGAACTGCCAACGGATAGGGTCTTTCTCGCTCGCTATCACCGGTGGCGAGCGTCGAGGCACGTTTGCGTCTATCGCGGGCGGATCGGATCGGTCTCATCCCATTGCAGCGCGGCGTCGCTGATGCGTGCCGCGTCCACGCGGTGAAATCCCAGTCCAAAAGCGTTCTCAGAAATGTGTCTCCTTTGCAGCAAAGTGGCGCCCGATGATGTGATTACTCGCCATCTCGCGCTATACAGCATGTCGGGAGGCGTCACCCTTTACTGGAGCGTATGAGATGAGACAATCAAGGACTCTGGGGACGCTTGGCAAAGTGGCTCCCGCCATGATGTTTCTGTTCGCCTTTTGCCCAAGCTTTCCTGCGCCGGCGATCGCGCGCCACAAGCCGCCAGTATGTATCGATATCCCTCCGTATGATACCACTCCATTCAAGGCGGAGAGATTTGTCACGGTGGCGCCTGGGGTCAAATTGGAGATGCTGGACTGGGGCGGTTCAGGAGAGGCGATGGTGTTGTTGACCGGATCGGGTGACAACGCGCATGTGTTCGATTATTTTGCGTTCCAGTTTACCAAGTTCTTCCATGTCATCGGGATCACGCGCCGTGGATGGCAGCCGTCGAGCCAGCCCAAGGCCGGCTACGATGTCGAAACGAGAGCAACTGACGACATCAAGGCTCTTGATGCCTTGGGGATTAAAAAGGCTGTCTTTGTGGGACATTCTATCGCCGGCTCCGAGTTAACTGAGATCGCGATAAAATACGGGAACTACGTGGATAAGCTGGTCTATCTGGATGCATCCGATCTGTCAGAGAGGAACACGTTCCCAGATATACCAACTCCGTTTTCTCTCTTTACCGACGCGGACGCCAGATCGTTATTGACCTTTCAAGCAGCCTATTCACGATTGCTGGGAGTCCGCGAACCAATCCCGGCGACCTGCCTGAGCTATGAGTTCGACGAACACGGAGTGCTTACGGGCACCTCGACTCCAGAGCCGATCCAGATGAAACTTTCCACGGGCGTGAGTAATTCTGCAAACCCACCAACAAACTGGGCGGATATCAAGGCTCCTCGGCTTGGCATTTTCGCCCCACCAACTCTTAAGAGCAAGCTACCCTGGTACCCGTTCTCTGAGTTCCTGCCGAACAGGCGGTATTTGACCAACGGTTTCCGCGCCTTATTCAGTGGTATAGCGACGTAATCGGTAAATTTGGAGAGCAACATCCAGGAAGCCCCACACCCAAAGTATATTTACTGCCCGGCGCGCCACATTACGTGTACATCAACAACGAGGCGGAGGTCGTCCGGGAGATGCGGGACTTCTTAGAGATACCTTTGGCAGGAAACTGAGGAACAAGCGACGCTGTTCGCGCTCGTCCCCATTGGTCAGTGCGTCGTGCCGATGGCGGGTGGCGCCTGCTGCTGGTCTTCGGCGGCATGCCGTATGTCGCCGTTGCGTCGCGACTGATCGCGGGGTCATGGATCGGGTATCATATCAGAACTGCCCATCGATCGATCATCTCGTGCCGGCTGTTCGGCGATCGTGCAGCACCCTGCGACGCAACACAGCGATTGCCGCATGGCATCGGCCATGCAACTCTGCAGATGCGCAGGAGATGTTCAGGAGGCGGAATTGGACAATGCGGATGCACGGCATGTCGATGTCTCGGCCATTCCTGTCATCGACGTTGCGGGCCTGGCACAGGGCGGGGCGGCGTATCGGGCCATCGGCGTCGAGATGCTGCGCGCAGCGGAAGGCATCGGCTTCTTCTATGTTCAGAACTGCGACATTCCCGCAGACTCTGATCGCACAAGTATTCGATAACTCGCACCGTTTCTTCGCTGCCGCGCCCGCCGAGAAGGCAGGTGTCGCAGTGAATGCTGGGCATCGCGGCTTCATCCGCGTCGGTGAGGCAAAGATGACCGAAACGGCACAGCCGGACCTGAAGGAGAGCTTCATCTGGGGCCTGGACGCGCCGGGCCCGGACGGCATTCCGCCCAATCAGTGGCCGGACTTCCTGCCCGGGATGCGCGAGGTGCTGACCGATTTCTTCTCCGCGGGCAACGCGGTGGGATGGTCGCTGCTGCGCGCCGTGGCCACCGCCCTGGACGTCGATCCCGAAAGCTTCGTGCGCACGATCGATCGGCCGATCAGCCGCGGGTCGATCATTTACTATCCGGCGCAGCCACCGGACCCACAGGCGGAGCGCTTCGGCGTCTCCAGCCACACCGACTATGGCTGCCTGACCCTGCTGTATCAGGACGACGCGGGTGGGCTGCAGGTGCAGAACCGGTCCGGCGAATGGCTGGCTGCGCCGCCCATCGCCGGCAGTTTCGTGGTGAATGTCGGCGATCTGTTGGCGCGGTGGAGCAATGACCGTTTCCGCTCCACCCCGCATCGTGTGATCAACCGCTCCGGGCGCGCGCGCTACTCGACGGCGCTGTTCGTCGATCCCAACCGCGACACGATGATCGCCCCGGTCACGCGGCCGGGCGAGGCGGCGCATTACCCGCCGGTGACGTGCGCCGCGTATCTGCGCAGCCGGCTGGATGCCGCTTTCGACTACCGCAAGCGCACGGCCGCGCAACCGGGTTAAGGCGCGCGGACATGCAGCGCATCGATATGCACGCGCATTACTATGGCGAGACCCTGTTCGCCGCGCTGGCGCGGCGTGAGGGGGTGCCGCGCGTCGAGCCGGCGGGGGCGCGGCGCTTCATGGTGACGCCCACCAGCCGGTTTCCTCTGCGCGGCGGCTTCGTCGACCTCGATGCGCGGCTGGCGTGGATGGATGCGCAGGGCATCGACCACCAGCTGATTACGTTCCCAGGTGCGCTGGGCCCCGATGTGCTGGCGGCGGACGAGGCTATCCCGCTGGTGCGCGACGTCAACGATGAGCTGGCTGGCGTGTGTGCGGCGCATCCGACGCAATTCACCGCCCTGGCGGGGCTGCCCTTGGCCGACATCGATGCCGCGGTGGCGGAACTCGAGCGGGCGCGCCTGCGGCTGGGGCTGCGCGGCGCCATCCTGCCCAGCAACTACTTTCTCAGCCTGGCGCTGATGGAGCGGATGCGCCCGGTGCTGGTTGCTGCCAGTCGATTGGGCGCGCATCTGATGATCCACCCCGGGCTGCGTCACGACGAACCGCTGGCCCCGCATGCTTATGACGATCTGGCCATGCACCGCGCCTCCACGATCGATCTGCACAACGGCATCAGCCATGCCACGCTGACCCTGCTGCATGCCGGACTGGAGACGCAATTCCCCGGCGCCAGCTTCCAGGTTGTGAACCTGGGCGGCGCGTTCCCGATGCTGGTCGAGCGCATGGACCACATCGTCGCCACGCGTGATCCTTCCGCGCCGCGTCCGTCCTCGCTGCTCGGCGGCTTGATGTTCGATTCCGCCTCGCTGGGGCCGCGGTCGCTGGAGCTGGCGGTGGCTGTGCTGGGCGCCGAGCGGGTGATGCTCGGCACGGACTATCCGATCTTCGACAGCCGCGTTGCGACCGACGCTCTGGCCACCGCCGCGATCACGGAGTCGGCGCGGACGGCGGTGGCCGCGGGGAACGCGCTGCGCCGTGCTGCGTTCCGGGGCTACGTAACCACCGGGTTGCGCAGCGCCGCCTTGAAGCGCTCGCGTGTGGCTGCACTGTGGATCGCCTCGTAATCCTGCGGCGAAGGTTCGCCCGGTACCACCTTCAGGGCCGCGAACACCGGGCCGGGACGCGCGCAGCAGGGCGGGCAGCGCGGCCTCGAACGTCGCGAGATCGTCGAAGTTGCTGGCATCGGCGATTCCCGCGCCTTGCGCCAGCACGGCAAAGTCGACGCCGGGGCTGGGCAGCGGGTGCGAGCCATTGGCCTCGTAGCAGCCGTTCTGGCAGACGAAATGTATCAGGTTGCGTGGCGCGGCGCCGGCGATGGTAACCAGCGTACCCAGATTCATCAGCAGGCTGCCGTCACCATCCAGCACGATAATGCGCCGGTCGGGGCAACCCAGCGCCAGGCCGAGCGCGTGCGAGGAGGCCTGGCCCATCGCACCCACCGACAAATAGTTCAGCGGATGCGGCGCGATCCGCATCAGGTCGAACGCCGCCTGATAGGTGGCGACGATCACCGCGTCGTCCCGCTGCTGCGCGATCAGCCGAACGCAGTCGTCCCGCCGCATTGTCATCACGCGACCGTCCGGCCGACCAGGGCCACCAAAGGCCGCGAGAGCGCATAGGCCCGCTCGATCGCCGGCGCGAGGCGGGCGACATCCTCCGGCGCGTCGATGGTGATCCGGTCGATCTGCATCACGTCCAGCACCGGTTCGATGATGCGGACGCCGTATTTGGCCGAGGCCGAGGCCGGACGGTCCGGCTCCTTCCCCTGCAGGCCGACGATCATGCAGATCGGCTGCTGATATTCCACGCCGACGGCCCTGATCGCGTTCAGGCTGTCCATCAGTCCGGTCTGCTGCATCATCAGAACCGCGCGCTGGTTGCAGAAGGCGAGGCCGGTGCAGATCGAAACGCCTTCATCCTCCTTGCACAAGCGGACCAGCCTGAAATCACTGTCGGACGAGATGGGCCACAACAGATGCTCGCTGGTGACGATGTCCGGCACGGCCACCACGAAACCGACGCGCGCAGCCTTCAAGGAGGCGACGATGTCCGCGCCGCGCGGTCTTGCTTGATTCGTCATGATCATATCTGATCAGATCCTGACACGGCGGGCAACGCTGACGGGGCGCCCGCACCGGACGGATGGGGCGCCGCTGGCATATGGCTTGCTTTGCCGTTGACAGGATGTTGCTGGGTGTGACGCATGGATGCAGCGGCAGTGACCGGGGCGGCGCATCGGGACCAGACGCGGTCGCGGCTGCCGGACGTGATCATCTTCGTCACGGTGATCGGCGCTCTGGGGTTCGGCCTGTATCAGGGCGCGGAAGCGATGCCTTACCACTGGCAGTGGTATCGCGTGCCCGCTTTCTTCGGCCGCGACATAGCTGGCACGTTCATTCCCGGACCGCTGCTGCGCGGCCTGACTGTCACGGCGCGCATCGTCGCCTATGCGATGCCGATCACCTTGGCGCTGGGGCTGATCACAGCCTTGCTGCGACTGTCCTGGTCCTGGGCAGCGCAGGCCGCGGCGCGCTTTTACATCGAGGTGGTGCGCAACACGCCGCTGCTTATCCAGATCTATGTGTTCTACTTCGTGCTGGCGCCGTTGCTGGGGTTGGGTCGCTTCTGGGTGGGCGTTCTGGCGCTGTCGATGTTCGAGGCGAGCTTCGCTGCCGAGGTGATCCGTGGCGCCATCCTGGCGGTGCCGCGCGGGCAATGGGAGGCGGCGCGGGCCATGGGGCTTCCAACCCGGCAGATACTGCGCCGTGTCGTGCTGCCGCAGGCCCTGCCGATGATGCTGCCGCCGCTGACCGGGGTGCTGGTCAACCTGGTCAAGCACTCGGCGATCGTCAGCGTCATCGCGGTGGCCGATCTGGCGACCGCAGGGGCGGGACCTGATTTCCGACACGCTGATGAGCTTCGAGGTGTGGCTGACGATCGGTGCGCTCTATCTGGCGGCGACTGTGCCGCTGGCCGCGGCCGCACGCTGGATCGAGGGCCGCGTGGCGGTGCTGCGATGAACCAGCCGCTGCGCCATACCCTTTTTCCCGCTCGACCAATTGTTTCAAACCAGAGCCGCGGCTGCGGCCATGATCCAGGAGGCTCCATGTTGATACGTCGTGCTCTTATGACTCTGGCCTGCGCCTTTCTGCTCTTCACGTTGCCCGCCCGGGCACAGCCGGCGCAGGAGTCAACGATTGATACGATCATCAAGCGCGGCACGATGATGGTGGGCATGTCCACGTTCGTGCCCTGGGCGATGCGCGACAGGGACGGCAAGCTGATCGGCTTCGAGGTGGATGTCGCGACCAAGCTGGCCAGCGATCTGGGCGTGAAGCTGGATCTGGTGCCGACGGCGTGGGACGGCATCATCCCGGCGCTGTTGGCCGGCAAGTTCGATGTGATCATCGGCGGCATGACGATTACCACCAAGCGCAATCTCACGGTCAATTTCAGCGCGCCGTACGACTATGCCGGCAGCAGCCTGGCGGTCAGCACGTCGCTGCAGAACGGCTTCAAACTGGATGCGCTGAACTCGCCGAACGTCACGATCGCCTGCCGGCGCGGCACCACCGCATGCAGCAACGCCGCCGAATATTTCCCCAAAGCCACGCTGCGCCAGTTCGACGACGAGGCTGCCATCGTGCAGGAGGTGCTGAACGGCAATGCCACCGCCTTTGCCGCGAGCGAACCGCTGCCAAGCCGCTCGGCGGCGCAAAATCCGGGCAAGCTGTTCATGCCGCTCTCGCAAGAGCAGGAGCTGAATCGCCTGCCGGCAGGCATGGCGGTGCGCAAGGGCGACGTCGATACGCTGAATGTGCTGGACAACTGGATCGCCGCCAATAGCAAGTTCCTGCGGGCGCGGCGGCATTACTGGTTCGAGACGCAGGACTGGCGCTCCGCCGTGGGTGGATGACTTGACCGCCGCCGCATCATCCCTGGCCATGCCGCTGCCGCGCCTTCCGCCACGGCGGGCGCGGCAGCTGAGCAGCGGTCGTTTGCTGGATGTGGTGGTCATCCTGGGGGCGGTCGCGTTGCTCGCTGTTCTCGTGGTGCGCGCCGACGTGGTGCTGAACTATCATTGGGACTGGTCGGTCATCGGTACCTACCTGGTGCGGACCGACCCGACCACCGGCGCGTGGGAGCCTAACCTGCTATTGCGGGGCTTCTTCACGACGATCCGGCTGGCCGTCTGGTCGCTGCTGTTGGGCACGCTGGTGGGCGCGGTGTGCTCGGGTCTGCTGGTCTATGGCCGGCCGGCATTCCGTTGGCTGAGTCGCTGCTTCGTCGAGCTGGTGCGCGACATGCCGCCGATCGTGCTGATTTTTGCGCTCTATTTTTTTGTCTCCAGCCAGATGATGCCGCTGCTGGGACTGCAAGGCGCTCTGATGGCGGCACCGGGGTGGCTGCGCGCTGTCGTCGTCGCGCTGCTCGCGCCACCCGATCGGATCAACGATTTCCTTTCCGGCCTCGCCTGCCTGGCGCTGCTAGCCGGCGCCTACATCACCGAGATCCTGCGCGCCGGCCTGCAATCCATTCCGCGCGCGCAGACCGAGGCCGGATACGCGCTCGGCCTGCGCGGCTGGGCGGTGTTCCGCCTTGTCGTGCTGCCGCAGGCGGTGCGCAACGTGCTGCCGGCGCTGGCCGGGCAGTTCATCATCTCGATCAAGGACAGCTCGCTGGTGGCGCTGATCTCGATCCCGGAGCTGACCTACATGACATCGGAAGTCTCTAGCAGCACGCAGCGCTTTTTCGAGGTGTGGCTGTTCACCGCGGGGCTCTATTTCTGTGTCTGCTTCTCGCTGTCGGTGCTGTTTGGCACGCTGGAACGGCGCTGGCGGCGCGCATGACCCGGATCAGCTGCTCCATTCCGCTTGACGCGCCGGGTCGGCATATCGGGCATCTGGGCGTGCCGTTCTCGGACGATGCGCATGCCTACGGCGTGATCCCGGTGCCGATCGCCGTGCTGGGCGGCGCGTCCGGGCCCACGGTGCTGCTGAGCGCGGGTGTGCATGGCGATGAATACGAGGGCCAGATCGTGCTGCGCCGCCTGCTGCGCGATCTGGACCCGGACGCAGCTTGCGGGTCGGCTGATCCTGCTGCCGGCGCTGAACCTGCCGGCGGTGCGCGCGGCGCGGCGCTGTTCGCCGGTCGACGGCGCCAACATGAACCGCGCCTTCCCGGGCGATCCGGACGGCGGGCCTACCGCGCAGTTGGCACATTTCGTCGAGCAGGAGCTACTGCCGCGCTGCCAGGCGGCGGTGGACCTGCATTCCGGCGGTACGGCTTCGGAATATCTTCCCTGTGCCTACGTCTATGCCGGCGGGCCGCTGACCGACGGCAAAGACGCGGCTGGCGAATGCATTTGCCGCCCCGCTGGCTGTGATGGTTGGCACGACGGCCGAAACCCGCTCGCTGTCCGCAGCCTGCGAAAGGGGCAGCGTGCCGATGATCGCCACCGAACTGGGTGGTGGAGCGCGCGTGGATGCCGGCGCACTGGCCGTGGCAGATAATGGCGTGCGCGCCGTGCTTCGGCATCTCGGCTTGCTGCCGGCCGAGCCCGGCGATGCCGGGCGGCACACGCGCTTCGTGCAGGTTCCCGGGCGCGCGCATTTCCTGATGTGCCCGGCCTCCGGATTGTTCGAACCACTGATCCAATTGGGCACGACAGTCGATGCCGGCACGCCGGCCGGCTGGGTGCACGACGTCGATGACCCGGCCGTGGCACCGGTCGCGGTGCGTTTCGCGGCGCCCGGCATCGTGGTGGCGCGACGGCTGCCGGCGCTGGCGCGTCGCGGCGACTACCTGTTCACCACCGCGGTCGAGATTGCGGCAGCCACGGATCGCGCATGATCAAGCCCCATCCACGTCCCGCCCTGGCCGGTATCGGCGGCCCGATGGCCGCGGTGCCGGAGCTGCTGCAGCCCGGCATGTGGCGGCTCTGCTCCAACGAAAGCCCGCTGGGTCCCAGTGAGAGGGCGATCGCCGCGGCCGCGGCAGCCGCCGTGCGCGGCCATGAATACCCGGAGGGCGAGGGCGGCGAACTGGTGGCGGCGTTGGCTGCGAGGTTCGGCGTGCCGGCGGCGCATACCAGCCTGGGTCCGGGTTCCGACACGCTGATGCTGAACGCGGTGCTCGCCTTTGCCGGGCCGGGCGATGAGGTCGTGTTCTCCGCCCGCGGCTACGCGCGCTATGCGCGCAACGCGGCGATCGCCGGCGCGACTCCCGTGGCGGCGCCGGATGTGGATTTCCGCGCCGATCCTGGCGCGCTGCTGGCGGCGGTGGGACCGCGAACGCGCGTCGTCATGCTAGCCAATCCGGACAACCCCTCGGGTGCCATGCTAGGCCTCGACGACGTGCGGACGCTCCATGCGCGGCTGCCGGGCGACGTGCTGCTGGTGCTGGACTGCGCCTACGCCGAATACGTGCGCGATCCGTCCTACGGCGATGGCGGGCTGGGTCTCGCGATGACGGCGGGGAACGTGCTGGTGAGCCGCACCTTCTCCAAGCTGTTCGGCATGGCCGGCATGCGACTGGGCTGGCTCGCCGGCGACCCGGCGCTGCTGCAGGCGATCGCGCAAGGTGGGCCCGACTTTCCCGGTCAGCCGTCCGGCGCTGGCGGCTGGGCTCGCCGCCCTGGCGGATGCGGCACATCAGCACGCGGCGCGGGCGCACAACGATCTGTGGCTGCCGTGGCTGGCCGACAGCCTGGCGCGTTGCGAGGCACTGCGGGTCCATCCCAGCCAGGCCAATTTCCTGCTGATCGACTTTCCCGACCCGGAGATGGTGCAGACCTGCACAGCGCGGCTCGCCGCCGAGCGCATCCTGGTGCGCCGTTTCGGCGCCGGTGCGCATGCGCGGCAAATGCGCATTTCCATCGGAGATGCGGTCGCGCTGCAGCAGGCCGCCGCATTGATCAGCGAATTCGTTGCAAAGGGACGTTGAGATGTCGGTAACGCTGCCGCAAGGCAAGTTTGACGGGTACCCTCGCAACCGGCTTGGCACGCTCGCGCCGGATGATGAGCTGACCAAGATCGGGCCCGGCATGCCCTGCGGCGACTATCTACGCCGCTTCTGGATGCCAATCGCGCTGAGCTCGATGGTCGGTGAGCTGCCGCTGCGACTGCGGCGCATGGGCGAGGATTTGGTGCTGTTCCGTGATCGCTCCGGCACGCTCGGGCTGTTGCATCTGCTGTGCGCGCATCGCAACGCGTCGCTGGAATTCGGCATCGTGGAGCAGCACGGCATACGCTGCTGCTATCATGGGTGGCTGTTCGACACCGACGGCACGATCCTGGAAACGCCCGGCGAGCCGAAAACCAGCCAGATCTGCGCCCGTGTGACCCAGGGCGCTTATCCGGTGATCGAATACAAAGACATGATCTTCGCCTATTTCGGGCCGATCGCCGACATGCCGCCGTTCCCGGTGTTCGACACGATGGAACTGCCCGACGACAAGATGGTGCCGTTCCTGATCCCCTCACCGGTGAACTGGGTGCAGGTGTTCGAGAACTCCATCGATCCGTATCACGTCACCTT
The DNA here is from genome assembly GCA_963810715.1 of uncultured Pseudomonadota bacterium. GTDB lineage: Bacteria > Pseudomonadota > Alphaproteobacteria > Acetobacterales > Acetobacteraceae > DATDIC01. The sequence continues at coordinate 48,277 of CAWEOZ010000014.1, read as the reverse complement.
CCTGCACACCCGCGTCAGCGGTGTGCAGTTTCAGGAGAATTTGGTGAACCTGCCTGTCGTGGACTACCACGAGCGGGCGGCCGGCAATGGTGTCTTCTTCACGTCCACCCGCCGCGTGGACGATCTGGTGTGGTTCCGTGTGCACGACCACATGCTGCCGAACTTCTCGCAGAACGGCGGCATGCATGTGGAAGGAAACGAATCCACCTTCTTCGTGCGCACGGGGCTGACCCGTTGGGTGGTGCCTGTCGATGACACGAACACCATCACCATCGCCTGGCGGCATTTCAACAAGGAGACCGATCCGCTCGGCAAGGGGCGGCCGGAACTGTGTGGCTACAACAGCGTCGATTTCTACGGCCAGACCGACGGGCGTTCTTATGAGCAGCGCCAGCGCAGCCCGGGCGATTACGAAGTCTGGGTCAGCCAGGGCCCGGTGACGGTGCATGCGCGCGAGCATCTGGCTGCGACCGATGCTGGCGTCGCGCTGTATCGCCGGCGCCTGCGCCGCGCGATTCGGAAACTGGGCGAGGGCGCGGTGCCGCAGCAGCCGACGGCTAACATGCCAACGCCAATTCCCACCTATGGCGGCGACACCGTGCTGCGCGCGCGGATGCGCAGCAACGACGACCGCAAATGGATGTCGGATCTGTCCAAGCGCGTGGCCGATATCTATCGCAGTGGCGACGCTTTGCCGGGCGTCGAGCGGCACCGCACCATCCGCGACGGCCTGGCGGCGTTGGAGGCGGAGCTGCAATAGACGACAGCGGGCCGGCAACGGCAGTTTGATGCAGAACAACGGCCGGATGGGCCGGGCGATGCCGGACGTGTCGCGAGGCCGTCAGGGTTGTTGGTGAGGGTGCCCGGTCTGCTCCGTGGCCGTGTCGAAGCTGGCGGCACATAGGCCGCGGGGAGATACCGGCTTGAAGCTTTTGCAGATGCTCCGGTGCTTGTGCCGACACGCTCACGCGGCCGGGTGACGACTTGCGGCGACCCCAGTGCACGGATGCGGGAGCAGTAGCGGCAAACTGCCTGTTCTCCCGCTGCCCCAAGATGCCAGTATGCGGACGCATAGCGTCCGGAAAACCACGCATGCCGCTCGTCGGCCAGTTCGAATTTATCCTCCTGCTTCTGCTAGTCATTCTCGTGCTGTCGCTCGTGGCGAGCAGGCTACACGCCCCACCGGCTGCGGCGTTTATCCTGGGTGGCGCGGCGCTCGCGCTCACGCCCGGTGTGCCGGTCCTGGCACTCGACCCCAACCTAGTTCTCGTGTTGTTCCTGCCCCCGCTGTTGATGAGCAGCGCCTATTTCACCGTATGGCGGGACTTCCGAGAGAACCTCAGCGGGATTCTGCTGCTTGCAGTCGGCGCTGTGATCTTCACGACGCTGGTGGTGGGAGTCGTCGTGCATAGCGTCGCGCCCGGCGTACCGTGGGCGGTGTGCTTCGCCCTGGGCGCGGTGGTGTCGCCGCCAGATGCGGTGGCGGCGGAGGCGGTCCTGGAACGGCTGCGGCTGCCCGGACGTGTGGTCGCGTTGTTGCAAGGGGAAAGCCTTCTGAACGATGCGGCTGGGCTCGTCCTTTTCCGTTTCGCAGTGACCGCAGCGCTCACAGGCGCTTTCAACCTCGGGACGGCCGCCGTTACCTTTGCTACGGTCGCCGTAGTCGGCGTCCTGGTCGGCGTGGCGGTCGGCGTACTCGGCGCGGCGCTGGTGCGGCGATTACATGATCCGCAGCTCGCCATCACTGCGACCCTGCTGCTGCCTTGGGCGTCCTATATCGGCGGGGAGTGGCTGCATGCCTCCGGGGTGCTGGCCACTGTTGTCTGTGGCATGATCCTTGGGCGGCGCCAGCATTCCGACATGTCGGCGGCGACCCGGGTTCGCGCGGACGCCTTCTGGCGCGTCATGATATTCCTGCTCGAGGCGATGGTGTTCATCCTGATCGGCCTTTCGCTGCGTGGTGTGCTCTCGCGTCTGGGCGGCGGCGCGGCGGCGCTGCTGATACCGGTCGGGGCGGTGCTGCTGGCGGTGATTGTCTCCCGTTTCGTCTGGGTGTTCTGCGCCGTTACCGTGCGGCGGCAGCTCCAGGAGAATCCGCCGACATATGCCGGTGCCACAGTGCTGAGCTGGGCAGGCATGCGCGGCGTGGTTAGTCTCGCCATCGCGCTCGCTCTGCCGGAGTCACTTCCTGGCCGGGACCTCGTGCTCGTGGCGGCTTTCGCGGTGATTCTGGTGACCGTGCTTGTGCAAGGAACCACGCTGGGAGTTCTGATCCGCGCACTGGGTCTCGACGCCACGCCGGAGCGTGACCCGCGACTTCTATCCGAAGAAGTCGCCTGGGCTCGCATGGCGAAGGCGCAGTTCGACGCGGTGGCCGCAGCTTCGCAACAGCCCGACGGGAGTGAGCGCCATCCACGATTGCTGGAGCAGTACGGTCACCGCGCCCGCAGTGCCCTCCTGTATGCCGAGGACCGAGAGAGGTACCGGCCGCACGAGGTCGAGCACTTCAGCGTCATCCTCAGCGCGGTCCGCGCGGGCCGCGCTGAGGTGCTGCGCTTGCACCGCGCCGGGCAGATCCATGACCAGGTGCTCACAGTGCTGGAGCGGGAGCTCGATCTGCAGGAAGTGACGGCGGAGCTGATGCTCGAGTAGCGGTCCCATCCGATGGTGGACACGCGGTGGTGGAATAGTGTATGTGCACGTTTATGGATCAAACAGCCGCGCTGTTCCGTCCTTGTCGCGCCTGCACGTGTGCGGCGCTGCGCCGGGTCAGCCGCGCGGTGACGCAGCATTATGAGCAGGCATTCCGGGGCACGGGCCTACGGTCAACGCAGTTCACGCTGCTGGCGACGCTGATCCAGACCGGACCGATTCCGCTCAGCCGCCTTGCCGACATGGCGGGGCTGGAGCGCACGACGCTCACCCGCAATCTCCGGCCGCTGGAGAAACGTGGACTGATCCGTTCCGAGAGCGAGAAGGACGGCCGGGTTCGTCGCATTGCCATCACGCCAGAGGGGGCGCGTGTGGCGGTCGAGCTGTTGCCGGCGTGGCAGCGCGCGCAGGGGAGCGTCGCCGCGGTGCTGGAGCGAATGCCGCTGCCGCAGCCGGCTTCGGGCCTTGTCAGGTGAAGATTTTGGCCAAACAGGTGTATATACATGGAGGGCGTGATGATCTTTGACCTTGTCTGCGCCATCGCGTTGACGGCGAGTTCGGCAATCGTAATCACCGTCGTTACCCTGACTATGGCGGCGACACGGGATGGGCGGGTCCGGCTCGCGGCGGCCCTGGTGGCCTGGTTCGTCGCGGTCGTCGCGCTTGGCGCGAGCCGGGTGCTGGCCGATGGCGGAGTACTTGGCGTTCCAGGGCTGGGGATGGCGGTGGTGCTGCCCATCCTCGTCATGGCCATCCTCGCCTTCGGCACTACAGGCGGGCGGCAGGCTCTCGCGAGGGCTTCGGTGCTCGGCGTTGATCGGGGTCAACGTGGTTCGCGTTCTCGGCGTGGAGTTTTTGCTGCTGCAAGCGGCGGGGCGGCTTCCGGCGCCGTTTGCGCCGGCCGCGGGATGGGGCGACGTCGCGGTGGGCGCCGCCGCGCCACTGGTCGCGTGGATGGTTGCACGTGACTGGAAGGGGAGCCGTGGTGTTGCGCTGGCGTGGACTGCGCTCGGGTTCCTTGATCTGGTTGATGCTATCGGACTCGGCGTGACGTCATCGCCGGGCCCGCTGCGCGTGTTCGTGGGCGATCCGTCGAGCGCGATCATGAGCGAGATTCCGTGGATTCTGATTCCCTGCTTCCTGGTTCCGCTGTTCGTCTTCACGCACCTTGCGGTGTTCGCGCGGTTGGGAGGGTGGAGGCAAGCGCAGCGCGGGGCGGCGCCGGTGTCGGTTTAGCGCCGCCCCCTCAACCCGCCCCTCCCCCCCAAGGCGGGGGAGAGGGGAGGGTTATTGGAGCGAGTCGCGCGGCATCTACGTGTGTTTCCCGATCGGTGGTGACTGGTTTCAGCAATCGTTTTTCACCACGGAGACACGGAGGCGGGGAGAAATAGGTCTCCCTGTCTCCGTGTCTCCGTGGTGAGTTCCTTTCTTGGTTTCCGCGGATACGAAGCTGCAGGAGCCCGATCAGGAATGCGGGGCTGGATGATGGAGGTGCCGGCATCGTCCGGCGGGGTCCTCGCGGCCCAAAAGTTCAAACTTGTGATGTGCTTCACTGTGCTCGCCGGGAAATAGCCCGAAAACCGCGTCGTGTGCAGATATTGCGGGAGGGCGCCATGTCGTTTGCCAATACCGAATCCGTCGAAGAGTTTCGCGCCGTACCGGCAAAACAGAAGCGGCGAGCGATGGTCACGCGGTGCAGTATGTTTCTGGCAGCGAGGTGGCAACGCTACGTTGAGGGGGAAATAGCGGCCGAACTCGCCAGGCTGGACCATCCGGGCGTATTGGCTGACTTCCAGCGCAGCCGGCGGACCTGCTGAACTTCGAGGTGGGCTCGCGGAACGAAGCGTCTGGATGCCCGCTTTCGCGTCGCACGGGCGGGGGAGAGGGGAAGGTTACTGGAGATTCCTGTTGGGTGTGATGGTGAAGGACAGGAAGCGAGCGATGGACCATTTGCCGTCCGGCTGCCGTTTGAAGATGTCCATTCCGGCTTCCGTGCTTGTGTCCTGGTGGGCGGCTTTCCGGGTGGTGAGCGTCCAGAACAGGCGGACGACGGCGATATCGCCGGAAACTATGATCTCGCGGATGTCAGGGTTGTCGTAGTGGAGTTGCAGTCCGGGTCTGGATTGCAGAGCGCGGAGGTTTGCGCAGAGGGCGGTGCGGTTGCCGTCGAGCGCGTTGGGGATGGTGTAGATCAGATCAGGGGCGAACAGGTCGCAGATGCCGGCGGCATCGTGGGCGTTGAAGGCGGCCGTCCAGTGCCGCAGCCGCTCGGTGATGGCTGCTTTGTCCGAGTCCGGGGCGGCGCGCGTGGATGGTGCGGTTGTTGTCAGCGCCATGAGGCAGATCATTGGCAGGAAGAAACGATGTCGCATCGGGTTCACCAGCGGGGCTGTTACGTCCCAGCCGCCACCATACGCGCCAACACGTCAGCGCATGAAGCCCGTTCCTCCGGCGATGCGTCTTCCAGGCGCAGCGTCCAGTGGTTGATCAGCAGCAGTGCGGAGCGCGCCAGGACCGTGCGGGTGGTTCCATCTGTAACGCCTGTGGCGGCGAGGGCGGCGGCGAACTCGTCGATCAGCCAGGCGTCGGCATGGCGGGCGGCGTCGGCGACCTCGGGCAAGGCAGCGGTGGCGGCGAGCGTGGCGCGGTGGGCGGTGCGGGCGGCGACCAACGCCTCGATCAGCGCGGTGGCCAGCGCGGTCACGCGGGCCGGGCCGGGCAGGGCGCGGGCGTCCAGCACGGCGTCAGCCATACGCTCGCCCAAGGCGGCGTGGTGGTGGCGGACGACGTCCAGCAGCAGGGCCGCATTGGTGCGGTAGTGGTGGCGGGCGATGTCGAACTTCATGCCGGCGGCCGCGGCGAGCCGGGGCAGGCTGAGGCGGGCCAGGCCGTGGGTGGCGACCTCGCGCGCGGCGGCCTCGCGCAGGGCGGCGCGACGGGCGAGCGGGCCGCGCCAGTAGGGGCTGCTGAGGTGGCGTTCAGCCAGCATCGGGGGCGATTTCGGCGGCCGCCGGCTGGTCCCAGGTGCCGACACCCTGGGCGGCGGCGGTGGCGATACCCTCGACGACCATGTGGGTGAGCAAGCGCGCGTAGTCGTCGCGGGTGAGCGCGCCGCGGTCGCGGAACCAGAGCACGTGCCAGCAGGCCATGCCCATCAGGCTGAGCGCGGCGGGCATGGCGAGCTCGGTGTGGCCCTCGGCTTCCGGTGCGGCGTCGGCGATCAGGCCGGCGAAGAAATGCACGAGGTGGCGCTGGCGCAGCTTGAGCGTGCGGACGAGATGGGGCGAGGCGCCGGACATGGCGGCGACGTGCACGCGCTGGGCGTGGCGATAGGCATACAGCATGCCCAGCAGGTGGGTGATGGCGTGGTAGAGGCGGTTCACCGGGTCGGTGGGCTCGGTGTGGGATTGCCAGGCGCCGAGGCGGTCGATGAGGCGGTCGAGATGGCGGTCGAGCACCGCTTCCACGATCATGTCGCGGTTGCCGAACTGGGCGCGGACGGCATAGGGCGGCAGGCCGATGGCCTGGCCGATTTCCTGCAAGGAGGCGACGAGCAGGCCCTTTTCGGCGAAGAGCTGCTCGGCGGCGTCCAGCAGGGCGTCGCGGCGGTGTTCCTGGGCGCGGGTGCGCCAGGAGGGGCGGCGGGATTCGCGGAGGGCGGTGCTGGCGGCGAGGCGGGTGGGCCAGGAGCGTGGTTTCATGCGGGGGGTTCGTGGTTTGTTCGCTATTTGTTCTAGCATACGCGGGTGGGTGGGGGCAAGCGGGTGGGTGGGGCGGGTGGTGGGCCAGTTTGAATTTCTGGTTTCGACCCAAGTAGGTCATCAGCGATCCGATAAGGCGGTCCCCGAACCGGACATAGGGTGTGCCGCACCGTGCCGACGGCTGTGCGCCTGTCTTGAACGTTACCGAGGCTATTTTACCACCCCGGAGGCAGACGCGATTTGCGCTCGCAAGCGATCGATTGTTGAGCGGGTCACTTCCCACGCAGGAACAGCGTACGGGAGTGACCGAGTCCATCGCGGGACCGCCCGGTTGTTTGCATGTTCCAATGGCGCAATCCGGAGGGCTCGCTAGGCTAGGGCCATGGCAAACATCGAGTTCCTGAAAATCCGACCCCACGGCGGCGATCGGCGGTATGGGTTCGAGGAGTTGTGCTGCCAGCTCGCAGCCCTTGAGCCGGCGGCTCCAGGCTCCGTCTTTTACCGCAAGGGGCCGGGCGGCGACGCGGGTGTGGAATGCTACCGCAGACAGGCCGACGGCTCCGAAATCGGATGGCAGGCAAAGTTCTTCGACAAGTTCGGGAAGCGGCAAACCGATCAGCTAGATGAATTGTTGCGCCATGCGCTGAAGCTCCATCCGAGGCTGGCGCGCTACGTGGTCTGCTTGCCGATCGACTTGAGCGACGCCCGGGTCGGAAAGGCGATGACACAGCTAACCCGGTGGCAGGCCTGGGCCGCCAAGTGGGCCGTGAAGGGGCCGGGCGGCTTGCCGCAACTCGAGATCGAACTCTGGGGCGCGTCCCAGTTGACGGAGCGTCTGACGAGGGAAGGCGGCGGGCACGCCGGCCGGCAGCTCTACTGGTTCGACGAGACGGTTCTGACGGCCGCGTTCTTCGAGCAGTCGCTTGCCCGCTCTTTGGCCGACCTCGGGCCGCGCTACTCGCCCGAGGCCGCTGTAACGTTGCCGGTGCGCCAGGAGCTCCTGGCCTTCGCCCGGTCGCCGGTTGTCGCCGAGCAAGCAGTCAAGCTCGCCGACTCGCTCGACGGTGCACGGCATGGCCTTGCGGGCGGCTTGGTCGCCCTCGCACGCCGGGGCGCGGCGGCCCCCCCGCCCCGTTGGACGTCATAGCCCTTACGGACGGCCTGGTGGCGCGTCTGGACGGGGTAGCGCGCGCGGGCCCGGGGGACCGCCTTCCCTGGGCCGAGATCCTCAAGGAGGCGGACGCTGCCGAACGCGAGTTGCGACAGCTCTACGGCCTCGTCTGGAATGGCGACGGCACAGGGACGGCGGCGGAGTTGGAGGCCCGGAGGAGCGCCCAATTCCACCTGTTCCGGTTCAGGGATGTCCTCGACAGGATCAGGGACGCGGCGGAGGGACGGCCGATGCAGCTGACGAACGCAGCGTCGGCGCTGCTGCACGGAGAGGCGGGATCGGGCAAGTCCCATCTCCTGGCGGACGCCGCAGCCTATCAAGTCAAACGGGGCAAGGCCGCCCTCCTGCTGCTCGGCAACCGCTTCTCCCAGGACGATCCCTGGACCTGGCTCCAGCAGCGCATCGGCCTCGGACACGTTTCGCGCGACGCCGCGCTCGGCGCTCTGGACGCGGCGGCCGAGGCTGCGGGCTGCCGCGGGCTGATTCTCGTGGACGCCATAAACGAGAGGCCTGGCCTCGCGCATTGGCGGGACACCGTCGCTGGCTTCCTCGAAGCGGCGCGCCCTTACCCCCACATCGGGATCGTAGTCTCGTGCAGGTCGACCTACCTCCCGGTCTTCGAGGAAGTGCTGGCCGGCGTGCCCCGCATCGAGCACACCGGCTTCGCCGGGACGGACGGCCGCGCGGCCGCTGCTTACCTCGAGGCGCGCGGGATCGTCAGGCCGGGCGCGCCCTACTTTTCCCGGAATTCAACAATCCGCTATTCCTGAGATCCTGCTGCGACGCCCTGGAACGGAAGGGCCTCCGGACGGTACCCCTGGGCCTGCAAGGCGTAACCTCCGTCTTCGAGTTCTACCTAGGGGCGGTGACCGCGGCCGTCGCTTCGCGCCTGGACTTGGCGACCCGGACCGGAATACCGGAGACGGCCATCCTGCGGCTGACCGAAGCGATCGTGGGAAGCGGCGAAAACCGGATCGAATACGGCAAGGCGCGCGCCATCACCGAGGACGTCCGCCCCTCAAACGGCAGGGCAGAGGAGGACTTACTGGCCTGGTTCGCGTCCGAAGGCCTATTGACAGTGGAGCCATTCGATGACGGCCCGGGTGAGTTTGTCCGCTTCACGTTCGAGCGGCTGGCCGACCATCTTGCTGCCAAGCGCCTGTTGGACGAGCACTTGTCAGCGGAGGACCCGGCGGCGAGCTTCCGCCCGGGATCCCCGCTCGGGGATGCGTCCACCGGCGAGGACGCCTACGCCCGGGCCGGCGTGCTCGAGGCGCTCGCCATCCAGTTGCCCGAGCGCATAGGGGCGGAGCTGCCGGACCTCGCGGGGCGGGTCGGCTCGTATTGCCCGGCGTGGGACGCGTTCGCGTCCAGCCTCGCCTGGCGCAGGCCGGACGCGTTCACGGAGCGCACGATGGAGCTGGCCTGCGAGTAGCACCGAACTCACGGCACGGACCTCGCCCTGAGGACCCGCCTTGCCGTGTCGACCGAGCCCGGGAATCCCTTCAACGCGAGCGACCTCGACCGCCGGCTTCGCCGGACCGCGCTTCCCGAGCGCGACAGCTTCTGGTCCGTGCCCATAGCGAGATTGATGGAGAGCCGCGGCGCGGACTGCCCTGCACGCGTCCTCGTTGAGTGGTCGAAGCAGGCCGCGGACGGCGCCATCGATCCCAACCGGGCCGAGCTTGCGGCGACGACCCTGTCCTGGTTCTTCAGCGCGTCCCACCGGGAGCTCCGCGACCGCGCCACTAAGTCGCTCTCCGCGATGCTGGCGCCGCGGCTTTCGCTGGCTGCCCGGCTCGTGGGCTCGTTCTCGACGGTCGACGACCCCTACGTCGTCGAGCGGGTTCTGTGCGCCGCTTACGGCGCGGCTATGCTGGCGCCCCGGCTGGACGGGCTGGGGGCACTGGCGGAAGCGGCCTTGGCGCTGCTCGAGCCGCCGCGCTGCCCGGTCCACCTGCTGACCCGGGACTACGCTCGCGGCATAGTCGCGCTCGCGCGCTTCCGCGGCTACCTTCCGGCCCCTGCCGATGCGAGGGTCGCCGAGCCGCCCTATGGCAGCCCGTGGCCCCTCGAGGCGGTCTCGGACAATGAAATGGGCAGCTTTACCGAGACGACCGAGAACGGGACGTTTCGCGACGCCATAGTCGGCTCGACGAACGAATTCGGCGACTTCGGCCGCTACGTCATCCAACCGCGCACGGGGAGCTTCGCGGCCGGCCCCAATGGGCCATCGGGCGTGCCGCCGACTGGGTCTGAGCTGCTCGCCTCGTGGCGCGCCGAGTTCAAGGCGACCGCGTCGGCCCCGCAGGCTTCGGCGCTCGGCCGCCTGCTGTGCGCCTCGCGAAAGGCCTGGGCGAGCGGGGAAGTAGCCCGCAAGGCTGCCATTTCGGCGAGCAAGGATTTCGAGGCGACGCTTAATACCTTCGAGTTGCACGACTACTGGAACCGCGCCCGAAGGGCTTTGCTCGGCTTCTCCTCGCCGGGCTCCCGGCAAGCGACGGAGATGGTCCCGTTCAGCCCGACATGGGCGTCGCGCTGGGTTTGCTGGCGCGCCCACGATCTCGGGTGGAAGCCGCAGCTGTTCCGCGAGTTCGAGCGGAACGACGTCACCCGCTGCGGGCGGATGGATCACAGGGTCGAGCGGATCGGCAAGAAATACCAATGGATCGCGCTGCATGAGTTGCTGGCCCGGCTGGCGGACCATGTCGCGTTTAGGGAGAACCCGTGGGATAACAAGGCCAGCCCCTATGATGGCCCTTGGCAACTCGCCGCCCGGGACATAGACCCCTCCCTGGTGCCCGCCGCGGCCCGCGCGGCTTACACGAATACCGCATGCTGGTGGGCGGCTCCCGGCCGCCCTTGCCGAAGCTAGCCCCGGCGGACCGCATGGCCTGGGTCGACTACGACGGCGACCTCTTGAACCGCCCCGGCCTCGTCGAGACGGTGGACCCTTCCGGGCGCGCATGGCTCGTCCTGGAGGGCTTTGCGAGCTACTGCCGGGAGCAGCGACGCGGCGGGCGGCGGCGGATGGAGCAGGAAGCCTGGTACAGGGTCAGCTGCCTGGTCTGCCGCAAGCGCGACCTGCGTCGCCTCCTTCGCGCGCTGGCCGGGCAGCCGCTGACGGACATGGATGCCGTACCCAGATACGCGACGTCCTACCCGCAGTTCCTGGGGGAATATCCTGGCACCCGGCATGGTCCGGAACACGGGACTGGATGGCCCTGCGCGGCCCTGGACAGGGCAAGATGGTGCCGATCAGGCGCCCGTTGGTCGAGTATGTCGCGGAGCGCGGGGGGCACGATTATTCCTTGGACGACACGGTTCGGATGGAGCTGCCTGCTCCCTGGCTTCTCGACGGCCTCAGCGCTCGCCTGGCGAACGGGAAACACCCCTCCTACGTGGACGGCGACGGGCGGACCGTTTTCTTCGATCCGTCCATAGCGGCCGAAGGCCCGTCCACCGCCTTGATCGACCGTGACGCCTTCGTCGGCTTGCTCGAGCGAGAGGGACTGGCTGCCGCATGGATCGTTGCGGGGGAGAAAAATGCCTACGGTGCCGGCGGCGGAGGGCCGATTGACTTCAGCTTTTGGGGGCTCGCGCCGCCATAGCGCCGTGTATAGCTTCCGCAAGGGAACGCTAGTCGGGTCGGTCACGTCCGAGCGCTTTTACCCGACTGCGGAGCAAAAGGCCGAGTTCCTACGCGACCGCGACGAAGATGCCTCAGGCGCTGCAGGCGCTTCAGCAGGCGGGCCGTAGCGCAGACAAGCAGCGCCAGCTCGGTGCTCCCGTAACCTCGCGGCCGACAGCGGCTGTCTCGGTTGAGAAACATCACGCGCCTGGGTGGACCCGAGGCTGCTCTTGAACAAGCCGGACACCCGCTTTTCCTGCCGGCCTCTCTGGGCCGGATGGTCCGCCCCGGCCAATTGCGCTGTAGATCGAAGGTCCGCAATCCGCGACTTGCCCTTGGAAGCGGACCGTCCCAAAGCCACCCCAACGGAGACACTACCCACGGGCGGATGGGAGATCGGCGTCAGCCCGGGTGGCGCGATCCCGCCAGCCGGAGCGCGTAATCCATGGCCTCGATCAGGCTTTCCTCGCTGGCCATGCCGCGGCCGGCGATATCGAAGGCCGTGCCGTGATCGACCGAGGTGCGGATGATCGGCAGCCCGAGGGTGATGTTCACGCCCGACAGCGCCCGCCACGCGCCGGTGGCCGGATCGACGTCGAAGCCGAGCAGCTTGACCGGGATGTGCCCCTGGTCGTGGTACATCGCCACCACCGCGTCGAACTGCCGGGCGCGCAGCTTCACGAACACGGTGTCGCCGGGGACGGGCCCGGTGACGTCGAGGCCGTCGGTGCGGCAGGCGGCGACGACCGGGGCGGTGATTTCGTCGTCCTGGCGGCCGAACAGTCCGCCTTCGCCGGCGTGCGGGTTCAGCGCGGCAACCGCGATGCGCGGGGCCGGGACGCCCAGGTCGCGGACCGCCTGGTGCGTGAGGTCGATGGTGCGGCGCAGGCGTTCCGGCGTGATCAGGCGCGGGACGTCGGCGAGGGCGACGTGGGTGGTGACGTGGCCGACGCGCATGTCGCCGTGGGCCAGCAGCATGACGGAGCTTTTCGTGCCGGTCAGCGCCGCCAGCATGTCGGTGTGGCCGGCGTAGTGGTAGCCGGCGAGGTTCAGCGCCTCCTTGTTCAGGGGGGCGGTTACGATGGCGTCGATCCGGTTGGCCAGGGCCAGGCTCGACCGCTTGCTGCACGGCGAGATAGGCGAAGCGCCCGGCTTCCGGGCTGATGCGGCCGATCGCCACCGGCTCCCGCTCCTCGCCGGCGGGGAGGAAGGCGAGGGGCGGCCAGGAGTCGGCGGGGGATGTGATCGGAAGGGGGTGGCGTCGGGCAGGAGGCGGTGTGCGGTTTCCAGTGCGGAGCGGTGGCCGATGACGAGCAGGTGGAGTTCGTCGGCGGCGATGCCGAGGGGCGAGGCGCGCGCAGGCCTTGACGATGATCTCGGGCCCGATCCCCGCTGGGTCGCCCATGGTAATGGCCAGACATGGAATGTGTGGGCTCACGGTTGATCCTCCTGCGTTCCGGCCAGCAGACGGACCAGCAGGCCGGAATCGCCGAATGCGCCGGATTTTGAAAGCACCCGGAGCCCGTCCCAGCGTCCGCCGCACATCACGGAGGCTGGTACGCCCGGCATGAGCTCGCCGTCCACCTCCAGGCTTTCGGCGCCCAGGCTATCGCAGACGGCGCGGAGCGTCTCGCCGCCGCTGACGAAGAGGGTGCCTGGGCGGCCGAGAGTGCTCAACAAGCCGGCAAGGCAATTTTCGATGTGACGGGCGGCTGCGGTGCGGTCGGTTCCCGGCGGCAGCATGACGGCGACGGCGGTGTTGGCACGGGCGAGGCGGCGGGCAATGACGTCGGCTTCGTCAGGGCTGCCGCGGGCGATGCGCTGCACCTGCTTCCACGCCGCAGAGAGCTGTCCGACGGAAACCGGGTGGTCGGAACCGATGAGGGCCAGGATGGGTGTCGGCAACTGGGGGGCGGGGACCGGGGCGTTTGCAGCGAGGGCCCCGGCCAGGCCGCCGCTGCCACACCACAGGACGCGCCCGGGCAGGTTGACGGCGGCGGCGACGATGGCGGCCAGGTCGGCGTCGGTTTCGGCGTCCCACAGGCTGACGCCCGCGGGGGCTGGGTCCCCTGGCCGGCAGAGCGACACGGGAACTCGGAGGCGACGGAGGTCTCCGGCGAGGTCAGCGGGGAGGAGGCGCCATTCGCGGCCCTCGCGGCCATCTGGCGTCCGTCGCGGGTGATCCGGCCCTGGAAGGGGAAGGCCGGGGCGATGACGCAATGGTGGAACCCGGCCAGGCAGGCGAGGATCTCGGCCGCCATGTGGCCGCGCAACAGGCTGTCCAGCTTCTTGAATGCGACCTCGGCCGGGTCCAGGAGGCAGGCCAGCCGCTGGATGGTCACCCGCGCCTCGGCCTCGGTCAGTTCGCGGGTTGCCAGGTCGATGGACGCGGTGGCGGGGAGCGCCAGAGGGGGTTTCCAAAAGGTCGGGACCGGGCCGGCGGCGGGGACGAAACGAGCGGCGCTGTCCAACGCACCGGTCAGGTCGTCGGCCAGCACGCGCAACCCGCTGAGGTCCCAGGCGGCCATGGCGCCAAAGGGACCAGTCCCTGACGGTTACTGCAAGTCCCGCGGGTGCTCAGCCAGGGTGTTTCTGCTGGGGATGTGTTTCATCTTCCCATTGGTGGGCGGTTTCGGTGGCGTGCCGATCCGAGTTGGGGGTGCCGGTCGGCCGGGCGTCGTCCCCGCGCTGATGCGATGGCGCCGGGTGGTGCGGGCGAGCGCCAGGCTCGCCGGGCCCGGTGATGCCGGAATGGGACGGCGGGTCGCTGGCCGGAAAACTGTCGGCTGAGGCTTCGTCCACCCGCTGATCGCTGGTCCGCCGCTGATTACGTCTGTCGGAGGCCATGCTGTCGCTCCTGTGCCGGTATCCTGGTGGAACGCGGGCTGAGGCCGGCGGTTCACGTCAGGAGCGGAGCGGGGATCGAGCGATGAAACAGGTGGCGGTGGTGACCGGGGCTGGCGCCGGCGTGGGACGTGCGGTGGCACGGGCGCTGGCGGAGCGTGGCTGCGCGGTCGGGTTGCTGTCGCGCGATGGCGAGCGGCTTGCCGCGGTGGCGGCGGAGGTGGAGGCGCGCGGCGGACGGGCCTGCGCGGTGCCGACCGATGTCGCCGATGCCGCTGCGGTGGAGGCTGCCGCCGACCAGATCGAGCAGACGCTGGGGCCGATCGATATCTGGGTGAATGACGCGATGGTGACGATTTTCGCGCCGGTCCATGCCATCACGCCGGAGGAGTTCCGCCAGCAGACCGAGGTGACCTACCTGGGCACCGTGCATGGGACGATGGCGGCGCTGAAGCGCATGCGGCCGCGCCGGCGGGGATCGATCGTGCAGGTGGGGTCGGCGCTGAGCTATCGCGCCATTCCGCTGCAGGCGGCGTATTGCGGCGCCAAGTTCGCGATCCGCGGCTTCACCGACAGCCTGCGCTGCGAGCTGATGCACGAGAGGTTGCCGATAAGCCTGTGCATGGTGCAGCTTCCGGCCGTCAACACGCCGCAGTTCGACTGGGCGCTGTCGCGCATGCCGCGCAAGGCGCAGCCGGTGCCGCCGATCTTCCAGCCGGAGGTGGCGGCCGAGGCTATTGTGTTTGCGGCGTTCAATCCGCGGCGGGAGATCTGGCTGGGACTATCGAGCTGGAAGGCGATTCTGGCGAACAAGCTGGCGCCTGGGTTGTTGGACCGGTACCTGGCTCAGTACGGGTATTCGAGCCAGATGCGCGATGAGAAGCAGCCCGAGGATGCGCCGGGGAATCTGTTTGCGGCGGTACCGGGAAACCGGGGCGCGCATGGCAGTTTCGACAATCAGGCCAGTGCTGCCTCCTGGACATTGTGGGCCACCGAGCATCGGAACGCGCTGGCGGTCGGCGCGGCGGTGCTGGGGACTGCATGGCTGGTGGGATGGGGCGTCGCTGGACGCAGAGCAACCGGCCGGGGGCGAGGCGGTTGAGGGGGTGCCGACCAAAAAGAGCAGGCAATCCGATGGCGAACATAAGTGGGCGCAAGGTCGCCGTGCTGGCGACCGATGGCGTCGAGCAGGTGGAGCTGACCGAGCCGGTGAAGGTGCTGCGGCAGGCGGGCGCCGGGGTGACGGTGGTAGCGCCGAAGGGCGGTTAGATCCAGGGCCTGAACCATGACGAGAAAGGCGATCATCTGAGCGTGGATGCCAAGCTGTCCGCGGCGAAGCCGGAGCAGTTCGCTGGGTTGGTGCTGCCGGGCGGCGTCGCCAACCCCGACAGGCTGCGGACCATCCCCGAGGCCGTGGCCTTCGTGCGGCATTTCGCGCAGGCCGGCAAGCCGATTGCCGCGATCTGTCGTGGGCCCCGGACGCTGATCGAAGCCGATGCCGTACGGGGCCGGAAAATGACCTCGTGGGCGTCCCTGCGCACCGATCTTCGCGCAATGCCGGGGCGAACTGGGTGGATCAGGAGGTGGTGGTCGATGGGCCACTGGTGACCTCCCGCAAGCCGGACGACATTCTGGCGTTCAGTCGCGAGATGCTGCGGCTGCTCGAGAGCGTCGGGAAACGTCGCGCGGCCTGACGCGGCCAGCGGACGCATACGGCCGCTGGCGCGGTGCGTGGCGTGCCTCTAGGCTCTCCTGTTCATGTTCGTGACGGAGAGCCCTGATGCATCGACCCGCCTGCCTGGCGGCCGTTCTGCTGGTCCTTGCCGCACCCGCGTGGGCGGCGAACACGACCCAGCTTGCCGCGCATCGCGCGCTCTATCGTCTGACGTTGGAAAAAAGCCGCACCAGTGACGTGGTGGGTGCGAGTGGTACCATGGGCTACGAAGTCATCGACGCGTGCGACGGCTGGGCGGTTCGCCAGCGACTGGACATGCACGTGCTGAACAGCGATGGGCAAACCATCGAGATGATTTCCGATTACGCCACCTGGGAGTCGAAGGACGGGCTGCGTTTCCGCTTCCATGTGCGGCAGACGACCGATAGCGCGGTCACCAGCCAGACCGACGGCGATGCCAAGCTTGACGGGCCTGGCGGCCCCGGCGTGGTCCGTTACACGAGCCCGGAGCAGACCACCAAGCAACTTCCCGCGGGCACGTTGTTCCCGATGGCGCACACCGCGGCGCTGATCGATGCCGCGCGGTCCGACAAACGCTTCCTCAGTCTACCGCTGTTCGACGGCACCGACGAGAATGGCGCGCAATACAGCTCCATCGTGGTGCTGAACTGGCGCAAGCCGGAACCGACGCAATGGCCCATGCTGTCGGCGTTGCCGAGCACCCGGGTGCATATTGCGTTCTTCGGGCTGAATTCGGAGGACATGATACCCGATTACGAGGTGGGCATGCGCTATTGGGAAAACGGTGTCGCCGACGATCTGCGCATGGATTTCGGCGACTTCGTGATGGATGCCAAGATGACCAATCTGGCGCCGCAACCGCGCCGCTGCTGAACCGCGACGGTGCGTAATGAGGCAGCGCATGCATTCCTGCTGGGTTTTCCGGCACTGTTCTCGATCATCAGCCCGCTGAGCGGGGCGTTCATCTTCTTCGAGGTCACGGCCAGCCGTCCGCCGGCGGAGCGGGAGCGGCTGGCGAAGCTGGTGGCTTTGTATGCGCTGGTGGTGATGCTGGTGGCGCTGTGGGCCGGATCGTTCGTGCTGGCGTTTTTCGGGATCAGCCTGGCGGCGATGCGCGTGGCCGGGGGCGTGGTGGTGGCGGCAGCGGCGTGGAGCCTGCTGCACCAGCCGGAACGGCGCGAGGCGGAGAAGCAGGCGCAGGCGGCGCCGGCCGAGGGTGCTGAGGATATCGCGCTGTTCCCGCTGACGATTCCGTTCACGACCGGGCCGGGGACCATCGCGGTGGCGATATCGCTGGGCGCGGGGCGTCCGGAACTGGCCGATGGGCTGCTGCGGTTCTTCCTGGGCATGTCGGCGGCGGCGGTGGGCAACGCGGCGGTGATCTGGGTGGCGTACCGGCTGGGCGGCCAGGTGACGCGGCTGCTCGGCCCTACCGGGACGCGCACGGTGATGCGGCTGTTCGCGTTCCTGCTGCTGTGCATCGGGGTGCAGATATTGATTGCGGGGGTGCAGGACGTGATGGGGGCGGCGGGGGGAGTGCGTGGCGGGGGGTGAGTGGGGGGTGGGGAGGTGTGTGCGTTGTGGCCGCCCGTCCTTGGGATCGAGTTTTCTGCGACCGCTTTGCACCCAAGCCGAGCGATGCTTAACCTAAGCAGACCGTGCGTGCGAAATCGGCACCTATTCGGACATCCTCGAACATGATCGCTTCAGGATGAAGCGCTCATGCTCTAAAATTCCTTGTTTGAGAGCGTGATTCACGCTTTCCGACGCTTCCGCTGACCTGAGCCCCAACTTCCCTCCAGTCAGAAGTAGAGTCTGCGGTTTCCGTCAGGACCATCCTGACGGTGTTTCTCAGTTCGGTTAAGCGCCGTTTCTGCGTCCCGGCCTTCCATCCCATCGTCGTCGCGCGCAGCCTGGGTCAAGGCTGGCCGCAGGCCATCGCCGAAGGCGACGCGCAGCGGCCTGGACGCGGGCGAGCACGACGGCAGCATGATCGAGGCCGGGGTGCGCCCGCCCAGCCCGGAGTGCGGCCGCACTTCGTTGTAATCCTGCTGCCAAGCCGACAGGATCGCGCGCGCCTGCCGCACCGAGGTGAACAACGTCTCGTTCAGGCACTCATCACGCAGCTTGCCGTTGAAGCTTTCGACGAAGGCGTTCTGCTGCGGCTTGCCGGGTGCGATGTAGTGCCAGCCGACACCTCGGTCCTGCGACCAGGCCAGCACCGCGCTGCTGGTCAGTTCCGTGCCGTTGTCGCTGACCACGCTCGCCGGATAGCCGCGCCTGGCGGCGATCGCGTCCAGCTCGCGCACCACGCGCCACCCGGACAGAGACGTGTCGGCAACCAAGGCCAGGCATTCCCTGGTGAAGTCATCGACCACGCACAG
Organism: uncultured Pseudomonadota bacterium; assembly: GCA_963810715.1. Classification (GTDB taxonomy): domain Bacteria; phylum Pseudomonadota; class Alphaproteobacteria; order Acetobacterales; family Acetobacteraceae; genus DATDIC01. The sequence continues at coordinate 30,198 of CAWEOZ010000014.1, read as the reverse complement.
CACCCGGAACCGGCGGCCGTCCGTCAGCGTGTCGGAGACGAAATCCAGTGACCAGCGCCGGTTCGGCGCCTCCGGCAGGGCGATCGGCGCCCGCGTGCCCAGCGCCCGCTTGCGACCGCCGCGGCGACGCACCTGCAGCCGCTCCTCGGCATACAGTCGCCGCAGCTTTTTGTGGTTCGGCGCCAACCCCTCGCGCTTCAGAAGCAGGCCAAGCCGCCGATAGCCGAACCGCCGGCGCTCACCCGCCAATGCACGCAGCCGAGCCCGCAGCGGCGCATCATCACCGCGGCGATGCCGGTTCGCACCGACGTCCGGTCCGTCCCGAGGATCGCGCACGCCCGCCGCTCGCTGATGCCGTGCGCCTCGCGCGCAGCAAGCACAGCGTCCCTCCTGGCCGCGGGCGTCACCATTTTTTTGAGGCGATGTCTTTCAACACCGCGTTGTCCAGCATCGCGTCGGCCAGCAGTTTCTTCAGCCGCGTGTTCTCGTCCTCCAGCTGCCGCAGCCGGCGCGCCTCGGAAACATCCAGACCGCCGAACTTGGCTTTCCACTTGTAGAACGTTGCCCCGCTCACACCGTGCTTGCGGCAGACATCCGCTGTCTTCGCCCCCGCCTCCTGCTCCCGCAGGATCCCAATGATCTGCTCCTCGGTAAAACGCGATCCCTTCATCTCCGCCTCCTGCTCGGGCGGACTCTACCCAAAATCGGAGGAGTTTCAGGGGCTCAGGTCACAGCCTCAAGCGATCAAGCTCAGTGGTTGGGCATGGCAGAGAAGATGAGGGCCAGCAAACGAGCCATCTCGTTCAGCGGGACGCCTGTATTACCGGATGCAACCCGCGCAAGGTGCACGATGACAAGGTCGTCGACAGGGACCACGATGACAAATTGCCCGCCATTTCGCCAAGCGAAATAGCTTCCTGCCGGAAGGTTCAAGCCTGACCAGCGGTTGACCCTGAGGAGTTGTCCACCACAGGCAACCATAGCCCGAAAGTAGGTTTGTGGTGGAGTATGGTTTCGTGCTGTCCGTCACCCACTGTGCTGGGATGATTTGTTTGTTACGCCAGCGGCCGTCACGCAGGTAAAGTAGCCCGAACCGGGCAAGATCCTGTGCGGACGCATAGAAGAGGTATGCTGGATAGATTGACGCAGCACCGTCGGAATACCGGCACTTGCCGGGATCGAAATCCTGCATGCCAACGGGAGTTGCTATCTGGTGGGCGAAAGCCGCGAAGACAGAGGTGCCAGTGGCGTGCTCGTAGATAGCCCCGAGCGCATTGAAGTCCCAGTTATTATAATACTAGAAAGTGCCCGGCGAATGGCTTCCACGCGCCGGCCTCCTTGCTGCAATACCCGATGTTTCGTAGTTTGCGCCGTTATAGACTCCCGAGCGAGCCTCAAGCAGGTCACGGACAGTCGCTTGCTTCTCGTTCAACGTCAGTGATGGTGGATTGTCCTCGATCCCGAGCTGGCCCATTGTTGAATTCAGGTGAATTCTGATCATTTGCAACGGCAATGCCGATCAGAGCGCTTAGAAGGCTTTTGCGCGCGGAGTTCAGCAGCAGATCAGCACTGGTGTCACCCCAGGATGCTACGATTGTTCCATGCTGCACGACTACCGCAGCGGCGGAGCCAATAGTCTTGGACCAATCCTCGGCCATCAAAAGGTCTTTGTCGGACCATCCCGATTGAGACGTGGGCACCTGCTCCCACTCGGCCCCGGGATATCGGAGCGTGGTCTGCGCGGCAGCAACGGTCGTCCATGTGAAGACCGTGATGACACGGAGAGCAGTCCATAGCCACAGCCTGGACGTTTCCATATTGGGATCTCCATCGGACAATCGCAACCAGCCTTTACGCTGGAACCTTGAGCGTGCGCGTCAACGGTGACTGGTCGCACGTGACGAAGGGAAGTTACGTGGTAATTCCAGACGGAATGCCTCACATCTTTGAGAATCAGGATCGGTCCCCTCAGGTTTTACATCGTTCAATTCGCCGGGCGGATTTGAAGCGAGAATGACGGATATAGCCTCCGCACCAGCAGCCGCGGATCTTCGAATGTAGCAAACCGTCTATGTCCACTCATGGCGGTCATGTGCAGAAGTCGATATTTTTCACAAATTAATGGTTTGTAGTCCGGTTCAAGGAATTTTCGGGAATTGACTACAAATGAGGCAGCGCTGCTGCCGATCTCTACATCCGCGAACCGCGGCACGCGTTCGGACGCGATCGGATGCATGTGGACTATGCCGATGATCGAGCCTCTGCATCGCGCTGATAGACGGCGAAGATCGCTTTGCCGATCAGCGACGTTTCGCCCGCCATGCACCGTTCATAAACGTTCGCGCGCGCGGCCTGGATCGCCTGTCCTCCGGCGAGGCCGTGGCGGCGAGTTCCACGAGATGCGCCGCCAGCCGGGTGCGGCCGCCTTCGGCCAGAGCCGCCGCACGCGCGCCAGCCGGTTGGCGCCCCCAGTCAGTGAGGCTAATCTCCGCCGCCAGTTCGGCCTCCCGGCGCCGGCTTGAGGTGGGCGGGATTGCCGTCGAACCATCCGGCATAGAGATGCCAGATGTTGCGGACAACGAATTCGGGGTCGTCGTATTTCGGCAGCAGATACGGCTTCGCCAGAAATTCCGCGGGCGCACGCACGGAATGCAGAATGTCGCCCAGCGACATGCCCATTGTTCATCAGCTCCAGCGTTTGCCGCGTCAGATTTTCCAACACCTCGGCGCCGTCGCCGAGAAGCTGCGCCGATCGCGCCGCACCGAAGACGACCGGGCCATGGCCGGGGATCAGCACCTCGGGCTTCAGTCCCTGCATCCGGCGCAGGGCGGCGGCCCAGTCCGGTGCGAACCGCTGCACCTTCCGCGGATTGCCGGCATTCGGGAACACCCAGATGACGAAATCGCCGCTCGCCAGCACGCGCGCCTTCGGCAGCCAGACAAACGTGGCGTCGTCGGTCTCGCCGCGACCGTGGAACAGCTCGATCCGCTCACCGCCGACCGTCAGTGCGAGATGATCGTCGTACACCTCGTCGGGGCGGCGATGACCTTCGGGGTAGGTGTAGCCCGGCTGATTGAACTGCCGCCCCATGACCAGGCTGTTCAGCCCGTGCGTCGCGTCGTAGCGGTCGAGCCGCCAGAGCACATTGCGATGCGCAATGATGCGCGGCCGCGCGATGCCTTTCGCATCGGCCTCCTCGTCGAGCAGCCGCGCGCCCAGGTGTGGTCGATGTGGCCGTGAGTGTAGATAACGGTGTGAACCGGGCTGCCGTCCCAGCGCAGGACCGCGAGGGTCTGGCTCGCGGTCTCGGGCTGCCGGTATCCACCAGCACCAGCCCGGCTTCGGTACGGATGGCAGTCGCGTTGCCGAACAAATATGCCGGTGTGGATGGCGATGATGTCTTCGGCGACCGTGGGCGCCGCCGATACGGCCGTCCACTCCTCCATGGAAGCGTCGCCACTCCAGAGCCGCTCGAAAAGCGGGTCCTGGTCCATTGCACCCATCCCCTGTTGCGCGAGCCTGCCTGGTGATAGCGCGAGGAGGCAAAGTGGACAAAGGCACGGGACACACGCGCGCGGGCCGCCTGGATGGGCGGCCCCCTCGGGTTTCTAACTGCGACAGTTCAGGCAGCCGGCATGCGATGAAGCGCGCATAGTTTGTTGCCGTCGGGATCACGCAGGTAAGCAAGATATATCGGACCGGCGCCGCCCTGGCGAATGCCGGGCGGGTCCTCGATCGCCGTCCCGCCGTTCGCGACTCCGGCCTTGTGCCAGGCGTCGGCTTGTTCCGGGCTTGCCACCGTGAAGCCGATCGTGCCGCCGTTGGCGTGCGTGGCGGCTTTGCCGTCGATGGGTTTGCTCACCATGAACACCGCCGCCGTTATGCGGGTAAACCAGCCGGCCCTTGGCGTCCTGCACCCCGGGCTTGCCGCCGATCGCGCCAAACAGGGCATCGTAGAATTTCTTCGATCGGGCGATATCGTTGCTGCCGACCATGACATGGCTAAACATTCCGTTCTCTCCCCAAAGTTACACGAGACCGCTGCCTCCGCGTCCCGACCAGAACACGATTTGCCGGCTGCGAATAGAGCAGCGGGCTCCGGCTTCCTTTAGCACCGCCGGCCGTGACCAAGGGCGGGATTGTCGTCAAACGGCCCGCGGCCGCCGCGATCACTCCGGTTGCGTTCAGTTCTTCAGCAAACGCGACGCCCAGTCGGCAACCGCGTCCCCACTGCTCATGTCGGCCTGCACCAGCCCGTCGATCATGAAAGTCGGCGACACATGGATGCCGTTCTGGCGGGCATATTTGCAGTGCCACTTGATCTCGCGGTCGAGATCGGGAATCGCGAACGCCGCGGCAAGTTTCACGTCGCTGTAGCCTTCGATCCGCGCGGATGATGTCATTGGGCGTGGCGTCGAGATTGGGGCCGCGGCAATGGCGCTCGAACTCGAATTCCTCACGATGCGCGGCCACCGCCGCCATGACAGCCTTCGCGGCTTGCTTGCCGCCGTCGAGCGTGGAGGCAGCCAGGATGCAACGCACGATCACGCCCGAGTACATGTGCCAGGGCTGCGACTGAAGACGGATCTTGATGGTGATACGGTCTTCACCCGCCTGAGCGAGCAGATCGTCGAGTTTGCCGAAGGCCCGCACGGAAAACGGGCAGGTCGGTTCAAGGAATGCCTCGAGCACGCGAGGCCCGTGGCCCCAGACAAGAGGATCAGCGTGCCATGCCGTTTGCTTCATATGATCTTTCCTGTTCGCCCGGTTCAGACGCAGACGTGGGCCTTCGTAGGGGACGAGACGCCGGGCGCCTAGCCGCGTGCGCCGGCCCGCCCTGGAGGCTTTCTCGTTCTTGACGCGTGCAACCTGTCCATCCGCGTCGCGACCTGTTCGGGTAGCTTCACTGTGTCGCCATTCGCGGCCCGCTGGTAGGCTCCGCGATGTCGACGACCCGACGCGGCCGTGGCTGCTCATAATTTCGCTGAGGGATGGAATAGCATCGCGGAACGGAACCAGCCCAATGTCCTTCTCATCCTCGCCGATGACGTCGGTTGGTTCGATGTGGGTGCGTATCATCGCGGCATGATGGGTGCGCCGACACCCAACATCGATCGTATCGCGCGTGAAGGCATCCTGCTGACGGACTGCTATGCCCAGGCGAGTTGCACGGCAGGCCGCGCCGCTTTCATCACCGGGCAACTGCCGATGCGAACGGGCTTGACCACGGTCGGACTCCCCGGCGCCGCGCAGGGGCTTCAGCCGGAGGATCCGACGCTGGCGGAGCTGCTGAAGCCTGAAGGCTACATGACGGCGCAGATCGGCAAGAACCACCTCGGCGATCGAAACGAGTATCTGCCGACCCTGCACGGGTTCGATGAATTCCACGGCAACTTGTATCACCTCAATGCCGAGGAAGAGCCGGAACAGCCTGACTATCCACGGGACCATCCGGCGTTCCAGTCGTTCTTCAAGCCGCGCGGCGTACTGGATTGCAAAGCATCGGATACGGATGATCCCACCGAAGACCCTCGCTTCGGCAGGATCGGCAAACAGACCATCAAGGATACCGGACCGCTGACGCGAAAGCGCATGGAAACGATCGAGGACGACCTGCTCGCGCGCTCGCTGGACTTCATGGACCGCGCCCATGCCGCCGGGAAGCCGTTCCTGCTTTGGCACAACACGACGCGGATGCACGTATGGACCCGTCTGTCCGAGCGTTGGCGCGACAAGACCAAGTTCGGGCTTTATGCGGACGGGATGCAGGAACTCGATTGGGTGGTGGGCGAGCTGCTCGCCAAGCTGGACAAGCTCGGCATCGCCGACAACACGATCGTCATCTTCACCACGGACAACGGTGCCGAAAAATTCAGTTGGCCCGACGGCGGCACCTCGCCGTTCCGCGGCGAAAAGGGATTGGGCTGGGAGGGCGGATTCCGGGCTCCGTTCCTGATGCGCTGGCCGGGCAAAATCCCGGCGGGGCGGGTGCTCAACGGCATCTTCTCGCTGGAGGATGTGGTGCCGACCGTGATGGCCGCCGTCGGTGTTCCCGATATCAAGGAGAAGCTCCTGCAGGGATACCAAGCCGGCCCGAAGCACTTCCGTGTTCATCTCGACGGTTACAACCAGCTTCCCTACCTGACCGGTGGCAGCGATGCTTCGGCGCGGCGCGAATTTTTTTACTACGGGGAACACGAGCTGTTTGCCATCCGCTACGAGAACTGGAAGATCCATTTCCTCGTCAAGGATGATTGGTTCGCCGGACAGTCGATGCGACCGACCGTGCCGCGGCCGGTCAACCTTCGCGTCGATCCGTTCGAGCAGCACATGGATGCACCCGGGTATCCGCTCTACGCCGGGGAGAAGCTCTGGACGATCATGCCGGCGGGTTACATCCTGAAGCTGCATGCGGAAACGTTCAAGGCGTTTCCACCACGGCAGGCGCCGCCGGAGTTCAATCCTGGCGCAATGCTGGCGCAAGCGATGAAGGCGGCTACCAACGCCGTTTGAGAACGCCCCGGGTCCGTTGCTTTTTTGTGCAAGTATCCGATTCACGTAGAAAAGCATGTGCTTTGCAACTCACGCTTCTCTGCGATCAGAACCGGTGGGTTCAGGACCCCCTGACAACTTGCCGCAAAGAGATCAAAGCGCGGGCGGGGCGCGGGCTGGCGGCGGACCGCTGCTGCGGAAGTTGACGAGCTGCTGCAGCAGGCCGAACCAGAACGGTGCACCAAGGCCGACGGCGCCGGCCGTGAACAGCCAGCCGAGGACGGCAAACCCCCAACCCCAACCGCGAAACTGGTCAGCGGTTCGCCATCCGATCGGCAGATTTTCGCTTGCCAGCGCGGACCAGGCCTGCTGCAACCCGGTTGCCGGGGTGTTGGGCGCGGTGGCGGCGTTCGCCACGATGCTGGCGCGCAAATCGTCGTTCAGCCACAGTGTCCGCGCCAGCCGCGCGCTGTCCACGTTCAGCCCCAGGGCCAGGACGATCCCGAGGATCAGCATCACGTATTGGCTCATTCGGGCAGTAGATGCCGCTCAGCCGGTCCATGGAATCATCGAACCAGGTCTCCAGGCTGGCGCGGAAAATATCCAGGTCGCCGCCGGCGTTCTGCACGAAGAGTGACAGCGTGCGCTGCAAATCGCCCGGCGGCAGCTTGCTGATCGTCCGCTCCGCCTGGCTGAACAGCGGCGCCTGCGACCCGTCGCGCATTGTTTCCAGGAGCGCCAGGGCGAAGTTGCGCGCCGGCACATAGGATGGCAGCTGCGATGGCGTGCCGCGCAGCAGCGGATGGGTTTGCACCGACAGAACCTTGTGCAACGTATCCTGCTGCTCCGTTGCTCCTGATGCGCGGCGAGCTGCGCGGCGGTCGCGTCGGGTGGTGCCATCGGCATGGGATTGGCCGCGAGGCGGGCAGCGGCCGTCTGCGGCAGCCTGGTCGTGAAGTGGGCGCGAACGAAATCTCCGACACCTCGCCCAGCGGAACGTCGCGTCGGGGGCGTTGTTCAGGATCACGTCGATGCCCTTGGACAGGTAGTGCCGCGCCAGGAGAATATGCCGGCAACGACCTCCTGAATCCCGCTGGCGATGATGGACAGCAGGAAATAGGTGAAGACGAGCCCGATGGCGGTGTCGATGACCGCTCCCAGGTTCATGCGACGGCTCCGCTGACGGGCGGCGGCGCGAGCAGGGCGAGCAGCACGCGCGCCTGATAATTGTATGAGTTCGGGCCGCTGCCGTTGTAACGGCGGACTGCGTACGGCCAGTCGCACTTGAAGTCGGCGCGGTCCGGCACCCCCGTGTAATACGGGTCGTTATAGGCGGAGGCCTGGCCGTAGGTCTCGGTCGATTGCTGGTACACCGGTGTCTCGGGGACGATGTCGAGCTTGCGTGCTTCGCGCGCACAGTCGCGGCAGGCGAGCAGGAACCGAGGGTCGCCCGGCCCGTAGCGGCACTGGCGCAGCGCCAGCAGCGGATGCTCGGAATCGCGGTCGTCCGCGCGGGTTTCGGCCGTGCTGCCCACCAGGAAGCTGTCGAACTTGCGGCGCAGCACGGCGAACGCGGCGTTGGCGTTGCGGAGCGGGTCGGCCATGAACGCCGCTACCTCGGCCGCGCGGGGCGGATGATGAAACAGGGTGTACTGTCCGATCCCGTATCCGCGCGAGTTGACCTGGTCCGGCGTGTCTGGGTTCGAGTCCAGGCCGAGTCGTGACGTAGCCGTCCGCGTCACCCGGGGTGTCGGGGACGGCGTAATGCTGGCTCTGACTTTCCTGCGTGAAGATCGCCAGCAGATAGGGCGTGGGCGCGACCGCGCTCGCGGTGGTGGCGAGAGTCGCCAGCAGGCTGCGGTTCGCCGCTGCCGGGTCGTTGCTGCGAGGCAAACGCGGGAAATCCGGCTCGTTCAGCAGGGCCTCGATGCTGTCGGCCAAAGCTGGGTCCACGACGCCGGTGGCGCTCGTCACGCCGCGGTTGTAGCCGGTCATTGCGACGGGTGCGCGGCCGTCATGGGCCGTGGACGCACCCGTGTTGTGCAGCAGATCGTGCTGCAGGCGCCGGACCGCCAGTTGGGTGGCGGCGCCGAACTGGCCGTCGATGGTACGCCGGAGATAGCCAAGCGCGCGCAGATCCGTTTGCAGCGCGCGGACCAGTGCCGGATCGGGATTAGCCGTTGGGCCCAGCGCGGCGTCGCGATAGCTCAGAGCCATGATGATCGCCTTTACGACAAGCCGATCGCTGGTTTGCGGATCGCGATTGTTGGGCATGATTCGGGGGCGGCGAATGGCGCGGGCGTGATTGCGCAGTTGTTCGTGGTTCACCTACTCTCCCCTTCCAGTGTGGCCGATGTTCCGGAACCGTGCTTTGTTGCGACTCTAACTCAAGGTTCGTATCAACAGTCAAGCACAAATCATTATTTAATACCAGCGGCCCGAAGGGCCGACTGGTATGCGCGCAGGGTTCGGTGTGGCGGCTGCGCGCGAAATCAATAGATACCAGCGGCCCGACGATCCCCGAGGAGTAAGGCTTCGGGCCGCTGGTATAAGTCGGACCCTGAACGAAATCGGCGAGGGGAGGTGTCGGGGATGATCACGCAAGCGGGGTCGGCAGGCGGGCCTGCGATTCTTGCGGCGGATGCGCGAAGGCTCGGCTTGCGGGAGTATTATCCGAGCCAGGACCAGATCATGGCGCCCACGGTCAGGGCCATGACGATCGTCGAAATCCAGCCGAGCACGTGCAGTGACACCGGCAAGGTGAATTCGGCCATGATGCTGTGGTGCATGGTGAGGCGCATCATCATGCACATCACCGGCACGGCGACGACGCCGTTCAGCACGGCGCTCCAGTAGAGCGCCTTCATCGGATCGATGGCGACGCAGTTCAGGACCACGCCGACGCACATGCCGAGCGCGATGGTGGCGTAAAACGCCTTTGCCCGCGCCGGCTTGTTGGCGAGGCCGACGCGCCAACGCATCAGTTCGCCGATCGCGTAGGCGGCCGAGCCGGACAGTGCCGGCAGCGCCAGCATGCCGGTGCCGATGATGCCGGCGGCAAACACGACGAAGGTGAAGGAACCGGCCACCGCACGCAGAGCCTCGGCGGCCTGCGAGGAGGTCTGGATGTCGGTGTGCCCGCTGGCATGCAGGGTGGCTGCGGCGGTGATGACGATGAACAGGGCGATCAGGTTGGAAAGCCCCATTCCCAGGATGGTGTCGATGCGGATGCGCGTGAACTCGGCGGGGGCCTGGTCCGGGGCGGCGGCGAGCGGTCGGGCGTCCGGGTTCTCGAGTTCTTCCTCGACTTCCTGCTCGGCCTGCCAGAAGAACAGGTAGGGGCTGATGGTGGTGCCCAGCACGGCGACGATCGCCATCAGGTAGTCGGGGTCGGTGGAGAGCGGCGGGCGGAGGATGCTGACGGCGACGTCGGACCAGGAGACGTGCACGACGAAGGCACAGATGACGTAAGCGAACAATGAAAGGCATAGCCATTTCAGCAGCGACACGTAACGCGAATAGCGGGTGAAGATCTGCAGTGCGGCGGACAGCGCGCCGAAGCCGGCGACGTAGATCAGCGCCGGGCCGCCGAGCAGCAGCTTCAGCGCGGCGCCCATCGCGCCGAGGTCGGCGCCCAGGTTGACGACATTGGCGACCACGAGCAGGAGGACGAGGCTCGCGGTTAGCCAGCCAGGGTACAGCCGACTGCAGGTTGGCGGCGATGCCCATTCCGGTGACGCGGCCGATCCGGGCGCTGATTTCCTGGATCGCCGCCATCAACGGGAAGCTGGCGACGAGGGTCCAGGCCAGGCCGAAGCCGAACTGCGCGCCGACCTGCGAATAGGTGGCGATGCCGCTGGGGTCGTCATCAGACGCGCCGGTGATGAGTCCGGGGCCGATGATCTGGACGAGCGGCGGACGCCCGGGTTGCTTGACCAGAATCTCGCCGGAGGTTTGCGACATCGGAACCTTTATTGCCGCTGCGAGGGGTGGGACAGTTCGGCGGGGCATCGTATTGGCTGGGAATGGGCGGATGGCTTGTTTGTGGCAAGGCAAAATTGTGATGGCTGCAGATTCAGATTTCACGAAATCGGGAGCGGTGCAACCTTTCGCTGCTGCCGTTCGCGAGGCGTGGTCTAGCTTCGCGATTCGCGGACAATCGACCCGGGCATGGTTTGGAACAGCAGGGAGGAATTCGATGGCCGATATCATCGCCGGCGGGGTGGAAACGGAGCCGCGGGGCCGGAACTGGCCGGGTGGTCTGTCCCGGGTGCCATTCCGGTGGTATCAGGACCCGGGCCTGCTCGCGCGCGAGCAGGAGCGGCTGTTTGCCGGTTCTACCTGGAACTATCTTTGCCTTGAGACCGACCTGCCCGGCGCGGGTGACTGGCGCACGAGCTGGGTCGGCAGCATGCCCGTGGTGGCCGTGCGGGCGGATGACGGCGCGATTTGCGCATTCGAGAATCGCTGCGCGCATCGCGGTGCGCTGATCTGCCTGGACGAGTGCGGTCATGCTACCGATTTCACCTGCGTCTATCACGCTTGGCGCTATGATCTGCGCGGTGACCTGACGTCGGTCGCGTTCCGGCGAGGCGTGAACGGGAAGGGGGGCATGCCGGAGTCGTTCCGGCTGGAGGAGCACGGTCCGCGCAAGCTGCGCACCACCACGGTGTGCGGGCTGGTGTTCGGGACCCTGTCGGCGGACACGCCGGATTTCGAGACCTATGTCGGGCCCGAGGTGATGGCGAACATACGCCGTATTGCCGGGCGCAAGCTGGAAGTGATCGGGCGATTCACCGAGGTGCTGCCGAACAACTGGAAGCTGTACGCGGAGAATGTGCGGGATACCTATCACGCCAGCCTGCTGCATGTGTTCTTCGCGACATTCCGCATCAACCGGCTGAGCCAGGGCGGTGGCGTGATGGTAAGCGCTGATGGCGGCAGCCATGTGTCCACCAGCCTGATGGCGACGGAGACGAACGATACCAGCTATTCGGGGATCCGCTCGGTGGATGACGGGCTGCGGCTGAGCGATCCGAGCGTGCTCGATTTCGTCGATGAGCGTGGCGATCGGGTGCAGCAGCAGATATTGAGCGTGTTCCCGAGCTTCGCGATGCAGGCGACGCAGAACGTGATGGCGGTGCGCCAGTTCGTGCCGCGCGGCGTGTCGAGGACCGATCTGAACTGGATTTATCTGGGCTATGCGGATGATTCGCCGGAGATGCGGGCGCGGCGGTTGAGGCAGCTCAACCTTGCCGGGCCGGCCGGTTTCGTTTCCATGGAAGATGGCTGCATCGGCGGGTTCGTTGAGCGCGGCGCGGCGGCCGCCGGTGAGGAGAGTTCGGTTTTGGAGATGGGCGGCGTGGGGACGGAGAGCCAGCCGACGCGCGCTACCGAGGCGTCGGTGCGCGGGTTCTGGAAGCGGTGGCGGTTGGTCATGGAGGTCTGATACATGGCCAGGGAGGGCGAGACACTGTCCCGCGTCGGCGCGCTGAATGCAGCCTATGCGCGGACCATCGATGCCGACCGGCTGGAGGAATGGCCGGATTTTTTCGTGGAGCGGTGCCTCTACAAGGTGACCTCGGTGGACAATCACCGACGGGGACTGGCGGCAGGGATCATCTATGCCGATTCGCGCGCGATGCTGGTCGATCGGGTGACCGCACTGCGGAAGGCCAATATCTACGAGCGGCAGATGTATCGGCATATCGTCGGGATGCCGACGCTGGGGACTCGGACGGGGGACGTGATCGAGGCGGAGACGCCGTTCCTGGTGGTGCGGACGATGCGGGACGGCGGCATGGATTTGTTTGCCGCCGGGGTTTATCTGGATCGCATCGACGCGCAGGGGGATGGACTGCGGTTCGTGCAGCGCATTGTGGTGTGCGACAGTTCGCGATTCGATACGTTGGTGGCGATACCATTCTAGCGGATAAAACCTGACGGAGGGTTGCGAGCAGCGATCTCATCTAGTCAGGGCGCTTTCGCTCGTTGGTGTCGGCCAGGATAGGAATGCTGCTGGACGTCACTAGCGGGCAGCTGAATCGAGGGCTGAGCCGGCAGCGCGAAATGATGTTTGGCCATGTTGAGCGCCTGCTCCCCGAGCACCATGCCCAACAGACCGACCAGTGCGATCACCGGCGGGGCCGGGGAGCGGACCTGGACGAGGCCGTAGGCCACGCCGACGACCAGACCCATCACGAGGGAGATGAGGTAGCCGGTCACCATCGCCTCCCTATTCCTGTGGCCGCAGCACGATGCGGCCCGCCGCGCCGGCCGCCACCTTGTGGTAGGCCTCTTGCGCCGCGCCCAGTCCGCAGGTCTCGGCGATCGGCGCGGCATGATAGTCACCAGCGATAAATCCCGGGGTCAGCGCATCCAGGACCTGCGCGGACGCCGTGAGGTCGCGCTTCAGCGTGTCGATGCCGAAGAGCCGGCTTTCGTTGTGATAGAAATCGGCAAGGTCGAAGCTTACTTCGCGCTGGCCGGTCGAGGCGATTTCGACCAACCTGCCGCGCAGCCCGAGACTGTTGACGGCGCTGCGGAACATCATGCCACCGACCAGATCGAAGACAACATCTGCGCCCCTGCCATCGGTCGCCGCACGAATTGCTGCCGGCAGGTCCTCCGCACCGATGATCAGCTTCTCCGCAATGACACGGATCGGCGCGTCCGGGTGCGGCGGGCGCCTGTCCGCACCGATCACGCGGGCGCCGAGGCGTCGGGCAATCTGGGCGGCGGCGCTGCCAACGCCGCCCCCGCCGCCGATCAGCAGCACGGTCTCGCCAGCCTTGAGCCCGGCCGTTTCGAGGCCGCACCAGGCGGCCATGTAGTTGACGCCCACCGATGCGGCCTGATCGAAGCTGATTGTCTCCGGCTTGCGGCGCAGGCTTTCCACCGGCACGGCGATCAGCTCCGCATGGGTGCCGTCGCGGGTAAAGCCCGTATCGCCGCCCGTGCCCCAAACCGCGGCGCCGATCCAGTCGGCCGGACCTGCCTCAACCACGCCAGCGTAATCCCGCCCGGGGATGCGCGGCAGCGTTGTCTGCTTCATCGCTCCGGCGACGTTCTTCACGTCACTCGGATTGATGGAAGCCGCCGTGATCCGCACCAGTGCTGTCCTGTGATCGGCTGCCGGGGCGGGCAGCTCCGCCAATTGAAGCACGGAAGGGTCCCCGAAGGCTTCGAACCGTATTGCGCGCATGTGAGATGCTCCTTCAAAGTTTTACCGCTGAGACGCGGAGATTCTGTCCCGCCGGTTCACAATCGGCCCGATCGCCTCCCCGTCTCCGCGGAGAGTTTTTCCTTCGGCTCACACCGCTTAATATTATCCACTTCCCTTGCGGGATGCATGGGCTCCGGAGGCGGTGGTTGCGATGGATCTTATTACGGCGACCGTGCGCGACGGCGATGTGCGAACCGATAGCGGCGCACGAGTCCCGTGGTGGAGCTTTAGCAAAACGGTGCTGGCGAGTGCCGCGCTCGCTCTCGTGGCGCTTGATCGGGTTCAGCTCGACAGGCGATTGAGCGGAAAACCTTTCAGGCTGCGCCAATTGCTGCAACACCGCGCGGGGCTGCCGGACTATGGCTCTCTGCGTGCCTATCACGAGGCTGTCGCGGCAGGCGAGCGCCCCTGGCCGGTTGACGATATGCTGCGAAGGGTGCGGGCGGACACGCTGCTGTACGAGCCTGGCGATAGTTGGGCTTACTCCAACGTGGGTTATTTGCTGGTCCGGGAGCTGATCGAGCAAGCTGCGGACGCGCCGCTCCGGCAGACGTTGGAGCGACTGGTGTTTGCGCCGCTCGGGGTCCGCGACGTTACGGTGGCGGAGGAGCCAAATGACCTGGACGCCACGGGATGGGGCAATGAGCGTGGGTATCATCCCGGCTCGGTTTATCACGGATTGCTGATTGGGTCCGCCGAGAGCGCGGTGCTGTTCCTGCATCGGCTGCTGGCGGGGCAACTGCTTCCAGAGGGGCTTTTGGCGATGATGTGTATGCCGCATCCGGTGGGCGGCCCGGTTCACGGGCGGCCGTGGACGAGTGCCAGTTATGGAATGGGGCTGATGATTGGCCTCGGGAAGCCGGCGGGGCGCTATATCGGCCATACGGGAGGAGGGCCGGGCAGCACCGCGGCGGTGTTCCTGCATGCGGCGGAAGACGGAGATTTGCGGGCTCGCTGCACGAGTGCCGCGTTCGCGCCACTCGATGAACCAGGGGTGGTTGAGGAACGGGCGATGGCACTTGCATTCGAGGGACCGCCTGTGCGCCAGTAGCACCAGCGCTCTGTCTGCCTTACCATTTCCTGATGGACAACGAACACGCACCGCAGCGGGGTCTGGCCCGCAATGCTGCCGGGTATGGGGATCGCGAATTCTCGCTGTATTTGCGGCGGTCGTTCGCCAAGTCGATGGGGTACTCCCAGGCGATGCTGGACCGTCCGGTGGTGGGCATCGTCGATACCGGATCGGACTATAACAATTGTCATCGCACCGTCCCGGAGCTGGTGGCGGCGGTGAAGCGCGGCGTGTTGGCGGCGGGTGGGCTGCCGCTGGCGTTCCCCACCGTTTCGTTGTGCGAGCCGTCGCTGTTTCCGACCTCCATGCATTACCGCAACCTGGCGGCGCTGGACACAGAGGCGATGCTGGCGGCGCAGCCGATGGATGCCGCGGTGCTGATCGGCGGGTGCGACAAGACGGTGCCGGCGCAACTGATGGCGGCGGCGTCGGCGGATGTTCCGTGCGTGCAACTGGTGACCGGACCGATGCTGGCGACATCCTTCCAGGGCGAGCGGCTGGCCGCCTGCACTGATTGCCGGCGCTACTGGGCGCAGTACCGCGCCGGAAAGGTTTCAGACGAGCGCATCCGGCGGATCGAGGGACGGCTGGCGACCACCGCCGGCACCTGCGGCGTGATGGGGACCGCCAGCACCATGGCCTGCATCGTCGAGGCGATGGGGATGATGCCGGCCGGCACCGCGAGCATTCCGGCGGTGCACGCCGAGCGGCTGCGCGCTGCCGAGGAGGCGGGGACGCTGGCAATGCAACTGGTAGGGCGGCCGATCCGGCCTTCGGAGATCATCACCGAGCCGGCGGTGGAAAATGCGCTGCGGGTGCTGCTGGCGCTCGGCGGCTCCACCAACGCGCTGATCCATCTGACGGCGATTGCCGGGCGGCGGGGTATCCGGATCGACCTGCGGCGGCTGAACGAGCTGTCCGATACCACGCCCGTGCTGGTGGATCTGAAGCCCGCGGGTGATGGTTACATGGAAGACTTTCATGCCGCCGGCGGGATGCCTGCGCTGCTGTGGGAGCTGCGGGACCTGCTGCATCACGATGTGCGCGACGTGACCGGGGCCAGGCTGGGCGAGCGGCTGGTGCAGCCGGAGTTCGTCGATCGGCGCTACATCCGCGCACGGGCGGAGCCGGTGTCGCCGGTGGGTGGGCTGGTGGCGCTGTTCGGATCGCTCGCGCCGCGCGGGGCGATCCTGAAGCGCAGTGCGGCGACCCCGGGGCTGTTCGAGCAGGAGGCGCGGGCGGTGGTGTTCGATGGGCTGGAGGATTTGGCCCGGCGGATCGATGACCCGACATTGGATGTGGGCGAGCGCGACGCGTTGGTGCTGAAGAATGCCGGGCCGCTGACCCCGGCGGGCATGCCGGAAGCCGGGTACCTGCCGATCCCGAAGAAGCTGGCGGCGGCCGGGGTGAAGGACATGCTGCGGCTGAGCGATTGCCGGATGTCGGGAACGGCGTTCGGCACGATCGTGCTGCATATCGCGCCGGAGGCGGCGGCCGGCGGCCCGCTGGGGCTGATCGAGACGGGCGACCGTATCCGGCTTTCGGTGCGGGAGCGGCGGATCGATGTGCTGGTGGACGAGGCAGAGCTGGGGCGGCGTCGGGCGGGGTGGCGTGCTCCTTCGCGACCGGCGCGGGGGTGGGACCGGATCGTGGCGGAACAGGTGCTGCAGGCGGACGAGGGGTGCGACCTCGCGGTGCTACGGGGCGACGGGTAAGGCCGCCGCTTCCGTTGCGACCGAGATGATCCCGAGTTTCGGGTATCAACCGTAAATGTTCGTCAGAGCAGTGAACCAGATCACAGGTGATCGCACGCTGTCGGCCTAATGGTTTCACTCCGGTGTGAGTTTGTCACCGGCGATAAAACCGACAGGTGGTGTCGTGAC
Source organism: uncultured Pseudomonadota bacterium (assembly GCA_963810715.1). Lineage (GTDB taxonomy): Bacteria > Pseudomonadota > Alphaproteobacteria > Acetobacterales > Acetobacteraceae > DATDIC01. Next base: position 13,525 of record CAWEOZ010000014.1, on the reverse strand, counting down.
AAATGTTGCTATGCTCATCGTTTGCCTGCTGGTCGGCATGATTCTGCGCGCGACCCGTCGGGCACCGGCCAATGCCCATGTCGCGATCAACGCGTTCATCATCCATGTGGCGCTGCCGGCACTGATCCTGGTGCAAATTCACGGGCTTCGACTGACTCCGGGGCTGTTGCTTCCGGTGTCGATGCCGTGGGCGCTGTTCTCGCTGAGCGTGCCGATTTTCATCGTGCTCGGCCGGGTATTGCATTTCCCGGCTGGGGTGACCGGCGCGCTGATACTCACCGCGGGGCTGGCCAATACTTCTTTCGTCGGATTGCCGATGATCGAGACGTTTTATGGTGCCAAGGATCTTTCCATCGGCATTTTGATCGATCAGCTTGGCACTTATCTGGTGCTGAGCACCCTGGGGATTACCGTGGCCTGCATCTATTCATCGGGGTCGGCTTCGTCGCGAGACATTGCAATGCGAATCATGACTTTTCCGCCGCTGATCGCGCTGCTGCTGGCATTGGCCTTGTCGCCGGTCGCGTACCCGGCGTGGCTGGCTGGAATGCTGCATCGGCTGGGCGACACGCTGGCACCGCTGGCGCTGGTGTCTGTCGGATTGCAGTTGCGGCTGGACCAGATGAACGGCAACCGGGTGCCGCTGGGGCTCGGTTTGGGGTTCAAGCTGGTGGTGGGGCCGCTGCTGATCGCGCTGGTGTATCTCGGTGAACTGTCGTGGGGCGGCGAGACGTCGCGCGTGACGATTTTCGAGGCGGCGATGGGCCCGCAGATCGGCGGAGCGATCGTGGCGATGCAATATGGGCTGAACGCGTCGCTGATCACGTTGATGGTGGGTGTGGGGATCGCGCTGTCGTTTCTGACGTTGCCATTGTGGTATCTGGGGCTGACGCTGACATAGCGCGACCGGCGAGCGGGCGTCGGGTTTGGCCACCGCAATATGGCACGGAAACTGGCTGGGCTGGCCGCGTTTGGGCCATTGTTCCGGTGTGCGGTACGGTCTAGCGTCTGTCGCCGACGTGCATGTCGCATGACCGGGAGGCAGTCCATGAGCGGCGATCCACACCATCATCATGCCCATGAGCACAACCATGATGGCCAGGAAGTTCCCTCCGCCACGGCCTTGAGGGTCAAGGCTCTGGAGTCCCTGCTGGTGGAAAAAGGCGTGATCGATCCGGCCGCTCTGGACGCCATCATCGACATCTACGAACACAAGGTCGGCCCCCGCCACGGCGCGCGCGTCGTCGCGCGGGCCTGGATCGATCCGGCCTATAAAGGGAGGCTGCTGGCGGACGGATCGACCGCCATCGCGGAGGTTGGGTTCCCCGGTTCGCAGCGAGCGCATGTGATCGTGGTGGAGAACACCCCCGCCGTACATAACCTCGTCGTTTGCACGCTGTGTTCCTGCTACCCTTCATCGGTACTGGGATTGCCGCCGGTCTGGTACAAATCCTCGGCCTACCGGTCGCGCGCGGTGATCGATCCGCGAGGCGTGCTGCGCGATTTCGGCCTGACCCTGGATGAGGGCGTCGCGGTGCGGGTGTGGGACTCGACCGCCGAGCTCCGTTACCTGGTGCTGCCCGAACGGCCGGTGGGAACCGAGGGCATGGACGAGGACGCGCTGACCGCACTGGTTACGCGCGATGCCATGATTGGTACGGCCAAGGTGGCCGCGCCATGAACGGAGTGCATGACATGGGCGGGATGCACGGCTTTGGGCCCGTGCTCCCGGAGGCGAACGAACCCGTCTTTCACGCACAGTGGGAAGCCAAGGTCCGAGGCATGATCATGCTCGCGGGCGCCTGGCGGCGGTGGAACATCGACATGTTCCGCCATTCGATCGAGCGGCTGCCGCCGGCCGATTACCTGCGCTATTCGTATTTCGAGAAATGGCTGGACGCGTTGATCGTCCTGCTGCTCGACGCACAGCTCATCACGGCGCCCGAACTGGTGAGCGGGCACGAGGCGACCGGGACAGCGGTGGCCTCACCCCCGGTTACCGCTGACAACGTCATGAACATCATCACGGCAAGCGGATCGTTTCAGCGGGACGTTGCCGCCAAGGCGCGCTTCGCCGGCGGCGATCGGGTGCGCGCGAAGAATATCAATCCCGAGGGGCATACCAGGCTGCCGCGCTACGTCCGCGGGCATGTGGGTACGGTCGAGCGAGACCATGGCGCGCATGTCTTCCCGGACTCGAATGCAAGGCGCGCCGGCGAGGCGCCGCAATACCTCTACACAGTGCGGTTCACGGCGCGGGAATTGTGGGGCGAAGCGGCCAACCCGGCGGACCAGGTGTCTCTCGACCTGTGGGAGGACTATCTTGAGCCCGCGTGAGACAGCCGTGCTCCCGGGCCAGCCGAGCGACGAGACCGGACCGGTGTTCGCGGAACCGTGGGAGGCTCAGGCCTTCGCGCTTGCCGTCCAGTTAAGCGACGCTGGATATTTCACCTGGACGGAATGGGCCGAGGCATTGGGTGCTGAACTGCGGGCGGCGGGGGAGGACGATGGATCGCATTACTACGAGACCTGGCTGCGAGCGCTGGAGCGGCTAAGTCTGTCCAAGGGGCTGACCGATCGTGCCGCGCTTAATGTCGCGTTCGGCGGCCTGGGCCGACGCTTATCGCCGAACCCCGCACGGTCGACCGGTGGAACTTCGTGACGCCTAGGCTCGCGGTTTGACCGCGGCGGAAGTGCTCTCGAACTCAGGCCTCGATTACTCGAACCAGACCAAGCTGCGTCGGAGTCCGGCCGTAAGTTCGCGCTATGGAGCGCTGTTACTGGAATTACGCCAAGCGCTTGCCCTTGGACCCCTTCGACGGCGTGAGACATCCCATGTTCGTGCGCATCGCGCAGTTCCACTGATCGCCATTCTGGCAGCCGGGTCCGCCGAAATCATCCAGCAGATGCGAGATGCTCGGAGCGCCTCCCTGGCGGCGACCCTGATCATCGGGATCATGCTGACCAGTCTCATGGCGGGGAGCGCGCTGGTGGGAATGGGGCTTCTGCGCGCGGGCCGGATCGTGCGTCTCGTGCCGTATCAGGTCATCGCCGGAATCCTCGCGGCGACGGGGTGGACGCTGGTGGTCGGCGGCTTCGTTATCGTCAGCGGACATCCCGCCTCTCTCACGCCGATCGATGCGGGGCAGATGGTCAGGCTAGCACCGGCCGTGCTGTTCGCCGCGGCTACCCTGACCGTTTCATCGGTAAGCAAGCGCCCGACAGTCCTACCCGTCATGGTCCTGGTGACTGTTGCCTTGCATCATGCGGTGTTCTGGAAGCTGGAATGGAGCCTGGAAGAGCAGCGGCGGGCGGGATGGCTGCTCGCGCTGCCGCCGCACCTGCTGCTCGCGTGGCCGTGGTCGCGCGAGCACATCCGGCTGGTGGATTGGGCCGTTCTGCGCAACCATGCGACCACATTGCTGGCGCTGGTACCGCTGACCGCGATCTCCGCGCTGCTCTCCATCACCGGTGTGGAAGCGGCGACGGAGCAGGACATCGACATCGATCGTGATATGCGGGCGAACGGCGGGGCGGCGATCGTTTCGGCGGCATTTGGGGGGCTGCTGGGCACAACAAGCGTGACCCGATCGGTGCTGCTGTGCCAATCATGGGGTGCGTAGCTGGCGGGCCGGCGTTGCCGGCAGCCTCGCCGCCTGTGCGATACCGTTGTGGCGCCCGGCGTTGCTCGGCCTCGTGCCGCGCTCGGTGGCCGGCGGCTTGCTGCTGTTTATCGGCGCGGGAATGTTGCAGCAGTGGGCCATTCGCTCGCGCCGGCGACTGACGCGATCGGAATGGTTCACGGTGCTGTTGGTGCTTGCGGTGGCGGCGCGCTTCGGTCTGGTTGCGGGTGTGGTGACGGGGCTGGTCAGCGGATGTGTGGTCTTCACCGTCATCTACAGCCGCGCGTCGCCGGTACACGCAGGTTATCGCGGTGACATCGCCCGCAGCAATGTGGAACGATCCGATTTCGAGCAGGTCATTCTGGACCGGCGTGCGGAGTCCATCCCGGTGCTGCATCTGCAGGGGTTCATATTCTTTGGCACGGCGAGCCGGCTGGTGCCGGCGGTACGGGACGAGATCGCTGCCCTGCCCGGGCGGTCGCGCCATCTGGTGCTGGATTTCGCCAATACTGACGGGATCGATGGATCGGCGCTGTACAGTTTGAGCGGCTCATCCGGATTGCGGTGCATGAACGGATCGAGCTGGTGCTGATGTCCTTGCCGGTAGAGATTGCCGCCCGGCTTGAATACCTGCCGCCAACGTCTGTTGGGCGGATGCGGATCGCTGAAACCGTGGATGAGGCACTGGAGTGGATCGAAGAAACGATCCTTTTCAGCCACACGCGCGCGGGCACTATATCGGTGGAGGAACTGCTGCGGGCCGAATTCGGCGATCCCGACGCGGCGTCCCTGCTGTTCGGTGTGCTGCAAGCGGAGGTCGTTGCTGCCGGGTCCGGTGCTGCTGCATCAGGGCGAGTTGTCCGATGATCTTCTGCAGATCGAGAGCGGACGGGCGAGCGTCACGGTGCGCCTGGATAGCGGGCGCGACACGCGCGTGCGGAGCTATGGTGCCGGCGCAATGGTGGGGAGATCGGCTTTACGCTCGGGCTTCCCCGCACTGCCACCGTGAAGGCCGACCAGGCGTGCCGGATTCTGCGGCTGACACGCGCGGCCATGAATCGGCTGGAGAACGAACATCCCGCGGTAGCGCGCGAGTTCCAGCACCTGATGATCCGCCGGCTGAGCAAGCGGCTGATCGACCGGGATCAGCTGATCTCGGTGCTCGCAATGGGCCGGTCTCGTGGTCGATGACGAACCGGGGCTCCGCCCCTGGATCCCTACGACACCTGGCGGTGAGAGCGAGATAAGGCACCCACCGCCACACCCAAACAAAATAGATCGATTGCAAAGGGCGGAGCCCCGGCGTTTGTTCACCCACTCCCACATGCTAGACCTGCCCGCATCCCGCTTCCCGAAGGCGATCATGAACGAGCATCTGCCCACCCAGGTGGCGACCCGATTCTTTTCTGCCCCCCTGTCGGATACTGATCCGGAACTGGCGGCGGCGATCGATGCCGAGCTGCACCGTCAGCAGGACGGGATCGAGCTGATCGCCAGCGAGAACATCGTTTCCGCCGCAGTGCTGGAGGCGCAAGGGAGCGTGCTGACCAACAAATACGCCGAGGGGTATCCGGGGCGGCGCTATTATGGCGGCTGCGGGTTCGTGGATGTGGCCGAGCGGCTGGCGATCGAACGGGCGAAGCAGTTGTTCGGTTGCGCGTTTGCCAATGTGCAGCCGCATTCGGGCGCGCAGGCCAACCAGGCGGTGCTGCTGGCGCTGTTGCGGCCGGGCGATGCGATCCTGGGCATGAGCCTGGCGGCCGGCGGCCATCTGACGCATGGGGCGGCGCCGAACCTGTCCGGCAAATGGTTCCGCGCGGTACAATACTGGGGTGCGGCGGGAGGACGGGCTGCTCGATTACGAGGAGCTGGAGCGGCTGGCGCGCAACGAACGTCCGAGGCTGATCATTGCCGGGGGCTCCGCGTATCCGCGGGTGATCGACTTCGCGCGCATTCGCCGCGTGGCCGATGAGGTCGGCGCGTATTTCATGGTGGATATGGCGCATTTTGCCGGGCTGGTGGCGGCGGGGGTGTTCCCCAGCCCGCTGCCGCACGCGCATGTGGTGACCACGACCACGCACAAGACGCTGCGCGGGCCGCGGGGCGGGATGGTGCTGTGCAACGACCAGGAGATCGGGAAGAAGATCAACAGCGCGGTGTTCCCGGGCTTGCAGGGCGGGCCGCTGATGCATGTGATTGCCGGTAAGGCGGCGGCGTTCGGAGAAGCGCTGCGGCCGGAGTTCCGCGCGTATCAGGCGGCGGTGGTGGCGAACGCAAGGATGCTGGCGGACACGCTGGCGGAGCGTGGGTTGGCGATCGTGACAGGCGGAACCGATTGCCACCTGCTGCTGGTCGATCTGCGGCCGAAGCGGGTGACCGGCAAGGCAGCGGAGGCCAGTCTGGAACGGGCGGGCATTACCGCCAACAAGAACGCCATCCCGTTCGATCCGGAGAAGCCGGCGGTGACCTCCGGGGTTCGGCTGGGATCGCCGGCCGCGACGACGCGGGGGTTCGGGACGGCGGAATTCCGCGAGGTGGGGCTGATGATCGACGAAGTGATCGAAGGGCTGGCCCGCTCCAATGATGGTTCGAACGAAACCGCCGAGCAGGCGGTGGCCAAGCGGGTGCAGACGCTGTGCGCACGGTTTCCGATCTATGCGGGGAGGGTCGTCGGGTGAGGCAAGAAAGGTCGGGGCGCTGCCCCGAACCCCGCCGGGGCTCCGCCCCTGGACCCCGGCAAAGGCTGTGCCTTTGCAATCCATCCATTTGGGCTGGGTGTGGGGGTGGGCGCCTACCTCGCTCTTACCAACAGCACCGTCGGCACCCACCCCCACACCCAGGCCAGGTAGCGGGTTCCAAGGGCGATGCCCTTGGCGAGAGTCCAGAGGGCAGCGCCCTCTGGCGGGGTTCCGGGGCGGAGCCCCGGGCCTTTGCCCGCACAGGGGGCCGGCACTAATGCGGTGCCCGTTCTGCGGCCACGAGGACACGCAGGTGAAGGACAGCCGTCCGACCGAAGATTCGGCGGCGATCCGACGGCGGCGGTTCTGCGGCAATTGCGGACAGCGCTTTACGACGATCGAGCGGGTGCAGTTGCGCGAGCTGACAGTGGTGAAGTCGGACGGGCGGCGGGTGCCGTTCGACCGCGACAAGCTTGCGCGCTCGATCCGGATCGCGCTGCGCAAGCGGCCGATCCAGGAGGAGCGGGTCGAGCGCATCGTGAACGGGGTGGTGCGGCAGCTTGAAGCATCGGGCGAGAGCGACATTCCCAGCAAGCAAATCGGCGAGCTGGTGATGGACACGCTGAAGGAGCTGGATCCGGTTGCTTATGTCAGGTTCGCCAGTGTGTACCGGAATTTCCGCGAGGCGAAGGATTTCGAGGAGTTCGTCGGTTCGCTGGGCGACGCGCGATAGATGAACGGCGCGCCTGACCCGCAGGATGCGGCGCACATGCGCGCGGCATTGGCGCTGGCGTGGCGCGGTGTGGGCAATAGCTGGCCAAATCCCTCGGTCGGCTGCGTGGTGGTGAAGGACGGGCGGGTGCTGGGCCGGGCGGTGACCTGCGCCGGGCGGGCGGCCGCATGCCGAGCCGGTGGCGCTCGAGCGGGCCGGCGCGGCGGCGCGGGGCGCCACGGTGTATGTGACGCTGGAGCCGTGCTGCCACTGGGGCCGCACGCCGCCCTGCACCGATGCGCTGATCGCCGCCGGAGTGGCGCGGGTGGTGGTTGCCCGGCGGGATCCGGACAAGCGGGTGGATGGCGGCGGGATCGCCCGGCTGCGGGCGGCGGGGATCGAGGTTATCGAGCGGGTGCTGGAGCGAGAGGCGGACGAGGTGTTGGCCGGGTTCGTGCTGCGAGTGCGCGAGGGCCGGCCATTAGTCACGCTGAAGCTTGCCAGCACGCTGGACGGGCGGATCGCGACCGGCGGCGGGGAGAGCCGCTGGATCACCGGCCCGGCGGCGCGGCGGGCGGCGCACGCGCTGCGTGGCCGGCATGACGCGGTGATGGTCGGCGCCGGTACGGTGGCGGCCGACGATCCGGAGCTGACTTGCCGCATCGACGGGTTTCCGCCCCACGCCGGTCGTGCGTGTGATCGCGGACAGCCGGTTGCGTACGGCGCTGACGGCACGGCTGGTGACCGGAGCGGCGGAGGCGCCCACGTGGGTGCTGGTCCGGGAGAATGCAGACCCGGAGCGGCGGCGCGGGTTTGCCGCTGCCGGTGTGCGGCTGATCGAAACGGCGGGCGATGCGGTCGGGGTCGATCTCGTGCAGGGGCTCCGGCATCTGGGAACGGCGGGCTTGACGCGGGTGCTGGTGGAAGGGGGCGCGGGGCTCGCGGCATCGCTGCTTAGGCTGGGGCTGGTGGACCGGATCGCCTGGTTTCATGCTCCGGGGGTCGTCGGCGGGGACGGATTTCCTGCGGTGCAGGCGTTCGGGGTTGTGCGGCTGGCAGACATGCCCCGCTTCCGCCGCCGCTCCACAAGTCTGCTCGGCGATGACATGCTGACTGAGTTCGAGAAGGTTGCACTGTAATGTTCACCGGGATCGTCACTGCCATCGGGACCGTACGTGTGCTGTCGCCCATTGGGGTGGGACGCGACATGCGCCTGACCATCACCGCCGGCACGGAGTTCATCGGCGGGTCAATTCCGCTGGGCGCGTCGGTGGCGTGTTCCGGCTGCTGCCTGACCGCGGTGGAGGTGGGAGCGGACTGGTTCACCGCCGAAGCGTCGGCCGAGACACTGGCGAAGACGACACTCGGCCGCTGGCTGGTGGGGACGCGCATGAATCTCGAGCGCTCGCTGCGGGTGGGCGATGAACTGGGCGGTCACCTGGTTTCCGGGCATGTCGATGGCTTGGGCGTCGCCATCTCGGCGGAGCCGGACCACGGCTCGACGCGCTGGCGCTTCGGGGTGTCGCGTGACCTCGCGCGCTTCATCGCGGTGAAAGGCAGCGTTGCCGTGGATGGCGTGTCGCTGACCGTCAACGATGTGGACGAGGCGAGCTTTACCGTGAACATCATCCCGCACACCGCGACGGCGACCTGCTTCGGGGTGCTGACGCCGGCCGACCCGGTGAATATCGAGATCGACATGCTGGCGCGCTACGTGGGACGGCTGATGGAATTGCAGGGAGCGGATCGCTGATGGACGGGATCAAGTCGGTCGATCTGTCGCAGTACCTCACCAGCGCGGATGAGCTGATCGAGGAAGCGCGCAACGGCCGCATGTTCATCCTGGTCGATGACGAGGACCGGGAGAACGAGGGCGACCTGGTCATACCCGGCGCAGTTCGCCACGCCGGAGGCGGTGAACTTCATGGCTCGGCACGCGCGTGGGCTGATCTGCCTGGCGCTGACGCGGCAGCGGGTGGAGCAGCTCGGTCTCGGGCTGATGAGCGCGCATAACGGTACGCGACACCAGACTGCGTTCACCGTGTCGATCGAGGCGCGCGAGGGCGTCACGACGGGCATTTCCGCGCATGACCGGGCGCGCACGATTGCGGTGGCGATCAACCCGGAATGCGGGCGCGAGGATATCGTGACGCCGGGACACGTGTTCCCGCTGGTGGCGCGGGAGGGCGGCACGCTGGTGCGCGCCGGGCACACCGAGGCGTCGGTGGATATCGCGCGCCGGGCCGGGCTGTATCCGGCGGCGGTGGTGTGCGAGATCATGAACGACGACGGCACCATGGCCCGGCTGCGCGGACCTGGTGGCGTTCGCGCAGCGGCAGAATCTGAAGCTGGGCACCATCGCCGATCTGATCGCGTACCGGCGGCGCACCGAGCGGCTGGTCAAGCGGGTGCAGGAGGGGGTGTTCAACCATGTCGCCGGGGGCGAGTGGCGGCTGGTGGTGTATGCCAACACGGTCGAGTACCAGGAGCACCTGGCGCTGGTGAAGGGTGATCTGTCGGGACCCGAGCCGGTGCTGGTGCGCATGCACGCGGTGGATCTGCTGGACGACATGACCGGCGGTCCGCACTGGATTTCGGTGCACAACGCGATGGACATGATCGGGCAGGAAGGGCGCGGCGCGGTGGTGCTGATCCGCGATCATCGCAGGACCGCGCTGTCGGACCGGGTGCGGCAACTGGCGATGTCGGCGCGGCCCGAGGTGGAGCTGCGCGATTACGGGATCGGCGCGCAGATCCTGCTCGATCTGGGCGTGAAAGACATGGTTTTGCTGTCGAATCGCCGGCGCACGATCATCGGGCTGGAAGGGTATGGGCTGAACGTGGTGGATACGCGGCCGATCCCGGAGACGATCGGCGCGAAACGGTGAGCACCGAGGATGCCCTGCTGCCCTCTGCGCCGCGGATCGACGGGCCGCCGCCGCATCTGCTGGTGGTGCGCGCGCCCTATTATCGCGAAGTGGTGGACGGCCTGACCGCGGGCTGCGAGCGGATTTTGCGGCAGGCGGGCGCGACGTTCGAGATGCTGGATGTGGCCGGGGCGTTCGAGCTGCCGCAGGTGGTGCGGCTGGCGTTGCGGGGTGCCCGCCGGTACGACGGTTTCGTGGCGCTGGGATGCGTGGTGCGCGGGGAGACCGATCATTACGATCACATCTGCCGCGAGACGATTGGCGGTCTGATGCAGGTGGCGTTGCAGTTCGGGCTGGCGCTGGGGCAGGGCGTGCTGACGGTGCATCGGCTGGACCAGGCGCTGGCGCGGTCCGGTCGCGATGGCCACAACAAGGGTGCCGAGGCGGCCTCGGCGGCGCTGCTGCAGATTGACGCGGCGCGCCGCCTGGGCGCTGTCTGATGGGCAAACGCCCGCGCCGGCTGCCGCATCGCGGCCGCACTGCCTCACGCGTGGCGGCGGTGCAGGCGCTGTTTCAAAGCGAGCAGGCGCAGACGAATCCGGAGGCGGTGATCGACGAGTTCATCCGTCACCGGCTGGGCGAGCTGCCGGGCAGCGGCGGGTTCGAGGACGGCCGCGTGCCGGAGGCCGAGGTGCCGCTGTTCGCGCGCATCGTGCGGGCGGCGGTGGCGCAGCAGGACACGATCGACCGCATGCTGGTGGAGGCGCTGCCGGCGGAATGGCCGCTGGCGCGCATCGACCCGGTGCTGCGTGCGGTGATGCGCGCGGGTGCGGCGGAGCTGGGGATGGCGGAGGGGCCGCCGGCCAAGGTGGTGATCAACGAATATCTGAACGTGGCGCACGGGTTCTTCACCGGCGACGAGCCGCGGATGGCGAACGGGATTCTGGACCGGCTGGCGCGGCTGCTGCGGCCGGGGGAGTTCGAGGGGTAGGAGCGGGAGCGGCTGATCGGGGTTGGGGTGGCGTCTGGGGTTGGATGTTTGGTTGCGACGCAACGCAGCACGCAGGCGCCATCGTCACAGAGTCCGAAGTTGGCCGAAGAACGAACCCGCTGCGCGGGAGGGGTGCGGGTTCTGATGGCGGAGTAGAGGCCCGGCTGTTGTGCCTGGATTGAGCCCGTGCCGGGGCGGGCGGACCGTTTCGGCTTCTTTCAACCGAGAGGAGCCGACCGATGAACGAGTCCATTCCCACCGCTGCGATCAGCCCGCTGCGCCAGCGTCTGATCGACGATATGAACATGCGCCGGTTCTCGCGAGAGACGCAACGCAACTACATTCGGGACGTGGGACGCTTCGCAACGTTCCTGGGGCGCTCACCCGATACGGCGACGGCGGATGACCTGCGCCGCTTCCAGATCGAACAGCGCGATGCCGGCGTGCCGACGCCGACCATGAACAGCATCGTCTCGGCGTTGCGGTTCTTCTTCACGCACACCATCGACCGGCCCGACCTGACGCGCAAGCTGATCCGGGTGGCGTATCCGCGCAACCTGCCAATGGTGCTGAGCCGGGACGAGGTCGCGCGACTGCTCAACGCGACCACCTGCCTCAAGCATCAGGCGGCTCTCTCGGTCGCCTATGGCGCTGGCCTGCGCGTGGCCGAGGTCGCGGCGCTCAAGGTCGCCGATATCGACAGCGAGCGCATGCTGATCCGGGTCGAGCGTGGCAAGCCCCCCGGGGGTGGCCGGTATCGCAATGCCATGCTCCCGGCAGATCTGCTCACCCTGCTGCGCGAGTGGTGGAAGGTCGGGCACCAACAGGGCGTGATGCATCGCGACGGTTGGCTGTTTCCGGGACAGCACGCCATGAAGCCGATCAGCACCCGGCAACTCCATCGCATCGTCGTCGATGCGGCACAGGCCGCGGAGATCACCAAGCGGGTCGGACCGCACACGCTGCGCCACAGCTTTGCCACCCATCTGCTGGAAGACGGCGTCGATATCCGCGTCATCCAGGTTCTGCTCGGCCACGCCAAGCTGGAGAACACCGCCTTCTACACCAAGGTTGCGACCCGAACGGTGCGCACCGTGACCAGCCCGCTCGACAAGCTCGGCATGTTCAAGCTCGGAGAGATCGCACCCGCCGGCTGAGGCGGTGCGCGCCTCGCTCGAGGTCGCCGATATCTTCCGTGCCGCCGGCCCCGCTTATCGGGCCGCCCATGCCGGGCACCTGAGCCTTCATCAGCTCAAGGTCATGTCGGCGATCGAGCATTGCCGCACCGCGGCCCTCGGCGGTCATGTCGAGGCATGCGAGGACTGCGGCCACCGGCGGATCGCCTACAACAGCTGCCGCAACCGGCACTGCCCCAAGTGCCAGGGCGCCGCCGCGCGCACGTGGCTGGCCGAGCGCGAGGCCGACCTGCTGCCGGTCGGATACTTCCACGTCGTTTTCACCCTCCCGACCGAGGTCGCCGACATCGCGCTCCACAACAAGGCCGCGGTCTACGACCTGCTGTTCCACGCGGCGTCCGAGACGATGCTCACGATCGCCGCCGATCCTCGACACCTGGGCGCGCGTATCGGCATCACCGCCGTGCTCCACACCTGGGGATCGGCACTGACCCACCACCCCCACGTGCACATGATCGTGCCGGGTGGCGGCATCGCGCTGGATGGCAGCGCTGGATCTCGTCCGCGACCAGCGTTCCTCCTGCCGGTGCGCGTCCTGGGCAAACTGTTCCGCCGCCTGTTCCTCACCGCACTGATCGCACTCCACGACGCCGGCAGGCTTGCCTTCTTCGGCAGACCTCGCACCACTCGCCGACCGTCGGGCCTTCCTGCGCACCTCTCGCCGGTCCGCAATAAACGCTGGGTAGTCTACGCCAAGCCGCCCTTCGCTGGGCCCGAAGCGGTGCTCGCCTACCTCTCGCGCTATACCCACAGGGTTGCCATCTCGAACCGGCGGCTGCTCGCCTTCGACGAGACCGGCGTCACCTTCCGCTACAAGGATTATCGCCGCGATGGCGCGGACCGCCAGCAGGTCATGACGCTCGGCACCGACGAGTTCATTCGCCGCTTCCTGCTTCACGTCCTGCCGCGCGGGTTCCACCGCATCCGCCACTATGGCCTGCTCGCCGGTTCGGCGCGCAAGGCCAGCCTCGCACGCGCCCGCGAACTACTCGCCGTCGCGCCGCCGCCCGATGATGACGTGCCGCAAGAGCCGCTCGATGCCCGTCCGCCGTGCCCATGCTGCGGCGGACACATGATCATCATCGAGACGTTCGAGCGCTGGCGTCAGCCCCGCGCACCACCGCACTGCACGCCGCCAACCGGGAAAAATTCGCCGTGACCCGGCACGGCCTGCCACAGCTCCCAGCCGCAGCACCCTCGTTGCGGCCAACGCCCGAGTTCGCGCCATCCGTCGTCAGCGACGCCTCCAAGCCCCCTCTCGCCGGTGATCCCCACCGGCATAGCCATCCGATGCAGCGACGATTCCGACAGATCGCACCACGTCCCGCGTTTCCCACTCCCGGTCGTGACCTCGCCAGGCTCAGCCGAAAACCGAAATACCCATAGACCATCGCCTGCGGTCCGCGGGTTCGTTCCTCGGAGACTTTCGTACGCCAAGCGGCGTCCGAAACTCTTCAC
>CAWEOZ010000013.1:0-961983 GCA_963810715.1 uncultured Pseudomonadota bacterium | reverse complement strand
AAGGACCCTACGGTGCGATGAGTTCGGCGAGGAAGTCATCATCCCAGCCGGCGGCCTTGCGCTTGAGCCGCAACGAGGCCTTGCCGGGCGCCTTTCGGATCAGGTTGTGGGCCATGTGCTTGATGGTGGCGAAGTTGGCCGGTGCGTGGTCGGTTCGGACCCGGCACTCGTCATCGCGGAAGATCATGTCCAGGACCCAGTGCAAGCTGTTTTCGATTGCCCAGTGACTGCGGATGATCGGCCCCAGCAGACCTGCCGGCAGCACCAGGGATGTGATGTGGAAGCGTGTCTCCTGCTCGATCTTGTCGCCGATCTCGCGCGTGCTTTCCACGATGGCCACAGCCTTCAGCCCGGGCCAGTCGTGCCGTTGCCGCAGCCAGGCAACATCGTGAATGACAGTGGTCGTTCTGGTCTCGATGCGGCCGTGATCGCCATCGACGGTCTGGTCCCGGCTGATCGTGGTGTGCTGGAAGTTTGCGGCCTTCTGCTCGGCCACGAACAGCTCAACGTCCCCGCGCAGCGAGCCCTGATTGGCTTTCAGCGCGAGAACATAGTCGGCTTTCTTGTCCACCACCGTCTGGGCGATGTCGCGCTGGCAGCCCATCGCATCGATGGTCACGATCGCTCCCTCGATCGCCAGCATGTCCAGCAGCTTGGGGATGGCGCCGATCTCGTTGGACTTTTCCGCGACCTTGACCTGGCCTAGCACGATCCGCTGGCGTGCCGCGAAAGCCGCGACCATGTGGATCGCGGGACTGCCGTCCTTCTTTCGGCCGGCCCGCCGCGAGGTCTTGCCATCGATGGCAATGACCCCCTCCGGCGTTCCGGTCAGTCCGGCGACCCAGGCGACGAAGCATCTCTGGAATTGCTCGGCGTCGAGGACGGCCAGGATGTCGCCGAGATGGTCGTGTGCCGGCGTGCCGTCCTTGAACGGGCGGAAGCGGCGGAGAAGCTCGCGTTTCTTACAGCCGAACAGGGCAATATCGACAAAGGTCTCCGCCCCGGCCAGCACGGCGAGCCGGCAGAGAAGCAGGATCTCGTCGAGCGGGTAGGTTATCTTGCCTTGCTGGCGGGGGTCTTTCAGATCCCTGGAATGGCTCAGAAAAACCACCGCTTCGTCGCATGCGGCACAATCCGTCGGCGCCTCTTCCATGGTGACCCCCCGGCAAGCGAATCGAGGGTTGCCATGGATTCAGCACTTCATCCGTTTGTCACCTACTCCTTCACCCGATTGCCCTGGGGTCAAACACCAGGGGGCTGGATAGTTCTCCCCGTAAAGGGCAGCATGCTGAGTCAACGCCTCAGGGATCAGACGACAACCCGTCGCTTCCTCTGGCGCAACACGAACGGCAAAGACCAGCAAGAAGGCGCTGATCGAAAACCTGGTTCGTCGCCCCGAAGGGGCAATGCTCACCGAACTGATGACCGCCACCGGGTGGCAGGAGCACAGTGTCCGGGCCGCACTGACCGGCCTGCGCAAGGAAGGCAACATCCTCGATCGCAGCCGCGACGAGCGCGGCGCCAGTCGCTACCGCCTGAGCGATGCCGCCTGAGATGGCGGAGGTCGAGAGGGAACTGGAGCGGCTCGCCGGGTTACCGGCGAGCCGACTTCGCGTCGAGTGGCAGCGGTATTTCCGGAGCGAAGCACCTGAACAGCTCAGCCGGGACCTGCTGCTGCGAGCCGTGGCCTATAAGGTGCAGGAGCAGCGGTTTGGAAGTCTGACCCGAACGGACAAGAACATGCTGGCCGGGCTCGCTGGTGACATGGCTGTCGGTTCGGCCAGCGATTCCGTCCGGCGCGAAGCGCGCCCGCTGCTGCGCCCCGGAGTAAGGCTGATGCGACACTGGCGCGGGGAAACCCACACCGTGGTCGTGCTCGAGGACGGCTTCGACTACCAGGGCGGGCAATATCGATCGCTCACCAAGATCGCCCGCGAGATCACGGGTGCCCATTGGTCGGGGCCCCGCTTCTTCGCTGTCGCCATGACCCGCAAGCGGCGCCGTGCATCGCACCCGGCGTCTGCAACGATAGCCGAACAGCGGGGGGCGCATGGCGCGACCTGAGGCACATACAGCCCGGCGGCCGGGCACAAGCGTTCGCTGTGCCATCTACACCCGCAAGTCCTCCGAGGACGGGCTCGAGCAGGAGTTCAACTCGCTGCATGCGCAGCGCGAAGCCTGCGAGGCCTTCATCAAGAGCCAGCGACACGAAGGCTGGGTGGCGTTGCCGAACTACTACGATGACGGGGGATTCTCCGGCGGCACCATGGAACGGTCGGCTCTGAGGCAGCTGTTGACCCACATTCAGGATCGCAAGGTCGATGCGGTCATCGTCTACAAGGTTGACCGGCTGACACGGTCGCTTGCCGACTTCGTGCGGATCATCGAGATCTTCGATCGCCAGAACGTCGCATTCGTATCGATCACCCAGCAGTTCAACACCACCAGCTCGATGGGCCGACTGACGCTGAACGTGCTGCTCTGGTTCGCGCAGTTTGAGCGTGAGGTGGCCGGTGAGCGGATCCGCGACAAGATTGCCGCCTCCAAGCGCAAGGGCATGTGGATGGGGGGCAATCTGCCGCTTGGCTACGACGTGCGCGACCGCAAGCTGGTCATCAACGAGGTCGAGACGGACGTCGTGCGCCAGATATTCCGGCGCTACCTCGCGCTCAGGTCAGTACCGGCTGCTTGCGGCTGAGCTGGCAGAGGCTGGGATCACCAGCAAGCAGCGGGTGAGCGCAGAAGGCCGGCGGGCTGGAGGCAGCGCTTTCACCCGAGGCGCTCTCTATCTGCTGCTGCAGAACCGGTTCTATCTCGGCGAGATCAGTCACAAGGGCCAGCGCTACCCCGGCCAGCACGAGGCGATCGTGGATCGCGATCTGTGGGACAGGGCGCAAGCGTTATTGGCGGACAACGCAGCAGACCGGCGGGCGCGCCCCTCGGCAAGACACGCCTGCTTGCTGGCCGGGCTCATCTTCAATCATTGCGGCAAGCGCATGAGCCCAACCCATGCGGTGAAGGCCGGCAAACGCTACCGCTACTTTGTCTCGCGACCGCTGATCACCGACGGGCGGGCGAAGGCGCCGGATGCGCGCCCAAGCCGAATGGTGCGTTGGTCAAACTGATGGTGCGGGCTCACCAGCTGCAGGAGCAGCTCTTGCGGACCCCTCGCACCAGCATTGCCGAGGTGGCCGAACGCGCCAGCGTCGGGCCATCATATGTAACGAGAACTCCTCCGCTTGTCATGGCTTGCCCCCGACATCACTCGAGCGATCCTGCACGGAGTGCAGCCGCCCACGCTCACCGCCTCGAAGCTCGAGGCCATGGTCAGGCTGCCTCCGGATTGGCCCTCACAGATGACCTTGCTCGGCTTCAATTAGATCGAGTTCGGGACCCCTCTCACAATTACCCGGGTATCAGGCTCGGCGCGAAGCTCTCCATCACGATCGGCAAAGCTAAACCAAAGGGACCCCGACCCGTCAGAAAGTTCCGCAACGACCGCCTGTTCTGGTGGGCACAAGTCCCGATAGCCCATTATCACGCCGGCAGTGCAACAACCGGCTTCAGAGACACTGGCCCCCGACGACCTCGGTCTTGGCAGTCCCGCGTCTCTCGAGTACCACCCCGGAGTACGCGCGACCGAAAAGCCCCACACACTGAGGGCATTCTCGCGACGTCCGGAAAGTCTCCGAAGAATGGGAATTTAAGTGTGTCAGTGGCTGGCCTTCCTGGACACGTATAGAACTCTGTGCAGCGCCCCCGGCCCGGAGCTACGTGGCGTGCTGGAGGGTGTTCGGGATCTGAAACTGGCGGCTTAGCGATGCGATCCGTCGGGTCCGTTTCGATGAGGTGCCCTCCCCCTCCCAAGCGCATTAGGCGGCCAACTGGCTCAAGGTTCCGATAAACGAAGTGCACGAATTGGGGTCCCGCCGCCAGCCGCCCTTGGCGAGAACCAGCGATTGGTCCGCCAGTCTGATGCTGAATTCCGCGAGGTGACCACGGATAGCATTCACCAGCATGGTTCGCTGCCGGACCAGCAGATCACGCGGGCGGTGCAGCATCAGCGCTGATCGCTGCTCCGCTGACTTCAGCGGCACAAACCGCATGGTTGGTCGTTACACTGCTTCGCAGATCGCCTTCGCATCAGCCGCATCCGTCTTACCGCGTTTGACGTAGGGCTTCACGTAGGAGCGCGGGATCAGCCTCACCTCGTGCCCGAGTGTCGACAGCTCACGCACCCAATAGAACATGATAGCTTCAGGTTGACGCGTATCCCGCTTCGCTGAAGAAGTTACGGCACTCCGCCGGCGTGAGCTGTTTGAGAAGCTTGCCGATCGCGGTCTCGACCTGCTCGAAGCTGCGGGCGTTTTCCTTGCGCAGCAGGGTCTTCAGCTTGGCGAACGCCTGCTCGATCGGGTTCAGGTCCGGGCTGTATCGGGGCAGGAAGAACAGCTTGCCCCCGGCATCGCGGATCGCCCGCCGTATCGCCGGGTCCTTGTGGCTGCTCAGATTGTCCATCACCACGATGTCGCCGGGCCGCAAGCTCGGCACCAGGAACTGCACCACCCAGGCGAGGAAGCTCTCGGTATTGATCGGCCCATCGAACACGCAGGGCGCGGCGATGCCGTCGCAGCGCAGGCCTGCCACGAAGGTCAGCGTCCTGCGATGGCCGTGCGGGACCTTGGCGACCAGCCGCTGACCTTTGGCGCAGCGGCCGTGCATGCGGGTCATGTTGGTTTTGGCCCAGGTTTCATCGATGAACACCAGGCGCGCGGCGGAAACCATGCCTTGCCGCTGCTTCCACTGCTGGCGCCGGCGAGCCACATCGGCGCGGTCCTGCTCGCTGGCGCGCAGGCTTTCCTAAGAAACACTGCTCTGGGCGGCAGCTGGTTCCAGCTCCCGTAGCACGAAGCCCAGAGCCCTGGCGCGGCGCTGGAGGTTGCTCAGGACACGTTGCCTGTAACGATCTTCGTAGTATGTCGCGCCCGGATCGGTGTAGGGCATGCCGTGCCGCAGCGTGTTGTAGAACAGAACCGCGATCTTGCGTGCAGTGGCAGTGATCGCCTTGGCTTTCCCGACCGCGCCGACAGCCGCCGATAGAACGCGCCCAGAGCCGTATCGGTCCGGCCCACAGTGTCCTGCGGCGAGACGTAACAGGGACGCGGCCCGGTTGTCGGTGCGTCGTGTTTTCGACGACAGCTCCTGCCGCCCGAAATCTTGTTGTGTGGCGCGAGCGCCAGCCATGAAGTGAAGTGCTTCGCCGTCGGCCAGGCCCTCAGGTCGGTTCCGCATTCCCCACCAGCTTCAGCGCCAGATACGGTCCAAGGCCGCTAATCTGGGTCAGGTCCACCCCGAGGATCGCATGAAGGGCCGCACGTGCGTCGAAGGTCAGCGCATTCGGCTGGCGGGTCCTTTGCCGGGCCGGAGGAAGTTTGTACGCCGGCGATTGGGCGGCTCAGTCTCAGCCGCTTCAGATCGCCTCGATCTGCCTGTCGCAGGCCGTTATCGTTTGGTGGACGTCGTATCACTCCACTGCCTGGGTCAGCGCGAAGACGTGCTCTTCCCGGTAGTTGCCAACCAGCGCCTGGCACACCGTCTCCACAGTCGCATGACAGCGCCGGTCACGATACGAGGCCAGACCCGGGTCGCGCTCGCCTGCCACGATCGCGCGAATGATCGCCATACCGGTCACGCCGGTGATGTCGGAGACGACATGGTGGAGCTGCAGGTTCATTTGCATCAGCGCCTTTTGCATGTGCTGGATGTGCGCCGCCGCGTAATCCAGCAGCCGTTCACGTTGCCGAAGATAGGCGCGCAGCCCGGCAATTGCGCCTGAGGCCGGAAGCTTGCCCGCAGCAGACCATACTCGTGCAACCGTTGCAGCCATTCCGCGTCGCTGACATCGGTTTTGCGGCCCGGCACGTGCTTCGCGTCCCGGGCATTGACGACCATCACTTCGAACCCGCGCTGTTCGAGGATCTCGAATACCGGAATCCAGTTGACCCCAGTCGATTCCATGACCACCGTCTTTATCCCGCGTCCGGCGAACCAGTCCGCCAGACGATGCAGATCATCGGTGAAGGTCCGGAACGTCCTGACCGGTTCCTGACACCGGCGCAGTATCGCCGTGCTGGTCAGCTCAGTGCCGTTGTCGCTGACGCAGAGCATAGGCTTGCCGCGACGGCCGACGATCGCGTCCAATTCGCGTGCGGCCCGAGCACCCGAGATCGACGTATCGGCGGCCAGACACAGCCATTCGCGGCTGAAGTCATCCACCACGACTAGGATGCGAAAGCATCGTCCATCGGCCAGTGTGAACTCCTTCGGGAAAGTCAAGCAGTTCTGGGCGATTCCCCACCCGCTAGACAAACCCGCCCGCAAGTTCCTTGCCGCTATCCACCTCGTCGCGGCTACCAATTTGGCTGAATTGACGGCAGGCTTTAGACTGGAGCGACACCGTTACGGTATGGAGGTAACATGAAAATCCGCGATCTCCTTCCCGTGCCCGTGCGATCCGGGTATTTCAATAAGGACTTACCGGCGATCAAGCACGGCGCGTCGGCCGATGGCTTCGCCTATCGTGGTTCTCCGCTGACCCCGGGCTTTTCGCAAATCATCCAACCCGGCGAAGCGATCTCGGTGATGCTGATCCTGGATGACGGGGAGGTCGCTACCGGCGACTGCGTAGATGTCGTCCTCGCCGGCATTGCGGGCCGAGACCCCCCATTTCGCGCCAGCCAACATCTTTCCATGCTTAAGGGCCCGATCCGCGATTTGCTTCGGGGACGCGAGATCGACCGATTCACTCCGCTGGCTCGAGAGATCGAGGAATATCGGCATCAGGGCGCGGCACTGCATACCGCCGTGCGCTATGGCCTCAGCCAGGCGCTGCTCCATGGCGCCGCTCTCGCCGGCAGAAAGACGATGGCGGAAGTGATAGCGGCGGGTTACGGCACTGTGATTGCGTCGCGTCCAGTGCCGCTGCTCGGCTCCTGTCTGACACACGACTACGACCAGATCGACCGCATGATTATGAAACGGGTGGAACTTCTGCCGCACGCCGCGTTTCACGTTCCGGAGCGGGATCTCGGCCGCGACGGCAGCAAGGTGATCGAATACGGGCGGCGTCTTGCGGAGCGCATCCGTGCGCTCGGCGGCGCGGATTACCGGCCACGAATTCATCTTGATTTCTATGGGACAATTGGCGAGCTGTTTGAAATGAACATCAGCGCCATGACCGATTATCTGGGAAGGCTCCGTGCCTCGGTTGCGCCGTTGGACCTCCTAGTCGAGGCGCCGGTGTTGGCGCCGTCGAAAGCCGCACAGATCGCCGCGCTGCGGGCCTTGCGTCAGGCGCTTCGTAACGCTGGCCAGGAGATCTCGCTGATAGCCGACGAGTGGTGCAACACGCTCGATGATATCAGGGAATTCGCCGACGCTGGCGCGGCCAGGGTCCTTCCAGATTAAGATTCCCGATCTCGGCGGCATCGGCAACACCGTTCAGGCAGCTCTTTGTTGCCGGCGGGCGGGGATTGGCTGCTACCTCGGCGGCAGCGGCAACGAAACCGATCATTCGGCTCGCGTATCCCCCCAGCTTGCACTGGCCTGTCAAGCCGACTTCATGGTCTCAAAACCGGGGTTCGGAGGCGACGAAGGGGTGATGATCGAGAGCAACGAAATGGCTCGGGCGCTCGCGCTGATCGCCGCCCGTACCGGCTGACTGCGCCAACTGCGGCCGTAGCTCGGAGTTCTATTATGCGGCGGCCAACGCGATCCCGATGGTCCGCTGGCCAACTAATGCTGCCACTTGTGCTCAATGAAGAACGGGTTACGCACGTCCTGGAAACAGGCTGCAAACCGCTGGGTTAGCTGATCATCTGGTCGGCCGCCCCCAGCGGCAATGCCCCGGCACCCGAGGTCATCGTCCGACGTAGCAGGCGGCCACAAACTCGCGGTCTTCGACTAGTGCAAAACCGAACAGATGTGCGCTACAGTCTGTCTGTATCGGGGAGGCCCGTTCTGCGAAAACCTTGTTGTCAGAGTGATTTTCGCTGATTCAGAGCCCCGATGCGTGATCCGGTGAGAAATTGGGGTTAGGGAACCGGACGAAAGCAAGAGACGGTTTGCTCATATCGGGAGAAACGCAATGCCAAATCGGTCGCTTCTAACATCCACCGCACCGTCGTGCGGGACGCGTGGGCTGGCGCTGCTGGTCCTGCTGCTGGGCCTTGCCGCACCGGCGATCGCCGCCGAAGGTTATGGTGATTGCCAAGTCACCGAAGTTAAGGGTGAGTATCACATCACCCCTGCGGTGCCGGGCCAGCTTACGGTCGAGGCCGAGCTTCCCGAGCCCGGCTTTTATAACGGCAACGCGCCCGATACGATCAAGGACGGCTTCGAGTATTGCATGGCTGCGAATATCGCCCATCGGGTCGGCCTCGACAAGGTGGTTCTCCGGAACGTCTCGTGGCCGCAGCTGATCAGCGGGAGTACCACGGGCTACGATCTAGCACTTGCTGAGGCAACGATCACGCCGGCGCGGAAGAAGGTAGTTGACTTCTCGGTCCCCTACTACCATTCGGACATAGCGCTCCTGGTGCGGAAGGGATCGCCGGCTGACAGCCCGAGCGTGAACGCGAAAGACCTGCTCATCGGGGTGCATCAAGGAACCACCGGCGCCAGCTTCATCACGGATGTCGTGAAGCCGGCGAAGCAGGCCAGGGTCTATCCGACGACGCCCGGGATGATTGCGGCGCTGCTCGCAGGCCAAATCGACGCAAGTTACCGACGATACTGTCACAGCGCTGGTATGGGCGGTCCAGTCGCACGGCAAATTGACCGTGACCGGCCAGTTCGATAGCGGCCAGGACTATGGAGCGGTCTATCCGAAGGGCTCGCCTAACGAGTTCGACCTTCGACAAGGTCATCCAGTCGCTGAAGGATGATGGCACGCTAAACAAGCTCAGCACCAAATTTCTTGCTGCATACTTCGGGGTGGACCCGGCCAAGGTTCCGTACCTGAAACCCTGACGGACCGGCCCTGGCGGGTGCGATCCGGCAATTGGTGAGGCGACGCTGGAGCGGCTGTCGGCCTCGTTCGCGGCGATCTATGCCGACGGAGGCCGGCCATCCATTGCCCTGGCGAAACTGTTGCGTGCGCTTGTGCTACAGGCGCTGTTATCGATCCGCTCGGAACGTCAACTAATGGGGACGGTCGTGATGCGCCCGCATGTCAATCGGTTCGTCGTCGACGAGTGAACCGCGCCTGTGCGTCGCTAAATGCCGACGACCGTCCGCGCCAGTGCAGCGAGCTCCTTGGTGTCCGGGAGAGTAGCGCAGCGCGCAACGAGGTTCTCGAGCTGCTCCGAACACTCTCCGACATGCCGCTGGCACACCGCCGAGAAGCGTGACCACACTTCGCTCCCATCGAGGTTCTTGAGCGGCCGGTCCGCGCACTCCTCGGCGCCATCACGCCAGGTGACCGTAACTCGTGCGTGACGTCGTGGAATCGCATCATTCGCCCGCACCTGGATCAGAGGATACCACCGATGCACCGCCGCATCGGTTAGCCATTCCTTGGGCAGAACTGCGTTCTCCGGATCGAGCCCGGCCGGTACCAACGCGACCGCAAACGGCGCGCTGAACTTCGCTTGAAGCTGATCGTGTGGCTCGGATTGTTTCACCAGCCAAGCATTCGGCGGGTACATGTCGATAAGCACCGAGCGTATATCCTCGCTCCGGCGGCCGCTGCGCTCCATGATGTCCCGGATGCCCTCGACCGGTTGGAAGCAGGCGAGGCAGAACGGGTATCGTTTGTAGATATTGCGCAGGATCGCCCAGCGCTCGCCGAGGCCGCCCAGCAATATGTCATTCAGAGCGACATCGTCGGGCGCGGTCTCACCGGGAGCGAAGTCGCCCGGCCGTGCCATGGCGGCGAGAAACCCCTTCTCGCCTTCGATGCTGCGCCGAGCGGCTCGCAACCCTAGCCCAGCGAGTTTTGCCGCCCGGATGCCTCGCTCGGCAGCAAAGCCGGAATGGAGATGCTTCATCCCAGTTGCTGTGCCGGTGGTAATGTCTTCCCAAATGCCGCTTGCCGACGTCGCGGCTGCTCCCAATGCATGCGCGGTCTGCTCCGCTGTCAAACCGTAAATGATCGCCGCCACGGCCGCCGCGGCGAACGTTCCGCACGTCGCTGTGGCGTGAAAGTAGTGGTAGTGGCGTTCGCCGGCCGCAACGCTGAGCCGGATGCCAATCTCATATCCTGCAGCAATCGCCGCGAGGAGACGGTGTCCGGACACCGGCGCGTCGTCGAGGCAGCCAAGGGCACTCGAAACGATCACAGATCCAGGGTGCATTGAGGTGTCATGATGCACGTCGTCGATCTCGTGCACGGTCGAAGCAGCTCCGAGTAGGAGCGCCAATGCTTCTGCGGCGGGTTGCTTGGGCGGCGTGCCGCTCGGGGCGAGATAGCGCCTTAGGCGCTCACAGGTTTCGCTGCGCGCGCCGTACAGAGCGGCATGAAGATGGTCGGCAACGCAGAGGCGGGCTCGTTCCTCGACCGCAGCGGGAACTGGCTTGGTCGCAACCTGGCAGCAGAAATCGGCAATCTCCTCTGCGATGATCATACCAGTGCCCTCTAACGACTTCGCCTAGCAAACGACGTTGCGCATTTAAGCTGAAACGACGACTATTGTAATCAAGCGACCGTGGTTGTGCAACGGCCGCGATTTACTCCGCGTCACTGCTGAAAGAGAGTCGACGCGGGCAAGAATTTATGCAGTGAGATGAGCAATTGGCGATCGTCGAGCGTGACAGGTGCAACCCGGTCTATCGCTCGATACCATGAAGGCAGGATGAATGTCCGTCTGGGTGGTGAATGCGCGTTCCCGCCAGGATCTCCAGCTGTTGCGGCTGATCAATCGGGCAGATCACCAGCACATCGTCGATGCCGAGCTGTTCGAGGCGCGATAGGCGTTCGCGCGCTTCTTCGGGAGAGCAAACAAGAGAGATGCCCTTAGCCCTCGCCGCATCGGGAGGCTGTTTCGTGATGAGGTCGAGGAGGACACTTGGCCAGAATCGCCCGTCCGCCGCCAGCCTGGCGGAAGAGATGGATGCCGAGTCTCAAGATCCGACCAGCTGGTGTAAAGGCCGGAGGCGATCCAGCCATCGCATTGCTGTGCGGCAAACGTGATCCATTTTGGACTGCGCCATGCCCCGAGATAGATGGGAGGCCCACCTTCGGTGCCAGGCCAGGGCATCAGCGCATGCTGTCCATCCGAATTCGTTACGCCACATCGCTTGCATCGTCGCAATCGAGCGTGGCAGCGTCATCAACCTGGTATCGTAGTCGGCATCGAGTGCCTCAAAATCTGTCCGTGTCGAGCCGGCACCGACACCGAGGCGCAGACGCCCAGCTGTAAGTGCATTGACCGTCTGTATGCGGTAGGCAAGCTCGCGCGGCTGGCGCAGAGGCACCTGTAGGATCGCCGTTCCCAGCTCAATGTGGCCGGGGGTCCCGGCCAGCGCGCACAACACGCAAAGCGGATCGAGAGTCGCGTAACCGCGCCCGACGGAATCGGCAAACCACAATCCGGTAAAGCCCTTCTCCTCAATGAGCGCTGAAAACTCCGCAATGCGCGCTAGCGGCGGTGCGACGCCTATTTGCGCGGAACGAAGGAACAGCATTACTCCTAGACGCATGATCGTGTCTCCCATTGGTTGACGCTGGCCGCCAGGGAGCGCAGCGGCCGCGGTGTCCTGCGTTTTCGAACGCCATCTTGAGGCTACTATAGACGGCGAAAAGTGGCATCAAACGGCATCGCCGAGACACGCGCCAGCTCTTTCTTATCTTTCCTGCTCCGGTATCGAGAACACGACCGGCCGTTGTCGGGGCAATTCATATGGCGGATAAGCACGGGGCAAAGATCGACATCCTTCACGGCCCGGGATCCAAGCTTCTGGCCACCGGCGAGTATTGATATTAAGGTCGACACACTGCGTCCACGACGCCGATCTCCTCCGGCTCGGAGCTGCCGGATGACCGACGAGATTTTGCCTCCCGCCGGCGGCTATGCTGCGGCGCCCGGCTGGCTTCAATATTCACGCGGTGTGCGCGCGCTGCCGGAGCACGCGATCGTGCGGGTGCGTTTTCAGACCCCGATCCCGCTCGATGCCGGCTTCACCCGGATCGCGACCTGGCTACGCGACAGGGGGCGTCCGCTTACGTCGCTCTGCGCCTGCGAGCTACGTTCGCCCGCACAGTTCACCGAGGAGGGATTCCGCGCCTTCAATCTGCGCTATGCCGAGACGCTGCGTGCCTGGGGCGTGATGCAGGGCGACGCCAATCCGGTGGCGCGCAGCAATGTTTTCCCGCCCATTGCGCCGCCGCGGGAGCCGAGCTTCTACGCTTTCTGCTATGCTGCGCCGGCGCCGGGTGCCCCGCCCACTTTTGTCGCTGCCGGCGCCGGCGAAACGACCGAGGGAACCGGCCCCTACCCCGAGCGCGTGATCGCATACGGCGACACCAGCGCAGCCGGGATGCGCCGTAAGGCTGAGCGCGTAATCGAGGAGATGGAGCGTCGCATGGCCTTGATCGGCGGCAGTTGGAAAGCCGCCACCGCCGTCCAAGTCTATGCGGTGCACGAGATCCATGGCTTCATTCCCGATCTTCTGGTCGCGCGAGGCGCAGCGTCGCATGGGCTGACCTGGCACTTCGCCCGCCCACCAATCGTCGGCCTCGAATACGAGATGGACGTGCGGGCCGTAAACGAGGAGCATGTCATTGCGTAATCGACCAGCCCCAAATTTCGACCGGACATCGGGCGCAACCCTGCTGATGCGCGCGAGTTACGGGCCACGCTGTTGCGGAGCGACTGCGCCCTGTCGGATCAGTTCGTGCTCGAACGCAGCGCAGGACCGGCGGCAGGCGATCGAGTTCTGCGCCTGTAGTGCTGCCGCATTTCCGCCAGTCGGTGTAGGCTCCGCGGGCGCGGGCACGGAAAGATCGCATGCAGGAGCGGATACTCGGGGGCGCGGCCACCGCCGCCATGGCAGTGGATTGGGACCGGCTGACCGCGCTGGTCGATGAGGCATTGGCAAAGCAGCGCACCAAGCTAGGCAAGATCAACATCATCGTCGCCGGCCGCACCGGCGTCGGCAAATCGACGCTCGTCAACGTCGTCTTCGGCGCCGACTTCGCCCGCACCGCCATGGGCCGCCCCGTCACCCGGCACGCTGTCTGGTACAAACACGACAATCACCCGCTGCGCATTCTTGACACCAAGGGTCTCGAAACCGCCGCCTACGAGGAAACCTGGGCCGCCCTGAAGACCGAAGTTGAGAACGGCCGCAGCGACCGCAACCCGACGAAGCACATCCATATCGGCTGGGTCTGCGTGCAGGAACCCGCACTGCGCTTCGAAACGGCCGAGCAACGCCTGGTCGAGCTGCTGAAGAGCACTGGCATCCCCGTCATCGTCGTGCTGACCAAGCACGGCATGTTCCCCGAATTCGCCGAGGAAGTCGCGCACCTCGCGCCCATGGCCGACGCGGTGATCCCCGTAAGGGCTCTACCTATACCCGGTCTCGACGGCACCGCCGGCCTCGACGAACTCGTTCTCGCCACCACGCGCCTGCTCCCGGAGGCAACGCGCAGCGCCTTCATCGCCGCCCAGCGCATCGACCTAAAATTGAAAAGCACAGACGCGCGCAAGATCATATGGAGTTCCGCCGCACTCGCCGCGACCGCCGCTACCGTGCCGCTGCCCTTCTCCGACGCCGTCGCCATCGTGCCGATCCAGATCGGCATGATCACCGGCATCTCACTGCGCTTCGGGATCGAGGGCGCATCCGACAAGCTCGTGCCGCTCGCCTCCAGCGTCATCGGGTGCGTCGCCGCCACGGCGGCCGGCCGCATCATCGCCGGCCAGTTATTGAAGCTTGTGCCCGGCGGCAGCCTCGTCACTGGCGGCGTCGCCGCCGCCCTTACCACCGGCCTCGGCGAGGCCTACATTGCATTCCTGCTCGCGTTCCACGAACGCGAAGGCCACCTGCCGTCAGCGATGGAGATCACCGAGCAGTTCCGTTCCTTCTGGAATCGCTGGAGTAGGAAGGGCGGTGAACTCGAGTAGAACGCCACTGGTCAGCTGTGTCCGCTCCACCGTGGCCGTGATTGCAAAAGTAGATCCCCCGTGGCGGCCCGGGCGATTGAATGCATGTGCAGCGGATGAACCTGACAATTGAGAGGTTTGCTCGGAAAGAATATCCTGAGAGCCAACAAAATCAGGGAGAGTCGCAAATGTATCGCCGCGCTCTGCTACTCGCTGCCACGGCGGCGTTCGTGCCAACGCTGGCAAGGCGGATGAAAGTATCTCTGGGCAATGGCAAGCCCATCTTCCCGACAACGTGATCATCGCTATGGACGTGCTGGCAGACGGCTATTGGACTAGCGAGACGGTGCATAACGACAGGGTCGTGGCCCAGATTGCGGGGACCTACGAACAGAAGAAGACCAACAGAAGAAGCGGCACGCTCGTGTTCACCCCGGTGAAGTCGAAGGTCTCGGAGGAGCATGGTGCCGCCCAAGTTGAGACCGACAAATACTCGTTGGAGAAGGGCGGGGCCGTGCTGCGGCTGGTGTCCACCGGCAACGACGTGATGGTGTTCGAGAAGCAACCCTACGCTAAGTAGCAGGAGGATCACCGATGCGACGTCTGCTTATCATCGTGGCAACCGTTCTCGGGCTGGCTGCCGCCACGACCTCGGCCCATGCAATCGGCTGTTTCACGCGGCGCCGTTGGCGGAGCCGTGGCGGGTCACATGGCCCATCACGGGGTGCTCGGGGCAATTGGGGGGTGCATTGCCGGGCATGAGTGGCACAAGCATCAGATGCAGCAAAAAGACTTGCAGAATCGTGAGGCTTATGTTCAGGAACGTCAGAAACAAGACCCGAACTACCGCGATCCGTGGTCACAGTAATCACCGAGGATCAGTGCACATTCCAGCATGCGTCTCATCGCCTTGCGACTATCCCGGCATTCAACACGTCACTGGACAGGTCCAGTGGTTACTAACTGCGAATAAGGGCCGCGTCCAACACTGGGGCCAACGCTTCGCCCGCGTCCGCCGCTGTGCCCATTCCAAGAAGAACTTCAAGCAACTCCGGCGCTCGCTCCCCGAAGGCTAGGCGTGTCAGCTCGTAGAACTTGGAGCGGAGCCGCTCACGTTCGAGTGGCAAGCGCTGCCCGAGGTCCACGTCAGCAAAACGGCTGAGTGTGCCCCAGTGGGCCGTCACCTCCGCCGCGAGGTGGTTCATTGGTCGCTCGGAGATCGCCACGGGGCAGATGGACTGTAGCGCGCAGGGATCATATGGCTCGGGAGCCGGCGAGGCCAACCCGCCACGCAGCACCCGTGCAATTGCGGTACTGAACGGAGAACCGCGCCTCATCGAGATTGGCTACGGCAGGCCGATCGACCATCGCCCGCGCGCTTGGAGCCAGTGCAATCTCGAGAGCTGACGGGCCCCGGCTTACCTCCCTGCTGACCAACTCGGCAGTCGCCATCACTGCCGCGTGGGTCTCGATGCAGCAGGGGAGGAACTTGAAATAGTTGTCGAGGATCGCGTGCGCTCCCGGAATTGAAATTACGGGCTGCCGGGAGCCGGCTGCAGACAGAAAGCCACGGGCGTCAGCGAAGGGGTTGCCGCCGCCTGCCATTCCGGCCGCCGCAAGCCGCGCCGACCAACAGACCGTTGCCCGCAGCCTTCCCAGCGTTGAGCGCCTTCGCGCCGCTACCGAACGTGCTCTTCGTTCCGGCGGCCTGCGTACCCGCGATCGCTAAGGCTTGGACAAGCTGGTCCGGACCGAGGCCAAGGACGCGGGCCACCGCTGCGGCAGACCCGAACGCGCCCAGAGTACCCGGTCGGGTGCCAGCCCCGAGAGCCATGCCCTGGCACCAGAGCCTTGCCGACAGCCGCCTCCAGCTCGTAGCCGGCAACGACGGCTGCCAGGAATGCCGCTCCCGTGCAGGTATGCGCCGCAGCCGCGGCCATCGCCGCGGGAACGACGGTGCAAGCGATGTGGGAGCCTGCCCCAAGGTTCGTTTCATCGAGATCGGCAGCTTGCGCCAGCACCCCAAGGAGGATGGCGGTTTCCAGTTCTGAAGCGCCCGTTCCGGACAGGCAGGCCCTCGCTTGACGCGCCGCGGCTTCCGGGATGCCGGCGATGATGGCCCCAGTTGTATCCAAGACGAGCCATGCCGCCCGTTCCTGAACCTCAGGAGCCAACACAGCAAACTGCAGGCCAGACGCGTACCCGGCCCAGTCCGCTAACGGGTCATCCGTCGTGCGGGCCATCACGACTTTCCTGCTCGCAGCGCGCGCCATGGCGGACACACCTGGCGAGGTGGCCCGAAGCGATCTCGGCAAAGCGGATCGGCCCTACGGCGCAACGAGCCTCGGCTTGGCGGCAGCGCGGCTGGAAGGCGCATCCCCTGGCAGGGTTGGGCGCGTCCAGTGCGCTGCCCGGGATAACTTCCAGCAAGGATCCACGCGGCTTATCTTGTGCCATCGAAGCGAGCAATCCTCGCGTGTATGGGTGTCCTGCCGTTCGGATTACCGAGCGTACGCTTCCAGTTTCCACGAACTCCCCCGCGTACATGACGGCGACATCGTCAGAGATCTCCGCTGCAACGCCGATGTCGTGAGTGACGAAGATCATCGACATGCCGAAATCGGCCTGGACCCTCCGAAGCAGCAGCAGGATCTGGATCTGGACTGTCGTGTCCAACGCGGTCGTCGGCTCGTCGGCGAGCAACACCGAGGGTCGGCTGGCGAGTGCCATGGCGATCATCGCGCGCTGCAGCATCCCGCCGGACATCTCGTGCGGGTAGGCGCCGAGGCACCGCGCGGGTGCGGGAATGGTAACCATCGCGAGCAGTTCATGCGCCCGGTCCTTTGCCTTCTTCCTCGGCATACGTTCCCGCGCGACGACGGTCTCCACGAGTTGCTCGCCGATCGTGAATAGCGGGTCGAAAGCGGTCGCCGGCTCTTGGAATACCATCGCGAAGAACGTTCCACGCAGCTTGGCAATCTCCTCTGCCCTATACTCGGCGAGCGGTGCCTCCCAGGCAGCCACACGTCCAGTCACCCTCGCGTAGCCGGGTAGGAGACCGGTCAGAGAGCGGAGCAGGGCGGACTTGCCGGAGCCCAACTCTCCGAGCAGGGTCAGCGTGCTCCGCTTCTTGAGTTCGAAGCTAACGCCGCGGACGGCATGCACATCTTGGTCTGGCCTAGCGAACCGGATCGCCAGATCCTCGACCCGGAGCACGGACGGCGCTGCATTCCCAGCAGCCGGCGAATGAGGCTGCCCCGCGACTTCAGGCGCTGATAGGGTCAGCGGCGCCATCGGACGGCCTCGACTTCGATCGAGATGTGCGACCCAGTTACCCGGGAGCCCGCTGGCCTGACTATGCCCGGATCCCATCCCGATACGCGTGGCAAGCCACCATTCGCCCTTCACCCCTTGCCGTATGCAGTGCTGGTTCGGTTGCGGAGCAAATCGGCTCCTTCATTTTGCATCGAGGATGGAATCGGCAGCCTGTCGGCGGGTGGATCGGGTTTGGCGGATCCCCGAGGTCGGGGCCTCGCTCGCCCTGCGATCGGGGTCAATGCTTAGCCTCGAAGCGAGCAGAGCCCGCGTATAGGGGTGCAGGGGAGCATCAAATACCTCGGCGGCCGGGCCGCTTTCCACCACCTTGCCGAGATACATGACGAGGATCCGGTCACTGATAAGCTCAACAGCGGCGAGGTCGTGCGAAATAAAGACATAGGTCAAGTTTCGCTCGGCGCGGAGCCTCAGTAGCAAGTTGATGATCTGCGCCGACACGGACTTGTCGAGCGCAGACACCGCCTCGTCCAGAATGACGACCTGCGGCTCGAGTGCAAGGGCACGCGCGATGTTGACGCGCTGCCGTTGACCGCCGGAAAGCTCGGTGGGTACCTCGCGCGAAGAATCTCGGAGGTAATCCAACCTCAGCAAGGAGAGCCTCCGACATGGCGCGCGCTTCCGCGGCGCCCACGCCATGCACCCTTGGCCCGAAGGCGATCGTATCGACAGCGGGTAGCCGCGGGTTCAGCGAGCCGGCGCTGTCCTGGAACACCATTTGGACATGTTTGCGGAATTCCTTTGCCGGAATACCTTGGGGCGATCCGACCAGCCTACCTTCGAACTCGATGGAGCCGTTATCCGGCTCGATCAGTCCCATGAGTAGACGTCCTGTCGTGGACTTGCCGCAGTCCGCTCTCCCCCACGATGGCTAATGTCTCCCCCCTCAATCGCTTCGAATGAGACGTCCTCCACCGCTCGGACGAACTCGGTGGGACGTCCAAACACCCCCGTGTTGGCCGGGAACCGGCGCGAGAGGCCGGATGCCTTTATGATGGCCTTGCTATCTTCAGGTGCAGCAGCCGAGTGCGGGGCCTTTGGCATTCAGCCACTCATTGCCCGAGCCGGACATCCATTGCGCTCCGGAGCCCATCGCTTAACAGGTTGAAGCACATAGATGTCAGGAAGATCATCGCGCCTGGCAGCGCGGCGACGAGCGGCTGCACATAGATGGCCTGTCGCAGGCTGTTCAGCATGAGGCCCCACTCCGGATTTGGAGGGCTAACTCCCAGACCGAGAAAGCTCAGGCCTGACGCAAGGATAATCGAGATGCTGAAAAGGCTGGTCGCGTAAACAAGGATCGTGCCTAGGGCATTACTCATGACGTGGTAGCGGATCACCTGAAAGCTGCTTGCACCGCTTGCCCGGCCGCCTCAACGAACGGCATCACGCGAACCTGCGCGGTCACGCTCATCCGAAATCCGAACCATCGGTGGGACGAAAATGGCTGCGAGAGCCAAAACCAGGAGTTAGAGTCGCCCGCTACCCAGTATGCCGCAAATCGCGACCGCAAGGAGCACTGAGGGAAACGCATACAGCGTGTCCATGGTGCGCATAATCAGCGTATTTGCGAGCCCTCCCGCGTACCCGGCGACGATGCCGAGGGAGCCGCCCACCACGAGGGCAATTCCCACGGGTGCGACCCCTGCGAGAAGTGAAAGGCGCCCGCCGTATAGCAGCCGGGTCCACATGTCGCGCCCAGTCTTCGTCTGTTTCCGAGCCAATGGCCCGGGGTCCCGACAGGCGATAGCCGATGGAATATGCTGCCGGAATTCGGGTGATCAGGGCGCCCGAACGGACGCCAGCGGTCCCGCTGATAATAGTTAGAAGTTAGGCAGCGACCACCGGCGTGACCCAATCGCCGCACCAACCGTCGGCCGACCGACGACCAGTAACTTTGGGCCTCCCGGAACCTGTGCAGTCGTGGCCGTCGGGGCGAGATCGAGGGGCATCGATCCGGACATGGGGGGCTACCTCCGCCTCAGCCGCGGATCCAGCAGCGCCTGCACGATGTCCGCCGCAAGATTGAGCACCACGAAGATCGCCGCGAGCACTAGGATGGTTGCCTGGAGGACGGGGATATCATGGCGAAAGATCGCTTGGCTCAGGAAGCTTCCTGAGCCGGGCGGGTGAGAGACGGATCTCGACCAGGATCGACCCTCCAAGCAGATAGCCGATCTGCAATCCGAGCAGCGCGACCACTGAGGGCGCGGCGTTCTTTACGACGTGCAGGGTTACCCGCCGGCGGCGAAGATCCCTTTGCACGAAGGGCGTCCACGAATAACGGCTCAGGACGTCGAGCGTCGTAGCCCGCACCACCCTTGCGAATTGTCCCCATCGGGATCAGGGAAAGCGTGATGGCGGGCAAGATCATTATATCGCAGCTGCTCGACGTCCCAAGGTGGCCCTCTAGCGCCTCGGCCCTGCGCGGGCAACCAATTGAGGAACACGGAGAAGACGATCACCAGGACCATCCCAAACCAGTAGTGGGCGATGCTTAACCCCGGCCGTTGCCAACGAGAGGCAGGCTCTGTCTGGCCAACGTCCGCGCCCAAACGCGGCCAGGAGCCCCAGCCCGACGCCGCCCCCCGCACCCGATCGCGATAGCCATAAGAGCAAGCGGAAGCGTGTTTCCTAGGGCATTGAACAAATCGGGCGCAATTGGTTCGGCCGTGTTGACCGAGGTCCCCAGGTTCCCTTGCAGGACCTGCATCAGCCACTTCAAGTACTGCAATGGCAGCGGGTCATCGAAGCCGAACTCGGCCTTCACTCTGGCGATCACGGCAGCCGGCGCCTCGGCGGGAAGCATCATCTCGACTGGGTTGCCCGGTAGGAGGTGGACCAGCCCGAACACAATCAAGGAGACCCCGAGCAGGATGGGCGCGGCCTGGAGTAATCTCCGGAAAGCGAACACCAACATCTCTGCGGCCCTCCTGCGTGCGGATGCGAGCTTAGTCGCTAGGTCACGCTGAGCTGGGTAAAGTCCTGGAACCAGCTCGCCGCCTGGACGAAGTTCTTTACATTTGGTGCCAGACCTCGCGGGTTCAGGTCGTGCACAATGAACGTCCACGGCGCCTCATCCACTATGATGGCGTGCGCCTGTGCCTGAAGCGCGATGCGCTCCTTTTCATCGAAAGTGGCCAGAGCGTCGCTGAGAATGCGGTCCGTTCTCGGATCGCTCCAGTGGTTCCAGTTTTGGTTGTTGGGCGAGAAGCTGGCTGTGTGGAAGTAGCGAAACATCGCTGAGGAGTCCGTTGGCCTTGGCTGAAGTTCAGAACAACGTCGCCGCGCAAGAACTGCGGTAAATCCGGCAAGCTGCGCGTCGCCTGGAACATCACTCCGAGCTCGACGAGGTCGAAATCTACGTCGATCCAGGCCTGCCTTAAATTCTGTTGCACCAGCTCGTTCATCGGCAACGGGTCCATCTGCCCCGGAGCCGGCACTGGAGATCATCACCTTCGCGCTGAGACGGCGGTCCGGTCCATCCCCGCCTCCCGCATCAGCTCCTGGGCGCAATTAGGTCATAGTGATAGCGCATGGTCGGATTCCCCGAACGATGGGTCCCCTTTCGGGTAGAGGCCTTCGGCCGGGATGGCCGTCCCATTGAGAAGCTTGACCAAACCATCGCGATCGACGGCGAAATTCGTCAGCTTGGCGCACCCGCTTGTCGTGGAACGGCGAGGATATCGGCAGACGCTGAGCTGGTCAGGCCAAACCTGCGGATAATTGCGGAGCGTGATCTGGAATCCGGCGCCACGCAGGCTGGGATCGCGTCCGCTGGCAACAGCCTCGATCCAGTCAACCTGCCCGGACCGGAGGGCCGCCACCCTGGTGGCAGGGTCGGGCATCGGCACAGCACCAGGGTCTCGATCTTCGGCACCCTCCCCTTGTCCCGGTCTCGGCGTTCCGAATGAGCTCGATGCGTTCGCGCGGCACGACCCGTGAGAATTTGAACGGACCGGTACCGACGGGCGCCTTGGCGAATGCCTCCCAGCTTCGGCCGACCTTCTCGTACCGCGATGGGCTGACCATAAGGATTCGGGTCGCAAGATAGGGGAACGCGCTGAAGGGGAATTTGGTGTAGATGGCGACTGTGTCGTCCGAGACCTTCTCCCACCTTCTCGACCATTGACACGTAGCCGGCGACGATCGGCGCCGCTGCGCCGTCGTAGTGCGGCGCCTTTTGATCGTAGCTACGTTGCAGAATTCCACACGACCGCATCAGCATTGAACGCCGTGCCGTCGTGGAACTTGCACCTTCCCGCAAATAAAAATCCACCGCTTCGTATTGTTCTTGTCGATCTGCCAGGCAGTCGCCAGGCCAGGGACAATACCCGCGATGTGGTGGGTGACGTGAGATCCCAGTTCGTTAGGCCCTCGTAGTGGTCTCCGGCGAAGCGGTAGCCTTCGGCGCCATTATTCGGGATGCCTCCGATGGTCGGGATGTCGGCGGTGGTCATCGCAATCCGCAGCGTCCCGGGCTGGGCTCTCGCCGCTGGGCAATCCCAGGCCGCGGCGGAGCCGGTGGCGAGCATCGTGCGGCGATTGAGCAGGAACGGCATGGCGCTTTCTTCTCCTCCCTTTTCTGCTGTTTTGAGCCGCCCCGGCGCGCAGCGCCTGCCCGGGCGGCGTTCCAATCGGATCGGAGTTGCGTGCCTTCTATGAGACCTCGGAGCCGGATCTGACGATTTACATTCTTGTAGAGAAGATACCGTGCCGGCTCCGGCCACTTTGGACGAACGCCTGAGGGCAGAAGGCCCGCATCCAAATGAAATCGCCCGCTTCCACCTCATGCCAGCGATCATTCACCAGATACACCCCTTTGCCCTGAAGCATGTACAATCCGTGTTCCATAATATGCATCTCGACGGCTGAGATAACGGTTCCCGGACCGAAACCAACGATATTCATGTTCATGTCGTACACAAGGTCGTCAACCGGAATCAGCTGCGTCGTCCACTTGCTTTCGCTCGTCGGATTGACGACCGGCGGCATATCCTGCTCCTGGTTCACGATCGGCGAGGGGTAGTGTGCGTCCAGCGGCTCGTAGGCCTTGCGCAACCATAGGAATTTGGTGGCCTCGCCCGCGCCATTACATAGCGACCATTCCATTCCGGCTGGCACGAACGCAAAACCGCCTGCTCGCAGCAAGTGGACCACGCCCGAGATCGAGACTGACAGCTTGCCATCGAGCACAAAAAGGAAGCTCTCGACGCCCTGCTCCAACTCCGGCTTCTCGCAGTTTCCATCGGGTGCAAGAAAAATCAGGTATTGTGCAAATCCGGCAGCGTGGCCCATCGCAGGGGACGCCAGTATCCAGCAGCGCGCGCCGCGCCAGCCCGGCAATGCACTGCGCACATTGTCAGTAATGGACGAGCTAGGGAGAAGGGCGTACTCTGGTGTGAGCACTGCTTTGCTGGTGATCATCGCGGTCTGCGGCGGGAGGCTCCCTGCGGGCGCAGATCGCTGCGCTGGTACACGATTGGGGCCATCACTGTCGCTCCACAAGTTTGCCATGACCTGGCTGGGCCAAGATCTCGCCATTCCTATACACAGTTTCTCCTCGCACGATTGTTTCAGAGACAATTCCCTTGAAGGTCCGCCCGACATACGGGCTCTGTTTGTATCTGTCCAGAGAAGGTCGTCCGTGCGGAGGATCCACTCGGGAGCAGGGTCAATGATCGTAAGATCGGCGTCCGACCCAGGCAGAAGTGCCCCTTTGCGTGGGTAGATGCCGAACACCCGAGCTGGGTTGGAGGACATCAGCCGAGCGAGAAGCTCCCACTTCATTCCCCTCTTGTGAACGCCCTCGGTAATTACGGCTGGAAGCATCGACTGCAAGCCCGTAACTCCGCCGCCGCCCTCCCACACGTTCTCGAGACCTTTCTCATAACGCTCTGGCGGGAATGGCGAGTGATCGGAAGAGATGATATCGACCTGTCCCTGTAGCACGCATTGCCAGAGGCGCTCGGCATCGGCCCGGCGTCGTAAGGGTGGGGCGGCGCGTAAGCGCGGCCCGACCTCCAAGTAGTCGTCCATGTCAAAGAACAAGTAATGTGCACAAGTCTCGCCCGTGATCCGACCTCCCCGCTGCACGGCGGCCTGGACCAGCGCAACGGCCTCGGCAACGCTGATGTGGCACACATGGAGTCGCGCACCTGCGGCCTCGGCCCAGAAGATCGCCCGCTGGATCGCTTCGATCTCCTGCTCCGGTGGCCTCGAATCGTTCCAGGCACGCCGGTCGATGCGTCCCTGCGACTGCAGCTTGTCCCTAAGGTGCGCCGTTACGTACTCGTTCTCTGCGTGCACCCCGACGACGTTGCCCAGTTTTGCGACTTTAAGCAGTCCGTCGTAGAGCAACCCGTCATCGACGCGGGGGAAGTCGGCCACAGTCCGCATAAATGCCTTGAAGGCGATCACACCTCCGTCGTGCAGCCCTTCCAGATCGTCGAGATTATTGTCGATAAGCCCGCCCCAGAGTCCGTAATCGATTACGGACAGACGACTAACCATTTCGCGTTTACGCTCTAAGCGCTCGCGGCTTGTGGTGGGCGGCAGATCGTTGAGCGGCATGTCAAGAATGGTCGTCACGCCGCCTGCGGCTGCTGCCATACTTCCGGTCCGGTAGCCCTCGAAATCGCGGCCCGGTTCACTGAAGTGCGTTATGGGCGTCAATGATCCCGGGCAGCACGATCTTCCCGCAGCATCGACCGTCCGCACGGCCGGGATATCGGGATTGCCGGTCACTAACTGCGATATGCGACCCCCGCTGGCGACGATGCCACCTTGGAACCTACCCGCCTCGGTTACGACCGTGGCATTGTGAACATAAAGGTCGGACCTCATCGGCTCGCTCTCCCCTGCCGGCTGTCTGGTTTGTTGGGCCGTGCGAGGGACGCGCGTGGGCCAGAGGATTGGATCGCCCCGCCCCTCTCTTTCGCTGTGCGTCCGAGCAACGCCTCCGACAGGTCCATCTGCCGTGGTGCTGGAGAGGAGGGGAAGCAGAGGCGGCTCTCATCGAGCTTCAGGTGGTCGCACATGAGCCGGGCACATGCTTCCGCATCACCCTTTGCTAGGCTTTCGACCAATCGCAAATGCTCATCGGTCGGACTGCAGTCGGCGCCGCCGGAGCGGTAGAATGCTGCGATCATCGCAGTGCGTGGGATGATTTGCGCCAGCAGGTCGTGCAGGACAGCGTTCCCAGCAAGACTTGCAATTGTAAGGTGAAACTCGCTACGCAGCCGGATGAGGCGCCATCGGTTGCCGTCCCTCACGGCCTCCCGCTCGCGGTCGATGTGGGCCCGAAGCAACCGCATGTCGTTGGCGGTGCAGTCGCGCGCGAGTGTGGCGGCAGTCTCGGCCTCGATTAGTCTGCGAGCCGAGTAGAGGTCGTTGGCTTCTTTGACAGTGGCAGTCGCTACGAACGCGCCGCGGTTTGCCTCGAGCCTCACCAGCCCGAGAAAAGCAAGGTGCTGAAGCGCCTGCCGCACGACCGTTCTGCTGGTCGAGAAAAGCTGGGCAACCCGGGCCTCCCCGATCTTAGCGCCAGGTACCAGCCGTTGGGTGCAAACGGCTCCGACCACGGTATCAATGATAGCTTGAGCCACGGGCCCCAACCCGTTCTCTGAAGCGGGATGTGCAGTATCTGCGCCCAATGCTGCGATGGTCCTCACCGAGCCTGTTTCCCCCCGCCCGAAGATATGTGTGCACCTTAATGCTTTTGTCGACAATAGGCAAGAATTGTACACAATCCCCGTTCGTTGCGAACAGCTCGCCGAGCGGCATCGTTCAGGGCTTGACTGCTATTGTCTGCTAGGTGTATAGTGACTCCTAAACAGAGGACAAAAAGGGGAGCCATGACCGGTGAGGGGGAGAAGTTTGGCGCATTCATCCGTCGAGAGCGGGAAGCCAGGGAGATCGGGTTGCGGGAGATGTCCAAGAAGATTGGGGTAAGCCCGACTTACCTGTCTAAGGTCGAACGGGACGAGTTCCCGCCGCCCGTCGAGGACAAGGTGAGGGCAATCGCCAAGATCATCGAGTGCGACGTCGACGAACTGCTCGCTCGGGCGGGTCGGGTGTCCTCCGACATCTCGGACATCATCAAGCATCGCCCGGTGGAACTGACGGCGCTCTACGAACCACCAAGGGCATGACGGCCGACGAAATCACCCGGCTGGCTCGCAACGCACAGAAGGTGAAACAGAAGTAACGGCTTAAGTGGCGTTTTCGACGATGCAGATGAGGATGACAGCGTGGTGCCCAAGTATAGTGCCCTACCTTTCCGAGGAGCAGATCGAGCGCGATGCGGAAGCCCTGCTCGCCGAATACGCGCAGACACGCAGAACCATCATCGCCGCACCGATTCCCATCGAAGATATCGTCGAGAAGTACCTGAAGCTCGGAATCGAGTTCGATGATACCCATCGCTTGTTCGATGTGCCCGCGCTCGGCCTCGGCGTTGATCCCGACATCCTCGGCGCGATATTCTTCGACGAGGCTCGGATTGTGATCGACGAAAGCCTCGACCCCGAGGAGAATCCGTCGAGGGAAGGCAGGTATCGTTTTACAGCGGCGCACGAAGGCGGCGGCCACTGGCGTCTTCATCGCCACCTTTTCGCTACCGATCCGGCACAGGCGATGTTGTTCGACGAGCCAGCAACGCGCCCCGTTGTTTGCCGATCAAGCCAAGCCAAGGATCCGGGCGAGTGGCAGGCGGATTTCTATGCTTCTTGCCTGCTGATGCCGCGCAAGCTGGTCGTAGCCGCCTGGGACGAGATGTTCCCGGATCGGAGGAAACGCGTCCTCCGGCCGCGCGTCCCGACCAACCATCCCTTCGTCGAGATCGCACGCGTCGGCCTGCCTGAATCGGCGAACTCAATTGCTCCGAGGCGGATGACAAGCTGCTGGACCATTCCGCCCGTCCGCTCGCCAAATATTTCCTTGTCTCGCCGATCGCCATGCGTATCCGTCTGGAGAAACTCGGCCTGCTGCTCCGCGAGATTCCGCACCAGCGGGTTCTCGGCGCATAGGTCTTTTTTTGAGGAGATCGTTAAGTGTCCACTGGACAGGGAATTATAGGTGCTTCGGCTACGACCTCATTCGAAACACGCGACTTCTATCTCGCCTGCTTCCTGCGCTGCACGGGTTATGACCTCCTTGATCTGCGTGCCGAGGGCCGCCGCAAGGTCTTCGTTTTCCGTGATCGGCCGACGCGCCGAGCCGACGTGCTGGCGTTCTACGGTCTGGGTGCGACGGTCCCGCCGCTCGCGTTCTCCGCAACCATCAAGGACATGAAGGCCCTGCTGCACAATGCATGACGAACCGACCCAGCAGTGCCGGCCAGTCCGGCGGACCGCAATTCTGCGCGGCGCTCGATTGCCTAGGTCATATCGTTCGGGACGGGCTCCGTCATGGTTACTTCCGATGCACAATTGCGATCGGCATGGGGAAGGGAAATCGCCGTGAACTCGTGATCGAGGCCGGCAAGTCGCACAATTCACGATCCCGGAGGAAGAGCTGCCGCGCTGACGCGGCGCCGAAGGCGGCGATCCCTGCGATGGGGACGCCCGAGATGCAGATCAAGTCACGGTCCAGCGTCATCGGTGGGATTCCGAGACCGGAGGCCAGGAGCACGGAGCGGCGAGGAACCGCCCGTGAGGTCTTCGGTGAAACCATCGCACGCCAACGACGAGGATGATCTGGTCGGCCGCACCCGTAAGGTCTGGCAGCCGCGCCTCGGTCGCGAGCTGAGCCACGACGACGCCCGGCAGATCGCGGCGAACATGACCGGCTTCTTCTCTGTGCTGGCCGGGTGGTCGACCTCGGCCGATCCGATTGCCGCGAGCGTCCCCGACCGGACCGAGGCGCAGCATGAACGCTGAGACGATCGCCCGCGCGCTCGGTCTCGGCGACGAGAAAGGGCGGCGGGCGGTCGAGATTACCCGCTTCGCAAAGGCCGGTGGCGCACTCACCAAGCGCATCACGCTCGGTCCCGGCGGCACCCCGCTCAGCGATGGTTCCGAGTGCGTCATGTCACGTGGAAGCGCACGCCGATGCATGTTCGGGAGCCTGGAAGCCTTTGCGGGAATGCTCGAAACATTGCAACCGCATGAGGCGATCGGCCTCGGTGCGCTGCATCCCGACCTTCCGGCGCAAGTCGAGGTCACGACGAAAGCAAAGCTGGAACAGCTGAACGGCCACGCTGCGCCTGGAACCACCGCGCGAATGTCGAAGCAGATCCTTTACAGGTCGAACGCGCTGGCTCTCGCGCTGTTGGACCATGATAGCAAAGGCATGCCAGCGCCGGTAAGCGCCCGGCTCAGTGAATTAGGCGGGTTCTGGCCCGCGATGGTGTCCATTCTGCCGGAACTCGCGTGCACCGCGCACGTCATCCGCCCTTCGACCAGTGCCGGCTTGCATCGGATCGACACGGGGGAACGGCTCGCTGGCTCAAATGGGCTGCACGCGTTCGTCCTGGTGCAGAATGGCGCTGATATCGAGCGCTTTCTGAAGACCCTGCATACCCGCTGCTGGTTGGCCGGACTGGGCTGGTTGATGGTGGGCGCCGGCGGACAGTTGCTCGAGCGTTCCATCGTTGACCGCATGGTGGGAGCACCGGAACGGCTGGTCTTCGAAGGCCCACCCATCCTCGAACCGCCGCTGGCACAAGACCGTGAAAGCCGACGCGCTATTGTCCATAATGGGAAGGCCCTTGATACCGTCGCAGCCTGCCGGCCGCTGCGCATCGTCGAGCAGGCAGAACTTAGAAAGCTACTCGCACAAGCCGCGCACGCCCTCGCGCCGAACTCCTGCAAGGCGCGAGAAGCGTTCATCTCCGGGCGAGCTAAGGAGCTATCAGCCCGCGCCGGCATATCCTCGGTCCGCGCATTCAAGATCATAACTCGCCAATGCGAAGGCGTCCTCCTGCCCAACGTCGTTCTGCCCTTCGATGACAAAGACATCGCCGGAACTACGGTTGGCGACGTGCTCGCCGATCCGGCCCGGTACGATGGCGCTACGCTGGCGGACCCGCTCGAAGGGCTGCCCTACGGCGGCTGCAAAGCGAAAGTCATGCGGCGCGCAAATGGCACGCCTTGGATACACTCATTCGCCCACGGCCGCACTATTTACGAACTGAAGTGGGATGCTTCCGGCGTGCGTGAGGCGATTTTGAAAGCGCCCAATGAGGAAGCCGCAGATACACTCGCCCAATTCGCGCTGTTCGCCGATCTCGACGACGACGATATGGAAAGCCTGCGCAACCTGGCCTCTGCGCGAGCGGGTGTCGGGCGGCGCGCGATCGAGCGCAAATTGAAGGCAGCCTTCCAAGAGCAGGCCCGCAAGCGCACCGAAGAGGAATGGAACCGCCGCGCCGCCGAGCGTGACGACCCACGCCCGCGGATCGAGGCACCGGCCCCCGACGCGCCCTGGCTGCCAGTCATGGAGGTGCTGAACGACGTGCTCGGCCGCTCAGCGGAGCCCGAACCGCCTATGCGCGACATCGATGGCGCGGTGACGCAAGTACGCGTGCGGCGGGTGCCGAACATGCACGCTTTGACGCCACTCGGCGCCAACGAGGGGGATACAGACGAAACCCGCCTCCCTCCTGCCGAACAGCCTCTCCTAAGTCGGCTCGAGGAAACGCAGCTCGCCGAGCTGATCGAGCGGCATGTGGAGTTCGTCAGCGAGGATCGCGCCGTTCATTTAGGTGCAGCCTTCGTCAAGCACTTCCACACGCGAACCGACGACAAACTTCCCCTTGTCGGAGCCATTGCAACTCTTC
This sequence comes from uncultured Pseudomonadota bacterium, assembly GCA_963810715.1. Classification (GTDB taxonomy): domain Bacteria; phylum Pseudomonadota; class Alphaproteobacteria; order Acetobacterales; family Acetobacteraceae; genus DATDIC01. The sequence goes on along the minus strand of CAWEOZ010000013.1, from coordinate 932,760 downwards.
CGCTCGTGCTTGGAGACGGCTCCATGCTCTGGCGGCGAGGCCTCGATCACGAGCGCGGCATTGTCTTCCGCGTGCCGGCGGAACTGCTCGCCGTCCTTCCCCTAGCTGAGCAATGCACAGCTTCGGCGGTTGCTGAGGCGATGCGGTTCCTGACAGACGAATGGCTGGGCGACGTCGCAACAGATTATACCGGAAAGGCAATCCTGATCGCAGCCGCGCTTTCCGTCATCGAGCGTTCGTTGCTTCCCGAACGACCCGTCTATTTCGTCACTGCTGGCCGGCGCGGTGGCGGCAAAACCACCACCATCATCATGCTGCTAACCGCCGTCACCGGCATTCGCCCTTCGGCCGCCGCATGGTCGCCGAACGAAGAGGAACGGCGCAAGGCGCTCCTGGCCTACTTGAGGAAGCTTTGGCCGCGATCGTCTGGGATAACATCCCGCGCGGCGAACTGATCAGCTGCCCGCATATCGAGAAGGCATGCACGACTGCGCTCTACTCTGACCGGCGGCTCGGTGTGAGCGAAACCGTCGCGACCGCTGCCGCGACCATCCAGTTCTTCACTGGGAACAACATCAGCCCGCGTGGTGATCTCGCATCCCGCGCGCTGCAAGCCCGGCTGGAGATGGACCGCGCAGACCCGGAGAACCGACTTTTCATGCGCCCGGACCCGATCGCATGGACGGAGGCGAATCGCGGCCGCATCCTCGCCGCCTGCTATACGATCCTGCTAGGTAACCCCGCACTCCAGCCGGGCAGCAACGTCGCGTCCGAAACCCGGTTCAAAACCTGGTGGCGCCTTGTCGGCTCCGCCGTCGAGAACGCAGCCGCGCAACATGTCGAGCACGTCGCCGCCCTGGCGATGCCAGCCGGCACAACAACCCCGAAGCTGGTTCGGTTCCGGGATCTTTTCCTCGAGCAAGAGCAGGATGACGAGGAAACCGCGTCGCTCGCGGATGTGCTCGACGCGCTTGCCGGCAAATGGCCAGACTGCCGGATATTCCACTCAAACGATGTCGGGCGGGTGATCAATGACCAATCCGACTACCGGACGGAGGCAGAGAAACAAGCCGCACAGACAATCCGAGAGTTCTTGTTTCCTAACCTGCCGCCAGGTCACACCGTGACGGCCAAAGCTATTGGCAAGCGACTGAAGCGATATGTCGGCGACCCTGTCCGATATGGCGCACGGACGCTCGTGCTGAAAAGCCAGCCGGACCCGAACGGCGGACCGAAAGGCGCGATGCGCTATTATGTCCAGACGGCGTAGGCCGGACCATGGTTTCCATGGTTTCCATGGTTTCTGTAGAGGTTCTACGCGCGCGCGATCCTGTTTTCCCGTGGGCAGGGCCCGCAATAGACAGTGTCACCCAGAGTGGGAAGGCTGAAACAAACCATGGAACTACCGGACGGGCGCGAACTCCGGATCCGACGTCAACCCGAATACTTCCGCCTCCACTCGGGCCGCAATGCATTGCTGCCGCACGGCGTCGAGCCGGCTCGCCATGCCTGGTTGCGTTTCCGGTATTGGCCTACCTGGCTCGCGAGACGCAAAGCCGAGGCCGTCGTCGTCCCAAGGCTATGGGCGGACTGCCGCCGCTTAGATTTCCAGACGATTTCGGAAAAACGGAGTCGCATGATGGGAGGCTTCGGATCAGGGCGGCGAAGCGGATCAGGTCGGACCACGGTGGAAGCCTGCCGATCTCTCGACATAAACCGGCTGCACCGCGAAGGCTGCCTGCGCGCCGGCTGGATGGGCGGCTGGCAATGGACCTGCGACGGCGAGAAAATCGCCTCGATCAGGCTTCGCGCGGAGCATGACCGGCTGCACCTTACCTACCGAGTGCGCCTCGGCGGTGGCGAGTGGGAGGACGTGGCCGAGATCTGTATCCATTATCCGCGTCGTCTGCCGCTTCGGTGGCGCGCGGCCCTATTTTATCTGCCCCGGCGTGGTGAACGGAATCGCCTGTGGACGGCGCGTCGCCAAGCTGCATGGGCCGGGGCGCTACTTCCTGTGCCGGCATTGCTATCACCTCGCCCACGCCAGCCAAGGCGAGGGCGCATGGGACCGAACGCTGCGCCCTGCCAACAAGATCAGGCAACGCCTCAGCGGCGATCCCGGCATGGCCGCGCCATTCCCGCCCAGGCCGAAAGGTATGTGGCGGCGGACGTACGAGCGCCTGCGCGAGTGCGCCTTCGAGGCGGAGATGCGCGCCGATGAAGCTTTTCAGCCTCCGGGTCGCATACCTGCTGGCGCGGATCGAGAAGCCCAAACGCAACAGGCCGAACCGCCCTAGGAGTTTTTGGCGATGACCGACACCAACCCTGCTTTGTCGGCCGAAACCTGCGGCACCGAAATCACCCGCTTCAACGCGCTGCGCCACGGGGTGCTGTCGCGCTACACTGTGCTGCCTTGGGAGAGTCCAGACGAATATCACGCCCTCGTTGCGGCGCTGGTGGCGGAACAAGCCCCGCAGGGACCGACCGAGGAGCACCTGGTCGAGGAACTGGCCGGCATCATATGGCGCAAGCGCCGACTGCGTCTGGCCGAGGCCGCTGCGCACCGGCGTGGGCTGGACGGCACGCTTGCGCCCTACCGAGAGACGGCGAAGGTGGCGCTGGTGCATCTCGGTGCCGCTAGCCAGTCCGAGCGCATGGTCGATGCCATCCGCGCCACCGTTGCCGACACCGAGGAGGACATCCGCGAGATGCGGGACGACGAGGCCATGACGCACCGCGCCCTCGCCCTGCTCGGGTCGCGCCGCAACGATGCTTATGAAGCAGCGCTCGCCGCGCTGAGGGAGGACACGCGTGGCTGGTGGGCGGATATTCTCGCTCGCAATCCCGAGGAGCTGGACGACGAGGAGGAACCCGCGACAGCCGATGTCAAGGGCCTTCAGCGTTTCTTGGAGGGCGAGGTGCTGCCGTGGTTCGAGGGACGCAAGAAGGAACTGGCCAATCGTCCGCTGATCCGTGAGCAGGCCTTCGGTGAGGCACTGGACCCAGACAAGCTGGAGCGACTTGGCCGCTACGAGGTGCACCTCGACCGCAAATTGGAACGCATGCTCGCGATGCTGTTGCGCCTCAAGGACATTCGGCAGGGGACGGTGCCCGGCTGATTCGTTCGGCAAAATGGCCGGAACAGTTCCTGCCGGTTTTGCCACCTGCCGGGTAATGGTGGCGCCGCCGACCCTTTAACCAAGGGGGGTTCCTTTCGGACGAACATCCCGTGCGGAATCATTAAGGATCGGGCTGGTCGGCAAGCCGCCTCTTGCCTGGTATCAATAATTGCCTCTCCGGCAGAATCGGGGTGACGACACTCTGACAGCAAAAAGCTTTAAGATACGGTTTTGCTCTCCTGACTGTTATTATTCGGCGCCTCGTCATCGCGGTGACTGCTGGGAGGATTTTGAACGGCTGATGGCGCGGTATCGAGAACCTCCGCAACAAAGGCGATGGAATGACCATGCGACGTGATAGCGCGATATGATCGACAAGATGCGTCCGTTGGAGGTTGGTCAAATCCTAATAGGCTCCCTTTTCAACGAGCCCATGAGGGTGGAGACCGTCCAGGTCAATGGCACGTCCAGTTGGACGCTCGGCCTCGTGGGGACGAACTCCGAGCGGTTCCGAAGGGTCACGATGACTGCGGACGATCTGGAGCGCCTCACCGCTCTGGACCCGCAGCACTCCTTCGACGGAGACGGCCGTCTGCTCCGCCTCGGCCTCCAGGCGTACGCGCTCGGCATCGCCTATGAGTTCGACCCCTATTTCGGGCTCTCGATCTCGCGGGTTGATCCCGCTGCCGCATCAGCTTGGAGGCGGTCTACGACTATCTGCTCAAGCTCGCCCGCGTGCGGTTCCTGCTGGCCGACGACGCTGGCGCCGGCAAGACGATCATGTCCGGCCTGCTCATCCGCGAACTGGAGCTCCGCGGGCTGGCCGAACGCATCCTGATCGTCTGCCCGGCCAACCTCGCCTTCCAGTGGCAGCGCGAACTGAAGGAAAAGTTCGACGCGAAGTTCCTGGTGATGAAGGGCCAGGACATCCGCGAGCAGTTCGGCGTGAATCAATGGCTGGAACGCAACCGGGTGATCACCTCGCTCGATCTGGCGAAGCGATCCGAAATCCTTGCCGGGCTGCGGCAAGTTCATTGGGACCTCGTCATCGTCGACGAGGCGCACCGCATGTCGGCAGCCGACGAATCGCACAAGAGCCTGCGCTACCGGCTCGGCGAGCTGCTTCGCGACAGTTCGGATCACATTCTGCTGCTCACGGCGACCCCGCACAAGGGCGATCCGGTGAACTTCAGCCTGTTCCTGCAACTCTTGACGCAGACGCTTACGCCGACGTGAAGTCGATCCGCGAGGCGATGGACCGCCGGCGCGCGCCGTTCTATCTGCGGCGCACCAAGGAGGCGATGGTCTACTTCCCTGAGCGACGGCCGGATGGCTCCTGGGCGGCCGAGCCGATCTTCACCAAGCGCATCCCACACACGGTCGATTTCCAGATCGACGGCGCCGAGTTCGACCTCTACCGCGACGTCACGCGCTTCGTGAAGCGGGAGAGCGCCCGCGCCGCGGCCGAGGGCGAGGACCCGCGCGCGCGCGCGGTCGGCTTCCTGATGTCGCTTTATCAGCGCCGGCTTGCGTCGAGCACGTCATGCCATGCGCCGTTCGCTTGAGAATCGCGCCCGCCGGCTGGAAGAAGGCCTCAAGCGCGCTCAGGATATCGCCCGCCATGCGCCCCCGGACCTCCCCGATCCGGAAGAGCTGGAGGAGATGGAGGAGAGCGAACGCGAGCGGCTGGAGGCGATGCTCGAAGCGATCACGCTTGCGGGCAGCGCTGATCAGGTGCGGCAGGAGATTGAGGAACTCCGCCGCCTCGCCGCGCAGGCCCAAGCGGTCGAGGAAGCCGGCGTCGAGGCGAAGCTCTCGAAGCTCAAGGAGCTGCTTCAGAAGGAAGGCTTCTTCGACCATCCCGACCAGCGCTTGCTGCTCTTCACCGAGTTCAAGGACACGCTGGACTATCTCGTCGGTCGACTGAAAGCCGTGGGGCTTTCAGGTCGGCTGCATCCACGGCGGCATGAAATCGGGCTCGCGCGACGAGCCGGGCACGCGCCTGCATGCCGAGCAGCAATTCCGCGAAGGCGCGATCCAGATCCTGGTCGCCACCGAGGCCGCCGGCGAAGGCATCAACCTTCAGGTCTGCAACATCCTCTTCAACTACGACATCCCGTGGAACCCGAACCGCCTGGAGCAGCGGATGGGGCGCATCCATCGCTACGGCCAGCGCAAGGACTGCCTGATCTTCAACTTCGTCGCGACCAACACCATCGAGGGGCGGGTGCTGCAGCGGCTGCTTGAGAAGCTGCAGGAAATCCGCGACGCGCTGGAGGACGACGCGGTCTTCAATGTGGTGGGCGAGGTCCTGCCCGCGGCCCAAATCGAACGCGTGCTGCGCGACTACTACGCCGGCCGCCTCGGCGATGCGGACCTCGAAGAGCGCCTGCTGCGCAACGTCGACGAGAACCAATTCCGCGCCATCTGCCAGAACGCCCTTGAAGGGCTTGCGAGCAAGAAGCTCAATCTCGAAATGCTGATCGAGCGGCGCGCGCGGGCGCAGGAGCAGCGTGTCGTGCCGGAGACGATCGCCCGTTTCCTGCGCGAGGCGGCCGATTTCGTGCCGTTCACCCTCAAACCCGTGCCAAGCCTGGCGCACGCTTTCGAGCCGGCGCGGACGCCGTTCGGTGCTGCGCCGCTACGAGAAGGAGGCGGACTGGAAGCTTCCGGCCCTCGCGGACCGCTATCCGCGGTGCTCCACCGATCGCGATACGGCCGAGACCGGGAAGCTGGAATGGGTCACGCCAGGACATCCGCTCTTCGAGGCGATCCGGCGGCACACGCTGGGCACAGCGCTGGACGTTCTGGCCAAGGGCGCGACCTTCTACTCGCTGCAACACGAACGCCCAGCGCGCATCGACTTCTATCGAGCGCGGGTCGTGGACGGGCTCGGGCACATCATTCACGAGCGGCTCTTCGCGGTGGAAATCGCCGAGCATGGCGCGCCTCGGCTACAGGAACCGAGCGTGCTCGGAAATTTCGTGCCCGCGGATGCGCCGGCCGACATGCCGCCGATTGCTGCCAATCCCGAGGCGACGAGTTGGCTCCACGAGCATGCGTTGGCACCCTTTCTCGAAGAGACGCGCAAGGATCGCCTCGCCGAGGTCGAGCGGGTCGGCACGCACGTCGAACTGTCGCTCACCGAGCTGCTGCAGCGAGCGGACGAGGAGATCGGCCGCGCCGCGGCTGACGTCGATCAGAAGCTTCCTGGCGCCGAGGGGCGGCTCGCGCAAGCCGAAACACGACATGCGGACCTGCTCGCGCGGCGCGACCGTCGCAGGATCGACCTGGATCGCCAGCGGGCGCTGACGTTGCAGGCTGTTGAACGGCTGGCCAGCGTTCTCGTCCTCCCGCATCCCGAGCGCGAGGCACCGGAGATCAGGCGGCTCAAGCCGAACTTCGAGACCGAAGCCGCCGCCATGCGCGTGGTGATGGAGACACGAGCGGGCGCAGGGGCGGCAGGTCTACGACGTTTCCGCGAAGAACCTTGGCTACGACATCACCAGCCTCGACCTTGCCTCCGGCGAGCTACGCCTGATCGAGGTGAAGGGCCTTGGCGCCTCGACTGGCACCGTCCTGCTTACCCCGAACGAACGGCGTGTCGCCGAGGATCGGCGCGATTGCTACTGGCTCTACGTCGTCACCGACTGCGATACGGCACCCCGTCTGCAGGACCCCGTCCATGACCCCGCACGCCTCGACTGGAACGAAGTAACCAAGATCGCGCACTACTACCTGTCGGTGAACGCGATGACGAAACCGATGGGACTTAGCGAATACCAGATGCCGGTCTGGGGACGAGCCCATGATTCCCAAGGATTGTAAGCGCCTCGCCGAGGTCGACTTCCCGATCGCAGAAGTGTCGCGGCATGCGGCGCGGGAGAAGTCGATCCGACATGGGCACCCAGCACGCTGCATTTGTGGTGGGCGCGACGTCCGCTGGCATCAAGTCGTGCAATTCTGCTTGGCACTCCTCTGGCCGGATCCGTGCGATCCGCTTTGTCCGGACTGAGTTCAAAGCGCTGGCGCGGAAACATCTACGGAATGTGCCCGGCTGCAACCCGGGCACGACGAACAGGAGCTTGCGTCAGGCGCTGCTCAATTTCATCGCCGATTTCGCCAATTGGGATCTTGCATCGAACCGAACCTATCTCGACGTCAGCCGCATGCTGGTGAAGGCAGCCCATAGCGAGGAGCCGCCCTTGGTGGTGGACCCTTTCGCGGGCGGCGGCTCGATCCCACTCGAAGCGCTGCGTATTGGGTGCGAAGCGTTCGCAAGTGATCTGAACCCTGTCGCATATCTGATCCTCAAGGTAGTGTTAGAAGACATTCCTCGCCGCGGCCCTGAGCTCGCGGAGGAGCTACGCCGAGTGGGAACGGAGATTCAACAGCAGGCAGAGAAGGAGCTTGGCAATCTTTACCCGAAGGACCCGGATGGCGCGGTTCCGATTGCCTACCTCTGGGCGCGAACGGTGCGCTGCGAAGCACCGAACTGTGGCGCAGAAATCCCACTCATGCGATCGCTGTGGCTCTGCAAAAAGGCAAGCCGCAAGCGGGCGCTTCGATACAGGGTCGAACGCCCTACGGGAGAGTCACCCGCGGGTTGAGTTCGAGGTCTTCGAGCCGAGAGCAGAAGCAGACGTATCTGGCAGCACCGTAACGCGCGCGAAGGCGATCTGCATCTGCTGTGGCGTGGTGCTACCGCCTGGGCGTGTTCGAGCACAGTTATCTGCGCAGAGCGGCGGGGCAAATGTGGTTTTTGACGCAAATGGGCGCCGCACGGCCGGGGCACGGATGCTGTCAGTGGTGACACTCCGACCCGGACAGCCGGGACGCCACTATCGGCTGCCGACAGAGCGCGATTACGACGCTGTGCTAACGGCACAGGCTCTCATCGGGCAGATCATCACCAACTGGAGGCGTGGTGGTCAGAAGGGACTTTGCCCGGTCCCGGACGAAACAACGCCTGCCGGCGGGGGGTCAGGAGCGGGCCGTGCTTTCAGTCTGCAAAAGTACGGCATGCGACAGTGGGGCGATCTCTTTACCGCCCGGCAGAAGGTGGCCCTGGTTACGTTAATCAATCGTATTCATAAGCAGGTCAGCAGCCCAGCAACCAACTTAATAGCGCTTGTTCTGTCGAAGTTCACGGAGCTGTCGACCGCCAATTGCCCGTGGGAGCCTGTGGCCGAATGTCCAAGGAAGATCTTCAACATGCAGGCAATCCCGACACGGTGGGAATTCGCGGAAGGTGTCGTCACATCGGGTTCGAGCGGCGGCATCCTGACGGTGATCGAAAACGTTGCAGCCACGCTGGAGGCTATCGGAGCGAACTGGGCTATTGGACAAACGCAACTGGCCGATGCATGCGAGCCAGGTATCCGCTACGAGAGCTGCAATGTCTGGTTCACGGATCCCCCATACTATGACGCGGTTCCTTACGCCGATCTGTCAGATTTCTTCTTCGTCTGGCTTAAGCGGGCGTCCTTCGACAACCTCGTTCTCCGAGATCCCACCGACCCCGCAAACTCGCTGACGCCAAAGTCGGCCGAGATTGTCCAGGACGAGACGAAGCAGGACCACGGTCGAACCAAGGATCGCATCTTTTTCGAGGGGCAGATGGCGAAAGCCTTCTTGGAAGGCCGACGCGTGCTGCGGGAGGATGGTATCGGCGCGGTGGTCTTCGCGCACAAGACCACCGAGGGTTGGGAGGCCCTGCTCTCGGGGCTGATTCGCGGTGGCTGGACGATTACCGCCTCGTGGCCGATCGCCACTGAACAGGCGCATCGGCCCCGTGCCCGTGAGTCCGCGGCCCTCGCTACTAGCGTGCACCTTATCTGCCGCCCGCGGCCGGACGACGCCCAAACCGGCGACTGGGGCGGTTTGCTGCGCGAGCTTCCGAATCGTGTTGGGGACTGGATGGAGCGCCTGCAGAGCGAAGGTGTGCGTGGCGCCGACCTTGTCTTTGCTTGTATCGGGCCAGCGCTCGAAATCTTTAGCCGTTACACCAACGTCGAGACCGCCGAGGGTCGGGAGGTCGGACTCCCCGAGTACCTTGGAAAAGGTTTGGGAGGTAGTGGGGCGCAGTGCGCTTGCACAGGTGCTCGGCACCGCTGAAGCCCGCGCGCGCAACGGCGCGATCGGTGCCGTCGAGGAGGATGCACGGCTCACCGCGCTATTCCTCTGGACGTTACAGAGCACGACTGGCGAGGTGGTCGAGGACGCGGAAGAGGAAACCGGGGACGAAGCAGCTGACGACAGCGAGGAAGAAGAGGGTGCGTCTAATGGCAAGGCCAAGGGATTTACTTTGGTCTTTGATGTGGTGCGTCGCTTTGCCCAGCCGCTCGGCATCGATCTGCCCAAGTGGGAACACCGTACTATCGAGACCCAAAAGGGTGTCGTGCGTCTCTTGCCGATCGCCGAGCGCGCGAAGCAGCTCTTTGGTGAGGACGGTGCGCAGGCGTTGGCTGCACGTCTTGAATCAGCAACAACGCTTGGCCCCAACCCGCTTCAGGGAATGCTGTTTCCCGATATGGAGGCAGCTCCGATAGTTCGCGGACGCGGGGCGCGTGGTCACGGCAGTCGCAGGGGCATCGAGATTTCGGATGCGAGCCTGAATGCCGCTCGCGAAGCTACGACGCTCGATCGTATTCACGCCGCAATGCTGCTCCAGGCGGGCGGCCGCACCAATGCCCTGCGCACACTGCTGAATGCCGAGCAGGACCGCAGCCCCGACTTCCTGCGCCTAGCCAATGCTCTGTCGGCGCTATACCCGAAGGGCAGCGAGGAAAAGCGCCTGCTCGATGCGATGCTACTCGCAGTGCCACGATAGAATGAGCGGGAAGCGGATGGGCGCCAACCAAGCGTCGCGATCTGTATGGCAAATTGCCGCCGGAAACGCGATGCGGTCGTACACCGAGACATTCTTGAAGTACAGCGTCGCTCTGCTCGGGCCCGGCTGGGCCGGGCTCTGGACACCGGAGAGTAAGGACGGGGAGTTCGAGGGCAGTTACATTCGACGCTTTGCGACCGAGGCAAAGGTGGGTGACGTGTTCGTGTTGCGCAATGGAACCCGCACGATCATCGCCATAGGACTGGTGGCAACCGCCTATTCATTCGAGCACGCGTTCGACGACGTCAACGGCTGGGAACTCCAACACATCAGAAGAGTGCGTTGGTGCCGCCTTCCGCTGGAGCATCGCTTCGGCCGGGCAGTGTTCGGTGGCAATCCGGCGCGCTTCTCCCGCGTATGGGACCAAGAGATCCTGGATTTCGCAGAGCGATTCGTGAACTCGCCGCCGACTGCCTGGCAGACGGCACCGTTGCCTGATTTGCCGGCCGCCGAGCCGCCGCTCGCGGAGGTACCGGGACCACTCGTCAATCTTGTTGTTCAGGCAACGGATCTCCGGCCTCTCTATTGTAACCAAGAGCGGTTTGGGGAGCGACGAAGCGAGGACGGAATGATTGTGCATTTCGTCGTGCCGTTGCTGCGCGGCCTCGGATGGCCGGCAGAGCAGATCGCAGTTAAATGGCATAATACCGATGTGGCGGTGTTCCGGATCCTTCCACGCACCGCAGAATTCGTGCCGCTTTGTGATCGAAGCAAAGCGTTTCGGCGACGGCATCGAAGGCGCGCGGGAGCAAGCCAAACGCTACGTCGAAATGCTGGGACTGCCACGCGATGTGCTGGTGACGGATGGCATTCGCTATCGGATGTACAGCGCCGATCGCGATTTTGAGCCGGTGGCTTACGCCAATCTGGCGCAACTGAAGTCATCGTCCGCCGATCTGTTCGCGCGCGTGCAGAGACCATAGGAGGAAGCGGAATGGAGCCGTGGTATAAGATCGCGACGCCGCGCAAGGAAGTCCGCGAAGGCCGGTCGTTCAACCCGGACGAGTTCGCCATCGCGCTCGAACAGGTTGTCGCCGGGACGGCGCCGGACGACTACCGGAAGCCCGACCAGTTCTTCTCGCGCACCTGCTTCACCCGGGCGTTGCGGGAGCACGCTGGCATGGTGCTCGCGCCGGCTTTCCGGCAAGACCGAGAACGCCGCGCCGGTGCTCACGCTCATCACCCAGTTCGGCGGCGGCAAGACGCATACGCTCACCACGCTCTACCATCTGGCGAACAACGGCGAGGCGGCGTCGGGTTATCCAGGCGTGGCTGATCTCGTGCGAGAAGCCGGCATCGCGTCCGTGCCCAAGGCGAAGGTCGCCGTGTTCGTGGGCAACGCGTGGGACCCACGCGAGGGCCGCGAGACTCCTGGATCGACATCGCGCGCCAGCTCGCCGGCGACAAGGGCGTCGAGGCGCTCGGGGGCGCAGCGAAGACCACGCCGCCCGGCACCGAGGCGATCGCGCGGGTCTTTCAGGCGGCTCGAGGCGCCAGTGCTGCTGCTCTTCGACGAGGTTCTCAATTTCCTCAATCGCCATCGCGCCAGCGCGGATTCGTTCCACGCTTTCATTCAGAACCTGACCGTCGCCATGACCGGCACGACACGTGGCGCGTGCGTTATCAGCTTGCCGCGCAGCCAGGTCGAGATGACCGAGTGGGATCAGGAGTGGCAGGACAAAATCTCGAAGGTAGTGCGCCGCGTCGCCAAGGACCTGATCGCCAACGACGAAGCCGAAATTAGCGAGGTGGTCCGCCGGCGCCTCTTCGAGGATCTCGGTAGCGAGAAGATCCGCAAGAACGTCGCCCGAGCCTTCGGCGACTGGTGCTTCGAGCGGCGCGCGCAGCTTCCGCCGGAGTGGACCGCGGTGGACTCCGCGGCGACCGAGGCCAAGGCGCGCGAGTTCCTGCAGCGCCGGTTCGAGGCGTGCTACCCGTTCCACCCGGCGACGCTTTCCGTCTTTCAGCGCAAATGGCAGTCGCTGCCACAGTACCAGCAGACGCGCGGCACGCTGGCGATGCTGGCGCAATGGATTTCGCTTGCCGCGCAGGACGCATTCACGAAGGCGCGCACCGAACCGTTGATCACGCTCGGCTCGGCGCCGCTGGCCGAGCCGGGTTTCCGCAGTGTGGTGCTGGGCCAACTCGGCGAGTCGCGGCTGATCGCGGCGATCGACACCGACATCGCCGGCGAACAGGCCCACAGCAGGGCGCTCGACGCCGACACCAAGGGACCGCTGCGCGACATCCACCGGCGCGTCGGCACGGCGATCCTGTTCGAGTCCTCCGGCGGGCAGACCGACAAGGTCGCGCACCTGCCGGAACTTCGCTTCGCCCTCGGCGAGCCGGAATTGGACACGACGACGATCGACAACGCTGCGTTCGCGCTCGAAGATCGCTCCTATTTCGTGCGCAAGGTGGGAACAGACGGCTTCCGGATTGGCTATCAGCCGACGATGAAGAAGGTTGTCAGCGACCGGCGCGCGTCGCTCGACGAGGAGACCGAAGTCAAGCCTGCCGATGCGCAAGCTCGTCGAGGAAGAGTTTCGGCGCGGCGCAAGCATTCCGGTCGAGCGCGTTCCCGAAGATGGCGACGGAAATTCCCGACACGGCCGAGGCTGACGCTTGTTGTCGCCGATCCAGAGGCGGAGTGGTCCGGCGCTGGCTCGCTCCGCACGCAGATTGCCGAATGGACCCGGAATCGCGGGAAGTCGCCGCGCCTCTATCCGGGCGCGCTCGTGTGGTGCCTCAAGAAGTCCGGGCGGGATCTGCGCGACAAGGTAGAGCTGGCGCTCGCGTGGAAACGGGTCGCGCGCGAGGTCGCCGAGGGCACGCTCGGCGGCGAGTTCGATCGGAATGACAGGGCGGACCTCCAGTCGAAGGTCAAGGACGCGGAAGGCTTCGCCAAGGACGAGGTCTGGGGCGACTACCGCTTTGCGGTCATCGCCGACAGCCAGGAAGCGGACGGTCTCAAGGTCATCGACCTCGGCGCGGGGCACTCATCGAGCGGCGAGACGCTCTGCGGGCGCGTCATTGCAGCGCTCAAGTCCGAAGCGCTTCTCAATGAGTCTGTCGGTGCCGGCTACATCGAGCGCAACTGGCCGCCGGCGCTCAAGGACTCCGGCGCCTGGCCGCTCGCCAGCCTTCGGCAGAGTTTTCTCAATGGGTCGTTGACGCGCCTGATCGATCCGGACGCTACCCTGAAAGCCAAGATTGTCGAGTTCGTCACGCGCGGCGATTTCGGCTTGGCGTCGGGGCAAGGCGCCGAGGGTGGTTACGAGCGGGTGTGGTTCAAGGACATGGTCGCCCCAGATGAGGTCGCCTTCGAGCCTGGCGTGTTCTTACTGCGGAAGGCCACGGCGGAAGCGCTCAAGGCGGGGACAGCCTGCACCCGCTCCAACTCCAGAGCCGGAACCAACACCAGACATCACGCCTACGCCTGAGCCAGGCCCGACGCCCGGCCCCATACCCGAGGCACCGCTTAACTCGAACGCTACACATCGTAGGGACCATCCCGCCGGAGGTATGGAATCGTCTCGGCACGAAAATCCTGCCGAAACTACGATCGGGATCGGAACTCAAGATTGGACTGGACTTCTCGGTCACTGTCTCGGCCGCTTCGGCCAGCGGGTTCGCGACCGAGCTGCGACAAATCCTTCAGGAACTAAGCCTCGCAGAATCCGTAAGCATAGAATAGCAACGCGATGGGAATTGGGGGGTCGCCGCATCACGCGTATGGTTTTACGCTGCTATCAGCCGTGTCTCCGTTCGACTGGCCAACGACTGACTCTAATTCGCGGCGCCGCTCTGTTTCAGAACATCCGGTGAACAGTGGGGCAGTGCGCCATATTTTGCCGATATTCGGTGCTTGCGATACCAAGTTGTTTAGGTTACGCTAAACACTATGACTAAAATCCGGAAGCCCACATTCTGCGATCCCGCCCGCAAGCAGGCCGTGATCTACGCCCGCGTCTCTTCCAAGGAGCAGGAGAAGGAGGGCTTCTCGATCCCGGCGCAGCTCAAGCTGCTGAAGGAATACGCGTCGGCCAACGATTTCACGATCACGCAGGAATATGTGGACGTGGAGACAGCCAAGCAGACGGGCCGGGCAGCTTTCGGCGAGATGATCGCCTATCTGAGGACCCATCCCGCCGTTCGCGTAATGCTTGTCGAGAAGACCGACCGACTCTACCGCAACCTCAAGGACTGGGTGACAATCGACGAGCTTGAGGTCGAAATCCATTTCCCCAAAGAAGGCGTTGTTCTGTCGCGGGATTCCCGGTCGTCGGAAAAGTTCATGCACGGCATCAAGGTACTGATGGCCAAGAACTACATCGACAACCTGTCGGAGGAAGCTCGCAAGGGAATGCAAGAGAAGGCCGAGCAAGGCATCTGGCCAACCAAGACACCGCTCGGCTACCGCAACGTCAACGGCCCAGACGGCAAGAAGATCATCGCCGCCGATCCAGTGGTTGCCCCATTCGTCGCCAAGCTCTTCCAAACCTATGCCACCGGCCGGCTGTCACTGAAGGAGGCGGCGAAAGAGGCGCGGGCTTGGGGCTTGTGCTATCCCCGGTCGGGCGCTCCGGTGCCTGTCAGCACAGTGCACACGATCCTGCGAAACCGGCTCTACTCCGGAGACTTCGACTGGAACGGCCGGCGGTTCACCGGGCGCCATGAGGCCATTGTTTCGAGGGAGGTCTGGGAAGAAGTGCAAGACGTGCTGGAGGGCCGCCATGCGCGCAAGACGAGGCGCAGCAAGCACGATTTGGCCTTCTCGGGCCTGATTACCTGTGGCCATTGCGGTTGCGCTCTGGTTGGGGAGATCAAGAAGCAGCGTTACGTCTACTACCATTGCACCGGTTTCAAGGGGAAATGCCCGGAACCTTACGTCCGGGAGGAAGTGATCGAAGCTCAGTTCGCAGGTGCCCTCGATCGACTGGCCTTTGACGACGAAGTCCTGGCTTGGGTGCGCGCCGCGCTGCTGGCCAGCCATGCGGACGAGAAGCAGGAGCATGACGCCGCGATCGGACGCCACCAGGCCGAATACAAGCGTCTCCAGGGGCGGATCGACACGATGTATGTCGATAAGCTGGATGGCCGGATCGACGCGGCGTTCTTCGACCGTATGGCGGCGCAGTGGCGCGACGAGCAGGCGCGGTGCCTGCAGGATATCGAACGGCACCAGAACGCCAACCGGTCCTATATGGACGAAGGCGTCCGCCTTCTCGAACTCGCGCAATCGGCCCGCCGGCTGTTCGATCGGCAGGAGGCACGCGAAAAGCGGCGCCTGCTCGACTTCGTGGTTTCGAACTGCTCTTGGAAGGACGGCGAGCTGACGGCCGATCTACGCCAACCTTTTGATATATTGGCGAAAGCGACAACCCAAACCGCTGTAAGCTCGGGGCTAAAACACGCCGGATTTCGGCCAATCTGAGATTTGGCTGGGGGACCTGGATTCGAACCAAGGCTGCCCGGTCCAGAGCCGGGAGTTCTACCGCTAAACTATCCCCCAGCAGCAGATCGGCCAGATAGCACTTCACCCTCCCTGCGACAACCGATCGACGCCGTCGCTCGCCTTAAATCCGTCCGCGCGATAGGGTCATTGCATGCTCGAATTCCTGCCGGCGCCCGGCTCGCTGCCTTCGCATATACGCGTCTACGCCGTCGGGGACGTGCATGGCTGCCTTGACCGGCTCGTCGCCATCCATGCGGATATCGCCGCAGGACCTTGCCGAGCGCCCCGTTGCCGAGCCGCTGCTGATCCATATGGGCGACTACGTGGACCGGGGACCGGACAGCGCCGGCGTGATCGAGCGGCTGGCGGACGGCCGTCTCCCTAACCTGCCGGTCATCAACCTGATGGGCAATCACGAGGACCTGATGCTGTCGGCGGTGGACCGCCCGTCCGATGCTTCGGTGCAGCGTTTGGCTGATGAATGGGGGCGCCAACTCCCTGCATAGCTGGGGCATTCCGTCGCACCGCCGCTCCCGCCGAATGGGCCGGCCGCCTGCCCGCCGGCACCTGGCTTTCCTCCGCAACCTCGCGGTCAGCCATTCGGCGGGCGGATATCTATTCGTGCATGCCGGCGTGCGTCCCGGATTGCCCCTAGAGCGCCAGTCCTCGCACGACCTGCTGTGGATCCGCGAACCGTTCCTCTCCTCCTCGGCGGATTTCGGCTCCGTGGTGGTGCACGGGCACACGCCGCGGGGACGTCCCGAAGTTCGGCGCAACCGGATCGGCATCGACACCGGCGCCGTGATGGGCGGGAACCTGACCTGTGCCGTCCTGGAAGCTGACCGCATGGCTTTCCTGAGCCGCTGACCACACGCCGCTGCTTGCAAGCAAGCTGTCGGCTCTGTTACGGCACCCGGTATGAATCAGATCCCCGCCGCCGAACCGCCGTTTCCGTCGGGGCATCCGGACCTTGCCGAGGCAGTGCGCAAGCTGGGGCACACCAGCGTGCTGGTAATCGGCGACGCCATGCTCGACCGCTATGTCTATGGGGAGGTCAGCCGCATCAGCCCGGAAGCACCGGTGCCGATCCTGTCGGAGGAGCGGGAACTGCAAATGCCGGGGGGCGCCGGCAATGTGGTGCGTAATCTCACCGCCCTGGGCGTCGCAACCGCCTTCATCTCCGTCGTCGGCGACGATCAGACAGGCTCCGACCTCACTGGCCTGATCGGCGGACAACCCAATGTTGAGCCATGGCTGCTGGTGGAAGGCGGCCGGACGACCACGCTCAAGACCCGCTACATCTCCAGCGGCCAGCAACTGCTGCGCGCCGACCGCGAGCAGGTGCGGACCGATCAGCGCCAGGCTGGCAGATCGCGTGCTGCGCATCGCCCGCGACGCGATGGCGGCGACCAGCGTCACGATCCTGTCCGACTACCGCAAAGGCATGCTGGCCGGCGATCTTCCGGCACGCCTGATCGACGCTGCCCGCCACGCCGGGCGCAAGCTGATCGTCGATCCGAAAGGACAGGACTTCTCGCTCTACGGCGGGGCCGACATCATCACCCCCAACCGTCGCGAACTGGGCGATGCCACCGGCATGCCGGTGGAGACCGAAGCCGAGATCGTCGCCGCCGCCACTGCGCTGCGGGAACGGTTCGGTTTTGGCGCTGTGCTGGTAACTCGCGCCGAAGACGGCATGACCCTGGTCGATGCCGCCGGGGAACAGCATTTTCCCGCCGAGGCTGCCGAGGTGTACGACGTCTCCGGGGCCGGCGATACCGTTGCCGCAACGCTGGCAGCCGGGCTGGCGGCGCGTCTGCCGCTGCCCGTTGCCGTCCGCCTGGCCAACGTCGCCGCCGGTATCGTCGTCGGCAAGGTCGGCACCGCCGTCGCGCGGCAGGTCGACCTGCTCGCCGCCATCTCGCCCCGCGGCGGAGCGCTCCGCAAGATGGTCACCCGCGAGCAGGCAGCGGAGCAGGTGGAACGCTGGCGCCATCGCGGCTGGCGCACCGGCTTCACCAACGGCTGCTTCGACCTGCTGCATCCCGGCCACGTGCACCTGCTGGAGCAGGCGCGCGCCGCGTGCGACAGGCTCGTGGTGGGACTGAATAGCGATGCCAGTGTGCGCCGTCTGAAGGGCGACGGCCGCCCGGTGCAGCAGGAGGCTGCCCGAGCCGCCGTGCTGGCGAGCCTCGGCTGCGTCGATCTGGTGTGCATTTTCGACGAAGACACCCCCGAGGCACTCCTGCGCGAGATCAGGCCCGACGTGCTGGTGAAGGGCGCCGATTACGCGATCGACGAAGTGGTCGGTGCCGACCTGGTGCGGGGCTGGGGCGGGCGGGTGATGCTGGCGGAACTAATGCCCGGCCATTCGACCACCGCCACCGTGGAGCGTATCCGCGGCTGATTCAATCGGCCGGCGGGCGGCTGACTCCCTCGATATAGCGCCGCACGGAGTAGGCTAGCGCGGCCTTGCCGCCGGTGGCGATGATTCGTTCCCACCAAGCGCCATAGATCGGATCGAACGGCCACCGGTCCAGCACGTCTGCGATGTGTTGCACCGATGTGGCGTCGAGCGGGATCAGATCTGGGTAGCTGCGCATGAAACTGACTTTCTTATCGGGCCCGACCTGCACGATATCGCCGGACAGAAGCGCGCCGTTGCGGTCGGCTCCGTCGGCCCAATGCAGTACTGTGCCGCCGGCAAAGTGCCCGCCGCAGCGGATAAGCGTGATACCTGGTGCGATCACCTGCGTTTCGCCGTCCCAGCAGCGTATCCGCGGGTCGGGCCGCATCACCCATCGTTGGTCGGCCGCGTGCAGCCATATCGGGGCCGCGAACGCGTGCGCCCATTCCACCATCGCGGCATAGTAATGCGGATGCGAGATCGCGATCGCCGCGATACCGCCCAGCGCCCGCACGATCTCAATCGTTGCCGCGTCGATGAAGCTGATACAGTCCCATAGCACGTTGCCGGCGGTGGCTTTTACCAGCAGGGCGCGCTGGCCGATGGCGAAGGCTGGCACCGTGCCGATCCCGATCAGGCCCGCTTCGTGCTGACCGAACGCATTGCGGTGCACCCGCCCCATCTGCTCGAGCGTGGTCCATGACTGCCCGAGCGGGTTCACGTATTGCCGCTCATCCTGGCAGATCATGCAGCCGGCCGGTGCATTATCCGCCGGCGGATATTGCGTCCCGCAGGTAGTGCAGATGAATGCCGGCATGCGCTCCTCCGTTGTTTGATACTGCCGGATGCCGAGTATAACGCATAGATGCGCCGCTATCCCGCTCCCATCTGCTGCAGCAGGTCCCGCCTGGCAAGTTCGCAGTGCATGCAGCGGCGATTCACCAGGCGAACGCCACCGCGCCGATGGCCTGACCGCGCGGTTGCAGGCCTAGCTGAACGGCAGCGGGACCGGCATCTCAGCCGTGCTGCTGGGCGCAAGGATGCCAAGTCGGCGCTTGATCAGGTGGCCCACGACTGGCACCGAAGCATTCGTCGGGCCGGTCTTAGAGTCCGTCCGGAAACTTCACGCGGGATTACAGAGCTTTCGCAGCATGAGGCGAATCGAGGCGAGGTGGATGAACGCGACGGCGTTGCGGGTCAGGTTTTCGAAATCCTTGGCCAGGCGGCGGCAGCGATTGAGCCATGCGAAGGTCCGCTCGACCACCCATCGTCTGGGAAGCACCTCGAACCCCTGCGCCCGATCCGAGCGCTTCACGATCTCGACGGAGAGTTGTGAAAGCAGCTTCGCCAGCGCGGTGCGGAACTGCCGCCCCTGGTAGCCAGCGTCGGCGAACAGCTTCAACAGGAACGGGAACAGCCCGAACAGGCGGGAGAACACCAGAACGCCACCGTCGCGATCCTGGATGTCCGCCGGATGCACGACCACGTTCAGCAAGAGGCCGATCGTATCGACCAGGATGTGCCGCTTCTTGCCCTTGATCTTCTTGCCAGCATCGTAGCCGTTCGGGTCGATGCGGGCCCCCCTTTTTCAGCGCCTTTCACGCTTTGGCTGTCCAGCACACAGGCGGTCAGGCTCGCTTCCCGACCAAGCTTTTCACGGCACTTGACGTACAGCGTGTGATGGATCCGCTGCAGCGTGCCGTCGTAGTTCCAGCGGTCCAGATAGTCATGCAGTGTACTCTTCGGCGGAAGGTCCTTGGGGACATAGCGCCACTGGCATCCCGTGCTCAACACATACATGATGCCGTTGACCACTTCGCGCTCATCGACCCGACGGTTGCGCCCGCCGTGTTTGGCTGGTGGGATCAGCGGTACCACGTGCACCCATTCCTCGTCGGTCAGGTCGCTCGGATAGCGCTGCTTGTCGCGGTTGTAACGGGCGCGGTTCTCGGTCGTCCACATTCAGCATCTCGCGAATTGGTGCCGCGAATAAACTCACGGAAATCCGCGTCGGATCAAGGGGTTCGGCTGGCTTCCGGTAACAAATTCAAAGAACTCGCGAACTTACCGGACAGACACTTACCAATAGTTCATATAGCGCTTGCTGTACTCCGGTGTGGTCAAAATAGCGCCGATTGTATTCCAATTGGCACCTGGCTGGGGCCGTGGCATAATGGTGGAACAGCCAGCAGCACGTTCCGGAGATCTGAATGGCGGCGGTCAGGGATTTGTCATCGATTTTCGGCTCGCGCGCGTGGATCGAACGCCTCTGGTCGTCTATCGCCGACAAGGGGCGCGCGTTCGCGTCCGTGCCGAGCGCAGCGCGTCCACCCCTCCAGCGCGCGCAGCTGCTGGCGCAGGCACTGTTGTCGGGGCGCGGCGAGGCATCGGGCGCAGCGGTCGCGCGCGAACTCCACGCGGTGCTGCACGACCTCAATGGCGCCGACCGCTTGGAATTCTATCGGTTCCTGGCGACCGAGTTCCCGCCTGACCCGGATCAACTCCGCCGTGCGGCGGAGGCCTACCTCGCCGATCCCTCACCCGAGCAGGCGGCGCAGTTGACCGCCGCAGCCGATCCCCCGCGCCAGGAGCTGCTGCGGCGGATGAATGTGTCGCTCGGCGGTACCGCCGCTCTTGTAGCCATGCGCAAGGAATTGCTCGGCCTGCTGCGCGAGGAGCCGGCCTTGAAACCGCTGGACTTCGATATGCGGCATCTGCTCGGGTCGTGGTTCAATCTCGGCTTCCTTCAACTGCGCCGGATCGACTGGCAAACTCCCGCCGCAATACTCGAAAAGCTGATCGCTTACGAGGCAGTGCACGAGATCCAGGGTTGGGACGATCTGCGGCGCCGGCTCGCACCCGACCGCCGCTGCTTCGGCTTCTTTCATCCCGCCCTGCCAGGAGAGCCGCTGATCTTCGTCGAGGTAGCGCTGGTGAACGGCCTGTCCGCCTCGATCCAGCCGCTGCTGGTACCGGCGACCGATGAACGCACAGCGGCGGCGGCACGAGCGGATACCGCAATTTTCTATTCCATCAACAACTGCCAGGACGGGCTGCGCGGCGTGTCGTTCGGCAACTTCCTCATCAAGCAGGTGGTGGAGGAACTCACTGCCGAACTGCCGGACTCTCACATGCTTCTCCACGCTATCCCCGGTACCGGGCTTCCACCGCTGGCTCGACAGCCAACTCACTGCCGAAGGAGCCAGCCACGGGATGTTGAGTGACACCGAGCGCGCAGCACTCAGCGACGGCAGGTCCGATGACGATACCGGATTGCTGCGGGAGGCGTTGCACGAGGACGGATGGTGGGCCGACCCGGTACGCGCCGACCCGCTGCACATGCCACTGCTACGGCTCTGCGCCACGTACCTGACGGAGGCCGCTGATCGCGGCGGCGATCCGGTCGCCCGCTTCCATCTGGGCAACGGCGCGCGGCTGGAGCGCATCAATTGGCTCGGCAACCTGTCGCCCCGCGGCATCCGGGAATCCTGGGGCATCATGGTCAACTATCTCTATGAACCGTCCGAGATCGAAGCCAACCACGAGATGTTCGTTCGCGACGGGACCGTGGTGCGCTCTTTAGCGGTGGACGCACTGAAGGAGTCGTGGCAACCGAAGCGCCGACCCCGCGCGGCAGCCCGGGCGGGTGGGCCACGCAGCCGCTAGGCGCTAACGCGCAGCGGATTGCTTTGGGCTGGTGTCAGCCTCCGGTATTGCCGGATTCCGTGCCGGTCCCCGATCCTGATCCTTCAACTTGACCTCCGCCTGACCCGAAGCATTCCGCAGCATGACCCGGTCGAGGAAAATGCGATCGACGGTCCAGCCTTCGATCTCCTGACCTTCGGTGACGCGCTGCAGGCGGGCGGACTGGCCTGATTTCAAAAGTGCATAATGTCCCTGCTGCGAGATGATCGTCCCGATCAGCGTGAACGACGCCGACGCTGCCACCGCGGCGGAAGATTGTGCCGTCTCAGCCTGCGGCCGACGTGTGGAGGAGAATAAAGGCCGTGCCAGGACCTCGGCGAAATCTCCGGCGGGAGGCATCTGGAAGTTGGCCGGTACGGAAGACGCGCTTTTCTCCGGCGCTGGCGGGGTGAGTTGAGCGGCCGGCGCCGCAAGGTGTTCCGACAGGTCGCTCGCCTCCTCGTAAATGACCACAGCCATCGCACAGCAGACGAGGGCGACCACCATCACCAGCGATGAACGCGACCTCGTGCGCGACGGGTTCATGTGCTGCGCCGCATATAGCCGGAGACTTCGAAATGTACGTCCAGCGTCGGGTTCTGTCCGGCGTGCGCGGCATCGAGCGTAGACAGACGCGAGTGGATCTCCACCCGATCGAAGAACAAATAAGGCGATGCCGCTTCCAACTCGTACACGACGCGCTGCGCCACAGGCAGCGTCGTCATCATCTGCCCTTCGACCGTGATGCGGCGATAGGGTCCCTCGTCGTGAAGCGGCAGGACGCCGATGCTTTGCAGTTCCCCACCAGCCGCCTCGGCCGCTTCCTTCACCCTGGTCTGCATCTGCGCCGTCGCGATCGACTCGTTGACGCCCAGAATAAGCCCGCCAATCTTGTCATGCTGCTGCCGGAGAGCCGCCACCTGTCTCTGCAACGCGGCAAGTTCCTGATCCGTGGCGCTGCCGTGCCCGAGGGCCGATTGCAGTCGCTGAACGTCCGCTTCGGTTCCGCTGATATAATCGTTCAGCGGAACGACGACGATCGACCAGACGCAGAACACCAGCGCCAGCAGGATCGCGACCGCGAGCATGCGCCGCACGGGTCGCGAGACCGAGGAAATCATGACCCGCTGTCCATGATAACCTGCGTCGAGATACTGAAGCGCTCCTTTCCAACCAACGGATCCTGAGTCACCGGCGACAGGAACGAGGTGTGCTGGAAACCCCTTGAATGCTCCAAAAGGCTTACCAGGGAAGAAGCGGAAAGCGCGTAACCGCCGAGCTGCAGCTTATCTCCTGCAATATCGAAATCCGTGAGCCACGTATCGTCCGGAAGTATGCGCGTAACGTCGGCGAGCAGGCGGGAGACCGTGATCGTCTGCTGCTTGCGGCGAAGCAGGAAGTCCTGCTCGGTGCGGAGCGTCAGGATTTCCTTCTTCAATGCCGCGATCGCCTCCGCCCGCCGCCTTATCACGGCAAAGCTGTCCCTCAATCCCGCGGCCTTGTGCTGCATGGAAACGATCGGTATGGCGACGGCGGCTATCGTCAGACCCGCGGCAAGCATCGCCAGCGCCGGCACGCCCGCGCGCCGAACCGTTGGCGTCTCCGGCTCGGTGTCCTCGATGCGAAGATAGCCCGACGGGCGGCCAGCGGGAGACGGTCCGGCAACATCGACCTGGTCGGGTTGTACTCCAAGCTGCGCCGCCGCTTGCAGGGCGGATTCCACCGTCGGCCTGGGCACGATCGTGACGTCCACGGGCAATTGCTGCCCATTCAGGCCGCCGCCGGCCAGAGCGCAGGCGAAATAAACCTGATCGACCCGGAACGGGGTGTAGCGGTCCATCTCGAAGGTAACGACCTCTGCCAAATTATCCTTGGCAGCGGCCGGCAGTTCCATCCGTACCCGCAATGCCGAACTGGACGGCAACCGAAGGCAAAGCCCCGCTTTACGCCGCAGCAGGCCGCGATATCCGGTATGGCGTCGCCGCATTGCCTGAGCGACCGCCTGCCCGTCCGGCGAGTTGACCAGATCCAGGCGTGCCAGCTCCGTCGGGCCGGACGGCGTTTCCTTTAGAAAAACCGCCGAACCTGCCTCAAAGCTCAGGATCAGGCGTTCACGCGGGAACACCCCCCGGCGCAGCGATGCCGGCAGCATCTCCGATAGTTCCGTCAGCCACCAGCGCAGGAAGCTTTTCGCGCCGCGGTGGCGGAGGCCAGAGCCGAAATCATCCGCCACCGACCATTCGGTCCTCCCTCGGCACCCACCGCTTCCGGTTCGGCTTGGCGGTCCGATCGCCCACCCTGTTCGGCTGTGGATCGCGCAACGCCAATCTATCGCATCCGAACCAGTCGAACAATATCCTGCAAGCGGAAAACCCCCGGTCATCAGGGGGATGTTTCGGTGTTTCCTTGCGACGGCGGTGCCGCGGCCGAAAGCCGCGGTGCCACGGTCAGTTCCGGGATGTCCACGCCATCGGTCGACCGCAGAGAAAACCGCACGAGTGATGGAAGATATGGCATGTCGTGCCATGTATCGTACCAATGCGGCTGCGTATCAGGCGGTATTATTCCGAAGAAGCTTATCTGTGCCCGCGCAAGGTGATCCATCAGCAGAACGTCGCGACCCGGCTGATCTTCGTCGGGCAGCGTGCCGTCGAAAAGGCGCCAGCGTACCCGCAACGCGCCGCCGGCAAACGTGATGGAGAGCAGTTGCAGCCCGCCGATCTGAACGCTCTGCGGCCCGGTGGATACGAAATGCACCCCGGCCGGCTCACCATCGAACACGATGGATCGGCTTGTCGCACCGATCGGAACGACCGGTTGTGCATCGGCCAGCTCCGAGCGCAGAAAGTCGTAAACTGGCGGCAACTGGGCGGCACGATCCAGCCGGTCGGTCTGGCGAGGCAGGTTCTGGGTTTCCAGTTGCAAGCCCCGCCAGCAGCATGGTGGTGATCAGCGCCAGCAATACCACGGCGATCAGCAATTCAAGAAGCGTGAAGCCGCGCTGGCGTTCATTCAATGCAACAGAGCGGCGGCCGCTCATCGGGGCGGACCAAGGCGCAGGGAAGACAACGAAACCGAATGGGATCGCAATCCATCCTGCCACGAGACGGTCACGTCGATTTCGTATGGAACGACAGCCGGACGCTGCTCGCTTTCGGGCAACAGGTCGGAACGCACCCATACATGGACGTCGCGGGTGTAGATATTGTCCAGTCGGCCATGCATCTGCGTGGTTGTGAGCAGGCCGGGCGCACTGAACACCTCGATCGCCGATTCGGCGACCAGCACGGCCCCGCTGTAACGGGTGGCGGCCAGTGCAGCCCGGGTGCTGGTGGACGAAATCTGATACAGGGTTCCGAGCACCAGTGCCGCGATCGCAAAAGCAACCAGCACCTCGATCAGCGTGAAGCCGTCTGTGTGATTGGTGCCCCTGCGCCGGCCAGTACACCTCGCGACGGAAGATCGCCTGGCGCGAGCGTGTTCCAGGAACGGATTGCGCAGCACCCCGGTTGACGACAGTCTCATTGTGCGGTGCCGCTGGTTTCGCTGATGGTTATCTGCCCATCCAACCAGTTGATCAGCACGTGGTATCGCAAGCCGTCGCCAATGAGGACCACCTCTCCGCCTGTCGAACTTCCATCTGGAAAGAAACGGACCATCCCGGTGGCCGCATCATACACCTGCCCGGAGGTGGTCGTAAGCGATATACCGATCCCCGGCGGCAGCCGATGCAGCGGACTGCGTGCCGCGGGCCCATAGACGCCGTGATCCACATCCACCACGAAACCTTGCGGGCGATCGACGGAAATTGCCAAAGCCCGGGTGGTGCGCAGGGACGATGCGACATCGCGTACACTGGCGTCGAGCTCCCGACGGCCCGGCCCCCGCATCAAATTCGGGACGACGAGCGCCATGATCAGCGAGGCGATCGCCAGCGCCACGAGCAGTTCCAGCAACGTAAACCCGCTATTCGACCCCCGCTCGCCCGCCGTTCCCCTGCCAGCCAGCCCTGCCATGCCTGCTTACATCGTCAGGTTATAGACACTGAGCAACGCGGTCAGGATCGACATGATGATCGCTGCGACCACCACCCCCAGCACGATCGTCACCGCGGGGGTCAGCAATGTCAGCAGTCTGTCGATCCGGCTGCGGGTCTCTGCTTCAAGCAGGTCGGCGATTTTGAGCAGCATGTCCTCCTGCCGGCCGCTCTCCTCTCCTACCCGGACAAGATGGACCGCCAGTGCGGGAAAGACCTTGGTCTGGCGGATCGGTTCGGCGAGACCCTTGCCCGCCTTGGCACGATCGATGACGGAATTGACCGCATCGACGAACACCTTGTTGCGGATCGTCTCGCGCGTGATGGTCAGGCTGCTCAGCAGCGAAACACCGTTTTTCAGCAGGATTCCCAGGGTGCGGCTGAAGCGGGCCACCTCTATGTCGCGGACCAGGGTCCCGAACAACGGCAGTTTCAGCACCCATCTGTCCCGCCACGCACGACGCGACGGATTTCGCAACTGCAAGCGAATTACGAAGCCGACCAAAAACGGCGCCAGCAGCAGGACGAACCACCAGGCGCGGAGAAAATCCGATGCATTCAGCAGATAGCGCGCGGACAGCGGCAGCGCGTCACCACTCTGCTCGAACAGGGGCTTGAAGCGCGGCACGACGAACAACACGAGCGTCGCGATGGAGAGGCAGCAGGTCAGCGCAACCAGGATCGGATAGACCATCGCCGACTTGATATGCTCCCGCGTCGCCTGCGACCTGGCGAGGAACTCCGCCAGCCTCTCCAGCACCGCATCGAGGCTCGCGCCAGCCTCGCCGGCCCGGATCATGCTGATATAGTAAGGTGCGAAAACATCCTTCTGCGCGGCCATGGCGTCGGCCAGTGAGGCACCGCCGCGGACTTTGTCGGTGACCCCGCGCAGGATCTCCCGCGCCTGGTTGTTTTCCACCAGCTCCTGCAGCACGGTCAGAGCCGAATCGATCTCCAGCCCGGCGCGCAGGAGGGTCCCGAACTGGCTGGTGAGGAGGGCCAATGAGCGCGACGAGATGCGGCGTGCACCGAACAGATCGGCCGACAGCAGCCGCGAGAGAGTCGTGGTGCCGATTTCCTCGATCCGGATCGGCACCTGGCCGAGCGCATGCAGACGATCCACCACCGCTGCACGGGTGGGCGCCTCCATGCGTCCCTCGATAGTGCTGGCGGGCGACGCCGATGCGATGTAGCGGAAGGCGGGCATGGGTTCAGATGTCGCGCGTCACGCGCAGGACTTCCTCCAGCGTGGTGGTGCCTTTCAGCGCCTTGAGCAGCCCATCCACGTACATCGTGCGCATCCCTTCTTCCACGGCGACACGCTGGATCTCCCGGCCCTCCGCATGCTCCAGCACCAGGCGGCGGATCGCATCCGACACCACCAGCACCTCCATCAGCGCGGTCTGACCGCGAAAGCCGGTGTTCTGACAGGCCGGGCAGCCGACCGCATCATACAGCGTGGCCGTGCCATCCCCGACAACGAGCTGGCGAAATCCCATCCGTTCCACCAATTCCGGCAGCGCCTTCCGCGGCCGGCGACAGGCTTCGCAGAGCCGACGCACCAGCCGCTGGGCGGCGATGCCGTTCACGGTGGAGGTCGCCAGATAATCCTCTACCCTCATGTCGAGCAACCGCGTAATCGAGGTGGCGGCGTTGTTGGTGTGCAGCGTGGAGAGCACGAGATGGCCGGTCAGCGCCGCCTGAATGGCGATCTGCGCCGTCTCCAGGTCGCGCATCTCGCCGATCATGATGACATCGGGATTGTGGCGCAGCAGGGCACGCAGAATGTCGGCGAAGGTCAGGTTGATCTGCGGCCTCACCTGCACCTGATTGACCCCGTCGAGCTGATATTCGACCGGATCCTCGACAGTGAAGATCTTCTTCTCCGGCGTATTGAGCCGCATCAGGCTGGTATAGAGCGTGGTGGTCTTGCCGCTGCCGGTCGGGCCAGTGACCAGCAGGATGCCCTGCGGCTGATCCAGCAGTCCGAGATAGCGCTGCAGCGTATCGGGCTCGAAGCCGAGTTCGGTGAAATCCTCCACCAGGCTGGAGCGGTCGAGGATGCGCATGGTGACCGCCTCGCCGTGCAGCGTCGGGACGGTGGCGACCCGCAAATCATAATCCTTGCCCCGCACGGCGATGCGGATGCGCCCGTCCTGCGGCAGCCGGTGCTCGGCGATGTTCAGCTTCGCCATGATCTTGATGCGGGACACGATAGCGGCACGCAGCCGGGCCGGCGGCATGGCGCCGTCGCGCATCATGCCGTCGATGCGATAGCGAACCGCTAGCCGATTATGAAACGGTTCGATGTGAATGTCGGAGGCGCGGCCCTCGATGGCACGGGCAATCAACAGATTGACCAGACGAATGACCGGCGCCTCGCTCGCCAGATCCCGGAGCCGCGCGACATCCTCGTCGCTGCCGAGATCGTCCGCGGCATCGATCTCATCGACGAGGCCGTCCATCGAATTCTGTGTTCCGCCGTACAGCCGCTCCAGCATCAGCTCAACGTCGGACGGCGTGGCGACCCGCACCGAGACCGGCTTGCCTGAGAGCAGACGGAAGGAATTGACCGGCTGCCGGTCAAGCGGATCCACCATTGCAAGAACGAGGCATTCCGATTCCTCGGCGAGCGGTAACACGCGTGCCTGGCGGAGGAACTTCGGACTCGCTGCCTCCAGGACAGGGGTATCGGGAAAATCGGTTGCGTGAGCCAGCGGCAGCCCAAGCTCATCGGCAATGGCCTGCGCCACATCGCGCTCGTGAACCAGACCAAGGCGGATCAGGATGTTTTCGACCGTGTCGGGCGTGCCAGCCTGCAACCGGACCGCGCGCTCCGCCGCCAATTCATCGAGGGCGCCGGCGGCGAGCAGACGCGACAGCAGCGCGCTCTCGAACGCCGCGCGATCCGGTTGCTCGGGTTCCGGGCTGTTCATGATCCCACACCCCGAGCCGTCGTTGCTATGACGAGCGGCATCCACCGGGGTACTGAGGGAGCAGGAGCGCCACGAAGCAGCCGCAAGCCGCACGCGATGCAGATCCTCAACCACCTGCCTGAGCCACAACCGCCGTATCCATCGTCAACGGGCTCGGCAAATCGCATGGGCTGTTCCGGATGCGGCAGAATTCGTGCATGCACGATGGTTAGAGTTGTCATATACGTGGAATTGACTTTCGACTCAACAATGGCCAGGATTGACCGGCCGCATGGAATGGAGTTGGCGTATGTGGCGTCTTGCTGCTCTGGCCTGGCCGATCTTGCTGGCCGGATGCATGTGGCCGGACGGGACGGAACTCGGCCAGTTTCAGCCGGCCCCGCCGAACGGGTTCCAGTTCGTGGTGGAAACAACACCGTTTCTGTCGCCAGGCAGCCAGACCTTTGCGGAGCGCCGGCGCCTTCTGTGGCTCGATCACTACATCCACCTGAACGGGATGTGCCGGTTTGGTTATGATGTCGTCTCGCGGGACGTCATATTCCAGTATCAGAGTACCTTGGCGACTCCGACGGACAGCATCATCTATCGAGGCCGCTGTCTGCCGCCGCCCCCTGTACCGCCATCCGTTGCTGCACTTCGCTGAACGGTCGATCGCCGGGTGCCGGTTCTTTGTGGCGCAAAGGGCGCATACACAATGTCACTCCGCGAATCTCAATCCGCCCCTTGATCGGACTCCAGCGCATCATCGATAAGCGGCGCAGTCTGCAGCGGACGTAACAGGTGCCTACAAGGTTACCGAGCCACGCGAGGGCGGAGCTGGGTGGGCGTCGCTTTCGACGTTGTATCTGCTTGTTGCTTCTGGTGTTTCTCCCGAGTTCATGCTCGGCCCCGCCAATGCCGGAAATTCCATCGGGGATCTCGGCTGGCCGTGGCGTCCGCCCGACATCGCTGCCTCCATCGGACGAAAATGCCGGGGCCGGCCCGCAGCGTTTTGCCGCACCGCGGACGCTGATCGGCACTGATCCGTTTCGGTCCACGCCACGTGGACCATCGCCGGCCATCACGACCGGTCCAGGCGGCGACATCTCGTTCAATTTCGTCAATGCCGATGTCCGCGACGTGGTACGCGAAATTCTCGGCAACCAACTGCACCTCGACTATGCCGTGGATCCGAAGGTGCAGGGAACGGTCACGGCACAGACCGGCACGCCGGTCCCCCGCAGTGCAGGTACTCCCCGACGCTGGAATCGATACTGCATGCCAGCGGCGTGGCCCTGCTGCGGGCTGGCAACCTGTATCAGGTTGTCCCGCTGGACAGTGCAACCAAGGCCGGCATGGAGACGGTCGGCTCGCCAAACCCGGGCGGATTTGGCGTCCGCGTTCTGCCGCTCAGGTTCGTACCTGCCGCTGACATGAAAAGCATTCTGGATCCGTTCGTGCCCACCGGCGGCACCTTGCAGGCAGATGGCACGCATAACGTTCTGATCGTATCTGGCCCGGCTGCGGATCTGGCAGGCTTCGCGGACCTCGTCCGGCAGTTCGATGTCGACTGGCTGGCCGGCAAGTCGCTGGGCATCTATCCGCTGCATATCGGCACGGCCAAGGATGTCGCTGACGAGGTGCAGCAGATTCTGCAGGGAAACAGCAACGGACCGACCCCCCTCTCCGCGCTGGTCCGTGTCGTACCGATCCAGCGCCTGAACGCGGTGCTGGTGATTTCGACGCAACCTGCCTACCTGCTGCAGGTGAAAAGCTGGATCGATCGGTTGGACTACGGCAATGACGAGACCACGCCGAAAATCTTCGAATACCGCGTGCAGAACAGCCGTGCCGCCGATCTGGCGCAGGTCCTGTCGAGGCTGCTGTCCCCCGGTTCCGTGCAGACAGCGGGAGCGCAGACGGCGCCTGGCGGTGGTACGGCGCAAATCGGCTCTCAGAACGGCGGCGCTGCGAACGGCGGTTTCGGCAACGGCACATCCGGCCAGGGCGGCGGCCTGGGACAAGCGGGGGGAGGCGGCGGCCTGATGAACAATACGGCCGGCGCCGGCGGCGGAATTGGTCAAACGCCCAGCGGGTTTGGCCAGCAGGGCCAGGGGCAGCAGGGCCAGGGCCAGGGGCAGCAGGGTATTGGCGGGTACGGCCAGCCCAACCAGCAGGGCAACGAAACGGACCAGCAGCAGAGCATCGCCGAGGCGCTGGGTGGGGAGAATGCCTCCGGCAGCTCAAGAAACCTGCAAACCCCACCGGTACGAATTGTTGCCGATGACAAGAACAATGCACTCGTGATCTATGCGCGCCCCCGCGACTACCGGATGATCGAGGCGATTATTCGCCAGCTCGACATCGTGCCGCTGCAGGTGCTGATCGAAGCGACGATCGCCGAGGTTACGCTGAACGATTCGCTGCAATACGGGCTGCAATACTATTTCAAGTCGGGCGCCAGCAAGTTCGAGTTCAGTAACCTCAATACCGGCACCCTGACCGCGGCCGACATCAGCGGGGTGTTTCCCGGGTTCAACTATGCCCTGACGGCGTCGAACCAGGCAGTAGTGCTGAACCTGCTGCGGTCGGTCAGCAATGTGAACGTGATCTCGGCGCCGCAACTGCTGGTACTGGATCATCGGACCGCGTCGCTGGAGGTCGGTCAGCAGGTGCCGATCGTCACCCAGACCGCGCAGAGCCTGATCACCACCGATGCGCCGGCGGTCAACAGCATCGAGTACCGTAACACCGGCGTGCTGCTGCAAGTGACGCCGCGGGTGAACTCCACCGGGCTGGTGAGCCTCGATATCGACCAGGAAGTGAGCGACGTCGCCAACACGACAAGCTCGACGCTCAACTCACCCACCATCAACGATCGTCACATCACCACCTCGGTCGTCGTGCGGGATGGCGAAACGATCGCCCTTGGCGGCCTGATCACCGAGAATCACAGCAACGTACGGAATGGGATCCCGATATTGTCTGACATTCCCTTGATCGGCCCGCTATTCCGAAACACCTCCCGTTCAACTGGTCGGACCGAGCTGTTCGTCCTGCTGTCGCCGACCGTGGTGCGCAATCCCGTCGACGCGAACCAGATGACGAATGACCTGCGTGAAAAGATGCGCGCCTTGAAGCCGCTCAACATCACCGTGCGATAGGCGGCGTCTCGGGCTCCATCGCCTGGCGCCAGGCCAGGATACGGAACTCGTCCCTGGCATCACCGGTCAGCGTCACCACAGCCTCCCGGATGAACGACGTACCGGATGCCGTGGTCCCCTGCGATCGGATCGTGAGCGTCGTCGCCGTAACGCGTGGTGCAGTGCCGTCGGGATCATTGAGCATCGGCAGCGTACCCGGAATTGGTGCTGCCGCCGCCCTGGCGGTAACAAGCGCCTGAACAGCCCGCGGGTTGAGTTCCTGCAGGCTCTCCAGCACGTCTAGCGGCGCCGTCAGCGGATCTATCGCAGAACTGTGCGAGTACACCGTTACAAAAGGCGCGATTCTTCTGAACAGCGCCGCTGTGATGCCTGGCACCTGGCGCAGGTCTTCCAGATTTCGGAACGCTTCGATTGTCGGCTTGTGGTCACTGCGGGACGCATCGCCCGGCGATCGGGCATTCCATTTCCGCGACTGCTCCGTTCTCCACTCCCCTATCGAGGATGCAAGCTGGCTGCTGTCATCGTCAGCCAGGCCGATCACCCGAAACAGCCGAGCCAGCAGCGCGGTAGAGGCTGCGTTCAGGTCGATCTTGCCATCCTCGTTCTGCATGCTGATCCTGACGGATCCATCGCCAAACCTGAACGGCATGGCCGTTCCATCCTGTCGTACTATCGTGTCTGACAAGGGCTCGACCAGCCTGAGAAGCGCCAGCGAGACACCGGCATCCGCCAGGCTGCGGGCGTGCGCGGCCTCGTACTGGTTGCGCGCCATCTCCAGTTCGGTGCGCGCACTATTTGCAAAACTGATCGCCAGGACTGCCAGCAGCGCCACCATCCAGAGGACGATGAGCAGCGCGACCCCGCTTTCGTGGTGACGGCGAAGAGACATCAACAAGCCTCAGCCACGGCAACTGCCGCTGGTCCGGCAAGATTGTCCCGCAAACCACCTGCGCGTGGCAAGTTACGCCAAAGGAAAAATGCCCGGCAAAATAGTCTTGCGCATCCGGGAGAATGCGGTCTATCGCCTGCCGATCGTGCAGTGGGCCAGAAAATTCTGGCGAGCAGGACGCATTGATATCATGACAAAAAAGCTAGACGAAGGAGAGTCCGCTGTGGTCGCCTTGCCACTGGCATCGACCGCATCAACGACGTTGTCCGAGGTGATCCGGACAGCTCTGGCGGATGAAATCACCGCCGGCGAGCTGGAGCCCGGAGCTGAGATCGACGAGCAGGAGGTCGCCAGGCGTTTCGGCGTGTCACGGACCCCGGTGCGCGAGGCGTTGCGCGAGCTGGCGGCGACCGGCCTGGTGTCGATCGAGCCAAGGCGCGGCGTCCGTGTGGTCTCGCTCACGCTCGACAAGCTGGGAGAGATGTTTGAGGTCATGGCGGAGATCGAGGCGATCTGCGTGTGTACCGCCACCCACCGCATGACCTCCACCGAGCGCCTTGCCCTGCTGCTCCTGCACCGCAAATCGCTCGATGCCGTCCGCAACGGCAATATCAACCTCTATGACCAGATGAACCAGCAGTTCCACTCAGCAATTTACCGCGGCACCCATAACTCCTTCCTTGAATCGCACGCCGCTGCATTGCGATTGCGTCTCGCCCCATTCCGGCGAGCGCAATTCCATGGCAGCCAACGCCTCAGGCAATCCTATGCCGAACACGAAGGATTGATCATTCAGGTGCATCGCGGTGACGGCGACGAAGCTGCACGGCTGATGCGCGCACATATGTCCACGGCAAGCGTCGTGCTGGCCGAATACATGAGCGACGGACATGTTCCTCGTCCCGCCGCCGAAGCATAAATGTTGCCGGCTCGTCGGCTAAGGAACGATCGTGAGCTGGCTTACCGCGCGTAACATGTGTTGTTCCCAAATATGGAACGTCCGCTTGGGGATGCGGTCCGGTGATGTCGCACCCAGGGATATTCGGATCGGCGGTACCGGCTTCGTCTTCGCTTCCACCCACCGGTCCCAGGCGCGGTCGAACGCCGTGCGATGTGATGACGCAGCCGTCAACCTGGTCGCCGCACGGCTGGCGGCTTCCGGTCGCGCACCTATCATGTCCGGGCGCCGCAAAACGCCGTTCCAGACCAGGCTGTCCAGCAGAACGCGCGTCTGATACGCGCGCACGTCGAACAGGAACCGGTCCGGCGGCCGCCCTTCCCTGATCCAGGCATCCATATTGCCGGGCCCCCAATTATAGGCGGCGATGGCATCAGGCCAGTTACCGTAACGAAGGAACATTTTCGCCAGATAGGCGCGACCGATCGCCCTGTTCTGGACGATATCGAACCGATTGCCGCCACCGACATCCGTCGCAGCGGCAGCGGTGACCTGCATCGGCCCTTCGGGGCCAGCTATGTCGCTCCGCCACATCGCCGCGTCGGAGCCGTGGCTCGAACTCAGCACCATCGACAGCGAAGGCGACGCGATCAAGTTCCTCACCGGCTGGCGAGGCAACACATAATTGCGGCGGCGCAGGGATTCCGAGGTTTGCGGCCGGCGACAGCCGCGGTCCAGCGGCGAGGGCGTAACCGCCGCCGATGCTATCCAGCAGCAATGCTGCGATAGCCAGGCGCTTCAAAGCGGCGAGGATCACACTCGTCGGGTGCGCAGCTTGCGCTGCGCACCCGCGATCGTGCCATCGACAGGGAGTTCCGACTTTGCGAGAGCGGAAAGACATCCCTGCCGGCGGTCGCCCCTGTTCTACTGGTTGGAAGTGGAACAGAGGAAGTTGGCAAGGTTCTGGTCAGCCGGTGTCGGCGTGATGTCGGTCAGCACGTTCGACGCCTGAGCTTGCGAGATCAGCGTGGTTGCTGCACTCGCGCGCAGGAAGCGCTGGCTGACATTCTTGTTCGCCGCCGCGGTAACGACGCACACATAGCCGGAGTGCGTGCCGTAGCGTTCTTCCAGCGACGGACGCGGATCCTTGGCCGCAACGCGCTCCGCCTTCGTCTCCTTGAAGGGGAAATAGGAGCCAGACAAGTTGCACTGCTGACCCTTGTATACGCCGGTCGCAATGATATTCCAGCCCGTGTAGGTGCCCAGTGGCGCCTGGAACAGCACGGAAGAAACCCCGGAGACCTCGTTGCCATCCGAGTTCACCTTCGGCGCGACCGCCGCAAGCACCCGATCAACGATCGGCGGTTGGATGGTCGCGAACCCGGTCTGGTTCGCGTAGTTGATGTTCGGGCCGAAATCATACTTGAGGACACGCCAGAGCTGGTTCCCGCCGAACGGATAGCCGGGAATGGTTGGAAATCCTTCTCCAGTCTTGGTTGCCGGTACAAGCTGTCCCTGACTGAGCTTGGGATACACGCTGGGCGGCATCGCCGTGCCGTTCATGATAAAGGCGATGAAGTCGTCCTGCAGGGCGTTGTTGGTGTCCGATTCCGGATTCGGATTGGCCGGCAAACACGCAGTTGCTTGTCGGTGGCGGGATTCGGAACGTAGGTGAAGCCGCCGCCGCCGCCGCCATGCGTCGTGCCGGGGTTGTAGTACCGATGAACGTTTGGTGGCACTGGGATGTCCGCGTCAGCGGTCGTGCCCACCAGGTCCGGCGCCATCTTCTCGCCGTAGAACTCCAGCGACCCGAACGTCTCCATGATCTGCGGGCAGGTGTTGGTCGCCTTGCACGCGTCAAGCAGTCCGGCGGCCGGCAGGTTGCGCGCCTTGTTCGGATAGTCCGCCCACCACACCGGCGCTTCGCCCCCCATCATGTAGAGCTCGAGCAGGACGTCCGGCAACGCGAAGCGGGAGTTCATGAAAAGCATCCGCCCGTCGATCTGCGGCCAGGCAGCATCCGCCACCTGCTGGCCCGACTTCGTCCTGGTTGAAGCCATAGAAGATCGATGCGCGGATGAAGGCCCCCGACTGCGACGAGCCGATGTCGAGCACCTTCGATATTTGTCCGGCGATTGGATTGGCGGTGCCGTTATCGTCAGCCGTGGCGTGGTGGAAGAAGGAAATCGCATCGCGCGTCGCGGCGTAACCGACCCCAAGCACCAGCGGGTCCTTCGCCGTGAACACCATCTCGTACAGCAGATTCGAGTTGAAACCATTCTTCAGGCAAATCCGCGTCGGATCAGGCGTGCCGGGGAAAGGAACCGTGCGGCAGTCGGCCCACGCCCAGTCGGTGCTGGCGATCACCGTCTTCGGGCCATCCACCCCGGTGGTGGTTTGCGACGCCAGGCTCCAGAACTGAGACTTTGTCGTATCCATGCTCAGCGGCTGGTAGGGGACCGGAGTGCTCTCGATGATCATCTGGTTCGTGCTGCCGGTCGCGTCGTGGATATGGCCATAGACCGGCCCGGTGATGGTCGAACCATCCGCGTTATGCGCCACCGGCACCTGGATGACCTGGCTGAGCGGGCCGGGTAGGGCGCCGTCAAGGGTGTGCAGGGATACGCCGTCGTGCATTGCGCCAGCAGATCGCCCTGCCAGCCGCTTTGCAGATAAGTCGCGCCGGATACCAGCGAAGCTGCCGCCGGAATAGCATTCCCGCCGCGGTTCGACACCTCGTAGATCAGCAGCCCGTTGCTCTGCGCCGAGTTGGTCGGCTCGGTGATCTGGAACGTCGCGATATACTGGACCTTCCCGTTCCCATCCTTCGGCGCCAGCCCGATATCCTGGATGATCGTGTTGTGCGGATCGTTCGGATCAAGCTCCCCGAATATCCGGCCCTTGAGTGTCTGGTACGGGATCGGCGCGCCGGTCACCGGCGTCGTCGAATCGATCACGATCGAGGTGACACGGGCATCGCTCGGCGAACTCCAGCCGATCACCGCCCCCGCAACCGCACCGATCGGCACCAGGTAGCGCAGCGATCTGTATTTCTTCCTGGCAGGCATTTGATAGTTTCCTTCCGATTAAGACGTTGTTCTGGGTGCTGGTGTCAGGACAATTCTTCCTTCGCCACCATCGCGCTGACCCGCCGGCGCGCCGCCACCGCAACGCCCAGCAGACCGACCACGAACAGGCCCAGCGGAGCCGGCTCGGGCACCGGCAGGTTGCAGCCCCGGTTCGTCGTCCCGGCGCACGCAAAATTGGCTCCCGCCGCGTTGGTGAACAGCACAAAGAAGTTCGACGGCACCGACTGATCGTCGAACGACGAATTATAGGTGAACGTCTCGCTGCCCTGGCCGATCGGCATACCCACCGTGCTGTCCGTCAGCTTGTAACAGAACCCGCTGCCGACATTGAACCCGGTGCCACCCAGGCAGTTCAGCGGGTCGTT
The DNA here is from genome assembly GCA_963810715.1 of uncultured Pseudomonadota bacterium. Lineage (GTDB taxonomy): Bacteria > Pseudomonadota > Alphaproteobacteria > Acetobacterales > Acetobacteraceae > DATDIC01. The sequence goes on along the minus strand of CAWEOZ010000013.1, from coordinate 895,844 downwards.
GAAGAAGAACGCCGTCGCCGACCAGCCCGGTAACGTGGTGCCGGCAGTGGCCCCCGTCCCCGCCACCACCAGTTCATCAACAAACAGGTCGTTGCTGTTGTTGGTCAGCGTGAACGTGCCGGCCGAAACCGACTTGCTCACCGTGAAATCCGCCGTCGCCTGCGCCGGCACCACATGCGCGACGCCGATCAGCAACGCCAGAACAGCCAAGGCTTTATACAGGCGCGTCATCGTATCCTCCTCCTCGTTATTCGTTTGTCGCGATCATCACGCAGCCGTATCTCGTCTGGATGCATTTATGTCATGATCATCCTCCCAGCCAGTGGGAGTCGTGTTGGCGTGCGCCGTGACTTGGGCGCGCTCAACCGCGGACCAGGTGAATAGGAAACTCGGCTGCGAGCGCAGGATCCAATCGTTCCGCCGCCACGGACAGTGACCTCGCGGGGTCGTCGCGCGCAGGCGCCAGTTTGCATACATCCCCCCCTTTTTTCTGCCGTCGTGCATAATAGCCTGCCCGGCCCCAACACGCAAGTGCACCCGCAACGAACGGCGAGAGCCCCTGGATGCAGGCAGGATTTGCCCGAAAACCCCTTTGAAATTTCCGTTCCGCCGGCGCTCGTTGCTTTCGGCATCCCAAAAACGGCAACCTGGTCGATTGCGTTTCTTACCAGAAAGCAAATTTATCGAGCCTCCATAACAATCGGAACGCGGCGGCACAGACATTTCGGCTGAATCCGGCCGTTCAGGACTCATCTCCGATGCACGCGACGGATGCGCAGTTTCGCTGCGCATCCGTGATCGTGCCGTCGACAAAGAAATTAGACGAACTCGAGAGCGCCTACCTCTTCCTACCGGTGCGTCGCCCCTGTTCTACGGATTGGAAGTGGAACAGAGGAAGTTGGCAAGGTTCTGGTCAGCCGGTGTCGGCGTGATATCGGTCAGGACGTTCGACGCCTGGGCTTCCGAGATCAGCGTCGCTGCCCCACTCGCGAGCAGGTACCGTTGGCCCACACTCTTGTTGGCCGCGGCTGTCACCACGCACACATAGCCCGCATGCGTGCCGTACCGCTCCTCCAGCGACTGGCGTGGATCCTTGGCCGCGATGCGCTCCGCTTTCGTCTCCGCAAACGGATGATAGGCGCCAGTGTTCACGCAGATCTGCCCCGGGAAAGGAGCTCCAGGCGTGGGCGTGGCCACCGCATTCCACCCCGTATAGGTGCCGAGAGGTGCCTGATGCAGCACCGAAGCAACCCCGGCAACTTCATTGCCATCCGAATTCACCTTCACGACGTACGTCGGCAACACCCGGTCGATGATCGGTGGCTGATTGGTGATGATGCCCTTCTGGTTCATGTAATCGAACTGTGTGCCGAAATCGTATTTCAGCAAGGGATTATAGACCCCCAGGAAGGGAAAGCTTGGGATCCTGGGAAAGCCCGTCGCTGTCTGGGTCGGCGGCACCAGCTGCCCCTGACTCAACTTGGGGTACACATCTGGCGGCATCGGCGTGCCGCTCATGATGAAGGCGATGAAGTCAGCCTGCAGGGCGTTGTTGGTATCCGATTCCGGGTTCGGATTGGCCGGCAAGGTGCAGCCGTTTGCCGGCGGGGGATTCGGATTGTAAGTGAAACCGCCGCTGTGCTGGCAGCCGAGGACCTGGTCGAGCTTCGACCCAATCGCGGTGCGCGCATCGCGACGCTGGACCACCAGCACTTGCAACACTTGTTCGAGGTGATCGCGACCTTGGAGGCAGAGGGCGGTCGCCTGGCCTGCAAACGGATCACCGCGGATGCGCTGGCGGAAATCCAGGGTATGCATTATCGCATGTACGCCCATTTTCTGCGGCGTGAGCTGCCGGAATATTTCGCGCTGAACCAGGCCATCCACGTGGGGATCCTGCGCGCCGCAGCTAATCCCGTGCTGCTTTCTTGCTATAGCGGAGTTGCCGGGCGGGTCACGAGGGCGCGCTACATGGCGAATCGCATGCATCCCGACCGTTGGGAAGCCGCGATGAAGGAGCACGAGGCAATTCTGGCAGCCCTCGTCGCCCGCGACGGTGACAGGCTGGGCCATCTGCTGGCACAGCATCTCGAGAACAAGCGCGACATCATCACGGCCACTTTGGCAACCGCGACACCCCCGAACGAGGATACAGGCCCCGAACGGCAACATTCGTAGCTGGCGGGGGACGCTTCTCGTCGTTTTGGCGAGCGATCCTGGATAGAGCCGGCGACCGCGTTGGTGCCTGGCTCCCGGTTCCAAACGTCAGGCCGAGCAGGACGCCATCGTTCGGATCACGTTTGCCGCTTGGGCTGGCGCTTATGCCGCTGTATGGGTGAACGCACAGAAACGCGCGGCGGCGCCAACAAATGAGGAAGCGATAACCCGTGCCGAACAATAGCAGACCGGCGACTCCCGACGTTACGACGAAGCGGGTGCTCGCGCGCCGCCAACTGGGATTCACCCTGATCGAGCTGCTGGTGGTGCTGGCGATCCTCGGATTGCTGGCAGCGATAACCGTCCCGCAGGTGCTGAAATATCTCGGCCGTGCCAAGACGGATACGGCACGCATCGAAATCAAGAACATTGCGACGGCGCTCGACCTGTTCCTGATCGATGTCGGTCGTTACCCGACGCAGGAGGAAGGGTTGGCCGCATTGACCGGAAACCCCGGCAACGTGCCCGGCTGGCACGGTCCTTACGTCAACAACAAGGGCACGCTGACCGATCCCTGGGGCCATCCCTATTACTACCGCATCCCCGGCGAGCACGGTGCCTACGACCTTTATTCGCTTGGCGCCGACAATGCACCGGGTGGAACGGGCGACGACCAGGATGTAACGAACTGGTAATCGCTATCCTCACCCCTTGAGCTGGTAGAATGCCACCGCGTTGTCGTGCAGGATCAGGCGCCGTTCCGCGTCCGACATTTCGATGCGAAAGGCGCGCTCAGGATCGTCGAAATCCCAGTGCGGATAGTCCGACGAATAGAGCATCCGGTCCCACCCGATGCAATCGAACATCAGCCGGAGATCTTCGGGATTTTCCGGCTCCTCGACCGGTTGCGTTGCAAACCACACGTGCTCCCGCATATATTCCGACGGGGGCCGCTTCACATGCGGCACCTCGTTGCGCATCTTCGCCCAGTGCTTGTCCAGCCGCCAGGCCAGCGGCGGCGCCCAGGCGAACCCGCCCTCGATCATCACCACGCGCAACCGCGGGAAATGCTCGAACACACCCTCCAGGATCAGGCTCGCCACCTGCGCCTGCATGGAGTGGATCAGCACATGGTGGTCCTCGACATAGAAATCCGGCCACCCGGTCGGCGTCGGCGAAAAGGCCGAAGGTCCGCCAACATGAAACCCGATCGGCAGGTTATGCGCCTGCGCCGCCGCAAAGATCGGCCAGTATCTCTTGCGGCCGATCGGCTCCAATGAGCGCGAGCCCAGTTGAACCTGTGCGAATTGCGGATCGCCGGCACGCAATTCGATCTCCGCGACCGATCCTTCGGGATCTTCCGCCGCCACCTGGATCGACGCTTTCAGCCGCGTCTCTTTGGAGGTGAACTCAGCGATCTGCCATTCATTGACAGCATGTGTCATCGCCGTCGCCAGTTCCAGGTTTCGCGGCGTGTTGGCGTCCACCAACGGCTCCAGCACGCCGAACTCGATATTATATGCATCCAGGTGCTGCCGCTGCATGAACGCCAGGTCTGATCCGGGCGGCTTGCCGCTCGGCGGCCAGGAATCGCGTCGCGCGGTATTCGGCGTGAAACGCGGATACGTCCCGCGCTCGGCGTAGATCGTGTGCGGCCGATTCCCATACTGCGACAGATGTTCGCGCCATTGCGCCGACAGATACGGAAACAACGCCCGATCATCCGCCAGCGACGGATGAATATCGCAGTCGATCACCTTCAGCCGCGACTGCGCGTCGCTCCGCTGCGCCGGCCGATCCAGGGTCAGGCTCATTGCACTCTCTCCTTCAGCCGGGAATACGTCGCCAGCGGGTTCTCCACCATGATCTTCTCAATCAGCCGACGAGGAACGCCATCGGGCAGCGCCGCCTCGCCCTCGAACTGCCAGTGCGGATAGTCGGTGGAGAACAGCAGCATATCATCCGACCCGATCTGGTCGATCACCCGCTCCAGCACACCAGCATCCTTCGGCCCGTCGATCGGCTGCACGGTCAGCCGCACATGCTCCCGTATCTGCTCCGCAGGCGATTGTTTCACCCATGGCACTTCCGCCCGCACGCCCCGCCACGTCTTCACCGCCCGCCAGATCAGCCCGGGCAGCCAGGTTACGCCGGATTCGATCAGGACGATCCTCAGCGCCGGAAACTTGTTGAACACGCCCTGCGCCATCAGGCTGAGCAACTGGCTCTCGAACGCCTGCGTGTTGCTGACATAATCCTGCAGGAAATGCGAGGGCCAGCCGGTGGAGGTGGGCGCGTGCCGGTACATGCTGCCAGCATGCAGCCCGATCGGCAGGTCGTGCCGCTCGGCCGCTTCGTAGATCGGCCAGTAATAGCGCTTGCCCAGCATCATCTCGACCGCCGCCGGCATCAATATCTGCACGTACCGGCGATCCCCGGCCCGCCGCTCGATCTCCTCCACCGCCAGCTCGGGACTCTGGGCCGGGATCAGGATGGAAGCGCGCAGCCGCGGATCGCGGTCCAGCCATTCCGCCGCGATCCAGTCATTCACGGCGCCGCACATCGCCGCCGCCATCGTCTCGCTGACCGCGATCAGCCCGCCATAAAGGCAATTGCAGATGGCGAACCGTGCCTCGAACGCATCCAGCGCCTGCGACTGAAGCTGCCCAAAATCGGTCCCGGGCAAGCCTCCCGCTGGCTTCCAGTCCGGCCGGCAGGAAATCGGTGCGTTCGGTGGGTAGCTGCCCATCACGAACCCGTCCTGCCCGCGCGCGATGAACGTCTCCTGCCAGAACTCATCCATGTATGGCAGCAACGTCTTGATGCCAGGTACCGCCGGATGGATGTCGCAGTCGATGGCTCCGCGAACGCGAATGGACATGTCGCCTCCTTACAGTGATGCACCACGGCGGAAAATGCGCTGCCAGTTTCCGGCGACCTGGTCCAGCGCGCTCCTGGCGCCAGTTTCACCCATCACCACGCGGGAAATGCCTGGCCGCAATGCCAGTTCCATGGCCCCGTACAACGCGTCCTGCGGACTCGTGATCGCCGTCTTCACCGCCTCCGCCGCCGCCGGCGGCCAGCCATATTTCTGACCGATCTCCGGGTTCTGCAGCACCGAAAGCCGGGCCGGCGAGTTGCCCTTCTCCATGGAACGCAGCGACCAGTATCTTCCGGCAATGAACTGGATGAACGCGAACGCCCATTCCTTGTTCTTCGAATAACTCGGCACGCCCAGGCTCCAGCCCGACAGGAACGTGCGGCTCTGGTCCGGCTGATGCGCGCCAGGCGCTACCGTCCAGGCCCAGCGTCCGCCGGTCTTCGACAGTTTCGGGTCGTTCAGCATGGTGCCCGATGGTGCGAGTGTGATCGTCATCCCGTACCTGTCGTTCTGCCCGCCGGCAATGATCTCATCCCATTCCCAGGTCACCGCGTCCGGCACGACGACCTTGTACTTCGACAGCAGATCGCCATAATATTGCAGTGCCTCCACCCCCGGCGGCTGGTTGACGAAAATATCATGCGTCTTCGCGTCATAGAACCGGCCGGCGTTGGAATACAGGAACGTCGCCCACTGGTCGGTCATTGCCGGCCCTTCGCGCATGCAGAAGCCGAGGCCATAGCGTTTCCCGTCTCCGGCCTGGGTTACGGCGATCGCCGTCTTCAGCAGCTCGTCCCAGGTGGCCGGCGGCTTATCGAACCCGGCCTGCTTCAGCACCTCGGGCTGATAGTGCAGGATCGCCATGGTCAGGCGATATGGGATGCCGATCTGCTTGCCGTTGTAATTGCCGATCTGCCGCACCGAGGGCACGATATCGTCCCAGCCGAAATCACCCGCGTACGGATTGTCGGCCGACGCCATGAGCTGGGCAACGTCCTCGATATGCGGGCTCATCCAGCTCACCCAGCTCGTGCCGATCTGCGCCACGTCGATGCTGCTCGATTTCGCGGACAGCTCCGCCTTGTAGCGCACGATCAACGCGTCGTCGGGAAGCTGGGTGAACTCGACCCGGATCCCGGTCTCTTTCTGAAAGGCGGGAGCCGCATCCTGCATCATCGTGCCGTGCCACGGCGCATTATCGGCCATGAACAGCAGCTTCTCGGGCTTGGCCGCCGCCGCCAGCGCAGGGCGTGCCAGAGGCACACCCAACATGCCTGCGCCCAACCCCGCGCCCGCGGTCGCGACAAACCGCCGGCGCCCCAGCGACAAATCCCTCCATGTGCCCATGATGGTTCTCTCCCTTAGTCGCCGCGGACCGGTTCTTCTGGTCCGGATGCTCGGCGATCTGTTAGGTTGGCAACCTACATTTTCCTAACAGATGGCGCAAGCATGCTTGACGGCTCTAGAGGAAAGGCTCATGGCAGTTGACCTAACAGTCACCTAACACAAATGACGCAACGGGTCACGATCCAGCATCTCGCCGATCAGCTCGGGTTATCGAAGTTCTCCGTCTCCCGCGCCCTGTCCGGCAAGTCGGGCGTTGGCGACGATACGCGAGCCGATGTCCTGCGCGCCGCCCACCAGCTCGGCTATCGCCGCCAGGCCGACAGCGCCGCACCGATCCGCCAGGTGCTGTTCGTCATGCACGACCAGGACAATGTCAGCAGCGAGATGTGGGTCAATATGCTGCACGGCGCTGAGCGCGAGGGCGCCCGCCGTGGCTACGCGATCCTTGCCCGCCAAGCGCGCCTGCTGGGGGATGTAACCCGGCTGCACGCGTCGGTAGCCGGCTTGATCCTGGCGATGACCCGCCCGGCCGAGTTGATCCCCGAACTCTCCCGCGCGGGCCTGCCGATGGTATCAACCGGCTATGTCGGCCCGCTCGACCGTATCGATCAGGTGGTCGGCGCCGACTGGGAGGCGGGGATCGTCATCGCCCGCTTCCTGATGGGGCTCGGGCATCGCTGCATCGCATTCGTGCGCGGGCAGCCGGGTCTGTTCGGGCGAACCGAGCGCTTTCGCGGTCTGCGCGACGGCGCCTCGGACACGGCAACTGTGCACGAGATCGGGTTTCCCGAGCCCGGCGGCTTTCGCGATGCGTTCCTCCACCTCATTCGTTCAGGGATTGCTCCAACCGCTCTGTTCTGCGCCCATGACGGACTTGCCGTAACCGTAATTTCGGAGCTGCTCCGGTTGGCAATTCGTGTTCCTGAAGATATTTCAGTTGTTGGCTTCAACGATTATGTCTGCGCGACCCAGATCGCGCCGCAGCTCACCACCATCCGCATGCCGCACGAGGACATGGGCATGGCTGCGATGCGCTGTTTGGCGCAACGAATTGCCCGGACGGACGTCGAGCAACTGCCGCCCTTGCGGATAGCCCTCACGCCCGAATTCGTAGAGCGTCAATCGACCGGGCCGATAGGCGACGTGTCCTGGGTGCAGCGGCTGGTGACCGGTGCGGCAGCGTGAACTGAGCCCCGTCTTGCCGTTGCGGCCTGCCGGCGTGGGTTCAAAACCAGAGTGGTCCTGCCCCAATACTGATTCCGCTCGAGCAAGACCTGCTCTACCATGCTCTGAATGAAGGCGGGGCAGGCTGATGGACGATGGCGGGCGGGCAATGCGCGGCGTGCTGGCGGACTACGACCCGCAATCCTTCTTCTGCGAGATGCTTCGGCCCGGCCGACCGCCGCACCCGGCGCTCGACCATCTGCTCAGCCGGCTCCGGCAGATGCCGGAAGCCTCCCTCCGCCGCCGCGCCGCCGACGCCGAACGGGACCTGCTCGACCGCGGCATCACCTTCACCGTCTATTCGGACGCTACCGCGATCGACCGTATCCTTCCCTTCGACCTGATCCCGCGCGTGATCACCGCCGACGAATGGCGCGTAATCGAAACCGGAGTCATCCAACGCGTCCGCGCGCTCAATCTCTTCCTGCACGATGTCTACCACGACCAGAAAATCCTGAAGGACGGCATCGTTCCGGCTGCGCTGGTGCTCGGCAATGCTGGATATTGCGCAGCGATGAAAGGTTTCGACGTGCCACTCGGCACTTACGTGCATGTCTGCGGCACCGATATCGTACGCGACGAGACCGGGCGGTTCCTGGTGCTGGAGGATAACGCCCGCACCCCATCCGGCGTCGCCTATGTGGTCGAGAACCGCCACATGACATTAAGGGTCCTGTCCGACCTGATGGCAGGGCTCGATGTGCGTGCAGTCGATGAGTACGGCCTGAGACTGCAGCGCGCGATGACCGAGATAGCGCCTCCGTCGGTCACCGATCCGCAGGTGGTGGTGCTGTCGCCGGGCATTTTCAACTCGGCCTATTTCGAGCATGTGTTCCTTGCCCGCGAAATGGGTATTCCGCTGGTGGAAGGCCGCGATCTGCTGGTGGAGGACGGGCGGGTGTGGATGCGCACCACTGCCGGGCTGGCGCCGGTGCACACCATCTATCGCCGCCTGAACGACGATTTCCTGGATCCCGACGCGTTCCGGCCCGACAGCCAGCTTGGTGTGCGTGGCCTGATCGAGGTGTGGCGGCGCGGGGCCGTGGCGATCGCCAATGCAGTGGGCACCGGCGTGGCGGACGACAAGGCGGTGTATGCCTACATGCCGCGGATCATTCGCTACTATCTGGGCGAAGAGCCGATCCTCCCCAATGTGGATACGATGATCTGTGCCGAGGCGGAAGGGCTGGCCTACACGCTCGCGCACCTGGACCGGTTGGTGGTCAAGCCGGTCGCCGAGTCGGGCGGTTATGGCCTGCTGATCGGCCCGCACGCCTCGCGCACCGAGCTGCAGACGTTCCGCGCCCGGCTGCAGGCGAATCCTGACAACTATATCAGTCAGCCGATGATCAACCTCTCGGTCTCGCCCACCTTGGGCGAAACCGGCGTTGCCCCGCGCCACGTCGATCTGCGGCCCTTCGCCGTCACCGGCCGCGACACCTGGGTGTTGCCCGGTGGCCTGACGCGTGTCGCCCTGCGGGCCGGCACCATCGTCGTGAACTCGTCGCAGGGCGGCGGGTCGAAAGACACCTGGGTGCTGGCATGATGCCAGGAGAAACCATCGCCGGTACGGGCCATCTGATCGCCCGGCATGCCGGCAGCACGATCTGGCTCGCCCGCTACATGGAGCGGATCGAGAATCTTGCCCGGCTGCTCGACGTCACCAAGACATTCGCCCGCGATGATGGCGAGGGCCGCACCTGGCTGGCGATCTTGCACATCAACGGCGACGAGCACCACTTCTTCGCCCGCCACGGCGCCGCCGACGCTGAAAGCGTGGCGTATTTCTATCTGCTGGATAAAGCCAACCCCAGCTCCGTTCAGACGGCGATCGGCTGGGCACGGGAAAATGCACGCACGCTGCGGGCATTGATCTCGACGGAGATGTGGCTCCACATCAACGTCTTTCGCAACCAGATCACCGGCCTGAATGAGGATGATATCGCTCCCGACCGGCTGTCCGCGGTATGCGCGATGCTGCGGGAAGGTACACAGGCACACACCGGCATCACCGAGGGCACGTTCTACCGCGACCAATGCTGGCATTTTTACATGCTCGGCCGCCACCTGGAGCGGGCGGACCAGACGACGCGGCTGCTCGACACGCGCTTTCATGCGGTCGCCCCCGAGATGGCGGCGGACGGCCCCGAAATCGACGCCGGACAATGGATCGCGCTACTGCGCGCCGCCGCCGGATACCATGCCTATCGCCGTGAACACCCGCATGGCTACCGGCCGATCGAAGTTGCCGGATTCCTGCTGAAGAACGGGGCCTTTCCGCGCTCAGTGTGGCTCAATCTGTCGCAGATCGAATGGCATCTCGCGCAACTGCGCAGCCGCTACCACCTGCGGGGCATCGCGCCGTCGATGGAACGCACTGACCGGTTGCTGGCAATGATGGCAAACCAGACCGTCGAGCAGATCATGGAACGCGGCTTGTCGCCGTTTCTCGACTGGATGCAGGGCGAGGTCGCCGCGCTGCATGGGGACATCGCCACCGGCCTGTGCGGTGAGGTATTGAGGCGCCGTTTCCCGCGTCTGCTTGAGGTCCAGCGGCAACCAGCTCCCTGTAGCTGGTCAGGTGCATCCTGCGCCCGCTATCGTGCCTGTCTGCTCCCGGGGGAACCGCATGATGGGCCTGAGTTTCCTGCCGGCCGGCCGCCTGGCCGCGCTGGTGCGCAGCGGCGAGATAGGCTGTGTCGAGCTGCTGGAACATTGCCTGGCCCGCGTCGAACGGCTGGACGGCCGGCTCAACGCCGTCGTGGTGCGGGACTTCGATCATGCACGGCAGCGCGCCAAGGCACTCGACAATCAGAGCGACAAATCCGGCGCCTTGTTCGGCGTGCCAATGACGGTGAAGGAAAGCTTCGATATTGCCGGACTGCCGACGACGTGGGGCGTGCCGGCGGAACGCAACTCGATCGCGCGGCGCAATGCGCTGGCGGTTGACCGGTTGCAGGGCGCCGGAGCCGTGGTGTTCGGCAAGACCAACGTGCCCCTGCTGCTCGCAGACTGGCAGACCTACAACGAGATTTATGGCACCACGAACAATCCGTGGGATCTAGCGCGCTCGCCGGGCGGATCGTCGGGCGGGTCGGCGGCGGCGCTGACGGCCGGCCTGACCAATCTGGAGATTGGCAGCGACATCGGGTCTTCCATCCGCAATCCGGCGCATTACTGCGGCGTGTTCGGCCACAAGGCGACCTGGGGCATCTGCCCGCCGCTGGGTCAGGCGCTGCGCGGGAACGTGTTGCAGGCGGATATTTCGGTGATCGGGCCGCTGGCGCGGTCGGCGGACGACCTGGAGCTCGCGCTGGATGTCATCGCCGGCCCCGAGGAGATCGATGCGGCGGGCTGGAAGCTGGACCTGGCGCCGGCGCGGGGAAAGCAGTTCCGTGACCTGCGCGTGGCAGTGATGCAGGACCATGCATTGTCGGAGGTGGATTCGGCGATCACCGGACGGCTGGACGAACTGGCATCGTTCCTGGCGAAACAAGGCGCGCGTGTCAGCACCGTTGCACGGCCGGGTTTCGATCTGGCGCGGGGACACCAGTTGTATATCGAGATGCTGCGCGCCACCACCAGTGCACGCTTCGACCGCGTCGCGATCGAGCATTGGCGCGACGAAGCCGCGCGGCTGCCGGCGAACGACACCAGCTATTATGCGCTGATGGCGCGCGGCAATTCCATGCTGCATCGGGACTTCCTGCTCGCCGACGAGCAGCGCCAGCGCATGCGCCGGGCATGGGCCGAATTCTTCAAGGAATGGGACGTGTTCCTGTGCCCGGCCGCTGCCTCGGCCGCGCAGCCGCACGACCAGACAGGCGAGCGCTGGGAACGCACCATCGAGGTGAACGGACACCGAGCGCCTGGCGTCGATCAGATGTTTTGGGCCGGTATTTCTTGCTTCTTCCTGCTGCCGGCATCGGTCGCGCCACTCGGCTTCACACCGGCTGGCCTGCCGTTCGGCGTGCAGATCGTCGGTCCGCAATTCGGCGATCGCACGACGATCCAGTTTGCGCGGATGATGGAACAATCCTGGCAGGCGTTCCAGCCGCCCGCCGGATGGGAATGACGGAGGCAACTGCATGAACCCCACCTTCCTGCCGGCCTGGCGGCTGGCCGAGCTGACCAGCAGCGGCGAGATCGGCTGCCTGGAGCTGCTGGACCATTACATCGCCCGCGTCGAGCGGCTGAACGACCGCATCAACGCGGTGATCGTCCGCGACCTGGAGCGTGGCCGCACGCGGGCCCGCGCCCTGGACAGTTCCGGCCGCAACAAGGGGCCGCTGTTCGGCGTACCGATGACGGTGAAGGAGAGCTTCGATCTCACCGGATTGCCGACCACCTGGGGGCACGAGGACCGAAGGCCGCATCGCGCCGAGGCCGATGCACTGGCGGTGCAGCGGCTGGAACAGGCAGGCGCCGTGGTGTTTGGCAAGACCAACGTACCGGTCAGCCTGGCGGACTGGCAGAGCTACAACCCCGTGTACGGCAGCACCAGCAACCCGTGGCATCATGCGCATACGCCCGGCGGCTCCTCCGGCGGCGGAGCAGCTGCTTGCACGGCCGGGTTCGGCGGCCTGGAGCTGGGCAGCGATATCGGCGGCTCGATCCGCGTGCCGGCGCATTATTGCGGGCTGTTTGGGCACAAGCCTAGCTGGGGGCTGTGTTCGCCACGTGGCCATTCGCTGGCGAATGCCGCGGCCATGACCGACATTTCGGTGATTGGTCCGTTGGCGCGCTCGGCGCGCGACCTGTGGCTGGCCCTGGAGCAGATCTCGGTACCCGACCCGCTGGACAGCGATCTGGCGATTTCCTTGCCGCCACCCCACGGCACCCACCTTTCGGATTTGCGCATCGCGGTGTGGTCGCATCAGCCCGGCCACGAGACCGATACGGAAACCGTGGCGCTGCTCGACGAACTGGCGCGCCACCTGGAGCACGAAGGCGCCGAGGTCAGCCGCACCGCACGGCCAGATTTCGATGTAACCGAGGCGTTCCGCTTATATGTCACCCTGCTGGACGCAGCCTTGAGCGCGCGCCTGCCGGACGACGCGCTGGCCCACAAGCGCGAGAGGAAAGCCACCCTGCTCCCCGGCGACATGAGCACCGACGCGTTGTTCATTCGCGCCACCGACCTTCCGCATCGCGAATGGCTGCGGCTGAACGAACGCCGGCACCAGCTCCGCCGCATCTGGAATGCATTCTTCCGCCAATGGGACGTGCTGCTGTGTCCGGTGATCGCAACGCCGGCGCTGCCGCACATGCAGGAGGGCAATCCGTGGGAGCGCACCCACACGGTGAACGGCCGCACGATCGCTTATCAAGACATGCTGTTCTGGCCGGGCATCACCTGCGCCTTTCATCTGCCTGCAACTGTCGCGCCGATCGGCCTGTCGGGGACCGGCCTGCCGATCGGGGTGCAGATCGTCGGTGCGCTCCATGGCGATCGCACGACCATCGCGGTGGCCGAACTGCTGGAGAAATCCTGGCGCGCATTTGTCCCACCGCCGGGCTGGGACTGAGCCCGTCATGCGCATCCTGGTGCTCGGTGCCGGCGGGATCGGCGGCTATTACGGGGGACGGCTGGCCGAAGCGGGGGCCGACGTAACCTTTCTGGTGCGTCCTGGGCGGGCGGCGCAGCTCGCGCGCGATGGGCTGGTGGTGAAAAGCGCGCTGGGCGACATCACGCGCGCCGTCCGCTTCGTCACCGGCGACGGTCTGGCCGACGACGCACACTTCGATCTGGTGCTGCTGACCTGCAAAGCCTACGACCTGGACGCCGCGCTCGCCGCGATTGCGCCTGCGGTCCAGCACGGCGCCGCGGTGCTGCCGATGTTGAACGGCATGCAGCATCTCGACCGGCTGGACCTGGCGTTCGGGCGTCCTGCAGTGCTCGGCGGCATGTGCCAGATCGCCGCCACGCTGACCGGTACCGGCGAGGTGCTGCATCTGAACAAGCTGCACCATATGGTCGCCGGATCACGTGAACCCGGACAGGACGCAAGAGCGCAGGCTTTCGCGCAGCTTGCGGAACAGGCGCGGTTCGATTTCCGCCTGTCCGAAGACATCGCTGCAGGACATGTGGGAAAAATTCGTCTTGCTCGCAACCATGGCATCCATGACCTGCCTGATGCGAGGCAGCGTCGGCGATATCATGCAGGCCGAAGACGGCGAGGAGCTGATGCTCGATACGCTCGAGGAGTGCGACCTGGTGGCACACGCCGCCGGGCACCGGCCGCGTCCGACCTTCATGACACGCGCCCGCACGATCCTGACCGAGCGCGGCTCGACCTTCGCCGCCTCAATGCTGCGTGACGTGGAGCGTGGCGGGCCGACCGAGGCAGCGCACGTGGTCGGCGACATGCTGGCGCGGGCACGGACGGCAAATCTGCCGTCGCCGATGTTGCGGGTCGCCTGGTGTCATTTGCAGACACACGAGGCACGACGTCCGCGCGGGTAGTCGCGACGGTGCCTAGAGCGGTTTCACTCTCGGTGAAACCACTCTGGCAGTTCGCTGAAAAACCCCTTGTTGCGACGCGGTGCACAATGATTTGATTGATCGTGCCAAATCAGGCGGGGCGGCGATGCGCGGCAGGTTGCAGGATCAGGGCGGGCTGTTCTGCTACATTTCCCCGGAGCACCGGGTGGCGGCGAACCATCCGCTGCGCCGGGTGCGGCAGTTGGTTCGCGACGTGCTGAAGGAGTTGAGCCCGAGCCTGGGGCGGCTCTATTGCAGCGAAGGCCGTCCCTCGATCCCGCCCGAGCAATTGCTGAGTGCGCTGCTGCTGCAGGTGTTTTACGGCATCCGCTCGGAACGGCAGTTGATCGAGCAGCTCAACTACAACCTGCTGTTTCGCTGGTTTGTCGGTCTGTCGCCGGACGAGGCGGTCTGGGACGCTACGACGTTCACCAAGAACCGCGAGCGGCTGCAAAGCGGTGACATCTTTCAGAAGTTCATGACCCGGCTGCTGAACCATTCGCAGGTCAAGCCGCTGCTGTCGGACCAGCATTTCTCGGTGGACGGCACGCTGATCGAGGCCTGGGCGTCGCAGAAGAGCTTCCGCCCGAAAGATGGCAGTGACGGTGATGGCTCGGACTTCCATGGCCAACAGCGCAAGAACGATACCCATGCCAGCACCACCGATCCCGCGAGCCGGCTTTATCGCAAGGCCGCCGGGCGCGAGGCCAGGCTGTCTTACATGGGGCACGTCACTATGGAGAACCGGCATGGTCTGGCGGTGGCGGGGAAGGTCACGGAGGCGAATGGCACGGCCGAGCGGCGGGCTTCGGAAGCGATGATGAGGGCCAAGCGCCGGGAAGCTGGTTGCCGCATTACAGTCGGTGAGGACAAAGCTTACGACACCACGGATCATGTGGCTGCATTGCGCGATCTGGAGGTGACCCCGCATGTGGCGCAGAACGATGCGGTGAGGAAGACCGGCAGGCGGCGGCGCAGCGCGATTGACGGCCGCACCACGCGGCATGCCGGCTACGGCATGTCGCAATCACGCCGCGCGATGATCGAGTGCATCTTTGGCTGGGGCAAGCAGCACGGCACGATGCGCAAGACCAAGCACCGCGGGATTGCCCGGGTGGCAGCCGACTTTCTGCTCAATCTGATCGCCTACAATCTGGTCCGCATCCCGAAACTGGTGCGCGCATGAGGGAGGCGTCTGTACAAATGCTGCCAGAGCCGTGGCGAAACTGGTCAAACGAGAGCCCGACATTCGCCGGTGCACGAACAAATCGGCAACAGACAGTTCCGGATGCAAGCGATTCACGTCGCTGGCCGGTTTTTCAGTGAACTGCTAGGATGAATAGATTGAGTGTAGTTCCGTGCACTTTCTGCCGAGCCACGTAGTCCAGCACGAACGAATTTAGGTTGGCCAATAGCAAGACGGGAAATTCTTTGCGCTCCTCGGCGGAATTCGATTCTGCCTGGAGCGCGTTCGCCGGAAGCAGGAGGGGCAGTTTGTTCCCGGATCCTGCCTTGGGTATGAGCGCCGCTATCACCGTGCGGGCATTAGTTGGAGAGGTAATGTCCTTGAAAGCCAGGCATGCACTCAGTTCGAGCCGCGGGTCGATTTCCGTTTCGCTTACCCAGAACTGTGGCATTGGTGACCAGCCTGGATCAGCATGCTGCTCGTCGCTTGTCGGCTGAGGCTGAGCTGGACGATTCAGATTGCCGGTGTTGACCACAACGGAAGCGGCGCGATGGTCGTATGCCTGCACCATCTTGCCTTCGTATAGCGGCAGCCATCGCGCGCTGCCCTTCTCCCAACGCTGGCCGGCAACGCGGTAGGCGCCGGCAGCGATCAACTCCTTTTCCGTGCGGAACTTGCTGGAGTCGTTGGTCATATCGAACATGCGCACATAACGCACCGGCCACACGGCGCGCGGTTCCGGACCGCGGCGATCCACCAGCACAGGCAGGCGGCGGTAAATGTCGCGGGTGATCTCCGCGTCGCGCCGCGTGCGGAACACCGGTGCGGTGCCCGTGTTAGGGTTGACCGCCGCGAAGTCCTCCGGGCTCAGCGGGAATGCCTCGCGTTCCGCCAGCACCGCGTCCTGCTGGAAAAACGCGCAATCAGCCTGCGCGAACCGGTGGGCCTGCCGGCCGAACGCCAGGACGCAAAACTTGAACCGGCTGTCCACGTCGGGAAAGAATGGGTCCTGGTTCAGCGTGGTGCGACGGTTCTCGAAGTCAAGCAGCGCACCAAGCAGGCCGGTGGTACTGATGCTGCGAAAAAACGGTGCCGCGCCTTTGTCGGCGGCGATGCCGGAGGGGACCAGCAGACCGACGATGCCATCCTTGCGCACCAGGCGTGCCGCGCGTTCTACGAACAGTGAATAGAGGTTGACGTCGCCGCCAGATACCAGCGGGTAGTCGCGTGCGGGCCACTCCCGCCGCTCCTTCGCGGTGCCAAAGGGCGAAATTCCAGCAGCAACGTCGGCGGCTCCTTCAGCAGTAGCAGCCGCTTCGTCGTACGCGGCAGCAACTGGGTCGTTCGCCTTGCGCAGCTTCTCGATCATGCGCTTGCGGTCGGACGCGCGCTGCGCGTGCGCGATCGCCGGGACCCGAGCGGCAAACCACTCCACCTCCTGCATCTTCATGCGGTCCCACGGCGGATTGCCGATCACCGCGTCAAAGCCGCCGGATGGTTCCGGTCGTTCCCATTCGTCCCAAACGCCGGGAAAGGCCGCCTCCCAGTGTAAAAAACGCCGCAGGCGGGCAAGGTCGCGGGCGCGTGCGACGAAAGCGGACGCGCGCGCGTGCGCCTCGCCCGGGTCGATGCGCGCCTGCCCGCGCCGGAATTGCACGGCATCCCCGCGTGGCGCCTGCATCGGTGCGCCGGCCGCGATCGCGGCCGGATCCCCAAATTGCCGCCGAACAAAGCGGCACGCGCCGCGGTTTCGATCGCGTCTTCGGCCGCCAGCCAGCGCGCGGCATGATAGAGATCGAGGACAGCGCGCAATGCGGCGGTGGCCTCCTCAACACCGCGAAATGCCTCCTTGCTGGCATGCACCTCGCCGATATCGGCGTCCGGCCGCGCCTCGATTTCCGCCATTCCGGCGGCGGACTGGCGGGCGCGAACCACCGACTGGCTCATGGCCAGACCGAAGCGAACGGCGAGATCGCCTTCCACCGGGAACACGAACTCGCCGAACAGGCTGTCGCCGACGCGCAGATGGTGATCGAGAAACGAAAGCGGCGCACCGACGGTGAACGAATGCAGCCAGAGCGACAGCTTGGCGAGTTCCACCGCCATCGGGTTCAGGTCCACGCCATAGATCACCCGCTTGAGGATGATGCGACGGACGATATGACGGTCGTCGAGCTGATCCTCGCGCACCGGCCAGCCGCGCGTTATGGCTTCGGCGCGGATACGCTGGCGGAGGGTTTCGATGCGGTCGGCGAGCGGCGAACGATAGAATTCGGCGGGGTCCGCCCAATGCACGTCCTTCGCGGCGTCGGCGATGGCGATGGCGAACAGAACCTGGTCGGCGAGATAATCGACCAGCGAAACGAGGAAGTGGCCCGAGCCCATCGCAGGATCACAAACGCGGAGGCTGATGAAGGCTTCGGCTGTATCGTGTGCAGCAAGCTCCGCCAGACGCACCGATCTGGGCCGCCTGTCGTGGGCCAACGCTTGGACCTGGGCGGCGAACGCGGTCCGCCGCTCCTCGATCAACGGTCCGACGGCGCGGCGCAGGATCAACTGCACCAGCTCGTCCGGTGTGTAGTAGGACCCAGTGGTTTTGCGCGCGTACGGATCGGGCCGCAGCATCACGCCGCCGGCGCTATCCAGCACGGGGTCCTGTTCGAGCAGCCTCTCGTAGATGCTGCCGAGATGCTGGACCGACAGATCGCGATAGTTGATCCACCGATGCAGCATGCCGTTCTGATCGCGCGACATTGCATCGAGCAGCGGCGCCAGCACGGCGTCCGGAAGCGAGACGCGGGACAGCAGGTCGGCGGTATGCTCGAACAGTCCACCATTGTAGGGTAGTAGGTTCATTGCCGGATCGCCGCTGGCGACGGCGGCGAACAGGGCCGTCAATCGCGGCCACCATGTGCGGGCGGAGGGCGACAAGATCCGGCGATCGTCGATGATCCGCGCCGCATCCTCGCGCAATCCGCGCAGGCTGTAGCCTGCGTAGCCTTCGTCGCGCACGGGCAGCAGGTCGCGGTCCTCGGCATAGAGCAGGAACAGCAGGCGGTATAAAAGCCGCACGGAGGCTTCGCGCACCTCGGCCAACGTGGCGTCTCGCGACTCCCGCGCGATGGCCGCAATCAGGCCAGGAAACACCTGGTCGAAGACAACGCGCGAGAGGACCGCCGTGATACGCTGTTCGTAGTGCCGCCCCTCCTGCAGCGCGAAATCAAGAAAGGTCTGCCCGGACGGATCGGGCGCGTGTATGCGCCGAGTCCGAACAGCAGCAGGAACACGCGCAACCAGTGATCCGGTGGCGCATCGGCTGGGATTGGTGGGGCCAGCGGAGAGAGCAGACTCGGCAGATCGAGTTCGATAAAGCCTTCGGCGCGGGCGCGCGCGTTTGCCCAGTAGAGCCGCCACTGGCGCCCGTTGGTAAGCAAGCGCCAGCGAAGCACGCCGCCGGATTGGTTTTCCGCGCGGCTGAGATAGCGGATGATCTGGGTCGATGGGGTTTCCGATTTGCCGCTGGCACGGTCGAGCGGCGTATCGCGGACTTCATTTTCGGCGACGACGGCACCGAAACGAAAGCGGTCCGCGCTGGCCCGCTCCATGCGAGCTTTTGCCTTGGCCTGCTCGCTAACAAACAGCAGCGCGTCGGCGATGTCCCTCCGGCCCCGACCGGGTTCCTGTTGGGGCAGGTGCTGCCAACCGAGCGCGCCGAGAATCGGGTAGATGAATTCGAACTCGGTTTCCGCCTCGGATGGGCGATGCATTTGCGCCAACGCCGCCCAGCGGGTTTTGACTTCGGCGGCGAAGGCTTCGATCCGGGCCGGATCAAGATCGCGGTAGGCGGGAGTTTGTCGAATCCCGTCTTCGAGGAAAAAGCGGGTAAACAGGCTGCCGCGGACCATGCTGCCAGTCGTTCCCGGCTCGTTTCAGTTTGAGTTTCGCAGACTTGCACGCTTGCCGCAAACGGTTGGGCGGCGATGCTGTTCGCCTGATGGCTTAGCTGCGACGATTCGCGCTGGACTGCGGCGGAGCCAAAATCGGCCAAGGCATATGATAATTCGAGGCGTAGCTGGGAGCCTCCGCGTCACCCCTTATAATACCGCTCCGCCCCCCGCACCGCCTCCTTGATCGCCGCTTCCGGTGACGCCGCGCCGGTCACCGCCTTGGCGAACATATCCACCAATATCCAGTTCTCCAGCACCGCGCCGGCGGCTGCCGTGATCGGTCCCTTGTAACCGTCGTAGTACGGCGTGGACATGGCGTCGCGATACACCGCTATCTTCGGGTCCGAGGCCCATACGCTGCTGGCCGCATATGCTTTCAGCGGCTGCGACCAGTAGCCCAGGCAGCCGGTTGGGTCGTACTGCGGCGCCTCCATCATGAAGCGCAGATATTCCTTCGCGGCATTCGGGTACTTGCTGTAGCGGAACAGCATCGCGTTCAGCGTCAGCGCGGCTTCTGGCGGCGCCTGTGCCACGCCCATCGGCATCACCGCGTGATTGGTATCCGCCGCCATCGCCTGCATGGTCGGATCGCTGGAATTCTTCAGCACGAAATAGATCGACACGCCGTTCTGCGTCAGCGCGATCTGCCCCGCCGCAAACGCCTTGTTGTTGCTCGCGCCGTCCCACGACATGGTGCCCGAAATCATCGTCGGCTGCATCTCCCGTGCGTACTCCACCGCCAGCCGCGTCGCTTTCGAATCGAGCGCCACCTTCCCGTGCTCGTCCACCAGATACGCGCCATGCGACCATAGCAGCCAGTTGGCATAGCCCGGCGCGTCACCCACCGCGTGGCTCAGCGCAAACCCGCACGGATGGCCGATCTTCTTCAGGCTCTGGCAGAGCTTCAGAAATTCATTGAGATCATTCGGAATCGTGTCGTAGTCGGCCTCCTTCACCCAGGAGGTGCGATACACAGCGGGACCGATCGAGCCGCCCATCGGCAGTCCGATCCAGTCATTGCTGTTCCATTTCTTGCCATAGATCTCGGCCAGCCTGTGCCAGCCGCCATAGCGCGCTCCCAGATATTCGGCCAGGTCGGTCAGTTCGACGATCTTGCCCAGGAACAGATGCGGGTCAGGACCGAACGCGATGATGATATCCGGCCCCGCGCCGGTATTGGCGGCAATCGCGGTCTGCGTCGGCATGTCCGGCCAGTTGACGAAATCCACCCGCACCGGCACACCGGCGGCGTCGGTGAACCGTTTGCCGTTGACCCGGAAGATCGTTTCATCCGGATCGACGAACTTGGTCGGGCGAGACGACCGGAGCCGGTGTGCAGAAATCAAGCAGACGGTGCGGAAACACACTGCTTCGCGACGTAGGCGCCGTCCCGGTTGCTCCAATGATTTTGCGCTGGGCGTTCGAAGCCAGCCACCTTGCGGTGCAGTTCGAAAGACGCCTTCCTGGCCGCGGGAACCAACACGCCGACTGATAAGCCCGCCCGGCGTGGGGATGGTGACCGCGCTGGCGTTCCGCCCCACCATCGGTGACCCGACCCGCTTCCGATCAGCCCAGACGGTCGGGGCATACCTCGCCTTAACACCGCGACGGAAGCAGTCGGGCGAGCAGGATTACAATGGCCGCATCTCCAAATGGCGCGACCGCCTGCTGTGGACGCACCTGTTTGAGGCGGTTGCACCGGACCCAGCGCTGGTCAGCCTTGAAGGCGTGGGGCACTCGGCTGATGAAGCGGGTCGGCGCCACGACGTGGCCAGCGGTGACGCCGAAAACGCCACTCTGTGTGCGGATCAGGAACGCCGATCCGCCCGCCGAGATCATGCCATCGCCATCGGTCCGTGGTCCGTGCCAACTCAGCATGGGTGTTGATGCGCACAAGCTTTCGGTCATCGCTTCGACGATGCGCTGGGTCACATTGGCGGCGATCCGCGGGTCGATCGTTTGTTTCATGCCGATGTTCCTCGGTGGCTGCGCCATGGCAAGCCGTCCTCCCACTAGCGGTGTCGGTCATCGCGGAGAGGGCACTCGGCTCGCTCGACGAACTGGCCCGGATCACCGGCAAGGCTAAGTCCAACCTCTCCCGCACGCTGAGGACCATGGAAGGCTATGGCCTGGTTCGCCTCGAACGGGGCGAGCGCGGCCGGATCACACCGAAGGTAATGCACGACCGGGTGGAACTCGATTTGCCGCTCACGCTGTCGCGCAAGGCAAGCTGAACCATGACAGCTTGGGCGCGAGCAGGCCGGACCGCCGCCAGCCCGTCAAGGCTGGCGCGTTACGCGCCACCGTTCGCGGCTGCGGCCTTGAACGGCTGTCGCCGGCCCGGCGAGGGCTTGCCAAGCGATCAAGGCTCGAAATGAATGACACCGCTCCCATCCTCACGGTCCTGCGGGGAGGGAGAAGAGCGCCGCCGGATAGAGATGGGTTGTTCGCTCGCAAGTCACCGGCGCGATGCTGCCGGTATGTCTCTGGGCTGCTGCCCGCATCATCGGATCAAAAAGCGATCTCCTGAGGACGCCCGCCCCCGCCTCGGGCGTAAAATCCGCCGCGCTCGGCCTTCGCAGTTCTGTTGCGAAATGGCGTGCCGGGGCCGATGATGATGAGCACTATGTCTACGCTATAGCCCTATGAGCGGACCGGCGGCCGCTTTGATCACTGCTGATGGGCACGTTGCGCTTGGGGCTTCCACTTGCGTGCCAGACGCTGGGCCTGCGCGATCCGCGACTTGGTCATCTTGGCACCGACGATCTTGAGAAGCGAGCCCGCCGTCTCTCGGCTGGCCGCTCTGGAGGGCGGAAAGCCCGCGACGGCGAGGGTTAGCCACATCTCCGCTTGCACATAGTCTCGCGGGACACCCTGTCCGTTGTGGTACATGGCACCGAGAAGCATTTGGGCCATCGCGTTCCCCTGCTCGGCGGCCTTACGGCACCACTTTGCCGCTTCGGCGTCGTCCTGGCGAACGCCCTGCCCCTTGATATGCATATCGCCGAGTTGGCATTGCGCCTCCGCAATTCCCGCCTCAGCCGCAGCGCGACACCAGCGGGCAGCTTCTGATAAGTCCTGTGGGACACCCTGCCCGGCGGCATACATCAGTCCGAGTTGGCTCTGGGCCATTGCGTGACCTTTTTCGGCAGCTTTCCGATAACATTTGGCTGCTGCCGCATAGTCTTGGGTTACTCCTCGCCCGGCGACATAACCGTTGCCTCTTTCGAAATCTGCCTCCGCACCTGTCTTCACGCCGTCCGACGTCGATCGCCCCACTCGTGCGTTTCGCAGACGGAGGGCCGCATCGACTCGTGCCTGGATCTGATCACTTTCGATTTTCATAAGGTGAGGAACCGTTCCGCGCGCTCCGGTCGGGGTTCTCCGCCAAGACCTTTGCCTGCCTCCTTCAGGTCGGAAGTTGAGCGCTGGAGTTCAGCGAGGTCAACGCCGAACCAAGACAAAGGTTTGGGACCGACGCCCTCTTGAAAGGACGGCAGGAACACTGCGCCGACCGCGAGCCACTCAACGCGCGCGTCTGATGTTTCGCGAAGTATCTCACGTTCTATGGCCAGGAGAATTGCCTCCTTCGGATGACGGCAATACGGGAGACATCGTAAAACGCATCCGGCTTGATGCCACCTTTTGCCATGAGTTCGGCCAAATCAGAGACAATTTTTTCGTCGCTTTTCGCCGCAGGTCCTTTGTAGCATAGCGCTGCGGCTTCGTTCTCCAGGCTCCGGGATTTTTGCCACAGCTTCATTGAGAGTGGTGCAAACTTGAGCCGCCGATGCGCAATGCCATATCGCATTGGAGAATGCAGCTAACACGGGGTTCTTGAAGCAGAGCAGTCGACGCCTGCTTCAGGATACATCAGGCTGAATACTTGGGCCGTTTGTGCGTTCTTATAGACATTTCCCTCGTTGTACAGCTTCGGCCGAAGAAGTTGCTCAAAAGGGATTTGATCAGTCCTCCATTCTTGTCCCATTTACGCACCAAAACTCCGGTCTGTGCGATCGACACGTACACGACCTCGCGATTGTCCAATTCGATCGTGGCCCCGCAACCTACTGTTTCGCTTGACCTCAAAAGTTTGGGCATGTCCTGATCCCGCGGTGCAGCTCGGCGGGTCAATCGGTACCGGCAGGCAATTGAGAACCCCGGGTTGGAGACAGCGACTTCTGGGTTGAGCTTAGCCCGCACCAAACCAATCCATCCGGACCGCCGGTCGCTCATTTTATGGCCGATCTCATCGCTGTAGGAGGTTGGTACCCAGAGTACCAAGCATCCCCAGGGACCAGCCTGTCTCCTTGTCCCGATAGTGTCTTTGATAGAGCAAGGAAACCGCCGTCATCCGAGGCCACAAGGAGTGCGACCGTTTGGGTTCCGTCCTCGCTCAGGGAGACGGGCGTTGGTGTCCCCAACTCTTTCTGTGCATCAATGATAATGCCAACAACAGCGTGATTTGGCTGAATAGACGTATGGCCAAACTTGCACTGGTATTCGAAGAATTCCTTGCCACCCTTAAAAATGAGCTTGTCCGGTTTTGGGGCGATCCCGTTCAATTCTTGCGGCAAGGAAGTTGAAGCATCTTCTGTTGGCTCAGATGTCTTCCCGGCCAACCGTCGCATCCGAAGGACGTTAATTCCGCGTTTGATCGCGAAGAAGGCGGCAGTCTCAGCAAAAAATGCGGCCGTGCCTACGGCGATATAGGACGCCATGAAGCCAATGGTGGGCGCGCTTCCATAGTGAGTGTCGTCCCAGTGCAAAAACCCGAATGCGGCACTGCCCAAAAGGCCCACAACGAGCGCTGCAATCAGCGCAGATTTCCATCGCTGCGCGATCAATGCGATCAGGATGCAGCCGATTACGCTCATTTCACTCCTTGCGTCGTGGAACCAGACGGTGTTGCTCACTTGCTGGCTGGACGGAGGCGGCAGCGCCGATTATTTGTAGCAACTCCGCGTCTCGATCGTCATGTGAAGCGACGCCGGTTCGCAATTTCGGGAGCACGCTTCGCGCGTATTTGCACGCCTCCAGGAACGCTGCGGCCGTCATCAGGACGACATTCGGGCTGATGTTGTCGGGCGTCCTGTAGGTCGTTATGAGCCGCGCCACGCCGTCACGCGCAATGTCGAGCAGTCCGTAGACGATGACCACATCCATGGCGTCTTTTTCGAGGAGCCCGATCTTGTGCGCGTTCGCCGGATAGACGATCGGGGCCGGCATTCGCGACAGGCTTTCCACCATCCTGGCGGTGATTGGTCCGTCTGTCTTGCTGCCAAGTTTTTTGAGGGAACTGTGCGCGCCGAGCGCTCTCGGGATGAGCTGGCGAAGCTCGATTGCGAGGGACTTGCGGAGCGCATCCATCTCGCGATCAGCCTTCCGTCGCTCGACCTTCAGCGTGACGAACACCGTGATAATCGCCGCGATCAATGCGACCAATCCAGCGAGCAGGGTCTGCCAATGATCGACGAAATCGACGAAGGTTGTGTAGTGCCACGGCACGGCCGCTTCCTTCCTCCTCGGCCCGTTATGCGCCATCGATTCCGGACTGCGGGCCCATCTCCGCAGCGCTTGACCGACTAGGCCACCGTTCAGCACCTCATTCCATAGATAACGGCGACCATTAACATGAGCGTGGGAGCGGCGACGGCGGGTTCGGACGGCAAGATAAAAGCGTTGCGGTCGTTGGGCGGTTTTTGTTCGTCCGATCAACGGGTTATGGCGCTCTCGCCGGAAGGGCCTGCTGGCGCTTTTTGAGAATTCACCAATGATATCAATGCCATTTGCGCCATCCATCATTGCTTTCGGGCGGTTCGTTATCGGCGAAAGCTGGACGGCAAGGGAAAAGCTTGGCTGTCCGGCGCGCGTATGTGATTGGGATAGTTGAGGTTTTCAGCGACCTGGCAAGGAGGCCCTGCCAGCCGTTTTTCCCAGAACGCTAGCGATTTCAACGGACAAAGCGCCATCCGCGCCCGGCCGGCCATTTTGCTTGATTGAGTTGCTTCAATCTGATAACTCTCTGCCGTGACGGAGCCGCGCGACCCGACCCTCGATGTGCTGCTGGACCTCGACGGGCAGGTGCTCGTCGTGGACCCGGAGGGCGGCCACTGGGTCCGGTTCGTGGTGACGCGGGTGCCGGTGTCGCCGGAGAAGCCGCACGGGCTGGACTACTCGCTGACGCTGCACGGGCCGGACGGCGAGCGGCTGGTCGGCTTCGACAATGCCCATCCGGTGGCGCGGCAGAAGCGCGGCGAGCCGCAGGACCATCGCCACCGGCTGCGGACGATCAGGCCTTACGAGTACCAGGACGCGGCAACCTTGCTCGCCGATTTCTGGGAGACGGTGGACGCGGTGTTGCGAGAGAGAGGAGTGATCCCATGACGACGTTGAAGGTGGGCATCGCCAGCTACGAGGACATGAAGGCCCGCACCATGGCGGTGGCGCGCGGCGAGCAGCGCATCGCGCCGGAGGAACCGAAGGTCTGGTTCACTTCGACGGAATCCTTCGCCAAGGTTCTCTCGGCGGGCAACCGCGACCTGTTGCGGGTGATCGTGGAGCAGGCGCCCGGCTCGCTCGACGAACTGGCGCGGATCACCGGCAAGGCGAAGTCGAACCTGTCGCGCACGCTGAAGACGATGGCCGGCTACGGCCTGGTCCGCCTGGAACGCGGCGAGCGGGGCCGGATCACGCCCAAGGTCACGCATGACCGGGTGGAACTCGACCTGCCGCTCACTCTGTCGCGGAAGGCGAGCTGAGCCATGACCGCTTGGCGGCCAGAGGCCGGACCGTCGCCAGGCCGTCAAGGCTGGCGCGTTCCGCGCCACCGCTGCGCGGCTACGGCCTTGACCGCCTGTCGCCGGCCCGGCAAGTGGCCCGCAAGCGATCAAGGTTCAAAGTGAGCGCGACCGCTCCCTTCCTCACGGTCTTGCCGGGAGGGAGAAGGGTGTCGCCGGATAGACATGGGTTGTTCGCTTGGAAGTCACCCGGCGCGATGCTGCCGAGATGTCCCGACCACGCATCACCTTCGGCGTCTTGCCCGACGATCTTTACGTCCAGTTCGAGCCCTGGCCTCGCATTGGCCGGCCGCCGAAGCATGATCTCTCGGCCTGGACCGTCACGGACGATTGGCCCGAGCGCGTTCCGGTTACGCAGGCCGAGGTGGACGTGTTCGAGGCGTGGTTCGGCGACCTCTTCGACGAATTGTTCGGGTCCGGCCGATAATCTGAGCGGAGTTTTGCCATGACCGTGCCGCTACGCGCCGCCCTCTACCTGCGCGTCTCGACGGCGCGGCAGGCCGAGCACGACATCTCCATCCCCGACCAGCGCCGCCAGGGCGAAGCCTACTGCGCCGCGCGGGGCCACCAGCTCGTCGAGACCTTTGTCGAGCCGGGTTCGACCGCAACGAACGACCGCCGGCCCGAATTCCAGCGGATGATTGAATCCGGGTCGGCCAAGCCCGCTCCGTTCGACATCGTGCTCGTTCATTCGTTCAGCCGCTTCTTCCGCGACCATTTCGAACTCGAGTTCTATGTCCGCAAGCTCGCGAAGAACGGCATCAAGCTGGTCTCGATCACCCAGGAAATCGGCGACGACCCGATGCACGTCATGATGCGCCAGATGATGGCGCTGTTCGACGAGTACCAGTCCAAGGAGAACGGCAAGCACACGCTCAGGGCGATGAAGGAGAATGCCCGCCAAGGCTTCTGGAACGGCTCCCGTCCGCCGATCGGCTATCGTATCGTCGCGGCCGAGCAGCGCGGGGCGAAGGTCAAGAAGAAGCTGGAGATCGACCCGCTGCACGCCGACACGGTGCGGCTGATCTACCGGCTTGCCCTGGAGGGCGACGGCACGTCCGGCCCGATGGGCGTGAAGAACGATCACGACCTATCTCAATGCCCGCCGCATCTTCACCCGCGACGGCGGGCGCTGGGGCATCGGGCAGCTACATCGCGTGCTGACCCGGACGACCTATGTCGGGCATCACGAGTTCAACAAGAGCAGCCCCAAGAGCGGGCAGAAGCCGGCCGGCGAAGTCGTGACGGCCGAGGTGCCGCCGCTGATCGACCAGGCGACCTTCGACGCCGTGCAGGCGCATCTGCGCGCGCGCAACCCGAAGGTCACGCCGGCGCGCGTCGTCAGCGGCCCCACCCTCCTTACCGGCATCTGCTTCTGTGCCGCGTGCGGCGGCGCCATGACGCTCAGGACCGGAAAGGGCGGGCGCTATCGCTACTACACCTGCTCCATCAAGGCGCGTCAGGGCGAGACCGGCTGCAAGGGCCGCTCGATCCCGATGGAGAAGCTGGACGACCTCGTTGCCGGCCATATCGAAGACAGGCTGCTTCAGCCGGAGCGGCTTGAAGAAGTGCTGGCATCCGTGCTCGATCGCCGGCAGGAGCGAGCCGAGCGCCGCCGCGAGCATATCGCCGAACTGAACAAGCGGGCCGCGGAGGCCGATTTGCGGCTCAAGCGGCTCTACGACGCTATCGAGAGCGGCGTGGCCGATCTGGACGACCCGGCGCTCAAGGATCGCATTGCCGGCCTGAAATCGACCCGCGATCAGGCGCAGGCCGATGCGGAGCGGACGGCCGCCGTCCTCGAAAGCGCCGGGCAACAGACCATCACGCCGGCCATGGTGCGGAAGTTCGCTGCGACAGCCCGCGAGCGGATACGGATCGCCGGCGGCGGCTACCGCCGCGACCATCTTCGCGCGCTCGCCCAGCGCGTCGAGGTCGCGGACGGCGAGGTCCGCATCATGGGATCGAAGAGCGATCTACTGCAGAACGCTTGCCGCCGCCTCGGGCGTAAAATCGGCCGCTCTCGGCGTTCGCAGTTCTGTTCCGAAATGGCGTCCCGTAGGGGATTCGAACCCCTGTTACCGCCGTGAGAGGGCGGTGTCCTGGGCCTCTAGACGAACGGGACGGTCCCGGACATCCGGCTTCTAGGCCACCCGGATCGCCGCTTCAAGCATCGCTCAACTCCCCGTTGCACCCCGGCCCGCTGCTGGCTAGCTTCCGCCGCATCAAAGGACCGACTGATGATCACGATCTTGTTTACCCTGATCCGCTACATCGTCTGGATCTACATGTGGGCCATCATCCTGGCGGCGGTGTACAGCATGCTAGTGGCGTTCGGAGTGCTCGATACCCGCAATCGGATAGTCTGGTCGATCGGGGACTTCCTGTTTCGCGTTACTGAGCCGGTGCTCCGCCCGATCCGCAATGTGCTGCCTAACTTCGGCGGCATCGATATCAGCCCGTGGATCGTTGTCATCGTAATCCAGCTCGTCATCTTCCCCGTGCTCGACCGCCTCGAAGCCGCTGTCGTGTACGGCGCATGGAGAGCACTTGCCCTCTGATGAGCTTCCGGACCACCCGGGCTGACGCCGCCCAGGTCGCCGTGAAGGTCGATCCCGCGTCGCGCCATCCTGGCCTGCACGGACTGGTTGCCACTGCCCAAGGTCCCCGCTTGCGCATCGCGGTCACTGAACCCCCGGAAAACGGAGGCGCCAATCGTATCACTTGCGCCGCCCTGGCCCAGGCGCTGGGTGTCGCCCCATCCTCCGTGACCGTCGCCGCCGGTGCGTCCAGCCGCGACAAGCTGGTGCGCGTCGCCGGCGATCCTGACACGCTCGCCGCTCGGCTGCAGGCGCTATGACGGCCCGCATCGTCGACGGCAAATCCGTTGCCGCTGCGTTGCGCGCCCGCGTCGCGGACCGCATCGCCACGCTCGGCTACCACCCCAGCCTGGCCGTGCTGTTGGTCGGCGACGACCCCGCCAGCGCCGTCTATGTCCGCAGCAAGGATCGCGCCGCCAATGCAGCCGGCATCGCCGCTGTCACCATTCGCCTTCCGGCCACCATCAGCCAGACCGATTTGCTCTCCGAGGTCGCGCGCCTTAACGCAGATCCGGCAACCGATGGAATCCTCGTGCAGTTGCCGCTTCCGGCCCAGATCGACACCGCGGCGGTGATCGAAGCAGTCGATCCGGCCAAGGACGTGGACGGATTCCACCCGCTCAATGCGGGGCGCCTCGCCGCTGGCCGGCCCGCGCTGGCCCCCTGCACGCCGCTGGGCATCATGAAGCTGCTGGAGTCCATTGAGATCCCCGTCGATGGCACCCGCGCGCTGGTGCTCGGCCGTTCCGGCATCGTTGGCCGTCCGATGGCCGCGCTGCTGCTTGCTGCCAACGCCACCGTCACCGTGGCCCATTCCCGCACGCGGAACCTGCCGGAAGAATGCCGCCGCGCCGATCTGCTCATTGCCGCCACTGGCCGCACCCGCATGGTGCGGGGGGATTGGATCGCCCGTGGCGCCACGGTGATCGATGTCGGTATTAACCGCCTGCCCGATGGCAGCCTGGCCGGCGATGTCGCCTATGACGAGGCGCTGGCGCGGGCCGGCGCGATCACTCCGGTCCCCGGGGGGGTCGGCCCGATGACCATTGCCTGCCTGCTGGAGAACACTCTCACCGCCGCGCTTATGCGGCGACGAACCTGATCAGAAATCGATGCAGCGGCCGTTCCGCTCCCAATCGCCGTAGCGGGTCGGTTCAGGTTCCTTCGGCCCACCGATTTCCTTCGGCTTCGATGCTTTGGGGGGCTTGTCGGGCTGCGGATCAGCGGCCGGCTTCGCTTCACCCGGGTTCACTTCGTTTGTCGCGGCGCTCATGCCGCTAAAATGGAACCCCGTGCCCCAACGGACAATGGAGTAAGCACATGACAGCAGCACCACGCGCCGACCAGCGGCTTGCCGGCAAGGTGGCGATCGTTACCGGCGCCGGTTCGCGCGCCGACGGCATCGGCAACGGGCGCGCAACCGCCATCCTGCTCGCTCGTCATGGCGCGCGCGTCACGCTGGTCGATCAGATGCAGGAATGGGTCGAGCGCACACGCGCAATGATCGAAGCCGAAGGCGGCACCTGCCAGACCGTGCTGGCCGACGTCACCCGGCCCGCCGACTGCGCCGCGCATCGTCCAGGAAACCGTCGTCCGCTGGGGCCGGCTGGACATCCTGGTCAACAATGTCGGCATCTCCGGCCCGCCTGGCACGCGCGGTCGAGGTTGATCTGGAAGCCTGGGACAAGGCGCTGCGCGTCAACGTCACCTCGATGATGCTGATGGCGAAATACGCCATCCCCGAGATGGCGCAGGCGGCGGCGGCGCGATCGTCAATATCGCTTCCTACGCCGGCCTGTTCGGCGGCCACCCGGCGCTGCTGTATCCCACCTCGAAAGGCGCGGTGGTGAACATGACACGAGCGATGGCCGCGCACCACGCCGCCGACGGCATCCGCGTCAACGCGGTCGCGCCCGGCATGGTCTACACGCCCGATGGTCTATGCCGGCGGCATGACAGACGACGTTCGCGAGGCACGCAAGAACCGCTCGCTGCTGAAAATCGAAGGCACCGGCTGGGACGTCGGCCATGGTGTGCTTTATCTGGTGAGCGACGAATCGCGCTGGGTCACCGGCATTGTGCTGCCGGTGGATGCCGGCGCATCCGCCGCCCCGTCCGCCTATCCCGCCCGGCGCGGCGACCCGGCGATGCGCTGACCGACTGCCCGCTGGCGTCGAGCGGAGCTCTCATTTCGGTATCGATCCAGAACGCGGATGGGCTCTGCTCCAGACCTCCAGCAGTTTATGCGTCTCGACTTCGGTGTAGCGCTGGGTGGTGGACAGGCTGGCGTGGCCCAGCAGCTCCTGGATGCTGCGCAGGTCCCCGCCGGCCGCCAGCAAGTGCGTGGCAAAGGAATGTCGCAGCGCGTGCGGCGTGGCGTGCTCCGGCAGGCCACGCGTCCGGCGGAACTGCCGCATCGTGCGCTGCGCCACCGCCGGGTCGAGCCGCCCGCCGCGCACCCCCACGAATAACGGGCTGTCCGGCCGGCGATCCGGGTGCCGCGCGAGCCACGCCGCCACCGCTTCCCGCACTACCGGCAGCACCGGGACGATCCGCTCCTTGCTGCCCTTGCCGGTGATGCGCAGCATGGCGGACGAGCCGGGCAAAGGTGCGTCTCGCACATCCAGGCCCAGCGCCTCGGCGATCCGCAGCCCGCAGCCATACAGCAACGTGAACAATGCGGCATCGCGGGCCTGGACGAAGGCGCTGTCGGAGTGCTCGCCGATCTCGGTGCTGACCGCGCCGGCGTCCGGCGGCGGCAGCGGGCGCGGAGCGGGACGCGCGAGCGCGGTGTAGCAATCAGTCGGATTGCCGAGTTCTCCACCCCGTGGCGACGGGCGAGGAATCGATAGAAGCCGCGCA
Organism: uncultured Pseudomonadota bacterium; assembly: GCA_963810715.1. Taxonomy (GTDB): domain Bacteria; phylum Pseudomonadota; class Alphaproteobacteria; order Acetobacterales; family Acetobacteraceae; genus DATDIC01. The sequence continues at coordinate 864,356 of CAWEOZ010000013.1, read as the reverse complement.
CCGCAGCAAGCCGGCGGGCGCGGGTGGCAGCGGCCAGCCGGCCGCGTGCCCCGCCGCCAACCAGGCGCGGAAATCTGCCGCGGTCAGCTCCGCCAGCGCCGCCGCGTCGGCTCTGCGCCTAGATGACCGGTGAGAAAACCCAGGAAGTCAGCGAGGTCCGCTCCATACGACTCGACCGTGAGCGCGGCGGCGCGGCGCTCATGTTCCAGCCACTGCAAGAAGCTCTGCCGGGCCGCCTCCCCGGTCATGAACACGGGAGCGGATTACCGACCAAGCGCGGCGCCGACCGCGCGGCCAAGAAACGCAAGCGCCCCAGCGCCCTGCGCGGGATCCAGCCGTGACGGGTCCCGGTTCGCCAACGCGAGCAAAGCGGGCGGGCCTGCCCACGGCACCCGCACGAGCGCGTCGTGCCGTGCCAGGCGGGCCGCCTCGGCATGCAGCAGCGCTGCATCCCGGGGATCGGTGCGGAACACGACGTCGCGGCCGTCCAGCAGCCGCGCGATCGTGCCGGCTGGCAGCGTGCGCGTGCCGGGGAGCCAGGCTTCCGCGCATAGGCCTGCATCGTCGATCGCCAGGATGCCGGGAAATTCCCCGGCAATGCATTCGGCGGGATCGTTCGTGCGAATCAGCGCCAGAACGGCTGACTGAACACGCTGCGCCAGCCCGGCGGCGGCGCGGCCAGCCGCCAGCACGCCGTTCGCGCGTGCAGCCATTTCCGTGGCATGCGCTCGCTCGGCGTGCAGCATCGCAGCCATGTGGTCGGCCAACGGGTCGCCATGCATCCGTTTCGGCGGGGCCAATATCCGATACAACTCGGGATGCTCCGCAAGCCAGGCGGGATGGCGCGCAGAAACGCCTCGACGAGCGCCGCATCCGCCTCGTCGCACTGCCGCTCCGGCAGGGGCATTGCTGTGAGGATCAGACGATCTGCTGGCCAGTCTTGGCCCAGTCGGCGAGGAAGGCCGCCAGCCCCTTGTCAGTCAGCGGATGATTGAACAAGGAACGCAGCACGGCGGGCGGAACCGTGGCAACGTGGGCACCGAGCTTCGCGGCCTCGACCACGTGCATCGGGCTGCGCACGCTGGCGACCAGCACCTCAGTCTTCAGGTAAGGGTAATTGCGGAAGATGGTGAGAATGTCCGCGATCAGCCCCATGCCGTGCTCGCCGATATCGTCCAGCCGACCGACGAACGGGCTGACGAAGGTGGCGCCGGCCTTCGCCGCCAGCAACGCCTGGGCGGCGGAGAAGCACAGCGTGACGTTCACCATCGTGCCGTCGTCGGCCAGCTTTCGGCAGGCGCGCAGCCCGTCCGGCGTCAACGGCACCTTGATCGTGACATTGCGGGCGATTTCCCGCAGCACGCGGGCTTCGGCCAGCATGTCCTCGAACTTCGTGGCGGCGACCTCGGCACTGACTGGTCCGGGGACGATCGCGCAGATTTCGGCGATGACGTCCCGCATCCGCTTGCCGGACTTCGCCACCAGCGATGGGTTGGTGGTGACCCCATCCAGCAGGCCACTGTCGGCCAGTGACTTGATCTCCGCCACATCGGCGGTATCGACGAAGAACTTCATATGTATCCGGTTTCTGCTGTGGGACCGTGAGGACGATATACGATGAATGCGGTCGAGCGGAAGCAAGTCGTGCGCCGCCTTCCGGTGATGCTGGCTTATCCGTTCCCCGGCCCGTTCGACTACCGCGTACCGGCAGAGCTGGACCCGGCGCCCGGGGACGTGGTGCTGGTGCCGCTGAACGGGCGCGAGACGGTCGGCGTGGTGTGGGATGGACCCTCCGACATACCGGCGCCCGACCACAAGCTGAAGCCGATCGCAGCGGTGCTGGACACGCCGCCGATGCGGCCGGCGTTGCGGCGATTCGTCGATTGGATGGCCGCATACACGCTCGCTCCACCGGGCGAGGTCATGGCGATGGCGCTGCGGGTGATCACACCGGAGACGGGTCCGGCATCGGTCGGGTGGCAGCGAGCGGGTACCTGATCCGATCGCGCAGCGAAAATAACCGCGGCCCGCCAGCGGGTCCTGGCCGCCCTGGCAAAACACGAGCCGCTGACCACCGGCGAGCTTGCGCGGTCGGCAGAGGTGGGCACATCGGTGGTCCGAGGAATGGCGGACGCCGGGCTGCTGATGCCAACGCCGCTGCCGGCAAGGCCGGCATTCGTGCCGGCCGGACCCCGACCATCCGGGATCTGGCGCTATCGCCCGAGCAGGCGCAAGCCAGTGCCGTGCTGCGCCGGCGCGGTCAGCTGACGGGTTCGGGGTGACGCTTGCTGGATGGGGTGACCGGGTCGGGCAAGACGGAAGTCTATCTGGAAGCCATCGCCGCATGCCTGCGGGCCGGCCGCCAGGCGCTGGTGCTGCTGCCGGAGATCGCGCTTTCCTCGCAATGGCTGGAACGGTTCGCCGCCCGCTTCGGCGTTGCGCCGGCGGTCTGGCACTCCGACCTGCCGTCCCGCACGCGCCGGATCACGTGGCGGGAAGTGGCGGCCGGGCGTGCGCCGGTGGTGGTGGGCGCACGCTCGGCGCTGTTCCTGCCGTTTCCCGATCTGGGGCTGATCGTCGTCGATGAGGAGCACGAGACGGCGTTCAAGCAGGAAGACGGGGTGGTGTACCACGCACGCGACATGGCGGTGGTGCGGGGGCGCTTCGAACAGGCCGCCGTGGTGCTGGTCTCCGCCACACCCAGCATGGAGACGCTGGCCAATGTCGAGGCCGGACGCTACCGGCGGATCTCTCTGCCGAACCCGGCATGCGGGCGCACGCCTGCCGGAGATTATGGCGATCGATCTGCGCGCCACGCCGCCGGAACGCGGCCGGTTCCTGGCGTCCGCCGCTGATCGAGGCGGTCGCGCGAGACGCTGGCGCGGGGGGAGCAGGCGATGCTGTTCCTCAATCGCCGCGGCTATGCCCCGCTGACCTTGTGCCGCGCCTGCGGGCATCGGATGCAGTGCCCGAACTGCACGGCGTGGCTGGTGGAGCACCGCGCCCGGCACACGCTGCAATGCCACCATTGCGGTCACGCGATCCCCATCCCCGACGCGTGCCCGGAATGCGGCGCGGCACATAGCCTGACCCCGGTAGGGCCCGGGGTAGAGCGGATCACCGAGGAGGCGGCGGCGTTGTTCCCTGACGCTCGCCGGCTGGTGATGGCGAGCGACACGGTGCCCGGCCCGAAGGCCGCCGCCGATGCGTCCGGGCGATCGCCGACCGCACGGTCGATCTGATCATCGGCACCCAGATCGTCGCGAAGGGCTGGCATTTCCCGTTCCTGACGCTGGTGGGCGTGGTCGACGCGGACCTGGGATTGTCAGGCGGCGACCTGCGCGCGGCGGAGCGGACCGTGCAGCTTCTGCACCAGGTTGCCGGGCGGGCGGGACGCGCGGAGGCGCCGGGGCGGGTGCTGCTGCAGACCTTCTCGCCGGAACACCCGGTGATGCGGGCGCTGGTGCGAGGGCGATCTGGAGGGATTCATCGCGCGCGAGGCGGAGCAGCGCCGGCCGGGGCACTGGCCGCCCTATGGCCGGCTGGCGGCGCTGATCGTCAGCGCGGATGCGTCACACGTCGCGGATCACGTCGCCCGGGAACTGGGCCGGACCGCGCCGCGGGGCGCCGGGATCAACGTGCTGGGGCCGGCGCCGGCGCCGCTGGCGATCCTGCGCGGACGGCATCGGCGGCGGCTGCTGCTGAAGACCCGGCGGGACATCGCGGTGCAGCCGATCCTGCGTGAGTGGCTCGAGAAGGTTCCGGTGCCACGCGGGGCGCGGGTGGAGGTCGACGTGGACCCGATGTCATTCCTGTGACTCGGGCGCGGAAGGGGTGGGATTTCGGCCGGTGGCCAAACCTGCTGCGGCATCTATAAGTGCCGATCAGGCGGCCTTGCCGCCGACCGAGGCCATGCCGGGCTCGACGCGTTTCGTGACTGATCTCAGGAGCAACAACCATAGTGACCCCTCTCCAGCCCGTCCGGGGTACCCACGACCTGATCGGCGAGGAACAGCGCCGCCATCAGCACGTGATCGACACCGCCCGCCGCATTGCCGCGACATATGGCTTCGACGAATGGACCACGCCGGTGTTCGAGGACACACGCGTCTTCTCGCGCACCCTCGGGGAGACCTCCGACGTCGTCACCAAGGAAATGTATTCGTTCACCGACCGCGGCGGCGAACCCATCACGCTGCGGCCCGAAGCCACCGCCGGCGTCTGCCGTGCACTGGTGAGCAACGGGCTCACCCAGTCGCTGCCGCAGAAGGTGTTCTGCGCCGGCCCTATGTTCCGCTACGAACGGCCGCAGAAAGGCCGCTACCGGCAGTTCCATCAGATCGACATCGAGCTGATCGGCTCGGCCGAGGCGCTCGGCGATGCCGAGGTGATCGCCTGCGGCTGGGACATTCTGACTGCACTCGGTGTCGCAAGCGACACCATGCTGGAGATCAACACGCTCGGCGACAAGGCAAGCCGCGAGTCCTATCGCGACGCGCTGGTCAGCTACTTTACCGCGCATCGGGACGCGCTGTCCGCCGACAGCCAGGCACGGCTGGAACGCAACCCGCTGCGCATCTTGGACAGCAAGGAGGAGCGCGACCGCCGCATCGTTGCCGACGCGCCGACGATAGCGCCTTATCTCACGCCCGTTGCCGCCGAATTCTATGCTGACCTGAAGCGCCATCTGGACAATTTCGGCGTGCCCTATCGCGAGAACCCGCGCATCGTGCGTGGCCTCGACTATTACGGCCACACGGCCTTCGAGTTCGTCACCACCAAGCTCGGTTCGCAGGGCACGGTGATGGGCGGCGGACGCTATGACGGACTGGTGGAGGAGATGGGCGGCCCGCCAACACCGGCCGTCGGCTGGGCGGCCGGGATCGAACGGCTGGCCATGCTGTTGGAAGCTCCGCCGGAACCCGCCGCCCCGATCGCGCTGGTGCCGATCGGCGACGCCGCGGAGACCACCGCGATTGGCCTGCTGCAAACCCTCCGCCACGCCGGCATCCGTGCCGAAATGGCATATCGCGGCAATCTCCGCCGCCGCATGGAGCGCGCCAACCGGATCGGCGCCCGCGCCGCCGTCATTCTGGGTGAAGATGACATCCAGGCCGGTGTTGCCCAGGTGAAGGATCTGCGTACCGGCGAACAACTCGCTGTGCCACTCGCAAAAGTCCCCGATCACCTCCTATGAGTTTTGCCGCCAAGCTGGACCGCATTGCGGCGCGCGCCGAGGAGCTGCGTGCGCTTCTCTCGGAGGGCCTCACCGGGGACGCTTATGTCCGCGCGTCGCGCGAATTGGCGGACATCGAACCATTGGTTGGCCGGATTGACGAACTCCGCGCCGCCGAATCCCGCCCGACGCGACGCGGAATCCCTGCTCGCCGATCCGGAGATGCGCGAGCTGGCGGAAGCCGAACTGCAAGCGCTGAAAGATCGCGTCCCTGCCCTCGCCCACGAGATACGCGTGGCTTTGCTGCCCAGGGACGAGGCCGACGAACGCAGCGCGATTCTGGAACTACGCCCCGCTGCCGGCGGCGATGAAGCCGCTCTGTTCGCGGCCGACCTGTTCGCCATGTATCAGACGCTATGCGACGCTGCGCGGCTGGCGTTTCGAACTGCTCGATTACAATGATACCGAATTGGGCGGCCTGAAGGAAGGCATTGCCGAGGTCACCGGCCGCAACGTTTTCGCCCGGCTGAAATACGAATCCGGCGTACACCGCGTGCAGCGCGTGCCCACCACGGAAAGCCAGGGCCGCATCCACACTTCTACCGTTACCGTCGCGGTGCTGCCCGAAGCGGAAGAGGTCGATGTGCAGGTCGATGAGAGCGATCTTCGCATCGACGTGTTCCGTGCCTCTGGCGCCGGCGGCCAGCACGTGAACAAGACGGAAAGCGCGGTGCGCATCACGCACATCCCCAGCGGCATCGTTGTCGCAATGCAGGAGGAGAAAAGCCAGCACAAGAACCGCGCCAAGGCGATGAAGATCCTGCGCGCGCGGCTGTTTGAGCAGCAACGCGCCGCGCTGCATGCCTCCCGTGCCGCCGACCGTCGTGCGCAGGTCGGAACCGGAGATCGCAGCGAGCGCATCCGCACCTACAATTTCCCGCAGGGCCGCGTCACGGACCACCGCATCGGCCTGACGCTTTACAAGATCGAGCGCGTCATGGCCGGCGAGCTGGACGAGTTCATCGACGCTCTGACCACGGAGGATCAGGCCACGCGACTGGCCGCGGAGGAGTAACGCTGGCTTGCGTCAGGCGATCGGCGGCAGATGCAGTTGCACGATCTCCCGATTTGGCCCGAGCGGCGGAAACCGCTTCAGGATCAGCGGGTCATGTCCGGGAATCACATGGTCGGGGCCGTCGGCCAGCGCCTCCATCGTGTCGAACCCGCGCAGCATCCGCGCCACGTCCACCACCACCGGGAACGGGTTGCGTCGCCTGATATTGCCCCACAGATGCGCCGCGTCCCCGGCCAGCACCACCCAGCCGCGTTGCGTCGGAACACGGATCGACTGAATGCCGCCCGAGTGCCCGCCGATCAGGTGCAGGGTGACGTCGGGGGCGATCTCGGCGGTGCCTTCGTGTAGCTTCAGCCGGTCCGCGTACAGCGCGCGGATCACGCTTTGCACGTCGTCTACGTCGAACGGGCGGCGCAGGAACGGCTGGCACATGCACGGGCCGGTGCAATACGCCATCTCCTCCGCCTGGATATGGAAAGTTGCATTCGGAAATACTCCATGCCGCCCGCATGGTCCCAGTGCATGTGCGTCAGCACCACATCCTTCACCGCCGCCGGGTCGATATCCGCGTTGCGTAGCGCCTCGGCCGGCGAGCACATCAGCTCCCGCCCGCGCCGTTGCGCGGAAACCGGATTGAACCCGGTATCCATCACAATCGTGCGGCCACCCCCGCGCAGGGCGAACACGAAGAAATCCAGCGGGTCGGGCGCCGCGTGATCGTCCGGTATGGTGTAGTTCTGGAACTGCCGCCGTCCGTCGAAGATGCCGTAGCGCAGCGCCAGCACTTCGTAAGTCACGCTTGTCATCGGTCGGTTTCCTCCGCTCGGGTTTGGTGCGCAGTCAACCAGCTTGCCGCGCTGTCCGGCAATCTTTACCGTCGCCCGTAGCAGCCGCAAAGGAGCCGCCGATGCCCGACGTCCCGAACCGCCCCGAATACCAGAGGTGACCTTTTCAAGAAAGGGCTCACGGTCCGGCGAGAAGTGCTCGGCGCGGATTACGTTGATGGCTCGCTGGCGCGTGCGGATGATTTCAACGCCGCGTTCCAGCAGCTCACCACGGAGGTCGCGTGGGGCACGATCTGGACCCGTCCCGGGCCTGCCGCGCAAAACGCGCAGCATCGTCAACATCGCCATGCTGGTCGCACTGAATCGCGGGGCGGAGCTGCGGCTGCATCTGCGGGCCGCGCTGACCAATGGTGTGTCGCGCGACGAGATCAAGGAAATTCTGCTGCAGACCGGCGCCTATTGCGGCATCCCTGCCTGCCTGGAAGCGTTCCGCGTCGCCACCGACGTGTTCAAGGAGGTCGATGGGAAGAAGACGGACGGATGACAGGATCATCCGCATGAAATTCGGCCTGGAGATTCGCGGCCAGCACAAGGCCGGCGAAGACATGCGGCAGCGGCATGCGGACGATCTTGCGCTGGCCCAACGTGCCGGGGAACTGGGCTTCGATTCGGTCGGCAAGGCATCGCATTACAGTTCCTCGCCCTACCAGATGGTTCAACAGATTCCGTTCCTTGCACAGGTGGCGGTGGTTGCACCCACGGTACGGCTGCTGACCGGCGTCACGCTGCTGCCGCTGCACAAACCGCTCGACCTGGCGGAACAGCTTGCCACACTTGATGTCATGTGCGGCGGCAAGCTGATTTTCGGTGCGGGACTCGGCTACCGCGAGGTGGAGTTCCAGGCGTTCGGCACCACCGCATCGGATCGGGTCCGCCGATTCGAGGAAAACCTGACGGCGATCCGCCGCCTATGGACCGAAGACAGCGTCACCATGACCGGTTCGCATTTCACCCTCGATGCCGCCAGTTGCAGTGTAAAGCCGGCGCAGGTGCCCGTGCCGGTGTGGATCGGCGCAAACGCCGACGCCGGAATACGTCGAGCCGCCCGGATTGCGGATTCCTGGTTCATCAATCCGCACAACCGGATCGACGAGGTAGATCGGCAGATGGTGGTGTACCGGCGCGAACTCGACCGCTGCAACAAACCGTTCCCGAAGGAACTTCCGGTTACGCGGGAAATGTTCGTCGCCAGCTCGCGCGCAGAGGCGATCCGCCTCGCCGGCCCGTATTTGCAGGAAAAATATCGCGCGTACAATGCCTGGGGGCAGGACAAGGAACTCCCCGGCGGGGATGCGTTCGATGTCGCATTCGAACAGCTCATGGAAGACCGCTTCCTGCTCGGCACCGCGGCGGAGGTGACCGAGCAGCTTGCCAGGCTGTGCCGCCGGACCGGATGCAACTATATCATTGTTTGCGCCCATCTGCCCGGCATGCCCAACAGCATGGCATTGGAGCAGATGGAAATTCTGGCAAATGAGGTCTTTCCGGCGCTGCAGCAAGCCGTGTAGCCGATGCTGGAAACAACGCGTCTGCGTCTGCGCCGGTGGCGCCGGAGGACCGGGAGCCGTTCGCGGCCTTGAACGCCGATCCGCGGGTGATGGAGTTCTTCCCCGCCTGCCTCGACCGAGCGGCCAGCGACGCGCAGGTGGATCGCATCGAGGCTCATTTCGTCGCACACGGTTTCGCCCCGTGGGCAGTTGAGGTGCCCGAAGTGGCGCCATTCATCGGCCTGATCGGCCTCGGGATCCCGCGCTTCCAGGCGCATTTCACCCCGTGCGTGGAAGTCGCGTGGCGGCTCGCGTACGACTGACTGGGGCCGTGGATATGCGACGGAAGGGGCGCGTTGCGCGCTGGCGCACGGATTCTCCACGCTCGGACTGAATGAGATCGTGGCGTTTACGGCGCGCGACAACCGCCGCTCCCGTGCCGTTATGGAGCGGATCGGAATGCACCGTGACCCGGCCGACGATTTCGAGCATCCGGCGCTGCCGGAGGGGCACAGGCTGCGGCTGCACGTACTCTATCGGGGCACCGCGCCAACCGGCGAATAGGGAAAGCGATCGCCGCGCCATGCCACGCGTGGGGCAGGTCCGCATCGGCATCTCGGGCTGGACCTATCCGCCCTGGCGCGGCGTGTTCTATCCGAAAGGACTGACGCAGGCGAAAGAACTGGAATTTGCCGCCGGCCAGTTCCGCAGTATCGAGATCAACGGAACATTCTACGGCCTGCAGCGCCCTGAAGTCGTTCGGCGCCTGGGCGGCGCGCACGCCGGATGATTTCGTGTTCTCGGTCAAGGCGCCGCGTTACATCACCCATCTGCTGAGGTTGCGCGACATCGAAGTGCCGCTCGCCAACTTCATTGCTTCCGGCCTGCTGCGGCTTGGGCCGAAGCTGGGTCCGGTCCTGTGGCAGTTTCCGCCAAACTTCGCGTTCGACGCCGAGCGTCTCGAACCGTTCCTGCGGATCCTTCCTCATGATACCGAAGCGGCAGCGACGTTCGCGCGGCGCCACGATGACCGGATGAATGGACGCGCATGGATGCGGACAGATGCGAGGCGTCCGCTGCGTCACGCCATGGAAATCCGTCACGAGAGCTTCCGGATCGCCAGACTTCGTCGCGCTGCTGCGGCGCTACCACGTCGCGCTGGTCTGCGCGGACACTGTCGAATGGCCACGCCTGATGGATGTCACGGCAGACTTCATGTATTGCCGGCTGCACGGGTCGGAGGAACTTTACGCCAGCGGCTATGATGATGCCTCGCTGGATGCCTGGGCGAGGCGGGTTGCGGCCTGGGCGCGCGGCACCGAACCCGATGATGCGGAACGGGTCGGTGAGCACGCCACGCACCGCCCGCGCGACGTGTTCGTGTATTTCGATAACGACATCAAGGTGCGCGCGCCCATCGATGCTGCCGCACTGGTGAAGCGGGTCGGCAAGCTGCTGGCCGGAACTGGCTGAGCCAGCGCACCCTTACGTGAGGCGCTCGATATCCGCGCCGCACGCGGCCAGCTTCTGCTCCACCGCCTCGTAGCCGCGGTCGAGGTGATAGACCCGGTTCACCACGGTCTCGCCCCTGCGCGGCCAGCCCGGCGAGGACCAGCGACACCGAGGCGCGCAGATCCGTCGCCATCACCGGCGCGCCGGACAGCGCCGGCACGCCGCGCACGATCGCCGAGGCGCCGTGCACGTTGATCCGCGCGCCCATGCGGTTCAGCTCCGGCACGTGCATGAAGCGGTTCTCGAAAATGGTCTCGGTGACCATCGCCGCGCCCTCGGCAACCGACATCAGCGCCATGAACTGCGCCTGCATGTCGGTGGGAAAGCCGGGATAGGGCTCGGTCATCACATCGGCGCCGTGCAGTCCGTTCAGGCGCCGGACCAGCAGGGCATCGGGCTCTTCGATGATCTCCACGCCGGCGTCGCGCAGGGTGCGCACCACCGCGCCCAGATGCTCGAGCCGCCCGCCGCAGCAACCGCACTTCGCCGCCGGTGATGGCGGCGGCGCAGGCGTAGGTGCCGGTCTCGATGCGGTCCGGAATGATCGCGTGCCGGGCGCCGTGCAGCCGGGGCACGCCCTCGATCGCCAGCCGGTCGGTGCCGATGCCCTCGATCCGCGCGCCCATCGCGACCAGGCAGTTGGCCAGGTCGCCGATCTCCGGCTCGCGCGCGGCGTTGGCCAGCACCGTCTGCCCGTCGGCCAGCGCCGCCGCCATCAGCAGGTTTTCGGTGGCGCCGACGCGAGACGAAGGGAAACACGATGGTCGCGCCGCGCAGCCGCTGCCGGCACCGAGGCGTGGATATAGCCGCCGTCGAGCGAAATGACGGCGCCCATCTGCTCCAGCCCCTTCAGGTGCAGATCGACCGGGCGCGCGCCGATGGCGCAGCCGCCGGGCAGCGAGACGCGCGCCTCGCCGGTGCGGGCCAGCAGCGGCCCGAGCACCAGGACGGAGGCGCGCATCTTGCGCACGATGTCGTACGGCGCCTCGGTGTTGGTGATCGCGCCGCCGAGCGACAGCGTGCGCCCGTCGTTGCCGACCTGCTCGACCGCGATGCCGTGCTGGGACAGCAGCGCCGCCATGCGTCTCGATGTCGGCGAGCCGCGGCACGTTGGTCAGCACCAGCCGCTCGTCGGTCAGCAGGCCGGCGGCCATCAGGGGCAGGGCGGCGTTCTTGGCGCCGCCGATGACGATCTCGCCGTGCAGCGGCCGGCCGCCGCGGATGCGAATACGGTCCATTCGATCGGCCCGCTACAGCCGCGGCAGCGCCACGCCGCGCTGGCGCATGTATTTGCCCGCCTTGTCGGCGTAGCTGGTTTCGCACGGTCGTTCGCCCTGCAGGAACAGGAACTGGCAGATGCCCTCGTTGGCGTGGATCTTGGCCGGCAGCGGCGTGGTGTTGCTGATCTCGATGGTCACCTGGCCCTCCCATTCCGGTTCCAGCGGGGTCACGTTCACGATGATGCCGCAGCGGGCGTAGGTGGATTTGCCCAGGCAGATCACCAGCACGTCGCGCGGGATGCGGAAATACTCCACGGTGTGGCCGAGCGCGAAGCTGTTGGGCGGGATGATGCAGACGTCGGTCTGGCGGTCGACGAAGCTGGCGGGCGCGAAATCCTTCGGGTCGATCACCGCCGAATCGACATTGGTGAAGATCTTGAATTCGTCGGCCACCCGCGCGTCGTAGCCGTAGCTGGACAGGCCGTAGCTGATCACGCCGTCGCGCTTCTGGGCTTCGACGAACGGATCGATCATGCCGTGCTCCTGCGCCATGCGGCGGATCCAGCGGTCGGACATGACGGGCATTGGGGGAGCGACTCCGAACGCGCGGGAACGGTGACGTCCGTCTAGCCCAGGCTGATGCTGCGAGCAAACCTTCCCGAAGCCGGCTTGGCCCGGCGGGCGATAATCGATTTTTGCTGCCGCTAGCGAGTACCTGATAGCCTGCGGCCTCTGGAGGCGACGCTGGTGATTCGATACGACAATGCGGTCAAGGCGGCCGCCGCTTCGGGGCAACGCATTCGCGGCGTGCACTTCACCTTCGCCGCCGTGGCGGCGATCGAGGTGCTGGTGCAGGCCGCCCAGCTTCAGTTCGTCTATATCGATGGAGAGCATGGCTACTTCGATTGGCGCGATATTGAAGCCGCCTGCATTGCGGTCGAGCGCCACGACGCCACGGTGATCGCGCGGGTTCCCGACCCGTCCTCCGCCACCATCACCCGCTTCCTTGACCGTGGCGTTCGCGGCATCGTGGTGCCTCACATCGAAACCGTCGCAGAAGCGGCTGAAGTGGTCCAATCCACCTATTACCCGCCGCTCGGCAATCGGTCCTTCGGCGGCACGCGGCCGGAATACGGCATGCTCGGGGACCGGCGCCAGTATATGGCCCAGGCCAACGGCGCGGTCTCGCTCTGCATCATGATCGAAACCAAGGCGGCCATGGACAACGCGGAGCAACTGGCCGCGATCGAGGGCGTGGACTATCTCAGTTACGGAATGACTGGCAGTGGCAGGCGCAACCGCAGGAGATTGCCACCGCGCTGGCGAAGCTGAACACCGTGCTGCAGGTGAACGACCTGACCCCGGCAGAGAAGCAGCAATTCGTCAGCGCCACACGCCCGGTGTACCAGCAGTTTGAAGCCTCGATCGGCAAGAACTTTCTGGACCTTGCCGAGCATGAACTGAGCCCGGCCTGAGCGCCGACCATCATGCAACCGAACAGCGGCACGACGGCAGCCATCGCTCAGGCCGAGAAGGCGCTCTATCGCGCCATGATCGCGCAAGATTTCGAGCAATTGGAGGCTTCGCTCGCGGACGACCTGAGCTACATTCATTCCACAGGGGTGTTGGAGTCGAAACGCGGGTACCTCGCCGGGGTGGCGAGCGGACTATATGATTACGAACGCATCGAAAGCCATGACGTGGTCACGTCCGATCATGGCGATATTGCCGTGCAGACAGGAACTGTGGAGATGTCGGTCGGTGCCCGCGGTCAGCCGAAGGAATTTCTCCGGCTGATGTTCACGTTACTGTGGACACAAAGGACTGGCCGCTGGCAGTTGTCGCGACGGCAGGCGACACGCGTCCGCGCTGAGGTAGTATTGGAATGAGTCGTCATCGAAGGCATTCTATAGACTGACCCGGTAGCCGACTGTTTCGGCCTGTTGCTCCTAACGGTGAAGGACCGTCCCATGCGCCTGCTTGTCCTGCTGCTTCCGTTCCTCCTCGCAGGCTGCCTAAGCTTCAGTAGCAGCAACCCGCCTCCGCCCGCGCCGAATACCGTGGTCTTGCCACCAGGCGCGACGGTCGTATGCGCTAACGGTAGCCCACCGCCCTGCCAGTGACGACAGCTCCGGGCTGCGGTGTCGCCAGAACGGGATGAGCGGCATTCAGTGATTCGCCGATCGCCCTGACCCTGCTCATGGCCTGGCTGGCGAACACGACGCCACTCGGGTTCAGCGGCAGACCGGCAGCCTCCAGGGCCTCTATCGTCCAGGTGTTGCAGGTATGCGCCGCATCGTACGTCGCCGACGCCGCATAGAACGCGCTGCCGGGATACGGTCCATCCGCGATCGGCAACGGCTGCCCGGTACCGGCCCGGTCCAGATCGTCGGAAAGGAATACGACCAGGCGATCCATTTCCACCGCGGATAGCCGCAGCGGAACCACCTGGAAGCTACCAAACGCATCCGACGGAGACGCCCGCAACGCGGTGACCAAGATGGCTCCAGGGCTTGGCAACAGCGCGGCGATCATGGTCAGGATCGATCGGTGGCGCGACAGCAGATAGGCCCGCTCGCCGAAGCCGAACACGAAGTACCGGGCACCCGGAAAATCTTGCTCGATCGTGGGCAGGGCGCCACGCAGATCGCCCGCCGCGATTCCGATATCAGTGTGCCATCCGCGATCGATGACATAGGCTGTCGTCACGGGTGGGCCGGTGCCCAGCTCCGCGGTAGACGGCAATCCGACACAGCCGGCGAGCATCAACGCGGCAAGCCAGCCGAGCACCCGGGGAGACATTTCCCTTCAGCCCGCCAGCAACGTCCGCATCGCGTCCCACTGCCCGAACAGCCGCAGCAGCACCCGCGCCGCCCGCCCGCGATCGCCCGCCAGGCCAGGATCTCTCTCCAGCAGCAGGGCCGCGTCTTTATGTGCGATCTCCAGCAGCCGCTCGTCGCGCACCGGGTCCGCCAGCCGGAATCCGGGCGATCCCGCTTGCCGTGTCCCCAGCAGGTCGCCGCCGCCGCGCAGCCGGAAATCCGCGTCGGCGATCGCGAACCCGTCGTCGATGTCCCGCAGCAGCAGAAGCCGCTGGCGCGCCGTATCCGTCAGCCCGTCGTCATGCAGCAGCAGGCAGAAGCTCGCCTCGGTCCCGCGCCCGATCCGTCCGCGCAACTGGTGTAACTGCGCCAGCCCGAACCGCTCGGCGTGCTCAATCACCATCACGGTTGCTGTCGGAACATCGACGCCCACTTCCACCACTGTGGTCGCGACCAGCAACCGCACCTGCCCGGCTGCGAACCCGGCCAGGGCCGCATCTCGCTTCTCCGCCGGCTGCTGCCCATGCGCCAATCCCACCATCTCCCCGAAGCGGCCACGCAGGTCGGTGAACCGTTCCTCCGCCGCAGCCAGATCCAGTGCCTGGCTCTCCGCGACGATCGGGCACACCCAATAGATTTGCGCCCCCTCATCCAGCTTCCTTGTCAGACCTTCCATTACCGCCGGCAGCGTGGCCAATGAGTGCAATGTGGTGCGGACTGGCCCACGGCCGGCAGGCTTTTCGGTCAGGCGGCTGACGTCCATCTCGCCCCACTGGGTCAGCAGCAACGTGCGGGGAATGGGCGTGGCAGTCATCACCAGCACGTCCGTTTCACGACCCTTCTCGCCCAGTAGCAGACGCTGGGTCACGCCGAACCGGTGCTGCTCGTCGATTACCGCCACACCGAGATCGCGGAACACCACGGTTTCCTGGAACAGGGCGTGAGTACCCACCACCATGCGGACCGATGCGTCCGCCAGTCCGCGCAGCAATCGCGTGCGCGCAAGTCCCTTCACACCACCGGTCAGCAGGGCAACCGGTTCGGGCGACAGGCGGGTCAGCGTGCGGTGATGCTGCTTGGCCAGCACTTCAGTGGGCGCCATCAGGGCCGCCTGGGCACCCGCTTCAACGGCACGCAGCATCGCCAGCAGGGCCACCAGTGTCTTGCCCGAGCCGACGTCACCTTGCAGCAGGCGCAGCATCCGGCGTGTAGCGCCCAGATCAGCGTCGATCTCCGCCAATGCGGTGAGTTGCGACATGGTTGGCGCATAGGGAAACCGCGCCAGCGCCCGGGCCCGCAATGTGCCGTCCCCGGCAAGAGCGCGGCCGGGCCGCGCCCGCACGCGCCCCCGCACGAGATGCACGGCGATCTGTGTGGCGAGCAACTCGTCATAAGCGAGCCGGGCACGCGGGCGATGATCAGGCAGTTCCTCGGGTGCCTGCACCACCCGCAGCGCCGTCGCGAAAGCCGGCCAGCCCTCCCGTCGCAGCAACGCCGCATCCTGCCATTCCGGCAATTCGGGCAACGCCGCTAAAGCCTGGGTCATGGCGGCGGTCACCTGCCGGGGCCACAACCCGCCGGTAAGCGCCCAGACGGGTTCGATCGAAGGAAGCCGCTCCGGGCGGTCGGCCGGGACGACATGATCGGGATGCGGCATCGTCAGCCGATCGCCGAACCGCTCCAGCTTGCCGGACACCAGCAGGCGCGCACCGACCGGCATCTGTTTTTCGCGGCCAGGCTTGAAGAACACCAGCTCGGCGAAGCCGGTGCCGTCGAACACGACAACGCGCCAGGGCTGGCGCTCGTTGGCAGGGGGTTCGTGGCGGATGACCTCGACGGCCAGGGTGGCGATATGGCCGGATTGGGCGGCGGCAATCGTCCGGCGGGCACGGCGATCCAGGTACAAGTCCGGAAGATGGAACAGCAGATCGAGCACACGTTCGCCGCCGACAGCACGCACGAGCAGCGGAGCGAGCGCGGGACCCGTGCCGCGCAACATGGTCAGGGGGGCGAATAGCGGCGCCAGAAGGTCGTGCTGCACGGGGGTGGTATGAACGGGGCGAAACGGGTTGGCGAGGGTGGAGGAATCCCCCCGGCCCGTTTCCGGACCGGGGGTCAGTGGCCCTTTCGGGCATCCTTCGGTGACTGTGAAAGCCACCTTGCCGTGGCTTCTGCCGGTGGGGACCAAGGATGAGCGGCGGGCCGCGACTCGGTTCCGCAATTTTCTGAAGGACGACGGCTATATGATGTTGCAGTTTTCGGTTTATGCCCGGGTGTGCCGGGGCGAGGACGGCGCAATCAAGCACATCGCGCGGGTCACCCTAAACTTGCCTGGCAAAGGGAGCGTGCGGGCGCTGCAAGTGACGGATCGGCAGTACGCGCGGATGAAGCTGCTGTTAGGAGAGGCGGCGAAAACCGAGTCGCTGGGCGCCCGGCAAATGGTCCTGCCGTGATTTCCGGCCCGGCAAGAGGCAGGAAATCACAGCAGTTTCGGCGTGTTACGGTCAACAGAGCCTACCACGGGGAAATCGGTAGGGAAGCCACGGCCGCCCGTTGCCCTTCAACTGGTCCAGCTACAGACCGGTTCCTTCCGCAACGATCTCCCCCAGCGCCTCCACCTGCTCAACATAGCGCGACACCGGGTTCAGCAGCAGGTGGTTCGCCCCCATCGCGATCACCTCCTCCAGCCGCGCGCGCACCTGCTCCGGTGTCCCATGGATCCCCGAAGCGTCGGTCCCCGGCGGGTTGCGATACACCTCGGTGAACCACCGGTTCAGTTCGGCCCGCGCCCGCTCCGGACGTTCATCCACCGCCATGAAGATCGCGCTTGGAAATCGGGAAGCTTTGCGGGTCCCGCCCGGCCCGCTCCAGCGCCTCGCGCAGCACTTGCACTGACTCCGCGAACGCGGCGATGCTCGACCCGCCCGATCCCATCCACCCGTCCGCCAAAGTCGCCGCGCGCCGCACCGCGTCCGGGTGCGTCACGCCCATCCAGACCGGCAGATGTGGCCGCTGCACCGGCGCCGGCGCCATCCGGGCACCCTCCACCCGATAGAACCGGCCCTGTTTTGTCACCGGCTGCCCGCTCCACAAAGCCCGGATCAGCGCGACCTGCTCGCGAAACCGGCCGATGCGCCCCTCCACTGGCACGCCGAACTGCCGGTACTCCTCGCCGCGTCCTATCCCCACGCCCAGGATCGCCCGCCCGTTGCTGACGTAATCGAGCGTCGCCCATTGATGCGCCACCATCAGCGGATGCTGCACCGGCAGCACCACCACGGAGGCGCCCAGCCGGATCCGCTTTGTCACCGCCGCCGCATAGGTCAGCACCACCACCGGATCGAAACATGTCACATGATCCAGCGTGTTCTCGGTTACCCACAAATCCTGGAACCCGAGCGCCTCCGCCCGCTGGGCCACCGTGTGTACGCTCTGCACGTCGATCGGATCAGGCGAGCGATGCGGCAATGACATGCCGAACGCAATCCGGTCTTTCAGTGCCATGCCATCCCCCATTCGCCGTAACGCCGTCGTCCAACTGACAATTTCATTTCCTGTGGACGGTATACCAGGGATGCGGCAGTCCCGGCACCTTCACCCGCAGCGTGTACAGCGAGGTGCTGGCGGTCAGCAGCAAAGTCCGCAGATCGTCCCCGCCGAACGCAATATTGGCGCACACTTCCGGCATCTCGATGATGCCGATCCGGCTTCCGTCCGGCGCGAACACCCATACCCCTCCCGAACCGGTACAGAACACCCGCCCGGCGGCATCCAGCTTCATGCCGTCCGGTACACCGTTGGTTGCGTCCGGTACGGACATGTCGGCGAAAATACGCCGCCGCACCATCTCGCCCGCATCATTCAGCTCGATGGCATGGATGTACTCGCTCCAGCGCGTATTCGCCACATACAGCGTCCGTTCATCCGCCGACAGCGCCAGCCCGTTCGGATACTCGGACCAGGCAACCCGATGACACACGCCGTCCGGCCCGATCCGGTACACCGCGCCCTCGCCCACGTCGCGCTCCCGCACCGGCACGCGAATTGATGGGTCAGTGAAAAAGATGGTGCCGTCGGACCGGCAGATCACGTCGTTTGGGCGATTTAACCGCGACCCCTCGAACCGATCCACCAGCCTGCTCACCGTCCCGTCATGATCGGTCCGGGTCAGCCGCCGAGCTTCGCCTTCGCAGTTGATCAGGCGGCCCTGCATATCGAACGTCGTGCCGTTCCCGCCCCCGGTCCGACGAACCAGCTCCGGCTGCTGTCCCAGCGTTACCCGATACAGCCGGCCGGCCCGGACATCGACGAAATAGAAGAACCCGTCGGGATGCCACAGCGGCCCTTCAGTGAACACGAACCCGCTCGCGACGCGGGTCGGCCCGGGCGTTTCCAGAATGTCGGACAGGCCAGCCATCCCGCCTCCCTCGCTGAAGCCGCATCGTGCGGTTGCCGATGCAACCTTACTCCGGAAGCCGGGTGGACTGCCACGCCACCATCTCCCAGCGTCCTCCCTTGTTGGCGTACACATCGGTGAACCGTACGCTGAACGCGTTCGGCTTGCCGTTGGATGTCACCTGGATGCGCGCGATTCCTGCCAGCACCACCGCATCGCCCAGATCCTGCGCCTTCACGTCGGACGGTTCGACCGAACGATACACCGTTGTCCCCGACTCCATCCCGGCGATCAGGCTCTGCTTGCTGTCCACCCGCGCCGAGGAATGCGTATATACCAGCTCGTCCGCCAGCAGCGTCTTCAGCGCAGCGATGTCCTGCCGCGCCATCGCGCTCATGCGCTGCCGGTCCAGCTCGATGACCGTCTGTCCGTTGTCTGCCATCTGCGTCCTCCCGCGGATCACGTCACGCCACGATACGCCGCGAGCACCCCGGCGTCACACCCCCACAGGGCGCGCCGCTCACGGAACCTCGCCTCGGCCGTCACGGCGAAACAAGCTTGCGGGTGGTCGCGCCGAGCGGCAATGCGGTCTGGCCAAGCACCCAGCCTTCCCAGCGCCGGATCCAGTGATCGTCGGGTGCAGCATCCGGGCGATTGCCGGCAAGCACGTTGATCACGCACAGCACACCGATCACGCAGTCGAAGCGATCTTCGCCGGCTGCATCGGTCCCAAACCCCGTGGCGATGGCCTCGTCCAGCATGCCATCGCCGGTGGCGTGAAGTTGTTCCATTGCAGTCCGCAGCGCCGGCCCAAGCGCCGCCCGATGCGCCTGTCGCCGCTTGCTCCCGGACAGTTTCAGATGCAAATGGCGCAGCGCCTCCGCCGGATAGGTCTCCGCGATCGCCAGCGCGCCTTGTGTCAGAAGGCCACGCAAGGAACCCTCGAACGGCCACAGCCTGATATCCTGCCCCGATGCCAGAGCCGGCAGAAGCATGTCGCGCCAACCGGACACGGCCGCCTTGCCGGTCTGATTCGCGCCCAGCGTCCAGAACAGCGGCGCCCCTGCTGGCCTCTCGGGCGTCGCCCTGTCGCACAGTCGCGACAGATCCACCGCGTCCGTCAGCCCAAGTGCGGCAGCGTGCGCGGCGCGCCGCATCCCTCGCGCGCCGCGGGCCGGGTAGAACGGGCGCTCCGGCGCCAGTTCCTCCAGCGTCGCGCAAACGTTAAAGAACGCCGGCCGGTCCGACAGGGACCGCAGGAATGCCGGAAAATCCACCGCGTCCAGCATCGCGGCATAAGTGCGCGGGACGCCGATCGGCATGTCGAGCCCAAGTGCCACTGGGCCGCCCGGCGCTCTCTCCCGCAGACGGGACAGGAACGTTCCGATCTCGCCCACAGGCTCCGGCGCCTGAAGCCACCAGCGGCCGCTGTCACGCAGTGCTGTTGCAACCCAGCGCTTGCTGGCATGCAGGCTCCAATCGGCGTGGGCTGCAAGCATCACGCCGAACGTTGCCGATCGGTCTCTCGGGCGATCACGATGCGCATGTCGGCTTCGGCCGCCGCCGCACCGCAAACCGGTCGGCTCGCAACCGGCGCAACTAAAGCGGCTTGTGCGCCCGCTCGATCAGGCGGGAGAAGAAGCCCGGCTTCCTCGGTTTCGGGGTCTCCGCCGCCTTCGCCTGCACCCGGACGGCCGCCTGTTGCTGGCGTTGCTTCTGGTCGAGCCATTTGTCCAGGCTCATGCCGGCCTTGGCGGCGCGCTTTGCTTCATAGGCCCGCTGCCCGTCGGTCAAAGACTTGTTCGATTTAGCCATGTCGGCAGTTTTTACAGGGTCGCCCGATCCGTTCAAGAGCCGACATTCCCGAGCCGCCATTGCGCGAACGAACCTTGAGCGGCGTTGCAATACCAGGGATCGGATTTGGCCTCACGCCGCCGGTTTGCATCTCAGCTTTCTTGGATGACACCTCCAGCATTTGACAGCTATGGCGGACTGCGGTGAATGCCTATCTTCCGCTCGAGCAGGCCAGGATAAGACAGGCATTGGAGGGCGATCATGACCGAAGAAAAGAAGCCGCGGCTCATCGGCATCAATCATGTCGCGATCGAGGTCGGCAACATCGACGATGCTCTCGATTGGTACGGCCGAATCTTCGATTTCAAATTGCGCAGCAAGGGCGAGCGCAACGCCTTCATCGACATGGGTGACCAGTTCATCAACCTCACCCTGACGGCCCACCACGCGGTCAACGGGGTCGAAAAGCGCCATCTCGGCTTCGTCGTCGACGACCGCAGCCGCATCAACGAGCTGGCGAAGGCCGCCGGCGCCCGCTTTGTCGAAGGGCCGTTCCTCGATTTCCTTGATCCCTGGGGCAACCGGCTCGAAATCATCGAGTACTCGAACATCCAGTTCACGAAAGCGCCCAATGTGATGCGCGGCATGGGACTGGCGCTCACCAAGAACGACAAGGCCAAGCAGGAGCTTGCTGACAAGGGCATGGCCGAATGAGCGACGTATCCACAGGGAGGGCAGCAATATGACCGCAACAAAGGGCTTTGTCGTACCCGCGGGCGGCGGGAATCGTTTCGACTCGCCGAGCCCCGGCCGCTCCTTCGTCTTGAAGCTCCTCGGTTGTGACACGAACGAAAGCATCATGATGTTCGAGGAAACCTTGCCCGCCGGTACAACAAGCCTCTTCCATCTGCACCACGACAGCGACGAGGTTGCCTGGGTGCTCGCCGGCGAGTTCACCTTCAAGATCGGTGACGAGGTCACCATCGGCGGCCCCGGCACCTGCGCCTTCATGCCGCGCGATGTTCCACATGCCTGGAAGAACACCGGAAGCGAAACCGGCCGCGTCTTGTTTCTTTACACCCCGGCCGCAGCCGGCGGCCTCATCGAGGCGCTCGCGGACCACCGACCAGCCGACGACGGCGAGCGCGACACGCTATTCCAGCACCACCGCTGGGAAGTCCTCGGCCCCAACCCGCTGTAATACATGACTGTCTCTCGCCGACCGATGCTTCTACCAGCTCAATACGGCCGCCCCCGCCAGCGCTGCGACGACGGCGATCATCGCGATCCCGAATGCATGGGCATACGCCGCCGCACCGCTCTCGGACCCGAGCACCGCGAAGAACACCGTCCCGATCGCCGCCACGCTGACCGCCGCCCCAATCTGCAGCATTGAATTGACCACCCCCGCCGCCATCCCTCCCTTTTGCGGAGGCACATCCTCCAGCACCGTGATGAACAGCCGCGGCATCGCAATCCCCTGGCCAAATCCGGCCACGAACACCGTTACGATCAGCGTGGACCGCGATGCCAGCAGCGCCACCGCGACGGCTGTTGCGGCATACCCGACCACCTCGACGGCCAGCCCGATGCTCAGCATCCGCGCAGCGGCGCGGCGGGCGAGCGGCGCAGTCAGCAACGGCCCGAGGAACAGACCGACGCCGTACGGCAGCAGGCTCAACCCGGTGGCCAGCGGATTCAGCCCGGCGCCGTCCTGCCGCTCGATCGCGAACAGCAGGTAAAAGGCCGAGGTGAAGAAGAACAGGATCGCCACCAAGCAGCCACGGCGAAATCCCCGCACCGCCAGCAGCTCCAGATCCAGCAGCGGCATGCCGCCGCGCCGCGCAAACCGGTCTTCGTAGCGCAGCAGGCCCCAGGTCAGCGGTGCCATGGCTGCCAGCATCACGAAGGTCCACCAGGGCCAGCCGCGCTGCGCTCCTTCGGACAGCGGCAGGATCAGGCACGCCAGTAACAGCGACAGCAGCGCGGCGCCGCCGATATCCAGCCGCGGCCGGTCGGTTGCGCTGGTTTCCGGCACCAGCCCCCAGGCACCCAGCAGAGCTAGCGCCCCAACCGGAAGATTGATCAGGAACACCGCGCGCCAGCCGAGCCCCCACGGGCTGAGCGCAACCAGCAGCCCGCCCCCCAGCTGGCCGGTCGCGGCGGCCAGTCCCATCATCACCCCGTAGAAGCCGAGCGCCCGCGCCAGGTCCGGCCCACCGAACAGCGCCCGGATCGAGCCCAGCACCTGCGGGATCAGCATGGCCGCGGCGATCCCCTCGATGATGCGGGCAATCACCAGCAGGCTCGCCGAGCCGGCCAGACCGCACAGGGCAGAGGCGCCGATGAAGCCGGCCATGGCCAGCATGAACACCAGCTTGCGGCCATACAGGTCGCCGAGACGGCCGCCGGTGATCAGGAACACCGCATATCCGCCGGCATAGCCCGAAATGACGAGCTGTACCTGCGCCGGGCTGGCACCCAGCCCGTCCTGAATCGACGGCAGCGCCACGTTGACGATGAAGAAATCGACCGGGCCGAGAAAACCGCCGGTCAGCAGCACGATTAAAGCCAGCCAACGCGCCGACGGCAATGCCGGCGCGGCCGAAACCCGTGTCTGCACGTCCTGGCAATCCTGCTCCCTGGCGCCTGACCTAGCGGCGCACGCCGGTCACCGCAAGCAAAGCCCGATCGGCTATATAATGGGCCGATGAGTCTCGACCCGAAAGGCTACTATCACCGTCTCGGCATTTCGTCGGACGCAGGCGCCGAGGAGATCGCAGCCGCGTACCGCCGTCGGGCGCGGATCGTCCATCCGGACGTTCCGTCAACCGGGGATGCAGATGCCTTCGTAGCCCTGAAGGCCGCCTACGATGTCCTGAGCGATCCGCTTCGCCGGGCTGCATACGACCGCTCCGGTCGCAAACAGACACCCGTTCGGCCGGCGATTCGGCCCGCGCCGGCAGTCGAGGTGCCGGACGGCGGCAGCCGCGCGCTGCCGATCCTTGCCGGCCTGCTGGGTGCGGCCGGTATCGTGACCTTCGTTTTGCTCGCGCGGAACGCTCATTCGCCGACTCTCCCGGCGTCTCGCCCGATGGCCGCGTCAATTCCACCCATCGCCTCACTCGCCGTCCGCCACCATCATCTGGTCGGGGAGACGACCCATTACGTGGCGCCAGGTCCGGATGCCGCCATTCTCTGGATGAAGGACCCTGCGAATGACAGGCTGTATCCGGCCGGCCGGGTCAAGGCCTTCGCCGGCGTGCACGCGCTGGGCCTGGTTCCGGAACACGGGCTGATGGCGGTCGCTCTCGATCGAAATGAGGTCGGGTTCATCGATGCGGCGCGGCTGGTGCCGGGAGATGCGGCCGCTGCCCGTCGCGCCTTCTGTGCTGACCAGGCCGGCGCCCCGCCGGCGAACGCGGAATTGCTTGCCCGGCATTCGAGCAGCGGGAACGCGCGGCTGTTGATTTACAATGTCGGAGAGCAGCCGGCCGTCGTCAAACTGCGCGACGCCGAGGGTCGGACGGAAGTGAGCCTCTATGTCGGTCCCCGCATGGACGTGACAGTGGTCGGCCTGCCCGCCGGTCCCTGGCACGCCGACGTGGCGATTGGCGAACTATGGAGCCGCGCCTGCGGCCTGTTCGCCGCCGGAATGCGGGCACAGCGTCTCGCGGCGACCATCCCGCCGGGCAGCGAACTGACCGTTCCGTTGGACCTGGCCGCAGCCCCTGTCGCGCAGGATATCTCCGATCAGGAATTCCAGCGTGATTGACACGCGAGCCGTACAAAAAGGGAGGTGACCATGCCGCATGCCGCCGCCAGTGACGGGACGAAGCTGTTCTTCGAGGAAACCGGCACCGGGACGCCGCTTATCTTTGTCCATGAATATGCTGGCGATTATCGGAGTTGGGAACCGCAGCTTCGCCATTTCGGGCAGCGCTACCACGCGATCGCGTTCAATGCTCGCGGATATCCACCCTCGGATGTGCCGGCCGATCCTGCCACGTATTCACAGACCCACGCGGCTGACGACATCCTCGCCGTGACTGGATCATCTGCGGATCGACAAGGCGCACGTGGTTGGGCTGTCGATGGGCGGTTTTGCCACACTGCATTTCGGTTTCCGCCATCCCAACCGAGCACGCTCGCTCACTGTCGCCGGATGCGGCTACGGCGCCGAGCCAGCTTCACGGGATCAATTCTGCGCCGAGGCCGAGGCCGTGGCTGCCTTCATCGCTCAGCACGGGATGCAGGATTTTGCCAGAAAATACGCTGGCGGGCCGACCCGCGTGCAATTTGCCAACAAAGACGCGCGCGGATTTGCGGAATTCGTTCAGTTTCTGGCGTCAGCACGACCCGAAGGGAGCCCGCAATACTCAGCTTGGTGTCCAACGCGAGCGCCCTTCGCTCTACGACCTGACTGAAGAAATGCGACAACTCGACGTTCCCACCCTTGTGCTCACCGGCGATGAGGACTGGCCCTGCCTTCAACCCGCTCTGCTGATGAAGCAAACAATCCGCACCGCGGGCTTGGCGGTGATGGCCAATTGCGGGCATGCGATCAATTTGGAGGACCCGGATCAGTTCAACCGGATCGTCGGGGACTTCCTGGCCCAGGTGGACGTCCGACGCTGGCCAGTCCGTGATCCCCGAGCAATGAGCAGCTCCATTACCGGAATGCGTTAGGCCGGTATGCTGCAAGCCGACCCTGCGGGCCGGTCCAGCGATACCCGCACGGCTGCGTCAGGCTGCCCGAGGCGACGCCGCGTGACCAAGATTGTTACCCTCGCCTAGCATGAAAGCACGCAACTGCAACCGTGCGCGATGAACGCGGCTCTTCAGTGTTCCGATCGCACAGCCGGTCCTTTCGGCTGCCGTTTCATATGGAATTTCCTGCAAGGCGATCATGAACAGCGCCTCTCGCTGATCCGGCGGAAGCCGCCCCAATGCCCAGGAGAGTTCGCGCAATGCGGTGCGATCCTCGTGCGCGGCAGCCACCGGCTGCTCCGGCATGGTTTCCATATCGGTAAATTCACGCTTGTTACGCACGCTACTGATGAAGTGATTGATCATGATCCGATGGACCCATGCCGAAAAATTCGTCCCCGGCATGAAGCAGTCTTTCGCCACCAATGCCTTCGCGGCCACATCCTGGGTAAGATCGTCGGCGGCGGCACGATTGCGGGTCAATGCGAGCGCCCAGATGCGCATCTTGGGAAGGAAGGCGATCAATTGTTCGTTGAATTCCTGCGGCACGTCTGCTTCTCCTTGCCCGAAACGCTTCGGTCACCCTGTGTGACCTGTGCTGCTAACCGGCCGCGCGCAAGAAGGAATGACATGACCTTGAAGCGAAACCCATCCGGCGGCGTTCACGTCTTCTGATAAGAGGCTGAATTGAACGCCCACAATCGCCTCACGAAAACCGGAGACAGGAATCAAAAAGGCCCGGCGCGTCGGCCGGGCCTTTTCTCATCGGTTCGGATCAACGGTGATCGCGATCCGGCACCGGCTTCACGGTTTGCTTGTGGTGACCGCGCCATTCGAGGCCGCGGTGGGCGGGCTCTCTTTGGAGGTGGACGGTGCCGACGCCGTCGGCACGTTCGACGCGGTATTTTGGTTGGTGCCCACGGCATTGGTCGATCCCTGCGTGGTTACCGAGGGATTCGCTGGCGGTGTCCCGCCGTTTCCGCCACCGCTGTTGCCTCCGGTCGCGGCGAGCGCTGCTCCGGACGACAACGCAAGCGCGGCGGCCGCCGCTAACATCACTGCTCTCATCTGTGCTTCTCCTTGATTCCGTCGATGCCGAATGCCGCGCCAAATGTGATCATTGCAGGCAACGACCTCTGCGCATGGCAACGTCGGTTGCGATACGCCAGTTCGCCCGAAACCTATGAAGTCACTCCCGAAAACCCGTCACGATTTCGGGAATATCACGGAGTCAGCCGCTCAACAGCGCTTGCGCGCACGCATCAAGAATTGCGTCGCTGTCCATTCCATAGGCGCGATAGAGGTCCGGAATATCGCCGCTCTGGCCGAAATGATCGGGTCCGAGGGAAACCACGCGCTGCCCACGCACCGCGCCCAGCCACGCATGAGTTGCCGGATGTCCGTCCAGCACCGTGACCAGCGCGGCACCAGCGCCAAGGCCGGCGAGCAGCGTTTCGACCGACGCCATCACCGACCGGTCCCCGTTGCGCCGCGCCCGGCCGGCAACCAGCCAATCGGCATGCAGCCGGTCCGGGCTGGTAATCGCCAGTAGCCCGGCGCCGGGTTCTTCCTGACGCAACTCGGCGAACGCGACCTCGGCTTCCGGCGCAACCGGGCCCTGATAGCCGATCGCGATGCGCGCCCCCGGTGCCGGCGGCACCACCCAGTGCGCTCCGGCGATGACCGCCGCCGCATCCAGTTGCCGTTCCGGCTGCGCCACCTGCCGCGTGGACAGCCGCAGCCACACCGCGCTCCCGTCGGGTTGTTGCATGTGATGGAACGCGTGCCGCAGCAGGATAGCCAGCTCATCGACATAGGCCGGTTCGAAGCTTGCCAGCCGGTCAGCGGCCATGCCGATCAGCGGCGTATTCACCGACTGGTGCTGCCCGCCTTCCGGCGCCAGCGTCAGGCCCGACGGCGTGGAGATCAACAGAAATCGAGCGTCCTGGTAGCAGGCATAGATCAGCGCATCGAGCCCGCGATTGACGAACGGATCATACACCGTGCCGATCGGCAGCAGCCGCGCGCCGGTCAGCGCATGCGTCAGTCCGGCCGCACCCAGCAGCAGGAACAGGTTCTGCTCCGCGATGCCCAGCTCGATGTGCTGGCCCTTCGGGCTCATGCCCCAGCGCTGGGCAGAGGCCAGCTTGGCGTCGCGGAACACGTCGTTGCGGGTATGCCGATCGAACACACCCCTGCGATTCACCCACGGGCCAAGATTGGTGGAAACTGTCACATCCGGGCTGGTGGTGAGAATATGATCCGCCAGGTCACGGAACTCGCCCTGCCCGCGCCCTATCTCCGCCAGAATTTCGCCAAACCCCGACTGCGTGGAGAGCTTGCGCCCAGCCAGCCGGGGCGTCGGCAATGACGCCGGCACCGCGACCAGCGGTGCACTCAGCGCCCGCCCTTCAGAGGTTAGTTTCTCCGCGAACGGGCAGGCTTCCAGAAATGCCTGCAATTCATCGGCGGACGCCGACAGCCCTTCGAACCGATCCCATTCACGTCCGGGCCGGATGTTCATCACCGTCCGGAATACGTCCATCTGCTCCTTCGTCATCATGCCGGCGTGGTTGTCCTTGTGGCCGGCAAACGGCAGTCCCATCCCCTTGATGGTGTAGGCAATGAAGCAGGTCGGCTGATCGCCCGCCGCTTCAGCGGCGCGCAACGCGGCAATAATTGCCTCGATGTCGTGCCCACCCAGGTTCGTCATCAACGCCGCAAGTTCGTCGTCCGACAGCGGATCGATGATCGCCCGCACCGCACGAGAGCGGCCGAGGTCCGCCAGCACCGCTTGTCGCCAGGCGGCGCCGCCCTGGAACGTCAACGCCGAATACAGGCTGTTCGGGCAG
This sequence comes from uncultured Pseudomonadota bacterium, assembly GCA_963810715.1. GTDB lineage: Bacteria > Pseudomonadota > Alphaproteobacteria > Acetobacterales > Acetobacteraceae > DATDIC01. Next base: position 836,467 of record CAWEOZ010000013.1, on the reverse strand, counting down.
TCATCGATCCACCTTCGCAGCGCATCGCCGTCACGAGCGAACGCCGCTTGCAGCCTGCGGCCGTATTTCAGCGTCGACGACATCCCAGCCCATGTCGCGAAACAATCCCTCGATCCGGCCGAACAGCCGGTCGGGCACGACGGAATCCAGGCTCTGCCGGTTGTAGTCGATGATCCACCACACATCGCGGACGTCGTGCTTCCATCCCTCCAGCAGCGCTTCGTAAATGTTCCCCTCGTCCAGCTCCGCATCGCCGGCGATGGCGATGTGCCGGCCCGCGGGCAGATCGGTGCGGCCGAGCCCGTGCAGCCGCACATAATCCTGGATCAGTGCGGAAAATGTCGTCATCGCCACACCGAGCCCGACCGAGCCGGTGGAAAAATCCACCTCCGGCCCGTCCTTTACCCGGGACGGATAGGATTGCGCGCCGCCGAACGCCCGCAGCCCCAGCATCTTCTCGATCGTCTGGCGACCGAACAGGTAGTTGATGGCGTGGAATACCGGCCCCGCATGCGGTTTCACCGCGATACGGTCCTGCGGTCGCGCGACCGCGAAATAAAGCGCCGTCATGATCGAGATCACCGACGCGCAGGACGCCTGATGGCCGCCCACCTTCAGCCCGTCCCGGTTCGGGCGGATGTGGTTGGCATGGTGAATCATCCAGGACGACAGCCACAGCAGCTTGCGCTCAAACTGATGCAGCAGGTTGGTGCGCAGCTCCGGCGATTGCGTCTGCAGTGCGACGTCCAGATTCATGCTCGCCGCTCCCCCGCCGGCAGGCCGACCACTGGCCATTGTCGGCCGCCGAGCAGCCGTCGCACCGCGTTCGACGCATTGCGCTTGCCGTCCCCGGCATAGCCTTCGTGCCAGTCCTCGATCTTATTGAGATCGTATAGGTAGTTCACCATCAGCGTCGCACTCGCCTTGACGCCCTTTTCCGAGGTGTCGCCGCACATGTTGATCCGCTCCAATCGCGCGCCGTTCGACAGATGGAAATGTGCCACCGGATCGCGGGCCCGCCTGCCGTTTGCCTCGATCAGCAGATAGCGCGCGCACAGTCGCACCAGCGGCGGTTCGACGACCCGCACGACGGCGGAATCGCGGAACCAGCCACGGCGCTCCAGCAACTCGGCAAGAATGGTCGGAGCGTCACCCGGAAGCAGCGTGCGCAGCCCGTTGGTTTCTTCTTCCGTCAGCAGGCCGGGCTCGTTTTCCGATAGCTTGGGGTCGAGCCAGCGCCGGAAACCCGGAACGGGGGACAGGGTGGCGAAGGTGCGCAGGTTGCGAAATTCTGCCGACAGCTCCTCCGCCACACGCTTGATCAGAAAGTTCCCGAAGCTGATGCCGGCCAGTCCGCGCTGGCAGTTGCTGATGGAATAGAAAATGGCGGTATCCGCCTCCCGCGGATCCAGCACCGGCTCCTTTTCATCCAGCAGCCGCTGCACCCCGCCGGCAAGCCCCTTCACCAGCGCCACCTCCACGAAGATGAGCGGTTCCATCGGCATGCGCGGATGAAAGAACGCGTAGCAGCGGCGATCGGAATCGAGGCGGTTCTTCAGGTCGCGCCACGAGCGGATTTCGTGCACCGCTTCGTAGCCCACCAGCTTTTCCAGCAGCAGGGCGGGGCTGGACCAGTCGATGCGCTGCAGCTCCAGAAAGCCGATATCGAACCAGGCGGCCAGCAGCCCGCGCAGGTCCGATTCCAGTGCCGCCAGCAGCGGGTCCTCGTCACGCGTGTCCAGCAGGAACCCGCGTAGATCGACCAGGAACTTCCGCCCGTCGGGGATCGTGGTGAACTGCGTCAACAGCTTCAGCCGTGGCGGTTCCAGGGCGCGCCGCAGCTCCGCCTGGGCCACGGCACGTTCGGCCGGATCTTCCGCGTTCTGTACGGCGGCATAGGCAGTTGCGACCGTCGCCGGATCGGAATCGAACGTGGCGAGCGTACGCAACAAATCGTTCCGGCCCGCATCGTCCAGCCCGAGATAGGTGCGGGCCAGTCGGGCCGCGCGATTGCGTGCGCTGACCTCGCCACCGCGCGCACGGAGCCAGGCGCGGATCTGCGCGTCGATGCTGCTGTCTTCTTCCGAAACGCCGGCGGCCATGTCGCGCCAGGCGGCGGTCAGGCGGCGAATGGCGCGATCGAACAGTCCGGGGGAGGCCACTTCGCTCATGCACGGTTCCTCGACTGGCAACCGATTATAGACCGATAGCCGACGGCGCGCCTCGCCCGCGTGCGCAGTGCGGCGTCGCGCGTGGATCAAGGAAGCAGGTGGGTCAGCAGGTCCTCGGCCACCAGTCCGGCGCCGGCGCGCTGGGCGGCACGTCCGTGCAGCCATGCGGCGGCAGCAGCGGCTTCCCAGGCCGCCATGTCCTGCCCCAGCAATCCGGCAATCACGCCGGCCAGCACGTCTCCGGCACCGGCGGTGGCGAGCCAGGGCGGAGCATTGGCATTGATCGCCGCGCGGCCATCGGGGGCGGCGATGATCGTATCGTTTCCCTTCAACAGCACTACCGTGCCGGTCCGTCTGGCCGCGGCGCGGGCGGCAGCCAGGCGGTCGCTGCCGGGATCGCCGAACACGCGGGTGAACTCGCCCTCATGCGGTGTCAAAACCGCCGCGCCGGCAAATGCGTCCGGCATTCCGGCGAAAGCGGTGAAGCAGTCGGCGTCGGCAACGACGCGCCGTTTGGCCGCGAGCAAGGCCGGCAGCGCGGCGCGCGCGGCGTCTGCGCCCAATCCCGGCCCGCACACCCAGACCTGCCGGCGCGGATCGTCCAGCAGGTCCTTGAGCGCGTCTTCGGTCACGATAATCCCGGGCGACCCGGCCCGGTACACGTCGCCCCCGCCATGGAAGGCGGCGATCGTCACCATCCCGGCTCCGGCGTGCCGTGCCGCGTCCGCGGCCATGCGCGCAGCGCCCGTCATGTGCGAGCCGCCCACCACTGTCACGTGGCCCCGGCTGTATTTGTGGCCGGACGGAGACGGATGCGGAAGCTTCCAGAGCTCGGGCAGGTTCGCGAACGTCTCTGCCCGGACCTGATCCAGCACCGCCTCCGGCAGCCCGATATCGGCCAGCACGATCTCCCCGCAATGCTCGCGTGCCGGCTGCAGCAGATGACCCGGTTTCAGCCGAAAGAACGTGACGGTCAGATCGCAATGCGGCGCAAAGCCGCGGATCGCCCCGCTGGCGCCATCCACTCCGCTCGGCACGTCCACCGCGACGACATGCCGGGCGGCGCGCAGCGCGTCGGCGACTGGGCCGTCCACGTCCCGCGCCAGGCCGGCACCGAACACCGCATCGATCACAAGTTCGGCACGGGACACTGATTGCGAGGAAAACACGGCCGACCACCCCCGCCAGCGGCGTGCGGCAAGCGCGGCATCACTGCCCTCGCGCGGCGACGCCAGCGCGGCGACGCCAACAGGCCATCCTTGCTCGGCCAGCAGCCGCGCCGCGACATACCCGTCGCCGCCATTGTTGCCCGGCCCGCACAGCACCAGCGTGCGGCACCGGCCGGAACCGCGCCTGGACCGCGCGTGCCACCGCCCGCCCGGCATGCTCCATCAGCGCAGCACCGGGCACGCCCAGCCCGGGCGAGAGCGCATCCGCCCGCCCCATCTCGGCCGGCGACAGAAGCTGTGCGCGGCCGGTCAGCCGATCCAGCCAATCGCTTCGAGCCATGTTATCTACCACCCGACGAATGTATCCGGAGACGGCGGCGATGGAAGACTACAAGCTGGATATCCTGGTCCAGGGCTATCCTGGAAAGTCCGTCTGCCACGGCGGGCTGGGCTGGAGCACCATCGCACTGCTGCAAGGCGGGGGACGCGTCGCCCTGATCGATGTCGGCACATTCAGCCACCGCGCCCTGCTGATCGGCGGCCTGGAACAGCACGGACTCGCGCCGGAGCAGGTCACCGACGTGATCCTGACGCATGCCCATCATGACCACGCGATCAACTGGGTTTTGTTTCCAGAAGCGCGAATATGGATCGGCGCGGACGAGCTGGACTGGGCGGTGAAAGAGCCATGGGGGCGAACGCCGGTGCCCGAACTGTACGTGCGCGAGCTGGCTGGATCGCGCCAGGTATCGCTCGTGCGCCCAGGGCAGGAAATCCTGCCGGGTCTGGTTGCGCATCTCGCGCCGGGTCACACGCCGGGACACCTGATGTTCGTGCTGTCCGGCCGCGACCGCAACATCATCTTCACCGGCGACGCCGCCAAGAACCGGGCCGAACTGCTGACCCGGCGCGCGGACATGACATACGATCCGGCCGTGACGGCACGCTCGATCGAAGCGATGTGGACTATCTGGCGGCAGCGCCCCGGCACGCTGCTGGTCCCGGGACACGATTTGCCGATGGTGCTGGAAAACGATCGTCCGGTGTTCGTGGGCAAGCGCGACGCCGCCATAACGTCGTGGTTCGACGACGACCTGGAGACGACCACGCGCTTCGAGCTGACGATCGAACGGTAGGCGAATCATAAACCAGAGTCTCTGGTCAGGCATTCTCCGACCGCAGTGTTCCCGGATGATACGACCCGTCCAGCAGCACGAGATGATCCAGGAACGTCTCCGTGCAGGCGCGCCAGGAATAGCGCTCCGCATGGGCGCGGCAGGCCGCCCGATCGGTGTTGAGTGCGCGCAGCGCCGCCGCTCCGAGATCCCAATCGATCGCACCGATCGGGCCTGTGGCCGTCGCCAGCACGTCCTTCGGGCCGGTCACCGGAAATGCCGCGATCGGCGTGCCGCAGGCCAGTGACTCCAGCAGCACCAGGCCGAATGTGTCCGTCTTGCTCGGGAACACGAACACGTCCGCCCCCGCATAGGAGCAAGCCAGCGCCGCCCCGAAACGCGGCCCGGTGAACCGGACGCCTGGATAAGCACGGCGCAGCGACTCGAGCTGCGGCCCATCGCCGACCACGACCTTTGAACCCGGCAAATCGAGGCGAAGGAAAGCCTCGATATTCTTCTCCACCGCAACCCGACCGACATAGAGAAAAACCGGCCGTGGCAATCCGTCCCACATATCCCGAGGAACCGGACGGAACGAGTCCAGGTCCACCGCGCGCGACCATGGCAGCACCCGGCGGAAGCCGCGATCCGTCAGTTCCACCCGCAGACTTTCCGTCGCAACCATCGTTCCCTCGGCGGCCGCCGTGAAAACGACGCATCCAGGCGTAGATCGGGCCAACGGGAAAGCCGGTACGCGCCTTGATATACTCAGCGAAGCGCGTGTGGAATGAGGTCGTAAACGAAAGACCGTTTCCCCGCGCCCAGCCTCGCGCGGCAATCCCGAGCGGCCCTTCTGTCGCAATATGCATCGCGTCGGGGACGAATGCTTCGATGATGCGAATTAACCGCCGCCGCGGCAGTACGGACAGAGGAATGTCCGGATAACTGGGGCAAGGAACCGTGCGGAACCGCTCCGGCCCGACCACCTCCACCACATGGCCCATCGCCCGCAGCTCGTCGGCGACCATGCTCAGCGTGCGAACCACCCCGTTAACCTGCGGGAACCAGGCGTCCGAAACGATCATTATGCGGTGCGAGGGTGCCGGCGGCAGCATATCGGTTGCGCTCGCGATTCCGGTCCCAGTGGTGATTTCAAGCAGGGTACGGCTGCCCCACCTGGCGTGGAGCGAAGAACGACAGGCGGTTCGCCGCTGCCCAGTCGATCAGCTCCAGCGTTCCGTCGTGATGCTCGACCAGGGCGGTACAGCTTTCCACCCAATCGCCGTCATTGATGTACAAGACGCCGCCGACCTCACGCATCTCGGCATGATGAATGTGGCCGCAGACCACGCCGTCGAACCCGCGATGCCGTGCCTCGTTCGCCAGCGCAGTCTCAAAGCGGTCGATCGCCTTCACCGCTTCTTTCACCTGGGACTTGAGCCAGGCGGACAGCGACCAGTACGGATACCCGAGCCGGCGACGCCCGGCATTGAACCAGCGGTTCAGGATCAATGCGATCTGATAGGCGTGGTCCCCCAACAGCGCCAGGCACTTCGCGTAACGCACCACGCTGTCGAACGAGTTGCCATGCACCACAAGCAACCGCTTGCCCGCCACGGTCATGTGGGTAGCTTCGGCACGCAGCTTGATGCCACCGATTTCCAGCCCCAGGGACAGCCAGCCACGGAACATCTCGTCATGGTTACCAGGGATATAAATCACCTCCGCACCGTCCCGGGCCTGGCGAAGTATCTGGCGCAGCACTTCGTCATGCGTCTCATCCCAGTACCAGGATTTGCGCAGTCGCCAGCCGTCTATGATATCGCCGACGAGAAACAGATGCTGGCAGCTCGTGCGCCGCAGGAAATCGGCGAGGAAGTCGCTGCGGCACCCTCGTGTACCCAGATGCGTGTCGGAAATGAACACGCTCCGATAGGCCGTGCGGGTGGATGAATTGCTCATCGCCGTCATGTCGGGCCCGAGAGTTACGTTGATTGTCGAGTTGCGACAGTGAAGTTTGAGTGACAAGCAAGCAAAGCGTGATAGCTCCTTAATATAACTACCGTTTCATATTAGTGCAACGAAACTGCAACGGATATGCTGCAGCCTGCAACTTTGCCCCTTTCAGTGGAGTTGCAGCCGCCGGACATGCTCGTCATATTCAATCCGGTCGCCGGCCGTCGTCGGGTACAATTGCTGTGGCGTGTGCTGGATGTGCTGATCCATAATGGTATCAGACTTGAAGTGGCCGAAACGAAGCGGCCTGGCGATGCCCAGGATTACGCGCGCAATGCCGCAGCGACCGGCGCTCGGCTGATCGTCGCGGCCGGCGGCGACGGCACGATTGCTGAGGTTGCCAGCGGATTGATCGATAGCGATGCGTGCCTCGGCATCATTCCCCTCGGCACAGCCAATGTGGTGGCGCATGAGCTTGGGCTTCCGTCCTCTCCAACGGCTGTCGCCGCGGCTTTGGCATTCGGCCGCTTGCGCCGCATCTGGCCGGGGTTTGCCGATAATGGAAACGGCGGGAGATTGTTCGTGCAGATGCTGGGGGTTGGCTTCGATGCACATGTGGTGCATCGGCTTCCGCCATGGCTCAAACGGGCAGGCGGGCGCGGCGCCTATGTTGCGCAGACACTGCGCGAGCTTGGCCGATACCGCTTTCCCCCGATCCGGTTGCGGCTGGATGGCGATGAAACCGATGCGGCGAGTGTGATCATCAGCAAGGGCCGGTTCTATGGTGGACCGTTTCTGATCGCGCCGGACGCACGCCCGTGCGAGCCCGGCTTCTCAGTCCTGCTATTCGATCACTCCGGGCCTGGGGCGGCGCTGCTTTACGGGGCGGCTCTGCCCATGCAGGTGTTGTCGCGCGGCCCGGGGTTGCGCCACAAGCGCGCACGTCGCATCGATTTCATCGATTGTCATTCCGTGCCGGCCCAGGCAGACGGAGACGCAGCAGGTCTTGCCCCGCTCTATGTCAGCGACGCGGCACGGCCAATTCGGGTGCTGGTGGGCGGATGACCGCCGTGGTCAGAGATTGCCGGAAATCCACTCCTTCAGCCGGCTTTTCGGCAGTGCACCGACCTGCTGCGCCGCCGGCTTGCCGTCTTTGAACAGGATCAGCGTCGGGATCCCGCGCACCGCATAGTTGTTCGGCGTCATCGGGTTGTCGTCGATGTTCACCTTGGCCACGGTCAGCTTGCCGGCAAATTCGCCGGCGAGTTCTTCCAGCGCCGGACCGATCATCTTGCAGGGACCACACCACTCAGCCCAGAAATCCACCAGCACCGGACCCGGCGCCTGAAGGACATCGGCCTCGAAACTCTCGTCGGTGACGGGTTTGGTGTTGGCGCTCATGTGTCGGTCCTTTTGCTTCGCCCGTCTCCGCCGCAAGGCGGGAGAGGCCCAGTCGATCGGAAGTAGGTGGGTCGCGGGCGGGAGTTGGTCAACGGGGCGCGTGCGCGTCCAGCAACGCGTCGGGCAACGGGCTCACCTGCGCTGCATGCGTCCACACCAAACAGCAACGGACCGGTCGATCCGGAAAAATCCCAGCAAGCACGGCGCGGTAGGCTGCCATCTGCCGCAGATAGATAACCGGCGTCTCCTCCAGCCGTGCCGGCGGCCGGCGATTGGTCTTGAAGTCCGCCAACAGCACCCGATCGGCCAGCACGGCGAGCCGATCCACCAGGCCGCCCACCACCCTGTCGGCGACCACGCCACTCAATGGCACTTCTGCCCGGCTCGCGGGACCGAACAGATCGGCCAGCTCTGGATGATCGAGGATGGCCATCGTCTCGGTCGCGAGAAGCTGTGCCTCGCCATCCGGAAGGGCATGGCCCGGCTGCTCCAGCCACGCCGTGGCCATCGCGAACCGATCCTCCCGCGCAGCACCCGGCAGATGCTGTAACAGGGCGTGCAGCAGCCGCCCGCGCCGGAACCGGTCTCCCGTTGAAACAAGCGGCGATGCTGCCGCCGGCACCGGTCCATACTCCACCCCTTCTGGGCGGCTGGGCGCCAGCCGCAACGGCCGGGCAGGCTCCGCCGGCGGTCGCACGGGCTGCCAGTCCGGCGCCGCTCCAGCCCAGGGCGGCACCGGCGCCGACGCGATCATATCGCCAGCCGGTTCCCGGAGCGGCCGAGCCGACTGCAAGACTTCGTGCCGCAACACATCTCCCGGCCATTGCCCCGACGGCGAAGCCGCCGCACCCAGCGACAGGAACGCCGGCTGCACCAGCGAGTACCAGCATTCGGGCGGCACGCCCTTGCGCGGCTCCCAGCCGCAGATCAGCAGTCGATCCTCCGCCCGCGTCAGCGCTACGTAAAGCAGCCGGTTGTGCTCCTCCAGCCGACGCGCGGAGGCTGCCGCCCGCAGCCGCTCGCCGGCCGGGCAGTTCAGCTCCTTGCGGGGCGACCAGAGCGGCACCTCGGTGCCGGTGGCAGGATCCGGCGCCCACAGAACCGTGCCCTCCTCGGGCAGCAGGGCCGTGGTGTCAGGCAGAATCACCAGCGGCGCCTGCAATCCCTTGGCCCCGTGCACGGTCATGATCCGCACCACCGCGCCCTGCACCTCCTGCTCGCGCTTCACGGTGGTCGCAGAGCGGCGGAGCCAGTGCAGGAATCCCTGCAGGCTGGGGGGGTGGGTGCGCGCATAGGTCAGTGCCGCGTTCAACAGCTCGTCCACCGGCTCACCGGCCTCCGCCCCGAGCCGCTGGAACAGTCGTGCTCTCCCGCCGAGCGGACCGAGCGCCTCACCAAACAGGGCGTGCGGCGCCACGTAATCCACACGAGCCAGCAACGCCGCAAATATCTGCCAGGCAGCCTGCCAGTCCGGCCGTTCGGCAGCCCGCTCCCGCAGTGCCTCCCACAACGGTCCGTGCCGGACCATTCGCCAGCTCCATCAGACTGGTATCGGTCAGCGCGCCCAGCGGGCTGGTCAGGAAGCAGGCGAACGCGAGATCGTCCTGCGGCAGCAGCAGCGCATCGCCAAGTGCCATCAGGTCCTGTACCGCCGGCTGCTCGGTCAGCTCCATCCGGTCCAGCCCGGCGACCGGCACACCGCAGCGCTTCAGCTCGCGCAACAGGCAACGAGCGAAGTCGTTGCGACGCCGCACCAGCACCATCACGTCGCCGGGCTCCAGGGCGCGTCCGCGGCTAGGCAGCGGCACCGAACCATCCGTCTCCGCCGCGATCCAGCGTGCCAGCGTCTCGGCCAATGTATGCGGCGCCGAGGTCAGCCCCTGGTTGGACTCCGGCACGCTCCACGCCGGCGGATCATCCCGTGGCGGCGGCGGCGTCAGTGGCCAGAGTTCCACCGCTCCGGCATGGCCGCTGCGGTGTGCGATATGCGCCAGCGTGCCCGGTTCGCACACGCCCGCCGCGGCGAGCGGCGCTGCGAACACGCGGTCCACCAGATCCAGTACCGGCGATGTCGAACGGAATGAAACTTCCAGCGGCCGTTCCACCCAGGGCAATCCGGCGGCACGCACCCGATCGCCCATCAACCGCCGCGACCGGTCGAACTCCGCGGCATCGGCGCCCTGGAACGAATAGATCGACTGCTTGCGGTCACCGACCGCGAACACGGTCCGGCATTCGTCACGCGCGCCGGCGCCGGCAAAGAACTCGGCGGTCAGCGCGTGCGCCACCCTCCACTGCGCCGGCGCGGTATCCTGCACCTCGTCGAGCAGCAGATGGTCCAACCCACCGTCCAGCTTGTACAGCACCCAGGCCGCGCCCGGATCGATCAACAGATGCCGCGTGCGAGCAATCAGGTCGTCATAGTCCAGCAGCCCGGATTCCTCCTTCCGCTGCGCATAGCCGTCCAGCACGGGCCCTGCCAGCGCCACCAGCGCGTGAGAGACCTCCGCCATGCGGATCGCGCGGCGTGCGCCCTCCACCGCAAGCACCCGCTCCACTTCCGCTTCGAACACCGAAGAAAGGTCAGGCCGCGCCGTTGCCACTTTGGCGTTGGTGAAGGTGCTCACCGCACGGCCTTTGCCTTCCTTGGTCAGGAACAGCCCGCACCAGACCGCCCAGTTCTCAAAGCGCTGTTCCCCGTCCAGCCCTAGCCAGCCGAGCAGCTCCCCAGCCCTCGCCTGCGTCGCCGGAGAACCATGCTGCTGCACGTGAGCTGCCGCGAGCCGCAGCGCCGCTTCGCCAGGCCAGCGCACCGCGCCGTCGATGATCTCCGTCTCGCTCGCCGCTGTGACGCCCAGCGCCCGCCGCTGCGCCGCGATCAGCCCATCTCCGAGCCCGCGCGCCACCTGCAGGCGATCCCGTTCCGACTGCAACGCCGTCACCAGTTTGCCGAACTGCCCGGCGGTGCTGAGCCCGGCAATCGCCGCCAGCGCCGCCCGCAGATCCGGCGATGCCGCACGCGCCAGCATGCGTTCCCGTGCCTCGATCAGTGCATCCGCGGAGTCGCGCTCGTCCGCCAACTCGAAATGCGGCGACAGCGCTGCTTCCAGGGGGAAGCGCCGCAGCAGCGACTGGCAGAAGGCGTGAATCGTGCCTATGCGCATGCCGCCGGGCAGGTCCAGTACTTGCGCGAACAGGGCGCGGGCGCGGGCACGAATCTCCGGTGGCGCGGCAACGTCGAGACCGGACAGCTCCGCATCCAGCATCGCATCTCCAAACGTCACCCAGCGGCCGAGCGTGCGCTGCAGCCGCAGCGCCATTTCCGCCGCCGCCGCCTTGGTGAAGGTCAGGCACTGGATGCGCTCCGGCCGCGCGCCACCCAGCATTAGCCGCAGCAGCCGGTCGGTCAGCAGCTTGGTCTTGCCCGAACCGGCCGACGCGCCAACGAACGCTGACACGGCAGGGTCCGAGGCCGCAAGCTGGTCCGCCTGCGCCCGTTCACGCGCCGCCCGGACCGGTTCCGCAATCAGGGAAAGGTCCGAAATGGTCACGAAATCGCGCCAACTTCCGCATCAGCCCTCCGGCTGGCGAGACGACGTAAGATCGACAACATACCGTAAGCGCCTCTCCCGCCGGACGAATCGGTTCCAGCTTTCCAGTTCAGCCGATAGCACGGCTTTATCCGTGCCGGCACTCTGTGACACCGATCACTGACGGCCGGGAAAACATGGTGTAGGACAATAGGCGAGTGCCTTGTCTGCAATAAGCGGCAGCGTGTTGATCATCCGCTGTCAGGACCGCGGGAGGAGTTGGGCAATGACCGGCGCGGGACAGGATCGCGATCATGCGACCCGCATGCTTCCGCCGAGCCACCGCACAATTGCCCTGCCCTGATGCGTACCGCGCGCCGCCGCATCGCGCTGGAAGGGCTGTTTGACCGCTCGCCCATACCGGGTGCCGCTCTGGCACGGCTGCGACGGCAAATGGCTGCCCCGGGGCGGCACTATCATGGCCTCGATCATCTGGCCGAGTTGTGGACCTGTCACCGCCGTCTGTCACGTGGAACGATCTTCCGCGCACCAGGGGTCGAGCAACTCATAGCCGGCGCGATCATCTTTCACGATGCCGTCCTTTCGCCACGGCGATGCGATAACGAAGCAGCGTCTGTCCGCTTGTGGCACCGTTACGCCCGATTGGGCGGGCGGCTGCCACGCCAGGCCATCGCCCGTGTCGCCGCCGCCATCGACGGGACCGGCGGGCATGCGACGGGACAGGTCGGGGCAGGTAGCGACGACCCAGTAATCCTGTGGGTCCTGGACCTCGATCTGGCGTCGATCGGCGCCACCGCCTGTCAGTTCCGGCGCAACAGCTCGGCTCTACGAGCCGAATTCGGGTTCCAGTCGGACGCGGAATGGAAGGACCGTACGCTCGGGTTCCTGGGCGCACTCGCGAACCGGCGACGGATCTTCCATTCTCCCCGCATGGCCGCCGCATTCGAGCGGGCCGCCCGCGCCAACATCGCCGGCGAGTTCCGAAGGGTGAAAGGGAAAGCGCCGCCCCATAAAACTCGGTAGCGTCCCCCACCGGCTTCGCCCCACCCAGGCGAACGCACACGCGGCCGAATCGTATAGGCTACCGCCAGACAGGAGGCTCTCGTGGAGCAGCGCGCACGCATGATCGCCGCGATCGAGGCCGATGCCCACGAAACGGCCCGACAGACTGGACGCGAGGCGCTGAGCCCCCGCGTGCTCGATGCCATGCGCCGTGTGCGGCGCGAACTCTTCGTGCCAACCAGAGCGGCGGGAGTTGCCTATCACAACCGTCCACTGGTGATCGGCCACGGGCAGACCATCTCGCAGCCTTTCATCGTCGCACTGATGACGGACCTGCTGGAGCTGAATCCGGGCAGCAAAGTGCTCGAGGTTGGCACCGGTTCCGGCTATCAGGCCGCCGTCCTGGCCGAGCTGGTCGAGCAGGTCTGGTCGATCGAGGTGCTGCCCGAACTGTCGCGAAAAGCTGCCGCGGCGCTGGCCAACGCGGGATATCTGAATGTCACCTTGCGGGTCGGCGACGGCGCCATCGGCTGGCCGGAGATCGCGCCGTTCGACCGGATCATCGTGACCGCCGCCGCACCCAGCATACCCACGGCGTTGATCGATCAGCTTCGGTCGCCCGGCCGGATGGTGATCCCGGTCGGCGAACCGCATCGCGACCAGGAATTGCGGTTGCTGGAGAAAAACGCCAACGGCGCGGTGACGGCCCACACCGTTCTGCCGGTCGCGTTTGTGCCCCTCACGAACGGACGCAGGCGGGACGACCCGGCCGGTTGACGGTCAGGGGGCCAGCCATGCTACTCCCCGGTAGCCAAACACCGATCCAAGCGGAGACTGGCCGATGAAGCTCATGTGGTTCCATTTGATGCCGTACACCCAGTTGCCGGACGATTTCCGCGACAAGAGTCCGTCCGTGTGGGTCGATATCCATTCTTCGCTGTTCGACCCGAAGCGCGCGCATCACATGTACAACGATTTCATGGACGAGCTGGAATACGCGGCGACCTGCGGGTTCGATGCGATCTGCGTCAACGAGCATCATTCCAACGGCTACGGGCTGATGCCGTCACCGAACCTGATCGCGTCCTCGCTTGCCCGCCGCACCACGGACACTGCGATCTGCGTGATGGGCAATTCGCTCGCGCTCTACAATCCGCCGACGCGGGTGGCGGAAGAATTCGCCATGATCGATGTCATCTCGGGCGGACGTCTGATCGCCGGCTTCCCGGTCGGCACGCCGATGGACACGTGCTACGCCTATGGCCAGAATCCCAGCATGCTGCGACAGCGCTACCTGGAAGCGCACGACTTGGTGCTGCGCGCCTGGACCGAGAAGGATACGTTTGCCTTCAACGGTCGTTTCAATCAGCAGCGCTACGTGAACATCTGGCCACGTCCTGTGCAGCAACCCCATCCGCCGATCTGGATACCGGGCGGCGGATCGGTAGAGACATGGCAGTGGTGCGCGCAGATGGATTACGTGTACTGCTACCTGTCCTATTACGGCTACAAGGCCGGGCAGGCGACCATGTCCGGCTTCTGGAACGAGATGGCGCGGCTCGGCAAGGACCGCAACCCATATCGCGCCGGCTTCCTGCAATTCGTCGGCGTGGGCGAAAGCCGTCAGCACGCGTTCGATCTCTATTCCGAAGCCGCCGAGTATTTCTACGGCCGTTGCCTGCATGTCGATGCGCGCTGGGCGACACCCCCAGGCTACGTCTCGGAAGCAAGCCAGCGGGCCGGCATCCAGAGTCAGATTCAGCAGGCCGCCGGGGCGAACGTGCTCGGCTCCACGTCAGGCACGCGTTTCGCGTCGGTGGCGCGCGAGATGGATGCGATCGTTGACAAGGGCTACGTCATCATCGGCTCCCCGGACGAAGTGGCGGAGCAGATTCGCGAAGTCGCGACGAACCTGAATGTCGGCCACCTGATGTTGCTTTTGCAGTTCGGCAACATGGGCAAGGATCTCTGCCGCTATAACACCAAGCTGTTCGCCGAGCACGTGATGCCGAAAGTGACGGATATGTTCGGTGAATGGGAAGATCGTTGGTGGCCCCGGCCGATGGCGCTGGAGCAGCGCGCGGAAATTCCTGCTTTCGTGCCCAGTATGGCGGCTGCGTAACGTCGGGTTTGCACCCCTATCCGTCATCGGTTCATTGTTGCTGACCAGGAGCGGAGCTTGACGGAACCTGAAACCTCGACCGTTGATGTAAACGGCTTTTCTGTCCGCGTCTGGCGTAAGGGCTCCGGTCCGAAGCTGGGCTTCCTTGCCGGGCTCGGCGGTCTGCCGAGATGGGTACCGTTCCTGGACGCGCTGGCCGAGAAACGCACCGTCATCGTGCCCTCGCTGCCGGGGTTCCCCGGCGGCGACCGTGGCCACACCATCCTGGATACGCATCTGGACTGGTTGCTGGCAGTCCGCGACATAGTCGCGAAAAGCGACCTGCTCGGTGCCGATCTTGCCGGCAGCTCCGTCGGCGGTTCGCTGGTCGCGGAGATGGCGGCGCTCTGGCCGAGCGCGGTTCGCCGGATCGCGCTCATAGCCCCGTTCGGTTTGTTCGATGAGAAACAACCGCCCACCGATCCATGGGCACAGCGCCCTGACGCGGTGCCCGGCCTGATGTGCGCCGATCCGGACATCTGGAAATCGCTCAAAGCTGTTCCTGACGGCGCCAACTCGATCGAATGGCCGATCGAGCAGACGCGCGCCAACGAGGCTGCGGCACGCATCTTCTGGCCATTGGGCAACAGCAAGCTGGAGAAACGTCTCCCGCTGATCGAAGCCCCGACATTGCTCATTTGGGGCGAACAGGACCGCATCATGCCGCGCGGCTACGCCGATCTGTTCCGGCGGGCTATCCGCGGTACAACCGAATTGCGCGTAATCGAAGGTGCCGGACATCTTGCGGAACTAGACCGCCCGCGTGAGGTCGCCGATGCGATCCTCGGCTGGACGGCAAAGGAGGCTGCCCATGCCGCTTGATGTCGACAACCTGCTCGTGCTGGAAATGATCCGCGCGTCCGGTCGTCCGCCATTCGAGACGCTCACGCCGGCCGAAGCGCGTCAGGCTTACGCCAACAGCCGCGCCGTGCTGCAACCCGACCCGGAAGACGTGGGCGACGTGCGCGACCTCACGGCTACCGGACCGCTCGGGGACATACCGCTTCGGCTATATCGCCCGCGCAACGCCGGGACGGAAAAGCTGCCGGGCCTGGTGTACTATCACGGCGGCGGCTGGCTGCTCGGCGATCTCGACTCCCATGACGTCATCTGCCGCCGCTTGGCGAACGCGGCACGCTGCATCGCTGTCTCCGTCGATTACCGCATGGCTCCCGAAAACAAATTCCCCGCCTCGGTGGAGGATTGCGCCGTCGCCACACGCGCGATCATCGAGCGCGCAGCATCACTCGGCATCGATCCCGACCGCGTCGCGGTCGGCGGTGATTCGGCCGGCGGCAACCTGGCCGCGGTCATGGCCCTGATGGCGCGCGACGGCACGTTGCCGCCGATCGCCTTCCAGCTTCTCGTCTATCCGGCGACGGACATGACGATGACCACGGTTTCATCACAGACGGTCACGGACGGCGTACCGCTGACCTCGAAAACAATGAAATGGTTCATCGATCACTACATGCGCAATTCCGCAGACATGATGGATTGGCGTGCATCCCCCGCGCGCGCGGTAACCTTGGCAGGCACGGCACCGGCGCTGGTCATCACAGCCAGCCATGATCCGTTGCGCGATGAGGGCGTCGACTATGCAAGGCGGCTGGAGCGGGAAGGCGTGCGCGTGTCGCACCTGCATTTCTCCGACCAGATGCACGGTTTCCTCAGCATGGGCCGGATCATCCGCGCATCCGACATCGCGCTGGACACAATAGCGTCGGCGCTGCGGAAGGAACTGGCACTGCCGCCCGCCCGCTGACCCGGCCTCAGCCCTTCACGGCCCCGAACGACAAGCCGCGCGCCAGGTAACGCTGGAAGAAGAACGACAGAATCACCGGCGGGAGGATCGCGATCAGCGTGTTCACCGCCGCCAGGTTGAAATCGATATCCCGCGTGCCCCGCGAGGCCAGGATGAACGAGGCCAGCGTCTGTGCGTTACGCGACGTGAAGGCCGAGGCAAACAGCGCCTCGTTCCAGCCAAACGCGAATACGTTGATCGCCGTCACGATGATGCCATCCACCGATAGCGGTAGCGCGATGCGCAGGAATATCTGCCACGCGGTGGCGCCCTCCACCTTCGCCGCCTCCTCGACCTCCTTGCTGACATCGCGGAAGATGTCGCGCATGATCACCACGCCGAAGGCCAGGCTGAACGTGGAATAGGAAATGATCAGCCCGGTCCAGGTATCGATCAGTCCAAAGAACACCATCATCAGATAGAACGGTATCAGCACGATGGCGGGCGGCAACACACGCTGCGACAGGAACCACAGCGTGATGTCGCGTGACGGGATCGGAAACTCGAAGCGCGCCAGGCTGTAGGCCGCCGGAACTCCGATCAGCAACACAAGAATTGTCGCGCCCCCGCTGACCACGACGCTGGATAGCAGCGCATGCAGCACACCGCCGTCGTTCAGCACCTGTCGCCAGGAATTGAGCGTCGGGCGGAACTGCAGGAATGGAATGATGGCGCCGGACTGGAAGGTCTGTTCCAGACCCTTGACCGAGTTCACGATGGCCCACAGGAACGGGACCAGCACCCACACCGCCGCGCCGAACAGGATCGCATATATCAGCACGCGGGACCGAAGGCGGGCACGCATCCACAGGACGTTGCGCATGGCCCTGGAGTCCTTAGGTGATCCGCCGCCGCATCTGGCGGAAGAAGATGGTGATGATGACTGAAAGCATCGCCAGCACGATAATGCCCATCGCGGAGCCCTGGCCGAAATCGAAGAACTGGATGGTTGTCAGGTAACTGTAGATGCTGAAAAGCTGCGTGCTGGTGCCGGGCCCGCCGCTGGTGATCGCGAACGGCAGGCCGAACGCCTTGAACCCCTCGATCAACCGCAACAGGATCGCCAGACTCATCACCGGCCAGGCCAGCGGAAGCGCGATGTGCCACATCGCCTGCCAGTGGTCCTCACAATCCAGCACTGCGGCGTCATAGATTTCCTCGGGAACCGACGACAGCGCCGCGAGCGCAAGCAGGAACACGAACGGCGTCCAGCGCCACACTTCCAGGATCATCGCCGCCGTCAGCCCCCAGGTCGCGGTCGATAGCCACGGAATTGAAATCCCCACCTTATCCAGCAGGAACGAGACCAGGCCGCCCTCTGAGCTGAATAACGTAATCCCGAGATAGCCGATCGCCACTTCCATCGTGAACAGCGGCGCAGTGATCAGGGCACGAAACACCCGGGTTCCCGGTGCACCGAGATTGACCACCCAGGCGAGCAGGAAACCGATCACCACTTCGACGGGCACGGTGACGGCGACGTAGATGATTGTGACCAGGATGCTGTGCCAGAACTGGCCCGACACAAGCACCCGGACGTAATTGTCGAACCCGACGTAACCGGTGATGCCACGCCCAAGCACGTAATTGGCGAAGCTGTACTGCAGGACGCTGATCAGCGGAAAGAACGTAAGCCCAATCACCCAGAGTATGGCCGGGCCCAGCATGAGGTACTTGAACACCAGCTCGTCGCCGAGCCGCCGGTTCGTTCGACGGGGGCGCCGCACGGCCACGCCGGCCGAGCGGTCTGGCCGGAACGCGACGGCTTGCGTCACGCGCCAAATGAGGCGATGTACAGCTTCCTTTGCTGTTCGCGTCCGTACCGCTCGGTAATCTCCTCCCAGGATGCAGCCGTGTCATCCAGCGCCTTCTGCGGCGTGGTCTGTCCCGCCAGCAGCGCGGAAAGGCGCGTGTCCAACTGATGCCAGTAGTCTGCCGCGCCGGGAATGCGGAGGTACGGTTCCTGCACCGGCAGCGCGAGGTTGGCGTAATACGCATCCATGAACGCCTTGGCGTCATCCTCGTTCCAGCCTTGCGCCTTCCATTCCGCCAGCGTCGCCGTCCCGGCTGGCGGCAGGTATTCGTCGCGCATGCCGGGCTGCACGCCGGTGAATCCATGCGTCACGTTGTAGAACGCATTTTTGCGGTTCGCCATGAATGCGAGGAAATCGTACACCGCCTCCTTGTTCTGCGCGTATTTCGAAATCACGCAGTGCCAGCTTCCGCCGTTGACGTTGCCGGCCTGGTTCAGCTCGTACTTGGTCCAGGTTCCCTTGATCGGATCGTACGCCTCCGGCACGCCGGGCACGGGTGCTGCGGCGATCTTGCCCTGTACCACGGAGTTTTTCGTATCCTGCGCCAGGGTCGGCAGATCGCCCCAGGTCGCCTCCATCGCCGCCTTGCCCGATCAGGAACAGGTTCCAGCCCTGGCCGAGAGTCCAACTGATCTCCTCGCGCGGGCCATTCGGCAGGAACTTGATGTAGTCCTGCAACGCGCGCAGATGGCCGGGGGAGTTGATCAGCGGCTTCATCGTGTCCGGGTGAAAGTAGAAATACCGTTGGTGGGCGAGCAGATATACGGAGCCGCGAGCGTCAGGAAATGGAAGAAGCCCTGCGCGTTCACCTTGGCATGCAGGGCCAGACCCCAGTCGTTCCCGCCGTCCCCGTTCCAGTCCCATCCCGTAAAGAAATCCGCAGCGTCATGCATCTGCTGCATGGTGGTAGGCGGCGCCGGCAGGTCGTAGCCATATTTCGCCTTGAACTTGGACTGATTGTCCGCGTTCGCGAAAACATCCTTCCGATAGTACAGCGTCTGCGCATCGGCGTCGAACAGCACGCCGTACAGCTTGCCGCCCCACGTATAGAGCTGGCGCATCGCCGGGATGAAGTTGTCGGGATTCCAGTACGGATAGCGCTTGTCGGCAAGGAATGGCTCGATCGGCTCGATCGTCGGCGAGCCGCTGGTGAAGAAGTCGCCATAGAACCAGGCCGCGGTCATGTACGCATCGTTGCGGTGCAGCCCGCTGGTGATGTCGGAGAAAATTTGCGTATAAAGTATATCGATCGGCACCTCGGCGACACTGACCTTGCCGCCGGTTTCCTCCTCCCAGTGCGGGATATGGTATTTCAGACCGGCGCCGACCGATCCTTTCAGGATCAGCACATTGATCGTCTTGCCCCGGAATGGCTTGGTCTTCAGGAAGGCAACGCGCTCCGGCCTGATAGGTGACTTCATACGGCGCCTCCGGAGCAGATTCCAGCAGGCCCGCTTCGGTTGCCGCAACGGCACGCCACGGACGCAGCGCAACCGCGGATGCCGCCGCTCCAGCCCCGGCAACAAAGACGCGACGGCCGAACGCCCCGCGCCACGTGCCCTGGATGTCCCGCATCGCTTTCCCCCCTTTGGCGTATTCCCCATCAGGGTTCGCGCGACACCGAACGATGTCAAGCACCGCGCGGCAAATCGATAGTTACACTGGCAATCTGACGCGCGCCCGCAGACCCCCCAGCGGACTCTCCTCCAGCATGATGTCGCCGCCATGCGCGCGCACGATGTCGCGGGCGATCGTCAACCCCAGCCCGGTGCCGCCCGTCGCATCGCTCTCGAACGGGCGGAACACGCTCTCGCGCCGATCCAGCGGGATGCCCGGCCCGTCGTCGTCAACGATCACGTGCACGCTGCGCGGCCCCACCCGGATCGCCGCCAGCACCACGCGATGGGCATGCCGGCGCGCATTGTCCACCAGATTGGTGATCGCCCGGCGTACCGCGCTGACCCGCAGCTTCAAAGTAAGCTCCGCCGGCGCATCCAGCTCCACCGAGGCGCCCGAGCGGCGCGCCCCAGCCGCCACTTCCTCCAGCAGCGCAGACAGATTGACAGGCTCGGCCTGCTCGGTGCCTTCGCCTCGGGCGAACGCCAGGTATCCCTCGATCATCCGCTCCATCTCATCGACATCGGCAGTGATCTCGGCCAGCTCCTCGGCCGCCTCGCGCCGCATCGGCAGCATCGCCAGTGCCAGCCGCATCCGGGTCAGCGGCGTGCGAAGGTCGTGCGACACGCCGGCCAGCATCTCGGTCCGCTGGGTCAGGAAGCGGCGGATGCGTTCCTGCATCCGGTTGAACGCGGCGGCGGCGCGCCGCACCTCCGTGGCGCCCTCCGGACGGATCGAGCCCGGGTCGCGTCCCACCCCGAACGCCTCGGCCGCATCAGCCAGTCGCCGGATCCCGCGCACCTGGTTGCGCATGAACAAAGCGGCAATCGCGAACAGCAGCACGGCGGTGCCGGCCAGCCAACTCATGAACAGAAAGATCGTGCCCAGATCGACGCGCTTGCGCGGCGCCAGCACATCCAGCACACCGTCCGGAAGCTGCACGCGTATCAGCACGGATTGCGGGTCGTAGGTCCAGTCCATCGTGAACGGCTCGGTCAGCCGCTCGCGCAGCGCCGCCTCCAGCTCGTCGTCCATCGGCCCGAGCACATTCACCCGGCGGCGCTGCTTCCAGCCGGGCATCCGGCTCAAGCCGCATGGCCAGGTCGAATTCCCTGTGCGCGGTCTGCGACGATCCAGTCGGTATTGGCCGGCCCCGGGATAGCGGCGCATCAGCTGCAACGTGAACTGCAGCTCCCCGGCGACAGCGCCCGACAGCCGGCGATACACGAGATCGAGATGGCCGCCGTAATAGACCTGCAAGGCAACCGCCTGCAGCAGCACCAGCGGGACCAGGATCATCAGCAGGCTGCGGCCGAGTAAGGACCGCGGCAGCACCCGCTTGACCACGCGCGAGAATGGCAGTGGCACCCCCATTTCAGACGCCCGGCTTCAGCACATACCCGCGGCCCCGCACCGTGTGCAGGAAGCGCGGCTCGCGGGGATCAGCCTCGATCTTGCGCCGCAGCCGGGTCACTTGCACGTCGATCGCCCGTTCGCCCGCTTCGTCCATGCCGAGAGCCGCCGCCAATTCCTCCCGCGAGAGGACCTCGTTCGGCTTGCGCGCGAGCGCCGCCAGCAGTGCCGCTTCACCGCCGGTCAGGCGAATTGCCCCGCTGCCCACCCGCAGCTCGCCCCGTTCGGGATCGAACTCTGCCTGGCCGAGCTGCACCGGCCCCGCTGACGGCACGCCGCGCGGCGCCGGCGTCGTGCGACGCAGCATCGCGCGGATGCGCAGCACCAGTTCCAGCGGCTCGAACGGCTTGCCGAGATAATCGTCAGCCCCGGCTTCGAACCCGGCGATCCGGTCCTCCGGCGCACCGCGCGCGGTCAGCAGCAGCACCGGCAACTCACCGTCGCCGTCACGGCGCAAAGCCTCCGTCAGCGCCAGCCCGCTCTCGCCCGGCATCATGACATCGAGCACCAGCAGGTCCGGACTGACCGAGCGCAGCTTGGCACGTGCATCGGCGGCGTTCTCCGCCGTGGTCACGCGAAACCCGTTATCCGAAAGATAGCGCGACAGCAGCGCCCGCAGCCGCGCATCGTCATCCACGACCAGGATATGGGCGTCTTCCGACATCACGGACCGCGCCCACCCCGTGTCGGCATCTCACGGCTGTCGAGATAGGCACGCGCCGCATCGTCCATGATCGCCCGCATCACCCGACGAAATCCATCCACCGCAGCCCCGCCCGCCTCACGATAAGCTGCACTCAGCCGTTCCTTCTGCCGCTCGAACAGCCGCCGCTCCAGCGCCTGTCCGGCCGGCGTGAGCTTCAGCAGCCGCTGCCGGCGATCGGCGCTGCCTGGGGACTGCGACACGTAGCCGCCCGCCACCAGGGCGGACAGCACGCGCGCCAGGCTCTGTTTTGTGATTCGCAGGATACCGAGCAGATCAGAGACGGTGATACCTGGATTGCGGCCGATGAAATGCAGCGCCCGATGATGGGCGCGCCCCAGGCCAAGCTCCTCAAGGATGACGTCAGCCGCGTTGGTGAAGTCGCGGTATGCGAAGAACATCAGGTCCTGCGCAAGGCGGATCTCCTCCTCGCGCAAAAACAGCAGGTTGGCTCCGGCGACCGGCTTCGGGTCTGCGACTGCTGGAAGCTGTGGCGCGGCGATCGCTCACCGAGTCGCCCTTCAGGGCGGGCATGGCAGGCATTCCTCGCTTATGCGGCAGAATTGTTGACGTATCTGACGTTGCATTATACCGTCCGCAGGCCTAGAGCAACAAAATTGCGGGGATGCGACCCATGGCGTTAGTTCCTTTCGACGACCGGGATGGCTGGATCTGGTGGGACGGCGCTCTGGTCCCCTGGCGGGACGCCAAGCTGCATGTGCTGACACATGGGCTCCATTATGCCTCCGCGGTGTTCGAAGGCGAACGGGCCTATAGCGGCCACATCTTCCGTCTGCGGGACCATACGAACCGGCTCATCAACTCGGCGCGAATTCTGGGGTTCGAAATCCCGTTCACGGCCGAGCAGATCGACGCCGCCTGCAAGGAAACCGTAAAGGCGAACGGGCTGACCGACGCTTATGTGCGGCCCATCGCCTGGCGCGGGTCGGAGATGCTGGCAGTCTCGGCGCAGCATACCAAGATTCACCTGGCCATCGCCGTATGGCCCTGGCCAAGCTATTTCGGCGACGACCGCATGAAGGGCATCCGGCTCGGGATGGCGGATTGGAAGCGGCCTTCGCCTGAAACCGCGCCGACCGCCGCGAAGGCAACCGGCCTTTACATGATCGGCACGCTCTCCAAGCACAAGGCAGAGGCGGAAGGCTACGCCGACGCGCTGATGCTAGACTGGCGCGGACGTGTCGCGGAAGCCACCGGTGCCAACATCTTCTTCGCGATCAATGGCGATCTGCACACGCCCGATCCGGATTGTTTCCTGGACGGCATCACGCGGCGCAGCGTCATGGCGCTTGCAAAGCACCGGCAGATGAAGGTCATCGAGCGACCGATCATGCCGGATGAAATGAAGGATGCGACCGAGGTCTTCCTTGCCGGCACCGCTGCCGAAGTAACCCCGGTGAAAGAGATCGGCAAGCTAAGCTTCACACCCGGTCACATCTGCGAAACTCTGATGAAGGACTACGCCGCGCTGGTCAACAAATCCCCGGAAGAGGTGGCGAAGGTGGTCGGCTGATCGGGGGGCGGTCTACCCCACCGCTCCTGCTCGCCGCAACGTCTCGATCCGCTCCGGGGAATACCCCAGCTCTTGAAGCACCTGAGTCGTGTGCTCGCCGATCCCCGGCGGCTGCATCCGCACCCCGAGAGACGTGTCGTCGATCGCAATCGGCAATGGCGGCAGGCGTGCAATCTCTCCGTTCGGCAAACTGATAGGCAAAGCATGTGCCAGCGCGTGCGGATCCTCTAGCAGGTCCGACGGCCGGTTCACCGGCGAGAACGGGATTCCCGCGCGATCGAAAATCCCGCTCAGCGTGGCAATCTCGTGAGCCGAGGCGATCTCTGCGACGATCGCGTGTAGCGCCGGACGGTTGCTGACCCGGTCCGCATTGCTGGTGAATCGCGTGTCCGCCAGCAGATCGGGCCGCCGGAACGCCTTGCAGAACGCACGCCAGTGATTGTCCGAAGTAATGCCGATGAACAGCGGTGTGCCGTCCGCGGTCGGGAAGGTCTCGTAAATGCCCCACGCACTGCTGCGCACCGGCATCGGCGGCGACGGCTGTCCGGTCGCCGCCTCGCCCGCCATGTGCTGACCTACCAGGAATGCCGCTGATTCAAACAAGGTGCTGGTCACCTTGCGCCCCTGCCCGTCCCCGTCACGCTGGCGCAACGCCGCTAGAATGGCCACGTCGCCCATCACGCCGCCCATGATGTCGATCACCGACGAGCCCGCCCGCAGCGGCTGCCCGGGTGGGCCCGTCATATAGGCCAGGCCGGTCATGAACTGCACCACCTCGTCCAGCGCCGGGCGATGCTCGTACGGACCGTGCAGAAACCCCTTCAGAGCGCAGTAGATCAGCCGCTTGTTGACCGCGTGCGCCTGCTCCCACCCCAAGCCCAGCCGCTCCATCGTGCCCGGCCCGAAATTCTCGATCAGCACGTCAGCGCGGCGCACTAAGTCCCGCGCCACCTGCAGCCCGTCCGGCGATTTCAGATCAATGCAGATGCCCCGTTTGTTGCGATTGAAATAGGCGAAGAACCCACTGGCAAAGCCACCCAGCCGTCGCGTCCGATCGCCGTCCGGCGCCGGCTCCACGCGGATCACATCGGCGCCCAGATCAGCGAGCACGACACCGCAGGTCGGTCCCATCACGGTGTGGCAGAACTCCAGGACCACAATGCCCGTCAGTGGAAGCCCGCTCACCTCTTGTCACGCCGCATAGGATGCACCCATCTCGTCCAGCAGGCGCTTCTCCTCGTCGAAATGCGCGAACGCCATCCCGGCATACTCGTCCCAATCGCGCGCCGTCCGCTCCGCCAGCGCTGGCGGTATGACATTCAATTTCCGGCCGGTGGAGTAAGCCAACACGAGCGTCTGGCACGCCCGTTCCAGGTAGTACAGGTCATGGAACGCCTCCGCGACGGTTTCCGCCACAACCAGTACGCCGTGATTGCCCATCATCATTCGCCGGAAGCGGCCGAGCTTTGTCGCCAGCCGGTCGCCTTCGGCAGTATCATCCGCTACGCCGCTGAAGCCGAGGTCGATCGCCACGCGGTTGTAATAGCGCGCGGTGTTCTGATCGATCGGCTTGATCTCGGGATCGGCCAGCGAGGCGACCGCCGTGGCATAAGGTGGATGCGCGTGCAGGATGCAGCGCGCATGCGGTACCTGCGCATGAATGCGCCCGTGAATGCACCAGGCGGACGGATCGGGCGCATTGGGCTGCTGCATCGTGCCGGTATCGTCGGCATCCAGCAGCAGCAGCTCACTCGCGCGAATGGTCGCGAAATGCCGCCATTTCGGGTTCATCAGAAAGCGCTTGCCGTCGGGCGATACCGCCAGGCTGAAATGGTTGGCCACCGATTCATGCCAGCCGTATTTCGTCGCCAGCCGGAATGCGGCGGCTAGATCGACCCGCAACTGGTGCTCCTGCGCCTCCGGGTGGTCCAGCGGGCGCAAATCGTCCATGGGCATGACGGGTCTCCTTCAGGTCCGTATGCCTGTATTTCTCGATGATTTCCCCGCCTGGCTCAATGCCGGCCGAGGCAATAAGGGACCGCGGTCCTGCCCCGCCGGTACGTCCCGTACCTCTCAGACCGTCGCCACGAGCGGCTGCTCCAACGGATGCCCGAGATACTGCTCCAGCACCTCGTCCGGCGCACCGTCCGCGCGCACCTGGCCCTGGTCCAGCCAGATCACACGCGTGCACCATTCCTGTACGATCGTCGCCTGATGCGTGGACAGCACCAGGATCTCAGCCCCGCGGACCATCTCCTCCAGCCGCGCCCGCGCCCGCTCGAGGAAATCGGCGTCTCCCGCCAGGAACCACTCGTCCATCAGCAATATCTGCGGGCGGATCGCCGTCGCCAGGGCAAAGCCAAGCCGCACCACCATGCCGGAGCTGTATATGCGCACCGGCAGGTCCATGAAATCGCCCAACCCGGCAAATTCATGCACGTCCTGTTCTAGCCGCGCCAGCTCGCTGCGCGGCAGACCGCTGTATAGGCCGCGCAGCATGATATTCTCGCGCCCCGTCAGGTCCATATTCATGCCGAGCTGCGGGTCCAGCAGTGCGGTCAGGCTGCCCTGCACACGCATCCGCCCCGCAACCGGCTCGTAAATCCCCGCCAGGGTACGCAGCAAAGTCGTCTTGCCCGCGCCGTTGGCGCCCACCAGGCCGACCCGGTCACCGCTGCGCACGTTGAGCGACACGTTCCGCAGCGCCTGCACCACGACACGATTCTGCTTATCTCTCGCGAACCGGCCAGACGCCACCGCCAGCACGGTCTTCTTCAGGCTGCGGCTGTTGGCGTGATACAGCGGAAACAGCACCGAAAGATCGGTGATATCGATCGCGGCCGGCATCATCATGCGGCTCAGATCCAGAACGCGATGCGGCCGCGTATGCGCGCAAACAGCGCCAGCGAACCGATGCACAAAACCGCCGTGATCGCCAGTGCTGCTTCCCACACATGCGCGCCCGCGCTCTTTCCCAGCAACGGCTCGCGCACGATTTCCAGCAGAACGAAAAACGGATTGAACACCATCCAGTGCTCGCGGGCGCCAAGCTGTGACGGCAGCCAGATCACCGGGGTGACGAAGAATGCAATCTGCATCACGCTGCCGATGATCGGCGGAATATCCCGGAAACGGGCGCAGATGGCACCCAGCGGCAGGCACAGCGCCACACTTACGAGCAGCCACACCGCCAGCCCCGGCACTGCCCACAGGGCGGTCCAGCCGGGGTTGATCGACAGCAGCGCGAAAACTACGACGATCACCACCACGTTGTGCCCGAGTGTCAGCAGATTGCGGACCACTGTGCGCAGCGCATGCAGAAAAAGCGGCAGGCGGACCGAACGGATCGTGCCCTCGGCTTGCGTGAAACAGGTACAGCCGTCACCCACCATGCCGGCGATAAACGTCCACAACACCTGCGATAGCGCGATGAACGGCAAATAGACCCGCAGGTCCATGTTAAACAGGGCCGCATACAGGAAGCCGAGCGAGCCTATCATCACGGCGGTGGACAAGGTCAGCCAGAACGGCCCCAGCAGCGAGCCGCGATAGCGCAGCCTGATATCCAGCCAGCCCAGGGTCCAGCCCAGCCGCCACAGCCGCAGCCCCTCCATGATATCCTGCGCGGCGAAACGGACCCGCTCTCCCATCGCCAACCCAGGGCGGATTTCAAATGTCATATCCGCCGTGGCAGGATGCAGGCGGTCAGGGGCGACAAGGCTCATGGATGGCGCGCGATACCCGATCCCGGCCCGCCCCGCAACGGGAGGATCAATGCATGCCGACCTATGTCATGCTGGCGAATTGGACCGACCAGGGAATCCGCGCGATCAAGGACGCGGCAGGGCGTATCGATGCGGCACGGCGCATGCTGGAAGAGATGGGGGGCCAGCTCCGGACCGTCTACATGACGATGGGTCAATACGATCTCGCGGCCATCTACGAGGCGCCGGACGACGCGGTGTCCGCGCGCTTCACGCTGATGCTCGGCAGCCTCGGCAATGTCCGCACCACCTCGATGAAGGCGTTCCCCGAAGAGGCGTTCCGCCACATTGTCGGGTCGCTCGACTGAGAGCAGATCGCGCTTGACCGGAAGCCCTTCGATCCAGGAACGCGTGAATGTGCTCGCGACCAAGGAACCAGAGCATCTTCAGCCAGGCTGAGGACGCTTTGAACGGGCGCAATCGACGGATGGCGGCCACCGCCCGCCGGGACCAGATTACCGGCATGACATACGAACGCCCCACTGATCTGCCGCCGCCCGAACTGATGTGGGACAAGGTCCTGCACCGGGAACCCGGCGACTTCCTGTACGCCGTCACCACGATGGGCGTCTTTTGCCGCCCCGGCTGCCCGTCGCCCCGTCCGCTGCGCCGCAACGTGCGCTTCTTCCGCACCGTCGATCAGGCCGAGCAGGCCGGCTTCCGCGCCTGCCGCCGCTGCGACCCGAAGGGCGAGCGGGCCCGGATCGCGCAGGAGGCGGTGCGCGATGCCTGCGCCTTCATCGACGCGTCGGAAGATATCCCGCCGCTCGAAATCCTGGCCGACCGCGCCGGCTATTCGCGTTTCCACTTCCTGCGCATGTTCCGCGCCCATACCGGGCTGACCCCGCGCAGCTACGCCGAAGGGGTCCGCGCCCGTCGCTTGCAGGCCGCCCTCGCGGCCGGGGAGCGGGTGGTCGATGCGGTTGTCGGGGCTGGGTTCGGTTCGGAAAGCCGGGTCTATGAGCGTACCGGCGAACTGCTCGGCATGACCCCCGGCACGGCGCGCCGCGGCGGCAGCGGCGAGGTCATCCGCACCGCCTTCGCGGACTGCCCGTTCGGCCGGCTGCTGGTCGGCGCGACCGAAAAGGGGGTCTGCTTCATTGGGTTCGCCGAGCCGGACGACGCGCTGCTCGGCGATCTCCGGCGCCGCTTCCCGAACGCCGCCATCGTCGCGGACGATACCGCGCTGGCCGATACGGTCACCGCGGTCGTGCGCTTCATCGAGGAACCGCGCGAGGCGCTGGCATTGCCCCTCGACCTTCGTGGCACGGCCTTCCAGCAACGCGTTTGGAACGTCCTGCGCCAGATCCCGCCCGGCGAAACGCGCAGCTATGGCCAACTGGCGACCGCCCTGGGCGATCCACGTGCGGTTCGCGCCGTGGCCCGCTCCTGCGCCAGCAACCCCGTTTCACTGGCGGTTCCGTGCCATCGGGTGATCGGGAAGGACGGCGATCTTACCGGCTATCGCTGGGGTGTGCCGCGCAAGCGGGCACTTCTGCAGCGCGAGCGGGAACTGCATGCCCAAAGTGGGCCTGACGGCGCGACCCGATGATATCTGTGCCCGAACTCAGGCAGTTCGGGTCTCGCTTCGACCTTCCATCCATCGCCCGAGGCGCGACAGCGCAAAGCAGATGAGAAAGTAACAGATCGCCACGAACACCAGCACGTCCGCCGTGCTCCGTCCCGCGTTGGACTCCCGTATCTCGGCGCCCGTGCCAAGCAACTCGACGAAGCCGATCACCGAAGCCAGCGAGCTTTCCTTGATCGTGCTGATATAGACACCGATCGTCGGTGGAACCATGACTCGCATCGCCTGGGGCAGGATGACAAGCCGCATGATCTGGCGGTAGCGGAGCCCAAGCGCCTCGGCCGCTTCGGCCTGCCCGCGCGCGACCGATTGCAGCCCGGCACGCACCACCTCCGCCATATACGCCGAGCAGTACACGCTGAGCGCCGCGATCGCAGCGGGA
Source organism: uncultured Pseudomonadota bacterium (assembly GCA_963810715.1). Classification (GTDB taxonomy): domain Bacteria; phylum Pseudomonadota; class Alphaproteobacteria; order Acetobacterales; family Acetobacteraceae; genus DATDIC01. Next base: position 807,322 of record CAWEOZ010000013.1, on the reverse strand, counting down.
TAAGCCGGGATATCCATGTTCAGCGCCAGCGGCAGGCCGTAGTAGATGAAGAACAGCAGGATCAGGAACGGGGTCGAGCGCACGATTTCGATATAGCCGAGAGGCAGCGCGCGCAGCGGCCAGGCCCGCGCCGTGCGCAGCAGACCGAGCAATATACCGCCAGCCGTGCCGAGGATCAGCGCGCCGAAGCTGAGCCTCAGGGTGACGAACCCACCCTTCAGGAGAAGCAGCAGATAAGCGGCGAGATGGCCGCTGCTGATCACCGCGCCGGCTGCCGCGCGCTAAGTGCCAGGCCCACCGCACGCCAGATGAGGCTGATCACCTGTGCGGCGACAATGTAGGCAATCGCCGCCAGCACGAACAGCTCGAAATAGCGGAACGTGATCGAGCCGATCGACAAGGTTTCGTACGTGAGTTCCGGGACCCCAATGACGGACGCCACGGACGAGCCCAGGACAACCGAAATGACCTGATTTCCCAGCGAGGGAAATACCACCCGCAAAAGTTGCGGCATGACGATAAGGCGAAAAGCGAGCACGCGATGCAGGCCCAGCGACGCCGCGGCCTCGTACTGCCCGTGCGGGATCGCGGACAGTCCGCCGCGGAATATCTCGACGCAGAAGGCCGTGCTGTTGACCGCCAGTGCAAGCACGCCCGCCTGCAGCGCCGAAAGGCGCAGGCTGGCGGGCAATCCGTAAAACAGCAGATAGAGCACGACCAGCAGCGGGACGTTGCGGACAAGCTCGACATAGACGGCGATCGCGTCATTGAGGATGCGCTTGCGGCTGGTGCGGCCGAGCGCCCCGGCAAGCCCGAGCGGAATACTGATCAGCAGGGCAACGACGCTGATCTCCATGGTCAACAGCCCGGCCGCATAGAAGCGCGGCAGATATGGAATGACCGTTCGGAGATTGAAGCTGTACAGGCTCAGGCCCGCCAGACACGCCCGAGCGCCTGCTCGATGCGCGCGATATCGCTCTCGCTGTTGTAGCCATGGAAGCTGAAACGGATCCGCCCGCGCCCGTTCCACGCATAGACGCCGTCGCGACCCAGGGCATCGGTGATCGACTGTGCCGCACTGCTATCCATGCAGACGCTGGCACCATGACGCGCCGGATCGCGCGGCGTCGTGGTCGGGATGCCAAGCGCATCCATGCGCCCGATCAGCGCCGTGGTCAGCGTCTGCACGTGACGCTGCACTTCCGCCACATCGAACTGGCTCAGATAGTCGAGCGCGCTGGCCAGGACATAGAGCGGCAGATGCGGCGGATTGCCGCGCGTGAAGCGCAGTGCGTCCGGACGCAGCGCCAGGTCCGGCGTGTAGCTTGGACGTGGCGGAAAGACGATCGAATGCCAGCCGCCGGTCGTCGGCATCCAGTCCGAATTGCGCGCCCGGTTCCAGTAAGCGATGGCAAGGCCGGTGCAGCCGAGCAGCCATTTATAGCAGGCGGAGAACGCAAAATCGGCAAGCCGCGCGTCGATCGGCAGATAACCGGCCGCCTGGGTGCAATCCACCACCAGCAGGGCGCCCACCGAATCGGCCAGCCGGCGCATGGCGGCGAGATCGACACGCTCCCCGGTCAGGTAAGAGACATAACTCACGCCGATGATGCGCGTGTTCTGATCGACGACGGCGGCCCAGCGGTCCGGCTGCTGCCCGGTCGCCAGACGCAGCGTCGGCTTCGGCCCGCGCTGCAGCGCGAAGGGACCGACCACCGAAGGGTATTCGTTGGCATCGACACAGATCGTATCGCCCGCCCGCCAGTCGATGCTCTCGGCAACCAGCGACACACCCTCCGCCACGCTGCTGACGAAGCCGATCTCGGACGCTGCCACATGCCACTGCGCCGCGATCGTCTCGCGCGTGCGTTCAACCACCTCCTCCTGCGCGGTGCGGCCGGTCATGCCGTTGCTCTTGTCTTCCGCGTACTGCCGAAACGCATTGTCGTGGCGTCGCAGGAACGCAGTCTCGCCGCCCGCGCAGACATGGACAATTCCAGGGGGAATGCGAAAGGCGGCTGGATCGAACAGCGGTGCGAGAGCCATGCGCGCGCTCAAGCCGGCGGCTTGTGGACGAAGGCCGGCGGTTCCTGGCCGAACCACTTCTGATAGAGCATGTAGTTCGTGCCGTCGCTGTTGATCTGATGCACGAAACTGTTCAGCCACAGCCACCAAGTGAAATCACCCTGCGGCAGGCCGATCGCGTCGTCCTCGATCCCCATCAACTGCGGGATCAGCTTGTATTGGCCGTTCCCGCTCTTGAAAGTGGTGGTGATCATGCCGTTGTTGGCGGCGATCGCGTCCACCTGCTGGCTGGCGATCGCCTGGGCGATGTCGGCGTTGCCGGGAAACTCGACGATACTCGCCTGCGGGACGTTCCTGGCAATGGCTGCCTCCAGCGTGGAGCCACGGCCGACCCCGATGCGCGCGCCCTTCGGAATATCCTTGATCGTGTTTATCTTGCTGTCCGCGCGGACGAGAACCTCCATCCCGTCGATTGCGTACGGATCCGTGAAGGCGATCGTTTTCATGCGGTCGAGCGTCGGCGTGAAGGTCGAAATCGTCACGTCCGCCTTGTGCGCCTGCAACTGGGCGACCCGACCGGCTGTATCGGTACGAACGAATTGCACCTGCACCCCGAGTGCCTTGCCGAGCGTATTGGCGATGTCGACATCGTAGCCCATCAGATCACCATTCGGATCGACGTAACACCAGGGCGGATTGCCGGGGGTTATCGCGACCCGCAGCGTGCCCCGGCTCAGCACGTCGGCCAGCAGGCTGTCGGCGGCGCGCGCGCCGGGCGCGAAGACACCAAGCAGAAGAAAAAACGAGACGAAGATGCCGACCGCTCTGCGCGTCATGATGCCCCCGCTTGAACCGCGTTGGGTCGAGCTTAGGCGGCACGATTCGCTGCGGCAAGCTGGTCCGCCGAAGCTTTATTTCGCAATCCGCCGCGAAAATTACCCAGCATGCCGGTTCGCGACCGCCGGGCAATTGTGCGATTTATATGAGCATTCACTGGGAACTCGGCCCGCCCTTCCACTGCGGCGGTGTTTGACCATGGCTTTCATCCCTCCGAAAGCCCAGCTCGATGTCAATTTCTCAGTTCAGATTTATCCGCCACCAGGGGCCCACTCCAAGACGGAGGCAATGGCCGCCGAGCGGCGTACCAAGCGCGCTCGATATTGCCGCTGCGGACGCAAGGCAGGTCCTCAGGCGGAGGGTCAACCAGGTACGTGCGGGATCCGTCCACGCCGAGCCGATGCGGACCGGAGGCGTATGTTCACCTGCGCTCATCGCACCAAAGACGGACCCGAGGAGCCGCCCACGCCAGTCTTGGCGTAACGGAAATAGCGATGCGGCCGGATAAATGGCCCCTCAGGCGGTTTCCCGGAGCAATCCCCAGCGCACCACGGTGACGTCTTCCAACTTGGCGAAGATCAGCCAGTCCATCAGCAGCCAGATCACGCCGATCACGATCATCCCGAGCAGGACCGTATCGGTCTGATACCATTGGACAGCCTGGATCATACGAAAGCCGATTCCGTTGGTACCGGCGATCATCTCCGCCGCGACGAGGGCACGCCATCCATAGGCCATGGATGTACGCAATCCGACCATGATCTGAATCAGCGCGCCAGGCAGGATCAGCTCTGTCAGGATCTGGATCCCATGCGCCCCGTGGCAGAGGATCGCACGATGAAGCGGGATTGGAATGCCGCGAATGCCATTCACCGTGTTGTAGATCGAGCTGAAGAAGATCTGGTTGGCGATGACGAACAATACGGCGACCGGGCCAATCCCGAGCCACAGGACCGCAAGCGGAACCCAGGCGATCCCGCCGATCGACTGAAGGAATGTCAGGACAGGCATCAGCAGATACGACACGCGGCGGTTCAGCGCGATGGCGATGCCTAACGGAATTGCCAGACCGTTGCCGATGAAGAAGCCCAGGAACAGCCGTGCCAGGCTGTTCAGTATATCGCTCACCAGTGACCCGTCCTGAATGCCAGAAACGGCCTGTTGCCACACGTCGCTGATGTTCGGTAGCGCGTAGGGCGGCACGTTGACGATCAGCGGAACGAGCACCCAGCTGCCCAGCAGCACGACAAACGGAATGGCGCCAGGCGAAGCGAGTCGTCTTGTGATGCGCGCGGCGGTATCAGTCCGTGACATCGTGGACCAATCCCCAACGCTCGATGGTCGCGCTCTCGAATGGACGCAGATAAAGCTGATCGATCATCAGCCAGAGCGTGCCGATGACGATCATCCCCACAATGGTCCGATCGGTCGCGTGGTTGGAGGCGCTGGTCAAAATCAGGTATCCGATCCCAGTTTTGGCGGCGACCATCTCCGCGAAGATCAATCCCCGGAACGCAAACCCGGCTCCGATCCGGATGCCGGTCATGATACCCGGCAGTGCGCCCGGTAGAATGACCTGCTGCAGCACCTGAAGCCTGCTGCCACCCAGGGAAGCGACGGCGTTGATCAGAATGCGTGGTATGCTGCGAACCGCGGTGGCCGTGTTGAACAGCACCGGGAAGGCGACGACGTACGTCAGGGCCAGCACGATCGTCTTGAGGCCGTATCCCCACCAGATCACGAAAATCGGGATCCACGCGACCTCGACGATCGAGTAAAAGAAATTCAGCATCGGCTGAAGCATACGAGAGGCGCCCGGGCTCATGCCGATCGCAAGACCCAGGATCAGACCAATGGTCACGCCGAGACCGACGCCGGCCAGATAGCGCCCCAGACTGTCGGCGATATAGACGGGTAGAATTCCCTTCTCGACCAACACGACCCCAGCGCGCACGACGTCGGCCGGCGAGGGAAAGAAATAGCGAGGAATGCCGGAGAAACTCGCAATCCCCTGCCAGATGACCAGAAGGCCCGCGATGCCTACGGTCCCCAGGACCGCGGGTTCAAGGTTGCGTCCGCCTGTGCGGAACGACATTGCACCACTGGTATCGGTCGAGGCGCTCATGATTTGCGCCACGGGATGATGTGCCCAATCCAGTACAGGCGTGCCAACGCGATCAATTGCCGCCTTGAGACGGACTCGAGCCAGACCTCGCGGTCGTCGATCTTGACCAGCCGTCCGGCTGCCTGAAGCCGCTGGATGTTGAATGCTTCGGGCGTGAACGGCAAAACGATTTCAATGTCACTCGAGCCGCCGGGCCGCGGAAGCGGAAAACTGGCGAGCCGTTCCCGGCCAAGCTGCCACGACCAGACTTCGAAGCACAGCACGCCCAGGACAAGGATTGCGGTTGCGCTGACCGGCCGGCGAGAGACGCGGCTGATCGTCATGCCTGACCTCCGCGCACAAGGTGCAGGACGTGTTCACGCAGCTCCGCAAACCGAGGATTCCGCCCGAGTTCCGTCCAGTTGCGCTGTTCGCGCGGAATGTCGACATCTACGATCGCCTTTACTCGTCCCGGGCCCGGCGTCAGGACGGCGACACGGTCTGCAAGAAAGACCGCTTCCTCCACGCTGTGCGTGACGAACAGCACCGTTATGCGCAATTCCAGCCAGATCCTTACAAGCTCCTCCTGCAGCACCATGCGCGACTGAGCGTCCACGGCCGCGAAGGGTTCGTCCATTAGCATGACCTCGGGCTCGTTCGCGAGGGTGCGGGCTACAGCTACGCGCTGCTTCATCCCGCCCGACAGTTGGTGGGGATATTTGTTCGCGGCCTGGGTCAGGTTGATCATCTGCAGAAATCGCGCGCCGACGCGGTTCCGTTCGGCCCGAGGAACGCCACGCAGGCGCAGCCCGAGAGTGACGTTGTCCAGAACCGTCCGCCACGGAAGCAGGGCATATTCCTGGAACACGACGCCACGGTCAGCACCAGGTCCGCGAATGGCCGAACCGTCGAGCAGCAGGGTGCCGGAGCGCGGACGGAGGAACCCGGCGATTGCCGCGATCAGCGTGCTCTTGCCGCAGCCGCTCGCCCCGACAACGCAGAGAAACTCGTTCTCGAAGACATCGAGCGTCAGTCCATTAAGCGCGCAATGGCCGGACCGTCCGTCGCTTGTCGTATAATCGATGGAAAGATCACGAATTTCGATCTTGGGCGATCTGGCGGCTTCGTGCCGCGGATCCTGCGCGGGCGAAGACGCCAGAGCAGTCATTTTCCGCTTTCAGCACTGAGCTGCGATGCGGCCGGAATGGGGGGCAGATCGCTGAAATATTGCGGATCCTGCTTCTCCGCGGTGGTGATGAACCGCGCGTCGATCGCCTTCGTGGGGTCAATCTTGGCCCGCAACTCGTGCGCTGCGAGCATCTGGGGAACCGTCTTCGTCGTGAACCCTTCGATGGTCAGCTTCGAGATGCGCGGATCGAAACGAGAGTGTTTCAAGGAGCTTTCGAGCACGGAGACGCTCACGCCTTCGATCCAATGTGTGTCGATCTGTGCCGCCTCATCAGGATGTTGCCGGACCCATTGCTCGGAGCGTGCAAAGGCAATGACGAATCTCTGCAGCAGCGCTAAGTCCTTCTCAATCGTCTGGCGTGTAGTGAGAACCGTCCCAGGCATGAAGCACGCGTTGCAACCACCCTCGATGATGCGCACGCTGCCCTTCACGTTCAGCACTGTCGCGCTCGCCCAGGGTTCCCAGATCGTAATCGCATCCGCATCGCCCCGCTCCAACGCAGTCGCCAGCGTCGCTGGCTGTCCATTCTCCAGGCGGACGGAGGAAGACGGAATGTTTGCCTGCGCGAGAAGGTTCGCCAGATAAGCCTGGGCGTCCGTGCCGAACGGCATGGCAATCCGCTTGCCGGCGAGGCCCTTCAGATCCCCAGCCTGAATCCCCGAGGCAGCGGAGGCAATGATCGCCTGATTGTCCGAATACGAGTCCGAAAGAGCGTTGCCATGCAGCGTGGCGATCATGACCAGAGGAGAGTCCATTGGCGACGCCCGCCATGAAGGGAGAGGTCCCTAGGATGCTGACCTGCTGGGCACCATTGAGCTGTCCGTTCACCTCATCAACGCCGGTCTGGTACATGACGACCTTGGGATCGAGCCCTTCGTCGGCAAAGAAGCCCTTCTCCACCCCGACAAAAACCGGCGCATGATTGTCCGCCTGGGCAGCACCGATGACGATCTGCGCCGATTGCGCAAGCGCGCCCAAGGACGGCAACGCGAAGGCCATCGCGCAAACCAGTAAAACCAGCTTGTTCATTGTTTCCTCCCCGTGGGTGGCTACGTTGTCACGTTCCGCTCAGACCGCTGCTGCCGAGGCCAGGTGTGTCGAGCCGGTTCTGGTCCGGATGAATCTCCCACAGATATTGGTTGGCCGGTTTGGTGCCGTTTGCCCAAGCCGCCAGCAGATCCTTGTCGCGCCGGCGCTGCGCCATGCGCAGACGAATCCGCTCCGGGTCCCAGTCAGCGAGCAGTTGTTGGGACAGCCGGTCGCGCACAGCGGCGAAGCGGGGATTTTCCGCGAGGTCTCGCGTTTCGTCGGGATCGTCCAGCAGATCGAACAGTTGCGGCCGGTATCCAAGGTACCAGCATAGTTTCCAGCGATGATCGCGGATCATGCGCTGCTGCACCGCCATGCCACCGGTCCATGCCGGCACGCTATCGGTGCAATACTCGCTGAAGGCCAGATCCAGCCACGGCGCGGTCGGGTCCTTCACCACCGACCAGAAGCTTCTGCCTGAGGCGTTCGGCAGCTCTGGCGCCCCGAGTGCGTCGAGAATTGTCGGCCCGAGATCGGTCAGACCGATCACTTGGCTGCGTCGCTGGTTTTGCGGCAGTCCCTCCGGCCAGGAGACAATCAGGGGCACCTTCGCGGACTCATCGTAGAATGTGTGCTTCCACCACAATCCGCGCTCACCGATGTGGTCGCCGTGATCCGAGGCGTAGATGACCAGCGTGTCCCGCGCGAGGCCTGTCGCCTCGAGCGTGTCCAGTATCCGGCCGATCATCCGGTCCATGCTGGCGACCAAGCCGTAATACGCCGCCCGAGCGCGCATCATGTCTGCGGTGTCAACGTCCTGAATGCCGCGATCGCGGCGCCACCATGCGATCCAGGGATGCTCCTCGCGCGACGGAGACAAGCGCGGCGGGGAAACCCGATCCCTAAAGCAGTCGAAATCCGCCGGGCCGCAGACATAGGGCGGATGGGGCAGAAGGAAACCAACATGCAGAGCGAACGGCCGTTCGTCGGACGATGCCGCGTGCTGCTCAAGGAACCGGCACGAACTATCGGCAACGTCGATGTCCTTCAGCTCATAGGATGACTGACCAGGTCCGGATCGCTGGACACTTTCAGGCCACGGATCATTGGCCCGCGCCAGGACCCCCAGATCGTGACGTGGAACGCCTGGCCAGTTGGGGCTGTGATCGCCGACCTCTCTATGCGCAAAGCCATGCAGTTGATCGACGCCTAGCGCGTGAAGACGCCCGATCAGCGTCGGTCGGATGTTTGCCGCCCCCAACGCATGTGCCCAGGTCGGCCGGTCCGGCGCCAGCGCATCGTCGTTCGTCCATGTCTCCTGTCGAAACGGATGATCCCCCGTCAGAAGCGCCATCCTGCTCGGCACGCACACCGGCGAGGCGCAATAGACGTTGTCGAACACGACGCCATGCTGCGCCAGCCGATCCAGCGCCGGTGTAATCGCAACCGTATCACCATAGCAGCCGGACACGCGCTGCGCGTGTTGATCCGACAGAATAAAGAGCAGGTTTTTGGGGCGTTTCACGGCAGGTGTTCTTCCAACCCCAGCGAACGTCGGAGCGAAATGGCAAGATGCCATTCCAGAGCAGCGACAGCGCCGGCTGCATCCCGCATTCTGAGCTGGCGAAGAATCGCCACATGCTCCCCGATGGCCGGAAGCACGCGGTCGAACGTGTAGCGCCGGTTCAAGCGGATCAGGCGTATCTTGTCGTCGTTGATCCGATAGACCTCGCTGACCAGCTTGTTGTCCAGGCTGTCGATGAAGGATTGGTGCAGGTGGATATCCGCTTCCAGCGCTGCATCCAGAAGCGAGGCGTCGTGCGTGCGTTCGATGTCTTCCCTGAGCGTGCGAAAGCGCTTCTCCAGCACATCCAGCTCGGCGTCGGGCGCTACGCGCACAAAGTTTTTGAGCGCCGCCGTTTCCAGCGCCACCCGAAGGCCGAAGGCATCCCGGATCAGCGCCACATTGATGTCAGCAATCTGGATTCCCCGCTGCGGGATCAAGCGCACCAAGGCTTCCGCCTCAAGCCGCTTAAGCGCCTCCCGCATCGGACCTTCCGACACGCCGACGAGATCCGCCAGTTCGCGCTGGGACACGAACTGCCCCGGCTGCAGTCCGCGGGCGAACAGGCATTCCTTGAACCGGTTGTAGGCGTCTTCGCGGAGCAGCACGGCTCATCCGAGATCGAGGTAATATATTACCTTGATACCGGTGCCGCATGGGGTCAAGCCGGTTAACTCAGCAAGAGCGTGATCGCTTGAGGCGGAAGTGCCGGAAAGCGCGAAGCCGCTCTCAAACAAGAGCGTGATCGCTTGAGGCCGAAGCGTCGGAAAGCGTGAATCACGCTTTCAGGTAGGAAATTTCAGAGCAGGGCCGCTTCATCTTGAAGCGCTCATGCTCTAATCTGCGCCAATGCCGCCGCCTGAGCCGTTCTGGAAGACCAAGACCCTCGAGGCCATGACCGCCGAGGAATGGGAATCCCTTTGCGACGGCTGCGGGCGATGCTGCCTGCACAAATTGCGGAACTCGGATACGGAGGCGTTGGCCTACACCAACGTCGCCTGCCACCTGCTCGACCTGAAACAATGCCGCTGCGGGGACTATGCCCACCGCAACCAGCGCGTGCCGGATTGCGTCACCCTCACGCCAGCCACTGTGCGTCAGGTCGACTGGCTGCCGCCGTCCTGCGCCTACCGCCGCATCGCCGAGGGCAAGGGTCTCGCCTGGTGGCACCCGCTGGTTTCCGGCGATCCGTCCAGCGTCCACCGGGCCGGGCGTCTCCGTCCGCGGCCGCGCAATCAGTGAACGCCAGGCCGGCGCAGCTCGAACTCTACATCGTCGATTGGCCGGCGCGTACACCCCGTCCCAGACGGCCGCAAAAGGAGAACCACCGAATGATGCGGAATGCCCTGTTCGGCGGCGTCAACGCCGCTGTCCTCACGCCCATGCACGCCGATCTGTCGGTGGATCTGGACCGCATGGCCGCGCATTGCCGCTGGCTGCTGGCGAACGGCTGCAACGGGCTCGCCGTGACTGGGCACCACCGGAGAGGCGAACAGCCTCGGCATCACCGAGCGCATCGCCGTGCTCGAAGGGCTGGTCGCCCGCGGCATCCCGGCTGCGAAGCTGCTGCCCGGCACCGGCACCACCGCGCTGACGGACACCGTGCTGCTCACCCGCAAGGCGGCTGAACTCGGCTGCCGAGGCGCCCTGCTGCTGCCGCCCTTCTACTACAAGAACCCGTCCGATGACGGCCTGTTCGCCTATTTCGACCATGTCATCCAGCGCACCGGCGGTGATATCAAAATCTACCTCTATCATTTCCCGCAGCAGGCAGTGGTTGGCTTCGGGGTGGAGCTGATCGGCCGGCTGCTGAAAGCATTTCCCGGCGTGGTGAAGGGCGTCAAGGACAGCAGCGGCGATTTCGCCAACAGCCGCGCTTATGTCGGATCACTTCGCCGCCGACGGGTTCGAGGTGTATGCCGGCGACGACAGCCTGCTGCATTCATTGCTGCAAGCTGGCGGTGCCGGCTGCATCACCGCCGCCTCCAACGTGAACTGCGCCATCGGCGCCCAGGTCTATGCGAAGGCGAACAGCGATGCCGCAACAGAACTCCAGGCCAAGCTCACCGCCACGCGCCGCGCGGTTACATCTGTCCCATTGATCCCGGGGCTGAAATCGCTTGTCGCCCGTCACACCACCGATCCGGGCTGGATCAACATCCGTCCGCCCCATCTCAAACTCACCGCCGAGCAGGAGAAGACGCTGTTCGCTTCCTTCGATGCAAGCGGGGTGACCCTCGCGCGCGCGGCGTAAGCGCCGATCACCTGCTCCGACAGACCTGCCCGGGTCGCGCCGACCGCCGATTATCTTGATCGATCTCCGACCTTGCCGCTTTGGGATGGCCGGCGAATACCGGCCATCACCGACTTAGGGCACTCTGGTTTCATCAATGACCACGGTCTGCACGACCTCGTCATGTTCATACAGCCAGCGCGACACCCATCCCGCAATCAGTGCGCCGGCAAGCGGGGCGATCCAGAACATCCAAAGCTGTGCGATATAATCGCCACCGGCGAACAGCGCCGGGCCGGTGCTGCGCGCCGGATTGACCGACGTGTTCGTGACCGGGATCGAAATCAGGTGGATCAGCGTCAACGCCAAGCCGATCGGTATACCGGCAAAGCCGACCGCCGCGCCCTTGGAGGTGGTGCCGATGATGATGAACAGAAAGAAGAACGTCATCAGCACCTCGGTGAAGAAGCAGGCACCCATACTGTACTTGCCGGGGCTGAGGTCGCCGTATCCATTGGCCGCAAATCCGGCCGGTATCCAGCCCGGCTTGCCTGAGGCGATCATCCAAAGTGCCGCCGCGGCCACGATCGCGCCAACGACTTGCGCGATGATGTAGGGAATCACGTGCCGGTTGGCGCAACGTCCCGCCGCCCACAAACCGACCGTTACCGCCGGATTGAAATGGCCACCGGATATATACCCCACGGCATAGGCCATCGTCAGCACGGTCAGGCCGAACGCAAAGGCCACCCCCAGAAACCCGATTCCAAGGTTCGGAAACGCCGCGTCCAGCACCGCCGCGCCGCAACCGCCCAGCACCAGCCAGAACGTTCCAAAGAACTCTGCAACCACGCGTCGGACCAGGTCCGTTTCCATCGATGTGTTCCCCCATGATGTTCCGAGGAACAATGGACCGAAGCAGGTATGTCATTCAAGCTCCGATTTGGTCGGCATACGCACCTTTCGTGCACGCTCTCCGATGGTACTCAGCCGTTATACGCCAGGGTCTGTCATAAATTAAGCCAAACGACGCTGGCGACGAGCCGAACGGCGGCGAGGAAGTTCCGCACGGTCTTCTCGTATCGGGTGGCGATCGCACGAACCTGCTTGATCTTGGCAAAGAAGTTCTCGATCAGATGGCGCGTCACATAAAGCTCTCGGTCATAGTCGCGCGGCGAGGACCGGTTGGTTCGCGGCGGGACCACCGCGGTCTTGCCCCCCTTCCGCCAGCGGCTCAAGTATGCGCGGCTTTTGCTAATCGCCTGCATGCGAGCCTACCCGCGATTCGTGCGTTGCCACGTGTCCGGACTTATTGAACCCGTTCCGGCCGACGACCGCAACCGGGGCCTGGACGCCCCGGCGAAGTGCCAACTCTATCCATCCGGGATGATGTTGGTATCCGACCACAACACGCACCTGGGCTCTCTGGCACTGCCGTTGGCTCCGGATTCTCCTCTGACCGCTCGCAGCACTGCCACATCCACGATCGCTTGGTGCGTCGGCATACTGCTCACGAGGTTGAGCTTGTCTGTATTGGTGGAACCTTTCAACCCCGACACAAGCGTGTCCGTCGTCAGGGCGCTGATTTGCGATCGAGCGGCGCGACCCGTGCTGCTCGGGCGAGTAAGGGTCGCGACGCCGGGTGCGCAGTGCGGCATGTTCGCCCGGTACAGAAAAGCCCAGTCTAGTGATGGCAAAGGCGCATCCCCTCTCACCGTTTCGATGTCCTCGAGACTGCGATTCAGGCGAGAAGGGCTCGCGCACAGGTTGCGGTTGATTAAAGAGCGAGTAATTGGAGCGGCGATTTCGATTGCTCGCCCCTCGCTGGCATGCGAATGTTTGAGCGACATTAACATGGCGCGACCACCAAGGCCGCCGCGCGCAAGTCGCCTGGAACGAGGCTCTTCTCACTCCACGTGACGCGCTGAACGAGTGAGCAGACAATGTCTGATAATATACTAGCCAAGCTGACGTCACCCAAATGGCTGAAGGAAGCCTTCTACGGGCGAGCGCGCAACTTCGTAAATTCATTCAACTTCAGCCCCTCGATCATCGATCGGGAGGTCGCCGGCGAGGCGCACCGCTTCTACATCGGCAGTGTGACCGGTAAGAGTTGTACAACTTCAAGAACGATCCCTGTCACGAGATGGCCTTCGTAAAGCGCCATCTCATGCGGCCCGGCGCGGTGGTCATCGAATGCGGCGCGCACCATGGTGCCCAGACGATACTGCTGTCTCGCTGGGTCGGAGATGCAGGCAGAGTGATCGCGGTCGAGCCTATTCCAGAAAATCTCTCGATCCTTCGAAGAAACATAGAACTCAATGGGCTCACCAATGTGACCATCGTTGAGAAGGCGGCGGGATCCGTGCTCGGCCAGTTGTTCATGGCCGCGAATTCCAATGGAAGCGTGCGGACTGCGGGAAAGGATTCCATTGAAGTCGAAAGCACCACACTCGACCAGCTTTCGAAAGACCTCGGTATCACGCCGGATTTCATCAAGATCGATGTGGAAGGTTTCGAATATCAGATTTTGGAAGGATGCAAGTCAATCCTGTCGACGCTTCCGGCCGTCTTCGTCGAGGTGCACACGCTCACGCTCCCGCGCTACGGCAAGGTGTTCGAGGATATTTGGACATTCATTGATGCTGACCGTTACGACATCTTCATTCAGTCGAACGACCTTGAAGATCCAGCAGGTTACACGCCAGGATTCGTCCCAGGCGGCCGGGTACATCTGTTCTTCAAACCGCGCCTGTCGCATTAGGTGCACCCCGCCTCTGGCCAGTCGAACGCGGCTAATCGCCCTGTGCCCGAACATGTCACGAATGCTGTCCGCAGCTCCGCACCGCCAAAGCAGATGTTCGTCGTCACCGGATCGCCCGTCGGCACCTGCCGCAGCAGCTTCCCGTCCGGCGAGATCACGCTGATGCAGCCGCTGACCAGGGTGGCAACACAGATGTTCCCCGCCGCATCCAGCGCAAGGCTGTCGAAACGCTGAAATCCGCTCAGCCCAATGACCAGCCTGCCGCCGTGCGGCGACGGGAATCCATGCTTCCGCGCTACGCCCGCAGATTCGAGATCGAACGCCCAGAGTCGCGCCGTCTCTGTCTCTGCCACATACACCGTCTTTCCGTCCGGCGATAAACCGACACCATTCGGCGTAAGGAGCGGGTACGCAACTTCCATGATCCGCGAGCCATCCGCACGCGCATAATAAAGACCGCCATGATCGCGGTCACGCGCCCGGGACTTGCCAAGATCGGAAAAATAAAAACCACCATCGGAATCGAACGCAATATCGTTCGGGCCGCGCAGACGCTTCTCGCCGCAACGGTCGTACAGCACCGTCACGGCGCCTGTGGCGGGGTCAACCCGCTCAATCCGGCCACCGGTGTAGTCCGACGTAGATCCAGCCGGTCGCAGCAACCTCTGTTCGTAGCGGAACGCGAAGCCACCATTGTTGCAGACATAGAACGCGCCATCGAGTCCGATCGCCAATCCGTTCGGTCCGCCACCCGTGTGGGCAATCACCTCCAGTCTGCCGTCCGGCCTGACGCGCGTGACGGTCTGTCGTTCTATCTCGACCAGCACCACCGATCCGTCCTGCATCGCCACCGGTCCTTCCGGGAAACTCAGGCCTGTCGCTATGGTGCGCATCTCGGACATACTTGCTCTCCTCAGGTTTGCGGGCGCGCCGGATAGACGCACTCAGAAATGCAACAACATTGTTGCGGCTGGTGCTGGCCTATTGCCTCGGCGTGCACGGCCTGCGCGGCACCGCCGCGTGGGCCAGCGCGAGCGGCCTGACCGACATCTCCAATGTCGCGCTGCCGTATCGGTTGCGTCAGTGCGGCGGGTGGCTGACCGCGCTGATCGGTCAGCTGCTGAACTCTGCCGCGCCGAAGATCAGCCGCCGGCGCATCATCCGCATCCTCGATGCCACCGCGGTGCCGCAGGCCAGCGCCGATGCCCGCGTCAACAACAAGCTGTGGCGCATCCACGCCGCGTTCGACCTGCCAGCGAGCGCTTCGGCTTTTTCGAACCCACCGACCAGCACGAAGGCGAGCGGCTGGACCGGGTGCCGGTGGGGTGCCGGTCGTGGCGGGTGAGATCCGCATCGCCGATCGGGTCTATCTGAAACCGGATCGCATGGCCAATGTGCTGGCCGCCGGCGCCGATCTGCTGGTGCGTGCCGGCTGGAGGAGCGCGCGCTGGCTGGACGCCGACGACGAGCCGCTCGATCTGCCGCGTGAGTTGCGCCGCGCGGCGGCGCACGGCCTGATCGACCGCACCATCCGGCTCGGCCGCAACCACGCCCCGCCGCTTGCCCCGCCGCTTGCCCCGCCGCTTGCCCTGCGCATGGTGGCCATCAAAAAGCCCGCGCGGGCGGCCGCACGGCGCAAGGCGCGCCGCGAGGCGCAACGAGAGCGCTACCAGATCTCGACCGCAACGCTGACTGCCGCCGGATGGGTGATCCTGATCACCTCGTTGCCAGCCGGTCACTGGTTCGCCGAGGATGTGCTGGCCCTCTACCGCTTGCGATGGCGGGTCGAGCTGGCGTTCAAACGACTGAAATCGGTGATCGGTCTGCAACCGCCGCCGGGCACCGATGCACGCTCCGCCAGGCCTTACGTGCTGGCGCATCTTCTCAGCATCCTTCTGCTCGAGCCCATCATCGATGAGCTCGAGGACTCTCCCCCCAAGGCCTCTCCCCCAAGGATGCTCGCCGCCCGGCCTCTCCCCGCTCGGCCTGCACCGCCTGACCAGGCCCGGCGTCTGGCGTCTGCTGCGACAGTTGCGCGCCACCGCAACCAACCCTGTCGCGCTGGCGACAATGCAGCGCCACGCTCAGACGGCATCTCCGTGAGCCGCCCCGACGAAAACGCCAATATCAACGTATGCCACAGGTATTTTAGCGCCTATGCGCGAAAGCGGGAATGACGGCGGATGGGTCTGTCTCCGGAGCGCCTGGTAGAAGAGTGTGATTCACGCCTTCTGGTGATGCTGCCTCAAGCGATCACGCTTCTAACCGAGGCAAAGTCTCACCGCGGAGGCGCGGCGCGATCACGGAGAACTCTCCGTGGTTTCGTAGCGTCGATGTCGGTCATTACATCCGCAATCAGACCAGCCGGCCGTGGCAGTGCTTGAACTTCTTGCCCGACCCGCACGGGCATGGCGCGTTGCGGGGCGTGTTGCGCCAGGTGGACGGATCGTGCGGATCGATCGCCTCGGCGCGCATCGGCTGCATTGCAACCGGAGGAGCGAGCGTCGCGACGTCCGCGCCCGCTTCCGCGCCATAGGAAGCGCGGTTCCGGGTGCAGCTCCATGAATTGCTGCGGCGGGGGCTGGAAGTCGGCGGCCGGCGGCCGGTCCGGCGCCAGCTCGACACGCGACAGCATTGACGTGACGCGTTCCTTCAGCTCGTCCAGCAACGAGTTGAACAGCGTGAACGCCTCGCGACTGGTACTCGCGCAGCGGGTCCTTCTGCCCGTAGGCGCGCAGGCCGATGCCCTGGCGCAGATGGTCGAGCGCGTAGAGATGCTCTTTCCACACCGCGTCCAGCGTCTGGATCAGCAGCGACTTCTCGATGAAGCGCATCAGCTCGGGCGTCATGTTGGCCGCCTTGGCCGCCATGAATTGATCGGATGCCTGCAGCAGGCGCTCGCGGATCTGCGTCTCGTCGATGCCTTCCTCGTGGCCCCACTCCTCGATCGGCAGGTCGAGGTTGAGCAGCCGGCGCGCATCGTCGGCCAGCTCCTTCAGCTCCCATTGCTCGGCGAAGGCCTTGGCCGGAATGCGGCGCTCGACCAGCGCGCCGATCACCTCGGCACGCATCTCGTCCACCGTCTCGGAGACGTCGGCGGCGCGCATGAACTCCTTGCGCTGGGCGTACACTTCCTTGCGCTGGTCGTTCATCACGTCGTCATATTTGAGCACGTTCTTGCGGGTGTCGAAGTTGCGCGCCTCGACCTTCTTCTGCGCCTTCTCGAGCGCCTTGTTGATCCAGGGATGCACGATGGCCTCGCCGGGCTTGAGGCCGAGCTTCTGGAGCAAACCGCCCATCCGGTCGGACCCGAAGATACGCATCAGGTCGTCTTCCAAGGACAGGAAGAAGTGCGAGCGTCCGGGATCGCCCTGCCGGCCGGAGCGGCCGCGCAACTGGTTGTCGATGCGACGGCTTTCATGCCGCTCGGTGCCGATCACGAACAGACCGCCCGCCTGTTTCACTTCCCCATGCGCGGCGGCGATCTGATCGCGTATCTCGGCTTCGCGGGTGGCACGCAGCGACGGATCCTCGATCTCCGCCAGCTCCTTCTTCAGGCGCATCTGCAGATTGCCGCCGAGCTGGATGTCGGTGCCGCGGCCGGCCATGTTGGTTGCGATCGTGACCGCCCCCGGCGCGCCGGCCTGCGCGATGATCTCGGCCTCCTGCTCGTGGAAGCGCGCGTTCAGCACCGCGTGCGGGATTCGCTTGCGCTTGAGGATTTCACCCAGGTGCTCGCTTTTTTCGATCGATACCGTGCCCACCAGGGACGGTTGGCCGGTCTTGCGGGTGGCGTCGATCAGGGTAGCCACCGCCTCCCATTTCTCCTCGGCGGTGCGATAGACCTCGTCGTCCTCGTCGTTGCGGTTGACCGCCACGTTGGTCGGGATCTCGACCACGTCAAGCTTGTAGATCTCGGCGAACTCGTCCGCCTCGGTGGCGGCGGTGCCGGTCATGCCGGCCAGCTTCGGGTAAAGCCGGAAATAGTTCTGGAAGGTGATCGAGGCCAGCGTCTGGTTCTCGGCCTGGACCGTGACGTCCTCCTTTGCTTCCAGCGCCTGGTGCAGCCCGTCGGAGTAGCGCCGACCTTCCATCATGCGGCCGGTGAACTCATCGATGATCACCACCTTGTCCTCGCGCACGATGTAATCGACGTCGCGGGTGAACAGGGTATGGGCGCGCAGGCTCTGCTGCACGTGATGCACGACCGAGACGTTGAAAATGTCGTAGAGATTGCCCTCGGTGATGATCTCCACTTCGCGCAGCATGTCCTCGACGCGCTCCGAACCCGGTTCGGTCAGCGCGACGGTGCGGAACTTCTCGTCCTTCTCGTACGTGTCCGGGTCCTTCACCAGCTCCTTCACCACGGCATCGACACGGCGGTACAGGTCGGAGCTGTCCTCGGCGGGGCCGGAGATGATCAGTGGCGTGCGCGCCTCGTCGATCAGGATGCTGTCCACCTCATCGACGATCGCAAAGGTGAAGTCGCGCTGGACCATGTCTTCCAGCCGGTACTTCATATTGTCGCGCAGATAGTCGAAGCCGAACTCGTTGTTGGTGCCATAGGTGATGTCGGCGGCGTAGGCGGCGCGGCGCTGGTTGTCGTCCAGGCCGTGCACGATCACGCCGACGGTCATGCCCAGGAACCGGTAGATCTGCCCCATCCACTCGGCGTCGCGGCGGGCCAGGTAGTCGTTGACGGTGACGACGTGCACGCCTTTGCCGTGCAAGCGCGTTCAGATAGACCGGCAGGGTGGCGACCAGGGTCTTGCCCTCGCCGGTCTTCATTTCGGCGATGCGTGCCGTCGTGCAGGACCATGCCGCCGATCAACTGCACGTCGAAATGCCGCTGGCCGAGGGTGCGGACTGCCGCCTCCCGCACCACCGCGAAGGCCTCCGGCATGATGTCGTCGAGGCTAGCGCCGGCGGCGAGTTTTTCGCGGAACTCCGCGGTTTTGGCCCGCAGCGCCTCGTCCGATAGGGCTTGCGTTGCCGGCTCCAGCGCGTTGATCTGCGGCACCCGCCGGCGATACGCCTTCAGCATGCGGTCGTTGGAGGTGCCGAGGACGGCACGGGCGAGTGAGGCGAGCATCGAGACCTTTCCGGCGATTGTCCGGGGACGGACAGCGTGGAGATAAGACCCCCCTGCCCCAGGGTCAACGAAACTGGCTGGCCGGCACCCGGCCGACCACCCCATCTGACGGGCGCATTGCCGGGAGTTGGCTTGCAGGCTTGCGGCAGTTCAGCCATTAGTCCGCGGCCGTATGACCCAGGAGTTGTAATGTTTGTTCGTTGCGGGACCTGGTCCCGTTTTGCCGCCTGCCTGCTGACCGCCGCGCTGCCATGCGGCGCCGCCATGGCGCAGGCAGCTCCGTCCCAATCGCCGCCCGCCGCCGCGGCGGCGCCGTCCGGCGATCCGGTCGTCGCCAAGGTGAATGGCGTGCCGATCCATCTGAGCGAGGTCAAGGCCGCCGCGGAAGCGCTGCCCGCCAATCTGCGCGCGGTGCCGTTCGAGACGATCTACCCGAAGCTGCTGGACAGCATGATCAGCCAGCGCGTGCTGGCGGCGGCGGCCCGCAAGGCCGGCCTCGACAAGACCCCGGAGGTGCAGCAGCAGATCGCGACGGCGACCGACCAGGTGCTGGACAATGCGCTGCTGACGAAGGTCGTGATGCCGAGCGTGAACGACCAGGCGCTGCACGCGCGCTATGAGAAGGAGATTGCCGGGAAGCCGGGCGATGAGGAGGTGCACGCGAAGCACATCCTGGTGGAATCCGAGGACCAGGCGAAGCAGATCATCGCGCAGCTTGAAAAGGGCGCGGATTTCGGGGCACTGGCCAAGCAGTACAGCAAGGACCCCGGCTGCAGCCGATGGCGGCGACCTGGGCTTCTTCAAGAAGGGCGACATGGTGCCCACGTTTGCCGATGCGGCGTTCGCGCTGCAGCCGGGGCAGTTCACGAAAACTCCGGTGCATACGCAGTTCGGCTGGCATGTGATCGAAGTGGTGGAGCGCCGGCAGGCTCCGCCGCCCAGCTTCGAGCAGGCAGTCGGATCAGCTTCGGCAGGAGATGCTGAAGGAAGGCGTGCGGCAGGAGATTGCCAAGGCACGCGCCGCGGCGGACGTGCAGACCTTCAACATGGACGGCTCGCCGATGCGCGCGACCGACAGCGCAGTGCCGCCGCCGGCGCCGGCGAAGTCAGCGCCGGGGCTCCGCCCAGACCCCCTCCAGAGGGCAGCGCCCTCTGGCGGGGTGCGGGGCGGAGCCAGGCGAATGGCATAAGGAAATTGGCTTGTAGACGCGGCTCGACATGCTGGATTCTTGTCTATCCTCCCGCTTGGAGGATGCGGATGCTGTCGATCTGGTCGAGCTTTTCAGATCTCCCCGATCCGCGGCATGGCAACGCCCGCCGTCACAAGCTGCTCGACGTGCTGACGGGGGCGGAGCCCCGAGCGCTTTACATCTCCGGCGCAGGTGGCCGAAACTGCAGCGATCATCACGGGAGCGGCAAATGCTGTCCTTCGGCGCGGCGATGTTCTTCACCGACTATTCCATGGCGCCCGGCGAGCTTGCGGTGGCGCTGGAGCAACGCGGGTTCGAATCGGTCTGGGCGCCGGAGCATTCGCACATCCCGCTCAGCCGCAAGACGCCGTTCCCCGGCGGCGGCGAGGTGCCGAAGAAATATTACGACACCATGGACCCGTTCGTGACGCTGACCGCGGCGGCGCTGGCGACGCGCACGTTGAAGGTCGGCACCGGCGTCTGCCTGATTACCCAGCGCGACCCGATCCAGACCGCGAAGCTGGTCGCCTCGATCGACCAGGTCTCGGGCGGGCGGTTTCTGTTCGGCGTCGGCAACGGCTGGAACCAGGACGAGATGGAGAACCACGGCGCGGTGTTCGCCACGCGGCACAAGCTGGCACGCGAACGCATCGAGGCGATGAAGGCAGATCTGGACGCAGACGAAGCCGGAATATCACGGCGAGTTCGTGCAATTTCGGCCCGATGATGGCGTGGCCGAAGCCGGTGCAGAAGCCGCATCCGCCGATCATCGTCGGCGGCGCCTTTCCGTATTCGGCGCGCCGCGCGATGCGTTACGGCGACGGCTGGATCCCGCAGGCGGCGCGCGGCGGCTACAGCGAGATTGCCGACATGATCCCGCGAATTTCGCAAGATGGCCACCGAGGCCGGGCGCGATCCGGATGCGATCGAGATCACGGTATGGAACCCCCGGCAGGAATCGGACCTGATGCAGCGCTACGAGGATCTCGGCGTGAAGCGCGTGGTGTTCAGCGTCGAGTCGGAGAAAGCGGACACTGTCCTGCCGGTGCTCGATAGCTGCGCGGCGCTGATGCAGAAGGTGAACGGGTAGGAGCTGATTATCCAGGTGGCGACCACTTCGGATACGGCCTGATCCAGCAGATCGATGCCGAGGTCGATCTCCGCCTCGGTGACCGTCAGCGGCGGCGCGATGCGCATGGTGCCGTCGGAGGCGCCGGCGCGCACGATGTTGGCGGACAGGCCGAAATCCAGCGCAGCATCGGTCACCGCGTCTGAAATCGACGGCGGCGGTCTTGCCGCCGGCGGCGGTGAATTCAACGCCCATCAGCAGCCCGCGTCCGCGCACGTCGCCGATGCAGGCGTGGCGCTGCTGAAGTCCGCGCAGCCCCGCGGCCAGCCGCGCACCCATCTGTTTCGCCCGCGCGGCGAGCCCGTCGCGGATCACGATCTCCACCACCTTGCAGCCGACGGCGGCGGGCAGAGGATCGTTGACGTGCGTGGTGTAGAACAGGAAATCGCGGGCGGCGGCTTCGTCGGCGATGGTATCGGATGTCATCACCGCCGACAGCGGCAGCCCGGCGCCGAGCGTCTTCGACAGGGTCAGGATGTCGGGCACCACGCCGTCGCGCTCGAACGCGAACATCAGGCCGGTGCGGCCCATGCCGGTCTGCGCCTCGTCCAGGATCAGCAGCATGCCGCGGGCGCGGCAATGCGCCTGCAAGGCGGTCAGGTAGCCGGGCGGCAGGTCCAGCACGCCGCCGCTGCTCAGGATCGGCTCGGCGATGAAGGCGGCGAGGTTGCCGGTGCTCTGCCGGTCCAGCAGGTCGAACGCGTCGTCCAGTTCCTGCTTCCAGCTCACGCCGGCAAAGCGCGGGCGGAACGGATTGGGCGCCGGAATGCCGAACGATCCGGCCGTCAGCGGCCCGATCCCTCGCCGGCCGGCCTTGTAGGTGGCCGCCGCGGCGCCTGCGGTCATGCCGTGCCAGGACCGGGTGAAGCCGACGATTTCCCATTTGCCGGTCACCAGCTTGGCGAGGCGGATCGCCGCCTCGTTCGCTTCGCCGCCGGTGGAGAGCAGCATCACGCGCGGCAGGTCGGGCACCAGCCCGGCCAGTGCCTCCGCCAGCGCCGACCACCGGCTCGGACAGCATGGAGGAAAACAGGTGGTCGAGCCGTCCC
Organism: uncultured Pseudomonadota bacterium; assembly: GCA_963810715.1. Lineage (GTDB taxonomy): Bacteria > Pseudomonadota > Alphaproteobacteria > Acetobacterales > Acetobacteraceae > DATDIC01. The sequence goes on along the minus strand of CAWEOZ010000013.1, from coordinate 785,117 downwards.
GACCGCATCGCGCACGGTTGCAACGATCTCCGGGTGCGAATGGCCCAGGATCGCGCTCATTTGCCCGGAGGTGAAATCCAGCACCCGCCGGCCGCCCGCGTCGTAGAGGAACGAGCCCTCGGCGCGAACCGGCACGAACGGCGACGAAGTTACCGCCGTAATTGAGCAGATGGCGCCTCGCGCGCGTCCAGAACGCGCCATTATCGGGGGTAGTATGATCGTTCATCGGGCGGCCTCCGTGATGCGTGTTACGGGTCGATGCGGGCTTCGGCGTAGCCTTTTACCACTTCCTTGCCGTCCTGGTTGGTGGTGACGACGTCGAGCGCCGACCCGGTCGCCATTGATCGCCGTGACCGTGGCGGTGGAATCCAGCGTGTCGCCGGGCCAGACCTGGTTGGTGAAGCGGACGCCGAATTTGGTCAGCCGGCCGTCGCCGACGTAGTTGGTCAGCATCTTGCCGGTCAGGCCCATGGTCAGCATGCCGTGGGCGAACACGCTGGGATAGCCGGCAACCTGGGTGGTGTAGATCTCGTCGGTGTGCAGCGGGTTGTAGTCGCCGGAGGCGCCGGCGTACTGCACGATCTGGGTGCGGGTCAGGTTATCGACCACGCGCTCGGTGTGGGTGTCGCCGACCTTCAGCTGGCTCGCCTGCAGTGCCATGGCGGTGCCCTCAACCCTGGTCCACGGGACGCTCGGTGGTGACGCCGACGCTGCGGGCGGTGATCACCAGCTCGCCGTTCTGGTCGCGATATTCGGCGATGCGCTCGCGGAATGTCAGCTTGCCGGCGCGCTTGCTTTCCTTCTCCCAGGTCTTGCCCGGCTTGATTTCGACGGTCAGCACGTCGCCGGCGCGTGGGTGGCGGTGATATTCGAAGTGCTGCTCGGCGTGCAGGCCGCCGGAGGATGCGGCTTTCTTCGACCCCGGAGGGGGTCTTGCCGGAGCCGAACCAGGGCTCTCCGGGTTTCGGGCGCAGATGATACTCGGGATCGAACTGGGCGACCGCCTGCGGGAAGGTGGGCGGGGCGATGATGGTGGCAGCGGAGTGGTGATAGATGGGGTTGGTGTCACCGATAGCGCGTGCAAACATCATGATGTGCGACGCCTCGACAGGCATGGTGATCTTCGCCAACGCGCCCTCCTGCTCCGGTTTCCGCGACTGGCATGAAGCGTATCAGGGTGGGGAAGAACAAGAAAGCTTCACCATGGAGGCGCAGAGGCATGGAGGTTCAGGCGGAGGTATCGCCCTCTACCGCCGGACTCACGATGGGGCCACCAAGCGGCGCACGCGTCGATTCTACTCGTCGTGGCGATGGAGGCGGGTGCCACCGGGTGGGAGGTGGATTCCCGCTTTCGCGACGCGCAAGCGGGAATGACGAAATACGTCACCCTCAACACGGTCTGGTATTACCTGGCCGAAAGGCGGTAAGTCGAGTTACGCGCCCACGGCGTCGTTCACGCATTTTTTCGTAAAGCTGCTCTTGGCGGCACCGGCGAGCTTTTTGCTGGTTGCGGCGGCGTCACACGTCGTCGTGGCATCAGTCGTACATTTCTTCATGAAACTGGTCTGTGCGGCTCCGGCCAGCTTCTTGGAAGTCGCCTGGGCCTTGCAGGACGGGCTGTCCGCCCTGGCTACGCCACCCAGCATGCTCGCCGCCGAGAGGGTTATCATCGTGGCAAGTAGGAGCTTTTTCATGTGGACCTCGTTGTGTTGGATGGTAGGATAGATAACAGCCAAAATTATGACACGAAATCGATTCTAGCGTGTCCGCCGGATTTCGTCCTGCGTCAAGGAGTTGACGGAAGGAGCGCTCGGGTCGGTTCAACTGGAACGGATCATGCTCTAAGGAATCGGAACGGCACCCGTCGAGACCATCCTCAGCTTCCAGTCCGCGGCCGCGGTACCCGGATAATTTCAGATGACTGGTCAGAAACGACAGCCGGTGCGTGTCGAGGCTCTTTGACGTGCAGAACCGGCCCTGCAGGAAATAAGGCGGCGTCGCCTGATAATAGAGCGTCGCTTCGACCGCGACCGGCCGTCCTGCAAGCACTCCAACGGGGATGCTGTAGGTCACGTTATCGCCCCCGCCCGTCCGGTAATCCGGATCGAACCCTACGGCGACCGGGCTCGTGTCGTCGGCCAGATCAGCACCGGCCCCCAGCGCGGCGGCGATTTCCACCCGCTGGTCCAGTGGCAGGAATCCCTTCGGCAACAGCCTGTTGTCCTTCAGCGTGGAGCAGATCGACAGGAAGCTCGTGGTCAGCGGCCCGGCCGGCGGCGCCGTGCGCCCGCATCGCGCCGCACCGGTGCCGGACGGCGGTGCGGTGACGAGTTCCTCGTAAATCTGCGCCTGGTCCTGTTGATCGATCACCTGGTAATGCGGCTGGTGGGGATGATTGGCCGCGTCGGGTCGCGCAGTACAGTCGTCGTTCCACCACAACTCGCCGGCAATCGGCTTGCCGGTCTGATCGACGATAACGCCCGAAGGATCGGTCCGCCCAGATTCCCACATCACCTGACCGCCCGCGTCCAGCAGCCGGAAATCCAGGAACGCGCGCCGAAAGGCGACGCCGGACGGAAATTTGTGACCCGTCAGGTTGGTCACCTTCACCGTGACGTTCAGCGACGCCGGCGTGGTCTCGATTTTGTCGATGGCGATCAGAAGCCGACTTCTGCACCGCAAACTCCAGCATGCGGCGCTCGCGTCAGCGTCAGCGGATCGACCCCGTCATCCCCCATCATCGGATCTTGCGTGCGAATACCGAGCACCTGCGGGAACTGCGCCGCCATGTCGACAAGGAACACGTTCAGTCCCACCAACGTGTGCTGCGCGAACCCGTCGCGCAACGGCAGGTCGATGTCTTCGGCGCCGAGCCCGTTCTCCACCGCCGGAAAGCTACTATGCTCCTGTATTCCGGCGATTTTGCTGCGGAACGGCGCCCCATGCGTATCGGTGCTCGGCATGTGGCATCCCTGGCACGACTCGGCCACCGCGCCCGGCCCGAACGGCAACGGCCCGTCCGGTGTCGTCCCCACCCGATAGGCGCTGAACGCCCACTCCGCGTAAGTGGCCTGCTCATACGAATAGCCGATGATCTTCGCCCGATCCATGATCGGCAGATGGATCGTGTGGCAGGTGCCGCACATCTCCGAGCTCGTCACGTCAGAGCGTTCCGCCGGAGTAAGCCCGAGCGCGTTGAGCATCGGCTTCGTCTTGGGATCGTCGAACGGACCGAACACCGTGTCAGGCGCTCCGACAACAAAGCTGCCGGTGAAAGTGCTGGCAAATCCGCTCATGCCCGGATTCAGGAAATCCTGCCGCTGCTGCACGGAGCGGTTCTGTGGCTGGTCGATGTTCTTCGTGATGTCGACCTTCGTAAGCACCATATGGTGGCCACGCCGAGCAGGCGATCCCGTCGCGCCCCAGCGCCCCGTAATCGGCCAGGGCCGCATCCGGGTTGTCGGAGGGATACGGCACGGCGTCGAGCATCGAACGCAGAAACGGCGCGCAGTTCGGCGGCGCGTCGGCGTGATCGATGTGGAATTGTCGCTCGCCCATCACGCCGTGGCACCCCAGACACGTGTCCTGGGTCGCTGCGGAGAACTCCGGGTGGAACGTATCGGTTTCGCTGGCGAACTGGGCACCGGATCGCGCCCGGCAAGGCCCATCGGGCTGGTCCACCAGGTGCCATAGGGCGACAGGTTCAGCATCTTGTCGCCAGCCGGAACCGTCATGGGATATTGCAGACCCGTGCCGCCCGACGTATGGCACCCGAGACACTGATCAGATGTAACGAAACTGCTAGCCACGGTCGGTCCGCCGGCCTTCACCCACACGCTGTCATACGTCTCCGACGGCATCTCCAGCATTGCATCCGCGGCAGTTTGCACCGCGCGCAGGTGCAGGCTGGTCAGGGACTCCGGATCGACCGACATCTTCTCAAGCGCCGGTAGTGCGGACGCAGCCCGGTTCTCCGCGGCCAGCCGGGCGTGGAACTGCAGCATCGGCGCGAAATGCGCACGCGCCTGATCGGACTGCGTCCGGAAGAAATCCTGGCTGAGGAAAGACAGGAATGTGCCGGGCTCGCCCTTGATGTTGTTCAGGGCTGCGAACGTATCGTTGTCCCGCGCGGACGCTGGCAGTTGGTGCAATACTGGCCGAACCCCATCATCGTCAGCGGGCTGCCAGGCTGCGCCGGCCAATCGGGCTGCCAATCGGACCAGCCGAACCAGCCCCAGAACCACCCATCACGAGATCCCGCGCTGTCGCGCACCATCACGGCGACGCCTTGCGTTTTCGGTTTCAGGTACAACGGATCGATGCCGCGGCACGACGATGCCGGGGCAAGGCTGTACATCTCCTTCACCATGACGGCGCCGTCCGGCACCGGCGATAGTGTCGTCGGCGGCGGCCGGTCAGTCGGGCGATTGGTCCGCAACCACTGATACATCTCGGGGGAGTACCAAACGATCACCGGCGCATGCGTGCCGTAATACGCGCCACTCCACTTGCCGTTCGCCAGTGTGGCGATGAACGGTCCGGTGTCGCGCACCGTCTTGTCGGTTTTCCAGCCGCTGGCCGGATCGCGATAGCAGAATCCCCGAAGATAATCGCCAAGCTTCTCTTCATAGACATTCAGCGGCAGCGAATGCGGCGAGCGCACCGCCGGAAGCAGGCGCGCGCACGCCTGCGGATCGGTCGGAATCTGCGGCTGCGCCGTCTCGTCCGGGCACAGCTCCGATGCCGCGACGGTCAAAGGCGTCACCGCCGCGCCGGCCAGGATCAGGCAGGCGCCGAGCAGACCGTGAAGTCGTGTCAGCATGGGCTCAGGATGATTTCGGCGGATGTGCGCGCACGCCGTCTTCATTCACATCCACGCCCCAGCCGGGACCGGTCGGCACCAGCATCTCGCCGTTCTCGATCACCATCGGCGCGCTGAACAGCTCGTCCCGCCACGCCGCGCTGTCCACGTCAGTCTCCATCACGCGCAGGTTCGGCACGACGGCGCAGAAATGTGCGCTGATCGCCGAAGCCAGATGCCCGTAGTAATTGTGCGGCGCCACGTTCACCTCGTACGCCTCCGCCATCGCGGCGATCTTCAGCGATTCCAGGAAACCGTTCCAGATGACGTCCACGATCGCCACGTCCATCGCATAGGCATCGAGAAACGGCCGGAACGCCCGCCGGCCGGTCAGCGATTCGCAGGACGCGATCGGACAGGAAGCAGCGCGCCGGATCAGCGCCAGCGCGGCCGGATCCCAGGTGTCGATCTCCAGCCATGTCATGTCGAACGGCGCGACCGTGCGGGCGACCTTGATGAACCCCTCGGTCTTGAAATGGTAGTTCACGTCCAGGTGCAGCCCCATCTCCGGCCCGGCGCCGGCGCGAAACGCCGCCAGCAGGTCATGGATCGCCCGCAGCGTGTCGCGATCCGCATTCAGCTCGGGAAAACCGGGGCTGCGGCCGAAGCCAGGCTGGAAATTCGTCAACTGTCCATCCCGCATCGGCAGCACGTTGGTCTTCAGCGCCTTGAAGCCGCGCCGCTTCACCTCGGCGGCCAGCGCCGCCACATCGTCATAATTCCGCAGCGGCGGCGTCCCCAGCAGGGCCCCGTTGCGCACGCGATAGGACCCGCAATGCGACCAATAGACCGGAATGCGCTCCCGCACCGGGCCGCCGAACAGCTCGTAGCACGGCACGCCCAGCGCCTTGCCCTTGATGTCCAGCAGCGCCAGCTCGATAGCGGCAATCGCGCGGCTGTTCACGCCCTGCGGCGCCTGCACCGAACGCACGTACAGCGCGGAGACGATACGCTGCACCGGCCGCGGATCCTGCCCGATCAGCGGCTCCGCCATGGCGTGAATGACCCCGCTCAGCCCGCGGCTGCCGTCGCCTTCGGTATATTCGGACCAGCCGACCAGCCCCTCATCGGTGGTGATCTTCAGAAACGAGAATGTCCGCCAACCCGCATCGGCGTGCAGGTCTTCGATCTTGGCGATCTTCATGCGTTTCCCCCGTCTGGTCGCGAAGAGCGTGATCGCTTGTGGCCGACTCGTCGGACAGCGTGAACCACGATCTCAACCGAACAATCCTAGAGCATGATCGCTTCATCTTGAAGGTATCATGCTCTAAGCGCGGGCGTCGGCGCGCAGCCCGCGCAACAGGGCCCGGGGATTGCGGGGAATGCGCCGCACCACCGCAATCGCGCCGATGGCGAGCGTCGCGATCAGCACCCAGTGCGCTGGCCGCAGCCCGTAGCGCAGCGTCTCGCTGGCGGCCAGCACGCGCCACGGGCTGATGTGGGTGGCCAGCGCGTACCAGCCGAATTCCACTCCGGCCGCAAGCAGCGCGGCGATGATCGCCAGCACCGGATAGATCACAATACGCCGCCGCCACCCCAACGGCAGCAGGCGCCACAACATCATCCACAGGAACAGCCCGGCAAACACCACCGGCTCGCTGACATTGGCCTTCGACTGGATGAAATAATGCAGCAGCGCCAGCACGCCGATGACATACACGCACCGGTGCAGCCGTTTCCAGCCACGTCCCATGCGCCGCATCATGGCGTCGGTAGACGTTATCGCCAGCGCCGTCAGCCCCAGCAGCGCGACAAACCCGATGGTCAGGTAGAACCGCAGGGCGATTTCCGACGCAACCGTCAGCAGGCCGAAATTTTCATCCACCACATACAGCGAAAAATGCGACACGGCGTATGCGCCGGCAGTCACGCCGACCATCCGCCGCACCAGCAGGATTTTTGGCCAGTCCAGCACGCTGGCCGCCGGGGTGATCGCGAGCGCGATCAGGATGAACCGCACCGTCCACAGCCCGATCCATTGCAGCGCGGTGTGCACGGGCCGCGCGCTGAACGCGTCGGTCGCCAGCCAAAAGGCCACCACGGCGCCAGGCGCCATGCAGCCCGCCAGGGTGGCGGCTTTCAGCCAGGAAAACCGCCCCTGCCGATCGCGCCAGGGTGCCAGAACGCGGGGCCGTGCCCGCCGTCTCCCTTCCATCCGATATGCTTCCCGTGCCTGTCCTGCGATGCGTCCCGGCCGTCGATAAGCGGTTACAAGCGCCGATCCCCGGCCGCCACTCCGCCCGGCCGTAACGCGCCGGCAAATCCAGAAACGCACGACAGAGACCAGTAGCCACGCCGTATCAAGGTCAAGTTATGATATCCATGAGGCAAAGGCATCGGACAAAAGGCGGCCTTTCCTGCCAACCTTTGCCAGCAGATCACCGCGGAGGCAAACCATGAATCTCCGGCGTCGCGGCCTCGGGCGCGCCTCATTGCTGGCTGTCGCCGTCAGCGGGCTCGCTACAACGGCGCATGCGGATCCCAGTACCGGCGCCGAACGTCGTCATCTATTGCGACAAGGCGCTGCGCGGCGCCATCCGCCGCACCGCAGAGCTGTTCACCGCGCGCAGCCAAGCTCCGGTGGATCTGTTCTGCGCCGCGCCGATGCTCATGCTCGCACAGATCGAGCGCATCACCCAGAACGACGTGCTGATTACCCAGTCCTCGGCGATGGACGAGGCCGCGCGGCGCGGACTGATCCACGTGGACACGCGCATCCCCGTCGGGCGGGACAGGCTGGTGTTCGCCACCCTGGAAGGCGGCACGCAACAATTGTCGGATCCGCTGCACCTGCTTCGCCGCATCGGCACCGGTCCCGTCGCCCTGCCGGACCCGACCACCGGCACCACCATCGACAGCGCGGCGGTACTGGCCGCGCTCGGGCTGACGCCGCCATTCCCGTTTCAGGTGGTCGGGGCGATCGACACTGAGGAAGTGGGATTTCTGCTGCGCACCCGTGCCGCACCGATTGGGCTGCTCTATCGGACCGAGGCGCAGCCCGGCTCCGGCCTCTCCATCCTGGCCGAGCTGCCGGACCAGACAGTAAGCTGCAGCGCGGCCATCAGCGTGGTGACCCGCAGCCGCAATGCACAAGGCTTCATGGACTTCCTGCGCGACCCCGATGCCGCCGCGCGACTGCACGCCTCCGGCCTGGAGCCGATGGCATGAGCGCACCCCACCTTATCGCCGAGCATCGCCCGGCTCTCGCCATCGAGCGCGATGAGATCCGCCATCCGCTGATCCTGCGCATCGCGCACTGGCTGCTCGCGATCGCAGTCCTGATACTCATCGGCAGCGGCTGGCGCATCTACAACGCCTCGCCGATCTTCGCGTTTCGTTTTCCGGAATGGGCAACGCTCGGCGGCAACGTCGATGTCGCGCTCGCGCGCCACAACGATCCCGGCGTTGCCACCGCCATCGCCTGGCATCTGGCCGCCATCTGGCTGTTTTTCGCCGCGATCCTCCTGCTCGCCTTCTACGGCCTCTTCTCCGGTCATTTCCGGCGAGACTGGCTGCCGTTGACGCCCCGCTCCTTTCTGCGCGATTTCACCGCCGCTGCCCGGTTCCGGCTGGCGCATTCGCTCGGCACCTACAACGCAGTCCAGAAGGCGTTCTACTGGGGCGTCCTGTTCGCCCTCATCATGATGCTGTTGTCTGGACTGGCGATCTGGAAGCCGGTGCAACTCGCGCCGCTGACCGCGCTGTTTGGCGGCTTCCAGGGCGCACGGCTGGTGCATTTCATCTTCATGTCAGCGCTCGCCCTGTTCGTCGTCGTGCATCTGACATTGGTCGCTCTGGTGCCGAAGACCTTGCTGGCGATGCTGGTCGGTCACGCCTCTGCGCCTATTCATCACGGAGATCACAAATGATCCTCCTGGAACGGCGCGGGCTTGTGCGCAACGGTTTCAGCCTGGGTGCATTGACCCTGATGACTGGCTGCGATGTCAGCGACAGCGATACCGTGCAGAACGTGCTGGCCGCCTTCTCCCGCTGGAACGACAAGGTGCAGGCGGCGTTGTTCAGTCCCACGCGCCTGGCTCCAACGTTCCCCGAACGGCTGGCAGTCAAGGATTTCCGCTACAACGCTTGGTACTCCCCGGCCCAGGCGCCGCGCCTTGATGCCGCCACATACCGTTTGCAACTTGCCGGTCTGATTGCCGACAAGCGGCCCTGGACGGTGGAGCAGCTTCATGCGATGCCGCAGGAATCCCAGATCACACGCCACGTCTGCGTGGAAGGATGGAGCATGATCGGCAAATGGACCGGCACGCCGTTGCGCACGTTCCTGGAACGGATCGGTGCCGATCTCACGGCAAAGTATGTCGGTTTCGAATGTGCCGACGGCTATTATGAGGGGATGGACATGCCCAGCGCGTTGCATCCGCAGACCATCATGGCATTCAGGCTCGCGGACGAAATCCTGCCGATTTCCCATGGCTACCCTTTCAAAATCCGCATCCCCACCAAGTTGGGCTTCAAGAACCCGAAATTCGTCACAACGTTATATGTGACGAACCAACAGCCACGCGGGTTCTGGACCGATCGGGGATATAACTGGTTCAGTGGGAGCTAACGGGTGCGGAATGTCGGACGGAAGGGCATCGCGGCCATCGCCGTGATGGCAAAGGCACCGCGGCCCGGCCGCGCCAAGACACGCCTGATGCCGCCGCTGGACGCGGAAAGCGCCGCTGCCATAAGCGCCGCCTTCCTGCGCGACACCACCGAAAACATCGCGCTTGCCGGGCAGCGCGTGCCTGTCGCCGGCGCAATCGCCTATGCACCGGCGGGATCCGAGGTGCTGTTCGACGGCGTGCTGGCTTCTGGAACCAACCTTGTGCTCGCTGACGGAACGATTGCCGTGACGCCTCGCGTCAACGGCTTCGGTCGATCGCTGCTGCACGCGGCGCAATCGCTGTTCGCCTCAGGCTACGGGTCGGTCTGTCTGCTCAATTCCGACAGCCCCACGCTGCCGACCGATTATCTGTGCCGTGCCGCTGCTGCTTGTGCGGCGAACCCCGAATGCGTCGTGCTCGGCCCCGCGGAGGACGGCGGCTATTACCTCCTCGGCATGACGGCGCCGCACACCGTACTGTTCGAAGATATTGCCTGGAGCACCGGTCAGGTCGCCGCGCAGACGCGCGACCGCGCACGCGCGTTGGGGCTGAAGATCGTCGAACTGCCACTATGGTACGATGTCGACGATCGGGATTCGCTTGACCGGTTGCGCCGGGAATTGCGTTCGCCGCCGCCAGGCGCTTTCCACGCGCCCGCCACCGCCGCGTGCCTCGCGCGACTGGATGTCGCTCGGATCGCAGCGGACTGGTGATGGCGGCATCACCGGACACATCTTTGCGGGAGCTGTGCGCGGAGAAGATTGCGGGACAGGGCCTGCCCCGGTCCGATGCCGGACTGTTGAAACTGTCCTGCCTCGGGGCCGCGCTGATCGTGTTGACCGCGGCAGGGCTGGCGCTGCACGAACCCGGCGCAATCACATTGCCGTCACCGCGCGCCACCCTGCTGTTCGTCGGCCTGATGGTCGTCGCGGCGACGATTTATTTCGCCGCCGTAGCCATGGTCTTGCGCCGCCGGTTGTCGCCGGGCGCGGTGTGGCTCGTGCTCGGCGTGGCGGTGGTGCTGCGCGCCATCCTGCTGCCGCCGCCGCCGTTCCTGTCCAGCGACGTCTTCCGCTACGTGTGGGACGGCAAGGTCCAGAACGCCGGCATCAACCCGTACCACTACCTGCCCGCCGACCCGGCCCTGATGCCGCTGCGCGATGGCGCGATCTACCCTCACGTCAACCGCGCCACGTACGCCCGGACCATCTATCCGCCGACGGCGCAGCTCATCTTCCGCGCGGTGACGGCGATCAGCCCGACGGTGCTCGGAATGAAACTCGCCGCGGTCGGGTTCGAGCTGCTGGCGATCGGCTGCGTCATTGCCCTGCTGGCGGGCGCCGGCCTGCCGGCCGATCGGGTGCTGATCTATGCCTGGAACCCGCTTGCGGTGTGGGCCTTTGCCGGCAACGGACATGTCGATGCGTTCGCCGTCGGCCTGATCAGCGCTGCACTTCTGGCGCGGGCACGCCGGCGCGACACGCTGACTGGCGCGCTGCTGGGCGCCGCGATCCTGGTGAAATTCCTCCCGGCGGCGATGGCGCCGGCGCTGTGGCGGCGCCGCGACTGGCGGATGCCGGCCATGTGCGCCGCCACCATTCTGCTGCTCTACGCCGGCTATATTGGAGTCGGCCGCGACGTGCTGGGCTTCCTTCCCGGCTACGCGTCGGAGGAAGGCATGGACCAGGGCACCGGCCTGTGGCTGCTGGCGGGGCTCGGCCACTTGCTGCCGCTCCCGGCCATCGCTCCGAAGCTTTACCTGCTGGTAGGCGCCGGCGCGCTGGCGGCTGCTGCCGCGTGGATAGCATTCGCGTCGCAGCCGCAACCTGACCCGCATCGCGATATCGTGCGCGTGGCCGGCAACGCGGCCGTGCTCGCTGCCGCGACCCTCATCGTGCTCAGCCCGCATTATGCGTGGTACTACGCGTGGCTCGCCGTGCCGTGCTGCATCTGCCCGCTGCGCAGCGTGATCTATCTCTCCGCCGCCGCGTTGCTGCTCTACCTCAATCCGCTTGACGAGCATTTTTTCTGGCCGAGCCTGGTTTTCGTCCCCTGCATCGCGCTTGCCGTGATCGACTGGCGTCGGCCGCTCGCCGGCGCCTGGGGTACCCGGGACGGCGCGATTGAAAGGAGCATCTGATGTCCACCTCGACGGTCACCGACCCAGGCCGCTACTTCGAGGCGATCCCGGATGCGCGGGCCGAGTTGGCCGAGGCGCCGCCGGTCTGCGTCTATCTGGAGGTGACGAACCGGTGCAACCTGTTGTGCGAGACCTGTCCGCGCACGTTCGAAACTTTAGAACCACCGGCGGACATGTCCTGGGACCTGTTCACCCTCATTGTCGATCAGCTTCCCGGCCTCGCTCGCGCCGTGCTGCACGGCGTCGGAGAGCCGATGATGGTGCGCGACCTGCCGCGCATGGTCTGTTACCTGAAGGCGCGTGGCGTGCACGTGCTGTTCAACACCAACGGCACGTTGCTGACACCGAAGAAGTTCGATTGGCTGGTGGAATCCGGGCTCGATGAGCTGCGCGTCTCTCTGGATGCCGCCGATCGCGCCAGTTATCAGCGGGTCCGCGGCAAAGATTTCTTCCACCGTATCGTGCGCGACGTGGGCAAGTTCACCGAATTTCAGCGCCAGCACGGATACGATCACCCGCGCGTCTCCCTCTGGCTGACCGGCCTGAAGGAAACCGTGCAGCAATTGCCGGAGTTCGTTCGCCTTGCCGCCTCCATCGGCGTGCGCGAAGTGCATCTGCAACGGCTGGTTTTCGATGATCAGGGCTTCGGCATGGCTCGGCCCAATTCCTCCTTGTTCGAGCAGACCCGCGCCGATGAGCAGGAGGCCATCGACACCGCCCAGCATATCGGCGCCGGTCTTGGCGTCACGCTGGATGCGTCGGGCGCCACCGAACCGGGACTGAGCCTGAAGCGCGCACGCGACGACAACCCCTGGTCCACCTGCCGCCGTCCCTGGTCGCTGATGTATTTCACCGCGCACGGGCGCGCTCTGCCCTGCTGCATCGCGCCGTTCTCCGCGCGCGGCTACGACAGCTACACGCTGGGTGACGCCACGCAGCGGACATTGCAGGAAATCTGGAACAGCCCTGCCTATCGCGGCTTTCGCACCGCGTTACTGAGCGACGCGCCCCCCAAGCCCTGCCAGGGATGCGGGTTGCGCTGGAGCCTGTGAGCGCGCCGCGGGTCGTCGCCGTCATTCCCGTTCTGAACGAAGCCGGCGCAATCGGTCCCACCGTGGCAGCGCTGCCGCGCGACATCGTCGATGGGGTGATCGTGGTGGATGGCGGCAGCCGCGACGGTACGGTGCAGGAAGCGCGGGCCGCCGGCGCCGAGGTGCTGGTCGAACCCCGCCCCGGCTATGGTCGTGCCTGTGCCCTGGGTGCCGCGCGCGCGGGTGCGCTCGGTGCGGAAATTGTGCTGTTCCTGGATGGGGACGGCGCCGATCCAGCCGAGCAGGCCGGGCGCCTCGTCGCGCCGGTGCTGGCCCGGCAGGCCGATTTTGTCCTTGCCAGCCGGACCCGCGGCGCCCGCGAGCCTGGCAGCATGGGACCACATCAGGTGCTTGCCGGGCGACTGATTGGCGCGGCTGTCGGCCTGGTCAGCGGCGTACGCTACACCGACATGAGCGCGTTCCGCGCGATCCGCCTTGAATGTCTGGCGGCGCTGCCGATGCGGGAGCTGACCTACGGGTGGAATCTGGAAATGCAGATGCGCGCCGCCCGCGCCCAGCTGCGCATCCTGGAGGTGCCCCTGCCCTATCGGCGCCGCATCGCCGGGGATTCGAAGGTGGCAGGAACGCTGCGGGGCACACTCAAGGCTGCACTCCGCATCGGCGTCACCTTCGTGCGGGTTTCGTTGCATCCGTAGCTTATAGCTCCCATCGCGTCATGCCGGCACTACGCGTGAAATACCAACGTGCGGAGCTCGATGCTTTCGCGCGGCAGCTTGTCGGCTGGGGCCGTTGGATCCTCGAACGCCGAATGCGGCGCCATGCGGGCGTGACCGTCACGCGTCGAATCGAAGCATTTCAGCAGCAGCGCCTCGCCGGGCATCATGTCGGGCACGTACCACCAATGGTGCGCCGGATTGAAGTGAATGGCGTATGTCTCCCCGCGTCGATCGGGATAGATCAGCGCCGAAGCAACCCAGTCCGCCGGGTCGACGGTGCGGGCATCGCACACCGCCAGCGGCGCGTCGCGCAACGGCCCGGTGATGGGGCGCCACACATTGATGATCTCAAATCGGTGGCGCAGCAGTTCGTCGGCTTCGGCGCCCATCAGGTCGCGCACTCGCTGCGGAGCGGATTTCTCAGTGTAGTCGTTGTGCACGCGCCCGACCGGCTGCCGCGGCGTGCCGGCGCTGCGGTCCTCGGCGCCCCAGATCCGTCGCCGTACAGTGTGGTCGAAAACGATCACCCGCGCTGCGCCTGTCGCTTCGGCAACCAGGCGTGCGGCTTCGGGATAGTAAGTTTCCCGCAGCTCGTCCTCGTTGTAGAAATCCTTCACCGCGCTGTCATGACGGACCAGGGCGAAGCCTTCGCGGTCCAGCGATGCGTGCGCGGCAATCGGCCGTGCATTGCGCACGAATAGCCGGTGCGGCTCGTACACCGTGTTGGTCCGCGGCACGCCGGGCGGCGGATCATAGGTATAGTTGTGCGGTTCTTCCGCCATGGGGGCGAGATAGTTGAACTCGCCTTCCACGCCGGTCAGCGTCGTCGCTATGATATTTGTATTCATCGTAACCTCCTCCTGCGCGTTCAGGACTTGTCCAGCAGTGACAAGGCGGGGCGGACCACGCCTTCAAGCAATGTGCGGTCCGGCCGGGCGCGCGCCAGCACGCGCAATCCCATCAGGGTGCCGAGAAGATGTCGCGCCAGCTCCTCCGCCGGCACGTCGCCAGCGATGCTGCCATCGCGTTGGCCGGCCTGGATGCAGCGGCGAAAGAATGTTTCCAGACTATCGAGCTGGCTGCAAACCAGGTCGCGCACCTCATCGTCGTGCGGCGCAAGTTCCAGCGTGCAGTTCACCATCATGCAGCCGCGCCGTTCCCGATCGGCCAGTGAGCGGTCGATCGCGCCCTCCAGATAGCGCGCAATCGCCACCTTCGGCGGCAGCGTGCGTTCCAGCACCGCCATCCGTTCGCGCGATTTGGTCAGGTAGGTTTCCAGCGCACGGCGAAACAGCGCGCGCTTGTCGCCGAACGCATTGTACAGGCTGGCACAGGTGAGGCCCATACGGTCCGCCAGCTCGCGCACGGAGGTCGCTTCGTAACCCTGCGACCAGAAGCACCGGACGGCCGCGTCCAGCACCTCGGCTTCATCAAATTCGCGCGGCCTCGCCATGGCGCCAGGATTTTGGAGCGAGCGTTCGAGAATCAAGCCGCGCATGGCTGCTATGATCGCCGTCAACCTGTCTGGACGGCACGCGAACATGAACACCCACCACGACCTGATCCGCGACCAGTTCACCCGCCAGGCGGTGCCGTTCAGCAGCGCCGCAACCATCACCGACGAGAATGCGCTGAAGCTTATCGTCGCGGCGGCTCGGCCAGCCCCGGACCGGGCGATGCTGGATGTCGCCTGCGGCGGTGGCATCATCGTCTGTGCGTTCGCACCGCATGTCCGCCACGCCACCGGCATCGACATGACCCCGGCGATGCTCGAACGCGCCGCCAGTCTGGCAACCAGCAAATCGCTCAACAACGTCACCTTCCGGCAAGGCGACGCGGCTTCCTTGCCGTATCCCGACGCCGCGTTCGGGATCGTGACCACGCGCTTCTCCTTCCACCATTTCCCCGACCCGCTCGCCGTGTTGCGAGAGATGTGCCGTGTCTGCGCGCCCGGCGGGCGCATCGTCGTGGTTGACATGTACGCGTCAGAGGATCCGGCGAAGGCCGCCGAATGGAACCGCCTGGAAAAGCTGCGCGACCCCTCGCACGTCCGCTGCCTCAGCCTGACGGAGCTGCAGGACCTGTTCCCCACGGCCGACCTGGCAACGCCGGAAATAGCTTTCTACGAGCTGGGTGATCTGGTTTCCAACCTCCTGGCGCGCTCATTCCCCAATTCCGGCGACGATGCGCGCATAACCGAGATGTTCGCCGCTTCGGTCGCCGATGACCGGCTGGGCATCCCGGTTTTCCGCGAAGACGCCGGACTGCGCTACGCCTACCGGGTCGCAATCCTCGCGGCGCAACGTCCATAAGCCGCCCCGCGGTCAGCCCGGCCAATTAGTATCATATCTGGTGAACTGATGCGGGATGCGGCTTATTTCCGCCAGCAGCTCCTGTTGCAAACCGTCCGGCGTCGCGGCGGGAAAATCGAGCGTGATGGAATCCGCCACGCCGCCAAAGCGCGCCTCGATCGCCCGCGCGATCTCCCGGTATGTGCCCACCGCCGCAAACACGCGGACAACATCCTCAGGCACTTCCGCCGGCATATCCTGCCAGCGCCCTTCGACCGACATGCGGTGCAGCTTCAGGTTCAGGTCCTCCAGCCCGTGCAGCGCCAGAATGGGCAGATAGGTGCGGGTGGAAGCATAAAACGCAATGCGGGCGCGCACCGCCCGCAGCGCGGCTTCGACCGCGGCCTCGTCACCACCGGTTGCAACGAACCCGCCGCCATGCACGTCAAAGTTGGACCGGTGCCGCCCGGCCAACGCCATGCCTTCGTGCAGTTTGGGCAGACACACCTGTTCCAGATAGCGGCGAGAACACAGCGGGTGCAGCCGCACGCCGTCACAGCTCTGGCCCGCCAGGCGCAGCATCGCGGTTCCGACCGCTGCCAGAGCAACCGGGACCATCGGCAGGCCAGTCGGCTCGGGCGAAAAATCCGGCGTCATTAGCGTCAGCGTGTAGCGTCTCGCTGTGGTAGTCCAGCCGGCCCCGCACTTCCCAGGTCCGCCAGATCGCCCGCAGCGCGCCGATATAGTCGCGCAACCGCGGCGCCGGCTGGCTCCACGGGATGCCAAAGCGGCGCTCGTTGTGGCCGCGCACCTGGCTGCCCAGCCCGAGCACGAACCGTCCGCCGGAATTGGCGTGCAGGTCCCAGGCCTGGCTCGCCATCACCGTCGGGCTGCGCGGAAAAGCCACCGCGATCGACGGCGTCAGCTCCACACGTTGCGTCGCCAGGGCTGCGAAGCCCAGCGGAGCAAACACGTCATGCCCCAGCTCGACCGTCATCACCGCATCGAAGCCGGCGACCTCCGCCGCGCGGGCTGCCGCTCCCGCCTCCCGCCAGTGCCGCATCGGAAGCTGGGTGAAGACGCGCACGGCGGCGATCGCTCCTGCTGACCTGCCCGCCACGGTGGTTTGGCGCCGCTTCTCATGCAAGCCCTGCCGAACGCGCGAGCAGCCCAGAAAAGGATGTTCTATTCCTCCGCCATGTTGTGGTATGTTTCCCCCCAGATATGTGACACCGGAGCATGGTAATGTTCGATCTCGACCGGTTCTTCGAGGACTGCGAGCACGCCGTCGCCGCGGATCCCAGCCATCTCGAGGTGCGCGAGATGGTTGCTAAGGTCGTGCGTGACCCGGGCAGCGTCATTCGTACGCTTGGAGAACCACAGTGTGCCGGGCTCAACGTCCTGTTCCGCTCGCCCCGCGTCACCATCGTCAACGTGATCTGGGGTCCGGGCATGACGGTCATGCCGCACGACCACCGGATGTGGGCGGTGATCGGCGTCTATACCGGGCGCGAGGACAATATCTTCTGGCGTCGCCTGCCGGCCGACTCCCAACGCCAGATCGAGGCAGCGGGCGCGCGTTCCCTGTGTACCGGCGACTGCACGCCTCTGGGGGCCGATATCATTCATTCTGTAACAAACCCCATCCCGCGGCTGACCGGCGCAATCCACGTGTACGGCGGCGATTTCGTCGCGCAGGAGCGCAGCGAGTGGGATCCCGAGCACTTGCAGGAGCAGCCATACGACGCCGACAAGGTGCGGCGGCTGTTCGAGGACTCCAATCGGGCACTGCTGCACGCCTGACCGGAAGCGGCACCTCCCGGCGACGTGGCACAACGAAACCGGGCGTGATAAAGGCCGGCGGCCCTTAGTATCGGCCTGCGCCATGCCACGACCACCGCCGGAGGAGCCCAATGTCCAACGCCGTTGACGGTGGTTGCGCCTGCGGTTCCGTGCGCTATCGGCTCGGCTCCGCCCCGATGTTCGTGCATTGCTGCCATTGTCGCGACTGCCAGCGCCAGACCGGCAGCGCCTTCGTCCTGAACGCCCTGATCGAGACGGACCGGATTGCCCTGCTGTCCGGCAGCCCGCTGCCAATATCCGTCCCCACCGACAGCGGCCATCCGCACGATATTTACCGCTGTCCCGCCTGCCAGACCGCGCTGTGGAGCGATTACGGCCGGCGCCCGCAATTGCGCTTCGTGCGCGTCGGCACGCTCGACAGGCCGGAGCAGATGCCGCCGGACGTGCATATCTACACCCGTTCCAAATTGCCGTGGATCAGCCTGCCGCAAGGCGTGCCCTCGTTCGCGGAATATTACGACGCCAAGACCCTGTGGCCACCCGAAAGCCTGCAACGGCGCCGCGCTATCAGGAACTGAGCAATGAACCAAGTCGACAATGTCGTCGTGCAACTCCTCGATGTTATCAAAGCGTTCGTTGATCTGATCCTTGCCGGGCTGGCGGCTATCGAGATGTGGGCGCGAACGCAACTTATTCATCTCGGCGTGCCTCCGGGCATCGCCGTCATCATCCTGATCCTGATCGCATTGCTTCTTATCGTCGCTGCCCTGCGCCTGTTCGGCGGCATTGCCCAGATCCTCGTGGTGCTGTTCCTGCTGCTGCTCGCCGTCCATGCATTGATGCCGATCGCGACCAGCCCCTGACGGCGGCGCCGCCTGTTGCGCCCATTGCACGCCTCGCGCATAATCCCGACAGTTCGATGGCGGATCGGTTCCTGCGCTGCTCCAGGACATCCAGGATAGCCAGGCTGGCCCTGCCCGACGCTCAATGATGAAACAGGAGCAGTCCATGCTCCCGGGCAGGAGGCTTGGCGATGCGGTTGTTCAGGACATTCATCGTGCTCATGCTGGCGGTACTGACCGGCCCGGCAGCTTCCCTCGCGCAGACCAGCAACACGCAAGGCATCACCGACACCACCATCAAGATCGGTTCCCTCGGACCGTTTTCAGGTGAAAGCTCGGTCTTCGATCCGCTGAATTACGGACCCGACGCCTATTTGCGCTACATCAATGCGCAGGGCGGGGTGAACGGCCGCAAGTTCGAAACCGTGTTCGCCGATGACGCCTGCAACGAGGCGAAGGGCATCGCCGCCGCCAAGAAGCTGATCTACGAAGACAAGGTCTTCATGATCATGGGCAATCCCTGCAGCGGCGTCGCCATGGCCATCAAGCCGATGCTGGAAAAGGAAGGCATTCCCTGGATCGGCATTTCGGCCAACCCGAAGATCTCCACGCCGCCCGTCCCCGGCATATTCCATGCCACCTATACGGGCGTGCAGTCCGGTCAGGCGATGGCCAGCTTCGCCATGAGCAAGCCGGGCGTGACCAAGATTGCGCTGATCGAGCACAGCAACGACTGGGCCCACGGCTACTGCGACCCGGCGACCGATTACATCAAGCAGCACGGCGGCACCGTGGTCGCCACCACCTACCTGGAGCGGGGTTCCACCGATGCCACGGCGCAGGCGCTGCAGATCAAGGCATCGGGCGCACAGGCGGTGATGGGGTGCCTCTATCAGCAGGAGCTGGTCATCTTCCTGCGCGCAATGCAGACCTATGGCGTGGACGCCTTTACCGTCGGCGCGCTCGGCGCCGATTTCGAGCAGACGATCCACGATGTCGGCGATCCGGCGGCGGTGCGCGGAAAGTTCTTTCAGCCCTATCAGTTCAAGGCGAAACTTGGCGAAGGGCCGCTCAAGAAATTCCACGATATTTTCGTGAAATACCTCACGAAGAATGAGCTGCCGAAACAGGGCGAGCCGACCAACTTCTACTATTTCGGTGTCCCCGCGGCGATCGTTACCGTCGAAGGATTTCGCCTGGCGGGCCCGCACCCCACGCGCGCATCCTGGGAAGCGGCAATCGAATCCCTCAAGGATTTCGACACCGGCGTGCTGGCGGATACCGAGACGTTCGGCCCTGACAAGCATGTCGGGGTCGAGAAGATGTACGCGGTCGGGCTCGACGACAAAGGCAATGAGGTGGTGTACAAGGCCTGGGGCCAGCCGCTCGGCGGCGGCTCGTAGAACCTCCGGCGCGAATCCGGCGCTCCTGCCGTGCTGAGCATGATGCCGCAGCTTGTGGTCAGCGGCATCACCTCCGGCATGCTGTATGCACTCATCGCCCTGTCGATGACGGTGGTGTACCGCGCCACCACGGTGGTGAATTTCGGCCATGGCGACATGGTTGCGGCCGGCGCCTATGCCGCCTTCGTCGGCTCCCTCGGCTTCGGCCTGCCCTTCATCGCGGCACTCGCGATCTCGATCGCCGTGCTGTTTGCCGGCGGCGTCCTCATGCAGCGGCTGCTCCTGCAACCGATCATGGCGCGGCCGCATCTCGCGCTGGCGATGATGGCGCTGGCGGTCGGTTTCGCCATCCGCGGCGCGGAGCGCCTGGAATGGGGCAATGACGTCCTGAACCTCACGCGGCCCTATCCGCGCGGCGCATTCATGCTGGGCTCGGTCGTCGTCACCACGGACGACGTGGCGATTACCGGCTTCGTCCTTCTGCTGCTGTTGGTGCTGTTCGTGGTGTTCTATGCGACCCCGATCGGGCGGGTCACTCAGGCGGTGTTCCAGAGTGAACGCGGCGCGGCACTGGTGGGAATCAACGTCCGGGCGTTCCACGCCATCGCCTGGGGCGCCGGCGCGGCGCTCGGTGCCATAGGCGGCGTGCTGATCGCCTTGATCGTCCCGCTCACCCCCGACATGGGGCAATGGGTGCTGATCCAGGGCTTCGCCGCGATGACGCTGGGGGGATTCGGCTCGCTCTACGGCGCGGTGATCGGCGGCGTGCTGCTTGGTGTCCTGCAGAAGCTGCTGGGCTTTTACGTCGGCACGGTGTTCATCGACATCACCGCTTACGTGACCGCGATCGCGGTGCTGCTGGTACGCCCCAGCGGCCTGTTCGGCCGGCAATCCATCGTGCGCGTGTGATACCAACCAGCCGTACCGCTGAAACCCCATCGTCATGCCGGCAAAAGCGGGCACACACGCCTGATGCACGCCTGCTGTTCTGGCTGCTGCCGATCGTACTCCTTCCCCTCCCGCTATTCCTCAACCAGTACCAGCAATACGTCATCGACATGATGCTGATGTACGTGCCGGTCGGGGTGGGCTTCAACCTGGTGGTCGGCAATCTTGGGCTGCTGGCCTTCTCCAACGTCGCGCTGTTCGGCATTGGCGCCTACACCACCGGCATATTGATGCTGCAAGCCGGCTGGCCCTGGTGGGCCACAATCATCCCCGCCGGCATCATGGGCGGGCTTGCCGGTTGCGCCGCCAGCGTGCCGGCCTTGCGCGGCGTGCGCGCGTTCTACCTCGCCATCATGACGCTCGCGTTCGGCGAGCTGATGCGCTGGATCTACATCCGCTGGGAACCCCTCACCGGCGGATCGATGGGCATGGCGGTGCCGCCGGCCGACCTGTTCGGCTGGGCGCTCGGCACCGCCGGGCGCCAGTTCTATGTGTTCCTGGCGCTCGTCGTCCTGGTGGTCGTTGCCACCGACCGGCTGCTGCGCTCGCGGTTCGGCCGCGCTTTCCTCGCCATCAAGGGAAACGAGGCGGCCGCCGCGGCAATGGGCATCCCGACCAACCGCTACATTGTGCTGTGCTTCGGCTGGAGCGGCTTCGTCGTCGGCATCGGCGGGGCGATGTTCGCCGCGCTGGTCGGCCATCTGAGCCCGGGTTCATTCGACCTGACCGAACTCATCCTCGAGTTCGCCATCATCATGGTGGGCGGGCTCGCCAGTCTGGTCGGCTCCGTGACCGGCGCCGTCGTCATCACCGCGCTGCCCCAGCTCTTCGCCGATTTCCCCGGCTTCCAGGAGCTGGTATTCGGCGTCATGATCATCCTGGTGATCCTGTTCCTGCCGAACGGACTCGCCAGCCTGCTGCAGCGGCTGCATCCCGTGTTCCGCGACCGTTACCATCGCGACTGACATGGCGAAGCTGCTCGAAGTCACCGATCTCCGCGTCCGGTTCGGCGGTCTGACCGCCGTCGACCAGGTATCGTTGCAAGTCGATTCCGGCGAGATCTGTGCGCTGATCGGTCCGAACGGCGCTGGCAAGACCAGTCTGTTCAATGCCATCGCCGGCTATGTGCCGGTGGTGTCGGGACAGGTGCTGCTGCACGGCGTGCCGATCCAGCGGCCTTACGCCGCACGAAATCGCCGCCCGCGGCGTGCGTCGCACGTTCCAGAATGGCGGCCTGTTCAACGAGCTGACCGCGCTCGAAAACGTGCTGGTCGGGCTGCACAGCCACATCGGCAGCGACTTCTTCGGCGTCACGCTGGGCAGCAGACGCTCGGCGCGCAAGGAGTCCGACGCCACCGCGAAAGCCCGCGAGCTGCTCGCGCTGATGGATATCGCGCATCTGGCGGACCAGCCGGCAGGCTCCTTGTCCGGCGGCCAGCAGCGCATGGTCGAGATCGTGCGGGCGCTGGCGAGTGATCCGCCTCTGCTGCTGCTGGACGAACCGGCGGTCGGACTGGCCCCGCCAATGCGCCAGCAGCTCGGCACCATCATCCGCGACCTTTCGCGCCAGCCGGCAAATCGGAATTCTCCTGATCGAACACGCCATCGAGCTGGTGATGGGAATCTCCGACCGTGTGGCAGTGCTGAACGACGGCCACAAGGTCGCCGATGGCACGCCGCAGGAAGTGCGCACCGACCGCAACGTGCTGGAGGCCTATCTCGGACATGCCTGACGCCCTGCTCTCGGTCAGCGGTGTCACCGCCGGTTACACCCGCAAGCAGATCCTGTTCGGCATCGATTTCGCCATCCACGGCGGCGAGGTCGTCGCTCTTCTCGGCGCCAACGGCAGCGGCAAATCCACCTGCCTGAACGCCGTCAGCGGCTTCGTGCGCCCCTGGTCCGGCTCCATCCGGTTCGACGGGCAGGAGTTTGCCGGGCGCCTGCCGCACCAGATGTTCCGCCACGGCATCGTGCAGGTCTCGCAGGCGCGCGACCTGTTCCCGGACATGTCGGTCGAGGAAAATCTGCGCCTCGGCCGCTGGGTGCGCGGCGGCCCGGCAGGGCCGCTGCTGGAAAGCGTCTATGCCTCCTTCCCCCGTTTGGCCGAACGCCGCCAGCAGACCGTGCGACTGATGTCCGGCGGAGAGCAGCAGATGGTCGCGATCGGCCGCGCGCTGATGGGCCAGCCGCGCATCCTGTTGCTGGACGAACCCTCCGGCGGACTTGCGCCCGTTTTCGTGGAGGAAATCGCCACCATCATGCGCGCGCTGAAGCAGCGCGGCGTGACCATGATGATCGTCGAGCAGAATATCAGGCTGGCGCTGGCGGTGGCGGACCGCTTCCTGATCCTGCGGGACGGCCGCGTGTCGCAGCGCCACGACATCAGCGCCGCGATCTCGGAAGATGAGATCGTGCGCAGCATCTATCTGTGAAGGAGTTTGGTGTGGGAGTTCGGATCGGCGTCGATATCGGCGGCTCGTTCACCGATTTCGTGGCCTTCGATGAAGGCAGCGGGCGGCTCGCCCCGCATGAAGGTGTTCTCGCGTCCCGATCAGCCCGGCCAGGAGGTGATCGAGGGCATGCGCCTGCTGAACCAGCGTGCACGGCATCCGGCCAGCAGGACGTCACCTACTTCACCCACGGCACCACCGTCGGCGTGAACGCGGTCATCCAGCGCAAGGGGCCGCGGCTCGCCCTGTTCACCACGCGCAATTTCGAAGACGTGCTGGAGATGGCGCGGCTGAAGATCGCCGACATGTACAACCTGCTGTCGCGCCGCCCGCCGGTGCTGATCCCGCGCGAGCACGTGTTCGGCGTGCCGGAGCGGATCGGCCCGGACGGAACGATTCTGAAACAGCTCGACGAAGCCGAGCGGAGCAGGCGATCCGTGCGCGCGCTGGCGGCCGGATGCGAGGGCGTGGTGATCGCCTTCCTGCACGCCTGGCGCAACCCCGCGCACGAACAGCGCATGCGGGACGATCGTGCAGCGCATCGCGCCCGACCTTCCTGTGTTCTGCTCCAGCGAGGTCTGGCCGATCATCCGCGAATACGAACGCACCATCACCGCCGTCGTCAGCGCCTACGTGCAGCCGCGCATTTCGCGACTACCTGACGTCGCTTGCAAGCCGCGCTGCACTCCATCGGCGTGCAGCCGGAATTGCGGTCACCAAGTCCAACGGCGGCGTGATGAGCGCCGAGCAGGCCAAGAACGACTGCATGCAGATGGTCTTCTCCGGCACCGCCTCGGGCGTGATCGGCGCCAGCCACGTTGCGCGGCTGGCGCGGCCTGAAGGATTGCCTCAGCCTCGATATCGGCGGCACCAGCGCCGACGTCGCGCTGATCGTCGACGGCGCAGCCGCAGTTCGGCACCGGCGAGTTCATCGGCGACTTCCAGGTTTTTATCCCCTCCGTCTCCGTCTCCTCGATCGGCGATGGCGGTGGATCGATCGCCTGGGTGGACGAGCACGGCGTGCTGAAAGTCGGGCCGGAAAGCGCCGGATCGTCGCCCGGACCGGCCTGCTACGGACGCGGCGGCGACGCCCCACGAGTCACGGACGCGTTCGCCGTCGAATGGCTGGATCGGCCATGCGTGCGCTCGGCTATGACGCGGTGAAGGTGGATCGCGATGCCGCGCCGCGTGCCGTCGGCACCCTGGCGAAACAGCTCGGACGGACGTGCACGCAGACGGCGGCGGCGATCATCGATGTCGCGGTGTCCGGCATGTATGCCGGCGTCAGCGGCGTCGTCTCGCGCTACGGCATCGACCCGCGCAGCTTCTCCCTGCTGCCGTTCGGCGGCGCCGGACCGATGATGGCCTGCTTCATCGCGCAACGAACTCGGCATGCGGGATTTCGTGGTGCCGATGACGCCCGGCGTGCTGAGCGCGCTCGGCGGCCTGATCGCGGACCTGAAGAACGATTTCGTGCGCACCATCTATCTGGACCTGGACCCCGTGGCGCTGCCGCGACCTTGCTGCCGCCCTGCGCGAACTGCGCGCGCGCGGCGAACATGGCTGCGAGACGGAACAAGGCTACCGACGGGCGCGGCGACGATCGCGGTCTCGGCGGAGATGCGCTACAAGGGCCAGTCGTTCGAGATCGACACGCCACTCGAAGAAAGCTGGTTCACGCGCCGGCGGATCGAACCCATCGCCGCCGCCTTCCACGCGCGGCACGAGCAGGTTTACGGCCACGCCGATCCGTCCGGCCGCCATGCAGGTGGTCGCCTTGCGCGTGGTTGCCGCCGGACCGTCGCCGAAGCCGCAGACTCGCACCCATCGTCGCGCCGACGCCCCTCGCCGGCCTCGTCGCCCAGGCAGGTCTGGCTCACGGCGGCTGGCATCGCGTCCCGCTCTACGACCGCGCCGCCTCCGCGCCGGGCCCGGCTTCCCCGGCCCCGCCATCGTCACGCAATCCGACTGCACCACCTGCGTGCTGCCGGGCTTCACCGCCGATGTCGACACGTACGGCAACTGCATATCCACGCCACGAACTGAAGGGCCCACCAGATGACCACTGACGGAGCCGCGCTGCAGATCTTCGCCAACTACTGCGCCGCCGCGGCGGAAGCGATGGCCTACACGCTGATGCGCACCGCGCACTCGACCTTCGTGAAGGAAACCGAGGACTTCTCCTGCGGACTGCTGACGCCCGAGGGCCTCACCTTCGCCTCGCCGAAAACCCTCGGCGCCACCTGGTATGTCGGCCTCGATTACGGCCCGGCGATCGCCCTGATCGACGACTACCGCGAAGGCGATATCTGCATCACCAACGACGTCTATAGCGGCTTCGTCGCCACCCACACGCCCGACATCCACATCTGGAAGCCTGTCTTCCACGATGGCCGCATCGTCTGCTTCGTCGCCGGCCACATCCACAACACCGACATGGGCGGCGCGGTGCCCGCCAGCCTGTCGCGCACGCTGACCGAAATCCACCAGGAGGGCATCCGCATCCCGCCGACCAAGCTGATGGACGAAGGCAAGCTGGACCAGAAGCTGCTCGAACCTGCTGCGCCTGAATGTGCGCGCGCCGGAGCAGAACATGGGCGATCTCTTCGCCCAGATCGCCTCCGTCAACACCGGCGAGCGCAAGATCCACGAGATGATCGACCGCTTCGGCGTGGATGCGCTGACGCACGGCATGTACGCGCTGATGGATTACGCCGAGGCACAGGCGCGCGCCATCGTCCGCGCCATCCCCGATGGCGACTATTTCTTCGACGAATACGCCGACGAGGACTCCGCCGGCGGCTATCCGCTGCGCATCGCGCTCACCGTGCGCGTGCGCGGCGACTCCCTGGTGATGGACTACACCGGCACCGATCCGCAGTTGCACTCGTCGCTGAACATCCCGACCGGCGGGCGCGAACGCCACGTGCTGGCGACAGTCGGGCTCGTCTACGTGCTCTACACGCTCGATCCGCGCCTGATGCTCAACGCCGGCATCCTGCGCGTCTGCCGCTGCATCCTGCCCGAAGGCACCATGCTGAACCCGCAGCACCCCGGCCGCGGTCGGCATGCGCAGCCTCACCTGCCTGACGCTGATGCAGGTCACCTTCGGCGCGTTCTCCCTGGCGGTGCCGGAGCGGCTCGCCGCCAGCCCCGCCGGCGGCCTGGCGATCATCAACGTCAACACGAGCACGCGCGACAACCGCGGCGTGATGGCCTCGATCGGCCCGGTCGGCGGCGGCGCCGGCGGCAGCGCCACGGTGCGACGGCATCGGAAGGCTCCGGCGCCAACACCTGCTTCCTGCGCAACACGCCGGTGGAAATCATCGAGTCGGAGGTGCCGATCCACATGCGCCGCTACGGGCTGGTGCCGGACTCCGGCGGCCCCGGCCGCTTCCGTGGCGGCTGCGGCACGCTGATGGAATTCCAGGTATTCGCCCCCAACACCGTGGTCACCGCGCGCAACCGCGATCGCAGCCGCTTCGCCGCCTGGGGCATCCGTGGCGGAGACGCCGGCGCCAGCTCGCGGTTTCACCCGCAACCCCGACAGCGAACAACGCAGCAAGAACTCGGCAACACCGACGTCGTCACCCTCGATCCCGGCGACATCCTGCGCGTGCACGGCCCCGGCGGCGGCGGCTACGGACCCGCCTGGGAGCGCGAGCCGCGCTCTCGTGCTCCGCGACGTGCGCGGCGGCTTCGTCTCGGTTGCCGCCGCCCGCGAGCGCTACGGCGTCGTCATCCACGACGGCGGCATCGACACCGAGGCCACCGCCTCGCTTCGCGCCCGCCTCGCGCCAGCAACCGAACGGGCACCATTTCACCCCCGGCCCCGGCCGCGCCGCATACGAACAGCTCATGACCGCCGACCGCTACGACGCCCTGACGCGCATCCTGTCCCAGACCCCGGTGCAATGGCGCTTCTACCTGAAGCACCGGCTGCTCGACGCCGTGTTCAACGCATCCTCCGATCTCCCCGACGGCCCCCGCGCCATCGAACAGGCCTACCAGGCCCTCCAGCAACGCTTCCCCGAGCTTCCGTCCATGGACCAGCGCAGAGCGTGACCAAGGCTCCACCGCCACGGCCCCGAACTCCCGTCCGTGGTCCAGCGCGGCGCATGACCAAGGCCGCACCGCCACGGCCCCGAACTCCCGTCCACGGTCCAGGCCGGAGCGTGACCAAGGCCCCACCATCATGGCCTGCGAAGGCCGGCCATCCACGACTTTCCAGATCACCAACGAGAGTCCTGGACAGCCGGACTGACCGTAAAAATGGCCGAACGCCCCTTGAACGAACTGCGCCACCTGGCGCAGGAGCGGATCGACAGCGGGCCGGCCCTGGATGCCGAAGCGGTATTTGCCCGGCTGCGCACCCGGTTCGGCCAGCCCTCGGCTGAGTGAATGCGCGCGCCCGCTGCTCCTGTCTCACCACGCCGCAGCCGACCTGGAGAAGATCGCCGATCACATCGCCCGCGAGGCCCTTCCGACCCAAGTCGGCGGTTGTTAAGCTATTCAATCGATCTCCGGAGCGGACGCTTGCCGCACTGCGGCGCTGACAGGATTGCGCCCCCCTCGGTTATCGGACTGGAGATGCCGAATGCCTGACGGCGCTGGCCGCTAGACTTCCTTCAGCCAGTCCTCCAGGACCTTGAGGTTAACGGCGAAATCGCGTCCTTCCATGGGGCCGCCTTTGTGGATGATGCCTGCTACCGCGTCGTTGGCATCGAGGAGCGGTCCGCCGGACATCCCTTGGGTCAGCTTCTGCGTCACCTCGATGAGCTGGATCCCGAACTTGACGGTGATGGCGCTGACATCGCCGGATCTGATGTTGAGCGGGTCTCCGGGCCCCCAATCGGGATATCCGACCGCCTTCATCTTGTCGCCGGTCGCGATCACTCGCGATACGGGATCGAGTTCGAAATATTCAGTCGCGGGAATTTGGTGCTCGAGGATGGCCAAATCTCGATGTTTGTGGCAGTTCCGAACCGTAACCTTGAACTTATTTGCATGTTTCGAGGGATGAAGAACTTCGATCTCGTTGACGCCTTCGACGCAGTGAGCGGCGGTCACCAGGCCCACGCCCTTAAGGAAAAAGGCAGTTCCCTGAACACCGGATCCATAAACATCGAAATTTTCGACGACCACACCGCCCGATCGAGAATCTCGACTTTAGTCGGCGTCACCTTGATCGGGCGCGAAGGGAGGCACTTGTTGTAGCGAAGCGTGATGCTGCGCACGACTGGGTCCGACCGACCCTTGATGTGGGTCAAGAAGGAGATCTTGCCCTGGAGATGCGCGGCGAGGCTGGAGCCGCCGCCATGCCTCTCGTGGAATTTTTTCTCGGCGTCCTTGACCCCGAGCGTCTCGATTGAGTGCAGGGCTGCACGAATATTGCGGACATAGCGGCGATCGACATTGAGCAGTTCGTTGACCTTGAGACCAGTGACGATACGCCGCGAGTGGCGGTCGGCATAGTGCGCCTTGTCCGGGTTGATGGTGAAACCGTTCTGCTGGAAGACGTCGCGCAGCTTGGGCGTGAACAAGTCAGGGGAGAAGCGGCCCGCCGGCGGGAGCGTTGTCTCGAACAGCGCGATCGACGGCTGGTGGCTCGAGAAGGTAATGTCGTCAGCGTATCGCGTATAGATGCATCGTGCCTCCTTGGCGACGCCCATGAGATTCTTGTCGAGCCGGAAACAGATCATGTTTGAGAGCACCGGGCTGCTCGGGGCACCTTGGGGGAGATGCCCGTTGTTGCAGCAGATCTGCGCGATGATTTTGACAACGCGAGCGTCAATGCCCAATGATGATAGCATGCCGTCAACCCGGTGCTGAGAGATCGTGGGAAAGAAGCCTTTGAGGTCGATATTGACGACGAAGCGCCGGTGCAGGTGGGCGAGCGCATTCGTCTTGACCGATCGCTCGGCAACGAAACCGTGAACTGGATTGCGCGGCCGGTAGAGTTCGGTGAGCTTGTCGGCGAGTTTGCGTTGAAGAAACTTGAGTCTCCTGTCGGGCGCACTAATGATCCGGACTTTATTCGGGCCTTTGGCGATCGAGAAATGCTGATACATCCGCCTCCGATAAGTACCAGATCTTCTTGAGTTCGGCGGCGCCGAGGCCGAGATACGCGAGGAGTGCCGCTTCGTCTGCGAGTTCGGCTGGAACGGTGATGCGAATTGGTTGGCCGAACAACGCTCCCCAATACGGCACGAGACCTCCCTTCCAATCACGCCCAGGTACGCATATCATTGAGCGCGCACGATATGTGCAGACATTAGCTCTTACGCCGCAGTTACGACAGCGCGTATGCGAAGGGAGACCTCGCAATACGAGATCTATCAGGTTCTTGGCGGATGTTCCAGCCCGACCGCCGATCCCGCGCTCCGCCCGTATCCGTGAAGTAGCCTGGCCGCTAATCCCGCCGACTTGTTGCACGTCAACCTCGGTAAAGGCATTGACCAGCCGGCGATAATGCGCCCGAAATGACTGTGCACCGCCAATCCGGCCGAATGGAGAACGTCTGCTTTTCAGCCCCTCCGACCCGTGCCGGCCATAGAGCTGCGACACGGCTAATCCTGTGAACGGGCCTTCGCCGTGGGCTCCGGCCCGTCGACTCCGAAGCAACCCTGCTAGAGTCGCACACACTTCGGGTTATTGATACGGCGTAGCCCAATCAATCGGAAGGCGGATGGAAAAAATCCGGGGGAGCGGGAAAGTTCGATGCCGCATAGCGAGCAGTTTGTGAGACATCAGGTGCCTGTCCGGGCCGACTACATTGCGCAGTTGCAAGCCGAGATGGTGCGGGAGCTTCCAACACGTAGCAGGCGGGAAAAAGATGCGTTCACGGCGCTGGATGTGCGTGAGCAGGCTTGGCGCTTCATGAACTGGCAGTCGCGGCGCGTACATCCACATCCCCGCCAGATAAACAAGGCCAATGGCTTCGACGACCTACCCGCCGTGCAGGCCAACAGGCCCGGCGTCGAGGCGTTGCTGGCGAGCCTCGCCCGAGGTGACGAGGTGAACGCGCACCTCAGCAAACTTGTAATGCAGGGCTACTGCTTGCACTCGCCCGGCCGGAAAGACGGACCGGATTTCGACCTGCTCCTGAACGAGTGGGGAATCCACCATCTGCATCTCGACCAGGCGCCGGGCCGGGCAGGGAGCAAGGAGCTCCTTT
This sequence comes from uncultured Pseudomonadota bacterium, assembly GCA_963810715.1. Lineage (GTDB taxonomy): Bacteria > Pseudomonadota > Alphaproteobacteria > Acetobacterales > Acetobacteraceae > DATDIC01. The sequence goes on along the minus strand of CAWEOZ010000013.1, from coordinate 754,820 downwards.
ACGTCATCTTCGGCCGAGGCGTCGCGTTCGTCCTGGCTGTTGCACCACACGGTGCATGGACCAGCAGGCGGCTCATCGAGGTCACTGTGCAGTCATGGCCAGACCAGGGATTGTTCGTGGCTCTCAATGTGCTTCCAGGACGGGACTCGTCCGAAGACGAGCACAAGGGGCTGCGCAAGGTTGGGCTGACGACAGCCGCTGTTGTTGACAACCAATGCTGGATATCCGGTGTGACCTGTGGGATGTCGACAGCGCTGGTTTCCAACAGAGTTTCCAGGGAAACGGGCCAGCTTTTGCGCTGCCTGTACCAAGCCACCGAACACCCGGAGCATCTTTATCGTCAGCTCATGAACGCTGCCGCACTAAACGGCTTCGCGTGGCCCAAGGAGCCGAATATCGCCATCCGATGGCTGAAGGGTCCGGACCGGTATTGCTTTGGCTTTGTAGAAGAGATGAGCGGCACGACGATACTCATCGAAACCGCTCTGGGAAGGTCCACCGGATGAACAGCGCCCATCATCGTCCCTCGCGTGGAACCAGATCCTCTACTTACGGCCACACTACGCTGGGCGGAGAATGTCCGCTTTTTATATCCTACGCCGGAAAAGCAGTCAGGCTGCTTTCCACCCATTGCGGCCCTAAATAGCTCTCGGGCGAGACGGTCGTGTTCCCGGTACGCGCCACAAACCGTGCTATCCTATGGCGTACCTACCCCGTGCCCTATCGCGACCCGCCACACGACAACACCGTGCGCGTTCCGCAGCGCCCGCAATCCCCCAACGCTGATTTAGCACGCTCCCGTCCCTGGCGGCACACCCGCCGGTCGGGCATGATCGGCCGCCAGAGCGCTGGCCCGGGGCAGTGCGGCGACCCCCACTCATCCCCGCTCCGCTCTCGCCCGCGTGGGAGGAAACAGATGCCCGACGACTCGCGGCCGCTTCACGCCGGGCCCGCCGCTATGTCCCGCAGCATCGAGGGCCGCGCCTCCTGGGTGGCTGCCAGCATCACCCTGGGCATCCTCTCCATCTCCTACGGCGCCCCGCTGATCGTCATAGTCGGCCTCAAGACCATGCAGGCCGACCTTGGCACCGACCGCTCGGTGCTGGCCCTGGCCGGAGCCTTCGTCTGGGTCGGCACCGGCCTGGGCGGAATCATCATGGGCCGGCTCGCCGACCGCATCGGCATGCGGCTCACCGCCCTGATCGGCGCCACCATGATGGCGGCCGGCCTCGCGCTGTCCGCCACCGGATCGATCCTGGCGATCTTCATCGGCCACGGGCTGCTGATCGGGCTCATCGGCAATGGCGCGCTCTATCCGCCGCTGGTCACCTATGTCAGCCGCTGGTTCGACCGCCGCCGCGGCACCGCGATCGCGCTGATCTCCTCCGGCCAGTACATTGCCGGCGTGATCTGGCCCTTCCTGTTCGAGCGGATGATGGCCTCGATCGGCTGGCAGGCGACGATGCTGGCCTACGCCGGCGTGGTCCTGGTCGTGATCCTGCCGCTCGCCTTCTGGTTCCTGCCACCCCCGCCGGAACCGGTGCTGCGCGGCCCCGTGGAAACCCGCATCGCCCGCCACCGCCGGCGCGTGCTGGGCCTGCCGCCCAACGCCGTGCAGGCGCTCCTGTGCCTGGCCAGCTTCCTGTGCTGCGTCCCCATGGCTATGCCAAACTCGCACCTGGTGGCGTTCTGCGGCGACATCGGCATCTCTGCCGGCGACGGCGCCGCGATGCTGTCCGTCCTGCTAGGCGCCGCTTTCGTCAGCCGCCAGTTCTGGGGCGCCTTCGCCGACCGCTTCGGCGGCCTGCGCACGGTCTTCGCCGGCTCCGCTTGCCAGGCGCTGGCGATCGCCGCCTTCATGACGACGCAGAACGAGGCCGGACTGTTCGTCATCGCCGCAGCGTTCGGGCTGGGCTTCTCCGGCATCATCCCGGCCTACGTGGTGGCTATCCGCGACCTGTTCCCATCCGCCGAGGCATCCTGGCGCGTGCCACTCGTTCCTGTTCACCGGCATGAGCGGCATGGCCTTCGGAAGCTGGTTCGCCGGCATGCTGTACGACCGGTTCGGCTACTACACGCCGGCCTTCGGCGCCGGTGTGCTGTTCAACCTGGCAAACCTGACGGTGATCGGCTTCCTCATTGCGCGCCAATGGGGACCTGGAAGACACCGCGTCGCAGCCGCCTGACCACAGCGTGATCGCTCGACGGGAAACCGCCAAAAAGCGTGCATCACGCTCTCATACCGCGCCACCCAGCTACCGACGCTTGAACCGCGCCGCCGTTCCAGTGTCACGGCCGGCAAAGCACGCAAAAAATCGCCGCGGAGACGCGAAGATGCCGGCTGGGCCGATCGTCAAGCCGGCCGAGAGACCGCGGACCGGCATGAATCTCTGCGCCTCTGCGTTGAATTCCTGCCGCATGCCAGCCCAAGGCCCACCCCGACGACGCACCCGGCCGCGTAGTATCAAACGGAACCCCTCGGACCACAAACGCTTCGTCCGTCGCCGAAACACCCCGCGCGCCGAACCTGCTATGCCGCCGCCGGACCCTTTCAGGAGACACCGGCATGATCACTCTCTGCATCCGCTACACGATCGACCCCAGCAAGCTCGCCGCGTTCGAAACCTATGCGCGTGCGCTCCGCGCCCCGATCGAGCGCTGCGGCGGCACGGCTGTCACCTATCATCTGCCGACGAAACTTGCCGGCCCGACCAACCAGGCGCTCGGCCTGATCGATTTCCCGGACCTCGGCGCCTATGAAACCTATCGCGCCAGGCTGGCTGCCGACCCCGGAGGCATCGATGCCGCGCGCCATGTGGAGGAAAGCGGCGCCATCCTGGTCGAGGACCGCGCCTTCATGCGACGCGTAACCGACGCCTGATCAGTCGCCGACCGGCCGCCAGTTCTCCGCCACGAACCCGTACATGTCCGGGTGCAGCGGATGGCCGGCGACCACCGCGTGTCCGCCATGACAACGCCACGCATAGATTGTTTCGTGCCCGGCCGCATAGGCCGGCACGGAACTCCGCATCGCCGTGCTCGCGGCACCACGCCATCGCGCCCTGATTGACGCGGCTTACCTCCGCCCTGCCGCAATTGAGGTTGGCGCCCACCAGGCAAGCCATCACCCGCCCCTGCTCGCAACGGATCACGCCGTTCCGCATCACCTCATCGGCGTTCATGTGCACGCCGAACGTGGCGATCACCGCCGGCACCAGCGAGCGCGGGATCGGCCGCGTCGAATCGTCGGTCTGGTCCGGGCGGCACACCTGCGCCCAGGCGCTCCCCGACACCAGCGTCAGCCCCAGAACGACAAGCGCTCCGGCAATCCGATAACCCATGACAGAAACCACCGGTCAGGACGCCCGGCTCTCCCGCGCCCGCCGAGATTCGTAGGCACAAAGCTGCGCATACGCAATGCGCAGCAGCGATCGTGGCCCCGCCAGTTCTCCACCGCGCCGCAGCAGGTCGCCCAGCACGTGATCCGCCTCCGTCCGCGCGCCACGCTCGACGTCCCGCAGCATCGACGCGGTCAACCCCGAGCCGGCGGCGGTAAACACCGTCCGGCTGCGCTGCAATGCCGCCTCGCGCGGCGGATAGCCGGCGCGCGCCGCCACCGCCGCGCACTCATCCAGCAGCCCGGTCGCCAGGTCGGCCGCCCCCGCCGCGACGATATCGCCGACCGCCGACCGCATCAGGCAGGTAATGCCCGCGCCGGTCGCGATGAACACCCATTTCTCCCACATCTCCTGCACGATCTCGCGGCTTGCCCGCGCCTCGAACCGCGCACCCGACAGAGCCGACGCGATCGCCCGCACCCGCTCCGAATCCGCCCCATCGCGCTCGCCAAACGAAACGCTGTGGCTGTCGTTCAGATGCAGGACGCGCCCATCCGCATCCAGCGTAACGGAGATCAGGCATTGGCCGCCCAACACCGCGCCACGGCCGAATCGCTGCTCCAGCAGATCGAGATGCCGCATGCCATTGAGCAGCGGCAGGATCGCCGTCTCCGCTCCCACCGCCGGCGCGAACAACTCCATCGCGCCCTCCAGGTCGTATGCCTTGCAACTCAACAGCACCAGGTCGAACGGCGCATGCAGTGCGTCGGCCGTCATCGTCGGCGCCGGCAGATCGACATTCCCGAACCGGGACCGGATCGACAGTCCCGTTTCCTTCAGCCGCCGCGCGCGCTCCTGGCGAACCAGGAACGTCACGTCGCGCCCTGCTTCCAGCAGCCGTCCGCCGAAATAACCGCCGATCGCACCGGCACCCACCACCAGGATACGCATGAAACCTCCGCGTTGAAGCAGGGGGCGCTGCCCGACCCCGCCAAGGGCAATGCCCTGAACCGCTACTTGGGTGGGTGTGGGGGTGGTGCTACCTCGCTGCGTAACGCCCGCAGGCACCCACCCCCACACCCACCCAAACGGATGGATTGCAAAGGCACAGCCTTTGCCGGGGTCACGCGCCGTGTATCGCGCCGCCGCATGTGCTGGCGGAAGTTCGGCAGCATCGCCTGCCGGGCCGCCGCAAACGCCTCCCACTGCCCCACATCCGGCAGCGACGGAATGGTAACCGGCTCGCGACGATCGAACCCGACCAGCGCCGCATCGACCAGCTCGCCCACCTCCATCATGCCCGGTATCGCGTTCGCGTCGCGGCCCGAGCGCTCCCAGATCTCGGTCCGCGTCGCGCTCGGCAGCACCGCCTGCACGTAGATGCCGCGCGGCCCCAGTTCGGTCTGCAACGACTGCGAGAACACCAGCACGAATGCCTTGGTGGCCGGATAGATGCCGGGAAACACCTCCGGCGCCACCGCCAGCACCGAAGTGATGTTGATGATCGCGCCCTGCCCGCGCGCAAGGAAGCGTGGCACCACGGCGCCGGCCAGCCGCGTTACCGCGGTCACGTTCAGCCGGATCAGCCGCTCCTGCGCGTCAAGGTCGGGCTCCGTGAACCCCCCTGCCCCCACCGCCCCCGCATTGTTCACCAGCACGCCGATCCGCCCGTCCTGCCGCAGCCGCTGCCTCCACCCGCGCCAGTTCCGCCGCGTCGGTCAGATCAGCCGGCAGCACGTCCACCGCCACCCCAGTCTCCGCGCGCAACCGGGTGGCCAGCGCCTCCAGCCGCTGCTGTCGCGCGCCACCAGCACCAGGTCGTGGCCACGCCGCGCCAGCCGGTCCGCATAGGTAGCGCCGATGCCCGACGACGCACCGGTGATCAGAACTGTTTCCATCGCTGCTGCACTCCGCTCTTAGATGACGAACGTCATCTTATTGCCGGCTTTAATGATGCGCGTCATATATCCTGTCAAGCCCCATCGACCGGCAGGATTCGCCACCCATGCGCGTAACCCGGGAAAAAGCCGCGGAGAACCGCGAACGCATCATCGACGCAGCCTCGCGGCTGTTCCGCGAAAACGGCTTCGAGGGTGTCGGCATCGACGCCATCATGCAGGAAGCCGGCCTGACCCACGGCGGGTTCTATGGCCACTTCGCCTCCAAGGACGATCTCGCCGCCCAGGCCCTCGCGCACGCGCTGCGACGCGGCGACGAACGCCAGAGCCGCTGTGCAAACCTGCGCGATCTCGTGGCCGACTACCTCTCCCCCCGCCATCGCGACCGCTGCGCGAAAGGCTGCGCCGTCGCCGCCCTTGGCGCCGACCTGGCGCGCCAGGGCCCCGGCGTGCGCCACGTGCTCACGGCGCATGTGCGCGCCCGGCTCGACCGGCTCAGCCGTCTGATCATCGCCGCATCACCAACCACCCGGCGAAAACGCGCGATCGCGACGCTGGCCGCGCTGATCGGCGCCCTGACCCTCGCCCGCGCGGTCGATGATACCGCCTTGTCGGACGAGATACTCGCCGCCATGCGCGACGTATTTGGCCGGGACCAGCCTTGACGCGACCGCCCGGCCTTCGCACCCTGCCCGGCAGCCGCGAAGCGGCCAACGAACACAGCCTCAAAGCTAAAGAAGCGGCAGGAAAAAGGGGAGTTTCACCATGCGACGCAGAAGCCTGAGCGGCTTCGGCCTGGCGGCCGGGATCACGCTGGCGGCAGGGCCGGTCGCGGCCGCGCCGTTCAAATGCCCGCACATCGGGCGGCGACTTCGTGTTCGGGCAGGAAGCCAACGTCAACAGCCTCGACCAGATGACGTCGGCAACGATCTCGACGCGCAACATCGCCATGAACATCTTCGAAGCGTTGATGACGCGCGACGAGAACAACCACCCAATCCCGGATCTCGCCGATTCCGTAACGGAATCGCCGGACCACATGACCTACACGTTCAAGCTGCGGCAGGGCGTGCATTTCCAGAACGGCAAGCCGATGACCTCGGCCGATGTCGTCGCGTCGTTCGACCGCTACAACAAGGTCGGGCTGGAGCGCAGCACCTTCCAGAACGTCGATCACTGGGACGCGCCGGACCCCGATACCTTCGTGATCCACATGAAGAAGGTGCAGCCGACCTTCCTCACCCTGCTGAGCTCCTTCAGCGTGCCGATCGTGATCATCCCCGCCGAGGACAAGGACGTACCGGCGATGCAGCTCAAGCCGATCGGCACCGGCCCCTATGAGCTGGTGCAGTCGGTCCCGGGCAGCTACGTGAAGCTGAAACGGTTCGACGGCTACACGCCGAACACCATTTCGAGCAGAAGACCGGCTTCGGCGGCTACAAGCAGGCCTGCTTCGATACCGTGACCTTCCGCATCGTGACCGAGCCGGGCGCGCGCGTCGCCGGGCTGCGCACCGGCGAGTTGCAGGGCGTGGAAGATGTGCCGACCAAATCCGTGGACGACCTGAAGAAGGACAAGAACATCAAGCTGCTGCCGCTGAAGAACTGGTGGATCCAGATCGCCACGCCGAATACCGGCGCGCCGCCGACCGACAACCTGATGTTCCGCAAGGCGGTGCAGGCGGCGCTGAACATGGACGAGATCATGCAGGCGGCAAGCGACGGCAATTACAGCCTGAACGTCGGCTTCCAGTATCCGAACCAGCCCGACTACACCGACGCCGGCAAGGACACCTACAACCTGCATGACCCGGCCCTGGCGAAGAAATATCTGGCGCAGTCCGGCTACAAGAACGAGCCGGTGGTGCTGCTGACCGACAAGGACTACCCGCCGATGTACAATTCGGCGCTGGTCATGGCAGAGCAGTTGAAGGCGGTCGGCATCAACGCGCAGTTGAAGGTCGACGGACTGGCCGACCTCGGTGCAGATCTCCAACAACGACAGCACCGGCTGGAACTTCTTCTTCACCGGCTGGGGCACGCAGCCGGCGCTGGGTGCGCTCGCCACCATGGTGTTCTTCGCGCAGCCGATCCCGGTCTACCGGCCGCCGGGCAACAAGGCCGACCCCGAATCGCTGAAGCTGTGGAACGACATGAACACGCTGCCGACCGACCAGGAGCGCGACAGAGGCGTTCGCCGAGATGCAGAAATACGTGCTGGACCAGGTCTATGCGTTGCCGTTCGGGTCGCTGACCAAGGTGCAGGCGGTGCGCGCCAACGTGGAGGGCTTCGTGCCGTTCCGTATCCCGCGCGTGTACAACGTGTGGTTCGCGAAGTGATCGGCCGTGAGCGGAAGCTCCCCCGGCCGCCTCCCGCAAACCACCGGGAAGCCGCGGATGATCGCCGTCCTGATCCGCCGCCTGGGAAGTGCCATTCCGATCCTGCTGATCGTCAGCCTGATCACCTTCGGCATGATCCACATGATCCCCGGCGATCCCGCCGCGGCGATTGCCGGCCTTACCGCCACGCCGGACCAGATCGCCCAGATCCGCCACCATCTCGGCCTGGACCAGCCGCTGGCCAGCCAACTCGTGCACTGGTACGCCAACCTGCTGCATGGCGATCTCGGCACCTCGCTGCTGCTGGGCCAGCCGGTGCTGCAGGCGGTCGCCGAGCCGCCTGCCGGTCACCATCGGGCTGTCGGCCTATGCCCTGGTGATCACCCTTGTTCTGGGCCTCGTCGCGGCATCATGGCCGCGCTGCGGCAGAACACCTGGATCGACCAGGCGGCGATGATGTTCGCCATGTTCGGCATCTCGGTGCCGAACTTCTATCTCGGCCTGCTGATGATCTTCGTCTTCGCGGTCGATCTCGGCTGGCTGCCGACCGGCGGCTACGTCGCCGTTCGCCGACGACCCGCTGGGGCTGGCTCGTCTACATGACGCTGCCGGCCATCTCGCTGGCGCTGCTGCAGATCGGGCTGCTGGCCCGCATCACCCGCTCCACCATGCTGGAGGTGCTGCGCCAGGACTATATCCGCACCGCGCGGGCCAAGGGCCTCCCGCAACGCAAGATCGTCATGAAGCACGCGCTCAGCAACGCGCTGATCCCGATCGTGACCGTCGTCGGCATCATCTTCAGCCTGCTGATCTCCGGCTCGGTGGTGACGGAGACGCTGTTCTCCATCCCCGGCATGGGCCAGTTGCTGACCCAGGCGGTGCTGAACCGCGACTATCCGATGGTGCAAGGCGGGCTGCTGATCGTCACCGCGCTGCTGGTGCTGGTGAATATCGGCGTCGACGTGCTGTACGCGTTTCTCGACCCGCGGGTGCGCTACGATGCCGCCTGACATCGCCATCGGCGCCACCGTCCCGGCGGACATCGCAGGACCCTGCCCGCCGCCATCCCGCTGCCGTCGCCCTGCAGCGCCTGCTGCATCACCGGCTGTTCGTGACCGGCCTGGCGCTGTTCGCAATCATCCTGCTGGCCGCCGTGCTGGCGCCCTGGATCGCGCCCATCGATCCCAACCAGCTGTCGATGCGCCAGACCTTCCTGCCGCCGAGCTGGGCGCATCCGTTCGGCACCGACAATTTCGGGCGCAGCCTGTGGTCGCGCGTCATCTGGGCGCGCAGCTCTCCATGCTGATCGGCGTCAGCGTGGTGGCGATCAACGCCATCTTCGGCACCGCGATCGGCGCCGCCGCCGGCTATTTCCGCCGCATCGACAACGTGCGTGATGCGCATCAACGACGCGCTGATGGCGTTCCCCGCGATCCTGCTGGCGATCGCCATCACCGCCGTGCTCGGTCCCTCGATCGGCGACGTCATCATCGCGCTGGCATCGTCTATACGCCGCGCACCGCGCGCATCGTGCGCTCCTCGGTGATCGTGCTGCGCGAGATGGAATATGTGCAGGCAGCCGTCGCCGCCGGCGCCGGCCATTGGCGCATCCTGCGCCGCCACATCCTGCCCAACGCCATGGCGCCGCTGATCGTGCAGCTCAGTTTCCTGTTCGCCTACGCGGTGCTCACCGAGGCCACGCTCAGCTTCCTCGGCGTCGGCGCGGTGCCGCCGACGCCCACCTGGGGCAACATCATGGCCGATGGCCGCCAATACATGACCGACGCGCCCTGGATCATCGCCATTCCCGGCGCCGCCCTGATGATCACCGTGCTCGGCCTCAACATGCTGGGCGACGGGCTGCGCGACGTGCTCGACCCCCGGCTGCGGATCCAGCAGTGATCCAAAAGCTTCTACCACCGACGACGCCGAGGCACGGAGGCACGCTGTCAACAATCTCATTGCCTCCTCTGCGTCTCTGCGTCTCTGCGGTGAATCTTTCCTTTCTTCCCACCTCCCGAACCCGCCGCATGAGCCTCCTCGAAGTCACCAATCTCACCACCGCCTTCGCCACCGCGAGCGGTGAGATCAACGCCATCGAGGATATCACCTTCTCGGTGAATGAAGGCGAGATCCTCGGCATCGTCGGCGAATCCGGCAGCGGCAAGAGCGTCACCGCGCTCACCATCATGGGCCTCCTGCCCCGCCCGCCCGCCCGCGTCGTCGCCGGCGAGGTGCGCTTCCGCGGCGACGCCATCACCCGGCTCTCGGAGTCGCGGATGCAGCGCCTGCGCGGCCCCGGCATGGCGATGATCTTCCAGGAGCCGATGACCTCGCTCAATCCGGTCTTCACCATCGGCAACCAGATCACCGAGACCATCCGCGCGCACGAACGCCTCGGTCCAGCCGCCTTGCGCGCCCGCGCCCTGGAAATGCTGGAGAAGGTCGGCATCCCCTCCGCCGCCCGTCGCATGGACGATTATCCGCACCAGCTCTCCGGTGGGCAGCGCCAGCGGGTGATGATCGCGATGGCGCTGGCCTGCCGCCCGCGCCTGCTGATCGCCGACGAGCCCACCACCGCGCTCGACGTCACCATCCAGGCGCAAATTCTCGACCTGCTGCTCGATCTGCGCGACGAGCTCGGCATGGCGATCATCATCATCACCCACAACATGGGCGTCGTGGCGGAAACCGCCGACCGCGTGCTGGTGATGTACGCCGGCCGCATCGTGGAACAGTCCCCCGTCGGCCTGCTGTTCGACCGGCCGCTGCATCCCTACACGCGCGGGCTGCTCGCCTGCGTGCCGTCCATGGCCGATGCGCGCGAGCGTCTTCTCGCCATCCCCGGCACCTTGCCCGATCCTCGCCACCGCCCGCCCGGCTGCCGTTTTGCGCCGCGCTGCCCGCACGCCCTCCCAGCCTGCGGCGACGCGATCCCCGTGCTCGAACCGGGCGGTCCGGTCGAACCGGGCGGTCCGGTCGAGCCGGGCAGTCCGGGACCGGGTCGCCCGAGTGGCCTGGACCATGCAGCCGCCTGCATCCGCCTGCCGGAACTGATCGGCGCATGACGCCGCTGGTCGAGGCCACGCGGCCTGTCCAAGCATTACCCGGTGCAGGCCGGCTCCCTGCTGCGACGACACCAACTCGCATTGCGCGCGGTCGATGAGGTTTCGATCGCCATCACCCGCGGCGAAACGCTGGCACTGGTCGGCGAATTCAGGTTGCGGCAAATCCACCCTCGGCCGGTTGCTGATCCGGCTGATCGAACCCACCGCCGGCGCCATCCGCTTCGACGGCGAAGACATCACCACGCTCGGCGGCAAAGCGCTGCGCGAAAAACGTCGCGCCATGCAGATCATCTTCCAGGACCCCTATGGCGCCTTGAACCCGCGCATGTCGGTGGAGCAGATCATCGCCGAGCCGCTGCAAATCCACGGTGCCGGCGGCGCCGATGCACGGCAGAGCGGTCGCCCGCATGCTGGACCTTGTCGGCCTGCCGGTGCGTGTGCGCGAGCGCTACCCGCACGAATTTTCCGGCGGCCAGCGTCAGCGCATCGGCATCGGCCGCGCGCTCGCGCTGCGCCCCAGCTTCGTCGTCTGCGACGAGCCCGTCTCGGCGCTCGATGTCTCGGTGCAGGCGCAGATCGTCAACCTGCTGGTCGATCTGCAGCGTGAGCTCGGCCTGACCTATCTTTTCATCGCCCACGATCTCGGCGTGGTGAAGCACATCGCCACCCGCGTCGCGGTGATGTATCTCGGCAAGATCGTCGAGACGGCCGACAAGCACACGCTCTATGCATCGCCGCTGCATCCTTACACGCAGGCGCTGATCGCCGCGGTGCCGGCAATGCACCCGGCGGATCGCGTGCAGCGGCGCGCCGCCCGCGCCCGCCTGTCCGGCGACATCCCCAGTGCGCTGCATCCGCCCTCCGGCTGCCGGTTCCACACCCGCTGCCCGTACGTCATGCCGGTCTGCCGCGAGCAGGAACCTCTGCTCACCGAACCGTCGCCCGGTCACCACGTGGCCTGCCACCTGTTGAATCCGACGGGTTGACGCGCGCTGTCATATGCTTACCGTCGATCGAACAATCGCGGAGGACACGCCGATGATCATTGAAATGCGCAGCTACGACGTGCGGCCGGGAACCGTGCCAGAGGTGGAGAAGCGCTTCGGCGAGGCTCTGCACGTGCGTACGAAGTTTTCCCCGCTCGGCGCCTTCTGGCACACCGAGGTCGGCCCGCTGAACCGTGTCATCCATGTCTGGCAGTACGAAACTCTTGAAGAACGCATGCGCATCCGCGCCGAAGCTGCCAAGACCGGCCAGTGGCCACCGAAGATCGGCGAATTCTGCGTGTCGCTGCAAAGCGAGATCTACATCCCCACGCCCTTCTCGCCGCCGATCGAACCGCGCCAACTCGGCGGAGCTATACGAGATCCGCAGCTACACGCTCGCACCCGGCGCCATTCCCGGGACAGATCGAGCGCTGGAGCGCCGCGATCGGGGAACGCGTGAAACTGTCGCCGTTGGTCGGCTGCTGGTATTCCGAGTTCGGCGCCTTGAACAAATGGGTGCACATCTGGGCCTACAAGGACGCCGCCGAACGCGCTCGCATTCGCGCCCACGCAGTGGAAAGCGGCGTGTGGCCGCCGAAAGGCTCGCCACCTGGCAGCATGGTGAAGCAGGAGAACATGCTGGTCGTCCCAGCCGCCTTCTCGCCGCTGCGCTAGCATGCTCCGACCAGGGATGGCGACCGGCTGATCCAATCTTGAGAGCACGCAGGTTGCGCTCACGGATGAGGTGGAATCCTCTAGCAGTCCGGCTGAGCGTGATCTCAGCCGCGCTGCACCGCTAGCCGCATCATCGCTGAGACCTCGATGTGGGTCTTCACCGAAACGGTATATATCGTCAGCCTGCTTACGAGCCTCGCCTGCATGGCGCTTTTGATCCGCGGCTATTACCGGTCGCGGCGGCTGTTGCTGCTGTGCGGCGCCCTCTGCTTCGTTTTCCTTAGCCTGAACAATCTGCTGTTGTTCGTCGACGTGGTGATGCTGCCAAACGTCGATCTGCGCCTCTATCGGGGTATCATGGCCCTGGCCGGCGTGGCCGTCATGCTGTACGGTTTCATATGGGAACCGGAATAGTGTTCGAAAACACGTTGCTGTTCATGTCAGGTGCAATCGCATTCGGGTTTGCCCTGTGCGGGGTTGGTTTCCTGCGCCTGTGGGTCCGCTCGGGGGATCGGCTGTTCCTCGCCTTCGCCGGTGCCTTCTGGCTGTTGATGCTGCCGCCGTTCAGCGCGCTGGTGGATATTTCCGACGAATCGAGATCCTGGGTCTATCTTGCCCGCATCGCCGCCTATCTTCTGATCATCGGGGCGATCATCGTAAGAAACCGTAACCGGCTGGTACGGTCACGGTAGGAATTGTGTTCTTGGGTCCCCCGCGCTACAAGCAAGCTGTTCGTAACAGAACCACCTCGATCAACGCGGGGCGCGGGGTACCGACATGCAGCTTCTGGATTGGCTGATTGCCATCTTTCCGGGAATCGAGTCTCTCGATAGCGCCCTGCTCGCGCAGGTCGCCGGGATTAGTCGCGTTATCGAACTGACAGCCGATACGATCTTCTGCCGCCAGGGCGTCACGCCGGCGTTGGTGCACTGGCTCCTGAACGGACAGGTCGCGTTGAGCCAGGCAGGACCGCAGGGCGATCCGGCCATCATCGACATCGTCGAACCGATTGCCGGAATCACGCTCGCCAGCGCCATCCTGGGTCAGACCTGTCCGATCAGCGCACAAACCCTGACACAGTCCGCCATCATGGCGATCCAGGCCGCGCCGCTCCGTGCCCTTACGGCGACATATCCGGCGCTTGCGGGCACCTTCCTGCGGGCCGCCTCGGTGGATATCGCCGCCGCGAACCGGCAGATCGTGGACCTCAAGGTCCGCAAGATCGCCCAGCGCCTCGGCTGCTACCTGCTGTCGCTTGCCAAAAATCCCGACGCGGGCACCGCCGAGGTCCGCCTGCCATTCCGCAAGAGTCTACTGGCCGGAAAACTGGGCTGCGGGCAGGAAAGTCTGTCGCGCGCCTTGGCCTCATTGCGGGAGCTGGGCGTGGAGACACACGGCTACAAACTCACCCTGCACAATGTCCCGCTGCTGCGCGCCTTTTCCGCGCCCGACGGCCCGACACCCTGGAAGCAGCCCTCCGCCGCCGACGCATTCAGCCGCGCCTTCGACCTGTAAGCACGAACGCGGCGGACATCTCCACCCCGCCGCGGGCCGGATCACCGCCCCCAGTGCAGCACCACCGGGTCCAGCCGCCGTGCGATCTCGATCAGCCCTGCCCGCGCGACCGGATGCAGCGGCACCAGCGGAGCCCTCGGCGTATCGCAGGCGATCACCCCGCCCTCTTTCATCAGCGCCTTGCACGCCAATAAGCCGCACTGCCTGTTCTCGTAGTTGATCAGCGGCAGCCACCGCTCGTACCCGGCCACCGCCGCATCGCGCCGCCCCGCCGCGTGATCGTCCAGGATGCGCCGGAACGCATCGGGATAACCACCGCCGGTCATGCTGCCGTTCGCGCCTGCATCCAGATCGGCCATCAGCGTGATGCCCTCCTCGCCGTCCCACGGCCCCTCCACCGCCTCACCGCCCTCCCGGATCAGCTCGCGCAGCTTGGCCGCCGCGCCCGCCGATTCGATCTTGAAATACGCCACCTGGGCGATCTCCCGCGCCATCCGCGCCAGCAGCGCGGCCGACAGCGGTGTTCCGCTCACCGGCGCGTCCTGGATCATGATAGGCACGGTAATCGCATCCGAAACCACACGGAAGAATTCGAATATTGCCGGCTCGGTGACGCGAATGGTGGCGCCGTGATACGGCGGCATCGCCATCACCATCGCCGCACCCAGAATCCTGTGCCCGCCGGCTCCGCTCGGCGCACACGCGGGAGCTGAAATGCGTCGTCGTCACGATCACCGGCACACGTCCTGCAACGTGCCGCAGGATATCGCCGGTCAGCCTCTCGCGCTCCTCGTCCGAAAGCACAAACTGCTCCGAATAATTCGCCAGGATCGCCAGCCCGTTCGATCCCGCGTTGATCATGAAATCGACTGCCCGCCGCTGCCCCGGCAGATCCAACGCACCCTGCTCGTCGAAAATGGTGGGAACGACCGGAAACACCCCCCGGTAGCGGGGACGAGCAATAGAACCGCTCATTCGTCTCACTCCCTCAGCATGCGGCTGACGTCTGTTAACTCGTGTGCCACCCGAACTGCTGCGGCTTGCGCCCCGCCGCGTGATGCAGCCTCACATTGACCAGCGCCGGCCCGTCAAATTCCATCGCCTCGGCCAATGCCCGGCGCAGGTCACGCGGGTCCTCGACATAGAAGCCGCGTCCGCCGAACGCCTCCATCATCAGGTCATATCGGGCACCGATCGTCAGCACGCGCGGCGGCAGCGGCGCGTCCTTCGGGAATTCGGCGATGCCGCTGCCGATGCCGCCATTGTTCAGCACCACCACCTTGATCGGCAGCCGGTGCCGGCACGCCGTCTCCATCTCCATCCCGGAAAACCCGATCGCGGAATCGCCGGACACGGAGATGATCGGCCGATCCGGATGCACCACCGCGGCGGCGATGGCGAAGCCCATCCCGACCCCCATCGTGCCGTAGCTGCCGGCATCCAGCCGCAACCGTCGGACGCGCATTGGGAAGTTGCGTCCGCCCGATATCCATCGTGTTGGCGCCCTCACCGACGATCACCGCGTTGTCCGGCACCCATGCGCGGATATCCTTGAGCGCGCGGTAATAATTTGTCGGTGCCGAGTTCATCCTCGATCATCGGCTGGATCTGCCGGGCGTTCTCCGCCGCCTTCTCGCGCGATCGCCGCGCGCCACGCGCGTATCCGCCGGATAGAACCATTGCCGGCTCTCCAGCGCCTTGTTCAGTTGCCCGACGATCGCCTTCCCGTCACCCACCAGCGCAACCTCCGCCGGCACGTTGTTGCCGATCGCCTCCGCCGCGATATCAAGCTGCACGATCCGCACGTTCTTCCCGAACCGCGGCGGCAGCCCGAAATGCATGATCCAGTTCAGCCGCGCGCCCATCAGCAGGATCACATCGGCCTGCTGCAGCGCATGGCTCCGTGCCGCACCCACCGATAACGGGTGCGTATCGTCCAGCACGCCCTTGCCCATCGGCGACGCCAGGAACGGCAGTTGCGTGCGCTCGATGAACGCGCGCACCTCATCCTCCGCGCGCGACCACGCCATGCCCTTGCCCACGATCACCAGCGGCCGTTCCGCCGATTCCAGCGCGTTCAGCGCGCTATCGATATCCTCCGGCATCGCCTGCATGCGCGGCGGGTCCTTCACCGTTGCCGCCGCAACGACCTTCTCCTCCTCCACCTCGCCCAGGATGATGTCATCCGGCATATCCAGGTAGCAGCGCGCCCGGACGCCCATAGATCGATTGCCGCACCGCCAGCTCCACATAGAACGGAATGCGGTGCACATGCTCGACCGCATGGGCGAACTTGCAGAACGGCGACGCGATCTGCACCTGCCGCTCCTCCTGGAACGCCCCCATCGCGTTCTGGTGCGTGGCGGAGGCACCGCCGATCAAGATCATCGGCCAGCAATTCTGCTGCGCATTTGCCAGCCCGGCGAGGCCATGCACCACGCCGGGGCCTGAAACCACCAGGCAGGCGCCCGGACGTCCGGTCAGATACCCGGCCGCCTGCGCGGCGTACGAGGCGGACTGCTCGTTGCGCATGCCGATATAAGTGATCCCGGCTTCCTGCGCGGCCACGGCGATCGGGCCCACCGGAAACCCGACGATCCCGAACATGTACTCTACGCCCTGCTGCTTCAGGCTGCGCGCCATCAGGGTGGCGCCATTGATCTTGCCCACACGTTCCTCCCGCCTACACCGACAGGCTACCCGCAACGCGCCCGGCCGGATAGATTGCCCTCACTGGTCATGTTATACACTAAATCCGCAGGATTCTGGGTATAACGCGCGCAGGGTTGGTGTGGCGGCTGCGCGCGAAATCAAAACTCACCCGACTTCTTGCGGAAGTCGGGTATATCCGTCTGCGACGCCGCGAACAGAGGGGAACCGGACATGATCGAACAGGACGTGATCGTCACGACCAAGCACGGCCGGATGCCCAGCTTCCTGTCGAGGCCTGACGGCTCCGGCAGTCACCCCGGCATCATCTTCTACATGGATGCGCCAGGCATCCGCGAAGAGCTGCGCAATATGTGCCGGCGAATTGCCAAGCACGGCTACGCCTGCCTGCTTCCCGACATGTATTACCGCCTCGGCACCGTCCGCTTCGACATCCCCCGCCGCAACGACGCCATGTCCGCCGTCATCCGCGCCTCGATGAACAGCCTTTCCATCGAGCAGGTCAACGACGACACCGCAGCCATGCTCGCCTTCCTCGATGCGCAGGACGGCGTCAAATCCGGCCCGGTCGGCTGCGTCGGCCATTGCATGAGCGGGCGCTACATCACCGCCGTCGCCGCGAAGTTCCCCCATCGCATGCGCGCCGCAGCCTCGCTCTACGGCGTCGGCGTCGTCACCGAGGAAGACAACTCGCCGCACAAGCTGCTCAAGGATGTGCAGGGTGAGCTTTATTACGCCTTCGCCGAGCATGACCAGTCGGTCCCGGCAAACGTCATCCCAACGCTCAAGTCCGCACTTCAATCCGCCGGCATGACGCACACGCTGGAAATCTATCCCGGCACGCATCACGGCTTCTGCTTCGCGGAACGGCAGACCTACGACCCGCTCGCCGCCGAGGCGACCTGGGACAAGATCTTCGCGCTCTGGGCGCGGCATCTGCACTGAAGTATCGGACCCGCCATGACCTACCCCACGCACCTGCTGCCCACCACCGTTGTCGGCAGCTATCCGCAGCCAGACTGGCTGGTCGATCGCTCCACCTTGCAAGCGCATGGCGTGCCGCGCACCCACGCGCACGATATCTGGCGCATCCCCGACCAGTGGCTGGAAGCCGCCCAGGACGACGCCACGATTCTCGCCATCCGCGACATGGAGCGTGCCGGCATCGACATCGTCACCGATGGTGAGATACGGCGCGAGAGCTACTCCAACCGCTTCGCCCTGGCGCTGGAGGGCGTGGACGCCGATCATCCCGGTCAGATTCGCAGCACCGGCCGCGTCATCCCGGTCCCTCGCGTCACCGGCCGTATTCGCCGCACCCGCCCGGTGGAAGTGCGCAACGCCGAATTTCTGCAGCGCAACACCGATCGCCCGACCAAGATCACGCTGCCCGGCCCGTTCACCTTGTCGCAGCAGGCGCAGAACGCGTTCTATCGCGACGAGGCGGAGCTGGCGATGGACTATGCCGTCGCCGTCAACGCCGAGCTGCGCGACCTGAAAGCCGCCGGCGTGGATGTGCTGCAGCTCGACGAACCCTGGGTGCGCACCTCGCCCGAGAAAGCGACCGACTGGGGCATCGCCGCGATCAACCGCGCGCTGGAAGGGATCGAGGGTCCCACCATCGTGCATCTCTGCTTCGGCTACGCCGCGGTGGTGCAGGAAAAGCCGACCGCGTACAGCTTCCTGCCCCAGCTTGCCGATTGCGCCGCCCGCCAGATCTCCATCGAAGCCGCCCAGCCCAAGCTCGATCTCGGTGTGCTGCGCGATCTGTCCGGCAAGACGATCCTGCTGGGCGTGCTCGACCTCGGCAGCACCGATGTGGAATCCGATGAAACGATCGCCGACCGCATCCGCGCCGGCCTGCGCTACGTCTCACCGGATCGGCTTGTTCCTGCCCCCGACTGCGGCATGAAATACCTGCCGCGTGCCACCGCCTTCGGCAAGCTGAAGGCCCTCGCGGCTGGCGCCGCCATCGTCCGCCGCGAACTGAGCTGATTCCACCCCGTCATTCCCGCGAAAGCGGGAATCCAAACCCTCCCTCACCCGAACACCGGACCTTTCACAAACAAAGAAACGAACCCGCCGATAACGAAATGACCTACAGGGAGACACCCATCATGGCCCCCAACAAACCCAATCCGAACATCGACCTGGTCAAGCGTCAGTTCGCCGAAGGCCGCATCGATCGGCGCGAATTCCTGCGCTACGCCACCCTGCTGGGACTGGCCGCCCCCGCCGCCTATGCGTTTGCCGGCGGCACGGCCCCGACCCGCAGCGCCCGCGCCCAGACCATGCCCAAGGGTGGCACCTTGCGTGTCGGCAACCGCGTCAAGGACATCAAGACTCCCCATACCTATTCATGGGGCGCCTACGACAGCAACGTCAGCCGCCAGGTCGTCGAGTACCTCACCTTCACCGACGAGCGTAACGTCACCCATCCCTATCTCCTCGACTCCTGGTCCGTCAGCCCCGACCTGAAGACCTGGACCCTGTCCGTCCGCAAGGGCGTGAAATGGCGCAACGGACAGGACTTCACCGCCGATCATGTCGTTTGGAACCTCAAGAATCTGTGCGACCCGGCAACCGGTTCGTCCTTCGCCGGGCTGGTCGCCGGCTATTTGTTGCAGGAAAAATCGGATGGTGTCGACGCCAAGGGCAAGCCCAAGACCACGCTGGTCCTGTGGGACGCCAACGCAATCGAGAAGGTCGATGATCATACCGTCCGGCTGAACTGCAAAACGCCGCAGGTCTCCGTGCCCGAGCATCTGTTCCACTATCCCGCCGCCATGCTCTACCCGGAAGAGAACGGCGTCTTCGCCGTCGGTTCGCAGGGCACTGGACCGTTCGAGCTGACCGGCTTCGACATCGGCAAATCGGCCCGCCTGAAATCACGTGCCGGCTATTGGGGCGATCCGGCCTTCCTCGATCAGCTCGAATTCGTCGATATGGGCGACGATCCCGCCGCCTCCATCTCCGCCCTGGCATCGCAGCAGGTCCACGGTCTCGTTAGCGCCGATCCGCTGCAATATGCCGCGCTGAAGGCCCTCCCCGGCCTGAAGCTGTACCAGATCCCCACCGCCGAAACCGCCGTCCTGCGCATGAAGGTCACCGAGAAACCGTTCGACGACCCGCGCGTGCGCAAGGCGATGCGCCTGGGGCTGAACAGCCCCCAGGTGATGGAAGTCGCCCTTCGCGGCCTCGGCCAGCCCGGCGATCATACCCATGTCTCCCCGGCGCAGCCCGATTACGGCCAGGTCGCGCCGATGGGACAGGACGTCGCCGCCGCCAGGAAACTGCTCGCCGACGCCGGCCACCCGAACGGGTTCAGCACCACCCTCTACGTCCCCGCCGATCCGCAATGGAACGCCGCCGAGTGCCAGGCCGCCATCGAGCAGTGGAAGGCCATCGGCGTGAACGTGAATCTCAACGTCATGCCCGGCGCCGAATACTGGGACGTATGGACCAAGGTGCCGTTCGGCTGCACCATCTGGTACCATCGCCCGCTCGGCCTCATGGTGCTGGAACTCGGCTACCGCAGCGGTGCCGCCTGGAACGAAAGCGGCTACTCCAACAAGGAATTCGACGATCTGCTGGTGCAGGCCGGCGGCACGCTCGACCTTGACAAGCGCCGGCAGGTCATGTCGCGCCTGGAGCAGATCATGCACGAAGACGGCCCGATCGCCCAACCACTCTGGCGCAACAACTTCACCTTCTTCAGCGACAAGGTGCTCGGCTTCTCCATGCACCCCAGCAGCTACCTGTTCGGCAATCGGCTCGCCTTGCAGGCGTGAACAAGGAACCCGGCATGTCCCTGCGCTGTGACCTGATCATCCGCGACGCCACCATCTTCGACGGCACCGGCGCTCCGCGCTTCACCGCCGATCTCGCCGTCACCGGCGATCGCATCAGCGCGGTCGGCGACCTCGGCGCCACCACCGCCGAACGGGAGGTCATCGCCACCGGCCACGCCGTCGCGCCCGGCTTCATCGACGCCCACACCCACGACGACCGTGCCGTGCTGTGCGGCCCCGAATGCATGCTGTGCAAGATGTCGCAGGGCGTCACCACCGTGGTGGTCGGCAACTGCGGCATCAGCCTCTCGCCCGTGCGCATGCGCTCCCGCCCGATCCCGCCGCTCGACCTGCTCGGCGACGAAAGCTGGTGGACCTTCGACAGTTTCGGCGAGTACGCCGACCGCCTCGCCCGCGACCCGTCTCCGGTGAACACCGTGGCGCTGATCGGCCACATGTCGTTGCGCGTGGAAGCAATGGGTGGCGACACCCAGCGCCCTGCCACCGACAAGGAATCGGAGCACATGCGCCGCCGCCTGGCCGACGCCCTGGCGCAAGGCGCTTCCGGTTTCTCCACCGGCCTCTATTACCCACCCAACATGATGGCCCCCACCGAGGAAGTCATCGCCGTCGCCGAAGCCCTGCGCGCAGCCGGCGGCCTCTACGTCACCCACATGCGCAACGAGGCCGACGGCGTCCTCGACTTCCATCGAGGAGACCCTGAAGATCGGCCGCGCGGTCAACGCCCCCGTGGTGATCAGCCACCACAAATGCGCCATGCCCGAAAACTATGGCCGCTCGACCGAAACCCTGCCGCGCATCGAATCAGCCGCCCGCACGCAGCGCGTGGACTTCGACATCTACCCCTACGCCGCCGGCTCGACCGTGCTGATGCCATCCAGGCTCCGCCCCGACGTTCCAGTGCAAATCACCTGGTCCGTCCCGCATCCCGAACTACGCCGGCCGCATGCTGGACGACATCGCCGCCGAATGGAAATTGTCGGCGCACGACGCCGCCGAGCGTCTGCTTCCCGCCGGCGCCATCTTCTTCCAGATGGACGAAGCCGACGTCCGCCGCATCATGTCCCACCCGCTATCAATGATCGGCAGCGACGGCCTGCCGCATGACGCCTTCCCGCACCCGCGCCTGTGGGGCACCTTCCCGCGCGTGCTCGGCCACTACGCCCGCGATCTCAAACTGTTCAGCCTGGAACAGGCCGTTCACAAAATGACCGGCCGCACCGCCGATGTCTTCGGCCTGCGCGATCGCGGCGTGATCCGCCCCGGCGCCCACGCCGACCTCGTCCTGTTCGATCCCGCCACCGTCCGCGACGCCGCCGACTTCACCCACCCGACCAAACCGGCCGAAGGCATCCTGGAAACCTGGATCAACGGCCAATCAGCTTTCGTCCGCAACCACGGCGCCACCCCGGCCCGCGCCGGCCGCCTGCTCACCCGCTCGAAGCCGCAATAATCAGAAACGACGCCCGCCTTCCGGCGGTGGCAACGCTCAGTTCCCGTAGCCCTGCATCTTGTTCATGTCACTCTGGATAGAGTTGTTGATCTGATCCACCGGATTCGTCCCGAACACCGAAGACGACGATGAGGACGAGGACGACGGCGATCCACCGGACGAGGAAGAGTACTTCCCCTGTCCCGTCCTCTTGTCCCACGCATCTTGATCGGCCCGGTCTTTTGCGGCCTGGGAAGCCGCCTGCGCGCGCTGGTTGGCCGCATCGCGGTCGGCCGCGGCCCGCCGGTCGGCGGCATCCTGCGCGTCACGCTGCTGCGTCACCGTCATCATGCAGTTGGCAAACGGCAGGCTGCCCGGCGCATACCCAAATCCGTAACATTTCTGCTGATCCATCGCGCGCTGCTCCTCCGGCGTGGGCCCGCAACCGGCCAGCAGCACCACGGCGCAAAACGCCAGGCACAAAATCGCTTTCATGCCGCCCTTCCGTTCAGGTGATCCGTCATCGACCTCATCCAGTGCGCGCAAGCCCCCGTCTCGTCAGTTGTGGCAGTTCGTGTGCGACGTAGTGGTCATGTTGTTGGGACTCCCCGACGAACTGCTCGACGTCGCGCAGTTCATTTCTGCCGTCGGCGACGGACCAAGGCCGGCCTTGGCGGCCTCCGCGTTTTCGACGTCCTCGCCTCGCTTGATGTTGCGCTGGGTTTCCTCCTCCTGCTGCGCGCTGGCACTTGATCCACCGGTCATGACCGGGCCGGGATTCATGCCGCCCAACCCGTTTTGCTGGTTCCATTGGTTTTGCTTTGCAACAAAATCGGTAACGCCACAACCGGCCAGCAGCCCAAACGACGCGATCAGCAGAAACGCCAGCTTCATCCGATATCCCCGCTGCGGATTAGTTCCTGTAGAGGAATTCCTCAGGCAACTCTCCTCGTAACATTGCCTAAGGTAGACGGTTCGGCCTTGCAACACCTATTTCCGGCGATGCGCCCGCGACCCCTCCCATGCCCGTCGGTGCCAAAATCCGGCCTTCATCCTCGATCTGCTCACCCGCCAATCCGCCTGAACACTTTCGAAACGCGGGCGCGCCCGGCAATCCCCCTGACATGTTGGTCAAGGCTCCATCGTCGCCGCAATCCGTGGCCGGTCCGTCGCAGCGGCTGACTTCACTTTCAATGGCGCTATGTTTTGCCACAGCCTGTCCGGCCCGTTCATGCAAGACGGCCAGGTCATCAAGGGGTGGGACAAAACCGGGAACTTGCGACTTGCGAGATCAGCGGACATCCTCGACATCATGCCCGTCGGCGCCGATACCAGGCTTTCATCCTCGATCTGCTAAGCCCCCTGCATCCCATTGCGAAACGCCTGTTCGGGGGCACCGGCCTCATGCGCGACGGCATCATGTTCGCACTGCTATCCGACGACACGATGTATTTCCGCGTGGACGAGCGCACCCGCGCGCGCTTCACCGAAGCCGGAAGCGGTCCTTTCCGCTACACCCGTTCCGGCCGTGAAGTCTCAATCGAGACCTACTACGCCGTCCCCGACAGCCTCTACGACCTACCAGACACCATGCTCATCTGGGCCCGCGAGGCAATCGACACCGCCCATCGCAAGGCCCGCCAGCAGCCCCGCCGCCGCCCTTTGTCACGCTGACCAGGCGGCCGACTGCGGAACCTGGCTACTATCGCCGCCGTTTATGGGACGGGGTATCATGGCACATCCGCGGGTGGTGGTTCTCGGCGCAGGCTTCGGCGGACTGAATGTCGTCAAAGGCTTGCGCAGAGTACCCGTAAACATAACCGTTATCGATCGTCACAACTATCACCTGTTCCAGCCCCTGCTGTATCAGGTGGCGACCGCTGCCCTGTCGCCGGCCGACATCGCGATGCCTATCCGCGCAATATTCCGCCGACAGCGCAACGTCACCGTGCTGATGGGCGAAGTGGACGGCATCGACACCACCGCGCGCCACGTCTCTGTAGCGGGCACGCACAAAGGTCCCGTACGACACGCTCGTGATCGCCACCGGCTCCGTTTATTCTTGGTTCGGCCACGACGAATGGGCCAGGCATTCCTGCGCGCTCAAAACCCTGCAGGATGCCGACGAAATACGGGATCGCCTGCTGCGGGCCTTCGAACGCGCGGAAAGCTGCACGGACCCCGAGCAGATTCGCCGCCTGCTGACATTCGTAATCGTCGGCGGCGGTCCGACCGGCGTGGAGTTGGCCGGGGCCATTTCGGAACTGGCGCATTATACGCTCGCGCGTGATTTCCGTCATATCGATCCAACCGCTGCCCGGGTCGTGCTGTGCGAAGCGGGTCCGGAAATCCTGGCCGGATTTTCGCAATGGCTCTCGCGTTATGCGCGCAACAAGCTCGGTCGGCTGGGGGTCGAGGTGCGCACCAATACCTCTGCCGATGAGCTCGACGCAGATGGCATCGACGTAGCGGGACACCGCATCCAGGCGGCGAACGTACTATGGGCGGCCGGAACAGAAGCGACTCAAGCCGCACGGTGGCTCGGTGTTTCGCCGGCGCGACGGGGACTGTTACCAGTCGGCACGGATTGCACCCTGGAAGGACATCAGGAAATATTCGCCATCGGCGACGTGGCGCTACAGGAACAGCATGGCCGCCCGCTTCCGGCATTGGCGCCGGTCGCCAAACAGCAGGGCCGCTATGTGGCCCGCGTGATCCGTGCCCGCGTTATGCGGCGTCCGGTGCCCCGCCCGTTCGTCTATCACGATGCAGGCATGCTCGCGATCCTCGGCCGCTCCGCGGCCGTGGCGCAGTTGCCGGGGTTGACGCTGACCGGCTTCATCGCCTGGATCCTCTGGAGCGCGGTGCATCTGCTGCTCCTGGTCGGCTTCCGCAACCGCATTATTGTGTACGTGGAGTGGGCTTGGGCCTGGTTGACCTATGGGCGTGGCGCTCGGCTGATCGCCGATCCCGATTGGCTCCCATCGTCGGACCGGGTGTCCGCCGACTCCTCCGGCAGGTAACGCTGAAGCGATAATTCGTGGCTCGCTCCGCTCATGGATGACCGGTGGCGGCTGCTATCGCGCCAAAGCCGCGTTCATCGCCATCCGGCTCAATTGCCGCAGCACGTCGGCCAGGCCATCCGTCCCATACGCAACCATATGCTCGATTGGTGTCCGCTGGCTGAAAGGTGCACTTTTTACCCTTCTCCGCAACCAGGCCGGATCCTTGCCGACAGCGGAAAGGGCAGCGTCGATCTCGCGCAGGTAGGACGTAATCCGCTGTTGGCGCGTCGTGAATTTGAACCTGGGCCGCGTACCCGATGCGCCGGGCTTCCCCGGAAACGCGATCATTTCCAGCGCCATGGCATCCGGCACGCGCCACTTCTCCATCAGCGCCCAGAATTCTGGGCCGGACAGGACCCGGCCAAGCGGCCGCGTTGGAAGTTCGTCCGACGCAAGTGTCGAAGATGGCTTGGTGTCACCGGTTTCCGTCGCCCCGTTCCGGTCACTGATCCTGTTGTTCCTCGCCGGTTCGCTCAGGACTTTCTCCCCAGCCGCTGCGCGGCTGCAGCTCTCGTGCTCATGGCCGCTACACCCATTCGTTCACGTCTGGTTCCTCAAGACCGCTGGTCATGTCCAGCTCAACCCCGCCGGCGCCAGGACAGCGTACCCGTAGTTCGCCGCAAGGACGCGGATCAACGGCCCGGCATCTCCTTGTCCCCGCTCCCTACCGCGTCACCAGGTTGGTCAGAATCTGGTTCGCTCCCCCCACCATCGCGAAGAACATCCCGAAATTCACCCGGTCCACCGCCACGAACACGCCCGCCCCGCGCCCCGGCGCAAACGCCACATAAGTCATGAAACCACCGCCACCGCCGCTCTTCTCCAGCATCATCGGTGCCGGCCCGTGCGCCACCTGCATCACCCACGGTAGCCCCAGCCCCGCCATCGGCCCCGCCTCGTCGAACCCGATCGCCGCCGGCATCTCCTGCCGCATCCGATACACCGCCTGATCGATCGCCAGTACCGGCGACCCGCCGGCCAGCAGATGCCGCAGCCACAGCACCATGTCGTCGCCCGTCGAATACAGCCCGCCCGAAGCCTGAGTCGCCTCCGTAGCCGTGCACACCGGCCCGGCCGGTGCCCCCAATCCTGTCCCCAGCATCATCCGCGCGCACTGCCCGGGATCCGGCGACAATGTCGTATCATTCATCCCCAGCGGCCCGGTGATCCGATCATGCAGCAACGTTGCATACGAAACCCCGGCCCCTCCTTCCAGCGCATCGCCCAGCAGATCGAACCCCACGTTCGAGTAAGCCGCCGCCGTCCCCGGCGCCCAGCCCAGCGTCTGCTTGCTCAGCCACGCCGCCCGGTCCGCCCGCGTCGGCCAGGTGAAGGGAGCCACTCCCTCCGCCACATATCCCATCTCCCGCGGCAGGCCCGCGGAGTGCGTCGCCAGATCCAGCAGCGTGATCTCCCGCCCCTGAACTGCCGGCACCGTCACCCCGGGCAGGTATTGCGCCAGTTTATCGGTCAACCGCACCCGCCCATCCACCACCAGGCTCGCCAGCAACTCCCCCGCAAATGCCTTGGAAATCGAGCCCAGCCGGATCAGCGTGCGCCCATCCGGCTCCGGGTTCGCCAGGTCCGGATGATCGTCCTTCGGACGCACCGTCCCAAATCCGACAACAAGGCTCTGGTCACCGCGTACCACACCCAGCACCATCCCCGGAGCGCCGGAATCGAGCCAGATCGCCGTTCCCGACAGCCCGACCGCCTCGTCCAGCAACGGACTTGCTGCCCGGGCCCTCGGCCCAGTCACCACCAGGCACAAGGCCAGCCCGACGCAACGCCACCACATGGCGCTCTCCCGGCGATTTATTTCCGCAACCCTAACGCTGGTTGTACAACCGATCCAGCCCCAAACTAGTCTGTTGTACAACCGCCGGCGCCCCAAACTGGCCCGTTGTACAACTGCGCGCGCCCCAAACGGCCTCGTTGTACAACCGCGCTACGCCTGTTTAAGCTCGATCAGGCTGCGGCGGATTTTCCGCCCGCGCTCCACCTTGTCCTCGATATAGCTAGCATCCCCCCACCGCACTGCCCGAGCCATCGCCTGGGCGTCCTCCATGAAGCGCGCCAGCATCTCCAGCAGCGCCTCCCGGTTGTTCAGGAAGATGTCCCGCCACATCGTCGGGTCCGATGCCGCGATCCGGGTAAAGTCCCGGAACCCTGATGCCGCGAACCGCAGCACCTCCGACCGGCTCTCATCCGCCAGGTCGTCTGCCGTCCCGCAAATGGTGAACGCCAGCAGATGCGGCAAGTGCGAAACGATCGCCAGCACCTTGTCGTGGTGCCCCGGCTCCATGCGCTCCACCATCGACCCGCAGCGCCGCCATAACTCCGCAACTTTTTCAACCGCTTCCTCGTCGGTCCCGACAGGCGGTACCAACAACGTCCACCGCCCCAGGAATAGCTCCGCGAACCCTGCATCGGGCCCCGAATACTCGGTTCCTGCCAATGGATGTGCCGGCACGAAATGCACGCCCGCCGGCACCAGCGGTCCCACGTCCCGGATCACCGACTGCTTCGTGGACCCCACATCCGTCAGCACGCATCCGGGGCTCAGATGCGGCGCGATCGTTCCCGCCAGCTCGGCAAACGC
Organism: uncultured Pseudomonadota bacterium; assembly: GCA_963810715.1. GTDB lineage: Bacteria > Pseudomonadota > Alphaproteobacteria > Acetobacterales > Acetobacteraceae > DATDIC01. The sequence continues at coordinate 727,420 of CAWEOZ010000013.1, read as the reverse complement.
TCCCACCGGCGCGCACAGCATCACGCAGTCGGCGCCTTCCACCGCGCGCGCCGGGTCTCGCTCCACCCGATCAACGATGCCCAGCTCCGTCACCCGATCCAGCGTAGCGACGGACCGCGCATTCGCCACCACTTCGCCCGCCAGATCCCCCCGTTCCCGCGCCACCCGGGCCACAGAGCTGCCGATCAGCCCCACGCCGATCAGCGCCAGCCGCCGGAACAGCGGCTCAGCCATGCGACCTGAAGTCCCGTGCCGGCCTCCACCACCGCCGAGACCTCCTCCGCCGTTCCCACGGTAATCCGCAAGCACTCCCGCAGCCCGTACGCCCCGACCTTCCGCGCAATGATCCCGCGCCGGCGCATGAACGCATCGGCCGCGTTCGCCCGCTCCGCCGTCCCGAAATCGGCCAGCACGAAATTTCCCTCGCTCGGCCAAACCTTTACGCCGGCCGCTTCCAACCCCGCCTTAAGTTTCGGCCGATACTCCGTGTTATGCGCCCGACCCTTCTCCACCCACCCCGCCTCCGCCAGAGCCGCGATCGCAGCCGCCTGGGAAGCCAGAGTCACGCTGAACGGCGCCCGCACCCGGTTCAGCACATCCACCACCGACTCCGGCGCATACGCCCAGCCGATCCGCATCCCGCCCAGCCCGAAAATCTTGCTGAACGTCCGTGTCATCACCGTATTGTCGCCGGCCTTCACCAGCTTCACGCCAGGATCGTAATCCGGCCGATCGACATACTCGGCATAGGCCGCATCCAGCACCAGCAGCACGTCCTCCGGCAGCCCGGCCCGCAACCGCGCCACCTCCTGATACGGCAGCATGCTGCCAGTCGGATTGTTAGGATTTGCTAAAAACATCAGCCGCGTCGCCGGCGACACTGCCGCCAGCATGGCATCCACATCCGCCGTCAGTTCACGCTCAGGCGTCTTCACCACCCTGCTGCCCGCATACGTCCCGGCAATCTCATAGATCGCGAACCCATGCGCGGACATGATGATGTCGCGCCCATGTCCGCCGTACGCCAGGCATAGCTGATAGATCAGGTCGTCCGACCCAGCCCCGCAGACGATCCTCTCCGGCTCCAGCCCGAACCGCGCCCCGATCGCCCGCCGCAGCTCCAGCGCATCTCCGTCCGGGTACCGATAGATTTCGGCCGCCGCCTTCGCATACGCAGCCTGGGCCCCCGGCGGAACTCCAAACGCCCCCTCGTTGGACGAGAGCTTGAACACACGGTTGACGCCAGGCACCGAGGATTCGCCGCCCACATATGGCGAAATCCCCAGTATTTCCGGACGCGGCCGCGGCCCTGTCACGCTTCGGTCCCGACCGGCACCGCATAGGCACCGATCACTACCGGAGTTCGCAACACCGCCCCCAATCTCGCCAGACGCGGATCATCATCGGCGACGAAACCGGCCACCTCCACCAACGCATGAGCCGCCCCCGCATCCCTGCGAAGAATCACATTACCCGGCTCCAACCCTGCTGCAGCCAGCGCCGAGCCCAACCGCGCCCGGCTCAGATCCGGGTCCAGTTCCAGCCCCAGCAGCGACCGGTCATTGCCGCTCGGGTCCGGGGCGATCGCTGCCACCACAAACGCCTGCGCCATCGGCGCCCCCTCGGGCCGGCGGGTCCAGAACGGCAGCCGTCCTACCACGTGAATCCGTGGCTCCTTCTGCAACAGCGCGGTCCACCACGCATCCCGCGGCGCATCCGTCTCCGACGGGATCGGCAACACCGCCACCGAGACTCGCCCGGCGCTCACATCTGCAATCGCCTGCGCGGCGCTCCCATGTATGCGCATCGGCGTCAGCGCACCGAACTGCTCCCGCGCCATCGCCACGAACCCGCTGCCCGGATCTGTCTCCCGTACGGCCACCACGAAGCTGCCCTGCATCCCCGTCGTCCCCGCCAGCAACTCGCGCCAGATACGCACCACTGTCTGTCGCGGCAGCTGGCCTTGATGGCGCGCCAGCAGCCGCCGCAGGATTGCGGCTTCCCGCCCCGGCCGCAGCGCCACCCCGTTCCTCTTCGTCGCCGCCACACGCCCGACCACCTCTGCCCGACGTATCAACAGGTCCTGGATCTCGCTGTCGATCCGATCGATCTCGGCGCGCAATGCACCGAGATCGCCGGGCCAGTGATCCTGTGTCGGCGATTCTTCGGCGGTCGTGACGGATTGGGGCATGAGGCGGGAACAGATAGCCGAACCAGGCTGACCTGCAAACCAAACCTTTCTCGCCATCGGGCCTCGCGGGCGCAGCCGTACACGTGGCAAAGCCTGGAAATTTCGCCCTTCGGGTTGCAGCCTGCCCCCCGCTGCGCGTAACTGCGCCGGCCATGGACCAGACAGCCCTGCTCACCGACATCCCGCACCTGCACGTCACCTTCGATGACGGCATGATGCTGGATTGCGGCGTGATGCTGCCGCACCTCACCGTCGCCTATCGCACCTACGGCTCGCTGAACGCCGCCCGCTCCAACGCCATCCTTGTCTGCCACGCCCTTACCGGCGACCAGTACGTGGCCGAAACGCACCCCGTGACCGGGAAGGAAGGCTGGTGGGACCAGGTGGTCGGCCCCGGCCGGGCGGTGGACACCACACGCTTCTTCGTCATCTGTGCCAACGTCCTCGGCGGCTGCATGGGATCTACTGGCCCCCGCAGCACTCGCGACGATGGCGGTGAACACACCGGCACCCTTTGTTGGGGCACCGATTTTCCGCCTGTCACCATCCGCGACATGGTTCGCGCCCAGAAGCGCCTGATCGACCATTTCGGCATCGATCGCCTGTTCGCCGTCATGGGTGGGTCGATGGGGGGCATGCAGGTGCTGCAATGGGCTGCCGAGTATCCAGATGCGGTGTTCGCCGCCCTGCCGATCGCCTGTGCGGCTTATCACTCCGCCCAGAACATCGCATTCCACGAGGTCGGACGGCAGGCCATCTTTGCCGACCCGGACTGGCAGGGCGGCCGTTACTGGCAGGCCGGAACGGTCCCTGCTCGCGGTCTCGCGGTGGCCCGCATGTGCGCGCACATCACCTACCTGTCCGAGCAGGCGCTCACCCGCAAGTTCGGACGCCGCTTGCAGAACGCTCCTAAACGACCTGATGAAGCAATATCCCTGTTCGGCGAAATGTTCGAGGTCGAAAGCTATTTACACCACCAGGGCAGCACCTTCGTACGCCGCTTCGATGCCAACTCCTACGTCACCATCACCCGCGCCATGGACTATTTCGACCTGGCAGCCGAGCATGGCGACGACCTCGCCAACGCGTTCCGCGGCACCCGGACCCGCTTCCTCCTGATCTCGTTCACCTCCGACTGGCTGTTTCCCACCGCCGAAAGCCGCGGCATCGCGCGCGCCCTGAACCGGGCCGGCGCCAATGTCAGCTTCGTCGAAATCAAGTCCGACAAGGGCCATGACGCCTTCCTGCTGGACGAGCCCGACCTGCATCGCACGATCACCGGCTTCCTCGCCGGCTGCGCCGCGCACGCCCGGTTGTGAGGATCGTGTCCCGTAAGGCCAGGGGGCGCTGCCCCCCAGACCCCCTGCCAGGGGACAAGGCCCCTGGACCCCTCGGACTGGTTTCGGAGGAAGAGGGCGCAACGAGGCATTGCCAACGTCTGTGTTGCGCCCTCTTCCTCCGAAACCAAACGGATGGGTTCCAAGGGCTCGCCCTTGGCAGGGGTCCAGGGGGCAGCGCCCTCTGGCCTTACGGGACACCATCCCCATGAACGAAGTGCGCTTCGTTGCCAAGAACATGCGGGTCGATCTTGCGTTGATTGCGGAGATGATAGAGCCCGGCACGCGTGTCCTGGACATCGGCTGTGGCGACGGCACGCTGATCGATCATCTGTTCACCACAAAGGCCTGCGACGCCCGCGGCATCGAGATCGACATGGCGTTGGTCACGCGTGCCATCGCCCATGGCCTGCCGGTGATGCAAGGAGATGCCGACACCGACCTGGCGCACTACCCCGATAGCGGCTTCGATTATGTCGTGCTATCGCGCACCCTGCAGGCCGTCGAACGCCCGCACGAGGTGCTGCGCCAGATGCTGCGCATCGCCACGCGTGCGGTGGTCAGTTTCCCCAATTTCGGTCATTGGCTGGTGCGCTGGCAACTGCTGTCCACCGGCCGCATGCCGGTGACCCCTACCTGGGACCGCACCTGGTTCGAGACCCCCAACATCCACCCTTGCACGATCCGCGACTTCTTCGACCTCTGCACCATCGAGGGCTACACCGTGGAGCGCTGGCTCGCCGCGGGCGAAGACGGCCGCCGCGCTCCCTGGCGTCGTTTCCCCCGGCTGGCAAACCTGTTCGGCGAGCAGGCGTTGTTCCTGCTTCGGCGGCACACTTAACGTGAGAATAGCGACGACCGGGCCGATTGCATGTCAGCGCGTATAAACGTATTCTAATACGTGTAAGAGGCCGATCATGTTGAAGAAGCTCACTATTACCATTGACGCTGAGGTCTATGAGGGCTTGCACCGCACCATCGGGCGTCGGCGAATCAGCCGCTTCCTGAACGATCTTGCCCGCCCGCACGTAGTCGGCCACAATGTCTGCGCTGGTTATGCAGCTATGGCCGCCGACGAGGCTCGTGACTCCGAAGCCGAAACTTGGACCGAGGGCCTGATCGGGGACGTCGCCGACGAACCATCCCGCCGTGAGGCTTGAACCCTCCCCGCATCGCGGTGATGTCTGGCTAGTGTCCTTTGACCCCGCTCTCGAGGGAGAGATCAGGAAAACCCGTCCAGCGGTCGTATTGAGCAACGACCTGGCGAACGGTCTGCTCAACCAGGTTCAGGTGGTGCCAATCTCCAGCCAGATAGGACGTATTTACCCTGCCGAGGCTCTCATCACACTCAACGACGAACGCCGCAAAGCCATGGCTGACCAGCTCACCACCGAGAGCAAGCGCCGGCTGTACCGGCGACGTAGGATCGCTCGGGCCGGATGATCTGGAGTCCGTATGCCGCGTCGTCCGGGCACAACTCGGGCTTTGACCAGTCTCGCGTCCCCATCGGGCACCGTATCCTCGGGAGAACGCGTTGCCCGTCCGTCTCGTCGTGGCAACAGGAGGTAGCACGTGGCCGCAACGGACCTCGTGCTCCGGAACGTCCGGCCCCTCGGCGGTCCCGGCACGGATGTGCTGGTCAGGAACGGCCGGATCGCGGTGATCGAGCCCCACATCACCGCCAGCCCCGAAACACCCATTATCGACGGCTCCGGCGACCTGCTGCTGCCCGGCCTGATCGAGGGCCACACCCATCTCGACAAGACCCTTTGGGGAATGCCCTGGTACCGCAACGAGGTCGGACCTGCCCTGCAAGATAAGATCGACAGCGAACGCCATTGGCGCGCCGCATCCGGCCATGATGCCACCACCCAGTCACAGCGACTCGCCCGCGCCTTTCTGGCCAACGGCACGACACGCATCCGAACCCATGTGGATATCGATACGGATGCCGGCCTGAAGCACCTGCACGGCACCCTCGCCACCCGCGCCGCCCTCGCCGACACGCTGGAGATCCAGATCGTCGCCTTCCCGCAATCCGGCCTGCTGATCCGTCCCGGCACGGACGGCTTGCTGGACGAGGCACTGCAAGCTGGGGCCGACATCGTCGGTGGCCTCGACCCCTGCGCGATCGATCGCGACCCGGCCGGTCATCTGAACCTCGTGTTTGGCCTCGCCCAGCGTCACGGCAAGCCGATCGACATCCATCTGCACGAGCCCGGCGAAATGGGCGCCTTCTCCCTCGAGTTGATCCTGGAGCGCACCGCGGCGCTCGGAATGCGGGGCAAGGTGGTTGTCAGCCACGCATTCTGCCTCGGCGGCATCGCCGACCACGCACGCACCGTCCTGCTCGACCGGATGGCCGCGCTCGAGGTCGCCATCGCGACCACCGCCCCCGCGTCACGGCCGGTTCCGATGGTGGCGGATTGCCGTGCCGCCGGGGTTACCATCTTCGGCGGCAACGACGGGATCCGCGATACCTGGACTCCTTACGGCGTGCCGGACATGCTGCACCGGGCCATGCAGATCGGTTTGCGCAACAACTTCCGCCGCGATGAGGAACTGGGCTGGGCGCTGTCCTGCGTCACGGACGCCACTGGCCGCGGCTGTGGCTTCATGGATTATGGACTGGCACCCGGCGATCGCGCCGATCTGGTGCTTCTCCGCGCGAGCGGCCTCGCGGAGGCAATCGTCACCGCCCCGCCGCGCCGACTGGTGGTCTCCCGCGGGCGCGTCGTGGCGCGCGACGGACAACTGGAAACGGAGGAAACCCGATGAAACCACGTATCGCCATCATGGGAACCGGCGCGGTCGGCGGCTATGCCGGCGCGCACATGGCTCAAGCTGGTGAAGACGTGACCTTCATCGACCCCTGGCCCGAGCATGTCGAGCGCATGCGCTCCGCCGGTCTCCGCATCAGCCACGTCACCGGCGAGGAGTTCACCACGCCCGTCCGCGCCCTGCATCTGACCGACGCGCAGCACCTGGCGAAGGAACAGCCGATCGACATCGCCTTCGTTTGCATGAAGTCCTACGACACGCGCTGGGCCACCCAACTGATCTCACAATATTTGGCATCAAATGGTTACGTGGTGTCCCTGCAAAACTGCATGAACGAGGAAACCGTGGCCGGCGTGGTCGGCTGGGGCAAGACGCTCGGCTGCATCGCCTCTTCTATCACCGTCGATCTCTGCGAGCCCGGCCATGTCCGCCGGGCCGCCGGCAAAAGCCGCGGCAAGGGCCACACCGTGTTCCGCGTCGGCGAGGTGCATGGCCGCACCACCGACCGCGCCAAGGAAATATGCCGCCTCGTGGATCACGCGGACGGCGCCATGGTCACGCCCAACCTGTGGGGCGAGCGCTGGTCCAAGCTGGTAACCAACGTCATGGGCAACGGCCTCTCCGCCTGCACCGGCATGATCAGCCGCGACCTGCTGAGCAACGACGTGATCCGCCGTTTCGGCGCCCGGCTGGGCAGCGAGGCCATCCGCGTCGGCCAGGCGCTCGGCTACGAACTGGAGGAGATCAGCCACCTCCCGCCCGAGATCATCGGCCGGGCCGGCGAAGGCGACCCGGCTGCCACGCACGAATACGACGAGCACCGGCTGGCCGAGGCCCGCAGACCCGGCGGAGGCGCACACCGACCCTCCATGGGCCAGGACATGATGAAGGGCCGCCGCACCGAGATCGAATTCCTCAATGGCTTCGTGGTGCGCAAAGGTGATGAAATCGGCATCGCCACCCCGGCCAACGCCGCACTCACCGACATCGTCACGCGCGTCGAACGCGGCGAACTCCGGCCCGACCCGAAACACATCATCGATCTGCGGCTGAACTGATCCCGATCTGCAGCATTACGCCCGGCCGCGCATCACCCATCACCCCGCGCATTACGCCCGGGCGTGCGTCACCCATCACCCGTCATGCCCGGGTATCCACGACTTTACTGCAACATCAAAGACATAACCGCGATAACAACCCCGCCCTCAACGAACTGATCCCGTCGCTAACCGGCCACCCCCCGTTCGTCCCCACCCTTAGCCCCCGCGTTCCGATTGCCCCTCCCGCAACTGCGGATTGTCGAACACCGGATTGCGCATCCGGTGCAGCGCATCCCGCAGTGCCACCGCGAGATCGCGCTTTTCCGCTTCCCCCAGCCACGCGGCAATCTCGTGCTGCTGCTGACGGGCCATCAGCAGCAGGCGCGGCACCCGCCCGGCCTGCTCATGCAACACCACATTGAGCCACCCGTGCGGCAGCCGTTCCCCGTGTTTCCGCCCGGCGGCATCCGTCCGCACGATTTCCAGCCCCGTCTCGGTCAGCAGGATGATCTCGCTCTGCCGGCCCCGCCGCAGATTGAACCAGAGCAGCCCAACCGCCAGCCCCACCTCGACCACGCTGAACCCAATCACCGGCCACGCGCGGATCAGCAGGAAGCGCAGCCCCATCAGCGCCGTCAGCCCGCACAGCACGCATGTCAGGATGCGCAGCCCCCGTGGCGTCAGACTGCGGTGCGGCACGATCACCGCCTCGAACAGGACCGGTTCCATCAAACCCGCATAACGCACCGGAGCGTGCCCGCAGGCAATCCGCAGCGCGCTCTTCCGATCCACCCAACACGGCTTGCAGTCGCGTCGCCGGCACGCGACAACCGCAACGATGATCAAAGCTCCGAGCCGCGTCATGAACCTCGCCGAGGTCCGGCAATTTCTGGAAGCGCTGGCCCGCGCCACGCCCGACCCGCGCAGCGAGCTTCATTTCGCCGACCCCTATACCCTGCTCATCGCCGTGGTGCTCTCGGCCCAGACCACCGACGCCGCGGTGAACCGCGCCACCGTGGGGCTGTTCCGCGATGCCCCCACGCCGGATGCGATGGTTCGCCTCGGCATGGAAGGAGTGGCGAATCACATCCGCAGCCTGGGCTTCTGGCAAACCAAGTCACGCAACGTCATGGAACTGTCGCGCCAGTTGCTGGACCGCTTCGGCGGCCAGGTGCCGCATGACCGGGAGGCGCTGGAATCGCTCCCCGGCGTCGGCCGCAAGACCGCCAACGTGGTGCTGAACGTCGCTTTCGGCGAACCCACCATGGCGGTCGATACCCACGTCTTTCGCCTGGGCAACCGCACCGGCATCGCTCCCGGCAAGACGCCGCTGGACGTCGAGCAATCGCTGCTGAAGCGCGTCCCGGCCGAACTGTTGCACAACGCGCATCACTGGCTCATTTTGCACGGACGTTACGTATGCAAGGCGCGCGTCCCGGAATGCTGGCGCTGCGTTGCCGCCGAATGGTGTCGCTACCCGGACAAGACTCCGGCACCAAAGGCCTCGACCGCGAGATCATGACCGAAACCGGCCCGATCGACTGCGATCTACACCCCACCGTTCCGGGGCTGAAAACCCTCCTGCCGTTCCTGGATGACCACTGGCGCGAAACGGTCGTTCGCCGCGGTTTCGATGAACTGGTGTCGATCTCCTACCCGCGCATCAATCCGCTCAGCGCACGCGCCGACTGGCGCAACGAGCAGGGCCAGGGCGCCGGAACCCTCGACCGGTTGGCCGCCGAGGCGCTGACGCCGTTCGGGACCCGCCTCGGCATCCTGAACTGTCTCTACAGCGCCCAGGTGCCGTTCAGCGACGATATCGCCGCCGCCTTCTGCCGCGCCCTCAATGATTGGATCGCATGCGAATGGCTGGACCGCGACCATCGGCTGCGCGCCTCTATCGTCGTGCCGATGCTGAATGCCGAGCTGGCCGCGGCCGAGATCGAACGTGTCGCATCCGACCGTCGCTTCGTGCAGGTCCTGCTGCTGGTCGGCAGCGAGTTGCCGCTCGGTCGCCGTCAGAACTGGCCGATCTATGCCGCCGCCGAGCGCCACGGATTGCCCGTCGGCATCCACGCCGGCAGCACCTATCGCCATCCGGTCACGCCGGTCGGCTGGCCGAGCTACTTCACCGAGGATTACGTCAACCAGGCGCCCGGCTTCCAGTCACAGCTCACCAGCCTGATCTCGGAGGGTGTGTTCGCCAAATTTCCGGCGCTGACGGTGGTTCTGCTGGAATCCGGCGTCACCTGGCTGCCCGCCTATCTCTGGCGCCTGACCAAGTTCTGGAAGGGGCTGCGTAGCGAGATCCCCTGGGTCTCCGACCCGCCCGCCAGCATCGTGCGCGACCGTGTGCGGCTCACGCTACAGCCGTTCGACGCCCCGCCGGACCCAGCCGCGGTCATGCGCGTTATCGACCATATCGGCTCGGATTCGACGCTGCTGTTCTCCACCGACTACCCGCACTGGCAGTTCGAGGGCACGGAAGCGATCCCGGCCGGCCTTGACCGCGGCCTGGCGCGGAAGATCATGGTGGAGAACCCGCTTCAGCACCTATGTTCGGCTACAGGAGACCGTGTCATGAACGTGGACGTCCTGAACCGCTCCGGCATACAGCCGGTCACGACGGCGAAACTCGCCATCGCCGACTGCGACGTGCATCCGCGCCCGCGTGGTACCGGAATCGGCGGTGTCAGCCCGGACCTGTATCCCTATCTGTCGCGCCGCTGGCAGGAGCACGTAGCGGCATTCGGAGTCAGCTATCGCCAGCCCTGGGAAAAAGGCTCCGCCTATCCGAAAGGCCAGCCGCTCGCCTGTCGCCGCGACGCCTGGCCGCCCGGGGAATCGCCCGGCAGCAGCCTGAGCTTCATGGCCGAGCAGCACCTGACCCCCAACAACGTGGCGCTCGGCATCCTGAACCCGCTGAGCAGCGGCCAGGGCGCCCAGAACGCCGAACTATCCGCCGCCGTCACCCACGCCACGAACGAGTGGCAGGTCGCGGAATGGACCTCCCGAGATGCGCGGCTGAAGGCCTCCGTGGTGATCCCGTACGAGGACGCGGCTGCCTCGGTCCGCGAGATCGAGCTGCGGGCGGGTGATCCCAACTTCGCCCAGGTGCTATTGCTGAGCCGCACCGCCGATCCGCTGGGCAACCGGCGCTACTGGCCGATCTATGAGGCCGCTGCCGCCGCCGGGCTGCCGGTCGGCGTCCACGCGTTCGGCTATGGGGGCTGGCCGATCACCGCCGGGGGCTGGGGCTCCTACTATCTGGAAGAAATGGTCGGCCACGCGCAGGCCCAGCAGGCGCTGCTGGTCAGCATGATCTTCGAAGGCGTGTTCGAACGGTTGCCGACACTGAAGCTCGTGCTGATCGAGGCGGGCCTGGCCTGGGGCGCGGCGCTGGCCTGGCGAATGGACCGGCAATGGGCGAAGCTGCGGCACGAAATGCCGCACCTGAAACGCCCGCCCTCCGAATACCTCCGCAGCAACGTCTGGTTCACCACCCAGCCGATCGAGGAGCCGGAGCCGCGCGAGCACCTGGCGGAAACCATCGACTGGCTCGGCTGGGACCGCGTGTTGTTCGCCACCGACTACCCGCACTGGGACTTCGACGATCCGGCGCAGGCACTGCCGATCCGCATGACCGAGCAGCAGCGCCGGATGGTGTTCCGCGAAAATGCGCGGGCGGTGTATGGAGGGTAAGCTTCCGCGGTGTCTCGCGTGGCTCGCTTTGCCGGCTTGGACGCGAACGCGAGGCGGGCTCGCCCGGACGACAGGGGACCTGTCCGCGAGAGCTGCCATTGAGCGACGTGCGCGTATGTACACTTTTTGCGGCTGGCCGAATGATCGGTGCCAGTAAACAACATATTTTGAGTGAGATTCGGCGGACGGCCGAAGCCAACGGCGGGGCGCCGCTGGGCAGGAGGATTTTTTTTCAGGAAACGGGAATCAAGGTCAGCGATTGGCACGGGAAGATCTGGGCCAGATGGGGCGATGCGTTGCAAGAGGCTGGGTTTCAGCCCAACGGCCTGCAAACGGCTTATCGTGATGAAATGCTAATCGGGAAGTTTACCGAGCTGGTACGCGCTCTCGGCCATTATCCGGTTTCCGCAGAAATACGGATGAGGGCCCGGAGTGACAATAACTTTCCTTCGCATAACGCTTTTGCCCGTTTCGGCTCCAAGCAGCAGCTCGCAATGAGAATTCTCGATTACTGCAACGATCGCAGCGATTACGCCGACGTCGCTGCTTTGTGCGCCCCCGTGGCTGCGTTGCGCAATCAGCACAACCACCAAGCCGACGATAATGAACCGCAAGTTGACTCGACTACCTCCGTGAAAGCGGGTTACGTGTACATGGCCCTGCTAAAAATGGGGCGCGAACTACGTTACAAAATCGGGAAGGCCGTTCTAGTTGAACGCCGGGCCGATCAAATATCGCTACAGCTCCCAGCCGATTTAGAACTCGTTCACGCCATCAACACGGACGATGCCTACGGTATCGAGGATTACTGGCATAGGCGTTTTGCGGCGAAAAACACCAAAGGCGAATGGTTTCGTCTCTCTAGGGAGGATGTTGGGGCATTCAAGCGTCGGAAGTTCATGTAATGCCTCAGCCGTTCACAACTTCCGCGCCGCTAACCCTGAGTTTCCATTATGTTATAACTGGAACACAATGACGGAGAAGCCGCAAGACGACCCTGTGCTGAAACGCCTCCGTGCCGCCGTGACCAACGTTTACGGCGATCGGGTTGAGCGGATTGTGCTTTTCGGCTCGCGCGCGCGAGGCGACGCGCATGCGGACTCCGACTACGATGTTGCGGTGTTCTTGCGCGACATAGGCGATAGCGTTACCGAATTGTATCGACTCGCCGATTTGAGCACCGACATACTTTATGAAACTGGCGAGCTTGTCCATACGATGCCGTATCGCGCCGGTTCCTACAACGATCCGCGCATGCCGCTGATGTATGCGATCCGCGCCGAGGGCGTCGACCTATGAAGCCGCAAGCCGGCGCGTTCCTTGACAAGGCGAGAGAACTTCTGGACGAGGCGGATCAGATACTGGGGATCGGCCTGAGTGAGGCGGCGGGGCGCTCGGCTTATCTCGCCGGGATGCATGGCGGCGCAATCGTTGATCTTTGAGAGCACGGGCAAGATCGTTAAGTCGCACAAGGGCGTGCACCTCGAGTTGGCACGACTGACGAAGAGCGAACCTCGTTTCGACGCGGATTTGCGCGCATTTCTTGGTCGCGCCTATCACCTCAAGGACATTGCCGATTACCAAACCGGCTCCGGCGCGCACGTGCCACCGGAGAGTGCCCGCGAAGCGATTGCCACCGCGCGGAGATTCGTTGACTGCATCGCCGCCATTCTTCCGCAGAACCACCACACGAACGAGCCGAAGCCGTGACCGATATTTTGCAAAACCCAATCCCGATGACCCCTCACACCCCCAACATCGACCCGATCACCGTGGAGGTCATCGGCAGCGCCCTCTCCTCCATCGTCGAGGAAATGGGCGAGGCGCTCATCCGCGCCAGCTTCTCCACCAACATCAAGGAGCGGCGCGACTGCTCCACCGCGCTGTTCGACACCGAGGGCAACACGCTCTGCCAGGCCGAGCACATCCCCATGCATCTCGGCAGCTTCATCGGCCTGCTGCCGCACATCATGAAGCGCCATCCGGTCGGCGACATGCGCCCGGGCGACGTGTTCGTCGGCAACGACGCCTATGAAGGCGGTGGCACCCACCTGCCGGACATCGTGCTGGCCGAGCCGATCTTCGTGGAAGGAACCATCGTCGCCTGGGCGGTGAACCTGGCGCACCACGCCGATTTCGCCGATCGCGGCCACGCCCACATCTACCAGGAAGGGCTGCGCATCCCGCCCATCCGCCTCTACCGGGCCGGCGAATTGCAGACCGACGTGCAGGAACTCATCCTGCTCAACTGCCAGGTCCCGCGTGAGCGCCTGTCGGACCTGCGCGCCCAGATGGCTGCCAACCGGCTGGGCGTGCAGCGGACGACGGCGCTCGGCGCCCGCTACGGCCGCGACACCGTGCTCGCCGCCGGCGACGCCTTGCAGGACTACGCCGAGCGCAAGATGCGCGCCGGCATCGCTCGCATCCCGGACGGCACTTACCGTTTCGCTGACCGCTACGACTGCCCGGAGATCGACGGCGAGCTGGCCATGTCCTGCGCCATCACCGTCAGCGACGACGAAATGCACCTGCATTTCGACGCCGATCCGCAGGTGCGTGCCGGGCTGAACATGACCTGGACCGCGCTGCTCTCCACCGTCTATTACGCCGTGAAGACGGTCGTGGACCCGACGATCCTCCCCAACGCCGGCCTCGCCCGACCGCTGCATGTTACGGCGCCGGAAGGCACCATCGTCAACTGCGTGCATCCGGCAGCGGTGAACGGGCGGCTCGGCGCCTGCCAGCGCGTGGTCGATCTGATCCATGGCGCCCTGGCCGAGGCGGTGCCGGAGCGAGTGACCGCGGCCAGCAACGGGGCCTGCACCTCCGTCACCTTTGCCGGGCAGTTGCCGGACAGCAACCGGCTGTGGGTGTACCTGGAAACGATCGGCGGTGGTTCCGGCGCGCGGGCCAGCAAGGACGGCCTGGACGGCGTGCACGTGCACATGACCAACACCTCCAACCTGCCGGTGGAGGCATTGGAAGTGGAGTACCCGCTGACCTTGCTGCGCTACGAGCTGGTCGACGGATCGGGCGGTCGTGGCCGGCAACGAGGCGGCATGGGACTGCGACGCGTCTATCGGGCGGAGGCGGACTGCCGCGTGCGGGTGGACATCGCCCGGGTGTTGAACGCGCCCTGGGGCCTGCTGGGCGGCGAACCGGGCGGCAACGCTGCGGTGCATCTCACCGGCGCCACGTTGGATCATGGAAATGGCGCCATGCGGGCCGGTGACGTGCTGGAGATCATCACCGCCGGCGCCGGAGGATACGGGCCGCCCGCGGATCGCGAGCAGGCCGCCGCGGCGCGGGACATGGCGGAAGCGCGGTACTCGGTCCCTGGCAAAGTCCAATTCTAAGGTGCGACAGCACCATCCGTCTGGATGGCATGGGCATAGATCGCGCGGCGATGCCCGGTGGTGCTTCGGAGGAAGGCTGAGTTCGAACCCAATTGAAGCGATTGCTGACAGCCACGTTATTGACATGCAGCGCGAGAGTGCAACCACTGCAACCGGCCTCTTGTTAACGGTTACCAGTTCAGTAATAAGCGCTTACGCCTCGCTTTCACCGCGTTTCAGGGGAGATTTCGATCATGCGCCATAACCGCGTGCGCGAGCTGCTCTCGACCGGACAACCAACCCTGGGGACGCACCTGCTGTCGAACTGGCCGACGCTCGTCGAGCTCGTCGGTGCGGCCGGCAACTACGACTATATCGAATTCACGGCCGAATACGCGCCCTTCCACATGCATGATCTGGACAATCTGGGCCGCGCGCTGGAACTCAAGAACCTCGCCGGCATGATCAAGATCGAGCAGACGCAATGGACGCACCAAGCGATGCGCGCCATCGGCTCCGGTTTTCAGAGCGTGCTGTTCGCCGATGTGCGTACCGTCGCCGACGCGCATGCGTGTGTCGCGGCCGTGCGGGCCGAAACGCCGAACTCCGGCGGCAGGCTCGGCGTCGGCATGCGGCGCGATGTCGGCACGGTTCTCGAAGGCGGCTCCCCCGCCTACGTCGCGGCGCTTGATGACGTCGTCCTCGCCATCATGGTCGAGAAGCGGGAATGCGTCGAAGATCTCGATGCAATCCTGTCCGTGAAGGGCATCGACATGGTGCAGTTCGGTCCATCGGACTACTCGATGAGCCTTGGCCTGACCGGGCAGCTAAATCATCCTGATGTGCGGAAGGCCGAGCTGAAAACGATCGAAACCGCGCTGTCGAAAGGCCTGCATCCAAGGGTGGAACTGTCGGACATCAGCCTGGCAGCGCCGTATCTGGAAATGGGCGTGAAGCATTTCTGCATCGGCTGGGATGTCCAAATTTTGTACGACTGGTGGAGTGCCAGCGGCGAAGGGCTGCGGGCCTTGTTCAGCGGCGAAGAATTGAAACCGGCGCGCAAGCCGGCGGCAAGGCAGCCCGTCGGAACGTACTGATATACCCTGAATCCGCAGGATTCTGGGTATACCGCGCGCCGGGTTGGTGTGGCGGCTGCGCGCGAATTCAAGACTCACCCGACTTCCCGCGGAAGTCGGGTATTACCAGCGGCCCGAAGGGCCGACTGGTATGCGCCCAGGGTTGGTGCGGCGACGTCTTCCGCTCGCTTCGGCATCCCGGCGGCCGAACAACATGGTCGCGGCCTACGCCGCCAGCTTATCCAGCTCCCGCAAGATCGACTCCCCCATCACCTTCGTCCCGACCCGCGCCGCGCCCGGCACCATGATGTCCGCGGTCCGCAACCCGCTGGCCAGCACATTCGTGCAGGCCGTCTCGATTAGCCGCGCATCCTCCTCCATCTCGAACGAGTAGCGCAGCAGCATCGCGAAGCTCAGTATCTGCGCCATCGGGTTCGCGATCCCCTTCCCGGCAATGTCCGGCGCGCTGCCATGAATCGGCTCATACAGCGCATGCCGCCGTCCATCCGCTTGCACCGCGCCCAGCGTCGCTGAGGGCAGCATCCCCAGGCTGCCGGTCAGCATCGACGCCAGGTCCGACAGCAGGTCGCCAAACAGATTCGACGTCAAGATCACGTCGAACTGCCGCGGATTGCGCACCAACTGCATGGCGCAGTTGTCGGCATACATGTGGCCCAGCTCGACATCCGCGTAGTCGCGCTGATGCAGCGCGGTGACCGTCTGCCGCCAGAACAGGCCGGACCGCATCACGTTCGCCTTCTCCACGCTGGTGATCTGGCCCTTCCGCTTGCGCGCCAGCTCGAAGCCCACCCGGGCCACCCGCTCGATCTCCGACGTGGAATAGGATTCGGTGTCGAATTCCGCGTTGCTGCCCATCCGGCAGCGTCTCGATCCCGCGCGGCTCGCCGAAATAGATCCCGCCCGTGCTCTCTCGCACGATCATCACATCCAGCCCGCGCACCACGTCCGGCTTCAGCGTGGAAGCATTCACCAGCGGCTCGAGCACGACGGCCGGCCGCAGGTTGGCGAACAGATCGAGCTCCTTGCGCAGCCGCAGGATGGCCAGCTCCGGCCGCATATCGAAGCCCAGCCGTTCCCAGTTCGGGCCGCCCACCGAGCCGAACAGGATCGCGTCGGCATCCCGCGCTGCCTCCATGGTCGCCTCCGAAATCGGGGCGCCGCGCAGATCGATGGCAACACCACCGACCAAATCCTCGGAGACGTCGAACGCCACCCGCCGCCTTCGGTCCATCCAGTCGATCACCCGGCGCACTTCCCGCATCACCTCGGGGCCGATGCCGTCGCCGGGAAGCATCAGCAGGCGCTTGTTGGCAGGCATCGGAAATTTCCTCAGGCAGCGGTTGTGGCAGGCACCCACGGCTGTTCGGTCCGCCGTTTGCGTTCGTACGAATCAATGGAGGAAGCGTGTTGCAGCGTGTGGTCGATCTCGTCCAGCCCGTTCAGCAGCAGGTGCTTGCGAAGCGGATCGACCTCGAACGGGAGCTCTTCCCCGCTCGGCCGGATCACCACCTGTCGCTCCAGGTCCACGGTCAGCCGCGCGTTCCCGCCGAGCCTGGCGTCATCCATGAGCTGGTCGCAGACATCGGCCGGCAGGCGCAGGGGCAGGATGCCGTTCTTGAAGCAATTGTTGAAGAAAATGTCGCCAAAGCTCGGGGCGATCACACAGCGTATACCGAAATCGAGCAGCGCCCAGGGTGCATGCTCGCGCGAAGACCCGCAACCGAAATTATCCTGCGCGATCAGGATCTGGGCGTGCCGGTACGGCTCCTGGTTCAATACGAAATCCGGCCGTTCCTCGCCGTGCGCATCATAGCGCAGCGTGTCGAACAGGTGCGTGCCGAGTCCTGATCGCTTGATCGTCTTCAGGAAACGCGCCGGAATGACCTTGTCCGTGTCGATATTGGCCATCGGCAATGGCGCGACGACCGAGGTCAGCACGGTGAAATGGTTCATGGCTGCCTCCTTCAGATCATCTGCCGCACGTCAACCAGCCGGCCGGTCACCGCCGCTGCGGCTGCCATTGCCGGCGACAGCAGATGCGTGCGCCCGCCCGGCCCTTGCCGCCCCTCGAAATTGCGGTTGGACGTGCTGGCGCAACGCTGGCCCGGCTTCAGCTTATCGGGGTTCATCCCCAGGCACATGGAGCAGCACGGCTCCCGCCATTCGAATCCCGCCTCCAGCAGCACGCGGTCCAGCCCCTCCTGCTCGGCCTGCTGCTTGACCCGCCCGGAGCCCGGCACGACCAGCGCCTGCACGTTCGGCGCCACTTTCCGGCCGCGCGCGACCGCCGCCGCCGCCCGGATGTCCTCGATCCGGCCATTGGTGCAACTGCCGATGAACACCACGTCGATCGGCACGTCCTGCATGCGCGTGCCCGGCTTCAGCGCCATGTATTCGATCATGCGCTGCATCTGGGCGCGCTCGGCCTCGTCCTTCGCCGATTGCGGATCGGGCACCATGCCGGTGATCGGCACCACGGCGCCGGGGCTGGTGCCCCAGGTGACCATCGGTGCAATCTCGGCGGCGTCCAGCACCACCGTCGCGTCGTAGTGGGCACCCGGATCGGTCTGCAATGTGCGCCAGTGGGCGACTGCCTGGTCCCACGCCGCGCCCTTGGGGGCGTAGTCGCGACCCTTGATGTAGTCGAACGTCATCTGGTCCGGCGCGATCAGCCCCGCCCGCGCACCCGCCTCGATCGACATGTTGGAGACTGTCATTCGCCCGGCCATGTCCAGCGCGAGGATCGCCTCGCCGGAATATTCGATGACGTGGCCGGTGCCGCCGGCGGTGCCGATCTTGCCGATGATCGCCAGCACGATGTCCTTGGCGCTGGCACCGAACCCAAGCGTGCCGCCGACATGCACCAGCATGTTTTTCGCCGGCCGCTGCAGCAGGGTCTGGGTGGCCAGCACATGCTCCACCTCCGACGTGCCGATCCCGAACGCCAGCGCACCCAGCGCCCCATGCGTGGACGTATGGGAATCGCCGCACACGATCGTCATGCCCGGCAGGCTGAGGCCGAGTTCCGGGCCGATGATGTGCACGATGCCCTGCCGCACATCCAGGATCGGGATGTAGGGGACGCCGAATTCCTTGACGTTCCGTTCCAGCGTTTCGACCTGGATGCGGCTGTCTTCTTCCTTGATGCCGCCGCGCCGGTCCGTGGTGGGCAGATTGTGGTCCGCCACCGCGATCGTCGCGTCCGGGCGCCGGACCTTGCGGCCGGCAGCGCGCAGCCCCTCGAAAGCCTGCGGGCTGGTGACCTCGTGCACGAGATGCCGGTCGATATAAAGCACGCACGTTCCATCCGGCAGCCGCTCGACGACGTGGCTGTCCCAGATTTTGTCGAACAGCGTGCGCGGGCCGTTGGCAGACATGGTTTATCCTCCTTCGCGGCCTACTCGGCCGCCGAGTCTTCAGCGGGCGCAAGCCGTGGCGGTCTCGGTGCTCCGGGCGCGTTCGGCGATGCGGGCCGACTTGCCCGACCGGCCCCGCAAATAATACAGCTTGGCCCGCCGCACCGCCCCGCGCCGCACCACCGCGATCTCGGCGATCAGCGGCGAATAGAGCGGAAACACACGCTCGACGCCCTCCCCGTAGCTGATCTTGCGGACCGTGAAGTTGCTGTTGAGCCCCTTGTTCGATCGGGCAATCACGACGCCTTCGAACGCCTGCGTACGGGTGCGCTCGCCCTCGATCACCCGGACCGAGACCCGGACTGTATCGCCCGGCGAAAACTCGGGCACTGGCCGCTCGGCGGTCAGATGGGCGATCTGTTCCGCCTCGTAACGCTGGATGATGTTCATCGGACTAGTCCTTTCGATCTGATCGCTTACGGCGCGCCGGCGCACGAGGCAATCGCCGGCCGTGCGGGAGCCGATATGTGCCGGGCCCAAAGGTCCGGACGACGCGCGCGCGTGATCCGTTCCGCCTCGGCTCGGCGCCAGGCGGCTATCCCGGCATGGTTGCCTGATAGCAAGGTTTCCGGCACTTGCCGGCCGGCCCACTCGGCCGGGCGGGTATAGTGCGGGTATTCCAGCAGGTCGGCAGAGAAACTCTCCTCCGCCGCGCTTTCTGCGGCGCCCATCACCCCCGGCAGCAGGCGGACGATCGCGTCCAGCACCACCATGGCAGCCGGCTCGCCACCCGATAGCACGTAATCGCCGATCGACACTTCCAGCATCCCGTGCGCCTCGATCACACGCTGATCGATGCCCTCGTACCGGCCGCACAGCAGCACTGCCCCGGCCTCGCCCGCGAGCCGCCGTGCCTCCGCCTGGGCGAACACCCGGCCGCGCGGCGTGAGGCACAAAAGCGGCCGGCCATCTGCCACCGACCGGACCGCCGCATCCACCACATCCGGTCGCATCACCATGCCGGCGCCGCCCCCGAACGGGGTGTCATCGACCGACCGGTGCCGATCACTGGCAAAATCGCGGATATCCACCGTGTCGATCGACCAGCGCCCCTCGACCAGCGCACGCCCGGCCAGCGAATGCCCGAGAGTCCCCGGAAACATGTTCGGAAACAGCGTCAGCACGGTGGCACGCCATACAGTCACTGCTACCCGCTCCCCGTGCGGGAGGGGACTGACGGGAGACGGTCCGCATCCACCACCTCGGGGCGCATCACGACCACCCGGCCGGCCTCGATATCGACCGCCGGCACCGCCGCGCGTGTGAACGGCACCAGCACGGGTGCCGACTGGGCCCTGTCGATCTCCAGGCTGGCCCCGGCCCCGTAATCATGCACCGCGACCACCTTTCCCACGGTGCGACCCTCGCCATCGACCGCGGCCAGCCCGATCAGGTCTGCCAGGTAGAATTCGTCGTGTCCCGGCGCCGGCAACCGTTCCCGCGGAACATAGAGCCGCCGGTTACCCAGCCGCTCCGCAGTGGACCGGTCCGTTACCTTCACCGCCGCATCCGAACTGACCTCGCTCAGCTCGACGATCCCCTCGCCCACCCAGCGCAGCGCGAACCGCCGGCCGGCATCGTCCAGCAGTGGGCCGTAGGATGCGATCGCCTCCGGCGGGTCGGCGTAGCTCGTCACGCGCACCAAGCCTCGAACCCCATGTGGGCGCCCGATCACCCCGAGCAGAACGCGGCCGTCAGTCACCTTTCACGTCATCCCGCCGCCGCCGCAGCAGCACGTTCCTGAGCCTTCTTTTTCGGTGCCGATTTCACCGGCTGCTCGCGCCACACCGGCATCGGGGCCAGTCCCGCCTTGCCGAGGAACCGGGCGACCCGATCTGTCGCCACCGCTCCCTTGCCCAGCCAGTGCTGCACCCGCTCATCGACCAGCCGCAGGCGGTCGGCGTGCTCGGCGGGCAGCATCGGGTTGTAGCTGCCCAGCTTCTCGATGAAGCGCCCGTCACGCGGGCTGCGGCTATCTGCCACCACGATATGGTAATACGGACGCTTCTTCGCCCCGGCGCGTGCCAAGCGGATCTTCAGGCCCATCTTTGTGGTCTCTCCTTAGGTCAAGCGGGGGTCAATAGGGTCGGTTGGTGGGCATCATGCCCTTGGGCAGCAGCGCGGATAGGCCATGGCGCATCAGCCCTTTCTGCCCGAGCTTGTTCATCCGCTTCATCATCGTCGACATGTCGTCGAACTGCTTCAGCAGCCGATTGACCTCCTGCACCGTGGTGCCAGAGCCGGCCGCAATGCGCCGCTTGCGCGACGCCTTGATGACGTCGGGCGTTTTCCGCTCTTTGGTGGTCATCGAGCCGATGATCGCCGCCTGCCGCTTCAGGATCGTGGTGTCCAGATTCGCGTCATCGAGCTGCGCCTTGAGCTTCCCGATCCCCGGCAGCATCCCCAGGATGCCGGACAGCGAGCCCATCTTGGTGATCTGGCGCAGCTGCGCGGCGTAATCCTCCAGGTCGAACTTGCCGCGTGCCATCTTGCGGGCGAGCTTCTCGGCTTCCTCCTGATCGACCGTCTCGGAGGCTTTCTCGACCAGCCCGACGATGTCGCCCATGCCCAGGATGCGGCCGGCAACGCGCTCCGGATGGAATTCGTCCAGCCCATCCAGCCGCTCCGAGGTGCCGATCAGCTTGATCGGCGCGCCGGTGATCGCCCGCATCGACAGCGCCGCGCCCCCACGGGCATCACCATCCATCCGGGTGAGGACGACACCGGTGACGCTGAGCGCCTCGTTGAAGGCGCGGGCGGTGTTCACGGCGTCCTGCCCGGTCATGGCATCGACCACCAACAGGGTCTCCGCGGGATCGGTCGCGGCGCGGATGGCTTTGACCTCGTCCATCAGCTCCTGGTTGATGGAAAGGCGGCCGGCCGTATCCAGAATGACAATGTCGAACCCTTCCCGCCGGCCGGTATCCATGGCGCGGCGGGCGATCTCGACCGGCGCCTGCCCGGCGACGATCGGCAGGCTGGGCACCGCGGCCTTCTCGGCCAGTTGCGCGAGCTGAAGCTGCGCGGCCGGGCGCTGGGTATCCAGGCTCGCCAGCAGCACGCGCTTGCGGAGGCGTTCGCGCAGGCGAAGCCCCAGCTTGCCGGCCGTCGTCGTCTTGCCGGAGCCTTGCAGGCCGACCATCAGCATTGGGATCGGGGCGGGAGCGTTGAGATTCAGGGGCACGGCCCCTTCCCCGCCCAACTCCTCGATCATCACGTCATTGACGATCTTCACCACCTGCTGGCCTGGCGTGACGCTGTCCAGCACCTCAGAGGCCATCGCGCGGTCGCGCACCTTGGTGACGAATTCGCGCACCACGGGCAGGGCCACGTCGGCATCCAGCAGCGCCAGCCGGACCTCGCGCAGCGCCTCGGCGACATCGGTTTCGTTCAGGGCGCCGCGGCGACGAAGGCCGTCGAAAACGCCGGTCAGCCTGTCAGACAGCGCCTCGAACACGCGTTGGTCCCCTTGACTATCGCTCCAAAGCCAAACGCGCCGCTGCGCGAACCCTCGCGGAGCGACGGAGCCCCCGCGATCGCGCGGGGACCGGGATGACGGATTGCTCCCGGGAAACGGGGTTATGCGCGGCGGGTGGGCCGGGCGTCAAGTTGAGGCGCGCGACGTTATGAGGCGAGCGTGAGACGCACGGCCGCAGCAACTGTATCGAGCGCGGAATCCAACTCCGGTCGGGTGATCACCAGGGGCGCGGAGAGCGTCAGCGCGGCGGCGCGCGGAAACGTCAGGATGACGCCGGCGTCGATGCAGGTCCGATAGACACGCTCGGCGATCGCCGCGGCATCGTCGCCGGTGAATTCGATCGCCAGCATGAGCCCGGCCATCCGGACCTCCTGGATCCTGTCGGTACTGACCCGCAACTCGTCCAGCCGGCAGGCGGCGTAAGCCCCGAGGGTCCTGGCATTCTCCACCAGCCGCTCATCGGCGATGATCCGCAGGGTCGAGAGGCCGGCCTGCGCACAGAACGGATTCTTGTCGTGGGTGTAGTAACCGATATTCAGACCGGGATCGATCGCAAGGTCGCCATTCACCAGCACCGCGGACAAGGGAGCCACCGTGCCGCCCAGCGCCTTGCCGACACACACGATGTCGGGCCGGATACCGAAGCGGTGAAAGTTGAATAGAGATCCGGTCTTGCCCAGGCCGGTCGCTATTTCATCCAGAATGAGCAGCGATCCATGGCGATCACACAATTCCCGCACCTCCGGCCAGTACCAACACGGCGGCACGAAGGGGTTGTTGCGGATCGTTTCGCCAACGACGGCGGCGATATCGCGTTCGTGCTCGAACACAGTGCGAAGCACTTGCAACGAAAGGCGTGCGCAGGCGGCATGATCGTCGGAGGGCGGCGCCGCCCGATGCCGATGGTAGGGCGGGATCCGGATGTTGCCGGGCAGCATGGGACCAAGGCCGAGTTGGTCCTGATAGCGACCGCTGATGCTCAGCGCGCCGGCGCTGCGGCCATGATAAGAGTCATAGAAGGAAATCGTCTTATAGCGGCCGGTCGCCGCCCGGGCGGTCGCCAGTGCGATCTCGATGGCGTCGGCTCCGCTGCGCGCCGAGACGACCTTTGCGTCGGGCAGGTCGGCCGCCTGCCTCAGCATCGCGGCGAAGGCGATCGACGGCTCGCTGGTGAAGCCGCGCGCGACGAAGGGTACCGCATCAAGCTGCCGCTTGAGCGCCTCGATCAGTCGTGGATGCCGGTAGCCGATGTGATGACAATTGTTGCCATACAGGTCCATGTACCGCCGGCCGGTTTCATCCTCGACATGGATCCCCGAGGCGGCGCGAATGGCAATGACGCACGGATTGGTCGATGTACCGGCGACCGACATCCGCCGGTCATCAAGCAACAGGTCCTGCTCGCGGCTACTGACACGGTCGAGTATCCACGAGCCTCGGTCGTTCATGCCATTCGCCGGGAAAGATGCATGATACGGGGCCTGCGCTTCGAGGGGCATGGGGTCCTGTTCCTTTGTTGCCACGCGTCAGAACCGGCCGGCCCACGGGGTCAACAGCGACTGCAGCCGCCGAAAACAACGGTCGATCAGAAGTCCCGCCGTCCCGAGGATGAGCACGGCGAGGATCACGACACTCATTTCCATCTGGTAGCTGGCCGCCAGCAGCATGGAGCCAAGCCCGAGATTGGCGCCGATCATTTCCGCTGCAATCAAGGTGGTGAAGATGCCGCTGGAGGCGATGCGGAGCGAGGTGAGGATGCCGGGCAGGCAGGACGGCAGGATGATCATGCGGAACATCGAGAGCCGTTCGATCCCGAGCGAGCGCGCGCCCTGGATGCGCTCCGTCCTTATCGAGCCGACCGCCTGGGCTGTTCCGATCACGACCGCCGGGAGCCCGCCGAGCACGAGAAGCACCACGCGGGCGATATCTCCGACACCCAGCCAGATCACCAGCAGACTCATGTAGGCCAGCGAGGGGACCGGACGATACAGCTCGATCCAGGGGCCGACGAGTTCGCGAATTGCTCTTTTGGCTCCCATCGCCAGCCCGAGGGGAACGCCGATGACGACGGCGACGGCGAACGCGATCACAAGCCGCATCATGCTGGCGGCGACATGGGCGAGCAGGGGTGCTCCCGCATAACCCTGGCCCCAAACGCGAACGAATGCAGCGATCACGCTGGGGGGGCCGGGCAACACCACGGGCGAAACCAGGCCGTAGGCAGTTGCGGCCCACCATGCGAACAGCAATCCGGCCACGGAGACCAGGCCGGAAGACCGCTTGGCCCGATCACGGAGCGATCCCGGCAGTGCCGGCTGCGACGCCCGAAACGACGCCGGGGTAAGGAGATCGATGGTTGCTGACACGCGATCTTTCCCCGTTATCCGCGGCCGGCCCACGGAACCAGCCGGCGGCGCACGTTTTCCAGCGCGCCGTCGACCAGGAACCCGACGCAACCGATCGCGATGATATCGATGAACACGATGCTGGTCTGGCCGGACTGACTGGCATTCCATACCATCCAGCCGAGTCCGCTCGATGCGCCGATCATTTCGGCGGCGACGAGCGCGCCGAATGCGTAACCGAAGCCGATGCGAATACCGGTCAGGATCTCCGGCAGGGCTGACGGCAGGATGACGAAGCGGGTCAGGCGGATCCCGTCGAGGCCGAGGGAGCGGGCACCCTGGACACGCTCGGCGCGCACGGCGCCGATGGACTGCGACGTGGTCAGCACAATCGGGATCAGCGCGGCGAGCATCAGCAGCAGGACCTTCGATCGCTCGCCGATTCCGAGCCACCCGACGAGCAGGCCGAGAATGCCGAGTGGCGGAATGCAGCGAACGAACTCGAAGATCGGATCGAACAGCGCCTTGACGAGCGCGTTGGTGGCGGTCAGGTAGCCGGTGGCGACGCCGATCCCGATCGCCAGGAGCATCCCGGCGCCGAGCCGAAGCAGGCTGACGAGCAGGCTTCCCCATAGGGACGCGTCACCGTAGCCGTTGACGGCGACATCAAGGAAATCCCGCAGGACCTGGCTGGGGGCAGGCAGTTCATAGGGCGGCATCAATCCGGCCATCGTGACGGCCTGCCAGGCGGCCAGACCCGCGCAAAGCGACAGGATGGAGCGCAGCGGCATCGCACCTGTCATTCTGTGCAGCATCGACGACGCCGTGGGCTACTGAAGATATTGCGAATCGATGGTGCGCACGACCGCATCCAGGGATGGCGTGGCCCGCACCTTGCCGCTTTCGTGCATCACCTGCCAGATGGACATGAAAGCGTCGGCCAGGCGACCGGGACGTTCCGGAACACCCAACCATTTGTCGCTGCGCGACTCTTCAGCCGTTGGGAACGTGTCTTCTGCGAGTTGCGCCAGCATCTGCTCGGCCGACGCGGCGCCCTGAAGACTGTAGATCGCCTGTGCTGCTTCCGTGGGATTGCTACGAATGAAACGGGCACCCTTGTCGAGCGCGCGCACGACCGCGCGAATGACCTCTGGGTGCTGGTTGGCAAATTCGCTGCGCACGATCCAAACGTCCCAGCCGGCGTTGTATTTGCCGTTGCTGTCCTTCACGATCTGGCCGTCGGTAACCAGCTTGTGTCCGCCCATTGCAGCGAGGCGGGAGAACCAGGGATCCCAGATGTAGGCGCCCTGGATATCGTTCCGCTCCATGCGGCGGCCAGCGCCGGGGGATCGAGGTTGACCAGGGTCACATTCCCGGTCGGGACATTGTAGGTCTTGAGAGCGCCGCGCAGCATGACATCGCCGGAGGTTCCGAGCGGGGTGGCGATGCGCTTGCCGACGAGGTCCTGCATCGACGCGATGCCTGGCTTCACCGCCAATCCTTCGCCGCCGGTAGGATCATCGGCCATCATGAAGAACCTGATCGGCAACTGGTTGGCGATCAGCGCGACCGCGGCGGCGCCGTACAAGGCGATGTCGAGCGACCCGGACTGGAGCGCCGCGGTTTGCGCCGGTCCGGTCTCCAGCCGCATGAACGAGAGCTTTACATGGAGCGGGCGCAGTTCCTCGTCGAGAAATCCCTTTTGCAGCGCCACAGAAAATGAAGCGGCGCAGATGCAGGATCCCTGGGTGATTCGTACCGTAAGATCGTCGGCGCGTGCCGTGGCGCCGCCCGGCGCCAGCCCGGAGAGCGACAGAAGCCCCGCCACGATCGCTGCCTTGACGCTTCGGCTCAGGGAAGCTGACTGGTTGCTCATTTCACGTCTCCGGTTTGCTGCGTGTTCGGGTTGGACATCAGCAAGGCCAGCAGGCGAGCCTGCGCCTCCACGAACGCGATCGTGGCCTTTACTGCGGCGCCTTCTCCGGCCAGTGCGCGCTCGTTGTAATCGAGCCGTTCACGCGCAAGGATGCGGCCTGGCCTTGGCGACATCACCAGCACCTCCGTACCTGAGGTACACGGCCTCCTCCACGCTGTGCGTGATCAGGAAGAAGGTGCGCCGCGTCCTGCCCCAGATATCGAGCAGGAAGTCCTGCATGAGCTGGCGCTGCAGTGCGTCGAGCGCGCCGAGCGGTTCATCCAGCAGAAGTACCGGCGATTCCGCGGCGAGTGCGCGGGCGAGCGACACGCGCTGCTGCATGCCGCCGGAGATCTCATAGATGGCATGGGTCGCGTAGTCGGACAGGCCGACGAGATGGAGATAGGAGGCGACGATCTCGCGGCACTGGCGACGCTTCAAACCACGGGCGCGCAGCGCTAGCCCGACATTGTCCTGCACATCGAGCCAGGGCAGCAGCGCGGTGGTTTGCTGATGAACGACGGCACGGTCCGGCCCGGGCGCGCCGACCGGCTCGTCGTTCACCCTGACGCCGCCCGACGTGGGCGTGATGAAGCCAGCGATGGCGTTCAACAGCGTGGTTTTTCCGCAGCCTGAAGGACCTATGACGCTGACGAATGCGCCGGCCGGCACGTCGAAGCTGACCTCGTTGATGGCATCGGCGACGCCGCCGGCTGTCTGGTAGGCGACGCCCAGCCGATCGATGGTCAGTCGAGCGCCCTGGCAGGATGCGCGTTCGACGACGGGTCGGGTGCGATCGTGAACGGCCATCTCCATGCGCGCGGTCCCAGCAGAGGTTTGCGGCGGCCCCGATCGTGGAGCCGTTCCATGTATCCTGAGCGGGGGCTGGTATCCCGCGTCATTCGCTGCACTGAAGTTCGGGGTTCGAGAAGTGAGAGCGCCGTCAGACGGGGGGCGGATGCGGTTGCACGAGGCGCCGGAGCGCGCGATGTTCGGGTGGAAACGATGCAGAACGAAGAAGCTCAGGACGCGCCATGCTCACCGGGCTGCAGGCTTATGACATCAAGTTGCTGAAGACGTTTTCCGCGGTCGTGGATTCAGGAGGGTTCACCGCGGCCCAGGGGCGGCTCGGGCGCAGCCTGAGCGCGATTTCGGGCGATGTGCAGGCCCTTGAGCTGCGGCTGGGCAGCCCGCTGTGCCGACGGGGCAGGTCGGGATTCGCGCTGACCCGACTATGGCCGGCAGATCTATGATGCCTGCCACCACCTGTTCGAAGCGGTGACGCGGTTCGAGTTGGAGGTCGAGTTGTCGTCGGAGCAGCTTGTCGGGCCGCTGCGCATCTCCGTCAACGAGGGGCAACTGACCGATCCGGGCTTTGTGCTGGCGGCGGCGCTGGGCCGCTTTCTTGAACGCCCGAAGAACCGCGTGCGGCCGAGCATCATGATCACGTCGTTCGAGCGGACACTGGAAATGCTGATCAACAACGACCTTGAGATCGGGTTTGGCTATTTCTTCAAGATGGAGCATCCGAGTGTCGAGTTTTTGCCACTGTACGTCGAGGTCAATCAGCTTTATTGCGGGAAGGGGCACACGCTGTTCACCGCGAGTCCGCAGAGCCTGACGTGGGAGCGAATACGACAATGCAAATTCGTCTGGCGGGGTGATCGCATTCGGGAGCATCACCCGTCGGTATTCGCCGGATCGGAGATCGAGATAGCTTCGTCCGGCATGACGCCGGAGAGTCGCGCCTATCTGATCCTTTCAGGCCACTACCTGGGATACCTGGCGGAGCATCAGGCGGCGCGGTGGGTGCAGGCCGGGATGCTTCGGCCGCTGCTGCCGGACTGTACTCGGCCTGGACGCCACCGCGCAGGCCGCGATCAAGAAGAACGCGAAGTTGCCTCGGCATGTGCGGACGTTTCTGGCCGACTATTTTCTCGTGGCGCAGGAGAACGGCGTGCCGCCGCTGGCCACATTCCCGGAGTGATGGCGAAGGGCGGCATCGGGACAGGATTGGCGTTCGAAAGTCCTATAACGGTTTTGACACCCGATCGACTGCACCGGCCCGCGCTGCATCCCACATCAACCGTGGATCAAAGGACTCCGCGGCAAACATCGTAAGGATGACAACGCCGGCAAAAGCGACCGCCCCCAGCCCCGGATCGATCGTCACCACAGCGCCGAACTGCACCAATGCGATCAGGATCGATTCCATGAAGATGTCGATCATCGACCAGCGGCCGATCGTGTTCACGACGCGGTAGAGCACCGTCCGCTGCCGCAACTGCCATGCCGAGCCGATCTGAGTGGTGACCAGCAGCAGCACCAGCCCGACAACCTTCAGGCAGGGCACCCCGATACTGGCGAGAAACACCAGCAAGGCGAGCGGCCACAGACCCGCGTTGAGCAATTCGCGCGCACCGCCGATGATCGTATGAGG
This sequence comes from uncultured Pseudomonadota bacterium, assembly GCA_963810715.1. Classification (GTDB taxonomy): domain Bacteria; phylum Pseudomonadota; class Alphaproteobacteria; order Acetobacterales; family Acetobacteraceae; genus DATDIC01. The sequence goes on along the minus strand of CAWEOZ010000013.1, from coordinate 698,343 downwards.
GGAGCCGGACCCGAGTTCGATGAAGGCCAGAACGGGCAACACGTTGGCAGGCACGTAGAGCAACGCCGCCGCTGCAACCAGGGCCCAGGTTCGTGAAACGCTGTTTGGTTTGCGCTCATCCAACCGGGACCCGCAGCGCGGACAATGCGAGAGCAGCATACGCGCCGGGCAGGCTCACCAAACCGCATATATGGCAGGCGCAAGCCCCTGTGGTCGGCCCCGTCGCGACGGCAGCCGCGTGATCAACCGGCGCGTCGCGCAGTCCGCGCCGCTCCATCTCCTCCCACACCGCCTGCCGATCCAGGACCGCGTCCGCCGACACCAGGGCGATCATCAGTCCGATCAGCGAAAAGACCGCGACGCCTATCTCGATATGCACCATGCTCGGCAGCTCGGCGTACGCGACGAACACACCCAGCAGGAATACGTCGATCATCGCCCATGGGCGGACCCGCTCAGCCCAGCGGAACGCCGACCGCAAATGCAAGGGGGGACGCGCCATGCGAAGACCGGCCAGCACGTAAGTCAGCAAGGTCAGGCGCAGCAGCGGTGCGCCAACCGTCATGAAGCCAACGACCAACGCCAGCTCCCATACACCGTGCTGTCCAAATCCCAAGGGACCGGACAGGACGGAAGCAGAGCGAAACATCCCGAACGTGCTGACCGTCATCAATGTCGTCGTGCAGCTAATCACCAACAGGCAGAGGGACGTCACGTTCAACGCCAACCCGCGGCCCAGCGGGTCATGCCGCGTCCGGCGCAGCACCGCGTCGCAGCGGAGGCAGCGCGCCACGCTGCCGGGTGCCATGGACGGTACTACCTGGAACTGCCCGCAGTCGCGGCATTCGCGCAGCCTGGGTGGCGTGATCGCGTCACTCGCGACGGCAGTCCGGTGCGGCTCGCCCGCTATCGCCGCCGCGCCCGGCATCGCGCTGCTCAGGATGCGGCTATGGGCCGACGCAGCATGTCGGCAATCAGGTCGGCGAGCTGCCCCAGGGCAATGCTCGTCGCACGTACCTCATCACCAGTGGCGGGCGATGTGATCGGCACCGAGGTGTGGAGGTTGCGAGTCACCTCGCCACGGTCCGACCTTGTGAATTCGACAGCGGCCTGCGCGTCGAACACCAGTGCACCCGACCGATCCTTGTCCATCCGCTGGATATTCACCTCGACCGTGGCGTTTTCCGGCGCCGAGATCGCACCGTTGCTGCTGATCACCGTCGTGCCCGGCAGGCGCTGGGTGAGATTCTCTGACAACACCCGGCCGATCATTTGCGCGATCGGTTCACCCCAGACGTCGTTTGCCAGCACGTCGAGCCGATAATCCTCCGATGAGCGCACAATTTCCGGCCGCTCCAGATAACGGGCAACCGCGACCTGATGCAGCAGGACAATGCGGGGGCCGCCTGGCAGCGACCTGCCAGGAACTGCCGCCATTGTGTAAAGCGACGGATTGGGAGACGTGCAGGCGGCCAAGCCGGCGGCAGCACCGGACCAGAGCAGGAACGTTCTCCGGCGCACGGCTTGCTACTCCGATCCGCTGTTGGTTCGGCCGCGGATCAGCGCTTCCGGATGACGGTCGAGCAGATCAGCCAGCACCCGCAATGATTGCACCATATCGCTAAGCTGCGCCATCATGTGGTCGAGGTCGCGGTGGAATTTTGAGTCCTCGCCGTACCCCCCATTGGTTGAGACCACCAGCTTGTTGGTGTTGGCCAGCATCGCCTGCAAGCTCGCCGTCATCGCCGGTAAATCCCGCAGCGCCGGGGTTGCCGCGGTATCGAGCCGCTTGATCAGAGCCTGCGTCTCGGCCATCGTCGCAGCCATCGACCGTAACGCTTGCCTGGTTTCCGGCCCCGCAGTCAGCGCGTTCGTGCTGACTAGCAGTGCGTTGAGGTTGTCTCCGATCTGCTGGAACGGCATTTGATTCACCTTCGCCAACAGGTCGGTGACCGACTGGCCGATGTCGGCGAATTGTCCGCCGACCGTAGGGACCACCATCACGCCGTCCTGCATCGAAATTGCCGCCGGAGGAGCATTCGGGAAGAAATCGAGTGCAATCGTCATTGAGCCTGTAAGTAGGTTGGAGCTGGCGATCTGGGCGCGCATCCCGTGCTTGACCAGAAACTCGGCGTTCTGCAGCGGCCCATGCTTGGCTGCTTCGGCACTATTGGCGATGCGCTCCGGATCGATCTGGAAGCGCACCGGCGTTCGGATCGTATCCGCCTTGGCGTCGTATTCGACAGACACCCCGGTGACCTCGCCGATGCGCAGCCCGTGAAAAGTCACCGGCGACCCGGGCGCGAGTCCCGCCACCGAGCCGGGGAAGTAACCCATGGCCAGCACACGGCGGCGGTACGAAGCATTCTGTGCCGATTCGAAATCCGCGTAGAGCGGAAACACCTGATTCGCCGGTACTCACCGGTGTGGCGAGCGCTTCTTCCGTTGTATCGAATGCCACGCCACCCAGCAGCAGAGCCTGGATGGACTCCATCTGGACCTTAATGCCGCCGCCTGCCAGCGTCACGGCTACGCCGGAGGCGTTCCAGAACCGCGAACCTTCATGCACGTACGCGTCGAACGGTGAACGAACGAAGACATGGATGGTCACGTCTTTTGCCATGTCGCCGAGATCCCAGCCGAGCACCGTCCCGACATCGATGCTGCGGAAGAACACCGGCGACCCAACGCTGACAGAGCCGACGCGGTCCGCGTGCAGCAGGAATGTACGGCCGGGCAGGTTGGAGGTCAGAACGGGGGGATTCTCCAATCCCGTGAAGTGGAGCGATTTCTCTCCGCTTACCGACGACGGAAGCAGCTCAATGTAAGACCCAGAAATCAGTGTATCGAGCCCCGATATGCGACCGGCAAACAGACGCGGCGTCACTACCCAGAATTTCGCCTGGTTGGTGAGGAATGGAATTGCCTGGCGGCTCATCTGCGCCGTCACCACCACATGTGACGCATCCGGACTCAGCGCGACTCTCGTTACCAGACCCAGGTCCACATCCTTGTGCTTGATGTGCGATTGGCCCGCCTGCAGCCCCTCGCCACTCTCGAAGGTAATGGTAATGGTCGGGCCCCGCTTGGAGAGCGTATCCCACGCAAGCCAGCCGCCGATCAGGAGGGTGACGATCGGAATCAGCCAGATCAGGGAGAAGCGGCCGCGCCGCGTGACGCGGGCGCGCGCCGGCGCGGTCGGCTGCAGGCCGGTGGACATCGCGACCAATCCTGTGAACGTACCTGCGACGTGATATCGACCGCGCAGCCCCGGGTCTACCTGATTATGGTTTCGACAGGTCGGCTGGCGTGCGGCATAGTCACCGGGTAAGGACACAGAGGCGACCGGTCGTCGGCGCCGAAGGGTGATCTCGTCGCGATACCACGCATATCTGGACGAGGGAAATGACGTTTCGATCGTTAACAATTCATGGAAATCGTCAGCGGTGAGGAGTTGGATAATAGCGGGTTGTGATACGAGGAGAAAGCGCCACATCTGCCGGAAGCGACGAAACTAGAGCCCAAGCTGCTCGTGCCTTTTTTATGCCGAATCACTTGTGACACGCTCCCTTGGAAAACTGCCACATGCAGCCCATAAACTGGCGTCCCCGGCGGGATTCGAACCCACGGCCCCAGGATTAGGAATCCTGTGCTCTATCCGGCTGAGCTACGGGGACCCGCGGTAACTGTAATCCGGCTCGGTCCCGAGAAACAGGGCCCTCGGCGGATCCCGACGTAATCTCTCTATCTACTTTGTACCAAACGCGACCCGCCCACTTTGTACCAAACGCGACCCGCGTGACGTGCATCGATCATTGTAACCGATGCTAGCCATTTGACAGCAACCCCACCCTCCCCCATCCTTCTCCGCCACCGAGGGGGGTCCCGCCATCACGGGACTGAGAGTCCGGCAGGGGTGCATCGCACGACGCACCGGCGCCGGTGACCCTTGAACCTGATCCGGGTCATGCCGGCGTAGGGACGGGACCAGCCTCTGCCATCACCCGCCCCGAAACCGGAACGCCATGAGGAGAAACGCCCATGACGGTCCAGTCCAAGACCGCCGTCCGCCCATCCACCGTCACCACCGGCCCGATCGTCGGCTCGCGCAAAATCTACACCTCGCCCGCCGATCACTCGGATATCCACGTGCCCTTCCGGGAAATCGCGCTCGATCCATCGGCGCGGGAAGAACCGTATCGCGCCTACGACACCTCCGGCCCGTTCACCGACCCTGCCATCGCCATCAACCTCGAATCCGGGTTGCCGCCGATCCGGCGCGACTGGATCGGCCGCCGCGACTTCACCCGGCTCGCCGCCCGCGCTGTCAAGCCGGAGGACAACGGCAACGCAGCCGGCGACCGAGCTCGTGCCCCCCTGCCCCGCCGACCACCCGGTCTATGGCGGCCATCCCGGCCAGGTTGTCACCCAGCTCGACTTCGCCCGCGCCGGCATAGTAACAGAAGAAATGATCTACGTCGCGCACCGGGAAAATCTCGGCCGCCAAAAGATGCTGGATGGCGCCGCGGATCGCCGCGCCGACGGCGAGGATTTCGGCGCCGTCATTCCGGCCTTCACCACCCCGGAGTTCGTCCGTGACGAGATCGCCCGCGGCCGCGCCATCATCCCCGCCAACATCAATCACGCGGAACTGGAGCCGGTTATTATCGGCCGCAACTTCCTGGTGAAGATCAACGCCAATATCGGCAATTCCGCTGTCACCTCCGGCGCCGCTGAGGAAGTGGAGAAGCTGGTCTGGGCGATCCGGTGGGGGGCGGATACGGTCATGGACCTCTCCACCGGCCGCAATATCCATAACATCCGCGACTGGATTCTGCGCAATTCTCCGGTCCCAATCGGCACCGTGCCGATCTACCAGGCGCTTGAGAAAGTGGACGGCGAACCCGACAAGCTCGACTGGGAAGTGTTCAAGGACACTTTGATCGAGCAGGCCGAACAGGGCGTGGACTATTTCACCATCCACGCCGGCGTCCGGCTGGGCTATGTGCCGCTGACCGCGCGTCGCGTCACCGGCATCGTTTCCCGCGGCGGCTCCATCATGGCCCGCTGGTGCCTCGCGCATCACCGGGAAAGCTTCTTGTATGAGCATTTCGCCGACATCTGCGACATCATGCGCAAATACGACGTGTCGTTCTCGTTGGGCGATGGCCTGCGTCCCGGGTCCATCGCCGATGCCAACGACGCGGCGCAGTTTGCCGAACTCGAAACCCTGGGCGAGCTCACGAAGATCGCCTGGGACAAGGGCTGCCAGGTGATGATCGAGGGCCCCGGCCACGTGCCGATGCACAAGATCAAGGTCAACATGGACAAACAGCTCGCCGAGTGCGGTGAGGCACCGTTCTACACGCTGGGCCCGTTGACCACGGACATCGCGCCAGGCTACGACCATATCACCAGCGCCATCGGCGCTGCGATGATCGGCTGGTTCGGCACGGCAATGCTCTGCTACGTTACGCCGAAGGAGCATCTCGGCCTGCCCGACCGCGACGACGTGAAAGCCGGCGTCATCACCTATCGCATCGCGGCTCATGCCGCCGACCTGGCGAAAGGCCACCCATCCGCACGGTTGCGCGACGACGCGGTCAGCCGCGCGAGATTCGAATTCCGCTGGGAGGATCAGTTCAATCTGTCGCTGGACCCCGACACCGCACGCAGATTCCATGACGAGACGCTGCCAAAGGATGCGCATAAGGTAGCGCATTTCTGCTCCATGTGCGGACCCAAGTTCTGCTCGATGAAGATCACCCAGGATCTGCGGGAAGACGCTGCGCGCCTAGCCGGATTGGAGCAGAAGAGCAAGGAGTTTGCAGAGAAGGGCAAGGAAATCTACCTCCCTGCTGCGGAATAGCGCGATCTTCCTTGCGGGACGGCGCCCAAGGCCGTAGCACTTGCGGCCATGGCTGCTCCGCTCGTACCCGCGTGCCGCGCTCGACGCAATTGGCCTTTTGCCGGATGTCGAGATCGACATCGCGCACGCGGCACTTGCGTTCGCGCGGATCGATGCGCCGCTCGCGAACGTGGAGCGTGCGCGAGAGGAACTGTCGGCCATTGCACGCGACGCCGTGGCCCTGACCCGGCGAATCGATGATGTTGATCTGGCAACCCGGGCAGAGATAATGGCAGGGCTGCTGGTCGGCCGCTACGGCTTTCGCGGCGACAGGGACAAGTACGACGATCCTGCAAACGCCAATCTCATTCAGGTGGTCGAGCGGCGGAAGGGACTGCCCGTGGCGCTCGGCGTAGTGTGGTTGCACGCCATGCGTGCCGCCGGATGGAATGCGCATGGCGTCGATTTCCCGGCCCATTTCCTTGTGGCACTGCAGGGAAAGAGTTCGCAGTTGGTGATCGACGTGTTCGACGCGGGCATGGTACTCGACGCGCGCGACCTGCGCGTGCTTCTGAAGCGGGTCGAAGGCGAACGGGCGGAGTTACGTCCCGGATTGCTGGCGCCGATGAACACCCGTGCGGTGCTGCTGCGCCTGCAGAACAACGTCAAGGCCCGCCGCCTGGATGCTGGCGATCTGCGCGGCGCGCTGATCTGTGCCGAAGACATGCTGCGGATCGCGCCGGATCATGCCGCGCTGTGGCGGGAAGCTGCGCTCATGCACCAGCGACTGGACCATGTCGGGGCGGCATTGCGATGCTACGAACAGTTCCTTGTGCTGGTTCCCCATGGAGAGGCGGCCGGTCGCGTCCGCGGGGTCATCGAGGAACTCAGAAACCGCCTGACCTGATGCACGCTAGCTCAGCCTTGCCCGCACGAGCTGTCGGATGGCTTTGCCGATGTGCTGGGTCGGAGGGGTGGTCTGAGCTAAGCCAGATGGAAGCAGCGGAACTGCTTGCTAGGCTATCGCAACCGGACAGATTGAATAGCTAGCGACATCCTCTTTTCGGCGACCCCGGATCGGGCGCCGACTCGTCCCTTCCAGGCCCGGGGGCTTTTGCCGCCGGTTTGGCTTTCGTGCCGCCGACCAGCCGCAGCAACTCATCATATCGGTAATCATCCGGATCGCCGAGGATACGCTCGAGAAAAGCCGTGTCATGCTCCGGTCCAACATCTCCTGCCGCATGAATAACCGCCGTGCGAATCAGCTCCATCATCGAGGTGATCGATAGTTCGGCTACCTGGTTGCGGCGCCCGTTCGCCACATGATCGGCAAAGATTGACCGCGCTCGGCTATCCAGGTCGCGCAACCGCAAACCGAGTTGCCCACACGCAGCCTGAGCCCCGATAAAAATGGCCCCGTCGCGTTGGGCGGCAAGCCTGCCGAACGCGCTTCCCAATCCGGCAAGCGACAACTTGCAATCATTTGCTCGCAGCGGAGTAACGCCGTCGGCGATGGAACACCCGCTCAACCATGCGTCAAGCGCGAATTCCTGTGCGATACCAGATGCGGTGGCCCATTCATACAGGAACTCGCGGTGGGTACGGAACCGCTCGCCCGCAGCACGAAGCACTCGGAGGGCTTCAGCGGCCTGCCCGGTGCGACGTAGCACCGAGGAATAAAACGTCAGCCGCCGATGATCGCTGCGATCCGGATCTGCGTCGAGCAATGCGCTGGCGACCGCCTGCGACACCGCCCAGCGGGCAGCACCACGGATGATGAAATGGTTTGCCAGGCCGAAGCACCAATCGGAGAAATGGGTGACGTCGGCTCGGTTCGCGCGCATGTAACGGATTGCCGCGCGGGCGAGCAGCGGGTACCAACGGTCCACGGGCTCGTCGTCTTCCCGCAATACGAGGCAGGCCGCTTCGGCGATGCGGCGATGTCGGGTCAGAATGTAGGTATCGCCGGGATCCAGCAGAGCTTCCCGACGCAGTATCTCGAGTGCCTTCTCCAGCTCCTCCTGCCCGCAACCAAGTGCGTACGACAGCACTCCACGTGAGAGATAGAGCTGATTCTCGGCGTGCATCGCCGCAACCATTGCGTAGATGTGGCGCACGCTAAAGCGGCCGATGACAGCGTCCCGGCCAAGGCCATGCAGCATTGCGCCAACATGGGCCCGCATGTCCTCACCCTTGCGCGTGATCAGCAATGCACCGAGCAGCGCGCCTTGCTCCTGCCTGGCGGCGAAATCGTGGGCGTGATCGAAAAGAAGCTTGGCGGCCTTTGCCTCATCCAGATTGCTCAGCACGCCCTGGTCGCCGCATGCCTTCCAGGCAGCCACAATACGCCGCGCATCGCCGAGATTGAGGCCAATCAGATGCTCGATCCGGAAATCACCCCAGGGCTGCCACAATCCGGGAACGAGACCCAGCAGCCGCCAATCGGTATCGCGGGCAGCGAGCAGCAGGTGGACGTCCGTTCGCGCGCCCAAGTGCTTCAGCGCAGCTAATATGGCGAAAGCGACCCTGTCAGCATCATCGATCACCACCACCCAGGCATGACCAGCCCTTTGCGGCAGATGGCTGAATAGATACTCTGGCAACGACGCCGCCGCAGCCAGCCGATGCAAGCATGTCCAGGATTGCTGCTCGTCGGCAACCAGGGTAGCGGCTGTGTGCAGCAGGACGGTCGATTTACCCTCCCCACCCGGGCCGGTCAGAAGCGTAACTTTCGGCCGCGGCGCTGCGCCATGGGCTGCCCGCAAAGTAGCCGCGAGCCGCTCAGCGATCGCTCGAGGCTGGACGCCCGGCGCCAGGACGAGCGACCAGGTGGGCATGACCCCATCAAAGAATGCCGTCATCATCGAGGGGCTCGGAGGAGTTGCGCGCAGCCGATCCAAGACGGCGCGATCGATGAACTCCCAACCGGGTGGCAGCTTGGTTTCCGTGGGGTACGGGCGGAGGCGATACCAACTGGGTTGCCGACCCTCCGGGCAGGCGCAAACGGAAACCTTCCTGGTCGGGCGCCCGATCGGCGTTATAGCCCCCGCCTACGTCCCATTTATATTCACGCAAATCCTCGTTCCACAGACGCGGTTCGAGAAGCAGCCACCCCGAGGCTACGTCGGCACTCCCCCACATCAGGCCATTACGCCAACGTTCGTCGTCATGAGCCTGGAACGCGGAGGGCGCCTGGATTGTCAGCGTGCTGCGCAGAGCGTCACCTATACGGTTGGTTCCGGTAGCATGCCGATGCCCGTGCAGATAGAGCGCGTTTGCCTGCTCCAACCGGTGTCGCACCCGTTGCCCATCGGAGGCGTCACCCTCGCCCGAAAGCGCGCTCAGCGGATGATGGCCAAGAACGATGAGCAGCTCGGGGTCGGTCCGTCGCGCGTTGTCGAGGGCAATGTCAACCATGTATCGCCCGGGCGTGAGTTCGCCCCAGTCATCGTCATCCTGGCACAGCCAGGCAGTATTGATGCCGACGACAGCAATTCGCGTCCCGGCAATGTCGCCGGACCACCAGATCGATCCGGTATCGGAGCGAAGCCAATCGGAGCCCCAGGCGGACACAGCACGATCCAGTTCCGCGTACGCCTCGAACCGAGGCAACAACAGGTCCCGGCGGTACTGCCCGCCGGCGGCTCCGATCGACTGAAACAGCTCTCGCTCCTTGCTGTCCCGGAACCAGACGCGTGGCCGATTGGATCGTTTCCGATCGACATCGTGGTTGCCGGGCACGGTAAACAAGGGGCAATTGTCTGGCAGAATTTCTTTGAGCGGTCCGATAAACTGGGTCTGTAGCGAAGCGTACTCTTCGCGGGTTCCGGAAAAGGCCAAGTCTCCGGTCAGGAAGACAAGTTGCGGGAGCTGGCAGCGTTCGATCTCTCGGATGATCTCGCCGTAAGCTTGCCGGCGATGTACTCCCTCGCGGAAGCTCTCGTGAACGTCGGAGAGATGAAGCCAGCGTATCGGCACTTTTCCTCCGTTCGGGCGGCATCGTGTCTTACCGATGCTGCCGGTACCAGAGTTCAACGGCAAGCGGCGGCAGATTCGCTAGTCCACCGCATGCCAGTCGCGAAACCAGGTGGCGAAGCGACGGATCCCAACCGACAGCGGCGTGCTTGGCGCGAACCCGGTCAGCGCGGCAATCGCATCCGTCGCGGCAAACGTCTCCTCGACATCAACAGGCGGCCGAACCGTGTCCTGGATGATCGCGCGACGCCCGAGCGCCTGTTCCAACAGGTGTATCAGCGTGGAAACAGTTTCGCTGTGATGATTGCCGATATTGAGCACCCGTGCCGGGACCGGCCCCTCGGGTGGGCGTTCCAGGCACCCCAACAGCCCGGATACGATATCATCGATATAGGTAAAGTCGCGGCGGAGTCGTCCGCCATCGTAGAGCGTGATGGGCTCGCCGCGCACGATCGCCCGCGCAAAGCCATAATACGCCATATCGGGGCGTCCCCACGGGCCATACACGGTAAAGAAGCGCAAGCCGGTCTGCGGCAGGTCGAACAGATGAGCATAGGAATGGCTCATCAATTCATCGGCGCGCTTGCTCACGGCGTAGAGCGACACGGGCGCATCGACGCGGTCGGTCTCGGAAAACGGCAATGACCGGTTGGCACCATAAACCGAGGACGAGCTGGCATATACCAGATGGCGCAAACGCGGCAGACGGCGGGCGGCCTCGAGAACCACCAGATGGCCCATCACGTTCGACTGCACGTAGGCGTAAGGATCCACCAGTGAATGCCGCACGCCTGCCTGCGCCGCCAGGTGTATGACGAACTCGGCATCGCGGACGCCGTCCAGCACGGCGTTCACCGACTCACGTTCGGCTATGTCGACCTTATGAAATGTGAAACCGGGGCGCTCCTTCAGCCGCTCCAGCCGCGCGGATTTCAACCTTTGATCGTAATAATCGTTGAGATTGTCCAACCCTATCAGGCGCACTCCACGCGCCAGAAGCGCCTCCGCGACATGATAGCCTATGAAACCAGCCACGCCGGTCAACAGAATTGTCACGGACTCGAGACTCCGATCGTGAGGGATTCACAGCTCGCAGCGTGCGACGGACAGCAGCCCCCATCCACCAATTCGGACGAGGGCCGCGTCGGCCGTGCACCAACTAGCCTGCCATCGATCTGGCGCCAAGGCGAATGGCTGCTCGACGGACGAATACAACGATGGCGGCCTGGCCGCGAAACGGTTGCGAGCGTCGCCTTCAATTGCCCGGGAGGAAGCGCCAACGGATGACGTTGCGGTAAGTTTTTATCGGGCAAGCCCCTCACCGCCCGCAGGGGAAAACACGTTGGCAAACTGCTTCAGCTCGTCGAGCGGGTGGATCCAAGAACTTGCTCATTGCCACCCGGCACCCGGCTGGCGTTCCGGCACGGGATCGCGGAGGGCCGGAAGCGCGAGCCCGGCCGCTTCGCCTCCGCACAGGGCGGGATAGTTGTCAACCGGTGCCGGGTCGATGCGCGCACGCCAGGCACCCGAGGACCGGAAGTAAGCGAAAAGCCGCATTCTGAAACCTCCATTGCATGCCGAAAACCGCCCGCGAGCATTTTGGGGTGGGACATGGGCACGCACGCGCCATGATATCGGCGGTGAAATCGGGCCGCGAGCCCCGTATTCCCGCCGGGGACACTCTGAGGCTCTGCGGGGAGCGGATATTGCCAATCCGCCATGGAGGCTTGGGCTCGAATGTAACACAAACGCGAGAAAATCTGTCTTTTGATAGGATCAGCATTTGCGCAGAAGCGACACGTAAGGAATGATCCGCAATTTGCGGCATTTGGGGGGCTCTTGCTGCCCGGAATGCAACAGTGCAGGCAAAGTTGCATGCGGGAGGTTTTACCGTTAAGAAAACCCGTTATAGACATTCTGGTCTGAACGCGCGCGAGCCGACTCGGGGGGCGCGCAAGACCTTTGGAACGGGAGGGTGATGATCCTTCGATGAGTACGAAACCTGCCAGTCGCAACTCCATTGAGATCGCCAACGACGATTTCAAGCTGGAAGACTTTTTGCCTTTTCGCCTTTCGGTGGCCGCCTCGAGCGTTTCGCGGCTCATGGCGCGCCGGCTGACGGATGCCCATGGTATTTCAATCGCGGAATGGCGCGTGCTGACAATGGTAGGCCGCTACGGCACCTTGTCTCCCAGCGTCGTTGGCGAGCGAACTGCCATGGACAAAGTCAAAGTGAGCCGTGCGGCCGCCAGCCTGGTGGCCAGAGGCATGATCAGACAAAGCCAGGATCCGGCGGATGGCCGCGGCCGCCTGCTTCGGCTGACCCGCAAGGGGGCAAATGTGTTCCAGAGCTCAATCCCGCTCGCCCGTTCCCTGGAAAGCGAGCTGGCGACCGGGCTCAGTCGGAACGAGTGGTCGGCGTTGCAGAAGGCCCTCGCCCGCCTCGGCGCGCATGTGCAGGCGATCGATGAACCCGATACCGCGGAGGCGGCGGATTAATCTCCACACAGGCAATTGATCCCAACCGGCTGTTGGCATGGGTTGGCCTCTTTGACATGCAGAGGGGCTGCTCCATGCCAACGGCCGGTTGGAGGCCTTCAAATACGAGCCGAGACATGCGACCAGATGGCCACACCCTATAGCCTTCAGGGTGTTGCTGTGCGCTCGAGCAGCTTGATCCGAATTCTATTTCCCGAAGCTCTCCTCATAGATCGCCAGCGGACGCGTCTCGAGACCTGATCCGGATGGATGCCATTACCGACACCCGCGCCATTGCTGCAACCGAAAGCACGCGCGCGTTGCTGCTTCGGCTCTGGCGCGAGCATGTTCGACACCAAAAACCCCGGTTGCTGCTCGTCCTCGTTCTGACCGGGTTGATGGCCGGGACCACGGCGCTGTATCCCGTAGTGATCGATCATGCGTTCGTCATGTTCACCAACAAGGATGCTCGCATCCTATACCAGATACCTGCGCTTGTCGTCGTGGTATCCTCGGTTAAGGCGGCAGCTCAATATTTTCAGACGGTACAGGTGCAGCGCTCAGTGCTGCAGGTCATCCGCGAGCTGCAGAACCGCATGTTCACGCATCTCGTGCAGGCCGACCTCGCCCGGCTGGAACGCGAATCACCGGCCCGGCTCGCCGCGCGCTTCACCACCGATGCCACCATCGTCCGCGACGCGCTCAGCCGCACCGTGCAGGGCGTCGCCGATATCGTTACGGTGGTCGGTTTGGTGGTCTCGATGCTTTATCTCGACTGGGTGCTGACGCTGCTCGCCGCGGTGCTGTATCCACTGGCCGCGCTGCCGATCCAGCGCATCGGGAAACGGGTCCGCCGGGCCTCCGGCGGCATGCAGGAGCGGATGGGTGAAACCGCGGCACTCCTGAACGAGAGCTTTGCGCAGGCACGCACGGTGCGCGCTTACCGGCTGGAACAGGTCGAAGCCAACCGCGCCGAGGCCGCCTTCACGCAGCTTTATCGCGCCCTGATGCGGATGACGAAGGGCCGCGCCGCTGTCGATCCGGTATTGGAGGTGCTGGGCGGGGCGGCGGTGGCGCTGGTGCTCGGGTTTGCCGGATGGCGGGCGGCGGTCGGCGCACACACGTTGGGCAACTTCACCGGGTTCGTCGCAGCACTGCTGATCGCCTCGCGCCCATTGAGGGCACTCGGGTCTCTCAACGCCGCCTTGCAGGAAGGTCTGGCCGGGCTGGCGCGAGTGTTCGGGGTGATCGATGAACGCCCGACCGTCATCGAAGCGGTGACCGCAGGTCCGTTGCCGGCAGGCCGTGGCGATGTGGTGTTCCAATCGGTGCGGTTCATCTATCCCGATGGCCGGAGCGGCTTGAATGGGCTGAGCTTTGAAGCGAAGCCTGGCACCACGGTGGCGCTGGTGGGCCCCTCTGGCGCCGGCAAATCAACCGCGTTGGCGCTGATCCCCCGTCTGCACGACGTGACGGACGGCAGCGTTCGAATAGATGGGGCAGATGTCCGGCGCGTCACGCTCGCCAGCCTGCGCGAGGCGATCGCCTATGTGGGGCAGGATACGTTGTTGTTCGACGATACGATCGCCGCCAACATCGCCATGGGCCGTGCCGGGGCGAGCGAGCCGGAGATCGAGGCGGCGGCCCAGGCTGCGGCAGCGGCGGACTTCATCGACGCACTGCCGGAGCGCTACGCAACCCACGTCGGGCCGGGTGGGCAGCGGCTGTCCGGAGGGCAGCGTCAGCGCGTGGCGCTGGCGCGGGCGCTCCTGCGCAATCCACGGATTCTGTTGCTGGACGAGGCGACCAGTTCGCTGGATACGGAAAGCGAGGCAGCGGTGCAGACTGCACTCGGGCGCCTGCGGCAGGGACGGACGACGATCGTGGTGGCGCACCGGCTCTCCACGGTCCGCGATGCGGAACTGGTGATCGCCATGGCCGATGGGCGCGCGATCGAACAGGGCACGCATGCCGAGTTGCTCGGGCGAGGCGGGCTGTATGCGCGACTGGTGCGCAGCCAGGCCCTGGCTCAGTAGCGTGAGGACGACCGATCAGGAACCAACCAGGTGGAAGACGCGGGCGATAGCTGCCGGTGTGCCCCAGTCTTCATCACCCTCGACATAGGCGCATTCCAATCCTTTCCGATTCAGAAGGAACGTGGCCGGAATGCCGGTGACGCCAAAGGCGCGCATCGCCGCGCCCTGCGGATCGAGGAGCACTGGCAGTTTTGTTATCCCGTGCTCCTGATAAAAACGCCGCACGGCCGAAGCACCGCCACGGTCGGATGATAGCGGAAGCACGGCTAGTCCCTGCCCGGCCAGCTTCCCGGCAAGCGTATCGAGCGACGGCAACTCCGCGATGCAGGGTGCGCACCAGGTCGCCCAGAGGTTCAGAACGATGCCCTTGCCGGCATAATCCTTCAGCGAACGATGCGCGCCGTCGGCATCCAGAAAGGTAACTGCGGGCGGCACGACGGAGGGCTCGAGCAGTTTCAATCTCGGCAGGGCATCCGGCTCGGCGACACACGGTTTGCGCGCCACGATACCGGCGGCTAGGGTCCCGGCCAGCGCCGCCCGGCGCGTTACTATCCTCATTGACGGATTCCTTTCGTGAGCCAGTCGCCGGACCGACGCAACGCGCCCACCAATGCCCAATGGGGTGGGCGGTTTGCGGCCGGTCCATCCATGATCATGCAGGAGATCAATTCCTCCATCGGCTTTGACCGCAAGCTGTGGCGGCAGGATATCCGCGGGTCGCTGGCGCATGCCGCCATGCTGGTCAAGGTGGGGGTCATCAGCGCGGATGACGGAGTCGCGATCCGCGATGGCCTGAACGCGATCGCGCAGGAGATCGAAGCCGGCCGGTTTCCGTTCAGCGAAGCGCTGGAAGATATTCACATGAATATCGAAGCGCGGTTGACGGAGCGCATCGGTGATGCCGGGAAGAGGCTGCACACGGGGCGCAGCCGCAACGATCAGGTGGCGACCGATTTCCGCCTTTGGGTGCGTGACGCGATTGACGGGGTTTCCGCTCAGCTGACCGATCTGATGCGTGCGCTGGCGGAGCGTGCGGCTGCCCATGCGGCCGATCCGATGCCCGGCTTCACGCATTTGCAAACCGCGCAACCGGTGACGTTCGGGCATCATCTGCTGGCTTATGTCGAAATGCTGGACCGCGACCGCAGTCGGCTGAGCGACGGCCGGCGACGGTTGAACGAGTGCCCGCTGGGCGCGGCGGCGCTGGCCGGCACATCGTTTCCGATCGATCGGCAGATGACAGCGGCAGCGCTGGAATTCGACCGGGCTATGGCCAATTCGCTGGATGCCGTGTCCGACCGCGATTTCGCGCTGGAGTTCCTGTCCACGGCCGCTATCTCGTCGATGCACCTGTCGCGCCTCGCCGAGGAGATCGTGATCTGGGCAAGCGCGCCGTATCGTTTCATCCGGTTGTCGGACGCGTTCACCACCGGAAGCTCGATCATGCCGCAGAAGCGTAATCCGGATGCGGCGGAGCTGGTGCGGGCAAAGACCGGTCGCGTCACTGGTGCGCTGATGGCGCTGCTTGTGGTCATGAAGGGTCTGCCGCTCGCGTACGCCAAGGATATGCAGGAGGATAAGGAGCCGGTGTTCGACGCAGCCGAAGCGTGGGCCCTGTCGCTCGCGGCGATGGCGGGAATGGTGCGCGATATGACGCCCGATACCGCGCGGATGCGGGAATTTGCCGGATCGGGGTTCGCCACGGCGACCGACCTGGCGGACTGGCTGGTGCGGGTTTTGCGGTTGCCGTTCCGAGAGGCACATCACGTGACCGGGCGGCTGGTGGCGCTCGCGGATTCACAGGGGCGTGAACTGGGCGGCCTTTCGCTCGGGCAAATGCAGAGCGTGGAGCCGCGGATCACCGCGGACGTGTTCTCGGTGCTGTCGGTGGAAGCCTCGGCAGCGTCACGCACCAGTTTCGGCGGTACCGCTCCGGCGAATGTTGCGCGCGAGGCTGGCCGGTGGCTGGCGGCACTGTGAGGGCACTGGTGTTGTGCGCAGTCCTTCTGGCGCCCCTGGTGCTCGCGGGTTGCGGGAAGAAGGGACCGCCGGAACCGCCGGGTCCGCCGGACAAGGTGACTTGGCCGCGCGCCTATCCGACCTACTGACCCTCGTCCGGCTGGCTGCGTGCAGCCATGTCCTCCCCGTGCGCAGGTGAGCCTTCAGTCCTGTGGTCTTATGACGGATCCGGCGTAAGCTGGGAACATGAGCGTGCTTGCTTCCGCCGTCGATCTGCCCGACCCGACTGTAGCGGACCTGATTTCCGCCCGACCGCAGTTCTCGATGCATGCAATGGATGGTCTGTTGCTTGATGGCGTGCCGCTGAACGCCGTCGCGGATGCGCTAGGGACGCCGGTCTGGGTCTATTCCGCGGCAACCATGCGCGCGCGATACGCGGCCTTCACGTCGGCGCTGCAGGAAGCGAGCCTCGAGTGCCACATTCATTACGCGGTCAAGGCAAACGATCTCCTCGCCGTGCTGCGCGTGCTTGCCAATGCGGGCGCCGGCGCCGACGTGGTGAGCGAGGGCGAGCTGATGCGCGCCCGCGAGGCGGGGATATCGGCCGACCGTATCGTGTTCTCGGGGGTCGGCAAATCGACTGGCGAACTGCGCCTGGCGCTGGCCGAGGACATCGCGCAGATCAACGTGGAAAGCGGCGAAGAGCTGGAAATGCTGTCGGCCATAGCTGCCGGCATGGGGCAGGCGGCGCGTATTGCCCTGCGGATCAATCCCGATATCGACGCCGGCACTCACAGCAAGATCACGCACCGGCCGCGCGCGCGACAAGTTCGGAATCCCGTTCGGCGATGCCGTTTCGTTATATGCCCGCGCAAACGAACTGCCCGGCATCCGGCCGGTCGGCTTGGCGGTGCATATCGGCAGCCAGATTGGCTCGATCGGGCCGTATCGCGGGCATATGGCCGGCTGGCCGCATTGGTGCGCGAACTGCGCGGCGCCGGGCATTCGGTCACGCACCGTGGATTGCGGCGGCGGACTCGGCATCGCGTACCGCAATCAACCTACTGTCAGCCCGACGGCCCTGGCGGGCGCGTTGCGCGTTGCGTTCAAGGGTCTGGACGTCAGGCTGATTGTCGAACCAGGACGATGGCTGGTCGGACCGGCCGGCGTGTTGCTCGCCTCTGTGCTGCTGGTCAAGAATGCCGGGCACCGGTTCGTGGTGCTCGACGCCGCCATGAACGACCTGCTCCGTCCCGCGTTGTATGATGCCTGGCACGGTATCGTGCCGGTCTCGGCGGTGGACGCGCTCGGCCGGCCCGTGCCCGTGGATGTCGTCGGACCGGTTTGCGAGACCGGCGATACGTTCGCGCGCAACCGTGCGCTGCCATCGTTGGCCCCGGATGCACGCGTGGCGATTCTGGATGCCGGAGCGTATGGTGCGGTGATGAGTTCAACGTACAATGCCCGCCCGTTCGCGGGCGCTGCAATGATCGATGGCGACCGCTGGGATGTCGTGCGGACACGACAGCCGCATGCCGCGCTGTGGCAGCACGAACATGTTCCAGGGTGGCTCGGCATGACGCCGCCGCCTGACAACAAATTCCCGGCGTTGCAGCGCCAGTTGCGGGTCCGCCGGACCCTCGCCAGGGGCGCGCTTCTGTTTGAGCGCCTGTGGCCCGCCTTGTGGCCGCCGCTGGGGGTGATTGGCCTGTGGCTCTGCCTGAGCCTGCTCAATGTGCTGACCGACTTACCGCCATTGCTTCACCTCGCCGTATTGGCAGCGGGAGGCGTGGCGGTACTCGTGCTGCTCGGTCGGGGGCTGCGGGGCCTTGCGACCCCGGACGAGGCGGCTGCCGACCGTCGGCTGGAGCGCGCTTCCGGGTTGCGCCACCGTCCGCTGTCGGTTCTCGCGAGATCGGCCGACAGTCGCGGACGAGGCGGGGCAGGCCATGTGGCAGGCGCACGTCGTCCGCGCCGTCAATCAAATTCGCCGTCTTCGCGTCGGCATGCCGCATCCGGGACTGGCTCGCCGCGACCCGCCGCGCCTTGCGCGCCGGCCTCGTGGTGGGACTGGTCGCCTGTTTCGGGATTGCCGGACGCGATTCGCCGGCACGGCTGCTCGCCTCCATGGAGCCCACCCTGCCCCGCGCGACCGCCGCCCCGGCAACCCAGCTTCAGGCCTGGATCACGCCGCCCGCGTACACGCACATCGCCCCGCTATTTCTGAGGCCGGAGGTCCATGCGCTTTCGGTCCCCGCCGGGTCCCACCTTACCGTCAGCGTGACCGGCGGCGTAGGCACGCCAGGTACTGTCGCTGGACGGCCGCTCGACTGGTTTCAAGCGGCTCGATCAGGGCAGCTTCCAGGCGGATCAGGACCTGGTTGCCGGCGGCCATCTGGCGGTGCAGCCGCGATGGTGGCGACCTGGCGGGGTGGGACCTGACCGTCGTGGCGGATCAACCGCCCACCGCTGCCTGGGCCGAACCGCCCGGGCCAGCTCCCGCCGACCCGCAGCATGTGCGCCTGCCGTGGCGCACGGCAGATGATTACGGCGTGGTTTCACTCAGCCTTGAGATGCGGCTGCGCGAGCGTCCGTCGGCCGCGCCGATCATCATCAACATCCCCATTGCCGGCGAGCCGAAATCTGCGCACGGGGTAAATGAACAGGATCTGACGGCAAGCCCGTGGGCCGGCCTGGCAGTTACCGCCCGCGCTGGTGGCGCGGGATTCGCCGGGGCAACTAGGCCGCAGTGCCGATGCTGTGTTCACGCTGCCTGAGCGAGACTTTCATAACCCGGTTGCCCGCGCCCTGATTGCCATCCGGAAAGGGCTCAGCTTGCGTCCGGATGACAGAGACACCGCCGTCGGCGGGCCTCGATGCTCTGCTGATGGCCCACAAGGCGTTCGGAGACGATTACGGAGCCTACGTCAACCTGAGCGGCAATCTACTATCTGCTCGAACATGATCAATCCGCCGGTGCCATTCCGCAGGCTCAGCAGCAGATGTGGGAACTCGCCCTGCATATGGAGGAAGGCGGCCTCGATCGCACCGCTCGCGCTCTGGAGCAGGCCCGCCAGGCGGCGCAAGACGCGTTGCAGAAGGCGATGCAGAATCCTACCGATACCAACCGCCAGGCGCTGGAGCAGCGGTTGCGGGAGCTGGAGCAGGCGATCCAGAACCGCATGCAGGCTCTGATGGACCAGCTGCGGCGGAACGGTCAGAAACTGCCGCCCAATGCCGACGCTGCAGCGCCTGAACAGCCAGGACATGCAGCGACTTGCCGAGCAGGCCCGCGAAGCCGCCCGTCAGGGTCGGATGCAGGACGCGCAGCAGCGGATGGCGGAGCTTGAGCGCATGCTGGACGCCTTGCGGAACGCCCGTCCGATGACCGCCGAGGAGATGCGGCGCGCCCAGCAGCGACAGCGCGGGCAGCAGCAGATGGGGGCGTTACAGGACATGATCGGCCGGCAGGGCGGCCTGCTGGACCATAACCAAAGCAGGCAGCAATCATCAAATCCGGACGAGCAGGGAGATAGTACGCCCGGCAGCCAGACGCCCAATGCAGCACAGCAGCGGGAGGCGGACCAGCGTGTCCAGCAGGCACTGCGCCGCGCCCTGGGCGAGATGATGCAGCAGTTCGGCGATCTGACCGGAAAAATCCCGCAAAGTCTTGGCGAAGCGGATCAGGACATGCGTGGCGCAGCGCAGGCGCTCGGCCAGGGGCAGGACAAGGCGGCCGGGGACGCCGAGGAGCAAGCCATCGAGGCGCTGCAAAAGGGCGGCCAGCAAATGAGCCAGCAGATGGCCCAGCAGTTCGGTAACGGCCAGTCTGGCGAGGGTAGCCAGCCGGGTGACCAGCCGGGGCTTGCATTGCAGGACGGACCGGATGACGGGCCGGGGTTTGGTCCTCTGCCCGGCCATGCCGGCCGCCGCGATCCGCTCGGCCGACGCTTCGGCGAAGGCCATAACGGCGCCGACGAAACCGACGATGTGACCGTGCCGGACCAGGCTGCCCGGCAGCGCGCCCAGGAGATCGAGCAGACGTTGCGCGAGCGCGGCGCCGACCGCTCCCGTCCGCAGGAAGAGCTCGATTACATCAACCGCCTGCTGAAGCAGTTCTAGGCCTGACGGCGGCTTGGTGTTCCCGCACTGGCCTTCCATCCGTCGGCCTTGCTAGAGTGGGGGACAATTCGCCGGTTCACCGGCGCGGTCGCTTGAGGTGAACAGAATGAAACTAAAGGCGGATCGCGCCTCCCTGCTCAAGGCGCTGGCTCACGTTCAGAGCGTGGTCGAGAAGCGCAATACCATTCCGATCCTGGCCAACGTCATGCTGACGGTGCGCGACGGCACGCTGACGCTGACCGCGACCGACATGGAAATTGCCATCGTCGAGGACGTGCCGGCCAGCGCGTCGCGTAACGGCGCCTGCACCGCTCCCGCGGCGACGCTGTACGAAATCGTCCGCAAGCTGCCCGAGAACGCGGAGATCGAACTCGACCACCCGGGCGGCGATGCACAGCTGGAACTGCGGGCCGGCCGCTACGACACCAAGCTGGTGGTGCTGCCGACCGAGGATTTCCCGGCCATGACCGCCGGGGCGCTGCCGCATCGCTTCAGTCTGTCGGCCATGCAGCTTCGGGGGCTGATCGATCGTACCCGCTTCGCGATCAGCACGGAGGAGACGCGCTACTACCTGAACGGCATCTATCTCCACGCCGCCGAGAGCGACGGCACCCGCGTGCTGCGCGCGGTAGCGACCGATGGACACCGGCTGGCGCGCGTGGAGGAACCGCTGCCCGAGGGCGCTGGCCAGATGCCGGGCGTCATCATCCCCCGCAAGACGGTGGCCGAGCTGCGCAAGCTGCTGGAGGAAATTAGCGGCAATGTCGAGGTCGGTCTGTCCGATACGCGCATCCAGTTCCATGTCGACGTCCGTGATGCTGACCAGCAAGCTGATCGACGGCACCTTCCCGGAATACGAGCGCGTCATCCCGCGCGGCAACGACAAGGTGCTGCGCGTCGGCAAAAAGGATTTCGCCGACGCGGTGGGCCGGGTCTCGGCGATCTCCACCGAGCGCTCCCGGCCGGTGAAACTGTCCCTGCAGCGCGACCGGCTGGAGCTCTCGGCATCGAGCCCCGAGCAGGGCACGGCGACCGAGGAACTGGACTCCGACCGGGTGAAATACGACGCTGGGCCGCTGGAGATCGGCTTCCAGGCGCGCTACCTGAACGACATTACCGACCAGATCGGCGAGTCAGTGGAGTTCTGTTTCGCCGACGGCTCGGCGCCGACCATCGTGAGGGATGCAGGCGATGCCAGCGCGCTTTATGTGCTGATGCCGATGCGTGTGTAGCGAATCAGCAGCGGGCGATCACGGACGAAGCGGCCGCCGCGGGAATCGACGCCAAGCTGCGCCTGGTGCGGCTGCAACTGACTGATTTCCGCAACTACGCGGCCCTGACCTGGCGCCCGGCGCCGCGCATCAGCGCGCTGTTCGGTCCGAACGGCAGCGGCAAGACCAATCTGCTGGAGGCGATTTCGCTGCTGGTGCCCGGACGCGGGCTGCGCTCGGCGCGGACCGTCGATATGGCTCGCGTCGGGCCCGGCGCAGCGGCCGCTGGGCGGTCGGCGGGCGGTTCGCCACCGCCGCCGGACCGGTGCTTATCGGACCGGCATCTTGCCCGAAGGACCGCCCGATCGGCGTGTTTTCCGCATGGACGGCGCGGCGCCGCGCAGCCAGGCGGAAATCGCCGCGCGGGTCGCCGCAGTCTGGCTCACCCCGCAGATGGACCGGCTGTTTCGGAGCCAGCGTCCGGGCGCCGCCGTTTCCTGGACCGGCTGGTATGGGCACTGGAGCCGGCCCATGCGCGGGAGATCGCAGCGCATGACGCGGCGATGAGCGGGCGCAACCGGCTGCTGGCGCAGCCAACGTCGGGACTCGGCTTGGCTCGCCGGACTGGAGGACGCGATGGCGCGGCATGCGGTCGCGGCGACCGCCGCACGCATGAGCCTGGTCGCGCGCCTGGGCCGGGCGCTGGCGGCCGGAGTGGTCGATCGGGTTCCCGCCGGTGCGGATCGCCCTGGAATGCCCGATCGCCTCTCGGCTGGCCGGTGGCGCCGGCGATGGAAGTGGAAGAATGGCTGCGTCGCGAGCTGGCGGCCCGACGGCGCTACCAGATAAGGCGGCCGGCACGGCCGGCGTCGGAGCGCATCGCTGCGACATGGTGCTGACCGACGCTGGCCGGGATGCCAGCCGGCCACGCCAGTACCGGCGAGCAGAAGGCGATGCTGCTGACAGTGATACTGGGCCATGCGGGGCTGATCGCCGAGGCGCGGGGGTTCGCCCCCTTGCTGCTGCTCGACGAGCCGGCGGTGCATCTCGATCCGGCGCGGCGTCTCGCCCTGTTCGCAGCGCTGGAACGCCTGCCAGCCCAGGTGCTGCTGACGGGCACCGACGCAGAAACGTTCCTGCCGCTGGCGGATCACGCCGAGGGGCTGCGTGCCGGAGACGGCCGCCTTGTCGGAGACCGCGCGTTTTTCCACCGCGGTCAGCCGGTTCCGCCCCTGTCGCTCGATCGCTGTAGCAGCTATATATCTAGAGTATCCAATACAACTCGGGAGTCGCCCGTCGGCATGTCTGAAAACGCCGCGCCCCAGCCTGATTCCGACCCGCAGGCGGTCGCTTATGATGCTTCCTCGATTTCGGTCCTCAAGGGGCTGGACGCCGTTCGCAAGCGGCCCGGAATGTATATCGGGGACACGGATGACGGATCCGGCCTGCACCACATGGCGTTCGAGATCATCGACAACGCGGTGGATGAAGCGCAGGCCGGCTTTGCGACCCGCTGCGACGTGGTGCTCAACGGCGACGGCAGTGTAACGGTCAGCGACAACGGACGCGGCATTCCCACCGATATCCACGCCGAGGAAGGCGTGTCCGCCGCCGAGGTGGTGCTGACCCGGCTGCATGCGGGCGGCAAATTCAACCAGAACTCCTACAAAGTGTCAGGCGGGCTGCATGGCGTCGGCGCCGCAGTGGTGAACGCGCTGTCGGAATGGATGGAGGTCCGCATATGGCGCGACGGCCATGAGCATGTCATCCGCTTCCGCGACGGGGACGCCGAGGCTCCGTTGTCGGTTGTCGGACCGGCCAATCACCCGAGCGGGACTGAGGTCACGTTCAAGCCGAGCCCGGCCACGTTCACCCATACCGAGTTTGACTTCAACCTGCTGGAACGGCGGCTGCGCGAGCTCGCCTTCCTGAATTCCGGGCTGACCATCGTGCTGCGCGACGAACGCCACACGCCGGCGCAGGAAGCCGTCATGCGCTACGACGGCGGGCTGGTGGCGTTCGTGCGAATGGCTCGATCGGGCCAAGATGCCGGTATTCACGCCGCCGATCAG
The DNA here is from genome assembly GCA_963810715.1 of uncultured Pseudomonadota bacterium. Classification (GTDB taxonomy): domain Bacteria; phylum Pseudomonadota; class Alphaproteobacteria; order Acetobacterales; family Acetobacteraceae; genus DATDIC01. The sequence continues at coordinate 674,642 of CAWEOZ010000013.1, read as the reverse complement.
CCTGAAGACGGCGGATGACCAACAAGGCATACGGGTCGAGTTCGCGCTGTCCTGGAACGACAGTTTCCACGAAACCATGCTATGCTTCACCAACAACATCCCGCAGCGGGACGGCGGCACCCATCTTGCCGGATTCCGCGCGGCGCTGACCCGTGCAGTGACGAAATATGCAGAAGGCATGGGCAAGAAGGATCAGTTGCAGCTCGTCGGCGACGACATGCGCGAAGGCATGACTGCGGTGCTGTCGGTGAAGGTGCCGGACCCGAAATTCTCCTCGCAGACCAAGGACAAGCTGGTCAGCTCCGAGGTGCAGCCGGCAGTGCAGGCGGCGGCGAACGACGCGATCGCGCACTGGTTCGAGACGCACCCGAAAGAGGCCAAATCGGTCGTCCAGAAGGTGATGGATGCGGCTGCGGCGCGCGAGGCAGCGCGGAAGGCTCGTGAGCTGACACGGCGCAAGGGTGTGCTCGACATCTCGACCCTTCCGGGCAAGCTGGCCGACTGCCAGGAGCGGGATCCGGCGAAATCGGAGATCTTCATCGTCGAGGGCGATTCCGCCGGCGGCTCGGCCAAGCAGGGGCGGGACAGGAAGTTTCAGGCGATATTGCCGCTGAAGGGGAAGATCCTGAATGTCGAGCGGGCGCGCTTCGACCGCATGCTGGGCAGCCAGGAGATCGGCACCCTGATCACCGCCCTCGGCACCGGCATCGGCCGGGCCGAACCCGAACAGGGCGGTTTCGACGTGAAAAAGCTGCGCTACCACCGCATCGTGATCATGACGGATGCCGACGTGGACGGCTCTCATATCCGCACGCTGCTGCTGACGTTCTTTTTCCGGCAGATGCCGCAACTGATCGACCGAGGGCACCTGTTCATCGCTCAGCCGCCGCTCTATCGCGCAAAGCGCGGCAACGACGAACGCTATCTGAAAGGCGACGACGCGCTGGAGGATTTCCTGCTCGACAAAGCGCTGGCGGATGCGCGGCTGAGCTATGCCGACGGCCGGTCTTCGAAAGAGCAGACCTGGCGGCGGAAATCGGCTGGCTGCGCGAGGCGACGTTGCGTTTACGGCGGTTGTCGACCACGGCTCCCGTGGAGCTGCTGGAGCAGGCGGCGATCGCCGGAGCACTGATCGCCGATCCAGTGCGTGCCGTGGCTGCCGCATCGCGCTTGGTCGGACGGCTCGATGCGGTCTCGGCGCAGAACGAACGCGGCTGGATGGTGGCGGCGGACGGCACCGGGCTGACGCTGGGCCGGGTGGTGCGCGGTGTGACGGAAAAATACACGCTCGATCCGGCGGCGCTGCGCAGCGCCGAAGCCCGCTGGCTGTCGGAGCGGGCCGATGCGCTCAGCGCGCGATTTGACGAGCCGGCACGACTGAAGCTGGATGCGCAGGACGTCGAGGTCGCTGGCCCGGCGACAGCATTCGACCGCGTGATGGCGCATGGGCGTCGCGGGCTCACGATCCAGCGGTTCAAGGGCTTGGGAGAGATGAACCCCGACCAGCTCTGGCACACCACGCTCGATCCGGCGGCGCGTACCCTGTTGCAGGTGAAAGTGGGGGATGTTGAAGATGCGGCTCAGGTATTCAGCACGCTGATGGGCGACGTGGTCGAGCCACGGCGGGAGTTCATCGTCGGGAACGCGCTGAAGGTTGCCAACCTGGACGTGTAATCGCCTGAGCAAGTCAGCGCAATTTTCTAGCCTCTCCGCTCCTGCGGGAAAGGTGACTATAGCTACGATCCTAGATTGACCACCTGCACACGCCGGTTGCGGGGCTCGGCAACCTGAGCGCCCGTCGCCACGAGCAGGCCTTGTTCGCCCAGCCCGACCGCTTGCAGGCGCGCAGCCGGTATGCCGAATTTCTGCTCCAGATAGCCCACCACCGCATCAGCCCGGCGTTGCGAGAGTGAACGGTTATACGCGGCGCTGCCGACCGTGTCGGTATGCCCCTCGACCCGGAAACGGAACGAGGACAGCCGCTGGCTTCCCAGCGCCTGGCCGAGCCGATCGAGCGTCTGGGTCGCCTCTGGGGTCAGCTCGGAGGAATTCGTTGGGAACAGAACCATCAGGCTCACCGATGGCGCCTTTGCCGCGGCTGGGGTTACCGGTCGCGGAGCACCTGGCTGTTGTTCGCCAGGGCGAACCAGGGCGAATCCCTCGGGTGGTCTCCTCGTTACCGGTTGGGGTGAGCGATTTGATGATTTCTTCGGTGGATGGGGCCTTGGCAGACCCAGACTGCGCGTTGCCCTGTGCGAGGGCGGCATAACTGCCTGAAGCGAGCAGGACCGACGCGACGACAATTGCAGATCGGCGCATGAACAGCCTCCCTTTGCAGGGCCAGAACGCATCCATACTCGGCAGGAGGGCAATCGGCTCACCGCAGCGAGCGCTGGCTTATTCGCCCAGCAAGGTTTGGCGCAGCTCCTGCCAGGCTTCCTTATCCGTGGCGCAAAGCAGTCCGCCAGTGGTCTCCAGGGGCGTGTACGGGGACTGATCGAACCGTGCCGAATAGCCGCCCGCTTCGCGATGCAGCAGCCAACCTGGCGCGTGATCCCAGGGAAACAGGCGATGATACATCAGTGCATGACACCTGCCGCTGGCCGCAACCCGGTATTCGTGGCCGGCGCAGCGATAGTTCCAGCTCGCTCCGAACCTCGGGAGCGCCGCGCAGACCCGGCTGCGCCGCGGCTCTGGCAGGAACTGCCACGACAGGATCACGGCCATGTCGCCCAGTCTCTGCGCGGCAGCCACGCGCAGATCGGATCGGCCGCCATCGGGCGTTTCGATCCAGGCCCCTTCGCCACGCAATGCCAGCGCCGTGTCATCGCCCATCGGATCATGGATCGCGGCCATGATGATCTCGCCGCGCACCAGCGCCGCCGCCATGACCGCGAACAGCGGCACTCCCGCAGCATAATTGAACGTGCCATCGATCGGATCGACGACGAATGCCAGATCAGCGCCGTTCAGGCGCGAGAGCCAAGCCGGATCGACGCTGGCAGCTTCCTCGCCGATCACCAGACTGCGCGGCCAGTTCGCCGCAAGATCAGCGGTGATGCGACGCTCGGCAGCAAGGTCGGCTTCGGTGACCACGTCGTGTGGACCCGATTTCGCGCGCACCTCGCCTTCCTGCAGCCGGCGAAACCGTGGCAGCACCTCGGAGCGGCGCCGCGTCCCGCAGCAGCGCGGCGAGCTTGCTGGCGTCACCGGCCGAGAAATTCATTCGTGCTGCTCGAACCTTGCCTTGTCCTCGGGCCGCAACCGGACCGTGACATGGATCGCGGCATCCGCATCGTGGCGCTCGAGCACCTCGCCGTGCTGGTACAGCCAGGCGAGCCGCGCCCCGTCTTCCGGCAGCAGATCGTAATCGGCCACTTCCATACCGGCGGCGATCCTGGCATCGATTGCCGTCAGCAAGGACCGAAGCCCTTCCCCGGTGATCGCGGACACCGCGACCAGTCCCGGGCGGACCGGCACCTTGTCAATGCCGCCAAGTAGATCGGCCTTGTTCAGCACCTCGATTGTCCGGTCCCGCCAGTCGGCATCCAACGTGTCATCGCGAGCCATTCCATCCAGCACCGCGATCACATCGGCCCGTTGCGGGGCGCTGTCCGGATGCGCGACGTCGCGTACGTGCAGGATGACATCCGCTTCGGCAACCTCCTCCAACGTGGCGCGGAACGCGGCGACCAGCTCGGTGGGCAAATCGCTGATAAAACCCACGGTATCGGACAGGATCGCCCGACGGCCCGAGGGTAGCCGCAGCCCGCGCATGGTGGGGTCGAGGGTTGCGAAACAACTGGTCACGCGCGCCGACCTCAGCGCCGGTGAGAGCATTGAACAGGGTGGATTTTCCGGCATTGGTATAGCCGACCAGCGCGATCACCGGGAACGGCACGCGCTGGCGGGCCGTGCGGTGGAGGCCGCGAGTCCGGCGCACCTGCTCGAGGTCTCGTTTCAGCTTCACAATCCGCTCGCCGATCAGCCGGCGGTCGGCCTCGATTTGCGTCTCGCCGGGACCGCCGAGAAAGCCGAACCCACCGCGCTGCCGCTCCAGATGGGTCCAGGACCGCACCAGCCGCGAGCGTTGGTAGTCCAGGTGCGCGAGTTCGACCTGCAGCGCACCTTCCCGAGTCACCGCCCGCTCACCGAAAATATCTAGGATGAGGCCGGTACGGTCGATCACCTTGCAGTCCCACGCACGCTCCAGGTTGCGTTGCTGCACCGGGGACAGCGCGGCATCGACGATCGCCACGGTGACGTGGGCGGATGCCAATGCCTGCCCCTGCGCAGCCACCTGGCCCTCACCCAACAAGGTGGAAGGGCGGCGCATGCGCAATGGCAGAATAGCGTGGTGAACGACCACCAGCCCGATCGAGGCGGCGAGCCCCACCGCTTCGGCCAGCCGCGCCTCGCTCACGCGGGCATGGTCGCGCGCCTGCGCCGGCGGGCGTTCCCAGGGCAGCAACACAGCCGCACGGGTGGGGCCGGCGGTGGTTATCCGCTCGTTCGCCCGACCGGGCTTCATTCTCCGGCGGCAGGCGTCATCTCCCGCGCCGCCGGGGCGGCGGCTGCAGGCTCGACCTTGCTCGCGTCGAATAACTGGATCGGTGCGCTCGGCATGACCGTGCTGATGGCGTGCTTGTACACGAGCTGGGTGTGTCCGTCCCGACGCAGCAGGACGGAGAAGTTGTCGAACCAGGTGATGATGCCCTGGAGCTTGACCCCGTTGACCAGGAAGACGGTCACCGGCGTCTTGCTTTTCCGCACATGGTTCAGAAAGACGTCCTGAACATTCTGCGCTTTTTCGTTGGCCACGGCGTGATCCTTCTTGTTGGGACTGGTGGCGGTCTGGTGACCCGTCCGGGTCGGGGAGGCAATTTTAGCAGGCGAGACGGCTCAGCCAAGCCCACGAAACCGTGCGGTCAATGCATGAGCATCGGCAAAATGCAGGTCCGGCGCGGCGTGGTCAACGCCGCCGTCATGCGCCGCATCGCCGACCAGCACGGCGGTGACCCCGGCAGCACGCGCGGCCTGCATGTCGAGCGCCGTATCGCCCAGGTACCAAACTGAAGGGCCGGGTCCCGCTCCCAGGCGGGCCAGCGCGAGATTGAGCGGCGCCGGATCGGGCTTATCGGCAGCAGCGTCGCCGGCGCCGATGACGGCGCCGAAGTGTGAATTCCAGCCCAGCTCGGTGACTTCGGCGCGCAGGAACCGGCCAGTTTTATTGGACACGACGGCCTGCGGGCGGCGCACAGCCGCAAGCGCTTCGGCGATGCCGGGCAGCGGGCGGACATGGCGCAGATGCTCGGTTTCCAGAGTGGCGTAGAAAATGTCGCGGGCACGGGTCCAGCCGTCACCGAACATGATGGGGAAACTCTCACGCAATGAGACGCGCACGCGGGCGCGAGTATCCTCGATAGTCCAAAGCGGCATGGCGAAAGCAGCGAAGGTGGCGTTCAAGGCGGCGGTGATACCGCCCCAGGCATCGACCAGCGTGTTGTCCCAGTCCCACAGGAGGACGGCGGGAGTATCGGTCACGGGCGGTGGCGAAGCAGCATGCGTGGTTATTATCATGGCGACGTCATGATGCCAGCCAGCGTCAGCGACTCATTGGCTGACCGGCGTGCAACGGATCACAGCCCGTGCTTGCGCAGAGTTACAGGTGGCGCACCGCTGTCGTCTGCGCCGTCCAGACACCATTCCCCGGTGACGCGCCGGTGCATGCGCACGGGCGCCGGGAGGATGCCATCCCTCCCAGCGCCCGCTTCACCTCTTCACGCGCAGGTCGGTGGCGCGTAAGCGCCAGATCAGACCTGCGCTTCGAGGACCATGTTGAATGGCGTCGCTGTTGCCTTGCGCACTTGTCTGAAACCGCCTTGCTTGATGACCGACGCCAGTTTTTCAAACCCGGCCTGTGCTCCCAGCGCCGCTCCCACCGGCTGATCGAGCGAGGTCGGCACGCAGATCATGGTGGACGCCGCGTAGTAAAGCCGGCCGACAGGGTTGAGGTTATCCTCCAGCCGATCACCAGCGGCCGGCTCGACAATCATCCACGTTCCGTCGGGCTTCAGAGTTTGTCGCACATGCCGCGCCGCACCGACTGGATCGCCCATGTCGTGCAGGCAGTCGAAGAACGTTACCAGGTCCAGGTCCTTGCCCGGAAAGTCGCTGGCCAGAGCCACTTCGAAGTGAGTGTTTGCTGTGACCCCATGCCGCTCGGCATGCAACCGCGCCTGCTCCACGGAGCCGGGATGGAAGTCGTAACCCACAAATGTCGATTTCGGGAACGCCTTCGCCATCATCACCGTCGAGAATCCGTGCCCGCAGCCGACGTCGGCCACCGCCGCGCCGTGCTCCAGTTTGCCCGCGACGCCCTCCAGCGCCGGCAGCCAGGATGTGACGAGGTTGTTGTGATAGCCCGGGCGAAAAAAGCGACCGGCAGCACAGAACAGGCACTGCGACTGCTCGCCCCAACCAACTCCCTTCCCGGTGCGGAACGCGGGCTCCACCAGGTCCTGGTTCTCCATCATCACCATGGCGAGGTCGAACCCGCCTTGCAGATAGACGGGACTTTCGGGCTCGGCGAACACCATCGCCTGCTCAGGGGACAGGGCGAACCTGCCGTCATCGTGATCGTATGTAATGTAGCCGGATGCCGCCTGGTGTGACAGCCACTCTCGAGCATACCGCTCGGCGATATCCGCCTTCGTTGCCAGCTCCGCCGCTGTCATTGGGCCGTTTGCGTGCAGCGCCTTGTACAGGCCCAGGCGGTCGCCCATCCGGACCAGCGGCACGCTCAGCGCACCGCCCAGATCGCCCAGCATTTGACCGATTAACTGGTGCAGCTTCGTCTCGTCCACCATTGCCGTCTCCATTTGAATTCGCTTTTGGCCGCGATAAGTGTTGGGGCGCGGCGCCGTCCGATCTCATCAGGCTGGCGACCGTATCGCTGATCCGGGCTCTGCCAGCTTCCATGCGCCGGCGGAAAGCCACGACTTCCGCCAACACGGGCAGTTTCGCGGACGTCTGTCATGTCATGATCGCGCCGCGCGCCTGTTGATGTCACGTCTGTCGTGTCACCATGAGCCTGGACCCGCGCGACGGACGCGACAAAACTGCCTATAATGTGCGATACGAACGCGACCGAGCTTCGCCATGGCGGAGATGGAACGCCCAAGGAACCTCGCGTGAGAGACCCGCGCCCCTCCGGCCCAAGTGATGCCGCCGACCACGCCACCTCGCCCGCACTCACCAGGGAAGCGGAGATTGAACGCGAACTGCAGGAGGCGCTGGAGTACCGGACGGCGATTAGTGACATATTGCGGATTATCAGCCGCTCAGCGTTCGACCTCACCAGCGTGTTGTTGAGTGTGGTCACCAGTGCGAAGGCACTGTGCGACGCGGAGATGGCTGTGCTGTTTCGCTACCAGGACGGGGCGTATCGCTTTGCAGTGGGCCACGGCAACTCGCCGGCTTACGAACAACTTGAGCGTCGGCAGGCGATTCAACCTGGCCGAGAGACGCTGGTCGGACGCGCGGCGCTGGAACGGCGGACGGTGCAGATCATCGACGCTTGGAACGACCCGGACTACGCCACGAGGGACAATGCGCGAATTGGCGGTATCCACGCCATGCTGGGCGTCCCATTGTTGCGCGAGGGTCAGCCGATCGGGGTCATCGGGCTGGGGCGCACCACGGTGCAACCCTACACCAAGCGGCAAATCGAACTCGTCTCGACCTTTGCTGACCAGGCGGTGATCGCCATCGAGAACGTGCGGCTGTTCGAAGCGCTGCAATCCGCACGCGAGGCAGCGGAGCGGGAGCGCGATGTCGCCGAGGCGGCGCGGGCGGACGCGGAGGCGGCCAATCGGGCAAAATCCACCTTCCTCGCCATGATGAGCCACGAAATCCGCACGCCAATGAACGGCGTTCTCGGTATGATGGCGGTGCTGGAACGCTCCAGGCTGGAGCCAGGGCAGGTACGCAACGTCGCGATAATGCGCGAGAGCGCACAGACCCTGCTGCGCATCATAGACGATGTGCTGGACTTCTCGAAGATCGACGCTGGACGAATGGACATCGAGGCGCTGCCGTTCAGCCTCAGTGAACTGGTGGCCGGCACGGTTGAAACAATGTTGCCGCCGGCGCGCCAGAAGCATCTGGCCCTGTTCGCCGATCCGCCGACCTCCGGGCCCGATCACGTTACGGGCGATCCGATACGGGTGCGCCAGATACTGTTCAATCTGGTCGGTAATGCAATCAAGTTCACCGACCGCGGCTTCGTCCGCATCAGCACGGACAGCCAAACCGAGATCGACGGAACCGTGCTGGTGACGCTGACCGTAACCGACAGCGGCGTCGGCATGGATGAAGCGACGCAGGCGCGATTGTTCGAGCCGTTCACCCAGGCAGATAGTTCGACGACGCGGCGTTACGGCGGCACCGGCCTTGGCCTGTCGATTGTTCGCCGGCTGGCCCAGCTCATGGGAGGCGAAGTCGCGGTACGAGAGCGTGCCGGGCGGCGGCAGTCGCTTCACGGCGACTCTCCGCCTCTTGACTGCCGGACTCATTCCAATTCCTACTGAAACCATCGGGAAGCCTCCATCGGCCATGTTGACGCCCAGGCCGCATGCGGCACGGCTGCTGGTTGCCGACGACCATCCGGTCAATCTCGAAGTCATGCTGCGCCAGCTCGAACTGCTCGGTCTGTCAGCCGATCTCGCGGAGGACGGCGCTGCAGCCCTGGCGTCGTGGCGGAACAGACGTCACGCGATCGTGCTGCTCGACCTGCACATGCCGGTGCTGGACGGCTTCGGTCTCGCCGACGCCATCCGACGCGAGGAGGCGAAACGTAATCTGCCGCGCACCAAGCTGATCGCCGTCACGGCCGACGCACTGAAGGGAGAAGAGACGCGTTGTTTCACCGCCGGGATTGACGGGTTCTTGCCCAAGCCTATCTCGTTGGACGCATTGGCCCGCACGCTCGGCCGCTGGATCCCGGAGCTGGTCCCGACTGCAATCCGGGCCAAGGGGGCGGCCGGTTCACTGTTCGATCCGGAAGTATTACGCGGGCTGTTCGGCGTCAGATACCGGTCGGCTTGCAGCCCTGAAGGAGAACTTCGCCGACAGCGCCACGCGCGACATAGCAGCAATGCATGCTGCGGCGAACACAGAACAGCTTGCGGCCTCCGCACACCGGTTGACGGGCGCCGCTCGCATGGTGGGGGCGAGGCTTCTGGCCGAACAGGCGGCGCGGGCCGAAACGGCAGCTATTTCCGGCGATCTGCCGACGGCGCGCAGCGCGGCTGACGGGTTGGATGGCGTGTTGGCCGCCACGTTGCAGGTAATGCGCTCATTCGGCTGACGGGACGAACATATAGCCGACGCCGCGTACGCTCCGGATCGCCTCCGGCTTGCCCGGATCACGTTCCACCTTGCGACGCAGCCGCATGACGCGATTGTCGATCGCGCGGTCGAACGAATTGGCGTCGCGATGCGCGATGGTTTCCAGCAGCCAGTCGCGAGTGAGTGGGCGATTTGGGTTCTCCACGAACAGGCGGAGCAGGTCGAACTCGCTGGCGGTCAGACTGGACGCCCTGCCGTCCGCGAGAATCAGCACGTGGCGTTGCAAATCGAGCATCGCCGTGCCGACCCGCACGTCGTTCAGCCGCGGCGGCAGTTGCGCAACCGGGCTGGTGCGGCGCAGCAGCGCTTTGACCCGCGCCACCAGCTCGCGTGGTTCGAACGGCTTGCCAACATAATCGTCGGCGCCGGATTCCAGCCCGACCACCCGATCGATCGTATCGCCGGCAACGGTGAGCATGATGATGCCGATTCGGGCGGACCGGCCGCGCAACCAGCGCGCGAGGGCGAACCCGTCTTCAGCCTCGTTCAGATGCACGTCCAGCAACGCAAGATCCGGCATGCACTGCTGCGCCGCGCGTTTCAGCTCGGCGCCGGAGGCAAATGTGGTGGGCCGCAGCCCATGCTGCGCGAGGCATTCCGCAATGACCTGCCGCTGGAATGCTTCATCTTCGACCAGGACGATCTTGGCCGAACCAGTCATCCCGCAACCATTCCCTCTCCGCCACGGTGGGATTGTAGCAGAATCGAACGCGACGCGCACGTACGGACGCAAAGCATGATGACAGAAGCAGATGCCAACCGAAACCAGAGATGCGCCGGGTGAACCGCCTGCCGGGTATGGCGCCCCCATAGCAGGAAACCAGGCATCGGGTGTTTGCGCTCATCCAATCTTAAACCTCCGCCTGCCAGGATCGACACCATGTCCGATCCAGACACGCCACCCGTCGCCGACGCTATCGAGCTGTTACTCCGCCACCACTGGCCGCGCGCCGCCCAGGAGCTTGCGGCCGTAGCGGGGCTTCAAGGTCGCCTCGATGCGGCTGCACGGCAGCAACTCGAACCGCGCATTGCGGCCTGCGCCGAAACCGCGGTAACCGGCCAGCATGAGGTGCTCGGGATCGCGCACGGCAGTATCGTCAGTACGCTCCAGCTCACGCCTCTTGCCGCAGAAGAAGAAATGCGGGCGGCATTCAGCCAGGCGGTCCGGTGGATCGAGATCGAAACGTCATCGCAGTGCAACCGGCGCTGCACCTATTGTCCGAACGCAGAGTTCGATCGAATCAGCAGCAACGACTTTCTCGATGCGACGCTGTACGCGCGCATTTTGCATGACCTCGGTTCTATTGGCTATGACGGCGAGCTTGTGCTGGTCGGCACGAACGAGATCTTCATGCACCCACGCAATCTCGACTACATCGCGGCGGCCCGGCAGGAGCTTCCGGCATGTCGGATCAAGCTGTTCAGCAACGGCGACTACCTGAACCGTGCCCAGCTCGACCAATTGGTGGCGCTCGGGGTGGATTCCCTGGTCGTTACCTTCCATCCGGCGGCCGGAAAGCCTTACGAAGAACCTGAGGTGCGCGCCCGCGCGGGCCGCTTTGCCAAGCGGCTGGGAATAACGCTACGCCTCTCCTCCGCACAGCCCAAACGCCATCTCTATTTCTCCGCCCAACTCGGTCGGCTGCACCTGACCGCCGGATTGCAGAATTTTGCCATCTCCGGCCACAGTTGGGCCGGCGCCGTCGGTGAAACCGGGGAGATCCGTCGATCCGTCCCCTGCACCTACCCGATCCGCCAGTTCGTGCTCAACCATGACGCCGATATTTTCATGTGCTGCTTCCCGGTAAAGGAACGCACGCAACTCAATCTGCGAACCGGCGCGATCGCCGGAAACCTGAAGGATTTTCCGTCCATTTTCCACGCCTATGCCAGCACCACGCTGCTGGGCTGGCGCCGGGCGCTGCTGACGAATGGTGAAAAACCTGAGCCGTGCCTACGGTGCACCGGACATGCGGGTATCGACGAAAGCCGGTTCCGTGACCTCGCCCGGCGCGCCAGCCGGCTGTTGCAGTGGGAGCAGCAAGCCGTACAGTAATCGGTAGCGGCGATGCGATGCTCGCCTACCCGCTTCCCACCCGACCAAATTCCGCGATCAGCTCCTCGATCCGCCGCGAATCCGACTGCTCCATCACCCGTCGCGCAAACCGCACGCAAGCATCGATATGCACCGACCGCACCGCCTGCTTCACCCGCGGCACGGCCGCCGCGTTCATGCTGAAGCTGCGCAGGCCCAATCCCAGCAGCAGTGGAGTCAGCCGCGGATCTGCCGCCATCTCTCCGCACACCGACACCGGCTTGTGCATGCGCAGCGCCGCCTCGGTGGCGAACTGCACCAACCGCAGCACCGCCGGATGCAGCGGATCGTACAGCTCGGCGACCTCGCTCTCACCCCGGTCCACCGCCAGCGTGTACGCCGTCAGGTCATTGGTTCCGATGGCAAAGAAATCCGCCTCCAGCGCCAGCGCATCCGCCGACAGCGCCGCCCCCGGCGTTTCGATCATGATACCCAGCAAAGGCAGCTTTTCGGGAATCCGGTCCCCCCGCTGGCGCAGCCGCCGCGCCACGCGGTCGTAAATATCCCGCGCCTCCCGCACCTCCGCCACCGTCGTGACCATCGGCAGCATCACCTGCACCGGCCCGGCGACCGCCGCACGCAAAATCGCCGCTAGCTGCGTCTCCAGCAGTTCCGTCCGCCGTAGCAGCAACCGGATTCCCCGCAGCCCGAGCGCCGGATTCGCGTCCGCGGTCTCAGCCACGATCCCGGCACTGGATAGCGCTTCGATCTCCTTTTCGCCGCCCCAGTCCAGCACCCGGATGGTCACCGGCGCGCCGCCCATCGCTTCCACGATCGCCCGGTATGTCTGCGTCTGGGTATCTTCGTCTGGCACCGTCTCGCGGTTCATGAACATGAACTCGCTGCGCAGCAGCCCGATTCCCAGGGCGCCGGACTGCTGGATCAGCGGCAATTCGATCAGCAGCTCGAGGTTCCCCTGCAGCTCCACCGCTTCGCCGTCCAGCGTCTCCGCCGGCAGGCGGCGAAGCCGTGCGAAACGTTGGCGCTCGCGGGCGAACGCGGTCACCGCGCGCCGCGCCGCCACCAGCCGCGGCTCGGAGGGGCTCAACACCACCTCGCCCACGCTGCCATCGACGATTGCGGTGTCGCCTGGCCGGATCGCGTGAGCCAGGCCTGCCGCTCCCAGCACCGCCGGCACGCCGAGTGCCCGCAGCATCACCGCCGTATGCCCGTCCGCGCCGCCTTCCTCGGTTGCCACCCCCGCCAGCCGCGCCGGGTCGAGCAGCGCCGCGTCAGCCGGCCGCAGCGACTCGCAAATCAAAATGGCGCCTTCCGGCAGCCCGGCAAAACTGCGAAACGGTGCCCGCGTCAGGTTCCGGATCAGGCGGCGCGCGATCTCGTGGATCTCGTCCGCCCGCCGCGCCAGGCTGGCCTGATCATCGACCGGCATGCTCGGCTCCGCTTGCGCCAGGATAGCCTCGGCGATCTCCCCCGCTTCCTCGAACACCGCACTTTCCGCAGACAGCAGCAGCTCGGAAATCCGCCGCCGCGCTCCCCGTATCAGGCGCGACGATTCCAGCATCCGCAGATAGACGTCGATCAGCGGCGCGATTTCCGCCTGGCTGTCCTCCGGCAAGACCGCAAGCCGCGCGCGAAGCTTGTTCAACTGCTTGCGTGATTGCGTGATCGCCGCTTCCAGCCGCGCGCCTTCCGCGCCGATGTCGCTCGCCTGAATTTTCAGTCGCGTGATGCGCGCCTCGGGCTCGGTGGAGCCGAACACCGGGCCGATCGCCACCCCGGCAGACACCGGTATCCCGGCGAATCGGGCCTCCGGCCGCTCGGCGCGCTTCATCATCCCTACGAGGCGCTTGTGTTGCGGTGGCGGCGGGTCAGTCCTGCTCATTGAAGCCGGACTCGACGAGCCCTGCCAGGGCCTCCAGCGCCTCCTTGGCATCCCAGCCCTCGGCGCGCAGCTCGATCTCGGATCCTGGTCCCGCCCCCAGCATCATCAGCCCCATGATGGACCGGGCGGAGACGCTCTGGCCGTCGCGGAGGACATCCACTGAGGCGCCAAACCGCTCGGCCAGCGCCACGAATCGCGCAGCCGCCCGCGCGTGCAGCCCTCGCTTGTTGGTTATCTTGACGATAAGGCTGAGAACCGGCGCGCCGGACTCGCCGGAGGATCCGCTTGCGGGAGCAATCTCATCAGGCGCCGTCATGCCTGTCGCCGCCCCGCTCTTTCGCTTGGCGCGAAGCGGGGCATTGGAAAAGCAGCATGTCGCCGCCGATGATCGATCATTCGCACGAAGTGCTGCCGTTCCCACCATTCGCGCGCGGACACAAATGCAGCACGTGGGAAGCAGCGGCGATGTATTTACGTCCCGCAGCCTCGGCACAGTTCACTGCGTCCGGCAACGGCTGGTTGGACCGCACTTTCGCCAGCTTCACCAGCATCGGCAGATTCACGCCAGCAATGACCTCGACACCTTTGCGCTCCATCATGGAAATCGCCAGGTTGGACGGCGTACCGCCGAACATGTCGGTGAGCAGCACGACCCCGTCGCCGGTGTCGCACCGCTCGATACATGCCTCAATCTCGGCACGCCGGTTGTCCATGTCATCGTCGGGGCCGATGCATACCGTAGCCACATTCCGTTGCGCGCCAACCACATGTTCCATGGCAGAGCGCAATTCCACTGCCAGGCGGCCGTGGGTGACCAGGACCATGCCGATCATGGGTTGTTGAAATGACCCCGTGCTAAAAGTCTGACTACACTATTCATGCTGTTCCTCAGGCCTCCTGTGCCTGAACCGGCGGCGGTCGCGCGTCGCCTTCGTCTAACCTGTCGGCGCCCCCGTCCCGGCGCGGCCCTGGACGGTCTGCAGTGGTTGCCCGGGCTTCACGAGCCAACTCGCGATGGACCACATGCACCCGCCAAGCATCGACGTCGCCGGCCATGAAGCGGGACGCCAGATGCCTAGCCAGCCGCTCCACCAGGTACACCGAGCGGTGACGCCCGCCCGTGCAACCAACGGCCATCGTGGCGTACTTCTTGCCCTCCTTGACGAACCTCGGCAAGAGCAGTTCCATCAAGCCGGTCAGCGAGCGAAAGAACGCGGCGAAATCCGGATCGGCTTCGACATACCGGCCGACCGCCTCATCAAGCCCCGTCCGTTGCTGCAAAATGGGGTCGTAATGAGGATTCCGCAAAAACCTCGTATCGAATACCAGATCCGCGTCCGGCGGCAGGCCAAATTTGTATGCAAACGAGATCAGTGTGACCGCCATCCGCGGCGCCTGCGAATCGCCCCCGGCGCCGAAGTGCCGCTCCACCTCGCGTCGCATCTCCGCCACCGGTAGCTCCGAAGTGTCGATGATCAGGTCGGCAACGTCCCGCAACGGCGCAACGAGGATTTCTCCTCCGCGATGCCATCCATCACGCGCCCCTGCGGCGCCAGCGGATGGCGCCGCCGGGTCTCGCTGTAGCGGCGCAGAAGCACCCCCTGGTCGGCGGTAACATAGATCAGCTCCGGCCGCAGCCCGGCATTGGATCGCAGGCGGCCTAGCGCTTCCAGCACGCGTGTCGCGTCGAAGCCCCGGGTGCGGGCATCCACCCCGATGGCCAGCTTACGATCGATGCGGCTGATCATCTGCTCCAGCATCGGCAAAGGCGGGTTGTCGACCGCCTCGTAACCGAGGTCCTCCAGCGCCCGCAAAACCGATACTTTCCCCGCGCCGGACAGGCCGGTGACCAGCACCACACGCAGCGGCTCCGGCGGGGCGCTCATGGCGCGAACGCTCCCGCCACCTGGGTCACCCGCCCGAGCGCGCAGTCTAGCGCTAGCACCACGCGATCCGCTGCGGAGGCGGCAAATGCGTCTAGCGCAATCACCGGCACCCCTGCCGTCGTCCGATATGGCTCCGGCATGCGGGCAGCCGTTTCAGCCCCTGGCCCATCCGCAGCCAGATCCACCACCAGCGTCAGCTTCGCTTCAGCCGCGAATGGCATCCGCACGATCCCCAGCCCCCGAACCTCCAGCAGACCTGCCAACTCAGCGGCCGGACGCGCCGTATCGCCTTCGATCGCCACCTGGTCGTCGCCGACGAGCAGAAACCCACGCGAGATCAGCCGCAGTACCAGATCTGATTTGCCCGAACCCGGGGGTCCGAGCAGCAACACGCCAGCCCCGTTCCTTGCCACGCAGCTAGCATGGATGTGTCGCGGGCCGCTCATGGGCGCGCAATCTGATCCGATGCGAGCCGGAAAGAAAGCACCTGAATGCGAGGCTTGTCCCAATAAACGCCACATGCCAGCGTACCCACCGAAATGACAGATCGCCCCGCAATCGCCGCCGCCGCCCGCCGCATAGCGGCTTATGTCCGCCATACGCCGCTGCTGTGGCTCGCCGGGGCGGAGTTCCGCGTTTCCTGTCCGTTCGCGTTGAAACTTGAACTCCTGCAGCACACGGGCAGTTTCAAGCCGCGCGGGGCTTTCAACCGGCTGCTCGTCGCCGGGCGGCCGGCCAATGGAGTCATCGCCGCGTCTGGTGGCAACCACGGGGCAGCGGTCGCCTACGCCGCCCGCGCCCTCGGGATGCCCGCCGAGATTTTCGTCCCCACTCTCACGCCATCCGCCAAGACCGCGCGAATCGCCAGCTATGGCGCGCGCGTGGTGCAGACAGGTGCGACGTATGCCGAGGCGTTGGCCGCCAGCCGCGCCCGCCAGGGCGAAACCGGCGCCCTGGAAATCCACGCCTACGACGATACCGATGTGCTGGCCGGTCAGGGCACCCTCGGCCGCGAGTTCGAACAGGACGCGCCCGATCTAACGCACATCCTGGTGGCAGCCGGCGGCGGTGGGCTGATCGGGGGCATCGCTGCCTGGTATGCCGGAAGTGCCGCCGTTATCGCGGTCGAGCCGGAGGGCTGCCCGGCGCTGCATGACGCGCTCGCCGCCGGGCACCCGGTTCCCGCACCGGTCGGCGGGCTTGCGGCCGACAGCCTCGGCGCCCACCAGGTCGGCGGGCTGATGTATCCGATTGCCGGACGGTACGTCGCAGCAGCGATTTTGGTCTCTGATGAAGCGATTCGCGCTGCCCAGCGCTTGCTATGGGACCGGCTGCGCGTGGTTGCCGAACCGGGCGGCGCCACCGCTCTCGCAGCCCTCCTATCCGGCACCTTCGCACCGCCAGCGAACGCCCGAATCGGCATACTGGTTTGCGGTGGCAACACAGACCCGGCGAGCGTCGTCTGACCGATCTTCCCGTGCAGAGGTTCGCCACCAATGACCGATTGGCAACCGCATTGGTTGGACACTGAAGAAGACCTGACTGACTCCAGCCGCCAGGTGATGGCGGGGTTCGTTGCATCACGAACTGCCATGTCGCAGATGATAGAGCCGCCGTCCTTAAATATCAGTGTACAATGCCCGCCGGAGTAAAGGGTTCATGCCCGGTCACACCCTTGGCTATGGGCTGGCTGGTCAGCGTTCCCGCTAATCACCAACCACGATCCGCGGCCCCGATTCGCGCCCGACCGCTCCCCCTGAAACCTTCTCCCAAACCCGCGCTGCCACCGCCGCGAACGCCTGCGCCGCAGCACCCTCGGGTGCGGCCGCAACGATCGGCGTCCCCGCGTCGGCGGTGGTCCGGATATCGAGCAGCAGCGGAATTTCGCCCAGGAATGTCGTCCCCAGGCGCTGCGCCTCGAGCCGCGCGCCGCCATGGCCGAAAATCTCCGTCCGGTGTCCGCATTCCGGGCAGCAGAAGAAGCTCATGTTCTCCACCAGTCCCAGCACCGGCACGCGCACCCGTTCGAACATCCGCACCCCGCGCCGCGCATCGATCAGCGCGATATCCTGCGGCGTGGAGACGATCACTGCTCCGCTCAGCGCCACCCGTTGCGCCATGGTCAACTGCGCGTCCCCGGTACCGGGCGGCATATCCACCACCAGCACATCCAGCGAACCCCATTCCACCTGGCCCATCATCTGCTCCAGCGCGCCCATCACCATGGGGCCGCGCCAGATCATCGGTGTCTCCTCCTCCACGAGAAACCCGATCGACATGCATTTCAGGCCCCACGCCTCAATCGGCAACATCCGTTCGGCGCGAACCTCCGGCTTGCGTGAAACCCCCAGCATGCGCGGAAGACTCGGCCCGTAGATATCCGCGTCCAGCAGTCCAGTGGCCAATCCCTGGCGTGCCAGCGACACCGCCAGGTTCACCGCCACCGTGGATTTGCCCACGCCGCCCTTGCCGGACGCCACCGCCAGGATCGCCTTCACCCCGGGCAGCAGCAACGCCGCTTTCTGCCCGTGCGCCTCGGGCGGCGCCGCTGTGGCCTTGTGTGCGGTCAGCACCGCGGTCGCATTCCGCACCCCCGGCTGCCCGGTCAGCACGCGTTCCGCCTCCCGCCGTACCGGCTCCATAGCCGCAGCGTGTGCCCGGTCGGTCAGCAGCGCCACCTGCACCAGCCCGTCGCGTAGCTCGATCCCCTCCACCAGCCCGGCCGCGACGATGTCCTGACCCGAGGCTGGGTCCTTGATGTGCCGCAGCACCTCGCGCAAGGTTTCGACCGAGGGCGATCCTGATCCGGCTGTGCGCATGTGCTTGCAAACCCTGTCCGAGGGGTGGATATGACACCGCCGCGAACGCGGCCGGTACCACCCGCCTATGTGGCGCCTGACGGGCCGACCGCCAACAGCGGCCAGCGCCGGCCCAGGTGGCCGCCGGCCCGGCGAATATTAAGGAACTGCAACAACCAATGGCGTCCAATTCCGGCGGTCCGGGCCCCTGGGGCTCCGGCGGACCGCATTCGGTTCCCCCCACCGGCAACGATGACGAGCCGCACGGCCCGGCGGGAGGGCCACGTCCAGGCGGCCCCTGGGGACCAGGCGGCTGGCGTCCAGGCGGCCGTGTGCCTCCACCGCCGGACCTCGACCAGATCATCACTCGCCTCCAACTGGCCATACGTCGTCTGTTTGGCCGCGGCACCCCTGGCGGGTCCGGCTCGGGCAACCGCGGGCTCATTCTCCTTGGGATCGGCGTCATCGCTCTCTGGCTGGTCAGCGGCTTCTACCGCGTCCAGCCCGACGAGCAAGGCGTCGTGCTGCGCTTTGGCGCGTTTAACCGCACAACTTTGCCGGGCCTGAACTACCATCTGCCCTGGCCGATCGAATCCGTCGAAACCCCCGCCGTCACCCGCATCAATCGCATCGAGATCGGCTACCGCTCCGGTCCCTCGGAAGACGAATCCGGCGGACGCCGCCGGTCGCCGCGAAGTTCCGGCCGAAAGCCTCATGCTAACTGGCGACGAAAATATCATCGACATCGATCTCACCCTGCTCTGGCGTATCGACAACGCCTTCGACTATCTGTTCGACACCCGCGACCCGGATGTGACTGTCAAGGCGGTTGCCGAAAGCGTCCTGCGCGAAGTCATGGGCCGCACGCCCATCCAGCCTGCGCTCGGGCCATTGCGGGCCCAGATCGCCAGCGACGTGATGGAGCAGTCGCAGCGTATCCTCGACAGCTACCACACCGGCGTCCAGATCACGCAGGTGCTGCTGCAGAAGGCCGATCCGCCGGAAGCGGTCATCGAAAGCTTCCGGGACGTGCAGCGTGCCAACACCGACGCTGAGCGGCTGCGCAACGAGGCCCAGGCTTATGCGAACGACATCGTCCCCCGCGCGCGCGGCGACGCCGCCCGTGTCGTCGCTGCCGGCCAGGGCGAAAAGCAGGCCACGATCGCCCTGGCGACCGGCGACACCAAGCGGTTCCTGTCGGTCCTCGCCGCCTACCGCGCCGCCAAAGACATCACGCTACAACGCATGTATCTCGACACCATGCGCGACATCTTCACCCACTCGCCGACCATCGGTACTGGACGATAAGGTGAAGGGCCTGCTGCCGTTTCTTCAGGTTGACGGCGTGACGCCGCCAGCTCCGCCCCCGCCCGTGCAGCCGCCGGCCCAATCAGCCGCGACCGCCCCCACCCAGCCAACGAGGCAATCGCCATGAGGCGCACCCTCATCATCGGGCTGGCGGCGATCGTCGTGGCGGTCGTGCTGATCAACGCATCTCTGTTCACCGTCGGCCAGACCAACCAGGCGCTGATCACGGAATTCGGCCGCCCCGTGCAAGTGATCAACGACCCCGGCCTGCACACCAAGATCCCCTTCGTGCAGACAGTGATCGAATTCGACCGACGGCTGCTTAATCTCGTCACCCCCAGCGAGGAGGTGATCCTGGGCGATCAGCGGCGCCTCATTGTCGATAGTTTCACCATGTTCCGCATCACCGACCCGCTACGCTATTACCAGGCGGTCGGCGCCGGCGAGGAAGGCATCCAGGTGCGGCTGAATGCTATCGTCTCATCGGCCATCCGCCGCCAGCTCGGCACCCGCTCGCTGCCGGACGTTCTGTCCGCCGATCGGGATCACATTATGGCTAGCATCCGCGATCAGGTGAACGATGAAATGAAAGGGTTTGGCGTGGTCGTTCAGGATGTCCGCATCCGCCGCGCCGATCTGCCGCGTGAAAACACCGAGGCGGTGCTGTCGCGCATGCAGTCCGAGCGCCAGCGCGTCGCCGCCCAGTTGCGCGCCGAGGGCGCCGAAGCGGCGCAAAAGATCCGCGCCGATGCCGACCGCGACCGCACCGTGCTGCTGGCCGACGCCCGCGCCACCGCCGATCAGCTCCGTGGCCAGGGGGAGGCCGAAGCCTCCCACCTGTACGCCGCCGCCTTCTCGCAGGATCCCAGCTTCTTCGCGGCATGGCGCACCCTGGACGCCTATCGGACCGCCTTCACCGGCGGGCATACGCGCCTCGATCTTGACTCCCGACAATGATTTTCTGCGCTATCTTCTCACTCCGCCGACCCCGGCGACGCATTGACGTCGGATCACGCCCTGAGGGATCATCAGCCAGGGATCATCGGCTCAAGGATCATCAGGTTCGTAAGGAACCTAAAAAGGGACATACACCTATGAAACTCCCTTCGTCCCGCTTGCTTCGGGCCGCGGCACTGGCCGGCGCAACGTCGGCAGCCATGCCGCTTGCTGGCCTTGTTTTCGCGCCCGCGGCTATAGCCCGTCCGGCACCGGACAGCTTCGCCGATCTGGCCGCGAAACTGCTGCCCGCTGTCGTCAATATATCCTCCACCACCGAGGTGAAGACTGCCTCGGGACCCGATATGCCGATGTTCCCGCCGGGCTCCCCGTTCGAGCAGTTCTTCAAGGATTTCATGAACCGCCATCGCCCGGGCGGGCGGTGGTAACGACCGGCAGCCGCCACCGGAAGAGCGGCGGATGCAAAGCCTGGGTTCGGGCTTCATCATCGATCCTTCCGGTCTGGTTGTGACCAACAATCACGTCATCGAGGGCGCCGACGAGATCACCGTAACGCTGCAGGACAACACCTCACTGAAAGCCACCGTCGTCGGGCGCGACACCGCCGGCGACATCGCCCTGCTGAAAGTGCATTCCGACAAGCCGCTGCCGGCGCTCCAGTTCGGCGATTCCACCGCCATGCGGATCGGCGACTGGGTACTGGCGATCGGCAATCCGTTCGGGCTTGGTGGCACGGTCACCGCCGGGATCGTGTCGGCGCGCGGCCGCGACATTCATGAAGGCCCCTACGACGACTTCATCCAGACCGACGCGCCGATCAACCGCGGCAACTCCGGCGGCCCGCTGTTCAACATGGATGGGCAGGTGATTGGCATAAACACGGCCATCTACTCACCTTCCGGCGGCTCGATCGGCATCGGCTTCGCCATCCCGGCCAACATGGCCAAGATGGACGTGGACCAGTTGCGCCAGTTCGGCCATCCGCGCCGTGGCTGGCTGGGTGTGCGCATCCAGGAGGTCACGCCGGATATCGCCGAAAGCCTGGGACTCCACCAGTCGTCCGGCGCGATGGTCGCCGGGGTGAACCCCAACGGGCCGGCCGACAAGGCGCATCTGCGCAACGGCGATGTGATATTGCAGTTCAATAGTCAGGACGTGAAGGATATGCGCGCCCTGCCACGCATCGTTGCCGATACGGAAGTCGGCAAGCAGGTTCCGGTTCTGGTCTGGCGCGACGGCAAGCAAGTCACGCTGCAGGCCACGTTGGGCGAGATGCCTGACGACACCAAGACCGCGCTGGCGTCCGCCACCCCTGCCCTGCCCGCCGTGCCGCAGCCGACGGATCTGTCCGGCCTGGGCATGAAACTGTCCCCGGTTACCCCCGAAACCAAGGACAAGTTCCAGCTCGGCGATCATCAGAAGGGTGTCGTGGTAACCGAGGTGGACCCCGATGGCGCCGCCGCGAAACAGGGGCTGAAACCCGGTGATGTGATCGTGGAAGTGCAGCAGAGCGAGGTCAACACACCGGCCGATGTCCAGCAGCACGTGGACGCGGTGCGCAAGGAAAATCGCCGGTCCGTGCTGATGCTGATCCAACGGCAGGACGGCATGCAGTGGATCCCCGTCCCGCTCGGCGGCGACGACGCACAGAAAGGATAGCTGGCGAACGTGTCGTCGCGCGCCAGGGCGCAACCATCATGGCCGAGGCCACCGTCATGCCCGAGGCCACCGTCATGGCCGGCGAAGGCCGGCCATCCATGTCTTTGCTATCCCAGCCAATGAAAATAGATTTCATCTCCCGCACAGCCATCATCACGGGCGCCGCACACGGCTTCGGCCGGGCGATCGCTTGCAAGCTCACTGCGCTGGGTGCCCGAGTGTGGGCCACGGACATTCTTCCCGACGAACTCGCCGAAACCGCCCGCATCGCCGGTAGCTCCTGCCAACCGCATCGTCTGGACGTCACCGACCGCGACGCAATTCGCGCGCTCGCTCACAGCGTGGAACAGCAGACCGGACGCATCGACATCCTGGTGCACAGCGCGGGCGGTGTCGTCGGCCAGGTCGGCCGTCCGCTGGAGGAGATCACGCCCGACGACTGGCACGCTATTCTCAATGTCAACCTCACCGGCGCCTTCTGGTGCGCGCAGGCCGTGGTACCGGTGATGAAGCGCGCCCGCTCGGGTCGCATCGTCACCATTTCCTCCGGCGCCGGTCTCGGAGTCAGCCTCACCGGCATCCAGGCCTACGCCTCCGCCAAGGCCGGCGAGATCGGTCTGACGCGCCAGCTTGCCCACGAGCTTGGCCCGTTCGGCATCACCGTGAACAGCGTCGCCCCCGGCTTCGTGCGCAGCAATCCCAGCAGCGAGAAGCAGTGGCAGTCCTACGGCCAGGAAGGCCAGCAGCACCTGATCGACCGCATCGCTCTGCGCCGCCTTGGCAACGTCGATGACATCGCCGACGCCACCCTGTTCCTGCTGTCCGACCACGCCGGCTGGATCACCGGCCAGACGCTCAGCGTGGATGGAGGAAAATGATAGCGACCATCGCAGGGCGCTTGGGACAGCTCCTGCTGGTCATCGTCGGCGTCAGCATCATCGTCTTCCTGCTCATGCATGTCCTGCCCGGCGACGTGGCGCAGATGCTGCTGGGCGACCATGCCACGCCGCAATCCCTGGCCCGCCTGCGCGCCCAGCTCGGCATCGACCGCCCCATCTGGGTCCAATACACCCGCTTCGCCGCCGAGGCGCTACACGGCAATTTCGGCACCTCCCTGCAAACCAATCACCCCGCCTTCGACGACGTGCTGATCGCGTTTCCGGTCACCTTGCAGCTCTCGCTCGCGTCCCTATCGATTGCAACGCTGATTGGAGTCCCGCTCGGCGTCGCCGCCGCGCTGCGTCCCAATTCCTGGCTCGACAACACGGTGCTTACCGGCAGCCTGCTCGGCGTCTCGATGCCGATCTTCTGGCTCGGTCTGATGCTGCTGCTGCTGTTCGGCGGCATCCTCGGTTGGCTGCCGATCGGTGGCCAGATGCCGCCGGAACTCTCGCCGCCCCGCATCACCGGCATGAGCGTGCTCGACGCGCTGCTGACCGGTCAGCCTAACATGATCTTTGAAGCCGTTCGCCACTTGCTGCTGCCCGCCTGCACACTCGCCACTGTTCCGCTGGCCTTGATTACCCGCATCACCCGCTCCGAGATGTTGGGGGTCCTCACCCAGGATCATGTACGCACCGCCTGGGCCAAGGGCCTGCCGGCACGGCGCGTCATCCGCCGCCACGTCCTGCGCAATGCGCTGATCCCGATCGTAACGGTTATAGGACTCCAGCTCGGCCTGCTGCTGTCGGGCGCAGGTCCTGACCGAAACCATCTTCTCCTTGCCTGGCCTCGGCCGGCTGATGGTCGATTTCGATCCTGTCGCGCGACTACCCCGTCGTGCAGGCTGGTGCCCTGTTCATCGCCGTGGTGTTCGTACTGGTGAACCTGATCGTTGATCTCAGTTACAGCTTCCTCGATCCACGGATCCGCCGGGCGTGAGCGCCTCCGTCGTCCGCCACCCGATCACCGAAAGCCCTGCCTGGCAGGCCTGGAGCACCCTCGCCCGCCGCGGCACGGTACGCGTCGGCGCCCTTCTCGTGCTACTGTTCATCGCGCTCACCATCCTGGCGCCGCTGGTCTCGCCTTACGATCCGACCGACCAGGATCTGTCCAGCGCACTCTCCCCGCCCTCGTTCGATCATCTGTTCGGCGCCGACCAGTACGGGCGCGACGTGTTCAGCCGGGTCCTGTTTGGTACGCGCGACGCGCTGCTGGCGATCGTCGTAGCCGACGGTCTCGCGCTCGGGCTGGGCGGGCTGATGGGTCTGGTGGCCGGTTTCGTCGGCGGAGCCATCGATTCCGCCATCATGCGCTTCGTCGATGTGCTGCTGGCATTCCCCTATTTGCTGCTGGCGCTCATCATCGTCGCCGCGCTCGGGCCCAGCCTGACCAACGCGCTGATTGCGATCGGTATCGTCTATACGCCGCAATATGCCCGCATGATGCGCGGCCAGGTGCTGGCCGTCCGCAGCGCGGATTACGTCCGCGCCGCCCGCGCCCTGGGCAGCGGCCGGACGCGCCTGATGCTGCGCCATGTGCTGCCCAACTGCTTCACCCCCGTCCTGGTGCTGGCCACCCTGCAAGCCGGTTCCGTTATCATTGAAACCGCTGGCCTGGCGTTCCTGGGCTTGGGCGCTCAGCCGCCAGCAGCCGACTGGGGCGCGATGCTGTCCGACGGCCACGACTATTTCCTGTCCGCGTGGTGGATCGCCACCTTCCCCGGCCTGGCGATTTTCCTCGTCGTGCTGGGCTTCAACCTGATCGGCGACGCGCTGCGCGACTACGCCGACCCGCGCCGCCGCGAATGACCGGAACGCTGCTGGAGGTCAGCAGTCTGACCGTCGGCTTCGCTGCGCGTGACAGCGTCCTTCCGGTCGTGCGCGATCTGTCTTTCTCGCTGCATCGCGGCGAGACGCTGGTCATCGTGGGCGAATCCGGATCGGGCAAATCCGTCACCTGCCTGGCACTGATGGGGCTGCTACCGCGCCCCGCCGGGCGCATTCTGGGCGGCGGCATCAGGCTGGCCTGCAAGGACGGGATGGCGCGGGATCTGGCCCGCCTGGATCAGCACGGCATGCAGCGCATCCGCGGCGCCGAGATCGCCATGATCTTCCAGGAGCCGATGACCTCGCTCAACCCGGTGTACACGATTGGCGAGCAGATCATCGAAGCCCTGCAATTTCACGAAACCCTCTCCTCCCGTGCCGCGCGGGCGCGTGCCGTGGAGATGCTGGCACTGCTCGGCATTCCCGATCCATCCGCCCGGCTGGACACCTATCCGCATCAGCTATCCGGCGGCATGCGCCAGCGCGCGATGATTGGCATGGCGCTCGCATGTCGTCCCGCCCTGCTGTTGGCTGATGAGCCGACTACGGCGCTCGATGTAACGGTTCAGGCGCAGATCATCGACCTGCTGCGCCGGTTGCAGCGGGAACTGGGCATGGCGATGATCTTCGTCACCCACAATCTCGGCGTCGCCGGCGAGATCGCCGACCGGGTGCTGGTGATGTATGCTGGCCAGTGCGTCGAATCCGGCCCGCGCGAGCCGGTCTTCGCCTCCCCTCGCCTGCCTTACACGATGGGCCTGATGCAGGCGGTTCCCAGGCTGGGCCTGGACCGCTCGACGGGACCCTTGGCAACGATACCGGGCAGTGTCCCGGACCTCGCTCACCTGCCCGCGGGCTGTGCGTTCCACCCACGCTGCGGGTTCTTTCGCCCCGCTCTGTGCGATGTGCGCCCGCCACCACTGGAACCTTGCGGGGAGCAGCACGAAGTGCGCTGCCTGCGCTGGCGGGACATCGCGGCAGAATGACTGCCCCGCTGCTCGACATCCAGCACCTGTCGGTTCAGTTCCATGCCGGCGGCCTGCTGTCCGGCCGACGGCCCGTGCGGGCAGTGGACGACGTATCCTTCACCATAGCGTCGCGCGAGGTGGTGGGACTGGTCGGCGAGTCCGGTTCCGGCAAGACCACCATCGGCAACGCCGTATTGCGGCTGGTCGAGCCGACCGCCGGCCGCATCATTTTCGACGGCAAGGATGTCACTGGTCTCCCTGAACGCGCGCTGAAACCATTCAGGAGACAGGTGCAACCAATCTTCCAGGATCCGTTCGGGTCGCTCGATCCGCGCATGACGGTCGAAGCCATCCTGGCCGAGCCACTCATAATCCACGGCATCGGTCGCGACCGCAGCGACCGCTCCGAACGCGTGGTGGAACTGCTGCGGCTGGTCGGCTTGCCCACCGACGCGCTGCGCCGCTATCCGCACCAGTTCTCCGGCGGCCAGCGGCAACGCATCGGTATCGCCCGTGCCTTGGCACTGAACCCGCAGCTCATAGTCGCCGATGAAGCCGTCTCCGCCCTGGATGTGTCATTGCAGGCGCAGATCATCAATCTGCTCTCGGAGCTGCAGCGCAGCCTTGGTCTGGCGATGCTGTTCATCGCGCACGATCTCGCGCTGGTGGAATACCTCTCTGACCGGGTGATCGTGCTATACCTGGGCCGCGTCATGGAAACCGCCGCCGCGCGCGACCTCTACCGTCGCCCGCGCCACCCTTACACCGAGGCATTGCTGTCCTCCGTGCTGGAGCCCGGCACCGGCGCGACTGGCCGCCGCATCCTGCTGGAAGGTGACCCTCCCAGCCCCGCCAATCCGCCCTCCGGCTGCGTGTTCCGTACCCGCTGCCGTTACGCCCTGCGTGCCTGTGCCGGCGCAGTTCCACCGCTGCGCACTGTCGCCGGCGGCCACGCCACTGCCTGCATACGTGACGATATCATGTGATGCGTCACCTGTTCAGTACATCGCATGGACCAGATCGCCTACATCCAACCCGCGGTTTTCCATCACCCGCCTGATCCTGCCGTGATGGAAGACCGCTATTCTATCGCACACAGCCAGCAGATCCTCCAACCGGTAACTCACCATCAGGTACCGATTTCCCCGCTTCCCGGAGACGTCGGATCAGATCCAGCACGTCCTGCAGCTTCTGCACCGAGATGGCCGCGGTGGGCTCGTCCATGATGATGATCTGGCGATCGAACAGCAGCGCCCGTCCGATCGCCACCGCCTGCTGCTCGCGACCGGATAATTCCCCCAATAGGTCGTCGGGCGAGATTTTCAGAGTGAGCGCCTGCAATACCTGTCCGGCCCGCCGCAGCATGTCGATTTCCCGGCCTCGTTATTACCGATGATGCCAAGCACCTCGTGCGGGTACACGTCCAGGCAGACACGATCCACCGCCCGCACCGGCCCGAACGTCTTTACCAGCGAGCGGGCCGACAGCAGCGGTTGTACCGGCGCCCTCTCCCCACTCATTTGGCTGCTGCTACCGGGTAGCCCTGCGATTTTCCGTACGGCAACGGCGGGATCGTCTGGGGCGTGCCCCAGGCGGCGATCTGGCCCACATTCTGCTGCGTCACCAGTGTCATCGGAATGATCAGGTCGCCATGCGGGAACTTGTTGGCAGGTGGCTTCGCGTGGTCCGCCAGTTCATCGGCCATCGCCTCCACTGCCCAGTAGGCCTCGACGAACGGCGCGTGCGTCACAGTATCAAGCTGCGCTCCCGACTTCACCGCATCCAGACTCTCCGGCTGCGCATCCACCCCGGCCACCAGCGTCTGCTGGCCCGGCGTGATCCCGTGAGATTTCAAGGCATTGATCGCGCCGAGCGCCATCGCGTCATTGGCGCAGACGACAAGCTGGATGTCGGTCGTCTTGGCCAGCTCCGCGCCCATCATCGACTGCGCCGCGGCGGTCTCGAAATTTGCCGACTGGTTCAGCACGACCTGTACGGTGCCGTCCTTCACCAGCGGATCGAGCACATCCATGGTGCCCCTGCGCCGCCCGATGCTGACGCTGGCGCCACGCGTTCCCTGCAGCACAACCACATGCCACGGCTTCGCAATGTTCTTCTGGCGCAACGCGTCGATCGCATATTGCGTCTCCTCGCGGCCAAGCGTCTCGTCATTGTCACCGATGAACGCAATCCGCGCGGCAGAGGAAGCGACGTCACGATCCACCGTCACAATCGGGATGCCCTGCTGCACCGCCTGCTTGGCCGCACTGGTAACCAATTCCTGAATCGTGTTCAGGATAATCCCCTTGGCGCCCGCGGCCGCAGCTTCCTTGATGTCGGTAATCTCCTGCGATGCCGAATTGTCGACATCGACGATGCGGAAAGACAGGTCGGGGTAGTGCGCTGCCGCCTGCTTCACCGCCTCCGCCATCGGCGCAAAATACGGGTAAGCGTAGCCGGTGAAGATGAAATAGACCAAGGCTGGCTCGGCGCAGGCTGGCGCCGCCGCGAAGCTCGCCGCGGCAACGAACAGGCTGGCGGCAAATGCCTTCACGTTCATCCTCCCCTGGTTCGGTTTGTCGGCGGGCACGCCAGGTAGCAGCCGATAGCCGGACAATCCGGCGCACCCCGGGCCCAAGCCCACGTCTGTGTGTACCCATCCGCCTGCGTCTGAGCGGCCGAATGTCAATCCGCCGCGGCCTCCTGCCCTCCAGCTTGTGCCGCCGGCCGCTCCCGCCCGGCCAGGTCATCGCCCGCTGTCCGCGGCATCAGCAGCGCGAGCGGCGCCGCCACCAACGCAAGCACCGACACCGCGAGGAACGCCATGCTGAAGTCCCATGGCCGTGCCGGCCGGTCGCCCGACAGCGCCATCGAAATCTCCAGCCCCGCCGCGCCGGCTGAAATCCCGAGTGTCGCAGCCAGTTGCTGCGCCGCCGTATAGAGGCTGGTCGCCGCGCTCATCCGGTGTCGCGGCACGTCGCCATACGCCAACGTGTTGTAGGCGGTAAACTGCAAGGACCGGAAAAACCCGCCGATCAGCAGCACGCCATAAATCGCCGCCGCCGGCC
Organism: uncultured Pseudomonadota bacterium; assembly: GCA_963810715.1. Classification (GTDB taxonomy): domain Bacteria; phylum Pseudomonadota; class Alphaproteobacteria; order Acetobacterales; family Acetobacteraceae; genus DATDIC01. The sequence goes on along the minus strand of CAWEOZ010000013.1, from coordinate 645,881 downwards.
AAGCCGGGCGAAACGCCGCGCAGATCGCGATCATGACGGCCGAGAACAGTCCGTTCCATACCAGCGTGTCGCGGAACCCGAACAGCCGCAGCGCCCACTGTGCCACCGGCTTCATCACCAGCGCACCGGCAGAGCTGGCGAACGTCACCAGCCCGCTCTGCACCGCCGAATCGCCGAACCCCACTTGCAGCATCAGCGGCAGCAGGAACGGGATCGCGCCGATCCCCGTGCGGAACAGCAGCATCGCCGCGATCGCCACCCCGAAGCACGGCAGCCGCAGCAACGACAAATCAAGCAACGGCGCCGAATGGCCTTTGGCATGCGCCAGGTACGCCAGTCCGGCGACAGCCCCAATCGCCGCCAGACCGGCGGACACCACGGGCGAGGCCATCCCGCGTCCCGCCGTCTCCACCGCGAACATCAGTCCCGACAGTGCCGTCCCCGTCAGCAGCAACCCGATCAGGTCGAATCGCCCGGGCGGCGGCTCACGCACCTCCTCGATGAACAGGCTGACCAATACGATTCCCAGCACGCCGATCGGCACATTGATGTCGAAAATCCACCGCCAGGAGAAATAGGTCACGATGAAACCGCCGAGCGGCGGCCCCAGCACCGGCCCCACCAGCGCCGGCGTCGTCAGCCAGGCCATCGCGGCCACCAGCTCCCGCCGCGGCGTGCTGCGCAGCAGCACCAGCCGGCCCACCGGCACCATCATCGCGCCGCCGATCCCTTGCAGGATGCGCGCCAGCACCAGGAACCACAGCGTGTCCGCCCGCCCGCACAGCACCGACCCCACCGTGAACACGGCTATCGCCGCGCGAAACACGGTCCGCGTACCGTAGCGGTCGGAAATCCATCCGCTGGCAGGAATGAACACCGCCACGCTGAGCAGATAGGCGGTGAGCGCCACGTTCATGTGCACCGCATCCGACCCGAACGCCCGCGCCATGGTCGGCAGGGCGGTAGCGATCACCGTCGAATTGAGATTCTGCATGAACAGCGCACACGCGACGATCATCGCGGTAATCCGCGTAGTCCGGCTGGTGCGTACCCGACCCGGCTTTGTCTCCGCTCCATCCTCGGTGTTGCTCATGCCCCGAGAATGCTCCCCTGAGCGCAGCACGAGAAGCCCGCACGTCACCTGCAACGTTATGTTACACGGACTGCCGCGAACCCAATTCATCGCCCAAATCGCGCGTCAACTGCAGCAAATTTTCCACGGTCGGGCTGGCCTCCTCGCTTCGCACCCCGACGGTGAGCGGCGCTCGCAACCTCCGCGGCTCTCGCAAGCGCAAATAGCGCACGCCACCCAGATGAATCTCGCGCATCGACGCCGGGACCAATGAAATCCCCACCCCCGCCGCCACCAGGCTGATGTTCGTCAGCATTCGCCCGACCTCGGTCGCCACTAACGGCTCGAACCCCGCTTCGCGGCACGCCGTCACCACGTCGGCATACATCCCCGGCGCCGCCCGTCGGCGCACCAGGATGAATCGTTCCCCCGCCAACTCTTCCAATCGCACCGAACCGCCTGGCTCGCGTTAGTCGATGCCGCGCCGGAACCGCGACCAACAATTCTTCGTCGAGCAATTCCGTGAACACCACCCCGTGCGGCCGCGCCACAACCGCCCGCAGGAACGCGATATCCAAACGGCGCGCTGCCAGCGCGTCAGTCAGATCGGCCGCGTTGCCTTCGTCGATGCGCAGCACCACGTTCGGATAGAGCTGGGTATAGATCCGCATCAGCCTGGGCACCGCCGGATGCAAGATCGCCGAGGTGGTCACCCCGATAGCGATCTCCCCTTCCTGTCCGCGCGCCGCCAGGCTTGCCCGCGTCGCGGCCCGTTGAGCCCCCTCCAACACGGCGCGCGCCTCCGTCAGGAACGCTACGCCCGCTGCCGTCAGCGCCATCCCCCGCGGCAACCTCGTGAACAGCGCCACGCCGAGTTCCATCTCCAGCGCCCGTATCTGCTGGCTCAACGGGGGTTGCTGCAACCCGAGCCGGGCCGCCGCTCGGGTCATGTGCCCTTCTTCAGCGACCGCAACGAAGTATCGAAGATGCCGCAACTCCATCGCCGGATCCAATCCATATGATCGGCATATTGCAGCCGCGGTTTTCGTATATTTTACATCTCGGACTTCCCCTGCCACCAATCTCTGATTCGGACAACGACCGGGCCAGATAACGACCGGGCCAGATAATGGGAGGGACCGCTCAATGAAGCCGCGCTGCACCCGGCTGCTTGCCGCGACGTTCGTGTTCGGCTGCGCCGTACCCCGGTCGCCGCCCTCGCCGACCCCATCGACATCCTGTTCGTCGGCAACAGCTTCACCCACGGCCGCTATGATCCCGTGCGAAACTATAATGGCGGTTTCGGGGCCGGCGACGTGCACGATCTGCTATGCCCGTCGCAGGGCAACTGCGCTGCCGAGCCCGGACCTCAAATTGACCCCAGCAAGAACCCGCCGCCCGGAAACCTTCAGCAGCAACTGAACTATCTCAACGCCAACCCATCGGCGCAGTCCAACGAACCGGGCCCCGACGGCGGGGTCCCCGGCATCTTCCTGCAATTCACGCGCGAAGCCGGCCTCGACTACGATGTGTCGATCATCGCTGTCAGCAGCGCTACACTGAACGGCTATGTCTCCGGCAACTCCAAGCAATATTTCAACCAGATCGCCCAGTCGAAATGGAACGACGTGGTCCTGCAGGACCAGAGCTTCGAACCGCTACCCAGCACAATCACCGTCAACGGCAACAGCGTGGCGACGCGCGGCAACTTCGCCAATTTCGAGAAAGGCATGAGCGGCCTGATCAATGGGATCGATGCCGCCGACACTGCCGCCGGCAAATCCCCCGCCGCCGTCACAATGTACAAAACCCAGCCGCTCGCATCCTATGGTTACACCAGCAGCAACCCGGCCCAGCCGATATTCGGCAGCAGCACCAGCCCGCCGGGCGGCGTGAACGCGCCATACGTCGGTGACAAAAACCCGATCGGCGCGATGGCAAAGGATCTGCACAGCGCGTACGAGAAAGGGGCCAGCGACTACCAGGCTGCCAATCCCACGGGCAGCAGCCTCAATGTCGCGCTGGCCGGGGATGCCTGGGTAAGCGCGATCAACCTCGGCTATGCGGAAGCAAACCCGTACCTGTCCGGCAACCAGGGAAACCGCGTCGATCTCTGGGACAGCAATCCGCTGGACGCCTGCTGCACCACTCCGATCGGCTACCACGAAAGCACCTATGGCGCCTATCTGAATGCCTTGGTGCTGTTCGACGAAATCACCGGCGTCGATCCGACCACTCTGTTGCCCGAATTCAATGCGAACGACCTCGATTCCGCCGCCTACGCGCTCGGCATCTCTCCCGCCATCGCCGAGGACCTTGCCATCGCCGCCGAACGCACCGTCAAGGCCGGTCATCCCGTCCCCGAGCCCTCATCGCTCCTGATCTTAACTCCGGCCTTGCCATCCTGCTTTTGCGGCGCCGCACGCAGCAGACTGCGAAATAGCGAGCTACCCGAAATCCGATGGCCGGGGTGCCATCCCGACCATCACCACCCGTTCACCCGATGCCACACCGCTTCGACTGTCAGGTCCCCGTCCACCACGTGGTAGCGATCATGCGCAGCCGCCGTCATGCAGGTGTGGTTGGGCGCGATCCTCACTTTCGCGCCGATCGGCAGATCGATCGGATACGCCGGGTCAAATTCGATCACGCCATGCTCCTGATAGGCGCGGCGCACGATCGCCTCCCCGTAGCCGCGCCGCCCATGCACACCCAGCACCAGTCCGAATCCGAAATCCTTCGGCGCCGATTCCGTGCTGCGATCCTTCGACAGCGCCAGCCCACCGGCGTCCACCAGCAACCGGCCCGGCCGACGCCCGATCACGCTGGCGAGCACGGTCACCGCGATATCCTCCAGCCCGTGCGTGCCGATCTCCGCCTGGAACAGGTCGCCGAACATATAGACGCCGGCCCGCACCTCGCTCACGCCGTTCAGCGAGCCCGCATGCAGCGCGGTCGGCGAGCTCCCCATCGACACGATCGGCACCGCATGTCCGGCGTCGCGCATCCGTCCGGCCGCACGCACCACCCCGGCCCGCTCTGCCTCGGCAATCCGTGCCATGTCGCCATGCGTGCGGCCGGAATAGCTGTGCCCCGCGTGCGTCATCACGCCGGCCAGCCGCGGACCCAGCCGCGCCGCGATCTCCAACAACCTGGCGTCCTCCGGCGCCAGCCCGCCGCGTTCCTCGCCGGTGTCGATCTCGACCAGGGCGCGCGGCGGCCGTGCGTGCGAGGCGATCGCCGACGCCACCTCCGGATCGTCGGTGATCACCGCGATATCCGCGCCATCCGCATTCAGCCGCGCCACCTCGTCAAGCTTCTGCGGTGTGATCCCCACCGCGTACAGGATGTCGTTGATCCCATGCGCGCTGAAATATTCCGCTTCCGCCAGGGTCGAGACCGCGATCCCGCCCGGCTGGCCGGCCAACGCCAGCCGCGCCACGTCGATCGACTTGGCGGTTTTCATGTGCGGCCGCAGCGGCACGTCGTGCCGCGCCAGCGCGGACGACATCGTGGCGATGTTCCGCCGCAGGATCGTCCTGTCCAGCACCAGACACGGTGTCGGCAGGTCATCGAGCGTCATGCCGTTAATCCCATCAGTTCAGCGATCCGCGGAGTCGCCTTCAGCCCGCTGCCGGTCAGCACGAGCACCGTGGTCTGTTCCGGCGTGACCACGCCGGCTTCCAGCAGCTTGCCGAACGCCGCCGCCGGCTGCGCCGCGGTCGGCTCGACATAGATCCCCAGTTGCGCCAGAGCGAACGTTGCCCGCGCGATCTCGTCCTCGGTCAGCATGACGGCACCGCCCTGGGTTTCGCGCAAGGCGCCCAGCACTTCGCGCATCCGGATCGGCGCCGCGATCGCGGTTCCTTCGGCGATCGTCGGTTTCGTCTCGATCGGAACCACCTCGCCAGCCAGGAAGGCGGCGGCGATGGGCGCGCAATTCGCCGGTTGAACGGCGAACAGGCGGGGCATCGAACTGATCTCGCCGACCCGGAGCAATTCGGCAAAGCCGATCTCGCAGCCGAGCACGTTGGACCCCGCGCCGCAAGGCACGATTACATTGTCGGGGGCGCGAAAGTTCAGGTCTTCCCACAACTCGTAAGCCAGCGTCTTGGTCCCGTGCAGGAAGAACGGGTGCCAGTTATGGCTGGCATAGAACACCGACTCCGATCGCCGCACAGCTTCATCCGCGGTGTCCTGCCGCGTGCCGGGAACCAGCTCCACCGTCGCGCCGTGCGCGCGCATCTGCACGGTCTTGGCCGGGCTGGTGGACGCCGGAGCCATGATCGTCGCCTGCAACCCGCCGGCGGCGGCATAAGCGGCAATCGCCGCGCCGCCGTTGCCGGAACTGTCTTCCAGCACCGCGGTCACGCCCTGCGCACGCAGCAACGACAGCATCACGCTCGCGCCGCGATCCTTGAAGCTGCCCGTCGGCATCATCCATTCGCATTTCACCAGCACCGGGGCATCATGCAGGACGCGCCGCAGCAGCGGAGTGCCACCCTCGCCCATGCTGATCGGCTCATCGACCTGGAATGGCAAAGCGGCCCGGTACCGCCAGAGGCTGCGAGTGGTCACATCGATCCCAGCCCTCGCAAGCCCCGGCAACGGCGTCAGCAGCAGCGGCGCCCTGCCCGGCCCGCACCAGCGCGGCTGATCGAGCCTGAACGTCTCTCCGCTTCGCGGGTCGAGATAGGCCTCGTCCATTCATCTGGCTCCCTTACCGGAACATCCTCGGCCGTCTGTGGAACAGAACCGCGCCCAATTCCAGTCCGGAACCGTCGGGCGCACCGCAGAGGGCGCGGGTCAACGGGTGCGCCGCGACAGTGTTGGTGGACAGAACGCTTGATTCTTCCGAACGATATCAATTAATCTGATATCGCGAATTTGAAGGGCCGTGACAATGAACAAGCCCCTTCTTGCAGTCTTGATCGCTGTTGCCCTCACATTCTCCGGCCGTTCGGCTGGCGCGGGGCCAATGCCGTGCCCGGACGGCAAGACATACGCAGACTATGCGGCGCTCGGCGCCAACGGCTGCCTTTTGGGTGATAAGGTATTTTCCAACTTCGTCCTCAACCTTGGCCCCAACACCGGCACTGGGACCACGCCGAAGTCGAATCAGATTGTCGTGACGCCATTGAGCCCGGCGAATAATCCGGGCCTCCGCTTCACCGGCACGCCACCGTTCCACGCCCCGCCACTACCTGGACCGCCGACGTTCTTCTCTTATCGCTTCGGCTATAATGTCCGCGTGCAGGCGGGTGGCTTGCCTATCGGCGATGTCAGCCTGGCGATGGCCGCTCCGACGGTTGCGGCCGATGGCTCTGTCACAATTCAGGAACTGCTGTGCCTTGGCGGCGTGTTCGAAAGCAAGGGCATCTGCGCCGGCAATAAGCCAATGGCGCAGTTGAACGCTTTCGACATGCCCGCCGGCACGCAGTTAACGGACAGCATCACCTTTACCCAGCCCTACCGCCTGATCGGCACACAGACGCTGCTGATTGCCGATGCCGGACTTGCCGGGTCTGCATCGGTGGCCTCGTTCACACAACAGTTCTCCAGAATCGGCCGCACAGGTGCCGGAGCCAAGATCGTTGACATTGCTTGGGTGCGGTATCGTGTTTCTTGCCATGCTTGGCCGCCGCGTAGGTTCGCGAGTGTTCTGAGTAACGCAATATCGGTCAGCAACCACCACGTACCATCGGCAATTGTATCATGTCGCCGCGGCTTCCCGAGGTACGATAATCAGCTTGTCCGGCGCCAGCAGCGCTGACACCTGAGTTCCACGCGGATGAGTCGGAGTTCCCACCGGGACCTGTGCTTTCAACTGCAACCCTGCCGGATGCCGCAGTACATATTCGACGTGATCTCCCATGAACGCGAGATCCGCTACCGAGCAGTCCAGCCGGTTCGCGCCGGCGGAGCCGGCCGAACTCCAGCACGATTGCACCCGCATGAATGAACGCCGTCGCCGGGCCGGTCAGTCCGGCGATGTCGGCCTGCAGCATGGTGCCGACCGCCTCGATCCGCGCGCACCCTTCGGCGATCACCACCGGGAGCGCGTTCGCATACCCCACAAAATGTGCGATGAAATCGTTGCGAGGAAAACGATAGATTTCCTCCGGCGTACCGAACTGCACCACCTGACCGCGATTCATCACCGCGATCGCATCGGACAGCGCCAGCGCTTCTCTCTGATCATGCGTCACATAGACCGCAGTGATGTCAAGCTGCCGTGTTACCTGACTGATCTCGATCCGCATCTCTTCGCGCAACGACGCATCCAGGTTCGACAGCGGCTCGTCCAGCAGCAGAATCGTCGGCCGATAGACGATCGCGCGCGCCAGCCCGACACGCTGCTGCTGACCGCCCGACAGCTCGCGCGGATAGCGGTCGGCCAGCATGTCCAGGTGAACCATGCGCAGCGCGTCGACCACCCGTTGCTGCCGGTCGGCGCGCGACAGGCCGCGCACACTCAGCGGAAAATCGACGTTCTCGGCAACGCTCAGATGCGGAAACAACGCGAAGCTCTGGAATACCATGCCCATGTTGCGGCGATGGGTGGGCAGGCGCGTCACATCGGACCCGTCCACCACCACACGGCCGCCATCGGGGGTCAACGCGCCCACGATCACGCGCAGCAAAGTAGTCTTGCCGCACCCGCTCGGGCCAAGCAGCGACAGGAACATGCCACGCGGAACGTCCAGGCATATGTCGGACAAGGCCACGAAGCTGCCCCATCGCTTGCCGACGTGATCGAGGGTCAGGCGTGTCGGGGTCATGCGCCCTTCAGCCCGCCCAGCAGGTTTTCCGGGTTCACCATCCGCAACATACCCAGCAGGAACAGCAGCGACGGCACCAGCAGAACAGTGCTGATCGCGGCGGCCACCGACAGATAGCCGTTGCCCAGTGAAAGATAGGTCTGCACCGGCAGGGTCACCGTGTCGGCTCCGTAGACCATCAGGGTCAGCACGAAATCGTTGTAGGACGCAAGGAATGCAAACAGCGCCGCCGCCACGATGCCCGGCAGCGCCAGCGGCAAGGTCACTTTGCGGAACAGCCGGAACGGACCACAGCCCATCACCGCGCCGGCTTCCAGCAGCCGTAGGGTCCAAGCCCTCGAACGTGCTGATCAGCACCACCACCGCAAATGGCGCCGCCAGGATCACGTGCGCCAGTGCAATCCCGACCGCGGTGTTTGTCAGGTGAATGGCGTAGAAGATGCGGGCGACCCCAAGCGCAAATGTGATCTCCGGAATCATGCGCGGGAACAGGATGGCTCCGATCAGCACCGATTTCAGCGGCAACCGGTAGCGCGCGATCGCCCACCCCGCCGGCAGCGCGAGCACCAGCGTGAACACCGTCGCCAGGAGCGCGATCTCGGCGGTATTGAACAGCACGCCGCCGAGATCGACGGTCTGCGCCGCCCAGACGAACCAGCGCAGCGTCCAGCTTCCGGGCAGCATGCGCGCCCCGAACCAGTCGGCGCCGAATGCCTCCAGCAGCACCATCACGAGCGGCAGCGTGATGAACAGCACGAAGCACAGAATCAGGGTGCCGCGCAGCACGCTGGCAGGGACATTCCTCATGCTGGCCGTCGGCTGCGTCCGACCGACTGGTACGCGATCACCAGCCCCGCCTGGATCACGCCCATCACCACCGCCATGGCGCTCGCCAGCGGCCAATCGAGAAACACGTTGGCTACGGTGTAGATCTTCACACCGATCGGCTGATAGTCCCCGCCGGCAATCAGCGGGATGCTAAACGCGCCGAAGCACTGCAGGAAGATCATCACGCCGCCGGCCCACAAGCTGCCGCGCAGCAGCGGTAGAAGCACCCGGCGGAAAACGACCGCCGGACTGGCGCCCATCACCCGGCCTGCTTCCTCCAGCGCCGGGTCGATCGCGCCCAGGCCGGACATGATGACCAGCCCGCCGTACGGGAAGAACATCCAGACATAGAACAGGATCAGACCCTGGATCGTGTAGTCGATCGACAGCGGATGCGTCAGCAGGTGCAGCTTGAGAAGCACCACGTTGATCCATCCGGTGCGGTCATACAGGATCACCAGGCCCAGTGCCCCCACCAGCGCCGGGATGGTGATCGGCAGCATCATCAGGAATTGCAGGGCGCGGCGGCCGACGAACCGGCGCCGCAGCAGCAATGCAAGCGGCAGGCTCAGCAGGATCGAAAGCACGGTCGCCGCCAGCGACAACCCGAGCGTCAGCGCCAGCACGCCGAGCCCGGCCCGGCTCCCTAGAAAACCCGTGTAATGGCTCAGCAGTCCAGCCCGGCCCGTGAGTGGGCGTGACGCTCTCGGCGACGGTGTAAACGAGCGGATAATAGAAGGCAGCCGCAAGAAACAGCATCAGTGGCGCCGCCAGCAGGCTGCCGAACACGACGTGCCGCATTCGCGCGCCAACCACGCCGGCCGACGCGGCCCCCACCCCGATCGGACCCGGCAGCGCCTTCACGAGGCGATATAGTCCATCCCGTGTTTCTGGATGAACGTGATCGCATCCAGGTTGGTCATGCTGATCCCCCGTGCTTGCGCGACATCGACCCGCGCAATCTTGTCCCACACCGTGGCCGGCGCCTTCGTCCACACCTCGGTGCCGGGGTACTGGTACATCGCCTCCAGCATGTGAAGCTGCACCTCATCGGACAGCAACAGGTTGATCACCTTGTAGGCATCGGATTTCTGCGCCGCCGAATCGACCGCCGGCACCGCGAAATACGCATTCGACGAACCGATGATATTCACATCAAGCGGGGTGGAGCGCGTCGTCGGCGGAAGCTGCCCCTGCTCGGCGCTCCACAGGGAATAATCCTGCGCGTATGAGGTCAGCCAGACCTGTTCGGTCTGGAACTGGTGGAACATCACCGGCGGTGAAGGCGCGATCGGCTGGGCGAACGCGCGGCTGAACTCGGTAAAGCGGCTCCAGCCGTCCTTCCAAGGTGCCGATCCCTCGATCTCGGAGAACGGCTTGCTGAAATCGACTCCGCCCGCGGCCAGGAACGCGTAAATCATCGCGCGGCCACCGCCAGAGCCGGCGTCCGGCCGCACCATACCGATATGGCCCTTGAACTCGTCGCGTCGGTCGAAGAACTCCGCCCAGGTCTTGGGCGGGGTTTTAACAAACGCACTGTTCTGGATCAGCCCGAACTGCGAGCGCCAGAACAGCAGGCCGGCACCGTGCAGCGTCACGCCGAAATCGACCTCGTTGTATTCTTTGGGAATCTCTGTCTGATTCGGGATCTCCTTTGCCCGGTCAGGATAGAGCGGATCGAAATGCAGGCCCGCCGTAACCATGTTCGCCAGATCCAGGTCCTTCACGAACAGCAGCGAAAAGCCTGGATCCCCGTCGCGCCAGTTTTGCATCTGAAGTTGCAGTGTGGGGCCCGAGCCCACAGTGTATTTGACCTCCACCCCGGTATCCTGGCGGATTTTGGGGATCAGGTACGTGCTCCAGAAGGCCTGGAAATTCGGCCCCGAAACCGTATCGACAACTGTCAGCGTCCCGGCGGCACTCGCCCGTCGCAATGCGGAGCCGCCGAGTACCAGCCCGGTTGCACCACCGAGCAATCCCCGACGCGATACATTTGTGTGCTGGATCATTGCTTGCCTCCCTTGCAGGTGACGCTAGGCAGCGGTTGCAGTGGAGGTCAATACGGTCGCGTGGCTTTGTCCCGGGCAATGCCCCGGTCTTCGCGCACAACGCTTTTGCCGCATGCCTTCGCCGCATGGTAAGTCGCGCCCATGAGCTACTGGGGCAAGATCATCGGTGGGCTTGCCGGCTTCGCTATGGGCGGGCCGATGGGCGCGGTGTTCGGGGCCGCCATGGGCCATGCCGCCGACAGCGGCAACATTCCCAACCTGCGCGTGCCGTTCGGCACCGATCCGCTGCTGAACCCGGCGCGCGTCGCCGCCCTGCTCGGCCGTCGCGACCAGATTTTCGCCATCGCGGTGGTGGTGCTGGCGGCCAAGCTCGCCAAATGCGACGGGCCTGTGAAGCGCGAGGAAATCGCCGCCTTCCGCCGCCAGTTCCGCATTCCCGTGGCGGCCACGCAAGATGTCGGGCGGCTGTTCGACATGGCGCGCGACCGGCCGGAGGGCTACGAGGCCTATGCTCAGCAGCTCGCCCAGAGCTTCGCCGATAATCGCGGCATGCTGGAGGACGTGCTGGCCGCCCTCTTCCAGATCGCCCAGGTGGATGGCCCGGTAAATCGCGCCGAGCACGACTACCTTTCTACCGTGCATCGGCTGTTCGGTCTGGATCAGATCGCGTGGGACCGCGCCCGCGGCGCCATCCCCCGCCAGCCGCAGACCGGCGACGATACCGACGCCTACATGGTCCTCGGCGTCTCCCGCTCGCTTGGCAACGACGAGCTGCGCGCTGCCTGGAAGCGTCTGATGCGGGAGAACCATCCAGACAGCCTTGCGTCCCGGGGTGTCTCCGCCGACCTGATCGCCCGGGCCGGCGACAAGGTGGCCCGTATCAACGCGGCCTGGGACCGCATCAAGCGCGAGCGCGGGCTGTAGCTTGCGCATCCGCGAGCTGCCCAGCCGGAATCAAGACGAACGGCCGGCCGGCACGCCGATCGACATGCTGATCCTGCACTACACGGGCACGAAGACCGCACGGGACGCAATCGAGCAGCTGCTCAATCCCACAACACGCCTGTCCGCGCATTTCGTCGTGGACGAGGATGGCACCGTTCTGCGCCTGGTTCCGGAAGAACGCCGCGCCTGGCACGCCGGTGTTTCATCCTGGCGCGGACAAACCGGCCTCGATGACCGGTCGGTCGGGATCGAGGTGGTCAACCCCGGGCACGAGTGGGGCTATCGCGATTTCCCCGTGCTGCAGCTTGCCGCGGTCTGCGATCTTTGTCTCGCGGTTCTGTCGCGGCATCCGATTCCGGCCAGGAATATCGTAGGACACAGCGACGTCGCGCCCGATCGCAAACAAGATCCCGGCGAGAAATTCGAATGGAACGCGCTGGCGGAAAATGGGGTCGGGCTCTGGCCCTCCGATGTCCCCGATCTCGGGACAGGTGACGCCGTGCGCGATGCGACCAACCTCAGCCCGGTTCGCGCAGCCCTGGCCGAAATCGGTTATCGCGTCACCCCGGAGGGCGCGCTCGACCCAGCGCTTGCCGCCGTTCTTCGCGCTTTTCAGCGCCACTGGCGCCCAGAGGCCGTCACCGGCCAGGCCGATGCCGGCACTCTGGCCCGGATACTGGGCGTCGCCGCCCTATGCCATGATTCGCACCGCGAATAGTAACTGCAAAACGTTCCGAATTAGCGACGAGTAAACTGCGGTCCTAATCGATGGGAACAGCAGGCATTTTGCGGCGGCGGGGCGGCATGTCAGCCTCGGGGGCATGATCGCGTTCGCCGAGCTGCTGGAGCGGCTGGTTTTCACGCCGTCGCGCAATACCAAGATTGCGCTGCTGCGCCGCTATTTCGAGACGGAGCCTGATCCCGACCGGGGCATCGGCCTCGCCGCGATTGCTGGGGAGCTGGCTTTCAGCACGGCAAAGCCTGGCCTGATCCGGGACCTGGCCGCCGCGCGAACCGATCCGGTGCTGTTCGGCTGGTCGTATGACTATGTGGGTGACCTTGCCGAGACCGTCGCCCTGATGTGGCCGGCCTCTCCGAACGGCGCCGACCCGCCGCGGCTTTCGGAGGTAGTGGAGGCGCTGGAGACCGCACCCAAGACTGCGCTGCCGCAAATCGTTGCCGGCTGGCTGGATGCGTCGGACGCATCGGTGCGCTTCGCGCTGCTGAAGTTGATCACCGGCGCGCTGCGCGTCGGTGCCTCCGGGCGGCTGGCGAAGATTGCACTGGCGGAGATCGGCGGCGTGGATCCGGACGAAGTGGAGGAGGTGTGGCATGGCCTGGCACCTCCCTATCTGACGTTGTTTGCCTGGCTGGAGGGACGCGGCGACCGGCCCGATCCGGCGGAGGCGCCGGTGTTCCGCCCGCCGATGCTGGCGCAGGCGCTGGAAGACGCGGACCTGGCGGATTTGGAGACGGGCGCATTCCGGGCCGAATGGAAATGGGACGGCATCCGCGTGCAACTCGTCTCCACCAAGGGCGGCCGGCGGCTCTATTCGCGCGGAGCGGAGGATATTTCGGCGGCGTTCCCGGAGATCGTCGAGGCAATGGAGTTCCGCGGGGTGCTGGATGGCGAGCTGCTGGTGATCCGCGACGGCAAGGTGGCGCCGTTCGCCGATTTGCAGCAGCGGCTGAATCGCAAGCAGGTGACGGCGAAGATGATGCAGGCCTACCCGGTGGGAGTACGGCTGTACGACATGCTGTTCGACGGCGAGCAGGATGTGCGGCCGCTGTCGTTCGATCATCGCAGGGCGCGGCTGGAGCAATGGTTCGCCAGAGTGCGTCCCGCGCGCATGGATGTGTCGGAGCTGATTGCGTTTGCCTCGCTCGAGGAGCTGGGAGCGCTGCGGCTGGGCGCCCGGGCGGCTTCCATGGAAGGGATCATGCTGAAGCGCGCCGACAGCCCCTACGTGCCCGGGCGACCGAAAGGGTTGTGGTGGAAATGGAAGCGCGATCCGCACACGGTGGATGCGGTGCTGATGTACGCGCAGCGCGGGCACGGCAAGCGCAGCAGTTATTATTCCGACTACACGTTCGGGCTGTGGAAGGACAATGAGCTGGTGCCTGTCGGCAAGGCCTATTTCGGCTTCACCGACGAGGAGCTGGGATTCCTGGACCGTTGGATACGCAACCATACGGTGGCAAGGTTCGGGCCGGTGCGGGAGGTGGAGAAGGCGCTGGTTCTGGAAGTGGCATTCGATGCGGCGCAGCTTTCGACGCGGCATAAATCAGGGGTGGCGATGCGGTTTCCGCGTATCGCGCGGATACGCACCGACAAGCCGGCCGCCGAGGCAGACCGGCTGGAGCATCTGATGGCGCTGGTGGAGGATCGGGCGGCGGGTTTGGGCTGATCCGCTATTGCCGGCAGCCGGACGAGATTCACGCCAGCGGCAGTCCGACATAGTTTTCCGCCAGCGCGGCGGAGCCAGCGGTGGACGTCGAGACGTAGTCCAGCTCCGCCAGTTGCACACGGCGGTCGAACGCGTCGTGGCGGGGGAACCGGTGCAGCATCGTGGTCATCCACCAGGAGAAGCGCTGCACCTTCCAGACACGCGACAGGCACGTGGCGGAATAGGTGTCCAGCAGATCGGTGCGGCGGTCGGTGAAATAAGCTGACAGTGCGCGCGTCAGTACGGCGACGTCGGCGACGGCCAGGTTGAGGCCCTTGGCGCCGGTCGGGGGCACGATGTGGGCCGCGTCGCCAACCAGGAACAGCCTGCCGAACTGCATCGGCTCGACCGCGAAGCTACGCATCGGGGTCACGCCCTTCTGAATGATCGGGCCCTCGTTCAGGGTGAATCCATCCAGCGTGGTGCGCGCGCGCAGCTCGTGCCAGATCCGGTCGTCGGACCAATCCGCGATATTCTCGTCAGGCGCGCATTGCAGGTACAGACGACTCACCGTCGGCGACCGCATTGTCAGCAATGCGAAACCCCGCTCGTGGCTGGCGTACACTAATTCGTCGCAGGATGGCGCGGCATCGGCGAGAATGCCCAGCCAGCCGAACGGGTACTCGCGTTCAAACGGGGTTGCGTCGCCCGCCCGCACCGAGGGCCGGCAAACTCCGTGAAATCCGTCGCAGCCGGCGATGAACTGGCAGTCCAGCGAATGACCTTGTCCCTCGTGCCGCCAGGTCACCCGCGGACACTCACCAGCCCAGTCGTGAATGGCGACGGCTTCGGCGTCGAACACGATCTCCCCACCAGCCGCCAATCGCGCGGCGATCAAGTCCTGCACGATCTTGTGCTGACTGTAGATCATCACGTGCCGGCCGGTCAGAGCGCGGAAATCGACACGATGATCTCGGCCGGCAAAGCGTAGCCGAATCCCCTCGTGCCGCATTCCCTCGCGGCGCATCCGGTCGCCTACGCCCGCCTCCGCAAGCAACTCCTCGGTGCCTTGTTCAAGCAAGCCGGCGCGAATGCGTTGCTCGACGTACTCGCGCGAACGGGATTCCAGTACCACGGAGTCGACGCCGTGCAGGTGCAGCAGGTGAGACAGCAGCAATCCGGCAGGCCCGGCGCCGACGATACCGACTTGCGTGCGCATTCGCTCCTCCCGTGCCGGATGCGCGAGCAGCGTAGCAGAGCAGGGCAAACCCCTCACCCGCCGCACCGCGGGTACCGAGCTCTCCCGTACACCGCGAGAGAGCGCGGCCCCGCTTGGCACCCATCCCCGCCGATGGCAGGATCGTTGCGTCTGACCGGGAGACAGGGCGGTCGGATCGAACCCGCCGCAAGCCAATGACAGGAGCCGACATGACCGACGGCGTTGCCGACCATGATGCGGGTGCGCAATTCAACATGCTGATGAAACGTGCCGGCATTACCGTGCCGCCAGCGCGCCGGGCCGGGTATCTCGCTGCCTATGCCGAACTGCGCACGCAGCTCGCTTTGATCAACGCACCGCTCAGCCCGACGATCGAGCCGGCCAACGTGTTCCGCCTGCCCGGTCGGGAGCCGAGACGATGAGCGCGCCGCTGCCCTCGATTGCGGAAATGGGGCGCCAGCTTCGTGCCGGCACCACCACGTCAGAAGCGCTGACCGTCGATGCCCTGGCGCGCATCCGTCATCGCGACCGCAAATTGCACGCGTTCATCCGGGTGACCGAGGAGCGGGCGCTGGCGGATGCACGGCGCGCGGATGCCGATCTGAAGGCCGGGAAAGACCGTGGCCCGATGCAGGGCATTCCATACGGCCTGAAGGACATATACGACACGGCGGGCATCCCCACGACCTGCCATTCGAAGCTGCGCCAGGACCATGTGCCCGATCGCCGACAGCGTGGTGGCGGCACGCTTCGCCGATGGCGGAGCGGTGCTGCTGGGCAAGCTGGCGACGCACGAGTTCGCCATCGGCGGCCCCAGCTTCGACCTGCCCTGGCCGCCGGCGCGCAACCCGTGGAACATCGAGCACATCACCGGCGGCTCGTCTTCCGGCTCGGCCGCCGCGATTGCCGGCGGCATGCTGCGCATGGCGACGGGGTCGGATACCGGCGGCTCGATCCGCGGCCCGGCGGCCTGGTGCGGCCTTGCCGGCATCAAGCCGACCTACGGACGGGTCTCGCGGCGCGGGGTGTTCCCGCTGTCATGGACGCTCGACCATTGTGGGCCGCTCGGGTGTAGCGTGGAGGACTGCGCGATCGCGTTGCAAGTGATTGCCGGGCACGATGCGGAGGACCCGGCCAGCGTCGACCTGCCGGTGCCGGATTTTCGGGCCGATCTGGAGCGCGGCGTTGCCGGACTGCGCATCGGCGTGCCCCGCGACTTCTTTGCCCACGCGAAAATGGTCACGCCGGAGGTGCTGGGCGCGATCGACCGCATTGTGGAAGTACTGCGCGACGGCGGCGCCCGCGTGGAGGAGGTCTCGCTGCCCGATTATGGTCTGTTCGCCGCTGCCGGCCGGGTGATCATGCTGGCCGAGGCGCTCACCATCCACCAGCACGACATGCAGACGCGCCTGCTCGATTATGCGGAAGCGACCGCTGGCCGGTTCGTTCTGGGAGCAACGATTGGCGCCACCGACTACATTAATGCGTTGCGCGTCCGCCGCGAGCTGACCGATGCGGTGGAAGGCGCACTCGCCCGCTATGATGCGTTGCTGACCGCGTCGGCGCTGATCACGGCGCCGCAATTCGATTCGGTACCGGATTCGCTGTCGCTGGCATCGCCCATGCAGACAATTCCGTTCAACGTGACCGGCCATCCGGCCATGAGCGTGCCGGTAGGGCTGGGAGCTGACCGGTTGCCGCTGTCGGTCCAGGTGGTCGGCCGTCCGTTCGACGAAGCAATGCTGTTCCGCGTCGGCCGGATGATCGAGGCCGCGATCGGGATGGGACCGCGAACCGCTGCCCTGACACGGCCGAACGGCGCGCAGCACGCGGCTCACGGAAATGTCAAAGCGACGGCAGCCACGGAACCGGCGCCGGATCGTTTTGATCGTCACATTCCCTGGTTTGAGGAGCTTGATATGGCTGTTCGACGAATTGCCGGACCGGTCCCCGTGTTCGCTACGGCCGGCGCCCTGTTTGCGGTGAGCGGGATCGCCATGGCGCAGACCATCGTGGTCGCGCCGACTGCACCGCCTCCGCCTCAGGTGGAAACCATTCCGCCGCCACCGGCGGCGGTGGATGTATGGACGCCCGGTCACTGGGCATGGAATGGGGGCACCTGGGCCTGGACCCCTGGTCAGTATATCGCCCGGCCGGCACCACAGGCCGCTTGGGTTCCGGGTCACTGGGAGGCCGGATCCAGCGGGTATGTCTGGGTGGATGGGCATTGGGCCGGCTAAGCACGCGAGCTGTTTCGTCGGGGGTTCCTATGTCGCATATGCGTTCTGGATTGATTTTGCTGCCGTTGCTGGTCCTTGGCGCGTGTGTCACCACTACGCCCCCGCCAGCCACATCCACTGTGCTTGTCGCGCCGCCGGCGCAGCCGGCAATCGGCTCCGGCGGTCGTGACAGCACCCATGCCGCCGCCACCGCCCGAGTCGGAACTGGTGCCGCCTCCACCGCCTGGTAGCGGGCCGGCGGTGTGGCAGCCTGGGCATTGGGCGTACACCGGCGCCAGTCTGAACCCGTGGAGCTGGGTGCCGGGCGCTACGTTTCGCCGCCGTCTAGCCAGACGACGTGGGTTCCGGGTCAGTGGCAGCAATCGCCTGCTGGAGGTTGGGTCTGGATTACCGGCCACTGGGCATGAAGCCGCGGGTTAGAGCAATATCAGCCTGACTGGAATCGCGGAGCGATCTTAGGCTGATGAAATTGCTCGCGAACTATGAGCTAGGGTGGGTTCACCCTGGGTGAAACCGCTCTAGCCGCCGCCCTTTTCGAAGAATCTCGGATCGATAAACTCAAACAGGCTCTGGTCGAAGCTGCCGCCGAGCTCGACATTGGTAAGCGTGACTGTGGTCCGCTGCGCCTGCGCATCAACGACTGTCCATTGCCGCAGCGCGAGAGGAGGGTCAGAGAACACCAGGGTCAGGCTTCCCTCGCGTCGGATGGGCGGTGCGTACCACCGTCAACTGAATCTGGCCGGGCAGTCGGCGCAGACTGGTCACTGTCACATCACCGCTCAGCACGACGTGATCGGCCAGCAAAATGCTCAGCGGCGTCGCTCCGAGTGGAATATTCGATGTCTGGCCCAGCGACGCGTCGTGGAAAACCACCAGGCCATGCCCGGCCACCAGGAGCAGCGGGCTTGGCGGGTCGTATTGGAAACGCATGCGGCCCGGGCGATCGAGCCAGGCGGTGCCCTGGGAGATCGTCCCGTTCGGAGCGACTTGTATGAAATGCGCCTTCAGCGTGTGGATGCCGTTCAGGTATGTCTGAACTCGCGCGATGTCGGCCTGATCCGCGGGAGTGACGGTTGAGGCCGTCTGCGCAGACACGGTATCAGGCAGAGATCCGGCGAGAAGGAGACCGAGCAACAGGTGGCGACGCAGCATGCGGTTGATGTGGAGCGGGCGTGAGTGCAGTCAACGGCAATCTGCTTCAGTTGCGGGATGGGCCAAGCCTGCCGGGGTGCTCACTGGGAAACCCTTCGCCGGGGACAGGGTGGATGATAGCTCATGCTGTCCATGAACCGCCATGGCTCATATAAGTTCTGCGTCAGATGGTCAGAACTTCGCAGGAACAGCCATGATTCGCATCGACCGGGTAGTGACGCGGGGCGGCGACGGCGGGCAGACCTCGCTCGGCGATGGCGCTCGGGTCGCGAAGACTCGCCGCGGATCGAGGCGATCGGGGCGGTGGATGAGGCCAATGCCGTCATCGGGCTGCTGCGGGCGGCTGCCGCCGATGCAGCCGGGCTGCTGGGCGGTATCCAGAACGACCTGTTCGATGTTGGTGCCGATCTCTGCGTGCCCGACGATGGGCGCGACCGGCTGCGGCTGACCGACGCGCCGGCAGAACGGCTGGAAGCCGAGATCGCGCGCATGAACGCGACGATCCCGCCGCTGACCAGCTTTGTGCTGCCAGGCGGAACGGAAGCCGCGGCGCGGGCGCATCACGCCCGCACGGTGGTGCGTCGCGCTGAACGGCGCGTGGTCCATCTTGCCGGCATCGAACCGATCAATCCGGCGATCGTTCGCTATCTGAACCGGCTGTCCGACCTGCTGTTCGTCCTGGGGCGTGTGCTGAACGATCACGGCGCCCGGGACGTGCAATGGGTCCCGGGCGCCGGCCTGATCAGATCACATGGACGATCCGGAACAGGATAAGAACGTCCCAGCAGCCATAGCAGCGTTGACGTGCAGGCGCCGGCGCTCACAGGCGGAACCGCACGCCGGCAAGGAAATTGCGTCCGGGAGTCTGGAACCCGTTCACCGGCTCGAACCGCGAGCCGCCCAGGTTGCGGCCGGTGGCATAGAGCTGGATGCGCGGCGTGACATCGTAGGTAGCGGTGAGATTGAACAGCAGTCCCTGCGAGGAAGTGCCGGGCTGAAGTGCTGCTGAATCCGCTGTTGTTGATCAGGAAATCCGAGAATGCGCCGGTGTACAGCAGCTCCGGGACGATGGTCAATTTCGGCACCGGGGTAAGCGTTACGTCCAGTGACGCGGTATTCTGTGGACGGCGCAGAAGCTTTTCGCCGGTGTCGGCGTTCTCGGGCTGGACGTAGGTGTAGGTGGCGTCGATCCGCAACCAGCGGGCGGGGTGCAGGCCAAGCTCGTTCTCCACGCCCTGGATATGCGCCGATCCGATGTTCTGGGAGGTCTCGACGGGAACGAAGACGGTGACGATCAGGTTGTCGATCTGCTCGTTGAAATAGGTGGTCGCCAAAGCTGACCGCGTCGGGCTGTCCCAGCGCCGGCACCGTGGTGGTGAAGCCGATCTCCCATCCTTGGGCGGTCTCCGGCAGCAGGTTGGGATTGCCGACATAGCCGGTGGAATTGACGCCGAACCGGTCGAACAGCGACGGCGCGAGGAAGGCCGTGCCGTAGGCCGCCTTGAACCGGGTCAGCACCTCCGGCACGTCCACCACCGCGCCCGAGGCGCCAGGTGAGCGGATGGTCGTTCAGCACCCAGTCCTGGCGCAACTGCCCCGTCAGCGGTCAGGCGTTGCCATAATGTGCCCTGCAACCCGGCATAGGTCGCGTTATCGATCATCGAGGCATTGGTGTTCTGCTGAAACGGAAACCCGTCAGTGGAGGAGTTGATGCGCACCTTCGCGGTGTTCCCGGTACGCTCGTAGCCGAATGTCAGGTCGGCGAGCGACAGCACGCGCGAATTGATCAAATCGCTCAGGTGCAGCGTGTTGTTCCACTGGATATCGCTTTGATAGGAATGAAAGCGCGAATTGTTGCTGGCCAGGTTGGCGATGTCCGCCGGGTTGAACGGCTCGTAATAGCGACGATCGTCCTGCAGGCCGCCCAGGAACAGGCCAGTCTCGTACACCCCGCCAGCGATCAGCGAATGCACGCCGATCCGGCCCAGCAGGGAAGTGTCGTGCCCGGTGGAATTGGCGTCGTCGAAGGTGGGATCGCCAAGCTGGTTGAAGCCGAACACCGCTCGTCGGCCGCGCACCAGCAGCGAGAACCGTGTCCCCGGCACCGGCGTGTAGCCCAGATTGAGCGTGCCGATCTGGTCGCGGTATCCCTGCGGCGTGCCAGTGTACACGGATTCGCGCTGGGGCGTGGAATCGAAGCCGCGCAGAGACTCGGTCTGCGCGATTGCCGCATAGTCGAACGGGCCGGATACGCCGGAAACGACCGCATTGCCCACCAGTTGCTTCGGATAGCCGCCGGCGATGTCGCCCTCCAGGTGGACGCCCTGCGCGTGGCCCTGGCGGGTGATCAGGTTGATGACGCCGCCGACCGCGCCGGAGCCGTAAAGCGATGCCATCGGGCCGCGCACGATCTCGATCCGCTCGACATCGGCCAGCGTATCGACGCCGAAATTGAACGCCGAGCCGGGATCGGAGCTGTCGTTGATCGGCATGCCATCGCGCAGCACCAGCACCTGGTTGGAATCGGTACCGCGGATGAACACGCTGGCATTGCCACCCGGCCCGCCCGATTGTGCGACGCGTACTCCGGGCACCGCGGACAGCGCCTCGGTAAGCGTATTGTAGCCGCGTTGCTCGATCTCCTGCCGGGTAATCACGGTGACGCCGGCGGGTATGTCTTCGATGGGCGTGGCAACGCGGGTAGCAGTAACCACCACGTCGGGTTGCAGCGCGCCTGCCTGCGGCAGAGCGGGATCAGCGGCGCTGGCGGCGCCCGGAACGGCGATGAGCAATGCAGCAGCGAGAAGCGGGCGCATGCGGTCCTCCGATTGCAAGGACCGCGCTGACGGCCCCGTGTCATGGGACGACGGCCGCATGCGGGTCTTTCTCCCGCTGCGCCGGTGCACCCCGCCCGTCGCGCGCGCGCAGTCTCGATGCCGGCCGGTCTCCTGGCTTGCGGGTCGTCGCCGCGTCCGGCCTTCTCACCCGGTGGGGCAATGGCGTGATCGGACGAGGCTCGCCGCACACAGTTGCGGGGGCAGCCGCCCGCGGTTGGATCCGTGGCGTTCCCGTTGCAGCCCTTGCGGGCCACCGGCATCTGCGGGGAGACTACCCGGAGAGGAGATCGACGCAATGATTCCCCGCATCGAGTTCGATCCTTCGGCGCCGGCACCGCTTGACGGCGTTCGCGTGATCGACGTGTCGCGCCTGGTGGCCGGCAACATGCTGAGCCTACAGCTCGCGGATCAGGGCGCCGAGGTGGTCAAGATCGAGGATCCGCAGAAGGGCGACCCGTTACGCGCCTGGCGGGTGAACGGGCTCAGCCTCTATTGGAAGGTGTACGCGCGCAACAAGAAAAGCCTGGCGCTCAGCCTGCGCTCGGCAGATGGACGCGCCGTGCTGCTGGACCTGGCGGCACGGAGCGATGTGCTGATCGAAAATTTTCGCCCCGGCACGCTGGAGGAGATGGGGCTCGGGCCCGACGTGCTGCACGCGCGCAATCCGAAGCTGGTGATCGTGCGCATTTCGGGCTTCGGGCAGGACGGGCCGTATCGCGACCGGCCGGGCTTCGGCACGCTGGTGGAGGCGATGTCGGGATTTGCCGCCAAGAACGGGTTCGAGGACCGGGCGCCGGTGCTGCCACCGCTGGCGCTGGCGGACATGATCTCGGGCCTGTATGGCGCGTACGCGGTTATGGTGGCACTGCGCGTGGCAGAGCGCGGCGGGCCGGGGCAGGTGGTCGATCTGCCGCTGCTGGACCCAATCATGTCGATCCTCGGCCCGGACGCAGCGATCCATCGTGTCAGCGGCGAGATGCCCGTGCGCACCGGCAGCCGGTCGAGCACCACGTCGCCACGCAATGTGTGGCGGACGGCGGACGGGCGGTATATCGCGATTTCCGCGTCGATGCAGGTGATGGCGGAGCGGCTGTTCCGCGCCATCGGCCGGCCCGACATGATCGAGGATCCGCGCTTCCGCACCAACACGGACCGGGTCCGCAATGCGGACGCATGTGAGGCACCGATCGCAGCGTTCATCGGGGCCCGCTCGCTGGAGGAGAATATGCGCATCTTCCGGGAGGCGGACGTGACCGCCAGCCCGGTCTATGAGATCGATCAGTTCCTGGATGATCCGCACGTGCAGGCACGTGGGATCGTGGTGGAGGTGCCGGATCCTGATGCCGGCTCAGTGCTGATGCACAACATCGTGCCGCGACTGTCGCATACGCCGGGCAGGCTGCGCCGCCCCGCCCCCGGTCTCGGGGAGAACACGCGCGAGGTGCTGGAAGGGCTCGGCTATTCGGCGGAAAGAGTGAAGAGGCTGGCTGACGAAGGAGTTGTGCGCGTAACGGGATGAGTGGACGCCTGCACAGACGCTGCGCGACCGCGCTCGGCGGGATCAGGCGACCGGCTATTCACGTCTCGTTGTGGCCCCGGCCCAGCCGCTCATGGCGATGCCGAAACAGCGCCGTCTGGCGCCGCTCGCCGCCGGGAGTTGACGGCGCGAAGGTTGCAGACCAGCACAGACCAGCCATCCCAAGGACCGGCTTTTCCTGATACCGCGCGCCACCCAGTTTGACGCCGGCGCGGCGATGGAGTTTGGCATGCGATGGCATGCGGCAATGGCGGGATTGGCGGCCAGCCTGGTCGGCATCGGCCTCGGCCGCTTCGCTTATACGCCGCTGATCCCGGCGCTGGTGGGCGCGCATTGGTTCCCCGCCACGCAGGTCGTCTATCTCGGTGCCGCCAACCTGGCCGGGTATCTGGCCGGCGCGCTGGTGGCCCGCCGACTTGCGGTAACAGCATCACCGCGCACCGTGCTGCGCGGGATGATGGTGCTGGCGAGCGTCAGTTTCTTCGCCTGCGCCGCGCCGATCTCGGTGGGCTGGTATTTTACTTGGCGTTTCGCAGCCGGTGCTGCGGGCGGATCAATCATGGTGCTGGCGGCGCCCACCATATTGCCGGTCACCGACCCGGCGCGTCGCGGCCTGGTGGGAGGAATGATATTCACCGGCGTCGGGCTGGGCATAGCGGCGTCTGGAACTCTGGTACCGCTGCTGCTGCGGGCCGGGTTGCCAGCGACCTGGTTGTGGCTCGGGGTACTGGCGCTGGTGCTGACCGTCATCGCGTGGGGCGGCTGGCCGGCAGGCCGCCCGCAGCCGGCAAGAGCGACTGCGCGCGCGGTGGTGCCGCTGACACTCGGCGTCGGTGCGCTGCTGCTCGAATATGGCCTGAATGCTGCTGGGCTGGTGCCGCACATGGTGTTCCTGGTGGATTTCATTGCCCGCGGGCTGGGCGCGGGAGTGGGGGTGGGCGGGTTTTACTGGGTCGTGTTCGGGCTGGGCGCTATGGCCGGTCCATTGCTGGCCGGAGCGGTGGCTGACCGGATCGGGTTTGCCGGAACGCTGCGGCTAGCATTCCTGGTTGGGTCGGTGGTCGTGCTGCTGCCCGCACTCACATGGGCGCCCCCTGCCCTTCTGCTGTCCAGCGCCGTCGCCGGTGCACTCACGCCGGGCGTGGTGCCGTTGGTGCTTGGGCGGGTGCACGAACTGCTGCCCGGCGATCCGGCGGCGCAGAGCGTCGTCTGGAGCTGGACGACGATCGCGTTTGCGCTGTTCCAGGCCGCCGGCGCGTATTTCTATTCGTACCTGTTTGCCCGCAGCGGCGGCGACTATGCGGTGCTGTTCGTCATCGGCGCCGGGGCTCTGGCACTGGCACTGGCGATCGAGCTGGCGATGGCAGCGCGCGTCCGTGCCGTACGCGCGCTCTGACAAACATGTGTTCGTATCGTTGGAAGGCAATCATTTCATGGCACCCCGGCCAGGCCGCCGAACAGCGCGGTGAAACGAGAAGCGTAGCGGATGAACACTGGCGGTTGGCCCAAAGCGGCGGGCACAGTCACGTGCTGGCCGCCCGAGTGAGTCGCGCCAGACCAGAGATGGGTCCAATCGGCGCCCGCCGGAAGATAGGCGCGCCGCGACCGCGCCCCGTCCTCGGCGACGGGCGCGACCAGCAGATCAGGTCCGAACAGAAACTCGTCCTGCACCACGTATCCCTCGGGGTCGTCGGGAAATTCCAGAAACAGCGGCCGCTGCATCGGCAAGCCACGCGTCGACGCATCTGTTACCAGCGCGCGTCGATAAGGACCCAATGCACAGAACAGCCGCGTCATCCGCGCGAAATGCGCGAGCAGTGCCGGTGAGCCGTCGATCTGCAAGTTATCGTCCGGCCGGTTGCCTTCATGCGTGCGCATCACCGCGGTGAACGCCGCCATCTCGGTCCAGCGCATCAGCAGCTCCGGCGTCCGCCGGTTGCCGTAGAGGCTCATGAATCCGCCGATGTCGCTATGATGATACGGGTTGCCGACCAACCCGGATGACAATGCCGCGCAGATCGCGCTTGGCAGTCCGTCATGGCGGGAGAAATCGACCGACTGATCACCGCCCCACAGCAGCGGACAGTATCGCTGGACCCCGCTGAAGCCGGCGCGCATGAAGAACAGCACGTCGCCGGTACGCCCGGCTTCGGCCACCGCGCGTGCGTTCACCTCCGCCCATAATCGCGGCCAGGCGTTGTGCAGCAGCATCGGATCGCCGGCGGCCAAAACCGAGTCCACCGGCACGAATTCCCCGAAATCCGCCATCCAGCCGGCGATTCCGAGATCCAGCATGTTCCGCTTCAGGATACGGTCGATGAACCAGCGCGCTGCCTCGGGGTTGGTGAAATCGACCATGCCACCGGTGAAGCTGCCGAAATCGACGCAATACGTATCACCGGCAATGTTGCGAATGAAAAAGTCGCTTGCTTCGGCTTCCTTGAACAGCTCGCCTTCCGTATTGAGGTAGGGGTTCGCATAGGCCAAAAAACGGATGCCACGCGCTGCCAGTTCGGCAATGCGGCGAGGCAGGTCGGGATAGCGCTGGGCGTCCCATTGCCAGTTCCAGAACAGGCGGCGCCCGAAGGAGGTTTGCCGGATGCCGGCCCAGTCCTCGCACCACAGGCCCGCGACATTCACGTCGGCGTCGATGATCCGCTCCAACCGCTCGAAGCTGCGCGCGCCGTCCTTCAGCCCAATGATCGCGCCCGTATCGGTCCACGCGGGGAGTGCGGGCGGCCGGCCGAGACGGGCCGATAGCGAGGTCACCAGCCTATCGAGATCCGCCGCATGCAGCTCCAGCGCCAGTGGCAAGGCCCAGACTTCCAGTTCGTGAAACGTCTCGTGCCGGAAATCCAGCGCTGTATAGGCGGTGGTTTCGAGATGCACGGCATAGCGGCGTGACGAGACGAAGCTCGGCTGCGGATAGTAGGTCATCCACCATGCCCCGCCGCGTCCGCCATCGCGGTCCGCGTGCCAGGTCAGCAGGTTGCCCGGATCGCGCCCGACGCCCGGCTCAGAAACCCAAAGCGGGAACCTGCCGCCACGCAGATCGAGATACGAGAATTGTTCTCCGCCGCCCCAGACATGCTCTTCCGGCTCGGCGAGCAGGCGTATCCACATCCGATTGATCGCCGGGTCGGTCGCGGTGAAAACCAGCGTCGCGCTGTCATCGTCGGCAGCGACAGCTATCGAGACGGCCGGCTGCGCCGAACTGTCGGTGCGACAGTCGAGCCGCCAGCCGGATGCGGCCGACACCACTTCTATATGCCGCAGCGCGATCCGCTCGGTCAGGTAGTCCTCGATGTCGAAATAGCCGTTGTGCATCGCGATTTGCGGCTCGCCGCGGCCGACGAACAGGAATGGCGCGCCGGGGACGTGCCGGATCAGCTTCCTGCCGGCCAGCACAAGTATAAATCCGTCGGCGTCGGTCTCGATCTGCATGGCCTCAGCCCTTTATGCCGCCGGCGGTCAGTCCAGCCAGGATACGCTGCTGGAACAGTATGATCAGCGCGGTCACCGGCACGATACCAACCACCAGGGCCGCCGATATCTCCGGCCAGGGAAACGCGAACTCTCCCTGATACAAGGTAATCCCCACCGGCAGCGTTCGGTACGCCGGGTTGGAGTTGAACGAGAGCGCCAGCAGAAACTCGTCCCAGGAATTAACGAACGCCAGGATTCCCGCGGTTGCCAGGCCGGGGGCCGAGAGTGGCAACAGGACGCGCACCAACGCGCCAACCCGCGTGCTACCGTCCACCATGGCTGCGTTTTCCAGGTCCACCGGGATGCTCTCGAAAAAACTCACCAGCACCAGCGTGCAGATCGGCAGGCTGAGGACCGTGTATGGCAGCACCAGCGCGATGTACGTGTTTAGCAGACCGAGCGCGCGCAGGGTCTGGAACAGCGGCACGAGCAGCGTCACGAGCGGGAACGTGGATACCGCGATGATCGCCGCCAACGCGAGGTCACGAAACGAAATTTCAAGCCGCGCCAGCGCATAGGCGGCCATGACCGACACCAGCAGCGTCAGTGCGGTGGACGCGCTCGCCACGATCAGGCTGTTGGCCAGGTAGCGCAGCAGCGGCTGATCGTGGAAGGCGTGCACGTAGTTCGCCAGCGTTGGCGCGGCGGGCAGGTAGGTGATCGGCGTGCGCGTCAGTTCCGATTCGGTCTTTGAGGGACGTGAGCAAAATCCAAACTGCCGGAAACAAGCCGTTCACCACCACCACGAAGGCGGCAATCAACCGCAGCGGCGCGCCCCACCGGAACACGCCCCGCCGGATCACGCCCCGCCGGATCACGCCTGGGCCCTGATCTGGCGCAGATAGACAACGCTGACGATCATGCTGAACAGGAACATTATCACCGCCAGCGTGGAGCCGTAGCCCAGGTCGAGGAACTCCACCGTATTCTGATAGACGTACATCGCCAGAGTGCGCGTGGCGTCGCCAGGACCGCCGCGGGTCATGGTGAACGGAATGTCGAAGGTCTGCAGCGCGGTGATGGTGCGGAAGATCATCGCCACCACGATCGCCGGCCGCAGCATGGGCAATGTGATGGAGACGAACTGGCGGATCCCTCCTGCCCCGTCCACATCCGCCGCCTCGTACAGTTCAGACGGAATCGTCTGCAATCCGGCAAACAGGATCAGCGCCACGAAAGACGACGTCTTCCAGATCGTGGTGATGCAGATCGCCGCCATGGACAGCACGACGGAATTGAACCAGATCGGCTGCGGCAGGCCGGCTCTGCGCAGCAGGTCGTCCACTACGCCGTATTGGGAGTTGAAGAACCAGGCGAAGATCAGGCCGGTGAAGGCGAGCGGCATTGCCCAAGGCACCAGCAGTGCCAGCCGGACCGGCCAACGTCGGCGGAACGGCAGGTTGGCGATCAGCGCCAGGACCATCCCGACCACCAGGGCTCCGGGTACCGTTACCACCGCAATGATCGCGGTGTTCTTCAGTGTCTGCCAGAATACCGGGATCCTGCACGACCGAAACATAATTGGCGACCCCGGCGAATTGCGCCGGCAGCCCGGACGTCAGGTTCAGTTGCAGTAAGCTGGTCCAGACCAGTCTCGCCACCGGGTAGATCACGATCAACGCCAGCAGCAAAAAGGTCGGTGCCAGCAAAACCGCAGCAAGCACCGGCGGCCGTGGATCCAGCCAGGTGCCACGCCGCCTTCTATTGCGGGAGGCGGATCCGCTCTCCTGCTACGGATGCGGACATGGGGTCAACGCAGCACGCGGCGCAGCCGTGCGCCCATTTCCTCGGCGCCGGCCTCGGGTGTCTTGGTGCCAGCCAGCACGGCGTTCACGGTGGAACGGATGATCTCGCTGACCTGATTGTACATCGGCACGGCCGGCCGCGAGCGTGCCGTCTCGACGACCGGCAGCGCTTGCGCGAACCACGGATCGGCCTTCAGCACGTCCGGATCCTGGTACAGCGCCGGGAACACCGGCAGCAGCGAGGCATCCACCGCGAGCAGTTTGGAGATGTCCGGCGTCGACAGGAACTTCACGAGCTTCAGGGCTTCGTCGCGATGTTTCGAAAACGCCGAGGCGCCCCATTGCCACCCGCCGAGGCAACTCGCCGGCTTGCCGCCTGGAACAGACGGCAGATACCGCGACGCCGACCTTGCCCCGTCACCGCCGAGTCCGATCCCTGGAAATCGGCCCAGCCGTAGGACCACAGCACCGCAAACACGGCCTTCCCGGCCTGAAAGTCCTTGCGCGTATCATCGGTCGCGATTTCGGCCACGTTCTTCGGCGCCACACCCTGCTTCACCAGATCGGCCCACATTGCCAGCGCCTTGGTGGCGGCCGGCTGATCGAATGTCAGGTGGCCGCCCTGCTCCAATGACTGTCCCATGCTCCAATAGGGCAGCAGAAAGGTGCAGACGGCGCCCTCGATCGCCTTGCCCTGGAAGCTCAGCCCCTGCAGGGATGGGTCGTGTTCACCGGCCAGAATTGTCTTCGCCTCGGACGCCAGTTCGTCCCAGGTTGTCGGTGGTTTCAGGTGGTATTTGTCGAGCAGGTCCTTGCGGTAATACAGGAACATTGCGTCGGCAAAGGCCGGGAGAGCCACGACATTGCCGGCCATAGTGTCGGCCTTGGCGTATTCCGGCAGGTATTGCTGCATGAACTTCCCTGGATCACCGATGGAACCATTCAGCGGCACCAGCCATTTCGCCGCGGCGAACTGCGCCGGGCGAATGATGTCGAGCAGGAATGCGTCGAGCGAGCTGTCGCTGGCCGACAGCACGGTGTTGAGGTACTGTGCCTGCACGTCGGAGGTCGCGCCGCCCACTTCAATCTGCACGCGCAGACCCGGATTGGCCGCTTCAAACCGATCCAGCGCCTTCCGTATCACTGGCTGCGACACCTGGCCGGAGACGAACAGCTTCAGCA
Source organism: uncultured Pseudomonadota bacterium (assembly GCA_963810715.1). GTDB lineage: Bacteria > Pseudomonadota > Alphaproteobacteria > Acetobacterales > Acetobacteraceae > DATDIC01. The sequence continues at coordinate 616,460 of CAWEOZ010000013.1, read as the reverse complement.
CCGTGTCCGCCCGCGCCGGCACCGCCAGCAGCATGGCGAGACAGATAAGCGAAAGCCTGAGCGGCATCGCACGTTTCCTTCCCTGGATACACCAGCCTAGGCCAGAACCATGGCAGACCGAAATGGGGCGACCGCTTGCAGCGGGGGCTTTCCCGGATCACCCTGAAAACAACACTGTGAGGACTGTACATGGTCCGACCATCGCCCGTCTGGCGTTCCATGCTGTTCGTGCCGGTGACCGCGCCCCGCTTCGTCGCCGGCGCGGCGGGTCGCGGGGCCGACGCGATCATTCTGGATCTGGAAGACTCCGTCGCGACGAGCGCCAAGGAGCGGGCGCGGGAATTGTTGCCCGAAGCGATTCCACAGGTTGCGTCACAAGGCGCGGACGTGCTGGTCCGGCTTAATCGCCCCTGGCGATTGCTGGTGCGTGATTTGGAGGCGACGGTCGTCCCGGGCGTTGCTGCCCTGATGCTGACCAAAGTGGATAGCGCGGAGCATGTATGGGCGATCGCCGAAATAGTGCAGGAGCTGGAAAATGAGCGCGGGCTGCCGGCCGGCGGCATCTCGTTTGTGGTTCTGGTTGAAACCGCCGCCGGGTTCTTCCGGATGGAGGCGATCGCGCGCTCGCATCCGCGGGTGCTGGCGATCAGCCTGGGTGCAGAGGATTTCGCGCTTTCAGTCGGTATGCTGCCGGAACCGGAGGGGCTTTTCTATCCGAAGCAACACACGATCTTTGCCGCCCGAGCGGCCGGCATCATGCCGCTGGGGTTTGTCGGTACAGTGGCAAACTACCGGGACCAGGAAGCCTTCCGGACGATCGTGCGGCGGTCGCGGCGACTGGGCTTCGTGGGTGCATCGTGCATCCACCCGTTGCAGGTGCCGGTGCTCAACGAGGAGTTCTCGCCGGACCCTCACGAAGTTGAGCAAGCCCGGCGGATGGTGACGGCGTACGAAACGGCACTGGCAGCCGGTATTGGCGCAGTGGAGTTCGAGGGTGCGATGATCGACATCCCGGTGGTGGAGCGGGCGAAAACGGTGCTGGCGCGGGCAGAGGCCATTTCAGCGCGGCTGGCCCGCGGCGGGAAGCGATGATCGACCCTGCTCGCCTGTTCACGCCTGATCGGCCTCGGCGCCCCAATGTGATGGCGCGCGATCATGTCGTGGTATCCGGCCATTACTGGGCTTCGCTGGCGGGGATCCAGGTGCTGGAAGCCGGCGGCAACGCGATCGATGCGGGCGTCGCGACCGGCTTGGCGATCGATGTGCTGGAGAGCCAGTATGTCGGCTTCGGCGGGGTTGCGCCGATCATGCTCTATCTCGCCGAGCGGAACGAGGTGGTCGTGGTCAGCGGCGTCGGACCGTGGCCGGCGGCTGCGCGTGCAGAGTATTTCCGCACGCATCATGGCGGGCGCATTCCAGATGGCATCCTGCACACGGTGGTTCCGGCCGCGCCGGCCAACTGGATCGCGACGCTGGAGCGGTACGGGACCATGTCGTTCGGCGAGGTGGCGGCCGCCGCGATCCGGTTTGCGCGCGACGGGTTTCCGACCTACCCGTTCCTGGCCGAGATCATCGCCGCAAAGCAGGACGAAATCCGGCAATGGCCAGATACCGCGGCAATCTTTCTGCCCGGTGGACGCGTGCCGGACGTGGGCTCGTCGTTCGTGCAGGCCGATCTTGCGCGCACACTGCAATACCTGGCCGATGAGGAGCGGGCGCGTTCGTCGGAGGGTCGGCGGGCCGGACTGCGTGCCGCGCACGACGCATTCTATCGCGGCGATATCGCCGCCGCCATTGCACGGCACCAACGCGAGAATGGGGGTTGGCTGACCGAAGACGACCTCGCCGCGTTCCAGGCACGGTTCGAGGCGCCGTGCCGCGGCACGTTCCGCGGCACGGAGATATACGCATGCGGTCCATGGTCGCAGGGGCCGATGCTGCTGCAGGCACTGAACATAATCGAGCCGCTCGACCTGCGCGCAATGGGGCACAACAGCGCAGAGTACATCCACGCCGTGGTCGAGGCGCTGAAACTCGCCGCCGCGGATCGCGAAACCTGGTTCGGCGATCCGGACTTCGAGGACGTGCCGCTGGAGGTGCTGCTGTCCAAATCGTACGCGCGCCGAGCGGCGTGCGTTGTTCGACCCGCGCCGCGCCTGGCCGGTGATGCCGCCGGCCGGCGACGCGGGGCGCGCTGCCCGGCCGTGGCGCCCGGATCCGTCCGCCGGTGGTCAGACCGATCACGCGCCGCCCGCCACATCGTTCCTGTAGCGTCGCGGACCGCCACGGCAATGTGTTCGCCGCAACACCCAGCGACGGCACGATCGGCGGCCCCGTTGTGCCGGGCACCGGCATTCTGCCATCGCTGTGGGGATCACGCGGCTACACCGCACCCGACCATCCGGCGCGTGTCGGCCCCGGCCGGCGACCGCGCATGTCCGCCAACCCCGCAATCGCCATCCGTTCTGGCGAATGGGCGATGTCGTTCGGCTCACCCGGCAGCGAAGTGCTTGGGCAGGCGATGGTGCAGGCGTTCCTGAACATGACGGTGTTCGAGATGGACCCGCAATCGGCGGTCGAGGCACCGCGGGTGGCGAGCTATTCATGGCCGGAATTGGCGCTGCCACACAGTTATCATCCGGGGCGGCTAAATGTTGAGGCCGATGTGACGGAAAATGTGATCGAGGCGCTCGCGGCGCTTGGTCACCGGATCGAGCGCTGGCCGGCTCGCAAATACCTCGCCGGATCCGTGTGCGCGATCCTGTCGGATCGGCGGAACGGTGTAAAATGGGCGGGGGCCGATCCACGCCGCACCGCTTACGCGATCGGGTGGTGATCCCGTTCCAGATGCGCCTGAAACCGATGGAGACGTTCTAGCATGAAGATCACGGCGCTGGTGCCTTGGCTGGTCCGCGTGCAGGGTACCAGTTGGGGAGAGTATTTCTTCGTGGAGGTAACGACCGACCAGGGCGTGACGGGCTGGGGAGAGATCACCACGACCACACGCATGGCCAACCGGGCGGTCGCCGGCATCATCCGGCAATTGAACGATCTTCTGGTCGGCGAAGATCCGGCGCGCATTGAGCATATCTGGCACAAGGTGTTTCGATCATTCACCTATATGGGCACGCGGGGGGCGACCTCGCACGTGGTCAGCGGCATCGACATTGCGTTGTGGGATATCCGCGGCAAGGTGCTGGGGTTGCCGATCTATGAGTTGCTGGGTGGGAAGCTGCGCGACGATATTCTGCTGTACACCCATCCGGAGCGGTCGAGGATGGACACGGATGCCGGTCTCGAGCAGGAGATCCGTGGCATTGTCGAGTCCGGTCATACGGCGCTGAAGTTTGATCCGTTCCCGCATCTTGGCGCGGGCGCGTCACAAAACGACGATTACCTGGACGGGGAAATGAGCCGGGAGGGCGAGAAGATCGCCGCCAGGATGACCGCGCGGGTGAGAGAGATTGCCGGCCCGGATATCGAGGTGCTGATCGATGCGCACGGCCGGTTCAATGTGCCGACCGCCATCCGGTTGTGCCGGGCACTGGAGGATGCGGGCAACATCGACTGGTTTGAGGAACCCGTTCCGGTTGAAAGCTATCACGCGTTGCAGCAGGTGCGCGAGAAGGTCCGGGCGCATATCACGGTAGGGGAACGGCTGCACACGCGGTGGGAGTTCGTGCCGATTTTGGAGAACCGGCTGGCGGACTACATCATGCCGGACGTGACCTGGACTGGTGGGATCACCGAACTGAAGAAGATCGCGACGATGGCGGAGGCATACTATGTGCCGATTTCACCACATGACGCCAGCGGGCCGATCAACGTGCTGGCCGGAGCGCATGTGATGATGACGGTGCCGAATTTCTATCGGCTGGAGACCTCGCGTTGGGATTTGAGCCGGTATAACCAGTTCATTCAGGAACCGCTGAATAACTCGGGAGGGCGGTTGCACATGACCGGAGCGCCTGGCCTGGGGGTAGAGATGAATATGGAGTATCTGCGCGCCAATGCCCTGGACGGGTTTGGGGGGTAGGAGCGCCCGCTTCGCCTGCCGTGAAAAAAGGGTACACGGAGAACCACGGAGGCGGCACGGAGAGCCAGGGAGACGTTACATTACAAAGCGTCGCGGTCCGTCTTTCGGCATCCCGATGAAGGATTGGAACGCCGATCTGGCGTTGATATTGCTTCGTAAGCTGATTCAAGAAGTCCGGGCCCGAGCTGCCGGTGAACCTGGATTGCGAATCCGATCATCCGCTCCGTCAAAGCGCCATCCAGCAGCTCGGCCATGCTCCGTGGTTCTCCGTGTATCCTCCCGTGGTCCTCCGTGTAAACCCCTTTCCGAACCACAAATGAAGAGGGTGTCCCCGAAGGTGGGGCCTTGGTTTACGTGCCCAGGGCTATCGCATCTCGCTAGAAGTGGTTTTGGCCCTGCGCTCTCTCCACTCCGTCAGATCGGCTGCAGCAAGCCCGGCCGCGGGGTCGCTGCATGCTCCTTCAGCACCGAATCCGTCGCCGGATCCAGCTCCTTCAGCAGCACGTCATAACCCCACAGATCCGCCAGATGCTGCAAGACATGCCGCGCATCGCGCTCTTCCAGCAACACCCGGTTCAACGCCCGATGATGCAGGATCAGCCGCCGATCGCCATCCAGATTCACATCCGCCACCTGAATATCAGGGAGCGTCCACGCGATATCGTACTGCCTGGCTAGCGCCCGCTGGATCTTGCGGTAGCCGCGCTCGTCATGAATCGCCTCGACGCGCAGGTTCGGCTCATTGGCGTCGTCCAGGACATGGAAAAGCCCGAACTGCCGTACCATCCGCGGGCTCAGGAACTGCAGGATGAAGCTCTCGTCCCGGTAATTGGCCCAGCAGTCGCGCAGCACCGCCATGGCATCGCCGGTTCCGGCGATGGCCGGGAACCAGTGCTGATCCTCAGCCGTGGGCTGTGTGCAGATGCGCTCAATATCCTGCATCATGGCGAATCCGAGCGCATACGGATTGATCCCGCTATAGCGCGGGTCGTCGAAATCCGGCTGGAACACAACGTTCGTATGGCTGCGCAGAAACTCCACCATCGCGCCGTCGGTCAACAGCCCTTTCTCATGCAACCGGTTCATAATCCGGTAGTGCACGTACGTGGCGCAGCCCTCGTTCATGACCTTCGTCTGACTCTGAGGGTAAAAATATTGCGCAATCTGGCGGACGATGCGCAGCACCTCTCGCTGCCAGGGTTTCAGCCGCGGTGCGGTTTTCTCCAGAAAGAACAGGATGTTTTCCTGAGGCAGTTCCAGAAGGGCCCACCGCCGTTCTTCCACCGAGCGATCGGGTTTCGCCTCTCCGGTCTGCGGCACGGTGCGCCACAGATCGTTGAACATTCGCTCCTCGTGTTCACGACGCTCGCGTTCGCGTCGCTCCTCTGATCGCAGGTCCATACTCCGGCGCCGCGGATACCGGTGAACCCCATGGTTCATCAGCGCGTGCGCCGCATCCAGCAGCCGTTCTACCGCCGCTTCGCCGTATTTCTCCTCACACTGGGAGATGTAGCTCTTGGCGAATTCCAGGTAATCCAGGATTCCGTCGGCATCTGTCCATTGCTGGAACAGGTAGTTGTTCTTGAAAAAATGGTTGTGCCCGAACGCCGCGTGCGCAATCACCAGCGCCTGCATGGTCGCCGTATTCTCCTCCATGATGTAGGAGATGCAGGGGTTCGAATTGATTACGATTTCATACGCCAGCCCTTGCATGCCGGCTTTGTACATCCCCTCGCTGCGGGCAAAATGCTTGCCAAACGACCAGTGCTTGTAAAACAGCGGCATGCCGATCGAGGAATAGGCATCCAGCATTTGCTCGGTACCGATCACCTCGATCTGGTTCGGATACACATCCAGCCCCAGTTCACCCACCGCGATCGCCTCGATGGCGTCGTACGCGCGCTGGATGGTCGAGAACTCCCAGTCGGCCCCCTCGAACAACGGACGGACGGCGCTCGGATTGATGTAATTCATGCGGTTGCGGCTCCGGCTGGCGCCTCTTTCCGCGCGAACAGCTCGCGGAATACAGGATAGATATCGCGCCGGTGGTTCACCTTGCGCATCGCCATCGGCGCGCCGGTACGGCAGATGTCGCTGTAGGTTTGCCACAGGTCGCTGTCACGGCGAATGAAGCCAGGCGGGAAATGCTCGGAATCGCGCCCCACTTCCAGATAGGCGTAGTACTGGCATACCGGCAGGATGCAGTTGGTCAGCAAGTCAGCCGTCCGTTCATTATCAGACGCCGTGTTGTCGCCGTCAGACGCCTGCGCGGCATAGATGTTCCAGGCAATCCGGGCTGAACCGCTCAGCCACAACTCGGCGCATCTCCTCCAGCGCGGTGGAAACCACCGTCCCCCGGTTTCCGGCGAATGGAAGAATGTTTCCTCGTCCACCTCCGCCGCCTGATGTGTATGCCGGATGAACACCACTTCCACGTGCTTGTACCTGCGTCTGAGAAAAATGTACAACAGCACGTAGAACCGCTTCGCTAGGTCCTTCATGTGCTCGGTCATCGAGCCGGAAACGTCCATCAGGCAGAACATCACAGCCTGCGCGACCGGCTTCGGATGTGCCTCGAACCGCCTGTACCGCACGTCCACCGGATCAATGTACGGGATCAGGCCGGTGCGGCGAAGTTTGCGTTCGAGCTCTTCCAGCAACACCGCCCGCCCGGCATCGTCTTCCGCCAGCGCGTTGATCTGTTCTCGCAGCGCGCGCAGTTCGTCGGTCTTCGGCCGCCGCAGTGCGATCCGCCGTGCCAACCCGTTGCGCACCGTCCGCATCAGCGCCAGATTGGCCGGCGACCCGTTCACGGAATAGCCGGCCCGCTCCCAGCTCAGGCTTTCGGTATCCACGACCCGCCGCTTGGCCAGGTCCGGAAGCTCCAGGTCCTCAAGGAATAGATCGACAAACTCATCCCGCGACAGCGCAAACCGGAAATCATCCTGTCCGTCCCCGTCCGGGCTCCCTTCGCGATCCGGACCCGCCCGCGCCTCCCGGTGGGCGCGGGATCGTGTCACCCGCCACGTACTCCTTGTTGCCAGGCAACAGATGGTCGCGGATGCCGCCGGTCAGGCTGCGATGGAACGATGGTTCATGCACCCCCTGCGCGGGCAGCGATACTTCCCCCGCCTCGTCGGCGTCCTTGATGCTGCGGCTGCCCGTGCTCTCGTGCACGGCCTTGCGGATAAGCGACTTCGCACGCCGCATGAAGCGCTGGCGGTTAGCGAGGCTCTTGCCGCCGGGATTGAGACGACGGTCAACGATGTGCATAGGCCAGTTATCCCCTCGTCGCCGTGATCCTACCCTGCCTGCTTCACTCGCATGTACCACTCCACCAGCCGCCGCACCTGCCGTTCCGTGTAACCGTCGATCCGTCATGCGGTCCACGAACTCGGCATGCTTCTTCTCGGTTTCGCTGTCCTTCTTCGAACCGAAGCTGATCACCGGCAGCAATTCCTCCACCTGGCGAGAACATCCGCCGCTCGATCACCTCCCGGATCTTCTCGTACGATGTCCAGGACGGGTTCTTCCCCCCGTTGTTCGCCCGGGCACGCAGGCTGAACTTCACCACCTCATTGCGAAAATCCTTCGGGTTGGCGATACCCGCTGGCTTCTCGATCTTCGTCAGTTCCTGGTTGAGCAGTTCGCGATTAAGAATCTGTCCCGGTATCCGGATCCTTGAAGTCGATATCTTCGATCCAGGCGTCGGCGTACGCCACGTACCGGTCGAACAAATTCTGACCGTAGTCGGAGTACGACTCCAGATAGGCCTTCTGGATTTCGTTACCGATGAACTCGGCGTATCGCGGCGCAAGCTCGCCCTTGATGAACTCGAGGTAGCGCTTCTCCGTCTCTGCCGGAAGCTGGTCGCGCCGGATCGACTGCTCCAGCACGTACATCAGGTGCACCGGATCTGCGGCGATCTCCGTTGTATCATGATTGAAGGTCGCCGCCAGAACCTTGAAGGCGAACCGGGTCGAAGCTCCATCCATTCCTTCTTCGACGCCGGCCGCGTCCTTATATTCCTGCAAGCTACGGGCGCGCGGATCCGTTTCCTTCAGGCTTTCGCCGTCATAGACCCGCATCTTCGCATACAGGGTCGAGTTCTCGTGGCGCCGCAGCCGGGTCAGCACGGAAAACCGAGCCAGCATCTCCAGCGTGGCCGGCGCGCACGGCGCTTCCGCCAGCTCCGAGCTGGAGACCAGCTTGTCGTAGATTTTCTGCTCCTCGGTCACCCGTAGGCAGTACGGCACCTTGATCACGTAGATGCGGTCGATGAAGGCTTCGTTGTTCCGGTTGTTCTTGAAAGTTTGCCACTCTGCCTCGTTCGAATGGGCCAGGATGATCCCATTGAACGGGATGGCGCCGATATTCTCCGTGCCGATGTAATTCCCCTCCTGCGTCGCGGTCAGCAGAGGGTGCAGCATCTTGATCGGCGCCTTGAACATCTCCACGAACTCGAGCACGCCCTGGTTGGCGCGATTGAGCCCGCCGGAATAGCTATACGCGTCCGGGTCGTTCTGCGCGTGCAGCTCCAGCTTGCGGATATCCACCTTGCCGACCAGCGATGAAATATCCTGGTTGTTCTCGTCGCCCGGTTCGGTTTTGGCGACCGCGATCTGCCGCAGCCGCGACGGCATCATCCGCTTCACCCGGAAGCGGGAGATATCACCCTCAAATTCGTCGAGTCGCTTGATGCACCAAGGGCTCATCAGGCCGCTCAGACGGCGACGCGGAATGCCATAGCGCTCTTCCAGCAATGCGCCCATCCGCTCGGGATTGAACAGGCCCAGCGGGCTTTCGAAGACCGGACTAACCTGCTCCCCGGCCTTCAGCACATAGACCGGGTGAACCTCCATCAGACCCTTGATCCGCTCAGCCAAAGACGACTTGCCACCGCCGACCGGGCCAAGCAGGTACATGATCTGCTTGCGCTCCTCGAGCCCCTGGGCAGCGTGGCGGAGGAACCCGACGATCCGCTCAATCGTCTCCTCCATACCGTAGAACTCGTCGAACGCCGGATAAACCCGGATCGTCCGGTTCATGAAGATCCGCCCCAGCCGGGCATCTTTGGAGGTGTCCACCATCTCCGGCTCGCCGATCGCCGTCAGCAGCCGCTCGGTGGCGGTGGCATACATCATCGGATTGTCGCGACAGGCCTCCAGATACTCGGCCAGCGACATCTCCGATTCGCGCGTCGACTCGAAGCTGCGCGCGTAAGTGGTAAACAGGTCATCGACCGTATGCATCGGTCGCTCCGTGTGAGTGGTTGACACTGCGGGCGCACATGCAAGATGGGCGCGAGCGTAGCTTATAGACGGCGCGTCGCGCGAATTTATTTTCGCTGGCGCGCAATAGACACGATAGAATCTTTTTTAAGTGGGGCGGCGCTACCATGCCGGGGCCCTTCATACTGCCAAACATCAAGGTGGGAGACATGTTCGTTTTGTGGCGAAATGGGCCGAAACCCAGGGCACCACCACCCGCGCGCGAAACCGTGACGCGTTTTACGCGCGCCACCCGCAAACCCCTAGGCACCGGCACACCGCTACGAGGGGAGTTTCGTTCCACAATATGCTCGATTCGCCGGTCCCTCAAGGAAATTCGCCCTACGCCGCGGAACCGAAGCGCTTCTCAGGCCCGATGAAGCCGTTTGGAATTACCTTGGGACACAGATCCATGGCCAACGCTCCATCGTCCCGCAGCGGCCCGTCGAATTGCACCGCGCCACCGGAACCTACGCGAGTACCCTAAGTTTCGATTAAAGCCCCCGATTCCCAGGTCGTCTGTGACATGCCTGCTCCCGCGGCATAACCTGCCCGGCGGAACGGCAATTGCCAGTCCCTCCATTCATGGAGGCGGCTGGACCGCCGCCGGTCGCCGGGAGAGCAGCGCCTCTTACGCATCTGGTCGGTGTAACGGCGGCACGCCTCGCACAGCCGCAAGTGCAGCCTAGACCCCAAATCGTCGCCGCATCGGTAGCTCGTGCCCCGGATAGTCGGTCACGAGTTCGCTTATGTCTTGGCACATCAGCATGGCGCCAGCCCTCCAATCATGATAGCGAGCCGCCTGCGTTCGTAATATGGGAAGGCCGCCGGCCAACCATGCGCAACGGCCAATTCGACGATCCGGCCTTCCTGACGCGCCTCCATGCCGGCGATCATGCCGCATTCCGCGCGCTAATCCGGCGGTTCCACAACTCCTTGATCGATGTTGCCGCCGCCGTCATCGGCAACCGGGCCCAGCGCGGGCCCGGGCGTGACGCGAGGGCCGGCTGGTCGCCCTGCCCGCCGTCCTCGGGACCCCCTCGAAGGACTTCGGCGAGCAGTGGGCGGCTCCCGCTACCCAGTTTCAGCCCGGACGAACATTGGCGCGAAGAGCCATGCTGGGATGTGCCGAACCCGGAGCGCGGCGTCGCCGATCGGCAGCTCTGGGACTTGGGTCATGACCAGCAGCGTTTTCACCGCGATGGAAATGTCTCCCATCGGTTTGATATCATGTGAGCACCGCAAATACGGGAGGAAACACATGCCTGACGGAAAGGAAAAACCGGCGACCACAACGCACCGCCCTGCTCGGCCAACGAAGGCTACCCACGCAGTCCAGGCTGCCACGCAGCAGGAATCGACATGCGTCGTCTGCTGCGCGAGGCCGCATGGACTCGCATGTTCGGCAAGGCTGCCGGCTCCAGGAACCCGTTCGCGCGTTAACGATTACCCGCCGCGACACGTGCCACTCCCGGCTGTGGCTGTCGTGGTTCCCACTCTCAACGCCGCTCCGACCATAGCGGCGACCCTGGCCTCGCTTGTCGCGTCGGGCTGCCAGATACCTGCCGAAATCCTCGTGGCAGATGGCGGCAGCAACGATACCACACGCTCCATTGCCGAGTTGGCCGGCGCCCGCGTCATCATCGCAGGGCGGGGGCGCGGCGTTCAGCTCGCTGCCGGGGTCGCCACCGTCCGCAGTCCGTGGCTGCTGCTTCTGCACGCCGACACGCGGCTGGACCCAGGCTGGCAGGATTTCGTTCGCCACCATACCGTCGCTGCTCCTGGATGCGCGGGTTATTTCCGCTTCGCCCTGGACAGCGACGATCCCCGGAGCCGTTCACTGGAACGTGCCGTGCACTGGCGCTGCCGCGCCTTTGCATTGCCCTACGGCGATCAGGGTCTGCTGATCCACCGTGACCTGCTGGCAGAGATCGGTGGTATTCGTCCCCTGCCCCTCATGGAAGATGTCGATCTGGTTCGCCGCCTGGGACGGCGACGGCTCGTTCCTCTGGATGTCAGAGCAGTTACCTCCGCGCGGCGCTGGGAAGATGATGGCTGGCGCCGCCGGTCCCTTCGCAACCTGCTCTGCCTCAGCCTCTTCTTCGCCGGGGTGCCTCCGCGGTGGATTCGGCTGCTCTACGGATGAAGGACACCGTGATCGTGTTCGCCCGCGCCCCACGCCTGGGCACTGTGAAGCGCCGCCTTGCGAAGCGAATCGGCGCGCGCGCGGCGCTTCGCTTCCACATCGCCACCACGACCACTCTGCTGCGCCGACTGGGCGGCGCGCTCCGGTTTCGGACCGTACTCGCCGTAACGCCCGACCGGGCCCATGTCGCGCTTGCTTTGCGTGGCCTCCGAATCGATCAGGGATCCGGCGATCTCGGACGCCGCATGGATCGCGCGTTTTGGCGATTCCGCACCGGGCGGGTGGCCATCATCGGCAGCGATATTCCTGATGCAGGGCCCACGGATGTCCACGCGGCCTTCGCCGCCCTGGGGCGCGCCGACGCGGTATTCGGCCCAGCCACCGACGGCGGCTATTGGCTCGTGGCGCTTGGCCCACGCCGTCCCGGCTCCCCGTTTCACTACGTCAGGTGGTCCAGCCCCCACGCCCTCGCCGACACGTTGCGCAATTTCAAGGGGTACCGCCTCGGTTTTCTGCGGGTGTTGCAGGACGTGGACACCCACCGGGATTTACTCACCGTGTCGCAAAATCGACGAATTTCAGGTTACACTCACGATCGAGTGATAAACTATGCGGGCCCTTAAGGAGGCCGGCGATGGCACGAGCCGAATGGTGGCGCGGCGCGGTAATCTATCAGATCTACCCGCGCAGCTTCTTCGATAGCAACGGCGATGGCATCGGTGACCTGCCGGGTGTAACCGCCAAGCTCGACCATGTTGCCAAGCTGGGTGTGGATGCCATCTGGCTTTGTCCCTTCTTCACCTCGCCCCAGAAGGATTTCGGCTACGACGTGGCCGATCACACCGCCGTTGACCCGCTGTTCGGCACCCTCGCCGATTTCGACAACCTGGCGGATCGGGCACACCAACTTGGCCTTCGCGTACTGATCGACCAGGTCTGGAGCCATACCTCCGACCACCACCCCTGGTTCCGCGAAAGCAGGTCGAACCGCACCAACATTCTCGCCGAGTGGTACGTCTGGGCCGATCCGGCGCAAGACGGCACCCCGCCCAACAACTGGCTCTCCGTGTTCGGCGGCTCGGCCTGGAGGTGGGAGCCGCGGCGGCGCCAATACTATCTGCACCATTTCCTAGCTCAGCAGCCGGCGCTCAACCTGCACAATCCTGATGTCCTGGAAGCCTTGCTTGCGGGTGGGGAGTTCTGGCTGCAGCGGGGGGTCGATGGCTTTCGCCTCGATGCCATGGATTTCCTGCTGCACGATCGCACGCTGCGATCCAACCCGCCGGCCCCGACTCCGCAGGAGATTCCGCCCAAGCTGTTCGCCATGCAGCAGCATTGCCACGACATGCTGCAACCCGAGTTGCTCGACCTGCTGCAGCGCATACGTCGCATGATGGATCGCTACGCCGGCAGCGTCACCGTAGGGGAAGTGTCCAGCCAGCCTGGCGCGTTCGACCGGGTCGTCACCTACACTGCGGGCGACCAGCGACTCCACACCGCCTATACCCTGCGTCCCCTTCGCGGCGGCTTCGACTGGCCCACCGTCAGCGCCATGCTGCACGATCTCGCCACCGCCGGGGAAGCCGGCTGGCCCTGCTGGTGCTTCAGCAATCACGACGTCGAGCGCGCAGTCTCACGCTGGAACCCCCGCCGCGGCCAGGCCCAGCCGGAGCCGGCCTTTGCCCGTCTGCTCATGGCTTTCCTGCTCAGCCTGCGCGGCACCGTCAGCCTCTATCAGGGAGAGGAACTTGGTCTCACGGAGGCCGAGCTTGGCCCGGAACATCTCCGCGATCCGTTCGGTATCGAATATTGGCCCGAATTTCGCGGCCGCGACGGCAGCCGCACGCCAATGCCCTGGCAGAGCGACGCGCCGCACGCCGGTTTCACCACCGCGCCCGAGCCGTGGCTACCTATGCCCGAACCTCACCGGGCCATGGCGGTCGATTGCCACGAACGGGATGGGGACGGCCTGCTGAATGGTTTCCGCCGATTCCTTGCCTGGCGGCGTCAGCAACCCGCGCTCGTCCGCGGCCTCCTGCACCCGCTCGACCTGCCGGAACCGCTGATTGGCTTCGTCCGCGAGCTGGACGGGGAACGTATTCTCGCGCTGTTCAACATCTCCGCGCATCCTGCACAGGCCAATCTCGGAACCCTTCCGTCCCTGCGACCTATGCCCGAATCCGGCTTCCACGCGCACTACCACGACAACGTCGCCGAGCTAACCGCGCACGGCGCATTTTTCGCCATAATCGAAGCCACGCCCGTCCCCCATTCTGAGCGTGAACTGGCAACCACGAGCTAACGCCCCTGCGTCACCTCTCCCGCTGCGCGGGAGAGGTCGGATCGCGCAGCGATCCGGGTGAGGGTGTCAGGCCGGCATCGTCCGCTTCTGATGGGCCCGACCGATCCGCGCCAGCTCCTCGTCATGACCGCCAATCACCCGCACACCCTCGTCCAGCCGTCCGGTCAAATTCTGGCGGTTGCACCCTTCCAGGAACGCCACCCCGTATTTCCGGCATGCGCCGAACACTTTGTCCCGTGCTTCCTGCATCTCGGGTGGATAAGGATCACGCAGCAGCTTGGTGGAACCGAGCGACAGAACTCAGGTCCCCGGGGCCCATCTCCGCGAAGGCGATTCCGGGCACCGCCAGTAAGGCGTCCGCATTAGCGATCCCCTCCGGACTCTCGAGCTTCAGCCCCAGCATCAGCTCTCCGTTTGGGTTCAGCGGCCACGGATCTGCGCGGTCCAGGTACTCCTCGGCCGAAACACCCCAGATCGGGGCCGCGGACATCTCCGACCCACGTCCTCGCATCCCGATGCCCAGCAACGGCCGCCCGCCCGCCGATCCATGCCGCGTTCCCACCTTCGCGCCGCGCATCCGCTCGAGCGGCGACGGAAGCTCCGGGTCCATTCCACCACGATGATGCGGATACCGCGTCGCCTCCACGAATGCCCGCACGGCATTCGGCTCTTCCGCCTGGCACAGCAGGAGCCCGTGCGCCCCGCGTCCGAGAATCTGCCGCACCTGCCACGCATTGTCGCGCACCATCCGCTCGTCGAGCCCGTTCACCGGCAGCTCGACCACGACCGTCGGCGTGCGATGACCGGAGCGGGTCGGCCCTCCATCGGCCAGTCCGCGCATGTAGCTTTCCAACCCGGCCAGATCGAACGCGCCGTGCTCCATGCCGACATTGATGTAATCAGCCCAGGTGTGCGCATCCTTCCGGCCTTCCTCATAGGTCAGCAGGTGACCGGTATGATGGCCGGTGTAATAGATCGCCTGATCCTGTTGTAATAATTCGATCGCGCGGTTGATTCGGCTGGCCACGTCGGTTCCCTCCGGAGTTACCGGGGGCGTTCTACACCCCCGCCGTATACCGGGGGAGAGGCACCGCTATTTCGCCGGGTCCCGGAACAAGCCGCGACAGGCACCAGCCCGCTCCGTGCAGCCAGCACGTCTCGCTTTACACATGCATATCGCGGCGCAGCGAGTTCACCGCGTCCATCTTGCGCCGATCTAGCGCCGTATTTCGTCGCCGCCGCTCATCGGCGTCTCGCTCTCGGCAAACGGCAGCCGTGAGGTATGCAACCACCGCTCGTGCTCCTGCACCTCGACAACGGCTTGCCTCAGCTTCGCCCGGTCGCCGGCAACCGCCAGCCGTACCACAAGCGCCGTATCACGATGAAAGTCGCAACCGCATCAGCCTGCGGTCGGTGTCCTCGAAGCCCGCTGACCGATAAAGCCGGTGCGCCGCCGCGTTCCTCGTCTCCACTTCCAGATGCAACGTCCCGATCCCAAGCGCTTCATCGCCTGCGTCACCGCGAACCCGAGAAGCTGGCGCCCCAATCCCTGCCCACGCCAGTCAGGCACCACGTACAGGTCATCGATGAACCCGTTCCGCCCGCCGTACTCGATGCTGTAGCCCAGCGTGATCACCACATAGCCCACAACACGATCCGCGCGCCGCGCGATCCACGCCCGTGCCAGCGGCTCGCCGCCGGCAATCGCCGCCACGGCGGCTTCGCCGGCCACGCCGAGCACCCGCCCCTCCTCGTGATGGAACGCCCGCACCATCTCCAGCAGCAGGCCCGCATCCGCCTCTACCGCCGGCTCGAACGAAATGCGCCCGCTGAGATCGCCACCCACTGGCCGCTCCAGCCGTTATTCCCCCACTTCCATCGGCAGGGTTGGATCGATCGCCCACTCGGACAGCGACGCGTCGTATAGCCTGACGTCCCGATGCCCCAGCATGATCAACGCCAGCGCGTCGGCACTCGCCGCAATGCCTCCACCGCAATAGGTAATCACCGGCTTGTCCATCGCGCCAACCTTCGTGAATTCCGCCCGCAGTGTATCCGCGGGCAAAAACCTGTTCGTCGGCGGATCCACCAGGTGCGCCGCCGGCACGTTCACGCTTCCGGCGATATGGCCTGGCCGCCCATAGACATTGCCGCCTGTCCCCGCGTGCTGCTGCGGTGTCAGCGCATTGATCGTGCAGGTGCCAGGATCTCCGATCGCCGCGCGGACGGCATTCTTGTCCACCATCCAGTCCCGCGCCGCCCGGACGCTGAAGTGCCCCGGCGCGCGTGGCCTCGCCACGCCCGTCTCCACCGGCCGTCCCTCCCGGCGCCATGCCTGGAACCCGCCATCCAGCACAGCGGCATTGTCGTGCCCGAACACCCGCAGCAGCCACCAGACGCGCGTCGCCCACCAGACGTTGGCTGTCGAATACAACACCACCCGGCTGTCGTTGCCGACGCCAAACCGGCGCATCGCCGTCGCAAACGCCTCGCCGGAAGGCTGCATGAAACGAAACCGATGCGATATGTCCGACAGGTCTGCCTGCACATCCACGAACTGCGCGCCGGGTATGTGCGCCTGTTCGAAGTCCGCCCTGCCCGGCACGACCTGATAGGTCACCTTCGGGTCTGGAATCAGGTGTGTCGTGCAATCGAACACCACAACCTCGGGATCACGTAGGTGCCCGGCAAGCCATTCGGTTGAAACCAGATATTCCGGATGCGCGAAACCATCAGGCATGATCACCTCTCCGTAATAAGCCGTTGCTGGACAGCCGGCTTATCCCGGCCGTTACCATCCCGCTCTGGCGCGCCACCGCGGGATTACCTCTCGGCCTTCAGCTTCTCGGCCGCTTTTGGGGAACCGATCGCCCCTTGCTCGCCATCGCGCAATGGTTGTGCACCCACAGCCACACTGGCTGAGCCGGACTCACCCGCCCCTCGCATAGCGACGGCACCGGACCCGCAGAAAATCGCGGAAATGTGGCCGCACCCGCTCAGTCCAGGGCGTATTCACAGCCGCCTTCCACGCTGCCGAATCCACCACCTCCGGTCCGGCGAGGTGATACACTGCCGCATAGCGCTGCGTTGCCCCACTCCCTCGGTACCTCCGCGCGCACAACGTACCCGGCACCGCCGCCAGCGCTGGCACATGTTCCTCATCGTACCAATCATTGAAGTCAGCCTCATGCTCCGCCGCGATATTCATCGCTACCAGCAGCAGGCCCGCCCGCACCATGGGGCGCCACCCGGTCACCCGGCACGATCTGCTCCCCCTCGAACCGGAGCAGCCGTTCACATTTTCCCGTCACCCGCTTGGTCCACGGGCTCGATCTGTCGTGCGCAACCGCCAGGTAAGGCGCACTGTTCAGCACGCCGACATCAACCAGATCATACGTCGCCACCGACACGTGCGGATCGTCCGCGTTGATCCACCGCTCCGCATTCAGGAACCCCGGCACCCCCAGCCGCTCGGGCACATGTTCCAGGTCGTACCAGTCGTGGAATTCATCCTCCGCCACCTCCCGGAAGTTCATCGCCGCAATCAGGATCCCCTTCGCCATCACGCACCTTCCCCCGCCATCAGCTCGTCCGCGTAGGAGAACAGCGCCGGCGTGCCGCCCGTGTGCAGGAACACCACCGTTTCCGATGCAGCGATCCGCCCACGCCGTATCTGGTCGATCAGCCCCGACATTGCCTTGGAGCTGTACACCGGGTCGAGAAACACCCCCTCGGTCTCCGCCACCAGCCGCAGCGCCTCACGCCCCTCCCGTGTCACCACGCCATACCGCTCGCCGATATAGCTCTCATCGACATCGACTTCCTCGCGCCGCACCCGCTGCTGCAGCTTCAGCAACTCTGCAGCTCCGTTCGCGATCGCGGCGATATCCGCGGCCCGATCGTCGTTCCAGCTTATCGGACATATGCCCGCCATCCGCGTCGGCCGGCCAAGCGCCTGCAACCCCAGCAGCAATCCCGCCGGCGTGATATTGGCCGCCGCCAGAAAAATCCAGTCCGCCCGCACATCCGCCACCTCGAGCTGAGCATCCAGCTCGACCGCCGCATTCACGTACCCGACCGCCGAAGCCGCTTGCGTCTTCATCGCAAAAGGCTGGATCACATAGGGGCGCCGCCCTTGCCGTCGCAGTTCCGCCGCCGCTTTCTCCAGCAGCGGCGCGAGCTCATGCATATCGTCCAGCCGCACCACCTCCACCTCCGCGCCCATCAAGCGGTCCAGCAGCAGATTCCCCTGCACCACCGGACCTTTCTCGCCATGCACCAGCACCAGCCGCGTCCGCAGCCCGCATTTCGCCGCCGCCGCGGTGATCTGCCGGCACCAGTTGGACTGCGTATAGGCGCCCACCACCACCGTGTCGGGCTCCTGCTTCAGTATCTGTGGAAACAGAAACTCCAGTTGCCGGGTCTTGTTTCCCCCGAACGCCAGCCCCGTCAGATCGTCCCGTTTGATATAGATCTTCGGCCCGCCGAGTGCCCGCGTCAGCCGCGGGCAGAAATCCAGCGGAGTCGGCAAGTGCGCCAGTGGCACCCGCGGCAGCCCCGCAATCCGCTCCGCCAGTTCAGCCCGGGTCAGTTCAGCCATCTCTTTCTCCTCCCCACCAATTACCCCACATGCATCATCCCGCCCGCGCTCTCACCCTGCGTCCCTCGATCGGATACGCCGGGTCATTATACCCCGCCGACGACGGATGGCCCGATGACACCAGTCGGTCCACCAGTGCGTCGTCCTCCGGCGTCAAACGGACCGCCAGCGCGCCCACATATTCCTCCCACTGGGCTTCCGTCCGCGGCCCGGCAATCGCCGCAGTAACCAGCTCGTTATTCAGCACCCATGCCAGCGCGAACTGTCCCGGAGTCACACCTCGCTCCCGTGCCCGTCCCGCTAGCTCGGCCGCGATCCGCAGACTTTCCGGTCGCCATTCCGATTCCATCATGCGGCGGTCCTCCCGCCCGGCCCGCGTGTCGGGTGCCGGCGGTGTCTCGGCAATGTATTTCCCCGTCAGCACGCCGCGCGCCAGCGGGCTGTACGGCACCACCCCCAGCCCATAAAACTCGCAGGCCGGCAGATGCTCCACTTCCACCTGCCGGTTCAGCGCATTGTACAGCGGCTGGCTCGCCGCCGGCCGATCAATCCCCGCCGCGTCGCACAGCCGGCAGATCTCGGCCACGCGCCACGAGCGATAATTCGACACGCCGAAATACCGCACCTTCCCCGCCCGGATCAGGTCCGCGAGCGCATGCACCGTTTCGCTCAACGGGGTCTCATGATCTTCCTTGTGCAGATAGAGCAGATCGATCACCTCTGTGCCGAGTCGCCGCAGGCTCGTCTCCACCGCATCGAACATGTGCCGTCGCGACAGCCCCCGTGCGTTCGGTCCGTCGCCGGTCGGACTGGCGCACTTCGTTGCCAGCACCCACCACCGCCTCGCTCCGGCAATCGCCCGCCCCACGACCTCCTCCGATCGGCCGCCATGGTACGCGTCGGCCGTGTCGATAAAGTTCACCGCCTGATCGCGCGCCCGACCAATGATCCGCGCCGCTTCGGCGTCCCCGGTCGCGCCGCCGAACATCATCGTTCCCAGGCAGATCGGCGATACCCGCAATCCGCTTTGTCCAAGCCGTCGATAATCCATGCTCGCTTGCCCCTCCCGGCTTTCACGTCCGCATCCGACGCGGTTCAATGCCCCAATGACAAGTCCGCCGCCCGCAACGCCACCCTCCCGCACGCCTCTTTCGGCCTTGTTTCTCGGCTTCTTCAGCATCGGTGCCATGAGCTTTGGCGGCGGCCTGGCCGCCTGGATCCGCCGCGAAGCCGTACAGCGGCGCGGCTGGCTGGACGACCGGCAGTTCCTCTCGGGCTATGCTCTGTCGCAGATCGTGCCAGGCGCCAACAACGTGAATCTCGCGGTCTTTATCGGCAGCCAGTTGCGCGGAGCGAGAGGCGCGATCGTCGCCGTTGCCGGACTGATGGTGGTGCCCGTCGCGCTGATCGTGTCTGCCGGTGCGGCCTATGCCGCGGCCCGCGGTGGCCCCGCCGGGGTGTGGATCGCCCGCGTTCTGGCTGGTATGGGCGCCGCCGCCATCGGGCTTAACCTCGCCACCGGCCTTCGTCTCGGCCGCACCAATCTGCACACGCCGCTTGGCATCTTCATGGCGACGGTCACAGCCGCTGCGGTCGGCCTGCTGGAAGTCCCCCTCCTGTATGCCCTCGCGATTCTCGTTCCGATCAGTCTGCTGCTCGCCTGGCGCGGACGACGCACATGACCGCCACACTCGTCCAGCTTGCCGCCCTGTTCAGCCTCCTGTCGCTGCTCGCCGTCGGTGGCGGCGCCGGCGTGATCCCCGACATGCAGCACGCCGCCGTCGACGTGCATCATTGGCTCAGCGCGCCGGAATTCCTCGACATGTTCGCCATCTCCCGCGCCGCGCCAGGTCCCGGCTCGCTGATCGCGCTGCTCGTGGGCGAACGCGCGGCCGGCCCCGCGGGCGCCGTCGTCGCTACGCTGGCGATGTTCGTGCCCTCTTCGGTACTGGCCTGGCTGGCATCGCGCTTCTGGCATAGTGCCGGCGAGGCCCCCTGGCGCCGCATCGTCGAGCAGGCACTCGCCCCCATCGCCGTCGGCCTCACCATCGCCAGCGGCCTCGCCCTGATCCGCGGCACTGAAACCGGCTGGGCCGCCTACCTGGTCACCGCGGCGACCACGCTACTCCTGACCATCACCGACCTCCACCCGTTCGCGCTCTTGGCTGCCGGAGCCGCGTTCATGGCCTTGTTCGGCTGAACCGGGCACCAATCACCGCCCGGCATCTCCTGCCGGCCGCCACGACCGCCTGTCCCCGACATGATGAAAAAGCCCGCCGGGCATCTCAGCCGCGATCCACGCCGGAGCAGTGCTCACGACCGGCCCTTCCCGGCTGGCATGGCAGATGCACAACCCGATTCTGCCTGACAATCACCGGAGACCAGCATGACTTCTCAGCATCACCAGCCCGACCACCTGGACCGCCCAGGACGCCACCTCAGCGAACAGGTCGCGTCGCTCCCGCCACGGCAGCACCGAGTTCGACCAGCAGCTTCAGACCCCCCAGGCTCAGCAATCTGCCCAGGCCAACTCCCCCAGCTCGGGGTCGCCACTCCCCGCCGCCGCCTCGCTACCCGCCGATTTGTTGCGCACCATCGCTGCCCATGTCGGGTCCGCCCTCTCGTCCGCCACAGCCAAAAGTTGACAGTAAGACCGGCTCTGGTGCGTTGCCGTCGCCATCCTGAGTCAAAGCCGCTAGCGTCCTGCCCCCGAAGTTCGTCGCGCTTTGCGACGAACTTCGGGGATAAGCAGGCCACTGAGACAAAGGACTAGTGTCCCGATTTCGTCCGCGTTTCAGTGCGATGAACTTCTGCATCGGGACACTGGAAACCAGGAACGCGATGCCATTTCACGCTAGGTCCAGCCCATCGCCACGCCCGTCCCCTGATGCACACTGATGTCCCGTCAATCGAGCCCGAGCAGGAGTTCCCGGCCGAATTCGACCACGCGATCTATGTCGGGCATCCCGACAACCCCGACCTGCTCGGCCTCGATCTCACACACGCCTGGCATCACTACGAGACCTATGGCCGGCACGAGGGCCGCCCTTGTTCCGCGGTCGACAGCCGTGCAGCCTTTCTCGCGCTCATTGCGGACCGCGGCGCACTCCTCGAAATTTGCCCGCGCCGACGCCCCTCTCTCGACAGCACCGAGCGAACCGTTCGCACGCTGGACGCCTTCTCCACCGAGGAGCTTTATCGCCTGTCTTCGGAACGGGACGCCGGTCCCGCCGACATTCCCGAGATCGACTTCGTCTGTCGTGGCCAGCCCTATCGTGACCTGACCAAGGAACGGTTCGATGCCGTTCTTGCCGTCCGCAGCCTGGAACGCCAGACTTGCCTTATCACCCACCTGACCGACGTGGCATCCCTGCTCCGCCCGGGCGGACGCGTCTTCCTTGTTCTCGGTGACCGCCGCTTCTCGTCTTACCATTACCTGCCGGATACGACGCTCCCCGACTTGCTGGACGCTTTCGCGACGTCCCAGAGCGGCCGATCCGCGCGCAGGGTGATGGCGGACCGTCTGTGGCGGACTCACGACGATGCCGACGCACACTGGGCTGGACGGCACGGCCACGACCCCCGACAGCAGGCGCCCGATCCGCGCCTGGTACAGGAGATCGCGGCTCTCCTGCGTACCATTCGCACCGCCGGCCACCCGCCCGATATCGCGGCCTGGCATTTTACGCCCGACAGCTTCCGCTACCTGATCGAGACTCTCGCCGCCATCGGACTATCGCCGTTCCGGGTCGAGCGGCTCTACCCGACCCGGCGTCCCAATGGCGAATTTTACGCTGTGCTGCGCATCGCGGCCTGATACAACTCTCATCGTCCCCAACCACGCACCGGTGAATGGATTCAGTGGACGAAGACCTGACGAAGGAATTGCGCGTCCTGTTCGAACAGGACTGGTACCTGAGCCGCTATCCCGACGTCCAGGTATCCGGCATGGACCCGTTGGCGCATTATATGCGCTTCGGCATCAATGAAGGCCGCGATCCCAACCGTTTCTTTGATGGCGCCTGGTATCGCGAGCATAACGCCGACGTCTCGGCCACCGCCATCGACCCGCTGGTGCATTATCTTCGCATCGGCGCACCTGAGCTGCGCAATCCGCATCCGCATTTCGATGCTGCCTGGTACGCCGAACAGCATATGGAAGCCGCCGGCAACCCGTTGGTTTATCATCTGCTGTTCGGCCGGGCTCGCGGCTGGCCAACGGAACGGCCAATCCGTATTGCCGACTTCCTTCCCTCCAAATCCACGCCGCCCGGCTGCCCGCCCGGCCTGGTCGTCGATGTCGTCATCCCGGTCTACCGGGGCTTTTCGGAAACAAAGCGTTGCCTGGACGCCGTGCTCGCCGACACCGACCGGCCGGCCGGCCGGGTCATCGTGGTAGACGATTGCTCACCCGAACCGAACCTTTCCGCCTGGCTGCGGGAGCTGAAGTCCACCGGCCGCATCCTGCTGCTGCGCAACCAGCGCAACCGCGGCTTCGTCGCCTCCGCGAATGCCGGCATCGAAGCGGCCGGGGAGCACGACGTCGTCCTGCTCAACAGCGATACCGAGGTTCCGCCTAGGTGGCTCACCCGTCTCGCGGGACACGCCTATTCTGCCCCCCGCATCGCCTCGGTCTCGCCGTTTTCCAACAACGCGACCATCTGCGGCTATCCCAGCATCGCTGGCGGCGCACCGGCCTTCGACTTGCCCGTCGCCACGCTGGATGAAGCCTGCCGCACGGCCAATGGCGCCCGACAAGTCCAGGTCCCGACCACGGTCGGCTTCTGCATGTATCTCCGCCACGCTGCGCTCAGGGATGTCGGCCTGTTCGATGCCGCCACCTTCGGCCGCGGCTACGGCGAAGAAAACGATTTCTGCCTGCGCGCCACCGCCCGCGGCTGGCACCATTTGCTGGCTTGCGACACCTTCGTTTTCCACGCCGGCAAGGTCAGCTTCGGCGCCGACGGCGACCGTCAGTCCGCGCAGGGCCAGACCCTGCTCGCCAAACGCTGGCCGCACTACGCACGGCTGATCGACCAGCACATCCGCGAGGATGAGGCCGGTCCCGCCCGCCTCGCCGCCACCGCCGCACTGTTCCGCCATCTCGGTCGCCCGGTGACCGTAGTGGTCACCCACGCGCTCGGCGGCGGCGTGCGCCGCCACATCAGCGATCTGATCCGCCGTTCTGGCGATCGCGCCAATTTTCTCCTTTTGGAATCGACTGTCCGAGGCATCGCGCTGTCCGTCCCGGCACTGCCCGGCCATTCCGTCGCGATGCCGCCGGCCGAGCAGATCGACGGCATCGCTGCCATTCTGCGCTCGGCCGGCGTCAGCCGCCTGCATATCCATCACCTGCTCGGGATGGACCTCGACCTGCGGCACCTCGTCCACGCGCTCGATGTGCCGTTCGACGTCACTGTGCATGACTATTACACTATCTGTCCGCAAGTGAACCTGCTGCCCTGGCTCGATGCGCACTATTGCAACGAACCTTCACCGGCAGTCTGCAACGCCTGCATCGCGGATCGGCCCAGCCATGACGCGCGCGACATCACCTTGTGGCGCCTCCAGCATTCCTGGCTGTTCCATGAGGCCGATCGTGTCATCTGCCCGTCGCAGGATGTGCATGCCCGGCTGGCCCGCTTCGGACTCGCGGCGCGCGCCATCGTCGTCCCGCACGATCCCGTTGCGGCCGGTACCTGGCCATTATCGCCGCCTCGCCTGGCACGCGGCGGTAAGCTGCGCATCGCGCTGATCGGCGTACTGGCACAGCAGAAAGGCGCCCCCACCGTCGCGTCCGTTCTGGAAGCCGCCGATCCGGAGGAGTTCGACGTCCGCCTGATCGGCTATCCGGAACATGAGCTGCCTGCCGCCATCCGCCGCCGTGTGCGCAGGTACCGGCGAATATGAGGACGATCAGCTTCCCGCCTTGCTTGCCAAGATCAATCCGCACGTGGTCTGGTTTCCCGCGCAGTGGCCGGAGACTTATAGCTACACGCTCAGCGCCGCGATCGATGCTGGCCTGCCGATCGTTGCCAGTCGCATCGGCGCCTTCCCAGAGCGGCTGGAGGGTCGGCCGCTGACCTGGCTGGTCGATCCCGCCTCCCCACCAGCCGACTGGCTCGAGGCGTTCACGTCCGTCCGCACCGTACTCTCCGCGCGCATGCCGGTCACTGTCACGCAGCGACCTGCGCATCCCGATTTCTATGCCGACGGCTACGTGCGCCCTGCCGGCCGCCGCTCGCGCGATGCGGCGGCCCGGCGCCGTATCGTGCTCCTCCCGGAACGGTTCAGCACCGGCGCGCTCACCCCGTGTGCCTATATCCGGCTGATCCAGCCTTTCGATCATCTCGCCGCCACCGCCGGCTTCGACCTCATCGTCACCGACCCCGCCGACGCGCCGCACTATCAACCGGATCTGATCGTCACCCAGCGTCATGCCGTCACCGGCGGCGAGGCTGGTCAGGCACTGCTGCGTCATTGTCGCCAGCACCGCATCCCATTGCTGTACGATCTGGACGACGATCTGCTGGGACTGCCGCGCACGCATCCGGACGCGAGCCGGCTGCGTCCCCTGGTCCGCGATATCGAACGCATGCTGCGCGGCGCCAGTGCCGTGTGGGTCTCCACGCCCGAGTTGCTCAAACGGATCCGCCGCCTGCGCAACGTGGTTCAGCTAATGCCGAACGGCCTGGACGAGCGCCTGTGGGCCGACCCTCCGGCGACCCGTCTCGGCCGCCAGACGCCGGTGCGCATCCTGTTCATGGGCACGGTGACACACGATGCCGACTTCGCCCTGGTCGAGCCCGCGCTCGCCCGCCTGCAAACGGAATTTCCAGGCCGCGTCAGCTTTGACATGATCGGCGTCAGCGGGCGGCAGGACCTGCCCGCCTGGGTGAACCGCGTGCCGCTGGCGATCAGCGCCAATCTCTCTTATCCCGGGTTCGTCAACTGGCTCATCCAACAGCCGGGCTGGGACATAGGCATAGCGCCGCTGGCCGGCAGCGGCTTCAACGCTGCCAAATCCGCTATAAAGGCAATGGATTACGCGGCGTTGGGCCTGGCCGTGCTGGCCTCCGACGTCCCCGCCTATCGCGCCGCGCTGTCGCCGGACTCGCTGGTTCCCAACACCGAAACAGGGTGGTATGAGGCACTCAGCCGGCTCATTCGCGACCCCGCCCATCGGCATCACATGGCCGCCGGCGCCAGGGCGCGCTTCACCCAACGCTGGACCCTGGCGGCGCAGACCGATCTTCGCCGCGCGACCCTGGAAGCCGCCATCACCCCGAAATCCGCTCCGCACCGCCCGGCAACAGCGTCCGCGCGGCCGGCCGTGCCGGTCAAGCCAGCGCCGGTACCGACGGCGCATGCCGAAACCTCGGCATGACCGTCCTTCGGCGGAGCGGGCGCCGTCGCTTGAACAACCCCAGGATCGACTGCTTCAAAGTCCGAACAACAGGCGCGCGTTGCCGCCGGCAATCATCGCTCTCGTGACCGGGTCCAGCGACGACGACGCCAGATGCCCCAGCGGGTCGTACTCGCCCATGTCGTACGGATAATCCGTGCCCATCAGCACGTGGCCGGGGCCGAGCAGCCCGACCAAAGCCTCAAGCTGATGCGGTGTGAATACGATCGCATCCACATAGATACGCTTGAGATAGGTCGTGGGCGCATGCTGTAGGTCGCCGTGGCTGTCGCTCCGAGCGCCCCACGCATGGTCGATACGACCGGAGTAGGCGGGCAGGTAGCCGCCGCCATGCACCGCGATCAGCTTAAGGTCGGGGTGACGGTCGAGCACGCCGTCGAAAATCAGGTAATGCAGCGCCATGGTTGTATCGAGTGGGTTACCGATGACGTTATTGAAATAGTAGCGGCCGAAACGGCGTGCCTCCGTGAAGCCGCCCGGGTGTATCATCACCACCCCGCCCAGCGCTTCGACCTTGTCCCAGAACGGGGCGAATTCGGCATCAGAGATTTCGCGGTCGCCCACATGGGTCAGTATCTGGACGCCCTTGCAGCCGAGCGTGCCCATGCAGCGGTCCAGTTCGTCGGCCGCGGCTGCGCCCCCAGCGCTCAGTGGCACCGTGCCAAGCGCAACGAGCCGGTCGGGTCGGCGTCCCGCGAAAGCGGCAATCCCGTCGTTCACCATGCGGCATGCAGCAACGGCGATATCGGGCGGAACGGCGTAGCCGCATTGCGGGGGGGCGGGCGAAATGATCTGGATGTCGATTCCCATGGCATCCATATCGGCGAGCCTCGGCTCGAGATCCGTCAGGTTCCGACGTCGGTCGGCGTCCTGCCGGCGCGTCAGTTCGCGGGTTTCATCGGTGTAGTGCTGGGTGCGCGGATCAGCCGCGAGATGAGCCCGGACGCGGTCCGCGGCTTGCGGCACCAGGATGTGCGCGTGCATGTCTATGGCGGGAAAAGTCGGCCGCGGCGTGCGGCCGTCGCCATACCGGCGAGCGGCAGTGCGGTCATAGCGGTTCCAGGGAAGCGACATCGAGAATGCTCCTGCCACGTTGGTTCTTCCTCTGCCTCGTTCACTGCAGGCAGGCAAACCTTCAAAGCCAGGGGCTGGGCAATGGTCCATCGGCCAGTACCTTGCCGTCGGACCAGGATCCTGATCCCCCTGTCCAAGGCGGCCCATAACGTCTAATCCGCCCCCATGCAGCCGCTCCGTGCCCGCCGATGATGTACTTCAGTCGCCTGAAGGCGACTCTGATCCTTGGAATCTGCATGCTCGGGGCGATCCTGTGCATTCCGAACGCCGCCCGCGCGCCGGCTTCATGGCTGCCGTGGCGGCAGGTGCATCTTGGGTTGGATCTTCAGGGCGGCAGCTACCTGCTGATGCAGGTGGACATGGAGAGTGTGATCAAGCAGCGGCTGAACGGGCTGATCGACCAGGTCCGCCGGGCCCTGGTGCAGCGCAGCCTGTTCTACCGGACGATCGAGGCACAACCGGCGCAGAACCGGGTGGTGGTACAGTTGCGTGATCCCGGCCGGTTGCCCGATGCCTTGACCGCCTTGCGACCGCTCATCACGACCGAGGGGGCGATCGCCACGCCGGACCTGACGCTGAACTCCACGCCGGAGGGGCAGATCACCATCACGCTGTCACCGGTAGCGCTGCACGACCGGGCGGTCGCAGCCATGCAGCAATCGATCGAGATCGTGCGGCGCCGGATCGATGCCACCGGCGTGGTGGACCCGCAGGTGACGCAGCAGGGCGAGTCGCGGATCGTGGTGCAGCTTCCGGGAATCGGCGATCCGCAACGCATCAAGCAGTTGCTGGGCACGACGGCGCACATGACGTTCCAGCTTGTGGACGAGACGGCCAATCCGGGCGCGGCGGTGCCCCCGCCCGGCGTGCAGTTCCTGCCGATGCAGGACAATCCGAATCAGAAGATTGCGGTGTTCGACCGGGTGGATGTCGATGGCGGCGACCTGACGGATGCGCATGCCGGGACCGAATCGCAGACCGGGCAATGGGTGGTGAACTTCGCGTTCAACAGCGTGGGGGCACGGCGGTTCGCCGACATCACGCGCGCCAATGTCGGGCGGCGCTTCGCGATCGTACTGGATAATAAAGTGATCAGCGCACCGGTGATCCGCGAGCCGATCCTGGGCGGGAGCGGTCAGATCAGCGGCAATTTCACCGCCACATCTGCCTCCGACCTCGCCCTGCTGCTGCGGGCAGGCGCATTGCCGGCGCCACTGACGGTGGTGGAACAGAACAGCATCGGGCCGGAGTTGGGCGCGGATTCGATCCGGGCGGGCGCGATCGCGCTGGGCGTCGGGTTCCTGCTGGTGGTCGGGTTCATGGGGTTCTTCTACGGCCTGCTCGGCTGGTTCGCGAATATCTGCCTGGTGGTGAACCTGATTCTGATGCTGGCCATCATGTCCTTGTTGCAGGCGACCCTGACGCTGCCGGGCATGGCCGGGATATTGCTGACGCTGGGCATGGCGGTGGACGCCAATATCCTGATCAATGAGCGGGTGCGTGAGGAGCAGCGCAACGGCCGGCCGCCGTTGCAGGCGCTTGAGCACGGGTTCCAGCGGGCCTATCGTACTATCTTCGATTCCAACGCCACGGCGTTCCTGGCGCACGTGATGCTGTTCATCTTCGGCTCCGGTCCGGTGCGCGGCTTCGCGGTGACCATTACGGTGGGCATCGCGACCAGCCTGTTCACCGCCTGGAGCCTTACCCGCCTGCTGGTGTCGCGCTGGTATATCGCCACGCGCCCGCGGCTATTGCCGGTCTGATCGCCATGTTTCTGAGCTTTCTGTTGCGCCCGCATTTCCGGCTGGTTCCTGACGGAACGCGCATTCACTTCATGCGCGGCCGGTTCATGGGGCTGATCGTGTCGGCGGTGCTGTCCACCGCCTCGGTGGTGCTGTTCTTCCATCCCGGGCTGCGTCTGGGGATCGACTTCTCCGGCGGCATCGTCATGGAGGTGCGTACGCCGGGGCCGGCTGATTTCGGCAAGATCCGCGCGGCGCTGGCGGCGGAGAACATCCCGCAACAGGGAGTGCAGCGATTCGGCGCGCCGGACGAGGTGCTGATCCGGATAGGGGCGCAGGCCTCGGCGCAATCGACCGACGCGACGGTGAACCGGGTACGCGCGGCCCTGGACAAGGCGGTGCCGGGGTCAAAGCTGCTGCGCACCGACGCCATCGGCGCGTCGGTATCGGCGGAGCTGCTGCACAACGGCATCCTGGCGCTGGTGGTCAGCCTGGCGATGATCCTGGTCTACATCTGGTTCCGTTTTGAATGGGAGTTCGCGATCGGCGCAGTGGTGACATTGGTGCTGGACATCACCAAGGCGGTCGGGTTTCTGGTGATCACGCGGTTCGATTTTGATCTTGTAATGGTGGCGGCGATCCTGACCATCCTGGGCTATTCCACCAACGACAAGGTGGTGGTGTATGACCGGGTGCGGGAAAACCTGCGCAAATACAAAACCATGCCGCTGCGTGACCTGATCGATCTGTCGATCAACGAGACGTTGAGCCGGACGCTGGGCACCTCCATGACGCTGTTCCTGGCCGCGCTGCCCCTGGCGCTCTTCGGACCGCAATCGATTTCCGATTTCGCTTGGGTGATGCTGTTCGGGATCGTGGTGGGAACGTCGTCCTCCATCTTCATTGCAGCGCCCATCCTGTTGTTCCTTGGGGAGAATCGGTTGCGACGCGATTCCGCGACGGTGACGGCTGCTAAAGTGCGCGCTTCCCAGCCTCCACCGACGAGGAGCCCGGCGACCAAGGCGCGGAACGATGGCGCGGCCCTTCGGCGGCCGTAGATGCCGCCAATGAGGCGACCGTCGCCATTCGCGATCGGGACGCGCTGAAGGCTTGAGCGGGTCCAGGTCCCTCCTCGCGAGATCCCTCTCTCCGACCGATACGCTCGACCTGACAGCACAGGTGGCCACCCTGCTGCTTGTCAATGGAGAGACCACCGAGCGCGTCGAACGCGAGTCGGGACGGATCGCCCGCACCCTTGGCTTCGATGCGGCACTCTTCGTTCGCTGGGGTGAGCTGACGATCCGGACGAATGAGCGCGGCAGCCCGAATAACGTGATTGTCGGGGCGGTTCCGGCAGGCGTCGATATGCGGAAAGTGACCGCCGTCCTGGCGCTGATCGACGAAGTATGCAGCTTGCGTCTGCCAGCAGAGGCGGTGTCGTCGAAACTGGATGCGATCAGGGCGTTACCGCCCGTCTCGGTGGCGCAATTCGCCGTGCTGGCAGGGGCGGGAGCCGCGGCACTTGGGGTGATCTTCGGCGCCACTAACTTGTGGACGCTTGTGCTCATAGCGCTCAGCGCCGGCGCCGGCGGCTGCCTGCGACGCTGGCTCGGTGGCGTCAGCCGCAATTTGCTGATTCAGCCGTTTAGCGCCGCACTGTTAGCCGGAGTAATCGGGGCAATAGCGGTGCGTCTGCAGCTCAGCAGTGTGCTTCGTCTCGTAGCGGTTTGTCCCTGCATGGTATTGGTGCCCGGCCCGCATCTGCTCAACGGCACGCTCGATCTTGCGCACGCCCGCATTTCGATGGGAGCGGCGCGGATTGGCTTCGCGGGCATGATCATCCTGATGATCTGCACCGGCCTGCTGACGGGGCTTTTTCTGGGCGGCACAACCTTGCCGGTTTCCGGGCCGTCCTTTCCGGTACCGCTGGAATACGATGTCATCGCGGCGGGAATCGCCGTCGCTGCGTACGGGACGTTCTTTGCCATGCCGTGGCGCATGCTGCCGATTCCCATGCTGATCGGGATGCTTGCACACGCGGCACGCTGGGGATTGATGTCAGTCGGGGGAGCCAGCATCGAGATTGGCGCGCTCGGTGCCTGTCTGCTGGTGGGCGCCGCCACCGCGCCGATTGCCGACCGGCTGCGCCTGCCGTTTGCGGCGCTCGCCTTCGCGTCGGTGGTATCGTTAATTCCCGGCGTTTTTCTGTTTCGTATGGCGGGAGGCCTGGTCGCACTGGTCGGGCTGGGAGAGCGGGCACCGCCTGCACTGCTGTCCGGAACCATCGCCGATGGCGTCACGGCGTTCCTGATCCTGCTCGCAATGACCTTCGGCCTGATCGTTCCCAAACTGTGCATCGATCATGTTGCCGACCGGATCAGGGGGCGAAAACCGGCTCGCTGACCGCCGGTATGGTTGTAACGGGTGGCATCCGGTGGAGTCGTGATTCCAGTTGACCCGTAGTACGCTGCCCGCCGATCAGGAGCGGGAGGGAGCGGGATGATCAAGCAGCCGCAGAAATATGGGGAAATGACCGATCCGCAGGCGCGCCCACGCTATGCCGGGATTGCCAGCTTCTTCCGCGCGCCGTTCGCCGAGACGCTGGACGATGTCGATATCGGGATAATCGGTGTGCCGTTCGATGGTGGGGTGACCAACCGCACCGGCACGCGGCACGGTCCTCGCGCGGTGCGGGACCAAAGCTCGCTGCTGCGCCGGATCAATAGCGCCACTGCGGTGCGCCCGTTCGAGGCGATGCGCGTGCGCGATCTTGGCGATTGCTGGATCGAGCAGCCATTCACGCTGGAGGGCGCGCTGGCGGAAATTGTAGCGTTCTATCGCACCGTCGTCGCCGGAAAAGTGGTGCCGCTGTCGGTAGGTGGCGATCATTCGATCAGCCTGCCGATCCTGCGTGCCGTGGCTGTCGGCGGCCCGATTGGAATGATCCATATCGACGCGCACTGCGATACCGGGGACGATTACCTCGGATCACGTCTGCACCATGGCGCGCCGTTCCGCCGGGCGGTGGAGGAAGGGCTGCTGGACCCGAAGCGGGTAATTCAGATCGGTATCCGTGGAACCACCAACGACCCGGACATGTGGAGCTTCAGCAAGCGAAGTGGCATGCGCGTATTGCCAATGGACGAGTTCCAGGACAAAGGCTGGCAGTTCGCGGCCGAGGAAGCCCATCGCGTCGTCGGGCGGGGGCCGGTGTACCTGACGTACGATATCGATAGCCTCGATCCGTCGCAGGCACCTGGCACGGGTACGCCGGAGGCCGGCGGCATCAGCGTACCAGAGGCATTGCGACTGCTGCGCAGCCTGCGCGGGATTGATTTCGTTGGCGGCGATCTGGTGGAGGTTGCACCGCCGTTTGATATGGGCAGCATCACCGCCTTCAATGGTGCCTCAATCCTGTTCGAAATCCTTTGCCTGCTGGTCGAAGCCCGCCAGTCCCGGCAGACGTGAACCGCGGATATCTTTTTCAGCAACGGAGTACCCCCGATGCGTCGCCGCCTGCTTCCAAGCCTCTTGCTTGCCGCCAGCCTCACCGTAATCGGCGGCGGGGCATCCGCCACGCCGTGCTGCACGGAGGGGTACGCGGATCTGCTGGAGCATGTGCTGCCGGCGGTGGTCAGCCTGCTGGTCGTCAAGATCACCGGGACGCAGCCGGCCGATGGGCAGATGGCCGCCAAGCGCGAGCGGTTCTTCGGCTCCGGCTTCATCATTGATCCGTCCGGGATCATTATCACCAACCGCCACGTGATCCAGGGCGCAGTCGAGATCACGGCGGTGTTCGGCGATGGCAGCCAGGTACGGGCCCGGTTGATCGGGGCGGCAAACATCGCCGATCTCGCGGTGCTCAAGGTGGATGTTGACCATCCGCTGCCGGCGCTCAAGTTCGCCGATAGTTCCGGCGCGCGCATCGGTGATCCGGTGCTGGCGATCGGCAATCCGTACGGGCTCGGCATGTCGGTCAGTGCCGGGATCATCAGCGGGCTCAATCGCAACCTCAATCAGACGCCGTTCGATGACGACATCCAGACCGATGCAGCGATCAATCCAGGCAATTCGGGTGGGCCGCTGATTGCGCTGAGCGGTGACGTCGTCGGGGTGGATACGGCGCTCTATACGCAAACCGGAGGTGGCTATATCGGCATCGGCTACGCGATTCCGGCGAATGATGCCGATTTCATCGTGCGCCATTTGCTCGACCCGACATTGCCGCAGCCTGGCTGGATTGGCGTCAGCGCGCAGGATGTCAGTGCCGAGGTAGCCAAGGGGTTCGGCGTCCCGCGACCCGGCGGCGCGGTGGTGACCGCAACCGATGAAAACGGCCCCGCCGGTGCTGCCGGCCTGCGTCCCGGCGACGTCATCCTGGCGGTCGCCGGCGAGCCGATCTCCGACACACGCGCGCTGATCCGGAACATCGCCTTGTTGGATATCGGCAGCTCCGTTGAACTGACCGTCTGGCACGACCGTAAGCAGGAGTCCGTTTCGGTCACGCCGATCCAATGGCCGAATATGAGCTCGCCCGTCGAAGCGGCGATGGCACCCCCGGCAATGATGGCGATGGTGTCGGTGCCCGATACGTCCCTGAAAGTTGCGGCGATCTCCGACGCCGCGCGACGCCAGTTCGGCATTCCCGCATCGGTCAATGGCGTGCTGGTTGAGGCAGTTGCAACCCAGGCCGAACCAGGCGAGCAAGGCATCCAGCCCGGCGATGTGATCGTGAATGCCGGGGGAGTGCCGGTGAATACGCCGGAGGCGTTGGACATGCTGATCGATAAGGCCCGTAACACCCATCAGGCCTATCTTCCGCTGCTTGTCTCCAACAAGGACGGGCTGCGCTGGGTGAGCTACTTTACCGGCGTGAAGCAGCACAGTTGAGGCTTTGCGCCACTTGCCACGAAGTTCGGGTTGCGTCTTGATAGCGATGGGAAAGCGACCGCTATAACCGGATGGGGGAGGCAATGCTCAGCACGATCAGCCGCCGTGGTTTCCTTTTGCAGACAGGTTCTGCCGTGGCTGCGGTCGGAGCAGTTCGGCTGCGTCGCGCCAGTGCGGCCCCCAGCTTCAAGACGGTCAGCCCGGGAACGCTGACCATCGCCATCAACGGCGACATGCCGATGACCAGCATCAAGGATGGCAAGCTGATCGGCACGGATGGGGAGATGATTGCGGCCATCGCCCAGAAGCTGGGCCTCGGCGTCACGCCATCCCTGATGGAATGGTCAGCCACGATCGAAAGCATCCGCAGCGGGCGGGCCGACGTGATGCTGGGCAATATGGGCTGGACGCCGGTGCGGGCGAAGGTGATGCTGGTGACCGACGCGATCTATTACGCCGGCACGTTTGCAACCATGAAAAAGGACGTGCCGTTGGATAAAGTGACGATCGCTGACATGAAGGGGCATAGCATCGGGACGGTGACCGGCTTCACGATCGTGCCCGAAATGAAGAAAGTGCCGGGAACCACCGAGGTCAAGCTGTACGACACGTCCGACGCGTGCATCCGCGACGTCACCGCCGGACGGCTCGATTTTGCGGTGCTGGACGCGCCGACGGTGGATTACATGATCCTGCAAAACCCTGACTGGGGCTTGAAGCAGATCCCGGTGGTGCATGACGACGCGTTTCCGCAGCTCACCAGCAAACAGCATACCGTGATGGGCCTCAATCAGGACAATCCCGATCTGTTCGATGCGGTGAATGCCGGAGTGAAATGGCTCTGGAAGACAGGGCTCAACGCCAAGCTGCTGGCAAAATATGGCGTGGGCAATCCGGATTACCTGGTACCGCCGCAGCCGAACCCGCGCATCGGGGTCGATCGCGATGCCAATGACAACCCGATCGGACCCGGCGGACATACCGTAAAGGATTTCTCCTCGCTGTTCGCGTGAGCTGCAAAAGGCTGGACAGCCAGCGGGAACTTGTGCGGATTGTCGATCTGCACAAACGCTTCGGGGCACTCGAAGTTCTCAAGGGTATCGATCTGACCATTGCGGCGGGGGAGAAGGTCTCGATCATCGGTCCGTCGGGATCAGGGAAGACAACGCTGCTCCGCTGCGTCAACTGGCTGGAGCGGCCAAGCAGCGGACAAGTGCTTATCGAGGGACAGCCGATCGGCGAGCGGCAGTTCAAAGGGCGGCGCACTGACATGCGGGACCGCGAACTGGCGCGGATGCGGGCGCGGATCGGCATGGTGTTCCAACGGTTCAACTTGTTCCCGCATCTGACGGCGCTGGACAACGTAGCGGTGGGCCCGATCAAGGTGCTGCGCCAGTCAGCCGACGAGGCGCGCCGGCAGGCGATGGTGCTACTGGAGAAGGTCGGGCTGGCACACAAGCGAGACGTCTATCCGGAGATGCTGTCCGGCGGTCAACAGCAGCGGGTGGCGATTGCCCGCGCGCTGGCGATGCGGCCGATCCTTATGCTGTTCGACGAGCCAACATCATCGCTGGATCCCGAACTGGTGGGCGAGGTGTTGACGGTCATGCGTCAGCTTGCGGTCGAGGGCATGACGATGATTATCGTCAGCCATGAAATGCAGTTCGCGGAGGATGTGTCGGACCGCGTGGTGTTCATGGATGACGGACGAATCCTGGAGGAAGGACCGCCAAAGTCGATTTTCCGCGCCCCCTCGCACGCGCGTACGCGCGAATTCCTGCGCGCGGTAATCGAGCGGCAGGTGTTCCCGGCAACGGCATGAACGGCCCGTGGGTACGCGCCGCGGCGCAGTTTCCTTACCTGCTGGATACGCTCCTGCTGGGCGTGAAGATCACCATCATCGTCACGCTCGGCGGCTTCGCGCTGTCGGTGGTGCTGGGGCTTGGCGGCGCGCTGTTTCGGACCTCGCGGTTCGGCGTGCTGCGCGCGGCAGGCACGCTCTATGTGGACGTGTTCCGCGCGGTCCCGGTGCTGACGCAGCTTTTTATCATCTATTTCGGGCTGGCGGAGATAGGGGTGAAACTATCGCCGGTACCAGCGGCGATCATCGGCTTCGGAATCAATGGCGGGGCCTATCTGACCGAGGTGTTCCGCGCCGGAATCGAGGCGGTGCATCGCGGACAGACTGAGGCGGCGCTGTCGATCGGGATGACGCGGATGCAGGCGACACGCGTCATCGTGCTGCCGCAAGCTATGCGGGTGATCCTGCCGCCGCTCGGCAATTTCGCGATCGGGCTGCTAAAGGATACGTCGGTGGCGTCTTCGGTGGCAGCGCCGGAGCTGACGTTCCGGGCCCATATGCTGGTTGATCAGACCTATCTCAGCACGCAGATCTACCTGATGGTTGCGGTGCTGTACCTGGCGATGAGCCTGCCGCTGGCCCGCCTGGTCCGATGGCTGGAACAGCAGACCGCCCGGGAGCGGCCGGCATGACCAGCGACGACCTGCGGAACTGGCTGCCACAGCTTCTGGTCGCCGCGGGCGGCACATTGAAAATGACTGTACTTGCCTATGCCGTGGCGATCGCGGCGGGGCTGTTGTTGGCACTGGCGCGCATTTCACGCCGGAGAACGCTGGCGGCTGCTGCGGGCTGGTATATCGAGCTGATTCGCGGCACGCCGGCGCTCACCCAGTTGTTCCTGATCTACTTCGGCCTCGCATCAGCCGGCTTCGTGCTGTCGGCGTTCACGGCCGCGGTTGTTGGGTTGGGAATGAACTACGCCGCGTACATGGCGGAGGTTTACCGGGCGGGCATTCGGGCAATCCATGCAGGTCAGCGCGAAGCAGCGCTGGCGATCGGCATGACGCACGCGCAGGCAATGCGCAGCATCATCCTGCCGCAGGCATTCCGGGTGATCGTGCCGCCCATGGCCAATTATGCGGTATCGCTGCTCAAGGACACCTCGGTGGCTTCGTTGATCTCGGCCCCGGAGCTGATGCTGCGGGCGCGCGATCTCAGCAGCGAATATTTCGAGCCGATGCAGCTATATCTGCTGGTCGGCGGAATGTACCTGGTAATGGCGTACCCGCTGGCGAAGGGAGCGCGGTATCTGGAACTGCGCTTGGGTCGCGGACGCGCGGCGGGATGAGGAGAGGAAGAATGATCGAGGCGGCTGAATGCGTGGTGATCGGTTCGGGAGCGTTGGGGGCGAGCATCGCCTTTCACCTGGCGCATGCAGGCAAGCAGGTGGCACTGGTTGATAAGCATGCGCTCGGATCGCAGACCTCGCCACGCGCGGCGGGGTTGAGCTCGCAGGCGCGTGGGACGGACCTGATGACGCGGCTGGCGCAGCGCGCGGTGCGCAAGATCGAGGCGTTCGAGCAGGAAACGGGGGAGAAGATCGTTTTCTACCAGCCGGGCGCACTGAAGATCGCACGGACACCGGAACATGTGGAGCAGCTTCGCGGAGAGCGGGAACGCGGCCGGCGGTTTGGCACCGGGCTGGAGGAGATTTCGCCCGCCGAGGCGAAACGCATGAACCCTTTTCTGGAGATCACGGGCATCCTGGCGGTGAATATCTCCCCCACCGATGTGTACCTGGAGCCGTCGCAGATTCCGAACCTGTATACCAGGGCGGCGGAGCGGCTCGGCGCGACGATGCTCCCGCACACGCTGGTCACCGGCATCGATGTGCGCAATGGCGCGGTCGTTGGCGTCGAAACGGACCACGGCGCGATACGATGCGAGACGGTGGTGGATGCCGCAGGCGCGTGGCTGCGCGCGGTGGCGGCTCTGAGCGGAGCGGGCGTGCGCGTGGTGCCGACGCGGCACCAGTTGATGATCACCGAGCCGATCAACGGGGTGCAGCCGCTGCAGCCGATCACCCGGATTATCGACGCGAACGTGTATGTACGTCCGGATGAAGGCGGACTGATGCTGGGCGGGTACGAGGCGGACCCGGTGCATTACGATCCGGGCGCGTTGCCGGCGCGGTTCGATATTGCGGATCTGGAACTCGACCTCGGCGTGCTGCGGCGCCTGGCCGACAGCGTGCGGGAGCAGTTACCCGTGTTCCAGCACGTTCCAGAGACGATAAGGTTGCGCGTGCATCGGGGCGGGCTGCCGACCATGACCGCGGATGGTGAGCATACGGTGGGCCCTGTACCCGGAGTGCACGGTCTGTTTGTGGCCGGCGGATGTTGCGTAGGTGGCCTGTCCATTTCGCCGGCGATCGGGGAAGCAGTGGCGGCGTGGATTACCGAAGGGGCGCCGCCGCTGGATATGTCGCCGATGGCGCCGGGACGTGAGGGCGCGATGACCGAAGAGGCGCTGAAAGCCGCGTGCCGGCTGCATTACTCGCATCATTACTGGGAAGATATGCCGCGAGTGGCGTCATGACGCAGAGCCCTCACCCGAAAACAATCGGAGACTGACCAGGCCACAATGCCGCTTGCTCACCGATTGGTTATGGCCTATCGCCGCGTCCCACCCTATTTTGCGCTGATGCCGGCCGATCGCCGGGCAACCCAAACGGGCTGAGGGGCCGGCGGGCAGCAAACCATGTTCGGCATCTCCGTCGCCTCGCTCCTTCAGTATGCCGGACATCATCCGGGGCTACAGGCCGGCGCGATCATCGTCGCGACGTTCATCCTGGAGGATGCGGCAACCATCCTCGCCGCGACGCAATCCGCGGCGGGTGATCTTTCCATCCCGCTGGCGCTGGGTTCGTTGTACGTAGGTATCGTTTTGGGGGATGCTGGCCTGTACGGGCTTGGGCGTCTCGCTGCCCTGATTCCCTGGGTGCGGCGCGCTTTGCCGCCACAGCGCAGTACGATGGTGCAGGCCTGGATACGTGGGCGCGTGTTCAGCATCGTGCTGATCAGCCGATTTTTACCGGGTGTGCGCCTACCGACGTATACAACTTGTGGTTATCTCGGCGCCAGCTTTCGAAGATTCATCCTGGCCAGCATGACGGCGACCGCGATCTGGACCTCGGTTCTATTCGCCATATCAATGAAGATCGGCGATGAATTGATGGCGCATTTTGGTATTTGGCGGTGGGCCGGCGCCGGAGCAATGATCGTGTTCCTGGCGGTTGCCGGACGATTCGCCACCTGGCTTTGGAAGGACGCGCATCAGGAATGAAGCTCGACGCCGCCCTCCGCTTGGCCCAGCCTGTCCGGCCACCGGAAAAACCAATCTCCTTCTTTGAATTCTGGCCAGGGTGGCTGTTCTACGCCCCCGTTATTGCGCATTGTCTGGGTCTGGCCATCCGACACCGTTCGCCGCTGGCGCTGACCGCGGCCAATCCGCTCATTACGGCCGGCGGCCTCTGTGGGGAATCCAAGATTTCTATCCTGGATCAGGTCGCCGGCGACGTGCGCCCCTTGCTGGCGCGCTATATCGGCCTGAAAACCCACACCTGGAGTGCCCGCGCCGATCTGGCGGCTGCCGAGCAGGCTCTGGCAGAGGCACGGCTGAACTATCCGGTGGTTGCCAAGCCCGATATCGGGTGCAACGGCAGTGGAGTGAGGTTGATCGCCAATCCGGCCGACCTCTACCGCTATCTTGCCGCCTTTCCGCGCGGTGAGCGGCTGCTTCTGCAGGAATACCTGGCGGACGAGGGCGAAGCGGGCATTTTTTATGTTCGCCATCCCGACGAGCCGGCAGGCCGGATCACCTCCATCACGCTGAAATATGCTCCATCCGTCACCGGGGATGGGCGTTCCACGCTGCGCGAACTGATCACGGCCGATCCACGTGCCGGGCAGCTTCCGAACCTCTACCTGCCGCGCCTGTCGCACCGGCTGCACGAGGTTCCGCCCCAAGGCGAGCGGGTCCGCCTCGTGTTCGTCGGGAACCATTGCAAAGGTTCAATCTTCCGCGACGGCACTAGCCACGCGACGCCGGAACTGACCGCTTGTTTCGAGCGGATCGCCCGCAGCATGCCGGAATTTCATTTTGGTCGCATTGATGTGCGCTTCGCCTCCCTCGCCGCCCTGTCCAGGGGCGAGGGGTTCCGGATAATCGAGATCAACGGCGCCGGATCCGAGGCGACCCATGTCTGGGATCCGTCGACCCGGCTGAGCGACGCCTGGCGGGCGCAATTCTTTCATTATGGTCACGCCTACGCGATCGGCGCGGCAAACCTGGCCCGCGGCTATCGTCCGCCCAGGATGAGCGAGACGTTCCGGCTGTGGCGCCGTCAGAAGCGGCTGATGGCGACTTACCCTTTGAACGACTGAGCGGTTGCCTCGACTTCCGGCGTTGCGCGAGGAAACTGCCCATGAATACGATCCAGTCGATCCTGATCGCACTGCTGCAGGGTGCCACCGAGTTGTTCCCCGTCAGCAGCCTGGGCCATGCCGTGGTCGTCCCGGCGCTCGCCCACTGGCAGATCGACCAGCGCGATCCCTCGTTCCTGCCCTTTCTGGTCATGCTGCATCTCGGGACGGCAGCGGCGCTGCTGCTGTATTTCTGGCGCGATTGGTGGACATTGGCGATAGGGGTGCTGGGCCTCGACAACGCGCACCAGGTTCAAGAAAGCCGCAGAGTATTCGGTTTGATCGTGGTGGCGACCATCCCGGCGGTTATCGTCGGGGGACTGCTGGAGCATTTTTTTCGCCGGCTGTTCGGTGACCCGATCGTTGCTGCCACGTTCCTGATTGTTAACGGCTTGTTGCTGCTCGGCGGGGAACGGCTGCGCGGGCGAGGGCAACGGCCGTTATCGACTTTGAAGGTCGGGGATGCGCTGGCGATCGGGTGCTGGCAATGCACGGCCCTGATACCGGGCATTTCCCGCTCTGGCGCAACCATCGTCGGAGGGTTGCTGCGCGGGATCAATCACGAGGGAGCGGCGCATTTTTCGTTCCTTATCGCCACACCCGTCATTCTCGGGGCAACGGTGCTGGAGGTGCCGAAACTGCTGCACGAGGGCGTCCCAAACGGAGTGGCAGCGAATGCCGTGATCGCGGCGGTGGTCGCCGGGGTGACGGCATTTGCCAGCACGGTGTTCCTGATGCGTTATTTCCGCAGTCACGAGGCCTGGGCGCTGAACCCCTTCGCTTATTACTGCTTCCTCGTTGGGGCGGGTAGCTTGGCTGTGCTGCTGATGCGCTGAACCAGCAGGGCCAGACTTCGGTCACCGAATGATGACCCGTTGATGGAACCACCGGCTGTCTCGGTTGTTTCTTAAGCCGACCACCAGGCCCTGCGGTTTGGCGGTACCGGAGGGGAAGGTGATCTTGCCGGTTGAAGGGTACCCGGTTTCGACCGAGGCGATCCGTGAATGGTTTCGTCGCACCAACGGCCGTGAGGCGAGCGACCGCGAGGTGGGCGAAATCCAGGATCGGCTGGCGGGGCGCGACTCCGGGCCGGCCCCGCCGCGGGATGATCGCGCGGATAACGAATGACGCGCAGGTGATCCGGGCTCGCGGGCTGCTGCGACTCGCCTGGCACTTGGCGCGGGACACCGTGGCCGGATTCTTCGCCGATGATGCGCTGAGCCGGGGCGCCGCAATCTCCTACTACACGATTTTTTCGTTGGCCCCGGTGCTGCTGATCGCCATCGCGGTCGCCGGGCTGTTCTTCGGCTCTCAAGCAGCGCAGGGAGCGATCGTCGGGCAGTTCGGCGGTTTGATGGGACAAGACAGCGCCACGGCTTTACAAAATCTGCTTCAAGGCGCGCGCCACCGTGGCAGCGGACTGCTCGCCACCGGGATCGGTGTCGTCACCCTGGTAATCACCGCAACCGGGGTCTTCACGGAACTGCAAACGTCGTTGAACCTGATCTGGAAAGCAGAGCCGCCACGTTCGATCACCATGGCAATTGTACGGGCACGGCTGCTGTCGCTTGGCCTGATCGCGGCACTCGGCTTCTTGCTGCTGGTGTCCCTCGCTGCCAGCGCAATCCTGCAAGCGGCTGGAGCCTGGCTGAGCGATCATGCGAGCGGGTTTCAAGCGGTCATTCGCCTGGCCAATGGACTGATTTCGTTTGTTCTCGTTACTGCGCTATTTGCTGTTATCTACAAAGTTTTACCAGACCGGACTATCGGCTGGGGCGATGTGATGATCGGGGCGGCGGTCACGGCGCTGCTGTTCATCGCCGGGAAATACCTGATAGGGCTTTATATCGGTAGCAGCGCCATCGCCAGCAGCTATGGGTCGGCTGGGTCGCTGCTGGTTCTGCTGTTGTGGATCTATTACTCCGCGCAGATATTCCTGCTGGGAGCCGAGTTCACCAAGACGTATGCCGGGCTTCGGCGTGGCGGGCGTCCGCCATCGGTGAAACGGGGCGCGAGAGAGGCCCACCCCGCTTGAGACGCTCGGATTGCCGTGCGCGTCCAGTTTATCACACCCGCTCGGAAACCCACGGCGCCGCTTCCGGTTACATCGAAGCCATTTCAGCCGTGGGTGTTTCCTATGCCGGATGATCAGCATTCACCGACCGCCGATGATGGACGGGGGCGTGAGGCCGCGAAGCCGCAGCAGATCCCGGCACGCGGCTGGAAAGACGTGATCAGGCGCGCCTTGTCCGACAGCGGAGAAAAGAACCTTTCGCTGGTAGCCGGCGGGGTGACTTATTACGTGGTGCTGGCTTTGTTTCCCGGCCTTGCCGCCTTGGTATCCACTTTCGGCCTTGTTGCTGATCCTGGCCAGGTGGAAAGGCAGGTCGACGCCTTGAGTGGCATCTTACCGGATTCGACAAAGCAACTCATCGTCGCGGAACTGCATCAACTAGTCGCCGCCTCGGGCGGCGCGCTCAGCATAGGCGTCGTGCTGGGCATCGCATTCGCGCTGTGGAGCGCCTCGCGTGGGATGAGTGGGATGATCAGCGCGCTCGACATCGCCTATGATCAGCCGGAACGGCGCAGTTTCCTCCGATTTCAACGCGGTCGCACTGGTCCTGACGATTGGACTGATCGTTAGCGGCCTGATCGTAATCGCACTCATTGCTGGGCTGCCCGCGGTGCTGAACGCGATAGGCGCGGATTCGGGAACGAAATGGGTGGCGCTGATCGTGGAATGGCCACTTCTGGTGGTGTTCGTGATGCTGATGCTTGCGGCGCTTTACCGGTTCGCCCCTGACCGCAGCGAACCGCGCTGGGAGTGGATTTCTCCTGGGGCGATCACGGCAACGGTCCTGTGGGTGATCGGGTCAGTAATCTTCGCCATCTATGTGTCGCATTTCGGCAGCTACAATAAGACTTACGGTTCGCTTGGCGCGGCGATCGTGCTGCTGACCTGGCTGTGGCTGTCGGCGTACGTGGTCTTGCTTGGCGCAGAAATAAACGCCGAGGCAGAACGCCAGACCCGACGCGACACGACCACCGGCAAGCCGAAGCCGATGGGAAGTTGGGATACGACCGCCGCAGACACGTTGGGCAAATCGTCCGACGCG
Organism: uncultured Pseudomonadota bacterium; assembly: GCA_963810715.1. Classification (GTDB taxonomy): domain Bacteria; phylum Pseudomonadota; class Alphaproteobacteria; order Acetobacterales; family Acetobacteraceae; genus DATDIC01. The sequence continues at coordinate 573,573 of CAWEOZ010000013.1, read as the reverse complement.
GCGTAGAATGCGCTCCGCGCGCAGGCGGGGCTATCAGAGTGGACATCTATCATATCTGGTGTGATCTGAAACCGGATGTACGGGACATCACCTTTGCCGAGCAGATGAAGGCCTACATGCAGCATTTGCAGGCCGGCGGACTGATCGGCGGTTGGCGGCTGACACGACGTAAGCTTGGCTTGGCTCCGGCGGAAATGGGCGAATTCCACATCATGGTGGAAGTTGCCGACCTCGTACAACTCGAACGCGCTTTTCAGCACGTCGCTTCCCGGCAGGACCCGACGGAGGGATTGCATTTCGGTGTCAATTCTCTGGTGACGAACGCAAGGTTCGCGCTTTATCGCGATTTCCCCGATGCATTCCGCCGGCGGGGCGATGAACGGTTCTAAACCGAACTTCCCCCTGAAGTGCGTAACCGGGGCAAAACCCCGGGCACGTGGGTCAGGCTGGTTGGCCTCGGCAGCGGATGAGATCGGCCAGTGCCGGCACCTTTGCCTGGCCGGCGATGCCGATCCGGTCGCCGAGATAGTCCCAGAACGCGACGCCGAGCTTGGCGCTGGTATGCATCAGTCCGAGAAATGCGTCGCGGCAGTCGCGGCCGGCGTCGCTGCGGGTGCCACCGCTGATCTTGCGCTTGATGACGTGAGCGCGGATGTCGCGCTCCGAGCCATTGGTGTGCAGCGGGATCTCCGGCCGGTCGAGAACCATCAGCAGCTCGGGCTTGTTGGCATGCCGCCGCCCGAGCAGGCGGTCGAGGGTGGCGAAGCCGGTGCGGCGGCAGAAGATGCGCTCGAAGCGCGCCCGCAACTCGCCGCGGCGACGTGTCGTCGGTCCAGCGCGGTATGCCTTGAGATCGGCGTAGTACCACCAGATCTGGTCACGCACGAACTGCTGGATCGCGCGATGGAGATCGGTGAACGTGTCGAGCTTGTGCACCAGCCGCTCGGCATGTACCCAGCACAGTGCGTGCCGGCCGACCGAGAATTGTCCCGCGTCATCGCTGACGATGACAGCGTCCTGCAGGAAGCCGTGCGCCATCACCGCACCCCACAGCGCGCCTTCCGTGGCGATGCATACGGGGTCGGGCGTGACCTGCAAGTCGGTGATACCGAGACGCTGCAAATGGCCCTGCCAGACCGTGTGGTCGGCGAAGCGTGTCTGCGGTTCCGCAGCCAGGCGGCTGAGCACCGGGCCGGCGAGCGCGCGGGTCCGCATGTAGGCCAGGGCTGCCTCGTTGATCACGAAGTCAGTGTGGCCGGCCCGCAGCAGATCGAGGAAGTTGAGCCGGCTCTTGCTCGCGCGGGTGGCGAACCAGGTGAAGTCGTCGTTGCCGATCTGCGTGCAGAAGCCGTTGCGCCCGGTGTGGCGCGCGCCGGTGTCGTCCACCGTGACCCATGATGCCGTCTGCAATCCTGCCCGCAGCACGTCACGGCTCTCGGCGACAAACGCGTCTTGTCGGTCGATCAGCAGTCGCATCACCTGGCGTTTGGAAATGCTGCGGCCCACCGCGCGCAGTTGCGCGGTGATCCGCTCCACTGTCACCTGACCCTGATGGTGTTGCAACAGCACGAAGCGGCGCAGCTCGGCCCCGAAATGCCCGACGATGCCCCCTGGCAGCGGCGCGATCACCATCTGCCCTTCCGGCGTCGCCCAGCGCTCGCGGCGGTAGCGGATCGCCTGAGCTTGCAGCACCAGATCCTGCACGACAACGTCTCGTAGCCCTTGAAACGTGACCCCGGCGGCGCGCAGGCCTTCACCACTCGATCCTCGACCCTGACCCGCGGTGCAAACTTGCCGCGTCCACGATGTTTGCCGCCGCGCGGTGGCTTCGGCTCCGTCGCATCTTCCATGCCGCTCGGCTTGATGTCGGGCCGGCTTTTCAGGCCCTTCAACCGCGCGATCTCCCCGCGCTGCTCGGCAACAACACGCTTCAGCTCGGCAACTTCGCCGAGCAGCCGGACCACCAGAGCCTTCAGCTCAGCCGGCGATAGGCGAGGTCGGGATTGCGACAGACCACGAGGCGTTCGCCCGGATAGTCGCTGGAGGTGATCTCGGCCATATCGCGCTGGTCGAACAGGGAGAGCTGGAGCGGGCCGTGCTCGGCAGCGAGATCGCGGATGGTGGGCGCGCGCAGGGCAGTAATCCAGTCCAGGCCAGCGGGTTTCACCTCGGCTTCGAGCCGCGCGTCGGTGATCATGCCGCGATCGCCGACCAGCACGATGCGGCTCAGCTGGAAGCGTGCCCGCAGCTTGGTGATCTGGCTGGCGAGCGTCATCGGATCGGCCGTATTGCCTTCAAACACTTCGACGGCGACGGGGGCAGGCTTTCGACGGCGACCGGGCAGCCAGACTGGTTGCAGAGCAATCCGTAGACGATCTGTGGTCGGTCGGGACGATGGTCCCGGCTGTAGCCGCGTTGCGCAAGTTCGCAGCGCTCGCCTTCGAGATAGCTTGAAACTGACATTGTAGAGCACCGGGACGCCATCCTTGAGATGACGTTTGGCGAGCGCCTGTTCGATGTCCGATTGGGCAGCTTGCAGTCGGTCCAACGCCTCGTACAGCTCGTCGGCATCGACCTCGCCGAGACCAGGCAGGGCGCCGAGAGCATGCGAGGCGGTGGCATCGCTGAGTTGGCGCGCGGTGGCCAGCTTGGCCGCCGGTTCGACGACGCGGGCAACGATCATGGCGAGGATGAGCCTGGCCATGCGTTCAGGGCGCCGGGGCAGCAGCGGCTCGAGACCGATCTGGCGGAGCGTGCCGAGTGCGGCCGCGACATGGCCGTACGCGAGGGCACGCTCGATCGCGAAGCGCTGGGTCGCGGCGGGTTGCATCGGCTCGCCGGCCAGCACCCTGCGCAGGGCGTCGATCTTGGCGACCGGCAATTTCGATAAATTGGCAAGCGTGCGCGACTTGACCTGGCCTTGCTCGCGGTAACTCTCGCGCAGCAGCACGGCAGGCGGGGAGTTCCGGTTGGCGATGGTCGTGATGTACACGCCACCATCGACTTACGAACGCCCCGCGTCGCGCAAGAATTATTTTACATGCTTACAATTTTCCGCAAATTTGGCAGCAAACTGCCATTCCCCAGAGAATTCAGGGGGGTTCGGTCTAACAGTTCGCTGAAAAACCCCTTGTTGCGACGCGGTGCACAATGATTTGATTGATCGTGCCAAATCAGGCGGGGCGGCGATGCGCGGCAGGTTGCAGGATCAGGGCGGGCTGTTCTGCTACATTTCCCCGGAGCACCGGGTGGCGGCGAACCATCCGCTGCGCCGGGTGCGGCAGTTGGTTCGCGACGTGCTGAAGGAGTTGAGCCCGAGCCTGGGGCGGCTCTATTGCAGCGAAGGCCGTCCCTCGATCCCGCCCGAGCAATTGCTGAGTGCGCTGCTGCTGCAGGTGTTTTACGGCATCCGCTCGGAACGGCAGTTGATCGAGCAGCTCAACTACAACCTGCTGTTTCGCTGGTTTGTCGGTCTGTCGCCGGACGAGGCGGTCTGGGACGCTACGACGTTCACCAAGAACCGCGAGCGGCTGCAAAGCGGTGACATCTTTCAGAAGTTCATGACCCGGCTGCTGAACCATTCGCAGGTCAAGCCGCTGCTGTCGGACCAGCATTTCTCGGTGGACGGCACGCTGATCGAGGCCTGGGCGTCGCAGAAGAGCTTCCGCCCGAAAGATGGCAGTGACGGTGATGGCTCGGACTTCCATGGCCAACAGCGCAAGAACGATACCCATGCCAGCACCACCGATCCCGCGAGCCGGCTTTATCGCAAGGCCGCCGGGCGCGAGGCCAGGCTGTCTTACATGGGGCACGTCACTATGGAGAACCGGCATGGTCTGGCGGTGGCGGGGAAGGTCACGGAGGCGAATGGCACGGCCGAGCGGCGGGCTTCGGAAGCGATGATGAGGGCCAAGCGCCGGGAAGCTGGTTGCCGCATTACAGTCGGTGAGGACAAAGCTTACGACACCACGGATCATGTGGCTGCATTGCGCGATCTGGAGGTGACCCCGCATGTGGCGCAGAACGATGCGGTGAGGAAGACCGGCAGGCGGCGGCGCAGCGCGATTGACGGCCGCACCACGCGGCATGCCGGCTACGGCATGTCGCAATCACGCCGCGCGATGATCGAGTGCATCTTTGGCTGGGGCAAGCAGCACGGCACGATGCGCAAGACCAAGCACCGCGGGATTGCCCGGGTGGCAGCCGACTTTCTGCTCAATCTGATCGCCTACAATCTGGTCCGCATCCCGAAACTGGTGCGCGCATGAGGGAGGCGTCTACAAATGCTGCCAGAGCCGTGGCGAAACTGGTCAAACGAGAGCCCGACATTCGCCGGTGCACGAACAAATCGGCAACAGACAGTTCCGGATGCAAGCGATTCACGTCGCTGGCCGGTTTTTCAGTGGACTGCTAGCGCGGTGGTCGGCGGGAGAGCAACGGAATCAGGGCCGGCACACTGGCTCGATAGGCCGCGTACTCCGCCGGAAACTGCCCCGCCATGAAGCCTTCCTCGACCGCGAGTTTGCGCGCGAAGGCGATGGCCGCCAGCGCCAGGCCGAGCACACCGCGCCATTCATTCATCGCGATGGCGGAGCCGGCGAGAGCCAGCAGCAGCCCGGTGTAGATAGGGTGCCGGTCCAACGATATGGGCCACTCCGGATCAGCTCGTGTCCCCGCTTCAGCGTGACCGTCCCGCTCCAGTTTCCGCCCAGATAAATCCGCGCGATCACCGACCACGCCAGCCCGGCAAACACCAGCGCCGCCCCGACCCAGAACCAGGCCAATGCTGGCGGCAGAACGCGCGTGCGCAGCCAGCCGTGCGGCACTCCATGGCCGAGGAACAGCCAGATCGCAATCAGCAGCGGCGCCATGTGCAAGACACACGACCTCACGGGCTCCCGGCGGGCCACAGGCTTGGCGCGCAATGCAGCCGCGAGCCAGTATAGCAGCCATATTGCGCCAGAGCGCCGCGATCAGATCGACATCGACAGATCGCATGATTCACGGTTCACCGGAGCAGGGACACGAGGAGAGGAACTCCATGAAGATCATCGCGGTCGAGACATACCACACGCGTGTCCCGTTCGACATGGGCGCAAGGCCGGTCGCGTTCGTCGGAACGCCCTGGGACGCGCTGAACACGCTGTGGGTGCGCATCGTCACTGACGAGGAACTCGAAGGTTGGGGCGAAGGCTTCGGCCATGCGTGTGTCCCGGCGACCCGCGCCGTGCTGGATACGCAGCTTGCGCCGCTCATTCTCGGCCAGGATGCGAGCGATATCTCCGGCCTGCGTGCACGGCTGACAAAATCGTTTCATCTCTACGGGCGCAACGGGCCACACGTGTACGCCCTGTCCGCACTCGACATCGCGCTATGGGACATTGCGGGAAAGGCCGCCGGCCTGCCGTTGTGCCGGCTGCTGGGCGCGCCGCCGCGCCAACTCATCGCCTATGCCAGTCTGCTGCGCTACAACGCGCCCGACCTGGTGGCCGCGGCGTGTGAGCGGGCGGTGGCGCGGGGCTATCGCGACATCAAGCTGCACGAGATCGAAACGCCGATGATCGCCACCGCACGCCGCGTGCTGGGACCCGAACCCCGGCTGATGGTGGATACCAATTGCCCCTGGACGGTCGCGCAGGCGCTGGCGAAGGCGAAAGAGCTGCGCCCGCTGGACCTGACTTGGCTGGAAGAACCGGTTTGGCCGCCGGAGGATGATGCCGGCCTGGTTCGCGTGCGCACGGAGGGCGGCATCCCAATCGCCGCCGGGGAAAACGCCGGGGGCCTTAATGATTTCAAGCGCAAGTTCGAGTTGGGTGCGATCGATGTCGCGCAGCCGAGCGTGACAAAGATCGGCGGCCCCTCCGCCATGCTGGAGATCGCCGCGCTGGCGAAAGCCTGCGGAATACGCCTGGTGCCGCACAACGCATATTTCGGGCCGGGCTATCTCGCCTCCCTGCACGTGAATGCTGCGGTCGCGCCGGAATCGCCGTTCGAGCGCATCTTTATCGATCTGGAAGCGAGCCCGCTGCATGATGCAGTAACAGCACGCGACGGAAAGGTAAGCGTTCCCGAAGGGCCTGGTTTGGGGCACGACCCCGATCCGGAGGTGCTGCACCGATACATGATCGGGCAACCCAGCGTGAGCAAGGCATAGGGGCACGCACATGGCCGGCCGCGTGCACGTGATCGGGGCCGGGCTGGCCGGCCTGTCGGCGGCGCTTTCGCTTACCGCGGCGGGACGCGCGGTCACGCTGCATGAGGCCGGCCCCGCGGCCGGCGGCCGGTGCCGGTCCTATTTCGATCGGGAGATCGGGCTGACGATCGACAACGGCAACCATCTGCTGCTGTCGGGCAATCGTGCGGCGTTCGCCTATTTGCAGGAGATTGGCGCGGCCGACACGCTCGGCGGACCGGTGCGGCCGGTGTTTCCCTTCATGGCGCTCGATACCGGTGAGCGCTGGGTGCTGCGGCCGAGTGCGGGCCGGCTGCCCTGGTGGATCCTGTCGCGCTCGCGCCGGGTGCCCGGAACGCGCGCCACGGATTATCTCGCACTGCTCCGACTGCGCGACTGCGCGGATGACCGCACGGTCGCCGGCGCGTTCACGCCTGGCGCGCTTTACCGACGCCTGATCGAGCCGCTGGCGATAGCCGCGCTGAATACGCCGCCGTCGGAGGGCTTGGCGCGCCTGCTCGGAGCGGTGGTACGGGAGACGCTGATGCAGGGTGGCGGCGCCTGCATCCCACGCTTCCCAAAGCAGACGCTGGCAACATCGCTGATCGACCCGGCAGTTGCGCTGCTGCGCACGCGGGGCGCGGAGCTGCGGTTCTCCCGCCGGGTTTCGGCCTTGGAGGTGAGTGGGAATCGCGTTGCCGCGCTGCGAAGCCCCGAACAGCCTGTGCCGATTGGGCCGGATGACGGCGTGGTACTCGCGGTGCCGCCGTGGGTTGCCACCAGCCTGCTGCCGGACCTCGTGGCTCCAGACGAGTTCGAAGTCAATCCTCAACATCCATTTTCGCGTCGATGCGAAGGGGGGTGAAGCCGGCTTCATCGGCCTGATCGGCGGCACGGCGGAATGGGTGTTCGTGAAGTCCGACCATGTGTCGGTGACGATCAGCGCGGCCAACCGAATGGCGGATCAGCCGGCTGAGCAGATCGCCGCCGCGGTGTGGCCCGATGTGCGCGCGGCGCTGCGGCTGCCGGAGGGGATGCCGTTGTGGCGAGTGGTGAAGGAACGCGCGCGCGACGTTTGCCGCCACCGCAGCGCAGGATCGGCGCCGCCCGGGCTCGCGCACGCCGCTCGGCAACCTGGTGTTGGCGGGCGACTGGACCGACACCGGCTTGCCCGCCACGATCGAAGGCGCGGTCAGGTCCGGCCGAGTGGCGGCCGGAATCATTCTCAAAACTGGCAACGATCCCGGTCCCGCGAACGGCTCCGGACGAGCCCGGATGGTGCAGGCTATCAGCTCGGGGTGAGCAGCGACCCGTCCTGGTGAGTTGGATTTTTGGGCGGCTAGTTTTAAATGCGACGACCGATTGCGCTTGTGGCGCGAGCTTGCCGGTGACAGTGCCTCGTTGTGCAACAGGCAGGCTGCCGACCGCAGCCCCGGTCAATCCTCCATCGACTGCCGGATCAGCACCTCCCGCTTGCCCACGTGGTTCGCCGGTCCCACCACGCCGTCCTTCTCCATTTGCTCGATCAGCTTCGCGGCGCGGTTATACCCCAGGTTCAGATGCCGCTGCAGGAACGAGGTCGATGCCTTCCCTTCCCTCGCCACCACCCCCACCGCCTGCTCATACAGCCCGCGCTCGCCGCTATCGGCCCCTGCCAGGCCGGGCAAAGGCCCCGTCCCGTCGTCGTCCTCTGCCTCGGTGACCGACTCCACATAGGCCGGTTCGCCCTGCTCGCGCAGGAACTCCACCACCTTCTCCACTTCATCGTCCGACACGAACGGCCCGTGCACGCGGGTGATCCGCCCGCCGCCCGCCATATAGAGCATGTCGCCCTGCCCCAGCAGTTGCTCCGCCCCCTGCTCGCCCAGGATCGTCCGCGAATTCGAACTTGCTGATCACCTGGAAGCTGATCCGGGTCGGGAAATTCGCCTTGATCGTGCCGGTGATCACGTCCACGGACGGCCGCTGCGTCGCCATGATCACGTGAATGCCCGCGGCCCGCGCCATCTGGGCCAGCCGCTGCACCGCCGCCTCGATATCCTTGCCCGCCACCATCATCAGATCGGCCATCTCGTCCACCACCACCACGATGAACGGGAGCGGTTCCAGCGTCAGCGGCTGCTCCTCGAAGGTCGGGCGGCCGGTATCAGGATCGAACCCGGTCTGCACGCGCCGGGTGATCACCTCGCCCTTCGACCGCGCCTCGGCCACCCGATCGTTGTAGCCGCCGATGTTGCGCACCCCGAGCTGGCTCATCGCGCGGTAGCGCCGCTCCATCTCGCGCACCGTCCATTTCAGCGCGGTCACCGCCTTGGCAGGCTCGGTGACTACCGGCGCCATGAGATGCGGAATGCCCTCGTACATCGACAGTTCGAGCATCTTCGGGTCGATCAGGATCAGTCGGCACTGGTCCGGCGACAGCCGGTACAGCAGGCTCAGGATCATCGCGTTCACGCCGACCGATTTTCCCGACCCGGTGGTCCCGGCAATCATCAGGTGCGGCATGCGCTGCAGGTCGGCCACCACCGGGGCCCCGCTGATCTCCTTGCCCAGCGCCAGCGCCAGCCGCCCTGGATGCCGCTGCACGTCCTCGGAGGCCAGTATCTCCGACAGGAACACCGTCTCCCGCTTCGCATTCGGCACCTCGATGCCGATCACGTTGCGCCCTGGCACCGTCGCGATGCGCACCGCCGTGACCGACAGGCTGCGCGCCACGTCGTCCGCCAGCCCGATCACGCGGGCGCTGCGGATCCCCGGCGCTGGCTCCAGCTCGTACAGCGTCACCACTGGGCCGGGCCGGATCTCCACGATGCTGCCCTGCACGCCGTAATCCGCCAGCACGGTCTCCAGCAGCCGAGCATTGGCCTCCAGCGCCTCGGTGCTGGGGCCCGTGCTGGCGCGGGCTGGCGCCGGCTTCAACAACGTCACCGGCGGGAACCGCCACCCCGGTTCGGCAAGCGGCAGGCTCTCCTGCTTCGGCTTGCGCGGCGATATGCCCCGGGGCTGATGGATGGTGGGCGCAATCGGGGCCGCAACCACCGCCCCCGGCACCTCGGCCCGTGGAGCTTCCCGTCGCACGGGCGGAATCGCCGGCTCCTCCGCGCGACGACGCCACAGGCCGGCCATGCCCGCCCCGGCCGTACCCGCCCGGCGCACGATCGACGCCGCGCTCCACCCGGTCGAGACCGAGAACCGCGCCACACGCCCGGTAAACCGCCACCCCGCCTTCCACTCGGCGCCCGATAATCCGAGCGCCAGCAGGGTCAGCGTTACCGCGAACGACGCGCCGAGCAACCACACCAGCACCGCGCCGGTCGGACCCAGCAGGCCCTGTCCGGCGTCCAGCCCCGCCCGTGCCAGCACCTGCCCCACCGCTCCTCCGGGCCCCGCCATGGCTGGCCAGGGAACCGAGCGCAAACGCGGCACAGCCTCCAGCGCCGCTGCCAGCACCGGCATCGCCGCTCCCATCGTCACCAGCCGCGCTGCCATGCTGCCCAGCCCACGCTGCGAACCGATGCGCCACGCCCACGCCAGCATGGCCACGCCGGGCAGCGCTCCCGCCACGCCGAACCCTTGCAGCAGCATGTCGGACACCACCGCCCCGACCGGTCCGGCGAGATTCCTGGTACCCCGTGCTGTCGCTGTGTTGAGGCTCGGGTCGGACGGCGTGTAGCTGGCAAGCGCGACGAGCAGCGCCAGTCCCACGAGCCCCAGCGCCAACCCGCCGAGCTCGCTGGTACGGCGCTGCATCAGGCTGCGAATGGCCGGCGACGCGAAACTCCGCGCCCGTGTCGAGGCAATGCCGGCCGAGGATCGAGTCGTCGCGGACATGGGTCGGGAACACCTCTTCGTGCGGGACCATAAACATAGCTCCGAACCGACTGGGAGTTTTGAGATTCTGTGCGGAATTGCGTCAGCCGGACGATACCGGTATGCGTGATGCTCCAGCGCCACCCGTCGGAGCCACGCCATATCATGAGCCAGTCCCCGGCATCGCCACAGGGTCAGCGGCTGATCCACTGGGCCACGATGCTCGCCGGAATCAGCTTGGTGCTGGTCGTGGTGAACATCGTGCTCGCCATACTCGATCAGAACGCCCAGGCCGAGGTGAACCAGCGCCAGCAGCAGGTCGCCCAGGCGGCCCAGCTCGAAGCAGTCACCAACGTGCTGGCGCGCGAGTTGCAGGCCCAGGCCGCCAACGACCCGCAGATCCAGGACTTGCTGAAGCGGGTACAGGTCCCGGTCGCCGGTACGGCCGTGCCACCGCCCTCACCCGCGACGAAGCCATAACATGCCCCAGACAATCCGCCTCGAGGTGCCGGTTGCCCTGATCGTGGCCGCCTTCTTCCTGATCACGGCCTTCCAGACCGAGCGGCTGGTGCAGGAACACGGCAACCTAAATGCGGTCCGCGCCAACCAGGCGATCAGCCTGGAGCAGGCCAACAGGGTGCGCGGCCGGTTCCAGTTGCTGGCCGGGGAAACCGCGAAACTGGCGGAAGCCGGCAATGCCGGTGCGAAGGCGGTGCTGGACCAGCTCCGCGCGCAGGGCGTAACGGTGCGGCCGGCGACGCCTTGATTGGCGGACGAAGCCGGCGGATCATCGCCGCTTCGCCAAGCGGAGAACCGTTTCATGCCCGACGATATCGCTCCGAAATCGACCATCGAACCACGCCGCAGGCTACTGGCCGATGCTCCCGCGCCGCCGTCCTGCTACGTGGACGTTCCCGGAATGCCCTGGCAAACCTCGAAATTCCCCGGCATCGAGCACAAAGTGCTGTATTCGGACCCGGCCGGCATGTCCGCACTGCTGTTCCGCCTGGCACCCGGCGCTGTGGTGCCGTTGCACGAGCATACCGGCGTGGAAATGACGTACGTGCTGGACGGCAGCCTGGAAGACGAAGAGGGTGCCTGCACCGCCGGCAATTTCGTATGGCGCCCGGCCGGCAGCACGCACGAGGCGCGAGCCCCACACGGCGCCCTGATCCTCGGCGTGTTCATGAGCCCGAACCACTTTGCGCAAGGGCAGAAATTCTTCACCGCTGAACGGCCCGGTTGACCTGCCGAACCGCGTCAGGAGCCGATTGACGGCTGCTTGCGCGGCGGGCCGCTATCTCGGCTGATTTTTCTGTTGCAAACGAGATGACGATATGGTTACGCTCAGCCATATCGTTTTCGTATTGCCGCCTCCGTGCGTCCAGTTCGTCGGAGAGTGCCATGCAGCACAATGCCCTGCCGTTGTACGATCGAATGTTCCTGGCTGCCCGCGCCAACGTCCGACGATCGATCACGGTCACGCTGATAGCAATGGGAGGAAGCTCCGCCGCGATAGCCGGGCCCGTCACCTACAGCAATCCGTTCGGCGACTATGGCACCGTGCTGAACACCGACTGCGGCATTGGTGGGATCTGCGGCGCAGCTGAAGCAGAAAACTCTTTCATCTTTTTGAGCAAGTATTATCCGAAGGTTTATGGCGGCACCAAGCTGACGACAGGCAACGAAACCGGAGCCAACGCCCAATCCAATGCCGCCAAAGATTTCGGCGTGAACGGATGGATGTCGGGAGGTACGAGTTACAAAGGATTCTATAACCGAACCGGCGGCACGTCGATCGGTCGATACGAGAGCACCCTGACCGACTGGTTCTTTTCATTCGCGCCCGGAACTTCGACTATTAGCACGTTTACGAATGCCAAGAAAGGGACCAAACTGCTCGACGGATTTCTGGGCCCGGAGCTGAAGCACCACGAGGATATCGAGCTGTATATCTTCCTGCCTGACATGAGCAGCGGCCATGTCATTTCACCGACCAGCATCACTTATGACCCGAAGAACAAGAAAGGCTGCCCAGTTTGCAGCATTACCTATCAGGATCCGAATTCGCCGACCAAGCAGCAGACCGCGAAGCTGACCGTGAACGGCAACGGCTACCTGCAATTTTTTAACTCATCAACCTTCAAGGCGAATGTCATCATCACCGCAGCGGCGGCCGAATCGCCGAAAATTCCCGAACCGGCACCGATCGCACTGCTCGGCGGCGGTCTTGGCCTGCTCGGCTGGTTCAGATGGCGCCAGCCAACCGGCCGCGGGATGAGTCGCGTATGATCGGCTGGTCTGGCCGCTGTCATGGTTGAGGCATCGATGACGATCACTGGCGGTAGCGCTCGGTGCGGGCGGCCAGAGTTGGTGTAACCGAAGAGGTCGCTTGCGGGCGCTGCGCGGAATAGATACGTGTCGGCCCGAATGTTAGATTTTGCCGCCTCGCCTCCCGGGTGGCGAGGTCCCGCGTGTCGCCAGGATCTGCCCTCCCCATCATCTCAATGATATCGTGCGCCGGCGCGGCAATCTCGCGCTGACGCCAGGGAGGTAAGGACATGCTCGGCAGACGCACCGCTATCACCAGTACCCGCAGCCCTCGCGCTGACCGCCACCGCCCGATCCGGCCAGACTGCCCCGCCCGCCCAGAAAGTTCTTCGCGTCGTCCCGCAGGCGGAGCCGCAGTCCTTCGATCCGGTCTTTGCCCAGGTGAACAACGTCACCATGCACGGTGCGATGGTGTACGACCAGTTGTTCGGCTGGGACGACAAGATGAATGTCCAGCCGCAGATGGTGGACACCTGGAAAGTCTCCGACGATCGGCTGCTCTACACATTCACCCTTCGCCGCGGACTGCAATTCCACGACGGCACGGACGTGACCACACGCGACGTGATCGCCTCATTGAAACGCATGTTCGTGCGCGATACGCAGAACCAGATACTGGCGAACCTGATCGTCACCTATAACCGCATCGATGACAGCACGTTCACACTGCAACTGAAGCAGCCTTACGCCTTCACCGAATTCCTGCTTGGCGGCAGCAATGGCGTCGTCGGCGCGATCATGCGGGAAAAGGACGCGATGACGGACCCGTACAAGCCGGTGCAGGCCCGCATCGGCTCGGGGCCGTTCCGCTTCATCGAGGCGGAGTATGTGCCGGGCGCAAAAATCGTTTACGAGAAATTTGCTGGCTACGTGCCCCGCTCGGAGCCGGCCAGCGGCTTTGCCGGCGGCAAGGTCGTCAAGGTTGACCGTGTGGAGTGGGTGATCATCCGCGACCCCTCCACCGCCTTCGCGGCGCTGAAAGACGACGAGGTCGACATGCTCGACGCGCCGCCGCTCGATCTGCTGCCGGTGGTGCAGGGCGATCCCAACATCGTCATCGGCGAGGTGTGGCCGCTGGAATCCTATGCCGTGCTGCGGTTCAATTCGCTCTGGCCGCCATTCAACAACATCAAGGCGCGGCAGGCCGTGGGGCACGCGATGAACCAGGCCGATTACATGTCCGCCGCCTACGGTGACCCGAAATACTGGCACGAGTGCTATGCATTCTGGGTCTGCGGCAGCCCCAACGGAACCGAGGTTGGGTCGGAACCCTATCGCCACCCGGATCTCGACCTCGCACGCGAGCTGGTGCGGGAATCAGGATACGATGGTACGCCGGTGGTGCTGATCGGCGGGTCGGATATTCCCGCCTATCAGCGCATGAGCCTGGTCACCGTGGATATACTGCAGAAGATCGGCTTCAAGGTGGACCTGCAAATGTCCGACTGGGGCAGCGTGGCGACGCGCCGCCAGAACAAGGGCCCGCCATCCAAGGGTGGGTGGAACCTGTTCCACACCAGCGCGAACGGCGCACAACTGGCCAGCCCGCTCACCAGCCCTTCCACCATCACCACCTGCGACGGCAAGAACTTCTATGGCTGGCCTTGCGACCAGGTGGAAGAAGACATGCGGCTTCGCTATATCGCCGAACCCGATCCGGCCAAGCGCATGGCCCTGCTGCAGGACATGCACCGACGATTATGGGAGGTGCTGCCCTACCTCCCGCTGGGTCAATTCGTGCAGCCGTTCCTGTGGCGGAGCAATGTAAGCGGCGTCCTCCGCTCCAACGTGCTGGCGTTCTGGAATATCAGCAAAACCTGAACTCCAACTTGACCCAATTCAGCTAATCCAGCTCCTCCAGCGAATCGGCCCAGCGCTCCAGCCGCTCTGCTTCATTGTGCAGACGGCTGATGCCGCTGTGCAGCCCTTCAAGCTGCACACGATAGCGGACCACCGACAGCCCGAGCGACCGGACGACCGTGTCCAACTCCCCCAGCGCTCGGCGCCACGCGTTTACTGCGTTGCGGTGCGCGGTGACAGCTACGTTAAGCTGATCGAGCGCCGATTGCATTCGGTTGCGTTCGTCAGCGCGCCGGGAAACGCTGGGAAACGGGACAATCTCGGCCTGCCTTGGGCTGTAATACATGTTGAACTCCCTGTGCAGCGGGGTGCCATTAACCAATCATAAACGATCGCAAAAATCGAGAATAATCTCGCCCCGCAATAGTATGCACAATATGCCGCGTCTCGGGCCTAGCGAGTCGTTCTGAATGACATAACCGCCTATGCGGACCGGCTGATACGCTCTAGCCTCCCGTATGCACGGCAATGAGATCCCCCGAGTCCGATATGGCTCGGGAGGATCAGAAGGAAATGAAATGCCCGATCCGAAAGATAAAGCGGCAAAGCAAGATACCCTGCCCTTCCCGCCGACGCCATCGGCCAGCATTGCCGGGCGAACGATGCAGGAGTCAGTTTACCGGCAACGGGTGACGCCTCGGCGCCTTCCCGCCGACGCGCCGAATATCCTTATCGTTCTGATCGACGACGCGGGCCCAGCCCTTCCTGGTACGTTCGGCGGCGAAGTCCACACCCCGACGATGGATCGCATCGTCAATCAGGGGATCGCCTACAACCGCTTCCACACCACGGCGATGTGCTCGCCGACACGGGCGTCTCTATTGACCGGCCGCAATCATCATCGCGTCGGCAATGGGCAGATCGCCGAACTGGCGAATGATTGGGACGGCTATTCCGGAATCATCCCCCGAAGCAGTGCGCTGGTGGCTGACGTGCTGAAAGACTACGGCTACGCCACGGCCGCATGGGGCAAGTGGCACAACACGCCGGCCGCGGAAACCACGCCGGCCGGCCCGTTCGAGAATTGGCCGACAGGCCTCGGCTTCGAGTATTTCTATGGCTTCCTCGCCGGAGAAGCTTCGCAATACGAGCCAAACCTGGTGCGCAACACGACAAGCGTCCTGCCACCAAAAACCGTGCACGAGGGCTACCACCTCAGCGAAGACCTGGCGGACGACGCTATCGGCTGGCTGCACAAGCACAAAGCATTCCAGCCGGACAAGCCGTTCTTCATGTATTGGGCGAGCGGCGCGATCCACGGCCCGCATCACGTCGCGAAGGAATGGGCCGATAAGTATAAGGGCAAGTTCGACGATGGCTGGGACGCCTATCGCGAACGCGTATTTCGGCGCGCGAAAGAGAAGAGCTGGATCCCCGCCGACGCGCAACTTACCCCGCGGCACGAAACCATGCCGTCCTGGGACAGCATCCCCGAGGACGAGAAGCCCTTCCAGCGCCGCTTGATGGAAGTGGCGGCCGGCTTCGCCGAGCACGTGGATGTTCAGGTCGGTCGGGTCGTCGACGAGATCGACAGGCTCGGCTACGGCGACAACACGCTAATCTTCTACATCTGGGGCGACAACGGTTCGTCGTCGGAGGGCCAGGGCGGCACCATCAGCGAATTGCTGGCGCAAAACGGCATTCCCAGCACCGTCAAGCAGCACATCGCGGCGCTCGACGAACTTGGCGGTCTCGACGCGCTTGGGTCTCACAAGGTCGACAACATGTATCACGCCGGCTGGGCCTGGGCCGGCAGCACGCCTTACAAGGGGACCAAGCTGCTGGCCTCGCATTTCGGCGGCACACGCAACCCGATGGCGATCCGCTGGCCGGCCAGGATCACGCCGGATGAGACTCCACGGGCGCAGTTCCACCACGTGAACGATGTCGTCCCGACTATCTACGAGATCCTCGGCATCACGCCGCCGCGCACGGTCAACGGCGTCGAACAGGAGCCCGTCGACGGCGTGAGTTTTGCGTACACTCTCGACGACGCGAAGGCCAAGGGCCAACTGCTCACGCAATACTTCGAAATCATGGGCAGCCGCGCCATCTATCACGACGGCTGGATGGCATGTGCCTTCGGGCCGCGTGCGCCGTGGCTGCCGGGGGTGCCGCCCGGCATTCACGAATGGACGCCGGACAAGGACGTCTGGGAACTATACAACATCGAGGAAGACTGGAGTCAGTCCAACGACCTCGCTGCCAAAATGCCGGAGAAGCTGGCCCAGATGAAGGAGATCTTCCTCATCGAGGCGGCGAAGAACAAGGCGCTGCCGATCGGCGGCGGGCTTTGGGTTGTCGTGCTTCACCCCGAACAGCGCATCAGCCCGCCCTACACGGAGTGGACCTTCTCCGGCGATACGGTCCGCATGCCGGAATTCTGCGCACCGGCGCTCGGCAACAGGCCCAACATCGTCACCATCGACGCCGTGATCCCGGAGAACGCCAACGGGGTGCTCTACAAACTTGGCGCGAACTCCGGCGGTCTGACCTGCTTCGTGGAAGACGGTATTCTCTGCTTCGAATACAACCTGTTCATCATCCAGCGCACGAAGATTCGTGCCACCGAAAAACTGCCGACCGGCCAGGTAAAGATCGAGATCCAAACGAGCTATGTCGTGCCGAGACCCGGAGGCCCGCTGAAGGTGACAATGAAGGTGGGCGGCAAAACCCTTGCCGAAGGCACCGTGCCGATCAGCGCGCCGCTGCTCTTTACCGCCAATGACTGCCTCGATATCGGCATCGCGCTCGGATCGCCGGTCTCGCTCGACTATTGCGACAAGGCGCCGTTCAAGTTCAACGGCACGATCGAGCAGGTTCATGTGACGTATGTGACGGCAGGTTAGGGAATTGAGCCGACGGGGAAGATGAATGTTTCTATCGGCGGATCAGCATTACCACAAACGCCACTATCCCAAGGATGGCGATCGATCCGGCAAACAGCGATACCAGCCAGCTTGAATTTATTGCGTAACCGCGCCTCAGCTCCCGCATGTTCAATCGGTATTCCAGCGTGCCCAGAGCCAGAGCAGCCAGTCCCATGCCGACCAAAATGAGGCCGAATTGCTGGGAACCAATCAGGTAGCCATGGACTTCCGGATTCCGTTCGATCTGAAAGAATTTGTAGACGCTGAAGCCGAAGGTGATCAGCGAGGTTCCGGTTCTGACCCAGGACAGCATCGTCCGTTCGAAGGCGACGCGGGTGCGATCAAACGCGAGTCGGGTTGACGTATCGAGACTATCAGAGCTGGGCACTGGTGATTTGGTCATCCTCGTAGTCTCTCACGAAAGTGCCATACCCGGCGATGGGACAGAGCCCATTGGCTCAGCGGCGCAGCATACGTGCGATCCGGTTGACCGGACCGCGGATAAGGAGATAGGGAACCACGGCCACGATCTGCGGGACGATCAGCGCTTCACCGGGTTAACCCAGCGCAGCTGGATGAGCTGATAAACGACGTCCATCCCTAACGCGACGGAAAAGACCTTCCGTATCGACCGCCACCCATCGCGCAGCCGATGCCCACGATGTTCTGGCTCCATCAGCAGCGACAACCCGTAGGGCGGATCGTGCCGCGATGCGTCCTTGATGCCGTCCCACGCCGCGAAAACCGCGCCCATGATCGGCTGAATGACGAGGCGAATCGCCATCGGTCCGTCGATACGACCGAACAGATTCTGTGCCACCCGAGCCAACATGTCATCCAAGGCGTAGCCCAATCCTGGCGGCTGTCTTAGTCTTCTCGAAAAATGGCGGGACCGAGTCCGTTCCGGGTCGCCGTCACGCTCGTAACCGGCACCACACTGTCGCAAGGTGGCGCAGGCTCTGATCCCGTGTCCCAGACACTGCGCGCGGTACCAATCCGCGCAACGCAATTACAAGCCTGACAGGCTCAGTGCAATCCGGCGCAAAACGTCTGGATCCTCCGGCAGGCCTCGCGCAGCAACTCGGTATCCGCCGCGTAGCTCAGCCGGAAATGGCCCGGCGACAGGAACGCGCCACCATGCACCGCGGCAACGCCTGCCTCCTCCACCAACGCCAGGACAAACCCTTCGTCGCTCTCGATCCGCACGCCCGCCCGGGTTGTCCGACCGATGCACCCCGTGATCGACGGAAACACATAGAACGCGCCCTCCGGTTTGTGGCATCTCACACCAGACGCCTCGTTCAGCATCCGCACCACCATGTCCCGGCGCTGGCGATAAATTGCCACCATTTCGGCAATGAAATCCTGCGGCCCGGTCAGCGCAGCCAGCGCCGCCGCCTGGCTGACCGATGACGCATTGGACGTTGACTGGCTCTGCAGCTTGTCCATTGCGCGGATCAGCGCAGCAGGAGCCCCGGCAAACCCGATCCTCCACCCGGTCATTGCGTATGACTTGCTGCATCCGTTCATCGTCACGGTGCTCTGCTGCAACCGCGGCTCCCCTTGCACGATCGTCGCCGGCCGGACGCCGTCATACGCCAGCTTTTCGTAGATATCGTCGGTGAAGACCCACACATTCGGATGTCGCAGCAGCACGTCGCACAGCGGGCGCAGCTCGTGTTCGGTGTACACCGCGCCGGTCGGGTTGCACGGATTGTTCAGGATAAACCATCTGGTGCGGGCGGTGATCGCCGCCTCCAAATCTTCTGCCTGCAGCCGGAAGTCGTTTGCCGCGGAGCACGGCACCAGCACGGGCCGTCCGCCTGCCAGCACCGCAATATCGGGATAGCTCACCCAGGTCGGCGTGGGGATCACGACCTCATCGCCCGGATCAAGCGTGGCGAGCATGGCATTGAAGATCACCTGCTTGCCGCCGGTCGAAACGATTATCTCCTCGGGCGCGTACTCGATCTGTGAATCCCGCTGGAATTTCTCTGCCACCGCCCGGCGCAGCGCCGGCGTGCCGGCAACATCGGTATATTTCGTCTCGTTCGCCTCGATGGCACGAATTGCTGCCTCGCAAATATGCGGCGGCGTCGGAAAATCCGGCTCGCCAGAGGAAACGGCGAGTACATCGCGGCCGGCATGCTTCATCGCCGCCGCGCGCTGACGTATGGCGATCGTCTGGCTGGGGCTGATGCGGTCCAGCCGCTCCGCAATCAACCGCATCGCCGTACCGCGAGAGTGCCGTTCCCGACCATATGTCACATCCGTTGCAAAAGGAGGCCGGAACATAGCCGGGACCGCCCGGCGCTGGCGAGGCACGTGCCAAAGTGATAGGCACCCTCCGCTGCGCCACAGATTAAACGGAGGCTCAAGTTGAGCGCCATCGCCGACATCATCGCCCGTGAAATCCTCGACAGCCGGGGCAATCCCACCGTCGAGGTCGATGTTGTGCTGGATAGCGGTGCGATGGGTCGTGCCGCCGTGCCATCCGGCGCCTCCACCGGGGCGCACGAAGCGGTCGAGCTGCGCGACGCCGATTCACGTTACGGCGGCAAGGGCGTGAGCAAAGCCGATCGCCAATGTGGAGGGCGAAATCTACGACGCGATCGGCGGCATGGATCCGACCGAACAGGTGAAGATCGACGATATCCTGATCGACCTGGACGGCACGCCGAACAAGTCGCGTCTCGGAGCCAACGCCATCCTCGCGGTCTCTCTGGGCATTGCGAAGGCCGCCGCGGCAGAGCAGGGCGTCCCGCTCTATCGCTACATCGGCGGGGTGTACGCCCGGACCCTTCCGGTCCCCATGATGAACATCGTCAATGGCGGCCGGCACGCCGACAATCCCATCGATATCCAGGAATTCATGATCCAGCCGGTCGGCGCCGGCACCGTCGCCGACGGCATCCGCATGGGATCGGAGATTTTTGCCGCTCTCAAGAAAGGCCTGCACGACGCCGGCCATAGCACCAATGTCGGCGACGAAGGCGGCTTCGCGCCCAATCTGAAGTCAGCCGATGAAGCCCTCGGCTTCATCGCCAAGGCCTGCGACGCCGCCGGCTACCGGCCCGGCGAGGACGTCGTGTTCGCACTCGATTGCGCCGCCTCGGAATTTTACCGCGACGGAAAATATCACCTGGCGGGCGAAGGCAAGACGCTCGATGCAGCCGGGCTGATCCGTTACCTCCAGGATCTCGCCGCACGCTATCCGATCGTCGCCATCGAGGATGGCTGCGCTGAAGACGACTGGGACGGCTGGAAGCATCTGACCGCCACGCTCGGCAACAAGCTCGCAATTGTCGGGGACGACATATTCGTCACCAACCCCGAACGCCTGCGCCGCGGCATTCAGGCGGGAAGCGCCAACGCCATCCTGGTCAAGCTCAACCAGATCGGCACCTTATCCGAAACGCTTGAAACGATCGAGATCGCCCACCGTGCCGGCTGGCGCACCGTCATCAGCCACCGATCCGGCGAAACCGAGGACGCCACCATCGCCGATCTCGCCGTCGCCACCAATTGCGGGCAGATCAAGACCGGCAGCCTGTCCCGCAGCGATCGCACGGCCAAATACAATCAACTTATGCGGATCGAGGCGGAACTCGGACCGGCGGCCCGCTACGCTGGTCGAACTGTGCTCCGTTAATTCCGGCTTACGGAACGGTCACGCCGAACGTCACACCACCCGGCGGGGCATAATAAACCGGCGGCGGCGGCGCGTCGTAACTGTAGACCCGAGGCCCAGGCGCGACGTACCAGGATCGCAGCGGATTGTTCATTATTGCTCCGCTTTGCTCTACCCTGCTCCTACTGAGAATCGAGGCGGATCATGGCGTTCGGACGTGAGCTGAAACGGCGCGGCAAAAGCGTCCTGGCTCCCCTGCTCTTTTTGTCTCTGGTGGGCTATTTCGGCTGGAACGCGACCAAGGGCGACCACGGGCTGGTCGCCTACACTCAGCGTCAGCAACTGCTCAAACAGGCTCAGGACGAGTTGGCGAACGCGCAAAAAGACCGGTCCGAGTGGGAACGGCGGATCACCGGGCTGCGCTCCGACCACCTGGATTCCGACATGCTGGATGAGCGTGCCCGCGCCATGCTGAACCTGTCGGACCCCGCCGACATCATCGTGCCGGTGACGGATAGCAGCCACACGCCCTGACCGTCTGCCGCGCAATGACCACCACTCCGCGCGTCAGCGTGCTGATGACCACATATAACGGCGCCGGTACCATCCGCGACAGCATAGACAGCGTGCTGCGGCAGAGCTTCTCGGATTTCGAGCTTGTGGTGGTCGATGACGCGTCCACCGACGCGACCCCGACGATCCTGGTCGGCATCGACGATGCAAGAATGCGCATACTGCACCCGGGCCGCAATCTCGGGGTGGTTGGCGCGCGGAACTTCGGCTTCGCCGCGTGCCGCGGAGCATATATCGCCGCCCATGACCATGACGACCTCAGCCGGCCGGAGCGCCTGGCGCAACAGGTCGCGCTGCTCGACGCCGAACCCGGAATCGTGTTGGCCGCGACCGAGGTAGAGTTGGAACAGAACGGCCGTCTCAGCCACAGCGGCCATGCGGCGCAGGGCGATCCGCTGGCCATGCGATGGCTGCTGCTGGTGGACAATCCGCTGACCTGGTCCTCCGTCATGGTGCGGTCCGACGCCGTGCGGCGGCTCGGACAGTTCGTCCGCCCGGAATATGAACTGGCCGACGATTTCGACCTCTATCATCGCCTGCTGCGCGTCGGCGATATCGTTCGCCTGAATGCGCCGTTGGTCGTGTACCGCTGGCATGACGCCAACACGGCCCGCGCTGGTCGCGAACGGCTGATGGCGAACGCCGCAAAGATATTGAATGAGGCGTACGCCCCCCTGCTTGGCAACGATGCGGATGAAGCGGCTTTACTGGTCGTGCGTCATCTGTCGCACCGCCAGCCCGCGAATGATCCGGTTACACTGCACCGGCTCGGCACCTGCCTGGATCGTCTCCTCGACGCGTTTTGCGAGGCCAACAGCCTCTCGTCTCCGCAGCGGGACTGCATCGTCGCACTCGCCGGCGAAATCTGGTGGAAGTCGGTCAGGGCGGCCATCCGCAACGGCCGCCCGAATCTACTCTCCATCTTTAGACGCCACCCAGGGCTCGCTGAAGCCAGTCCTCCTGGCTTTCTCGATCTGGCCGCTTCACTCACTATCGGAATAACTCGCCGCCTCCTCCCACATCACGGCGCCTCTCCCGTTCGCAGAATGCGGCCCACCACGTCCTGAGCTCGCCCACGGCAACGTGAAAGCCTGCACCCAGAGACGCCGCGACCCATCGCGAATCGCTTCCTCCGCGCTCCGTGTCGCCGTACGAAGTTCCCGCCCTCCGCTGACTCCCGCGCAAAATCCTGCCATCGCTTTCACCTCGCTGAATGGAACAAGATTGCGTCACCGCATGGCCGGGTGAAATTCTCTGCGACTCGCCTGACGCCATGCTCCTGACCGAGACATACTGCAGAGCGGTTATTGCACTGCACAACAAGGCAGTTTCGTTACCGTCACTCTTGCCGCAGGTCACCACGGGCGTTAGCTACCGCTCAGGATCGGGAACTTCACGCAAGGGGGACAGCATGGCGCAGGCTGCCGAGAAGACCAGGCGCACAAAGACGCGCGACTGAGTCGGTGGACAAGAACCAGCTTCTCAAAGCCTACCACGACATGCTGCTGATCCGCCGGTTCGAGGAACGGGCGGGCCAACTCTATGGCATGGGCCTGATCGGCGGCTTCTGTCATCTGTATATCGGGCAGGAGGCCGTCGTCGTCGGCATGCAGATGGCCATCGAGGAAGGCGATCAGGTGATCACCTCCTATCGCGATCATGGCCACATGCTGGCGACCGGCATGGACCCGAAGGGCGTCATGTCGGAACTCACCGGCCGGTCTGCCGGCTACTCCCACGGCAAGGGCGGCTCGATGCACATGTTCAGCAAGCGCCGCAATTTCTTCGGCGGCCATGGCATCGTCGGCGCGCAGGTCAGCCTCGGCACCGGGCTTGCATTCAGCAACTGGTACCGCGGCAACGACCGCGTCTGCCTGACCTATTTCGGCGAGGGCGCCTCCAGCCAGGGCCAGGTGTTCGAAAGCTTCAACCTCGCCGCGCTGATGAAGCTGCCGGTGATCTACGTCATCGAGAATAACCGTTACGGCATGGGCACCAGCGTGGAGCGCGCCTCCGCCTCGCGCGACCTGTCGAAGAACGGCGCGCCCTGGAGCATCCCCGGCGCGCAGGTCGACGGCATGGACGTGCTGGCGGTGAAGCAGGGCGGCGACGAGGCGGTGGCGCACTGCCGCGCCGGCAACGGACCATATCTGCTGGAAGTGAAGACCTATCGCTATCGCGGCCACTCCATGTCCGACCCCGGCCGCTACCGCTCGCGCGAAGAAATCCAGCAGATGCAACAACAGCACGACCCCATCGAAGGCGCGCGCCAGAAGCTGGTGGCGCTCGGCGTGGACGAGGCCGAGCTGAAGAAGGATCGATGACGAGGTGAAGGCGGCCATCCAGGAAGCGGCGCATTACGCGCAGTCGAGCGCCGCGAGCCTGATCCGTCCGAACTCTGGACCGACGTGCTGCTGGAGGCCTGACCGATGTGCACGCAAATCCTCATGCCGGCGCTGTCGCCGACGATGACGGAAGGCAAGCTCGCCCGCTGGCTCAAGAAAGTCGGCGAGGAGGTGAAGGCCGGCGACGTCATCGCCGAGATCGAGACCGACAAGGCGACGATGGAGGTCGAGGCGGTCGATGAGGGCAAGCTCGCCCGCATCCTGGTTGATGAGGGCACCGAGGGCGTCGCGGTGAACACGCCGATCGCGGTGCTGGCCGCGAACGGAGAGGACGTTTCGGCCGCTGTCGCACCGGCACGCAGCTCCGCGCGCCCCGGCAACGCCGGCCGCGCCGAAAGCACTGCGCCGCAGCGGAAGACGCCCGCGCCATCGCCGCCCGCGCGCGCCGAAGGCCAGCGTGCACCGGCGGCACATCGGTTCCCGCGCCGCAGCCGGAAAAGGACTGGGGCCCGACCAAGCCGATCACGGTGCGCGAGGCACTGCGCGACGCGATGGCGCTGGAGCTGCGGCGCGACCCCACCGTGTTCCTGCATCGGCGAGGAAGTCGCGCAATACCAAGGCGCGTACAAGATCAGCCAGGGACTGCTGGACGAGTTCGGCCCCAAGCGCATCATCGACACGCCGATCACCGAGCACGGCTTCACCGGCATGGCGGTCGGCGCGGCGCTGAACGGGCTGCGCCCGATCGTCGAGTTCATGACCTTCAACTTCGCCATGCAGGCGATGGACCAGATCATCAACTCGGCGGCCAAGACGCTTTACATGTCCGGCGGACAGATGGGCTGCCCGATCGTGTTCCGCGGCCCCAACGGCGCCGCGGCCCGCGTCGCCGCGCAGCACAGCCAGTGCTACGCGAGCTGGTACGCGCATGTGCCGGGACTGAAGGTGGTGGCGCCGTGGTCCTCCGCCGATGCCAAGGGCTTGCTGCGCGCGGCGATCCGCGACCCCAACCCGGTGATCGTGCTGGAGAACGAGATTCTCTACGGCCACACTTTCGACTGCCCGACCAACGACGATTTCCTCCTGCCGATCGGCCAGGCGAAGATCGAACGTGCCGGCGACCGGGTGACGATCGTCGCCTTCAGCATCATGGTCGGCGTGGCGATGAAGGCGGCCGAGGAGCTGGCGAAGCAAGGGATCGAGGCGGAGGTGATCAACCTGCGCACCCTGCGCCCGCTCGACACCGCGAGCATCATCAACAGCGTGAAAAAGACCAACCGCATCGTCTCGGTGGAGGAAGGCTGGCCGTTTGCCGGGATCGGCGCCGAGATCGCCATGCAGGTGATCGAGCATGCGTTCGACTGGCTGGATGCGCCGCCGGTGCGCGTGCACGGCGTGGATGTTCCGCTGCCTTACGCCGCCAATCTGGAGAAGCTGGCGCTGCCGCAGCCCGAATGGGTGATCGACGCCGTGAAGAAAATCGTCTGAAGGGGCAGCGCAATGGCGACCAACATCCTGATGCCGGCGCTGAGCCCGACCATGACCGAAGGCACGCTGGCGCGCTGGCTGAAAAAGGAAGGCGAACAGGTCAAGGCCGGCGACGTGATCGCCGAGATCGAGACCGACAAGGCGACCATGGAAGTGGAAGCCGTCGATGAGGGCGTGCTCGGCAAGATCCTGGTGGGGGACGGCACCCAGGGCGTGAAGGTCAACGCCCCGATCGCGGTGCTGGTGGAACCCGGCGAGAAGGTGCCCGACGCGGCGCCTGCCTCCCCGCCGCCCGCTCCAGCCGCCAGCGGCACCGGCGCCAGCCCAGGCGTCGCCCTCGCCCTCTCCGGTGGCCGAGGACGCGGCGACCGTGCCGAAACCGGCGCTGGCCTCGCCAGCCCACGGCAACGGCCACGATGAAGCCGGCGGCCGGCTGTTCGCCTCGCCGCTGGCCCGGCGCATGGCGCAGCAGGCCGGTATCGACCTGACAGGTGTGAAGGGCAGCGGACCCAACGGCCGGATCGTCAAGGCCGATATCGAAGCCGCCCTGCAGCGCGCGCCCGCGACGCCGGCCGCCGCCGCGCCCACCGCCCCCACGCCGACTCCCGCAGCGCGCCAGCCGGCACCCGCGCCCGCCATCACCGCCCCGCACCGTCTCGTTCCGAACAGCACGATGCGCAAGGTGATCGCCCGCCGTCTGACCGAGGCGAAGCAGACCATCCCGCATTTCTATATCTCGATCGATCTGGAAATCGACCCGCTGCTGAAGCTGCGCGAGCAGCTCAATGGGAAGTCACCGAAGGAAGGCCCCGGCGCATTCCGGCTTTCGGTGAACGACATGCTGATCAAGGCAGCCGCCGTTACGCTGCGCCGCGTGCCGAAGGTCAACGCCACCTACACGGAAGAGAACATCATCTACTACGACGATGTCGATATCAGCATCGCGGTCTCGATCCCCGACGGGCTGATCACGCCGATCGTGCGCAAAGCCGACCAAAAGGGCCTCGCCGCCATCAGCAACGAGATGAAGGACCTGATCACCCGCGCCAAATCCGGCAAGCTGAAACCGGAAGAATTCCAGGGCGGTGGGTTTTCCATCTCCAACATGGGCATGTACGGCGTGTCCGAGTTCGCCGCCGTGATCAATCCGCCGCAGGCCGCGATCCTGGCCGTCGCCGCCGGGCAGCAGCGGCGCGGTGGTGAAGAACGGGCAGATCGTCGTTGCCACCATGATGACCTGCACGCTGTCCGTCGATCACCGCGTGGTCGATGGCGCGCTCGGCGCGGAGTGGCTCGCGGCATTCAAGCTGGTGGTGGAAGACCCGCTGAGCCTGATGTTGTGACAGCGCTTTCGTTATGCCCCGCCAGTCATGACGGCGGGGCGCGCCGGCCATGACAGATTTGCATTTCAGTTTGCGCGATGCGACCGAAACCGACGTGCCGGAGGTGCATCGCCTGGTCCGCGGCCTCGCCGAATATGAGCGGATGCTCGACCGCGTCACCGCCACCCAGGCCGATTTCGCCCGCGCCCTGTTCGGCCAGCGCCCGCTCGGCGAAGCGATGCTGGCGGAAATCGACCGCCGTGCTGTCGGCGTTGCGGTCTGGTACTACACGCTCAGCACCTTTACTGCGCGGCCGGGAATGTATCTTGAAGATATCTTCGTGGAACCCGATTTCCGCGGCCGCGGCATCGGGCTCGCCATGTTCCGCCGGCTGGCCGCCACCGCCCGCGCCAGAAATTGCTGGTCGATGGAATGGAGCGTGCTGAACTGGAACCAGCCGGCAATCGATTTCTACCATCATATCGGCGCCCGCCCGGTAACGGACTGGACCATGCAGCGGCTTGATTCCACAGCCATCGCCGCGCTGGCGGATACATAAGGACGCATTCATGCCCGATCAGAGCTTCGATATCATCATCCTGGGCGGCGGACCCGGCGGCTATGTCGCCGCGATCCGCGCCGCCCAGCTCGGCATGAAAACGGCGGTGGTCGAGCGCGAGCATCTGGGGGGCATCTGCCTCAACTGGGGCTGCATACCCACCAAGGCGCTGCTCCGCACCTCGGAAATCAACCATCTGCTGCATCATCTGCCGGACTTCGGCTTCGCCGCCGACAATCCGCGCTACGACCTGGACAAAGTGGTGAAACGCTCACGCGCGGTCGCCAAGCAGCTTTCCTCCGGCGTTGCGCACCTGCTGCGCAAGAACAAGGTGACTGTGTTCGATGGCCACGGCAAGCTGGCTGGCAGGAATACGCTGACGGTGGAAAAAGACGGCAAGCCGGTCGCCACCCTGACATCGCCACACATCGTTCTGGCCACCGGCGCCCGCGCCCGCCAGCTTCCCGGCATCGAATCCGACGGCAAGCTGATCTGGGCCTACAAGGAAGCCATGGTGCCGCCCATGATGCCGAAATCCCTGCTGGTGATCGGCTCCGGCGCGATCGGGATCGAGTTCGCCAGTTTCTATCGCAACATGGGTGCCGAGGTCACGGTCGTGGAAGTGCTCGACCGCATCCTGCCGGTCGAGGATGAGGAAATCAGCGCCTTCGCGCACAAGGCGTTCGAGCGGCAGGGCATGAAGATCTTTACCAGCGCGAAAGTGGCCGGCGCACGCAAGAACGGCAACGACGTGACCGTTTCGGTCGAAGCCAACGGCAAAAGCCAGTCTGCTCACCGTCGATCGGGTGATCTCCGCCGTCGGCATTGTCGGAAACACGGAGAATCTTGGCCTCGAGGGCTACCGGCGTGAAGGTCGATCGCACCCACGTGGTGATCGACGAATATTGCCGCACCGGTGAGCGCGGCGTTTATGCGATCGGCGATCTGGCCGGCCCGCCCTGGCTCGCCCACAAGGCCAGCCACGAAGGCATCATCTGCGTCGAAAAGATCGCCGGCCTCAACGACGTGCATCCGATGGACGTGACCAATATTCCCGGTTGCACCTATTGCCGGCCGCAGGTTGCCTCAGTGGGGCTGACGGAAGCGCGGGCGAAGGCGTCAGGGCACGAGGTGCGGGTCGGCCAGTTCCCTTTCATCGGCAACGGCAAAGCCATCGCCATGGGCGAGCCAGAAGGCATGGTGAAGACCGTGTTCGACGCCAAGACCGGGGAATTGCTGGGCGCCCACATGGTCGGCGCCGAGGTGACCGAGATGATCCAGGGATACACCATCGCCCGCACGCTCGAAAGCACCGAGGCCGAGCTGATCCACACCATCTTCCCGCATCCGACGATCAGCGAAACGATGCACGAAGCGGTGCTGGACGCCTACAAGCGGGCAATCCATTTCTGATCGCAAGCTGAACGCGGAAACGCCCGTCTCCGATACGAGGTCAAGCCGCAAGCGTCATTCCACAAGCGGGTCGGGTCGCTCGATCTGAAGGTCGAACGAATCAAAGCGCAGCTCCGAGCCGATCTCCAGCACATCGCGGTAACCTTCAGTGGTGATCAGACCGGTCTTCACGCCGCGCCGCTCGATCAGCGCGTTGGTCACCAGCGTCGTGCCATGCACCACCAGGCCGGCCCGCGCCGGCATCGCACCAAGCCCGTCAACGATCGCGCGGCGCGGATCGTCCGGCGTGGTCAGCAGCTTGTGCAGCGCCAGCGTGCCGTTGGCCGTATCGGTACAGGACGATATCGGTGAAGGTGCCGCCGACATCGGCGCCGGCCAGGAACTGCATCACAACCCGTATTCCTCGGCCGCGGAGCGCGCCGAGATGCGCCCCGCCTCAAGGTCGACCTGCACGGCGGCGCGGTCACGCTCCCGCGGGTCGCCGAAGCCGCCACCGCCGGGATAGCGCACCACCAGCCGGTCACCGCCCTGCATGCGGCTGCGGCCCTTCAGCGGAAAGCCGCTCTCGCGTCCGTTCCAGGCTATGCGCGATGGCGCCCCGGCCGCGCCGCCCAAGGCCCCAAGCGCGGCGTGCTGCATGCGTTCGACGAACAGCGACAGGGTGGCGCCAGACCACCTGCAAAGCGACCGGGTCCCGCGCGATGGCTTGCGCGCTTGCTTCGGCCGTCTGATCCAGTGCGTTTGCTTCTACCACCAGCCCTGTCCTTGCATGAACGCAAAATCGGGAGTGGCTCGTCCGCTTGTGTCAAGCGAGCGTCCACGCCAAAGTGGTGGCAACAAACAAACAGGGAGACTTGCGATGCCGAACGTCGCCAGGCGCGATACATTCGTTCTCGCCGCCGCTGCTGCGCTGACGCTGCCCTTCGTGCGCGCACGGGCAGACGAAAAAGCGCTGTCCATCGGCATGAGCATACCGCTCACCGGTGAGCTGGCTCAGCAGTCACGGATCGTGCGGGACGCCACACAGTTCGCCATCGATGAGGCCAACGCGCAGGGTGGCGTTGGGGGCTACAAGATCGGGTTCCTGCTGCTGGACGACGGATCGCCGACGACCGGCCAGTACGATCCCGCGCTCGCGGCGACCAACGCGCGCCGGATGGTCGCCGACCCGTCGGTGATCGCAGCGGTCGGTCCGCTGAACAGCGGTTCGGCAAAGGCCGCCGTTCCCATTCTCAGCGAGGCGGACATGGCGACCATCAGCGGCAGCGCCACCAGCCCCGACCTGAACGATCCGAAATTCGCCGCGATCTATCATCCGGGCGGCAAGCCGAACTTTTTCCGCACCGTTACCACCGATGCATATCAGGGACCTGGACTGGCGAACTATTTCGGCAAAGTCCTGAAGATACAGAAGGTGGTGGTGCTGGACGATACGGGCGCCTACGGCGTCGGGATGGCCAATGCGTTCGCCACGCAGGCGGCGAAGATCGGCATGACGGTGGTGATCCGCGACCGGCTCGATCCGCTGAACGCCGACTACAGCGCTGTGCTGACCCGCGCCAAGAGCCTCGACACACAAGCCTTATATTACGGTGGCGATCCGATGGCCGGCGCTAAAGTTGCCAAGCAATCGTACGATATCATCCCGAATGCCGTCAAAGGCGGCGGCGACGGCGTGCATACGCCCGACATGCTGACCGGCAGCGCGATGCCGGCCATCCAGGGGTGGTATGCCACCTCCGCGGCGACGCACGTGCTCGATCAGCCGGATCTGCAACCCTGGGTCGAGAAGTTCAAAGCCGCGATGAAGCAGAACCCGGCGGATTATTCGGTGACCTATTATGACGCGACGCGGGTCATCCTGGATGCGATTCGACGGGTGGCCGCGTCCGGCAAGCCGGTCACCCGCGACGCGGTGCGGGAGGCGATGCTATCCACCCATCTCGCGCTGCCGCAGGGCGAGGTCTCGTTCGACGCGAGGGGAGACTTTGCTTCAACGGCAGTGTCAATCTTCCAGGTACAGTACAACCCCGCCTATCCGCTCGGCGACGCGACCCATCAGTTCCATTACGTGGGTGCTGCGCCCCAGGTTTAAGCGGGCGCTGACCTGGCCAATCGGCGATGGTCACCCTTTGACCGCCGCCGCGGTCAGGCCCTTGATGAAGTACCTCTGAGAGAAAGCAAACAGACAGGCGATGGGCAGCGTCGCCACGGTGGAGGCGGCCATTGCCGCCCCCCACATGGGTGGGCGCGAATAGCTTTGGCTGTAGTCGGTCAGGCCAACCGCCAGCACTTGCAGGCTCCGATCCTGCACGACGATCAGAGGCCAGAGAAACGCGCCCCAACTCCAGATGAACACGAGAATGCCGAGGCTTGTCATGGCGGGGGCCAGCAGCGGCAGAAAGATGCGGATGAACATGTGGAACTCGCCGGCACCATCGACGCGCCCGGCCTCAAGCAGTTCGTCGGGAAGGTCCGCCGCGTATTGCCGCATCATGAAGACGCCAAAAGCGTTCATCATGCCGGGGACGATGAGACCAACATAGGTATTCTCCCATCCGAAGGCATGAATCTCCATGAAAAGGGGAACGACCAGTATCTGAAACGGGATCATCATGGTTGAAATGACGAAGAAAAACAGGAGTCGACGGAAGCGAAACCTGTACTTAGCAAAACCGAATCCGGCGAGTGCCCCAAAGAAGACGGTCACTGCCACCTGTATGCTGGACACAAGTGCGCTGTTGAACAGATAGCGCCAGAGTGGTGAGACCGAAGCCGCGTTGCGAAACTGCTCCCATCCCTGAAAATCATGCGGCAGCCAATGAATTGGCACCTCCATGATCTCGTTTTCCGCCTTGAACGCGGACGAGACCATGAACCATAGCGGGAAGGCGAATACGACCGCCAGCACCAAGGCAACGACGAAGAACACCAATTTTGATGCGCCTTGGCGGCGCGATGACTGCTTAGGGTTTGTTGATAAATAACCGAATCGCGGTGTGATTTTGCGGTGATGGGGATTCCGGCGCGGGCGAGGTGTGTACGAGATTTGGCGTGTGGTTGACGAGGCCGCCATCCAACTGCGTTACCAGGCGCTCGATCCGGTATTGGACGAGCGGAGCCGACGTCGTTTTGCCGCGGCCGAGGCGTCGGCGGCCGGTCGGGGTGGCGTGGCGGTGGTATCGCGCATCACCGGGATTGCCCGCAGCACCATCAATCGGGGCCTGGCCGAGCTGCGCGACAAAATGTCTGGCGGTCCGCCGGGACAGCGGCTGCGCCGCCCGGGTGGCGGGCGCAAGAAGCTGACCGAGACCGACGCCACGCTGCTGTCCGATCTGCGGGGTCTGGTCGAACCGACGACACGCGGTGACCCCGAGTCGCCGCTGCGGTGGACGTGCCATAGCATGGGCAATCTGGCCGAGGCGCTACATGAGATGGGTCATAGCATCGGCCACAACGTGGTCGGGCGACCTGCTGCGTCAACTCAACTACAGCCTTCAAGGTAACCGCAAGACCCGCGAAGGGAGCAACACGCCCGACCGCGACGCGCAGTTCAAGTACATCAACGCGCAGGTGGCGGAGGCGTTGGCGGCGGGCGAGCCCGTGGTCTCGGTCGATACCAAGAAGAAAGAACTGGTCGGCGACTTTAAGAACGCCGGCCGCGAGTGGCGCCCAAAGGCGAGCCGGAACCGGTACGCGTGCATGACTTCCAGATCCCCGAGCTTGGGCGGCCATGCCGTACGGCGTCTACGACATCGCCGGCAACAACGGGTGGGTCAGCGTCGGCATCGACCACGACACCGCCAGCTTCGCCGTCAACGCCATCCGGCGCTGGTGGCAGAGCATGGGATGGGCAAGCTATCCCGAGGCGCGCAGCCTGCTGATCACCGCCGACGGCGGCGGCAGCAACGGCGCGCGGGTCCGACTGTGGAAGTATGAGCTGCAAGCACTTGCCAACGAACTCGGCCTGACCATCACCGTCTGCCATTTGCCGCCCGGCACCAGCAAGTGGAACAAGATCGAGCACCGGCTCTTCTCGTTCATCACCCAGAACTGGCGCGGCAAGCCGCTGGTCAGCTACCAGACCATCGTGCAACTGATCGCCGCAACCACCACCCGCACCGGCCTCAGCGTCAAAAGCGAGATCGACAATGCCACCTATCCCGCAGGCGTCAAGGTCAGCGACGCTGACATGGCCAACATCAACATCACGCCACACGAGTTCCATGCGGAATGGAACTACACCATCACACCTACTCCAGAATGATAGGCCAGTTGTTTATCAACAGGCCCTTAATACGCACGGCGGCTCAGCTTTAGCTGAATAAGAGTAACGGCAAGGACCATGGCGAACAGCACGACCGACAGCGCGGCGGCGTAGCCCATGCGGAAAAACTGAAAGCCTTGCTTGAAGATCAGGAGTCCGAGAACCAGGGTGGAGTTGACCGGGCCTCCCTGGTCGTTGCTGAGCACGTACCTGCAGCGTGAAGGTCTGGAACGCACCGATCGAGCTGAGTGCGCAAACCAACACAACCGTTCCGCGCAGCTGCGGCAGTTCGACATGCCAGAACGTCCGCGCCGGCCCGGCGCCGTCGATATGCGCGGCCTCGCTGATTTCAGACGACAGCGTGGCCAGTCCGGCGAGCCATATCATCATGTAGAATGGAATCGCGGCCCAATCGTGCACAACAATCATCACGAGCGGGGCAAGGGTTGTATTATAGAGCCAGGAGATTTCGCCCTGGCCCCAGACCCACCCGACGATCCATGTCATCACCCCGATCGGGTTCAGCAGCACTTTCCAGACGACGGCGACGACAACGAGCGGCGGAAGCACAGGCAAAAAGAACAGCGTCTTGAGGATATCGCGGCCCGGAAAAGCCTGGTAAAACAGCAAGGCCGCTCCGAGTGACGCGAACCACACCGGAACCGTGCTTCCCAGCACGAAAACAAGGGTATTCCCGAGCGCCAGCCGGAACAGCGGGTCCGAGTGAAGCGCAAGGAAATTATCCAGGCCAGTCCAGCGTGGCGGCGTGAGCAGACTTGCCCGCGTCATGCTGAGATAGAGACCATAAAGGACCGGGAAGACGTTGAACACCGCAAAGAAGGCAACCACCGGCAGGACGAATGCCAAGCCCCACCTATGCGGCTTCAGTGCGCGACGTCGCCCCGCTCTCGCAATCCGCGAACGCGCCGGGGACACGATCGAGGAATGACTGCTCACCAAACCAGACCGTTACCGGGTCATGTCTTCAGCTCCTGTTGAATAATCGTGTTCACTTGAGCATTCAGATCTTTCAGCACTGGTCCAACCGCCTGGCCGGCTTCGATTATCTGGTCGCGGGCGGCGACCAGGGCGCCCACCACCTGGTCGAAGCCGACGAGCCGGGGCGAGAATTTCGCCAGCTTCAACTCATCCATGAACACAGAAACCCACGGGTCGGACTTGAACGCCTCGGTCGACATAACGTTCTCGCGGGGGACAAACAGCCCGGCGGTCTGGAACAATTCGGGCGCGTGATCGACATAGGCTCGCGCCAACTTCCATGCCGCGTGCTGGACCGGTGCAGGTGTCCGGGCGTTCACCATCATGTAGAAGGCGTAAGCATCAAAGCCGCGGTTGGCGCCGCCAGCCCAGCGCGGGGCGGGTCTGACACTGAAATCGAGTTTTGCCGTATGCATCTGCGGAATTCCCCAGACGCCGAAACTCCCCTCGCTGCCCAATTTGCCGTCGAGAAAGGCGATCCGCGATTCGATGTATTGCGGACCACCAAGCCGCAACTTTCTCACCCACTCGGCGTAGTATTGCATCACTTGCCGTGCGGCATCGGTATCGAGGTTGGCGCGGCCGGTTGCCTCGTCCACCACGTCGACGCCCAATTGATGCATCATGGTGCTTAAAGTCAGGTAGTAGATGTTCGGACTGGACCAGTCGAAATCGTAGCCGCGCCTGACCGGCACGCCAGAATGATCACGCATCGTGAGCGTATCGGCGACCTTGGTCAGTTCTTCCCAGGTCTTTGGGAAGTCCTTCATCGGGTCGAGATGGGCGGATCCCCAGATTTGGTTATTGCTGTAACAGGCATAGTTGCTCACCTCGCTCGGCACGCCAAACAGCTTATTGTCGAAGCGAGCCCCCTGGAACCCCGCCGCGTATTGGCTGGTCAGGGCATTCTCATCCGGATACCCCATCGCGGCGAAATCAACGGGAGCAATGATGCCGGAATGATGATACTCCGCAGTATAAGACGAGCTCCAGTTGAAGAAATCCGGCCCCGCGCCGGCCGCGAACGCCGTGAGCAGCTTGGTCCCGTAGTCGGACGGCGGAAAGACTTCGTACTGCACCGTCACATCCGGGTTGGCCTGCTCGAAAGCGGCGATGATCCGCTTGTCAACGGGAAGCCGCGGTGGGTGCAGATGCATCCACATTTTCAACGTCATTGGCTTGGCCTCAGCCCGCCCCGCCGTCAATCCAGTTGCGGCCGCCATGCCGGCGATTGCGCGGCCAAGATCCCGACGGGTCAGCCGCCCGGTGATTTTCGTCATTTGCATGAGCCCCTCTTGAACGTCGTCGTTCCGATCGTTGCTCCGATGCTTGCGCTTCCTATCAAACCGGTCAAGATCATATATGACTTAGGCTGCGGAGGTCATGTGCGGGGACAGCGGGATCGGCTACCGGAGACTGGATACCGGCGTGTCGCCGAGCGGCTTCGACACGAGATACTCGAGGCGGCGATCGAACCTGGAAGCTGGGTTCGCATGCAGGCGGTGGCCGATCGGCTCGGAGTGAGCGTTCAGCCAGTGCGGGAAGCGCTTCAGCTTCTGGAAGGCGAAGGACTGGTTGAGATATTCCCCAATCGCGGCGCGCGTGTGCATGGGCTTGATCGCGCACGGCTGTTCCACATTTACGAGTTTCGCGAGGCGCTTGAATCATACATGGCGCGCCGCTTCGCCGAGGATGCGCGTCCTTCGGAACTGCGCCACCTGGAAGAGATTCAGGCCCGGCATGAGCGGGCCGCGGAGGCCGCCAACATGGAGTTGGTCTCGTTGGCCAACCGGGACTTTCACCGCTTCATCAACACAAGCAGCAACAATCCGCTGATAATTGATCCGGTGTCACGGTACATCGATTTCGGACGCATTCTGGTCCGTTTGGTCGGTCATGAACCGGGTTATCTGAGGCGGGTGGTGCGCGAGCACAGAGCATTGCTCGCGGCATTTCGCAAGCGTGACGCCAGTCGGGCCGCCGATCTCGGCGCCGCGCATGTGCGCGTCACGCGAGACGTAATGCTGGCACGGCTCGATAGGGCACGCAAACAGCAAGCGGCCTAATCAACGCACTCCCGAACTCGAGTGGCTAGGTGAGTTGGCGGCGGTTTGGGTCCGCTCACGATAACATGGCGCAGCCCGCTTCGGATCAGGATGAAGCCGGCTCGGGCCAGCCGTCGCCGGTCAAGGGGCCAGACGCCTGCCGGGCGAGTTCCGCGAGGCAGGCTGCCCGATCGGGGGTGCAACCATGTTGTAACCACCAGTGTCGCGTGGACCGAAGCAATACGCCAACGCGCGGACCGGGCGCGAGGCCCAGGGCCAGGACGTCACGCCCTTCCAAGGGAAACACCGGCCGGGGCAGTTGCGGCGATCCGCTTCCGCAATCGCTTCCAGTCAGGATGATTGCCTCCGGCCAACCAGGCGCGATCGATCAGGATGGTCCGGTCATTGTCAGCCAGTAGCCGGCGCAGCGCGTCGTCATCATCCGACGGCCGCGGCATCGGTCCAGACCGCAATGCGCTCAGTCGCGCACGCTCGTCGTTGGCCAGCCGCAAGCGGTCGGCCAACGCGTCTGCATCGCCTGTCAGCAGCGCGGCAAGCCGGATAATGGGGTCCGCCGGTGCACCGGACGCGACAAGTGCGGCAAGCGCGGTCGGGTCCGCGCCTTCGGGCAGCACGGCTGCCAGCACACCCAGCTCAGCCATCCGTGCCACCGCGGCGGATGGGTCGGACGTCATCAGGATTCGTTTCAGCTCGCTCCACACCCGTTCGACGGACAGGCCGCCAAGGCCCGCAACGCCGTCGCGCAACGCTGCCAAGGTGACCGCATCCGGCCGCTCGCGCCCGTAACGGGCGAAGAAACGGAAGAAGCGCAGAACGCGTAGATAGTCCTCGGCGATGCGCCTTGCGGGATCACCCACGAAGCGGACCCGATGGTCGCGCAAATCCCGCAGCCCATCGAAATAGTCGAACACCGATCCGTCAGGCGCCATCGACAGCGCGTTGATCGTGAAATCCCGCCGCGCCGCATCGGCACGCCAGTCGTCAGTAAAGGCGACCACCGCGTGACGGCCGTCAGTTTCGATGTCTCGACGTAACGTGGTGATCTCGATACCCCGTCCGCCGACGAGCGCGGTCACCGTTCCATGATCCAGACCGGTGGGGATTACCCGAATCCCGGCGCTCTGCAACGCTCGTGTCACCGCTTCGGGTTGTTGCACGGAGGCAAGGTCGATATCGGCCACGTCGTACCCCAGAAGGCCGTCGCGCACCGCGCCACCCACCACCCGCGCATCGGGCAGCGCCGCCAGAACCGCCCGAAGATCCGGATCGCGCAGGAATGGCGGCGGCGCAATCCGCCGAGCCGGCGCCTCGTTCAATCGGTTGCCCCCGGGCCGGCATGCCCCGGCACGATATGGCCGTGTTCAAACTGCGCCGGCACATATGATGCGCCCGGTGGGAGGGCACGATCCGCTACGAACCACAACAGCAGGCCAATCGTCAGCGCCAGCAAACCGGCCGCAGCCGCAACGGCCGGGGTGGAGGGAAAGCCACGCGCCAGGGCGAGGCGCCACACACCGAACAGCAGGAACGGCGACAGGAACAGCGCCAGCTCAAAAAACCGCAGCATCGGGGGCGCTGCGCAACCGTTCGGCCAGATGCACCAAAATCAAGGCGGTTGCGCCCCAAATATAATGGTCTGGATGCGGCCAGACCCAGACATCACGCGAGATGCCGTTGCGTTCCTGCCGCTCGCGGCGCGGCGCGGCTGGATCCAGCAGCACGTCGATCGGCAGTGCGAACACATCGTCGACTTCGCCCGGTGCCGGCTCGAAGCTAAGGCCCGCCGGAAGCAGTCCGACCACCGGCGTAATCCGGAACCCGGTGCCGGTCAGGAAATCACCCATGCGCCCGAGCACCTGGACTCGTGTCGGATCCAGAGCGATCTCCTCCTGTGCTTCGCGCAAAGCGGCGGCCACCGCGTCGATATCGGTCGGATCGATACGGCCGCCAGGAAAGCTCACCTGCCCCGCATGTCGCTTCAAATGCTCATTGCGTTTGGTCAGCAGCACGCACGGCGGATCGCCCAGGATGAAACCAACCAGCACGGCAGCGGGGACGGGAACCCCCGTCAATGCGGCCAGCAGCTCGTTGCCTCCGATCAGCTTGCCCGGTACTTCGGCGCGCACCACGCAACTCAGGCGCCGTCGTAACTCGGCGCTATCCACCTCGTGCGGCTCAATCCTCACCGGGCGGCATCTCGCCCAATGGGAAAAACACCCCGCTCGACCATACGCCCAGCATCCGCCTGCACCCGACCCATTCGGGGACAGCGAGCGCCACCAGTTCGTAATACACCGCGCGACCGATCCGCGCTTCCACCCAGAATTCTCCGGCGCCGGGGCGGACGCGGATGTAGGGAGTCGGTTCGCATGTCAGAATGTCGTGCGCGACGCGGATCGGATGTTCAGGACCCGCCGTCACCACCTGATCCACATTGGTGCGGAAGGACAGCACCTGGCGTCGCCCTTCGCCCGTCCAGTCCAACTCCACGGCGACGAAAGGGGCGTCTTCCACCTGGATCCGGCCGCGCTCCGCGGGCGTTTCCAGCCAGAACGACCCATCCGCCTCACGTTTCAGCACTCCGGCAAACAGGCAGACCAGCTCCTTCCGTCCGATCGGCGTTCCACGGTAAAGCCAGGTGCCATCGCGCTGGATCACGAACGGCAGATCGCCGCACTCAACAGGGGCGCGCTTCGGTCGCGGCGCGCGTGCCAGAGCCGCCATGGCCAGCCCGCCGGCTCGAATCTTGCCGGAAACAGCCGGCGCTTTTTCCACCCCGCTCACGATACCAGCGACGACAAATAGAGGAGCGCGCGCTGGGTTGCCCGTTGGCACGGGAAAACCGGCATCATTCACGTCTCCTTTCATGCGGTGCGGACGAGCGTCAGTTTCCCGGCTCCTCCCAGAACGCGATATAGGGAGCCTCCCCCTCTCGCGAAAAGTGCCAATATGTCGGCAGATCGCGAAACTCATCGGCGGAGACTTGGATGTCGGCCAGCATGGCAAATGGGCTTCATTCCGCGACGGATCATCCCGTCCTGCACGAGGTAGAGGCGCTCGGCAACCGCATCGGTGCGGTGCGCGCGGCGATCGGCCGGATCATCTTCGGCCAGCAGGAGGTTGTGGACGAGACCCTGATCACCCTGCTCTGCGGCGGCCATGTGCTGCTGGTCGGGCTTCCGGGGCTGGGCAAAAGCCGCCTGGTCGAGACACTCGGCGTGGTGCTGGGGCTTGCCACCAAGCGTATCCAGTTCACCCCCGACCTGATGCCCGCCGACATCGTCGGCAGCGAGGTGCTCGAGGAATCCGCCGGCCGCCGCAGCTTCCGCTTCGTGCACGGGCCGGTGTTCTGCCAGTTGCTGATGGCCGACGAAATCAACCGCGCCAGCCCTCGCACCCAGTCGGCGCTGCTGCAGGCGATGCAGGAGCGTCGGGTGGCGGCCGGCGGACATGAGCACGTCCTGCCGCGCCCGTTCCATGTGCTCGCTACTCAGAATCCGATCGAGCAGGAAGGCACCTATCCGCTGCCCGAGGCGCAGCTCGACCGTTTCCTGCTGCAGATCGATGTCGGCTACCCGGACCTGGAGGCCGAACGGACGATGCTGCTGGCGACCACCGGCGCGGTAGAAGAACGTCCGTCTCCGGCCATGACCGCCGAGGAGCTGATCGGCGCGCAGGCGCTGATCCGGCGCGTGCCGGTGGGCGAGACCGTGCTGAACGGGATCCTTGCGCTGGTCCGGGGTGGCCGGCCGGATCGAGTCAGGATGAGACCGTCCGCAAGCACGTGGCGTGGGGGCCCGGCCCGCGGGCCTCGCAGGCATTGATGCTGGCGTGCCGGGCGCGCGCCCTGCTCGAAGGGCGTCTGGCGCCCAGCGTCGATGATGTCGTGGCACTCGCCCGGCCCGTGCTGCGGCACCGCATGGCGCTGACATTCTCGGCTCGCGCCGAAGGACTGACGCTGGAACAGGTCATCGACCGGCTGGTCGAACGTCTTGGTTAGCGCCGCCATCCACGCCGGCGCGCGCCGGGCCGAGGCGCTGGCCTCGCGCCTGCCGCCGCTGCTGGTCGCCGCCGAGCGGGTTGCCGCGACGGTGGCGCAAGGTGTGCATGGCCGACGGCGTGTCGGCCCTGGCGACAGTTTCTGGCAGTTCCGCCCCTTCGTCGCCGGCGATGCGGTGGCCCGCATCGACTGGCGCCAGTCCGCCAAATCCGGGCGACCGGAGCCGCACGGGTGGTTCGTCCGGGAAACCGAGTGGGAAGCAGCACAGACCGTGTGCCTCTGGCACGATGCGTCGGCCAGCATGCGATGGCGATCGGCGCTGGCGCCGGTGGAAAAGCAGGAGCGTGCGGCACTGCTCCTGCTGGCATTGGCGGCGCTGCTGTTGCGCGGCGGCGAGCGGGTGTCGCTGATGGAAACCGACAGTCGTCCGCTGGCCGGCCGCGCCGGCCTGGACCGGCTGGCCGAGGCACTGTCCAACGCCGACACCGACAGTCCAGGGCTGCCCCCGGACATGCGGCTGCCGCGGCATGCAAGAGTAGTCCTGCTCGGCGACTTCCTGTCGCCGCTGCCGGAAATCCAGGCAGTCATCGCGCGGCTTGGCCGGCATTCCGGTGACCGGTACGCTGTTGCAGATTCTCGACCCCGCCGAGGAACTGCTGCCTTATTCCGGCCGGATCCGGTTTCGCGGCCTGGAACGCGAGGGCGAGACGTTGATCCCTCGCGTCGAAGGCATTCGCCAGGCGTACACCGAAAAGCTGCGCGCCCAGCAGGACGGGTTTGCGAGATCTGTGCGCGGCAGCGCCGGTTCAGCTTCTCGATCCATCGCACTGACCATTCTCCGGAGGCCGCGTTGCTCGGGCTGTACACGGCGATGGCGGCGCGTTGAATGTGCCGCGCGGCCATGTCCGCCCGTGCGATCTCTCGGGCGTCGTCGCCGGAACGGACGGTACTGTCTTTCATGTTTCCCTCGCTTTACCGGGACGTGTATGATGCTGTCGTCCTACGAAGTGAATTCGCTTTAGCGATGGTCTTTGCTCGATCATGATCTTCACCGCACCTTGGGTCCTGCTGGCGCTGACCGCGTTGCCCCTGCTCTGGTGGCTGCTGCGGGTCACGCCACCGGCGCCGCGCCGGGAAATGTTCCCGGCCATTCGCCTTCTGCTCGGACTGAAAGCCCGCGAGGAAACCCCGGCGCGCACGCCGTGGTGGCTGTTGCTGCTCCGCTGCGTCGCCGCCGGACTGGTCATCATCGGCCTGGCCGGACCGATACTGGACGCCGGCTCCGCACTCCCCGGGCACCGGTCCCGTGCTGCTGGTGCTCGACAATGGCTGGGCCTCGGCCACCGGTTGGACGCGGCGCGTACAGGCCGCGGATATCGTGCTCGACCGCGCGGCCCGTGCCGGCCGCCGCGTCGCGTTGCTGCCCACCGCGCCCGCGGATACCGGCGCCGCGCCGGCGATCACACCGCTGATGCCGCCGTCGGAATTGCGCGGCCGGCTGGCCGCGATGCATCCGGAGCCCTGGCCGGTGGACCGCGCCGCATCCACCGCCGCCATGGCAACCTGGAAGTATCCTGGACGGCTCGGTCGTCTATCTGGCCGACGGCCTGACCGATGGACCGGCGATTTCCCACATTCTCACAGGCGTTGCGTAGCGCCGGAAACGTCACCGAGCTTTGCTGCGACGCTCCGGCCCGGCTGCTGCTGCCGCCAGGCAGTACGGCCGACAGCCTGATCGCCCGCGTCGCCCAGGCGCCGGAGCCGGCCGCGGCGAAGGTGCAGGTGCTGGCGCAGACCGGGGATGGGCGGACGCTCGCCGAGGCCACGGTGGACCTGCCCGCCGGCGCGCGCACCGGCAGCGCGGCGCTGGTCCTGCCGCCGGAGTTGCGCAACCGGCTAACCCGGCTCGTGCTGGCCGACGCGCCGTCCGCCGGATCGGTGATTCTCCTCGACGAACGTTGGCGCCGGCGACCGGTCGGGCTGGTGACCGATAATCCCGAGGCGGCCAATGCGCCGTTCGTCGGCTCTCTCTATTATCTGAACCGTGCCTTGCAGCCCTATACCGAGGTGCGGCAGGGCACCATCCAGCAATTGCTGACCCGGAATATTTCCGTCCTCGTCCTGGCCGACGATCCGCTGCCGGATGGGCCGGCCCGTGATGCACTGGCGAAATGGGTTGAGAATGGCGGCTTGCTGATCCGCATGGCGGGACCGCGCACCGCAGCCGAGCCGATCGGCGAGACCGACGATCTGCTCCCGGTCAGGCTGCTGGGCGGCGATCGCCAACTGGGCGGCGCACTGTCATGGAGCCGGCCGGCCGGACTGGCTGCATTCCCGCCCGGTTCGCCCGTTTGCCGGGCTGGCGGTGCC
Source organism: uncultured Pseudomonadota bacterium (assembly GCA_963810715.1). Classification (GTDB taxonomy): domain Bacteria; phylum Pseudomonadota; class Alphaproteobacteria; order Acetobacterales; family Acetobacteraceae; genus DATDIC01. Next base: position 531,497 of record CAWEOZ010000013.1, on the reverse strand, counting down.
GCCCGACGTGACGGTCTCGCGGCAGGTGCTGGCGGAACCGTCGGCGACACTCGCAGCGCACACCTGGGCGGCGCTGGCGGACGGCACGCCGCTGGTAACCGAGGCAGCGAAGGGGAATGGGCGCGTCGTGCTGTTCCATGTCACCGCGAACGACGACTGGTCCAACCTGCCGCTGTCGGGTCTGTTCGTGGATATGCTGCGCCGCCTGGTGGCTCTCTCCGCCGGCGTCCAGACCGCGCCGGGCCATGACGTGCTGGCGCCGGTGCAGACGCTGGACGGATTCGGCCTGCTGTCGGCGCCGCCCCAGGCGGCCACCGGCCTTGCCGCCGATCAGTTCGGCCGGACGCCGCCATCTCCGCAGCATCCGCCGGGCCTCTACGGGCCGGAGAATGGTCGTCAGGCTCTGAACCTGTCGAGCGTGCTGGACCCGCCAGAAGCCGCGCCGATGGTTGGGTCGCATGTCGAGCCGCTGACCGCGGCGGTGCCGGAACGTGCTGTCGGCCCATGGCTGCTGACCGTCGCCGTAGCTCTGCTCGCACTGGACTTGCTGATCTCTCTTCTGATGCGCGGATTGCTGCGGCCCACAACGGCCCGACGGATTGCCGCGTTGCTCGCCGTTGGCATGCTCGGAACCGGACTTCTGCACCCGCTGCCCGCGCGCGCCGAGCTCGACCACGTCGCCAACCCGGCACTGGGCACTCGCCTGGGTTACATCGTCAGTGGCGACCCGCAGGTTGACAGCATCGCCAAACAGGGGCTCGAGGGACTTTCCGAATATGTCAACGCCCGTACGGCAGCGACGCTGGACGAGCCGGATCCGATAACCCCGGGCACCGACCGATCTGAGCTTCTATCCGCTGCTGTACTGGCCGATCACCGCCGACGCCTCTCCGTTGAGCCCGGCCGCCGCGGCAGCGCTGAACGACTACATGAACCGCGGCGGAATCCTGCTGATCGACACGCGGGATTCGGGATCCGGCGCCGGCTTTGCCCCGGGCACCGGAGAGGCGCTGCAACGTGCCGCCCGTGGCCTTGTCGTGCCGCCGCTCACGCCACTTACGATCGACCACGTGCTGGCGCGCACCTTCTATCTGCTGCGGGATTATCCCGGGCGATACGACGGCGGCACTGTGTGGGTGCAGCAGGGCCAGGACCGCAGCAACGACGATGTCAGCCCGGTGATCATCGGCGGCAACGACTGGGCATCGGCCTGGGCGGTCGATGGCGACGGCCATTATCCCTATGCGGTGATTCCGGGCGGCGAGCGGCAGCGCACGCTCGCCTATCGTTTCGGTGTCAATGTCGTGATGTATGCACTGACCGGCAACTACAAGGGCGACCAGGTGCACGTGAAAGCCATCCTTGAACGGCTGGGGCAATAAGCGTTGGGCAACTACACGGAACTGCACCAGGCTATCGCCGCGCTGCGGTTCGATCCGCTGATCCCGCTCAGCCTGCTGCTGGCGCTTGCCGCAATCTGCGCAATCGGGCTCGGGCTGGCCGCATGGCGGCGGGCGAGCGGCACGGTGCTGCGTGCATTCGCCTTCGCGGTATTGCTGCTCTGGCTTGCCGGACCCCGGCTTGTGCAGGAAACGCAGGAGGGCCTGCCCGACATCGGCCTGCTGGTCGTGGACCACACCGCGTCGATGCAGGTGGGCGACCGCGCGCGGCTGGCCGACGCAACGCGCGCGGCGCTGACCGAGTCAGGCCGACAAGCTGCGCGACCTGGAACTGCGCACCATCACGGTGCCGGAGAGCGGCGATTCAGGCACCCGGCTGTTTGCCGCGATCGACCAGGCCCTGGCGGACATACCGCGCGCCCGGTTCGCCGGTACGATCGCGATCACCGACGGGCAAGTGCACGACATTCCCGCCACGTCCCAGGCTGCTTCCCTCGGCGGTGCCCCGCTGAACGTGCTGATCCCGGCACGCGGCGAGGAGGTCGATCGGCGCATACGCGTGATCAATGCACCGAGTTACGGGATCGTCGGCAAGAGCGTGACGCTGCGCTTCGCGGTGGACGATCTCGGCGTGGACGACCAGGGGAAGGCAGTCCGCGTCACCATTCGCAGGGACGGCGATCCACCCGTGGTCGAAAGCGTCCCAGTCGATAAGCCGCAAAGTTTCGACGTGCCGATCACCCGCGCCGGACCCACGGTCATCGAATTTGCCGCCGACCAACTGCCCGGCGAAGTATCCACCCTGAACAACCGCGCCGTGGTGGAGATCAACGGCGTGCGCGACCGCCTGCGCGTCCTGCTGATCTCCGGCGAGCCGCATCCTGGTGAGCGGACCTGGCGGCGGCTGCTGAAGGCCGATCCGGCGGTCGATCTGGTGCATTTCACCATTCTGCGTCCGCCCGAAAAGGATGACCTGACACCGTTGAACGAATTGTCGCTGATCGCCTTCCCGGTCCGGGAATTGTTCCAGCAGAAGATCAATCAGTTCGACCTGATCATTCTCGATCGGTTCCAGAACAGCGGGCTGCTGCCGCTTCCCTATCTTGAAAACATTTCCCAGGACGTCCGCCAGGGCGGCGCACTGCTGCTGAGCGTCGGTCCGGAATTTGCCGGCCCCACCAGCCTTGCCGAGACGCCGCTGGCGGACGTGCTTCCCGCTGGGCCAATGCGCTACGACGCAGTGGTCGACGGTGAGTTTCGTCCGCGTGTGACGGCGATGGGCAGCCGAGACCCGGTGACCGAAGGACTTGCCGGCGCCAATCCGCCAGGCAAGCCCGATGTCGCCCCAACCTGGGGACCGTGGTATCGCCGCATCGCGCCCTCGGATGTGCACGGGGAAGTGCTGATGAGCGCGGCCGACGGCAGTCCACTGCTGATCATGGACCGGGTCGGTCAGGGGCGTACGGCGCTGTTGTTGTCGGACCAGATCTGGCTGTGGTCTCGGGGTCACCAGGGCGGCGGTCCGCAGGCCGAATTGCTGCGCCGGATCGCCCACTGGCTGATGAAAGAGCCGGATCTGGAAGAGAACGCGATCACCGCCCGGGTTGCGGACGGGCGATTGCAGATCGAGCGGCGCTCGATCGAGGCGACTCCGCCGGGCACGGTGACGGTGACCGATCCGGATGGCAACACGCAGACAGTGAAGCTGATCACCGATTCGCCGGGACGATGCGAAAGCCAGCTTACCGGCCACCAGCCCCGGCGTTTGGCGCATAACCGACGGCCCGCGCACAGCCTACGCCGCCGCGGGCGCGGCGAACCCGCTGGAGATTGCCGACCTGCGCGCGACGGCAACAAAGCTCGCCAGGCTCGTTCGCGAAACAGGCGGCGGGATCCATTGGCTTCAGGGCGGTCGAGCTGGCGCTCCACCCATCGTGCCCGAGCTCCGCCGGACGGAAGCCGATCGTGCTGCATCCGGCGATGGCTGGATCGGATTGGAGCGGCGGCGGGCCCACCTGGTAACCGGCATCGATTCATTCCGGCTTTTGCCCGCATGGGCGGCGTTGCCTTTGATGCTGGGATTGCTGATCGCGGCCTGGAGACGCGAGGGCACGTGACCACGGACAGGGTTTCGTTTTCGGCGCGCGGGACCTAAATCGAAGATCGTCCGCTTTCCACATCCGCCGAAAGGATCGTGTCTTCCAGGTTTCAGATCCGAATGAGTGGGGCTCGGCGCCCGGCGGCTCGTCCGCTCCGATGTCGCCCGTTCTGGCGCTGATCGGGTTTGTCGGGCTTTGTCTGCTGGTCTGCGCGGCCGACGTGGCGCTGGTTTCCGGCCCCGAGCGTGGGTGGTACCTATCGCTTACGCGCCCCTCCGGGAACCCCGCCGGCCTGGTTGTTCGGACCAATCTGGGCGTGTCTTTATGTGCTTATGGGCGTGGCCGTCTGGCTGGCCTGGCACCGGGCGGCCAGTCCCCGTGCGCTGCGACTTTGGGGTTGGCAGCTGGCCCTCAGCGCGCTGTGGATACCGGCATTTTTCGCGCTGCGCAGTGAGTTTCTGGCCGCCGCGGTGATCTTCGTTCTCATTCCAGTGCTGGCGCTCACGGTCCGCAGCTTTCGGCGCGTCTCGCGCCCGGCCGCATATCTCGTTGTTCCTTATTTCGCCTGGAGCTTGTATGCATTGTATCTCAATGCTGGATTCTGCTGGTTGAATCCAGGCTGAGCACGGTGAGGGAAAATGGTGCTGGGGGGCATGCGCAAGGAATTGTGCGCTACTGCGGTGTTGCTCGCCGGGGCGGTGATCGGCACACCCGCCGGACCCGCCCGCGCGCAAATGAATCTGCCACCGAGCGTGGGGCAGTTTCAGGGAATCACCGGCGCACCGAACATCGGTGGTCAGTCACAGCCAACGGCGGACCGGCCGGCCCGCCACCCCGCCGCCGGCCGGTCTGCCGGGTGCGCAGAGTTCTCCGGGCGCCGCGGCGCCCCCATCGCAACCGACGGTTATGATGGAGCCGACCGACGCGCTGTTCGATGCAATCAACCGTGGCGATCTTACGGCGGCCCGCGATGCGGTCAACCGCGGTGCCGACATGAACGGGCACAACGTTCTCGGGATGACGCCCATCCAGCTCTCGGTCGATCTTGGCCGCAACGATATCACTTTCCTGCTGCTCTCGAACGGCGCCGGTCCGACCAGCGGCCCGCCACCTTCGGCAACAACGGCCAGCGAGTCCCGCCATTCCGCCGCGTCCAAAACCCTGAAGCAGGCGGCGCGCAAACAAGCCCACCCGGTCCGGACGGTCTCCGCCCCGGCCCCGCAGCAGATGCCGCGCCTGTTCGCCGGAAATGGCGGGAACCCGATTCCAGCCGCCGGTTTCCTGGGCTTCGATCCTGGCCATTGACCGAACGGTTGTCGCCGGCAGATCGCTTGATTGGTGATTGATGCGGAAGGCATCTTGCGGCCCGACGGGAAGCGAGACGCCAAATGCAGCCGAACGGCAATGCCGCCTTGTATTTCGTGGACCGGCACTGCGAACAGGGACGCGGTGATGCTCTGGCCTTCCAGGATCCGTGGCGAAGCCTGACTTACGAGGCTTTGCGCGCCGGAAGCGCTCGCTTCGCCGCGGGACTTCGCCAGGCCGGCATCCCCCGCGAGCACCGCATCGCCCTGGCGATGTTGGATACGATCGATTTTCCGGTGGCGTTCTGGGGCGCCCTCCGCGCCGGCGTGGTGCCGGTCCCGGTCAACACGCTTCTGACGGCCGAGCAGACCGGTTTCATTCTGGCAGACAGCCGAGCCGAGGCGCTGGTGATTTCGGCACCGCTGCTTCCGGCTTTGCGCCCCGTTCCTGACCGGATTGCCGGAGCTGCGACGGATCATCGTGGCCGCCCCCGACGGCTCGCAACCGGTGCTGACCGACCCGGAGATCGAGTTTTCCCGGTTCGTCGCCGAGGGCAACGATGTCCCGCCGGTATCCGCGTCGAACGACGATGTCGCTTTCTGGCTGTATTCCTCCGGCTCCACGGGTCAGCCGAAAGGCGTGAAACACGTCCATGCCAGCCTGCGCGCCACCGCCGAGACATATGGCGCGCAGGTGCTCGGAATTCGCGCCGATGACCTGGTGTTCTCCGCGGCGAAGCTGTTTTTCGCCTACGGACTCGGGAACGCCATGACTTTCCCGATGTCGGTCGGCGCCGGCGCGGTGCTGCTGCCCGACCGGCCCACGCCTGATGCCGTGATCGGCACGATGCGTCGCTTCCAGCCCAGCATCTTCGCCGGAGTGCCCACGCTTTACGCGGCTTTGCTTGCACATCCTGGACTTGGCCGCGGCGCCGGATCCGAACGGTTGCGCCGCTGCATCTCGGCCGGTGAAGCACTGCCGGAAGCTGTCGGACAGCGTTGGCAGGATGCTGTCGGGATCGAAATTCTTGACGGGCTTGGCTCGACCGAAATGTTGCACATTTTTCTGTCCAACCGGCCGGGCGAGGTGCGCTACGGCACGTCCGGCCGCCCGGTGCCGGGGTATGATCTCAGGATTGTCGATGAGACCGACAGCGCGGCCGTGGATGGAACCGCCGGGGAACTTGTGGTGCGCGGGCCCAGTGCGGCGGAAGGTTACTGGAACCAGCGTGACCGGACGCGGCACACGTTTCAGGGCGAATGGACGCGTACCGGCGACACCTATGTGCGTGAGCCGGACGGCACCTACCGCTACCACGGCCGCGCGGATGACATGATGAAGGTCGGCGGGGTATGGGTCTCGCCGTTCGAAGTGGAGGGTGCCCTCGTCTCCCACCCGGCCGTGCTGGAGGCGGCGGTCGTCGGACACCCCGACGAGCAGGGACTGATCAAGCCGAAGGCTTTTGTCGTGCTGCAACCATCGGCGTCCGGCGTGGATCAGGACATGCTGCAGGAGCAATTGAAGGCGCATGTGCAGGCGAAGGTCGGCGTCTGGAAATACCCACGATGGATCGAGATCGTCGAACACTTGCCGAAAACCGCCACCGGGAAAGTCCAGCGATTCAGGTTGCGACAGATCGGATGAGCGCGGAACGCCCGCAGCAGGAAGCGACGGAGGCCGTTTCGCATCGCCGCTCCGCTTGCCGATCCGTGGCGGGGACTACGAAGGCACGGTCGAGGCAGCATGGTGGGGGCCCGCGGTGACTGAAACACCGAGCCTCGTCCTGCTGCACGAGGGACTCGGTTCGATCAGCCTTTGGCGCGACTTTCCGCGGGATCTGGTTATCGCGACCGGCTGCAGCGTGTTCGCCTGGTCGCGCTTCGGTTACGGCCATTCCGATCCCGCCCCGCTGCCCTGGCCGCCCGATTACATGCATCGCGAAGCACATCACGTGCTGCCGGCAATTCTTGATGTTGCTGCGATCCGTACCGGCATCCTGATCGGCCATTCCGACGGCGCCTCAATCGCGACGATCTATGCCAGCCGGGGAGATCCTCGGGTTCGCGGGCTGGTGCTGCTGGCACCTCATTTTTTCGTGGAAAATGTCACGATCAGCAGCATCCGTCGGACCATTGCCGACGACGCCAGCGGGCAACTCCGCAACCGGCTGGCGCGGTACCACGCGAACCCGGACATGGTGTTCAATGGCTGGAGCGGCGCCTGGCTCGACCCTGCATTCCGGCAACGTTTCGATCTGACCGGTGAACTCAGACAGATTCATGTCCCCGTGCTGATTGTGCAAGGACGGAACGATCCATATGGCACGGAAGCGCAGCCGGCGCTCGCCGAACGGATGATCCCGGCGGCGGTGCGGACGGTCATGCTGGACTGTGGTCATGCCCCGCATCTCGAGGCGGCGGCCGCGACCATCGACGCGATTGCCGAATTCTGCCGCCGCACGAATGCCGGCCCTTTCTGACCAGGCGTTTGCGGACCGTATGGCGGCCCTCGGCCCTTTCGAGCCGGCGCCGCGGCTCGCGGCGGCAGTCTCCGGGGGAGCCGACAGCCTTGCCCTGGCCCTGCTGGCGCAACGCTGGGTGATCGGCCGCGGAGGAAGTCTGCTGGCGCTGATCGTGGACCATCGATTGCGCCCGGAATCTTCGCGCGAAGCCGCGGAAACCATCGCCCGACTTGCGGGACAGCGCATCCCGGCGCGTGTTCTGGCACTGTCTGGCCTGCACCACGGCCCAGCCCTGGCCGAGCGGGCACGCCAGGCCCGCTATGCCATCCTGCTCGAAACCTGCCGCGCCGAGGGCATTCTGCATTTGCTGTTGGGCCATCATGCCGCCGATCAGGGCGAGACGCGTGCTCATGCGCGCTTTGTCCGAAAGCGGGCCCGCAGGATTGGCCGGCATGGCCGCGATCGTCGAAACCCCCTATGTCCGCCTGCTCCGCCCGCTTATTGCCGGTTGCACCCGGACAGTTGCGCGACATCCTGACCGAAGCGGGCATCGCCTGGGCGGAAGACCCGTCCAATGTCGATATACATGCATTGCGCCCGCGCCTGCGGGCGTTGCGCGGCGATCGCGTCGGCGGTGGTCCGGCCACCACGGCACTGTCCGAAGCCGCGACCCGGACCGGCCAAGTGTCGCGCGGAGCAGGAACGCGAAACGGCTTCCCTGCTGGGCAGGATCACCGTGCGGCCGGAGGGATTTGCCGTCGATCGAACCGCCCAGCCTCCCGGTTAAGGTCCTCTCGGCGCTGATGCAGGCCGTCTCAGGCGCCACGTATCCGCCCAGGCACCGTTCGCTCGCCTCGCTTGCCGCGTCGCTGCAGCCCGCCACCCTGGGCGGAACACGTCTGATGGCTGGCGGCCGAATGGGCCGCTTCCTGCTGGTACACGAAATCACCGCGATTCAACACCCGGTCCCGGCCAGCCCCGGCGCGATGTGGGACGGTCGGTTCCGCATCGATATGCCGCCGGACGCCGCGACCGAACTCACTTTGGGTGCCCTGGGCAACGATACGCCCCGCATCCGCGCATACTCCGATCTACCGGCGGCCGTGCTGCGGACCCTCCCCGCGCTGCGGCGGCATGGCACGCTGGTCGCCGTGCCGCATATCGGTTATCCTGATATGGCGGTCTGTGCCGCATTGGCGGTTACGTTCAGGACGGCACGGCCGGTTGCGGGGGCACCATATTTCGCGCCATGAAATCCCATTCGGCCGACGATACGGGTGCGGGGATGCGCGCGAGTGTACGACACCCTATGTTGAACTCAACGCGGACGCCTGCTCATCGCTATATCTGGGCCGGCAGTGGCCTTCCCGCGGTCCGCCGGGACATCGAGACGTGAGCAGGCACGCACATGAGTAATTTCGGTCGGAATCTCGCGCTGTGGGTGATCATCGCCCTGCTGCTCGTGGTGCTGTTCAACTTGTTCCAGCCGGGCACCACGCACACCGCCGCCACCCAGGTGGCCTATTCCGACTTCATCAACGAGGTGAACCAGAACCACGTGCGCGACGTGGTGATTCAGGGACGCACCGTTTCCGGCCAGCTCAATGACGGCCGCACGTTCGAGACCTACACGCCGGATGATCCGACGCTGGTCCACCAGCTCACCAGCCATGGCGTGCGGGTGATCGCCAAGCCGCGGGACGCCGACGTGAACCCGCTGCTGCACTATCTGCTGTCCTGGTTCCCGATGCTGCTGCTGATCGGCGTCTGGGTGTTCTTCATGCGCCAGATGCAGGCCGGCGGCGGCCGCGCCATGGGGTTCGGCAAGTCCCGCGCCCGGCTGCTGACTGAAAAGCAAGGCCGAGTCACGTTCGAGGATGTTGCCGGCATCGATGAGGCGAAGGGCGAACTGCAGGAGATCGTGGAGTTCCTCAAGGACCCGCAGAAATTCCAGCGGCTCGGCGGCAAGATCCCCAAAGGCGTGCTGCTGGTCGGCCCACCCGGCACCGGCAAGACCCTGCTTGCCCGCGCCATCGCCGGCGAGGCGAACGTTCCGTTCTTCACTATCTCCGGGTCGGACTTTGTCGAGATGTTCGTCGGTGTCGGCGCCAGCCGTGTGCGCGACATGTTCGAGCAGGGCAAGAAGAACGCCCCCTGCATCATCTTCATCGATGAGATCGACGCGGTCGGCCGGCATCGCGGTGCCGGGCTCGGCGGCGGCAACGATGAGCGCGAGCAGACCCTGAACCAGATGCTGGTCGAGATGGACGGCTTCGAATCCAACGAAGGCGTCATCCTGATCGCCGCCACCAACCGTCCCGACGTGCTCGACCCGGCGCTGCTTCGCCCCGGCCGGTTCGACCGGCAGGTGGTGGTGCCGAACCCCGACGTGAACGGCCGCGAAAAGATCCTGCGCGTGCACATGCGCAAGGTGCCGCTGGCTTCCGACGTCGATCCGAAGGTCATTGCCCGCGGCACGCCCGGCTTCTCCGGCGCCGACCTCGCCAATCTGGTGAACGAGGCGGCGCTGCTGGCCGCGCGGATGGGCAAGCGCGTGGTGGCGATGCTGGAGTTCGAGAACGCCAAGGACAAGGTGATGATGGGCACCGAGCGCCGCTCGCTCGTCATGTCCGAGGCGGAGAAACGCATGACCGCCTATCACGAAGGCGGCCACGCCCTCTGCGCCATGCACGAGCCGGAATGCGACCCGGTGCACAAGGCCACCATCATTCCACGCGGCCGCGCGCTCGGCCTCGTCATGAGTCTCCCCGGAAGGCGACCGTTACTCCAAATCGAAGTCCAAGCTGCTTTCCGAGCTGACCATGGCGATGGGCGGCCGCGCGGCGGAAGAAATCATCTTCGGCCCCGACAAGGTCTCCAACGGCGCGGCCGGCGATATCAAGATGGCTACCGACCAGGCCCGCCGGATGATCACCGAGTGGGGCATGAGCGACAAGCTCGGCATGATCGCCTATGGCGACAACAGCCAGGAAATCTTCGTCGGCCATTCCCTGACGCAGAACAAGAACGTCTCCGAGGCGACGGCGCGGGAGATCGACGCCGAGATCAAGGACATCATCGATCGCGCGTATTCGAAAGCGAAGCGCATCCTGACCGAGAACGTTGAGGAGTTGCACCGCCTCGCGCGCGGGCTGCTTGAGCATGAGACGCTGAACGGCGACGAGATCCGCACCGTGCTGCGCGGCGAACCGGTCATCCGCAAGGTGGTCGATGAGCCGGCCCCGGAGAACCGGCGCGCTTCCGTGCCGACCACCACGCGCCCGGCCGCGCCGACCCCGCCGGCCGGCGGCCTGGGGCCGCCGCAACCGGGCTGATGCCAGTTAGTGCGCAGGATCTCGGCGCCGCTGCGATAGCTGTTTGACCTCGCCCCAGAAGGCCCCCTGCTGCCATGACCCTATGCGCGGAGCTGCCGGACCGAAGCGTGATCGAGGTCAGCGGGGAAGACCGGATCAGCTTCCTGCAAGGGCTCGTATCGAATGACGTGAACCAGGCGGCACCGGGCCGAGCGGTTTGGGCCGCTTTTCTCTCGCCGCAAGGCAAATGGCTGGCGGATTTCTTCATCCTGAGCGACGGCGACCGGCTGCTGCTGGACTGCGAGGCACCTCAAGCCACCGCCCTCATCCAGCGCCTGTCGCGGTTCAAACTGCGATCGAAAATCGCGATCGCCCGACGTGACGAGTGCACGTGCCGCAGCTGTGGAACGGCTCGCCGGCAGCTAGGCCGTTGAGTGCTCCGGACCCCCGCCTCCCTGAAGCCGGATACCGGATCCTGTCGTCCGAAATCTTACCTGTTGACGCCAGCTTTGAGGACTGGGACCTGCACCGCCTGGGTCTCGGCCTGCCGGACGGGTCGCGCGACCTGGAACCGGAAAAGACGGTCCTGCTGGAGGCCGGCTTCGATGAGCTGAACGGCATCTCCTGGACCAAGGGCTGCTACATGGGCCAGGAACTGACGGCGCGCACCAAGTACCGCGGCCTGTTGAAGCGGCGCCTCGTGCCGGTAGAAGTGGACGGCCCCCTGCCCGCCCCTGGCACCCCGGCGCTGCGCAACGGGATGGAGGTCGGCACTATGCGCTCCGGCCGTGACGGGCGCGGCATGGCCGTCCTCCGCCTCGACGCGCTACATGAGGCGCTTACGTGCGACAACGCCCGCCTCATCCCCCGCATTCCCGCCTGGATGCGCCTTCCGGAGCCGGCGGCGTGAGCGGAACCCAGGCCATCGACTGGGAAGGCCGCTATCAGGCAGGGCACTACGGGGTGGGAGCGGCCGTCGCTCAACCCGGCCTTCCTGGCGTGGCGGGCAGACGGAACGCTGGCACCCTGCCGTATCCTCGTCCCCGGCGCCGGGCGGAGTGCGGAACCATTGGCGCTCGCTGAAGCGGGTTTCGATGTCACGGTGCTGGACGTGTCGCCGACAGCCGTTGAAGCGCAGCGGTCCCGGTTGCCGCCGACGGCGCAGGCGATCCAGGCGGACCTGTTCGCGTGGACCCCAGACAGGCCGTTCGACGCAATCTACGATCAGACCTGCCTATGCGCATTACCTCCCGCGCTCCTGGCGGATTACGAGCAGCGCCTGGCGGACTGGCTGCGGCCGGGCGGCCACCTATTCGTGCTGTTCATGCAAACCGGGCAGCCGGGCGGACCACCCTTCGACTGCCCGCTCACGGACATGCGGGCCTTGTTTGCGTCCGACGGTGGGAATGGCCGGAGCTGCTGCCGGGGCTGGTGCATCATCCCTCGCTACGTGACGAACAGCCCGCGGTCCTGATACGGAGGTGAGCGTAGCCGGCCATGGAGCTTCTCGATGCCCCTCGACCTGAAGCGGCGTTTCCGCCATCAATCGCTCGCCTTCTTCCCCTCGCCGCTGCACCGGTTGAACAGGCTGTCCGCTGAACTCGGGCTCGAGGTCTGGGCCAAGCGCGACGATGTTTCCTCCGGCCTGGCGTTCGGCGGCAATAAGATCCGCAAGCTGGAATTCCTCGCCGCCGAAGCGTTGCAGCAGGGCTGCGACACGCTGGTTTCGATCGGCAACATCCAGTCGAATCACACGCGGCAGGTGGCCGCGGTGGCTGCCGTGCTGGGCATGCGCTGCCGGCTGGTGCAGGAGGTTTGGACCGAATGGGACGACCCCGTGTACGACAAGGTCGGCAACATCCTGCTGTCGCGGCTGATGGGCGCGGAAACCGTTCTGGAAGGTCACGGCTATTCCACCGCGGTGAAGGACACCTGGGAACAGGCGCTGGACCAGATCCGGCGGGAAGGAGGCAAACCTTACGCGATCCCCGCGGGCGCCTCCGATCACCGGCTCGGCGGCCTGGGTTACGCGCATTTCGCCGATGAACTCGCGGAGCAGGAAAAGTCGCATTCGGTCTTCTTCGATACCGTCATCACCGCCACCTGCACCGGCTCCACCCAGGCGGGAATGGTCGTTGGCTTTGCCGCCCAGGACCGGCCACGCCGCCTGATCGGTATCGACACCGCGGCCAACGCGGACATGACGCGGCAGGCAGTGAGCAAGATCGCCCGCGCCACCGCGGAGCTGATTGAGCTGCGGACCGAAATCCGCGACGCGGATATCGTGATCGATCCGCGCTTTGCCGGCCCGGATTACGGCCTGCCGGACGACGCGACAATCGAGGCGATCAGGTTGGCGGCCCGGTTGGAAGGGATGATCACCGATCCCGTCTATGAGGGAAAATCGATGGCCGGACTGATCGCGATGGCCCGGTCAGGAGAAATCGCGCGCGGCAGCACGGTGTTGTACGTTCATCTCGGCGGCGGACCGGCCGTGAACGCGTATCACCGGGCGTTCGCCTGAGAAGGCAGAGGAAGCGCACATGAATTTGTTCAGGCAGCACGCGGTGCACGATTTCGCCGAAGCGGCCCGGAAAATTCCGGTGATAGATTACGGGCCGTATTTTGCCGGCGACCCCGGGAGCACTGGAGCATCTGGCCGCCCAGGTGAAGCAAGCCTGCGAGGAAGTCGGGTTCTTTTACGCGCTGAACCATGGCGTGCCTGACGAGATCGTGGCGCGTGCTTTTGCTGCGTCTCGCCGGTTTCACGCATTGCCGCTCGAACAGAAGCTGAACTGCGGCTGAATGCGAACAATATCGGTTATCTGCCGATGAACGCCTCGGTCCAGGGCGCATCAACGGTGCACAAGGCCACCCGGCCGAATCAGAATGAGAGTTTTTTCATCAGTCACGATCGCCCGCCGGAGCATCCGGATGTGCTGGCGGGAAAAGCTCTGCGCGGACGCAATCAGTGGCCGGAAGACATGCCCGACCTGCAGACGGACATGATGGCCTATTTCCACGCTCTCAATGCCATGTGCGACCGCATGCTGCCAGGATTTGCCGTGGCGCTCGGCATGCCGGCCGATTATTTCGCCCCGTTCTTCGCCAATGAGGGGCATGCCAATCTGCGCTTCCTGCATTACCCGCCGCAGGACCCGGATGAAGACAATCTGTTCGGCCAGGCGCCGCACACCGACAACAGCTTCATGACGGCTCTGGCACGCACCGATGTTCCCGGACTCGCCGTGCGGCTGCCGTCCGGTGAATGGTTTCCGCCTCCCGTCCTACCCGGGACGTTCCTGATAAATCTCGGCAACATGATGCGTCGCTGGTCGAACGACCGGTTCCTGTCCACGCCGCATGGCGTGCTGAACGAATTCAGGCACGGATCGTTATTCGATCGCTTACTTCCATAGCCCGAATCCGGATGCGGTGATCGAACCATTGCCGTCCTGCATCGGGGCGGACAACCCGCCGCGCTATCCGCGCGCCGTGTACCGCGACCTGATACTGGAATTTTATCGGGCGAATTATTTCCACCAGCAAGGACATCGGTCGGACGCGTCGCGGCAAGCCGCGTCTGCGCCAGCATAAATCCGGCCTTCGGCAAAATTGCTGCACTGCACGGCTGTTTTTTGCGTTAGCGCGCGCGTCGGCGCATGGTAGCGGCTTGATGAATGAAGGAGGCAACAGCCATGACGACCGTTGCGGCAATCCTGACGCACAAGGGTCATCACGTGGTCACCGTCGCCCCGACAGCTCGAATCGCGGAGGTGGCCGAACTCCTGTCCGAAAAGCGGATCGGCGCAGTACTGGTGCAGGACCGCGTGGAGCAGTTGCTGGGTATCGTCAGTGAGCGTGATATCGTTCGCAGCCTGGCAGCGAACGGTGCGCGGACCCTGGAGATGACGGCGGGTCAGTTGATGACGCGGGCCCTTCGCACTGCCACTCCAGGCACGAGCATTGCGGACGCGATGCGGGAAATGACCGTCGGTCGATTCCGCCACATGCCCGTCTTGGATCGCGGTGAATTGATAGGCGTCATCAGCATTGGGGACGTGGTCAAAGCCCGCATCATGGAACAGGAACACGAGGTGGAGAGCCTGAAGACTTACGTTTCAGGCTCCGTCTAAATCCGCTTTCTTGCAGCGCAGCATGACCTGACTCAATGATGCGCGGGCCAGCCCGCGCATCATGTTTCCGCGACAACATCCACAACGGGAATGGCCGGACGGGCCGGCCATAATCCGTGCTGTCGCCTGCGATTACTGTGCCGGCGGAATGTAGTGGGCACTTCCGACATGCATCGGCTGATCGTAAACCGGCTTGCCCAGATTTACCTGGCTGGGCGTGGTAGCAGCCCCGCCGACAGCGCCGACGCCGGCCCCGACCGCTGCCCCCACGACCGCCCCGGGAGGCCCGGCAATCGCTCCTGCCAGCGCCCCCGTGCCAGCGCCGACGCCGGCGCCGCCCACAGTCCGCCCAGGTTCGCTTCTGCCGCAGCCGGCCAACAGCGCCACACTGCCAAGGACGACGGCAAAGCGCATTGTTCGTGTCATCGCGGTGATATCCTTTCGATCATTGACGCATCGGCTTCATGCGCGGATTGACAATAAAATGTAGCCGGAGCCGATCCGTTGGCATGGCGAAGCATCACGCTTGCGTGCGGAGTTCCCGCCGCCCGACCCTCATCCGATTAGCGCCCAGCGATGACGATCAGAACCAGTTCGCCTTATCCACCACGTTCCGCAGCGCGCCGCCGCTTTCGAACGCCCGGCAATTGTCCAGTATGATCTGAAACCGCCGCTCATCCAGGTGTGGTCCGAATCCCGCCGTGTGCGGTGTGATCAGCACGCCTGGCATGGTCCAAAGCGGATGGTCGGCTGGCAGCGGCTCCGTCTCGAATACATCCAGGCCGGCACCCGCAATCTCTTTCGCCCGCAGTGCGGCCACCAGATCATCCAGCCGTGTGGTCTTGCCGCGACCGATATTGATAAAGAAACCGGTCGGTTTCATCCGCCGGAACCGCTCCCGGTTCATGAAGCCCTCGGTGGCAGGGGTATGCGGGACCGTCAGAACCACGAAATCCGCGCGCGGCAGCAGTGAGTCCAGCGCCTCGGGCGGATGCAGTTCGGCCACGCCCGCGGGCGCTTCTTTCCGCCGCGCATCCGTCGCCAGCACCCGCATGCCGAACGAAGCGGCCAGTCGTGCGGCCTCGGCCCCGATGCCGCCTACGCCCACGATCAGCGCCGTCGCCTCGGCAAGATGCACCACGCCCGCGTCCAGACAGCGCGGCTTCCACTCCCGCCGAAGCTGCTGCGGGAGATAGGTTTGGAAATCGCGCGCGAACGCCAGCACGAAGGCCATGATGTGCGCACCAATATGGTCGTTGTAGATCTCCCGCATGTTGGTCACGACCACCGGGTGCTCGATCAGTTCTTTATAGTAATAGCCGGCCGGCGGAGCCGCCTGCGGCGACTGCAGCCAGCGCAGCCGGGCCGCTTTTGCCAGCAGGTGCGGTGCGGGTCCGCCGTAGGCAGCCTCCGCCGACGCAATTTCCCGCTCGGCGGTCTGCTCATCTTCCGCCACGACCACCCGCACCGAAGGCACTTCAGCGGCCAGTCGCTTGCCCCAGGCGCGCGTCACGTCGGTCTGCGGCGGCAGCATCAGGAATGTGAACGCCATCAGTGCATCGCTCCCCGTGCCGCGACCGGCCACAAGCATTCGACACGACCGTTCCGCACCCCAACATACCAGTCGTACCGGTCCACCGTCGGGTCGCAATGCCCCGGCACTAGCCGCAGCTTTTCTCCCAGCTTCGGCATTGCCGTCTCGGACCCGACCTCCATCTTGCCGTGTTCGTCAGACGCCCCGACATAGCGAATGTCCGGCCGCTGCCACAATGTCGGCATTCCGCTATCCACGGCCAGCGCCTTGAGCCCCGCATCCACCACCGCGATGCTGCGCGTGGGCACGCTCATTACCGACGCCAGCACGAACAATGAGTGCCGGAACGTGCCGAACGGCTGGCCGGCTTCGTCCATGTTGCGCCCATAATCGGCGTCCATGAACACGTAACTGCCGGCCTGGATTTCGTTGTACACGTCGGAAGCCGCTTCCAGGGCAAACGTCCCTGTCCCGGCGCCGCCGACGATCGCGCAGTTCAGCCCTTGCTGGCGAAGTTGCTCCACCGTCCGGCGGGATGCATCGACGGCCCCCTCGATCAGTTTGCGCCGCTCCTCGATGGTGCGCTTATGCTGCGCGCTGCCGTGATAGGCCTGTAGTCCCCCGAACCTCAGATGGCCCGAACCGGCGATCCGCTGCGCCAGAGCAACAGCGTCCGGTCCCGGCGCCACCCCACAACGTCCGGCGCCCACGTCGATTTCCACCAGCACCGGCAGCCTGATCCCGGCATCGGCCGCCACGCTCTCCAGTGCCGAAACCTGCTCCGGATGATCGGCGCACACCGCTACCTTACTGATGCGCGCCAGCGCAGCGAGCCGGGCCAGCTTGCCACGCCCGACCACCTCGTTGCTGACCAGGATGTCGGGAATGCCGCCCCAGGCAAGCGCCTCGGCCTCACCGACCTTCTGCACGCATTGTCCCACCGCGCCGCGCGCCATCTGCAATCGCGCGATCACTGGCGATTTATGGGTCTTTGCATGGGCGCGCAGCCGGGTATGGGTGGGCGCCAGCATTTCGGCCATGCGGTCCAGGTTGGCCTCGAACGCGTCCAGGTCGATGATCAGTGCCGGTGTGTCGATCTCGTCTTCCCGCATCCCGGGTTGGGCTGGGGGCGGCTGTTGCATGACGATCCTCCGACGAACAGGTGCGCCAGTGTCGCCGCCCATGTGAAGCACGGCAAGCCGCGACACGTGCATGGTGGCCACGCGCGCCCGGCGGGTGCAATCTGCGTCGAGGAATGTCACGTCCGAGCAGTTCGCATGCACATCACACTGATCGTGCCCGCGCCGTTTGCCACTGTATCCGGCGGCTACGCCTATGACCGGCGAATGGTCGCGGGGCTGCGGGAAGCCGGTCACGAGATTAACGTGATCGAGCTTCCCGGCACGCATCCGGTCACTGATGAGACAGCGCGCAGCGCAGCTCGTGGAGCCTGGGCCTCCTTGCCGCGCGACACCTTGCCACTGATCGATGGGCTCGCCTTGCTTGCGTTCGCCGGCCAGGGCGATTCGGTGGCGGCACGGCCGGCCGCCGCGATCATCCATCATCCCACGGCGGTCGATACCGGTTTTGCCGACAGCGATCGCGCCACGCTTCGTAACACCGAGCTGCGGCTGCTGCCGCGGCTCGCGCGCGTGATCGTTACCAGTGAACCGACGGCGGAACGTCTCGCCGCGGATTTCGGCGTGGATCCGGCGCGCATGCGCGTCGTCGTCCCCGGCACCGACGATGCGCCACGCAGCGCGGGTTCTGGCGGCCCCGGATGCGCCATCCTGTCCGTCGCCGCGCTGATCCCGCGCAAGGGGCACGATATTCTGATCCGCGCGTTGGCGCGGCTGTTCGACCTCGACTGGCACCTGAGCATCGTCGGTTCGACGATGCGAGACCCGGTTCACGCGCGGATGCTATCCGACCTGACTGGGCAGCTTGGTGTCACTGCCCAGGTCCGTTTCGCCGGGGAAGTGGATGATGCGACACTGGATCACCTATGGCGCAGCGCCGATTTGTTCGCCCTGGCATCGCACTGGGAAGGCTACGGCATGGCCGTTGCGGAAGCCTTGAAGCGGGGCCTGCCGGTGGCTGTCACAGCCGGCGGTTCTGCCGCTGCGTTGGTGCCGACCGAAGGCGGGGTCGTGTGCCCGCCGGGCGACATCGATCAGCTATCGAAGGCGTTGCGCCGCCAGATTTTCGGCACCGACCTGCGCCGCGAAATGGCGGATGTCGCGTGGCAGACCGGCCGGACGCTCCCGTCATGGCACAGGCAGATCCACGCTTTTGCCGAGGCGCTCATCATCTGAACAAGGAGATTTGCGATGTTGCTCGGTGCCATTGCCGATGATTTCACCGGCGCCACCGACCTCGCCTCCATGCTGGTCCGCAACGGCATGCGTACGGTCCAGTCCATCGGTGTCCCGCGCGCGGACGATCCGCCGCCGGATGCCGACGCCATCGTGGTTGCGCTCAAGTCCCGCACCGCACCGGTGCAGCAGGCCGTAGAGGAAAGCCTGGCCGCGCTGCACTGGCTGCGCGCCGCTGGCTGCCGACAATTCTTCTTCAAATACTGCTCAACCTTCGACAGTACCGACCAGGGCAATATCGGCCCCGTCGCCGACGCGCTGATCGCCGCCCTGGGCTGCGGCTTCGCGCTCGCCTGCCCGGCTTTCCCCGCCAACGCCCGCAGCGTTTACCAGGGGCATTTGTTCGTCGGGGCGGCGCTGTTGAACGAGAGCGGCATGGAAAACCATCCGCTGACGCCCATGAAGGATGCAAACCTTGTGCGTGTTCTGGGACACCAGACCGACGGTATTGTCGGTCTGGTTCCCTATACGGTCGTTGCGCAGGGCGCCCCCGCCATCCGCGACGCAATGACCGCTTTGAAGGAACAGGGCCGCCGCTACGCTATCATCGACGCGGTCAACGACGCGCACCTGATCGCCATCGGCGAGGCGGCGGGACAGCACGCATTGCTCACCGGGGGCTCCGGCGTGGCGATGGGCCTTCCGGAAAATTTCCGTCGCGCCGGGCTGCTCGCACGCATCGACGATCCCGGCGCATTGCCGTCGGTAGACGGGCATGCTGCGGTGCTGGCGGGATCGTGCTCGCGTGCCACGCTCGGACAGATTGCCGAAGCGCGCGAGCATGTGCCGGTACTCGAACTCGATCCGTTGTCGTGCCCGGATGCTGGCGCACTCAGCGGACAGGCACTGGCATGGGCTGCTGACAGGCTGGGCAGCACACCAGTGGTGATCGCCGCGTCCGCACCACCCGACAAGGTTGCCGCGCTGCAGGAACGGCTGGGCCGCGACACCGCCGGTGCCCTGGTGGAACATGCACTGGCAACAATCGCAGACGGACTGTTCGACCGCGGTGTTCGCCGTCTGGTCGTGGCAGGAGGAGAAACCGCCGGCGCCGTGGTGTCCCGGCTCGATGTACGCAGCCTGCGTATTGGCGCGGAGATCGACCCGGGTGTGCCGTGGACCTATGCTACTGGTAGCAACCAGCCGCTGCTGCTCGCTCTTAAGTCCGGCAATTTCGGCGCCCGCGACTTTTTCCTCAAAGCGTTCCAGGTGCTCGCATGACTGAAGACGAGGCTCGCCACGCTCTGGTCGAATTGGCCGCAAGCCTGTTCGCTCGTGGCTTTTCCGTTGGCTCCGCCGGCAACATCAGCGTGCGCCTGACGGATGGCTATCTCATCACGCCGACCAATTCCTGCCTGGGACGGCTCGACGCAACACGCCTTGCGCGCCTGGATACGAATTTCCGCCACCTGTCCGGTGACCAGCCGTCTAAGGAAGTATTCATGCACCGCGCCTTCTACGCGGCGCGTGCAGATGCCGGCGCAGTGGTTCACCTGCACTCTACGATGGCGACCGCAGTGGCCTGCCTTCCTGATGGCGATGCGGACAATCCGATCCCGCCGCTGACCCCTTATTTCGTCATGCGGGTTGGACGGCGCATGCCGATCGTGACGTACTATCGGCCCGGAGATCCGGCCATGGAACCGGCCATTCACGCCGCCGCCCTGGATGCGCGCGCCGTCCTGCTCGCCAACCACGGGCCGGTGGTATCGGGCAAGACATTGACCGACGCGGTCTATGCAGCCGAGGAACTGGAAGAAGCCGCCAAGCTCTATCTGCTGTTGCGCAACGCGTCGCCGCGCCTGCTTACGCCGCCTCAGGTCCAGGACCTGCTCGCCACCTTCGGCTGAGAGCTCGCCGAAAGAAACTGCACTGTGGCGAGTGCTAAAAGAAGGGGCGCCTTCCGGCGCCCCTTTGAAGTTCGATGGAGTTCTGCTCAGCCGAGTTCATCCATCGAGCCATGGTCCTCGTCCATGCCTTCCTCATGCTCCGGCATGGGAGCTGCCGCCTTGCGTCGGCGCGTGGCTGTCTTGCGTGCGGTCGTGCCACGCTTTGCCGCAGTCTTGCGACCGGCGCTTTTTTTCTTCGCAGTGATCTTGCGGGCAGCCGTTTTGCGACCAGCGCTTTTTTTCTTCGCGGCGGTCTTGCGGCCAACCGTCTTGCGACCGGCGCTTTTCTTCTTCGCGGCGATCTTGCGACCCGCTGTCTTGGCGCCAGTCTTGCGCGTTGCGGTCTTGCGGGTCGCGCCTTTCCGGGCGGCCGTCTTGCGTGCACCGGTCTTGCGACCGGCCGACTTGCGCGCGCCAGCTCGCATTGCCATCGGCTGCGCGCGTGTCTTTTCAGTGCTGCTATCCTCGGTGCTCACCTGAGGAAACTCCTTCTCCTGTTGCTTGGGAGTCCGCGCGGCGCGACGAACCACCGCGAGTGGCATGATCCACTGGGCGACCTGCTCCGCTACGTGTCCGCCGGCTGAGAACATCCTCGCCAACGAACCAGCTCAATCGGGCCGGCGACCGGATCGGCTGCCCTATGCAGCTTTGGCGCGCGAACGCCCACAAAGCTTGAGCTGCAACCGACGTATCCGGCGTGGGACGCTTTTCGTCCCTCGCGCCATGGCCGCAAATATCCAGACTTGGGGAAGAGGACACAGAGCGCATAAGCCGCGCGATGTCCGATCTGCCCTGCTTCGCCTGGACGAGGCTGCGGTCCATGGACCGTCCTTCCTTAATTCACATGCCGGCGCCGACAGACGCGAGTGTCGCGCGAATCGCGCGCATGCATGACGACTTCGCTATTCCGCGTCTCGTCAACTCATGTCAACAAAAAGCAACCGTTTCGTGGCGGGTTTGACGAAATTTTCAGTGCGCGTGTTCCGATGCGCGCATTCCGACCATACGAAACCGCCGCGACGCTGCCGCCGCGGCGGCTACCGGTTGCTCCCGCCGCCGTGGAAAGTTGCTACCGGCGCTCGCGCAGCGGTACGAAGTGAAGGTTCTCAGGTCCGGTGTAGTTCGCCGTCGGACGAATGATCTTGCCGTCGATGCGCTGCTCGATCACATGCGCGCCCCACCCGGCGGTCCGTGCGATGACGAACAAAGGCGTGAACATGGCGGTGGGCACGTCCATCATGTGATAGCTGACCGCGCTGAACCAATCGAGGTTGGCGAACATCCCCTTGGCATCCGCCATCACCGCCTCGATCCGGTCGGCGATGTCGAACATCTTCATGGAGCCCGCATCGCGCGACAGTCGGCGCGCCACGTCCTTGATGACCTTGTTGCGCGGATCGGCGATCGTATAGACCGGGTGGCCGAATCCGATCACCACCTCCCGGTTAGCTACGCGCTTGCGGATGTCGGTCTCCGCTTCGTCAGGGCTGTCGTACCGGTTCTGGATTTCGAACGCCACTTCGTTCGCGCCGCCATGCTTCGGCCCGCGTAACGCGGCGATCCCCGCAGTGATCGCCGAGTACATGTCGGACCCCGTGCCCGCCACCACGCGACACGCAAAGGTGGAGGCGTTGAATTCGTGCTCGGCATAGAGATTGAGCGAGGTATGCATTGCTCGGACCCAAGGCTCGGACGGTTCCCGCCCATGCAGCAGATGCAGGAAGTGGCCGCCGATCGTCTCGTCGTCCGTCTCGATCTCGATCACCCGGCCGTTATGGGCATAGTGGAACCAGTAGAGCAGCATCGAACCGAGGGAGGCCATCAGCCGGTCGGCAATTTCACGCGCACCGGGCTGGTTATGGTCGTCCTTCTCCGGCAGAACACAGCCCAGGGCGGAAACACCGGTACGCATCACGTCCATCGGATGCGCCGCCGCGGGCACTGCCTCCAGTGTCTCTTTCACCGCCGCCGGCAGCCCACGCATGCCGCGCAGCTTTTGTTTGTAGGCTCGCAGCTCGGCGGCGTTGGGCAAAGTTCCGTGCACCAGAAGATGGGCGATCTCCTCGAACTCGGCCGCCTCGGCGACATCGAGAATGTCGTAGCCACGGTAATGCAGGTCGTTGCCGGTGCGGCCGACGGTACACAGCGCCGTGTTGCCGGCCGGGACACCCGACAGCGCAACGGATTTCTTCGGCCGGTTCGGACCTTGTGTCGTGGCGGTCTGAGTTTCGCTCATGAATTCCTCCGTGGAGACGTCGCGGCCGGCGACAGCCGGTCATCCGCGCCGACCGCGATGGTGCAAGACGCGGCGCCGACCAGCAACCGCGTGGTGCGCCGTAACACGGACTTGTCGGCGGGCGTCACCTGTACATCTCCCGCCGCGCGGGAGAGATACTGCCATTCAGAAAATTCCCGCCTTCCCCGCTTCCAGGCGACCGGCTGGAAGCGCGACGTTCAATCCGGCCAGTTCCGCCGCCGACAATCGCGGCAAATCCTGCACCGTCTCCAGAAACCGGTTCGCCTCGCGCGCCGATATGATCCCGTCGGTCAGTTCATGGAATTTCCGGACATAATCGTCGCGCGCGAACGGCCGTGCCCCGTGCGGATGAGCATTGGCGACCGCCAATTCGTCTTCGATGCGGCTGCCGTCCTGCATGATGATCTCTACCCGGCCGCCGAACGCCATCTCGTTCGGATCCGTCGCGTGGTAGCGCCGCGTCCACTCGGGATCTTCCCGCGTCTCGATCTTGTGCCAGAGCCGCACCGTGTCCGCCCGGGCGGCGCGGCGCCGCGCATAGCTCTCCACGTGATGCCAGCGCCCGTCCTGCAGCGCGACCGCGAAAATGTACATGATCGAATGGTCCAGCGTTTCCCGGCTGGCCTTCGGATCCAGCTTCTGCGGGTCGTTCGCCCCGGTACCGATCACGTAATGCGTGTGGTGGCTGGTGTGGATGATGATTTTCTCCACCTGCTCCAGGTCCGGTACCTTCTCGCGCAGGCGGAAGGCGAGGTCGATCAGCGCCTGGGACTGATATTCGGCGCTGTGCTCCTTGGTGAAACTGTCCAGGATCGCGCGCTTGGGCTCGCCAGACTCCGGCAGCGGCACCTGATACACCGCGTTCGGTCCATCCAGCATCCAGGCGATCACGCTATCCTCGCCTTCATAGATCGGGCTGGGCGCACCTTCGCCACGCATGCAGCGGTCCACCGCCTCTATCGCCAGCTTGCCGGCATGTGCCGGCGCATAGGCTTTCCACGAGCTGATCTCGCCCTTGCGCGACTGGCGGGTGGTGAAGCTGACATGCACCGCCTGCTGCACGGCCTGATAGATCGTCTCCGTCGGCAACCGCAGCAGCGTGCCGATGCCAGCCGCCTGCGCCGGGCACAGATGGGCGATGTGGTCGATTTTGTGCGCGTGCAGGCAGATTGCGCGCACCAGATCGATCTGGATTTCGTAGCCGGTGGCGATGCCACGGACCAGCTCGCGGCCGGTCCGTCCCATTAACTGCGCCACCGCCAGGATGGGCGGGATATTGTCGCCGGGATGCGAATAGTCGGCAGCCAGGAACGTGTCGTGCATGTCCAGCTCGCGCACCGCCGTCCCGTTGGCCCAGGCCGCCCATTCCGGACTCACGCGCCGGTTAGCCGCCACGCCAAATACTGTTGCGCCATCCCGCCGCGCATGGCCCAGTGCCGCGTCCCGGGCGGATACGGCCGGACGCCGGTTGATCGCCGCGATCGCGACCGATGCGTTGTCGATGATCCGGTTGACGATCATTGCGGTCACGTCGCGTTCCACTGGCACCTTGTCGGACGCGACCGTCGCGATCTTCCAGGCGAGCTGTCGATCGCGCAGCAGATTTTCCTTGGACGGGTGAACCCTCACCTCGTGCAGCTTCATGCAATCCTCCGGTGGACCTTGTCCTCTGTCCTTCGTAAGGTCGCACTCCGTTAGCGGCAAGCAGGCCGCTCCGCAGCAGCACCACGGATGCATATATATAGTGTCAGCACCGTTCGATCTGGTCGTCGTCGGCGACGTGGTCACCGCCGACACCATCCTGCGGCAGGGTTACGTGGCCGCCCGCGGCGAGACGATCGCCGCCATCGGTCACGGTGAGCCGCCGCCCTCAGCAACCACGCTCGACCACACTGGGCGCCTGATCCTGCCGGGTCTGGTCGATGGCCACATGCACACATCTTCTGCACTCGGCTGGCCCGGCATCGAGGGCGCAACCCGCAGTGCCGCCGCCGGCGGTGTGACCACTTGCTGCGACATGCCTTACGATGTGCCGCACCCCGTCACCGATGCCGGCAAGCTTGCCGACAAGATCGGCTGGGTGCAGCGCACCGCGCATGTGGACATGGCGCTGTATGGCACCATCACCAAGACCGGCGGCGTCGATGCCATCCCCGATCTTGCCGCTGCAGGCATTTCGGCGTT
Source organism: uncultured Pseudomonadota bacterium (assembly GCA_963810715.1). Taxonomy (GTDB): domain Bacteria; phylum Pseudomonadota; class Alphaproteobacteria; order Acetobacterales; family Acetobacteraceae; genus DATDIC01. Next base: position 506,543 of record CAWEOZ010000013.1, on the reverse strand, counting down.
CAAGCTCTCTACATATGAGTACGACGCGGTGCGGTTCCCGCGCATCGACCATCCGACCATGCTCGCCGCTTTTCGTTTGATTGCCCGCACCGGCCTGCCGGTTGCGATCCACAACGAGGACCAGGAACTGGTCGAGACACTGACTGCCGAGGCACGTGCAGCCGGCCGCACCGAGCCGATCATGCATTGCCGCACCCGGCCGCCAATCTGTGAGACGATGGCGGACCTGGAAATCTTCGAGATGGCGCTGGAGACGGGCGCGCATGTCCATATCGCCCATTCTTCGCTGGCGCGCGGGTTCGACATTGCCGAAACCTTCCGCGGCATTGGCGCCCAAGCCACTGGCGAAGCCTGCATCCAGTATCTCTGCATGACGGAGGACGACATCGTTCGGCTCGGCGGGCGCGGCAAATGCAACCCGCCGTTCCGCGCCGCATCGGAGATCCCCCGCATGTGGGAGGCGCTGCTGGCCGGGAAAATCGCATATGTCTCCACCGACCACGCCCCGTGGCCGCTGGAACGCAAGACCTCTGCCGACATCTTCGCCTGTGGCGCCGGGCTGATTGGGCTGCAGAGCTATGCGCCGCTGATGTACTCGCTGCTCGACGAGCGCGGTCTGCCGCCGACGATGATGGCCACCTACTGCGCCGAACGCAGCGCGAAGCTGCACGGGCTGTGGCCGAAGAAAGGGGCCGTCCGCGTCGGCAGCGATTGCGACCTGCTGGTGCTGGAACGCGGTGATTTCAGCTTCGACGAAGCAACCATCGTCGACCGGCCGGAGCTGCGCTGGTCGCCATATCATGGCCGCCACATGCGCGCCCGCGTTGCCGGTACCGTGCTGCGCGGCCGGCTCATCTGGGACGGCACACAGGTACTTGCCAAGCCCGGCACGGGCCAGTTCGTCCGCCGGCAGACGACCTGAGTTGCGATGGCTGGTGCTCGCTTGCGTGGCCTTGATCCTCGGCGGGTTCGGTATTGTCGCGGTGCATGTACGCCGTCACGTCGTGCCGCCTGACTGCCGGGACCCGCGCACGTTGGCGCTTGTCCACCAGAGCCTGACGGAGCGGTTCCACCTCCCGGCGTCCACCCAGATCGATCATATTCAGATGATTGCCGGCGGCTGGCTCGCCTTCCGCTTCGAGTGCGAAGCGGACCTCGACGTCGATCCTGCCGAGCTGCCGCCCGGGCCACGGCCCGGCACCGTACACTACGTCAGCCAGTTGACCGACAACGGACACCGGCATGAAGTCACCGTGCGCGTCGCCCCACTCATGATATGGGTCCCCGTCGAATGACCGTTCGTAGCATCACCATCGCCGCGGCCCAGTTGGGGCCGATTCAGAAATCCGAACCGCGCACGGTCGCCGTCGAACGCATGCTGCGACTGATGGAACACGCACACCGCCGCGGCGCCGAGCTGGTGGTGTTCCCGGAGCTGGCGCTGACCACGTTCTTTCCTCGCCATTACCATGAGCGGATCGAGGAGGCTGATCATTGGTTCGAGGCAGCGATGCCGTCGAACGAGACGGCGCCATTGTTCGACGCCGCGAAGCGCTACGAACTCGGATTCCACCTGGGCTACGCCGAGATCGCCGAAGATGCGGACGAGACGGGGCGCCTGCGCCGCCGCCGTTTCAACAGCGCGATCCTGGTCAGCCCGAAGGGCGAGGTCCTGCTGAAATACCGCAAGGTCCATCTGCCTGGCCACGCGGAGTACGACCCGCACCGCAAGGTGCAGCACCTGGAGAAGCGGTATTTCGAGGTCGGCAATCTCGGCTTCCCGGTGATCCGGGCACCAATGGGCACGCTGGACGGGATCAACATGGGGATGATGATCTGCAACGACCGCCGCTGGCCGGAAGCGTGGCGGGTACTGGGGCTGCAGAGCGCCGAACTTGTCATGCTGGGCTACAACACGCCGAGCACGAACCAGGAGTCACGCGGGTTCGAGGCGCATCATCTGCGGGTGTTCCATTCGCACCTGTCGATCCAGGCGGGATGCTACCAGAATTCCTGCTTCGGGGTGGCGACGGCAAAGGCGGGCACCGAAGACGGGCACGAGCTGTTCGGCAGCTCGATCATCGTGAATCCCCAGGGCGAGATCATCGCCCAGGCCGGGACATGGGAAGACGAGCTGATTACGGCGGATTGCGACCTGGAGATGTGCCGGCTCGGACGGACGACGATCTTCGCCTTCGAGAAACACCGTCGCCCGGAAGCGTATCGGCGGATCACCGAACAGGTGGGCGCGGTCGAACCACCGGTTTGGCGTTCTGCCTGAACTACACCGAAGGGGTTCTCGCGCGGCGGCTGCCGTAAAAGCGGTTTAAGCGCGCCCCATTGATCGCTTCATTAGGATCGGGCTTGTCTTCGATCTGGGGTCTGCTTCCGGCCGCCCCTCTATATGCTGTTTATATTTTGCGACGGATCCCTCCCGCTCGATTTTATATGTGAGCGGCGCGATCTTCTTTCCTGTTTCCGCGATCTCTCCCGCAGTTCAGGAGGCTGGTCTTGCTCGACGCGATCTTCCTTGCCATCGGCTTCGGCTTTCTGGCCGTCACGGTGCTTTACGTCGTCGCCTGCGATCGGCTCTGAGGTGCATCCGATGGTTCTTGATTACTGCCTGGGAGCTGCGGTCACGCTCGGCCTGCTGGCTTATCTCGTTTATGCACTGATCCGCGCCGAGCGGTTCTGAGGAGCGCTTCCGATGACCAGCAACGGCTGGCTGCAGATCGCGATCTATGCCGCGATCGTTACCCTGCTGACAAAGCCGTTCGGCGGCTACATGACCCGCGTGTTCGCCGGCGAGCGCAGCTTTCTCTCACCCGTGCTGCGTCCCGTCGAGCGCGGGATATACCGAACTCTGCGGTATCGAGGAGTCGCAGGAGCAGCACTGGGTGACTTACGCCATCGCCATGCTGTTCTTCACCATGGCGGGGTTCGTCACGCTTTACGCCTTGCAACGGCTGCAAGGGATCTTGCCGTTCAATCCGCAGGGTCAGCCGGAGATCGAGCAGAGCCTCGCCTTCAACACCTCGGTGAGCTTTATCACGAATACCAACTGGCAGTCCTACGTGCCCGAGACGACGATGAGCTACCTCACGCAGATGGCGGGGCTCACCGTCCATAACTTCGCCTCCGCCGCTACCGGGATCGCGCTCGCCATTGCCCTGATCCGCGGCTTCGCGCGGCGTTCGGCGCAGTCGATCGGCAATTTCTGGGTCGATCTGACGCGCTGCATTCTCTATGTCCTGTTGCCGATCTCCATCCTCGTCGGCCTGTTCTTCGTCTGGCAGGGCATGCCACAGAATCTCGGCGCCTATGCCCAGGCGACGACGCTGGAAGGGGCGAAGCAGGTCATCGCCCAGGGACCGGTGGCTTCGCAGGAAGTCATCAAGATGCTTGGCACCAATGGCGGCGGGTTTTTCAACGCCAACTCGGCGCATCCCTACGAAAACCCGAATGCCATCACCAACCTCGTGCAGATGGTGCTGCTACTGTCGATCGGCGCCGCATTGACGAACGTGTTTGGTCGCATGGTTGGCAACCAGCGCCAGGGTTGGACCATCTTCGTCGTGATGGGCGTACTGTGCCTCGCCGGGGTGGCGACGGTGTACGCGGCGGAGGCACCGGGCAACCCGGCCTTCGCTGCGTTCCATGTCGACCAGTCACCCTCGGCGCTTCAGTCCGGTGGCAACATGGAAGGCAAGGAGGTGCGCTTCGGCATCGTCAACTCTGCCCTCTTTGCCACTGTCACCACGGATGCCTCGTGCGGTGCAGTGAACACCATGCACGACAGTCTGTTGCCGCTGGGCGGCATGGTGCCGATGGTCAACATCATGCTCGGCGAGATCATATTCGGCGGCGTGGGCTCCGGACTTTACGGCATGCTGCTGTTCGCCATCCTCGCCGTGTTCATCGCCGGACTGATGGTCGGGCGCACTCCGGAATATCTCGGCAAGAAGATTGAGGCGAAGGAGGTGAAGATGGCAATGCTGGCCATCCTCGTCCTGCCGCTATCAATACTCGGCTTCACCGCCCTCGCGACGGTGGTTCCGGCCGGTCTTGCGGGAATCTCCGAATAGCGGGCCGCACGGGTTCAGCGAGATCCTCTATGCTTACAACTCCGCCACCGGCAACAACGGCAGCGCCTTCGCCGGCCTCGGCGCAAACACGCCCTTCTATAACACGACACTCGCCCTGGCGATGTTCATCGGCCGGTTCCTGATGATCGTGCCGATGCTGGCAATCGCCGGTTCGCTCGTCTCCAAGAAGATCGTGCCGGTTTCCGCCGGCACCTTCCCGACCGATGGCGGCCTGTTCGTCGGATTGCTGATCGGCGTCATCCTGATCACCGGCGGCCTGATCTATTTCCCGGCAGTGTCGCTCGGCCCGATCGTCGAGCAGTTGGCGATGCACGCCCACACACTCTATTAGTCCGAAAGGTCATTTCCATGCAGCGCACGCGCAAGCGCGCCCCTGTCGCCAGGCTGACCGACCCAGACTCAGTTGAAGCCGGCGATCATCGAAGCCTTCAAGAAGCTCGATCCGCGCGTCATGGTCAGAAACCCCGTGATGTTCACGGTGGAAGTGGTCGCCACGCTGACGACATTGCTGTTCCTGCGGGATCTGTTCACCGGCGGCACCGATCTCGGCTTCGCGTTCCAGATCAATGTGTGGCTCTGGTTCACGGTGCTGTTCGCCAATGTCGCCGAAGCCATTGCCGAGCATCGCGGCAAGGCCCAGTCCGCCGCCTTGCGCCGAAGCAAGACCGAGACGACGGCCAGACTGCTCAGCGGGAACGGCCGGGACTGGCAGACTGTTCCGGGAACGTCCCTCCAGCCGGGCGACATCGTGCTCGTCGAGGCCGGCGATATCATCCCAAGCGATGGCGATGTGATCGAAGGCGTCGCATCGGTCAACGAAGCCGCCATCACCGGCGAATCGGCCCCGGTGATCCGCGAAAGCGGCGGCGACCGCTCGGCCGTGACGGGCGGAACCCAGGTCATCTCCGACTGGATCAAGGTCCGCATCACCGCGGCGCCGGGCGCGACTTTTCTCGACCGCATGATCGCGCTCGTGGAAGGCGCGGTACGGCAGAAGACACCGAACGAAATCGCCCTCAACATCCTGCTTGCCGGCCTGACGATCATCTTCGTCTTTGCGGTGGCCACCATTCCGAGCTTTGCCTCCTACGCCGGCGGCCGCGTGACGGTTCTGGTGCTGGTGGCGCTGTTCGTTACACTAATCCCGACAACCATCGGGGCGCTGCTGTCGGCCATTGGAATCGCCGGAATGGACCGGCTTGTGCGGTTCAACGTGCTGGCCATGTCCGGCCGTGCCGTGGAGGCGGCAGGCGATGTGGACACGCTGCTTCTGGACAAGACGGGAACGATCACCCTCGGTAACCGGCAGGCCGCCGAGTTCATCCCCCTTCCGGGCGTAAGCGAGCGCGAGCTAGCCGAGGCGGCGCAGCTCGCGTCGGTGGCGGACGAAACGCCCGAAGGCCGCTCCATCGTCGTTCTCGCCAAGGAGAAATACGACATCCGCGGTCGCGATATGGCGTTGCTCGATGCTCAGTTCGTGCCATTTTCGGCGCACACCCGCATCAGCGGCGTCGATGTGCAGGGCTCGTTCATCCGCAAAGGCGCAGTGGATGCCGTGCTTGCCTTCGTTCAGCCGATGCCCGCCCTGGCCGGCGCCGCACCGACGGACGGCGCAATAACGGCGGTGCGCACCATGCGGCAGGACACGCCGGTGCTGGCGCTGAACACGATCGCCGAGCGGATCGCGAAATCGGGTGGCACGCCGCTCGCGGTCGCCAGGGATAGCCGGCTTCTCGGCGTTATCCATCTGAAGGACATCGTGAAGGGCGGCATTCGCGAACGCTTCGCCGCGCTGCGCCAGATGGGCATTCGCACGGTCATGATCACCGGCGATAACCCGCTGACCGCGGCTGCCATCGCCGCCGAATCCGGGGTTGACGATTTTCTTGCCCAGGCCACGCCCGAGGCCAAGCTCGACCTGATCCGCGCGGAACAGGCCAAGGGCAAGCTCGTCGCCATGTGCGGCGACGGCACCAACGACGCGCCGGCGCTGGCGCAGGCAGATGTCGGCGTCGCCATGAACACCGGCACGATGGCCGCACGCGAAGCCGGCAACATGGTCGATCTCGACAGCGACCCGACCAAGCTCATCGAGATCGTCGAGATCGGCAAGCAGTTGCTGATGACCCGGGGGGCGCTGACCACCTTCTCGATCGCCAATGACGTCGCCAAGTATTTCGCGATCATCCCGGCAATGTTCATTGCCTTCTATCCGCAGCTTCAGACGCTGAACATCATGCGGCTCGCAACACCGCAGAGCGCGATCCTGTCGGCGATCATCTTCAACGCGCTGATCATCATCGCGCTTATTCCGCTGGCGCTGCGCGGCGTCACCTATCGCCCAGTCGGCGCGGCCAGCATTCTGCGCCGCAATCTTCTCATTTACGGCCTCGGTGGCCTCGCCGTCCCATTCGTCGGCATCAAGCTGATCGACATGCTGGTGACGGCAATCGGCCTTGCATAGGGACTCAGCCATGGTGAAGCAGATCCGCCCTGCCATCGTTATGATCGTCGCCATGACGATCATAACCGGGCTTATTTACCCGCTGGGCATGACAGGACTCGCCCAGTTGCTGTTTCCCTGGCAGGCGAATGGCAGCCTGATCGAACGCGGCGGGAAAGTGGTCGGATCGGCCTTGATCGGCCAGGATTTCAGCAGCGCAAAATACTTCCATGGCCGGCCTTCGGCGACCACCGAGCCGGACCCGAAGGACCCGTCAAAGACGGTTGCCGTTCCCTACGCGGCGGATAATTCGGGCGGCTCCAATGCCGGTCCGACCTCCAAGGCCCTGATCGACCGCGTGCGCGACAGCGCGGCGACGCTTCAAGCCGAAAATCCCGCCATGCCGGTGCCCGTCGATCTGGTCACCACATCCGCCAGCGGCCTCGACCCCGATATCACGCCGGCCGGCGCGCTGTTCCAGGTGCCGCGGGTTGCCAAGGCGCGCGGCCTGCCGGAAGCCCGCGTGCGGCAACTGGTGGAGGCCCACACGGAAGGGCGATTCCTTGGTGTTATGGGAGAGCCGCGTGTTAACGTCCTGGCGCTCAACCTGGCGCTCGACGGTCTGAGCGCCGACCAGCGATAGGAGCCACCCGGGCGCTGGCCTGATGGACCACCGATCAGACCATGGCGATCGTCCTTCACCCGAAGCCCTGCTGCTGCAGGTCGGGCAGGAATCGCGCGGCCGTCTCAAGTTGTTTCTTGGCGCTGCGCCGGGCGTCGGCAAGACCTTCACCATGCTGCAGACGGCGCAGGCCAAGCGGCGCGAAGGCATCGATCTGGTCGTCGGCGTCGTTGAGACCCATGGCCGCGCTGAAACCGCAGCGCTGCTTGAAGGACTTGAGATCATCCCGCGTCGGCGGATCGATTACAGAGGGCAATGGCTCGAGGAAATGGACCTCGACGCCATCCTGAGGCGCCGGCCAAAGCTCGCCATCGTCGATGAGTTCGCTCATCACAATGCACCCGAAAGCCGCCATCCCAAACGCTATATGGATGTGGAAGAGCTCCTCTCCGCTGGGATCGACGTCTATACGACGCTCAACATCCAGCATGTCGAAAGTCTGAACGATGTCGTTGCGAAGATCACCCGCATCCGCGTTCGTGAAACGGTTCCCGATTCAACCATCGATCAGGCCGACGAGATCGAGCTGGTCGATCTTACCCCGGCGGACCTGATTCAGCGGCTTAAGGAAGGCAAGGTTTACGTCCCGCGGCAGGCAGAACGCGCCATCGGCCACTATTTCCAGCCCGGCAACCTCACCGCGCTGCGAGAACTCGCCTTGCGCCGCACGGCCCAGCGTGTGGACGAGCAGATGGTCACCTATATGCGCGCGCATGCCATCCCCGGTCCTTGGGCGGCGACCGAACGCGTGCTGGTCTGCGTCAGCGAGAACTCCCGCCGGTGCCGCGGTCGTGCGCCATGCCAAGCGCCTTGCCGACCGGCTGCGCGCCGCGTGGACGGCGATCCATGTCGAGACCTCGCGCACACAGCGGCTGAGCGATCAGGATCGCGACAAGATCGCGGATTGCCTGCGGCTGGCGCAGCGGTTGGGCGGGGAGGCAGTCACGGTCCCCGGCACCGATGTGGCAACCGACGTCCTCGAATACGCACAATCCAACAACGTCACCCATATCGTCATCGCGAAATCCCGCCGGCCGCGCTGGTCCGAATGGCTGCGCGGCTCGCTGACCCATCGGCTTATCCGTCAGGCCGGCGACATCAGCGTCCACGTCATCGCGGAACCGAAGCACCAGCCGCCGCAGCACGAAGAAATTGAGACGACGGCCCCGCAACGAGCCGTGCTCGACATACGGAACTGCGCCGGCAGCCTCGGTATCGTTGCAGTGGCCGTCGGTGTCGGTTTGGTTCTGCAGCGGTTTCTGGCGGTCTCCGACATTGCGATGGTGTTCCTCACGGCGGTGCTCGTGAGCGCCGTCGCCTATGGCCTGTGGCCATCCTTGTTCACCTGCCTTGTGAGCGTGCTCGCTTATAATTTCTTCTTTCTTCCACCGCTCTACACGTTCACGATCGCCGAACCGGAGAATGTCGTCGCGCTGTTCTTCTTCGCGCTCGTGGCGTTGATCGCGAGCAATCTGGCCTCGCGCATGCGTAGTCAGGCGATCGCCGCCCGCCAGCGCGCCAGGACGACCGAAGAACTCTATTTATTCAGTCGCAAGCTGGCCAGCGCAGCGTCGCTGGACGACCTGCTATGGGCGACCACCTATCAGATCGCTTCGATGCTGAAAGTAAGAGTGGTCGTGCTTCTGCCGGAAGGTGAGACGATTGCCGTGCGGGCCGGTTACCCGCCCGAGGACAGGCTCGACCAGGCCGATCTGGCCGCCGCAACATGGTGCTGGGGACACAATCACCCAGCCGGCCGCGGTGCCGACACGCTCCCCGGCGCAAAACGACTCTTCCTCCCGATGCGGACCAGCCGCAGCACTGTTGGCGTTGTCGGATTGGACTCCGATCGGTCGGGTCCGCTGTTGACACCGGATCAGCGGCGACTGCTCGATGCGCTGTCGGACCAGGCGGCCCTGGCGATCGAACGTATCAGCCTGGCGCACGACGTAACCCGCGCACGGTTCGAGGCAGAAACGGAGCGCCTGCGCTCGGCACTCCTGACGTCCATCTCGCACGACTTGCGTACGCCGCTCGCGTCCATCCTAGGTTCCGCAACTAGTCTCAGGAATTACCGGAAATCGCTCGACGACACCGCGCTCGAGGAGCTGATAGGTACCATCCAGGAGGAATCGGAGCGCCTTAATCGCTTCATCTCCAATCTTCTGGACATGACCCGGCTAGAAGCAGGCGCGATCACCCTGCATACGGAGCTGGTGGATGTGGGCGATGTCGTCGGCACTGCGCTGGAGCGCGCCAAACGGTTCCTGGCGGCACATACGGTGAAGCTCGAGCTCGCCAGCCCGCTCCCGTTGCTGCGCCTTGATCCGGTGCTGTTCGAGCAGGTCCTGTTCAATCTTCTTGACAACGCGGCGAAGTATGCGCCGCCCGGTTCCACCATCGGCGTGACCGCGCACAGCGACGCGGATGCGGTACGCCTGCAAGTCGTGGATGAAGGCGCGGGCATTCCGCCGCCCGACCTCGATCGCATATTCGACAAGTTCTACCGCATCCACGCAGCGGATCGGCAGCGGGCCGGCACCGGGCTGGGCCTTGCGATCTGCCGCGGCTTCATCGAGGCGATGGGCGGCAGCATCATTGCGAGCAATCGCCAGGATCGCCAGGGTGCGGCGTTCGCCATCACCTTGCCGGTTCCAGCTGCGGTCATGCCGCCGCGGCAAACCGCAGCATGACGACGCCGGTGCGGGTCCTTGTGGTGGACGACGAGCCGCCCATCCGGCGCTTTCTCCGCACCAGCCTCAGCGCGCAGGGCTATCATGTCCTTGAGGCGGAAACCGGCGGCGAGGCGCTCGACCTGATCGATCGAAACTCACCCGATGTGGTCGTTCTGGATCTCGGGTTGCCCGACATGGACGGAGTGGAGGCGATCCGGCGTCTGCGCGATCGCGGCCTGACGATTCCCATCGTCGTGCTGTCGAGCCGAACGGACGAGACTGGCAAGGTGCAGGCGCTTGATCTGGGTGCCGACGACTACGTGACGAAGCCGTTTGGCATGGACGAGTTGCTGGCGCGATTGCGGGCGGCACTGCGCCACCGGCTTCAGCAGCAGGGTGAAAAACCGATATTTCGCAGCGGCGACCTGGCTGTGGACCTCGTGCGCCGCGTGGTCACGGTACGTGGCGAGGAGATCAGGTTGTCGCCACGTGAATACGACCTGTTGCGGCTGCTGGTCGCGCATGCCGGCAAAGTCTTGACGCACAAATTAATCCTGCGGGAGGTTTGGGGTGGTGAAACGGATGTGCAATATCTGCGCATCTATATTCGTTCGCTTCGACAAAAGATCGAACCGGATCCGGAGCGTCCGCAGCATATCGTCACTGAGACGGGTGTCGGTTATCGTCTTCGCGTGTCCGACTGAATGCGGTGGCCCAAACTTGGACATCCGTGGCCGCTCGATCGCGTGATCGCCATTGGCTCCTTGGGCTTGTGAAAGGCAATCAATGGAAATGGCCGACCTGATCAAGCCCGATCGTGTGATCGCCGGCTTGCGCGTATCCGACAAGGTTCAACTCCTGAATGAACTGTCTCGAAGAGCTGCGATGATGCTCGGTTTCGATGGTCAGACCGTTGTTGGCGCTTTGACAAAGCGCGAAGAGCTGGGTTCGACCGGGATCGGCCACGGCATTGCCATTCCCCACGCCCGCGTCGACGGACTTCAGCAAATTTTCGGTTTGTTCGCCCGTTTGGAACGTGCCATCGACTTCGCAGCGGTTGATGGCGAGCCAGTGGATCTCGCGTTTCTTCTCCTGATCCCGACGAACGCGGGCAACGAGCACTTGGCCGCTCTCGCTTGCGTCTCTCGGTGTTTGCGCGACCGCGACGTTGCTCAGGGGTTGCGTGCAGCTACCGATGGCCAGACGCTGTTCGCCCGGCTGGTTGGCTCTGGTTGATAACCGACGCTATCGAGCAGACCGCGTTACAGCGGGCCAGGCTCTTGCAGTTGCCTACCATCCATCCCGGAGGCCTCGACCTGAAGGTGATGAAGGATCGTCGGCGCGAGGTCCACGATCCGGCTCGGCTGGGCGCAGCAGGCGCCGGGCGTGAACCCTTCGCCCTCGATCATCAGGAACGGCGCCTGCTCGTGCGTGCCAAGCCCGCCATGCTGGCCGTGGCCGACCGGATAGGCTTCTCCGCCACGTGGCTTGCCGACCAGCGAATGGCCGGGAATGCCGTATTCGTTCGGCGCGTCATCGGCGCGGAACGAGACCGCGAAGGCGAGCCCGCTGGTCGCCGCCTGCCCGACGGAGGTGAGTCCCGCTTCGTCCAGCACTGTCCCTGCCCAGTCGCGCGAGCGCAGGAACTCGCCCACCGTCGCCGCTCGTTCAGCCAGCGCCGGATCGATGTAGATCAGCGATGCCGTTCCGTTGGAAGGGGCCAGCACGTCGGGAGAATCCAGGGATTCTTTCAGGCCCATGGCAACCAGTTCCGCTTCGACATCGATCACGCCGCTTATCGTCTCGTGACCATGATCGGAGCCGACGATCAGCAACACTTCATCCCCGGCATCGCGCAACCGGTCCACCGCCTCGATCACGCGGCCAACCGTGCGGTCTGCTTCGGCCAGCACCGCCATGTGCCGGGGCGAGCCGAACGGGGCGCTGTGCTGGATGTGATCTGGCTCCCCGCACCACAACACAGAGAGCGCCGGACCGCCGGGACGCAATGCCTCGGCGATGAACCGGTTGGCCATCTGTCGGTCTCCATCGGCATCCAGCTTCACCGCCAATGGTGGCAGCGCAACCCGGCCCGGGCCGAACGAGCCGGCGCGATGATGCACTGTGCCAAACCCGTCCGGGTCGTGGGCGTAGGCCGCACCGGGGGAGACGTTGTTGAACAGCACGGCGCCGCCGAACGGCGCCAGCCGTTCGGACAGCGTGGGAACAGCCAGCGCGCAACCGGTGACCACCCGCTTATGCGGCAGGAAATCCGGACGGCCCACGTCGTGCGGCACCAGGCGGCCCTGTTCCAGCAAGGCAACGCTGTTGCCCTGAAGCCCGTGACGTGCCGGATAGCAGCCGGTCGCGAATGTCGCCGACACGGCCCGTGTCGCTGACGGAAACACCGAGCGGTGCGCCGTGAAGCGGCAGGCGCGTTCGGCGAAGCAGGCGAGAGTCGGCGTTCTCCCTGTATCGACGAGGTCGCGCCGTAATCCGTCGAGCGTAATCATTACTGCGCGCTGCATTGGTTCTCGTTGCTCCAGGCTTGTCAGGCGACCAGAAGAGCCACCCGGGCCGGGTTAGCACAGCGATCGTGCAAGTGGTTTGTAAACCGATCCCAGATAGTAGCAGGAACCGCGGCGCAGCTAACCCGAGCTTCCGGCGTTTGCGAAGCGTAACCTCTTGACTTAGGGCCTGTTGATAAACAACTGGCCTATCATTCTGGAGTAGGTGTGATGGTGTAGTTCCATTCCGCATGGAACTCGTGTGGCGTGATGTTGATGTTGGCCATGTCAGCGTCGCTGACCTTGACGCCTGCGGGATAGGTGGCGTTGTCGATCTCGCTTTTGACGCTGAGGCCGGTGCGGGTGGTGGTTGCGGCGATCAGTTGCACGATGGTCTGGTAGCTGACCAGCGGCTTGCCGCGCCAGTTCTGGGTGATGAACGAGAACAGCCGGTGCTCGATCTTGTTCCACTTGCTGGTGCCGGGCGGCAGATGGCAGACGGTGATGGTCAGGCGGAGTTCGTTGGCCAGTGCTTGCAGCTCATGCTTCCACAGGCGTACCCGCGCGCCGTTGCTGCCGCCGCAATCGGCGGTGATCAGCAGGCTGCGCGCCTCGGGATAGCGTGCCCATCCCATGCTCTGCCACCAGCGCCGGATGGCGTTGACGGCGAAGCTGGCGGTGTCGTGGTCGATGCCGACACTGACCCACCCGGTGTTGCCGGCGATGTCGGAGACGCCATACGGCACGGCGCGCCCGAACTCGGGGATCTGGAAGTCATGCACGCGTACCGGTTCGGGTTCGCCTTTTGGGCGCAACTCTCGGCCAGCGTTCTTGAAGTCGCCGACCAGTTCCTTCTTCTTGGTATCGACCGAGATTGCGGGCTCGCCCGCCGCCAACGCCGCCGCCACCTGCGCGTTGATGTAATTGAACTGTGCGTCGCGATCGGGGGTGTTGCTACCCTCGCGGGTCTTGCGGTTGCCTTGCAGACTGTAGTTGAGTTGTCGCAGCAGGTCGGCGACGACGTTGTGGCCGATGCGATGGCCCATCGCTTGTAGCGCCTCGGCCAGATTGCGCAGACTACGGCTGGTCCACAGCAGCGGCGCCTGGGGGTCACCGCGTGTCGTCGGTTCGACCAGACCCCGCAGATCGGACAGCAGCGTGGCGTCGGTCTCGGTCAGCTTCTTGCGCCCGCCACCCGGGCGGCGCAGCCGCTGTCCCGGCGGACCGCCAGACATTTTGTCGCGCAGCTCGGCCAGGCCCCGATTGATGGTGCTGCGGGCAATCCCGGTGATGCGCGATACCACCGCCACGCCACCCCGACCGGCCGCCGACGCCTCGGCCGCGGCAAAACGACGTCGGCTCCGCTCGTCCAATACCGGATCGAGCGCCTGGTAACGCAGTTGGATGGCGGCCTCGTCAACCACGCGCCGAATCTGAGTACACACCTCGCCCGCGCCGGAATCCCCATCACCGCAAAATCACACCGCGATTCGGTTATTTATCAACAAACCCTTAGCGCCACATTGGATCGGCGAGGGGCCTTGATACTGGCTACAAGGTGAGGCCGAGAAGGACGAGTGCCTTGTGCTGGACCGGCGTCGGCCTGGTCAGCACGGTGAGCGGATAGTGCGGCGTGATCGCGGTGACGACGGTGTTGCGCACCAGCGTCGCGAGGTCAGCCAGCAACGAGCGAAAGCTGTGCGCCGGCAGGCCGTCCTCGGTCTGACCCGTGGTCTGCTTGGTGACTGCGGCGGGTGAGCGTTGCGCCTGTGCCACCACACTCGCGCGGCGTGCTTCGGCAGTTTCCTTATCGGTGTCGTCGAACAGCATCGGCGCCAGGCGCTGACGCATGTGCCACTCCAGGTAGTGGGCCAGCATGCAAAGAAAGACATGCGCACGGACCCGATCGGCCAGCCAGTGATACACAGGGCGAACGTGCAGATCGACAGTTTTGATGCAGCGAAAGGCGCGTTCCACGCAGGCGAGCGACTTGTAGCTGCGCACCGTCGTCGCGTCGTCGAAGGTCTCCGCCGGCAGACTGGTGCGTATGACATAGACACCGTCGACGGCCGCCTCTGCGGCAATCTCGGCGGTCTTGCGTGCCAAGCTGAAGGCGGTATCGGCGATGTTGAGATCGAAATGCTTGGCCACCTTGTATTTGTTGATCACCGCACCGACTGCGAGGCCGATCGCGGCGGTGCCGCGTAGCGGATCACGCCTGCGAGCGACCGCGGCCTGGATCCGAGCAAGTTCACGTTCGGTGGCGGCGAGCAGGTCCTCGCGCTTGCGGGTGCGCTCGGCGGCGAGATCGGGGTTGCGGCAAACCACCAGGCGCTCGTTGGGGAAGTCGGGTGCGGTGATGCTCGCCATGTCACGCTGATCGAACAGCGAGAGCTGCAAGGCACCACTGTCCAGTAGCGCCCTGATCGCCGGTGCGCGCAGCGCGGTGATCCAGTCCAGGCCCGCCGACGCGATGTCCTCGGTGATGCGTGCCTGGTGATCATGCCGCGGTCTCCCACCATAACGACGTGGTCGAGGTGAAAGCGCTGCTTGAGTTTCTCGACCTGTCCGGCGAGCGTCATGGGATCGGCGGTATTGCCCGCGAACACCTCAATGGCGATCGGGCAGCCGTCTGGGGCGCAAAGCAGGCCATAGATGATTTGCAGCGTGCCTTTCTTGCCGTCGCGGCTGTAGCCACGCTTGGCAAGCGGGCAGCAGCGTCCCTCCATGTAGCTTGACGAAACGTCATGGAGAACCAGGGTGCCATTGCTGAGATGGCGCTTCGCCAGCGTGGCCTCGATCGCAGGCTGGCGCTGAACAGGCTGGCGCTGAAGCAGCCAATCGAGCGCCCGGTAGAGTTCGTCCTCGTCCACTTCGCCAGGCCCAAGCACCTCGCCGAGGCTCGATGCCGCGGTGGCGGGCGACAGTGCGCGGGCGGCAGCCAGTTTGGATGCAGGATCGAGAATACGCCCGATAAGCAGCGCAAGGATAAGATCACGGCAACGATGACAGGGCTGACGATACGGTCAAGGCCGATCCTGCGGGCGGTGCCGGGAGCGGCCGCGACGTGGCCGTGCGGCAGACTGCGAATGACGGTGAAAGCTTCACGCTCCGCGGCGATGACGGTGCCACCCTTCAGCACCCCGCGTAGACCTTCGATGTAAGCCGCCGGCCAGTCCGATAGATTGCACAGTGTACGCTTACCAACTTTGCCGTTCTCGCGATAGCTCTCGCGCAGCAGGATGGCCGGCGGCGAGCTCCGATTCGGGATGGCTTCGATATACATGGCGAAGCCTGAGCACATTTGACGCCCCGGTACAAGTATCAAAACTTAGATTACATGGCTACGTTCTGGATGGCTTTCTGCAGCTATCGCGAAGTCTTCCCAACGGGTTCATCGTATCGAAAAGAGCGAAGCTCGGGTTAGAACAGGTCTATGCGTTCGAAGGCGAATTACGCGAGCTGTATCCAAACAATCGGCATGTTCGTGAGAAGATTCGGCAACAGCTGCAACTTCTCCGCGACAAGGGCTACCTGGATTTTCTCGGGAGGGGGAGATACAAGCTGGCTGGCAGGGCACATAATCCGGAGTGAGGCGGCCACACGGCGTCGCTCAATTCCGAGTCTGCAGGTGCGCCCGATGTCCGGCCGAACTCGACAGGCACCTGCGTCGTCAGACCGCTTTGGATCGTCGGTAGCCTTCTCGCTCGCTTCACTCCGCCCCTCCCGCTCCGCATTTTCCGGGCGCCGGGATGGGGCTGTAGCTCAGCTGGGAGAGCGCCTCGTTCGCAATGAGGAGGTCAGGGGTTCGATCCCCCTCAGCTCCACCACCCGGCCTTGGACCGACGCCGTGAACAGCGTCAGCCCGATCCCGACCTGCCATCATTATAGTCCCAACGAATTGCGGATGCGCCCGTAGGTGACGCGGGCGGCGACGCCCAGCTTCCACAATCCGTGGAACGGGATTTCCTTCAATTCCGTAACTGGCATGTTCAACTCCTCGACCGGCGTCCCGGTCAGACGCCGCGCGATCTCCCCGCCCATGACCGTGGACATGGCCACACCGCGGCCGTTGTAGCCCAAGCTGACAAGCACGCTCGGGTCGGGCTCGTGGAAGTGCGGATAATGATCCGTGGTAACCGCCAATTGGCCATTCCACGCGTGCGTCCAGTTGACACCGCGCAGCTCCGGCCACAGCCGCTCCGTGTAGCGGATCAGCCACCCGAGCGTCTCCCGCGTGACACCGTCGCGCATCGGGCTGCGACCGCCCATCAACAGCCTGCCTCCGGTGTCCACGCGGTAATAGACGGTGATCTGGCCATTTTCATAGAGCGCGGTCCCCTCCGGCAGAATAGAGGCAACCAGCTCACTGGGCAGTGGCTCGGTCGCGACGATGCCGCTGAATACAGGCACCACGCTGCGCCGAAGCTTTGACCAGATATCATCCGTGTACGCATTTGTGGCGAGCACCAACCGGTCCGCGCGCACGGTCCCCGAGGGGGTACGAACGGCCCAGTATTTGCCGTCCCGGCGGATCGAAAGCGCCGGCGATGCGCCATGCACCGTTGCGCCGGCGCGGGTCGCCGCCTCGGCGAGCCCACGCGCGTAGCCCAGCGGGTTCACAGTGCCGCCGCGACGGTCCAGCACGGCCGCAAGATAGCGATGCGTTCCGGTCATCCCAGCAATCGCGCCCGCTTCGAGCAACTCCACCGGCATGCCGCGGCGGATGCATTGCTCGGCCGTGCTCCGCACCTGCTCGGCGTTCCTCGGCGCGTAGGCGGCGCGCAGCGTGCCGCCCTGCCGGGCTTCGCATTGGATCTGGTGGGCGCGGATCAGCTCGAACACTCTGTTCGGGGCGTTGGCGGAGAAGGCCACCATGCGGCGCCCGAGGTCGGAGCCGAAATCCGCCTCTATCTGGTCCGGGTCGTATTTCAGGCCGGGATTCACCTGGCCGCCGTTGCGTCCCGACGCGCCCCAGCCCGGTTGATGCGCCTCCAGCACGACTGTATCCACTCCGCCCTGCGCCAGATGCAAAGCCGCGGACAGACCGGTGAAGCCGCCACCTACAACGGCCACGGAAATGCACCTCTCACCATCAAGGGGTGGCGCGTCGGTCGGAGGACGCGCGGTATCGGCATATAGGGTCGGGGGAAGCGGGCTGGGTGCGTACGCGGTGAGGCTGGGCATGGCCGCATGCTTACCATGGCCTGCGCCTGGAGACCTGGCGGGGATGCCTAGACCAGTCGTTCCGCGGCACGTCCGCGACGCAGTCCACGGCTTCTGATCCGTGATCGCATGAGTATCCCTCGTGCTGTTCGAACTCCGATGGTGGCCACTAACCACAGACAGGGCCCAATGACGCCGAACGCGAAGAGCAGGAACGCCATCCGGACCAGCAGCAAGTGGTGGTAGTCAGCAAGCCAAGTATTCATGGCGGTTCCCAATATGGCGCGTCGTTCGCCGGCCTGACCAGAATCAGAACAGCACACCGGTTTCGAGCAACCCGCGGACCTGGTTCGTTTTGTTGAGATTAGGTCCAAATGCGAACCCGTCGACGGCGTCGAACAGCGCCACATAGGAAAGTTCGCCGCGGACGAAGAACCGGCTCCACCGGTAGGTGGGCGTCAGTGTCAGCGACATTGCCTTGCTGCCGGGGCCGTAGAGCAGGTTGGGCGCGCCTTCCGAGAGGCTTCCAGTGGACCCAATATATTCAATGCGTCCTGCGAGGCTGAAATGGGAATTGAACGCATAGCTCGCGAGGGCTGCAGCACCATAGGTCCAGGCGTCTTGCTGGAACCCGAAATGGGCGTTCTTCGGGACATGGCTCCACTGCACATAAGGCGTAACCGTCCACGGCCCGGATGAGTACGTGTAAATGATGTCATAGATTGAGCTGTTATTTTGCACGAGCGGGGTGGCGATAGTGGATCTCCCCGTGCTGCCGGCATTTCCGCCGGCCGCGAACACCAGGGTATTGGAGCTGTTGATGGTCCAGGTCGCGGAACCCGAGATCCAGTTGAATACGTTGGAGTAGTAGCCGTCATTGAATGAGATCGCGAAGGCAACTGGTCCCCAGGTGTAGTTTGCTTGCACGCCGCGGCTGACGGCTGGTTCCTGGTTCCACAGCAAACCGCGCTCGATATTCATGTTCTCGAGAGAGAACGTGTATTCCGCGCCGATCAGCGTCGGCAGCTTTCCGCCTTCGATCGAGAAGTTGCCTGTGGGTGCGATTTTGATGAAGGCTTGCGGCACGGGACCATAAAAGTCCGGGTTCGTGTTGGTAACCGAGATAAATTGGCTACCCAAAGCTGGAAGTGTGTAGGCACCCACCTGCACATAATACTGTAGCAGCCCATCCGTCTTCTGGATCATGATCTGAGCGTTGCTGAGATCGATCTGGCCGTTCCTGTTCCCCCGCACCGGGTTGCTCTGCTCGAAGCCAAGCCCGCTCAGTACCCCGGTGATGTAGTTTTTCCCGAGCGGGCCGAGATTGACGCTCAACGGAGTGGGACTGAATGCCAGAGGACCGGTCATACCGGGAGTCGGCAGGGTGATGTTGGCCGAGGGGGTAACAGACGCTGTGACCGGCGCGGCGGCGGGTGCAGCCGGAGCCGGCGCCATGGTTTGAGCGACAGCCGAGGTGCCGGCGCTTATGGTAGCGAGCGTAACTATGGTCGAAGCAACAATCATGCGCATTGTCTTGCACTCCTCAGCAGCAAGGTGCGCGGTCCCGGTGCCCGCCTTCGCATGCATCGTCATCTCCACAACTCAAACGCTCGCGGTGACATCCGCGAGCCACGCCAGAATATCGAACGGGGGCATATAAATTCCATTAGGCGCGAAGCCGCACAGTATAGTAGCGCCATAATGACCTTGGGCGTGTGCCCAAGAAATAGGATTCTCTGGGAGTGAACGCTTATCTGAAACTGTTGGTGATGTTGCTGTCAGTCCCAATGGGCAAATAGCGTGAGCCGCCCCAGCGACCTGGAGCAAGCGGCTACGGCGCCGCCCTGGCCAACAATACGGAAAATTGCGGCATTCCGTTCGAGTTCAAATCATGTCCTCCCATGCCAAGGAGATTTCTGCTCTATTACCCGGGCGAACGGGTGTACGGGCGTCAAGCCGGTCGACTTGTGATCGGCGGCTATACGAGGCTTCACGCACCGCGGCGGTGTGACGCGTGATCGTTCCGAAACGGGCGGCAGGCGCACTGGCCGTTCGTTGCAGCGTCGGGTAACACCGATCCCTGCCAAATCCCCGACATTTGGCGACCACCCGCCCGCACGGGTGGTTTAGCATGGCCGCCGTCGCCCACGCACAAAAGCTCTGGGCGAGGATCGTCGAACGTGGAGAAACCAATGCCGGACCTTCCGGCCCCCGCCGATAGTGTCCCCCCGACCCAGGTCCCGCCGGCGGAAACCCCGGGCCTGACCTCGATGTTCGCCCTGCTGGTCGGCGTGGTCATCGTCGCCAGCCTCTATTTCGGGCGCGAGGTGCTGATCCCAGTCACCCTCGCCGTGCTGCTGAGCTTCCTGCTCGCGCCGTTGGTCCACCTGCTACACAGGATCAGGCTCGGCAGGGTTCCGTCCGTAATCGTCGCCGTCGTCGTGGCGCTCGGTGTCATCCTCGCCCTGGCGGGGCTGATCGGCATGCAGATCGCGCAGCTTTCGGATGAACTGCCCGCGTACCAGGCCACCGTCGAGCAGAAGATAACGACGATTCGCGATATGACCGTAGGGCGCCTCTCGACCGCGCTGCAGGAACTCAGCCAACGGGTGGGCCTGCACAACCCGCCGACGCCGCAGCGACCGGGCAATCCGGCCGCGCAACCTGCGCCAGCACAGAATCAGACGCCGTCCATCTCACCGATCGCCATCGTGGAAAGCGTGCTGGGGCCGGTGGTCAGCCCGCTGGCCACCATGTTCATCGTGGTGGTCGTCACGATCTTCGTCCTGCTGCAACGAGAGGATCTGCGTGACCGGCTGATCCGCCTGTTCGGATCCGGCGATCTGCACCGAACCACCTCGGCGATGAACGACGCAGCCCGCCGGCTCAGCCGCTATTTCCTGGTCCAGCTCTGCATCAACTGGGCCTATGGCTGCGTGATCGGCCTGGGTTTGGCGGTCATTGGGATTCCCAGCCCCATCCTGTGGGGCACGCTGGCCATGCTGCTCCGGTTCGTTCCCTATATCGGCGCGTGGCTGTCCGCGCTGCTGCCGCTGGTGCTGGCAGCCGCGGTGTCGAACGGCTGGTCGCGCGTGTTTTGGACGGCCGGGCTGTACATCGCCTGCGAAACCATCACCGGCCAGGCGATCGAGCCGGTCCTGTATGGTCGCAGCACCGGCCTGTCGCCCGCCGCGGTGATGATTGCGGCGATCTTCTGGACCTGGCTATGGGGACCGATCGGACTGATCCTATCCACGCCGCTGACACTCTGCATGGTTGTGCTCGGGCGTCATTTCAAACGGCTCGAATTTCTCGACGTCATGCTTGGCGACCAACCGGCGCTGAGCCCGGTGGAAAGCTTCTATCAGCGCATGCTCGCCGGCGATCCCGACGAGGCCGAGGAACAGGCCGAGCAGATGCTGCGCGAGTTGCCGCTTTCCTCATATTACGACGAAGTCGCGCTCAAGGGGCTGCAGCTTGCCGCCAACGATGCGGCGCGCGGCGTGCTCACCCCCGATCAGACTGCGCACATCAAGGGCGCGATCGCGGCGCTGGTGCACGACCTGGACGACCATGACGACCATCCGGCCGGCACCACGAAGCGTGAACATCCCAAGCCTCCGGTTCTCGCACCGGAATGGAGCGGCGAGCATCCTGTGCTGTGCATCGCCGGACGCGGGCCGTTGGATGACGCGGCTGCATTGATGCTGTCCCGCTTGCTGGCGAAGCACGGACTCGGCGCCCGCCCCGTGCCGCATGAAGCGGTGTCGCGCAGCGGCATCCCGATGCTCGATCCGAGCGGAGTGGCCATGCTGTGCGTCTGCTATCTAGAGATCGCCGGCGGCCCGGCGCATCTTCGCTTCCTGCTGCGCCGGATGCGGCAGCGTTTCCCGACGCAGCCGATCCTGGTCGGCCTGTGGCCTTGCACGGACGAGATACTGCGTGACGACCGGCAGCGTGCGGCAATTGGGGCGGATTACTACGTCAGCTCGTTGCACGGGGCGGTGCAGGTCTGTCTGGAAGCGGCACGAAAGGCCGGCAGCCAACCGCGCGACACCGCGGAGCCGAAGCGGGCGGTGGTGGCAGGGCGCTAACCGGGTTGGCGCGCGCCGGCCGGCGATGCACAATGCCGGCCGGTTGCGCAGGAGCCAGGACATGGCCGGCAAGGTGATCATCAGTTGCGCCATCACCGGCGCGATTCACACCCCGAGCATGTCGGAGCACCTGCCGATCACGCCGGAGCAGATCGCGCGCGCCTCCATCGAAGCGGCGGAAGCCGGCGCCGCCATCATCCATCTGCACGCGCGTGACCCGGAGACCGGCGCGCCGACGCCGGACCCGGCCGTGTTCATGCGCTTCCTTCCGATCATCAAGCAGAACACCGAAGCGGTGGTGAACATCACCACCGGCGGCGGGCTGACCATGACGCTGGAGGACCGGCTGGCCGCCCCGCTGCTGGCCAGGCCGGAGATGTGCAGCCTGAACATGGGAAGCATGAACTTCAACATCTCTCGGGCCGGCGATCGCGTGCAGACGTGGAAGCACGAATGGGAGAAACCGTATCTCGACCGCACCGACGACCACATTTTCCGCAATACGTTCCGCGATATCGAAGGCATCGTGGAACGGCTGGGCAAGGCGCACGGCACACGTTTCGAGTTCGAATGCTACGATGTCGGGCACCTGTACAATCTCGCCTATTGTCTCGATCGCAAGATGGTGGAGCCGCCGCTGTTCGTGCAGACGATCTTCGGCATCCTGGGCGGCATCGGCGCAGAGCCGCGCAACCTGCTGTTCATGAAGGAAACGGCGGATCGACTGTTCGGCGATGCCTATGTCTGGTCGGTGCTGGCGGCCGGGCGGCACCAGATGGCGTTCACCACGATGGCCGGCATCATGGGCGGAAACGTCCGCGTTGGGCTGGAGGACAGTCTCTATATGGGACGTGGTAAGTTGGCGACGTCGAACGCGGAGCAGGTGGCGAAAGATCAGGCGGATTCTGGAGGAACTGAGCCTGGAGATCGCGACCCCGAAGGAAGCGCGAGCGATGCTGAAGCTGAAGGGCGGCGACCGGGTAGGGTTCTGACAGTCCCCGGGGCCCTCTGGACGGGGCGTCTTGCACCCGACCGTGCAGCCATGAACGACGCCCTCCCCACCGACGCGCTCGCGCGTGCATCACGCAGCTCCTGACGTTAGACACGCATATCGACATTCCCTGGCCCACCGGCCCGATCCGTTCGCCGAAACGACGCGCAAGGTCGATCTCGCCGAAGATGCGGCGAGGCGGCCTGTCGGCCGGCTGCTTCGCCGCCTACGTGCCGCAGGCCACGCGCACGCCGGAAAACGAGCCAGGCGGCTTCGCCCGCGCGACCGATATGCTGGAGGCAATCCGCGGCATGGCGCGCAGTGCCGGCGGTATAACAGCGCGCCTGACCATCACGGTGGCGGAGATCGAAGCGGCCCGGCAGGACGGCGTCATCGGCATCATTCCCGCGGTCGAGAATGGGTTTGCGATCGGCCGCGATGCTGGCCCGCTTGGAGCGCTTCTGCGGTCGCTCGGCGCGCGGTATCTGACGCTGACCCATAATGGGCACAATGCGCTCGCGGACTCCGCCATTCCGCGCACGGATCTGGGCGATGCGCCGGTGGAGCATGGCGGCCTGAGCCCGCTCGGCCGCCGGCGATCGTGGAACTGAATCGGCTCGGGATGCTGGTCGATGTCGCGCATGCTCGCGCGCGGACGATGCTGCAAGCGGCCGATCTCGCGCAGCCCGGTCGTGTCCACGCATTCCTGCATTCGCGCGCTGTGCGATCATCCACGTAACCTGGATGACGAGCAGCTCGACGCGTTGCGCGACGTCGGTGGCGTGGTGCAGATCACCGCCGTTTCCGCGTTTCTGAAACAGAGACGCGAAGCCGGAGCAGGTCACGGTCGACGATTTCGTCGACCACGTCGACTACGCGGTGCGGCGGATCGGCATCGCCCATGTCGGTATTTCCTCCGATTTCGACGGAGGCGGTGGTTCTCCGGTTGGAACGATGCTGTCGCAATCGCCCAACATCACGGCAGAACTGGTGCGCCGCGGCTATGGCAAGCAGGACATCGCCATGCTGTGGGGCGGCAACTTCCTGCGCGTGCTGCGCCAGCGCGGAGGAGATCGCGGCATGAAGACGACCGTGCCGCTGCCGGACGGCACAGAGGTGCCGGCGCTGGGTCAAGGCACGTGGCACATGGGCGAGAGCGGGCGGCGTGCGGCCGCGGAAGTGGCCGCTCTGCAGCTCGGCATGTCGAGCTGGGCATGACGCTGATCGACACGGCCGAGATGTATGGCGATGGCGGCGCGGAAGAGGTCGTTGGCAAGGCCATCGCCGGCCAGCGGGACCGCGTCTTCATTGTCATCCAAGGTGTATCCGCACAACGCGTCGCGTGACCGGGGTGGCCGCGGCGCCTGCGAGCGCAGCCTGAAACGGCTGGACACGGATCGGATCGATCTTTATTGCTGCACTGGCGCGGTAGCCACCGATCGCGCGAGACGGTGGACGGATTCGAGAAGTTTGCGCCAGGACGGGCAAAATCCGGCTTCTGGGGCGTGTCGAACCTCGACGTCTCGAGAGATGGAGGAGGTCGCTCGGCTGCCGGCCGGTGCGGCCTGCGCAACCGACCAGGTGCTCTACAATCCCGATACGCGCGGCATCGAGTTCGACCTGCTGCCGTGGTGCGCGCAGCCGGATGCCGGTCATGGCCTATTCGCCAGTGGGGCAGGCGGGACGATTGCTGCGCTCTCAGGCTCTCGCCGCAGTCGCCCGCGCGGCATCACGCCAACTCCGGCACAGGTCGCCATCGCCTGGAGCTGCGGCAGCGGCGAACGTGATCTGCATTCCCAAAGCAAGCGATCCGAGCGCATGTGCGGGAAAACGCCGCGGCCGGCGAATCTGGTTATCACCGAAGACAGATCTGTCGGAGATCGACGCACAACACCCTCCCCCGCGCGCAAGCAATCAGCTGGGTATTCTGTAGAATCGTCACCGCGCCACCGGGCCGGAGGCGCGGTGACCCCGAAACCAGCTCAGCTTTGCGTGCTGCTGGTCGTCGTCTTCTTGTGCGGGGTGCGTCTTGTGGGCCGATGCGTGGTGCATGGGCTTCTTGTGTGCTGGGTCGGTGCTGCACTGGTGGCGGCGCAGTGGCGGTCCGGCTGCGACGTGGACATGTCTGTCGACGCGGCCATCGCGCGTGCATGGCAGTGCGGCAACGGCGGCGGCGAGAACCACGGTTCGGAGATTGATCACGAAGGAACTCCAGCAGAAGATTAGGCGGTGAGGGCTAAGACCGGATTCGAGAGGCGGGAACCCGAGACCGACTATTGCGGATGGGCGACAGAGTTGGGCAAGCGCAACAGCGATAACTGCGACGATTCAGCCGCAGTGTCCCCTAAAGGAGACACAGTGCGTGGAGTTCCCGACGCAGCGGGGCGGGTAGTTTTTCAATCCCCGCAAGGACGGGCGCCTTGCCGACGTCCGGCGGGGCATCCGACGCGACGAGGTAGCGCCATCCCTGGAATGGCTTGGTGGGCCTTGGGCTGACGGTCACGAGCTTCGGATCGAGCACCAGCCCCGCACATGCGCTGCCGTCGGGCCAAGTGTCTTCGATGATGTCCAGGATGCGCTGACGCACGCAGCGTAAAACCCGCCGACCACCCAATACATCGAGCCGCCCTCCATGACTCCTCGGCGCGGCGGGGAAGTTGCGGGTCCTGTGACGCAGTGGCGGATCCGTGCCGTGCCCGCTCCGACTGCACGGCACGCAATGCTCAATGTCACGCATTCCGACCGCCAGCTTGGTCAGATGCAGCATAGTGCGCGAGCTCGGACGCATGGTGCCATTCTGCGGGTATCCGGCCCTGGACGCAAGGCATCATTGCCCTTGCCGAGCAATGCTGACAGCAGGTAAGACAGCCAGGACTGCATAGGAGACACTTGCATGAAACGGATGCTCCGCGCCTGTTCGCCGCCCTGACCTTCGGCGGCCGCGCGCTCGCTGGCGCAGGCTGCTCCGGGCTCGCGCACCGTCCGGGCTCAGCCACGCTGGATGCGGTGAAGAGCCGCGGCGAGCTGGCCTGCGGCGTCGAGCGGCGACACTGCCGGCTTTTCCCTGCCCGACAGCAAGGGCGTGATGCAGGGCATCGACGCCGATGACTGCCGTGCCATTGCCGCGGCCGTGCTGGGCGACGCCAACAAGGTGAAATACGCCCGCTGACGACGCAGAACCGCTTCACCGCGTTGCAATCGGGGAACGTGGACGTGCTGATCCGTGAAACCACCTGGACGCTGGGCCGGGAGGCAAGCCTCGGCTTCGAGTTCACCGGCATCAACTTCTATGACGGCACCGGCTTTCTGGTGAAGAAGGCCGCTGGCGTGACGTCGGCCAAGCAACTCGACGGCGCCACGATCTGCGTGCAGCCCGGCACCAGCACGGAGCTGGCCATCGCCGACTACTTCCGTGGCAACAACATGAAATTCACGCCGATCGAGATCCAGGACCTCCAGCAGATCCAGCAGGCGTTCCTGTCCGGCCGCTGCGACGCCTATTCGACCGACAGCTCGGCGCTGGCCGCCTTCCGCTACACGCAGGGCGACGCAGGCACAGGATTTCGTGCTGCTGCCGAGTTCATCAGCAAGGAGCCGCTGGCCCCGGCGGTGCGCAAGGGTGACGACAAATGGTTCGATGTCGTCTCCTGGGTCGGCTTTGCCCAGCTTGATGCCGAGGAACACGGCGTGAACAGAAGAATGTCGATCAGCTTCGCCAGCAGCACCGAATCCGCGATATCCGGCGCCTGCTGGGCGTGGACGGCGATCTGGGCAAGGAGCTCGGGCTCGACAACAAGTGGGCCTATAACGTGATCAAGCAGGTCGGCAACTATGGCCGAGATCTGGGACCGCGACATGACCGCCGATGGGCGTTGCCGCGGGCATCAATAAGCTGTGGACGGAGGGCGGGTCTGAATACGCGCCGCCGATGCGCTGATCGTACGGCACCCGGTGGCCCATCATGGCGGGCGGTGATCACCGTCGCGCGGATCCATAGTCGCCTGGATCCCAAGCTGGCGAACGCCCGCCGGCGTCCGCGACGGCCGAAGTTCTCGCGCTGTCGCTGGTCCGACCCGCGGCTGCGCAACATCGTCTGGCAGGTGCTGATCATCGGCACCGTCGTTGCGCTGGTCTGGTACCTGGTCTCCAACACCGACAGCAACCTGGCGGCGCGTCATATCGCCACCGGGTTCGGACTTCCTGTTCCAGTCCGCGTCGATCCCGATCGGCGAGACCCTGATCGCCTTCACGCCCTCGGTCTCCACCTACGGCAGCGCGCGATCCTGATCGGCATCCTGAACACCCTGAAGGTCGCGGTGGTCGGCGATCGTGCTGGCGACCATCCTCGGCACGCGGTCGGGCGTCGGCCGGCTGTCGCCCAACTGGCTGCTGGCGAAGATCACCGCAGTCTATGTGGAGTTCGTTCGCGATATCCCGGTGCTGCTGCAGCTGTTCTTCTGGTACGGCCTGTCTGCAGACGCTGCCGGCGCCGCGCCAGGCGTTCCATCCGTTGCCCGGCGTGTTCCTGTCCAACCGCGGCATCAAGCTGCCGACGCTGGACTGGCATACCGCACATGGCTGTGCGGTGCTGGCCTTCCTCGTCGGACTGATCTGACCTTCGCCTGGTCGCGCTGCGGCCGACGCGCAAGCAGGAGGCGACGGGCGGCGCCCGCAGATCTGGCCGGTCGCCCTGCGCTGCTGCGTGATCGTGCTTTCCGCTGGTCGTCTGGGCCGCGCTCGGCGCGCCGTTCACCTCGATGTTCCGGCGCTGCACGGGCTTCAACTTCCAGGGCGGCCTGACGGTGACGCCCGAATATGCGGCGCTGCTGGTCGGGCTGGTGGTCTACACCGCGACCTACATCGCCGAGATCGTCCGCTCCGGCATCCTGGCGGTGCCGCAGGGACCATGGGAAGCCGGCGGCGCGCTCGGCCTGTATCGCGGCGCAGGTGATGCGCCAGATCGTGCTGCCGCAGGCGCTGCGCGTGATCGTGCCGCCGATGACCAGCCAGTACCTCAACCTGATCAAGAACAGCTCGCTGGCGGTGGCGATCGGCTACCAGGATATCGTTTCGATCGCCGACACGACGCTGAACCAGACCGGCCAGGCGATCGAGGGCATCGCCATCATCATGGCGGTCTATCTCTGCTTCAGCCTGTCGATCAGCCTGTTCATGAACTGGTACAACGCGCACATCGCGCTGGTGGACCGCTGAGATGGCGGCGGCAATCGCGGCGGCGCCGTCCTGGGCACGCGCCAACCTGTTCAACTCCTGGTGGTCCACCGCGGTCACGCTGGTGCTGCTCTACCTGATCATCCTGCGCGGCGGCTGGGCGTTCATCGACTGGGCGTTCGTCCACGCGGTCTGGACCGTGCCGCAGGGCGCCAACGGACCCAACACCCAGGTCTGCCGACGCCGCCAAGGGCATCGGCGCCTGCTGGGCGGTGGTCAAGGAGAAATACCGGTTCATCCTGTTCGCCTTCTATCCGTTCGCCCAGCAATGGCGGCCGGCCATTGCGTCGTCCTCGTTCATCGCTGCTCTATGTCGTCTCCGCCATGCGGCGTTTCTGGCGCAAGGAGCTGGTGCTGATCTGGATCGTCGACGCTGGCGGTCATCGGCGTGCTGATGTGGGGCGGCGTGCTCGGGCTGCCGTATGTGCCGCAGGATCAGTGGGGCGGCCTGCCGATGACGCTGATCCTGGCGACGCTCGGCCTGGCCGCCGCATTCCCGTTGGCGGTCCTGGTGGCACTCGGGCGGCGGTCCACCAGCTTGCCGGCGGTGAAGATGCTCTGCGTCGTCTATGTGGAGCTGATCCGCGGCGTGCCGCTGATCAGCCTGCTGTTCATGGCCACGTCGATGTTCCCGCTGTTCATGCCGAACGGGCGTCGACATCGACAAGCTGCTGTCGCGCGCAGGTGGCGATCATCCTGTTCGCCGGCGCCTACCTGGCCGAGGTGGTCCGCGCCGGCCTGCAGGCGCTGCCGAAGGGACAGGCGGAGGCGGCCGACGCGCTGGGACTGAGCTACTGGCAGAAGACCGGGCTGATCATCCTGCCGCAGGCGTTGCGGCTGGTGATCCCGCCACTGGTCAACACCTTCATCGGCTTCTTCAAGGATACCTCCCTGGTGCTGATCGTCGGCATCTTCGACCTGCTGAAAGCCGGCATCACGGCGGTGGCCGACCCGGCCTGGCAGGGCTTCGGCAACGAGATCTACGTCCTGCTGGCGATCATCTATTTCGCGTTCTGCTTCGCCATGTCGAAATACAGCCACGGATCTGGAGCGCGAGCTTGACCGCAGCCGCCGGCGCTGAAAGGAATCGTGGCATGAGCACCACGCTGAGCCAGCCGCGGATCGGCCCCGGATCGCACCCAGTGCGCCCCCATCATCGTGCTGGACAAGGTCAACAAGTGGTACGGCAGATGCATGTGCTGCGCGACGTGACGCTGACCGATCGCGGAGAAGGAGCGCGTGGTGGTCTGCGGCCCCTCTGGCTCCGGCAAGTCGACCATGATCCGCTGCATCAACCGGCTGGAAGCGCATCAGGAAGGCCGGATCGTGGTCGACGGCACCGAGCTGACCGACGATACCCGCGCGCTGGACCAGATCCGCCGCGAGGTCGGCATGGTGTTCCAGTCGTTCAATCTGTTCCCGCATCTGACGATCCTGGAGAACTGCACGCTGGCGCCGATCTGGGTGCGCAAGATGCCGAAGGCCGAGGCCGAGGAACTGGCGATGGACATCCTCCGCCGCGTGCGCATCCCCGAGCAGGCCAAGAAATATCCCGGCCAGCTGTCGGGCGGGCAGCAGCAGCGCGTGGCGATCGCCCGGGCGCTGTGCATGCGGCCGAAGATCATGCTGTTCGACGAGCCGACCTCCGCGCTCGACCCGGAGATGATCAAGGAAGTGCTCGACGTGATGATCGAGCTGGCGGAGTCCGGCATGACCATGGTCTGCGTGACGCACGAGATGGGCTTCGCGCGGCAGGTCGCCGACCGGGTGGTGTTCATGGACCGCGGCGAAATCGTGGAAAGCGGCCCGCCGAGGGACATGTTCGAGAACCCGCAGACGGATCGGCTGAAACTGTTCCTGTCGCAGATCCTGCGCGGGCATTAGAACATGATCGCTTCAAGATGAAGCGCTCATGTTCCCGTTTCTTCGTCTGAGAGCGTGATTCACGCTTTCGGACCGTCAGCCTCCAAGCGATCACGCTCTAACGCGCGAGCTCTACGCCTCTCTATCGTCCCGGCACCCGAGGCCAGTTGAGCGCGGTCCGGCGGAACGTGCGGATTTGCAATGACAATCACGTATCAGCAAGCAGCCGTCACGGCAGATGAGTTCGCCGACATCCTGCGTCGCTCTGGCCTGGGCGCCCGGCGTCCGGTATCCGATCTGCCGCGTCTTCAAAGGATGATCGATGGCGCCAACCTGATCGTTACGGCACGGGAAGCCGAAAACGGCAGGATTATTGGGATCGCCAGATCGCTAACCGATTGGTCGTACGCGTGCTACCTGTCCGATCTGGCGGTCGACAAGGCGTTTCAGGGAAAAGGAATAGGCAAGAAGCTGATCGAGGTCACGCGGGAACTCGCCGGCGACGAAAGTATGTGCCTTCTGATCGCCGCGCCGGACTTTGTCGGTTATTACAAGCGGATCGGTATGCCACAGAGCGACAGGGCGTTCCTGTACCCTCGCGCGAAATAAGCCATCCGGGCTCTCTTTCGCATCGCCCGCTTATCCCGTTCCAACGTTTCTGAACGCAACCAACATCGGGGGCAGGACACTCGCCGGGCGCCGCACACGGTCGCGAACGAAACAACGCAACGCTTCGGCGCCGCGGGCCAGCTCGGCGGCAATTTCCTCCTGCGCCGATGTCAACCGCGCCCGCCGCGCCAGCGCCACCAGCCCGTAATTCGCCGCCAGGCCGGTAATGGCATGAATGGCCGCCGCCACTGCGGCCGGTCGTCGGCCGAACTGGCTCGCTGCAGCTCCTCCACGAGACCGCCCAGATCGCGCAGGCAATCCTCGACCAGCCCGGTCATTGCATCCGCTCCGAGCGAGCCCAGCAGATCCGCCAGCCGTACCTCGTCCAGCACCGGCAACGCTTCCTCGCCTCTCGGCGACACGGCCTGCCGTGCCCGTCCTGCCGACCAGACACTGGATATCAGCAGCGTCCGCCACGCCGCGCGTGACAATCCTTTCTCCACGACGGCGAGGAGTCCGGCCTCCCGTTTCAGCGCCCATGCCTCCGGTCCCGCATCCCCGGTCAGCGCGACGATCGGTATCGCCCGGTTGGGCCCCGGCAAGCGGCGGCAGCGCTGCACGATCTCGGCCCCCCCCATTCCCGGCAGGTGCAGGTCGAGCAGCAGCAGATCGTATTGGGTGCGGGCCAGCTCGCGCAGCGCCGATTCCCCATCCGCCACGCCGGTCACCATGTGCCCGTCGTGCCGTAGCGACAGGACGGTGCTCAGCCGGCTTGTGGCACTATCCTCGACCAGCAAAATCCTCGTCCGCGGCAGGACCCTGTGTGACTCGATGCAGACGCCGATTGGCGGGTTGGGTTGGATCGGCAATGTCACCCAGAATTCGTTGCCGCCGTTATCGGTGATACGGGCGCCGATCTCGCCGCCCATGAGCACGACCAGGTGCCGGCAGATGGCAAGACCCAGGCCACTGCCGACGCCGGCGCGGACGCGCGGCTCCAACTGGGCGAACGGTTCGAACAGATGCACCCGCTGATCCGCCGGGATGGCCGGACCGGAATCGCTGACCGAGAGCCGGAGATATCCCATGTTGCTATCATCGCGGTTCGCCCGCAGCAGCACCTCCCCGGCGCGGGTGTATTTCACCGCATTCGAGAGGAAATTTACCAGCACCTGCCGGACCCGCCCCTGATCGGCGATCAACGCCGCCGGAACCGGGCCTGCGATCGCAACGCGCAGCGTCAGCCCGCGCGCTTCCGCCTGGGGCCGCAGCATCTCGATTACCTGCCGCAGCAATGGCGCGAGCAGGAAGCTGGCCGGCCGAAGCGTCAACTGGCCGGCCTCCATCCGGGACAGGTCGAGAATGTCGTCGATCAGCGCGACCAGCGCCTGCCCGGAGCATCGGGCGGAATTGAACAGCGCTCGAGCGGGTCAGCGCCCCCGCATCGTCTGCCAGCAGGTCGAGGCTGTTCAGAAGCGCGAGCAGCGGAGCACGTATTTCATGGCCGACCATGGCGGCGAACCTGGCCTTGGCCTGGGTGGCCACTTCGGCGGCGGCTCGTGCATGCCGCAGCGCGCCCTCGGCGTGCTTGCGCGCGGTAATATCAGCGATGACCGTCACGAACCCGCCACCAGGAACGCGGCTGCGCCGCAACTCCACCACGTTGTCCATTCGGGCGCCGGCGTTCGATCGTGCCAACCAACTCTCCTGACCGCAACAACGCCAGACGCCGCGCCACCTCCACCTCCACATCCACGTCGCCGAATTCGCCCGCCTCGGCCTGCGCACGCAACAGCTGCTCCATCGTTGCGCCCGGCGTCGGCAGCCCCGAAGGAATTCCGGCAATCTCCGCGAATTTCGCGTTCCAGACCACGGAGCGCAGCTCGGCATCCACCATCAGGACACCGTCAGCCATGTTCGTCAGCACCGCCTGAAGCTGGGTCGTGTTGGTATCAGCGCGCTGGTGTGCCGCTTCCAGGTCCGCGTTGGCCTGGGCCAGTATCGCCCTCTCTTGGGTCAGCCGGCTTTCACGACGAACCGCGAGCTGCAACTCGATCAGCAGAACAACGGCGATCAGCAGCACCAGCACGGTGATGCCGCCGGCAAAATATAACGCCGTGCGCGACCGGCCCGCCGGCGTTTCGGAGCGCCTGGCGCCGATCGATCCCGACCACCAGGTCCAAGGGTTCAGAATCGACGCGGCGAAAGGCGTAGATCCGCGTTCCGTCCCGCGGTCCGAACGTCCCGGACCAGACGCCGGACAGGTGATCCTGTGCCGCGGCAAACAGGCCCGATCCCGCGATGCCGATGTCGGGCGGCCCCGGAACGGATCCCAACGCGGCCCGGAGCCGCCCATCCTCCGTCCCGATCACGGCGACCAGGCTGTCTGCCCCCAGATCGGCCACTGTGAAATCGGCGGTCAGAAAACCGGTCCGGTCTATTAGTCCGATCGTGCCGGCAAACCGCGCCGGCGGCATCGTGCAATGGCCGCAGCAGCGTGACTTGCCACTCTTGTGCAAACGGCCCGGGAGCAGCCCGGCCAATATGGAGATGGCCCGCATCGCGCGGATCACGGCTCGCCTCCTGGAAAGGCCGGGTGGCGGAGATGTCGTGATCGATGATGCTATCCCGGCTCGCCTGCACGATAATGCCGCGCGCATCGGTGCGGAAAATGTCGGATGTTGGCGGAATCAGCACGGCACGCCGCTGCCATTCGGCCACGCTGAACCCCGCCGGGTCGTGTCGCCACTCATCCGCCAGAATGCGCAAGGTCTGATCGACAGCGGCAAGTTGCTGGTCCAGTTCGCCGGCAAACAGAACCGCTCGATCCTGGGCGAGTATCCCGCCCGTTGCAGCGCCGCCTTGCGGTCCCCGCCGATCACCCAGACGGTATCCACCCAGATCAGCACGAGCAACACCACGGCGCCGATCAGGATTGCCGTTTGCCCGACACGCAGTCGCAAGCTGGTCCGCTCACCGATTGAAGTTCGGGACGAAGGGCGAGGTCGTAGCACCTTGGTTCGCCCACCCGCTGGATGTTACGGCGCTGGGGTTGTCACGCCTGCGCCAGTCTTAACGACTTGCGCTGACATAAGGCAAGGCTGCGTTGGGGTCCCTTGCCCGGGCGGCGCCCCGATGCGAATGTCCCACCCCATTTCTGGCCGGCCGAAAGTGCCGGCTTTCGCTGCCTGATGACGAGGACGGAATGGCAAAGATTAAAGTAAAGACGCCTGTTGTCGAACTGGACGGCGACGAGATGACCCGCATCATCTGGGGGTTCATCAAGGATCGCCTGATCCTGCCCTATCTGGATATCGACCTCAAATACTTCGACCTCGGCATCGAATACCGCGACCAGACCGACGACCAGGTCACTGTGGACGCCGCGAATGCCATCGCGAAATACGGTGTCGGCGTGAAATGCGCCACCATCACGCCGGACGAGGCGCGGGTGGAGGAATTTCACCTCAAGCGCATGTACCGCAGCCCGAACGGCACCATCCGCAACATCCTGGACGGCACCATCTTCCGTGAGCCGATCATCTGCAAGAACGTGCCGCGCCTGGTGCCGCACTGGACCAGGCCGATCGTCATCGGCCGCCACGCCTATGGCGACATCTATCGCGCCACCGAGCTGAAAATTCCCGGCCCCGGCAAGGTCACGCTCACCTACCAGCCGGCCGGCGGCGGCGCGCCGCAGACGCTGGACGTGCACGATTTCAAGCAGGGCGGCGGCGTGGCCATGGCCATGCACAACACCCGTGAATCGATCGAGGGATTCGCCCGCGCCTCGTTCAACTACGGGTTGCAGCGCGGTTGGCCGGTCTATCTCTCCACCAAGAACACGATCCTGAAAGCCTATGACGGCTACTTCAAGGATCTGTTCCAGGAGATTTTCGACCGCGAATTCAAGGCGGAGTTCGACAAGCGCGGCCTGACCTACGAACACCGGCTGATCGACGACATGGTGGCGCAGGCGCTGAAATGGAACGGCGGCTATGTCTGGGCCTGCAAGAACTACGACGGCGACGTGCAGTCGGACGTCGTGGCGCAGGGGTTCGGCTCGCTCGGGCTGATGACGTCGGTGCTGATGAGCCCGAACGGACACACCGTGGAAAGCGAGGCGGCGCACGGCACGGTGACGCGGCATTATCGCCAGCACCAGAAGGGCCAGGAGACGTCCACCAACCCGATCGCCTCCATCTTCGCCTGGACGCGCGGGCTGGCCTATCGCGGGCGCTTCGACGACACGCCCGACGTGACGCGTTTCGCCGAGACGCTGGAGCGGGTGTGCATCGAGACGGTGGAGGCGGGCTCCATGACCAAGGACCTGGCGGTGCTGATCGGGCCCGAGCAGCCGTGGCTGAACACGCAGGACTTCCTGGCCAAGCTGGACGAGAACCTGAAGACGGCGATGGCGGTAAAATAGAGGGACGTCACGATGGATGATCTGACCGGGATCGGCCTGCAGCGGCACAGGCTGGCGCGCCGGGGGTTCATGATGACCTCCGTGATGACCGGCTTCAGCCTGGCGACCACCACGGTCGAGGCGCAGGCGATCCACACCGACACCGCAGGGCCTGGTTGCCGGCGAGGTGCAGATTCCGGTGTCCGACGGACACCTGCCCGGTTATTCCGCGCGGCCCGACGGCGCCGGCCCGTTTCCGACGATCCTGGTGATCGAGGAAGTGTTCGGCGTGAACGAGTATCTCCAGGATGTCTGCCGGCGTTTCGCGAAGGTCGGCTACCTGGCGGTGGCGCCGGAAATCTATGCGCGCATCGCCGATCTTTCGAAGATCACCAACGACGACGAGATCGGGCGCGTGATCGCCCAATCCCGCGATGCGCAGATCATGAGCGACCTGGATTCGACCGCCGCGTGGGCGGCGAACAACCACGGCGATGCGGCGCGGCTGGGCGTGACCGGGTTCTGTCGCGGCGGCCGCGATGTCTGGCTCTATGCCGCGCATAACCCGCATCTGAAGGCGGCGGTGTCGTGGTACGGCGTGCTGGATGGCAAGACCAGCGCCATTCAACCGCAGACCGCGCTGGATGTGGCGGATAAAATCCTGTGTCCGCTGCTCGGTCTTTACGCGGGCAAGGACGTGTTCAATCCCGTGCCGCTGATCCATGAGGCCGAAGCGAAGGCCAAGGCCGCCGGCAAAACGGTGGAGATCGTGATCTACCCTGATGCGCCGCACGGTTTCCATGCCGACTACCGGCCGAGCTACCGGGAAGCCGACTGCGAAGGACGGCTGGCGGCGGGCACTGGCATGGTTCAAGCGGTACGACGTGGCATGACGGACGACGCAGCCGGCGTGCGGGACTGGTTCCATACGCTGGCATCGCATGTGCAGGCGGTGGATTTCGCCGGGGCAAGGCCGATCTTCGCGGACGATATGGTTGCCTTCGGTACGTTCACCGATTTCATGACCGGCCGCGACGCGGCCGAGCGATCCCAATGGCGAAACGTGTGGCCGCATATCGACAATTTCCGCTGGCGGCCGGACATCCGCGTCATCGTTTCGCCGGACCGTTTGCAGGCGGTCGGGATGGGCGTGTTCGATTCCACCGGCTACCGGCAGGATGGCACGCCGTATGATCGGCCCGGCCGCGCCACGGTGGTGTTCGTGCGTGATGGCGTCGATGCGCCGTGGGTGGCACAGCACACGCATATGTCGCTGTTCCGCGACGTGCCGACCCGATCGTTCAGGAACAAGCCGGAAAAGGAAATCCACTGATGCCCCGACCCGAAGTTCCGGTGCCGGCGCGACTACCCACGTTTACGTGATGATGGGGGGCGCGTCACCGGCGCATCCAGCTCGCAGGGTGCTCCGTAGCTGGAGTGTTGCGCCGTTCTGGCGTCACTCTGCAGGAGCTCTCCGATGAGAATTCATTCCGCTACGCTGCTGGCCGCGCTTGCGCTGCCGATTGGTCTGACGGCCGCCCTCCCCGCCGCTGCTCAAACGTCGGGTGCCGCGATGTCCTCGGAACACCGTCATGGTTGGCGGGGCGCCGATGTATCCGTCCAAGAATATCATCCAGAATGCGGTGAACTCGAAAGATCACACGACCCTGGTTGCTGCGGTGAAGGCAGCGGGACTGGTTGACACCCTGGAAGGAGCCGGCCCGTTCACCGTCTTTGCGCCGACCAACGAGGCATTCGACAAGCTGCCACCAGGGTACGGTTGCTACCCTTCTCAAGCCTGAGAACAAGGGGATGCTGACCACGATCCTGACCTACCATGTAGTCGCCGGCCGCTATACGACGCAGGATCTGATGCGGCTGGCGAAGAAGGGCGAGGGCATCGCTGAGCTGAAGTCGGTCGAAGGCGAACCCCTGACAATCTCGACCGACAACGGCCATGTTTATGTGAAGGGCGCCAAGAGCGGCGTTGCGGAGATCACCATTCCCAACGTCATGCAGTCGAACGGCGTCATTCAGGTGGTCAACTCGGTGCTGCTACCGAACTGATCTGCTCGTCGGCGTGAGCCAGCCTGATTGGTCGGCGTACGCCACCGACGCTTGGGAGTCCCCTATGCGGTTGATGTCAGCCGCCGATCCGCTCGCGCACAGCCGATAATGCTGCTTCCGCCCGGCTGCCGTCCGGCCCGCCCGCCTGCGCCATGTCGGCCCGGCCGCCACCGCCTTTGCCGCCCACAGCCGCCGACGCCGCCCGCACCAGCTCAACCGCACTGAACCGTCCGGTCAGATCCGGCGACACGCCGACCACGATGCTGGCCTTGCCTTCCGCCGTCGATACCAGTGCCACGACGCCGCTGCCGAGCTGGCGGCCGATCGCGTCAGCCAGTCCTTTCAGTTCCCGCGGCGCCACCTCGCCCACATTGCGCGCGGCCAGCCTAACGCCATTCACGTCCTCGATCTCCGCCGCGCTGCCGCCGGTCGCCAGTTTCTTTTGCAACTCCGAGACCTGGCGATCCAGCTTGCGCCGTTCCTCCATAACCATCGCCAGACGCTCGGGAACATCCAGCGGCGCTGCATGCAGGAACCCGGCCGCCTCGCGCAGAGCCCGATCCAGCCCCGCCACCACCGCTTCGGCGGCATCACCGGTCACTGCTTCTACACGCCGCACCCCGGAAGCAACCGCTGCTTCCGAAACGATCTTGAAGTAGCCGATATCGCCGGTACGGCGCACATGCGTGCCGCCGCACAGCTCGATCGACCAGGCGGGCTTATTGCCGTCCGCCGCGCCCATCGACACGACGCGCACCTCGTCGCCGTATTTCTCCCCGAACAGCGCCATCGCGCCCAGTCTCCACGGCGGCGGTCGGAGTCATCAGGCGCGTGGTCACCTCGCTGTTCTCGCGGATGCGCCTGTTTACCTCGGCTTCCACCCAGGCCAGTTCGTCGCCGGTGATGGGGCGCGGATGGCTGACGTCGAAGCGCAGGCGGTCCGGCGCATTCAGGCTGCCCTTCTGCGCTACGTGCAGGCCCAGCTTGCGGCGCAGCGCCTCGTGCAGCAGGTGCGTCGCCGAATGATGCGCGCGTATCGAGGTTCGGCGCGCGTGATCGACATCGGCCAGCACCGGCGCGCCGACCCGCGCCTCTCCGTCCGCCACGATGCCAAGATGCACGAACAGCTCGCCCAGTTTCTTCTGCGTGTCGCTGATCACGATACGCAGTCCGCCGGCGCCGGAAATGATGCCGGTGTCGCCCACCTGACCGCCGCTTTCGGCATAAAACGGGGTCTGATTCAGCACCACCGCGACCTCGGTGCCGGCGGTCGCCAGCTCCACCGGCGCACCATCACTTACGATCGCAACGATCTCGCCCTCGGCGGTTTCCGTCGAGTAGCCGAGAAATTCCGTGGCCCCGACACGCTGCCGGATGTCGAACCAGACCGATTCCGTGGCCGCTTCGCCGGATCCGGCCCAGGCGGCACGGGCACGGACGCGCTGTTGCTCCATTGCCGCTTCGAACCCGGCGAGATCGACCCCCCTGCCCTCCTCGCGCAGCGCGTCCTGCGTCAGGTCGAGCGGAAACCCAAACGTGTCATACAGCCGGAACGCGACATCGCCGGGCAGCGGCTGACGGTCGCCGAGGCTGGCGGTTTCTTCCGCAAGCAGATGCAGGCCGCGTTCCAGCATCGCCTTGAAGCGGGTTTCCTCCAGCTTCAGCGTCTCTTCGATCAGCCGCTCCGCGCTGCCCCAGCTCCGGATAGGCGGCGCCCATCTGTCGCACCAGCGCCGGCACCAGCCGCCACATCACCGGCTCATGCGCGCCCATCATGTGGGCGTGGCGCATGGCGCGGCGCATGATCCGGCGCAGCACGTAGCCGCGGCCTTCGTTCGACGGCAGCACCCCGTCGGCGATCAGGAACGAGGTGCTGCGCAGATGGTCGGCGATGACCCGGTGGCCGATGCGGTGCGGTCCGTCCGGGTCGGTGCCGGTGGCCTCGGCGCTGGCCAGGATCAGCGCGCGTAGCGTGTCGGTGTCGTAGTTGTCGTGCTTGCCCTGCAGGATGGCGGCGAAGCGTTCCAGCCCCATGCCGGTGTCGATCGAGGGGCGCGGCAGCGGCACGCGCGTGCCGGGCGGCCCTTCCTCGA
Organism: uncultured Pseudomonadota bacterium; assembly: GCA_963810715.1. Classification (GTDB taxonomy): domain Bacteria; phylum Pseudomonadota; class Alphaproteobacteria; order Acetobacterales; family Acetobacteraceae; genus DATDIC01. Next base: position 467,607 of record CAWEOZ010000013.1, on the reverse strand, counting down.
ACTGCATGAACACCAGGTTCCAGATTTCGACGAAACGGTCGCCGTCCTGGTCGGCGCTGCCGGGCGGCCCGCCGGGGATGGACGGGCCATGGTCGTAAAAGATTTCCGAGCACGGCCCGCACGGCCCGGTCTCGCCCATGCGCCAGAAATTGTCGTCGGTGGGGATGCGGACCACCCGGCTGTCCGGCAGGCCGGCGATTTTCTTCCAGTATCGCGCGGCGTCGTCGTCTTCCGCGAACACGGTCACCGTCAGCCGCTCCGGCGGCAGGCCGAAATCGCGCGTGACCAGTTCCCAGGCGTAGGCGATCGCCTGTTCCTTGAAATAGTCGCCGAAGCTGAAATTGCCGAGCATCTCGAAGAAGGTGTGGTGGCGGGCGGTATAGCCGACATTGTCCAGGTCGTTGTGCTTGCCGCCGGCGCGCACGCATTTCTGGGCGGTGGTGGCGCGGTTGTAGGGCCGCTGCTCCTGCCCGGTGAACACGTTCTTGAACTGCACCATGCCGGCGTTGGTGAACAGCAGCGTGGGATCGTTGCGCGGCACCAGCGGCGAGCTGGGCACCACCTGATGCCCGTCGCGGGCGAAGTAGTCGAGGAAACTGGCGCGGATGTCGTTGCTGCTGGCCATGGGCGATGGGGCGATCCTGGGGGTGGAAGCTCTGGGATTAGCGCAAGGGTAGAGGGCTGTCACGCCGCGGGCCGGTTGGGCCATAAGTTCGCCCTTGGCCGAAACCGGCGATCCGGTAAACTGCCAAGCATCAGGGTCGAGGTCCGCCAGACCACTATCTTCCGAGAGTGGCTGGACGGTTTAGCGGATCGTCGGGCCATTGAGCGTATCGCGGTGCGGATCGTTACAGGCTGGGCTGATGGGCGACGTGAAACCGGTTGGGGCTGGCGTCTTGGAATTGCGCATAGACCATGGCCCAGGATACCGGCTGTATTTCGTGCACCGGGATCGAGCCTTGATCATTTTGCTGTGCAGCAGAGACAAGCGGTCTCAGCAACGCGACATTGCCCGGGCAATGGCCCTGGCAATGGAGTTGGAGAAATAGAGATGGCCAAGACAGAACCATTCGACGCCGCCCGTTACCTGGCTTCGTCCAAAGCTCAGGCAAACCCTCTGAATGACGCTCTTGCCAGCGGAGACGCCTCCTATGTCGCTCACGCGCTCGGTGTCATCGCCCGCGCGCGTGGCATGGCAAAGGCTCCGCGCGAGGGCGATACGACGCGCGAGGCGTTGGACAGCGCACTTAGCGAAAATGGCGATCCGCGCGTAACGACCCTGCTTGATGTCGCACGGGCACTGGGGGTGACGCTCTCGGCGCAACTCAAGCCGGCCGCCTGACCTCCCTGACCGACCCCGCCTGGGCAGCGGGACAGGGATTAACATTTGATTGACATCATTCCACACGACCCTGCATTATTTCAGTAACCGGAAGAATCTGAGCTTCGGGGGAGGCAGGCAATGGCCAATACGTTCAGCTGGAATACGAGCAACGGCGACTGGTCGGTCGGCACAAACTGGACGGACCTGACGAGCGGGACGGCCGGGCCTCCGACCGCGGCAGACGATGCCGAGTTCTTCACCACCGGGGGCACGATTACTGGAACGGGCACCGCGTTTGACGTGTTCTTTTCCGGCATCAATCCGTGGACGTTGGGCGGGAACTTTACCATCGCCGATGATGTGCTGATCGGCAACAACACCCCGGCGACGGTGATCATCGGCAGCGGCGGCACGATCGCCGCGGGGGAACGTTCAACGCGGTCGGCAACAATGCCGGCAGCGACGGATCGCTGGTGATCGAATCCGGTGGGCACGTACGAATCCACACTGGCACCGCAGACAAGCAACTTCGCCCTGGATATCGGAGTCCACGGTGCTTCCGGTACGCTGGATGCCGCAACAGGGCTTGTATTAGTCACCGGCACAGGATCGCTGCTCAATCTGAACAACAACCCGATGGCGGTCGGTGGCGCGAGCACCACCGCTACCGGCGGCAATGGCAGCCTGACGATTACCAGCGGCGGCTCGGTAGCGGTTGGTACGCCGGACAGCAACTTGTCCGGGGCACTTGCTGTCGGCAAGGCCGTTGGTTCCACCGGATCTGTCACGATCAGCGGCACCGGCTCGAACCTCATGGTTGACGGGAGTGCGCATTTCGGACGCGGCGGCTTCGGCGAGTTATTGGTCGAGAACAGCGGCACCGCGACATTCGGCGCGGCTGCCGCGAACGGCGGCGGACTTGGGATCGGCGCGGGCGCAAGCAGCGCGGGTCAGCCGATCGGGGGCACCGGTGTTGCCACAGTAACTCAGCAGCGGCGTGCTGGATGCTAGTGCGGTCGGGATCGTTGTTGGCGGCAACGGTGCCAGCGGCTCGATGAATGTCAACAGCGGCGGCACCGTGCTGGCCGGCACCTCTTTTACCGTGGGAACGGCCGTCGATATCTCTGGTACGGTCTATGGCGGCTCGGGCGTCGCCGATATCGGCCCGAACGGCACGGTGGAGATCACGGAAGCGCCGCAGACCAGCAGCTATGCGGTCGAGATCGGAACCGCAAACTCGAATGTCGGTGGCCCGACGCCGTTGTCCAACGGCGCGGTCAGTGTCAGCGGCGCGGGCGCGCTGCTCGATAGCAACGATAACGGGCTGGAAGTCGGACGCCTCGGGACCGGTAGTCTCGCCATCAGCCAAGGTGGCACTGTCGTTACAGGAACATCCAACAGTGCAGACCTCGCCGCCGCGATGCTCGGGAACCGCGGCGGAGATGGCAGCGTCACCGTCGCCGACACTGGGTCCGATCTCACATCGGACGGGTTCTTCGGCGTCGGCCGCGAGGGCACCGGCAACCTGGTGGTGGAGAATCACGGCACCTGCTGGTCGGCCTGGACGGTCTTGGCAGCGGCGGTCTCTCGATCGGCACGGGTAGCCCCTCCACCGCGACGACCATCTATGCCGGCGGCAGTGGATCGGCGCTGATCACCAGCGATGGCACCGCGACCAGTCAGCAGAACATCACAGTCGGCAGCAACGGCGTGAATGGTGCGCTGACCGTCGATGGCGGCGGCACGGTCGATGCCGCGGCCCGCTTCTTCATCGGCAACACCAGCGGGACGATTGCAACCGGAACGACCATCGTCACGCTGGCCGGCACGACGGTCACGACCGCGCCCACCACGCTCAGCTCCGACGGCATTGTGAATGTCGACGCGGGCAGTGTGCTGATGGCGAACGGCAGCGGCATCACCGCCGCCGGCACGTCCGATATCGTGGTCGGCGCGGGCGCGGGTTCTACAGGGGCACTGAATGTCACGGGTGCCGGCGCGCTGGTGGACAGCAGCGGCTTCCGTGTCGCCATCGGTGCATTCGGGGACGGAGCGGCCACGGTCAGCCAAGGCGGGACCCTGAAGGCTGCCACTGCATTCACCGACGATGATGCGTTGGGGATCGGCGCGGGCGCCGGCGCGACGGGTTCGCTGGACGTCACAGACAGCGGATCGAGCGTCACCGCGCTCGGCCAACTCGATGTCGGCGAAGCAGGCAGCGGCGCCCTGGTGATTCAGAACGCAGCGACCGTGACGACAGGCGGCAACACCGCCGTCGATCCGTCGCAAGGCTTCGACATCGCCGAGGCGACCGGCGGAAGCGGTCAGGCCACGATCAGCGGCACCGATTCGCTGCTTACGAACGCAGGCCGTTTCGTTGTCGGCGATCTGGGTTCCGGCAGCCTGGAGATCCAGAACGGGGGGACCGTGATCACCACCCCCGGCACGGTTGCCGGGCTGGCCGGGGCCGACATCGCGGCCTCGCCCGGCACGGACGGCTCGTCGGCCACGGTGACCGGGGTTAGCTCCACCTGGAGCATTGGCGGCACGCTGATCGTGGGCGACGCCGCCGCCGGGGCGCTGGATGTCTCCGCTGGCGGCTCGGTGACCGCCACCGCGCTGGTGCTCGGCAACAGCGCCGGCGGGACCGGCAACCTGTCGCTCTCCGGCACCGGCAGCAACGTCACGCTGGCCACCCAGCTCACCGTCGGCAATGCCGGCATCGCCGACATCGCCATCGCCAACGGCGCCACGCTGGCCGGTACCGACGGCGATATCGGGCTCGGCACCGGCTCGTCGGGCGTGGTGGACATCGAAGGTGCGGGCAGCCGGCTCGATCTGTCCGACAACCTCAACATCGGCGATGCCGGCACCGGCGTGCTGATCATGGGCGCCAACACCACGCTGTCGGTGGGCAACAATCTCAATCTCGGCGTCTTCGGCGTGCTCGATCAGTTCGGCGGGGTGATCGATCCGCTGAACTTCACCAACCACGGCACGGTGATCGGCTCCGGCGGCAGCGCCACGTTTGGCACGCTGACCAATCTCGGCGCCTATATCGCCCAGGGCCCGTATACGCTGACCGCCGAGGTCATCACCGGGACGGGCACGCTGGCGGTGGCCGACAATGGCCGGTTCCTGCTCGACAGCGGCACGGTGGCCAGCACGCAGAGCCTGCAGTTCACCAACAGCACCAGCTTCGCGGTGCTGACGGTCGGCTCCATCAGCGGCTTCGCGGCGACCATCGGCAGCTTCAACGCGGCGTCGGAGATCCTGTTGCAGGGCGCCTCGATCGCCGCCACCACGTTCGACAGCGGCGATGACGTGCTGAGCCTGTTCAGCGATCTGGGCAAGGCCACGCTGATCGGCACGCTGAACGTGTCGCCGGGGCTGACCGGGCCGAGCCTGGCGGAGCTGGAGACGGCGAATGCGCAGGGTGGGTTGGGGGCGGTGGTGCCGTGCTTTGCGGCGGGCACGCGGATCGCGACCGAGCGGGGGCCGGTGGCGGTGGAGGCGCTGCGTGTGGGGGACCGGGTGCGGCTGGCGCCCGATGGCCCGGATATGTCGGGTGCGGATATGTCGGGTGCGGATATGTCGGGTCCGGATGGGCCCGGCGGGCTGGCGGTGGTGTGGATCGGGCGGCGGGTGGTGGACTGCCGGCATCATCCGAAGCCGCGCGCGGTGTGGCCGGTGCGGGTGCGCGCCGGGGCGTTCGGGGCGGGCTGTCCGGGGCGCGACGTTTATCTGTCGCCCGACCATGCGGTGTATGCCGAGGGCGTGCTGATCCCGGTGAAGTATCTGATCGACGGGGTGAGCGTGGCGCAGGTGGCGGTGGATCAGGTGGACTATTTCCACGTGGAACTGGAACGCCACGCGGTGCTGCTGGCGGAGGGTCTGGCGGCGGAGTCGTATCTCGATACGGGGGATCGCTCGAGTTTCAGCAATGGCGGCGGCGCGGTGCGGCTGCATGCGGACTTCGCCGCACTGCGCTGGGAGGCGCAAGGGTGTGCGCCGCTGGTGGTGGTGGGGCAGGAGGTGGAGCGGGTGAAGGAGGGGCTGGCGCGATCAGGCGCCGCGAGGGGGGTGGCTCGAGCGGCGGGTACTACACGTTGAACCGGAACAGCATCACGTCCCCGTCCTTCACGACGTAATCCTTACCTTCCACCCGCATGCGGCCTGCATCCTTCGCGCCGGACTCCCCCTTCCCGGCCACGTAATCGTCGTAGGAGATGGTTTCCGAGGCAATGAAACCGCGCTCGAAATCACCGTGAATCACGCCCGCAGCCTGCGGCGCTCTGGTCCCCTGCACCAGCGTCCAGGCGCGCGCCTCCTTGGGTCCCACCGTGAAGAACGTGATCAGCCCCAGCAGGTCGTAGCCGGCACGGATCACGCGATCCAGTCCGCTGTCGTGCAGGCCGAGGCCGGTCAGAAACTCCGCGCGATCCTCCAACGGCAGTTGCGCCACCTCCGCCTCGATTGCAGCGGAAACGATCACCGAGCGTGCGCCTTCCGTCGCCGCGCGCTCCGCCACGCGGGCGGAATGGGCGTTTCCGGAGGCCGCCGCGTTCTCCTCCACGTTGCAGACATAAAGCACCGGCTTGGCGGTCAGCAGTTGCAGGCGCCGGGCCGCCTCTGCCTGGTCAGGGGGAATCGCGGTACGCGCCGGACGCCCCTCTGCCAGTGCCGCGACGATCGGTTCTATCAACGCGACCTGCGCGGCGCTGTCGCGATCACCCCCGCGAGCGCGTTTTGTCAGCCCCACCAGCCGCTTCTCCAGGCTCTCCAGGTCCGCCAGCATCAGCTCGGTCTCGACGATCTCGGCATCACGGATCGGATCGATCGCGCCTTCGACATGCGTCACGTCGGGATCTTCGAAGCAGCGCAACACATGGATGATGGCATCCACCTCGCGGATGTTCGCCAGGAACTGGTTGCCCAATCCCTCACCGCGCGATGCCCCGCGCACCAGTCCGGCGATGTCCACGAACTCGAGCGATGTCGGCACGATCCGGGCGGACTTGCCGATGGTTGCCAGCGTATCCAACCGCTGGTCGGGCACCGGAACGCGGCCGACATTCGGCTCTATCGTGCAGAACGGGTAATTTGCCGCCGCCGCTGCGGCGGTTTCCGTCAGCGCGTTGAACAGGGTGGATTTGCCCACATTCGGCAGACCGACGATGCCGCAATTGAAGCCCATCGCTATGGCTCGCCGGTACGCGCCAGCAACGCGACCTTGGTCATGAAATCCTCCTGCCTGCCGTCCACCAGCAGCGGCGCGGCGTCCGCCACGGCGTCCAGGACCGGCAGCAGCCAGTCGCGGTCGGCCGGGCCGAAATCCCCAAGCACGTGGCCCAGAACGCGCTCCTTGTCGCCCGGGTGCCCGATGCCCAGGCGCACGCGCCAATAGTCCGGCGAGCCCAGCATGCGGTCGATGCTGCGCAACCCGTTATGGCCGGCGGCCCCGCCGCCGCGCTTCACGCGCACCTTGCCGGGAACGAGGTCGAGTTCATCGTGGAAGGCGGTAACCGTCTCCAGAGGAAGCTTGTAGAACGACAGGGCCGCCTGCACGCTTTCACCCGACGCGTTCATGTAGGTCCGCGGTTTCAGGCCAATGATCTTCTGCCCGGCAATTGCGCCCTCGGTGATGAGGCCCTTGAAGCGCTGCCGCCACGGGCCGAAGCCGTAGCGTATGGCGATCGTGTCGAGCGCCATGAATCCGATATTGTGGCGGTTCCGGGCCATCCCCGGCTCCGGATTGCCGAGGCCGACCCAGAGGAGCACCAGGGGTGGCCGTCAGGCGTGGGGGTACGGCGCATCGCCGGGCAGGACGAGCCCGGCCGGGATGGGGCGGGGCGTCATTTCCTGCCGCGTCCGCGGTCAGGGGCGGCCTTGGCGGGTACCGCCGCGGGCGCCGCGGCGGGGATGGGTGCAGCGGCGGCCGGGGTTGCGGCGGTTTCAGCGGCGGCTTCACCCATCTTGGTGGGCGGCGCCACGGTGGCCACGACGAAGTCCCGGTCGGTGATCACCGGGCGGGTGCCTTCGGTGCCCTTCAGGTCGTGCCAGCGCACATTGTCGTTAAAGTCCAGGCCGTTCAGGTCAGCCGCGAACTGCTCGGGAATGTGATCCGGGTCGCAATACACTTCCACGGTGTGGCGGATCACGTTCAGGACGCCACCGCGCTTGAGCCCCGTGGAGAGACCATCATTCTCGAAATGCACTGGAACTGAGACGCGGATGCGCTCGCCGGGGGCAAGACGCTGGAAATCGATGTGCTCGGGAGCGTCGGTGACCGGGTGGTACTGCACGTCGCGGATCAGGGCGCGGACTGCGCTGCCGTTGCTGCCGATCTCGAACACGCGGGATTGCCAGCCGGGCCGGTGCAACTCGCGCAGTATGGCGCGCGGCTCGATGGCGATCAGGCTGGCGGGCTGCTTCGCCCCGTAGATGACAGCGGGCACCCGGCCGGCGCGCCTTGTGGCGCGAGCGCCGCCTTTGCCGGCGCGTTCGCGCGGCTCGGCCGAAAGGGTGACGACATTGGCCATCGGATGCTGCTCCCGGAACACGGATTACGCCGGCACCGGGCGGGTCCGGAGCAAGCGGCGCGGAGCGGCGCATGTAGCGGAACCGGCCGCACAGGGCAAGGCGCGGGCTCCGGCCGGGGTTCGGGGCAAAGTCCGGCTTGTTTGAGAGCGTAATTCACGCTGTCCGACGCTTCGGCCTCAAGCGATGACGCACTAGCGCCCGTACACCGCCCGCGCGTTCTCCCGGAAAAACCGGCGCCGGTCGGTATCCGCCACCGCCATCGGCAGCGCGTGATCCGGATGGTCGAAATCCCAGTGCGGATAATCCGACGCGTACAGCAGCCGGTCCCATCCCAGCCAGCCGATGAGATCCCCCAGGTGCTCGCGCTGCTGCGGCTCTTCCATAGGCTGCGTCGTCAACCACACCTGGTTGCGGATGTACGCCGACGGCGGCTGCCGCAGCTCCGTCTCGTCCCGCATCCGCTGCCACAACCGATCCAGCCGCCAGGCCAGCGACGGCAGCCAGCCGAACCCGCCCTCGATCATCACGAATTTCAGCTTCGGCAACCGTTCGAACACCCCCTCCAGCACCATGCTCGACACATGCGACTGGAACGCCTGGGCATGGGCCAGCATGTCTTCCAGATAGAAGCTCGGCCAGCCACTCCCCGTCGCCGGATGGCCCCCGAAGCCGAACGCGTGCATCGCGACCGGAATGCCGGCGCCCGCCGCCGCCTCGAAGATCGGGCGGTATCGCCGTGCCCCCAGCGGCTCCGCGGTCCGGCTCATGACCAGCACGTGGCCGAACCCTTCTATCGCGGCGCAGCGCTCGATCTCCTGTGCCGCCGCCGGCGGGTCCTCGTAATTCACTGTGATCGACGCGCGCAACCGCGGCTCCGGCCGCACGAGGTGCTCGATCTGCCAGTCGTTCATCGCCCGGCACACCGCGTTGCCGAGGTCCAGGTTCATGAAGTTCTGGCTCGGGACCGGCGGGTTGATCAGCCCCAGCTCGACGTTGAACGCGTCCAGGTGCTGCGTCCGCGTGAACTCCAGGTTGCTGCCGGGCGGCGACCCGTCGGGCGGCCACGCATCGCGTCGCGCCGCCATCGGTGCCGACTTCGGGAACGCCGGAGCGCCGTTCGCATACCCAGTGCGATGCGCCATCCCATAGGTGTCGATATGCCGGCGCCACCGCTCCGACAGATACGGAAACAGGTCCCGCATGGAGCGCGGCCCCAGATGCAGATCGCAATCCGCGACCGCCAGGCGGCTGGTACTGACGGGCGCGGCGGCCCGCAGATCGCGCAATTCAACGTTCATGGTCCGTGCGTCCGTTCCGGTTCAGCGGAAATTATACACCTGCAGGGCGTTGTCCCGCAGGATCACCCGCTCCTCCTGCGGCGTCAGCTTGATGCGCCATGCCTGCCGCGGATCGTCGTAATCCCAGTGCGGATAGTCGCTGGAATAGACGATCCGGTCCCAGCCGATCCATTCGAACACCTGGCGCAGATCCTCGGGATTTTCCGGCTCCTCCACCGGCTGGGTGGCGAACCAGATGTTGCTGCGCATGTACTCCGACGGCGGACGCTTCAGTGCGGCACCTCGTCGCGCATCTTCTTCCAGTGGTTGTCCAGCCGCCACGCCAGCGTCGGCCCCCACGCGAACCCGCCCTCGATCATCACGACCTTCAGGCTCGGGAAGCGCTCGAACACGCCCTCCAGGATCAGGCTCGCCGCCTGGTTCTGCATCGAGTGCACCAGCATGTGGTGATCCTCGATGTAGAACTGCGGCCAGCCGCCGGCCGACGGGCGCGCTGCTCTGCGTGCCGCCGATATGCAGCCCGATCGACAGGTTGTTGGCCTGCGCGGCCGCAAAGATCGGCCAGTAGCGCTTGCGGCCCAGCGGCTCGCGTGGTCTTCGAGCCGAGCTGGATCTGCGCGAAGGCCGGATCGCCGGCGCGGCTTCGATCTCCTTCACCGCCGCCTCGGCGTCATCCTGCGGCACCAGGATGGAGGCGCGCAGCCGCGGCTCCGGCACGTAGAACGCCTGCTTCTGCCATTCGTTCATGGCGGTGCAGAAGGCGGCGGCCGCGTCATGGTTGCGGGCGATGTTGGCGTTCAGCAGCGGCTCCAGCACGCCGAACGCGATGTTGTTGGCGTCCAGGTGCTGCTCGCGCATGAAATCGACGTCGGACCCGGGCAGCCCGCCGCCCGGCGGCCACGCATCCCGCCGGCAGGTGTTGGGCGAAAAGCGCGGATAGGTGCCGCGCGCCGCGTACGGCCCGCAGACGAACTTGTCGTATTCCGACAGGTATTTCACGCCACCGCGCCGGCAAATAGGGGTCCAGGTCGCGCGGCGTTTTCATGTAGGGATGGATGTCGGTGTCGATGATGCCGATGCGCGCCTCCGGCTCGGGGCGGCGTTCCAGCACGTCGGTCGTCATGCTCATGCATGATTCCCTCGGAGGCGGTTTCCTTCAGGCGCGGATAGGTTGCCAGCGGATTGTCATGCCGCATCTTGCGGATCAGCCCGGGATTGAGGCCCGGGCAGCAGCGGATCGTCGCCCTCGAACTGCCAGTGCGGATAGTCGGTGGCGAACAGCAGCATCTCGTCCGAATCGATCTGGTTGATGATCCGGTCGAGCGATTTCGCATCCGGCGGCGCGTCGATCGGCTGCGCCGTCAATCGCACCTGCCGCCGTATCGTCTCGGCCGGCAATTCCTTCACCCACGGCACCTCGGCCCGCACGCCGCGCCAGGTCTTGATCGCGCGCCAGAGGAAGCCCGGCAGCCAGGTCACGCCGGATTCGATCAGCACCACCCGCAGCTTCGGGAACTTCACGAAGATGCCGTTCGAAACCAGGCTGAGAAGCTGATCCTCGAACGTCTGCTGGTGCGCCACGTAGTCGTGCAGGAAGTGCGACGGCCAGCCGGTGGAGGTCGGCGTGTAGCGATACATGCTGCCGGCATGCAGGCCGATCGGCAGGTCGTGGCGCACCGCCGCCTCATAGATCGGCCAGTAGTAGCTGCGGCCCAGCATCATCTCGCACGCCACCGGCATCAGCACCTGCACGAAACGCTTGTCGGCGGCCTTGCGTTCGATTTCCTCGGCGGCCAGCAGCGGCGCCTGCGCCGGCACCACGATGGAGGCGCGCAGCCGCGGCTCCTTGTCCAGCCACTGCTCGGCGATCCAGTCGTTCACCGCCGAGCAGATCGCCGCGCCCATGGTCTCGCTGACCGCGATCTGCCCGCCATACAGCGTGTTGCAGATGGCCAGCCCGATGTCGAACGGATCCAGCGCCTGCGTCCGCATGGCGTCCAGGCTGGTGCCGGGCTTGCCCTTCGCCGGCCGCCAGTCGGGCCGGCAGGAGATCGGCGCGCCGGCGGATAGCTTTGCAGGTCGAGGCCGTCGATGCCGCGCGCCACGAACGCTTCCTGCCAGAACTCGTCCATGTACGGCAGCAACGCCTTCACGCCGGGAACCGACGGGTGGATGTCGCAGTCGATCACCGCGGCCGCGTGTTCGTTCATCACCGGGTTCTCCTTGTGAACGAATGTGAATTCGCGGCAGAAGAACGTCAAACTCCGGCTAGGAACGTCACCTCGCCCGGTTCCGCGATGACCAGCGCAATCCGTTCGTCCCGTACACGCCCGTCCAGGGGCGCTCGGGATCAAACGCCCATTCTTGCGGGTCCGCGACAGTCGGGTCTCTACTTCCCGGACGAATGGCAAGTGGATACCCCACGTCGGTTGCGCAAGCTTGGACACGCCGGACCAGCCTATTTCAGCAGCCGCGCGGTGGCGGAGGCGGCATGAGAATTCGCCGCCGTTGTGCGGGCATCGCTCCCGTCGGGCTACGCCCTCGCTACGGGACGCCCCACAACGGCAATCGATGGACAACGTTGGTAGAGAAACCGTCTATCCCCGGCCACCTCTCCCAAGCGACGTCAACTCTTGCGGAACTCAAAGGAGGCTGGTGGCACCTCATCAGCGCCTTGCGAAGCTCTCACTTCATCACCAGCGTATAGCAAAAGCTGGCAAGGCTGGTCAAATTGTAACGATCAGCGAATTTCGCCGCTGCCAGATCCAGGTGGTAAAGGCCTGGAATGCGCTTGAAGTAGTTATGATACCAAAATGGCACCTGCCATACCTTTCTATACCCGATCGCCAGGAGTGCTTCTTGCTCGGGCTTGCTGATCACGCAATGATCATACTTGGCGGGGTGCTTCGGAACGTCCTCCCAATGGCGATGAGGAAAGAAGGTGCGAAGAAGGCGACCAGACATAATCTCTGGCATAATCCGGTTTATTACGAACGGCGGTGTAGACCCAAATGGGGTGAAAGTTAAGGCAGACACCGCCTTGTGACAGGAGACGATAAATATTATTATAGGCTTGACGGGTGTCGGAAACATGCTCGAACACCATTTTGGAAAACATCAGATCTATCTGACCATATAACTCCTCGTGCCTCTCTCTCGCCTTCTGACCTATATCGAAGCAGGCCGTCTCAACGTGATTCGGCGCGAGCGCAAGCTCTTTCCTGGAAATGTCATTGCTTATGTAACGTATATCGGCGGACAATATCTCTTCGGTATAGAACAGAGGCCAACGTCCACCACCGATCTCCATCACCCGGCGCGCATCCAACACCGTCATGAGGCCCAGGACGGTGTCCTTGTAATGCTCCCAAGCCCATTCGCTCGACCGCTTTTCGCTCAAGCTGTCGATGAACTCAGACACCCGATCGCCGCCTGTCGCACTGCCGTGCAACAAGTTGCTCTGACAACCGGAATGTCGGTGCGGAGTGGCCATGCGGGCCAATTTGCCGATCCGGTTGGCTACAAACGAAGATATCCTGTTCCACCCCCGCCAACCGCCCCTTCAGCGCTTCCACCACTGGGCCCGTCACGTACAGCGGCGCATACGCGGCAGCCTCCATCATCCGCATCACATCCCGCGCCTCCCCACCCCACGCGGGAAACAGCGCCACCACATCGCTGGAACCCCCAAACGCCGCCCGATCGCCGGTATCGAGATAACTCTCGACCGGCAGCCCTTCCGCCAGGATCACATCGTGCTGCGCCAGCTCCACGTGAAAGTAGGTTACATTGCAACCTCTATTTGCGTGATGCTGGCACCGTTCACCAGGTACTTCACCGGTATCAGCACCCCATCTGCAAACACCGCGTGGTCCGGGGACAGGAACAGATCGCGGCATGGCGCTCGCTGCCCCGAACGCCCCCGCCGCGATCCGCACCGGCCACACCGCGGTCGGCCGGTGATGCCGCGTGCAATCCACCTCTCGCCGGCCGATCCATCGGACCGTCGCCGCCGCCCCGCCCACTGTCATTACCCGCGCACCCACCCGCAGCGCCTCCACCGCGACCGCTCCTTCCGGCGTCGCGATCCGCGTCCCCTGCCGAAAGCAAGGCACCACGACGATCGAATTGTCCGCGTTGGGATTGCCGCCGTCATCGACCGTCATCACCAGTCGATCGCTCGACCGCCGTCACCGGTGCTCCCGGCTCCGACGGATCGCTCGTGCTCGGCACATAATCCTGCATCGTCACCGTATACGTGCCGTTGCCAAGCTCCGCCCCCGAACCCGTCTCCCATTCCCCGTCCAGATCGGCTTGTGCCGTCATCGTCACCGTCTGCCCCAGCGAATTGGTGATCGCGACGACCGCGAAATCGTCGGCATTGGTCTTGTTCGTGTAATCGTTCACCCACCCGGTCACGGTGGTTATCGACCCGACTGGTTCACGGCTGAGAGGCCGGGTTCAGCCCCGTCCAGCCAAAATGGAACACGCCATCGGTTGCCACCGTAATGGTGTTCGAGATTCTCGTTGATCTGCCCGGCCACCGTCGAGAAATCGCCTCCCGGCGATCGTGCCGACCACCGGCGCGGTCGGCGGCGTCGACGGAAAGCTGTTCCAGGGAACCGAGCCGCCGCTGGCGACCGAGCCGGTGACCTCCACCGCCAGACTCGGATCGAACGTAACCGTGTCGCCCTTGGTGAAATTCACCGTGAAAGTCTGGATGTACTGATCGGTGCTGGACTGCGGCGTGATCGATGCAAGCCCATCCACTGCCAGCGCGCCGGATTGCCCGATATAGGCCGGGTTCTCGAACAGCCCATTATCGCCGGTCGTGGTATAGAGATTGTATGTTTTGGCAGCCGCCCCACTGCCGACCGTGACCTGGTACCAGCTCACGCCGCTCAGCGCCGTCGGCAGCCCCTCCAGCAGCATCGTCCCGGTGGGCTGCGCCAACGCGCTGCCGTCGTCCAGCAACGGTGCTGCCGTGTAGCCGCCCTGGCCATCGCTGCTGATCTGCCATTGCTGCCAGAGCCCGGCGCCGTCCGCCACCGCGCCGCCGTCGAATGTGATCGTCGCCCAGCTCGCCCCGCCCGCGGTATCATCCGTGAGCACCCGCAGCGTTATCGTTGCATCCTGGTCCAGGCTGATGCCTTCGTTGTCCGCAGCGGCGGAATAGAAATTGAAAGTGACCGTCACGGCGGGTTTGATCGTCGTCGGCGTCGCATACGCCGTGCCCTGCGGGGCGATGTAATTGGCGATCGAAGGCGCGGTGTAGCCGGACGGCGACTCCCCGTCCGCGAACAGCGTCACGTCGATCGTGCCCACATCCGCCGTCGTTCCCGGCTGGGAAACGTCGAGCAGCGGGCCCCCCTGCGAATACTGGCTCATCAACGCATCCGAGTAGGGCGAGCCATACGAATTCGAATGGTCGAAGAATACCTGCGAATACGGATCGTCGGTCTGCTGGCCGCTCAGGCCGAGCGTATTGCTCCCCTCGTTGCCGAACGCATAGGTCGGATCCCAGTTGAAGTTCTGATCGAGCGAAACCGTCGTCGTCGCGGTGAGCTGCTGGTTCAGCTCCGTCCCTGCCTCGCCATAGTATCCGCCGGTGAAACCGGTCAGGAACTGCGCAAGTACCGCACCCCATTGCGTATTGTCGCCGACGCCCACCGAATATGCCGGCGTGGTGTCCGTCGTGCTGTTGTAGACCTCTACCGTGCCGGTCTGGGAATAGATGTTCTCGGCGATCTGGTCCGGAGTAAGCTTGATGTCACCCTTGACCTGGCTGCTGATTTCGGTGGTGCCGAACGGCACCAGCCAGAATGCGTCCGCTTGCTGGTCCCATTCAAGCTGGTAGGCATAATACCCGCCATTGTGCCAGATACCCTCGGCATCCGCGGCCCCGTTATACTGGCCGGTGATGATGATCCCGTTGGCAACGGCAGTGTTCTCCAGTGCCGTGATATAGGACTGCCACGCGGAGTCGGGATAAGGCCCCGTGGTGCTGACGGTCCCTGTGTTCCCGGCGTTCGCCTCCGCGGGCGACGTCGACATGCGGAAATCCGTTCGCCAGCAGTCCCGCCGTGTACGTCGACGTACTGCCGGTTCCACTGTTCGCTATGTCCCCGGCGATCGTCGCCCCGCTGACCGCATAGCCGACGCTGCCGCTGGAGCCGTCGTCATAATCGACCGACAGCTCCATCGGCAGACCGAACCCGTTGACCGAGGTCAGGTTGGCGGCATCCGACGAGGTGTCGAGCAGCGACACCTCGACACTGTCGTACGCGAAATCCGCCGTCCCGCCGGCATTCGCTGGATTGATCCAGGATTGCGACGTGATGTCGTTCGCCAGCGTGGACGTATCACCCGCGTTGATGCTCTGGACGACGAAATAGACCTTGCCGCTGTTCAGCGTCTCGTTCGGTGCCGTCGGTCAGCGTGATGGCATAGTTGCCGCCATCCTGCACCGTCCCGTCGCTTACCAGCGTGGCAACCGGCTCGATTGCCGTATTGCCGCCGGCCTTATCGAAGACGACCGCATAGGCATAGACGCCCGCCTGCGACAGCTCCGTCTGAAGCTGCGCGCTCAGCGTGACGTCCAGCGTAGTTCCATTGGTGCTCATTGATACCTGCCCGGATGACGAACCTTGCCGTCACCGGGCATGCACCGAACGTGGCGATCAGGCCGAAGTGACGATCGCCGTTACCCCAGGAAGGTTAAGGGGTCGCTTACTGCGGGGTGCCGTCCCCGTCATCTGCCTGACCTGACGAGGCGCGATGTGCCTGTGCCCGGCGGGGCGGTGACACCACGGCGGGCGAGTTGACAATCAGAGAAAATGGCCGGCAATTTCCAGATCCTGGAAGGTTTCATCTATAACATATTAACCGAAGGCCGTACCATGCTCAACCCAGAAACCGACCGCGTTCTGATCACCGGTGCCACCGGCGCCGTCGGCACCGCGCTCCGCACCGGGCTGCGCGCACGCTGGCGCCACCTGCGCCTGACCGACATCCGCCCCATCCCGGACCTCGCCAACAACGAGGAAGCGGTCACCGCGGACATCGCAGACCGCGCCGCCCTCGAACGCATGATGCAGGATGTCGGCGCCGTCGTGCACCTGGCCGGCGTGCTGGGCAGCTACACGCTGGAAGACCTGTTCCGCGTCAACGCACGTGGCCTGTTCGACGTGTTCGAATCCGCCCGCCTCGCCGGTGTGCAACGCATCATCTTCGCCAGCAGCAATCATGCATTCGGCTGCTACCCGATCAGCGAAAGCGTCTCGCCCGCGCTGCCGCCCCGGCCCGACAGCCTGTACGGCGTCTTCAAGGTTCTGGGCGAAACCATGCTGCGCAACTACTACGACCGCCACGGCATGCGCTCGGTCTCGCTGCGCATCGGCACGTTCCGGTCATTGCCGATTGACCAGCGCTCCCTCGCGACCTGGCTCAGTCCCGGCGATGTCGCGCACCTGGTCGATGTCGCGCTGCGCCATCCCGATCCCGGCTGCATGGTGGTCAACGGCTATTCAAACAACACGCGCCTCAAGACGCACGACCCGAACTGGGCCACGCTCGGCTACCAGCCGCGCGACAATGCCGAGGACCACCGCGAGATGCTGCGGGCGAAAGGCATCGATGTCGATGCGCCGGACCGCGGCGAATGGGAATGGCCGCACCACGGCGGTTCCTTCGCATCCGCCGCCGAACATCCACCCCGCTGAGGCCCCTCCGCCGCGCGGGGAGCGCGGCTCACACTGCCAATTACGCCGGCTTCAGCCCGGCGCGCCGCATGCTGCGTTGCCAGTCGCTCGCCACCTGGTCCAGCGCCGTCTTCGCCTCCTTCTGCCCCAGCAGCACCGCGGAAATTCCGCTGCGCAACTGCAACTCCAGCGTCGCCCAGATCGCGTCGCGCGGGTCCAGCACCGCCGTCTTCAACGCCTCCGCCGCCGCCGGCGCCCAGCCGAACTTCGCCACCATCTCCGGGTCGTTCAGCACCGACACGCGCGGCGGCGCATTGCCGCGCAGCATGGACCGGCGCATCCACTCCTTGCTGCACGCCATCTGGATGAACTCGAGCGCCCATTCCTGGTTCTTTGCACCCTTCGGCACCGCCAGGCTCCAGCCACCGAAATACGTCCGGCTCTGGCCGCGCGACTTGGCCCCCGGAATGATGGACCACGCCCACTTCCCTGCCGTCTTCGACTTGGCCGGATCATTGAGCAGCGTGCCGTAGGGCGACAACGTCTCCGTCATGGCGTAGCGGTCGTTCTGTCCGCCGGCAATGATCTCGTCGAACTCCCAGGTGATGCTGTCGGGCACCACGGCGTGATACTTCGTCATCAGGTCGGCGTAATATTGCAGGGCCTCCACCGCCGCCGGCTGGTTGATCTTGATCTCCCACGTCTTCGGATCGTAGAAATCACCGCCGTTGGAGCGCATGTATCCGCAGTAACTATCGACCATCGCCGGCCCCTGGCGGGCGAGATAGCCGAGACCGAAGCGATTCGCCGAAGCGCCCGCCTTGGTGCATTCGATCGCCGCCTGCTGCAGTTCCGCGAAAGTTTCCGGCGCCTTGTTGAATCCCACCTGCTCCAGCAGCGCCTTCTGGTAATGAAAAATACCAATCGTCACCCGATACGGAATGCCCGAAAGCTTGCCGTCCCAGGTCGCCATCTCCCGGATCGACGGCAAAAAATCGTCCCAGTCGAAATCGGGATGCTTGCTGGCGCTGCCGGCCAGCAGCTTGTCATGGTCTTCCAGGTGCGGCGACAGCCAGCCAGCCTGCTGCCCGGTCCACTGGATGATGTCGATCCCCGTGCCGCCGGAGTTCAGCTCCGCTTTCAGCCGCGCATTCAGCGCGTCGATCGGCAGCAGCGTGTAGTCGATCTTGATGCCGGTCTGCTTCTCGAACGCGGGCGCCACCTCTTCCACGAGGCACCAGTGCCACGGCCCGTTATCGCCGACGAACACCAGCTTCTCCGGCCGGCTCTGCGCTTTCGCGCTGCGCACGCCGACCCTCGCCGCGGTCGCACCGCCCGCTGCCGTCATGCCGGCTGCGGTCAGAAACTCACGACGCTTCATTGTTCTGATCTCCTCTATCGCTTTTCTGCATCCCTTGACCGCCCCCGATGACAATCCGGCCACCAGGTGCCGTTGCGCCAGGAACGAGAATAGCACAACGGGCAGCACCACCAGCACGCCCGACGCGGTCATGCCGCCCCAATCCACCCCGGTATCGCCGCCGGAATACGCCGCCATCAGCACCGGCAGCGTGCGCGTGGCGTTGTTGGTCAGCACCGCCGCGAACAGGAAGTCGTTCCACGCCAGTTGCAGGCATAATATCGCCGCCGCGACCAGCCCCGGCCGGATCAGCGGCAGCACCACCCGGGTGAACGCCGTGTAGCGGCTCGCCCCATCCACCCAGGCGCTCTCTTCCAGCTCACGCGGCAGCTCCTCGAAGAAGCCGCGCATGATCCACACCACCAGCGGCAGGCTGAACGTGGTGTACGCCAGCACCACCGAGGTCCGCGTCGTCGTCAGGCCGAATTTGCTGAACAGCACGTACATCGGCACCAGCACCGCGATCGGCGGCAGCATGCGCATGATCAGCAGCGAAAAGAACAGCAGCGACCGCCCTCGAAACGGGAATCGCGCGATCGAGTAAGCGGCCGGCACGCCGATGCACAGCGACAGCACCACCGCCCCGGCCGACACCGCCAGGCTGTTCATGAACGCCTGGCCGAAATCGCCGCCGCGGATCACCGCGAGATAGTTCTCGATTGTCGGCTTCCAGATGAACAGCGGTGGACTCGCGAACACCTGCAACCGCGTCTTGAACGACAGTCCGGCGACCCAAACCAGCGGGAACAGGAACGCCGCCGTCATCGCCAGCAGCCCGAAATACACGCCGGCGGCGAACGCAAGGCGCCGCCGCCCCCGGCGGGTAAACAGCAGCCATCTCATGCCGGCGCTCCCTTGCGGCGGATCACCGCCACGAACAACAGGCACAGCAGCAGCGAGATCAGCAGCATCAGCCACGACGCCGCCGACCCCAGGCTCAGGTCGAACCGCACGAACGACGCCATGTAGGTGAACATCGACAATACCATGGTGGCATCGGCCGGGCCGCCGCTCGTCATCACGTACACATTGTCGAACGCCCGGAACTCGAAGATCGTGCGCAGCAGCAGCGCCACCAGGATGAACGGCTGCAGCAGCGGCAGGATCACGTGCCAGAACATCTGCAGCCGGCTCGCCCCGTCGATCGAGGCCGCCTCCAGCGGCTCGGACGGCAGCGACCGCAGCCCCGCCAACAGCAGGATCGCCACGTATGGCGCGTTCTGCCATACATTCACCAGTGCCACCGAAAGCCGCGCGGTCCACGGCTGACCGAGCCAGATGATATGCTGGCCGATCCAGTAATCGACCACGCCGTGATCGGGGTCGAGCAGCAGCTTCCAGCAGAACGCCGCCACGATCGGCGTCATCATCATCGGCACCACCAATGCCGTGCGGAAGAACCCGATGAGCGGCAGATCGACATTCAACAGCAGCGCGATGCCCAGCCCGACCGCCATCTCCGCGGCAACGGTAACCACCGTGTATCCCAGCGTCAGCAGCAGGCTGGAAATGAAATCCGGATCAGTCAGCAGGTCCCGGTAATTTTCGGTGCCGACGAAGGTGCCGCCGAACAGCGACTGGTCGATGCTCCATCCTTTCAGGCTGAGATACAGCGAGAACAGCAGCGGCAACCCGAAGATCGCCAGCATCACGATCGCGGTCGGCAGCACGGCGAGCCGGGCGAACTGCCGGTCCAGCCAGCGCCACCCCAGCCGGTACGCGGGCCCGCCTGCGCCTGCGACAACCCTCTCTCGCCGCGTCAGAGTGCCGGTCGTTTCTCCCATCACCCACTTCTTGTTTTCGATGCTGCGAACAGTGAGCAGGCTAAACGGAACCGCTCCCCGCCGCCAGCCCTGGCTAATCGCGAACCGCCGCCCAGATCCGGTCCTTCAACCGGTGCAATTCGCCGACCGACGCATCCACGTCCGGCTGCTCGATATCGAAATCGACCCCGATCACCCCGATCTCCTGCATCGCCCGCAAATCGCCGGCGATTTCCGCGTCAGCTGCCAGAAAACAGCCGCCGCTCCCCGTCCGAGGCACGCGCCGGCAGCTGCCGCGCCGATCCGTTTCACCCGATACACCACGGTGACGCTGTTCTTATCGCGACCCGCGTCTGTCGTGGCCCGATGCAACCGCTCGATGCCGGCGCGCAGCCGCGCCAGCGAGTCCAGCGGATGCTGCCGGTTGGTCCCGATCGGGTACCACGCGTCGCCCAGCCTGCGCGGTGCGGCGCAACGCCGGCGGGCTCTCGCCTCCGACCCAGATCGGCGGATGCGGCCGCTGCACCGGCTTCGGCGCCAGCACAACATCCGCGAACGCCGCATATTTGCCGCTGAAGCTCGGGCGTTCCTCGGTCCACAACGCTTTGAACACGCGTAAATACTCGTCCGTCACCGCGCCCCGCTCGGCAAACGGCGGCGTGCCCAGCGCATCGAACTCCGCCTTCAGCCAGCCGGCACCGACGCCCACCACCAGCCGGCCGCCCGACAGCACGTCCAGCGAAGCCAGCATCTTGGCAGTCAGCACCGCCGGGCGATGCGGCACCACCAGCACCGCCGTCACCAGCCGGATGCGCTTCGTCTTCGCCGCGATCCAGGCCAGCGCGATCAGCTGTTCGTGCCGCACTGCCGGGTCGGTGCCGTAGAATTCCCCGCTTTCCGAATACGGATAGCCCGGCACCTTCATGTCGGGCAGCACCACGTGATCCGTCATCGTCAGGTAGTCGTAGCCCAGCGCCTCGCCCTCCGCGGCCAGCCGCGCCATGGTTTCCGGCGCCGAGAGTGGTCCGCTGTTGGGCAGGTTGAATCCGATCTGCATCCGCTCCTCCCGCACATGGGCGGCGGCACGCACCACCCGGACGCCGCATGTGACCGCCACACGCGGCGATGGGCAAGCCTGGCCGGGTGCGGTCGCCGGTTGGTTTCGCATCCGGAAATCTTGTCCCGGTGCGCGCTTCAGTATTGTGGTGGCGACCGACTCAAGCTTAGTTTGCAATGGAAGCGGCTGGAATAACGGGCCGGTGCCACGATACTGTTTCGACTGCAGGGAGCTTGGCGGTGAGCGACAGCGCTACGGCGAAACAGGACTGGGTATTGCGCGTGCTCGGCGCGACGGTTCCGGCACCCGGCCAGAAGTCCCCGGCGGAGGGGGCGAAGCACGCGCAAACGACTGGTGCCCACGGCGCCGCGCCTGACTGGACCACCGCGCAGGTCGCGTGCGAGTCGGCGTTGGCCGCGGTCGACCAGCAGATCGCAGCCCTGCGTTTGGCACTGCGCAAGACCAATGACGACGGCATGCTCGTCATATCGGAGATCGGCCTCCCGGCGATGATGGCCGAATTCAAGCCCCGCCTGGTGGCCGCGCTGCAGGGCGCGGGCGAGGGAGACCCTGCGTCGAGAAAGGCCGGCGGCGCTGCCCTGCTGAAAGTCGTGCAGGATGTCAGCGGCCTTATCGGAGCGGACAAGCGGATCGCGGCCTGCGACGCCAACACACTCGGCGTGACTGTCTCCATCCGCTCGACGCTGGGACCGGCGCTGGCGGCGCTTTCCGCGGCGGTCGAGGCGGGGATGCAGTGATGACACCGGATCGGACAACCCCCAGGCAGGGAAGTGGGATGACGCAATGAGCGCATTTCTCAAGAAGATCGAGGAGGTCACCGATCGAGGCTTGCGGGCGGCATTCGATATCCACACCGATAATCTGGTGCAGATCCGCACCGGCAAAGTGAAGGCGTATTTAGATACAATAAAGAATGAAATCGACCGGCTAGCCGCGAAAGAAGGTCTCGTCCATGCCAATTTGCAGCACGCAGGCATGCCGACTTGGTGAATCGCTTTAATACCGCGAACCTGAAGGTCCTCAATGATCAGAGAAACGACGAGCTTGAGCCTGTCAAGCAGGCTGCCGAGGCGGCGGCAGCGGCGGCACCCGCTATGGTATCGACTTTTCTGAAACGCTGGGACATCGTCGACGACCAGCGCATGAAGGCGCAGTTCTTCGCCAAACTGGCGAAACAGAAGAGCACAGGCGACAAGAAAGACGGCGGGCCCGATCTTGGCTACCTCATACAGCCCGGCAAGGACGTCGCGCTGGCGCTTGATGCGCTGGAGGCCAACAAGACGATCGATTGCGAGAAGGCCGCCGCAGTGTGGAGCGGCGAGTTCGAGAAGCTTCGGCCGTTCATGGATCAGTACCCGCAACGAGGTTCTCGCCGGGCCGTTGGTGACGGCAGTGAAAGGCGAGCAGGCGACGGACAAATCTGTGAACTTGATGGCCAAGATGTTTCCAAAGCTGCCGGCGATGATGACGAACATGAAGCTGACCGCGTTGGCGACAGGCGCCGACATCAGCACTCTAAATCCGGCACTCGGAGCAGCCGTCGCAGAATACACGACGAGTGCATACACGGATATCAACGAGATTCTGCTGGGGATCGGCCGGCAACGTGACGACACCCGGAAGGCCGAGTGCATGGCCCTGACCGATGTCGTGGTCGACTCGTTGAAAAAACTGCCCACATTCGACAACTGGCCGACCAACCGAGGCGAAAGGCCCTGGCCGGGGTCCGACGCGCAGTACAAGAAAGGCAACACGTTTACACTCAAGGCGTTCTGGAGCACCGGCGTCGGTTTCAAGTTCGACGGCACCATCCAGATCATGGTCTGGGGCGGCGACAAGTCCACTGGCAAGGATGTCGCCGCGTTCTCGAGGTTTCCCAACGAAAAGGAAGTCCTGTTCCCACCGGGAACCAAGTTCAGGGTCGTCTCAAACGAAAGCAGCCAGGGTGTCAGCACGATAAAGCTCAAGGAGGTCTGAGCGCCATGAGTGAAACCGCGGGTGAGCCGCAGGACGCTGAGGCCGAGGCGCTGGCCGCCAAGATCGAGCTTTATCGCCATCTCATGCCGGCAGCCCCCGTGGCGCTGGCAGAGAAGGTGCGAAGCGGCAGTCCGGGGGGCGGCGAACCGGACATTCCGGCGCTGTTTTCGCTCGAGGCGGCCGAGGCGCTCCCGATGCCCTCTCTGCCGGCTGCGTCGCTGTGGCCGCCGCTGGATGCGCCGGCGGCACGGGACCGCGCGCTGGGCTGCATGCTGGGACTGGCGGTCGGCGATGCCATCGGAGCTGCGGTGGAATTCAAGACGCGTGGGACTTTCAAGCCTCTGACCGGCATGGCGGGGGGCGGGCCGTTCAACCTAGCGCCGGGGGAGTGGACCGACGATACCACGATGGCGCTGTGCCTCGCGGAGTCGCTGCTCGCGATGGGCGAGGTCGATCAGCAGGATCTGATGGAGCGGTTCGGGCGTTGGCTGACGCGGGGAGAGAACAGCGTCAACGGGCGGTGCTTCGACATCGGCATCACCACCCGCGCGGCGATCGAGCGGTTCGCCGCGAGCGGCGTGGCCTCCGCTGGGTCATCGGCCGCGGATACCGCGGGAAATGGCTCGCTGGTGCGCTTGGCGCCGGTGGCGGTGTTTTATCGCGCCGACGGACATGCGGCCGCCTTCATGGCATCGAAGCAATCGCGGGCGACCCACGCGGCGCCAGAATGCCTGGATGCCTGCCAGTTGTTCACGCTGATCCTGCTGGATGCGCTGGCGGGCGCCGACAAGGTGATGGCGACCCGACAGCGGGTGATGGCGTTGACGCCGAAGCTGCTGTTCATCTCGGGCGGGGACTGGAAGGACAAGACCCGGGACGAAATCCGGTCGAGCGGCTATGTCGTGGACACGCTGGAGGCGGCGTTGTGGTCGGTGTGGCAGACCGATAACTTCCGTGACGCCGTCCTAAGCGCCGCGAATTTGGGCGACGATGCCGACAGTGTTGCCGCGGTTGCCGGGCAACTCGCGGGCGCGCTGTACGGCGCCTCGTCGATCCCGGCCGAATGGCTCGCCCAGCTCGCCTGGCGCGACAAGATCGAGGCTTTGGGAAACGCGCTGTTCGACCGGGGCAGAGTCATCGCCTGACCCCCGTTGTTGCCTGGCCCGAACGGACGGAGCGCACGGTCCCGACAGAGGCCCGCTGTCGGGCAGGTTGAACCCGATCTGCATCCATTCCTCCCGCACATGGGCGGCGGCACGAACCACCCGGACGCCGCAGGTGACCGCGATGCGGGAGGATTGGGCAAGGCTGGCGATGATGGATATCGTCTCGAATTCAAATTCGGAACAGAAGATAGGGGGCGGCTTTCGTCAAGGGTTATCGGAACCTGAAATCCCACTCGCCCTATCGCCCCCCAGATTGACACTCTGCCGCCGGATACAGTCTCCTCCGCCCCGGCTTGGCCACACGCGATCAAGGAGGAAACCGGATGACCGACGCGCTGCCGGGCACCGACGCGCCTCCGCTGGACGGCAGGCGCCATCGCCGAGTTGGCCGAGCAGCTCTACCAGTTGCTACGCCTGCGCACCTTCCCGATCGGCATGAAGCTGTTCGAGGACCTGGACGAGATGGCGAGCGTGCCCGGCCTCCGTCGCCCGCCCAAAGGCAAGACCTTCTCCACCTGCCAGCTGGTGACGCAGGCGCGCATGGCGGGCTTCACGCTGGGCATCACCACCGAGAACGTCCCCGCTTTCTCGAGCTGTTCCAGCGTGATCGGGCTGGACGCGCCGGGTGAGATCTACACCTCCGGCCGCAAGATGGAGGGCGTGTGGTTCGAGAACCGCGAGGCGGCGGCGGCGCACCAGGCGCAGATGCCGCGCGTGCCGCCCGGGGCGCTATCACGGCATGGTGGCATCGCCGTTGCGCATCGGCGCGGCTCGATCCGCCGGACATCTGCCTGTTCTACGCCAATCCGGCGCAGATGATCCTGTTCATCAACGGCCTGCAATGGCGCAACTACCGTCGCTACGATTTCAGCATCACCGGCGAGAGCGCCTGCGCCGATAGCTGGGGCCATGCGCTGAAGACGCGGGAGGTCAGCCTGTCGATCCCGTGCTACGCCGAGCGCCGCTACGGCGCGGTGGCCGACGACGAGATGCTGATGGCCTGCCCGCCCGAGGATCTGCAGCGCGCGCGTGATCGGATTGCAGGGCCTGTCCAAGGCCGGGCTGCGCTACCCGATCATGCCGTTCGGCCCGCAGGCAGAGCCGGCGGAGGGAATGGCGAAGAGCTACGCCGGCAAGAACTGACCGGCAGACCGGAGGACGCGAGATGGATATGCAGGTATCGCCACTTGCGGTGCAACTTCCTGAATTGCCGCCGGTCGCCGGGGTGCGGCTCGGCGCGGCGGAGGCCGGCATACGATACCGCAACCGGACCGACCTGGTGATGATGGAGTTCGCCGCCGGCACCACAGTCGCCGGCGTGTTCACCAGCAACCAGTGCCCCGGCGCCCCGGTCGATTGGTGCCGCGCCGCGCTGAAGAGCGGCCGGGCGCGCGCAGTGGTGGTGAATGCAGGGAACGCCAACGTCTTTACCGGCCGCGCCGGACGCGAGACATGCGCCGCGACTGCCGCGGCCGCCGCCGAACTGGTGAGCTGTCCACCGAAGCAGGTGTTCATCGCCTCCACCGGCGTGATCGGCGAAGTGCTGCCACACGAAAAGCTGGTGGCCGCGTTGCCGGCGCTGCATGCCGAGCTGCGCGAGGATGGCTGGGCCGACGCGGCGCGCGGCATCATGACCACCGACACATTCCCGAAAGGCGCAACGCGGCTGGCCACGATCGGCGACGCGGAAGTGCGGATCAACGGCATCGCCAAGGGCAGCGGCATGATCGCGCCCGACATGGCCACGATGCTGTGCTTCGTCGCCACTGACGCCAAAATCCCTGCGCCGGCACTGGACGCGCTGCTGCGCAAGGGCGTGGAGCGCAGCTTCAATTGCACCACGGTGGATTCCGACACCTCCACCTCTGACACCGTCCTGCTGCTCGCCACCGGCGAAGCGAAGCATCCGCGCGTCCCGGCGGAAGGCGGGCGGGCGCTCGACGACTTCGCCGAAAAACTCAATGAAGTGCTGCTCGACCTCGCGCTGCAGGTGGTGCGCGACGGCGAGGGTGCACAGAAGCTGATCCGCATCGATGTCACCGGCGCCACCACGGCCCGCTCGGCGAAGCGCGTGGCGATGGCGGTGGCGAATTCGCCGCTGGTGAAGACCGCCATCGCCGGCGAGGACGCGAACTGGGGTCGCATTGTGATGGCGGTCGGCAAGGCCGGCGAGCCGGCGGACCGCGACCGGCTGTCGGTCGGGGTGGGCGGTGTATGGATGGCGCGCGACGGCGCCGTGGTACCCGGCTACGACGAAACGCCGGTGGTGCAGCATATGCGGGGGCGCGAGGTCGAGATCGCGATCGACCTGGGCCTGGGACGCGGCAAGGCGACGGCATGGACCTGCGACCTGACGCACGGGTATATCGACATCAACGGGTCGTACCGATCGTAATCAGCCCAGAAGGGGCGTTGCCGGGCAGCTTCTCGGCGTTTGCGTCGAGACGTTTCCAGCCGGCATCCCTGGCGCTTGCACGCGGCGGTTACCATTTGCCTGGTCGGTGCGCACGGGCGCACCCGCCCTTGACACGCCGCGGCGCTCGGTCTGGCATCCGCAGCCGGCCACCGGAGGCAAAGAGTGCCGCAGCTTTCGCTGCATAGCCCGTTCGGCGATATCAGCGTCTCCGAAGACGCTGGTGCGATCGTCTCGATCGATTGGGGCTGGGGGAGCGACCAGCAGGAAACGGCGTTGCTGCGCCAGGCACGCTCGCAACTTCTGGCCTATTTCGACCGCGACCTGACCGAATTCGAGCTGCCGCTGGCGCCATGCGGTAGCGGCTTTCAGTGCCGCGTCTGGCAGGCACTGCGACACATCCCATATGGCGAAACCCGCAGCTACGGCAGGCTGGCTGCCGAGCTCGGCAGTGCTCCGCGTGCTATTGGCCAGGCCAACGCGGCCAACCCGATCCCGATCATCATCCCGTGTCATCGCGTGGTGGCCAGCAGCGGGATCGGTGGTTATTCGGGGGGCGACGGACTGGCGACCAAGCGCGCTCTGCTGGCACTGGAGACGCAGACGACGACGCTGCTGTAACAGGCACAATATCTGGAGAAGCGCATGACCAAGGCCATCCGCATCCACGCCTATGGCGGCCCTGATGTGATGAAGTGGGAGGACGTCCCTGCCCCCGAACCCGAACCGGGCGAGGCGCTGGTAAAGCAGGATGCGGTCGGCCTGAACTATATCGACGTGTATTTCCGCACCGGGCTGTACAAGGCGCCCAGCCTGCCGGTCACGATCGGGATGGAAGGCGCCGGTGTTGTGACCGGGGTCGGCTCGGGCGTGACCGATGTCGCGGTGGGCGATCGGGTGGCCTATGCCGGCGCGCTCGGCGCCTACGCGATGACGCGTGTGATCGCCGCCGACCGGCTGGTGAAGCTACCGGCGGGCATCGATGCCAAAACCGGCGCAGCCATGATGCTGCAAGGCATGACCGCGCAGTACCTGATCCGCCGCACCTACCAGGTGAAGGCCGGCGACACGATCGTGGTGCATGCCGCGGCCGGCGGAGTGGGGCTGATCCTGTGCCAGTGGGCCAGGCATCTCGGCGCGACCGTGATCGGCGTCGTCTCCAGCGACGAAAAAGCTGCGCTTGCGCATGATCACGGCGCACTTCACACGGTGGTTGGCTACGAAAAGCTGGTGGCCGAGGTTAAGCGTGTCACCGGCGGGTCGGGCGTGCCGGTGGTTTATGACAGCGTCGGCAAGGAAACGTTCAACGCAAGCCTGGATTCCCTGGCGCCGCGTGGCTTGATGGTGAGCTACGGCAGTGCGTCCGGGCCGGTGCCGCCGGTGGATATCAGCATCCTGGCGGCGAAAGGCAGCCTGTATCTGACACGGCCGAGCCTCGCCACCTACACGGCGAAGCGGGCCGACCTGATGGCCACGGCCAACGATCTGTTCGACGTCGTGCAGAAAGGCGTGGTGAAGATCGAAGTCAACCAGACCTTCCCATTGCAGAATGCGGCCGAGGCGCACGTGGCGCTGGAATCCCGGAAGACCACCGGCAGCACGGTGCTGCTGCCGTAAGCCGATTTGGGGGCTGAAACTTTCAACACCCGATGTGGCTGGGTTCGACGTGGCGTGATCGGCGCGGGTGTCGCGACATCAGTCCGCTTTGGTTGCGGGATCTCCCGAGCGACATGCATTTCGGGTTTGTAGTCCGGACCGCTGCGGGTTTCCGCCTGCCGTGCTTCGCTTATCAGCGCGTGTGAGGTTGATACTATACCCCTGAGGGGTATATCCTGTGCAGGTCTGTTACGGGCCGCAAGGGGGCAGCATGCTGAACCGCGTTCACGGCGTCGCCCGCTACCGTGCACCCGACTCCAAATCGCCATCCACCGTGCGCGTGGATGCCATCTACACCTGCCCGATGCACCCGGAAATCCGGCAACCAGGGCCGGGAACCTGCCCGATCTGCGGCATGGCGCTGGAACCGGAACGTCCCACCGCTGAACCGGCGCCGAACCCCGAGCTATCGGACATGCGGCGCCGGTTCCGCATCGCCCTGACGCTCGCGATCCCGGTGGTCGTGCTGGAGATGGCGGGGCATGGCCGTCTGCAACTGCTACCGCCCGACTATCTCGACATGGGTGCAATTGGCGCTGGCAACGCCGGTGGTGCTCTGGGCCGGCTTGCCGTTCTTCCAGCGCGGCTGGGCCTCGGTGCGATCCCGCCACCTCAACATGTTCACCCTCATCGCGCTCGGCACCGGGGTCGCCTGGATTTACAGCGTGGTCGCAACCATTGTGCCAGGCGCGTTCCCCGCCGGCTTCTGCGGCATGGACGGCGCAGTCGCGGTGTATTTCGAGCCAGCGGCGGTGATCATCGTGCTGGTGCTACTGGGCCAGGTGCTGGAGCTGCGCGCACGCGAGCAGACCGGCGGCGCCATCCGCGGCCTGCTCGATCTGGCGCCGAAGACCGCCAGGCGGCTGCGCGACGATGGCAGCGACGAGACAATCTCGCTGGACGAAGTGCACATCGGCGATCGGCTGCGTGTGCGGCCCGGCGAGGCGGTGCCGGTCGACGGCATCGTGCTGGAGGGCCGCAGCGCGGTCGACGAATCGATGATAACCGGTGAATCCCTGCCGGTGGAGAAGCAGCGCGGCGAGCGGCTGATCGCCGGTACGGTCAACGGCACCGGCTCGCTGGTGATGCAGGCGGAGAAGGTTGGCGCCGAAACCATGCTGGCACGCATCGTGGCCATGGTGGCGAACGCTCAGCGCTCGCGTGCGCCGATCCAGCGAGTGGCCGACCATGTGGCCGGGTATTTCGTTCCGGCGGTGATGGGAGTCGCCGTGCTGGCATTCGCCGGCTGGGCGGTGTGGGGCCCGGCGCCCTCGTTGGCTTACGCGCTGATCGCGGCGGTCTCGGTGCTGATCATCGCCTGCCCATGCGCGCTGGGGCTGGCCACGCCGATGTCGGTCATGGTCGGCGTCGGCAAGGGCGCCGGGACGGGCGTGCTGATCCGCTCCGCCGAGGCGCTGGAGCGGCTTGGAACCGTCGATACGCTCGTGCTCGACAAGACAGGCACGCTGACCGAGGGCAGGCCGAAGGTTCTTGCGGTGCTGCCGGCGCCTGGCTTCACGGAGCCAGAGCTGCTGGCCGCGGCGGCCGCGCTGGAGCGGGCGAGCGAGCATCCGCTGGCCGCCGCGATCATCGCCGCCGCCACCGAACACGGCCTCGCACTCCCGGAAACGAGCGACTTTGTCTCGGTGACCGGCAAGGGGGTGACGGGGCTCGCAGATGGCCGGCGGGTCGCGCTCGGCAATGCGCGGCTGATGTCCGACATCGGGGTGAATGTGGATGGGCTGGCCGCAATCGCGGACACGCAGCGCCGCAGCGGCGCCACCAGCCTGTTGCTGGCGATCGACGGCAACCCGGCCGGCGTGATCGCGGTTGCCGATCCGCTGCGGCCCGGCGCAGAGGACGCCGTGGCCACGCTGCCGGACGATGGGGCTGCGCATCGTCATGCTGACGGGCGACAATCGCGCCACGGCGGAGGTGGTCGCGCGCCGGCTGGCGATCACGGAACTGGAAGCGGAGCTGCTGCCGGCCGACAAACAGCACGCCGTCCAGCGGTTGCGCGACGCGGGCCGCACGGTGGCGATGGCGGGCGACGGGGTGAACGATGCGCCGGCGCTGGCGGCGGCCGATGTCGGCATCGCCATGGGCACCGGCACCGATGTGGCGATCCAGAGCGCCGGGGTGACGCTGGTAAAGGGAGACATTGCCGGGATCGTGCGGGCGGTGGCGCTCAGCCGCGCGACCATGCGCAACATCCGGCAGAATCTGTTTTTCGCATTCCTGTATAACAGCGTGGGCATTCCGGTCGCCGCTGGCGTGCTGTATCCGGCTTTCGGGATATTGCTGAACCCGATGGTGGCCGCACTGGCGATGGCATTGAGCTCGGTGTCGGTGATCGGCAACGCGCTGCGACTGAAGCGGCTCCGGCTGTGAAATCAGCCGCCGTTGCGGCGCAGGCTGCAGCAGCAAAAATATCGCACGCGTTGTCAAATTGACCGTGCCGGCCTCGCTCACTAGCTTGCCGCCGATGTCCAACACATTTGGTAACATGCCAGTTCCCAAGGCCTGGCCGTTTGAGGAGGCGGCCAAGGTCGCGACACGCCTGGATCGCTCCGGCAAGCGTGAGGCGGTGTTCGAGACCGGCTACGGACCCTCGGGCCTGCCGCATATCGGCACCTTTGGGGAGGTGGCCCGCACGAGCTGGGTGCGCCATGCGTTTACGGAACTCACCGGGCTGCCATCACGCCTGATCGCCTTCAGCGACGACATGGACGGGCTGCGCAAGGTTCCGGACAACGTGCCGAACCGCGACATGCTGGCCGGGTATCTCGGCAAGCCGCTGACCCGCATCCCCGACCCGTTCGGAACGCATGAAAGTTTCGGCGCGCACAACAACGCGCAGTTGCGGGCGTTCCTGGATTCGTTCGGATTTGAGTATGAGTTTGCCTCGTCCACCGACTACTACGCCGCCGGCCGGTTCGATGCCGCCCTGATCCGCGTGCTGGAGTGCTATGAGCAGGTGATGGCGGTGATCCTGCCGACCCTGGGTCCGGAGCGGCGCGCCACCTATTCGCCCATCCTGCCGACTGCATCCACGGACTGGCCAGGTGATGCAGGTGCCGATGGAGCGCCATGATCCCGCCGCCGGCTACTGTTGTCTGGCGTGATCCCGGTACCGGCGAAACGTTTGAAACCAGTGTGACCTCGCGGCAGTTGCAAGCTGCAATGGAAGGCCGACTGGGCGATGCGCTGGTTCGCGCTCGGCATCGATTACGAGATGTCGGGCAAGGACCTGATCGATTCGGTGCGGCTGTCGAGCCGGATCTGCCGCATTCTCGGTGCGCCGCCGCCCGACGGGTTCACCTACGAGCTGTTCCTGGACGAGCACGCCCAGAAGATCAGCAAGTCGAAGGGCAACGGACTTTCGGTGCAGGAATGGCTGCGCTATGGGCCGCCGCAATCGCTGGCGCAGTTCATGTACAACCAGCCGCAACGCGCCAAGCGGCTATACTTCGATGTCATCCCGCGCGCGACCGACGAATACCTGGCCAATGCCGCGCGGCTGGCGGCGCAGACCGGAGATGAGCAGCGCACCAACCCAGCCTGGCACATTCATGGCGGAGCACTGCCGAACCATGGCGGCAGCCCGGTCTCGTTCACCATGCTGCTGAACCTCGCCAGCGTCGTGAACGCGGAAACGCCGGACCTGCTATGGGGCTTCATTCGCCGCTACGCGCCCGAGGCATCACCGGACGCAACCCGTTCCTGGACAGCCTGGTCGGCCACGCCATCGCCTATTACCGCGACTTCGTCCGTCCGGCGAAACACTACCGCCACCCGACGGAGATGGAACGCGCCGCCCTCGCCGACCTGGCGGAAACGCTGCGCGGCATGGCACCGGAGGCGGATACCGATGCGTTGCAGACGGTGGTGTACGAGGTCGGCAAACGGCACCCCTTCCCGGAGCTGCGCGCGTGGTTCGCCTGCCTTTATCAGGTTCTGCTCGGGCAGCAGGAAGGGCCGCGTTTCGGGGGGTTCGTCGCCCTGTACGGCGTTTCCGAGACGATCGGCCTGATCGAAGCGGCGCTTTCCCGGCCGGCCGACGCGGCGTGAGCGGATGACAGCCGGCGCGAAGGCCGTGAAGCTGCGGGTTGCCTTGCGCCACTTGCCGGCGCTGCTCGGGGTCGTTCTCCTGTTCGGCGCGATCTATGCGGCGCAGCGCGCGTTCCGGCACCTGCGGCTGGATGACATCGGCCACGCGCTGGGAGCGATCCCGCCCTGGGCGCTGGGCCTGTCGTTCGCGTTCACGGTGTTGTCTTATGCCGTGCTCACGATCTACGACCGCCTGGGCACCATCTATGCGGGGCACAAAGTGCCGTACGGGCGGGTAGCGTTCGCCTCGTTTTGTGCCTACGCGCTGTCGCACAATCTGGGATTCTCGGCGGTGTCAGGGGCGGCGGTACGGTATCGGCTGTACGCCCATTGGGGCCTCACACCGGTGCAGATCGCCAAGATCGTGGCATTCTGCAGCCTGACGTTCGGCCTGGGCGGCATGGTGCTGGGCGGGACCATCCTGTTCATCGAACCGCGCTCGGTGCCGTTCTTCGGTGAGCACCTGCCGCGCTGGCTGCTCTACGCGGTTGCCGCGCTGCTGTGGGCGATCGTTGCGGCGTATGTGATCCTGGCGCGCGTGTTCGGCACCGTGCGGGTGTTCGGCCACGTGACGGAACTGCCCGGCTGGCGGATGGCATCGTGCAGGTGGCGCTCGCCACCGCCGATGTCGCCATCACGGCCTCGATCTTCTGGGTGCTGCTGCCGCACGCGTCGCGGCTGACCTGGCTGGTGTTTCTCGGCGTCTATGTCGGTTCATACACTGCGGGTCTGGCCGCCAACCTGCCGGGCGGGCTCGGCGTGTTCGACAGCGCACTGCTGTTCGGGCTGGCACCTTTCCTGCCGGCGCCCCGCATCGTCGCGGCGATCGTGGTATTCCGGCTGTATTACTACGTCATCCCGCTGTTCCTGGCCGGCTGCCTGTTCGCCGCCAACGAGATGGTGCTGCGCGGCGGCGTGCTGATGGGACGCATCGGGCGGATCAGCGGGGTGGCCGCGGTCGGCCGATGGAGCGAGCCGGACTTTGCGGTGGCGGCGAGCACCGGCGCGGTGACGCTGTCCGGCATTTTGCTGCTGGGCGTGGGGTTGCTGTCGCCGCGACATCCGGACTTGTCCTGGGCTGATCCGGACCTGGCGGATTTCGCTGTCCGCGCCGGCCAGTTCGTGCCCTCGTTGATCGGCGCCGGGCTGGTCGTTCTGGTTATCGGGCTGATCCATCGGGTCAATCTCGCCTGGGGACTGACGCTGCTGCTGCTGGTGAGCGGGGCGGCTTTTATCCTGGCCGAGCGCGAGCATGTGTGGATTGCCGCGGTGCTGGTGTTGTCGGCGACCCTGCTGATGCCGTTCCGCAGCTGCTTCTACCGTCATGCACGATTGCTGAGCGGGCCACTCGAACCTTCCACGGCGATCTCGCTGCTGGCCTTGGTCGTGTGCGTGCTGGCGCTGGCCGGCTTCCGCCGCCGTGTGCATGGCGTGCCGAACAATGCGTGGTGGGAGATCATTTTGTCGGGCCAGATGCCCTGGGGGCTGCGCGCCAGCGTCGGATTGACGGTCGCATTGGCGCTGTTTGCGGTCTGGTTCCTGGTGCGGCCGAGCCGGGTGTCGTGGCACCGGTGGGATGCGGTGGAGCGGGCGCGGCTGGCCAGCCTGGGCATGCAGCCGCCGCCCGGCGTGGAAGGCGTGGTGTGGGGAGAATCGGAACGCGCCGCAATCGGATTCCGGCGGGTTGGGCGGGTGCTGCTGGCCCTCGGCGATCCGGCCGGGGCGGAAGGCGATCGGGTCTCCGCGATCTGGCGGATGCGCGACCTGGCGCGGCAGGAGGGGCTGGATCCGGCCGTATGGGCAGCCGGGCCGGAGTTGCTGAGCGTATACAGCGGCCTGGGGTTGGCGGCGCTGCCCCTTGGGCCCGACGGGCTGCCGCTGCCGGAAGCGCCGGACGAAACGCCAGCGGCGCTGCAATACCTGGTCTGCATCGCGGAGCGGGATTTGGGGATCTTGCTGCCACTGCTGCCCGAACTGGCCGGCAGGGCTGCAGCGATGGGCTGATCCGGGCACCGAAGTTAACGGCCTGTAGAGACAGAGCGGCGCAGCCTGGACCAGAGCGGTTTCACCCTGGGTGAACCCGCCCTAGCTCATATTTCGCGAGCAATTTCATCAGCCTAAGATCGCTCCCGCGATTCCAGCCAGGCTGATGTTGCTCTAGGAGGCGGCTCGTGCAGCATGTCCTGGCCGCGCAGCAGGGCCGGTTTGCGCTCTGGCTGCCGGTGTTCATGGGCGCCGGCACGCTGTTGTATTTCTCTCTCCGGTTCGAGCCACCCTTGTGGGCGGCTGCAGCAATCGGCACCCCCACCGCGCTTGGCATCCGTCGTCGCGCGGGGATGGGTGCGGATGCTGCTGGCGCCCGTCGTCGCGGCGACGTGGGATTCGGTGCCGCGCAACTGGCGACCGCCCGCGCGCCGCCGCTGGAGGTGCTGCCGCGTCAGGCGGTGCAGGTCAGTGGCGTGGTCAGTGGCGTGGAGATGCTGCCGGAAGGCCGCCGGATTACGCTGCGACCAGGTTCGGCTGGACCCCGGCGGGGCGCTGCGCCGGGCTATCCGGGTGCGGCTGCGCAACCAGGACCCCGACCCCGATCGAGGCGGGCGACCGCATCGGCGTCCGTGCCCTGGTGCAGGCGCCGTCGCCGCCTGCCTATCCCGGCGCCTGGGACTTGCAGCGGGACGCCTTCTACAGCGGCTTGGCGGCGTACGGGTTCGCCCTCGGGCCGGCGGAGCTGATCGCCCGGCACCCGGTAACCGGCTTCGCCGGCTGGCTGCAGGCGCTGCGGGAGACGATCGCCCGCCGCTACCAGGCGGTTCTGCCGGGCGCGCCGGGGGCAGTCGGCAGCCACGCTGCTGACCGGCGTGCCGTCGGCCATCCCGGAGGCCGATCGCGAGGCATTCCGCGCCTCCGGGCTGGCGCATCTGCTCGCGGTGGCGGGGCTGCATATCGGCATTGTCATGGGGCTGGCTTTCGGCGCCACCAGGCTTGTGCTGGTGCTGTGGGAGCACACCGCGTTGCGCTGGCCGACCAAGCAGATCGCCGCCGTGGTCGCGCTGATTGCCGGCGGGCTGTACATGGTGCTGACCGGCATGCATGTGCCGATCATCCGCAGCTTCGCCATGGCCGGCCTGTTCACGCTGGCGGTGCTGACCGGGCGGCGGGTGGTTTCATTGCGCGGGCTGGCGGTGGCGGCGGCGGTGTTGATCCTGGTCGAGCCGCAGCAGGTTCCCGGCGTATCGTTTCAGATGAGCTTTGCCGCGGTGCTGGCGCTGATCGCCGGATATGAGGCGCTGCGCCCGCACCTGCATGCCCTGTATGGCGACGGCGCGCGGTGGCGGCGGGGGCTGCTGCATCTGGCGGCGCTGGCGTTGACCTCCGCGCTCGCCGGTACCGCGTCGGCGCCGTTCGGCGCCTACCATTTCGGGCGCATCCAGCTCTATTTCATTCCCGCCAACATGATCGCGGTGCCACTGACGGCGCTGTGGGTGATGCCGGCCGGGCTTGATCGGGCTGCTGCTGATGCCGCTCGGGCTGGAGCGGGTGGCGCTGGTGCCGATGGGATGGGGCCTGGATGCGATCCTGTGGGTGGCGCGCACCACCGCGGCGCTGCCCCGGGCGACGTTGGACGTGCCGCATATGCCCGCCTGGGGACTGGCGCTGGTCGGGCTCGGGATGGCGTGGCTGGGACTGTGGCGCGGGCGGATCCGGCTGGCCGGCGCTGTTGTGCTGGCGGCCGGGTTGGTTTCTCCTGCAATCGTCCGGCCGCCGGACCTGCTGGTTTCCGCCGATGCACGGATGGTCGGGGTGCGCACG
Source organism: uncultured Pseudomonadota bacterium (assembly GCA_963810715.1). Lineage (GTDB taxonomy): Bacteria > Pseudomonadota > Alphaproteobacteria > Acetobacterales > Acetobacteraceae > DATDIC01. Next base: position 431,349 of record CAWEOZ010000013.1, on the reverse strand, counting down.
CCGGCCGGAATGTTCGTGGAGCGCAAGGCGGGGGCATCGAAATTCACCCGCGATGCGTGGCGACAATACTGGGCGGACGGCCCGCCGATGCGACTGCCGCAGGTCGGGCAGGTCGCCGATGGCGCGATCGCGTGCACGGCGGATGCATGCACAATCCAGATTGGACCAGGGCCTGGGGGGCTGCTGCTGCGCAACGGCAAGGCGACGGATTGCGCGCTGTCGGTGCTGGTCACGCTGGGATGGGAGCGCGGCACGGCGTGCCACGGGGTTCCAACGGTCGATCGGGCATGCTGCTGCGGGATGGCGCAGCCGCGATCTGGCTGGAAGCCGCCGGCGCGCGCGTGGTCACGGACCGGGACGTGCGGGGGCAACGGCCCTGGATACCGGCGGCGCGAGCAGTCGCGGCCATGGACCCCCGATCTGCCGCTCGCCCCGGCCGGGGCGTGAGCCTGTGCGACCCCGATCGCGTCACGCGCCTACCCCTTCCCCTCAAGCCACTGTTCCGCCGCCGCCCGCCCACCGTCGCACAGCCGCTGCAAAAACGGCCACGACGTATCCAGTGCGCTCTCCTGCGCCAGGTCCCCGATCACCTCGGGCGCCGCGATCTCGATGGAACCGCAGCGCGTCCAGCTTGCGGCACAGCTCCGACCGGAACATCCGCCGCCGCCTCGCAGGCCCGGCGCAAATCCTCCACCGCCTCCTGCTCGCGCAGCAGCGATGCGTTGAACCCGATCTCCCGCACGCGCTCGGAAATCTCGTGCGAGAGATGCGGCACGCTCTCATGCAGCTCCGGCACCAGCCGCACCAGCAGGATATCCTCCGCCTCCGTATCGACCACCAATTGCCGCAACGGCGGATTGGCGCTGTAGCCGCCGTCCCAGTACGCCTCCCCCTCGATCTGCACGGCGTGGTGCAGGAACGGCAGGCAGGCCGAGGCCAGCACCGCGTCCAGCGTCATCTCGTCTTCCCGGAACAGCCGCGCATGCCCGTCCCGCACCCGGGTCGCGGCAATCAGCAGCCGTACCGGCAGACTCCGCCCGCAGCCGCGCGAAATCCACCATCTCGGCCAGCAGGTCGCGCAACGGGTTCAGCCCCAGCGGATTGAGCTGAAACGGCGAGCCCATCCGGCCCACTCAGCGCCTCCAGGCTCCACGACGCCATCGGCCCGATGGCGAACCCGCCCGCGCCGACCCGGCTGCCAGAATTGCCGCAGCCGAGCGCGCGCACCGGGACGCCCACCCTCGATCAGGCCGTCGGCCAGCAACACCGCGTTCACCGCCCCGGCGCTCGCCCCGCTGATCATGTCCAGGGCCGTCCTCCGCCTCCAGCAGCCGGTCCAGCACGCCCCAGGTGAAGGCACCGAACGAGCCGCCACCCTGAAGTCCGAGCGAGATGCAACAACGCGTTTCAAGTAGCTGATCTGTCACAAATTCCGCTCCGTCGTAAGGGGCAGGCAACGCAATATTGGCACCTCCTGATCGGATATTTGCTGCATCGCAGCAAATCGTGATCTGGCAGGGACTCGCAACCCCGAGGGATGTTCAGGCGCTCTTCACTGCGCTACCCCCAGGAGGCGAGGCTTCGATGGCCGACAACCCGTTGATCGACACACCCGAACACGAACAGCGCATCCGCGAGCGGGCCTACCATCTGTGGCAGGCAGACGGCTCTCCGCACGGGCGCGACGCGGATATCTGGGAACGCGCGCGCGAACTGGTCGCGATGGAGGACAGCGCGGGCTCCGGCCTGCTGCCCAATCCCGAGACCCATCCCACCATGCTATCGGGCCAGCCAGAGGGCGTTGAGGAAGCCGAAATCCAGGAAAACTACGGCGAATTCCCCGATCGTTTCGCCGATCAGGGGGAACGGCAGCAAACCCCTGCAGGCTCGCCACGGCAAGCGCGGCCGGCGCACAGGGGCGGGCAAAATCGGCGGTTGCCGGCTCTCCAAAGCCCGCCGGCTCCAGCTAATCGGCGGGCGGCTGGCACCGCATCTGCGTGCCGCAGCATACTCGCTGCATGACCCTGATCGAGCCCGCCCTGCTGCAAACCGCCGCGACGCTGTTGCAGGAATGCCGCGCCCGCGGGGTGAAGCTGGCGACAGTGGAAAGCTGCACCGGCGGGCTGATTGCCGCGGTGCTGACGGCGATACCCGGCTCGTCCGACGTGGTCGAACGCGGCTTCGTCACCTACTCCAATGAAGCCAAGAGCCGAGCTGGTCGGCGTTCCGCCGACGCTGATTGCTGAGCATGGCGCGGTCAGCGAGCCGGTGGCGCGTCGGATGGCGGAAGGTGGCGTCGCGCACTCGCCGGCCGATATCGTGGTGTCGGTAACGGGCGTGGCCGGGCCGGGCGGCGGCAGCACGGCCAAACCGGTCGGACTGGTCTGGTTCGGCCTTGCCCGCCGCGATAGTCCAACGGTCACAGAACGCCATATTTTTCCCGGCGACCGCACCCTGATCCGGGCTGCCACGGTCGAGCGGGCCTTCGCGCTGATCCGCGCCGCACTGTAGATGGATGCTGGCCTCGCACTCGCCATGAAACGACAGGCTCGGCTCGCCCTTCCCGCGACAATGGGAGCCCCTGGCGAAGCGCGACGAAACCCGATGGGTCACCGGGCTTGATCCCCGCTCAGTCGCGCATTGTGCCGTAATTCGGGATGACTGAAACAATCCTGCCCAGGACGTCATCGCGGCAACACGTCCTGCCCCTGCTCGATCGCATCGGTGTGGTCGCCGGCCTGGCGACGCCAGTCCTGTTGCTGCACGCGCCGAGCGCGGCCGAGGGGACTATCGCCCTTACCGGCCTCTGCTTCCTCGTCCGCGCCGCAATGCTGCGTGACTGGCGTTGGCTCCGAACCGCCTGGATCCCGGTCGCGCTCGCCTGGTGGGCATGGGTCACGTTCTGCTCACTGCCGGTCCCGGCGCTCGGTCTCGGCCCGGGAGGTGCTCATTCACTTGTCGAATCCGTCGCCGTTGTCCGCTTCCTGCTGTTCGCCGCCGCGCTGGAGCACTGGATTCTCCGCCCCGCCAGCGTGCGTCGCTGGCTGTTCTGGATCGTCGCCGCCGCCGCGGCATGGATCGCCCTGGAATCGCTCCAGCAATTGCTCACCGGGCGCAACCTGCTCGGCTACCCGCGCGGCGGCGATGGCGAGCTGACCGGCCCGTTCCGCAAACCCCGCGCCGGTCCACCGCTGTCTCGCATCCTGTTCCCCGCGATCCTTCCGTTCGCCGCCTGGCTGCTCGATCGCCGCCGCTGGGCTGCCAGCGTCGGCGCCTATGCGTTGCTGCTGGCTGCCGTGCTGATCATGGTGCTGATCGGTCAGCGCATGCCCCTGATGCTGACCGGGCTCGGCCTGGTGGTGGCGGCCATCCTGCTGCCGCGGCTGCGGCCCGCGGTGATCACGGCCGGGCTTGCCGGGTTGGTCCTGGTCGGCACGTCGGCCATTCTGTCGCCGCCCACCTATCACCGGCTGGTGCTGAAATTCAGCCAGCAGATGGAGTCGTTCCCCACCAGCCAGTACGGCCAGCTCTACGCCCGCGCGTGGCATATCGGGCAGGCGCGTCCGCTGGTCGGCCGCGGCTTCGACGGCTTTCGCACCGGCTGCCCGATGCCGCGCTATTTCGGACCCAGCTTCGACGGCCGCCAACCAGAGGGCGGAGGCGCCGATATCTGTGCCGCGCATCCGCATAATTTCTACGCCCAGGCGCTCGACGACGGCGGCTTCCCGGGCCTGCTGCTGTTCTGCGCCACCGTGCTGGCCTGGCTGGCGCCGCTCGCCCGTGGCCTGTGGCGACACCCCGCGCCGCTCCGTGTCGCGCTGTTCGCCAGCGTGCTGGTTCAGCTCTGGCCGCTCGCCTCTACCAGCGATTTCGTCAATATGCCGATGGGCGGCTGGCTGTTCGTGCTGCTCGGCTGGGCCTTGGCAGAGGCCCGCTGGCCGGTTACGCCCGCGCCTGCCACATTTGCCGGTCGAACCGAGCACATCCCGGAGCCTGTCGCTGAGCGACCCTGACCGCACCGCCGTGATCCAGCCGCTGCCCGGTATCGGCGACATGATCTGGCACCTGCCGCATATTCGGGCGCTGGCGACGCGTTGGGGCGCCGCGGTGGTTCTGGTCGCCAAGCCACGGTCCGCCGCCGACCAGTTGTTTGCCGCCGAAAGCACCGTGGCGGAGGTGCTGTGGATGGACCGTAATCCGGAGAACCGCACCGGTCGCCATGACGGCCCGGTCGGGCTGCTGCGTCTGGTTGCCGCACTGCGCGCCCGCCGCCTGCATCGCGCAATCCTGCTGCACCACAGCCGCACCCTGGCGTCCCTGATGCTGGCTGCCGGCATCAAGGAACGGTACGGCTACGGCTTCCCCACCCAGCGCCCGTTCCTCAACCGCCCGCCATTCCTTCCCAACGCCTCGCTGGGTCTGCACCCTTACGACCAGGCCACCGCCTGGCTCGCCGCAGCCGACATTCCCCTGGCCGATCCGGAACCAAGACTGGCAATCAGCCCCCGCGCCCGCCGCGCCGTGCGCGAACGCCTCGGCCCGTCGGATGGCGGCGTGGTGCTATTCGGGATCGGCAGCTCCGAGCCGTACAAGCAATGGGGCGCCGACCGCTTTGTTGCGCTGGCCCTCGGGCTGGCGCAAGCCGGTTGGCACCGATTCGTCCTGGCGGGAGGCGTTGCCGAGGCCACCCTGGCGGCAGAGATCCGCACCCGCATCGCTGAGGTGGCCGAAATTATCCCTGCAATCGCCTGGACGCTTCCAGAGCTGGCGGCGCTGGCCGCCGATTCGGCATTCTACGTCGGCAACGACACTGGTGTATTGAATCTCGCCGCCGCGGTCGGGCTGCGCAGCTACGGCCTGTTCGGGGCGGTGCCGCCGTTCCATCATGCCAGCCGGATCGTACCGATCCTGCCGCTGGACAGTCGCGTGTCGCTGCAGGATGGCATGGCACGGATCACGCCCGACGCCGTGCTCGCAGCCATCCGTGCCGACCGCGGATCGCTGGCGCCGCTCAGCGGGTCGGATCGGAAGCTTGGGGCGTGATAGATTCGAAACCGTGGTCGCATCGGGCGCAGGAAAGTCCTCGATCAGCACCACGCGGATATGCTTGCTTTTGGTATAGACCCGCGGTCACTTCGCCGGGTTGGCTTTGGGAACGCCGACCATCGAATGCAGCATGAAAACCCGCCAGTTCTTGTCCGGATCGACAGTCCCCGAAATGTATTGCTCGCTCACGGCGAGATCGTGATAGCGGGGAATCCGATCCTCATAACTGAGAACGCCTTCCATTTCGGCGCGGATGACGGGACAGTTCCGATCGAAAATTGCAGCGCGGAATAAGTTCGGTCGATATCGTAAAATTCGGGCCGATCATCTCCCCTCGCCGACGAGGAAAACAGCCCGTTCAGGCCCCAAATGCCCTTCGTGACGGCTCTCTTGATCGGCAACTCGATCATGTACTTAACGCCGTTTCCTAAACCCACCCAACCTGAGGCATACGGCGCACTAACGACAGTGTTCTTTTGACGCTTTTTTAACGTCGACCCGCGCCACGGCGCCACCGGCCGTCGCCCACCCACCGCGGGTACAATCGAATGTCCCAGCTCTACCTCGAAGATCTGCATGTCGGTCAGCACTTCCGTAGCGAAACGGCAGGGCTAACCGCCGCGGATATCCGCGATTTCGCCAGCCGATGGGACCCGCAGCCGTTTCACCTGGACGATGCCGCCGCCAGCCAGTCGCTGTTCGGTGGCCTGGCAGCCAGCGGCTGGCACACCGCTGCGATCAGCATGCGGCTGCTGGTCGGCGGAGGGCTGCCGTTGGCCGGCGGCATCATCGGCACCGGCGGCGAACTCCTCTGGCTCAAGCCGGTCCATCCCGGCGATACGCTGCACGTCGAAACGGAGATCCTGGACATCGTTCCGTCCCGCTCCCGCCCCGACCGCGGCATGGTGCAGGTGCGCTGTCTCACGCTGAACCAGCACGGCGAGACCGTGCAAAGCTTCTGCCCGAAGCTGGTGGTGATGCGCCGTCCCGCTCAGATAGTTGCGAATGTCGCTATCGATAAGGTCTGACAGACCGCTCCAAGTCGCGGCCCGAACAGGGAGAGACGCAGCAAGGCAATCTTGCGCCCTGGAGGTGTCCACCCGCTGATCTTCCGGGCGGAGGAACCAGAGGAACCTTCAACTTATGCCAACCGTCCGAGACGCTGACTCTCCCCTCCTCATGCCCGCGCAGGCGTCGCGCAGGCGGACATCCATGCGACCCCGTGGTCTGCACGGACAGTCGCTGGATTCCCGCTTTGCGCGGGAATGACGGCGGGCGGGTCTATTCGTTCCGTCGCTGGTATTATGCTTTATTTTCAGCATGTCAGGATTGGTAGCGGCGGGCGGATTTGAACCACCGACCAAGGGATTATGATTCCCCTGCTCTACCGCTGAGCTACGCCGCCATCCAACCCCGGAGAGGCAGGAGATAGTGCCGCCCGATCCGTCCCGTCAACCACCGGCGCGGTGATGAAGCCGCCCCCGAGAACGCGATCCCCGTCGTACAGGACGCAAGCCTGGCCCGGAGCGGGCAGTGCAGGCCTGTCCAGATACACCGTCATTCCAGCACCGTCAGGCGCGGCGCTCGCGGGTTGTGGCGACTCGCGGGCGCGCAGCCGGGCGGAGCAACGGGTCGCGCGCGGCGGCTGGTGCGCCAGCCAGTTCACCTCCCGCAATGCGACGATCCGGATTCCGTCGGTACGAGGACCGACGATGACGCGCCGCCGCCCGGCGTCCAGCGCCTGAACCACCATACCGCCGGAAGCGGCCTGTCCCAGGCGTCGCGCCTGCCCGACTGTATAGTTGGCAATTCCCTCGTGCCGCCCGAGTACCCGACCCGTGCGATCCACGATCTCGCCGGACGCGAGAGCGTCGGGACGGAGCTGGCGCACAAGGTTCGTGTAATGGCCGGATGGCACGAAACAGATATCCTGGCTGTCAGGCTTGGCAGCCACCGGCAGACCGAGCCGCGCGGCTTCACATCGCACGGTGGATTTGTCCGGCATGTCACCGAGCGGGAACAGGCAGAACGCGAGCTGTGTGCGGGTGGTCGCGAACAGGAACCAGCTCTGGTCGCGGGCAGGGTCGCGGGCGCGGTGCAGCTCCGGCCCGTCCGAGGTGTCGATGCGACGGACGTAGTGGCCGGTCGCCAGCCGCTCGGCCCCAAGTCCGCGCGCCAGCGCCGTGAGGTCGGCGAATTTCACGGACTGGTTGCAACGTATGCAAGGGACCGGTGTCTCGCCCGCCGCGTAGCTGGCGGCGAAATCGTCGATGACGGCGCGGGCGAAGCGGGCTTCGGCGTCGATTACGTAGTGCGGGATGCCGAGATGATCGGCGACCCGTCTTGCGTCGTGGATATCCTGGCCGGCGCAGCAGGCCCCTTTACGCCCCGACGCGGCACCGTGATCGTAAAGCTGCAGGGTGACCCCGATCACCTCGTGCCCCGCTTCGTGCAGCAGGCCAGCAACCACCGAGCTGTCCACGCCGCCCGACATCGCGACGACGATACGCATCGCCTTATTCGTTCAGCAGATTGCGGCTGCCTGGCGGCAGCTTGACCACGAGCCCGTCCAGCTTCTCCGTCATCACGATCTGGCAGCCGAGGCGGGATGTTTCAGTCAGGCCAAAGGCCAGATCGAGCATGTCTTCCTCGTCTTCGGTTGGATCGGCAAGACGTTTGAACCAGGCCGGTTCCACAATGACGTGGCAGGTCGAGCAGGCGAGCGAGCCTTCACACGCGCCCTCGATATCGATCCCGTATTTGTGGGCGATCTCAAGCACCGAAAGGCCGAGCGGCGCATCCACCTCGCGGCGTGTCCCGTCGCGCTCGATAAAGGTCATTCTGGGCATAGCAGTTCCGTTCAGCCCGGAGTCGCCGCCCCGGCGTGCGCCGCGGCAAGCGCAGCGGCGGCGTAGTCGATGTCGGCGGGCGAGGTAAAGCGTCCGATCCCGATACGCAAGCTGCGGGCCGCGGCTTCGTCGCTCAGTCCCAGGGCGCGCAGCACATAGGAAGGCTCCAGCTCGGCCGAGGAGCAGGCCGACCCGGTGGAGACGCACAGCATCGGTATCCGGGCCATCATCTCGACCGCCTCCGCAATCGGGAATGTCAGATTGAGATTGCCGGGGATGCGCGCAGCAGCGCTGCCGTTCAGGCGCAGCCCGGGAATTGCCTGGTTCAGCCGCGCCAGCAGGCGGTCACGCAAATCGCCAATGCGCGCCGCCTCGGCCTCCATTTCCGCCGCGGCCAGACGGCACGCCTCCCCAAATCCGACGATCAGCGGCGCCGGAAGGGTTCCGGACCGTAGTCCGCGTTCCTGCCCGCCGCCGGAGAACAGCGGCGCCAGCCGTACGCGCGGCCGCCGGCGCACGTAAAGGGCGCCCACGCCCTTAGGACCATACAGCTTGTGCCCGCTGACCGAGAGAAGATCGATCCGCCAGGCGCTGACGTCCAGCGGCACCTTGCCGACCGCCTGCGCAGCGTCGGTGTGGAACAGCGCGCCGGCTTCCTTGGTGACCGCCGCCAGCGCCGGGATGTCCTGAATGACGCCGGTCTCGTTATTCACCGTCATGATGCTGACCAGTAGCGTCGGTGTGGACAAGGCGTCCCGCAGGACATCCGGATCGATCAGACCGTCCGGCTGGACCGGCAGGGACACGGGCTCGAAGCCTTCCGCAGCCAGATCGGCGACGGATTCCAGGACGCATTTGTGCTCGGTCGCGGCGGTAATGATGCGGCGACGGGAGTCGCCGGTACGGGTGGCGTAACGGGCCGCCCCCTTGATGGCGATGTTGTTGCTTTCGGTCGCCCCAGAGGTGAACACGATCTCCCGCGGCTCCGCGCCAATCAGCGCGGCCACCTGCGCGCGCGCGATTTCAACCGCGGTTTCCGCCGCGGTGCCCATGATGTGTTCGACGCTGTGGGGGTTGCCGTACTGCTCGGAAAAGAACGGCAGCATGGCTGCGACAACGCGGGGGTCGCAGCGGGTCGTCGCCTGGTTGTCCAGATAGACCGGGCGATTAGGTGATGGAGGAGGATCGGAGGCCGGCATGATGACCGGATGTGGGATCACGCGGCCGGCATCGCTACCGGGGTGAGCAATGCGTCGCGCAGGCGGGTGGCCATACGTCCGTATGCAAGCGCGAAGGCATCGATCGCCGCCTCCGTCACGTTCCACGGCAGGGAGACGCGGATCGCCTGGCCGGCGAGTTCGCCGAGTCGCATGGCCGCCAGTACGTGACTCGTCGTGACCTTGCCGGAGCTGCAGGCGGCACCCGCGCTGACGGCGATGCCGTCCAGATCGAGCGCGATCACTTGCGCGTCGGCGCGAATTCCGGGCAGCGCCAGGCAGGTCGTGTTGGAAAGCCGCGGCGCGCCGGCACCGCAGATGATGGCGCCGTGGCGAATAGCTGCACGTTCTATCGCGTCGCGCAGCACGCCGAGCGTGGTTGCACCCCGCGCAGTCTCAGCTGCCGCGGCGAATCCGGCGATGGCCGGCAAGTCCCGGCGTGCCGCCTCGCCAGCCTCTTTCCTGGCCGCCGCCGGCAATCAGCGCTCGATCAGCCAAAACCGCCGGAGCGTCCGGTGCGACCGGTGCGACCGGAGCGTCCTGTGCGACCACAGCGTCCGGCGCGAACAGGAGAGCGCCTGCACCCTGTGGGCCGCCAACCTTGTGCGATGACAACGCCAAGCTGTGCGCGCCGAGTGCCTCCAGATCGACCGGAATACGTCCTGCAGCCTGCACCGCATCCACGTGCAATCGCCCGCCATATCGCCTGCATAGGCGAGCCGCATCAGCCACCGGCTGCAACGTCCCGGTCTCGTTATTCGCCATCATCAGCGCGACGAGCGCTGGTCCGTCTGCCAGCATCGCCTCGAGCGCAGCGATGTCGGCTACACCACGCTGGTCAACCGGCAGGAGCTGCGCTTCCGGCGCGTTGGCGCGAATCGAGTCGTGCTCGGTGGCGCCGATGATGAGCGTGCGGGTTCCGCGCAACGCATGCAGGGCGAGGGCATTGGCCTCGGTGGCACCGGATGTGAACACGACATGCTCGGGTCGGGCGCCATAGCAGCCGGCTATGCGCTCGCGTGCATGTTCCAGGATGTGTCGGGCGGCGCGGCCCTCCCGATGGACCGAGGCAGGATTGCCGGTTGCCGCCAGTGTGGCGAGCATTGCGTCACGCGCGGCTGGTCGCAAGGGTTCGGTGGCGTTGGCATCGAGATAATGGCGCATCGGCCGGGCAATCTGAGTTATGGCGCCGTCAGTCGGCTGCCGCCGGGCGCGGGTGGGCCGCAGCCGATCCGCTGGTACGGGCGACCCTGGCTTCCAACTCCGCGAGCTCGGTTCGCAGCCCCTCAAGGTCGCGCAGCAGAGGATCGAGGCTGTCGTCGCACGGCATTCCGTACGGATCGAACATGGGCTGACGCCGCGTGAGATGGCGGTCCACGGGGCGTGCCGGGATACCGACGACTGTGGTGTCGTTGGGGACGGAATCGACCACGACGGCGTTCGAACCGATACGCGCATTATCGCCCACGCTGATCGGCCCGAGTACTTTTGCGCCGGCCCCGATGATCACGTTGTTGCCGATGCTGGGATGGCGCTTGCCGCCCATGGTGCGGGCGACGCCGAGAGTTACCTGATGATAAAAATAGCAATCATCGCCGACCTCGGCGGTTTCACCGATCACGACACCCATGCCATGATCAATCACAAAACGGCGACCGAGTTTTGCAGCAGGATGGATTTCGATACCGGTAAACCAGCGCGCCAGATGCGAGGAAAATCGCGCAAGCAGGTAGAATCGTCGATTCCACAGCCCGTGCGAAAAGTTGTGCCACACGACAGCATGCAATCCGGGGTAGCATAGAACAACTTCCAAAGAGGATCTCGCTGCGGGATCACGTTCCCGATAGCTTTGAACCAATTCACGTAGGAACATGAAAGCCATGCGCAAATCCGTTATGCTTGTGACGCAAACGGCCGTATAGTCTCTGCGTCCAGGAAGCAATTGGGTCTCACTCCCGTCGGCGTGAAGGGGGTGAGATCGGGATCGCAAAGAGGGAGCGTTTAGGGGAGAACATTTCCGGTCGGTGGCGCGCATCAAGGCTATGGTTCCTGTTCAACAGGGTCAAGAATACGTGCTGGCGGCATGGAACTCGGGGCACACCAGCCCTACCTGAGGGTATTCCATTGGGACTGTCCGAACGACGGCATTGCGGCGGATTCTGCAAGGCAGTTATGCGGACTTCGGATAGTCGGGCCTTGGGTCGTGGTGACCCCGAGGTTAGACTGGACAAACAATAAAGAAGCGGATTCGGGACGCCATGCCTGAGGTTATGTTTGCCGGTCCTGACGGACGGCTTGAAGGACGCTATCACCATTCGAAAGAGCGCGGGGCCCCGGTTGCCCTGGTTCTTCATCCTCATCCGCTGCATGGCGGGACGATGAACAACCGGGTCACTTTTGCCATGTACCAGGCGTTCCAGCGGATCGGTTGTTCGGTGATGCGATTCAATTTTCGCGGAGTTGGGCGCAGCCAGGGGCGTTATGACGGCGGCATCGGTGAGATCGGCGACGCTGCCGCGGCGCTGGATTGGATGCAGGCGGTAAATCCGAATTCGGGTGGTCTGTGGATCGCCGGCTATTCGTTCGGTGCATTCGTCGGTATGCAGGTGTTGATGCGCCGGCCGGAGATCTCCGGCTGGATCAGTATCGCGCCACCGGCAAGTCATTATGATTTCGGCTTTCTGGCCCCCTGCCCGTGCGGCGGCCTGATGATCCACGGGGACGCGGACGAGTTGGTGCCGGAGCCCTCCGTCCGAAAGCTCGTTGACAAGCTCAACACGCAAAAGGGCGTGCATGTTGATTATCGGGTTTATCCGGGGGCTGACCATGTTTTCGCCAGCCACGCGGAGCAGATCGGCGAGGCGGTTGAAGATTATGCGGGCAAGGTGATTGCGCGCCGGCAGATGGCCCTGGCGGCCGACTGACGCGCCATCAGGTGCTGGCGGTCTGCGGCTCCGGTTGGAGCCGCGGTACTTTGCTACCTGACGTATCGCTCCAGAAACGAGCCAGCGAGGTCTGAGCTACGATATCGAGGATCGCACGCTGGTCGGTTTCAGGCAGCTCGAGTACGCCAGCGGTCTGCCGAAGCAACCGCATTACGGAACACGCTGTAATACTTTTCAGGTCCGGCGTAGGTCGTGCTTTGGGCGATGAAAGCCTCGGTCTGTCGATTCCAGTCCAGGCCGGCGAAAGCCAGCAGCTCGCGGGCCCGGCCGATCGGGTCGCGGCAGATATCTTCGTAGCACACGGTGCAGGCATTTGCGCGGTTCTGCATCGCGCCAGCCGCGAGTTCGTTCATCGTCGCCCAATGCCAGGTGAGCTGCTCCACCTGTGAGGCCGCATTCAATCGCTTTTCAGTGAGGCCATAGGTGCTGGCGCCGGGCGTGGACAGCACGTCCTTCACGAACACCCCGGTATCGAACTTTCCCTGTCGCAAGCCACGCAGCGTCGAGGCGACCTGACCGCACGGATGGCGCAGCAACAGGACGGCCGTCATTCCGGGCAAAGCTTCGAGGAACACCCGTGCTCGTCCGCGCGCGCTGACCGATTTCAGCACGATCCGGATGCGCGGATCACGCATGGCATCGATCAGGTCGGGGACGGGATAGGCGCGCATCCGGCGCGAACCGGTGGCGCCCTCCATCCAGCGGAGGACGCGGATGAGCCCGGTATGAAGCGCCCGCTTCCCGGGCGAATAATAGCTCTTTGGAAAGGTCGGGAGCTGACCTGCGGATTTGAGTGTGGGCATGCTGATGAGCCGCGTCACATAGTCCGCCGCGATCGCAATATGGTTGGCGACCTCGTGTTCCGGGATCAGAAACGGGAGCCGACGTTCCCATAACGCCAGATCAGGCTCATGCCGGTACAGCACGTCGGGATGGCTGTCGAATATCTTGCCGAGCCAGCTTGTTCCAGAACGGGGCGCCCCAAGCACCATGACCAGATGGTCAAACGTCATAGGCGCCCGAACTCCTGCCGGTTGATTGCCGGGCAGTTCATAAGCGGGATAATGGCCGCGGGTAAAGTGATTTCGGCTGCATGGGACAGGCTAAGTGCTGTCCTCGTAGCGATCGAGGAGCGAATGTCGGCATAGCGGCGTACCTGGAGCCAGCATTCCGACAATAATCTATTGAGTTCAGACCAAGCCATGTTATCTCGTGCGGCCATTGATTGCGGACCCTGCTCATCGATAGATCGGCTGACCCTGCAGGATTATGACGGTTCCTGAATTTCCGGCTAACGAGCAGACTCTGGCAGCGATCGAGGGGGCCGCCACGCCCTCGCGGCTCGGCCAACGAACTGTGCTTTCCTCCATTTACATGGTGGGCGCACGGTTGGGCATGCGTCTGATCGGCGTGGTCAGCACACTGGTGCTGGTGCGGATTTCTTCGACCGGCCGATTTCGGCATCGTGGCGCTGGCGCAAGCGATCTACCCGATTTTCGATCTGCTGACCGCGACAGGTTTCAATCTGGCGATCATCCGGATGCGTTCTCCGGAAACGGCGCACTACGACACGGCGTGGACTCTTGGGTGTGCTGCGCGGGGTCTTCATTGCCGGGTGTCTCGTCGCGACTGCCCGCTGGCAGGCGGAGTTCATGCATGAGCCGAGAATTCAACCGCTGATGTATGTGATCGCCGCAACGGCATTCCTCAACTCGTTGCAGAATGTGCGTTTGATCGACTACCAGCGCAACATGCGGTTCGAGCTGATCACGGTTTTCATGCTGTGGGGCAAGATCCAGGCACTCATTATCGTGCTCGTGCTGGCGATCTTCATGCATAACTACTGGATTCTCATTCTGGGAAACCTGCTGAACAAGTTCCTTACCGTGCCGGCCAGCTATGTCGTCGCCCGCCATCGTCCACGCTTTTCGCTGGCGGGCTGGCGCGATCTCCTGCACTTCTCCAAATGGCTCTTCCTCGGCAACATCTGTCTGTTGACCGATCTGCAGCTGATGAATTTCGTGGTCGGGCATTATCTCGGCATGGCGGATGTCGGCCTGTTCCAGGTCGGCAGGCAGATCGCCGCATTGCCGATTACCGAGATCGCCGCCCCGATCCGCGGCCCGGTCTATTCGGCATTCGCAAAAATCTATCGACGATATCGACGCATTGCGGCGGATCGCCATCAACGGAATGGCGGTGCAGTCCTTGGTCATCTGCCGCTGACTGTCGGGTTGGTCGCAACGGCACCTGAGGTCACCGCCATTTTCCTTGGCCCGAAATGGAACGCGGTGATCCCGCTGCTGCCGATCATCGCGCTGTATCACCTTTTGACGCGATCGGCCACTACACGCACACCGTCATGATGGCGCTCAACCGGCAGCGGGCCTACACCTTCACCTACTACATCAGCATCGCCATCCGGGTCCCGGTGACGATCTGGTGGCTGATGGAGGATGGGTTGCGGGGCGCGATGCTGGCCATGCTGGCGACCGCGGTGGTGAACGCGGTGCTGTGGAACTTCCAACTCCGATCGATGCTGAAGTTTCCGCTGGCGGACGGCGATGCCGGCGCTGTGGCGCCCGCCGGTTGCCGCGGCACTGATGTGCGGCGTGGTGCTGCTGGTCGGTGAGCGGCTGCGCGCACCACCCGAGACGGTCGGCCTCGCGGTGCGTTTCCTGATCGAAGTTGGCGTTGGTTCGGTCAGCTATTGCGGGCTGGTCGTGCTGTTCTGGCTGATTTCCGGCGGCTCGGACGAATCACCGGAGGCGCAGATAATACGCTCCGCCCGCGCAGCGATCGGGCGAGTCGAGACGATGGTCCAGTTCGCCCGGCGGCGGCTCGCCGGCTAAATCCGGCGAGTGCACCGAGGTCGATGTTCAGCTCATCCATGCGCGAGCAGATTCGCGCCCGTGGGATCAGAGAGATTCATACCAACCCGCCGAACGAATGACCCATGTCTCATTGTCGCGTCCATTTCCGCCTTGTTCGCGCTTGCAGTCAGGAACGACGTGGATGGCCGGCCTTCGCCGGCCATGACGGGGTCAGCCGGCCATGACGGGATGAGTTCGGACCTAACGCGGGCTGGTATCTTATTGGTATGCGCGCAGCCGCCACACCAACCCTGCGCGCATACCAGTCGGCCCTTCGGGCCGCTGGTATCGGTCAGGTGCGATCTGTTTTAGGCTTGCCGGCCGCGAAGCGCACGGCTTCCTCGGCCGCGCGGAACAGCGCGCGCGCTTTCTGCCGGCATTCTTCGTGCTCCGCCGCAGGGTTGGAATCGGCGACGATGCCGGCGCCAGCCTGCACGTACATGCGCCCGTCCTTCACCAGGGCGGTACGCAACGCGATGCAGGTGTCCATCGTGCCGTTCGCGGCGAAATAGCCGATGCATCCGGCGTAGATGCCGCGGCGCGCTCGTTTCCAATTCGTCGATGATTTCCATCGCCCGAACTTTCGGCGCGCCGGACAGCGTGCCGGCGGGAAACGACGCAATCAGCGCGTCCAGCGCATCAAGGTCACCGCGCAGGCGACCTTCCACGTTCGAGCTGATATGCATCACATGGCTGAATCGCTCGATGACGAAGCTCTCGGTCACCCGCACGCTGCCCAGTTCGGCGACGCGCCCCACATCGTTGCGGCCGAGGTCGAGCAGCATCAGATGCTCGGCCCGTTCCTTGGGGTCGGCGAGCAGCTCGGTTTCCAACGCCAGGTCTTCCTCGTGGTTCGCGCCGCGGCGGCGGGTACCGGCGAGGGGTCGTAGCGTCACCGTGCCGTCGCGCAGGCGCACGAGAATTTCCGGGCTCGATCCCACCACGGCGAAACCACCGAAATCCAGAAAGAACAGGAACGGCGCCGGGTTGATCCGGCGCAGCGCGCGGTACAATGCGAAGGGCGGCAGGGCGAACGGGGTGGAGAAGCACTGGCTGAGCACGACCTGGAAGGCGTCGCCGGCCGCGATGTAGTCCTTGGCGCGGTCGACGGCGGCCAGGAACGCCGCCTCCGACAAGTTGGACTCGGGCGGCGGCAGGGCCGGCAACGCGACCGGTGGCGCCGGGTGCGGCAACGGCCGGTCGAGCGCGGCCTGCGCTTCGGCCAGCCGGGCCTCGGCGGCTTCCCACGCGGCTTCGGCCGGAGATGTCCGGATTCGGATAAACCGGCGCCACCAGGGTCAGCTCGTCGTTCACGTTATCGAAGATGGCGAACAGGGTGGGTCGGATCAGCAGCGCGTCGGGAACGCCGAATGGGTCGGGGTTCTGCTGCCGGCAGCCGCTCCATCAGGCGGACCATGTCGTAGCCCAGATAGCCGACCAGGCCGCCCGACATCGGCGGCAGGGTGTCGGGCACATCAAGCCGCGTTTCCTCGATCAACGCGCGCAGGCTCTCCAGGGCCGGCGTTTCCTCGCGGAGGAACGCATGCGGGCGCGGAGCGGGCGTTCCGGTTCAACTCCGCCTGTCCGGCCTGGCAGCGCCAGATCAGGTCCGGCTCCATGCCGATGATCGAATAGCGGCCGCGGGCGGCGCCGCCCTCCACGCTTTCCAGCAGGAAGCTGTAGGGCCGTCCGTGCGCCAGCTTCAGGAACGCGGCCACCGGCGTTTCCAGGTCGGCCACGCCGTGCCACCAGACCAGCGTCCCGCGTCCAGCTTCATATCTGGCACGGAAGCCGGCAAAACCGGGCGGCAGGGCGATGTTCATGGTTCTCCTCGATCGCTTGAGTGCGGGTTACTGGCTGTTGACGAAGCCTTCGAACACGGTCTGATTTATCCGCGGGTGGGCGCGGGCGCGCAGGGCCTGGTCGAATGTCACGGCCAGGTCGGTGGCGATACTCCGGGTCAATGAGCCGGTGACGTCGTCGTAGGCCGTCTTGTCGCCGTTCGGGTCCGGCTGAACGATCTTGTCCGGCACCGCCACCACGAACCCGTCCGCCGTCTGCACCATCGTCGGCTCCTTGGGCCCCAGGCTGAACAAGACACGCTGCAACACCGGCGGCATATCCGGCGTCTCGGCTGTCCGCGTCACCAGCGGTGAGTCACGCACGGTCAGCCCGGCAACGGTGGCCGCGTCGGCCAGCGACTGCCCGCGTTTGACGGCGGCCACCACGGCAGCGGCCGACTGTTCCGCCTCCCGCTCGCGGGCCGCCTCGGTCCAGTCGGACGCGACGGCCTGCTTTGCCTCATCGAACGGCTGCTCCGACGGCGGGGTGATCGATTCGACCGTCAGCGCGAAGTAAGAGGACGGACCATTCTCCGGCGGTGACTTCGATGAGCTGCGCGGGCGGCTGGCCCTGCGGGCGTTTTGAACGCGGCCTCGATCAGCGCCTTGCGCAGCTCGGGCGAGCCGGGGATCGGCGCCGGCGTTCCGGCCGGCGTGTTCCCGCTGGCATCAAGCGTCCCCTGCACGCCGACCGCGCCAAGGCCACTCGGAATCTTGTCGAGGCCAGCGCCCGTGCCGAGCACATCGTCGAGCTTGTTCGCCGAGTCGTAAATCTGGGACGCCGCCTTATCGGCGAGGATGTGGGCGCGGATCGCGTCCTTGACCTGATCGAAGGTCTGCTTCGGAGCCGGAGGTGGCCTTGGTGACCTTCAGCACGTCCCAGCCAAGCGCTGTCTTCACCGGCTGCGATACGCTCTCGGTCGGAGCGGCGAAGGCCGCCTTGGCGAGGTCAGGGTCGGGGACGCCGGTTTCTGTGGTATCGTCGAGCTCGATTGCGCTGCCGCCAGCGTCCTTGGTGGCCTGCTGGATTGCGGCCCAGTCCGCCCCAGCCTGCCATTTCGCCGCCAGCGCTTTCGCCTGCGCCTCGTCATGCAGTACCAGCACCTGGATCGAGCGTTTTCCGGCGACCACGTATTGCTCGCGATTGCTGTCGTAGTACGCCTGCAGCTCCTGGTCGGTCACGGTGAGCGTCTTTTCCAGGGTCTCCGGCGTGAGCAGCACCGCTTTCACGCGCCGGTACTCAGGGATCGCATAGAGCCAGGGGTGGTTGTCGTACCAGCGGTGAAGCTCCGCATCGGTGGGTGTCGGCGGGGCTGGCGCGGCGGCGAACGGCAGCTCGACCATCTGGGCCGAACGCTTCTCATATTCGAAGTCGAAGATCCGACGGCTCAGCAATGCCGGGGCGGCCGCGCCGGCGCTGACCGCGCTGATCAGTTGCTGGGCGGCCACCTGCGATCGGACCATCCCGAGGAACTCAGGTTCAGACACGTTATTGCTGCGCAGCGCGGAGTCGAGCGCCGCACGGTCGAACTGGCCGTTGGCGCCACGGAAAGCCGGCATGTTGACCACTGCCTGCCGCAGGGCCGGATCAGGCACCACGATGCGCAGCCGCGCCAATTCGTTGTCCATCGCGACCTGGCCGAAAAGCTGCTGCAGCGCCTGGTCGGCGACCTGTCGGCGAAGCGCGGGAGTGACGTCCTGGCCTTGCGGAAGCTGGCGCTCCGCCTGCGCCATGGCGCGCTGGAACTGGTCCTGGAATCGCTGTGGCCCGATCGTCTCGCCACCGGCCTTCGCGACCCAGGTTTGGAAGCCGATCTGACGCACCACGTCGCCCACGCCCCAGATGACGAAGGCGACCACCATGATCCCGAAGAACACGCGGACGGGCCAGGTTTCCAGATAACGGCGAAAGGCGGTCAGCATCAGGCGATTTCCAGTAGGCGGGCGGACCATAGCGGGCGGACAAGGCGTTTTGCCAGCGTCCCACTTTGCGTTCGTGCGCCGGGTTGGGCTGAATGGCGATGCAAGGGAGGGACTGCGATGCGTTCACTGATTGCCGGGAACTGGAAGATGCACCTGGTCCGCGCCGAGGCCGCCGCCCTGGCGCGCGCGGTGGCCGAAGGTGCCGGCGGGATCGGCATGCGACCTGCTCGTCTGCCCCCCTGCCCTGCACCTCGAATCGGTGGCGCGGCTGGTGAGCGGTTCGGCTGTCGCGGTGGGCGGACAGGATTGCCACCAGGATCCCGCCGGCGCCCACACCGGCGATATCTCGGCGTCGATGCTGCGCGATGCCGGGGCAAGCTGGGTGATTCTGGGCCACTCGGAACGGCGACGGGACCATGGGGAGACCGATGAGCTGGTGCGCGAGAAGGTCGTCGCAGCGGTGGCCGCCGGCCTGACGCCGATCGTCTGCGTGGGCGAGACCCAGGATCAGCGGCAGAGCGGGCAAGAGACGGAGGTGGTGGGATGGCAGCTTGCCGGCAGCCTGCCGAAAGGATTTGCCGGCGTGGTCGCCTACGAGCCGGTCTGGGCGATCGGATCCGGGAAAACCCCGTCCGAGCAGGAGGTGGCGGCGATGCACGACTTCATCCGCGAGGAACTGATACGGCAGTTCGGCACGTCCGGGCGGGACGTCCGCATCCTGTACGGCGGGTCGGTGAAGCCGGCGAACGCGGCGGCGCTGCTGGCGATCGATGAAGTCAATGGCGCGCTGATCGGGGGCGCCAGCCTGAACGCCGGCGATTTCCTGGCGATTGCCCGGGCGGCCCGGGAAGGGTAAAGCCTCGCGCTCCCGGAACGCGAATTCAGGTTTTTCACGCCGATGATGGCCATTCTGATGGTGATCCATGTTTTCGTCACGATCGCGCTGATCGGGGTGGTCCTGATCCAGCGCAGCGAAGGCGGTGGCCTGGGGATCGGCAGCTCACAGGGTATGGGCTCCTTCATGTCCGGCCGGGGAACGGCGAATCTGCTGACGCGGACGACGGCCGTGCTGGCGGCAGTGTTCCTCGGCCTGTCGCTGAGCATGGCGGTGCTGAACCGGGGGACGTCCGGGGCGGGCAACTCGATTCTCGCCATGCCGCAGACGGTGCCGACGCCACCTCCCGCGGCGCCGGCTGGTTCACCGGCAACACCGGCGCCGGCCGCGCCGGCTGGCGGCTCGGTCCCGCACTGACCTCCGCCGGTTCCTGATCCGCTGGGGGCGCATGCCGCCCGCCCGACGTTGGGGCTTCCCGCCGCCCGAGTCGGGTTTCTATAGTGGCCGCCCATGACGCGGTTCGTTTTCATCACCGGCGGCGTGGTCTCCTCTCTTGGCAAGGGAATCGCTGCGGCGGCGCTGGGTGCACTGTTGCAGGCGCGCGGATTTTCCGTGCGGCTGCGCAAGCTCGATCCTTATCTGAACGTCGATCCGGGTACCATGAGCCCGTATCAGCACGGGGAGGTGTTCGTCACCGACGACGGCGCCGAGACCGACCTCGATCTGGGACACTATGAACGCTTTACCGGCGTGCACGCGACCAAGGCCGACAATGCCACCACCGGGCGCATTTATTCGGACGTGATCGCCAAGGAGCGGCGCGGCGACTATCTGGGCGCCACGGTGCAGGTAATCCCCCACATCACCGACGCGATCAAGGAGATGATCCTGCGCGGGACCGGTTCGTTCGATTTCGTGCTGGTGGAGATCGGCGGCACCGTCGGCGATATCGAGAGTCTGCCGTTCCTGGAAGCGATCCGCCAGCTCAGCAATGAGCTGGGGCCGGAGCGGGCGATGTTCGTGCACCTGACGCTGGTGCCGTACATCCCGTCCGCCGGCGAGCTGAAGACCAAGCCGACGCAGCATTCGGTGAAGGAACTGCTGAATGTCGGCATCCAGCCGCAGATGCTGCTGTGCCGCTGCGACCGGCCCATCCCGGACAGCGAGCGGCGCAAGATTGCGCTGTTCTGCAATGTACGCCCGCAGGCGGTGATCCCGGCGCTGGACGTGGATACGATCTACGCGGTGCCGCTGCGCTATCATTCCGAGGGCATGGACCGCGAGGTGCTGCGGCATTTCGGCCTGGCGCAGGAGGGCACGCCCGACCTGTCGCGGTGGGAGAGGATTGTCGATGCGGTGCGCTCGCCGGAGGGCGACGTACGGATCGCGGTCGTCGGCAAATACACCAACCTGCTGGACAGCTATAAGTCGCTGGCCGAGGCGCTGGCCCATGGCGGCATCGCCAACCGCGTGAAGGTGCGGCTGGAGTGGTTGGACAGCGAGATTTTCGAGCAACCGGATGCGGTGCAGCGGTTGGAGGGCGTGGACGGCATCCTGGTGCCGGGCGGATTCGGTGAACGCGGAACGCCGGGCAAGATCGAGGCGGTGCGATTCGCGCGCGAGCGGAAGGTGCCGTTCTTCGGCATCTGCTTCGGCATGCAGATGGCGGTGATCGAGGCGGCGCGGAACCTGGCGGGCCTGTGCGACGCGTCGTCCACCGAGTTCGGCCCGTGCGCGACTCCGGTGGTCGGATTGCTGACGGAATGGGCGCGCGGCAATGAGATCGAGCGGCGCATGGAAGGCGGCAACCTGGGCGGCA
Organism: uncultured Pseudomonadota bacterium; assembly: GCA_963810715.1. Classification (GTDB taxonomy): domain Bacteria; phylum Pseudomonadota; class Alphaproteobacteria; order Acetobacterales; family Acetobacteraceae; genus DATDIC01. Next base: position 410,001 of record CAWEOZ010000013.1, on the reverse strand, counting down.
CGATGCGGCTGGGTGTATATCCGGCCGTGCTGCGCGCCGGCAGCCTGGTGCGCGAGATCTATGGCGGCGCGCCGGTCATCGAGGAACGCCATCGTCACCGCTACGAGGTGAACGTGCATTACCGCGAGGAGCTGGAAGCGGCCGGCATGCGCTTTTCCGGCATGTCGCCGGATGGCGTGCTGCCGGAGATGATCGAGTTGCCGGAGCATCCCTGGTTCATCGGCGTGCAGTTCCATCCGGAACTGAAATCCAAGCCGTTCGAGCCGCATCCGCTGTTCGCCGGGTTTATCGAGGCGGCGGTGCGGCAGGCGCGGTTCGTCTGACATTCTTTGCAGGCACCCAGTTGTCGGACATCGGTCGTCAGTTGCTGGTGGTGCTGGGGTTTGTCGGGGTGGCGCTGATCATCGCGGCGTATTTCGCCAACCAGCAGCGATGGCTCTCGTCGCAGGACTGGCGCTTTCCGGCCGCCAACCTGCTGGGATCGGCGCTGATCTTCCTGTCGTTCTTTGTGCAATGGAACCTGCCGTCGGTGGTGATCGAGGCATTCTGGATGGCGATCAGCCTGTATGGCCTGGTGAGGAGCAGATGGACATGACCGAGCAACGCGTGGTGACGGGTGGGCGGCATCGAGATCGGCAACGAGCTGCCGTTCGTGCTGATCGCCGGGCCGTGCCAGATCGAGTCGCGAGGCCCACGCGCTGGAGGTGGCGTCAGCGCTGCGGGAGATGTCGGGCAGGTCCGGGCGTGCGGCTGATCTACAAGTCGAGCTTCGACAAGGCGAACCGCACCAGCGCCGCCGCCGCGCGCGGCGTGGGAATGTCGGCGGGGCTGGAGATTCTGGCCGCAGGTGCGGGAGCGGACGGGGCTGCCGGTGCTGACCGACGTGCATGAGGCGGAGCAGTGCGCGCCGGCGGCGGAGGCGGTGGATGTGCTGCAAATTCCCGGCCTTTTTGTGCCGGCAGACCGACCTGCTGATAGCGGCCGGGCGAACGGGCGGGCCGATCAATGTGAAGAAAGGCCAGTTCCTGGCGCCGTGGGACATGGCGAATGTCGCGGCGAAGATCGCCGCAACGGGCAATCAGAATATCCTGCTGTGCGAGCGGGGGGCCAGCTTCGGCTACAACATGCTGGTGACGGATTTTCGCGCGCTGCCGATCATGGCGCGAACCGGCTATCCGGTGGTGTTCGATGCGACCCATTCGGTGCAGCTCCCGGGCGGACAAGGCGGATCGTCGGGCGGTGAGCGGGAGTTCGCGCCGGTGCTGGCGCGGGCGGCGCTGGCGGTGGGTGTCGCGGCGGTGTTCATCGAGACGCATCCGGATCCGGATCGGGCGCCATCGGATGGGCCGAATATGATCGCGCTGCGGGATATGCCGGGATTGATCGAGCGGTTGAAGTCGTTCGACGGGATTGCCAAGGCCGGCAAGCGTGTTTGACTGGCAGTTCGACCGCCAAGGGCTCGGAGCAGCGCGATCCATCCTCGTCGCTATCACGAACAGGAAGGCCGGATTCCGCTCGCTAGGCGACGCCTGAGCGGACACCACCGTGTCTCTCACAGGGCGACTGATGCTGACCGTGCTGGGCGGCGTGGCAGAGTTTGAACGTCATCTTATTCGCGCCCGCACCAGCGAGGGCCGGGCTGGCGAAGGCAGGGGGCGTGGATGGGGCCTAACCGAAGCTCACCCCGCACTAGGCTGTGTGGACGGATTTAACCAGCATCAGGCCGCACGCAAAACTGATGATTGCTGAGTAGCTGATGTCGGTTTTCTCGCAGCGCATGGCGACGCGTTTGAAGCGCTTGAGCTTGCCGATCGCCTGCTCAATGCGCGCCCGCAGTTTGTAGAGACGCTTTGGAAAAAAGCGTCCTCTCTGCTTGGAGTTTTCGCGACGCGGGATAACCGGTGTGATGCCGCGCGCGAGTGCCGCCGCTCGATTGGTCTTGCTGTCATAGCCCTTGTCCGTCATCGCAATGCGCGGGCTGATATCTGGGCCGATGTCGAGCGACGTCTCGAACTGTGTGCTGTCGCTGACCTCGCCACCGGTCAGGTGGAAGTCGAGAGGATTGCCGTCGAGATCGGTCTTGAGGTGGATTTTGGTCGAAAAACCGCCGCGCGAGCGGCCGAACGCTTGGCGATGCTGCCCCCTTTTGCCCCGGCCGCCGAGACGTGGGCGCGTGCTGTCGTGCTGTCGAAGAACTGGACCAAGTGTGCCGTCTGGCTGCATTCCGCCAGAAGCTGGAAGAAGGCCTCGAATACGCCCGAGCGGCTGAGCCGCCAGAACCGCTTCCATACGCTGTTCCATTTGCCAAATTCGCTGGGCAGTGCGCGCCAGGTGATGCTGTGTACCGTGAAGTAGTGGACCGCTTCCAGGAATTTACGGTCATCATGCCCTGGCTCTCCACGGCTCGATTGCGCCGCGTCAAACACTTCCAGCACGATCGACCAGTCGCGCTCCGTCATTCCCGTCAGCATGTCCGGCTCCCTGTTGCCGGTCACGCAGTGATTTTAACAAAACCCGATTCGGGAATCCGTCAGAAATGCATGTCAGGGATTCCGTCCACACAGCCTAGCAGCGCGCCAGGCGATCAAGAACACGGCTCCCAGGTTGTCGGATCACCGAAGCGTACATTGTAGCCAATCATAACGAAATTGGCCTTGCAGCCACATCGACGTGGTAGTAATGTTTGCTGCCTCGTATCAAGACCTGCCAGCAAAGATAATAAATTGGAATAAGGGGAGTTAATCATGCCGAGAAGCCGTCATGTTCGGGCCCACCTTGTTTCAATCACTGCACTGAGCGGTGCGGCGATTGCCGCCGCCGGATCGGCTGGGGCGGCGCCGGTCTACATCCCGGTGAATGCAAAAGTGGGTTATGGTCCCGGTTTTGGATCAGGCGCGACGATCCGCCTGACAAAGAGCCAAACAATCAATGTTAAGATTTGCAGCAGCTTCGCCGGCTACAATACGAGGAGAATAACCACGACGCGCGGTCATCGGCAACGTGTAGAACGGTCCTTCTTCCACCCGGTTACGTTCGCCGGCATGAATTTTGCCCACGCTTTCACCTTTCTCGTGTCGACTGTCGGCGTTCCCGGACTTCATGTGTTTCCAAAGGGCGCTACAGCGCAGGGGGCTTCAGCACCGGCTTCTTTCCCGGGGGAGCGGCTGAAATTTTCGCCGCGCGTTTGCAAAGCCTTTCCGTCCTTCCCGAGACCGTCTTCGTTACCCACGACTATCCCGGCAAATTCTCCAAACAATATGCGCTGTTCACATTCACCGACACCACCAGCGATCAGCTCGACTACGGCTGGCTCGAACTAAGCGCCCAGATGGGACCAAGCTGGGGCCCAAACGTCACCATCATCGCCGCCGCCTATGATCCGAGCGGTAACCCGCTTCCCGCCGGCGTTGGCGCACCACCCGTGTCATCGGTTCCAGAACCGTCCAGCCTCCCGCTCGAACTCTCCGGGCTCGCCGCGCTGGCCCTCGGCGCAACTGGTGTTCGGCGCTGGCGGGCGGCAGCGCGTGCAAAAGCAGGTGCCGCGCCACAACATATCTGAAGTTAGCCAGGGCTCGGTGACACCGCTCGCGTTGCCTTCTCTTCACGGCTCAAGCCCCTGAAGGAAAGAATGTGGGTGACGCATGGCTGTATGAAGCCGACGAATTTGCATGCCTGAAGGCAGCCATGTTCAGTGAGTGACCCGATGCAACATTTCCGCCAGCGGGGGCTGATCCGCAACTTTGCCCGCAGCTACAACGTCGGCCACAGCACGATCTTGAGGCTGGCGACATAAACGGCCAGTGGATAGGGCGCTATAGCGGGACGAACTCAGGCCGCGTGGTCATTGATCTCGACGATATGGAGACACACTTCGAAGGAACAATTTTCGCGTACGACGACAATCAATCGATGCCCGCTACCTTTGCCCGTGTGAAAAGCTCCGACAGAACTGGTGTTTTTCAGCTTTGTATCGACCTTCTGCCCGTCAGTCCCCGGACAGGTGACCCCGTAAATAGTTGGGACCAGGTCGGAGCTTTTTTCCCGGCGGGTGTCATCTTTCCACGGCGGGCCACAATCGATATGTCGATCGACACAGCACGAAAGGTGCTAAGCATAAAGTGGCATACGGACGTTGGAACCTTCGGCTCTGCGGAGCTACCCCAAAGCCGAGCGGGCGAGCCTTCGGAATATGAGCCGAGGCCAGACGTGTCGAATTGGGAACAGTTCAAGGCATACGTGAATGCTCTTCCCCATCGTCGCTATATATTCCGGGGTCAAAAAGAGCGCTTGAGGCTGCGGACGGGTTTCCACAGGACTGGCAGAGCCGACCTGATGCGGTTTTTGGCAAATGACATTCAGACCCTTTACCGTCACCTCAGTCAGAGAACGACGCACATTTTCAATCTTAATATACCTGAGCAGAATGGGGCTTTCTTCAATCTGGCACAGCACCACGGCTATCCGACACCTTTGCTAGACTGGACTTACTCTCCGTACGTAGGAGCTTTTTTTGCTTATAGGAACGTCAGAAACTCCGATGCAGTAGCTGCAAGCGACGATGAGAAGGTAAGAATATTCGTGTTCGACCAGATGCAGTGGAAGCGCGAAATGGTACAGTTCGTGAAGGTGACAGGTGCCACCCCGCATTTTTCCCTGATGGAGTTCATTGCTATCGATAACGAAAGGCTTGTGCCCCAACAGTCAATATCAAGCCTCACCAACCTTGACGACATTGAGACCCACATGCGGGCGGGAGAAAGCATCGACAAGCAATATTTGCACGTCATCGATTTGCCTCTACGGGAACGTCCGTTTGTAATGCGCGAGCTAAGCGTTATGGGTATCACAGCTGGCTCACTATTTCCCGGCTTAGATGGAGCATGCGAGGAGTTGAAGGAGCGTTTTTTTCGATTGTAGTAGGCGGCTCCAAATCGGCCCGCCAGGGGTTTTGCCCCGGTTACTGTTCGACCCGTTAAGAGTGATGAAATTGCTCGCGAAATATGAACTGGAGCGGTTTCACCGTGGGTGAAGCCGCTCCGGAGAAAAGCGCGAGGAGAACTGAGGCCCGACGACAGCCGGTATTATTGGTTCAGTAAGCTTCGCGTCGCAGCCTTCCGGTTCCGGAAGGCGAGTGGTGATGGCGGGGGTGCAGAGCGGGGACGGCGCGCGCTCGACGGTGCTGGATGCGGTGCGCGGCGTGGCGATCCTGCAAGTGCTGGTCTGGCACTACTGGGTTCCCGGTTTCCTGCGCAGCAAGGTGGCAGCAGCGCAGCTTGCTTGCCTTCCTGCTCAATATGAGCTGGACGGGCGTCGATCTGTTTTTTGTGCTGTCCGGGTTCCTGATCGGCGGCATTCTTATGGACCACCGGGACGAGCACAACCTGCTGCCGGTGTTCTATCTGCGCCGCGTGCTGCGGATCGTCCCGCTCTATGCGATCGTGCTGGTGCCATTCCTGCTCGGCGGGGGCGGCAACAAGCTGGCATATGCCGGTTTCATGCAGAACCTTGTGTGGGCGAGAGAGGGGCATTGGGGGCCGGAGTGGATCGGCGTAACATGGTCGTTGGCAGTAGAGGAACAGTTCTATCTGATACTTCCGGCGCTGATGCGCTTCGTTCCGCCAGCGCGACTGCCGTTGCTGCTGCTGGTGCTGATTGCACTGGCGCCGGCGGCGCGCGTATTGGCGTGGCTTGGGTTAGGCAATGCCTATGCCTGCTACATGCTGATGCCGTGCCGCATGGACGCGCTGTTTGCCGGGGTGCTGGTGGCGTGGGCCGTGCGTGATCCGCGCTGGCGGAGACGTTTCGGCTGGTCACGAGCATTGCTTGGCTTCAGCGGAATCGGGTTCGTGCTGCTGCTCGGCTGCAATGCGGACCAGTTGTCGCTGCTGTTTTGCACAGTGGGTTACAGCGCGGTTGCCGTGTTCTATGCGGCATTGGTGCTGGAACTGACGCTGCATCCGCCGGGATCGGGCTGGACAGTGCGCCTGCTCGGCTGGTTCGGCCTGCACGCGTACGGGATTTACCTGCTCCATCGGCCGATCGAACTGATCGTGGCCAGGCTGATCGCCACCGGCCTGCTGGGGCTGATCATCGCCACAATCCTGACGATTCTCGCCGCCGCGGTAAGTTGGCGGATGATCGAGCAACCTTGCATCCACCTGGGTCATCGGAGATTCCGTTATGGGGCTCGGCCGGCGGTCGCCTCGGTCGCGGCATGACATAGCGGACTTGAGGCGGCGGGAGCGGCGACGCACACTCCCTGCATGGCGATCGTTCCGATCCGTGGCCTGTTTGAAGCGCATCTGACGGTCAGCGATCTGGATCGTTCGATCGCGTTCTATCGCGACAGGCTCGGGCTTACCCTGGCGCACGTTATCCCGGCGCGGCAGGTCGCGTTCTTCTGGATCGGCGCGGCGGGGCAGGCAATGCTGGGCCTTTGGTCGATCGGCACGGCACCGCTGTTCATGCGGCTGCATATCGCGTTTGAAACACCGCTCGACCAGGTGATCGCATCGGTGGCGCGGCTGCGCGACGCCGGACTGATGTCCGCGCTCCGGCGTCCGGCCAGCCGATCGAGGAGCCCGTCGTGCTGAGCTGGATGCCGGCGGCCAGCGTCTATTTCGACGATCCGGACGGACATTCGCTGGAATTCATCACCATGCTGCCGGACCGTCCGCGCCCCGAGCTGGGCATGATCCCGCTGTCGGAATGGAGGAGCTTGCAGTGACCGACACGATACTGGTCGAACGGCGGGATGGCTGGCGTAAGATTACGCTCAACCGGCCCGACAAGCTGAATGCGCTGAATGCCCGGGTGCTCGGCGAAGTGACGACGGCGCTCGACGAGCTGGAGGCTGACCGATCCTGTCGGGCGCTGCTGCTGACCGGGGCGGGGCGAGGCTTCTGCTCCGGGCAGGAACTTGGTCCTTCGATCATGCCGGGACCCTCGGGACCGCCCGATTTGGCCCCGATCGCCGAGGCGTATCATCGGGGTCTTGTGCGGCGGTTGCGGGAGCTTCCGATTCCGGTGGTTTGTGCGGTGAACGGCATCGCCGCGGGAGCGGGTGCCAACCTGGCGCTGGCCGCCGATATCGTGCTGGCGGCCCGCAGTGCCAGCTTCGTGCAGGCCTTCGTGCGTATCGGTCTGGTTCCGGATTGCGGCGGCAGCTTCTTTCTGCCGCGGTTGATCGGCGAGGCGCGGGCACGTGCGCTGGCGATGCTGGGCGATCCAGTCACGGCCGAGCAGGCCGAAGCCTGGGGCATGATATGGAAGACGGTCGATGACGCAGCCCTGGTGGAGCAGTCCGAGGCGCTGACCAGCCGGTTGGCCGCCGGACCGACAGAGGCGATCGCACTGATGAAACGCGCATTTGCCGCGTCAGCGGTGAACGGGCTGGAGGCGCAACTGGAGCTGGAAGCGCAGTTACAGGGGTTGGCCGGACGGACGGCGGATTACGCCGCGGGAGTGCAGGCCTTCGTGGCCAGGTGCAAGCCGGTGTTCACCGGCGGACGGTGAAAATGCACCAGTTGGATATGTGGATGCGGCGAGTGGTGTGGTACGCCGCCGGTCAGGGGCATGCCGACATGCGGAACACGACAGGCGACGCGACGATGGCGCCGCTTCGTGGCATCGGTGGGGTCGTCATTGAGCTGTTTTTGCTCATCGGCCGCGGTGGTGGAGACTGCCGCGAGGCTGTGAAGACCAGCGCTGCCGGTACCGGCGTGCGCCCCTGCCCCTCGGTGGGCCAGCGCACCAGTGCTCGCGCCGAGCGCAAGTATGAATGCCGCGAGCGCCCCGGTGAGCAGGCCGCGCGGAAGCGAGCCGATCGGCCCAGGATGGTTCAGCGTTTGCATGTGGACCTCCCACCGCTGCAGTGTAGCGCTTTCGTTGGCTATGACGAAAGCAATGTTACATGACGGATGATCCAGCCGCGCTCGCCCGTGCATGCGCCGCCGCGATGTGGGCCGAGGACCGGGCGAGCAGCGGGCTCGGCATGCAGCTCGAGGCGGTGGGTGCCGGGCAGGCGGTGCTCAGCATGCGCGTCACCGAGGTGATGGTGAACGGGCATGGCATGTGTCATGGCGGGTTCATCTTCATGCTGGCGGATTCCGCATTCGCATTCGCCTGCAACAGCTATGGCGAACGTGTCGTCGCGCAGCAGGCGCAGATCACGTTCCTGCGCCCCGGCCGGCCTGGTGAGCAGTTGCGCGCGGAAGCAACCGAACGGGCACGCGGCGGTCGTTCCGGCATTTACGACGTGCGCGTCGTCGGAGATGACGGTACGGTGGTGGCGGAGTTCCGTGGCCATTCGCGGACCACGGGGCGATTCTTCGCGACGGAGGAATAGATGCCTGCCGCCGGAATTCGATGCGATCGAGACGGCATCGCGCGACGAGATCGCGGCGTTGCAGCGCGAGCGTATTGCCTGGTCGTTGCGCCATGCCTGGACCAACGTGCCACATTATCGCACGGCCTTCGCGGCCGCCGGCGTGCATCCGGACGATTTCCGCGACGTGCCGGATCTGGCGAAGTTCCCGTTCACCACCAAGCACGATCTGCGGGCCAATTATCCATTCGGCATGTTTGCCGTGCCGCCGGATCGTATCGCCCGGATCCATGCGTCTTCCGGCACCACGGGCAAACCCACCGTGGTCGGCTACACGGCCGGTGACCTTGCGACCTGGGCCGGCGTGGTGGCGCGTTCCATCTACGCCGCCGGTGGACGGCCAGGCATGAGGCTGCACAACGCGTATGGGTACGGGTTGTTCACCGGCGGCCTCGGGCTGCATTCGGGCGCCGAGCGCCTGGGATGCACCGTGGTGCCTGTGTCCGGCGGCATGACCGAGCGGCAGGTGCAGCTCATTGCCGATTTCCGGCCCGACATCATCACCGTGACGCCGAGCTACATGCTGGCGATCCTGGATGAATTCCGCCGCCAGGGCGTGGACCCGCGCGCGTGTTCATTGCGGATCGGCATTTTCGGGGCCGAACCGTGGAGCAACCCGATGCGGCGGGAAATCGAGCAGGGCTTCAACATGGATGCCGTTGACATCTACGGGTTGTCCGAGGTGATCGGTCCCGGCGTTGCCAACGAATGCATCGAAACCAAGGACGGGCCAACAATCTGGGAAGACCATTTCTATCCGGAAATCATAGATCCGACGACCGGCGCCGTGCTGCCGGACGGTGATCCAGGCGAGTTGGTGTTCACAAGCCTCACCAAGGAGGCCATGCCGATCATCCGATATCGGACGCGCGATCTGAGCCGGCTGTTGCCGGGGACCGCCCGCAGCATGCGGCGGATGGAAAAAATCACCGGGCGCAGCGACGACATGCTGATCGTGCGTGGCGTCAATCTGTTTCCGACCCAGATTGAGGAGCAACTGCTGCAAAGCCAGTTGCTGAGCGGACATTATCGCATCGTTCTGACCCGCGAGGGGCGGATGGACGAGGTGACGATCGAGGTGGAGCCGCATGCTTCGGCCGGCGACGGCGGCGTGATTGCCGCCGAGGTGCGGGCGGTGGTAGCGCGGATCAAGCAAACAATCGGCATCACGATGCGGATCGCTGTTCAGCCGCCCGGCACGATCGAGCGCTCGATGGGCAAGGCCCGACGCGTGGTGGATCGGCGGCCAAGCGGATAACGCCGCCTGGCCCGCTCTGACCGACGCTGATGCCTATCTTGGCGTCAGCACCATCACCATCTGGCGGTTTTCCATCCGGGGCATCTGCTCCACCTTGGAGAGAAGATCCATCTCCGAGCGGATGCGCTCCAGCACGCGGACGCCGATTTCCTGGTGGGCCATTTCGCGGCCGCGGAAGCGCAGCGTCACCTTGACCTTGTCGCCTTCCTCGATGAACGACTTCATGGCGCGCATCTTCACCTGATAGTCGTTCTCATCGATGTTCGGGCGAACCTTGATCTCCTTGATCTCGATGACTTTCTGCTTCTTCCTGGCTTCGTTCTTCTTTTTCTGCTGTTCGTATTTGAACTTGCCGAAATCGAGGATCTTCACCACAGGCGGATCGGCGTTCGGGCTGATCTCCAGCAGGTCCAGCCCGACGGCATAAGCCTTTTGCTGGGCCTCGCGGGCGCTCATGACGCCCTGCATCTCGCCGTCCTGGTCTATCAGCCGCACCTGCTGCGCGCGGATCTCCTCGTTTACGCGGGGCCCGTCGCGTGTCGGCGGGGCGGGCATTGGTCCTCTTGCTATGGTATTCTCCTGTTGCTGTTTGGTCCGTTACGGCCGGCTATAGTTTGGCCGATCGGGGCCGGTCGGGATCAAGAGTTGTCGCGCGCAACTCGATTCCTGGTCCGGCCCGCATGCCTGAGATCGGGAGGGGTTGCTTCGATCGCAAGATCGGCGACGGCCTGGTCCAGCGGCAGCACCTGCTGGCCATCGGCGCCAAGCCGGCGCAGGGCGACCGTGCGGTTTTCCGCCTCCCGGCGGCCGACGACGGCCAGCACCGGGACATGCGCCAGCGAGTGCTCGCGCACCTTGGCGTTGATCTTCTGGTTCGACAGGTCGAGCGCAACCTCCAGCCCGGCACGCGCGGAACGCACCGGCCGCCTCGCGCGCGTATTCGTCGGCATCCGAGACGATCGTAGCCACCACCATCTGCACCGGCGCGAGCCAGAGCGGGAAACGGCCGGCGTAGTGCTCGATCAGCACGCCGAGAAACCGTTCGAAGCTGCCCAGGATGGCGCGATGCAGCATTACCGGGCGGTGGCGGGCGCCGTCCTCGCCCACATATTCGGCGTCCAGGCGCTCGGGAAGCACGAAATCGACCTGCAACGTGCCGCACTGCCAGTCGCGCCCGATCGCGTCGCGCAGCATGGAAGTCCGAGCTTGGGGCCGTAGAACGCCCCATCGCCGGGATTGAGCTGGTAATCCACGCCGGCGGTGGCGCAGGCTTCCCGCAACGCCGCCCTCGGCCCGGTCCCATACCGCGTCCGATCGCCGGTCCGCACGGGGGGCCGGTCGGAGAACCGGATATGCACCTCCGGGAAGCCGAAATCGGCGTAGATCGAGCGCAGCAGCTCGACGAATTCGGCGGTTTCCCCGGCGATCTGGGCCTCGGTGCAGAAGATGTGGGCGTCGTCCTGGGTGAACGCGCGCACCCGCATCAGCCCATGCAGGGCGCCGGACGGTTCATAGCGGTGGCAGGAGCCGAACTCCGCCAGCCGCAGCGGCAGCTCCCGGTAGGAGCGGACGCCCTGGCGGAAGATCTGGACATGGCAGGGGCAGTTCATCGGCTTCAGCGCCAGGAGTTTTTCCTCGTCCTCGACGCTGGGCGACGAACATGTGCTCGCGGTATTTTTCCCAGTGGCCGGACGCTTCCCACAGGGCGCGATCCACGAGCTGCGGGGTGCGGATCTCCTGGTAGCCGGCAGCGTCCAGCCGCCGGCGCATGTAGGATTCGGCGCGTACGACCAGAGCCGCCACCCCTTCGGGTGCCAGAACACGCTGCCGGCGGCTTCCTCCTGGAAATGGAACAGGTCCATCGCCTTGCCGATGCGGCGGTGGTCGCGGCGCTCGGCCTCCTCCAGCATGTGCAGATAGGCGTCCAGCTCGCCTCGGTCGCGCCAGGCGGTGCCGTAGATGCGGCGACAGCATGGCGTTGCGATGATCGCCGCGCCAATAGGCGCCGGCCACCTTCATCAGCTTGAACGCCGGTGCCGACATCGGCGGTGCTGCGCATATGCGGGCCGCGGCACAGATCGATCCAGTCGCCCTGCGAATAGAGGCTGATAGTTTCGTTACGCGGCAGGTCCTGGATGATCTCGGCCTTGTATTTCTCGCCCTTGTTCTTGAAAGAACTCGATGGCCGCTTCGCGCTCCATCACGCTGCGGCGGAACGGCGCGCCGCGGGCGATGATCTCGCGCATCTTGCTTCGATGGCCGGGAAGTCCTCCGGCGTGAAGGGCTGGTTGCGGGCGAAATCGTAATAGAAGCCGTTCTCGATCGGCGGCCCGATGGTCACCTGCGTGCCGGGATACAGCGCCTGCACCGCCTCGGCCAGCACATGGGCGTGTCATGGCGGATCAGCTCCAGCGCTTCCGGATCCCGGCGGGTGACGAACACCACCGCGGCGTCGCGGTCGATCTCGGTGGCAAGATCGACCAGGCTTGCCGTCCAGCTTCATGGCCAGCGCGGCGCGGGCCAGGCCGGGGCCGATCGCCTCGGCCAGCTGCCGTGCCCGTCACCGGGCCGTCGAAGCGGCGCACGGATTCGTCGGGCAGGGTGATGGCGGGCATCGCGGAGCTCCGGGCTGCGAAAGCGCAGTCTATGGGGTTACCCTCCGTGCCGCAACCCCTGCAGGTCCGAGGCGAGCAGCAATTCACGATAGACGCTCAAGGTTGCGTCCTGCATCGCTCGCTTGGTGCAGCGGGCCAGCACGGCGGCGCGCGCGGCAGCAGTCCGATCGCCGCGCGCCGTTCGGCGGCGGCATGGCCAGCACCTGCGTCGATCGCCGCCGCAAGCGCGCGCCGGCTGGCCCGGCGGAACGCGCCAGCCGGTCACGCCGTCCTGCACCGTCTCCACCGGGCCGCCGAGATCGGCGGCGATCACCGGCCGCGCCATCGCCTGCGCCTCGATCACCACTCGGCCGAACGCTTCGGGCTCTGTGGAGGCGTGCACGACGATGTCGGCGAGCAGCAAGGCGGCCGGCATGTCGTCGCACTCGCCGGGCAACCGAACGCGGTCGGCCATGCCGAGCCGCTTCGCCTGGTCGCGCAAGCCGGCCGTGTAGCGCGGCACGGCCCTGGTCGGACCCGAGCAACACGCGCGATCATGTCCTGGCACGGCAGCCGGGCGAAGGCGTCCAGCAGCACGCGCTGGCCCTTCCAACCGGTGAGGCGCCCGGGAAGCGTGACCACCGGCGCGAACGTCGGGCGGAAGGTCCAGGCCGCATCCGAGCCGCGCGGTCCGCTCGGCGGGACGGCGGCGGGATCGAACGCGGCGGGATCGACGCCGCGCGGGATCAGCCGGATGCGGGTCGGATCGGTCCCGTGCCGGGCCGATGACGAGCTCGGCGATGTAGCGGCTGGCGGCGATGACGATCTCGCCCTTGGCCATGACCGCGTTGTAGCGGCGCTTGAAGGGGAGGTCCTCGTCGTAGGCGCCGTGATAGGTGGTGACGAACCGCATGCCGGTCCGGCGTGCCGCGAGCCATGCCGACCAGGCCGGGCCCGCGAGCGGGCGTGCACGAGATCGACATCCTCCGCGCGGATCAGGCCGGCAAGGCGGCTGGCGTTGCGACAGATAGCGAGCGGGTCGCGCGCATCGAGGGGCAGCTGGATATGGCGGCCGCCGGCGCGCTGATCTGCGCGACCAGGGGGCCGCCGGCGCTGGCCACCAGGGCGGTCCAGCCCGCCCGGGCGATCGCCTCGGTAATTTCGATGGTGCCGCGCTCCACGCCGCCGGTAACGAGGGAGGGGAGGACCTGCAGGATGATCGGGCGGCGCGTCGCGTCAGGGGCGTGCGGCGCGGGGTGGATCATCGGCCGGCGCGAGCGCGGGGGGGCCTGGTGCGGCCCAGAAGGGTGGCCGCCGACTTGCCGCGACCTGGGCTCTGTGCGAGACTCCCCGGGTGCAGAAACACGGGTTCTTTCATGCGTGTCCCACTATACGACCCCAATGCACGCCGCAAGACCGTCAGCGTCACCTTGAACTCCGATCTGGCCGCCAAGGCCGTTGCGATCGGGATCAACCTGTCGCGGACTGCGGAGGAGGCGATTGCCAGCGAGTTCGTTGCACGGGAACGCATGCGGATTCGCGCAGAGCTGCGTGAGGCTGCCGAATTCACGGCGGACTATGTAGCCCGGCATGGTCACCCTTTCGCCGACTGGGCATCCAACTTTACCCCGGACAGCGACGCCGATGACGCAGCATGACGTGTACGCAAATCCGAACCGGCGCATGCGGGGCGCATTTCCATTTCTGGTCGTGCTGCAGTCGGATTTCGTGGAGGGCCGTAACTGTATTCTGGCGCCGTTGGTACCGCCTCCATGTGATGCATCGCTTCCCAGGGGCCTGCCGATCGTCGAACATGAAGGACAACGTTACGTGCTGATGCTGACCTTGCTGGGAACGATGCCGGCAACGCTGTTTCGCGCCGCGGCTGGATCGCTTCGCACATACCGCGATGACATCGGCCGAGGTCTGGACTGGCTGTTTTTCGGCGTGTGAGGCGGGGGTGTTATGGATCAGTCGGGCCGACTGGATCGTGGCGACGGGGTTGAGCTGGCCTGGGCAAGGGCCTCGGGCCATGCACCCACGGTGGTGTTTCTTCCTGGGTTCCGCAGCGACATGAATGGCGAGAAGGCCACTCACCTGGCCGGGTTCTGCGCGGATCGCGGCCAGGCCGTGCTGCGATTCGATTACTCGGGTCACGGGGCAAGCTCCGGGCGGTTTGAAGACGGCACCATCGGCGCCTGGGCGAAAGATGCGCTGGCGGTGATTGACCGGCTCACCCAGGGACCGCTGGTGCTGGTTGGGTCTTCCATGGGTGGCTGGATTGCTCTTCTTGGCGCTGTGGCCAGACCGGACAGGGTTGCCGGACTGATCGGGATCGCCGCGGCGCCGGACTTCACGGAGACGCTGATGTGGAACGCCATGACGCCGGCGGAGCGCGATCGGCTGGTTCGGGAGGGGGTGCTTCTGGTTCCAAGTGAATATGGCGGATCCTACCCGATCACGCGCGGATTGATCGAAGACGGCCGAAATCATCTGCTGCTGGGAGCACCAATCTCGATTGGCTGCCCGGTTCGGCTGCTGCATGGGCAACATGATCCGGACGTTCCCTGGGAAACCAGCCTGCGCATCGCGGAGCGGATCGCCGGGGATGATGTACGGATCAATTTGGTGAAGGATGGCGATCATCGCCTGTCCCGGCCGGCGGACCTCGGCCTTCTGACCGAGGTCCTGGACGGGATGCTGAGAGCTATTCAGCAGCCATAGGCAGGGCCTTCTCGTCGTCCGGGTTGACCGGTCCCGGAGGAAATCCACCGCCCGGCTTCGGATCGTTCACATAGCGGAATTTCGGTTCCTGGTTCCAGGGGCCGCGCTTGTCCTCGCCCTTGGACATGTTGAAGACGAGGTCCACGGTTTCGTCAGGCTGGATTGTCCCGAAGAACGGGTCGTCCAGTTTCCCCATTCTCGATAGCGCCGACATGAACATCTGGGCATGCGTGATCTCGCGGGTCAGCAGATGGACGAGCGCCTTCTTGCTGCCCTCATCAGTGCATGCCTTGATGAGCGACTCGTAGGTCTGCCGCGCGCCCGCTTCGGCCGCGATATCGGCGCGCAAGTCGCGGACGACGTTGCCGCCCTCGTTGATATAGGCGGCGGTCCAGGCGCTGCCCTGGCTGTCCACGAAATGCGGCCCCATGCCGCGGATGCGGAACAAGGGCGTTGGTAGACGTCGGTCTGGTCGAGCTTGCTGGTGTGCTGCTCGATCAGCTTGCCGACCATTTCCAGGTGGCTGAACTCCTCGATGGCGATGTCCTGCAGCATGTCCCGGATGCCGGGATCGGTGATGTGGAAGGACTGCACCCAGTATTGCAGCGCGGCGGTCAGTTCGCCTGTGGCGCCGGCGAACTGCTCGAGGAGGAACTGGCCGAACTTCGGGTCGGGCGACTTTACCTCGACCGGGACGATGGTTTCTTTGCGATGAAAAAACATGCTGACCTCCATTTGGGGGAATTCATCGCAAACGCGAGAACCGGGCGGCGGTTCGCCCGGTGGGGCCACGGCGCGCTACTGATCCACCACCGACCCGTCCAGCGTGCGGGCGCATGCGGATCGGCCGGGGGCGTTGCGGGAAGCGCCGCTCCGCGTCCGCCACCAGCTCGACGCCGATCCCGGGCGCGGCCGGGAATGGCGATGAAGCCGCCTTCCTGCTCCGCCAGGCCGGTGGCCAGGTCGTTGCCCAGCAGGTCGGCACTGCCGTCCAGGTCCGGCGTGCGCGACGGATATTCCTGGATCGCGAAGTTCGGGATGCAGGCGGCGATCTGCAGGCAGGCGGCGGTGCTGACCGGCGACAGCGGGTTGTGCGGCACGACCCAGGCATCGTGCGCCTCGGCCATGGCGGCGATCTTCTTGGCGCCGGTGATGCCGCCGCACAGGCACACGTCGGGGCGCAGGTACTGCACGCCGTTGCGGGTCAGCAGTGTCTGGAACTGATACAGGCTGTGTGAAGCGCTCGCCGGTGGCGATCGGGATGTCGATGTGGTCGGCGACCCAGTGCCATGGCGTCGAAGCTGTTGGGGCGCAGCGGGTCCTCGAAGAACATCGGCGTGTATTTCTCGATCCCGCGGCCGAGCGCGATCGCCTCGGGCGGGGTCAGGCGGCGGTGGATCTCGATGCACAGATCGACGCTCGGGGCCGACCGCTTCGCGCAGCCGGCGGACGTTGTCGATCGCCGTCTTCGATCTTGTGCGGCGTGCGGCTTGTAGTAGGGCTGTGGTTTCCTCCTCGTCCAGCAGCGGGTTGAGATGGCCGAGCGCGGTGAAGCCGTCCTCCTTCAGCCGCATCGCTTCTTCCACCAGCTTCTCGATCGTGCGGCCCTTCACGTGGCCGTAGAGCCGCGCCTTGTGGCGCATCTTGCCGCCGAGCAGCTCGTAGACCGGGACGTTGAAGATATTTGCCCTTGATGTCCCACAGCGCGATGTCGATCGCCGAGACCGCGCCGGTGATCGCGCCGCCGGTGAAATGGTTGGCGCGCAGCATGACGTTCCAGTGGTGCTCGATCGGGCATCGGGTCCTTGCCGACGAGATACTCACCGTATTTGGTGATCGCCGGCGGCGGAGGCTTCGAGCTGGCCCCAGGTGCCGGATTCGCCCAGGCCGGTGATGCCGGCATCGGTGCTGATGCGGACGTAACAGGAAGCGATCGAGCAGCAGCGGTTCGACCTTGGTGATCTTCATGGCAGATCCACTCTGTTTCGGGTGAGACAATGATTGCGAGACGTGGGTTGCGCGTTTATCCGGGCACGCGCTCCAGCTTGCCGACGACGAAGATGTAGGAGACAGACGCCGAGCAGCGCGACGCAGGCGATGAAGGTCAGCGGGCGGGTGAAGTCGCCGCCGCGCAGCAGCAAGCCGATGATGATCGGCGCGGTGATGCCGGCCAGTCCGCCGACGCCGTTGAATACCGCCGCTGGTCAGGCCGATCAGCCGTTCGGGTGCGGCGGCGGAGACCAGCGACCAGTGGATCGAGGCAAGCCCGTTGGCGAAGAAGGCGAGCGACAGGAACA
Organism: uncultured Pseudomonadota bacterium; assembly: GCA_963810715.1. Classification (GTDB taxonomy): domain Bacteria; phylum Pseudomonadota; class Alphaproteobacteria; order Acetobacterales; family Acetobacteraceae; genus DATDIC01. The sequence goes on along the minus strand of CAWEOZ010000013.1, from coordinate 392,742 downwards.
TGATGATCAGCGGCCGGACGATCGACGAAATTGGCGCCGACGATGCTGGTGGAGAGTGCGAGCCCGCCGATGATCGGCGTCTTGCGGGCGACGCTCAGGCTGAAGCCGCGGCGGAACAGCCAGTCGGATAAGGTGCCGGAGCAGAGCACGCCGATGAACGCGCCGAGGAACGGCAGCGACGCGTAGAAGCCGGCCTTGATGAAGTCGAGATGGCGGTAGGTGACGAGGTAGGTGGGGAACCAGGTCAGGAAGAAGGTCGAGGTGGTGCCCCAGGCGAAATGCCCGAAATAGATGCCCCACAGCTTGCGCCGGCCCGAACACCACGGCGAGGTCGCGCCAGCAGCGATCCCTCGCGCGTCGCGTGCCGGGTGGCGATGCGGTGCGACAGGTCGGGGATGCCGCCGCTGGAGCGGATCAGGTCGATTTCGGCCTGGTTGACGCCGGGGAACGTCCGCTGGGTCGCGATAGAGGCGACGGAAGGCAAATGCACCAGATCAGGCCGAGCACGCCGGTGAAGAAGAACACCGACTGGCCAGCCGAACGTCACTTTCAGCCAGGCCAGCAAGGGGGTCAGGAAGGCGAGGCCGACGAACTCCGCGGAGGTGTAGACGGCGATGCAGGTGGCACGCTCGCGCTCGCCGAACCAGGTGGTGGCGATGCGGTTGTTGATCAGGAAGCTCGGTACCTCGAACAGCCCGACGGCCATGCGCAGGACGATCAGCACGATCAGGCCGGTGGCCAGGCCCAGCGCTGAGCGTGGCGATCGACCAGAACAAGATGGTCAGCGGATAGAGCACGCGCGGATGCACGCGATCCACGAGCCAGCCGCCGGGGATCTGCAACGGCGTGTAGGTCCAGCCGAACGCGGAGAACACCATGCCGAGCTGCACCGGATGCAGCCCGAACTCGCTGGCGATGCCAGGGGCGGCGATGGAGAGATTGCTGCGGTCGAGGTAGTTGATGACCACCGTAACGAACAGCAGAGCCATGATCACGAAACGCCGGCTGGACGCGGTCAGCGCAGCAGCGCGGGTGGGCATGGCTGGTTGTTGGGCGAAGGACATGAGAGTACCGGCAACCTTTCCGCCCGGCAGCGTACTCCGTGCCACGCCGCTGGCGCAAATACTGGTGGTCGGTGCATGATGGTGGCACAGGCGAGGAGTTTGCGTGGTGAAGATCGGATTGTTCGTCAATACGCAATTTCAGCCAGGCGAAAACGTGACGGCCCGCGTTCCGGACCTGGTGCAGCAAGTGCGTGCTGCGCGGCAGAGCGGCTTTGCCTCGGTCTGGTTTCCGCACCATTACCTGACGGCGCCGCTGCAGATGCTGCAACTGGCCCCGGTGATGTCGTACCTGCTGCCCGAGGCGAAAGGCATGATGGTGGGACCCGGTATCCTGATCCTGCCGCTGCTGAACCCGGTGCACGTGGCGGAAGAGGCGGCGACGCTGGATGCGCTGAGCGACGGCAATTACGTGCTGGGCGTCGGGCTGGGTTATCGGGAGGCAGAATTCAGTGCGTTTGGGATGCAGCTTTCGGAACGGGTGGCGCGATTCAACGAAAGCCTGGGGTTGATCCGTCGACTGTGGAACGAGGAGCGCGTGACCCATGCTGGCCGTTATTATGCAGTGCAGGAGCAGGGGATCAGCCTGCGGCCAGCCGCCGCGCTGCCGGTCTGGGTTGCGGCACAGGCGGACGCGGCGATCCGGCGGGCCGCGCGCATCGGCGATGCGTGGCTGATCGTGCCGTCATCGACGCTGACGCACGTGGCAGAGCAGATGCGCGTGTATCGCGCGGCGTTGGTGGAGGCCGGGCGGCATCCGCACTGTTTTCCGATCGAGCGCGAATGCTATGTGGGCGCCAGTCACCGGACGGCGTTCGATGAGTGCTGCGGGCCGCTGGAATATAAATACGCGGCCTATGCGGCGTGGGGACTGCCGGGAAGCGCGCAGATGCCGTTCGAGGATTTCGTGCGCGACCGGTTCATTATCGGCGATGCGGCCTTCGTGAAGGAGGAGGTGACGCGATATCGGGAGGCGCTCGGGGTCGATCACATGATCATGCGGGTGCAGTGGCCGGGATTGGAGCAGGAGAAGGCGATGGCCTCGATCCGGCGGCTGGGGGAGATGTTCGGCTGATTCCTGCCAGTGCTGTCGCAGGACGGCGTTTCGGGACCTGTCGGGTGGCAATAGACTTTCTTATATCCGCTCTGATATAGAATGAAGCCGATAGCGTCTGTGGGCGGCGCGTTGGACGCGTTGAGGGACTTCCCTGCCAGTGCTCGTCGGGAAGCGGGCCACCAGCTCGATCGCGTGCAGCGTGGTCTCGATCCGGACGACTGGAAGCCGATGACCAGCATTGGTTCCGGTGTGCGCGAGATTTGGGTTCGCGACGAGACGGGGACTTTCCGCATCATCTACATCGCGGCGCTGGCTGACGTGGCTTATGTGCTGCATGCCTTCCAAAAGAAGAACTCAGCAAACGGCGAGGGGGGACTTCGAACTTAGCGGCGATCCGATTAGGGCAGATTAGCAGAGGTAGGGCGGGATGACCGACGACCCAGTACAGACCTTCGCGAGCGTGTGGGACGCGTTGGAGGAGACACCAGAAGATGCATCTCACATGCGGTTGCGTTCGGAGCTGACGATGGCTGTGCGAAGCGCGGTGGAGGGATGGCAGTTGACACAAGCCGAGGCCGCGCACCGGCTGGGAGTGACACAGCCTCGGCTCAACGATCTGCTGCGAGGGCGGGTTGCCCAATTCAGCCTCGATGCCCTGGTGGGATTGGCGGAGCGCGCGGGCCTAGTGGTCCGCATCGAGATCACCCGGGACGCCGCCTAGTCCTAGTGGAGTGGCCGGGTATTGGTCGCCATGCGTGGCGATGGTCGCTGCCGTTATCGCCTGCTTACGGGCCCGCCCGCAGCCTGCTTAAATGATCCCCCATCCGTGACACATCGGGCTCGATACCGGTAAACAGGCGAAACTGCTCGATCGCCTGGAACAGCAGCATGCCGGTTCCGTTGGTGGTCCTTGCTGCTGCTTGTCGCGCCGCGCGCAACAGCTCCGTCTCCTCCGGAGAATAAATGACGTCGGCGACCCAGAGATCCGGGCGCAGCAAGGTGACGGGCAGCGGGGTGCCCGGATGGGCGGCCATGCCGATTGGGGTGGCGTTGACGATGCCATCGGCGGCAGCCACTTCATTGGCAAGATTGCCAACGATACTTATCCGATCGCGACCATGTCGTGCAGCACAGCCGTCTACGACCGATTGCGCTTTGGCACGATCGAGGTCGAGAATAGCGAGCTGCATCACGCTACACGACAGCAGGGCATGCGCAACGGCTTTGCCGGCGCCGCCCGCACCGAGCTGAACCACCCTGTTGGTCTTGCTTCCCGACATGTCACGGCGAAAGGATTCGGCAAATCCCACCCAATCGGTGTTGTGCCCGACTTCGGCGCCCCGCCTTGAACAGAATCGTATTGACGGCGCCCACTTGCCGCGCATCATCCGATAGCTCCGAGAGATATGGGATCACCGCTTCCTTGCAGGGATGGGTTATTGCGAGGCCATCGAAACCGGTCCGCTCTGCGGCGTCGAGAAGACCTGGCACGGCATCGATGCCAACGCCAAGGCGGGTAAGGTCGATCAAACGGTAGATATATCGCAGCCCATTACATTCGCCCTCGTGCATGTGTAGCTCAGGCGCCAGAGATTGCTGGATTCCCGTGCCGATAAGGCCGATCAGGATGGCACGTTTTTCGTCTGTCACCTGTTTCCCCACTGCCGCGAGAGCGGAAACTAAGGGCGTTGCCGGAACTTGCCGGCAATTACTCCGCCGCCTGTTTCCGACCCGTAGCGTGACGCCGCTGCGGCTTGCCCTTTGCTTTCGCTTTCGCCTTCGCCGGCTGCTTCGCCGGAGCCTTCCGCCCGGCCGCGCCCCTGCCTGCCGCAGCCGCAGTCCCCGCGGCCTCAGCACCACTCGCCCGCTTGCCGCGTGCCTGCTTCCGCCCCGCCGCGCCACGCGGCTTGAGCGTCTTGCCCTTCTCCGCCAGCAGGCTCAGCGCTTCCTCTAGCGTAACGTCGTCCATCGCCGTCCCGCGCGGTATGTTGGCCACCTGGTTGCCGTGCTGCACGAACGGCCCGAACCGCCCTTTGCGCACCGCCACTGGCTGCTGGTCCGTCGGGTGCATCCCGAGCGTGCGGATGCTGGCCATCTTGCGGGCGACCAAATCGACCGCCCGGTTGATTCCGATGGAAAGCACATCATCGTCGCGGTCCAGCGACCCGTAGATCGCACCCATACGCACGAATGGCCCGAACCGTCCGATCCCCGCCTGGATGGTTTCCTTCGTCTCCGGATGCACGCCGATCACCCGCGGCAGGTTCAGCAGCGCGATCGCCTGCTCCAGCGTGATCTGCTCGCCGTCCAACCCGCGCGGCAATGACGTCCGCGCGCGGCTTGGGCGCCTTCTTGTCGTCGCTCGCCTCGCCCTGCTGCACATACAGCCCGTATGGCCCGCGCCGCACGGTGATGACCTCGCCGGTCTCCGGGTGCGCGGCCCAGCACCCGCATACCCTCTTTCAGCGTCTCGCCCTGATCGCCACCGGTCTCGATCGCCAGCCGGCGGGTATACTGGCACGCCGGATAGTTCGAGCAGCCGATGAAACTACCGTAGCGCCCCAGCTTCAGCCCCAGCCGGCCATTGCCGCAGGCGGGACAGGCGCGCGGGTCCGAGCCATCCTCGCGCGGGGGGAAGAAATGCGGCCCGAACTCCTCGTCCAGCGCGTTGATCACGTCGCTGATCTTCAGATCCCTGGTCTGCTCGACAGCCTTGGAGAACTCGTCCCAGAAGGCGTGCATCACCGCCCGCCAGCTCGCCTGCGCCCCCGGCGATGTCGTCGAGCTTCTCCTCCATCTGCGCGGTGAAGCCGGTCTCCACATAATGTTCGAAGAAGCTGACCAGGAACGCGGTCACCAGCCGGCCGCGATCTTCTGGAATGAAGCGCCGCTTCTCCAGCCGCACATATTTGCGGTCCTGCAGCACCGACAGGATGGAGGCGTAGGTCGATGGCCGGCCGATCCCCAGCTCTTCCATCTTCTTGACCAGGCTCGCCTCGGAATAGCGCGGCGGCGGCTGGGTGAAATGCTGCAGCGGGTTCACCGGCCCGCGGTCCAGCGGATCGCGTGCCGCCATCGGCGGCAGCATGCGGCCCTCTTCTTCTTCCGCGATGTCGTCCTGATCTTCGCGGTACAGCTTCAGGAAGCCGTCGAACGCCACGATCGAACCGGTGGCGCGCAGCCGCTGCCCCTGCCCGTCCGTCACATCCACGGTTACCTGGTCCAGCTCGGCCGACTGCATCTGCGAGGCCACCGCCCGCTTCCAGACCAGCTCATAAAGCCGCCGCTGGTCGGCGCTCAGGAATCGCGCCACGCTGTCCGGCGTGCGGTCCACGTCGGTCGGGCGGATCGCCTCGTGGGCCTCCTGCGCGTTCTTCGCCTTGCTGGTGTATTCACGCGGGGCGGCCGGCAGATAATCCGGCCCGTTCACCGCCTTCACATGGTCGCGGATGGCGAACACCGCCTCACGCGCCATCTGCACGCCATCGGTCCGCATATAGGTGATCAGGCCGACGCTCTCGCCCTCCAGGTCGATACCCTCGTAGAGCTGCTGCGCCAGCCGCATGGTCTGCTGGGCGCCAAACCCCAGCTTGCGCGACGCCTCCTGCTGCAAGGTGGAGGTGGTGAAGGGCGGCGGCGGGTTGCGCCGGATCCGCTTGCGCTCCACCGATTCGACATGGAACTGCCCGGCCTCCAGCCGCTGTGTCGCCCGCAGCGCCGCTGCCTCGTTCGGCAGATCGAACTGATCGAGCTTCTTGCCGTCCAGCCAGGTCAGCCGCGCGGTGAACGGCGCGCCGGCCGGGGTGGTGAACTCCACCTCCACGGTCCAGTACTCGCGCGGGCGGAAGACCTCGATCTCGGCTTCGCGCTCGCAGATCAGCCGCAGCGCGACCGACTGCACCCGCCCGGCGCTGCGGCTGCCCGGGCAGCTTGCGCCACAGCACGGGGGACAGCGTGAAGCCCACCAGATAGTCCAGCGCCCGGCGGGCGAGATAGGCCTCGATCAGGGGCTGATCGAGGTCGCGCGGAGCGGCAATGGCGGCGCGAATGGCGCTGCGGGTGATCTCGTTGAAGGTGATGCGCCGGACATCGACCCCCTTCAGCGCGTGCTTCTCGTCCAGCATGTTGCGCACATGCCACGAGATTGCCTCGCCCTCACGGTCCGGGTCAGTGGCGAGATATAGGGTCCGGGCGCCCTTCAGCGCCTTGGCGATGGCGCCGACCTGGCGTTCACCGCGCGCGTCCGACTCCCAGTCCATCGCGAAGTCCTGCTCGGGCCGCACCGAGCCGTCCTTGGGCGGCAGGTCGCGCACGTGCCCGAAGCTCGCCAGCACGGTGAACCGGTCACCGAGATAGCGATTGATGGTTTTCGCCTTGGCGGGGGATTCGACGACGACGACGTCCGGCATTTTGTCCTAAATTATCGGCTCGGCGGATTTATGCCAGCAGCGCAACGCGCTGTCCCGGCAGCGTTTCGATCCGTCCGGCAAGTTCAAGCTCCAGCAGTGCGGCCATCACAGCAGCCGGTGACAACTGGCAGCGCCGTACCAGATCGTCAACCGCCGTGGGCGACGGGCCAAGCAAATCGGCGACGGTTCGGCGCGCGGTGACCAGGTCCCCCGGCGGCACGGAAGCGTCCTGGACCGGTTCGTCCGGCTCGATCTCCGCCGGCTGTTCCCGGGCGAACAGCGGGTTCCGCTGCAACCCTTGCCGGAACGGATGGTCCGGCAGGTTGGCCAGCACGTCGGCGGCCGTCTCGGTCAGGTGAGCACCCTGGCGGATCAGGTCATTGGAGCCTCGCGCACGAGGATCGAGCGGCGAGCCGGGCACCGCGAACAGCTCCCGCCCCGCTTCCTGCGCCAGCCGGGCAGTGATCAGGCTGCCGGAGCGCAGTGCTGCCTCGATCACCACCACCCCAAGCGCCAGCCCGGCAATGATGCGATTCCGGCGGGGGAAGTGCCGCGCCTGCGGGGCAGTGCCAAGCGGCGCTTCAGCCACCACGGCGCCCTGCTCGGCGATCCGGCGCTGGAGATCGGCATGTTCCGGCGGGTAAGGCATGTCGAGGCCACCAGCTACCGCCGCCACTGTTTGGCCGGCCCGCAACGAGCCTTCGTGGGCCGCAGCGTCGATCCCGCGCGCCAGGCCCGAGATCACCGCCAGCCCGGCGGACGCCGCTTCCTCCGCCAACGCAGCGGCCATGCGCTGCCCGTTCGCCGAGGCATTGCGTCCGCCGACCACCGCGATACCGCGCCCCGCCAGCACCGTCACGTCCCCGAGCACCGCGAGGACCGGTGGTGCGTCGTCCAGCAACGCCAGCAGGGGCGGATAGCCGGGCTGACCGATCACCAGCAACCGTCCACCCATTTTCGCCAGCCGGTCCAGCTCCGCCTCTGCCTCCGCGTCCGTCGGTATGGCGGGTGCTGCGGCGCGCCCCCCGGCCCGGGCCAGTTCCGGCAATGCCCGGATCGCCTCCGCCGGACCATCGTGGCGGGCGAGCAGCCGCCGATAGGCAACCGGTCCCACGCCCTCGGCGCGCGACAGACGCAGATGATCCCGCAGCTCCGGGTCCCGTGGCCGCTGGTGCCGACGCATGATCCCCTTCCGAACTGAACTCAGGCCCCGCGACCGATCCTCGGTTCCGTACCGGCGAGCAGGCGCCGGATGTTGGCGTGGTGGCGGGCATAGACCAGCACGGCAATAGCCAAGGAGAGCTTAACGAGCCCGGCATCCCCCAGCGCCCAGGCGGCCAGCGGCGCGGCCGCGAGGCTGGCCAGCGACGCCGCCGAGGATCGCCGGGCACCGGCGGCCATGGCGAGCCAGACCGCACAGGAGATCACACCCACCCGCCAGTCGGCAGCCAGCAGCACTCCCAGCCCGGTCGCCACGCCCTTTCCCCCACGGAACCCGAGCCAAACCGGAAACAGGTGCCCCAGCACGGCACCGCCGCCCGCCCACAACCAGGCCGGCGGGCCAGCCAGCCAGTTCGCCAGCAGCACCGGTATTGCGCCCTTCGCCCCGTCCAGCAGCAACGTCGCTGCAGCCAGCCCTTTCCCGCCGGCCCGCAGCACGTTGGTGGCGCCGATATTCCCCGAGCCAATGCCGCGAATATCGCCCAGCCCGGCGAGCCGGGTCAGCAGCAGACCAAACGGAACCGAGCCGAAGGCGTAGCCGAGCAGAATGAACCACGCCCCCGACATTCTGCCCGAAACTCTCCCGGCTCAGGCCAGCACGGTGGTGCGGTACGCAGATGCCAGCGGCTGCTCGAAGCCGATGGTCTGGAGGTGGACCAGATCCCCAACGGCGATCACCTCGGGCGACGCCGGCCAGTTCCCGTCCGGCCCGCGACGCAGGAGTTCCGCGCGGATCTCCGTGCTGGACACGACAAGTATCTCGGCAACGGTGGGAATGGTCGCATAGGCCCAGACATTCGCCCAGGTCTGCTCAGCGTTGGACGGCGACAGGATTTCCACCAGCAGCACCGGATTGCTCATCAGCCGCTCGCGGCCGGGAGGCGCACAGGTGACGGCAAGATCAGGGATGCGGGCATTCTCCGCCGACCGCATTCGCGGCACCACCCCGGCATCAACAATCACTCGGCATTCCGGTTTGGCCTGAAGCAGATGGTTCCGGATCAAGGCGCCCAGCTCCATTTGAATAGCGCCATGCGCCTCCGTGGTCGGCGCCATCGCTTCCGGCATCCCGTCGCGGAGCTGCCACAGCCGGCCCGAATTGTCGCCGCTGTCCCAGGCCAGGAATTCATCCACCGTCATCCGCGGACGCGGTTTGCGCAGCGCAACCATGAGCAGACGATACGCCCGACGCGGCGGAACCTCCAGCCTGTCCTATGCTGGTGGGTTCACAGCGGCTCCGTGTCCAGCGCGTATCCCGCCGAGCGGACGGTGCGGACAATATCGACCTCGTCCTTGACGTTGATCGCCTTGCGCAGGCGCCGGATATGCACGTCGACCGTGCGCGGCTCCACATGGATGTCGCTGCCCCAGACCGCGTCCAGCAGCTCCAGGCGGGAAAACACGCGGCGCGGATGCTGCAGCAGGAATTCGAGCAACCGGAACTCGGTTGGGCCAAGATGCACCGGCCGACCGTTGCGGCTGACACGATGCATCACCAGGTCGAGCGTGATGTCGTGGAAGGCAAGCTGCCCCTTGGCCGGCACCGGACTCGCACGGCGAAGCAGCGCGCGGATCCGCGCGAGCAGTGCTTCCATGCTGAACGGCTTGGTAATGTAGTCGTCAGCGCCGGTGTTCAACCCGCGCACCGCATCCTGGTCCTCGGTGCGCGCGGTCACCATGATGACCGGCAGCTCGCGCGTTCCCGGACGGCGGCGGATCTGGCGGCATACTTCCAGCCCCGACATGGCCGGCAACATCCAGTCGAGCAGTACCAGATCGGGCGTGGTCTCCGCGATCCGGCTCAGCGCCTCGGGCCCGTCCGCCGCCTCCTCCACGCGGAAGCCCTGCTTTTCCAGATTGTAGCGCAGCACCGTCGCCAGCGCGGCTTCGTCCTCCACCACCAGGACCAGGGGTTTCAGCATGCTGGGTTCCTATTCGCGCGGACGTCACGATGGCGTAAGCGGAGGAGTCGCCCTTCGGCCGCTGGTCCGGCAATGAGTCGCCTCGCACGGCGTAATAGATGGTCTCGGCGATATTGGTCGCATGATCGCCGATGCGCTCCAGGTTCTTGGCAATGAACAGCAGGTGCGTGCATGGCGTAATGTTGCGGGCGTCTTCCATCATGTAGGTGATCAGCTCGCGGAAAATCACCGTGTACAGATCATCGATCATCAGGTCCGATTTCCAGACCTGCATCGCCTTGTCCGCGTCGCTCTCGCCGACCGCATCGACTGTCAGTTTCAGGTTCTCCTGCACCAGTCGCGCCATGTGTGCCAGACCAGCCAGGCTGTAGGGCAAGGCGAACTGCGCCAGGACGATGCTGCGCTTGGCGATGTTAGCGGCATAATCGCCGATGCGTTCCAGATCACCGGTCATCTTCAGCGCGGCCACGACCTGACGCAGGTCACCGGCTACGGGTTGGCGCAGTGCCAGCATGCGGATCACGAATTGCTCGACCTCGCGCTCGAGCGCATCGACCGCGGGATCGGACTCGACCGCTTTTGTCGCCGCGTCCGAGTCGCGCTCGATCACTGCCGCGACCGCGAGCGCCATCTGGTTTTCGACCCGGCCGCCCATGTCGGTCATCATGTCGCGCAGGCGTTTCAGCTCCTGATCGAAGCTGCGGACAAAGTGCTGGGACTCGTCTGCCATGGAACCTCTCGTCACCTCAGCCGAACCGGCCGGTCAGGTAATCCTGCGTGCGGCGCTCGCGCGGTGCAGTGAACATCTGCGCCGCGGTCGAAACCTCCACCAGCTCGCCCAGATAAAAGAATGCCACCTGGTCGGCGCAGCGGGCCGCCTGCTGCATATTGTGCGTCACCAGCACGATGGTGAAGTCTTGCTTCAGGTCATCGATCAGCTCCTCGACCCGCAGCGTGCTGATCGGGTCCAGCGCACTGGTCGGTTCGTCCAGCAAGATCACCTCGGGGCGCACGGCGATCGTCCGCGCGATGCACAAACGCTGTTGCTGTCCGCCGGAAAGCCCGAGCGCCGAGCTGTTCAGCCGGTCCTTCACCTCGTTCCACAGTGCCGCGCGGGTCAGCGACCACTCCACCCGTTCGTTCATCGCCGCACGCGGGAGACGTTCGTGCAGGCGCACGCCGAAGCCGATATTCTCGGCAATCGACATCGGAAACGGCGTCGGCTTCTGAAACACCATGCCGACGCGGGATCGCAGCTCGTTTACATCCACGTCCGGCGCGATGATGTTCAGGCCGTCCATCAGGGCCTCGCCGGTGGCGTGCTGGCCGGGATAGAGATCGTACATGCGGTTCAGCACGCGCAGCAGCGTTGATTTGCCGCAGCCCGAAGGGCCGATCAGGCCGGTGACCTGGCGGTCCGGAACGTCCAGCGTTATTGATTTCAGCGCGCGGTTGGCGCCGTAGAAGAAGTCGAGATTGCGCACGCTGATGCGCGCCTCGTTCAGCCTGCTTTCGGGGCGGGTGGCGATGCCGACGAGGGTTGCCGCATGGCCCGCTGTCTTATCTGTCGTGGTGCTCATTGCCGCTCCCTAGCTGCGACCGCGCAACGCCGAGCGGGCGATGATGTTGGTGGCCAACACACCCACCGTGATCAGCAGAGCACCGGTCCAGGCAAGCTGGACCCAGTCGGAAAATGCCGAACCGGCATATTGGTAGATGGTCACCGGCAGGCTGGCCATTGGTCGGGCCAGACTCAGAGACCAGTTCAGGTTGCCCAGGCTGGTGAACAGCAGCGGCGCCGTTTCTCCGGCGATCCGCGCCACTGCCAGCAATATCCCGGTGACGATCCCGTCGCGCGCGGCGCGATAGCAGACGAAGGTGATCACCTTCCATTTCGGTGCGCCCAGTCCCACCGCCGCTTCGCGCAACGAAGTCGGGATCAGCCGCAGCATATCCTCGGTGGTGCGCACTACGATAGGGATGACGATCACCGCCAGCGCGAGACTGCCGGCAATGCCGGAGAAACCACCCATCGGACTGACGATCAACTGATAGATGAACAGGCCGATCAGGATCGACGGCGCGGACAGCAAGACATCCGAAACATAGCGGATCACCGCGGCGAATACCGAATTGCCGCCGTATTCGGCAAGATAAGTGCCCACCATCATGCCGATGGGCGTGCCGATCACTGTACCGATGACGGTCTGGATCAATGAGCCGATGATCGCATTGAGCAGGCCGCCATGCGATCCCGGGGGCCGCGTCACGGTAGTGAACACCGTGGCCGACAACCCGCCCCCTCCCAGCCAGAGCAGCGTGATAAGGATCGACGCGAGCAGCACCAGCCCGACCAGGGTCGCCGCGATGCACAACACCGCCACCACGAGGTTGCGCCGCTTGCGCCGCCGGGCGAGCCGACGGGCGATTCCTTCATCGCGTCGCGGCCCACGCGCGATCAAGCCGGCCGTGCTCGCGCTCATGGCTTCAGCCTCGTCCGCAGCAGCAGCCGAGAGATCGCCAGCACAATGAACGAGATCACGAACAGGATGAAACCAAGCGCCAGCAGCGAGGCGAGTTTCAGGCTGCCGGCAGGACTCTCCGGAAACTCAAGCGCCACGATCGAGGCGATGGTGTTGCCCGGACCGAACAGGCTGGTGCTGATCCGGTCGGTGTTGCCGATGACGAAGGTGACCGCCATGGTTTCACCGAGCGCGCGCCCGAGTCCCAGCATCATGCCACCCATCACCGAGACACGCGTATAGGGCAGCACGATGGAGCGCATCACTTCCCACGTCGTGCAGCCGAGTCCGTAGGCCAACTCCTTGTAGACCGGCGGCACGGTGTCGAACACGTCACGCATCGTGGCGGCAATGAACGGAATCACCATTATCGACAGGATCAACGCAGCGGTGAAAATTCCGGTCCCGAACGGCGGCCCCTGAAACAGCACGCCAAGCACCGGAATGTCGCCGAACGTATCGATCACCCATGGCTCGACGATCTGGCCCATCAGCGGCACGATCACGAAGAATCCCCACATGCCGTAAATGATCGAGGGGACCGCCGCCAGCAGCTCGACCGCCGTTCCCACCGGCCGGCGCAACCATGCCGGCGCCAGCTCGGTCAGGTAGAAGGCGATGCCGAAGGCCAGCGGTATCGCCAGGATCAGCGCCAGCACGGAGGTGACCAGCGTGCCATAGATCGACACGCCGGCACCGAATATCTGCTTGACCGGATCCCAGTCGGTGCTGGTGATGAAGCCGACGCCGAACCGGCGAAATGCGGGCAATCCGCCGATGAACAACGATACGATTATGCCGCCCAGCAGCACCAGAACGAACCCGCCGGATGCGCGCGCGGCGGCGGCGAACACCGCATCGCCCACGCTACCCCGCGCACGGCTTCGAACCCGTGGCGGGGCGCCGATCGCGATCGCTTGCTGCATTACAGTCAGCGCGCCGCGGTCTTCACCTGCGACGCCCAGGCGGCGCGGATGTCGGCCTTCACCGCATCCGGCAGCGGTATATACAGAAGCTGTGTCGCGATCTGGTTTCCGCTGGCAAAGCCCCAGCCAAAGAACTTGAGCACGCCGGCGGTTTGGGCCGGATTCTTCGCGTCCTTGGGCACCAGCACCAAAGTCGCCGATTCGATCGGCCACGACGCGGCACCTGGCTGATTGTTCAGGTCGATCGCGAAATTCTGCACCTTGCTCCAGTCGGCTGATCCAGCCGCGGCGGCAAACGCGGCGGGAGTGGGCGCAACGAACTGGCCAGCCTTGTTACGCAGCAATGCGGTGGTGAGATGATTCTGCGCCGCGTAAGCGCTCTCGTCATAGCCGATGCCACCGCGGATGTTGCGCACCGTGCCGGCAACCCCGTCGCTGCCCTTGGCGCCCGATCCGGCCGGCCACCTTACGCTGGTGGATGCACCAACCTGTCCCTTCCAGTCCGGGCTGAGCATCGACAGATAATCAGTGAATACGAATGTCGTTCCCGAACCATCGGCACGATACACCGGCGCGATTGCCAGGTTCGGCAGCTTTAGCCCGTGGTTCACTTCGGCCAGTCGCGGATCGTTCCACTTTGTGATCTTGCCCAAATAGATATCGGCCAGGATTTCCCCGGTCAGCCTGAGCTGATTTGGTTGTATGCCCGGCAGATTGACGATGATGTCCACCCCACCGATCGCCGTGGGGAACTGCATCAGATTATGAGCGCTGAGCTGATCACCCGAGACCGGCATATCAGAGGCGCCGAAATCGACGGTCCGGTTGTTGATCTGGTTGATGCCGGCACCCGAGCCGATCGCCTGGTAATTCAGGGTTATTCCGGTGGTCGGGGCGGCAGCTTCGCCCCACTTGGAATAGAGCGGCGCCGCGAATGTGGACCCGGCTCCGGTGATCTGCGTCTGTGCGTGGGCAGCGCCCCACGGCGCAACCAGGATAATGGCCAGTGCAGTGGCTTTCAGCTTCATCCAATCCCCCTTTTGGCCTCTCCCAGGCGGGGAGAACAGCGGCCCGCGTTCTACGACCGTGCAGTGGCGGGACGATTGCAGATTTGTGAAGCTTCTATGACGGTCATCGTGCATCCGAACACCGGACACGAAACCTGGACCGCAGGACGGCAATTACCACCTCTCCCGCCAGCGCAGCTTCATGTTATCCATCGTGCGAAATGTCGGAGCGTGCATCCCCTCGGCCGAACGGCGTGCATGCATGAATTATCGTCACGCCTTTCACGCAGGGAATTTCGCGGATTGTCTCAAGCACGCGGTGCTGGTCTGGCTGCTGCACGCGCTGCGCCGGAAACAGGCCGGGTTTTTCGTGCTCGATACGCATGCCGGTCCAGGGCACACGGACCTGACGTCGGGACCGGCCGTGCGGACAGGGGAATGGCAGCGCGGTATTGCGCGTCTGCTAGACGATCCGCCGGGGCCGCTGGCGGAGTATGTCGGGCTGGTCCGGCGGCTAGAACTCTATCCGGGCTCGCCGGCGCTTACCGCCGCGCTGCTGCGCCCGGATGACCGGTTGGCGTGCTGCGAGCTGCATCCCGAGGATCATGCCACCCTGCGGCGAATATTCCGGGACGACGCCCGGGTGAGCGTGCATCGCCGGGATGGGTGGGAGGCGCTCGGGGCGTTGCTGCCGCCGTCACAGCGGCGCGGACTGGTGCTGGTGGACCCGCCGTACGAGGAGGCGGATGAATTTGCCCGGTTGGCGGCCGGATTGCGAACCGGGCACAGACGATTCGGCACGGGCATATTCGCCGCCTGGTATCCGATCAAACATCGGGCGCCCGTCCGTGCATTTCATAACGCAATGAAGGATAGCGGCATCCGTGACATCGTGGCGGCTGAGCTGTGGCTGCGCGAGCCGCTCGATCCGGCACGGCTGAACGGATGCGGCATGCTTGTGATCAATCCGCCGCTATCGGTTCGCGGATGAGCTGACGCCGGTTCTGATGGCGCCTGCTGGCACGCCTCGGAGACGGTGAGGCCGGTGCAGGCACGGCGCTGATTCGGGTGGCCGATGAGTAGAGTGGCGGTCATCGGCGCGGGCGCATGGGGGACCGCGCTGGCGATCCAGGCGGCGCGTGCCGGAGCCGACGTCACGCTCTGGGTGCGTGACAGGGACCGGGCGGCGGCGATGGCAATGCACCGGGAAAGTCCGCGGCTTCCCGGGATGAAATTGCCCGACGCGGTGGCTGTGACGGCGGAATTGCCCTCCGTCGCCGATCTGTTCCTGCTGGCGGTGCCGCTCCAGCACCTGCGGGCGGTAGCCGCACGACTGGGCGGGACTGCGCCGTTGATCTGTTGCGCCAAGGGCGTCGAAGCCGGCACGCTGCGTCTGCCGCTGGAAATTCTGGCGGAGCTGCATCCGGGTCGCGCGGCCGGAGTCCTGACCGGGCCGAATTTTGCCGCCGAAATCGCCGCCGGCCAACCAGCCGCTACGGTGGTGGCTGCGCTGGATGCGGGTTTGCGGGCGCAGGTCGCCCGGCTGCTCGGAACGCCAGGATTTCGCGTGTACGGCAACAACGATCCGATCGGGGCCCAGGTGGGTGGCGCGGCCAAGAACGTCATCGCGATCGCCGCGGGTGCCGTGATCGGCGCTGGGCTGGGTGAAAACGCGCGGGCGGCGCTGATCACGCGCGGATTGGCGGAGCTGTCGCGGCTGGCCATTGCGCTCGGGGGCCAGGTGGAGACGGTCATGGGCCTGTCCGGCCTGGGCGATCTGCTGCTGACCTGCACCAGCCCAGCCAGCCGGAATTACAGCCTCGGCATGGCGCTTGGCCGCGGCGAGCGCGCTGCCCGCCATCCTCGCGACGTCGGACCGCGGTCACCGAGGGCGTTGCCACGGCCGCCGCGCTGGTAGCTCGGGCGGGGCAGCTCGAATTGCCGATCTGTCAGGCTGTCGCGGCCCTGCTTGCCGGATGCATCACGCTCGATCAGGCCGTTGCGGCACTGCTTGCCCGTCCGCGGCGGGACGAGTGATGAGGGAGACTCCGCCAATGTGTCATCTTCCCTGCCATGGTAGATTACCCCATGAGACGCGAGCAGGTTCCCGTCCGTATCTGGCGCGAGATCGGACCCTTGATCGGGGTTGCTGTGCGGCTGGTTCGCTGACCCGTGCTGCGCGGCATCGTCACCGTCGGCGGCTGGACCATGCTGAGCCGCGTCCTCGGATTCGCCCGCGACATGCTCATTGCGGCCATGCTCGGCGCGGGCCCCGTGTCGGACGCGTTCTTCGTTGCGCTCAAACTGCCCAACCTGTTCCGCCGCCTGTTCGGCGAGGGCGCGTTCAATGCAGCATTCGTGCCGGCTTTCTCCGGCCTGCTGGCCGCCGAGGGCAGGCCGGCGGCGCATCAGTTCGCGGAAGAGGCGTTTGCGGTGATGACCTTTTGGCTTGGTCTGCTGACCATCGCCGGGGAGGTGTTCATGCCGCAGATGATGCTGGTGCTGGCCCCCGGCTTTGCGGCGATCCCGGCCAAGTTCGCGCTGGCGGTCGAGTTGTCGCGGATCACGTTCCCCTATCTGATCCTGATCTGCCTGGCGGCGCTGGTTTCGGGCGTGCTGAACGGGCTTGACCGGTTCACCGCGGCCTCGGCGTCGTACGTGCTGTTCAACGTGATCTCGATCGCCTTCATGATCTGGCTCACGCCATATGTGCCAACGGTGGGGCATGCGCTGGCCTGGGGCGTCACGGCGTCTGGCGTGGCGCAGCTTGCCGTGCTGCTGGTGGCGGTTCGACGCGCCGGGATGGCGCTGCGGCTGCCCTGGCCGCGCATGACGCCGCGGATGCGGATGCTGCTGCGGCGCATGGCGCCGGGGCTGGTGGGCGCCGGAGTGACCCAGCTCAATCTGGCGGTTGATGTGATCATCGCCAGCCTGCTGCCGGCGGGTACGGTCTCGGTGCTGTATTACGCCGATCGCGTGCAGCAGCTTCCGCTGGGGGTGATCGGCACGGCGGTCGGCACGGCGATGCTGCCGCTGCTGTCCCGGCAGGTGCGGGCCGGCGAGGGCGCTGCGGCGCTGGATACGCAGAACCGGGCGATCGAATATGCGCTGCTGCTGACATTGCCGGCCGCGCTCGCGCTGATCGTCAGCGCGTGGCCGATCATATGGGTGCTGTTCGGACATGGTGCGTTCAGCGCTCCGAGAGCGCACGGCTGGCGGCGCGGGCGCTGGCAGCGTACGCGGTAGGACTGCCGGCGTTCGTGCTGGTGAAGGTGCTCGCGCCGGGGTTCTTTGCCCGCGGGGACATGTCTACCCCGGTGAAGATCGGGCTGGCGGCCGTGGCGCTGAACCTGGCGTTGAACCTGGCCTTCATGCGGCCGCTGCAATCGATGGGGCCGGCGCTGGCGACCAGCCTGGCGGCGATGTTCAACGTGACATGCCTTGGAGTAGTGCTGGTTCGCCGAGGCCAGGTGCGGCTGGATGCCGGGGTTCGGCAGCGGGTACCTCGGATGCTGGTCGCCGCGGTCGGCATGGGCGTGGTGGTGGCGGCGTTGCAGCACGTGCTGTTCCGCGTGCCGATGGGCGGCGTGGCCCGGCTGCTTGCCCTGGCGGTGCTGATCGGTGCCGGAGCACTGGTGTACGGGGCGGCCTTGCAGGTGCTCGGTGCCTATGACGTGCGGCAGGCGCGGCAGATGCTGCGCCGCCGCCGCTTGCGCGCGATTGGGGGATCGGCCATCACTCCGCCCTCGCCGCCAAATTGAGAACCTCGACCGCATGTCACGTATATTTTCCGGCATCCAGCCTTCCGGCATTCCGACTTTGGGCAACTATCTTGGTGCGATCCGCAACTGGGTGGCGCTGCAGTCGGAGTATGAGTGCCTGTGGTGCATCGTCGATTTGCATGCGATCACGCAGTGGCAGGAGCCGGCGGCGCTCACGCGACAGACACGCGAGATGGCGGCGGTGCTGCTGGCGTGCGGCATCGATCCGCGTCGTCATATCATGTTCGTGCAGTCGCACGTGCGCGCACACGCGCAGCTCGCGTGGATCCTGAACTGCGTCGCGCGGATGGGCTGGCTGAACCGGATGACGCAGTTCAAGGAAAAGGCCGGCAAGGACCGGGAGAATGCCTCGGTCGGGCTGTACGCCTATCCGGTGCTGATGGCGGCGGACATCCTGGCGTATCACGCGACGCATGTGCCGGTGGGTGACGATCAGCGCCAGCATCTGGAGCTTGCCAACGATATCGTGCAGAAATTCAACCACGATTACGGCGTGGAGTTTTTTCCGGCGATTCAGCCGCTGATCCTGGGGCCCGCTGCGCGGGTGATGAGCCTGCGCGACGGCACAAGGAAAATGTCGAAGACCGACCCGTCGGATCAGAGCCGGATCAATCTGAACGACGATGCAGACACGATCGCGCTGAAGATCCGGCGGGCGAAGACCGATCCCGAGCCGTTGCCGGGCGAAACGCCGGGTTTGGAGAGGCGGCCCGAGGCACGGAACCTGGTCGGCATTTATGCCGCGCTGGCGGGGACCGATCAGGCCGCGGTGCTGCGCGAGCATGGCGGCAAAGGGTTCGGCGTATTCAAGGAAGCGCTGTCCGCGCTGATGGTGGAAACCCTGGCGCCGATCGCGCGGGAAACCGAGCGGCTGCTGGCCGACCCGGCGCAGATCGACGCGGTGCTGTGGGAGGGAGCGGAGCGGGCGGCGGCGATAGCCGACCCGATCGTGGCGGAGGCGGAGCGGCTGGTGGGGTTTTTGCGGCGCGGTTAGGCCGCGATATGGCCCTGCCCTTTTTCGCTCGGCCCTCCAACCCTTTTCGTGGAAGCTGAGCCGCGCACAACGGCCGTGCGGTCAGCAATTCCTCATTCGGCCGGCCGCTGCGGCACGGCAGTCCCTGCAATGCGTCGAACGCGCCGCGCCCGTGGGTCCAATGCGTCGCGCACCCAGTCCCCGATCAGGTTCTCCGACAGCACCAGCACCACCAGCGCAACCCCCGGCAGCACCGAAGGCCACCAGGCTCCGCTGAACAGATACTGATACCCCTGCGCCACCCGCAGCCCCAACGAGGGCGTGGTCACCGCCACCCCCAGTCCGAGGAACGACAGCGACGCCTCCAGCTCCACCGCCCGCGGGAATATCGACCGAGATCTGCACCAGCAGCGGCCCAAGCACATTCGGCAGCAGGTGCCGGAACACGATCCGCGGCCCCGACGCCCCCGCCAGCATCGCTGCAATCACATAGTCCTGCTGCCGCTCGGCCAGCACGCTCGCCCGCACCAGCCGCGCATACTGCGCCCAGCCCACCACGCCGATCACCGCGATGACTTTCCACAGCCCGCGCCCGGTGATCGCCAGCACCGCCAGCGCGATCAGCACCGCCGGCAACGCGAGCTGGATATCCACCAGCCGCATCGCCGCCGTGTCGAACCAGCCGCGACGATATCCCGCCACCAGCCCGGCCACAGCGCCAATCGCGACGCTGATCGCCACCGCGACGAAGCCGGTCAGCAAGCTGATCCGCAGCCCGAACAGGATGTTCGACAGCACGTCCCGTCCCAGCCCGTCGCTGCCGAGCGGATAGCTCCAGTCGCCGCCCTGCATCCAGGCCGGCGGGTCGAGCCGCGACAGCAAGCTCTGCTCTTCGGGATCGTGGGGCGCGATCCACGGCGCCAGCACCGCCGCTGCGACCAGTGCCGCCAGGATCAGCAGCGAGACCCAGCGGCAGCTCCCGCCACCTAACCCGCATGCGCCACCCGCGGGTCCAGAACGCCGTACAGCAGATCGATCGATCAGATTGATGGCGGCGAACATCGCCGCCACCACGATGACGTACGACAGCACTACTGGGATAATCGAGCCGGTACAGCGACTCCAGAGCCAGCCGGTTCATGCCCGGCAGGGCAAAAATCGTCTCGGTGATCACCGCGCCGGCAAACAATTGCGCCGAACTGCAGCCCGAACACGGTGACCAGCGGCAGCATCGCCGTGCGCAGCGCGTGCTTGATGCACCACCACCGGCTCCGACAACCCTTTCGCCCGCGCCGTGCGCACGTAATTCAGCGACAGCGTCTCCAGCAGGCTGGTGCGCGTCAATCGCGTGAACAGCGCGATGCGGAAGAACGCCAGCGTGAACGCCGGCATGATGAAATGGTCCAGGCTGCCCGCGCCCGGAGGCCGGCAGCACGTTCAGTTCCACGCTGAAGCGCGAAGATCAGCAAGATGCCGAGAAAGAAGGTCGGCACCGAGGAACCCAGCACCGATACGCCGCGCAGCACCCGGTCGGTGACCCTGTCCGGCCAGACCGCCGAGAAGATGCCGAACGGCAGACCGACACACCGTGGCGATCGCGATCGCCAGCACGACCAGCTCGGCGGTCACCGGCACGCGCTCCAGGATCAGGTGCATCGCCGGCTGACCGCTGTAGTAGGACAGGCCGAGATCGCCGTGCAGCACGCCCGCCAGATAGCGCGCGTACTGCACCAGGAACGGCCGATCCAATCCCAGGCTGGCAGCAAGCTGCGCCCGGTCGTGCGACGCTCATTGTCTCCGGCGCCAGCACGGCGATCGGATTGCCGCTGGCGTGGATCAGCACGAAGACCAGCGTCACCACCACCCAGACGGTGAACACCGCCTGCAGGATGCGCTTGGCAACGAAGCGCGCCACCGCTGCTACTTTCGTTTCATCTGCCAGGCGAAGATCTGCTCGTCCTCGCGCGAGGTGTAGTCGATCGAGTTCGCCACCCCGGCAATCACGTCTTCATAGTACAGCGGCAGATAGGCGAATTTGACATGATCGGCATCGTGATACGCCTGCGGGATCTGTTTTGCCCGCGTATCAGCGTCGAAATTGCTGCCCGCCTGCTGCATCTGGCGTCGGCTTCCGGGTCGCAGAAATGCTCGCGATTGACCACGCCGAACCCGGCCTTCTCATCGCGGCAGTGATACACCGCGCCCCATGTCGTGATCGCGCTGTTGCTGCCCCAACCGGCGAAATACATGGTGAAATCGCCCTTATCCACCTGCGGGAAGAACATCGGCCTTGGGCACGGAATTCACCGACACCTTGATGCCCGCCTGCGACAGCAATCCGCCGATCGCCTGTTCCACCAGGCTGTCTTCCAGATAGCGGTCGTTCGGGCCATCCAGCCGCACCGAAAATCCGTTCGGATAGCCGGCCTCGGCCAGCAACTTCTTCGCCCCCGCCACGCTGTAGGCGGGCGCCTTCAATGAAGGATCGAACCCCTCCACGCCGTGCGGCGTGAACTGCGCGGCGATCTCGGCCGCACCGTTGAAGATCTTGTTCTTGATCGCCGGTACGTTGATCGCCATCCACACCGCCTCGCGCACGCGCGGATCCATGAACGGATTTTTCTGCCCCGCCGGCATCCCGGGCGACCCCGTCTCGCGCCAGTAATCCATCGACAGATACATTGTGCGCTGACCCGGCGTCAGCGAGATATATGCCTTGCCGCTGTTCTTCACGCGCTGGAAGTCCGATCGGATCGATCTTCTCGGCCACCTGGATCTGTCCGGACAGCAGAGACGCCAGCCGCGTTGCCCCGTTCGGGATGCTTTCCAGGTGGACGTAGCTGAACGCCGGCTTGTCACCCCAGAACCCGTCCCACGCCGCCAGATCCAGATGGTCGTCGGCAAGCCAGCCAACGAACTTGTATGGCCCGGTGCCGATCGGGTGATTCGCGAACGCCTCCCGGCCTTCTTTCCTGATCAGCGCCTCCGGCATCACCGGGATACCCTCCAGATGCACCGGGAACACCGGGTCTGGCCGGCTGAACGTCACATCGATCGTATCCGGTGATACCACCTTGTAGCCGGTGACCGAATTGGCCAGTTCGCGGAACTGCGATTTCGGGTTCCGTCCGGTGTCCAGGATCGATTCGCCCACATCCTCCGCCGTCATCGGCGTGCCATCCTGGAACTTCACGCCCTGCCGCAAGGTCAGGCGCCAGGTGGTCGGATCGACGCTCTGCCATTTCACCGCGATGCGTGGCTCCAGGTCGCCGTGGGTGCCCTCGATCGTGATGGTGTCGAAGATGTGCTGTTGCCAGGCCGTGGTCGTGCTCTCCGCCCGCATGATCGGGTCCAGCGTGACGGCACCGCCGTTGAACGCGATCACCAGCGGCTGGCTGGCGCTGTCGCCGACCGCTGCCAGCGCAGATTGGCCGCCCAGCACCGCCAAACCCGCGGCGAATGCCATTCCGGTGATAAACCGCATCGGTGCTTCTCCCTGAGCCTGGCCCCAGGTGAAGCCTATTGCGCGCCGGCTCGCGCGGCAAACCGCGCCGGCGGAGGCTTGCCGCCCGCCTCCGGCTGCGCCACTTGCCGTTGTCTGGCCAGCAACGAGGGGTTCATGGGCGATGTGGATGTCGTGGTGATCGGCGCGGGGGCAGCCGGGCTCGGCGCCGCGACCTCATTGCGGGAGAGCGGACGCAGCGCGCTGGTCCTGGAAGCCTCCGACCGCATCGGCGGCCGTGCCTGGACGGCGCATCCGCCCGAACTGGGCGGCGTGTGGTTCGACATGGGCGCGGTCTGGCTGCACGCCGCCGAGCACAACCCGCTGGTCCCGATCGCCCGGTCCGCCGGACACCAACTGCTCCGCGCCGACGAACTGCGCCGCGAGCAGAGCTTCATCGGCTCACGCCCGCTCACGCCAGCCGAGCAGGTCCGCTACGACGATGCGTGGAACCGTTTCGAGCGGGCGGCGGACGTGCTGCTTCGCCCTGGCGCGGCCGGACGTTCCCCTGGCCGCGGTGGCGCGCAGCATCCCGGACGATGAATGGGCGGCGACGGTGGAAGCCTGGGAAGGGTCGGTGATCTGCGCCGTCGATGCCGAGCTGTTCAGCCTGCGAGATTGGCAGGCGAATGTGCTGTCCGGCAGCAACCTGGTCCCGGCCGGCGGCATTGGTGCGTTCGTGGCCACCGCTGGGCGACGGGCTGGATATCCGCTTGAACACCCCGGTCCGCCGGGTCCGCTGGGGCGGCCGGGTGGAGGTGGAGACCGATCGTGGCTCCATCACCGCCGGATCCTGCATCGTGACCGTCTCGACCGGCGTGCTGGCGGCCGGCGTCATCGCGTTCGACCCGAAGCTGCCGCCGCGTGTGGAGGAATTCATCAATGCCTTGCCCATGGGTCTGGCGATGAAAGTCGCGCTGCGGGCCACCGGCCCGGACCGGCTCGACCTGCCGATGCATTGCTCGGTGGATCGCCGGGTCGAACGGAGCGGCGATCCGCTGATGCCGTTCCAGTGCTGGCCGCATCGGCCGGGATTACGTGCAGGGCTGGATCGGGGGATCGCACGGCCTGGCACCTGTCGGAGTCGGCGAGACGGCCGCCGTGGACTTCGCGCTGAACGAGCTGCGCACGCATTTTCGGCGGCCGGGTCGACCGGCTGTTTTCCGGCGGTGCCACGCTGGTCACGCATTGGGACGCCGATCCGCTGGATCCGCGGCGCCTATGCCTACGCCGTCCCTGGATCAGCCGATGCCCGCGCGCGTTTGGGCGAACCGCTGGCGGACGGGCACCTGCTGTTTGCCGGGGAAGCCTGCAACACGCCCTATGCCGGCACGCTCGGCGGCGCCTGGCTCAGCGGGCAGGCCGCGGCGAAGGCGGCCGCCTGATGGCCCGCCTGCTGTTCTGGCGCAAGCCGCGCATCAATGTGGTCGAGCTGCATGGGCTGATCGCGTCGCGCGAAGGATTGCTGAACCTGCGCGGCGTCGGGCCGCTGATCGAGCGTGCTTTCTCGACCGCGCGCGGCCGGCCGGTGATCCTGCATATCGACAGTCCGGGCGGCTCGCCGGTGCAGTCGGACCTGATCGCCACGCTGATCCGCCGGCGCGCGGAGAAAGCGAAGGTCGAGGTGCATGCGGTGATCGGCGATGTCGGGGCGTCCGGCGGGTATTGGATCGCCTGCGCGGCCGACCGTATCCACGCCAACCCGATGAGCATCGTCGGTTCGATCGGCGTGCGCGGCGGCGGCTTCGGGTTCAGCGAGCTGCTCGACCGCATGGGGGTCGAGCGGCGGCTCTACACCGCCGGAGCGCACAAGGCGCGGCTCGATCCGTTCCTGCCCGAGCAGCCCGAGGATGTCGCGTTCGTGCAGAACCTGCTGGACGACCTGCATGAGCGATTCAAATCTTGGGTGCGGGATCGCCGGAAGGACCGGCTGAAGGCGGATGAGGCGGCGCTGTTCGACGGCAGCTTCATGCTGGGCGAGCGCGCTCTGACGCTGGGGCTGATCGATGGGTTCGCGGACGTGGACGGGCTGGTCCGCGAGCTGGGCGGCGAAAAGGCGCGGCCGAATGTGCTGCGCCCGCGTCGCCGCGGGCTGCTGCGCATGATTCCCCGCATGGCGATCGACGCGACGCTCGACGCTGTGGAGGAACGTCGCGCACGACTGACGCTGCTGCCCTGATCCCGCTTCCCACCTTGCGGGAGTGCTGGCTTACGCCCCCGCCGCCCTCGCCAGCTCGTCGAGATTTGCCCACGCCATCTTCCGCCGGCCGTCTTCGATCTCGTGGATCATCACGATCAGCCGGGCGGTGATCGGCGCATTGCTCCCCAGCCGCCGCGCGGTGGTCACGATCGGACCGAGTTGCGGATCAGCCTCCGTCTTCCGATGGCGCACCGCGATATCGCGCCAGATGCCGCTGTGGGATTTTGCCGACCGGCGATTATGGTCCTCCAGCGCGTCGAGCGATCGTTCCGCCCCTTCGTCCGAGCCATACGCGGACGGATCGAAACCGTCGAACGGCTCCGGCTTGATGCCGGCGCGCTCGGCCACGCCGAGAATCTCCCGCGCCAGCGCCGTAAACAGCGGCCGGTGCGCGCGGGAGGCGAAGCAGTCGGCCATCGACTCATTGGTCAGCGCAGTGGCGAACAGCATCGCGCCGTACGCCAGCTTGGCCCACAGATAACCCCAGATATTCGTCGGTCAGCACCGCCCGGTCATCGAACCGCTGCAGCATTTCATGCAGCCGCTCGGCGCGCGGGGTGACCCGGCCATCCGTCTCCCCCACCACCACGGCGCCGCGCCCGCCATACATGACGACGCCGGGCTCCATGTAGTCCGCACCGAAATTCACGAACGCGCCGACCGTGCGCGCGCCGCCGACGACCTCCGCGATTACCAGCTCGTTCAGCCCGTTCTGCACCGAGACGATGCAGCCATCGTCGGCCAGATGCGGTGCGATCGCGCGCGCTGCCGTCATCGGTGTCCTGCGCCTTGACGCATAACAGGACGGTCTCGAACCTGCCCTGGACATCGTCCGGCATCGACCGCCCTGCGCCGGCACGGTGAATTCGCGAACCGGCCCGATGATGCGCAGCCCCGCCTCGTTGATGCGCGCCACGTGATCCGCCGCACGGTCAACAAACAGCACGTCCTGCCCCGCGCGCGCCAGATGGGCGCCGATGGTGCCGCCGATCGCGCCCGCACCCCAGACGAGGATCGTGCTCATCGCCACCCCTCCGCTATCAACGCTCGCGTTTCCTCGACCGCCACGGCCCAGATCGCCAGCATGTCCTCATCCGGGCGCTGATAGCGGCCGCCGTAATTGCCGTCGCCGATCAGCGCGCGCATCCGCGCCGGATCGAGCATGCGCGCGCGGCCCATATCGATCATCGGCTTGGCCTGGTCCGGCATCGCAACGCCCGGCAGGCGCGTCCACGGAAAATTCTCCATCCAGGAGGCGTGGCTGGCGACCGGATCGATCTGCTGCACCTTGGCCCAGGTGCGCGGCGCGTTCCACCAGTTGTGGAAGCGTATCGTCACCTCGGAATGTCCCGCCATCCATTCGCTCGCGAAGGACTGCGCCGGCGAGTTCCCGCCATGGCCATTGACCAGCAGGATGCGGCGAAACCCGTGCCGCGCCAGGCTGTCCAGCACATCGCCGACCACCGCGAGATAGGTGGCGATGCGCAGCGAAACGGTGCCGGGAAAGCTGGTGAAGTGCGGCGTGATCCCGTAGGCCAGCACCGGAAATACGGGCACGCCCAGCGGCTCCGCAGCCTCCACCGCCACGCGCTCCGACAGGATGCTGTCCACCGAAAGGCTCAGATGCGCGTGCTGCTCGGTGCTGCCGAGCGGCACCACGGCCCGGTCATCCTGTCGGAGCCATGCTTCCATCTGGTGCCAGTTCATCGCCGAAACGCGCATTTTTACTCGCCTCAGCTGATGCCCGTCGGTAATTCGCGTGCGATATAAGGCGGCAGGTTGAACGCTCCGACATGAATTTCCGGCGTCCAGTACCTGGGTGGTCCCAAGAATGCCGGCCGCCTGCGCACGATCCCGTATCTGCTCCACCGAAACGCGGGTCAGAGCTGCATCCTTCGCCGCCCAGCCCAGCGTCATGAACCCGCCGACATAGGTCGGCACCGCTGCAACATACGCGGTTACATGCGGAAAGAACTTCGCCCGCCGCGCGCTGGTGTCACGCAACTCGGAGGCCTGCATGAACGGCACGCCGCACTGATTCACCACCAGACCGCGCGCAGTCAGCACCCGCGCGCAATTCGCGTAAAACTCGTCGGTGAACAGCACCTCGCCGACGCCGATCGGATCGGTCGAATCCACGATGATCACGTCGAACGCGTTATCCGGCGCACTGCCGCACGTAATCGATTCCGTCGCCGACGATGACCTCGGCCCGGGCATCGCTCCAAGCCTCCCCAGCAATATCCGGAAGAAACGCCTTGGCAAGCCGGATCACCTCGCCGTCGATCTCCGCCATCACCGCGCGCTGCACCCCGCGATGCGCCAGCACGCGCCGCAGAACGCCGCCGTCACCCGCGCCGATGATCAGCACCTGCGTCGCCGCGCCATGCGCCAGCAAAGGCACATGCGCCAGCATCTCCTGATAGACGAACTCATCCGCCTCGGTGATCTGGATCACGCCGTCCAGCACCATCACGCGGCCGTGGGAGGTGCTTTCAAAGATCATGATATCCTGGAACGCGGTTTGCACACGCGCCAGTTCACGTTTCACCAGAAAGCGTTGGCCCCAATCCGGATAGAGCGTCTCGTTCAGCCAGCTATCGGTGGTCATGCAGTGCGCCATAGTTCGCCGTCGTGGACGACCTTTCCTTCGGCGCCCAGCTTCAGCAAATGCGCCAGCACGTTCCGCTCGGCCGCGCGCAGCAATCGCGGATGAGTCTGCGAATAGAGCGCATCACGCAACGCCAGCGTGCTGGCCGGCGCCTTCATCAGCCGCGCCAGTATGCCGCGCTCGCGCTCCATGCGATGGAACAGCAGCGCCCGCGTCAGCCTACGGGGCTCCGGCAGAGCCGGCCCATGGCCGGGCAGGAACACGTCATCGGACCGGTCGAGCACCCGTTTCAGGCTGCTGAAATAGGCGCGCATATCGCCATCTGGCGGGCTGACGACGGTGGAATTCCAGGACATGACGTGATCGCCGCTGAACAGCACCGCGGTGCCGTCCGTCGCCGCCATCTCGAAGCACAGATGGTCGGACGCGTGACCGGGCGTGTGCACGGCCCGCATGCCGGCAATCGTTTCGTCGTCTGCGATTCGCCGGTCGGGGACGAACTGCTCGATCCGCGTGTCCCGGAATGCCGCCACCGGCGCGCCCGTCGCCTGCTTCAGCGCCGGTGTTGCCTCTACGTGGTCGTGATGGAAATGCGTCAGCAGGATCAGGTCCACCTTGCCGCCGGTTGCCCGCAGGATCGCATCGACATGCGCCGGCTCGTCCGGGCCCGGATCCAGCACCACCATTCCGTCTGGTGTCTTCGATCAGGTATGTGTTGGTCCCGTAATAGGTCATCGGCCCGGAATTCGCGGCCACGATGCGGCTGATGCCTGGCAGCACCGGCAGCACCGCGCCGCGTTCCGGCTCGGGTTCGGTCAGAAATGCCATGTTTCTCCTCGCATCTGCCCGCCAGGTAGATGGAGGAAACGGACTGCATTGGCAACGCCGGTACCGGTGATGGCAGACTTGCCACGCTGCCACGGCGCGGGCTGCCGATTTCCCTTCAGATGAAAAACCCCTAGCTTTCTCGCCACGGAGCCTGAGGAGCGGTTATGGGCATTCGCACCGGCGCCACCTATCTCGCATCGCTGCGTGATGACCGGCAAGTCTGGATCGACGGCGAGCGGGTGCGGAATGTCACTGTCGATCGCCGCTTTGCCAGCGCTGCCCACAGCGTTGCCGCACTATATGACATGCAGCATGACCCGGCACTGCTGGGGCATATGACCTTCCTGTCGCCTGATAGTGGCGAGCTGGTCGGCCTGTCGTTCATCCAGCCCGCTTCGATCGATGACCTAATTCGCCGGCGAGAGATGGGGAAGCTGTGGGCCGACGCGACGTGCGGCATGCTCGGCCGCAGCCCGGACTACATGAACATCATGCTGACTGGATTTGCGTCTGCGCATCGCACCTTCGGGGAGAAGGAACCACGCTTCGCCGATCATGTCCGCAACTACTACGTCCATGTGCGTGAGTATGACCTGACGCTGACCCACACGCTGCTCAACCCGCAGGTGGACCGGTCGCGCCCCGTGGAGCAGCAGGCAAAGGACCTGGCAGCAAAGATTGTGAAGGAAACCGACGCGGGCATCGTGATCAATGGCGCACGGATGGTCTCGACCCTGGCCGCCTTTTCCGACGAGATCATGGTGATGCCGTCCACCTATCTGGCGAACAGCCCGGAGGCCGCCCCTTATGCGTTCGGGTTTGCCATCCCGGTCGCCAGCCAGGGTCTTCGCTTCATCCACCGGCCGTCGGTGGCGCATCTGGAGGCCGCGTCACCGATGGATTTCCCGCTGTCGCTGAGGTTCGACGAGGCGGACGCGATGGCGATCTTCGACAATGTGCTGGTCCCGTGGGAGCGGGTGTTCATCCATCGTGATGCGGCCATGTGCAACGGCCTATATGACCGCACCGGCGCGATGCCGCAGGTGATGCACCAGTTCAGCACCAAGAACCTGGCAAAGTCCGAGTTCATGATGGGGCTGGGTTTCGCCATCGCGAAATCGACCAATATCGACCAGCATCTGCATGTGCAGGGCATGTTGGCGGAGCTGATCCAGTTCACCGAGTTCTGCCGCGCCTGCCTGCGCGCGTCCGAGGCCGACGCGCAGCCGAACCCCGAGGGCGTGTTCACGCCAGCCGCGATGCCATTATGGACAGTGCGGATGATGTTCGCGCCGATGTTCCGGCGAATGTGCGATATTATCCAGACCTTGGGCGCGGGCGGGCTGGTTGCGGTGCCATCCTACGCGGAGACGCAAAGCGCCGTCTGGCCGCGACGTAGAGACGCTATTTCCAGGCGGCAAACGCGGATTCCAAAACGCGTATCAAGCTGTTTCGGCTGGCGTTCGATGCGGCCGTATCGTCCTTTTCCGGCCGGCAGCAGCTTTATGAACGATACTATTCGGGCGACCCGGTCCGGCTGGCCGGTTCATTGTGCAGAACATGTACGATCGCGAGACGGCACTGCACCGTATTTTCCGCCTGCTCGACGATTTCGAGACCGCTCCACCGTTGCCCCCGTCCCACTGACGGACGGCGCTTCGCAGCCAGTTCGCGCAGGGGGAAGCGGGAACGGATCAGTCGCTCTCCTGGATATGCGCTTCCAGAAACCACAGCGCCTTGTCCAGGTCGCGCGAAGCCGCAGTGAAGATGTCGGCGGTATCGGCATCGCCGGTGTCGTCGGCCTCGTCGATTGCCTTGCGCACGGCGTTGGCGACGGTCGCATAGCGGTCGATCAGCGCATGCAGATGGTCGTTGATGGTGTAGATATCGGTCGGATATTCGGCCACCTTGCTCTGCTTCGCCACCACCTGCGTCGTGCCAAGGGCGGTTCCGCCGAGTTGGACCGCCCGCTCGGCGATGGTGTCCACGTGACCGTCGAGCTGGGTGCGGAACCCGTCGAGCATCTCGTGGATGGCGATGAACCGCGGTCCCTTCAGGTTCCAGTGCGCCTGCTTGGTGATCAGCGCGAGATCGATGGCATCCGCAAGACGGGCGTTCAGCAGCTCGATGGATGCCTTCTTGGCGTTTGACTTCAGGTCGTTCTTCGTTTCGTGCATGCGCATTTGTAAGTCTCCTGCCTCGGTGCGGGCTCGCATATGGGGTGATGCCGAAAGGGCCAAGCAGCGCGATCACGATTTATTGAGCGCATGCCGCCAGGAGCGCGGTGCCGGGTCCACGGCCAGATAACGGGCGGCCAGCAGCGGTGCCCCGTCGCGCTGGAACGCCGCCGCGCGCGCCAGCACCGCCCGGTCGTCCGGCGAAAGCCGGATGGCTTCGCGCAGATGGTCGGTCCAGCTCTCCATGGACCAGATTTCCAGCCATCCCTCCGGATGCGCCACATCCTCATAGAGCTGCCAGAGACGCGCGCCGGCGCGCCCGCGCACCAGGCGCACCTCGGCCATTATCTCCAGGAACTCGGCACGGCGGCCAGGATCCACGCAATAGCGCAGGGTTTCCAGTACCCGTCCATGCGCCAGCATCGGCAGGAAGTCCGCGGCGGGAGCGTCCGGAATCGGCTCCGACGGCGGCACTCCGGACAGGCGAGCGAGCGTGTAATCGAGGCTGAAGCCGCGCACCGCGAACGCCAGCAGGGTGCCGGACGCCGCAGCCGCAATCAACGTCCAGGACAGGCCGATCAGATTACCAAGCCAGCCCCAGCCGAACGCCCCGAGCGTCAGCGCTCCGTTGTAAGAAAGCTGGTAGATTGCCAGCGAGCGCGCCCGGACCCAGGGCGGCGCGATCAACTGAGCGCTCGCCTGAATGACCGAGAACGCCGCCACCCAACCGGTACCGAACAGCGCCATGCCGGCCGCGGCAACCGCCCAGTGCCGGGCGACACCGAGCAGCGCAATCCCGGCGCAGGAGGCCAGGGTCGCCGCGAAGACCGTCCATCCACGGTTCAGCCGGGTGGTGACCGCGGGCAGCAGCATGCCGGAGGTCACGCCACCCACGCCCATGAGCCCGAGGATGAAGCCGTACATCCCGGCGCCGAGCCCAAGCTGCTCGCGCACGACCAGGGGCAGCAGCGCCCACGGGGCGGCGGCCGGCAGCGAGTAGCAGAAGGCGCGCACCATCGCCGCGCGCATCGCCGGGGTGTTGCGGACGAAGCGGGTGCCGGCACGCATGGCGGAGAGCAGATGCTCGCGTGGCAGGGCGCTGCGCTGGTCCCGGCGGCGCTTGCGCCAGGTCGCCAGTGCCCAGATCACGGCCCCGATCGAGACCGCGTAAAGCGCGAACGTGAACCCGGCACCCCCTAGCAGTACCAGAAAGCCGGCCAGCGCCGGCCCGAGCGCACGGGCCAGGTTGAAGCCGATCCCGTTCAGCGCGATCGCCGGTACCAGATCGCCGCGCGGCACCAGCTCCGGCACGATGGCGCTCCAGGCCGGGGCGGTCAGAGCCGAACCGATGCCGATGCCGAACGTGAGGGCCAGCAGCCCCCAGGCGCCGGTCTGGTGCGCCAGGGTCAACCCCGCCAATAGCGCGGCGACCAGCATCGTCCATCCCTGGGTGCCGATCAGGAAGCGCCGGCGATCGACGATGTCCGCCAGCGCGCCGCCAGGAAGTGCGAGCAGAAAGGCCGGCAGGATGGTTGCCGCCTGGACCATGGCGACCAGCAGCGGTGCCGGGTCGAGGGAGGTCATCAGCCATCCCGCTCCGGTGTTCTGCAGCCAGGTGCCCAGCGAGGTGACCACGTAGGCGAGCCACAGCCTGCGATAGACGGTATGGCGCAGAGGGCAGCAGGGCGGCGGGCAGACGCATGAGGCTCTCGCGAGTGGGCGGCCGAGATTACATGGCCCCGCCCGACCGCTTCAGGTCAATTCCGCTGTGCGTACGAAGGGCCAGCTGCGGGCAATCGACGTGGTCGGCGGACGGTTCGAAGTGCACCGCCTTTTCGCAATGAATCCGTTTCATCCCAGGTGTAAGCAGACTGAGCTTACAACCGGTCGTCACAGTTTGGTTGTAGTCTGAGGAGGCCATGCAGAGATCTCGATGGGCAGGCATTCGTCGCTTGCATCCCGACTGAAACCACGTGATATTGCGCTATGGCAATCGTAATGCATGATCTTGCCGGGGCGGATCCGGCCTTGCGGTTCAGCCCGTATTGCTGGCGCAGCCGCATGGCACTGGCCCACAAGGATTTGCCGATGCGGACGATTCCGTGGCGCTTCACGGATAAGCAGGCGCTGGCATTTTCCGGCCAGGACCGAGTGCCGGTCATCAAGGACGGCAACAAGGTCGTCGCCGACAGTTGGGCGATCGCGACCTATCTGGAAGAACGATACGATGATCGGCCAAGCCTGTTCGGGTGCGAAACCGGGCAGGCCCACGCTCGTTTCATCAATGTCTGGGCGGATACCGTGATGCTGCCCGGGATTGCCCGGATGATCGTGCGCGACGTGTTCGACATCCTGGATCCGAAGGACCGCAGCTATTTCCGCAAGTCGCGGGAGGAGCGGTTCGGCATGAAGCTGGAACAGGTGCAAGCGGACCGGGAGCAGCGTCTGCCTGCGCTGCGTGCGTCGTGGGAGCCGGTGCGGTTGGTGCTGCAGAATCAGGAATGGCTCGGCGGCGATGACGGGCCAACCTATGCCGACTACATCATCTTCAGTGGCCTGCAATGGGCGCGCTGCGTCAGCCATTTCGAACTGCTGGCTCCGGACGACCCGATCGTCGGATGGATGAACCGGATGCTCGACCTGTTCGGCGGTCTTGCCCGATCGGCGAAGATAGCCGCCTAACCGGCGTCCCAGGACAGCCGGGCGGACGCATCCGCCGTCAAATGAGCGATCCGGCCGGCGGCGATCGTCGCGACCGGACGCGAAGATATGCGATCGACAAGAACCAGGTCCGCTCGCTTGCCTTCGGCGATGCTGCCGCGATCGAGCAGCCCGGTTGCTCGCGCCGGATTAGCGGACACCAGGGCCCAGGCGCGCGCCAGATCCAGCACGCCTCGGTCGGCCAAAATCAGCGCTGCCCGCAACATTGCTGGGTAGAAATAGTCCGATGACAGCACGGTGCAGATGCCGGCTTCGGCCATTCGGGCGGCCGAGGCCCAGCCGATATGGGACCGGCCGCGCACGACATTGGGGCTGCCCATCACCACGAAATCATTCGCGCGCTGTGCCGCGCGCGCGACCGGCTCGGTCATCGGGAATTCGCAGATGCGCGCACCGCGTGCCCGGAACGCGTCGCGCACGGCTACGCTGGAATCGTCGTGACTGGCCAGCGAAATGCCGCCAGCGCGGGCTGCCGCACTGATGCGGTCCAGGCCCGCCGGTATCTCTGTCGCGCGGCGGCGCTACACTGACTGCAAGCGCACGAAACTCCTCCAATGCCATGCCGGCGCGCTCGCTATATTTGGCGGCGGCGACGGGATCCTCGATCTTCCGCAGAATCGACGGCGTATGATCGTTGAAAGCCACCAGATGCACCCGCCCGGCATCGATGTCGGCCAGAGCAGTGTCGAGCGCGTCAAGGTTGTACGCTTCCCATCGCAGATGGGCCCGCATGTCGCAGGTCCATCGCCGCGCGGCCAGGGCGGCGAGAAGTCTCTCGCCAGGCGGTCAGGCTGCGCAGCCCAGGTTCCCATGACAGGGTCACGCCGTGAAAGGCGGTGGTGATACCGTTCGCCAGCAACTGCGACTCGGTGTCCGCCAGCGCGATGTCGGCCGGGAAATCCACCCCAGGCCGCGGCTGGAGCTGACGTTCGAATGCGTCGCCGTGGATATCGACGATACCGGGCAGCACCAGCAATCCGGTCGCATCGAACCGGACGCCGGGCTGCACGCGATCAACGCGCACGGACCAATCCATCCCCGATCGTCATCGCAACCGGCTGCAACCCGGCTTCGTCGAGCAGCACGCGGCCGCCGGTGATCGAAAGAGTTCGCATGGATTCGCTCTCAGGGCTCGAAGACGATCTGCACGCGCGGCGTGGGATAGCGTGCTATCCCGAATTCCACCACCGTGCCGGCATGATCGACGTTGATGTTCTCGGTTACCAGCAGCGGGCGATTGCGTGAGGTATGCAGCAGCTCCGCTTCTTCTGCGCTCGGCAGACGGGCCGTGACGCGGGTCGTCTGCCGCATATAGTCGGGAACACCCACGGCTCTGAGTGCCGCCGTGATGGTCGGCTCGCGCTTCAGCGCGTCCATCAGGCCGCGGAACCGGTTGGCAGGAAAATGGTGCGCGGCCAGGCTCACCGGCCGGTCGTCGGCGAATCCGAGTCGCTCCATCAGAATCACGTGCCCACCCGCGCGCAGGTTCAGGTATTTCGCCACCTGCGCATCGGCGGCAATCTCGGTCAGGCGCAGGATGCGGCCGGACGGCTCCCGGTTTTGCCGGCGGATCCATTCCGAAAAGCGGGTTCGCGGCTCCACGGCATATTCGATGCACGTCCTCGGCAACGAACGAGCCACGGCCCTGCTCCACCCGCACCAGGCCGCCACGGGACAGCTCCTCCAGCGCGCGACGAACGGTGTGACGATTGACGCCGAAATGGCGCGACAACATCTGCTCGGTCGGCAACTGCCCGCCCGCCGGATACCGGCCGGACGCGATGTCCTGCTGCAGACGCGTGGCGATCTGCCGCCACAGCGCGACGCCCTGCTGACGCTCGAGCACCTCGTCGGCCACGGAACGCGTTGTCATTGGAACTTCACAGGCTGGCTCAGGGTCAACCCGGTTGGATGGCGCTTGACGCTACACGGCACCGGGGCTACCTGTCTAGACATCTACACTTGGACACGACCCGCGATGCCCGACCCGACTCCCACGTTCGAGGTGAGCGATCGTCAGCGTTGGATGGCGGTGCTTGCGCGTGCCGCCGGCGGACGATCTGTCGGCCCGGCTGCAAGCTTGCGGTGCATTGCCGGGTTGGCGGCGGCTGCGCGGCCCGGATACGGGCCTGGTGATGGTGCGCGGACGCATCGGCGGCGGTGGCGCGCCGTTCAACCTCGGCGAGATGACGGTGACGCGCTGCACGGTGCGCAGCGAGTGCGGGTTTACCGGCCACGCCTACGTTGCCGGACGGGACGATCGGCGCGCCGAGCTGGCCGCCGCCGCGGATGCGATGTTGCAGGATCCCGAGCTGCGACCGTTGCTTGAACGCAGCGTGATCCATCCGCTTGCCGCCACGCAGAACGAGCGTCGGTCGGCGCTGGCCGCGCGCGCAGCGG
Organism: uncultured Pseudomonadota bacterium; assembly: GCA_963810715.1. Classification (GTDB taxonomy): domain Bacteria; phylum Pseudomonadota; class Alphaproteobacteria; order Acetobacterales; family Acetobacteraceae; genus DATDIC01. The sequence continues at coordinate 357,423 of CAWEOZ010000013.1, read as the reverse complement.
CGACACGCGTGCAGTTCTTCGCCATGCAGAAGATGCGGTGATGACCGGACTCGAACTGGCCGGATTTGCCGATCCGGTCACCGATGCGCAGCGGTGCTTCCGCGCCGTGCTGGACGCGATGGCGCGACCCGGGACGGTGCGCGAGGCAGGCATTGGGCTTCTCGCACCGCCCCCGCTGGATCCGGCCACAGCTTCGGTGCTGCTGACGTTGGTGGATGGCGACGCGTCGCTCTGGCTCGACCCGGCATTTGTCCGCCGCCGATGAATGGCTGGCATTCCATTGCGGCGTGCGTCCGACATCCGATCCGGCGCGCGCATCCTTCCTCGCCGGCCGTACGCTGGTGGAGATCGGCGGGCTGGAAATGGGATCGCACGAGGAACCCGAGACAGGAGCGACCTTCGTCCTGCAGGTCGTTTCACTGGACACCGGACACCGGTACCGGCTGCGCGGCCCCGGTCTGCGCGAAGCAAGAGAGATTGCGGTCACCGGCCTTGCCGGACGATTTCGCGGCGATCTGGCACGCCAATCATGCCAGCTTCCCGCGCGGCATCGACCTGATCCTGTGTGCCGGCACGCGATTGATGGCCTTGCCGCGCAGTGTCGCTGTCGAAGAGGCGTAGATGGCATATGTAGCGGTCAAGGGCGGCGAGCGGGCGATCGACAACGCCCACGCCTGGCTCGCCGAGGCGCGGCGCGGCGACCACGGCCGTTCCCGCGCTGCGGCTCGACCAGATCGAGCAGCAACTGGGCCGCGCGGTGGACCGCGTGATGAGCGAGGGCTCGCTGTACGACCGCGAACTGGCGGCGCTCGCGATCAAGCAGGCGCAGGGCGACCTGATCGAGGCGGCGTTCCTGCTGCGCGCCTATCGCACCACGCTGCCGCGCTTCGCCGTGTCGCGCCCCGTGGAGACCGGTGCGATGACGGTCCAGCGCCGCATTTCCGCGATCTTCAAGGACCTGCCGGGCGGCCAAGTGCTCGGCCCGACCTACGACTACACGCACCGCCTGCTGGATTTCGCGCTGGCCGAGGGCAGCGCACGCCGAACCCGCGCCGGTCGCGGCCGCCCGACGACTGAGCCGCCGCCGCGCGTGCACGACATCCTCGGCCACGAGGGGCTGATCGAGCCCGACGGATCTGCCGAGCGCGAACCTGGCGACCTGACGCGCGAGCCGCTGCGCTTTCCCGCCGACCGCGACGTGCGGCTGCAGGCGCTGGCGCGCGGCGACGAAGGGTTCCTGCTCGGCCTCGGCTACTCGACGCAGCGCGGCTACGGCGGCATCCATCCGTTCGTCGGCGAGATCCGCATGGGCGAGGTAGCGGTGGAGATCGAGCCGCCGGAGCTCGGCTTCGCCATCGATATCGGCGACATCGACACTGACCGAATGCCAGATGGTCAACCAGTTCGACGGCTCGAAAACCGCGCCGCCGCAGTTCACCCGCGGCTACGGGCTGGTGTTCGGCCACGCGGAGCGCAAGGCGATGGCGATGGCGCTGGTCGACCGCGCGATGCGCGCCGAAGAGCTGGGCGAGGACGCGACCGCGCCGGCGCAGGACATCGAATTCGTGCTGTCTCACTGCGACAATATCGAGGCGACCGGCTTCGTCGAGCACCTGAAGCTGCCGCACTACGTCGATTTCCAGAGCGAGCTGGAAGCGGTGCGCCGGATGCGCGCCGGCCGCGATGCGCGCGTGCCGCGGAGGCCGGCGGAATGAAAGGCTACAACTTCGCCTATCTCGACGAGCAGACCAAGCGGATGATCCGCCGCGCGCTGCTGAAAGCGGTGGCGATCCCCGGCCATCAGGTGCCGTTCGGCTCGCGCGAGATGCCGCTGCCGTACGGCTGGGGCACCGGCGGCATCCAGGTGACCGCCGCCGTGCTGGGCGCGGACGACGTGCTGAAGGTGATCGACCAGGGTGCGGACGACACCACCAACGCGGTCTCGATCCGCCGCTTCTTCGCCCGCACCGCCGGCGTGCGCACGACCACGCGCACCGGCGACGCGACGCTCATCCAGACCCGCCACCGCATCCCGGAGACGCCGCTGCGCGAAGACCAGATCCTCGTCTATCAGGTGCCGCAGCCGGAGCCGCTGTACCGGCTGGAAGCCATCGCGGGCGGAGACACGCCGCATGCACGCGCTGGCCGATTACGGCCTGATGCACGTGAAGCTCTACGAGGACATCGCCCGGCTTCGGCCAGGTCGCGATCAGCTACGACTATCCGGTGATGGTGAACGGCCGCTATCTGATGGCGCCCTGCCCGATCCCGGCGTTCGACAACCCGAAGCTGCACATGATGCCGGCGCTGCAGCTGTTCGGCGCCGGCCGCGAGAAGCGCATCTACGCCATTCCGCCCTATACCGACGTGCGCTCGCTGGATTTCGAGGATCATCCGTTCCGCGCCGGCCGCGCACCGCATGCCTGCGCCTGTGCGGCGCCGACGATAGCTATCTGGACGAGGTGGTGGTCGACGATCGCGGCGGGCGCATGTTCGTCTGCTCCGACACCGATTACTGCGCCGGCCGGCAAGCTGCGGGTCACGTCGGCGCCGAAAGCCTGCCGAAGGCCGCCGAATGACGACAGACGCGACCTTGCTGTCGGCGCGCGGCCTGTCGCTGTCCTTCGGCGACATACCGGCGCTGGTCGGATGTCGATGTCGATCTCTGGCCGGGCGAGGTGCTGGCGGTCGTCGGCGAATCGCGGCTCGGGCAAGACCACGCTGCTGAACGTGCTGTCGGGCCGCGCTGGCGCCGGATGCCGGCACGGTGTGGTACCGCGATCCCGACGGGCCGGCTGCACGACGTGCATGCGATGCCGGCGCCCGCGCTGCGTCGCGCTGCATCGCTCCGACTGGGGCTTCGTGCACCAGAACCCGCGCGACGACCTGCGCATGGGCGTCACCGCCGGCGGCAATGTCGGCGAGCGGCTGATGGCGCAGGGCGCGCGGCACTACGGCCAGATCCGCGCAGCGGCGCTCGACTGGCTGCAGCAGGTGGAGATCGACGCCGACCGCATCGACGATCTGCCGCGCACCTTCTCCGGCGGCATGCTGCAACGCCTGCAGATCGCCCGCACGCTGGTGACCCATCCGCGGCTCGTGTTCATGGATGAGCCGACCGGCGGGCTGGACGTGTCGGTGCAGGCGCGGCTGCTCGACCTGATCCGCACGCTGGTCGCGCGCTGGCATCGCCGCGGTGCTGGTCACGCACGATATCGCGGTGGCGCGGCTGCTGGCGCACCGCATCATGGTGATGCAGCGCGGGCGGGTGGTGGAGAGCGGGTCTGACCGACCAGGTGCTGGACGATCCGCAGCACCCCTACACGCAGCTTCTGGTCAGCTCGGTGCTGCAGGCATGACCGTGATGCTGCGCACCGAGGCGCTGGCGAAGCTTCACCCTGCACCTGCAGGGCGGCGTGCGCATTCCCGTGCTCGCCGACGTCGACTGGAGGTGCGGCGCGGCGAATGCGTGGCGCTGGCCGGCCCGTCGGGCGCCGGCAAGTCCACGCTGATGCGCAGCCTCTACGGCAACTACCGGGCGGATGGCGGCCGCATCCTGGTGCGCCATCGCGGCGACGATGGTCGACCTCGCCGCCGCCGATCCGCGCCAGTCCTCGAGGTGCGGCGCGAGACGCTGGGCTATGTCAGCCAGTTCCTGCGCGTCGTGCCGCGCGTTCCGGCGCTGGACATCGTCGCCGAAGCGCGATCGCACGCGGTACGGCACCCGATGCGCGCGCGCGCACGAGGCGCGATCGCTGCTGCTGCGGCTGAACATTCCGCCCGGCTGCATGCTCTGCCGCCGGCCACGTTCTCCGGCGGCGAGCAGCAGCGCGTGAATCTCGCGCGCGGCTTCATCGGCTGGCCACCCGATCCTGCTGCTCGACGAGCCGACCGCCTCGCTCGATGCCGCCAACCGGAGCGGTCGTGGTGGAGATGATCCGGGAGGCGAAGGCCAGCGGCGCCGCGATCGTCGGCATCTTCCACGACACCGCGGTGCGGGACGCGGTCGCCGACCGGCTGTTCCGGCTGACCCCGCTGCAGGACGCCGCATGACGCGAAACCGTTCTGACCAACGCCATCGCTTGTGCTGCCCGACGGCGTGATGCACGGCACCGTTGGTGATCCGCGGTCGAGCTGATCGCCGATGTGCAGCCGGGCCGCTCGCATGCTGCCGGCGCCCATCGATCTCGACGGCGACTACCTGATCCCCGGCGTCGTCGATCTGCACACCGACAATCTGGAGCGCCAGGTGCAGCCGCGCAGCAATGCGCGCTGGCCGTCCCGCTCGGCGATGATCGCGCATGACGCGCAATGCGCGGCGGCCGGCGTCACCACCGTGCTCGACGCGCTCTGCCTCGGCGATCTCGGCTTCGACAAGGACCGCGTGCGCACCTTCCGCGATGGCGTGGCCGACCTGCGACGCGCTCGGCGAGGCGGGCCTGCTCAAGAGCCGAGCACTTCCTGCACCTGCGCTGCGAGATGCCGGCGGCCGACATGCTCGACCTGTTCGACCCGGTGGCCGACCATCCGCGCGTGCGCATGATCAGCCTGATGGACCATACGCCCGGCGTCGGCCAGTACGCCGATCTCGACCGCTACCGCGCGTTGCGGCGCCAGGGCGGCTTCCCGGACCATGAGATCGAACGGCGCATCGTCGAACTGCAGTCGACCCGCGCACGTTTGCGCGACGCCCAACCGCCGCGCGCTGCTGGATCGCGTGGCCGGGCCGATGACGTGGCGCTTGCCAGCCATGACGACCGCACCGAGACGGAGATCGCGGAGAACGCCGCCGACGGCATCCGCGTCAGCGAGTTCCCGGTCACCCTGGTTGCCGCGCGGGCGGCGCCGCGCTGCCGGGATGCACGTGATTGCCGGCGCACCGAACATCGTGCGCGGCGGATCGCATTCGGGCAATGTGCGCGTGGCCGAGCTGCTGGAACATGACGCGGTCGATGCGCTTGCGTCCGACTACGTGCCGTCGAGCCTGATCGAGGCCGCGTTCCAGCGCCACCGCGGCTGTCACGCTTGCCGCCGCGGTCGCGCTGATCACCGATCGGCCGGCGCGGATTGCCGGGTCTGCAGGATCGCGGCCGCATCGCCCTGGCCTGCGCGCCGACCTTGTGCGCCTGCATGTCCACCATGACCTGCCGGTCGTGCGCCAGGTCTGGCGCGGCGGCGAGCGCGTCGCGTGATGCCGCCGGATCCGGTCGGGTGGCGGTCTATTATGCGCCACGGCCGGATGACCCATTGTTCGCGCGAATCGGCGGCTTGGCTTGGACGCGATCCGGAGAGCGGGGCGGCCTGCGCCGCAGCCGGATATCGAAGGCATTGACGAAGTCACCGCCGAGCCGCGGCTCTATGGCTTTCACGCGACGCTGAAACCGCCGATGTGGTTGCAGCGCGGCACGCGGTGGAACGACATTCGCAATGCCGCCGAGGAACTTGCGGCGGGCATTGCAGCCTTCGAGCTGCCGCCACTGACCGTGGCCGACGTGCATGGGTTCCTGGCCCTGCGCGAGACCGAGCCGTCCCCACAACTGCAGGCGCTCGCCGATCTGTGCGTTGCCGTGGCTCGATGGGTTCCGCGCCGCCACCAGGCGAAGCCGAGTTGGCGCGCCGGCGCCGAGCCGGGCTGTCAGCCGGCCCAGGACGCCATGCTGCGGCGCTGGGGCTATCCGTATGTCTTCGGCACGTGGTTCTTCCACATGACACTGACGCGGCGGCTGAACGCGGATGAACGCGCGCTCTACCGACCGGCCGCGGAACATCATTTTGCCCGCGCCTTGCTGGAAGTGCGGCGGGTGACCGAGATCTGCCTGTTCACCCAGGACGGACGCCGGGGACCGTTCCTGCTTGCTGAACGGCTGAAGCTGCGCGGCTGAGCGCGTCAACGAAGCGCCGCGCGCCCTCGATCCAGCGTCCCGTCGTTCGGACCCGCTCGATCGGGACCCAATCCGGCAGCTGCACCTCGCGCGCAAGCCGTACGGCAATCTTCGTGGCATCCTCGCGCCGGCGGTCCATCAGCCGGCGCAGCCAGCAAGCCGGGCGGCGCGTGTACTCTCTATGACGCGAACGGGAAACACCGCGCTGCATCCGCGACGACATTGCGTGACACGTTCGCCACCACAACGCGGCCGGCGGCGATGTCGTCGGCGATGTCGGCCGGGATTCCGTAGCGAAGTCCGTGCGCCTGCCAGCTCAGCGCAAAGGCGCGCGTTGCGAATTCGGCCTCGGTCACTGCCTCATGCGCTTCGCCGCCGGCGTCGGCAGGACGCGTGATCGCCCGGCGGACGAAGCGGAACCGCGGATCGGACGCCAGCGCGCCGCGCGCCGCGTTCAGCAGCGTGTCCTTTCCGACCCCGCTCGGGCCGACCACGAGGACGAGAATGCCCTTCATGCGTTCAACTCAGTCCTCCAGCCCCGCGGAGATCAGCACGTCTCGCAGGGAGTCGAGCACGTGCGGGTCATTCGATCGGCAGCAATGGCGGACGGGGCCAGCCGCCGGGCTGCCCAGCATGTTCATCGCCGCCTTGATCTGCGCCGGCGGGGACCCGAATACGCCGCTCCAGTCCGGCCGGATCAGTTGGCGCATCAGCGCGCCATATTTGTCGGCCGCCATCGTCGCGCCCGCGACATCGTCACGCCAGGAACTCTCATAGAATGCAACGGCGAAGCGCGCACCGAGTGCACCGCCATCGATGTTCCCGTCGCCGCCAAGCCCGCGCAGCAGACGCCAGTCCGGGCCGATTGATGAACCCCCCAAACATCCGCACCTTGTCGTGCAGCTTTTCCAGCGTGGCGACCGCCTGGGCGAAGTTTGCGGTGCTGTCCTTGAGAGCCACTACGTGCTCGATGCGCGCCAGTTCGATGGCGACGTCCCAGGTGATCTCGATGCTGACGCCACGCGCCCAGTTGTACACCATCAGCGGCAGATCGACGGCGTCCGAGACGGCGGAGAAGAATGCGATGATTTCACGCGGAGTCGGACACGCGTAAGGCGGCGCGGTGGACAGAATGCCGTCAGCGCCGATCTGCTGTGCATGCTGCCCGAGCGCGATCGTGCCGGCAGGGGTAAAAGTGGTGCACCCGATCACCACGGGGATGCGGCCCTTCATTTCCTCGACGGCGATTTCCGCGATGCGTCGTCGCTCCGCTTCGGTTTGCGAAAACCACTCGCCGGTACTGCCGTTCACCAGCACACCGTGGATGCCAAGCGCGAGATAGAGCCGGAGAAGAGCACGCCAGGCCGGTTCGTCGATCGCCCCGGCCCGCGTGAAAGGCGTGGGAGCGGCGGCCCAGTACCCGCGCCAGGCGACAGAATTGCGATCCATGGTCTTCAGTCTTCCCCTGTTTTTGTCAGCAGCAGGTCACGTATGTCCGGCAGATGCTCGCTGCCCCAGAACAGCTCGTCATCGAGCAGGAAACTGGGCGTGCCGAAGACGCCCTTGTCCTCGGCCCCCCGCTGGATTGCCGCCAGTTCCGCACGTCCCGGTCCGGCGACGTAATCGCAAAACCCCTCCGTAGCCCCGGATTCGGCCAGCACGGCGGACAGCGCAGCCGGGTCTTCGATGTCCAGTTCATGCTTCCAGAACCGCTCAAAGACTTTGTCGTGATAGCAGACGAAACACTCCGGTACCCTGCCGTTTGGCGAACAGCATCCCGATCGCCGCCAGTGACAAGTCCCAGATTTTGCGAGGCCCCCGAATGACCAGACCGCGACGACGAGCCTGCCGTCGGCAATCCATGTAGAGATAGCGGACCCGCCGCCACTGGTGAGGATTGCGCTCGGATTGAACGACCTGACGGTTTCCATCCACCTCGGCGCTACCCAGGAAACTCGGGATATCCAGAACGAGCGGCAACCATTCGAGGCGGGCGAGACCTTCGTCCTCCAACCCGTAAGCCGGGTCCTTCGCGAGATAGGCATACGGGCTTTTGTAGTCGGTATAGACCGTCAGGATCTTCATGGGCTCACACGCCTGATAGTGACCTAAGGCGGCGGACCTCGATCATCGCCATTCGTCCACGGAGAAATCCTCCTCACGAAATTCGGCCCCGCGCATATCTTCCTGTGCCCGGCGCATCTCCGCCTGGCGCAGCTCCACTCGCCGGATCTTGCCGGAAATCGTCTTCGGGAGTTCGGCAAACTCGATCCGCCGCACGCGTTTGTACGGCGCTGCCCGCGTGCGGACATGTCGGAAGATTGCCAGCGCGGTGCCCCGGTCCGCCGCCCATCCGGCTGCCAGCATCACGTACGCTTTCGGCACCGATGTGCGCACCGGGTCCGGCGCCGGCACCACCGCTGCTTCCGCCACCGCATCATGCTCGATCAGCAGGCTTTCCAGCTCGAACGGGCTGATCCGGTAGTCCGACGCTTTGAAGACATCGTCGGCCCGCCCGACATAGGTGTAATATCCGTCCGCGTCGCGCGTCGCCACGTCGCCGGTACGGTATACCGCGTCGTGCATCGGCGGAACGCTGCCATCATCCCGCTGGTAACCAACCATCAGCCCGGTCGGCTTCGGGTCCAACGCAATGCACACCTCGCCCTCGTCCGCATCCTGACCATCCGCGTCCAGCAAACGGATGCGGTATCCCGGCATCGGCTTGCCCATCGATCCGGGTTTCACCATCAATCCGGGCGGATTGCCGATCTGAGTCGTGGTCTCGGTCTGGCCGTAGAAGTCGCGCACCGTCAGTCCCCAGGCGCTGCGCACAGTCTCGATCACCTCGGGGTTCAGCGGCTCGCCGGCCGAGCAGACCTCGCGCAGCCGGGTTTTCCAGTGCGTCAGCTCCTCCTGCACGAACATGCGCCACACCGTAGGAGGCGCGCACAGCGTCGTCACTCCGCCCGCAGCGATCGCGTCCAGCATGCCACGCGCATTGAATCGAGGCTGATTGGCGATGAACACCGTCGCCGCGGCATTCCACGGCGCAAACAGGCAGCTATAGGCGTGCTTCGCCCACCCGGGCGACGAGATGTTCAGATGCATGTCGCCAGGCTGCAGACCAAGCACATACATGGTCGTCAGATGGCCGACCGGATAACTCACCTGGCTGTGTTGCACCAGCTTTGGTTTGGCGGTGGTCCCGGACGTGAAATACAGCAACAGCGGATCGCTCGCGCGCGTGTCCGCATCGGGAGAAAACGCCGCCGAATAGTTGCGCAAATTTTCATAAGCATGCCATCCGGGAAATGCGCCACCGACGCAGATCAGTGTCAGCCCCTTTGCAATCCCCTCGAACTTCGGCGCTTCCCCCGGTCCGGCAATCACGTGCCGCACACGCCCACGTTCGAACCGGTCCAGCAGGTCCGTCGGCGTCAGCAGCGTGGTCGCGGGAATTACTACCGCGCCAAGCTTCATCGCTGCCAGCATGGTCTCCCACAGCGGCACGACGTTGCCGAGCATCAGCAGGATCCGATCACCGCGATGCACGCCCAGTGCGCGTAACCCGTTTGCCACCCGGTTGGACCGCTCGGCCAGTTCGGCGAAGGTCAGCTCGGCCGCCCCATCGCCGACGATCTTCAATGCCAGCTTGTCCGCAGTTGCACCCCGCGCCAGCTCCGCATCGAACCAGTCCAGCGCCCAATTGAAACGATCCAGCACGGGCGGGGCGAATTGGCGATAAGCGGCCTCGTGATCCAACCGAAGTCGCAGAAGCAGGTCGCGCGCCGCCTTGAACACCTCGGCCGGCATGATCGTTCCCCCGATGTTCTTTCAGATGAGCTTATCCCGCTCCTGCCCGGCCAGCCAGCGGAAGATGGCGGAAAAGTCCCGCTGCCCGTCACCCGCTGCCACCAGCCTTTCGTACAGCGTCGCGGCGTGTGCCCCCAGCGGGGTCGGCGTGCCGGTGGCGGACGCCGCCGCCTGCGATAGTTTCACGTCCTTCAGCATCAGCGCCGCCATGAAACCCGGTGCATAATCTCTGTTGGACGGCGCTGCGGGGACCGGACCGGGGGCGGGACAGTAGCTGGTCAGCGCCCAGGACTGGCCGGAGGAGGCGGCCGCGATCCGGTGCAGCCGGTCCCAGTCCAGCCCAAGCCTCTGGGCCAGCAGAAATCCCTCGCACACGCCGATCATGTTGATCGCCAGCATCATGTTGTTGCAAATTTTGGCTGCCTGTCCGGCCCCCGGACCGCCGGCGTGCACGATGTTCTTCCCCATCGCCTGCAGCACCGGCTCGCCGCGGGCAAATGCCGCCTCCGATCCGCCGACCATGAAGGTCAGGGTTCCCGCCGCCGCCCCGGTCGTTCCGCCGGACACCGGCGCATCCAGCATCTCGAAACCTGCAGCCCGTGCTGCCTGCTCCACCGCCCGGGCGCTTTCGACATCGATCGTGGAACAATCGATCAGCAACGGCCGTTCACCATTGGCCCGGATCGCCTCGATCAGTCCGCCCTGGTGCAGCCACACCTCGCGTACATGCTCACCCGCCGGCAGCATGGTGATGACAAACGCCGCGCCGCGTACCGCTTCGGCGGCACTGCCGGCTGCGCGGCCGCCGTTTGCCGCCAAAGCCTCGACGGCACGACGACTGGTATCGTAACCGACCACCTGGTGCCCTGCCTTCACCAGATTGGCGGCCATTGGCGCGCCCATGTTGCCGAGGCCGATGAACCCGATGACCGCCACGGCTACAGCACCTCGAACACGTCGTACACCGGTCCTTCCGGCAACCGATCGCCAGTGCCGACCGCGATCACCCGGTTGAGCCAGTCATATTTCGCTGCCGCAGTCTCGAACCTCACAGCAATACGGAAATAGTAACTGGCGGGATCGATCCGCTCGCCGCGATTGAGCCGCTCCATCACCGCCGCCGGACCGTGGCGCATGCCTCGATAGGTCATTCCGATGGCGGCACCATCATGGGTCTGCAGTACCAGCCGCACATCCAGTGTGGTCGCCTTGTCCGGCCGATCCATCAGCCAGTCCGCACCACCCGGCAACACCTCCCCGTGCAGCCGTTCGCCTTGAAACGAACCTCCGGCCACCAGCCCGACCCGCCGCCCGCCGCCCGGTGTTGCGCCGATCTGCTGCATCCCGGCGACCTGCAATTTCAGCGTGAACAGGTGCGTCGTCCGGATCTCCGCCATCGTCGTTCTCCCCATTTCCATTCTTGCCCGATCAGACACCGATCCGGCGGTTGGCGGCAAGCGCGGCGCGGCCTAGGCTCAGCCTCGAACGAGCACGAGGACATGCCATGCCGAGCGATTTCCCCTTGTCGGAAAGCAACCCTGAGGCGCTAGGTTTGGCGCTGAAACCGCTGAACGCACTGGACCGGCTCGTCCGCGCCCATATCGAGGAAGGCCGCTATCCCGGTGCCCAGATCGCCGTCGCGCGCCATGGCAAGCTCGCCCTGTTCCGCACCTACGGCGATGCCCGCACCGACTCCACCCGCGTTCCCGCCACCAACGACACGCTGTTTCTGCTGTTCTCGCAGACCAAGGTGCTGACCAGCGCGGCGGTCTGGACCCTGGTGGAAGAGGGCAAATTGTCCTTCATGGACCGCGTCGCGGACCACCTGCCGGAGTTCGCCGCGCGCGGCAAGGCAGACATCACGCTGCACCAGGTGATGACACATCAGGGCGGCTTCCCGAACGGCGACATTTCCCGCGGCACCTGGTCCGACCATGCGCGCATGCGCGCCGAGGTCTGCGACTTCTCGCTGGAATGGACGCCCGGTACGCGCGTGCAATATCATGGCCGCGCCGCGCACCTGGTGCAGGCGATGGTGATCGAATCGGTCACCGGCAAGGACTACCGTGACGTGATCCGCCAGCAAGTCATCGAGCCGCTGGGGCTCGGCAACGAGATCATGGTCGGCGTTCCTGTCGCGCAGCAATCCCGCTGCGCCGATACCTACGCGCCCGAACCGCGCGACAACTCCGCCGAATTCCGCGCCGCGGGCCTGCCCAGCGGCGGCGGTTTCGCGACGGCGCGCGGCATGGCGGCGTTCTATCAGATGCTGCTCGGCGGTGGTCGCCTTGGTTCGGTCCGACTGTTCTCACCCCGTCTGGTCGCCTACGTCTCGCGCAACCACACCGGCGAGACGCCTGACGCGCAGATGAGCGGCATCCCCATGCATCGCGGCCTGGGTCCGCATGTGCGCGGCGAAAGCGACCGCATCCGCGGGCTGGGCACGATCGGCGCACCATCCACCTTCGGCCATGGCGGCGTAGGATCCAGCTATTCCTGGGCCGATCCCACCAGCGGCGTATCGTTCACGTACATTACCAACTACGTGCAACCCGATCCCTGGCACTCGGCTCGGCTGGACCGCGTCAGCAACCTGGTGCACGCAGCAATCGACTGAACGCACGCGAACGCGGAAACTCAGTGGCCCGAGTTGCCGCCCGCCGAGGCGGTCGGCACCGGGCTCCAATTCATGCCGCAGCACGTGTTGGATCCCCACGCCGTGCTGATCCGGTCGTCTGTCGTGCCGCCGACGAACTGGACCGACGCGCAGCCACCCAACGCCAGCAGAAATAACAAGGCCCCCGCAATTCGCATCATGGCTCCGCTCAGCTTTCCAGCTCGCTGTCCCAGGTACAGGAAATCGCGCCAGCTCTGGTGCAGGTAATTGGGCGGGAAGGCGCGGCCGTTGTCCTGCAGCTCCCAGGTCGTCGGCTGCCGCGGGCGCGAGCGGGGAAACATCGTGCACTCCTTGGATAGACGCGAGCCTTTCCGCAGGTTGCACTCGCCGCACGCGGTGACGACGTTTTCCCAGGTCGTGCGTCCACCCCGGCTGCGCGGGACCACGTGATCGAACGTCAGCTCGGTGGCCGGGAACCGGCCGCCACAATACTGGCACTGGAAACCATCGCGCAGGAACACGTTGAACCGCGTGAACGCCGGCCGCCGCGCCGAGGGGATATAATCTTTCAGGGCGATCACGCTCGGCAGCCGCATCGTCACCGATGGCGAGCGCACTTCGGTATCGTACTCGGACAGCACCGACACACGATCGAGAAACACGGCCTTCACCGCATCCTGCCATGCCCAAACAGACAATGGGAAATAGGATAGCGGCCGGAAATCGGCGTTCAGCACCAGCGCAGGAAAGAATTGACCACCATCGGGCACGCACCGCTCTCCTTCGTCCTGAGCGCGCAGCCGCCGGAAGCATCTCGCCGACTCGCCACATCTTGTGCGCCGCCGAAGACAATGGCTCCTATATCTCAGCCCCGCCCGGCCCCGCAAGCCGACCGCCGGGCAATGTCATCATGGTGTCAAACGGTTGCGGCCTCATGTTCCGGCAAAGACGCGTTGCAGGAACAAGGCGCCGATAGAAATGCCAGTATCGTCGATACCATGGCCCAATCCGGGGACGAACACCGACTCCACCGGTACGCCCGCCCGTGCCAACACCTGCTCGGCGTCGCGCGAGCGCTGCGCCGGCACCACATCGTCAGTCTCGCCATGTACCAGCAGCACGGGCGGACGATGTGTCAGCTCGGCTGCCAGTTGCTCGGGCACCACCAGCGCCCCGGAAAACCCCAGGATGCCACGCGGCGCGATCCCCCTGCGAAGCCCAGCGAACAGCACCATCATGGCGCCCTGGCTGAACCCTGCCAGCGCATAGGCATCCTCCGCCAGCCCCAGCCGTCCCAGCTCCGCGTCGATAAACCGGTCGAGATAGGGCGCCGCCATCCGTACCCCAGCCGCCGTCACAGACGGCGTGCGGTCGGCAACGCTCCACCATTGCCGCCCCAACCCGGAATCGTGCTGGAACGGCGCATCCGGCGCGGCGAACACCGCGTCCGGCAGCGCATGCCCCCAGGAAGGTGCCAGGTCGATCAGATCGTGCCCGTCGGCCCCCAACCCGTGACAGATCACCACCAGTTGCCGGGCGGCACCCTTGGAAGCCGGCCCCCAGTGCGGTCCCTCCAGTTCGGCCATCGGCGCCTCCTTGATCCCGAAGCCCGGTAGCCGCTTCTTCCACTCCATGTCCATGGTGACGCGCTTCGCCCCTAGCCCGACCGGCTTCCTGCATCTCGGCCACGCCCATGCGGCGCTGCTGGCCTGGCGGCGTGCCCGCGAAGCCGGGGGCCGTTTCCTGCTGCGCATCGAGGATATCGACGCCGCGCGCTGCCGCCCTGCTTACACGGCGGCGATTCTGGAGGACCTGGACTGGCTAGGTCTGGACTGGGACGGGGTCCGGGTCCAATCGGAGCATCTGGACGAGTATCGCGTCACCCTCGACCAACTCGCCGCCCGGACGCTGCTCTACCCGTGCTTCTGCACCCGCGCCGAGATCGCGCAGGAAATCGGCCGCTCGGCCGAGGCGCCCCATGCCCCGGACGGCAGCCCCTGCTACCCTGGCACCTGTCGGCATCTTTCGGTGAGGCAACGCGCTGCCCGCATCACCGCCGGTGCCCCATATGCCCTGCGCCTGGACCTGGCGCGCGCCCTCGCAACCCTCCTGGGCCCGCTGACCTATGAGGAAGAAGCCGAGGGAACCGTCATCTGCCACCCCGAGCGCTTCGGCGATCCGGTCCTTGCCCGCAAGGACACTCCGGCCAGTTATCAGCTCTGCGTCACCCACGACGACGCTGTGCAAGGCGTCACGCTGGTGACCCGCGCCGTCGATCTGAAACCTTCCACCGATCTGCAACGTCTGCTCCAGGCCCTTATGGGCTGGGCCACGCCCCGCTACGCCCACCACCGGATACTGACGGATGCAGCCGGTCGGCGCCTGTCCAAGCGCGATGGCGCCCGTGCGCTTCGCTCGTTGCGCGCGGAGGGCCATTCCCCCGCCCAGGTCCGCAGAATGGCCGGCGATCCCGGCGGCGCGTGACCGCGCTTGCCGGTGCCCGGTCGATCCCCCACAGTCGATCAGCGAGATCGACCCAGGGGATCGATATGGCCGACGCATTTCGCCCGACCGACTCCGCGGTCGTGCCACGCTATGCCGGCATTGCCACATTTATGCGCGCTGCCCGCGGCGAAATCGCGCCGCCGCTCGATATCGCGCTCGTCGGTGTGCCGCTCGACCTTGGCGCGACTTACCGTTCAGGCGCCCGTCACGGCCCCGCCGGCGTGCGCGAGGCATCGCGACTAATCCGGCAGGTCAATCCTACCACCGGAATCGCGCCATACCGTGTGTGCAATATCGCCGATATCGGTGACGCACCGACCCATCCGCTGAGCGTCGAACGCAGCGTGGAGCTCGCGCAAACGTTCTTCGCCTCCATCCACGCGATCGGCGCGGCACCGGTGTGCGTCGGCGGCGACCATGTCGTGCCGTTGCCCATCCTGCGCGCCATCGCCAAAGACCGGCCGCTCGGCATGCTGCAGATCGACTCCCATGCCGACACGTTCGATGAATTCATGGGCACGCGTATCAATCACGCCACCTTCGTCCGTCGCGCCATCGAGGAGAACCTGCTCGATCCCACCCGCGTCGTGCAGGTGGGCCTGCGCGGCACGCGCTACGGCGACGATGATCTGGTTTACGGCCGCAACGCCGGGCTGCGCATGATCAGCATGGATGAATACGAATCACTCGGCCGCAACGCCGTCATCGAGGAAATCCGCCGCGTGCTCGGCAACGGCCCCACTTACGTCACGATCGACATCGACGGGCTCGATCCGAAAGAAGCGCCGGGCACCGGCGTGCCCGAACCCGGCGGCCTCTCGATGCGCGACGTGCAGATGATGCTGCGCTCGATGACCGGCCTGCACGTGGTCGGCGCCGACATTTGCGAAGTTGTTCCCTCGCTCGATCCGACCGGCATCACCTGCATCAACGCCGCCAACCTGATGTTCGAACTCACCTGCCTGGTCGCCGCCGCACGCAGCACGCGCTAGGTCATATTTCGCGAGCAATTTCATCAGCCTAAGATCGCTCCGCGATTCCAGTCAGGCTGATATTGCTCTAGGCAATTTCCGCTACGCGGCTTTGCGTGCCTCGGCCAGCAGCACTTCCCGCAGCCGCTGCGCGACCACCTGATCCTCACCGTCGCGCAGCGAGTCCGGCGCAATCGCCACCACGGTCTTTCCGACCCGTCGCACCGAAATTGCCGGGTTGCCGGTTTCGAGCTCTTGAAGCAGCCGTTTCTGCACGTCAGGACGATGCAGCTCGATCCACACCCGCGGGACCGGCACCGGATGCAGCTCGGGATCCTCCGGCATGTCGAACACGCGCTCGACGCGAATGCCGGGAACGTCCCGCAGCGCATCGACCACGCACTGCACCTGCTGCTCCCAGCGTTCGAGATCGGCGGCGAAATCGTGCTCCAGCACTCTCTCCAGCGCCACCACCAGACCGGCAATTTCCTCCTTGCCAACCTTCATCGTGCGGCCGATCGCGTTCTGGTTCGGGAACGCATTCAGCGCGCAGCATTCGACCAGCTCCCGTTTCCCGAGGATGATCCCAGATGCTTGTGGACCGCCAATCCCCTTGCCGCCGCTGAAGATCACCAGGTCCGCACCCATCGCCACGAAATGCCGCAGGTTGCTGATCGGCGGAAGCTCGGATGCTGCATCCACGATCACCGGCACCTGCCGCGCGTGCGCGATTTCGATCACCTGCGGCAAAGGCAGGCTGTTCCGCCCTTCATGCGAAATGAAATACATCACCGCGGCGGTCTGGTCGGTGATCGCCGTCTCCAGCTCCCACGGGAATGTATCGCGCGACGATCCGATCTCCACCAGATGCACGCCCGCCGCACGCACGCAGCAATCGTAATGGTTGCGTTGGTGACGATGCATCACTACCTGGTTTTTCATGCCGCGCGTATCCGGCAGGCGGTATATTTTGTCCGGCGCCCGTCCAGTTACGCACGCCGCCGTCGTCACCGTCAGCCCCGCGGCCGCGCTGTTGACGATCAGCGCGGCCTCCACGCCGATCAGTCCGGCGATGTGTCCGCTCGCCTGACGCAAAAGCTCGGAGATTTCCACGAACGATCCGGCCGCCTCGACCATCGCTCGCAGCACTTCCTCGTGCATCAGGGAGCCGCCGATCTTGCTCGCCCGTGCCTGCGCATTGATGATCTTCCTGACCCCGAGCCGGTCATAGATGTCCCGATTGCTGCGTGTACGTTCCATGTGTCTTCCCCCGGTCATTCCAGCGGCAGTTCCGACGCCACATGCGTCAGCACAATATTGTTGGCGCGCGCGCGCTGCCGGGCTACCAGATAGATCCAGATCGCGATGCACGCGGCGATGGCTCCCTGGAACAGCGGCTGCAGGAACCACGGCGTGTTCGGCACAATCAGCCCGCCATAGAGCAAGACCACCGCGACCACGATCGACAAAACCGCCATCACCACCATCGTCCCGCCGGCGCTTACCGCCTCTGCCCACGCGATGCCGCGGAAGCGCGGGTTGAACCGCACGTTCAGCGTTCCGATCGCCAGGAACGCCAGCATCAGCAGCACCGTGAACGACCGGATCACGATGCCGATCGCCCATCCACCCAATATGGATTGCAGCAGGAACACCGTCGCCACGCAGGTACTGAGCAGCAATGCGTGATCCGGCGCCTTTCCCTTCGAAGTATGCAGGAAGGTTGGCGGCATGACATGGTCCTGTGCAAACGCGAAGATCAGCCGGGAGCTAACCATCATTTGCGGCATCGCCGTCTTGCCGACGATTATGGCGACCGCGATGTTCAGGATCGTGCCGACAACCGGCGACGCGACCACGCTGATCAACCCGGGAGCCGTCGCCAGGGCCGACGCCTTGCCGTTGATCAGCCCCAGCGTTGCCCACCACGGCACCGCATGGAACAGCGCGGCGGCGACGGCGGTGTAAAGGATCAGCGCCGAAAGCCACCCAAACCACAGGCCCCTCGGCACTGTCCTGGTCGCATCGCGTGCTTCCCCACCCAGCGCCGGCGCCCCAGTCAGTCCGCCGTACGCCGCGATGAACAGGAAGGTCACCGCCACAAAGGCGGCGACGGTCGGTGACTGCGGATTCGCCGGCGGCTGCAGATGCAGCCCGGTCTTCGTAGCGGCCAACTGAATGAAAGTATCGGGACTGGTCCCAAAGCCATACAGCACGATCACGATCACCGCAGCGACAATCAGCGCGGCAAGAATTGTCACCAGGCGCCCATAGATATGCACACCACGGACATGCGCCGCAAAGAACGACCACAGCAGCGCCGCCCCGATCACCAGATGTCCGAGCGGCGTCAGCAGCACGGCTCCGACCGGCCAGCCGGCACCGATCACGGCCTGGCCTAGGAACGTGCCGAACACATAAGCGATGAACCCCATTGCCGCGGTCAGGCCGACCCAGTCCAGGAAACACAGCACGAAACTCATTGGCAGGCTCAGAGCGCGACCCATCCATACATAAATCGACCCGGCGCGCGGCATCACGCTGGAAAACCTCGCGTACAGGAAAACCTTGGGGATCAATGCCACGCCCGCAGCGATCATCGCCCAGGGTACCAGTGCCTGAATCGCCGGATAGACGCTGAGGCTGTTGGTGGCCGCATAGTTGATGGTGGCGCCATATTCATGCGTCAGCGCCGATGCCGCGATTGCCACCACGCCAAGTCTTTTTGCCAGCCGGAACTGCTCGGCCCCTGCTGCGTCGCGCACGACGCTGGTGGTTTCGCTGCTCACGCCCCGTCTCCTTGTGTTGTCCGCGCTTGCGGCTCATTGCGATGCTAGTCAGCACCCGGTACCGTGACAAGCTGGTGACAATCCGAGGTCGAGCATGGACGATTTTTCCACCCTGGTCGGACTCGTCTGCTCGCGAACCGGCCAGCACTATGGTGCAGATCGCCTGTGGAATCTGAGCCCGGCCAATGCTCCTTTGCTGGCGATGTATGACCTGGAGCGCGCCGCGCGAACGATGCGCCGCGACGCCATGGCAACCCGACCCAACACGATGTGGCGCTATCATGAGGTGCTGCCCGCGCCCACGGCTTCGGCCATCGTAACGCTGGACGAAGGAATCGACTCCACTGCTTGCAGTGTCCCGTCTCGGTGCTCGGCTCGGCGTGCCGCGGTTGATGATCAAGGACGAAGGCATCAATCCGACCGGCAGCTTCAAGGCGCGCGGTCTGTCGGTCGCGGTGACGATGGCCGCTGCGCTCGGTGCCCGAAAGCTGGCCATCCCGTCGGCGGGCAACGCGGCGGGCGCCATGGCCGCATACGCTGCGCGGGCCGCACTGAGGGCACACATCTACATGCCCGCCGACGCACCTGCGTCCAACCGGGCCGAATGCCTCGCGTCGGGCGCGAAAGTCACCTCGGTGCGTGGCTTTCTGGATGATTGCGCGGCGCTGGTATCGCGGTGCGCCTCTGAGCATGGCTGGTTCGAGCTCACCACCTTCAAGGAGCCCTATCGCGTCGAGGGCAAAAAGACCATGGCCTACGAAATCGTCGAGCAACTGGCCGGTGAGCTTCCGGACGCCATAATCTATCCCACTGGCGGCGGTACCGGCCTGGTGGCGATGTGGAAAGCCTTCGCGGAGATGGAAACTCTCGGCTGGATTGGATCACGCCGTCCCCGCCTGATCAGCGTGCAGGCGGAAGGCTGCGCACCCCTTGTGCGCGCGTTCGAGGCCGGTGACGAGCACGCTTCTCCCTGGCTCCACCCCACCACGCAGGTGCCCGGACTGCGCGCGCCCCGCCTTCTCGCCGACACCCTTTGCTTGCGTGCGATCCGCGAAAGCCACGGCACCGCGATTGCGATCCCCGACGCGCCGATGTTCACCGCTCAACGCGAGGCCGGGGAGTTTGAAGGCATCCTGCTATGCCCGGAATTTGGCGCCTGCATCGCCGCGATACCACTTCTGCTGGAACGTCACGCGATCGACAAGGACGAACGTATCGTCGTCTTCAACACAGCATCCGGGCTTAAATATATCGACATGATGCCGTCCGAGGCGCCGGTGGTCGAAGCCTGTGCTTAGCTTGAGCAAAATGGAGCATGGCCAAAAACATGGCTGAAGTGAACATCAGAAATGTGTCGAAGGCATTCTCCCACGGGCATGGAGCGAAAGAGATTCTTCGCAACATCAGCCTGACGGTCAATGACGGCGAGTTCGTCTCGCTGGTGGGACGCTCGGGCTGCGGCAAAACCACGCTGCTGCGAATCGTCGGCGGTTTCGTGCGCGCGGACACTGGGGGTGCCCTGGTCAACGACAACCCGGTGCGGGATCCCGGCCCGGACCGCGGCATGCTGTTCCAGCATCCGATGCTGTTTCCCTGGCTGACAGTGCTGGACAACACGCTGTTCGGACCGCGGGCTGAAGGCAAATACACGAAGCAGACACGCGAGCGTGCGATCGAGCTTCTGCGCCTTGTGGGCCTGGACGGCTTCGAGCTTTACTATCCAAAGCAGTTGTCCGGCGGAATGATGCATCGGGCGGCCTTTGCCCGGGTCATGATCACCAACCCGAAGATATTGCTCATGGACGAGCCGTTCGGCGCACTGGACGCACTGACCCGTGTCGGCATGCAGCAGTTCCTTCTGGAACTATGGGAGCTGCAGCGCTTCACGGTCATGCTGGTGACCCACGATGTGGAGGAGGCGGTGCTGCTCAGCGATCGAGTCGCCATCATGGCGTCCGGGCCGGGAGAGATCGTAGAAACGGTTCCCATTGCATTACCGCGTCCACGTACCTACGACATGTGTGAGACCACGGAGTTCGTGGAGCTGAAGCGCCATGTCCGACACGCGGTCGAGCGGGCGCGGGGCGGCACGTCGATGGTCGGCACGCCAGGGGTGGTCCCGGCGCTGTAGCACGCGGGGCGCAAAATAGGCAAGGACAATGATGGATTCAATTGGCAACGGTCTCAGTCAGGCATCTCCGGCACCCCGGGTCGCCGCACCGCGCCGGGACGTTGAAGAGTTCAGGATCTGGAATTCACCGACCCTGCGCAAGTTTGCTGCGCTGGATTGGTCCCGTGTCGGCATGGGATCTATCGGGGTTGCCGGCATCATTTTCATCTGGTGGATCGCCGCACTGATTATCGCCGATAATGTCGTGCTCCCTTCGCCGGCCGATACCGGGCGGATGCTCCTGCACTATCTTGATCGCCCCTATCCTGCCCGCGGGGACACGCTGCTTGGCAATACCGCCGCGAGCCTGACCCGCATTCTCATCGGATTTGCCTGGGGAGCTGCCGCCGGTACGATGCTAGGCGCGGCGATGGCTGCGGTCAGGCCGCTTCGACTCATCATAGACCCGTTGATCGAACTTGGCCGTCCGCTCCCGCCGCTGGCATTCATTCCACTTCTGATCGTGTGGTTCGGCATCGGGGAGTTACCGAAGATACTTCTGATTGGTATTGGGCGTGATACCGATCATGGTGGTATCCGTGGTGGCGGCGCTCGATGCCGTGCCGGAGGAATATATCGAGGCAGCGCGCTCGCTCGGCGCCTCCCGGCGCTACGCGCTTTTTCACGTTCGGATCAGGGCGGCGCTGCCGGGCGTGATAACCGGGCTGCGGCTTGCCATGGGCATTTCCTGGACCAGCATCGTGGCGGTGGAAATGATCGCGGCCACCAGCGGGCTCGGTTACGTCATACTGGAGGCGTCCAACTATCTGATCACGCCGCTGATATTCTCCGGCATCGTCCTGATCGCGATCGTGGCCTTGCTTCTCGACGGGCTGTTGCGGCTCGTGCAGCGCCTTGTAGCCCCTATGGGATAATGGCTATGGTGATCCGTAACAATCTCCCGACTCTACAAGCCGGCATTTCTGAATGTGAACGAAGGGACGGCGAACATGGGCAAGATCAGGGCCTCGCGGCGTTTGGGAATGCTTCTTCTGGTCGGGCTGACGATGGGCGGATGGGGCCTTTGCCGTGAGGCGTCGGCCCAGCAGACGCCGGATCCGACCATTTCCTGGGGATATTTCCAGGGCGCTGTCTCCAGCCCTGGCGCGATCATAGGGACCCAGAGTTCCCTATCCGCGCTGATCCCGGCGCACATCAAGTTTGTGCAGATCAACAGCGGCGTGGCGGCGCTGGCGGCGATGCGCGCTGGGTCCTTCCAGGCGGTTGAGGGTGTCGGGAATCCGCCGGTGGTTAGCGCGCTCGCGGCCCATACGCCGCTCCTGGTGGTGTTCGCCGAAAGCTATGACGGCGCCGGCCTGTACGTGAACACCAACCGGATCCAGAAAACCAGCGATTTGGCGGGTCAGAGCATCGGCGATCTGGTCGGATCCTCCGAAGATTACGAGCTGAAAGGATATCTCCGCCAGAACGGGCTGATCGACAAGGTTCGCGTCGTTCCCTTCGCATCCGATTCGGCGGCCGCAGCCGCGTATCTGACCGGAAATCTGAACGCGGTTTATGTCGATTTTGGCGCAGGCGTTCCCGTTGATGAACCGTCCCGGAACCAAGGTGTGGACGGACGCCGCAAAGATTGCCGAGATGGGCTATCCGTCGCTGAATGTGCTGGTCGTATCCCGGAAGCTTGTAATCGACAACAAGCCGTTGGTACAGAAAATTGTCTGCGCCGTGTCTCAGGCGAGCGATGACATGGTCGGCCCCGAAAGAACCAAATACTTTACAGATCTCCGCTCCGTTGCTGGGCGAACCTCCCGATGTTGCGGTCAAAGGCTCCGAGATGTGGCCCGAGCTGACATTGCAGCAGCAGGTGGAGTGGTTTGGTCAGCCGGGTAGCGACATTACTCAATCGAAGATCGTGCAGAACGCTTATCATGAAAAGTGCCGATTTCCTGATGAACAGCGGAGCGGTCACATCGGTGCCGTCGGCAGCGGAAATCGCCGCTGCAATCGACCCGGAATTCATCTATGCCGCACTAAAAGGGGCATGCAAGTAGAACGGGCGACCCATGAATCACCGCACGGCATTTCCGGCCCACGGCCAAACGCGATCGGACATCAGCGCCGCCCTCGAACGCATGCGCCAGGCCGACGCGGACTGGCGGAACGGGCGTGTACCGCTCTATGTATTCGGTTCGCTGCCTGAGGTCGCGGATGTCGGCCGAGACGCCTTCATGGCGTTCTTTTCGGAGAATGCGCTCGGGGCTCGGCGCGCCTTCAAGAGCATCGGGCAAATGGAGCAGGAAGTGATCGAGATGGCACTCGATCTCTTTCACGCCCCGGACGGCGCCACCGGGTCGATGACCTCGGGTGGCACGGAAAGCATCTTGCTCGCCGTGAAAGCGTGCCGCGATTTTGCCCGCGCCCACCGGGGTGAAACAACGTTCCGCGGCAATCTGGTGCTGCCCGAGACCGCGCACCCGGCGTTCGACAAGGCCGCCCGATCTGATGGACCTTACTGTTCGCCGCATTGCGGTCGGCGCCGATTTGCGCGCCGATCCTGCCGCCATGGCTAGTGCTATCGATAGCGAGACGATCCTTCTCGTCGGCTCCGCGCCCTGCTTCCCGTATGGGGTTATCGATCCCGATCGCCGACCTTGCCGAACTCGCGCTTGCCCGCGACCTTTGGTTTCACGTCGATGCCTGCGTCGGGGGATATCTGGCGCCGTTTGTGCGCGATCTCGGCCATCCTGTTCCGGACTTCGATTTCGGTTTGCCTGGTGTCGTGTCGCTCTCGGCTGATCTGCACAAGTTCGGCTTCTGCCCGAAACCCGCCTCCACCATCCTGTTCCGCGACGGCGCCCACGCCGAGGCCGCCGGCTTCGATCTTGATGTCTGGCCATCAGGGCGCTTCCGGACCGGAACGCTGGTCGGTACCAGGCCGGGTGGTGGCGTGGCCGCGGCCTGGGCAGTCCTGAACTATCTCGGACGCGATGGGTATCGTGCGATAGCGGCGCGTCTGATCGCCATGCGGGACGCTTATATCAGTGGTATCGAGACAATACCGGGCCTGCGCGTCTTCGGGCGGCCGGAATTGACGATCATGGCGTTCGGCGGTGAGACCGTGGACATGTCGGCGGTGGCCCAGGCCATGGAAGCTCGCGGATGGGTCCCGGGACTCGTGCGCAAGCCGCCTGGACTACACATCATGGCCTCGCTGCTGCATGAGGGGGTGCGGGACGAGTATCTGCGCGACCTCGCAGCCTCGGTTTCTTCAGCTCCCCCGGCGAAATCCGCGGCGCTGTCGGCGGTCTATTGATCGCCGCCCGAGAGATGTAGTCATACTCAATCTCACGAGCCTCGCGCCGCAATTGCTGTGTGCGCTTCTGTCGCGGTTGGCACCCGTCTTCGACCACGGAACGCAGTATGCCATAGCGCTGCTCTAGGAACGACATCGCTGTTGCGAACTGCTCGCGGCTGATGCCGCCGGATATGTGGCTTCTGCTTACGACGACTGTGTGCGTCGTGATGTAGATGGCCTCCGTGGCGGAGGCGTTTCTCAATAGTCCCGTCGGCGACATCGTGGTATCCTGCTGGTGTCCGGAAGCACTACCATCGTGTGGTGCGTATGAATTTGGATCGTGGTCAGCATGAAAGTGGACAGGCACGGGGCATGGCAGCCAACCTGCAACAACGAACGGAATCAGGTCCACGGTGCTGACCAGGCGTAACGGCAGGCCCTCTCCGTCCGGTGCCCGGCTGCAGCTGGGCGGTTTTCGGACGGGCCGATCACTCCATTGAACTTTCTCACGAATTTTGCCGACGAGGCGGTGGTACTGCCGCTCGTCGTTGGAATTGCGGTCACGCTGCTGGCGTTGAAGTGGCGGCGCGGAGCGGTGGCGTGGCTGATCGCCGTCGGCGGCACGCTGACAGCGATGTTGGTGCTGAAGGTGGTGGGAATCGCCTGCGGCCCAGGTCTGCTGCGCACCCCCAGCGGGCATACGGCTGCGGCCGCAGTGGTATGCGGCGGGCTCGCGATGATCCTGGCGCGCGGCAGTGCGCGATGGGTCCTGCTGACGGCATTGGTCGCCGCATTCGTGATCGGCGCCTCCCGGCTGGCGCTCGGGGCCCATACGGTGCCGGAGGTGATCGTCGGCGGACTGGTGGGATTGAGCGGGGCGGTGCTGCTGGCCCGGCTGGCCGGGCGGCCGCCGGAGGGGTTCCGCGCCGGGATCGTCGCCGCGGTCGCGGTGCTGGCAATGGCCCTGTTCCATGGCGAGCGCCTGCCCGCCGAGACCCCGATCCACGGGATCGCGTACCAGATCGCGCGGGAGTTGCAGGTGTGCCGCGGCTCACCCGGCTGGCGGTGGGACGAAGCCGCTCAGCAGCGGCCGTACGTGTCCTCGATCCGGATGATGTCGTCCTCGCCCAGATAGGGCCCGGACTGCACCTCGATCAAAGTGAGCGGGATCTTGCCGGGGTTTTCCAGCCGGTGGATGGCGCCCAGCGGGATATAGGCGCTTTCGTTCTCGTGCAGCAGCATCTGTTCGTCGTTGCGGGTGACCAGGGCGGTGCCGGTGACCACTACCCAGTGCTCGGCACGGTGCACATGCTTCTGCAACGAGAGCTTTTGGCCGGGCGTCACGACAATTCGTTTTACCTGGAACCTATTGCCGGCGATGAGGGATTCGTAGAAACCCCAGGGACGATACGTGCGGTTGTGCGCGACGGCCTCCGACCGGCCGGCGGCCTTCAGCCGGTCCACCAGGCTTTTCACGTCCTGGGCGTGGCCGCGATGCATGGCGAGCACGGCGTCCTCGGTGACCACCACCACCGCGTCGGACAGCCCGACCACGGCGGCCAGCATGCCGTCGCTGCGGACGTAGCAGTTGTCGGTATTCTCCAGGATCGCGTCGCCCAGCACGACATTGCCGCGCGGGTCCTTGCGCCCGAGCTCCCACAGCGCGGTCCAGCTTCCGACGTCGGACCAGCCGAGATCGGCGGGGACCACGGCGGCCCGGTCGGTGCGTTCGGCGAGTGCGTAGTCCAGGCTGATGGCGGGGCAGGCAGCGAACTCGGCGGCGCCGAGGCGGATGAAGTCAAGGTCGATGCGACGGGCGGCGACGGCGGCACGCACGGCGACCAGCACGTCCGGCGCGTGGCGCTCCAGCTCCGTCAGCAGGGTCCGGACGGTGAACACGAACATGCCGGAGTTCCACAGATGCCGGCCGGAGCCAACGAAGCCGGCGGCGGTGCCGGCATCGGGCTTCTCGAGAAACCGCGCGACGTCGTGCACGCCGGGCAGGTCGGGCAGCGGCGGTCCCACCTCGATATAGCCGTAGCCGGTCTCGGGCGCGGTCGGGCGCATGCCGAAGGTCACCACGCGCCCGGTCCGGGCTGCGGCGACGGCGGCCTGTAGATTGCGGTGCAATGCGGGCGTGTCGGTGATCGCGGCGTCGGCCGCCATCATCCACAGCACGGCGTCGGGCCCGTATTCGGGCAGTTCCGCGGTGATCAGCGCGGCCGCGGCGACGGCCGGCGCGCTGTTGCGCCCGACCGGCTCCAGCACGATGCGGGGGCTGGCGATGCCGGCGGCACGCAGTTGCTCGGCGATCAGGAACCGGTGCTCCTGGTTGCACACCACCAAAGGCGGGGCGAAGCCGGGGCCGGTGGCGCGCGACGCAGTCTCCTGGATCAGCGACCGGTCGGAGATCAGCGGCCAGAGCTGCTTGGGAAAGCTCTCGCGCGAGACCGGCCAGAGACGGGTGCCGGAGCCGCCGGAGAGGATGACAGGAAGGATGGTCTGGGCGGGGTTCACGCGATGATCCTGGATGGAGGGGGCCGGTTCAGGCGGCAGGCGGAACGGTGTGGAACGGCGTTAGCGGGCAATCGGCGGCCGCAGCCAGGACGAGCCTAGATTGGCCCGCCGCCGGGGGTCGGCTTCTTCGACAGGATGCACGTCCGGCGGGCAAATTCCACGCTGCCGACGTACGGGTGGTATTTCTCGATGAACAGATCATGCGGTCGTTCGCTGCCGAAAGCGGCATCCGCCACGAGCCGGCGCGCGAACTTGCACAGGTAATCGAACGCGCTGATCTCCGACTGCCCTTGGAAGGCTGCCGTCACCAGATGGCGTTCGAAGCTCGTATCGAGGTCTTCAACCACGAAAAACCCGCCCGGACGGAGCAGGGGAAACAAGGTCTGCAACAAGAGTATCTGGTGATCCCACCTGTGGGAGCCGTCGTCGATCACGAGCAGCGGCTTGCCGAACTCATGCACGACGTCGAACAGGAAATCGACGTTGCTGGCATCTCCGATGCGGGCCGAGACGTTGTCACGCTCATGACGGGCACATTCTGGATCGTAATCAATGCCGACGATCCGGGCCTTGGGGAAATACTCGCCCCACATGCGGAGAGAGGCACCCTGAAGCACGCCGACCTCGATCATGACGAAGGCTTCGTCCCGCAGGCCCCGGAAGCGCCGTTCGTACAGGTTGAGGTAGTCGTGAACCTCGGACGATTTGTCGGTCCCGTGGCGAAGCCCCAGCTCGTTCAGTGTCATAGGCAGGCTGCATCCTTCATGGTGAGAGGGCGTTTGCTGAACCTCCCGGTCAATGCTGCGCCGCGACCTTAGCCCTGATGGCCAAAGTGTTTCCAGCGCTTCGCGGAGCGGCGGCACCGGCACGCTATAGTCGGTGTGCAGTCGCTCGACTTCGAAACGTGCCACCGGGCTGCTGAAATACCAGGTGAAGCGCTGGCTGCGCAGGCAGGCGAGGTCCCAGAAGAACGGATCGTTGAGCGACGGATCGATCATGAACACGTCGAGACTGGTATCTGCGAACACGATATTGGACAGACCGGCGCCGAGCGGACCAGCCACATGAGTCGCGGAAGCGAACAGCTCGGCCTGCCGTAGCAACGTGAGCGCCTCCGGGCGCACCGTCCGATAGCCGTATGCCTCGAAACAGCCCCGCACTTCGGCTTCGTTCGTCATCCGGCGGTTGGTATGGCCTTCCCGCGAGACGTAGAGGCGCGCCGGCGGACCCGGCGTCACCAGCCCGCGGACGCGGTCGGCGAACCGCAGCAACGTACCGGATTTCCGTGCGTTGTGCCGGGAAACCGGTCCCGGATAAATCAGTTCGCGCACCCGCACGATGGCAGCCTGCATCCGCCGGTACGATGAATTTGCCCGGATACAGCCTGCCGAGGATATCCTGCAGCTGATCGGCAAGCGTCCCGGGCAGTGGCGGGACGAGAATGCTCACCGGCTCGTCGAACAGGTGGAAGACGTTCTCCAGCTTCGGCAGCATCTCGACCAGTATGTGCCCGTAATTGGCGCTCCCGGCCTTGAAGATGAAGATGGTCGGCGAGTCCTCCTCCGGGACGCTGCCGCCGGCAAGCTCCACGAAGAAGTCGAACGGGTGCACCGCATCGTGGTCGATCAGCGACGGCGTGAACGGCTTGCGCTCGCGCGTAAACACCAGCGGCAAGGCGGCGACATAGGCGTCGCGCAGCAGATAGATCTCTTCGGGAGGCGTCGGCACGTGCGACTGCGCGAACATGGACAGCATGTAGCGCTTCATCGCCTCATCGGATGAGACGAAACCAAAGAGGTTTGGCACCCGGCGCTCGTAGGAACTGGGGCCGATGATCTGCACATAACCGTCCGATTCGGCGCGGGCCGCGGCCACGACTTCGTCGGTCGGTTCCGGGGACGGAGACGATCCTCCGGACCCGGTCGTCCATTGAAACCACGCCTTCATCATTGCTTCCCGTTCACGCCGTGACGGGCCCGCGGACACGGCACTTATGCAGCTTCAGGTCCCCCGATCGGATGCCAGCGTTCGGACCGACCCGGTGAAGCCCCCGGGCTTCACGGCGCGATCGGCGTGTCAGGCGGCCTGACTTGCCGCCGCTGCCACACTATGATCATACCAGGAACAGAAGGAATGCCCTCCGACGCTGAATGGATCCGGAAAGGCGCGCTGCAGGTCGACACGGTGACGGTAGAGCAGCCGCTGCTCACGGCGGATCGGTTCGTTGTCTTCGAAATGAGCGAAGGCCCAATAATGAGCCGGCAGATCGGGAACGGCATGGGTCCGCAACCGCTGCCGGTACCATTTCAGCAGGTCGAAGGCGCCGAGTGCGCCGCCGGCGTAGCGCGTTAGCATGATCTGACCGATCGAGTTCACCTTGGTGAAGTGGAAGAAGCGGAGCGGCACGCCGCCGGCAAGGATGTTGCCATCTCCATCGAAACTAATCGGCCGGCGATTGAGGTTCCAGCTGGCGACATTGTAACCGGGGTCCCGCAGGATGTGGACGTCGTCAAAGAAGCACGGAACCAGATCGCACCAGCGCTGGTCCGTGAACAGGCCGTTCGCCACGTCATCGTAGCAATATTGGTGGAGCCGGCTGCGCCACCATTCGGCAAATCGCCGGGCTTCCGGGCAATTGCGGACGGCGAGGAAGCCGAGATTGTAGGTGCCGTGCTTGAGCGTGCCGATCTCGTTGTCAGCGATTGCCTGGTCGTGATCTTCGGGTGCCACGACATGGGGTGTGAGCACGATGGTGGACGTGTCCAGCAGCCGCTCGATGTTCGCCAGGCTGCTGAATACGGCGATATCGGGATCGAGATAGACGACCTTGCCGAAGCCCTCGTCCAGCAAATTCGCCAGCAGGTAACCTTTCACCGCCGTGCACAGCTCCACGACGTCGTGCTTGAAAATCCAGGAGCGTATGTCCGGTATGTCAAGGTCCTCGACCCAGACCACGCGGTCGAACGCCTCCGCGTCGAGGTTGAAGCGGAAGCTTGGATGCGGCCGGTCGCATATGCAGATGCAAAGCGTCCAGTCGGGGTGGACCCGCTTGACGGTTTCCGCAAGCACGCGTGCGCGGTCGAGATAACTCAGCGAGACGCTGGTGAAACAAACCACGTCAGGCATCGACGGAGACCTCGCATCGAAGGATGTGCTGGGCAAGCGGCGCTTCTATCATCAGGTCGCCGCGTTTGCGGCCTGGCGCGCAAGCGAGGGCAAGGATATCGCCGGTGACGAACAGGTCCAGCAGCTCGTCCTCGGTGTCCAGGCAGAGCCCCTGGCAGGGGTCGGTGTCGCGAACAGCAGGCCAGACATTGCCGGCGCTGCGGCAGGTCAGGATGTACGCACCGGCAGCCATCGCCTCGTAGGCGGTGAAGCAGAAAGTTTCCGGCCAAAGCGACCAAATCAGGGCGACGTCGATCCGCGCCTCGCGCAGCGCGCGTACCATCGCAAATCGATCGTTCGCGCGCACCGAAACCGGCACGTGGATGATGTTCGGTTCCGACCTCGAGTGGGCGCTGAGCTGGACAAATTCGTATCGCCGGTCGCCGTGGAAGTGCCTGGCGAGAGAGGCGAAGACGTTCCAACCCTTGGAGTAACGCGGCGTGCCCGGGAAGGCGACACGCAGCGGCGCCCGCCCGCCGGCCAGCGCGGCGGGGATATGCACCGGCTCGCGCAACTCGACATGGGCGAGGCGGATGGGCAGAATCTCCATTGGCAGGAACGGGTTGCGCGATGTCCAGATTTCCCGCGCCGCATCCGAGTAGATGCACATGGTCGGACGCACTGTCGCGAAGAACGCATCCATCCTGGCAAGATGCGGCCCGCGGTCGTCGCCGTAGCAGCACACCATGCATGAGCCGGAGGTCAGGCCCGGGGCATTGCAATAGGACACGTCGTTCCGCAGCAGCGTATAACTCACGCACAGTGCGAAGAAATCGTGCAGGTAGGCAAATACACGATCCGGAGCGAGCGCACGGACCAGCTCCGCCACGTCTTCAGGGCGATGACCGAGCAGGTGGTGCACGATGACGTGGCACGTCGGCATGTCGTCCCGCACATCCGCAAGCGCAGCGACGAGATCGGAGAAGCGGACGGCACCGAGGCTCCTACCGGACAGCCGGGCGTTGAGCAACAGGTCGTCCGCTCCGGGTGGCGCCAACATCGGCAGGGGCTGAGACGGACAGAGATGAAGATAGGCGAATCCGGCCTGAACGAGCGCCTGCATCTCATCGGCAATGATGATCTGCGTTCCACCCAGGCTCTCGGTGAAATCATCATGACTGATGGAGATCACCAAGCCGGGCGTGCCCGGTTTCGCCGCCGCGAACAGCCGAGTGGCCAACGTTTCACGCGAGAGCCAGTCCGCTGGCCTTTCACGCGTCCAGGAGCGGGCAAGCTCGGATGCCGAGCGGGCCTGATCGATGATGAAGCGGGGATCGTTGCGATCGGGAGCGATGGTCCGGCCCTCGGCCTGGCCGGATGAAACGTAATGGAGAAGCGGGTTGATCCCGATCTGGCGGACATCGGCATGGGCATCGAGGTAGTAGGACGTGTCAAAGGCTTCAGAAGGATTGCGCCCCTCGATCCAGCCCTGCGCCATGTAGTGCAGGAACGGGTCAAGATCGGAGTTGCTCACATCGAGATAGGTGCGCAGGTAATAATCCGCGTCGAACGCGGTGCGTGCCGGCTCCCATTCCGGGGGGGTCCAGGAGTTGACCGATGGCTCCTCAGATTTGGGGGCAGCCACCCTACCCTCCGTCCGTCCGAACTGGACGTAATGGAGAAGCGGGTTCATGCCGCTATGCCAAACGTCGGCATTCAACTCTAGATAGTATTTTGTGTGAAAGGCCGCGGATGGGTTGCGTCCTTCGGTCCAGCCCTGCGTCATGTAATGAACGAAGGGATCGATGCCGGCCTGCTGCACGTCCTCGTAGGTGCCGAGATAATAGCCCGCGTCGAACGCCGGCCTTGCGCCTTCCCACGCCGCTGCCTGCGTGTCCGCAGCGGGGCAGCCGATGTCGTCCGGGCGGGCCAAGCGATGCTTCCGCATGTGGCGCGGCAGGCGACGCGCGAGCGAGCCTCTTGCCGCTACCTGCCATCTCGCGCCATACTCAACAAGGCGAATCAGCCTCGCCTTACCGGCAGAAATCACGCTGTCATCCATTCCTGACGTTGTCTGCGCACCTGAAGGTCCCCATTACAGCGAACACATATCCAGAACCTCTTCCTTTCGTCAAACCAGTGACAACGCTGCTTGGCCGATTAGCTTAGGTCGTCGGCATATCGGGTATACGGACGCCAGAGCATGAATTGAATCGAGACGCGCTACGGAGCAATTCTCGCGCCGGGTACAAGCGACGACATGATCGGACGATTCTTGCTGCGATACGGGGAGTGGGCGTTCGACGAAGCCCGCTTCATTGCACGCAACGTTCCGGATGACGCCCGCATTCTCGATATTGGCGCGTTCCTGGGGACGTTTGGCCTGGGTGTGATGCTGGAACGGCGGCTGCGACAGATCTGCTTCGTCGAAGCCAATCCGGCGGTTACGCCGCTGCTGCGGGCCAATGTGGAGGCGAACTGCCGTGTACCAGCGATCGTCATCGAAGCGGTCGTCACCTCTGCGACCGCGGTCCCCGCCGCAGGACACTATACCGCTGGCAATGTCTCCTCATTGTCGTTCGTACCGTCCGCCGATCCGGACCTTGGATCGGAGCTTCGCATCAGCGCAAACATCATCAGTCTGGAACAGTTGATCGCTGAGCATGGCGAGTTCGATCTGATAAAGAT
This sequence comes from uncultured Pseudomonadota bacterium, assembly GCA_963810715.1. GTDB lineage: Bacteria > Pseudomonadota > Alphaproteobacteria > Acetobacterales > Acetobacteraceae > DATDIC01. The sequence continues at coordinate 325,107 of CAWEOZ010000013.1, read as the reverse complement.
TGATGCCGAGGGCATGGAACTGGACATTCTACAGAGCGATCCATCGCTGCCCAATCGTCTGGACACGGCATTGTGGCTGGAATGCAATGAGAACTCCCGTTCGCTCACACTCGTTCGCGTCTTGCTGGCCCAGGGATATTGCGTCTTCTACTTCGCGTTCCCGTCGTTCTCTCCGGATAATTTCCTTCACAGCTCCGATCCGATATTTCCATTTGCGTTTGAGGCCGGGTTGCTGTGCACACGAGACAGAAGGCCCGTCCTGGACGAGCACCTTCGTGCAAACGCATGCATGCTTGTGCATATCGAAACCGAGGAGGATCTGCGGCGCGCCTTGTGGCGAACGCCGCGCTGGGCACCGCGGGAGTGGGTCGACCGGCCAGTCGAGCAGATCGTGGCGATGGCGACACGCGCAATACGAGGGGAGACGTATCATTCCTTTCTGGCGGCTGACGCCGATGGCGGGGGAGAGGAGCTGCCCGATAGCGAGCTTCACCTGATTTGGGTCAACCGACTCGAAGCGGCTCTGGCGGAGGCACAACGTGCATTGCATGCGCAGCGCGAGGCCACCGCCACGGCGGAGACAAAGGTGAGGGAATTGCAACAGCTCGCAGCCATGCGCGCCGAGGAAATAGGGGGCGTGCTGGGCCAGTTCACGCAAGAGCTGAGGGCAAGCACGCAACTGGGCGCCGCACTCGAGCGGACCGCGGCTCTTGCGGCGGGGCGTCAGGTGGTGCTTGACGAGACGCGCGCCTCGCTTGCCGAGGCGGAACGCAGCCTGGCGCTGGCGCGTGCAGAGACGGCAGATCTCGCCGCGCGGCTGGAACGCACGGAGGCCGATGCTGCCCAAGCGCGTGCGGCGCAGGAGGAGACGGAGCGCGTGCTCGCTGGGGTGACACGCGACCCTGTGTGGCGCGCCGTACGGCCGGTCCGCTCGCTGCTGAGCAGCAGCTTCCGGGCGGCCGAGAGAAACAAATGACCCTGGGAGCACCGGTGCATGACCGCTTCAAGCCGGAGCGATCAGGTCCTATAGTCCGGAGACGCAGACACCAGCACAGGAGATGCGAACGCATGCGAGTTGAAATCGAATATTGCGGAGCGTGAGGCTATGAGCCGCGCGCCAACACAGCGCGAGACATGATCCTGGCAAACAGGCCGGATGCCGACGTGACGCTGCAGCGCAGCAGCGGCGGCGTCTTCGAGGTCATGGTGGACGGACGGTTGCGCTATTCGAAAAAGGCGACCGGCCGGTTCCCCACCGAGGCCGAGGTGCTCAGCAGCCTCGGTTGAAGTCTCCGCGCTTCCGCGATGATCGCGGAAGCTGGCAGCGGCGCCTGCCGCGTGACGGTGGCACCCACGTCCAGACGGGTCCGCTCCTTGCCGGGGCGGACCCGTTTCCGCATTCTGCCGGCGCGCAGAACCCAGGACGACCATGCCCCAGACAATCGCGCCTAAGACAATCGCAAATGACCCGCAGACCGCGATCCGCGACGCGACACGACGGATCGAGCCGGCACTGGTGGAGATCAGACGCGACATCCATGCGCATCCAGAGCTGGGGTTCGAGGAGGTGCGCACCGCCGGAGTGGTGGTGCGCGAACTCGACCGGCTGGGGATTCCGCATCGGACCGGTGTGGGGAAGACCGGCGTGGTGGGACTGATCGAAGGCGGCCGGCCCGGCCCGGTGCTGGCGATCCGTGCCGACATGGACGCGCTGCCGATCCAGGAGGCAACCGGACTGCCGTTCGCCAGCACGAATGCCGGCGTCATGCATGCGTGCGGGCACGACATCCACACCACCACGTTGCTTGGGGTGGCGGCGGTGTTGAAAGATCTGGCGCCGCGGCTTGCCGGCACGGTGAAGCTGGTGTTTCAGCCCGCCGAGGAAGGGCTGGGCGGCATGCAGGCGATGCTCGACGCGGGCGTGATGGAGCAGCCGCGCATCGATTACGCGCTCGGCTTCCACAACCATCCGGACATGCCGGTCGGCACGTTCGGGTTCGTGCGCGGGGCGAGCCTGGCGGCAGCCGACCGGTTCGAGATCACCGTGCGGGGCAGGTCCGGCCATGCGGCGTATCCGCACACCACCGTCGATCCGATCGTGGCGGCCGCCAGCCTGATCCTGCAGTTGCAGACTGTGGTCTCGCGCGAGGTGCCGCCCACACGGCCAGCCGTAGTGACCGTGGGCGCGGTGCAGGGCGGGACGACACACAACATCATCCCGGATTTGGTGCTGATCAAAGGCACGGTGCGGACGCTGCACCCGGAGATCCGCGACCTCGCGGAGCAGTCGATACGGCGGCTGTGCGCCGGCAACCAGGAGGGCATGCGGGTGGGCTGCGAGGTCGAGGTCTACCGCCGCGGGGCACCGCCGCTGGTGAATGACGATCGCGTATTGGAGCCCACCGTCAGTGCCGTGCGGCAGCAGTTCGGCGACGTGGTCGCGCCGGGCGAACCTCGCCTGGGGGCCGAGGATTTCGCGCTGATGACTGCCCTGGTGCCGGGATTCCAGCTACGCATCGGATCGTCGCAGCCGGGCCGCGCGGACAGGCTGCACAACTCGGGGTATCAGCCGGACGAGCGGTGCATCGGGTTCGGCGTGCAGGCGCTGGCGCGGGCGGCGCTCGAGATGCTGGCATGAGGATCTGCGTGTACGGCGCCGGGGCGATCGGCGGCTGGCTCGCCGGCCTGCTGGCGCAGAGCGGCGCGGAGGTGTCCGTGGTGGCGCGCGGGGCGCATCTGGCGGCGATCCGCGGGCACGGGCTGACGCTGGAGATGCAGGCGCGCAGTATCACGGCACGGGTCGCGGCGAGCGATCATGCGGCGGAGCTGGGACCGCAGGACGCGGTGGTGGTGACGGTGAAGGCCCCTGCCCTGCCCTCGGTGGCGGCCGGCATTGGTCCATTGCTGGGGCCGGACACGGTGGTTGCGTTCGTGACGAACGGCATCCCGTGGTGGTATTTCCACGCGCATGGCGGGCCGATGGAGGGGCGGCGGCTGGCGCGGCTCGATCCGGACGAGGCGCTGTGGCGGGCGGTCGGGCCGGAGCGTGTGCTGGGCGGCATCGCCTGGCCGGCGAGTTCCGTGCCGGCGCCGGGCGTGGTGCGGATGGTCAGCGGCGAGACGCTGGGGGTGACGTTCGGCGAGCCGGACGGCAGCGTGACGCCGCGGCTGCGCATGCTGGAGGGCGCGTTCCAGGCGGGCGGGGTGCCGGTGGCAGTGAGCGACAATATCCGCGATCTGATCTGGCAGAAGCTGATTTTCAATCTCAGCGCCGGGCCGATGTGCGTGCTGACGCAGTCGCCGGTACGCGCGACGCAAGAGGAACCGGTGCTGGTGGATACGTCGCGGCGCGCGCTGGCGGAGGCCGAGGCGGTGGCGCGGGCGATGGGACGATCGCCGGTGGTGGATGTGGAGCGTATTGTGGCGACGAATGCCAAGCTGGGGCACCGGCCGAGCATCCTGCAGGATTTGGAGGCGGGGCGGCCGATGGAGGTCGATGCACTTTATACGGTATTGCTGGAAATGGCGCGGATGGTGGGCGTCGAGACACCGGTGCTCGATCTGCTGGTGTCCCTGATCAAGGTGCGGGCGCGGGCGGCGGGGCTGTATCCGGCGTGAGGCTATGGGAACGGTATTTTCGTTTTCATTATGTCCTGATATTGTTTCTGAATGGTCTTCATCTCGGTAATCGCGCGGTCATATACGATCTGCGTGTTCGAAACGACGACGAAGGGTTTTCGGGCCTTGGCAATCTTCTGAGCGTCGGCTTTCGCGTCGAGACCGAAATCGGTTTTCTCGTATAGCGTGGCGGTCTGTTTGAGCGCGTCGTTCCACTTGCCCAGGGTGTCGGTAAGCTTCGCCATGCTGTCACGCAGGTCCTGGCCGTACTCGTCGAAAGCGCTGTATGCGTCCGTGAGGTCCTTGGCGAGCTTGCCGAGATCGGCCTTCTCCGGCGGGATGCCCGAGTTGTCCCCGAGTATCTTCGCAGCTTCCTTCTTGGCTTGTTCCAATACTTCCCACTTCATTGTTGGCTGCGCTTTCCATGGTGGCCCGACAAGTGATGCTATCGCTTGCAACTGTTTTCGGCGCGTGGCGAGCGGCGGCCGGGCCGATGCGATGATCCTATCGGGTTGCGATCGCCGTTTACAATTGGTAAATTTATGTTCTATGTTTGTTCGGATCGTTACGTGGGTACGGCGGGTTCCGCCGGTGGCGGCGGAGCGCAGGGGCTCTGATTGGGCAACGCGTTGCCCGACTGCGACAGCGCGTTCAGTCCCGCGCGCAAAGCGTCGCCGTTGCCGCCGGGCAGGTCCTGCTCCACCGCACGGTGGGTGTCCCGCCAGATCGGCACTGCGGTGGCCAGCAGCGCACTTCCCGAAATCGGTGAGGGTCAGCAGACGGCTGCGACGGTCGGCCGGATCAGGCGAAACCATCACCAACCCGCGCCGTTGCAGCGGTTTCAGCGCTGCCGTGAGCGTGGTGCGGTCCATTGCCAGCAACCGAGCCACCGGGCCGAGTGGCGGGGGCTGCAGCCGGTTGAGCGACATCAGCAGCGAGAATTGTCCGTTGGTGAGTCCAAACGGGCGCAACGCCTCATCGAACCGGCGCCCCAGTGCACGGGCGGCGCGCTGTGCGTGCAGACACAGGCAGGTGTCACGTATCTCGATCGTGGTTGCGAAGGGGAGAGTTCTTGACACGCCGGCAGTTGAGTTGGTATCAACGTATCTGTCAAGTGTAATCCGTCCAGGGGGGAACGATGCAGAACCATGCGGTGGTTTCTCGGGAACAGTGGCTGGCGGCGCGGAAGGCTCTGCTGCTGCGGGAAAAGGAGGAGACTCACCTGCGCGACGCGGTGAACAAAGAGCGGCTGGCGCTGCCGTGGGCGCGGATCGAGGAGGACTATCAGTTCGATACGCCGGCCGGCCACCGGAGCCTCGGTGACCTGTTCGGCGGGCGCAGCCAGCTTATCGTGTATCATTTCATGCTCGGACCGGAGTGGGAGGCCGGCTGCCCCGGCTGTTCGTTCCTGGCCGATCATCTCGACGGCACGCTGCCGCATCTGAACCATCATGACGTGACGCTGACCGCGGTCTCGCGCGCACCGCTGGCGAAGATCGAGGCCTACAAGCGGCGCATGGGCTGGCATTTTCCGTGGGTGTCGTCGTTCGGCAGCAACTTCAATTTCGACTTCCATGTCTCCTTCACCGAACAGGACCTCAGGGGCGATACGGTGGAATATAACTTCACCCGTACGCCGGTCGAGCGCGCGCATGACGAACTGCCGGGGCTCAGCGCCTTCTACAGGAACGAAAAGGACGAGGTCTTCCACACCTATTCCAGCTATGCGCGCGGCCACGAACAACTGATTGGAACGCTGATGGTCCTCGACCGCGCGCCCAAGGGACGCAACGAGGACTTGACCATGCATTTCGTGCGACGCCATGATGAGTACGAGGACGCGAAGCCGGCCTAAAGCATGATCGCTTCAAGATGAAGCGCCCATCCTCCAGGATTTGTCGTTTGATACCAGCCGCCGGAGAGGCTGACTCTTCCATCGTCATGCCCGCGCACGCGGGCATCCATGCCGAGGTCGCGGGTGCGTGGGTGGTCGCTGGATTCCCGCTCGCGCGCATAGGCGCTAAAATAGGGCTTGCATAGCGGACTCGGTTTCGATTTCAAGCATCGAATGACTCACGATTTGCGGCTCGACAACGAGGACTGGTCCGGCATCGTCGCGCGGCTCGGCGGTGCCGCGGCGCTGAACCGAAGCGCCCGCGCCAGCAAGGCCTATCCGGCGCGCCCGCGTGATCCCCGATTGTGCAGACTGAGTATCCCCTCCGTCCGATCCAGATCGGACACCAGCTTGCGGCCGATCAGATCGCGCAGCGTCTCACTTGTGCCGCCCCCGATGGAACCGTACCGCGCGGCGCGATAGAAGCGCGACACTGGGTATTCGTCGGTGAAGCCGAAGCCGCCATGCATCTGCACGGCCTCGCTGGTGACGCGGATAGACATCTCGTTGTTGAACAGCTTCGCCGTCGCCGCCATGAACGGGTCCGGGAACGGATTGGCGGTGGCCGCAGCCCGATACAGCAGCCCGCGCCCCGCTTCGATGTCCTTGAACATGTCCGCGAGTTTCCAGCGGATGCCTTGGTGATCGGCGATCGGCTTGCCGAACGCGGTACGGTCGCGCACGTAATTGACCGCCTCGTCGAACGCGCCCTCCGCCAGCCCAAGCGAAATCGCCGGATTGAGGCAGCGCTGCGTGTTGAAGGCAGTCAGTAGCTTCCGAAACCCGTCCTCCTGGATCACCAGGTTCTCAAGTGGCAGCTCGCAGTCATTGAATTGGATCTCGTGCAGGTTTTCGCCGCCCATGGTGTGGAACGTACCAGTCACCTCGAAGCCCTTCGTTCCCGCCTCCACCAGGACGCAACCGATACCCTCCCGCCCCGGCCTCCCGTCCACGCGGGTAAACACGACAAACATGCCGGCTTCGGGCGCGCGGCTGATCAGCGTCTTCGTCCCCTTCAGGATAACGTGGTCGCCGGCGACACGCGCATTGGTCCGATAGTTGGCGACATCCGTTCCGGCATGCGGCTCGGTCATGCAGATCGCAAGCATGCACTCGCCACTGGCGACCTTCGGCAGGATGCGGCTTTTGATCGCCGCCGGCGCGTAATGCGCAATGACCCGGGTCTGCACGCCCGCTTCACCGAGCACCGCCATCGCGGTCACGTAGCAGGTCTTGGCGATCTCCTCCAGGATCAGCACCGTATCCAGGATCGTCAACCCGAGCCCGCCATACTCTTCCGGCACGGACATGCCGAGCACACCCAGTTCAGCCAGGCGCTTCATGTTCTCCCACGGAAACGTGCCATCCATCCAGCACTGGGCGCGGGGTTTGAACTCGGCCTGCGCGACGGCCCGCACCGACGCCAGCATGGCGCGCTGCTGATCGCTGATGCGTGTGTCCATGGCGGCACCTCCGAGAGATCGGGAGACAGCTTAGAGAGTGATAGCTTGAGGCGGAACCGTCGGAAAGCGTGAATCACGCTCTCAAACAGAGAAATCCTAAAGCATGAGCGCTTCATCCTGAAGCGATCATGCTTTAAGACACGCACATCGATTGGCAATCATCGCCGCCGCAGCAATGTTGACTTGCCGTTCCGGCGGCAGTTACGGTCCCGCCCGCTTGCCACGCTGCTGCCAGGGAAGATCGGTCCATGCACATCGGCTTGTATGGTTCCATCGCGCGATGACGGCGAGCGTGCCACTCCACGGACACCAATCGGAAGCCGCTGCCGACGAATTGCTTCGGTTCGACCGCGTCAGCAAGTCCTACGGACGATTGCAGGTCCTGTGCGACGTCAGCTTCGCGGTCACCAAGGGCGAGGTCGTATGCATCATCGGCCCCTCCGGGGCAGGGAAATCGACCTTGCTCCGCTGCGTCAATCATCTCGAGTCCATCGATTCCGGCACGATCTTCCTCGAAGGCCAGCCGGTCTATCGTTACATGCGCGACGGCCGCCCCGTCGTCGATCCGGAACGGCGCGTGGAAGCCATCCGCGCGCAGATCGGCATGGTCTTTCAGTCGTTCAACCTGTTCCCACATCTGACGGCGCTCGGCAACGTCATCGAGGCGCCGGTGCACGTCCTGCGCGAACCGGTACAGGAAGCGCGGCAGCGCGGGCTGGCACTGCTGAGCAAAGTCGGGCTGGCGGAAAAGGCGCAGGCATTTCCACACCAGCTCAGTGGCGGCCAGCAGCAGCGGGTCGCTATCGCCCGGGCACTTGCAATGAACCCGAAGCTCATGCTGTTCGATGAGGCCACCAGCGCGCTCGACCCCGAGCTGGTCGGCGATGTGTTACGAGTCATGCGCGGACTTGCCGCCGAGGGAATGACCATGCTGGTAGTGACGCATGAGATGGGCTTCGCCCGTGAGGTCGCGGACCGGGTCATCTTCATGGCGGACGGCAGGGTGGTCGAGGAAGGGACGCCGGGAGCGATCTTCTCCGCGCCGGACAATCTACGGACGCGTCAGTTCCTGCAGACCATCCTGGAGCGTAGCGGGCGGGCCGAGGTGAACAGCTGACAACGGAGAGATACCAAAATCAGAAGGGAGGGCTCATCATGACAAGACACACTGAAACCACGCAGACGAACAGGTTCCGCCGTCGTGGGCTGCTCGCCGCCGGAAGCGTCGCCGTCGGCGCGATCGTAACAAGCGGATTGGTGCACACCGCAATGGCTGCCGAGGAGCCGCAGGTCGATACCTCGTTCAAGGATTTCACGCTGCCGAAGTTCCAATGCGACGATTCCCTGGTGCGGGTGCAAAAGAAGGGCGAGCTGATCCTCACCACCTCGAACGACTGGCCCTATTCGTATCTGGACTCAAAGTCTGGTGTTTTTACTGGCCTGGATGCCGACATCCTCACCGCCGCGGCGAAGATGCTGATGATCCCCAAGATTACGGTGGAGACCGTGACCTTCGACGGCATGATCCCCGGACTTCTGGCCGGCCGCTTCGATATCGTCGGTGATTCCATCCACTACACGAAGGCACGCGCCAAGGTCGTGGACTTCAGTTTCCCAACATACTATTACTCCGAATGGCTGGTGGTGCAGAAGGGCAAACTGCCCGACGTGAAGTCGATTGCCGATCTGAAGGGAAAGACGTGCGGCGCCCTGCTCGGCACGAACTATGCGCAATGGATCCAGGAAACGCCGGGTGTAATCTACAAGGACTATAAGGACTGGGTGTCGATGGCGCAGGACATCCATAACGGCCGGTTGGATGCCGCAGTGCACGATCAGCCGATCATCGCGGCCTCTATCAAGGATCACCCCGAATGGAACCTCGCGCTGGTCGAGGGCTACGAGCCGCATCAGCTCAAGAATCCGGCCGGCTATAGTCGCTACGCCTTCCGCCAGGCCGACGTGCAGCTCCGCACCGGATTCTCTTCCGCGATCGAGTGGATGGAGGACTCTGGAGACATCACCAAGATCCTCACCAAGTGGGGACTGACCGGCTACAACAACTGAACCGGCGAGTCGTGGGCGGTGCGGCGTCGGTTGCCGCCCGCCTTGGCACTAACACGCAGCGTCCCACCTGGCGTCGGAGCCGATACCACTCCATGTTCTCGATGGCGGAGATGATCTCCTTCTTGCCCACGCTGCTGCGCGGCGCGTGGGTGACCATCACGGTGTCCCTGCTCGCTTACGCCCTAGCACTGGTCGTAGGCCTCGCGTTCGGGATCGGGCGGGTGACGCGTTTCTGGCCGGTCCGCGCCCTCGCCACGGCCTATGTGCAGTTCATCCGCGGCACGCCGCTGCTGCTCCAGCTTTTCTTCATCTATTACGTGCTGCCCTATGGCGGCATCGTGCTGCAGCCGTTCGCTTCCGGCGTGCTCGGGCTGACCATCAATTACAGCGCGTACATGGCGGAGGTGTTCCGCTCCGGCATCCAGGCCATTCCCCGTGGCCAGTGGGAAGCGGCGCGCTCGCTCGGCATGTCGCGCCGGCTGCTGATGCGGCGCATCATCCTGCCGCAGGCGCTGCGCATCGTCATTCCGGCAATCGGCAACTTCTTTGTTGCGATTTTCAAGGACTCCGCCCTGGTCTCCGTGATCACCATGCGCGACCTGATGTTCAGTGGCGAACTGCTGGCCTCTGCTACCTTCAAGTATTTCGAGATTTTCGCGATGGTCGCCATCATCTATTTCATCATCAGCTATCCGACCGCGAAACTCGTGGAATATGTGGAACTGCGGCTCGACGTGGCCCGCGGCCAGGTCGGCGGCAAGCTCGCCTGACCGATACGACTGCAACGGAGACCGCATGTCCCGCCCCGCCGGACTACCACGCGCCAATCCGGAGCTGAGCCGGCTGATCTGCTCTATCGACGCCGTCGAACGCGGTTTGTCCGAAATGGGTTATATTCCCAACCGGCAGATCGCCACCGCGGTCTATCTATCGCACCATCTGCAAAAGCCGATCCTGGTGGAAGGCCCCGCAGGAGTTGGCAAGACCGAGCTTGCCAAATCGATCGCGGCCTGGTGCGCGTTGCCGCTGATTCGTATGCAATGCTACGAAGGGCTGGACGAATCCAAGGCGCTGTATGAATGGAAATACGGCAAGCAGCTCCTTTACACTCAGCTCCTGCGCGATCGGATCGGTGAGCTGCTGGGCGAAACCGAGGGACTGGCCGCCGCGATCGACCGGCTGCACGGTCTGGGCGACCTGTTCTTCTCGCCGGAGTTTCTGGAGCCGCGGCCGCTGCTCCGCGCTTTGCAGCAGGAAGGCGGCGCGGTGCTGCTGGTCGATGAAGTGGACAAATCCGATCAGGAATTCGAAGCGCTGCTGCTGGAAATCCTTTCCGACTATCAGGTGACGGTTCCAGAAATCGGGCGAGTCGCCGCGCAAACTCCGCCGGTCGTGGTGCTTACCTCCAACAGCACGCGCGACCTGGGCGACGCACTGAAACGCCGCTGCCTGCACCTGCATATCGGCTTCCCCGACGCCAGGCTGGAAGCGCGCATCATCGCCTCCCGCGTGCCGGACGCTGACGAAAGCCTGCGGCGACAATTGGTCGCTTTCGTCCAGGCTTTGCGCCAGCTCGACCTCAAGAAGGCCCCCTCGGTCAGCGAGACGATCGACTGGGCCCGTGCGCTGGTGCTGCTGCACGCACAGGTGCTGGACACCGAGCTGGTGCACAACACGCTGAACGTGCTGCTGAAATTTGAAACCGATATCGACGCCGCCACCCGGCAGTTGGGCGAGCTGACCGGCAAAGCCCGGCGAGAATCAGGCCTGGCGGATTAGCAACTCTGCCCAACCGGCATCACCGAAAATGACACGCCACCAGATGCCCCGCCTTCCCCACCCGCAGTTCCGGCGCTTCCACCCGGCACCGCGCCTCCGCGTACGGGCAGCGCGGATGGAAATGGCACCCTGAAGGCCGCCGCACGGGGCTCGGCACGTCGCCCTCCGCCACGATCCTGTCGCGCTTCACGGTCGGATCCGGCACCGGAATCGCGGCCAGCAACGCCTCGGTGTACGGATGCTGCGGACGCGTGAACAGCGCGACCTTGTCCGCATATTCCACGATCCTCCCCAGATACATCACCGCCACGCGCTGGCTGATATGTTCCACCACCCCCAGATTATGCGAAATGAAAAGATAGGACAGCCGCATCTCCCGCTGCAGATCCGTCAGCAGATTGATCACCTGCGCCTGGATGGAAACGTCCAGCGCACTCACCGGCTCGTCGGCAACAATGAATTTCGGCTCCAGCGCCAGCGCCCGCGCGATCGAAACCCGCTGCCGCTGGCCCCCGGAAAACTCGTGCGGATAATTGCGCATCTGCGCCGGCCGCAGCCCGACCCGCTGGAACAGCGCCGCGACCCGCTCCGTCCGCTCTCGCCCGCTTGCAATCCGGTGCACCTTCAGCGGCTCGCCGACGATATCGCCCACCGTCATGCGCGGGTTCAACGACGAGAACGGATCCTGGAACACGATCTGCATCTGCCGCCGGTACGGACGCAGCGCCTTTCGCGACAGCGTCGTGATATCCTGGCCCGATAATCGGATAGTTCCCGCCGTCGGCTCCACCAGACGCATCACCGATCGTCCGACCGTCGATTTGCCGCATCCGCTCTCACCCACCAGGCCGAGCGTCTCGCCCTCATCAATGCGGAAGCTCACTCCATCAACCGCGAACACATGCGCACGCACACGCCGCAGGAAACCCTGCCGGATCGGATAATGCTTCTTGAGCCCCTCAACCTCCAGCACCGCCATCCTACGCACCCACCCGATCGACATCGGTGTGCCAGCAGGCGGCGAAGTGCGACGCATATTTCTCCTCAAACGGCGGATAGGTCGCCGTGCAAAGTGCATCTGCGCGCGGGCAGCGCGGCGCGAAATGGCAGCCGGCAGGCAGCGCGTCCAGCGGAGGTACGATGCCCGGTATCTCCTGCAACCGCTCGTCCGATACCGCCTCGCTGCGCAGCAGACCGCCGCGCGGGATCGACGCGAGCAGCCCCTGCATGTAAGGATGCAGCGGGCGCGCGAACAACTCGCCCACCGGCGCCTCCTCCACCTTGCGACCTGCATACATCACGATCACCCGGTCCGCCGTTTCCGCCACCACGCCAAGATCATGCGTGATCAGCAGCACCGCCGTGCCCGTCTCGCGCTGCAAATCGATAATCAATCGCAATATCTGCGCCTGGATGGTCACGTCCAGCGCAGTGGTCGGCTCGTCGGCGATCAGCAACTTGGGGCTGCATGCCAGCGCCATCGCGATCATCGCCCGCTGGCGCATGCCGCCGGAGAGCTGATGCGGGTATTCGCGCGCCCGTTGCTCGGCCTCTGGAATATGCACGCGGCGCAGCATCTCCACCGCACGCTGCAGCGCTGCGCGACGCGACAGTCCCTCATGCAGCTCCACCGTCTCGGCAATCTGCCGCCCCACCGTCATCACCGGATTGAGCGAGGTCATCGGCTCCTGGAAGATCATCGCGATCTCATTGCCGCGCAGCCGCCGCATCTCGGCCCCGCTGAGGCTCAGCAGATCGACGTCATCCAGCCAGATCGCCCCGCTTTCAATCCGGCCCGGCGGCTGAGCGATCAGGCGCATGACCGAAAGTGCCGTCACGCTCTTGCCGCAGCCTAACTCGCCGACGATGGCCAGCGTCTCGCCGCGGTTCACCGCAAACGAAACGTCATCGACGGCCTTGAAGACCCCACGCCGCGTGTGAAACCAGGTGCGCAGCCGTTCAACGCTCAGTACCGGTCGGCCCGCGGCCATCGCATCCGCGGGCAACGCCGCGCTAGCGACGTGCATTGAGGATACGTCGTGCGATCACCATGCGGTGCACCTCGGACGGTCCTTCATAGACGCGCATCACCCGCACCTGGCTTGCCAGCAATTGCAACGGCAGTTCCTTGGTCATGCCCATCGCGCCATGGGCCTGCATCGCCTGGTCGATCACCGCGGTCGCCATTTCGGTGGCAAACACCTTGATCATGGAGGCTTCGGTACGCACGTCCTGACCGGCATCCTGCTTGGCCGCGGCGTCCATCAGCATCAGCCGGCAGGCGTGGATTTTCGTCGCCGCCTCCGCCACCCACCACTGGATCGCCTGCCGGTCGGCCAGTTTCGCGCCGAACGTCACCCGCTGGCGCGCATGCTCGCACAGCATGTCCAGCGCCCGCCGCGTCATGCCGATGCACCAGGCGCCCATCTGCAACCGCCGCACGGTCAGCCGCAGCTGCATCGGCGCGAAGCCCTGTCCAAGCTTGCCCAGCACCTGGGACTCGGGCACGCGCAGATTCTCGAACACCAGCTCATAGGTGCGCCGCCCGCCGATCATCGGAATCTCGCGCTCGATGATGAAGTCCGGGCGTGCCGCGCTCCACCACGAAGGCGGTGATCCCCTCGTGCCGCTTGCCCTCGCCGGTACGCGCCATCACGATGGTGAACTCGGACTGCGGCACGCGGCTGACCCATATCTTGCGCCCGTTGATCACCCAGTCTGCGCCGTCCTTCACCGCGCGCGTGGTCATGCCGGCCGGATCGCCGCCAGCCCCAGGCTCCGAGATGGCAATCGCCGATTTTGCTTCCCCGGACGCATACGGCTTCAGGTACAGCTCCCGCTGCCGCTCATCGGCGACGGACAGCAGCATATGCAGGTTCGGACTGTCTGGCGGGAACGTAAAAGGCACGACAGTGCGGCCCAGCTCCTCGTTGATGGCCATCAGCGCCACCGTCGGAAGGTCGGCGCCACCCAGCTCCGCCGGCACATCCAGCGCCCAAAGGCCCAATTCGCGGCATTTCGCCAGCAGCGGCGCTTCTTCCTCCTCGGTCAGCCCGTATTTCTCGCCGCGTGCCTCCCGCGCCAGCACCGCACGCTCCAGCGGCATCAGGTCGCGATCGACGAACCTGGCGACCAGATCGGCCACCATGCGATGTTCTTCGGCCAGCTCCATGCGCTCCCCGCTCCTTTGCCTCTGACCGTAGTGAAGGCACAAACCGGCGTCCATAATGGGGCGGGCGCTTGCCGCGACCGACAGGGCGCTATAGGAAAATCGTGATCCGACAACAGACGCGAGATATCCGGCCCGATGCGGTGCCTGATCGTAACTGACCGATAGCCGAAGCTGATTGGGCGAACAACCGAGCGCAACTCATGCAGAAAATCTACGACTACATCATCGTCGGCGGCGGGTCCGCCGGATCGATCCTGGCCAGCCGTTTGTCAGCGGTCAGCCGCAACCAGGTCCTGTTGTGCGAGGCCGGGGAAGACACGCCGGACGGCCGCGTGCCGGAAGACATTCTCGATAGCCGCTCCGGATTCGCCGCACGCAGTCCGCGCTTCATCTGGTCGCAGCTGCGCGTCACCACAGAGGCCATTCCGCACAACGATCCGGACGCGCCGCGCCCCCGCCTGGTCCGCTACGAGCAAGCCCGCGTGCTCGGCGGCGGTTCCTCCATCAACGGGCAGCTCGCCAACCGCGGGTCGCCGGCCGATTACGATGAGTGGGAGAGCGTGGCGCCGCCGGCTGGCGCTGGGACAACGTGCTTCCCTATTTCCGCAAGATCGAGCGCGACATCGATTTCGAGGGGCCGTTGCACGGTTCGGACGGACGCATCCCGGTGCGTCGCGTATTCCCCGACAACTGGTCGGATTACGCCAAGGCTGCCGCGGAAGCTTTCGCGCTGGCGGGCTACAAATATGTATCCGACCAGAACGGCGTGTTCGAGGACGGGTACTATCCGCTCACCATGTCCAACCTGTACGACCGGCGCGTCTCCGCGGCGGTGGGTTACTTGGGCCCGACCGTCAGGCATCGCGACAACCTGACCATCATGACCGACACGCAGGTATGTGAACTACTGTTCGATGACACCAGATGCGTCGGTCTGCGAGCTAAAGTCGGCCAGCAACTCGGCGAATTCCGCGCCAACGAAATCATCCTGTGCTGCGGAGCCATCCATTCCCCGGCGATGCTGTTGCGGGCCGGAATTGGTCCCGTCGGCCAATTGCGCGATGTCGGCATTCCTGTTCGCGCCGCTTCGCCGGGTGTCGGACAGAGGCTCATGGACCATCCGTCCATCTCGGTCGCCTCCTATCTCAAGCCAGGGGCACGCAAGAACCCCTATAGCCGACGCTCCCTTCACCTCGGCATGCGTTTTTCGTCCGGCCTCGACGGCGCGCCCGCGGGCGACATGGCCCTGACCGTGTCGAATAAGTCGGCGTGGCATGCGATCGGCGACCGTATCGCTGTCACCACGCTCTGGGTCAACAAGACGTTTTCAGACACCGGCCAGGTTCGGCTCGTGACGAGTGACTGGCAACAGGAACCCAGCGTGGACTTCAATCTCCTGTCCGATCACCGCG
Source organism: uncultured Pseudomonadota bacterium (assembly GCA_963810715.1). Classification (GTDB taxonomy): domain Bacteria; phylum Pseudomonadota; class Alphaproteobacteria; order Acetobacterales; family Acetobacteraceae; genus DATDIC01. Next base: position 309,702 of record CAWEOZ010000013.1, on the reverse strand, counting down.
ACCTGGTACGGTTGGCCGGCGGATTCCGTACGATTGCTGCGCTCCATGACCTGCCGCCGTTGAAAGCGATTACCTCCGACATCTTTCCCGGCGAGTTTCACCGACAAGATCCGTCGCGTTGGCATCTACAGCCGCAAGAACATGCTCCTTACGCGTCTCGGCGCGACCTTGATGGACGGCCCGGCGTTTCTGCGCCAACTGGTGATCCGCGGCTTCGTCATGGAATCGCCGGACGTGCTCCAGGCATTTCGCGATGACGAAGTGCTGGAGACCTATATCAAACGAGCGACGGTCGGCGTGTGGCACTGTTCGTGCTCCTGCCGCATGGGATCGGATGATGACCCGATGGCGGTCACCGATCCCACAGGTCTTGTCCGCGGCGTGCAGGGACTCCGGGTGGTAGATGCCTCGATCTTCCCCAGCGTCCCCTGCGCGAACACCAATTTCCCGACAATGATGGCCGCCGAAAAGATCGCCGAGGACATGCTGCGAGCGGGATAGCCTTACGTGAGATGCGGCAGGGCCAGCCAGTCCTGGCCCTGCATCTCGTCCAGCCGCGACGCCGTGCGCTCGAACACGCGCGCGCCCTCCCCGCTCTGGTACAGCCGGTCGGGCGGCACGTCGGCGGATGCAACAAGCTTCACGCGATGCTCATACAGCGTATCGATCAGCGTGATGAACCGCCGTGCCGCGTCATAATTGTCCGACGACAGGTGCGGGATACGATCCAGGATCAGCGCAGGATAATGCGTCGCCAGGGCCAGATAGTCGCCGGGCCCGAGCGCAGTTCCGCACAGCGTGGCGAAATCGAATCGGGCGACGCCGGCCGCCGCCCGCGGCACGATAAGCCGCCTCCCGACGACCATTAGCGTTTCGGAGCGTGGCTCGGCATCTCCCGTCAGCTCGACAAACACGCGATCCATGGCACGGTCCGCGCGTGCGTCGGCCGGCATGTACCAGGTCGGCATGCCGCGCAGACGGGCGCGACGGAAATCCCGCCCGGCGTCCATCTCCAGTACATCGAGATGCCGCTTGATCAGCGAGATAAACGGCAGGAACGCATCGCGGCCCGGCTGGCCCGTGAACAGGTCGTCCGGCCGCGTGTTGGAGGTGGCGACAACGATCACCCCGCGCTCGAACAGGGCCTGAAACAGCCGGCCCAGGATCATCGCATCGGCAACGTCGTTGACCTGGAACTCGTCGAAGCAGAGCAGTGCGGATTCGGCAGCAATGGAATCCGCAAGCGGCGGGATCGGATCGTCGATGTCGAGCTTCGTTTGTCGGAAGTCATGGATCCGCCCATGCACGCTTTGCATGAATTGATGAAAATGCACGCGCCGCTTGCGCCGGACCCGGGCGGCCGCGAAAAACAGGTCCGTCAGCATGGATTTGCCGCGCCCGACCGCGCCCACCAGATAGAGCCCGTTCGGCGCACCTTCCGACGCTTCATCGACCTGCCGGCGCCGCAGCATGCGGGACAGGAAGCCGTTGCCATTCACCGGATGCGGCGACGGATCGTAACTGCCCAGCCGCAGCCAGAGTTCCTGCAGCCGCCCGGCCGCCATTGCCTGGGACGGGTCTGGGGCAAGCGCGCCGGATGTCACCAGGGCCCGATAGGCTGGCAGTGGTCCGGCAGCCGTATCGGGGGGCTTCTGCATGTCGGCGCGCCGCTTTTAGAGTATCCGTCTTGGTCAAGCCAGTTCCGACGTCCACAGCCGATTATCTCGAAGCAGTGCGTTGGCGATGAGGACCAGTTTGCGCATGATGGCGACGATAGCGACCTTTGCGGGTTTTCCAGCCGCGCGGAGTGCGCGATATTTTGCCCTCAGCGGTGGATTGAAGCGGATGGCGACCAGAGCGGGCATATAGAGTGCCTGCCTGAGGGTCGCGCGCCCGCCCTGGATGAAGCTTTTGGCGCACCAGCTTCCTGACTGCCTGGTGACCGGGGCCAGCCCGGTAAGGCTGGCGGCCGGTTTGCCGTCTATCGAACCGAGCTCGGGCATATCAATGAGCAGGGCGAAGGCGGTGGCGGCACCAAAGGCAGGAATGCTGACAAGGATGTCGGATCGGGCCTGGAGCCTCGCATTGGCCGCCAGGATGATTGCCTGCTCACGCTCGATCGCCTCGATCTGCGTCTGGATCTGGTTCAGGTGTTGCTGGCTTTGCCGCTTGAGCAGGACCAATGTCAGGGTCTTGCTGCGATTGAGCACGGCGGTTCGATCCTTCACCAGCGCCCGTCGCGCGGCCAGAAGTTCGCCAAGGGTATCAATGGTTTGATCTCTCGCTGGTGGAATATCCGGCTGCATCGTATAGCCGAATCGGGCCAGCATGGCGGCATCGACCGGGTCGGTTTTCACGCGCTTACCGGTTGCCTCGGCGAAGCGGCGCGCTTGCAGCGGGTTGAGTTTGACGCCGGGCAGCGCGGCCTTTCCCAGGGCCATTTCCAGTGCGCGATGATAAGCACCTGTCGCCTCGAAGACGATGCGGGTTGGCTGCCATGCGGTTATCCAGGCGAGCAGCTTGGCAATCCCCTTACGATCGTTATCGAACTGTTTGACGATGCCCTGCGGATGCTGGTGAACCTCGAGGTGGTGTTTCGAGATGTCGATGCCGATGGTGATCCGCGGCGGTGTTGGTGCTATAGAGGCGCTCATCTTTTCCTGTCCCATGCTTGTCATCCGGGGCGTCAGACACCCCTGGTATCCGTTCGGGCCGCCAGGAAAAGAAGGGGGCGATCAAACTCTAACTCGGTCCTATCCGACCGGCGTGATCCCGATCCGTCCCCCTCCACCATCGGCGGGTTGCAACCCGCCGATGGTGGACCAGTATCCCCGAAACGCAGGGAAAGTCATAAGACAGGCGTGATCGCTTGAGGCGGAAACGTCGGAAAGCGTGAATCACGCGCTCAGACGAAAATCCTGAAGCGTCATACGCCGGGGTTCAACGTCCATCGTTCCGTGGTAAAGCGCGGCGGCAAGGAGGCCCGGATGATCGAGTTGGACTATGCCGCACTGCGCGCCGCACCCCTGGGAACCGATCCGTTTCCGCATCTCGTGGTCTCCGATTTCGTGCCCCCGGACAGCCAGCGTGCGGTCCTGAACGATCTCCCGCCGTTAGGCCGGCGAGGATCGATCCCGCCCGGTGCGCTGCGGCTTGGTCTGGCTGCGCGCGCGCTGGTCACCGAGTTGGAGGGGCCGAAGCTGCGCGACGCAATCGCCGCGCGGTTCAGCCTGGACCTTGCCGACGCCCCCACGCTGGTAACATTCCGCGGCTGGACAAACGAGCGGGACGGCAGCATCCATATTGATTCGCGCGCCAAGCGCGTCACGGTGCTGCTGTACCTCAATCCGGACAGCGGCCGGTTCGCCCGCCATGAAGGCTGCCTGCGCCTGCTGCGCGGTCCGAACGACCTGGAGGACTATGCCGTTGAAGTGCCGCCGGTAAACGGGACCTTGCTGGTGTTCCCCAACGCCCCGAATGCCTGGCACGGGCACAAGGTGTTCACCGGCCAGCGCACCAGCATGCAGCTGAATTACATGACCACGGACGCCAAGGCCCGCAGCGAGCTTCGGCGCCATCGCGTTTCGGCCTGGATGAAGCGGCTGACGCGGGCGGCCTGAACGTCGCACTGCCGCATTTCTGGTGGGCGCACGTGGGATCGAACCACGGACCTCCTCCGTGTCAGGGAGGCGCTCTCCCGCTGAGCTATGCGCCCGACCGTCGGACGGCGGCTTCTTACGCGCCGCCCCGCCACCGGGCAAGCCCGCGACGACGGCACAGGTGCCAAGGGATAGGTGACAGCCGCGCCCGCACCGCGTTCAATAGAGCAATGGACCTCCCTGTCCCCGAGACCGCCTGTCTGTCCGCCGAGCCGCCGCTGATCGTCCGTCGCCCGGTACGCCAGACCGTGCCGATCGTGTTCGCGTCACCGCACTCGGGCGCCACTTATCCGCCCGATTTCATCGCCGCCGCCCGGCTCGATCCGCTGACGCTCCGGCGCAGCGAAGACAGTTTTGTCGATGAACTGTTCGCCGAGGCCGCTTCCCATGGCGCCCCCCTGGTCGCCGCAACATTCCCGCGTGCCTTCTGCGACCCCAACCGCGAGCCGTGGGAGCTTGACCCTGGCATGTTTGCCGACGCGCTGCCGCCTTGGGTCAACACCACCAGCCCGCGTGTCGCCGCCGGACTCGGCACCATCGCGCGCGTCGTCGCATCAGGGGAAACCATCTATCGCGGCAAGCTGCGTTTCGCCGAGGCCGAGCGGCGCATCCGGCAATGCTGGCAGCCCTATCACGATACGCTCGCTGCACTTATCGGCGGGACTTGCGCCACCTTCGGAGCCTGCCTGCTGATCGATTGCCACTCCATGCCGGTGCAAGCGCCAGCGGGCCGTTACAACGGCGTGGATTTCGTGCTTGGCGACGCACACGGCACCGCCTGCGCGGCCCGGATCGCCCGGCTCGTCGAGCAGCTTCTGACGTCGTTTGGCTACGCGGTGAAACGCAACGACCCGTATGCCGGCGGGTACATCACTCGTCATTACGGGCGCCCGCGCCAGGGCGTGCATGCGTTGCAGATAGAGATCGCCCGCAATCTGTACATGGATGAGGCGCGGATCGAGCGGTTGCCACGCTTCGCGGCGTTCCGACGCGACATGACGGCACTGATCGAGCAACTGGCGGCCCAGGCCGGCCAACTGCTGGCTGCGTGACTACCTTGCCGGCGCCTGTACCCGCCGCCCTGTGTGCCATACAGCGCCGCACGAAAAAGCTCGGGAGAACGCCATGAAGATCGTCGATGCGCAGGTCCATATCTGGTCGAGCGGCACGCCGAGCGGCCAGCATCGCAAGACCTCGGTCTTCACGGCGGAGGAGCTGCTGCGCGAAATGGCAGAGGCCGGGGTGGATGCGGCCGTGATCCATCCGCCGAGCTGGGACCCCAGCGCCAACGCGATGGCCATCGAGGCGGTGCGGCGCTATCCGGACCGCTACGCCATTCTGGGCCAGTTCCCGTACGATCAGCCCGACAAGCGCGGCCTGCTGGAGCACTGGAAGGAGCAACCCGGCATGCTGGGCTTGCGCACCGCCCTGGTGCTGCCCCATCAGCAGAGCTGGCACGAGGACGGCACGCTCGACTGGGTGTGGCCGCAAGCCGAGCGGCTTGGCATCCCCTTCGCCACCATGGCCTGGCGTTTCCTAGCTATTTTCGCCCGCATCGCCGAGCGGCACCCGCATCTCAAACTGATCATCGACCACCTGGGCGCCGCGCGCACCGACCAGGACGACGCAGCCTTCGCCAAACTCCCCGAACTGGTGAGTATCGCCCGCAAATACCCGAACGTGGCGATGAACGCGACCGGCGCCCCGAGCTACTCCACCGCCCCATACCCCTACCGCAACATCCACGACCATCTGCACCGGCTATATGACGCGTTCGGGCCGGAGCGCTTCTTCTGGGGCACCGACATCACGCGCATGCCATGCAGCTATCGACAATGCGTAACGATGTTCACCGAAGAGCTGCCCTGGCTATCCGGGCGCGAGCTGGAGCAGGTGATGGGCCGTGGCCTGCGCACCTGGCTGGGATGGGAAGGCGAATAATCCCAGCCGTCGGCGCACATGTTCGCCCGTTCAGGTCTGCGCGCCCTCGATCACGTTGCCGAAACGCTGCCACGTCTTGCCGTCCCACTTCACCATCTGCATGGCGCGGATCGGGTGATAATTGGTCGGACTGGTGTTGACCTTGATGCCGGGCAGCAGCGCCGGCACCTCCAGGTCCTTGAGGTCCGTGGCCTGTTTGAGGACATTCTCGCGCGAGAAGTCGTCGCCGCACTGCTGCAGCACCTTCCACATCGTATAGCTCGCTCCGTATCCGGCTATATAACCAGCATCGGTGATGTCGCCGCCGGGCACGTATTTGGCCATGAAATCCTTGAATCCCTTCATCCCGGAATCGTTGTCCCAGGCTGGATCGGCCGGATCCTTAAGATACTGGGTACTCAGCATGCCGATCGCGTTCTCCGGGCCGGCGGGTCGCATCACAGCGCCGACCGAGGTGGCGACATTGGTCATGAAGAACGTCGGCTTCCAGTTCAGGTCGTGCACCTTGCGGATCGCCTGGGCAGCGAATTTGGGCGTGGCCACCACCATCAGAGTGTCTGCGCCGGATGATTGAAGCTCGGATATCTGCGAGTCCACCGTCGCATCGGTCACCTCGTAGGTGATCGACTTTATGACATGCTTGTCCCAATCCTTCCCGAGGATGTCGCGAACGCCAGCGGGATAGTCTTTGCCGAAATCGTCGTTCTGATAAAGGATGGCCAGCTTCGCATTTGGGTTCTGCTGCAGCATGTACTTCGTGTAGATCTGCGCTTCCGTTCGGTAGCTCGGCTGCCAGCCGATTGTCCATGGATATTGCTTGTAGTCGCCCCATTTGTCGGCGCCGGTGGCGACGAAAAGCTGCGGCACTTTGCGCTGGTTGCAATAGCGTTCAATCGATGAGTTGGTCGGGGTGCCGAGCGTGTGGAACAGGAAATCGACCTTGTCTTCCTCCACCAGCCGGCGAGCCTGCTCAACCGTTTTGGGCGGGCTGTAGCCGTCGTCGTAGGACAGGAAGTTGATCTTGCGGCCGCCCACGCCACCCTGGTCGTTGACCCATTTAAAAAACCCGACATCGGCCTTGCCGACGCTGGAATAGGCGGAGGCAGGGCCGCTATACGGCATCGTGTTGCCGATCTTGATCTCGGTGCCGGTCACGCCGGGCGTCGCCGTAGCCCTTGTGCGGGTCGTGGTGCTGGCGGCGACCGCGGCGGCGGCTCCGGTCAGGGCTGTCCTTCTGTTGATCACGCTCTGTCCTCCCCTGGGTATTGGTCGGTCGCCGGCCGCGGCTGCGGCACGAGAGGGCGAGTGTGGCCCTGATTGCCGACCGATCTCAAGCGGGCAATGCCGGCCTGCGGCGCCAGCCCTTGTGGGCGAAAAGGCGTTCCGCTACATGGCGCAGCAGCAGCGCCCGTAGCTCAATTGGATAGAGCACCAGACTACGGATCTGGGGGTTAGGAGTTCGAATCTTCTCGGGCGCGCCAGGGCTTCAACCACTTATCCACAGACCAAATTCCGCTCCGGGTAACGTCTCGGGTAACACCGCAATGGAAACCGGGTAGCGAGCCGGGCTGCCAGCGCCGTTGTTCCTCGTCCGTTCTCCCGCTTCACTGTCGGAATGCCAGAAGCCAGTCCAGCCGCCCGGAGATCGCGCGTTCATCCTCGCGTGCACCGTCCGTGGCCTGTGCCGCCGGTGTCTGGATACCGACTGCGCCTGCGGCCGATCCGTGGTGTTCCCAGAGCGAATGCTCGCTGCGAACGGGATGGCCCGAATGACCGTCGCCGACGTGCTGGTGCAACTCCGGTGCCGGCAGTGCGGCAAGCGCCCGGCAAGCATCGCGTTGCTGGAACACGGCGCAGCGAGAGCACACGGCCGGATGGGCGCTCAGGGATGGTGGGTGATGTTGGTCGGGAGTGACTTGCTGTGGACGATGGCCAGGAAGCTCCCCGAGCCATCCATTCCAAATTACCCGTATTAGGTGATTGCCAAGTGTCGAAGTGTACTGCTGCAAAGTAACATGACGACGTGTATCGTAACTAGCCGCGCTTATTCACGAGCATAGCTGGGATTCGCTGGCGGGTGTCGCATAAGGGACTGATCTTGTTTACGGATTGGGTGTCGAGACCACTCCGTTCACCCGATCATCCCGAGCCACACCCGCCATGCGCGACGATACGATTGAGCCGTTCTGGTTTCCGGCCGTCGGACGCAAGAAACTCACCGCGGCGTTCGATGGCGGTCGTCTCACCTCGGATGGCGGCGTGATGCTTTTGGCTGCTGCCGAACGACGTATCGGGATTGCCCATCGGCTGGCGGGGTTGATCGCCGATCCGCGCAATCCGCTGCTGGTGACGCACAGTGTGGTCGACCTCTTGCGCGCGCGCATGCTCGCCATCGCCTGCGGCTATGAGGATGCCGACGATCTCGATCAACTGCGCACCGATCCCGGCTTCAAACTGGCCTGCGGGCGGCTGCCCGATACCGGTGATGATCTGGGCTCGCAACCGACGCTGTCGCGCTGGGAGAATGCGCCGAGCTTGCGCGAGGTCATCCGCATGACCTACGCGATGATCGATGCCTATTGCGCCAGCTATCCCCGACCACCGGCGGCGGTCACGCCGGATATCGACGACACCGTTGACGTTATGCACGGCCATCAGCAGCTTTCGCTGTTCAACGCGCATTACGACGAACGCTGCTTCCTGCCGATCCACGTCTACGAGACCGCCACCGCCCGCCCGGTGGCAGGTACTGCTGCGACCCGGCAAGACCCCATCCGGGGACCAAGTTCGCCGTCATCTGCGTCGGCTGGCACGCCGCATCCGCAGCCATTGGCCGACCACGCGGCTGACGATCCGCGGCGATGGTCACTGCAGCCGTCCCGAGGTGATGGCGTGGTGCGAGGCCAACGATGTGAACTACGTGCTCGGCCTGCCGGGCAACGCCGTGCTGAGCCGTCTGGTGGAGACCGCTGCCGACGATGTCAGGGTGCGTCGCGCCGAAGCCCAGGCCATGGTCATGCGCCGCTACACCGAGACCTGCTACGGCGCCAAATCCTGGGGTTGCGAGCGGCGCGTGGCGGCACGGATCCAGGCCAGCACTCAGGGATTGGACATCCGCTACGTCGTGACCAACCTCAGGAGCGGCAGCGCCGAATGGCTATACGACACGCTCTGCTGCGCGCGCGGCCAGGCCGAGAACCTGATCAAGCTGCACAAGAGCCAGCTTGCCTCCGACCGCACCAGTTGTCGCTCGGCACGCGCCAACCAGGTGCGTCTCGTGCTGCATACCGCCGCCTACTGGCTGCTGCCGACGGTGCGCGACGCCATCGCCAGGTCGCATCCGCTGGCGACCGCCGAGTTCACCACGCTGCGCATGCGGCTGCTCAAGATTGCCGGCCGAATCACCGAGACCGCCACACGGGTCCGCATCGCCTTTGCCGTCGCCTGCCCGGAGGCGATGCTGTTCCGCTGCATCGCTACCAGCCTCCAGCCCGCCGGACCGTGAAACGCGGGGCGCGTGTCGCCTCCCGCACCCGATCCCGCCAACACCCAACGCCGTCACCAACCAGACAACCACACTGACATCGCGATGCAACAGGCGATGCGCGGCGCTGCGCCCGATCGTCAGACACCAATGCGACCATCAATGCGATGAATAGGACGGGCTAAATTCGGCCAAATAGGTACATTCCATAGTAGACTCGATTAACGAGCCAGATATATATTTGACTGGCTAAGTACATTAAAGCATGATAGCTTCAGGTTGACGCGTATCCCGCTTCGCTGAAGAAGTTACGGCACTCCGCCGGCGTGAGCTGTTTGAGAAGCTTGCCGATCGCGGTCTCGACCTGCTCGAAGCTGCGGGCGTTTTCCTTGCGCAGCAGGGTCTTCAGCTTGGCGAACGCCTGCTCGATCGGGTTCAGGTCCGGGCTGTATCGGGGCAGGAAGAACAGCTTGCCCCCGGCATCGCGGATCGCCCGCCGTATCGCCGGGTCCTTGTGGCTGCTCAGATTGTCCATCACCACGATGTCGCCGGGCCGCAAGCTCGGCACCAGGAACTGCACCACCCAGGCGAGGAAGCTCTCGGTATTGATCGGCCCATCGAACACGCAGGGCGCGGCGATGCCGTCACAGCGCAGGCCTGCCACGAAGGTCAGCGTCCTGCGATGGCCGTGCGGGACCTTGGCGACCAGCCGCTGACCTTTGGCGCAGCGGCCGTGCATGCGGGTCATGTTGGTTTTGGCCCAGGTTTCATCGATGAACACCAGGCGCGCGGCGGAAACCATGCCTTGCCGCTGCTTCCACTGCTGGCGCCGGCGAGCCACATCGGCGCGGTCCTGCTCGCTGGCGCGCAGGCTTTTTTTGAAGCTGAGAGCAGCGCGATCAAGGAAATTCCAGACGCCGTAGTAGCTGACGTCCACACCGCGCCCGGTGAGCTCCGCGAGCAGTTCGCGGCCGGTGATGTCCGGCTTCTCCGCCACCCGGGCTCGGATCCATGTCGCTTCGTCCGCCAGCGCGAACGGCTTCTTGCCGCCCATCGGCAAGGCTGCCGGACTGCCCGTCCCGGCCTTCCGCTTGGTCCAGCGGATCGCCGAGGAATGGCTGACCCGGTAGAGTGCCGCCGCTTTCTGCCGGCTCATGCCGCCGGCAACCGCGCCAACGACGCGCTCTCGCAGGTCGAACGAGTAGGGAGCTCCCATGCAAGCTGGCCTCCGCTCCAGCCTGCACCTTCAATCAGATGCGCAGCCGCGCCGGAATCCCTCCGCCCCGGTGATTCAACCTCAAACGATCATGCTTTAGCGCTGTGAAACCGGATTTTTGGGTAAGTCTCTTGACCGTCTCAAATTCAATTTGGCGAAATCAGTACCGACCTCCCAAAGCTTCCATTGCGGAATCAGAATGGACAGCCTAACTACTGCTCTGAGTGGCTCATAATGCTAGGTATAGGCGCTTCAGATTCATGCGTGCATCGGCAGTGGTGAATTGCCAGTCTGCCTTGGTGTGGTTCTAGTTGCGGTGTTCCTCCCAGGCGGCGACTTCCTCGATCAGCGCCTGCCTGTTGGAGATCCGCCGATCGAGGCACTGGCGTGACAGGACGCCGAGTTCCGTTTGGGCCATATCGAGCCAACTTCCGTGCTTGGGTGTGTAATGCCATTCGAACCGCTCGACGAGACGGCGCGCCTCGGCGCCGGGGAAGGCTTCGTAGAGTGACGCCGGCTTGTGCTTGCTGAGATTGTCCTGCACCAGCACGATCTTGCTCGCGTCGAGGAAGTGTCTGTCCGACAACGCCTTGAGGATCTGCGCGTAATCGAGCGCGGCGTGTCGCTGGCGCGATCAACAATGTTCAACTGCACGACCGCGGTTTCCAGCAGCGTCAGCGTCCACCGCTTGGGTCCTTTCGGCGGCGCGGAGCAGGCGAGCGCGATCAACTTGGCCTCGGCGGTACCGTCGAAGATGCGCTTTCTGGCGGAATTCGGGAAGTGCTTGCCGGTCAGGCATCGAGACCTTCCTCCACCAGCTTCCGGCGCGTGGGGCGATGGTGCCGATGCTGGTGTCCAGTGCTTGGGCGATCTCGCCGTCGCTCCAGGCAACGCCTGCCTCCGACGCATCGGCCTTCAGCAGGACGCGTGCCTTCAGCACCTGCCGTGCAGGACTGGTGCCCTTTTGTATCAGCGTGTTGAGGCGTTCCCGCTCGTCAGCGCTGAGCGTTACGATGTATCTCTTTACGGCAGGTTGTTTCGCGATCACGACGCATCTCCGAGCTACAGGAGATATCGATTCAGAGATTGGTCGCAAAATCAATGACGCAAGGCACTAGTGGAGTTGGTATGATGAGTCGGATCCTGAAGAACGTCCACGCGTCGGCGAAGCGCCTGCGTGATGCCAGGTACATGGATGCCATTACCATGCGCGAGTTCGACGCGCTGTGCGTGCCCGAGTTGCACGACTACTCGCCGGCGGACGTCGGTCGCATCCGCGAGAACACGAAGGCGAGCCAGGTCGTGTTGCGGCCGTGCTGAACGTGGGCCCGACGACGGCTGCTGCATGGGAGCAGGGGACGAAGAAGCCATCGGCCCTGCCGTGAAGCCGCTCAATCTGGTCGAGCGGAAAGGGCTGGGGGCGCTCGCCTGAGGGCGAAACCGGATCATCTCGCGACGATCGGCACTGCCGGATGATCGTGATCTCGTCTCTACGGTGACCACGATGACGACCAGCGCACCGAGCACCGACCGAGCGGTTCTTCGCCACTGTCCAACAAATGTTTCTTTGCACTCTGCCGGGATACATCGACGCCGGCGCTATCCGCGAGCACCCTCTCACGTTGTATCTCGATCGGCAGTTTGCCCGAGATGACGACGTAGATGAACTCGCGAGGCCGCTCGCATCGGAAGCTACTCGCTGGTCCGTCGGTAGAACGTTGTGAGCGCAGCGCACAGGGCGCTGTGCATTGTCTCTGCGTTGATCTACATTGGTGCCGGATCACAAGAGGAGAATGACGGTGCTGTTTGCGGGCGGATTCACATTCGGCAATTTCCTCGCTGACGCCTTCACAATATTCATGTTTATATTATGGTTCTGGCTGCTCATCGTCGTGTCGGGCGATCTGTTCCGCCGGCATGACGTGTCCGGCGTCGCCAAAGTGCTGTGGGTGATCGCGTTCATCCTGTTTTCCTACCTCGGCGTATTCGTATATCTCCTCACGCAGGGGCGGGGTATGGCGGAGCGGAATCAGATGCGAGCCAACGAGGCCCGGGACGAGTTACGCCAGATCGTTGGCTTCAGCGTAGCCGATGAGATCGCCAAGCTCGACAAGCTGAAGGCGGCGGGGTCGATCACGGAGCAGGAATACGGCCGCCTGAGAGCCAAGCTCGTGTAGTAATAGGGCGACCCGCGATCCAAAGTTCGCGCAAAGATCAGGACAGCCGGACACGTCATGCCGGCTGGACGGTTTTCATGCGGCAAATCAGACGCCCATCGTTGTGCTGGATGGAAGGCCCGGTTGTATGCTGATCCACATTCATCACCGTGCACAACCGCTTCCACGCTTGGTATGACAGCGGCCTGTGGAAGCCGATCGTCGGCATCCTGCGCGCCGGGGTCACGGCTGCGAAGGGGGCGGCTTCGGCGGAGTGGCGAAGCCGTCGCGCACCCAGCCATAGACCGCGGTATCGGTGCGCAGGCGGCCGAGTCGGCTGGAACTAAGGTCGAGCACGTCCACGATGACGAGCGTCCACATCGCCATCAATGCGGTCGAGAGCACCCTCAAGGTCTGTCCGCGCAGCCCAAGCTGGTAACCAGGGCCGCCATCGTGCCCAGCGATATGCCGATGAGCAGCCAGAGTACCTGCGGCGGAATCCGGGTAGCATAGCCGAATCGCACGTGCGCCGCCGCGGCGAAGGCTTGGTCCACGCTGTTGACGAGCCCAACCGTCACCGGGTTGGGCCGCTCGCGCATCATCGTGCCGAGATGCGCCCAGACCTCGCCCTCAATGTCCGCCGAGCGGCGGCTGAGGTCGTCGATCAGCGCAGCGCCGTACGGCGCTTCCACGAACGCTTGCCGGACGTTGAGATAGCCCTGCAGCAGGTGAGCGACCGCGACGCTATCGCGGTCGCCCGTCGCCGTCGCGCGCGTATAGGCGCTGCCGATGGCGTCTGCCTCGTGGAACATCGCCGAGCGGCGCTCCTCGAACCGTCCGTTGGCGAAGGAGAGCGTCAGGGCCAGGACGAAGGCGAGCAACCCCATCATGCCGCCCACGACGACGCCCACGCCTTCGAGTTGCACCTTGTTCCGCCGCTGCCGCCGGCCCAACCACAGCCCGAGCTCCTTCGCACCGAGCCGGGCGAGGAACAGCAGCACCATGAAGGCAGGAACGCTGACGGAGGTGATCTTGGCAAGCAGGTTCATTCGTGCTTCCAGCAGGCGGCTCGAATGCCCTGCTCGTGGGCGGGCTATTCCACCGTGACGGACTTCGCAAGGTTGCGCGACTGGACGACGACGACCCGACAATGATCAAACCGCTATCCGGCGACGTCAAAACCGCCTCGCTCATTTCGATTGACGAGCGCAACTTATTTTCGCATTTTCGGCAGTGGAGGCGGTTAAATCGCCTTCGGGGGTGTCAGAACCTCTCGAATATCGGTACGCGCGTTTACGGGGTCAGCGGACGATTTGTTCAAAACTGTACGCTAACCCAGGCCAGCGGGGTGCCGGGCAACGATACGTGAGACGGTTGGTTGGCCGATGCTGTAGAGACGGGCCATCTCGGCCGCGGATTTGCGGCCCGATGTGACACCCTCGGCGATCTCCCGGCACTTGGCTGCATCGAGTTTCTTGCGCCTGCCGTCTGCACGGCCTTCGGCGCGAGCATTCTCAAACGGCAAGATCTGCTGCAGGCCACCGAGCGCCTTCTCGCCGCCGTCGCCGCCAGGCTGCAGCGCAAGCATCGCCCGCTGCGTGGTGCCGCCACGATCGGCATCGCCGTCGGCACCGTGCTCAACAAGCACAAGATGGCCAAGCACTTCGATGTCGTGATCAGCGACACAACCCTCGCGTGGTCGCGCAAGCAGGACGCCATCGCCGATGAGGCGGCGCTTGACGGGTTCTACGTCATTCGCACCAACCTGCCCGCCGAAGCGTGCTCCACCGAACAGGTCGTGCTCGCCTACAAGGGCCTCAGCCAGGTCGAACGCGCCTTCCGCAGTCTCAAGACGACCGATCTCGACATCCGTCCGATCCATCATCGCCGGGCCCGGCGGGTGCGTGGCCATGTCCTGCTCTGCATGCTCGCCTACTATGTGACCTGGCACATGCAGCAGGCCCTGGCGCCCATGCTGTTCACCGATCATGACAGGCAGACCGCCGCACTCCAGCGCACCTCGCCGGTCGCCGCTGCACCTGTCTCACCCGCCGCACGCGCCAAGGCCGCCACCAAGCGAACCGCCGATGGCCAACCTGTCCACAGCTTCGCAACTCCGCTCGCCGATCTGGCCAACCTCACACGCAAAGCTCCGCAAGAAACCCGTCGGGCGGCTCTACCGCCACGACCTTGGGCGGACTGGATGACCATCATTGGTATACATGCCGACTCGGATCGCGCCCTGGTCTGGGCCGACTCGGCAGTCTTCGTTGGCGATGAGATCGCGGGACACGTCCGCAAAACCGTCGTGAATTGTCGCGCCCGGCTTGCGGCGTGCGGGGCCGGCCCGCGCCTGGTGCTGACCGAAGCGGATGACGCGACGCGGACCGCAGCGGACATTCATGACCTTGGCGAGCTGCTGCCGGGGCTGCTGCGCGGCCGAGTCGCCATAGCCGCGAGCCGCGCAGTTTTCGGGCGCACCACCTATCTCGCGGCCGGCTGGTCACCCCGCTTCCGGCGGGCGGTAGGCTATGTCTTCGAGACGCCCGAGTTCACGGCCAAGGCGATGCCGACTTTCAGCTTGCCGCATGCCGACGATCTCGCCAGGGGCATCGAGAGCGCCGGCGACCTGCATGGCATCCTGATCGAGCAGGTTGCAGCGCTGCAGCGGGCACATGGTTGCCAGCTCACCGGCGAGATCATCGCGGCCGAGACCAGCAGAACCGGCGTCACCACGCGGGTTTTGCTGCGGCTTGGCGCCCTGGCGCCGATCGATGCCGATCCGCAGCCGACCGGGGCCTCGAGCTGACGCGATGGCCGGCCGGCATGTGCCATACGAATGCGTCGGCCAGGCGGATGCTGCGCGCGCGGCTGACAGCAGGTGATGGCGCCCTCGGTTGCGATCGTAACTGACCCGATGAAGCCGCTCGAGGAGCGATCGAGGCGCAGCCCGATTCCGCGCCGGCAACTGCTGACGCAAACGGCGCGCGAATGGCGGGACCAGCTCGCCGGTTGTGGCCGGCTGCGGCTCGACTTAGTGATCGGCGGCCAATTCCTGGCCATTCACGAGCTGCACGCGACCGGCGCCGGCTGTCGCATCGCGGCCGGGTCAGGCCATGTCGCAGAGCCCGGCTTGCTTCCGCAATTCTGGATGCTGCTCGTGACCGGGGGCATCTGTCATTCGTATCGCATGCGCGCGTTGATCGGATTGCACACCCTGGGGCGGCGACTGGAACGCGCACGCAACGCCCGCAACGCGGCGATCACCGACGAGCTGGCCGACCAGGCCGCGGCCGAGATGCCGGAGCAGATCCCCGGCGCATGTGTCTCGGTGCCGGCGATCGGCGGCCATCGCCGGTCACCGCACCTTCGTAGGTTGTTTGTGGCCATCTCTCGTCTCCTGTTGCGGTCGCCCCGCAAATCGCCGGTCACCGCACCAACGGCAGCCTCACATGGGCGGCGTATTTCGTTGCGGTTGCCCCGCAAATCGCCGGTCACCGCACCTGCTCCGATTTAAGCGACTAGACTGACCGCGCCTTTTCGATGCCGTGACCTCATAGATTTGCTGCACTCCGGCTCTGCCAGTACACGCTCGCGCGCGTTTTGAGTGCAAAGAGTAACCTTCTGCCCCACGGCTGACTCCCCCCGGCAGACGCCGGTGATATGGTCAGCCGCAGAAGCGCGGCCCGCAACGCACCCGCCGCCAGCCAACGCTGACAACGGCCCAAGGCCGCCATCGTCCCGCGACCGAAGCCGCGAAACCATGTCCTGTTCGGCGGGCGCGAGCTTGTCGCCCCGCTTGATCTCTTTCATCGCCACACCGCGGCGCGCAATGTCACCGCACCAACGGTATCGGCATGAGCGGTGAAGCCGCAGGCGGTGCAGGCGAATTGCTCGTGCGTCGGCCGGTTCTTGGGATCGCGTGCGCCGCAGGCTGGGCGGGTGATCGACCTGCCGCCGGCCACCACCGTCCGCAGCTTCGGCAATCCGGCAAGCTGCAGCTTGTATTCGAGGACCCGTTCCAGCTTGCCGAGCTGCGCTCGCTTGAGGCTTTTCCGCCACCCGCGCTTGCGTGCTCCCTTCGGCCGCTTGGACACGATGATCTGCTTGAACCCGTCGAGCCGCTCCATCACCACCGTTGCGCGGTTCTGCCTGGCTGCCGCCACGATGCGATTTGCCAGCAAATGCAACTGATGATCGACGGCGGCCGTATGCTGGTGCGACGTGATCCGCGGCGCTTCTGTTCTCGGCTCCGGCGAGCATCGGCGCGGCGGATGATATCGCCGATCTCTTGGCCGCCTGGCGGCAGGGCGGGACGCACCACGCCAATGCGATCGACGCTGGCCAGCGCGACCGGGTTCACGATGCCCCGATCAACACCGAGCATGGCATCGGATGTTGCCACCGGTGCAACGGCAAACTCGAATTGCGCGTGCATGAACCAGCGGTCACCGACACGGCGGATCAGGCTGGAGCGCAGGACGGTGCGCCCGGCAAGCCGCAGCAGAACGCGTTTGTCGACAGCTTCAACGGCAAATTGCGCGATGAGACCGTAAGCGGTGCGCCGCGCCCACCTAGCGGCGCGGGCGGGAGATATGGTGCGTCGTCGGCATGGACCAGGACGCCAACCCAATCGCCACTTCGGCAGAGAGCGCCCGTACCAGTACCCCGTACCGAGCGTGACCTGAGCCCCAACTTCCCTCCAGTCAGAAGTAGAGTCTGCGGTTTCCGTCAGGACCATCCTGACGGTGTTTCTCAGTTCGGTTAAGCGCCGTTTCTGCGTTCTTTAATCGCGGCTCCCTTTGCAAGCCCAAAAATGCTTTTTGTTCGGCTTGGAGTACCGCTTTTCGTCCCGGCCCACCAGCGATCCACGCGCCGAGCGGAGATTGGGTCAAGACGGGGCGAGGCCCCCGCGCAGCGGCGCGTAGCGGTCTTGACGCAATCGAGCACGGTGCGAGGCTGCGGGGGTTCGGACGCCAGCACTGCCGGATCATGGTTCTTTCCGCGGTCACCCCGCACAGCATCATGCAGGCAGCCGCAACATGGCGATCCGGAAGGCCGGTGCTCCTCATGTCCCGGGCGCGGTCACCACTGCGATGCGGGCCGCTGCGGAGAAAGCGGAGCCACCAAGCCTCGTCCCGGCAGGGACGTTCTTCCGCCCGCTGGACGGAACCGTTGGCCGCTCAGACGCGAGCGGGCATTCCCGTGCAATCAAAGTCGCGGTCGGCTTTCCAGACGGCGTGCATGATGACGGCGAGCTTGCGTGCCACCGCTACGGTGGCTCGACGCAGGCCGATCCGCACCACCATTGCGCGCCCCCAACTTCGCAGCGTGCTGTCGGTGACCTTGCGTGTGAGAATGGCATTTGCCGCTTGGAACAGATAGGAGCGCAGAAGCCCGTCGCCGCATTTGGAGATGTGCCCCGCACAATCGACATCTCCCGACTGGTAGCGGCGCGGGGTCAGGCCCACGTAGGCGCCGACGGTGCTGGAGTGTCTGAACCGTCCCGGATTGTCGATGACGGCGACGTAGGCGAGTGCGACGATCACCCCAACCGCCGGAATACTCATGAGCCTCCGCGCAGCGGGATCAGCTTTCGCGCGCTTGAGCAGCTGCCCATCGAGGATACAGATCTGTTCCCGTAGGCTCTGCCAGACGGCAAGCATCGGCTCGGCGATGGCACACAGAGCCGGGTTGTCGTCGCAGACCTCTCGCACGCGACGCGCGAACAGACCACCCGCTCCCTTGCGAACCACATGACCGAATGCCTTCAGCAGGCCACGCAACGTGTTGGCCGTCGCTTGACGCTGCGAGATGAGCTGCGCGCGGGCTACCAACAGCAGCCGCAACGACTGCGCATCCATGCTTTTGATCGTAACCTCGCGGAACCAGCCAGTCCGTACCACCTGTGCCAGGCCGTGCGCATCGTTGGCG
This sequence comes from uncultured Pseudomonadota bacterium, assembly GCA_963810715.1. Lineage (GTDB taxonomy): Bacteria > Pseudomonadota > Alphaproteobacteria > Acetobacterales > Acetobacteraceae > DATDIC01. The sequence goes on along the minus strand of CAWEOZ010000013.1, from coordinate 291,312 downwards.
TCGGTCTTATTGATTTGCACGCGCAGGGCCGCCTTGGCGTGGCGTGCATCGATGCAAACTATCGGCACCCCGCGTGCGCGCAGAGCCCGTGTCAGGAAGTTCGACAGCAATCCAGTCTCAAGCCCAGCGCGCACAAGATGTGGCGCGTGCTGACGGACTGTCCTGGTCAAGACATCGGGGGCGGTGGCGCACTTGCCACGCCATATGATCGCGCCTTGCTCATCAATCACACAGATTGACGTCAGCTCCTGCGAAACATCCAGACCAGCGTAGTGGGACGGTTCCATGGGGGTTCCTCCAGGCGTTTTGCCGCCAGGAGGCTAATCCCAGCCGCGATTACCCCATGTCCCGGCCTTCCATCGCATCGTCGTCGCGCGCGGCCTGGGTCAAGGCTGGCCGCAGGCCATCGCCGAAGGCGACGCGCAGCGGCCTGGACGCGGGCGAGCACGACGGCAGCATGTTCGAGGCCGGGGTGCGCCCGCCCAGCCCGGAGTGCGGCCGCACTTCGTTGTAATCCTGCTGCCAAGCCGACAGGATCGCGCGCGCCTGCCGCACCGAGGTGAACAACGTCTCGTTCAGGCACTCATCACGCAGCTTGCCGTTGAAGCTTTCGACGAAGGCGTTCTGCTGCGGCTTGCCGGGTGCGATGTAGTGCCAGCCGACACCTCGGTCCTGCGACCAGGCCAGCACCGCGCTGCTGGTCAGTTCCGTGCCGTTGTCGCTGACCACGCTCGCCGGATGGCCGCGCCTGGCGGCGATCGCGTCCAGCTCGCGCACCACGCGCCACCCGGACAGAGACGTGTCGGCAACCAAGGCCAGGCATTCCCTGGTGAAGTCATCGACCACGCACAGCACCCGGAACCGGCGGCCGTCCGTCAGCGTGTCGGAGACGAAATCCAGTGACCAGCGCCGGTTCGGCGCCTCCGGCAGGGCGATCGGCGCCCGCGTGCCCAGCGCCCGCTTGCGACCGCCGCGGCGACGCACCTGCAACCGCTCCTCGGCATACAGTCGCCGCAGCTTTTTGTGGTTCGGCGCCAACCCCTCGCGTTTTAGAAGCAGGCCAAGCCGCCGATAGCCGAACCGCCGGCGCTCACCCGCCAATGCACGCAGCCGAGCCCGCAGCGGCGCGTCATCACCGCGGCGATGCCGGTTCGCACCGACGTCCGGTCCGTCCCGAGGATCGCGCACGCCCGCCGCTCGCTGATGCCGTGCGCCTCGCGCGCAGCAAGCACAGCGTCCCTCCTGGCCGCGGGCGTCACCATTTTTTTGAGGCAATGTCTTTCAACACCGCGTTGTCCAGCATCGCGTCGGCCAGCAGTTTCTTCAGCCGCGTGTTCTCGTCCTCCAGCTGCCGCAGCCGGCGCGCCTCGGAAACATCCAGACCGCCGAACTTGGCTTTCCACTTGTAGAACGTTGCCCCGCTCACACCGTGCTTGCGGCAGACATCCGCTGTCTTCGCCCCCGCCTCCTGCTCCCGCAGGATCCCAATGATCTGCTCCTCGGTAAAACGCGATCCCTTCATCTCCGCCTCCTGCTCGGGCGGACTCTACCCAAAATCGGAGGAGTTTCAGGGGCTCAGGTCAGCCCACACGTAGTCGCCGGTCAGGTTGACGGGGCGAGCCCACTACACCCAGTCGGATAAAAGGTTCTGATCCTACCGAATGAGAACGAGGGCGACGGTAGCCAGGCCAGTCAGGATGGCAACGGCCAATGTCCACGGAATTGTTTGCCGAAGCACCGAACCCTCCTGACCCTTCACGCCGGCGATGCTGGTGCCCAGCACAATATTTGCCGGGGCAATGGCGTTGCCATATGCACTGCCGGCAGCTTGTGCGGCGATCACTGTTTCTTTTGAAAGTCCATGCAACTGGGCTACGCTTGCCTGAACACCCCCAAAGAGAACATTGGACGCCGTGCTGCTGGATGTCATGAATGCTCCCAGCGCACCGATCACGCTGGCAACGCCGGCGTAAATGAGCGGTGGCGAAGCAGCGGCAAGCCCATAGGCAAGTGTCAGCGACTGACCAGTATGGTCTAGAATGCGGCTGGTCACGAGGAACGCGATAACCGGCAACGACGCTGGCACCGCATCGATCAGCAGAGCAGACCAAATGTTCTCTGGTGCATGGCGTTCTGCCCACGCTCGGTAGTAGCCGCACGCACTATATACGATCCAGACGACGATTGCTGTGAACAGCAGCATCGCGCCAGGGTGTGTGAATGGCGCTACAGGCGCGTAGCTCGCCACAGCAGCGTTCCGGACACCGAAGCCTGTTTCTACAGCGGGAAATGGCAACCCGATCCGAAATTGGCGTAGCAACCCGTTGAGAGAGGGAATCAACAGGACGCTGAGAGTCACAGCCGGTAAGATGATATAAGGCAGGAACGACATGGCGGAACTCATGACCGGTGTCGCCTCCGCCACCTCAGCTACACGCTCCATCATGGCTGGCCGCTCGGTAATCCCCTCGAGCGGGTCGCGAAAACGCCGCCAGCGTGACAGGGGATATAGTGCGAGAAGCGCAACCGCGGCCCCCAGGAACGTTGAAAGTTCAGGGCTGACGATAGCGACCAGCAACTGCCCGACGCCCATGATAGTGCCAAGAATCAACACAATCGGCCACGCGTGGCGGACTGCAGGTCCTCTTCCATACAACCAGACGACAAACAGACCACCCAGATAAGTTGGGATGAGTATCAGGAGAGAGGCTTCATAAGCCGCCCTCGGGATGTCCTTGAGGTCAGCCACTTGCAGTGTTGCCAGCCATCCGACGCCGAGGGTACCCAAGAACCTGGCCCAGGCATGTGCAACGACCCCCATGGCCACCGCATAGACCGGCCTGACCCCCACGGCGATAAGGAGCGGCACGACAACCGCGACGGGAGCACCAAACCCGGCAATGCCCTGCAGAAACGAGGCGAAAACCCAGCTCAGCGCCAGGATGATGAACAGTTCATTCCGGCTGAACCTGGAGATCCCCTGTCGCAGTGCTTCATAAGCTCCCGATTGCTTGGTGACCTGATACAGGAACAACGCCGGCCATATGACATAGAGGATGAAAACCGCGTCCCAGACCCCTTTGCCGCTGGCCACTGCCAACGTCTTCCAGGGCGTGCGGAAAGCCACGAGCGCTACAATGGCTGCCGTAAACATCGCCATCGGCGCTGCTTCCGGGGCACGCCAACGCAGAGGAATAAGGAACACAAGCAGTGCGACAACTGACAATATCGCCAGCACCCAGTGCAAGAGATCAACGGGAACCTGAACTGCTTCCATGTATTCCTCTGCAGGGCAGTCGCCGGGGTTGAAAAGTGAGCAGGCACCGTGCCGGTCTAGAATCTCCAGTAAACCGGAACGATGACCACCGTAACTATCAGCATCCAGATCATAACCACGAGGCCGAGCTTCCAGAAATCGCCGAAGCGATAGCCACCTGGTCCGTAGACCATCAGGCTCACTCCGTTGGCGAACGGGGTCAGGAAGGACGCACTGGCTCCCATGGCGACGCCCATCATCAGGGGAAGTGCGTTCACCCCGAGTTCGGTTGCAGTGGCGAGGCCGATCGGCATCATAACCAGTGCAGCGGACGTATTCGATATGAACTGGGAGATCGCTGCCGTGACGAGAAATATCCCTGCCAGCACGACATGCGGGCCAGCCGCCCCGAGCGCACTGACAACATAATCTCCGATCAGGACCGCCGCACCCGTTTTGGTCATCGCTGTTGCGGGCGGTATCATAGCTCCGATGACGATGCAGGTGTTCCAATCAATACCCCGATAGAACTGGGGTAGCGTCAGCACACGTGTGACGATCATGAGCGCGGCACAGATTACGGCAGCGATGGGCGCCGGAACGAGGTCGAAACTCAGAAGAATGACGAGCAACGCCAATACCGAAATCGCGGCAGGCGCGCCCTGGCCAAGTGCGACCGCCTGCTTCTGTACGACCTCGGGAGAATCGACCACCAGTCCTTTGGGGTCGGCGAGGTGCTGATCGAGAGCCTTCCATGTGCCCTGAAGCAGTAGATGATCGCCGGCCTGCAGTGCGACAGGCTCGTTGCGGATCTCGGTGTTCCCGCGCTGTATGGCGACGACCATCAGGTCGCCGCTCTCCGTTGCCATGCCGGGGAATGCCTGCTGTCCAATCAATTCTGAACGCAGGGGAATGACGACTTCAGCCAGGCCAGAAGTGCGGCTGAGCAGGAGGTCTCCCACAGAAGCCTCGGCGTCACTCTCGCGCACCGCGAGATGCATGTCGGCAGCAAGTCTTCCGGCGTCCTCCGCTTCCCCTCGGACAAGAAGCAGGTCGCCCTCGGCAATCTCCCCGCCCTGCAATGGCGCCAGTTTCCTGCCGTCGAGCAGCGAGACCAGTTGCAGGTTCCGATAGTCGTTCAGATCGATATCAGCGGGAGTCTTGCCGATATACGGCGACGTATGGCGTACTCGCAAATAATGAAGCCCATCGTCGAGGCGATATTGTTCGACCAGAGTATCTGCGTGGGTGCTGAAGTCTGGAGGGACTGACTGTCCTCTTCTCTCCGGCAGCAGCGATCGACCAAACAGAACGGTCAGACCGATAGTGCCCGCCAGCAGAGGTATGCCCAGCACGGACCATTCGAGGAAACGAACATGCCCGACGCCCGCTTCGTCAGCCTGTGTGGCGGCAATCAAATTGACCGGCGTACCCAGAAGGGTCAGTTTCGAGCCGGTCAGGCAGGCAAATGCGAGAGGGATCATCAGGCGGGATGGCGCGACGCCGGTTCTGATGGCGACCACAACGGTGATCGGCAGCATGGCCGCGACTGCACCGTTCATGCCGATCAATCCGCTGAACACGGCAGCGACGATCATGATGGCAACCAGGCGCCGCGTATCGTTTGTCCCGGTGTGACGGATCAGCAACTGGCCCGCCCAGGCGCCAACTCCGGCTGTCTCCAGGCCGGCGGCAATTGCCAGCAACGCCCCTATCAGGATGACCACGGGATCTCCGAAGCCCCCCAGTGTCTCCTGCATCGTCAGTATGCCGGCGAAATACAGCGCGAGTGAACCCGCGACAGCGACGACGGCCGCCGGAACCCGATTCCACACAAACAGCACCATGACCACCAGGATGATGGACAGTGTCGTTGCTATCTGATGGGTCACGAGACTTGCATCATCGGATACAGCCGTGCACGGGAAACTCCGGGGACCTTCGGTCTAGTAGCCCAGCGCAGCACCATCTCCGCGCGGGTCGGCTCCGCCTTCGAAGAATCCCTGATCGCGATCGACGCGTATTACGCTTGCGTGGCCCATGTTATCGTTCCAGTCGGTCACCATCTGGACCGGCTGACCGCGACGCTTCAGCTCCCTTACAACTTCGTCGGAGATACGTCCTTCGAGGGACATGTTCCGCGATTGAGTACCCCAGGTCCGGCCCATGAGCCATCGTGGAGCCTCGATGGCTTGCTGAGCGTCGTAACCAAAGTCGACGATGCGGGTTACCAGCGCGGCGTGGGATTGCGGCTGCCCCTCGCCGCCCATTGACCCGAATGCGAGATATGGCTTCCCTTCATGCATGAGCAGCCCGGGGATCAGCGTGTGGAACGTGCGTTTGCCGGGTTCCAGCCGGTTCGGGTGATTGTCCTCGAGCGGGAAGAATGCGCCACGATTCTGCATGATGATACCCGTATCACCGCCGATGACCGCGCTGCCAAAATCATGATAGATTGACTGTATCAGCGATACGACCATTCCGTCGCGGTCGGCAGCACAGAAATAGCAGGTGTCGCCATCGGGAGGGCGCCTTGCATGTGCGTGCTTGTAGGCAATGCCGGCCGGCACATCGGCGATATTGAGGGCCTTTTCCCGGCTGATCAGGCGGCGCCGCTCATTGGCATACTCTTCGCTGATCAGCTTCTCGACAGGAATGGTGACGAACTTCGGATCAGTCAGCCATTCGTCGCGGTCGGCAAACGCTACCTTCACCGCTTCGGCTATATGATGATAATAGTCGGCCGTGCCATCTCCCCAGGCAGTGACCTCGTAGCCTGCAATGAGATTGAGTATCTGCAACGCGGTAAATCCCTGCGTGTTGGGAGGCAGTTGGCAGACCTCATATCCGCGGTAATTTGCCTTGATGGGCTCGACCCATTCCGCCCGGAAGGCGCCAAAGTCACTGGCCCTCAGCGGCAAATCCTGGGATTGCAGCGACGCGCAGATGCGCTCGGCAATCGATCCTTCGTAGAAGCTGCGAGCTCCCTGGTTTGCGATCTGCTCGAATGATCGGGCGAGGTCACCTAGTTTGAGCCGCTGCCCGTCCCGAGGGACACGCTTGCCGGGCAGAAAGATGTCCGCAGCCGCGGGGTAGTTGCTGAGGATAGGCTCATCCTGGGCAAGCCAGTCGGCGAGCGATCGGCTGACCGGAATTCCCTCGCGGGCGTAGCCTATGGCCGCGCCGAACAGTTCGGACCAGGCCGTTCGCCCGTATTTCTCGTGCGCCAGGCGCCAGCCGTCAACGGCGCCTGGAACCGTCAGAACACTGAGCGGACCGCGCGTGGGAATGTCGCCATTCTGTTGCCTCGTGCGGTAGTACTCCGCAGTGGCCATGCGGGCGGACGGTCCGCTGGCATTGACGCCGTGGACCTGCCCGGTTCCCGGTTCCGCGATCAGCCAGAATCCGTCTCCGCCCAGCCCCGCCATGTGAGGGTAGACAACGCACAGTACAGCATTGGCGGCGATGGCCGCATCAACCGCACTTCCCCCGCGCTGCAGGATGTTCAGCCCCGCAGCGCTTGCGAGATAGTGCGGGGTCGCGACTACGCCATTCTGCGCGACTGTCGGAGGCCGGCCGGTTCGGGGACCATTCGGGTGACTCACTGACGCCTCCATGTGCAATGGGTAGACGGGTGGCTGGCAAGCCTGTGGCACCACGAAGTTCTTGCGCGGACTGAAGCGGGGCCCTCTTTACGAAACGCGGTCGTCGTATTCGATCCCAACGTCCCTGACCGTGTCTCTCGAGTGATCCATATACCGGGTCCACACAGGCAGCAGCCCGCCCGCGATGAGGCAGAGGATGCCCGCCCACCAGATCAGGCCGTTATTCCACGTGGTGCCGAAACTGATCGTGGGAAACGCGGCGAACAACAGGAGCAGCGCCACGCTTTCGGATTTGAGCTTCTTGTCTATCGCCGCCCCCTCCCGTGGTGGTAACGTTACAAAAGAATCGCCGCCTGTACAGCAGTTGCCTTGAGACAAAGGCCTATCGATGCGACTTGGCTCGACTTTAGCCGACAATGCAAAAGCGAACATTGGCATGATGTCCCAACGTTCTCCCCGGCGTCCCAAATGATAGATGGTTGGACTTCGTCTGGAGGAGTAGTGACTTATAACCGGCCCGACCTGGCCAATACACTTTGGATAATAGTGTAATAATAACAGGCTGATCCCTTCCCACCCCCGCGGCCTGGACGGGAAACTCGCATTTTCCTTGGCGTTCTGAACGATTGGGCTGGGTACTTCTGTAGCCGACACAGTTCTCGCGGAATCACGCCGAGGCGCCGGAAAGTATCCCGCCCGTGCCTTAGCCGATCCCGCTACCCCTCCTGCTCCCTCACTCGCATCCGGCCTGAGCGGACGAGCGGCGCTTCTACCGCCTGGCCGTCTGGCGCGACCCGTTCGGCCGCACGTTGTTGGGCCGCCAATGGGGTGCATCGGCACCGAGGGCCGTGTCCGGCTGAACTCGCATCCCCACGCCGGCGCCGCCATCAACGCGCTGGGCCGCCAGAACGAAGAGTCTCAGCGTCATCTGTGAGCACGAACCGCGATCGGCTTTCAGTTCAGCCGCAATTCGTGCGTGCGGGCGGCGCGCGTGTTGAGCCGCGCTTACCGCCCCCTTCCCGCGCGGTCCACCCCACCCTCCCTGTCGCGGGGGTGTGCACAAGCCCCGCTTGTTGCTCATCCGGGATGACGGGATGATGTTGCGGAAATGAAAAAAAGCGTAGCAGTCGCGCGACCGCGGGAGAGCGGTGTCCGCGCCATGGAGCGCATAGTGGGGCCGCCATTAGGTTTATGCTCTCCTGGATTGCATCGACGCACGCAAGAGGCGTCGAGTGGAGGTGACAGCATAAAACTCGGACCGATCATTACCGCTGCGGTGGCGGAAGCTGGTGCGGCGGGTGACGGGGAACCGCGCCACAGCCAGGCCGTCACGGCGCTGATCCGCGCCGGTGGCGCACCGCGGCGAGACCCGGCAGCCCGGCCCCGATCGCCAGCACTGAGGCGGACTCCGGCACGGCGGCAGCGCCTATCTGCACCTTGAAGCTGTCCGCGTTCGCGCCGGCTCCCCAGGTCCAGGCGTGGGTCCCACGCGTTACGCCCATAGCGGCGAATGTCTGGCCGGCGAATTCCATGCTGCGCGATAGGGCGGAGCCCGAGACGTAGGCCAGCGCCACCCCCAGAAAGCCGTCCGAGCCATTAACGGCAACCGCGTCACCACCGCCGTCGGAAGCGACGACCGGCCCGCTCACGCCGAAGCTGCCGGGACCCATGATCGCGTGGTAAACCGCAACGATGCCAGCAACGCCGGCGACGGCATTCTGCGCGCTGACGCCCGAGGCCAAGAGGACCTCTTCGCCGGTACGGGAGAAACCGGCCAAGTCGATCGACCCGCTTCCGATGGCAACGACATCGGCTCCTTGCTCCCGGAAGGTAAAGGCGAAGGCGGCCTCGACGCGTCCGCAGCTCCCGGCCGTCGCCCCAGCAAAGCGGCGCTCGCGAGCAGCATCCCAACAAGGCGTCGCATCCGACGGTCCCCCCGGCATGGTTTTGCCGGCTACCGCCGACTACGCCACCGGTGCAGACCCGCGCACCAGGGTTTCTGTTGTTCATTCCGGGCACATAGGTGACGGAGTGTTCCTAAGGACATAAGTGACAACCTCGCGCCGACCGGGTTGTCCAGGACCTGATCCGCCGGGCTACGGGACAGCGGTAGTCCTGAGCCGCACCTGCTTGCGCTGGGCCGTCGCCGCCGAATCAGTAACCCATCGAGCTGCCACCGCCGCCACTGCCGCCACCGGATCCGTACCCGGTTTCCATCTGCGTGGTGGGCGGAGTGGGCGTGAATCCGCCTGAAGCACAGCCGGCGAGCCCGATCGACGTGCCGATGATCAACGCCGATATCACGTAAAACCGCTTCATGGGATGACTCCTTCTCGTCTTCGCCCGAAGGTGATGACGCTACGCAGCCTGATGTATTCCCGTGTCGCCAGGGAACTAGTTTGCTACACTGCCGTTTCAACCGGGCCCCCCGATCAGGGCAGCGGAGCAGAACCATGGTGGCCGAGCACGAAGAACGCGTTCAAAGCGTCAGAGAAAGCCGTTTCGTAGCGCGAGTGTTCGGCACGGAACTGGTCGATCTCGACGGGGGTGAATTCATCGACTGTCAGTTTCGCGGCACCACGGTTCGATACAGCGGCGGAGCTGTACCTCGAATTGTCGGCTGTTCGTTTTCGGAAACGCGCTTCGTTGTGGACGGCGCTGCCGCGAGAACGGTGGAACTCCTGAAAGCGATGGCGTCACCGCGAAGTGGCATGCAACGCGTGGTGCGCGAGACCTTCCCCGCTGTTTTCGCCAACTAGCGGAGCCCCGCGCGCCCGCGCCGGTCTATTTCGCCTGCTCGAGGGTTTTGGCGGGCAAAATTCAGCGTTTCGCAGTGGTCAGACGACTCCGATGTTCTGGTTCAACCGGAAAAAGTTTGTCGGGTCGTAAATTCGCTTGATGGCGGAAAGTCTCGCGTAAACCTCGGCGCCGTGTGCCTGGCGCACCATGTCCTCGTCCTCGCCGTGGCCTGGGAAGTTGAGGTAGAAGCGGCCGGTCGAATGCGGCTGCATCGCCGACCAGAAGTCCCGCGACCAGGCAATGTTCGTGTCGTCGTCCTCGGGGTCTGACCAGATCGAATCGATGCTGAGCATGTATGGCATGCTGCGATCACCGAATGCCGTGGCGCCCGATGCTACACGCTGGACCGCGCCACCGAAATGCCACACCGAAGCGAGCGACATGGGCGACGGGCGAGACGCCCACCGCCCGGTGATGTCTGCAATCACCGTGTCGCTGAGGTTCGACAGGTAGAGTGACTTGAAGTAGCTGCGATCCCGCCCCTTCGGGAACAGCCCGTCGTATAGGCTCTGGATCGCACAGTAGGGCATCTTGCCACTGAAATCGAGCACCGGCCTACCAAGTTCGCGTAAGGGTTGGACCGCCGCTTCACCCTCGTCGGCCGGGCCATCGTAGACCCCCGCAACAGCCAGCACGCGCACGCCACGCGCTTCCGGCGGAAACTCATCCGCGTCGGGGATCGTGGAAAACTCGACGAGGCTGCAGAACTGTTCGGGAGCCGTCGCCATGAAGTCGCGCCACGCCGCGATGATGGCGGGTGCGTCGGCTTCCGGATAGAGCGGAGCGCAGAACATCAACTCATGTGCGATTGGATGCAGGCGAAACTCGAATGACGTAACGATGCCGAAGTTACCGCCGCCCCCGCGCACGGCCCAGAACAGGTCGGGGTGGCTCGTATCGTCGGCGTGCAACAGTTGGCCGTCGGCAGTTACGATGTCCACCGAAACAAGGTTATCGACACAAAGGCCATGGCTCTGGCGCAACCAGCCGATTCCACCCGACAATGTGAGGCCACCAACGCCGGTCATCGACACGACGCCACCCGGCGTCGCGAGCCCGAATGCGGCTGTCTCGTGGTCCACGTCGCCCCAGGTGGCACCGCCCAGCACCCAGGCCCGGTGAGCCTGCGGATCGACGCGGACCGCGCGCATGAGCGACAAGTCGATCATCAGGCCGCCGTCGCAAACGGCATAGCCGGCGACATTGTGGCCGCCACCGCGGACAGCGACCCGCAACTCATGCGCGCGGGCGAAGTCGACAGAGGCGATGACATCCGCGACACCCTGGCAGCGCGCAATCAGGCTTGGTCGCCGATCGATCATGCCGTTCCAGACGATGCGGATCGCATCATAGCCGCTGTCGCCAGGTTGGAGCAGCGTGCCTCGAAGCTTCGCCTTGAAATCGGTGATGTCCTGGGCGTTCCGTCGCATCGGTGCCTCCAGTGGTCCGGGTTCATTTGCCTAACCTAGCCTGTCGACACGGGCGCTGCTAAAGGCATAACTGCAACAATACGGTCATTTCTGCCATGTCGGATGCGCGCCCACCGATCGACGTTGCCATCCTGGCCGTGCCGGATGTCACAGCGTTCACCACCTACGCGATGTATGATCTGTTCGCCGGGGTTGGCCGGGACTGGGCGTTCATCACCACCGGTGTGGAGGGGGCGCCACGCATGAGGCCCTATATTGCCGCCGCCCAGCCAGGCCCGGTCCGCTCGGCGAACGGTATCGGCATCCAGCCCGACTGCACGCTCGAAGAATGCCCGGAGCCGGCGATCGTCTGCATTCCCGACTTCGCACTGCTCCCTGGCTCCAGTTGCGTCGGCCGCTTCGATGCCGAAATAGCCTGGCTGCGCCGCTGCCATGCCGCGGGCGCGACATTGGCAAGTGCCTGCACGAGCACCAGTTTGCTGGCCGCCACCGGCTTGCTCGATGGCCTGGACGCCACCATTCACTGGGCGTACGCAACGACCCTGAAACTGCATCACCCTTCGGTGCGCGTTCATGTAAATCGCTCACTGGTCATCACCGGCGTCGGCCAGCGCCTCGTCATGGCGGGCGGCGGGACCAGCCATTTAGACCTGGTATTATATTTGATCGGCCGCTTTGTTGGTTTGAAGCAAGCGCTGGAGATCGCGAAAGCCTTTCTCATCAACTGGCACGACGCAGGCCAACAGCCATTCGCATCACTCCATGTCAGCCAACAGGCGAGCGATGGGTTGATTGCCAGGTGTCAGGCGTGGGTCGCGGAGCATTATGATGATCCGTCGCCGGTTGGGGCAATGACGAAGCTGTCGGGCCTGCCGGAACGCACCTTCATTCGCCGGTTCGTCAAGGCTACGGGCTCGTCGCCACTGGGGTACGTGCATGCGCTTCGGCTTGAGGAGGCCAAGCAGATGCTGGAAACCGAAGAGCTGTCGATTGAAGCGGTCGCGGAGCAGGTGGGCTATGACGACACCAGCTTCTTCGGTCGCCTGTTCCGCCGCGAAGTCGGCCTCACCCCGGCGCAGTATCGACTGCGCTTCGGTTCTCTGCGACGTGCGGTACACGGTCTATCCGATTAGGCAATTCCTGATTACGTAAGGAAGAGGCAAATGGAAACCAGGATCGACGAAATCGCCACCGGAATCTATCGACTCTCCACCTTCGTGGAGGATATCGCGCCGCCGGCCGGCTTCACTTTCAACCAATTCCTTGTCCTTGGAAACGAGCCGCTGCTGTTCCACACCGGTCTCCGGCGAATGTTCCCGCTCGTCCGGTCGGCCGTCTCGCGCCTCATCGCGGTCGAACGGCTGCGCTGGATCACCTTCGGCCACTATGAGGCCGACGAGTGCGGTGCCATGAATGATTGGCTGGCGGTCGCGCCACAGGCCGAGGTGGCGCACGGAGCCACCGGATGCCTGGTATCGTTGAACGACATGGCCGATCGCGCACCGCGCGTCCTGCAAGACGGCGAGACGATCGATCTCGGCGCCGGCAAGCGGGTCCGCTATCTCGACACGCCGCATATCCCGCATGGTTGGGAGGCGGGCATCCTTTACGAAGAAATCACCGGGACCCTGCTGTGCGGCGACCTGTTCACCCAACTCGGCGATGGTCCGGCGCTGACCGAGAGCGATATTGTCGGACCCGCTATCGCTGCCGAGGACCTGGTCAATTATTCCAGCTTGAACCCCGGCATGGGCGCGACGATCCGAAAACTCGCGGCGTTCTCGCCGCGCACATTGGCGCTCATGCATGGTCCGTCATTCGCGGGCGATGCCAATGCCGCGCTTTGCTCCCTGGCTGACTACTACGACCACCGCACATTCGACCGGTTCTCCGCCGCGGGAAAGATCGCAGCCGGTTGAGTCGTTCCGCTGACCGAAGGGTCCGTATCCCACCCACGGCGGACCGCCGACTCGGTTGCCGCCTCCCGCTGCACGCGTTGCATATGCCCAATACCAACCGCCCTGAAGGCACGCCCATCCCCGCCCCCCATCATCCCCGCCCCCGTCATCCCCGCCCCCGCCATCCCCGCCCCCCGTCATCCCCGCGATCAATCCGTCATTCCCGCGATCAATCCGTCATTCCCGCGAAAGCGGGAATCCAGCGACACTCCGTGCGATCGCGAGCCCGCCATGCCCGCCTGCGCGTCGCCGGCGCGCGCGAGCCAGCCTCCCGAACGGCCGGTATAACACGGCCATGCGGGGGCGCTCGCACAAGCCGCAATTTTCGGCACGCGCAACCTGCCTGACTGGCCGCTTGATGGAGTTGCTACGCCGCGTTAAGCGCACTGATGGTGACGTAGTAGCCGTCAGGATCATGGAGCGAAAACTCCATGGTTCCGGTGCTGGGATTCACACGTGGCTCTTCTTCCAGCCGACTGACGAGCGCGCGCGCTCTTGGCAAAGCAATGTCAAAGTTGTCGACCCGAAAGAACAAGAGAAGGCCGTTGCCAGGCCTGGCGTCGTGGGGACTTGTCAACGAGGGATGCTCGTGGGCACCCCACTCGTGGAGACAGAGCAAGACCGTCCCATCCGAGTCGAGGATTTGCCCGAAGTATTCGTGGGCGGGACCCGTTTCCGGTAGGCCAAGTAGCGACTGGTACCACTTGAAGCTCTGGGACACGTCAGCTACGCCAATGATCGTCCACGTGCGCTTCATAGTGTTCCTCTTGAGCCCTGCCTACACCGGCCGCACCAAGTGGGCGCGAGGTGTTCACGATCGCCAACTTCGCCCTGCTATTCAAGCATTCTCGCACGGTCGTCTGCCAGCGGCCGATTCACACGTCGCACCCATCACCGAACTGGAAGCAAGGATCGGAGTGCGACGACGTTCGTGGGATGCGAAATCAACGCCCGCGAAGAGGAAGGAACCAAATGATGGACGAGATGACCTATGCGGCGGCTCAACGCAAAAACGTTGGCTGGATGTCGGAAGCGCACCGCCTATCGTTAGGGGCCAATCGACCCAGAAAACGGCCTGCCGTGGCCGGCAACGCCAGCCGTCTCTCGCAGATCGCGTTGACCTGCCCGCATGCCGAGATATCGCCGGCTTCGATCCTGCAACCGGTTGCCCGCTGGCTTTCGACATTGAAGATCGGAAGCACAGTCCATCATTCGACCATGTGATCAACAGGGTCATATCAGGTTGTGGACACGCCGCGGTCCTTCAGATCCCAATCAGTGGCGGCAAAAGGAGATAAGTATCATGTCCAACGCTGAAAAAAATAAGGCCGTTGTCGCCCGGTGGTTTACCGACTTCTGGGGCAAAAACTGCAATCTCGACACCGTCGATGAGCTTGCCGCACCCGACATGCTTCTTCAATATTCATTGCATGCGCCACGCCGCGGCCGCGAGGATATCAAGGCGTTCATGACGGGGTTTCGAGAAGCATTCCCCGATCTGAATTTTTGGGGCGCGGCCGATCTAATCGCCGAAGGAGACTACGTGGTAGGCCGTTGGGAGGGCGGCGGCACGCACACAGGCCCGGCCTTCACGGATTTTCTTGTCGGATCATTGCCCGCGGCTACCGGCCGAAGCATGCGGTTTACCGGAACGACCGTGCTACGGCTGAAAGACGGCCAGATAGCCGAGGAAATCGGTCTGGACGACGGTGTGACCGCCCTTCAGCAACTTGGCCTCATGCGTAAGACCGGTTAGCCAGCATAGGTTCCCGGGGCATGAGTCTCTCTGGCGTACTTGCCAAGGAAGAATGAATTGCGGACTCCTGAGCGGTGGGTCGTCGTGGCTTCTGCTAGTTACGGTCGTGCTCACCGTTCGCCCGCTCGCGGCTCGAAAGGAGGGATACCGGTGCCGGGACTGCGCGATTATGCAGAGGGCCTGCTTGGAACAGGCCGCGCGATACAACAGGCCGGGGGTTGAGGATTACGCCGAGCTGGTAATCGCGCTGGCGCAGCACGATTTTGATTTGCCGAAGCCCGCCGACACGCCTGAGCGTCAGGCGAACTTGGCGCGCGCGCGACATCTTGCTGCCGCGCCTACGTAATGCCCGTTGATGTCAACATCATCGTCACCGATGCGCCGCCCCTGATTACTTTGGCAGCGGCAAAGAAGTCTCGACCACCTGCTTTATCCCACCTTGCGGGTAATCATCCCCGATGCCGTTTTTTTGAAGCGACGAACGCAGCGGGGAAACTCGGCGCGCAAGAGATTCTCGACTAGGCCGTGTGGACGGATTTAACCAGCATCAGGCCGCACGCAAAACTGATGATTGCTGAGTAGCTGATGTCGGTTTTCTCGCAGCGCATGGCGACGCGTTTGAAGCGCTTGAGCTTGCCGATCGCCTGCTCAATGCGCGCCCGCAGTTTGTAGAGACGCTTTGGAAAAAAGCGTCCTCTCTGCTTGGAGTTTTCGCGACGCGGGATAACCGGTGTGATGCCGCGCGCGAGTGCCGCCGCTCGATTGGTCTTGCTGTCATAGCCCTTGTCCGTCATCGCAATGCGCGGGCTGATATCTGGGCCGATGTCGAGCGACGTCTCGAACTGTGTGCTGTCGCTGACCTCGCCACCGGTCAGGTGGAAGTCGAGAGGATTGCCGTCGAGATCGGTCTTGAGGTGGATTTTGGTCGAAAAACCGCCGCGCGAGCGGCCGAACGCTTGGCGATGCTGCCCCCTTTTGCCCCGGCCGCCGAGACGTGGGCGCGTGCTGTCGTGCTGTCGAAGAACTGGACCAAGTGTGCCGTCTGGCTGCATTCCGCCAGAAGCTGGAAGAAGGCCTCGAATACGCCCGAGCGGCTGAGCCGCCAGAACCGCTTCCATACGCTGTTCCATTTGCCAAATTCGCTGGGCAGTGCGCGCCAGGTGATGCCGTGTACCGTGAAGTAGTGGACCGCTTCCAGGAATTTACGGTCATCATGCCCTGGCTCTCCACGGCTCGATTGCGCCGCGTCAAACACTTCCAGCACGATCGACCAGTCGCGCTCCGTCATTCCCGTCAGCATGTCCGGCTCCCTGTTGCCGGTCACGCAGTGATTCTAACAAAACCCGATTCGGGAATCCGTCAGAAATGCATGTCAGGGATTCCGTCCACACAGCCTAGCAGCGCGATCACATGGCCGCCGTGCGGGTGGAACCCACCGAAGCTTTCGCCACCGCGCAACTGGCGGCGCGAGCCGGGAGGCGGCAACGGGATTTGGGCGAGCGCGCAGCGCTGGAGGTCATTCGCCATCACCCGCTCGCGAAAGACGAGCGCGCCTTGTTGCTCAGCGACGAGCGCGACATCGGGCGTGTGATTGTGATCGATCCCGACAAGCACCGAGACAAGATTCTATTCAGGACCTTCTGGAGAAGTCGTCTGACGCCACTCTGCTGCGCGAGATGATCGGCTTTGCCGCGCAGCGACTGATGGCGCTGGAAACCGATACACTCTGCGGTGCCGGCCATGGCGAACACACCGCCGAGCGCCTCAACCAGCGCAACGGCTTCCGCGACCGTGACTGGGAGACCCGCGCGGGCACGGTTGAGCTGCGCATACCGAAGTTGCGCAAGGGCAGCTACTTCCCGGGCTTTCTTGAACCACGGCGCATGGCCGAGAAGGCACTGACTGCGGTGATCCAGGAAGCCTACGTGCATGGCATCTCGACACGCAGCGTCGATGACCTGGTGCAGGCCATGGGTTGCTCCGGCGTATCCAAAAGTCAGGTCTCGCGGCTGTGCGCCGACATCGACGAGCGCGGCAGGCCTTCCTGCAGCGGCCGATCGAGGGTGACTGGCCATATGTCTGGCTGGATGCCACCTACCTGAAGGTGCGCCAGAACGGCCGCATCATCTCGGTGGCGGTCATCATCGCCGTCGGCGCGAACAGCGACGGACGCCGTGAAGGCTCGGCATGACGGTCGGCGCCAGCGAGGCCGAGACCTTCTGGACCGACTTCCGCGCAGTCTGGCACGTCGCGGATGCGCGGCGTCAAGCTGGTGATCTCGGATGGGCATGAAGAGAAATGATCCTGTTGACCACATGGGACTATCTGCGACAGCTTGAGGAAGCGTAGCGTATCCAATCTGCGGACGCAGTGATCGAGGCAGTGCGGGCGTCGGGGCGTAATCCCCCGACGCGGGATATGTGGAGCCGCCACGATCCGGAAATTCGCAATGCCGTGCGCAAGGTAATTAAGACCGCGCATCGTAATCGCGGGCGGAAGCGGTGATTGCCGGCCGTAAGTGTTTCAGAAATCGAGCAGACCGTGTGAGAACGCGCTTCAGGGCGGAGAGGAGCGCGACCCAGGATCCAACAGCTTCGAGCAGCGCGACCGGACGCGTGAGACGCTGGAATTGGCCCTTTTGGTATCCCTTCGATGCGATTTTCCGGTCAAGCGGTGCGATACGACCAGGCGACCGGGCTATTCAGTGCGGCTTGCCCGTCACTGCGGCCATGAGCTCATCGAAGGCAACAAGGTTGAGCACCCGTCTGATGTTGTACGCGAGCGCGGTAAGACTAAACTCAGCCCGGACTTTTTCCAGACCGCGCATCAGGAACGCGCCCTGATACATCCACTGCTTGATGCTACCGAACGGGTGCTCGACCGAGCAGCGGCGCTGGTCAAGAATGTCCGGACGCCGCGCGAGCCGGGCGGCCATGCGGTCCAGCACGGCCTCGTTCTCCAGCCGCGACACCGAGCGAAACTGGTTGCCTGTGCATCGAGACCGCAAGGGGCAGTCTCGACAGGCCGCGCGGTTGGCGTAGTTGATCTTCTTCAGCCCGCGCATGAGGGATGACGAATATGGCTGAAGGCGCTGCCCGGCAGGACAGATCATGCTGTCCGTCTCGGCGTTGTATTTGAACTCGTCCTTGCGGAACAGGCCCGCTCTCACCGAAGGGCCGCGCTGCGGGCGGGGCACATAAGGCACCATCCCAGCCTTTTCGCAGGCCTCGATGTCCTCGATCTTGAAGTAGCCCTTGTCGGCGACAACGTCGATCGTCTCGATACCAAGGGTCTCCTTCGCTGGTTTGGCGGTCTCCGCCAGCAGGCCCATATCGACGACCTGGTTTGTGACCTGCTGCTCGACGATTAGTTTGTGCTTGGTATCGACCGCAATCTGCGCATTGTAGCCCACAGCAACATGGGTGTGCGCGGCCATCGCCCGGCTGTCCGGATCAGTCAGCGAGATCTGGTCCTCGCCGGTCCGCTCCAATTCCTCCAGCATCTTCTGGCATCGATCGCGGCGCTCGCGAACCGCCGCGATCTTCTCCCCCAGGTTCTTGACCCGAGATCCACCGGTGGCCTGCTCGGCGGCGTCGCTGTGGTCGAGCCGTTGGAGATAGTCATCGAGCTTCTTGTCGGCCAATTTGATGAACTCGCTCAGCGAGGCACGGGTGAAGTTGCGGTCCTTGTTGTTGACTGCCTTGATGCGCGTGCCGTCCACTGCCAGAAGCTCACGGCCGAACAGGTCCAACTGCTTGCAAAGCAGCACGAACTGGCGGAACACCGGGCGGAAGGCCGTGCGGTTGTCGCGACGGAAGTCGGCGATGGTCTTGAAGTCCGGTTTCAGCTGCCGCAGCAGCCAGATCACCTCGATATTGCGGTGGGTCTCGGCTTCCAGCCTGCGGCTCGAACGCACCCGGTTCAGGTAACCGTATATATAGAGTTTCAGCAGGTCGGACGGTGCGTAGCCAGGACGGCCAGTCTCCTTCGACTTAACACGGGCGAACCCCGCCGCCGCGAGGTCGAGCCCGGCGACAAAGGCTTCGATGAACCGCACTGGGTTCTCTGGGCCAACATACTCGTCCAGCGATTCCGGCAGAAGCAGGGTTTGCGAACGGTCATGACCGGTGATGTGCGTCATGCCGCGATTCTAACGCGCGCCGCACCGCGCCGGAATCCGTTTTGGCGGAGTTTTCACACGGTCTGCAAGAATTATGCAACGACCGACGCCCACGCGGTTGCCGGTTTTGGGTGACTGGCGCGCTCCTCGGCACATAGTCGATTTCGACGGCGGCTTATGGTAAAATCGCAACCATAACGGCAAGAGTTATGCCATAGGGGCACGCGGAGACGGATATGACCGAGAATGAAAAAGACCAGATGATCCGCCAGTATGCGGCCGGGGAAATCACCTGGTCGCTGCTGCGCGAGCGCGGCTTTGACAACTACGTGGACGTGCTGGGCGGTCTTGGCCGTCTCGGGCTGCGACCACCAATCGCGCCGATGGAAGGGCCAAACCGTGAAACGCGGGAGCGCGGACGCGCCCTCATACGCGAGTCCCTCAAGGCGGCGCGATGACCCGGCGACGAGATGGTAGCCGGATTGAAGGAGTAGTGTGCTATCTAATTACACGATTGGGGGGTTTCACTCTGGACGGGCGACTTGTGGCAATCGTGCTCGCCGCTGCCTTCGCAACCAGTGTGCGGGCGGGCAATGTACGCGGCTACGATGTAACGGCGACGGCTATTTCGAGACTATCCGCGTGACGAAGATCGGGCGCAACGACCCGTGCCCCTGTGGCAGCGGCGCGAAATATAAGCGCTGTCATGGCTCAGCGGTCACCAGAGAGAGAAGTTCTCTGTCAAGCGATATGCTCGATACAATCGAAAGCTTCGGAATCGAAGCCGATCAAGTCGTCAATGCGCTCGCGGGGAAGATGGACGCTCAGCCGCCGCCATCCACAATATATCATTATACTGACGACGCTGGATTACGAGGATTCTTGATTCCGGAAACCTGCGGCTTACGGATATATTCAATCTGAATGATCCGTCCGAACTCAGGCACGGCCTCGAACCTGCTATACAGTTTTTGGAGGTTGAGGCGGCGACCGGCGGTCCCGAAGTGAAGCTGTTTACCGAGATCATGATTGGGATGCTGCGCGGCGGCATCGAAAGAGTCTGCCCATTTCTTTGTGTGTTCGTTCAGCAAAGAGGGCGACGATCTAGGCCAGTGGAGAGCGTACGCCGACAACGCGCGCGGCTACGCTATGGGCTTCGACGGACACAGCTTAGAGCAAGCGTTTGCGTTTCCGACCGGCATGCCGGTTGCCGTGCCTATGACGTTTCCCGTTACGTATGACGACGCTCTGCTTCGTCAGATGCAGCACGACATTTTGTCGAAGGTTTTTCCGCTCACCGCCACCGTCCGCGAGAAGAATTTCTCGCGCGAGGCCGCCATTAGATACTTGCGCGAGTTATCCGTCAGCATGTCAGTTCCGATTTTGCGGTCGGCGCTGTTTTTCAAACACAGAGCCTATATCAACGAGCAGGAGTATAGATTTCTACACCTCTTCAAGGCCGGGTCGGTGCCCGACCTAAAATTCAGGGGGCGCCCGCATTCGCTCATTCGATATAGAGAATTTGGCTGGAAGACCGCCGCGCCGAAGTCACTCAAAAAAATTGTCGTGGGCCCTGCCGCCGATCCGAAACTAGCGTTGCCGTTCGTCAAAAGCTGCCTAGATGCATTCCATCCGCCCGCCGACCAAATCTCAATCGAGCGCTCCAAAATACCCTATCGAGCAACCTAGCGATACCGCCGCGCCGTCAGATCACCACGGCTGCCGACAAGCAAGCCAAGAGCACAGGCCGACCACCCGCAACGGCTTCCAACGGAAAGGTTCCAGCTAGCCAACTCTCCATAAAGCCCGTTATCCGGCTGCGGCAGACGGATTGCTGATAGCCCGACAGATCACGTCCGCCGGCTGGGAACCGGCCGCGAGAATGCCGGCGGCAGTCTGCTATCTCGCCAAGCCAGACCGACCAGTTCGCAATTTTCGTGATGTCATTGCCTCCGAGCCCGGATTTGAGCGGGATGGCACCGTGACAGCACTGCAACGGAAGACCAGGCCAGCTTCCCGCCCCGCTCCGCGTCGCCAGAGGACCGAATTCACACGAACCTTGACATTATTCCTATAGCCATGCTATCCACCACCTCACTCCCCCCCGTCGAGGCCCGCATGTCCCTCCCCACCGCCACCGACCTCGACCCCGCCTTCCTCGACCACCTCCTCGACACCATCCTCGAATCCATCCCCGCCCGCCTCGACGACACCGACCAGACACGCGCCGCCCGCCGCCACGCCGCCCGCCTCGCCCTGCTGGCGCTGAAGCCCGCCGACCCGTTCGCCGCCATGCTCGCCGCCCAGGCCATCGCCGCCCATTACGCGGTCATGGACAATCTCCGCCGCGCCGCCCAGCCGGACGTCTCCGACCACGCCGTCACCCGCCTGCGCGGCAACGCCGGCACCCTCACCCGCACCATGCACGCCACCCTGCGCGCCCTGCACAAGCACCAGGCCCCGCCCGCCGAGGCCACACCACGCGCCACCACCCATCCCCGCCCGCGCCAGCCCAAACCCGAGCAACCCCCGCGCCTGCTCGTCCCCGCCACCCCGATCGCGGACCCCGAGCACGCGCCGCCATCCCGCCCCTACCGCCGCTTTGAAGACATGACTCTGGCCGAACGCCGCGCCCATTACGGCTACAAGGGCGACCCCAGCGCCGCATCCAACGGCACCGCCCCCGCCTGAGCTTGCTTCACCTCTCCCGCTTCGCGGGAGAGGGCCCGCTCAATCCAATCCAGCCAACACCCGCCACTCCGCCTCGCTGACCGTCCGCACCCCAAGCTCAGTTGCCTTGCGAGCCTTCGACCCGGCATCGACACCGATCACCACGATATCGGTCTTGCGCGACACGCTGTCCGTCACTTTGGCACCCAGCGTCTCGGCCCGCGCCTTCGCTTCCGGCCGCGTCATCGTTTCCATCGTGCCGGTAAACACCACCGTCTTTCCCGCCAGCTCGGTCCCTATCGCCTCGACCGGCGCCGCATCCTCGATCTTCAACTGCGCCGCCAGCTCATCCAGCGTCGCCAGATTCCGCGGCTCACCGACGAAATCCACCAGCTCCTCGGCAATCGCGGGGCCAACGCCGAGTATGTTGCCGAGTTCCTCGCGCGCCTCGGATCCCACCGTCCGCGCCGCCAGCATCTGCGCCCGCCAGTTGGCGAAACCACCGTAATGCCGCGCCAGAAGCTGCGCATTGCGTTCGCCGATCCGGCGAATCCCCAGCGCATAGATGAACCGCGCCAACGCTATGTGACGCCGCGCCTCGATCGCCCGCGTCAGGTTGCGCGCCGAAACCGTCCCCCACCCCTCGCGCCCGGCAATCTCTGGCTCCCGCGCCGGCAACCGGAACAGATCAGCCGGGCTCGACAACCAGCCTTCGGCGTAAAACTCCGCAATCGTCTTTTCGCCCAATCCATCGATGTCGAAAGCCGGCCGCGACACGAAATGAATCAGCCGCTCGACGCGCTGCGCCGGACAGATCAGACCGCCAGTGCAGCGGCGGACTGCTTCGCCCGGGGCGCGCACCGCATGGCTGCCGCACACCGGGCATGTGGCCGGAAATTCGTATGGTCTGCTGTGCTTCGGCCGATGCTCCAGGACAACTGAAAGAATCTGAGGGATCACGTCGCCGGCCCGTTGGATCACCACGGTGTCGCCGACCCGGATATCCTTACGCGTGATCTCGTCCTCGTTGTGCAAGGTCGCGCGGCTGACCAGCACGCCACCGACATTCACCGGCTGCAGCTCGGCCACCGGCGTCAGCGCGCCGGTACGCCCGACCTGAATCCGAATCTCGTTCAGCACCGTGGTCGCCTGCTCGGCGGGGAATTTCCACGCAATCGCCCAGCGCGGCGCACGCCCGGCAAACCCCAGGCGCCGCTGCAACGCCAGCGCGTCGATCTTGTACACCACGCCGTCGATGTCATAATCCAGTTTCGCGCGCTGATCCCCCATGTCGGCCTGGAACGAGGCGGCTTCCGCCGCGTCGGCCAGATGCCGCGACAGCGGATTGACCATGAAGCCCCACTGGCGAAGTCGTTTCAGATACTCCCAATGCGTCTCCGCCACCGGCTCGCTGGCCTCGCCCATCGCATAAGCGAACAGCGACAATTTGCGCCCAGCGGTGATCGAGACATCAAGCTGGCGCAGGCTGCCGGCCGCGGCGTTGCGGGGATTGGCGAACAGGCGCTGTCCGGCCGCTGCCTGGGTCTCGTTCAGCGCCAGAAAATCCGGCTTCGTCATGAACACTTCGCCGCGGATCTCGATCAGCTCCGGCGCGTGGCCTTTCAGCCGGGCCGGTATGGCCTCTATCGTGCGCAGGTTGGCGGTGACGTCCTCGCCCTCCATGCCGTCGCCACGCGTCGCGCCGCGAACGAAACGGCCGTTCTGATAAGTCAGATTGATCGACAGCCCGTCGATCTTCGGCTCGCCCACCAGCGCCAGCGAGGCGTCCGCCGCCAGCCCCACGAAGCGCCGCGCCCGCGCGATGAACTCGCTGAATTCCGCCGCATCGAACGCATTATCCAGCGACAGCATCGGCACGCGGTGACGCAGCTTGGCGAACCCGCCCTCCGGCGCCTCACCCACCCGGCGAGACGGTGAATCGGGCCGCACGAGATCGGGAAAGCGTGCTTCCAGCGCCGCATTTCGCCGGCGCAGCACGTCATAGTCGGCGTCGCTGATCTCCGGGGCATCGAGCTGATGATAGGCGCGGTCATGATGCGCAATCTCGGCGGCGAGCGCCGCCAGTTGGGCTTCCGCTTCGGCCGCCGTCAGGGTCTCGACGGGCTTCACGCCGGCTGGCCCAGCAAGTCGTCGGCTGCGGCCCGCGCCGCCTCCGTGATGGTTTCACCGGCCAGCATGCGGGCGATCTCCTCGCGCCGCGATCTCGTATCCAACGACTCCACCAGCGTCGACGCCCGGCCGCGGGCGGCCTGCTTGGCAACCAGCAGATGGGCCGCTCCCCGCGCCGCGACCTGCGGGCTGTGGGTCACCACCAGCACCTGCACCCGCTCGGCCACCCGCGCCAGCCGATCGCCAACCGCTGCCGCGGTGGCCCCACCGATGCCTGCATCGACCTCATCGAACACCAGGGTGGGTACCGGCGACCCGCTCGCCAATACCACTTTCAGCGCCAGCATCAGCCGCGACAACTCGCCGCCGGACGCGATCCGGGCCAACGGCCCAGGCTCCTGCCCCGGATTGGTCGCGATCAGGAACCGCACGGAATCCGCCCCAGCCGGCCCCCAATCCGCCTCCTCCAGATGATCGACCGCCGCCTGGAAGCGGGCTTTCAGCCGCAACGGCGGGAGTTCCCGGGCCACCGCCCGGTCCAGCCGTGCCGCGGCGCTTCGACGCGCCTCCGACAACGCGGTGGCACCACGAACATAGGCCTGCCGCATCTGATCTGTTTTCTGCTCCAGGGCAGCCAGTTCGGCGGCGCCAGTTTGCAGTGCGGCGAGCCGGGCACTGAGATTGTCCAGCAGTTCCGGCAATTCCGCCACGCTGACATGATGCTTGCGGGCCGCTGCGCGCAGGGCGAACAACCGCTCTTCCGCCTGTTCCAGCAGTCTTGGATCGGCATCCGCTTCGGCAGCGAGGCGCGTGAGCAATGTCTCGGCTTCGGCCAGTGCTTCCTCGGCGCGTTCCAGTGCGGCCAGTGCTGGCGCGGCCGGGTTGACGGCGTCCGGCTGGCCGGGCGGGATCAGTCGTTGCAGCGCCCGCGATGAGGCCCGCAATGCTGCACCCGGGCCACTGCTGCGCCGGTCGCGCGGAGTCAGCTCCGCCAGCGCGCCGGCGATGGCCTCGGCCCGGCGCTCGTTCTGCTGCAAGCGCTGGCGTTCGGCCGCGAGCCGCCCCTCTTCCGCCGGCCCCGGAGCCAGCCGGCATAGCTCATCGACGGCATGGCGCAGCCATTCTTCATCGCGCTCGGCCGTGGCAATCGCGGAGCGGGCGGCCTCCAAAGCCGTCACGCTGTCCCGCCAAGCGTACCAGGCCGCGGCGACCTGTTCCCGCAAATCTGGCGTAACCCCAAACGCGTCCAGCAGCCTGGCATGGCTTGCCGGATCCGCCAGCCCGATCTGCTCGTGCTGGCCCTGCACCTCCACCAGCAAGGCACCCGCACGCCGCAGCAATGACACGCTGACCGGCTGGTCGTTGATGAACCCGCGTGACCGCCCGTCGCGGGCGAGCACACGGCGAAGCACGATCTCGTCTTCCGGCGCGATTCCCTGCTCGGCGAGCAGTTCCTGGACCGGATGCCGTGGCGAGAGGGCAAAGCACGCGGTCACGCTTGCCTGCTCGGCGCCCGGGCGTACCAGCCCCGCCTCCGCCCGCCCACCCAGCGCGAGGCCGAGACTGTCCAGCAGGATCGACTTGCCGGCGCCGGTTTCGCCGGTCAGCACCGTGAGCCCAGGGCCGAAACCGAGTTCGAGTTTTTCGATCAGCACGACGTCGCGGATCGCCAGCGCGGTCAGCATGCCGCGGACAGGCTCAGAAAACGGCGTTCCACGCGCGAGAGAGGAAACCGTGGCCGATCCCCGTCGGTGGCGGCATGCCCTTCATCAGCCCGACATTGTAAAGATCGGCATAGGTGTCCGCGTACCAGGGGCTGCCCGGATAGTTGTAGCCGAGCACCGCCGCGGTGCGCAGCGCGGAATCGCGCATCCCGAGACGCAGATAGATCTCCACCAGCCGATGCAGCGCCTCCGGCACGTGGTTCGTGGTCTGGAAGTCGGCGACCACCCGCTGGAACCGGCCGATCGCCGCCTCATACAGATGCTGGTCCTCATACCAGCGGCCGATCGACATCTCGTGCCCCGCTAAGTGGTCGCGCGCCAGATCGATCTTCAGCCTCGCGTCGCGGGCGTACGCGGTGTCGGGGTAGCGGTCCACCACCTGCTGCAGCGCGGCCATGGCCTGTGACGTGGTCTGCTGGTCCCGCTGCACGTCCTCGATCTGCTCGTAAAAGCAGAGCGCCCGCAGGTAGTAAGCGTAGGGTGTATCCGCACTGATCGGATGAAGCTGAATATAGCGATCCAGCGTGCCGATCGCCTGCGTGTAATGGTTCTGCAGGTACTGTGAATAGCCTTGCATGAGCTGCGCCTTCGCCGCCCAGGCGGAATAAGGATAGTCCTGCTCGACCAGATTGAACTGGTCCTCGGCGGTCGAGAACCGCTGGCCATTCAGCGCGTCCAGGCCGTTATTGTACAGGGCCTCCACCGGTTGCGCCGGCGCATCCGCCGCCGCCTGGGAGGAGTGCGAACCGCCGCCACAGC
The DNA here is from genome assembly GCA_963810715.1 of uncultured Pseudomonadota bacterium. Taxonomy (GTDB): domain Bacteria; phylum Pseudomonadota; class Alphaproteobacteria; order Acetobacterales; family Acetobacteraceae; genus DATDIC01. Next base: position 265,105 of record CAWEOZ010000013.1, on the reverse strand, counting down.
CAGCCAGCAGCGGCAACGCTAGTGCCAGCAGGGTCAGGCGGACGGGTGCGCGGCGCGGCGACCGCGCGGTCATCGAATCTGCTCCATGTCCGGCCTTATACCAACCAGCAGCCACGCTGGAAAAGATTGCGTTCAAAGGTGGGGTCAGGCGGATGGAACCAGGGGAAATACCTTGTGCGGGTTCAGCAGCCAGTCAGGGTCGAATGCGGTCTTGATGCGCCGCTGCTGGTCGAGTTCCGTCTCCGTGAACTGGACCGGCATCAGGTCGCGCTTTTCGACGCCGACACCGTGCTCGCCGGTGAGGCAGCCGCCCACTTCCACGCAGAGCTTCAGGATGTCGGCGCCGAAGGTTTCGGCCTTGTGCATGCTTTCGGGGTCATTGGCATCGAACATGATCAGCGGGTGGAGGTTGCCGTCGCCGGCGTGGAAGATGTTGGCGACCTTGAGGCCGTACTGGTCCGACATCTCGCCGATGCGGCGAAGCACGTCGGGCAGACGGCTGGTCGGGATAGTGCCGTCCATGCAGAGATAGTCCGGGCTGATCCGTCCGATGGCGCCGAACGCGCCCTTGCGGCCCTTCCAGATTGCCAGGGATTCTTCCGCGGATTGCGAGACTTTCAGGCTGATCGGATCGTGCCGCTCGCAGATCGCGCGGATGCGGGCCAGCAGGCCGTCCTGCTCGGCCTGGCTGCCTTCGACCTCGATGATCAGCATGGCCTCGGCATCCAGCGGGTAGCCGGCGTGCGCGAAGGCCTCGCAGGCGTGAATGGCCGGGCGGTCCATGAATTCAAGTGCAACCGGAATGATACCTGATGAAATGATATCATCTACGCAGGCGCCGGCGATTTCGTTGGAGCGGAATGCCGCCAGCATGGCGCGCGCACCTTCGGGCGCGTGGAGGATGCGAACCGTGACCTCGGTGATGATCGCGAGCTGGCCCTCGCTGCCGGTGAGCAGGCCGAGCCAGTCGTAGCCGGCGGCATCGAGATGGGCGCCGCCGATCTGGAGGGTTTCGCCGGTGGCGGTGACGATCTTCAGGCCGAGCAGGTTGTTGGCGGTGACCCCGTATTTCAGGCAGTGCGCCCCGCCCGAGTTCATGTTGACGTTGCCGCCGATCATGCAGGCAAGCTGGCTGGAGGGATCGGGGGCGTAGAAAAAACCGTGCTCGGCTACCGCCTGCGTGATGCCGATATTGGTGACGCCTGCCTGGACCACAGCGAAGCGATCGCGGTAGTCGATCTCCAGAATGCGATTCATGCGCATCAGGCCGAGCACCACAGCGTCGGCCAGCGGCAGGGCGCCGCCGGATAGGGAGGTGCCGGCGCCGCGGGGCACCACGCGCGCGCCGTTTTCGTGGCAGAAGCGCATAACGGCGGCGACCTGCTCCGTGGTGGAGGGTAATGCCACGGCCATGGGCGGCTGGCGGTAGGCGGACAGGCCGTCGGTTTCGTATGGGCGTACGCTGATAGGGTCGGAGATTACCGATTCGCCCGGCAGCAATGCGCGCAGTCCGGCGACGATGGCGTCCTTGCGGGCGAGGACGTCCGGCTTTGGGTCAGGCAGACGGATCATCGCATTCCTCCTGGCAGCAGGAGGAAGATGGCGACGCTGGGTTGGTCCGGCAATTGTCGGGCGGGGCGCCGACGGGATGGCCGCGGGCGTGTCAGCCCTGGCGGGCCTTCATGCGCGGGTTCTTCTTGTTGATGACGTAGACGCGCCCGCGCCGACGGACCACGCGACAGTTCTTGTCGCGAATCTTGGCAGACCGAAGGCTATTGCGAATTCTCATGGCGGCGGCGGCTCTGGTTGCGGGCGGAAACGAGCGGCGGTGGGTAGGGGAGCGGGGTGGTTCTGTCAAGCGAGGGGGCTGGGGGGGTTCCGCGAGGTGCACAAACTGCTGGATCGAAGGGGGATTTCGTATCGATAAAATCTGTTTTCAATAGTAAGAGATGAGCATGGCAGTTCCTGATTATCAGTCCCTGATGGTTCATGTCCTCTCGGCGGCGGTAGACGGCGAAGTAAGGATCGGCGATGTAGTCGAGCGGCTCGCGGAACAGCTTGGGCTTACCCCCGAGGAGCGCGCCGAGCTTTTGCCATCCGGTAAACAGACACTATTCGCCAATCGCGTCCATTGGGCGAAAACTTACCTGAGCAAGGCGGGCCTGATCGAGCTGACACGTCGCGCTTACTTTCGCATCACGGATCGGGGCCGGCAGGTGATGGCGTCGCGTCCCCAGCGGATCGACAACACTTTCCTCAAGCAGTTTGCTGAGTTCCGGCAGTTCACGGAAAAAACCGCCCAAGGCTCGGATTCGGAGCAAAGCCAGGCGGAAGAGGTCCTCGAAAAATCCCACGAGACGCCCGACGAAGTAATGCGGACGGTCCACAAGCAGATTGAGGCCGCGCTCGGACAGGATCTGCTTGATCGTATCTATGCTTCGCCGCCAGCGTTCTTCGAGCGGCTGATTGTGAGCCTGTTGCTGAAGATGGGTTACGGAGGTTCGGCGACCGAAGCCGGACGCGCGCTCGGGCGCAGCGGTGATGATGGCGTCGATGGCGTCATTGATCAGGATGCACTCGGCCTGGATCGCGTTTACATCCAAGCGAAGCGCTACGCTGACGGCAACAACATCGGTGCCGGGGCCATCCGCGATTTTTTTGGAAGCCTGGATCGTCACAAGGCCACAAAGGGCTTGTTCGTCACTACTTCGGCCTTCTCACCCTCGGCACGGGAGACGGCGGAATTCCTCAGCAAACGGATCGTGCTGATCGACGGACAGCAACTTGCTAGACTGATGATCCGCTATGATGTGGGCTGCCGGGTCGAGGAAGTGCTCCACATCAAGAAGGTCGATGAAGACTTCTTCGAGTGAGAGCCCAGCACCGAATAAACTGGATTATCACGTGCTAATCCGCATGACCCTGGCGCAGGGTGGGGGGCCACTCAGAACCACGGGGAGCACGCGCCTTCGCGTTGTCGATGAGCCCTGCAAACCGCCGGCGGAAATCACATGTCAGGTGGCTCGGCGCCGCCCTGCTACGCTGGCAAGGAAATCCGGATGACCGACAATAGCCCCACGTCAGGGCACCGACATGCGGTGATCCTTTTACTGCGTGTTCCAGACTATCCGGAACCCGTCCGGGTGGTCGGAGTGTTGCTGCACGAGAACGGGGTCCCCTTTGCAGTCGTTGACCGGATAGGGACGGGAACAGCTGCCATCTTGCCAGACAAAATTCAGCTTGACCCGTCGCTGCTTCGGTTGCGCTCATAACGCTGAGCTTGGCGCTCACTATGTCTACGGCGGACAGGTCACAGTGTGATCACGTGCATCAAGCGCGCCGCTGTTGCAACCAGGTAGAAATGTCCTTGTGTCCCCAAAGTAGAAATGTCCGGCCGGCTCGTTTCGTGCACCGCCTCCGCGAGGATGGCAGCGGACTGATCCGTCGACGGCACTAGCAGCGCCCTCGTCGTTGGACGCCGGGGTCAAGGCCCAACGCCGCGAAGCGGGCCGCCTGGGGCGGCGGCCTTGAGGCCGGCGTCTGACGGCGGAACCATTATGCGGGCCGTTGATGTCGTCTCAGGCACGAGCCATGGTCTCCGGCCTGATTTCCGCCCGGTCCGTACATAGCCGCCCGCCTCGCTCGCAGTCTTCACCTTGGGTGGTGGCTTCGGCGCGTCCCGCCGGGCCTTGACGAACGCCAGTGCCGCGCCAAGGCGCTTGTTCTCTACCACCTCCGCCTGGTTTACGCGCTGCTCCTTGTCGAACACCGCGTAGGGCAGGGACAGGCCCTTCCATCGCACGTCCACCTGGCCATCGGCGAAATGGTAGATTTCCACATACTGGCCGGCGATGCCTTCGGTCACCTCGTTGCGGATAAGTATGATCGAAGCCAAAGGAGGTGCGACCCGAGCGGCATTCGCGGTCCGCGCGGCAAATTCCCGCCGGACGATACTCCGATCATGCCGAGGGGGGCCGGATTCTCGATGATTTGCCTCCTGAAGCCCCCCCTGCACCGCAGCCGTCATAGCGCTATGGCGTAGACATAGTGCTCATCATCGTCGGCGCCGGCACGTTGCCGGCTTTGCCACTTGAGTCGCAACCACGGCAGGCGCAGGGAGTGGGATGCGTCAGGAAAGATGCTCAATAATCGGCAATAGTCCCCAGCTCTCGGAATCGTCCGCCGACACGAAGGCGGAGATGGCTGCCGCGACTTCTTAATCGCCCAAACCTTCATCCGTTTCACAACCCGCCCGGCCGTAACGGCCAGGGTAGTTTTTATTACGTATGGACCGTTATTTTTCGACACGTGTGGCAATAGGGTGCATAGAATGTTATTATATTTCCCGACTTAGGATTTGGTAGTGACTCATCGGCCTGATATGCCTTAAATCCCGTCGCCTGCTGAATGAATAGGTGAACAAGATGATTAAGGTTGATGCACGCGTCCAACTGATGAACATAGGCAACGCGCTTGTGCATGGGTTCAGCATAACCAATGGGCACGGCGCTCCGGGCGCCACTCTATCTTATGCTGACCCAGAAGACGCCGAAGCCGGCCGCCAGCATATAGTGGCGGCACTTGAAAAGGTAATCACCGCCACTTTCCACAAGCTCCAGGCCTGAGTCTTATTGAAGGCGACACGACATCCCCCCACCGGACTGGGTAGTGTATCTGTCAGGGCATGCGTTTCACCTAAAGCACGCGATAGATGATCTCCAACAGCCGCGGCCTGAAACGGTCGATCTATGGCGGCTCTGTTCGAATCTCGTTCGGAAGAATGAGAAGTTAAATATGTCATGACTTGGCGGCGCGCCGGAAGCGGTCGCGAGACCCCATCGGCATCCGGCCAGATTGCGCGTCGCGAAGCAGCGGGCGCCGCGGATGCGCAGGTACTGATTGCGCATCCGCGGTCACCGTGTCTGCGCCGGCTTCCGATCGTCAGGGCCCGGAGCAGGGTTGAAATCGGTATCCTAGTTCATGGCGATCTGGCGGACTGAACAGAGGAAGGTGGCGAGATTCTGGTCAGCCGGCGTCGGCGTGATGTCGGTCAGCACGTTGGATGACGATGCCTGCGCGATCAGCGTCGCCACCGCCGAGGAGCGGAGGAAGCGTTGGCTGACGTTCTTGTTCGCCGCCGCGGTCACTACGCAGACGAAGCCCGCATGAGTGCCGTAGCGCTCTTCCAGGGAGGGTCGTGGATCGCCCGCGGCGAGGCGCTCGGCTTTGGTCTCCTTGAAGGGGAAGTAGGATCCCGACAGGTTGCACTGCTGACCCTTGTAGATGCCGGCTGCGATGGTGTTCCAGCCGGTGTAGGTGCCGAGCGGCGCCTGGTAGTTGACCGAGGCGACGCCGACCGGCTCGTTGCCGTCCGAGTTCACCTTCGGCGCGTAGGCCGGAAGCACCGCCGTGATGTCCGGCGGCTGGATCGTGGCGTAGCCGGTCTGCTGCATGTAGTTTACGAATGGTCCGAAATCATAGACCAGCACGCGCCACAGCCCGTTCCCGCCGAACGGATAGCCGGGCACGGTGGGAAATCCTTCCGCGCTTTTGGTTGCCGGCACGAGTTGCCCCTGGCTCAGCCTGGGATACACGCTGGGCGGCATCGGCGTGCCGTTCATGATGAAGGCAATGAAATCGTCCTGCAGGGCGTTGTTGGTGTCCGATTCCGGATTGGGATTGGCTGGGAAATTGCAGTTGCTCGCGGGTGGTGGATTGGCGTTGTAGGTGAAGCCACCGGAGCCGCCGCCGTGAGTGGTGCCGGGATGATAGTAGCGATACACGTTCGCGGGTAGCGGGATGTCGTTGTGGGCGGTCATCCCGATCAGATCAGGCGCAAATTTCCCGGTGTAGAACTCCACCGAGCCGAAGCTCTCCATGATCTGCGGGCAGGAATTGGTCGCGTTGCAGCGATCGAGCAGGCTGGCCGGCCCGAAGCCGCGGGCGGGGTTCGGATAATCCGCCCACCACACGGGCGCTTCCTCACGCATCATATAGAGTTCGCCGAGCACGTCAGGCAGGCCGAACCGCACATTGAAATTGAGCTGGCCGCCGTTGATCAGCGACCACGCGCCTTCGGTCAGCTTCCGATTGGATTCATCCTGGTTGAAGCCGAAGAAAATCCCGCTGCGGATGAAACCGCCGGACTGCGACACGCCAATCATGATGGCCTTCGTGATCTGGCCACTGATCGGGTTGGCGGTGCCGTTGTCATCGGCGGAGGAGAAGCGGAAGAAAGAGATCGCATCGCGGGTCGCCGCGAAGCCGGCGCCAAGCACCAGCGGGTCCTTCGCCGTGAACACCATCTCATACAGCAGGTTCGAGTTGAAGCCGTTCTGCAGGCAGATGCGGGTCGGATCGGGCGTGCCGGGAAACGGCGTGGCACGGCAATCGGCCCAGGCCCAGGCATTGCTTGCGATCGGTGTCTTCGGCCCATCCACGCCGGTGGTGGTCTGCGAGGCGAGGCTCCAGAGCTGCGTCTTGGTCGTGTCCATGCTCAGCGGTTTGTACGGGACCGGCGCTGAGAAGATGATCATCTGCGCCGTGCTGCCGCTGGCGTTCGCAATGTGCCCGTACACCGGTCCGGTGAGCGTCGAGCCGTCAGTGTTGTGGGCGACCGGCACCTGGATCACCTGGTTGCCACCGGTATAAGGAGTGGAGAGCGAGACACAGGGATAGGGCGTCGTGCATTGCGACAGCAGGTCACCCTGCCAGCCGCTGACCAGGTAGGAGGCGCCGGAGACGAGCGCGCTCGCGGCCGGGATCGGGTTGCTGCCGCGGTTGGACACCTCATAGATCAGCAGGCCATTGGACTGGGCCGGGTTGAGCGGCGTGGTGAGCGCGAAGGTCGCGATGTATGTGACCTTGCCGTTCGCGTCCTTCGGCGCCAGCGCGATGTCCTGAATGACCGCGTCGTGTGGATCGGTCGGATCGAGTTCGCCGAAGATCCGGCCTTGGAAGGTCTGATAGGGGATCGGAGCCCCGGAGACGGGTACTGGTCGAATCAATGACGATCGAGGTGATGCGTGCCTCGCTGGGCCGGCTCCAGCCGATCAGCGCGGCGGCGACGGCGCCGATCGTCAGAAGACGGCGGAATAATCGATGTTTTCTGGCCGGCATGGTTACAGTCTCCTTCCCCTCGTTGGTTCGTTTTTCAGGCGTCGAGCGGGCTGTGCCGGCTCCCGTGTCGTTGCCGGAGCCGGCTTCATTCGGGATCGGCGTCAGGCGCGCCTGCGGATCATGGCGGCAAGGCCGAGCAGCGGGATGATGAACACGGCGATCGGCGCGGGCTCGGGCATCGGCAGATCGCATCCGGTGTGGGTGGTGCCGGAGCAGGCATACGCGGTGCCGACGCTGTTGGTGAACAGGACGAAAAAGTTGGAGGGCAGCGACTGGTCGTCGAACGAGGAGTCGTAGGTGAACATCTCTGCGCCGGCGCCGATCGGCGTTCCGATCGAGGCGTCGGTCAGCTTGTAGCAGAAGCCGCTGGTGTAATCGAAGCCTGTGCCGCCCTGGCAATTCAGCGGATCGCTGAAGAAGAATGCCGTGGCCTGCCAGCCTGACCGGGTGGTGCCGGCAGTGGCGCCGAGGCCGCCGACCACGAGTTCATCGACAAACAGGTCGCTGGTGTTGTTGTGCAGCGTGAAGGTGCCGTCGGCGACCGACTTGCTGAGAGTGAAATCGTGACCGGCATAAGCCGGCAGCGCGTAGGCCATCCCCAGCATCACCGCCAATGCGGCCAGAACTCGGTGCCGGCGTGTCATCGGGCCCCCCTTGATATTATGACGGCAGCGCGCCTGCACGCCCGCCGGAACTGCATCAGAACCCACGAAGGCACAGCGTGGGCCCCGAGGCAGGGCGGCTCGAGCATCCATCCGTCGTAGTTTATTACTGAACTGCACTATGCCCCCAGCTATTCCGTTCCGCAAGCGACCCCGTGCCGAGGATGGTCAGCGGCGGCCTGCGGCAGCGCTGGCAGCGGCCGGGTGGCAACGGTGAACTGGCGCGGACCGGGAACAACGTGCCTCAGCAGCTTGCCCTTCATCCGCCCCCATGTCAGCGGCCAGCACCGCGCTCGGCGTTCAGCGCTCAGCGTTCAGCGTTCAGCGTTCAGCGTTCAGCGTTCAGCGTTCAGCGTTCAGCGAGGAGAAGAAGCTTCCATCGCTGTATTATTCCAGAAGTTACCGGATTCGCGCGTGCTGGCGCGCTTTGACGCGCTCGGGCATTTCCATGGCAAGCGCAGTCCGCAGGTCGGCGTCTCGGTCGCGGGCGGTGTCGGCGCCGCCGCCGTGTCTCCTGCAACTACTACGGCAATCGCCTGACCTGTCGTGCCTACGTTGAAGGGCTCAGCAGAAGCCGGCTACCGCTGATCCCTCGCACGCCCGGCCCAATAACTGCCCTGCCGGCCGGTATCAGCTTCAGGGGTGCGGGCAGCCAGCCGCCTGAGGCGTCGCGCGGCAGTCCGGCCCCGCCGGATGCCGAGGCGGCGAAGGTTTGGAAACGCGGACCACCGTACCGTCGCTCGTAACGCCGTGCGATGTGCACTGGCAGTATCCGTCGATGGGCATGCTTGTCGGGCAGGTCATTCCCCCAGCCTGGCACGTGTTCGCGGACGCCGGGGTACCGGCGAACGCCGCGACGCCAAGAAGCACACACGTCAGTAAGCCCGTCAATTTCATGATACGCGGCCTTTCATGTCAGGAGCAGACATGGCCCAGTCTAAATACCGGCTCGCGCGGCCGTCGGCAACCTGGACCCGCCGGACGGCCCGGGTTCCCAAACGTTTCCGCAGCGACACCGAAACGTGTACCCCGTTTCGGAATCCCCTTCCCAATCGCGGCAATGCCGCCGGCCAAATATCTGATGCTCCCCTCATGCCGGCAGCGGCAGCGGCACCCAGTGCAACCCCTGCTGGTCCTGGATCAGAACGAGGATGAATCGTCGCTGCTCGTTTCGCGCGGCTTCGATACTTTGCTGCAGGTCAGACGATGATGCCACTGGCTGGCGATCGACATTCAGAATCAGCGATCCCGGCGCAATCCCCCGGTCGGCGGCAACGCTGTTTGCCACCACCTCGTTCACGGCAACCCCCGCGCGCGGAGGCCCCGTCAGGCCAAGCTTGCGCCAGATATCGTCGGTGATCGGACCGACCACCAGTCCCAGATCCCCTCGCATCCGGGGCCGCTGCTGCGGGCCCTGCTGGCGGACGATCTTCGTCGCCCCCTGATCAGGAGGTGACTGGCCAACCACAACCGGCATCGCCTGCAGCGCCCCGTCGCGCCAGACGGCGAGGACAATCGTACTGCCGACGCCGCTCTCGGAGATATCCCGGTTCAGCATACGTGGTTCATCGACCGCCTTATCGCCGACCTTCAGGATGACATCGCCAACACTCAATCCGGCATGCGCCGCCGGCGTGTCGTTGCTGACTGCAACCACGATGGAGCCGGCGGGCTTTGCCAGGCCGACAGCGGCGGCAATGTCCGCGTTGACCGGCTGCACGTAAGCACCGATCCAGCCCTGGCTGAAATGACCGTCGGCGCGCAGCCGGTCCACCACGAATCGCACATCATTGGCCGGAATGGCATAGCCGAGCCCGACCGATCCGCTGTCCGCGCTGGCACTCAGCAGCGCCGTGCCGACCGCAATCACCTCGCCCTTCGCGTTGAACACCGGGCCGCCGGAGTTGCCGCGGTTGAGGGGAGCGTCGATCTGCATGAACGACGTGGATTCGCTCTGAGTTGTATTGCGATCAACCGCACTGACGATACCCGACGTGACAGTGCTTTGAAGGCCAAACGGATTGCCGATCAGAAACACCGGATCGCCGGGGCGCATCTTGTCGCTGTCGCCGAACCTCGCCGCTGGCAGGGGACGATCCGCATGAACCTGCAGCAAGGCGATGTCGCTCTGCGTCGCTGACGCCAGCACCGTGGCCCCCAGGCGTGTCCCGTCATGCAGGATGACGGTGATATCCGCCGCATCCGCGACGGCGTGCCGGTTCGTAACGATAACGCCGGACGGGTCGATGATGAAACCAGCGGCCTCCGCCTTCTCCTGCTTGACGGAGGGATGGCTTTCCATGTTGCCGGCCACCACGGGCGTTTTCTCGACGTTGGTGACGGAGATGTTGACGGCCTCCGGCAGCACGGTGGCGATCAGATCGGCCGCCGAAGCTGCGGGTTGAGCGATAGCAGGTGATAGTCCCGTACATACGGCAACAGCGAAGACGATGCCGGAGCGACTCAGGCGCGAACGCGATTCGAGCATGCAAGCCCCTTTCCCACGCGGTGTTCCATGGCGTTCCACCCGTTTGCAATGTAAATAAGGTATCATTGTGATGCGCCGGCAACGATTCCATCGTTGAGCGGAACGGACCACGTCCATAACGTTACTGCTTTCATACGTTACGCTTCCGGCCCCTGGCGCGCCAGTCCGTGCGTCTTCAGCAAGTGCCGAAGCTGGTCGTACGTAAGACCGAGGGCATCGGCCGCGCGCCGGCGGTTGAAGCGCGCGTCGGCCAGCGCCTTGCGCAAGAGCCCCACCTCAAACGTGCGCACCGCATCCCGATAATCCGTGGAGACCGAAGACGGCCTTGCGGCAGCAGCCGGCGGAGACGCCGGGGGCGCGGACGGCCCGCCGAACGGATCCAGCACAAGTTCCTGCAGCGGCTGATCCGGCTGCCCAAGCCGGCAGACGCTGCGTTCGATGGCGTTGCGCAGCTCGCGCACGTTGCCGGGCCAGGGATGGGCCGCCAGAGCTATCCTCGCTTCCGACGCGAACCCGGCGAAATAGGGGCGCTTCAACTCCGCCGTCATGCGGGTGGCAAAATGATCGGCGAGCAGGTCGATGTCCTCGCGCCGCTCCCGCAAGGGCGGCAGCAGCGCCACATCGAACGCCAGCCGGTCGAGCAAATCAGGCCGGAACCGGCCCGCAGCCGCCAGCGACGGCAGATCGGCATTGGTGGCGGCGATGACCCGCACATCGACGGACAAGGTTTCGTTGCCCCCCACCCGTTCGAAGGCACCGTATTCGATCGCACGGAGGATTTTCTCCTGCACGGCAAGCGAGGCCGTGGCGATCTCGTCAAGGAGCAAGGTGCCCCCGTCAGCCGCCTCGAAGCGTCCCGCGCGCCGGCGGACAGCGCCGGTGAATGCGCCGGCCTCGTGCCCGAACAGCTCTGAATCCAGCAACGCCTCCGGCAGCGCCGCACAGTTGAGCTTGATGAAGGGGCGATCCCAGCGAGGAGAGAGATAGGCAAGACGGTTGGCGATCAACTCCTTGCCGGTGCCGCGCTCACCGACGATCAGGATAGGACGATCGAGCGGGGCAAGGCGCGACACATGAGCCAGCATCTCAAGGAAGATGGGGCTATGCCCGACCGGGGTTGGAGGGGTGGCGGGAATAGCCATGTTTATGCGGTGGGATTTACCATATTATGGAATATATCACCAGGCACCCTACCGCTTACAGCACCAAAACAACGGGTTCGCTCCTGGCACGCCTGATGCACCACGACCGGCGAACTCCAAGGAAACGACGCCATGGGCATCTTTTCGCGCCTCTCCGACATCGTGAACTCCAACCTCAACTCGATCCTGGCGCGGGCCGAAGACCCCGAGAAAATCATCCGCCTCATCATCCAGGAGATGGAGGACACGCTGGTCGAAGTCCGCTCCAGTGCGGTACGGAGCATCGCCGAACGCAAGGAGCTGGAGCGGCGCGTCGCCGGGTTGAAGCGCGAGGAGGAGGAGTGGGAGCGCAAGGCCGAACTGGCGGTCACCCGCGGACGCGACGACCTGGCGAAAGGCGCGCTGCACGCCAAGGCGCGCGTGACCCAGACGTTGGGTGAGCTGGAGATGCAACTGACCCAGCTTGTCGAGGCATTGAACCGGCAAAACGAAGATATCAGCAAGCTGCAGACGAAGCTGAACGACGCCAAGACCCGCCAGCGCTCGCTCATCGCACGCCACAAGACCGCAGCGAACCGACTGAAGCTGAAAACCAGGCTCTATGACGAACGGATCACCGACGCGTTCGCCAGGTTCGAGCAGGTGGAGCGGGCACTGGACGAAGCCGAGGGCAAGGTGGAGGCGTTCGATATCGGCCGGCAACCCGAACTGCATGAGGAATTCGCCCGGATGGAGGCCGACTCCTCGGTGCAGGAGGCGCTGGACAAGCTGAAGGCCCGGCTGGGAAACCGCATCCCTCCGACCACCGCGCCGCAACCCGCGCGGACCTGAGATGCACATCATGGGCACGCTGCTGGGCATCCTGTTCCTGGTCGTCGTCGCACCGATCTGGATCGTCGCGCACTACGCCACGCGCTGGCGCACCGCCCGCATGCTGTCGCGCGATCAGGAACGGGTGCTGGCCGATCTGTATGAAACCGCGCGCCAGATGGAGCAGCGTGTGGACAGCCTGGAACGGATACTGGATTCGGAAGCACCGGGATGGCGCAGCAAAGCCACCGCCGAGCCCTGGACGGGAGCAACGCGATGAGCGCGCCAGGCTGGAACCGCGAACGCTGGCGCCGCGGCCCATGGGGCGATCCAGGTCGGGCACATCTCGGGCGGGCGCTCACCGTGGGACCGCACCCGGGTGTTCCGCGACAAGGAGCGGGCCTGGATCGCCGGCGTCTGTGCCGGGATTGCCGACTATATGGGCACCGAGCCGATGCTGGTGCGGCTCGTTGCCGTGGTGTTCCTGATCTTCTTCTTCCTTCCGGCAATCGTCGCCTACGTCGCCTTTGCGCTGGTGCTGAAACCCAAGCCGCCGACGCTGTTTGCCAGTGCGACCGAGGAATCGTTCTGGCGCGGCATGCGCGGCGATCCGGGCGGCACGCTGCACGGGCTGCGCGACCGGTTCGCTACGCTGGAACGGCGACTGGCACACGCCGAAGCCCTGGTGGTGTCGAACGAGTTCGAGCTGCGCCGCGGCTTCCGCGACCTCGGCGACGACCGGACGCGATAAGGAGGCGGCAATGTCGCTGATTCGCCTGCTGCTGAACCTGTTGTGGATCATCACCGGCGGGCTGTGGATGGCGCTCGCTTGGCTGGTCGCCGCGCTGATCATGGTCGTGACGATCGTCGGCATCCCGTGGGCGCGTGCGGCATTCAACATTGCGTTCTACACGCTGCTGCCGTTCGGGCACCGCGCGGTGCGGCGCGAGCTGGTGACCGGCTACGAGGATATCGGCACCGGGCCACTGGGAATGATCGGCAATATCATCTGGTTCGTGCTCGCCGGCTGGTGGCTGGCGCTAGGCCACCTGGTCGCGGCGGTGGTCCTGGCGATCACCATCATCGGCATCCCGTTCGCCTGGGCGCACCTGAAGCTGACGGCGCTGGCACTGTGGCCGATCGGCAAGGTGATCGTGCCTGAGGAAGTGCCGCTCCGCCGTATCTGGTAGCTGTCCCCCCTCCCCGCGGCTCCGCGCGGACGGCATACTGGCGATTGCGGACGCAGGGGGACGGAGTGGTCGCGGCCTGGAGCATGGTTCGGGTCACGCGGGGGATGTGCGCGGGCCCGCGATGGAACTGGCAGCCTTGGCTGCTGCTGGTCCCGTCGCTGGTGTTCCTGTTCGCTTTCACCTACTGGCCGCTGATCCAGGTCCTGGAACGATCGTTTGTCGACCAGGCCTTCGGTCGCGCAGCGAGCTGGGGCGTCGGCAACTATGCGCGGCTGTTCGCCGACCCGCACTTCAGCCGGGCGAGCTGGAATAATCTGGTTTACGCGGCCGGCACCATCGTGCCGTCGGTGATCCTGGCGCTCGGCTTCGCGCTGCGGCTGCGCGAGACAACCTTGTTCACGATGACGCTGCGGACATTGGTCGTGCTGCCGCTGCTGATCCCGCTGGTGGCCGCGGCGGCGCTGTTCACCTTCGTTTTTCTGCCCGGCGAGGGGCTGCTCGACTGGTATCTGGCACCGCTCGGGTTGCGCGCGGTGAACTGGCTCGGCTCGCCGTCACTGGCACTGGGCGCGGTGGCGGCGATCACGGTGTGGAAGAACACCGGTTATTACATGCTGTTCTTTCTTGCCGGCCTCGCCGGCGTACCGGCGGAGCTGCTGGACGCCGCCCGCATCGACGGGGCCGGCGCGTTGTCACGGTTCCGTCACGTGACATTGCCAATGCTCGGCCCGACATTCGGGTTCGTGCTGCCGATGGCTCTCGTGAACGCACTGGTGCAGGTGGATCAGGTGGTTACGGTGACGCAGGGCGGCCCTTCGGATTCCACCAATCTGCTGCTGTTTTACATCTACCAGCAGGCGGAGCAGAACCACGACGCCGGCCTGGCCGCAGCGGCGACCGTGATCAGCGTAGCGGTGCTGCTGAGCCTGACCGTCGCCTCGCTGCGCTCGATGGAGCGCGGGATACACTATGAATCGTAAGATCGCACGCCTTTCCAGTGGACTGGTTGCGGCGGTGGCTGCGGCGATCTGGGCGGTACCGTTCGCCTGGATGGCGGTGGCGTCGCTGCGGCCCGGCGTGCCGGCGGATATCGCCGCGCTATGGCCGCACGGCGAGCTGGGACTTGGCAACTATGTCGATGCCTGGCAGAGCGGCGACTTTCCCACCTGGTATATCAACACCGTGCTCGTGTGCGCCGGAATCCTCGCGGTGCAGCTCGTCACCATCACGATGGCGGGCTACGCCTTCGCGCGGATGCGATTCCGCGGGCGGGACACGCTATTCGTATTGTTCCTGCTGCAACTTCTGCTCGTGCCCACGCTGCTGATCGCCCCCAACCTCACCACCATCGTTGCACTTGGACTGTACGACCGGCTGCCCGGCATCATGGCGCCGTATTTCGCGTCCGCCTTCGGCGTGTTCCTGATGCGGCAGGCGTTCCGCGCCATCCCACGCGATTTCGAGGAAGCGGCGATGCTGGACGGCGCCGGCCTGTTCGCGCTGATACGCCACGTGCTGATACCGCTGGCACGGCCGAGCCTGATCGCGTTCGCCATCGTCTCCGTGACGTTTCACTGGAACGAGTTCCTGTGGCCGCTGATGGCGGTGTCATCGCCGGACCGGCAGGTGCTGACGGTGGGGCTGGCGTCGTTTGCCTCAGGTTCGGAAGCGGGCGGCGAATGGGGCGTGCTGGCCGCCGGCACCGTTCTGGTGGCGGGGCCGCTGCTGCTGGTGTTCGTGCTGTTCCAGCGACGCTTCGTGAGTTCGTTCGTATTTTCAGGTCTTAAGGGATAGGGGGCTTCATGCAGATCACTCGACGGACCGCCGTGGGCGCGGCTGTTGCCTTGTCATCGGTCGGAATCGTTTCACGTGCCCGGGCGGCCACCGAGATCGACATGTTCTTTCCGGTGCCGGTGCAGGGCAAGCTGGCCACCGAGATGCAGCGGCTGATCGGAGTCTTCAACGGCCAGCAGCAGGGCGTGAAGGTGACGCCGGTCTATACCGGCAGCTATGACGACACCAACATGAAGACGCGCGCCGCGATCCAGGCCGGGCGCCCCCCTGCCGCGGCAATCATGTCAGCCAATTTCATCCGCGAATATGTCATCGACAATGCGGCGATTTCGCTCGACGAGCTGATCGCCAAGGACGGCGGCACGCCGAACGGACTTCATGGCGCAGTTCTGGCCGTCGCTGGCGCTGAACGCCACCGATCAGGGGCACGTGTTCGGGGTGCCCTTCCAGAACTCCACGCCGCTGCTGTTCTATAACGTGCAGGCGTTCAAGGATGCCGGTCTGGACCCGGACAAGCCGCCGGTGACCTGGCAGGACTGGGTGGACGCTGCCGGCAAATTGTCCAAGCCGGGCGCCGACAAATGGGGCATAGTGTGGCCGAACAGCTACGATTACTGCGGCTGGCTGACCTCGACCCTGGCAATGTCCAACGGCGGCCAGTACTACGACACCAGCTATGGCGGCCAAGTCTATTACACCGAGCCAGCCACGGTCGCGACACTGCAATTCATCCATGACCTGGTGCACAAGCACAAGGTCATGCCGCCGGGCGTACTCGACCCGAACGGCACCACGGCGGCGTTCTTTTCCGGCCGCGCCGGGATGATGATGCTGTCCACCGGGGCGCTTGGTTTCGTACGTGACAACATGAAGCAGCCATACCGCGTGGCGTTCGTGCCGAAGAACGTGGTGAACGCGGCACCAGTGGGCGGCGGAAGCCTGATCATTCCGGTGGGCAACTCAGCGGAACGGCAAGCGGCGGCGTGGACGCTGATCAAATGGCTGACCAGCCCGGATATTTCCGGCCAGTGGAGCCGGTTCACCGGATACTTCGCGCCCAATCGCGGCGCCTACGATCTGCCGGAAATGAAGGACTACATGACCAGGAACCCGGACGCCGGGGTCGCACTGGACCAGCTCAATCGCTACGGCCGGGGTTGGTTCGCCACCTACAAGACCGTGCCGGTGCGCAAGGCGATGGAGGATCAGGTGCAGGCGATCCTGAACAGCGGCATCGCGCCGGATGCGGCGGCGTCGCACGCACAAAAGGATGCGGACGCGCTGCATGCGGCCCTACCTGGAGCAGACGGCGCTGAAACTGCCGACATAGCGGCAACACCAGGGAGGCACGTAGCCTCCCTGGCTGCTACACGTCACGTTGTGTGAGTTTGATCGCAGGCGGCGGCCGACTGGGCGGTGAGGCCGGCGACGGTCAGCGTGGCGCCCGAAATGCCGCAGAGTACCGCCAGCGCGAGTACGATGTGCTTGATCATCTGCCTCTCCTTCAAGGACTGGCACGAACAGGATAGCACGGCCCGGTGGCAGCCACCAGCGATGGTTGTTCGAAGGTGGCTTTTTGGTTTCACTCCAACCCGCCCCGATGCCTCCCTCGTCCGCAACAGCGGATCATGCGCGCGAGGTAGGCTGCTTCACCTGCTTCGCCTCATCCGACGCGCGCCACAGGTACCATGCCGCGAATGAACGAAATGGCGCCCAAGCCTCGCCGATCGCCGCCAGCTCCCGCGGTTTCGGCTGCTCGTCCAGCGAGTAGAGCGCGCGATATCCGTCGCGCACGCCGAAATCATCCACCGGAAGCACGTCCGGCCGGCCGAGGGTGAAGATCAGCAGCATCTCCACGGTCCAGCGGCCGACGCCACGGATACTGGTCAGCCGCTCGATCAGCTCGGCGTCCGACAGCCGTGCCGCCTGGCGCCGCGTGGGCACCGTGCCATCCAGGGCGCGGGCGCTGATGTCGCGCAGGCAGCCGATCTTGGATCCGGAAAAGCCGCAGCCGCGCAGCGCAGCCTCCGAAGTTGCCAGCACCTGCTCGGGCTTCGGAAACACCCCGCCGGGATACAGCGCATCGAACCGCGCAAGTATCGCGCGCGCCGCGGTGCCATGAAGCTGCTGGTGGGCGATGGCCCGCATCAGCGCCTCATATGGGCTGCGACCACGCTCGATTGCCAGCCGCGGGCGCCCGATCCGGCTGATCAGTGCTTTCCAGGCAACATCCTGGGACAGATGCACGACCGCCTGGCGCGACATCACCGTGCCGTGGGTTGTCCTGAGGCCAAAGAACGCAATTGCGCTTTGTCCAGAACCCGGTGGTGGACTAGATTCAGCATATGCGCGGCTTCGAGCACATACGGCTGGGTTGATGAGCGGCAGGAAGAGGCGGATCGCCAGACCGCCAGCCTGGGCGCCGTCGCGGTCACCCTGCTGCTGATTGTCATCGGGCTGTTCCTGGTGCGGGAGCTGCACGCCAAGGCGGCGCTGGAGGATTGCCTGCTCGCCGGCCGCACCAACTGCGTGATGATTCAGGCACCGTAGGCTCACGCAGCCACCTTTTCGGCGACCCGCGGGGCCCGCTGCGCAGCCTGCTTCACCATGTCGGCACCCTTTTCGGCGATCATGATCACCGCCGCATTGGTATTGCCGGAAACCATGGTCGGCATGATCGACGCGTCGATGACACGCAGGCCGTCGATGCCATGGACGCGCAACTCGTCATCCACCACCGCCATCCGGTCCTGGCCCATCTTGCAGGTGCCGACCACGTGATAGGTGGTCTGGCCGTTGCGGCGGGCGAAATCGAGCCACTGGTCGTCGGTCTGCACCTCCGGACCCGGGTTCATTTCGTAGGCACGATAGCGGTCCATGACGGGATTTTCGATGATCCGCCGGCCGATCTTCATGGCCGCGACAACCGTCTGCCGGTCCAGCTCCTCACCCAGGAAGTTCGGACGGATCACCGGGTTCGCCAGCGGGTCGGACGAGCGGGCATGGATCGTCCCACGCGATTCCGGGCGGCACTGATAGACGCCGAAGGTCATGCCCGGCTCGCGGTCCAGGATGCGGGTGGCGGCGGTGGGATAGCTGGCGTGCGCGAAATGATATTGCACGTCGGGCTCTTCCAGCTCCGGCCGGGTGCGGACGAAACCATACACGATGCCGGCGGTGTAGGTCAGGATGCCGCGGTGGAACAGAAAATATTTGGCGATCTCCTTGGCGAAGTTCAGGCCGCGCGTCTGCTCGTTGAGCGTGATCGGCAGCTTGACCCGCCAGTTCAGGCGCGGCGCGAAATGGTCGCGGTAGTTCTCGCCCACGCCGGGCAGCTCGTGCTTCACGGCGATGCCGAGCGAGGCGAGCAGGTCCGGCTGGCCGATGCCGGACAATTCCAGCAGTTGCGGTGACTTCACCGCTCCGGTGGCGACCAGCACCTCGGCGCCGCAGCGCGCCTCCTGCGGCTGCCCGTGCTGCACATAGCGCACCCCGACGGCGCGCTTTCCGTCCAGGATGATGCCGGTGGCGTGGGCCTCGGTTTCCACCCGCAGGTTGGGGCGGTGGCGGGCGGGATCCAGGAAGGCGCGCGCGGTGGACCAGCGCCGGCCGTTCTTCTGCGTCACCTGGTAGTAGCCGAAACCCTCCTGATGACCGTTATTGTAGTCCGGGTTACGGCGGATAGCCCTCCCGCGTCGCGGCATCGATGACAGCGTCACAGATTTCGTGGTTTTCGATCATGTAAGCGACGTTCAGCGGCCCGTTCTTGCCCCGGGTTTCGTCCCCGTCGCCCTCGAAATGCTCCGACTTGCGGAAATAGGGCAGCACGGATTCATACGACCAGCCGCGATTGCCGAACTGCGACCACGTATTGTAGTCGAGTGGGTTGCCGCGCACGTACAGCATGCCGTTGATGGAGCTGGAGCCGCCCAGCGTCTTGCCGCGCGGGATCGGGATGGAGCGGCCGAGCACATTGTCTTCCGGTTCGGTCGCGAAACACCAGTTGTAGCGCGTGTGGTTGAGCAGCTTGTTGAAGCCGACCGGGATCGGGAATCCAGAAATTGTCGTCCTTCGGCCCGGCCTCCAGCAGCAGCACCTTGGTTGCCGGGTTCTCGGTCAGGCGATTGGCCAGCACGCAGCCGGAGGAGCCGGCACCGACAATAATGTAGTCCCATTCCATCCCGGTTCCCTCCAGTGCTCATTGGCGACAATCCATCTTGCCTCAGGAGCGATCGCGTGGACAATGGCGCGATGCGCTTCTCCGCTTTCTCGTTGCTGCGGCACGCGGTGCTGGGCGGACGCTGGTCCGCGCAGTGGCGCGATCCAGAGCCCCGCGCCGGCTACGACGTGATCATCGTCGGGGCCGGCGGGCACGGGCTGGCGACGGCATACTACCTGGCGAAGCAGCACGGCATCCGCAATGTTGCGGTACTGGAACGCGGCTGGCTGGGCGGCGGCAATACCGGGCGCAACACCACCGTGATCCGGTCCAATTATCTACAGGACGCCAGCGCCGCGATCTACGAACATGCGCTGAAGCTGTGGGAGGGGCTGGCCGTCGAGCTGAACTACAATGTCATGTATTCCGCGCGCGGCGTACTCATGCTGGCGCATAACGAGCATGACGTGCGGGTGGGACGGCGGCACGTGCATGCCAACCGGCTGAACGGCGTCGACAATGAATGGTTGTCGCCGGAACAGGCCAAGGCATTCTGCCCGCCGCTCAATATCGGCCGCGATATACGTTACCCGGTGCTCGGCGCGGCGCTGCAACGGCGCGGCGGCGTCGCGCGGCACGACGCGGTGGCGTGGGGATACGCGCGCGCCGCCAGCGACCTGGGCGTCGATATCGTGCAGAATTGCGAGGTGACTGCAATCCGCCGCAACCCCGCCGGACGGGTGATCGCGGTGGAAACCTCCCGCGGACGGATCGCCGCCCGCAAGGTGGCGGTGGTGGCCGCCGGCCATACCAGCGTGCTGATGGCGATGGCGGGCGTGCGCATGCCGATCGAAAGCTTCCCGCTGCAGGCGCTGGTATCGGAGCCGGTGAAGCCGGTGATGCCTTGCGTGGTGATGTCGAACACCATCCACGCCTATCTGTCGCAGTCGGACAAGGGGGAGTTGGTGATCGGCGCCGGCACCGACGCCTACACCTCCTACAGTCAGGCCGGCGGGCTGCACGTGCCGGCGCACACTCTGGAAGCCATCTGCGAGCTGTTCCCCACCTTCCGGCGATTGCGCATGCTGCGCAACTGGGGCGGCATCGTCGATGTCACGCCGGACCGCTCGCCGATTATCGGGCAAACGCCGGTGCCGGGGCTGTACGTGAACTGCGGCTGGGGCACGGGTGGCTTCAAGGCCACGCCAGGATCGGGGCACGTATTCGCCGCCACCATCGCCGCCGACGAGCCCCACCCGATTGCCGCGCCGTTCAGCCTGGACCGGTTCGCCGCCGGCCGCATGATCGATGAGGCCGCGGCAGCGGCGGTGGCGCACTGATGCTGCTGATCCCCTGCCCCTGGTGCGGGCCGCGCCCGGAGAACGAATTCCATTACGGCGGGGAGGCGCATATCGCCCGTCCGGCCGATCCGTCCGGGTTGGACGACGCGGCCTGGGCGGATTTTCTTTACATGCGCTCCAATCCGAAGGGTCTGCACGCGGAACGCTGGCGCCATATCCACGGCTGCGGGCGGTTCTTCAATTGCTTGCGGGACACGGTGTCCGACCGTATCGCCGCATACCTATAAGCCGGGCGAACCGCGGCCCGTACGATCATGACCGGCCGCATTCCGCATCCACGGAGGGCGGCCGGATCGATCGCGCCACGCCCGGTTCGCTTCAGTTTCGATGGGAAGCGAATATAGTGGATGCGCGGGAGACACCCTGGCCTCCGCGCTGCTGGCCAACGGCGTGCACCTGGTCGGGCGATCCTTCAAATATCATCGCCCGCGCGGCATCCTGTCCGCCGGGGCCGAGGAGCCGAACGCGCTGGTCAGCGTGGTGCGGGACCACGGACGTACCACGCCCAACCTGCGCGCGACGCAAATCGAGCTTTATTCCGGCCTGAATACTCATAGCCAGAACCGGTTTCCGTCGCTGCGCTTCGACCTGGGCGCATTCGCAACCATCGCGTCGCCGCTGCTGGGCGCCGGGTTCTACTACAAGACTTTCATGTGGCCGCCTGGTTTCTGGCGCCATGTCTATGAGCCTGCCATCCGGCGCGCGGCCGGGCTTGGACGCGCGCCCCGCCACCCCGACCCGGACCGCTACCTGCACCGCTACGCGCATTGCGAGGTGCTGGTGATCGGCGGCGGAGCCGCGGGACTGGCGGCCGCCCGTGCCGCCGCGCAATCGGGCGGGCGGGTGATCCTGTGCGACGAACAGGCGGAGTTTGGCGGCGCCCTGCTGCACGAAACCGGCCGTGTGGAAGACGCGGCCGCATCCGCCTGGGTGGAAGCAACCGTGGCGGCGCTGCGGGCACAGGGCGTACGGCTGCTGCCGCGCACCACGGCGTTCGGCTGGTTCCCGGATAACCTGATCGGGCTGGCTGAACGCATCACGGACCATCTCGCCACGCCGCCCGCCGAGCTACCGCGCGAACGCCTGTGGCAGGTGCGGGCAAAGGAAGTTGTCATCGCCGCCGGCGCGGTGGAGCGCCCGCTGGTGTTCCCCGGCAACGACCGTCCGGGCGTCATGCTGGCCGACGCTGCGCGCTGCTATCTGCACCGTTTCGGCGTGAAGGTGGGCGCACGGGCGGTTGTCGCCACCGCCGATGACAGCGCCTATCGCGCAGGCGATCGAGTTGCATCGCGGCGGCATTCCGGTGGCAATGATCGTCGATACGCGCAGCGCCGCCCGATGCTGCGCTGACGGCGGAGGCGCAGGCGCGCCGGAATCGAGGTCCGTCCGGCGACAATGCTTACCGGCACAACCGGTCGTCTGCGGGTGCGCGGCGTGCGCTTGCGTGGACCACGCGGTACCGAGCTCGTGCACTGCGACGCAGTGTTGATGTCGGGTGGATGGACACCATCGGTGCATCTGTTCTCGCAGTCACGCGGAAAGCTCCGGTTCGACGAGTCACTCGGCGCGTTCGTGCCGGACCGGTCGGCCGCGCGCGAACGCAGTGCCGGCGGATGCGCCGGCGTGTTCGGGCTTGACGACGTGCATCGCCCAGGGCACCGCGGCGGGTGAGCAGGCGGCGCGTGGCGTGCGGAGCGAACCGACACGGACGCCTTTGCCGAAGAGCGCGCCCGCCGGCGCCGAGTCCGGCACACAGCAAAGCGTTCGTGGACTTCCAGAACGACGTCACCGTAAAGGACCTGATTCAGGCAGCGCAGGAGGGATTCCGCTCCATCGAGCACGTCAAGCGCTACACCACCACCGGCATGGCCACCGACCAGGGCAAGACGTCGAATCTCAACGCGCTGGCGCTGGTCGCGTCGACCCTGCGCGCCCGATTCCCGCAGTCGGGCACACGACCTTCCGCATGCCGTACACGCCGGTGACGTTCGGTAGCGTTCGCCGGCGCTGCCCGCGGCGACCTGTTCGACCCGGTGCGCCACACGCCGATGCACGAGCGCGCCGTCGCGGGCGGAGCCGTGTTCGAGGATGTCGGCGCCTGGAAGCGCGCGCGCTACTTCCCACAGCCTGGCGAAGACATGCACGCCGCCGTCGCCCGCGAATGCCACACCGTGCGAACGGCCGTGGGCGTGTTCGACGGCAGCACGCTGGGCAAGATCGAAGTGGTCGGGCCGGATGCCGCCGCCTTCCTGGATCGCATCTACACCGGCAGCTTCGCGCGGCTCGCGGTCGGCCGCTGCCGCTACGGGCTGATGCTGACGGAAGCCGGCTTCGTGATGGATGACGGCGTGGTGGCGCGGCTCGCGCCCGACCGGTTTCATGTGACCACCACGACCGGTGGCGCCGCCGCCGTGCTGCATCACATGGAAGACTATCTGCAAACCGAGTTCACCGATCTTCGTGTCTGGCTGACCTCGATCACCGAGCAATGGGCGGTGATCGCGGTCCAGGGTCCGCTCGCACGCGCCATGATCGGTCCGCTGATACAGGGGATCGATCTGGACGCGATGCCGCACATGAGCGTGCGTGAAGCCGCGATTGCCGGCGTGCCGTCGCGGCTGTTCCGCGTCAGCTTCACCGGCGAGGCAGGTTACGAAATCAACGTACCGGCACGGCACGGCGCGGCCATCTGGGATGCGGTGCTTGCGGCCGGCACGGCGCACGGGGCCGCCCCGTACGGCACCGAGGCGATGCACGTGCTGCGCGCGGAGAAAGGCTATATCGTCGTCGGGCAGGAGACGGACGGCACCGTAACGGCGGATGATCTCGGGCTGGGCTGGACGATCGGCCGAACGAAAGGTGATTTCGTCGGCAAACGTTCCCTGCAGCGGCCCGAAATGCTGCAGCCTGATCGTCGGCATCTGGTCGGGCTGCTGGCCGACGAACCGGTTGAAGAAGGCGCGCAACTCATCGAACCGCACGGCGGACCATCTCTCGGCCACATAACGTCAGCGTATTGGAGCGGCGCAATGGGTCGTTGGATTGCGCTGGCGCTGGTGACCGCCGGGCGCGAACGTCGCAACCAGACACTGCTGATACCGATGGAGAACAGTCACATCCCGGTGCAGGTGACCGACCCGGTCTTTTACGATCGGGCAGGGACCCGGCTGCATGGCTGACCTCACCGTAACGGTCCAGGACGCCGCGACACGGTTGTCCGTCCGTGCCGGTCCGGCGGCAGCCGCGGCGATTGGCGCCGCCGCTCACGTTCGGCTCGAAGAAACGCCGTGCCGCGCCAGCGTATCCGGACAGCGGGCCGCATTGTGGCTCGGCCCGGACGAATGGCTGCTGATCGCATCCGCCGACGAAGCACCGGCCCTGATCGCGACAGCGATCACCGCCTCAGCCGATCACCCCGCCAGTATCGTGGATGTGTCGCATCGTAGCGTAACGCTCGAAGTCAGCGGACCGCGCGCCACCGATGCGCTGAATGCATTCTGTGCGCTCGACCTGGATGCGCGCGCCTTCCCACCTCAGATGTGCACGCGCACGGTGTTCGGTAAAACAGAGATCGTGCTGTGGCGCACCGGACCCGAGACGTTCCGGCTGGACGTCGCTCGCTCGTTCGCACCCTATGTGCAGGCGTGCCTTGCCGAGGCGGCACGGGAATTCGCGGCCTGAACGCTCGCCCCTTTACGCACTTCCCTTCACCCGCCTAGGTTGGCCCGATCGGATGCGGGAGGAAACGCGATGGACTTCACCGGCAAGGTGGCGCTGATCACCGGCGGCGGCAACGGCATCGGGCGGGCCAGCTCGGTGGCTTTTGCCAGGTATGGCGCCAAGGTGGTGGTCGTCGATCGCGACAAGGATGGCGGCGAAAGCACCGCCGGCATCATCCGCCAGCAAGGCGGTCAGGCGCTGTTCGTCGCTGCCGACGTGACGCGTTCCGCTGACGTGCAGAATTATGTCAAAGCCGCCGTTGACGCATTCGGCTCGATCGACTGCTTCCACAACAATGCCGGCATCGAGGGCAAGGTGGCGCCGACCGCCGAGTACGACGAGGACACATTCGACGCCGTGATGGGCGTCAACGTGAAAGGCGTTTTCCTCGGCATGCGTCACGTCCTGCCGGTAATGCTTCGGCAGAACAGCGGAGCCATCGTGAACACCGCCTCGGTTGCCGGCCTGATGGGATCGCCGGGCATGTCCGCCTACTCGGCGTCGAAACATGCGGTGATCGGCCTCACGAAGGTCGCGGCCGGCGAGGTGGCGCGCGCCGGCATCCGGGTGAACGCGGTCTGCCCTGGGCCGATCGACACGCGCATGATCCATTCGTTGCATTCGATGGTAAATCCTGACAATCCGGCGGCAGTCGGGGAGCGGTACCAGGCGGCCATCCCGATCGGCCGCTACGGCACGGTGGACGAGATCGCCAACGTGGTGATGTTCCTGTGCTCCGATCTGGCGTCCAACGTGACCGGCGCGCACTACGTGGTCGATGGCGGCCGGACCGCGACGCCCGGCGCGGTGACCTCCACGATGCAGCGCTAGCCATGCCGGGATTGCTGGACGGACGGATCGCACTGGTCACCGGTGGCGGATCCGGCATCGGCGAAGGCATCGCGCGCGCCATGGCGGCGGCGGGCGCGCGGGTGCTGGTCGTGGACGTGAACGGGTCGGCGGCGCAGCATGTCGCGACTGAGATCGGCGGGAATGCGGCGGCGTATACGCTGAATGTCACCGACCGGGATGCCTGTGACGGGCTTGCGGCGTCCGTGCATCGGGATGTCGGGCCGGTATCGGTGCTGGTGAACAATGCCGGCATCATCCGGCGCGGCAAGATCAAGGACACGCGTGCACGTTCGGACTGGGACGCGACGCTGGCGGTCAATCTCGATGGTGTGTTCAACGTGACCACCGCGTTTCGCGCGCACCTGATCGAGACGAAGGGTTCGATCATCAATATCGGCTCCGTGCAGTCATTCGTGGCACTGCCGAATTCGGCCGCCTACACCACGTCCAAGGGCGGGGTGCGCGCACTGACCAAGGCGCTCGCCATTGAGCTGTCGCCGGACGGGGTGCGGGTGAACGCGATCGCGCCGGGCCTGATCGCCACGCCGCTGAACGAACAGGCACGCCAGAACGCCGATTACATGCGCAACTTTCAGAACCGCATCCCGCTGGGCCGTCTGGGTGAGCCGGCCGATGTCGTCGGACCGGCGCTGTTCCTGGCATCCGACATGGCACGCTACGTCACCGGCGTGACGCTGCCGGTGGATGGCGGATTCCTGGCGTATTAAACCGTGCGCATCGAAATCCTATGTACCGGCGACGAGGTCCTGACCGGCAGGATCGTCAATTCCAACTTCAGCTACATGAGCCAGAAGCTGGAAGATGTCGGCCTGTCGGTGATCTGGGGCACCACCGTCGGGGACGACCGGGAGCGCCTGCTGGAAGCGTTCCGCCTCGCCGCCGGGCGGTCGGACGCGGTGATCGTCAATGGCGGTCTGGGTCCCACGATCGACGACCTGTCGCAGGAGATCGCGGCACAGGCCGCCGGCGTGGAGCTGGTGCTGAACGAGGACTGGCTCGCCCGCATGGAGTCCTTCTTCACCCGGCGAAGCCGCGTCATGCCGTCCAACAACCGCAAGCAAGCGATGCTGCCTGCCGGGTCGGAGATACTGGATAATCCCGTCGGCACCGCTTGCGGCTTCGCGATGGACATCGGCAAGGCGCGATTCTTCTTCACGCCGGGCGTGCCGCGCGAGCTGCGGCGGATGCTGGAAGAGCAGATCATCCCTCGTCTGCTGGCGCGCAGCGGGACGGTGCAGACGATCTTCCTCAAGCGGTTCCATTCGTATGGGCTCGGTAAATCCCATGTGGATTCGCTGCTGACGGGGATCGAAGCGCTGGTGCCGGACGGCAGCGTGAAGCTAGGGTTCCGGGCACATTACCCGCAACTTGAAACGAAGCTCACCGTGCGCGGCACCGACCTGGATGATGTCCGCCGCAAGCTGGCGCCGGTGGAGGCGGAGGTACGCAAGCGCATCGGCAACTTTATTCTCGGGGAAGACGACCAGACGCTCGAAGGCGTGGTTTTGGCCCAGCTGATCGCCGTGGAGGCGTCGCTCGCCGTGGTCGAAACCTTCACCGCCGGCCAGATTGCCGGGCGTATCGCGCACCTGCCGGGGGCCGAGCGCATATTCCGCCGCGGCACCGTGGTACGTGACCTCGCCCAGCTCGTGCCGCACTGGAACGGCGGTGAGCTGACGCAGGAAGCAACCGAACAGGTTGCGCGCGCGGCCCGCCGTGAGGCTGGCGCCAGCCATGCACTGGCGGTACTGATCGACCTGGACGAAGGCGCCGACCGCATCGATTTCGGCGGCAGCATTCATATCGCCATTGCCACCGAAACCGTCACGGCATTCCGCCGCTCCCGCATTCTTGGCGGGCGCGACTGGGTGCGCCTGGGCGCCGTCGAACTGGGCCTGGATTGCCTGCGCCGCCTTCTCCAGCATCTGCCCGTAGTGGAGCGCATCGACTTCGAGAAGACCTGATGCCCGATCGCACGCTGACATTTACCCGCGCACCCGCGCCTGACCGAAGCAGGCGCCTGCGCTCGGCGGCTTGGCAAAAATTGGCGCCAGTGCTCGAAGCCTACGCGTTCCTGCTGCCTGTGCTGATCGTCCTGATCGGGCTTGCGGCCTATCCCTTGATCGACGGAGTGTGGACCAGCTTCACCAACAGGGAAGTCGCCAAGCCGGGCAGCTTTATCGGCTTTGCGAACTTCGCCACCCTGTTCGGCAGCCCGACCTTCCGGATCGCAGCGGTCAACTCCGTGCTGCTGACGGTCGGAGCGGTGGCGACCAAGACTGTACTGGGACTTGCCTGCGCCGTGCTGCTGACGCAGCGGTTCCCATTGCGCGGCCTGGTGCGGACGTTGGCGTTCCTGCCCTGGGCAGTGCCCGGGCTGGTCGCGGCGCTAGGCTGGCGCTGGCTGTTTGACGAGCAGGCCGGCGTGTTCAACGCGGTGCTGCTGATGACCGGGCTGAGCGATACGCCCGTCTCCTGGCTGTCGGACCCGGACACGGCGCTGGTTTCGATCGGTATCGCCACCGTCTGGCAGGGGCTGCCGTTCTACATGCTGATGTTCATCGCCGCGCCTGGCCACCGTGCCGGCCGAGCTGTACGAAGCCGCCGCCATCGACGGCGCCGGCGCATGGCGACGGTTCACGCGGATCACGCTGCCCTCCATCGCTGACGTGATCGGGGTCACGGTGATGCTGTCCGCCATCTGGACGTTCAACAACTTCAACATTGTGTACATCCTCACCGGTGGCGGACCGGATGACCGCACGCAGATCCTGCCTACGCTCGCCTATGAATATGGCATGCGCCGCAACCTGCTGGGCCAGGGCGCTGCGGTGATCGTCTCGGCGCTGCCGGTGTTCATCGGCATCATCTTCCTGCTCACGCGGCGGATGCTGCGGGAAAAGGGGGTGCGCTGATGGTGGTGGGCCGGCGAAACCGCACATTGCGCAACCTGGGCATCGGCGGCGCGGTGGCCGTGCTGCTGTTGTGGTCGCTGATACCTGTCTATTGGATCGTGATCACGTCGTTCAAGCACGAGAAGGAAATCTACGCCTATCCGCCCACCTTCATCCCGGTCCGCCCGACTCTGGAGCAGTACGTCATGGTGCTGTTCCACACTGCGTTTCCGCTGTTCATCCGCAACAGCTTCATCGTGGCGGCGGGCGCGACCCTGCTGTCATGTATCGCCGGAGCGCTGGGGGCGTACGCGATCGGTCGCATGCGCTTTCCCGGCCGCGCCACGGTGGGACGCCTGATCGTGGTGTCGTACCTGCTGCCGCCGTCGCTGCTGTTCATTCCGCTGTTCATCGTGCTGCAGCGGCTGGCGCTGATCGATACGCTGGCCGGGCTGATCCTGGCCTATCTCACCTTCACCGTGCCGTTCGCCACCTGGATGCTGATCGGGCACATCCGCACCATCCCGTCGGAGCTGGACGAGGCGGCGCGGATCGACGGTGCCACGCGCTTGCAGATCCTGTGGCGCATCGTGCTGCCGCTAGCGTTGCCGGGGCTCAGCGTGGTCGCGCTGTTCTCCTTCACGCATGCCTGGAACGAGTTCCTGTACGCGCTGGTCTTCGTCTACAGCAACGGCACACGCACAATCACGGCCGGCCTGGCATCACTCACCATGGGTGACACGTTCATCTGGGGCCAGCTCATGGCGGCCTCCACGCTCGCCATCGTGCCGGTGCTGCTGATCTATCTGGCTGCCCAGCGCTACCTGATCGAAGGGCTGACGGGCGGCAGCATCAAATGACCACGGGAGGAAACCAATGAAGCAGCTTCGCAGGGCGCTGCTGATCGCGGCGACGTGCCTGGCCGGCAGCACCATGGCGCGCGCCGCCGACCTGGCCGTGTGGGGTTTGCAGACCTTCAACCACGGCGGCGGACGAGTGGCTCGGCGACGAGGTGAAGGCGTTCGGCAAGGCCAACCACATCGACGCCGAGTATGTGGTGGTGCCCGCCAACGTGCTGAACCAGCGGCTGGCGGCGGCGTTCGAGGCGCACACCCCGCCCGACGTGTTCATGCAGGGCAGCGGCGCGATCCAGTTCTACATCTCGCGTGGCCTGACCGTGCCGCTGGATGACGTGCTGGCGGATATGCGCAAGGTGCCCGGCGGCATCTTCGAAAACCTTGCCAACTCCGGAGATTATCAGGGCACCGTCCAGGCGCTGCCGCTGGAGGTGGACGTCACCCCGGTGTTCGCCCGCAAGGACCTGCTGGACGAGATCGGCAAGCCACTGCCCACCACCTGGGACGAGCTGCGCGCCGACGCCAAGGCGATCCAGACGAAGCACCCGAATATCAGCGGTTACGGCATGACGGTGAGCAACTCCAATGATGCGGAGACGGCGATCCGCGTGATGGTCTGGTCGTTCGGCGGCATGGTGATGGCGAAGGACGGGAAGACGGTGGTGTTTGATTCGCCGGAAACGCGGGCGGCGTACCAGTTTGTCGCGGACATGTTCCTGAAGGACCGCACCATCCCGCACAGCGCGCTGACCTGGGACGATGCCGGCAATAATGTCGCCTATCAGACCGGACGGGCGGCGTTCGTGCTGAACCCGCCCAGCATCTATCAATGGTTGCAGGAGCACGACAAGGATCTGCTGGCCGGCACCGCCTTGATCGGCGTCCCGAAAGGGCCGGGACCGAACGGGATCAACGGCAATACGTCCGGCACCTGGGTGTGGGCCGTGTCCAGGGATTCGAAACACCAGGACCAGGCAAAGGCATATCTGCGCTGGTTCTACGATCCGGCGCACTACCAGACCGCGATCGAGAAGGTCGGCGGACGCTGGGTGCCGATCTATCCGCAAATGTTGCAGCAGATGCCGATGTTTGCCAACAATCCGGCCACGAAGAATTACGGGGAGATGGCGCGCACCGGCATCATCGATGGCTATGCCGGCCCGCCCACGCCGCTGGCCGGAAAAGTCTGGGACGCCAATATCCTGACCAAGGTGTTGCAGAAGATACTGGTTGACCGCATGCCGGTCGATGATGCAGTGAGCTGGGGTCAGAAGCAGATCGAGGCACTGGCAGCCGGGGGCTGAACAGTAAAGGAAAACGGACAATGATTCATCATGTCTCCATTTCGGCCCGCCAGCCGCAGCACGTCGCGGAAGTCCTGGCGGAGATCATGCACGGGCACTGCCATCCCTTCCCCGGCCAGATCGCCAATTCCTTCATGGCAGTCAGCGGCGACGAGCACGGCACCATGGTCGAGGTTTATCCCGAAGATACCACGCTGAAGCCAGGCGTGACCGATAATGAGCAGGTGACCGGCCTGCGCGGCCAGACCGGCGCCGGCCACCGTCCCGTTCCATTTCCTGCTGTCGGTGCCCGCCTCCGCCGAGGAGATCGAGCGCATCGGCGCGCGTGAAGGCTGGCGCACCCGGCTGTTCGGTCGCGGGCCGCGCGGGCAGAAGCCGTTCTTCCACGTCATCGAGTTCTGGGTGGAAAACCGGCTGATGATCGAACTGGCGCCCGACACGATGATCGGGGAGTACACCGACGTGATGGGCTCTTCGTGCCTATGAAAGCCCGCCTCGGACGCGCCACCGCGCATTGACGGTCATGCAGCAGAGCATCCGTACCGCCACGCTCGACCTCGCATACCAGGAAACCGGCCCTTCAACAGGCGTTCCAGTAATCCTGCTGCATGGCTTTCCCGACGATCCGCACTGCTACGATGACGTCGCGCCCCCGCTCGCCGCCGCTGGATATCGCGTGCTGGTGCCATGGCTGCGCGGCTATGGACCGACACGGTTCCTGCATGCGGACACGCCACGCTCCGGCCAGCAGGCCGCGCTCGGATGTGATCTGCGCGACTTCATGCAGGCGCTCGGCATCGAACGCGCCGTCCTGGCCGGTTACGACTGGGGCGGACGCGCGGCCTGCATCGTGGCCGCGTTGTGGCCGGAGCGGGTACGCGGGCTGGTCTCGATCACCGGCTACAACATCCAGTCCATCGCCACCGCGAACCGGCCTGCCTCCGCCGCGCAGGAACTACGCTATTGGTACCAATGGTATTTCCACACCGAGCGCGGCCGTGCTGGGCTTCGGCAGAACCGTCGCGACATTTGCCGCCTGCTGTGGCAGCTCTGGTCGCCCAATTACCGCTTCGACGAAGCGACCTATGAGCGCACCGCCGTCAGCTTCGACAATCCCGATTTCGTCGATGTGGTGATCCAGTCCTACCGTCACCGCTACGCCAACGCGCCCGGCGATCCCGCGCTCGAATCTGTCGAACAACAACTGGCGACATGCCCGCCAATCACGATACCGACCATCAATCTGCACGGTGAGGCCGATGGCGTTACGCCGCCTGCACCCACCGATCGCGACGCCAGCAACTTCACCGCGCAATATCAGCGCCGCGTGCTTCCGCACGCCGGGCATTTCCTGCCGCGTGAGGCGCCAAAGTCCGTCGTCCAGGCAATCATGGAGCTTGCCGCTCCGCGATGATTGAACGCGGCTCGGTTGACAGGCGCAACCAGCAGGCATCCACTCCTGGCCAATACATCGGGAGGAAATGCGATGACCCTGTCCCGCCGCGGCGTGTTGACCGGCGCTGCTGCCCTGGCTCCGACTCTGGCCTTCGCCCAGGAAGCCAAACCACAGTTCGGAAGCCCGCCGACCGTCATCTCGCAGCCGCCGCGCCAATGGGGCCGCTTCGCTCCGCCCGAGATATTCCCCGATCCCGACGTGATCGTGATCGACAATTCGTTCCTGCAGTACCGCATCGGCCTGGCCGCCATTCATCGGTTGGCAACCGGCTTTCAATGGGCGGAAGGTCCCGCCTGGTCGAGCGAAGGGCAGTACACGGTATTCAGTGACGTAAAGGGTGACACCCAGCACCGCTATCTGTGGGACACCGGGCGGGTCAGCACATTCCGTAAACCTTCGTTCAACAGCAACGGGAACAGTTTCGATTTCCAGGGGCGGCAGCTTTCCTGCCAGGACTTCTTCCGTCGCGTCGTGCGATGGGAACATGACGGATCAATGACGGTGCTGGCCAACTCCTTCGACAACGCACCGCTGAACTCCCCGAACGACATCGTCCCACATCCCGACGGCAGCGTCTGGTTCACCGACCCGCCCTACGGCGACCAGCTCTCCGAGGGCCACCCAGACGTGGCTGGCGGTCCGGCGAACCCGAACGGACTCTACGAACCCTTGATCGGCAATCCAGGTGTCCGGCCGGTCGGCGGCATCCGTCGCGTGTTGCGGACCAATACCTATCGCTGGGACCCGAGCGGGCGGCTGGATGCGGTAATTCCTGGCGCCCAACTGTCGGACCCGAATGGTCTTTGCTTCTCGCCCGACTACAAGACGTTGTATGTGATCAGCACCGGCGCCGGACCTGGCGATGCCGCCGGACAAGGCGGCAAAGGCGTGATCTACGCGTTCGACGTGCAGGGGCACACGCTGAGCAACATGCGCATGTTTTCCGACTGCATGGTGGACGGTGTGCATTGCGGCCCGGACGGCATGCGTGCCGATCGGGCCGGCAATCTTTGGGTCGGATCGAGCGCCCCTCTCGGCTATTCCGGGGTCACGGTGTGGAACTCCTCGGGCAAGCTGATCGGGCGTATCCGGCTGCCGGAAGTCTGCGCGAACCTGTGCTTCGCCGGACCGAAGCGGGATTTCCTGTTCATGACCGCCAGCCAGTCGATCTACATGCTGCGGGTCAATATACAGGGCGCCGCACCGGGATAATATGACTGGCCACAGAGGCGTGGAGTTGAGGTTTGGCGTTTCACGCGGCCACCGCAGACCGCCTTCCCCGTCTCCGCACCTCTGTGGTTAGAGTTTCTTGCTCGCTGAAGACAATCCCAGCACGGAGCTACGCCCGAAAGAACGCCTGGAACGCCGCCAGCATTTCCTCCGGTGCTTCCTCGGGAATGTAATGCCCGGACTCCACCGCGTGTCCGCCCACCTCTGCGGAGCAATAGTTGCGCCACACCGAAAGCGGATCGTACCACTCGCCGATCCGCCCGTGCGCGCCCCATAGGACCAGCAGCGGGCATTGGATGGTCTCTCGTATTGCCCGGCTCGCCCTGTCGTGCTCCAGGTCGATGCCCGCCGCGGCCCGGTAATCCTCGCACATGCCGACGATCGTGTCGGGACAGCGTGCCGCATCCAGATAATCGGCCAGCGCCTCCCGATCGAACAGATCCGAAGGACGCGGCGATCGGTTCGTGTGAGCGTGAAACCATACCTCCGGCGCTGCACTGATCAGCGATTCCGGAAACGGATGCGGCTGGGCGAACCAGAACCAATGATAATAGCCCAGCGCGAACGCCATGTCGGTGCGCTCGAAATGCTCGATCGTCGGGATGATGTCGAGCACCGCCATCGCCTCCACGCTCTGCGGATGATCCAGCGCGAGCCGGTGCGCCACGCGTCCACCGCGATCGTGTCCGGCCAGCCGGAACCGCGCGTGACCGAACTGCTGCATCACCGCGACCATGTCCGCCGCCATGACACGCTTCGCATACGCGGCGTGATCCGCGCTCACCGCCGGCTTGAACGATCCGCCATAGCCCCGCAGGTCGGGACAGATCACCGTGAATCGCTCGGCGAGCGTCGGCGCGGGACGGTGCCACATGGCGTGCGTCTGCGGGTTGCCATGCAACATCAGCAACGGCGGACCGGACCCGCCATGCCGCAGCCGGATGCGACCGCCGGGCACCTCGATTTCGGTCAGCGTGAATCCCGGAAACAACATGGCGAGCCTCTCGCGCACAGACGGTCGTACGCGACCACGTTGAACCCTTCAGCCACAGGCCGCCAGCACGGATTGGCGAAGGCCGCCCGCATTTCCTGCACCTCGGCGCGGCTGTCGGCGTCCGGTTCCTCCAGGGCGAGCACGACGCGCGGAACGCTTCCGATGGCGACAGCGATCTGATCCACGCTGGCGCCTCGGCCGATCAGCAGCACCGGCAACCACGAAGGTGACTCCGCCAGGAAAGGACCGACCACGCCGACACCGTCATTGCCGCGCGACAACAGCACCAGACCGTGCGGACCGACCAGGTCACCAGCTGCCCTGGCGGTGGCGCGCGCTGGCTGCATCGTTTCACCCCGGCTCAGCAATCCGGCAATGGCCAGCGCCTGCACGCCAAGCAGCACGGCGGTACCAGCCCGGCCCGGCCAACGGGGCAAAGTCCCGAGCGCGCCGGCACTCAACAGGCTCAGGAACGGGACCGAGAAGGAGAGATACCGCAATTCGATCGGTGTCGTATCAAAGACCAGTCCCAACAGGATCAGGCCTACCGGCGCCGCCGCTGCCGCCAAGGCGAACAGCAGCCTGGGCTCCGGCAGAGCGATGTGCCGCCAGCGCCACGCAATCAGCGTGAGCAGCGCCGCCAATCCGCCGGCCAACATTGCTCCCACCGCTGCCTGCTCGGCTCCGGTCAGGTAAAGCGGTAACCCGCCGAGCACGGCTCCCGCCGCGCAGCGCATCAGCCGCGCCAGCCCGGACACCCATTCAAATGCCGGGAACTGTCCGCTGCGGCTGTTCCGCTGCGCCAGGAAGAACCACAGATCCGGCCGGCACGAACGCCAGCAGTCCGACGGCCGCGCCCGCCCACAGGCGCCACTGTCGCAACCGCACGAGAAACAGCCACAGCACGGCGGCCACGCCGATGAAACATCCCAGGTAGTTGGCGAAGCTGGCCGCGCCGAGCAGCAGTCCCGCACCGAGCGACACGCGGGCCGAGCGAAGCTGCACCGCTGCCAACGCCAGCAGCACGCCGCCAAGCGCCAGCAACTGCGCAAGTGCGAAGCCCCGGGCGATGGCGTTGGTGTACGCAAATCCGTAGCAGCCCAGCGTCAACAGCATTGCCAGCGGGGCTGGGATGGTGGTTCGACGCGCTATCTGGCCGACCAGTGTCAGCGAACCGACACCAAGCAGCACCGAGAGCAGCCGCGCTGCGAACAGCGAATTGCCGGCGACCGCTCGCCAGATATGCAGCATCCAGAAATAGAGCGGCGGGTGCACGTCTGTCTGGCGCAACGCGCGTGCGATCGAAACAAACGACGCGGTCCCGGTATAGGCCCATCGCGTGGACCCGGCGGCGAAGGGCACCGACGGCCAGATCGGTCGAGGAACGCCGGAGGTGATAAAGATGCTGTAGGCTTCATCATATTCGAAACTGCGCAATAGCGCCGCGGCAACCAGCACGACGGCGGCAAGCGCCAGCACGAGCGTCGGACGGAACCACTGCCTCCCCTGCCCTCCCTCGCGAGCGAGCGATCTCTGCCGAGTTCGCGGCTGATTCATCGTCGCAAACCAAGCCGGAAGCCGCTGGACGGGTCTCCCCGCGGCGATTCGCACGTTCCCGGAATCACCTGTTCCGATTCACTCACGCTCAAGCTTTCGCTGCTTCGCTGCGCGCGGACAGTCTGAGACAAAGATTGACAATCCGCTTCATCCGGATCGCCGTCGTCCTGCTTGCCGCCCTGCTGCTGTCGTCGGGCCGCGCGTTCGGCGGCGGCACGGGCCGCCCGGATGATACAGCCAGCCCGCATGCGTATGGGCTGCCGGCCGGGCGGTTAGCGATGCTCCGCCACGGCATCAACCTCACCAACTGGTTCAGATTTCCACCGCACACGGACCGCGCCTCGATACGCGACTATCTGAGCGATGCGGCGATCAACGACCTGACCCGTGTCGGCTTCAGCTTCGTCAGACTCGCTGTGGAACCGGCCTTCGGTGAAACGGACGCGGCGCGGACGCTGCTACAGGCGCAAGTCGCCCGGCTTGAGCGACACGGGCTCGCCGTGGTGATCGCATTGCATCCGCGCGACTGGCACCTCGAATCCAGCAGCACGGACCGTACCGCCCTGTTCCGCTTCTGGGACAGGATGGCACCGGCGCTGCGCGGGCTGGACCCTCGGCTGACCTTCCCGGAACTGCTGAACGAGCCAGTCTTCCCGAACGACGCGGATGGGTGGGAGGTCCTGCAGGACCGGCTGCGGCACCGGGTACGCGCGGCCCTGCCGCGCGACACGATCGTGCTGACCGGAAATGACTGGGGCAGCATCAGCGGGCTTCAGAAACTGACGCCGTCGGACGATCCGAACGTCATCTACAGCTTTCATTTCTACGACCCGGTGGAACTGACCTCTCTCGCCGCGTGGCACGCGGGGCTCGACCGGTCCGCCCTGGCCCGGCTGCCGTTTCCCGCACCGGACCCGCTTGCCTGCGACTCCGCATTCGGGTCCACGGACCCGGTCACGACCGGTGTCGCCCGTTTCTATTGCCACCAGAGATGGACCGCAGCCTCACTCGAAAACCGGATCACCACCGCGGCACGCTGGGCCGGGCAACATCATGTCGCGCTGCTGGCGGGCGAGTTCGGCGCCACCGCCCAACTCAATCGGCCGGCTCGGCTCGCGTGGCTGGAAGCAGTCCGGCAAGCCTGCGAAGCAGCGGGTATCGGCTGGGCGCTGTGGGGCTACGACGACGCGATGGGCTTCGATCTGTCGCGCCCCCCACCCTCGCGCCCACCCCTGGATATTGCGGTCCTGCGGGCGCTCGGTCTTGCGCCTATCAAGTTTACAGACCGGCTTGAACCAAATAGCCGACCACGTGGGCTTAATGCCATCGCCGCGTTAATCGATCGTTACAAATAAAAAGCCCTCGGCCGCTAGGCCGAGGGCAAGTAACAGGGAGGCTTCACGTCTGGGAGACGCAGGGGTCTCTCGACCCCTTTCCGGCCAAAGGACCGGAAGACTGGCGGAACGAACCGCCGTAACCAGTGGCAATCAAGTTAATTCCTGGATTAGAGAATTTCCACCTACAAAAAGTCGGATGCCGCCATGCCGTTCGCGCATGCCGCAAAGCGTTCACGGTCGAACGATCCTCAGTGGATCTCCGCCAGGCGGGCCAGCAGAAAATCGCGGAACACGGCAACCCGCTTGGAATTCCGCAGCTCTTCCGGATAGACGAAATACACATCGACGATGGGTGACTTCAGCTCGTTCAGAACGCTCACGAGGTCTGGATTCTCGCTCATCAGGTAATCCGGCAATGCACCGATGCCGATGCCAGAGCGGACCGCCAGCACCATCGCCTGCGTGCTGTTCACCTCCAGCAGCGCACGGCGGGGATTCCCAGGACGCCGCCCGACATCGGCCAGCCAATTGATGTCCGGCACAGGCGGATGATAGTCCCCGAACAGAATCAGTCTGTGCGCATCCAGATCCTCGGCCCGCTGCGGCACGCTGTGCCGCTTGAGATAGTCCGGCGAAGCACACACGACCCAGTGCATCGACATCAGGTGGCGTTGCACCAGGTCCGGCTGCTTAGGCGCGTGCATGCGAATGGCAACGTCCGCCTCGCGCATCGCCAGATCGAGCTCCAGATCGTCCAGCAGCAAGGAAATCGACACGTCCGGATAGGTTTCCAGGAACTGGGCCAGCCGCGGCGCCAGCCAGGTGGCGCCGAAGCCCACGGTGGTGGTCACCTTCAGCCGCCCGGCCGGTTTTTCCTTGCTTTCCGTGAGCAGAGCCTCGGTCATCGCCAGCTTGGCGAACACCTCCCGCACCGTGCGATTCAACGCCTCGCCCTGCTCCGTCAGGATCAGGCCCCGCGCATGGCGGTGGAACAGCGGCACCGACAGCGATTCCTCAAGCGCCGAGATCTGGCGGGAAACCGCGGACTGGCTCAGGTTCAGCGTATCCCCGGCATGCGTGAAGCTGCCGGCCTCCGCCACCGCATGGAAAACGCGCAACTTGTCCCAATCGATCACTCAGCCACCCCCTGCCACCGGGATCGCCCGGCGGCGCGATCAGCCTGCCTTTATCGACAAACTACCTATGCGTAGCGCGCATACAACTCGGTTGTAATCCCAAACCTTCCGAGTTGCGAGCCTTTCAAGGCTCAATCGGCAGCCAGCGCGGCGGCGACGTGCAGCCCGGAAAGAAACTTTTCCGTCTCCAGAGCCGCCATGCACCCCGTCCCGGCGGCGGTAACTGCCTGGCGGAACACCTTGTCCTGCACGTCGCCGGCCGCGAACACGCCAGGAATTGAAGTCTGCGTGCTGCCAAGCATGACGCGGATATACCCGTCGGCATCCATTGGCACCTGACCGGCGAAGATGGCGGTATTGGGCACGTGGCCGATGGCGATAAACACGCCGTCCACCGCCAGATCCGAGACCAGGCCGGTCCTGACGTTCTTCAGCCGGACACCGGTCACGCTCTCCGGCTGCCCGCCGCCAAGGATTTCCTCGACGATGCTGTCCCACACGACGCTGATCTTCGGATCAGCGAACAGCCGCGTCTGGAGGATCTTCTCCGCCCGCAGCTCATTGCGGCGATGGATCAGCGTCACGTGCTCGGCGTGATGGGTCAGGTAGAGCGCCTCCTCGACCGCGGTATTGCCGCCGCCGATAACCGCCACCGATTTCCCCCGAAAAAAGAACCCGTCGCAGGTGGCGCACGCCGAGACGCCGTGGCCTTGCAGGCGCTCCTCGGACGGAATCCCCAACCACCGGGCCTGCGCGCCGGTGGCGATGATCACCGAATCCGCCAGGAACACGTCACCGGAATCACCCCGGCAGCGCAGTGGTCGGGTGGAGAAATCCACGTCGACGATCAGGTCCTGCACGATGCGCGTGCCGACATGCTCGGCCTGGCGGGCCATCTGCTCCATCAGCCACGGCCCCTGGATGATGTCGGCAAAGCCCGGATAATTCTCGACGTCCGTGGTGATCATGAGCTGACCGCCCGGCTGCAGCCCGGCGACCAGAACAGGCGCCAGGTTGGCCCGCGCGGCATAGATTGCAGCCGTGTAGCCGGCCGGGCCGGCGCCGATGATCAGCACGCGCGTTTGATGAGTTTGGGTCATGCGAATCGGTTCCGCATCATGTCGGCCAGGATATCGGGCCGAAATAGCCTGCAACAACGGCCTGCGTCACGCGTCATGCGCCGAGCCAGCCTGCGCGTCGCGCCTCTTGATCCGATTGTCGGCGGCAGTGCACCCGATCGACTCAGCTTCAATCGGCAACGCCGATCCGCCGGGGTGCCAGGACACGCAGTGGCAGCAGGCACAGCAGCGCCAGCACCGCCGCTATCCCCAGCCCTGCGAAGACACGCGACGCCGGCCAGGCCAGCACCAGCGGCGTGATCGCCGTCGGCGCGGCGGCCTGGGCAAGCAGCGCCGGCAAAGCCAGCCGCCCCAGCCGGATCGCGTAGCCTCGTGCGCCAAACAGATGCATCGGCAGGGTGCCCCGGCTGATGGTCAGGATCCCGTTGCTCATGCCATAGCCGACCGCGAAGACGACCGGCGGCGCCCCGGCGAGCAATGCCGCCGCACCCGCCGGCAACAGCACCGCACCCATCACCGACGTGGAGAACGGGTCGAACCGCCGTGCCACGCTCCATTCCAGCACCCGGCCGAACACCTGCGACGGGCCGAACAAGGCTGCCACGCCCACCGCCGCTCCCGCCGACAAGCCGACCCCTTGCAGCAGCCGGAGCGCGTGGACTGACACCACGGCGCTGATGCCCGCGCGCACACTGAAGAACGCAGCAAGCAGGATCAGCGCCCCCGTCCCCGCCTGGGATGAAGATCCGGCCGGCGAAACCGGCGCACTCGTTGCAGCGACATTGGCGGCGCGCGGGATCAACCACAGGATCAGCGGCAGGTTCACGCCGAGCTGAATCGCGGCATAAACCACCAAGGTCCCGCGCCAGCCAATCAGGTGCACGAGCCCGGCTCCCATCGGCCAGCCCACCGTCGACGCGAACCCCGCCATCAGGGTGACCCCGACGATCACCGGCCGCGCGTGCTGGCCCAGCAATCGTCCGATGGTTGCAAAGGCCGCGTCATACAATCCGAGCGCCATGCCGGCACCGATCATCGTCCAGCCAATCCACCATCCGGCCAGGTTCGGTGACGCCGCCATTACGACAAGCCCGACCGCCATCACCACGCTGCTGCAGGCAAGCACACCACGTCCACCATGCCGGTCGATACGCCGCCCGACACGCGGCGAGGCCAGTCCGGCGATCAGCAGCGACCACGAAAAGCCGCCCAGCAACAGCGTCGGCGACTCGCCCAGCCCGTGCGATGCCGGGCCGACGACCACGGTGGGCATGTAGAACGTCGTTGCCCAGGCGAGCGTCTGGGTGAACCCCAGCACCACCGCGAGCCGATGCGCCAGCGTCATGCGGCGGCAAACCCGGGCGCCGCGGGCGGAGCCGTGTCCGCATCGCCCAGGGCCCGTTGCAACAGCACGCTGTCGAGCCATCGACCATGCTTGTAGCCAACCGATTGCAGCACGCCGACCAGCCGGAAACCCGATCGCTCATGCAGGCGGACGGAGGCAAGATTCCCGCTGTCCACTACCACCGCAATCATCTGGCGCAGCCCGAGTGCGGTGCACCGGGCGACCAGCCCGCTCAGCAGCAACCGGCCGATCCCTTCTCCGACCGCATCCGGCCGCAAATACACCGTGTCCTCGACCGTGTTCCAGTATACCGGCCGCGGCCGGTACGGCCCCGCATAGGCGTATCCGACCACCGGACCCTCCTGTTCGGCGACCAGGTATGGAAGTGGGCGCGCCAGCAAGCCGGCCCGGCGCGACTGCATATCGACCGTGGACGGCGGCTCCGTCTCAAACCATGCGCTGCCGTGCAGCACGTGATGCGCGTAGATGTCGGTGATCGACGCCAGGTCCGCCTCGGCGCTGGGCCGCACGATAGCGGCGGGACGATTTCGCTGCATGTCGACGGACTTTCCGCTGAGGGAGGATCAGGCCAGGTTCATTCCCGTGTCAGTTCATCCCGTCGGCCGACTGACGGAAAGAAAAACTTTTGATTGCGCGGCATTCGAATAAGTTTGGGTTATGGCCGTGCCGACCCTGCGTCAGCTCCGGACGTTTCTCGCCGTGCTCGACAGCGGCAGCGTGTCCGCCGCGGCACGGCGGCTCAATCTGACGCAGCCCGCCGCCAGCCAGCAGCTTCGCCAGCTCGAGCGGGCACTCGGCGTTCGCTTGCTGGAGCGGGCCGGCGGGCGGTTGGTGACCACCGCGGCGGGTAACGCGATCCTGCCGGCCGCGCGCCGAGCACAGGCGGCCGTGGCGGACGCGGTGGCCGCCGCCGCCGAGCATCGCACCGGCACGACGGCAGAAGTGCGGATGGGAACCGGTGCCACCGCCTGCATCCATTTGCTGCCGCCGGTGCTGGCGGCACTGCGGCGGCGCATACCCGGTCTGGGCGTCACGATCACGACCGGGAACACGCCCGATATCCTGCGGCGGCTGGAAACGGGCGAGCTGGATATCGCATTGATTACGCTGGGCCCCGCGCTGAGCCGCTCGCTGATATCGGTGCGGCTGCTCGCCGATCCGCTGATGGGCGTTCTGCCGGCTACGTTGGTGCCGGACAGCGCACGGTTATCGCCGCTACAATTGGCACACCTGCCGTTGGTGCTCTACGAGCCGGGCGGAACTACCCGCGCGCTGATCGAGGCCTGGTTCCGGCGCGCCAGCGTCACGCCCCGTCCGGTGATGGAACTCGGCAGTGTCGAGGCGATCAAGGCGGTCGTTGCCGGCGGGCTGGGCGCCTCCGTTCTGCCGTGCCTGGCGTTGCGGGATCCCATGCCGGACATCGTGATACGGCCGCTTCGCCCGGCGCTGATGCGGCAGCTTGGTTACGTCGTGCGCCGGGAAAAGATCATGGACCGCGGGATGCGCGCGATGGTCGAGTCGCTCGACAGCCTGCGAACCCACGCCAGCCCCTGACGCCTCCGTCATCCGCCCGGGAGCGCACGCGCATCGCCGCGAGCGGGGCCACGCCGCGATTCTTGCCGGCTATTTCGCCCTGCTGCCTGCGTTCGCCGGCTGCCCGATCGGCGACACGTCGCCGCTCATGCCCGCCAGCACCTCCGCGACATGCCGGACCGCCCCCGGCTTCCCTTCCCGCGTCATCCGCCCGGCAATATTCAGCAGACATCCAAGATCGCCCGCCAGCACCGTGCCAGCGCCGGTGGCCGCAATGTCGCGCACTTTGTCCGCGGCCATGCGCACCGAGATGTCCGGATATTTCACACAGAACGTCCCGCCGAACCCACAGCAAATCTCCGGTTCCGCCATTTCACGGATGTCGATGCCGGCAGATCTCAGCAGCATGCGCGGCTGCTGCTTGATGCCGAGTTCACGCAGGCCCGCGCAACTGTCGTGGTAGGTTACCGTCCCCTCCGCCTGCGTGCTGGCCAGCTTCGTCAGCTTCAGCACATCGACCAGGAAGCTCACCAGCTCGTAGGTGCGGGCGGCGAGCGCGTCGGCCCGCCCGCGCAGGTTCGGATCATCATCGAACAAATGCGGCATGTGGGTGCGCAGCATGCCGCCACATGAACCGGACGGAACCACGACGTAGTCGTAGCCACCGAACGTGTCGAGGATACCGCGGGCCAGATCGCGCGTCGTGGTGCGGTCGCCGGAGTTGTAGGCAGGCTGACCGCAACATGTCTGGGCGCGCGGCACCTCCACCAGGCATCCG
This sequence comes from uncultured Pseudomonadota bacterium, assembly GCA_963810715.1. GTDB lineage: Bacteria > Pseudomonadota > Alphaproteobacteria > Acetobacterales > Acetobacteraceae > DATDIC01. The sequence goes on along the minus strand of CAWEOZ010000013.1, from coordinate 222,266 downwards.
GCGTCTTCCAGCAATTTGATCGCCGCGAACCCGACCGTGGGACGGTAGAGATCGACGAGGCAGGTCACAAAAAGCGCGACGCGCGGTTTGCCGGGCATTCCGGTCTCTTAGCAGCCGGTGGCCCGGGTTCAAATCTGACCGCGTCTTTTCGGCGGCTCGCCCGGTGACCTGCCTCACACACGCAGAGCGTCGGCCGTGCCAATCGAGCGGAACGTCCGACTGGCGGGACAAAACATGCCCTACGCGCGCTGCGGGTTGCTGACCTCACTGCTCACCCGGCTATGGGTGGTTCCACCCGTGCTCACCGGTGTTGCCGTGCTGTCATGGGGCCTCCGAAGCGGTCGGGTGGTGCTGCCGAGCCCCGGTGCCGATCAGCAGCGGGCGATCGAGCTGCAACTCGACACCGAAGATACCGAACTCTGTGACCGGTTCGGCTTTGCGCCGGGATCGCCCCGTCACCTTGGTTGCAAACGCGACCTGCTGGCGATGCGCCACCGTGACGAGGCGCTGCAAAGCCCGATCAATTTCTGACAGGGCGTTCGCATCGCCGAGCGTTCCGCACAATCCCGCATACGATGGCACTATTTTGTGGATCTATCTAAAAATAACTGCCGAATTCGTTAACAACTTGCTACCATCCGCGGACCGAAGAATTTACGCAGACCATTGTGACCACACGCGCGAGGGTAGCCATGACACGAATGATTTCAGCAGGACCAAAGACCGCTGCTGCCGTCATGGTCGCCCTCAGCCTGATCCTGTGCGGGCACGCCGAGGCGATGGAGTACCTTTTTGGTTTCAGTTACGACGATGGAAACGAATCGCTGGCTGTGAGTTTCGCCGGCGGGGGCAGTGCCGTGCTGACCACCGACGACAACCAGGGCTGGTGGAGCGCCACGATGCCCAACTCAGTCGGAAACGACGATTACCTTGTCGGCAATCCGCTACTGGACAGCAGCCCGCAATGGCTGCGCAACTTCTTCACCTTCGACATTTCCGGCCTGCGCGGACAGACCGTCACCAGCGCCACCCTAACCCTGACCAACTTCATGAGCATGTCGGATTTGGGACAAACCAATCTGCAATACACGCTCTACGATGTTTCCACCCCTGCCGTCGTGCTCGATGCGGTCGGTGGAACGAACGCGGCGATTTATGACGACCTCGGCTCCGGCGTCAGCTATGGCAGCTACAGCCTGCCGGTGACCGGCCTCGACCTCAACACCTCGCAGCTCGTGCTGAACGCCAACGCGGTCGGTGATCTCAACGCAGCCATCGCGGGCGGCACCCCTAGCTTTTCCATCGGAGGAACTTTGCCCAATCTCGCGGTTACCGAACCGTCGTCCCTCCTGCTGCTGAGCGCCGGCCTGCTGGGGGCCGCCGCGATGCGTCGGCGGGAACCCAGGCGGCTGGCTCGGGCCGCCGGCTAAACCGGACCAGCGCGGGCCAGATACGGTGTCGCGACCCGCGCCGCCAGCCAATCGGACAAGCGGGCCGTTTCGCCCGTATCCATCCGCAGCCCGAGCTTGCTGCGCCGCCACATAATGTCTGGCGCCGTGCGCGCCCATTCGGTGCGGCAAAGCCACTCCACCTCTCGTTCGCTAAGATCGGCGCCGAAGTTGCACCCGAGATCCTTCGCCGCGCGCGAATCACCCAGCATGTCGGCCGCCAGCGTACCGTAGCTGCGGACCAGGCGGCGCGCCGTCCGTTCCGTCAGGAACGGGTATCGGCTTTGCAGGGCAGCCTGCAAAGCCGATACACCGTTCCACGCGAAATCACCTCCTGGCAGCGGTGCCTCCGCCGTCCAGGCACGCGGCAGGCCAGGAAAGAACGGCGCCAGCCGGATCATCGCCGCCTCCGCCAGCCGGCGGAACGTGGTGATCTTGCCGCCGAACACGGTTAAAAGCGGCGGCAGTCCGGCCGATGCCTCGAGTTCCAGCACGTAGTCCCGGGTCGCGTCCTGCGCCTTGCTCGTGCCGTCGTCCCGTAGCGGACGCACACCCGCGTAATGCCACACGATATCCGCCGACGTCACCGGCTGCCGGAAATACTCGCTGACGGCGGCAAGCAGGTATGCCTGCTCGTCGGCCGTGATGGCCACGTCGGCCGGATCGCCGGAATAGTCTTCGTCGGTGGTGCCGATCAGGGTGAAATCGGATTCGTACGGGATCGCAAAACAGATGCGGCCGTCGGCATTCTGGAAGATGTAAGCACGGTCGTGCTGGTACAGGCGTCGCACCACGATGTGGCTGCCCTTCACCAGCCGCACGTGTGAGTGGGCATGATGCCCGACCGCTTCGTTCGGCACCCGTGAAACCCAGGGTCCACCCGCATTCACCAGCGCGCGTGCAGCAGCCTCCTGCACACCGCCGGCGGATTGCAGCGTCAGGCGCCACGATCCATCGATCCGTTGCGCTGCCGTGCATCGCGTTCGCGTGCGAATGTCGGCGCCGCGCGCGGCCGCGTCACGCGCGCACAGTACCACCAGCCGCGCGTCGTCCACCGAGCAATCGGAATATTCAAACGCCCTCTCGTACCTGGATTGCAGTGGTCCGCCCACCGGATCGCGCCGCAGATCGATGCTGCGCGTCCCCGGCAGGATTCGCCGGCCGCCGAGATGGTCGTACAGGAACAGGCCCAGCCGCAGCTCCCACCAGGGCCGCAGGCCGGCATGATGCGGCAGCACGAAGCGCAACGGGCGAATGATATGCGGAGCCGACCGCAGCAGCACCTCGCGTTCCGCCAGCGCCTCGCGCACCAGCCGGAACTCGTACAGCTCCAGATACCGCAGGCCACCATGAATCAGCTTGGTGGAGGCAGAGGATGTCCCGCTCGCAAGATCGTCCTGCTCCACCAGCAGCACGGACAAACCGCGTCCGGCGGCATCGCGCGCGATGCCTGCCCCGTTCACGCCGCCCCCGATCACGGCGAGGTCGAACAGGTCCGAGCTCATTGGGCGCTGGCGATCCGGTCGAGCCGGAGCCGCTGTCGGTCGTCGGTCAGCCGCATGCGGCCAAATACACCACAGCGGCGGCGGCCAGGCCACTGCCGCCGGCCAGCAGGAACATCAACAATATCTGGTATTTGGCCGCCTGACGGGGCTCCATCCGGGCAATACTCGGCAACACCCGCCTCCGCGAGTACCGGCGAACAGCGTCTGCGGATCAGCCCTCAAAGTCCGAACGCATCACGGATTTGGTGGGCATTTTCCATTGCGCTGCTCAGGGTTGTATCGATCGTCAGGTCATAGACGACACCACGGTGAACGCGCTCATATTGCCACCGTGCCAGACCGATCTTCCGATCGTTGCGCTGCCGCTCTCGGGCCTCGAGCACGTCGAGTGGGGCGAACAGCCCAACGAGGCGAACTTCAAATCGTGACAGGAGCAAGCGGTACTCGCGATCCTGGCCCTCCCTGGTCATGACATCATCGACCACAAGATCGTTCCCTTGCGCTGCCATGGCAGCGATGGCGTGGCGCATGCCCCGCATGGCGCGCTGCATCACCGGGCCGGTCCGGATGGCGACGGACGGCTTCCCCTGCTCCGACGACGTCTCGAAGATCAGGCCGTCCGGATGATCGAACATCGCCGCCGGCAGCATGTCGAGGAACGCATCCATCGCAACATGCAGGATTGGCCTGGCGCTGATCGCCTGAAGCGCGCGGGCCGTCGAGCTCTTGCCCACGCTGCCGACCCCGTTGAGTATGATGACGTGCGGGCGCCGCTCCAATCGTTTCTCTACCGCGCTCGTGATAGTTGTTCAGCGTCCGGTGTCACTGTCCGGCGGCGAACTTCGCCAGCAGCCTCGCGTGCGAACGAATGCCGTGGTGGAAGCAGCGCTGCTCGAACTTCTCGTTTGGGCTGTGCACCTGATCGTCATCCAGCCCGAATCCCATCAGCAGGCTGTCGATCCCCAGCACGTTCCGCAGCGACGACACCACCGGGATCGAGCCGCCGCTGCCTATCAGCACGGCAGGCTTCCCGAATTCCTCGGCCAGTGCATCCTGCGCCGCCTTCACCCAGGGCGAGTCGGTGGCGATCTCGATTCCCGGTGACCCGGAGAACGCCTCCACCTCGACTTTCGCGTCCTCCGGAACACGGGTGGCGAGGAACTCGCGAAACCCCTCCACCACTTTCCGGGGATCCTGCCCAGGAACCAGGCGGAACGAGACCTTGGCAAACGCCTCCGACGCGATCACGGTTTTCGAGCCCGGCCCGGTATAGCCGCCCCAGATGCCGTTGATATCGGCGGTCGGGCGCGCCCATAGCCGTTGCAGTGCCGGCCGTCCTCGTTCGCCTGCCGGAATGCGCAACCCGATATTGCCCAGGAAGGCGGCTTCGTCGAAACCCAGCAGAGTCCCACTGCGCGACCTGGGCATTCGTCGGTTCCTTCACCCCGTCATAGAAGCCAGGCACCTGGATGCGGCCGTCCGCGTCGTGCAGCTCGCTGAGCGCGCGGCAGAGCGCGTTGATCGGGTTCAGCGCCGAGCCTCCGTACAGCCCTGAATGCAGGTCCCGGTTCGCCGCCCGCAGCGTCACTTGCGTGTACGCCATGCCGCGCAACCGGGTGGTCAGGGCCGGCGTGTCGATATCCCACATGCCGGTATCGCTGATCAGCGCCAGATCGGTGCGCAGCTCGTCGCGATTGGCAACCAGGAACGGCTCCAGGTTGCGGCTGCCCACCTCCTCCTCGCCTTCGATTACCGTCGTGATCCGCGCGGGAATGCCACCGCCCACCTGGTGCCAGGCGCGCAAGGCCTCGATAAACATCATCGTCTGGCCCTTGTCGTCCACCGCACCACGGGCCACGAATCGCTTGCCGCGCGGGCCATCCACGAGCTGCGGGTCGAACGGCGGGCTGCTCCATAGCGTCGACCGGATCGACCGGCTGCACGTCGTAATGTCCATAGAACAACACGTGCGGGCCGCGGTAGCCCTCCGGACCCGGATGATGCGCGATCACCACGGGATGCCCGGCGGTGTCTCGCAGATTGGCCGTGAATCCCAGCCCGGCCAACTGGTCGCGCACCCATTCGCCGGCCCGGCGGCAGTCGTCGGCGTGGGCGGGCTGGGCGCTGATGCTTGGGATGCGCAACAGGGCGAACAGGTTCTCGCGCGCCTGATCGAGCCCGGCATCCACCTGGCGCAGCACGGCTTCGACGATCTTGGACGACGGCGCGGGCATCGGCATCTCCTGCTGGCGAAACAGCGCGATTGTCGCCGCCCGCCCGCCCGGGTTCAAGGTCCCCGCTGGGTTCAGGGTTATCGTGCCGCGAAACCCCGCCTGACGCGTTTTGTGCCCGCGGTCACGTTGGCGCCGCCGATCGCCGCCTATTGCCTCCGCGTCGAAAACATCCGGGTTCGGAGGACGCAATGGCAAAGGACATCCCACTCAACGAGCTGATCGAGCAAGCGGAAGATCGGCGCAAACAGGTCGCGAAGTTCGCCGAGGAAGCGCCGAAATCCGCTGTCCGGCTCGAAAACGGCTTCAAGAAGGACAAGCCCGATCTCGATTGGATCACGCAGGAGATTGCGCGCGACGAGAAATGGCTGGGCGAGATCGAGAGCGACCTGAAGCAGGCGGAAAAGACACTGAAGCAGCTCGTGAAGTCGAAAGAAGCCTCGGCCAAGAAGCCCGCCAAGCAACTGGAGGACGCGCTCGAGGATGCCGGCAAGGAGATCGAGAAGCTGCGCGGAACGATGGGCATCGCGGAAAAGATCGCCGACAAGGCGGAAGTGGAAGACAAGCGTCTGACCCCCGTCATGAAGCAGGCGCTACAAATCGCCGCTCAGCGCCGCAAGGAACTCAGCGCCGACCTCGTCAACTGCCCGAGGATCGTGCAGCATCTCGGAGATATCGTCCAGAAAGTGCAGACCGGCCCAATGCCAATCGACCTATACGAAAGCGTGTTGCGAGTTTTCGTCCGCGACATGAAGCAGATCGGCGGCCACATCACCTCCTCCGAAAGCGTATCCTCGTCCCTCGGCACTCTGGCCGCCAAGGGCGCCAAGGCGTTCGCCCCGGAGCTGAGGCAATGCACCGAGGACTGCGTCTCCATAAAGAAGGAGATCGATGTGCTCATAACCAAGGTGCGCGGGGAACATGCGAAGGGGCTGAAGGCAGCAAAGGAGTGGCATGACAGCCTGGCGGACAAGCTCAAGAAGGCGGCATAAGCGGCTTGCGCTCGCCGAGCGATTCAATTCCGCCAGCAGACGCGGGACCTAGCGGCACCAGTCGGGGCAAGTCCTGCTCGATTGCGAACAGCAGCCGGGTCGGCACCTCTTCGTCACGGCCTCGCAGTTGCGCAGCATGGAACGGCAACGCATCGCCGGATAGTTCGGCGATGCGTAGCACGTCCTCCGCGATGATTGCCTCGCAACCGAGGTCCTTGGACAGGCCCTGAAGGCGGGACGCCACGTTGGGCGGATCGCCCAGGCCGGTGACGGTGACGTAGTCGCGGAACCCGATCTCGCCGACCAATGTCATCCCGCACTGCACGCCGATGCCAAACTTCAATTCTGTCTCCAGCCCACCCTGCAAAAGCGCGCGTAGATGGCGCACGTTCCGCGCCACCGTGCCAAGCGCGGCGGTCGCCTGCTTGCAGGCCGTGTGCGCATCAACGTCAAAGCCGAACATCGCCAGGATGCCGTCGCCGAGAAATTGATTGGGTTGGCCGCCCACTTCCAGCACTGCGGCCGAAACACCGGCTATGAATCGGCCGAGAATGAATACGCTGTCGTGCGGCAGACGGGTCGCCGCGAAGCGCGTGGAATCGCGCATGTCGATAAACATGTGCACAAGGAACCGCTCTTGCGGTGCGTAACCCTTTTGCCGACGGTGCAGGAAGGCTCTGGCCGCCTCTGACGGGATCAGCGGAATCACGGATATATCGCCGGACGGGTATAACTGGCAGGCAAGGCGGGTGGTCGTTGAATCGAGTCCGAGCCGGTCCAGTATCCGTCGTTCCAACTCCCTGACGGATGGCAGAGGCAAGTTGGACAGCACCCGCACGCGGCAAAGCGAACAACGCCCTCGTCCGCCACACGGGCTGGCATGATCGATGCCGGCAAGACGGCTTGCTTCGAGCACGTTGAACCCAAGGGGCACGACGGATCGACGTCCGTCGGGATATGTGATGCCGATACGGCCGGTCCGCCGGTCGTGCAGCGCGCGCGCCATTCGCGCCAGCACGATTACGCCAAGCGCAACGCCGTCGAACAGCAGGAATCCGTTGCGCAGATTGGCCAGCCAGATGTTTTCGGGCGGCGTTCCAACTGTGCCGGGCTCGATCGCGGCCGCGCGCCAGACGGGATCCTGGGCGAGCGCCACGACTTCCCGCCCCGCCTGAAAATAACCAAGCAACGCCAGCACAGGCAGGAGCACCGCGGCGGCGAGCAGCCAGCTCTTCGCCCGCGCATACCAAGGCCACAACCGCAGCCAGAAATGCAGTCCGAGACATCCGTGCGTCCAGGCGACAAGCAGCAGTGTGAGCTGAACGCGACCAAAAAACGGCGAGGCGATCCAGAACGAGTAAAGCTCCTGCGCATAGCCTTTGTTCAGGCCGAACGTGGCGAACGCAATGCGCGTGCCGGCAAGATGATTGGCCAGCAACGGCGGTATCGACAGCCCGAGCAGAAGCTGTGCCAGCTCGGGCACGGTCCAGTGCAGGCGTCGTCGTTCATAGAGTGCCCACAGGCCAAGGGTGAAGTGTATCGTCAATGCGGTGTACAGCGCCGCGGTGCCGATCATTCCCTGCCAGATGAATTTTTGCACGAGGAGCGCACGCTCCATCCAGGCGAGCGAGACATTGCCGAGGGCATGATTGGATAGATGCAGCGCCACGTAGGTAAACAGCACGAGCCCGCTGCACAGTCGGACCGAGCGAACGCCCGACGGGGCGATGCGACGGAGCTGAACCAGGGATGATGCGGTGGGCCGCATTGGTGATGTTTTATGCTTCGCGGGCGCCGGGTACGAGGGCCTCCGGCTTGCGGATCAGCATGTAACCGCGCTCGTGCACCAGGGCTCCGTCTTGTTCCCAAAGGCGGATCTGGCGATTCACCTTCTCCCGCGAGGCTCCTACCAGAGTGCCGAGATCTTTCTGCGACAACCGCAGCTCGAGTCGCAGCTCGTTTTCGTGCCGGCTACCGTAGCTGTTGGCCAGCCGCAGCAGCAGGCGCCCGAGGCGCTCCGACAGGGCAAGAGTGGCGATTTCCTCGACCGCCCGATTGGTATCGCGCAACCGGTCGCAGAGCACATGCATCAACCGCAGGCAGAGCCCGGCGCTCGCCTGCAGCAAAGGCAGAAAGTCGCCGCGTTGGATGAGCAACAGCACGCCGTCATCGAGTGCCGTCACGTCGGCGCTGCGCTCGCCGCCATCGAGCAGCGCCATCTCGCCGACGACTTCACCCTTCCCGAGCACGCCGAGCGAGGTCTCATGGCCCTCCGCCGAGGTGATGCTGATCCGCACACGGCCTTGCAGGATCACGACCATGCCCGTAGCCGGGTCGCCGCGATGCATGATGGTGTCACCACGGGCAAATCGCTGTAGCGCAGCGCGGGCGAGTATCGCTTCGATCTCATCGGCGGTGAGCGAGCGAAACAGCGGACAGCCGCGCAGCGCCTCTCGCCGCGCGGACAGATCGACGCTCCATCTGCGGGGAGGGTCCGACATCACGTTGGCTCCCGTTCTCGCCAGCATTCGTCCAGATCGAGCATAGGGCAACATGGCATCAGGCGCAGCAGGCTGGCACGAAGCACGTTAATGTGCCGGTGCCGCACCCTTCGGCATCCGTGGCAGAAACAGCGCCGCCGGCCAGACACAAAGCGCGACCACCCCGAGCAGCCAGAATATGTCGAGATAGCTCATGATACTCGCCTGCCGCTCCACCGCCCGGGCGATCTGCGCCAGCGGGTGACCGAATCCATAGCCATTGTACGGCGTCACGGATTCCGCCAGCCGAGCGTGATGGAACTGCGTCCGCCAGTCCAGCCAGCTATTCACGAACGACACGCCCACGCTGCCGCCCAGATTCCGCATCAGATTGATAAGTGCCGAGGCCTGGTTGTTCTGGTCCGGCGGCACGCCGACATAGGATACGGCGCTCATCGGGATGAACAGGAACGGCAGCCAGATCACCTGAAAGACGCGCATCCGCGACACCGTCCAGAACGACATGTCGAGATCGAGCCCCGAGGCCGATATCAACGCCCACCCGGTACCGATGAACGCCACCAGGATGAGCCATTTCGGTTGGATCAGCCGCCCGGTCACAATTCCGGCGATAGGCATGGCCACGAACGTCACGATCCCGCCCATGGCGAGCGTCAGCCCGGACTTATAGGCATCATAGTTCAGCAGCGTCTGCGTAAGCTGCGGCAGCAACTGCGTGGTGCTGATCAGCAGAAAGCCCACCAGGAACATCAGCCCGCAGGAGATGGCGAACCCGCGCGAACGCAGGAACAGCCGGATATCCACGATGGGCTTGTCTATCACCAGCTCCCATATCACCATCGCGATCAGGCTGATGGCGGAAACGAGTGCCAGATCGGTGACCATGCCGGACGCGAAGCCGTCCTCGATATCGAATCGGTCGAGCACCACCTGCAACGCGCCGAAGCCGAGCGCCACCAGCGCGAACCCGACGTAATCGATTTTCAACCCGCCCTGCAGCATCCGTTGCCGGTCTTCCTGCAGTGCCGGCGGCTCGACCATCAGGAAGTACACCAGGGTCAGCGACAGCAATCCCACCGGCAGATTGATCAGAAACACCCAGTGCCAGGACATATTGTCCGTCAGCCAGCCGCCCAGCACCGGACCGATCGCCGGCGCCGTTACAACGGTCAGCCCATATACCGCGAACGCCTGCGCCCGCTTTTCCACCGGGAACGTGTCGGCAAAGATGGCCTGCTCGGTCGGCGCCAGCCCGCCGCCGCCGATGCCCTGGGCAAGTCGGGCGACCACCATCCAGGTCAGCGACGTGGCGGCGGCACAGGCCACCGAGGCTGCCGTGAACGCCACGACGCATCCCATGTAGAACCGCTTGCGCCCGATCACCGTCGCCAGCCATCCGCTGATCGGCAACACGATCGCGTTGGAAATCAGGTAGCTGGTCAGGATCCACGTGCTCTCGTCCAGGCTGATCGCCAGGCTGCCGGCAATATGCCGGAGCGCCACATTCACGATGGTGGTGTCCAGCACCTCCATGAACGTCGCGATCGAAACCACGACGGCAACCAGCCAGGGGCTGCGATCGCCTGCCGCCGAGCGGGGAAGCACCTGCGCCACGTGCCTTCAGCGAACCTTGACGCTGGCCTCGACGGACATGCCGGGAGCAAGAAAATACTTCTGATACGAATCATCGTCGAACACGATCTTGACCGGCACGCGTTGCACCACCTTCACCCAGTTGCCGGTGGCATTCTCTGCCGGCAGCGCACTGAATTGCGAGCCGGTGCCGGATTGGAAGCTGTCCACCCGGCCGTGGAACGTAACCCCCGGCACCCCGTCCACCGAGATCGTCACCGGCTGGCCGGGTCGCATATGCGCAAGCTCCGTCTCCTTGAAGGCCGCCTGCACCCACGGGCCGTCCTGGACCAGCGCGAACAGCGCCTGACCTGGTTGGATGTAATCTCCAACATTCACCGTGCGATACGTAACCCGGCCGGCGCGAGGCGCCACGATCGTCGTGTAGGAAAGTTGCAGCTTCGCGGTCGACACACCTGCCAGCGCCTGTTGCTCCACCGCCTTCGCCGCCGTTACCTGCGCCTGCGCTGCCGCAACCTGCGCCTTGGCGCCCTCGACAGCCTGCTTCGCCGCCGCCACCTTCGCCGTCTGGGATCGGAATGCCGCGTCGGCCTGATCGATCTGCTGCTGGGTCACAGCATGCGGATTGATCCGGTGAAACCGCTCATAATCCTGCCGCGCCTGGGTCAGGTCGGCCTGCGCCACCACCACATTGGCCGCCGCCTGATCAAGCGAGGCCTGCTGCACCCCGAATTTGCGCCGTCGCTTGCGCGGCCTGCGCCTCGGCACTTTGCTGCTGCGCGACCGCCTGATCCAGCCTGGCCTGATAGTCGCGCGCGTCGATCTTTAGCAGCACCTGGCCGCCATTCACGTGCTGGTTGTCGCTGAACTGGATGTCCGTGACCCGCCCGGCAACTTGCGACGCCATTTGCGTCACGTTCGCGTCAATCTGCGCATCGGTCGTGGACTGATAGTCTCGCGTCGCCAGCCAATATGCCACGCCGCCGGCTATCACCAGCAGCGCCAGCACGACGCCCCCGACGATCCACGGCCATCGTCGCGACCGGCGAGGCGGCCGCGCCCGTGGTGGTTGTTCGGGTGCTGCGGACTCGGCGCGCTCAGTTTCGCGCGGGTGATCCCGCTGCGGGATATCGGCATAGACCTGATCCATCGAGGTCTCTTCCTTCCGGACATGCGAAGATGACCAAACCTCTCGGTCGCCCTTCGATACCTAGAGCAATATCAGCCTGACTGGAATCGCGGAGCGATCTTAGGCTGATGAAATTGCTCGCGAAACATGACCTGGAGCGGTTTCACCAAGGGTGAAACCGCTCCAGGCGTCAGCACCCGGAGTCAACCTGAACGCCCGTCTGCAACGCCGGGCACCTCCGAAATGCCGCCACCCGACACGAGTTCGTGATGCCGGCCCCTACCTTGCACAACCCTTAACCGCGTACCCGAAGGGTTGCGTCTCCTCGAACTCTGCGCTGCCAATGGGCCGAAAAATCCCGGAGACCGGTATGCCCCTGTTCGAGCCGAAATCGCTGCCACGTCGCGAAGACAGACGCTTGCTGACCGGCCGCGGCCGCTACACCGGCGATGCGCACCCGGCGGGCCTGCTGCATGCGGTGCTGGTCCGTTCACCGCACGCGCACGCTGATATCATCGCGATCGACGCAAGCGAGGCTCGGTCCATGCGCGGCGTGGTCGCGGTGGTGATCGGGACGGACCTGGTCGCGGACGGGATCGCCCTCATCCCGGGCGGTATCGGTTTTCCCCGGCCAGACGGGTCCCCCGCTCCCAAGACAGATCGGGCGATCCTCGCGCAGGACCGCGTCCGCTTCGTCGGCGAGCCGGTCGCGGCGGTGATCGCCGAAACCCGCGAGATCGCGCAGGAAGCGGCGGACGCCGTGGTCGTGGAGTACCTCGGAACGACAGCCGGTGGTGGCATCCGCCGATGCATTGCGCGCGGAAGCACCGCAGCTCTGGGACATCGCGCCCGGCAACGTTGCATTCCTGTGGCGGGGCGGAAAACCCGACGCGACCGAGACAGCGCTGCGCGGCTCCGCGCATGTCACGACGCTCGATTTCACCATTTCCCGCGTCACCGCCAATCCGATGGAGCCGCGCAACGCGCTGGCGTCGATCGGCTCCGACGGACGGCTGATCGTCACCGCGAGCCATCAGGGTCCGCACTCGTTGCGCGGGGGCATAGCCCAGGTGCTGCACGAAGATCCGAGCCGCGTGCGCGTCACGCTGGGTGACGTGGGCGGGTCGTTCGGCATGAAATCGGGTGTACACCAGGAGACCGTACTGGTCGCCTGGGCGGCGCGGAAGTTCGAACGCCCGGTGCTGTGGGAATCCGATCGCACCGAAGGCTTCCTGACCGATGAGCAGGCACGGGAGATCGACATCCATGCCGAGCTCGGGTTCGACACGCAGAACCGGATCACCGCATTCCGGCTGCGCTGGGACGTGAATTTAGGCGCGTATGTATCGGGGCGCTCGGGCTGGGCCGTGGGTAATATCGGCGGCACGGCCGGAGTGTACGTGATCCCGCAGATGGCGGCTGAGGTCTGCGGCGTGCTCACCAATACGGTGCCGACCGCTGCTTATCGCGGTGCCGGCCGGCCCGAGGCGACGTACACCATCGAACGCGTCATTGACGTGGCGGCGACGGAGCTGGGGATCGACCCGTTCGAGCTGCGGCGGATCAACCTCATCCCGCCCGACGCAATGCCATACAAGACCGCGCTCACCTTCACCTATGACTGCGGCGAATTCGAGGACGGCATGCGCATGGCGGCTGAACTGGCGGATTACGCCGGGTTCCCGGCACGCCAGGAAACCTCGCGCCGCGCCGGCAAGCTGCGCGGCATCGGCATCTGCAACTGCATCGAAGTGGCCGGGGGACCGTTCCTGCGGCCGGGACGTGACAATTCCAGCATCGCAGTCGAACCCGATGGCCGGGTGATCCTGCGCACCGGCACGATGTCGGTTGGGCAGGGGCTGGAGACGTCGTTCGCACAACTCGTCGCGCAACGCCTCGGCGTGCCCCTGGATAGCATCGAGTACCGCCAGGGCGACACCGACGACCTGCCGTTCGGGCGTGGCAGCGGCGGGTCGGGCGCGATGCCGATCGGCGCCTCGGCGATTTCCGTCGCCGCCGATAAGGTGATCGAAAAGGCCAGCCGCATCGCCGCGGACATGCTGGAGGCGTCAGTTGCCGATATCACCTTCGAATCCGGCCGCTTCCGTATTGCCGGCACCGACCGCCTGGTCGACCTGACGGAAGTGGCGCGTGCCGCTCACGATCCCGCCCGTCTGCCGCCCGGCGAGACACCAGGCCTGGACGAACTGGGCGAGTTCCAGGCAACCGCGGTCACCTTCCCGAACGGCACTCATATGTGTGAAGTGGAAATCGACATCGATACCGGCGTGACCGAGATCGTGCGCTACACCGCCGTCGAAGATCTTGGCCGCATCATCAATCCGCTGCTGGTCGCCGGACAGATACATGGCGGAGTGGTGCAAGGGCTCGGCCAGGGCATCGGTGAGCAGATCGTCCACGATCCTGGTTCGGGCCAGATGCTGACGGCCTCCTTCATGGACTACCAGATGCCACGCGCGGCCGACATTCCCCACTTCCGCATCGCCACGCGGGAGGTGCCGACCCAGGTCAATCCGGTCGGCGCAAAAGGGGTGGGCGAAGCAGGAACCGTCGGCGCGCTGGCCGCGGTGATGAACGCCGTGAACCACGCGTTGGCGCCGGCAGGCGTGCGGCATTTCGACATGCCTGCCACGCCGCATCGCATCTGGTCGGCGATCCGGGAAGCCCGATCCGCCGCTCCGGCGCGATGAGGAAACCGCGGCAAGGATTTTTACACGGAGAGCCACGGAGGAGACGGCACGGAGAACCACGGAGGGATTACATCACCACGCGTCGCCACCCGTCTTTCAGCCGCAGCGTGTTGAAGTTCAACAGCAGCCCGATTCTGTAGCCGCTGAGCCGCAGATAGGTCAGAATTTGCGCATCATGGAGTGGTGAAAGCATCTCCACGGACTTGATCTCTACGATCAGTGTCCGCGCGACCACCAGATCAGCGCGGAATCCGACATTCAGCCGCATGTCTCGATAGACGAGCGGAATACCGGTCTGACGCTCAAACGCGATCCCGGCCCGCTCCAGTTCGTAACAAAGACAGGCCTCGTACACTGATTCGAGCAACCCCGGACCGAGCTGCCGGTGAACCGGATCGCCCGTCCGATCACCTGCTCGGTCAAGGCGCCATCCACCAGCATAACGAACCTCCGTGGCTCTCCGTGTGTCCTCCGTGGTTCTCCGTGTGAACCCTTTCCAAACCCTCAACCCACGGCGTTCAAACCCGAAACCTCTGACTTCATCTCGTCGCCGTCATCCTCTACCCTCACCTCCCGCAACCACGCCGGAGCACCCATGGACTTCGACCTGTTCGTGATCGGCGGCGGCTCGGCCGGGGTGCGTTGCGCGCGTATCGCCGCCGGCCACGGTGCCCGCGTCGGCATCGCGGAGGATCGGTTCTGGGGGGGCACCTGCGTCAATATCGGCTGCGTGCCCAAGAAGCTGCTGGTCCAGGCCGGCGAATATGGTGGCTGGGCCGACGACGCGGCCGGCTTCGGCTGGCACATCCGCAAGGGCCCGCATGACTGGTCGAAGCTGATCGCCGCCAAGGACAAGGAAATCGGGCGACTGCAGGCGATCTACCGTCGCCTGCTGGACAGCGCCGGCGCCACCATATTCGATGCCCGCGCTCATCTGGTCGATGCCCACACGCTGGATGTCGGCGGCCAGCGCGTGACCGCGGAGCGTATCGCCATCGCCACTGGCGGCCATCCGGAGCGGCTGGCGATCCCGGGCGCGGAGCTAGGGATCATTTCCGACGATGCGTTCTATCTGCCGCAAATGCCCAAGCGCATTGCAGTACTTGGCAGCAGCTACATCGCGGTCGAATTTGCCGGCATCTTCGCGGCGCTGGGTGCAGAGGTGGACCTGGTGTTCCGCCAGCCGCTACCCCTGCGGGGTTTCGACCACGATCTGCGGGAGGCGATGGCGGACGCGCTCCGCGCCCAGGGGATCTCGCTGCACCCCGCCTGCACGCCCCAGCGCGTGGAGACCGACAAAGAGCACCGGCGGCTCATCCTGAGCAACGGGCACGCGATCCACACCGACCTCGTGTTCTTTGCCACTGGCCGGCGGCCGGCGACGAAAGCGCTGGGACTCGATGCGGCTGGTGTGGCCACCAATAGCTCCGGCGCGGTGCTGGTCGATGAGCATCTGCGCACCTCGCAGCCGCACATCTTCGCAATCGGCGACGTCACCGATCGGATGAACCTGACCCCGGTCGCGACGGCCGAAGGACACGCGCTGGCCGATTCACTGTTCGGCGGCGGGCCGCGCCAGATTTCGTTGCACAACGTCCCCACCGCCGTGTTCTCCACGCCGCCGGTTGCCACGGTGGGCCTGACCGAGGAGCAGGCGACCGCGCGCGGGTCGGTCGATGTATATATCACGAAGTTCACCCCGATGCGGCACACGCTATCGGGACGCGCGCGCAAGTCTCTGATGAAACTGGTAGTCGATCAGGCGTCGCAGCGTGTATTGGGCGCCCACATGCTGGGCGAGGACGCGCCGGAGATCATGCAGGGGCTGGCGATCGCGCTGGTCATGGGCGCGACCAAGGCGGACTTCGATCGCACCATAGGCATTCATCCCACCGCGGCGGAGGAGTTCGTCACCATGCGCACGCGGACGCGGGCGACCGGGGTGGCGCAGGCCGCTGAGTAGCACCGGCCACAACAAACGCGCTCACCCCGACGCCACTTCGTCCAGATCGGTTCCCCACATTTTTTCCAGCGCGTACATCGCCCGCGCCTCCGGCTTGAACAGATGCACCACGATATCGCCGGCATCGATCAGCACCCAGTCCGAGCCACCGGCACCTTCGATCTGCACGCGCTTCACCCCCGCCTCATGCAGCTTGCGCAGCAGGTGTTCTGCCATCGCCGAGATCTGCCGGTCCGCCAGGCCGGTTGCGACGATCATGCGATCGCAGAAGGTGGCACGTCCAACAAGATCGAGATCCACGACATTCTCGGCCTTGTCGTCCTCCAGGCTGGTCACGATCACGCGTTGCAACTGCTCTAGCGCTGATTGCTCCGCGGCGCGTGGACGCCGGGGGAGTGCCGGCCGCGGACCGGCGACCACGGCTTTCTTGCGTGCTGTCCCGGGTGTCTTGTCGGCCGCAGGCAACGGTTTGGGCGCTTTGCGCGGGGCTTGTTTCTTGCGCGGCCCGGGAATCGTCGGAACCTTGGCTATGACACCGCTCCTTTACCGGCACGAATGGCACTGGCTGACGCGGCGCTCTGCCGCGAAGGCAAAAAAATCCACGCCGGCGGCGCGAGTCGCGCCAGCAGCGCCGCCGCATGATCCGCCCGGCGACCTGCGTGCAGGCGCTGCGCCGCCCTGCCGGCAAGTGCCCGCAGCGTGTAGCCGGGCCGTGGTAGCACGGCGATGGGGACCAAAGATGCAAATTTCACCCAGCACCGCCAGCGCGGCAGTTCTTCGAGTATGTCGGCTCCCATCACCCAGACGAACTCCACTCGCGGAAAATGTTGTCGCAGCCGGCGCACCGTATCGATGCTGTAGCGGGTGCGCCATGTGTTTTCGATTCCGGTCGCCACAATGTGCCTGTTGTCGGCGAGAACGCGGGAGGACGCCAGTCGATCCCTCATCGGCGCCATTCCTTTTCGTGGCTTCAGCACATTGCCGGGTGAAACCAGCAGCCACACCTGATCCAGCCGCAGCCGCCGCAGCGCCAGTTGGGCAATCTGCCGATGGCCGGCATGCGCCGGATTGAACGATCCTCCCAGCAGCCCGACGCGCATGCGCCTGCGATCGCCGAAGCGAGGCAGAGGGTCAGCCGTCAGGGTCGCACCTGCCCACTTCCGACGACGAGATAGCGATAGATGGTTAGCTGCTCCAGCGCGACCGGACCGCGCGCATGGACGCGGCCCGTGGCGATTCCGATCTCGGCGCCGAACCCAAATTCCCCGCCATCACAGAACTGGGTGGAGGCGTTCCAGAGCGCGACCGCGCTGTCCAGCCCGTGCAGGAACTGCTCCGCAGCGGTGGCGTCTTCGGTGATGATGGCATCAGTGTGCGAACTGCCGTGGCGGCGCAATATGCGCCAGCGCCGATTCGACACCATCCACCACTGCAATCGACAGCACCGCGTCCAGCCATTCCGTATCGAAATCGCTCTCGGCCGCGGCCGGAAGCTCGGGCACGATCGCCCGTGCCGCGACATCGGCGCGGAAATCACAGCCCAGCGCACGCAGGTCGGCCACCAGCGGCGGCAGCACACAGGGGGCAACCGCCGCGTCGATCAGCAGCGTCTCGGTGGCACCGCAGATACCGGTGCGGCGCATCTTCGCGTTGGCGACGATCGCCCGCGCCATCGCCGGATCCGCAGCGGCATGAACATAGGTGTGGCAAAGCCCCTCGGCGTGCGCCAGCACAGGCACGCGGGCCTCGCGCTGGACTCGTTCCACCAGCGACTTGCCGCCGCGCGGAATGATCAGATCGAGCAGCCCTGACCCAGCCAGCATCGCCGCGACATAGGCGCGGTCCGCGTTGGGCGCGATCTGCACCGATGCCTCCGGCAGGCTCGCAGCGCGCAAACCCCGGGTCAGCGCGTCGTTGATGGCAACGGCGCTGCGCTGGCTCTCGGAACCGCCACGCAGGATGACGGCGTTCCCCGACTTCAGGCACAGCCCGGCGGCATCGGCACCGACATTCGGGCGGCTTTCATAGATCATGCCGATCACGCCTATCGGTGTGGCGATCCGCCGGATGCGCAATCCATTCGGCCGCGTCCATTCCGCCAGCGTGCGGCCGAGCGGATCGGGCAGCGCGGCAATCGATTCAAGTCCCACGGCAATCGCCTCAAGGCGCGCGGCGTTCAGTGCCAGCCGGTCGCGGAACGCGGCTGTCCCCGCGCACTCGGCAATATCGGCCGCATTGGCCGCGAGGATGTCGGCCGTCCCGGTGCGCAGCGCCCGCGCCATCTCCATCAGGCCGGCATTGCGCTGCTCCGCGGTGCTCCGGGCGAGCTGGCGGGATGCGGCGCGGGCCGCCTGGGCCGCGCTTTGCAGATGCCGGGTAGCTTCGGAGTCGATATGCATGGCAACTGTCCTTTGATTGCAGTTTGCCGCTCCACGACCGACCTTTCCAGGGCCTCGTCGGCGATTTTCGCCAAACCCGCCGTGCAGAGCGGGGACGATGTGGGCGCGAACCCGGAGACCACGAAATGGACCAGAAGCTACGACGAGCCCAACCCGCGGATGCATCCGCCGTCCGGGAACTGACGCGCGCCGCGTACGCGAAATGGGTCCCGGTGATCGGGCGGGAGCCGAAACCCATGACCGCGGACTACGACCTGGCGGTACGCGAGCATCTGATCGATCTTCTCTATGTGGACGGACAAATGGCCGGGCTGGTCGAGATGATCCCCCAAGCCGATCACCTTCTGATCGAGAATTTGGCGATTTCTCCCCCCTGCCAGGGGCGTAGATATGGCGGTAGGCTGATGCGCCACGCCGAACAGGTGGCAACTTCGCTGGGGCTGCCGGAAACAAGGCTCTACACCAACAAGCTGTTCGCCGAGAATGTGCAGTTCTATTGCCGGCGCGGTTACCGGGTCACCCATGAGGAGGCATTCAAAGCCGGTATCGCGGTACACATGAGCAAGCTTCTGCGGGAAGACCGAAGCGCACCCATCGATCCGATGAATTAGTCACGAAATGAACGAATGCGCCTGGCGATCACAGCAACACAAGATCATCCCGGTGGATCATCTCATCGCGTCCGCGCCACCCCGAGAATTGTTTCGATCTCGTCAGATCGGTGGCCGGCAATGCGCATCGCGTCCTCGCTGGCGTAGGCCGACAGCCCACGCGCCAGCGGCACCCCGTCAACTCCGCGCACCACCACCGGATCGCCCCGCTCGAACAGGCCCTCGATCGTCCGCACGCCCGCCGGCAGCAAAGACCGGCCTTCCGACAATGCCCGCGCCGCGCCGGCATCCACCACCACCACCCCCAGGGGTGCCAGGCTGCCGGCAATCCACCGCTTGCGCGCCGAGCGTCCCTCCGGTGCCGGCAGAAACCAGGTGCAGCGCGCGCCTTGCTGCAGCGCCTGCAGCGGGCGATCGGTGCGACCATAGGCGATCGCCATCGCGCAGCCCGCCTGGGTGGCAATCCGCGCGGCGGCCAGCTTGGTGCGCATCCCGCCGGACGAATAACCAGGCGCTGGCTCACCCCCCATTGCCTCGATCTCCGGAGTAAGCGCCGCCACCACCGGAATATGCCGGGCCTCGCCATCGCGCCGCGGATCGGCCGTATAGAGCCCGTCGATATCGGACAGCAGCACGAGCTGATCGGCTTCGATCATCTCCGCCACGCGGGCCGCCAACCGGTCGTTGTCGCCGAACCTGATCTCGGCCGTGGCGATCGTGTCGTTCTCGTTGATCACCGGGATGCAGCCGAGCGCCAGCAACGTGTTCAACGTGGCGCGCGCGTTCAGGTACCGGCGACGATCCTCGGTATCCTCCAGTGTCAGCAAAAGCTGGGCGGCGGTCAGATGGGTGGCCGACAGCGCCTCGGTCCAGGCCTGCGCCAGCCGGATCTGCCCCACCGCGGCGGCCGCTTGCAGTTCCTCCAGCCGCAGCCGCCGGGCACGGAACCCCAGCGCCTCGCGGGCCAGCGCGATGGCGCCGGAGGACACCACGATCACGTCTGCTCCGCGTTCGCGCAGCATGGCGATATCGGCAGCGATACCCGACAGCCAGGAACGCCGGGGCGCCGCCTGCTCCGCATCCACGACCAGCGCGCTGCCGATCTTCACGACCAGCCGCCGCGCCGTCCCGACATGCGGCAGCGGGCTCATGCGGCGCTATCCCGCCGCGCCTCGGCGATCACGTCGGCCAGCGCACGCAGCAGCTCCGGCACGCCCTGGCTGGTGGCGCCGGACAGCAACATCACGCGCTCGCCGGACGCACGCTCCAGCGCAGAGCGTCGAGCCGCGGCTTCGCGCGGCGTCATCGCATCCGTCTTGTTCAACCCAATCAGTTCCGGT
Source organism: uncultured Pseudomonadota bacterium (assembly GCA_963810715.1). GTDB lineage: Bacteria > Pseudomonadota > Alphaproteobacteria > Acetobacterales > Acetobacteraceae > DATDIC01. Next base: position 201,843 of record CAWEOZ010000013.1, on the reverse strand, counting down.
TTGCCGGCCAATCCGCCGCCGTACGCCGCCAGTTCCGCGCGCACCGTCCGCCAGGCACGCACGACGTCGCCGGCCGCACCGTCGACGAGATGCAGGAGGACGGCACAGCGCTCCACATGGCCCAGGAATTGGTCGCCCAGGCCCACCCCTTCGTGCGCGCCCTCGATCAACCCCGGAATGTCGGCGAGAACGAATTCCTCGGTCGCGGACAGGCGGATCATGCCGAGCTGCGGGACAAGCGTGGTGAACGGATAATCGGCGATCTTCGGCCGTGCCGCGGAAACGGCCGCAAGCAAGGTTGATTTACCGGCATTCGGCAACCCCACCAGCCCGGCATCCGCTATCAGCTTCAGCCGCAGCCAGACCCAGCGTTCCTGTCCGGGCCAGCCTTTATCGGCGCGCCGCGGCGCGCGGTTGGTGGACGATTTGTAGTGGGTGTTGCCGAACCCGCCGTCGCCACCCCGCAGCAGTGTCACGCGCTGGCCGGGGGCGATCAGGTCCGCCAGCAAGGTCTCGCGGTCGTCGTCCATGATCTGGGTGCCGAGCGGCACGTTGATGATCACGTCGGGCGCGTTGGCGCCGGTGCGGTCGGAGCCCGCTCCGTTGCCGCCCTTTTTGGCCCGGAAATGCTGGGTGTAACGGAAATCGAGCAATGTGTTCAGGTTGGACACCGCCTGGAACACGATGTCACCGCCCTTGCCGCCGTTGCCGCCATCCGGGCCGCCGAATTCGATGAACTTCTCGCGCCGGAACGCAACGACGCCGTCACCGCCGTCACCTGAACGAAGATAGATTTTGGCCTGATCAAGGAATTTCACGAGACGCTCGGCTCCGCCCTACCGGCAAGCTGTGCCTTGCACCATCGTTGGGTTGGTGGTGGGTGCCTACGTCACCAACAGCACCGTACCACCCACACCCAACCCAAGTAGCGGGTTCCAAGGGCGATGCCCTTGGCGGGAGTCCAGAGGGCAGCGCCCTCTGGCGGGGTCCAGGGGCAGAGCCCCTGGCCCTATTCAGCGGCGGCCGGCAGCGGTCGCACGGAGACATGCACCCGCCCCTCCGCCTTGCGGGCGAACTCCACCTTCCCTTCGATCAACGCAAAAATCGTATGATCGCGCCCCAGCCCGACATTCTGGCCCGGCTTCCATTTGGTACCACGCTGCCGGAGGATGATGTTGCCAGCCACGACGGCCTCACCGCCGAACTTCTTGATGCCGAGCCGCCGCCCTTCCGTGTCGCGCCCATTGCGCGACGAGCCGCCCGCTTTCTTGTGTGCCATATCAGTTCGCTCCTTCGGTCGGCGCCGCCCCGGCTTCGTCAGCGGTCTCGCCGCTCGGCGCGGGTTCGGCCAGCGTTGGCGCCTGATCGGCGACCGCAACAGTCCCCTCTGGCACGGCGCCCAGATTCGTCGGCCGTCTCGCCGACCGAATTCGCAGCACCGGGCACGCCGCTGATACCGGCCACGCGCAGCACGGTCACATGCTGGCGATGCCCGTTCTTGCGCCGGCTATTCTGCCGCCGACGCTTCTTGAACACGATGATCTTATCGAGCCTGTCCTGCGCGACCACCGTTGCCGTAACCGACGCCCCGGCCACCACTGGCGCTCCCAGCGTGACCGCGCCGGCATCGCCCACCGCCAGCACGTCGGTGAAGGTAATCGTGGAGCCCGGCTCTGCCACGAGCTTTTCCACCTTCAGCACCGCATTCGGCGTAACTCGGTATTGTTTTCCGCCGGTGCGGATGACTGCGAACATCGGTGCTGCCTTGCCAATAGGTCGCGCCCGGACACCGATGCGGCGCCGGCCGGAAGGCGCGGGTTATAGCGTGCGTTCGCAGACTGTCAAATCACCCCAGGCGACGTGTCACCGGCTCAGCCGCCGCCGGTTCGCCTTCACCCGCCGGCTATACAACGCCAGCAACCGCTTGGCCGCCCTGTCGGTGTCGCCCGTACCTGCAGGCATGCATCATCAGCGCCTGTGCTTCAGCCAGCGCCCCGATCTTCTCGGTGACCATCAACGCCGCCTCTCGTTGTGCCGATGCCCCTCCCGCGGCGATCCTGGCCAATCGCAGCGCCACGACCTGCTGCATCTCCCAACCCAGCCGGGCACTTTGCCAACCCAGGCTGAACCACGGCCACACGCTCGAAGTTTCTCGTTTCATCCCCGTTAGATTGGGACCAGCGCTCCAGGCTTAAAGCCCTCGGCTACTCCGCCGCCGCCTTGAACCCCCGCGCATACTCCAGCAGCGCACCGTCTGACACTGGCTCGATCGGGGTAAAATCGCGATGTGCGATCCATTCCGCACGAGTTGGTGTGCGGATGTAATTGGAGACCGCGTTCAACGTGAGATAGACGATCTTGCGCGGATACGGCGTGATATTTCCGGCCGACCCGTGCACCAGGTTGCCGTGGAACATCAGCACGCCGCCCGGTTTGCCGGTGGGGCTGACGATGCCACCTTCATCCACCAGACGCTGCACGGTCGCATGGTCCAGCGTCCACAGCGGATAAGACGTGGTCGATGTATCGTGCCCTGCGGGCAGCGTGCCGTGCAGGTGGCTGCGCGGGACCAGCATCAGCGGGCCGTTGATCGGCATAACCTCGTCCAGGAACACCGAGATGTTCATCGCCCGCGGCTCTGGCATCCCGTCGTCGCGCGCCCAGGTGCCGTAATCCTGGTGCCACTGCCACACCTCGCCGTCGAACGCCGCCTTCGCGTTGATCTTGAACTGGTGCATGTAGAGGGGCTCGCCGAAAACCTGCTCCACCGGCCGGATCAGCCTGGGATGCGCACCGAGCAGCCGGAACGATTCGTTATAGGTGTGAGCGGCAAAAGCCGTGCGCGGAGCGCCGGATTTCTCACGCCAGATCTCCTGGCGGTTACGGTGAAAAATCGCTTCGGCTTCGGTACGGAGTGCCGCGACTTCGTCGGGCGCGAACAGGTTCGGCAGAAACAGCCAGCCTTCGGTTTCGAATTGCCGGATTTGATGGTTTGTCAGCCGCATCGTTTGCCTCCCTAGCCAGCAAGATAGCCGCCATCCACGTGCAGTTCGCTGCCGGTCATGTACGACGATTCGTCGGACGCCAGGAACAGCGCCACGTTAGCTACGTCATCCACCTCCCCGAACCGGCCCAGCGGCACGCGCCGCAGCCAGCGCTGCCGCAGCACCGGGTCCGCGGTGGCGCCGGAGGTACGCATGGGCGGCATCAGCCCCGGATGGATCGAGTTCACCCGGATCCCCTCCGGGCCGAACTGCACGGCGGCCGCCTTGGTCATGATCCGCACCGCACCTTTCGATGCGTTGTAGCCGAGATGGATGTTGGTCTGCCCGAGATTGCCGGAAATCGAGGAGATGTTGACGATCGATCCACCGGCGGCCTTGCGCATCGCCGGAATTTCGAACTTCATGCCGAGAAATACGCCGGTCGCATTGACCGACATCAGCCGGTGCCATGCCTCGGTTTCCATCGTATCGTTCACCGCGCTGCCGCTGATCCCGGCATTGTTGACGGCGACATCCAGCCGTCCATACCGCGCCACCGCGGCATCCACCACCGCCTGCCAGTTCGCCTCGTCGGCGACATCCAGGTGCATGAACAGCGCCTCGCCCCCGGCGGCGCGGATCGTCTCGGTCGCCTGCTCGCCTTCATCGTCCAGCAGATCGCCCAGCACGACCTTCGCACCCTCGCTGGCGAATCGCCGCGCCGTAGCCGCTCCCATGCCGGACGCCGCACCTGAAACGATCGCCACCTTGCCCGCCAGCCGCATCGCGCCCTCCGCCTTCATGTGCCTGCCATGCCGGCCCGCGACTTGGCTACCGGCCGCGACCGTAGCACGATGGGCGAAACACAGGAGCCCCGGCATGGCCCATCGCGGCATGAAATTCGGCATCTTCCTCGCGCCCTTCCACCGGCTGGGCGAGAACCCGACGCTGGCGATGAACCGCGACGTGGAGCTGCTGGAGTGGCTGGACTGGCTCGGCTACGACGAAGCCTGGATCGGTGAGCATCATTCCGCCGGCTGGGAACTGATCGCCTCACCCGAACTGGTGATCGCCGCCGCGGCGGAACGCACGAAGCACATCCGGCTCGGGTCCGGCGTGACCTCCCTGCCCTACCATAATCCGCTCCTGGTCGCGCAACGGTTCGTGCAGCTCGACCACATGACTCGCGGACGCTCCATGCTGGGCTGCGGACCCGGCGCGCTGACCTCCGACGCGTACATGCTGGGCATCGAGCCGACCCGTCTGCGCCCGCGCATGATCGAATCGCTGGAGGCAATCACCCGCCTGCTCCGCTGCGAGGAGCCGGTCACGATGAAGACCGACTGGTTCGAGCTGCAGGAGGCGCGCCTGCACCTCGCCCCCTACAGCGATCCCTGCTTCGAAATCGCGGTGGCGAGCACCATCACCCCGTTCGGGATGATCGCCGCCGGTCAGTTCGGTATTGGCGTGTTGTCGATCGGTGCCGGCCTGCCCGGCGGCCCCGAAGCACTGGCCGGCCAGTGGAAGATCGCCGAGGAAACCGCCGCCAGGCACGGCAAGAGGATAGACCGGAAGAGCTGGCGCGTGGTCGTCACCGCGCATATCGCCGAGGACGACGAGCAGGCCCTGAACGACATCAAGGCCGGCGAGCGCGTGGAAACGGTCACCTACTTCGAGGATACGCTCGGCCGCCCGCCGGGCCGGTCGGACGATCCACTGCGCGAAGGCGTGAAGATGGGAACCACCCTGGTCGGATCACCGGAAACCGTCACCAAGGGCATTCACCGGCTGCTGGAACTCAGCCAGGGCGGCTTCGGCGGCATCTTGTTCCGCGCCCATGAATGGGCCAACCGCGAGCAGACGCTGCGCAGCTACGAGCTGTTCGCCCGCTACGTGACGCCACAATTCCAGGGCTCGTTGGAAACCATCGTCGGCTCCAACCAGTTCGTGCGCGACAACCGGGAACGGGTGGTCGGCGGCACCGTGGAAGCGGTGCGGCGCGCCTTCACGGACCATGGGCGCGCAGTTCCGGAAGGCTTCCGCGAGCGCACGATCGGCGCCCGCGACGCCTAGAACCACTCCTCTACTGGCCTACCCGGTGCGTCACGCGTCATAGGTCACCGACACGGCGAGCAATCGCCGTGTCTGATCCGCATCGGCAGATTGCCGGCGCTACTTTCCTGATGAACGTCGCGCAGTCGCTTTTGGGCAATTATACCAACCCGCGCGGACGAAGACTTTTCACAGTATCCCGTGGCCCGACCCTGGACGGCATCGGACACTACCTCGACGGCGTGATCGAGGAATCCGCCGAGCCGGTCGCCGATGTCACCTCCATCCTTAGCCGCGGCGAGACGGACGTGGTGGTGTGCTACCTTCCGGTCGGACTCCGAACAGGTGGTCCGCTGGTACGCCGTGTGTTGCCTCGAAGCCGGGTGCGCGTTCGTGAACTGCATTCCCGTTTTCATCGCGTCCGATCCCGACTGGCGGGTCAAATTTGCCGAGCGGAAGCTGCCGCTGATCGGCGATGACGTGAAAAGCCAGGTCGGCGCCACGATCGTCCATCGCGTCCTGGCCAATCTTTTTCGCGATTGCGGTGTGCGCCTGGACCGGATCTATCAGCTCAATTTCGGCGGGAACACGGATTTTTTGAATATGCTGGAGCAGGACCGGCTGGAATCGAAGAAGATCTCCAAGACGCGGGCGGTCACCAGCCAGTTGGCCGAGCCGCTGCCCGGCAGCGCCGTGCATATCGGCCCAAGCGATTATGTCGAATGGCTGACCGACCGGAAATGGTGCTATATCCGCCTGGAGGGGACCACGTTCGGAAATGTCCCCTTGTCCTGTGAGGTGAAGTTGGAGGTGTGGGATTCGCCCAATTCTGCTGGCGTCATCATCGACGCGGTCCGCTGCGCCAGGCTGGCACTGGATCGGGGCATCGGCGGCGCCCTCACCGGGCCTTCGAGCTACCTGATGAAAAGCCCGCCCGAACAGTTCACTGACGATCAGGCGCGCCAGTTGATCGAGACGTTCATAGCGGGTACGTGAGATCATGTCCGCCGGAACGGTGTTCCATCTGATCCGGCACGCCTCTTACGATCTTCTGGGGCATGTCCTGGCCGGACGATCCCCCGGACATTCGTTGAACGAGACCGGACGCCTGGAAGCCGCGCGGCTGGCCGATGCGCTGGCGACACGGCCAGTTGTTGCGCTCGTATCCAGCCCGATGCAGCGAGCACGGGAGACAGCAGCGCCTCTCGCCGGCCGTTTGAACCTCACCGTAACGATCGAACCCGACCTGGATGAGGTCGACTTCGGCGATTGGACGGGCCGCCGCTTCGACGAACTTCTTGCCTCCCACGAATGGCAGCTTTTCAATCAGTTGCGCAGCGCCGCGCAGATACCGGGCGGCGAGACGATGCTGACCGCCCAGGCCCGCGCTGTCTCGGCGATCCTGCGCCTGCGCGACGCCTGGCCTGAAGGGGAAGTCGCGATCGTCAGCCACGGAGACATCGTCAAGGCGCTGCTTGCCTGTTTCCTTGGCGTGCCCCTCGACTTGTTCCGACGGATCGAAATCGCCCCGGCCTCGCGCAGCATCATTCGCCTGGATGCTGCCAACGTGCGGATCGAGGCTATGAACCTTCCGGCCGGCGCATGACGAACACGGCGGCGTCCCAGAGCCGCAGCGGCCGCTCCCCATCGCACCACAACTGCCAACCGAACACGTTGCACCATTCACGCGCGCTGGCCTGGTCGTAATCCATGCCGCGATAGGACAAATTGAAAATAACCAGCGCGCCGTCCCCTTCGCCTGAGTGTTATACGATTCCAGCTCGCGCAGCGCGATCGCCGCCAGATTGGTCGCGGCCCAGGTGCGGAAATCCTTCGCGGTGATATCTTCGCCGGTGATCTCCCGCAGATATTCGTTCACGTCCTCTGAGCTGATCGGGTGCGGGGCACCTTCCTCGTCGAGGTAATAGAACAAATCCTGCCCGGGAAGGTCCTGCAGCCGTTGAACGATCCGCGCAAGCCGGCGATCGTTCACATCGATCTGGTGCTCGCGCCCATGCTTCCCGCGGAAGTCGAAGTGGATGTGCCCGCCTGTAACCTTCACATGACGGTTGCGCAGCGTGGTTAGCCCATAGCTTCGATTCGACTTCGCATACTCCTCATTACCGACGCGCATCAGCGTCGTCTCCAGCAGTCGGACCATCGCGGCCAGCACACGCTCCCGCGGCAACCCACGAAGCGTCAGGTCCTGTTCCACCCGTTCGCGGATGCGGGGCAGCACACGGCCAAACAGCAGCATCTTCGCGTATTTCGAATCGTCGCGAACTTCTCGCCAGCGTTTATGATAGCGGTACTGCTTGCGCCCACGTGCGTCGCGTCCGACCGCCTGCAAGTGGCCGTTCGGATCGGGGCAGATCCACACCTGTTGATAGGCCGGTGGGATCGCAAGCTTCTGGATGCGAGAGATCGTCTCCTCGTCGGTGATGTGCGGCCCATCCGGCGCAAGGTAGCGAAATCCCCGAGGCGTCCGGACGCGCCGAATTCCGGGGTGGCGATCGCTCACGTAACGGAGATGTGCCGCTTTCGCGGCCTGCTTCATTTCCGGCGCGGGGGCGAGTTCGCTGCGGTGCCGGCGGACTGCGTGACGGACATGCGCCCGCACGTAACGCTCGACGCGCCAACCGGCTGCACCACGGGTTTCTCAGCTTGGGCGCTATTGCTCCAGCCGGACACCCTGCAAGCGGATCAGCCCGTCCGGGACCTGCACGAATCCTTCAACCGACCGCTTCATGCCGACGATATTCTTCGGGTTCCACAGATAGATCAGCGGCATGTCCTGCCGCTCCTGCCGCCAGACCTGGCCATACAGCGTTCGCCGCTGCGCCAGGTCGATTGTCAGCCGGGCATCGTCCAGTGCCTTGTCTACCGCCGGATTGGAATAATGCCCGTAATTGAAAGTCCCACCGGTGTGCAGGAACTGCCACATATTGCCGTCCGGATCAGATCGTCCGGACCAGCCGATCATGTAAGCCTCGAACCGGCCCGCATAGCCCGCCTGCAAGGATGACGCGAACTCCATCGCCTGGATTTTCACGTCAAATCCTGCCTCCTTTGCCATCGCCTGTATCACCTGCCCGGCCTGCTGAAGGTCCGGATTGTTGGGGATAGTGATCGTCACCGGCACGGGAACGGTAACCCCCGCCTGCTTCAGCAGCGCCCGCGCTGCGGCCAAATCGCGCCCGGGCGGCTGCACTGACGAGTCGTAATATGGCGAACTCGGCGGGTTCGCCTGCGCCACCGGCGTGTACATACCGTTGTAAACCACCTGGATCAGCGCCGCCCGGTCGATCGCCAGCTCGAACGCGCGCCGCACCAATGCCGTCTGTCCGATCACCGTCTGCGCTGCCGGACCGTTGCCCGTGTTGAAAGTAATCCCCTCGTACATGAGCGAATCCTGCACCGCCAGCTTCAGCTTCGGGTCGCGCTGCACCGCCGGCATGTCGGTCGGCAAAATCTGCTCCACCAGGTCCAGGGCACCGGCTTCCAGATTGGCGAGCCGGACCGAAGAATTCGGCGTCGGCAGGTACACCACGCGATCGAGATGAATTTGTCCGGCATTCCAGTATCCGGGGAAACGCTGCAACACGATCCGGTCCTGCGGCACGCGCTCGACAAACGAGAACGGGCCCGAGCAGACCGGATGCAGTCCGAACTTGTCGCCCTCCTGCTCCACCACCTTTGGCGGCAGCACCATGCCGGACCGATCCGTCAACTGTGCCAGCAGAGGCGAGTCGGGCGATTTAAGATCGAGTTCCACCGTTTGCGGATCGATCACCTCGATGGCATCGATCGAGTTGATCTCGCCCCGCCGCATGCTGCCCTTCACCGTCAGGGCACGCATGAGCGTGAACTTCACCGCCTCCGCATCTACCGGTTCTCCATCCTGGAATTGGACACCCGGACGCAAGTGAATCACCAGGTGCGTCGTATCCTTGTAATCGTAACCAGTGGCAAGCTGCGGTACGATCCGCAGGTCCGGCGATATATCGAACAGCTTGTCGCACAGCCCGGCGAACACGATCCGCCCGACATAGCTCGAGCCAAGGATCGGATCGAGCAGGTCGGGATCTTCGCGCAACCCCACGTGCAGTATGCGGTCCTGCGCCACGGCGGGACGCCACGGCGTTGACACCGCCAGACCCGAAACACAGCAGATGACGGCAACGAAGCGGCGCATGACCGCATCCCTATACTATCGCCCGCTCATGATCGGTCAGATGCAGCCCACCAGTCCAGTGCCGACCGTCTCCCCTCCGCGACCGCTCCGGCGGCGTCCGGCTACGGCTCAGCCCTGTCCCGTTCTATCGCGCCGGTGATCACCACACGGTCAAAAACCCCGCACGGGCTGGCGGTCCCCGGCAGAAACCGGCGGAATACGGCGAAGCGCTCCCGGCTCACACGATATAGCCGGTGCAACTCGGCCAGTGGATCGGGGTGGTCGTCGGCCCTGATATCCAGGTCCGGATAAGGATCGTGCGTGCAGATTTTCAGCGCCGCGGACTGCTTGCCGCGCTTGTCTCCACCGGCCGCTTCTCCGGCTTCCATCGCTGCCAGCAGTCTTTCCGCAAGCGTTCCGTCGGCCGCGATGAACGCATCCCGGGTGCGCTGCACGACGTCGGCGCCAGCCAGCATGTTGCCGGCAACCGATACGTCCGCGCCACGCACGGATCCAGCCCAGGCGATGCAGCCCGGCCCGGTATGCTGTGCAATCCGGCCCGATGCATCGAGGATATGAATCTGCCGCTGATCTGCGCCAGCATCCTCAACCGTCAGAGACTGAATGACAGCTTCCGGCGCTTCGCCGTTCCGCAACCGTGGCATCGCCAGGATCGCGTACATCGGGTTGACGAGCGCCTGGGTAGACAACGCCGCGACACCACCCTCGACATGCAGGCAAATAGCACCGGTCGCGAAGAAACGGGACGCTACGGCCGCCCCGAGCGCGCCGCTCTGCGGGTCCCGAACCAGAATAGACCACGTCATTTGCGGATGATGCGGCGCGAACCGCCGGTGCGCAAGCGCGGAGCCTCCTGCGGTGTCCCTAATCGCAGTTGATCGCCGTGCCATGGCTGCCGATCATCGCCAGCAGCTCGCGTCGCGTGTTGGAATTGTCGCGGAACGCGCCCAGCATCCGGCTGGTCACCATCGTTGCGCCCGGCTTGTGCACGCCGCGCGTCGTCATGCACTGATGCGCTGCTTCGATCATCACCGCGACGCCCCGGGGCTGCAGCACGTCCTGGATCGTATTGGCGATCTGCGCCGTCAGCTTTTCCTGGATCTGAAATCGTTTCGCATAAGCTTCGACGACCCTGGCGAGCTTGCTGATGCCCACCACCCGCCGGTGCGGAAGATACGCAACATGCGCCCGTCCGATGATTGGAACCATGTGATGCTCGCAGTGGCTCTCCAGCCTGATGTCGCGCAGCAACACGATCTCGTCATAACCGTCAGTCTCTTCGAACGTGCGCTCCAGTATCGACACCGGATCCTGCGCGTAACCCTCGAAGAACTCCTCATACGCACGTACTACACGCGCGGGCGTGTCCGCCAGCCCTTCCCGACCCGGATCGTCCCCGGCCCATCGCAGCAATGTGCGAACCGCTGCTTCGGCTTCCTCACGGCTAGGCCGCGCAAGCAAGGACTCCTCTGCCCCGTGTCCGGCGGGGCTTACAACGTTCACTTCGGATATCCCCCCGAAAATGATAACAGAGCGGTTCGTCCCGCATATAGGCGGATTCGATCGGCGGGCAAAGCTCCGTTCGCTCAGTGCACACGCCCACCTTGGTGCGGACTGTCGAGGCTGAATGCCGGGATCGCCACGTCGAAATTTTCCCCCGATGAGGGAATGATCATATGATAAGCGCCCACCATGAACCCCGACGGGGTGTCGAGCGGCGTGCCGGACGTGTATTCGAAGCTCTCACCCGGCTCAAGCAGCGGCTGTTCGCCAACAACACCGGCCCCGTGCACATGCTGCGTTCGCCCGTTGGCATCCGTGATGCGCCAGGTCCGACGCAGTAGCTGCACCGGCTCGCGTCCGTTGTTCTCGATCTTTACCCTGTAAGCCCACACATAATGACCATCGTCCGGCTCGGACTGGTCTTCAAGATAAAAGGACCGGACCGAAATGCGGATACCTCGGGTCGTTTTCACGTAGTCCGCGGCCATCGTCGAATTGCTTCACCGGTTGCGGAACGTCTTACGCCAACACCTCATTCATCCGTCCGACGCGTGGATTTGTCCAGGACCACAGCCTCATTGGGCAGCCAGCGGCGCAGCCGCGGCGCCAATCTGCCCCTTAGAGCAATATCAGCCTGACTGGAATCGCGGAGCGATCTTAGGCTGATGAAATTGCTCGCGAAATATGACATAGAGCGGTTTCACCGAGGGTGAAACCGTTCTAGCGCACGATCGAGATCGTCGATCAGGTCCGCCGGATCTTCCAGCCCCACCGACAAGCGGATCACGCCATCGGTGATGCCGAGCCGGGCCCGTTCTTCGACGCCGATCCGCATATGGGTGGTCGTCGCCGGATGGGTCGCCAGCGATTTCGAATCACCTAGGTTGTTGGAAATGGCAATCAGCCGGAACGCGTTCAGGCAATCGAACGCGGCAGCCTTGCCCCCCTTCACCTCGAATGTAACCACCGTGCCGCCGCCACTCATTTGTGCGCGGGCGAGTGCCTGCTGAGGATGGTCCGCTCGGGTCGGATACCAGACCTGCCGCACCTCCGACCGGCCGGCGAGGAAATCGGCAACGGCCTCGGCAGCCCGGCAGCCGGCATCGACCCGCAACGCCAATGTCTCCAGGCCCTTCAGCAGAATCCATGCGTTGAACGGCGACAGAGACGGCCCGGTGTTGCGGACAAAGGGTTGCAGCGTCTCCTCCACCCATTTCTTCGGCCCGAGCACCGCCCCGCCGAGCACACGTCCCTGCCCGTCTATATGCTTGGTACAGGAATAGATCACCACATCGGCGCCAAGCGCGAGCGGCTGCTGCAGGATCGGCGTGGCAAACACGTTGTCCACCGCCACGATCGCCCCGACCGCGTGCGCCATTTCGGCGACGCTCTGCAGATCGACCAGTTCCAGCATCGGATTGGACGGAGTTTCCACCAATACAAACTGCGCCGGCCGCGACAGGGCGCGTTGCCACTGATCCAGGTCAGCGCCATCGACGAATTCGATCGCGATCCCATAGCGCGGCAGCAGGGTGGAAACGATCCAATGGCATCCGCCGAACAGTGCCCGCGACGCCACCACGCGGTCGTCACTCTTGAGGTGCGCAAGCAACGTCGCGGTGACCGCCGCCATGCCGGTTGCTGTAGCACGGCACGCCTCGGCCCCCTCGATCGAGGCAAGCCGCTCCTCGAGCATGGCGACCGTCGGGTTGGCAAACCGCGAATATTGGTAATGCTCCACGTCGCCGGTGAACGTGGCTTCGGCCTGCTCGGCGCTGTCATAGACATAGCCGGAGGTCAGGAACAGCGCCTCGGCGGTTTCGCCAAAGCGGGTGCGCTGCACCCCATCATGCACGAGACGGGTTGCCGTGCGAAATTGTCCGCGATTGGTTGCCATCGTGTCTGGGCCCCTCTTGCGTCATGGCCCGACCATCGAGCAGCTAAGCCTTTCAGGGGCTTTCGCTGGCCTCTTTAGCGCGCTTGTTTCACCTCGCCGCAATCCGGCCGGACAAATCACGAGGGTCGGCCGCTGCGACCGACGGCACAATCTATGCTGAAGTGGATTGCGTGGTCAACCCAGCCTGCTTTATAGGTCGGCAGCAGCGCCCCCTGGGCGGGTGTAGTTCAATGGTAGAACGGCAGCTTCCCAAGCTGCATACGAGGGTTCGATTCCCTTCACCCGCTCCCGAGCTTTCGATGGTCTTCGGAAAGTGTGCCAAAAGTGTGCCACTCGATTCTGGGGAGAGTGCCAATCGGTGTGCCACAAGGAGCTTCCGATCAGGGGTGGGTTTTCTGTCCGTTGTAGGCGTCGCCGGGGAGGGTCCAGGCGGTCGGACGCTATGCCATTGCTCCCACCGGCGTCCCGATCTTGACAGTGCACAGTACCTGGAGAGCTTCGCCGCGGTTTGCTCTTGGAGAGGTGAGTGTAGTGGCGCGCCATGGCGATGCTGGCCTGCCCGAGCACCTCCTGAGCCTCTGCAATGTCAGCGCCGTTCTATAACAACCAAGACGCCGAGGTGTCGCGCAACGAACGGATCGTCGCCCGGCCGTAGCGCGCTACCAGATCGTCCCGATCGCTCGGCGACGTGCCGCTTGACGATCCCGCGGCCCACTGCACGGACCTTGAGGCTGACCCGGCGTCGCTTGCTGCTAACGGATAACTCGGTATACCAATGGGACTGCGGGCCGCCTGAGGACTTCCAGGGTGTTGGGGCGCGGTGCGAGTTGGCGCAGGCGGACGAATTCGCCGCGTGTTTCCACGGGTCGGCGAAGCGGCCAAACGCGACGAGTTCCGCTAGATTGGTGGCGGAGAGGCGCAAACCCGTTCTGGGTCTTCCCATCTCGAATCGTTGCTCTCTTGTGTGGCACGACGTTTCTTGCGGGCACGGCGTAGGCGCTCCCCGTATTGCAGTGGGATGCTCTTGATGTATTCGTGCAGCTCTTCGTCAAACCCGAAGATCATGCCGAACGCATGCGGGTGGTAGGCGCGGAGACAACGCATGGCGAACTCACGGTGGTCCACGCCCATCAGCTCCGCAACTTTCTCCCACCGGGCTTCGGGCAGCGGTTTGTTGCCCAGTTCGATAGCTGATAGTGCGCTGGCGCCGGTGCGGTCCTTGTCGCCCCAGACAGCTATTGCGAACTCCATTTGAGTCATGTCGAGGTGGACGCGCGCGTCGGCGATCATCCGGCCGATTTAACTCATCGTCTCGGTGGACGCAAACACTCGCGTGCGTGCAGGCATAAATAGAGCCTCCATTGCTTGTAAGACTTGGCGTGACTACACTGCTAGGCTGTGAATCGCAACGATTGTCGAAGGTCAGCTCTTGGGGGCATCGTGTTTCCCAAGCTGCATACGAGGGTTCGATTCCCTTCACCCGCTCCACCGCGCAACCCGTGGCCGGCGCCCACGTTCCCCTTTGAACGCAGGAGGACGGGGATGAGCTACGAGGTGCGAATCAACGGCCAGACCGTCGCGCATTGCGCCACGACAGACGAGGCGCTCGCACGGGTGCGCGAGGAACTGAAACTTCGACCCGATCACGAGCCGGAAATCCTGGACAGCAGCACCGGCAAGCCATTTGCCCCGGCGTCCAGTCGCGGCTGGCGTGACCAGTTGGCAAATGAGGTAGGCTACTGAGACTCACCTCTATTGCTTGCGGCGGCGGCAATCTGCCGCAGACGATCGCGCAGCCGCTTCTTGGCACGCGCTGCATCGCCCGCAAGCACCAGCAATGGGCCGATCTGTGACGGCTGCCGGGCAATCGATCGCAGTACCGCCCCCATCGAGATACGCCCATCCGGACCGAGCGCAACCAGTGACGCCGGCGGCAATCCGCGACGGCCCGGATCGCAGATGACCCGCAACACGGCGTATGGCAGGCCCAGCTCGGCCGCCTGTCGCGCGACCGCGCCGCTCTCCAGATCCACCGCGGCGCACCCTGTCTGTTGCCAGAGCGCCTGCTTCTCTGCCGCATGCGCGACCACCCGCCCCACATCCAACAGCCGGTGCGGCGTGGCGCCGCCAAGCATCCGCCGCAGCCCGTCATCGGCGACAAAGCTTTGCTCCCGGTGCAGCACGGCCTCAGGCACCAGAACATATCCTGACCGCAACGACGGATCCAATCCTCCCGCCAACCCGATGCTCACCAGCGCGCGCACGCCTGATGCGGCCAGCCGTTCCGCCGCGCGCCGCGCCCCCTCCGCCGTGCCTCCGCCGACCGCCACCTGCCCGCCGAGCACACGCACCACTCGCCCCTCGGCCACCAGCCCGACGATGATGCCCACGCCGCTCCAGTCCGCCACGGTCAGCGCGTCACCAACGCTCCGTGACGCCTCTCCGACGGCAGGCACAGCCGGGCCAACGCCGGGGCGATATCCTCCGGTTGCGCCAGACCATCCTGCAACTCGCCTGGAAACGCCTCGCGACGCAGCCTCGTCGCAACCGGACCCGGATCGAATAGATTGACCCGCAGCGCGCTGCCGCTCATCTCATCAGCCCAGACGAGCACGAGGTGCTCCATCGCCGCCTTGGTCGCGCCATACGCACCCCAATACGCCTTTGGCGCCCGCGCGCGTCCGGCGGTCACGAACACCGCGCGCCCCGCCGGCGCACGCGCAGCAGCGGCTCGCACGGTACGGATCAGCCGCATCGACGGTGTCCAGGTTCACGCTGACGCCATCGGCCCATTCGTGCGGCAGCAGATGCGCCACCGGCGTCAGACGGCCCAGCGCCCCGGCGCATGCACCAGCACATCCAGCCGGCGGAAACGCTGATACAGGCTGGGCCCGAGCCGGTCGACCGCCTCACCCTCGTGCAGGTCCAGCGGCAGCAGCGTCGCCGCCCCGCCGGCCGCAGCGGATCGCATCGTCGGTCTCCTCCAGCCCGCCCTGCGGTGCGCGCGGTGATCACCACATGCGCGCCCAGCCGCGCCAGCTCGATCGCGGTCGCCGCCCCGATGCCGCGGCTGGCGCCGGTTACCAGCGCAACGCGCTCCGTCCAGCGGCCGAGCCGTCAATGGCTGTCCAGCAGGCTGAGCTGCCGCTCGGCGTTGTCGCCCTGGTCCGGCAGCGGAATCGGATAATCGCCGGTGAAACAGGCATCGCAGTAATGCGGTCGCGCGGCATCGCGGGCCGCCCGTGCCGAGCGCACGGTACAGCCCGTCGATCGAGATGAACGCCAGGCTGTCCGCGCCGATCGAGCTGCGCCATCTCCTCCACGCTGTTGCGCGCCGCCAGCAGCTTGCCGCGCTCCGGCGTGTCGATGCCGTAGAAGCAGGAATGCGTCGTCGGCGGCGAGGAGACGCGCATATGCACCTCCTTCGCGCCGGCCTGCCGCACCATCTCCACGATCTTGCGGCTGGTGGTGCCGCGCACGATCGAATCGTCCACCAGCACCACGCGCCGCCCTGCCAGCACCGCTCGGTTGGCCGAATGCTTCAGCTTGACGCCGAGATTGCGGATATGGTCGGTCGGCTCGATGAAGGTGCGGCCGACGTAATGGTTGCGGATGATTCCCAGCTCGAACGGCATGCTCGCTCTCGTCGGCATAGCCCATCGCCGCCGGCACGCCGGAATCCGGCACCGGCACGATCACGTCGGCGGCCACGCCGGATCTCGCGGGCCAGCTCCGCGCCGATCCGCTTGCGCGCGTCGTAGACCGGCGTGCCCTCCATCACCGAATCCGGCCGCGCGAAATAGATGTATTCGAACACGCAGAACCGCTCGCGCGCGCGGCCGAACGGCTTGATGCTGCGCACGCCCTGGTCGTTGATCACCACGATCTCGCCGGGCTCGACGTCGCGGACGAACTCGGCGCCGACGATGTCCAGCGCGCAGGTCTCGCTGCCAGCACCCAGCCGCCGTTCGTGTCCTTGCCGATACGGCCCAGGATCAGCGGCCGCACGCCCAGCGGATCGCGCACGCCCATCAGCGCCTCGTTCGACAGCGCCACCAGCGAATAGGCGCCGACCACCTGCTTCAACGCGTCGATCAGTCGGTCGACCACGGTGGAATACAGGCTGATGGCGATCAGGTGGATGAAAACTTCGGAGTCGGTGGTCGACTGGAACAGGCAGCCGCGCCGCACCAGCGCGCGGCGCAGCACGTGCGCATTGGTCAGGTTGCCGTTGTGCGCCACCGCGAAGCCGCCGAACTCGAAATCCGCATACAGCGGCTGCACGTTGCGCAGGATCGTCTCGCCGGTGGTGGCGTAGCGGTTGTGGCCGATCGCGTTGCTGCCGGGCAGCGAGGCGATCACCCGCGCATCGCCGAAATTGTCGCCCACCAGCCCCATGCCCTTGTGGGAATGGAAGCGCGCGCCGTCGAAGGTGACGATGCCGGTGGCTTCCTGGCCGCGATGCTGCAGCGCGTGCAGGCCGAGCGCGGTGACCGCCGCCGCGTCGGGGATGTTCCAGACGCCGAACACGCCGCATTCCTCGTGCAGCTTGTCGTCCTCCGCGCGGTCCGCACGGCGACCGTGCTCATGCCGCGTTCTCCTACTCGCGGCGTGGGCGGTTTGCCGAGGGCCCGGCCCTGCGGTGTTGCCCGGAGCAACGCTTCCTCTGTGGTCGGACGCCCGCCCGGCGGCGGATACGAGCCGCGGCCGGTAGTCCGGCCGGCAGCCAGTGCGACCGGCCACACTCGCCCCCTCATAGGCAAGCGGCATGGCCGCGCGCCTGCAGGACCGGCTCCGGCCACCGGTCCACCGGCAACACCATCCCGACCACGATATAGGCAAGCACCACCAGCGCCGCACCCCGCGCCAGGCCGAATAACAGCCCAAGCGTGCGGTCAAGGCCGCCGAGCACCGAGCGGCGCACCGCCTTCCCGATCGCGTGGGAGATGATCAGCAGCACGATCAGCGTGCCGAGGAACACCACGCCGAACGCGACCGGCTGGGCGAATCCGGGATAGGCATGCAGCCAGCCGTCGAACGTCGGCAGGATGCGCGGATTGGCCCATACCGCCAGCGCCGCGGCGCCGATCCAGGCGCCGATGCCCAGCACCTCGCGCACGAAGCCACGCATGAACGCGAGCAGGGCGGAGATCGCCAGGACGCCAGACACCACGAGGTCAACCCAGGTCATCGACTCGCCACGTCAGGTCAGGGCCCGTATATCGAACCAATCTGCGCCGCAGCCAAGCCGATCACTCATCCGTGCGGCCAAATCCGGCGACCAGATCGGCGAGGTGCCCGATCTCGTCCAGCCGCAGCCCTCGGGGGCCGCAAGCGCCGCGTCCGCCGCGCGCCAGACGCGGCGCGGCAGCAGGCGGTGTCGAACCCGAGCTTCGCCGCCTCCTTCAGCCGCGCCTCCGCCTGCGCCACCTGCCGCACCTCGCCGGACAGCCCGACCTCGCCGAAATAGACCGTCCCGGCGCTGGTCGGCTGGTCGGTCGGCGCCGCCGAGGCGAGCGCCGCGGCCACCGCCAGGTCGGCCGCCGGCTCGTTCACGCGCAGCCCGCCGGCGACGTTCAGATAGACGTCGGTCGCGTTCAACCGCAGCCCGCAGCGCGTCTCCAGCACCGCCAGCAGCATCGCCAGCCGCCCGCCGTCCCAGCCGATCACCTGCCGCCGCGGCGAGCCGCCGGGATTGGGCGACAGCAGCGCCTGCACCTCCACCAGCACCGGGCGCGTGCCCTCCAGTCCCGGCGAACACCGCGCTGCCGGCGATGTTGCCGCGCCGCTCGGCCAGGAACAGCGCGGAGGGGTTGGTGACCTCCGCCAGCCCGCGCTCGGTCATCTCGAACACGCCGATCTCGTCGGTGGCGCCGAAGCGGTTCTTCACCGCGCGCAGGATGCGGAACTGGTGGCCGCGATCGCCTTCGAAATACAGCACCGCATCGACCATGTGCTCCAGCACGCGCGGCCCGGCGATCGCGCCTTCCTTGGTCACATGCCCGACCAGCACCAGCGCAAAGCCGCGCGACTTGGCCAGCCGGATCAGCTCGAACGCCGCGGCGCGCACCTGCGCCACCGTGCCGGGCGCGCTGTCGATCGTGTCCAGCCACATCGTCTGGATCGATGTCGATCACCACCAGCGCCGCGTCGGCGCTGTGCTTCCAGGCTGGCGGCGATGTCGCGCAGGTTGATCGAGGCCGCGAGCTCCGAGCGGCGCCATCGCCACGCCGAGCCGGCGCGCGCGCAGCCGCACCTGCTCGATCGATTCCTCGCCGGAAACATACAGCACCGGCTGGCCCGCCTGCGGCGAGCGCCGCGGCGGCCTGCAGCAGCAGGGTGGACTTGCCGATGCCCGGATCGCCGCCGACCAGCACCGCCGAGGCCGGCACCAGCCCGCCGCCCAGCACGCGGTCCAGTTCGGCGATGCCGATCGAGCGCGCGCGGCGGCGGTTCGGCGCTGCCCGCCAGCGCGCACGAACTCCACCGCGCGGCCGGGCGTGGCCTTGGCGCGCCGGCCCGGGACCGCGGCGCTCTCCTCGACGATGCGTGTTCCATTCGCCGCACGCCTCGCACCGGCCCGCCCATTTCGGGCCGGCCGCGCCGCAGTGACTGGCAGACGAAGCGAACGGATGGTTTGGCCAAGGAGGCTGGCGCTCAGGGATTGGTGGTCAGCATGGCGGGGCCGCCGGCTGGATTCTTGACCGTGCTGACCAGCATGTGCCAACTGCGGTTGTCCTTGGTAGCCGCATATTCCCTGTTGTTCAGGTCCTTGGTTTGCGGGTCCGACGGATCATCCGTGGTCGTGAAAGTAATGTTCTCGGCGCGCATCGTCTGCTCCAGGTCCCGCACCAGGTCCGGGCCATTCGCATTGTCCATGACAACCGAGCAGGACCCGTCATCCTGCGCCACGAGCACCAGTGCAAGCTGCCCGGCGGATGCGTCGTATGCCGCTCCCGGCAGTCCGTTCAGGAATTCGTCTGCCCGGTCCGATGGAACTTCAGGCAATCCGGCGTGCTCCGCCCAGGAGCGCAGGGCGGGCATGTCGCCCAGGGTACCGACGCAACTCTGCATGAACAAAGTCACTGCCCTGACCACCGGATCGCTCGGCTGGTCCGCCCAGGCCCAGCCGGTCATGCCGCAGGTCATCACAGCAATCAGGAGAATCGCGACCCTTCGGATCATTGCGTGACACTACCCAATTGATTGTCCGGACGCGAATAGTAACGCGCCTTTTTTACATCGAAGCCTGGCGGGAAGCTGAGTGCCTGTCCGGCCACACTCGCCCCATTACGAAGCCGCCCCGTCAGGTGTACCTGTGCCGGTTTCCCATTTACCTACCACAAGAGCCCCCGAATGACGCCCGACTTCCCCCGTCCTGCATTACGTTCGCGAACGCCAGGGCCGCCCGCCCCCATCGCTGAGATATAGGGGTGGCAGCGCTGACCATGGAAGAATTGCGCCAGGCCCGCGCACGACTGGAAATCCGGCTGGCCGAGCAGGAGCAAGTCGACGGCCCCGATCATCCCGGGCTTGCCGACGGATTGCGGGATCTTGGCCGGCTCGTGCATGAACTGCGCGACCTTGCCGCCGCCCAGGCACTGCTGGAACGCGCCCGCCTGCTGCATGGACAGGCGCTCGGCGAGCAGCATCCCGAAGTCGCGACGGACTGCAACCATCTCGGCCTGGTGCTGCACGATATGGGCGAGCTGGACCAGGCCGCCGCATTGTTCGAGCAGGCGTTGGCAATCGACGAGCGGGCGCTCGGGTCGCGGCACCAGGCGATCGGCCGGGATGCCAACAATCTGGCGGGCGTGCTTCGCGATCAAGGCGATGTGCTCGCTGCCCGCATGGCGCTGGAATGGGCCCTCGATATCTATCACGCGACGCTCGGGCCGGACCATCCAACCACCCAGAGCGTCGCCCGCAATCTGGCTTTGTTGGATTAGAGCGTGATGGCTTGAGGCAAGAGCGTCGGAGAGCGTGAATCACGCTCTCATACCACCCCGCGTTAAGTCCGAACTCATCCCCGTCATGGCCGGCGAAGGCCGGCCATCCAAGTCTTTCCTGACTGCAAGCGCGAACGAGGTGGAATGGACGCGACAATGAGACATGCGTCATTCGTTCGACGGGTTGGTATCAGACGAAGTAACTAGAACATGATCGCTTCATCTTGAAGCGATCATGTTCTAAGCTGCGGATCGGCAGCTTGCCGTGCGGATTACAGTCGTCCGCACAGACGCAGCACCGTCAGCACCATTGCATCGTAGGGAATCGCCGGTACCTTGCGCAGGCGCCAGTACCAACGTCTCCAGGCTGTGACCGCAGACGGGGATGCCGCACGCGGACACGCCCTCGCGCCCACCCCCGCAATACGCAGCAACAGCAGGCAACGCGGCAAGTGGGACGCACTCGTCGCAGCATAGACACTGCCGACATCACTCCGGCTGCGCAGCAGGCGCCTGACCGCCCGCACGGAAGACAAAGTGTCGGTGCCGGTTTCCTCACACAGGATATTGTTTGAGGAGAAGCCTGCGGCGATCAGCATGTTCCGCATCACTGATGCTTCAGAGGGCCCGAACAATCCCACGCCGCCGGTTGGAACAAAGATCGCGTCCTGCATGCTGCCGGATCCAAATGCCACGGCCGACCGCACACGGCCCTCCAAAGTTCCACTGGGACGACCATCGGGCCGCACCGCAGCGCCAAAAATCACGATGGCGATTTTGCCTCGCCGCTCGCCGCGCGGGCCGTGCCGCCCGTCACCCGCTGCCTGCCCGAGCAACGGTCCGGAAGCGTCATCCGCGCCCGATCGCATCACCGCAACCCGCGCAATTTTCCTGATATGGTCGGAGTGAGAGGATTCGAACCTCCGGCCCCTGCGTCCCGAACACAGTGCTCTACCAGGCTGAGCTACACTCCGATCAGGCGGCGCATATAGCCGCGCGAACCAGCCGGGGCAAGCGGCGGGCCCTACATCCGCCTCGGCTCGCCCATCCTGGCGGCAGCCTCGCCTTGAAGCCGGTCGAGCACCGCCGGAACGCCGGGAACGACCTCGAACAGCCGGTGCGTGTCCGGCGCGGCAAACCCATGCACCACCGCCGCATCCATCGCCGCCATCAGCGGCGCCGCGGAGCCCGCCACGTCGCACAGCAGAATCGGCTTGTCATGCAGCCCAAGCTGCCGCCAGGTGATGATCTCGATGGTCTCGTCCAGCGTACCCAGACCACCCGGCAGCGTGACAAACGCGTCTGACATTTCGAACATTCGCTGCTTGCGGCTGTGCATGCTGTCGGTGACGACCAGCTCTGTAAGATCACCATGGGCCACTTCCCGCCGCATCAGAAACTCCGGGATGACACCGATGGCCTGGCCGCCGCCGCGCAGCACCGCGTCCGCCAGAACACCCATCAATCCAACCCGTCCGCCACCGAACACAAGGCGCAGACCCGCCCGCGCCATGCCCTCCCCCAGCGCGACGGCAGCGGCTCGGTAACCGGGATCATCCCCGACCCGGGAGCCACAGAAAACCGCGACGCTATGTATCCTGGGCATCAGCACTCCCTTACTGCTCTCGACCGTTCCAGGTCCGGCTGGGCTGGCGCGACGGCCGGGACAATGCAAGATGCGGGTGGGGGATGGGATAAGCGAGAGGAAACAGGATGAATAGGATGAAACTCGCCTTACTGGTCACTGGCGGCCGCCGGCGCGTTGGCCATCGCGCGGGCCGACGAGCCGGCGTTCAATGTTATCGAGACCCGTCAGGCCGGGCAGGACCTGCTGGCCGGCACCTTTACCGGTATTAACCAGGGTATCGCCCATCAGGCGCCGGTGAAGGCATTCGCCAGCCCCGCGGCCGCGATGGCACGATGGATGAAACAGTTCCCGACCACGTTCCCGTCCGGCAGCGACCAGGGCCACAACACGAAGGCATTGCCGGCAATCTGGTCAGACCGTGCCGGCTTCAATCAGGCTGCCGCGAATTTCATCGCCGCCGCCGACAAGCTGTCACAGCTTGCCAAGGCTGAAGATACCAACGGCTTCGCCGCCCAGGCGAAGATTTTAGGCAGCGCCTGCGTCGCCTGTCACGACAAGTACCGGGCTAAATAGGCGCCCACCACCACGCTACGAACAGCACCGTGCCGGCAGCGACCGCGATGATGGTCACCGCCAGCACGGAGCTGGCGAACCGTGGCGCAACCGCGTCGGCCTTCAGACGCTTTCGCCCGGTGATCATCGGCACGATCAGATTATGCCGGCGCACGGCCGCGTAAGCCACTACCGCGCAGACGTGCAGAACCACCAGGGCTTCGATCGCCTTGAAATTCACCACGTGGATATGCGTCAGCCAGTCGCTCCACTCCTGCCCGACACTATCAGCAAACGGCCCCTGCGTGGACACCTGATCGTTCGCGCATAGCCCCGTGCCCACCTGCACCATCAGCGCCACCAGCATCACCAGCACCATCCAGCCGCCAGCGGCATTGTGGCCTATCTCGTTGTCGGGCTCCCGCCGGTGAAACCGCGCGAGATGCTGAAAAGCGGCGATCGGGCTGCGCAGGAAACGGCTGAACCGGGACGTATCGCTGCCGACAATGCCCCACACCAGACGGAACAGCAGCAGCGCGAAAATGCAGTAACCCGACCGGACGTGCCAATCCAGCCAGCCTTCGTGCGCCGTAAGCCAACTCGCGAATACAAGCACCACAATGATCCAATGAAACGACCGGGTGGGCGCGTCCCAGACTTTGATCACCGACTGCTGCTGGGCGCATGGGCTTCCCTGATTCCGCGCTGTTCGGGTCAGGCCGGGGGCAATTTCACCCACGCGGCGTTGTTCCCGGATGATCGCACCGCAGCTTCAATGAAGCTGCACTCCGCGCAACCCATCATGTACGTTCGGCAGCAGCGCGGTATCTGCGTTGGGCTCCCGGTTCTCTGACCGCGCGCGGATCAGCTCCGCGGCATCACGATAGAGCTGGGCGAACGCTTCCAGGTAGCCCTCCGGGTGACCGGCTGGGATCCGGCGGGCGCGCACCGCAGCCGGCCCCGCCGCGGCACTTCCGCGGGTGATCAACCGCGACGCGTCACCGAGCCGCGAATGCAGCAGCCGGTCCGGCGATTCCTGTTCCCACGCCAGCCCACCCGTCTCGCCATAGATGCGGATCCGCAACCCGTTTTCGTTTCCCGGTGCTACCTGGCTGGTCCACAACGAGCCGCGCGCGCGCCCGGCAAAGCGCAGCAGCATCTGCGCATTGTCGTCCAGCGGACGCTCCGCGGCGCTGCTGGTCAGCTCCGCCGCCAGCTCGGAGCACCTCAATCCGCTGATGAACTCCGCCAGATTGAATGCATGCGTGCCGATATCGCCCACGCTGCCGCCCGCGCCACTGCGGGCCGGATCAGTGCGCCACACGCCCGGCCGACCGCCTTTGGTCAGCCATTGCTGGGCATACTCCACCTGCACCGTACGGATCGCGCCAAGCTCGCCGCCCAGCACCATCTCGCGCGCCTGCCGCACCATCGGATAGCCGGTGTAGTTGTGCGTCAGCACGAACGCCCGCCCGCTGGCGGCCACTGCAGCGACCAGGTCTTCCGCTTCGTCCACCGTCCGCGTCATCGGCTTGTCGCAGATCACGTGAACTCCCGCGTCAAGGAACGCGCGCGCTACAGGATGATGCAGGTGATTGGGCGTAACGATCGCAACCACGTCGATACCATCCGGTCGCGCCGTTTCCTGCCGCGCCATGACGCGGAAATCGCTGTAGCTGCGGTCGCCCGGGATGTGCAGCTCAGCAGCGCTCTCCCGCGCACGCTGCGGATCGGACGATAATGCCCCGGCAACCAGCTCATACTGATCGTCCAGCCGCGCTGCAATCCGATGCACCGCACCGATGAAGGCGCCGCGTCCACCGCCCACCATGCCCAGGCGCAGCCGCCGCGCGATCGTCATCGCGCCAGCCCCACCGCGGCATCACATCGGCGGCACGCGAAGCGTCCCGGTCCTTCAATTGCTTCCATGCGGCGGCCTCCATCACGGCCGCTCAGCTTACATCAGGGACCGTCCGTCCCAGCCCCCCCATCAGCTCGGCCCATTCCCGCTTGCTCAGACCGCTGCCCTGCTGCTCCACCGCCTCTCCCGCCAGCATGCGGCGAACCACCGTCAGCATCGGCGCCGACAGAGTGACCGCCCCCAGCCGATAATCCACGAAAGCCTGGCAGGCGATCGGCACCCAGCTCCGCACCGTCTCCAGCATTACCGCGGCGTAGGCGCGGATCTCGTACTGCGCGTGCGGGTCCGCCCGCAGCGCGAGGAAATGCAGCAGGTTATGCAGGTCGATCTTCCAGTACCATTGCGTGTAGGTGTTCAGCGTGAGGTTCATGCGGGCCATTTCCCGCGCCAACCCCTGCCGAGCCGGATCAACCGGCTCGCCGCCCTCCGTCTCGTTCAGCATGTCCACGTAATGGTCGTAGCAGCGGCTGGCGTCCGCCCGCAGCAGATCCAGCACCTGCGGCCGCCTCCGTCCCTTGCAGCACGGCTCCCCTGCCCTGCCGGTTGGCCGTGGATTGGGCGGCCAGGTGCTCGGGCGCCGGAATGTAGAACTCGCGGTCGAGGATCGAATACCGCGCCGAATACTCGTTCACGTTGGCGGTGCGGTGCCGGATCCACTGCCGCGCCACGAAGATCGGCAGCTTCACGTGGTATTTGATCTCGCACATCTCGAACGGCGTGGAGTGCCGGTGCCGCATCAGATAGCGGATCAGCCCGGCATCCTCCGATACGCGCCGCGTCCCCCGGCCATAGGAGACCCGCGCCGCCTGCACGATGGCCGCATCATCGCCCATATAGTCGATCACCCGGACGAAACCGTGATCCAGCACCGGCATCGCCTCGAACAGCCGCGCCTCCAGTGCCGGCACGGTCGGACGTCGTGTTTCCGCAAGCTGCCCCCGAGCCAGGCGCGATCTCGGCCGTCTGCTGTTCCGTGAGCGGCATTCGCGACTCCACTTTTCGTTTGCCGAGCGCCTATATTCACTGCGGCCGCCAGGCTATGGCGATAAACGGTTCGTGGAATAAGCGTTGTGGACCCGGGGGCAGTGCCCGGCGCCTCCACCATAGGCTTCGAGTGCGATTTCTCGCGGCCTATGGGGGCGAAACAGGCTCGACACGCGCGGTAAAGACGTATCTTTTGCTCGGCATGGTTCCGCCGTTATCGGGCCATTCACAAGTGCCAATGACAATGAGGCGCTCGCTGTCGCTGCATAAGCGATAAGCGCGGTTCGGGGGGCACCGGGCAACAGAAGCCCCCCACTTCGCGGTCACAAAAGCATGCAGGACTGCGGGCCGCTGGTATCATACTGGAATGTGCTCGCCCGCCGCGCTATGGAACCTACAATGACGGACGAACAGGAACCGCCGGTCGAAAGCCTGCTGCCATACGACGAATGGACCGAAGCGGCGCATGCGCCAGGTGGTGGTCGCGCGCGCTCGCCCATGTCGCCGCCCACGGCCTGCCGGGCGAGCACCATTTCTACATCACCTTCCGCACCGACCACCCGGGCGTGGTCATGCCGCCGCGGCTGCGCGGCCAATACCCACAGGAAATGACCATCGTCCTGCAGCACCAGTTCTGGGACCTCAGGATGGACGAGGAAGCGGGGCTGGTCAGTGTCGGCCTGTCGTTCGGCGGCGTGCCCTCGTCACTGGTCGTCCCGCTCGCCGCTGTCATCGCCTTCGCCGATCCGCATGTGCGCTATGGCATGCGCTTCCGCCCGGAACCTGACGCCGACTCCGGAACACGAACCGCCTCCGCAAACCGAGCCGCTGCCGCCGAGCCGAGTCGGCCCGGCCGAACCCCGCCGAACGCCGCAGGTGGTCAGCCTGGATGCGTTCCGCCGCCGGCCCAACAAGGGCTGACCGTACGATCATTGCCGAGGCCGTCCCGCCCGTCAGGAGCTTTGCCATGAATGCCCCGGTCCCGCGTCCGTCCGGCTTTGCTGTACGCGCCGATGTTCCCGCTCGGCCCCGACCAGACGCCGTGGAAGAAGCTGGCCCTCGCCGGCGTTCGCACCGATCGTGTGCGACGGGCCGAGCGTGCTGCGCATCGCGCCCGAGACGCTGAGCGAGCTTGCGTTCCAGGCGTTCCACGATGTGTCGCACCTGCTGCGTCCCGGCGCATCTGCGCGCAGCTCCGCGCCATCCTGGACGACCCCGAGGCATCGGCCAACGACCGGTTCGTCGCGCTCGATCTGCTGAAGAACGCCAACATCGCCGCCGGCGGCGTGCTGCCGATGTGCCAGGACACCGGCACCGCCATCGTGTTCGGCAAGAAGGGCCAGCGCGTCTGGGTCGAGGGCGACGAGGAAGAGGCGCTGGCCTACGGCGTCCACCGCACCTACACCGAAACCAATCTGCGCTATTCGCAGATGGCGCCCCTTGTCGATGTTCGAGGAAGTGAACACCGGCAACAACCTGCCGGTGCAGTTCGACATCATGGCCGCCCCCGGCGACCACCATGCCGACGAGTTTCACCTGATGTTCGTCGCCAAGGGCGGCGGCTCCGCCAACAAGAGCTTTCTGTTTCAGGAGACCCGCGCGATCCTGACGCCGGAGCAGCTGCTCAGCTTCCTCGAAGGCAAGCTGAAGACGCTCGGCACCTCCGCCTGCCCGCCCTACCACCTGGCGATCGTGATCGGCGGCACCTCCGCGGAGCCGACGCTGAAGACGGTCAAGCTCGCTTCGACCCGCTGGCTGGACACGCTGCCGACCGCCGGCAGCAAGGCCGGACATGCGTTCCGTGACCTGGAGATGGAACAGAAGGTGCTGGAGCTGACCCGCGACATTGGCATCGGCGCGCAGTTCGGCGGCAAGTATTTCTGCCACGATGTGCGCGTGATCCGGCTGCCGCGGCATGGCGCCAGCCTGCCGGTCGGCATCGGCGTTTCGTGCAGCGCGGACCGGCAGATCCTGGCCAAGATCACGCCCGATGGCGTGTTCCTGGAACAGCTGGAAACCGATCCGGCGAAGTATCTGCCCGAAACCACCGACGACCATCTCGGCGGCGATGCTGTGCGCGTCGATCTGAATCGGCCGATGCCGGAGATCTTGCGGCAGCTTTCAGCCTGTCCGGTGAAGACGCGGCTGTCGCTGAACGGCACGATGGTGGTGGCGCGCGACATCGCGCACGCCAAGCTGAAGGAACGGCTGGACCGCGGCGAGGCGCTGCCCGACTACTTCAAGAATCACCCGGTCTATTACGCCGGTCCCGCCAAGACTCCGGCAGGGCTACGCCACCGGCAGCTTCGGCCCCACCACGGCGGGGCGCATGGACAGCTACGTGGCGGAGTTCCAGGCCGCCGGCGGATCGCTGGTGATGCTGGCCAAGGGCAACCGCTCCCGCGCGGTGAAAGAGGCCTGCAAGACGTATGGCGGCTTCTATCTCGGCAGCGTCGGCGGCCCCGCAGCCCGGCTGGCCCAGGACTGCATCCGCAAGGTCGAGGTGCTGGAATACCCGGAACTCGGCATGGAAGCGGTCTGGCGCATCGAGGTCGAGGATTTCCCGGCCTTCATCGTGATCGACGACAAGGGCAACGACTTCTATGACGGACTGGTATAATCACGGAAATCAGCTGATGCGCTTCACCGATCGACCGGATCGACCACCTCGTGCTGAACGTGCGCGACGTGGAGATCGCCGCATCCTGGTATCAGCGCGTGCTCGGCATGGAGCGCGAGGAGTTCGGCGCGCGACAGCCGCACCGCGCTGAAGTTCGGCGGCCAGAAGATCAATCTGCGCCCCTGCTGACACCGATGCGGCTCGCTGGGTCACCGGCGCGAACGACAGCCCGGGCGCCGGCGATCTCTGCTTCATCACCGCCGTCGGCCCCGCCGAGCGTGATCGCGCATCTGCACGACTGCGGCGTAGCGATACTCGACGGCCCGGTGCAGCGGGACGGCGCACTCGGCCCGATGCGCTCGGTCTATTGCCGCGATCCGGACGGCAACCTGATCGAGATTTCCACGTATCTGCCTTACTGATGGAACATTCCGCCCGCCGGCGCGTCGGCCTGCTGGCGTTTCCGCTGTTCCTGGCGATGATCCCGCTCGCCAACTGGATGATTCTCCATGTCGGAACCATCTGCCCTCCTGGCCAGCCCTGTCTGGTCCCGGTCGCGCCAGGGCTGCTCGCCCCGTCTGGCGTACTAACGATCGGCGTGGCCCTGGTGCTGCGGGACGTGGTGCAACGCTGCCTGGGAACCGTCTGGGGCGTAGCCGCCATCCTTCTCGGCGCTGCCGTGTCCGCCCTGCTCGCGCCCGCAAGCCTGGTGCTTGCCTCGGCGATCGCATTCCTGATCAGCGAACTGGCTGATTTCGCTGTCTATACACCCTTGCAACGACGGCGCCTCGTGCTGGCTGTACTGCTGTCCGCCAGTCTTGGACTGCTCGCGGACTCGGTCGTCTTCCTGTTGCTGGCCTTCGGCAGTTTGCAGTTCCTGGCCGGTCAGGTGGTCGGCAAGTTCTGGGCGGTGCTGGTCAGCCTACCGTTCATCCAGTTGCTGCGGCGGGTGGCGCCCACGCCGGCCTGACCAGCCGGGTTCAGACACGCGAGCGACGGTCGCCACCCGTCTGCCATGGCGAGCGCGGCGGTCCCCAGAGCAAGCGCTGGGTCATGCTCACCGCCCCCGCGCCGGCCACCAGCAGCGCGGCAAACCAGCAGAACCGTGAATCGTACCCGCCGATCACGATCAGCACCACGAACAGCACGCTGACTCCGACCAGGCCGCTGCCCCGGCCGACGCCGCGCTGCGAGGCAAGGCCACCCAGCGCCAGGAACACGGCAAACAGCGCGATCGCCGCGGCGCGGACGAGATCGAATGTCTGCATCGACAGGAAGCCGATCGCATTGGCGACCACCCACTCCGCCCGATCGACGCCAGCCAGCATCAACCCGATGAAATGTCCCGGTCCGGCGACATATAACAGTATCGCCAGCACGATGCCGGCCAGCCAGATCAGCGCGACGGTGTTGCGGCTCACGGATGGTCCCTCGGCGACATGCCCGCCTGCCATTTGGGCCCGCCCGGGTCGTGGCGCCAGATGCCGCGGGTAGCGAAGGCGTGCTTTTACCCCTACATGCCGCCCGATGCTTCAGCTCAGCGCGCCAGACCCCTCGCCCCGGCTCGACGATTTCGATTTCCACCTGCCTCCGGAACATATCGCACAGCATCCAGCCCGGCCGCGCAATTCAG
Source organism: uncultured Pseudomonadota bacterium (assembly GCA_963810715.1). Lineage (GTDB taxonomy): Bacteria > Pseudomonadota > Alphaproteobacteria > Acetobacterales > Acetobacteraceae > DATDIC01. Next base: position 171,965 of record CAWEOZ010000013.1, on the reverse strand, counting down.
CGCGGCTACTGGTGTTGGGCGACTCCCTGCGTGATCAAACCATGCGCGACCTGCCTGATCTGCTCGGTCCGGACGACGTGCTGGTGGTGAACGACACGCGCGTCATCCCGGCCCGCCTCGATGCCTATCGTGGCAACGCCCGGATTGCGATCACTCTCGACCGTCCCCTGCCGGATGGCACCTGGCATGCGCTGGCCCGCAACGCACGACGGCTGCGCGACGGCGACCTACTGCGCTTCGAGGGAAGCACGGAACTGACCGCGCTTGTGCAAAGCCGCGACCCGGATGGCGGCGTTACCCTGGCGTTCAACCTCGCCGATGTGGCTTTCCAGATGGCACTGCGGAGCGCCGGCGCACTGGCTCTGCCGCCCTATATCCGCCGCCCCGCCGGCCCCGTCGCCGACGAGTCCGGCGACTATCAGACGATCTTCGCCACGCATGACGGGGCGGTGGCGGCGCCCACCGCCGGACTGCACTTCACCCCGGCGCTCGTTGCCGCGTTGGCGGCCCGCGGCGTGCAATGTGTGCAGCGTCACGCTGCATGTCGGCGCGGGCACGTTCCTGCCCGTCCGCACGGAGGACGTGACAACCCATCGGATGCACGCCGAACGCGGTGAACTCAGCTCTGCGGCGGCGGCGGCGATCAACGCCGCACGCGCGGCAGGCGGCCATGTGGTTGCAGTAGGCACGACATCGCTGAGGCTGCTGGAAAGCGCCGCCACGCCTGACGGTCGCATTCTCCCATTCGCCGGCGAAACGGACTTGTTTATTCTGCCGGGCTACAGGTTCCGCGCAGTTGACCGGTTGCTGACCAATTTTCACCTGCCGCGCTCGACGCTGTTCATGCTGGTCTGCGCCTTTGCGGGAACCGATCGCATGCGATCGGCGTACGCGCATGCGATCGAATACGGCTATCGTTTCTACTCATACGGCGATGCATGCCTTCTTGAACGGCAAGACTGTGCCCACGGCTCGTCCCCTAGTCATGACTGATTTCAACTTTTGCGCCACCTCAGTCGCCGGCCTGGCGCGCGCAGGCGTGCTCGAAACGGCGCACGGAACGGTCGCCACTCCAGCCTTCATGCCCGTCGGCACCTGCGGCACGGTCAAGGCCATGACAGCCGACGCAGTCCGAACGACCGGCGCCGCGATCGTCCTGGGCAACACCTATCACCTGATGCTGCGGCCCGGCGCGGAACGTGTCGCGCGACTCGGCGGTCTGCATCGGTTCATGGACTGGCATGGCCCGATCCTGACCGACTCCGGCGGCTTCCAGGTGATGTCCCTGGCGAAGCTGCGCAAACTGGACGCCGAGGGGGTGACGTTCCAGTCACATCTCGACGGCTCGACGCATCGGCTCACGCCCGCCCGCTCGATCGAGATCCAGCATCAACTCGGCGCTACCATCACCATGGTACTGGACGAGTGCACCCCATTCCCGGCGACCAAAGACCAGGCCAGCGTTTCGATGCAGCTATCGATGCGCTGGGCCGCCCTGTCGAAGCGCGCATTCGTCGCCCGCGCCCGGATACGCCCTGTTCGGCATCGTTCAAGGCGGCATATTTCCCGAATTGCGTGCCGCGCTCGGCCGCGGCGCTGACTGGCATTGGTTTCGACGGCTACGCGATCGGCGGGCTCGCGGTCGGCGAAGGCCAGGCCACCATGTTCCACGTGCTGGACGCCACCGTCCCTCTGCTGCCGCCGGAGCGGCCACGCTACCTCATGGGCGTCGGCACGCCGGATGATATCATGGGCGCCGTGCAGCGCGGCATCGACATGTTCGACTGCGTCATTCCCACCCGTGCCGGGCGCACGGCGCGGGCCTACACGACGCGTGGTGTGCTTAACATGCGCAATGCCCGCTTCGCCGACGACGCCGGCCCGCTCGATCCCGGCTGCCGCTGCCCGGCTTGCCAGCGTCACAGCCTGGGCTATCTGCATCACCTGTTTCGCGCGGGCGAGATGCTCGGGCCGATGCTGCTGACCTGGCACAACCTGACCTACTATCAGGATCTGATGTGTGGTCTGCGGACCGCGATCGCCGCCGGCCGGCTGGACCAACATGTGCAATCCGTCCGCGCCGGCTGGACGGACGAGGACAAGCCATGACCAATTCCGCCTACACCGGACTGACGCAGCTCGGCCACGCCGCCAGCATTCCGGCGTCCCCGGACCAGGCCCGCCTGGAGCGCGTGCCAAATCCCGCACCCAACAAGCCCTACCTCGTCCGTTTCACATGCCCCGAGTTCACCTCCCTGTGTCCCATCACCGGCCAGCCGGACTTCGCGCATATCGTGATCGATTACATCCCGCGGGAATGGATCGTGGAGAGCAAATCGCTCAAGCTCTATCTCGCCGCGTTCCGCAATCATGGCGCCTTCCATGAAGCCTGCACCATGCAGATCGCCGAAAAACTGGTCGCCGCACTGGACCCCATATGGCTGCGGATCGGAGCCTACTGGTACCCTCGAGGCGGCATGCCGATCGACGTATTCTGGCAAACCGGCACAGCACCGGAAGGCGTATGGATCCCCGCGCAGGGGGTCGCACCTTACCGTGGCCGGGGATGAATGATGTCTGCTGAAGGCGTGATGGGGTGAGGACGTGCCCGCCGATCGAATCGATGCAGCGGCGCTGATCCGGGAACGTGCGCTCGCGCTTGGCTTCGACGCGATCGGCTTCTGTCGCGCCGAACTGGGTCCGGAAGCGCGCACGCGTTTGGCAGAGTTTCTGCAATCCGGCCAGCATGGCGACATGGGGTGGCTTGCTACCCGCTCCGACCAGCGCAGCCACCCTCAGGCGCTATGGCCGGAGGCGCGCACCGTCATCGCGCTCGGCCTGTCTTATGCGCCGGACTCCGATCCGCTGGAGCCGCTGCAACATCCGGACCGCGCCACGATCTCGGTCTATGCGCGCAATCGCGATTACCACGACGTGGTCAAAGGCATGCTGAAGACGCTGGCGCAGTTCGTGGTGTCGCGCTGCGGACCGGCGGTCAAGGTATTCGTGGATACCGCGCCAGTGATGGAAAAGCCGCTGGCCCAGGCAGCCGGCCTGGGTTGGCAGGGGAAACACACCAACCTGGTGTCGCGACAGCACGGCTCCTGGTTGTTCCTGGGCGAAATCTACACGACCCTGGACCTTCCACCCGATCCGCCGCACACCCCCCGCTGCGGGACCTGCTCACGCTGTCTTGCCGTCTGCCCGACCAATGCCTTCCCGGCACCTTACCGGCTCGATGCGACCCGCTGCATCTCCTACCTGACCATCGAACACCAGGGCCCCATCCCGCACGAGTTACGGCCCTTGATGGGTAACCGCATCTACGGGTGCGATGATTGCCTGGCAGTCTGCCCGTGGAACCGGTTCGCCCGGGCCAGTTCCCATCCCAAGCTGCGCGCGCGGCCCGATCTGTCGGCGCCGGAACTGGAGGAACTTGCCTCGCTCACCGACGCAACCTTCAGAACGCGATTCGCTGGCTCGCCGATCAAGCGGATCGGGCGTAACCGGTTCGTGCGCAACGTTCTGATTGCCATCGGCAATTCCGGCCGGCCGGCGCTTGCAGGAAGCGCCGCCCGATTGACCACCGATCCGGACCCTGTCGTCGCCGAGGCAGCCAGTTGGGCGGTTGCACGCCTGTCTGGAACAAAGTGACAGCCTTGACATCGCCGGAGCGGACTGCCGGGCTGATCAAACGCAGTTTCACCCTGGCCGGCCACCGCACCAGCGTGGCCCTGGAACCGGATTTCTGGTCGGCCCTGCGCCATATCGCGGCAACCCGTGGCCAGTCTCTGTCGGCCCTCGTGGCACAGGCCGACTCGGCCAGAATGAACGGGCAGCCACTCGCCTCCGCGCTGCGGCTTGTTGCGCTACGGGCATTTTGTCCCATCGTGGATCATCGCTGAGAGCACGTCGACAGGATCTGTTCCCCCAGCTTTGGCGTCGCGCACTTATACCGCCCCGCGTTAATTTAAGTCTGATTCATCCCCGTCATGGCCGGCGAAGGCCGGCCATCCACGTCTTTCCTGAATGCAAGCGCGAACGAGGTGGAATGGACGCGACAATGAGACATGGTCAGTCATTCGGATTGTTAGTATTATATCAAACGTTAAATTTACCCACTGGAGCAATATCAGCCTGACCGGAATCGCGGAGTGATCTTAGGCTGATGAAATTGCTCGCGAAATATGACCCAGGTGGCGCTCGAAGATGGCGACCAGACGCTTCTCCCCGCCGCCACTGCCATAGCGGGATGCATACCGCTGGATCTGCTCCAGATCCGCTTTGGTTAGCGTGAGATGTCCTGTCGTCTTGTTCGTTCGCTTCTGCAAACTGACCATCAGGCTCTGCCAGCCTCCAGCCTTCTCGATGGCCGGATTTTGCATCAGCAGCTCCTGAATCTCAGCACGATTCAGTATCACGTCGACGGCACCTTCGCCTGTCTGTTCCAACCTTTGCTGAGCCGTCTCGATGTAGGCAGGGTCTATATCGACACCGATTCCGCGTGCGCCAGCCAGTCGCGCCGCGACAAGTGTGGTTCCCGTCCCTACAAACGGGTCAAACACCACGCTATGAGCGGCTCCGTGAAGGTAGATGCACCACAACGGCAACTCGATCGGGAATGTGCCTGGATGATTGAACTTTTGCGCTTTGCTTTTCACGGTAGAATACGGAATGAACCATGTATTTCCGCGGCACCGCAGATCGCGATCGTGACCCCGACGCGCTATGTTCGTCTTGTCCTGAAAGGGCATTCCGATTGCAAGCCTGTCCAGCTCAACGTCGTTATGCAACGTGAGATGAAAGATGTGCTCATGGTTGTGATGCATGAAGCGCTTGCCATTGATGGGCTTGAAATGTCCGCGCGACTCCGTTTCGATACCGATCTATTTTATCCACGTAATGTGATTTTGCAGATGGAACCCGAGCTTGCGCAAACGCACCAGCAATTCGAACGGAACATAAGGGCGACTGCTTGATCCGGCTATGTTCAGGAAGAACGAGCCACCAGGCTTCATCAAGCTTCTGATCGCCGCGGAAGCTCCGGACAGCCACTCTACGTATTCTGATTCGTCGCGGGAGTCATCGTACGCGCCATAAGCCAAATTCAGATTGTAGGGGGGCGACGTGACAACAACGTCGACGGACCTTCTAGGCATTTGCTCCATTATAACGAGGCAATCGCCCACCTTGAGAGTTTGGCCACATACGCTCTTGGTCGTGACCAGATCGCTCACTCCGTCTGGCATGGAATACGGACCTCTTCACCCTCGAGTTGCGACCGGCACGAATCATACCCGCTTACGGACTATCGTAAAAGAACGCTCCAGCCGCCTCCCTACCGCAATATGGACCATCGCGCTCCGCCGCTGTGATTCCCTCACCGCTCCACGAAATCCCACACCAGCACGATAACCACCGCGGCAAACGGCAAGAACCCCATCGCCTCCACCCGGTACCCCACGACAACCCCGGCGATTGCCGCCCCCGCCCCATATGCCACCATCACCCCGATCTGCTGCCACGTGCTGTGCGGCAGCTTGCCCGAACCACCGGTCAGGCGCGGAATCACCGCGCTCATGATGCTCACCAGCGTGGTGGTAAACACCGTCGTCGTCACGCCCGGTATGTCGAAATGCCGCACCGTGGATCCCTGCACCCCCATCCCGAACGACGACAGCAGGATCAGCGCATGTGCTGTCCCCGATGCGCCCCGATCGGCAACAACCACCCACAGCACGCCGAACGCCGCCAGAAACACAGCCTCGACGAAAAACGCCGCAGCCAGCCGCCTGTCCGTCGGGTCTCTGCCTAAAATCACCGCCGCCGCCGCTGCACCGAGAGCGAATCCGGCAAATGCGCTCAGCGCCCGCAACGCCGCCGCCCCCTGCAACTGGCCAATCGCCAGGCCGAGCAGCGCCGCATTGCCGGTCATCGCCGAGGTGAACACATGCCCGAGCCGCAGGAAGCTCAGCCCATCCATCACCCCCGCCCCAGCCGACAGTAGCGCAAGGCTGACCGTCCGAAGCGTGAACGTCCCTGCCGCCATCAGAGCGTGACCGCCTGAGACGAAATCGCCAGAAAGCGCAACTGACGCTCGACGCCACAGCACTCTGGATATAATGGTTTCATATGATAGCACAAATGGATTTTAGCGTGTGCACATCAGTGGCGCACGCCAGGACCTGCTGGTCAGCGCAATTCCTGTCAGCACCAGCGCCGCGCCGGCCTCCGCAACCACCGAACCGGCCCGCATGTCAGGCCCGCCGCCGCGCTCGCGGCTTTTCGCCGCCCGCCAGCATCGGCGCCAGGAACCGCCCGGTATAGCTCTGCGGACTGGCGACAATGTCCTCCGGCGTCCCCTCCGCGACGATCCGCCCGCCGCCATCCCCGCCCTCCGGCCCCAGATCCAGGATCCAGTCGGCGGTCTTGATCACCTCCAGATTGTGCTCGATCACCACCACCGTGTTGCCCTGATCGACCAGCGCGTGCAGCACCTCCAGCAGCTTGCGCACGTCCTCGAAATGCAACCCCGTGGTAGGCTCATCCAGAATATACAGCGTGCGCCCGGTCGCCCGCCGCGCCAGTTCCTTCGACAGCTTGATGCGCTGCGCCTCGCCGCCCGAAAGCGTGGTCGCCTGCTGGCCCAGCGCGATATACCCCAGCCCGACCTGCTGCAGGATCTTCAGCCGGTCGCGGATGCGCGGCTGCGCGCTGAAATACGGCACCGCTTCATCCACCGTCATCGCCAGCACGTCGGCGATCGACTTGTCGCGGAACTTTATCTCCAGCGTCTCGCGATTATAGCGTTTCCCCTTGCACACGTCGCAGGTCACATAAACGTCCGGCAGGAAGTGCATCTCGATCTTCAGCACGCCGTCGCCCTGGCACGCCTCGCATCGCCCGCCCTTCACGTTGAAGCTGAACCGCCCCGGCTTGTAGCCGCGCGCCCGGCTGTCCGGCAGCTCGGCGAACCAGTCGCGGATCGGCGCGAACAGATCGGTGTACGTGGCCGGATTCGACCGCGGCGTCCGCCCGATCGGCGACTGGTCGATGTCGATGATCTTGTCGAGCAGCTCCAGCCCCTCGATCCGCTCATGCGGCGCCGGCACCTCCGCCGACCCCATCAGCCGGCGAGACGCTGCCCGATACAGCGTATCGACCACCAGCGTGGATTTCCCGCCGCCCGACACGCCGGTAACACATGTAAACGTCCCCAGCGGAAACCCCGCCGTGATGCTCTTCAGGTTGTTCCCGCGCGCGCCCACCACCCGCACCACGCGATCCTGCTGCATCGGCCGGCGCATGGCCGGCACATCGATGCGCCGCCGTCCCGACAGGTAATCCCCGGTCAGCGATTTCGGATTGGCGGCAACCTCGGCCGGCGTGCCCTCGGCGATGACCCGCCCGCCATTCACCCCCGCCGCCGGCCCCATATCCACCAGATGGTCGGCGGCCCGGATCGCGTCCTCGTCGTGCTCCACCACCAGCACCGTGTTGCCCAGGCCGCGCAGCCGCCGCAGCGTGCCCAGCAGCCGCTCATTGTCGCGCTGGTGCAGCCCGATGGACGGCTCGTCCAGCACGTACAGCACGCCGGTCAGCCCGGAGCCGATCTGGCTCGCCAGCCGGATGCGCTGGCTCTCCCCGCCGGACAGCGTGGCGGAGCCACGCGCCAGCGTCAGGTAATCCAGCCCGACATCCACCAGGAACCGCAGCCGCTCGACGATCTCGCGCAGGATGCGGCGAGCGATCTCCGCCCGCTGCGGCGTCAGGTGTCGGCAGCACCGCATCGAACCACGGCAGCGCCGCGCTGATCGAAAGCTCCGACGCCTCCGCGATGTTCTTGCCGGCCACCCGCACCGCGAGCGCCTCCGGCTTCAGCCGCGCGCCATGACACGTCTCGCACGGCCGTTCCGCCTGGTACCGCGCCAGCTCCTCGCGCAGCCAGACGCTGTCCGTCTCCTGATAGCGGCGCTGCAGGTTGCGGATGACACCTTCGAACGGCTTCGTCACCGTATAGGACCGCACGCCGTCCTTGTACGCGAACGCCACCGGCTCCTCGCCGGTACCGAACAGGATCGCGTGCCGCACCGTGGTCCGGCAGCTCGCCGCCACGGCGTCCGCATCGAAACCTTCAGGTGCTTCGCCAGGCTTTGCAGCGTCTGCTCGTAATAGGCCGACTGCCCGCCGGTCCATGGCGTGATCGCGCCCTCCGCCAGCGACAGCCGCTCGTCCTGCACCACCAGCCCGGCATCGAACACGCTCTCGGTGCCCAGCCCGTCGCATTTCGGGCAGGCGCCGTGCGGGCTGTTGAAGCTGAACAGCCGCGGCTCGATCTCCTCGATCGTGAAGCCGCTCACCGGGCAGGCGAAGCGGGAGGAAAACACCGTCCGCTCCCCGCCATCGGCATTCTCGGCATAGACCACGCCGTCCGACAGCCCGAGCGCCGTCTCGAAACTGTCGGCCAGCCGCTGCGCCAGTCCCTCGCGCACCACGACGCGGTCCACCACCGCCTCGATCTCGTGCTTGATCTTGCGGTTGAGCGCCGGCACCTCGCCGATCTCGTACAGCTTCCCGTCCACCTTCACGCGGGTGAAGCCGCGGCGCTGCAACTCCGCCAGCTCCTTGCGGTACTCGCCCTTGCGGTCGCGCACCACCGGCGCCAGCAGCAGCAGCCGCGTGCCCTCCGGCATCGCCATCACCCGATCGACCATCTGGCTGACGGTCTGCGCCTCGATCGGCAGCCCCGTCGCCGGCGAATAGGGCACGCCGACCCGCGCCCACAGCAGCCGCATATAATCGTGGATCTCGGTCACCGTGCCGACGGTGGAGCGCGGATTCCGGCTGGTCGTCTTCTGGTCGATCGAAATCGCCGGCGACAGCCCGTCGATGCTGTCCACGTCCGGCTTGCCCATCAGCTCCAGGAACTGCCGGGCGTAGGCCGACAGGCTTTCGACATAGCGGCGCTGGCCCTCGGCATAGATCGTGTCGAACGCCAAGCGACGACTTGCCCGACCCGGACAGCCCGGTGATCACCGTCAGCGAATTGCGCGGAATCACCACATCGACGTTCTTCAGGTTGTGCTCGCGCGCGCCGCGCACATGAATGCTGCCCGTCATGGTGACTGCGCCATGTGGAGTTTGGTGCCCCGATCTATTTGTTCGTGAGATGTTCCGCTATATATGGCAGCTTCGCGGGCCGCTTGGAAGCCCGTTAATCAATGGCCCTGTAGCGTGGGATTGGCTAGGGTTTCCCGCAGCCCGACAGGCAGACCGCGCGGGCAACAAGGATCAGAGCGATGGCAGGCAGCGTAAACAAGGTGACCCTGGTGGGGAATCTGGGAAAAGACCCCGAGGTCCGCACCACCCAGGACGGCACGAAGATCGTGCAATCTCAACCTCGCGACCAGCGAGAGCTGGACCGACCGCGGCAGTGGCGAACGCAAGGAGCGCACGGAGTGGCATCGCGTCGTGATCTTCAACGACCGCATCGCCGACGTGGCCGAGCGCTTCCTGCGCAAAGGCCGCAAAGTCTACGTTGAGGGCGCGTTGCAGACGCGCAAATGGACCGACCAGTCCGGCCAGGAGCGCTACACGCACCGAAGTGGTGATCAGCCGCTTCAAGGGCGAGCTGGTACTGCTGGACAGCAACCGGGGCGAGGAAGGCGGCACGGAGTTGGGCGCGGCTACACTCGCGACCGCCCGCCCGCATCACGCTCGGCAGGGGCCGCGCCAAAATCCGGCCCCTCCTGGGACGCCCCCAAGGGCGGCGACCTGGACGACGAAATCCCGTTCTAGACGGTCAGACTCGGTCCGCCGAAACCGCCACCACCTGCGTCTCCGTCACCACTACGTAGGTTCCGGGCTGCAGCCCATCCGCCAGCGCGTAGTTCGCCGGGTTCTGCACCACGAGGGTGTACACGCTTCCGTCCGGCTCCTTGAACGTGACCGTGTGCGTGGTCCGGTCGACGCTCACTATCTGCACCGATCGCTGCGTCTGTGTCGCCAACAATGCGGCGGGCATCTGTCCTGCCGGTGCCCGTACCCCACCGCTTTGTTCGATTACACCGGCAACGGGCGCCTCCTTGCCGGCAACCTCGAAATCGACTTCGCGCGTAGTAGCTCACGCGCACCGTATCTCCCACCTGAATTGCCGTGAAATTGCGTACGTCCGGGGATACGGCGATTTGCACCGCCGGGCCGTTATTGAACTGCACCACCATCTGCCGCTGCTGCTTGTCGATCGACATCACCTTGCCGGTGGCCTGGTCGGTATAGCCAACACTCGTTGACGCGCCGGGCTGCGTCACCGGCGTGCAGCCCACCGCCACGCCCATCGCAAGTCCCAGGGTCACACAAGCCGCCGCCAGTTTGCTGTCCCGCATTGTCGTTCCCCCGTGGTGGAATCTATCCGCCCTAAAGCCCCCGGACGCAGCGGGGCCGTCACGCTCGCCCTGCTTCTATCCCGATTGTAACTCCTGCGTCACCTATTTCTATGCCGGCGGTCGCGCAAGCATCCACCGCCCCACACCCGTCTTTGACGTAACCGCACAACCACGCGCACAAACGGCCTTGAAACTCGGCCCGGGTGCGCCCGGCGCCCCGCACGTTGGTTCTGTCCGTAGCCGGCACAGAGTTCGCAGATGCCGAAAAGCGGCACGTCCACTTTCGAACGGGCCGAATTCGGCACCGCTCTGCGCGAACACTGCACGTCGACCCTCATCGTGATCGAGCCCGCCCGCTTCAAAGCCCGTCTGACACAGGTCACCCTGTCCTGCCTCACCCTCGCCACTGGTTGCGGCGGGCCAATCACACAAAGCTTGCCCCAGACTTCGCCAACTCTTACGATCCAGTATCGGTAATAAAGACGATTTAGGAGGATTGGCACGATGATTGTTTCCCGGGATGGGCTTGGTTGGCGCAGGACACTGCTCGTCGCAGCCAGTCCATTGCTGCTGCTGGCCGGGTGCGCGCAAACTCCGATGGGTCCCACCGTGCAGGTCATGCCAGGTCCCGGCAAGTCGCTGGAAGCGTTCTCCTTTGACCAGGCTGGCTGCAAGCAGTTCGCGGAACAAGCGGTTGCCGGCCAGGCGCAAAACGCAAACATGCGCGGCGTGGCGGCCGGAGCCATCACCACGGTGCTCGGGGCCGGGCTGGGTGGTGCGATCGGCGGCGGAAGTGGCGCTGGCATCGGCGCGGCCAGTGGCGCTTTGGGCGGCGGCGCGATCGGCGCTGGCAGCAGCGCGTCCGCGCAGGTCGGCATCCAGCAGCAATACGACAACGCCTTCTCCCAGTGCATGTACACCAAGGGCAACATGGTGCCCGGCTATGCGCCGATGATGATGCAGTCACCGCCCCCGCCGCCCGGCCCGGTTGCATATGATCCTAACCTGACCCGTGCCGTCCAGATCCAGCTCTACCGGCTTGGCTATCTGCACAGCGCGGCGGACGGCGTGTTCGGCCCGCAAACCAGCGCGGCGATCAGCGCCTTCGAGCAGGCGTCGGGAATGCCGATCGATGGCGTCCCGTCCGGTCCGCTGCTGTCCCGCTTGCAGGCGACTGGATAACCCAACCTTGCGCGCATGACGATGTCAGACGCATTACCCTGACCCGGGCGAACATCCTACGATCGCGATAGCCATTGCCACCGCCGCTTGGCACGGCTCGATCACCGGCACGCCCACCGCATCCTCGACCGCCGCACGGTGGTGGGCCATGCCGGTGCAGCCCAGGATCACCGTCTCCGCGCCGCCGCGCACGCAGGACCGCGCTGCGTCTGTCAGCCGCGCCCGCGCCGCATCCGGCTCCAGCAGCGTGTCCATGCTGACGTTCAGCGCCACCTCCGCGGCCAGCCGCGACTCCAGCCCGATCGCCCGCAACGCGGCCAGGTGCCGTGCCTTGGACGCATCGACGATCGCCACCACGCCGAACCGCTCAGCCCGCGCCACCGCGGCAGCCACCGCCGCGCGGAACACCCCCAGCACCGGCCGCCGCGTCACCGCTCGCGCCGCCTCGATTCCCGGATCGGACGCACACGCGATCACGTACACATCCGCCGCCGCCCGCTCGATGCACCGGCAGATCGGCTCCACTGCCGCGTGCCAGTCCCGCCACGAATAGATTGCCGGCGGACCGTCAGCCAGTGACACCACCTCCACCGCCGGCCCATCGGCAAAGCGCAGCGGCGCGATCGCCGCCTCGATGCCGGCCCCGCAGGCGATGGAGCTGTTTGGATTGATCACGAGCACCCGAGCCATTAGTCCCCCATTCCACCGGTAGATTTGCTCCGCATGTTCGGCCCCTCCGCCGTCATTCCCGCGCAAGCGGGAATCCAGCGACTGTCCGTGCAGACCACGCGGTCACATGGATGTCCGCTCCCCGCCTTCGCGGGGACAAGCTGCGCGGGCAATGAGGAGGAAAGAGCCAGCGTCTCCGACCGTTGGTATAATTCCTGGACGATGCTCAAGCTGACACCATGCGGTAGCTCTCGGTGGCCGCGTCGCCCTCTGGAGACGAACAATGACCGACTTTACCCCGCAACGAGATATTCAAGCGATCTCCCACATCAACGTCGTCGTGGACGATATCGAGGTCGCCACCGAGTTCTACCGCAACGTGCTCGGCTTTGAGCAGGCGGCCAACGCTGACGGTCCCATGGATTACCCGGTCGTAGATCTGCGGCCGGCGGCCTTGATCTTGCTGGCGCCAACCTCAAGGTGCTCGGCGTTGCGCGCGGTCAGAACCAGGTCGCTGCCGGCATAGGCGAGCGCCTCGGCCAGAGCGAGGCCGATCCCCTGACCGGCACCGGTGACGATGCTGCAGTAACCGCTCAGGTCGAAAAGGTTCCGCGATATGTCGGGGACCGGAAGAGGCACTCGTTCCTCCATATCAGCCGGGACAGGCCGGCATCGGTTCCACGGCGAGCAGTGGGCCTCTCCGACAAAGTCGGCTATCGGAACCTTTCGCTACGTTGGCGCCCGGAACCATCCTCTGACACATCCGGGAAAACATTAACACGTGAAAACCATAACAGGTGAAAACCATTAGCGGTGTTGATCGCTGCGCAAACCCACCGCCAGCTCGAGAACCAGCTCCCAACGGAACTAGCTTCGCTGGCGTCCTCGCCGCCATTCTGGTCCCCTACCGTCTAACCCAACGGAGTCGAGTGCCATGGCGCGGGTCATCACGCTCGCACAGCAGAAGGGCGGCACCGGCAAAACCACCCTGGCCGCCAACCTCGCCGCCGCGCTGGCCGGCACGCGCCGCGTCGCCTTGCTGGACACCGATCCGCAGCACAGCCTGACCCGCTGGCACGAACTGCGTGTCGCCGGTACCAGGCCGGCCCCCCTGACCTTCTCCAACGTCGCCGGCTGGCGCGTCGGCGTTGAGATCGACCGGCTGCGCGGCACGCATGATGTCGTTCTGATCGACAGTCCGCCGCAGATCGACACCGACGCGCGGCTCGCCATCCGCGCCGCCGACCTGGTGCTGATCCCGGTGCAGCCCAGCCCGCCGGATCTCTGGGCCGCCGAGGGCACGCTCAAGCTGGCCGGCGCCGAGCACCGCGCCGTGCGCATCGTGCTGAACCGCGTTCCCACCGCTTCCCGCTTGCGCGAAGCGGTGCGGGCCGATATCGCCGCACGCGGCCTGCCGCTGCTGCGGACCGGGATCGGCAACCGCACCGGCTTCGCCCAGGCGTTCGCATCCGGCCTGGGCGTCACCGAGGCATCCCCGCGCACCGCGGCGGCCGCCGAACTGCTGGCGCTCGTCGCCGAACTGGAGGAGCTTGCGTGAACCGGACTCCCAAGGAATATCCATGAACCTCTTTCCGGCCACCAGCCCATGGGGGTGGGTGCTCGCCATCCACATCCTGAGCATCACCATCTGGGTCGGCGGCATGTTCTTCGCGCTGGTCGTGCTGCGACCGAGCCTCGGCGCGCTGGAACCGGCACCGCGCATCGCGCTGCACAACCGCGTATTCCGCCGCTTCTTCCTGATCATCTGGCATGTCATGCCGATCGCGCTGCTCAGCGGCTTCGCCATGATATTCGGCCTCTTCGGCGGGTTCGCCGCCGTACCCTGGAACGTGCAGACCATGATGGCGATCGGCGTGATCATGGCAGTCATCTTCCTGCTGATCGTGTTCGGCCCCTACCGCCGGTTCCGCTCCGCGGTCAGCACCGCACGCGCGGCCGAGGCACTGGACCGCATCCGCCGCCTGATCGAGATCAATCTCGTACTCGGCATCATCAACATCTTACTCGCCGCGATCTGACGCACTTCACGCCCATGAGTCCCGCCGACCCGCCTTTGCCCGGCGAGCCGATCGTCATCACCCGCGACGCGTTGCGCGACGGCTCCCTGCTGGCGCGGGTCCGCGCCAACCGGCTGCCCGGCATGGTCGTACGCACCGACGCCGAAATCGAGGCCTCGCTCGACGCCACTCTCGCCACCCACGATCCGGCGCAAGACGTCTGGCTGTTCGCCTACGGCTCCCTCATGTGGAATCCGGCGATTCACACGATCGGATCTCACCCCGCCCTGCTGCGCGGCTTGCATCGCCGCTTCTGCTTTTGGGTGCGCATGGGGCGCGGCACGCCAGAGCGCCCCGGCCTGATGCTCGGCCTTGTGCGCGGCGGCGCTTGCCAGGGAATCGCTTTGCGGATCGCAGCCGCCGACGCGCGCAATGAACTGCTGCTGGTCTGGCGCCGCGAGATGTTCGCCAGCGCCTATCTCGCGCGCTGGGTAAACCTGGCCACCGCGGACGGCATCGTTCGTGCCATCGCCTTCGTCGCCGACCCGAAGCACGACGGCTACGTGGCGAACCTGAGCGACGAAGCCGTCGCATCCTACCTGGCAACCGCCTCCGGCGCTCTCGGCACCAGCCGCGAATACCTGCAGCAGACCGTCGCGCACCTCCATGATCTGCACCTGCACGACAGCCGTCTGGAACGCCTGGAGCGGATGATCGAACAGCAACCATCCGAAGCGGCCCGGGGCCGGCCGCCGCCGAACAGCCCGGTTGCCGCACAACAGCGTTCACGGCGCTCTTTTCGGGAGCGAACGTAAACTGCTCATACGCGCGCTACTGCAGGCTCGCCATGAGTAATAATACCCGACTTCCGCAGGAAGTCGGGTATATAATTATAACAGAAGCAACCCGTCACTCAGGCGAAAGCGACTGACGGTCAGCCAAAACTCTTCCGCAAGGTTGCAACGGTGATGTGAGGCCACCCGAGATTGACGTAGGTGGGCGCGGTCGGCGGGGTCGTTGGGTGTGGAGAAAGCAGGTGGAATATGGGGAAGTTAAGAATGACCATCTGTGCATATTGCAACTGCATGAACGACTGGCCGTGGTGCTTGTGCGTCACCTGCTCAATCCAAAACGTCGCATATATCAGCGCCGTCTGAGCATTCTCTACGGGGTCCGTGCTGCCCGAGATCGTAACGCGCTCGCCGTTTAGGAACTGGATGTTTTCGACGCCTCCCCCGAACTGAGGTATGCTTACGGCGGTCGTAGGCCCTCCGGCACCGCTGTTCGGCGTCGTCAGAAAGTCTATCGACCTCCGCGTCGCAACATTGAGGGCGACGCCCTCAAACGTGTAACCTTCCTTGACCAGCTTCTCTATATCGTTCTCCAGGAAGACGATCGGGTCATCGATCAGCGCCTGGTTTGCCGGCGTGTTCGCGATTGGCGCCTCCGGCGGACTCGTGTCGTACGGCGTACGGGTATTGAGATTGAAGACGTGTTGCAGAGGAGGCGGCAAGGGTGTCGGCGCGGGGGGTATGCTCAGGTCGTACTGCGGGAAGGGCGTGGCAGGGACGGTCGGCGCCGTCAGCTTTTCCGATGACCCGGCCGCATTGATCAGGATGCCGGGGGCGGTCGGGGGAACTCCGAACGGCGTGCTGTTGAACGATGGGAAGAGCGAAAATCTGTAATCTGGACCTGGCGATTTCAGGACCGGCGTGCCGGTAAACGGCTCCGCGATGCCCTCCGCCAATATGGCGTTGCCATGCGGAATCGAACCCATTCTCGCAACCAGTTGGCCTTTTGGCGGCGGTTTCTCCGGAGGAAACGTGGTGTGCGGTTGGGTAATCCATATGCCTGGCTCGATATGAAGTGCTCCGTCTGGCCCCGCATCCTGTATTTTCTGCAGGTAAGTGAGGCCGTGCAGCTCAATATCCTTCTGACCGAATCCGCGGTTCGGTATAGGCGATCCAATCGGATCGAATTTGAGTGTTTCTCGGGTGTGATTTAGCTGAAGATAGAGATCCGTTTTGTAGTGGAAGGCAGGACGCGCGATAAGGTTGAACCCGCGTCCTTCCCATGTACCAGCAAGATGGGCAAGAAGACCAAGTCCTGCGGTTGGAATTGCCGGGGCAAACCGTACTTGCGGGACGCCTGGTCCGCTTTCCTTACGTTTGAGATTGTCTGTTAGTGCTTCGAGGGTTGTCGTTTCCATGTGCTGCTCCTAGATCGCCGCGATTCTTCTTTGTTTTGTCGCGGCGTGTTCTATTGCCCTGTCGCGGCAAAAAATCGCCGCGACGCCCAGGAAGACCGTGTACCAAGCCGTGTCACTCTGCCGCACTTAACGAACGGCAAACAACCTATTCCGCGAGTGTGCGATCAACTATCGGTGAGAAAAGGGTGCGGCCCCAAAGAAGCGCCGTCGCCGACCCGAAGCACGACGGCCACGTGGCGAACCTGAGCAACGAAGCTGTGGCACGCTAGTGTCCCGATTTAGAAGTTCATCGCATTAAACGCGGTTGGAATCGGGACACTAGTCCTTTGTTTTCAGTGGCCTGCTTATCCCCGAAGTTCGTCGCAAAGCGCGACGAACTTCGGGGGCAGGACACTACTTGGCGACTGCATCCGGCGCGCTCGGCACCAGCCGCGAATACCTGCTTGCAGACCGTTGCGCACCTGCATGATCTGCACCGGCACGACAGCCGTCTGGAACGTCTGCAACGGCTGATCAAGCAGCACGTGCCTTGGGGGGCTGACTTGCCCCGAGCAGCACCGACTTCTCCCGATCACGGCTCATTGACACCCGACGTGTCCGCCATCTCCTTTCGGGCTTCACCAAGCAGCTCCGCAAGCTTCCGCTGCAATGCCTCCACCTCGTCCTCTCGCTCGTCGGCAAGTCGGACCTTGCTGTTCGCTTCCGAAGCCAGCGTGTTCAGTGTCTTCATGTCCTTCTCCGGGTGCGCCAGCCATTCGTCCGGATACGGCTTGTCCTCGATCAGATCCTGCGCCATGCGCTGCGCCAGATCGGCGTGCTCGGCCGCCTTCGGGATGGTCTGCACAACCGCGTGCGCAGCGTCCATCACCGCCTTGATCTTGGTAAAGCGGAAGCCGCCCTTGTTGTCTTTGTCCTTGTCATACTTGTCCTCCGCCACCTTCCACGCCGCGACCGCGTTCTCCACTCGCTTCTGGAACAGGATCAGCGCCTTGTCGTGCTTCTCCTTCCAGGCCGTGACGGACGCATTGACTCGGTCCAGCTCTGCATTCGCGGCAGCCAGGCTATCGTCGTCGATTTTCTGCTGAAGCTTGCTCGCATCGTCCACCATGCTGTTCGTCTGCTTCAGGATCATCCCGATCTCGGACGTCACTGCGCTTACGATCGCCGCCGGGTTTTCGGAAACAATCGCGGTAATCGTGTTGATACTTGTCGTGATGATGTCGATCGAGGCATTGTATGCTGCGATCTTCTTCTGCATGTCATGGAGCTGCGCCGTATCCTTGGCGTTCTTCACCTTCGCTTCGGCCGAGGCGATATGACCCTTCACGTCGTCGATCAGGCCGCTGACGACCCCGATGATCTGCTGCACCTCTTCCGTGCTGAGATCACTGCTCTGGGCATGAACGGCTTCCCCTTTGAACTTGCCACTATTGCTCTTGACGTCCGCCGCCGCATCCTTCAGCGCCGCCTCGTTCTGCATCTGCACGCGCAGCATCTTGTCATAGGAATCGTCCATCGTGGTACCGGACGTCTCCGCCAGCAGGAACGCCTTGGAGGCATTATCCAGCCGCGGCTTCGCCTGATCCTCATATCCGACGAAATACAACACCTCGCCGAACGGGGTTTTGAACCTCTTGGTCTCGTGCGAAGGCACGTTCACCCACACCAGAACCTTGGTGGTCAGGTTCATCTCCAGGTCGGTCACGGTGACATCGACCGTCTCCGATTTCGTCAAATCTTTCCTCGCTGTCGCGACGGCCGAGTTGTCGAAAGAAATCGCGGCGCTCGAAGCTTGCCAGAGCACTTTTGCCGTCACATCGACACCGCCTCCCCCGGCACCGACGCGCTTCGCACTGAACCGGGTCGAACCGCCAGGGGCCAAAGTGACCGTCGCCGGCGTTATCTCCAGCGTCAGGTCGTCGGGCACTTTGACAACCACCTGGAGTTTGGCTGTCAGGTTCGTCTCCGGATCGACGGCTTCGACCTCCACGGTGACCGGATCGCCACCGACCCCGCCGGCATGCACCACGCCATCCTGGTCCACCGAAACCAACGGATTGGATGGGGTCCATTGCACGGTCGCGGTCACGTCCTCCGACCGGCCGCCCACATAGACGCGCGCGACTTTCAGTGGCTTCGACCCGTCCGGCGCAAGCTCCAGGCTGCCGGGGGTTATCTTCAGCTCCAGGGGGCTCGACGCGTTCACCCAGACCTCGGCCACTCCCTCCCGCAACGTCTGCGCATCGAATGCCTTGATCTCTACCTGCTGCGCGGGGCCACTCACCCCGTGAGTCGAGACGTGCCCCTTCGTGTCCACCGAAACCACGGCGCTCGACGAGCTCCAGACGAGGTTGTCGACGTCATAATCCGGCGGGCCGCTCGAATAATTTCGCGTTGCGATGATCCGCACGACGTCCCCGGGTGAGAGATAGACCGTATCAGGCGACAGCTCGATCTCCACCCCGACGCGCTTCTCGACGACGTCCGCCGGCGGCCCGGCGGCAGGATCGGAGAGATCAGCCTCCGCCTCATCGCTGAACTCGGCGCGGCCCGCTTCAATGACACTGGCAGGCACGCCCAGCCGTCTAAACCATTCCAGGCCAGCGAGAGCCAACTTGCGGTCAGTCATGTGCACCTCGAGAACGGATATGCGGACAATCAGCCTACCGTTCCCGACTTTACGATATCAGTCTCAATTCCGCTACATTTGTTTCTACCTTGGTTGGTGATACCGTCGCTGATCCTGCGATATCTAGTTTCATCGTTTTCAATATCTGGCTCTGACCCTTTTTTCGGACTGCCTGGCCTTTAGCAACGCATCGTTCTCATTGCCGACGGGTTTCATCGTTCCAGGTCCAGAGAACACCTCCCGTCCAATCCCCCTCAACACCCCTTGAAAAACCATCCTTTGCCCCGCCCGCCCGGCAACCCTTATCTCCCTGCCCGATCCGTGATCCAATCAGCGCCGAACGGGAGACTCCCTTGCATTTCGACCTCCGGCTCTGGCGCCTCACCCGCGGGCTGCGCGGCCGCATCACCGCCTCGATCCTGATCGGCCTGCTGGCGCTTTTCGTCGGCATCGCCCGATTCGCCTTTCTCGGCCGCTTCCTCGCCGGCGTGTTCCGCGGCGACCCTGCCCCGCAGCTCGCCTGGGCCTTGGTCGCCGCCGCCGCCTGCATCCTGCTGCGCGCCTGGCTCGATGACGCGCGCACCATGATCGCCCACCGCACCGCCACCCGCGTGCAGGAAACCTTGCGCGCCCGGCTCTACGACAAGATCGTCGCCCTCGGTCCCGCATGGTTCGGCGCCGAGCGCACCGGCGGCGTCATGCTGTCCATGGTCGATGGCGTCGAGCAGTTGCAGACCTTCTTCGGCCAGTACCTGCCCCAGGTCGCCATCGCCATTTGCGCCCCGCTGGCGATCTTCCTGTTCATCGCGCTCTGGGACCTGCCCGTGGCCGCCGTGATGCTGGCCGCCGCCCTGTTCACCCTGCTGCTCCCGTCGCTCACCCACAACCGCACGGGCCAGGCCTCGGTCGAGCGCCAGCGCGCCATGAAGGAATTCGGCGAGGAATTCCTCGACGCCATCCAGGGCCTGCCCACCCTGAAAGCCTTCGGCCAGAGCGCCGCCTACGGGCGCAGCCTCGCCGAACGCGCCCGCGCCCTGTCCGCCAGCACGCTCTGGGTGCTGTCGCAGAGCGTCATGACCCGCGGCATCACCGATCTCGGCTGCGGCCTCGGCGCCGCCGCCGCCCTGGCGCTGGGCGTCTGGCGCGTCCAGCACGGCGAAATGAGCCTGACCGCCCTGCTGATCGTGCTCATGGCCGGCACCGAGATTTTCCGTCCGCTGCGCGACCTGCGAACCGTCCTGCACCAGGGCATGAACGGCCAGGCCGCCGCTGCCGGCATCAACGCCCTGCTGGACGCGGAGATCACCGCGCCGGGAACCGCCGCCCTCACCCGGATCGCAACGCGATCCGACCCCCGATCGGGTCGGGGGCAGGCTCCCTCCGGCGTAGCGGGAGAAGTGCAGCAAGACACCGGCATCAGCTTCGAAAATGTCGGCTTCGCCTATCCCGGCTCCCGCGGCCCCGCCCACCGCGCGCTCACCTTCGCCATCGCCCCCGGCGAGCGCGTCGGCATCGTCGGCCCCAGCGGCTCCGGCAAATCCTCCATCGTCCGCCTGCTGCTCCGCCTCCACGACCCGCAAACCGGCACCGTCCGCATCGGCGACCGCGACCTGCGCACTCTGCAGCCCGACACAATCCGCCGCACGATCGCGGTGGTTGCGCAGGACACCTACCTGTTCCACGGCACCGTGGAGGAAAATCTCCGTCTCGGCCGCCCGGATGCCACCGAGGCCGAACTCGCCGCCGTTGCCCGCGCCGCCAACGCCCACGAATTCATCTCTGCCCTGCCCGACGGCTATCAGACCATGATCGGCGAACGCGGCACCCGCCTCTCCGGCGGGCAGCGCCAGCGCATTGCCATCGCCCGGGCCCTGCTGCGCGACGCCCCCATCCTGGTGCTGGACGAGGCGCTCTCCTCCGTCGATGCCGAGAACGAGGCCATCATCCAGGCCGCCCTCAACCGGCTCATGGTCGGCCGCACCACCGTGATCCTGGCCCACCGCCTGTCCAGCGTCATCAACGCCGACCGCATCCTGGTGCTGGACGAAGGCCACGTCGCCGAAGCCGGCAGTCACACGGAGCTGATCGCACGCAACGGCCCCTACCGCCGCCTGATGGGCCCGCAACTCGCCACCACCGCCGCGACCTCCGATCTTCTGCCGGAGCTTCCACGCGCCGCCACCGCCGCCGCCGAGGACACCGAGCCGGAAACCCGCCCGCTCGCCGAGGACGCCGCCGAAGTCGGCTGGCCTGCCACCATCCGCACGCTGCTCGGCTTCATCCTTCCCTGGCGCGGGCAGCTCACGGTCACCGCGCTATGCGGGATCGGCCGCGTGCTTGCCTTCATCGGCGTCAGCGTGCTGGGCGCCCTGGCAATCGGCGCGGTCAAGGCCGCCCGCCCGACCGAGGCCCTGGTGATCGGCCTGCTCGCCGCCGCCCCCACCGCCGCCCTGCTGCACTGGCTGGAGTCCTGGCTGGCGCACTACATGGCCTACCAGTTGCTGGCCGAGCTGCGCATCCAGTTCTTCGCCAGGCTCGACGCACTCACCCCCGCCTATCTCCTCAGGCGCAGATCCGGCGATCTCGTCGCGCTGGCCACCCAGGACATCGAGACCGTCGAGTATTTCTTCGCCCACACCGTCGCCCCGGCGCTGGTCGCCGTGCTGGTCCCCGCCGCCGTGCTCGGCACGCTGGCCTGGATCGCCTGGCCGCTGGCACTCGCCCTGCTGCCGTTCCTCGCCTACGCCGCCGCCTCGCCGATCCTCGGCCGCACCCGCATCGACCGGCTGGCCTCCGCCGCCCGCGGCGCGCTCGGCGAACTCGGCGCCCACACCACCGAAACCATCCAGGGCCTCGCCGAACTGGTCGCCTTCGACGCCACCGCCACCCGCCGCGACGGCTTCATGGCCATCGCCCGCCAAAGCCAGCGCCTGCGGCTGGAGCTGCTGCACGACCTCACCCGCCAGACCGCCGGACTGGAGGTCGCCACCGGCCTCGGCGGACTGGCCGTCGCAATCGTCGGCGCCCCCCTGGTCACCGCAGGGCTGGATCGCCCCGGCCATGCTGCCGCTGCTCATGCTGATCTCGGTCGCCGCGTTCCTGCCCGTCTCCGAGATCGCCCAGGTCGGACGCCAGCTTGCCGACACCATCGCCTCCACCCGCCGCCTCCACGTGGTGGAAACCGAGCCGGTGCTGATCACCGACGGCCCCCTGACACCCCCGGTGCCGCTCAACGGCTCCTCCGTCAGCTTCGAGACGGTGCGCTTCACCTACCCAGGCCGCCACCGTCCCGCCCTCACCAACGTCACGTTCGAGCTGCCGGCCGGCTCGATGCTCGCCCTCGTCGGCCCCTCGGGCGCCGGCAAGACCACCATCGCCAACCTCCTGCTGCGCTTCTGGGACCCGGACGCCGGCGCCATCTGCGTCGATGGCCACGACCTGCGCGAGCTGCGCCTGGACGCGCTGCGCGGCCGCATCGCCCTGGTCGCCCAGGACACCTACCTGTTCAACAACACGCTGGAGGCGAATGTCCGCCTGGCGCGGCCGGACGCCACGCGCGAGCAGGTGGAGCTGGCGCTGCGCCGGTCCGCCCTGGACAGCTTCGTCGCCGCCCTGCCCGAAGGACTCGCAACCCGAGTGGGCGAGCGCGGCGTGCAACTGTCTGGCGGCCAGCGCCAGCGCATCGCCATCGCCCGCGCCTTCCTGAAAGATGCGCCGATCCTGGTGCTGGATGAGGCCACCTCGCACCTCGACACCATCAGCGAGCAGGCCGTGCGCACCGCCCTCGACGAGCTGATGACCAACCGCAGCACGATCGTGGTGGCGCACCGGCTCTCCACCATCCGCCACGCCGATCGCATCGTGGTGCTGGACGCGGGCCGCGTGGTCGAAACCGGCTCGCACGCGACCTTGCTCGCCCGGCGCGGCGCCTACGCCCGACTGGTGGAACGGCAGATGGCGGGCGTGGCCATGCGCGCCTGACCTAAGGAGTTGTTCGGAAACAACCGCGCCATTTCGTCATTCCCGCGAAAGCGGGAATCCACGGCCACCCGCTGGATTCCTGCTTGCGCGGGAATGACGGCTGATCCGATTATTTCATGACGAGCCCCAAGCCCCCCGCGTACTCTCCGTCATCCCCGCGCGCCCCTTTCGTCACCCCGCGCGTCCCTTCGTCACCCCGCGCGTTCCTTCGTCACCCCGCGCCCCTTTCGTCATTCCCGCGGAAAGCGGGAATCCATCCCGCCCGCCCAATCAGAGCCACACGCGCGGCGACGCAAGAACCACCAAGACCACTACCCCCCATGCACGATGCGGTGATATCCGCGAGCGTAATAGATAAGCCCCTCATGCACCGGCCCCAACTGCACCGCCTCGACGATGCAGAAGAACACGTCATGCGTTCCCACCGTCACCGATTTATCGATCCGACAATCGAACGCCACCGCTGCCTCCTCGAGTACCGGCGCCCCGGTCGCCAGCATGCCCCATGCGCCGGCATCGAACCGCGTCTCCATTGAATGCGGCGTCAGCCCGGCAAATACCGGTGACATCTCCTGCTGCGCCGCAGTCAGCGTATTGACGCAAACCACGCCGTTGCCCTTCAACGCGGCATAGGAATTGTTTGCACGATTGGTGCAGATCAGCAGTGTGGGCGGTGTATCGGTCACGCTGCACACCGCCGAGGCGGTGAAGCCGGCGCGACCGAAGGGCCCGTCAGTGGTGATCACATTCACCGCCGCACCGAGCCTCGCCATGGCCTCCCGATAGGCATCCTTGCTGACCGGCACGGCACGCTCCATCCCCGAGGAACAATTCCCGGCCAATATGGGCGTGCGCCGAGATCGCGTCGAGCAACGCGCCCGTGCGAGCCTTGG
This sequence comes from uncultured Pseudomonadota bacterium, assembly GCA_963810715.1. GTDB lineage: Bacteria > Pseudomonadota > Alphaproteobacteria > Acetobacterales > Acetobacteraceae > DATDIC01. The sequence continues at coordinate 147,999 of CAWEOZ010000013.1, read as the reverse complement.
CCCCCTACCCCATCGGATGGCGCTGGCCTCTGAACTCCCACCAAGGGCTCGCCCTTGGCCTTTGCCGGGGGTCTGGGGCCCCCGCGCGCCCCGGGGAGCGCCACCGGCTGGGCCCGGGCGGAGCCCCGCCGCCGCCTCATGCCGGGTCGCTCCGGCCTGCATGCAACCTGCCGGTCGCACGAACCATATAGCAGCACATAATAAGCGAAGATACGAATGTCCGACGCTCCCACCGCTGAGGCCGTCCGGCCCCGTGCCGATACACGCACCGACCCGAGGACCGCTCCTCCCCCCCGACGCGAACCCGACGAAGCGCTCGCGGCCCCCGCCAAACCATCCCGGCGAAGCCAGCGGCCGCGGTTGAGGCTGCGCTTCGTGCTGATCGCGGCCGGGCTGGTGGTGCTGGTCGTCGGGGGCCTGTGGTACTGGCTGAGTGGCGGTCGTTACGTGGCGACGGAGGATGCCTACGTGCAGGCCGACGTGCTGGATGTCTCCACCGACGTGTCAGGGATCGTGACGGATATCCCGGTGCATGAAGGCCAGCACGTGAAGACCGGGCAGGTGCTGTTCCGGCTCGACCCGACCAGGTTTCAGATCGCGCTGGACCAGGCCAAGGCGAACCTGGCGCAGACCGTGCTGAACCTTAAATCGCTGAAGGCCGACTATCTGCAGTCGCAGCGCGAGGTGGTGGCGCGGCAGGCGCAGGTGGCGGCCGATCAGGCGACGTTCGACCGTTATGCCGTACTGGTGAAGAGCCGGGCGATAACGCCCCAGCAATATGACGACGCCAAATACAAGCTGGCCGCCGACCAGGCGACGGTCGGCACCGGCCAGGCGCAGGCGCAGTCGGCGCTGGCCCGGCTGGGCGGCAAGGCGGACGATTCCCACCACCGCGATGCCGGCCTACAAGCAGGCCGCCGCGCAGCTCGCCGAGGCGCAGCGCGAGGCCGATCACGCGGTGGTGCGGGCCCCGTTCAACGGCATCGTCACCCAGGTCAGCAAGCTGCAGCTCGGCCAGTTCCTGTCGGCGGGCACGGCGGCGTTCGGGCTGGTCTCGACCGACGACGTGTGGGTGCAGGCGGAGCCGAAAGAGACCAACCTGACCTACGCGCGCGCCGGGCAATCGGCCCAGGTGACGATCAATTCCTACCCCAACCGTGCCTGGACCGGCACGGTGCAGAGCATCGCTCCGGCCACCGACCAGGAATTCTCCTTGCTGCCGGCGCAGAATTCGTCGGGCAACTGGGTGAAGGTGGTGCAGCGGCTGCCGATCCGCGTGGAAATCCACCCGGGCCCGAACGATCCGCCCTTGTCGGCCGGCATGAGCGCGGAGGTGTCGATCGACACCCACCACAAGCGCACTCTGGGCGACCTGTTCTGAGGCGGCCATGAGCGGCGCCGAAGCGTCCAGGTTCGAAGTTGTTCCGCATCGCGCGATCATCACGGTCTGCGCGATGGGGGCGACGCTGATGCAGGCGCTGGATTCCACCATCGCCAACGTCGCGCTGCCCTACATGCAGGGCAGCCTGTCGGCGAGCTACGACGAAATCACGTGGGTCCTGACCTCCTACATCGTCGCGGCGGCCATCATGACGGCGCCGGTCGGTTGGCTGTCCGCCCGGTTCGGTCAGAAACGGCTGTTCCTGGTCTCGATCATCGGCTTCACCATCGCATCGATGCTGTGCGGCATCGCCACCTCGCTTTACGAGATGGTGCTGTACCGGCTGGTGCAGGGGGTGTTCGGCGCCGCGCTGGTGCCGCTGTCGCAGGGCACCATGCTGAACATCTACCCGGCCGAGCAGCGCGGCTCGGCGATGGCGATCTGGGGCATGGGGGTCATGGTCGGACCGATCCTGGGACCGACCCTGGGCGGCTATCTGACCGAGCTGTACAACTGGCGATACGTGTTCTTCGTCAACCTGCCGTTCGGGGTAGCCGCGACAATCGGGCTGTGGCTGTTCCTGCCGGGCGAGCAGTCGCGTTCGGGGCTGCGGTTCGACTGGTTCGGGTTCTCGGTGCTGGCGCTCGGCATCGGCGGGCTGCAACTGTTGCTGGACCGGGGCGAGACGAAGGACTGGTTCGGCTCGACCGAGATCATCATCGAATCCGTCGTGGCGGTGGCCGGCTTCTATCTGTTCCTGGTGCACATGATCACCGGGAAAAAGCCGTTCATCTCGCCCGAATTGTTCGGGGACAGGAATTTCGTATCCAGCCTGCTGGTGATGTTCGCGGTCGGGATGGTGCTGCTGGCATCCTCGGCGCTGCTCGCGCCGTGGCTGCAGGAACTTGGAAATTACCCGGTGGAGATGGCGGGGCTGCTGCTGGCGCCACGCGGCGTGGGTACCATGTTCGCGATGCTGGTGGCGGGGCGCATCACCAACAAAATCGATCCGCGGTTCATCATGGCGGTGGGTGTGGGCCTGCTGGTGTGGAGCATGTACCGGCTGTCAACCTGGACGCCGGCGGTGCAGCAGATGGATCTCATCGTCAACACGATGATCCAGGGTGCCGGAATCGGCCTGGTGTTCGTGCCGCTGAACGTGGTGGCGTTCGGCACGCTGGCGCCGCGGCTGCGCTACGAGGGAACCGCGATGCTGAGCCTGCTCCGCAATGTCGGCAGCTCGATCGGCATTTCCGTGTTCGAGGCGCTGGTGACGCGGAACACGCAGATCGAGCATTCGGTCCTGGCGGTGTTCGGTTCCCCGCTGAACCGCGCGTTGCAGGCGGTGCCGCCGCAGGTGGCGCGCGAATTATCGCCGGCGACCGCGCACGGGGCGCAGGCGCTGGACCAGATGATCCAGTACCAGGCGCAGGTGATTGCGTACGCAAACGATTACTGGCTGATGGCGATCATGTCGGCGCCGATCCTGATACTGCTGTTCCTGATGCGGAAGCCGAAGCAGGGCGAGGGTGGCGGCGGTGCGGTGATGGATTAGTCCTCATGTCCGTCACGGAGGAGGAGTGATCCGCCGCGGCGGCGTTATACCAACCGCCCTGAAGGCAGACCCATTTCTGTTCCCCGTCATCCCCGCTCCCCTGCCGTCACTTCCCGCGCGAAAGCGGGAATCCAGCGACAGTCCGTGTGACCGCGACCGCGTCATGCCCGCCTGCGCGTCGCGAAGGCGGGCATGACCAGGGAGAGTTGGCCTCTCGAACGGCTGGTATAGATCGGCCTGATCGCTTGAGGGTGGGCCCTCGATTACACCGGCAACCATCTGTTCGAACCAGCGGACATCCCTTGACTTTTTTCCCGATTACATACTTGACGTAGCGAGCCGGGAAATAACAAAAGATGTCTTGCGTGACAGCCCGGCTATTGAGATCACTGGCGCTATGGTGCGATGCGGCGCAGACACACTCGCGAGCCATTGGAGCGATTTGGTCACTCCAAATCGTTCAACGCTATTTGAGGAAGTGGTTCGTGAAATCCTCGTGGGCGCGTTTCAATCTCTGCAACTACCTTTCTCCATATCGTCAGAAACTCCTCCTTATCTCTGAGAGACCTCTTTTACAAAATCTGAGCGACTCTGAAGAGGTTCTGGCACAAGACCAAACTGTAGTGCGGATTTCTCTCTTATCTCAAATCTAGCGCTAGCGATCGATGAATCTTGTCTCCTGAATCTTGGGCCATGTACTATTCTGTTTCTCTGCTCATTAAGACCGCCCACAGCTCCAGTAAATGATTTCAGTTCTTTTCTTGTGCTTTCACTAATTTGATAAACATGTAGCAGGGATTGGAGCGCATTGATGCTCTTGCCGCTGATCCGGTGATCGCCGGCAGGCTCATACCCTCAACCAGCAGAGAAAAGATTTGGACACGATCGGCACGGGAGAGCTTGTTCATGCCGAGCATGATATGAACCTTCTTGACAGTCATGGCGGCAGGTGTGACGGATCGGCTTAGGGAGATCACTGATATGGTGCGGCTTTTGAAAAAGTGTGAAAGGGCCGGTTAATTCTGCCGAAAGGTAACGCTTCCATCCCGATCGAATTCTAAAAGCCCATATAAACAGTTACCGCTTAAAACACTTTGTGTATCGCCAAAACTGCGTAATGTCTGCGCGTTGTCAATGAAAACCGGAGAAGCGCCGTAGATAATCAATCCCGTTATCGTAGCGTATGACTTATTGTAAAGGTGGACACCAAGGATCGCCTGTCCCTTTCGATCCTCTATAAAAAGACTGCTCCAATCCTTCCTCTGGAACTTTGCAACAAGGTTTTCATGAACCTCTAACCCATTCTTATCGAGGTCGGCCACATTGTCACCTACCGAATCATGAGATTCGGAGGGATAACGCTACTTGTGACCCCTTGATTTTGTCGATAATTACGACCGGACGTCCTTCATATGCGAGTATGACTTTAGGCGTCCTGGTGACGACAACGGTGTTGCTACCTATGTTTACTTTCAGAGCGGGTGAGGTGTCATGGCATGCTGAAGCAGGGTTAGGCTCATTAGCCGCCACTAGCGTGCCGGTTGGCAGCCCAAGCTGATATTGATCCTCAATATCGATCGCTTGCAATGTCAGGTAACCAAAGAATAGGATGATTATTACTATTACCCAGAACTTCGCTAGAGCTTCCCACGGACTCGAATTTGGCCGATGATACGTGAGTGCGCAAGCCATTAGAAACAGCATCGCTATACCACCACAAATATAGCCTCCAGTCATGTGGTGGTTCGCAAGGAGCCAGAAGGCAGTAGGTACCAAAACCACACCGGCAACCGCCAGCGCATAGACTAAATGAAATGCCTCGCGGAATCCCATGGAATTAATGATCGCCTATACCGTCCATGCCTATCAAGTATGGATTCAGATGCGCATTCGACGCTAAGCCCGATGAAGGACTTTATTCCTTCAAACTGAGGCACTACCCCATCCCGCAAGCAAGGACTATATTCCACGAACTACCTTGTCAGGGTGACAATTAAGGCCTTCTTTCCTATCTCTGTGCTACCCTGGATTGTCCATCCCATCGCGGCCCGAGGCATCCAATGTCCACCGACCCCACCGCCGACGCACTCCCCGCCGACCTGCTCGAACACCTCCTCGACACCATCGTCGCCGCCATTCCCGCCGCCCCGGACGATACCGACCAGTTGCGCGCCACCCGCCGCCGCCTCGCCCGCCTCGCTCTCCTGGCCCTGCAACCGCAAAACGCCTTCCAGGCCATGCTCGCCGCCCAGGCGGTCGCCGCGCACCACGCGGTCATGGACAACCTCAAGCGCGCCGCCCAGCCCGACCTCGCCCCTGCCATGGCCGCCCGTCTCCGCGCCAACGCCGCCAGCGTCGCCCGCATGATGCAGGCCACCCTCCGCTCGTTGCAAAAGCAACAAACACCCGCCGACGCACCCCGCCCCGCCGCCCAACCGCGCCCAAGCCGCGCCGCCGCCGCACCCCGCCTGCTGGTTCCCGCCACGCCCCAGCCGACCCCCATCGCCGACCCGCCGCACGCGCCCCCTTCGCGCCCGTACCGCCGCTTTGAAGACATGACCCTGGCCGAGCGCCGCGCCCATTACGGCTACAAGGGCGACCCCAGTTTCAAAACCAACGGTGCCGCGCTCGACATCGGAGCATCCCGACCCCGACGCTCTGCTAATGAACGTCCCCCACCGGCGCCCCCTCTCGCCGGCTCAAAGCAAGCGCCGCCAGTTCCGGATAGTTTTCGCACAACCCCTCGAAGGCCTGCTTCACCCATGGCCGGTTCGTCGGCACCGCGGCCTGTGGCGCGCGTTCGAACAGCTTGGTCTTCACGAAGAAGCGCCAATGCACCGGCAGCATCGCAAGGATTTCGGTGAGCGCCGCGTAGTTCGCGTCCGTCCACACCGCTTCGTGGCGCTCGCGCTCCGGACCGAAGGCGAAATGCGCGTTGTGCTGCTCGCTTCGCATCGCCTGCCGCCGCGTCTCGGTCGCCACCGCATCCACCGCGCCGTCGCGCAGCACCACGCCGTAATCCGCCTCGGCCGCGCCCACCGAGACATAGCCGCGCGCAACGTCGAACTGCACCCGCGCCGGATCGCGATCGAGCGGATTGCCCCTTCCCCCACCGCCCGGCGAGTGGATGTGCAGCACGTCGCCCGGATCGCAGGTGACCGTATCGACATTGCCGAGCCGCACCTCGCGCCCACTGCCAGGATTGAGGATGAAGTCCGAGGGCTCCCCGGCCCGACCGCCCAGCGTGCCCCATGGGCGGAACCGCGAACGGTCGCGGTTGCGCACGGTCACGCGCGTATTCGGCGCGAAAACCTTGAAATCGAGCGCGGTCGCAAGCCCGCCGCGATGCGCGCCGGCGCCGCCTGAATCCGGCAGCAGCCGATAGCTGACGATCTGCACCGGCACTTCGGCCTCGATGATCTCCACCGGCGTGTTCTTCAGATAAGCCCCGTCCGCACCCGAGCCATTGGTACCGTCGCGGTGCGGCATGCCGCCAGCGCCGCCGACCACCGGGTTGATCGCCGCGAGGACAGCGCGGTGCGTGCGGTTGTCGGTCGTCATCACGTTGACGATGGAACTTGACCCCGCCGGTGCCGCCGGCATCCGCTCCGGGATCGCCAGGCTGAAAGCGCCGAAGATCAGACTGCGTATGCGCGCGCAAGTCAGGCTGCGCATGCCGACCGCGGCAGGAAACACCGGATTGAGCACCGTGCCCTCGGGGCAGATGCAGGTGAACGGGCGCGTGAGCCCCGCATTCAGCACCAGCGCCGGGTTCAGCGTGTAGAGCACGTAGTAGATGCCGACCAGCAGCAGCGTGTGATGCGGGTCTCCCCCGGTCGGCACATTGAGCGCGGACGTAAGCTGCGGATCGCTGCCGGTGAAGTCGAGCGTCGCGGAGTCCCGCTCGATCACCAGCCGGAGCGCCAGCCGGCAGGGATTGCCGTTCGGGCCGTCCTCGTCGGCGTAATCGGCGAAGACATATTCGCCGTCGGGGATGCCCTGGAGGATTTCGCGCGCCTGGTGCTCCGCATAGTCGAGCAGCGCCGCCAGCCCCTCCTTGAAGATCCGGGGGCCGAACTTCGCGATCATCGCCCGCGCCTTGCGCTCGCCGGTGTTCAGGGCGCCAACAAAGGCTTTGAGATCGCCAAGGTTCTGCTCGGGCTTGCGCACATTGAGCAGCATCACCCGGAGAATTTCCTCGTTGAGCACGCCCCGGCGATACAGCTTCATCGGCGGGAAGCGCACACCCTCCTGATGCACCTCGGTCAAGGCGCGCGAGAGGCTCGCCGGGTACCGCGCCCCCCATGTCGGTGTTGTGGATATGCCCGCAGGCGAAGCAGAGGATCTCGCCCTCGTGGATGATCGGCTTCCACAAGTGCAAATCCGGAACATGCGTGGCGAGGAACCCGCTATACGGGTCGTTGGTCATTCCGATATCGCCCGGCTCGTAGGCGTCGATCATCGCCATGGCGCGGCCGTAATTGATGCCGGGGTACCAGGTGGCACCGAGATCCATCGGCACCCCGACCGCGAGCCCCGCCGCGTCGGTGATCTGCGTGGTGAAATCCTCCGTCTCCTTGACGAAGGTGGAATGCGCCGTGCGGTACAGCGTGTAGGCCATGTTCTCGGCCGTGGCGCGCACATGGTTGGCGAGGATCCGCAGCGTTACCTTGTCGATCGGCATTGCGGTCACTCCCGCCAGATCAGGTGCAGATTGCCGTAGGTATCCACCGTGCCGGTGAAGCCGGCGGGCAGACAGAGCGTCGCATCCTCCTGCACCACGATCGCCGGACCCGAGACAGCGTGCCCATGGTGCAACGCCTCGCGCCGATAGAGCGGCATCGGCCGCGCGGCCCCGTCCTGCCAGACATCCACCCGCTTCTCGGGCCGCGGCACGCCCTCGCCCGGCGGTTCCATCGGAAACGACGGCGGCTCCACCACGCCGGTGATGACGAGCCGCAGATTGACGATCTGCACCGCCGCGCCGGCGTCGGAAAAATCGTAGATCTCGGCGTGGCGCCGATGGAACGCATCTCTGATCGCCGGCAGGTCACCCGAGGCGACCCAGGATTCGTCGAGCCCAACCTCGATCTCGAAGCTCTGGCCGTGATAGCGCATGTCGGCGGACAGCGCCGTGCGCGCCGGCCCGGCGAAGCCCTGCTGGTCCCGCAGCCAGCTCTCCGCCTCGGCGCGCAGGCCGGACAGATGTTCAGCGATCGTTGCCAGCGCGGCGGGCACGGCATCGACGAACACCGTGCGGATGAAATCGTTGCGCACGTCGGCGATCAGGCCGCCAAGCGCGGAGACAACGCCCGGGCGACGCGGGATCATCACCCGTTCCATGCCGAGTTCGTGCGCCAGCAGGCAGCCCAGCATCGGGCCGGCGCCGCCGAAGGGCATCAGCGTGAAATCGCGCGGATCGACGCCGTAGCGCGCGATCAGCTTGTTGACCTCCACGAACATGTTCGAGATGGCGACCTGGATGACCGCCTCGGCGGTCGCATGCAGCCCGAGCCCGCACTGCGCCGCGAGTTCCGCCACCGCCGCCTCCGCCCGTCCGCGATCCATCGCCACCGTGGCATAGGCGAGCGGCGCGTGCCCGAGCCAGCCGCACACCGCCATCGCGTCGGTGATGGTGGCCCGCGTACCGCCCCGGCCATAGCAGGCCGGTCCCGGCGAGGAGCCTGCACTCTCCGGCCCGACCTTGAGCACCCCGAACCCGTCCACGGAGGCGATCGAACCACCGCCGTCGCCGATCGAGGAAACGGACACGGAAGGCACGTAGAGCGGAAAATCTCCGATCGTCTCGCCCATGCCGAACTGCGGCTGACCGTCTATCACCAGGGCGACATCCGCGCTGGTGCCGCCGATATCGAGTGTCAGCGCATTGCCGATGCCGGCCTGCCGGGCGAGGAACGCGGCGCCCATCACGCCTGAGGCGGTGCCGGAGAGCAGCATGTTCACACACGCGGTCTTGCCGAGCGCCACGTTCATGATCCCGCCGTTGGATTTGGTGACCATCGGCGGCGCGGTGATACCTCGCCCGCGCAGCGCCGTTTCCAGCGAGCCGAGATAGCGCGCCACCCGCGGATGCACATAGCCATTGAGGATGACCGTCGTGCTCCGCTCATATTCGCGGATCACCGGCCAGACCTCGGACGACACGAAGACGAACAGGTCCGGCGCTTCGCGTTGCAGGATCGCCTTCGCCGCGCGCTCATGCGCCGGGTTGCGGTACGCGTTGATGAAGGCGACGACGATACCCTGCACGCCCTTTGCGCGCGCCGCCGCCGCCGCGCGGCGAACCGCCGGCGGATCGAGCGGCACCTGTTCGCTGCCATCCGCGCGGATGCGTCCGGGAATGCCGAAGATCCGGTCGCGCGGAATAAGCTGATCCGGCCGGGCGCAGAAGAGGCTGTGCATCTCCGGCATCCGCAGCCGCGCGAGTTCGACCACGTCCTCGAATCCCGCGGTCGCGAGCAGGGCAAGCTCGGCACCCTTGCGCTGGATCACGGTGTTGATGCCGACCGTGGTGCCGTGCACGAAATCGCTCACCGCGCCGGGTGTCAGGCCGTGGCGCGCTTCGAGCAGGGCAAGCCCGTTCATCACCTCCTGTCCCGGATCGTCGGGGGTGGTCAGCACCTTCAGCGTGTGCAGCCGGTTCGCTGCCGTGTCGAAGACGCAGAAATCGATGAAGGTGCCGCCGATATCGACACCGATGCGCCACGCCATCGCCTAGCAGCCGACCGACGTCAGGAACTGCTGCATCGCGGCGGCGACGATTCCCGGCGTCTGCACCGCCATGAAATGTCCGGTCTCCAGCGCCTGGAACCGAGCGTTCGGCATGCTGCGCGCCAGTGGCTCGATCAGCGCGGGCGGGCGCAGCCGGTCGTACGTGCCGGCCAGCAGCAGCGCCGGGCAGGCGATTTGCGGCAGTTCCTGCGTCACCGTCGCGTCCGCCAGCATGCGGTTGATCGCCGCGAAGCTCTGCGGATCGTTCGCCAGCCAGCGGGCGCGGAAGCGGCGGTACTGTTCGGCGTCGTGCCGCACCTCCGGCGGGTAGGAACTGGCGAAACTATCCTGCACCAGGCCGCGCGGGCCGACGCGTTCCATGCTGTCGGCGCGCGCAAGGGTGGCGGCGCGGCGGTCGGGCGTGACGCCGGTGGCCGGGCCCATTGCCACCAGCGCCGACACGCGATTCAGGGAACCGGGCGGCGAAATGCAACGCGATGCCGGCGCCCACCGCGCACCCGGCCAGCGCCACCTTGCCGGCGATGCCCAACGCCGCCAGCAGGGCAGCGAGGTCGTCTGTCATGGTATCGAACGTTACCGGGCCGCGAATCTTTTCCGACAGCCCCGCCCCGCGCGTGTCGTAGCGCAGGATGCGGCGGCCGGGCGCGAGCACCGGCAGCACCTGATCCCAGCTTTCCAGCGTGCCGCCCATCTCGTGCACCAGCACCAGAGTGCGGTCGCCGGATCCGGTCAGGTCGTAGCGCAGGCTGGTGCCGTTGACCTCGATCCAGTCCATGACAGTCTCCTTCGTCCCGCAGCCTGGCACGCCCCGGTGACCGGTGCCAAACCGACCGCGAAGGAGACCCGCATGCCCGCCCCGATGACCCTGCACTGGTCGCCGCGCTCGCCTTACGTGCGCAAGGTGATGATCACCGCGCACGAAACCGGCCTGGCCGACCGGCTGCACACGGTGCGCACCGTGGTCGGCGGCACCGAGCCGCATCGCGCGCTGATGACGCAGAACCCGCTCGGCAAGATCCCCACGCTGGTGCTGGAGGACGGCACGGTGATGTTCGATTCGCCGGTGATCTGCGAGTATCTGGACACGCTGCATCGCGGCCCGAAACTGTTCCCGCCCTGGCCGCATCGGCTGACCGCGCTGCGCCGGCTGGCGCTGGGTGACGGCATGCTGGACATCGCGCTGGCCTGGCTCGGCGAGCGGTTGCGTCCGCCGGAGCGACAGTCGGCGCCGCATGTGGAGCTGTGGCGCGCGAAGATTATCGCCGGCGTCGATGCGCTGGACAACGAGGCCGATCGGCTGGCGAGTGACACGTTCTCGATCGGCCATATCGGGATCGGCGTCGCGCTCGGGTATCTCGATTTCCGTTTCACTTCGATTGCATGGCGTGAGAATCGCCCTCGGCTGGCGCAATGGCAGGCGTCGTTCGATCAGCGCCCGTCGGTGCGCGCCAACCTGCCGGTGGATGACCGCTGAGGCATTTGCGCGCGTGGCGGTATGCGGGCCGTCAGCCGCGCCAGTTCGGCGATGAACAGCCGCGCAGCGGTTTCCGGCGCCCAGGGCTCCCAGACCGCCATGCCATCCGGGCGCGGGGTGGGATCGCGGGCGAGCGGCTTGATGGCGATGCCCAGGCTGTTGCGGACCTCCTCGGGCGACCACCCCACCACGTGCACCGCTTCGCTGGCGGCGGCGAGCCGGTCTGCCCGCTTGTGCGCGGCGTGCTCGGCCGGGGTCCAGTCCGGCAATCCATAGCGGCGCCAGATGGCGTCGCGCAGCCGGGCGGCAAGTGCTGCGAATCCGTCGCCCAGGAACGGCTTGAGGGGCGAGATCGCGTCGAAGCCCAGCAAGCCTTCGTCGGCGTCGTGCAGCAGTTCGCGCAATTCCCGCTGCGGGTCCATGCGCTGCCGGCCGTGGCGGCAGATCGCCAACACCGCGAGGCTGTGCTGTGCCACCGACAGCGGCAGCGGCCAGGCGGAATGGCCGCCCCAGCGATAGGTGCGCGCCAGGCCGAGCGCCAGGTCCTGGTCGTCCCAGTCGAACGGCGTGGGGTCCAGCAGATCGAGCCGCTTGCCCGAAGGCAGCAGCACCCAGGCCCGGGGTGACAAAGTCGGTGTCTCCGTGGCAAGCATGGTATGGGCGAGGATGCCCGTGCCCGTTGGGGGCTCGTCTAATGGTAGGACAGCGGACTTTGACTCCGCTAATCGTGGTTCGAACCCACGGCCCCCAGCCAAGGCCAACCTGAGGCATTAACGCGGCGGATTAATCCATCATATCAGGCACTTGTGGACGCCTCAGTGATACAAAGAGGTGGTCCAAGTGGTCCTGCCGATGACGCGCCCCTATCCGCACCCTAAGACCGGCGTTTATTGGCTTCGGAAGGTCGTCCCGGCAAGTACGGGAAGTCTTTTGAATTAACTAGTGGGACTGGTTGGAGGCTAGTGGGACTGGTTGGAGGCGCGTGCACCCGGAACGGAACGACGACTTCCTCGCCCGGCTCCTCGCCGGCGCAGGGAAAGGTCAAATGCGATAGCCCTGTAGCGCCGCCGAAATTAATCTTGTAATCCGCAGCCCGCCATGGTGAGATTACCTTTTGGCTTCTCTATAGCGCGGCAACGCTGGGCTGTCCCCGGACTGCCTGTCTCGGGAGCGAAACGCGATGCCGTTTCTCGATGATCTGACATCTGGCATGAACTCGGTTGAACAGGGCCTAAACCTTGCCAAATTGTTTGGCCAGAGTGGTCCTATCATTCCGACGATTCTCCATCTTCTGGGCGCTGGCAACGACGGGGAGGAGAATGCAGAGATTGAAACAAGACTAGACCGGCTACAGCAGCAAGCTGGCGAAATTCTTGCACAGGAACAGCAGCTCCGCGTGGATTTCGACCGAGCCTTTGCAAATATGATTAGTGCTATTGAAAAACTCAATCAGACGCTGGTCCAGCAGTTAGACTTTAATATGCTGAAACTAAAGTTGTCCAATCCCCAAGCCACAATCGATAGGTATCGAGCGGATCGCGCGGTGGGAGCGAAGATTGATTTCAAGGGCACCCAACAAACTCTACGTCAGCAGGTTGGTGCATTTTTCCAAGCCGATCTCTTGAATGGTAACGATTTGTCTCCGGGCATGTTGTTTCCACCCATTCCGCCGCTATTCGCGGCTGAATTCGAACTCGCTCGAGTGGTTGGCGATCTGACGTGGCCGCACACGGTTCAGCAATATCACACGTTCTTACGCCGCGCAATCGGAGATCCCACCGCGACTATCCCGGGCAATGTCCCCGGATCATTCGCGAATGTCATATGGGAATTGACCAACACCGGGACAGATTGGTTGGGGAATATGTCCCAGACCGCGGGATTTACGGGGCCGTTCACAAAGGCTGATGATCTTCAAAAGGCGGTATGGGCAACCGCTCAATTCGTACACGCGGTAGGCCTACTTAGCCAGGAGGCAGGCAAATTCTATCTTTGGTTAGGGGCGACATGGAACCTAGAAAACGTTTAGCCCGATATGAAATCAAGGAAAATTCGCCTGCACGTAGGTCATCCGTTTCTCTCGCAACCAGGAACAGCCGTTTACCGTTGGACGGGGTCTCACGAGGCTTATTTTGGCTGCCTACCTACCTTACCCCGCTCCGCCGTCGATCGTCAGCACCGTCCCCGATGTGTATCCCCGACACCGGGCTCGCCAGAAATGCCACCGCATTGGCGGTCTCAGCCGGCGTGGCAGTGCGACTTTCGAGGCTCCGGTGAATCGCGCTCTTCCAAAGAGCAACAAAGCGCTTTTGACGCTCTATGCCAGTTTGATGGAGGAAGTGAAGCTGCGGATTCACTGTGTAGACCGTGCGGTTAATGGACAAACCGGCTTTCCCGGGCCGATTGTGCGCGAATTTTGTTACGGACAGCTTCGGCTGCTTTGCGAACTTATTGCCTTAAGCTGCCTCGTAGCTCATGGGGACATTCCCGCCACATATTCCAAGCAACTTGGCAAGAAGTGGTCAGCAGATGAAATTTTTGGCGGGCTATCGAAGCTGCGAAAGCACTTCTACCCGATTCCCGTCCGACAGGAGAGTCAAAGCCCTTTTGGCACCGTGCATCGCCATGAGATTGTGGGCGTCGACCCGATGCCGTTACCCAAAGACACCCTTTTAGACTTATACGGGAAGTGCCACTCACACCTTCACCGGGGGAATGTGCGGAAAGGTACTGAGTTCCGCTACTCCCATCGAGGTCAGCACTAACTTTCCGGAAATCATATCCTGGGCGCAACGCATCAACGATCAACTTGCTCACCATCTTATAGCCATCAGCGAGGATAAAGTGATCCTCTGCATCTTGCGGAATGCCGATAACCACCAGAAGGTGCAAGTCGTATTCGCAGAACGAGGCAGCCCGCCAGCCGCCGATTTTGCATAAGCACTATCTACATTAACCCAGAGTTCCACTGCCGAAATCGCGTGATGCATCTTTCGCGTATTCAGGCTCTCCTCGATGGTGGCGCAGCGATGCCGGACGCGCAGCAATCCCTCGCATCGGCCTGCTGATTAGATGGGCCGCCACGGCATCAGCTTGCGGCGTTGTGCCACGCTAGAACATAGAATGGCATTTATAGCAGTGACGGGTGTGGGGCTCGGCACGTCGGTTCGCAAATCCCTCTAAGCGGAATAGATTGTCCAACTAGCCCGAGTCGGAGTCCCCTCAATGGCCCGAAGGCCAGCCGCACCGCCGCCACAAACTCCCGTTCTCACTGGTGACCAAAAGCGCCGCCGCATTGAACGGCTGCAGAACTGCATCCGAGACCTCCAATCCTTCGACCCCCAGAAGGTGCAGAAGCGCCACGGAATTCCAGAGGTGATGGCGCTGGAAGCGGCGATCGACGAGGCGCTGTCAGCGGCATTTGGGCACGCGACGCCTGCCTACAATCGCTACAGGGATGCCGCAACGCTGGATAACGGCCCACACACCACGCGCATACAGCCGGCGTGGGGTCGCGGCGGCGGGGCGAACTATGACGCCCAGGACGCGCACGAAGCGCGCCAGTATCTTACCGAGGGAAAGCAACAATCGATTGCGATTCTGCAGCAGGCGATCCGTACTCTAGAAGACGAGATCGTCGACGAGGAGCAGAGTGTCTATCCCCGCACTCCGCGCGGAGCTGCGCTCCCACGCGACCTTTCCAAAGTGTTTGTGGTGCATGGTCACGATGAAGGCGCTCGGGAGGCCGTGGCGCGTTTCCTGGAGCGGCTCGGAATCAGACCGATCATTTTGCACGAACAGGCGAGCCAAGGCCGCACGGTAATTGAGAAGGTAGAAGCGCACAGTGAGGTTGGCTTCGCTGTAATCCTACTGACGCCAGACGACGAAGGTTGTGTTAAAGGTGGAACTCCCAAGCCTCGCGCGAGGCAAAACGTGCTCCTAGAGCTGGGCTATTTTATCGGCCACCTCGGCAGATCGCATGTGTGTGCTCTGAAACGTGGCGAGGTGGAGATCCCGTCGGATTTCGCTGGTGTCGTCGCTGAACCGTTTGATGATGGAGGAGCCTGGAAACAAAAGCTCGCCACTGAGCTGGAGGCCGCTGATTTTCAGATCGACTGGAACAAGGTCATGCGACCATGAACCAGCCCGCGTTACTCACCACACGGACCAAACTGCCGGAATTAATCTCTGCCGGCGGTGAACTGGCCTTTTGTCATCTCCTAGAATTCTTCGCGGCCAACTCTGCTATCCCACAAACGGCGAGCTGATGACCGGACAAGTGCTGCCCGTGAACCTTGCCGGACCAGTCCGAAGCTCTCGCACTCGGTGAAAACTGACAGGGCGCCAGGGGTGTCACACGGGGCGGCAGGGCGCCTGGAAGCAGTCTCGGGATTTGCCATTGAACCACTTTGGTGATACAATAGAGCTGGCGTCCTATGCCCTAGCAGGTGGCGTCCTACGCCCTACATGCTAAATATTTGATTTATCTGCCTATACCGTTGCGCTCTTAGTTCCCACGGCCCCATCCAAATCTCTTGTTTGGCCGAATCCATCCCCTCCGCCGCCTCTAGCAGCTACGTCCCGGCGACGCGAAACGGGTTGACGATATGAAGGCCATCCTCGATCGCCATGCCGTCCTGCATGTCCTCCGACCACAGCGTGTCGCATCCGGCCTGAAGCGCCGAGGCTGCAATCATGGCGTCATAGATGGAAAATCCATATCGCTCGGCGAGCTCCAGTCCGGTTTCATGGGTCTCGATCGTGAGCGGATGAACCGTCAGCAAGGCACGCAGCATGCTCAGGAAGGCATGCGTATCAGCCCAGGACATCCGCATCTTGCGCCGGGCGACGTTGGCGAGCTCGTTGAGCACCTGGACGCTGATCGATCCGCCCGCCGCGATGGCAGCCTCGGCTTTGTCCGCCTTGGCCGTATCAGCCGATGCGAGATACAGAAGGACATTGGTGTCGAAGAAACTAGCGGGCATTCGCCGCCTCTCGGTCGAACTTGAAATCGGCGGGAAGCTGGCCACGGAACCCGCGCAGACGTTTCAGCAGTTCCTCCCGCCCCGGCTTGCGCGCGATGCCAAGATGCCGGGCGTCCGCGATATGAATTTCGATTTCGTCGCCTTCCTGGAGCTCGAGCGCCTTGACCACGGCGGCGGGAATGCGGACGGCAAGGCTATTTCCCCATCTGGCGACCTGCATGCGACCCTCCTGGATATACATTCCGCTATATGTGTATCATGTCACCGTCGTCAAGTGCGAAGCAACCGCGGTTCGAGCCGCGGTCGAGGGCGCGAACCAGTCGGAAGCAAGGAGATCCCCGGAACAAGGATGCAGAACATCAGACTATCTTTCGTTCCAACGGCGGCGTGGCTGACTACGCGGGTTTTTGCAATTTGCCGGCTGCTTGACTCTCACAAGCCCCGCCCCATAGCGTCCATGACGCAGTTCAGGAGCCGCCCATGGCCGCATTCCTCTTCACCGGCGGACGCTTCCTCGACCCCCGCCGCGATGAGCTGGCCGAGGGCATCGAATTGCTGGTGGAAAACGGCCTCGTCAAGGAAGTCTCCGACCGCCCGATCCGCTCCGGCGTCGCGCCACGCGCATCGCGATCGGCAACCGCACGCTGATGCCGGGGCTGATCGACTGCCACATCCATGTCGTGCTCACCGAGGTCAACCTGCGGCTGCTGGACGACGTGCCGCTGACACTGCTCGCCGCCAAGGGCTCGGTCGCGATGCGCGCGATGCTGATGCGCGGCTTCACCACGCTGCGCGACACCGGCGGCGCCGACTGGGGCATGAAGGCGGCCGTCGAGCAGGGCCTGTTCGAAGGCCCGCGCCTGTATATCGCCGGCCAGCCGCTGAGCCAGACCGGCGGCCATGCCGATCACCGCCGCCGCACCCAGTGCCGGCTTCGGCTGCGCCTGCTGCAACGGGCTGAACTGGACCGCGCGCGTCGCCGACGGCGTGCCCGACGTCATCAAGGCGGTGCGCGACGAGCTGCGCAAAGGCGCCGACCACATCAAGCTGATGGTCTCCGGCGGCGTCGCCTCGCAGGCCGACCCGCTGGAAAGCCTGCAATACCGCATCGACGAGATCGAGGCGGCGGTGGAGGAAGCCACGCGCTGGGGCAGCTACGTCTGCGCGCACGCCTACAGCGCCAAGGCGATCGAGCGTGCGGTCACGCGCCGGCGTGCGCTGCATCGAGCACGGCAACCTGATCGACGCGCCGACCGCGAAGCTGATGGCCGATCGCGGCGCCTATGTCGTGCCGACGCTGGTTGCCTACGACTCGCTGAAGAAGCGCGGCCCGCAATTCGGGCTTTCGGAGTACAGCCTGGAGAAGAACGACCGCGTGCTGGAAGCCGGCGTCTGCGGTCGCTGGAGATATTCCGCTCCGCCGGGGTGAAGATCGGCTTCGGCAGCGACCTGCTGGGCCAGTTGCAGACCGACCACTGCACCGAATTCACCATCCGCGCCGAAGCGATGCGCCCGCAGGACATCATCCGCTCCGCCACGCTGGTCAATGCCGAGATCGTGCGCGCCGAGGGCAAGCTGGGCGAGCTGATTCCCGGCGCCTATGCCGACCTGCTGGTGGTCGATGGCGATCCCTATCGCGATATCGGCGTGTTCCGCAGCGACGGCAGCAGCCTGAGCGCCATCATGTCGCGCGGCCGGTTCGTGAAGCACGCAATGTGAGACCAACCGTCCGAGACGCTGACTCTTGCCTCGTCATGCCACGCGCAGGCGGGCATCCCATGCGACCCGCGGTCTGCGCGGACAGCGCTGATTCCCGCTTGCGCGGGAATGACGGCGGATGGGTCGGTCTTTCCGCCACCTGGTATGACACGGTGTCGTTGGCAACAACCCGCATGCCGCGACGCCTGGCTGCCGCTCTGCAACGCGCCGCACTGAACCTGCTGGTCGTCATCGGCGCCGCGCTGATCGGCGTGCCCCTGGCGCTGACGCTCTATCTCAGCCTGTTCGACGAGAAGCTGATCCTGTTCCCGCCGCGCGGCTACACCGCTGTCCTGGTATCCGGCGATCATCCCGAACTTCGGCGGCCCGCTGCTGACCAGCCTGGAGCTGGCAGTGCTGGCGGTGGCCGGCAGCCTGCTGCTCGGCGTGCCGGCCGGCATCGCGCTGTCGCGTTCCCGCATCCAAGCTGACCGGGCGCGATCGCCGCGCTGCTGCTGGCGCCGATCACCTTTCCCGGCATCGCTCTGGCGCTGGCGATCTACGTCTTCCTGGTCCTGATCGAGCAATATAGCGGCATCGACGTTCGTCGGCTTCCTGGGCCTCGTGCTGTCGCACATCCTGATCACCACGCCCTGGGTCGTGCGGCTGTGCCTCGCCAGCCTCGCCAACCACGACCGCGCGGCGGAGGAAGCGGCCGCCAGCCTCGGCGCCGCGCCGTTCAGGGTGATCTGGCGCGTCACGCTGCCGGCGATGCGGGCCGGCATCGTCGCGGCGGGCGCTGTTCGCCTTCATCATCTCGTTCGACAATCTGGCGATGGCGCTGTTCCTGGCCGCACCCGGCATCACCACGCTGCCGGTCGCGATCCTGCAATATCTGGAATACCACATCGATCCGCTGGTGGCGGCGGTGGCGGTGGCGCAGATGGTCATCATCGGCGCCGCGCTGCTGGTGCTGGACCGGCTGGTGCGCATCGCCAAGGTCGTGCAGTGACCGGCGCGCTCACGCTGCACGGCTCGGCAAGCGCTTCGCCGGCCTCGACGCGGTGGCCGATCTGTCGCTGTCGATCGCGCCGGGCGAACTGGTGGTGCTGCTCGGTCCGTCCGGCTGCGGCAAGACCACGACGCTGCGCATGATCGCCGGATTCGAGCAGCCGACGGCGGGAGATATTCGGCTGGACGGCGACAGCATGCTGGCGCTGCCGGCGCATCAGCGGGAGATGGGCATCGTGTTCCAGAGCTACGCGCTGTTCCCGCATCTGACGGTCGCGCGCAACATCGCGTTCGGGCTGGAGATGCGGACGCTGGGCAAAAATGCCATCGACCGCCGCGCGTGGTCGCGGAGATGCTGCGCCTGGTGAAGCTGGAGGCGTTCGCCACGCGGCTGCCGCGGTCAGCTGTCCGGCGGCCAGCAGCAGCGCGTGGCGCTGGCGCGCGCGCTGGCGATCCATCCGCGCGTGCTGCTGCTGGACGAGCCGCTGTCCAACCTGGATGCCGCGCTGCGGCTGGAGATGGCGCGCGAGATCCGCCTGCTGCAGCGCGAGCGCGGCATCACCACCGTGATGGTCACGCACGACCAGGCCGAGGCGATGGCGATGGCCGACCGGCTGGTGGTGATGCGCGACGGCCGCGTGCAGCAGATCGGCCGCCCGGAGGATCTGTACTGAACGCCCGGCCAATCCGTTCGTTGCCGGCTTCATCGGCGGCAGCAATATCCTGGCAGGGCGGCTGGAAGGCGATCGCCTGGTTCTGGCCGGCGGCGGCGCGATCACGCTGACCCGGCATGCCGGCGCACGGGCCTGCAACGCTCGCCTGCGGCCGGAGAGCGATTCGCGCTCGCGCACCGCCGGCGGCATCGCCTGCACCGACGGCACGGTGGAGCTCTGCACCTATCTCGGCACCACCATCGAACATGTCGTGCGCACGGAGCCGGACGCCGGCAGCGTGCTCGGTCACGCGCGGCACCGGACGCCGGCGCCATGAGGCGGGAACCCAGCGTCGCGCTTTCGTGGAGCGTTACAGAAGAGCGGCTGTTCGATGCCGAAGGCCGGCCGATGCCGGTAACCGTTGCCACCGAAACGACACAGGGAGAGCATGATGGACAAGCTGACCGTCTCGCGCCGGGCCGTGCTCGGCGGCGCCGCGCTGCTGAGCGCCGCCCGCCATCATTCGCCCGGCGCGCGCCGCCGAGCGCTGCGTTGTCGGCACCTGGGGCGGCGACTACGCGCGGCTGCTGCGCGAGAATATCGACGATCCGATCCTGAAGCCGCAAGGCGTGGAGGTGGTGCAGGACATCGGCGACGAGGCGCCACGATTTGCCAAGCTGAGCGCGCAGAAGATGCTGCCGCGCGGCACCATGGACATCGCCTGCTTCGGCGCGCCGAACGGGTTCCGCGCTGGCCAGGCCGGGCTGGCTGGAGAAGCTCGATCCTGCCAAGGCGCCGAACCTGAAGAACGTCCCCGACTTCCTGGCCAGCGAGTATTTCGTTCCGCACATCTACAGCGCCCAGGTGATCGCCTATAACCCGCAGACCGTCACCGATCCGCCGAAAAGCTTCGGCGACCTGCTCGACCCGAAATGGAAGGGCAAGGTCGGCGTGGTCACCACCGTCGGGTTCTGGCTGATGATGGCGGCGGGCGCTGTATGCCAGCGGCAACCCGGACGATTTCGACAAGGCCAAGCCGTTAATTCTGAAGCTGAACGACAACGGCCTGCATCTGTATCCGGAGACCGACAATCTTGCCCCGGCCTTCAAGTCGGGCGAGATCGAGGTGGGCATGATCTGGCGCGCGCGCACGATCATGTGGCAGAACGCCGGCTTTCCGGTGGAGGGCCGCTACCCCACGGAAGGCGCCATCCTGTACGTCTCCGGCATGACGGTTCCGAAGAACGCACCGGACAAGGAGGCCGCCTGGAAATACGTCAATGCGCTGCTGGACCCGTCGGCGCAGCGCGGCTTCGCCGAGCATATGGGCTATCTGCCGACCATCGATAATGCCGCACTCACCGGCAAGGTGGCACAACAGCTCGCCTTCCCCGATCCGCGGCCGAAGCTCGTGCAGCCGGACTACGCTTACACCACCAAGGTGCAGGCGGAGATGCAGGACTGGTGGGACAAGAACGTCCAGCATGCCTGACCTCAACAGGAGGGACGGCGCGACCGCGTTGGTCACTGCTCACGCCGGCCACGCTGCTGATGCTGATCATGCTGCTCGGCCCGCTGGCGCTGCTGGCGCGCTTCAGCCTGAACCGGTTCGACCCCACCGTGATCATGATCGCCGCGCTCACGCCGGCGAATTACGCCCGCTTCTTCACCGATCCTTTCTATCGTGACGTACTGGTCACCACGGTGCGGGTCGCCGCCATCGTTACCGTCGCCTGCCTGATCTTCGGGGTGCCGATGGCATGGCGGCTGGCGCGCACCAGCAGCCGGTTCAAGTCGCTCTGGCTGACCTTGATCATCCTGCCCTTGTTCATCGGTGCGGTCACGCGTACATCCGGCTGGATGATCCTGTTCGCCCGCGGCGGCATGCTGGACATTGCCAGCCGGCTGTTCCATGCCGGTCATATCGATGTCATGTTCACGGAGAATGCGGTCATCGCCGGGATCGTATCGATCAACCTGCCGTTCACGATACTGACGCTGCAAAGCGTCTTTGAAGGCATCGATCCGCGTCTGCAGGAAGCCGCCGCCAGCATGGGCGCCACGCCGGCGCGCGCATTCCGGCGGGTGGTCCTGCCGCTCGCCTTCCCCGGCGTGCTGATCGCCGCGGTGCTGTGCTTCATCCTTTGCATGAATGCGTTCGCGACACCGGTCTTGCTGGGTGGCCCGCGCTTCCACATGATGGCGCCGCTGATCTACTGGGAATTCACCAACAACAATAACTGGCCATTCGCGGCGGCTCTGGCCTTCATCCTGATGGCAACGACACTGGGGCTGGCCGGGCTGGCCAACCTGGTGATCCCTCGGCATGTTCGGGCACGTGGCTGATGAACAGCATTGCCACGAGCGTTCTGGTCACTTTCGCCGTGTTTCTCGGGGCGCTGGTTGGCCTGAACCTGCATCGCGTGCTGCCCAAATCGCATCTCACGAAAGAAACCCAGGACGTGATCCGGCTGGGCACCGGCATGCTCTCGGTGCTGGCATCGTTGGTGCTTGGGCTGCTGATCGCCACGGCGAAAAACGCCTATGACACCACTGACCAGTCGTTTCGCTCGTACGCCGCAGAGATCGCGCTGCTGAACGAGACACTGCGGGACTACGGGGCCGCCGCGGCCACACCGCGCGATACGTTGCGGCACTACACCGTCTCGTTGCTGCATGATGTGTGGCCGGCCAAGGGAGACCCGATCAACCTGTTCCAGCACCCCCAGATTGCCTCGCTGCTGGAGCAGATGCGGGAAGAGATTCGCGCGCTGAAGCCACAGGACCCGAGCCAGGCGTGGCTGCAGCAGCAGGCACTGAATATCACCATCACGCTGTTCCGCGAACGCTGGTCGCTGATCGAACAGGCGAGAACGAACGTCCACGGGATCGTGCTGGGGATATTGGTGTCCTGGGTGGTCGCGATCTTCGTCAGTTTCGGCCTGAACGCCCCGTTGAACGGGACGATCGTGGGTGCCTTCCTGATCTGCTCGATGGCGATCGGCGGTTCGGTGTTCCTGATCCTCGAGATGGACCAGCCGCTGAGTGGCGTGATCCGCATTTCGAGCTGGCCTATCGAGAACGTGCTGTCCCCCGTGAACTGGTAGCTGGCCGCTGCACGGTGTCGTGTGGCAAAGTCGCGTGACGACCTGGCAGCAGAAGGTGACCCATGCCGACGGAGACGCGCGCCCAGCGCCTGGAAACTCTGCTGCGGACCGCATTCACGCCCGCTGTTCTGCGCATCGTGGATGACAGTTCCCGTCACGCCGGCCATGCCGGCGCGCGTCCGCAGGGCGAGACCCATTACAGCGTCCTGGTCGTTTCATCGGCGTTCCAGGACCTGAGCCGCGTGGCACGGTCACGTGCGGTGCATGCGGCCTTGGCGGCAGAGTTCGCTAACGGGCTGCACGCATTGTCCCTGACCCTGAGAACACCCGAAGAACAAGCATCCTTCGGTTAATATTTGGCGCTCCATAATTTCCCTGCGCAGGCCGCCATAAACGGCGCATGCACAGGGAGCTTGGCATGGCCACCATCACCTGGACCAACCTGAGCGGCGGCGATTGGCTGAACGCGGAAAACTGGTCATCCGGTACCGTACCGGCCGAAACGGATACCGCCGATATCACGCAGCCAGGAAGTTACACCATCACCGCCGCCGTGTTCACCGGCCGGGTCGGCTCCGTGCTGCTGGACGATCCGAACGCGATGCTTCAGGTCCAGGGCCTGACCCTGGTGAATGCGCTGACACTTCAGTCCGGCATCCTGGATTTCGCGGAAGGCGGACTATCCGGCACCGTGATCGCGACGGGCGGTTCCCTGGAAGTCGACCAGCTCGCGAACTTCACAAACCTGGTCTGGGTTGGTGATTTCGATCTCAACCATGAATTCGTGATCGCCAGCGGACTCACCGTGGAGGCGGCCGGTGCTGGGGCCGGAACGATCGCCGTCAACAATGCCACCTTGCAACTTGCCGGCTCGGTAGGAGGGGGCGCCGAGCCCGGCACCATCTCCGTCACCAATGCCGCACTCATTGCCGGGGGCGCCGTTGGAGATGTCGATTCCATTTCGGCCACTGGATCGAGCGATATCCTGTCCATTGGAACGGTTCCGGCCGGGGCAACGCTGGTTGCCATCGCCGGGGGAACGAGCCTGGATCTTGGAACCTCGGCAGGCCTGGACAATCTGGGCGTGATCGACGAGTCGGGATCAGGCGAAACGGTCAGCATGACCGGGGATATTTTCAGCAACTCGGGCAGCATCGATATTTCGGACGGTGCCAGCTTCATCGCCGATTCATCCACGTTCGAGAATACCGGCACTATCACCGTTTCCACTGGCGGCACGCTGGTCATCCAGGCCGACGCCACTGCATGGAGCGGTTCCGGCCCCATCGTGCTGGATCCGACCTCCACGCTGGAACTCGATGGATCGATCACCGCCGGCACCCCGCTGCTCAGTGATGTCTCGGCAAATGGCGCTGCGCTGGTAATTGGCGAATTTCTGGACAACACCGGCAGTACGCTTGTGCTGGGGCCGTCGACCGGGTTCAGCGAATTGATGCTCGATCAACCGGGCGCAACCATCCTGGGCGGCACCGTCGCTGTAGACGGCGGCGCGATCCTGTCGGATTACGGCACGTTTGATGGCGTTGTCCTGCCGGGTAGCCTGTCGCTGGGCCTCGATGGGGTTTCCACCGATCTTGGATTCGCGGATGGTTTTCTGGTGCAGCCGGCCAGTGGACCGAAGCAGGTCGGGCTTACTGGCAGCAGTACCGAGATCGATATCATCGATGCTCAGACGCTCGATGGTTTCCAGATAAACGACACTGCAGCGAGCGCCGCTCTCGTGGGCTTCGCCGACCTCACATTGTCCGCGGACACCACGATCACCGTTCTCGGCGGCACGTCCGTGCCGGTTGCCATAGGCGAAACGGGGTCCCTGGTCTCCGTACGGGTTGCTGCTGTCCGGCGATACGCTCGTCAACAACGGCGTGATAACCGACACGATTGCCGCCGGTTACACCCTGACGCTGGATGGAAACGAGTTCGACAACGCGGGATCGATCGCGGTCAGCGGCACCGGGAACGCCGTCGTGGTCACCGCATCCGACTTCGACAATACCGGCACGCTGAGTGTGTCCGGCGGCGCGGATCTCTATCTCAATGCGCCGTCGCATGCTGATCTTCGTTCCCGGTTCCTTCCTCAATTCCGGGCAGATCGATTTCAGCGGTAACGGGACGCTCACGGTCGGCGGTTCGGTGTTGCCGGGCGATATAGCGGGTGTGCTCTCCACGGGATCGCTCGACCTCGTCGGCACGCTCGACAATAGCGGGAGCACGCTGTCTCTCGC
This sequence comes from uncultured Pseudomonadota bacterium, assembly GCA_963810715.1. GTDB lineage: Bacteria > Pseudomonadota > Alphaproteobacteria > Acetobacterales > Acetobacteraceae > DATDIC01. The sequence continues at coordinate 123,136 of CAWEOZ010000013.1, read as the reverse complement.
CGCGGGAGGGCCGTTCGGGGATCTGACGCTGGGGAGCATGTCGCTCGGGCTGGCGGGAACCATACAAGGCGGCACTGTCGATGCCGGTAACGGGGTCGTATCGTTCCCAACGGCCGTGCTGGATGGGGTTACCTGGGTTGGCGATATTACGCTCGATGCCGCGAACGAATCATTGACCGCTATCGACGGGACGGTGCTGGAGGATCCGGAGGGAGGGCCCGAAACCATCACGCTGACCGGCGACGGCGACAGCATCGGGTTCGATGGCGGCACGCTCGACAACACGGTGCTGCGGCTGGAAGCGGGCAGCGGGACGGTAACCCTGATGGGGCCGACAGATGGCACGCTCACGCTGGACAGCACCACGACGCTGATCGCGAATTCCGCAACCGGCGGAGTGGCGGTGCTCGGCGGCAACATTGCCAACCAGGGCCTGCTGGATATCGGCGCGGGCACGGTCGAGCTTGGCGGATTCTCCTCGCCCGACGATCCGTCGGGCGGGATGGTGACATTCGACAATACCGGCACGCTGCTGGCGATGAGCGGGGCCGGGTCCACGCTTGTCGTCGGCGACCAGACCGGATTAAGCAATGAAGGCGTGATCCAGGTCGGCGATGGCGCGGAACTCGACGTCGCTGCCCAGACATTTGCGAATTCGGGAACGCTGAGCGTCGGCGCTGGCGGCACGGCGTACGCCGGCAATCAGATACTGATCGGAACCAATAGTACACGGACCAGGTGTGCTCAGGATCACCGGCGGCGGAACGGTTATCGTGGCCGATCCACTCAATCTGGTCGATGGTCCGTTGGCCGACATCGCCGCCTCGCCCGGCACGGACGGCTCGTCGGCCACGGTGACCGGGGTGAGCTCCACCTGGAGCATTGGCGGCACGCTGATCGTGGGCGACCTCGCGGCTGGCGCGCTGGACGTCTCCGCCGGCGGCTCGGTGAGCGCCACCGCGCTGGTGCTCGGCAACAGCGCCACCGGCGTCGGCAACCTGTCGCTCTCCGGCACCGCCAGCAACGTCACGCTGGCCACCGGGCTCACCGTCGGCAGCTCCGGCATCGCCGACATCTCGATCGCCAACGGCGCCACGCTGGCCGGCACCGACGGCGATATCGGCCTCGGATGCCGGCTGCCTCCGGCGTGGTCGACATCGAAGGTGCCGACAGCCGGCTCGACCTGTCCGACAACCTCAACATCGGCGACGCCGGCACCGGCGTGCTGATCATGGGCGCCAACACCACGCTGTCGGTGGAGAACAACCTCAATCATCGGCGCCGCCGGCGCGCTCGACCAGTTCGGCGGCGTGATCGATCCGGCGAACCGGCACCAACCACGGCAGCGTGGGCGGCTCCGGCGGCACCGCCACGTTACGGCACGCTGACCAACGACGGCGTGTATTTTCGCCCAGCGGGCTCCGGAGACGCTGAACGCCGGCTCGATCACCGGCACGGGCCGCTGGTGGTGGACGATGGCGGCACCCTGGTGATCAACGCCGGCACGGTGGCGAGCACGCAGAGCCGGTGGAGTTCACCAACAGCACCGCTTCGCGGTGCTGACGATCGGCTCGCTGGGCGGCTTCGGCGGCGACCATCGGCAACTTCAACGCGGCTCGAGCGATCGTGTTGCAGGGCGCGCGTGGCGAGCGCCGCCACACGCCGGGTATCGACAGGGCGATGGGGTGCTGAGCCTGTTCAGCGATCTGGGCAAGGCCGCGCTGATCGGCACGCTGAACGTGTCGCCGGGGCTGACGGCGGGCCGAGCTGGCGGCGCTGGAGACGGCGAACGACGGCACGTTCGGGGGTGGTGCCGTGCTTTGCGGCGGGCACGCGGATCGCGACCGAGCGGGGGCGGTGGCGGTGGAGGCGCTGCGGTGGGCGATCGGGTGCGGCTGGCGCCGGCTCGGATACGTCGGATGGGCGACCGGCGGGCTGGCGGTGGTGTGGATCGGGCGGCGGGTGGTGGACTGCCGGCATCATCCGAAGCCGCGCGCGGTGTGGCCGGTGCGGGTGCGCGCGGGGGCGTTCGGGGCGGGGTGCCCGGGGCGGGACGTTTATCTGTCGCCCGACCACGCGGTGTATGCCGAGGGCGTGCTGATCCCGGTGAAGTATCTGATCGACGGGGCGAGCGTGGCGCAGGTGGCGGTGGATCAGGTGGACGTATTTCCACGTGGAACTGGAACGCCACGCGGTGCTGCTGGCGGAGGGTCTGGCGGCGGAGAGTTATCTGGACACGGGGGATCGCTGCGAGTTTCAGCAATGGCGGCGGCGCGGTGCGGCTGCATGCGGACTTCGCCGCACTGCGCTGGGAGGCGCAAGGGTGTGCGCCGCTGGTGGTGGTGGGGCAGGAGGTGGAGCGGGTGAAGGAGGGGCTGGCGCGATCAGGCGCCGCGAGGGGGGTGGCGTAGCCGCCCCGGGCCTCCGCCCCAGACGAAGCCCCGCCGCTTGCATTCGCGGCGTCCTGCCCCAAACATCCTCCCATGTCCGGCTTCAACTCGCGCGTCCGGGCCGTGCTCGGCCCCACCAACACCGGGAAGACACATCTCGCCATAGAGCGGCTTCTGGGGCATGCCTCGGGAATCATCGGCTTCCCGCTGCGCCTGCTGGCCCGCGAGAACTATGACCGCATGGTCGCCCGCAAGGGCGTCCGCTCCGTCGCCCTCATCACCGGCGAAGAAAAAATCATCCCCCCGGAGGCACGCTGGTTCTCCTGCACCGTCGAAGCCATGCCCCTCGACCGCACGGCCGAGTTCCTGGCGGTGGACGAGATCCAGCTCTGCGCCGACCCCGACCGCGGACACGTCTTCACCGACCGCCTGCTGCATGCGCGCGGCCTGGTGGAAACCATGTTCCTCGGCGCCGAGACGATCCGTCCGCTGCTCCACCGGCTGGTGCCGGCGCCATGGTCGAGACCCGTCCGCGCATGTCCCAGCTCACCTATGCCGGGCCGGTCAAGCTGACCAAGCTGCCGCCGCGCAGCGCCGTGGTCGCGTTCAGCGCCGCCGAGGTCTATGCGATCGCGGAATTGATCCGCCGCCGCCGCGGCGGCTGCGCGGTAGTGATGGGCCGGCTCAGCCCGCGCACCCGCAATGCCCAGGTGGCGCTGTACCAGGACAAGGAGGTGGATTTCCTGGTCGCCACCGACGCGATCGGCATGGGCCTGAACATGGACGTCGACCACGTCGCGTTCGCCGGCATCTCCAAGCATGACGGGCACCGGCTGCGCCGCCTGACCGCGGCGGAAGTGGCGCAGATCGCCGGACGCGCGGGGCGGGGCATGCGCGACGGCACGTTCGGCACCACCGCCGCCTGCCCGCCCCTGCCGGACGAGCTGGTGCGCGCAGGTCGAAGCGCACAGCTTCGAGCCGATCGACGCGCTCTGCTGGCGCAACAGCGAGCTCGATTTCAGCCACCTCGACGCGCTGCTGGCGAGCCTGACCGAGCGCCGCCGCCGGGCCGGGTCTGGTCGCGGCAACGACGCGGCGGACCTGGAGACGCTGGCGGCGCTGGCGCGCGAGCAGGAGATCCGCGCGGCTGGCGCAGCGGCCGAGGCAGGCTGCGGAGCTGTGGGAGGCGTGCCAGATCCCCGATTTCCGCAAGCTCGCCGACGAGACGCACACGCGGCTCTGCGCCCGGGTATTCAGCCACATCGCGCAGCGAAGGCGCGCTGCCGACCGACTGGCTGGCGGACCAGATCGCGGCGCTGGCGCGGGCCGACGGCGATCTCGACACGCTGATGCAGCGGCTGGCCGGCATCCGGGTCTGGTCCTACATCGCCGCCCGCTCCGACTGGGTACAGGACGCCCCGCACTGGCAGGGCCGCGCCCGCGAAGTGGAGGATCTGCTGTCGGACGCGCTGCACGAGCGGCTGACCACCCGTTTCGTCGACCGCCGCGCCGCGCACCTGATGCGCCGGCTGGAGGCGGGCGAAGGGCAGGAGCTGCTGTCGGCGGTCACCAGCGCGCGGCGAAGTGGTGGTGGAGGGCCACCCGGTCGGGCATGATCGGCGGCTTCACGTTCTTCCCCGACCCCGGCGACCGACGGCGACGGACGCAAGCTGGTGATGCGCGCCGCACGACGGGCGCTGCGCGAGGAGATGCCGCGCCGCGTCGACGCCGGCGGAGACGGCGGAGGATGCCGCCTTCTCGCTCGCCCCGGACGCACCGGCTGGCGTGGGACGGGCAGCCGGTCGCCCGCCTGCGCCCAGGCGCCACGGCGCTGCGCCCGCTGGTCGAGGTGCTGGACAGCGATTTCCTCGACGGCGCGCAGCGCGAGCGGCTGCGCGTGCGGCTGCAACGCTTCGTGGATGACCGGGTGGAGGCGGATCTGGCGCCGCTGTTCCGCGCCGGCGAGCAGGCGGCGGAGAACCGCGTCCCTGCGCGGTCCGCTGCACCGGCTGACCGAGTCGCTGGGCGTGATCGCCGGAACCCCCGAGGCCGGCGACCAGCCGGCACTGCGCCGCCCGCTTGAAGGCGCTCGGGGTCAAGAGCGGGCCGCTTTGCGCTGTTCCTGCCGGCGCTGCTGAAGCCGCGCGCGGCGGCGATGCGGGCGCAGCTATGGGCGCTGCAGCAGGGCATCCCGCTGCCGGAGCTGCCGCCGCAGCGGATCGCGGTCTCGCTGCCGGCGCCGGACTGGCCGGACGGGTTCGCCGAGGCTCTGGGCTGGATCGAGGCGGGCCCCGTGCTGCTGCGGCTGGACATCGCCGAACGGGTCGCGGCCGAACTGGCCTGGGCATCGCGGCACGGCGCCACGCGCGTTGCCCGCCGGCCTCGCCTCGCGCCTGTCGATCCGCCGGACCTGCTGCCGGCGGCCCTGCGCCGGCTCGGGTTCCGGCTGTTCCCGGCGGCAGCCGGGCGCTGGCCGGCCGGACCAGCACGGCCCGCCGGCGCCCGCTGATGATCGCCGCCGCTGCGGCGCCGGCCGACCGCGCGGGTCGTCCCCGACCGCTCGGCGGCGCCGGCGCCGAGGTCCGTTGCGCCTGTGCTGGCTTCGCTGGCCTGCGCGTGCGCCGCTGACCGGCCGGATGGATGAAGACCGAAGACCAGGACTGGCAGCGGCTGGACAAATGGCTGTGGTGCGCGCGGTTCATGCGGGCGCGCAGCGACTGCGCCCGGCTGGTCGGCGAGGGCACGGTGCGGCTCAACCGCCAGCCCACCGACAAGGCGCATGCGCGGCTGCGCGTCGGCGACGTGCTGACGCGTGCCGCTGCACGGAGCGGTGCGGGTGGTGCGGGTGCTGGCGCTCGCGATGCGCCGCGGACCGGCGGCGGAAGCGCGGCTGCTCTACGAGGAGATCGCCCGAGCAGTGAAAGCTGCGGGCCGTGTCTTGCACCCGGCGGCGATCCTCGCGCATATCGCGACCGCGTCGCCGCCGAGGATCGGACCGCATGACCTACGTGGTCACCGAAAACTGCATCCGCTGCAAATACATGGACTGCGTCGAGGTCTGTCCGGTGGATTGTTTCTATGTCGGCGCCAACATGCTGGTCATCCATCCCGACGAATGCATCGATTGCGGCGTGTGCGAGCCGGAGTGCCCGGTCGAGGCGATCGTGCCCGACAGCGACGACAAGGCCACCGCTTGGGTCGGAGCAGAACCGGATCTATGCGGCTCAGTGGCCCAACATCACGCGCAAGGGCACTCCGCCGGCCGACGCCGACGAGTGGAAGGACAAGCCGGACAAGGCCGGCCTGTTCGACCCCGAGCCAGGGCAGCCCTGACCCGCTTTCTCAGCGGGCCCCCATGACGGGGGCAGGGTTTCGTGCTATATTTGTTTTCGGGCGTGATGGTGCACTGCCTCGCGGGACACCAAGGGCAGGCTTCGGCGAATTGTCGCATTCCCCAGTTGGGAGCCGGTTTCATTGAGCTGGGGCGAGCGCGCCTGCCGCGCGTAGGAGAATTTGGGGAAGAGGACCAGACAGAGGTGCCAAGCATGAAGGCAAGCGCGGGGACCGCTACGGCGGGGCGCCGTCCCACTTTGCCAGCCTCAAGGACCGTCGCCAAGGCAGTTGCCAAGCCGGACGCCAGGCCGGCCGAGGAAATCAACGCCGGCGCAGGCTTCGCCGGCCAAGGCACGGCCGGCGCGGCGGCGGCCGCATCGCGGCGTGAAGCGGCCGAAGCTCCAAGCCCGCGGCGCCGAAGCAAGCCGCCGCCAAGCCGTCAGCGCTTAAGGCCAGCGCGGCGCCCAAACCCGCACCCAAGCCGGCCCCCGCCCAGGTGGCGGAAGCCGCAAAACCGAAACCGGCGGCAACCAGGCCGGCGGTGGAGACGGTGGACCCGAAGCGGGCCGCGAAGCCCGTCACCGTGGCACCTGCGACGCCGGTAGAGGCTGTACCCGTCGCCCCGTGCCGAAAAGCCCGCAGCCGCCCCGGCCCGAACCGCTCCGGCCCGAACCGCGCCAGTCCGAATCAGCGCCAGTCCGACACCCAGCCCGAATCGCGCCAACCTGAACCGCTCCGGCCCGAACCGCCGCAGCCCGAACCCGCCGCCGCGGCGCCGGCCCCGGTCGCTCACGAGGAGAGTACGCCCCTGCCCATCCCGCCCGCGTCCACCCCCTCACCCGTCGCCGAGCCCCAGCCGACGCCTGTCATGCCGATGCGGCCGATGCCGCCCATCAACCGCCCCATGCCGATGCCCCGGCCCATGGCGAAGGAAGAGGTGTTCATCGAAGGGGATCATGTCGTCTATCCCACCCACGGCGTCGGCAAGGTGGAGCGGATCGCGATTGAGGAGATTGCCGGCCACAAGCTCGAACTGATCCACATCACGTTCGAGGAAAACCGCATGACCCTGCGGGTGCCGGTGGCGAAGGCACGTACCGCCGGCCTGCGAAAGCTGGCCACGCGCAAGATGTTCGAGGAAGCGTTGGCAGTGCTGAAGGGCCGCGCGCGAATCAAGCGCACGATGTGGTCCCGGCGAGCGCAGGAATACGAGGCCAAGATCAATTCCGGCGATCCGCTGTCGATCGCCGAGGTGGTGCGCGACCTGCACCGCAATGCCGGTCAGCCGGACCAGAGCTTCAGTGAGCGCCAGATCTACGAGGCGGCGATGGATCGTCTCGCGGCCGAGCTGGCCGCTTTGGACCAGACCGACAAGGCAACGGCGGCGACCAAGCTCACGGATTTCCTGAAGACGGTGTGAGCGCCGCGAGAACAGGAAAGCGCCACCACGGAGGCGCCGAGACAGGGAACTTTGTGCGGAGCTCGGTTTATCGCCCGGCCGTCGTGCGCCCCTCCGCGGTGAATTTATCCCTCAGCGGATAGCGAACCAGGCTTCCTCGTCCTCGTCACGCTGGCGGCCGCCGAGAGCCGCTGCGACGCTGGCGATGAAAGCACCGATCAGCATCGACACGCCGATGAAGATCGACAAATAGGCGCCGGCCTTGCGGGACGCATCGGCTGCCTGGAGCACCTTGGTTTCCGCCGCTTTTTCCTGCGCCAGCACGTCGTCCACGCGCTTTGTCGCATCGGCCTGCGACAGTCCCGTGCGTGCCGCCACCAGTTGCGCGAGATACGTCTTGTCGGCCGCCGGCACGTCGCCGGTCTCCGTGCCGCGGACCAGGATGCGGGTGGTTTCGGTACGGATATCCGCATCGGACGCGTTCGCCGCCGGATGATCCGAGCGGAACAGGCTGTCCACAAAATATCCGGTCGGGTTGACGGCGGACGACCCGGCGGCTGCCTGCGTGGCGCCTTGCGTAGCCCCCTGCACGACCCCGGACACGGCGCGAACACCGCCACCCATCACCGCTGAAGTTGCCGAAGCAAGAAACGCGGCGACGAACACCGACGCCACCGCCCAGCTCAGGAAGCCATTGGCCGTGTCGCGGAAGAACACCTCGTGGGTGTGCACGCCGACCCATTTCGTACGCAACCGTCCGGTAAGGTATCCGCCAAGGGCGGAAGCCAGCCATTGCACCACGATCAGCCATATTGCCGCCGCCGCGGTGAACGTCGTCAGTGACGCGCCGGACCCCGACCATGGGGAAACCGAGGCAAGCCCGAATCCCGATCCGAGTGCCAGCAGGATGAGCGATATGGCCGCGGCCGCAAAGGCGCCGCCGATAACGGCGGCCCACGCGACCCCGGAACTCGGGGATTTCCGGGGCGGCGCCTGCCGGGGCGCCCGTTGCCCGACCCATGACCTGGCTTTGCATCGGCTCGCTCTCCCGGTCAGTGCCAGATCAGCGCGAGAATGATGATGATCGGGATCGGCACGCCGAGCAGCCACAGAAGAATCCCACGGCCCATTTGAATCTCCTATTTTCTTTATCGTTGTTTTTGAGCCTGATGGGGCAAGATTGCGGCATACCCATCCGCGGCAGGCAGAAATCCACGTAGCTCGCGCGGATGTGCGAATAATGGAGCGCAAGGCGTCGGTTGCCAGATAGCCCACGCCAAGCCGAACGAACAGCGAACAATGATGTCGCTCCACAGAGTGGCACGCGGTTACGAATTCTCTCGTTCCAATCGGTACCACTCGCCCGGATTTGCGCCGAACGGAAACAAGACATGTTTTTGGTGTGCGGGTCGGGCACACAGGCGCTGATACCAAGCGCCAATATGCGAATAGGAGGGCCGGTCGATTTCAAGCTGAAGATAACGATACATGAGAGCACCGAACGGGATGTCTGCCGTCGACAGGTTGTTCGAGAGCACGAAAACTGACTTCGCCAGTTGGTCGTCAAGAATGACGAGATGCTGCTCAGTCAACTTTTTTGGTCAGCGATTTGGCGGCGATCGCGAAGACCTGGCTCTGTCCTCACGATGAACCACACCAGGTCGATATATGCCGGAGTAAAGTGTCGCATGCTTGTACCAATCCATCCACTGATCTGCGAGCGCGTAGCTGTCTTCATTATTCGGGGGCAGGGCGCCTGTTTTGTCATAGCGCCTGCAAAGATAGCGGATGATTGCGTTCGACTCCCACAAGACGAAAGCACCGTCTTTTATGGTCGGGATTCGACCGTTTGGGTTCATCGCCAAATAATCAGCCGTCTTCGTCCCGCCAAAGCGCAACCGCCAATGTCATGGCGGACATGTGGTATCCCGAGTTCGCCAAGAGTCCACATGACAGGAAGAACGTTGCTCGCGTTGCGGCGAGAGAACACCTCAATCATTGGCGTACCCAATCCCCCGATGGATTGGCTAGACTAGCACGGTGTGTGAGTCACTGGACCAGACGCGACGTCGCGTTGTAGTAGCTGTCCAATTACAGGTGCCGCTGGACACCCGCCCGTCTCAAGGCTCGTTAAACGATTGAGCGACCCAGTCCGAGTTGCTGTGCAGCATGTCCATTGATATACCCGACTTCCTGCGGAAGTCGGGTGAGTTTTGATTTCGCGCGCAGCCGCCACACCAACCCTGCGCGCGGGATGCCCAAAATCCGTCGGATTCAGGGTATACCAGATGCGCGGCCAGCCGGTGGAAATTCTGCTCGTTGCCCGGAACCGCCAAGCGGCGGAAGGTGATCTTCGTTCTGCCATCCAGGTCCTCGAACATCGCCGTAAAACGGACCCGCGGCGCCGACACATGGTCGAGCACGATCCGCTGCAGCCTGAGGATCTCGATGAGCGGTCTCGTTGCGGTAGCCGGTCCCATCCGGCCCATGCATGGTAGACCGCCAGTGTCCGCCCGGGCGGAAATCAAACTCATGAAACGAGTTGGCGGAGCCGTCTGGGCCCCGAGTGCATCACGTGCTCTGGCTCCGTCGAGCCGGCCTGCCCCAATTCCGCCGCGGCCAAATTTTTCCCGTCTTCCACCGCATCGGCCACCTGTCCGGTGACGAAGTCCCCGATCAGCTTCGCGAGCGCGATCGGATCACAGGGGCCTGGGAGACGCTTGGTGGCGATGCCCGCACTATGGCATGTCTCTCGATGGGATACACACCACAGGCATCGGATTGTATTCATGGGCGTCCAAACTGGCCCCTCGCGGAAGGAATGGACACGGGCCGCCACCGGGCGCTAACCCGGACCCACGACCGCGGGAGCAGGGCATGGCGCAATCGATTCGTCCGGTGATGCTGCTGATCCTCGACGGGTTCGGCTGGCGGCAGGAGCGTGAAGATAACGCCATCCGTCTGGCGCAAACGCCCAATTTCGAGCGGCTCTGGGCGACCTGTCCGCACGCGTTCCTGCGCACCTCCGGCGCCGATGTTGGGCTGCCCGAGGGCCAGATGGGCAACTCCGAGGTCGGCCACATGAATATCGGCGCCGGCCGCGTGGTGAAGCAAGACCTGCCGCGCATTTCCCAGGCGGTTGCCGATGGAACGATCGGGCGCGCGCCGGCGCTGCGCACCCTGATCGACAAGCTGAAAGCGTCCGGCGGCACCTGCCACCTGCTGGGCCTGGTCTCGCCCGGCGGCGTCCACGCGCACCAGGACCACGCCGCTGCCCTCGCCGGAGCGTTGCACGCCGCCGGTATCCGCACCGTGCTGCACGCCTTCACCGACGGGCGCGACACGCCGCCGCAATCCGGCCGCGACGACCTGGCCCGACTGGCCGCCGCCCTGCCGCAAGACGTTCCGATCGTTACCGTGTCCGGCCGCTATTACGCGATGGACCGTGACAAGCGCTGGGACCGCGTGGACAAGGCGTATCGCGTGCTGGCGGACGCTAACGGCCCGCATGCCGCGTCCGTCGACGCCGCGATGCAGGACTGCGTACGGCAAGGGTACCACCGACGAGTTCGTCGTTCCCTGCGTGATCGGCGACTACAAGGGAATGCAGGACGGCGACGGGCTGCTCTGTTTCAACTTCCGTGCCGACCGGGTGCGCGAGATCCTCGGCGCGCTGCTCGATCCCGGATTCGATGGTTTCTCACGCAAGCGTCGCATCCGTTTCGCCGCTGGTGCCGGCATGACGCAGTACAGCACCGAACTGGACGCGTTCCTGGACACTCTGTTCCCGCCCGAGCACCTGGACGACGTGCTCGGCCAGGTGGTCGCAAACGCCAACATTCCCCAGCTCCGCGCCGCCGAGACCGAGAAATATCCGCACGTCACCTATTTCCTGAATGGCGGCCGAGAGACGCAGTTCCCGCACGAGGACCGCATCATGGTCCCGTCGCCAAAGGTCGCCACCTATGACCTGCAACCGGAAATGTCGGCCCCGGAACTCACCGACAAAGTGGTCGCCGCCATCGCTACCGGCCGCTACGGCCTGATCGTGATGAACTACGCCAACCCCGACATGGTCGGGCACACCGGCAGCCTGCCGGCCGCCATCAAGGCGGTGGAAGCGGTGGATGCCGGGCTTGGCCGGATCGCCGAGGCCATCACCGCCCGGCACGGCGCCATGCTGGTTACCGCCGACCACGGCAACTGCGAACTGATGCGCGACCCCGTCACCGGCGGCCCGTACACCGCCCACACGACCAACCCCGTCCCCGTCCTGCTGATCGGCGCCGGCAACGTGGCGCTGCACGACGGCCGCCTGGCTGATCTCGCGCCGACGCTGCTCGCCCTAATGGGGCTGCCACAACCCGCCGCAATGACCGGCCATTCACTACTCGAAGGTCGCGCTTGATCTTTACCTCTCCCGCTGTACGGGAGAGGTCGCCGCGCCTCGCGCGGCGGGTGAGGGCGCTGCTCCTATGCCTGCTCCCCTTCGCCGCAACCGCCCAGACCAGCCAATCCTCGGGCCAATCCCCGGACCAGACCCGGCGACAGCTCCAGCAGACGGAACGCGACCGCGCCGCCGCCCTGGCGGCCCAGCAAAGCGCCGCCGCCCACGCCGCGGCGGCGGCGGCCGAGGCCGCCCGTCTCGCGGAGCAGCGGGCCGCTGCCGAAAACCGCCTGATGCGGGCGCAGCAGGCAGTCGCAGCCGCGGACGGGCGGATGGCGCAGATCGCCGATTCCCAGCGCGCCGCCCAGGCCGCCATCGCCGAACGCACCGCGGCCCTGAACCCCCTGCTGCCGTTGATCGAGCGCCTGTCCCGTTACCCGACGGAGACCATCCTTGCGGTCCCCCTGCCACCCGAGGGCGCCGTCCGCGGCCTGCTGGTCGTGCGGGCCATCACCCGGCAGGCCGCGCTCGACGCGGCGGAGTTGCGCCATCAACAAGCCAACCTGCGGGCGACCGCCGACGCCATGCGGCAGGAAGCGCCCGCGCTCGCCGCTGCCCAGGCCGAGCAGGAATCCGCCGCCGCCGACCTGGATCGCCAACTCGCGCTCGCCAACGAGGGTCGCCTGGCCGCCGAAGACGAATCCGCCGCCGACGCCCGCCGCGCAGCCGATCTGGGCGCTCAGGCCGCCACGCTGCGCGGGCTCCTCGACCAGCTCGAGCAGGCGGCGCGCCGCCGGCAAGAGCAGGCGGCGGTCGCCACGGCGAAGCCGGTCACCCCGAGTGTCGCCCCGCTGCGCGGGACCCTGGCGACTCCTGTTGCCGGACACATCGTCCGCACCTGGGGCGAACCGACCGAGGCCGGGCCGGCGGTCGGCGTCTCCTACCGCGCCGCGCCGGGCGCCCGCGTGGTCGCGCCCTGCGCCGGGTCGGTGCTGTTCGCCGCCCCGTTCCGCAGCTATGGCAGCCTGATGATCATCGATTGCGGCGGCGGCTACGCGGCCGTGCTGGCGGGGTTCGGGCGGCTCGACGCGCATCTGGGCGACACAGTTCGCCGGGGCGCGCCGGTCGGAACACTGCCGCCCGGACCGAGCCCTGATCTCTATCTGGAGCTGCGCCGCGATGGCCAGCCGGTGAATCCGATCGCCGCGGTCAGGACCGCCCGCTGATCCGTCCGGTGTTTACCCCGCCTCCTCCGGCGTGATGGTCAGACCAACCCGTTCGCCCCGACGCAGCACCTCCATCAGAGTGGCGACCCCGGCACGGTCGCCGGTCAGCAGGCGGTGCAGATCGTCCACGCCGCCCACAGGCGTGTCGGCAAACCGCACCACCATGTCTCCCACCTGTACCCCGGCACGCGCCGCCGGTCCGTCCGGCGTGACTTCCATCGCCAGCGCGCCCGTGCGCAGCGGCAGATCCAGCGCGCGGCGCAGCCGCGTCTGCAACGGCACGGTCTGGGTAGAAAGGCCCAGCCGCGCCCGCCGCACCCGCCCGTCGCGCATCAGCCGCATCGCCACGTCGGCCGCGGTGTCGATGCCGATCGCGAAGCAAATCCCCTGCGCCGGGAGAATGGTCGCGGTGTTGATGCCCACCACCCGCCCGGCGCCGGATACCAGCGGCCCGCCCGAATTGCCCGGATTCAGTGGCGCGTCGGTCTGGATCACGCTGTCGATCAGCCGCCCCGAGCGCGCCCGCAGCGTGCGGCCCAGCGCACTGACGATGCCCGCCGTCAGCGTACAGTGGAACCCGAACGGGTTGCCGATCGCCAGCACCAGCTCGCCGACATGCAGACCGGCCGATCGGCCCAGCTCCGCGTGCGGCAGTCCGGCGCCCGCCAGCCGCAGCACCGCGGTGTCGGTCTCCGGGTCGTCGCCAACCAGCGTGGCCGCCAGCTCCCGCCCGTCCGTCAGTGACGCACGCAGCCCCGCGGCGCCGGAGACCACGTGGCTGTTGGTCAGTGCATACCCGTCCGGGGTGAAGATCACGCCCGACCCCTGCCCGCGCGGACGCCCCTCGGCATCCAGCGCGAGCACGTGCAGCACCGCCGGCGCGACACGCTCGAACGCGTGCACGACGCGGGCGGAGTAGGGGTCGAGCGCCTCGTCCAGTTCCGGAGGAAGGCCAATCTGGTCCAATGGCATGGCAGCGCCTGCGATGTGACGAAAAGGGCTGCGATATGGGTGCGCGAGCCACCCTCGGTCACCCGGCCACACGGCCAGGGGAGCCCCCGCCATCCGGCCGATGGCGGCGCTGCCTGTCGCCGCGCATGCTCAGGCACAGAACAAAGGAGGCAGGCATGGCGATCGAAGATTTGGCACGGCTTTCCGACGGGCTGGCAGACATGGTCGCGGCGGCGGGAAGCCTCGTCGTCGGGCTGCGCGCCGGGGGCAACGGCCGCACCGGCAGCGGCATCCTGTGGCGCGACGGCATTGTGGTGACTTCCGAGCAGGCGCTGCCCGAGGCGCCGGAGTACGTCGCGCTGCTCCCGGGCGGCGGTGAGGCACCCGCCACGCTGGCCGGCCGCGACCGTGGCACGAACGTCGCTGCGCTGCGTGTGGAGGCCGCCGCGCCGGTCCGGGATCGCGGCGAGCCTGCCGGCCCCGGCGCCCTGGCGGTCACGCTGGGCAGTGACGGCGCCGGCGGCTGCGCTGCGCGGCTCGGCATGATCCATCGGCTCGGACCGGCCTGGCACAGCATGGCGGGTGGACGCATCGACCGGCTGATCCGGCTGGACGTGCGGCTGTCCGGCCCCGAGGAAGGCGGGCCGGTGCTGGACATGCAGGGCCGGCTGCTCGGCATGTCCACGCTCGGGCCGCGCCGCCGCGCCCTGGTGATCCCGCCTGCCACGGTCGAGCGGGTGCTCGATCCGCTGCTGTCGCAAGGTCGCGTGCCGCGCGGTTGGCTAGGCGTGGCGCTGCAGCCCGTGGCGCTGCCCGAAGCGATGCAGGCTTCTGCCGGCTGCGGCTCCGGCCTGATGGTGATGTCGCTGCACGCGGGCGGTCCCGCCGACCAGGCCGGCCTCCTGCCCGGCGACATCCTGCTCGCGCTCGACGGCGTTCCGAGCACGACGCTGCGGCACATTGCCGGGCATCTGAGTCCGGAGCGTGTCGGCGCCGCGTGTGCCCTGCGCATCGTCCGCGCCGGGGCCGTGCAGGACATTCAGGCCACCATCGGCGCCAAGCCTTGAGTGATGGGCTGCGGGTCGCGCTGCTCGCCGCCGACGCGGTGCGGCAGCGCGGCCTCGCGGCCCTGGTGGCCGCCGCCGGCCATGCGGTGACAGACGAAACCGATAGCGCGGACGTCCTGCTCGCTGATGTTGACGCGATTGAAGCGGGCAGCCCGTCCCTCGCTGTCCCGATCATCGTGCTGGGCCTGGATGACCCGGATGCGTCCCATGCCGGCATCCTGCCGCGCGCGCCGTCGCCCGATCTGCTGGACGCAGCAGTGCGGGCGGTCGCCGCGGGCCTGGTGGTGCGCATGCCGCCGGAACAGGCCGAGCATGGTTTCCATCCGGCCCCCTCGCTACCGCCCGATCAGCCAGCGCCCTTGCTCACGCCGCGTGAGATCGAAGTGCTGGCGGCGATCGGCCAGGGGCTGAGCAACAAGGAAGTCGCCCGCCGGCTGGATATTTCGACCCACACGGTGAAGTTTCACCTGGAAGCGGCGTTCCGCAAGCTAGGCGCCACCAGCCGGGCCGAGGCGGTGGCGAAGGGCCTGCGGCGCCGGCTGATCGAGCTTTGATGATATCAGACCGGCGAAATCCGATTTTGCACGGACCTTTCCATCACGCCCCGGGTCGCCGCCGCCGCAGCTTCGACCAGCCGAGCCCCAGCAGGCCGAGACTGAAAATCGACCACGTCGCCGGCTCCGGCACGGCGCGGGTGGACACGCCGGGCTGGTGAGCCACCGGAGGATCGACGCCAACCATGAAGTTCACGCCGTAACCATTCCCGCTGCCGGCCAGTGTCTCGGACAGCGAGGCCATGACATCCAGTGTCGAGCCAGACGTCCATTGGCCAAGATCGACGAGATCGTCCGTGAAGTAAGTATTCGCCGCGGTAACCGAGGCGAAGGTCTGGGTCAGCTTACTCACGCCGTCTTCGGTCAGTGAGAACGTCAGGCTGGCGAATCCGGTGCCCGCGGTGGACGCGGTGACCAGGCCGAGGTCAAGGTGATGCAACGCGCCACCTGGCAGCGTGCTGGTGTTTACATTCCATTCGATCGAGTCGCTGTAGGTCGCCGATGTGCTGGTGCTGGAGACTGCTGCCATGGCGCCGGAGCCGAACACAAAAGTGGGCGCGGCATTGAACACCGCTCCGACATTTGGGCCGAGACCGCCGAACTTGGCACCCCCGCCGGCGTAGGCTTCCGCGTTGTAACTGTGATCGACTCCATAAGCAGTGCCGTTCTCCGCGTAGGACTCCACTTGGGCTCCGCCCAAGACCGGGGCCGAGGAGGTCGCCGTGAGACTGTTGATGGCCAGAGTTCGAGCCGCCGGTGACAACGGTCCCGGCCGTCTTGGCTATCCCCTTTGCCGTGCCGCTGCCGCCGGTCGCGTAAGAATTGGCCTGCGCGATGGCGCCGTTGCTTGTGACGGCGGTCGCGGTTGGCGTTGCCGCGGCCCGTGTCGAGGTCCCGCCGGTAAAGCCGCCGGTCGCCGAGGCAGAGGCCGTGGCCCGACCGGTGCCCGCCGAGGCGTTCGCGGTGGATGTTGTGACCGCAGCACCGCCCACGCCGCCCGTCGCTCCGGTGCCACCGTTCCCGCCGATAGCATAGCCGTAGCTGTCAGCGGTGCCGTTGCCGGAGCCCGTCGTGGCGGTCACGGTTGCTGTGGCCTTCCCACCAGCACCGCCCCTTCCGGTAGACGAGCTGCCGCCGTTGCCGCCTGCCGCATAATCCGAATTGCCATTGACCGTCCCATCGCCGGTCAGTGTCAGGGTAGCTGTCGCCGCTCCACCTGCCGCACCGACACTGCTGGTTCCGCTGGAACCGCCATTGCCGCCGTAAGCGTCGGATGCCCCGGTCAGCGCGCCCGTATCGGAGGTGGTCTGCGTGAGGGTGGACGTCGCTGCTCCACCAACGCCGGAACTGGAAGACGCGCTGCCGCCCCCGTTGCCCGCCGTAGCTCGTTGGGTAAGGCTGATCGCTCCGGAATTGCTCGCGCCGGTGACGAGATTGGTCAGTGTGACGCCGCCCCCCGCCCCGCCCTTGGCGCCATTGTAACCGTAGCCGCCGCTGCCACCGGTGGCGTAGAGATTTGCTGTTGCGCTGCCCCCCAGGGCGGTCGCCGCAGCCTTGCTGCCCGAAATGCCTCCACCGGCTCCGGCGACCTTGCCGATCCCCTCGGCGTAGCCGCCATTGCCACCGGTTACGGTTGCCTGAGCGAGAGCATTGTCAGTCGCATTGCTGGTTTTAACGACTGCTGCCGCGGTGCCGGTCCCGCCCTTACCCCCAGCGCCAGCCACGCTGTTGTAGTAGTTGGCCGACCCGCCCCCGCCCCCATTGCCACTTGCATAACCATCGACGGTGCCGCTTGTGGTCAGCGTTGTGGTCGCCTTTCCCGTGGCGCCGGCAGTGCCCGTCGGCGCGCTGCCGCCGGGGCCGCCATCGCCGGTTGTTTCCATGTCAACGAGACTGCTGCTGGTGTCAGTCACGGTGAGCGTCGATGTGCCGCCGCCGGCGGCGCCCGCCAGGCCGCTTTGGCTGCCGCCTGCATTGCCGCCATAAGCATTCTGGTTGATGTACGCGGAGCCGCCGGTGGTCGGATTCTTCGTGAAGGTTTGGACCGCCGATGCGGCACCTCCGGCACCTCCTTTGGCGCCGTTGTAGCCGTAACCGCCATTGCCGCCCGATGCACTGGCTGTCGTGCTCACGACCCCATTTCCTGAGGTGGTGGCGCTGGCGGTTTTGATCGTCGCCTTGCCGCCGGCACCGCCGACATAGGGTACCGTGCCGTTCACGCCGGTCGCGTTGCCGCCATTGCCTCCGTCCGCGGTGGCCCCGGCGGTGACGCTGGCAGTCACCACGCTGGTGGTTTTCGCGGTAACGCTTGCCGTCGCGGCGCCCCCGGCTCCGCCGGCGGCGCCCTCGCCGCCGCTGGTATCTGATCCGCCGCTTCCTCCAGTTGCCGTACTTTGCAGATTAACCTGGGCAGCCCCGGTGCCGGTTGCCGAGCTTGTGGCCGCTCCACCCGCCTTCCCAGTGGTGTTGGTGTCGCCACCCCCACCGCTGCCTCCGTATGCCACCACATTCTGCTGCAAGTCTGCGCTGGTCGTATCGGTTGTGGTCAGTGTGGATGTGGCGGCGCCAGCGGCCCCGGCGGCGCCACCGGAGGAATAGCCGCCATTGCCGCCATACGCGTCCTGCGTAAGATAGAGAGTGCTGCTGTTGGTCGAGCCGCTGACTGCATTGGTGAGCGTCGTGGACGCGCCGTTGCCGGCGTTGCCATTGTTGTAGGCAGAACCACCGTTGCCGCCATACTCGATGACACTCGCCGTCGCACTTGTCGCCCCGGTTGTGGTGGCACGGGCTGAACCGCCTGTTGCGCTCCCCCCATTGCCGGCATTCGCTCCGCTATAAGCGTTGCCACCAGCGCCGGCGGTCTCGATGACTTCGGCCGTCGCGGCGCCTCCCGCGGTTGATGCAGTGGCGCTCGAGCCGGATACGGAAGCACCGGCACCGCCTGCCTTACCCGTCAACTCGCCGGTACCGCCGTTGCCGCCGGTGGCATTGGCGTAGGCCTGCGCGTAATCGGTCGTGCTGGTGGTCGCGGAATTGGCGGTCGCAGTGGCCGCACCGCCTGCGCCGCCACTGCCGCCGCCGGTTCCGCCGCCATTGCTGCCGCCGTAGCCGCCATAGCTGTCCGATGTGGTCTCAACATAGTTGTTGCCGGAAGCGGTGTCGGACGCCGTCGCGGCGGCGCCGGCCGAACTGTTCGAGCCGGTGACCTGCTCGAGCCTCCGTAGCCGCCATGCGCAGCGGCGACGCTGTCAACCAGGTTGGCGGTCGTGTCGGTTGTCGATAGAGACGATGTGGCGGTGCCTGCGGTGCCCGCAGCTCCGCCGCCACTGGCGGCGCCACCGTTCCCGCCATAGGCGGTCTGGGTAAGATAGAGATTGCCGCCATTCGTTGAACCGGTCGTGTCGTTGGTCAGCGTTGCCGACGCTCCGTTGCCGCCTTGCGCGCCGCTGCTTGCCCCGCCGCCGTCGCCGCCCGACGCCGTCAGCGTTGCGGTGGCGTTCCCGGTTGAACTGCTGGTCGCCGTAGCGGACGAGGCTGTGATTGCGCCGCCGGTGCCAGCGGCGGCTCCGATGCCGGTCGCGCTGCCGCCGTTCCCAGCAGATATGGAAACCGAGGTGGAGCTGGAGGATGTTCCGCTGGAGGCTGATGCGGAACCGCCGGCCGAACCGCCCGCGCCCCCATTGCCGCTGGTGTTACCAGCGCTGCCGGCGCCGCCCGACCCACCAGTCGCGTTTAGATTGCTGGTTGCAGAACCGGCGCTGTCCGAAGTGGTAGCCGCGCCGCTGGCGTTGCCGCCGGCACCACCTGAGGCACCATTACCTTGGTGCGGGCCGCCGTTGGCGGCGCCGGGCTGGCCTGCGGGTCCTCCCGCGCCACCCTGCGCCGTCGAGCCTGCGCTGGCGCCGCTCGCTGACGCGCTCGATGTCCCGGTGGTGGCTGTTGCACTCCCTCCTGCGCCGCCTGCGCCCGCGTTTCCTCCATTGGTGCTGGGCGCCGCGCCGGCTGCGCCGCTGCCGCCATACCCTCCATTGCCCCCATAAGCGTGTGCGGAATTTGCCGCATCGGGTCCTGGATTGTTCGTCGCGACGGCTGGACTGCCCGGACCTCCCGCCGTGCCGGGATTGCCGGCGCCCACTCCGTTTGTGCCGTTCGTGCCGGCGCCGCCTATGACGGTTATATCCGATGCCACGGCCGACAGTGTGGGCGCGATCAGGAGAAGTATCGTCAGGGCCGTAACCGTTCCTTGATGCAAATATCCGCTGACCCTGGAGACGTCATTCTCGATTTTCACACGCGCTAACGCGGCACGCTTGTTGCGGGACATTTTCGTCACCTCCGGGTTTCGTTCCGAAAGTGGCGCGGCAGAAGACGGTAGCGCATTATAAATCGCCGGTCATTTAGATCACAAAGCCGTGATTATATCTCTTTGGTCTGATACCATTACCGTAACTCTATCGCAACGTCATAGGGCGGGCATGTCCGATGTAACCATAGCGGGTATAGTGGGCACCCGAGTTAAGGACGATGATTATCAAGGGTTGTGCCGGGCGCGTTTGGGCTCTCCTCTCAGTTCGGGCGTGGTTCCGTTCCGCCTGCCTCCTCGGCGTGGAATCCAGCCGGATCTGATTGCGTGCGCCAGCCTGTTGCACGATGCGGTCCTGCGCGTGCAGAGGTAGATTCTCAAAGGTAGATTGAATGAGCGACATGCAACCTTCCCTGCGACGGCGACACCGGCGGTGAACATGCGCGAACATGCCGCCGGGGCACTTCCGGCCATGCAGGCACAACTCCCGATCAACGAGATATTCGAAAGCCTGCAAGGTGAGGGATCGCTCACCGGATCGCCGGCGATGTTCGTTCGCCTGCAAGGCTGCACGGTGGGATGCCCGTGGTGCGACACGAAATACACCTGGCCGCTCGATCCGGCGGAGGCGATCGCCGTCTCCGGGGTGCTCGCCAAGGAGCGAGAAAGCGCAAGCTATGCGTTCATGGATGTCGCCACGATCGCCAAGCTGGCGACGGGCTATCAGGCACGCCTGGTCGTCATCACGGGTGGCGAGCCATGTGCGCATGATCTCCGGGCCTTGACCTCGGCGCTGCTGGCGGCAGGCAAACGAGTGCAGGTCGAGACCTCAGGCACCGAGCTGCCGCGTGTGCCGGCGGAGGTGTTCGTGACCGTGTCGCCGAAGCTCGATATGCCAGGAGGTCGTGTCGTGCTGGCCGAGGCTGTATGCCGCGCCAACGAGATCAAGATGCCGGTCGGTCATCATTCCGATGTCACTGCGCTGCAGCGGCTGCTGCACAGCACGGGGGCGCGTGCGCCGGTGTTTCTGCAACCGCTGTCGCGCAGTCCGAAGGCGACGCGCCTGTGCATCGACGCAGCGACCCGGTTCGGCTGGCGCGTCTCGATTCAGACCCATGCATATCTTGGACTGCGATGACCGCTCTGCAGAACCAACCTGTCGCCAGTATCTATCGTCCGAGCGACACCCCGCCATAAGGCTGGCTGCCGAGGACACTCGGCCGAAACCCCTGCACGTTCTTCCGCAGCGCCACGTACGCCCGCACATCGGCCAGCCTGACCAGCGGCACATCGTCGTACATCGCCTGCTGCGCCTGTTCATACAGCCGCGCACGCGTATCGCGGTCGGTGGTCAGGTTCGCCGCCCGCACCGCCTTGTCGTAAACATCGCTGCAAAAGTGCGGTGCGTTGGCCGGCGCGCCGCACAGGAAGCTCAGCATGATTTCGCTCGGGTCGGGATAATCCCAGATCTCGCCCAGCATTCCCACCGGCGCGTCGCCGTCGCGGATGCGCCGCAGATACTCGCCCCATTCATATGTAACGATCCGCGCCTTCACGCCGATCTTCGCCCAGTCCGCCTGGATCATCTCCGACGCGCGCCGGCCGTTGGGCATATAGGGACGCACCACCGGGATGGCCCACAGCTCCGTGCTGAACCCGTTCGGATAGCCGGCGTCCGACAGCAACTGCCTGCGCCTTGGCCGGATCATACCCGTACGGCTGCAACGCCGCGTCATGCCCCCATAGCGCGGGAGGCACCAGCGCCGCCGCCGCACGGCCGCCGCCCTGGAACACGTCCGCCACCAGATCCGGCATGTCGATCGCCATCGCCAGCGCCAGGCGGACACGCTCGTCGTCGAACGGCTTCTGATCCGTCCGGAAATAGATGTAATTGATCGTCGTGGTATCCGCGCTCTGCAGGCGCAGCGCCGGGTTGGCGCGGATCGCAGCCAGATCGGCGGGGTTCGGATAGCGCGCGATCTGGCACTCGTTGGTACGCAGCTTGGCGTACCGCACCGCCGGATTTGGCGTCACCGAGAACACGAGGTTATCGACCTTGGCGGCACGTCCCGCCTGTCCGCCCGCCGTGCCCCAGAAATCCTTGAAGGCGCGGAACCGAACCAGCATGTCCTTCTGATACTGCACCATCTGGAACGGCCCGGTGCCGATCAGGTCCGTGTCCAGCGCTTCCGGCTTGCCGGATTTTTCCAGCGCTGGCGGCATACTCCGCGGACAGGATCGAGAATGGCGGAATCGACAGCGCCGGCACCAGCGCCGCGTTCGGCGCCTTCAGCGTGAACGCCACCGTGTCGTCGCTGACCTTGGTGACCGAAGCCAGATCGGGCGCCAACAGATCGACGAATTCAGGAAAGTTTCCGTTGGCGCTTTTATAGAATGGGCTCGTCGTGTCGAACATGCGCCGGAAGCTGAACACGACATCGTCGGCATCGAAATCCCGCGTCGGAGTGAACCGCGCGTCGGACTGGAACTTCACCCCGTGCCGCAGCTTGAACTCATACCGCAACCCGTCCGGCGAAACCGTCCAGGACCCCGCCAGCGCAGGCTGAACCGCCGACCCGCCCGGCTCGATCTCCACCAGCCGGTCGGACACCTGCTCGGAGACATCGAAGCTCGTCGTGCTGAGCTGCGCATTGAGGAAGTCGGGCGCCGCCTCAGTGCACACCACCAATGTATCGGCCCGGGCGCCGCCGGAGCGGATCGCAAGGCACGCGACCAACAATGCAGCGCAAATCCCGATGAACCTGTTGCCGGCCAATTTGGTCACCCCGTTCGATCGCGGACCCAGCACCCTGGGCCGAGTATGCGTCGAACGCCGTCAAGCCGGCAAAGTGATCGACCGGTTCCGTTCCGCGTCCTACACCACCCGCCCATGACCCCAATTCGGCTCGATCCCGCCATCCGCCGCGCCATCCTGCAATCAGTCGACTCGCTCCAGGACGACGCGATTGCGCTTTTATGCAATCTTGTCCGCCATCGCAGCCTGCTCGGCCACGAGCAATCCTGCCTCGCTGCGATGGAGGACATCTATCGCTCCCTCGGCCTCGAGCCACGTCGCGTCCCGGTCAATCCCGACGCCCTGCAAGACCATCCCGGCTTCTCGCCACCGTTGATCGACTACATCGGCCGCGACCCGGTTATCGCCCTGCATCACCCGAACCACACCAAAGGCCGCAGCCTGCTGCTGCAAGGCCATGTCGATGTGGTGCCGGAAGGCGCGCCTGACCTCTGGACCACGCCGCCCTTCGAACCTTCCATCCGCAACGGCCGCTTGTTTGGCCGCGGCGCCGCCGACATGAAGGCCGGTATCGTCGCCTACGTAACTGCCTTCCGCGCGCTCGCCGCCGCTGGCTTGCAGCCCGCCGCCGAAATCCAGATGGCCGCCGTCATCGAGGGTCGGTGTCATGCCCGGCCATTCCTGCCGGGAGGTTGCCAACGATATCACACGCCTGGTCGCCGACGCCGCCGGCGACCTGAACGGTGCCAAGGCGCAGGTCGAGTTCAAGGGCTTCATGGCCGACGGCTGCACCTTCCCCCCGGACCAGGACATCTCGCGTCTCGTCGCGGCCACGCACGCAGACCTGACCGGAGAGAGGCTGCGCCACTACGCAGCCACCGGTCTGACGGACGCCCGTTTCTATCGGCTGTATCAGGATACCCAGGCCACCTGCTACGGGCCTGACTCCGACAACATTCACGGCATCGACGAAAGCGTCGGTCTCGACTCGCTCCGCCAGGTCACCCGCGTCATCGGGCTAACCATCGCCGCCTGGTGTGGCGTCGAGCGTCGGCGCGCGCCTGCATAATTTCATATGCAACCCAAGACCTGTTCCACCGAGACGCGCCAGACCGCAGAGCCGTTCAACCCCGCGTCAGCTCCCACCCTTGGGCGGACCTCCGGATGACTTCATCGCCTTTTTGGCAGCTCCCTTCTGGCGCACTGCCTCCGTAAACGGCGGCAGCGGCGGAGGCCGCTCCATTGCAGCCTTTTTTGCCGCCGCCCGCCTGGCAGCCCCCTTCTGGCGCAGTGCCTCCGTAAACGGCGGCAACGGCGGCGGTTGCTGTTTTCCGGCAACACCGGTGGGATGCTGCTCCTCATCTCCCTGGACGTTCTTCTCGCCCGGGGGACCGTCGTCGTCGTAAACCCGCTTACCACCCGGCGGCCCGTCATCGTCGTAAAGCCGCTTGCCACCCAACGGCCCGTCGTCGTTGTAAACCCGCTTGCCACCCGACGGCCCGTTGTCGTCGTAAACCGGCTTGCCACCCGGCGGACCGTCATCGTCGTAAAGCCGCTTGCCACCCGGCGGACCGTCGTCGTCATACACTCGCTTCGAGGGCGGCTGCCCTGCCGGCGGCTTCGGCGCCAGGACCCGCTTCAACACCTCCCTGGCACCAGCCTCGTTCAGCAGCGGATCAGCCAGGAACGGATGATTGCGAGCCTCGGTCGGACTCAGCCGCTTCTTCGGATCCGGATCCATCATCCGATTGATGAAATCGGTATAGGCGGTATCCGCCCCGAACCGCCCAGGCACCCTCTGCGCCACCGTCCCCTTCATCGCGCCGCCACCGGCGCCCGGCGCGCCAACCATCCTGAACGCCGGATTGGCCGCATCGGCAGGACGCAGAGCCTGCTTCGTGAATGCCCCGGACGCGTCCCGCTCCGCGAATCCCTTCAGGTCGTTCGTGTCCGGCGTCCCCGTCCCGTGGTAGCGGAACCGGTCCCCTTCGGCCGCCTGGTACGCACTCGCACCGGCGCCGAACACATCATGCCTGGCTATCGACCTTGCCGGTCAGCCGGTCAGGCGAAACGCTGCCGGCAAACACCGGCTGCTTGCCGGCGGCCTGCCCGGCCTCCACCGCCACGCCCATATCCACCAGTCTGATCCCGCCGGTCGCCTCCTCGATCATCACATTGTCGGGCCGGATATCGTTATGGACGATACCATGTTCGCGCAGATGCTCGATCGTATCCAGCATCTGCCCGACCGTATACTGCAGCGCACCATAAAACTGCCCGTGACTGAGCTTCCCACTCTCGTACTGCGAGCGCATCATGTCGATGGCGCCCCTCATGTCCTTGCCCTTGATACCTTCCATGACCAGGCCGGTCGTTCCCTCGACCTCGCGCATGCCCAGGCATTTCGGCAGGTTCGGATGATCCCCCGCCTTGCTGTAGAACGCCGCCTCGTGTTCCAGCTCGGCACGCGATCCCGCGCCGCTTGGCACTTTCATCACCAGCAACGGTGGCTTCGTTTTACCCGGCGATGGCGGCGCCTGATCGACCCAGCTCACGGTACCGAACGCACCGGACTTGATCACGCTGCCCTGCCGGGCCTTGGCGAGATCAATCCCGCTCGCCCACGCCGCGGTTTCCGGCGAAAAGCCGCTACCGTCCGGCTTCGCCACCTCCACTCCGAGGAAATTCTTGACCCACGCAGATTGCGCAAGGTTCGACATTACCCCGCTCCCGGCGTTCGATGCTGGCCCTATATCGCCGTTCGGGATGCCGTGACAAATGCTTTCAGATGGCCGTGAACCAGCCCGTCGCGTTAACCCGCCCCAACGGTCTGGTGGCTCAACGCCACGCTCTCCTCCGCCGTCAGCGCGTCCTCGAACCGCCATTCCTCCGCCGAAGCGCCCGCCAGCGACTGAATCCGCTCCTCGTCCGCCGCCAGCTCTGCCGCCGCCCCCGACCATGCCATCACGCCGTGGTCCAGCACGAATGCCTGGTCGGCGATCTCCAGGCTCGCGCGCACATTCTGCTCCACCAGCAGCACCGACATGCCTTCGCTGCGCATGCCGGCCACGATGCGGAACACCTCCTGCACGATCAGCGGCGCCAGCCCCTGCGAGGGTTCGTCCAGGATCAGCAGTCTCGGATTGATCAGCAGCGCCCGGGCGATCGATAGCATCTCCTGCTCGCCGCCCGAAAGCTGCCGTCCGCGATTCTGCCGGCGTTCGGCAAGGCGCGGAAAGGTGCGGTAGACCCGCTCGATCGTCCACGGGCCGGGCCGTTCCAGCGGCACCCGCAGATTGTCCTCCAGCGTCAGGTTGGGAAAGATCCGCCGCCCTTCGGGCACGTACCCGACACCGAGCTGCGCGATACGGAACGGCGGCAGCCGCGTCGTCTCCTTGCCGAACACTGTCACGCGCCCGCTGCGCGCCGGCGTCAGCCCGACCAGGCTGCGCAGCGTGGTGGTCTTGCCAGCCCCGTTTCGCCCGAGCAACGTGGTGATCTGCCCCTCCGGCACCGTCAGCCCGACGTCATGCAGGATGTGGCTCTTGCCGTAGTATGTATTCAGGCCCTGGGCCTCCACCGCGTTCATGCCGCGACCTCCCAGATAGGCGGCCTGCACCGCCGGATCGGTGGCGATCTCTTCCGGCGTTCCTTCCGCCAGCAAGCGTCCCTGGTCCAGCACCATGATCCGGTCGGCCAAATTGAACACCACGCGCATGTCGTGCTCGATCAGCACGATCGTATAGCCGGTGTGCCGGTGCAGCCGGCGGATCAGCCCGGCCACCTGGAAGGTCTCCTGCTCGCCCATCCCGGCGGTCGGTTCGTCCAGCAGCAGCAGGCGCGGGCGCAGCGCCAGCGCCATGGCGATCTCGGCCGAACGCTGGTCGCCATGCGCCAATTCTCCTACGAGCCGGTCTGCATGCTCGGTCAGCCGCGTCGCGATCAGCATCTCGTCGATCCGGTCGCTGACACGCTCGGCGTCGCGCCGGCTCAGCCAGGGCCGCAGCCGGAATCCGTCCGCCGATTCGACCGCGATGCGGATATTCTCGCGGATCGTCAGCTCCGGAAATATCTCGGTCACCTGGAACGTGCGCGCCATGCCCATCGCCACGCGCCGCACCGCCGGCACGCCGGTAATGTCCTTGCCGTCCAGCAATATCTGCCCGGATGTCGGCGCGAAAAAACCGGTGATCAGGTTGAAGAACGTGGTCTTTCCGGCGCCGTTCGGACCGATGATCGCGCGCAGCTCGCCCTGCTCAACACTCAATGAGACGCCGTCGACGGCGATCAGGTTGCCGAATGCCTTGCTGGCGTTGCGCACCTCAAGCAGGCTCATGCGGCTGCCCGGCGGCGAATGAAACCAAGTATTCCGCGCGGGAAGAACAGCACCACCACCACGAAGATCAGTCCGATGCAGCTCATCCAGTTCACTGTCATCGACGAGATGGTGTCCTGCAGCACGACGAACATCGCGGCGCCGATCAACGGCCCCCAGAAGCTGCGCATGCCGCCCATCACCGCCATGATCACGATGTCGCCCGACATCACGTAATTCAGCGTGCTGGGATCGGCGAAATTGTTCAGCAGCGCGTACAGCGCTCCGGCGATCGCGGTGAAGAAACAGGACACCGTGAACGACAGCCAGATATGCCGCTCCACGGAGATGCCGAGGAACAAGGCCCGGCGCTGATTCTCCCGGATGGCGATCAGGGTGCGGCCGAACGGCGACCGCAGCAGCAGCGCCATCAGCCCCACCGCCACGGCGAACACAGCCAGCACGAAGTAATAGAACGCATTGCCGCTGTGCTGGATATCCAGCGGTCCGATCGCCTGACGCTGAAAGCCGCGCAACCCATCGTAGCCGCCGGTGAAATCGTTCCAGCTATAGGCAATATAGTAGCAGATTTGCCCGAACGCGATCGTCAGCATGGCGAAATACACACCACGTCGCCGCACGATCAGCGCTCCGAACAGCGCCCCGCCGAGCGTCCCCACCACGATCCCGATCAGCACCGCCAGCGGCGTGCTCGGCGCGATATAGCGCAGCGTCAGCCCGGCGCCATAGCAGCCCAGCCCGAAATAGGCGGCGTGGCCGAAGCTCATCACGCCGGTGAAGCCCAGCAGGAAGTTCAGCCCCATCGCGGCCAGGCCGAAGATCAGCACCCGCGAGGCCAGCGCGGTGTAGCCGCCGACGGCGCCGACCCACAGCGGAACCGTGAGCAGGACCAGCCATAGCGCCGCGGTCCACACCCATTTGCCGCGGGCTGGCCGATCGAACACCGCACCGACCGTGGTGGTGCTCATGTCAGCATGCCCTCTTCACCCATCAGTCCGCGCGGGCGGACCAGCAGCACCAGGGTCATGATCACGTAGATCACCACCTCGTTTCCCGAAGGGAAGAACACCGTGGTCACCGCCGCAGCCACCCCGATCAGCACGCCGCCGATCAACGTGCCGGTCAGGCTGCCGACGCCGCCCACGATAATGGCAATGAAGCTCGGCAACAGCAGATCGTCGCCCATGTTCGGATTGAGCCCGATCTGTCCGCCCGCCAGCACGCCCGCCAGCCCGGCCAGGAAGATGCCAAGCGCGAAATTGAACGAGCGCAGCCAGCGCACGTTGATCCCCAGTGCGGCGACGGTTTCCATGTCCAGCGTGCCGGCCCGGATGCGGATGCCCATGCGCGAGAAGCGCAGGAACAAAAACAGCGCCGCCACCGCGACGACGACCACCACGATCAGGAACAGCCGGTAGCCGGTGAGAAAGAAGAACTGGCTGCTCAGCGGCTGGCCCAGCACCGCCGGCACGCTCAGCGGCAGCCCGTTCGATCCCCAGATCGAGCGGCACACGTCCTGGATGATGAAGGCCAGTCCGAACGTCAGCAGCAGGCTATACACCGGGTCGCGCGCATAGACGCGGCGGATGATGGTGCGTTCCAGGATCAGGCCGATCAGCGCTACGCACAGCGGCGCTATCAGCAGCGCCGGCCAGTAGCCGATGACCGGCCCCAGCACGAAGGCGAAATAGCCGCCCAGCGCCAGGAAATTGCCGTGCGCGAAATTGATCACGTTGGAAAGGTTCAGGATCAGCGCCACGCCCGAGCGCCATCAGCACATAGAACAGGCCAATGATGATCCCGTTGAACACATTGAACAGAACCAGCGTCAGCATCTGCCTCCCCCGGTCACCCCCTACCTCTCCCGCTTGGCGCGAGAGGTCGGTTTGCGGAGCAAACCGGGTGAGGGATTGATTTGCGCTCTAGAACATGATCGCTTCAAGACGAAGCGCTCATGTTCTAGTTTCTTGGTCTGAGAGCGTGATTCACGCCTTCGGACCCTCAGCCTCAAGCGATCACGCTCTAAGCCGTTGGCCAGGTCATCTTGCACCCGGTGTCGGAGACTGGCCCTGTCCGCTTCCTCGCCCGGTACGACGTTGGCCACGGTGAACACATTCGCCGGGTCGCCTTGAGGCGGATGCACCTGGCCCACGAAAATGCCCGGCATCAGTTCGTGGTCACCTTCGCGGTAGGTCGACCTTGCCCGACTGCAAGGCGATCTCCGGCGGCAATGTCATTCCCGCGGTCGCTTTCGCGAGCTTGATGGCATCCAGGCTCTTGGCATCCTCGGCCGCGAGCCGGAACGTATTTATGCCGACATAACCGAACCAGTGACGCGCCGATGCCGCCGGCACGCCGAACATCTTTTTGATGCCCTCATTGAATTCGGCGACGTGCGGCACGTCCGGCTGGTTCCACCACCATTCCATGTCCCACCAGCCGGTCTGCGCCTGCGCCGGCACCGAGACGATGCTTTCAAGCTCGAACAGCGCGCCGCCGAGCGCCATTTCCTTGTCCATGCCGAACTGCACGAACTGCTTCATGCAGTCGATCTGCGCCAGCCCGCCCATGTTGTTCAGCAGCACGTTCGGCTTGTACGCCTTGGCCTTGATAAGGCTGGCCGAGAAGTCGCTGCTGCTGATCGGCAGCATGTCGGCCTGATATTCGCCGCCGGCCTTCTTCAGGTTCTTGATGAACCCTTCCTGCAACGTGTGGCCATAAGCGTAATCCGGCGTAATGAAATACCAGCGTTTGCCGAAACGCTTGATCAGTTCCCCGGAGACGGCATTGGCGTCCATGCTGGTCGTGTTGCAGATGCGGAACACGTTCCATTTGCACGCCGAACGCCGGTGATCGGGTCGGTGTGGCCGCCTGGCACGATCTGATAGATCTTGTGCTCGCTGGTCACCTGCGACATCGCATACGCAATCGCCGAGTTGACGTCGCCATAGATCACATTGACCTTGTCGCGGTTGATCAGCTTCAGCGCCTTCTCTACGCCGGTGCCCGACATCGTTGGCCGAATCCTCGACCAGCAGGCTGCAGCTGGCGCCCGAGAACGCCGCCCTTCTGGTTGATCTCGCCGACCGCGTATTTCGCGCCCTGCACCTCCGTCTGCGCCAGCGCCGACAGGCGCCGGTCAGCGGGTCGATGAAGCCGAGCTTGATCGGCTCCTCGCCGCGGGCGCTGATGATTGGCGGCGCCGCCAGTGCCATCGCCCCCAGCGAGGCGCCAGCCTTCATAAGCGTGCGCCGGCCCAGAGCGGACCTGATCCTGCCTTCCATTAGATCGTCTCCCATTATGCCGAATGCGTTTGCACCCGGCGCGCCAGTTTTGCCTCGTTGCCCAGATAGCGCGTGGACGAGGCCGCCGTCGAGACCTCATTTGCGTCATCTACCGGCCCGTTTGGCGGTTTCGCCCCTCCCCCCTCCCGCGCCACCCGCAGGAGCGATAGCATCCGCCCGCAGCCCTGACGGAGACTCCGATGGCCGGATTGATCGAAGCTAAACTGGCGGAACTCGGCATCACCCTGCCGCAGCCGATGCCACCGATCGCCACCTATGTGCCCTATGTCATCACCGGCAGTCTGGTGGTGATCTCCGGCCAGCTGCCGGCGGTCGATGGCAAAGTGTCGGTGCAGGGGAAACTCGGCGACAACGTCTCCGTGGAAGACGGGCAGCGCGCCGCCCAGCGCTGTTTCATCAACGTGCTCGCGCATCTCAAGATAGCGGCCGGCGGCGATCTCGACCGTGTCCGCCGCGTGGTGCGCCTCGGCGGCTTCATCGCCAGTACGCGCCAGCTTCACCGACCATGCACGGGTCATGAACGGCGCCTCCGATCTCGCCGTGGCCGTGTTCGGAGAGGCCGGCCGCCACGCCCGCACCACGATCGGCGTCGCCGCCCTGCCGCTGGATGCCGCGGTGGAAGTGGAGGGCATGTTCGAGCTGGCATAGGCCGCCGTCATGCCCGACGGATCTTCCGCGCTCACCCTGACGCTGCACGCCGCCATCTCCGAAGTGCCGGCGGCCGACTGGGACGTCTGTGCCGGCACCGGCAATCCGTTCGTCAGCCACGCCTTCCTGAGCGCCCTGGAAGACAGCGGATCAGCCAATGCCCGCACCGGCTGGTTGCCGCAGCACGCGGTGTTGCGCGACCCGGCCGGCAAGATCGTCGCCGTCGCACCGATGTACGCCAAGTCGCACAGCTACGGCGAATACGTGTTCGACCATGGCTGGGCGCACGCGCTGGAGCGAGCCGGCGGTGATTACTACCCGAAGCTGCAGGTCGCCGTGCCGTTCAGTCCTGTTCCCGGATCGCGGCTGCTGTGCCGCGCCGGCGTCTCGTTCGAGCTGCTCGGCACCGCGCTGATTCAGGCGTGCCGCGAGCTGGACCTGTCTTCGGTGCACGTCACCTTCTGTAGCGAGCCAGAATGGGCCGCGCTGGCTGAAGTCGGATGGCTGCAACGCATCGGCATGCAGTTCCATTGGAACAATCCCGGCTACGCCAGCTTCGAGGATTTCCTGGCGGCGCTTTCATCGCGCAAGCGCAAGGTCATCCGCCGCGAACGGCGGGACGCGAATGCCGCCGGCCTGACCTTTCTCGCGCTGTCCGGTGCCGACATTACCGAGCGGCACTGGGACGCGTTCTACCGGTTCTACACCTCCACCGTGGACCGGAAATGGGGCAGCGCGTACCTGACGCGGCGTTTCTTCTCGCTGCTGAGCCAACGGCTAGGCGACCGGGTGGTGCTGATGCTGGCCGAGAATGCCGGCAGACCGGTTGCCGGTGCGCTCAATCTGGCGGGCGATGACGCACTGTACGGCCGCAACTGGGGTTGCCGCGGCGACTGGCCGTTCCTGCATTTCGAGCTCTGCTACTACCGCGCGATCGAGTGGGCGATCGACCACGGGTTGCAACGGGTCGAAGCCGGCGCCCAGGGCCGCCACAAGATCCAGCGCGGATATCTTCCGAAACCAACCTATTCGGCGCACTGGATCGCGCATGCAGGCCTGCGCCGGGCGGTCGCCCACTCGCTGGACGCGGAGCGGCCGCAGATCAGCGCCGAAATGACGGCGCTTGCGGAGGGCGCGCCGTTTCGCAATGATAGCGAATCGGAGTGAACCTGGATCGCGTCGATATGCTTTGGATACTGCTCCTCGCGGTGTGCGTCGCCTGTCCCGTTCCCACTGTGGCGCAGCCGGCTCCGCCCGACCTGCAGCACGGGCAATACATTTTCGAGCACCTGGGACTGTGCGGCAATTGTCACACGCCGCGCGACCCGCAGGGACGGCCGATCGCATCGCAATTGTTGCAAGGCGGATCGATCGGCTTCCGGCCGATGCACGCGATGCCGTTCTCCCCTTATGCGCCGCCGATTGCCGGCGGACCACCCGGCTGGTCCAATGATCAGCTCGTGCATTTTCTGCAAACCGGCGAACGCCTGGGCAAATCCCCGCCCCTGCCGCCGATGCCGGCATACCGGATGTCGGAGCCGGATGCCGCCGCCGTCGCCGCCTATCTGCACAGCCTCAAATAGCGGCGTCGTCGCGGCGCACCCTCGCCAGCATCTTGTGATTCGTTGTTAACGACATTACCAGGAGGAGGACATCTCATGGGCACCCGGCTCACCGGAAAAGTCGCCATCGTTACCGGCTCTGGCCAGGGCATCGGCCGCGCCATCGGGATCGCCTTCGCGCGCGAAGGCGCCGTCGTCGTCATTGCCACGCGGACGGCCGCACATGGTGAGGAAACAGCGCTCCTGATCCAGGCCGAAGGAGGCAAGGCGATCCTTCGGCAGGTCGATATCGCCGACCACGAAGCCACTCGCGCCATGGTTGACGAGGCCACCGCCACCTGCGGCCGGCTCGACATCATGGTTCACAACGCCGCCGCCTTCGGCCGCAGCAGCATCGAGGAGATGGACCTTGGAACCCTCGACAGGCTGTTCAACGTCAACGTGAAAGCGTGCTTCACGCTCACCCAGGCATCGCTGCCGCACATGCGCAAGCAAGGCGCCGGACGCATCATCGTCACCTCGTCGGTCACTGGCCCGAAGGTCTCGATGCCCGGCTCCGGCGCCTATGCCGTATCCAAAGCGGCGGTCACCGGTTTCATTCATACTGCCGCCATCGAGCTGGCCGCGGACAACATCACCGTGAACGCCATTGAACCCGGTTACATCGACACGCCGGGTCTGTCAGGGCTCAAGGCCCGCTTCGGCGCCGAGCGTATTTCGCACTTCATCCCGGCCAAACGTCTCGGCCGCCCGGAGGAAATCGCCGGCCCGATGGTGTTCCTCGCCAGCGACGAGTCGAGCTACATCACGGGTGAAACCATCGTCGTCGACGGCGGTGCCCGCCTTCCCGAAAGTCCCCTCTTCGCCGGCTGATGCCGTCAATACCGTCGGAGGGTCGTCGGGCGGTTCCAGTGGGGATTCTCGCGGTTGCCACACCAATCGAGATTCCCGGCTCTGCCAGTATGCAGCAGCGCTCCTAGCGGGGTCTGCTGTTTCTGGGGCTGTTCTCCGCAGAATGGTTGACACGCCACCGGGCCGCAACTCGGTCCAGTGGCTACCTAACCTGCCGGATCAAGTGATTCGCGTCACGGACGAAGGCTACAGCGGCAGACTGCGTCCGGTCTGGCGTGGCGCGCGCATCGCTGCGCCGGGTTGCGTTCTATGCTATAATGCTTTGATGGCTGAACCACCCACGGACACCTCGATGCTCCCCGAACCTCAGAGCTTGCTCGGAACATGGCGGCGCTTCGGCCCCGTCGGCCCGGTGCATGAGATCATCGGCATCGGCAAGGAACTGCCGGACCAGATCGCATGATGCGCGTGCGCGTGGTCGAGTCCGGCGAGGAAGTGGATTACCGCTTCACCGATATTCTGGACGACCCACGGGAACGCTGATGTTCGCTATTGCCTTCGATCTCGTGGTTGCTGACACCGCACAGCACCACACAAAAAGGGGTGTCGCAAGCCTACGCCGACATCGGCCGCACGCTTGCCGATTTCGGATTCAACCGGGTGCAAGGCAGCCTCTACACGACGCCCTCGGAAGATTTGGGCCCTCGGAAGATTTGGCGAACCTGTTCGGCGCGATCACGGCGCTCAAGGCGCTGCCGTGGTTCCCGCCGTCCGTGCGCGACATCCGCGCCTTCCGCGTCGAGCAGTGGTCGGATTTCACAAAGCTGGTGAAGGGATAGGTCCGTTCGGGCTTGGACGAGGATCGCCGTGTTGCGTCACAGCTCTTCCGTGGGAATGACGATAGGTGAGTTAGCGCGCCTGCCGGTATAATTGAGCTGGGGGACCGACGTTTACGGATGCGACCGCAGGTCGGCCGCGATGAACTCCGGGTCCAGCGGCAGATCGTGAACCATGCCGTTCTTTGTCGGCACCAGCCGCGTCGCCACGCCGTCCACCACCAGCTCCAGACGTCCGGCGTTGCCGCTGTTGAGCAGCAATGTCGGGTCGGCGGGAATCGGCCACGTATCGCCCGGCCTCATGGTCCGACGCAGCAGCGTGCGTCCGTTCTTCTGGCGTATCTCGACCCAGGAAATCCGCCGTGGCCCGAAGCAGCACCTGCTGCGCCGGCTTCGCCGGCGACATCTCGGCCGGAGCGTGATTCGCCGCATCGATCGTTTGCGATGTCAGGGACGGCGGGTTCTCCCCCGGCGACGGGACGGGTGGCGCGACGGACGCCACTTCACTCCCCGAGGCTAGCGGCGGAGCAACGGGCGACGGTGTGACGGCAGCCGGCGGCACCACCGCCGGCGTCGCAGCGGCCGACGGTGCTGGCCCTGGCGCCGGCACCGCTGCCGGCGCGGGCACCGCCACGGATGGCGTCGGAGCCGGTCCCGGTGCCGCGGGCCGTGCATCGGACGCGAGCGAGGGGGCCGTGGACGAAGCCGACCTCGGCGGGACAGCCGGCGGAGCCGCCGCGGGCGCCAGCGAAGCCGGCTCGGGAGGCGACACCGAAGCCGGTTCGATCCGCGGCGGCGGCTGGTAGCCCGCCAGCTCCGCAACCCGGGTGGTGAAACGGTCAGCCAGCTCGCGCGGTGTCGGCCGCAGGCCAAAACTGGCCCAGGCGGCGGCACCAGCGAGGATCACGACGACCAGCACGATCAGCGGGGCGATCCGCCCGACCGGCCACGACAGGCGCCGTTCGCGGGCTGCCAGCCGCGCCTCATGCGCCTCGACCCGTCGGGACAGCAATTCCACAGACTCGCGCAACGATCGCATATCGGCCGCCGACTGCGCGACGGCACTCGCGCCCGCAGCCGCCGAGCGCTCCTGCGCGTCCACGCGCCGGCGCAGTTCCGCCACCTCGGCCGCAATCCTGCTTAGCTCCGTCTCCGCCCGGGTCACGCTCGCCGTGATTCCGGCGGCTCCCCCCGTCCGCGCCAGTTCGGCATCATACCGGACCGCGTCGAGGCTCTTCGCCAGCCGGTCGAACAATGCGTCGTCGTCCTGTTGGTCTGCCATGCCGGCCTGCCGTTTCGCTGCCGGGAGTATAGAGCGGATCGCGTCCGGCTGGAATCTCCTCAATTCCGGGACCGTGTGAGTGACCGCTATTGTCGTTCCCTCGCAAGCGAGAACCTATGTTCCACTCGCGACAAAACCCGCCCCGCCGGCACACGAATAGATTGAACGCGTCCGCCGCCTGCC
Organism: uncultured Pseudomonadota bacterium; assembly: GCA_963810715.1. Classification (GTDB taxonomy): domain Bacteria; phylum Pseudomonadota; class Alphaproteobacteria; order Acetobacterales; family Acetobacteraceae; genus DATDIC01. The sequence goes on along the minus strand of CAWEOZ010000013.1, from coordinate 87,767 downwards.
ATCACACCACTGGCACACCTGTTGTGGTCGAATATTCGAAATGCAGTGCCTGCCCCGGATGCACCACCGCGAATGCCGCGTGCGCTGCTACCGCCGCCTCGCTGAACCCTTGCAGGATCAGCTTCAGTTTGCCCGGGTAAGTGGCCACATCGCCGATCGCGAATATCCCCGGAACACTGGTCTGGCACGTGGCCGGATCCACCCGCACATGGTGCAGTTCCAGATCGAGCCCCCATCCGGCGATCGGCCCCAGATCCATCGCCAGCCCGAAGAACGCCAGCAATACGTCCGCCGGCAGTCGCCGGGTCTCGCCTTGCAAGGTGGCTACCTCGACCTCCGCCAGCACCCCGGCCGCCCCGTGCAAGGCATGCAGTTGATACGGCACCACCATCTCGATCGCGCCACCCGCCGCCGCTTCCGCAAGCTGCGCCGCACTCTCCGGTGCCGCGCGGAATTTCGCCCGCCGATGCACCACCGCCACCTGGGCGATGTCCTGCAATGCCAGCGCCCAGTCCACCGCCGAATTGCCGCCTCCGGCAATCACCACCCGCTTTCCGCGCAGCTCCTCGCGACGGCGCACGTAGTAGCGCACTGCGCCGCTCGCCTCGTATGCGGCCAGGCCGTCCACCGGCGGCCGGTTGGGCCCGAATGCGCCGACCCCCGCCGCTACCATCACCGCCTTGGCGTGGATCGTGTCGCCCGCATCCGTCATCAGCCGGAAATCCCCCGCTTCGCCGGTCAGCCCCTCCACCCGCCGCCCCTGCAGACGGGGCGCATGGAACGGCGCGATCTGGCGCTCCAGCGCGGCCACCAGCTCACCCGCCTGGATCATCGGATGGCCGGGGATGTCGTAGATTGGCTTGTCCGGATACAGCGCCGCGCATTGCCCGCCGCTCTCGGTCAGCGCGTCGACCACCACGCTGGAGAGCTTGAGCATCCCCAGCTCGAACACCGCGAACAGCCCCACCGGGCCGGCCCCGATGATCGCTACGTCCGTGCTGAGCTGTTCCGCCATGCCCTGCCCGTACCCGCCGGGCCGCACCGGATCAAGAGCGGGTCTGTCCGGCCCTGGCAAGTCCGCTTCATTCGTAACCAGAACCGCGTCAGCTCGGGTAAACCCGAGTTGTTATCGTGATCGGATGCCCGTTGGCGTTCGCGCTCACCGTTTCCAGCACGCCGATCGGCAGTCCCGACGCGATGTCGATCAATGCGACCCCTTGCGGGCAGAGCGACACCGGGACCTTGTCCACCTCCGCGCGCCTGCACCCGGTCAGGCGCAGAACCACGACCGAATATCCGTGCCAGTCGGCCAGGCCCGCCACGATGCCGCGCACATCGCCCGCCGGCGACTCGCCACGCGAAACATAGCGCACGCGCCGGAGCGAATCGCCTGTCGTAACGCCATCGGAAGGAAGAATGAACGTGGCGAACGCGTCGTTGCCTGACGCCTCCCCGTCGCTCGCGGCGCAACCGCGGGTATGGTCTACCCACTCCCGTCGCGCGTTCCATCTCTGGTCCACGTCAACCCGCAAGCCCAAGACCGGCTGAGCGCCACACGACACGACGGTCCCCGCCGCGCTCACTCGCGTGATATTGCCCTCGAACCGCAGCGATTCCCCCGCTCTTACAAAGGAAACCTTCATCGTCGCCGACCGGTCCACGGCCTTTCGGCCTGTATCGAGCCTCGTTTCCGTATGCAGGACCACGTGCCCCTCCGGCCGCACGCGCAACGTGATCGGCGTCTGGATCGGCGTGGTCCGCTGCTCGACCTGTGCGATCTCCGCGTTCACGCTCGATGTTGCCGTCGCCGTCGGCCGCTGCTGGAGTTGCGTGCACCCCGCTCCGGCACACACCAGCCCCGCTGCAACTGCAACTCCCGCGACGCTTCGCCCCAAGTTCCGCCGACACGCCATTCTCCGCACCATCCTTCCCCGGCAATCCGCGTCCTGACCCCGCAAACGACAAGCACAATAAAGCTTCACCACGGAGCGCGGAGATCACGCGGAGATCACGCTGAGCTTCCGCGATCACCCGGCCAACCTCGCAACCGACCTGGTCGCCTGCTCCGTGCCTCCGTGTCTCGGCGTTGAATTTTCCACGGACCATTCACGTCTTTGCTGCAACATCAACCATCTGGCGTCCGCAATTACCTCCGCCACGGCCACGCCGCAAGCTCTGCCCACACTCCTGGCCTTTGCTATGACGTGCAACGTCCTCTCGCAATCGGCATAACCCACGCATGCACCTTCGGCGCGATCCTCGCATTCGAATCCGACGCCTGCCCGGCGAGAGGTCCACGCGGATTCGCCTCGGCGCCTACGAGGTCCAGAAAAAAGGAGTTGCGCGCTTCGACCTGCGCGATCCCTACCATCTCGCCATCGCGCTGAGCTGGCCGCAATTCCTCGCGCTTCTCCTCTCGCTCTATCTGCTGGCGAACCTCATCTTTGCCACGCTGTTCTGGCTGGTTCCCGGCTCCATTGCCAACGCCCGCCCACATCAATTCTCCGATGCATTCTTCTTCAGCATCGAGACCCTGGCCACCGTCGGCTATGGCGATATGTATCCGGCAACCCTCTACGGCCGTTCCGTCGCGACCGCCGAGATCATCTGCGGAGTTGCCTTCATCGCCATCCTCACCGGGCTCACCTTCGTCCGGTTTTCGCGCCCGCAGGCCAAGCTCATCTTCGCTCCCAATGCCGTCGTGGCAATGCACAATGGCAAGCCTACGCTGATGGTACGGCTCGGAAACGCCCGGGCGACGGTGCTGTCAAACGCAACCGCATCGCTGAATCTCCTGGTCGCCACGACAATCGCGCCGGGCAAGGTGGTCCGCCGCGCACAGGAGTTGCGCCTGGAACGAGCACACGTGCCGATCTTCCCGCTCACCTGGACATTGATGCATGTCCTCGATGAACGCAGTCCGCTGCATGGCTACGATGAGGCGCAGACCATCGCCACCCATGCGCAGATTTTTGTCATTGTCGAGGCCCGCGACCCGACCCTGGCGACCATCGTGCACGATTTCCATGTTTACCTGCCGAAAGATATTCGCTTCGGCATGCGTTATATCGACATCGTCTCTATCGCCGACGACGGCACGCCGATCGCTGATCTGACCATGATCGGCGGATTGGAGCCCGACCTTGTCGACCGCCCGGAACCCGGCTGGACCGACCACGAGGAGGAGCTATGATCCCCCTTGTGTAAATCACCGCGTCGCCGTCTGGCGAGCGGCTGCAACACTATGGGCAAGAAACTCGGGCCGAGTTTAGTCGACGGCCGCCATGCTTCGCCACTACGTAGATCTCTATCGTCATCTGCATTGCGCTCAGCCGTCGCAATAGTTGTTTCGTCAGGCAGGATGGAACCTATGGGACGACGACCCGGGCCCGCACCGATGTCTAAGGATATGGTCGCGAGATCCATCGGTGAGGCGATTACACCGCACCCGATGCAGGCCCTTGGCGGCAGGGTAATTCCGGGTGCCCACCCGATGGTGGGTGCGACAGGGATTGAACCTGTGACCCCCGCCGTGTGAAGACGGTGCTCTGCCGCTGAGCTACGCACCCATTCGCCCGGGCGAGGGTGATAAGCGGCGCTGGCATGCCGGTCAACCCGCTCGCACCCGCCGCCGGGAGCGGGTAATCTGCCCCAGTATCATACAAGCCCCTTCCCGGATGACGGATTCGATCCCATTCATCGCCGCCGGACCCGCTCTCGACCTGCAGGGCCTGACCAAGTCGTTTGGCCAGACCCTGGTCCTGGATGGCGTCAGCATCACCGTCCCGGGCGGCGGGTTCACCGTGCTCCTGGGTGGCTCCGGCTGCGGCAAGACCACTTGCCTGCGGATGATCGCCGGGCTGGACCTGCCGTCGTCGGGACGCATCCGCATCGGCGGCCGCGACGTGACCACCCTGCCCCCCGCCGCGCGCGGCGTCGCCATGGTGTTCCAGTCCTATGCGCTGTTTCCCCATCTGTCGGTCGCCGAAAACATCCTGTTCGGCCTGAAGGCCCGAGGCGTCCCTCGCGCTGAGCGTGATCGCCGGCTTACCCAGGCCGTGGACCTGCTGGGCATCCGCCAGTTGCTCGGCCGCAAGCCGTCGCAGATTTCCGGCGGACAGCAGCAGCGTGTGGCCCTCGGCCGGGCCATCGTGGCCCAGGCGCCCGTCTGCCTGATGGACGAGCCGCTCTCGAACCTCGACGCCCAGCTCCGGGCCGAGATGCGGCGTGAGATCGTGGCGCTCCAGCGGCGGTTGGGCCTGACCATGATCTACGTCACGCACGACCAGACGGAGGCCATGAGCATGGCGGATCAGGTCGTCGTGCTGCGTGCCGGGCGCATGGAACAGGCAGCGCCGCCGGCCGAGGTGTATGATCGCCCAGCAACGATGTTTGTCGCCGGCTTCATCGGCTCGCCGCCGATGAACCTGCTGCCGCTGACGCCAACGCCGGAGGGACTGGCGATCGCTGGGACTGACGGGCCGGCCCTGGCGCCGGCCACGAACAAGGAGCTGGTTGCCGGCATCCGTCCGGAGGCCCTCAGCATCGCCCGGCCCAGCGGATTCGACCCGGTACTCGACCTGATGATCGAGCACAGCGAATATCTCGGCGCCGACACCGTGCTCACCGGCCATATCGTCTCAACACCGCATCGATTGCAGGCCCGCCTCCTCGGCCGTTGTTCGGCCCAGTCCGGCGAGGTGGTGCGACTCGCGTTTACGGTCGCATCGGTGCATCTTTTCGACGCCACAACAGGCGCCCGCCTCATCCGCGAGCCGGCGTTGGCCTGACACAGGGAGGAAGACCACATGCTGCAACTCACCCGCCGCGCCCTGCTTGCCGGGAGCGCCGCCCTGGTGGGCGCGCCGCTCGCCGCACCGGCCATCGTGCGCGCGCAGAACGCACCGCTGGAAATCCCGTTCTTCTTTCCGATCGCGGCCGCCGGGCCGATCACCAAGATCATCGACGGCTACGCGCAGGATTTCCACAAGCTGCATTCGGACATCAACATCAAGCCGGTCTATTCCGGCAACTACGACGACACGATCGCCAAGGCAGTCACCGCCTTCAAGGGTGGCAAGGCGCCGCCGCTGGCGATGCTCGGCGCCATTCAGGTGTTCAGCCTGATCGATCTGGACGCCATCGTGCCGATCGACGAACTCGCCAACACGGCGGAAGACAAGGCCTGGCTTAAAGGCTTCTGGCCTGCGTTCATGGCCAACGGCAACGTGCTGGACCATGTGTGGAGCGTGCCGTTCCAACGCTCCACGGCCGTTCTTTACTGGAACAAGGACGCATTCAAGGAAGTGGGGCTCGATCCGGAGAAGCCGCCGACCAACTGGACCGAGCAGACCGAGATGGGCCGCAAGCTGGTGGTGAAGTCCGGCAGCAATGTCAGCCGCTGGGGCGTGCAGATCCCGGCGACCGGCGGCACGTACTGGCTATACCAGGCGCTCGCGGCTCAAGCCGGCCAGGAACTGATGAATCGCGGCGTCGGCAACGAGACCTATTTCAGCTCCCCCGGCGCAGTGGAAGCGTTGGACTACTGGGTGTCGCTGGGGAAAGAGGGCGTGCAGGCACCGGGCGTGCTCGATTGGGGCACCACCCCGAACGATTTCGTCGCCGGACGCACGGCAATGATGTGGACCACCACCGGCAATCTTACGTTCGTGAAAAGCAACGCCAAATTCCCGTTCGGCGTCGCCATGCTGCCGGCCGACAAGCAGCGCGGCACACCGACCGGCGGGGCCAATTTCCACATCTTCAGCACGGCGACGAAAGCCGAGCGCGATGCCTCTCTGCTGTTCGTGAAGTGGGTCACCTCGCCGGAACGCGCCGCGCAATGGGGCATGGACACCGGCTACGTCGCCACCCGTCCTGACGCGTGGGAGACACCACGCATGAAGGAATATGTCAGCGGCTTCCCGCAGGCGGCAGTCGCCCGCGACCAGCTTCCTTATGCCGTTCCGGAACTCTCTACGCACCAGAACCAGCAGGTCACGCTGCCCTTGAACAGCGCGCTGGAAGCGGCACTGGCCGGGACCAAGACGCCCAAAGCTGCCCTGACCGAAGCGCAGGCGAACGCCGATCGTCTGTTGCGACCATTCCGGCACGCCTGATCGACGTATCCTCCGTCTCTCCCGCAAAATTGGGACATGCGGATTTCGCTCACTGCCTCAGCGCGGCTCGCCGGCGAATTCCCGTTGCAGGGCGGCGACACGTTGCACCGCCGCCGTCGGCAATCCGCCTTTGTCAGCCGCGGCGATCGCCTGCTCCAATTGGTCGATCGTGGCGGTGCCGATCAGCACGGTGCTCATGGCCGGATGGGCGATGACATAACGAAGCGCCGCTTCGGCCAGAGTGACGGCATGCCCCTCCGCCACCAACGCTCCCAGGCGTCGGGCACGCGCGAGATCCGCCGCGTACTCGTGCGCGGAGCCGATCGGGGCCGGCGCCGGGCTGGCGATCGGGTGCCGTTCGGCTTCGCCGGACACAGCACCCCCGGCAAGAACACGGATGCCGATCGCGCCCATGCCCGCTTTCCCCATCGCGCTCAGCAGATCGCGGTAGTCCTGGGCCGGAAACCCGGCCGGCATGGCGCCGCCGATGCTCGGGTTCAGCAGGTTGTAGGGAACCTGCGCGGTGTGCAGCACACCGGCATCGACCACCTGGTGCAGCGCGTCCGTATCGCCGATTGCGGTGATCCCGAAGAAGCGCGTCTTGCCCTGCGCACGCAGCCGTTCGAAAGCGGGAACCACCTGATCCAGCACTATGCGGGCGCTGATCGACTCCGGCTCATCTTCCGTGCTGATCGGATTGTGAAGCTGGAACAGATCCACATGATCGCGACCGAGCCGGCGAAGACTGGCGTCCAGCGACGCGGCGACCGCCCCGGCGATATCGGACTTCTCCGTATCCTGCAACCGCACCTTCGTGCCGACAAGCACACCCGGCTTCAGCTTGTGCAGCACGCGCCCGAGATTGGTTTCCGACGCACCGTTGCCGTACAGCGGCGCGGTATCGAAATAGGTGATACCGGCCTCCACCGCGCGGGCTACAGCGCGCTCCTGATCGGCTGCCGCGCCGCGCACCATCAATCCGCCCACTGCGCCGCAGCCGAAGCCGAGCACGGAAACGGTCAGGCCAGTTCTGCCGAGGGGACGTGTTTGCATAGCGAAATCCTTCCGACTCATTGGGCAGCAGTTACCGGCCGATGGGCCCGGAGGAAGCTGTGTATGTGGCGTAACGCTTCCCCGACCTGGTCCTTGGTCTCCTTCCACGGATAGAGGCTCACCTCGGCATTCGGCGCGAGGCGTGCAACCTCCATGGCGACGGCGTAAGGATGCGCCGGCACATCGTCGGGCAGAACCAGGATGGGCGTCTTGCACGAACGCACGAAGTCGCGCGTCACGGTAAAGACGAAATCGGGGTTGGAGCGGTACATCTTGTTCAGGAAGGCATCCACCATCTCCATCGTGATATCGGGACGGCGGGCGCACAGCGCTGGCCCCCAGCCGGTGATGTTGTTGTTGTAGAACAGGTCGGGCATCTCCGGGCGCGATCCGCTGGGCTGTGCCAGTACCGCGGCGACAATGCGTCCAGGCGCCCGCCGCAGCATGTTCCAGATGAAAGGGCCACCGATACAGAAGCCCATCACCAGGAACTCCTTGATGCCCAGGTGATCCATCAGACCGAGCTGGTCGTCGGTGTACGCATCCCAGGGCCGGTCGATCTCCAATGGACCGGAAGACTGGCCCCCATTGGCGTTGCGCAGGTCCATGGCGATGCAGCGATACTCGTCCTTGAACTCCTCCATCGCATTGAAAGGCGGGAATCCGGTGAGGGACGCGATGTTCGAGTTCAGGCCGCCGCCGGATATGAACAGCAACGGGAAACCGGAGCCGGCTTCTTCGAAATGAATGCGGACGTCGCCTTTTTCATAGAATGGCATGGTCGTTTCCCCCTGCTTTACATGGTCGGATAAGCGCTCCCTGGACCCGCCGCATGTCCGGGAAGCCCCGCGATGCAGCAGTTCAGCCCAATTCTCCTGCCACCTCAACTCTGCCACGACACTCTGCCACGGCACTCCGCCCGTACCGCATGCATAATCGCCCCTGTGTTCGCCGACCGGTTGACGCCGGACGGCAGCGGCGCGAATCCTCGGGGCAGCAGCGAACTCCGGGAGAGCCCTCCGATGTCGGGCATGACAGGCCGCGCAGTGCTGGGCTTTATGGCCGGAGCACTCTCCGTGCTGACATTCCACCAGGGAATGATCGGCATGCTGCACGCGACTCATGTCATCGATTGGGGACCTTACCCGATGTCGCCGGTACCGCCGTTCGGCGTTCCGCGGGTGCTCGACCTGGCTTTCTGGGGCGGTGCATGGGGCGTGCTGTTCGGGCTGGTCGCACCCCGCCTGCCGGGAGCGGATTGGCTGAAGGGCATCGGGCTCGGCATCGCGGCGAATCTGCGTGTCGTGGTTCGTGATCCCGCCGCTACGCGGGCAGCCGATCGTTCATAGCCTCATGGCGATCGAGCTAGGGCTGATCATCAACTGTTTCTGGGGTTTGGGCGTGGGGCTGATCCTTCCCTCTCTGGTGTGGCGCGGCCGTTTGGCACGCGCCTGACAGGAGCAAACAATGGCATTGGATGACGCAACCCTGCTGGCGGCTATGCGCCGCCGCGACGGGATCAATGAGGTTTGCTCCGCTGCCGGTTTATCGCGGACGGAGTTTGCAGCGGCGCGCGACCGCTTCCTGGCGCGGCAGGCGCAGCCGCATGACCAGACGATCACCGGCGCCATCGGAACGCCGGTGGAGATCAAGCGCGATCGCGCCGGGATGCCGCATGTATTTGCGGACAATTCGCCGGACCTGTTTTTCGGCCTCGGCGTTGCCATGGCGCAGGATCGCCTGTGGCAGATGGACCGGCTTCGCCGGCGGGCGCTGGGGCGGCAGGCGGAAATACTGGGCTCGGATTTCGTTGCCGCCGACATGGCGCACCTGACGGTGGGGATCGACCAGATCGCGTCGCGCGATGCAGCCGCGATGGACCCAGCGACGCATCGGCTGGTCACCGCCTTCGTTGCCGGTATCAACCGCCACATCGAAACGGCCGCCGATCTGCCGATCGAATTCCAGCTTCTGGAATACACGCCGCATCCGTTCACGCCTGCGGACATTGTGGCGATCGGGCGCGGCATCTGGTGGTCGCTGAACGGGCGGATCGACCGGCTCGCGGCGGCAGAATCGGCACGGCTGCTGCCCGAGCCATGGCGGCAGGCGTACCTGACGCCCGAAGCGTCGGAAAACCTGGTCTTGCCGTCGGGAATGCAACCGCGGTCGGCAACGCGCATGCGGCGGGAACCGACGATGCCACCGGCAGCAACAACTGGGCAATCGACGGGCAGCGCAGCGGCACCGGCTTCCCGATCCTGTGCGGCGATCCTCATCAGCCGTTCTGGGTTCCTTCCAGCTGGTACGAATTTGCCCTGCACGGGCCGGAGGATCATGCCGCCGGCGCAGGCCACGCGGGACTGCCGGGCATGTGGTGGGGCAGCAACGGCGTTGCCGCCTTCAGCATCACCAACAACATGGCCTCGACCCGCGATCTGTATCGCGAACAGGTCGATCCCGCCGATCCGACCCGCTATCGCGACGGCGACGCCTGGCGCGTGTTCGAGGAGCGGACGCTCTCGATACCTGTGCGCGGACAAGCAGCGCGCGAGCTCATCGTGCGCTCGACGGTGCGCGGCCCGGTGGTCAATGCATTGCTGACGCCGGTCACCGAGGGCGGCGATCCGCCGCTGTCGATGCGCTGGGTGGGTGCCGAGCACCTGGACGATCTGCGCGCCACCATCGCAATTTCCCGCGCGAAGGACTGGCAAAGCTTCCGCAACGCCCTGCGCGACTGGTCGGTTGCGGTGTTCAACTGGGTCTATGCCGATCGCAATGGCAATATCGGCTATCAGATGGCGGGGCGGCTGCCGATCCGTGGGCGTGTGGTGTACGGGTTCCGCGATGCGGACAATCCCGCCGACCAATGGCGCGGCTATATCCCGTTCGACGAGCTGCCGCATAGCTTCAATCCATCGCGCGGCTACGTCGCCAGCGCGAACCAGCGGATCGTGCCGCCGGACGTTCAAATACCCGATCTATGGCGCCTATTCGCAGGGGCATCGCGGGGCGCGCATCGATGAGGCCTTCGCGCAGCAGCAGGTGATGGACCGCGCGGCGAATATCAGGTTCCAGAACGACGTGAAGAACATGCGGGCGGCGCGGCTATGTCCCGCACATCCTGGGCTATCTTCGCGGCCGCCCGGAGCCCGACGTAGCCACCGTCACCGCTGCACTCAGTCGGCTGGAATTACCGCTATGATCTGGCGAGCACCGCCCCGACCGTGTTCGAGACGTTCATGGCGGTGTGGAACAGAACGGTGCTGAGCACGCACATGCCGGAGCGGCTGCTGGATTTGAGCGTACAGCAGACCGGGCTCGGCGGCGAGTCTGCTGGAGGATGCGGAGAACGGATATTTCGCCGACGGCATGACGACTTCGGTTGCGCGCACGGCCGTGCAGGCAGCGGAGCGGTTGCGCGACCGGTTGGGGGCTGATCCTGCGGCCTGGCAGTGGCAGCGCGTGCACTCTGCGCACTGGCACCATCCGGCGGTCACGCCGGCAGTGGCCGACGCGTTCGATATCGGGCCGGCTCCTGTCGATGGTGGATCGCACACCATCCGCAACACCGGCGGTGAACTGCCCCCGCACCACGCCAGCTCGGGCGCCGAATACCGCATCGTGGTCGATTTCGCCGCGCCGGATTCCTTCCTGGCGGTGCAGAACATCGGCAATTCCGGCGTACCCGGCAGCCCGCATTACCGGGATCAGTTCGAGCCCTGGCTGCGGGCCGAGTACCACGTCGTGCACCTGCGGCGCGAGCGGATCGAGACCGAGGCAACGACGCGGATCGTCACCCTATAGCCGGATAGTCACCACATCCGCTGCCGATCCCTATATGCGCCCCGCATCCACCACCCAGAGCTGGGCGGTACACATCCGGCTGTCGTCCGACGCCAGCCACAGCACCAGCCGGGCGACGTCGTCCGGCACCAGCTTCTTTTTCAGGCACTGAACGCGCATCAGGTTCTCTTCCGCCTCTGGCGTCAGCCACAGGCTGACCTGGCGCTCCGTCATGATCCAGCCGGGGATCACGCAGTTCACGCGGATGCCGTCCGGCCCAAGGTCACGCGCCATGCCCTTCGTCAACCCTTCGACACCAGCCTTCGAGGTGGTGTAGGCTGGCATCCCGCCTTGCAGCGCATGCCAGCTCACCGAACCGAAATTGACCATCGATCCGCCGCCCGCCTTTTGCATCATTGGCGCCACCGCCTGGATGGCGAAGAACTGGTGGCGCAAATTCACCGCCAGACGGTCTTCCCAATATTCCGGCGTCACGTCCTGCCATTTGTGCCGCTGGTCGTGCGCGGCGTTGTTCACCAGCACCGTGATCGGACCCAGCTTGCGCCCGACCTCCGCAATCGCGGCGCGCAACGCGTCGATGTCCTTAAGGTCGCAATGCTGAAAGAACGGTTCCGCATGGCCTGCATCCTTCAGCCGGGCGGCCAAGGCGCGTGACGGCTCGTCGGCAATATCCACGAACGCGACACGCGCGCCTTGCGCAGCGAAGTGCGACACTTCCGCCGCACCGATCCCACTGCCGCCGCCGGTAACCAAAACCACGCGGTCGCGCAGGCTGGGGTATCGGGCGAACTGGTCTGTCATGATATCAGTCCTCTTTGCTGCATCGCGGTGATCACCGCATCGACGATCGCCTCCGGCGGCGGCTTCACACTCACCACGATCGGGTGTTCGTCCGGCCCGGGCTCCTCCAAGGCGGCAAACTGGCTCGCCAGCAGGGCCGGCGGCATGAAATGGCCATGGCGGGCGGCCATGCGTTCCCCGATCAGGTCCTCCGACCCTTGCAGATACACCAGCACCACATTTGGCCGGGTGCCGATCAGGATGTCCCGATAGCTGCGCTTCAGCGCCGAGCAGGCGACCACCGCCGAGCGGCCGGCCGCCCGATACTTGTCGATCTCCTCGGCGATGGCCCGCAGCCAGGGCAGCCGGTCGGCATCATCCAACGGAATGCCGCGGCTCATTTTCTCGATATTTGCAGGCGGGTGATACGTGTCACCCTCCAACAGGTCCCAGCCAAGCCGATTGGCGACGCCCCGGGCAATGGTGGTCTTGCCGCTGCCCGACACGCCCATCATCACCGCGACGACAGATTGCTGCATGTGGCTATCTCCCATGCGGCTTCATATTCGACAAGGGCGCCGAAGCTTGCCGGGAAGGCCGATCTCCAGCAGCACCTCGCCGTCCGGCGTACACTGGCGGACGGTATGATGTGCGGCCTGGAGGCATGCACCGGATGCACCATCCAGCCGCCTTGATCGGGCCCGCCAGAGCGGCCATGCCACCAAGGCTCGGGTATGGCGAAGGCACCGGAGCGGCAGAGGTCGGCCAACAATGCTGTTCGTTACGCGACCCTGGGTGCTAGGCTTTCAGGATCGACGCGAGAGGATGCAATGGCCGACCCGAACCCAGTACCGGGATTCCCTATCAACCAGGCAACGCACAGCTATCCGCCGACCATGCTGCCGATCGTCGGATTTACGCTGCTGGGCGGCGTGATACTGCTACTGATCGGCCGGCCGCGGCACGCCAGAAAGACCGCCGCGGCAGCATAGAACCTGACCACCCGATGCTGCCGAAACCAGAAGGAACGGCCGATGCCCGCACGACTGAACCACTCGCCGCTGGCCCGCTCGTCGATGGCGTACGTGCTTGCCGGCGGGCGTGGCAGCCGGCTCATGGAACTGACCGACAAGCGCGCCAAGCCTGCGGTGTTCTTCGGCGGCAAGACCAGGATCATCGATTTCGCCCTGTCCAACGCACTGAACTCCGGCATCCGCCGCATCGGCGTCGCCACGCAGTACAAGGCCCACAGCCTGATCCGTCACATGCAGCACGGATGGAACTTCTTCCGTCCTGAACGCAACGAAAGCTTCGATATCCTGCCGGCGAGTCAGCGCATGTCCGAATCTCAATGGTACGCCGGCACCGCCGATGCCGTGTACCAGAACATCGACATCATCCACAGCCACGGCCCCGATCACCTCGTCATCCTCGCCGGCGATCACATCTATAAGATGGATTACGAGCCGATGCTGCGCATGCACGTCGAAAACAAGGCAGACGTCACCGTCGGCTGCCTGGAAGTGCCGCGCGCGGAGGCATCCGGATTCGGCGTCATGCATATCGACGAGCACGACCGCATCATCGATTTCCTGGAGAAGCCGAAAGACCCCCCGGCAATGCCAAACAAGCCCGACATGGCACTGGCCAGCATGGGAATCTATGTGTTCGAAACGCGCTTCCTGATGGATCAGCTGCGCCGCGATGCCGGCGATCCGCACTCCTCGCGCGACTTCGGCAAGGACATCATCCCCTACCTGGTGAAGCACGGCAAAGCCATCGCTCACCATTTCGCCAATTCCTGCGTCCGCTCCGGCCAGGAAAAGGAAGCCTACTGGCGCGACGTCGGTACCCTTGACGCTTACTGGAGCGCCAATATCGACCTCACCGACGTGGTTCCCGCACTTGACCTGTACGACACCGAGTGGCCGATCTGGACCTATGCGCCGATCACGCCTCCGGCCAAGTTCGTGCACGATCAGGACGGCCGGCGAGGCATGGCGATCAGCTCTCTCGTCTCCGGCGGTTGCATCGTCTCCGGTGCCAGGCTGCGCGGCTCTTTGTTGTTCACCAGCGTGCATGTCCATTCGTATGCAGTCGTGGAAGGCGCGGTGGTGATGCCCAACGTGGAAATCGGCGAGCACGCACGTCTGACCAACGTCGTGATCGATCGCGGCGTGCACATCCCCGAACGGCTGGTGGTTGGCGAAGACCCGATCTTGGACGCAAAGCGGTTTCGTCGCACCGGCAACGGCATCTGCCTGATCACCCAATCGATGATCGACCTGCTGTAATACGGGCATGAAGGCGCTTTCGGTCGCCGCGGAACTCTATCCGCTGGTGAAGACCGGGGGATTGGCCGACGTGACCGGTGCACTGCCGGGTGCGCTCGCGGGGCAAGGCATCGAGGTGTGCTCGCTGGTGCCGGGATATCCCCCGGTTCTGCAAGCTCTGCGCACCGTAGAAGCAACGGTCGATTTTCTTGATCTGTTCGGCGGTCCGGCGCGGCTGCTTGCAGGAAATGCCGCGGATCTCGATGTGCTGGTGATCGACGCGCCGCATCTCTACGCGCGCCCCGGCGGTCTGTACGGACACGCGGACGACGCGCGGCGCTTCGCGGCACTGGGATGGGTCGCGGCCGAGATCGCGCGTGGTGCCGTCCCCCGGTTTGTGCCGGACATAGTGCATGCGCATGACTGGCAGGCCGGCCTGGCGCCAGCCTATCTGCATTACGGAGCGACCCGCCGGCCAGGCACGGTGATGACGGTCCACAATCTCGCGTTCCAGGGACAGTTTCCGGCGTACCTGCTTGGCGCATTGCGGCTGCCGCCAGAAGCGTGGTCGATCGATGGCGTCGAGTATTATGGTTCCATTGGGTTTCTCAAGACCGGGCTGCGCCTTGCGGATCAAGTTACCACCGTTTCGCCGACCTATGCCGACGAAATCCGTACGGATCCTGGCGGCATGGGCTTGGGCGGCCTGCTGCGCGCGCGCGGTGCGCACGTCCATGGCATACTCAACGGCATCGACACAGGCGTATGGAATCCAGCGACAGACCCGCATCTCGTAAAGCGATACGACAGCACAAGCCGCGCCGCCCGGGCCGCCAACAAGTCGGCCCTTCAGGACAGGGTTGGTTTGCACCCCGATCCTACAGCGCTGCTGGTTGGCGTGATCAGCCGGCTGACATGGCAGAAGGGGATGGACTTGCTCTCCGACGCGCTCCCGGCCCTGTCGGAACCACCCTTCCAGCTTGCCCTGCTCGGTGCCGGCGAACCGTCACTGGAAACCGCCTTTGCCGTCGCCGCTGCCACACATCCCGGCCGCTTCGGAGTACGCATCGGGTATGACGAGGCCTTGGCCCATCTGATCCAGGGCGGGGCGGATGTCATCGCCGTGCCGTCGCGCTTCGAACCGTGCGGACTGACCCAGCTTTGCGCTTTGCACTACGGGGCGCTGCCGCTGGTCGCGCGGGTCGGCGGCCTGGCCGACACGGTCATAGATGCCAACGAAATGGCTCTCGCCGCCGCCGCGGCAACCGGCATCCAGTTCGCGCCGGTTACGTTGGGCTCCCTGTCGGCCGCACTGGCTCGGGCCGCGCGGCTTTGGAGTGATCAGGCCGCGTGGGGACAGCTTCAGCGCAACGCGATGAATTCGGATGTGAGCTGGGATCGCCCGGCCCGGCATTATGCGGATCTGTACCGAGCGTTATCACGTCGTGCGCCGGCGCTATCTGACACGTTGCCGTAACGGACGCCGGATATCGCTTGACACCATTCTGCCACCGGTGCGACGCTCGACAGCAATTTGGGGCGGAGGCGGTGATGCACCGATTGTCCTTTCTTGCGTTAGCAGTGTCGGTGTCGCTGTTTGGCACTGCTACTTTGCCCATATCCGGCCAGGCGCAAGACACGATCAAGATCGCGGCCGGTGCCCCGTTGACCGGAATGATCGCCAAGCAGGGTCAGGAAGTCGCCAATGGCGTGAAACTGGCCGTGGAGGAATGGAACCAGAAGGGCGGCGTGCTCGGCAAGAAGATCGAAGTGCTTGACGCGGACGATCAGGGCAATCCCCAGGTCGGCGTCGCCGCGGCCGAGAAAGTTGTCGCCGATCCCGCCGTGATGGGCGCCATCTGGGGAATCACGTCCGTTACCTGCATCCCGGCCTCCGAAATTCTGGATCGAGCCAACCTCATCATGATCACCCCGGGGTGCACCAACCCCAAAGTGACGGATCGAGGGCTGAAATCGGTGGCGCGTATTTGCGCGCGCGACGATTTCCAGGGCCCGGCCGGCGCGGTGTTCCTGATCAGCGAACTGAAGAAAAAGAAGATCGCGGTGTTCGACGACGGCACCACCGGCCCGCGCGGCGTGGCCGACGCGTTCGAAGCAAAGGGCAAGGCGTTGGGCGCCACCGTGCTTCGTTACGTCATCCGCTCGGGAGACAAGGATTTTCGCCCAATCCTGGGAACCCTGCCGAAGGATGTCGATGCCATCTATGCGGGGCTATGGGCGCCCGACGCAGCGCTGATGGCGAAGCAGTTGTCGGATGTCGGGCTCGATGTTCACATGATGGGGCCCGACGGCCAATATGAACCGGTCGATTACATCCAGGCTTCCGGCGGAGCCGCCGAAGGAAATTATGTAAGCTTTTTGGTGCCTGACATTCACAAGCTGGCAACCGCCCAGGCCTTTTTGCAAATGTATGAGAAGAAATACGGCTCGATCAGTTCCTACGGACCGCTCGCCTACGAGGCAACAAACATCCTGCTGACCGCGATTCAGAAGGTCGGCAAGCCAGATCGTGCGGCGATCCGTGATGCCGTGCGGGCGACCAGCAATTATGTCGGTATTCTGGGCCAGCCCATCACCTTCAACTCAAAAGGCGACGTCGATTCGCAGAACATTTACATCTACCAGGTGAAGGGGCCTGACTTCGTACAGATCCAGGCGATCAAGCTCAACCAGGACTGATCCCCTTACAGTCAACCCGATGCCCGATCCGTCGGTAGAGCTGCCTCCTTTGCTCGAGGTAAGGCAGCTCACCAAGACTTTTGGCGGATTACACGCATTGCAGGGCATCGACCTGCGTATCCAGGAGGGGGAAATTCTCGGCTTGATCGGACCCAACGGCTCCGGCAAGACCACGTTCTTCAATGTGCTGAGCGGCCTCTATCCGGCCACTAGCGGGACAATCCAGTTTGCCGGACACGCCGACATCACCCGGCTTTCGCCCCATCGGATCACCCGCCAAGGGATCGCGCGCACATTCCAGAACCAGCGCCTGTTCAACCAGATGACGGTGATCGAGAACGTGCTGGCCGGCCTGGTGTGCCGAACGAAAGCGGGCCTGCCATCCATCGTCCTGGGCCGTCGCGCGGCGCGTGTCGAGCAGCAGGAAGCCCGGCAACGCGCGATGAACCTGCTGGGCCTTTTTGGCCAGCGGCTCGCCCCGCGGCACGACCGCCTGGCGCACTCGCTCTCCTATGCCAACCGCCGCCGGTTGGAGATTGCACGCGCGCTCGCCACCGAACCGCGGCTTCTGCTGCTCGATGAACCCGCGGCCGGCATGAACCCGACCGAGACACGCGAGCTGATGAACGACATCGTCCGCATCCGCGACATGGGCGTCACCATCCTGCTGATCGAACACGACATGCGGCTGGTCAAGGGCATCTGCTCGCGGGTGGTCGCATTCGACCACGGGATCACGATCGCCGAGGGAAGCTTCGCGGAAGTACGAAGCCATCCGGCGGTGGTCGAGGCCTATCTGGGCCGCCGTGCCGCAGCATTGGCATAGACCACGGCAGTGCACGTGCTGCTGCAACTCGACCAGGTGGTCACGACCTACGGCCCGATTCGCGCCTTGAAAGGTGTCACGATCGAGGTGCGCGCGGGCGAGATCGTTTGCCTGCTCGGCGGCAACGCTTCAGGTAAATCCACCACGATGAAGACCATCCTCGGCATCGTGCGCCCGAAATCCGGCACTGTGCATTTCGCCGGAGAACGGATCGACAGGCTGCCGACCCAGTCTATCGTCGGACGCGGCATCTCGCTCGTGCCGGAAGCGCGCCGGCTGTTCGGCCGCATGACGGTGTGGGAGAATCTCGCGATGGGCGCGTTCACCCGGCGCACCCAGCTCCACAGCGAGTTAGAGCAGGATTACGAGCGCGTCTATGCATTGTTCCCGCGCATCAAGGAACGGCTTGGCCAGCTTGCCGGTACCTCTCTGGCGGTGAGCAGCAGATGGTGGCAATCGGGCGGGCTCTGATGGCACGCCCGCGCCTGCTGCTGATGGACGAGCCGTCAATGGGCCTGTCGCCTGTCTTCGTCGATCAGGTGTTCGACATCATTCGGACCATCAACCAGCAGGAGACCACGATCCTGGTCGTCGAACAGAACGCGGCGGTGGCCTTGAGCGTGGCCAGCCGCGGTTACGTCCTGCAGAACGGACGTGTGGTCGCGACGGACCTGGCCGAGAACCTGCTGGCGGCGGACGATATTCGCCGCGCTTACCTGGGTGACGAATAATCGCATGCTGAGCTTCTCCGACATCCTGCACATCCTGCCGCAGCAGCTTGTTTTTGGTATCACACTCGGCACCATCTACGGGCTGATAGCGATTGGCTACACCATGGTTTACGGTGTGCTGTTCATGATCAATTTCGCCCATGGCGACGTGTTCATGATCGGCGCCTATGTCGGCTGGATCGTCCTCGGTGCGCTGATGGCCTCCCATGTCGTGCCGCTGCATCCCGCCATCGTTCTGCCCGTGCTGCTGATCGCGGCTATGCTGTTCACCGGGCTGATCGGTCTGGGGCTGGAGCGGTTCGCGTACCGTCCCTTGTATCGCCGCGGCGCGACCCGACTCGGCCCGTTGATCAGCGCGATCGGCGCCTCGATCTTCCTGCAAAATGCGGTGATGCTGACCGAGGGCGCGCGGGAGCGCGTTTACATGACGTACGCGGTGTTTCCCCGCAGTTGGCGGATCAATCTTGGCGGCGTCAACATCTCGGTGCTGGTCCTTGTCATCGCCGGCGTGGCTGCACTGATGATGTGGGGACTGCACCAGATGGTGCAGCGCACAGCACTTGGCCGGTCTATCCGTGCGGTGGCTGAGGACCGCGAGATCGCGGCGGTAATGGGCGTCGATGTTTGGCGGGTGGTCGCGACCGCTTTCTTCATCGGCTCCGCACTGGGCGGCGCGGCCGGCGTGCTGGTTGGTTTCTACTACACGCAGATCGACTTCTTCATGGGCTACTCCGCCGGACTGAAAGCATTTACGGCCGCGGTGCTCGGCGGCATCGGCAACATACGCGGCGCCATGCTGGGCGGACTGATACTCGGCGTCGTCGAGAGTTCTGGCGGTCACGTTCATCAATCCTGCCTTCAAGGATGCCGTGGCATTCGGCGTGCTGATATTGGTCCTGGTGTTCCGCCCTGGCGGAACTCCTTGGCGAGGCGCTGCCCGATTGGAAGAAAATCTGAGTGCCGGCTATCGGCAACCCAATGTGGCGTCGACATGCCGGCTGGGCGGTGGCCGGCGCCGCGCTGTTCGTGCCTTTGGTGGTGCCCAACGCCTATGTCATGGGGGTGATCACCCGGATCTGCCTTTATTCCCTGCTGGCCCTCGGGTTGAACATTGTGGTCGGTTTTGCCGGGCTGCTCGACCTCGGCTACGTAGCGTTCTTCGGGATCGGCTCCTACGTCTACGCGTTTCTCGCCTCTCCACAGTTCGGCCTGCACCTGCCGTTTCCCGTTGCCCTGTCTGCCGCGGTCGTGGTGACAGCGATCTTCGGCATACTGATCGGCGCGCCGACGTTGCGTCTGCGCGGCGATTATCTTGCTATCGTTACGCTTGGATTCGGCGAGATCACCTATATTCTACTCATAAATCTGGATCGGCCCATTAATATCACCGGCGGACCGAGCGGCATCGTCAGCATCGATCCGCCCTCATTGTTCGGGCACGCATTGCAAACCAATTTCCAATATTACTATCTGTTCCTCGTCGTGCTGGGCGTGGCGGTGATGTTGTCTCGACGGCTGCGCGATTCACGTATTGGCTGGGCATGGCAGGCGATCCGGGAAGATGAGCTTGCCGCCGAGGCGATGGGCATCAACACGACCTTGGCCAAGCTGCAGGCATTTTCCATCGGCGCCGCCTTCGCCGGTGACGGGCGGATGCCTGCTGGCGTCGTGGCAGCGATCCGTGTTCCCCGATAATTTTCTGTTCACCGAATCCATCAACATCCTGGCGATGGTGATCCTGGGCGGGGTCGGCAGCCTTCCGGGCGTCATACTTGGGGCGACGATTATCGTGGCGCTACCCGAGCTGTTTCGCGATTTCGAGCTCTATCGATTGCTGGCATTCGGATTAATGCTGATGGTGCTTATGATCTTCCGCCCGGCCGGGCTGCTCGCCTTCACCTCCCGGCACGAGGAAGACGCCGATCCCGGCGCGGACGATAATATACCGATCACGGAAGCTGCGGCCGGTCCCTGACCTACCCGGCCTGTCCTCCCAGCACCTCGATCGAGGTGGACTTGATCAACGCAAGCACCGGCGCACCCTGCGACAAGCCTAATCGAGCGATCGCATCAGTGGTGACGCGGGACAGCAACGCACCAGCCGGTAACGCAATTTCCACCAGCACCGAGCGTCGCATCCCATCGGCTGCGATCCGCCGCACCTTGCCGGGCACGATGTTGTGCAGACTGATCGCATCGGGCGGCTTGCCGGCAAGAATCACCTCGCGCGCAGGAATGCGGATGCGGCATTCCGCGCGCAACGGCATGTCCAGCAGAGGCACCAAGAATGTCGCGCCGCCGCCTTCAAGGCGCGTCAACTCCCGTCCCGCATCGTGCTCCACCACGGAACATAGCAGCAGCGCGCCGGCATCGTCGCGCTGCGCCAGCGGCAGATCAGTCCGCGCGGCAATCTCCGACAACGTGCCGCATCCGGCGACGCGCCCCGCTTCGATCAGCACCAGCGAATCGGCCAGCTGGCTCACCTCGTCCAGCGCATGCGTCACGTAGACGATCGGCAGTTTCAGCGCCGTCTTCAGCCGCGCCAGATAGGGCATGATCTCGGCCTTGCGGGCCGCATCGAGGCTGGCCAGCGGCTCGTCCATCAACAGCAGATGCGGCTGCGCCAGCAGCGCGCGGCCGATCGCGACCCGCTGACGTTCGCCGCCGGACAGCGTGTGGGGCCGGCGCGGAAGCAGTGCGCCGATGCCAAGCAGCTCCACCACCTCGTCGAATTGCACCGGGCCTTTCGCGGCCCGTCGCATGCCGAAGCGCAGGTTGGTCGCCACCGACATGTGCGGAAACAGCCGGGCGATCCTGAAACACCAACCCCACACGCCGTCGCTCCGGTGGCAGCCAAATACCGGCCTTCGTATCGGCGAGCAGCTGTGCCATCGACCTCGATGCGGCACTCATCGGGCCGCAGCAGACCGGCGGCCGCGTTGATGACCGTGGACTTGCCGGCACCGGACGGGCCGAACAGCACCGTCACGCCCGGGGTCGGCACCTCGAATGCCAGGTCCAGCTGCACGAGGGGAAACTGATGGCGCAACAGAACGCTCAGGCTCATCGGCCCAGCATAGCGTTCAGTCGCTTGCCAACCCACTCCGACAGCAGCAGTCCGATCAGCGCCAGCGTCAGCGACACCATGGACAGTTCCGCCGCCTTCGCCTCGCCGCCAGGCACCTGCAGCGCGGTATAGATGGCCAGCGGCAACGTCTGCGTCTGGCCGGGGATATTGGCGGCGAAGGTGATGACCGCGCCGAACTCGCCCAGGCAGGTGGCATAGGCGACGATCCCGCCCACCAGGATGCCCGGAGAAGCGAGCGGCAGGGTGACGTTGAACAACCGATCGAGCGCACCCGCGCCGAGGGTGCGCGCCGCCTGCTCCAGCCCCAGATCGGCCGCTTCCAGCGACAGGCGGATCGCGCGCACCATGACCGGGAACGTCATCACCGCGCAGGCGAGGCTGGCGCCCGCGGTGGTGAACACCAGCCGCATGCCGAACCAGTCGTACAGCAACGACCCGACCGGGCCGCGAATGCCGAAGATGATCAGCAGCAGCCAGCCGGTGACCACCGGCGGCACCACCAGCGGCAGATGCACCAGTGCGTTCAGCACCGGCCGGCCCGGGAAGCGGTAGCGCGTCAACACCCACGCGGTCAGCAACGGCAAGCGGCAGTCCGAAGCCGACCGCGCGTGCCGCTACGCGCAGCGTCAGCCGAACCGCTACCCATTCTTCCGGTGAAAGGTATCAGCCTATTCGACCTTGAAGCCGCGCTTCACGAACACCGCGCGCGCCTGCGGGCCTTCCAGGAATGTCATCAGGGCTGCGCGCCTCCGGCGTGTCGCCCGACTTGACGACCGCGAAAGGATAAGACACCGGATCGTGGCTGTTGGCCGGGAAAACGCCGCCACCATCACGGCCTTTGAAACCGCGGCATCGGTCCCGTAGACGATGCCGGCCGGCGCCTCGCCGCGCTCCACCAGCAGCAGCGCCGGCGCGCACGTCCTCGGCACGGGCGAGCCGGGGCGCGACGCTGTCCCACCAGCCAAGCTTTCTCAGCGCCTGCTCCGCGTAGATGCCGGCCGGCACATGCGCCGGATCGCCGACCGCCAGCCGGCCATTCGCGCCGAGCAGCTTCAGCAGATCGAAGTTCGGACCGATCGTAACGTGCAGCGGCTTGTTGGCCGGAACCACCAGCACGAGGTCGTTGCCCAGCAGGTTCCTTGCGCGTGTCCGCGACAATCAGGTTCTTCTGGGCCAGATAGTCCATCCATTTCTCGTCGGCCGAGGCGAAAACGTTCGCCGGCGCGCCCTGCTCGATCTGCCGCGCCAGCGTGGAGCTTGAGGCGAACGACATGCGCAGCGGCGGATGCCCCGCCTTCGTCCACAGAGCGGAAACATCCTTCATCGCGTCGGTCAGGCTGGCGGCGGCGAATACCGTCAGCCCCTGGGCCCGCGCGGAAAGCGGCGCGAGCACCAGGCAAAGAACCAGCAGGAAACGCATGGTTGATCCCCTTTACGGTTGCAATGGCGCATGCCGGCAAAGTGCTCGCCGTTCTCGCCGGCGACGATATAGTCATAAGAATATAGCGACAAGGGGCACAGCGACTAACCAGCTCCAGAAAGCGTCGGGACCACTTGTCAGTCACAGAACGACAAGCCACGCTGCGACGGCGCGATTGCCATTGCGCAACAGCTGACGGACGGGAGCTGCACCTGGGGTATCTGCCATGGGGAAGCGAAAACAGGCGCGCCGATGCCGCCCAAAAGCGACCGGCTGAGTATCCGGCTTGACCTGGCGTCCGGCGCCCGGATCGGACCGGGCAAGGTCGCCGTGCTGGAAGAGATCGCCCGCTCCGGCTCCATCTCCGCCGCCGGTCGCGCCCTGCACATGTCGTATCGGCGCACGTGGGAGCTGGTCGAGGACCTGAACCGCACCCTCGGCACGCCTGTGGTGGAAACCGCGGCAGGCGGCAGCGGCGGCGGCGGCGCGGTGCTTACCCGCGCGGGAAAGGCGATAGTCGAACGCTATCGCGCTATCGAAATGGATACAGCGCTCGCCGCACGCAAGCATCTGCTGGCACTCAGCCGTGCCTGTATCGGCAAATGATCGCCGGCGTCCAGATCAGTCCGCCGCGTCGGCAAGGCCGGCTACCTCCGGCCGCCGCAAAGCCGCAAGCAGCGAGGTCGCGCCGGCGGAGCGAAGCGGGATGAAGCGCTTGCCCGCCTGCCGGCAGAGCAGCTTAGCCGCCTGCGCCGCATGATGGCTGATGCAATCGACTGGAAACACCACCAGATCGGCCTGGCTCGTCAGGCCGGCCAGCAGGTTCAGGATGATGCTCGATGCCACCGTCATGGTGCAGGAACGCCGCGCCCGACCGTTCTGCAATCGCGCGCAACTGTGCCACCTGGTGCGGCCGCCCTCCGACATAAAGCACCGTAACACCATCGAGGCGTGGGTCCGGCGTGACTGCCGATCTGCTTCCGCCACAGCCTGTCAGCTCGGAGTTCTCGATGGCCTCCAACTCCCGCCGCAGTGCGATACCGTCCCGCTCTGCCTTCACCCGTCCCGCTCTTTCCGCGATGACAGCAGCCTTCACCGCGGCCAGACGTTCATTCAGTGCCGCACCGCGCCGCATCTCGCCGGCGATTCGACGCTCCAGCTCCGTCACCAACTGGCGCAGCGTCGCGCCGTCCGCACATTGCATCGATGGTGTCGTCGCGATCTGCTGCGTCAGCGCCTGGCGCAGTTCCTGGATGCACGCATCGCGCGTAACCACCGCATCGCGCATGGCAGCCTGTTGGCGATCCAGCCGCGCGCGCAGATCCGCGTTCTCTGCTTCCAACTGACAAAGCCGGCGGATATCGGCGCGATTGGCGGCGCCGACCAGATGCGACAGCATGTGCACTTCGCCGAACGCATCGCGAATGATCGCCTGCGTCGCAGCCGGGTGGGTCAGCGTCGCCCAGTAGGCCCCCGGTATCTCGCCGCGCCGCACTGCGTCGCGCCAGAGCGAGCGCGCGTCGTCCTCGGTATTCGCTTTCGAAAACTGGTTGATCGCAAGACGATGGCGCTCGTCGAGCGCCTTGTTCAGCAGCTTGGCCGCCTTGTCGTGCCGCCCGGCCAGGGTCACTGCGGCACCATGCAGCTCGTGATCGGTGCTGTCCGGGCGACGCAAGCCCCAGCTTCTTCAGAAGTTGCCGCAGTTCGCCGGTGGACAGGCAGGTACCGATGATCGAGCAATGCAGATTCGTATTGAATTCCCAGATCTTCGTGCGGCGCACGGGTCCCGACCGGCGCGCCTGGTCGCGCTGCACCAGCGCGGGCGGGATCGAGCGAAGTTCTTTGGCGGCAGGCGGAAGGCACCGCCTCTGATGCAACGGGAGGTCTGCTGCGCTCACGATCGCCGCCTTCCCCTGCCCCGCTACAGGCCGGCCTGGTGACGAACTTCGTGTTCAGGTAGTTTCGATCGCCTCCAGCCCCCTTCGGAGCCGTAGCCGGAATCCTTCACGCCGCCGAACGGCACCTCCGGCAACGCCAGCCCGTGGTGATTGATCGAGATCATGCCGCTCTCCACCGCCGCGGCGATCGCGTTCGCCGTCTTTGCCGACCGCGTGTAGGCGTAGGAGGCCAGCCCATAGGGCAGACGATTGGCTTCCGTCACCACCTCGTCGAACGTGCGGAACGGCGAGATCACGGCCAAGCGGACCGAACGGCTCCTCGTTCATCACGCGCGCATCCTTCGGCACGTCGGTGATGCACCGTCGGCTCGAAGAAATTGCCCTTGTTGCCGATGCGATGGCCGCCGGTCGCGCACCGTGGCGCCGTGCCGCGCGGCATCGCCGATGAACGTTTCCATCGCCGTGATGCGGCGCGGGTTGGCCATCGGGCCCATCGTGGTGCCGGATTCCAGCCCGTTGCCGACCTTCATCGCCTTGCTGTGCCGCACGAAGCCTTCGACGAACCGGTCATAGACGCGCTCCTGCACCAGGAAGCGCGTCGGCGAGACGCAGACCTGCCCGGCATTGCGGATATTTCGCCGTTGCCAGCAGCCGGCTTGCGGCATCCGACATCGGCATCGTCGAACACGATCGCCGGCGCATGGCCGCCGAGTTCCATCGTCACGCGCTTCATGTGCGCGCCCGGCGATCGCCGCGAGTTGCTTGCCCACCGCGGTCGAGCCGGTGAACGACATCTTGCGGATGATCGGGTGCGGAATCAGGTATTCGGAAATTTCCGCCGGCACGCCATAGACCAGGTTCATCACGCCGGCCGGCACGCCGGCATCGGCGAAGGCAGCGGATCAGTTCGGCGGGCGAGGCCGGCGTCTCCTCCGGCGCCTTGACGATGATCGAGCAGCCCGCAGCAAGCGCGCAGGACAGCTTGCGCACCACCTGGTTGATCGGGAAATTCCACGGCGTGAACGCCGCCACCGGGCCGACCGGCTCCTTGATCACCAGCTGGTAGACGCCCTCGGCGCGCGCGGGAATAACGCGGCCGTAGGTGCGGCGCGCTTCCTCGGCGAACCAGTCGATGATGTCGGCGGCGGCCAGCACTTCGCCCTTTGCCTCGGCCAGCGGCTTGCCCTGCTCCATGGTCAGCAGCGGCGCGATCGCGTCGGCGCGCTCGCGCAGCAGGTTGGCCGCCTTGCGCATCACCTTGGAGCGGTCGAAGGCGGACACCTTCCGCCAGGCATGGAAGCCCTTCTCAGCGGCACCCAGCGCCCGGTCCAGATCGGCCTGCCCGGCGTGCGCAACCGTGCCGATGACCTCCTCCGTCGCCGGGTTGACAACCGGAAGGCTCCGGCCCGATGCGGAGCGCGGTCCACGCCCCGTCGATAAACAGCGAAACGTCCTGGTACATATAACCCTCTTCCGGCTCTATTGCCACGCTATGTTCATAGGGATATAGCGTAGGAAAAGCGGCCTGCCAAGCAACCGGTCGGAACGAAGGGAGCGTAACGTGCCGTCCATGCGCCGCATCGGCTTACTCGGATTGCCCTTCGTCGCCGCGGCCTGCCTGTCGGGCGCCGCCATAGCCGGGCCGATCTCGTCGGAATTCGCACTGACCGGGGATTTCGGCGCGCCCGGCATGTACGACCTCACGAGTCTCCAGGCGCTGCCTGCAACCACCCAGATCGTGGGCACCGAAACATACACCGGGACAAATCTTTGGACGCTGCTGAATGCGGCGGGCGGCATCCGTCCGATTCCGGGCGTGAAGAACAGCACCCTGCGCAACTATGTGGTCGCGGTCGGCAGCGATGGTTACCAGGCCGTGTTTTCCGGCGGAAAAATCAATCCGAAGTTCGGCAATCAACCTGACATCGTCGCATACGGTAATACTGGCGGACAGCTTGGCCCGGGCGGGCCGGAGGGTTTCGCTCGCATGGTGGCCCCGAACGATGTCGCGCACGGCCGCTACGTCTCCAACCTGGTCACCCTGCACGTTGGGCAGGCACCCTCATTGCCAGGCACGGGCGGCGGCATATCCAACCAGTTCACGTTGACAGGCGACGTCTCGAATCCAGGCACCTACACGCTGTCGAGCCTCGAAGCGCTTCCCTCCACAACACTCAAAGCAACATATCTCTCGAGTGCCGGCTCGGTGACGGACACTTACACCGGCGTATCCTTATGGACCCTGATCACGGCGGCCGGGCTGATCACCGATCCATCCACCAAGAATGACGTCCTCGCAAATATGTTGTTGCCGTCGGCAGCGACGGGTACGAAGCGGTCTTCTCGCTCGGTGAAATCGACCCGATGTTCGGCGACCAGCCCGACCTCGTGGCCTACGCAGACATGGATGGCCAGTTGGGCACCGGCGGTGCCGACGGGTTCGCCCGCCTCGTCGTACCCGGCGATACCGCCGGCGGGCGTTACGTCTCCAACCTCGTCGGACTCGCCGTGTTCGACGCCAGCGTGCCCGAACCTCGCAGCATCGCACTGTTCGTCACCGCCGCCCTCGCCATGGCTTTGGTCCGGGCGCGGCGCCGCCCACGCACCTGAACAGACCGGGAGGAAAAGCACCATGGATACCATTGCTCTGGACCCAGGCTGCACCACGCCACAGGTTTCCTCAGACGCGCAGCGCTGATGCTGATCGACGGTAAGCTTGTTCCGGCGGTTTCCCGCAAGACATTTGCCGTTTACAACCCCGCCACCGGTTCCGTCATCGCCAACGGCCGTGGACATGTTCCGCTATATGGGGGGATGGGCCACCAAGATCACCGGCTCGACCATCCCCCTGTCACTGCCCGGCGAATTTCTTTCCTACACGATGCGCGAACCGGTGGGCGTCGTCGGGCAGATCATTCCCTGGAACTTCCCGCTGTTGATGGCGGCATGGAAGCTGGCTCCGGCGCTCGCCGCCGGCTGCACCGTGGTGCTAAAGGCGGCCGAGCAGACACCGCTCACCGCATTGCGCCTGGCCGAACTGGTCCAGGAAGCGGGATTTCCACGCCGGCGTCGTCAATATCCTGACAGGCTTCGGTGAAACCGCCGGAGCGACCCTTGCCGCACATCCTGATGTCGACAAAATCGCCTTCACTGGTTCGACCGAGGTGGGCAAGCTGATCGTGCAGGCGGCCGCCGGCAACCTAAAGAAAGTATCGTTGGAACCGGGCGGCAAGTCGCCGGCAATCATCTTGCCCGACGCCGATCTCGACCGTGCCATTGCCGGGGCGGCGAATGCCATCTTTTTCAACCACGGCCAGTGCTGCTGC
Organism: uncultured Pseudomonadota bacterium; assembly: GCA_963810715.1. Taxonomy (GTDB): domain Bacteria; phylum Pseudomonadota; class Alphaproteobacteria; order Acetobacterales; family Acetobacteraceae; genus DATDIC01. The sequence goes on along the minus strand of CAWEOZ010000013.1, from coordinate 59,746 downwards.
GCCGGATCGCGGCTCTACGCGCACAAATCCGTCTATGATCGTGTGGTCGAGCGGCGTGGCCGACATAGCCGGCAAGATCAAGGTCGGGCCGGGTCTCGATCCCTGCCACTGAAATGGGGCCGCTCGTGTCCGACGAGCAGTTCGCCGCGTCACCGGGTACATCGAACAGGGCCGACGGTCTGGCGCGAAGGTTGCAATGGGCGGCGACCGCGTCGGCAACCTGGGCTATTTTGTCGCGCCGACGGTACTGGAAAACACCACGCCGGACATGAAAGTGGTACGCGAGGAAATCTTCGGCCCCGTGGTATGCACCACGCCGTTCGACGACGACGATCTGGACCAGATCGCCAGGCAGGCCAACGACACGATCTATGGTCTCGCGGCCAGCGTCTGGACCCGCAATGGCGGCACCGCACACAAGCTGGCCAGCCGCATCCGCTCCGGCACGGTCTGGATCAACTGCCACAACGTTTTCGATGCCTCGTTGCCGTTCGGCGGCTACAAGCAGTCCGGCTGGGGCCGCGAAATGGGCGAGGAAGTGTTTCATAACTACACCGAGATCAAGGCGATCACCGCCGCCTTGTAACCTTGCCTGGACGTTGGGTTGTCCTTCCCGGCACACTGCGCGGATGAAGGACGACCCGAACGATCCCGACACGGCTCTGCGTCCTGGCGAAATTGCGGTCGCGCTGCCGGCGCAAACCGATGCCGGCCTCTACTTCATCGGCACGATCCATACCCCGTGGAAACATCGCAGCGAGTGTCCAAAGCGCGGCGGCCCGGATGGTCCGATCTGCTCCATCGTCGTGGACGAGCGCTGGCGCGACGCACTGACCGATATCGGGCAACACAAACGCATCCAGGTGCTCTACTGGATGCACTGCGCGCGCCGCGATCTGGTGTTGCAGACGCCGCTTCGTACAGGACAAACCACCGGCAGCTTCGCGCTGCGCTCACCGGTGCGGCCCAACCCGATCGCATCGTCGATCGTGGATCTGGTGAGCGTCGAAGGCAGCACGTTGCGGGTGCGCGGGCTCGACTGCCTGGACAGCACACCGCTGCTCGATCTGAAGCCCGACCGTGCCGGCACACACGCCTGAACGCGGCCCCGAACTGTCCGCTCAAATCCGTCTGGATCAAGACCGACTGACCAACCCTGCCTCCGGCCGAGGGCAAAGACAGTGAACCACGGCGATGCTATGCTGCCGTGGACGGTCAATCCACCGGCCGGAGACCCTCTTGCCATGCAAACTGAACCGATCCTGGCGGAGACGATCGCCGGCATCCACCGCATCCTTGGCGCCGCCCTCGACCACATCACTATCGAACGTGCGGTGGTTGGCCTGTTCTTTACCGGGGTGAAGCTCGATACCGGAATCGCCGGCGCCTGCGCGACGCCATTGCGCTCGATCCCCGAAGCAGTCTGTTGCCCGAGTTCCGCGATGGCCATGCCGTTTCCGGGCAAGCTGCGCGGCCGGCTGGCCAGAGACCTGCTGCAGGAGACCACAGCCCAAAGCGGCATCCGCCGTGCGGTCGGTATCGCCGCCATGAATGCGTTGGGCGACATGTGCTGGGAACGGCGCGCAACGCCGGAGGTGGAGCTTCGCTCGGGTGTCGATGCCTACGATGCAGCAGACATCCAGCCCGGCGAGCATGTCGTGGTAATCGGTGCCTTTGTGCCGTTCCTGAAGTCGCTGAAACGCGCGCATCAGCCTTTCACCGTTCTCGAAATGGATCCGGCGACGCTGAAGTCGGACGAAATGCCCTATTTCCGTCCCGCCACCGAGGCCGCCTCGGTGTTGCCCGACGCCGATGTGGTGCTGATTACCGGAACGACGCTGCTCAACAGCACGCTGGAAAACCTGCTTGCTCTATGCCGTCCACAGGCGCGGGTGGTTATGGTCGGACCCACGGTCGGTCTGCTGCCCGCGCGTTCCTGCGCCGCGGCGTCGATGTCCTGGGCGGGGTGCGCATCACCGTGCCGGACGCATTCCTCGATGTCCTGGCGGAAGGCGGATCGGGTTACCATTTCTTTGGACGGTCGGCGGAGAAGGTCGTCCTCGTTCGTAGACCATTGGTAGCGGCATCAATCCCGGCCGGCGGTTCGGCCACCCTGGAGCAAGTTCCTTGATCCGAGCGTTCACACATCGCGTCTCTCTGCCACTGATCCTGTGTCTGGCAATCACGGCAATTGTCCTCGCCGCTCGCAGCCATGCGGACCCCGCCCACGTCATTCCACCACCTTCGGTCGATGAACCCGCGGGCACCGCGACGACCGAGGTGACCGTGCTGGCCGGCGGATGCTTCTGGGGTGTGCAGGGCGTGTTTCAGCATGTCCGCGGCGTCACGAGCGCGGTGTCCGGCTACACCGGTGGCAGCCAGCAGACGGCGCAATACGAAACGGTCTCGACCGGCACCACCGGACACGCGGAATTGGTACGCATCACCTTCGATCCGCGCCGCATCAGTTATGGGCGCATTCTGCAAATCTACTTTTCGGTTGCGCACGATCCGACCGAACTCAACCGCCAAGGTCCGGACATCGGCTCACAATATCGCTCGACGATTTTTCCGACCGACCCCGAGCAGGCGAAAATTGCCAAGGCCTATATCGCGCAGCTCGACCAGGGCACACGTATTCAATGCCCCAGTTGTCACCACGATTGAACCGGACCGGACCTTCTACCCGGCGGAATCCTACCACCAGAATTACCTGACCCGGCATCCGGATAATCCCTACATCGTCTACAACGACCTGCCGAAGATCCAGGCACTGCAACGCCTGTTCCCGTCGCTCTATCGTCCAGACCCGGTGCTGGTCGCGGCCATCGCTCCGTAGGCTGAGCCCCGCGCTTTGTCCGGGCGGCAATCCTTGCCTTTTGCCCAACCCGCGCGTTACCTCCGGGCCCCAACGCCCCAAGGCGCGGAGAACCCAAGTGGCACGCGAAGAACGCCCCAGCGTCTGCACCTTCGACTGTCCCGATACGTGCAGCCTGACCGTCACCGTCGAGGACGAGCGCATCGTCAAGGTGCGCGGCTCGCACGCGCTGCCGTTCACCGACGGCGTCATCTGCAACAAGGTGGCGCAGGACATGGCCGCCTTCGTGCACGGGCCGCAGCGGCTGCTGCACCCGCTGCGCCGCACCGGCCCGAAAGGCTCCGGCAAGTTCGAGCGCATCTCCTGGGACGCGGCACTGGACGAAATCCACGAGCGCGTCCAGGCGGTGATCGACCGCTGGGGCCCGCAGGCGGTGACGCCGCTGAACTACGCCGGCCCGCACGGCCTGCTTGCCGACGACAGCATGTCGATGCGGTTCTTCCACCGGCTGGGCGCCAGCCAAGTCTATCGCCGCTCACTGTGCGGCGGCGTGCGCACCGAGGCGTGGGCCGGCACCTATGGCGCCGCGCCGGGCTGCCCGCCGGAGTTCGCCGAGCACGCGGACCTGAACGTCGTCTGGGGCAACAACGCGACTGTCGCCAACCTGCATCTGGTGCGCTGCATCCGCCGGGCGCGATGCGCAAAGGCGGCCGGCTGGTGGTGGTCGATCCGCTGCGCACGAAGATCGCCGAGCAGGCGGATCTGCATCGTCGCGCTGCTGCCCGGCACCGACGCGCTGCTCGCCTGGTCGCTCGCCGCCGAGCTGGAGCGCACGGGCGCGTTCGACCACGACTTCATCGCCGCGCACGTGCTCGGCTTCGAGCGAATTCATGGCGCCGCGCGCGCGAATGGCCGGCGGCGCGGGCCGCCGAGGCCTGCGGCGTGCCGGAGGCAACAGATCCTCACCTTGGCGCAGCTGGCTGGCGGAGGCCGAGCCGCTGGTGCTGGCCCCCGGCAACGGGCTGGAGCGTGGGCGCAACGGCGGCAGCGGCATCCGCGCCGCGATCGCGCTGCCGGCGCTGCTCGGCAAGCTGGGCAGGGGCAGCGGCATCGTGCTGGGCGCCGGCAACGCCTTTCCCAAGACGATGGCGAAGCTGCAGCGGCCGGACCTCGCGCCGCCGGCACGCGCACGCTGAACCTGATCGAGATCGGCCGGCATCTGGAGACCGACGACCTCGATCCGCCGCTGCGCGCGGTGTTCATCTACAACCACAACCCGATCGTGGTGCACCCCGAGCAGAACCGCATGCGCCGCGGCCTGGCACGCGAGGACATCTTCTCTGTCGGCATCGAGGTGGCGATGACCGAAAGCATGGCGCATTGCGATATCGTGCTGCCGGCAGCGACCCATTTCGAATGCGACGACCTCTACGCCGTCCTACGGCCATCAATGGTTGCAGCGGGCCGAGCCGGTGATCGCGCCGCAGGGCGAATCGCTGCCGAACACCGAGATCTTCCGCCGTCTGGCGGCGCGCTTCGGCTTCGACGATCCCTGCTTCACGGCGACCGACGCCGACTGATGGACGAGGCGATCGATCCCGCCGACCGACGCCTGGGCGGCGTGCGGCCGAGCCGCATCCCCACCGACTCAGGCGTGCAGATGGCCGGCGCCGGACGGCAAGCCGATGGTGCTGTTCGACAACGTCCTCCCTGCCACGCCGTCCGGAAAGATCGAGCTGAAGTCCGCCACGCTGGCGCGAGCGCTGGGGTGAGGAGGCGCGCCTGCCGCACTGGCGCGCGCGGCGTCAGCACTATCCGCTGAGGCTGATTTCGCCGGCCTCCGACAAGCGGATCTCCTCGACGCTCGGCGGCTTGGCGGCATCGCTGCGACCGCCGGTGCTGCGGATGCATCCGGCGGACGCGGCGGCGCGCGGACTGACGGACGGCGCACCGACGTGCGGCTCTGGAACGAGCTGCGGCGAGGTGATCCTGCCGCTGGCAGGTCACCGAGGCGGTGCCGCGCGGCGTGGTCGCCAGCGAAAAGGGTGCATGGCTGCGCACCAGCCGCACCGGCCAGACGATCTCCGCGCTGGTGTCGGCCGATATGCGCGCCGACCTGGCGGAGGGCGCGTGCTTCAACGACACGCGGGTGGAGGTGGGCATGGCCGCCTGATCCTCAGCTCCCGTCGGTCGGCGACCCGGCGGCTCTGCTTCAGCCGTGCCCGCCGGGTTTTCGCTTCTTGCAGCTTCGCCCGTGAGGCCCCCGTCGGACGCGTCGGTACCCGCCTGACCGGCGGCACCTCGGCGCGGCGTATCAGCCGGATCAGCGCCTCCATCGCGGCGGCCCGGTTGCGCTCCTGCGTGCGATGGCGCTGCGCCGTGATCACCACCTCGCCCGCCTGGGTCAGCCGCCTGCCGGCCAGCCGTTCGAGCCGCGCTCCGCACCGCCTCCGGCAGCCCGGACGCCGCCAGGTCCAGCCGAAGCTGCACCGCGCTCGCCACCTTGTTGACGTTCTGCCCGCCCGGCCCCGACGCGCGACAAAACTCTCGGTCAACGCGCGTTCATCGATGCCGAGCGTGTCACTGACCGCGGATGCATGAGACTGTCGGCATTGCGCAGCAATCCGCGGGGAGGGCCGGCCGCCGATCCCATAAAACGCGGCCGCGGTGCCGCCCAGCACCGCGGTCACGCGCCGCGGCCGTCCAACCCGCCGATCAACTCAGCGTCGCCTCCCGCCACCGCCGCATACCCCCCGGCCAGTTCCACCACCGGCCAGTCGCTTCCCCACATCAGCCGCTCCGGCCCGAACGCCTCGATCAGATGGTCCACGTAGCGCCGCAGCTCATCCACCCGCCAGTCCGCCGCCGCCTCGGTCACCAGCCCGGACAGCTTGCAGAACGCCTCGGTCTCGCGCGCCACCCGCGCGATATCGGTCGCCCACGGCTCGAACCGCCATGCGCGATATCCGGCTTGGCCGCATGATCGATCACCACCGGCAGGTCCGGATGGCGTGCGCACAGGCGCAGCATCATCGGCAGATGCCGCGGCTGGATCAGTGCGTCGAAACGCAGCCCCGCTTCCGTCATCGCCCGCAATCCCGGCTGCACGCTTCGCGCAGGATCCACTCGGTCTCGGCGATGTCCTGCAGCATCGGCCGCAGGCCCTTCAACAGCGCCTCCTCCGCCAGCGCCGGCACCCGCTCCGGCGACTTTCGGCGCCGCCAGGTCGGTCCAGCCCACCACCGCCCGCACCAGCCCGCCCGAGCCCCGCGCGGTTTCCAGCATGAACCACGTCTCCGCCTCGGTCGGCGCCGCCTGCACCAGCACCGTCGCGGTGATCCCGCCCAGCAGCGGACGCAGATCGTCCAGCCCGTAATCGCGATAGATCGGCAACTCCGGCGTCAGCCATCCATAGTCGCCGCGCGCCACGCCGCCAGACATGATGGTGCGCATCGACCATCATGGCTGGATCACGCCCTTGGTCAGCAGGATATTGCCGTACAGGCGCCGCTCGCCGGTCTGCACCAGACGAAAGCGTCGGCGGCCACACCATAGAACACCATGCCGTTCCAGCCGCTTCGGCGCGGCCAGCCCGTTGCGCTGCAGGATGGCGGTGAACTCCGCCACCGCCTCCGGCATGGCGGATGGATCGCCGACCACCTGCATCACCGAAACCGGATCAGGAATGAAATCATCCACCGGCAGCACCGACAGCACCGCCTCCAGCATGGCGGTCGCGCTGATCCCGGCGCGCGCACCAGCCGGCGCGCCATCGCAGCGGCCGGGGAAATTCGCATCGACGATCCCCACCCGGTCGCCATGCCCGGCGCTGGCCAGCGCATGCAGCAGGTCGGGGGTCAGCAGAGGATCGATGCCACGCAGCATGCCACAGCGCCCTTTCCGCCAATCGTGCGGGACTGCCACGCCGCTGCCGCACCGGCAACCCCGCTGGTGGGCACGCGCGATTCCTCAACGCCATCACCCTCCTTGGCCCGATGCACGGGCCGCGCTGACGTCGCTACGATCGGGCTCGGCGCCCTGCCCCGCCGCCCCGCGACATGTCCTGCAACGTCGTGTTTACGATCTGGGTAAGAACGTCGCCGACAGCCGTATCGAACGCGTCGACGATACTACCGAGATCATTGTGCGCCGCCGGCACCTGCGCGGTCGCCAGCACGCTGGCGATGACCTTCCGATCCGACGCCTTGATCAACTGGGCCACCACTCTCACCACGATTGTCGGCGGCTGTTCACCGGCCCCCGTGTAGCGCGCCTCGAAATCACGCAGCTCCGTCTCCAGCAGGTAGTCGGGGTTGAGATCGCTGGAACCGCGTCCTACCGCGACGATGCGGCCGCTGTTCTGCAACGCGTCAACCATCAACCCCTGCAGCAGGCGCCGGCGCACGATCTGTCCAGGCCGAGCCGGCGAAATAGTCCAGCACTAGTCCCGTTTCGCGTGAGCGCGATCCGCTCGGTATCGAGGCTCTCGGGCGCCACCGGGACGACACGACAAGCTGATCGTGCACGAGTGGCCCGCTCCGCGTGTTGCCGATGCGTGGCGTCAGCGTATAGAGCTGCGGCGCTGACGGCGGGAACAGCAAGCTGCATCCGCCGAGCGGCAACAGGCACGAAGCGGCGCCGATGAGGCGGCGACGCGCCAACAGCGATCCGTCATCGTGGCGTGTACCCGTTGCGGCGTTCGCCGAACAGCAGACTGCCGGGATCGCGCTCGAGCTCCGTCGAAACGCGATCGAGGCTGGCGATCAGGCGTCGTGCGTCGCTCAACAGCCCGGTCAGTTGCTGGACGCCATTGGTCGTGAGGTCGCGCACCCCAGGCTTGGCGGACACACGACCGCATCGAGATCGGTGGCCAGCTTCGTTGCCTGACGCACCGCGTCATTCGCGGCGACGACCAACTGATCGGCTTTGTCGGACGTGTGGTCGAACTTGCTTAATATGGCCTGCAGCGACGCGCTGGCGGTCGCCAGATTATGCATGGTTCGGCCGCTATCGGTGATAAGCTGATCGACGTCCGCGGCGCGATCCTTGAACACCGCCGTGGTGTCGCGGACGTTGCCGAGCGTATCGCGCAAGCGCCTGGCGATTCTTCTCGTCGAGCACCGACGCGATCCGATCCGTAATGACGAGCAGCCGGGCTAACAGCTCCGGCGCATTGTTGAACACCTGCTGGAGCGACGACGGCCGCGAAGCGATTATCGGGTACTGCTGTCCAGCGGCGGCCACGAGTTGCGGTGAGTTGACCGTCCCGCCGGAGATCTCGACGTAGCTGACGCCGGTGAGCCCGAGTGTTTCAAGCGACGCCACGGCGTCAGCGCGAATTTCGACGGTGTCCCGGACCTGCAGGATAAGCCTTACAAGCGCCGGATCTTTCGCATCCTGTTCGATGCGGACAACGCGTCCGACCTCGATACCGTTCAGCCGAACCAATGCGCCCGACCCCAGCCCGGTCACCGGCCCCAGCACATCAGTTTCGTAATATTTGTACTGGGTTGCGAACTGCAGCGCGTGCCAACCATAAAGTCGCGACAAAAATACCGCGCCAGCACGATCAGGACGAAGGCGCCGACCGCAACGTAATTTGCTCGTGTCTCCATGCCGCTTGTCTCCGGTTATGACGCGAGGGCGGCGTGGCCACGCACGCCGGTGAAATATTCATGGATCCACGGGATCCGTATCGTGAGTCAGGCTGGCAATGGTGCCGACCTTGATCTTGCGGTCGACCAGCACGGCGATACGGTCGGTGGTCGCGCGCAGCGTGTCGATGTCGTGGGTCACCATGAAGACAGTGAGGCGAAGGCTTTGCTGAAGCCCGCGCACAAGCTCGTCGAACTGCGCCGCTGCGATGGGATCCAGACCAGCGGTTGGCTCGTCGAGAAACAACAGCTCCGGATCGAGCGCCAGCGCACGAGCGAGACCAGCCCGCTTGCGCATGCCGCCGGATAGCTCCGAGGGATATTTCTTGGCGGCATCGGGCGGCAATCCAACCATGCTGAGCTTCACCGAAGCGATCTCGTCCATCAGTTGCTGCGGCAGGTCGGTGTGCTCCCGCAGCGGCACCTGCACGTTTTGCGCTACCGTCTGATCGCTGAACAAGGCGCCATCCTGGAACAGCACGCCCCAGCGGATTTGCAGTCGCACCAGCTCGTCACCATCGAGAGCGGCTATATTCTGACCCAGCACCTCGATGCTGCCCTCCGTTGGTTGCTGCAGCCCGATGATCGACCGCAGAAGAACCGATTTGCCGGTGCCGGAGCCGCCGACCACGCCCAGGATCTCACCGCGCATGACATCGAGATCGATGTGGTCGTGCAGAACGTGGCCGCCGAGTCGGGTCACCAGACTTCGTACGCGCACGACCGGAAGAGCTGCCGTGCTGTCGCTCATATCCCGAGGATCGAGAACAGGATCGAAAAGATCGCATCTGCGACGATGACCAGAAAGATGGATTCGACGACCGCCTGCGTCGTCAGCCTGCCGACGCTCGCCGCGTTTCGTTCCACGCGCAATCCTTGGTAGCAGCCGACCAGGCCTATGATGAAGGCGAATACCGGCGCCTTGATGAGACCCACCCAGAAGGTCCCGCCGACCACCGCACTTTGAAGCTGGTGCAGGAAAGCTGGAATGGTGATGCCGAGATCAAAATAGCACATGACCATGCCGCCGATCAGACCCATGATATTGGAATAGAATGTCAGCAGCGGCAGCGTAATTATCAGGCCCAGGAGGCGCGGCAGCACCAGCACCTCAATGATGTTGAGGCCCGAGGTCTCGATTGCGTCGAGTTCCTCGTTCACCTTCATCGTGCCGATCTGTGCCGTGAAGGCTGAGCCGGATCGACCAGCCACGATGATCGCGGCCATCAGCCCACCAAGTTCGCGCAGGACCCCGACGCCAAGCAGATTGACGGTGAATACCTCAAGCCCGAACTGACGCAGTTGATCGGCGCCCTGGTACGCAACGACGACGCCTATGAGGAAAGACAGCAGCCCCACGATGGGCAGCGCATTTACACCCGTCTCCTCCATCTGATGGAACAGGGCCGCAAGGCGCAGCCGGCGCGGCTGCAGGATCGGTGGCGACCGTCTCGAATACGACGATGCCGAAGAAGCCAACCAGCTGATAGATGAGATGGAGCGCGTGAAACAGGGCACGACCGATACGCTCCAGCCGGTCGATGAACGTATGTCGTCGTGGCAGCTCGACCGGCGGGGCTCTGCATTCGTGATCGATGGTGTGGACCAAAGCACGGTATTCATCGCGCACGTTGACCGGATGAACCTCGACGCCTGCATGTTCAAGCCGGCGCTTGGTGCGCAGCAGAAGCCATGCGCCGACCGTGTCGAGCCGCTCAAGAGTTCCGCAATCGATCTCCATGCGTGCGAAGCCCTTGGGATCGAGGGCTCTCATCAAGGGATCGAGCCGGCGCGCTTCGCTGATCACCCAAAACCCACCGACGATTAAGCGAAGTGTATCTCCATACTGCTCGATACGGTACCAGGCCGCCTCTGCGGGCTGCGGCTGTCCCACGGTCACGGACATTGCGTTACCGGAACCGTCTGGCCGCTTCAGTCGTGTCGCGTCGGAGCATCGCTGGATGCCGTCCATGCCAGTGGACGGCTGATCTGCATCCGGGATGAGGGGTTATACCAACCGTCCGAAACGCTGACTCTTCCCTCCTCATGCCCGCGCAGGCGTCGCGCAGGCGGACATCCATGCGACCCCGTGGTCTGCACGGACAGTCGCTGGATTCCCGCTTTCGCGGGCATGACGGCGGATGGGTCAGTCCTTCCGCCGCTTGGTACTACAGGCATAGAAAAGGTCCTCGGCTTGATGTGGACGCGGACACATCAGCGCACTCAGCACTAAATTCGCCATCCCTGCAAAGCAAGTGGTGGTACAGCCGCCGCGGGTCCGCGCCGGCGATCGGTGAAGGCCGATATCAGTCGCTGCAAGGGGCGACAAATGACACCGACACCGTTGCGCCCGTCAGTGAGTGCTCATCCGCGGGGAAAGGCAGCTACCGCCCGAACCGCCGCTTGCGCGACTGGAACGTGCGCACTGCCCGCAGCAGATCGACCCGTCGGAACGCCGGCCAGTTCACGTCGGTGAAATGGAACTCGCTGTAGACGCTCTGCCACAGCAGGAAGCCCGACAATCGCACCTCGCCGCTCGTACGGATGATCAGATCAGGGTCCGGCAGGGTGGGCAGATAGAGATGCCGGCCGATCGCCTCCGGCGTCACTTCCCGCGCCGCATTCGCCAGCGGGAGCCCGCGTTCCGCCAGTTCCCCCATCAAGGAGCGCATGGCGTCGGCGATCTCCTCCCGCCCGCCATAGTTGGCGGCGATCGTCAGAGTCATCTGCCGGTTGGCCTCGGTCGCCTGCCGCGCCGCCTCCAGCGCCGAAACCAGCGGCGCCGGCAACAGCTCCAGCCGCCCGATCGCCTGCACACGCACCCCCAGCCGATGAATCCGTGGATCGACCGCCAGGTGGCGCATCTTCTGCTCGATCGCCGCCAGGATGCCGGACACTTCCTCGGCCGGGCGTGACAAATTGTCCGTCGAACACACCCACAGAGTGACCGCCCGGACACCCAGCTCGGCGCACCAGTCCAGCACCTCATCCAGCTTGCCGGCGCCCATCGCGTAAATCCGGCGGAAGTCGCGGACCCCGTTCTCCCGCCCGTGGCGGCGATTGCCATCCAGAATCAGGCCGACATGCCGCGGCATCGGCCCGCGCCGAACCTCGTGCAGAAACTGCGCCTCGTAGCCGGCATAAATCCACGACCGGACCAGCGGCGCGAACCGGCCGGCGAGGCGGCGAAGCCGGGAGCCGGCAGCACCCGCCAGATTTGGCGGCGCCCCAAGAGCGGCATCGCCGGACGAACACGCGGACGGTGGGCGGACGGGCGGGTCGAAGGGAGCGGACACGGCGGGGCCTATAGCATCCGGAGACCGCGCTTTTAACTGCTCCGCCACTTTCGGAAACGTAAAAACCGACCACTGTGCTCCGAGAGCCCAAGAAAACGCCGGACATCCACGGCCACGCCCATATCATGGCCACCGCGGCTGGCCCCTGGCCAAGCTGCCAAGGATGCCGCCTGCCCCGTTGCCAACTCCCACCTCGCAAGATCAAGCTGACCGGCGGCGCGAAACAATGCGGGCGACCACCGACGCCGAACGAGGGAACCAAGCCGGACTGGACGCGGCGCGTGTCGGGTGAAACCGCCAAGGAGCAAAATCATGCCTGCCATATCACTGAACCACTACACGATCATGGTGCAGGACCTGGAACGCACCCGTGAGTTCTATGAAGACGTCGTCGGCCTCACCACCGGCGACCGGCCACCGTTAGCGTTCCCCGGATACTGGCTCTACTGCGGCGGCGTTCCTACCGTACACCTGGTCGGGCATCGGCCGGAAAACCCCGTGCTGGACGGCGCACCGGAAACCGGGCGGCTCGATCATATCGCGTTCGCCGCCGAAAATCTGAAGCTCATGCGCGAGCGGCTCAAGGCACGCGGCATCGAGTACCAGGAACGGGTGCTACCGCGGCTGAACATGACGCAGCTTTTCTTCACCGATCCGGACGGCATCAATATCGAATTCAACTTTCCTGCCGCGGAGACCGCCTGACGGGCTGCTGGGTTTTGCCAGTTTCAGGTGAACCGACCCTCGTGGCGCGGCGGCACCATCGCCCGGTGACCCCGCCCGACCAGGTACCGACGAGCCGACCATAGCGGCCTATTCTCCCCACCGCGGCAAACCAGGGAGAATTCCAATGGCCGACACGATGCGCTGGACCCGACGCCCCGAGGGCTCGACCTGGGGCGACTGGGGGCCGGACGACGAACGCGGCCGGCTCAACCTGCTGACGCCGCAGACCGTGCTGCGCGGCATCGCCGAGGTAAAGTTGGGCAAGACATTCTGCCTGTCGTTGCCACTGGATTATCCCGGCGGCGCCATTCTCAGTCCGCGCCGCCATCCGCCGGTGCTGAAACCGACGCTGCGGGACGGCAAGCCCAACATGAACTATCCGCTGCGCTGCGATGACCCGACCGCCACGGACGTGGTTTGCGACGACCAGGTGGTCCTGACGCTGCAATATTCCACTCAATGGGACAGCCTGGCGCATGTCGGGCAGATGTTCGACGCAGATGGGGACGGCCGCGCCGAGGATGTGTTCTATAACGGCTACCGCGCCGGCCGGGACATCATCGGGCCCGTCTATTACGACGACGCCGGCCGGCAGACGCCATGCGACGAAGTGCCGGGTGCCCGCCATCTCGGGGTGCAGAACATGGCGGAAAGCTGCATGCAGGGCTGTGGCGTCATGATCGACCTGGAAGCGCATTTCGGCCGCTCCGGCCGCGTCGTCAGCCATGCCGACCTGAAGGGCGTGCTCCGCGCCGACGGCATCGAGGTCGAAGCAGGCGATTTCGTGCTGTTTCGCACCGGGTTCGCGCAGATGCTGCTGGAGATGAACCGGCAGCCGGATCGCGATCGGCTGTTCACCAGTGCCTGTGCGCTCGACGGGCGCGATCCGGCGCTGCTGCGCTGGGTCACCGACAGTGGCGCCGTGGCGCTGATCGCCGACAATTACGCCGTGGAGGCAATGCCGGCCCGCCCGGGCACCGACCCGTGCGCGACCCTGCCGCTGCACGAGCACTGCCTGTTCAAGCTGGGCTGCTACCTGGGCGAGATGTGGTACCTCTCCGAACTGGCGGACTGGCTGCGTGCCAACAACCGCAGCCGCTTCCTGCTCACGGCGCCGCCGCTACGCCTGCCCGGCGCGGTCGGATCGCCGGCCACGCCCGTGGCGACGGTGTAGCCGTTGCACCGGCCCCAACGAAGTAAGCACGCCATCTCCGCAGACCCGGCACAACAGCTAAGAACTCCTTGCTGATTGCGCCGGCATAGAAAAGTCTTCTTTCTTGCGCGCCCATCTTGCCTATCGCACAGAAAATCCCTCTATCTCCCGCCACGCGACCGGGAGATGATCGATGCCGCCCCAAATCTACGTCCTGCACGAAAACCGCGACTGGCTGCCGCCGTTTGCCGATGCATTCGACCGGCTCGGCGTGCCTTGGGCCGAGTGGTTCCTGGACACCGCCAGCTTCGACTTCTCGGTCCCGCCGCCACTGGGCGTATTCTACAACCGCATGAGCGCATCGTCGCACACCAGGGGCCACCGCTACAGCGCGGAGCTGACGGCGGCCGTGCTCGCATGGCTGACCCGGTGGGACCGTCGCGTGATCAACGGACCTGCCGCGCTCGATCTGGAAATCAGCAAGGCGCGCCAGTATGCCGCGCTGGCCTGTGCCGGCATCGACACGCCGCGAACCGTGGTGGTTGCCGGCCGCAACCATCTACTTGAAGCGGCACAAACCCATTTCCCCGGGCATCCGGTGATCCTGAAACCAAATCGGGGCGGCAAGGGTCTCGGGGTGCGCCTGTTCCGCACTCAGGACATCCTGCAAGCGTATATCGAAAGCGACGAGTACGAACCACCGGTCGATGGATTGCAGCTTCTGCAGGAATATGTCGTCGCGCCACGGCCGGTCATCACCCGCGCGGAATTTGTTGGCGGCCGGTTCCTGTACGCCGTGGAGGTGGACACGAGTTCAAGGGTTCGAGCTCTGCCCGGCCGATATCTGCGCGGTCGGCGATGCGGCTTGCCCCGCGGGCACCGCCCCGCCAGCCAGGTTTCGGATCATCGCCGGAATTCCCGACCATCTGCGCACGCGTATCGAAAATACGATCGTAACAAACGAAATCGACATCGCCGGAGTGGAATTCATCACCGAGATATCGGGCCGCACCCTGGTGTACGATGTGAACACCAACACCAACTACAATCAGGATGCGGAAGCGGCCGATAACCGGAGCGGCACTGCGAAATCCGGACCCGGCGCGGTCGCCGGGTTCCTTGCTGCCGAACTGCACCGGCTGCACGCCAAAGCCGCATAGCGCGAACCCCAATCTTCAGTACGGCCATTCCGCTCGCTACAACGCGGCCATCAGTTTCGCCGCGTCACAGATCGGGCACGGTGCGGACAGCACGGCACTGATCCCTAGCGCCGCCTGCAACTGCGCCACCAGCGAGCAGGTCAGGAGGCCGATGGAAATGGACGGCAACATGGCGGGTACCTGCCAGTTCAGCGATGCGACCGCGCTCGCCTGTAGGCTGGCCTGAACCACCGCGCTGGTCGCCAGACTGGTGGGCAGCGCCGGTAACGGCGGCAACAGCGCGAGCAGTGCCGCCAGCAGGTTACCGCCGCCGCTCAGATTGAGGCCAAGAGTCGCCGACAAGGCCGGCAGCAACAACCCGAGTTTCGCCTGCACCCGGAGCTGAATTGCCGGAAAGCCGAGCTGCAACGGATTGACCCCGAGACTCGCTTGCAGACTCGCGATCGCCGACAGCGCGGCGGTCAGGCTGGCCATCAGTTGCGGCGCGGCGAGTGCCGGCAAGGACAGCCGCGCCATAACCCGCAATGCAGCCGAGAGCTGCGCCGTCTCGGACAGGCTGACATTGAGCTGCGCGGCAGCCGCGATCATGGGCGCCAGCAAACCAAGCAGACCGAGAAGACTCCCCCAGCGCGCCATGGGAATGCCGCCGGGCATGGTCAGCGACAGCATCAGACTGGCCGGAGGCGCGAACAGGCCGGCATTCAACGCCAGCGTCACCTGGTCGATGGCGCTGTTCAGAGCCCCCAGCCGCAGCCAGCCGAGCGGGTTTATCGCCGCCATCGCCGACAGCCGCGCGTTCATCGTGACGACGATGCGGGCGAAGGCCCGCACTTGTGCCGGGATCAGCAAATCGAGCCCGAATTGCGCCAGCACCTGCGCCCGCAGCGACGCCAGGGCGGAGATCGTCGCCACCGCCTTGGCACTCAGCTGCAGTCGAGGCAACGGAAGCGTCAGCCAGTTCGGGTCCGGCTGCCAGGGCAATCCGGGCAGTCCGCGCGCGTTCAGCCAGGCAGATAGCGACAACGGAATGTTGGCGCCAGGCATGTTGACGGAAAGCGACAGGTTCAGCGAGGGCAGTGACCCGAGCGCGGCGTGGCAGAAGCACCCCATGCACATCTCCTTCGCCGCGGAGCATACAGGGCCTCCTCGGGTACGTCGTGAGCCACGTCACATTTCCCGCCGCGGGGAAATAGGCTAAGGTCAGCCAGCTTCTGGATGGGTTCCGCGATATGGGTCAGCCCGCCGCACGCATCGGCGACAACGTCCTGCAGGACGCACCGCATTGCCATGCGCCCATCCATCCGGCCGCGCTGGTCCCTACGCCGGTGCCGCACCCGCCGATGCCGTTGCCGATCATCAGCGGCTCCCCCACAGTCACCATCGGTGGCCAGCCCGCGGCGCGGGTCACCGATCAGACCGAGCCCTGCCTGATCCCGGCCTGTATCCCGGGCGGCCCCGGCATGATCGCCAAGGGCTCGGCCACCGTCACGATCAACGATCTCCCGGCCGCGCGCCTGAGCGATATCACGACGCATGAAGCCTGCGTCGGCCCGATCCCGGGGCCCAGCGGCATGATCATCGGACCGGGCTGCGAGACCGTGCTGATCGGCGGCTGACCGGCTTGCGCCGCACGCATTTCGAGGCATTCGCGCCGCTCTGTCCCACCTGCCGGCTTCATGGACGGGGAAGCCACCGGCTGATCATCGCCCGGATCCTCGCGGAGCAGGACGGCGACATCTCGGCCGGCCTGCTGCACTGTTCCAACCCCGGGTGTCAGCACGAATACCCGGTCATCGACGGCATTCCGATCATCGTCCCCACGCTCGGCCCATTGCTCGTCGATCGGGGAATCGAGCTGCTGTTGCGCAACGATCTCGATCCGGCGCTGGAAAGCCTGTTCGGCGATGCGCTGGGCCCGGGAAGCTGGCTCGACGCCATACGGCAGACGGTGTCCACCTACGCCTGGGACGGCTGGGCGGATCTCGATCCGGACGAAGCCCCCGCCGCGCATGGGTTGCAACCAGGCGCCGCACGCCGCTGCCTGGCCCGCCTGCTGGAGCTGGCCGGGACAGTGACCGTAACATCGGGACTGGATATCGGCTGCGGCGCCGGACGCACCACGTTCGATCTGGCGGCACGCCATCCCGGCGCCCTGGTGCTTGGGGCCGATCTCAATCTGTCACTGCTCCGGCTCGCCCGACAGGCGCTGGCCGGTGCCGTATCCTACCCAAGGCGTCGCATCGGACTGGTCTATGACCGGCGATGTTTCCCGGTCGCCGCCACCAGCGCCGGGCGCGTCGATTTCTGGGCCTGCGACGCGCTCGCGCTGCCATTCGCGCCGGGCGCGGCCGACCTGATAGCAGGCCTCAATCTGCTCGATTGCGTCGCGGAACCGGCGCGGCTGCTGGCCGAACTTGCGGGCGGCCTGCGTTCCGGCGGGCGGCTGCTGCTCGCCTCCCCCTATGATTGGTCAACCCGCGCAACCCCGGTGGAGACATGGATCGGCGGGCATTCCCAGCGCGCCGACCATGCCGGGGCCGCTGAACCGTTTCTCCGGACGCTGCTGACCGAAGGCGCGCATCCTCGATCGGTCCCTGGCCTGAGGCTGATCGGCGAAGATCTGGATTGGCCCTGGCAGACGCGCCTGCACGATCGAAGCTCGATACAGGTACCCGAACGCATCTGGTCGCCCTGGAACGCAACTGAACCCGGCGCCTATAATGTCCCTAGCGACGGCGCGACCAATCCGAGCACGCCCAGCACCAGGCCGAGCCCACCAAGCACGAAGGCGAAGCGCAGCAGCATCTTCGACATTGTGATCACGGAAGCCGTGGCCAGCACGATCCCGAGCTCCAGCGCCGCGGCGGCATTGTCGAACGTATGATTGCGTTCCAGCTGCGTACTGGCGGATCTCGTCGAACCCTCGCGCCCGCTCGGCGATCGCCTCCTTCCCGTCCTGCGCGTCTTTCTCATAATGAACCTGGTCGTCCCGCAACTGCCGGAGCAGCCCATCGCGCATGGCGATCATATCCGGCTGCACCGGCCGATCGAGCGTCGCGCCGAGTCGGGCGATGTCCTGCGCCACGGCTGCACGAATCGATTTTGCCTGGTACTGCGCCCACGCATCCGAGGTCAGGATGGCATTCTCCTGCACGGCAATTTCCGCGTGCTTGGCCTGCTGTTCGCAGATTGCCAGACCCGCCGCCAGCACCGCGATGAGCAATGCGGCACGCTTGCTGCCGTGCCCCGCTGCATGCTCCGCATGTTCCTGATGCTCAAGCGCCTCGTGCGTGCTCATCGCGTCCCCGGTCATGCCGCCGAAGCCATGATGTTAGCGGGTTTCCAGCATCACTGAAAACGCTCCTGTGCGCTCTGGAAGCAAAATTCGTCACCTCGCGCATGGTGGGTGGTTCCGCTCAATCGCAGCCTGGTTCACCCTGGGCAATCGCCAGACGCGGATTGCGCTGGCGCGGAGCCCCGCGGACCATCATTACGGCAGTTGACCGGGACAGCGGGTCGGCATGCTATACTCCCCCGACTCTGCGAGCGGTTGCATGATGTCTGGTCGGCCAGCCTCGGCAGTACCGGCGACCCACCTCACCCGGCGTGCGGCCAATGGCTGATGCGCGGGTTGGGCTGTTCGGCAAGCTGCCGGCCCGCGGCGATTTCGTCCGGGTCGGCCTGCCGGGAAATTTCATCGAACCCTGGGATGCCTGGCTGCAACGCGCCTTGGCCAGCGCTCGTCGGCCAATTGGGCGAGCGCTGGCTGCCGGCCTGGCTGGAAGCCCCGATATGGCGGTTCTCCCTGCCGCCCGGAGCCTGCGGCGCCGGTGCCGTGCTGGGCCTCATGATGCCGAGCGTCGATCGCGTCGGGCGATATTTTCCGCTGACCTTGCCGCGGTGTTTCCGATCGGAGACACGGCGCCATCCCCGGAACAGAGCGCGGCATGGCTGGATAACTGCGAAGCGGCCGGACGCGCTGCGCTGGAGAATGGATGCGACGCCCGAGCAGGTGCTCGCGCGCCTCCGGGCCGTTGCAGAATGGGTCACGCCCACAGGATGACGCGATCTGGTGGACCGAAGGCGGCCCGCATGTTGCCCCAAGACGGATGGAGCTGCTCGGCCTGCCCGACCCGGACCTGTTCCCTGCCATGATCGCCGATATCGAGCCGACGGAGTTGCCCGGCGTGATGCTCCGCATCCTCTCCTCCGCGCTGACCCATGTGGGCGCGGTCCGATCGCACAATGAGGATGCGTTCGTGGATCGCCCCGATCTCGGTATCTGGGCCGTCGCCGATGGTGCCGGCGGCCATCAGGCGGGAGAGGTGGCCGCCGGCATGATCGTGGAGGCGTTGTGCGGCGTCCCGCCCGGCCTTTCCGCCGCCGAGGCCCTGGCCGAGATCCGCACCCGCATCGATACCGTGCATCGGGCCTTGTTGCATGAAGCCGCCCGTCGCGGCCCGGGCGTCGCGATCGCCTCCACCGCTGGTCGTCATGTGCGTGCGCGGCGCGCATTACGCCTGCCTCTGGGCTGGCGATTCGCGGGCCTACTGCCTGCGCAACGGCGAGCTGTTCCGCGTCACCCATGACCATAGTCTCGTGCAGGAGCTGGTCGATGCGGGTGTCATCGGCGAGCATGAGAGCGAGGGACACCCGCAGGCCAACGTCATCACGCGCGCGGTCGGCGCGGGAGATGAAGAGACGCTGTTGCTGGACAAGGCGATGGATACGCTGGAGCCGGGCGACCGCTATCTGCTGTGCAGCGACGGGCTGACCAAATCGGTTCCAGAACGCGACATCGCGGCCGAACTCAGCGAAAACAGAGACGATGCCGCCCGACGCCTGATCGAGATCGCCCTGGAACGGCAGGTCAACGACAACGTCACCGCCATCGTGCTCGATGTCGTTGCCGAATCACCCTCTCCGGACGATCAGGCGACCAGCGCGCTGTAATCGAGCGTCGCCATGACCTGCACGCGATGCATGTAGCGCGGCTCGTCTTCCAGATAGTCGGCGACCGCATTGTGCACCGTGCCGATATTGTCCCACATCAGCACGTCCCCCGTTTGCCAATGATGCGCATGCAGGTACTCGGCGCGTTCCTGATGCCGGAACAGGAAGTCGAGTATCTCACCGCTCTCCCGTTCCTCCATGCCGTCGATCCACATCGTGTAGCCGGGATTGGCGTACAGGACCGTCCGGCCGGTGATCGGATGGGTGCGGAAGATCGGCTGTGACACGGGCGGCTTGCGGCGCCGCTGCTCCTCGGTCAGCGGCTGGCGCGTGGACCCCGCCCGCGCCCGCATCATGTCCCAGAATTTCGCGAAGTCGTGGGTCGCGGTGCGCCCGGCCAGCCGCACCTTTAGCCGTTCCGGCAGATCCCGGTATGCCGCATGCATGTTGCGGAACTGGGTCTCCCCGAGAATTTTGCCGTTGCGCCGCGGCACACTCTGCGCGTGCAGGATGTTGGCCAGCGCGACGTCGCGGCTGTACGACATGTCCGTGTGCCATCCCTGGCCGGCGTCATGCAGGCCGAGCGGCTTTCCCTGGCCGTCCTTCACGTTGGAAAGGATCATCACCTCTGGCAGCTCGGGCGCGTGGAACAGGTTGGCGACGTTGATCTCCAGCTCGCCGAAGCGCCGGCCGAAGGCCGCCAGCCCGGATGCGTCGAATGTCTGGCCGGGGAAGCACAGCACACCGTGTGTGCCGAGGGTATCGCAGCACCGTCCGGAAATCCTGCTCGGACAAGGGCTGGGCGAGGTCGATGCCGTCGATCCTGCGCGCCCAGAGTTTCGCCGCTGGGAACGATGTTCATGGGATGGCTCCTGCGCGTGCGACAGTATTATCTGCTGCCGCCGGTGCGGTGCCAATCCACTGAGACACGGAGACCACGCAAAGCTTCCGTCTCCGCGATGAATCTTCCCCCTTGCCTCTCAGACGCGCCGAACCACGTAGCTGCCGGCCAGCGACGCGATGATCGCTTCCGCGTGCGCCGGATCGCGTGCTTCGACCATCACTTCCAGCTCCGCCGCCTGCACCGATTCCGCCGCGAACAGCCGCTGGTGCGACACCTCGATGATGTTTCCACCGCAACCGCCGATCCGTCCGGCAATGTCTGCCAGCACGCCGGGCCGATCCGGGATTTGCAGATGCAGCCGCAGCAGCCGGCCGTCGCGCAGCAGGTTCCTCAGTAGCACGTTCGACAGGATGCGCGCATCTATGTTGCCACCGCAGATTGGAACCCCGACGCATCGTCCAGCAAACCGCTCGGGGAAGGTCAGCAGCGCTGCCACTCCGACTGCGCCGGCGCCTTCGGCCACCGTCTTCGCACCTTCGATCAGCAGGCCGATCGCCTGTTCGACCGCACGCTCCGGCACCACCAGTATTTCGATCCCAAGCCGGCGAGCGGTGTCCAGCGCCAATCTGCCAGTATCGCGCACCGCAATGCCCTCGGCGATGGTCGGGCCGCCGACGGAGACAGCCGCTCCGGCCAACCGCTGCGCCATGGCCGGATAGGCCTCCACCTCCACGCCGAACACCTGGATTCCAGGCTTCACGCCGGTTGCCGCGATCGCACAGCCGGCCAGCAGGCCCCCGCCGCCGACGGGAATCACGAGGGTGTCCAGCTCGGGATGATCGGCCAGCAACTCCAGCGCCAGCGTGCCCTGCCCGGCGATCACCGCCGGATCGTCGTAGGGATGAACGAACACCAGTTGCCCGGTCTCGGCGAGCTGCCGCGCATGCTCGGCTGAATCCGCCAGGCTCTCGCCACGCAGCACGATTTTCGCGCCCCAGGCGGCGGTGCGGGTCACCTTGGTCACCGGGGTGAAGCTCGGCATCACGATGGTGGCTTCGACCCCCAGCAGATGCGCGTGACGAGCCACTGCCTGGGCATGGTTACCGGCCGACATGGCGATCACGCCGCGCCGCCGTTCGTCGGCCGACAGCAGCGCGAGCCTGTTGGCCGCCCCGCGTTCCTTGAAGGCGCCGGTCGGTTGCAGGTTTTCCAGCTTCAGCACCAGTTGCGCGCCACAGGCCCGGGACAACTCGTCGGAAGATATCGCCGGCGTACGCACGACCTTGCCGCGGATCCTTGCGGCCGCTGCCTCGATATCGGCGAGCGTGATCATTTGGAAACGATCGCGATCAGGTCTGCTTACGGGAACCGCACATCGAGGATCTCGTATGACCGGTCGCCGCCAGGCGCCGGCACCGAGACGGAATCGCCGATCTTCTTGCCGATCAGCGCCTTCGCCAGCGGCGAGGAAACCGACAGCCGGCCCGACTTGATATCGGCCTCGTGCAGGCCAACGATCTGGTATTTCGCCTCTTTCTCGGTCTCCTCATCCAGCAGCCGGACATACGCGCCGAACATGATGTGGTCACCGGACAGGGTTGATGGATCGATGACCTCGACCGAGGCGACGATTTCCTCCAGCTCGGCAATGCGGCCTTCGATGAAGGATTGGCGTTCGCGCGCCGCATGGTATTCGGCGTTTTCGGAAAGGTCGCCATGGGTACGAGCCTCGGCGATCTGGCGAATGATGCTGGGCCGCTCGACCGATTTCAGGTGGCGGAGTTCCTCTTCCAGCCGCTGCAATCCGGGGGCGGTCATCGGGAACTTCTGCACGGCGTGGTCCTTCAGTTAACAAGGGCTGGAGTGCACGACAACGACACCGCCGCGCTTCGGCACAGGCCGGACCGCTGCGGTTCGCTTAAAACGATCCGCGAAAGTAGGACTGCAAGGGCGCCACTTCAAGCGTTCCCGCCCGCAGGGCCGCGATCGCATGTACCGCGGCCCGCGCACCCGCCATGGTGGTGAAATGTGGCACGCCATGGGTCAGCGCGCTGCGGCGGATGGCAAAGCTGTCGGCGACCGATTGCGGGCCGGACGCCGTATTGATGACGATCTGCACCTCGCCCGAGCGGATGGCATCGACGCAGTGCGGCCGCCCTTCCAGCACCTTGTTCACCACGGCCACCGGCAACCCGCTGTCGCGGATGCGCGCCGCGGTGCCGCGCGTGGCCATGATGGAGAACCCCATTTCGGTCAGTCGCCTGGCCAGCGCCGGGACGCCCTTCTTGTCGGCATCTTTCACCGACAGGAACGCGGTGCCCGCCTGCGGCAGCAGCACACCGGCGCCGAGCTGGGATTTTGCGAAGGCGCGTTCGAAACTGGAATCCAGCCCCATGACCTCGCCGGTGGATTTCATTTCGGGTCCAAGGATCGTATCGACCTCGGGGAAGCGGGCAAACGGGAACACCGCCTCTTTCACCGCGACATGTGGCGCGATCGCCTGCCCGTCCAGCCGGAACCCGGCGAGTTTCGCCCCCGCCATCACGCGGGCGCCGATCTTGGCGACCGGCACACCGGTTGCCTTCGCAACAAACGGCACGGTGCGCGAGGCGCGCGGGTTCACCTCCAGCACATAAATCATATCGTCCTTGATGGCGTACTGCACGTTCATCAGGCCGACCACGCCGAGCGCCTTCGCCATCGCTTCGGTCTCGATCTTCAGCTCGGTCACCGTGGCGGGCGACAGCGTATAGGGCGGCAAGGAGCAGGCGGAATCGCCCGAATGGATGCCGGCTTCTTCGATGTGCTCCATCACGCCGGCAACGTACACGCTGTCGCCATCGGCGATGCAATCGACATCCACCTCGATCGCGTCATTGAGGTAGCGGTCGATCAGCACCGGGTTGTCGCCCGACACGCGCACCGCCTCGCGGACGTAGCGGTGCAGTCCGGACCGGTCATAGACAATCTCCATCGCCCGGCCGCCCAGCACGTAGCTCGGTCGGATCACCACCGGATAACCGATGCGGTCAGCGATTGCTTCGGCTTCAGCCGCCGAACGCGCCGTGCCGTTCTCCGGCTGGCGCAACCCCAGCTTGTGCAGCAGGGCCTGGAACCTTTCGCGGTCCTCGGCGATGTCGATGGCATCGGCGCTGGTGCCCAGGATCGGGATCTCCGCGCGGGACAATGCCTGCGACAGTTTCAAAGGGGTCTGACCGCCGTACTGCACAATACAGCCGAGCACGCTGCCATTCTGCTGCTCCCGCCGTACCAGCGCGATGACGTCTTCCGCGGTCAGCGGCTCGAAATACAGCCGGTCGGAGGTATCGTAGTCGGTGCTGACGGTTTCCGGGTTGCAGTTGACCATGATGGTCTCGAACCCGGCTTCCTTCAGTGCATACGCGGCGTGGACGCAGCAATAGTCGAACTCGATCCCCTGCCCGATCCGGTTAGGCCCGCCGCCGAGGATCACCACCTTGCGCCGATCGGTAGGATCGGCTTCGCAGACCGGCGTGCCGTAGCCGCCTTCGTAGGTGGAGTACATGTAGGGCGTGGCGGAGGTGAACTCGGCGGCGCAGGTATCGATGCGCTTATAAACCGGATGCACCGAAAGGCGCTGACGCAGGCTCGCCACCGCCTCCTCGCCAACGCCGGCGAGTTCGCCCAGCCGACGGTCGGAGAAGCCGAGCGATTTCAGCCGCCGCAGCGCGCCCGCCTCCGCCGGCAGCCCCGATGCGGTGATGGTGCGCTCGGCGTCGACGATGCCGGCCAGCTCGCGCAGGAACCATGGATCGAATTTCGAGGGCGCGTGGATATCCTCGATCGACAGCCCGGCACGCAGCGCCTGCGCCGCCATCAGCAGCCGGTCCGGACGTGGCGCGGACAGCGCGGCGCGGAACGCGTCGGCGCCGCCATCACCGGGCGGTTCCACTTCATCGAGACCGGATAGGCCGGTTTCCATGCTGCGCAGCCCCTTCTGCAGGGCTTCGGCGAAGCTGCGCCCGATCGCCATCGCCTCGCCGACCGACTTCATCGACGTGGTAAGCAGGGGCGGCGTGCCGGGAAATTTCTCGAAGGTGAAGCGGGGAATTTTCACCACAACGTAGTCGATCGTGGGCTCGAAGCTGGCCGGCGTCACCTGCGTGATATCGTTGGCAAGCTCATCGAGCGTGTAGCCGACAGCAAGCCGCGCCGCCACCTTGGCGATAGGAAAGCCGGTGGCTTTCGAGGCCAGCGCGGAGGACCGTGAGACGCGCGGATTCATCTCGATGACAAGCATGCGCCCATCCGCGGGGTTGACCGCGAACTGCACGTTCGATCCGCCGGTATCGACGCCGATCGCCCGCAGGCACGCGATCGAGGCATCGCGCATCCGCTGATATTCCTTGTCGGTCAGCGTGAGCGCCGGAGCGACAGTGACGGAATCGCCCGTGTGAATGCCCATCGGATCGACGTTCTCGATCGAGCACACGATGATGCAGTTGTCCGCGCGGTCGCGGACCACCTCCATCTCGAATTCCTTCCAGCCGAGCACGGATTCCTCGATCAGCACTTCATTGGTCGGCGAGGCGTCGAGGCCGCCTTGCACGATCTGCTCGAACTCCTCCTTGTTGTAGGCGATACCACCGCCGGTGCCGCCCAGGGTGAAGCTGGGTCGGATCACGGCGGGAAGGCCGATCACGGCCAGGGCGGCGCGCGCTTCGGGAAGCGAATGGGCGATCTCGCTGCGCGGCGATTCAATGCCGATCGCCGCCATCGCTTCGCGGAACTTCAAGCGATCCTCGGCGCGTTCGATCACCTCTGCACGCGCGCCGATCAGCTCGACACCATGGGCGGCCAGCACGCCGGAAGCGGCGAGCTGCATGGCCGTGTTCAGCGCCGTCTGGCCACCCATGGTGGGCAACAGCGCGTCGGGTTTCTCGCGAGCAATGATGCGGGTGACGAAATCCGGCGTGATGGGCTCGACATAGGTTGCGTCGGCGAGGCCCGGATCGGTCATGATGGTGGCAGGGTTGGAGTTCACCAGGATGACGCGATACCCTTCGGCTTTCAGGGCCTTGCACGCCTGGGCACCGGAATAGTCGAACTCGCAGGCCTGGCCGATGATGATCGGCCCGGCACCGATGATGAGGATGGAGTGGAGGTCGGTGCGGCGGGGCATGGTCAGTCGCACTCCGGACGGTGTTCACCCCGCGCCACCCGGACCCCTTTTGCGGTCAACTCCAGACGCCAGTGGCATTGCAAGGCTCCCTCCGGAAGGCGCACAGGCTCGTGGATCAGGCGTTCCCGCAGACAGTCGGCCACGGCGTCGCAAAATGCCTCGAAACCGATCCCATCCCCGGTGATCGAGTGAAACCGGGCAAAGCCCGACTCGATATTCTGTTCATCAATCGAATGATGAAACGCAGTGGCAAGAAGCAGCGCGACTGCATCGGTCATCTCCGCCGTTCCATCATCCCCACGAACCGTTCGAACAGATAGAAACTGTCCGAAGGCCCCGGGCTCGCCTCCGGGTGATACTGCACCGAGAAGGCCGGCCGGTCCTCGCACGCCAAGCCCTCGTTCGACCCGTCGAACAGCGACACGTGCGTCACCCTCGCGGTCGGCGGCAGCGTTTCCGGGTCCACCGCGAACCCGTGGTTCTGGCTGGTGATCTCCACCCGCCCGGTCGCCAGGTCCTTCACCGGCTGGTTCGCCCCGCGATGCCCCCGATCCAGCTTGAACGTCTTTGCGCCCAGCGCCAGCGCCAGCAACTGGTGCCCCAGGCAGATGCCGAACAGCGGCACGCCGGCCGCCATCACCGCGTGCAAAGCCGGAACCGCGTATTGCGCGGTCGCCGCCGGATCGCCCGGCCCATTGGACAGGAACACGCCGTCCGGGCTGTGCCGCAGGATATCCTCTCCCGTGGCGCTCGCCGGTACCACCGTAATCCGGCACCCGGCCGAGGCCAGGCAGCGCAGGATGTTCCGCTTGGCGCCGTAATCCACCGCGACTACGTGGAACCGGGCTGAAATCTGCCGTCCCGTCCCGTCCGGCCAGGCCCAGCGCGTTTCATCCCAGTCATAGGTTTGCCGGCAGGAAACCTCCTTCGCCAGGTCCATCCCCTCCAGCCCCGGCCACTCCGCCGCCTGGCTCCGCAACGCCGCCAGATCGAACCGGCAACCGTTCGGAAAGGCCAGCACCCCGTTCGGCGCGCCGCCATCCCGGATCCGCACCGTCAGGGCGCGTGTATCCACGCCGGCAATCCCGGCCACGTTCTGTGACCGTAACCACGCATCCAGGTGCTGCATTGCCCGCCAGCTCGATGGCGCCGTGACATCCTGCTTCACCACCAGTCCTCGCGCGGCGATCGTCGTTGCCTCTATGTCCGCCGTATTGGCGCCGACATTGCCGATATGCGGAAAGGTGAAGGTGATTATCTGCCCGGCGTATGACGGATCAGTCAGCGTCTCCTGGTACCCCGTCATGCCGGTATTGAAGCAGACCTCGCCGACTGGCGGCGGATCCGCCGTATGCGCCCCGAATCCGCGGCCCCAGAACACCGCTCCATCGGCCAGCACCAGGGCCGCGGTTGCCCCGGCCGGCGGCCCCTCTGTGTCTCGCGCCGCCTCGTTCTGAATTCCCGCGTCGTCGGACAGTTCGGCCAGAGTTAGTCCGGTCGCGCCAATCACAGCCGCCCAGTGCCGGGACGGGATGGCATGCGCCTGGCGCCACTTCCGCACCGCCTCGGTGCTCACGCCGGCCAACCGCGCCGCTGCATCCGGGCCGCCAAGCCGCTCGATGATCTCGTCCACGTTTGTCGTCATGGTCCGAATGTATGGGAAGAAATTTCCCAGTGCAACGCGCCTGTCTGCCGCAAGGAAAATTTATCCGGACGCTGCGCCGCACCTCCGCGCTCATTATAGAAGGCATACAAACCCGGAGTTCGACCCGATGAGTTTCAGGGACCAGTTCACCGACCAGCTCAAGGCCTCGATGAAGGCCGGGGACGCCCTCCGGACCTCGACCCTGCGGATGATCCTGGCCCGCCTGAAAGACGTGGACATCGCCGCCCGCCCCAAAGGCATCGACAAGGTGCCCGACGAAGACGTCCTCGCCATGCTGCGCAGCATGGTGAAATCCCGCCGCGAATCGATCGATCTGTACCGTCAGGGCAACCGGCCCGACCTCGCCGCCAAGGAGACCGCCGAGATCGAAATCATCGAGACTTTCCTGCCGCAGCAGATGGATGACGCATCCATGCAGCAGGCCGTGGCAGATGCCATCGCGGAGACCGGCGCGCAGGGGATCAAGGATATGGGCAAGGTGATGACAGCACTGCGCGCCCGGCACGCCGCGGCGCTCGACATGTCGCGGGCGGGCCCGCTGGTGAAGGCAAGGCTCGCCGGCTGAGGCGCGGCAATGGCGCTGCCTGGCGGTTTCCTCGAAGAGCTGCGCGTCCGCACGCCGCTGGCCCCGCTGATCGGCCGGCGCACCCGGCTGGAACGCGCCGGACGGCAATGGCGGGCCTGCTGTCCATTCCACAACGAGAAAACGCCGAGCCTGCATATCTGGGACGACCATTACCATTGCTTCGGCTGCGGCGCCCATGGGGACGCCATCACCTTCGTCATGCAGTCGGAAAGCGCCAGCTTCATGGAAGCTGTCGAGCGCCTGGCCGGAGAGGCGGGGCTGGAGGTGCCGCGCCTCTCCCCGGCCCTGGCCGAGGCGGAGCGGCGGCGTCACTCACTCGCCGGTACGCTGGAAATGGCTGCCACCAGCTTCCATCGCCGTCTTTTCCTGCCGGAGGGCCGGCGGGCCCTCGACTATCTGCTGGGCCGTGGCCTCACCCAGGACACGATCCGCCGCTTCGGACTGGGCTGGTCGGGCGAGGGCCGCGGAGCATTGGCCGCCGAGCTGGGCCGTGAAGGCGTCGCCGCGGACCTTCTGATCGCAGCCGGGCTGATGCGCGCCGACCCGGACACGGGACGTACCTACGAGCTGTTCTTCAACCGCGTGATGTTCCCGATCCGTGACCGTCGAGGCACCGTGATCAGCTTCGGTGGCCGCATCCTGGGCGACGGTCAGCCGAAATACCTGAACGGCCCGGAAACCACGCTGTTCGCCAAGCGCCGCAGCCTCTACGGCCTCGATCTTGCCCGCGAAAGCCACGGCAAGGCCGAGCTCGTGGTGGTCGAAGGCTACATGGACGTGATCGCGCTGCATCAGGCCGGGTTCGGCGGCGCCGTTGCGCCGCTCGGCACGGCCCTGACCGAGGATCAGCTCCCCGAGCTTTGGCGGCTGTCACCAGCCCCGGTGCTGTGCTTCGACGGCGATGCCGCCGGCGCAGCGAGCGGCCGCCCGCGCCGCGGAGCTGGCGCTGCCGCTGCTGGCACCAGACCGCACGCTCAAAATCGCCTCGCTCCCGGACCGGCGAGGACCCCGACACCCTGGTGCGCACGCAGGGGCCCGCCGGCTTCCAATCGATCCTCAACGCCGCCCGGCCGCTGGCGGAGGCGCTGTACGACCTGCTGCGCGAGAGCCCTTGGCGACGCCACCGCGGAGCAGCGTGCGCTCGCTCAGCACCGGCTGGAAGAGGCCGCGAGATCGCATTAACGACCGCGCCCTGGCGCGGCGAATACCGCACGCGCGCTGCTGGACCGTTTCTTTGCCGAGGCGTCGGCGCGTCGCGTGCAAGCCGCCGCCAGCCGCGCCTGCCGCGCACGCCGCCCCCCGGCAAGGCTCGGCGACTTCGATCGAGCGCGGGCGCATCCTCACCGCCATCCTGCTGCGCCATCCCGGCCTGTTGCATGATGTGGAGCATGCATTCGCCGGGGTCGTTTTGCCGCCGAGCTGCGAACGACTGAGAAATGCACTGCTCGGCTGGGCGGATCACGCCGATGTGCTTGACTCGCAGGGGTTGATCAACCACCTCACAGCCTCTGGACTGGAGACCGAAGCCGACCAGGTGTTGGCAGCGGTCCCCGTTCCGTTGCCGATATTTGCGTCGGCGGAAGCTATGCCGGGGGACGCCGAGACGGGCTGGTGGCACATCTTCGGACTGATGAATCGTGGTCGGCTGGAGGAAGAGGTGGCGGCCGCACGCCGCGCTTTCGCCGACTGCGCCGATGAACAGGCTCAGCGGCGCCTCATTGCACTCTGCACCGCGCGCGACGCCTTGGTCCGCACCGAGCCGTCGGAGCCCTGACGTTCAGGCCGGGACTACAGAAATTAACGCGATTTGCCGGAGTGCCTTGAGATGGCGACCAAGCCGAGCGTGAGTGATACTGCCACTGCCGAACCGGATGTCGAGACCACCCTGCTCGACGTCCAGTCCGCCGCGGTCAAGCGACTGATCGCCAAGGGTAAGGAGCGGGGCTATCTCACTTTCGACGAGCTGAATACCGTCCTGCCGCCGGAACAGAACAGTTCCGAGCAGATCGAGGACGTGATGGCCAATCTGAACGAGATGGGCATCCAGGTCGTCGAGAACGAAGAGACGGAAGAGGGCGACGCTCAGCCGGCCAAGGTCGAAAAGGCCGAAGAAGCCGAAGACGAGCAGACCGGCAATATCGACGAGGAAAGTGTCGGCCGCACCGACGATCCCGTGCGCATGTACCTGCGCGAGATGGGCAGCGTGGAGCTGTTGTCGCGCGAGGGCGAGATCGCCATCGCCAAGCGCATCGAAGCCGGCCGCGACATGATGATCGGTGGCCTGTGCGAAAGCCCGCTGACCTTCAAGGCCATTATCACATGGCATGACCAGCTCAAGGCCGGGCGCATGTTGCTGCGCGACATCATCGACCTGGAAGCGACCCAGGGCGGCAACAGTGCCGACGGCACGGGCGCACCGCCGACCGAGAGCTGCGGCCCCTCCGCGCGATGGTTTCGACGCACCGGAGGATATCGACGACGACGAGGAAGGCGCCGGCATGTCGCTGTCGGCCCTGGAAGAAAAGCTGAAGCCCGAAGTGCTGATCACCTTCGAGGAGATCGAGGGCTTCTATAAGAAGTTGCAGAAGATGCAGTACCGTCGGCTGGAGACGATGACCAGCGGCGAGGAGGTCAATGCGCGATCGGAAAAAAGCTACGAGAAGTTGCGCGAGGAACTGGTCCACAAGGTCGCCCAGGTCCGCCTGCACAACAACCGCATCGAGGAGCTGGTCACCCAGCTCAAGCAGCTCAACCACCGTCTGACCGCGCTGGAGGGCCAGCTCCTGCGCATGGCGGAGGGCTGCAAGGTCAACCGCGAGGAATTCCTCAAGCAGTACCGCGGCAGCGAGCTCGATCCGAACTGGCTCGAACGCATCGGCAAGCTGACGGGCAAAGGATGGAAGATCTTCGCCACCAGGGACGCCGACCAGATCGGCGACATCCGCGGCCAGATCGCCGCGGTGGCGAACGACGCCGGCCTGCCGATCAGCGAATTCCGCCGCGTGTTCATGACCGTCAGCCGTGGTGAGCGTGACTCGGCGCGCGCCAAGAAGGAAATGATCGAGGCCAACCTGCGCCTGGTGATCTCGATCGCCAAGAAATACACCAACCGCGGGCTGCAATTCCTCGACCTGATCCAGGAGGGCAATATCGGGCTGATGAAGGCGGTGGATAAGTTCGAGTACCGCCGCGGCTACAAATTCAGCACCTACGCCACCTGGTGGATCCGCCAGGCCATCACCCGCAGCATTGCCGACCAGGCGCGCACCATCCGCATTCCCGTGCACATGATCGAAACGATCAACAAGCTGGTGCGCACCTCGCGCCAGATGCTGCACGAGATCGGCCGCGAGCCGGCACCGGAGGAACTGGCCGAGAAGCTCGGAATGCCGTTGGAAAAGGTCCGCAAGGTGCTGAAGATCGCCAAGGAGCCGATCAGCCTGGAAACCCCGATCGGCGACGAGGAAGACAGCCATCTCGGCGACTTCATCGAGGACAAGGCCGCGGTCATCCCGCTCGATGCCGCCATGCAGGCCAACCTGCGCGAAGCCACCACGCGCGTGCTATCTTCGCTGACACCGCGCGAGGAACGCGTGCTGCGCATGCGCTTCGGCATCGGCATGAACACCGATCACACGCTGGAAGAAGTGGGCCAGCAGTTCAACGTCACCCGCGAGCGCATCCGCCAGATCGAGGCCAAGGCGCTGCGCAAGCTCAAGCACCCCAGCCGCAGCCGCAAGCTGCGCAGCTTCCTGGACGATTGATGCGTGGGTTGTGGAAAGGCGAGGAGGGCTCCGCCCCCCTCGACCCCCCGCCAAGGGCCTCGCCCTTGGAACCCAATCGTGGCGTCGCCAGGAAGGGGGGGCGACTTGCTGGCACCACCGCCAAGGTTGCGCCCCCTTCCTGGCGAAGCCCTGAACGCGGTCCAGGGGCCGCTGCCCGTGGCGGGGGTCCAGGGGGCAGCGCCCCCTGGCCTTCCGAACACCACCCATAATCACCATGGAACCGGCAGCGCGCGTCGCGGTGACGGTGACGTTCTTGCGGATGGATCGACCGCCAATGGAGCCCGCCCCCGGGCTTCCCTCATCCTGCCAGGTCGTCCGCGCCGCCTCCTGCACAGTTGGTTTCTATCGCTACCTGTATGACACGATCGGGGCGGATTATGTCTGGTGGCTCCGGCGCACCATGCCGGAACAGGAACTTGCAACCCTGCTACGGGATCCGCTGGTGTCCATCCACACGCTCTACAGTGGCGGCGAGCCGGCCGGGTTTTTCGAACTCGACGCGCGCACCTGGCCGGACATCAATCTCAGCTATTTCGGCCTCTATGCCGCACGCTGTGGGCACCGGCGTCGGCTATGCGTTCCTGCGCCAGGCGGTGGATCTCGTCTGGCGCGAGGGCGCGAGGCGGCATGACCGTGAACACCTGCACTGCCGACCATCCTCGTGCCCTGCCCACCTATTTGCGCGCCGGCTTCCGCCCCCTGCGCCAGGTGCGGGAGATCTGGCAGGTGCCGCTGCGGCTCGGGCATGCGCATCCCCGATCATCTGCGCGTCTGAAGCGCGCGCACCCCATGCCAGATCATGACCAGCCCACCGAAACCGAAATCAAGCTGAGACTTCCCGCCGCTGCGTTCGATACGCTGGCCCGCCATGCGGTGATGGAGAACGCCACACCCGACCAGCGGCACGAGATCACCACGTATTTCGACACGCCCGACCTGGACCTCGCCAGGCACGGATTTCACCTGCGCATCCGCCGCAGCGGAACACACCGCCTGCAGACGTTGAAGACCGCCGACGGACACGCGGTCGCGAAACAACGAGGCGAGTGGGAGCAGCCGGTCGAAACCGATACGCCGGATCTTGCCGCCCTGGCCGACACGCCGGCGGCGTCAGCCTTGCGCGATATCGGTGCGGACCGGCTGCGGCCAGCTTTCACCACCGACATCCATCGCACCGCGCGGCTGATCCATGTCGATCGCGACGCAACGATCGAGGCCGCATTCGACCGCGGCGTGATCATTGCGGGCAATCGCAGCGAGCCGGTATCGGAGCTGGAGCTGGAGCTGAAACAGGGCGACCTGGCCGCGCTCTATCAATTGGCCGTTGCGCTCGCAGCCGCCGCGCCGATGGCGCTTGAGCCCGCCAGCAAGGCGGAGCGCGGTGTGCATTTGCGATCCGGGACATCACCGTCGGCGATCAAGGCCGCCGACGTGGCATTCGCTCCGGATTTGCCGGCGTCCGCGGCGTTTGCCGCGGTCATCCGCGCGATCCTGCACCACATCACCACCAACCTCGCGCCCGCCCGTATCGGCGATGTCGAAGGCGTGCACCAGTTACGCGTCGCGATCCGCCGCATGCGGGCCGCACTGCGCCTGTTCCGGCCGCTGCTGCAGGAACAGGCCGCGACGCAGTTCGACTCCGAGCTATGGCGTGTCGGCCAGGTATTCGGAGCGGTGCGCGACTGGGACGTATTTCTGCACGAAACCTTGCCCGCAGCCGAAACCAATGCCGCCGAGCGACCCTGGTTCGAACTGCTGCGTGCGCAATCGGAGATTCGACGGTCGACAGCGCAGCAGGAGTTGCAGTCTGAACTGGACGGACCCGCCTTCACCGGCTTGATACTTGGCCTCGCCGGGTGGATCGAGGACGGTGCGCGGGATCCGGCGATGCTGGGCGACGATCGCCTCCGTCATCCGCTATCCGACCTGGCACCTGAGCTGATCGAGCACCTGTCACGCACGGTGGCCAAACGGGGCCGCCGGCTTGACGAGGCGTCCCTGGAGGAACTGCACGCACTCCGCAAATCGATCAAGCGGCTGCGCTATGGGCTTGAATTTCTGGCGCCACTCTATCCGCGTCGGCACGTAAAGGCTGCGGTCGATGCCTGCAAGACCTTGCAGGAGATTCTCGGCCAGGTGAACGACGCCGCGGTGACTCCCCAATTGGCCGAGCGCCTTGTGGACCACCGGCCGGAGCTGCTGCCCGGGCTTGCCGCGCTCGCCTCCTGGGCCGAGCAGCGCAGCCGGAAGGCGCGTCGGCGCGTGCCCAAGGCATGGCATCGGCTGCGGGGCGCCGACGGTTTCTGGAACTGACCCAGCTCATGGAGCGCGCTGCAGCGAGTCATGAACTCCTGCGGGAGATTGTCGCCTGAAGGGCGCCAAGCCTATCGGCCCGTCAGTATCCGCTCCACCAACTGCTTCACGGTAGGAATGAACCCGTTCGAATAGAACGGATCTCGCGCAAACCGGAACCCGTTATGCCCGCTGAACATCAGGTTCCGTTCGACAGCATCCGGCATGTCGCTTTCATGGGCGATGCTTTGCAGCGTCTTCTGGATGCAGAAGCTGCGCGGATCCGGCCGCTTGCCGCTGCTATGGTCCGCCTCGTGCTGGCTCCAGTTGGAGAAACGGCACAGACTGAGGCAACCCATGCACGCCGCCTGGTCGCGCGTTATCTCCCGGGCCTTGTCCGGAGTAACGAAGATCAGCGTCGAAATCCGGCGTGCGCATCGCCTCCGTGAACCCCGCGGCCTCCCAGCCGCGCACGCGCTCCAGGTCCGCGCGGGTCAGATAAACGATCCGCTTGCGCGGCCCGACGCCATATTCCGCGATGTGCTCGCCGATGGTTTCGGTGGTGAACGCGACCTGGCGTTCGCTGCGCGCGCGCAGCTCGCGAATATACCCGTTGTTGACCGCGCTCGACCAGAAACCCGTCGGGCTGAACCTATTCAGGAAGACGTCGCCCTCCTGCAAGGTCAGCAGCCGCTTCTTCCACGCCGTCGCCGATCGGGCTTTCCTGCGTCAGCAGCGGACGTGTGCCGAACTGGAACGCGATCGGCCCCAGCTCCTTGTTGTCGATCCAGTCCTCCCATTCGTCCAGCCACCAGACGCCGCCGGCCATGATGATCGGCGTCTCGTCCAGGCCGAACTCCCGCATGGTCTTGCGCAGCGCCAGCACGCGCGGATACGGGTCCTCCGGCCGCGTCGGGTCCTCGCTGTTGGACAGCCCGTTATGGCCGCCGGCCAGCCACGGGTCTTCATACACCACCCCGCCCAGCAGCACCGACGCCTTGTTGTAGGCCCGCTTCCACAGCGCATTGAAGGCGCGCGCCGAGGAGATGATCGGATAATAGTAAATGTTGAAACGTTGCTGCGATCTCCGACAGCCGATACGGCATGCCGGCACCGCAGGTGATGCCGTTGATGATGCCCTTCGCCTGCTCCAGCACCTCGGTGATGATCCGCTCGGCGGCACCCATCTCCCACAGGATGTTGGCATGGATCCGTCCCACCCCGCCCGCAAGCTCATAGGCGCGTCGGGCCTGCGTCAGCGCGCCCTGGATGGCGTAGGCGACCAGCTCCTCGTGCCGCTCGCGCCGGGTGCGGCCGTGGTAGACCTGGGGATGGGCCGCCCCTGCTGCGTCGAAGCTGTCGGCATTGACGGCGCTGAACGTCCCGACGCCGCCCGCCGCGGCCCAGTTGCCGGACGAGATGCCGGTCGAAATGGACACGCCCTTGCCGCCCTCGATCAAAGGCAGCACGTCGAACCCGCCCATGCGGATTGCGTTGAGCGCTCTCATCGGTCAGATCGGCTTGGCAAAGTCGCCCACGGAGATGTGCCGAAACGGCAGCTACCTCGGCTCAGCCGGCCAGTCCTCTTCAATGACATGTCTGATCACAACGAAACGTCGATCCACTTCAGCCCGTCTCGTGCTCCGCGGCTGATGACTACCTGCGAACTCCGCCCGGTCACCCAAGTGAACGACCCTCCGAGCTCCAGTGCATGCGGCTGACGCGTATTGCAGCGAACCTCGTACCGCGGCTCCGACAATACGATTACCGGCGAGGCCGAGGCAGCCGCAGGGTCGTCGCCGAGCACGAATCCGCGCGATGCGCGGCAGTCGAGGCCCGGCCCGATTCCGGACACGCTACGAGCTCGAGCTCCAGGCGCTCAGCAACGCATCGCAACGACGGTCGCCGCAACGACGATCCAGCATGACGCTGATCTGAACCGTCGCTGCCGGCAAGCGAAGTCGTCCCAGTATTCCAGGAACCAGGGCAACGACCGCAGTCGCCGCGAAAGCCGACCTTGAATGACTCCCACAGCTCCCGCCACAGGATCACGAAAGCCTTCGCGGCGATCTACTCGCCCGGCCGTGGCCGGCTCGATCGGCGCTCACGTCGGGCTGCCGGTCGCCATGATCCCGCCGGTCGCGGTCGCCCCGGCCCGGCTTGGCCCCGACCTTCTCGGTGATGTCCGCCCCGGTCGCCTGATCGACCACCCGCATCGACAGCTTCACCTTGCCGCGCTCGTCGAAGCCGATGACCTTCACCTTCACCTGGTCGCCGACATTGACCACGTCGGTGGTCTTGCCGACCCGGCCCTGCTGCAGCTCGCTGATGTGCACCAGCCCGTCGCGCGACCCCAGGAAGTTCACGAACGCCCCGAAATCGGCGGTCTTCACCACCTTGCCGTTGTAGATCACGCCGATCTCCGGCTCCGCGACGATCCCGCGGATCCAGTCGATCGCCGCCTGCGCCTGCGCTGCGTCGGTCGCCGCGATCTTGATCGTGCCGTCGTCCTCGATGTCGATCTTGCATGCCGGTCTGCTCGACGATCTCGCGGATCACCTTGCCGCCGGTGCCGATCACCTCGCGGATCTTCTCCTTCGGGACGTTGATCATGGTGATCCGCGGCGCGGTCGCCGCCACGTCGGAGCGGGCACCGGTGATCGCCTTGGCCATCTCGCCCAGGATGTGCATCCGCCCCTCGCGCGCCTGATCCAGCGCGATGCGCATGATCTCCGGCGTGATCGAGGTGATCTTGATGTCCATCTGCAGGCTGGTCACGCCCTTCTCGGTGCCGGCCACCTTGAAGTCCATGTCGCCGAGATGGTCCTCGTCGCCCAGGATGTCGGACAGCACGGCGAAACCGCGATCCTCCTTGATCAGCCCCATGGCGATGCCCGCCACCGGGCGCGTCAGCGGCACGCCGGCATCCATCAGCGCCAGCGACGAACCGCACACCGTCGCCATGGAGGACGAGCCGTTGCTCTCGGTGATCTCGGAGACCACCCGCAGCGTGTAGGGAAACTTGTCCTTCGCCGGCAGCAGCGGATGCACCGCGCGCCACGCCAGCTTCCCGTGCCCGACTTCGCGCCGGCCCGGCGAACCCATGCGGCCCGCCTCACCCACCGAGTACGGCGGGAAATTGTAGTGCAGCATGAAATGCTCGCGGTACTCGCCCTCCAGCGCATCGATCACCTGCTCGTCCTGGCCGGTGCCGAGCGTGGCGACGCACAGCGCCTGGGTTTCGCCGCGGGTGAACAGGGCGCTGCCATGCGCGCGCGGCAGAATGCCGACCTCGGCGATGATCGGCCGCACGGTCCGGGTGTCGCGGCCGTCGATACGGAGGCCGGTGTCCAGGATGGCGTTGCGGACGATGTCCGCTTCCAGATCCTTGAACAGCCGCTTCGCCTTCTCGGCGTCCCGCCCCTCGGCGGCCAGCGTCGCCAGCGCCGCCGCCTTGGCGGCGTCGACCTTCTCGTGGCGAACCTGCTTGTCTTTCTCGTGGTAGGCCTCGGCAAGCGCCGGCGCGGGCCAGTTCGCCCAGCCGGGCCGCCAGCGCCTTGTCCGTCCTCGGCCGGCTCGGACAGCGGCCAGGGCTCCTTGGCGGCATGCTCCGCCAGCTCGATGATCGCGTGTGATCACCGGCTGGAATGCTGGTGCCCGAAGGTCACCGCGCCCAGCATCACCTCCTCGGGCAGCTCGTGCGCCTCGCTCTCCACCATCAGCACGCCCTCGGACGTGCCGGCGACCACCAGGTCGAGCGTGCTGTGCTCTCGCTGCGCGTCGGTCGGGTTCAGGATGTACTGCGCCGTCCTGATATCCCACGCGGGCGGCGGCGACCGGGCCGAAGAACGGGATGCCGGACAAGGTCAGCGCCGCCGAGCAGCCGACCATCGCGACGATGTCCGGATCGTTCTCGAGATCGTGGCTCAGCACCGTGGCGACGACCTGGACCTCGTTGCGGAACCCTTCGGGGAACAGCGGGCGGATCGGCCGGTCGATCAGCCGGCTCACCAGCACCTCCTTCTCGGACGGGCGACCCTCCCGCTTGAAGAACCCGCCGGGAATCTTGCCGGCGGCGAACGCCTTCTCCTGGTAGTTCACCGTCAGCGGGAAGAAATCCTGGCCCGGCTTGGAGCTTTTCACGCCGACCGCGGTGCACAGCACGATCGTGTCGCCGTAGCGGGCCAGCACCGCGCCATCGGCCTGACGGGCCATCTTGCCGGTTTCCAGGACCAGCTTGCGGCCGCCCCAGTCGAGTTCCTTGCGGAAGTAATTGAACATGCGTCTTCCTTCGATGCGGGGCATCGGCGGACGCATCCCGAGCGACCCCTCCCCCTCTGGCGGGCTGCGGCGTCTCGGGTCGCATGGAAGCGGTCTCGGCCGAAGCCGGGCCGCGGGCCATGTGGCCGGAAACGCCGTCGCGGTTCCCGATGCCCAGGGTGGCCGGATCGGCGGTCTGTTGTCCGCCGCGTGCCGCGACGGTTTGGGGCCTCTGCCCCGCATTGCTCCGCGCCACCATTGGCCCGGAGGTCGTGACCGACACCCCTCATATAAGAAAGGCGCCGGATAATTCAGGCGTTTTCCTCGTATCTTCCGAACTTCGCAGGAACAGACCTGGCGCAACGCCGCTAGCGGCGAAGTCTCAGCCGCCCGATCAGCGTCTCGTAGCGCCTGCCGTCCTTCGCCTTCAGGTAGTCCAGCAGCCGGCGGCGCCGGCCGACCAGCATCAGCAGCCCGCGCCGGCTATGGAAATCCTTGGCGTGGGTCTTCAGATGCTCGGTCAGGTTGCCGATCCGCTCGGACAGCAGGGCGACCTGCACCTCCGGGCTGCCGGTATCGCCGGCTCCGGTCGCGTAATCCGAGATCAGCGCCGTGCGGCGCTCCGCGGTGATCGACATCGGATTTCTCCTGGTTGGAAGGTGGATCGGCGCGTCCAGGACCCGGTGTCACAGGATCCGCTCGGGCTTCAGCCAGCCGTCTTGCAGCCGGCACAGCCCGATCACGCGGCCCCCCGCCATGGCACGCGCCAATCCGTTATCGGGATCGGCAGCGGCCGGAATGCGGCCCATCAGCGTGACCAGGCTGATCGCCTGGCCTTGCCGCAGGTCGCCGGCCTCGGCTTCGGTCAGGGCCAGCGCCGGGATGTCGGCCAGCGCGGTCGCGACCGGAAGCAACAGGTCCGGGGAAGCGGGCGCGGTATCGTCCGCTCCGGTGAATTTGTCCAGCGGGATCGCCTGCTGCTCGCTGAACGGCCCGACCCGCAGCCGGCGCAGGGCGGCGACATGGCCGACCGTGCCGCAGCTCGACGCCAGGTCCCGCGCCAGGCTGCGCATATAGACGCCCTTGCCGGAATTCGACCTCGAACACCGCGGTGTCGGCGTCGGGCCGGGCGACCAGCTCGAACCGATCGACCCGCGCCGGTCGCGGCTCCAGCACCGGCGCGCGGCCCTCGCGGGCCATGTCGTAGGCCCGCTCGCCGGCCACCTTGACGGCCGAGAAGATCGGCGGCACCTGCATGATTGCGCCGCGGAAGCGCGGCAGCGCGGCCTCGATGCTCCGCATCGCCCGGGCGGACGTCGGTGGTCGCCGTCACCTGCCCATCGGCGTCATCGGTGTCGCGCGCCTCGCCGAAGCGCAGGGTGAAGCGGTACAGCTTGGTGCCGTCCATGACGTAGGGCACGGTCTTGGTCGCGGCGCCGAACGCGACCGGCAGCACGCCGGTGGCCAGCGGGTCCAGCGTGCCGCCATGCCCGGCCTTCCGCGCGTCGAGCGCCCGTCGCACGCGGTTGACCACGTCGGTGCTGGTCAGCCCCGGCGGCTTATCGATGACCAGCCACCCGTCGAGCGGGCGGCCACGGAGTTTGCGCCGAGGCATGGGTCGATCCGGTGCGGTGAAGGCGCGCCTTCTGACACGAAGCGGCCGATATACCAAAGCCCCGGTCGGCACGAAGAAATCCTGCCGCACCGGGCCAGTGGCGAGCTCGAGGCATCACCGCCGCATCCGCGCGAGCGGCCTGGACGAAACCGGCCCGCCGCCGCCGACCTCATTCTGTCAACGTTACAGATCGGCCGCCTGCAGGCCCGCGCGCCCAGCATCCCGGTGCGGTCCTCACGATACGACCTGATGCGGTTCACCCCTGCAACGGCGAGCATTTCGAGCGGTCTTTCCTCCTCGCGCACGCAACCTCGGCGTCGGCAACAACGCCATGTCGTTCAGGGATGCGGCACGTCCGGCCATCGGCCTGGGTTACGCGGTTCCCGCCGGCATCAGCGGATCCTTCGCCGTGGCCCGGATCACCGCCGCGAACAGCCGCAGTGCGTCCGGTCCGCCACGGTCCATAAGCCCGCCGCGTTCCATTTCCTGCGCCATCAGCTCCGCCTGTGCCGCGATTGTCCCCACCGCACGCGTCAGCGCCTCACGCGAAAGATCGAGCTGCAGCTTGTCCGACAGCAGGTTCCAGTCCGAAAACACGACGCGCCCTTCCGGGTCAGGCCGTTTTGGCGGATGCGATGACGATGAGCTTGGAGCCGAGGGGACTCTCTCCCGGCGCGGTTAATCCAACGTTACCGTCACCGGGGGCAACGGCGCGAACTCGACGGTGACGTGCGCCGGGCGATCGAGCCAGATCGGTGGCGTCACGCTCCCCAGCATGATCACCTGCCCCGCCTTCAAACCACCGAACGCAGCGGCGACCGCCGACCCCGCCAGCCAGGCCAGGCAGTTCATCGGATGCCCGAGCAGGTCGGAGGCTACGCCGCTGTTCGCGCACCTCTCCGTCGATGCTCATGCGCCCGGCCAGCGCCGGAATATCGAGGCTGCGCCAGTCCGGTCCCGGGGCACCCAGCACCGCGGCCGCGTGGAACACCTGGTCGGCGATCATCGTCGGCACGCCCACCGCCACCAGGTCATGGTATCGGTTCTCGACAATCTCGATCCCGGCCATCAGCTCGCCGACCGCGGCCTCGGCCTGTGCCGGGGAGCACGGACCCGGCGGCAAATCGCGCGCCAGCCGAACCGCTACCTCGCACTCCACGCCCGGGCTCAGGAAATCCGCAAAGCGCAGCGTGGCGCCGGAGGCATGCAGCCCCGCCGCCGCCATGAATCCGGCCGCCGGCCCGCTCAATCCGAGATAGGCCTGCATCCGCTTGCCGGTCGCGCCGATCTTGAACCCGGCCGGGGGCATCGCGCCCAGCAATCGGGCGAGCGCAAGCTGGACCGCTGCTCCGTCCGCTTCAGACCGGGGCGCGACCGCCGCCGGCAGGCCATGCGTCTGCTGCCGCGCCCGGCGCAACTCCAGCAGAGCGGCGGCCGCAGCCGGAGGGTCGAATGTCGTCATGCGCGCCTCGTCAGCTCGTACAGTGCCACCGCCGCAGCGGCCGATACGTTCAGGCTTTCCATCGTGTGCCTGGTCCCTAGCCCCGCCACCTCGTCGCAGGTATCGCGGGTCAGCCGCCGAAGGCCGGTTCCCTCCGCGCCGAGCACCAGCGCGACCCGCCGCCCGGACAGCGCCGGACCGGACAGCGCCGGACCGCCGGCATCCAGCCCCACCGTCCAGATGTTCGCGGCTTTCAGTGCGATCAGCGTGCGGGCGATATTGACCGCGCGCAGCAGCGGCATCGTCTCCAGCGCACCTGAAGCGGCCTTCGCCAGCGCGCCTGTCTCCTCCGGCGCGTTGCGGTCCTGGGTGATCACCGCCGCGCCGCCGAACGCCGCCGCCGAACGCAGGATCGCACCCACGTTGCGCGGATCGGTGACCTGGTCCAGCACAATGAGCGGTCCGGAACGCTCCAGGACATGGGCGAGGATCGGCGGCGGCAACGGGTCGGCCAGCAGCGCCGCACCCTGATGCACCACGTCATGGCCGAGCAGCTGGTCCAGCCGCCCTCGCTCGACCCGTTCGGCGGATACCGACCAGGGCGGCGCCAGACGCTGGGATAGCAGCAGCTCGGCTTCCTCGGTCAGCAGCAGCCGGCGCAGCCGGCGGGCCGGATTGGCCAGCGCCGCAATGACCGCGTGCTGCCCATAGAGCCATAGCGTCCCGCGCGGCGCCTCGGGCAGCCGCGTGTCCGCGATCCTGGTGCGACGCCGTCGGGACGGGCGTGCTGCTGGAACGGACGGCCGCCCTGTCGCTCACGGTCATACGGACGTTCGCGCGCCTGGTCCTGTCGCTGGGCGGGCGCGAAGCCGGCGCCTCCGGGGCGCGGCCCCTGGCGGTTATGGTTATGCTCGCCCTGGCCGCGCGCAGCCGGCGGCTCTCCGCGCGGTGCATCGCCGCCGTAACGGCGTGGTCCGCGATCCTGCGGCGGGCGGCCTGGACCGCCCGGACGATTGTTGTGCGGAGGTTTCATGCCGCCGGGTATAGTCGCACCCATTGCCGCTGCACAGGGACGCCGCTCGCGTCAGCGCTTCGTTGACAGGCACCGGCATTCCGCCCTAGTGCGAGCCCCGCTCAAGGAGGGGTGCCCGAGTGGCTAAAGGGGACGGACTGTAAATCCGTTGGCGCACGCCTACGTTGGTTCAAATCCAACCCCCTCCAAAACGAGGCTATCCGCCGCCGTTCACCATTGTCCGAAATTCCTGGAAACGCTTAAAGAACTCGAGCAACCAGCCACCGCCGCTGTGTGCCGCCATTCGCCCGCATCCACCCCAAAATCGTGGGGAATCGTGTAGAGTTCAGTGGAAGGTTCTGTGTTCGTCATCGGCTGCAAATCAAGCCGGGTGGGTCCTGATCCACGGCCAGTCAACTGAACCGACGAGGCTTGAAGGAATGTCGCGACTGCGCTGGCTGGAGGTGAAATCACTGCTGACGAAGGCGTGCAAACATAGATGTGGTGACAATCTGTGGCTGACAGTGTCGGAGCCGGGGCGCGGATCGTGGATCTTCCGCGCCAACGTCGCCGCCAAGCCAATCGAGATGGGCCTGGGCAGCACTTGAGACGTGTCTATGCCGAGGCGTGCGAGGCGGCAGACGCCGCCCGGAAACAGGTAAAAGGCGGGATCAACCCGGTGGCCGAGCGCAAGGCGCGCCGGCGGACCGAGGCGCCCCAGTCTGAAGATCGATCATTCCGGCGAGCGTCGGTCGATTACATTACCGCACATCGGGCCGAATGGCGGAACAAGCAGGGGCGCCAGTGTGACCGGGCTTGAATTGCGTCGCGGGATTTCGGGAGCGGCACTGCTTGCCATCGTTTGTTGTCGCTGGCCGCGCGGTTGCGCGCGCGCCGCGGTGTCGACACGGGAACACCCCAGCGCTAGCGCTGGGGTTTCTTCTCTGGCCGCGCCCTGGCGTTTCCCGGCGCGTCCCTTGACCGCGAAGATTTTTGGAGTCGGGCTCGCGGCAGTTCAATGCTTCACGGAGCCTTGCTCGGCATGGGCGATGGGGCGGGCGAGCCGTGTTGGATCGAGGCCAACTCCTTCGCATTGAGCTGGTCCGCGCTGTGGTCGGCAGCTACGTCCGTCATCTTGGGCATCTTGTGGGCCGGCGCCGGGTGCGTCACGTGACGCGGCTGGACAGTGCCCTGGGCGGGCGCGGTCTGTGCGAACGCGGGACCGGCGGTGAACGCAAGCGCCGCGACACCAACAATGAGCTTGTAACGAGACATCGAATGTTCCTTCTCGAGTGAGGAGAAATTCTTGCTTCAGCCTATATCCCCGCTGTCAAGCAGGATCGGGTCTTCGCAAGTCGGTAGCGTCGCCACCATAGCGACTTCATATGCCCAGGTGAACGCTTGCGTCGAGGCCGAGGTGATGGACGATGTGGTCAAGCCGCGCCGTTCGGCGCGCCCAAGGAGCTAGCACGTCGGCGTCAAAGCGCCCAGCGAAGATCCGTCGTCTGCACAGGACGGCCGTACAGTAGAATACGGCGCCAGGACCATCAAGCGAACCGTGCGTCCCGCGATGGGCAGGTCCCGCCAATCGCCGGCGATAGCGGCTGTGGACACGCCCGGACTGCGTGCCACAGCCAAGCCAGGCACTTGCTTGCGCCACGGTTCCGGTTTCGGGAGCGGTCTCACTTCGATGCTGATTTACATTCAAGGCGCCACTATGGATGATAGCGTTGATGCGAGCCTACACGAGCCAGCTTGTCAAGGAGCAGACCTGATTGGTGCGGAGGCCCGAAAATCCGGTAATGGGCGTGGCGTACGCCGACGCTGTCGCGGCCCCCGCCACCATCGCGACGCGTCTGGCCGATTTCCTCGGTGCGCCTTTCGATTCTCCGGCGGCAGCGGCAGCGATTGATCCGTCGCTTCGGCGACGCGGCAGGGGGAATTTAGCGTCTCGGGCAAGAAGCCATTGAAGCAGAAGCGGTTCACAAAGAATTTGACGACGAAGCCGTGCCGCCTGGTGTGCACGAGCGGGCGAGAAATCTCCGACGACCTTGACGTGGGACTGTCGACGCTGACGCGGTTGCCTGCCCGCAGCGGCGCCCGATGGACGCGCCGGACCGGCCGCCGTCGGGAGAAGATAGCGTGGCCGAATTGAAGCGGCTGCGGCAGGAGAACGAAATCCTTCGCCAGGAGCGAGACATCCGCAAGCTCGTGGCGATGTCAGAGAACTCCTTTCTCCGCGTCAGGAGCTGTCCCTTTTCCGCAGCAAGCCCAGTCGGATCATGCTCCCCAAATCCGGACGGCGAAGGAATTGAGAAGTTGTGAGCGTCAGCTCGCGCGGGGTTGGCGGGCAGCAGATCGACATCGCCCGGGCGATCCGTGACGGGGGTGGCGATTACTGCATGTCGTTGAAGAAGAACTGGCCGGCTGTGCATGCCGAAGCCGAGCAGTTGTTCACCCATCCGC
This sequence comes from uncultured Pseudomonadota bacterium, assembly GCA_963810715.1. GTDB lineage: Bacteria > Pseudomonadota > Alphaproteobacteria > Acetobacterales > Acetobacteraceae > DATDIC01. Next base: position 14,858 of record CAWEOZ010000013.1, on the reverse strand, counting down.
CAGATGATGTGACGTTCGAAACAACGGAGACGGTGGACCTAACGGCAGGGCGGATCGAAACCCGTCGGCACACAGTCTGTCATAAGGTCGACTGGATGACAGCGGACCGGCATTACCCAGGCGAACCCGTGTTCCCCGACCTGACCATGATCGGCCGGGTCGAAACCGAGGTCGAGTGCGCGACCGCAGGGGCAATACTCGCACGACTCAAGACCCTTGTTGAACAAACTGTTGGATATCCCGACGGTAAGAAAAAAGATGGCAGTGAAATCAATAGCTCAAGATGACAGTTCGGTGGAATCCCGCTCCATTGCAGCGGATTCTGCCCGAAGGCATCCGCCTGGATCAGTGGGGACGTCGACGAGGCACTGTCCTCAGCGGACCGCAAGCCGCTTCAACTCGTCCCTTGCGGCGGAGACAATCTCTCGCGCAAGACCTGGGTCGGTCGCCTGCACCGCGCGCGCTATAGCGACGCTACCCACGAGAGCCGAAACCAGAGTAAGCACGCGACGACGCGCGTCCTCCGGCGGCACTTCGCTCGGAAGCGCATGCTGCATCGACGCAACCATGTTCGAGAATCCCTCGGCAAAAGCCGCCCCGATCGCACTGTCCTGCCGTCTCACCTCTGAAAGGCAGGCAGCAACGACGCAACCCGATCCCACATCCGTCAGATGCGCGTCGGAAAGATACGCATCGAGGTAAGCAGAGAGCGCATCCGGCGTGCTGTCACGAAGTTCGTTCCAGACCTCGGCACCGTCCGCAAACGCCTTGCGCACAGCCTCCGCCGCGAGAACGTCCTTCGACTTGAACTGGCTATAGAGGGCGCCCTGGGTAAGACCGGCTTCACGGCTGATCTCGACAACCCCCGCTCCCTCGAAGCCACGCTCCTTGAGCAATTTCTTTGTCGTTTCCACCAGCGCGGCCCGATGTTCCGCAACCTTCTTGCCAGAGACCCTCACCGCCCGCTCCCGGATAGCCACTTGATGTATTCATAGTCATCTCTATCTAAGCGCGGCTTTGATAGAGGCCACTATGTTTCCTGGGGGCTTACGTGGTGTACGCCGTCCGGTTCTCAAGCGTCTCCGCCGGCGCCGGGCTTTAGCCGGCCCGGCCCATCCTGGGTCGAGCCAGAAATCACGACATGCATGGAGCCGCTCCGCCTCGCCCCCGACGACGGCTCGCCGGAGCAGTGACTTATGACGGATATCAGGGTAGCGGCACGGGGTGTCGCGGATCGCGCGGCGCCGGTTGACGAGAGCCGGCGGCGAGGGTCGCGAGGCCGACGTTGGAAGACGGCCCTCCTGACCGGCGGGCTGGCGGCAGCGATCGCCGTCCTCGCCGGGCGTGCATGGCACGGCGCCAACACGCCGCCCGCACCGCTTCCGCCGCCGCCCCAAGTGACCGTGAGCTTGCCGCTGCGACAGACGGTCCAGGCCACCAGCCGCTTCCTGGGCCAATTCTCGGCGGTGGACAGCGTGGAGCTGCGGGCGCAGGTCGGCGGAACGCTGACCGCGATCATGTTCAAGGACGGGCAGCTCGTGCACAAGGGCGACCCGCTGTTCGCCATCGACCCGCGGCCGTTCCAGATCGGGCTGGACGAAGCGGTCGCGCAGTTCCAGACCGCGCAAGCCAAGGAAGTGCTGACCCGGGCTGAACTCTGGCGCGCGCAGCAACTCAAGCGATCCGATTTCGGATCGGCCGAGAACGTTGACCAGCGCGCCGCGGATGAAAGCGCGGCACAGGCGGCCATCGACACCGCCAAGGCCGCAATCATGGACGCGCGGCTTGACCTTGAATACGCGCGCATTACCGCGCCGTTTTCCGGACGCATGGGCGCGCATCTCGTCTCCGTGGGAAGCCTGGTCAGCGGCAGCCGGGGCGGCACGAGCCCGACCACGCTGCTTGCAACGATCGTCTCGCTAGACCCGATCTATCTCGACTTTGATATGAGCGAGGCCGACTACCAGGCCTATCAGGAAACCCATCACGACACCGCGCCGCACGACAATGTCGCCATCAGCCTTGACGGCGACGGGCATTTCGATCGCCACGGCACGCTCGATTTCATCGACAATGCCGTGAACCGGAGCAGCGGGACGATCCACGCGCGCGCCACCGTGCCCAACTCCGACCTGAGCATCACGCCGGGCCAGTTCGCGCGGCTTCACGTCGCACTGGGCCATCCGGCGCCGGTTTTGCTGGTGCCCGCCGCCGCCGTCATCCCTGACCAGTCCAGGCAGATTGCGATGACCGTCGCGCCAGACGGAACGGTCGCACCGAAGATGGTCGAGACCGGCGAACTCTACGACGGGTTGCGCGCCATCCGCGGCGGCCTCGCACCCACCGATCGCGTCGTCATCAACGGCCTGGTGCGCGTTCGTCCCGGTGCCAAGGTCACGCCGGTTTCCGGTGCCATCAAGCCCGATCCCGGCGCCGGTTGAGGAGGGGGCGATGCGTTTCACCCACACCTTCATCGACCGCCCGATCCTGGCGACGGTGCTCAGCGTCTTCCTCACCCTCGTCGGCCTGGGCGCGTTGGTTATCCTGCCCGTCGCGCAATACCCGGAGATCGTGCCCCCAACCGTGCAGGTAACCACGAGCTACCCCGGTGCCTCTGCCGATGTGGTTAGCAAGACGGTCGCGACGCCGCTGGAGCAGGAGATCAACGGCGTCGAAAATATGATCTACATGAGCAGCCAGTCCACCGGGGACGGCAACCTCACCATCACCGTCACCTTCGCCATCGGCACGGACCTCAACGTCGCGCAGATGCTCACGCAGAACAGGGTGCAGGATGCGCTGCCACGGCTGCCTGACGATGTGCAGCGGCTGGGCGTGCAGGTTCGCAAGGCGACGCCGAACATCCTGCTTGCCGTGCATCTCTATTCACCCGACGGATCGCGCGACAACCTCTATCTCTCGAACTATGCCACCCTGCACGTGAAGGATGCCCTGGCGCGCCTTCCCGGCGTAGGCGACGTACAGCTGTTCGGCGCCCGCGACTACGCGATGCGCATATGGCTCGATCCGGACAAGGTGGCCGCATACAATCTCGACGCGAGCGAAGTGCTTGCCGCGTTGCGTGCACAGAACATACAGGTTTCGGCGGGCCTCCTGAACCAGCCGCCGATCCGCGATGGCGCCGCCTATCAGCTCAACGTCCAGACGCTCGGCCGCCTGTCCACGCCCGAGCAGTTTGCCGACGTCATCCTTAAAACCGACGCGCAGGGGCGCGCGACCCGCATCCGCGACGTCGGTCGCGTTGAAATCGGTGCGGCCGATTACGGGTCCACCGCCTACATGGACCGCAGCGAGGGCCTCCCGCTGCTGATTTTTGCCCAGCCCGGGGCGAACTCGCTCGCGGTGGAACACGAAGTTCTCGCCACGATGCAGGGTTTGAAGAAGGACTTTCCGCGGGGTCTCGACTCCATCGTCATCTACGATCCAACGATCTTCGTCGCGAAGTCCGTGAAGGAGGTAGTCACAACCATTTTTGTCGCGATCCTGCTCGTCGTCGGCGTGGTGTTCCTGTTTCTGCAGACCTGGCGCGCCTCGATCATCCCCGTGATTGCCATTCCAGTGTCACTCGTCGGCAGCTTCACGATCCTCTACACACTCGGCATATCACTCAACAACCTTTCACTGTTCGGCCTGGTGCTGGCGGTCGGCATCGTCGTCGATGACGCGATCGTTGTCGTGGAGAATGTCGAACGCAACATCGCCGCTGGCATGGCGCCGAGGGAGGCGGCTCACCGAACCATGGATGAGGTCGGCGGTGCACTGGTTTCCATCGCGCTGACGCTCTGCGCGGTGTTCGTTCCTTCGGCTTTCCTGTCCGGCATTTCCGGGCAGTTCTTCCGCCAGTTCGCCGTCACCATCGCGGCTTCGACTGTGATCAGTTGCTTCGTTTCGCTGACCCTCAGCCCGGCATTATGCGCGCTGCTGTTACGGCAACATGACGTGCGCACCGCCAGCCGCGCCGGCCTCGCCGGTCGGCTCGTGCGCACTGCCTTCGGCGTGTTCAATCGTGGGTTCGAGAAACTATCAGAGGCATATGGCGATGTAACCAAGCGATTGGTTCGTGGGCTCGCGGTCGTGGTGATCGTCTATATCGGCTTGATCGGTGCCGCCGGGTTCGAATTCTCGCACATTCCAACCGGCTTCATCCCCGAACAGGATCAGGGATATCTCATCACCGTCCTGCAACTTCCGCCTGGCGCCAGCCTCGCCCGTACCGAGGCGGTGGTGAAGCGGGCCGTCAATATCATCCTCAAGACGCGCGGCATCGAGCATGTCGCGCCGTTCGCCGGCCTGGACGCGACGACTTTCACGGTCGCGTCGAATTCGGGAACGATCTTTTCTGGCCTGCCGTCGCTCTATAACCACTCGCTTCCGGGTGTGACGGCGAACTCGGTGCTGGCCGACCTTCGCAAGCGCCTGTCGGTGATCCAGGACGCCTACGTGCTGACGATCCCTCCACCACCGGTGCAGGGGATCGGCAATTCCGGTGGCTTCAAGATGATGCTGGAGGATCGCGCCGGGCTCGGCACCCAGGCACTCGTGAACGCCGCGCAAGCGCTGGTTGGCGCCGCCAACAAGGATTCCAGCTTTGCCGGCGTATTCACGTTGCTCAACGCCGGTTCGCCCTCGATTTACGCCGATATCGATCGCCTGAAGGCCGAGAAGGTCGGGCTCACGCCAACCGACATATTCAACACGCTGCAGGTCTATCTCGGCTCGCAATACGTTAACGACTTTAATTTTCTCGGCCGAACGTACGAGGTGATCGTGCAGGCGGATGGCCGCTTCCGGCGCGACCAGTCAGACTTGATGGGGCTGAAAGCGCGCAACGCGAGTGGCGAGATGGTACCAATCGGAACGGTCGCCCACCTGCTCGATCAGACGATCCCCTATCGTGTGCCGCGCTACAACCTCTATCCGGCGGCAGAGGTTCAGGGCGTGGCTGCTCCCGGCGTCGCCACCGGCACGGCGCTGCATCGGATGGAGGAATTGGCCGCCCAGGTACTGCCGCCGGGCATTAGCTACGAATGGACTGAGATTGCCTATCAGCAGGAGCAGAAAGGCACTCCGACAATGCTGGTGTTCGGTGCCGCCGCACTGTTCGTGTTCCTTGTGCTGGCCGCCAACTACGAGAGCTGGAGATCACCGCTCTCGGTCGTGCTGATCGTCCCGATGTGCCTGCTCGCTTCGGTCAGCGGACTGCTGATCCGCGGCATGTCAATTGATATCCTCGCGCAGATCGGATTCGTGGTCCTGGTCGGATTGGCCGCAAAGAATGCGATCCTGATCGTCGAGTTCGCGCGCCAGGCGCAGGACGACGGAAGTTCGCCTGCGGAGGCGGCGGTCAGCGCCGCGCGCCGGCGTCTGCGACCGATCTTGATGACGTCGCTCGCCTTCATTCTCGGGGTCGCGCCGCTGGTGGTCGCGACCGGCGCCGGCGCCGAAATGCGCCAATCCCTTGGTACAGCTGTGTTCGGCGGCATGCTCGGGGTTACCGGATTTGGGCTGCTCTTCACGCCAGCGTTCTATACGCTGGTGCAGCGCATCGGCGTCGGCCGCCGGGCGTCGTCGAACTGGCGCGAGCCGACGCAGGAACAGATGGCACCGTCGAATTGCTAGCAGGCTAACCTGTGACGGTTCAGATCTTCACCTCTCGTTGCGAGGAGCACTTATCGACGTGAGCTTGCTTGCTGGATCGGGGCTCGCCGGCGTCACTTCAACGCGGAAACCCGCCGTTGGAAGATCGCGTTCAGCAACGGGTCGATGCGAACCCACCGATGGCCGGGACGGGTTTCCGGCAGCGCCTCGCCTGCCGAACAGCAATGCTGCAGACCAATCCACGCACCGGACAGATCCACCTGTTCATAAAAGCCCGTTGCCGGAGCAACTGTTGAAGAATAGCGGTCATTCGGATGGTAGGACGCATTCATGATCTCGGCTCCTCGACGGCCTCGGCGATGCGGAAACTTCGTTGCGGTTCAGGCCAGCACGGTTTCCCGCTCCGGCACCGGCATCTCCAGCGGAACGAGGATGTATGCCTTCGCCGGAGACGATTGACCTTCCAGCTTCAATGCTGATGTCGAGGGCGCCGGAAGCTGCAAGCCAGACCGCCGCAGTCTTTCCGCATAGGCCTGCAAGGCAGATTGAGCGTTCTCCGAGGCGTCGCACGGGGTCTCGCCCGAACTGCGGAGAGGAACATCCGAAAATTCAGCGACATAGCCATGCGTCGCCACATGCAGCACAGCCGGATAGTACGACAGAAGCATAGCACCCGCTCCAATTTTCGTTTAAGGGCAAGCTCATTTTGCGTCACATGTGTTAACGAAACACCAATGCCATTCACGCGGCTCATGCAGCAAAAATAACCTCACTGCACGAGATGCGCGCCTGCTGTCGCGTCTCTTGTCGGAACACCATCGCCTGCCGGACTCCAAACCAGTCCACCGGCGACGCCAGCAATTCACTCGCTCGTTATTGCCGCACCGCGCGGCATTGCCGTTGCGTGATCACGTTGCGGGGAGTTGGACGCGAACCGTCCTGATCCGAACCAATCGCCATGCGGGGGCCACGATTCCGCTACGTTGGTGACGCGGTTCGCCCGGACTCAGGGCGATCGAACGAAATGCGGAGTCCCAGATGCTCACCCTGCTAATCCTGATCCTGCTGATCCTGATTTTGTTCGGGGGCGGAGGTTATTACGGCTACCGCCGCGAGTATTACGGTGGTGGCGGTATGGGGTTCGTCGGCCTCATCGTGATCATACTTCTGCTGGTCGTCGTTTTCGGCGGCCCCGGCTGGGGCTGGTACCACTACTGATCGGCCAGTACCAATCAGCCCGGCCGATCGTCCGAGGCACCTTGCCGGCCGCCGAAAACGGCAGGCGGGGCGCCCGCGGGATCAGCCACGCCGATCGATCGGCACGTAATCCCGCTGCGTTGCACCCCTGTAGATCTGCCGCGGCCGGCCGATCCGCTGCTCCGGATCCTCGATCATCTCCTGCCACTGGCTGATCCAGCCCACCGTGCGTGAAACCGCAAACAGCGCGGTGAACATGCTGGTCGGGAACCCCATCGCCTTCAAGATGATACCGGAATAGAAATCCACGTTCGGATACAGCTTGCGATCGACGAAATACCGGTCGTTCAGCGCAATCTTTTCCAGCTCCATCGCCAGGTCCAGCAACGGGTCGTCCTTGATCCCCAGTTCGCTCAGCACGTCGTGGCAGGCCTTCTGGATTATCTTCGCCCGCGGATCATAGTTCTTGTACACCCGGTGCCCGAACCCCATCAGCCGCGTGTGGCTGTCCTTGGCCTTCACCTCGGACAGGAATCCCTGGATGTTTTTCTTGTGACCGATCTCGGCGAGCATCTTCAGCACGGCCTCGTTGGCTCCGCCATGCGCCGGCCCCCATAAGGAGGCGATGCCCGCGGCGATACAGGCAAACGGATTGGCTCCCGTGGAACCGGAAAGCCGCACCGTGCTGGTCGAGGCGTTCTGCTCGTGGTCGGCGTGCAGGATCATGATCAGGTCCAGGGCACGCGCGAGCACCGGGTTGACGGTGTATTCCTCAGCCGGCACGGCATGGAACATGCGCAGGAAATTCTCCGCATATCCCAGTTCGTTGCGAGGGTAAATGAACGGCTGGCCGATGTTGTATTTGTGCGCCCAGGCGGCAATCGTCGGCATCTTGGCGATCAGTCGGAACGCGCTGATATGCCGGTGGTCCGGCTTACTGATATCCAAACTATCGTGGTAGAACGCAGACAAGGCGCCCACCACCCCGCACATCACCGCCATCGGGTGGGCATCGCGGCGGAAACCGTTGTAAAATGACCGGATCTGTTCATGCAGCATCGTATGCCGCATGACGCCCAGCTCGAATTCCTGCCGCTGACCCGCCGTCGGCAGTTCCCCGTACATGATCAGATACGCCACCTCCAGGAAGATGGAGCGTTCGGCCAGCTGCTCGATCGGGTAGCCGCGATACAGCAGTATCCCTTCGTCCCCGTCGATATACGTAATCTTGCTCTCGCACGCCGCGGTGGCCCCGTACCCGGGGTCGTAGGTGAATATCCCCAGTTGCCCGTACAGGCGCCTTATGTCGGCTACCGCCGGCCCGATGGTGCCTTCGATCAACGGCAGGCTTACCGACCGGTTGGATCCGTCGAGCGTGACCGTCACGGAACGCTTTGCCGAGCCACTCATGGGGCCAATATCCTTTCCAGAGGCGGCGTGAGCGCCGCACCTCTCACGGCAAAATTATGACCGTCCTCCCGCCGGCGCAACCTTCGCGCCCGCAGCAAATTCTCGGGACTGGTGGGGTGGAGTCGGATTTTGGACGCGTTCGCCGCCTGCCCCCGACCGGATTGCCGCCGGCATCGGTGGGGAATGCTATAGAGTGCCACGATGATGGACATTCAGGACTCCGCCTCCATCCTTGTGGGCAAGGGCGACGCCGCTGTCCGGCTCGCGCTATCGCTCGCCAACCGGCATGGGTTGGTGGCCGGTGCCACCGGAACCGGCAAAACCGTGACCCTGCAGGTCCTGGCGGAGGAATTCTGCGCCGCCGGCGTCCCGGTGTTCTGCGCCGACATTAAGGGCGACCTCGCCGGGATAAGCCAGCCTGGCAAGCCGAACCCGAAGCTGGAGCAGCGCGCCGCCGCCCTCGGCGTGAGCGACTACGCCTATCGCGGCGCTCCGGCGGTGTTCTGGGACCTGTTCGGCCAGCAGGGTCACCCGGTGCGTGCCACCGTCGCCGAAATGGGGCCGCTGCTGCTCGCCCGCATGCTGGAGCTGAACGATACCCAGGAGGGCGTGCTCAACGTCGCGTTCAAGCTGGCCGACGACGAGGGCCTGCTGCTGCTCGACTACAAGGATCTGCGGGCGATCCTGACATATGTTGCCGGCAGGGCCGATGAGCTGGCGACGCAGTACGGCAATGTCAGCAAGGCCTCGGTCGGCACCATCCAGCGCAAGCTGCTGACGCTGGAGCAGGCCGGCGGCGAGCCTTTCTTCGGCGAGCCGGCGCTGGAGCTTTCAGATCTCATGCTGCTGACGCCGGACGGGCGCGGCGCGGTGAATGTGCTCGCCGCCGACAAGCTGATGGCGAGCCCCCGGCTCTATGCCACATTCATGCTGTGGCTGCTGTCCGCCCTGTTCGAGGAGCTGCCGGAGGTCGGCGACCTCGAGAAGCCGAAGCTGGTGTTCTTCTTCGACGAGGCTCACCTGCTGTTCAAAGACGCGCCCCGCCCGCTGATCGAGAAGATTGAGCAGGTAGTGCGGCTAATTCGTTCCAAGGGCGTCGGCGTCTATTTCATCACCCAGAACCCGGCCGACCTGCCACCCAGCGTGCTCGGCCAGTTGGGCAACCGCGTGCAGCATGCGCTGCGCGCCTTCACGCCGGTGGAGCAGAAGGCGATCCGCGCCGCGGCGGAGACGTTCCGGCCGAACCCGAAATTCAAGACCGAGACGGTGATCACCGAGCTTGCCGTTGGCGAGGCGCTGGCCTCCATGCTGCAGCCGGGCGGCGTGCCGGGAATGGTGGAGCGGGCGCTGATCTGCCCGCCGCGCAGCCGGATCGGCGCCATCACGCCAGAGGAGCGCACGGCGATCATCGCGCAGAGCCCGATCGGGGCGAAATACGATACGCTGGTCGATCGGGAGTCTGCATACGAGCGGCTGCAAGGGCGCGCGACCACGGTGCCCGATCAGTCTGCACCGCAGGCGCCGTACCTATCCGCCGGATTCGCCGTGGGGAGCGCCTGCCGCCGGGCCGTCTGGCACCAGCGCCAGGCAGGAGCGCGATCCGTGGGGAGTGCCGGTTCCGTCCCCGCCGCCGCAGGGCCGGCGCCCGAGTGCACCACCCCCCGATAGCGGCGGCGGGTTGCTGGGCGAGCTGTTCAACAGCACTGGCCGGCGACAGAGCGTGGGTGAGGCGATGGTGAAGTCGATGGCGCGCAGCATCGGGAGTCAGGTGGGGACTCAGATGGGACGGGCGGTGCTGCGGGGGGTGCTGGGGTCGATATTGAAACGGTAGGGGAAACAGGTCATGTTTTCGACCTGAACTTGCCTTATAGTGGGAAGGAGACGTCGAAACTTCGGTTCTCATTTCGGATGCAACTGCGGCGACCGTTCGGCCGATAGGCACAGCTCAGGTTTCGTGAGAAGGCGTTCTTTCGGTTACTTGGCGAGGAAGTGGACCCCTGCCTGTTCTGTGCCTCAAAACGTGCGTAGAATAATGGGCGTGGAGGGCAACCGATGGCACGCACACCTGTTGGACGGCGCCGGGGCACGAACCTGAGTAGAACAGACTTACAACAGCATCTTCACTCAATGCCTAAGTCGCGACATGGGCATCCATTCGCTCCCGACACGGTTCCCCCGGGGTTTCATACAGTTGTTGATCCCGACAAGCATCCACCGCGGCCATGGCAGAACTTACCGACTCCACCGGGGCTACCGCCGTATAGGTTGAATTTGGAAGCGATTCTAGCCCGAGCTTCCGGCGTTTGCGAAGCGTAACCTCTTGACTTAGCGCCACATTGGATCGGCGAGGGGCCTTGATACTGGCTACAAGGTGAGGCCGAGAAGGACGAGTGCCTTGTGCTGGACCGGCGTCGGCCTGGTCAGCACGGTGAGCGGATAGTGCGGCGTGATCGCGGTGACGACGGTGTTGCGCACCAGCGTCGCGAGGTCAGCCAGCAACGAGCGAAAGCTGTGCGCCGGCAGGCCGTCCTCGGTCTGACCCGTGGTCTGCTTGGTGACTGCGGCGGGTGAGCGTTGCGCCTGTGCCACCACACTCGCGCGGCGTGCTTCGGCAGTTTCCTTATCGGTGTCGTCGAACAGCATCGGCGCCAGGCGCTGACGCATGTGCCACTCCAGGTAGTGGGCCAGCATGCAAAGAAAGACATGCGCACGGACCCGATCGGCCAGCCAGTGATACACAGGGCGAACGTGCAGATCGACAGTTTTGATGCAGCGAAAGGCGCGTTCCACGCAGGCGAGCGACTTGTAGCTGCGCACCGTCGTCGCGTCGTCGAAGGTCTCCGCCGGCAGACTGGTGCGTATGACATAGACACCGTCGACGGCCGCCTCTGCGGCAATCTCGGCGGTCTTGCGTGCCAAGCTGAAGGCGGTATCGGCGATGTTGAGATCGAAATGCTTGGCCACCTTGTATTTGTTGATCACCGCACCGACTGCGAGGCCGATCGCGGCGGTGCCGCGTAGCGGATCACGCCTGCGAGCGACCGCGGCCTGGATCCGAGCAAGTTCACGTTCGGTGGCGGCGAGCAGGTCCTCGCGCTTGCGGGTGCGCTCGGCGGCGAGATCGGGGTTGCGGCAAACCACCAGGCGCTCGTTGGGGAAGTCGGGTGCGGTGATGCTCGCCATGTCACGCTGATCGAACAGCGAGAGCTGCAAGGCACCACTGTCCAGTAGCGCCCTGATCGCCGGTGCGCGCAGCGCGGTGATCCAGTCCAGGCCCGCCGACGCGATGTCCTCGGTGATGCGTGCCTGGGTGATCATGCCGCGGTCTCCCACCATAACGACGTGGTCGAGGTGAAAGCGCTGCTTGAGTTTCTCGACCTGTCCGGCGAGCGTCATGGGATCGGCGGTATTGCCCGCGAACACCTCAATGGCGATCGGGCAGCCGTCTGGGGCGCAAAGCAGGCCATAGATGATTTGCAGCGTGCCTTTCTTGCCGTCGCGGCTGTAGCCACGCTTGGCAAGCGGGCAGCAGCGTCCCTCCATGTAGCTTGACGAAACGTCATGGAGAACCAGGGTGCCATTGCTGAGATGGCGCTTCGCCAGCGTGGCCTCGATCGCAGGCTGGCGCTGAACAGGCTGGCGCTGAAGCAGCCAATCGAGCGCCCGGTAGAGTTCGTCCTCGTCCACTTCGCCAGGCCCAAGCACCTCGCCGAGGCTCGATGCCGCGGTGGCGGGCGACAGTGCGCGGGCGGCAGCCAGTTTGGATGCAGGATCGAGAATACGCCCGATAAGCAGCGCAAGGATAAGATCACGGCAACGATGACAGGGCTGACGATACGGTCAAGGCCGATCCTGCGGGCGGTGCCGGGAGCGGCCGCGACGTGGCCGTGCGGCAGACTGCGAATGACGGTGAAAGCTTCACGCTCCGCGGCGATGACGGTGCCACCCTTCAGCACCCCGCGTAGACCTTCGATGTAAGCCGCCGGCCAGTCCGATAGATTGCACAGTGTACGCTTACCAACTTTGCCGTTCTCGCGATAGCTCTCGCGCAGCAGGATGGCCGGCGGCGAGCTCCGATTCGGGATGGCTTCGATATACATGGCGAAGCCTGAGCACATTTGACGCCCCGGTACAAGTATCAAAACTTAGATTACATGGCTACGTTCTGGATGGCTTTCTGCAGCTATCGCGAGTCTTCCCAACGGGTTCATCGTATCGAAAAGAGCGAAGCCCGGGCTAAAGCATGATCGTTTGCGGTTGAATCACCGGGGCGGAGGGATTCCGGCGCGGCTGCGCATCTGATTGAAGGTGCAGGCTGGAGCGGAGGCCAGCTTGCATGGGAGCTCCCTACTCGTTCGACCTGCGAGAGCGCGTCGTTGGCGCGGTTGCCGGCGGCATGGGCCGGCAGAAAGCGGCGGCACTCTACCGGGTCAGCCATTCCTCGGCGATCCGCTGGACCAGGCGGAAGGCCGGGACGGGCAGTCCGGCAGCCTTGCCGATGGGCGGCAAGAAGCCGTTCGCGCTGGCGGACGAAGCGACATGGATCCGAGCCCGGGTGGCGGAGAAGCCGGACATCACCGGCCGCGAACTGCTCGCGGAGCTCACCGGGCGCGGTGTGGACGTCAGCTACTACGGCGTCTGGAATTTCCTTGATCGCGCTGCTCTCAGCTTCAAAAAAAGCCTGCGCGCCAGCGAGCAGGACCGCGCCGATGTGGCTCGCCGGCGCCAGCAGTGGAAGCAGCGGCAAGGCATGGTTTCCGCCGCGCGCCTGGTGTTCATCGATGAAACCTGGGCCAAAACCAACATGACCCGCATGCACGGCCGCTGCGCCAAAGGTCAGCGGCTGGTCGCCAAGGTCCCGCACGGCCATCGCAGGACGCTGACCTTCGTGGCAGGCCTGCGCTGTGACGGCATCGCCGCGCCCTGCGTGTTCGATGGGCCGATCAATACCGAGAGCTTCCTCGCCTGGGTGGTGCAGTTCCTGGTGCCGAGCTTGCGGCCCGGCGACATCGTGGTGATGGACAATCTGAGCAGCCACAAGGACCCGGCGATACGGCGGGCGATCCGCGATGCCGGGGGCAAGCTGTTCTTCCTGCCCCGATACAGCCCGGACCTGAACCCGATCGAGCAGGCGTTCGCCAAGCTGAAGACCCTGCTGCGCAAGGAAAACGCCCGCAGCTTCGAGCAGGTCGAGACCGCGATCGGCAAGCTTCTCAAACAGCTCACGCCGGCGGAGTGCCGTAACTTCTTCAGCGAAGCGGGATACGCGTCAACCTGAAGCTATCATGCTTTAATGCTCAACGCGTAGATTCTGTGGAGGGTGTCACGTATGACAGCAGGGCTGACCGTAACCCGGCGGGATGTCGGCGAAGGCCGCATTGTCTTCACCCGTAGTGATGGCGAGGTCTTTCAACTAGTGTGGCACGAGAGCAGGCAGGCATCACTTTTTCATAACGATAAGGCACCACCAGATGAAATCAGCCTTGATGTTAGCATTCCGGACAAACCCGCCCGAGCACAGGAGCTAATCCTCGCTTACCCGACTGGTTGGCCCTAGCTTCGAGGCGGTCCGAATAGCACGTGATAATCCGGTTTGTCGCGCATTCCGCAGCATCGTAACGGCCGGGCCATTCCCCAACATGGGGGGCGGCTATGGGGCGAACGGATCCCAAGGATCTTGGTTGACGACAGCCGGAGCCAATTCGATATAGAGTGATGCCCCGCAGGGGCGTGCCCGTCCGGCAGGAAGTATGCGCCCGCGCATCCACGCGCGGGCAGTTGCCTCACGTCGCCCAAGGCTTTCCACCCATAAATGTCGAGCGCAAAAAAGCAGGCTCGCCGCCTCATGATCGGCCGACCGGCCGCGACCGCGTTTCCGTCGTCGGCCCACACCCACACGCATTCATAGGTAAGCTTGCCGTTGTTTGACACGATCCGATCGACATTGCCCAGCGCCCGCTGATTTTTGATGGTCTGGACAATCGCGAAATGCTGCTCCTTCTTGGGGCCTTCCAGCACAAGCTCGTTGTTAACAAGCTGCGCGCGCGTGAACGGCGTCGTCATCGTGCCTGGGGGCGCACCCCGATAAAGCGCAGCATGAAAGCCGCGAATGTAGCGCCACACCGCTTCGACGACGCTAACATTTGTAACTGGACCGAACGTCTGGCCCGGATAAACCTCCATCTTGAGACGGCGATTTTTAGGATCTGGCGTGACGAAGTCACGTTGTAGCGCGACCAACTGCCCGATCAATTCGTCAGTGATTTTGTGGCCATTGTTGCAAGGGACGTGTGTCTTCAAAATCAGCACCGGCGTCCTGTCGGCAATGTCGAACGCATTCTTCGGTGGGACGTGGTCACGATTTGCTGCGTCGCCCGTCTGAAAATTCAGGCCGCACCAGTAGCAGAAAGGCAGGTTTGCCACGCCCAGAAACTGCTGCTGTGTCTCAATAGCGATCATTCTTATCCGCCCCACTGGGCAATTCCCACCATAACCACTCGCCCCCTTTTTACTCTTGATAACGGATTTTATCGAGAGAGGCAGCGTAACCTGTTGCGGCCGTCTCCGGCGAAGGTTCAATTCAAACGTCTGCCCGTTGCCGTTGGACACTCCAAAGCAGCCGATCCGCTCTC
>CAWEOZ010000012.1:0-47966 GCA_963810715.1 uncultured Pseudomonadota bacterium | reverse complement strand
GCCGCTCGACCAGTAAAGTGCCATGAGCTGAGGCGGCGCGAGGCAACCCCCGAGCGGGAACGGCAGGTCACGCGGCTGGTATCGCCGGCGGGGCGTGAGGCTATACTGACCACGATCCGTGCTGCGTCGCAGGATGACCGCCACCGTGCAAATCGATCCGCGCCCGCGATCGCCCGGGAGTTGTCCCAGTCAGGAGCACGGAGTTGACGAAGAGAAGGGCTCGAAATGATAAGTCAATGCGACGCAAGGCGCATCGATGCGACTTTAATCTCCGGTGACGGGATCGGACCAGGGATCGTCGATGCGGTTCAGATCGTCCCCGACCGATTGCGCACGCCTTTTGGTTGGGACATCCGCCAGGCCGAGATAGGGGGGACCCCTGGCGTGCCACCGGACTACGATAGATCGTCTGGAAACCGGGCCGGGTGAAACGCGATCGAATGAAGACGGTGCCTGCTTCAGCATCCGTAATGCTTCTCGCAGGCTGTAGCACATCGCCGGCGCAGAATTTGTTCGGCTCGTTCTTCCCGGCATGGATGCTGTGCGCGGCGGCTGGGATTTTTACTGCCGTTATCCTCCATAAAGTGTTTTCCGTAATTGGGATCGACCGGCATCTGATTGCGCCTCCTCTGACCTATTTCTGCGTCGCAGTGGCGAGCACCTTGCTGATCTGGCTGGTCTGGTTCGGCCACTGACATGCTTGGGTTCATCCGCAAAGGCCTGGGGGCACTCGTAAGTCTGGCGGCACTGCTGGCGGTGATCGCCCTGGTGGTGCTGACCACAAAGCGCATGGACCCATGACCGGCCCCGAACTGACGACGCCTATCGGCAGGCCAATCTGGTCCACATGGCGCCGGACGTCAGCGGCCGGATCATCGAGCTGGACGTGGAGGACAATCGGCCCGTCCACAAGGGCGACGTCCTGTTCCGCATCGACCCAGAGCCGTTCAAGCTGCGCGTGGACGAGGTGCGGGCAACCGTCCTCGGATTGGAAGGCGAAGCTGTCGGTCACCGCCGACCAGGTCGCCTCGCAGACCACCAACGCCGACACCGCTAACCGCGGCATTCTCACCGCCGAAGCGCAATTAGGGCTGGCCTCGTCCACGCTGGACCGGCTCGAACCGCTTCTGCCCCGCGGCTACGTCACGGCTGAACAGGTGGATCAGGCGCGCACAGCAAAGCGGACCGCTGAGGTCGCATTGCAGCAGGCGAGGCTCCAGGCCAACGGCGCGCGCCAGGCGATCAGCAGCACGAAGCCGGTCGCGGAAGAGTTGGAAGCCGCCAAGGCGAACCTGGCGATCGCGGAACGCGACTTGCGTCTCGACCGTCGCTCGTTCGCCTTGCGACGGAATGATCACCGCGCTGGACATCGCCGCCGGTGAGTTCGCCGTTACCGGCACTCCGTATTCACCATCATCGATACCGAAGGACCCTGGGCACCGATCGGCAACTTCCGGGAGACCGATCTGTCCGGGATCAAGCCGGGCCAGCCCGCCACCGTTTACGTGCTACAGGCGCCGCAAACGCCGGTGCATGGCGTCGTGGACAGTTTGGGGGGCGGCGTCGCGCCGGATGAGGGCGCGACATTCCTCGGCCTGCCCCACGTGCCCCGCAGCCTGAACTGGGTCCGCATCGCCCGACGCGTTCCCCGTTCGAATCCTGCTTCGCGATCCCCCGCAGGCGCTGATGCGCATCGGGGCCACGGCCGCAATCGTGATCGACCGATGAGCGCTGCGCCCGCGATCGACGAAGGCGACCCGTCTGGCTGGTCGGTGCGGCGGCAGTGTGTAGTCGACCCGACCCCGGACGCTTCGGCAACACCTTGCGCGTGGTGGTTCTCCGGGCGCTGGCTGTGGTGGCGATCCTGGAGACGTTTCGCATAGCCGAAAATCGCAGTGGCCGCGTACGTTGTGCTCGTTTGTCTCCCGCGCCGAGAAGCGCCTCAACCGTCATGGGCGCGCTGATCGCCGGCATCGCTGTCATTCTGGCGTTTATGGTGGCGATCGGGGTATTCATGTTCAGCCTGTCTGAGCCCGCCATGCGTCTTCCGCTCATCGCGGTGGTGACGTTTATTGCGATGTTTCTCGCCCGCACAACCGGAGCGCTGGTCTGGCCTTCTTTGTCGCAGGATTTATCATCGGCTACGCGCAGACGCTGGGCGACGAGATGCTCGGGCTGGCACTTGTCGTCGGAGACCGTATCCAATACCACACAGTCCACGCTGCCGGAGCTCTTCTTCTTCTTGCCGAGGAAGCGCTTGTGCGGTTTCTGCTCTGGTTCACCCGCGTCTGTCGCGATCCCCATCGCGCTGGTGATCATCGCCAACCTGCTCACCGGCCGCGACCCCTCAACCATTCCTGACGGCGGCATTGAATAGAACGCTTGCTGGCCGCCGCCCGGTTCTGCGAGGGGCAGGCCGGGGCGGACCGAGCGCTGGCCGGACTGGCCCGAGAAGATACCGCCGAGCTGTTGAAGCTGGACCACTTATCCGGCGTCTGCACCGGTCCACCCATCATCCGACGCCCGTCCGCGAGATCCACGGGCTCCTGTTGCGGCTTCTCGCCTTGAATTGCATCGCCCGATCAGGATGACCGGCTCACTCCCGGTCGCGCAGTTCTGCCGGGACCAGGCATCGGGGCGAACCGAGGGCCGCCGTCGCTCCCGACCTCACCCTGCCCGGCATCGCCCAACCCTTGGGCCCCCGCCAAATCGCGCAGACCCTGCAAACCATTCGCAAACCGCCGGAACATGCCGCGGCGAAAGTTCCGCACGGACTGCTAGGACCCGTCAGCAAATAACCGATCCGATGCCTCGGCAAGTTCCCATGACCAACTTGTAAAAGTGGAGCCCCATGCGATTCGATCGTTCCCTTACGGACCCTTAGTCCCGACGCCTTCACCAACCCGGACCACACCCGCTTCGCCCTGAAGGTCACCCTTGCTGTCATGCTCTGCTACATCCTGCAGAGCGCGCTTGACTGGCCGGGCATTCACACCAGCATCATCACTTGCTACTTCGTCTCGCTCGCAACGGTCGGCGAGACCCTCCACAAGGCCACGCTCCGCCTCGTGGGGCTGCCTGATCGGCGGGGCCCTCGGCATCGGCGCCATCCTGACCGCTGATGCCTTTCATGACCGACCTCGGCCACCTGCTCCTGCTGCTCGCCCCGGTCACGTTCCTGTGCGGCTGCATCGCCTTCGGCAGCGAACGCATAGCCTACGCCGGCTTGCAGATCGCGCTCGCGTTCTACCTCAGCACCCTCCAGGGCTTCGGCCCGACGCTGGACATGGAAACCGCGCGCGACCGCATCGTCGGCCTCCTGATTGGCAACCCCGCCGTCATTTCCGTGATCTTCGTCACGATCTGGCCGGTCAGCGCCGCCCGCGTCGTGCGCGCCAACCTGCGAAAGCCGGTCGACCTTCTGGGAGCCCTGCTTCGTCGCGACTTCGTTGCCCAGCATCGCGCCGCGTTTTGCCCGAGCCCATCGCCCAGGCTCGATCGGTCATGGTGAACGAACCGTTCGAGACCCGGTCCGTGTCTTGGCCACGGATGGACGCCGTCCGATCGACGCTGGTGTCCTGGCGATGTTGCAGGCGCTGTTCATTCCGGTGTCCGTCCTTCTCGACCTCAGGCGGGAGCTTCCGGGCTCAGTCACGATTGCAACCTATCATGCGGCTCTGGCCGCCTGGTTCCAGCGCGCCGTTGCGTGGATCCGCAATGGCGATGACGCGGCGTCGGTCACCGGTAGCATTCCTGCACCGCCGGCAGCCGAGCAGGCGGGACCGCTGGATGCCTGGCATAACGTTCTGGACCGGGATCTTCGTGCTATCCTCCGTGAGGTCGGTCCGCGCGCGGGACCGGCACGCGAAACCGTCCTGAGTGGGTCAAGCCTTGCGGATTAGACATGTCGCCGCGCTGTTGGGCCTCTCGCTGGCCGTCACGGCCTGCAACGATACCCAGGATCTCGCGCCGGCAGCGCCGGACGTGCCCTGGGCGGCGCCCGCCTCCAGTGCTCCCAGCCCCAGCGAAGTCGCTCCTGTGTCCGACGTCGCACCGAAGGACATCATCCCTGCCCACCGCTACTCTCTGGCCGAATTGATCGACATTGCAGAGCGCCGCAACCAGGCGACCCGCATCGCATGGGAGCAGGCACGGCAAGCCGCGATCAATGTGGGGATCGCCCAGGCGGCGTTGCTGCCGGTGTTGACGGCCAGCGCCATCGGGGGCTTCCAGCGCGTCGCACTGCCGTTTCCCAGCAACCTGGTTTCGCGCGGCTATATCACCGCGAACACCCAGGAGTTCCTTCCGACGCTCACGGTCAGTTATCTGCTGCTCGACTTCGGCAGCCGACAAGCGGTCGTGAATGCGGCGCGGCAGCTTTCCATTGCGGCAAATATCACCTTCACCGGGGCGCACCAGAAGCTGATCTTCGACGTGGCGCGCGCGTATTTTTCGCTCAATGGCGCCAATGCGGCACTTCGTGCGGCGGAACAGGCGCTGAAGGACGCCGAGGAAGTGCAGAGGTCAGCGGAAGCGTTGTATGGGCGAGGCCTGGCAACCGTCGTTACGGTCGCACTGGCGCGGCGCGATACAGCGCAGCGCCGATATGATCTGACGCTGGCGCGAACCGCGCAGCACGACGCCGCATACGGTTTGCTGACCGCGATGGACCTGCCGCCGACGACGCAACTGCATATTGTGGATGTCGCCACTCGCCCGCTGCCGCAGCCCTCCGCCGGCACGCTACCGCATCTGCTCAGCGAGGCGCTGCGCCAGCGCCCGGACCTGATTGCGGCGGTAGCGAGGTTGCGCGCGACCGATGCGGGGATCGCCCTCGCGCGCTCAGCCTTTCGGCCGAAGCTGTCCGTCAGCGCGAACGTCCAGGGCAATCTTGGTCAGATCAGCGTGGACTGCAACGCCGTATGAAGGCGTGAAACAACCCCAGGCGGGGATTTTCCTGCACCTCGATTGGCCGCTGTATCAGGGCGGGCTGCTGCAGAACCGGCTGCTGGCTGCGCAATCTCGAGCACGACGCCGCAATGGATGAGACCCAGGAGACCCGCAATCAGGCGCTGCGGGAAGTTGCACTCGCCTACGATCAGCTTGACACCGGCCTGCAGCAATACGACGCGGCGCTAGCATTGCTGACCGCAGCGCAGACCGCGTTCAACTCGGCCAACGAACTCCTACGCGCACGGGGTCGGCACGTTCACCGATGCCGCATCGGCCGAGGCCGCGCTGGCCGCAGCACGGGCGGAAGTGGCGCGGGCGCACGCGCAATCGCTGATCAATGCTGCCGCACTGGCCTTCGCGACCGGGGCGCTGAACGCCAACACTGCGGCCGATCTGCCGGGACCGGCGAGATGAACTCAGACGTCCAGCGTGGTATCGCGCTCCCACTGCGTCAGATGCCGCGCATAGGCGTCCCAGTCCTGCCGTCGCAACTTCACGTAAGCATCGGCGAACGCGGCGCCGAGCGCATCGCGCAGCACCGTTCGAACCCGCGAACGCCCGCAGCGCATCCAGCAGGTTCAGCGGCAGCCGCCGCACCTCCGGCCACGGTGTGCCCCTCGGTATACATGTTGATATCGAGCCGCTGCCCGGGATCGCGCCGTTCCGCGATGCCATCGAGCCCGGCCGCCAGCAGCCCCGCCTGCAGCAGGTACGGATTGGCCGCGCCGTCGGCCAGCCGCAGTTCGAACCGCCCGGCATCGGGAATGCGGATCATGTGGGTGCGATTGTTGCCGCCGTAGGTCACCGCGTTCGGCGACCAGGTCGCGCCCGACGTCGGTCACCGGCGCATTGATGCGCTTGTAGGAATTCACCGTCGGATTGGTGAGCGCGCACAGCGCCTCGGCGTGCGCCATCACGCCGCCGATGAACTGATAGCCCAGCGCGGACAGGCCCAGCTCGCCCGTCGCGTCGGCGAACAGGTTCCGTCTCGCCCTGCCAAAGCGAGACATGCGCATGGCAGCCCGAGCCGGTCAGGTCGAGAAACGGCTTCGGCATGAACGTCGCGCGCAGGCCGTGCTTCTCGGCGATCGCCTTGACCATGTATTTGAAGAACGCGTGCCGATCGGCGGTCACCAGCGCCGGCGCATACCCCCAGTTCATTTCGAACTGGCCGTTGGCGTCCTCGTGGTCGCTCTGGTACGGCCCCCAGCCCAGCGCCAGCATCGCGTCGCTGATCGCGGCGATCACGTCGTAGCGGCGCATCAGCGCGGACTGGTCGTAGCACGGCTTGGCCTGCCGGTCGGCGCCATCGGCGATCGCCGTCCCGTCAGGCGCGATCAGGAAGAATTCGCACTCGACGCCGGTCTGCATCGCGTAGCCGCGCGCCGCCGCCTCGGCGACCAGGCGCTTCAGCACCACGCCGCGGCGCCTGCGCCACCGGCTTGCCGGCCATCCACGGATCGCCCGCCAGCCAGCCGACCTCCGGCTTCCACGGCAACTGGATCAGGCTGTCCGGATCGGCCATCGACCAGCATGTCCGGATCGGCCGGCGTCATGTCGAGCCAGGTCGCGAACCCGGCAAACCCCGCGCCGTCGCGCACCATCTGCGCGATCGCCGCCGCCGGCACCAGCTTGGCCCGCATCGTGCCGAACAGGTCCAGAAACGAGATCAGGAAATACCTGATGCCGCGCGCTTTCGCCTCGGCCGCCAGATCGATCGCCATGCAGTCGTCGCTCCTCAGCGTCCCGTCAGCCGCTGTCGCCCGGGTATCCAGTCGGTGCCCGCCAGCTTCACGCCAGCCATCGCCGCCGCCTCGATGGTCAGCGCGACGAGATCCTCCGGCTCCAGATTGTGCAGGTGGCTCTTGCCGCAGGCGCGCGCGATCGTCTGCGCCTCCAGCGTCATCACCGCGAGATAGTTGGCCAGCCGCCGCCCGCCCAGCACCGGATCGAGCCGCGCCGCCAGCGCCGGATCCTGCGTGGTGATGCCCGCGGGATCGCGCCCCTCGTGCCAGTCGTCATACGCGCCAGCCGTGGTGCCGAGCTTGCTGGTACTCCGCCTCGAGCGCCGGATCGTTGTCGCCCAGCGCCACCAGCGCGGCGGTGCCGATCGAGACCGCATCGGCGCCCAGCGCCAGCGCCTTCGCCACGTCCGCGCCGCTGCGCACGCCACCCGAAACGATCAAGCTGCACCTTGCGGTGCATGCCGAGCTCCTCCAGCGCACGCACCGCCGGCCGGATCGCCGCCAGCGTGGGGATGCCGACATTCTCGATGAACACGTCCTGCGTCGCCGCGGTGCCGCCCTGCATGCCGTCGATCACCACCACGTCGGCGCCCGCCTTCACCGCCAGCGCGGTGTCGTAATAGGGCCGCGACGCGCCCACCTTCACGTAGATCGGCTTCTCCCAGTCGGTGATTTCGCGCAGTTCCTCGATCTTGATCTCCAGATCGTCCGGCCCGGTCCAATCCGGATGCCGGCAGGCCGAGCGCTGATCGATCCCCGCCGGCAAAGTGCGCATCGCCGCAACGCGTTCGGAAACCTTCTGCCCCAGCAGCATGCCGCCGCCGCCGGGTTTGGCGCCCTGCCCGACCACCACCTCGATCGCGTCGGCGCGGCGCAGATCGTCGGGGTTCATGCCGTAGCGCGATGGCAGCACCTGGTACACCAGCGTGCGGCTATGCGTCGCGCTCCTCTTGGCTCATGCCGCCGTCGCCGGTGGTGGTGGAGGTCCCGGCGATGCTGGCGCCGCGCCCCAGCGCCTCCTTCGCCTGCGCCGACAGCGAACCGAAGCTCATGCCGGCGATCGTGATGGGAATCTTCAGCTCGATCGGCCGCTTCGCGAACCGCGTGCCCAGCAGCACATCGGTCCCGCAACGCTCGCGATACCCCTCCAGCGGATAGCGGCTGATCGAGGCGCCCAGGAACAGCAGATCATCGAAATGCGGCAGCTTGCGCTTCGCGCCGGCGCCGCGGATGTCGTAGATGCCGGTGGCGGCCGCGCGGCGGATCTCCGCCAGCACATGCGGATCGAAGGTGGCCGAGAAGCGCGGCGGCGTGCGCGGCGTGGCGTCCATCAATAAGCGTCCGCGTGATCGACATGGAAATGATAGAGCTGCCGAGCCGACCCGTAGCGCCGGAACGCGGCGACATCGACCTGCCCCGCCAACCCGGCCTGCTGCAACTTCGCATGCAGCTCGGCCCGATGCCGGTCGGCCAGCGGCTTCTCGACGCAATCCGCACCCAGCCCCGCCACCGTGCCCGCGCACATAAAGATGCGCCTCGTAGATCGAATCGCCCAGGCTGTCGCCGGCATCGCCCAGCACCACCAGCGTGCCGGCCTGCGCCATGAACGCCGACATGTGCCCGACCGAGCCCTTCACCACGATATCGCGCGCCCTTCAGCGAAATGCCGCAGCGCGCCGCGGCATTGCCGTCGATCACCAGCATGCCGCCCCGCGCGGTCGCCCCCGCCGCCTGGCTGGCATCGCCGCGCACATGCACGAAACCCGACATCATGTTCTCGGCCACGCCAACGCCGACATTGCCCTGCACAATCGACCGTGGCGCAGCTTGTTCATGCCGGCACAATAATAACCGGCATGCCCGTCGATCTCGACGGTGACCGCGGCATCCACCCCCACCGCCAGCGCGTGCCGCCCGCGCGGGTTGCAGCACCTGCCAGTGCGTCGCGTTGCGTGTCGCGGCCGAGTTCGTGCAGCGCCTGGTTGAGCTCGCGCACGCTCACCTGCGCCAGGTCGATCACGCGCGCAAAGCGCGCGCTGCGTCACGCGCGACGATCCCACGCATAAACGGTCGCCGGCTCGGGTTCCCACACCCGCGCCTGCTCGATCCCCGGCAGGTCCGCCAGCGCGCGATATTCGGTGCCGAACGCCACGTAACGATCGGTCTCCGCCATCACCGCCGGCTTGCAGGCGATCGGGTCGCGCAGCACGGCGAACCCGGTCTCGGTGCCGACGACGAAGGTGTAAAACCCGTCAAGGTCATGCAGCGATCCCTGCAGCGCCGCCTCCAGCGACAGCCCGTCATGCAGCCGCGCCGTCAAATAGACGGCCGCCACCTCGGTATCGTTCTCGGTGGCGAACCGATATCCCAGCCGCCGCAACTCCCGCCGCACAGCGTTGTGATTGGACAACGAGCCGTTGTGCACCAGGCACTGGTCCGGCCCGGTCGAGTAGGGATGCGCGCCGTCGGTGGTCACCGCGGATTCGGTCGCCATGCGGGTGTGCCCGATGCCGTGCGAGCCCTGCATGCCCGCGAGATCGAACTGCCGCGCCACCTCGGCGGGCGCCCGACCTCCTTGTACAGCTCCATGCGGTGGCCCATGCGCCACCACCACCAGTTCCGGCGCAACCGCCGCCAGCGCGGCCCGCGCCGCGACCTCGTGCGCGCGCACGGCACCGCCAGCACCGCATGGGTCCCGCGCGGCTCAACGCCGAGCGTCCCCGGCAGGCGCCCGCGCAGCGCCAGTCGCCAGCGCGGCGAAGTCGTAGCCCGCCGGCCCGCGCAGCGTCAGCTTGACGGCATCGCCGATCGGCGGCGCATAGACCGCGAAGCCGGCGCTGTCCGGCCCGCGATCGCTCATGCTGGCGAGCATCGTCGCCAGATGCGCGCCCAGCTCCGCCTCCAGCGCCGCATCCTTGGCAAACAGGCCGACAATTCCGCACATCCCGGTTTCCCTCTTTGCCAAGCCCGCATGTGGGACCAGCGCCGGCTTTCGTGTCAATGCGGCGCTCGGCGCGACAGCAACGCATGGGTATGAGTTCGTGCGCGGATTTAAAGCCAGAACCTGCCGGACGCGCTGTCCTGCGGGCGCAACGACAGGATGGGATGCGGACGCTGAAGCTCGTGCAGGGAAAGTCCTTGCCGACGAGGGCTCGCCTTGACAGGCCCGCTGCATCCCGATTATGACGAAACGATAGGCGATGGGGTCCGCCATTAACCGCCCTCGGGGCTGATGACTCCTCCTTGATCCTGTATGGGACGACAGGGGGAGCATATGGCTGCGCCGCGTGAACCAATCGCTGGCCTTGCAACGCGACTTGAACCGCCAGACCTGCGGCCATCCGCCAGCGTTCGGTTGGTCGCGTAATGGTTCGCGACATCGTGCTCCAGGTTGCCCAGGTGCTGGCGACCCTACTGCTGGCGCCGCTCATTCAAGGAATCATTCTTCAGTTCGAGGAGCGGGTCCAGCGGGCGCAGGGACCGGGCATCTTCCAGCCTTATCGCGACCTGTGGAAGCTGTTCCATAAGCAGATCGTGGTGCCCGAAACCGCTTCCTGGCTCTACTGGGTGACGCCCGTCGTGGCCTTCACCGCGATGCTGACGGTGCCGATCCTCATCCCGGTCCTGACCAATTATCCGCTGCCGCTCTCCGACATGGGCGATATTTTGGGCGGTGGCCTGATCCTCACGCTCGGCTCGTTCATGATCACGCTCGCCGGGCTGGACACCGCCAGCGCCTATGGCGGCATCGGTTCCAGTCGCGCCGTGATGGTTGCCATCCTCGCCGAGCCGACGCTGATTCTGGTGTTCGTCGGGATCTCGCTGCTGGCAAGAGCGATGTTGCCCTTCGTCGTCAACCACCTGCTGGTTGCCCAACCCGCCGTTGTACTGGAGCCCGGCGCACCTGTTTCTCGTCGCGGCGTTCTTCGTACTGCTCCTGGTCGAGACGGACCGTCTGCCCATCCATTCACCCACGCATATCGAAGTCTATATGATCGAAGAGGGTCGGATCCTGGAATATTCAGGTCCGCTGCTCGCGCTGCTGCGCTGGGCTTCGATGATGAAGCAGTTCATCCTCTACACGATTTTCTGCAACGTGCTCCTGCTGCCATGGGGCCTGTCCTATCTGGGCACCACCCTCGGTGTGATCGGCAGCACGCTGGCGCTGATCGGCAAGTTCATTCTGGTCGCCTGCGCTGTGGTTTTCGTCGATACCACGCAATCGCGACTGAGGTTCTACCGCTATCAGGAGCCGCTGGCGGCCTCGTTCCTGCTCGCTATCCTTTCAATCATCAGCACCCAGTTGGGCTGACATGCTGACCGCTCATCTCAACCCGCTCGCCGCGTCGCTTTTCAGCCTGATCGCAATAGCCAGCCTGCTGCTGGCATTTGTCATGCTTGGCTCCCGCTGGCTGCGTCACTACCTCTACGCGTTTGCCGCGGAGTTGTGGCTGATCGGCATCCTGTCGGCGGCAGTGGGCTTCTATGGCAATTATCCCGAGCTCTACCTCATCGCGATTCTAACCTTTGTGTTTCGCGGCGGTCTCCTGCCGTATCTGATCTTCCGGATCATTCGCCGGCTGCATGTATCGCGTGAGGTCGACGAAATTCTGCAGCCGAGCTCCGGCCTGGTGATCGGCGCGCTGGCAGTCATATTCGCATTGGGCGTTGCCTCACGGATCGGCTCGCAGCTCGGCATGTCCGGAACCGTTGTCGTGCTGGCGTTGACGGTCATGCTCTCGATGAAGCTCCTGGGCTTCCTGATGCTGACGGTACGGCACGAGGCTATCAGCCACATCCTTGGCCTTCTGGTGCTGGAGAACGGCATCTTCCTGGGCGCGCAGATCCTTGTCCCGGGTATGCCGCTACTGATCGAGATCGTCATCCTGTTCGACCTGCTCATCGTCGTCGCCTGCTTCGGCCTGCTGGTTCAGTACCTGATGACGCATGTCGGCACGACGAGCAGTCTCGGGCTTCGGCGGCTGGTGGGTTAGATGGTCGGCGCTCTGCTGCTGGCAATCGCACTGGCACCCGCCTCGGCGATCGTCCTGATCATATTGGTGCGGCGCTCGCGGGTAGCGGCAGGTCTGAACCTGGTCGCGAGCATGGTTGCCTTCGGTGCCGCGGTACCGCTTCCCTGGCTGGCGCAGCCGCAGGCCCATGTCTACTGGGGCAGCTACATCATCATCGACGCGCTCGGTGCCTGGGTCGTCCTCTGTGCTGCGATCGTCTATCTCCTCGCCTCGATCTATGCTGTCGGATACATGCCGCTGCTCGACGAGCAGGAACGCCTTCCGATCTTCTATGCCCTGTTCGCCGGCTTTGCGCTGACGACGTTGATCGGACCGATGATGAACAATGCCGGTCTCTATTGGATCGCAATCGAGCTGACGACCCTGGTGAGCACCTTCCTCGTTGCCTTCGAGCGGGCCGCCGAAAGCATCGAGGCGGCCTGGAAATATATCATCGTCGTCTCGGGCGGTATCAGCCTGGCGCTGCTCGGCACTATCCTGTTCTACTGGGCTGGCAGTCTGGTGATCGGGCCGAGCTACGATATGACCTGGTCTGCATTGCGCGACGCGGCGCCGCACATGAATCCGACGCTGCTCATTCTTGCATTTCTTCTGGTATTGATCGGCTACGGGACCAAGGCGGGCCTCGCGCCGATGCACACCTGGCTGCCGGACGCCCACAGCGAGGGCCCCACGCCGGTCTCCGCCCTGCTGTCCGGCGCCCTGCTCAATGTGGCGATGATCGGCATCATACGCTATCTCTCGGTGGTGGACGCGGCCGGCAGCCGGCCCGCTCCCGCGCGTCACGCTGGTTGCGCTCGGTATCGTCTCCCTGGTCGTCGCCGCGCTCTTCATCGTCCGGCAGGAGGGCGTCAAGCGCCTGATGGCCTATTCCAGCGTGGAGCATATCGGCATTATCGCGCTGGCGTCGGATTCGGCGGCGTGCTCGGCATTGCCGGTGCGCTCTATCACATGCTGAATCATTCGCTGAACAAGTCGCTGATGTTCTTCGGCGCCGGCAGCATGATGCGCAGCTACCAGACCAAGGACATCGGACACATCCACCTGGTGAGCCGGCGATTTCCCGTGGTCGGCGCGCTGTGGCTTGCCGGCGCGGTCGCCATCACCGGCGCGCCGCCGTTCGGCCTGTTCGCCAGCGAGCTGACGATCCTGCGGGCCGGCCTGGCAACCAGCGCGGCCTGGGCGTCCTTTGTCATGGCCGTTCTTCCTGATCATCATCTTCATCGCGTTCCTGAACCATTTCCGGATCATGTATTTCGAAGCCGCCGGAGCACGACAATGGCGTGAGAGACCGCGTCAGCGCATGGTGCGCGCTGCCCATGTGGCTGGCGTTGCTGCCGTTGCTTGGCCTCGGCCTGTGGTGGCCGCAGGCCATCTGGAGTTATTTCGGCACGATCGCCCACGCGCTCGGCGACGGCGCCCTGATTGGCGGCGTGCACACCATGAAGGGAACCGAGACGAGGCAGCTCTCGCTCGAAGAATTGCCGGCAGCGGCGCGACATCTTCTCGAGTCCGGCGCGCGCATGCAAATGGCGTATGCCCTTGTTACCGATGACGGCAATCTGGAATTGCGCTATCTCGTCACGCCGCCGGGCCCTGCTCCCTTCATTCTGTGGCGATGCGTGCTCACGGACGATCCGCCAAGCCTCGCCGAGATCTGGCCCCTGCTGGGCTGGTACGAGCGCGAGATCATGGATCTGTACGGCATCCGGTTTCGCGGCCATCCGGAGCCCAACCGGCTCGTCTTGCACGACAGCATCGCGCCGCCGCTTGCGCCGGCAGGCCCGGCGAAGGCGCAGCCGAAGCCCTTGCCGGCGACCAACGGGCCACGTTCCTTGCCGGAACTGCTGGCTCCGGACGTGCAGACGCTGCCGTTCGGTCCGGTCAGGGCGGATGTCCTGGAATCCGCCGAGTTCACATTCCTCTACATCGGCGAGCAGATCCTGCACTACCAGCCACATCTCTTCTACAAGCATCGCGGGATGGAGCAGCGCTTCGAAGGGCTCGACCCGATACGCGGGGTGGTGCTTGCAGAGCGGGTCTCCGGCGTCGGCAGCGTCGCCCACGCGCTGGCGTTCTGTCAGGCGATCGAGGCGGCCGGCGACTGCGTCGTGCCGACGCGCGCCTTATGGCTGCGCGTGCTGCTCGCCGAGCTGGAACGGCTCTACAATCACCTGCATTATCTCGGCCATCTCTGCAACACGACCACGCTGAAGGTGGGCGAGGCGCAAGGCAAGCTGCTGGAAGAAACCGCCAAGCAGATCAATTCGCGTTTGACCGGAAGCCGGTTCCTGCGAAGCCTCCTTGTCCCCGGCGGGCTGCGTCGGGATCTGCGGCCGGAAGGTTGGCTGCGAGAGGCGCTGGAAGCGCTGCGAGCGGAGATCGCGCAGTACGTGCTGCATCTCGAAGCATCGGAAAGCCATCTCGACCGCCTGATCACCACCGGCGTGCTGACCAGCCGGGTGGCGTTCGACCAGGGCGCGACCGGTCCGATCCAGCGGGCGTCCAACACCGACCGCGATCTGCGGCGCGATCATCCCTATGCCGCCTATGCCGAGCTGCCGCTGACAGTCCCGGTGCGCGCGGAAGGTGACGCTTACGCGCGCTCGCGGGTTCGCATCGAAGAGATCGACGCCAGCATCGCCGTGATGCAACGCGTCCTGCTGCTCCTGAAGGACGGCGAGATTCGCGCGCCGTGCCCGCCGGCGCCGACCGAAGCGGGCCTGGGCTGGGCCGAATCGCCGCGCGGCTCGCTGTTCTACGCAGTGCATTTCGATCGCGACGGGCGCCTGGCCCGGGTCAAGATCAAGTCGCCGTCGTTCTCGAACTGGCGGGTTTTCCCATTCACCGTGCACGAAACGAACATGATGGACTACGCTATCAACGAGGCGAGCTTCGGCCTCACCATCGCCGGCTGCGCTCGGTAGGGGCTGGACGATGGCTCTCTGGACCCTGATCGGGCTAGCGAAGGGCAAGGCGACCACCGGCTGGCCTAAAGGTGGCGACGAATGGCCAGGCCGGGCTGCTGGGCATGCCGCGCTACAACCCGGAGCTTTGCGCGGAGGATTGCGACGCGTGCGCCGCCGTCTGCCCCACCGCCGCGCTCAAGGCGCGGCCTGACGGCGCCTTGACGTCGATTACGGCCGTTGCGTCGTTTGCCAGCTCTGCGTGGAAGCCTGCCCGACCGGCGCCATGAGCTCATCCTCCGACTGGGCGTTCGGCGTGCGCCACCGGGAAGAACTGCAGTGGGCGGAAACCACCGTCGCCGCTGCGCCTGTACGGACCTCCGATCGCGCCGGGTTTCGTCGCAGCCTGCATATCCGGCACGTCGATTCCGGCTCCTGCAATGGCTGCGAGTCCGAATTGCAGGCCCTGAACAACCCTTTCTACAATCTGCATCGGCTCGGACTTTTCTTCACCCCGTCGCCACGGTTTGCCGATCTGCTGCTGGTCACCGGGCCGGTCACGCGGGCGATGGAAGCGCCGCTGCGCGCCACCTACGAGGCCATGCCGCAGCCCCGCTGGGTGATGGCGAGCGGCACCTGCGCGGTCTCCGGCGGCATTGCCGAAGGTGGCTATGCCGGCGGCCACGGGCTCGATGGGGTCATTCCCGTGGACGTGTATTTGCCCGGCTGTCCGCCCAACCCGGCGGCGATCATCGAGGCGTTGCTGATGTTCCTGGACCGCGCCCCGCAACGGGTGAACGGGGGACGCATTGGCGAATGATCTGCTGGCGGCGGCGGCCTTGCTCTGGATCGTGAGCGCCATACTCGCGCTGATCGGGCGCCCGCTTTGGCTCGTGCGCGTCCTGCTTGGGCTCGGCGGGCTGGCCGCGATCGCCGCCGCCATCGTCACCTTGCCGAATGGAACCGCGGCCGTCGGCGTTCCGCTGCGCATGGCGGGCGAGACCGCGCGCTTCCGGATGGCGCCGGAGGCGCTGTGGCTGATGGGCTTCGGTCTGGCTCCCGCCGTTCTCGCCTGCCTGCTGGCGACGCCGTCGCGTCACGGGCGTGCCGGCTGGTTGTTCGGGGCTGCGTGCAGCCTGCTCGGCGCGCTCGGCGTCTTCGGTCTGCAGCATGCCGGTTTCTTCCTGCTCGCCTGGGAACTGATGAGTCTCGGCGGCGCGGTCATGCTGCTGAGCGAGCGGCTGGCCCACTCGCCCGGCTCCCCGGTCCTGTTCATGCTTGGCATGCTGGAAGTGGGTGCCGTGGCGCTTCTGGTTGCGTTCATCCTGCTGGCGTCAGCAGCCCAAAGCCTGTCATTCGCAGGATTTTGACCTCGTCGGCGCAGCGCTGTCGGTTCCGGTGCAGGTCATCATCGGCGTGCTGCTGGTGATCGGCTTCGGCGCCAAGCTGGGCCTGTTGCCATTCTACGAGTGGTTTCCGGGCGCCTACGGGTCGGGCAGCGGGGCCTCTGGCGCTCTGATGTCAGGCGTTGTCCTGAACGCCGCCTTCTTCGGCCTCAGCCACAGCCTGCTGAGCTGGCTTCCGGGTGCGGGGGTGAGTGGCGCCTACGGACTTGGGATCTTCGTCGTGGTGATCGGCGTGCTCAGTGCCATTCTGGCGGTGCTGTATGCCTTCCAGCAGGAGGACTGGCGCTGCCTGCTCAGCTTCTCCTCCGCCGAAAACGCGGCCATCGCCGTCGCTACGCTGGGCGCTGCGATCCTGTTTCGCGAGAGTCATCTGGCCTACCTGGCCGGGCTCGCCTGGACCGTCGCCCTGCTGCACCTCGCCGGACATGCGCTGGCGAAGGGCTGCCTGTTTCTTACCGCCGACGGTGTCTTCATCGCGACGGACAGCTATCTGATCCGGCATGCGCTGCTGGCCAAGCGCACCACCTGGGTGTTCGGGGTAGGCGCCCTGTTTGCCGCGATGAGTCTGGCCGCGATGCCGCCGCAGGCTGGCTTCGTGAGCGAATGGTTTGTGTTCCAGACCGTCTTCCAGGGATTCCATCTGCCGGATTTGGCGGGCCGGCTGGTGCTGGCGCTTGCCGGTGCCGGTCTCGCGTTGACCGCCGCGGTAGCACTTGCAACTTTCATCAAAGTGTTCGGCATTGGCCTGCTCGGCGGGGGCAGTCAGCAGGTCGCGCCAGGTTCCGCCGGCGACGGTCGGTGCGGTCGGGTTGCTCGGCGGCTGCGTGCTGGCGCTCGCGGTCGGCATGCCGGTGTGGCTCTCGTCGCTGGTGGGGGCGACGGTGACGCAGTTCGGCGCGGACAGCCCCAGCCTGATGCGCGACGGCCTGCTGCTGGTGCCGCTGACGGCGACATTCGCCTTCATCTCACCCACCCTGCTGGTCATCGTGATGCCGTTGCTGGCTCTCCTGCCGATCATTCTTGTCCTCGCCAGTCGCCGGTACGCCGTGCGTCGGGTGCCTGTGTGGTATGGCGGCGTGCAACACGATATCACGCGCACGGCCACGACCGCGCTCACGTTCTCCAACGCGCTGCGCACGTTTTATAGTTTCATCTATCGGCCGACGATCGAGACCACGCGGGACTCCGTGGTGCGCGAATATTTCGTTACCCGCCTCCAGTTCAGCCACGACGTTGCCCCGGTGTTCGGGCCCTATCTGTTTGCGCCGGCGATCCGTCTGGTCCGCGTCGCCGCCGATCGGCTGCGCGTTCTGCAGTCCGGACACCTCAACTTCTATCTTGGCCTGATCGGCGCGCTGCTGGTAATCGTTCTGGCTTTGGTCTTGTTGTAAGCGATGTCCGAGAGGTGGCGCCGGCTCGTGTTGACGTATCTTGCTATTGCCGTCGGCGGCACGCTTGGCTGCTGGGCGCGCTATGCCATGACCAACCTGGTGCAGGCTGTCTATGGCCGCGATTTCCCGTACGCCACGCTCAGCATCAACCTGCTGGGCTCGTTTCTCATGGGCTTTCTGTTCATCGAGACGCTGGAGCGCCTGACCGTCTCGCCGGTCCTGCGCACCGGCATATTGACCGGCGTCCTGGGTGGCTACACGACATTCTCGACATTCGAAATGGAATTGCTGCTGCTGGTGGAGCAGGGAGAAGCCTGGAAGGCTGCTCTCTATGTCGTGCTGTCGGTGGGACTGGGATTCCTGTGCGCATTCGGAGGTGCCTACATCGCACGTAATCTGTAGGGGGGATATCCGTGGATAACGAGGTGATGGTGGTTCGCATCTACCTCCGCGAAAACGATCAAGGGAGGCGCAAGAACCTCATGCAGGAGGTGCTCAACATCCTGCACGATCAGCAGCGCGTGCAGGGGGTGGTGGTTTTTCGCGGCATTGCTGGGCTCGGCGAGGGCGGTGAAGTCCACGCCACCGACATGCTGCGGTTGAATGTCGATCTGCCGTTGGTCGTCGAGTTCTACGACAAGCCGGAGGTCGTCGCGGCGGCCCTCCAGTTACTGGAGGGGCTCGTCCCGGGCGAGAACATCCTGAGCTGGCGTGCGCTCCAGCAGCAGCCGCCGGCGTCCGCCAAGCGAATCGTATCGCAAGGCTCGCTTTGCTGACCACGAACCGCTCATCCGGCAAAGCAGCGGAGTGGCCCGAAGGAGCCGCCGTCGAATAGCTGCAACGCACCGGTGCCCATCGGGGGCGCGGCCAACCCCTCCACTCAAGGAGGCCAAATCGATCGGACACTTCGCGAGCTGCAAACGCCGGACAAAACACGAGCTTGCCACCCCCTGCAATGTCTGGCCTTGCGGCCGGGGCAGGTGGTCCCTAATCTATCCTGGTTCTGCGAATCATTCGCAATAAGGAGCCTCTACCCGATGGGCAACGAGACCAACGCCATCGCCCGCCGTTGCGAGCGCGCCGTTGTGACTGCCTATCGTGACCTGCGCCAGCTCGGGTCCGACGATCTGGCGGCATTCCAGGCCTGCACGGTGCTGTATCGGATCCACCATCCCGAATCATCGGTGAACGAGGCGCGGCGTCTGGTGGCGGAATGGATCGACCATCACGTGGTGCGCGGTGACCGCGGCCCAACGCTTGGCTGCGCCTGCGGTTAAACCGGGCCGCGCGCCCAGGCGATAGCGGCGCGCGCGAGTGCGTCGATCGTGTCGACCAGCGCGACGCAGAGCCGGTCGGCAGGACCGGCCTGGAGGCCCAGGGGAATTTCGGTGCAGCCGAGCACGACGGCGGCGGCGCCGCGACGGGCCAGCGAACGCGTGACCTCGGCCAGCGGCTCGAACGACGCGGCGACATCGCCGGCCTTGACCTGGGCGATTGCCGGCGTGACCCGCCGCTGCATCTCCTCTGGGGTCGGGACCAGGCACTCCCAGCCGAGACGGGCCAGCCGGTCCTGATAGAGCCGCATCGCGAGGGTCGCTGCAGTGCCCATCACACCGATCGCGCCGAGTGGCACGCCAAGACGCCTTAGCTCGACGGCCGCCGCATCGACGATGTGCAGGATCGGGCAGCGCGCGGCGGCGGCCATTTCGTCGACCCAGCCATGGGCGGTGTTGCACGGAATGGCGATTGCCCTGCACCCGGCCTGCTGCAGTCCCGCTATGCCCCGCAGCAACCAGGGAAGCGGGTCAGCGCCGCCGCCCAGCTTCCCGCGTGAGCGGTCGGGCACGCGCGGATCGGACCACAGCACTGTGGGGATATGGTCCTGGTCGCGCGAAGCGGGGGTGAGTTGCGTAAGGCGAAGCATGAACTGGGCGCTGGCCAGCGGGCCCATGCCGCCGAGCACCCCAAGCAGTTTCTCGTCAGCGTCCATCTGATAAAGTTGGCGCGAACCAGGTCCGGGGACAAGCCGGTTACGGTGGTCCGGTGTCGGCCGTTTGGCTGCATCCAAGCTGTCTGATCTCTCCGCTGCCCACGCGGCCCCTGGTGCGCACTGTGCCGGCAAGCTGCAGCAGATACCCGTCCGTGCCGACCCAGGCGCTGGCGGTGGAGGCCGCGCTTCCGCTGAGGGCCGGGTGGCGTACGACGGTGGTCCATCGCTGCCATTGCGCGTTGGCGGGTCCGGCGGCGATCATGGTCAGATCGGCCGTCTTGTCTCTCTTGAAGCCGGGAAGGAACACCGTCACGGTCTGTCCGCCAGGCGGCAATCGCCGCGTCCAGTAGAATGCGAGCGCCAGCGGCGGGCGAAGGTTGGGACCTGCGGCCGCAGCAGGAAGGTCCAGATCGGCGCGGCGGTCCGGCCGCGCGGACCAGTAATCCTGTATCCAGGGCTGACCGAAATTCGCCGGGTCCCAATGCGCCGTGAAGGCAGGGTGGTCCCGCTGCAGGGAATCGCGCGTCTTGGCTTCCACGCGGAACGCTCTGAGGCCGCCATCCGGAGCGCGTTGAAACAGGTCCCAGAGCTGCCGCACGATGTGGCCGTCTACGAGATAGCGCGTGTTCACCGCGAGCAGCCGCAACTGGTCTGATTTCCAGGTGCTGATTTCCTCCATCATGTAGGTGAGGTGGACGAACGGCATCGGCGTATCGCGGAAGCGGCCGACGATATCCAGCGTGAGAGTCCCGTCGGCCCGATTGGTGGTGTTGGTGGCGGTGACGGCAATTTGCCCGGATTCGTCGGTGGCACCGGTAAACTGGCAGGTCTCTCCGGCGTGGGCTGCAGTGACGTACAACTGTGCTGCGGCAACACAAACCAGCCAAAGCCTCGGTCGTCTCGTCATTGGCGGGTTCTGGTGCTACGAGCGGCGGCATGCAACACCCGCAAGTGATTGGACATCGCGGGGCGCGCGGGCTGTTCCCCGAAAACACGCTGGAAGGTTTCGCGGCTGCCGTGGCGCTCGGGATCGATGGGATCGAGCTGGACGTGGCGATAACCGCGGATGGGATCCCGGTGGTCTGCCATGATCCGGCGCTGAATGCGGACCTTGTCAGGATTGCTGACGGAACGTGGTTAGCGCGTCACGGACCGCTGATCCGTGACCTGACGCTGAGCGAACTCGCCGGTTATGACGTGGGCCGTGCGCGACCGGGCGGATCGGTGGCGCAGGCCAATCCGCTCCAGCAGCCCCGTGACGGCGCTCGGATTCCCACTCTGCGGCAGACGCTGAGCGCGATATCGTTGCAAATCGTGATAGAGATGAAGACGCTGCCCGATCGCCCCGACTGGACCGTTTCGGCTGCCGAGATGGCGGAGCGCGCGGCGGCGGTCGTCGACGAGACGGGCGCGGCCGGACGTGTGACGCTGGAATCGTTCGACTGGCGCGGACCGCGGCACTTGCGTCAGACGCGGCCTGACCTGCGGCTGGCGTGGCTGACGCGTGCGGAGACCGTGAGAGCGGCGGAGCTCTGGTGGGGCGGCCCGGTGCCGGGAGATTTCGGCGGCTCGGTGCCGCGAGCGGTGGCGGCGGAGGGCGGGCCGGTATGGGCGCCGGAGCATGTCGATCTGTCGGCAAACCTGGTTCAGGAGGCGCACGAGCTGGGCCTGACCGTGCTGGCCTGGACGGTGAACCGTGCCGAGGACATGGCCCGGCTGATCGGATGGGGTGTTGATGGGCTGATCACCGATCGCCCTGACATCGCCAAGGATGTGATGCGGGGCGACCGGTCGGGATGATCAGCCGGCGTCAGGGTCGGTCAGGAAGTTGGCTGCAGCCGATGCGCGGGCGAGGAGCGAACACAGTGCTGGATCCTTGTCGCCGTCCTGCGCGGTGAGTGCGTCCATCGGTACGAAATATTCGTGAGCATGGGGAAGTTGGTGTCGCACGAAACCAGAATAGTCCTGCTGCTTGAGCCCGTACATCACCCGCATGTCACGCACCGGCAGCACGAACGGCATGATCGGTTCGTAGCGGATCACGCCGGTAGCTCGCCAGCGCGGGGTCGGATCGCCCGGGGTGATGGGTGCAAGCAGCCATGGCACGGGACAGACTGCCAGCAGCGAATGCGTGCTGGGTGCGAAGCGAGATCGTTTGTCGAGCAGGTTCTGCAATGTGCTGCACGCCTCGATCGCAAAGATATCCACATAAGGGTCCACAGGCGTGCCGCCGAAATTGAGCCACAGCCCGTCGGGCAGGGTACGCAGGCGGGTGCTGCCCGGCAGTTTCAGGAACGGATGGCACGTTCCGAGATCCTCGCACGGCCGTCCACGGAGCCACGAGCGATTGCTGCGGCCACGCGATTGCAACCCCGGAGGGTATTGTGGCCAGTTCTTCAGCCGCTCCCGCACAAGGGAATCTAGTGCCTTCAAGCCTTTCACCACTGCCCCCTCGGCCATTTGAATATCGCTAACACAACCAGGAGATGCATTACACACGAATGCGTGTGTGGAAAGATATTTCGTGCAGAGACGCGACGGTGGTCGGTTAATTCCTTAAAGCCAACGGAAAAGCAGCGACAGATTCCTGTTCCGTTCTGAACGGGAGCTCGGCAACGAGAGCATCCGACTTATCGATGAATCGGAAATATTCCTGGTGAAATCAACGAATCTTTTGAGTCAGTTGAACATTGTTCCTCAATTTACTTATCAACATGGTGTGGATAGAATGATCCACAGAAAGCGTTCGTCACGGTTTTTTCACTGTATGAAATAATCAAAGGAACTCCGCGGGCTCGGGGCCGAGCATGGCCCCACCCACGGCTTCGAAATGCGCCAGCCGGGCCTGGGTCTGCTGCGACAGCGTGTGGATGTCGCGAAACCGGCGCTCGAACGCGCTGCCGGCAAAGATCGCGTCGGCGCCGGCGGCGCGATAGGCGTGGTCGGCCACCTCGATCGAGGCCTCGATTGCCTGAGCGGTGGCGAGGCGCAGCCGCACGCGGTCGGCGACTCGGATCGGCGTGGTGTCGCCGGCATCCGCCCAGATGGTTTCCAGCGTGTGCAGAAGATAGGCGCGGGCGGCACCAAGCTTCGCCTCGGCGCGCGCCACGCCGGACTGGACCGCCGGCATTGCCGGCCAGCGGACCGAGCGCGCGCGGCGTCTTGCGGCGGGCCAGCGCGATGAACGCGTCGAGCATCGCGCGCGCCAGCCCAAGCGCCACGCCGGCCGCGCCCACCGCATACAAGCCCTGCTGCGGTGAAGGCATAGAGCCGGCCCGGGTTCGTGCCGCAACGCGGGTCCTCGCGGGTGGAGGTGAATGGCTCGGCCACGAACAGATCGGTCGACGGTGTACGAGTCCGATGCGGTGCCGCGCAGGCCGATGACGTTCCAGCTTCAGTCGATCAGCGTCGCTTGCGCCGGCGGGGAACAGCAACGAGCGCACGTGTGGCCGGCCAAACCTGTTCATGCCGCAACGACCCGTCCGGCTCGATCACCTGGCAGTGCGCGCCCATCCAGGTGGCGTGCCGGCAACCGCTGGCGAATTGCCAGGTGCCGCTGATCGCGATAGCCGCCCGGAACCGCGTGGGCCTTGGTTGCATTGGGCGGTCCCCAGGCGACCGCGGCGCGCGGATCGCCCCAGATTTCGCGGGCGATGTCGGGTGCGCAGGTAGGCAGCCATCAACGCGCTGCTGTTGCCGGTGAACAGGCACCATGCCGACCGATCCGTCGTGACGCGCGATATTTCTTCGACCGTGCGCAGATAGAATGTGGGTTCGATCGCATCGCCCCCGGCGGAGCGCGGCAGCAGCATGCGGAACAGCCGCGCCTGGTGCAGCCGCGTCAGCAGCGGCTCTGGGATGCGCTGCGTGCGTTCGATCTCGTCTGATGCGGCGTCGAGCGCCAGTGCGAGATCGCGGGCACGGGAAAGAGATCGGAGCCGGTGAACTGATCCATGGGTGAGGTTGCCCCGGGGCGATGTGCCTGCAACCGGCGGCCAGGTCGCATGGGATGATGCATGATGCGGCAATGTCGGCCGATGTGCGTGCTGGCGTGCACCTCCCTCCCCGCTACGCTGATGACCAGAATGCAGCGATGAGGAAGGACAAAACGATGCTCGATCTGCACTACTGGCCGACCCCGAACGGGAAGAAAGTAACCATCCTGCTGGAGGAATGCGGGCTTCGCTACAACGTCGTTCCCTGCAACATCGGACGCGGAGATCAGTTCAAGCCGGAGTTCCTGAAGATCAATCCGAACCACCGCATGCCGGTGCTGGTGGATCATGAGCCGGCTGGGGGCGGGGCGCCGATCAGCGTGTTCGAGTCCGGCGCGATCATGATGTACATCGCCGAGAAAGTCGGGAAGTTCTGGCCCGCAGGACATCCGCGGCAAATACGAGGTGACCGAATGGGTGATGTGGCAGATGGCCAACCAGGGTCCCGAAGCTGGGCGAGTGCGGGCATTTTCGCCGGCTGGGGGATAAGCAGGGCGACCAGAGCTACGCGGTGCGGCGCTTTACCGACGAGGCAAACCGGTTGTACGGCGTGCTGAATATGCGGCTGCATGACAGGCCGTATCTGGCCGGGAACGAGTACACGATCGCGGACATGATCGCTTACCCGTGGACGGTGAACTGGCAGAACCAGGGCCAGGATATCAACGAGTTCAAACATTTCAAACGCTGGTTCGAGGAGATCGGCGCGCGTCCGGCCGTGCAACGTGGATTGGCTGTGGGAGCCGACCTGTCGGAGGATCCGTCGAAGCTCTCAGCGGAAGAGCAGGAGCGGCGGGCGAAGCTGCTGTACAACCAGCGGGCGCGGCCGGTGCCGGCGTAACGGCCCGGCTGGCTACCTGCCCGCGCCGACGCCAACCCCCACTGTCGTCAGGCCTCCGATATAGGGCCGGAGGGTGCCCGGCGCGGGCTGAGCCGTAGCGGTCGGCTGCGCCGTGGGGGCACTGCATCCGGCCAATGCGAGGAGCAGCGTTAGCCCGATGAGTCGCATGGTGTTGTCCGATCATGCTGTGGCGTCTAGCGCGAGTTGCCAGGCCTTGAAGTGGTCCATTGAATGGTCTGATTACTGGAGCGTCATATGGCCCCTTGGCATATGACCCCTATGGGAAGGCCATGCGCATCTCTGTCACTGACGCCAAAGGCCAACTGACAGAACTGGTTCGGCGCGCTCAGGCAGGAGACGAGGTCATACTGACCCGCCACGGCCATGCGGCCGCGAGACTGGTGCCGGTGAAACTCGTGCCGGATCGGAAATCCCGCCGTGCGCTGCTGGATGAATTGCGCGCCTCTGCTGCCACGAAAGCTGCAGATGGACCGAGCGCCGCCCGCAGCCAGGATTTCCTTTATGGGGATGACGGTCTGCCGGAATGATCGCAGTTGATACGTCTGCGCTGATGGCGATCGGTACTCAACGAACCGGAAGCGGATGCTTGTGTCGCTGTGCTGGAAGCCGAAGACGATCTCTTGATTTCGGCCGGTACCATGGCAGAGGCGCTCATAGTCGCGAGGCGGCGCAATCTCGGTGGCGAGATGGAACGCCTGATCGACGGTCTTGGGTTCGAGATCGTCAGCGTGACGGCCGTCTCGGCGCGACGCATCGCGCAGGCTTATGAAACCTGGGGGAAGGGTGTTCATCCAGCGACGCTGAATTTCGGCGATTGCTTCTCGTATGCGATTTCGAAGGAGCATAGGTGCCGGTTGCTCTATGTCGGGCAGGAGTTTGCGCAAACCGACATTGAAGGCCTTCTTTGAAGGTGCGGAGGATTGCCTATATCAAGAGCACGCTTGCTACGCTGGTGCAATCACTTCGGGAATCGATGGGGTGCGCGGCTCCGACTGAATGGCATCGAGTGCCCGAGGTGATCGCTGTTGGATGACGCCACAGTGAGCGATCCGTTCATCGCACTATCTATCGGCGTTGATTTCGGCAACCGGGTGCTTCAGGTGCACGGTGCCGATGCGGCTGGCCAGGTCGTGCTGCGCCAGAAGGGATAGCTGGCTCCCGGAGTAGGACTCGAACCTACGACCCAGCGGTTAACAGCCGCTTGCTCTACCGACTGAGCTATCCGGGACCATTGGGCGCCTCCTATAGCCAACCGCTCGAGGCGAGGCAAACGCCGACGCCGCTGCTCTCCAGTTGTTTACCGGCCGCCCGCGCCTCTATGCTGCATGTGCGCCGCGCTGCGCGGCCGCCAAACTGGGAGAGGATGGGACCGGTGACCATTGATCTGGACGCCCGCCGCGGGCGGAACACTGATACTGCCTCGCCTGACCCGCCGAGCCGCGCTTGCCGGCACCGGCGCGGTGATCGCCGCCTCGGCGGCACGCCGCCCCGCCCGTGCCGCCGGGGAGCCGATCGTGATCGGCTGGGTCGGCCCGCTTTCGCCCCCCGGCGGTTACGCCGAGGGCATCCTGATGAAGGACGCCGCGCAGATGGCGGTGGACGAAATCAATGCCCAGGGTGGCGTGCTCGGCCGGCCGGTGCAGATGGTCTATCGCCGATACGCGCGGCATGCCGGCGGAGGGCCGCACGGCCGCCGAGCGGCTGGTGCAGGAAAACAAGATCGTCGCGGCGTTCGGCGAGTTCCACAGCCCGGTGGCGCTGGCCGAAATGGAGGTGTTCCACAAATACGGCATTCCCTTCATGGCGTGCGACGTCTGGTCCGATGTCATCACCGCCAAGGGCTATCCGGAGGTGTTCCGCAACTCCACGGCGGTATCGCTGATCGACACCACCATCGGCGAGTGGATTGTGGCCGCCGGATTCAAGCACGTGGCCATGCTGGCCGAGAAGAACGATGTCGGGCTGGCCGCCCGCACGGCCATCGCCGCGCAGCTCGCAAAGGGCGAACATTCACTACGATTTGGTCGACGCCGATCCGACACTGACCGACTTCACCGCGCAGATCCTGCGCTACAAGAGCACATCGCCGGCTTTTGACTTCTTCTGCACCGAATTTTCCGAGGCCGGCGCCTATGATGATGCGCCAGGCGAACGATCTCGGGCTTCGCGCCGACCGCCGCAGTGCGGCATGTACAACTCCGGCGGCTCGGCGGTCGATCCGACCTTCTGGGAAAATGTGAAGCGACACCGGACGTTATCTTGCACCGAGAACGTCGGGCTGCCGAAAGCCGCCTGGAACGACAAGACGAAAGCATTCGTCGAAAACCTTCACGGACAAGTTCAAGGCCAAGCCGCCCGGCGCGGTGATGGAGAGCTATGACGGGCTCTGGCTGCTGTTCGACGCGATCAAGCGGCCGGCGGCACCGACGCGCAAGGCCATCATCAACGCGCTGGAGACGACCAGCTATGTCGGCGTGCGCGGCAAATATTGATTCTCCACCGACAAGAATCCGGCCTGGCACTATCACCAGTTCCTGGATGCGCCGCTGACGCTTGATCAATACACCGAAGTGAACCAGTCGCCGGACGACGCGCCGATCTCTGGCCGCGGTAGTTCGCCACCGTGACGGACACCTATATGCATCCGCCGTCCTGATGACACGGTTGATCGGACCAGCCCGTTCGGACGCCCGGGCACGCCCCGGGCTATGCCGCGAGACGTCGACTCCTGGACGCATCTCGCCACAGACTGACCAGCGATGCTCGACTATATTCTGATCCAGGCGCTGAACGGGCTGGTGATCGGCATGATCTACGCCGTGATCGCGGCCGGGCTGACGGTGATCTTCTCGATCCTGAAGATCGTCAATTTCGCGCACGGCGAGGTCTACATGATGGGCGGCTATTTCGCGTATTTCGCCATCACGCTGCTCGGCATCCCGCCGCTGCTGGCCGTGGTCGTGGCGATGCTGCTGTCGTTCCTGCTTTCGGTGCTGTTCGAGCGGACGCTGCTGACCCCGCTGTACAGCCCCACCACCGAGCGCAAGGGCGATTACGGGATATCTCGTCACGTTCGGCATTTCGATCCTGCTGCGCAACCTCGCGCTGATCGTTTTCGGGCCCTTTCCGCTGCGCCCGCCGTCGTTCTGGCCCGGCTTGTTGATCGGCGGCCCGTTCGTGATGAC
This sequence comes from uncultured Pseudomonadota bacterium, assembly GCA_963810715.1. Classification (GTDB taxonomy): domain Bacteria; phylum Pseudomonadota; class Alphaproteobacteria; order Acetobacterales; family Acetobacteraceae; genus DATDIC01. The sequence continues at coordinate 20,500 of CAWEOZ010000012.1, read as the reverse complement.
CTGGGACCGCGTGTTCGCGGCCGGCGCCGGCGTCGCGATGCTGGTCGGGCCTGCTGCTGTTCATGAGCCGCACGCCGTGGGGCGAGGCGCTGAACGCCGTGAGCCAGTCGCGCGAATCGGCCGCCATTGTCGGCATCAACGACCGGCTCTTCTACTCGCTCGCATTCGGCCTGGGCGGCGCACTCGCCGGCGGCGCGGGCGCGCTGGTCGGGCCGATCTATTCACTGTCGCCCTCGATGGGCCTGGTGCCGGATACGCAGGCGTTCGCGATCGTCATCCTGGGCGGCATGGGATCGGTTAGCGGCGGCATCCTCGCCGGACTGCTGATCGGCGTTTCGGAGGGTATGTTCGTCGCGCTCTTCCCCGATCCCAGCCGCAGCCTGACCTATGCGCAGGCGTTCAGTCTGTTGGTGCTGATGGTGGTGCTGCTGTTCCGTCCGACCGGCTTCTTCGGCCGCGTCGCACACGGCGATGGAGTAGCCGGTGCGCATGCTGGCAATCGGCGCCGCGCTCGTCTTGCCTGCTGGTGGCGCTGGTCTTCCCGCTGCTGGTCGATACGCTATTGGCTGACGGTCGGCATTCTGGCGATCTTCTATGCCATCGTCGCAGCAAGCTGGGCGCTGCTGGTCGGGTATGCCGGCCAGTTCTCGTTCGGCCATATGGGATTTGTTTCGATCGGGGCCTATGCTTCGGCGCTGCTGGTGCAGTGGCTGGCATTCCCGATCCCGCTCGGGATCGTGGCCGCGGTCGTGCTCTGCGCGATCATCGGCGCGGGCGTCGGGTACATCTGCCTGCGCATGCGCGGCCCCTATCTTGCCATGTTCACCGTCGCGTTCTCCGAGGTGCTGCGCATCGTCATCCTGACCGAGAACGAGGTCACCGGCGGCGCCGGCGGGCTGGAAGTCGCGCCGCTGTTCCACACGCGCTCCGACCTGCCGTACTATTATCTGGCGCTGGGACTGCTGGCGGCATCGCTCGGGATCATGTCGCTGATGGTGCCATCGCGCTGGGGCCTGTTCTTCCGCGCGATCCGGGAGAACGAGGAGGCGGCCGCGGCGGCCGGTGTCAAGGTGGTGCGCTTCCGGGTGCTGGCGTTCGCGATCGCAGTCGGCTTTGCCGGGCTGGCCGGCGGATTCTACGGCCACTACATCGGCATCCTGACGCCCGACATCGGTTCGGTCGATCAGATGGGACTGGTCGTCGCGATGGCGGTGATCGGCGGCGCGGAAAGCCTGACCGCCGCCATGCTCGGCGCGTTCTTCGTGGAGGGGTTGTATTGAGGCGCTGCGCGCCTACGGCGAATGGCGGCTGGTGCTGTTCGGCGTGTTGCTGCTGCTGACGATGCGGTTCGCGCGGAACGGCCTGCTGGCGCTGGCGTGGCAGCAGGCTGTTGCGGCTCGTTTTGGCCGTCGCGCGCGCGGCCAGCCGGCCGGCGGGGCTGCCGATCGATGACCGGCGCTGATCGAGGCGATCGGCCTGACGAAGCGCTTCGGCGGCATCGTCGCCGTGCGCGAGCTCGATCTCGCCGTGCGACGGGGGAACTGGTCGGGCTGATCGGCCCGAACGGCTCGGGCAAGACCACCACGATCAACATGCTGACCGGCCATCTGTCGCCGGCCAGCGGCGATATCCTGTTGCGCGGCCAGCGCGGCGAACGGATTCCCGGCCAGCCGCTTCGCGACGCGCGTGGTCGGGCCGCACGTTCCAGATAACGCAACTGTTCAGCCGCATGAGCGTGCTGGAGAACATGCTGGTGCCCGGGCTGGTGCGGCCGCATTCCACCCGCGACGGCGGCACGCGGCAGGCGCGGGTGCACCTGGACTTCCTCGGCCTTGCGAAGCTGGAGAAGCTGCAGGCGCGCAGTCTATCGGGCGGGCAGCAGAAACTGCTGGAACTTGGCCGCGCGCTGATGCTCGACCCGACCATCCTGTTCCTGGACGAGCCGTTCGCCGGCGTGAACCCGTTCCTGCGCGACGAGATCATCCGCTGGTGCAGCAGCTGCATGCGCAGGGGCGCACCTTCGTCGTCGTCGATCACGATATCGAGGCGATTCAACGCCTGGTGCAGCGGCTGGTGGTGATGTCGCGCGGCGCAGAAGATCGCCGACGGCACGGTGCAGGCGGTGCGCGACGACCCGGAGGTGCTGCGCGCCTATGCCGGAGTGTGATGCCGGAAACCGTGCTCGCGGCGCGCAATCTTGTGGCCGGCTATCTGCCGGGCATCAACATCCTGAACGGCATGTCGGTCGATGTCCGTCCCGGCGAGGTGCGCTGCGTGCTTGGACCGAACGGCACCGGCAAATCGACGTTGCTGAAAGTGCTGTTCGGATTTCTGCCGCTGGTAGCCGGAGAGATCGTGGCCGAAGGACGATCGCTGAAGGCGTCGGCCCCGCACGGTATGGGCGCGCACGGCATCACCTATCTGCCGCAGAAGCCCAGCATCTTCCCGTTCCTGCCGGTGGAGGTGAACCTGCGGCTCGGCACCTGGACGTTCCGGCGCGACCAGCGCGCGGGTCCGCGACCGCGATCGAGCAGCGCCTATGAGCGGTTCCCGATCCTGCGCGAGCGGCGGCGACAGACGGCCGGCACGTTGTCCGGCGGGCAGCAGCGGCAGCTGGAGATTGCACGGGCGCTGCTGACCGATCCCCGCATCTTCCTGATCGACGAGCCGACCGCCAGCATCGAGCCGCGCATCGCGGCGCAGATCTACGCGCTGATCGAAGGGTCTGGCGCGTTCCGGCAAGGCGATGCTGCTGGTGGACCAGAACATCAAGGGCGCGCTCGGCAATCGCCGACCATGTGTATGTGATGCGCACCGGCGCGCTTGTTCGCCGAAGGCCCGCGCTCCGATTTCACGGACGACGTGGAAACGCTGGTAAGCCGTTGGCTTTATACGCGCGATCCGGCTGGGACGGGCTGACTTGGCAGGGATTGAGTGCTAGTTAGCGGCGCGCGGTCCTGCGCGCGAGTGGCGAAATGGTAACCGCAGGGGTCTCAAAAACCCCCGGAGGAAACTCCTTGCCGGTTCGAGTCCGGCCTCGCGCAGACCTTCCGCGGTGGGACGCGTCTGCGATGGCCGTTGCAACAGATGATGGACCGGTGAATCGCCATGGATGATCCGTACAATTTGCAACGGTTCGTCGTGGCGCAAGCCGACATTTTCGAGCAGGTGAAGGCGGAATTGCAGGAAGGCCGGAAAACAAGCCACTGGATGTGGTTCATTTTTCCGCAGCTGAAGGGGCTCGGATTCAGCGAGACCGCGCAGCGGTATGCCATTTCGTCGCCCGCCGAGGCAGCAGCATATCTTGACCACGAGATCCTTGGGTCGCGGCTCAGGGATTGTACAGGCCTGGTTTGCCGCGTTGAAGGTCGTTCGATCAGGGAAATTTTTGCCACCCCCGATGACCTGAAATTCCGCTCCTCAATGACACTTTTCGCCAATGTGGCACTGGACGAGAAGCTGTTCACAAGTGCCTTGGACCAGTACTTTCGCGGTGAACCAGACATGAAAACGATCGAGTTGCTGCGACAGACGGGTGGCACCGGCATGGTCGCCGGTGAACCACCCAGGCGCTGATCCAAGCTACGGCACGGCAATTGTCGGATCGCCGGCACGAGGCCGGGCGGCTTCCCCACTCTGCTTCGGGATCGTAAACCCAAATGATCGCAGGCACTCAGGAGAACCGGTGTGGAGACGGTGGATTGCATCGTGGTCGGCGCCGGGGTGGTCGGGCTCGCCGTAGCCCGCGCACTGGCCCTGGCCGGTCGCGAGGTGATCGTTCTGGAAGCTGCGGAGGGCATTGGCACCGAGACATCCTCGCGCAACAGCGAAGTGATCCATGCCGGAATCTATTATCCCGCCAACAGTCTGATGGCGCGGTTCTGTGTGGCCGGACGCAAGGCCTTGTATGAGTACTGTGCGGAAAAGGGCGTGCCGCATCGCAATTGCGGCAAGCTGATCGCGGCGACCAGTGCGGAGGAAGACGGGCGGCTGGCCGGTATCCGGCAGCGCGCGGCGGTGAATGGCGTGGACGACATGCGGATTCTCACCGCCGCGGAAGCGCAGGCAATGGAGCCGAACCTGGTCTGCACGAGCGCATTGCTGTCGCCCTCGACCGGGATCATCGACAGCCATTCCTTCATGCTTGCATTGCAGGGCGATGCCGAGAATGCGAGCGCGGTGCTGGTGTTCCTCAGCCCGGTGCATGGCTGGGCGCGCGGTCGAGCGGTGGCATCGAGGTGGATGTCGGCGGCACCGACCCGATGAGCCTGCGCTGCCGGCTGCTGGTGAACTCCGCCGGGCTGCATGCGCCGGCACTGGCGGGGCGCATCGTCGGCATGCCGGCGGAGCGCGTGCCGACCGCCTATTATGCCAAGGGAAACTACTTCACCCTGTCCGGACGCTCGCCGTTTTCGCGGCTGATCTATCCCGTGCCGGTGCCGGGCGGACTGGGCGTGCATCTGACGATCGATCTCGGCGGGCAGGCGCGGTTCGGGCCGGATGTGCAGTGGATCGACGAGATCGATTATACCGTGGACCCCAGGCGGGCTGACGGGTTCTATGCCGCGGTGCGCCGCTACTGGCCGGAGCTGAAGGACGGCGCGTTGCAGCCCGGGTACGCGGGAATTCGCCCGAAGATCGTGCCGCCCAAGGTGGCGGCACAGGACTTCGTGGTGCAGGGGCAGCAAACCCATGCGGTGCCGGGGCTGATCAACCTGTTCGGGATCGAAATCGCCGGGCCTGACGGCGGCGCTGGCGCTGGCGGAGCATGTGCTGGAGGTGGCGGCGACCGGGTAGGTTATGAACGCGCCACCGCGTCCTGCAGGAAGGTTTCCAGCGCACGGATATACTCGTCATCGCGATATGCCCGCGCCTTGCCCTGCGTGACCGTCTGCCGCACTTGCCGGCGCCACGCGGCATCCTGTCCGAGACGGGCGGCGATCGCGACGTATTCATCGAGAGATCCGGCGATGGTCGCCTCGCAACCGATACGATGCAGGATGGCGGCGGTGTGGCGTCCGCGCATGAAACGGCCGGGCAGCGTCACGATGGCGGGGTTTTGGGCGAGACAGTCCAAGGTGGATTTGCCGCCCGACCAGGCCGGCGTGTCGAGGATCACATCCGCCAGTCCCACCGCAGCGATAAAGCGCTCCTGCGGCATCGGCGGCAGGATCACGCAATGCCGTTCCGCATGCAGTCCGGCAGTTGCGAAAGCTTGCCACAGCCGCGCGCGGAATATCCTGGTTACCGCGGCACTCTTCGCAAAACCGATGAAGACGAACTGGCAGTGGCCGACTGCGGCTGCGATGCGGGGGAAGATGAGGTCGTATTGCGGCAGGTACCTTGTTCACCGCCTGTCCCGACCAATAGACCGGCGCGGCGGGGTCCAAACCCAACGAAGCGCGGTCGAGCGGCGGCAGTGGTTGCTCATCCGGCACGTAATACAGACCCAGATGCGGCAGGCGCACGAGGGACTCGGTATAATGTGCCTCTGCGCCCGCCGGCTCCATCGAGGCGCTGGAAAGGAAGTAGTCCAGCGTCGGCATTCCCGTGGTTTCGGGATGGCCCCAGGTGACGCACTGCACGCGCGCCAGGCGCTGCGCTGCCAGCCTCCCGGCCAGCGGATCCAGGCCGATTTCCGGGTACAGCAGCACATGCGGCGCGGCGGCGGTAATCTCGCCGCCCCATGCCTCCGTGGGCAGACCGTGGACGAACCGGTCACACCATTGCGCCGCGCGCGCCGTCTCTGAATCCGAAACTGACCCGGTGTGGAACCCGATGACCTCGAAGCGTTTGCGGTCGAGTCGGGTCAGCCATCCCTCCAGGAACAGCTTGAAGATCGTGTGCGCACAGAAGAAGCCACTGACGATACCGACCCGGATGCGCGCACCCGGCGCGGGGTGTGGTGGCAACCTGGGTGTCGGCGCCGATTCGGCCAGGACGCGGCAGGCGAGCTGTCCGTAGGTGGCCTGAAGCTCACGATCATTGTCGCCCTGATAGGGGAGAAAGAAGGGCTGCGAGCTTCCGACTGCGTCCGCGATCATGCGTCCGCCAGCCGGTGTTTCCGCGGCTGCGACCAGCCCGTCCAGTGCCGTGGCGTAGCGCCGACGCCGTTCGCCGATTTCTTCTTCCGTGCGGTAGAGGATCGGAAGCTGCGTCATGCAGACGGCAAGCCGGGCCGCGCCATACGCCGGGCATGCTTCGATCGCGGCCATCTGGCACGCGCAGGCTTCATCCGTGCGACCCTGGCCGAGCAGGAGCCAGCCCAAATTGTGCTGTGCATTGGCAAGCGCCGGGTCCAGCACCAGCGCCCGCCGATAGCATTCCTCTGCCTTGTCGGCGCGGCCCAGCTCCTGCAACGCGATACCGCGATTGTTCCAGACCGGTGCGTGGTCGGAGCCTTGCCGAATCGCCTCGGCAAGCTGCTGCGCTGCCTCGCTCCAGCGGCCGCGCGTAATCAGCCAGCGGCCGAAATTCGCGTGCGCATTGCTGAAGTCCGGCCTGAGTTCGAGGGCACGGCGAAATGCCGTCTCAACCTCCTCGGTCGGCCCGTATCCGGCGATCGTTGTTGCAAGGTTGTACCAGATCTCCGGTATCGTCGGTGCCAGACCGGCCGCGGCGCGATAATGCGCGATGGCCTCCTGCATCCGCCCCCCGTCGCGCAATGTGGTGGCGAAATTGTTGTGGAGTTCTGCGGAACCAGGATTGAGCGCGACGGCAACGCGGTATTCGGCAATTGCCGCTTCACTGCGACCCAGTTGCCGATAGGTCAATGCGAGATCATGATGAAACACCCACTGCCCTGGAACCAGCGCGATCGCGCGCAGGATAAGTCCTTCACCGACCTCGGGGTTGCCGAGCTGTGTCGTGACGATGCCAAGCAGATGCAGGTTGTCCGCATAGTCAGGCTGCTGCGCAATAAGGTCCCGGCAGGTTTTCTCCGCTGCACGAAGATGGCCGGCCTGGTACTCCTGCAAGGCTTGTCCAAAGGCGGCTTCGGCCGCGGCTTCGTTCAACAACGATAGATGCCAGTCATCTGCTCCGCGGCCGGATGGGATGTGCCGGGTATGCGGAGCATTTCATACTAATTAGCTAATGAGCCGGGACCGGTTCATGACGATGACGATCGTCGAGTGGCGGTCCCATGACCGAATGGGTCAGGCGGTCACCGGTTCCACGGCGGGAGCACGAACCAGTTCGGCGAGATCGTCGGCGCTCAATGTTTCCTGCCGCAGCAGAACCTGGGCGCCGGCTTCCAGCACCACGCGCCGGCTGGTGAGAATACGGGTGGCGTGATCCATCGCCGCCTGAACGAGGTCATGGACCTGCCGATCGATCGCCTGGGCCGTCGCCTCGCTGTAGGTGCGTTGCTGAAATTCCGGAGGCATGGGGCGGCCGAGCAGGTTGGTTGGTTCGCGGTCCAGGCTGATCGGCCCTATCTCGTCGACCATGCCGTAGCGCGTGACCATCGCTCGCGCCGTGTCGGTGACCCGCTGCAAATCGTCAGCGGCGCCAGTGGACACCCGGCCGAACACCAGCCGCTCTGCCGCACGACCGCCGAGCAGCACGGCCATGCGCGATTCCAGCTCCTCGCGGCTCATGAGGAACTTGTCCTCGGTCGGGCGCTGGATCGTGTAGCCCAGGGCGCCGACGCCGCGGGGGATGATCGAAACCTTGTGCACCGGATCGGTGCCCGGCAGCGAGAGGGCGACCAGGGCGTGACCCATCTCGTGATAGGCGACGATGCGCCGTTCCTCGGGCGACAGGACGCGCGACCGACGGGCAAGGCCGGCGGCGCCGCGCTCCACCGCCTCGTTCAGATCGGCCATGGTGACCGCATCGCCGCGCCGGCGAGTGGCCAGCAGCGCCGCCTCGTTCACAACGTTGGCGAGATCGGCGCCGGTCATGCCCGGCGTCAGCTCGGCGATCTGTTCGACGTTGACGCCCGGCGCGACGGTAACTCGTTTCAAGTGCAGCGACAGGATGGCGATGCGGGCACCCTTGTCTGGCCGGTCGACCAGGACCTGCCGGTCGAAACGGCCGGCGCGCAGCAACGCCGGATCGAGTATCTCCGGCCGATTGGTGGCGGCCAGCAGCACCACGCCGATGCGCGGATCGAAACCGTCGAGTTCCACCAGCAACTGATTGAGCGTCTGCTCCTTCTCGTCGTTGCCGCCGGCCCCGGGGAAGGCACCGCGGGCGCGACCAAGCGCGTCCAGCTCGTCGATGAAGATGATGGCCGGCGCCTTCTCGCGCGCCTGGGTGAACAGATCGCGCACCCGGGCGGCGCCCACGCCGACAAACATCTCCACGAACTCCGATCCGGAGATCGAGAAGAACGCCACGCCGGCTTCGCCGGCGACGGCACGGGCAAGCAGGGTCTTGCCGGTGCCCGGCGGCCCCACCAGCAGGATGCCCTTCGGGACATGAGCACCGAGCCGGCCATAGCCCTGTGGGTCCCTAAGGAAGGCCACAATCTCTTGTAGCTCCTCCTTGGCCTCATCGGAGCCGGCAATATCAGTGAAGGTGGTCTTGGTGTCGGTTTCGACATAAATCTTGGCGCGCGAGCGGCCGACAGACATCAGCCCGCCGCCCATGCCCATATTGCCCACCGTGCGCCGCCAGAAGAACACCCACAGGGCGAAGAACCCAACCGTGGGTAGCAGCCAGCCCGAGCAGGTTGCCCCAGAAGCCGGTGGTGATGCCGGTGAACGTGACGCCGTTCTGCCGCAGCAGGTCGGCAAGGTCGGGCGGCACCGAGGTGGTGGAAAACAAGATGCGTCCGTCCGGCAGCTTTTCCTTCAGCTTGCCGGTCACGGTCTGCCCATGCACCTCCACCGATTGGACCTTGTGTTCGTGAACCATCTGGAGGAACTGGCTATAGGGGACGACTTCGACGGTCTGGTGCGCGATCCACCAGCTCTGGAACAGCATGATGGCAACGATCGCCAGTATCCAGTACCCGAAATGGGCACCAACCTGCTGCTTCGAGGGCTTATCCTTGTGCGGCGGCAGCGCCATTCCCTGCCGCACGACGCGCTTTGCGTGGCGGTGGAACAAGGAGCGCCAGCGGTCACGCCAGAGCTGAAATCGAGTGTCGTCCATTCCCTCGTTCACGTATCTGGGCCAACGGGAGCCGCAGGCTAGTCGAGCCGAGGGTAGACCGCAAAGGCGGACATGGCGCTCAATCCGGTGCCGGCACTTGCCGGGTGATGTGGCGCCAGCCGCAGCTTCGACGCCATCCTCCACGCTTGGAAAGCCGTCTGGGACTCCCTTGTCGGTGGTCCCACTCGCATCGCCCTCGACCTGTCCGGCGCCCTTTTTGCGCTCTCAGCGCTAAATTGAATCTACTCGCGCCGGCAGCCCTTCAGCCGCCCGCACTGCCCTCTTGATCCGAAGCGGGCGCACTGTTGAGCTGGATATAGCGCTGCACCCCGATCTGGCTGATCAGGTCGAACTGGCGTTCCAGGAAATCCACGTGCTCCTCTTCGCTGTCGAAAATCCGCCGGAGCAGATCGCGCGACACGTAGTCCCGGACTGACTCGCAATAGGCGATCCCCGCGCGGAGATCCTCGAGTGCCGTCTCCTCCAAAGCCAGGTCCGCCCGCAGTCTTCTTCCACCGTCTGGCCGACCCGGACCTGACCCAACCGCTGCACGTTGGGCAGTCCGTCGAGGAACAGGATGCGCTCGATCAGCCAATCCGCGTGTCGCATCTCATCGATGGACTCCCGGTATTCAGCTTTCCCAGCAGCGTGACACCCCAATGCTGTAACGTACGCGCGTGCAGGAAATACTGGTTGATGGCGGTCAGTTCGTTGGTAAGCTGGGTATTCAGGTGCTCGATCACCTTGGGATCACGCAGCATGTCCGCTCCTGTCCAGAATTCTGGTCAGGAGACTGCCGCGACAGCCGATCCCCCGCAATCTTCCGCCACAGACGGATCGCCGCCCAGCGTGCCTGATACCGACTGGCGCACATAACCCAGCAGGCTGCGCACGCAACTCCCGCATTGCGCCCGGCACCGGCAGGCGGCGAACACTGCAGCCGGCCGGTCGGCCCCATCCTGCTGTGTGGCGCGTTGGATGTCGCGCTCGGTCAGGGCATTGCAGACGCAAATATACACGGCAGGCGAGGGCTCCCGGTCGCGGCGGTCCCATAGCGCGATTGAGAATCAATTGCAATGCCGGCCGTGCAACGCTGCCGCGCATCCCCACTCGTTCCGGCCGTCGTACGTGTCACGCGGCAGGGGATTGGGGAAGCGGGCTCGCCCGCCTAAGAACACCATAAATGGCAGCTCAGCTTCTCACCGTGCGCGACCTTTACGTGCATTTCTACACCGATGAGGGCGTGGCCCATGCGGTCGAGGGGGTCTCCTTCACCATCGGCCCCTCCGAAACCCTCGTGCTGATTGGTGAATCGGGCGCTGGCAAGTCGGTCACCGGCCTGGCGGTCATGGGCCTCATCCCACGCGGACCCGGGGTGGATATCGCCGGTACCGATCGAATTTCGCGGACGCGACGGAAAGGTCCGCGATCTCGCTCGCCTGTCCCCCGGCGCGCTGCGCCGTATCCGGGGCAACGAGATCGCCATGGTGTTCCAGGAACCGATGAGTTGCCTGAACCCGGTCTATACCGTGGGGGACCAGATCGCCGACGCGATCATGCTGCACCAGGGCTGCCGCCGCACGCGGGCGCTGGCGATTGCTGAGCAGATGCTGGAACGGCTTGGTATTCCCGACCCGCGCACGCGCCTTGCGGCCTACCCGCACCAGATCTCCGGCGGCATGGCGCAGCGGGTCATGATCGCCATGGCACTATCGTGCCGCCCCGCCCTGCTGATCGCCGACGAACCGACCACCGCCCTGGACGTCACCGTCCAGGCCCAGCTTCTGGACCTGATCAAGGCATTGCAGGCAGAGATCGGCATGGCCGTGCTGTTCATCACCCATAATCTGGGCGTCGCCGCTGAGATCGCAGACCGGATCGCCGTGATGTACGCCGGCCGCCTGGTCGAGGAAGCACCACGGGACGCGATCTTCGCGGCGCCGCGCATGCCCTACACTGCCGGGCTGCTGGCCTCCGTGCCGCGACTGGTGCTGGACGACCGCGACATGCACCTTGCCGCTATCCCGGGCGAAGTGCCGAGCCCGCTCTTTCACCCGGCTGGCTGCACCTTCCACCCACGCTGCCCGCATTTCGTGCCGGTCCTTTGCGACGCGGCCGTGCCTCCGCTAGAATCATGCGGGTTGAACCGCGCCGTGCGCTGCGTCCGCTGGCGCACCCTCGCCGGTGAACCCGCTGCATGAATGGCTTGCCGCTGCTGCGGGTCGAAAACCTGAGCAAATGGTTTCCGGTCGGCCGGGCCATGCTGCGCGCGGTCGATCGCGTGTCGTTCACCATTGGCCGCGGCGAGGTGCTCGGGCTGGTGGGCGAATCCGGCTCCGGCAAAACCACCGTGGGCCGCAGCGTGCTGCGGGTCTATGAGCCGAATGAGGGCCGCATCGAGCTGGATGGCACCGACATCGCCCATCTTTCGCCGCGAGCGCTGAAACCGCATCGCCGACGCATGCAGCTTGTGTTTCAGGATCCGTTCGGTTCGCTGAATCCACGCATGACCATCCAACAGGCCATCGGCGAACCGCTGCTGGTTCAGCGTCTGATGCCGGATCGCCGTGCACGTCGTGCCCGCGTGACCGAACTCCTTCACCTCGTCGGCCTGCCATCTGAAGCAATGACGCGCTACCCGCACGAATTCTCCGGCGGCCAGCGCCAGCGCATCGGCATTGCCCGCGCGCTTGCGTCGGAGCCCGAGTTGCTCGTGGCCGACGAGCCGGTTTCGGCGCTCGACGTGTCGATCCAGGCGCAGGTCCTGAATCTGCTGCTGGATCTGCGCCGGCGCCTCGGTCTGGCCATGCTGTTCATTGCTCACGATCTCGCTGTGGTCGAGCATGTCGCCGACCGCATCGCGGTGATGTATCTCGGGCGCATCGTTGAAGTCGCGGAAAGCCGCGAGCTGTGCCGGCACCCGCTGCACCCTTACACCGAGGCGCTGCTATCGGCCGTGCCGGTCCCGGAACCGGGCGCCAGGCGGTCCCGCATCATGCTCCAGGGCGAGGTCCCGAGCCCGCTGAACCCGCCGTCCGGCTGCGTGTTCCGCAACCGCTGCCGTTATGCGCTGCCCACCTGCGCCGAAGCGCCGCCGGAGTTGCGCGAAGTTGCGCCGGGACATTTCAAGGCGTGCATACGGGACGATATTTTGTAGGTTGTGAGGAACCGCTGACGGGACCTGGTAGCGATCAGACCCTGATATACCCGACTTCCGCAGGAAGTCGGGTGAGTTTTGGTTTCGCGCGCAGCCGCCACACCAACCCTGCGCGCGGTATGCCCAGAATCCTGCGGATTCAGGGTATACCATTGTCGCCCCGCCGACGCAGCGACGGATCGACCGCAGCGGCAGCCGCTTCAATCGCGAACGGAGGACCCGAGAAAATCGGCCAGGCGCATCGCAATGGTGGCCGGGTGCGCAACGGCATCGTCATAGGCGACAGGCAGCACCGGAATTTCGGCCCTCCGCCCCAACCAGGTCTGCACCCGGACAAGTTGGCTCGTGTATGCGCGCATCAGCGCCGCATCGTCCAGATTGGCACCGGGCAACGCCAATCGTTTCAGCATGGTACGCTGCGAGGCAACCACCTCCTTCAGCGGGCGATGCATGAAGATCAGGCGATATTGCTGTTGCGGCGGCAGATAAGGCAACAGCGGCGCCACGATCTTTACTGCCTTTCCGCGCACCTCGGGCAGCCACGCGGAGTCCTGGTGCAATCGGCTTGCCTGTTTGTGCTCGAAATATCCGCGCGGATTGTCGATGTCTGGTGTGCGTGCCGCATCGGCAAAGGGCTCGATCCCGCCTTTTGCCAGCATCTGCATCATCATGGAGGTACCAGAGCGCGGCAGGCCGGTCACAACGGTTATGATCTGGCTGCGATTTTTCGGTGGCGTGCCCGGGTCACGTGCGAAGGCCGGCACCGATGCCGGCGTGGCTTGGGGTGTCGGGGCTGCTGCAACCCGCGGCTTGCGCTTGCGCCGCAGCGATTTCGGCCTGGGCCATGTGCACGCTGGCATCTGCAAGCTTCGCCGGATCTCGGCGCAGGAGTGCAGCGAGCGCCTCGTGCGTGGCGATCAGGCCGGGTGCCTGGGCGAGAGCGACGCGCAGCTCCTGCTCTGCCCGCGCGGTTTCGCCCAGTTGCGCAAGCGACACGCCGAGCAGATGGTGCATCGCCGGCTGCAAATAGACGAGGGCGAGCGAATCGACAGCTCGGTCCGCCGCCTCCGCGTGACGCCCGGCACGATGATGGATCTGTGCCTCCAGGGCGAGGGCACGCCAGTTATCACGATCGATGCGGCGGATGCGGCGGGTGAACTCGAGTGCCTGATCCGGCATGCCGAGCTGGGCGTAACTCTCGGCAAGGAACATCGCCAGTGGCCGGCGCAACGCTCTCCGCGCCGCAAGACGATCGAGCAGGGGCCGCACTGCCGCCGTGTCTTCGGGGCGCCCTTGCGCAAGCAGCAACGAACAGCGCATCAGCATCCGCTCGGTCGTAAAGCCGGTGAGCTTTTCCGCTAGCTGCCGCCGCTCGAACATTTCGCGTCGAATTTCGGGTTCGCGCTTTTGGGCGAGATCCTTCTCGGGAGTTTTGGTCCGCCGCTCCTTCAGCTCGGCAGCCGCGCGCCGCGCCATATCGGGGCACGAAGCGTCGAGCGCATCGAGCATCTGCGCGCACTGTTCATATCGCTGTCGGGCCAGCAGACACTGGAACAGATGCTGATGGTACCGCGTCTGCTCGCTGTCTTCCGCGATGAGGCTGCTGAGAATTTCGCCTGCTGCGTCGAGCTCGCCGGCGTCCATGTGGGCGCGTGCGAGATTATAGCGATTTTCGATCATGCAGTCGTGCACTGCCGTTGCGGCATCGCCGGCGGGCGGCGTGACGTAGCCGAGATCGATCAGCTGCTTCAATGATTCGACGGAGGCTGCACCATCATGCTGTCGCTGTGGCGGATGCCGACCATCGTTGCCGGAAACATCCTCCCAGCTCGGGATACGTTCGGCGAGCGTTTGATCTGCGAACGCATTGACCAGTACTTTGCCGTCCATGTCCGCGCCGGCAGGTAGGCCAAACAGGTGCAGGATGGTCGGTGCGATGTCGAGGACGCTGGCCCCGAACACGCGCTCATTCCGCCGCACGCCGGGTGCTTTCAGGCAGAAGATGCCGAAATCACGATGTTCCACCGCCGGACCGGCGGCCTCGGCGGGAATATAGTCGGGAAGCAGCGAATTGGAATGGAACCCGTGATCGCTGATCACCATCACGGCACATTCAGGGCCGGCGAGTTCAATCAGCCGGCCGAGCATCAGGTCATGGTAGCGGTAGGCGCCGGAGATGACGTCGCGGAAGAGCGCCGGATCGGTCGCTCCCGCCGTGCCACGGCGTTTGCGGGCGTGATAGCGCATGAAACGATGGGAAAAATGGTCGATACCGGCGAAATATACGGCCGCCACATCCCAGGCCTCCGAATTCGATCAGGTCGGTGGCGGCGGCATGGATGCTCATCGTCTCGGCGATGATGCCAGCCAGATCGTGCAGGCTGCGGTCCTTTTCCTGATCGATCGTCTGCCACTGAGGCACAAATAGTCGCAGGATGTCGCCGGTGATCTCCATCGGGTGGACGCGAAGCTCGGCGAGCCGGTCGGTCACCGCAGCGGGATGGACGGTGCCCGGCATCATTGGTCTGGCGGGATCGGCGGTGGCGAACAGTGGAAAGTGGTTGGAGACCATCGCACCGCCGATCGGCTCGGCGGGGTGCGAGGGCCACCAGCCGAGGACGACGCAGCGTTTGCCATTCTGGTTGAGAATGTTCCAGAAGGCCTTCGTCTTGCGCCCGAGATTGCTCACCGGCCGTACGGCCAGCCCGTCCTCGGTCGGTTCGGTGAACCCGTGGATGCCGTGTTTGGTCGGGCGCTTGCCGGTGGCGATCGAGGTCCAGACCATCGGGCTGAGCGGCGGATAAATGGTGGCGTTGTTGCCGCGCACGCCGGAGGCGATCAGCCCGGCAAGGTTCGGCATCTGGCCGCGGGCCAGAAGAGGATCGATGACCTTCCAGTCGGCTGCATCCCAGCCGACGAGGAGAAGACGGGTCATGCGGCGGCGTTACGCTTCCGACGCCATTCCCGCACGCCCATGGCGCCGAGGGCGAGGGCTCCCAAGGCAAGCGGCAAGTGCTCCGGTTCCGGGACTGCGCCTGCGCGTATCGGCTCGCCGGTGGTTTCGTAGGCGTAGCCGATCAGCCTTACGAAGGGTGCGGAGCGACCATGATTACCCAGAGACAACTCTAGCCAGCCGTAATCAGTTTGCGAGCCGACATCGAAGCGGAACAGCGCGAACTGTTTACCTAGACCCGGAAGATCATAGGCTGTTCTCCGTACGGATTGGTAATAGCTGAGCCCTCCGGCTGTGCGGTCTGAAACCCGCACCCGCAACTTCTGCCTGACTGACTTGGAAGAATGGTTTGAGTAGCCGTAGATTTTTTGCGGAAAACGGTGCGCGCGCGGCCCATACCTGTAGGATACAAAACCAAACCTATTACGCTCTGAGTAGACGCAGCTTGCGAGCTGCCCGGAACCTGCCCCTGATCCGACTTGATTGAATGTCTGGCCCTTCTTGGCCAGAGCTATAGACCTTCCGCTTCTTCGGACACTCACGCCTCGTGCAGATACATTATAAAAGAAACCAAAAAGGTCAAGTTCTACAAAGAGAAACGTTTTGAGTCTGCCCTTTGCACCAAAATACGGTCTACTTCGATTAGTGTTATCACTAAACCCGCCCGATCCACGATTAAACACGGAGATGGTATTGTTCGGCAGCGGCAAGGTTGCATCTGGTCCGATACCGTGTGCTGAGTGATAGATTATCGCTGCCTCGCCCGAGCCGCTGCTCGCCGCGAGAGCCGCGCTCGCTAGTGCCGATAATGACGCCCATCGGCGAAGCCGGTTCGATCTTCGTCCCATGCTCGTCCCCTCCCCCGAGGGATCAGTCGTTCCTTTTGTTGGAAGAGAAGCTAGAACCAGTTGGGAAGCCTCGCAACAACATTCCGAGGTCGCTTAGGTTTGACACTTATCATTAATTGGGACGAGTTCCAGTCTGAAACCGCGTCTTTGCATGGCACTGGCCGGCATCAAAAGTCACAGCGGCACATATCCACCATCCACGTTATGGCACCCCCCTGACATAAGACGCACGATCCTAACAAAGCCACGCCACCGTTTCGGCAATTTCCTCCGGTTCCCGCATTCGCTTGAACGCGACCAGCGTCGGCACCTCATCGCCGGGCCGGCGCATGAGCGGCGGATGGATGGCGGCGTTGTTGCCGGGCACACCGGGAGTTGATCAGCCGGCAAGAACGGGCATATCGCCATATTACAGGAGTGGGTCGATCACTTTCCAATCGGCTGCGTCCCAGCTGACGAGGAGTAGCCGCATCATCCAACGGCGTTCCGCTTTTTACGCCATTCCTTCAGCCCGATGGCGCCGAGGGCGAGCGCGCCGAGGGCGGCAGGCAGGTGTTGCGGTTCGGGCGCGTCACCGGCTTTTATTGGCTCGCCGTTGGTCTGGTAGGCGTAGCCCAGAACGTTCACGAACGGATATTGGCCGCCGCCCACGCTTAATTCGAGCCAGCCGTAATCTGCCTGCCCCCCCACGTCAAAGCGGAACAGCGCGTATTTATCGTTGTAATTTGGGAAATTGGCGGTGGATAGGTGATAAGCGGAGAACCGAATAAACGTGTACTTCTGCCCACTATAAAGCGTCCCATAGGTGCGTCCGAGAGTATTTTGGACCCAACCGAAGAAGTAACTTCCTGCCAGGGGCCGGCCCACGCTCCGCCCCTCCGGGTAGGGAAACCAAGCGGTGCCGACATCATATTTGTATCGGTATCCCCGGCGTCCCATCAGTGGATTGTTGGCGACACGCGTTCCAACCTTATTGAAGGTTTGTCCCTTGTCTGTAACGGCTACGAGACTTCCTGCCGCTTTGAATGCGACCCCGCGCGCCGATACTCTGGTCGAAGCGCTCCGACGGCCGAAAGCACCTCGTACATGGCCAAGACCGATCGACTGCTCGCTGGAGGATCTGGTGTGCGTCTTGTTCAGGGTGATCCCATTGCCGCCAGGCAACGGCAGTGAGCCAGGAGCAGTAAACCCATGCGTGGGATGATAGATGATTGTCGCTTCACCCGACCCGGCGCTTGCGGTCAGAGCTGCGCTCGCCAGGGCTGAGAGGGAGGCCCACCGCCGAAGCTGACCCGAGGTTCGCGCCATAGAAATTATCCTCCTCTCATTCTTTTCGGCAATCTAGAATGACAGGAGAACTTATTATATTACAGCTTGATGGCGACCGCATTGTGATGAAGATTTACATTTCTGTGGAACAGCCTTGCGCGACTGATTTGCGAGGGAAGCAAGCTTGCAGGCGTAGCCGCCGCTTTTGCAATTCCTCGCCGGCAATCACAGCGCCATATACCCACCATCCACGTTATAGCATGCCCCGCTCACATAAGATGCACGATCGGAACACAGCCACACGACCATCTCGGCGATTTCCTCCGGCTCCCCCATTCGCTTGAATGGAACCAGCGCCATCACCTCATCGCCGCGGCGTCGCATCACGTCCTCGGTCATCTTGGTGCGAATGTAACCAGGACACACCGCATTCACCCGGATCTTCTCCGCCGCATACTCGATCGCCGCCGTCCTGGTCAGCCCGAGCACACCGTGCTTGGTCGCCACATACGCCGAAGACGTCGGCAAACCCACCAATCCCCCGATTGACCCGGTATTGACGATCGCGCCACCACCGCTCGCCTGCATGTGGAGAATCTCATGCTTCATGCAGAGCCAGACGCCTTTGAGATTGACCGCCACCATGCGGTCGAACGAGGCCTCCGACCACTCGGCCGTCTTCTTCCCCGACGCGTCCACCTGATATCCGGCGATGCCCGCATTGTTGAACGCACAATCGATCCGGCCATAGCCACCGATCGCGGTGGCGATCATCGCCTGAACCTGCGTGCTGTCGGTCACCTCGCACACCACCGACATGGCCTGGCCGCCAACCGCGTTGATCATCGCCACCGTGTCCTGCGCGGCATCGCCGGCAAGGTCCGCAACGACCACACGCGCCCCCTCCCGTGCGAACGCGAGCGCCGTCGCCCGACCGATCCCGTTGCCGCCACCTGTGATCAGCGCGGACTTCCCACCATTCCAGCCATGCTCGTCTCCTCTTAAACTCTGGACCAATGTAACACGACGGCCCGGTTTGAAACCTGCCGGAGGACGCATACACTCCCGCGCCATGAGCGGAACGACCGAGCGCACGCGCGAAGAGATCCACGCCGGTAAACGCGAACGCATCCTGCAAGAAGCGGTTGCGCTGTTCTACGCCCATGGCTTCACCGCCACCACGCTGGACGACATCGCCGCCGGCCTCGGCGTCACCAAGCCGTTTATCTACTCGCATTTTCGCAGCAAGACCGAGCTTCTTGCGGCGCCGGACGCCGACGATCGAGCTGTCGCTGGCCGCCGTTGCGAACGCGGCGGAATGTCCCGGAACTCCGACCGAGCGGCTGCGCCACGCGATGATCGGGTTCACCAAGGTCGTGCTTAGCCGGCAGCCCAACATTGCCATCTTCTTCCGCGAGGAAAAGAATTGGAACCCGCGGCGCTGGCGAAGATCAACACACTGCGCAAGCAGTTCGACCATGTGCTGTCCACGCTGCTTGCCGAAGGCGTCGCCGCGCGCGAATTCGCAGGGACAGGACGTGCACCTGGCGGCGCTGGCGATCGGTGGGATGGTTTCGTGGGCTTACACCTGGCATCGCTCCGCCGGACGACTTGACCTGGATGAGCTGTCCGCGCGGATGGCGGAGCTTGCATTGCGGATGGTGGGAGCGGGATAGCGTCCGCATTTCACGTCGCGTTGCTTGCCCCCGTGCCTCGACAGACGGATCAGGCCAATTGGCCGGCCAGTTGCGCCACTTTCTTCAAATCCTCAACGAAGGCGCGTATTCGCGCCGCTTGGCATCCTCATCGGGGACGCGCAGCAGGAATGAGGGATGCACGGTCACGAACGCGGTCTCGGTGTCAGACAGCTTGATCGGACGACCGCGCTCGCGGCCGATCGTCACCGCCCGGCCCAGCACGGCACGGTGGCGGTGCCCCCGAGCAGCACCACCAGCTTCGGTGCCAGCCTGACGCGCTCCACGTCCAGCCAGAAGCGGCACGCCTGGATTTCGGGCGTTTCGGGGGTCTGATGGATGTGGTGCTTGCCGCGCGGTGTGAACTTGAAATGCTTGACGCCGATTGGCGACGAGGCGGTGCGGCGATCGATACCGGCCTCCAGCAAGGCCCGGTCCAGCATCAGCCCCGCCGGCCCGACGAAGGGCCGGCCGATTACGTCTTCCTGATCACCGGGCTGCTCGCCGATGAACATCACGCGGGCATGCGCCGGGCCTTCACCGAACACGGTCTGTGTCGCCGGCTCCCAGAGATGGCAACGGCGACAATCGGCGGCCTCGTGCAAGGCGGTCTCGATGCCCGCATCGGCGCCCATCGGCAGGACCACCGGCCCGAGCGCCGGCCGATCCGGCGGCCAGGGTTCGTCGATCAGTGGCTCCGCTTCGGGAATGGACGTGCCGGGACGAGACGCTTCCAGCAATTCGCGCTTACGCGCGCCAATAGGCGACGAGCGCGACATCGTCAGCGGCCGCGGCAGGCTCCATGCCCTGGCCGAGCGTAACCCATTGGCGTCCCAATGTGCGCTGCCGTCCGGCGTCAGGACGGAGACCTTAAGCTCGCCGAACCGCTGGCGTAAAAGCTGCGCGTTAGCCTCCAGCACAAAATGCGCCGGCCGGTACCAACCCGAGATAGCGCCGGTCATTTTCCACCGGCAGGTAGCGAAGCTGAGAGCGCATGCGGTGCTGTTCGGCCCGCACGGCCAAGGCCAGGCCGCGAGCCCGGAGCCCCCCCGGGTCGGCGGTGTCCTCCAGGACGCGCTCACCGCTACGGAGGCGCCAGACGAGCCGATACAGCAGGTCGAACCGCTCTGGGTCGCGCGCCTGAATCGCCTGCGCTGCCAACCCGATGAAGGTACGGGAAATCGCGAAGCTGCCACCTTCGGCGGCCCCGGGTTTGTGCGGATGAACAGGGTCGATCCGCCAGTGCACCTGCTCGGGGGATATGTCGGCCAATGCCAGTTCCCGGGTGGCGGCGCGCCAGCCGTCCCAGTCGGTTTCATGGTGCAGGGCGATGCGACGCATGGGTACAGGGAACAGCATCGGCGGACGGATTCCAAGATCGTGGTCCGCGGTCGTGCAGTTGACAGCGACCCGATTGCAGTTCGGCGGCGGCAATCCACCGAACCCTGTTCGTCCGGCAAAAAGATACGTGGGC
>CAWEOZ010000011.1:0-330711 GCA_963810715.1 uncultured Pseudomonadota bacterium | reverse complement strand
AATGACCAATCCGCGCAAGGACCTGCTCGGCCCGTTGAAGAGCGTCGAGATCGTCGATCCGTATACCGTTCGCCTGGTCCTGAGCGCACCGTGGCCGCTGCTGCCGGCGATGCTGCCATTCCAGGAGATTGTCAGCGAGGCGTTCGTGAAGAAGGTCGGTGACGCCGGCATGGTGACGCAAGAAGACGGCACCGGCGCCTTTCAGCTCAAGGAATGGGTGCGCGGGGACCGCATCGTGATGGATCGTTTCCCCGATTACTACGGCGGGTCGACCGATATTCCACCGGTCGGGCCGACGAAAGTCGACCGGGTGATCTACAAGGTCATGCCGGACAATGCCGCGCGCGTCGCGGCCTTGCTGGCGGGCGATCTCGATATCATCAACAACCTGCCGGTGACCGCCATCAACCAGGTGCGCGCCAATTCAGACACCACGGTCATGACGGTGAACGGCACGCGCACGTTCTTCCTGGCGATCAACAACAACAAGCCGCCGTTCACCGACGTGCGCGTGCGTCGGGCGCTGAACCACGCGGTCGATCGCAAGCTGATCATCGCCAAGCTGATGAACGGGCTGGCGACGCCGCTGAATGGTGTGCTGAGCCCCGATGCGTTCGGCTTCGATGCGAATCTGCCGGAATACGAATACGATCCGGCGCAGGCGAAGGCGCTGCTGGCGCAGGCCGGCGCGTCGAACCTGTCGCTGACGCTGGATACGGATGGCGCATCGAAGGACGTCGCCGAGGCCATCGCATCCATGATGTCGCGCAGCGGCATCACCGCGAAGGTGCAGGTGTGGGAGACCGCGGTGATCGTGCCGATCTGGCGCAATGCCGAAAAGCGCAAGGACCATGACCTGTTCTTGACGTCGTGGGGCAATGCGTCGCTCGATCCGTCGGACATCATGATGCCGGCGGTGCATGGCGGCGGCCGCGGCAACTCGGCGGGCTATGACAACAAGGAGGTGGACCAGCTGCTCGATCAGGCGGAGACCGGAGACGGATCTGGCGAAGCGGCGGGCGATCTATGTGCAGGTGCAGGAGATGGTGCACGACGACGCGCCATGGGTTTTCCTGTGGCTGCCGCAGGATGTCTATGGCGTGTCGAAGCGGCTGGTCGGGTTCAAGCCGTCCGCGGACGGGAATATCTATCTGTCGCGGGTGCAGTGAAGTGACGCCAGGGCGCGTTCCACCCGCCAGCCCCGTCATGCCCGGCGAAGGCGCGGCATCCACGAACCCTGCGGCGCGGAACCACGTCGATGCCCGTCCCTTCGCGCAAGAGGAGCGGGGCATGACGGGTGTCCTAGCATGACGGATGCGACTGACCTGCGCCTGCTCCAACGCCTGCTGCATCTGATCCCCGTGTTGCTCGGCACGACGCTCGTCGTCTTCGCCATGACCGCGGCGACCCCGGGGCGACCCGGTGCAGTTCATGCTGGGCGACCAACGCGTCACGCCCGAGCAAGTCGCGGCGTTGCGGCACGACATGGGGCTCGACCTGCCGTGGCGGAACGTTGGTCTGTCTTCGTCTGGCGCGCCTGCATGGCGATTTCGGCCGCAGCTTTTTCCATCGCCGCCCGGTGATCGACGTGATCGCCGACCGGCTGCCCGCCACCATCGAGTTGACGCTGGCGGCGGCGGTGCTGGCGCTTGCTGATTGGCATTCCGCTCGGGCTGTTTGCCGGCGTGCGGCGCGGCGGCTCATCGATCGCGTCGCCAGCGTTGCCGCGCCTTGCTGGGCGTGTCGCTGCCGGGGTTCTGGCTCGGCCTGCTGCTGATGCTGTTGTTTTCCGTCACGTTGCATTGGTTCCCGGTGTCCGGCCGCACCGGCTACGGCGATGAGCCGCCGGCGGTGACGCATCTGCTGCTGATCGACAGTCTGCTGGCCGGCGCGATCTGCGCGCCTTCGCTGGGCGCGTTGCGCCATCTGGCGTTGCCGGCGCTGACGCTCGCCTTGCCGATGGCGGCGGTGCTGATGCGGGTGACGCGCGCCGCGGTGATCGACGTTCTGCGGACCGACTACGTGCTGTTTGCCGAAGCGAAAGGCTTGTCACGGGCGCGTGTGCTGGGGCTGCACGTGTTGAAGAACGCGTTGGCGCCGGCGGTGAGTGTCACCGCGATCGAAATCGGCGCGCTGTTGGGCGGCAACATGATCGTCGAGACGATCTTCGCCTGGCCAGGCGTCGGCCGGCTGGTGGTGGAGGCGATTTTCGCGCGGAACTATCCGCTCGTGCAGGCCGCGGTGCTGCTGTACGCGGTGGTGTTCGTGGTGCTGAATAGCCTCGCCGACCTGCTCTACAGCGTGCTCAACCCGCGGATCGCGGCATGAGCGCGAGCCGTCGCCGCGGTCGCCGACCGGCGCTCGGCTTGCGGCGGTTGCGTGCCGATCGCGTCAGCACGGCTCTGCATTGGCGTCGTGCGTGTTCGCCGGCTGGTCGCGATGTGCTCGCGCCGGCTGATCGCGCCGCACGATCCGGCCGATGCCGATCTGCTGCGGCGCCTGCAGCCGCCGGTGTGGCAGGATGGTGGCGACTGGGTCTATCCGCTCGGCTGCGACGGGCTGGGGCGCGATATGCTGTCGCGGCTGATTTTTGGGGCGCGCGTTTCGCTGGGGGTTGGCTTCGGTGTGGTCGCGGCGTCGACGCGTGATCGGCACGCTGCTGCGGCATGCTTGCTGGCTTCGCGCGCGGTGCGCTGGATACGGTGCTGTCGCGCGTCGCCGATGTGCTGCTGGGTTTTCCGTACCTGGTGTTCGCTATCGGCCTGATGGGCATGATGGGCCCGGGCCTGTCCAACATCGTGCTCACGCTGGTGCTGAAGGAATGGGTTGTGGCCTTCCGCGTCGCGCGCGGCGAAACGCTGGGGGCGCGGGAACAGGATTATGTCGAGGCAGCGCGGGCCGTCGGATGTCCGCCGTTGCGGATCCTGCGGGAGGAAATCCTGCCGAATATCCTGTCACCCGTGCTGGTCGTCGCGACGATCCGCATCGCGCATGTGATCATCATGGAAGCCAGCCTGTCGTTCCTGGGCCTGGGTGTGCAGCCGCCGCGGTGTCGTGGGGCGCGATGGTGGCCGATGGGCGTGAGTTTCTCGCCGACGGCTGGTGGGTCGCGACCTTGCCGGGTTGGCCATTTTGATCGTGGTACTTGGCGATCAATCTCGCCAGCCAAGGATTGCGCGAGGCGTTCGATCCGCGGTTGCATCGATGATCGACGCCGCCATCCTGAGCATTCGCGATCTCAGCGTGACGATTCCGATGGCGAGCGGGGTGATGCACGCGGTGGATGGCGTCGATCTGGACGTTCGGCGTGGCGAGTGCCTGGGGTCGTGGGCGAGTTCGGGTTCCGGCAAGACCGTTACGTTTTCGCCACACTGGGGCTGCTCGCACCGCCGGCGCGTGTGGCGGCGAGTTGCCTGTCTTGGCAAGGCACGGATCTGCGCGGGCTATCGCAAGCGGCGCTGGCGTGCGCTGCGCGGCCGCGACATCGCGCTGACGCATGCAGGACGCGCTGACGGCGCTCAATCCGGCGCTGACCGTCGGCACGCAAATCACCGAGGTACTTGCCGGCGCATGGCGATCTGCCATCGGCCGCCGCGCGGCGCGCGCGGGCGGCAGAGCTGCTGCGGCTGGTCGGCATTGCCGACCCGGCGCGACAGTTGCACGCCTATCCGCACGAGCTGTCCGGCGGCATGCGCCAGCGCGTGATGATCGCGATGGCGCTCGCCTGCGGGCCGAAGCTGCTGATCGCCGATGAGCCGACCACCGCGCTCGATGTCACGGTGCAGGCGCAGGTGCTGGAGCTGCTGGACGCGTTGCGTGCGCGAGCTGGGGCTGAGCCTGGTGCTGATCACGCATGACCTTGGCGTGGTCGCCGGCGCATTGCGACCGGGTCGCGGTGATGTATGCCGGCCAGGTGGTGGAAACCGGGCCCACCGCGCAGGTCATTGCCGACCCGCGCATCCCTACACCGCCGGCGCTGCTGGACGTGCCTGCCGCGGCTGGATCGACTCGGATGTGCCGCTGCGGCCGATCCCCGGCAGCATGCCCGATCTGACGCATCTGCCGCCGGGCTGCCGGTTCGCGGCCCGCGGTGCCGCGCGCGTCGCCGCATGCGATCTGCCGCAGCCGATGCACGATGTTGCGTGGACCACGCGGCGCCGTTGCCATCTCGCGAGGTGCGTGCGTCGCCGCACGCCCGTCCGCTGGTCGAGCTGCGCGGGCGTCAGCCGGCACTTCGCGGTGCGCCGCGGCGCTGGCGGACTGTTGTCCCGCCGGCCCGCCGCACATGGTGCGCGCGGTCGACGGACGTCGACCTGACGCATTGCGCGCGGCGAATGCCTGGGCCTGATCGGCGAGAGCGGCTGCGGCAAATCCACGCTCGGCCGTCTCGCGTTGCGTCTGCGCGAACCGACGGCGGGCAGCGTTTGTTTCGATGGCGTCGATCTCGCCAGCCTCGACGCGACGCGCCGCTCGCGGCGCTGCGGCCGCGCATGCAGATCATCTTCCAGGACCCCTACGCCTCGCTCAATCCGCGCCGCAACGTGGAGCAGATCGTCGGCCTGCCGCTGCGCCTGCATACGCAACTGTCGCGCGCCGAGCGACGACGGGCCGCGTCGTCGAGGCGCTGGACATGGGTCGGCCTCGGCGCCGCGCATCTGCGACCGCTATCCGCACCAGTTCTCAGGCGGCCAGCGCCAGCGCATCGGCATCGCCCGCGCGCTGGTGCTGCATCCTGACTTCGTCGTCTGCGACGAGCCGGTCTCCGCGCTGGATGTTTCGGTCCAGGCGCAGATCGTCGAACTGCTCGCCGCCCTGCGCCGCAAGCTCGGCCTCGCCTATCTGTTCATCTCGCACGACCTCGCCGTGGTCGCGCATGTCAGCGACCGGATCGCGGTGATGTATCTCGGCCGCATCGTCGAGCTCGGTCCCGCGCGCGCGGTCGTCACCGCGCCGCGCCACCCCTACACGCAAGCGCTGCTATCCGCGGTGCCGCAGGTGCATGCGCCCGCGTCGGGCGCGCATCCGCCTGGCCGGCGAACCGCCCTCGCCGCTGTCGCCGCCCACGGGCTGCGCGTTCCACCCGCGCTGCCCGCACGCGCAGGAAATGCTGCCGCACCACGCCGCCGACGCTTGACCGGCACGCGCATCCGGACATGCGGCCGCCTGCCATTTCGCCGACTCGTTCATCACCGACCTCCGCACGATTGGAGACTCGTTCCATGAAGTCTATGAAAATCATTTCGCCCAACGGGCATCTTGGCTTCGCGCCGTTGAAGCCCGAGAGCTTCGCCATCGGGGTCGATGCGAGGCCGGACTATATCGGCGCCGATTCCGGTAGCGACGATGTCGGACCGGTGCCGCTTGGCAGTCCGATACCTCAACCAGTCCGCTCGGCTGGCAGACGCATGATCTGGAACAGATGCTGCTGGCGTCACGCCGCATCGGCGTGCCGATGATCATCGGCTCGGCGGGCGACACCGGCACCAACAGTCGCGTCGATCTCTATCTCAGCATCATTCGCGAACTGGCGCGCAAAGCATCAGCTCGAGCCCATTCAAACTCGGCTGGTACTATTCCGATGTCCCCAAGGATCGCTTGCGCGCGGCGATCGAGAGCGGCGAAGACATCGCTGGCCTCGATGGGCGCGCCGTCCCTGACGCTGGAGGAGCTCGAGGCCACCGACCACATCGTCGCCATGGCCGGCGTGCACCCGTACATCAAGCTGCTGCGCCAGGGCGCCGATGTGATCATCGGCGGCCGCAGCAGCGATTGCGCGGTGTTCGCCGCACCCGCCATCCATCATGGATTTCCCGAAGCGCTGGCCTATTATCTTGGCAAAGTGCTTGAATGCGCCTCGTTCTGCGCCGAGCCGTATGGCGCGAAAGAAACCGTGCTGGGCGAGATCAGCAGCGACGATGTGCGCGTCACCGCGATGCATCCCGGACCAGCGCTGCACCATCGCCTCGGTGGCCGGGCACGCGATGTATGAACGGTCTAATCCGTTCTACGAATACGTCGCCGGCGGCCGGCTCGACATGACGCAACTGCAACTACGAGCAGGTCGATCCGCGCACCACGCGCATCACCGGCCCGGGCTTCGAACCGGCGCCGCAGTTCCGCGTCAAACTGGAAGGCTCAGGCAAGGTCGGCGAGCGCTATGTCGGGCTGGTCGGCATTCGCGATCCCTATTCCATCGCGAATGTCGACCGCATGATCGATTGGGCGCGCCAGCAGGTGCGCGAACGTTTCGGCAATGCGCAGTACGAGCTGCACTACACCGTCTATGGCCGCGACGGCGTGATGGGCGCGATGGAGCCAAAGCACGACCGCGCCGCCGCACGAGATCGCCGTGCTGGTGCAGGGCGTCGCGCCCACCAAGGAGATGGCCGAGGAAGTCGCGCTGATCGGCACGCGGCAGATGTTCTATGCCCGCCTGCCGGAGGTGAAGGGCACCGCCGGCTCCGTCGCCTTCCCGTTGGACGAGGTGATGCGCGCCAGTCCCGCCTATCGCTGGACCGTCAACCACACCTACGCGGTGCCGGACGGCCTCACGCTGCATGCAGACGCATCTCGCAACGGTCGGAGCGTAGACCCATGGCCAAGACGCTTGGCGAACTGGCAAAAACCGTCCGCAGCAAGAACGCGGGCGTGGACAAGATCACCTTCGACATCATCTTTTCACGACCGGCGACCTATGAGCACGTGAAGCAGGCGAAGGTGCTCACCCGCGACAGCATCAGCGCGCTGTACGGCATTCCCGACTCGCGCATCTCCGACTTCGTCGAGTTCGACCCGGGCTGCGCGATCAAGTTTACGATCTACCGCACCACCCCCAGCGGCAGTGCCGGGGACCCGGATATCTTTGGCGCGCAACAATATGCCCCACTGCTGGGGATCGAGGTGCCCGAGCCCCCATAACGCAGGGCGGCACGCGGGGGTTCCGTTCCCCTCTCCCCCGCCCTTGCGGGGGAGAGGCCGGGTGAGGGGCTCCGCCCCCCGATCAGCTCACCAGGCTGGCCGCACCCAGCAATTGCCGCAGCCGGGTGGCTCCGGCGGCGCCTTTCAACGCCTCCCGCCAGCTCGCCTCCGCGACCCGCTGATGCGCGGCAATCGCCTCATCCGCTCCGGTAATCATGGCGACCCCGGTCTGCGCGGTGGCCTGGGCGTCCGGCCGGAACGGATTGATCGCCAGGCTGACACGATCGCGGGCCCGCAGCACCATGAAATGCGAACTTGGCTCCGGGCCGGTCAACAGGCCGAATTGCAGTCCCATCGGCTCGGCCTCCATCAGGGCTGCCATGTTCTCGACCTCGGTTTCGGCGACCTGACGGCACATCCGCCGCACCCGTTCAGAGACCGCAAGTCCCGACGCGATCCCCGTTTCCAGCATCTTGCGCACCGAGTTGACCGGGACGATGCAGATGATTCCGGGCCGCCGCATCGAGTACATGCGCTTGCGGGCGGCGAGTATGCCAAGCACCTGGTCGCCTTGCGTACGCACAACCGCGCGGTCTCCGGTGCCCTGCGCGGCAGATTCGTCTATACGCCTCCGCCAGCGCCGTGTCGTATGTATCCGACGTGGTCAGGTAACAGACCGGACCGAACACCTGCAGGACCTGATCGGCGGTTTCTTCGATCTGGCGCAGCCGTTCAAAATAAGCGATCGGTCTGTTATAGTATTCAACTCCAATACCCAGTAACGAAAGCGGTGAAATCTTCAGCAGTTCCGCGAGTCGCTTGACAGTATCGAGCTTGATGACCTCGCCTTTTTCATAGCGATACAGCGCGGCGCGAGATACACCCAGGCGCGCTGCGATCTCCTCGGCTCGCAGGCCGGATTCAAGCCTGTAGGCCCGGAGCTGCTGCCCGATCTCCGTGAACCGCATAGACATCGAAAATACCCCGCCCCACCCCAAGTCGCGAGAACGCGACGCCTCTCACAAATCGGTGATAGGTGAAAGTAAACGGTGGAGCGGCCGAAAATCAACCTTTTCTCGACGCCAGGCGGCCAGTGGGTCATTTTTTGTCGCGGAGAGAAAATCCCGCCAGACCTTCGATCGCCTGCACCATGGCCGAATGGTCCAGGTCGGCCCCGCCATGCGCCGCGCAAGATGCGAACATCTGCTGCGCCACCGCCGTGTTCGGCAACGAAAGCTCCAGCTCCCGGGCCGCCGACAGCGCCAGGTTCAGGTCCTTCTGGTGCAGCCGGATGCGGAACCCCGGGTTGAACGCGCCATTCAGCATCCGCTCCCCATGCACCTCCAGAATGCGGGAGGATGCGAATCCGCCCATCAGCGCGGTCCGTACCTTGGCCGGGTCCGCCCCTGCTTTTGCCGCAAACACCAGCGCTTCCGATACTGCCTGTATATTCAGCGCGACGATGATCTGGTTCGCCACCTTGCACGTCTGCCCGTCGCCGTTCTGTGGGCCGACATGGGTGATGTTCTTTCCCATCGCCTCGAACAGCGGCTTCGCCCGGGCGAAGGCGGCATCCGGGCCGCCGACCATGATGGTCAGCGTCGCCTGTTTCGCGCCCACCTCACCACCGGAGACCGGCGCATCGAGATAGTCGCAGCCCTTGGCATTGACCTTTTTGGCAAACTCCTTGGTCGCGATCGGGCTGATCGACGACATGTCTATCACCAGCGTGCCCGCGTTTCAGCCCTTCGGCCGCGCCGCCCTCGCCGAACAGCGCATGCTCCACGTCCGGTGTGTCCGGCACCATCAGGATCAGCACGTCGGCTTTCGCAGCGACCGCCGCGATTGTCCGCGACCACTTCGGCGGCGGAACGAACCTCCTCGGTCAGGCTCTTGCGGTCGGGGACCACCAGATCGTGCCCGGCTTTTTTCAGATTGAGCGCCATCGGGCGTCCCATGATGCCGAGGCCGATGAATCCGATTTTCATGTGTTTTGTCCCCTGTTCATGAACCCACGGCAGGCACGCTCTCAACGACCGAGGAGTCGTTCGGAAGCAACCGCGTTATCGCGTCATTCCATTGTTCCGTAGCGAGCCGCGTAATCCTGTCTTCCCGCCAGCCGCTTCAGCCAGCCGAGCCCGGCGTCGGTCTCCCCGGCCGGGCGATACTCGCATCCGACCCAGCCCGCGATATCCCAGCTCATCCATCCGCCGGAACACGTAACTCCCACCCGATCTCGCCGGTACCCGGCTCGTTGCGTGCCGGCACGTCGGCGATCTGCATGTGCGCGATCACCGGCATATGCAGCTCCATCCGTTTGGTGATGTCGCCCTCGGTCATCTGCACATGGTAGACGTCGAACTGCAGCCCCAGCCGGTCGCGCCCGATCGCCTCCACGAAGCCGGCGCCCTGCGCCTGCGTGTTCAGGAAATAGCCCGGCATGTCGCGATGGTTGATCGGCTCGATCACCACCTTCACGCCCGACTGGTGCGCCTGCTCCGCCGCCCAGGCCAGGTTCGCCGCATACACGCCGCCCGCCGTCACCGCCGACACGCCGGATGGCACGATCCCCGCCATGCAGTGCACCAGCTTGCAGCCCAGCGCCTCGGCATACTCCACCGCCCGCTTAACGCCGTCGCGGAACTCCTGCCTGGCGGCCCGGCAGGCTGGCCAGCCCGCGCTCGCCCTTGGCCCAGTCGCCGGGCGGCATGTTGAACAGTGCCTGCGTCAGCCCGTTGGCATCCAGCCGGCGGCGCATCTCGGCGGCCGGAAACTCGTAGGGGAACAGGAACTCGACCCCCTTGAACCCGGCGCGCGCGCGCGGCGTCGAACCGGTCGAGGAACGGCTTTTCGTTGAACATCATGGACAGGTTGGCGGCAAAACGTGGCATGGCGACCTCTCCCGCTCAGCGGCGCCGGAGAGCTAGAAGCGCGCCGGCAGCCTTGAAAAGCCGGGGACGGTTTCCGCGGCGCAACCGGGTTCAAGGGGGAGTCGATCGCCGAACGCGTTCTTCTTGGGGTGTTGCTCGGTGGGCTCGCGGTCGGCTGCCTGCTCGTGCTGTACCCGTTCTTTTCGGCGATTCTGTGGGCCGCAATCCTTTGCTTCACCACCTGGCCGGTGTTCGAGTGGCTGCATGTCCGCCTGCGCCTCGGGCGTTCCGCCGCGGCGCTGCTGATGGTGCTGCTGACGGCGGTTGTGCTTGTGCTGCCGCTCGCATTCGCGGCGCCCGGGAGCGCCGGGGACGTGATGCACCTGCGTCACAGCATCGAACACGCGCTGCATGAGGGCCTGCCTGCGTCGCCCGCCTGGCTGCACGGATTCCCCTCATCGGCCCAAGCCTTGCCGACCTGTGGGACCGCTGGGCCGCCGATATCAGCGAGGCCGTGTCGGCGCTCCGCCCTTATCTCGGCATCCTGCTGGAAGGACTGTTCCACCTGCTGCTCGGCATCGCCGGCGGCGTGCTGATGTTCGTCCTGGCGCTGTTCATCGCCTTTTTCTTCTACCTGTATGGCGAACCGATCGCCGAGCGGATGCGGGCGATCCTGTTGCGCATCGCCGGCCCGCGCGGCGACCGGGTGCTGACAATGATCGGCGCTCACCGTGCGCGGCGTGGTGTTCGGGATGCTTGGGACCGCAATCCTGCAAGGCGTTCTGGTCGGCATCGGGCTGGAGCTTGCCGGGGTGCCCCGGCCGGTGCTGCTGGGCGCTCTCGCCGGATTCATTTCGGTGTTCCCGGTCGGCGCCCCGGTGGTCTGGGTGCCTGCGGCCCTGTGGCTGATATCCAGCGACCATCTAGGGCACGGGCTGTTCCTGGCGGCCTGGGGCCTTATTTGCGTGTCGGGTCTGGACAGTATCGTGCGGCCCTGGCTGATCTCCCGCGGGTCAGAGCTGCCGTTCCTGCTCACCGTTCTCGGCGTGCTAGGGGGCGCGGTGGCCTTCGGATTGCTAGGCATCTTCCTGGGGCCCGTGCTGCTCGGCGTCGGCTACACGCTCGCCAACGAATGGGCCGGCGAGCCGCTGCCCGTACTGACGAAACAGGACGCCCCGGCATAACGGCCGCTGGAATAAAGGCCTCTGGGATAAAGGCCCCTGAAATAAAGGATCGCCGATGATCGCCTTCATCATCTCTCGCATTCTGCAAGCGATCCCGGTCCTGCTGGTGGTCGGCGCCGTATCGCTTCGCGATGTTCGCCTTCGTCGGCGACCCGGTCGCCACCATGCTGGGCCAGGACTACACCGAGGCGCAGCGCAGTGGCACTGGTGCATCAACTCGGCCTCGATCAGCCGTTCTTCGTGCAGTACGTGAAATTCTGTGGGCCGCGCTGCACGGCAATTTCGGCATCAGCTACCGGCTGGCGCAGCCGGTCTCGTCGCTGATCGCCGACCGGCTGCCGGCTACGCTGGAACTGGCCTTCGCCGCCTCGGTCCTGGCCGTGCTGGTCGGCGTGCCGATGGGCGTTTATGCCGGGATCTATCGCAATTCCTGGCTGTCCCGCCTGTTCATGACCGTCAGCCTGGTCGGGGTTTCCCTGCCCACCTTCCTGATCGGCATGCTGCTGATCCTGGTGTTCTCCGTCTGGCTCGGCTGGCTGCCGAGCTTCGGCCGCGGCACCGTGGTGCGGATCGGCTGGTGGACCACCGGCTTCCTGACCTGGAGCGGGATCAAGGCGCTGATCCTGCCGGCCATCACGCTCGGGCTGTTCCAGATGACGCTGATCATGCGCCTGGTGCGGGCCGAGATGCTGGAGGTTCTGCGCGCGGACTACATCAAGTTCGCCCGTGCGCGCGGCCTGCGCAACCGCACCATCAATTTCGGCCACGCGTTGAAGAACACGCTGGTGCCGGTGATCACCATCATCGGCCTGCAGCTCGGCATGGCTGGTCGCGTTCTCGCTGGTCACCGAGACCGTGTTCCAGTGGCCCGGCATGGGGCTGCTGTTGGTGCAGTCGGTCGCGGTCGCCGATATCCCGGTGATGTCGGCCTACCTGATGCTGATGGGACTGATGTTCGTGGTGATCAACCTGGTGGTCGATCTGCTGTATTTCGCGGTCGATCCCCGGCTGCGCATCGGCCGCGCGGCGCTGGCGGCCCGATGAGCGAGGTGGTTGCCGGTCGCTTGAGCGCGGGCGCGTGACAGCGACCTGCTGTACAGCTTCCTGCATTCTCCGGTTGCGATGATCGCCGCGGCGGTGTGGACTGGTCTGCGTCGTGCGGCGCCGTGCTCGCGCCCTGGCTGGCGCCGCACGATCCGTTCGACCTCGCCTCCTCAGCCTGCTGGACAGTTTCAAGCCGCCGCTTCGCTGGCGGACGGCGGAAGCTGGGCCAATCCGCTGGGCACCGACGAGCAGGGCCGCGACATGCTGTCGGCGATCATGTACGGCGCGCGGATCAGCCTGCTGGTCGGCGCCAGCGCGGTGCTGTTCGCGGTCGCCGTCGGGGTCGCGATCGGGCTGCTTGCCGGCTATGCGGGCGGGATTGCCGACGCGGTGCTGATGCGGGTGGCCGACGTGCAACTGACCTTTCCCGCCATCCTGATGGCGCTGCTGGTCGATGGCGTGATCGGCGCGCTGCTGCCGCGATCCGTCCATGACCAGATGCAGATCTACGTCATCGTGTTCGCCATCGGCATCAGCCGCTGGCCGCAGTTCGCCCGCACCGTGCGCGGCTCCACCCTGGTCGAGCGCGGCAAGGACTACGTGCCGGCGGCGCGGGTGATCGGCGTGTCCTCGGCCCGGATCATGGGCAGCCATATCCTGCCCAACGTCCTCGGGCCGGTGCTGGTGATCGGCACGCTGACGCTCGGGCTGGCGATCTTGGACGAAGCGACGCTGTCCTTCCTGGGCGTCGGACTGCCGCCGACGCAGCCCTCGCTGGGCACGCTGATCCGTATCGGCAACGACTTCCTGTTCAGCGGCGCAGTGGTGGGTGACGGTGTTTCCCGGCGTGGCCCTGGTGCTGATGGTGCTGTCGATCAACCTGCTGGGCGACTGGCTGCGCGACGCCCTGAACCCGAGGCTGCGGTGAGCGTCGCGATGCGAGGGCAGCCGTAATGCCCCTGCTGGACGTCCGCGATCTGACCGTCGAATTTCCCACCCGCCGCGGCACCCTGCGCGCACTGGACCGCGTGTCGTTCGCCATCGATCCGGGCGAGGTGCTGGGCGTGGTCGGCGAAAGCGGGGCCGGAAAATCGCTGACCGGCGCCGCGATCATCGGCCTGCTGGAGCCGCCCGGCCGCATCGCCGGTGGACAGATCCTGCTGGACGGAAACCGCATCGACGATCTGCCGCCCGAGAAGCTGCGCCCGATCCGGGGACGCCAGATCGGCGCCATCTTCCAGGACCCGCTGACGACGCTGAACCCGCTCTACACGGTCGGCCAGCAGCTTATCGAGACCATGCAGACCCATCTGCCGATCGGCGCCGCCGAGGCCCGCCGGCGTGCGATCGCCTGGCTGGAGGAGGTCGGCATCCCGGCCGCGGCCAATCGGGTCGATGCCTATCCGCACGAATTCTCCGGCGGCATGCGCCAGCGCGTGGTGATCGCTCTCGCGCTGTGCGCCGAGCCGCAGGCTGGTGATCGCCGATGAACCCACCACGGCGCTGGATGTCTCGATCCAGGCCCAGATCATCGCCCTGCTGAAGCGTCTCACGCGCGGTGCACAACACCTCGGTCATGCTGATCACCCACGACATGGGCGTGATCGCCGAGACGGCCGACCGCGTCGCGGTGATGTATGCCGGCCGCATCGTCGAGATCGGCCCGGTCGCCGAGGTGGTCCGGCACCCGGCGCATCCCTACACCGACGGGCTGATGGGCAGCATTCCCTCGCTGGAGCATCGGGTCGACCGGCTGCGCCAGATCGACGGCGCGATGCCGCGGCTGAACGCCATCCCGCCGGGCTGCCCGTTCAATCCGCGCTGCCCGCGCGTGTTCGACCGCTGCCGGGTGGAGCGTCCCGAGCTGCTGGATGCCGGCGCACGCGCGCCGCCTGCTGGCTATATGCCCGCGCGGACGCTCCGGCGCATGCCTGAGGCGCCGCTGTCCGTTCCGGTCGTGACTGCCCCGATGCTGGAGGCAGACCGGATCTCGCGGTTGTTCGACGTGTCGCCGCCCTGCGCTGCAGCGCCTGCTGACCGGGGAATCGCGCGCCGTGCTGCGCGCGGTGGACGACGTGTCGTTCGCGATCCCGCGCGGCAGCACGCTGGCGCTGGTTGGCGAATCCGGCTGCGGCAAATCCACCGTGGCACGGCATGGCCGTCGGCCTGCTGCGGCCGATCGGCCGGCGAGATCCGCTTCGAGGGCCAGCCCCTGTACGTCGGCCGCGCCGATGCAAGGCTGCGGCGACGCATGAACATGATCTTCCAGGATCCCTACGCGTCGCTGAACCCGCGCTGGCGGGTGCGTGACATCGTGGCCGAACCGATCCGCACATTCGGGCTGCTGCGCGGCGCGACGGTCCGTGACCGCGTCGCCGGACTGCTGGAGCAGGTCGGCCTGGCGGTGTCGGACGGCGATCGCTACCCGCACGAATTCTCCGGCGGCCAGCGCCAGCGCATCTCCATCGCGCGTGCGCTGTCCAGCGAGCCGGAATTCCTGGTCTGCGATGAGCCGACCAGCGCGCTGGATGTTTCGGTGCAGGCGCAGATCCTGAACCTGATGCGCGAGCTGCAGGGGCGGCTTGGCCTGACCTATTTGTTCATCAGCCATAATCTGGCTGTGGTCCGGCACATGGCGGACCGGCTGGGCGTGATGTATCTCGGCCGCATCGTCGAAATGGGCCCGGGCGAAACCGTGTTCCGTACGCCGCTGCATCCGTACACGCGGCTGCTGCTGGACGCGATCCCCGATCTGGAGATGATCGGCCGCGCCCGCACGCCGGTCGGCGGCGAGGTGCCGAGCCCGATCGCGCCGCCGCCGGGCTGCCCGTTCCATCCGCGCTGCCCGCTGGCGAACGAACGCTGCCGTGTCGAAAAGCCCGCCTACACCCAGGCCGGCGAGACCCTGGTCGCCTGCCACGCGGTGGCGGAAAACCGGGTGCCGGACGCATGAACGAAGACGAGGAACCACCGCCGTCGCGACGTGGCGCGCTGATTGCAATGGCGGTGATCGCTGTCGCGCTGCTGGCGGTCATTTACATGGTGCAGCGGCTGCATGAGGCCTCGGCAATACAGGACTGCGTCATGTCGGGGCGGACCAACTGCGCCCGCATCGAAACGCCCCCGAGATAGCGCGGTCGCGTGAGGTTCACGCCTCCGCTCCTGCCATGCTAACAGGTGTCCAACAATCAGGAGGAAGCGATGGACCCGATCACCCGGCGTGCCCTGCTTGGTAGCGCCGTTGTCACGTCAGCCCTGCCGTCCATTCGCCCGGCGCGCGCCGCCGCAGCCGGTGCAGATGATCAGCCACCGTTTCCCGGCCCTGGAGTATATCGCCGAGAAGATGCGCACGGCGATCCCCGGCGTGGAGGTCAACACCCAGCTCATGCCGTTCGACAAGGCGCTGGAGCTGGCGACCATCGCGTTTTCGTCCAAGGTCCAGCACGCCCGACATCGTCTATGCCAACGACAGCACGTTCCTGACATTTGCGAAGAATGGCTGGATCCGCCCGCTGGACGATCTGTGGGAAAAGCACAAGCAGGAATTCGACCTGGATGATTTCACACCGACGGTGCAGAAGGAGCGCTGCTGGCAGGGTCATCAATGGACGGTGCCATCGACCAGCAACGTGATGCTGTTCTTCTACCGCAAGGACCTGTTCGACAAGGCCGGCAAGCAGCCGCCGAAAACCTTTGTCGAATACCGCGACCTGGCGAAATCGTTCAACTCGCCGCTGCGCGCCGGCACGATCAGTTGCCAGCGTCCGGTCGATGCGGCGCTGAATGAATGCTCCTGGTACATCAATGCATTGGGCGACGGCTGGTTCGACGATAAATGGCACCCGCTGTTCAACGACCCCAAGGGCGTCGCGGCGATCGAGATGCTGAAAGAGATCACCCGTTACGCGCAGCAGGGCTTCACCAACGCGGCCAACGACGAATGCATGATCGCGTTGCAGCAGGATACCGCGGCGATGGGCCTGCAATGGGCGACACGGGCGCTGGCGATGGATGATCCCAAAAAGTCGCGCGTGGTCGGAAAGATCGACTGGGCCGTGCCGCCGCAGGGCCATGTGCCGTTCGGCGGCGACGGCTACTGCATCTCGGCGTTCTCCAAGCAGGACCCCGACCTGCTGTTCCGCATCCTGGCTACCGCGACCAGCAAGCAGAACCTGCGCGGCGCCGCCGGACTGATGGTGCCCACCCGGACCTCGCTTGCTGGATGACCCGGAATTGAAGAGCAAGTACCGCTTCTATCCTGCCGCGCTCGCGTCGGTGGCGGTCGGCCACGACCAATCCGCAGTTGCCCGAATTCTATTCGGTGGGCGATTTCATCACCCGCCGGATCCAGCAGTCGCTGACCGGCGAAATGGCCGTCAAACCGGCGCTCGACGCCGCCGCCGGCGAGACCGAGAACTTCCTGAAAGGCCACGGCTATTACCAGTGACGGGATAGCCGCAACCGCGTCATTGCCGGCGGCGTCGGCCCGACGCGCGTCGCCGCCGACGGCCGGGTTGGATCGCATTCCAGCGCCTGGCTGTTCCTGCTGCCCAGCGGCGCCGTGCTGGCCGCGGTGCTGCTGTATCCCGCTCGGCTATGCGATCTACCTGAGCCTGTTCAACTACGACCTCGGCGCCGGCATCGAGCAGTTCATCGGCCTCGGCAATTACAATGCTTTGCTGAACGACGCGCGGTTCTGGGATTCGCTGCTGCGCACCGTGCTGATCGTGGCCGCGGCGGTCGCGCTGGAGTTCTGCCTCGGCCTGCTGATCGCCTATGGGCTCTATCGTCTGACCTTTGCCGTCCGCACGCTGAACCTGCTGATGTTCATGCCCAGCGTCATCACACCGGTGGTGGCGGCGCTGTTCCTGCGCTGGATCTTCATCGGCCGCTGGGGGCTGCTGTCCGGCACTCTGATCAGCTTCGGTATCTTCCCGCCCGACTTCCTGGGCGACCCCGGCTGGGCGCGCGTCACCGTGGTGCTGGCGGATGCCTGGCAGTTCACCCCGTTCATGATCCTGGTGCTGTTTGCCGGCCTGAACACGGTGGACCAGAGCCAGACCGAGGCGGCGCAGATCGATGGCGCCGGACCGTTCACGCTGCTGTTCCGCATCATGGTACCGGCGATCCAGCCGCTGATCCTGTTCGTGCTGGCGATCCGGCTGATGGACGCGTTCCGCTTCTTCGACCAGATCTACGTGCTGACCGCCGGTGGCCCGGGCACTGCCACCGAGACGATCACCATGTACACCTACGCACTGGCCTTCCGCCTGCTGCAAGTGGGGAAGGCGTCGGCGCTGGGCGTGCTGACGCCTGCTGATCGTCGCCGGCTGCGATCGCGCTGATGATCGCGGCGCTGTACCGGCGGGAGAAGGGCGCGTTCTGATGCGACCGCGGCCTGCGCACCGCAGCTTCCGCTGTTTCTCGCGCTGTGCGTTTTCACCGCGGTGAACCTGACGCCGATCGCCTGGGCGGTGCTGACGTCGTTCAAGCAGCCGGTGGATGCCTTCGCCGTGCCGCCGGAGCTGATCTTCCATCCCACCTTCCAGTTCCATTACCAGGTCTGGGTCGAGAAGGCGTTCTGGCATTACCTGATCAACAGCGTGATCGTCTCCGCCAGCACGGTGGTGGTATCGGTTTCCATCGGTACCATGGCGGCGTACGGCCTGTCGCGGCTGGTCAGCCGTACCTCGCGCGGCGTGCTGTTTGGCATCCTGTCGATGCGCATGTTCCCGCATATATTGCTGGCGATCCCGTTCTTCGTGCTGGCGAAATGGCTCGGGCTGATCAACACCTACCCGGCGCTGATCCTGGCGCTGATCGCCATCAACCAGCCTTTCACCATTTGGCTGATGCGCAGCTTCTTCGTCGATGTACCGGCGCGACCTGTACGAGGCCGCCGAGATCGACGGCTGCAACGCCTGGCAGGTGTTCGCCCGTGTCGCGCTGCCCGTGGTGCGTCCCGGTCTGTGGGTGACGGCTTTGTTCAGCCTGTTGCTGGCCTATAACGAGTTCCTGCTCAGCCTGGTGCTGACCGGTCCGGCGACCATGACCCTGCCGGTGGCGCTGGCGCAATACGGCGCCGAGGATATCAACTACTGGACCCTGTCAGCCGCGGCGGCGGTGGGCATCATGCTGCCGATCGTGGTGTTCATGATGTTCATGCAGCGCCACCTGGTGCGCGGACTGGTGATGGGGGCGGTGAAGGGTTAGCCGCGACGAGCTGGGCTGGCGCTGCAGCGGCAGGCGGCGTGGTGACCGGCTGGTTACGCCGGCACCGGTGCATCCGGATGCAGCAGCTTCTCCCGTTTCAGCTCAGCCCAGAGATCGGCTGGAATTTTGGTGCGGATCAGCTCTGCGTTGTGACCAAACTCCGCCACCGTGCGCGGACCGGGGATGGTGGCGCACACCGCCTTGTGCGCCAGCGGGAACTGCAACGCAGCGGCTGGCAGGGGCACATGGTGCCGATCGCACACCGCCTGGATTTTCTTCACCCGTTCCACCACGTCGGCCGGCGCGGGGGCATAGTTCCAGGTGTCACGGCCTGCCAGGATGCCGGAATTCAGCGGGCCGCCGATCACGATGGAGGTGCCGCGCTTCTCGCATAGCGGCAGCAGGTCATCCAAGGGCGCCTGTTCCAGCAGCGTGTAGCGGCCGGCCAGCAGGAACACGTCCCACTCGCCCCACCCCATCGCTTCCAGCAGCACCGCTTTCTCGTTCACGCCGATGCCGATCGCGCTGACCACGCCGGCGCTCTTCAGTTCCGTCAGTGCGCGATATCCGCTCTCCCGCAGCACTTTTATATGGCCGGGCGCCGCGTCCTTGTGCTGGTAGGCGCCGATATCGTGCACATACAGGATATCGATCTTGTCGAGTCCCAGCCGCTGATAGCTGTCCTCCACCGACCGCATGATCCCGTCGTGCGAATAGTGGTACTGCACCGTGAACGGCAGCGGCGCCGCGCGCCCGTCCGTCTGCGCTTCGGCGCCACGCCGTGGCTTCAGCAGTCGCCCCACCTTGGTGGACAGCACCCACTCGTCGCGCGGCTTGTCGCGCAGCGCGTCGCCCACGCGCCGCTCCGAGGAACCCACGCCATAGAACGGCGCCGTATCGACATAGCGCACGCCGGCGTCCCACGCCGCGCGCACCATCGCCTCACTTTCGTCGCGGGTGACGGGAACGCGGCTGCCGCCCATCGTCGCCGTGCCGAAACCCAGCACCGTCACATTCAGCCTGGTTTTGCCGACCTGCCGCCGTTCCCACTCAGCCATCTGTCGCCTCCCGATACTGCCCGCACTCTATGGTGGACCGAGCCGGGGCGATACTCACATGTTCCCGACCTCGTCCGGGACTTCGTAAAACGTCGGGTGCCGGTACACCTTTCCCACCGCGGGCTCGAACAGCATTCCCTTGTCCGACGGATCGCTCGCCACGATCGTAGCAGATGGAACCACCCAGATCGACAGCCCTTCCTCGCGCCGCGTATAGGTATCCCGCGCCGCCTGCAACGCCATCTCCCCATCCGCCGCATGG
Organism: uncultured Pseudomonadota bacterium; assembly: GCA_963810715.1. Taxonomy (GTDB): domain Bacteria; phylum Pseudomonadota; class Alphaproteobacteria; order Acetobacterales; family Acetobacteraceae; genus DATDIC01. Next base: position 311,162 of record CAWEOZ010000011.1, on the reverse strand, counting down.
ATGGAGCCGACATGCTTGTGCGCCAGCCCGTTCCGCGAGCGGATGAATACCTCCCAGAGCGGAGTGGCCGGCTCGTTCATAGCCAGAAAGAATTCAACGCAGAGGCGCAGAGGCGCAGAGACGCAGAGAAAAACCTGAATCTTCCTCTGCGCCTCTGCGCCTCTGCGTTGGATCTACCTGTCTTCTGCTCTTCACGCCGCCGCCACCCTCACCCGTTCCTTCGCCGCAAATGCCAGCGCCGCCTCTCTCACCCACGCCCCGTCCTCATGCGCCCGCTGCCGAGCCTCCAGTCGCTCCCGGTTGCACGGCCCGCCCCCTGTTAGCACCCGCCGAAACTCCTCCCAATCGATCGCCCCGAACAGCCAATGCCCGCTCGCCTCATCGAACCGCAATGAAGGGTCCGGAAACGTCAGCCCCAAAAACACTCCTTGCGGCACCGTCGCATCGACAAATTTCTGCCGCAGCCCGTCATTGGAGAACCGCTTGATCTTCCATTGCATCGACGCATCCGAATGCGCGCTCTCGGAATCCGGTGGCCCGAACATCATCAGCACCGGCCACCACCACCGGTTCAGCGCGTCCTGTGCCATCGCCTTCTGCTCGGCCGATCCCCGGCACAAGGTCAGCATGATCTCGTAACCCTGGCGCTGGTGAAAGCTCTCCTCCCGGCACACCCGGATCATCGCCCGCGCATACGGCCCATAGGAACAGCGGCAGAGCGGGATCTGGTTCATGATCGCCGCCCCATCCACCAGCCAGCCGATCGTCCCGATATCGGCCCAGCTCAGCGTCGGATAATTGAAGATGGAACTGTATTTCGCCCGGCCTTCCAGCAACTGCGCCGCCAGGTCCTCGCGCGAAACCCCGAGTGTCTCCGCCGCGGCGTACAGATAGACGCCGTGCCCGCACTCATCCTGCACCTTGGCCAGCAGCGCCGCCTTGCGCCGCAGCGAAGGTGCCCGCGTCAGCCAGTTCCCCTCCGGCAGCATGCCGACAATCTCGGAATGCGCGTGCTGGCTGATCTGGCGCACCAGGGTCCGGCGATAGGCTTCGGGCATCCAGTCGTTCGGCTCTATCTTGTCCTCGGCATCGACCCGCGCCTGGAACCGGGCCGCGGCGTCCGCCGGTTCAGCCCCCGCCTCGATCGGCTGCAATCCTTGTGTGTACATGCCGGTGAAGATGATCACGCCTATTCACCCGGGCAAGTCCCCGGTCGCTGGCACTACCTAGCCCGAATTTTCACTTGCGTTGACTTGAACGACGGTTCTTTTCCGAGGGTTGGCTTCGTGCGCCTTTGATTTTGTGTCCATGTATGGATTCCCCAATCGGCCGGAATGTGATTCGATTCGGGCATGTTCATCGAGACGGTGCCCAATCGGACGTCGCCGCCCGCGGTGCTGTTGCGGGAGAGCTTCCGCGACGAACACGGCCGCGCGCAGAAGCGCACGCTGGCGAACCTGAGCAAGCTGCCGGGCGATGTGATCGATGGGCTGAAGGCGCTGTTGAAGGGCGGCACGGTGATCGGCACCGGACCGCACGAGATGCGGATGGAGCGATCACTGCCGCATGGCCACGTCGCGGCGGCGCTCGGCATGCTGCGCCGGATCGCGCTGGACCGGCTGATCCTGAGCACAGCAAGGGACGCGGCGTCGCGGCGGCATTGCGATCTGGTGGTGGCGATGGTCGTGGACCGGCTGATCACGCCGCGCTCCAAGCTCGGGTTTGTCCGTGCGGTGGACCAGGAGACCGCGACATCGAGCCTGGGCGCGGTGCTGCGCCTGGGCGAGGTGAAGGAGCGCGAGGCATACGAGGCATTGGACTGGCTGCTCGAACACCAGCAGCGGATTGAGAACGGCCTGGCAAGGCGGCATCTCCAGGATGGCGTATTGGTGCTCTACGACGTCAGTTCATCGTATTTCGAGGGCCGCTGTTGTCCGCTGGCGCAGCATGGCTACAGCCGTGATCACCGCGGTGACCGCCCACAGATCGTGTATGGGCTGTTGTGCACACGAGACGGATTGCCGGTCGCGGTCGAGGTGTTCGATGGCAACACGGCCGATCCGGCGACGCTGAGCTCGCAGGTCGAGAAGCTCAAGGACCGCTTCGGCATCAACCGCGTGGTGCTGGTGGGCGACCGCGGCATGATCACCTCGGCGCGGATCGACGCAGACCTCAAAGCTGCCGGCGTGGACTGGATCACCTGCCTGCGGGCACCGGCCATTCAAGCGTTGGCGGCGGAGAACGGGCCGTTGCAGCTGTCGCTGTTCGACGAGCGCGACCTGGCCGAGATCAGCGCGCCCGAGATGTTCCCCGGCGAACGGCTCATTGTCTGCCGCAACCGCGAACTCGCCGCCGAACGCGCGCGCAAGCGGGAGGAATTGCTGGCCGCCACCGAACGCGAGTTGCTCCGCATCCAGGCGCAGGTCCGCCGCAGGAACTCACCGTTGCGCAGTGCCGCCGAGATCGGCCTGGCGGTCGGTGGCGTGGTGAACAGCCGGAAGATGGCCAAGCACTTCGCCGTGGCGATCCGCGATGGCCACTTCGCCTTCCAGCGTCGGACGCAGCAGATAGAACAGGAGGCTCGTCTCGACGGTATCTACGTGATCCGCACATCCGTGCCGGCCGAGCAGCTCGATGCGAATGAAGCGGTGCAGGCCTACAAGGACCTGTCCCGCGTCGAGCGGGCCTTCCGCAGCCTGAAGACCGTCGATCTCGATATCCGCCCGATCCGCCATTGGACCGCACCGCGCGTGCGCGCCCACGTCTTCCTGTGCATGCTCGCCTATCACGTCGAGTGGCATCTGCGGCACGCCCTGGCACCGCTGTTGTTCCATGACACCGGGCTTACCGCCACGAGGGCAGAACGCTCCTCACCCATCGTCAGCACCGAGCCATCCGAACTCGCCAAGACCAAGAAGGCGACCAAGCGCTCAGCCGGCGGTCTGCGCGTCATGGGCTTCGCCGGCCTCATGGCCCATCTCGGCACCCTGACCCGCAACACCATGCGTGTGCCGCTACGCCTCGCGCATAGCTTCACGCTGTACGCCGAACCAACCACGCTCCAGGAGGACGCATTCAGGCTGCTCAACATCCAACCAATGCGTGTCCAGTAGACCAAAAGGCTGATCGCCAAATCATCGAATCAAATCAGCCTCTTACGCAGTTCTCAAATGGAAACTTCGGGCTAGAATACCCGTGTGCTATCGGTGTTCTTACAATGATTAGCGGGTCGGAATACGCCATAAGCCGCTTGGATCCCATTTTGTTGAGGAGGCGCGGCGCAGGCGTGACTACTATAAAGTCTTCTATCCGAACTGATTTACCCGAATTAGCAGTAATGTGACAGTAACCATTAAGTATCCATGGTCGATGGGGGCAACTGTGCCAGAGAGTCCAAATTTTGCCATCCGGAAATTCTTTCCCGCATCAAATCCCGATGCCTACGGATCGGTTCTCCAAATGGAGCATCACCCGCCCACCTAACCAAGTGATTCCAAAACCGACTTGCATGCCCGATAAGGTCAGCCAGGAAAAGTTGAGGAAGCGCCTTGTTCCCGCTCAGGAGAACGTTTGAGCGAGGGACTGGATGGCCGCCCAATTCGCAATGGTGATGATAATCAGAGTTGGGAAATCTGTTTTGTGCGTCTTTCCTGAGACGTCTGGGAGCAAAGAATTTCTCTCGTTCTTTCCGATCAGCACGAAGCCATCGTTCGCCGTCGCCATCTCGTATCTCAAACGCCCAGGCGAGATATTCGACTTCCATCATCTGGCGAATGAGGGCTGCTGCCGCATATGGGATGCCGGCCTCGAATAAGTTCACACTTCCGGCAACAGCTGGCCCGAAATCCGCAACAGCATCGATATGGCAACGTGTTCGTCACTCCCATGTCCGAAGGGGGATTGGCCTTTTTTCTATCGTTGCCTAGGAGATGACCTGCGACATAGAGCTCCGTTCCTGCCTCGGAAAAAACGGTTGCCATAAATCGCGCCAACTCGGTTCGGTGCCGCATAAGATTCTTGTCACTGGCGGCCTCCGAAGCAGTCTCCTGATAGGCCCTGCCGAAATCAGAAACGTTCATAGAAGTGTTTCCTATAAACCGCCAAGCCCACGAACGCTCCGCTCGTGGACAATTGCCGTGATGAGCACGCCATAAGCCTGCTCGTCGTAGAAAATGACGTGTCGCGCATGCTTGTGCCGTCGCACTCCTGGCGCGAATTCATCAGCCTTTCGGCCCAGTTTGGGATTTTTCGCGAGAAGTTCAAAACACCAGATCATGCTATTCCGATAATCCTCGGCCTGAGCCAGGCCGAACGTCTCGAACCCGTATAGAAACAACTCCAGCAGGTCCGCATCTGCATCTCTGGCGAGCCGATACTCATTCATGCATCAGCCCGCGCGCCCTGGCGATTTCGCGAGCCTCGGCGAAAATGTCCTCGACGGTGCGGTCGCTGACGCCACTTTCCCTGGACGCGGCCAGCTTCCGGCGCAGTTCCTCAAGAGTGAGTTCCTGCTGACGCCGGGCGCGGTCGCGGCGGACAAGATCACGCACGTAATCACTGGCGCTGGAGTATTCGCCCTGTCTGATCTGGGCCTCGATCCAGTCCTTCATCGGATCGGGTAGAGAGACGGTCATCGTGGCCATGGCAGCACCTCCTGCGTCACCAGCTTAGCAGATAAGCGAAATTCACAAAAATTCATATATGGCAGACTGCCCAATAGTCCTCTCCGTGTCTTCGGGCCTCCGTGGTAAATCTTCGCTTCCCACCACGCGGTTGCTCATGGACTTCGCCCTTACGGACTCCCAGTCCCAGATCCGCGAGCAGGTACAGCGGCTCGCCGCCCGCTTCGATGATGCCTACTGGCTCGAGCGCGAACGCAGCGCCACCTTTCCCGCAGCGTTCTACACCGCCATGGCCGAAGCCGGCTGGCTCGGTATCGCCATGCCTGTCGAATTCGGTGGCGCCGGCCTCGGCATCACCGAAGCCGCGCTGATGATGCAGGCGGTCGCCGAATCCGGTGCCGCGATGTCCGGCGCCTCCGCCATTCACATCAACATTTTCGGACTCAACCCGGTGGTCGTCTTCGGCACCGACGAACAGAAGCGCCGCATGCTCCCCCCGCTGATCTCCGGGCAGGACAAGGCATGCTTCGCGGTCACCGAGCCGAACGCGGGCCTCAACACCACCGAAATCACCACCCGAGCCGACAAGCGCGGCGACCGCTATATCGTGAACGGTCAGAAAATCTGGACCTCCACCGCCCAGGTCGCCAGCAAGATGCTGCTGCTGGCCCGCACCACGAAGCTGGATCAGGTGAAACGACGCAGTCATGGCCTGACCCTGTTCTACACCCCGCTCGACCGCGCCCACGCCGAGATCCGCCTGATCCGCAAGATGGGTCGTCACGCCGTCGATTCGAACATGGTGTTCTTTCAGGACCACCCGATCCCGGAAGCCGATCGTATCGGCGAGGAAGGCGAGGGGTTCCGCGCCCTGCTGCACGGGCTGAATCCGGAGCGCATTTTGATCGCCGCCGAGGCCATCGGCATCGGCCGCGCCGCCCTGGCCCGCGCCACGACCTACGCCCGGGATCGCATCGTGTTCGGCCGCCCCATCGGCCAGAATCAGTCCATCCAGCATCCGCTGGCCCGCAACTGGGCGGAGCTGGAAGCCGCCAATCTGATGGTGCTGAAGGCCGCCTGGGCCTACGACCAGGGCCAGGAGTGCGGGGCGGAGGCCAACGCCGCCAAGTATCTCGCCGCGGAGGCCGGTTTCCGCGCCGCGGAGCAGGCCGTCATGACCCATGGCGGCATGGGCTACGCCGAGGAATTCCACGTAGAGCGTTATTTCCGCGAGAGCCTGATCCCGCGCATTGCGCCGGTCAGCCCGCAGCTCATCCTCAGCTACCTGGCCGAACGGGTGCTTGGGTTGCCAAAGTCATATTGATACTTGACTTAGGCAAGTAGTATCCAGCATCCTGCGCCGATGGATGCCGATCCCAGCGCTCTCCACATCGAAGCGGTTCGGCGGTTCAGCCGCTTCTACACGCGGCGCATCGGGCTGCTGCACGAAGGGCTGCTGGGAAGCGAGCTGTCGCTAACCGAAGGGCGCATCATCTACGAACTCGGCAGCCGCAAGACGGCAACCGCCGCCGTCCTGGCGACCGAGCTGGATCTCGATCAGGGCTATCTTAGCCGGATTCTGCGCGGCTTCGAGGAGCGCGGCCTGATCCGGCGGCAGCCATCCGAGGACGACGCCCGCCAGCAGATCGTATCGCTCACGGAAGCCGGTGGCGCGATGTTTACCTCGGTTGACAGTCGCTCGCGCGTGGAAATCGGCGCCTTGCTGGGCCGGCTCGCTCCCGCCGACCAGAAGCGATTGGTCACCGCCCTGACCACCGCCGGAGACCTGCTGGGCGGCACGCCAACCGACCCGCTTCGTTCATTCATCCTCCGCCCGCCCGAGCCCGGCGATATCGGTTGGGTCGTGCATCGCCACGGCGCATTATACGCCGCCGAATATGGCTGGGACTGGACGTTCGAGGCGATGGTCGCCGAGATCGCCGGCCGGTTCATCGAGAAGTTCGACCCTGCGCGGGAACGCTGCTGGATCGCCGAACGGGATGGCGCGATCCAGGGCGCGGTCTTCCTGGTGCGGGACTCCGATACTGTCGCCAGGCTGCGCCTGCTGTACGTGGAGCCCTCAACCCGCGGCGCCGGGCTGGGCCGAACGCTGGTGCGGGCCTGCATCCGTTTTGCCGCTTCCGCGGGCTATCGGAAGATCACGCTGTGGACGAACGATGTGCTGACCGCCGCGCGGGCGATCTATCGCTCGGAAGGTTTCGTGGTGACCGAGGCGCGGCCCGAGCGGCATTTCGGCAAGGACCTGATCAGCGAGACCTGGGAGCGCGAACTCGCCTGACCGTCAATGACGAGGCGAAAGCTCGCTGTCGAGGTGGGCCATCTGCGCCGGCGCATATCGTTCGCCCGCCGCTGCATTTTTCGGGATGATTTGCTCAAGCTTGGCGAGGTCTTCGAGTGCCAGTGCAACGTCAAGCGCGGCCAGCGCTTCCGCGAGCTGGTCACGTCGGCGCGCGCCGACCAATGGGACGATGTCCGCGCCCTGTGCCGCCACCCAGGCAATGGCGATTTGCGCCACGCTGGCCCGCCGCGCATCCGCGAACGCCCGCAGCGCATCGACGAGCGCCAGGTTGCGCTCGACATTGCCTGCCTGGAAACGCGGGCTGCGCGTGCGGAAATCGCCGGGATTGGTCGCCGTCGTGCGCCAGTGTCCGCTGATCAGGCCGCGCGCAAGAACGCCGTAAGCGGTGACGCCGATGCCGAGTTCGCGGCAGGTGGCAAGAATCCCATCCTCGATGCCGCGCGAGATCAGCGAGTACTCTACAAACTTTCCACCCGGACCGCTCGATTGGGGGCAGACCAAAACGAACCCCCTTCACGCTGATTTTCTCTGAGTGAGAGACTATCCTGTCCTATTCATCGCATTGATGGTCGCATTGGTGTCTGACGATCGGGCGCAGCGCCGCGCATCGCCTGTTGCATCGCGATGTCAGTGTGGTTGTCTGGTTGGTGACGGCGTTGGGTGTTGGCGGGATCGGGTGCGGGAGGCGACACGCGCCCCGCGTTTCACGGTCCGGCGGGCTGGAGGCTGGTAGCGATGCAGCGGAACAGCATCGCCTCCGGGCAGGCGACGGCAAAGGCGATGCGGACCCGTGTGGCGGTCTCGGTGATTCGGCCGGCAATCTTGAGCAGCCGCATGCGCAGCGTGGTGAACTCGGCGGTCGCCAGCGGATGCGACCTGGCGATGGCGTCGCGCACCGTCGGCAGCAGCCAGTAGGCGGCGGTATGCAGCACGAGACGCACCTGGTTGGCGCGTGCCGAGCGACAACTGGTGCGGTCGGAGGCAAGCTGGCTCTTGTGCAGCTTGATCAGGTTCTCGGCCTGGCCGCGCGCGCAGCAGAGCGTGTCGTATAGCCATTCGGCGCTGCCGCTCCTGAGGTTGGTCACGACGTAGCGGATGTCCAATCCCTGAGTGCTGGCCTGGATCCGTGCCGCCACGCGCCGCTCGCAACCCCAGGATTTGGCGCCGTAGCAGGTCTCGGTGTAGCGGCGCATGACCATGGCCTGGGCTTCGGCGCGACGCACCCTGACATCGTCGGCAGCGGTCTCCACCAGACGGCTCAGCACGGCGTTGCCCGGCAGGCCGAGCACGTAGTTCACATCGTTGGCCTCGCACCACGCCATCACCTCGGGACGGCTGCAGTGACCATCGCCGCGGATCGTCAGCCGCGTGGTCGGCCAATGGCTGCGGATGCGGCGTGCCAGCCGACGCAGATGACGGCGAACTTGGTCCCCGGATGGGGTCTTGCCGGGTCGCAGCAGTACTGCCACCGGGCGGGCGGTGGCGGTCTCGTAGACGTGGATCGGCAGGAAGCAGCGTTCGTCGTAATGCGCGTTGAACAGCGAAAGCTGCTGATGGCCGTGCACAACGTCAACGGTGTCGTCGATATCCGGCGTGACCGCCGCCGGTGGTCGGGGATAGCTGGCGCAATAGGCATCGATCATCGCGTAGGTCATGCGGATGACCTCGCGCAAGCTCGGCGCATTCTCCCAGCGCGACAGCGTCGGTTGCGAGCCCAGATCATCACCGGTATCGGGCAGCCGCCCGCAGGCCAGTTTGAAGCCGGGATCGGTGCGCAGTTGATCGAGATCGTCGGCATCCTCATAGCCGCAGGCGATGGCGAGCATGCGCGCGCGCAAGAGGTCGACCACACTGTGCGTCACCAGCAGCGGATTGCGCGGATCGGCGATCAACCCCGCCAGCCGATGGGCAATCCCGATACGTCGTTCGGCAGCAGCCAAAAGCATCACGCCGCCATCCGAGGTGAGACGACCGCCATCGAACGCCGCGGTGAGTTTCTTGCGTCCGACGGCCGGAAACCAGAACGGCTCAATCGTATCGTCGCGCATGGCGGGTGTGGCTCGGGATGATCGGGTGAACGGAGTGGTCTCGACACCCAATCCGTAAACAAGATCAGTCCCTTATGCGACACCCGCCAGCGAATCCCAGCTATGCTCGTGAATAAGCGCGGCTAACTCTTCGATCGCTTTGATTTTACCAAATCGGCCGATGACGCTCCTTCAAGGGATAGTCCGTAACCGACTTCCCGCACGATGCGCTCCTTCAGCGGTTGGATGAAATGAATGCGTGTATTCCGGCGCGTCACTTCCGGAGCCTGCAGGTACAAGTCGGCGAGTTCCCGAGCGCGTGCCACTGCCTTACCGTTCGGTACTACCTCTGCCACCACTCCCCATTCGTGTGCGGTACGCGCCGGCAGTGGCTGTGGATTGAGCAGGAATGCCTCGGCTCGACCTGCTCCAGCCCGATAACTCCATGTTGTAAAGATCCCGTCACCCGGCGTAACTCCCACGGCGAAATGGCCGACGTCCTGGAATGTCGCACCTTCGGCTGCCACGATGACGCTGGCGAGGAGCGCGTAGTCGGAGTGGATATGGGCGGCTCCCTCGATGGCGGCGATCACCGGAACGCGGATGTTCGCGATGTTCTCGAGGGTCTGGCTGCCTTCATCGTGAATTCTGCTCCAGACGCCCGGGTCGGCGACGTCTCCGAACGATGTCCATTCCACGTCGCCGATGAAACTCCCACCGGCACCCGTAATAATGACAATCTTGTTCGCTCGGTCTTGTCCGATTCTGTGAAATGCATCGACAAACTCCGTGTGTGCTTGCGCGTTCATGATAAACGGGCCACCGTTGCTATGGAACTCGGCAACCAGCACACCCTTATCATCGCGTGACAGTTTCAAATTGCGATACGCGGCACAGTAATCAGCTTGAAGCGGTTGCATGGAGTTCTCCTCAGTTGATCGATTGGCCCGACATTCCCCTCAACCTCGCATGCCGCACGATCCTGGCCCCGATCTTCACCAGCCGGTCGCGCAGGGTGGTGAGCGGATCGGGCTGCGGATGGATCGACCACAATCTGGACCTTATGGCGTGACCGCCCGCGCTGGCAAGTCGGCCGCGCCGGCCGCGGTATCTGCCGGGGGCGCACGCAGGGCGGCGGCAAGGAAGCGCACCACGTATTTAAGGGTCACATCTGGATTGGTGCTGTTGAAACTTCGTCCGGCGAGGGTCTGAATTTTACCGACATCGGCCAGCACGTATTGGACCGCGCCGAACAGGCAGTAGAATCGCCAATAGAATTCCTCGTCCGACAGATGCGGACAGGCACGGCGAAGGGCGAGGTCGAACACCAGCGCGTCCCGGCTGTAGATATCGTTAACCACCCGCCTTACTTCGGGACTTGGATCGGTCGAAAGCCGGCCGGCAAGACGGCGATGCGTCGCGTTCTGCCGGCGTCGCCGGAACAGCGCCTCCAGGTCGGCGCGCAGGATGGCATCCACATCGGGGACAGTATCGCCCGCCCCGTCAAGCACCGCCTTCACCGCAGCGGCACGCTCTTCCAGCTCTGGCAGTGCGCGGCGCTTGATCACTTCCTTCAGCAGATTTTCCTTGCTGCCGAAATAATAGGGAATCATGCCGAGGTTGGCGTCCGCCGCCGCGGCGATGTCGCGGGTGGAGGCGCCGTTATAGCCTTTGTCCGCGAACACGGCTTCGGCCGCGTCGAGGATTTTGTCCCGCGTTGAGCGCCGGTCGCCACCGTTGCGCGCCCGGCCGGCGGTGGCTGCGGCGCGCTTCCGCGGTGTGGCTGACGAGCTCATGCCGTCGCGCAGACCTTGCCGCGCACCGCCGGGTCAGCGTGGCTGCGCAGGATCGCGTCGCTCATTTTCTCCGCCACCATGATCGTCGGGAAGTTCGTGTTGGCGCGCGGAACGCAGGGCATCACGGAAGCATCGACGACGCGCAGCCCCTCCACGCCATAGACTTTACCCTCAGGACTCACCACCGCATCCGCATCGTCCGGCGATCCCATCCGGCAGGTGCCGGAGGCGTGCCAGACGCCATGCACATTGGCGCGCAGGAAATCATCCAGCAGCAGCTCGTCCCCCAGAAGCTGCTGCAGAGTTGGTCCTTCGGAGATGAGCTTGCGGACGAGGGCCTGCCGCAGCGGCGCTGGGCCGTCGAGCAGGCGCGCCAGCACCGAGGTCAGTATCAGGTTTCGTTTGCTCACCCGCCCCCAGTCGCGCACCCGTTCGCTGTAGCTGGAGGGAAACACGTCCAGGCATGCTTCGCGTAGTGACGGATGCTGGAACAACCCGGCAGTATAGCGAAATCCGCGGCGCAGCCGCTCCAGGTCGCGGTGATCCGACAGCATGTTGAAGCGCACCTCGGGCTCGTCGGAAGCGTGCGGCGTGTGCAGCCGGACATCGCCGGTGGCGTATGGTTTGTTGAGGGATATCACCAATGAACCGATACGCTCCCCCACCGGGTGCCAGCCGCTCTTTGCCGCTACGGTAATATACATATCGGCACCCGCACAATCCGCTACGCCGGAGCTATAGCGAAGCGCGAGCAGGACGTGGCGCCGCAATGTCCGCGGCAGGCGAGCGTGTGGTGCAATCAATGCGCTGACCGACATCGTCGGGTGGTCGCTCAGATTCTGTCCGACACCGCGTCGATCGGCGACAACCGGGATGCCTAGCGACGACAAATGATCGCCCGGTCCGATCCCCGCGCGCAGCAGAATCGCCGGGGAATGGATCGCACCGACTGAAACGATGACCTCGCGCGCACGATATTCCTGTGTCACGCCATCCCGGATCGCGCGCACGCCAACGACGCGGTTGCCCTCGGTGATCAGGCCTTCGACGACGGTGTTGGGGACGATCCTGAGATTGTCGCGCCGCCGTGTCGTGTTGTCGAGATAGCCGATCGCGGTGGACACGCGGCGGTCGTACAAGTTGGAAATCGCAATCGGGAAATACCCGTCTTCGAAACTCGCGTTCTGATCGAGGATGCTGGCTTGGCCGGAGGCACCGAACGCGTCCGCCACCGCCTTGGTGAAGCCAGGCCAGACGTCGGGAAAAATCCGGCGCACGGGGATCGGCCCGGTCTTGCCGTGCAGCGGGCCGTCGAAATCCATGTCGCGTTCCTGGCGCCGATAATAGGGCAGCACCTCCTCCCACGACCAGCCGCGCGCGCCGCGTTCCACCCATTCGGCGTAGTCCTCCGGAACGCCGCGGTTGGCGTGCATGTCATTGAGGCTGGAACCACCGCCCATCAAGCGTGCCTGCTCGTACCGGCGGCGTGGCGTCTCGGTGCGATAGTCGTTGGAGGCAGGTGCGAAGCTGACGCGTAGATCCGCCCAGATATTCTTGGGGTTGAAGTACGCGATGCGCGGATAGCTATCGAGAATGGCAGGTTCCACGCGATCGGGCGGCGTATCGCGACCGGCTTCGATCAGCAGCACGCGCGCGCCTGGCGCGACGGACAACCGGTGTGCAAGTACGCATCCGGCGGAGCCGCCGCCGACGATGATGTAGTCGAAGCTCATGCGGTCCTCCCACGGCCAATGGTGCCCCGGTACGCGGGGCTTGCACGATAGATCATACGTATGTATAAACTGCCGCCAACAGAGGCTCAACCATATAACAGGAGGAATGGGCATGGCTGATCTGGCTGTTGCCGTTGCCAAGGGCGGCATTGTCCGTGAGGACGGGCGCCAACTTCCGATCCTGGCCGACATGGATGTGGTGGTCGCCGGCGGCGGGATGGCCGGTTACGCGGCTGCTGTCGGTGCGGCGCAGACCGGGGCGCGGACCACCCTGCTGGAATGCACCGGCTTCCTCGGCGGCCTGCTGACAGGCTGCCTGGCCGAGGTGATGCAGTGGCAGAACGACCAGGATGGCCGCCAGATCATTGCTGGAGTTTGGGAAGAGACGAAGCAGCGTCTGATCCACGCCGGCGGCACGCCCGGGCCGATGGTGTTCGACGGTCAGATGTGGGGCCCGCATGTGCAGATGCCGTTGCGCGCGGCGGCAATCACGCCGTTCGATCCTGAAATGCTCAAATACATCATGGCCGAGCAGGTGCTCAATTCGGGTGCGAAGCTGCAATACTACGCGATGGTCGTCGGCGTGGTAAAAGACGGCGACCGTGTCTGTGGCGTGATTATCGACGGCAAGTCTGGTCGTGCCGCCGTGCTCGGCAAGGTCGTCGTGGACGCCACCGGCGACGCCGATGTGTGTGCCGCAGCCGGGGCTCCTTACGTGAAGGGGCGCGAAGGCGACGGCCAGATGATGGGCGCGACACTGCACATGCACGCTCACGGGGTGGAGCCGGCGCCTTTGTGGGATTACATCCAGAGCCACCCGACCGACGTCCCGCGCTGGGCGCATCTGCGGCCGCTGGATGGGTCTGCGTTTCCGCCGAATATCGAGATGATGCGTTTCGCCTGCCATGGATTCCAGGAATCCATGCAGGCGGCGAAGGAACGGGGCGAGCTGCATTTCACCCGTGGCGAGCTGGGCTTGTGGCCCAGTATGGGGCGCGGACGGGTCGAGGTGAACGTGACGCGCATCGATGGGGTCGACGGGACCGATATCCGCGATCTCAGCCATGCGCAGATCGAGGGCCGCAAGCAGTGCGTCTCGATAATGCAGTTCCTGCGGCGTGAAATCCCCGGCTTCCAGGCCGCCTATATTTCGCAGGTCGCGCCCGACGTGCAGTGCCGCGAGACACGACGCATCGTCGGCGATTACGTCCTGACGGATAAGGACATCCTGGAAGCGGTGGAGTTCGAGGACTCGGTTGCGATGGCGAGCTACCCGAGCGAGGTGCATCCGCCGGAAACCGGTCAGCGCGCCTGGGCCATCCCGAAGCGGGCTTATCAGATCCCGTACCGCGTGTTCCATCCGCGTAATGTTACCAACCTGATCGTGGCCAGCTCTCGTTCGCTGTCCACTTCGCAGATCGCGGCGGGTGCGCTGCGGCAATCGCCGGTACCGATGACGACGGGCCATGCGGCCGGCGTCGCGGCGGCGCTGGCCGCCGCACGCAACGTTACGCCGGCGAAGCTGCCGGTGAAGGATGTGCAGAAGGTTCTTCGCGAGCAGAAGGCCGTTACCAGCTAAGCGTTCTCGTCCCAGCCGACTCCGGCGTTCGGCGCGACACGCGGCGGACGCTGGAGACATTATAAAACGGAGGAGGTCCATACTGTGTCGCGGGAAAACGCTCACCCTGTGATCCCATGACGTTCCATTCGCTTGCTGGGGTTAGCCGATCCTACAGGCTGCGCCCTGCTGCCCAGCGGCACAACCGGTTCAACTGGCTACTAATCGGCTTTCTCGGTCCGGCGATTGCGCTGGTGGCAGTCGTTTCACTCTATCCTGTCATCGATGCGTTCTTGCTCAGCCTGCATGCAACGAGCTTCACGCGGGAAACGGCCTTCGTCGGTTTGGCCAATTACATCGCACTTGCTCGCGATCCCAGCACATGGGCACAGCTTGGCAATTCGCTGATCTATACCGTGGGTTCGCTTGTCCTGGTGCTGCCGTTCAGCCTGGCGCTGGCATTGCTGTTCAACCGGCCGATGCCGTTCCGCGGCCTGTTCCGGACCATTGCCATTCTGCCTTGGGCAGTTTCACAGACGATCACGGCGCTTCTGTGGAGCTGGATCCTCAACCCGAATTTCGGCATCGGCACGTATGTGCTGCAACTGCTGCTCGGGCATCAGGTCGCCGTTCTGTCGGCGCCGGCCGGCGCCATGGCGGCGCTGATCCTGATCAACGTCTGGGCCAGTTATCCGCTGGCGACGCTGCTGTTCCTCGCCGCGCTGCAGACCATCCCACCCGAGTTGATGGAGGCGGCTGCGGTGGATGGGGCAAGCTTCCCGGCGCGCCTGTGGCATATCATCGTGCCGCTGATCAAGCCCACCGCGCTGGTGCTGCTGATCCAGCTCACGCTGCTCTACTTCAACATGGTGACGCTGATCTACGTGCTGACCGGCGGCGGTCCGCTGGGAGCGACGGAAACGATTGCGGTGCGGGTGCTGAAGGTCAGCTTCGAGAACTGGCATCTCGGTACCGGCGCCGCACTCGGCATGGTGCTATCTATCGTCAATCTGCTGTTCAGCCTGCTCTATATGCGGGCGCTGTCGGACCGCGCGGCATGACCGGGCGGACGCGCCGCCGGGCGGCCGGTGTCGCAACGCTGCTGGCGGCGATCCTGGTGGCGGCGATCGCGGTGGTACCGATTCTGTGGGGCCTTTCGACTGCGTTGAAGCCCGAAGGACAGATCCTCACGTTTCCGCCGCGCTGGCTGCCACATCCACCGACGCTGGCGACGTTCGGCTCTGTCTGGACCGGATCGCCGCTGCCGATCTATTTCCGCAACAGTGTCGTCACGACGGTGGGCGCGCTGGTGCTCAGCCTGGTCGTCTCCGTGCATGCCGCCTACGCTTTCTCACGTTTCCGGTTTCGCGGGCGTTCGGCCCTGCTCGTGGCGCTGCTGGCGACCTCGATGATACCGGGCATCGCGATTCTCGTGCCGCTGTACCATCTCGCGGTGATCACTCATCTGTATAACACGTATACCGCGCTGATCCTGGTCTATGCAGCGTGGAATGTGCCGATCCTCGTCTGGCTGCTGCGCGGCTTCTTCGACACCGTGCCGCGCGAGCTGGAGGAGGCTGCGTTCGTGGACGGATGCGGTCCGGGTGCACGCGTTCTATCGAATCGTGCTGCCGATGTCCCGGCCAGGCCTGCTGTCCGCCACCGTGCTGGTGATCATGTATGTGTGGAACGACTTCCTGATCGCCTTTACCCTGACCATCGACGATCCGCGCCGCACGCTGTCGGTCGGACTTTACACATACGTCTCCAATTACGGGATCGACTACGGCCACCTGATGGCGGCGACGATCATCGCGCTCGTCCCGGTGATGCTCGTGTTTTTCATGCTGCAGCGCCATCTGATTAGCGGGCTGATGTCGGGTGCGCTCAAAGGATAGACCAACGCAGGACCCAGGAGGAAACGCATGCAACGACGTGACTGTCTTCGGCTTATCTCCGTGCTCGGTGCCGCAGCTCTGCCGATGCGCGCGCGCGCCGCCGCACCGGTGACGCTCAAGTTCTGGACCTTCCTCAATCTGCAGGAGACCGATCCGCGCGGGCGAGTGGTGAACGGGATCGTCCGCGGCTTCAACGCCGCTCAGTCGCAGTATCACGTGGAGCCGCAATCGATCGATTATGCGCGGATCGACAACTCGGTCATCCAGGCGACCGCCGCCGGGCAGGGACCGGATGTGTTGAATGTCTATTCGGACATGGCGGCGCGGCACGCGGCGGCGAACACACTCATGCCGCTCAACCCGTATCTCGATAAGATGGCGGCGGCGGACAAGTCGGGATTCGCTCGTGCCCTTGAAGGAGCTGATGTTCGACGGCCAATTGCTGACCCTGCCGTGGGAAGCGCGGGTGTGGCTGCTGTGGTACCGCAGCGATCTGCTCGCGCAGGCGAAACTGCCGGTACCGGCGACGCTGGACGCGATGGGCATCGCCGGAGGAAAGATTTCCAACGAGCATCTGATGGGTTTCGCGTTCGGCGCGTCGGCGGCGGGGCTGGGTGCTGGCGTCTATCAGACGCTGACCCCACTGCTATGGAGCGCCGGCGGCGACCTGCTCGACAGCAAAGGGAATGCGGCCTTCGACAGCCCGGCCGGCGTCAAGGTACGTGACCTATGTGCATGATCTCGTGGTCAAGTACAAGGCGATGAAGCCGTCGGTGGTGAGTCTGGCGGATTACGACGTGATGGCGAGCTTCAAGGCCGGGACGGTCGGGATGGCGATTCTTGGCAGCTACCTGGTCACCGCGGCGCGGTCCGGCTCCGCGGTGGGTCAGTCATTGCGGACGGCCATGGTTCCTGGCTGGTCGGACGGAACGCCGAGCCCGGCGCGCCTGGCCGCGCAGTGCCTCGCCATCGGTGCGTCGAGTACCGCATGCCGATGGCGCCTGGGCATTCATCCAGTATTACACAAGTCCTGAGTCTGCAGCTTGCCTTCGCCAAGGCTGGCGTGATGCCGAGCCGGGAGGGATCTGTACTCCGATGCATTCTTCAGCGGGACCGACCAGGGCAAGGAGATGATTGAGTGGAAGAGCTACGCGGTGCAGCACGGACGGTTCGAGGCGTTACCGGAGGACTTCACTCAGCTTTCGGAAGATCTGGTTCAGGCGGTGCAGCAGGAGTTGCTGCACGACGCCGATCCGGCGACGGCATTGAAGGCGGCGGCCCAGCAATATGACTCGCACCGCAACGGCTGACGCGGCCTGGTTTCTCTGAGCACAACCGGAGCGGGCACGAGGCTCGCCCGGCTGCGGCCCGAGTTGGAGGTTTCGGCTCGGCCAGCACGACGACACTGTCGCCCTTTTTCAGCTTGGTATTCTCCGCGCCCACCTCGATGACTTCGCCTATAGTCTCATGGCCGAGCACGTCGCCGCTCTTCATGCTCGGGATCACGCCGTCATAGATGTGGAGGTCGGAACCGCAGATCGCACAGCCGGTCACCTTGATGATGGCATCACGCGAATGCTCGATCCTGGGGTCCGGCAAGCTTTCGCACCGAATATCGCTCTTGCCATGCCAGGTAAGTGCCCGCACGTGTTTTCTCCGCCCGAAACGCCGGCGGTGAACGCCGGCGTTTCGACCGGATGTTCCGCTCCATGTGAAACAATGGTCCAAACGTGAGAGGGCCAGGCGGAAGATCGAAGCTGTCAGGGGGCAGTTACGGCGATCCGGATGCACCGGCCTTGAACCAGGCGGAGACCAGCGGATCGTCAGTGAGCGCCATCAGTACAGCAGCGTGCCCGGCGGCGGTGACGGTAATTGCGACGACGTCACGAAAGAACGCCGTCTCGCCGCGCGCCCGGGCGAGGAACAGGCGCGACAAGGCCTGGGCGACCGGCATCCGCGGGGCACAGCAAGCGCACCCGGCTGGGTGGTTTTGCGCCACAACTGGCACCGTGAAGCTCGCGGCTGGTCGGCCCGGAGGCAGCGCACCGTCGCCTTCGATCAGCAGCGCGCTATCGGGCCCGGCTTCGTCCAGCCGGCCGAACCGGACTGGCATCGCGCGCGTCGACGAAAAGCGCCATAGGCTGGACATAAGGATATGTTTATGTCAGATACAAGCTCATGGAGCCCTTGCTCACCGCCCTGCGTGCCGCCGCCGAGCCGACCCGGCTTCGCATCCTGGCGCTGGCCGGCGCGCGGGGCGTTCTGCGTCTCGGAGTTCACCGAAATCCTCGGGCAGTCGCCAGCCGCGCCTGTCCCGCCATCTGAAGCTGCTATGCGAGGCAGGGCTGCTGGAGCGGGTGCGGGAAGGGGCGAATGTGTGGTTCGCCGTGCCGACCGGGCGAGGCCGGGGTCGCTGACCCGCGAACTGCTGGCACGAGTTGCCGAGGACGATCCGGTGCTGGCGGCCGATCGCGCGGCAGGCGCGCGGGTGCTGGCGGAGCGGGCCCGCATTGCCTCGGAGAGCTTCCAGCGCAAGGGCGCGGACTGGGACGAGATGCGGGCGCTCGATCTGCCGGCCGCCGGCGGTGGAGGCGTCGCTGCTGACGCTGGTGCCGGAGGGCAGCGGCGGGCGGCTGCTGGATATCGGCACCGGAACCGGGCGCGTGCTGGAGCTGCTGGGGCCGCGCGTCGACGAAGGGCTGGGCATCGATGCCAGCCGGGCGATGCTGGCGCTGGCGCGCGTCGCGGCTGGCGCGGGCCGGGCTGGCGCATTGCTCGGTGCGGCTGGCCGACATGTACCGGCTGCCGCTGCGCGGATGCCTGCGTTCGATATCGCGGTGCTGCAGATGGTGCTGCATCACGCCGAACGAGCCCGAGGGCGTGCTGGCCGAGGCCGCGCGCGTGCTGCGCCCGGGCGGACGGCTGATCGTGGTCGATCTCGCCGCGCACGAGCAGCCGCGCGATGGCCGAACGGCTCGCGCATCGCTGGCCGGGGTTCGGCGACGACGCGATGCAACGCTGGCTGGCTGGCGCCGGATTGGCCTGTCGCCCGGCGAGAAGCTGTCCATCCGCGGCTGCGGCCGACCTGCCCGTGCGGATCTGGTCCGCGATGCCGCACCGCAGCGGCCGCGACCGCACGCGTGTCCGAACTCGCCGTCTGAAGGCACGCGCCATGTCCCGACCCCATCTGCTGGATGCGCTGCGCGACCGCGTGCTGCTGTGCGACGGCGGCATGGGCAGCCGCGTGCAGGCGCTGACCCTGGATGTCGAGCGCGATTACTGGGGCCAGGAGAACTGCACCGACGTGCTGACCCTGTCGCGCCCCGATCTGGTGCGCGAGATCCATCGCGGCTATTTCGCCGCCGGCGCCGACATGGTGGAGACCAACAGCTTCGGCGGCTCGCCGGTGACGCTGGGCGAGTTCGGGCTGGCCGACCGCGCCTTCGAGATCAACAGCCGGTCCGGCGAGCTGGCGCGCGAGGCGGCGGAGAGCTTCGCCGACGGGCGGCATCGCTGGGTGCTGGGCAGCCTGGGCCCGGGAACCAAGCTGCCGACGCTGGGCAACATCGCCTATGACCTCTGGAAGCGGCGCTGGCCGAGCAGTGCCGCGGGCTGATTGCCGGCGGCGTCGATGCCATCCTGATCGAGACCTGCCAGGACACGTTGCAGATCAAGGCGGCGGTGAACGGGGCGAAGATCGCGCGCGCGGAGGCCGGCACCGACACGCCGGTGTTTGTGCAGGTGACGGTGGAAACCACCGGCACGCTTGCTGGTCGGGCCGGATATCGCCGCCGCCGCGACGGTGGTGCAGCGCTCGACGTGCCGCTGATCGGGCTGAACTGCGCCACCGGGCCGCAGGAAATGGCCGAGCATCTGCGCTGGCTGTCCGGCAACTGGCCGGGCTTGCTGTCGGTGCAGCCCAATGCCGGCCTGCCGGAGCTGGTGGACGGGCAGCCGCACTATCCGCTGGGCGCCGCCGAGCTGGCGAGCTGGCTGGAGCGCTTCGTCGCCGAGGACGGCGTGAACCTGATCGGCGGCTGCTGCGGCACCTCGATCGAGCATATCGCGGCGCTGGATGCGATGCTGCGCAAGCGCGGCGAGAGTTCCGGCCGGCGCCGGTGGCGCGCAAGCCGGTCTGGGTGCCGGGGGTGGCCTCGCTGTATCAGGCGGTGCCGCTGCGGCAGGAGAACGCGTTCTTCGCCATCGGCGAGCGCTGCAACGCCAATGGCTCCCGCCGGTGGCGGGAGATGCAGGAGAAGGGCGACTGGGACGGCTGCGTGGCGATGGGCCGCGAGCAGGTGGGCGAAGGCTCCAACGCGCTGGATGTCTGCACCGCGTTTGTCGGCCGCGACGAGATGGGCGAGATGACGGAGGTGATCCGCCGCTTCACGTCAGTCGGTGAACGCGCCGCTGGTGATCGACAGCACCGAGACGCCGGTGATCGAGGCGGCGCTGAAGCTGCATGGCGGCAAGCCGATCATCAACTCGATCAATTTCGAGGATGGCGAGACGCACGCAGCGCGACCGGCTGGTGCTGGCGAAGCGGTTCGGCGCCGCGGTGATCGCGCTGACCATCGACGAGCAGGGCATGGCGAAGACCGCCGAGCGCAAGCTGGAGGTGGCGCGGCGGCTGGTGGAGTTCGCCTGCGACGCGGCACGGGCTGGCGCAGTCCGACCTGCTGATCGATCCGCTGACCTTCACGATCGCCACCGGCAACGAGGATGACCGCAAGCTGGGGCTGTGGACGCTGGAGGGCATCCGGGCGATCCGCGCGGAATTTCCCGACATCCAGATCATCCTCGGGCCTGTCGAATATCAGCTTCGGGCTGAACCCGGCGGCGCGGGCGGTGCTGAACTCGGTGTTCCTGGACCATGCGGTGCGCGCCGGGATGACCGGCGCGATCGTGCATGTGTCGAAGATCCGGCCGCTGCACCTGATCGCGCCGGAGGAGGTGAAGGTCGCCGAGGACCTGATCTTCGATCGGCGACGCGACGGCTACGATCCGTTGCAGCGGCTGCTGGAGATGTTCGCCGACCGCAAGGCTGGCGGATGCCACGGTGAAGAAGCGCGCGGAGACCGCCGAGGGGCGGCTGAAGGACCGCATCGTCGATGGCGACCGCAAGGGTCTGACCGACGACCTGGACGAGGCGCTGAAGACGCTGCCGCCGCTCGACATCATCAACAACGTGCTGCTGGACGGCATGAAGGTGGTGGGCGAGCTGTTCGGCGCCGGCAAGATGCAGTTTCCGTTCGTGCTGCAAAGCGCGGAGACGATGAAGGCGGCGGTGGCCTATCTGGAGCCGTTCATGGAGCGGGTCGAGGGGCAGGAGAAGGGCACCATCGTGCTGGCGACCGTGAAGGGCGACGTGCACGACATCGGCAAGAACCTGGTCGATATCATCCTGACCAATAACGGCTACCGGGTGGTCAATCTCGGCATCAAGGTGCCGCTGCCGGACATGCTGGCGGCGGTGCGGGAGCATCGCGCGCATGCCATCGGCATGTCCGGCCTGCTGGTGAAATCGACCGTGGTGATGCGCGAGAACCTGGAGGAGATGTCGCGCCAGGGGCTGGAGATTCCGGTGCTGCTGGGCGGCGCGGCGCTGACCCGCAACTATGTGGAGGATGACTGCGTCCGCGCCTATGCCAGCGGGCGGGTGGCCTATGCGCGCGATGCGTTCGACGGGCTGCACCTGATGGACAAGGTGACCGGCAACGCATTCGACGATTACCTGGCGGCGGTGCAGGCGAAGCAGCGCGGGCAAGGCGCGCAACAAGCGCGCGCACGCTGGGCCAGGCCGATGCGCGCGCGTTCCGCCCGGTGGATGTCGGCGCGGTGCAGGCGCGGCGGCGGCGACTCACGCGGGAGTACGGAGATTCGCGCGTCCGCCGTTCTGGGGCGCGCGCGTGATGGAAGCGGCGCCGAAGGCGATCGTGCCGTTCATCAACGAGCGCAGCCTGTATCAGTTCCAGTGGGGCTTCCGGAAGCAGGGCCGGTCGCTGGAGGATTTCCTCGGCTGGGCGAAGCAGGAGCTGCGGCCGGTGATGCGGCGCATGCTGGGGCTGTGCGAGGCGGAGGGGATTTTGGCGCCGCGTGCGGCCTATGGGTACTGGAAGGCGGCGGGGCAGGGGAACGACCTGATCGTGTTTGCTGAGGATGGCGTGACCGAGGTGGCGCGGTTCTCGTTGCCTCGGCAGCCGAAGGAGGATGGCGAGTGCATCGCCGATTTCTTCCGCGACGTGGATGACGTCGAGCGCGACGTGATCGGCTTGCAGGTGGTGACGGTGGGGCAGAAGGCGTCGGAGACGGCGCGCGCCTGGTTCGAGGATAACCGGTACCAGGATTATCTCTATCTGCACGGGCTGTCGGTGGAGATGGCCGAGGCGATGGCGGAATACGTGCACAAGCGCATCCGCGCCGAGCTGGGCTTCTGCCGGGCGAGGACGACCGCGACATGGAGAAGATGCTGGGGCAGGGGTATCGCGGGTCGCGGTATTCGTTCGGCTATCCGGCGTGCCCGAAGCTGGAGGACCAGGCGCCGCTGTTGCGATTGCTGGGGGCGGAGCGGATCGGGGTTTCGCTGTCGGACGAGTTCCAGTTGCATCCGGAACAGTCCACCAGCGCGATCGTGGTGGTTAATCCGAAGGCGAAGTATTTTTCGGTGTAGGCGCCGACGCCGGTCTACTGCTGGCGCTGGGGAGCGGCGAGACGAACAGGATCGACCACGCCTATTCGAAGAGTGTTGCGATCTTGGCCAATACTTCATCCATGATGGCGGCCGGCACGCATTCCAGCTTTCGGCCGTGGCGGGAGCCGAGATCGAGTGCGCGCGGCTGATCGCAACGAACCACGCCGTTCGTGCGCAGCCCGGCACCCGTTAGCGATACTGCGAAGCCAGCCGATCGGGCAAAGCTGCCGCCCCTGGTAATCGGCGCCACGATCGGGGTTTTCGTCAGGCGATTGAACGGACCCGGCGACACAACCAGAACCGGACGAGTTCCCTGTTGCTCATGCCCTGACGTTGGATCCAGAGAGACGAGGTAAATATCACCTCGCTCCATCACAGAATCTCATTGCCGACGGGCTTGGCATCAAGCCATTCCCGATCCTCTTGGACCGGCTCGGCCGAAGGGTCACACTGCGCCAGGAGTTCCGCCAGGGTATAACGCGGCCGAGCCTTCGGCTCGATCACCAGACGACCATTATCGACCGTCAGGCTGACCTTGGCGCCCGGTGCCAGATTCAGCACGTCGAGAAGCGCCGGCGGCACCGCGAGCATGATCGACCCGCCAACTTTACGGAGATTCGTTGTGTGCATGGGCGGAGACCTTGCGATTATACGAAAATATAATCCCCTGACTGCCGTTCGCAAGTCCTGCCGTTTGTTGCCGGCCGTCCTCCATACTCGCGCGTGGATTGGGGCGATTCCCAAAGCGGACCGATTCCAGCCGAACGTGATCTGTTCTAGGCTCCTCCAATGAGCAGCGCCCTGCGCCAATCATGGACGCTGGCGGAGTTCCTGGCCTGGGAGGACCGGCAGGAGCTGCGCTACGAGTTCGACAGGCTCGGGCCTGTCGCCGTGGTCGGTGCAACGATCAACCACAACCGGATTGCGGGCAATGTCTTTGCCACGCTGCGAGACCGGCTCCGCGGCAAGCCATTTCGACCATACATCGAATCCGTCAAGATCGAGGTTGCCGGACGAGTCCGGTATCCAGACGTGGTCGTATCCTGCGTTCCCACGGCAGGCACGGTCACCGTTCTTCCAGAGCCGGTCGTCGTATTTGAGGTGCTGAGTCCGACCACACAGCAGACCGACTGGTTCGAGAAGAACGAGGCGTATCGGGACACTGCCTCTATTCGTCGCTACATCATGCTGGAACAGGATGGCTGTCGGGCGATCATGTTCGCCCGCAGCGACGAGGATTGGATCGGCACGCTGCTCGGAGCAGATGGCAACATCGAAATGCCGGAGATCGGAGCCTCGCTGCGATTGTCTGACGCGTATGAGGGCATAGAATTTCCGGCGGGGGATGCGGCGACTGCAACAGGATCCTAGGGCCTGTTGATAAACAACTGGCCTATCATTCTGGAGTAGGTGTGATGGTGTAGTTCCATTCCGCATGGAACTCGTGTGGCGTGATGTTGATGTTGGCCATGTCAGCGTCGCTGACCTTGACGCCTGCGGGATAGGTGGCGTTGTCGATCTCGCTTTTGACGCTGAGGCCGGTGCGGGTGGTGGTTGCGGCGATCAGTTGCACGATGGTCTGGTAGCTGACCAGCGGCTTGCCGCGCCAGTTCTGGGTGATGAACGAGAACAGCCGGTGCTCGATCTTGTTCCACTTGCTGGTGCCGGGCGGCAGATGGCAGACGGTGATGGTCAGGCGGAGTTCGTTGGCCAGTGCTTGCAGCTCATGCTTCCACAGGCGTACCCGCGCGCCGTTGCTGCCGCCGCAATCGGCGGTGATCAGCAGGCTGCGCGCCTCGGGATAGCGTGCCCATCCCATGCTCTGCCACCAGCGCCGGATGGCGTTGACGGCGAAGCTGGCGGTGTCGTGGTCGATGCCGACACTGACCCACCCGGTGTTGCCGGCGATGTCGTAGACGCCATACGGCACGGCGCGCCCGAACTCGGGGATCTGGAAGTCATGCACGCGTACCGGTTCGGGTTCGCCTTTTGGGCGCAACTCTCGGCCAGCGTTCTTGAAGTCGCCGACCAGTTCCTTCTTCTTGGTATCGACCGAGATTGCGGGCTCGCCCGCCGCCAACGCCGCCGCCACCTGCGCGTTGATGTAATTGAACTGTGCGTCGCGATCGGGGGTGTTGCTACCCTCGCGGGTCTTGCGGTTGCCTTGCAGACTGTAGTTGAGTTGTCGCAGCAGGTCGGCGACGACGTTGTGGCCGATGCGATGGCCCATCGCTTGTAGCGCCTCGGCCAGATTGCGCAGACTACGGCTGGTCCACAGCAGCGGCGCCTGGGGGTCACCGCGTGTCGTCGGTTCGACCAGACCCCGCAGATCGGACAGCAGCGTGGCGTCGGTCTCGGTCAGCTTCTTGCGCCCGCCACCCGGGCGGCGCAGCCGCTGTCCCGGCGGACCGCCAGACATTTTGTCGCGCAGCTCGGCCAGGCCCCGATTGATGGTGCTGCGGGCAATCCCGGTGATGCGCGATACCACCGCCACGCCACCCCGACCGGCCGCCGACGCCTCGGCCGCGGCAAAACGACGTCGGCTCCGCTCGTCCAATACCGGATCGAGCGCCTGGTAACGCAGTTGGATGGCGGCCTCGTCAACCACGCGCCGAATCGAGTCCACACCTCGCCCGCGCCGGAATCCCCATCACCGCAAAATCACACCGCGATTCGGTTATTTATCAACAAACCCCTAGTCTAGCCCCGCCTCGTTGCCGGGCCAGAAATCGTCGGCGATTACCTGCTCGAAAGACCAGGGGCATGCGGACGGGAAGGTTTCTTCCGAGAGCCCGGTTTCGTTTTCTGCCTGCAACCGGGCAATCCGGTAACTCTCAACGACAGTTTCGTCGACAACCGCTTTCAGGCTGGGATTGTCCTGCGTGTGCGAGGCCACGCTGATCCGCTGTACGCGGATCGTGTTGCGCCAGCTCTTGCTTCGCAGACCGGGTTGGAATTGCCATTTGAGCAAGTTCAGCAGCAGAACCGCGAGGCGGTTGGCGAGCTCGCGCTTCTCGGTTCTGCCCATGCTCTGGATTTCCTCGGCGATATGTCCGATATCAGCCTCCGAGAGGCGGCCCGTGCGCAGCAGAGAGGCCTGCTCATTCGCCCAGGCGTAGAAATCGTGCTCATAGAGCTGCGAGTTGCGCATCGCGCGGCGTCCTTTCCGAAGCCAGAGCGCCCTGACGCGGCAAAGATACGCGCCGGAGTTGCCTACTCAAGGCGTGTTGTCCGGCTCGTCGCCGGGCCAGAAGTCGTTGGCAATGATTTGTTCGAACGACCATGGGCAAGCCGCCGGAGATATCTCTCGACCGAGGCCGGTCTCACGGGCCGCAACCAGCACGGCGCCGGGATAGGTGGAGGCGATCGCTTCGGGCAACCGCTCCTTCAGGCTGGGTTGTCGGCCAGATGATCGACGACCTCGCGCCACTGTTCCTCGATCGTGAGCCGCCAGCTATTGCCACGGTTCCCGGGTTGATGCTGCCATTTGAGCAGGTGCGCCAAAAGCACCTTGAGCCGGCTGACGAGCTCGCGCTTCTCGCTTCGGCCCATGCTGTCGATCTCCTCGGCGATATGCTCGATATCGGCCTCGGAGAGCCGGCCTGCGCGCAGCAGAGAGGCCTGTTCATTCGCCCAGGCGTAGAAATCGTGCTCATAGAGCTGCGAGTTGCGCATCGCATAGGGTCCTTATCCGAGGCCAAAGCGGCGTGCTGCCGCAAGGAACAGGCGCCGGGGCAGCGTACTCAAGGTATCTGGCGAGGGTGTTCGTACCGGGCGGCAGACGCTTTAACTCATTTGCCGAGCTGCGGCCAGCGGCCGGCGTTATTCGCGCTGATGCGCCTACACGATGGGATCCAACACCACGACGGGAATTTCGCGCTGCGTCTTCGTTTGATAATCCGCGTAAGGCGGCCAGAATTCCAGGGCTTTCTGCCACAAGCGCCCGCGCTCCTCGCCGGTGGCGGTCCTGGCCCGGGCCTTCACCTTCGTTGTACCCGCCTGAACTTCGACCTCCGCGTCGGCGAGGATGTTGCGATACCAGCCCGGATGCTCGGGCGCACCACCTTTCGATGCGACGACGATGTAACTGTTACCGGTCTTCCCGTAGAAAAGCGGGAATACGAACTTCTCGCCGGACTTCCGGCCGGTGGTTGTCAACAGCAGGGACGGCACGGTCATTTCCGGGCGGCCGGGCTGGTTCATTTTGTACATGTGCCCATCGGTGCCGCCACTGGAGATGTAGCGGTTGGCATGTTCCTGCATCCACGCCGGAAGGTTCGGTGCGAGCTTGGCCTCGGCCATCGTTGACTCTCCTTGTAGCGCTGTGGTGCCTCGATCCCGCCCTGAAGCAACGGGCTGGTACAAATGAGATTGAGACCGGCCCTTACCAAGTCCCGGCGGCAGTTCCGCCCTCCCTGGGATCACCGGGCACCATGCAGGGCTCCCTGGCCGCACGGGAGAGCGCCTGCCCAGGAACCTCGCGGCAGGCCCCACGCGCGACAGAAGCGGATCGATCGATGTCCGCCGCGCCTGATCATGTTCCCCGATCGTGCCACGAAGCGTGCTATCCGCGCCGTTCTCATGGCGTGGCCGCGTTTTTTCGATAAGTGTGAGGTAGATCACACCTCATAAAGGGATCGGGTGCATTAAGGTACGCATACCAAAACGGTAGCCGCCAATGGCCCAAGCTGAAGACGATCTCACTGCCTACTTCGTGGCGGTCCGCGCACTGCGAAGCGACGATGCCCTGATCCGGCGTCCGGCGCTCTCCACACTCCTCGGATTGGCCCGGCAACTCCCAGGCCCCCTGCAAGCCAGGGCGGCTCGCGCATTGATGGCGGAATTCGGGCCATACGCAGTGAGCGACGGTCTATCCGGCTGTTGCGCCCCGTTTGCCGTCGTCGAGGCGTGCGATGGCGATTGTCGTGCATGTGCATGGCTGTGGTGCGAGGTTCCACGAACTCCAGTCTTGCCGGAGGAGCTCATGCCGGCGGGCATTGCCCAGTTGGGCGATTGTGCCAGGCCAACTCTCTCTCTTTGAGTACCGAGCCCAATCGAATGGGCGCTCTCGCCGGTAGCGCGGCGTCTGGTGTATTCCATTGCGTGTCGGTCCGAGCCAGGGCGAAGAGATCGGCGTGGCTGCTGGGGTAAGTTCCGTTGGGCAGCAGGACGCGGGCTCGTTTACCGTCCCGGCATGATGAGACCGTAAACCCGACCGGTCGAACCGAATGCGCCATAGACAAAGCCGCTATCGACATACACCAGGCCGCCGCTGCCGCTGACGGTCGCCGGCACGTGCTGGTGCCATGTCACCATGACGCGGCGCTGATACTCCTCCGCGATCTGCGGCGTTTCGGAATGATAGGTGGCGATCGATTGGGGCCAGGTTCCCGTGCGCCGATACAGCGCGTTCAGGAAACGCACTGCGAAGGCGGTGTTGGCAGCGGGATCGAATGCCTGATCGAGCGAGGCGAACGCATCCGGGTGGTGCATCAAATTCACCTGCATGCACCCGACATCGATCGATCGCACTCCCTGGGCCTGCAATGCGGCGACGGCGGTGACCGCCTGCGCCTTGGTGGCGAAGAACTGTCCGACACCATCGGCGTCGATGGTCCAGGGCCATGGCCGCATCGCACCAGTGTGCGGGTCGGGCCGGCCGCTCTCCACCTGTGCGATGGCCGCCAGCATTCCCGGCGGGGTGTGCCCGATGATTTCTGCGTGGTGGATCGCCTGCTCGCACAACGCGGACGGATCAGGGGGAACGGCCGCGTGCGCGATGGCCGACGCAGCGAGAAGCAGAATGACACACAACACGGAGCGCATGGCAGCGATATGCACATAGGTTACGCGGTGTGGCCAGCAGCGGGCATCGGCTTTGCAGTGGTCACCCGTGTCTGACGTTGCAGCAGCAAGACGTGGGTGCGCGGGCCAAGCCTGGGCGTGACCCATGCAGCCGGGGTATCAGCGCCGTGCCACCATGAACAGCCGGCGGAATGGGAACAGCGTCGTTCCGTCTGCCCGACGCGGATAATGCGGTCGCAGTGCCGCGGCATAGGCCTGCCGAAATGCAGTGCGAAGCTCCGGATTCAGCGGCTCCAGGAACGGCCGCAGGCTGCTGCCCGCCGCCCATTCCACCACCGCATCGTCACCGGAGAGGGCGTGCATGTAGATGGTCTCCCACATCTCCAGCGTCGTGGCGTGCGGCCGCAGCAGGTCCCGGTCCTCGCCGGCCGAAAGAATGTCGCGCGCCGACACGTGGCCCCGCAACGTCTCCGCCCATGGGCCCGATTGTGCCATCTGCAACTGTAATCGCCGCATCGGCGAATCGTGCATGGCAGGCATCTGCACGGCCAGCACGCCACCGGGCGCCAGCAGCGACAGCAGCCGCGGGAACAGCCGGTCGTGGCCGCCCAGCCAGTGCAGCGCCGCGTTCGAATAGATCAGCGAAGGCGGCGCTTCCGGTTCCCAGGCCGCCATGTCGGCCTGCACGAAGCGGCAATCCGGTGCCACGGCGCGGGCTTTTTCCAGCATCGCCGCAGAACCATCGACGCCGATCACCTCGGCCGCCGGAAAACGCCGCTTCAGGATCGTGGTGACGTTCCCGGCGCCACAGCCCAGATCGACGACGCGCTGCGGCGATTCCAGCGGCACTTGTGCCAGCAGATCGAGCGCCGGGCGCAGCCGCTCATCGGCGAACCGCAGATATTGTCCAGGGTCCCAGCCGGTTGCGGCCATCTCAGTGCCTCGCGGCGTCGCTGCGGTCGAAATGCCGCTTGATGAACCACAGCACGAAAACCACTGCCACGACGAAGATGGCCAGACCGAGCCCATACACGCCGCCACCCGCATCGGCGATGAAAAGCCCGGCAATCGCCACCAGGATTCCGATCGCCACGATCACCCACTCGACCAGGTCCATCTCCATGCGCCGGGCCCCCTCCTGCCGCTGCTGTCGTCACATGCTTTATGGGTCAATTGGCCGCAACCGGGCAATCGGCCGGCCAATGCATACCGGTGTTCCGTCCGGGGCGGTTACCGCGAACTCATACATGCCCCACGGTTTGTGCCCGGCGTTGGCACCGATGATTTCCCGCCTGAACCGGGTCGGCATGGCATCGATCGCTTCGGTGGAGGAATAGAGCCGACCGGATTGGGTCCGGGCACGATATCTCAGTACCTGGTTCGATCAGGGCAGCCGTGACAGGGCGCGGACCAGCCGCTTGGTCCGTGGCGCGAACAGCCGGGCAAGATAGAAGCTGCCCGCCGCCCGTTTTGCCGCTTCCGAGCGCGTGGGGTAGGGAACGATAAGCCCCGCCAGGGCAGACAGTGGCACACGCCGCTCGATTGCCAGCGTCCAGGCGGTGATCATCTCCCCGGCATGCGGTGCCAGGATGCCGGCGCCGATCACCCGTCCGCGTTCCACCACCAGCTTTACCAGCCCGGCCGGATCCCGCTCCGTTTGCGCGCGGTCGTTGTCCGCCAGCGGCCAGCGCAGCACCTCGACTCGGTGGCCGGCGGCCCGTGCTTCTGCCTCGGTCGCGCCCGCCTGGGCCAGTTCCGGGCTGGTGTAGGTCACGCGCGGCAAGGCGCGGTAGTCGATCCTCGCCGGTACCCGGAACAGGGCACGGCGGATCACGATGCCGGCGTGATAGCTGCCGACATGTGTGAAGGCGCGTGGCCCGATCCCCTGAGGGTCGGCGACATCCCCGACGGCGAACACGCGGCGGTTGGTGATGCTGCGCAGCCCGTTGTCGGTGGCGATTCCGTGCGGGGTGGCGCGCACGGCCCCGCTGCGCAGGTCGAGCGACGCAAGGTCGGGCCGGCGCCCCACGGCCACCAGCAGATGGCTTCCGGCAATCCGGCTGCCATCCTGCAGCAGCAGCACGGGCCCGGGCTCGACCGCCCGCGCGGTCGCGCCTTCCCGAAATGTCACACCGCGTGCCGCCAGGGCCATCCGCAGGCCCCGCACCAGCTCCTCGTCTTCCTTGCCGGCAATCGAACCCGCTTCCACCACGGTAACCCGGCACCCGAGCCCGGCATGCGCGTCGGCCATTTCCAGCCCGATCGGGCCGCCGCCGAGGATCAGGAGATGGTCCGGCTTGTCGGCGAGCGCGAACAGCGTCTCGTTGGTGAGGAAGGGAATGCGGTCGAGCCCCTCGATCGGGGGCACCACCGGACGGCTGCCGGTGGCGATCACGATCCGGCGGGCCGGTAGGTGCTCATCGCCGACGGCCACCGTGTCCGGTGCGACGAAGCGCGCCTCGCCGCGGATTACGGTGGCACCCAGGGCGCGATACCGCGCCTCGGAATCGGCCGGGGAAATCGCCGCGATCACGCCCTGCACGTGCGCGCGCACCGCGTCCCAGTCCACACGCACGGTTGCCGGCACGCCGAATGACGCCGCTCGCTGCGCCGCCTCTGCCGCGTGAGCCGCTGCCAGCAGCGCCTTGCTGGGGATGCAGCCGGTGTTCAGGCAGTCCCCGCCCATGCGGTCCCGCTCGATCAGCGCCACCCGCAGGCCGAGCTGGGCCGCCGCTGCCGTGACTGAAAGCCCCGCCGCGCCGGCACCGATCACCACAAGATCCCAGGAGGGCAGCTCCCAGGAGGGCAGCTCCCAGCGGGGCATCCGCCTTATCCGTCGCGACGGAACCGGCGTGCCCAGACCGGCATCAGCGCCAGCGCCGCGAGGGCCAGCAGGGGGCCCAGGATCCGGGGGGAGAAGATCAGCGTCAGGTCGGGCTTACCCCCGGCGGCGAGCACCGATCCCAGCCCTTCACCGATCCAGGCGAACACGAAGGTGGCCGGAATGATGCCCAGCGCAGTGGCCGTGGCGTAGGGGAATAGCCGCATGCCGCACAGCGCCGCGCCCAGGTTTACCAGCCAGAACGGCACCGCCGGAACCAGCCGGAGCGCCAGCAGGTAGCTGAAATCCGTCCCGCTGGAGTCGCGGCCGGATGCGCTCGATCAGGCCGCGCGCCCGCCGCGCCATCACCTCGGCGAACGCCGTGCGGGCCACCAGGAACAGGATCACCGCCCCGATAGTGGCGCCCACTACCGCGAGCGCGCCGCCCACCAACGTTCCGAACAGCAGCCCGCCGGCCGCCGTCACCACGGCCCCTTCGGGCACCGACAGCGCCACGAGCAGTGCATAGGTCACCACGTAAATCGCCCCGGCCAGCAGCGGATTGGCGCCTACGGCGCCCAGCAGGGTCGCCTGGTGACGGGCGAGCGAACCCCAGCTCAGTTCACCGAGCAGACCGCTCTGCCAGAGCCCGACCCCGATCGCCCCCAGCAGCAACAGCGGGGCGAGATGCTTGAACCACCGCAATTCCGCCGCTCAGCTCGCAGTGCAAGGCAGGGCTGCAGCGCCCAGGCAGCGATAACGGATCATCAAAGCGCAAGCTCCATGCAACGAAATGCCAGGATTCCGGCGACGCTCTAACCCATATTGTCGATTCAGACCAATCCTGCGAGTGAACTTCTCATCTTTGTCCTGGCGAGCGACTCAATAAACGCTCCACCAGCACGGCCGCAATGATGATCGAGCCGATCGCGGTGCCCTGCCAGTAGGGCGACACGTTCAGCAGATTGAGCCCGTTGCGGATGAATACCATGATGAACACGCCCGCCAGGGTGCCGATGATCGAACCTCGGCCGCCGAACAGGCTTGCCCCACCGATGACAACGGCGGCGATCGCATCCAGTTCCAGCCCTGCCCCGCCGATCGGGTCTATGGACAGCACCCGGGAGGCCAGGAAGATTGCGGCCACCGCGCTCATCACGCCCGAGGCGACGTAGGCCAGCACGCTCCAGAAGGCGATCGACAGTCCGGCGACGCGTGCCGCTTCAACATTGGAGCCGACGGCATAGAGCGTGCGCCCGCCCTTGCCGTAGGTCAGGAACCACCAGCACAACGCGTACATGATGATCAGGCAAATGAAGTTCAGCGGCACGCCGGCAACCGTATCGCTGGAGATATCGCCGATGGCCGGCGGCAGATCGGTGATCGAGCTCGCATTGCTCAGTACATAGGCCATGCTGCGGCCGATCGACATCATACCGAGTGTAACGACGAAAGCGGCCACCCGCCCGTAGGTGATCACGATCCCGTTCAGCAGCCCGGCGAAGGCACCCGCCAGCAGGCAGGCAACAACGCCGGCGGCGAGCCCATGTCCGCGGCTGACGAGGCCGAGCACGATGCCGGTCACGCCGGCCAGCGATCCCACCGAGAGGTCGATCCCGCCGATCAGGATCACCAGCGTCTGGCCCAGCGCCACCATCCCGACCACGACCGACTGGTCCATGACGTTGAACAGGTTGCTGACGGTCAGGAAATAGGGCGAGATCAGTGACAGGCACGCCATGACCAGGATGATCAGCAGGATCATCCGCAGCTCGATCTGGTTCGCCAGCAGCCGAAGCGGCGCGCGGGTGCGCGAGTCGCCGGTACGTGCGCTCATGCGGCCTGGGCGGGAACGGAGAGTGTCGCTTCGATGCGCCGGCGCAGTGCCGCCGCGTCGAACCCGGGCGGAACCCGGGTCATGGTCAGGCCGACCTGGCCGAGGCTGTGACCGCGCCGGCCGCGGATGCGAGTCAGCAACGTCCAGCGCGTGCCGTCTTGCACCAGCTCGTCAGTATCGCCGGTCAGAGCTTGTGGAATGGCGGTGTCCTTCATCATCTGGAAGCTGCCGTCGGCAAAACCCGGATCGGCGGCGGGGTCGTCGCCGACCTTGTCGAAACAATAGACGCGTCCGAGGTCGATCGCGATCCAGTAGGCGACGCCGCCCAGATCCTCGACCAGCGATGTCAGCACCGTGTGAGTGCGCTCCGCGGACGTGCGTGGGGCGGCGAACATCGCCAGCTTTTCGATGTCGAGCAGGCGGCTGGGGATGTCGGTGACGAAGACGCCGTCGCTAAGCACCACGATGCGGTCGCTGAGACCGATGACTTCCTCGAAATCCGACGACACGACGACACAGGCGACCCCCTGCGCAGCAATCCGCCGCAGCAATGCGTAGATGCTGCTGCGCGTGCCGATATCCACGCCGCGGGTAGGTTCGTCCAGCAGCAGGAGCCGCGGATTGAGCAGCAGCCAACGGCCGAGGATGATCTTCTGCTGCATGCCGCCCGAGAAATTCAGCATGTTGGCGTCGAGCAGGCGGTGCTGCGGCAATTCCATCAGATCCAGCAATTGGCGCAGCGTCTCGTTGCGTTCGGCGTATCCCAGGCCGACGCCTGCATGGTCGCCGAGATGCGCCAGCAGCAGGTTTTCGCGCACCGAAAAGTCGGGAACGATGCCCTGCTGTCGGCGATCTTCCGGCACCAGGCCGATACCGGCACGGATGGCGTCGCGCGGGCCGCGCGGGCGGAACGGTTTGCCGTACAGCTCGATCCGGCCAGCGGTGGACCGGCGCAGACCGAAGATCGTTTCCAGCGTCTCCGAGCGTCCGGCGCCCACCAGCCCGGCCAGGCCGAGGATTTCGCCCTGCTTCACCTGGAACGACACGTCCCGCACCTGCGGCGGACAGCACAGGTGCTGCACCTTCAGAACCGTGTCCCGCGTCTGTGCGCCGGGTGTCTGGGCATGGCTGGAATAGATATCGGACAGTTCGCGCCCGACCATCAGGCGCACCAGCTCGCCTTGCGTCAGGGTTGCCGTGGGCACCCCGCCGGAGACCACCTTGCCTTCCCGCAGCACGGTCACGCGGTCGGCCACCGCGAAGATTTCCTCCAGCCGGTGCGAGACGAAGATCAGTCCGCGTCCCCGCGCGGCGAGCCCGCGAATGATCTCGAACAGGCGTTCGCTTTCATGCGGCGACAAGGGTGCGGTGGGTTCGTCGAAAATGATGATGCGGCTGTCCAGCGCCAGCGCCTTGGCAATCTCCACGAGCTGGCGCTGTCCGATCGAGAGATCGCGGACGGGAGCTTCGGCGCGCAACCCGGTCTGTTCGCCGAATTCGGCGAGCAGGGCGCCTGCCTGTCGCCGCAACACCTTCCAGCGCGGCACGCCGGCCATGCCGAGCCGTGGCAGCATGATATTTTCCAGCACCGAAAGGTCCGGTGCCAGAGAGGTTTCCTGCGTGACCATGGCGATTCCGCTGCGGATCGCCTCGCGTGACCCGGCGTGGCGGATTTCGCGGCCTTCCAGCAGGATCTGTCCGCGATCCGGCTGGATGTGCCCAGAGATGATGCGCGACAGGGTCGACTTGCCGGCGCCGTTCGCGCCCACCAAAGCATGCACTTCGCCGGCCGCGAGGGAGAAGTCGGCACCGCTCAGCGCCGTGGTGGCGCCGAAGCGTTTCCAGATGTCGGTGAGCGCGAGCAGGTCTATTCGCCGAACACCGTCTGCTTGATGGTCGGCAGCACCGAGTTGATATTCTCGCTCGTAACCACTTCGATCGGCACCAGGATCTGCTTCTCCGGCGTTTTTCCGGCGAGGTGGTCCAGCATCGCCTGCGCGGAACGCTGGCCCATCAGGTAGGGTTGCTGCATGCCGGAGCCGACGATCTTGCCGTCCTGGATCAGCTTGACGAATTCCGGGATGCCATCGAACGCGGCCACCAGTATGTCGTTTTCCTTCCGCGCTGCCTGCAGGGCGCGCAGGGCGCCCAGGGTGGGCTGGTCGGTCTCGACGAACAGG
Organism: uncultured Pseudomonadota bacterium; assembly: GCA_963810715.1. Classification (GTDB taxonomy): domain Bacteria; phylum Pseudomonadota; class Alphaproteobacteria; order Acetobacterales; family Acetobacteraceae; genus DATDIC01. Next base: position 275,874 of record CAWEOZ010000011.1, on the reverse strand, counting down.
CCGCGCATGTCCGGATGTGCGGTGACCATGTCCTGCACGAACCGGAACGTCTCGTCGGCGGTGTATGTTTGCATCTGGGACAAGGCTGCCTGCTTGATGCCGGCCTCATCCATCGCTTTCATGAATCCGTTGGTGCGCGCCTTGCCGTTGTTGCGGGCGAGCGAAATCGTGACCAGCCCGACGGTGCCGTTCTGCCAGCCTTTCGCGTGCATCGCCTTGCCCAGCGCCTGGCCGATTCCGTATGCGCCCTGGTAGTTGTCGGAAATGATGAACGAGACGTACTCGCCACCGGTGGTGCCGATATCGGCGATCACCACGGGGATGTTGGCGCGTTGCGCGGCGGCGATCACCGCCGGCGCGGTGGAGCTGTCGGTCGGGGATATGATGATCGCCGTCCACCTTGCGGGCGATGGCGTCCTGCGCATTCTGGATCTGGGTCTGCGCGGAGTTGTGGCTGTCATAGGCGGTGGAGGAGCCGCCGTTCTTTTTTGCCTCGTCGTCGATGCCCTTGGCCAGGATGCGCCAGAACGGCAGATCGAGGCCGGGCGTGAGATAGGCAAGCTGCTTTCCGGCTGCGAACGCGGGACGCAGGCCGGTTGCCAGGACAGCGGCAGAGGCGACCAGGCTGCGGCGGGTGATTTCGATCTGGCGCATGAGGTCCCTCCCGGGTTGTTTATTTCTGCGATGGCCGCGTGCGGCCAAGGCGCGAGCCACTCTTTATCCCGCGCCGGGGACGGTCAAGACGGACCGCCGGCGGCGGAAGCGTGCGATCGCTCCAACCTGAAGCGATCATGGTCCATTGTCTAATTTATTCTCTTTAGGGACCTGTCTCTGACAACGAAACGGCGATAATTTTCGTTTCTTCCCTCTGTGGATTTGGTTTCGTAGCGGCACGCCACCACCTGGATTTATAGTAGCGAAGTAGCGTGCATATGGCTATACTTACGCGTGGCACACGCGCACCAGGGGCCCGTGACACAAACAATACCACCGCAAAAAACAATGGGAGAGAGACAAATGCATAGGGCAGCACAGAAACTCATTGCCGGCGCGGCGTTCGCCGCCGGTACGTGGATGGCGCCTCTGCCGGCCTCCGCCCAGCCGATCGACACCGCACGGATTGCCACCGGCAGCCCCAACGACTGGCTCAGCTATCATGGTTCCTACAAGGATTGGAATTACAGCGGCCTTGATCAGATCAACACCAGCAACGTTGGCAACCTGGCTGTCGCGTGGATCCACGTCCCCGGCAAATCGACACGCGGCTTGCAATCCATGCCGCTCGCCGCCGATGGCGTGCTCTATTACACCGGGTCATATAGCCGCGTCTTTGCGCTGGATGGCAGCAGCGGCAAGGTGATCTGGTCATATTTTCCTGAACTGGATGAGGCGCTGGTCGCCCGCCAGACCCACTCACCATACAATCGCGGCGTCGCGCTCGGCGAAGGCAAGCTGTTCGTCGGCACCGTCGATGGTCGGCTCATCGCACTCGACATGAAGACCGGCAAGCCGGTCTGGGATATGCAGCTCCAGGATTCCAAGAAGCTCACTGTCGGCTTCACCGGCGCGCCCTTGTACGCCAAGGGCACCGTCGTCATTGGCAGCCAGGGCGGCGAATGGCCCGGCCGCGGCCCGATCTATGGTGTCGATGCCGCCACCGGCAAGGTGAAATGGACCTTCGACACCGTCGCCGGTACCGACGACGCGAAGCAGACATGGGGCAATGATTCGTGGCGTACTGGCGGGGGTGGCGGCTGGATGCCCGGCACCTATGACCAGGACACCAACACCGTCTATTGGGGTACCGCCAACCCCGCGCCTTTATACGACTGGGCCGGATCCGACTGGATGAATTCCGGCTCCCGCCCCGGCACCAACCTGTATACCACCTCGGTGCTGGGCCTCGACCTCGATACCGGCCAGCTCAAATTCTTTCACCAGGAACTGCCGCACGACACCTGGGATTTCGATAGCGCCATCGGCGAATTTGTAATGCTCAATCGCGATGGCCAGAAATTCATCGTGCACCCGAACAAGAGCGGCTACGTGTTCGTCTACGACGCCGATCTCAAGCTGCAAAACGTCTATCCCCTGCTGCAGAACAGCAATTTCGTCAAATCGATCGATCCGAAAACCGGGGAGCTGATCGGTCGGCGCGATTTCTCCGCCGGCCAACAGTCAACACCCCTCTGTCCGGCGATAGATGGCGGCGTGAGCTGGAATTCCGGCAGCTATGATCCCAAAACGGAACTCTGGTACAAGGTCGGCAACGAATGGTGCATCGATCTTGACGTCGTCAAGACGACGCCGGTGACCGAGCCGGTCGTGCAGCTCAACATCGGCGCCAACTTCAAGCTGGTTCCGCCACCTGGTGGCGAAATCTATGGCCACGTGGACGCCCGCGATCCGATCACCGGCGCCAGGAAGTGGGAAATCCGCTTCCCCGAACCCCCAATGGGGAGCCTGTTGACCACCGCCGGTGGCCTGCTGTTCGTCCCCGATAGCCGCGGCGTGCTGCACGCTTACGATGCCGATAGCGGCGCCGAACTCTGGAGCCACAGCGACGGCCTCGGCCATCAGGGCGGCATCATAAGCTATACCGCCAACGGCAAGCAGTACGTAGCCGTGGTTGCCGGTTTCGGCGGCATGGTCAGCGACGACTTCGCACCGACCTTTGGCGAGCCTTACAAAAGCATGCCGCGCGATGATGGCGTGCTGGTCGTCTATGCGCTGAAATAGGGACCGCGACCCGCCTGGGGCGACGCTCGCCCCAGGCGGCGTTTCGTCAAAAGCACTCGAATGCCGATCGTCAGCCGAATTGCCTGGGGAATCCTGTCGCTGCTGTCCGCGATGGCGCCGCGCATGGCTTGCGCTCAACAGAGCGCCCCGAAATCCACGCTCGACGTCCAGCAACTTTTTGCCACCACCTGCGGCTGGTGCCACAGTGACGGTGGACGCGCCGCCGGCAGGGGGCCGCAACTCATGGATACCAAGCGCGACGATGACTTCATCCGTAACCGCATCAAGAACGGCAAGGAGGGGGCCATGCCCGCCTTTGGCTCTGCCTTCAGCGACGCCGACATCGACGCCGTCGTTCACTACATCCGTTCCTTGAAGCCGAGGCCGAAATGAACAGGCCGCTTGGGCACGCGCTGATCGTGCTGACAATTCTCGCCACCGGCGGTGCCGGCGCCGTCCGCGCGCGGACGCTGGACGCGGTACGGGAAAGCGGCGTCATCCGCATGTGCGCGCACCCCAACTCACTGCCGTTCGCCAGCAGCACCGCCAATCCGCCTGGGTTCGAGGTGGAACTCGGACGCGCCCTGGCCGGCCAGCTCGGCGTCTCGCTGACGACGGACTGGATCCTGATCACCTATCAGGTGCCGCGTACCGAGTGCGACATCATACTCGATACGATCGACGCCCCGGACGCTCCGCCGGACTTCGGTATCAAGCTGTCGAAACCATATTATCGCAGCGGCGTGGTGCTTGCGGTTCCCGCCGGCAGTCCGATCACGTCGTTCGCGACCCTGAATCACGGCGCCAAGGTTGGCGTGCTCAGCGGGTCTGTCGCCGCGATGACGCTGGATCGCAGGCACGTGCCGATCTCTGTTTTCGGCTTCGACGACGACATGCTGGAGGCGCTCGCCGCTGGTCAGATCGCCGCCGCTGCGGTGTCACCGATCAGCGCCGGCTACTACAACACCCGCCACCCGGATCAGCCGGTCACCGTGCTGGCGACGGACGAGGCCGAGCATGATCTCGTTTGGAACGTTGGTATCGGCATGCGCCATCCCGACCCGGCGTTGCGGGAGGCGATCGACGCCGCGCTGGACCATCTTTCCACCGACGGCACGATCAGCCGGATCTATGCCCGCTACGGTGTGACCCTTCAGCCGCCCCGCTGATCGAAGGTTCTCGCGATCCTGTCGATTTCTTGCCCAATCCTGCAAATCTGTCACTTGGTTCTCGCACAGTTTTCCCGAATGGCGTATCCCTATCCGCGCACGCTGGGACTTAACAGATGAATTTACCAGACATTTCAGTGTCTTCGACGGCGGCTGAATTTCAGCGCCTGCATCGGCAACTGGCCGCCATGGTTGGTCGATTTACAAAATCCGATGGCGGGCACCAGACCAGCATTCCCGCACTCACGCTGTTCCGCCGCTCTGCGCCGGGCGCCCAGTTTCATGGTGTCTATGAACCAGCCCTATGTCTCATCGCGCAAGGCGCCAAGCGCGTTATGGTTGGCGACGACACATTCGACTGCGATCACGCCCACTGTCTCGTGACATCGGTTGACCTGCCGGTCATCGCCCAGGTGATGCGCGCGTCGCGGGACGAGCCATATCTTGGCATCCTGTTCGATATCGATCCTCGCCGGATCCGCGACATCATGGCCGAGCCGGGCCTGCCGAAACCAGGACCGATGCCAATTGGACGCGGCATGGCCGTCAGTCCTCTCTCGGCCGCAATTCTCGATGCAGTCGTCCGCCTCGTACGGTTGCTCGAAACACCGCAGGATATCCCCGTCCTCGGACCGTTGATCGAGCGCGAGATCTTGTATCGCTTTCTGACGGGAGAACAGGGTGGGCGCCTGCGGCACATCGCCGTGACCGACAGCCAGGTGCATCAGGTCTCCAAGGCGATCGACTGGATCAGAAAGAACTTCACCCGGTCTCTATGCATCGAGGTGTTGGCGCAGATCGCGTACATGAGCGCTTCCTCGCTGCATCACAACTTCAAGGCGGTCACCGGGATGAGTCCGCTGCAGTATCAGAAACGACTGCGGCTGCAGGAAGCGCGCCGATTGATGCTGGCCGATATGCTGGACGCGGCGCCCGCAGCCCATCAGGTCGGCTATGAAAGCCCCTCGCAGTTCTGTCGCGAATATGGTCGACTGTTCGGTGCACCGCCGAGGCGGGATATCGCACAATTACGATTGGATGCGCGCGCGGCCTATTACGTAGGGCGCACGATTCCGCGTGTACCGATGAGCGTGCAGGACGCAGGCGTAACCGTGAAGGCCGATCGTTCCGTCCGGGTTTAGGCGACACAATCCGAGTTCTGGATCGACACACGAGCTTTGTGAGGCAATCGCTTGAAGGAGTGATGGTCATGAATATAGATCATCCGCATGGCAGACCTGCCGCGACATTGCTGCGGAGTTTGAGCAACCTGGAAAGCGTGCTGTTGGCAGAAGCCGATGCTGGCGAGCGCGCGCGGACGCTCACCGACCGCACCGTCGCAGTGCTCAAGGACACCGGCATATTCAGCATGTGGTTGCCTCGGTCGCTCGGCGGGCTGGAGCTCGATTTCGCCTCCGGGCTTCGCGTGATGGAAGAGCTTGCCCGAATTGATGCTTCGGCGGCATGGGTTGTCTTCGTGGTCTGTGGGTCGACCTTTGCGGCAGCGCGCATGTCGGATGAAGCCGCCGCGATCATCCATGCCCGACCGCAGGACCTGCTTTGCGGCTCGCTCAATCCGCCGGGCATAGCGGTGCAAGCAGAGGGTGGATACCGCCTGACAGGGCGATGGCCGTTCACGAGCGGCCGCGATCATGCCGCGTGGCTGCTGCTCTCCGCGATTGTCAGCAGCAAAGACGATGGCGTCACTCCACCACCCTCGGGCATCACGACTCCGCTTTGCTGCCTGATCCCCGCCGATGTCAGCATTATCCATGATACCTGGAATACCGGCGGGCTGCGCGCCACCGGCAGCAATGACATTGAGGTGACAGACGTCTTCGTCCCGGCGAGCATGACGTTTCGGATCAACGGCGCCGGGGATCGGCGCAGCCAGTACCATCAAGGACCTCTCTATCGACTTCCGCTGAGCGGAGGTATTGGCACACCGATCGCTGCTGTTGCGCTTGGAATTCGCACGCCGGGCCATTGATGCCATCATAGGCATTTCCACTGCGAAGACCCCGGTTGGGCGCACCAGTGCATTGCGCAATCAACCGGTGTTGCAAGCCGACATCGCAAAGGCGGAAGCGGCGGTTCGATCGGCGCGAGCGTGGCTCTACGCTACCGCGGACACCATAGTTGAGCTGGCCGACTTAGATGTGGATCTGCCGAATACGCTAAGGCGTGACCTGCTGCTCGCGTCCGTTCATGCGACGCGGAGCGCAGCATACGCAGTCGATCTGATGCATCTCTCGGGCGGTGGATCGGCGGTCTATGCCACTTGTCCGCTCGAGCGTGCTCTGCGGGACATTCATACAGTTACTCAGCATCGCCGGTCGGCGCCCATACAGTTCGAGATAGCCGGCCGCATGATGCTCGGCCTGGAGCCCGATGATCGCAGCGTGCTGGTGTGACGTGGGGACAGTCAAGGGCTGAATCCTAAGTTTCGAATTGGCGCAGCACGGCTGACAGTGTTGCGTTGGCCCGCGTTTCCCCATCGGCTAAACTATGGATGACCTGACGGGCCGCGTTGTCGCCGTTGCGGTTGGCCCGCGTTTCCCCATCGGCTAAACTTCCGCCGCGATCGTGCAGTCCAATGCGCGTGTTGCGGTTGGCCCGCGTTTCCCCATCGGCTAAACTCAACCCTGCATACACCGCGCCGCCGGCCCCGTTGCGGTTGGCCCGCGTTTCCCCATCGGCTAAACTTCCATTGCCGCGGGAGTGCTTGAAGATCAGGTTGCGGTTGGCCCGCGTTTCCCCATCGGCTAAACTCAGGAGCCGGAAGCCCCACCGGCCCTCGGTGTTGCGGTTGGCCCGCGTTTCCCCATCGGCTAAACTGACCTGTGCGGTAATGATGCTGGTGAAGGTGTTGCGGTTGGCCCGCGTTTCCCCATCGGCTAAACTCTATACCGGCTCCGGCACGACCTACAACACGTTGCGGTTGGCCCGCGTTTCCCCATCGGCTAAACTGTCGCGCTGGAAATCCACCGGCTTCACCGTGTTGCGGTTGGCCCGCGTTTCCCCATCGGCTAAACTCTGCTGGCATTCGCGATGGATCTCGGCTGGGTTGCGGTTGGCCCGCGTTTCCCCATCGGCTAAACTATGATTTGCTCCATTCCTGTGTCCAGCGAAGTTGCGGTTGGCCCGCGTTTCCCCATCGGCTAAACTGAACGGCGTGCAACCTGGTGGCGTCACTCATGTTGCGGTTGGCCCGCGTTTCCCCATCGGCTAAACTTAGAGCCCGTCACGCCGCCTGTGGTGTTCAGTTGCGGTTGGCCCGCGTTTCCCCATCGGCTAAACTCCGGGCCGGCGTTCACCGGCGGATAGCCTTGTTGCGGTTGGCCCGCGTTTCCCCATCGGCTAAACTTCCCGTGAACGTTGGAACTTTAATCGTAAGTTGCGGTTGGCCCGCGTTTCCCCATCGGCTAAACTAGACTATACCCGGTTCTTCGCGCACTATTGGTTGCGGTTGGCCCGCGTTTCCCCATCGGCTAAACTTGGCGCGGAAGATCATCGCGGATTGCCTCAGTTGCGGTTGGCCCGCGTTTCCCCATCGGCTAAACTAATCGCGCCAGCGGCGCGCGTCCACAGCCGTTGCGGTTGGCCCGCGTTTCCCCATCGGCTAAACTAGTAGGAGACGCCATGCTTCGACGACTTGTTGCGGTTGGCCCGCGTTTCCCCATCGGCTAAACTCCATGACAAACCGATCAGCGGCTTCCCGGTGTTGCGGTTGGCCCGCGTTTCCCCATCGGCTAAACTCTGTGACTGGAAGCGCGCCGGGTACATGCCGTTGCGGTTGGCCCGCGTTTCCCCATCGGCTAAACTCAACGCTGGAAACGAACCTGCTAGCGGTGCTGTTGCGGTTGGCCCGCGTTTCCCCATCGGCTAAACTGCCAGCAGCGCGCGCGCTCGTGCCGTCATCGGTTGCGGTTGGCCCGCGTTTCCCCATCGGCTAAACTCGTCGGACGGCGCACTTCGCACTAGCTCTGTTGCGGTTGGCCCGCGTTTCCCCATCGGCTAAACTGCCCGCAGCGCGCTTGAACCTCGGCGATACGGTTGCGGTTGGCCCGCGTTTCCCCATCGGCTAAACTTCGCTACGTCGGCATCGATCAGCCGATCCGTTGCGGTTGGCCCGCGTTTCCCCATCGGCTAAACTTGGCCTTCCCGGAGCGGCCACGCAGACTTGTTGCGGTTGGCCCGCGTTTCCCCATCGGCTAAACTATAACGACGCCGTGTGACGCGACAGACCGCGTGTTGCGGTTGGCCCGCGTTTCCCCATCGGCTAAACTACGCCCTCGACGCGGTGCGGCCGGCGATGACGTTGCGGTTGGCCCGCGTTTCCCCATCGGCTAAACTTCTTCGCGCTCAGGATCACTGCGTGTCGGTTGCGGTTGGCCCGCGTTTCCCCATCGGCTAAACTCTGCGCCCAGGCGACTGACGGGATAAAGTCGTTGCGGTTGGCCCGCGTTTCCCCATCGGCTAAACTCTGGGCTTCCAGCCGTTGCACTCCATTCGCGTTGCGGTTGGCCCGCGTTTCCCCATCGGCTAAACTATCGAGGCGTCATGCCATTCGCAACTCATGTTGCGGTTGGCCCGCGTTTCCCCATCGGCTAAACTAACGGCACGCTGAAGGCGCTGGATGCTGCAGGTTGCGGTTGGCCCGCGTTTCCCCATCGGCTAAACTCCATGCCGCTGCAAGGCACGTTGCCGGGATGTTGCGGTTGGCCCGCGTTTCCCCATCGGCTAAACTCCAGCCCTGCGCTCACAGAACTGAGTGATGTTGCGGTTGGCCCGCGTTTCCCCATCGGCTAAACTCGGGGCCGCCAGATCGACAACCGTCAAAGCCGGTTGCGGTTGGCCCGCGTTTCCCCATCGGCTAAACTCCAACTTCGCCGCATGATCTACAACCTCGGTTGCGGTTGGCCCGCGTTTCCCCATCGGCTAAACTATAGATGCCGGTCGCCCTGTCGCAGTCATGGGGTTGCGGTTGGCCCGCGTTTCCCCATCGGCTAAACTCCACCGGCTCATCGTGGTCGGGATGGCCGTTGCGGTTGGCCCGCGTTTCCCCATCGGCTAAACTACGATGCCGCTGGCCTGGCTCGAACCCTCGTTGCGGTTGGCCCGCGTTTCCCCATCGGCTAAACTCGGCACAACCGGCTCATCGCGTGCTCACCGTTGCGGTTGGCCCGCGTTTCCCCATCGGCTAAACTTCATCAGGCACCGCGTTCGCGCCACGCTCGGCGTATCCGTGTTGCGGTTGGCCCGCGTTTCCCCATCGGCTAAACTCCATTCCCGGCTAAGCCCTTGTACGAAACGGGCTTTTGCCGGGATGGAGTGCCAAATCGATCAGAAAAGCTCCAGTTGCCCGGGGGCTATGGGACCTCGCCGTCTATCCTTGTTGCGGAAAACCACCATGTTCTCGAACTGCCGATCCGTCACTGCCAGTATGTGAACGCGTCCCTTCAAGGGGCGGCTCCTGGCAATCTCCCGAACCCGCCGGTCCACCTGCTCCTTCCCGGCACAGAAGCGCATGTAAACGCTGAACTGGCTCATCTCGTACCCCTGCTCCAGCAGCCACTCCCGAAATTTCGTTGCCGCCCGGCGCTCGGCCTTGGTGCCGACCGGCAGATCGAACATTACCAGCAGCCACATGAACCGATACGCCGAAAGTGGCGGGTTACGCGTCCTCCGGATCGAGCGTCCTCCCGCCTTCGATGATCGGAAACACCAATCCTGGCTTTCCGGTCAGAAAGCTCTCCGCAGAACTTCGCAGCCAGCCGGAGCAAACAGGTGGAAAGCGGTGAGCGGCCGACATCCGTGTGCTCTTCACAGCTCAGTACACTCGACCAACTCGCGTTTCAGCGACGCACTGAGATCCATCGATCCGCTCAGCCATATCGTTCGCCCCACCAGGTCCACCACCGGCCGGAATGGCTCCATCAGGTCATCCGCAAGTGGCATCGCATTGAGCGGGTGACGATGAAAAATGCCCAAGCCCGGATGCAACCCAGCAGCTGCGATGGCGCGTGCAGCAGCCCCGCGCAGCACGGCATAGCCGTAGTTCAGCACACTGTTCAATCCGGCGGTGTTCGGATCGCGACGGAATTCCTTGCCAAATAAGAGCGGCCAATATCGCCGGGCCGCCTGGGCCTCGATATTGCCCGGATCGCCCGGCTGAACCAGTCGCGCCAATCTGGAGAATGCTCCCGCAGGTTGTCCGCTCTTTGCCAAGGCCCAACCCTGTCGCTTCACCTTGGCGCATACGATGTCGGCCCACAAATTGGGCCCCATCGCCCGGCTCCGGTCGAGCTGCGCCTCCATCCGGCGTTGCTGCGCGTGGTGCCCGGACACCGGCCACAGCAGACCCGCCGGCGAATAGTTCCGTCCGCAAAGGACAAACGGAATTCCTCGCTCCGCAAGCTCTGCCAGCAAGGCGCAACTTGCCGTCGTGGCAGGTGATGTGGCGATCACCGCCGCGATGTCGTCCAGCGGCACGCGGCCCACCTCGGCGCCTGCCGCGCTGACCACCACGAATCCACGCTGCTTTGCAAGATGCCGCCCATCTTCGGCAATCTCCACGATCCGCCCAAGCGGCGAGAGGTTCATGAAAGCATCGCGGAGCCAGCCAGAACACGACCCCCCGGGCTGACGCGAAGCTTCTGAGCCTTCTCGGCACGCAGCCGCTGGGCGCTGGCGTAAACGTCCTGGAAGCGATCGTCCTTTGCCGCGTCCCGCGCCTTCAGGTTGCCACCCTCAAAATGCGGCGCCAGCGTGATTTGGCCCTCTCTCATTTTGACGACCCGCATCACCTGTCGCGTGCCGTCGTTCCCGAACGCGATCGCGTCGTTCTTGTACAGGCGCATCAGCAGCTTCGCTGCCGGGTGTGGCCGCAACTCAGGCGGCTGCGTGCCAAGCCGTTTCGCCTCCACCTCCCGCGCCGCATTGAACGTCGGTACCACGATCACTTTCAGTGCGCCGTCGGGTAGACGCCACAGCTCCGCACGATGGTTGCTGTCGCGCTTGACCAACTTGTACGTTTTGCCGGTTCGCCGGTCGACAATGGGCTGCGTGCCATCCAGCCGCTCGACCGTACGGACCCGCCGAACCGTGGTTGTGACCGGATGACGCAGTTGCGCCAGAGCGGTTTTCCGGGCGGCGATATCCGCTGGCGCCAACGCTGCCGCAACCTTGGCGGCCAGCGCGGGATCCCGAACCCTCATCGTCGCATCTTCGGGCGACCAGGTCGCAGAGTCTCCAATGGACGCCGCACAACCACGTTCGGACCCTTGTTGCCCGCGTTGGCGATCGGGCCATACGCGGTATCGTTGTGCAGCGCGCCCTGCCATCCCGTGTCCGGCTTGTAGGAGACGATCATCCGTCCCAGGGCCCTGCGTACCTGGTCCACGAATCCGTCCCATGGCGGATCGAACTCCGCCAACAGGCGTTCCCCGACGGCATCGGCCCGCTGCGCGGCGCGGGTCAGCCGTTGCAAAAGCGAACTGTCAATCAGCGCCACCACCACCGCATCGATTGCGTGATGCCGCTGGTCAAGACGTGATTTCCGCTCGCCCTCCTTGCCCAGCAGCGCGGCCGGACTCAAGCCAAGCGCCCGACGGAGCAGATCGGTCAAGCGCCCGCGCGTGGACCATACGTTGCCGGGACAAAGCACATCGAGATATTCCACCGCCCAGCGTGCAATGGTCGCGCTGTCCGTCAGATGGCGTGCCAGGAAGTCCCCGTTGCGGGCAAACTTCTCCAGCGCGTCGGGCTGGAAGCGCCACCGCTTCTCGGCCGGCAGCAGCGCCGCTCGCTCAAGTATTGCGGGCCAATCCGCTGATGCGCCGAACGCCGCATGTGGTGTTTGGTGCGATTTGGCGCGGTTGGCCTCCCGTGTGACCAGAATCCGGTTAGCCGCCCCATCGTCCAGCGTCGTTGCGAATGGCAGGACGTGATCCTCTTCAATCTCCTCCGATAGCGCGGCGCGCGCGGTGATAATTCTCCCCGAATACGGACAGACACGGTTCTTGCAGTCGGTCGCCTGCTCCTCCCAAAGTCGCAAGCGCATCAGGTTGTCCGAATTGATCCGCTGCCCCATCTCGGTCAGCATGTCACGCCGGCGGTCGTTCGCTTCCCGATTTTTCTTTTGGACCTTCTCATACTCCTCGCGCTGTTTCTTGGATCGGCCAACATCGCGCAGCGTCTCCACCACGATCTGCGCCGGAGGTCCGTGGCGCTCGATCACGTCATTGATCACGCGCCGAAGCTCGTTCAGGGCGACATGGACCGTGGGATTTGGCGCGCGTCCGAGGCGTCGTTCTTCCGGGTCGGCCTCGTCGCCCGAGCCGGTGCCGATACGCTCCGCAAGAACCTGACCGTAATACGGCAATCGATCGGATTTCTCGCACGTGCGCCGATCGGAGTGGTGACGATACCCCGCTTCACGGACCGCGTCGCTGTAACGCATGCCTGCTTCAAGATGCGGGAGAATTTTGCTCAGTGCCTTGGCGGACAGGGCGGCATGGCCGTCGGCCAGCAATGCCCCGGCGATGCACTCCGCCGCCTGTCGGGACAAGCCGAGACTCAGCAGAGTCTCGGTGGCTGCTTCGTCGTTTTCGGACTCCAGGATCGCGTATACTGCGGCATTTTGCGCAGCGAGATCCAGCCCATGCCATTCCGCGCCAGCAGCCTTCTTGGCTCCAAGGCGCTTCGCCGTGTCACAACCAACCAGCTTATCTTCCCGGGTGTTGAAATCCGCTTCCGCGGGAAGCCCAGGCAGCTTATCCCGCACCTTGTCCAACGTCAGATCGCTGCCCCGATAGAGCAGTGACGATAAAATGCTGCGCTCCTTATCCGAAAGTGGCCGCTCGGGCATGCCAGGCAACTGGATGCGCAAGTGAGCGAGCGTCTGCGCGATGCGCGCTCGGTGGGCGGTCGGTAGCGCCCGCGGGGCTCGCAGTTCTTCCGGTTCAAGCCAGCACTTGCCGACCGGCTGCGGCTTGAGTTCGCGCTGATGGAAGATGATGGATCGCAGCTCAACGCCCATCTGGCCCGTCAGGCGCGGGTTCCAGGCGCACTGAGCGGTCCAGATCGTGTCGAACTCGTGCTGGATCATCTCCCGCGTCGGGTAGAAGGGATAGGCAGCACTTTTGCCGCTACCGGCAAGACGGACACGAACGCCGCGTTTGGCAGCGTGGCGCTCCGCCAGCCATGAGCCGAGCGTGAGATGGCCTTCCCGCGCCAGCGCAGCCAGCGTGTTTGCTGCTGCATCTTTGATCAGGCCACCTTCGTTGTTTGATGCCCGATCAACCTTTCGGTTTGACTTGAAACCGCGCGACTGGTTCAAATGGAACAAAATCCGGCCAAGCTGAAAATCTGTCAATCGCTCGTGCAGCGCCTTCCTTCGCAGAACGTAAGGATCGAGCACTGCAATGTCGTGCCGGGCGAGTTCCTCTGTTGGCATCAGCCCGAAGCGGCTCAGGGCATTCAGCAGCCTGGAGCGCCGCCGCAGATAGCGGTCCCGATTGCGCCGCATGCCACGGGGACCGCGTCGTTGCGCTGCCAGCGAGCTTCCATCCTTTGGGTTGCGTCCGTCAGGGTAAACGCGCACCCCAAGGTCGAGCAGACCGGACGGATGATCGCTGGAATCCAGCAACAGGGCCGCCCAGCCAATGGAATTGGCGCCTAGGTCGAGCCCGAGCCGATACGCGCTGTGCATGCATCAGACCTTGACTCCGAGACCCTTGCGGAGCAAGATTAATATGGATGCCGACCCTTCTTAGCCGATGGGGAAACGCGGGCATCCGTTAACAAGCGCTTACGGGCGCACCAAATCGGAGGCGGCCTACGGGCCGCCCTCCTCTTTTCGGGCCCGCCTGATTCCGCTCCTCAGCGTAAATTTCACACTACGAAAATCGTGACTGTCGCCGGACCGAGTTCAAACGAATTTGAGAATTGGCAATTTCCAGGCGCTAGTTTCACATGCATCCCAAGGGGGCGCAATTGTACAACTGATCGTACCACAAACGGCCCGGTTGTACAACCAACGACGCCCCAAACTGCCCTGTTGTACAACTAACGGCGCCCCAAAACGCCCCGTTGTACACACAGCCGCCGACCCTCAATCCCCCGCTTCCGCCGCCTGACCCCGAGGCTTATGCCGCAGCCGAGCCATCGCCTGCTCCACGTGCCGGCTGAACACGTATTCCGCCGGCCGCTGACCCTCCAACGAGATATCCGGCGCCATCGGACCCGTCAGTCCGAATCCCCCGGGCCACCTGCGCGGCGGCCCGCCAGGGCTTGCCGGATCGTCTCCGTCACCGCCGTCGCCTCATACCCGGAATGCACCATGCAATCGGCGCATTTCTCGTAATTCCCGGTCCCGTACCGATCCCAGTCCGTCTCTTCCATCAACTCGCGGAAACGTCTTCGCATAACCCTTCGCCCAGCAAATAACACGGCCTCTGCCAGCCGAAATAGGTCCGCGTCGGGTTGCCCCATGGCGTGCAATGGAAGGTCTGATTGCCGGCCAGGAAGTCCAGGAACATGGAAGACTGGTTGAACGCCCATTTCCGCTTCGACTTGCCTTTGCCTTCGCGGGCAAAGATCGAGCGGAACAATTCCTTCGTCTTCCGACGGTTCAGGAAATGCTGCTGGTCTGGCGCCCGTTCATAGGCATACCCGGGGGACACGCTGATCCCGTCCACCCCCATCTCCATCACGTCATCGAAGAACCCGGCGATCCGCTCCGGCACCGCGTTGTCGAACAGCGTGGCATTGATGATCACCCGGAACCCGGCCTGCTTGGCCGCCTGGATCGCCGCGACCGCACGGTCATACACGCCGTCCTGGCACACCGAGCGGTCATGGTCCTCGCGGTCGCCGTCCAGGTGCACCGACCAGGTGAAATACGGCCCCGGCTTGAACAGGTGCATCTTCTTTTCCAGCAGCAGCGCGTTCGTGCACACGATCACGAACTTCTTGCGCGCCACCGCGCCTTCAACGACCTGGTCGATCTCCTTGTGCAGCAGCGGCTCGCCCCCGGCGATCACCACCACCGGCGCGCCGCACTCGTCCACCGCTTCCAGGCATTCCGCCACCGAAAGCCGCTGGTTCAGGATTTCCGCCGGGTAGTCGATCTTGCCGCACCCGGCGCAGGCCAGGTTGCAGCGGAACAAAGGCTCCAGCATCAGCACCAGCGGATAGCGTTTCCGCCCGATCATGTGCTGCTTCAGCACATAGGCCCCGACACGGATCGCCTGGTTCAACGGAACGGCCATGCCACAATCCTTCAGTCTGCCGCAGCTCGGCAACTGCGCCGGGAAGCGGAACCGCACATCCTCGGCCACGCCTTCATGCGTCGAGATGTCGATCTCTCCGAACTGGCGCAAGCCTTCCAGTACGCCCTGCACCAATGTCTCCGGCGCGGAGGCGCCCGCCGTCACCCCCACCAACTCCACACCCTCGAACCAGCCCGGCTGCAACGCGTCGGCGTCATCGATCAGGTAGGCGGGCTTGCCAAGCTCCTCGCCGATCTCGCGCAACCGATTGGAATTGGAGGAATTTCGGGAGCCCACCACGAGGATCATATCGACCACGCCGGCCAGCTCCCGCACCGCCTGCTGGCGGTTCTGGGTCGCGTAGCAGATATCCCGTACATCCGGGCCGATGATGGCCGGGAAACGCGCCTTCAGGGCCGCGATGATGCCGCGCGTGTCGTCCACCGAGAGCGTAGTCTGAGTGATATAGGCCAGCTTCTCCGGATCGCCGACCTCCAGCCGCTCGACGTCCGCGGCGGTCTGAACCAGATGCACCTTGCCCTGGATCTGGCCGATCGTGCCTTCCACCTCGGCATGGCCGGCATGGCCCACCAGCACGATCTCGCGTCCCTGACCGGCATAGCGCCGACCCTCGTTGTGGACCTTGGCGACCAGCGGACAGGTTGCATCGATCACCGGCAATCCGCGATCGCGAGCCAGGTCTTCAACCCGCTTCGCCACGCCATGCGCGCTAAAGATGGTCATTGCGCCGGACGGGATCTCATCCAGCTCATCGACGAAAACGGCTCCGCGAGTCCGAAGATCTTCAACCACGTGACGGTTATGCACGATTTCGTGACGAACGTAGATCGGCGGACCGTATTTCCGCAGCGCCCGCTCAACGATCTCGATCGCCCGCTCCACCCCGGCGCAGAAACCGCGGGGCTGCGCCAGCACCACGCGCAGCATGCATTCACCTCCAGCCGCGAGAAACACCAGGCAACCACGTGGATAGCCGCCGGGATATGCCATCTGCCTATCGGTTCGGCAATGCTATGACGTCGAACGATCGAGGTCGCCGAGGTGGCTTGGCCGAACCATCGGCCGCAGCAAGATGGTTAAGGAACCACCGGCTGGGCAGCCATTTTGCGTATTGGGCACAGCATACCGACATATCTGTGGCGCGTTTGCAACAGGAGAGACACAGCATATGCTCCAACACGGCAACCGGGCTGGCCCCACACGATATGCCCCTGCTAGCCCGGAAAGAATGGGGATTCGGCAACAGTGGGTTCGGGCATGACCGTGGTCTTGAACAGGAACGACCTGCATGCCGCCCTGGCCCGCGGCGCGACGTACCGTCGAGGCCGCCCTCGATGCACTGCTCCCGCGACCGGAAGGCGCAGAGGCACAGCTTGCCGAGGCGATGCGCTACGCGGCCCTTGGGGGCGGCAAACGGCTGCGGGCATTCCTGGCGATGGAAAGCGCCGCCTTGTTCAGGGTCTCGGAGACCTCCGCTGCCCGCGTTGCCGCCGCCATCGAGATGCTGCACGCCTATTCCCTGGTGCATGACGACCTGCCGGCCATGGACGACGATGACCTGCGCCGCGGCAAACCCTCCACACATCGCGCCTTCGACGAAGCCACCGCCATCCTCGCCGGTGACGCGCTGCAGGCCCGCGCCTTCGAGCTTCTGGCCGAGCCGGACACCCATTCGGATCCGCAGGCCCGCTGCGAGCTGATCGCGGCGTTCGGTGCCGCGGTGGGCGCGCGCGGCATGGTGGGTGGACAGATGATCGACATGGTCACCGAGGGCCAGCAACTCGACGCCGCGCAGGTGAGCCGGCTGCAGGCGCTGAAAACCGGGCGGCTGATCCAGTTCAGCGCCGAGTCGGGCGCCATCATGGGCCGCGCCTCGCTGGCGCAACGGCATCATCTCGCGGCTTATGGCCGCGATCTCGGCGCTGCCTTTCAGATCGCCGACGACCTGCTGGACGCCGAGGGCAGCACGGAGGAGACTCGGCAAAACCGCCGGCAAGGATGCCGCGGCGGGCAAGGCCACGATGGTCGCCGTGCTCGGACCGGAACGGGCCCGGGCCCAGGCGGAGCTGCTGGCCCGCCAGGCCGCCCGCCATCTTGAAAGCTACGGTGAGCGCGCACGGCTGTTGCGCGATCTCGCCGCACATGTCGTGTCGCGTCGGAGCTGAACAGCATGAGTCCTGTCAGAACACCGCTGCTCGATCGCGTCCGCACTCCCGCCGATCTGCGCAACTTCTCGCCGGAGCAGTTGCGGCAGTTGGCGGATGAGTTGCGCGCGGAAACCATCGACGTGGTCTCCGTCACCGGTGGCCATCTCGGCTCCGCTTTGGCGTGGTGGAGCTTACTGTTGCCCTGCACGCGGTATTCGATACGCCGCATGACCGGCTGCTATGGGATGTCGGGCATCAGGCCTATCCGCACAAAATCCTGACCGGCCGGCGCGACCGCATCGCGCACGCTGCGTCAGGGCGGCGGGCTGTCCGGCTTCACCCGGCGAGCGGAGAGCGAATACGACCCGTTCGGCGCCGCCCACTCCTCCACGTCCATCTCCGCCGGCCTCGGCATGGCGGTGGCGCGTGACCTGAAAAATGCTGCGCGGCGAGCGCGACGTGATGGCGCAACGTCGTAACTGCGTGATCGGTGACGGGGCGATGAGCGCCGGCATGGCCTATGAGGCCATGAACAATGCCGGCGACCGGCACTCCGCGCCTGATCGTCGTGCTCAACGACAACGACATGTCCATCGCTCCGCCGGTGGGCGCGATGAGCGCCTATCTGTCGCGGCTGATGTCCTCGCGCAGCTTCCTCAGCCTGCGCGATCTCGGCATCAAGATGGCCAGGCGGTTCCCGCGCGGGATCGAGCGCACCGCGCGCCGGGCCGAGGAATATGCCCGCGGCATCCTGACCGGCGGCACGCTGTTCGAGGAGCTGGGGTTCTATTATCTGGGCCCGATCGACGGCCATAATCTCGACCATCTGCTGCCCGTCCTGCGCAATGTGCGCGAGGCCGACGAGCAGGGGCCGATCCTGGTCCACGCCATCACCAATAAGGGCAAAGGTTACCCGCTCGCGGAGAACTCCGCCGACAAGCTATCACGGCGTCTCCAAGTTCAACGTCATCACCGGCGAGCAGGCCAAGGCGCCGCCAGGCCCGCCCGCCTACACCAAAGGTGTTTGCCGACGCGCTGATCGCCCAGGCGGAAAGGACCCCGACATCATCGCCATCACCGCGGCGATGCCGTCCGGCACCGGGCTTGATCAAGTTCGGCAAGCGCTTCCCGGACCGGTGCTTCGATGTTGGCATTGCCGAGCAGCACGCGGTCACCTTCGCCGCCGGCCTGGCGTGCGAGGGGATGAAGCCGTTCTGTGCGATCTATTCCACGTTCCTGCAGCGCGCCTATGACCAGGTGGTGCATGACGTGGCCATTCAGGGCCTGCCGGTGCGCTTCGCGATGGACCGCGCCGGTCCGGTCGGCGCCGATGGCGCCACCCATGCCGGCAGTTTCGATGTGACATATCTCGGCTGCCTGCCCGGCTTCGTGCTGATGGCGCCGGCGAACGAGGCCGAGCTGGTGCATGCGGTCGCGACCGCTGTTGCCATCAACGACCGGCCGAGCGCCTTCCGCTACCCGCGGGGCGAGGGCGTGGGCGTGCCGTTGCCGGCAACGCCGGAGGTCTGGCCGATCGGCAAGAGCCGGGTGATCCGGGAGGGCAACAGCATCGCCATCCTGTCGCTTGGCACTCGCCTAGCCGATTCGATGAAGGCGGCCGATGAGCTGGCCGCCCGGGGCCTGCCCGCCACCGTGGTCGATGCGCGGTTCGCCAAGCCGCTGGACACCGCCTTGATCGAGCAGCTCGCGCGGCACCACGAGGTGCTGATCACGATCGAGGAAGCCTCGATCGGCGGGTTTGGGTCGGCGGTGCTGCATCATCTGGCCTGGAAGGGACTGCTCGATCGCCGGCTGAAGGTGCGGCCGATGGTGCTGCCGGACATCTTCATCGACCATGATTCACAGGCGAAGCAGCTCACGCTGGCCAAGCTGACGGCCAAAGACATCGTGGCCGCGGCGGTCTCGGCGCTAGGGCTGGAAGACGCGGCGATGCAAGCGGCCAGCGCCGGATGAGGTTCCGGATGCCGCGACTCCGTCCTGACCGGATTTCTCGCGGCCAGCTCGGCGGCCCCTTCGGTCATGGCCGGGCTTGGCCCATCCCTCTCCGTCATGGTTGGGCTCGGCCCGGCCATCCACGTCTTCATGCCGCAACGGAAAGACATGGATGGCCGGGCCAAGCCCGGCCATGACGGAGAGGGCCAGGAGTGGCAGATGCTCGCCCTGGCCGCGATTGCCGGGCTGCTTGCCGCGGTCGCCACGGCGCAATGTGTGGCCGGGTGGGTCGCGGTTATGCGGTTCGCGGCACGGCCTTCCCGAGCGGCCCGAGCCTGTCCGCCAGTCACCATCCTGAAGCCGCTGCATGGCGACGAGCCGGGGCTAGAGGAGGCGCTGGAAAGCCTGTGCCGCCAGCACTATCCCGTGTTTCAGGTAGTTTTCGGCGTGCAGGACCCCGCCGATCCGGCCGCCGCGGTGGTCCGCCGCCTGCAATCGCGTTATCCGAGCCGCGAGCTTGCGCTGGTGGTCGATGCGGCCCGGCACGGGCGGAACCGCAAGGTGGGCAACCTGATCAACATGTTGCCGGCGGCACGGCACGACCTGCTGGTGATCGCGGATTCCGACCTGCACGTGCAGCCCGACTACCTGGATCGGCTGGTCGCGGCGATGGAGTCGCCTGGCATCGGGCTGGTGACGACGCTGTATGCCGGCCTGCCGGTCGAGCGCCGCATCCCGTCCATGCTCGGCGCTTCTCAGATCACCCATAGCTTCCTGCCAGGAGCCCTGCTGGCGCGGGCGATGGGCCGGCAGGATTGCCTGGGCGCGACGATGATGCTGCGGCGGGACACGCTGCGGCGGATCGGTGGGTTCCAGGCGCTGGTCGAGCATCTGGCCGACGACAACGTGCTGGGGCGACTGGTGCAGGGCGTCGGGCTATCGGTGGCGCTGGCCGATACAGTGCCACTGACGACCGTGCCGGAGCGCCGCGTCGCCGACCTGTTCCGTCATGAGCTGCGCTGGGCGAGGACCATCCGGCGGCTGGCGCCCGTGCCGTTTGCCGCCTCGGTGCTGCAATACCCGATCTTCTGGGCGTTGCTGGCGGTTGTCCTCGCGCCTGTCGCGCTGTGGAGTTGGCTGTGCCTTGCGGTTGCCTGGGCGGTGCGTGCCATCGCCGCGTGGGGTGTGGATCACGCGCTGTCCGCTCGCACCGGGCGTTTGCCGGCGCCGTGGCTATGGCTTCTGCCGCTGCGGGAGCTTATGTCCGTGGCCGTGATGATCGTCAGCTACGCCGGGCTGCAGGTGGAATGGCGCGGCTACCGGTTGCACGCCGATCGGCCCGCGAGGGTGGCCGCCGGCCAGGAGAGGGATTGAGACCGCAATGATGAAGACGCTGTTCCTGCAACCGCCGTCCTTCAACGGGTTCGATGGCGGCGCGGGCTCGCGGTATCAGGCCAGGCGCGAGATCCGGTCATTCTGGTATCCAACCTGGCTGGCGCAGCCGGCAGCCCTGGTGGAGGGCAGCAAGCTGATCGACGCACCGCCGGCGCAGATCGGGATCGAGCCCGTGCTGGACGAAGCGCGCCGGCATGAGCTGTGCGTTATTCATACCTCCACGCCGTCGTTCGCTTCGGATGTGCGGGTGGCGCAGGCGCTGAAAGAGGCCAATCCGGCGCTGAAGATCGGCTTCGTTGGCGCCAAGGTGGCGGTGCAGCCGGAGGAGAGCCTGAAGCAGGGCGGCGCGATCGATTTCGTGGCGCGCAACGAGTTCGACTTCACGATCAAAGAGATCGCGGAGGGGCGGGAGCTGGCCTCGGTCGATGGCATTTCCTGGCGCAATCCGGCCGGCAACATCGTGCACAACAAGGACCGCGCGGTGCTGGAGGATATGGATCGGCTGCCGTTCGTGACGGAGGTGTACAAGCGCGACCTGCGGATCGAGGATTATTTCATCGGCTACCTGTTGCATCCATATTTGTCGCTGTACACGGGGCGTGGCTGCAAGTCGCGCTGCACCTTCTGCCTGTGGCCGCAGACGGTGGGCGGGCATCGGTACCGGGTGCGCTCGCCTGAGCATGTGGCGGAGGAAATAAAGCTGGCGAAGTCGTATTTCCCACAGGTGCGGGAGTTCTTCTTCGACGACGACACGTTCACCGACAATCTGCCGCGTGCCGAGGCGATCGCGAAGGAGCTGGGGAAGCTGGGCGTAACCTGGTCGTGCAACGCCAAGGCGAACGTGCCGCGCGAGACGCTGAAGGTGCTGAAGGATAACGGGCTGCGACTGCTGCTGGTGGGATACGAAAGCGGCAACCAGCAGATCCTGTACAACATCAAGAAGGGCATGCGGATCGAGGTGGCCAAGCGGTTCACCAAGGACTGCCACGAGCTGGGTGTGAAGATCCACGGCACGTTCATTCTGGGATTGCCGGGAGAGACGAAGGAAACCATCGAGGAGACGATCCGGTTTGCCACCGAGATCAACCCGCATACCATCCAGGTTTCCCTGGCGGCGCCGTATCCGGGGACGTTCCTGTATGACCAGGCGGTGCAGAACGGCTGGCTGGATGCGGCGAACGCAGAGCTGATCGATGACCACGGCATCCAGATCGCGCCGCTGCACTATCCGCATCTGAGCCACACGGAAATCTTCGACAATGTGGAGACGTTCTATCGGCGCTTCTATTTCCGCGCGCCGAAGATCGCGGCGATTGTCAACGAGATGGTGCGCAGCCCGCAGATGATGAAACGGCGGCTGCGGGAAGGGGTGGAGTTCTTCCGCTTTCTGCGGGAACGCCATGAGGCGGCGTAGGCGGGGGCGGGCAATGAGTTCCGCGCTGAAGATGCCGTCCCGGCACATGACCGTGGCCGAGTTCCTGGATTGGGACTCGGGCGATCGAAGCGGGGCGCTGTGGCAGCTGCGGGACGGTGAGCCGGAGATGATGGCGCCCGCCTCCGACCGGCACGGGTCGATCCAGGGGGAATTGGCCCATTTTCTGATCAGTCATCTCGGTTCGCGGCGCGGAAGCTGCCGGGTCGTCATTGCTCCGGGTGTGGTTCCCCGCCTGCGATCGAGCGAGAACTGCCTGGTGCCGGATATCGGCATTACTTGTACCGCACCATCGAGCGCGCATGTCCTGGCCGACCCGGTGGTGCTCATCGAAATACTCTCGCCCTCCAACGAGCCGAAGACACCGGCGAACGTCTGGGCCTATTCCACGATTCCGACCGTCGCTGAGATCGTGGTCCTGCGCACCTCCTCGGTCATGGCGGAAGTGCTGCGCCGGCTGCCGGATGGGTCACGGCCGGCCCAGGCGGAGATGGTCGGCGCGGATGACGCGCTGCGCCTCGAGAGTATCGGATTCTCGACCCCGCTTCGTGACGCGTATCGGACCGCGGGGTTGGATCAGGCAGCGATGTGAGAGGCGAAGCTATGGACTTGGCACTGGCGGCAAAAACCTGCGTTCCCTGTCGCGGCGGTATCCCGCCACTGACGCACGAGGAAGCGGCGCAATTGCATACCCAGGCGCCCGACTGGGCGCTATTCGATGACAGCCACCGGATCGAGCGCAAGTACGGGTTCGGCAATTTTCGCGAAGCACTCGCATTCGTGGACCGCGTCGGCGCGCTGGCCGAGGCCGAGGGGCATCACCCGGACATCTCGTTCGGCTGGGGCTTCGCGGTGGTCTCGTTCCAGACCAAGAAGATCAAGGGTCTCCACGAGAACGACTTCATTATGGCGGTGAAGACCGACCAGTTGGCGCAGGAGTGCGGAGCGCGCCCGCCGCGCGGCTGATTGCGGCCCGATCCTCGGGATGCGGTGGAAGGACGTGGATGGCCGGGACAAGCCGGCCTTCGCCGGCCATGACGTAACGGTAACGGTCCTGCGGAGGAACGGACGGGGCTGGGCGGTTCCTATCACCGCACCCGGCGGAACTTGTGGAGACTGCGGAGGTCGGCCGGGCGCGGTTTTTCGGGGAAGGTCTGCGGCCAGTTGGTCCAGGAGACTTCGCCGACATAGAGATCACCGTGGAGTCCACCGTCAGCCCGTGCGGCGCCATGAATTCGGTCGGGCCGAGGCCGGCATGCAACCCGCCAAGGCGGGCGATCCGCTTGCCGGTGTTGTCCACGATGGTGACCCGCGGCCCGAGATTGGGTGCGTCGCGGTTCACCGACATCACCGGGCCAAGCTCCCCGATGTAGCAGATCGGGCACTTGCCGTGCGGCATGAACAGTCCGCATGGCCGGTGCAGATTGTTCCATTGGGTTTCATACCGGCCGTTGGAGTTGAATACCTGGACACGGTGATTCTCGCGGTCCGCCATGTACACCCATCCGTCCCCGTCGCAGGTGATGTTGTGAACGATGTTGAACTCCCCGGGATCGGTACCCGACTTGCCCCAGGACAGCAGCGGCTTGCCGCCGGGCGTCGAATTTGTGAACGCGCGCGTTGCCGTAGCCGTCGGAGACGAAGATCTCACCTCTCGGCGATAGTGCCGTGTGGGTGCAGCGATGGAAGGGCTCGCCGCTCATGTAGGGGGCCGGCTTGCCGGGAATGCCGAGCGTCATCAGCACTTTGCCATCAAGCGTACATTGCCGCACCGTGTGGTCGCCGTCGTCGGTAAGCCACACCGTATCATCCGGTCCCATGTGCAGCCCATGCGCGCGCGGGAACATGCCTTCGCCCCATGAGCGGAGGAAATTGCCCGCTCGGTCGAAGATGATCATCGGGTGTTCGCCGCGGTTGAACACATAGACATTGTCGTCGCGATCGACGCCGACCGAGCCGATTTCCTTGAAGCTCCAGCCTGCCGGCAACTTTGCCCAGTTCTCCACCGGTTCGTAAGTGTATTCGCCGTTGCCGACCGTTGTCATCGCCATTTTCCTCCGCCGGGACTTGTTCCCGGCCAGCGTGACATAAGGCGGCGCTCCGCACCAGATCATGGGACGGACGGCGCATGTCTCGTATGGTCGTGACCCCAGGGAGAGGAGAAGCCGGATATGAATGCGCAGAGTGCGGGTGCGGATACTCCGACCGTCGTTGACATGCAGGTCATCCCGGTTGCCGGGCGGGACAGCATGCTGCTGAACCTGGCCGGTGCCCATGGTCCGTTTTTCACCCGCAACATCGTGGTGCTGCAGGACAGCGCCGGCCGAACCGGCGTGGCCGAGGTGCCTGGCAGCGAGGGCATCCGCCAGACGCTGGAGCGTGCCCGCCCGTTGGTCGTCGGCAACCGGCTCGGCCAGCTACAATGCCGTGCTGGGCAGCGTTCGCCGCATGCTGACCGGCGAAGGCCAGGGCGCGCGGCAGTCCACGGTGCATCAGGTGACGTCGGCGGCCGAGGCCGCCATCCTGCGGCAGCCGCACGAGATCAATCTGCGCACCGACAACGTGGTCACCGCGGTGGAAGCTGCGCTGCTCGATCTGCTTGGGCAGTTCCTCGGCGTGCCGGTCGCCGCGTTGCTCGGTTCCGGACAGCAGCGTGACTTGGTCAGGATGCTGGCGTATCTTTTTTATGTCGGCGACCGGACGCGCACAGACCTGCCCTATCACGCCGACCCGCGGGCGAAGGACGGCTGGCTGCGCCTGCGCGACGAGCCGGCGCTGACGCCGGACGCGGTGGTTCGGCTGGCGGAAGCGGCGGTGGCGCGGTACGGGTTCAGCGACTTCAAGCTGAAGGGTGGCGTGATGCAGGGTGAGGCGGAGATGGAAGCCGTGTCCGCCATCAAGCGCCGCTATCCCGATGCTCGCGTGAACATCGATCCCAACGGCGCCTGGTTGCTGGCGGACGCGATCGCGCTATGCAAGGGCAGGAACGACGTGATGGCCTATGCCGAGGACCCATGCGGGCCAGAAAACGGCTATTCCGGCCGCGAGATCATGGCCGAGTTCCGCCGTGCCACTGGGATGCCCACGGCGACCAACATGGTGGCGACGGACTGGCGCCAGATGGGGCACTCGATCTTGTTGCAGTCGGTCGATATTCCCCTGGCCGATCCGCATTTCTGGACCATGCAGGGCTCGGTGCGCGTGGCGCAGCTCTGCGACGAATGGGGGCTGACCTGGGGCTCGCATTCCAACAACCATTTCGACATTTCGCTGGCGATGTTCACGCATTGTGCCGCCGCGGCGCCCGGCAACATCACGGCGATCGATACGCACTGGATCTGGCAGGAAGGGCGGGAGCGCCTGACGAAGGAGCCGTTGCGGATCGTCGGCGGAATGGTGGAGGTGCCGGCGCGGCCGGGGCTTGGGATCGAGATCGACATGGATCAGGTGATGAAGGCGCATGAGCTGTACAAGACGCTTGGCGACGGCGCGCGCGACGATGCGATGGCGATGCAGTACCTGATGCCCGGATGGACGTATGACCCGAAAAAACCGAGCATGGTGCGAGACCGACCGGCGGCATAACGGCGGCTTGCCGCCTTCGCATCATGGCCGTACGTATGCTGCGACAGAACAGGAGCGTTCCGCCATGAAACTCATGAGCTTCCGCCGTCCCGACGGCGCGTCGAGCTGGGGTATCGCGAAGGATGAAGGGGTGGTCGATCTGGGCCATCTCGCCCCCAGCCTGAAGCACGCGTTGTGGGCTACTACATCGCTGGCTGAGCAGGCGGCCCGCCACGCCGATTACCGGCTGGACGAGGTGCATTTCCTGCCGCCGATTCCGGACCCGGACAAGATACTCTGCGTCGGGCTGAACTACGTGTCGCACATCAAGGAAGGCGGGCGCGAACCGCCGCCGAAGCCGATCATCTTCTCCCGGTTCGCCAACAGTCAGGTGGGGCATGGCGAGACGCTGATCCGTCCCAAGGCGTCGGAAACGTATGATTACGAGGGCGAGCTGGCGGTGGTGATCGGCCAGCGCTGCCGGCACGTGCCGAAGGACCGCGCGTTCGACGTCATTGCCGGATATGCGTGCTACAACGAGGGCTCGGTGCGGGAATGGCAGCGCCATTCGGCGCAGTTCATTCCGGGGAAGAATTTCTACCATTCGGGCGCCTTCGGCCCGTGGATCGTGACCCCGGAAGAGGCCGGCGATATCACCCACGCGACCTTGCTGACGCGGCTGAACGGGCAGGAGGTGCAGCGCGCGACGGTCGATGATCTGTGCTTCGATATTCCGACGCTGGTGGAATATATTTCAACCTTCACGCAGCTTGAGCCGGGCGACGTGATCGCGACCGGCACCACCGGCGGGGTCGGCGCCTATCGCAAGCCGCCGCTGTGGATGAAGCACGGCGACAGCGTGGAGGTGGAGATCAGCGCGGTGGGCCTGCTGCGGAACAAGGTCGCGCAGGAGGAGTAGCAGGCCGCGGCCTGTCCCAGTGTGTTTGATGCCGCAGCAGAAGGACGTGGATGGCCGGGACAAGCCCGGCCACATGTTGGTAACGGAGGGCGACATGTCCGATATGCCATCCCGCGTGCAGATCAATGAGGAAGGCCCGCGCGAAGGATTTCAGTTCGAGAAGGGCCTGATTCCGACGACCCGAAAGATCGAGCTGATCGACGCGCTGAGCGGGACCGGGGTGAACCACATCCAGGTGGCGTCATTCGTCAATCCGAACCGCGTGCCGGGCTGGGCGGATGCCGATGCAGTGGTGGCCGGATTCAAGCGCCGCCCGGGCGTGGAGTACACCGCGCTGTGGCTGAACGTGAAGGGCTTGCAGCGGGCGATGGCGACGCAGCGGCTGGACATCAAGGGGTCATTCTCGTTGACCGCGTCGGAAACCTTTTTGCAGCGCAACCAGCAGCGGTCGATGCAGGAGAATATCCGGGTGGCGCACGAAACCATCGAGATGTACAAGCAGCACGGTATCCCGTTCGAACGCGCCGGCATCATGGCGGCGTTCGGCTGCAATTTCGAAGGTGAGATACCGCACCAGCGCGTGCTGGACATGATCGGGCAGTTGCTGGAGATCTCGCGACCAGCATGGCGCGCGGCCGGCGGTCTTCTCGCTGGCCGACACAATGGCGTGGGCGACGCCGAAATCCGTCCGCGCGCTGGTCGGCAAGGTGCGCGACCGGTTCCCGGACCTGACGCTTTCGTTGCATCTGCACGATACGCGCGGCATGGGGATTGCCAACGCCTATGCCGGGCTGGAGATGGGCGTGGCGATCTTTGACTTAACTGTGGCCGGGCTCGGCGGCTGCCCGTTCGCGGCGCACAAGGGCGCGGCCGGGAATGTCTGCACCGAGGATCTGGTGTTCATGCTGGACGAGATGGGGATCGAGAGCGGTATCGATCTCGACGCGCTGATCGAGGTGGCGCGGCTGGCCGAGGACATTGTCGGTCATCCGTTGCCCGGATCGGTCAAGATGGGCGGCAGCCTGCGCGCGCTGCGTGCGCGACTGAACGCATGACTCCGCTGGACGATCGTCAGTCGCGCTGAAGACGCTCCAGCCCGCTCGCATGCACGAGCTGCGATCCAATGTCGCGGATTGCACCCATGATGCTCGTCGGCAGCGATGGCCGGTACGCCAGCAGCAGATGGTGCGCACCTATGGGCGGGTCGGTACGTAACGGACGCAGCGTACCGAGTTCGAACTCGGAGCGCAAAATCGCCGGGGGCAGGAGAGTGACGCCGTGAGCACCGATGGCAAGGCGCGCCATGATGGTGAGGCTGTTGCAGGTCATGATGCGCTGTGGTGCGCAACCTGTACCGGCGAACCACTCCCGGATGGTCCGGTACAGATGTGACGGGCGGGGGTTCGTGATGATGGCCTGGGTGGCGATGTCGGGCGGGCTGAGTACACGGTTCGGGAGGGTGAGCCGTGGACTGGCGACCCAGGCCAGAGGCTGACGCACCAAGGGCTGCACGTGAACGGCCCCATCGTCCACCGGGCCGGTGAGAAAGGCGACATCCAGCTCGCCCCGTTGCAGCCGCACATTCAGGTTGAAGCTGAAATCGATTTGCAGGTCCACCTGCAATGCCGGGAAGAGCTGCTCGAGCCGCGCCAGCAGGTCGGAGAGGCAGGTGAGGGCGAAGGTGTCCGCCGCGCCCAGACGGATCGGTCCCTCGAATGCCGGAGCGGCGGTGTGGCGATGCTCCATTTCCTCCGCAAGGCCGAGGATACGTTCGGCGTAGCGGGCCATCTCGCGTCCGGCCGCGGTGGCAACGACATGGTAGCCGGAGCGGTCGAACAGCGAGGTGCCGAGCAGTCGTTCCAGCTCGCGGATGCGCATCGAGATGGTGGGCTGGGACAAATGGAGATAAGCGGCGGCGGCCCTGAAACTGCCCAGTCGCACGATCCAGTGCAGCGCTTCGAGCTGTCCGGTTTGCACACGCATGATAGAGGGCACCTATCAAGCTGCTTCAAGACTATTGATTATACCGAATTACCTGCCCGGTGATAGGCTCGTGTCAATAACGAGGCGCATGGGGCGTGACGGAGACTGGGCGGACTGTTTTCGGGGTCGATATAGGGGGCACGTTCACCGACATCGTGCTGCTGGGCGCCGATGACGCGGTGCGCACGTGCAAGGTGGCCTCGACCGTCGCGGATTATGGCGAGGCGATCGTCCAGGGGCTGCGCGAGCTGATAGCGGATACCGCGCTCGATCCGGCATCGGTCTCCGGCGTCGTGCATGGCACCACGGTGGCGGCCAACACCATCCTGGAAGGACGCGGCGCGCGCACCGCTCTGGTCACGACACGCGGGTTCCGCGACGTGCTGGAGATGCGGCGGCTGCGCATCCCGGTGCTTTACGATCTGCAATATACCCCTCCCAAACCGCTGGCGCCGCGCCGGCTGCGCTTCGAGGTCGACGAGCGTATCGGTCCACGTGGGGAAATCTGGCAGAAGCTGGACGAGGCATCGGTGGAGCAGGCTGCGGCGCGCATTGCTGCCGCGGAGGTGCAGGCGGTCGCGGTATCGCTGATCAATGCGTATGCCAATGGCGCGCACGAGCGGCGCGTCGGCGAGATGCTTCGCCACATCTTGCCGCGCAAGGTGCATATCACGCTGTCTTCGGAGATATTGCCGGAAATCCGCGAATACGAACGCACCAGCACCACGGTGGTGAATGCGTATATCGGACCGGTGGTGGAGCACTATCTGTCGGCGCTGCGACGGCGCCTACGCGACCTTCGGGTGCATGCCCCGCTGCGCATCATGCAATCGAATGGCGGCGTAATGTCGGCCGAGATGGCGGGTGCGAAGCCGGCGGCAATCATCGAATCGGGGCCGGCTGCCGGGGTGATCGCTGCTGCCGCGGTCGCCAGGCGCATTGGGGTGACCGAGGCGATTTCGTTGGACATGGGCGGGACGACGGCGAAGGCGGCGCTGATCGAGGCCGGCGAACCCGCCAGGACCACCGAATATGAAGTCGGGGCCGGGATCAATCTCAGCAGCAAGCTGGTCAAGGGCGGCGGCCACGCGGTCAAGCTGCCGTTCATCGACGTGTCCGAAATCGGCGCTGGCGGCGGTAGTATCGTTTCTGTTGACAGCGTCGGTTCGCTGAAGGTCGGGCCGCGCAGCGCGGGTGCCGAGCCAGGGCCGGCATGCTACGGGCTCGGTGGAACCGATGCCACCTTTACCGATGCCATGGTGGTGCTCGGGTACCTGAATCCGGTGTCGCTTGCCGGCGGCCGGGTGCGACTGAAACCGAATCTCGCGCATCGGGCGATGGCGGACCAGGTGGCCACGCCGCTCGGCGTGTCGGTGCTGGAAGCGGCGTGGGGGACGTACGCCGTGGCGGCGGCCAACATGACCCGCGCGGTCAAGGCGGTGTCCACCTATCGCGGGCGTGACCCGCGCGATTTCGCACTGCTCGCGTTCGGCGGCAACGGCCCGATCGCGGCCGTGGCGATTGCCCGCGCGCTGGGCATGTCGCGCGTGATCGTGCCGCCGGCGCCAGGCGTGTTCAGCGCCTTCGGGCTGCTGTTCTCGGACGTCGAGTACGTGGTCGGCCGCACGCTGTTTCGTCGCATGGGGGAGGTCGATGCGGGCGAGATCGCGGCTGTGCTGCAATCGCTGCAAGCCGAGGCGCTGGCCAGCCTAGCGGCCGATGGAGTCGCGCCGGAGCTTGCGACGGTACGCCGCGTCGCGGAGCTGCGGTACAGCGGACAGGCGTTCGAGCTGGCGGTCCCGATCCCGCCGGGTACGCCGGATAGCGCTGCAATGATTGCCGCCTTCGACGCCGAGCACGAACGCACATACGGGCATGCGTCGCCCGGCGATCCCACCGATCTCGTTTCGCTCAAGGTGCTTGCGCGATCGAGCGCATATGCGGATGCCGCCGTGCTGTCGCGCATCGAGGAGCAGCCGCGTCCGGGCGGAGAGGTGACGCGCAGCGCGTATTTCGGGGCGGCGGCCGGACAGTGCGAAACCGTCGTGCTGGGGCGCGAGGCGGTGGGTTGCACAGGGCGGAGCGGGCCGCTGATCGTCGAGGGCCATGATGCGACGATCGTTGTCCCTCCTGGTTGCACGGCGCGGCTCGACGAGCATGGCAATATCGATATCCGGATCACTGCCGATGACTGAGCCGATCGATCCGATCACCTTCGAGGTGGTGAGCAACGCGCTGTCCACCACGGCGGACGAGATGGCGCTGACCATCATGCGCAGCGCCTATTCGCAGGTGGTGCGCGACACGATGGATTACTCGACGGCGCTCTGCGACCATACCGGACAGGTGATCGCGCAGGGGCTGACGCTGGCGGTGCAGCTCGGCGCGTTCCCTGAGGCGATGCGGCACCTGATCGAGCAGTTTGGCGGCACGATGCAGCCGGCAGACGTGTTCGTCTTCAACGATCCGTATGGCGCCGGGGGCCAGCACCTGCCGGACATCTATGTGATCAAGCCGATCTTCGATGGGGGTGGTCTGGAAGGGTACGCCGCCACGATGGCGCATCATTCGGATGTGGGCGGGCTGACGCCGGGCAGCGTCGGCGTGCATGCCACCGAGATTTTCCAGGAGGGGCTGCGGCTGCCGATCGTCCGGCTGTACGCGGCGGGCCAGCCCGACAGTACGGTGTTCCGCATCATCGAGCGAAACACGCGTCAGCCGGTGCAGGTGATCGGCGACCTGAAGGCGCAGGTCGCTGCCTGCACCGCCGGCGAACGCGGGCTGCGAGAGCTGTTGCGCCGACACGGCGCGGCCCGGCTGCGACGCTATCTGGACGAGCGGCAGTCGCGTGCCGAGCGGCTGATGCGGGCGGAGATCGCTGCTCTGCCGGACGGCGAGTATGTGAACACGGATTGGCTGGACGGGTTCGGCGAAAACCCGAAGCCGATCCGCATCCAGGTGAAGCTGATCGTGCGCGGCGACGAAATCACCGTGGACATGGAAGGGACCTCGCCGCAGGTGCCGGCGGCGATCAACTGCCCGATCGCCATGTCGAAGTCAGTCGCCTATTGCGCGGTGCGCTGCATCGGCGGTCCTGACATTCCGAACTGCGACGGGTACATGCGCCCGATTACGGTGAAAGCGCCGGCCGGAACGATCGTGAACCCGGTGCTGCCGGCCGCCTGCGCGGCGCGTGGGGTGATCGGCTACCGGGTGTTCGACGCGATCATGGGCGCGCTGGCGCAGATCGTGCCGGACAAGGCGATTGCCGCAAGCGAGGGCGGGCCGACGCTGTTCTCGGTCGGCGGCTATGATCGCGGCCGGGTCTTCGTGCTGACCGAGGTGATGGTGGGCACCTGGGGCGCGCGCGCCGGTGCGGACGGGCCGGAGGGAATCTCCAATCCGGCCGCCAACCTGTCCAACCAGCCGATCGAGCTGATCGAGGCGGAACTGCCGTTGCAGGTGGTACGATACGGGCTGGTGCCGGATTCCGGTGGTGCCGGGCAGTTCCGCGGCGGGCTGGCGTTCACCCGCGAATGGCGGCTGCTGGCGGATGAGGCTGTGGTCACCGTGCGGTCCGACCGCCGCTTCCATCCTCCGTACGGCCTGGCTGGGGGCCGGACCGGCCGGCCATCCATGAACGTGTTGCGCGGTGCGGGCGGCGCGGAGCGCGTGCTGCCGCCGATGCCCATGGAAGGGCTGAAGCTGCGGCGCGGTGATTCGTTCCATCATGATGGCGCGGGCGGCGGCGGTTGCGGCGATCCGTTCGCACGCGACCCGGCGCTGGTGTTGGAGGACGTGCTGGACGAGAAGGTCTCGATCGAAGCTGCGCGACGCGACTATGGCGTGGCGATCGATCCGGACAGGCTGCTGGTGGATGCGGCAGCGACGGCGGCACTGCGCGCGGTTGCGATGGCAGCGGATTAGCGGGACGGTATCGGCATGGCGCTCGATCTTTGCATCCGGGGCGGGACGCTGATCGACGGCACCGGAGCGGCCGCACGGCGCGGCGATATCGGCGTGAAGGATGGGCGGATCGTTGCCCTCGGTCATTTCGAGGCGGATGCGGCCGACTGGATCGACGCTGCCGGTCTGGTGGTGTCGCCGGGATTTATCGATATCCATAGCCATTCGGATTACACGCTGCTGGTCGATCCGCGCGCGGTGAGTGCGCTGGCCCAGGGCGTGACGCTGGAGGTGATCGGCAATTGCGGCTTCGGGTGCGCGCCGATCCGCGATCCCGGTCTGTCGGCTGGGAACATCTATGGCTTCAACGGCAGCGTGAAGCTGCAATGGCGCGGCGTCGGCGCGTATCTGGAGCGGCTTGCCGCTGCCCGGCCGGCGGTGAACGTGCTGACGCTGGTACCGAACGGGCAGTTGCGGCTTGCCGCGGTGGGGCTGTCCGACAAGCCGGCTGATCCGCCGGCGCTGGCGACGATGCGCGCGGCTGTTATGCGAGGGGCTGGACGAAGGGGCGTTCGGCTTTTCCACCGGGCTTGAATACGCGCCCGAGATCGCCGCGACCGAGCAGGAAATCACCTGCCTCTGCCAAGATGTCGCGCGGTATGGTGCGCTCTATGCGACCCACACCCGGTACCGTGACGCCGGCTCGGTCGAGGCTGTGGCGGAGGCGTTGCGGACCGGCGCGGCGGCAGGCGTCCGGTTGCAGGTTTCGCATCTGCTGCCGCGTTCCGGCTTGGACGACGGGCGCCGCGTGATGGAGCTGGTCGAGACGGCGGAAGCAGGCGGCCAGGATGTCGCGTTCGACATGCATACGCGGCTGTATGGAACGACTTTTCTCGCATCCCTGCTGCCGCCGTGGGCGCGCTCCGGCGGGGCGCGCGACATCGCGGGACGATTGCGGGATCCGGAGAGCCGCGCGGAGATCAGGCGGTTCCGCAGCATCCTGTCGGCCAGCGGCGACTGGAATCGCGTGGTGCTGCTGGATGATCCGCGATTCCCCGATTATGCGCGGCGGACGCTTGCGGAAATCGGTTCGGTGCGCGGACAGGATGCGCATGACGCCGCGCTCGATCTGCTGGCGGAGGCGGCGGACGATCTCAGTCGGCCGATGGTGATCATTCATTGTCACACCGAGGCGCAGCAGCGCGAGGTGTTTGCGCACCCGCTGTGCATGCCGGGGTCCGACGCGACCACTCTGGCGCCCGACGGGCCGCTGGCGGGATCGGTGTTCCATGGCGCTTATAGTTGGGCGGCGTGGTTCTGGCGCTTCATGGTGCGGGAGACGCGCGCGCTGACACAGGAGCAGGCGGTGTTCAAGCTGACCGGCCTGCCGGCGCGCACGCTGAACCTGTCCGATCGCGGCGTGCTGGCGGAAGGAGCGGCGGCGGATATCGCGGTGTTCGCGCCGGACAGTTTCGGCGAGCGTGCCACGACGTTCGCGCCGAACCAGCTCGCCAGCGGCATGCGGCATGTGGTCGTGAACGGGATCGTCGTGCTGCGCGACGGGAGCCTGACCGGCAGCCGGGCAGGCGAGGTGATCCGGCGGACATCGCCGGCAACGAGGTAGGGGAGACAATTCATGCGACGACGCACAATGCTGGTGGCCGGCGCGGCGATAGGAGCCGGCATTATCACCCGGGCGCGCGCGGAGGAACCGATCCAGTTCAAATTGGGGACCGTGGATGCGCCGACGTCGCATTCCGGGATCGGCTCCGAAGCGTTCGCGAAGGAGGTGGCAACGCGCAGCAACGGCAGCATGCAGGTCGAGGTGTTCCATGCCGGCGCGCTGGGCGGAATCCCGGACCAGATAAAGAACGTGTTCACCGGGGCGCAGGACATGCACCTGCTGTATCCCGAATTCCTGTCCGGTCTGCTGCCGGAAGCGAAGCTGATCTCCGCACCGTACCTGTTCAGCTCCCAGCAGCACCTGCAAACCTATTACAAAAGCGCCTTGTTCAAGCCGGCGATCGACAGGCTGACTGCACTGGGGTCGATTAACCTGGATCCCGACTGGACCTGGTGGATCAAGGACCCGCGCGGGCTGATCGCGACCAAGCTGGTGCTGACGCCGGCCGACCTGGACGGGATGAAGATCCGGCTGTGGGAGGACAAGACGGCGATCGAGACGTGGCGCGGCCTGGGCGGCAATCCCGTGGTGATACCGCGGCCGCAGATGTACCTGGCGCTGAAGCAGGGGCTGATCGCGGCGGGACCGGAAACGATCGGTATCGCCTATGACCAGAAGGACGACGAGGTCGCCAAGTTCTGGACGCGCACCGACGAGTATTTTCAGATCGTGAACATCATGATGAATGCGCACCGGTATCAGACGCTGGATCCGTCGCAGCAGAAAATCCTGCATGATTCCGCGCTGGCGGCGGGCGTTGTCTTCAGTGCTGCCTCGGAACGCGGGTTCACCGACAAGAAGGAGCTGGCGCGCCAGCAGGAGCAGGTGACAGCGGTGGAGCCGGCGCCGGGACCGTGGCGCGAGAAGGGCAAGCAGGTACTGGCCAATCTGATGCAGACCGGCGTGGTGCCCAAGGAGCTGGCCGAGAAGGCGGCGGCGCTGTCCTGAGCGGCCGGCCGGCGGCACTGTGGCGCGTGGGTGCGGAGGCGTACCTGCGTGCCTCCGGCGTTGTCGTGCAGGCGGTCTCGATTATCGTGCTGGCGCTGATGGTGGCGATCAACGCGACCAATATCACCTGCCGCGCCGTGCTGGGGATCGACCTGGAATGGACCCAGGAAGTCTCGGTGATCGCCGCGATGGTGATCTACTTCTTTTCCTTCGCGCTGATCGCCAAGACGAACAGCGATATCCGCGTGGAGTTCATTGTCGCGATGCTGCCGCGTAGCTGGCAGCGCGGGCTGGGGATCGTGTCGCGGCTGGCGGTGCTCGGATTCCAGGCCGCGGTGCTGTGGCTGGCGATCAATACGCTGGGGTTCGTCAGCATGTTCAGCACCCCGGTGCTGAACATCTCGGAGGCGATCTTTTACATCCCGGTGATTGCCGGAGCGGCGGATATCGCCATCACCAGCCTGATTCACCTGGTGCTGCAGCTGCGGGGCGAGATGCCGGCTCCGGGCGGCGGGCTGCGGCACTGAACGCATGCCGTCCGCGCTGATGATCCTGGGGTTCATGGTGCTGATGCTGGCGGGGGTGCCGGTGAGCGCCAGCATGGGGCTGGCGGCGCTGCTCGGCCTGGAGCTTTCGGGGCTGCCGCTGGCGACGTTCGCGCGCTACCTGACGCAGGACGTGCGGTCGGTGCCGCTGCTGGCGATTCCATTCTTCATCCTGACCGGCAATCTGATGAACCGGCTGGAGATGACGCGGCGGATCTTCGACTTCATCGACGCCGCCCTTGGGTTTCCTGCGTGGCGGGCTGGCGCATGCCAGCATCGTTGCGAGCATGGTGTTCGGCGGCATCTCGGGCTCCGCGCTGGCGGATCTGGCCGGGCTTGGGAACATGGTGATCCATGCGATGCGCCGCGCGGGATACCGCGCGGAGTTCAGTGCCGCCCTGATGGTTTCAAGCTCGCTGCTGGCGCCGATCCTGCCGCCTTCCATCATGTTCATCATCTACGCGGTGCTGATGAACGTGTCCGTGGCGCATATGTTCGCGGCGGGCATCATCCCCGGGCTGCTGCTGGCGTTCATCCTGATCGCCAACAATGTGCTGCTGCACCGGCTGGGATTTGAGGTTTACCCGCCGTACGAGCGCAGCCCGCCGCGCCGCACGCTGCGTCTCGCTTTGGCCGCGCTGCCGGCGCTGCTGACGCCAGTGGTGATTCTGAGAAGCATGATCTCCGGCCTGACGACGCCGACCGAGGCGAGCATCGTCGCGGTCTGCTATACGATCATGCTCGGGCTGTTGTTCCGCGAGGTGTCGCTGGAGCGGCTGCGCCTTGCGTTCGTGGAGACGGCGCGGATGACTGCGCTGGTGATGTATCTGACCGGCATCGGCACCGTCATGGGGTTTGTGCTGACCTCCGACCAGGTAGCCACGCACCTGGCGCACGGGATCACCGCGCTGACGCACGACAAATGGGTGGTGCTGGCGCTGGTCACGCTGGCGCTTCTGGTGCTGGGCTGTTTCCTGGAGACAGTTCCGGCAATGCTGATCGGCGTGCCGCTGTTCGGGCCGCTGGTGGCGAGCTTCGGCATCGATCCGTTGCAGTTCGGCGTGGTGCTGACGTTCGCACTGCTGCTGGGGATCATCCACCCGCCGGTGGGACTGGGTCTGTTCACCGTCTGCGCGATTACGAACCTGCGGCTTGAATCGGTGGTGCGGGCGAGCCTGCTGTTCTATCCGGCGCTGCTTCTGGCGCTGCTGCTGTTCATGTTCGTGCCGATCCTGTCAACCTGGTTGCCTTCAATACTTTTTCCCGGATGAAGCGGGACAGCGGTCGGTGAGATAGCAGAGGTCGCTGCCGATCTTGCCGATTTGCGCCCGCTGGTCTTAATTGCCCACCTGTCACAGGAGCGTGGGCGCAGACATGACCGGGACAACGCTTTACGTCGTCGAACTGGAGATGCCACCGGCCCATATCGACGAATTCACGGAATGGTTTGCGTTCCGGCATGCGGTGGATCTGTTCAAATCCGGATTTCAGAACTGCTCGTGCTACCGCGCGGTCGAAGGGGGCATGAACCTGTGTGACATCTACGAGCTTGCAAGCCCGGAGATATTCTGGACCGATGCGTACCAGAACGTGCGCAAGAACGATCCGCACAACGGCATTATCCAGAAAAGGACCGACCACACCGCGTCGATCTATACGCAGAGGCGGGTCGATGGTTCGCGGGCGGGTGCGGCGATGGAGATGCTGGATGCGGACTGGGTCTCGATGATCCGGTTCGACGTGTCGGTGGCGGCAGAAGCCAAACTGGTTGCCTGGATCGAGCGCAGCGAGTGGCCGCGTCTGTCGGCCGCCGGTGCCACGCGGCTGCGGTTCGGCGCGCGCAGTTCGGATCATCCGCTGGCCGGTCCTTCGAAGCGGTCGCGATGTGTCGTACTTGCGGAATGGAACGAACGTCCGGGCAAGGCGGCCGAGATCGCGGCGCGGCTGAAGGAGCAGTTTGCCAACGATGTGTCGGGATTGGACTCGTATGCCGGCTACCGCATTTATCCGTGGGCCAACAAACCGGTGGAGGCAGGCAGGTGACGACATCGGCAGCTTCGACGCGTGTCAGCCGCCAACCAGATGGCACGCCGCCATCTGACCGTCGGAGGTAACGACCTCCGGCGGCACCTGGCGGCGGCACAGTTCGATGGCGTGTTTGCAGCGCGGCTGGAAGGCACATCCGGCGTGCATAGACAGGGAGCTGGGAGGTTCGCCGGCGACTGCCTCGGTGTCGTTTCGGTGCTCGAAATCCAGGCTCGGCGCGGCGGCGATCAGGGCTTGCGTGTAGGGATGAAGCGGGTTGCTGAAGACGCGCTCGGTCGGGCCGAGTTCGACCACCCGTCCGAGATACATGACTGCGACGCGATGCGCGACGTGTCGCACCATGCGCAGGTCGTGCGAGACGAACACGATGGTGAGATGCAGCCGCTCTTGCAGTTCCAGCAACAGGTTGATGATCTGCGCCTGGATCGAGACATCCAGCGCGGAGACGATCTCGTCGGCGATCAAGCATTCCGGCTCCAGCGCCAGTGCGCGGGCGATGCCGACCCGTTGCCGCTGGCCGCCGCTGAACGCGTGCGGGTAGCGTGCAGCCACCTCGACCGGCAGGCGGACGAGATCTCAGCAGCTCTTTGACCCGCGCCGCGATCTCGCCGCGGGGCCGGATCTTATGGACACGGATCGGCTCGCCGATCTGTCCCGCCACCGTCTTGCGCGGGTTCAGCGATCCGTAAGGATCCTGGAACACCATCTGCATGCGCCGGTTGTACGCGCTCAGGCCGCCTCCTTTCAGCGCCCGCACGTCGATCCCGGCGTAACGGATGCTGCCGCGATCGGCTTCATGCAACCGGACCAGGCACCGCGCCAGCGTCGATTTGCCGCAGCCGGACTTGCCGACGATCGCCAGGGTTTCCCCGCGTTCGACAAGCAGATTGATGCCGTTCAGCGCGTGCACGCGTTCCGCCGGAAGTCCGGCGAGCAGGCGGCGCAGGCTTCGGCGCCCCGGAAAACTCTTGTGCAGATCACGAACTTCAAGCAGCGTCGGATTGTCGGCCTGGGTCATGTCACCACCGACCGAACGCGCTCCGCGTGACGGCAGGCGGAGCGATGATCCGGTGCAACCTCGATGAGCGCGGGCCGTCCTGCCAGGCAGATGTCTGTTGCCAGGTTGCAGCGCGGGGCGAAGCAGCAGCCGTCCGGCAGGTCAGATAAGATCGGCGGTACGCCTGGAATGGATGTGAGTGGCCGGCGGGCACCATGGCCGGTCGGCACCGAGCCGATCAGACCGCTTGTATAGGCATGCGCCGGTCGGCGGAACACGTCGGCGATGCTACCGATCTCCATCATCCGGCCGGCATAAAGCACGGCGACCCGATCGCAGGTCTGTGCCACGACCGAGAAATCGTGCGTCACCAGGACGACGCTCATGTCAAGCTCACGCCGCAGCCGCAGCATCAGCTTCAGGATCTGATCCTGTATGGTCACGTCGAGGGCGGTGGTGGGTTCGTCCGCGAGCAGCAGCTTTGGCCCGGCGGCGAGCGCGATTGCCAGCATCACCCGCTGGCGCATGCCGCCCGAAAATTCGTGCACGTAGGCGTCCAATCGGTGCCGTGCATCGGCGATGCCGACCATCCGGAGCAGTTCCGTGGCCCGTTCGCGGGCCGCACGGCCGCGCATGCCGAAATGGGTTGCCAGGCTTTCCTCAATCTGTAGTCCGACCGTGAGCACAGGATTGAGCGCCGCTCCGGGCTCCTGGAAAACCATGGCGATTTGCCGCCCGCGTACCGCGCGAAGTTCCGACGAAGTCATGGCGGCAAGATCGACGCCGTCCCAGCGGATCTCGCCGGACACGCGGCCGGGCGGATTGACGAGGCGCAGGATTGCGCGAAGCGTGACGCTCTTGCCGGAGCCGGATTTGCCCACAAGCCCGAGCACTTCGCCGCGCCGTACATCGAGATCGACGCCGTCCACGGCGACAAGTTGGCCGGCGGTGCCCGGAAAGGTCACGCGCAGGCCGCGCACGCTCAACAGCGTGGCAGCCGTCATTTCGGCAGCAGCCATTCGGCGAGGCCGTCGCCTAGAAGGCTGAACCCGGTACCTGCCGCAACGATGGCGATACCCGGGAAGATCGACATCCACCAGGCCGTGGTCATGAAGTTCTTGCCGTCCGCGATCATGACGCCCCATTCCGCGGTGGGCGGCTGGGCGCCCAGACCGAGGTAGCCGAGGCTCGACCCGAGCAAGATGGCGAGCGACAGGTCGGTCATCCAATAGACCAGGATCGGGGTGATCGCATTCGGCAACAGATGGCCGAAGATGATGCGGAAGGTGCTGAACCCCATCACGCGGCCGGCAGCGGCGTAATCGCGGCGCTTCTGCACCATCATCTCGCCGCGGATCAATCGCGCGTAGAACACCCAGCCGACGACACTGACGGCGATATAGAGGTTGGTTAACCCAGGACCGAGCACCGCGACGATGGCGATCACCAGGACAAGGAACGGCAGGGTGACGACGAAATCGACCAGGCGGCCGAACAGCATGTCCGCGATGCCGCCGTAATAGCCGATCAGGGCACCGATGAAGGTGCCGAACAGGACGGGGAACAGTGTCGAGAAGATCGCGATCTGCAGATCGACCGAGGCGGCCCAGATCACGCGCGAAAGTATGTCGCGGCCGAGATTGTCGGTACCGAACGGATGCGCCCAGGTCGGCGGCTTCAACAGCGCGAGGTAATCGATGTTGGTCGGGTCGTACGGAGCAATGACAGCGGGCGCCACTGCGCTGATCAGAAAAACCAGCAGCAGCCCCATGCCGATGGTGGGGCCAGCGAAGCGACGGAGCCAGCGAAAGCGTCCGACGCGCGGCGGAGCATCGGCCTCGGTCCGATAGAGCAACTCATCCACGGGAAATGCGTGGATCGAGCCAGGCCTGAATGAGGTCAACGGCCAGGAATATGAGGGAAACCAGGATGGCTATGGTGAGGGTCAGGCCCTGGACCACCTGATAATCGCGGCCGAAGATGCTATCGACCATCAAGCGGCCGACGCCTGGAATGCCGAACACCGTCTCGGTGATCACCGCGCCGCCGACCGCGGAGCCGATGTGCAGCCCGAACAGGGTGACAGTGGAGATGGCTGCATTGCGAAGCACGTGACGCGTCAGGACCAGTCTCCGGCGCAGGCCTTTTGCGGTGGCGAATGTCACGGACTCGGCATTCAGCACCTCGATCAGCGACGCGCGAAGGTTGCGCATGAGAATTGCCGAAAGGCTGAAGGCAAGCGTGAGGGCCGGTAATATCAGGTGATACAGGTCGTC
This sequence comes from uncultured Pseudomonadota bacterium, assembly GCA_963810715.1. Lineage (GTDB taxonomy): Bacteria > Pseudomonadota > Alphaproteobacteria > Acetobacterales > Acetobacteraceae > DATDIC01. The sequence goes on along the minus strand of CAWEOZ010000011.1, from coordinate 234,874 downwards.
CAGGAAGTTCTCCCCGAACCCGCCGACCGGGAACCAGCGCAGTCCGGCCGATAACACGATCAGCAGCACCAGGCCGACATAAAAGACCGGCATCGAGAGGCCGACCTGAAAGACCGCGCGCAGGATAAGGTCGATCGCGCCGCCCTGCCGCAGCGCGGCGACAAGCGCCAATGGCACGGAAATGAGAATCGCCAGCAGGGACGACATGGCGATCAGCATAAGCGTGACCGGCAGGCGTTGGAGGATCAGACGGCTGACCGGTATGCGCAGAAGCAGCGACTGGCCGAAATCGCCGGACACGACATGCCGCAGATAGATCCAGAATTGCGCCAGCAGGGGGCGATCAAGTCCCATGACGCGGCGCATCCGCTCGATCGAATCCGGGGTGGCACGCTCCCCCATCAGGGCGACGGCCGGGTCGCCCGGCAGGAGATGCACGAGAAAGAAGACGAGCACCACCACCAGCAGCAAGGTGGGTATCATCTGCGCAAGTCGCCCGGCGACGTAGGAAGCCGAGCTCATGCCAGCGGCAGCCTACTGTTCGATATGGACACCGGAAAAGAAGTAGTTGCCAAGGGGGCTTTGGACGAAACCCTTGACCTTCTTGTTCAGGGCGACCGGATAGGGCGCCTCTACCAGAAAGACCATGGGCGCCGCTTCGATATAGATGTCCTGAATGCTCTTCACCAAGGCGCGCCGCTTCTCCACATCCATCTCTGCCTGGCTTTTCTCGAAATCTGCGTCCAGTTCGGGACTGTCGAAGCCACTGTAGTTGGAGTGCACCATCGGGCCATAGGTGAGGAATTCGATAGCCTCGCTCGGGTCGTTGATGTCGGCGGTCCACAGAGCGGTGCGCATCTGGTATTCGTTGGCGTGAAATTTGGCGATGCGCGTGGCGGAATCCATCTGCTGGATCTTCAGCTTGACGCCGACCTGGTTCCACATCTGCTGGATGGCGGCCATCTCGGCCGCCTGGTCGGCGTTGCCGGCAACCGTATAGATTCCGAGGTTGAGGCCCTTGGCGTACCCGGCGTCGGCCAGCAGCGCCTTGGCTTTTGCCGGATCGTAGGGATAGGGCACTTTAGCCGACGTGTCGGCAAGCGGTGTTGCCACCGAGATCGGAGAGACCTGCGGCTTACCGGCTCCGTAGGTCATGACCTGAACGATCGCGTCCTTGTTCACGGCGTAATTCAGTGCCTGACGCACCCGCTTGTCCGATAACGCGTTAGGTGTGCCGTCGGAAAGTTTGGGCCGGTTGTTCATGGCGATAAAGAAAATCTGCGCCGCCGGCGACAGCACCATGTTCAGGTTCGGGTCGGCTTTCAGCTCCGCGATGCGGGAGTAGGGGACAAACTCCGCGGCATCGATCTCGCCGGCTTTCAGCTTGAGAATGCGCGTGGCGTCGTCGGGGATGATGACGATCCGGATTCGATCAAGGTAGGGCAGCGGCGACCCGTCCGGCGCATGCTGCCAGTAATACGGGTTCCGGACCATGGTGAGCTCGGTGCCGGGGGTCCAGTTGCTTACCATGAAAGGGCCGGTGCCGAGCGGCTTCTCGGCGAACGCCCTGGCTTTTTCGCGGTCCGTTTTGCCAGACGCGGCGTTCAGCAATTTTTCCGGCAGTATGCCGGTGTTGAAGGTGGCGAGCGCCTGGAAGATCGACGGGTCGGGATGCTTGAGGTGCAGGATCACCTTGTCCGGGCCGGCGATGTCGATGCTTCCGATCGACTCGATCAGCGCGGTGAACGAACTGTAGTCCTTGTTCTGCGCGCGCTTGAGCGAGAACTGGACGTCGTTCGGCGTCAGTGGCGAGCCGTCGGCAAACTTCACTCCCGGACGCAGCGTGAGCGTCAGGGTCAGGCCGTCCGGCGACATCTCATAGGCGGACGCCAGGCCGGGCCCGACTGTCTTTCCATCGTTCGATGGTTGCAGCAGGGTGTCATATACGTTCATCGCGAACCAGATGTCCGGGTTCTGCTGCTCGAACACCGGATCAAGGAAGATAACATCCGCCGAGGCGCCGAAGATGAACGTGCCGCCGTGGGTGGCAGCGTTCGCCGAACCGATACCGAGCAGGACAAGGCCCGCCAGCAATATGCCAATTTTCGGCATCCCGTCACCCCGCATGTTTGGCGCTATCGTTTGGCTTCAGTTGGCCGAAGCGTTGCCGTTTTTACCGGGTTCAGTTTGCGGCGGCAAGTTCCGTCTGTCCAAAACCGGTGACACCCATTTCCTGAATCGTCTCGGCAATGGCTTCGAGCGCTGCAGCCATGTCCTGCTCTGTCAAATCGCCCATGCAGCCGATCCGGAATGTGTTTGCCAGCGCCAGGCGTCCGGCAAGGATGATGAAGCCGCGACGCTGCATGCCTTCGAACAGCTTCTGGAAGCTGAACGCGGGATGTTCGGGGTTGCGGAACGTCGCGACGATGGGCGAGGCGAAGGCGTCCGGCACGACGGTGGTGAAACCTTGCTGGCGCATGCCATCGACCAGGCGGCGCCAGTTACGCTGATAACGGTCCAGCCTGGCCGCCGAGCCGCCTTCTGCTTCGTGCTCACGACAGGCCTGGGCGAATGCTGCCAGCACTTGGGTGGGAGGCGTGAAGCGGAACGCATTGGTCCGATCCATGTGCTGGTTCTGGTCCCACAGATCCAGGCTCAATGTCGGACAGTTGCCCCTGGCGCCTTCGAGTGCCTGTTTCTGCACCACCGCCCAGCCGACGCCGGGTACGCCCTGCATGCATTTGTTGGAAGAGACCACGACCGCATCGAAATGCAGCACCCGCGCGTCGATCTCCATGGCGCCGAACGACGCGACGGCGTCGATCAGCAATCCCCTGGTATGGCGGCGGCAGATTTCGGCAACCTGCCCGATCGGATTGAGCACGCCGGTGCCGGTTTCGCAGTGAACCACCATGACGTGGGTGATCGCCGGGTCGGCGAGGATTGCCTGCTCGAACTGGGCGGCCGTGGGTGGTGTGAACGGGGGCGTGCGGATGACCGCGTGCGGCACGCTATCCTGACGGCAGATCTCGATCAGGCGGTCGCCATAGACGCCATTCGTGTGGATCAGCAATTTGCCGCCTTGCGGCACCAGCGTAAGAATTGCCGCTTCGTTGGCGTAGGTGGCGCTGCCGGGAAGCGGGATCGCGGTATAGCTGCCCTGTCCGTGCACGAGGCGGATCATGTAGTCGCGCGCGAACCGAAGATCGCCGACAAATTCCTCGCCGCCGGAGGCGCGATCCTTCAGCATCACCTCTTTCGTGGAACGGGAAACGCTTACCGGTCCGGGCGTCAGCAACAGTGGCCGGGAGGAGTTCCTGGGCATGGCATCATGTTCCTTCCGGCGTTGCCGCACGATGCGGAATTGCATGTGCGCTGGAGCGTTCCAGGCCCGACCGGTCCCATTTGCCGAGCGTGGCGGCGGCGTCGTACGTTGTCTGAAGAAAATCGAGCAGGGTGTCATCGGGCGAACTCGCCTGCCGGACTGCGTCGTAAGGCAAAATGAACTGGCCCAGCCCCGAATTGTAGGATGCCGCGGCGGGGCGGACCGTCGCGGCGGCAAATCCCTCCGGTTCGGGATAGGCGTAGGAATAGAAGGCAGGTTGCTCGATCCCGTCGCCGCCAGGCCAGAACCCGCAACTGCTGACCTCGTGCGAATAGGCTTCCCGGGTGATGGGGTCCGCCTCCGGTTTCGATGGTGCGGCTCGACCGGAAAAGCGCGTCACCGCGAGATCGAAGCTGCCCCAGAAGAAATGTACCGGACTGACCTTGCCGTTGTAGCGTGCCCGAAACAGCGTGAACACACGGTCCACCTGCAACAGGATGCGCCAGAAACGGTTGGCGTGATCGGCGTCGTAGGCGGCATGCTCATGGTCGGCTTCGAACGGGATCGGGTTAGGTGATCTCGGCCGGGGTGGTCCAGATATGGACATGGAGTCCGAGCGACCGCAGCAGGTCCATGACCTGTGATGGAACGCGGCGACCGACATCGCTCTCAATGGCAACGACCTGCTTTCGCCGTCGCTGGCAGCGACGTGCAGTGCGTGGGAGATGAAATCGAAGTCGATCTGGAAACTGCGGTGCCCGTATGGGATGGGCGAGGTAGTCAGGCCGCGGGGGGTGACGTAGAGCGGCACCTGCCACCAATGATTGATCAACGGTGCCTGCGCGAGGCGGATCTTGCCAATCACCTGCGTCCACATGTGCAGCGTGGCATAGGTGTCGCGCCACGCCTGCAAGGGCAGCTCCGGCCAGGCGGAGGCCTGGTCGATATCGTCTTCATGTGCCGGCCTGGACATGTGCGTCTCCATTTGGGATTCTAGGGGTGGGCGAGCAACTCGGGTCGGTGGCAGCGGCCATCGCGTGGCCGGAGGGATTATGATCCTGGTCGCCACCTGTCTGCTACAGTTTGCGACCCCGCGCTGGGAGGATGACTTATGCTGCGTGAAGAGCTGATCTTCGTTGCCACGTGCGATATCTCGGGCCATGCGCGCGGCAAGGGGTTCCCGGCGCGCGAGCTGGAGGCACGGCGGCGGAAAGGCGTGGGCTGGACGCACAGCAACCTGATGATGTCGGCGTTCGGGCCGATCTGGGACACGCCGTTCGGTACCGCCGGCGATTTGATGATCGTGCCCGACCCTGCGGCGGAGGTGCGGGTCGATTTCGACGACGGCTCAGCGGTCGAGCATTTTTTTTGGGCGACCTGCGCACCACGGACGGGGCGCCGTGGGAGTGCTGTCCACGCGAATTCCTCCGCCGGGCCTTGAGGGCGCTGCACGAGGCGGGGGGATTGTCGCTGGTTGCGGCGTTCGAGCAGGAGTTCGTTTTCACTGGGACCGACGAGCGGCCGGGCGATGCGGTACAGCCTCGGCGCGTTCCGACGCCAGGGCGTGTTCGGCGAGAGTTTCGTGGCTGGGCTGCGCGCCGCCGGCGTCACCCCTGATTTGTTCCTGGCGGAGTATGGCGCGCGCCAGTTCGAGATCACGGTGGCGCCCGCGGCGGCGCTGACCGCGGCGGATCATGCGGTGATCACGCGCGAAATAGCGCGCGCGGCGGCGCATCGGCTCGGCCATCGCGCCGTATTCTCGCCGATGCCGGGGCCGGAGGGCGTGGGGAGTGGCGTGCATATCCATCTGAGCTTGCAGGATGCGGCGGGTACGGCGGCGACGCATGATCCCGCGGGGCCGATGGGGCTGAGCGCATCGGCGGCGCATTTCTGCGCCGGTGTGCTGGCGCATTTGCCGGCCCTCTGCGCGGTGACGGCGCCGTCGCCGGTTTCCTATCTGCGGCTGACGCCGAACCGGTGGGCACCGACGTCGATCGATTTGCAACAACAGGATCGTGGTGCGGCGATGCGTGTGTGCCCGGTGTTCGTGCCGGCCGATGCGCAGGAGGCGGCGTGGCAGTTCAACGTGGAGTTTCGTGTGGCGGACGCCGCCGCGAGCCTGGACCCTGGCGCTGGGGGTGGTGGTGTTTGCGGGAGCAGACGGGCTCAGGCGTGGGCTGAGCCTGCCGGCCGCGAACGCGCCGCCGCGATCGCTACCGCATTCGTTGAGCCAGGCACTGGATGCACTGGCGGCCAACGACGCCGTGGGCGAATGGTTCGGTCCGGTGTTCCTGGATGCCTATCTGCGGCACAAGCGTGCCGAGGCGGAAAAGGTGTCAGGAGTGGATGCAACGGAGCTGTGCGCCCGCTATGCGGAAGTATATTGACGTGGTTCCAGGCGCGTCGATTTAACGCGACAACGCGCGTCCATCCTCCCATATACTACCTTTGGTAGCGGGTCGCGGCTCTCACGTGATCGGCGGCCGGCGATGGCCGCTTGCTGCGGGCGGGCCACGGCCCCTCGAACCAATGGTTCGCAAAGGGGAACGCCATGGCTGTCATCCGCAATCCCGTCGTTTTCACCTGGGACCAGGTCAAAACTGCCGCTGCCTCCATCGATTCCGCCGCCCACCAGGACCAGGCGCGTGAACGCGCCTCCAGCCGCACTCGGTTGGGGATAAGCCGCATCGGGCTTGCCGATATTCGGTACGCCCTGTCCCGCGGGATGGAGGATTTCAGCGCCGATCCCACCCATTACCTGTTCCTGTGCGCGCTGTACCCGGTGCTGGGCCTTCTGATCGGCCGCTTCGCCTTCGGCTACGAGGTGCTTCCGGTAGTTTATCCACTGGTTACCGGCTTCGCCCTGGTCGGCCCGGTCGCCGCGCTCGGCATCTATGAAATGAGCCGCCGTCGCGAAGCCGGCGCCGAGGTTCACTGGTGGAACGCGTTCGACGTCCTGCGCTCACCGGCGATCGGCGACATCCTGAAGCTCGTGATCGGGCTTGCGGTGATCTTCGTGCTGTGGCTGGTTGCGGCGGAGTTCATCTATCGCTTCACCCTCGGCCCGACGCCGCCCGCCTCGGCCGGCGAATTCCTTCATCAGGTGCTCACCACCCCGGCGGGCTGGACCCTGATCGTAGTCGGCAACCTGATCGGCCTCCTGTTCGCCGTTCTGGTGTTCACTCTCAGTGTAATATCGTTTCAGCTTATTCTGGACCGCGAGGCGACCGCCGAGCAGGCGATCCGCGCCTCGATCGAGGCGGTGCGCACCAATCCGGCCACCATGGCGGCCTGGGCGCTGACCATCGCGGTGATCCTGGTGGTGGGCTCGATCCCGCTGCTGCTTGGGCTTGCGGTGGCGCTGCCGGTGCTGGGCCACGCCAGTTGGCACTTGTACAAGCGGCTGGTGGTTCCCTGAACGGAGATACGCCGGGCGCCTTCTCCGAACCGTCCGCGTCCTGTAATAGGGATGCAACGCGGCCCGTTTAAGCGCCGCGCGAAACCGATGGGGAGGAGCCCTGCATGCACCGCCGTACTCTGCTCGCCGCCAGCGCCGCCCTGGCTGCGGCCCCGATAGCCGGCCGCGCCCGGGCCCAGGCCGCGAAGACGCAGATCATCTGGTGGCACGCCATGACTGGCGCGCTCGGGGCACAGGTTGACCGCATCACCAAGTCGTTCAACGCCAGCCAGAGCGACATCGAGCTGACGGCCATCTACAAGGGCGGCTATGCGGACCTGATGACCGCGGTGATCGCCGCGTTCCGCGCCGGCCAGGCGCCCAATCTGGCGCAGATTTTCGAGGTAGGGACCGAGAACATGATCGCCGCCGGCAAGGCGGTGAAGACGGTTTCGCAGCTCGTGGAGGAGACCGGGGTCAAGATCGACCCGGATGCGTACATCCCGGCCGTGCGCGGGTACTACGCGCTGGCGGACGGGAAGATGGGGTCGATGCCGTTCAATTCCTCCACCGCGGTGATGTGGCTCAACAAGGACGCGTTCGACAAGGCCGGCCTGGATGCGACGAAACCGCTCGCCACGTGGGAGGATGTGGTCAGCGCGGCGCAGACGATCAAATCGAAGAATGCCGCGCCGATTGCGATGAACACGTCGTGGTTCCCGTGGGTGATGGTGGAGCAGTACAGCGCCATCCATGATATTCCGTACGCCTCCAAGGCAAATGGGTTCCAGGGGCTGGACGCCGTGCTGCAAATCAACAGCAAGGCGCATGTGCGGATGATCCAGCGCCTGCTGGACATGTCCAAGGACGGCACCTTCAAGTACGGCGGTCGCGACAATGCGCCCGATCCCATCTTCCTTTCCGGCCAGGCGGCGATCTCGTTCAATTCGTCGGCGGAGCGCGGGGACCTTAACCGCAGTGCCAAATTTGCTTATGTCGAGGCGTTGCTGCCGTACGACCCGGAGGTGAACAAGAACCCGATCAACTCGATCATCGGCGGGGCTAGCCTGTGGCCTATGACCGCTCCGAGCCGGACGGCGGCGGAATACAAGGCGGTGGCCACACTACTTGCGTTCATCGGCCAGCCGGACAACGACGCTATCTGGGCCGAGAACACCGGCTACGTGCCGGTGACACTCGCCGGCTATCAGGCTATGGAGAAAGACGGCTGGTTTGCCAAGAACTCCGGCACCGAGGTGCCGATCAAACAGCTCACGCGCGGGCATGTCACCGATAATTCTCGCGGGGTGCGGCTTGGGCGGTTGCCGGAGTTACGCAATATCATCTCCGAAGAGTTCGAGAAGGCGCTGCAAGGACAGCAGAACGCCCAGCAGGTGATGGACAATTCGGTGGAACGCGGCAACCGCATCCTTCGTCAGTTCGAGAGGGCGGAGAAGGCGTGAGGTGATGGCGGGTGTGCCGTTCGTGAGCGCCATGCATACCCTCACGGCCGATGCCTCCTCCGTCATGGCCGGCGAAGGCCGGCCAACCACGTTTTCACAGGTGTTCGTACAGGTCCGACCAATCGGGATTAGCCGCGACTATCAGGCGGACTTTCCATGCGCGGGGCCAGTGTTTGAGCGTCTTTTCGCGTTGAATGGTGGTGCGGATGTCGGGGTGGGGTTCGGCGTAAACGAGACGGTTCAGCGAGTAGCGCGCGGTGAAGACGCTGGCAATGCCCTGCCGATGTTCCCAGGCGCGACGGGCGATGTTGCCGGTGACGCCGACATACAGGGTTCCGTTCGGACGGTTGGTCATGATGTAAACCCAGCCTCCCGTCATGCGCACCGCCTGAAGACGTGGATGCCCGCGCCGAGCGCGGGCATGACGGAGACTGTGACGGACGGGCTTAACATTTCGGCCACTAGTCCAGTGCGTGATGCCTCCCCCTGTGCCCATCGCGAGGCCAGCGCGCTCACCGTCATGGCCCGGGAAGGCGGGCCATTCATGTCTTCACGGGCGCCCGTCCGGGTCCGGTTCGTCGCTTCAGCCGCTCCGTCCGTGTAAGTCATGGAACGCCGCACGCTGTTTGATGGCCGGTTGCTCCCGATCCTGCTGGTCCTGCCGCAGGTTCTGATTTCGGCGGTCTTCTTCTATTGGCCCGCCGGGCAGGCGATGTATTCCAGCCTTACCACGGAAGACCCGTTCGGCCTCGGCTCCGTGTTCGTCGGCGCCGACAATTTCGCCGAGCTGTTCGCTGATCCGCGCTATGTCGCCGCCATTGTGCGCACGCTGGTGTTCTGCGCCTGCGTGACCGTGCTGTCGATGAGCCTGGCGCTGCTGCTCGCCACTTTTGCCGACCGCGAGATACGTGGCCGGGCCATCTATCGCACGCTGCTGATCTGGCCCTACGCGATCGCCCCGGTGATCTCCGCGATGCTGTGGCTGTTCATACTCAATCCGCAGGTCGGGCTGCTGGGTCGCTGGCTGAACGCCCACGGTGTGGGCTGGGACTATAATATCAATGGCGGCCAGGCGTTCTTCATGATCGTGGTTGCCAGCGCCTGGAAGCAGGTCAGTTACAATTTCATCTTCTTCCTGGCCGGGCTGCAATCCATCCCGCGCGCGGTGATCGAGGCAGCCCGCATGGACGGCGCGCGCGGCTGGCGCCGGTTCCGTACCATCATCTTCCCGCTGCTGGCGCCCACCAGCTTCTTCCTGATCGTCGTCAACCTGACCTACGCGGCATTCGACACGTTCGGAACCATCTGGGCGCTGACCCAGGGCGGCCCGGCGCAGGCGACGGAGACGCTGGTGATAAAGGTCTATCGCGACGGGGTGGTGAACCTCGATCTCGGCTCCTCCTCGGCCCAGTCCGTTATCCTGATGGCTGGCGTGGTGCTGCTGACGGCGATCCAGTTCCGCTTCCTCGGGCGGAGGACCAACGCATGAGCGAGACGCTGAAGCTGGCCGGGCTGATGCCGGGAGTCGGCAAGCCGGTGGCGGAAGCGATCCCGCGCGAGCGGCCGGATTGGCTCGCCCATATCGTGCTGGGCCTTGGCGTGGTGCTGTTCGTCGCCCCGGTCTGGCTGGCCCTGGCGGGATCGACCCAGGATTCCGGCGCTATCCTGCGCGGCGATCTGTCCCTGCTGCCCGGCTCCGAGGGTCTTTCAGCCTACCACCGCGTCCTGTTCAGCGGCGCACAGGGCACGCAGCCGGTCTGGCACATGCTGCTGATCTCCGGCGGCATGGCGGTCTCGATTGCGTTCGGCAAGATCGTGATATCGCTGTTGTCGGCGTTTGCCGTCGTGTTTTTCCGGTTCCCGCTGCGCCGCACCGCGTTCTGGATGATCTTCATCACGCTCATGCTGCCGGTGGAGGTTCGCATCATCCCGACCTATGCGGTGATGTCCGACCTGCACCTGATCAACACATTCGGCGGCCTGACGGTGCCGCTGATCGCCTCGGCCACCGCGACGTTGCTGTTCCGACAGATTTTCACCTCCATTCCCGATGAGCTGGTGGAGGCGGCGCGTATGGACGGTGCCGGCCCGCTGCGATTCCTGCGCGATATCCTGATCCCGGTGTCGGCGGCTAATCTCGCCGCCCTGTTCGTGATCCTGTTCGTCTATGGCTGGAACCAGTATCTCTGGCCGCTGCTGGTCGCCACCAACCCGCGGCTGGATACGATCGTTATCGGGATCGTGCGGATGATCGGCGTGGAAACCGAAACCGACTGGGCCGGCGTGATGGCGACCGCCGTGCTGGCGCTGATCCCGCCAGTGATCGTGGTGGTGCTGATGCAGCGCTGGTTCGTTGCCGGGCTGACGGAAGGCGAGAAATAATGGCCACGCTGGAGCTGCACGGGCTGCGGAAGAGCTTCGGTACCACTCATGTGCTGCATGGCATCGACCTGTCGATGCCGGACGGCGAAATGCTGGTGATCGTCGGCGCCTCCGGCTGCGGTAAATCGACGCTGCTGCGGATGGTGGCGGGGCTGGAGCGGCCCACCGGCGGGAAGGTGGTGCTGGACGGCACCGACGTGACCGCGCGTGATCCGTCCGAGCGCGACATCGCGATGGTGTTCCAGAATTACGCGCTCTATCCGCACATGACGGTGTTCGACAACATGGCGTATGGGCTGCGTATCCGTGGCCTGTCGCGCGCCGATATCAGGCGGCGGGTGGAGGAGGCGGCGGGCCTGCTGGGCCTGAACGAACTGCTGACCCGCAAGCCACGCCAGTTGTCCGGCGGGCAGCGGCAGCGCGTTGCGATGGGACGGGCGATCGTGCGCGAGCCCAAGCTGTTCCTGTTCGACGAGCCGCTGTCCAACCTGGATGCCAAGCTGCGTGTGCAGATGCGGGCGGAGATCCGGCGGCTTCAGCGGCGGCTGGGTGTGACCAGCCTGTACGTCACGCACGATCAGGTGGAGGCGATGACGCTGGGCGACCGGCTGCTGGTGCTGAACCAAGGCAAAGCGGCCCAGCTCGCGACGCCAATGGATGTGTTCGAGCATCCGGCCGAAACGTACGTGGCTGGTTTCATCGGCGCCCCGGCCATGAATTTCCTGCCCGGAACGATGGCACGCGACGGCACTGCGGTTCGGCTGGAAACCGGCCTGGTGCTGCCGCTTGCAGACGCGCGGCGTGGGTTGCCGGACTGACATCCGGTGACGGTGGGGATCCGGCCGGAGCATCTGTCGATTGCCGCGGAGGGCCTGGAGATGGTGGTGGACCTGGTCGAGCCGCTGGGATCGGAGACCGTGGTCCATGGCCGGCTGCTGTCCGGCGAGACGCTGGTCGTGAAGCTGAATGGTGCGGCCCCTGGCGGGGAGCGCATGACGGTGCGTCCCGACCCCGCGTACCTGCACCTGTTCGAGCGGGAGACGGGAGTGCGAATCGAAGCGCCATCAGAACGGCATGCTGACACGATTCAGCCGCTGGTGGCTGCCACCTGAGCCATTGCAGCCCGAGAAGGACTACTTCACCGCGCCCAAGGTCAGTCCGCGCACGAGGTAGCGCTGGAGGTAGCCGAACACCACGGCGACGGGCAGCGTCGCCACCAGGGCTGCCGCCATCACCTGGTTCCACGTTACCGAGTATCGTCCGGAGACCAGGTTCACCACCTGCAATGTCACGGTCTGCTTGTCCGGATCGCGCAGCATGGTGAGCGCCACGACGTATTCGTTCCATCCGGCAACGAACGCGACCACGGCGCAGACGGCGGTGGCCGGTACCGCCAGCGGCAGGAACACGTGCAAGATCGCCTGCATGCGCCCGCAGCCGTCGATCCAGGCAGCTTCCTCGATATCCGTCGGGATGGCGGCGAAATAGGCTGCCAGCATCCACACCGAGAATGCGAGCTGGAACGCCGCATAGATCACGATCACACCGATCCGCGTGTTGACCAGCGTGCCGTCGCCAAAAGGCACCGCGGCGGCCAGCCGGAACAGGCCCAGGATCAGCAGCACCGGCGCCAGCATCTGGCTGACGAGCAGGAACACGCGATAGGCGGGTTTCGCACGGAACCGCATGCGCGCCATCGCATATGCCGCCGGCACTGCAATCAACAGCGCCAGCACCGAGGAGCCGCCGGCGATGGATACGCTGTTGAGGATCGCCGAGCCCAGATGCGCCTGCGACCACATTCCAGGGAAGCTGGCGAGGCTCCACTGGCGCGGGAGCCAGTGCGGCGGGTAGGACATCACTTCCGCGGTGGGTTTCAGCGCCGTGGACAGCATGACCAGGTACGGAAACAGCACGAGCACAACCAGCGGAGCAAGCACCAGCCAGCACAGGATGCTGCGGCGCAGCTTGGTCCGTCGCATCAGACGTCCTCCCGCCGCAGGCGGAGATAGATGCCAGTAAAGACGAACACGATCGCCAGCATCACGACCGAGACCGCCGCCGCCGGCCCCGGCCGGCCGAGCCGGAACGCTAGTTCGTACGCGTATGTCACCAGGATATGGGTGCCGTTGTCCGGACCGCCCTGCGTCATGACCCAGATGATGGGGAACGAATTGAACACATGGATGATGTTCAACACCACCGCGATGGTGATGAACGGTTGCAGCAGCGGCAGCGTGAGAAACCGGAACTGCTGCAAGCCGGAGGCGCCATCGATCCGTGCCGCTTCATAGATATCGATCGGAATTGACGAGAGTCCGCCCTGAAAGATGGTGGAGGTGAACGGGATGGAGACCAGGATGCCGATGCCGATTTCGACCGGGAAGGCGGTCTCCGCGCGGGCCATCCACTGCACCGGCGCGGATATCAGCCCGACGCTTCGCAGCATACCGTTGATCATGCCGTAGTCGGCGTTGAACGACCATTGCCAGAGGATCGCCGCCATCGCCAGCGACAGCGCCCAGGGCAGCATGACGATGGTGCGTGCGACGGAGCGGCCGTAGAAATCCTGCTGCAACACCAGCGCCACTGGCGTGGAGATCAGCACCGTGCCGCCGACCACAGCCGCGGTCCAGATCAGGGTACGCAACAGCGAGCCGTAGAATATGGGGTCTGTCAGCACGTTGGCGTAGTTTGCCCAGCCGACGAACCCGCGCAGTTGCCCGAACGGCGAGACATTGGCGAAGGAAAGCCGCAGGATGACAAAGAACGGGTAGATGATGATCGCCACTGCGAGCACCAGGCTCGGCAATATCAGCAGCAGTGGCATGCCGGCGCGCGACAGCCGTGGCAGCGTTGCCGCGCCGCGCGGGAACAGCACGGCCGCGCGGCCTGGTTCGTCGCCGGGCCGCGCGCCGACCGCCACGCGGCGACTCTCACCTGCCAAGGGCCTGGTTCGCCTTCGCCGCCGCCTGCTGCAATGCCGGAGCTGGTTGCGCATTGCCCAGATAGACCGATTGCAGCGCGTCGATGACGTCTTTCGCCACATCCTCCCAGCCAGTTATGACGGGGGCGAAATGCGCGTTCGGCATCAGCCCGACGAACACTTTCAGCCGTGGATCATCGGCGAAAAGCGGATCCTGTGCCACGGCCGTCGTGGTGGGCAGGAACCCCTCGTTCTTGTTGAATTCGATTCGCGGCTCCTTGGTGAAAATGTAGTCCAGGAACTTCCATGCCGCGGGCTTTACCTTGGAGTTCTTGAACATCACGATGGAATCAGTGACCGCGTAAGTCGATTGCGTTGTTCCTTTCGGCACGGGGATGATGCCGTATTGCAGGTTTGGGGCCTCTTTCGCGAGCTGGCCGATCAGGAACGGACCGGTGATCATCATTCCCAGGCGGCCCTGCTTGAACAGGTTCTGCAGGTCGGTGCGGGTATAGTTGGTCACGCCGGGCTCGGTCAGGCCCTGGTCGATCATCGACTTGTAGAGCGCCAGCGTTTTCGGGCCGGCGGGGCCATCGAACGCCGCCTTGCCGTCCGGCCCGATCAGGTCGCCGCCGTAGCTCCAGAGGGCATAGTACCAATAGACATCGGTTTCCACGTCCTTGCCCTGGATGCCGAATCCATAGCCGCCGGCTGCCTTGATTTTCGTTGCCGCGGCAACTACGTCGTCCCACGTCGCCGGACCGTCGGGAAAGCCGGCTTTGGCCAGCATGTCCTTGTTATAGAACATCGCGCGTGCCGAAGCGGCGATCGGCAGGCCATAGATCTTGCCGTCGATCGTGCCCGGCTTCAGGAAGATCGGCACGAACCGGTCACGCACCTGCGGCGTCATGTAGCTGTCCAGCGGTTCGGCCACGCCATCCTTGACGAAATCCAGCAACCAGCGTGTGCCGATGATCGACAGGTCGGAGTTGGTGCCGCCCGATATATCGGTCTGCAACTTCTGCAGCAGCGAGTTCCAGTTCACCACCTCGATCTTGACGTCGATGCCCGGATTGGCCTGGGTGAACTGGTGGGCCATTTTCTCGAAATAGGGGCCGGTCGCGTTGCTGTATTCCGCCACCGTCACCCGCACCGTCTCCGCCCGGGCGGCGATTGCCGTGAAGGCCAGTGGCAGGCTGAGCGCCGTTGCCAGGCCGAGCCGTCGTCCGAAGCCGCTTGCGCTGCGAGTCATCGCGCCGTTCCTTCTCCACGTTTCTGAAAGCCAGCAAAGAACAGGCCATCCGCCCTGGCAAGCAGGGCGGGAGGCAAGGGCAGAGGGGCTCGCTCCGCGTGCGGCCGGACATTAGGTAAAAAATTCCATCGCGACGGTGTGAATGCCGCGCAGCACCCGCTCGATGGCGATTAAGGTAAAATGCGACGAGACGGTATTGATGTTCGGCAAGCGCTCCCTTTGCACTCAGCGCTGCCTTCGGGAAGGAGAGTTGCGACACATGGCCACCGAGCGAGTCCGACCAAACGACGTGGCGCCCGCCGGAATGAAAGCCGTGGTCAACATCGAGGCATACATTCAGAAATGTGGGCTCGACCACAGCCTGATCGAGCTGGTGAAGATGCGCGCGTCGCAGATCAACGGGTGCGCGTATTGCCTTGGCATGCACAGCAGGGACGCGCGCGCCCGCGGCGAGAGCGAGCAGCGGCTGTATCTGCTGGATGCATGGCATGAGGCGGAGCTTTACTCGCCGCGCGAACGAGCGGCGCTGGCATGGACCGACGCGGTGACACGAATCGCTGATACGCATGCACCCGACGCAGTCTATGAGGAGCTGCGGGCCCATTTTTCCGAGAAGGAGATTGCCGATCTGACGTTGCTGATCGGGCTCATCAATCTCTGGAATCGCCTGGCGATCAGCTTCCGCAGCCGTCATTCTTCCGCGACAATACAGTGAGTGGGTAAAGCGCGCCAGTTTCGGGTCAGGTGTTCAGAAAGCAGATCGTTTCATTCTCCAGCACAGCGCAGGTCAGGGCGCCCCCGAACACCGCGCCGGTATCGATCGCAATCCGGTTTGGCCGCACCACCGGGGCCTTGACGGGCGTGTGGCCATGCACCACCACCACGCCAAACGACTGTTCCGTGTACAGAAAAGGCTGGCGGATGCGCAGCAGATCCTCGGGCGCCTGCTGATCCAGCGGAATGCCCGGCCGGATGCCGGCATGCACGAACAGGTAATCGCCCTGCCGATACTGCAGCGACAGCCCGCGCAGGAATGCCAGATGCAGTGGCGGGATCCGCTCGATCCACATCTCACGGGGGCCGTCGGGATCGATGCCGTAGCTTTGCAGGGCCGGCCGGCCGCCCTGGTACAGCCAGTCAGTGCCGGCGGCGCGATCACCGGATATGGCCGCCAGCATGGTGTGCTCATGGTTTCCCATGAGATTGATCACCTTCATGCCATCGATGCGTGGTCCATCCAGCAGGCGGGCGATAACAGCGGCGCTGTCCGGGCCGCGGTCCACGTAATCGCCGATATGGATCAGCAACGGGCTTGTGATAGGGCGGCGGGCCAAGTCCTGGGCGATGGCATCGTGCAACGCGGCGAGTTGGGTGTCGCAGCCGTGGATATCGCCAATCACATAAATGCGGCGCCCGGGCGGCAGAGCGGCAGGGGCGGGGGCGAGTTCAGGCATTCGACGGGTGGGTTCCGTAGATGGTCCTGGGCCATTATGGCCGCTTTTAGGATGGGTCAAGTCCGGAAATCGGGTGCGCGAGGACCACCGCATCCCCACGCCATCCGACCTCTCTCCGGCAATTTGGGGAGAGGTCGGTGGGTGGAGTAGTGTGCTACCTAGACTTCGGGGACCATTGTCAGGTCCGAAACCAGCACCTTGCCCTTCGTTTCGGGACCGAACAGCAGCACCACGACGAATACCAGGGCAGCGCCGATTGTGGTGATCAGCATCGGCACCACGAAGCCGCTCGGCTGACCGGCCGCCCACAGCGCCAGGATCGGTCCGGTAAAGCCGGCCCAGATCGCGCCCTGATGATAGCAGAAGCCGGACGCCGTGGCCCGCACCTCGGTCGGGAAACGCTCCGACAAATAGGACGGGTTCTGTCCGTAGATCGCCCCCAGGAACGCGCCCTGCACGATAAAGGCGATGACGATCACCGCATAGCCGGTGGCGAACAGATAAAGCGGTGTGATGAAGATGCCGATCGCCGCCGGGATGATCATCGCCCAGCGCCGGCCGTGGAGATCCGCGATCCAGCCCCAGAATGCGCTCGCGAAGAACGCCACCGAGATTGGCCAGAGCCAGCGGCGTGGCGACCAGTCCCGGGCTGAAATGCAGGTCCTTCTGCAGGTGCGTGGCGAACATGCCGTACACCGAGCAGTACACGATGAAACTGCTTGCCATCCACAGGCAAGCGGTGATGGTGTTGCCCAGCACGCGCAGGCGGAAGATGTCTAACAGCGGGGCGCGGAACTCGTGCTGCAGCTCGCGCTGCTTGCGGCGGTTGTTCGCCCAGATCTCGGGTTCTTTGACGTAGCTGCGGATCCAGATCACCGCCAGGGCTGGCAGGACACCCAGCATCAGCAGCCCGCGCCAGCCGATCGCGTCGTACAGCAGGCCGTATGCCAGGCTGGAGAGCAGGAAGCCGATGCTCCATGAACCTTGCAGCACGCCGCTCATGAAGCCGCGCGATCGGGGCGGCCAGGATTCCATCGCCAGCGCCGCGCCGGCCGGCCATTCTGCCCCCATGCCGATGCCCAGCAGAGCGCGGAACACGAACAGCAGCAGGAAGGTGGGCGACAGCCCGGCAGCGAAATTACAGATCGAGTACCAGAGGATCGAGATCATGAGCGGTTTCTTCCGGCCGATACGATCCGCCAGCCAGCCGGATGCGGTGGCCCCGACAAGCCGCAACCACAAGGTGACGGTGAAGACCGCTGTAACGGCGACCAGCGGCACGCCGAATGACTGCGAGATCGGCACCATGATCAGCAGGAAGATGGTGAAGTCGAAGGCATCGAGCGTCCACCCGAGCCAGGCCGCCACCCAGGCGAGCCATTGATCCTTGGTTGGTTCTTTCCACCAGGGTACGGCCGTGTTGGCCGTGGTGTTTATGGACATGATTGGCCTCCCGGAATATTATTCCTATTGCGGTCCGCGACACAGGGCCGGCGGCGGGCCGGAGGTTAGCGGGCGGTTTTGCGTCGCGTCAACGTTGGTTATCAAACAAAATGGTATGCCGTGTTGGGTGCGGATCGGACGCTCTGGTCGAGCATCGGGCCTTTGCAAGTGGACCGAAGATCATGATGTGCAGCCCGGTGATGATCTAGTGGCTGTCTCCAGTTTTGGCCGTTGCAAACGGATCATGTATTGCTCGCGCCGCCGACCTCCCCGACCAGGCGGTTTGAAACGATTAGCGCGAATGCGGTTTACGCTGCGTTGCTGGTGGGTTATACCTTCCGGGTCGCATCGCGTCCGCCACGCGCCGGCGGGCCAGGCAACGAGCGTCCAGTAACAGGCCGCGTTTGGCGACGCGCGCAGCGACCGACTGCGCGCCAGCACCGGCGTTGACTGCGGCCGCGGAAAGGCCGTCGCTGATGGTCGCTCTGACGAGGCGGTGCGCTGGACGCACCGGGCGCATCGCGGAGAATCCGTGTGTGCGACTGTCTCTGCTGTCCGATCTGTGGCGGCTGGGCGATCAGTCCGCGGCGCGGGGGCCGGCCGACGATCTGCGTCGTGCTCGTCCGGAGGCGACGATTTCGTATCTGGCCGGCCGATGCCGGCGCCGTGTGGTGCTGATACGGGCTAGAAAATCCCTTGCAGCCAGCCGCGCGGCTTGGGCTGAATAATGGGTGTTTCGCCGGCCTCGGGGCTTTGGCCGAGGGCGGCATTCTCGCGCAGCCGCTGGGCTTCCCGGGTCGGATCGACGACAATTCCGGGCTGCGCCGCGGGCCGCCAGAACATCAGCCGGTCGGCGAAGCTCTTGCTGTTCGCCTGCACTGCCTCCTGGCTGACCTCGGCACGGATATTTGACGGGGCCGGCGGTCCTGCCTGGGCGACCAACGCGGCCTGACCCGGGCTCATGCCGGCGCTGGGCGCGCCGAGTGAGGTTTGCGGGACGAGTGCCGCCTCGGCCTGGGAACTATCAGACACGTCCTGCGGACGCGGTGCACCCGGGCGCGGCGGGCGGAGTGACATGTCCGGCGGCATGCTGAGCGGGGCCTGCGTGGTGACAGAAAATTCGTCCGGTGCGTCCCGGGTCAGCCCGAAGGTACGCGACAGGCCGGACATGCCCCCGCAGCCGGTCAGGGTGAGCAACCCAGCACCCAACAGAGACGCCGCAACCACGTTTCGCGGCTGATGAAAAGCATATCGCAACATGGGAAATCCTTAGCGCTCGTGCGCGGCGTTTCGCAAGCCCGTTATCCGGCAGATGCGTCGTTGGCGGAGTGCTTGTGAAGTTTTCCCGTGTCCGGATCGTTGCTGCGGTGCGACATCTGGCTGCCGATCAGCAATGCGGCAACACCGCAGACGATGGCCGCATCGGCCAGGTTGAACACGTACCAGGACCAGTCGCCGATATGGGCATGAATGAAGTCCACCACGGCGCCGAAACGGACGCGGTCGATGACGTTGCCGACGGCACCACCGGCGATTGCCCCGATCGCGGCGGCGGTAAATGCCGATTCCGCGCGCCACAACCAGAACGCGAGCACGATCACGATCACCAGCGCGAGGATCGCCAGAGCAACACTGCTCCAGGGCCCGAAATCCGTTGAGAAGGCCGAACGTGACGCCACGGTTCCAGACCATGGTGAGATCGAGCACGGGCAGCAAGGTGATGCGTCCGACCTCGGGCAGATGCAGGCCGTTCAGCATCCACCATTTGCTCGCCTGATCGGCGGCGAGCACGAGCAGTGCCGCGATGATTCCGGTGCCAATGTAACGGTGCGGTTTCACGCGGCGACCCGGCAGACCAGGCCGGACTCGACGGCATCGGCGCAGCGGGCGCAGAGCCTGGGGTGGCCGGGCTGCTGTCCGACCTCGGGCAGCACGCGCCAGCAGCGGGCGCATTTATGTCCGTCCGCGCGGGTGATTGTCGCGGCCGGTTCGCCTGGTATCGAGTTCCGTGGTCAGGGACGACACGATCGCGACTTCCGCCCAGGCTTCGTCCGAAAGCAGGCCCCATCATCCGCGTTGAGCGGCAGGGTGACCGCCGCCTCCAGCGAGGAACCGATGTCGCCGGCCCGGCGCGCCTCTTCCAGCGGGATGGTGATGCGGCGCCTTATGTCGCGGATCTTGACCCATTTCGCCGCCAGCTCCGCGTCACGCCAATCCGCCGGTAGCTGGGGAAACAGTTGCAGATGCACGCTGTCGGCGCCGCCGAACCGTGCCTCCCACGCTTCCTCGGCGGTGAAGCACAGCACGGGCGCCAGCCAGGTGGTGAGGCAGCGGTGCAGATGGTCCAGCACGGTGCGGGCGGCGCGGCGGCGCAGGTTATCCGGCCGGTCGCAGTAGATGGCGTCCTTGCGGACATCGAAATAGAACGCCGACAGATCGGTGGCGCAGAAATTGTGCAGCTCCGGATACACGCCGGTCCAGTCGTAGCCGTGCACCGCGGTGCGGATGCGCGTGTCCAGCTCGGTCAGCCGGTGCAGCACCCAGCGCTCCAGCTCGGGCATATCGGCAACCGGGACCCGCTCGGCCTCGGTGAAGCCGTGCAGCGAACCCAGCAGCCAGCGCAGCGTGTTGCGCAGCCGGCGATAGAGTTCCGCCTGCTGCTTCAGGATTTCCGGGCCGATGCGCAGATCGTCCGTGGTGTCGGACATCATGACCCACAGCCGCAGAATGTCGGCGCCGTATTTGTCCGCCACTTCCTGCGGGGCCACCACGTTGCCGAGCGATTTCGACATTTTGCGGCCCTGCTCGTCCATCACGAAGCCATGCGTCAGCACCGCCTTGAACGGCGCCCGTCCGCGTGTGCCGACCGCCTCCATCAACGAGCTCTGGAACCAGCCGCGATGCTGGTCCGATCCTTCCAGATAGAGATCGGCCGGCCAGGGAAGGCCGCGGCCTTCCAGCACGAAGGCGTGGGTGGAGCCGGATTCGAACCAGACCTCCACGATGTCGCGGACCTGCTCGTAATCCTCGGGATCGCGGTCGTTGCCCAGGAAACGGGATGGCGGAGAGGCAAACCAGGCGTCGGATCCTTCCTCCGTGAACGCCTCCACGATGCGAGCAACGACCGCGGGGTCGCGCAACGGTTCGCCGGTACGCTTGTCGACGAACACGGCGATCGGCACGCCCCAGGCGCGCTGGCGGCTGACGCACCAATCGGGGCGCGCGGCCACCATGCTGCGGATGCGGTTGCGTCCGGACTCGGGCACGAACGCGGTTTCCTCGATGGCGGCCAGCGCCTTTTGCCGGAGCCCTTCCGGTCCATCCATGCGGATGAACCATTGCGAGGTGGCACGGAAGATCAGCGGCGCCTTCGATCGCCACGAATGCGGATAGGAATGCACCAGCCTGCCGCGCGCGAGCAGCCCGCCGGCCTCGGTCAGTGCGGCGCAGACCGGATCGTCGGCCTTGTACACGTGCACGCCGGCAAACAGCGGCACCCACGGATTGAAACGGCCGTCGCCGGCGACGGTATCGGGGATTTCCAGCCCGTGCGTACGGCCGAGATCGAAATCTTCCTCGCCGTGACCGGGAGCGATATGCACGAACCCGGTACCGGCTTCGGTGGTAACGAAATCGCCGAACAGCACCGGAACGTCATGGTCGTAGCCGCGGCCGCGCAGCGGGTGAGCGCAGACCAGCCCGGCCAGTTCGGTCCCTTTCAGCACGCGGACCACGTGATGCGTCGCGATCCTGCGTCTGCTCCAGGAACTGCGGCAGCAATGCCAGCGCGACCATCAGCCGGCTGCCGACACGGACGAGCGAGCCGTCCGCCACGCTGTCAACGTGGATCAGCGCGTAGTCGAACTCCTGGCCGGCGGCGATGGCGCGATTGCCGGGCATGGTCCAGGGCGTGGTTGTCCAGATGACGACGGCGGCGCCGGCAAGGTCCGGCACGGGCGCCCGGATGACCGGAAACGCGCACCCAGATCTGGGTCGAGGTATGGTCGTGGTACTCGACTTCCGCCTCTGCCAGCGCCGTCTTTTCCACCGGCGACCACAGCACCGGGCGCAGGCCGCGAAACAGGCTGCCGTTCAGCAGGAATTTGCAGATCTCGCCGGCAA
This sequence comes from uncultured Pseudomonadota bacterium, assembly GCA_963810715.1. Taxonomy (GTDB): domain Bacteria; phylum Pseudomonadota; class Alphaproteobacteria; order Acetobacterales; family Acetobacteraceae; genus DATDIC01. The sequence continues at coordinate 213,110 of CAWEOZ010000011.1, read as the reverse complement.
TGGCGGCTTCCGAAGCGGGGTCCATGGTGGCGTAGCGCTGGGCCCAGTCGCCCTCGACCCCCAGGCGGCGGAACTCCTGCTGCTGCACGCCCATCCAGTGCCGCGCGTAGTCCCGGCACTCGGCGCGGAACTGCAGGACGGGGACGCGAGTCCTTGTCCTTGCCGGCGGCGCGGTATTGTTCCTCGATCTTCCATTCGATCGGCAGGCCGTGGCAGTCCCAGCCGGGGATGTAGTTGGCGTCGTAGCCGGCCATCTGGCGGCCGCGATTGACCACATCCTTGAGGATCTTGTTCAGCCCGGTGCCGATATGGATGTTGCCGTTGGCGTAGGGCGGCCCGTCGTGCAGGATGAACAGGGGCCGGCCGCGTGAGGCCGTGCGCAGCTTGCCCCACAAATCCATCTCGTCCCAGCGCGCGAGGATGCGCGGCTCTTTCTTCGGCAAGTCCCCGCGCATAGGGAAGCCCGTCTGCGGCAGGAAGACCGTGTCGCGATAGTCGCGTTCTGCGTCGTTCATCGGGAATCCGGCGGCCGAGCGGCCGCGAAACGGGTGAAAGCGCGTGCGGGGCCCGGCGCTCAGCGAGCCGCCGGGGCGGTAATTCGCGCGGGCCTGTACCCCATTTCCATGCCTGGTATTATGGGGAGTTACGGGCCTGACGGTCAAGGAGTCGGCCTTCGCCGACGTCCCGGGAACCCGCGACGATGGTGACGAAGCCCCGGTAGCGCGGCGCCAGGGTTGGGCACGCGTGCCACCGTCGATTGACGCTCCAAACGTCGTGGATCAGGCAGGAGCCTGCCGCATTATCCGACGCGCTTCCTGCACATCCGTCGCGATCTGCGCCTTCAGGGCATCGAGCCCGGGGAATTTCTGCTCCGGCCTTATGTAGGCGTGCAGCGCGACGGTGAGCTCCGCATCGTATAGATCGCCGTCGAAATCGAAGATGTTCACCTCCAGCCGGCTCTCCGTGCCCGCATTCACGGTGGGGCGGCGGCCGATATTGGCGGCACCCGGGCGCGTGTTGCCGTCCGGCAGGCGCACGGTGACCGCATAGACGCCGCGGGCCGGCTCCAGGTGGCGGCCGAGCGTGATGTTGGCGGTGGGGAAGCCGATGGTGCGGCCGCGCTTGTCGCCATGCGCCACGTGGCCGCGGATCGTCCAGGGGCGGCCCAGCTCGGCGGCGGCGCGCTCCGGGTAGCCGTCGCGCAGGGCGCGGCGGATGCGAGTGGAAGAGAGCGGCCCCTCGGCGTCGGTGACGGGCGGCACCAGGGTCAGGCCCATGCCCAGCGCCTCCGCGCGCGCGGCCAGGAAAGCGGTGTCGCCGGTCTTGCGGTGACCGAAGGCGAAATCCGGGCCGCAGGCGAGGTGCCGGGCGGCCAGCCCGTCATGCAATATATCGGTGACGAAGGATTCGGCGGCATCAGGCTGAACCGGTGGTCGAACGGCAGTTCGTAGAGCAGGGCCGCGCCCGAGGGCCGCCAGCGCGTCGGCGCGCTCGGCGGACAGAGTGAGGCGGAAGGGCGGATCGTCGGGGCGGAACAGCTCGCGCGGGTGCGGCTCGAACGTCAGGACGGCGAGCGGCGCGTCCGGCCGGGCGGTGTGGGCGGCGCGCAGGACGGCGGCGTGGCCGCGATGCACGCCGTCGAAATTACCGAGTGCCACGGTGGCGCCGCGCGCATCGTCCGGCAGGTCGCGCCAGTCGCGGAACAGGCGCATCAGGCGGGTGGCGGGAGCTGCACCTGCGCTTCGCCCTCGATCACGGTCTGGCCGGCGACCGTGCAGGTGGTCTTGAGCGTGGCGCGGCGCTTGTCGGGCTGGAGGGCGGTGACCTCCACCGTGGCGGTCACGGTGGCGCCGATCTTCACCGGGGCACGGAAGCGCAGCGTCTGGCCGAGATAGATGGTGCCGGGGCCGGGCAGCTTGGTGCCCAGCACGGCGCTGATCAGGCCGGCGGAAAGCATGCCGTGCGCCACACGCTCCTTGAAGATGGAGCGGCTCGCGGCTTCCGCGTCGATATGCACCGGATTGGTGTCGGTGCTAACGGCGGCGAACAGCAGGATGTCGGCCTCGGTAATGGTCTTGGCGGTGCTGGCCGTCTGGCCGATCTGCAGGTCTTCGAAGCTCATGAAATTCGTTCCAACGCCATGGATGTGCCGGTTGTGGTTGACCGACGTCGGAGGGTCAACCCAGCAGGACCGATGCGGCCGGGCTGATCCCGCCGGTTGCGTCGAACGCGGGTATGATCCGTACGCCGTCCAGCTCGGAGCCTGCCGCCATGTTTTCGGAAATCACCGCCTCGCACCCTGCCGTCTTCGCGGTGGCCAGGAGCAATGCATCGTAGAACTGAAACCTCTCTGCGAGCGCGGCTTCAAGGGCTCGCTCCAGGGCGGGTGCCGTGGGGCCCTGAGCGATCCCGAAGATCACGATCCAATCGCGCACCTGGGCCGCCGCGCTGTCGCGAGGGACAATGCGCTTGCGGCTTACGGCATGAAAGAACTCGGCCAAAGCCTGCGGAAGCAGCAAACAGTCCAGGCTGGCGGCACGATCGACGATCGTAAAGGCGGATGAGCGCCGGTGCTGATCACGCACGTCGACGGCATAGATCAGTACGTTGCTGTCGAGCGTAAAGCGCACGGAGCCTATGGCTTATCCTTGATGCCAAGTATCTCGTCGGTACAGCTCGTTGCGGTCGAACCGCTCGATGCCCAGCGGCCAGCCCTCGGCAAGCCGGGCGCGTGTTCTTGCCAAGGCCTCCTGCTGCTCCGTAGTCAATCGCCGGCGCCCGTCCGGCAGGCGTTCGGGGATGATCCGTGCAACCGGCGTTCCGTTGCGCGTGACGACGAATTCTTTTCCCGACTCCACCTCCCGCAGAATACGGGCGAAATGGTGGTTCGCCTCACGTGCAGTAATCGTATCGGCCATGGCGATGCTCTGAACGCTGTCCTACGATATGTAGGACATATTCGCCAGCAGGCAAGTTGGCCGAGGAACATTCGTAAGGTTCGACCATCCGTAACCGAGCGGCGGACGCGTTGGCGCTGTTCGGGAATGAGAGGGGGGCGCGAGAATAGCGAGATGGGTGGGTCTGCGCGCCTGCTGGTATAATATGGCGATTTCAGTCCACAATGCTGGCTGCGAACCAATGGTGGCCGGATGAGCACAACCCAATCGGACCTCGTGTTCCTGTTCGACGTGGATAATACCCTGCTCGACAATGACGGCGTGCAGGATGACATGCGCGAACATCTGGAGCGCAATTACGGCGTAAAGGCGCGCGACCGCTTCTGGGCGTTGTTCGAGGAACTGCGCGGCGAGCTGGGCTACGCGGACTATCTGGGTGCGCTGGAGCGCTACCGGGTTGAAGAGCTGCACGACCCGCGCGTGCTGCGCATGGCCAACTGGCTGGCGGATTATCCGTTTACCAAGCGGCTCTATCCCGGCGCGCTCGACGCTGTCCGGCATGTGGCGCAATGGGGGCCGACCGTGATCCTGTCGGACGGAGACGCCGTGTTCCAGCCGCGCAAGGTCGAATGTTCCGGCCTGTGGCGGGCCTTTGAGGACCGCGTGCTGATCTATATCCACAAGGAACAGGAGCTGGACGACGTCGAACACTGGCATCCGGCCCGGCACTATGTGCTGATCGACGACAAGCTGCGCATCCTGGATGCGGTCAAGAAGGTCTGGGGCGACCGGGTGACGACGGTATTTCCCCGCCAGGGTCATTACGCGCTGGACCCGGAGGTATTGAAGACGTACCCACCGGCGGATATCCAGATCGAGGCGATCGGCGACCTGCTGCGGTTCGACCGGTCCGCCTTCGGGCAAAGCGGATCCGGCAAAGGGAGTTAGACATGGCGGTCAACCGACCCATCGACAGGCCCGCATGGCGGGCGCTTGCCGCGCATCACGAGCAGCTCAAGGGCGCGCACCTGCGGCAATTGTTCAAGGACGACCCCGGCCGCGCCGAACGTTACTCGGTCGAGGCGGCGGGACTGTTCCTGGATTATTCCAAGAACCGCATCACCGACGAAACGCTGCGCCTGCTGCAACAGCTTGCGGACGAGCAGGGGGTCGTCGCGCGGCGGGATGCGATGTTCCGTGGCGAGGCGATCAACACCACCGAGCGGCGGTCCGTGCTGCACGTGGCGCTGCGGGCACCGCGGGATGCCCACATCATGGCCGAGGGCAAGGATGTGGTGCCGGAGGTGCATGCGGTGCTGGACCGGATGGGAGCGTTCGCCGGCGCGCGTGCGGGATGGGTCGTGGACTGGCCATACCGGCAAGCGCATCCGCACGGTGATCAATATCGGGATCGGCGGTTCGTATCTGGGGCCGGAGATGGCCTGGCTGGCACTGCAGGAGTATAGCAAGGGATCTCCGGACTGTCGTTTCGTCTCAAACATTGATGGAGCGAACTTCGCCGCGGCGACGCGGGGGCTGGACGCGGCGGAGACGCTGTTCGTCATCTCTTCCAAGACGTTCACGACGCTGGAGACGATGACCAACGCTGCCACTGCGCGGGCCTGGGTGGTGGGCGCGCTGGGTTCCGACGCCGCGGTGGCGAAGCATTTCGTTGCGGTCTCTACCAACGAAGCGGGCGTGCGCAAGTTCGGCATCGATACCAGCAACATGTTCGGCTTCTGGGACTGGGTGGGCGGCCGCTACTCGATGGATGCGGCGATCGGCCTGTCCACCATGATCGCCATCGGGCCGGATAATTTCCGCGACCTGCTGGCCGGGTTCCATGCCATGGACGAGCATTTCCGCACCGCTCCGCCGGCGCGGAACCTGCCGATGCTGATGGGCCTGCTGACGGTCTGGTACAACAACTTTTTCGGGGCGGAGACGCTGGGCGTGATGCCCTATGCCGCGCCGTTGGCCCGCTTTCCCGCGTATCTCCAGCAGCTTACCATGGAGAGCAACGGCAAGCATGTCGATCTGAACGGGCAACATGTGGACTGGCAGACGAGCCAGATCGTCTGGGGCGAGCCGGGCACCGACGGCCAGCACTCATTCTACCAGTTGCTGCACCAGGGCACGAAACTGGTACCGTGCGACCTGATCGGCTTCTGCACCCCGCTCAGTTCACTGGCCGAGCACCACGACCTGCTGATGGCCAACCTGTTCGCGCAGGCGGAGGGTCTGGCGTTCGGCAAGACGGCGGAGGAATTGCGCGCCGAGGGCTCACCCGAGTTCCAGACTCCGTTCCGGGTGACCGAGGGCAACCGGCCGACCAACGTGATCCTGGCCGAGCGGCTGGACCCGCGCACGCTCGGCGCCCTGGTGGCGCTGTATGAGCACAGCGTGTTCACGCAGGGGGCCGTCTGGGCGATCGACTTGTTCGATCAGTGGGGCGTGGAGCTGGGCAAGGTGCTGGCGGTCCACATCATCCCGGAACTGCGGGACGCTGCCGCACCGTCATTGAAACATGACGGCTCGACCAACGCGCTTATCCGGCGCTACCGGCGGTCGCGGGGGCGGGCGGGCTGATCGAGGCAAACGCCGTGGGTTCCGCGAAAGCAGGATCGAGCCGCGGATCCCACAGGCGCACGCCGCCGGTGATGCCGGCTTCGTTTGAAACGATTTTCACGCGATCCGGCAGCGGGCCTTCGATCAGCCTTGCATTGCCGCCGCCGATGTAAAGCATGTCGTACATCGCCAGCGTATCCATATAGCCGATCACCTTGCGGACGCGGCGATTCCAGCGCCCGCGTCCGACATCCTTGAGCGCGGCATCGCCGACGTACTGATCGTATGTCTTGTGGGTCTTCACCGGATGCTGGCTCATTTCCAGGTGCGGCGTCAGCAGCCCATGCTGGAACAGCGCGAAGCCCATGCCGGTGCCCATCGTCAGCACGCACTCGAGGCCCTGTCCGCTGATCACGCCGAGACCCTGGATGGTTGCATCGTTCAGTATCCTGGCGGGCGCGCCAAGATGATGGGACAGCTCATCGGCGAGCGCGAAGCGGTGCCAGTCTTTGGTGCCGAGATGGGGCGCGGTCAGCACGGCGGCACCCCGGACCACGCCAGGAAAACCAATCGAAATACGGTCGAACCGGCCGAGCTGGTGGGCCAGTTCGATCAGGCCCTCGACCACTGCGGCGGGTTTGGCCGGTTTGGGAGTTTCCACGCGTACCGGGCCGGCGACCACCTCCCCCGCCTCGTTGAGAATGCCGGCCTTGAGATGGCTGCCGCCGATGTCGATGGCCAGCGTGAGCTTTTCGGTTGAGGGGACGGCGTTCTCGGCGTCGGCCATTTGAATGCGCTCCGTATCGGGACGGGATCGTGAGGAACCAATACCGGCCATTGTCGGTGAATGTCCAATGCCGGACTCGCCGGGCGGGACAATCAGTGCGCGGCGAGCAGTTTCCGTCCGGGCATGCGGTGGCGGAACGCCAGCGCCTCGGCCACGTGCACCCGCCCGATGACCGCAGCGCCGGCGAGGTCGGCGATGCTGCGCGACACGCGCAGGACCCGCGTGTAGCCGCGGGGCGACAGGCGCAGCCTGTCCATCGCCTGCTCGGCCAAGGCCTGGGCGTCCGGCGTCAGGGCGAGATCGCCGGGATCCAGCCTCGGCATTGCTGACGGGGCCGTTGCCGTCCGATCGCGCGGCTTGCGCCATTCGTGCCCTGGCAACGCGGGCCGCGACGGCCGCGGTGGTTTCGCCCGCGCGGCGCGCGTGCCAGTTCGGCGGCCGACGGCGGGCTGCACCTCGACCGTCAGATCGATGCGGTCGAGCACCGGGCCGCTGATCCGGTTCTGGTAATCCTCGCCGCAGCGCGGCGCCCGGCCGCATTCGCGCGCCGGCATCCCCCAGATAGCCGCAGCGGCACGGGTTCATCGCCGCGATCAGCTGGAACCGCGCGGGATAGGTGATATGGGCGGCGGCGCGCGCCACGGTGGTGCGCCCGGATTCCATCGGCTGGCGCAGCGCTTCCAGCGCCGGCTTGGGAAATTCCGGCAGTTCGTCCAGGAACAGCACGCCGCGATGGGCAAGCGACACCTCGCCCGGCCGGGCGCGCTGGCCGCCGCCGGTGAGCGCCGCCTGGGACGCCGAATGGTGCGGCTCGCGGAACGGCGGGCGCATCACCAGCCGGCCGCCGTCCAGCATGCCGGCGACGCTGTGGATCATGCTGACCTCCAGCGCCTCGCGCCGGCGTCGAGATCCGGCAGCAGGCCGGGCAGCCGCGCCGCCAGCATCGACTTGCCGGCGCCGGGCGGGCCGACCAGCAGCAGATTGTGGCCGCCGGCCGCGGCGATCTCCAGCGCGCGCTTGGCGGTTTCCATGCCTTTCACGTCGGCCAGATCGGGCCCGCGCGGGGTCGCCGCGACGCCGGCGGGTGGCGGCGGGGTGAGCACCTGCGAGCCGCGGAAATGGTTGATCAGGGACAGCAGGTCGGGGGCGGCCAGCACCTCGATCCGGCCGGCCCAGGCGGCTTCGCCGCCCTGTCCCGCCGGGCAGATCAGGCCGAGGTCGCGCGCCGATGCCCCGATCGCCGCCGGCAGCACGCCGGCCACCGGGTTCAGCGTGCCGTCGAGGTGCAGCTCCCCCAGCGCGGCGAAGCCGTCGATTTCCTCGCGCGGCAGCACGTCCATCGCGGCCAGCACGCCGAGCGCCATCGGCAGGTCGAAATGGCTGCCTTCCTTCAGCAGGTCGGCGGGGGCCAGATTGATCAGCACGCGGCGCGGCGGCAGCGCCAGACCCATGGCGGTGAGGGCCGCGCGCACCCGTTCGCGCGCCTCGCCGACCGCCTTGTCCGGCAGGCCGACGACCAGGAAGGCGGGAAGGCCGGCGGAGATCTGCACCTGCACTTCCACCGGCACCGCCTCGATCCCGGCGAAGGCGAACGTGCGGATGCGGGCGATGGCAGCGGGGGAAAGGACGTTCACCCGGGCATTGTGGGGCGGAATTGTGAACAGGCCCTGACCAGAGGGCTGAGGCAATTCCCGTCGGGCTACCGCTATGTAAACCCTCTCCCCGGCTGAACCGGGGAGAGGGAACAACGCTGATCTGAAATTACGGGTTGGTGGTGGCCGGCGCGGTGCCGCCGGTGCCCGAGTTGTCATTCATCGCGCCACCATTCGTGGCGCCACTGTTCATCGAATCGTTATTCATCGCGCCGCTATTCATGGACCCGCCGCCCATGTTGCCGGTCCCGCCCGCGGATGAGACATGCAGCGCCTGCAAAGTCTGCTCATCCAGGCTGCCGGTCGGCTGCATGCCGTTCTTCTGCTGGAACTGGCTGACGGCGTTCTGCGTCATCGGGCCCCATACGCCGTCCACGCGCCCACGATAAACGCCGTTGTGCTTCAGCGCCGTCTGAATTTGTCGCACCGTCTGATGCGACAGCTCGTTTCCTGGGGTCGGCGGGGCTGGGGCCGGGGCCGGTGGCGGTGCAGCCGGTGGGGCCGCCGCGGCCTGCGGTGCGGAGGAGCCGCCCATGCCTAATGCCGAGCAGCCGGTCAGCCCGGCGAGAGCACCGATCGCCACCAGAGTGGCGATGTTGCGAACCTTGACCATACGATTCTCCTGTGGATGTCCTGGATTGCAAGCCGCAGACCGGCCCTGCGGCAAGCGCCGCGGACCACTCTTGGTTTCGCATCTGACGCATTCCGGTGGCGGTTGCAACGCAAGCTCGCGTGGATTCCACCGCGCAGTAGCCGGGCTCGCGCGACCGTGATCAATCCGCGGGATCAATCCCCGGGATCAGTCATTGCGGGACGCCGGCATCGCCGCCTGATCCGGCAGCTCCGGCACGGTGAGATAAACCCAGGCGAGATTGGCCAGCAGCAGCGCGGCGGTGACCACGAACACATAGCGCAGCCCCAGGAGGGCGGCCACGCCGCCGCCGGTCAACGGCCCCAAAGAATTGCCGAGAAACGTCGCGGACGCGGTCAGGCCGTACACGGTGCCGCGCTGCGCCCGCGGCACCATCCGCCCGACCAGTGCATTGGCCGTCGGCAGGATGCCGCCGATGAAACAGCCGACGCCGAACCGCCCGGCGACAAATTGCCAGTAGCTTTGGGCAAACGCCTGCGGGAGGCTGGTAAGGGCGGCGCCCAGAAGGCAGATCAGCAGCACCCGCCGGTAGCCGATCACGTCGCTGCGCTTGCCGAGGAACGGCGAGGCGAGCAGGTCGGCGACCCCGGTGACGGAGAAGGCGAACCCGGCCAGGGTCGCCAGGTTGGCCTGCTGGGGCGCAAGCTCCTGGACGAACAGGGTGACCACCGGCTGCACCGTGCGCACGCCGAATTGCGCGAGCAGCAGCACGAAAAACAGCGAGACCAGACCGGAGGAGCGGGTCAGCAGGCTGAGGCCCGACAACGCGGATCGCGCCTGACGAGGTTGTGCCGGCGGGACGAACTGTTCGCGCACGACGGCCCAGGCCAGCGCCATCGCCCCGAAGCAGATGATCGCGGTGCCGTAGAAGGGGACGCGAAAACTGCCGGTCGCATCCGCGAGGCCACCGCCCAGCACCGGCCCGACCAGGCCGCCGACGAGCTGGCCGGTGCTGAGCCAGCCGAGCGCATAGCCTAGCCGCTTCTCGGGCACCTGGCTCGCCACCAGAGCGATGGCCGAGGCGGAGAAACCGGCGAACGCCCCCATCAGCGCGCGGGCGGCAAAGAACTGCCAGACATTCAGCGACAAGCCCATCAGCACGGTGAAGAAGCCGATGGCGAAGCTGGAGCGCAGCAGCATGAGCTTGCGCCCTCGCCGGTCGGCGACGCGGCCCCAGAGCGGGGAGGCGAAGGCAGCCACGAAGGAGCTGGTGCCATTCAGCATGCCGGCCCAGAGGGCGATCTGTGACGCTCCCTTCACGCCAAGATCCGGCAGGAACAGCGGCATGATCGGACTGAGGATGGTGAACGACATGGTCATGATGAACTGGATGCCGACCATGGCCCACATGGTGTGCTGCCAGTCCGGCGGCGCGTGTTCGTCTCGCTGCGGCGCCGGGCGGGGGCGCTCTTCGTCCATGCAGGTCAGGATCGGAGTGGATGTGCGGATTGTAAAGCGAGCCGGCGGTGGCTGGGCTGCGCGTCCGCTTCGGCTGCGCAAGCAACCCGCCACGCGGCGGCGAGTTTGCCGATACATAACACGCGCGGCGTGTTTGCTTGACCAGGTGGCGGTGGTGATCGGGGCGGAGTTCGAGATCGGCCAGGAGATCGCCGTCGCATTCGCCAGGCACGGCGCCGATCCGATGAACATAGGAGACGATGCGAATGGACCGCCCGCTCGAGCTCACTTTTCATAACCTGAGTTCCTCCGAGTCTCTGGAGGCGCTGATCCGCGAACGGGTGGAAAAGCTGGACCAGCGCTATGGCCGGTTGATCGGGTGCCGCGTTTCCGTGGAGGCGCTTCACCGGCAGCATCAGAGCGGGAACATCTACGAGTGCCACGTCATCATGTCGGTGCCTGGCCGCGACCTGGCGGTTAGCCACGAACCGCACCACGCGAAGCAGGAGTACGCGCATCCGGATGTGCGGGTGTCGATCCGAGAGGCCTTCGATGCGGCGGAGCGGCAGTTGCAGGAACACAAGCGGCAAATCCGCACGGGTACAACGCCGCCGAGCGGTTCGGCCCTGAGCGGCCAGGTAACGTTGATCGAGCCGGGCGCTGATTACGGGTTCATTCTTACCAGTAGTGGCATGCAGCTCTATTTCCATCGCGACAGCGTCACCAACGCCCGGTTCGAGGATCTGCGGATCGGCCAGTTGGTGCACTACGTGGAAGAGACTGGCGGGGCCGGACCGATGGCGACCAAGATCCGTGTGCCCGAAGCGAAGGCGGCGTGACGTCATGCCGCCTTCGTGACGGAATGCCGGCGGAGGCAAACAGTTGGGCCCCGGCGCGACAGGGCCGGAACCACCGCGGCGCCGCCGCGGAACTGGACGGTGCGCAGCCGGTGCTACCGGTTCACGCCGCCGGAACCGGGGTCGTAATCGTCGCTCCGGGATCGGCACTGGTCGCCTCCACCGGGCCGAAAATGTGCTGGTAGAGATCGGCGCCGAAACTTTTTGGCAGCGGCTTCGCCTCATGCAGGCGGAAGCTCCTGGTGCCGCCTTCCTCGCGGTCCGCCCGCAGGAACAGCGCCCGACCGTCATGCAGGAACAAGCGCGAGAATTCATACATGTGGGAGACGAAGAATACGGTGACCGCGTTTTCCAGCAGCGCCGAAACGATCTGGCGCGCGATCTCGGAGCCTTCCCGCTCATGGGTCGCGGCGAACGATTCGTTGAACAGCACCAGAGCGCCGCGGTGGATGTGATCCGCGATGTCGCTCATGCGCACCAGCTCTTCGTCGAACTTTCCGCTTCGCATGCTGCGGTCCTCCTCCCGCTTGTAGTGGGTGAAGAGACCGGTATGTACGGATGACGTGAAGCTGTCGGCAGTGACGAACAGGCCGCATTGCATCATCAGGCCGGCGACCCCGACGCTGCGCAGGAAAGTGGACTTCCCGCCGCGATTGGCCCCGGTGATGATCACCAGCGGCTTGCCATCCGCGTCCACGTCGTTGCCCACTACGTCGCGCTTCATGGTCAGAGCGAGACAGGCGTCGCGAAGGTTCCGGCACCGGAAGCGGTTGGGGTCTTCCCGCGCCTCGGGGAAGGTGGTCGATACGCCCATGCTGGCGAGCCGCTCATGCAGGTTCAGGCAGCCGATATAGAAAGCGAGTTCCGCCCGGAGGGCCTTGAGAAATCCAAGCACGTGCTCCGCCGACTGATAGAGGGCATCCGAGATCAGGCTGAGGCCGCGATGCTGCAGCTCGGCGAAAGCCTGCGCGCCGGCATCGTCGCGCGGGGCAAGTTGCAGGATGAAACTTTGCTCGCCCGGGCTGAGGGCCCATTGCACCCAGCTCAGATCCCGCGGCTGAGGCTTCCGCAGCATCACCCCCACGCCCCTGCCGCCGTCGCCTACCTGCGCGCTCAAAAGCACACCGGCGCGGAAGGTGAGGTTGTTCAGATCGGTGCCGGCGGCCCGCAGGTAGGCGTCGTCCAGGTCGCGCTCCAACGTGGCGAAGAACTGGTGAAACCCTGGCGACGCGAAGCTGCTCGCGTGCGCGACACAGGTATTGCGCAGGCGGCGCAGCACTTCGAGGCAGCTTTGCAGCGTGCGCACCGCGCTTGCCACCATCGCCGACGGGTCACGCCCGAAGAGGCTGAAATTCCAGCTATGCTCTCGGCCGAATGGTTCGAGGGCGAGAGCATAGAATTGCCGAACGGTGGATGGGTTGGCGAGGCAGTCCTTGAGGATCTCCTGCCGATAGCGGATGGTGGCGATATCGTTGCTCCATGCGCTGGCGCAGGCGGCGGCCATCACGTCATGCAGGTAGCGGTTGCCACTGGCCGCGGCGCTGATCAGGACCTCCAGCTCGATATCCTGGGCGAAATGGATGGGCTCTTTCCCCGCGCTCGCCGGCATGTCGAAATCGCGGTCGGGATGCATCAGGAACGTTTTCATGGCCGCACCCTGCTCCGCAGCCGTTCATAAGTGACGCCCCGTTTCTCCGCGAGCGACAGCGCGTAGGCGAGCCCATCGGCAGGTTTACGTATGATCTTGAAGGTCCGGCAGGCTGGATCGTCGGGCACGACCGTGCTCACCATGCTGACGGTCTTCGGGCTGAGCGCTGACAGCGCGTCGATGAAGGTCACGCACACGCCGATCGCATCCACCGCCAGAACGTGCTGGAGCACCCTCGTGCCCAGGAACACCTGATCGTCCAGGCTGGTCGAGTTGAATATCTCGTTGAGGACGATCGCGCTGTCCGCAGTCATGGTCTGGAAGGTGTGGTGCAGGCGGACCAGCTCCTCTTCCAGCTTCCCGCGCAAATTGGTGATGTCCTCCTCGCGCTCGAAATGGGTGTAGATCCGGTCCGGCAGGAACATGCGCGCGGATTTTCCCGGCACCGGACAGCCGAGGCCGGCGAGGAAATGCATCTGCCCGAACATGCGCGCGAACGTGGTCTTGCCGCCCTGGTTCGGCCCCGACACGACGATCAGGCGCTCGGTGCCGGTCAGATGGAAATCGTTGCAGATGATGGGGCGCTGTTCCTGCACCAGCTTCGCGGCCAATGCCAGGTCGAAACCGCAAGCGACCCGAATCTCCTTGTCGGACGCGGACATGGCGGGGTGGCAGAACGGCAGGCCGGCCTGCTTCAGGGGCTCGATGAACGCCAGATAGGAGACGAAGAAACCAATCTCGCGATCGAACGTCGCCACCACCTCATCGATGAAGCCGGCATGGCGCGCGACGTAATCCTCGAGTGCCCGGAACTGCCTGGGGAACAGGCGCCCGACAAACTCCAGGATGCCTTCCTCGATGTGATTGAGCGAAAAATCGTCCTTCGGCCGCGCCGGAGCCCGCAGCTTCGGAGTCGTCTCGCGGAACTTCGCAAAGCGATCGAGAATTGTCACAGTGTAGTCGGGTTCCGACGCGTATCGACGCACCGTCACCTTGTCGCCGCGAAACAGCATGCCATAGCTGATCTTCGACAGGGTTTCGCGCAACTCGTGCGTTTCCGCCGCGAGCTGCGCGAAGGCGTCCGAGCCGATATACCCGGCGAGATAGGCCTGCAGGTTCCTCAGCCCCGCGGAGTGCAGCGTCAGCAATTGCAGGCTGCAGAGAAAGGCAGCGACCGCTTCGCAATAGATGCCGATGGCGCGCAGAATCACCATCTGCCGGTGGCGCCTGGTGTCGATCTTGTCGGCATAGGCGAGGTTCGCGCGGACCAGGCGCATGGCGTCGCCGAACACGGGAAAGACCTTGAATACCTCGGGCCGTTCGAGGTCGGCGAACACCGCCTGCCGATACCGGATGATCGCTTCGTTCTGGTACGTCGAATAAAAGATCGGCCGCAGCACGGCTTCGTCGCGCTTGGCCACCACCGCGGCGATGATCTGATCGAGGTTCAGATCGATGAAGCAGTCCGGCTGGTCCTTGCGTTGCGCGCGCGCGGTTTGCAGCCCCGGAGGAAACAGAATGCTGCGCCACCCCGGCGAACCGCTCGTCTCGATGTCGCCGACATCGGCGCCGCGCGGACTCGCCGCCGGGCCGTTTGCCGATGGATCGAAGGGACGCGGATCGTCTGCCGCACGATCATGCGGCGAACGATCGGTTTCCGCGAAAAGGTCCTGATTTCAGACTCTCTGCCCTCATGATGACCCTGCCTTGGCGACCGCGATCGGCGCCTTTTTTCAAACGGCAGGAGTCATCAGCACCCAGGGCGTCGGCAGGGGACTCCATCCCTGTGTCGCAGATTAGGTCGGCTCACGTGCAGCGTCAACGCCGAACCATCTCGCTTGTTCACCGATCCGTGACGTCGCGCCACATCGCGGCTCGCGCGAACCACGTGCCGGTGCACATTCAGTTCGAACTCAGCGCGCGGTGACGAACGTTGCACGCGCGTCCGGCTGCATGGGGATGCAGCAACCGACGCGGACTCTGGCCCTGCGCAAACCGCCCTAGCTCACATTTCGCGAGCAAGTTCATCAGCCTACTAAGATCGCTCCGCAATTCCAGTCAGGCTGATATTGCTCTAGCCGCGACGGAACAGCGCGCCCAGCTCCGCCGGGGTGAAGCGCAGCACGGTGGGTCGTCCGTGGCTGCAGGTGGCGGCGCGCGGAGTCGCCTCCATGCGCCGCAGCAGCGCGTCCATCTCGGCCGGGGCGAGCCGCCGGCCGGCGCGGATCGAGCCGTGACAGGCCATGCGTGCGATCACCGCGTCGAGCCGCGCGGCGAGCGCGGTCGATTTGTCGAAATCGGCCAGCTCGTCGGCCAGGTCGCGGATCAGCGCGGTGGGGTCGGGAGCGCCGAGCGCCGCCGGGAGGACGCGGACCAGCACGGCCCCGCGACCAAACGGTTCCAGCTCCAGGCCCAGCCGGGCCAGATCGCCGGCGCGAGCGAGGAGGCGGGCGGCTTCGGCCGGCGCCAGCTCCACCACGGCGGGCACCAACAGCGGCTGGCCACGGATCCCATCGGCCAGCATCTGCTCACGCAGTGCCTCATGGGTCAGGCGTTCATGCGCGGCGTGTTGATCGACCAGGATCAGGCTGCCGTCGGCGGCGACGGCGACGATGTAAGTGTCCTGCACCTGGCCGAGCGGCGCGCCGAGCGGGTGGTCGGGGTGCGGCTCGGGCGGTGGGGAGGGGCGCGCGGCGGGGGACGCGGTGAGCGGAAGCTGGCTGTCGGCAAAGCCCGGCAAGGCTGCCGGCCGGCATGCGCCAGCCCGGCGCCGCGCGATGCGGCTGCAACGCGAGGGCTGGGCGGTGCGCCGGGACCGTGGTGCCGGCGCTGCCGGTCAGCGCCCGGCCGAGCGCGCCGATAACCAGCGCGCGTACCGCGCCGGGATCGCGGAAGCGAAGTTCGGCTTTGGCCGGATGCACATTGACGTCCAACTCGTCTGCCGGAACGCTGAGCCACAGCGCGACCACCGGATGACGCCCGGCGGCGATCACGTCGCGGTAGCCGACCCGCACGGCGGTGCGCAGCACGGGATCGGCGACCGGGCGGCCATTCACGGTGAGCGCCTGGTGCGCGGCGGTGGCGCGGGTTACCGCCGGTGAGGCGGCGAAGCCGGAGAGGCACAGGGCGCCGCGGGTCTCATCGATCGGCAGCAGCGCGGCGGCGGCTTCCGGCCCGAACAGGGCGGCGGCCCGCGCCGCGCGGTCCTGCGCCGGCAGGTCGAACAACATGCGCTCGTCACTGTCGAGCCGGAGCGCCACGCCGGGGGCGGCGAGCGCGAGGCGGCGCAGGACAGTTTCCGCATGGTCCGCCTCGCTGCGCGGATGACGAAGAAATTTGCGCCGCGCCGGGGTGGCGAAGAACAGGTCGCGCACGACCACCCGCGTGCCGGGTGGACCTGCGGCGGGAACGACGGGCGCTACCCGGCCACCCTCGATTTCGATGGCATGCGCATGCGGAGCGCCGGGTGGACGGGAGGTGATGTGCAGGCGGGCCGCCGCACCGATCGAGGGGAGTGCCTCGCCGCGGAAGCCAAGAGTGGCGATGTGCACGAGGTCGTCGTCCGGCAGCTTGGAGGTGGCATGGCGTTGCACCGCAAGCGCCAGCTCGTCGGCGCTCATGCCGACACCATCGTCGGTGACCTCGATGCGATCGATGCCGCCGGCCTCCAGCGCCACGACGATGCGGGTCGCGCCGGCATCCAGCGCGTTCTCCACCAGTTCCTTCACCGCCGCGGCCGGACGCTCGATGACCTCGCCGGCGGCGATGCGGTTGACCAGCGTTTCGGGCAGCAGGCGGAGCGTCGGCATCAAGGGTGCGGGGGGGGGTGGCATTGGGGGATGATAGCACGGGAGCGGGTGGGCGGAGCGAGAAGAGGGCGGGGATGCGTGGTGGTTGCGATGGACAGGGCGGCGAGCGGCCCGGCATTGTCGCGCCACCGTCCGCCGGACGGGGGTGCCGGCGACAGAGGCGGCGCCTGATCTGGCCAGCCAGGGGTGCCAGCATGCTCACCGCGTACACGTGCGAAAATGGCCGCCTACAACCTGTCAGCGCCGCGGCCCTGTCCGAACGCCTGGCAGGCGCCAGTTGGATCGATCTGCTGCAGCCGACGGCTCAGGAATTGGAGCACACCGCGGCGGCGACCGGGCTGCGGGTGCCGACGGAGGCCGATCTGAGCGAGATCGAGACGTCGAGCCGCCTGTCGATCCGTAACGGCGCGCTCTATCTCAGCATTCCGCTGATCGCCCATGAGGAGACCGGGCACCGGCCGATCCCGGCCGGCTTCGTCCTGTCCCCCGAGCGCCTGATCACGATACGTTTCGCTCCCAGCAAACTGTTCGATCAGTTTGCCGCCGAGACGTCACGCCGCGAGGATCGGCATGCGTCCAGCGCACATTTGCTGGTGGGGTTGCTGGAGGCGATCGTCGATCGTCAGGCCGACGAGCTCGAGCAGGTCCGTGCCGAGCTCGACACGATCTCGCATCGTGTGTTCCGCCGCGAGCGCACCCAGCGGCGCGGGCAGAAACGCGAGGATGGGCTGTTGAGCGAGATACTGGTCACTATCGGCCAGATTGGCGATCTGATCTCGTTCATCCGCGACACGCAGTTGGCGGCCGGCCGGATCGTGCCGTTCGTGCAGGCGCAAGGCGGCCAGTGGTTGCCGAAGGATCTGGGTCCGCGGTTGGACACGCTGCGGCAGGATATCAGCTCGCTGAATGATTTCGATACGCATCTGAACGACAAGCTGCAGTTCCTGCTGGACGCCACCCTGGGCTTCATCAACGTGTCGCAGAATACGGTGATGAAGGTGCTGACGGTTGCGTCGGTGGTCGGCATCCCGCCGGTACCTGATAGCCGGCATCTATGGCATGAATTTCAAGAATATACCGGAATACGATTGGGCGTGGGGCTATGCGTACGGGCTGACTATGATCGCGGTGACGGCGGTGATTCCGCTGATCTGGTTCCGAGTACGCGGCTGGATTTGATCGGTGCCGCGGATCAGGCCGCGCGGCGACGGAGCAGAGCGAGGCCAAGCAGGCTAGCGCCAAGCAGCGCCAGTGAAGTGGGTTCGGGAACCGACGGGACCGCCGGCACGGCGAAGGTTGCCGACAGGTTGACCACGCTGGTGCCGATCTGGCCCGCCGTGATCTGCAGCGAGGCAGTGTTGTCATTCAGCGCGCCGCTGTCGTCGTGCACAATTCCGAGCAACTCCAACACCACCGTTCCGACCTGCGGCGATCCGCCACGCATCGCAACCGTCTTCTGCTCCTGGGTGAAGGTGAAGATGAAGTTGTCGACGACGAAGCGCTCGGTCGGGATGGAGATCAGGACATGCAGGTTCGTGGCCGGGATGGTGAGCGGGCTGATGGTGCTGAACAGGTCGCCCGTGCTGACGGCGGGTGCGAAATTGCCGGTCACCGCCGTGTTCACGATGTCAAGCGGCGGCAACGTGAGGGAAATGGTCGTTGGCGCGACGAGATTGCCCGGATTGGCGGTGACCGTGCCGATCGGCGTCAGACCGAACGAACCCGAGATCAGTTCTGCACTCGCGAGGCCCGGCATGCTCGCGATGCCGAGCGCGATACCGGCACCCAGGAAGGCCCGGCGAGCCCAGTCGGCTTTGGAAGATGGCATGACGGAACCTTTGCTTTGTGGTCGGAGCCTGCCCCGCAGGGCAATTAGGAGATTACATCATTATCATTAATTACGAAAAGCGCAAGGGAAATTTTAATGATTGGTGAAAATCTGGGATGCATTCGCATCGATTTCAGGGCGCGCAAGCGTGGCGGTATTCCGGCTAGGTACGGGGCAAAAGCTCTGTTATTCCAGGCCGTGACCAGGTGTATGCGCCGTACTCCCTTACCATTGTATGTTTCACATACAATAATATTCCGATTATAGCGTAAGATGGATAGAAAATTACATATGGGCAATTCATAGTGTCAGTTCAGTCTGACACAGAAACGCTCCCATACCGCAATGTTGCACGGTTCCGGAGGCCTGGACGGTTCGACGGCCACGCAGTCATTCGAGCCGCGGACGCCGATGATGAGGAACACAGTCCTGCATTGCCGCTCGCTGAAGCCGTGCAGCCTCAGATGCCGGCTCCGCGTCGTACCCGGCGGAGCTGAACCGGTTCGCATCTGTCCGGCAGGCTATGCGGTGTATCAGCGGCCGGGCGTGTCCCCCCGTCGCCTTGTATTTCATGTTGAAGCGGAAACCTGATGAGCAGCCGGCGGGACAAGCCCAGGGCAATGCCGTGCCGGCCACGATGAGAAATGACAAGCTCCCGCGCGGGGATTATCCGCCAACCTTCTCCTCGGAATTGACCCCGAGCTGCTTCAGCTTGCGGTGCAGGGCGCTGCGCTCCATGCCGACGAACTGAGCGGTGCGGCTAATGTTGCCGCCGAAGCGCAGCAGTTGCGCATGCAAATACTGGGTCTCGAACAGGTCACGTGCCTCACGCAGCGGCAACGCCATGATGTCCGCCGTCGGATCGATGTTCAGCAGCGCGGGAGCGTTGGAGCCGATCTCCGGCGGCAGCATGTCGGGGCGGATCGGGTCCGCCGCGCTGCCAGGCGCCATGATCATGAGCCAGTCGATCACATTGCGAAGCTGACGCACATTGCCCGGCCAGTCATAGGCTTGCAGCGCGGTCATGGCGTCGGCCGACAATTCGCGCGCCGGCATCCCGGAGCTTTCGGCGGACCGTGCCATCAGATACTGCGCCAGCGCGGGGATATCCTCCCGCCGCTCCTTCAATGCCGGCAGCTTCAGCGGCACCACCGCCAGCCGGTAATACAGATCCTCGCGGAAGCGCCCGCCGGCAATCTCGGTCTGCAAGTCGCGGTTGGTGGTGGCCAGCACGCGAACGTCCACCTTCACCCGCTGCGATCCGCCCAGCCGCTCGAACGCCTGGTCCTGCAGCACGCGCACAATCTTGCCCTGAGTCTCCAGCGGCATGTCGGAAACTTCGTCCAGCAGCAGCGTGCCGCTATGTGCCCGCTCCAGCACACCCGCCCGGCGCGGGTGTGCGGCCGGATCGGTGCCCGCCTCGATGCCGAACAGCTCTTCCTCGAAGCGCGACGGCGCCAGCGTGGCGCAATTGAGGACCACGAACGGTCCGGCAGCCCGCCGGGACCGGGCGTGGATCATGCGGGAGGCGACTTCCTTGCCGGACCCGGCCGGTCCCTGGATCAGCACGCGCGATCCGGTCGGGGCCACCCGGTCGATCTGTGCGCGCGCCGCACCCACCGCAGCACTGGAGCCGGTCAGCGCGGTCTCCGGCGCGGCGCGCAACCGCAACTCGGCATTCTCGCGCGCGAGCGCTGCGGCTTCCAGCGCACGCCGCACCACCAGCAGCAGCCGGTCCGATTCGAATGGTTTCTCGATGAAATCATAGGCACCCTGCTGGATCGCCTGTACCGCCATCTCGATCGTGCCGTGGCCCGAGATCATCACCACGGGAACCTGCGGCTCCTCACGGTGAAACGCGTTCAGGATGCCGATCCCGTCGAGCTTCGAGCCCTGCAGCCAGACGTCGAGAATGGCCAGCGCCGGCCGCCGGGCCCGGAACGCGGCCAGCGCCTGCTCGGAATCGGCCGCCTGCCGGGTGTCGTAGTCTTCGTCACGCAAGATGCCGTCGATCAGCAGGCGGATGTCGGGCTCGTCATCGACGATCAGGATTTCATGCTGCATCGGCCATCCTCGCCGGCAGGACCAGCGTCGCCACGGCGCCAGGGCCCTCGGCCCGGTCGTCCAGCGATAGCTGCCCGCCATGGTCTTCCATAATCTTCTTCACGATCGCCAGACCGAGACCCGTGCCTTTCGGCTTGTGGGTGACATAGGGCTCGGTCAGGCGTGCGCGATCATCCGGCAATCCGAGCCCGTCGTCGGCGACAGTGATGCGAACCGCGTTGCCCCCCGACGGCGGGTCCAGCGTGACCGACAGCGCGATCGTACCGGTCCCCGCGCGTGGTTCCCGCATCGCCACCGAGTCGGCGGCGTTCTGCAGCAGGTTGGTGAGCGCCTGGCGCAGCATGCGGCGGTCGCACGGCGCCACCGGCCCGCGATCGGGGATTTCGGTGCGCCACTCGATCTGCGGCCGCGCGGTCTTTTGCAGCACCAGCGCCTCGCGGGCGATGCGGCCAACATCCTCCAGCTTGATCACCGGCTGCGGCATCCGGGCAAACGCCGAGAACTCGTCGACCATGCGGCCGATATCGCCGACATGGCGGATGATGGTTTCGGCGCATTGTGAAAACGTATCGGGATCGGATGTGATCTCCCGCGCGAAGCGGCGCTTCAGCCGCTCGGCGGCGAGCTGGATCGGCGTCAGCGGGTTCTTGATCTCGTGCGCGATGCGGCGCGCCACATCGGCCCAGGCGGCCTTGCGCTGGGCGGATTGCAGCTCGGTGATGTCGTCGAACGTCACCACGAAACCGGCCGCCCGCTCGCCCGACAGCTCGGCGCCGATGCGGGCCAGCAGCGTGCGACGGCGCGCCGGCCGGCCCGATCTGGACTTCCGCGACGTGAGGCCGTCGCGGATCGCCCAAGGCTTCGTGCACCAGCCCGCTCAACTCGGGCACCAACTGCGCCAGTTCCTGGCCAGTTGCGGCAAGCAGGTCGGCATCCAGCAGCTCGTCGGCCGCGCGATTGGGCAGTTCGATCCTGCCCTGCGAATCAAGCCCGATCACGCCGGCGGAAACGCCCGAAAGCACGGTCTCCGTGAATCGCCGGCGGTCATCGATCTGCCGGTACGCGTCCATCAGCTCGGTCCGCTGGGCGGCGAGCTGGCCGGTCATGCGGTTGAAGGCGCGCGACAGACCGGCAACTTCGTCCTCGGTCTGGCTTTCCGGCACGCGCACGGCAAGATCGCCGCTGCGCACCCGTTCGGCGGCCTGGATCAGCCGGCCGATCGGGCGGGCGATCTGATTGGCCATCAACAGCCCGATCAGCACGGCCGCCGATAACACCAGCAGCGCCACGAGGGCAAAAATCCAGGCGAAGGCGATCTGCAGCCAGGATCGGTTCTGATCGAGGCGGGTATATTCGGCAACCGCCTGCTCGGTCCGCTGCATGTAGTGCAAGATTTGCGGATCGACCGGACGGCCGATCATCAGCAGCAGCGGTGGTGTGGAATTGAGCTGCACCACCGCCCGCACGCGCGTCCCATCCGGCGAGTTCGTCACCACCACGTCGCCGGCGCGCGCCTGCATGTTGGCCCAGCCCGGCGGCGGCTCGACCCCAAGCCCGCCGAGCAGGCCGGCCGACGCCACCACCTGCCCGGTAAGCGGGTCGTAGATCACGGCCTCGGTCAGCCCGCGCAGCGTGGTCTGCTCTCCGAGCACTTCGGCAAACGAATGCGGATCGCCGGCGAGGGCGACGCCGGCGTTGTTAAGGTCGTTCGCCATTTCCAGCGCAACGGCGCGGATGTTGTCACGATGCTCCTCAAGGTATCCGCGTGCGACCTGCAGCGACTCGGTAATCGCCTCGCGCACCGGATCGTTGAACCATGCCTGTATGCCGGAATGGAAGAACGCGACGGCGAAGCCGGCCACCAGGATGCTGGGCGCCACGGCCACAAAGCTGTACAGCAGCACCAGCCGGACATGCAGCCGAGATCCGGCCGAGCCGCGCCGCCGCTCCGTCCAGACGCGGGTGAGCCGACCAGCCAGCACGGCACCGAGCAACAGCAGCACCGAGAGGTTCGCCAGCACCAGTGCCACGCCGGTGCCCGGGGCCACGCCGTACGGCTCGCCGCGCGCCAGCATGATGAAGGTGCTGATGCCGACGGCGAGGGCCACCGCCACCAGCCCGATGGTAACAGCCGGGCCGAGCAGGATGTGGCCCAGGCGTGCCGTCCAGGAGCTGGGTTGGACCGTCTTCGCGGGCGGCTCCACCGTGCCGCGCGGCGGCTCGGCATTCATCGCCGCGCCTCCCGCAGGGCATCCGTGTTGCGGCAGGTCGATGTCACATCACGCCCCGCACGACCGGGATTTCCAGGTCGCGGATCTTCTTGCGCAAGGTGTTGCGGTTGAGCCCGAGCATAGCCGCTGCCTTGATCTGATTGCCACGCGTTGCTGCCAGGGTGAGCCGGATCAACGGCCGTTCCACTTCGGCGATCACACGCTCATAAATGTCGGATGGTCCTACGCCGCTATCATGTGCTGCGAGAAACTGCCTGATGTGCCGCTCCACTGCGCGCGACAGGGGCTCGGGGCTGGATGGCGCGGCCGGTTCCGCCGCCGGCGGAGCGTCTGTCAGGTCGGGTTCCACGACATCCGCGGTGATGGTGTCCGATGGGGACAGCGCCGCCACGCGCCGCATCAGATTCTCCAGTTCGCGCACATTGCCGGGCCAGGAATAGGCGCGCAGCCGCTCGATCGCGCTTGCGTCCAGCAACTTGGCGGGCAGGCCGTCCGCGCGGGCACGTTCCAGAAAATGCCGCGCCAGCAGCGCGATATCCTCGGTGCGTTCGCGCAAGGTTGGAATGCGGATCGGCACCACGTTCAGGCGATAGAACAAATCCTCGCGGAACAGCCCCTGCCGTATGGCGGCGCGCAGGTCGCGGTGGGTGGCAGCGATGATCCGCACATTGGCCTTGATCGGCTGCCGGCCGCCGACCGAGGTGAATTCGGCTTCCTGCAGGACGCGCAACAACCGCGTCTGTGCTTCGGGCGGCATGTCGCCGATCTCGTCGAGGAACAATGTGCCGCCGTTGGCCTGCTCGAAGCGGCCCTGGTTGCGCGCGTGTGCGCCGGTGAAGGCGCCCCGCTCATGCCCGAACAACTCGCTTTCGATCAGCTCACGCGGGATCGCCGCCATGTTGACCGCGACAAACGGGCCGTTGCGACGCTTGCCGTAATCGTGCAGGGCGCGGGCGACCAGCTCTTTGCCGGTGCCCGATTCGCCGTTGATCATCACCGTGAGGTCGGCGGTGGTCAGCCTGGCAATGGTCCGGTAGATCTCCTGCATCGCCGGACTGCGGCCGATCAATGGCAGGCGTTCCTCCGCGTCCCGCGGCTCGACGGGGATCTCCATGACCGGCGCGGGCGTCGCGAGGGCGCGGCCCACGACGGCCAGCAGCTCGTCCAGGTCGAATGGCTTCGGCAGATATTCGAAAGCCCCGCGCTGCGTGGCCTTCACGGCAGTTATCAGGGTCGACTGCGCGCTCATGACCACCACCCGCAGATCGGGTCGGACGCGGTGGATGCGCGGGATCAGGTCCAGACCGTTCTCGTCCGGCATGACGACGTCGGTGATCACCAGGTCACCTTCGCCCTCCTCCACCCAGCGCCACAGCGTGCCGGCATTGCCGGTGCTGCGGACCTGGTAGCCGGAACGCCCGAGCGCCTGGGTCAGTACGGTGCGGATGGAGCGGTCGTCGTCGGCGACCAGAATGGTCGGAGGGGTCATGTCAGACGTCCTCAGCAAGCCACGTCGTCGTCCGGGCGAAAGCCGGGATCATCCTCGCTGAGAACGGGCAGATGCAGACGGAACTCGGTGCGCCCGGGGCGGCTATCCACCTCGACGAGGCCGCCATGATCACCGATGATCTTCGCCACGAGTGCCAGCCCCAACCCGCTGCCGGACCGCTTCGTGGTGACGAACGGCTCAAACAAGTGGGCTTTCAGATCATCGGCAATACCGGGTCCGTTGTCGCGGACGCTGACCAGCAGCGGCAGGTCCAGCCGGCGCGCGGTTCCGGGCACGGCGATACGCATGCCGTGCTGGAAACCGGTGGCGAGGGTAATCTCGGCGTTCGGCCGACCATCGAGCGCCTCGGCGGCGTTCTTCACCAGGTTGAGCACGACCTGCACGAGCTGGTCACGATTGCCCCATGCCGGCGGCAGCGACGGATCGTACAATTCCTGAAACCGCACCGCGGCGGCGAACCCGTTCTGCGCCAGTTTGCGGACATGCTCCATCACCCGGTGAATATTCACGCCGGAGCGTGAAAGCGGCTTGTCGCCGAAGCTTTCCATGCGGTCCACCAGCGCACGGATCCGGTCCGCTTCCTCGCGGATCAGCACCGTTAGCTCGCGGTCCGCCGGTGCCGCGCTGGCTTCGAGAAGCTGTGCGGCGCCACGGATGCCCGACAATGGATTTTTCACCTCGTGCGCCAGGATCGCGGCCATGCCGCTGACGCTGCGGGCGGCGCTGCGAAACGCGAGCTGCCGATCGAGGGCGCGTGCGGTCGAGCCGTCCTGGAATGCCAGCAGAACCGACCCTGGCTCTTCCGGAACCGAGGCTCCCTGGACGGTGATACCCTGGCGGTGCAGCCGCGGACTTTCCAGGGTCAGGTCATGGTCGGACACGGTCGCATCGGTTGACCGCACCTGCTCGATCAACAGGAACAGCGGGTGATCGGACGCGATCAGATCATTCAGCCTGAGTTGCGCGAGCTGCGCGACGGAAATCCCGAGGAATTGCTCAGCGGCGGGATTGGCGAAGCGAAACCGGTTGTCGGCATCGAGCAGCACCACCGGAACGGGCAGGGCGCCGAGGATCGGGGACGGATCCGGCTGCGGCCGATCGCGCCGGCTGATGGCGGCGAAGGCACGGGTTATCGCGCCGCTCACGCCGCTTCGGCCATGGGCGCCGGCTCGCCGGCGTACAGCGCGTGGCGCCGATATCGATCAGGCGATCGAAGAACTCATGGATCAGCCGGACGACGGCGGCGGCATCGGCCAGACGGGTGACGGTGGCGCGGAAATCCGCCGATCCGGGCAGCCCACGCGAGTACCAGGACACGTGCTTGCGGGCGAGCCGCAGTCCGGCCTCGGTGCCGAAATGGCTGAGCATTGCGGCATAATGCGTGAGCAATATTGCCTTCTGTTCCGCCAGGGCCGGCTCATTCGGTGACCGACCGTCGGTGAGGAACCGAGCCACCCGCGCCGGGAACCAAGGTCGTCCGTAGCAGCCGCGGCCGATCATGACGCCGTCAGCGCCGGACTGGAGGCAGCGCTTCGGCGGCATCGTTTTCGGTCAGGATGTCGCCGTTGGCGATGACCGGAATGCCGCACGGCAGCCTTGACGCGGGCGATGAAACGCCAGTCCGCTGAGCCGGTGTAGAATTGCTGGCGGGTCCGGCCATGCACCGTGACCATGCGGATGCCCACCTCTTCGGCGATCCGCGCCAGGCGGGGGGCATTTAGGGTTGCGTGATCCCAGCCCATGCGCATCTTCAGCGTCACCGGGACCGGAACGGCCTTGACGGTGGCTTCGAGGATGGCGCGCGGCCGCGGTTTCGTCGCGCATCAGGGCGGAGCCGGCCTGCTGCCCGACCGCCACTTTCCTTACCGGACAGCCAAAATTTATGTCGATCAGGTCGGCACCCCGATCGACCGCCAGCCTGGCCGCCTCCGCCATCGCTGCGGGCTCGCAGCCGGCGAGCTGCACGGCGGAGACACCGCCACACCCATCGACTTCGGCCATGCGCAGCGTGTTGCGGTTCTCCCGGATCATTGCCCAGGAGGCGATCATCTCGGAGACGACCATGCCGGCTCCCTGCTGCTTGGCAAGGCGGCGGAACGGCAGATCGGACACGCCGGACATGGGCGCAAGGATGACCGGCGTGTCGATGCACACGCCGTGGCCAAGATGGATCGGGCGAAGCGTGATGGAGGGACTACAATTGCCCATGATTTGAGCAGAATAGAGCCACAGGGAGCGAGGTGCAAGGTTCGTGGGCGCGATGTCCGGCGGGGACAAGTCCGCTTATCGGCGCAGTGTGATCCGCCCGGCAATGACGCCCGAGCGAGGGTTGACCAGGACCACCCGGTCCGGTCCACCGCCTTGCAACTCGAGCGCCAGTTGGTCGGCGACCGCTGTGATGGCGGTGATGCGGGTTCCCGCCGGCTCGTCCAGCGCGAGTCCCACCACGCTCGTCCCGACGCCCGGGGCCGGCCGCTTCACCAGGGCGACGATCAGAACGGTCGTGCCGAGTCAGGATGAGCACGCCCATTGCCACTGTCATCGCGGTCAGAATGCGCACACCGCTTCCCTTTTCGCCGGCGGACCCGATCCGCGTTATCAGGCGGTGATGTCCGATCCTGTGGCCTCAGTCGACCCGCTGCGCCTGCTGGCCGCCCCTGAAGACGAGGGGCAGCGGCTCGACCGCTTTCTTGCTGGGCGTATCGGCGCCGTGTCGCGCTCGCGCGTCAAGGCGCTGATCGAGGCGGGGCAGGTCCAGCGCGGCGGGGAAGGGGTGAGGGAACCGGCGGCGACGGTGCGGAGCGGTGTGGTTTACACGGTCCTGCTCCCGCCGACGCGCCCGGCCCGCCCGCAACCGGAGGCCATTCCATTTCCAATTCTCTTTGAGGACGCTGATCTGATCGTGCTCGACAAACCCGCCGGGCTGGTCGTCCATCCCGCGCCGGGCAACGAGTCTGGCACCCTGGTGAACGCGCTCATCGCGCATTGCGGTGCTTCGTTCTCGATCGGTGCCGAGCATCGGCCAGGGATCGTTCACCGGCTGGACAAGGACACGTCCGGGCTGATGGTGGTGGCCAAGACCGAGCCGGCAATGCTGCGCCTGGGCGCCGCGTTCGCCACGCGCGACCTCGAGCGGGCGTACAAGGCCCTGGTCTGGGGTGTTCCGTCTCCCGCCTCGGGCGAGATCGAAGGCGCAATCGGGCGGGATCCCCGTGACCGCAAGCGGATGGCGGTGCGCTCGTATGGGGGGAAACCGGCGCTGACCCGCTACCGCCTGCTGCGCGGCTGGCGGGCAGCGGTGAGCCTGCTGGACTGCCGGCTGGCGACCGGGCGCACGCATCAGATCAGGGTGCACATGGCGAGCGCTGGATATCCTATTGTGGGCGACCCGGTTTACCTTCGCCGCATTCCCGCGGTTGCGCGCGCAATGCCAGAACCGCTGCGATCGACATTGCTGGACTTTCCAAGGCAAGCGCTGCACGCGGCACAACTGGGCTTTGCCCATCCCCGCACCGGGGAAAAGCTCAGCTTTGAATTCGGCCATTCCGGACGATTTCGCCCGGCTAGTGCTGTCGCTGGATCGTGACCTGCAAACGCCACAATCCTGACCCAATAGGTCAACATCGTTGACAGGACTGAAGCGGTCCTGTATAAGGTGACCCGTTGGAGCGAACGGCAAGCCACTCCGACGCGCCGTCCGACCCTTGGTCGCCGTTAGATGGGACAAGCGGTCGGGACGTCACAACCTTGCCATCCGATGGACTGATATTCAGTCCACGGCGTTAGTGCCCTGTGCCATCCTGGGCAGGATACATCGCCGCCCAGACGAAAGGAGCCGATCGTGGCCTCTGCCGTCGTTAATATCGCGCCCGAGGGCAATCTCTCGCGGTACCTTCAGGATATCCGCAAGTTTCCAATGCTTTCGCCAGAGGAAGAGCTTTCGCTCGCCCGTCGCTGGCGTGACAAGCAGGATATGGAAGCTGCGCACAAGCTTGTCACATCACATTTGCGGCTCGTGGCAAAGATCGCCATGGGCTATCGCGGCTACGGCCTGCCGGTCGGGGAACTGATCAGCGAGGGCAATGTCGGGATGATGCAGGCGGTCAAGCGGTTCGACCCGGATCGCGGCTTCCGCCTTGCTACCTACGCGATGTGGTGGATCCGCGCCGCCATCCAGGAATACATCCTGCATTCCTGGTCGCTGGTAAAGATGGGCACCACCGCCGCCCAGAAGAAGCTGTTCTTCAACCTTCGCCGGCTGAAGGGCCAGATGCAGGCGATCGAGGACGGCGACCTGAAGCCCGAGCAGGTGGCCAAGATTGCCCGCGTGCTCGACGTGCCGGAGCAGGACGTGATCAGCATGAACCGCCGTCTTGCGGCGCCGGATCACAGTCTGAACGCGCCGGTCCGCTCGGACAGCGAGGGCGAATGGCAAGATTGGCTGGTCGATGAGTCAGAAAGCCAGGAAACCGCCATTGCCGACCGGGAAGAACTGACCGGGCGCAAGGCTCTGTTGTCCTCGGCGCTGAAAACACTGAACGAGCGGGAGCGGCACATACTGATCGAACGGCGGCTGAAGGACAATCCGACCACGCTGGAAGAGTTGTCGCAGCAATACGGCATCTCCCGCGAGCGGGTTCGCCAGATTGAGGTGCGTGCGTTCGAGAAGCTGCAGAAGGCGATGAAGGCGCAGATCGCTGAGCGCCGTATGCAGACCGCCGGGCGGCAACTGGAGTCCCTCGGCGCCCGGTAACCCTTGGCCGCGGCTCCGGGTCAACTCCCGGAGCCCAAGCCGGGCCAGTTTTCCAGCAAACGTTCACGTTGCTTCTGCAACTGTCCGGCAGCCGTTCGACTCCGCGCCTCAAGTGTCAGTCCGAGAAATACCGGGGCCAGTTCGACCAGGACCCAGGCCCCGGCCGCCGATCCCCAGGCGACAGCCAGCACGCGGGGTTGGCTCAGCAGGCCGAGGCTGACGGACATGAGATCCCCGGCGGCTAGCAATCGCCGCGCCGGATCAACGCTGGCGCTCAATCCGAACAATAACAGGGCGCGAGCGACCGGCCGGCCGGGCTGGCCGTCCAGCAACCCCGCCGCAATAGCCGGCGCAAGGAGCACGACCAGAAGCAAGGCAAGCGGGGTGGCGACCGTCGCCAGTGCTCCGCATACCAGCCCTTGCAGCCAGATCGTGGAGGCGCCATTCGCTCGCACGGAACTTCCCGATTTCATCCGGGTCAGTCCAGCACGGCTATGAGCAGTGCCGCGGCGGCCGCAGCCAAACCCAGACCGGCAGCCAGCTCCTGGCCCCAATGTCGCGCCTGTTCGGCACGACCCGCATTGTCGCTTCGGCAACGGACGAGTTCCGCGTCAATGCGCGCGAGTTCGGCGGCGGCTGCCTGGTATTCGCTGGCGTCGGCGAGCTGCTCCGCCTGATCGGCCACCAGCGCTAACATCGGGCCGAGCTGACCGGCCTCAGCCAGAGAAGCGAACCGCTTCGCCAGTGTCGCCTGGCGCGCTTTGCTGCGCAGCCCAGCCAGCAGCTCATGAACATGAGCCGCAACCCATGCGGCCAGCCTGGGCAGCGGCGCGGGATGATAAAGCTGCTGCAAGCCGGCCAGCAGCCGCAACTCTCCGACTGTCATAGCGGCGCCGGCGTGCTGGGCCAGGCCGATGTCCAGCGCGCGCTGATCGGATCGCGCGGCGACGAAGGACATGATGTCTCGATCCACCGGCCGCGCCTTGCCGTGCTCGACCGTCTTGGCCGCCCGCTCCAGGGCCGGGAGCAGGTCGGCGAGCGGCGCCACCCAGGATCCGGCCAACAAGGGGCTGGCGCAGGGCAGCAGCGGATTGAGAAAATAGAGCATCCGTTCGAGGCCATTGCCGTCCCGGCTGGTGATCCAGCCACGATACCTGCGAGCTTCCATCTGCAACGCAATCGCGTCGTATCGCTCGGATCGCGTCCGGGCCCAAAGTCCCACCGCGTCGGCCATTATCAGCTCGACGATCGCGGCGGGGTCCTCGGCCGCAGCCAGGGCCGGCCCGATGCCGTCCGGCCACAGGGTAATAGTCCGCCAGCAGAGCGGCGCCAGCGGATCGAGCACCGCTATCGTACGCATGACGATCAGGGCATCGCTGTTTTCGCCCCGCATGCCACGGATGGCTTCATCGAGGCGCGCGGCTATGGCCGGATCTCCGAGCTCGCGCCGCAGCCAGTAATCGACCGCGCCGATCCTGAGCAATTGCAGGCCCGCCTGGGGCTCCTTGGCCAGGATGTACGCAAGCAGCCTGGTGCTCGCCACCGGACGACCTGCAACCAGGAGCGCCTGCTGCGCGCGCCGTGGGGACCGCGCGGCGACCCTTCGTGCAGCCGCTGAGCCAGGCTCGCTGAGCAGTGCTGGGGAAGGCCGATGGTCCGGGTCGTCGGCCAGCATCCCGCGCAGCAGGTCGGCGATGACTGGTGGCAGCCGGGCACTTTCCGTCAGGGCGGCGTAGCTGCCGAACTCGAGCTTGCGCTCGATGATCACTGTGTCATCGAGGTCGGCCAGCGGCTGGCGGCCGAGCACCAGAGTGAGCAGAAGCACGCCCAGCGCATAAACATCGTCGGCGGTGGTGCCGTCCCCGCGACCCGCCGGGACACAGACGGCGCTATAGGGTGGCTCCGATATCGCCGGCTGGTGCGCGGCAGGTGGCGCTGCCCACGCCGCACCGAGCACGACCGGAAGCCCCGATCCAGCGCGAAACACGTTGTTGGGACAGATGGCCCGGTGCGTGAGCCCGCGTGCTTCGAGCTGGACCAGCACGCGCGTTGCGGGACGCAGCACGTGATGCAGCAACTCGGTCTCGGACCACGGGCGGAGACCATCCGCGAGCGGAGGACCGGGCGGAGCCTCGACAATGATGGCGTAGAGCTGTTTGCCGGATGGGCCCGGCCCCGCCCCATGCGCGATTGGCGAGAGCAACCCGCTGAGCGGCATCGCAAGGGATTGCAGGGCCGGGGCTCGGGGGGGCAGTCGACGTTCGACCGGGAGTCCGATCAAGTCCTGGCGCGGCTTGCCGCGCTCGTTCACCGGGTAGGCGGGCAGGCCGCCCCCGCCGAACGGCAGCCGATGCTTCCAATCGAGTGCGTATTGCCCGGCAATCAGCAACCCGGCTTCATCCGGGACATCGGCCATACAAGCGAGAGTGGCGCCGAATGGTTAAGAAACCGGAAGTGGGCGGCTCATCCCTCGAACGGGTCGCGCACCAGGATCGTGTCGTCGCGCTCGGGGCTGGTGAGACAGCAGCGTGACCGGCGCCTCCACCAGTTCCTCGATGCGGCGGACATATTTCACCGCCTGCGCCGGCAGATCGGCCCAGGAGCGCGCGCCCGCGGGTGGAGCCGGTCCAGCCCTCCATCGTCTCGTAGACCGGCTCGGCGGCCGCCTGCGCGCGCGGCGCGGCCGGCAGCCGGCGCAGCGTCGCTCGCCGCCGATCCGGTAGCCGGTGCAGATCTTCAGCTCCGGCAGCCCGTCCAGCACGTCGAGCTTGGTCAGCGCGATGCCCGTGGATGCCGCCCACCTTCACCGCCTGGCGCACCAGCACCGCGTCGAACCAGCCGCAGCGGCGCCGCCGGCCGGTGACGGTGCCGAACTCGTGGCCGCGCTCGCCGAGCAGCTGGCCGGTCGCGTCGGTCAGCTCGGTCGGGAACGGGCCGGAGCCGACGCGCGTGGTGTAGGCCTTGGCGATGCCCAGCACGAAGCCGACCGCGCTCGGCCCGATGCCCGGCGCCCGCCGCGGCCGTCGCCGCCACCGTGTTGCTGCTGGTGACGTACGGATAGGTGCCGTGATCGACGTCCAGCATCACCGCCTGCGCGCCCTCGAACAGGATGCGCTTGCCGGCGCGCCGCGCTTCGTCCAGCCGCTCCCACACCGGCTCGGCGAACGGCAGGATGCGCGGCGCGAGCTCGAGCAGATGCTGGCAGGACCGCGTCCTGCGTGAAGGTCGGCGCGCCCAGGCCGGCCAGCAGCGTGTTGTGGTGCAGCAGCAGCTCGTCGAGCTTGGCATCGACGCGTCTCCGGCTCGGCCAGGTCGCGACGCGGATGGCGCGGCGGGCCACCTTGTCCTCATAGGCCGGGCCGATGCCGCGCCCGGTGGTGCCGATCTTGCGGTCGCCGCGCGCCGCCTCGCGGGCACGGTCGAGGGCCGGATGCAGCGGCAGGATCAGGGCGGCGTTGTCGGCGATGCGCAAGGTCTCCGGCGTGACCGTTCAGGCCCTGCGCGCGCACGCGCTCGATCTCGGCCAGCAGCGCCTCGGGATCGACCACCACGCCGTTGCCGATGATGCCGAGCTTGCCGCGCACCAGGCCGGACGGCAGCAGCGACAGCTTGTAGGTCTGGTTGCCGACCACCAGCGTGTGGCCGGCATTGTGGCCGCCCTGGAAGCGCACGACGATGTCGGCGCGGCTGGCGAGCCAGTCCACCACCTTGCCTTTGCCCTCGTCGCCCCATTGGGCGCCGATCACGGCGACGTTCGGCATTGTTCAAGCTCGTCTCCTGCAGCCGCTGGCCGATCGCAGAACGGCCTGGCCGCCGCGCAGGATATGCGTGCAGCCCAGCCGGGCGCGCCTCGGCCGCCGCGTCCACATCGTCGTGCAGCGCGGCGACCGTGGCATAGCCCAGTCGCGCGGAACTGTGCGGCCTCGGCGGTGTCGGCCGCCGGCGGCAGATACAGCGCGCGGCCGCGGCGGACGCGGCGGGGCGGCGCGCAGCACGGCGTCGGGATACAGCGTCAGGCCGGTCGCCGGCTCGGCGTCGCCGCAGAGATAGCGGCCGCCGCGGCCAAGTTCCTCGTGGCGGCCGGGCGCGAAGATCGTGATCGCAGACCCCGGTGTGATAGCGGAAGCCGCGGAACTCCACCGGATCGATCGGTCAGCCGCAGGGCGGGCGCGCGGTGCCGGATGGCCGCGACCGTTTCGGCCAGCCGATCGGCAAGCGTCGCGCGCCGGCGGCGGGCAGCGTGGCGGCCTCCAGCGCGGCCAGCGCGCGGTCGGCGGGGCCGGCGGCCAGCAGCAGCTCGGTCAGGGTCGGCGCCAGCGTGCCGCCGTGGCGGGCCACCGCGGCGGCGTCCTTGCGGTCGAGCGCGCGCGCCAATGCCTGGCGGGTGCGGCCCGTCCAGCGCGGCGCCTCGAGCAGCAGCGGCGTCAGCGTGGGCAAGGTCAGGTCGAAGCTCATGCGCGTCAGGCCCGACGGCGGCCAGCGCCTCCGCGCCGACCAGCACGATCTCGGCGTCGGCCGCGGGCGCGCCGCCGCCGATCAGCTCGATCCCGGCCTGGGCGATCTGGCGGTCCGGCGCGAGCTGGCTGCCGCGCACCCGCAGGCACTGGCCCGGCATAGGAGAGCCGCAGCGGCCGCGGCGCGTGCGCCAGCCGCGTGGTGGCGATGCGCGCGACCTGCGGCGTGGTGTCGGCGCGCAGGCCCATCATGCGCTGGCTGTCCGGGTCCATCAGCCGGAACGTCTGCTCGGCGACCGCGGCGCCGGATCCGGCGAGCAGGCTATCCTCGAATTCCAGCAGCGGCGGCTTGACGCGCTGATAGCCGTGCGACGCGAACACCTCCATCAGCGTTTCCACGGCGGCGGCCTTGGTTTCCGCTTCCGGCGGCAGCAGGTCGCGCAGGCCCGCCGGCAGCAGCGCGGGGTGGGGCAGATCGTCGGTCATGGGCGGGGAATGAGTACCAGCAATCGCATGACGACGAAACGCCAGCGCGCTCGTGTTCGGTCGATCAGCCGCCGTTCCGCGTCAATTCAGGAACATCTTCCCCGGGTTCAGAATCCCGCGCGGATCGAGCGCCTGCTTCACCGAGCGCATCACCGCCAGCGTCTCCGCGCCATGCTCCTGCTCGAGGAAACTCCCGCTTGCCGATGTCCGACGCCGTGCTCGCCGCTGCACGATCCGCCTAGCGCCAGCGCGCGCGACGACGATCTTCTTGTCCAGCTCCCACGCGCGCGCCAGCCCGTCCGGCTCCGGCGGCACCAGGATCACGGTGTGGAAATTGCCGTCGCCGACATGGCCGACGATCGGCGCCGACAGGCCGGACGCGGCGATATCCTCCTTCGCCCCCAGGATCGCTTCGTCCAGGCGCGAGATCGGCACGATCGCATCGGTCGCCAGTCCCTTGTGACCCGGCTTCATCGCCAGTGCCGCCCACAGCGCATCGTGCCGCGCCTGCCACAGCCGGTTGCGTTCGCTCGGCGTCGGTGGCCCAGCGGAATCCGCTGGCAGTTACACCCGACGGCAATCTCCTCGGCCTGCTGTCGCCTGCTCGGCCACGGCGGCCGGCGTGCCGTGGAACTCGAAGAACAGCTCGGCAGCGGCTCCAGTCCGTCCAGCTTCGAGTAGGCGATGCAGGCGGCCATCTGCACCTCGTCCAGCAGCTCCATCCGGGCGACCGGGATGCCGGATTGCAGGATGGCGATCACCGTCTCCACCGCGTCGCGCAGCGTGGGGAACTGGCAGGTGGCGGCGGAGGCGGCTTCCGGTATGCCGTGCAGCCGAAGCTGGATCTCGGTGATGACGCCCAGCGTGCCCTCCGAGCCGATGAACAGATGCGTCAGGTCGTAGCCGGTCGCCGGACTTGCGCACCCGCCCGCCGGTGCGGATCACCCGCCCGTCGGCCAGCACCACGGTCAGGCCCGTGACGTTTTCGCGGATCGTGCCGTAGCGCACCGCATTGGTGCCGGAGGCGCGGGTCGCGCACATGCCGCCCAGCGTGCAGTCCGCGGTGCCGGGATCGACCGGGAAAAACAGGCCCTGGTCGCGCAGATGCTCGTTGAGCTGCTTGCGGGTCACCCCGGCCTCCACCCGGCAATCCATGTCCGGCTGGCTGACCTGGAGGATGCGCGTCATGCGCGACAGGTCGAGCGTGATGCCGCCGCGCACCGGCGTTACGTGCCCCTCCAGCGAGGTGCCGGCGCCCCATGGCACGACCGGCACGTGATCGCATGGCACAAGCGCGAGCAGCCGGGCCGCTTCCTCGGTGGTTTCGATGAAGGCCACGGCGTCCGGCAGATCGGCGGCTGGGTGTCCTGGCCGTGCGAGTGATGTTCGCGCAGGGCGATGTTCGGGTGATCCGGTCGCCGAGGACATGGCGGGCTGCTTCGATCACCGCATCGACGGAAGCGGGCATGGCGGTTTCCTATGAGGCAGGGCTGGTGTCGAGGGCAGCTTGTAGCTGCTGGGGTAGGATTGGGAAGCCCGGCTTCCAACTGTGTTTTCGTCGTGGTTGCGATCGCCAGTTGACGACCCATCAGGGCGATAACACTTCGATGATCCGACATTCCGCGACCGTGCCGCAGCGGCACTGATCGATCATGCTGGCCAGTTCCCGGCGCAACGCCCGGAGATCAGCAATCTTGCGATCCACCTCGGCCAGATGCTCCTTGGCGATAGCATCGACGGCCTCGCAGGAGCGGCTCCTGTCGTCCGAGAGGTCGAGCAGCACCCGGACCTGGTCGAGCGAGAAGCCGAGGTCGCGTGAGCGGCGGATGAAGCTCAGCCGGTTCAGGTGCTCCGTCCCGTAGGCGCGGTAGTTGCCGGCGGTGCGCGCCGGCGCGGCCAGCAGGCCAATGCGCTCGTAGTAGCGGATGGTCTCGACCTTCGTGTCGGTCAGCCGTCCCAGTTCTCAGATCGCAAAGTATCCGTCCGCCATGGCTTGACCCTGTAGTTGCTATAGGGTCCATGTGGGTGGTTGCTTCTGATCTGTCGAGATGATGCCATGGCTTCTGCCAGCGCGCTCAAGCTGCGGATCGAGGGGATGGATTGCGGCGCCTGCGCCGTGAAGATCAAGAACGCCATGCAGCGTCTGCCGGGCGTAACCGACATCAACGTCAGCTGCAGCGCGGCGTCACTCTCGCTTTCCATGGACGAGGACCGCACCTCTCGCGCCACGGTCGAGGCAAGGATCAAAGCGCTGGGCTTCATCCCCATTAATACCGCCGGGAACATCGTGCCGGCGAACGACACCGCCGTGTCCTCGCCAAAGGCGGGAGGCTGGTGGGCCACGCGCAAAGGCCGGCCGGTCATCGGCAGCGGCACACTGCTGGTGCTCGCCTATGCCGTCTCGCGTGTCGAGCCGGGCTGGTCGTTCTGGGTCTATCTCGCCGCGACGCTCGCCGGCCTGCTACCGGTTGCCCGCCGCGCCCTGGGCGGCGCGCGGACCGGCACCCCGTTCAGCATCGAGACGCTAATGTCGATCGCGGCGATCGGCGCCCTGGCCATCGGCGAGGCGGGAGAGGCCGCCATCGTCGTGTTCCTGTTCGCCTTGGGCGAGCTGCTGGAAGGCGTCGCCGCCGGTCGGGCGCGGGCCGGTATCGAGGCGCTGACGAATCTCGTGCCGCGCACGGCGTTGCGGCTGCGGGGCGCACAGACCGAGACGGTGCAGATTCTGGCACTGGCTGTCGGCGATATCGTGATGGTCCGGCCGGGCGATCGGGTTCCGTCGGACGGAACCGTCGTCGAGGGAATATCGGAGGTCAACGAAGCTCCCGTAACGGGTGAATCCGTACCTGTCCCGAAGGCGTCGGGCTCGATGGTCTATGCGGGGAGCATCAATGCCCAGGGCGAGCTGCGGATCGAGATCACCAGGCCGGCCGCCGACAATACGCTCGCCCGCATCATCCATCTGGTCGAGGAAGCGCAGGCCACCAAGGCGCCGACGGCGCGCTTCATCGACCGCTTCAGCCGTTGGTACACTCCGTGTGCCATGGTCGCTGCGGCGCTCGTGATCCTCGGGCCGCCGGTGGTGCTCGGCGCGGATTGGTTCACCTGGATCTATCGTGGTTTGTCGTTGCTGCTGATCGCCTGCCCCTGCGCGCTAGTGATCTCGACACCGGCCGCCATCGCCTCGGGGTTGGCTAGCGGCGCCCGGCACGGGTTGCTGATCAAGGGCGGTGCGGCGCTGGAGAGGCTCGGCAAAGTCAACGTCGTCGCCTTCGACAAGACCGGCACGCTGACTCTGGGCCATCCGCAGGTGACGGACATCGTCGCGATCGAAGGGAGCGAGGCCGACATGCTGGCGAAAGCCGCAGCCGTCGAGCGCGGTTCCAGTCATCCGCTCGGCGCCGCGATCGTCACCGAGGCGGAGAAGCGCGGCCTCGATATTCCAAGGGTCTACGGCGGGAGTGTCGCAACGCCCGGCAAGTCGGTCATGGGACGGCTGAAATCAGGTTTCGTTTCGGTCGGGTCGCCGCGGCATGCAGCCGAACAGTCGGACCTTGCCGATGAGGTGAAGGCGCGGATCGCTGCTCTGGAGACGGAAGGTAAGACAGTCGTCGCGGTCAGCGAGGGCAAGCGTCCCATTGGCCTGATCGCGCTGCGCGACGAGCCGCGCGCGGACGCGGCGGCCGGGCTCGCCCGCCTCCGAGCCATGGGCATCCGGCCCGTCATGCTCACGGGCGACAACCTCCGCACCGCGAACGCCATTGCCGGCGCGCTGGGCGTCGATGCGAAGGCCGAACTGCCTCCGGACGCCAAGCTGGTGGCAATCTCGACCTACAAGGCCGAAGCCCCGATCGCCATGGTCGGTGATGGCATCAACGATGCGCCGGCCTTGGCGGCGGCATCGGTGGGCATCGCCATGGGTGGCGGGACGGATGTCGCCCTGGAGACGGCTGACGCGGCACTGCTGAAGAATCGCGTGACCGGCGTTGCCGAAATGGTTGCTCTGTCACGCGCGACCATCGCCAATATCTGGCAGAATATCGCTTTGGCGCTCGGGCTGAAGAGCATCTTCCTCGTCACCAGCCTGACCGGCGCGACACCGCTCTGGATGGCGATCCTGGCAGACACGGGCGCCACAGTGCTAGTGACGGGGAACGCGCTCCGTCTTCTGAGATTCAGGCCGTAGCGATCGTGTCTGTCTTTGCAATTCGTCCGGCGCCCTTCGCGAAATCGCGAACCTGCCGCGGATTGACGATCGAAACCGCGTATCCGGCTTCCACCAAAGCCACGAAGGCAACCTTCTTGTAGCCGCCGCTCGCTTCGAGCACTACTTGCTCGATGTGCAGTGGCGAAAGTATGTGGAGGAGTTTGCCTATGCCGTCTCAGAAGTCCGTCCGGAAAGTTCACGCGGGATTACAGAGCTTTCGCAGCATGAGGCGAATCGAGGCGAGGTGGATGAACGCGACGGCGTTGCGGGTCAGGTTTTCGAAATCCTTGGCCAGGCGGCGGCAGCGATTGAGCCATGCGAAGGTCCGCTCGACCACCCATCGTCTGGGAAGCACCTCGAACCCCTGCGCCCGATCCGAGCGCTTCACGATCTCGACGGAGAGTTGTGGAAGCAGCTTCGCCAGCGCGGTGCGGAACTGCCGCCCCTGGTAGCCAGCGTCGGCGAACAGCTTCAACAGGAACGGGAACAGCCCGAACAGGCGGGAGAACACCAGAACGCCACCGTCGCGATCCTGGATGTCCGCCGGATGCACGACCACGTTCAGCAAGAGGCCGATCGTATCGACCAGGATGTGCCGCTTCTTGCCCTTGATCTTCTTGCCAGCATCGTAGCCGTTCGGGTCGATGCGGGCCCCCCTTTTTCAGCGCCTTTCACGCTTTGGCTGTCCAGCACACAGGCGGTCGGGCTCGCTTCCCGACCAAGCTTTTCACGGCACTTGACGTACAGCGTGTGATGGATCCGCTGCAGCGTGCCGTCGTAGTTCCAGCGGTCCAGATAGTCATGCAGTGTACTCTTCGGCGGAAGGTCCTTGGGGACATAGCGCCACTGGCATCCCGTGCTCAACACATACATGATGCCGTTGACCACTTCGCGCTCATCGACCCGACGGTTGCGCCCGCCGTGTTTGGCTGGTGGGATCAGCGGTACCACGTGCACCCATTCCTCGTCGGTCAGGTCGCTCGGATAGCGCTGCTTGTCGCGGTTGTAACGGGCGCGGTTCTCGGTCGTCCACATTCAGCACCTCGCGAATCGGTGCCGCGAATAAACTCACGGAAATCCGCGTCGGATCAAGGGGTTCGGCTGGCTTCCGGTAACAAATTCAAAAAACTCGCGAACTTACCGGACAGACACTTAGCAATTGGCCTGAGGTGAACATCAAGGCGGTCCTTGGCGACATCAATGCCGACGTAGCAGGCTACTTCCATGATTTATTCCATCCTTCTGAGTTCGGGTTTGTACCCGAGCAACTGTTCGGGCTTCGAGCTGGATGGTGCCGGCACCTCGCTAATCTTCGGGCTTCATCGCCAGGGCTGTAGTCGGGCTCGACATCAAGGTCTCGGGCCGCCCGCTCGCGGGCGGCCCGAGGAACCTCAGTCACGCTGCTTAGCAGGTCGGCTCCATACAACCTGCTTGCGCAGAAAGACGCGCCGCCCAGAGCCGATCGGTATGCCGGACCGACCTCGCCGCAGCATCATCATACGGCAGGGCCGTGGGGTCTGGTGCAGCCGGCGTCTCACGCTACGATCTCGCCCTCTTCGAGGACCACGCATGACCAGCCTCACCATCGACACCGACCGGCTCTGGCAGGCGCACATGGACGTGGCTCGCATCGGCGCCACCGCGAACGGCGGCAGCAACCGCCAGGCGCTGTCGCCGGAAGACGCGCAGGTTCGCGCCCGGTTGCGTGAATGGTGTGACAGTGCTCGGATTGCATTTCGAGCAGGACGCGATCGGCAACATGTTCTTCCGGCGCGACGGGTGCCGACCCCGAAGCACGGCGCGGTCGCGTTCGGCAGCCATCTGGACACGGTACCCACCGGCGGGCGATTCGACGGCGTGTTCGGGGTGCTGGCCGGTCTGGAGGTGATGCGGGTGCTGCACGCCGCCGGGCGCCGCACCCGCGCGCCGCTTGAACTGGTGAACTGGACCAATGAAGAGGGCAGCCGCTTTCGTCCGGCGATGATGGGCAGCCGCGTGTTCGCCGGCGACATGACGCTGGAGGCAGCACTGGCGGTCGCGGACGATCACGGCAGCACGGTGGCGGAGGCGTTGCGCGCAAGCGGGCAGGCCGGTCCGCTGGCGCCTGCGCCGCGCGGCTGGAGCTGCTGGCTGGAAGCGCACATCGAGCAAGGTCCGGTGCTGGAGACCGAAAATGCCGCGATCGGCATCGTTACCGGCACGATGCATGCCCGTTATCTGCAACTCACCATCACCGGCGAGCCCAGCCATGTTGGGCCGACCACGATGGACCGGAGGCGCGACAGCCTGGCAGCGGCGGCCGAAATCATTCTGGCCGTCGAGCGGGTCGCGCTGGCGGCGGAGCCGCACGGCCGCGCCTCGGCGAGCTGGATCGAGAATGCGCCGAATGCGCGCGGTGCGGTCTCCGCGGTGACACGGCTGCATTGCGATGTGCGTCACGAAGTGGCGGAGCGCGCAATGACGATGGAGCGAGAGCTTCGTGCCCTGATGATGATGATCGGGTCGCGGCGGCGCGTGGCGATCGAAATCGATCCCTATGCGACGTTCGGGCCGGTAACGTTCGACACGCGGCTCTGCGAGCTGCTGCGCGACAAGGCAGCCACGCGGCAGCTTGCGACGCGGGATATCGTGGCGGCGGCGGGGCATGATTCGGTGTTGGTTGCACCGCTATGTCCCAGCGCGATGCTGTTCGTTCAAAGCGTCGGCGGGATCACCCACAACCCGCGCGAATACACTGCACCGGAGCACCTGGCGCATGGCGCGCAGGTGCTGCTGGATACGGTGCTGGAACTGGCTGGCTGATCCGGTTCAGGCCCAGGGATGCGCCTTGCTGGGCGTCGGGTCGCCGGTCATCCATGTGCTCGAGGATTGGGTCGCCGGGCCTGAGATTGCGTGGCGGGGGCAATGTCCCAGAAGGTATTGCCGGTCACGGTCGGGGTGACTGGAAGTCGTGTCGTCGTTCCACACCGCGATGACCTTCTGCGTTGCCTTGTCGTTGATGAACGTATTGCCACTGACGACCAGCGACGAGTTGGCCCAGTGCCCGTTGTCGGAGCCGACATGAGGGTACCGGTGCCGGGTGCCTCGAGGAACGAGATCATTTTGTTGGTCTCGCTGTGCAGGCCCTTTTCTATGATGTTGCCGGAGACGATGTCCTGGCCGCCGTTCGGCAGGTCGATCGAGTAGCTAGTCGTGCCGTTATTGTCGAGGATACGGTTGTTCTCGATCGTGTTCACCTCGGCGCGGCTTTTGATCTCATGACCGGTGTTCGCATCGTGAAAGTAGCTGTTGGTGATGGTCAGCGACCCGATCATGCCGACGTACAAATTGTGCGTCTGGCCGTTGGTCGTGCCGTTAGGGCCAAACTCACTCTCATTGATGGTGATATTGCCCGCGCCAGTTACGAACGGTGTCGCCAGCAGACCGTCCTGGTTGCCGTGGAAATAATCCTCATTCAGTGTGAGATTGCCGCTCTGATAACGGATGCCGGCGCCGTTGCCGCCATCGCCGGCTGGAATTTTCACGCCGGAAAAGGAAAACCCGGTGATTGTCACATCCGGCGCAGAACCGCGGTGCCGATCGTCAGTATACCTTTGAGGTTGGGCGGAGGCTTCGTCGCAACCAGGTTCACCCGGCCGCCGACCGCCTCCAGCGTTATGCTGTCACTGATCGTCGCGAAGTTGTTGGTATATGTGCCGGCCTTGACCTGGATCACGTCGCCGTTCTGAGAGGCGGCGACGGCTGCTTGTATGGTGGAGAACTCCATGCCTGTGCCGACGGTCAATATCGCCATGCTGCGTTCTTTCTGTTGCGGTGGAGAACGTTTCTTGTTCCTAGTCAGTCCGCAGTACCAATCACGGAATCTTGAGCGGGCGTCAACTGGATAAATCGCATACTGAATTTTTTACCGCCATATTCACGAAACACATGTGATCAGTTTACAAAAGTTAAAAAGGCGAGAGGAGTTGGCTGGGTCGTTCACCGATCACCTCGTGCGCTGACGCACTCGCTGATGTCATCGGACTGTCGCGAAGGACATGATCATGCGTGTCATGCGGCTCGACGCACCGGGTAGTGCGCTGCATCTGGTCGTGAGAGATATCCCTGTGCCCGCAGCGGGTGAAGTGCTGTTACATGTGCGAGCCTGTGCGGTGTGTCGGACGGATCTGCATATTGTGGATGGGGAACTGGACCATCCGAAATTGCCACTGATACCCGGACACGAGATTGTCGGTGTCATGCAGGCACGCGGCCCAGGTGCAGAACGATTGGCTATCGGTGCGCGGGTCGGCGTTCCCTGGCTGGGCTGGGCCTGCGGGACATGCGAGTACTGCCGGTCCGGTCGGGAAAATCTGTGCCCGAACGCGCGCTTCACCGGTTACCAGATCGATGGCGGCTACGGCGAGTTCGTGCTTGCCGACGAGCGATTCTGTCTTGCGCTGCCGGATGAGTATAGCGACGCGGAAGCGGCGCCGCTGTTGTGCGCCGGACTGATCGGCTATCGTGCGCTGCGCATGGCGGGCGAGGCGCGTCGGCTAGGCATTTACGGGTTCGGTGCGGCCGCCCACATCGTCGCCCAGGTGGCACGATGGCAGGGGCGAGCCGTGTTTGCGTTCACGCGCCCGGGCGACAGCGCGGCGCAGGATTTTGCGCGCGAGCTTGGCGCTGTCTGGGCCGGCGGGTCCGACCAGGCATCACCGGAGCAGCTTGACGCGGCACTTATCTTTGCCCCGATCGGCGCGCTGGTTCCGGTTGCACTGCGTGCCGTGGCACCTGGCGGGATCGTTGTCTGCGCCGGTATCCATATGAGCCCGATCCCAGAATTTCCGTACGACATCCTCTGGGGCGAGCGTGTGCTCCGCTCGGTCGCCAACCTGACGCGGCAGGACGGCGAGGAGTTTCTGGCATTGGCGCCGAAAGTCCCGGTCAGGACACGGCCGGTGCCGTATCCGCTGGAGCAGGCCAACCAGGCGCTGGACGATCTGCGGGCGGGGCGCTTGCAGGGGGCTGCCGTGCTGGTCCCGGACTGAAGCGGGCGGCCGTGGATGAGGCCCGCTCCGTTGACGCCACTCACC
The DNA here is from genome assembly GCA_963810715.1 of uncultured Pseudomonadota bacterium. GTDB lineage: Bacteria > Pseudomonadota > Alphaproteobacteria > Acetobacterales > Acetobacteraceae > DATDIC01. Next base: position 170,234 of record CAWEOZ010000011.1, on the reverse strand, counting down.
CCGCCGCCTAGCGTCGCGGCATCGTGGAATACCGAGGGGACGCGCGATGGCGAACAGGATCAAGCAGCGACTGAAGGACGGCAAAGCGGTCGTCAACGGATGGCTCGCCATTCCGTCCGGCTTTTCGGCCGAGGTCATGGCCCAGTGCGGCTGGGACAGCGTGACGGTCGATATGCAGCATGGCGTGCAGGACTACCTGTCGATGGTGCAGTGCTTCCAGGCGATGGCGGCACATCCGGTCACCCCCCTGGTGCGCGTACCCTGGAACGAGCCGGGCATCATCGGCAAGGTGCTGGACGGCGGCGCGTGGGGTGTGATCTGCCCGATGGTCAGTACAAGGGACGAGGCGCAGCGCCTGGCTGACGCCTGTCTCTATCCTCCGGCCGGCAAGCGCAGCAACGGCCCGATCCGTGCCGCCATGTATGGTGAAGCAAGCAATTACCAGAAGATCGCCAATCACGAGGTGATGGTGATCCCGATGATCGAGACGCAGGAGGCGATCGACAATATCGAGGCGATCCTGGACGTGCCCGGCATCAGCGGCATCTATGTTGGCCCGAGCGACCTTGGGTTCTCGCTCGGCATGGTGCCGACGCTGGACCGCGAGGAGCCGAGAATTCTCGGCATCTATGAGATGCTGGTGCGCGAAACGAAGCGCCGCGGACAATTCGCCGGGCTGCATAACGGGACGGCGGCCTACGCAGCGAAGATGATCGATATGGGTTTCCGGTTCGTGACCGTTGCCAATGACAGCGGGCTGATGGCGCGTGCGGCGCGGGAGGTTGTCACCTCTGTGCGCAAAGCGGCCGGGCCGGTCGCCGCCCACTGAACGCCGAGAGGGGGAGCATGTCTCTCCCTTCGCTTTGACGCAGGAGACGCGGGCCATGCCGCAGCCGCCGGTGATTTGTCTGCACCCGGACGATAGCGTGGTGATCGCGCGCGCAACCTTGCTGCCGGGTACCCCCGTGTTCGACGGAGTGATTGCTGCGGAGCGGATTCCGGCCGGGCACAAGGTGGCAGTGCGCCCGATCGCGCCCGGCGAACCGGTGCGGCGCTATGGCCAGATCATCGGCTTCGCGATCGTGCCGATCGCACCGGGCAGCCATGTGCACGTACAGAACTGCGGCATGGGCGATTTCGCCAAGGACTACGCGTACAGCGTGGACGCACGGCCCACCGCCCCGGCCAACAGCCCGGCGACGTTTGCGGGAATTCGCCGCGCCGACGGGCGGGTGGCGACGCGCAACTACATCGGCATCCTGACGAGCGTGAACTGCAGCGCGCACGTCGCCGGCCTGGTGGCGGATGTTTTCAAACGCAACCCATTCACCGGCGACAACCCACTCGCCGATTATCCGCACGTCGATGGCGTGGTCGCGCTGACGCACAAATCCGGCTGCGGCATGACGGAAGGCGATCCGCTGCGGCTGTTGCGGCGGACCCTGGCCGGCTACGCACGGCATGTGAATTTCTCGCATGTCATCGCGCTGGGGCTCGGGTGCGAGGTGAATCAGCTCGGCGGACTGATGCAGGAGCAGCGGCTTGCCGGGCGGCTGAAGTCGATGGACATCCAAAGCATGGGTGGCACGCGCAAGACAGTGGAAGCGAGCGTGGCGTTCGTGAAGGAGGTTCTGGCGGAAGCCAATCAGGTGACGCGCGAGCCGGTACCGGCCAGCGAGCTGACCGTGGCGCTGCAGTGCGGTGGTTCGGACGGGTATTCGGGCGTATCCGCCAATCCCGCACTCGGCGCGGCGAGCGACCTGCTGGTACGGCATGGCGGCACGGTGATCCTGTCGGAAACGCCGGAAACTTATGGTGCGGAACACCTGCTGACGCGTCGCGCCGTGTCACGCGAAGTGGGCGAGAAGCTGGTCGCGCTGATGCGCTGGTGGGAAGAGTACACACAGCGCGAAGGCGCGGAGATGAACGCCAACCCGTCGCCCGGAAACAAGGCCGGCGGACTGACGACGATCCTGGAAAAGTCGCTCGGCGCGATGGCGAAGGCGGGCAGCACCAACCTGGTTGACGTGGTGAACTATGCCGAGCCGGTCACGGCAAAGGGCTTCGTTTTCATGGATACGCCGGGCTACGACCCGGTGGCGGCGACTGGACAGGTGGCGGGTGGCGCCAACCTGGTGTGCTTCACCACCGGCCGCGGCAGCGTGTTCGGCTGCAAGCCGTCGCCTTCCATCAAGCTGGCGACCAACACGCCGATGTACCGCCGTATGGAAGAGGATATGGACGTGAACTGCGGCACCATCCTGGACGGCGACGAGACCGTGCAGGAATGCGGCCAGCGGATTTTCGAGCTGATGCTGCGCGTCGCGTCCGGCGAGCGGACCAAGAGCGAGCAGTTCGATTTCGGCGCGGCGGAGTTCGCGCCCTGGGTGATCGGGGCGACGATGTAGGCGCGGGCGTCTCTCGGCGCGCGGCAGGAGCGGAATGCGACCCGGTGCCTGTTACGTGGATGATTGGTCGGGTTGCAGCGTCCCGTCTGGGCTCGCCTTGTCCACCGCATTGGGAAGGTGCTGAGACAGCAGCGTCAGCACCCCGTCCAGCGGCAGTCCGACTTTCGCGGCTATCTGTTGAACCAGCGGGTCTCCCAGTGCGGTGCGGATCTGATCGGCGCTGATCGGTATGTTTGAGCCGTCGCCGAGCCAGGACGATACGTGGTCGCCAAAACCTGCCGCCTGCAGCTTGCCGACTACTCCCTGCAGGCCACCGGCGCCACCCTCGGACAGCAGCGACGAGATCAAGGACGGCGAATTCCCGGTCTGCCCGCCGCCCAGAAGCGCGCCCAGGTCATTGAACAGGCTCATGTGTTCGCTCCTTTCACGTCGCGTGGACCGATGCGGTCAGGTGTGCTTCTCGCCTTTCGCTACGTGATAGCCGGCCTTGATCGCCTCCGACTTGCACATGTAACCGCCGGATTTGGTCTTTCCGAAGGATTTGGAGCCGGAGTAGTGCAGCACCTTGCTGGAGGCGTTTCCCCATAGCACCGTATCGGAAGGGCAGTGGGCCTTGGCCGCGGCTTCCGAGGAGAAGCTGCCGCTGGGGGTGCCATGTTTGGCCGCGTGCGTCGGGGTGGAGGTCGCCGTGGATGCCGTGCTGGTCGAACCTGAGGTCGTCGCGCGCAGCAGTCGTTGAGGGCGCCGACGCCGTGGTGTTCGCCGAGGTGTCCGCGGTGGTTTTATTCGTCTTTGACGACGCGGCATGGGCGCTGGGCGACACCGCCCACAGGGCGCACAGGATCGCCACGGCCGATAATTTCCACATGGAACCACTCCGATTTTGTTCCGCTTGTTTCATCTTCGGCACCCGCGGTCGGGTCGAGTCAATGCCGGCGACGCCGTTCCCGCATCGGCTCACGAGATTGTGAGCCTAGCCGCGAAAAGAGCTGACGCGTCAAATGCACCGGAATCGCGGACTGGCGCTCGCCTACGCGATCACATCCTCCACGCGGATCGGGAGTTGTCGCACGCGGACGCCGGTAGCGTGCCAAACGGCGTTCGCCACTGCGGCGGCGACACCAACCATGGGCAGCTCGCCAATGCCTTTTGCCCCGAGCGGGTTGGAGCGACGTTCGTCGTTTGGCACGAAGAATGCCTCGATCGGCGGGACGTCAGCGTTCACTGGAACGAGGTATTCGGCGATGTTGGCGTTGACCACGCGGCCGGTCTCTTCATCGACATGCGTCTGTTCCAGCAGGGCCATGCCGATCCCGTACACGATTCCGCCGATAAGCTGGCTGCGAGCTGTCTTGGTGTTGAGGATATGCCCGCCGTCGAACGCGCCGACGTAGCGGGCCACCCGGATCTCGCCCAGATCGGGGTCCACGTGGACCTCGGCGAACTGCGCGCCGAACGCGTGCATCGAGTATTGCTGCTTTTCCGCACCCGCCTCGGCGTGAGCGGTTGCCTCCACCGATTGCATCGCGCGATGGGCCATCAGCTCGGCGATGGGAATGCGTCCGTCGGGCCCGACCACCGCACCATTCGCCAGGTTCAGCGCCTGGTCCGGCGCGCCCGGCCAGCGATCGGCGCGCGCCATGTCGAACAGCTTGCTGCGCAACGACTGGCAGGCCGCCAGCACCGCGGGACCGAGGCTTGCGACCGTCATCGAGCCACCGGATCCGGGTGCCTTTGGCAGGTTCGAGTCGCCAAGTTGGACGCGGACCCAGCCGAGCGGGATGCCGAGCGTCTGGGCGGCGGTCTGCGCCATGACCGTGTAGGTGCCGGTGCCGATGTCCTGGCTGCCGGCCTGGACAAGCGTGGCGCCGTTTGCACCGATACTCACGCGTGCGCTGGCAGGGCTGCGATTGGTGGGATAGGTGCTGGTCGCCATTCCCATGCCGATGAGATACCGGCCATCGCGCATCGAGCGTGGCGCCGGGTTCCGCCGCGACCAGCCGAATGTCTCGGCGCCCATGGCGTAGCAGGCGCGGAGTGCCTTGCTGGCGAACGGCTTGTTTTCGTGTTGGTCGATTTCGGTGTAGTTACGCAGGCGGAACTCGATCGGGTCGAGCTGCAACTGTGCGGCCAGCTCGTCCATGGCCGATTCGAGTGCGAAATTGCCGGGCGCCTCGCCGGGCGCGCGCATGTAGGTCGGTAGGCTCGCATTGGTCGCCACCAGCCGGTGGCTCACGGCGACATTGTCACAGGCGTACAGCATCTCCGTCGCCAGTGCGACCGGCTCGCTGTATTCGCCGAGCGGCGGCATCGACATCTGCGAAAATCCGTCGTGGCGCATCGAAAGAAGGCGGCCGTCATTCCCCGCCGCGAAGCGCAGCTTCTGGACGGTCTGAGGCCGATAGCCGTTGGAGGTGAACATCTGCCCACGGGTGATCGCCAGCCGCACCGGCCTGCCGACCATTTTTGCCGCCATGGCCGCGAGGATGGCGGGCGGCCAGGTATTTCCCTTGCAGCCGAAACCGCCGCCCAGGAACGGGCAGAGGACGTGCACGTCGGTCGGGTCGATGCCGAACAGCGCAGCGAACGATGTCTGGGTGCCCGAGATACCCTGGGTGGAGTGCCACACGGTCAGCTTGGTGTCGTTCCACTGAGCCAGGGTAGCGTGCGGTTCCATCGGGTTATGGTTTTCGATGGGTGTGGTGTAAGCGGCTTCGAGCTGGACGGCCGCGCTGCCGAAAGCTGTTTCGGGATCGCCGCGCCGGGAATCGGGCGAGCGGCTGCCGTTGCGGAAATGTTTCGGCACATAGGCCTGGTCCAGTACCGGCTTCCATCCGCGTGACGGGTTCGCCGGGCTGGTAATGCACGCGCACCGCAGCAGCGGCGGCCAGGGCGCGGTCCAGCGTGTCGGCGACCACGACGGCGACATGCTGGCCGTTGTAGTACACGGTCATGTCCTGCAGAAGCGGGGCGTGGACCGTCTGTGGGGTGCCCTTCTGGTCGCCCAGGCGGATGGCGTTCTGCGGCGTGATGATCAGGACCACGCCAGGCATCGATTTGTGCCTCGGTCAGCTCGAAGCCGGTGATCTGGCCGGCTCCGATCGTGCTTTCCACCAAGGCGGCGTGCAGCATGCCGGGAGCGGTGAACTCCCCAGCGTAGCGGGCGCTGCCGGTTACCTTCAGGCGGCCGTCGATGCGATTGAGCGGCTGTCCCAGGATTTGCATGCGCGCTCTCCTTCAGGCTGCAACGGTGCGCAGGGCGCGCAGCACGGCGTTGCGCAGCAGTGGAAGTTTGAAGCCGTTCTGGCTGGCTGGCTTGGCACCTTGGCCGGCCTGCATTGCCGCATCGCGCAAGGCGTCGTCGGTCAAGGCCTGTCCGTGCAGCGCCGCTTCCACTTCCGGCAGGTGCCAGGGTTTGGTGCCGACGCCGCCGGCCGCGACGCGAATATCGCTGATCGTTCCGTCCGTAACCTGCATCGCAACGGCGGCGGCAACCAGGGCAAACTCGAAGCTCGCCCGGTCGCGGACCTTCAGGTAGGTGGAGCGGCGCGCCGCCGGGCTTGCCGGAACCAGGATGGCGGTGATCATCTCGCCAGGGCAGCAGATTGGTTTCGTCCTGCGGCGAGTCGCCCGGCAGACGGTGGAAATCGCGCACCGGAAGCTGGCGTGCGGACCCGTTTGCGTCGTGCAGCTCCACCGTTGCGTCGAGCGCCACCAGCGCGACCGCGAAATCCGACGGATGGGTGGCGATGCAATGGTCGCTGCCGCCGAGGATTGCCAGCAGCCGGTTTTCGCCCGGAATGGCGGGGCAGCCGGAGCCGGGGTCACGCTTGTTGCAGGCGAAACCGGTGTCGCGGAAGATAGCCGCAGCGGGTGCGCTGCAGCAGGTTGCCGCCCATGGTGCCCATGTTGCGCACCTGCGGCGAGGCGGAGGCGAGCAGCGCCTGGCTGATCACCGGCCAGCCGGCGACGATGCCGGGATGGGCGGCGACGTCGCTCATCCGCGCCATCGCCTCCAGCCGGGCACCGTTATCGTCGATGCGGATGCCGGTGAGACCCAGCGGCTCCAGATCGATCAGATGGGTCGGCGCCTCCACGTTGTTCTTCATTAGCTGCATCAGGTCGGTGCCGCCGGCGATATACTTGGTGCCCGGCGGCGGCGGCGGTCGTGGCTGCATCCAGGCCGTTCGGCCGCGCCAGGGTGAAGGCCTGCATCGCTCAGCCCTCCTGCATCCGGGTGGCGGCGTCGTGGATGGCATCGACGATGTTGGGATAGGCGCCGCAGCGGCAGATATTGCCGCTCATCCATTCGCGCATTTCGGCCGGCGAGCCGGTGTGGCCCTCGTCTGATGAGGGCCACGGCCGACATGATCTGCCCCGGCGTGCAGTAACCGCACTGGAAGGCGTCGTGGTCCATGAAGGCAGCCTGCACCGGATGCAGGTCACCGTTCACGGCCAGCCCTTCGATCGTGGTGATCGCCTTGTCCTGGCAGCGTACCGCCAGCGTCAGGCAGGAGACCACGCGGCGGCCATCCAGATGCACGGTGCAGGCGCCGCAGGAGCCGTGGTCGCAGCCTTTCTTGGTGCCGGTGAGGCCGGCCTGTTCCCGCAGCGCGTCGAGCAGGGAGGTGCGCGGCTCGACCGTGAGTTCCAGGCGCTGGCCGTTGATCAGCAGCGTGATGTCCTGCTGTGGCAGGGCAGTGGGGGTATCGGTGGGATGGGAGACAGGCGATGCGGGAATTGCCTGAGCGCGATCGGCGATCGGGAGCAGCGCGAGCCCCCCGGCCGTGCTGCCAAGCAGACCTCGGCGGGTCAGTGACGAAGGTGCCATTCGAAGTTCCTCCTGCCCGGAGTAACAAAGCTGGGCGTGGGAACGGGTTTGCGGAGTGCAAAGTCACGCGTGGTTGAACAGATTCCGCGAAGGATTCCGCGGGTAACCGCGTTGCGTCCGGAGACCTTGTTACAGACGGTAATGGCCGGCTGCCTGGTGTAACACAGCGGCGGCCATTATTTGCCGGCGGCGACCCGGCGCTAAGTCGCTCGGGCGAGCGGAGGACCATTGCTGGTGGAAGCGGTTTCAGTCGCCGCGGGCGCCGAGCGTTATTTCGATCGTATGCAACAGGTCGTCGATCGTAAAAGGCTTCGCGATGAATGGGTGCCCGCTTGAAGCGGCATGTGCGTTCCACTCGGGATCGCCGCTCATCAGCACGACGGAGATATGCATTTCCTCAGCCAATTGCTGCACGTCGGCAGCGCCACCGCCCGGCAGCAGGCGGTCGAGCAGCACAAGATCGCATTCGCCGGCTACGAAGCCGCGTCACGGCCTCTGCGGCGGTGCCGACCTGAATGGCGCGATAGCGTTCACTTAGCGCCTCGGCCACTACGTCAGATACCAGTGGCTCGTCCTCAACCACCAGGATGCAGCGTTTTTTTTCCATATTTCCAGGTTGTGGTGGGTCGTGCACAAGCGAGAATGTTTTATCGGACTGTAGCGGAATGTCAGGCGAGGTCCAGCACTTTACGCGCGGAAAATTGGGGATTTTCCTACTAACCTATGCCGGCGGCAGCACAGTTTTGCATTAAGCGGGAGCCGGTCGGTGAGTTTATCGCCCGGCAGCCCGCCAATTTATCGGTCCCATCGATCATCCGCCGATTGACGGTCGTGCGGACGTATTCTTGCATTCTTTGAGCCACAAGCAACGGTGCGGCGGGCGAATCCATTACGTGGAATTCGCCGTATGCTGCTCGCCGGGACAAAGCCGCGTCCCAGGTGACCGTTCGGTGAGCCGAGGGTCGCGTGTCGTGAGGCGCAGAACTGCGGCATCGATCCGGAGCAGCGAGCCTCACAGCGTAATGCGGGGCGTCGTTGAGCGATATCGCAGGAAGGCTCAGGCGCGGCGGCTCGGTTCGGTCGCCGGATGGAACCGGCTCCAGCAGCGCCGCGATATTTGCGCTGATCGTGGCCGCGGTCGTGCTGGCCAGCGCGAGCAGCTCCGGGTCGCACAGCCGCACGCCCTGCAATGCGAACGTGCCCAGTTCCCGCGCCCATTCATCGCATGCCTGCAGGAACAGCACCCGTTCGCGAAGCACCGGATTTCGCAGCGTCCCCGGACCGGACAGAACGGGGGTGACGGCTACATGCAAATCATGCAGGCATTGCGCGGACTCAGCAGTGCGCCTGGAAGTTCAGGTAAATCCTGACCCCCGGTCAACCTGGTTACGGCCGCGGTCACGTTGTGTCCTACTGCTCGCAGCAGGCTGGCGAATGCCGTCTCGATCACAGCCTGTCCGGACCTGGGCAGGACCAGGCACGCGACCAGAATGCCGCACGTGGCGCCGACCGAGGTCTCTTCCAGTCGCACCAGCAACAGCTCCGGCGCGAAATACCCCATCATCCCGAACATCAGCCCGAGGATGATCGTGATCCAGAACACCATCACGCCATAGGCTGCCATAAAGGCCTGAAAGGCGAGGAAGACGCCGGCGATGATCATCGCGAGGCTCAGCAACGGGTGCCCGGCCAGTGCTGTCGCGAGCAACACCCCCGCAATAACCCCCGCCAGCGTGCCGACCATGAATTGCGCCACCTTGGCGATCGATTCGCCGCGCGAGCGAGTGCCCTGAAACATTACGAAGGCTGCGAAGGCGGCCCAGTACCAGCGGCTATGTGAGACCAGCTCGCCGCAGCCGATGGCGAGCGCGGCCGCCACCGCGGCTTGCAGCGCGGGGTGCAGCCCGAACCAGATGTCGGCCGGTGCCGCCGGTATCGGAGGCGGAAATGAAATCGGCTCCGGCACCGGCTTCGGAGCCTCGTGCAGCACGGTGGCAAGCAGCGCCAAGGCGCTTTCGAGCTCACCTTCGGCGCGCTGGGACGGCGCCGGGACGGGAACAGGATCATCCGAGAGAAGCCCACGCGTGAGGGCGTTCAGCGTCTCGGACGTCCGGGCTAGCCTGTCCGCGTTGCCGATATCCCGGCGCGCTGCCTGGGCGACGTGCTGGGTCGTGAGCTGGAGCTCCAGCAGATACAGGATAAGGCCGGCCGCGTCCGGCTGGCTTGATCCTGTTGCAGCCAGGCGCGTTTCCGTCATCAGAATCGCTTCGTCCAGCCGGTCCAGCTCGCGGCGGAAGGCGGCGCGACTAATGGCCGACCAGCGGCCGGTGCGCACCACCTCGGCGATCATGCCCAGCACGCCGGCAAGCCGGCGCCGGATCGATCGCCGCAACCGGCGCAGGTCGGCGGCTGGCCGGTCCGGGATCAGCACGAATCGGATCACGGCCGCGCCGGCGATGCCGAGCCAGACCGTCAGCAGGCCTTCGGCAAGCGAGCTGGGTGATTGATGTGTCACCAGTGCGACGATGTAAGCGATCAGGGCCACGGTGCCGACCGCACTCCATCGCGGTGGGCGCACGCTCCCGTAGGTTGCGGCGAACATGATCACCGGGACCAGGGCCTCGCTGACGATCCGATGCGATGATATCAAGCGCCGCCGCAGTTACGGTGAGGGAGGCGCATAAGCCGGCCAGCAGAATGGTTACGGCCTGTTGCGGCCGCTCCAGATCGTGCACGGTGGCGCTGGCAAACAGTGCCACGGCAAACCCCAGAACACGGTCGAACATGGTCAGCGGCAGCACCAAGCCAAACGCGGCCACCAGCACGAAGGTCAGCAGTCCCGCCGAGGTGGCGCGGAGCGCCGCAACCATACGCAGAAGCCCGGGGTCCGGGGGCATCAACGCCACCGCCCTCGCAGCCGCATGGGAAAACGGGATCCGCATCGGCGATCCTTGCGAGCTCAAGCCGGCGCAGGCGGTGGCGGACCGGGTGTGAGGGTGGGCTCGACAGGTGCCAGGCGCTCTCCTCGCATCCTGAGGGGCCGTCGAATTCAGAGTGCGGAAGCCGGGCCGAGTCGCGGATTGGCCCAAGGTGCAAGGGCTGGGCAGGCGGCTCCGCAGAGCCAGGGGGGACGGGCAGTTCATATCCAAGTATCCCAGCCCCGCCGAGCGGAGCGCAACTGGCCGGAGACGACCGCGGCACACCGATCGGCTCAGGCTTTCCCCCCGGGCAGTTTGGTTGTAAGGGAGCGGTCACGGACCCGTAGCTCAGCTGGATAGAGCGTCGCCCTCCGAAGGCGAAGGTCGCACGTTCGAAGTCGTGTCGGGTCCGCCAGAATTTTCAACTTGTTAGCTGAAATAGAGATCGACAGAAGCCTTAACTTGGCTGGCGTGTGGGCAACGTGGATGCTGTTTCCGCCGCCTCACTTTCAACTTCTTAGCTGGCTTCCCCGGAGACGAAACCCGAACCTAGGCCCATCCGGCGCAAGCCACTTCCATCTCACCTGCCGCGCGAGGTGGTAGTGCATGAGCCGGGGATCGCCTGCAGCGATGTGGACGGACACATCGGAGTGGCCATTGTGGCAAGGGGCCTGCCGGGACGAAGCGATACCAGACGGAGCCGGGATCAAGCCCGGCCCGCAGCATTGGCGGTATTGGTATAGAGGCTGTGCCGTAGCTTTCCAAGCTAATAAGAGGTCGGTTCAAGTCGACAGGCTGCTCCATCACTCCGGCAACGTCGCTTTGCTGAATCACTCCGGCCTCTCGGCCTCGATCGCATCAAGCCGCAGGGGGACCGCCCTAACGACAAGCGGATGTGAATCCACTCCCATTCGGTCGAACTCAGGAAGCGAAGTTTTTATCACGCGCGGTCCATGTTGGTCACAACTACTCTGCGTTCAACGGAGGAATATACACATGGAGCAACTTGACACGTCAAAGGAAGAAAATGGCTTTCGCTATATGTTAACAAGAATTCATTGTTCTTAGCGGATATGTGCAAATATCAATTGATATTATACCACCAGAGGGCTGCAGTCTGAAAAGCGTGACTCTCAATATGGATGGTACTGTATATACTAGATATGAAATTAAAAGGAAAACCATAATGATCCAAGAATATCAGGCGAATTCGTTGGCGCAATAAATTCTTATTGACAGGTTAATCAAAGATACATCGGAACAAAGGTCTGAACCGCCGCCCGATTTTCTCGTGACCATCGAAGTCATCGGGACCTGCGCTTACACTGTCCCGGGATCTACTTTTCTCAACATATCCCGGCAACCAAAACCCGACGCTCCACGATTTCTGGAGCCGCATCGTCGCTAAACCGACCGGCCGGTTTCTGGAGATCGGCGGTCGCGGCCAAGCCAGCGCCGCTATGAGGCGTCAATTTCCTAAAGGGTGGGAATATCGGTCTGTTGATATTCATCCCGGTGACAACGTCGACATCGTTGCAGACATTCGCGTCCTTTCGAAATGCGTCGAACCAATATCTTTCGATGTCATCTATAGCAATTCTGTGATGGAACACATTCTCCAGCCATGGCTTGCTGTCCTCGAATGCAACAAAGTCTTGAAGGTCGGCGGACTGATGTTTACGGCGGCACCAAATTGTTGGCCCCGCCACGCTGAACCCTGGGATTTCTGGCGATTTATGGACGGGGCGTGGCCCGCCTCTTCAACAATCTCAGTGGCTTCAACATTGAAGGCAGTTCAACCTATCAGAAGGTCAAGATCGTTCCGGTGGTCATGAATGCCAACAAGCCGCAACTTCCTGGGAAATCGTTTCGCTCTTGGCTTGGCGTGTGCTGCCTGGCCACGAAAATTGGGGAGACGCATCAAACATGGTTAGGGTTTGTTGATAAATAACCAAATCGCGGTGTGATTTTGCGGTGATGGGGATTCCGGCGCGGGCGAGGTGTGTACCTACAATTCGGGGCGTGATTGACCACGCGGCGATCCGACTGCGCTACGAGGCGCTCGATCCAGTTCTGGACGAGCGGGCTCGGCGGCGGTTTGCGGCGGCGGAAGCCCTGGCAGCAGGGCGCGGCGGGGTAACGGCAGTTGCGCGGGTCACCGGCGTGGCGCGCAGCACGATCGACCGCGGACTGGCGGAACTGCGCGGTGATGCGGCACCTGCGGCGGCAGCCGATCGGGTGCGCCGGAAAGGTGGCGGACGTCGGCCGTTGGTTGTTACCGACCCGAGCTTGCTCGCCGATCTCAAGGAACTGGTCGAACCTTCGACCCGCGGCGACCCAATGGCGCCGCTACTGTGGACGGCGAAGAGCCTGCGCAAGCTTGCGGGTGGGCTTCGCGAACTCGGCCACCGCATTGGCCATAACGTGGTGGCCGATCTGCTGCGTGACACTCGGCTACAGCTCTGCAGGCCAATCGCAAGACGCTCGAAGGGGCGAACCATCCCGACCGCGACGTCCAGTTCGGCTACATCAATGCACAGGTGAAAGCAGGCGCTGGCGGCGGGTGAGCCGGCGATCTCGGTCGATACCAAGAAGAAGGAGCTGGTCGGCGACTTCAAGAATGCCGGCCGTGAGTATGCGCCCGAAGGGCCAGCCCGAAGCCGGTGCGCGTGCATGACTTCCTGATCCCCGAACTTGGCCGGGCGGCGCCCTACGGCGTCTACGACATCGCCGACAATGCCGGCTGGGTCAGCGTCGGCATCGACCACGACACCGCGAGCTTCGCGGTCAACGCCATTCGACGCTGGTGGCAGGCGATGGGCTGCGCGCGCTATCCGCAGGCCACGCATCCTCTGATCACCGCCGATTGCGGCGGCAGCAACGGCGCGCGGGTCCGGCTGTGGAAGCGCGAACTGCAAGCCCTGGCCAACGAACTCGGCATCGCCATCACGGTCTGCCATCTCCCGCCCGGCACCAGCAAATGGAACAAGATCGAACACCGCCTGTTCTCGTTCATCACCCAGAACTGGCGCGGCCAACCGCTCGTCAGCTACCAGGCCATCGTCCAACTGATCGCCGCCACCACCACCGAAACCGGCCTTAAGGTGCAGTGCGAGATCGATCCCAACGCACCTATCCGGCCGGCGTCAAAGTCAGCGACGCCGAAATGGACGCCATCAACATTCACGCGCCACGAATTCCACGGCGAGTGGAACTACACCATCACACCTACTCCAGAATGATAGGCCAGTTGTTTATCAACAGGCCCTTATACACGGGGGGCTCAGTAGGCGGCACCTACCCTGAGGCGGCTGTGCTACAAAAACCTGCTCGTCGTCTCTAACCTGTGAAGCGGCCCTTTAATTGCGGGTGTCTGTCAACTCCGATGAATGTGCCCCGGAACTCCGGTGTCGACCCACCGATCCTAGCAACAACTCAGCTTTCGGCTCCAATTAACGTGACGAGTCGAACAAGTGCATTTTCTCAGCGGTGATCTTGTCAAAACGGATGTCGTGGAACCGCAAGCCGGTTGCGTGCAAGTCGACGTCGTCGACGCCAATCGCAAATCCAGATATCCTTATGTTGTCGAACTCGTTTGGTCCTATCGATTGGCCGTTGTCGGACTTGAAACCAATCCCATAACTGCGGGGCGTGCCGGTGCCTTGCACAGTGATATCAGTAAAGCGATTATTCTCCACTGCTGCGTTGCTCGTATGCAAATCCTTCACATGGTCAACATTTTCGTTCCACACATAGATGCCTCGATTGCGGGCTCCTGTCACTATGCCGTGCTCGAAGACGTTTCCCACACAGCCCGCCCCCAGAAGAATCGAAGGACAACTGGCGTCTTCGGCCTTCTCCGGACCAATAGTGAAGTTGGAGAAGGTGTTGTTATCGCTGTTCATATGCACCCAAAGACCAGCGCCGCCCACCGACTGGCGAAAGCCACTCACGTAGAAATTTCTGACAGTGTTATGATTGGAGCGGTAGCCCAAGAGTACTCCGGCACGCCAACAGTTTTCGGCATGAAAGCCGGTGACTTCGTTGTTACTCGATCCGGCTGATATATTGATCCCCCTGTGACCGCAATTCTCGGCCGCGCAGTCGGTAATCGTGTTGTTGCTCGAAGCAATAAGTGCGATCCCCTGGAATGAAATATTCCGAACCAATACGTGATCGAGCCGAACGCCAGTTGCGCTAACCAGAACAATCCCGCTCGCGCCAGTTTTGTCATCATTTACAAAATCACCATCTATAATCACACCGGTCACCCTCGAATTGGAACGCGGCACCACGATGTTGAAGCCACGTGCCCCCTGGATCACGGTTTTACCAGCCACGCCTATGAGCGCCGCTCCCTCGGGGACTACGAGCTGCTTTGTGACCCTGTAAGTCCGTGGGCCTAGATTAACCGTTCGCTGGTTTGCCAGGGCATTTGTAATTCCCTGCCAATCGTCGTGTGTTCCATCACCATACAGTGCGATTTCAGATGCCAGTGCTGGGCCAATAAGACCCGCCGCAAGAGCCTGCCCGAGAAAGCCACGACGAGACGAGAGGGTCATATAGAACTCCAAACAGCTTGGTCCATTTTCCGAATTCCTGGTTTCAAAATCAGCCAATCCCGCCAGCGATAGCGGCAGTGGGTATGCAACGCGTCGGCGGACGCAAGGTTTGGCAGATGTGAAACGGCAGGCGGACAAGCGCACAAGCAGAGGAAAACGCATTGGCCGCGGAAGTCAACGCCGCGCTTCTCGACAGAGGCCTCGTGGAGGATCGCCGCCGGCGACCACACCAATCCGGCACTCCACACAGGTCCATCTGCGTGTCACCATCGTGTGCAACCGCGGGTCAGCCACCCACTGCCAAGCGGCCGGATACCCTACCAGCCCCAACTCGGACCCGATCGGGTCGACTGGCGGCGCCGCTTTTCGCCCGGCCCGCCGCTACTGCGATTCGGGTTCCTGCCGCGCCAGCCAGGCGGCGGCCTGCCGGTCGGCACCCGACGGCAACGGGGTCCGATGGTCAAAAATCCACGCGATCACGTCCTGGATCGGTATCGCCCGGCCCAGGTCCCGCAGCATAAGGTGGTAACCGTTGGGGTAATAGGCCTCCCGCACGTTCGGCGGCAGCGAGTGCCAGGTTGCCACCGTCGCTCGCTTCGGGATCAGCTCGTCCTTGCCACCATACAGGAGCAGCACCGGGCCGCGCATCCACGGTGCCGCCGCCTGTGCCGCGTCCATGAGGTTCACCAGCCCGTTCACGGCATCGACGCGGGTGCTATGGATGGTCAACGGGTCCGTGGACAGCCGCTCGATCGCGGCCCGATTATCGCTGGCGGTTATATGGGCGATCTCGCCGGTAAGCGTCCAGCCGGGTAGCGCGCGGACGGCGATCCATAGCGAAGCGCGTTCGAAGATATTCATCTCTGACCGACCCCAGACCGCCGGTGACACCAGCACGTACCCGGCGATCGGAGGAGGATCCGCCGAGGCGGCGAGGCACATCAGCACCGCGCCGCCCATGCTCTCGCCCATCAGGATGAGCGGGACATGCGGATGGGCCGCATGGATCAACAGCGCCATGTGGCGTGCGTCATCCACCATGGTCGCGGTGCCGGCCCAATAACCCCGCTGAGGTGTCGAGCCGAAGCCGCGCTGATCCGGCGATATGATCTCGATCCCGGCGGCGGTGAAGCTGTCGGCGGGAAACTCCCACGCGTCGCGGCTGTCATTCATTCCGTGCAGCGCGAGCACGATGGCGCGAAGCTGCCCGACAGGCTCCCAAACCCGGTACTTCAGCGACGTGCCGTCCGGCATCACGAAGGCGCGGCTGGTCTCCGCCGGTGCCTCGACGAGGGGCCCTTCCGGCACCAGATGGGCGACGCAGGCGCCCAGTAGCAATGGCAGGCTCAACAGCAGGGCTGTGAGAGGGCGTCGACGCATGGCAAGGTCGGCAGTTGAAAGCACGGGCGTCATAGCTATCATCACGCCAAGTTCATCGCCAGAAGGATGCGCATCGCCATGCCGGACGGAGCCGCTGCCCCGATCCCGACCGAAACGATCCATGTCGACGATCCGGTCGTCGCTTGCGACGGCGGAGACGGGGCGCTAGGCCACCCGCGCGTGTTCCTGCGGATCGAGGACCGCGAGGTGATGTGTCCCTACTGCTCACGCCTTTATATTCTGAATATTCTGAATGAGGGGGCTGGTTCTGGCCACGGACACTGATGCCGTACTGCTCGAGCCGGCCGAACCGGCGCCGGACGCCCGTCCGCTCCACCTGGTGCTGATCGACGGCTCGGGTTTCATCTTCCGCGCCTTCCACGCGCTGCCGCCGATGACCCGGCCCGACGGTGTGCCGGTGAACGCGGTGTTCGGCTTCACCAACATGCTGGCCAAGCTGCTGCGTGAGCATGTGAGCACGCATATCGCCGTGATCTTCGACGCCGGTCGGACGACGTTCCGCAACCGGCTCTACAGTGACTACAAGGCGCACCGGCCGCCACCGCCGGACGAGCTGATTCCGCAATTCGCCCTGGTGCGCGAGGCGACCGATGCGTTCTGCGTACCGGCGATTGAACTCGCCGACTTCGAGGCCGACGACCTGATTGCATCGTACGCACGCGAAGCGGAGCAGGCGGGTGGCCAGGTCACGATCGTTTCGTCCGACAAGGACCTGATGCAGCTCATCCGGCCGGGCGTGGAGATGCTCGACCCGATCAAGCAAAAACCCATCGGACCAGCGGAGGTGATGGAAAAATTCGGGGTCGTGCCCGAGAAGATGATCGACGTGCAGGCGCTGATCGGCGATTCGATCGACAACGTGCCGGGGATTCCGGGGATCGGTCCGAAGCGGGCCGCCGAGCTGATCAACGAGTATGGCGACGTGGAAGCCGTGCTCACGGCTGCCCCGGCAATGAAGCCGGGCAAGCGGCGGGACGCGCTGATCGAGAATGCGGCTTCTGCAAGGCTGTCGCGGGAGCTGGTGGCGTTGCGCGCCGACGTGCCGCTGCCGGTGCCGCTCGATCGGCTGTGTGCCTGCGCAATCGATGAGCCGAAGCTGGCGACATGGCTGAAGGCGCAGGGCTTCCGGAGCATCCTGGCGCGCATGGGGTTGGACGGCGGGACCGCGGTCGGAATGCCCGCGGTGCCGGCGCAGCAAGGCGAGCTAGGTTTGGTTACGCAGTCGCCGTTAATTCAGGCCGAGGCGGATTCGGGCTTTGGCCCATATGAAACCGTCACCACGACCGAAGCGCTCGCAGGCTGGGCAGACCAGGCCCGCGGCAGTGGGACGCTGGCGCTGGATGCCGCGACCGACAGTTCGGACGCGATGCGTGCGAAGCTCATCGGGATCGCGCTCGCCACCGCGGCAGGGCGCGCCTGCTACGTGCCGCTGCGCCATGAAGGAATTGGTGAGCAGGTCCCGGTTGGCACAGCGATCGAACTCCTCGGCCCAGTGTTGACCGACAACTCGGTGCTGAAAATATACCAAAACGCCAAGTTCAATATGCTGGTAATGGCGCGGGCTGGATTTCCGGTTGCGGCGCCGTTCGACGACAGCCTGCTGATTTCCTATGCGCAGGAAGCCGGCCTGCACGGCCACGAACTGGATGAGCTGGCGCAGCTCCATCTCGGGCACACGCCGATCGCTTATGACGAGGTCACCGGCATCGGCCGCAACCGGCTGCCGTTTGCACAGGTGCCGATCGATCGCGCGACCGCCTATACGGCCGAGAATGCCGACGTGGCATTCCGCCTGTGGTGCGCGCTGAAGCCGCGGCTCCGTTTCGGCCGTGCGCTGGCCCTGTATGAGCAGCTTGAGCGCCGCCTGCTGCCGGTGCTGCTGGAGATGGAGCGCACCGGCATCAAGGTTGATGCCGACGAGCTGCGGCGTATCTCGATCGATTTCGAGACGCGCATGGCGGTGATGGAGCGCGACATCCACCGCTTCGCCGGACGGGAGTTCAATCTGGGGAGTGCCAAGCAGCTCGGCGAAGTGTTGTTCGATGAAATGAAGCTGAGCGGCGGCAGGCGGATGAAAACCGGCGCCTGGGGCACTGATGCCTCGGTGCTGCAAGGACTGGCCGAGCAGGGGCACGAACTGCCGGCGCGCATCCTGGAGTGGCGGCAACTGCAGAAGCTGAAATCGACCTACGCGGATGCGCTGGTGGAGCAGATCAATCCCGAGACCGGTCGTGTGCACACCTGCTTCGCCATGGCGATCGCCAGCACCGGGCGGCTTTCGTCCACGGATCCGAATCTGCAAAACATTCCGATACGCACGGAAGAAGGCACGCGCATCCGCCGCGCTTTCGTTGCGGAGCCGGGGCAGGTGCTGGTCAGCGCCGACTATTCACAGATCGAACTGCGGCTGCTGGCGCACGTCGCGGATATTCCGGCCCTGCGCGAGAGCTTCGCCGGCGGCGAGGATATCCACACCCGTACCGCGAGCGAGGTGTTCGGCGTGCCCATGGCAGGGATGGATGCCATGACCAGGCGTCGCGCCAAGGCCATCAATTTCGGCATCATCTATGGGATCAGCGCGTTCGGCCTGGCGCGTCAGCTTGGTATCACGCCGGCCGAGGCGCGCGGCTACATCGACGCGTATTTCGCGCGCTATCCGGGGATTCGCGCGTACATGGAACGCAGCAAGGAGGAGGCGCGGATACACGGTTTCGTGGTTACCCCATTCGGCCGCCGCTGCTTCGTGCCGGGGATCGCGGAGAAGAACCCGGCGCGGCGCGCCTATGCTGAACGCCAGGCAATCAATGCGCCGCTGCAGGGGGGGGCGGCGGATATCATCAAGCGCGCGATGGTGCGGTTGCCGAAGGCGTTGGCCGAGGCTGGCTTGCGTGCCCGGCTGCTGCTGCAGGTGCATGACGAACTGCTGTTCGAGGCCCCGGAAGGGGAGGTGGAGGCTTTGGCCGGGCTGGCGCGGCGGGTGATGGAATCCGCCGCCGTGCTGGTGGTTCCACTGGTGGTGGAGACTGGACACGGCGGGACCTGGGCAAACGCCCATTGAGCGTCGTCGGGGGTGGGCAATGGATTTCAGCGATACGTCGGATGAAGCTGCCTTTCGGGCGGAAGCGCGGGCGTTTCTCGAGGCGAATGCGGAGCGGCGCAAGCCGGGTGCCGTAGAAGGGTACCGGCGCGGCCAGGACGCGCCTGGTGCGCTCGATCGCGCACGGGCGTTTCAGGCGAAGAAGGCGGCGGCGGGATTTGCCGGCATAGCGTGGCCGAAGGAGTGGGGCGGGCGCGGCGGCACGCCGATGCAGCAGATCATCTACCACCAGGAAGAGGCGGCGTTCGACGTGCTGAGCGGCATCTTCAGCATCGGACTGGGCCTCGCCATTCCGACGATCGGGACGTGCGGCACGCCGGACCAGATCGCGCGCTTCGCCGGGCCGGCGCTGCGTGGCGAGGAAATCTGGTGCCAGTTGTTCTCCGAGCCGGCCGGCGGGTCCGATCTGGCGGCACTTCGCACGCACGCCGAGCGCCATCGCGACGAGTGGGTGATCAACGGCCAGAAGATCTGGAATTCGGGGGCACATTATTCGCGGTTCGGCATCCTGGTCGCTCGCAGCGATCCGACGGTGCCGAAGCATGCCGGGCTGACGTTCTTCATTCTCGATATGCAGTCGCCGGGCGTGGATATCAGGCCGATCCGGCAGATGTCGGGCAGCGCGCATTTCAACGAGGTGTTCTTCACGGATGTGCGCATTCCGGACGATCTTCGCGTGGGTGCGGTCGGTCAGGGCTGGAAGGTGGCGCTGACCACGTTGATGAACGAGCGCTACATGATGCGTGAAGCGCCCGGTCCGGATTTCGAGGAGGTTTTCGAGCTGGCGCGCGGGCTGGAGCTGGAGGACGGGCCGGCGCTGGATAACGCGGCGGTGCAGGAGCGCCTGGCTGAGTGGTACGTGCGTACACAGGGACTGCGATTCACCAAGTATCGCACAATGACATCGCTCTCCCGCGGCCAGACGCCGGGGCCGGAATCATCGATCATCAAGCTGGTCTCGGCGAGCAAGACACAGGAGATCGCTTCGTTCGGGCTCGATCTGCTGGGGATGGCGGGTGTCGAGATTGGGCCGCACATGAAGTTGCAAGGATTGTTCGAGGAGGCGCTGCTCTATTCCCCGGCGCTACGCCTCGCCGGTGGAACGGACGAAATCATGCGCAACATTATCGCCGAACGGGTGCTGGGTCTGCCACCGGACGTGCGCGTGGACAAGGACGTGCCGTTCCGCGACGTGCCAACGGGACGGCACGGATAGGCGGGCCTGGCGATTGGCGGGCGTTAAGCCATCATTGCCCCCCATCCGATAACTGATTGTGCTTGCGTCCGGCTGGCCGGCGTCAAGCCCAAGCCGCCTGCGGCGGTCGCTTCGCGAGGCTTGACCCCGCCCAGCCGGACGAAGCAGGGCTCGGGATCGGATTCAGGGATAGGTGAGGTCATTGTCGACTGTGGTGGGAGGCCGCGCGGATCAGCTTTGCCGTGGCGCGGGCTCGCATCCCGGAGAGGCGTTCTTAGATGATGCCAGATGGACATTATTGAACTTCCCGGCTCCCGAATCATAGAAGTCAGCCGTTTGGCGTTTGGCATGCCGGACGTGGATTTTGTCTGTTTTGGCGAATCGGACCAACCGAGCCCGGTGGCGGCGCACGATGCGGCTGTGGCGGCCCTGGGCGGCGGACATACGCGCTATCCCGATGTACGCGGGCTGCCGGAGCTGCGCCAGGCTCTGTCGGATTATCTGAGCCGACTGCACGCCCGGCCGGTCGTTGAGCCCCGCATGCAGGTTGTGGCCTCCGGGATGACGGCAGTGGCGGTCGCCTTAGCTGCCACGGTGCGCGCCGGGGACCGGGTGCTGGTGCACACCCCGGCATGGCCGAATGTGGCCAACGCAGCTCGGCTGCGTGGCGGGGAAGTGGTTGAGCTGCCCCTCGATCGGCTGCCGAGTGGTGGGTTCCGCCTTGATCTCGAGCGATTGGCCGCCCTGCTGCCGGGCGTGCGTGCTTTCATACTGAATTCGCCGAACAATCCCACCGGTTGGACCGCCAGTGGCGACGAACTGGCGACGATCCTTGCGTTGTGCCGGCGCCACCAGGTCTGGCTGATCTCCGACGAGGTCTATTCGCGGCTGGTCTATGACGGGGCGCCGGCTGCCCCGTCGCTGCTGGACCTGGCGGAGCCGGATGACCGGGTGATCGTATGCAACAGCTTTTCCAAAGCCTGGGTCATGACCGGTTGGCGGCTGGGCTGGATGGTGGTTCCCGATGGGACCCGCGACCGAATTGCGGAGGTTGTGGAGGTGACCCATTCGGGAGTGGCACCGTTCATCCAGCATGCCGGGCTCGCGGCGCTGCGCGATGAGCCCGGCGTTGCCGCATTCCGGGCTCATTGCGCGCGAGGCCGTGCGCTTGCCGGCGAAGCCCTGGCGGGGCTGAACGGTGTGCGTTACGCGGCGCCGGACGGGGCGTTCTATGCATTTGTCGGCGTGGATGGGGTACCCGACAGCCTGGATCTGGCGAAGAAGCTTGTGGTGAACCACCGGGTGGCGGTCGCGCCGGGCATCGCGTTCGGCGCGCCCGGCGAGGGACTACCTGCGAATCTGCTTTGCGCAGTCAGAGCCGGTGATCGCCCGGGCCATGGAGCGGTTGCGCGACGGGCTGCGCGCGGAACTGGCATGATGACGCCGGACGACGGCCGGCGCTGCGGCGTGTGTGGCTCGCCGGCGCCGCCGCCGTTTCGGGTGCCGCCACCGGATGGTGCGCCGGACCTCGATCTGCGACCGGGCGAGCCGACGCGCTCGACCCTGCCGGACTGGGTCCAGACCTGCGCCGGGTGTGGTGCGGCGGCGGCCGATCTGGCAGCACTGCCGCTGTTGGCGCGACCAGTGGTGGAAAGCGCGGCGTACCGCGGCGTGGCCGCCTCGGAACCGGCCTACGCGGCCGGATTCCTGCGCTGGGCCATTATCCTGCGGGAGAGCGGCGACCGGCGCGGCGCGGCGGAGGCAACGCTGCGCGCCGCGTGGGCAGCGGACGACGCTGCCGACAGCATTCATGCCGCGCGCTGGAGAGCCGAAGCGGCGTTCCTGTGGGGCGAACCGGCGGACGTGGAGACCGCGTTGCGCCGCATCGACGTGCTGCGCCGAGCGGGGGAGTTTGGCGCGGCGACTGCGGCGTCGGACCGGTTGGGTGATCGTGGACTGGATGAGACGTCCTCGGCAGTGCTTGCCTTCCAGCGCGCCCGGATCGCCGCGCGTGATATCGGCCGACATCTGATCAGCAGCGCGGTTCGACCGCCAGCACGCCGGCCGCACGTAACTCAGCGGGCGCGTCCGGCGCCTGGAGGGGTGCTGGGACGGCTGTTTGGCGGCGGCCGGTAACGGGCCATTAGCCAGTTACGGCGCATCCAGGATGTGTCGAACCTTGGCGGCAAGACCGACAAACGTGAACGGCTTGACGATCAGCTCGACTCCGGGATCGAGCCTGCCATGGTGGACAATCGCATTTCTGGCGTATCCGCTGGTGAACAGCACTTTCAGATCCGGCCTTCGCAGGAGGGCTTCCTCCGCCAGTTGGCGCCCGTTCATGTTGCCCGGCAAGCCGACATCCGTGAACAGCAGCGTGATCTCCGGATGCGCGTCGATCATGCGGAGGCCGGTGGCGCCGGTTGCGGCATCCAGCACACGGTAGCCCAGTTCCTGGAGAATCTCGACGGAGAACCGGCGAACGTCCGGCTCGTCTTCCACAACGAGGATGGTCTCACCGGTGCCACGCGGCACGGGCTCGGGAACCTGGTGGCGGTCTGCCACGATTTCGGACGAAATCAGCCGCGGCAGATAAAGCTTGATCGTGGTGCCGGCGCCGATCTCGGTATAGATGTTCACATGGCCGCCTGATTGTTTCACGAAGCCATATACCTGAGACAGGCCGAGGCCGGTGCCCTGTCCTACCTCTTTGGTGGTGAAGAACGGATCGAATGCCCTTGAAGCGACGTCCGGCGTCATGCCGGAGCCGGTGTCGCTGACGAACAGCCCGACATACTGGCCGGCATTCACGTCGGCACGCGCGGCGTATTCGTCGTCGAGATAGACGTTGGCGGCTTCGACCGTCAGCTTGCCGCCGTCCGGCATGGCGTCACGCGCGTTGACGACGAGGTTCAGCAGGCAATTCTCCAACTGGTTGGCATCGACAAAGACCGTCCACAGCCCGCCGGCCAGAACGGTTTCGATTACGATGTTTTCGGGGATGGTGCGGCGAAGCATGTCGGATATGCCGCTAATCAGCGTGTTGATCGATACGCGCGCGGGTTGCAGCGGCTGGCGACGGGAGAACGCCAGGAGCTGGTGTGTGAGAATCGCCGCCCGCGACGCCGCCTGCGAGGCAGCACCGGCAAGCCGCCGCAGCGCATCGCCTCCGGACAGCGGAAGGCGGCGCTGAAGGGTTTCGAGGCTGCCGGAGATGACGGTGAGAAGATTGTTGAAATCATGCGCCACTCCGCCGGTGAGCTGGCCGATGGCCTCCATCTTCTGCGACTGGCGCAGACGTTCCTCCGCCTCGCGCCTTGCGGTGAGATCGCGGGTTACCTTGGCGAAGCCGAGCAGCTCGCCGTACTCGTCTCGGATCGCGTGGATGACCACGCTGGCCCAGAACCTGGTGCCATCCTTACGAATCCGCCAGCCCTCGCCTTCATATTTGCCGGTCCGGGTGGCGTCGGCGATGATGCTGTCGGGCAACCCGCCGGTGCGGTCTTCCTGGGTGTAGAAGCGGGAAAAATGCTGGCCGATAATATCAGCGGTCGTGTAGCCTTTCAGCCGTTCGGCACCCGGATTCCATTTGATGCACGTTTCCGACGGGATCGAGCATGAAGATCGCGTAGTCTGTTACCGATTCCACCAGCAGGCGGAAGCGCCGCTCGCTTTCCTGCAGCTGGTTGAAGCTGGATTCGAGCTGCTGGGTACGTTCCCTGACGCGCTGTTCCAGCGTGAGATTGAGTGCCTGTAGCTCTTGTTCGGTGCGCGTCCGGGCTTCGACCTCCTGCTGGCTCTTTTGATAAAGTCGGGCATTGTCGATGGCGACCGCGGCCTGCGCCGCAAGCCCGACCACGACGCGTTCGGCCCGCTCGGTGAACACGCCCGGATCGGGATGGCCAAAGAACAGCCCTCCGAGCACTTCCCCCAAACGGGAGATGACGGGGACGCCCAGATAGCTGCGAACAGGAAGATGGCCGGGCGGCATGCCATCATACGGCGGATTTTGCCCGTAGCGCGGGTCGGCAAGGATGTCATTGGAGCGCACGATGGCCGATCCGCGCAACGTCGGACCGAGGACGGCGGTGTTCCGCGGCATGGGGAACTTTGCGAATGCCTCTCGCGGGACGCCGGACAGTGCGTAGAGTGAGCGTGCCTCGCCCGTGTCGCCGGGTTGTAAAAAAAATGCACCGTATTGCGCTTCAACGATTTCCAGGCCGGCGTCGGTGACTATTTGCACTAGGCGCTCGAGATCGAGTTCCGACGCTACGGCGATCCCGGTGCGGTTGAGAATCTCCAGGGCCCGGGCTTCTTCGCGAACTTCGACGACCCGCGCTTCCAGCATTTCATTGAGGGCCAGCAGACGCGCTTCAAGCGCTTTCCGCTCGGTGATGTCGTGCCAGGCGCCGCGCAGCCAACGGGCGGAGCCGGTCTTATCGGCGACGCTCTGCCCCTTGCCGGCAAGCCAGTGGAGGCTGCCGTCGGGATGCCGGACGCGGATTTCCGTGGTGAAAGCTCCGGTCTGGCGCGCGGTGGCGATCGCCGTGCGGAGCTTGAGCCGGTCATCGGGAAACAGGACAGGTTCCCAGTCGGCGAGTGATGGTTTCGGATGTCCGGGATCGAGGCCAAACAGCACGGCGACCTGCGGGGTGGTCATCCAGCGACCGGATTCCACGTCGAGTTCGAACGCGCCGATCCCGGTGCTGAACTCGGCAAGGCGCAGTTGCTCCTGGGAGAGCCGGAGATGGGCGTTCGCGCTCTCGCGGTCGTGCTGGGGTTCGTCCATGGGGACGTTGGTTATTCCGTATTGCCGCCGAGAATGGCCTTGGCGCCGGTCATCGCCCGCATTTTACCAAGAGCCACATGCCGGGGCAGATGATTGAACCCGCAAGAGCTGGTGATGATTGTCTGTTCGGGCGCGAGCCATCCATGCGCCCTGATGCGATCGGCCACGAGGTCCGCGGACTCGATATTGGGATCCTGTACATCGACGGCGCCGACCCCAAGCTGCTTGTTCCCGAGCAGGCCCTGATACTGCGATGTCATGTCATGCTCGATCAGGAATCCGCCGCATTCGATCCTGGTGATGATGTCTGCCTTGTATCGACCGGTGTCAAAGTAGCGGTGGCCGATCTGGCCGTCGTAATCGGGACCGACGGCATAGTTTCCCTGACAAACATGCACGAGGATGTGCATGTCGGCCGGCAGTCCCTCGATGGCTAGATTGATGGCGTCCACCGCCGCCGCCACGTCATCGTCCCCGGCGACTGTGAAGTAGGGCTCGTCGATCTGGATATTCCTGCACCCTTCCTCTGCAAGCCGCCGAAAGTTCCGATTCAGGAGCTTGCCGATATCGGTCATCATGCGTGAGAGGTCGTTATAGTGCTCATCGTATGAGACCGCCGCGAGCAGGTGTGGACCTGTCATGGTGATCTTGACCGGCGTTCGCGCAAAGGAAGATACCGTCCGGAATTCATCGACGAGGCCGAGATCCGTTGTCTCGTCGATCGGGCCACGGCAGACGGCGGCAGGATGGAACACATTCGGATCGTGCGGGCTGATGGGGCGCGGCCGGTTGGCGGGATAGAAAGCCGGGATCTTCTGCCAGAAATAATTCAGCATCGCGTTCGGTGGCGAATGCCGGTTGTGCGTTCGGCGGTGCATCTCACCACCGGTGATCACGTCGATCCCGGCAATCTCCTGTTCCAGGATTGCGGCCTGGGTGGAGCGGAACTGAGCGTCTGCGAAGTCCGCGGCGGTAATCTGGCCCAGTGTGACGAGGCGATCGAGGGCTTCGTACCAACGGGGGACGCTGTGGGCGCCGACAACTGTGGTTGTGTATGCCTTGTAACGAGGCATCAAATGAGGGTTCCTTGGCTGCCAGGATTTGCCTTATCGTCACACCGGCGTGATCGGAGGGGACCGAGGACGAGAATACTGCGTCGTTGCATGCGGTCGTGCAATCGCCTCAAGGACGGGGTGTCATTTCGGAGTGCGTAATCCGGCTAAAATGAATGGCTGATGATGAATGGTGCTGCTGGTCAGGATTGAACTGACGGCCTCCCCCTTACCAAGGGGGTGCTCTACCACTGAGCTACAGCAGCATCGAAGCGCAAAGGCATGGATTTCCTAGCTCATGCGGCTGGGAGTGGCAAGCAAGGGCGGCAGAATATAGCATGAAGCAGCACCAAGAACCACGGAGCAGTGGAAGCTCACAGGCAACGGTATTCATTCGTCGTTCCTGTAAGGCCTTGATAATGTGCCATCACATCGTGGGGTACGATCGGGCATCGCGATCGCGCATCCTGGCGCGCGGATTTAACCAGAATGTGCAATGATTACGGCAATCGTGTCCCCTATAGCGCGTATATCGAGGAGTTCAGCCATCTCAGGTTGCCCCTCGTATTCCCGAAGCCGAACGCGGCGCCCAATCTGGAAGCGCGCGACGAAATCTGGCCGACAGAAGCCGCGCCAATCATCCAACCGGCCGAGGGCGGCGTAGAGCTGGTGCAGCTTCCGTGGGGTCTGACACCAAGTCGACCGAAGGCGCGCGCCGTCATCAACATGCGATCTGAAGGCCGGACATTCACGCGCGGGCGCTGTCTGGTGCCGGCGTCGCATTATTACGAATTCACTGGCACCGGGAGCCCGAAGACGCGCTGGCGCTTCACCCGGATCGGGCAGGAATGGTTCTGCTTCGCCGGGCTGATTGGCCGCGGAGACCAGGGGGATGCGTTCACGCTTCTGACCTGCGACGCCGGGCCGGATGTCGCGCCGCTCCACGACCGACAGCCGGTTATCGTCGAGCGCGCCCACTGGGCGGCGTGGCTGAACGGAAGAGGCGGCGCTGGCGAACTGCTGAAGCCGTCGCCGGCAGGGACGCTCGCCGTGGTCGAGGCGCCGCGCGAACGGCGGGAGAAAGGGTAGCGGGATCTAGGCAGCAGTTTCCGGCTGCGATGGCGGGCCCCGCGCCGGCGACCTAGCAACGAAAACACCGGCAGTGCGCGGCGACGACGTTATCCGCCTGCGGGGAAGGGCAACGAAATTCCGAGCAGGTTGGCGATCTTCACCAACGGCCGCGCCACGCCGGCCGCCTCGGTCATGACGATGCCGATCATCTTGAGTTTATCGGCGATGCCTTTGAGGTGGCGTTCCGCCTCGCTTCTGTCATGCTGCCCGGATCGCGCTGTTTCTGCCAATGCGTGCACGTCCTGCTCCAGCACCTCGCGCGCGGCGGGTTGCAGCTCCAGTCCGGCGATTGCCTGCCGGAGCTGCTCCACGGCGATTACCAGGACCCGGAACCTTCGGCGGCCACGTGCTTCGTTGCCCGCGCGTTCTGCCCCACCGCAAGCACGTCGGCCTGCACGGTGGTGGCCTGGATACCGTCGTTGCGGCTGCTTTGTCGGCCGGGTGCGCGGGTCATTCCACTGTCTCCTTGCTTCGTCTGGTTTCAGTCGGCTTCGGGCCTTCGGTCTTGACTGCCTGGGCGCCTTGCCCCACGGCGAGGCTCTCCGCGCGAACGTCGCCGCCTTGCACCAGAATGCCGCTGTTGAGAATCGTCGTCTGCCGATCGCGAATGTCGGTCGTATCGATGCCATTCTCGTCAAGAAAGCGCTCTATATCGTCCAGTATCTTGCGTTCAATCAGCTTGTTGTCGAAATCTGCATCGGATTTTTGGAAATAGTGGAGAAAAGCGTTCTGCGCGAAACGGGCGCGCAGAGTTGTTTCGGCGCCATAGTCGTACGAAGGATCGTTCAGCGCAGTGCGTCTGCGGCGACGTGCCCGCCTCCGGTCGCTGACCAGAGCTTTGGCAAGAGCTTCGTGCATCCTGGCGAGCACGACGAACGGGGAGACCAGCGCAACAACCGGCCCGATGAAAAGCGAGGCGATGAATTGCCCGATCCGCAGCGCCAGGCGGTCGCGGCCGAGCCGATCGACACGCCGATGCTCGTCCGCCAGTGGGGGCAGCAGATATCGCTTCAACTCCACGAGCAGAGACGTCCCTTGCAGCGAGCAGCGCAGAAAGTAGGAAACGATGAGTTCGCCGCCCCAGCCGACCACTTGGATGCATTTGTAATTGCGGATGCGCGCGTCTTGTTCTTCCATGTAAAGCGCACCCAGCTCCGGGGAGATAAACTGGCGCGGCCGATCCGCCGGGTCAGCCAGAACAGTGGGATCGCGCTTTATGTCGAGGCCGCGGACGAAAAAATAGTCCCGGCAACCCAACCTGGGCAGCTTCAGGCCGCTGATGGCAGCGTCGAGTGTCAGATACAGTTCCGGCACGGTAAAAGCGCGCACTGTCTCCGGGGCGTCCTTGACTTTCGGCTTATCCACGAACGTAACAAACGACCAGCCCCCCAAATCGATCCCGGCGCCCACGAACGGGATGAACCCGCGATACACGATCAGGTTCTGATCTTCTTGCGGCAGAGCGGCGTCCAGCTTTCGATCAAGCTGGTGGGCAAATCTTTCGGTGGCAAGCGTCCGCTCAAACGAAGCCTGGCCGAACATCCTGGCGAGCGCCTGCTCCCTGTGCCATTTTGTGAACCATATGCAACCGGCAACGAGGATCGCCAATGGCAGCCCGATCTCCGGGGCGGCAGCGGTGATTATTGCACCCAGGATGGCAACCGCGCCCAGAACAAGAGTGTATGTTTGGGACCGTGCCTCCGCATAGCTGCAGACATTCACCAGCAAGCGCGTATCGAGCCCAAACTCCGGTGCCGTGGCGGTCCATCTGTCCTGGAAGAATGCCAGCACGCTGCGGCGGAACGCCGCCCCCGCAAGCAGAGCATTGCCACAAAGAATGCGCGTCGACTCGTCGGGACCACATCCTGAAATCGGCACCGGCGGCCAGCGCCCGGGATTGGACGAAGAAGGAGCAAATCCCCAATCCTTCAGGCGGGTCATCAGCCCAACCAGAATGGCCCCACGCACGAACGCCGTCAGATTCAAGGGAAACGTATCGAGGTAGCCGAACCAGATTTGGGGATCCTCCAGATATGATGACGGCGGTGGTGGCGTCCCGAACAGCGTCATCCGTAACAGGATGGTCAACGCCAGCGCGATGGGGCTCGCGAGCAGCGTCACGCCGAGACTGTAAATCAGCCAGCCCGCGGCGCCGGCCGGTCGGCCAAGGCGGCGAAGCCCATAGGCGAGCGCGACCCATGTCAGACCAGCCGCCGCGATCGTCGGGAGATAAATGCCGGCCTCGGATGTCAGCAGATCCCAACCCTCCGGCAGATCTCCTGCCCTGGAGGTGAGGCCGATCAGGAGAAGAACCGTGCTGATCAGTACCCCGGCGGCGAAGATCAATGCCGGGAATTGCATCTTCTCAAGCTGCTTGCCTCGCGCGCCGAACAACAGCAGCACGACGAGGAGCACGATAAGCCAATGCCAGATGCTGAAGGTGCCCATCTTTCCCCCCGTTCGCGCCGGGTGCGCCGCCATGACGTGGCATGCATCGTGATCGGCTATGGTCGGCTATACGTGTTGCACGTCCAGGAACGGCGCCCAGGCTCACGTCGAAAATGGCTGCCGGGCTGTGAGCTAGATCACAGTTTCATAAATTGTCGCCTGCAAAGTCAGGCGACCAGGCGCGGGGTCGGCCTGAATCTCGGCTTGCTAAATCGTGCGCGTGCCGCGGGCGAGCGCCGCGACGCCGGTGCGGGAGACCTCGGCCAATCCGAGCGGGCGCATCAGCTCAACGAATGCATCCAGCTTTTCCGTCGCGCCCGTCATCTCGAATACGAAGCTTTCCGTCGTGGCGTCCACGACCCGGGCGCGGAACGCGTCTGCCAGGCGGAGCGCCTCCGCCCGGTGTTCGCCACGGGATATCACCTTTATCAGGGCCATTTCGCGGGTAATGTGCGGGCCTTCCAGCGTCAGGTCGGCAACCCGATGCACCGGGACCAGACGGTCGAGCTGTGCCTTGATCTGCTCGATGACCATGTCGGTTCCGGAGGTGACGATATTGATTCGCGAACGGCCGCGTATGTCGTCCACCGGCGCGACAGTGAGGCTGTCGATGTTGTAGCCGCGGCCGGAAAACAGGCCGATGACGCGTGCAAGTACTCCGGCTTCGTTATCGACCAGGACCGCGATGGTGGCGGTGCGGTGGGTGATGTCGGCCACCGGGTACCCTCACCCGGCGCGCTGAAGCGCGCCGACCTCTCCCGCACCCGAGAGAGGTGAAGTGCAGGCGAAGATCATACCAGCACCAAGCCTTCGTCGGTGATGCCGGCAGCCTCGTTCTCGTGCTCGGGGCCGAGGATCATCTCGTTATGTGCGGCGCCCGAGGGGATCATCGGGAAACAGTTCTCCTTCGGATCGACGGCGATATCGGCGATTACCGCGCAATCCACCGCCAGCATCTCGCGGATGACATCGTCGAGCTGGTCGACGCTCTCGGCCCGCAGCCCGACAGCATGGAAACTGTCGGCAAGCTTGACGAAGTCGGGCAGGGCGGCGGAGTAGCTTTCGGAATAGCGACCGCCGTGCAGCAATTCCTGCCACTGGCGGACCATGCCCATGTACTGGTTGTTGAGGATGAAGACTTTCACCGGCAGGCGGTACTGCGCCAGCGTGCCCATCTCCTGGATGTTCATCAGCACGCTCGCTTCGCCGGCAATGTCGATGACGAGCGCATCGGGATGGGCGATCTGCACGCCCATGGCGGCTGGCAATCCGTAACCCATCGTCCCAAGACCGCCGGAGGTCATCCAGTGGTTTGGTTGCTCGAACCCGAAATGCTGCGCGGCCCACATCTGGTGCTGGCCGACTTCGGTGGTGATGAAGATCTCCTTCCGCACCGTCCGCGTCAGCTCATAAAGGCGCCTGATCGCGTGCTGCGGCTTGATGACGGCGCCCGCGTTCATGTCCTGTGTGAAGCGCAGGCTCTGCTTGCCACGCCAGCCGTCGATGCGCCGCCACCATTCCGTCAGTGCCTTCGTATCCGGCTTCGTCGCGTCATGCGACCAGCCCTCCAGCAGCGCGGTCAGCACCCGGCCGGCGTCGCCGACGATGGCAACGTCGACCGGCACGTTCTTGTTGATGCTGGACGGGTCGATATCGGCGTGGATTTTCCGCGCGCCGGGGCAGAACGCACTCAGCCGTCCGGTTACCCGGTCGTCGAACCGCGCGCCGACCGCCAGCAGCACGTCGCATCCGTGCATCGCCAGATTGGCCTCGTAGGTGCCGTGCATGCCGAGCATGCCGAGAAACTGCGGATCGCTGGCCGGATAGGCACCGAGCCCCATGAGCGTGTTGGTGCACGGAAAGCCGGTGGCCCGGACGAAGGCGCGCAGCGCCTCGGATGCAGCCGGGCCCGAGTTGATTACGCCGCCGCCGGCGTAGATCATCGGCCGTTTTGCCTGTTTCAGCAGCGCAACGGCGCGCGCGATCTGGGTCGGGTCGGGTTCGGTCTGCGGGCGATAGCTGGGGTGCTCGGCGGATGGGGTGGCGTACGGGGCCTTACCGATGACGATGTCCTTCGGCAGGTCAACCACCACCGGACCGGGCCGGCCGGAGCGGGCGACATAGAACGCCTCGTGCACCACGCGCGCCAGGTCCTCCGGGCGCTTCACCAGGTAATTGTGCTTGGTCGCCGGACGGGTAATGCCGGTGGTGTCGGCTTCCTGAAAAGCATCGTTGCCAATCAGATGGGTCGGGACCTGCCCGGTGAGGCAGACGACCGGGATGGAGTCCATCAGCGCATCGACCAGTCCGGTGACGGCATTGGTCGCGCCTGGCCCGGAGGTGACCAGTACGACGCCGACTTTTCCGGTCGAGCGGGCATAACCCTCGGCGGCGTGTACCGCGCCCTGCTCGTGGCGGACAAGGATGTGGCGGATGGCGTTCTGGTTGAACAGCGCATCATAGATCGGCAGGACGGCGCCGCCGGGATAGCCGAAGATCACCTCCACGCCCTGATCCTTCAGGGCACGGAGCAGGATTTCGGCCCCGGACTGGCTGGCTTCGGCCGGCATTGGCTAGGCTCTCCCGAAAACTGCGGTCGTATATCGGCGGCGCGGTGCAGAGCCGTACGATTAGGCCGTATGTTGCGGTGCGTCAACCTCCTTCACGAATAAACTTGATGATCTCCGACGTATTTCTTTCCGAAAATTGCTCCTGACCTTCGATTCGCGCATAGATCGTATGCGATCGGGCTGGGTCAGCCAGCCGGTGGTGCCTGAACCAGGTCGCCTGCCGCCGCGTGTAACGTCCGGTCGCCAGGATCGCCCGCTGCGCCGCCTCTTCCAGCGCCATGCGGCCCTGCAGATGAGCGATCAATTCCGGCACTCCATGGGCGCGCATCGCTGGCAGGGCGGGATCCAGGCCCAGCGCCAGCAGGTGGCGAACCTCCTCCACCGCGCCTTCGGCAATCATACCGGCGAAGCGGGCGGCTATGGCAGCCCGCAGCTCCGCGCGCGGCGGGTCGAGCAGGATCGCCGCGAACCGGGTTTCACCGGTTACGGCTGGCTGGTCCGCCTGCCAGGCTGCGAGGCCGCGGCCGGTGCCGCGCCAGACCTCCCAGGCGCGGGCGATCCTTTGGCTGTCACCGGGTCGCAGACGCGCCGCGGTCGCCGGATCGACCGTCTCCAGGCGGGCGTGCAATCCAACGGCTCCGAGTTCGGCGAGAAGGGCGCGAGCCTCGGCACGCGCGAGCGGTCCGACATCTGGGATTTCCGCCAGCCCGTGGATCAGCGCCGAAAAATAGAGACCGGTGCCGCCGCACAAGATCGGCCGCCGACCTTCCGCCCGGGCCGCGTCCATCGCGCGCTGGGCGGCATGCCTCCACCAGGCGGCGCTGCCCGGCTGGCCGGCCGGGCGCACGCCGTACAAACGGTGCGGTACCTGCGCTTCCTCAGCCCGGGTAGGCCGCGCAGTGAGAATACGCAGCTCCTGATACAACTGCATGGAATCGGCGTTGATGACCGTGCCGCCGAGGCGGCGGGCCAGTTCCAGCGCCAACGCTGATTTGCCGCTTGCGGTCGGTCCGGCAACGATCACGGCCGGTATAGTAGTCACGGCCGGGAATCCTCTTGCGCCATCAAGGGACACTGAACACAATCAGCGCACGCGGAGCCAGTGGCCATGGTTGATCTCAGTGCCGATATCCTGCGTCAGATCGCTCCGCGCCAAAGCGGCAGCCGCGCGACCAGGCAGGCCGCGATCATCGATGCGATCGGGCCGGTGATCCAGGCGATATGCGGCGAGTACGCCATCGATACGGGGCTGCGCGCTGCGCATTTCCTGGCGCAGATCTGCTGCAGAGTCCGACGGGTTCTGCACCACCGTGGAGTATGCCAGCGGCGACGCGTACAACGGTCGCGCCGATCTGGGCAATACCCAGCCGGGCGATGGACCGCGCTTCAAAGGGCGTGGGCTGATTCAACTCACCGGTCGGTCGAATTATCGACAGTATGGCGAGCTGCTGAAGCTGGATCTGGTCGGCGACCCGAAGCTGGCTGCTGATCCGGTCATTTCGCTGCGGATCGCCTGCACGTTCTGGCAACAGCACGATCTGAACCCGCTGGCGGATGCCGATGACATCATTACCATCACGCGCCGCATCAATGGCGGGCTGAACGGGCTCAACTCGCGGCGCGCCTATCTGAGGGCAGCGAAACTCGCCCTGCATGTCAGGGTCGCGAGCGCGGATATGCCGATACTGCGCCTCGGCGGGAGCGGTGCTCCGGTGGCGCGGATGCAAAACCTGCTTGCCACTCGTGGCTATGGATTGACGGCGGATGGTGCGTTCGGACCGGCGACCGTGAAGGCGGTCAAGCAATTTCAGGCCAGCGAGGGGCTGCCCGCCGACGGCGTGGTTGGTCCGGCCACATGGGATGCGCTCGAGGCGGATCAGGATTCGGTGGATTGATCGGTCGCGTTGTACTGGCCGCGTCATGCTGGCTGGTTGCAAACAATGCCATGGCGTCTTGCGACAAACCCGCGCCAATCCGATTTGCGCACGGTGCCGCATCGGCTGAGATTGTCGGAGGCGTGCCGCGTGGAATGCGCGATTGCTTCACCATCGAAGCACGGGCGGGACAGAGCCTGTCGATCGCACAACCAGGCCGCGGCGATACCAATATCGTTATCCAGCTTTATCGTCCGCCCTGGCGCGTGCGTGATGGCGAAGACGGCCTGGACGTCGCCGGACGGGCGCTTCCGGGAGCCGGGGATGGTGCGGACGCGACGCACTGGTCGGGCCAGTTGCCGGTAACGGGAGCGTATCTGCTGGTGATCGGCACCAGTTGGGGCGGAGGCGAATACCGGTTGCGGATTGCCATTCGCTGAAGCGGCTGCCAGCTTCGGTCGCATGCTGCAAACGCTAACACTGGTAGCCGATCTTCGTGCCACGACACTCACCGACCAGATGATCGCGCGCGTGCGCGAACTGACCGGCGGCGGTGAGCCGGTGTTGCTGGCGCCCGGAGAAGCGGCCGACATCCCGCTGCCGGCGCCGCCCGACATGGATGCTGTACGCACCGCGCTGGACGGCGCGGCGATTGACGCCATTCCAGTGACGGCGGGCAATCGGCGCAAACGGCTGCTGATCGCCGACATGGACAGCACCATCGTCACCGGGGAGACGCTGGATGAACTCGCCGATTTTGCCGGGCTGAAGGAGCCGATCGCGGCGATCACGCGACGCAGCATGAACGGCGAGATCGATTTCGCCCAGGCGTTGCGCGAGCGGGTCGCCATGTTGCGCGGGCTTTCCGTTGCAGCGCTGGACAAGACATGGGAACGCGTGCGGCTGACTCCGGGTGCGCGCGAGCTGGTGGCGACCATGCGGGCGCACGGGGCGGTGACGGCGCTTGTGTCAGGCGGGTTTACGTTCTTCACCGGGCGGGTGGCTACACTGGTGGGGTTCGATGTGCATGTATCGAACGTGCTGATTGATGATGGTTTGGCGCTGACCGGAGCGGTGCAGGAGCCGATCCTGGACCGCGACGCCAAGCTGACGACGTTGCGGCGATTGTCGCAGGAACACCGCATCGAGATGAGGGATACGCTAGCGGTGGGCGACGGCGCCAACGATCTTGCCATGTTGCGCGCGGCTGGGCTTGGGATCGCTTTTCACGCCAAGCCGATCGTTGCGGCGGAAGCGCGGGCGCGGGTGGATCATGGGAACTTGCGCGCGTTACTGTTCGCGCAAGGGTACCGGGCAGACGAGATTGTGGGAGCGGCGTAGGAGGCCAGCGCGCAGGTGGTCGGGGCAAGCATTCGCAACACCTGTGCGATCACCGCATCCGATCGCCAGGAGCAAGTTTATGTCGCGGTGCGTCGTCCGGCGAACGATGCCGTGCCGTACTGGGAGAAATTGACCGGACCCAGATGCGGCTCGCGACCCGTCCCGAGCGTGACAGTACCGGCCACGGTGCCGCCAGTTACGATCCCCTCGAACGTGTAAGCCAGCAGGCAGCCTTCATACCGATGCAGCGCCTGCACGCGCAATCGGTCGTCCGCGACATGGCCGGTCACCTCGTTGTCCCAGTAGCGGGACTGATGGCGTCCGTTCACGTCGGAACCGTCCTGGGTGAGCACCAGCGTGTGCACCGCCGGACCGTCGGCGAAATCGAGCGTCAGTTCCCAGGTTCCGCCAATCTGGACAGATGGAGCTGAAGCCTTCGGCGTGGCGACATCAGCCGCGAGGGAGCGTGCCACCGCGTCCCCGATCAGTGTCGCCTCTCCTGGTTCCAGATTGAACGGATCGATCGTGATCGAGCTGGCCGTCACGTCGCAATCATCCAGCATGATGCGCGGCTCATTGTTCAGCAGCCGCTCACGCAATTCCAGCGCATTGACGGGCCATCGCCCGCGGTTCCAGGAGATCACCAGCGATGGCACCTTCACGGCGCCCGCGGGCGGCCGGATCCTGGTCTCGACGCCGCCGACGGCGCCCAGCCGCCGGGCGATCGTCTCCAGGTCCGCCTGCCATGTGGCACCTTCGGCGGCATCGTCGCGTTCGGCGAACCAGTATTCCAGCGCGGTGACGACGCCGATGATATCCTCCTTGGAAACCTTCATCGGCCGGCCGATCCCCTGATGCGGCGACGCATTCGCCCAGGCGGCGCGGATGCAGCGCTCCTTTCCCAGCAGCAGGCCGCTCACCTGCGGGCCCTGCAGGAATTTGCCACCGGAATAGATCACCATGTCGGCGCCGCGGCTCAGCCACGGGCATGGACGGTCGATATGCTCGCTGGCGGCATCGACCATCACCGGGATTGCGCCGCGTATGTGCCAGCTCGATGATGGTTTCGAATGGGACGGCACCGCCCTGCTCGACCTTTCCATAGACGCAGATCATCGCCATCGCCGGATCCTGGACCAGACGTGCAAGCTGATCGGCGGAGGCAAATTCCACGATGTTGGCGCCGACCATGCGAATCGCATGGTCGTAGATGAAGCGGTGATCGGTGGCCATCAGCACCTTGTTGCGCATGCCGTCGGTCTGCGGCAGGCGCGCGATCCGTTCCGGATCATTGCCGGCAATCGCGCCGGCGGTACCCAGGCAAACCGCGGCGGCGCTGCCCGGCGTGACGATGGCGGCCTCCGCCCCGGTCAGTTCGGCGATGCGCCGGCCGGCGGCTTCCATCAGCTCGTAGATATTCACGAACTGGGTGGCCGCGCGCGTCATGGCGGCGCGGACCTCCGGACGAATCAGGCTTCCCCCGTGGATCGTGCGGACGGAGGCGCAATTGATGAAAGGACGCACGCCCAGACGCAGATACGGATTGTCGTTGGCGCGGGAGACGGCGGCGGTATCATCAGGCATGACGGCCTCTCGTTTCGGCAGGACGGGGTGCTGGTGTGGCGGATTTGCGCGCCTCCGTCCAGCAGCGGCCACGGCGCTTCATCGGGTTTAGCGGCTTCTGCGCGAGCAGGAGAGATTGGGCGCCCACCCCGGTTCAGACTCCCTGCGCTGTACCGGTCGGCATGATTGCGGTCGTCGATTCCAGCCCTAACTCCTGCGCCAGCCCGTCCAGCCGCCGAAGCACGCTTTCCCCGGCGAACACGCCGCGCGATTCGTCCAACCGCAGCACCAGCCGGTTGTCCCGCACAGAGAGTGCGGTTCCGGCCAGCAGGTCCGGCGTCCCGGCCGACAGCGTGTAGGCCAGCCGCAGCGCGGTCCCCAGCACCACGGCGCGATGGGCGCTGGACACATCCAGCAACAATCGTGCGGGGCGCAGATATCCGGTGTCTCGGTCGGCTTCGTAACGCAGTGCGATCGCCAAAGCCAGAAAGGCACGCGCGTGGTGATCGAGGCCAATGCCGGGCTGGCGCAGCACGCGGAGGAAAGCCTGCTCGGCACGGAATTCCGGGTGGTCCCGGCTGCCCACATCCGACATCCAGCACGCGGCTTCGCGCAGCCGGCGCTGCCAGGCAGTTTCGCGCGGAAACAACGGATCGGTCCACGCGATCAGATGCGGCGGCAGGGCCGAATCGCGTCCAAGCTGGCGCGCGTAGTCACGGCCGGCTGCGATCAGCGGGTCCTCGGCGCGGATCTGCTCCGGCAGGCGCTGCATGAACCAGCCCTCGCGCAGCCCGTTCGCGCTGAACACCACCCGTGCCGCCGAGGTTTCCCGCAACACGCGGCGCAGCACCACGGCGGCGTAGGGCAGATCGTCGGCGCGGCGCCGGGGTACGCCCGGCAGACGCTCCACCGCCCGCCGCCCGGCGCTGGCAATCATGCCGCCAAGCTCACGCGCCTCTTCGCGGCCGATCGTATAATGATGAACCATATGGAGCGGATAGCCGACCTGGGCCATGTGGACCCGCGCCAGGGCCCGCCACGCGCCGCCGACCAGATACAGCTCGCGTCCTTCGCCCTGTCTCAGCCAGCCGATCGGCGCGAGATCGCGCTCCGCGACCTCGCGCGCCTTCTCCGGATCGCCACCGGCCCGTTCGGCAAGGCGGATCACGCCAAGTCCGACAGTGTGGGTCTGCCGGGTTCGGCCGCCTTCGATCCGCACCAGCTCCAGCGATCCGCCACCGATTCCGGCCAGCACGCCGTCCGCTTGCGGGATCCCGCACAGCACGCCGAGTGCGGAATATTCACCCTCCTCGTCGCCGGACAGCACGCGGATCGGCACGCCGGGCAGATGGGACGACAAGGTCCGCACGAAATCCGGCCCGTTTGCTGCGTCGCGCACCGCGGCGGTGGCGAGCACCTCCAGCGGGTCGGCCCCCATCGCGGTGGCGACGGCGCGGTACCGGCGCATGACGGTGATCGCCTGATCGACACCGTCCTCGTTCAACCGGCCGGTCGCTTCCAACCCTCGGCCAAGGCGCAGCACGGCCTTTTCGTTGAAGATGGCAACCGGATTGCGGCAGTTTCCTTCGGTACACCACCAATCGGACGGAATTGGATCCGAGATCGACCACCGCGCAGCGCGGCGCCTCAGCCGAAGGACGAAAGGGCATTCAGGGTCAGTCCTGGTTCACGCGATCCGGCCGCCGGTGCGCCGCCAATGACGGCGGCAATACTGGTCCGTGCAACGCGGAGCCTCGCCCGGACAGCGACGGGTTGGTCATGAAGTAGTCGTGAGCCGAGACCGGCTTCCGGCCCGGCGGAACGCGCCGCCACAAGCCGTCAGGGCGCAGCTCCCACGATTGCATCGTGTCTTTCAGGTTCACCACCATGATCTGATCGAGCACCTGCGCATGGACCGTCGGATTGAAGATCGGCACCAGCGTCTCCACGCGCCAGTCCAGGTTGCGCACCATCCAGTCGGCGGTGCTGATATAGACGCGCGCATGACGGCTGGGCAGCGCGTGCCCGTTGCCGAATACGCAGATGCGGCTGTGCTCCAGGAAACGGCCGACGATCGACTTGATGCGGATATTCTCCGACAAGCCCGGAACGCCCGGGCGCAGGCAGCAGATGCCGCGCACCACGCCCAGGATTTTCACGCCGGCCTGCGACGCACGGTACAGCGCGTCGATCAATTCCTTGTCCACGAGGCTGTTCATCTTGAGCCAGATGCCGCCCGGCTTGCCGGCGCGTGCAAAGGCGGTTTCCTTCTCGATCAATTCCAGCAGCACGTTGCGCAAGGTCAGCGGACTGAAGGCGATCGCGTCCATCATCTCCGGCTCCGCATAGCCGGTGAGGTAATTGAACAGCCGCGCCGCGTCGCGCGTGAGCTCCGGGTCGGTCGTGAAGAAGGACAGGTCGGTGTAAATGCGCGCGGTGATCGGATGGTAGTTGCCGGTGCCGAAATGAGCGTAGGAGCGCACCGCGCCGGCTTCCCGCCGCACCACGAGCGACAGTTTCGCGTGCGTCTTCAGCGCCGCGAAGCCATACACCACCTGCACGCCGGAGGCTTCCATGGACCGCGCCAGGCGGATGTTCGCTTCTTCGTCGAAGCGGGCGCGCAGCTCCACCACCGCGGTGACGAACTTGCCAGCCTCCGCCGCCTCGATCAGCGCCTTCACGATGGGGCTGTCGCGGCTGGTGCGATACAGCGTCTGCTTCACCGCCACCACGTTCGGGTCGCGCGCGGCCTGGCGCAGGAACTGCACCACCACGTCGAAGCTCTCGAACGGGTGGTGCACGATGATGTCCTTGGCGCGGATTGCCGCGAAGCAGTCGCCGCCGAAATCGCGGATGCGCTCCGGGAAGCGCGGCGTGTAAGGAGGGAACAGCAGGTCCGGCCGATCATCCACGATCAGTTGCCGCAGGTCGGCGACGCCCAGGATGCCATCCTGGATGAATATCTCGTCCGGCGTGGCGTCGAGCTCGTCCGCCACCAGCTCGCGCAGCTCCTCCGGCATGTCGGCGCTGAGATTGAGATGGATCGCGACTCCACGCCGGCGCCGTTTCAGCGCTGTTTCGTAGGAGCGGACGAGGTCCTCCGCCTCTTCCTCGAACTCCACGTCGGTGTCGCGGATCAGCCGGAACATGCCCTGCCCGGTGATGCGGA
The DNA here is from genome assembly GCA_963810715.1 of uncultured Pseudomonadota bacterium. GTDB lineage: Bacteria > Pseudomonadota > Alphaproteobacteria > Acetobacterales > Acetobacteraceae > DATDIC01. Next base: position 129,885 of record CAWEOZ010000011.1, on the reverse strand, counting down.
AGCCGGGGAACAGCCGGTCGAGGAATCGCCCGACCATGTCTTCCAGCATGACGAAGCGGATCGGTCGGTTCTCGGCGGCGGGCAACCGGACAAACCGCTCGACCTGCGAAGGCAGCGGGATCAGCGCCCGCATATTGTGCCCGTCCGGCTGGTGCAGCAGCTTCAGCGCGATCACCAGGCCCATGTTCGGGATGAACGGGAACGGGTGCGCCGGATCGACGGCAAGCGGCGTGAGGACGGGAAAAACCCGCTCCATGAACCACGCCTCCAGCCAGGCGACATCTTCGTCGGGGAGAGTTGCGGTGTCGCATACTTCGATTCCCGCCGCCTGCAGCAGGCCGCGCAGCTCGCGCCAGGCATGCTGCTGGTCAGCCAGCAGCGTCTCTGCCCGCTTCTTGATCTCGGCAAGCTGCTGCGCCGCCGTCCGCCCGTCCGGCGACACCGCCGTCACCCCCGCCTTCGCCTGGCCGATCAGGCCGGCCACGCGAACCGAGTAGAATTCGTCCAGGTTCGAGGCGCTGATCGAGACGAAGCGCACGCGTTCCAGCAGCGGATGCCGCGGATTCTCGGCCTCCTCGACGACGCGGTGGTTGAAGTCCAGCCAGGAGAGCTCGCGGTTGATGAACCGCTCGGGGCTGTCGGGCCCGATGGCCGGGCAGGCGGAAAGGTTCCACGGTCGGGGGCGGTGCCAGGGTTCACCGCGTCGCCGTTGGCCGCCTGCAGACGGGGTCCATGGGGCTTGTCCATCCAGCAAGCTTACAGGAGAGCCGGGCCGAGCCGCGAGGGGTCGGACGACTCATGACATCAGCTTGGCCATGTCCGCCGCCATCTGTTGCGGCTTTCCCTCATCCATCGGGGCGATGAACCGGCCGTCCGGCGCCATGAAATACAGCACCGAGCTGTGATCCATGGAGTAGTCGTCCGGGCCGGGGCCGGTGACGTGCTTGGCGGCATAGACGTGGTACTCTTTCGTGACGCGGGCGATTTCCTCCGGTGTTCCGGTCAGCCCGATCAGCCGCGGGGAAAAGGCTGCCGTGTAGCGCTTCATCACCGGCGGGGTGTCGCGCGCCGGATCGACGGTGATGAAGATCGGCGCCACGCGGTCCGCCTTCGGCCCCAGCGCATCGAGTGCGTTCGCCACGGATTGCAGTGTGGTCGGGCAGACATCCGGGCAGAACGTGTAGCCGAAATAGACCAGCATGTATTTGCCGCGGAACGTGCGGTCGGTGACCGTGTGACCCGAGCCGTCCTGCAGCGTGAACGGGCCGCCGATCGCCACGCCGGCATTGTGTGCCGAACCACACGAACGCCGCCGCGCCGAACATCAGCAGCGCCAGCAGCACACCGACGACGGCGTAGGGAAACGCGGAAGGCACGCGGCTTCCGGGACGGGTGGTCATGAGCGCCCGGTGCCCATGTGGACGAGCATGACGAGAATGGTTCGGCATCGGATAGCTCCTGCGGTCAGAGTTGCGGCGCGCGGTTGTGCGCCAACCGGCGGTGGACGGTGACTCAGACCAGGGCGGGAGGGCCGCGCGGCTGCGCGGTAGAATGCGGTATGGCCGGCGGTGCGGTGGCCGCCGGCAGGATCGCGGCCGGGCCGAGCGCCACGCCGCGGGGCAACGGAACCGGCGGCGCGCGGCCCAGGATTGGGACCGGCGTCGCCAGGGCCATGCAGAGCGGGCACAGGGCGCAGCCCGGTGACGTGATGTGCCGGTGACGGTGGCTGGTGCTTGTCCGGCACGTGGCAGATGGCGGACAGGCCGAGGCGGGCCAGCAACGGATCGGGCACGCTCGCCGACAGGCCAAGCTGGACCGTCAGCGCGAGCAGCGCCGCAAACAACCCGAAGCGAGCGCAGGGCAACCGGGTCAGCACGCGGCGGAAACTACACCATTGACGTGGCCGGGCAATTGCCGCACGCGAGGCTTCCGTTTACGCAGTGACGGCAAACCGATATCACCACGCCGAGGTGGCGATGTGGCCGACGAGCCTGCTGACCCGGCCGCTGCTTATCGAAGTGGCCGGCTATGCTGCGTCGCTGAGCGTGTTCGCGAGCTTCTGCATGAGCACCATGGTGCCGTTGCGTGCCGCCGCGCTGCTCAGCAACATCCTGTTTATAACCTATGGTTATTTCGGCGGCATCTATCCGGTGCTGGTCCTGCATCTCGCACTGCTGCCGGTGAATCTCTGGCGCATCACGCAAGTCTTTCGCCTGATCGGTGCGACGCGGCATTCCCCGGAAGGTTTCGATTTCACAACCTTGCGACCGGTGATGCCGGCGCGCACGTTGCGCGCGGGAGAGGTTCTGTTCCGGCGCGGCGACCCCGCCTGGGAAATGTACGTGCTGGAGCAGGGCGAGCTTGTCATTCAGGAACATGGCCAGATCCGTGAAGCAGGAGCGATCGTCGGCGAGATGGGCGTGCTGTCGCATACTCACCGACGCACCGCCACCGTGGTGGCGCGCACGGACTGCGTGCTGCGAACGCTGACCTCGGCAAGGCTGCGGGAATTATATTTCCAGCACCCGGCCTTGACGCTGCATTTGCTGGAGACACTGGCCGACCGGCTGATCCCGCATGTCGAGGCGATGCCGTCGTCCGCCGAGCCGGCCGGGCTTGAGGGCCAGGCCGCCGTCGGCGCCACACTCGTCGGAATAACCGAATCACGGAGTTTCACATGCGACGCAGGGATGTGCTGAAGGGCGCCGGGGCGACCGCGGCTCTGGCCACCACCACCGCCGGCCTGGCCCGTCCGGCAATCGGCCAGGGCAAGGCGAACGTGCTGCGCTTCGTGCCGCAGGCCGACCTGGCCAATCCCGACCCGATCTGGACCACGGCGACGGTCGCCATCAACAACGGCTACATGATCTTCGACACGCTGTACGGGATCGACGATTCACTGACGTCGCGCCCGCAGATGTGCGCCGGTCATGAGGTCTCCTCCGACGAGCTGACCTGGACCTTCACGCTGCGCGACGGGCTGAAATTCCACGACAATGAGCCGGTGCGGGCGATCGACTGCACCACCTCGCTGACGCGCTGGTGGGTGAAGGATCCGTTCGGCCAGTACCTGGCCTCGCTGACCAACGAGGTGAAGCCGCTGGACGACAAGCGGCTGCAGATCCGCCTGAAACAGCCGTTCCGGCAGATGCTGTATGCACTGGGGGCGGAGAACTGCTTCATGATGCCGGAGCGGATGGCGAAGACGCCGGCGTCCGAGCAGATCAAGGAGTATGTCGGCTCCGGCCCGTTCCGCTTCCTGCGCGACGAATGGGTGCCGGGCTCGAGTGCCGCCTGGGCGAAGTTCGATGGCTACGTGCCGCGCCAGGAGCCGCCGGAATATTTCTCCGGCGGCAAGGTGGTGCATGTCGATCGCGTGGAATGGATCGTGCAGAAGGACCCTGCCACCGCGGCCGCGGCGTTGCAGACGGGCGAGGTGGACTGGGTCGAATTGCCGCTGATCGACCTGCTGCCGATGCTGAAAACAGTCGCCCGGCGTGCAGGTCGCCACCTTCGATCCGCTGGGCTGGCTGGGGGTGCTGGCGTTCAACCATCTGTATCCGCCGTTCGACAATCCGAAGCTGCTGCAGGCGCTGCTGCCGGCGGTGGATCAGAAGGAATATGTGCAGTCGATGGTGGGCGAGCAGATGGATCTCGGCCGCTATCCGGCTGGGTTCTTCACGCTGGGCTCGCCGATGGCGAACACCGCCGGGTCTGCAGGCGCTGTCCGGCCCCGCGCGATATCGCCAAGGCGCGGCAACTGGTGAAGGAGTCCGGCTACAAGGGCGAAAAGATCGTGCTGATGTCGCCGACCGATCAGGCGGCCTTGCAGCAGTTGGCGCAGGTGACGCGCAGCCTGTTCCAGCAGCTCGGGCTGAATGTCGATTACCAGGCGATGGACTGGGCGACGCTGGTCAGCCGGCGCGCCAAACAGGACCCGCCGGACCAGGGCGGCTGGAACAGCTTCTGCACGCTGTGGGGCGGGCTGGCGGTGTCCAATCCCGGCAGCTCCTATCCGCTGCGTGGCAACGGCCGCAAGACGGGCTGGTTCGGCTGGCCGACCGACCCGAAGATGGAGGAATTGCGGGTGGACTGGTTCAACGCGCCCGATCTCGCCGCGCAGAAAAAGGTCTGCGAGCAGATGCAGCTCCATGCGTTTGAAACGATACCGTTCATGCCGCTGGGACAGATTTTCCAGCCGACCGCGTTCCGCAGCAACCTGAGCGGGTTCGTCAAATGCGCCAACATCCTGTTCTGGGGTGTGCAGAAGAGTTAGCCGAGACGGCATGGCCGCCGGCGACGGAGGCTGTGGGGCGCGCGGCGCGCTGCCCACGTTCCGTCAGCCGGGGCCCGCGCCGGCGTGCTTCCGCGACGCAGGATGTTATGGCCACATTCGGGTGCGGCAAGCGGGTTTGTTTCCGGTTCCGCGGGTTTATTAAGAAGGAAATTCTTTTTTCAGGCCTGATCTTGCGCTTCTAAGAAAAATCATTCTCTGCTCTGGGTCATGATTGCCCTTTGTAGCGGATCCACGATGATTGCTGTCGCACTCGATTCTGCCGTGCTGCCGGTGGCCGTTGCCGGCCGAGGCCCGGCCGCACTGCGCCGGTTCCAATCCTTGCGGACCGCCGGCGCGCGCGCATTGCTGCTGTTTTCGGACCAGCACGATCAGGACCATGAGCGCGCGGCCGCCGGGTCGTTGCGCCGTTTCCTGCCCGGCCCCGCTGATCTGGCTGAATTGCGCGCCATCTGGATCGTCGGCCTGCCGGACGACGAGGCCGCCGCGCTGGCCACGCGGGCGCGCATGGCGCGGGTGCTGGTGAATGTCGAAGACCGGCCCGCCCTGTGTGACTTCCACAGCGTCGCCGAAGTGCGGCGTGGCGACCTGCTGCTGACGGTTTCCACGGGAGGCGCGAGCCCCGGGCTCGCCGCCCGCATCCGGGCGCGGCTGGCGGCGCAATATGGGCCTGAGTGGACAGAGCGCGTTCGATTGCTGCGCGCGTGCCGTGCGCGCTGGCGACAGGACGGAGACGATGTCGTCGCCCTGACGGACGCGCTGCTGCACGCGAACGCATGGCTGGGATGATGCCGCGGCTGGCTGCACCGGCGTTCGAGCCGGGAACCGTGTGGCTGGTCGGCGCCGGTCCCGGCGATCCGGGACTGCTGACGCTGCATGCGGCGCACGCGCTGGCCGAGGCGGACGTGGTGCTGCATGACGCGCTGGTATCGCCGGACATATTGGCGATGGCGCCGCGGGCGCGGCTGGAGCCGGTGGGCAAGCGCGCCGGCGGAAAGCGCACGCCGCAGCTTCGTATCAACGAACGGCTGATCCGGCTGGCTCGCGAGGGGCGGCGCGTGGTGCGGCTGAAGGGCGGCGATCCGCTGGTGTTCGGGCGTGGCGGCGAAGAGGCGCTGGCGCTCGCGGCCGCGGGCGTGCGCTTCCGCATTGTCCCCGGCATCAGCGCCGGTATCGGCGGCACGGCGGCGGCGGGCATTCCGATCACGCATCGGGGGCTGGCGCGCAGCGTGGCGTTCGTGACCGGCCACGATGCCGGCGGCGACCTGCCCGCCGATCTGGACTGGCAGGCGCTGGCGCGCGGCGCCGACGTGCTGGTGCTGTACATGGGGTTGCGGACGATCGGCGCGATCGCCGCACGCCTGCGCGCTGCCGGGCGGCCCGACGGCGGAGCCGGTCGCATTCGTTACCGATGCAACCATGCCGCGCCAGAGTGTCGTGGTGACCACGCTGGCGGATGCCGAAACGATGGCCGCGACGATCCCGGCACATGCGCCGACCCTGATCATGGTGGGGCCTGTCGTGGCGCTGCGGGAGCTGATCGGGCCGTGGCAGGACGCCACGCCGATGACCGTCATGCCCGCAGCCCGCCGCGCCACGGCCTGAAGGAGGACAAAATGCCAAGCCTGCCGCTGCTGCCCGAGACCGCGCCGTTTCCGACCGAGCAGATACTCGCGCTGAACCGCATCATGTCCGGCACCAGCGCCGAGCAGCGTAGCTGGCTGAGCGGCTTCCTGGCCGGCGTTCAGGCTGCGAACGCGCCGCAGCCGGTCGCGTCGGCGCCACCGGCACGGCGGGCGCCGCTGACCATCCTGTTCGCGCACCGAATCCGGCAACGCCGAGGCGCTGGCCGACGTGGCGCGCAAAGCGGCCGCGAAGCTCGGGTTTGCCGCCCGCGCGCTGGATATGGCCGATGTCACGCCGGCGCAGGTGGCCGGCGCGCGAGAACCTGCTGGTGATCGCCAGCACCTGGGGCGAAGGCGATCCGCCGCAGCGCGCCATCGATTTCCATGCCGCACTGATGGCCGACGACGCGCCGCGGTTCGAGGGGCTGCGCTATGCCGTGCTGGCGCTGGGCGACCGCGCCTATGCGAAGTTCTGCGAGACCGGGCGGCTGTTCGATGAGCGGTTCGCGGCGCTCGGCGCCACACGCGTGGCGGAGCGGATCGAGTGCGACCTGGATTACGAGGCGGCGGCCAACACCTGGATCGACGGCGCGCTGGCCGGTATCTGCAGCGCCGAGCTGGGGGAACCGGACGCCGGCGCGGTGATCCATGTCGATTTCGCGCGCGCGCCGGCCGAAGCAGCCAGCTACAGCCGCAGCGCGACCGTTCGAGGCGGAGATCACCGAGCACGTCCGACTGAGCGGCAGCCGATCCAGCTCCGATACGTGGCACGTGGAGCTTTCGCTGGAAGGCTCCGGCATCGAGTACGAGCCGGGGGATTCGCTGGGCTTCGTGCCGGGGAATGATCCGGCGCTGGTCGAGGCGGTGCTGGCGGCGGCGGGGCTGGCCGGCGACAGGCGCTGCACGCGGAGCTGTCGGAGCAGTTCGATATCACGACGCTGACCGCGCCGGCGTTCGACGCAGCTATGTCCGGCCTGACGGGTGCTGCCGGGCTGGTGCGGCAGGAGGGCTGGCAGGTCATCGATCTGCTGGAGGCCGCGCCGCACCGGCTGACCGAGGAGCAGCTTCTGGCGCTGCTGCGGCCGCTGGCGCCGCGATACTACTCGATCGCGTCCAGCCGCAAATCCGTGCCGGACGAGGCGCATCTGCTGATTGCGGCGGTGCGCTACGAGGCGCACGGGCGGGCGCGCAACGGCGTCGCCTCGGTGGACGTCGCCGAGCGGCGCAAGGCGGGCGATGCGGTTGCAGGTCTTCCTGAAGCCGAACCCGCATTTCCGTCTGCCCGGCCGATCCGGAGCGGCCGATCGTCATGATCGGGCCGGGCACCGGCGTCGCGCCGTTCCGCGCCTTCATGCAGGAGCGCGACGGCGCTTGGCGCGCGCGGGCGCAACTGGCTGGTGTTCGGCCATCGCAACTACACGCACGATTTCCTGTACCAGCTCGAATGGCAGGATCTGCTGAAGCGGGGCGTGCTGACGCGGATGGACGTGGCGTTTTCGCGCGACCAGCCGGAGAAGCGTTACGTGCAGCATGCGCTGTGGGAGGCGCGGCGGGAGCTGTTCGCGTGGGTGCAGGACGGCGCCGTGCGTCTATGTGTGCGGCGACGCCAAGGCGATGGCGAAGGACGTGCACGCGACGCTGCAACGCATCCTGGCGGAGCAGGGCGGCGGCGATGGCGCGGCGGCGCTGGACGCGCTGCGGCGCGAAGGAAGGTATCTGCGCGATGTCTATTGATCAGCGTCCGCCGTCCGCGAACGAGGGCATCAAGGCGAACAGCCGGTTCCTGCGCGGGACCATCGCCGAAGGGCTGACGCGGGTGGAAACCGGCTCGCTGGCCGACGATGACACAGCAGCTTACGAAGTTCCACGGCATCTATCTGCAGGACGACCGCGACCTGCGCGCGGAGCGTGGCCGCAAGAAGATGGAAAAGGCGTTCATCTTCATGGCGCGGCTGCGGGTGCCGGGCGGTGTGCTGACGCCGGCGCAATGGCTGGCGGCCGAGGACATCGCGCGCGAGCGCGGCAACGGCACGCTGCGGCTGACCACGCGGCAGACTATCCAGTTCCACGGCATCATCAAAAGCAACCTGCGGCAGGCGATCCGCGGCATCAGTGATGCGATGCTGGACACGATCGCGGCCTGCGGCGACGTGAACCGCAACGTCATCGCGCGGGTGAACCCGTGGCAGAGCCGTGCGCACGCCGAGGTCGCCGGACTGGCGCGGCGATCGGCGACGCATCTGCTGCCGAAAAGCCGCGCCTGGCACGAGATCTGGATCGACGGAGAGAAAGTCGACCGGCGGCGAGGAGGAAGACGAGCCGATCTACGGCCGCACCTACATGCCGCGCAAGTTCAAGATCGCGATCGCGCTGCCGCCGAGCAACGATGTGGACGTGTTCGCGCACGATCTGGGGTTCATCGCGATCGAGCAGGCGGGCGGATCGTCGGCTACAACGTCGTGGCCGGTGGCGGCATGGGGATGACGCATGGTGAGCCGGATACCTTTCCGCGTACCGGCGACGTGCTCGGTTTCTGCTCGCCGGATCAGGCGGTGGATGTGGCGGAGAAGGTGGTCACCGTGCAGCGCGATTTCGGCGACCGCTCGGATCGCAAGCATGCGCGACTGAAATACACGATCGAGCGCATGGGTTTGGAGGCGTTCCGCCTGGAACTGGAACGGCGGCTTGGGTTTGGACTGGCGCCGGCGCGGGCGTTCGCGTTTGGCGACAATCGTGATCGGCTCGGGTGGGCGGAGGGCGATGACGGCGCCTGGCACTTCACTCTGTTCGTGGAGAACGGGCGGGTGCGGGATGCGCCGGATCGGCGGTTGCTGAGCGGCCTGCACGCGGTTGCGGAGCTTGGCGTTGGCCGTTTCATCCTCACGCCGAACCAGAATTTGGTATTGGCCGACATTCCGCCGGAGCGGAGAGCCGGCGGTGGAGGCGCTGCTGCGGTCGCACGGGCTGGACGCGCCGGTGCGCGGCCTGCGCCGCAACGCTCTGGCCTGCGTGGCGCTGCCGACCTGCGGTCTGGCGCTGGCGGAGAGCGAGCGGTACCTGCCGGACCTGGTCACACTGCTGGAAGACGAACTGGAGCGGCTGGGACTGGCGGAGGACGACATCACCATCCGCATGACCGGCTGCCCGAACGGTTGCGCGCGTCCTTATCTGGCCGAGATCGGGTTGGTCGGTCGCAGTCCGGGCCTTTACAATCTATACCTGGGCGGCGCGTTCGATGGCGCGCGTCTGAACAAGCTGTATCGCAGAGATGTCGATGGCGATGCGATCGTCGCGTCGCTGGTGCCGTTGTTTCGCGAATACGCGGAACACCGGTCGGCGGCGGAGCGGTTCGGTGACTATGCGATCCGCGCCGGGCATGTCCGGCCGACCACGGCGGGCAACAGGTTTCACGAGGACCTGGCGCCGGGGCTGCTGGCATAAAGTCTACCTGACGCATCCAGCAGGCGCAGCTGGAGATTGTCGGTCGTGCCAACCTGGGCGGGCATGATAGGTTGAGCATTCCGGTCGCTGGAGGTGCGCCATGGACGATACAGCCGTCGCGCCGGCGCGGCACAAGCTGGACGCGGACGATTTTCACCGGATGGCCGACGCGGGCATTCTTCGTGAGGACGAGCGGATCGAACTTATCGACGGAGAGCTGATCGACATGGCGCCGATCGGCCAGGGCCACACGGCCATCGTGAACAGATTGGTGGAAGCGCTTGTCGTGGCCTGCGCCGGCCGCGCGATCGTGTCGCCGCAGAACCCTATCCGGCTGAATCGGTTTAACGAGCCGCAACCCGATCTTGCTGTCCTGCGGCGTCGGGCCGACTTCTACGCCACCGGCGATCGACCCGGCCCCGCGGACGTCCTGCTTCTGGTCGAGGTTGCGGACAGTTCGCTTGATTTTGACCGCAATGTGAAATTGCCACTCTACGCTCGGGTTGGCATCGCCGAGTTCTGGATCGTTGACCTGAAGCGTCGCACCGTGGACGTTCACAGAAAGCCGGCGGGCGAGGGGTATCTCGAGACGACGTCGCACCAGCCAGGCGACCAGATCGCTCTTGCGCTCGCCCCCGAGATCACCGTGAAGCTTGATCTGATATTCGGCTGATTAGAGCAGTTTCACCCAGGATGACATCGCTCCATCGCTTATTTCGCCGGCAATTTCATCAACCTGAGATCGCTTCGCGAAGTCCAGTCAGGCTGAAGATGCTTTGGTGATGGGACCGCCCGGATGTGCCTGGGCCCGCGCAGGCAGGAATCGTTCCACCAGATAGAGTGGCCGCCCCTTCGTTTCGTTGAAGACCCGCCCGAGGTACTCTCCGATCACCCCGAGTGTCACGAGTTGCGCGCTGCCCAGAAACAATACGACCGCCATCAGGCTGGGATATCCGGCGACCGAGTTGCCCCACATCAGAGTGCGCACCACCACCTCCAGCAGGTAGAGCGCCGCTCCCAACGCCGTCAGCAGGCCAAGATAGGTGGCGACCTTCAACGGCATCACGGTGTGGCTGGTGATCCCCTCGATCGCCAGGTTCCAGAGCTTCCAATACCCCCATTTGCTCCGGCCGGCGTGCCGGCGCGCCCGGTCGTACACCACAACGCAGGTCGGAAAGCCCACCCACGCGAACAGGCCTTTCATGAACCGGTGCTGTTCACGGAGGCCGCCCAGGGCCTCCACCACCCGCCGGCTCATCAGCCGGAAGTCGCCGACATCGCGCGGGATCGGCGCCTGTCCGGCGCGCCCCATGACGCGGTAAAATGCTGCCGCACTCGCCCGTTTCAGCCACGGCTCTCCGGCGCGTTCCCGGCGCCGGGCCAGCACCACGTCTGCCCCGTTCTGCCATTCCTTTACCAGCTCCGGAATGACCTCCGGTGGGTCCTGCAGGTCGGCGTCGATCACCACCACCGCCTGCCCCTGCGCGTGATCTAGCCCGGCCGTGGTAGCGATCTCCTTGCCGAAATTGCGGGACAGATTGACCAGCCCCACCCGTCGCATCGCGCGCCGCGCAGCGATTGCAGGACGGGCAGGGTGGCGTCGCTGCTGCCGTCATTGACGAAGATGATCTCCGCCGGCTGGCCCAGCGCGTTCAACACCGCCGAGAGGCGCGCGTGCAACTCCGCCAGCGCCTCCTGCTCGTTGTGGCAAGGGACGACGACCGACAGCACCGGACGCCGCGTCTGTAACGCGGATGCGCTGGGGGTGGCGGCGCACGCGGGGATCACATAATTCATGCAGGTCCCGGGGGGCAGGGGGAGTCTCGCTTATGCCGGCCGCATGACCGGGCCGTTAACGGTCCAACTGGCCGCTTGATTGCGCCCGGTTCGCGCGGCAGCATCCGCGCCACGCGCGAATCAGGGGGAACACGAGATGAGACTGCAACGACGCGGCATACTGTTGGCCGCCGCCAGCCTGCTGGCGAGGGTGCCTGCCCTGAAAGCCGCGGACCTGCTGTCCGATCTGAAGGCCGGCAAGAGTCCGCTGCGCGTGGGCACCGATGCAACCTTTCCGCCCTTCGAGCAGACCGCGCCCAGCGGCGAAAAGACGGGATTCGACATCGACCTGGTGACTGCGATCGCCGGGCATGCGGGCATTCCGAAGGTCGATTTCCAGCAGGTGCCGTTCGGGCAACTGATCCCCGGCCTTCAGGCTGACCATATCGATCTGGCAGCTTCGGCGATCTACATAACGGCCGAGCGAGCGAAGGTGATCGATTTCTCGATGCCCTATTTCTCCGGCGGCCTTTCGGTGATGGTGAGGCCGAACGACAATGGCATTACCAAGCCGCAGGATCTGGACGGCAAGACGATCGCGGTGCAGGTGGGAACCAAATCGGTGGATTATCTGCGGCAGACCTTCCCCCATGCCACCCTGCACATCGTGCAGACCAACGACCAGATGTTTCAGTCGCTACAGAGCGGGCAGGCGGATGTCGTCGTCACCGGATATCCGGCGGCCAGATACTACATCAAGACGCATGGCGGCGCGAAGCTGGCCCCGTTCCTGCTGACCAACGAGCAGTACGGCCTGGCAGTCCGCAAATCCGATCCGGCGCTGCTCGCGGCGGTGAACGCCGCGATCGAGGCTTTCAAATCCGACGGCACGCTGAAGTCGCTGGAAACGAAATGGTTCGGCTGATTGCGGTTCGGCTGGCCCTTGGGGAATGACGGCGCTCGCGGTCGCGACGGTCGTCCAATGGCTGCCCTTCCTGCTCGGCGGCGCGGTGCGGACGCTGGAGGTCGTGGTGATGGCGCTGGTGCTCGGCATTGTCTGCGGCCTGGCTGGGGGCCTGGGCCGGCTAGCGCGCAGCCGGGCGGTGCGCGCCGCCGCCGGCGCCTATGTGTCCGTGGTCCGCGGCACACCCTTCGTGGTGCAGCTTTTCTTCATCTATTACGGCATCCCGCAGCTCGGCATCCAGGTTCCGGCAATGCTGGCCGCGGTCGGCACGCTCGGGATCTATTCCGGCGCCTATCAGACCGAAATCGTCCGCGGCGCAATCCAGTCGGTCGACCATGGCCAGTCGGAGGCGGCACGAGCACTCGGCCTGTCGCGCTACCAGACAATGCGGCTTATCGTGCTGCCGCAAGCGCTGCTGCGGATGCTGCCGCCGCTCGGCAACGAGTTTGTCTCGGTGACCAAGAACTCCGCGCTGGTGTCGTTGGTGACGGTGCGGGAGTTGTTCCTGTCGGCACAGATGGTGATCAGTACCACATTCCAGAACTTCGCGGTTTTTTTGACCATCGGGGTGATATACTATGCGATGACCAGCGTGGTCGGCGGGGCCACCCGAATGATGGAGCGGCGGCTCTCGGTTTATTTCGGCCGCGAGTGAGGGCGGTCGCCGCGATCCGGTGCCGTTTATATCTCGCCCGAACGACGCGCTTCCGCACTAACATGCTTCTTCAGCACGGCCAGGAGTGTCGCAATGCGCCGGTTCGGCGGACACGTCGTCGGGATCTTGTTGGTCCTGAGCTGGCTCGTCACGACCGGAATTGCCTTCGCCCAGGCCCCGGAAACCGAACGCCGGGTGGCCCTGGTGATCGGCAACGCGGCCTACGCCCATGTCGACCGGCTTGCCAATGCCGGCAACGACGCGACGCTGATCGCCGATACGTTGCGGCATCTCGGCTTCAAGGTGATTGGCGACGGCGCGCAGCGCGACCTCGACAAGCCGCATTTCGAACAGCTCGTGCAGGAGTTCGGCCGGGAAATCCAGGGCGCCGACGTGGCACTGTTCTACTACGCCGGTCACGGCATCCAGTTGCAGGGCAGCAACTGGTTGCTGCCGGTCGATGCCAACCCCTCGCGGCTGCAGGACGTCGACTTCCAGATGGTCGATGCCGACCTCGTGCTGAAGCAGATGGACGGAGCCGGCACGCGGCTGAACATCCTCATCCTCGATGCCTGCCGCAACAACCCGTTCGCCGGCCTTGGGACGCGCGGTGTTGCCGGCGGGCTGGCGCAGATGCGTGCGCCGGAAGGCACGCTGATCTCGTTCGCGACGCAGCCCGGCAATGTCGCGGCCGACGGCAGCGGCCCGAACGGGCCCTACGCGGTGGCACTCGCTTCGGCAATGCGCCAGCCTGGGTTGGATATCTTCCGGCTGTTCAACCAGGTCGGGCTGACGGTGAAGCGTGAAACCCAGGGCGCCCAGCAGCCCTGGGTGTCGAGTTCCCCGATCGACGGCGATTTTTTCTTCGTTCCTGGCGAGGCGGCGTCGGAAACCACTGTTACCGCGGCGACGCTCGAGGCCCTGCCGGTGCAAGCACCGCGAGCGAGCCGCGACGCCACGTCCCAGGATGCCATGCAGGCGCTCCGGGCACTCGCCGACCGAGGGCAGCCGGAGGCGGAAACCGACCTCGGCCTGCTGCTCGCCCGAGGGACTGCTGGCGTGAAGGATTATCCCGCGGCACTGCAACTGTTCGAGCGTGCGGCCGCACAGGGTGACGCGCGCGGCCAGTACTACGCCGGCGTCATGCACGAACGCGGCTATGGCGTCGCGCGCAGTTACCCCGCCGCGCTTGACTGGTATCGCCGCGCCGCGGACCAGAACCTTGCCTTGGCGCAAAGCGCCCTGGCCCGCTTCTACGGCAACGGTATCGGCGTCGCCCGTGATCCGGCGGAGCGCAACAAGTGGCTGCTGCGCGCCGCCGCCCAGGACAACCCGCAAGCGGAAAACGCCCTCGGCAATATCTATCGTCGGGGCCTGGACGTGCCGAAGGATCCTGCGGCTGCGGCCGACTGGTATCAACGTGCTGCGAAACATGATTACACTGCCGCACAGGTGCAGCTCGCCCTGATGTATGAGCATGCGAACGGCGTGCCGCGCGACTATGTCCAGGCGCTGCAACTGCTTCGCAAGGCCGCCGCCAGGCAGAATGCAGTGGCGCAGAACGCCATAGGTGCGTTTTATCTGCACGGCCTCGGCGTGTCCCGCGACCCCGTCCAAGCCCGTATTTGGTTCCGGCTAGCGGCCGACCAGGGCAACGCGCCCGCCAGGTTCAATCTTGGACTTCTGTATCTCGACGGGGTCGGCGTGCCGCGCGACCGCGCGGAGGGGAGCCGATGGCTCACCCAGGCCGCTGCTGATGGCTACGTACCGGCGATCGCCCGACTCGCACGCATGCAATCGGGCGGTGCCGCACCTCCGTCGCCGCACTGACCCGGCCAATGTCGCCGCAGCGTCCCATCCGAAATCGTTTCGTCCGGCGCCCAGCCGGACCGCTTCCAGAAAGCACTGTCGTACTGGTCACCGGCACCGACCCGGACGGCGATGCGATCGCCCGGCCGGTGCAATGGGATGACGAGGGCCCGCCGCCGCTGGTGCTGATGGCGCCCGAACCGGCCGGCCGGCCGGCACTGGCGCCCGGCGAGCGGGTACTGGCACGGCTGCGCCCCGCTGGTCCCGGCCGCTACGAAGGCCGCACGCTGAAGCGCCTGCCCGGTGCGCCGGCACGTGTGCTGGGCGTGTTCCGGCCGGGGCCAAGGGAGGGCCGTATCGTCCCCACCGACCGGCGCGCCAAGGCGGAATGGATCGTCCCGCGCGGTCAGGAGGCCGGCGCGCAGGCGAACGAGATCGTACTGGCCGAACCGATCGCGCATCACCGGCTTGGGCTGAAGCCGGCGCGGGTGATCGAGCGGCTGGGTCGCATGGGCGACGCCCGCTCCATCAGCCTGATCGCCATCGCCACGCACGATATTCCACACGCCTTTCCGGACCAAGCGGTCGCGGAGGCTGCGGTCGCCGGACCACCGACGTTGGCAGGGCGGGAGGATCTACGGGACATACCGTTGGTTACCATCGATGGAGAGGATGCGCGCGACTTTGACGATGCGGTGTTCGCCGAGTCGGACGGGACCGGGTTTCGGCTGATCGTGGCGATTGCCGACGTGGCGCATTACGCGCGGCCGGGCAGCGCGCTGGATGCGACGGCGCTGGAGCGCGGCAACAGCGTGTATTTTCCCGGACCGCGTCGTGCCGATGCTGCCGGAGGCGCTATCCAACGACTGGTGCAGCCTGCGTCCTGTGCAGGACCGCGCCTGCCTGTTCGTGGAGATGCATATCGGCGGCGATGGCCGCAAGCGCCGGCACCGATTCGGCCGAGGCCTGATGCGCAGCGCCGCGCGCCTGACCTATGAACAGGTGCAGCAGGCGCAGGATCGTGGTGACACACTCGGATTGCCGTTGGGTTCGCTGTACGCCGCTTTCCGTGTGCTGCTGGCGGCACGGCAGGCGCGGGGTACCTGGATCTGGATCTGCCGGAACGACGCGTGCTCCTCGACGCCGCCGGCGGGGTAAGCGCGGTGTCGCCGCGACCGCGCCTCGACAGTCACCGGCTGATCGAGGAGTTCATGATTGCTGCCAATGTTGCCGCGGCGGAGGAGCTGGAGCGGCATCACGCGCCCTGCATGTACCGGGTGCACGCACCACCGTCACCGGAAAAGTTGGAGGATCTAAGGGCATTTTTGCGGGGGCTGGATGTCTCCCTGCCAGCCGGTGACCAGATACATCCGCGCGACCTGGATCGGGTACTGCAGCGGTTCGCGGGCACGCCGGAGGCGCCGCTGCTGAACGAGGTGATCCTGCGCAGCCAGTCGCAGGCAGCGTACAGCCCCGACAATATCGGGCATTTCGGGCTGGCGCTGCCGCGCTATGCACATTTCACCAGCCCGATCCGCCGCTATGCCGACTTGCTGGTGCATCGCGCGCTGATCCGCGCGCGGGGACTGGGCGAGGGGGCGCTGCCGGCCGAGCAGGCGAGCCAGTTCGAGGCAGTCGCGGAACGCATAACCGCCGCCGAACGCCGTGCGCAGGCGGCGGAACGGGAGGCGATCGACCGGTATCTCGCCGCCTTCATGGCGGATCGGGTCGGGTCGGTGTTTTCCGCCCGCGTATCCGGGGTTACCCGGTTCGGGCTATTTGTGACGCTGCCGGAAAACGGTGCCAGCGGGATCGTGCCACGCTCCGCGTTGCCCGAGGATTTCTGGCGACATGATGAGCGCACGCGGACGCTGACCGGCCGGCGGACAGGTCTGGTATTCCGGCTGGCGCAGGAGGTGGAGGTGAAACTGGCGGAAGCCAACCCGGTCACCGGCAGCCTGGCGTTTCAGCTCATGCAGGGCGTTGCGGGACGGAGTGCCGGTTCGGGTCCGGACATCGCGGGGGCGGTCTCGGCGTATGACCCACAAAGGGAGTTGATACGTGAGCGGAACAGAAGTCGATTGGACTGCAACCCGTCAGATCATCGACCGCGCTGAACAGACCAACGGCATCGTCGGCGTCGCTGTGACTTGCTCCGTCGGGCGAGCGGCTCAGTCACAACGGAGACCGACGCTTCGTCGCTGCCAGCACGGTCAAGATTCCCATCATGATCGAGTTGTTCCGCCAGATCGACGCTGGTGACCATTCGCTTTCCGACAGCTATCGGTTGCGGACCGAAGACCAGTCGGCCGGCAGTGGCGTCATGCAAGATCTGCATGAGGGGATGGAGTTCACGCTCGGCGATCTCGTGTATCTGATGATCAGCATCAGCGACAACTCCGCAACCAACATTCTGATCGATCTCGTGGGGATGGATCAGGTCAATGCAACGATGCGTCGGCTGGAAATGGCGAATTCGACGCTGGGCAGGAAGATGCGGGGACGGGAGCGGCTGGCCGCGGAGGAGGAGAACTGGGCGACGCCTGAGGACTACGCCGCAGCGACCGCTTCTGTGCTGAGCAATCGGGCGGCGTCGACCGAGGCTTGCGCGCGGATGATTGCGCTGCTGGAGAAACAGCAGAATGACAGACGGATCGCGCGGTACCTTCCCCGCACCGATGGACCCCGATGGGGTTCCAAGACCGGAAGTCTGCCGGGTATCGTCAACGATGTGGGCTTCATCATGACGGCTCGCGGGCCGTTAATCATCAGCATGTTCTGCGAAGGGCAAGCCGATGTCCATCGTGCCGAGCAGATCATCGGGGAGGTCAGCCGGGCTGCGCTGACAGCCGTGAGGTGATAACGACCGACATGCGGTGGGTAAGGATGGGTGGCCGAGTGGTTGAAGGCAGCGGTCTTGAAAACCGCCAGAGGCGCAAGTCTCTCGTGGGTTCGAATCCCACCCCATCCGCCACTTCAGAACAGAACTGCGAACGCCGGGCGTAGCCGATTTTACGCCGACTGGCGGCGGCGAGCGTTCGGAGCAGATCGCCCTTCGATCCCATGATGCGGACTTCGCCGTCCGCCACCTCCACCCGCTGGGCCAGGGCGCGAAGGTGTTCGCGGCGATAGCCGCCGCCGTCGATCCGGATGCGCTCGCGGGCCGTCCTGGCGAATTTCTGGACCATGGCGGGCGTGATCGCCTGCTGCCCCGCGCTTTCCGCCATCGCCTGGGCGCGGTCGGCGTCGGCCTGGGCCTGATCGCGGATGGCCTTCAGGCCGGCGATGCGCTCCTTCAGCGCCGGGTCGTCCAGGTCGGCGACGCCGTTCTCGATGGCGTCGTAGAGCCGCTTGAGCCGCAAGTCGGTCTCGGCGGCGCGCTTGTTCAGTTCGGCGATATGCTCGCGGCGGCGCTCGGTCCGCTCCTGGCGGCGGTCCAGCACCGAGGCCAGCACCTCTTCGAGCCGTTCCGGCTGTAGCAAGCGGTCCTCGATGTGGCCGGCGACGAGGTTGTCGAGCTTCTCCATCGGGATCGAACGGCCCTTGCAGCCGGTCTCGCCCTGCCGGGCCTTGATGGAGCAGGTGTAGTAGCGATAGCGCCCGCCCTTGCCGGTGCGGAGCGTCATCGCGCCGCCGCAGTCGGCGCAGAAGCAGATGCCGGTAAGGAGAGTGGGGCCGCTGACGACGCGGGCGGGCGTGACCTTCGGGTTGCGGGCGCGCAGATGGGCCTGCACGGCGTCGAAGGTGGCCTGGTCGATCAGCGGCGGCACGGCGACGGCGATCACCTCGCTGACCGGCTTCAGTTCCTTGGATTTGCTGCGCTTGTTGAACTCGTGGCGGCCGATATAGGTCGCGCGGGTCAGGATGCGGTGAACCTGCCCGATGCCCCAGCGCCCGCCGTCGCGGGTGAAGATTCGCTGCCGGTTGAGGTGCGCCGTGATGTTCTTCACGCCCATCGGCCCGGACGTGCCATCCCCTTCGAGGGCAAGCCGGTAGATCAGCCGCACCGTGTCGGCGTGCAGCGGGTCGATTTCCAGCTTCTTCTTGACCTTCGCGCCGCGTTGCTCGGCCGCGACGACGCGGTAGCCGATCGGCGGCAGGGAGCCGTTCCAAAAGCCTTGGCGCGCGTTCTCCTTCAAGGCGCGCAGCACATGCTTGGCGTTTTCCTTGGACTGGTATTCGTCGAACAGCGCCATGATCTGCCGCATCATGACGTGCATCGGATCGTCGCCCATTTCCTGGGTGATCGAGACCAGCTTGACGCCGTTCTTCGCCAGCTTGCGGACGTAGAATTCCAGTTCGAAATGGTCGCGGAAGAACCGGCTGAACGAATGGACGATCACCACATCGAACGGCGCGGGCTTGCTGGTTCCCGCCTCGATCATGCGTTGGAATTCGGGGCGGCGGTCATTGGTGGCGGATGCGCCGGGTTCGACGTAGGTCTCGGCGAGCTGATAGCCGCGCGATTGGCAATACGCCTCGCCCTGCCGCTTCTGGTCCGGGATGGAGACATCGTGCTCGGCCTGCCGCGCCGTCGAGACGCGCAGATAGAGGGCGGCGCGCAGCGGCACGGTCATGCTGGCAATCTCCTTACGTCATCGCGACGGCCCGAACAGTTCGTCGAACAGGTCGCCGAACCATGCTTCGAATACGTCCACCTCGGCATCCGTGACCGGCACGCGCGCGGGCCAGTCGTCCATGACGCGCCAAGTCTCAACGTCATGTTTGACGGGGCGGCCAAGGCGCGGCCAGGGACCGGGCACGACATAAAGATCGGCCGGCAATTCGCCGAATGCGGCGCGGTCGCGCAAAGGGGAGCGGTGCCGGGACATTGCGCCAGGATCGCGCAAAGCCCTTCCGGGCGGAACGGCCGATCTCTACGCCACGGCACGCGCGCGCCCGTCGCAAAGGGAGCGGTCCCGCTCACTTTGAACCATGATCGCTTGCGGGCCATCCGCCGGGGCGGCGGCAGACGGTCAAGGCCACAGCCGCGCAGCGGTGGCGCGGCACGCGCCAGCCTTGACGGGCTGACGACGGTCCGGCCTGCTCGCCGCCAAGCGGCCATGGCTCAACTCGCCTTGCGTGAGACCGTGAGCGGAAGGTCCAGTTCCACCCGGTCATGCGTCACCTTCGGCGTGATCCGCCCGCGCTCGCCGCGTTCCAGGCGGACGAGGCCATAGCCCGCCATCGTTCGCAGGGTGCGCGACAGGTTGGACTTCGCCTTGCCGGTGATCCTCGCCAGTTCGTCCAGCGATCCGGGGGCCTGCTCCACGATCACGCGCAACAGGTCGCGGTTGCCGGCCGACAGAACCTTGGCGAAGGACTCGGTCGAGGTGAACCACACCTTCGGCTCGTCGGGCGCGATCCGGTGCTCGCCGCGCGCGACTGCCATGGTGCGGGCCTTCATGTCCTCATAGCTGGCGATGCCCACTTTCAGGGTCGTCATGGGATCACTCCTCTCTCGCGCAACACCGCGTCCACCGTGGTCCAGAACTCGCCGAGCAGCGTCGCCGCGTCCCGGTAGTCGTAAGCCTTGATCGTCCGCAGCCGGTGGCGATGGTCCTGCGGCTCGCCGCGTTTCTGCCGCGCCACCGGATGGGCGTTGTCGAAACCGACCAACCGCTCGCCGTTCGGCCCGTGCAGCGTCAGCGAGTAATTCAGCCCGTGCGGCTTCTCGGGTGACACCGGCACCCGCGTCACCACGAACCGGACCCAGTGACCGCCCTCAGGGTCCACGACGAGCACCTGGCCGTCGAGGTCGAGCAGCACGTCGAGGGTGGGGTCGCTTGGCTCAGTCACGGCATATAGTTATCAGAATGAAGCAACTAAAGCAAGGTAGGGCTCTCGGCGGCGTCCGGCATGGCCGACGTCGCTTGGGGTGCTGAAATCATTGACAAATATGCCAAAAGCGGCACCACGCGGTTTCCGGCGGCACCCCCTTAACCCATTGACCGACCACAGCAAATCGACCGAAGGGAGGCGTTGCTTTTATCTTGCCGTCCTCAAAATGCCCCGGCCATGCTACCTTCATCAACAAGCGATGCGGAACTTGAGCAGCAAAAGGGGCTTCCCGACGTGCCCGACGCCATGATGGACGAGCCTGGACGTTTCACATTCGAGCTTCGGCGTCTGCCCGAATACACCGACGAAGCTGTCCTGGCAGAGTTGCGCAGAGTGGCCACCTTGGTGCCTGACGGCGCGCTGACGGTGACGGCATTCGCGAAGCATGCGCGCGTCACGAGGAAGGTTTATGAACGTTTTGGCACCTGGGGAGATGCCCTTCGGGCCGCTGGGTTGGGCGATCGATCCAGCGAGGTGCTGAGGACTCGAGGTGCGCACCCGTCTCGCAACATGACAGATTCCGACGTCCTTCAATCACTGAGAGACTTGGCCAATCGCCTGGGCAAGGCCGAGCTCACGACCCGGGACGTGCAAGAGCACTTACTGTTTTCTGCCGTGACTCTGCGACAACGCTGGGGAACATCCCGAGCGGCTTTTGAAGCCGCGGGTTTGTCGGCCACAAATTTAGGTCGTCGCTACACCGATGAGGAATGCTTCGACAACCTGCTCGCCGTCTGGACGCACTATCGTAGGCCGCCCGAATATCGGGAAATGGGCCTTCCACCGTCGCAGGTCGGGGGCAAGGCGTATGTCAAGCGTTTCAAAACATGGAACAAGGCACTGGCCGCCTTCGTCGAGCGCGTTAATCAGGATACCGGCCAGGAAGAAGAACGGAATTTGGAGGTCGCTGCCGCCGAGACTGCCGAGTACCTGTCAGTCACCTTCGCCGCTCATGCGCGCTGCTGAAGAAAGCCGAGACATCAGGCTCGGTTTGCGCTTTCGCGTGCTGCATCGGGACCGCTTTAAGTGCGTGCTGTGCGGGGACCATCCAGCCCGCAATGCGGAATGCGTCCTGCACGTGGACCATGTCATACCCTGGTCGAAGGGTGGCAAGACATCAGAGGACAACCTCCGTACGCTGTGTTCTACGTGCAATGTAGGTCGGGGTAATCGGTTTGCCGATTAGGGCATTCGAGGTCCAACATCAGCTGAATCAGAGGGCTATGGCGTAGACATAGTGCTCATCATCGTCGGGCATGGCCCGCCACCCCTGCATTCGAGACCGTTCGCCCCGATCCCCACGATACCCCATAAAGCCTACGTTATCGGCCAACTTTCCCTCTAACCCGTTTCGCAACTCTCCGGTTGCGTTCGCTCCCAATCGGGCATGCATTTATGGGATATAGGATGGGAGGGAACGATGCCACGGCGCGCAGCGCCTCTTACGGCTTCAAGGGTGAAAGCAGCGGCCCCTGGCCGATACTGCGACGGCGATGGATTGTACCGTGACGCCCAGGACAACGATCGCGGGTGGTGGACCTTCAGTAAGCGTCCGGTGAGGGCCGCCTTGCTTTGTCGTCGGTGTGTGTGTGGCGACGTTGTGACCTTAAAGTGCACTGTAAGGTCGAGCTTAAGGCGATGCCGGACAGCACGATCGAGATCATCACGGGGCGGGAACGTCGCCGGCGCTGGGGGTCGGAAGCGAAGCTGCGGATCGTCGCCGAGACGCATGAGCCTGGTGCGCTGTGTGAGGGCGGTGGCGGCACGGCACGATGTTTATCCGAGCCTGTTGCACTACTGGCGGCGTCAGGTGCGTGAGGGCCGGCTCGGCATGCTGGCGCCGGCGCAGATTCGTGCCGGTCCGGCTGACCGAACCGGCGTCGCTGCGTCAGCCGATGTATCGCGCCACGATCGACGAGCGGCGCTGCAGCGGAGGCGATCGAGATCGTGTTGCCGGACGGCAGCGCGTCTGCGCGTTGGCAATGCAGCGTCAGTCTGGCGATGTTGCGTCGCGTGTTGACGGCGCTGCGCGGATGATCGCGCCGCCGCCCGGTGTGCGCGTCTGGCTGGCGTGCGGGTGCACCGATATGCGCAAGGGGTTCGACGGCCTTGTCGGCGCTGGTGCAGCAGCAGTCTCGGGCAGGACCCGTTCAGCGGACAATTGTTTGTCTTCCGCGGCCGTCGCGGTGATCTGATGAAGGTGTTGAGCTGGGACGGCCAAGGTCTGTGCCTGTATGCCAAGCGGCTCGAGAAAGGCCGCTTCGTCTGGCCGCAGGCGAAAGACGGCGCGGTGTCGCTGACGGCGGCGCAACTGTCGATGCTGCTGGAAGGCATCGACTGGCGCATGCCGGTGCGCACCTGGCGTCCGGAGATGGCGGGATGAAGCGCAAAATAGCGCTTGGTGCGACGCGAATCGGTGAGTGGAAGATTCGCGCTCATGCCCGACGCCGCTCGATCCTGCAGACACTGCCGCTCAACGTGATCGCGTTGCGCGCTGTTGCTGCTGCATCGCGAGGACCGAGCATGCGGCTGAATTGGAAGCCGCGCGCGCAACGGACTGCAAGAGCAGGTGCTGCGCAACGAGCAACTGAAGCTGCGCCTGGCGCGGCTGCTGCGCGAACGGTTCGGTGCGTCGTCGGAGAAGCTGCGCGCGCGCGATCGAGCAGCTCGAACTGATGCTCGGCGAGTCTCGAGGAGCAGGTCGCGGAAACAGCGCCGGCTGAGCCGGAACAGCCTGCGCGCAGCCGACGGCGAGACCGCAGCGCCGCAAGCCGGCGCGCAGGCCGCTGCCCGAGACATCTGCCGCGCGATGTGGTGGAGCATGCCGCGCCCTGCGCCTGTCCGCGTTGCGGCGGCGTGCTGCGTCCACTGGGCGAAGACGTGACCGAGGTGCTGGACTACGTGCCGGGCTCGTTCCACGTCATCCGGCATGTGCGGCCGAAGCTGTCGTGCCGGGCCTGCGAGGCGATCGCCCAGGCGCCGGCACCGAGTTTGCCGATCCATCGCGGCCTGGCCGGCGCCGGCCTGCTGGCGCATGTGCTGGTGGCGAAATACTGCCGATCATCTGCCGCTGTATCGCGCAGGCCGAGATCTATGCGCGCGCCGGGATCGAGCTGGATCGTTCGACCCTCGCCGACTGGGTCGGACAGACGGCGCGGCTGATGCGTCCGCTGGTCGATGCGGTCGGCGCGCACGTCATGGCGGCGGAGCGGGTGCATGCCGATGACACCACGGTGCCGGTGCTGGATCCCGGCCGCGGCAAGACCAAAACGGGACGGCTGTGGTGCTATGTGCGCGACGATCGGCCATTCGGCGGCGAGGCGGCGCCGGCGGTGCTGTATTGCTACAGCCCCGATCGCAAGGGCGAGCATCCGCGCCAGCATCTCGGCCGGGTTCCGCGGCATCCTGCAGGCGGACGGCTATGCGGGGTATGCCGGCCTGTATGAGCGCGGCGTCACCGAAGCGGCCTGCTGGGCGCATGCGCGGCGCAAATTCTTCGATGTGCACGCGACGACGCAGTCGCCGCTGGCGCACGAGGCGCTGCAGCGCATCGCGGCGCTGTATGCGATCGAGGCAACGATCCGCGGCCAGCCGCCCGATGCCCGGCTGGCGGCGTCGCGCCGGCGCAGAGCACGCCGCTGTTCGCCGACGTTGCGGCAATGGCTGGAGAAGACCCTAGGCGCGCATCTCGGGCAAGAGCGATCTTGCCGCGGCCATCCGCTACGCGCTGTCGCGCTGGGATGCGCTGACGCTGGTGTTGCGCGACGGACGCGCCTGCCTCGACAACAACGCCGCGGAACGCGCGATGCGGCCGATGACGTTGGGACGGAAGAACTGGTTGTTCGCCGGTTCCGACTTCAGGCGGACGGCTCGGCCGCCGCAGTCTATTCACTGACCGAGACCGCCAAGCTCAACCAGCTCGATCCCGAGGATTATCTGCGCCAGGTCCTGCAACGCATCGCCGATCATCCGGTCAAACAAGTGCACGAACTGCTGCCGTGGAATCTGACCGGCATCCGGGCTCGCCTCGATCAGCGAAACGCCGCATGAGCCGCGGTGCTCACCAGACGCTTACGACCTTCAGATACCGGCGCGATGGCCGCCTTCGCGAGATGGGTCTTGGGCGCGCCCGGGGTCCCAACTCCGTCTCCTTGGTCGAGGCGCGTACCAAGGCTGCCGCGCTGCATCGCCTGGTGCGCGGCGGTGTCGATCCTTTGGAGCAACGCGAGTCCGAAGCCGCCGCCGCCATAGCGGAAAAGCAGGCGGCTGCGGCGCGCGGGATCACGTTCCGGGCGGAAGCAATCATTTCCGCTCTTCTCGATTTGTGACCGCGGCCTGGCTGCAACATCGACCGAGATGTTTTGAGCAGGGACCGATCCCCGCCGCCCATCCAAGGACCTGTATACGGCAAAGCCCCGCCATTTCTGAGGTCCTTGCCGCTCGCCCGGCTTGTGGCCGGCGATCGCCCGCGGCCGGGCACATGGAATCCCGCTCACTCGAAGCGGATGCCGGTGCTCTGGGCTCTCAAGCGGGGATCGCGTGAGCGCACGGTGACCGAACGCCCCTCCAGGATTTCGAAACAGCGGGCAAGCGTGTCGCGTTCGAGGCGAAGCATGGCTTCCCGCGTGAAAAAGGTGAGATGCGGGAAGAGAATGACGTCGTCTCGCCCGAATAGCGCGCTCATCGGATGTCCGGCCATGGCGAGCGGCTCCTTCGAATAGACGTCGAGCGCCAGACCGCCGATCCGCCCCTCGACGACCGTTTCGACCAGCGCCTCCTCGTCGATCAACGCGCCGCGCGAGACATTGACGAGGATGGCGGTCGGCTTGAGGCAGGCAAGCTCCGCTCGACCGATCAGGTTCTGCGTCGCGTCGTTCAGCACGCAGTGGATGGACACGAAGTCGCAAGCGGAAAGCATGGCGCGAAGATCCCCGACTTTCTCGACGCCTGCGGTCGCCATGGTCGAGGCGTCGACATAGGGGTCGAAGCCCAGTACTCTGGCGCGAAATCCCTGTCCGGCCATGCGCGCCATGCTGCGGCCGATCTTGCCGCAGCCGACGAGGCCGAGCGTCGATCCGGCGACATCGCGTCCAAGCCACCGAGAAGCGGGCCAGATCCAACCGTCCCGCTCCATCGTTCTTCTGATTTCAGGCAAGCGCTTAGCGAGCGCGACCATCAGCGCGAATGCGCCCTCGGCGACCGTCTCCTCGGCGTATTCCGGTACGTTGACCACAGGGACGCCGCGCCGCATGGCGGCGGGTATGTCGATCGCGTCGACCCCGACACCGTATTTAACGATGCCCTTCAGCTTTGCCGTCGCGTCGATCACGCGTGCGGTGATCGGCGTGTAGCACACCAGCAAAAGATCGGCATCCGCCGCGGCCAAGCGCAACGCGTCCTCGGACACGCCGTCCGGAAGCGTCACCAGGTCGACGCCGCGCGCGCGCAGACCGGCGTCGATGCCGGGACATTCGATTTCCTCGTCGGTCCGCACGGCCTTCATTGACATACTCGCTCGTCGTCAGTCCGGATTTCGCAGATAGACTACCTGCGGCTTGCGCGCGTGTACCTGGTCGATCCAGGCGCCGGGCGGTCGCACCGTCTTTGGTCCTGTTGATTGCAACATTGGTATTCCCGCGGTTTCGTGGAGTGTTGAGCGTTTGGGATCAGGCTATCTGGTCTGACGGCACGTTGCCCTCCCGTTTCGAGATATTCCTTGGTTCGGCCCCTGGCAGAGCCATTCTTCCGTCCCAACCCGCACGATGGCAGTCTGGCGTGCGTCGGGGATCACTGCCGCGGCTTGGTGCTGACGCTCGTAGTCGATCGGTGAGAGATATCCGGTCGCGGAGTGACGGCGGCGCGGATTGTCGAAGCCCTCGAGGAATTCGAAGACCGGACGACGCGCTTCGGCCTGTGTCTCGAACCGACACCGATCGAGCAGCTCGCATTCGAGGTTGCGAAGAAACTTTCGCACATGGCGTTGTCGTAGGCGTCACGTCGGGATGTAGGTGATGTCGGCGACCCATAGCCGGTCAGGCGCTTCCGCCGTGAAATTGCGCTCAACCAGGTCGGGCGCCTGGCGGCTACCATCCTTGACTGTGGTGGTGACGAACTTGCGCCGACACACACCGGCAAGACCGACCTGCGTCATCAGTCGCGCAACCCGCTTGCAGCCAACGCGGATGCCCTTGGCGGCGAGCTCGGCGTGCACGCGCGGCGCGCCGTAGGTGTCGCGCGAAGCTGTGTGCACAGCACGGATCGCCGCGATCAACATCGCGCCTGTCTCGGCACGTCGCGACGGACGCCGCCTCACCCACGCATGATAGCCGCTGGAGGAGACACCCAGCACCCGGCACATCGTGGCGATTGAATACTCGGCCTGAGATTGCTCACGAACCGGAACTCTTTGATGGGATCGCGTTCGTCTCCCGAGCGAACCAGGCCGCCGCCTTTTAGAGGATCTCCCGCTCAACCCGGAGCTGGCGGTTCTCACGCCGCAGCCGGCTGAGCTCCTCGCGCTCTGCTGTCGTCAGGCCGCCGTCGCCGCGACCGGCGTTGCGTTCCCGTCGCCGCGACCGGCGTTGCGTTCCCACTGCGCCACCCAATTCCTAATCGACTGCGCCGTCGGCTCGAACTCGTGCGCCAGTTCCTCAGGTGTACGGCCAGCATGCACCAACTCAACCATTCGGCCGCGGAATTCAGGCGGATAGGCTCCTCTCGTCTTCGCCATTGTGGACTCCTCGAACCCCAATAGTCCGGTGTCCACGAAACCGGGGCAAATTCAGATTACCGGGTCTGTGCCGCCATGATCTCCTGTATGCATGCGCCGCTCGCCTCTTTTCGTGCCGATCACGAAGCCCTAATCTGTCTGATGGGCCACCCCACAATACGTCGCGCAAGTACCCATACCGAACGAGCCAGCAACGGACGCACCATGATCACCGTATCGAGACGAACTGTCGTAAGACAGATGATAACGGCTCTTGCGTTGCTCGCCGGCGCACGCGCGGCGCAAGCGACCGATGGCGGCGCCACCCGGTTCTGGAACCTGACCGGCGAGACAGTCACGCATCTTTACCTGGCACCGACCGGCACGACGGCGTGGGGCACCGATCAGTGCAAAAACGATCCGGATGGCAGCGTGGACTTTGACGAGCGGTTGCGCATCACCGGCATTGAGTCCGGACGTTACGACGTCAAGTTCACGGACAAAGCCGGGCGAAGCTGCGTCGTGAAAGGTGTCGAGATCAAGGCAGGCACGGTGTTCTCCATCGACAAGGAAATGTCGAGCCGCTGCGGCAAAGAATGATCGGGGCGCCCTCCTTTGACGCGCCTGACCATGTTGCGGCCAGGTGGGGGTCGCATTCGCGGCCGATATCGCTGTCGGCGCCCGACGGACTGACCTTCCTCCATTGACAGGGCACGGCGTGGTACGGGGATAATCGCGCAAGCTCGGGGAGGAAAACCCTTGCGCATTGCACGACGCATATTGCTCGGCGCGGCCCTCTCGGCCGCGGCCTCGCCGTTGCGCGGCGCACCGATGCCGCCAATTCGCGTCGGTGTGCTGCGCTTCGGTACCGTCTCGTGGGAAATCGACGTGATCCGCCACCACGCGCTGGACGCGGTGGCAAATATTGCGCTCGAGCCCACCGAGTTCGCCACCGCCCAGTCCACTCAGGTCGCCCTGCAATCCGGCGAGGTCGACATAGTCGTGATCGACTGGCTGTGGGTGGCGCGCCAGCGCGGAGCCGGCGCGGACTGGACCTTCGTCCCATTCTCCAACGCGGTCGGGGCGTTGATCGCACCGGCCAACTCGCCGGTCCGCACAGTGCCCGATCTGGTCGGACGTCGGCTCGGCATCGCGGGCAGCCCGCTCGATAAGAGCTGGCTCATTCTGCGGGCCTACGCCTCGCAGCGCGACAAAATTGATGTCGATTCAAAAACGAACAAGAGCTTCGGGCCACCGCCCTTGCTTGCAGAACAGATGAAGGCAGGACGCCTCGATGCACTGTTGACCTACTGGCCCTATGCGGCAAAGGCCGAAGCCGCCGGCGCGCGCCGCATCCTAGCCGTGGAAGACGCGGTCAGCGCGCTGGGGATCGCTACCGGCGTGCCGTATATCGGCTACACGTTCGCGCAGCATTGGGCCGAGCAGAACCCTGTACTGATCAACGGATTTATCGCGGCCTCACGCCAGGCGCGCGGCATTCTGGCGGCCTCGGATGCCGAGTGGCAACGCTTGAAGCCGCTCACGAGTGCAGCGGACGATAGCGAACTGGAACGACTGCGCGACTGGTACCGCAGCGGCATTCCCCTGCGCTGGGGCGAGCCGGAACGCCGAGCCGGCATTCAGCTCTTCGAGCTTTTGGCAAAAATCGGCGGTGCGGATCTCATTGGACCGATCGGTGCCGTGCCCCCGGGAACTTTCTGGCCGGTCACTTGGTAAGCACGCACCTGACACACCGCGGGTGGGAAACACTGACGCGGATGGCCTCCGTGCTGGGGTTTCTGCTTGCCTGGCAGGTCGTCGCCCGCCTCGCTGGTAGCCGACTACTGCCGACGGTCACTTCCGTGCTAGGCGCCATGCTGCAGCAGACCATCTCCGGGGCGCTGCCGTGGAACCTCGCGATCACCCTTGGTCGGGTGGCCGCCGCCTTCACGCTTTCGATGCTGCTGGGCAGCGTGCTCGGGATCGCCATGGGGCGCTGGCGGCGGCTCGATCTGTTGCTGGACAGCGCGGTGACGGTACTGCTCAACTTGCCCGCGCTCGTCGTAATCGTCTTGCTCTATGTCTGGTTCGGCTTGAACGAAATCGCCGCCATTGCCGCGGTCGCGTTGAACAAGCTACCGACCACCGTGGTCACTCTGCGCGAGGGTGCCCGCACGCTGGATCCAGCGCTCGCGGAAATGGCGGAGAGCTTCCACATGTCACGCTGGCGCAAGCTGCGGCACGTCGATCTGCCGCAGCTTGCGCCGTATCTCTTCGCCGCGTCCCGGTCCGGCCTCGCGCTGATCTGGAAGATCGTGCTGGTGGTCGAATTGCTCGGCCGCAGCAATGGCGTCGGCTTCGAGATTCAGATTTTTTTCCAGTTGTTCGACGTGAAGCTGATCCTGGCCTACACGTTCGCCTTCATCCTGGTCGTGCAGATGATCGAATGGGCCGTCCTGCAGCCGATGGAGCGCCGGGCAACGCGATGGCGGAGCTGATCCTTCGCCTGCATATCGAGGGCAAATCCTTTAGAGCGGGGCACGGCGAACTGCCGGTGCTGGGCCAGATCGATATCGCGCTCGGTGGGCGCGAAATCGTTGCGTTGGTCGGGCCGTCCGGCTGCGGCAAAACGACCCTCCTGCGGATTATCGGCGGCCTGGACACGGATTTTCGCGGAACCATCGATTGGTGTGGCGTCGCGATGCCGCGCATCGGCACCGTGTTCCAGGAACCGCGCTTGCTGCCCTGGCGCACTGTGCGGCAAAACCTGCTGCTGGCGCAGCCGACGGAAAATCCGGAACTCGCCGACGCCCTGCTGCGTGTGCTGGATCTCACACCATTCAGCAACGAGTTCCCGGCAACCCTGTCGCTCGGCATGGCGCGGCGGGTGGCGATCGCGCGCGCCTTGGCGATCGACCCCGAACTCGTTCTGCTTGACGAACCATTCGTCTCGCTCGACCCGGCGATGGCCACGCGAAGCCGAGAGCTGGTATTGAACACATGGCGGGCACGTCCCACCGCGGCGCTGCTGGTGACTCACGACCGCGCCGAGGCCGCCGCTCTTGCCGACCGCATTCTGCAACTTGGGGAACGGCCCACGCGGGTGCTGCAGGAAATTGCCGTTCCACAGGAACGCCGTCGCCTGGCCGGGCCAACCTGACGCCAAGACCAGTTCTCTGTCCCCTTGGAGGAGAGGGGCCTGTGAAGGGCAGCATGGTTCTTCGGTTCGATCTCCGTGAACTCCGCCCCTCCGTCGAGGGGGATTGAATTTCACCCCTCGGTCGGCACGAACGCACCAGGCGGGATCATCCGCGGTTCTACATAAGCCAGATGCAGCGCATCGAGCATCGCCCACAGGATATCGCACTTGGTGCGCAGCACCGCCAGCACCGCCTGCTGCTGTTCCGACGTGCGTGCGTGCTGCTTGACGTGCGCCAGTGCGAATTCGGCATCCTTCGGCGCCTGATCCAGGCGCGGCGTGAAATAGTCCAGCGTGTCCGCTGTGACAAAATCGTAGTTCGCCAGCATCCCGCCAACGCGTTCGGCAATGATCGTCGGAGAAAACAGTTCCGTCAGGCACGACGCAATGCCTTCGAGGATCGACCGGTCGCGCACGAGGTCCACATACGCATCGACGGCGAATCGCGTGATTGGCAGCAAACCCGCGGTGGAAACAACGTAGTCCCGGTCGAGCCCCAGCCCGTCGGTCAGCCGAAGCCACCGTGCGATGCCGCCGCTATTTGGTTCCTCACCGTCATGATCATGCAACCGCCGCCGCCAGGCGCGGCGCAGCTCCGGCGTCGGCAGCCGCGCGATCAGTGTCGCGTCCTTGGCCGGAATGCGGCACTGGTAATAGTAGCGGTTGAGCGCCCAGGCCTGAAGCTGTCCGCGATTTAGCTTTCCCTGATACATCAGTTTATGGAACGGATGCTGCGAGTGATACCGCTCGGCACCGATCTGGCGCAACGCGGCCTCGAGTTCATCCGGCGACATCACATGGGCGCTCATAACTGGATCTCCATTCCGTCGTACGCGACTTCCCAGCCTGCCGCCTCGACCGCCTCCCGTTCAGGCGAATCATCCAGCAGGATCGGGTTGGAGTTGTTGATGTGCAGCAGGATCTTGCGCCGAATACCAAGTGTGCTGAAGGCGGCGAGCGTGCCGTTTGGCCCGCTGACGCTCATGTGTCCCATGCGCAGCCCGGTCTTTCCGCCAAGGCCCGCGCGTAGCATCTCGTCATCCGTCCAAAGCGTGCCATCGAACACCACTATCTCCGCGCCCGCCAACCGCCGCGCCAGCGCGTCGGTCATTCCTGCGCAACCGGGAATGAAATAAAATATCTGTTTGCCGTCGCTGATCGCAGCGCCGACGGTTTCTTCACCCTCGACAATGGACGGCGCACTGGTGGCATCCTCGAGGTAGAGCGGTACTTTCCCCGGGACCGCGAACAACTCGACAGCAAGACCGCTCGGCGAGCCTTCCGGCAGCGTCAACACTGTTGGCATGCCGACTGCAATACGTTGCCGTGCGACGACATCGCGTGCCAGTACCTCAAAGATTGGGTTGGCGTCGAGAACCTGGTGAATTCGATCGCTGCCATAGATGGTGAAATTGTGCCGCTCACGCAGCGTCAACAGCCCGGCTATCGCGTCCACATCGCCACCGGTCAGAACGACACCGGCAATCGGCGAGGAACGCACGCCCTCGCGCGGGTGCAGGCAGGGCGCGGCTTCGATCTGCTGGCGCAAGTCCGGCGATGCGTTGAGCAGAAACCATCGATCGCCGTCGGCGCTGATCGCAACGGATGCCTGCGTGCGCGGCCTTGCATGTGGGTCGCCGGTCCGGGCGCGCCGGCAACCGACAGCGTTCGAATTCCATTGCGGGAAGCCGCCGCCGGCGGCGGCGCCGAGCACGCGCACTTGCATGGGTCTCACCCTGCGATTTGCTGCATTAACATGACGCGCGAGGACACGTCATTCCCGTCTCATACAGACGCGCGCTGACGGTCCTCCACACATTTCGTATGACATTGCTGGAAACCTATTGGCCGCCCCATGCGCGGTCAATGCATCTGCTTCGGCGGGCCGGGGCAACGGACAGGTGAACGTGATCCGGCGCCGGTAACACGCCCCCCACCGTGTGAGTCTGGCACTTCACCACCGATCGGGTATGATATTTCACTGGACCAGCCAGCGGGGCTTCAATGGCATCTCTCGTCCGCCGGGTTTGGTTGCTGCTAATGCTGTGCGGCCTTCCCTTTGTGCAGACAGGCCGCGCAGCGGACAGCAACGACTATCCCACTGCCGCCCGTGCCGAATTCGTGTTCGCCTGCATGGCGACCAATGGCGGCAATCAGGGGGCTCTGCAACACTGCTCCTGCGCCATCGACGTCATCGCCTCCGTGTTGCCCTACAACGACTACGAGAAGGCGGAAACCATCCTTCGGATGCGCCGCTCCGCCGGCGGTTATCTCGGTGCGGAATTCCGCAGTGCACTCACGAACACAATCGTGCGCAGTCTCGATGAGGCGCAGGCCGAGGCCGAAGTCCGCTGCTTTTAACGGCTTGCGCCAGGGTATTTCAGGCGCGTGCCGCCGGCCATTCCTGTTTGAACGACTTGCCCTCGCTATCATCCATTTCGGCGCGGAAGCTGCCTGCCCCGTTCGGCCGGTAGTCGAAGCGGAAGGCCGGGTTCTCCGAAATTGAAATGCCGCTTTCGATCATCATCAGCAGGTCGTCGCCCTGCCAGATGCGCACCTTGTTGACAAAATGCGCCGGCACATAAAGCCGGGTGATCTGGTCCATCTGCATCCCAGTATAATTTGGGTGGCGGATCAGCAATTGCGCCTCTCGCGGTCCGGGTGCGGCACCCTCGCCTGCGGGGAACTGCCGGAATCGCATCGTGCCGAGCGGGATCGCATCCGCGTCCAGTTTCGCCGCAGGGGCCGAGCAGCCACCGGCGGCCTTGACGAAACGCGCGGTCGCGTAGAGCTGACCGTCACTCAGCTCGGCAACCGCATGCACTTTGGTATAGTCGTCGATGCGCACCCGCGTGGACAGGGAACGCATCCCGCTGGCGAGGCCGGGCGAAAAGACCGCCGCGAGCGGCGATGGATTGCCGTCGATCACCAGTGTGATGCTGCGAACGTGCCGCTGGTCGTCGGCCGGCAGCAGGTTGTGCAGGCCGATTGGCACCAGCGCCGCGTCCTCCGCACGATAGGGCGCATCGATCGCCACGACCCCGCCGCCATCCTGCAGCGGCCGCCCGGCGAAGATCTGCACGGCCAGCGATGGCCAGGAATCCTCGGGGGCCGGTGCCTGCGCCGCCGCACGCCGACCGGCCGCACCAACTGCCAGCGCCGCCAGGAAGATCCGACGCTGTAGTCTGACTTGCATCGGTTGCATGGTCATGGTCGCTCCCACTCTGCGGCGCACACCGTGGGCCGCGGCTCTGCCGCCGGCTCGACACCTGCCCCACAATATCACCACCCGAGCGCTTGGAAAAGCTCGGGGAGTGGACGGCGCCCACCCGATCTGCTAACCTCCAGAAGCCGGTGTGACGACTGGCTCGGCGCGCTCTTGCGCAATAACAAGCATTCGAGGAGACACGAGATGGCTTGGACCCGCCCGAGGCTTCGCGAAATCTGCATCGGCATGGAAATCAACGGCTACTTCGCCGGGACGCTGTAGCAGTTCACGACTTCGTCCTTACAGTTTATTGACCGATCGGCACCGATCGGGCTTGACGCTGACGCCGGCCCTGCTCGGGTTCGACGACATGCAACAACGCCTAGTGATCGGTGTTCATACGCAACGCCGCCACTCCAGCGGATGCGGCTGATGCACGATACCAACCCACAGAGCTTGCCGGAGCGCCCGCGGCTCGCGCCGGGTGTTCGTCTGCATTTCGACGCGACGCGCGATGCCTGGGTTCTGCTGGGTCCCGAACGGGTGATCGAAACCGAGGGACCTGCCAGTGAGATTTTACGCCGCTGCGACGGCAGCCGTTCCGTTGCCCAGATTGTCGATGAACTCGCCGCGTTGTACGTCGCCGATCGCGCCGTGATCGCCGGCGACGTCACTGACATGTTAGCCGATCTCGTAACGAAACGGATGCTGGCCGCGTGATGGCGCCGCAAGTCCGGGCGGCCCCTCCCGCGCCGCTCGGTCTGCTGGCCGAACTCACGCATCGCTGTCCCCTAGCGTGTCCGTATTGTTCGAACCCCCTGGCGCTGGAGGATCGCGCGGACGAGCTGGACACGGAGACCTGGGTGCGGGTGTTTCATGAGGCCGCCGCGATGGGCGTGCTGCAAGTCCACCTGTCTGGCGGCGAGCCCGCGTCGCGCCGCGATCTCGTCGATATTGTTGCCGCCGCGCACACGGCCGGGGTCTATACCAACCTGATCACCTCGGCGCTCGGTCTCGATCTTGCGCGCCTCGAGAAGTTGCAGGCGCTTGGGCTGGACCATGTACAACTGTCGCTGCAGGACGTGGACGCGGCAAGCGCGGATCGCATCGCCGGTTATGCTGGTGCGCACGCTCGGAAACTGGCGTTCGCGCGAATGGTGGTCGAATGCGGGCTCGCGCTCACGATCAATGCCGTCATCCACCGTGCCAACATCGTCCAGGTCACGGCGTTCGTGGAACTGGCCGCTTCACTTCACGCCGGTCGGGTGGAGATCGCGCACACCCAGTACTACGGATGGGCCCTACGCAACCGCCGGGCACTGATGCCGACGCGCGCGCAGGTCCACCAGGCCATGCAGGATGTCGAGCTGATCCGCCCGCGCTATGCCGATCGCCTGGTGATCGACCTTGTCGTGCCGGACTATTACGCGCGACGGCCGAAGGCGTGCATGGGCGGCTGGGCGCGCCGTTCCTTGAACGTGGTGCCGTCCGGGCGCGTCCTGCCATGCCACGCCGCAGAAACCATCCCCGGCCTGAAATTCTGGTCCGTCCGTGAGCATTCCTTGCAGGCGATCTGGCGAGAATCGCCGGCATTCCAGACCTTCCGCGGCACCGACTGGATGGCGGAACCGTGCCGATCCTGCGCGCTACGCGAGGTTGATTTCGGGGGCTGCCGCTGTCAGGCGTTGGCCATCCTTGGCGACGCCAGCGCGACCGATCCTGCCTGCGAACTGTCGGCGCATCATCCGCGCATGCTGGCGCTGGCGGAACAGGACTCGGTGGACGCCGATATCCACTACCTCTATCGCGGGCGACCGGTGCGCGCCGAGGCTATTGCCATTCAAACTCGCTGAACGCGACGGTCGCATTGCGCGGATTGTAGTCCCCAAACAATTGCCAGCGCTCGCGCTCCGACTGGCCAATCTGCGGCACGGCACGTGCCAGCGGCACCCCCGCCGCGACCAGTCGGCGCGCATCGTCTGCAAGTACATTAAAGTACCGGCGTTCGTCGTTGAGCGCCTGCGGCCAGGGTGCGACCAGCCGGCCATGTCCAGGAACCACGACCTTGGCGGGCAACTCTGCCAAACGGAGCAGCAGCGACAGCCACCCGGTTAGGCTGCCGTCCACCACAGGCAAATGCTGCAGAAACACGAGATCGCCTGAGTACAACACGCCTGTGGTCTCATCGAGCACGGTCAGGTCGCAGGCGGTATGGGCGGGCGGCCACGCGGTTAGAAGCAGCCGCCGCTCGCCCAGGTCGAGCGTGGTTTCGTTGTCCACCAGTAGCGTCGGCGGGATGATTTTGACCTCGGCAACGGCCGTGGCGCCAAGCTGGTCGCGGAACGAGCGCAAATAGTAAGCCCCGCGCTTCGCCATCTCGGTCGGCAGGTCATGGTGTCCGACAAATGTCACATTCGGAATCACGCCCGGCGCGAAGGCCGCGTTGCCAAACACATGGTCCGGGTGCTCGTGAGTGTTGATCACATAACGGATCGGCTTGTCGGTGATGCCGCGAACGGCCAGCAATAGACGCCGCCCGACGCTGACGCTGCCGCCGGTGTCGATCACGGCGACGGCGTCGCGTCCGATGATGATGCCGAGGTTGGCGATGTCGCCTTGGTTCTCGGGCGTGGTCATGGCGACCTGCCCGAAATGCACGTAGTCGCCCTCAGCCACGCGCTGGATAAGGAGTGGGGTGCTATCCTGCGGTGCCGCGAGGCCGGCCCCGGCACCCGGGATCGTCCCCAGGATCGCTGCAAGACCGGCGAGGACACACACGTTCGCCATGACGGACACCCCTTTTGGATCGCGCGACCGGCCGCAGCACCCGCGGCGCTTATAACGACCAGTTCCCACGTGTCTCGCGGCGAAGCGACGCCGATCACGATCGCGTGATTTGCGGACCGTCCGAACGTAACATAGCGTTGCCGCTCAAGGGCGCCATCATTGCCCACAGGTGGGAGCGTGGGTGATAGCCGGGCGAATCGGCCTGGGCCTGTTCCGTACAGAAACGAGCACAGACCGCGTTGTCGTGTCTTCTAACGCAAGCGGCTTAGCCCAAACGGATCGGCGAAAACAAAAACCGGAGGAGACCATGCGAAGTACTTCGGCTGGACTTCTGCTGATGGCCGGCACGGTGTTGGCTTCGTGCCTCACGATTGCAACGGCGATCGCACAGCCCGCGGCAGGCGACGACCTTCTCAAAATGCAGACGAACGCCGCGAATGTCGTGATGCCAACAATCACGTACGATGCCCAGCGTTACTCCAAGCTCAATCAGATCACGACCGAGAACGTCGGCAAGCTGCAGGTGGCGTGGACCTTCTCCACCGGTGTGCTGCGCGGCCATGAGGGCGAGCCGCTGGTCATCGGCAACGTGATGTACGTGCATGCGCCGTTCCCCAATACCGTGTTTGCGCTCGACCTGGATCATGACGGCATGATTCTGTGGAAATACGAGCCGAAACAGGACGCGAACGTTATTCCCGTGATGTGCTGCGACACTGTCAATCGTGGCCTCGCCTACAGTGATGGCAAGATTTTCCTGCACCAGGCGGATACCACGCTGGTCGCGCTGGACGCGAAGACCGGCAAGGTGATCTGGTCGGTCAAGACCGGCGATCCCGGCAAGGGCGAAACCGGCACCAGCGCGCCGATGGTCGTCAAGGACAAGGTGTATGTCGGCGTCTCGGGCGGCGAGTTCGGCGTCCGCGGCTGGTTGGCGGCGTACTCGATCGCCGATGGAAAGCAGGTGTGGCGAGCCTATTCCGAAGGCCCGGACAGCGATCTGCTGGTCGATCCGCAAAAGACGACGGCGCTCGGCAAGCCGATCGGGGCCGATTCCAGCCTGAAGACCTGGGAAGGCGATCAGTGGAAGATCGGCGGCGGCGACACCTGGGGATGGCTGTCGTACGATCCGCAGCTGAACCTGATTTATTACGGGTCCGGCAATCCCTCTACCTGGAACCCGGTGCAGCGGCCGGGCGACAACAAGTGGTCGATGACGATCTTCGCCCGTGACCCGGATACCGGCATGGCGAAGTGGGTCTACCAAATGACACCGCATGACCAATGGGACTACGACGGCGTCAATGAAATGATCCTGGCCGACCAGCAGATCAACGGCGCCACTGTGCCGACACTGGTCCACTTCGACCGCAATGGACTTGGCTACACGCTTAACCGCGAGACCGGTGAACTGCTCGTCGCCGCCAAGTACGATCCGGCGGTGAACTGGACCACCGGCGTTGACATGGACAAGAGCAGCCCGAACTACGGCCGGCCGGCCGTCGTGGCGAAATACGCCCCCGGCTCCGCCGGCTCAGACGTGAACTATCAAGGCATCTGCCCGGCGGCGTTGGGCAGCAAGGACGAGCAGCCGGCGGCTTATTCGCCCGATACCGGATTGTTCTATGTGCCCACCAACCATGTCTGCATGGACTACGAGCCGTTCCGCGTCTCCTACACCGCCGGGCAACCCTATGTCGGCGCCACGCTGACAATGTATCCGGCACCGGGCGGCACCGACATGGGTAACTTCATTGCCTGGGACGCCCGCACGGGCAAGATCGTGTGGTCGAATCCGGAGCAGTTCTCCGTATGGTCCGGCGCGCTTGCGACTGCCGGCGGGGTGGTGTTCTACGGCACGCTGGAGGGCTATCTGAAAGCGGTCGACGCCAAGACCGGCAAGGAACTCTACAGGTTCAAGACCCCATCCGGCATCATCGGCAACGTGATGACCTATGAGCACGCGGGCAGGCAGTATGTCGCGGTCCTGTCCGGCGTCGGCGGCTGGGCCGGTATCGGACTGGCGGCGGGACTGACTGAGCCGCACGCCGGGCTGGGCGCGGTCGGCGGTTATGCCGGCCTGAACAACTACACCGCGCTGGGTGGTTCGTTGACGGTGTTCGTGCTGCCACAAAGCTGACCTGATAAGGCAGCAAGATTGTTGAGTTCGCGGCCGGCATCGTGGCAGTGCGCCCGGGCCGGCCGTAATTTTTTCGATCGTAAGCAGGAACGTATATTGTGCGAAGAATCGTTTGTGCCGCCGCTTGCATTGCCGCTGGGCTGACCCTCTCCGCCGGCGCCTACGCGATCACGGACGGTTCCGGCGACCCGACCGCCGTCACCTCCGACGACGGCAAGTGGGCCGACAAGGACGGCAATCCGACGTTCAAGATCGCTTCGGATGGCACGGTGGACTGGTACACCTATTCCGGTTTTACCCGTTACAACTCTGAATGCCTGCGCTGCCACGGCCCCGACGGCGTGGGATCGACCTATGCTCCGGCGCTGATCGAATTCGATGAAACACCTGAGCTATACTGATTTCTACGCCGTCGTGGCGGGTGGCAAAAAGGATGTGTCGGCGTCCCAGGAGCTGGTGATGCCGGCCAACGGCGAAAACAAGAATGTCATGTGCTACATCGACGCGATCTACATTTATCTGCGCGCCCGCGGCGACGACGCGCTCGGGCGAGGCCGTCCACAAGAACACGCGTCGAAGCCGGCGTCATTTACCAAGGCAGAGGACGAATGCATGGGATGATGCGACGCCGTGGTACCCTGGCGGGACGGCAAACAAGGGCGCGCATGTTGTCGCTGGCATGGGTTATCGCCGTCCTGGTGCTGGCGACCGCAACGGCGTCCGCCCAGGCGCCGGGCCTTGGCTCTTCCGCGGAGCTGGTCGATCCGCACACCCTCCGTGTCTGCGCCGACCCGCACGATCTTCCGTTCTCCAACCAGGCGGGCGAAGGCTTCGAAAACAAGCTGGCTGAACTGTTCGCCAGGAAGCTCGGCGAGCCCACCAGCTACACCTACTACCCGCAGGTGATCGGGTTCGTGCGCAACACGTTGAACGCCTTGCGCTGCGACGTGGTTATGGGCGACGTCGTCGGCGATGACCTGATGCAGACCACCAACCCGTATTATCGCACCACCTACGCACTGGTGTTCAAGCCAGGCAACGGACTGGATGGAATCGAGACGCTGGAGGACCCACGGCTCAAGGGCAAGCACATCGGCGTCATCGCCGGAACGCCGCCGTCCAACGTGCTGGTGCAACAGGGGCTGATGGCGTTGGCCAGGCCCTACGCGCTGACCGTCGATACGCGGATCGAGGTGCCGTCGCAGATCATGGTGAACGACATCGCTTCCGGACAGATCGATGCCGGCGTGCTATGGGGTCCGATCGCTGGCTACTATGCCCAGCATGCGACCCCGCGTCTAACGGTCGTGCCCCTGTTGAAGGAGCAGTCGCCGATGGTTTTCCGCATAGCCATGGGTGTGCGGCACAGCGATCAGGACTGGAAGCGCAAGCTCAACCGGCTCATCGCTGAAAACCAGCCGGAGATAGACCGGATTTTGCAACAGTACGGCGTACCGTTACTAGACGAGCAGGGCAAACTCCTGCCGCCATGATCTTCCACCGGCTGACCGCCGTGCTGTGCACTGCTCTGCTGCTATGTGCCGCTGGGCCGGCAATGCCGGCGCCCGAGCCGTCCGGCTATCGCATGGACGACTATCGCGCGCCGACGCCGCTGACGTTGCGTGGCGCCATCGTGCTATCCACCGAGCAGGCGCATGCCGCCTGGCAAAACCACGAAGCCGTGTTCATCGATGTGCTGCCGCAGCCCCCGCGTCCGGTCGGGCTGCCGGCATCGACGATCTGGCGCCCGAAGCAACGCGACGACATACCGGGCAGCCTGTGGCTCCCTGATACCGGCTACGGTGCGCTGGCGCCGGTCATGCAGGGTTATTTCGAACGCGGACTGCGACAAGCGACCGGCGGCAAGCAGGATCACCTGATCGTATTCTACTGCCTGGCAAACTGCTGGATGTCGTGGAATGCGGCGAAACGCGCACTGACGCTCGGCTACACGCGCGTCGCCTGGTACCCCCAGGGGACCGACGGCTGGGTCGCGGACGGCCTGCCGTTGGAGCCACGCGCGCCCGTGCCGCGACCGCAAGCAGCGGAATGAACCGGCTTCACGGCAGCTCCTGCTGGATCGTGCGTGCCAGCGCAAACAGCCGCTGCTCGATCTTGCCAGGCACGTCGCAGGCGTAGCTCAGGGATTGCCTGCGGTCCTGGAAAACCTCCGCCTCCCACGTGACGCGTTGCACCATCTGGTTGACCGCGCCTGAGCCGGCGGCGGGATCCTCCTGCAATTGCCGCAACTTCGCATTGTCCTCCCGAATCCCGGCGGCCAGCTCCTTCTGTCGGACACCAAATCGATCCAATCCCGCGATGACGGTGCTGCGCTCGTCATTCAGCACGCTGAACAGTCCGGCAAGCAGGGCCAGCAGTTTCTGCTGCTTCTGGTCCTTCGCCTGTTGCGCAAAAGCGTGGATCTTGTCCTGCGCCTGCGTGAGCGGCTCGCGGCGCTGCGCGACCTCGTGTACGAGATCGGCGACAGCCTCGTCGTGCTGCCAATCGATCTGTTGCGGATCCACCGGCGGGCCGCCCCACACCGCCGCGAGCGAAAGTTCCGGGACCTTGATCTGCTGGCACGGCCAGTCCGGGTCACTCGGCCTCGGCGGCGCAGCATCGGCCATCGCCACGGCAATCAGCGCGGCGCCCAGTGCCAACGCCGCGACGCGGGCGCGTTGCACGGTCATCCCGCGCCACCCCCACGCCGCGCGATCAATCCGCGCGCCGGGTCATACGCAGTGATTGCGCCGGCAGTGAACAGGATCGTCATCGCCGCGACGACGGCGAGCGAGGTCCAATCGATCCGCACGTACAGCGCAAAGCGAATCAGTTCCACCGCATAGGTGAATGGATTGAGCCGGCAGACGGTGTAGACGACCGGGCTTGACTGCTGCACCAGCCAGAGTGGGTACAGGGCAGACGAGGCGAAGAACATCGGAAAAATAACGAAATTCATCACGCCAGCGAAATTCTCGAGCTGCTTGATAACCGAGGACAGGAGCATGCCCAACGCCCCAAGCATCATACCGGTGAGGACCAACGCGGGAAACACCGCGACATACCCCCACGCCGGCGCTTCAACCCCCCACAGCCCGGCAATGAACAGATACGCGTAGACCTGCGCGATCGATACCGCCGTGCTCGCCAGCAGCTTGCCGACCAGCAAGAACCAGCGTGGAAACGGGCTGACCAGCAGCATGCGCATGTTGCCCATCTCCCGGTCGTAGACCATGGAGAGCGAGGACTGCATGCCATTGAACAACTGGATCATCGCCATCAACCCCGGCGTGACGTAGTCGTCGTACAGCACGTAAGTCTCATATGGCGGGATGATCGACACACCGAGAATCTGGCGAAAGCCGGCAGCGAAGATGAAAAGCCAGACAAGCGGCCGCACCAATGCCGAGGCGAAACGTCCGCGCTGATGGATGAAGCGCAACGCCTCGCGCCAGGTAATGCCGTGCAGGCAGATCAGGTACTGGCCGAGCGTGAATCCTCGGCGCGGGCCTGTGATCGTGGCGACGCTCATTCCGTTGCGTCCGGCGTGCCGCCGGTCAGGGCGATGAACGCGCTGCGCATGTCGGCGGCGCCGGCAGACGTAACGACATCGGCGACATCGCCCGCCGCGAGCACCCGGCCGCGGTGCAGCACGACGACGGCATCGCCGGGCGTGACCTCATCGAGCAGGTGCGTTGCCCACAGCACGGCGACGCCACGCTCCCGGACAAGCCCGCGCACCTGGCGGACGATCGCCGACTTGGACGCGACGTCTAGCCCAACCGTCGGTTCGTCCAGCACCAGCACACGCGGCTGATGCAGCAGCGCACGCGCAATTTCGACCCGCCGCATCTGGCCACCCGACAATTTGCGCACCTGTTCCCGCGCGCGATCGGCCAGATCGATGTCAGCCAGCACGGCGTGTGCGCGTCGGCGCGCCTCGCGGGTACCGATGCCATGCAGCGCTGCATGGTACAGCAGGTTGTCCATGACCGTGATGTCGAGATCGAGCGTGCGCGCCTGGAACACCACGCCCAGCAGGCGCAATGCTTCCCCCGGCTCACGCGACACACGATGGCCAAGCACGTCGATCGAGCCTTGCTGCGTGTCGTAGAGCCGGGTGATCAGCGAGAACAATGTGGTCTTGCCCGCGCCGTTCAAGCCGAGCAGCGCGGTAAAGCGCGATGCCGGAACGTTCAGGCTGACGTCCTGCAGTGCCTGACGCGCGGCGTAGGCATGGCTCACGCTGTGAACGGCGATCGCCGGCACGATCGGGGCGGGATGGCGCGCGGTGTCGGGATTCGGCTCGGCGACGACCGTCATACTCATTTTGGCGACACAACCACGCCCCAGGGCAGTCGCCCGACCGGGATCGATTTTCTCGCCACCACCAGTAATCCGGCCAACAGCCATGCCGCCAGTCGGCCGCCACTTATCGCGGCACGGATCATTGCAACTTGCATGTCGTCTCCGGTCGGTCGAATCCGAGCGTATCGAGTTCCGTAAACTGATGCAGGAAACCGGGTTGTGGCGATACCGACACGACGGTACGACCGTCGGCGAGCAAAATCGGCTGGCGCACCTGCCAATCCCAGTCGCGCAGCGACAGCTCCCTTCCCTTGTAGGCCGCCACGCCGAAATTGCCACCTTTCATGAACTGCATGATCTTCGTCGGATCGACTGAGCTGCTGCGGCTTGCGGCTTCCCCGATCATTCGCACCGCGGTCCAAGCCTGCATGTCCAGCGGCGTCATGCGACGATGCGCCATCCGCATGAATCGGTCCTGCAGTTGCGTTCCGCCCCATGATTTGCTGCTCGGATCCCAGCTCACCGGTCGCAGCCCGGCCGATCCGACTACCGGCCGTGCGTCCCAGGTGCGAAATGGCAGATAATTGGCGAACACCTCGTTCTCGTCCGCCGTCACCAACACGTCGTAGTCCGGCAGCCCCTGCGTGAAAACCGGCATCTGCTGCTGGGTTTCCACCACCCCGGAATTGGTCTGGCGCGCGCCACCGGTGTCCTTGTATTCGATCTCTTTCACGATATGGGCGCCGAAGCGCTTGGCCGAGCGGCGATACGCATCGGCCAGCAGCATGTCGTTGGGGTGCGACCCGTAGGCCAGCACCCAACGCGTCCATTTCTTCCATACTAGGTACTGCGCCAGCGCGTCGGCCAGCATCGCGCGCGACGGTGCGACGTGAATCACATTGTTGCGACAATCCTGCTGCCGCAGCGCATCGTCGGTCGCCCCGACATTGAACAGAGTCACTTGCTTGTCGCGGCCGGCCGCGGCCAGCCGCAGCAGCAGATCCGCCGGAACATCAGTCAAGATCAGGGTGATCCCACCCGCCACCATCGCCGTGAGGGCGGCCGTCGCATCATCATCGGCACGCACCACGCTATCCGTCAGCTCGAATTGCTGGCCGATGAACCGGCCGGTGGTGTTGTCGTCGTTGATGGCCAGCTTCGCGCCCGCCAGCCCATTATCCCGCGGCGGCTTGTCCAGCAGCGATATCGTCTGAGCCTGCTCCGCCCATCGCAGGTAGCCGATGCCGACACTCGGCGCATCCGCGCGTGTGGCACCGAGTGTGGTCGCCAACAGGGCACCGGCCGTCGCTGTGATCAGTGTTCGCCGGCCCAACCGGCTATGCCGTGGCGGCATTTGACGTTCCCCATTCAGGCCAGGATGGAGAACTTCGCACCACCATTCAAGAGCGCCAGCATGCCACGAGCGCCGGCAACCGCGGCTTGGACATGAAAGTATGGCAATCCGATGCCGAGCGGTGTAAGGCAAAAGCACTTAGTCAGGAGCCGATGATGCAACTGGTCGACCTGATCCTGTTGGCCTGCACTCTGACCAACGCCTCCGCTTGCCACGAGTACCACATCCTGTTCGAGTCCGCAGGATCGTTGCGAACGTGCACGATGCAGGCTCAGCCGTACCTGGCGCAGTGGGTCGGCGAACATCCGAATTTCCGCGTCGCGCGCTGGCATTGTGCCTGGCCCGATCAGGAGGATGAGAAAGCCTGACTGACCATTGATACGTGGCGGTAAATCGTCACAACCCGCGGCGGGAGGAGACTGCGTGCTGCGCACAACATTCCTGGTAGTGGCGCTGCTGATCACGGGCACGTGCCGGGTGCTGGCACAGGACGCTGCCGCCGGCGAAAAGGATTTTTTGGTGTGCCGTG
Source organism: uncultured Pseudomonadota bacterium (assembly GCA_963810715.1). Taxonomy (GTDB): domain Bacteria; phylum Pseudomonadota; class Alphaproteobacteria; order Acetobacterales; family Acetobacteraceae; genus DATDIC01. Next base: position 85,246 of record CAWEOZ010000011.1, on the reverse strand, counting down.
CCTGCCATCAGATTGGGCCCGGTGCCAAAATTGCGGTCGGCCCCGTGCTCAACGGTGTGGTCGGCCGCAAGGCGGGAACCTATCCGGGGTACGAGTATTCCGACGCGAACAAGAACTCCGGCATCGTCTGGACGCCCGAGGAACTCGACAAGTATCTGACCTCCCCGCAGACGGTGGTGCCACAAACCAAGATGATCTTTCCCGGCCTGAAGAACCCGCAGCAGCGTAAAGACGTGATCGCTTTTCTCGAACAGTTCGGGCCGGACGGGCAAAAAAAACAGTAGCCGTCGCATAGCAAGCGCTGAAGTCGCCGCAATCGGATTGCTCCCGCCGCGCTGAGGCGCTGCTGAGGTCAGCTCGGTAGCGCGCCGGAGGCCTTGGCGATGTGGGTGGCGATTGCGTCCATCAGCGGCGGTGACAGGACATCGTAGGGCGGCAGCCCAAGCTTCGTGAGCCGGCCGCGAATGCCGGCCATGCGGTCGGGACTGACGCCCAATTCGATCACCGACGAGACGAACGCGGCGAACCCCGGCGGGGCCCAGCCGGATTCCTGAAACAGCTCGGGATGCACGAAGTCGAAGCCATAGAACGGATGCTTGGTGTTTTCGATCCGTCCGTACATGTGCACCCCGCAGCCCTTGCAGGCATAGCGTTGGATGGCGGCGTTCGAATCGACGATGGCGAGTTTGTCGCCATTCTCGGTCACCGTGAGATTGGCGCGCGGTACCACGGCGACGACGGAGAACGTCGCGCCAACCGGCTTCCAGCACTTTGTGCAACCGCAGGCATGGTCGTAGGCGACCTGCCCCTTGATCGCGACTTTCACCGGCGACTGCGCGCAACGGCACACCATCGTTCCGCCGGCGAAATTCGCGTCGGCAGAGGGGACGCCGTGGTCAATCGACGGATGAAGCTGAATCGTTTCGGACATTTTCCGCTCCCCACTTCTGGTTGTGGCCCGGCTCTACGGCGGAACCCCGCCGACTTTATCGGCCGCAGACACCGCTGCTCGAGCCCGCCGCGACCCCCCAAGCATATTGTAGAGCGGCAGTCTCCGTAAATCGCAGATTTGTGCGCCCGGCCGGAAAGCTGACCGGGAAGCACCGACCGGCGCCGAGCAACGGCCTCCATGCGGATCGCCCGCTGCGCGTGGCCCCGCCGCTGGTCGACGCGATTGGTCAGACCTCAGCGGGCATTGTCACGGTACCGAGTCTGGCGGCCCAATCGGAGACGGGCAACAGTGACAGCATGATGCCACAACTCGACCCATGCTATCGCCATCGCTTCCCTGCCGAGATCATCGGGCATGGTGTCTGGTTGGACCATGTGGGATGTTGAGCTGCTTTTACTGAACGTGGCGTTCTTGTGTCCAAAAAAGCCGTTGGGCCTGCCCCCAAAACCACGCCCCGCTCAGTTCGCCAGCACGTAGTCGACTTGAACCGAGACTGTGACTTGTCCCAACACGGATCGCGGAGGAGCCGGCACCGCCGCTCCGCGCACCATCGCCTCTGCGGCCGAATCCAGAATGGGTGAGCCTGATCCGCGCAGCACAGTTACTGCGGCCACGTGCCCAGACTGGTCGATGCTGAAACGAAGTGTCACGTGGCCTTCGATGCCGCGTCGCCTGGCCGCCTCGGGATAGACCCTGTGCGCGGCCAGCCACGCCGCCAGTGCACGTTCCCAGGCCGTGTCCGCGGGCGCCGCAGCTTTAGGAGGGGGTGTGGCTGGCGTCGTCGAGGTAGTCGCGTCTGTATCCGCGACGTGCGCTTTCGCCGCGGGCCCCTTCGCTGTGGGCGTGGCATTCGCATTGCGTTGCTTCGCCGCCTGTGGGCGCTGGGGCGGAGGTGGGCCCGGCGGCAGAGGGAGCGGTAGCGGCTCCGCTTCCTCCGCCAACGCGGGCGGAGGCGACGGCGGCATCACCTGCGGCGAAGGAGACAAAGCTGGTCGCTCCGGCGAAGTCACGACGTCCGGCAACGGTGGCACCACTGGCTGTTGCTGCTCGGCCGCAGCGGGAGTCGGCGTAGCCTGAACGGGTGGCTGGGACGTGGACATTGTTTCCGCCACGCTTGGCGATGGTGCGTTCGGTTGCGTGTGCGACACTTCCGCGAACACCATATCGATTGCTGGCTCTGCTGGTGGACTTGGTGGCTCCTCGTGCGTGATCAACAGCAGCGCGGGAAGCACACCCAGAAGATGCACCAGCGTGGTTCCAATTACCGCCGCAGGCCGATGCACCTTCCGCGGACTGAGTGGTCCCCATGGCCCGGCCGCAGCCGCTACCATCGCCCTAGAACGTGACCCGAACGCCACCGAAGCCGCCGATTGGCGCCGCGGGACTGAGGCTCCGCGGATTAGTTGCCCCTGGGGCTTGCGCGAGAAACACTGAACTAGTCGGCGAGAAGGTGCCGAACGTGTAGTACCGCGCGTTTGTGATATTCTGAGCCCAGGCAAACAACTGGATGTGGTCCGTCAACTGATACGAGGTGCTGAGGTTCACGGTGAAGTAGCCCGGCAGCGGCGGCGTAAGATTGGCCTCGTCGCCGAACAGGAAGGCGGTGCTCGCTCCGATGGCGGTGGCGCCGACGGTCCACTTGTCCGTCGCCTTATAGTAGACGCCGAGCTTGACCTGGTTCACGGGTATGCTGGGCATGCGGTTGCCGCGCTGAACGGTGATGTTGCCATTGGCGTCGGCAGCCGGGTTGCTGCCTGCCAACTCGGTGAATCCGCTCTGAAATGTCGCATCGGTATAGGTGTAAGCGACATAGGCGAGCCAGCGGTCGGTTTTCAACTGCACACCCACGTCGATGCCCTGGCGGCGAGTATCGCCGATATTGGCGAAGAAGGCACGACCCGTTGTGACGCTGTTGATGAGGGCAATGTCGTTGTTGAGATCGGTGTGAAACAGCCCGAGATTGTAGGTGATGTTGGCACCGTCGAATGGCGTGAAGGTGCCACGTACACCGGCTTCCGCAGTGTAAGAGATCACCTGTTGCAGACTCGGGTCGCCAACAAAAAAGTTTGCCAGGCTACATGAGTTGGTGGGGCCCGCGCAGGAGAGTTCGGCCGGCGTTGGAGCACGGTTCGCGACGGCATAACCGGCGTATGCGGTCATCCACGGGGCGACCTGATAGGTGACGCCGGCGGCGGGATTGAAGTGGCTATAGCTATGATTGCCGGTCAGATCGCCGCCGTTCTGATCATTCAGGTCCACAAGCGCTTCGTTGAAGCGGCCGGAGACGGTCACGGCAAGGCGCGACGTAAGGTTTAGCGTATCGGCTAAGAAGATACCGTATGTAGCGTTGGAAATCGCGACGCGGACCGGTGAGTTCTCGCCGGGTTCGTCGATCACCACGCCGGGACCGATGAACACACGCGTATCCGGCGTAAGTCCGCCAATGTACGAGGTGGCGCTGAACAGTGTCTGCGCGCCATCGAAGCTGACACCGGCGACGAAGTGGTTCTTGAAGCTGAATACGTCGTTGGTGTTGGTGACCTGCGCCGACACGCCATAGGCGTTGGTATTGGTGGTTTGGTTGTCCAACTCGGAATAGGGGCCACCATTCAGGAAGTCCGGGATGAAGGAACCCCCCAGCGTTGTGCTGAATCCTGAGTCGGAGCACAGCAATCCGGAGCCGTCATTGCACGGTGTGTCGTTCGGCGCGTTGCCATTGGTGACCCGCTGCAGGAAATATCGGTAATAGGTGATAGCCTGGATCGAAGTAGTGTCGGTCGCATCCACGGTGCCCGAAAGGCTAACCGAAGCGTATTGGTTGCTGATCTGGTTGGGTGCGGTGAACTGGGCGCTCGGGTCGGCGGCCAGCAGTTCGACCGGCGAGGTGCCGGGGCCGTTGAGTATAGAATGTGCGCCGGTGATGTTGAGATGCACCTCGGCGCGATCGCTCCGCCAGCCCACATCACCGTAGATGTTCTGCAGCTCGGTGGATTGCAGATCGCGCCAACCGTTCTGATGCAGCACAGTGCCGGCGACATAGGTGGAGGTGTTGTCGGCCTGCTTGCCGTACTGGAATTCGCCCTGGATCTGCCCGAAGGACCCTCCGGAGATATCGGCCTCGAAGCCGTGGTAGGTGAAGCCGTTCTTGAGCTGAATGTTCACCGCACCGCCAAGGGCGTTCAGGCCGAACACCGGGTTCGAACCTACGAGATTGATTTTGTCGATGGCGATGTTGGGGATCAGGTCCCAGTCCACCGTGTCGCCGAACGGCTGATTGAAGCGAACGCCGTTGACGTAGACCGCGAGGCCCTGCGGTGTTCCTTGCAGCCCTGATGCGGCGAAACCGTGATAGAAGAATGTTGGCTGAAATGGGTTGCCCGAGGCGGAATCCAGACTGACACCGCTGACCTGCTGATTGAGCGAACCCAGCAAATTGGGCGTGCCCTCACGTGATAGGTCGGTGCTGTTCAATACGTGGGTTTCGGCCGGGACGGTGTTCCGGTTGACACCGGAGCCGAGGAGCGGCGTCGCGCCGACCACCTCCACTGGCGGCAGTTCCGTCGTCACCGGTGCCGCAGGCTGGGCGGTCTGGGCCGCGGCATTCCCGCCCAGCAACATTGCGCTCACTGCGACAATCGGCCCGGCTCGCATGCCAACGCCTCCTCATCACGACTCTTGGCAGCATTTAGGAAGGCCCGGGCCAGCGATGGCTATGGCGAAACTTCCCGAATTTCGCGAGAATGCTTCCCGAAATCGCTGCCCGGCCTGCGAGGGGCGCGAAAAATCCTGGGACGGGAAGCCGTCTATGTCGCTCCGTCTGCGGCTCATTGTCGTGATCGGGCTTGTGCTGCTGGTCAGTCTTGCCGGAGGCAGTCTGCAGGTGGCTTGGCATGCCGCGGGCCGCGTGCGCACCGAGCTGAATGCCGCGCTCGACGTAGCTGCCAATACAGTCCGCAACGGCCTGCAAGATCTGTCCCTGTCCGATGACCGGTCCGCCGAATTGCAGCATCTCATCGCGACTTTTGATGGCAACCGCCACGTCCAGGCCGCTCTACTTGATGTACGGGATCAGCCGCTCGCGACGTCAAAATTGTTCCTCCCGACGCACCCGGTCCCGGGCTGGTTCCTTAATCTGATCGATGCCAACCCGGCTGCCCAGCGCTTCTCCGTCCCGCGCGATGGCAGTGATGGTGCCGCCATCGTATTGCGGACCGATCCGGTCAATGAAGCCGGCGAGGTCTGGGGCGAAGCCCGCGATTCTGTGCTTGTCCTCGGCGGTTTTGCGGCCCTGACCGCGTTGTCGACCTGCGCTGCTGTCGGTCGTGCCCTGCGCCCGCTTGAGAATTTGTCAGCGGCCTTCGCGCGTATCGCCAACGGTGACTACTACGGCAAGGTGCCGGAACAAGGTCCACCGGAGCTCGCGCGACTGGCCATCGGCTTCAATCTTATGTCGGAACGGCTGGCGATGACCGCCGCGCAAAATCGCCGACTGCACGAACGGCTTCTCACGTTACAGGCGGAAGAGCGCGCCTATCTCGCGCGTGATCTGCATGACGAGGTCGGACCGCTGCTGTTCGCTGTCGATATGACCGCGGCGACAATCGAACGCCTGGCGGACAGTGACCGCGGTGCCGACATCCCGACACAGGTGCGATCGATACATGACGCGGTCACACACATGCAGCGACACGTAAGGACGCTACTGGAACGACTCCGACCGCTGCCCACCATCGGACTGGAGGCGGCAATCGATCGCCTGGTCGCCTTCTGGCAAAGCCGTCGGCCCGATGTCCATTTCAACGTCGAAATCTCTATAGAAGCTGATCAGATAAGTGATGATAAGAAAGAGACGATGTATCGCGTGGTGCAGGAGGCGGTGAGCAATGCGATCCGTCACGGAGAGCCACGACACGTGGAGATCGTCATCGCGGACGGCGCGTCGCATGGAATCCGTGTCGAGATAACAGACGACGGCGTCGGCATGCAAAAAGATGACGTCAGCCTACGTGACCACAGGCAGTTCGGTCTGGTCGGCATGCGTGAGCGCGTGATGGCGATGGCTGGTTCCTTGTCGATCCGCCATGGACGCGACGGGAAGGGACTGGCGCTCATCGCGCACCTGCCAAGTACCGATCCGCTCCGATCAGGTGAAGCGGATCAACCAGAATGAAAATCCTCCTGGTCGACGATCACGTGATTGTCCGCAGCGGCCTGCGCAACCTGCTGACATCGATGATGGACGTCCAGATTTCCGAGGCAGCGACCGGCCGTGACGCGCTGTCACGGCTGCGCCAGGATCGCCCCGATATTGTGCTGCTTGACCTGAACCTTCCAGGGGTCGGTGGACTCGAGCTGTTGCGCAGGATGTTGCGGGAAGACAAAGATCCGCGGATTGTGGTGTTGAGCATGCACACCGAACCGCTCTATGCCGCGCGCGCGATGGAGCTCGGCGCCCGCGGGTATCTCAGCAAGAACACCTCGGCCGAGGAGCTCCTCAACGCCTTGCGCCGCGTAGCTGAAGGTGGTCACTACATCGAGAACGAGATCGCGCAGGAGCTGGCGCTACGGGCCATCGCACCGGAAAACGGGCTGCGTGAACTCACCGAGCGCGACCTGGAAATCATGCGCTTACTTGCAGAGGGCATGGGCCTCGCAGAAATCGCGGACGCGCTCGGCATCAGCTACAAAACGATTGCCAATGCCTGCAGTCACATCAAGGCCAAGCTTGGTGTGACGCGCACCAATGACCTGATTCGGCTGGCGATGACGCTGGGCGTCGAATAAGCGGCGCCGCCGCGCTGGAACCTGCAGGAATAGTTCGACAGGAGGCTACTTGCTGCAGGGAGCCCCGTGATGCCGCTACGAATTATACAAACTCACCCCAGCCGCATCGTGGGAACGCTAAATCAGAACTCAAGCATTGGATTTTATCCGCTACTGGTATTCCCCGGTTTCGTGGAGTGTTGAGGGTTTGGGATCAGGCTATCTGGTCTGACGGCACGTTGCCCTCCTGTTTCGAGATATTCTTTGGTTCGGCCCCTGGCAGAGCCGATCTTCCGGTTCGACGCTTCGAGCGCGTTCGCAACGCTCGTATCGTAAGCGTTGTGTCCGCACCACGTGCGATGTGAAGTCTATGCCGAACTGATTGCCTGGATGCCGGTGTCGGCGTTCCATTTCCACGGCAGCGGCGTATCCAACTCGTTCCGCTTTGTTCGACCTGAGACGATGCGCTGGAGCACGTCGGTCAGCCAGGCCAGCGGATCGAGCCCATTGAGCTTCGCCGTCTGGATCAGCGTGGCGACGATGGCCCAATGATGGGCGCCGCTATCAGCGCCAGCAAACAAGGCGTTCTTTCGTCCCAAGGCAACGGGGCGCATGGCGCGCTCAACGGTGTTGGTGTCCAATTCCAGCCGTCCATCGTCCAGGAACTGAGCCAGCCCATTCCAATGGTTGAGCGCATAACGGATTGCTTGAGCGAGGGCGGAGCGGCCGGAGAGGCGGCCAAGCTGTTCGGTCAGCCAATGATGCAGAGATTCGACCAACGGACGAGTACGTTGTTGGCGTATCGCCCAGCGGTGTTCTGCGGATTGGCCACTGATGTCGGCCTCGATCTCATACCAGGGGCGATCCGCTGCAACGCCTCTGTCGTGATCGGCGAGGGGGTGGCGACATGAATGTCGTAGAATTTGCGCCGAGCATGTGCCCAACAGAACGCCAACCGAGGCGCATCATCGGACGCGCCTCTCACCAGACGGCCGAACCCCGCATAGCCATCGACCTGAAGCAGTCCACGAAAGTCCTTCAGGTGATCAGCCGGATGCCCGGCTTTGCGGTCCTCGCTGTACACGCAGGCCGCGGCTGGATAGCCCGGCCCCTGCCACATGCGGTTATCGACGGCATAGCACCACAGCCGTCCGGTCTTGGTCCGGCCCCGGCCGGGATCGAGCACCGGCAGCGTGGTATCATCGGGCAAACAACCGGGCGAGGCGAGCACCGATTGGCGCCCCAGGTCGGACAACGGCGCCAGCCACCAGCAGGCGCGGCCGACCCAGTTGCACAGCGTCGAGCGGTCCAGCGTAATGCCCTGGCGGGCGACGATTTGCGACTGGCGATACAACGGCAGATGGTCGCTGTATTTGCCGATCAGCACCTGCGCCAGCAGCGCCTCGCTCGCCATGCCGCCGTCGATCGGACGCTCCGGCGCCGGGGCCTGGACGACCGCGCCCTCGCAGGCCCGGCAGCCGTAGCGGGGACGGCGGACCACCTTCACCCGCAGCTGGGCGGGAACGTAGTCCAACATCCCGGCATGGTCTTCGCCGATCTGGTGCAGCGTTCCACCGCAGCACGGGCAGGCTTTGTTGGTGACATCAATGAAGACCTCAATCCTGGGCAAATGCGCCGGCAGCGCGCCACGGTTGCGCTGCGGCGGTGTCGTGATGCGGGGGCTAGGCGCATCCGTTGCCGTGGCGGGCGGCATCGCTGCCTCCAGATCCGCCATCCGGTCAGCCACCGATTGTTCCAGATCCTCGACCCCCTGCCGCAAAGCCTCGTCGTTCAATCGTTCGGAACGGCGACCAAACCGGTTGCGCTGCAAGCCCACGATCTGCCAGCGCAGCCGCTCAATCTCGGCCGGGGCCGCACGCAAGATGGCCTGCAATGTGGCCGGATCGTCGGGCAGAGCGGCAGGCACGGTGAACCTGCCGGGAAGGCTGAGTTGTTGTTGCGAATCGGGTCCAATGAATCTGGCGTGAGCCGACGCTCAGCCTGCCAGGTCCGGGCGCCGTGCCGGTCGCGGCATGCGCCAGTCGATGCCCTCAAGCAACATCGACAACTGTGCCGGGGTGAGCGAGACCCGGCCGGTGTTGGTAACCGGCCAGACAAAGTGGCCCTTCTCGAGCCGCTTGCTGAACAGGCAGATGCCTTGTCCGTCAAACCAGAGCAGCTTGACCAGACCGCCGCGTTTGCCACGGAAGGCGAACAGCGCACCGCCGAACGGATCCTCGTTCAGCGCTTGCTGCGCCAGCAGCGCCAGACCGTCCATGCCCTTGCGCATGTCGGTGTAGCCGCAAGCCAGCCAAATACGCCCGCCTGATGGCAAGCCGATCATCGGCGCAGCGCGTTCACCAGACCGCGTAAGGCGCGTGGATCGATCCGCGCGGGTGCCCGCAGCGTGGTGCCGTCCGGCAACCTGATCTCGATCTGCTCGACCGGTTGCGGGGTTGGCGCAGGCAGCACCGACGGAACAGATGGAACAGGAGCTGCCAACCGATCGTGTTCGGCAATCTCGACACGCGCAAATCGCGCTACCAAGCCGGGTTGTGCTGCCAACAATGATTTGCGCCAGTTGTACAGCAGACCACTGCTGATACCATAACGACGCGCCACAACCGTTGGCGACGCGCCTGGCTCAAGGCTCTCTGCCGCGATCGCTTGCTTCTGCCCAATCGACCAGCGCCGCCGCGGCTCACCGCGGATAATCAGTTCGACCGTGCGGTTGCGTGCGCTCGTACGGGTACTGGTACGGGCGATCTCTGCCGAAGTGGCGATTGGGTTGGCGTCCTGGTCCATGCCGACGACGCACCATATCTCCCGCCCGCGCCGCTAGGCCGAAGTTTCCATTTGAGAACTGCGTAAGAGGCTGATTTGATTCGATGATTTGGCGATCAGCCTTTTGGTCTACTGGACACGCATTGGTTGGATGTTGAGCAGCCTGAATGCGTCCTCCTGGAGCTTGGTTGGTTCGGCGTACAGCGTGAAGCTATGCGCGAGGCGTAGCGGCACACGCATGGTGTTGCGGGTCAGGGTGCCGAGATGGGCCATGAGGCCGGCGAAGCCCATGACGCGCAGACCGCCGGCTGAGCGCTTGGTCGCCTTCTTGGTCTTGGCGAGTTCGGATGGCTCGGTGCTGACGATGGGTGAGGAGCGTTCTGCCCTCGTGGCGGTAAGCCCGGTGTCATGGAACAACAGCGGTGCCAGGGCGTGCCGCAGATGCCACTCGACGTGATAGGCGAGCATGCACAGGAAGACGTGGGCGCGCACGCGCGGTGCGGTCCAATGGCGGATCGGGCGGATATCGAGATCGACGGTCTTCAGGCTGCGGAAGGCCCGCTCGACGCGGGACAGGTCCTTGTAGGCCTGCACCGCTTCATTCGCATCGAGCTGCTCGGCCGGCACGGATGTGCGGATCACGTAGATACCGTCGAGACGAGCCTCCTGTTCTATCTGCTGCGTCCGACGCTGGAAGGCGAAGTGGCCATCGCGGATCGCCACGGCGAAGTGCTTGGCCATCTTCCGGCTGTTCACCACGCCACCGACCGCCAGGCCGATCTCGGCGGCACTGCGCAACGGTGAGTTCCTGCGGCGGACCTGCGCCTGGATGCGGAGCAACTCGCGTTCGGTGGCGGCCAGCAATTCCTCCCGCTTGCGCGCGCGTTCGGCGGCGAGTTCGCGGTTGCGGCAGACAATGAGCCGTTCGCCGGGGAACATCTCGGGCGCGCTGATCTCGGCCAGGTCGCGCTCGTCGAACAGCGACAGCTGCAACGGCCCGTTCTCCGCCGCCAACGCTTGAATGGCCGGTGCCCGCAGGCAGGTGATCCAGTCCACGCCGGCAGCTTTGAGGTCTGCGTCGATCCGCGCCGAGGTGATCATGCCGCGGTCGCCCACCAGCACCACGCGGTTGATGCCGAAGCGGTCCTTGAGCTTCTCGACCTGCGAGCTCAGCGTCGCCGGATCGGCCGTGTTGCCATCGAACACCTCGACCGCGACCGGCAATCCGTCTCGTGTGCACAACAGCCCATACACGATCTGTGGGCGGTCACCGCGGTGATCACGGCTGTAGCCATGCTGCGCCAGCGGACAACAGCGGCCCTCGAAATACGATGAACTGACGTCGTAGAGCACCAATACGCCATCCTGGAGATGCCGCCTTGCCAGGCCGTTCTCAATCCGCTGCTGGTGTTCGAGCAGCCAGTCCAATGCCTCGTATGCCTCGCGCTCCTTCACCTCGCCCAGGCGCAGCACCGCGCCCAGGCTCGATGTCGCGGTCTCCTGGTCCACCGCACGGACAAACCCGAGCTTGGAGCGCGGCGTGATCAGCCGGTCCACGACCATCGCCACCACCAGATCGCAATGCCGCCGCGACGCCGCGTCCCTTGCTGTGCTCAGGATCAGCCGGTTCAGCGCGATCCGGCGCAGCATGCCGAGCGCCGCCGCGACGTGGCCATGCGGCAGTGATCGCTCCATCCGCATCTCGTGCGGTCCGGTGCCGATCACCGTGCCGCCCTTCAACAGCGCCTTCAGCCCATCGATCACATCGCCCGGCAGCTTGCTCAGGTTCGCCAGCGTGCGCTTCTGCGCGCGGCCGTGTTCGTCGCGGAAGCTCTCCCGCAACAGCACCGCGGGCGGCGACGTCCGATTGGGCACCGTCTCGATGAACATGCCCGAATCAAATCACATTCCGGCCGATTGGGGAATCCCTACATGGACACAAAATCAAAGGCGCACGAAGCCAACCCTCGGAAAAGAACCGTCGTTCAAGTCAACGCAAGTGAAAACTTCAGGCTAGGTGGTAAGCTATCGAAAGTCAAGATACCGCTTCCATGCTTCCTATCCCCAGCTGTAGCGCCTTGACGGCCGCGGGCGCGCGGCTGGAAACTATGCGAAGATCACACTACGGGGGGACGAGCGTCATGCGCTGGCTGCAACTGGCTTGGCTCGGCGTGATCGCAGGCGTTGCCGCCGCGTCGGCGTCGGCGTCGGCGGCGCCGTTCAAATGCCCGCATGTGGGCGGCAATTTCACCTTCGGGCAGGAGGCGAATGTCAACAGCCTTGACATGATGCTGTCGAGCGCGATCTCCACGCGCAACATCGCCATGAACGTCTTCGAGACGCTGGTGACGCGTGACGAAAACGACCGTCCCATCCTGGAGCTGGCGGATTCGCTGACGGAATCGCCAGACAAGCTGACGTACAGCTTCAAGCTGCGTCAGGGGGTGACGTTCCATAACGGGAAGAAACTGACTTCGGCGGACATTCTCGGTTCGTTTGAGCGGTACAAGCGGGTCGGGCTGCAGCGCAATACGTTCGACAACGTGGCAAGCTGGGAAGTGCCTGACGCGGATACGTTCGTTATCCATCTGAAGCAGGCGCAGCCGACCTTTATCGAGCAGCTCAGTTCGTTTGCGGTGCCGATCGTGATCATTCCGGCCGAGGACAAGGACGACCCTCCGCAGCAGTTGAAGATCATCGGCACCGGCCCGTGGCAACTGGTGGACTACATGCCGGGCAACCAGGTACGGCTGAAACGCTTCGACGGCTATGCGCCCAACACGCATTTCGAGGACAAGACCGGTTTCGGCGGCTACAAGCAAGCCTGCTTCGACACGGTGACATTCCGTATCGTTACCGAACCCCAGGCCCGTGTTGCCGGCATCCAGACCGGCGAATTGCAAGGGGTGGAGGACCTGCCGACACGATCGCTGGAGGCGTTGAAGAACGACAAGAACATCACGCTGATCCCGTTGCAGAACTGGTGGATCCAGATTGCCTATCCGAACATGTCGCAGCCGCCGACTGACAATCTGGCGTTTCGCAAGGCGGTAATGACGGCGCTGAACATGGACGAGATCATGGATGCGGCGACGGACGGGAATTACCGGCTGAATGTGGGCTTCCAGTATCCCAACCAGCCGACCTACACCGACGCGGGCAAGGACACCTACAACCTGCATGATGCGACACTGGCGAAGCAGTACCTCGCCCAGGCTGGATACAAGAACGAGCCGGTCGTCCTGCTGACCAACAAGGACTACACCTCGATGTACAACGCCGCGCTGGTCATGGCGGAGGAGCTGAAGGCGATCGGAGTGAATGCGCAGTTGCGGGTGGTGGACTGGCCGACCTCCATCGCCATGCGGCAGAAACCAAATTCCGGCTGGAACTATTTCTTCACCGGCTGGGGAACGGAGCCGTCATTGGGTCCCATTCCGACCATGCAGGTGCTGGTACCGCCCAATCCGGTCTATTCGCCCAAGCCCGGCGAGGAGGATCCCGAGCTGGCGGCGGATTTCCGGGACATGAACATGCTGCCGACAGCAGAGGGGCGCCAGGCGGCGTTTGCCCGCATGCAGCAGCGGGTGTTGGAGCAGGCGTACGTGCTGCCGTTCGGTTCGTTGACCAAGGTGCAGGCGGTGCGGTCGAACGTGAAGGGGTTCAGGCCGTTCCGTATTCCGCGCATGTCGAATGTGTGGTTCGCGGACTGAACTCGGCGCAAGGCAAGACGAAGAAAGTTTCACCACGGAGGCGCGGAGATTTACGTGAGAGCTTTCGCCGGTCGCCCCGTCTCAGCGGCTCCGTCGGCTCGCTTGATACTACGTGAATAACGGATGGATCGGATGCCATGAAGATTACCGGGTTCGAGACGATCAGGCTGGGCGACTTCCCGAATCTGCTCTGGCTGCACATTCATACCGATCAAGGGCTGGTCGGGCTGGGTGAGACGTTCTTCGGGCCTCGCGCGGTTGAGTCATATATACATGAAACGGTCGCGCCGTTGCTACTTGGCAAGCCCGCGTTGTGCGTGGACCGGCACGCGCGGACCCTGCAGAACCAATATCTCGGCTTTTCCGGCAGCGGGGTGGAGATGCGGGCTGCCTCGGCGGTCGATATCGCGCTGTGGGATTTGTGCGGCCAGGCGATGGGACAGCCGGTGCATGTATGCCTGGGCGGCCTCTCGCACGAGAAGATGCGGATTTACAATACCTGCGCCGGTTATCGGTATGTACGCTCCGCGGCCGGGCAGAAGACGGACAACTGGGGCCTCTATGCCCCGGCCGACACCGGCCCGTACGAGGATCTGGACGCGTTTTTGCATCGCGCCGACGAGCTGGCACACTCCCTGCTGGAACAGGGTATTACCGCGATGAAGATCTGGCCGTTCGACTTTGCCGCTGAGGCGAGCGAAGGCCGGTCGATTTCGGCCGCCGATCTCGAACAGGCGCTGGTGCCATTCCGCAAAATTCGCGACGCGGTCGGCGGCAGGATGGATATCATGGCGGAGCTGCATTCGCTGTGGACCCCGCTGGCGGCCGAACGGGTGCTGCGGGGGCTGGAGGATATCCAGCCATTCTGGGTCGAAGACCCGATCAAGATGATCAATCCCGATCTGCTGGCGGATCTTCGTGCGCGCACCAGAGTGCCGATCTGCGGGAGCGAGACGATTGCCACGCGGCGCGCGTTCCGGGAGTTCCTGCAGGCGGACGCGCTGGATGTGGTGATGCTCGATCTGTCGTGGTGCGGCGGGATCGGCGAGGCGAAAAAGATCGCGACTCTGGCGGAGGCGTGGGACCGCCCGGTGGCACCCCACGATTGTACCGGCCCGGTGGTGCTGACCGCCTCGGTGCATGTTTCGCTCAATTGTCCAAACACGCTGATCCAGGAGACGGTGCGTGCGTTCACGACGGGTTGGTATCGGGAGGTGATTACCGAACTGCCGGAGATACGCGACGGGTTCGTCTATCCCATGAAGGGTCCGGGGCTCGGCACCAAACTGCAACCCCGGCGCCTCGCGGCGGCCGACTGCGAGCGGAGAATGACGAAAGCGTAGCGGATTGCCGGGCGGGGCGCGGGCAGGCGAATGCGACGCCGTTCACCGCCATTTTCCCGCTGGTCGGGTTGCTGGCGGCGATCTTCATCCTGCCGGAGGTTTACGGGTTCGAGCATGAAAGGAAGAGGGGTATGGTGTGTACTGGGAGACAGGTAGCTGCGATATTTACGCTGGCGATGCCGAGTGATACGAATACGCGATGCGTCAGGGCTGAACCGATCGGGGAGTTTGATCGCGATCAATGAGATTGTAGACCTGCTGGTGTTCAATTAAATTCGGTCAACTACCCGGACTACTTGCGCGAGATCGCGCGGCACGCAGGTGTACTGTCACACTGTCAAAAGGTTCCAGGAACACATCCTTAGCCGCGCTTATTCACGAGCATAGCTGGGATTCGCTGGCGGGTGTCGCATAAGGGACTGATCTTGTTTACGGATTGGGTGTCGAGACCACTCCGTTCACCCGATCATCCCGAGCCACACCCGCCATGCGCGACGATACGATTGAGCCGTTCTGGTTTCCGGCCGTCGGACGCAAGAAACTCACCGCGGCGTTCGATGGCGGCCGTCTCACCTCGGATGGCGGCGTGATGCTTTTGGCTGCTGCCGAACGACGTATCGGGATTGCCCATCGGCTGGCGGGGTTGATCGCCGATCCGCGCAATCCGCTGCTGGTGACGCACAGTGTGGTCGACCTCTTGCGCGCGCGCATGCTCGCCATCGCCTGCGGCTATGAGGATGCCGACGATCTCGATCAACTGCGCACCGATCCCGGCTTCAAACTGGCCTGCGGGCGGCTGCCCGATACCGGTGATGATCTGGGCTCGCAACCGACGCTGTCGCGCTGGGAGAATGCGCCGACCTTGCGCGAGGTTATCCGCATGACCTACGCGATGATCGATGCCTATTGCGCCAGCTATCCCCGACCACCGGCGGCGGTCACGCCGGATATCGACGACACCGTTGACGTTATGCACGGCCATCAGCAGCTTTCGCTGTTCAACGCGCATTACGACGAACGCTGCTTCCTGCCGATCCACGTCTACGAGACCGCCACCGCCCGCCCGGTGGCGGTCCTGCTGCGACCCGGCAAGACCCCATCCGGGGACCAAGTTCGCCGTCATCTGCGTCGGCTGGCACGCCGCATCCGCAGCCATTGGCCGACCACGCGGCTGACGATCCGCGGCGATGGTCACTGCAGCCGTCCCGAGGTGATGGCGTGGTGCGAGGCCAACGATGTGAACTACGTGCTCGGCCTGCCGGGCAACGCCGTGCTGAGCCGTCTGGTGGAGACCGCTGCCGACGATGTCAGGGTGCGTCGCGCCGAAGCCCAGGCCATGGTCATGCGCCGCTACACCGAGACCTGCTACGGCGCCAAATCCTGGGGTTGCGAGCGGCGCGTGGCGGCACGGATCCAGGCCAGCACTCAGGGATTGGACATCCGCTACGTCGTGACCAACCTCAGGAGCGGCAGCGCCGAATGGCTATACGACACGCTCTGCTGCGCGCGCGGCCAGGCCGAGAACCTGATCAAGCTGCACAAGAGCCAGCTTGCCTCCGACCGCACCAGTTGTCGCTCGGCACGCGCCAACCAGGTGCGTCTCGTGCTGCATACCGCCGCCTACTGGCTGCTGCCGACGGTGCGCGACGCCATCGCCAGGTCGCATCCGCTGGCGACCGCCGAGTTCACCACGCTGCGCATGCGGCTGCTCAAGATTGCCGGCCGAATCACCGAGACCGCCACACGGGTCCGCATCGCCTTTGCCGTCGCCTGCCCGGAGGCGATGCTGTTCCGCTGCATCGCTACCAGCCTCCAGCCCGCCGGACCGTGAAACGCGGGGCGCGTGTCGCCTCCCGCACCCGATCCCGCCAACACCCAACGCCGTCACCAACCAGACAACCACACTGACATCGCGATGCAACAGGCGCTGCGCGGCGCTGCGCCCGATCGTCAGACACCAATGCGACCATCAATGCGATGAATAGGACGGGCTAGCAGTCCACTGAAAAACCGGCCAGCGACGTGAATCGCTTGCATCCGGAACTGTCTGTTGCCGATTTGTTCGTGCACCGGCGAATGTCGGGCTCTCGTTTGACCAGTTTCGCCACGGCTCTGGCAGCATTTGTACAGACGCCTCCCTCATGCGCGCACCAGTTTCGGGATGCGGACCAGATTGTAGGCGATCAGATTGAGCAGAAAGTCGGCTGCCACCCGGGCAATCCCGCGGTGCTTGGTCTTGCGCATCGTGCCGTGCTGCTTGCCCCAGCCAAAGATGCACTCGATCATCGCGCGGCGTGATTGCGACATGCCGTAGCCGGCATGCCGCGTGGTGCGGCCGTCAATCGCGCTGCGCCGCCGCCTGCCGGTCTTCCTCACCGCATCGTTCTGCGCCACATGCGGGGTCACCTCCAGATCGCGCAATGCAGCCACATGATCCGTGGTGTCGTAAGCTTTGTCCTCACCGACTGTAATGCGGCAACCAGCTTCCCGGCGCTTGGCCCTCATCATCGCTTCCGAAGCCCGCCGCTCGGCCGTGCCATTCGCCTCCGTGACCTTCCCCGCCACCGCCAGACCATGCCGGTTCTCCATAGTGACGTGCCCCATGTAAGACAGCCTGGCCTCGCGCCCGGCGGCCTTGCGATAAAGCCGGCTCGCGGGATCGGTGGTGCTGGCATGGGTATCGTTCTTGCGCTGTTGGCCATGGAAGTCCGAGCCATCACCGTCACTGCCATCTTTCGGGCGGAAGCTCTTCTGCGACGCCCAGGCCTCGATCAGCGTGCCGTCCACCGAGAAATGCTGGTCCGACAGCAGCGGCTTGACCTGCGAATGGTTCAGCAGCCGGGTCATGAACTTCTGAAAGATGTCACCGCTTTGCAGCCGCTCGCGGTTCTTGGTGAACGTCGTAGCGTCCCAGACCGCCTCGTCCGGCGACAGACCGACAAACCAGCGAAACAGCAGGTTGTAGTTGAGCTGCTCGATCAACTGCCGTTCCGAGCGGATGCCGTAAAACACCTGCAGCAGCAGCGCACTCAGCAATTGCTCGGGCGGGATCGAGGGACGGCCTTCGCTGCAATAGAGCCGCCCCAGGCTCGGGCTCAACTCCTTCAGCACGTCGCGAACCAACTGCCGCACCCGGCGCAGCGGATGGTTCGCCGCCACCCGGTGCTCCGGGGAAATGTAGCAGAACAGCCCGCCCTGATCCTGCAACCTGCCGCGCATCGCCGCCCCGCCTGATTTGGCACGATCAATCGAATCATTGTGCACCGCGTCGCAACAAGGGGTTTTTCAGCGAACTGCTAAGTTTTGATAACTTGTACCGGGGCGTCAAATGTGCTCAGGCTTCGCCATGTATATCGAAGCCATCCCGAATCGGAGCTCGCCGCCGGCCATCCTGCTGCGCGAGAGCTATCGCGAGAACGGCAAAGTTGGTAAGCGTACACTGTGCAATCTATCGGACTGGCCGGCGGCTTACATCGAAGGTCTACGCGGGGTGCTGAAGGGTGGCACCGTCATCGCCGCGGAGCGTGAAGCTTTCACCGTCATTCGCAGTCTGCCGCACGGCCACGTCGCGGCCGCTCCCGGCACCGCCCGCAGGATCGGCCTTGACCGTATCGTCAGCCCTGTCATCGTTGCCGTGATCTTATCCGTGCGCTGCTTATCGGGCGTATTCTCGATCCTGCATCCAAACTGGCTGCCGCGCGCGCACTGTCGCCCGCCACCGCGGCATCGAACCTCGGCGAGGTGCTTGGGCCTGGCGAAGTGGACGAGGACGAACTCTACCGGGCGCTCGATTGGCTGCTTCAGCGCCAGCCTGTTCAGCGCCAGCCTGCGATCGAGGCCACGCTGGCGAAGCGCCATCTCAGCAATGGCACCCTGGTTCTCCATGACGTTTCGTCAAGCTACATGGAGGGACGCTGCTGCCCGCTTGCCAAGCGTGGCTACAGCCGCGACGGCAAGAAAGGCACGCTGCAAATCATCTATGGCCTGCTTTGCGCCCCAGACGGCTGCCCGATCGCCATTGAGGTGTTCGCGGGCAATACCGCCGATCCCATGACGCTCGCCGGACAGGTCGAGAAACTCAAGCAGCGCTTTCACCTCGACCACGTCGTTATGGTGGGAGACCGCGGCATGATCACCCAGGCACGCATCACCGAGGACATCGCGTCGGCGGGCCTGGACTGGATCACCGCGCTGCGCGCACCGGCGATCAGGGCGCTACTGGACAGTGGTGCCTTGCAGCTCTCGCTGTTCGATCAGCGTGACATGGCGAGCATCACCGCACCCGACTTCCCCAACGAGCGCCTGGTGGTTTGCCGCAACCCCGATCTCGCCGCCGAGCGCACCCGCAAGCGCGAGGACCTGCTCGCCGCCACCGAACGTGAACTTGCTCGGATCCAGGCCGCGGTCGCTCGCAGGCGTGATCCGCTACGCGGCACCGCCGCGATCGGCCTCGCAGTCGGTGCGGTGATCAACAAATACAAGGTGGCCAAGCATTTCGATCTCAACATCGCCGATACCGCCTTCAGCTTGGCACGCAAGACCGCCGAGATTGCCGCAGAGGCGGCCGTCGACGGTGTCTATGTCATACGCACCAGTCTGCCGGCGGAGACCTTCGACGACGCGACGACGGTGCGCAGCTACAAGTCGCTCGCCTGCGTGGAACGCGCCTTTCGCTGCATCAAAACTGTCGATCTGCACGTTCGCCCTGTGTATCACTGGCTGGCCGATCGGGTCCGTGCGCATGTCTTTCTTTGCATGCTGGCCCACTACCTGGAGTGGCACATGCGTCAGCGCCTGGCGCCGATGCTGTTCGACGACACCGATAAGGAAACTGCCGAAGCACGCCGCGCGAGTGTGGTGGCACAGGCGCAACGCTCACCCGCCGCAGTCACCAAGCAGACCACGGGTCAGACCGAGGACGGCCTGCCGGCGCACAGCTTTCGCTCGTTGCTGGCTGACCTCGCGACGCTGGTGCGCAACACCGTCGTCACCGCGATCACGCCGCACTATCCGCTCACCGTGCTGACCAGGCCGACGCCGGTCCAGCACAAGGCACTCGTCCTTCTCGGCCTCACCTTGTAGCCAGTATCAAGGCCCCTCGCCGATCCAATGTGGCGCTAAGTCAAGAGGTTACGCTTCGCAAACGCCGGAAGCTCGGGCTAATTCCCCGGTGCGTCTTGCCCAGTGCCACTCGCCGGAACGCCTGCGGGGATTGACCGAAGACGCGGAGAAAGGCCCGGCGCATCCGTTCCTCATCTCCGAATCCGACTTCATGGGCAACGACTTCGACAGGATGTCGGCTTTGCTCGATCATCAACCGCGCAGCTTCGAGTCGAAGGGTCTCGATTGCCTTGGCAGGCGAAATGCCAGTCTTGGTCCGAAATGCCCGACTGAACTGACGCGGACCAAGTCCAGCCGCTTGTGCGAGGTCCTCAACCGAAAGCGCAGCGCGCAAGTTGCGCCGGGCATAAGCCAGAGCATCTTGGATGCGGTCCGATTTGGGATGCTTCTCCAGCAATGCCGAGTGCTGGGACTGCCCTCCTGAGCACTGATAATCGACCACAAGAATGCGAGCTACCGAGCGTGCCAGATCAGATCCATAGTCGTTCTCCAGCATGTGGAGCGTCAGGTCTATCCCCGCGCTGTTGCCGGCCGCTGTCCAGATTGATCCATCAACGATGTAAAGGCGATCCGCTTCCAATCGAACCTCAGGGAAGCGCGCCTTCAACTCTTCGGTGAAAAGCCAGTGAGTGGTGACCCGGCGATTGGCGAGAAGGGCTGCATCCGCCAGCGTGAAGACGCCGGTGCAGATGGAGGAAACCCGGCGCGACGTCTTCGCGGTCGCTGAGACGAAGGCGAGCAGATTGGACGAGGTCGGGATGACACGGGTGTTGCCGCCGATGATCACCGTGTCGAAGTGCCGATCGCCAAAGGCAGTCGTCTCCAGGTACGTGCCGGAAGCCGATGGAATTGGCGTGCCATCTTCGGACAAAACCTGAATGTCGTAGAGCCTCTTTTCCGCACTGCAGTTGGCGAATTCGAAAACCGACAGCGCGGCGAGGCTCATGATGGTGAAGCCAGGCGTGACGACGAAGCCGACTGTCAGCATGTTCGATCCTCGCGACCCGAAACGAGGGATATACGACATTTCGGTAAGTTACGTAAGGCACTAGGGTGCACGGCAAATCGGCGTTGAGCGTTTTGCAGAGAGGCTTCCGTGTCATCTGCCAGCGATAGACGAACAGTCCTCATCACGGGTGCGACCGGAGATACGGGACGCGCCGCTGTCAGGGAGTCGCTTGCGCTCGGACTTCAGCGTCCGCGCGATGGTCCACACGAATGATGCTCGGTCGGACGCCCTGGAGAAGCTCGGTGCGGAGGTCGTGATCGGTGACCTGCTCGAGATCAACACCATCCGTACGGCGATGGAAGGTGTCGATGCGGCCTATTTTGTCTGGCCCGTGCAGCCGGGCCTCATCCATGCCACCGTGAACGTCGCTCAGGCCGCGAAGGAAGCGGGCGTCAAGCTCGTCATCAACCTCTCCCAGCGGTCGGCAAACCGCGAGTCCACGAGCAACTCCCGTCGAGACAGTTTCATATCAGAACAAGTATTCAACTGGTCGGGGCTGTCCGTGATTCATCTCCGGCCGACCTACTTCCTCGAATGGCTGCTCTATCCATGGCAACTGCCGTTTCTGCAAAAGGGCATACTGCGCATGCCGGTCGGGAAGGGGCGACACTCACCTATCGCGGCGGATGATCAAGGCCGCGCCATCGCGGCGCTCCTGAAAAGTCCCGACGAACATATCGGAACGACCATCCCGATCTCCGGCCCGGTCGAGATGGATCATGAGCAGATGGCGGTCGAACTATCCGAGGCGCTGGGTCGCAAGATTGTCTTCCAGGACCTTCCAGTCGACGAGTACTGCGCATCGCTCGAGACAATGGGGGTTCCCGCCTACATCGTGCAGCATCTCGGCGGCGGCGATGCTCGACTACCAGAACGGCCACATGTCCGGATCGGACCACAACGTCGAGAAGTTGACCGGGCGAAGGTCCATGACCGTCGGTGAATTCGCGCGCGCTCATGCGGGCGTCCTCAACGGCGCACAGGCCTGACGATAACCGGTCCCACGCGGCAGGGCTCTATCTTCCACGATCGGTTATTTGATCGTCGATCGCCATCTCTCAGCGAACTCGGAAGGTCGACGTCTTGGATGTCATCGTTCTGTCGCCCTCTTATCCGGTCTCATCGCCGGCGCCTTGACGTCTACAAGCCCCGCGCCCGCCTTGGCGCGATCTGGCGGCCTGGCTCCTCTGCATACGGCACTTTCGTCAATTATCCGAACAATCCCGACCAGCAGCCAATCACTGAAAGGATCTGATTATCATGGCGGACGATAGTAGATCGAGCACGGGCGCCGCGGAGATGGCGGCGGCAAGGGCGCTGACCACCAAGGTTTTGGCGATTGGCAGTTGGACCGCGAAGGCTACGGCGGAAACGAGACCAGCCGTCATGCCCTTCGAGGCGCGCGACACGCTACGCCTGCAACTAGCGGGCAAGATTGACCAGTGGTTTGCTAAGACCGACGGGTCCGGTGCGGTATTTCTTATGAACGTCACCGAGCCAGCCGAGGCGCACAAGCTGCTGGAAGGCCTGCCGTTGGGACGGGCCAACATGATGACGTTCGAAATCATTCCGGTGGGCCCTCTCTGGCCGCTCGGCCTTCTGTTGCCGGAGCCTCCGATATAGCGATCGACAAACGCCGAATTCGGCACCCAAGCCCGAGGTAAGCCCCGGCACTATGCTCCCCAGCGCTATGTCATCGTGGGGAGCTGCAGTAGACCCGCTTTCGTGGACACCTTTCCAGTTGAGGATGAGGTGCTGCGATGCCGAGGAGTCACGCACCATACGCGCCGGAGTTTCGGCAGCGCGTGGTCGAACTGGTCCGATCGGGTCGAACACCAGAGGAACTATCGCGCGGGCTCGGGCGGACGGCGCCGCGATCTGGAATTCGGTGGGCGAAGCCGAGCGTGAGCCATTCGTCCGGACCGCATCTGCCGCGAGACGATTGGCGGTCTGATGCGGGTGGCGTTGCAGTTCGGGCTGGCGAAATGGCCGCTGGCGCGCATCGACCCAGTGCTGCGCGCGGTGGTGGGCGCGGGTGCCGCGGAGCTGGGGATGTCGGAGGGGCCACCGGCCAAGGTGGTGATCAACGAATATCTGAATGTGGCGCACGGGTTCTTCACCGGCGATGAGCCGCGGATGGCGAAACGGGATTCTGGACCGGTTGGCTCGGCTGCTGCGGCCGGCGGAGTTTCGAGGGTAGGGGGAGGCCGTCCATCCAGGCGATGCTGCCGGACCTGCGCGGCAAGCGGGTGGTCGATCTCGGCTGCGGGTTCAGCCGCTTCGTCTGCGCATGACGGGCCGCGAATTCCCGGTCCTTCAATTGCTTTTCGACACCGCCTGCATCGCCGCCTTTTTGGCAGCATCGGCCTCCTGGATAAGCGTATAGGCGATGTAGTATTTGTAGATGTTGCGGACGTAGCGCACCGTCTCCTGGCCTACCCGGGCGGCGCAAACACGTTCCACGTTGTCGAACCAGACATTCGGGTCGAGCCCCTCTTTCTTTGCCTCCACCTGCAACGAACGAACTTTGCCAGGTCCCGCGTTGTAAGCGGCGAAGGCGAAGAGGTTCCTGTTCTGCTCGTCGAAATGGCTACCTTTGAAGTAGGTATCGAGCAGACGGCGCATGTATTTCGCCCCGGCATGCACGTTCGGATCCGGCGTGCGGATATTTCCTACCCCGAGCGACTGTCCAGTCGCCGGCATCAACTGCATGATACCGATGGCGCCGACGGCGCTCCTGGCGTTCTGGTCAAGCCGCAATTCCTGATAGCCTTGCGCCATCAGCATAAGCGTGTCGAAGCCATACTGGTCCGAGTAGCGTTCAAAGATGGCGAGCGTGGCGCGGAATTTCTGCAACTCCGGCCCAGACGTCGAACTGTGGATTGCCTTCAGCTTCCGTAGGTAGATCGTCGTGCGGTTCTGCATGGCCTCCGCCGAACCGCCCACCTCGGCGATCGCACGATTCAACAGGGCGAGGAGCTGCGGATTGGATTGCCGCACCGCCCACGCGATATCGCCACCCTGTCGAATTGCCGCGGCCTTGTGGATCTTCAACCCTGGGATCAGACCGACCCAAAGATTGGCGATCCAATCATCGGCGACCACGGCAAGTACAAGACCGGTCGCGGCCATTTCCATCAGGTCCTCGGTCTCAAGTGCAGGCGGCACGTCGACGATCTTGACAGGTGCCTTTCCCTCTGCGGAAAGGCGTTGGTTCAGCGCCACAAGGCTTTCCTCGAAGCTGGATCCTTTCCGTGCCGTCACCGTCATGCCCGAGAGGGCCTCGGGGCTGGTGATATCAGGCACATCGTCGCTGGTGACGATGATCTCCTGCACGTTGCGCAGCACCGGCGTCGTGAAGGCGACCAGCTTGGCGCGCTCCGGTGTGATGGTGATGTCGCCCGCGGCGATGTCGCCCTCGCCGGCAAGCAGGGCGGGGATAAGACGGTCGCGCGAGACGGGAGACAATTCGACCGTGACTGGCCGTGCGCCGGTCTTGAACGTGGTGTTGATCCATTTCTCCAGAAGCTCCCCACCGTTCGCTGCAGTGCCGTAGACCACCGCCTTGTTGCGGAAAAACAGCGTGCGGCTGTATGGCACGATCATGCGCACGAAGCGCTTCTGGAACATTACGTCCCAGTCGGCCGTCCTGTTCTTGAAATGGGTCTTCAGCCCGGTCCGCGCAGGCGGTGGTTGATTGGCCGGTGCGGTCGTGCCTCGCGCAACGCCGGGCGCGGCCACGAATACGAGGCTGCCAAACAGATGACGACGTGCCAGGTGCATTGTCAGGCTCTTTTGTTGCAGCGCAGGATACGAGGCGATCGCGGCGTCGGCAGGTCGGCGCGACTGTAATCACCGATGCGCTATCATCACAATGGCCGGTGCCTATGCTCAAGCAAATCCGTCGTATAAATCGGCATGTCCAGGAATGGCAGGCATGACGATACTCAGCTAGCACCGCGTCTCGCGCGCCCCTGGCGTTGCTGGAAACGGACGAGGTCAGCCTGTTATCCGTGCCTCGTCCATCGGCATAAAGATGGAGCTAGACAGTGGCACAGAACATCTACGACACGCCGGATTTTTTCGCCGGCTATAGCGGATTGAGCCGATCGGTTCATGGACTCGATGGCGCGCCCGAGTGGCCTGCCATCCAGGCGATGCTGCCGGACCTCCGTGGCCAACGGGTGGTCGATCTCGGCTGCGGGTTCGGCTGGTTCGCACGCTGGGCGCGGATGCAGGGCGCATCGCATGTGCTTGGCCTGGACCTGTCGGAGAACATGCTGGCGCGGGCGAAGGCGGACACGAACGATCCCGCTGTGGAGTATGCGCGCGCGGACCTGGAGACGCTGGAACTGCCCGAGGGCGCCTTCGACCTCGCCTTCAGTTCGCTGACCTTCCATTACATCGTGGATTTCGCGCGGCTGACCCGGATGCTGTTCCGTGCCCTGACGCCGGGGGCGGGGTTCGTGTTCACCATCGAGCACCCGATCTACATGGCCTCCACCCGCCCGGGCTGGCTGACGCGGGAGGACGGCGCACGCACCTGGCCGGTGGATCATTACGCGGTGGAGGGGGCGCGGACGACGGATTGGCTCGCCAAGGGGGTGGTGAAGCAGCACCGGACACTGGGGACGACGCTGAACACGCTGATCGGGGCGGGGTTTGCGGTTCGGGGCGTGGAGGAGTGGCGTCCGACGCTCGAGCAGGTGGCGGGCCGCCCGGCGCTGGCCGATGAGATGGAGCGGCCGATGATGGTGCTGATCGCGTGTCAGAGGTGACGGGCTGTTTCATATTCAACGGCTTGCGTGCAGGGCGGTAAGGTCTGGGGTGGGATTGAGGCCGGGTGGGCGTGATTTTCCCTGTTCATGCGCGCGCAGGTGGCCATCCACGTCGCGAGGGTGGTTGCATGCGTTACCGGTGGATTCCCGCTTTCGCGGGAATGACGGGGAAGCGCGGGGTTACGGATTAGTGTCCCTTCAGGGGCGCCGGCTAGCTGGGGTGGGTTGGCACGATCATGCCTTTACGGTGGATGCCGTGTAGATTTCGTCGATGGCCTGGGCCAAAGCCGTGTTGAATTCCGCGTCGCTCATGGAAACCCGCAGCTCCTCCAGTAGAGCGCGCGAGAAGCTGGCGATCATGCCGTGGTTGCGGGCCAAGCGCTGGCAGGCATCGGCACGGCTATAGCCGCCCGACAAGGCAACCACGCGAACCACCCGGTCATGGGCGATCAGGTCCTTGTAGAGGTCTGGAACGTCCGGGAGCGTCAGCTTCAGCATCACCTGTTGGTCCGGCGGCAGCGCATCCAAATGGCGGGCCAGCGCATCCCGCAGGAGAGCCTCCGCCTTCGGCTTCTCGGGATTCTTGATGAGCACCTCCGGCTCCAGAATGGGGACCAGGCCGCGCCTGGCGATCTGGGCGCCGATCTCGAACTGCTGCCGCGCGATGGCGGCGATGCCGTTCGCGGATGCCAGGTCGATCGTCGAGCGCATCTTGGTGCCGAAGACACCGGCTTTGACCGCCCGGTCGAGCAGCGCGTCGAGGTCGGGGATCGGCTTCATCAGCCTGACCCCGTCGCTTTCTGCCTCCAGGCCCTTGTCGACCTTGAGGAAGGGCACGCATTTCCGGTCTTCCCAAAGATAGGACGGGACCGGCTTGCCTTGAGCCTCGCCGTCCATCGTGCGCTCGAACAGGATCGCGCCGATGACCTTGTCGCCGGTGAAGGCGGGCGCTGTGATCACCCGGACCCGCATCTCGTGCATGCGGGCGAACATTTCGGCCTCATTGCTATAGGCGGTGTCCGGAATGCCGTAGAGGCGCAGCGCGCCCGGCGTGGAACCGCCGCTCTGATCGAGCGCGGCGAGAAAGCCTGCCGCCTCGGTGATGCGCGCCTTCATGCTTTGGGGGGCCATGGACTTAGTCCTCCGCGGTGCGAGGGTTTCGGTATATACGGTAGGTGGCTGCCGGCCAATCTCGGCGGCCGATTAGCCGCGGTCGCGTTCAAAATGGGGGACTGCCGGCGCGCGTCTGCCAGCAGGCAGGGATCGCCGGCTGGGAGGTGGATTCCCGCTTTTCGCGGGAATGACGGGGGATCCCGCGGGAATGACGGGTGAAGTTGGCGATACGGCTTATCCCACCTTGAAGCGCTCCAGCGCACGCGGGTCGTACGCCAGCCCCCAGCCGGGCGTGGTGGGCAGCACCAGTTCGCCGTGCTCGATCGGCGGGGTCTCTTGGAATAGTTTCAGCATCCACGGCATGTATTCCACCGTCAGGCCGTTTGGTATCGCGGCGACCAGATGCGCGTGGAACTCCGGCATCAGGTGGCTGACCACCGGCAGGTTGAACGCCTCCGCCATGCCGGCAACCTTCATCCATTGCGTCACCCCGCCGACACGCACCAGGTCGATCATGACGATATCGACCGAGCGCGCCTCCATCATGTGGCGGAACGGCACGATCCCCCACACGTATTCGCCGCCGGCGACAGGGGTGGACAGCGCCGCGGTGACCCGCGCCAGGCCGGCGTAATCGTCGGCGGCGGTGACGTCTTCCAGCCAGAACAGGCCGAGATGCTCGATCCGCTTGCCGATATCGATCGCCTGTTCGGGCCGCCAGCGCTGGTTGATGTCGCACATCAGCTTGATGTCGGGGCCGATCGCTTCTCGCACCACGCGGATGCGGGTGAGTTCATCGGTAACGGTCGGCGCGCCGGGGAGCGCCATCTGGGTCTTCATTTCGCGAAAGCCCGTCTGCTTCAGATGCGCCGCCGCCGCGGCGGCCTTGTCGTGCGTGAGGCCGCGCCGCAAGGAGCCGGAGGCATAGGTGGCCACGCGGTCGCGCGCACCGCCCAGCAGCTTCCAGATCGGCTGGCCGAGCGCCTTGCCCTTGATGTCCCATAACGCCATGTCGATCGCCGAGGCGGCGAGGGTGAAAATGCCGCCCGGTTCGCAGCCGGCGGCGGCAGTGCGCAGCTTGTGCGCAATGGCTTCGGGGCGCAGCGGGTCTTCACCGATAGTCAATGCGCCCAGCGCGTCAACGGCCGCACGCAGGGCTCCGCTCAGGGCGCCGCCGTAGAAAGTGAGGCCGATTCCTTCGATGTCGTCATCGGTGTGCAGACGAAGCGTGACGACCGGGCGCATGGCGCCTTCGCGCTCGGTCGCGTTGGCCAGCGGGTCGTCTTCCGGGATGCTGAGGATGTCGGTCTGCAGGCGGGCGATCTTCATGGCAGTTTTCCCCTGTGCCGGGTGAGTGTGGCAGGCGGAACCGGGCTCGACCACGGGGCGCCGAGACAATGGAGCGGGAGTGAGGAGTGCATGTCTCAAGTAATATTCTTCTTTATAATTCAATGGCTTATATAGCTATGGAATTGCGAACGATACATCGTCCGTTCAGAGGCCATGTCTTGCAACACGTTACGAAGAGATTTTCGAAAGGTCAGGCAGCCTGCGTTTTTCCCGTAGCTGGATGATTTGACGGTATTTCTGACGGTCTTTTTTAAATCGCCACCTGCCTCGAAACAGAAAGACCGTCAGAGTTGACCTCTAGCTCTAGCGCTGACGGTCTTTTCCGGGCCGGCTCAGTTCTAGAAAACGCACTGTAATACCAACCCGCGCTGAGCACGACTTCTCGTGTATTCCCAAACGCTGATAAGTACGGTTCGCTGGTGGTGGCGGGGCGCATCGCCGATTCGCCGCCGTGGAGGATCGGATGAGCGCAGCGGTCAAAATCACCCGCATGGACCACACGCCAGTGGAGCTTCGCACGATCGCAGCCAAGAGCCGCGACGCCGCGCAGGTGCGTCGGCTGCTGGCGATCGCGATGGTGCTGGAGGGCGCTCGCGATCCGAGGCGGCGCGGCAGGCGGGCATGGACCGGCAGACGCTGCGCGACTGGGTGCATCGCTACAACGCTGCCGGGGTCGAGGGCCTGAAGTCGCGCACCGCGCCCGGTGCGCAGCCCAGCCTGACCGAAGCGCAAATGGCCGAATTGCGCGAGCTGGTTATCGCCGGCCCCGATCCCGACCATCCACGGGGTGGTGCGCTGGCGCTGCGTGGATCTGCGCGCAGAAGTGACCCGGCGCTTTTCGGTGACGGTGCATGAAGACACGATCGGCAGATGGCTGCACAAGCTCGGCCTGACCCGGCTGCAACCACGCCCGTTTCATCCCAAGAAGGATGCGGCGGCGCAGGAGGCTTTTAAAAAAACTTCGCCGCCCGCCTCAAGCAAGCCGTGCCGGCCGAGCCGCCGGCACGCCGCTCGAGATCTGGTTCCAGGACGAGGCCAGAGTCGGACAGAAAGGCAGCCACACCTACGTCTGGGCGCCGGTCGGCTCGCGCCCGCCGATGGTGCGCGACAACCGCCACGACACCGCCTACCTGTTCGGCGCCATCTGCCCGGCACGCGGCGTCGGGCGCCGCCATCATCATGCCAGCCGCCAACACCGAGTGCATGAACCTGCATCTGCAGGAGATCAGCACCCAGGTCACGCCAGGCTCACTGGCCGTGTTGATCTGCGACGGCGCCGGCTGGCACCAGACCGGCGGCGAACTGAAGCTGCCCGACAACATCATCTTGCTGCCGCTGCCGCCCTATTCGCCAGAGCTGAACCCGATGGAGAACGTCTGGGAATACCTGCGCGCCAACAAGCTCTCCGCCCGTGTCTGGGATGACTACGATGCCATCCTCCAGGCCTGCGCCGAGGCCTGGAACTGCTTGATCAACGATCCAGACCGCATCCGCTCCATCGGCACCAGGGATGGGCAACGGTCAATGTCTGAGCGGGTTGGTATAAGGGGTAATTTTTTAGCCTTTTCGGCGCTTTTCCGCGACAAAACCCGTGAGCCGTTTGGGCCGTTTGGGCCCTTGAAATGGCCGGGCATTGGCCGTACGTTTGAGGCAGGAGAAATTGCCCATGGCAAACGCAGCCTCGAAATCAGCCCGCGGTCGGACCCGCGCGCAGCGTCTTGAGACACGTGTGACGGCGGAGCAGAAGATGCTTATCGAACGTGCGGCGGCCCTGCAGGGACGGACCGTCACAGACTTCGTGCTGACCAGCGTCCAGGATGCTGCACGGCGGGCGATTGAGGAACACCAGCAACTCGAACTGTCGTTGCGCGACAGCCAAGCGTTTGTCGATGCGCTGCTGAATCCGAAGCCCGTCAACGATCGCCTGCGTGACACGGTGCGCCGTTATCGCGAAGCCACTGGCATATAGCTTGTGCAGGGCGGGCCGGAGGGATCGCTTCGGGTCGAGGCGCTTGGTTCGCATCACGATCGCAACTCATTCGTCAGTGGCGTCGAACCACTTGATCACTATTTTCGCAGCCAGGCAGGGCAGGACGCCCGCAAGAACATGGCAGCGCCATTCGTGCTTGTGCTGTCAGACGGTGCCATTGGCGGCTACTACACGCTTTCGGCGACCAGCGTGAAACTTATCGAACTCCCGGTCGACATCGCGCGTAAACTTCCCAGGTATCCACTCGTTCCAGCGACGCTCTTGGGCCGGCTTGCTGTCGACCGCGCCTATCAAGGACGAGGCTACGGCCGCTTCCTGCTTGCCGACGCTCTGTTTCGCGCAGTCCGTAGCGAGATCGCATCGTTCGCCGTTATCGTCGATGCAAAGGATGAGGCAGCCCTCCGCTTCTATGAGCGGGAAAGCTTTCTGCCGTTTCCGGACGAGCCGATGAAGCTGTTCCGGCCGATGGCAGAGTTGGTGAAGCTGTTTAGGACATAAAGAACGTCGGGGCTTGAGCCCCAAAGTGAGGGGATTACAGATGGCTGGTCCAAAATCACCGATTTATGCCTTCGGTCTCTTCTGGAAAGTTGACGAAATCAATTGGTTTCCCGGAAAGGGGAAGAAGGGCGAGTTTTGCCTTCTTGGACGACAAGGATGGAACGCGGGCACTCTTCGGATGACTGATTTCAGAGGTCAGCGCGGCATATACATTTTGTACGGCAACTACGGGCCGCACTACGCAGGGCTCACGCGAAGACAGACTCTCGGGAAAAGACTACAAGATCATCTGAAAGATGAACACAAGGACAAATGGGATCGGTTTTGCTGGTTCGGATTCAAACAGGTTCTCAAAGCGAAGGACGAGAGTGGGTTGCAGATCTTGAAGGCCAAGATGCCACTGCAGAACTCAATAGATCCGCACAGCGCTATTAAGGAAATGGAAGCGCTGCTGATAAAAGCCATGGCCCTAACAAATCGAGCGGATAGCAAGTTCATTGCAGCCGAAGAATGGCATCAAGTGAGGTTGATCGATCGAGAGAAACTCTGTGCAAAACTCAAATGACCCGCCCCTGCTGCGGATGACAAGTGAAGCCGCGCTCGCATCGCCTCCAGATGTGATGCCAACTCTGACCGTCTTTTCTCTGCTGGGGCGCCGCCGCCGTTCTCTCTGGGGATTTTGAAAATCGGCCGACTGACAGCGATAGTCGCTGAAACCGAGCAAATTCCGAATTGGCGAAATTCTCCTTTGGATTCAAGAGCGCGAATTTCTGACGGATCGGGGAGACGGTTCTTCCTCTTGCGCAGAAAACTTTTGCGCTTAAAAATCAGCGCGTTACGATACGAGGAAACCATCGAGCGGGTTCAATTCGTTGGCTCGAACCTATACGGGCTCGCGCTGGTGGTCAGCGGGTCCAGCACCAGGCGGTGTTCGAGTGGGGGAAAGGCGCGGCTGCGGCAGTCGGGGCGGTCGCAGAGCCGGCATGACAATCCGATCCCGACGCGGGCGCGCGCCAGATCGATCCCGTCTGCGTAGATCATTTCGGGTGCATAGGTCAGCGCGCATCCCATCGCGACCACATGGACTGGTCGCGGTTGGCCCCACTGCATCGGCCGGGTGACGGCGCGGGCGAAACACAGAAAGGCGTCCCCTTCCGGCAGTTCCGCCACCTGGACCTGCACTGCTCCCGGGCTTTGGAACGCGGTGTGCACGACCCAGCGTGGGCAGGACCCGCCATAGCGGGCGAACGGAAACGCCGCCGCGGAGAAGCGCTTGGATACGTTTCCGGCCGGATCGACGCGCAGAAAGAAGAACGGCACGCCGCGTTCGCCGGAACGCTGCATGGAGGAGAGACGCTGACAGGCCTGTTCGTAGGAGACGCCGAACCGGGCGGCCAGCGCCTCCATGTCGTGACGGAGGCTGCGGGCGGCGCCGAGAAAGGGGGCATACGGCATCAGCACCGCGGCGGCGACGTAGTTCAACAGGCCGACGCGGATCAGCATCGCCGCTTCAGGAGATGAAGGCGTGGCGTCGCGCAGCATCGTCTCCACGGGTTCCCGCGCTTCCAGCAATGCGAGCTGGAAGGCCATCTGAAAGCCCCGGCTTTCGCGCGGCAGTGCCTCGGACAATGTCAGGCTGCGCGCGGCCGGGTCGTAGCGCCGCAGCGCGCCGCGCAGCGGTTGCACGGTCACGCTGAGACGGTGAACCCGTCGCAGCCGCTCGGCGATGGCGTGGTTCATCTCATGCGGCGACACAGCCAGGCTGGAGCTGATGGTTTCGGCGGAAACCTCCAAGCTGGGAAAGTGGTTGGCGTGCTCATCGAAGAAGTCCCGCGCCTCTTCGTTGGGGAGCAATATTCTCCGGCCGGAGGGAAGCGAAATGCCGGCGGATTCCTCGCGCGCGACCCGCCAGGCACGATAGAGCGCCAGCACGGCCCGCGCCGCGGCCGGGGATGCGGCGACCAATGACAGGTCCGCATCCGGCACCGGCTCGATGCCCAGCAGCGGATCGGCGAACGCTTCGCGCAGGCCGGTTTCCAGTTGCCGTTCCGCGATGCCCGACAGCGCGCCCAGATCGACCCGCAGCGTCTCGGTCAGCTTGATCAGCAGCGACGCGGTGATGCCGCGCTGATCATGCTCGATCAGGTTGAGATAGCTGGGCGAAATGCCGAGGCGTGCAGCCAGGACTTGCTGGGACAGGCCCCGCTCGGTCCGCAGGCGCCGCACTGTGCGGCCGATCAGGGCTCGCGCCATTCTTTACAGCCTTTACAAATCTGGCACCGCTTTGGTGAAGCCAGCGACTTAATTCCGTTGTGACTCCTGAATGCCTGCTGAATTTCGCACATGCAATGTGAATTATTGACCGATCGTGCAAACGAAACAGGAGACAGCACAATGCGCCCCACCTCGATCCCGACTCATTTGCCGGACGGCATGGCCAGCGCCCTTCCGCGAGCCGGAGCGGTTTGCCGGCATCCGCCGCGACTACACCGCCGCGGATGTCGAACGGCTGGCCGGTTCGTTCCGGGTCCAGCACACATTGGCAGAGATGGGAGCGGCGCGGCTCTGGCATCTGCTGCACACCGAGCCCTATGTGCCGACCCTGGGCGCGTTGACCGGAAACCAGGCGTTGCAGCAGGTGAAGGCCGGGTTGCAGGCGATCTACCTGTCGGGATGGCAGGTGGCGGCGGATGCCAATACGGCCGGACAGATGTATCCGGACCAGTCGCTGTATCCGGTGGACTCGGTGCCGGCGGTGGTGAAGCGGATCAACGCCGCGCTGCGCCGGGCCGATCAGATCGCTCGCAGCGAGGGCACCGACGGCACGTACTGGATGGCGCCCATCATCGCCGATGCGGAAGCCGGCTTCGGCGGGCCGCTGAACGCGTATGAGCTGATGCGGGCGATGATCGAGGCGGGTGCGGCGGGCGTGCATTTCGAGGACCAACTCGCATCCGAGAAGAAATGCGGGCACCTTGGCGGCAAGGTGCTGGTGCCGATCAGCCACCATATCCGCACCTTGAACGCTGCGCGGCTGGCGGCGGACGTCGAGGGCGTGCCGACCGTGCTGCTGTGCCGGACGGATGCGCACTCGGCGCAGTTATTGACCAGCGATATCGACGAACGGGACCGGGCGTTCATCAGCGGCGACCGGACGGCCGAGGGGTTCTTCCGTATCCGGCCCGGAATGGGCGTGGAGTACGCGATCGCCCGCAGCCTGGCCTACGCGCCCTATGCCGACCTGCTGTGGTGGGAGACGAGCGAGCCCGATCTGCATGAGGCCGAACGGTTCGCGGAAGCGATCCACCGCGACTTCCCCGGAAAGCTGCTGGCCTACAATTGTTCGCCAAGTTTCAACTGGAAGAAGAAGCTGGCGCCGGAGAAAATCGCCGGGTTCCAGCGGGATATTGCGCGGATGGGATACCGGTTCCAGTTCGTCACGCTGGCGGGGTTCCACAGCCTGAATCACTCGATGTTCACCCTGGCGCGGGATTATGCAGCCCATGGGATGGCAGCCTATTCCGAGCTGCAGCAGGCCGAGTTCGCGTCGGAGGCCGACGGCTACACGGCGACCCGGCATCAACGCGAAGTTGGCGTGGGGTATTTCGACGCCGTCGCCATGACCATCTCCGGAGGGCGGTCGTCAACCACCGCTTTGGCGGGCAGTACGGAGGCGACGCAGTTCCATGCCGAAGCCGCGACGATGGCGGTCGGACCGGAGAGGTACGACGACGGCCTGGTTCATGCACATGCCTGGGCTGCCAGCGGAGATTAAGGCAGCGTTCGTCAGAGCGGGCGCAGGAGTGGATCGCCGGCCCCTCGGGTTGAGCCCGAGGGGCCGCCGATCGGCGTGCAGAGCTACTTGCTGAACCACACGTTGTACATACGCGGGTTGTAGAACGGGACATAGTGCTCCACGTCCGCCCGCACGCCCTGTATCTTCGGCGTGACACCGAACGGAATCACCATGACATTCTGGAACGCGATCTTCTGCGCATCGGCGAACGCCGCCTGGCGATCCACCAGTGTGGTCCCGTTGGAAACTTCGTTGAAGTCTTTCATGAACTGCTCGGGCACCTTCCCGCCCGGCGAGGTGAACACCGGGTTCGGCTCCGCCATCGGCCGCAAGGTCTGCATTCCGCCCTGCGCCACGTAAGTGATCCAGCCGGTGAAGAAGAAGTTCCAGGGTGCGCTGCCCTTCATGCTCATTTGCAGCGCGCTGGGCCAGTCCAGCACCTGAAGCTGTGCATTGATACCAACCGCCTTGAGCTGCTCAGCCATAACCAGTGCCGAGTTGTACAGCACGGGGTAATCCTTGTTGGTCAGCAGAACCACCTTCTCGTTGTGGTAGCCGGCTTCCTTCAGCAGCGCCTTGGCCTTGTCGAGGTTGTGCTGGTCCAGCAGTTCTTTCCCGGCCTCCGTGTAATAAGTCGTGCCGGGGTACTGCAGCGACAGGTTGGGTTTCCATGCAGCCATCGGTCGCAGCCTGCATGATATCGGCGTTGTTGACGGCCGCCTGCACCGCCTGGCGGAATTTGAGGTTATCGGTCGGCGGCTGCGACCAGTTCGGATACGTCACGTTGAGCCAGAAATCATCCAGCTTGAGCAGCTTGATCGATTTGTTGGCGGCCAGCCGCTTCTGCGCGATCGTCGGGTACATCTTCCACCCCCTGCAGCTCCCCGGTTTCCAGGCCGGCGACGCGCGCGCCGGGTTCCGGCACCATGCGAAACGTGACCGTATCGAGGCAGGCGACCTTGTAGCCTCCGAACCCGTCCACATCGTTGTAGCGCGGATCAGGTGAATATCCGTCGAACCGCTTGAGCTTGACGTAGCTGTCCGGCACGAACTGCACGAGCTGGAACGGTCCCGTGCCGACCGCCGGCAGTTGCTGCGGTGGGGCATCGACGTTTTCTTTCGGGATGATGATGATCGGTACGGTGATCGAGGACATGCTCTCGAGAAAGGCGGGATGCGGTTCCTTCAGGGTGATGCGGAAGGTTGCGGGGTCGGGGGTGTCGAAATGATCGACCGGCGCAAGGATGGAGCGGTCTATCCCGACGCGCTGGTACCGCTGGAACGAGGCCAGCACGTCGGCCGAGGTCATCAGGTTGCCGTTATGGAAATGCACGCCCGGCCGGAGGTGGAAGGTGAACACCTTGTTGTCGGGATCGGTATCGACCGACTGCGCCAGTTGCAGCAGCGGTTTCATGTGCTCGTCCCGGGTGACCAGCGTCTCGTAAATGTTCATTGCTACGTCGCGGGTCGAAGCGGCCGACGAGGCCTGCATGTCCAGCCCGGCCACGTTGGCTTCCAGCCCATAGGTGAAGTCGCCGCCCTTTCGGCCGCACTGGAACGGCGCCGCGGTGGCGGATAACGGTATTGCGGCGGCGACGATCGCACTCAGCAGAAGCGTATATCCGGTGCCAGAGATGGCTCGCATCCGATCGCCCTTTCGATAACCGCACGCGTCAAGGCTGCTGGTTTCGGCGAGCGCCGTCAATCGCTGCGTTGCCGTTTGTGGGACGCGCGTGACTTGTGCGCAGTACGTGATGCTCAGTATGACGCGGACGGATCGCCGGCGGCTGGGTCGTATGGCTAAGCGTGGCACGCATAGAACGAGCTTACGCAGATGCGCCGGCTGCACATCAGGCCGGGGATTGAAAACGCCGCTCCAGCCGAACAGGAAAACACTGATGGAAAAGCTGCCCTGTTGGACAAGTCACGCTCTGCACAAACAGGACATCTTTGCTGCTCCGTTTGCGGTCAGGTCAGGATGCGGAGCGATAGATCTGCCGCAACTGCGTCACTGCGGCGGCGATGACGTCCTTTGTGGATTCTCCCGTGCAGGCTCTGGCGAACATATCGACGATGACGTGCTTGGCGATACTGTCCGACCGCGGGCGACCGATCGGCGCCGGCCAGCCCGGCAGGTGCGCCGTGGCGAGGGAATCGCGATAGGGCAGGTTGCGCGGCTCCACGTGCCATAGCGGCGCATCGTCGTATTTCTTCAGGAACGGCGCGTAGTAGCCGCCTGCTGATGCGTACCACGGGCCGGCCTGATCCGGGTGCATCAGCCAGCGCAGGAAATCCTTTCCCGCCTGCAAATTCTCGGTGTGCATGAAGACCGAATGGCTGCCCGGGGCCAGCACGTGGAACCGGCCCTTCGATCCGAGCGGATTAAGCGCCCGCCCGGTGATCCCGGCAATTCGGAGGGAGTCCTTGGTTGCCGGGTAGAAGGTGGTTTCGGACGTGCTGGTGCAGGAAATCCGTTCCGCGAAGAACGCCACCTCGTTGGAGGCGTCGGTCCAGTTGAGCACGTCCTCGGGCATGGTTTGCCGCACGAATGCACGGCAGAAATCGACGGCGCCGGCGGTTTCATCGGAATCGAGCGCGATCGTTTTGCCGTCCGGCTCCGCTTCGCGCCCGCCAAAGGACCAGAGCAACGGATAGAGCCAGCCCTGGCTATCCCGGGAACCGCCGGCCAGTACAGAGCCGAACGGATG
Source organism: uncultured Pseudomonadota bacterium (assembly GCA_963810715.1). GTDB lineage: Bacteria > Pseudomonadota > Alphaproteobacteria > Acetobacterales > Acetobacteraceae > DATDIC01. The sequence continues at coordinate 48,328 of CAWEOZ010000011.1, read as the reverse complement.
GCCCACCTGCTTAAGCTTCGTGCCCACGTGCAGCAACTCGTCCCAGGAGTCGGGGAATTTTTCGCAGCCGGCTTGCGCGAACCAGTCCAGCCGCCAGTTCATAAGCTGACCGACATTGCTGAACGGGATCGATTTCCATTTGCCGTCGATGACGGCCACTTCCTTCGCGGCGTTGTGCCAGCCGCCGGATTCGTTGCCGATCTGTACGGCAATATCGGTGACGTCGGCAAAGGCGTCACCATAGCGGGACGACCAATAGGACAGATTGAGGGCGATATCGGGGCCTGCCCCACTGGCGACCGCGGAAGCGACCCGCGGCTGAATCTTGTCGGGGCTGATCAGCTCGTAGGCGACCTTGATGCCGGTGGCTTTTTCGTACGAGGGCGCGAGGATGGTGGTGAAATAGGCATCGAACGCCGGTACCGGCGAGGTCGCCCGCAACAGAAGCAGGTTTGCCCCGGCTGCGCGCGCATGTCCGGCACCGCGTATCGCGTACGCCGCCGCACCGGCCACGCCGATCGTAAGCACATCGCGGCGCGACAGGCGCGTCCGCATGGCCGGACCCCGCTTATTCTGGTTATCGTTCGGGGACGATAACAGCGCCGCCGGCGTCTGTTAAGGGCGGGAGCGTCAGGTCGGGTCGAATTTCATCGCCGCGCCGTTCATGCAATAGCGCTCGCCGGTCGGGCTTCGGCCCGTCCTCGAACACGTGCCCGAGATGGCCGCCGCAGCGGCTGCAATGCACTTCGGTGCGTGTCATGAAAAAGCTGCGGTCTTCGGTGGTGCCGACGGCGCCCTCGATCGGCTGCCAGAAGCTCGGCCAGCCGGTGCCGCTCTCGAACTTGGTGTCGGAGGTGAACACAGGTCTGGCCGCACCCGGCGCAGACGAATTGCCCGTGGCGCTTTTCCACGTTCAGCGGGCTGCTGCCGGCGCGTTCGGTGCCGTGCTCGCGCAGCACGCGGAACTGCGCCGGGTCAGCAGGTGGCGCCAGTCCTCCTCGGTGTGGGTCACTGGGAATTCTTCCGTGGGTGCCTCGTGAGAGGCGCCGCCGAACAGTCGCTTCATGGGGGTCCCTCGTTCGGATTGATCTTGCGGGTAGTATATGGGGAGGCGGTGAGCGTTACAGCCGGGGGAGATAGACGGGATGGCCGAGCCACAGCAGACGTCTGCAGCCGGTGCTGCCCGAGGATGCCGCAGCGCGGCCTTGGCGGGGCGGGTCTGGCGGCCGGAGCCGGCGGGGCCGTCCGTGGTCGCGGTCCGCGGCGCCGAGCTGCTGGATATCACCGCCGGCCTTTCCCGACCATGCGCGATCTGTGCGAGGCGGCCGACCCGGCCGCGGCGCTGCGTGCGGCTGCCGGGGAGCCGATCGGCTCGCCTCGACGAGGTGCTGGCCAACACGCCGCGCCGAGGACGCGCGACCCGAAGCCGACCCTGGCTGCTGGCGCCGATCGACCTGCAGGCGATCAAGGCCGCCGGCGTGACGTTCGCCGTCTCGATGCTCGAGCGGGTGATCGAGGAGCGCGCGCGCGGCGACCTGGACGCCGCCGGCGGCGATCCGCGCCGAGGTGAACCGGCTGGTCGGCGACGATCTGGCAAGCTGAAGCCGGGATCGCCTGAGGCGGCGCGGCTGAAGCAGGTGCTGATCGAGCAGGGCGCGTGGAGCCAGTACCTGGAGGTCGGGCATCGGGCCGGACGCCGAGATCTTCACCAAGGCGCAGCCGATGGCCGCGGTCGGCACCGGCGATGGACGGCGGGCATCCACCCGGCCTCGTCCTGGAACAACCCGGAGCCGGAGGTGGTGCTGGCGGTCGTCATCGGCCGGGCGGATCGTCGGCGCGACGCTGGGCAACGACGTCAACCTGCGCGACGTGGAGGGCCGCTCGGCGCTGCTGCTGGGCAAGGCGAAGGACAACAACGCCTCCTGCGCGATCGGGCCGTTCCTGCGGTTGTTCGATGCCGGTTTCGGGCTGGACGACATCCGCCGGACGACGGTGTCGCTGCGGGTGGAGGGGCCGGACGGCTTCCGTGCTGGAGGGCTCGTCGTCGATCGCGAAGATCAGCCGCGATCCGGCCGACCTGGTGGCGCAGATGGTGAACGCGCACCACCGCTATCCGGACGGCGCGGTGCTGTTCCTCGGCACCATGTTCGCGCCGGTCGAGGATCGGGACGCACCGGGCAAGGGGTTCACGCACAAGTACGGGCGACATCGTTACGATCGCGGCGCCGGGGCTGGGGCGGCTGGTGAACCGGATGGCGCCGACCGATGCGTGCGAGCCGTGGAGCTTCGGGGCCGGGGCGCTGATGCGGAACCTGGCGCGGCGGGGGCTGCTTCGGTAAGGCGCGGGGCTCCGCCCCGAACCCCGCCAGAGGGCGCTGCCCTCTGGAACTCCTGCCAAGGGCTCGCCCTTGGAACCCGCTACTTGGGTTGCGTGTGGGGGTGGGTGCCTACCTCGCTCTCACCAACAGCACCGTAGGCACCCACCCCCACACCCAACCCAAACAGATGGATTCGGTATCATATAGTAACGACCACTGCGGGAATTTTGCTTTAAGGCAAGCCAGACGCCACCTACCGTTGCGGAGATACGCCGTGAACGCTGTCTCATCGCGATGCCGAGATGTCCACCTTGACGATTTCGCGAAGAAATGGGCGGAGTCTGACATATGGGGGGTCTCTACCTTTATTTCGGCAGCGTTTTCGTACATTGGTGGCCGTTAGTAAGCGCGGGCAGCTTGCTAGGCATAGAGGAATTTGCGGAACGATATTGGCCTTGGGCCAAGCGCAGTCTTGAGAACGTCCCAAGACGCTGGCGCGGAACTCTAAAGGCAAGCGCACTCATTTTTGCAGCATTTTACTCCGGGTATCTTGCGTGGAGTGACGAACATAATGCTCGGGTTGCGGCTGAGCTACGCGCAAATAGCGCAGGAAGGGAAACTCTAATCCAAAGTTTTCACTTGCGTTGACTTGAACGACGGTTCTTTTCCGAGGGTTGGCTTCGTGCGCCTTTGATTTTGTGTCCATGTAGGGATTCCCCAATCGGCCGGAATGTGATTCGATTTCGGGCATGTTCATCGAGACGGTGCCCAATCGGACGTCGCCGCCCGCGGTGCTGTTGCGGGAGAGCTTCCGCGACGAACACGGCCGCGCGCAGAAGCGCACGCTGGCGAACCTGAGCAAGCTGCCGGGCGATGTGATCGATGGGCTGAAGGCGCTGTTGAAGGGCGGCACGGTGATCGGCACCGGACCGCACGAGATGCGGATGGAGCGATCACTGCCGCATGGCCACGTCGCGGCGGCGCTCGGCATGCTGCGCCGGATCGCGCTGGACCGGCTGATCCTGAGCACAGCAAGGGACGCGGCGTCGCGGCGGCATTGCGATCTGGTGGTGGCGATGGTCGTGGACCGGCTGATCACGCCGCGCTCCAAGCTCGGGTTTGTCCGTGCGGTGGACCAGGAGACCGCGACATCGAGCCTGGGCGCGGTGCTGCGCCTGGGCGAGGTGAAGGAGCGCGAGGCATACGAGGCATTGGACTGGCTGCTCGAACACCAGCAGCGGATTGAGAACGGCCTGGCAAGGCGGCATCTCCAGGATGGCGTATTGGTGCTCTACGACGTCAGTTCATCGTATTTCGAGGGCCGCTGTTGTCCGCTGGCGCAGCATGGCTACAGCCGTGATCACCGCGGTGACCGCCCACAGATCGTGTATGGGCTGTTGTGCACACGAGACGGATTGCCGGTCGCGGTCGAGGTGTTCGATGGCAACACGGCCGATCCGGCGACGCTGAGCTCGCAGGTCGAGAAGCTCAAGGACCGCTTCGGCATCAACCGCGTGGTGCTGGTGGGCGACCGCGGCATGATCACCTCGGCGCGGATCGACGCAGACCTCAAAGCTGCCGGCGTGGACTGGATCACCTGCCTGCGGGCACCGGCCATTCAAGCGTTGGCGGCGGAGAACGGGCCGTTGCAGCTGTCGCTGTTCGACGAGCGCGACCTGGCCGAGATCAGCGCGCCCGAGATGTTCCCCGGCGAACGGCTCATTGTCTGCCGCAACCGCGAACTCGCCGCCGAACGCGCGCGCAAGCGGGAGGAATTGCTGGCCGCCACCGAACGCGAGTTGCTCCGCATCCAGGCGCAGGTCCGCCGCAGGAACTCACCGTTGCGCAGTGCCGCCGAGATCGGCCTGGCGGTCGGTGGCGTGGTGAACAGCCGGAAGATGGCCAAGCACTTCGCCGTGGCGATCCGCGATGGCCACTTCGCCTTCCAGCGTCGGACGCAGCAGATAGAACAGGAGGCTCGTCTCGACGGTATCTACGTGATCCGCACATCCGTGCCGGCCGAGCAGCTCGATGCGAATGAAGCGGTGCAGGCCTACAAGGACCTGTCCCGCGTCGAGCGGGCCTTCCGCAGCCTGAAGACCGTCGATCTCGATATCCGCCCGATCCGCCATTGGACCGCACCGCGCGTGCGCGCCCACGTCTTCCTGTGCATGCTCGCCTATCACGTCGAGTGGCATCTGCGGCACGCCCTGGCACCGCTGTTGTTCCATGACACCGGGCTTACCGCCACGAGGGCAGAACGCTCCTCACCCATCGTCAGCACCGAGCCATCCGAACTCGCCAAGACCAAGAAGGCGACCAAGCGCTCAGCCGGCGGTCTGCGCGTCATGGGCTTCGCCGGCCTCATGGCCCATCTCGGCACCCTGACCCGCAACACCATGCGTGTGCCGCTACGCCTCGCGCATAGCTTCACGCTGTACCCGAACCAACCAAGCTCCAGGAGGACCCATTCAGGCTGCTCAACATCCAACCAATGCGTGTCCAGTAGACCAAAAGGCTGATCGCCAAATCATCGAATCAAATCAGCCTCTTACGCAGTTCTCAAATGGAAACTTCGGGCTAATAACCGATAGCCAACGAGAGATTATTAGGTCTCATGCATTGCCGCCAATGAATGAGCTATATTCGATCGGGATCGAAAGGGATATCACTTGTTTGATTTGCAATAACACCGCTACTGCACTTACTGGAGCTCTTAAAAACATTCCTGGGTGGCAAATATCCAGCAACTATTTTCTCGGGAATACCGGTGACAGTCCTAAGATTATTCTCCGCGTCAAGGATAGGGACCATCAACCAGCTGGTGCTATACTACTAGAAAGGGCATTTACGATCACGAACGTATTGTTTGATATAGAACAAGTCAAGTCAATAGAATCGGATAAGATGTTTTGGGTGAGGATTGGGACCCCGTGAATCATAAGTCCTCCAGCCGCACTCCCTCCATCTCCAGCACAGTCAAACAAGCAAGGAAGAAACTGACCGCAAAGGCTCCACGCGCCAGCTTCCCGGTGATCGAGGTCTCGGTTTCCTGCAACCCATGCTTATTCAGCCGTTCGGCAAGTTCCTTGTAGCCAATTCCAGCCCGCTTCAGCTCCGCTTTCAAGAACCGACTAGCTTTGGTTCCCCATTCTTTCTCCCGATGGGTCATCTGTGCTCCGCATCCAATTTCCTGCGGAATATGCAAGATTTCTGTTGACTACGCGATGCCAGATAGCTACGGTATTCCGCAGAAACCTAGCGGACGCCGCAGATGGCCCAGCACTTCCTCCTGTCAACAAAGGCCCGGACCCTCTCCCTGGCAGCCGTGCTGCGGATGTCCGATCAGGAAGCCGAAGCCGCCTTCATCCGCATCCGCTGGGCAGCAACCGAGGGCAAGCCGATCTGCCCGCATTGCGAATGCCCGACCGTCTATGATTGCCGCAAGGCGAACGGTTCGGCCCGCTGGCGCTGCAAGGCATGCCGCAAGGATTTTTCGATCACGTCCGGCACGCTGTTCGCGTTCCACAAGATGCCGCTGCGGAACTACCTCGCGGCCATCGCCATCTTCTGCAATGAAGTCAAAGGCAAGTCCGCCCTGGCGCTCTCCCGTGATCTGGACTGCCAGTACAAAACCGCTTTCGTGCTGGCCCACAAGCTGCGCGAAGCGATGGCATCCGAGATGAAGGGCATGCGGCTTGGCGGGCGGGGCGAGACGGTAGAGGTCGATGGCGGCTATTTCGGCGGCTACATCAAGCCTGCCAACTACCGCGAAAACCGGCGCGATCGGCGGCTGGCGAAGCACCAGAACGGCAAACGCCAGGTTGTCGTCGTGATGCGCGAGCGTGGCGGCAGCACCCTGCCGGCCGTGTTCAGGTCAGAGAGTGCGGCGCTGGGACGGATTGCCTCCCGCGTTTCCACTGACACCCGTCTGATCGCGGATGAAGCCGGATCATGGAATGACCTGCATGCCCGCTTCGCGATGGACCGGATCGACCACGGGCAGCTCTACAGCACCGGGACCGGAGTTTACACGAATGGCGCCGAGGAGTTTTTCTCCAGGATGCGCCGGGCGGAAATCGGCCACCATCATCATATCGCGGGCGCCTATTTGGTCCGCTATGCCCAGGAAAGCGCATGGCGCGAGGATCACCGCCGGGTGGATAATGGGCGGCAGGTCCAGGCCGTCATGGGACTGGCGATGGCTTGCCAGCCATCTCTGGATTCGTGTGGGTATTGGCAACACACACGTTGATATGAAAAATGCTTCGCTCCCCAATGACCACTTGTAAGTGAATTTATAGCGTACTAGCGTAATCGTTGGACAGGGAGCGGGCAACAATGTTGTCCCAAACTCGGGCAGAGGGACAAGCGACCTTTGAGATGGCGAATCTTCGACCGCAGACGACGAATTTACCTTTCGTCGTATGGGTGTCGCAAAGGGACGGCTATCCACACGATATCAGGGTCAAAGTAGGCTACAATGCCAGACCTTATCCTTAATCAGATGGGAACGTGCACGCCCCTTTGGGTTTGTAGGCGGTAGTCAGCTAAAGCCTACTGACGAGCAACTCCTGGAAACTTGGATACAAAAGAACATCAATGTCTTGTTGGGGTTCTGGAATGCCGACATTGCATATACCGAAGATATGATCGAGCAAATTAAACCTCTTTAGGCTGTGTGGACGGAATCCCTGACATGCATTTCTGACGGATTCCCGAATTGGGTTTTGTTAGAATCACTGCGTGACCGGCAACAGGGAGCCGGACATGCTGACGGGAATGACGGAGCGCGACTGGTCGATCGTGCTCGAAGTGTTTGACGCGGCGCAATCGAGCCGTGGAGAGCCAGGGCATGATGACCGTAAATTCCTGGAAGCGGTCCACTACTTCACGGTACACAGCATCACCTGGCGCGCACTGCCCAGCGAATTTGGCAAATGGAACAGCGTATGGAAGCGGTTCTGGCGGCTCAGCCGCTCGGGCGTATTCGAGGCCTTCTTCCAGCTTCTGGCGGAATGCAGCCAGACGGCACACTTGGTCCAGTTCTTCGACAGCACGACAGCACGCGCCCACGTCTCGGCGGCCGGGGCAAAAGGGGGCAGCATCGCCAAGCGTTCGGCCGCTCGCGCGGCGGTTTTTCGACCAAAATCCACCTCAAGACCGATCTCGACGGCAATCCTCTCGACTTCCACCTGACCGGTGGCGAGGTCAGCGACAGCACACAGTTCGAGACGTCGCTCGACATCGGCCCAGATATCAGCCCGCGCATTGCGATGACGGACAAGGGCTATGACAGCAAGACCAATCGAGCGGCGGCACTCGCGCGCGGCATCACACCGGTTATCCCGCGTCGCGAAAACTCCAAGCAGAGAGGACGCTTTTTTCCAAGGCGTCTCTACAAACTGCGGGCGCGCATTGAGCAGGCGATCGGCAAGCTCAAGCGCTTCAAACGCGTCGCCATGCGCTGCGAGAAAACCGACATCAGCTACTCAGCAATCATCAGTTTTGCGTGCGGGCTGATGCTGGTTAAATCCGTCCACACGGCCTAGAGCACCAACTCCCACCACGTATCCGGCCTGTTAACCACCTTCCTAGCCATCCCCCGCTTGGCAAGCCTGACCAGCGCGCCGCGGATTTGCTCGATAATTTTCGCTCGCAGCGCCCGGTTCTCGATTGGCAGCTCCGTCGCCAGCATCGCGTATTCCGCAATCTCCGGCGCTGTGAGCGGCTGGGCTGCTTCCCGTAAGGCGGCGAGGCACAAGCGCCCTTGCTCACCGTGGCGGAAATAGAGCCCGCGCGGCACGGGGCGTCTGGAAGGAATCAGCTCGGGATTGGTTTGCGGCTCGAATAGCCTGATCACAGCGTCAATCTGGGCAAGGGCTTCCCGCTGCTTGCCGATGGCCAACTCTGCCGATCCAATCTCTCCGGCCAGCCGAGACCGCTTCCGGTGCAGCCCCATGAGCAGAAAGGTGTCTCGCTGTGGCATCCCATACATGGTAGAAGAATGCCACGCCGCAGGCCGCTATATTGTGGTGGTCGTTGCTACATGATACCGGATGGATTGCAAAGGCACAGCCTTTGCCGGGGTTCAGGGGCGGAGCCCTGGCGGGGTTCGGGGCGGAGCCCCGCGCCTTACAGCGACAGCTTCAGCGCCGCCGCGATCTCGCCGACGATGCCGCGGCGGAACGCCAGCACGCAGACGACGAAGATGGCGCCCTGCGTGACGGTGACCCAGTCGCCGAACTGCGCCAGGTAGTTCTCCATGCCGTGGTCGACCGCGGCGCCGACCACCGGGCCGAACACCGTGCCCAGGCCGCCCAGCAGCGTGGTCAGCACCACCTCGCCCGAGCGGGAATAGTGCACGCCGTCCAGCGTGGCGATGCCGAACACGATGGAGGTGGTGGCGCCGGCCATGCCGGAGAGCGCGGTGGAGAGGACGAACGCGATCAGCTTGTAGTCGTTGGTGCGGTAGCCGAGCGATATCGCGCGCGGCTCGTTCTCCCGGATCGCCTTCAGCACCTGGCCGAACGGCGAGTGGATGATGCGGTGGATCAGCAGGAACCCGGCCAGAAAGATGCCCGCGGTCAGCCAGTACATGTTCATGTCGCTATCCAGCGAAATAACGCCGAACGCGTGCCCGCGCGGCACTTGCTGGATGCCGTCCTCGCCGCCGGTGAAGGGCGCCTCGAGGCAGAAGAAATACACCATCTGCGCCAGCGCCAGCGTGATCATGGCGAAATAGATGCCGGACCGGCGGATGGCCAGATAGCCGAGGAACAGGCCGAGGATGCGCGCCGGTCGCGCCGCCGATGGCGATGCAGACGACGGCGTCGAGATGCCAGTACTTCATCGTCCATGCCGCCAGATAGGCCCCCATGCCGTAAAAGGCGGCGTGGCCGAACGACAGCAGCCCGACATAGCCGATCATCAGATTGAAGGCGCAGGCGAACAGCGCGGCACGTGAGCACCCGCATCAGGAAGATCGGGTAGAGCACGTGTGGCAGCACGATCACTGCAGCGAGCATGACCGCGAATGCGATCGCCTGCGAGCGGGTGAAACCGAACAAGCCGGGCGGGTGGCGGCGAGTTCCGGCGTGGCGGTCGAGACCGACATCTCAGGCGGTCTTTCCGAACAGGCCGCGCGGCAGGAACAGCAGCACGATCGACCATCACCAGGAAGACCACCGTGGCGGAGGCCTGCGGGTAGAACACCTTGGTCAGCCCCTCGATCACGCCGAGGCCGAAGCCGGTGACGATCGAGCCCATGATCGATCCCATGCCACCGATCACCACCACGGCGAACACGGTGTTGATGAAATTGTCGCCCATGTTCGGGTTCACCGAGTAGATCGGCGCCGCCAGCACGCCGGCAAAGGCGGCCAGCCCGACGCCGGCGCCGTAGGTGAGCGTGATCATGCGCGGCACGTTGACGCCGAAGGCGCGCACCAGCGGTGCGTTCTCGGTCGCGGCGCGCAGCCTGGCGCCGAGGGAGGTCTTCTCGATCACCGCCCAGGTGGCGATGCAGACCACGAGGGCGGCGAGCACCACCCAGGCGCGATAGATCGGCAGGAACATGAAGCCGAGATTGGTGGCGCCTTGCAGGATGTGCGGGATCTGATACGGCATGCCGGAGCTGCCGTAATAGTTGCGGAACAGCCCCTCGATCACCAGCGCCAGGCCGAAGGTCAGCAGCAGCCCGTATATGTGGTCAATCTTGTAGAGCCGGCTGATCATCATCCGTTCCAGCACGATGCCGAAGATGCCGATGATGATCGGCGACAGGATCAGCGCCGGGAAATAGCCGATGCCGAAATAGTTCAGCAGCATCCAGGAGGCGAAGGCGCCCATCATGAACAGCGCGCCATGGGCGAAATTGATGATGTTCAGCATGCCGAAGATCACCGCCAGCCCAAGCGAGAGCATGGCGTAGAACGCGCCGTTGATCAGCCCGAGCAGAAGCTGCCCGAACAGCAGCGGCGCGGGTATGCCGAAGATCATCATCATGGCGAGGCGTGCCTTCGGGATGAATATGGGCAGATTGCACGCGGGACGCCTGCACGCATAGCGGCGCTACACGCCCAGATATTCATGCAGCTTGTCCATCCTGGCCTTCAGCAGATGGTTGGGAATCATATCGATCATCCGGCCGTGCTCCATGACATAGTGCCGGTCGGCGACGGTGGCGGCGAAGCGGAAATTCTGCTCGACCAGCAGCACGGTAAAGCCGCGTGTCTTGATCTCGCGGATGGTGCGGCCGATCTGCTGCACGATGACCGGCGCCAGCCCCTCGGTCGGCTCGTCCAGCAGCAGCATCTTTGCGCGCCGGTGCGCAGGATGCGGCGCGATCGCCAGCATCTGCTGCTCGCCGCCCGACAGCTTGGTGCCCTGCGCGGTGTGGGCGCGCTCCTTCAGGTTGGGAAACAGCGCGTAGATCGTGTCGACGTCCAGCCCGCCCGGCGCCACGATCGGCGGCAGCAGCAGATTTTCGGTCACCGAGAGCGAGCCGAAAATGCCGCGCTCCTCCGGGCAGAAGGCGATGCCAGCGCGGGCGATGGCATCCGACGGCAGGCCGATCAGCTCGCGCCCGTGGAACCGGATGGTGCCCTCGCGGCGCGGCACCAGGCCCATGATCGATTTCATGGTGGTCGTCTTGCCGGCGCCGTTGCGGCCGAGCAGCGTGACCACCTCGCCCTCGTGCACCTCGAATGCCGCGCCGTGCAGCACGTGGCTTTCGCCATACCAGGCGTTCAGGTCGCGCACTTCAAGCATGGCTCGAGCGCACCTCGGGCGCGTCGGAGCCGAGATAGGCGGCGATCACGTCGGGGTTGCGCGAGACGCTGGCGTAGTCGCCTTCGGCCAGCACGCGGCCGCGGGTCAGCACGGTGATGGTGTCGCACAGGCCCTGCACGACGGACAGGTTGTGCTCCACCATCAGGATCGTGCGCCCGGCGCGGATGCGGCGGATCAGCTCGCACGATGCGGTCCACGTCGCCATGCGTCATGCCGGCGGTCGGCTCGTCCAGCAGCAGCATCTCCGGATCGAGCGCCAGCGTGGTGGCGATCTCCAGCGCGCGCTTCTGGCCATAGGCGAGCTGCCCGGCGGGCGGTATCGGCAAAGTCCGACAGGCCGACATCGTCCAGCAGCGCGCGGGCGCGGTCGTCGAACGCGCGCAGCGATCTTCTCCGAGCGCCAGAAGTCGAACGAGTTGCCGCGCACCCGCTGCAACGCGAGCCGGACATTTTCGAGCGCCGGTCAGGCGCGGGAACACCGCGGAGATCTGGAAGCTGCGCACCAGGCCGAGCCGTGCCACCTGCGCCGGGCGCAGGCCGGTGATGTCGCGCCCCTTGAATCTGATGCGTCCCCGCGTCGGCGGCAGGAACTTGGTCAGCAGGTTGAAGCAGGTGGTCTTGCCGGCGCCGTTCGGGCCGATCAGCGCGTGGATGGTCCCGTCGTGCACCGCGAGCGACACGTCGTCGACGGCGACGAAGCCGCTGAATTCACGCGTCAGCCCGTGTGTCTCCAGGATGGTGTCGGACATCCCTGGACGTCTCCCTGTTTCAGGTTTGGTTTGCCTTCTGTGTCCGCTGATTTGCATATCGCCGTGCGAAGGCGCAAGATTGTTTGCCCATTACATGGAGCAGCCGGCTGGTTCCCGCATGCGACTGAGAAGCCCGCTTTTCGCGCCCGGCGATTCCGCGCGCAAGATCGAGAAGGCGATCGCCTCGGCGGCGGACGCGGTGATCCTGGACCTGGAGGATTCCGTGGCCGCGCCGGCCAAGCCGGCGGCGCGGCGCGGCGGTGGCGGCGCTGCTGCGCGCGATGCCGGTGCCGGCGCCGGCATGACCTGATCGTGCGGGTCAATCCGCGCGGCACACGATGGTATCTGGCCGATCTCGCCGCCGTGGTGCCGGCCGGCCCGGCGGCGGTGATGCTGCCGAAATGCTCCGGGCCGGACGATCTGCGCGCGCTGGACCATCATCTGGAGGCGCTGGAGACGGCGGCCGGATTGCCCGTGGGCAGCGTCGGGGTGGTGCCGATCGTGACGGAAACCGCGGCCTCGGTGTTCACGCTCGGCGCCTATGCCGGGGTGGCGGCGCGGCTTGCGGCGATCTGCTTCGGGGCGGAGGACCTGTCGGCCGATCTGGGGGTGGCGCCGCGCCGGCCGGATGGGTCGCTACAACGCCGCGGCGGCCTTCGCCCGCGCAGCCGTGCTGGCGGCGGCGGCGCGATCGGCGTGCCGGCGCTCGACACGCCATGGCCCGATCCGCGCGACCCCGACGGGCTGCGCCGGGAGGCCGAAGCGGCGGCGGCGGATGGGTTTGCCGGTAAGATCCTGATCCACCCGGAGCAGATCGAGATCGCCAATGCGGCGTTCACGCCGTCGGCCGAGCAGGTGCGATGGGCGGAGCGGGTGCGGGATGCCTTCGCGCCAATCCCGGATGCGCGGAGTTTTCGCGCTGGACGGCAAGATGATCGATCGGCCGCACTACAAGCTGGCGATGCGGGTGCTGGCGGCGGCGGGGAGGTAGGGGGGCCACGGATGCTGGAACCGCAGGGGGCGGGCCAAGTTGCGCTCACCGATCTATGAAATGCGGATGTGCTCGACGGTGTTCTGGTTTGCGCACGGCACTGTGAGCCCACGTCCGCTGCAGCGTTTTCCCCGCGCTCTCGGACCAACAACCGCGGGCAAGGCGGTTCGGAGCCGAAATGGTCCTCGATATTTGGGCAGGACAATCTGTTACGACAAAGGTATGTTCATGTTAACTAAGTTCACGCCTCTCTTCACAAACACGCCTTTCTGATCCCACCAGACGGCGCTGATGGAACCATCCTGAGAAACCGCGAGTATGCAGCAGTCGTGATCTTGGCTCGCTAATTTCACCGCTGAGCGATGACGCATGCCAAATTGTTCAATGTTACAGGCGGCGTGGAACCTATCCGTCTCCTCCTTCACATCGTAAATCTTCGCGCCCGAAAGCAGCTCGGCTCTGATCTCACCACCAAATCCGAGTAGCTCTAGCAGTTCACTGAAAAACCGGCCAGCGACGTGAATCGCTTGCATCCGGAACTGTCTGTTGCCGATTTGTTCGTGCACCGGCGAATGTCGGGCTCTCGTTTGACCAGTTTCGCCACGGCTCTGGCAGCATTTGTACAGACGCCTCCCTCATGCGCGCACCAGTTTGGGAATGCGGATCAGGTTATAGGCGATCAGATTGAGCAGGAAGTTGGCGGCGACGCGACCGATGCCGCGATGTTTGGTCTTGCGCATGGTGCCGTGCTGCTTGCCCCAGCCGAAGATGCACTCGATCATCGCGCGGCGCGATTGCGACATGCCGTAGCCGGGATGCCGGGTGGTTCGTTCGTCGATGGCGCTGTTGCGGGTCTTGCCGGTCTTGGTGACGGACTGGTTCTGCGTCACATGCGGCGTTACGTTGATGGCGCGAAGGTTGGCCACGTGATCGGCGGTATCGTATGCCTTGTCCTCACCGGCCGTGATGCGGTGGCCGGCAGCTTTGCTTTTGGCCTTCAGCATGATCTCCGAGGCTCGGCGTTCGGCAGTGCCATTGGCGTGCGTGACCAATCCGGCCACCGCCAGCCCATGCCGGTTCTCCATGGTGGCGTGGCCCATATAGCAGAGCTTCGCCTCCCGCCCGGCTGCCTTGCGGTAAAGCCTGCTCGTTTGGGTCGCTGGTACTCGCGTGAGTGTCGTTCTTGCGCTTCTGGCCATGGAAGTTCGCGCCGTCATCGTCGTCGCCGCTACCGTCCCTGGGACGAAAGCTCTTTTGTGAAGCCCAGGCTTCGATCAGCGTTCCATCCACCGAGAAATGCTCGTCCGACAGCAGCGGCTTGACCTGCGGATGGTTCAGAAGCCTGATCATGAACTTCGTAAAGACATCACCGTTCTGCAGCCGGTCCCGGTTCTTGGTGAAGGTGGTCGGATCCCAGACCGGGTCGTCCGGTGAAAGCCCGACGAACCAGCGGTACAAAAGATTATAGTCCAGTTGCTCCATCAACTGGCGTTCCGACCGAATGCCGTAAAACACCTGCAGCAGCAAGGCGCTCAGCAATTGCTCCGGAGGGATCGAGGGACGCCCTTCGCTAGCGTAAAGCCTTCCAAGGCTACGGTTCAGCTCACTCAAAACATCCCGGACCAGCGCCCGGATCTTCCGCAGAGGATGCTTGGGAGGCACCCGGGCTTCCGGCGAGACGTACGAAAACATCCCGCCCTGATCCGCAACCTGCCACGCATCGCCGCCCCGCCTGATTTGGCACGATCAATCGAATCATTGTGCACCGCGTCGCAACAAGGGGTTTTTCAGCGAACTGTTACGACCCCATGGTCCCGCCCACAACTCTAGACCGAACCCCCATGGTCCCGCCCCGCGACTACGCCCGCCCCTTTGGCCCGAAAACCGCCGAACAGATCATTCGCGAGGACGTGCTGCAACTCACCTACGTCTCGCACGATATGAAGCCATTTGCCGCCGACCAGGGCTACGCCGGCCCACCTTTCCCCTGGGACGAGGAAGACCGAATGCGCCGCCGTGCTCGGCTTGACGCACTGTTCTTCCACCTCTACGGCCTCGATCGCGACGCCGCCGACTACGTGCTCGGCGCCTTCCCGATAGTGCAACGCGAGGAGCGCGCCCGCTACGGCGGCCGTTTCCGCTCCCGCGACCTTATCCTCGGCTACATGGCCGCGCTCGCTGCGGGCCACCCGGATGCGGAGGTGGAAGGATAGCTGGTCCTAGCAAAGAGGGATCATCATTCGCTCCTGATCCCCCATGCGGCAGGCGATGGGGTATCCGCCAGGAGCGCGTGACGCCCGTGCGCCTGTGATTTGCTGTACTCCAAGGGACAAAAGGCCTATTCCGTGAAGAACCGCCGGAACCAGTCGAGCATCCGCTCTGGTGCTTCCTCGTTCACATAATGCCCGCTTGGCAGCGCTTCCCCGCGCACATCCTCCGCGCGCTGCCGCCAGATGCCGAGCGGGTCGGCAAACCGTTGTCCCACGCTGCTTTTGTTTCCCCACAGCACCAGCAGCGGCATGCGCACTTTGCGTTCAAGGTCCGCCCTGTCCAACTCGCAATCGATCGTTGCTGCGGCGCGATAGTCGCTGCACGATCCACGAATGGTCTTTGCGTTGAAGCAGCGGACATACTCGTCCCAGATTGCCGGGGGTATATGGTCGAGGCTGGCGGTCCGTTTCAGCAGCTTCTTGCGCATGAACCAGTCGGCCGGCACGCCGCCCAGCATGCGTTCGGGGAAATCGTATGGCTGCGCCATGAACGGCCAGTGCCAGCCGCCGATGGCGCCTTCCTTGTCCATGGCCGCCCACATGTCCAGGGTCGGCACGATGTCGATGATCGCGGCCCGGATCACCTTGTCCGGGTGATCCAGGCACATGCGATGAACTGTCCGCCCGCCACGGTCATGGCCGGCGACATGAAACCGGCCGTAGCCCAGTGCCCGCATCACCTCTACCTGGTCCTGCGCCATGGCGCGGAACGAGTAGTTCGAATGGTCGGGTTCCTCCGGCGGCGCCGAGCTGTCCCCGTATCCGCGCAGGTCCGCGGCCACGACGTGAAACCGTTCGGCGAGGCGCGGCGCCACCTTGTGCCAGGCAACATGAGTCAGTGGATTGCCGTGCAGCAGCAGCAGCGGCGGCCCGCTGCCACCATGCCTGAGGCGAATATGAGCCCCGCTCGTCTCGATGTCGATGAGAGTGAACCCGGGCATGATATCCATGCGGTGTCTCCGTTTTCCGTCCCCAGAGCCGGTGGCAAACTGACCACCCGTCCGCGCCTGCCTACGCCAGTGCGGTGCAGTGTACAGGTTTAGCAGGGTTGGGCACGGCCCCAACTTTCCCTTCCCTGGCGCACGGGGCAAAATTTGGCCATAACGGCGCAGGTCCGCCATTGATCGGCGGCCGGGAGCAGAGCCGATGACATCCAGCACTCCGTGGACCCCTGATTCCTGGCGCCAGCGCCCGATCCGGCAGGCCCCCACCTATCCCGACCCGGCGGCGCTGGACGCGGTCGAGCGCAAGCTGCGCCGCTATCCCGCCGCTGGTCTTTGCCGGCGAGGCGCGGCGGCTGAAGGCGGCGCTGGCCACCGCCGCCGAGGGCAGGAGCCTGGTGCTGCTCGGCGGCGACTGCGCGGAAAGCTATGCCGATTTCACCGCCAATGTGCTGCGCGACAGTTTCCGCGTGCTGCTGCAGATGGCGGTCGTGCTGACCTTCGGCGCCTCCCTGCCGGTGGTGAAGATGGGGCGCATGGCCGGGCAGTACGCCAAGCCGCGCAGCTCGGATACCGAGACCCAAGGCGGCATCGCGCTGCCCAGCTATCGCGGCGACATCATCAACGGGCCCGACTTCACCGCCGAAGCGCGCACGCCGGATCCGGCGCGCATGGAGCTGGGCTATTTCCAGGCCGCCAGCAAGCTCAACCTGCTGCGCGCCTTCGCGTCCGGCGGCTATGCCGACCTGCACGAGGTGCATCGGTGGAACCTGGGTTTCGTGGAGCGCTCGCCGCTCGCGGAGCGTTACCGCGATCTGGCCCACCGGATCGACGAGACGCTGTCCTTCATGGCCGCCTGCGGCATGACCAGCCAGACCACGCGCGACATGCGGGAGACCGATTTCTATGTCGCGCACGAGGCGCTGCTGCTGCCCTACGAGCAGGCGCTGACCCGGGTGGATTCCACCAGCGGTGACTGGTACGGCTGTTCGGCGCATTTCCTGTGGATCGGCGACCGCACCCGCCAGGCGGACGGCGCGCATGTGGAATTCCTGCGCGGCGTGAAGAACCCGATCGGCATGAAGGCCGGCCCCAGCCTGGAGCCGGATGACCTGCTGCGCATCCTCGATATTCTCAATCCGGCCAACGAGCCGGGCCGCATCACGCTGATCAGCCGCATGGGCGCCGACAAGATTGCGCACGAAGCTGCCGCCGCTGATCCGCGCCGTCGAGCGGGCCGGCCGCAAGGTGGTGTGGATCTGCGATCCGATGCACGGCAACACTGTCTCGACCGCGACGAATCTCAAGACCCGCAGCTTCGATGCCATCCTGTCGGAGGTGCGCGGGTTCTTCGACATCCACGCCGCAGAGGGCACCTGGGCCGGCGGCGTGCACGTGGAGATGACCGGGCAGGACGTGACGGAGTGCATCGGCGGCGCACACCGTCTGACCGAGGCCGATCTGTCGGAACGGTATGAAACCTTCTGCGATCCACGGCTGAACGCGGAGCAGTCGCTGGAACTCGCCTTCCTGGTGGCCGAGGAGCTGAAGGAACGACGGCAGCCGACGGTACCGGCGATCGCCGCGCAATAGGCGACGATGGCGGGCCAGGGCCATCCGATGAAGCGAAGGCGGCCCCGGGGCTCCGCCCCTGGACCCCGCCAGAGGGCGCTGCCTTCTGGACTCTCGCCAAGGGCATTGCCCTTGGAACCCTTCACTTGGGTTTGGGGTGGGGTGGGCGCCTGCTTCGCTCTTACCAGCAGCATCGGTGGGCGCCCACGCCACACCCAAACCCAAACGGATGGATTGCAAAGGCACAGCCTTTGCCGGGGTGCAGGGGCAGAGCCCCTGCCGGGGTTCGGGGCGGAGCCCCGGGCCTTTCTTGCTCCGTCCGATTGTCCTGATGGCGGACGAGGTCAGCGGCGGGTGCCGGTGCGGGGACCTTGCCGCCGACATCGCCGCGCGGACCGACAGCTACTTCAATCGCACACGGCAGGTGGTCACGCGCTTCGGTGACAAGCGGGTGACCTATGCGGTGTTCCTGCGCCGGCCGGTGATCTCGGCGCCGCGGCTGATGATCAAATGGCTGCTGCGGGTCGCGGCGATCCGCGACACGAGATTCGACATCGACACCGTGTTCCCCGAAGGAAGCTGGGTCGGGGCCGGCGAGCCGATCATCTACCTGACCGGGTCGCTGGCGGAGCTGTCCGACCTGGAGACGCTCTTTCTGCAGAAGCTCGGGCCGTGCTGCGTCGCCGCGCACAATGCCTATCAGATGTGCGTCGTGCTGCCGGATGTCGCGTTCCTGGCGATGGAGGCGCGCCACTGTGCCGGTGCCGAGATGCAGGACATGATGGCCTATGCGGCGGCGGTGGGCAGCGAGGCGGCGAAGCAGGAAGGCGCGAAAGGTTTCGTCGGCAACGCAAATGACGGCACCGCGCACTGGTTCGGCGCCGAGCGCGGTTTCGGCACCATGCCGCATTCGCTGATCGGCTACGCGGGTTCCACCGTTCGGGCCGCCGAGATGTTCCGCGAAACGTTTCCCGACACGCCCATGACCGTGCTGGTGGACTATTTCGGCCGTGAGATCAACGACACGTTGGCCGTGTGCGCGCGCTTTCCGGAACTGGCGGCGAGCGGCAAACTGTCCATCCGGCTGGATACGCACGGCGGGCGGTTTCTTGAAGGCCTTGATCCGGCGGAGAGCTACGCGGTGCTGGAACGTCATGCACCCGGCGCAATCCGGCGATACCGCAGCGAAACGGAGCTGCGGTTCCTGGTCGGCACCGGGGTATCGGCGGCGGCGATCTGGCGGACGCGCGAGATGCTCGACGCAAACGGCTATCCGCACGTGCGGATCGTGGTTTCATCCGGGTTCGGCGTGGACAAATGCCGCGTCATGGCAGACGCCAGGGCGCCGATCGACGTAGTGGGAACCGGCAGCTTCATTCCCGACGCGTGGCACGAGACATATGCCACCGCAGATATCGTGGAATATGACGGTGTGGTGATGATGAAACTGGGGCGTGAGTTTCTGTTGCGAACGAACGGAACCCGCAAAAAGCCCCGGCATCACAGCAGCCCTCCAGTCGCGCCGATTCACCCTCGCCCCGACAAGCCTGGGCCCGTCTGATCCGCTTGATCAGCCGCATCGCTGATGCCGCACGGAGGAAAGCGGTTGTCGGAGTACTTGCCTGTTACAGGCGTTCGGCACTCATCAGGAGACGACCTGATGGAGCCGGGTATCGGGCGAGTGGTCTAGCTGGGAGACTTTCATGAGGCGAGTTTTCTCGCGTAGTGCCGTGCTTGCTGTACTGCTGTTGTCAATACGCTTGGCATGTGCGGCAGAGGAGTATCGCACTTTGTCGCCGACCAACCCTCCACCATATCCCGCGGTGCTGCTGGTGCCTGGCTGCTCGGGCTTCACTGCTCTCAACGATGTCAACATCTATGAGGAGCGCGCCACCGAACTGCGGGCTGCTGGCCACTTTGTCGTGTTCGTGAATTATCTCGGACGAGATGATACTTGTGGCCGCATATCTCATGCACAGGTTGGCGACGCGATCGTTGAAGCCGCAACCTGGGTGCGCGATCAGCCAGGCGTTGATCGGACACGGATCGCGGTGATCGGCTGGTCGTACGGCGCCGGCGGCGTCATCGCCGCGTTAAGGGCGATGCCCGCCGGTACGCCTCTCCTGGCCGAGGCGGTGATGTACTATCCTGATTGCCGCGGGGAGGTCGCATGGTCCGAAGTCATCGACCGCCGTCCTGATGTTTCTCGGGAGCAACGATGACGTTGCGCGACCCGCTCTGTGCGAGCCAGTGACCAAGGCCGCTCCGCCGAACAGCTTACGTCTGGTCACGTATCCAAACGCCTACCACGCATTCGATATCCGCAGCTTGCCGAAACGTGCCGAATATCCGTTTGGCACGCTTGGCTACAATGCTGAAGCGGCCGCCGATTCATGGCGGATGATCCGCGAGTTACTCAAGTAGCATTCGCCTCGTGCAGTGCCACTCGCGGCGCGTGTTCTAAAACGCGGTAATATCTATGCCGACATAACCCGACAGGTTGTAGTTCCTGTTATCGGATCCGCTGCCCAGCATGAACTGGCCGCCGAAAATGACGCTCAGTTCCTTCTTGTCCTTCAACGGCGTCACTTTCACCTGGCCCTGCACCCCGCCCCCAGGAGACGCACCGCTCGTGAACAGGTTCTGGCTGACTGCCGCGATGCTCAGCTCGACCGGGCGCTTCAGCAGGGCGGTCTTCTCCCAGTGCATCTTGAAGAAGTTGATGGCTTCCTGGTCGCTGATCCCCGGACCGGACGAGTTGAACACGACGGAAATGCTCAGGTCGTCCAGCCATTCGAGGGTGAAATTCGGCTTTTCGCCCTCCTTCTCCTTGTGCGGGATCAACGAGCCTTTCAGCGTGAACTGGACATTGAGCTGGGCTGCGGGCGGCGCCGGGCCGCCCCTGGTCTTGAAGGCGTTCCATTGTGCCAGCAGGTCCAGCCCGAAGATGTCGGTGAACTGTTTTTCGGTCACCGGCAGCGGCTGCGGTGTCGCCTGCGTCGTCGCTTTCTGCGTGGATGACTTTCCGCCGCCCGGCTGCGGCGACGTTGCGCCGCCGGGATTCGGCGATCCCCCATCGGCCTTGCCCTTGCCCGGGCTCTCCTGCGGCTTGCTGTCGGGAACGGGCGGTCCGAACACGGCGCGGCGATTGGGAGCCGCGGCGTCTTTGGCAAAGTTCGTCGTCGCGCCATGGCCCTTGACGGTGATCAGCGAGTCCTTGATCCCTTTGACGTCGGAAAGATACGCCTTCACCGCTGCCGCGCGTTTGTCGGACAGGTCCTGATTGTACTTCGCATCTCCGTCCGCGCTGGCGTAGCCATCGACGCTAATCTGGATGGGTGTTGCGTTCTTGATGTAGCGGTCGCCGTAAGTGTCGAGAGAATCCCGGTCGCTTTTGGTCAGGTCGGGGGAGTTGCGGCTGAAAAACACGTCATGATCGGTGGCGTTCAGCGGTGGCGCATCGAGGTCGGCGGGAGCGGGCTGCGAGGTTTTCGCCGGACCTGCACTCTTGTCGGGTGGGCCGGAGCTGGTCAGATCGGCCGATATTTCCGCGTCCGCATCGCCGGGGTAGGCGGCGGGGTCGATGCCGAAGGTCGATCGCACCCAGGTGTCATACTGAAGCGTCTGCCCCGACATCGCCCGCCTCCTGTTTTTTTGCCGTGGGTCCGGTCGCGCCGGCTCCGACACTCGGCCTCATGGTAACATTTCTGAACATCCGATGTGTGAATTAGTTCACAGCAAGCGCGCGTCCCGGGATGCCAGCTACGCGCGGGCCGCGCGTTTCCCAGCGCGCTCGGCCGGGCCGATCCGCCCGGTGCGGATCGGGATCGCCACCAGGCTGCCGACGATCAGGGCGATGCCGGCCGCGGTCAGCGCCAGGTTGAAGCTGCCGGTTACCGTGCGCACATAGCCGAAGAAATATGGCCCCACGGTGCCACCGAGATTCCCGGTGCCGTTGATCAGCCCAATGCCCACGCCGGCCACTGCGGGTGGCAGAACCTCGCTGGGTAGGGTCCAGAACGGTCCGAAGCGACCCAGGAACGACCCGATGGCGAAAGTAAGAAACAACACCGTCGCCAGGGTACCCGCCGTACCGGCGAGCTGCGCGGCCAGCAGAAACAGGCCGGATGCCGTCGTGCAGGCAATCATGTGCCACTTGCGTTCCTGCCACCGGTCGGAGCCCCAGGCCACGCCGATCATCATCAGGACTCCGAGCAGGTAGGGAACGGATGCCAGCAGTCCAACCGTGCCAATGGACAGGCCGGTTTCCTTCAGCACGCTCGGCAGCCAGAAGGTCACGCCCCACTCTGCCATCAGGGCAAGGAAATTATAGAGGGCGAGCAGCAGAATCGCCGGGTTCAGGAGGGCGGTGAGCCAGTGGCCGCGCTGCGGCGGCACCTGTGCGGCCTCGGCGTCGAGCGTAGCGAGCAAAGCGATGCGTTCCGCTGCCGGCATCCAGGTCACCTGGCTCGGCGAGTCGTCGATCGCCCACCACCATACGATCACCCAGACCAGGGCCGGCAATGCCTCGATCACAAACATCATCCGCCAGGTGGAATAACTCAGGATCAGTCCCGAGATCGGGTTGGCGATCATCGGCGCCACCGCCAGGCTGGCCAGGAACACCATGTTCGCCCGGGCCCGCTCCGCGCGGCTGAACCAGGACCGGATCAGCACAATCGTGCAGGTCAGCACGCCACCTTCGGTGAGCCCAAGGGCGAAGCGATTGAGGATCAGCTCGGTCTCGCTGTGCACCAGCGCGGTTGACAACGACACGATGCTCCACAGCACCAACAGGCAACCGATCACACGCTTCGCACTCCACACCCCGGCGAGCCGCCCGGTGGGAATCTGCAGCACGAGATAACCCCAGAAGAACACGCTGGTAGCGAACCCGATGGAGGCCTGGCTGAGCCCCAATTCGCTGCGCATTGCCGGGATCGCCATGGCGATGTTGGTGCGATCGACGAACGACAGCACATACATGATGAACGCGACGCCCAGAATGCGCGTCCAGCGGTTCCGCGTGATCGCGGTGCCGGCCGCCGTGGCCATGTTGTGGTCTCCTCCCGGTTTTGTTTCAGTCGTAAGCGGGCTCGGTGCCTGGTACGGGCGAATAGCCGAAGCTGCCGCGGGCAATGACCGCCTCCCGCCCGCCGAACTCGGCGATCCGCGCGGCCTGGTCGGCACGTGCCAGGCGGTCGATGGCCACCGGGTCGACGATGCGGCGAAGCTCCGCCTCGCAGTCGGCGACCAGCCCGGCGTAACCGGGACCGCTGCCGAGATCGCGGCGTTCCCACGGATCGGCTTCGAGGTCGAAGAGCTGCGGTGGCATGCCCGCGTAATGGACGTATTTGAACGCGCCTTTGCGGATCATGAAGGCACCAGTTGCCGCGCCCACGGCGTGGTATTCACTGAACACGCGGTCTGGCCGGGTGCCGGAGACGACCTTGAACCATGATGTGCCTGGCAGGCCGGCGTCCGCCGGATCGGCGGCGACGCCGGCACAGTCCAGGATGGTGGGGAATGCATCGACCAGGGACACCGGTTCACGCAGGACCACGCCGGCGGGAATCTCCGGGCCGGCCATGATCAGCGGCACGCCGGCAGAATCCTCGTACATGTTGGACTTGCCCCACAGGCCACGTGCGCCGAGATTGTCGCCGTGGTCGCTCGTGTAGATCACGCGCGTATCGGCGCCGAGCCCGGTTTCCCGCAGCACGTCGAGCAGCTTGCCGATATTGTGATCGAGGAAACTGACCATGCCGAAATAGGCCGCAACGGCCTTGCGCACTTTACGCTCATCGAACGCCTGATCGTAAATCTGCACATCGCGCATGGCGGTCAGGAACGGGTGGGTGGGCCGTTCGTGCTCGGCGTACTGCGCGGGCCAGGGTACCTGGTCCTCGGGGTAGAGGTCGTACCATTCCGGGCGCGCGATCAGCGGAAAATGCGGGCAGACGAACGAAACGAACAAGGTCCAGGGCCGGTCGCGGTAGTCCGCGGCGCGATGACGCAGCCAATGGCTGGCGGCTTCGGCGATCCGGTCATCGTATCCCTGGTAACTTAAATCGCCGCGGCCGGCCTGCTCGGCAAGCCGCAGTGCCGCCTTGCGCGGCGGCGAATCGTCGCGGATCGAGCCCAGCAGATCCCCGACGCCATCCACCACGTGCAACGGCATGATCTCTTCGTCGAAGCCGTTGCGATCGGTCGTGCTGCGATAATGCAGCTTGCCGATCGAGGTGACGCGGTGCCCATTCTCGATCAGCCGGTGACCCCAGGATGGCACCGAACCGTCATATGGGATGGCATTGTCCCAAAAGCGTATCTGATGAACGTAGCGGCCGGTCGCGAAACTCGCGCGGGACGGCACGCAGATCGGCGAGTTGCAATAGGCATCGGTGAAGCGGATGCCACGAGCCGCCAATTCGTCGAGGTGCGGCGTGCGGATCATGGGATGCCCGTCACATCCCAGGATCCGCCGATTGTGCTCGTCCGACATGATGAACAGCAGATTGCTAGGGGTCATGCTGCCTCTGGTTGAAAGCGCCGTCGGCGAGACTGAAGCGCTTTCGAGCAAAGTCAACGCGGTCCCGGCGGATTGTTATTCCGATGCAGGAACATCCATGTTGCCTCGGCCCAACGCCCGCTGCATTGTGACCACGTCGAGCCAGCGCCCGAATTTCAGGCCGGCGGCGCGCAGCGTGCCGGCCATCTGGAACCCCAGGCTGGCGTGAACGCCGACCGATCCGGTATTCTCGGAATCGCCGATCACCGCGATCATCTGGCGAAATCCCTGGGCGGTGGCAGTCTCGATTAGCGCGGTGACCAGGGCCTTGCCGACGCCCTGGCCGCGCACGTCCTCGCGGATATAGACGCTGTCCTCGACGGTGAACCGATAGGCGGAGCGATCGCGAAACTGGGTGTAGTACGCGTAGCCGAGGACTCCGGTGCTGTCGGTGGCGACCAGCCAGGCCAGGCCATGATCCGCGACCGTGCCGAACCGTGTGGCCATTTCCTCCAGCGAAGGGGGTTCCTCCTCGAACGTACCGGTGCCGGTCAGCACATGATGGGCGTAGATCGACTGGATCTCGGGCAGGTCGTCTTCGGTGGCGGGACGGATGCGCATTGGGCTGCTGCTCATACCAGCAATCCGAGCACGGCGGCGGCGTCGCGGGCAAATGCCAGCAGGGCGGCGTCACGGCCGGGACCCGCCACGAGCGAAAGCCCGATCGGTGCGCCCCTGACGGTTCCGGCCGGCAGCGTCACCTCGGGCAATCCACACAGGCCGGCAATCGCGGTGACGCCGATCGTGGCCTGGCGCACCGCCTCCAGCTCGACGGAGGTGGCCGTCAGCAGCGGCGCCGGGCAGGGGCTGGTCGGATAGACCAGCACGGCCCCGCCGGCCAGCAAGGGCGGAACGCGCGCCTGCAGAGCGCGACGAAATGCGCGGCCGGTCGCCCCCGATGCGGGGTCGATGGTCCTCGCGGCGGCAAACCGCTCGGCGACGCCCGGCCCCAGCCGCGGCTGTGTGGCCTCGATCCAGTCACCCAGTGCGGCCCAGGCCTCCTCGGCCTGAACGGTACGGAAATGATCGTAGAAGCTGTCGATGCCCTCCGGGGCGAGCCGCACCCCGATCGCGCGGCCGCGGAGCTGCTCCAGCTTTTCCAGCTTGGGACGCAGGATCTCCGCGACTTCGGGCTGCGCGCTGACCCAGGCTTCTTCCACCCGCAGCAGCGGGCCGCCCAGCTCGTGGCGTCCACCGGGGAGCAACACCTCACCGACGCCGGCCAGCAGCGAGGCGGTCCGGGCGAACCAGCCGGCGGTGTCGAAGCTGGGCGCCAATGGGCGGACGCCCGCCAGGCTGATCGCGCCAAAGCTGGGGCGGATGCCGAACAGCCCGCAGTAGCTTGCCGGGATACGGACCGACCCGCCGGTGTCCGATCCCATCGAGAAATCGACCAGCCCGGCCGCTACCGCCGCGGCGGAACCGCAGCTCGATCCGCCGGGATAACGATCCGGCACCCGTGGATTGCGCGGTGTGCCGTGCCAGATGTTTTCGCCGGTGAGGCCGTACGCCAGCTCCATGGTCTTGGTCTTGCCGACCAGCCGGGCGCCGGCCTGCAGCAGCGTGACCAGCAGCGGTGCGGTGGCGCGCGCCGGCGCATGGGTGCGTGCCCAGTCCGGATTGCCGTACGTGGTGAGGCTGCCGGCAACGTCGAACAGGTCCTTTACGGCAAAAGAGAGACCAGACAGCCGGCCGCTGCCCAGCGGATCGTGCTCCAGCCGCGGTCCGGGGATGAAAGCTCCGACTGTATCTTCAACAATTGGCATGGGTCACACCGTGAATACTATTGTCTCGCTGACGGATCAGGGCGGCAATGATGGTGAAATCGCTTTCCCGCGAGGATAGGATTATGTCATAGAAAGGGTGTCTGATGGTCGAAGACATTTTCTGCACGGTTTTCGACTGTTTGTTTGCCCGCAACCGCCGTTCGGCGGCATAATGATTGGCCGGCAGGGACTGGCTGAAGCGGACCGGTTATCCAGGCGGCCCGCCGGGCCAGTTGCATGCGCCGGCAAAGCGTTCGGCGCACCGCCAGAAGGGATCGCGCGTGGACCTTACGAACGATACGGTCAGCCTGTCGGGCTCTGACGCAACATCGGCGCAAGACGGGGCCTCGGTTCCCCGGTATCGCGGGGATGCGGCGCTGCATCCGCGTTTGCAGGCCATCATCACGGCTGGCCGCTACTATGGGATGGAGCTCGATCCGACCGAGTTCCGCAATGTGGAAGGGGCGGAGCAGCCCTCGGCGGCGTCGCTCGCGGCCTGGGCGACGGATTCCGGCATGTGGGCGCGCGGGATACGGTTGCGCTGGCGCCACCTGCTGCGCTTCCACGACAGCGGTCCGGCGGTGCTGCTGTTCAACGACGGCAGCGCCGGCCTGCTGGTAGGTGCCAATGCCGCGCACAAAGTGGTCTTCATCAAGGACCCAGTGGCGCCGGAGGGGGAGGCCGCGGTGCCGGTCGACGAGCTTCGGCTCGCGGAAGTCTGGTCCGGCGAAGCGGTCCTGCTGCGCGCAATCGCGGTGTTCAGGAAGCTGACGCGCCGTTCTCCCTACGTTGGCTGGTCGGGCTTGTGCTGCGCGAGCGCCGGTCACTGCGCGACATCGGCTTCGCCTCGCTCACCATGAGTTTTCTCGCCATCTTTCCACCGCTCGTCATCATGACGGTAGTGGATCGGGTGCTGCAGCACAACAGCTACTCAACGTTGACCCTGCTTTCCGTGCTGATGGTGATCTTCATCGGCTATGAGACGCTGCTGGGGTTCGCTCGCCGGTTGATCTGCTGGTCACGGTGGGCGTGCGGATCGATACGCGGCTCAACCTGCACGTGTTCAACCGCCTGGTGCGGCTGTCGCTGGACTATTTCGAGCGTCACCCGGCCGGGGAGACGATGTACCGCATCAGTCAGGTCCATCGGGTGCGGGAGTTCATGACCGGCAAGCTGCTGACCACGTTCCTCGATCTGATGACGCTGATCGTGCTGCTGCCGTTCCTGTTTTATCTGGACAGCACGCTGGCGTGGATCGTGCTGGCCTGCGCGCTGCGTGATCACGCTGATCATCCTGGCGTTCCTGCGCCCGCTGCGGATGCTGCTGCACCGGGTGATCGATGCCGAGACCAACAAGCAGGCGGCGCTGGGCGAGACGGTGTTCGGCGTGCGCACCGTGAAGTCGCTGGCGCTGGAGCCGCAGCGCCGGGCGTTGTGGGATGAGCGTGTGGCGGAGGTCGGGCGCTGGCGGCTGGCCTTCGGCAAGCTGGCCAACTGGCCGCAGACGCTGGTCACGCCGGTCGAGCGCTTCATGTGGATCGGCGTGATCATGATCGGCGTGTATCTCGCCATGCAGGACAAGAACGGCTATGCCGTGGGCGGGCTGTTCGCCTTCATGATGCTGTCGCAGCGGGTCGCGCAGCCGCTGGTCGGCTTGGCCCGGCTGATCGAGGATTTCGAGGAAGTCGGCGGCGCGATCAGCGAGGCAGCGGCGGTGCTCAACCGGCCGCTGGAAGCGGATGCCGCTTCCGGCGGGCTGCGGCCGAAATTCGCCGGCGCGATCACCTTCGACGATGTGACCTTTACGTATGGCGGAACCAAGGTGCCGGCGCTCGACCGCGTCAGCTTCGCGGTTCCGGCGGGCACGATGGTGGGGATCGTCGGGCGGAGCGGCTCCGGCAAATCCACCATCGCCCGCCTGCTGCAGGGCATCAACCGGGACTATTCCGGGTTTCTGAAGATCGACGGCGCCGATCTGCGGGAGATCAACCTGCGCCATCTCCGGTCCAGCTTCGGGGTGGTGCTGCAGGATAATTTCCTGTTCCGCGGCTCCATCCGCGACAACATCCTGGCCGGCCGCCCGGGCCTGACGCTGGAGGACGCGGTCCGCGCCGCGCGGCTGGCAGGGGCCGAGGAATTCATCGAGCGGATGCCGAACGGGTACGAGACCTACATCGAGGAGGGCTCTCCGAACCTGTCCGGCGGCCAGAAGCAGCGGCTCGCCATCGCCCGCGCCCTGATCCAGGACCCGCGTATCCTGATCCTGGACGAGGCGACCAGTGCGCTCGATCCGGAGAGCGAGGCGCTGGTGAACGCCAACCTGCTGCGCATTGCACGCAACCGTACCATGGTGATCATCTCTCACCGGCTGTCGTCGCTCACGGAATGCGACCAGATACTCGTGCTGGAGCAGGGCAAGGTCATGGACCTGGCGCCGCATCGGGTGTTACTGGAACGCTGCTCGGTGTACCGCCAGCTCTGGGCCCAACAGAACCGCCATCTCGAAACGCAAGGTCATCGGCATGCAGCTCTCGCTCCCACACTCGTCCAAGGGGACTGACCTGGTCGAGCGGGATCCCGCCCTGCCGATCATCCTGGAGTTCCAGTCACCGTCCGCCGGCGTCCTCAACACACCGGTTCCGCGCGCCGCGCGCAGCACCATCTGGATCATCACCTCGTCTATTCACCGCGATCCTGCTGGCGACCGGGCTGATCCGGGTGGACCGCACGGTGAGTTCGCATGGCGTCGTCGTTTCAAAATCGCCGGTGATCGTCGTCCAGCCGTTGGAAACCGCGATCGTGCGGGACATCGCGGTGCGGGTCGGAGACAAGGTCCAGGCCGGGCAGGTGCTGGCGCGCCTCGACCCGACCTTCGCTGCCGCCGATCTGGGCGCACAGGCCGCGCAGGTCTCCAGCCTCCAGGCGGAAGTCAGCCGGGAGCAGGCGGAGTCTCAGGGCAAGCCGTTCACGTATGTCGGTCTCGATCCCGACCTGTCGTTGCAGGCGGCTATCCATGCCCAGCGGCAGGCCGAGTACAACTACAAGCTGGAAAACTATGCCGCCAAGATCGAAGAGCTGGTCGCGCAGATCAGGCGCTCAAACTCGGACGCGCAGGGGTACCACGACCGCCTGCTGGTGGCGCAGAACGTGGAGCAGATGCGGCGCCAGCTCGAGAAGCTGCAGGTCGGCAGCAAGCTGAACACGCTGGCTGCGATGGACAATCGCGCCGAGATGCAGCGCGACTATGAAAACGCGCAGGAAACCGCGCGGGCGGCCGCGCGCGATCTCGCTGCCATGATCGCCGAGCGCGACGGGTACGTGCAGTCCTGGCACGCCGATGTGTCGCAGAAGCTGGCGGAGGCCACCGGCAAGCTGTCCGACGCCCGGGAGCAGTTGCGCAAGGCCCAGCTTCGCCGGCAGCTCGTGGAGCTGCGGGCGGATCGGGATGCAACGGTCCTGACCTTGGCGAAAGTGTCAGTCGGTTCCGTGCTGCAGCCGGGTGAGCAGTTCATCACGCTGATGCCCGCCGATGCTCCGCTGGAGATCGAGTCCAACATTTCCGGTCGCGACAACGGTTATGTGCACGTGGGCGACCCGGTGGCGATCAAGTTCGACACGTTCCCGTTCGCCCATTACGGGATGGCCTACGGCACGCTGCGGATGATCAGTGCCAACAGCTTTACCGGCCAGGATCAGCAACACAGCAATGACGCACAGAGCGTGCCGGTGCCACAGGGTGAAACCGAGCCATACTACCGCGCCCGCATCAGCATCGACCGGCTGGCGCTGCGCGGCGTTCCGGAAGGATACGAGCCTACGCCCGGCATGCCGGTGATGGCGGACATCCGGGTCGGCAAGCAGACGGTGCTGCATTACCTGCTGAACCGGGTTGTTCCGGTTGCCACCGAAGCCATGCGGGAACCGTGATCGGTCTCGGAACCGAGTGCCGTGCTTGACGTGCTGACCTGGCGGGTTTCCCCGCGTGCGGCGCTACGCCGCGGAGTGCGCGCAACCGAACGGGGCAAGCTGCCGAGGGCGTTCCATCTATTGTCATGCGCCGCCCGGGCCGGCATCGCCGAAGCAGAATACCGCATCGGCCGCTGCTATCTGGAAGGTGCCGGAGTTCCGCCCAGCCGGGCTGACGGCCTGCGGTGGCTGGAGCGTGCCGCCACGCGCGGCTATGTCGAGGCGCAATCCCTGCTGGCGACACTCTTGCTGCAGGGCCTGGCGGTCTCGCGGCATGGCGCTGCAGATCCGGCGATCGAGGGCGGGGCGCGACCTGCCGCACGCCTGTTCTCCAGCAACGACAGCGACGGCAAGCCGGACTTTGCAGCAGCCGTGAAATGGGCCCGGCTGGCGGCCGAGGGAGGCTCGGCCGACGGCCAGGCGGTGCTGGGCTATGTTCTGACTTCCGGGCCCGAGCCAATGCGGGACCTGGAGGCGGCGGAGAGCTGGTATCGCCGCTCGGCTGAAGCCGGGTGTCCGCAGGGCGCGCTGGGCTACGCGCTGGCGCGGTCGCGTCAGGCAACCGAAGAGGCCGGTCACCGGGAGGTCTCCGAATGGCTCAAACGTGCCGCCGACGCCGGTCTTCCAACCGCGCTCTATCTTCTGGGGCTGATGACCGAGCAGGGTCTCGGCAGTCCCGCGGACAAGAAGGCCGCCGCTGAACTCTACCGGCAGGGAGCGGTGAAGGGTAATCGCTCGGCCCAGGCGCGCTGGGGCCTCGCACTGATGGAAGGGCGGGGCGTGCCCGCCAATCCGGTGGAAGGCGAATCCTGGCTTCGACGGGCGGCGCTGGCCGGCGATCCGGAGGCAGCGGCGCTGGTGGGCGACATGTACGCCAAGGGCGGCACGCTGCCGCCCAACTATGCCGAGGCGGCGATGTGGTTCCGCCGTGCCAGCGAGGCCGGACACAAGAGCGCGGCGCGGGCCCTGGGGATGCTGTATCTCACTGGCGCCGGCGTTCCGCGCGACCCGCAGGAGGCGACGCACTGGATGCGCATTTCCGCCGATGCGGGCGACGGCAAGGCGCGGGTCGATCTTGCCAACCTGTTGCTGAAAGGCAGCGGGGACGCGGAAGACGCCGTCCGCACGCGGGCCTGGTTCGAACAGGCCGCCGCCTCCGGCGACATGGTCGCGGCATTCAATTTCGGGGTTTGTCTGGCAGAGGGGATCGGTGTCGAACGGGACGAGCGCAAGGCGGCCGAATGGTTGCGGCGGGCGGCCGACGGGGTGGTGAACGCGCAGGTACCTGGTACGGCCGGATGCTGATCGAGGGGCGCGGCGTGGACGCCAATCTCGAAGAAGGCCGGGTGTGGATGGGCCGCGCCGCCGATGTAGGGATGGTGGAAGCCGAAGTGGCGTTGGGCGAGCTGATGCTGAATGGCCGCGGCGGCCCGCGCGACCATCCCGGCGCGTTGGTGCTGTTCGAGCGGGCGGCCGGACGCGGGCACGTGGGCGCGATGTTCGCGGTCGGCGCTATGCATGGCGGAGGGCACGATGTTCCGACCGATCGTCCCGCGGCCCGGCGCTGGTTCCGCAGCGCCGCCGAACGCGGGCACGCCTATGCACAGATGATGCTCGGCCGCTATTTGGCGCGCGGCCTCGGCGGCGAGCAGAACGTGGCGGAAGCGCGGGTCTGGCTGGAGCGAGCCGTCGCGCAGGGGCTGGAGGAGGCACGCAACGACCTCGGCGCGCTGCCGCGTGCGCCGGCCCCGATAGCCGAGGCTGAAGCGCGCGCCGCCAGGGCATCTTCAGCGTGACTGAAGATGCTCTGGGTCTTTGTCCGCGAGGAGATTTACGCGCTCCTGGAATCGGGGTGATTCCAATCAAGCGCGGTCTGCTCTAGTCGGTTATCCGATCCCGTTGGCGAAACTGCTTGGGTTTGGCCCCCCCGACCCCCCCGACCGAGGCGCCCTGGCCAAGGACGCGCTGACGCGCGGGCAGGCGGCCCTGGCGGCGGGCGACCGTCGCGATGCTGTGCGTTGGCTCGACCGTGCCTGCCGGCTGATCCCTGGGGATGCGGTGCTGACCCTGACGCTTGCCGGTGCCTGCGCGGGGTCGGACGAGGCGCGGGCCAAACGCCTGTTCGCCGCCGTTGCCGAGCGGTGGCCGGTGCGGGAGGCGTGGCTCGGGGTCGCCGGAACGAGCCGGAACCTGGGTGACCGCTCGGGCGCTGCGGCGGCGCTCGGAAAAGCATTGTCCTGCTTCGCGGTGGCGCCGGGCTTCGACTGGCTTGCCGACGCGGTCGCGCGTGAGTGCGGCGCGCCGGGGTGGTGCGGTGTGGCAGACGGCAACGTGGTCGTTCGCCTGGTCGATCCCGTGGGCCATCCGGGCGATGTGGCTGAGCTGTGCCTGGACGGCAGGGCGATCGCGGCAATTCCGGCGGGTGTGCACAAGCTGCCGCGGGAGGCTCGCGGCCCATTGCATGTGCGCTGCGCCGGGCGTTCGCTGCTGGGCAGCCCGATCATGCTGTCGTCGATCATTCGCTGCGAAGGGTTCGTGGAGGCGAGCGACGGGGGCGTGGCCGGCTGGGTGTGGCATCCCCACGATCCCGATCGCGATCCGGTGGTGATCATCCAGGCGGTGAAGGGCGGGCAGGAGCTTCGCGTGCAGGCGACGGAACCGGCTTCGCTGCCGTCGCTGCGCGGATTCACGCGAGCCAGATCGTTTCATGTGCAATCGGAGCAGTTGGCGGCGGCCGGATTGATGGCAGCCGGCGTTGATGTTCCGCGCGCGGGAGTGCATGTGCGCGGCGCTGATGGACGCGATCTGCTGGGCAGTCCGCTCGATCCCGGGTGGGAGCGGTCAGCCGCAGAAGCGGCGGCCGGCCTGATAGCCGGGCAGTTCGAGCCGGCACCGTCTCGAACCCGGCCGCGCGCGTGGCCGAATGCGATCGCAATCCAGGCCGATATTACGGGAAGCGCACCGGCCTTGCGGAGTGGCCGCCGGCGGCCGGTGGATGTCGTCGTGCCGGTGCATGGCTCGCCGGAGACGGTGCGTGCCTGTCTCGACAGTGTCCTTGCCAGTGTTCGTGCGCCGACGCGGATCGTGGTGGTCGATGACGCATCGACGGAGCCCGAACTGGCGGCGTTGCTGGACGGCCTGTTGCGCCGGAAACGGATACGGTTGATCCGCCACAGCGTGCAGCTCGGGTTCCCCGGCAGCGCGAATGCGGGCATGCGCGCCTGTGGCGATCGGGATGTCGTGCTGCTGAACAGCGATACGCTGGTGCCGCCGGGTTGGTTGGAACGGTTGCGGGAGGCCGCGTATCAGGCAGCGGATATCGGCACGGCGACGCCGCTGTCCAACAGCGCGACGATCCTGAGCTATCCGGGAGAGGTCGGGCGGAACGAAGCGCCGGGACTGACTGGGACGGTCGCGATGTCGCGCCTGGCGCATCGGGCGAACGCCGGGCGGATCGATGGAGATTCCGGTCGCGGTCGGATTCTGCATGTATATCCGCCGCGACTGCCTGGATGCGGTGGGATTGTTTCGCGCCGACCTGTTCGCGCAAGGTTATGGCGAAGAGAATGATTTCTGCCTGCGTGCCCGACATCTCGGGTGGCGACACGTGGCGGCGGCGGGCGTCTATGTGGGTCATTGCGGAGGACAATCGTTCGGGGCGGCGGGGCCGGCGTTGCAGGCGCGCAACCAGGCGATCCTGAACCGGCTGCATCCCGGCTATGACCGGCTGATTGCTGAATGGGCCGCGGCCGAGCCCATGGCGGACGCGTTCCGGCGCTTCGATCTGGCTCGCTGGCGTGCCACCCGGCCGCGCGGTAGCGGGGCGGCGATCCTTATCACGCATGCGGATGGCGGCGGAGTGGAGCGACGGGTGGTGGAATCCTGCCGCGCTCATCGAGCGGCCGGACGCCGCCCGATTGTTCTGCGACCGGACCCGAGCGGGGCTGGGGTAGTGGTGGGAGAGGAGTCGCCGGAGGCTTATCCGCATCTGCGGTACCGGTTGCCGCCGGAGATGGGCGCACTGGTCCGGCTGCTGCGCGGCGAAGCGCCGGCGCTGATCGAATTGCACCATGTGCTGGGTCATTCACCGGCCGTTTACGAGTTGATTGCCGCGCTGGCGCTGCCGTACGAGCGTGCATGTGCATGACTGGGTGTGGATCTGTCCGCGGATCATTCTGCTCGGGCAGGATCGGCGCTATTGCGGTG
Source organism: uncultured Pseudomonadota bacterium (assembly GCA_963810715.1). Taxonomy (GTDB): domain Bacteria; phylum Pseudomonadota; class Alphaproteobacteria; order Acetobacterales; family Acetobacteraceae; genus DATDIC01. The sequence continues at coordinate 14,188 of CAWEOZ010000011.1, read as the reverse complement.
AACCCGATGCGGCCACCTGCGATGCCTGCGTCGCCGATGCGGGGCGTGCGCTGGACGAGGCGATTCCGGCCGCCGCGCTGCGGGAGCGGTCGGCGCATCTGTTGTCGGGAGCGCGGCGGGTGCTGGTGCCGTCGAAGGATGCCGCGCTACGGCTTCGCCGGCATTTTCCCGATCTTTCGCGCGGTGGTGGTGCCGCATGAGGACGATGCGGCTCTGCCACCGCTGCGGGCGCAGCGCGGTGCAGGCGGGCGCGCGCGGATCTGCGTGATCGGCGCGATCGGTGTGGCCAAGGGGTACGACGTGCTGCTTGCTTGCGCGCGCGATGCCGCGCGACGCAACCTGCCGCTGGAGTTCGTGGTGGTCGGGCACAGCATCGATGATCAGCGGCTGATCGGGACCGGCCGCGTCTTCGTTACGGGCGAATTCCGCGCCGGGGAGGCGGTGGCACTGATCCAGGCACAGGATGCGGATCTGGCACTACTTGCCTTCGATCTGGCCCGAGACCTGGTGCTATGCGCTGACCGATGCGTGGCGTGCGGGGCTGCGGGTGGCGGCGTTCGATATCGGTGCGCCGGCCGAGCGGATACGCCGCACCGGTCGTGGCTTCCTGATGCCGCTTGGATTGTCCGCGTCGCGGATCAATGACGCGATGCTTGCAGGCTGTTTGCTCACTCCGTTCATGTATGCACATCTTGAGATGTGCGCCCATTCCTTGCCCAGGAGAGTGAGAGCCTGATGCCTGAGCCCGCCCGAGCAGCCGCCCCCCGCACCGCACCGAAGCCGACGCCGCCCGAGCCGACGGCCAATCGCATGACGGAGCTTAAGGTCTCCGGCCATCTGATGACGTTGGAACCCGGCCTGTTCTGCGTGTTTCAGCCGCAGGGATCGCCGGCCGCGGGGCCGAACGGATTGCCCGGAATCCGACTTTCCTTGCCGCCGGGCGCGATGGGGCGCCCGGATGCCGTCAGCATCAGCACATTCCGTCCAGACGGCTGGCTGAATGGCGGCGACGGCGCCGCTCTGGTGCGTGTTGCGGACGGGCCGGCGCAGGTGCTGGTGACGATCTATCAGGCGCCGGGCGCTCCGGCCGAGGCAGCGCCGCGGCTGCAGGTCACCAAGCTGAACGGTGAAACCGGGCCGCGCCAGCCGGCGCGCGTTCCGGCGGCGGCTGGGCCGGCCGCGGTTCCTGCCGACGCGGAAGCCGTGGCGCATGTGCAGCGTACCGGTGATGTGAGCGGGCAGATCGGCGAATGGATCGGCGTGCGCGGATCGAAGCTGTGGATCGAAGGCTTCGGGATAACGCCGCGCGGCGAGCTGTCGCCCGAGGATATCGAGTATCAGGCGGTCCTGGGACGCGGCTGGATTTCACCCTGGGTCGAAGGCGGCACTTTCTGCGGCAGCCGTGGAATGGCGCTGCCGCTGCTCGGGTTGCGGGTCCGTCTGAAAGGGGCGGCGGCCGAGGCGTATGAATGCAGCTATGCGGCGACGTTCGTTGACGGGTCCAGTGCCGGCCCGGTTTCGGCCGGGGAGCCGTGCGAGGCGGAAAGCCTGGCGGGATTGGAGGCATTCCAACTGATACTGCGCCGGCACGATGGGGCCGCGGCGGGACGTCGTCCGGCTGCGAGCAAGCCGGTGGAGCCGCAGCGCAAGATCGTCAGGCGGGTCCGCTGATCCGACGCGGCTCGATCCGGCCGATTTGAGCGCACGGATCCGCTTGCCCAGGAATGACGCGCTCTAAGTCGGAGTGACCGCGAGTGCCAGCATCCGCTCGCGGGTGACGCGTGCCGTGAAGTACCTGTTCGTTCATCAGAACTTTCCGGGGCAGTTTCTGCATATTGCTCACCGGCTCGGCGCGTCGCGCGACAATGACGTGGTGTTCATTACCGAGCCGAATGCAAATCTTCTGCCCGGCGTGCGGAAGGTTCCGTACGCGCGCCCGCGGCCGGCGTATGCGGAGACGCATCCGATCGCCCGCGACCTGGATGCGGCGGGACGGCGCGCGCAGGCGGTGGCGGAGACCGGCGCTTCGGCTGAAGGGGCTGGGGTTCACGCCCGACATCATCATCGGCCATCACGGCTGGGGGGAGTTGCTGAACCTGCCCGATGTGTGGCCGGACGTGCCGCTGCTCGGCTACATGGAGTTCTTTTACCGGCTCGACGGATCCGATGTCGGGTTCGATCCGGAGTTTCCGACCGACCCGGCGGATTATCCGCGCATCCGGGCCAAGAACGCGGTGAACCTGCTGGCACTGGAATCGGGCGGGCACGGGCAGACGCCGACGCGCTGGCAGATGTCCACCTATCCGGCCTGGGCGCAGGAGCGGATCTCACTGGTGCCGGAGGGCGTGAACCTGGATGTCTGCAAGCCCGATCCGGCGGCGCGGCGAAAGGCGCTGACGGTTGGGAAGGCGCGGATCGCCCCGAAGGACAAGCTGGTGACCTTCGTGGCGCGCGATCTGGAGCCCTATCGCGGTTTCCACGTCATGATGCGGGCCATTCCGCACATGTTGCGCGCTCGCAAGAATTTGCGGGTGGTGCTGGTTGGTGGTGATGGGGTGAGCTACGGGGCGCCGGCACCGGAGGGAACCTGGCGGGAGATGATGCTGCGCGAGTTGGGGGCGGCGATCGACCCTGGCCGCGTCGTGTTTCCGGGGCGGCTGCCGTATGCGGCGTATCTGCGGCTGCTGCAGCGGAGCGACGCCCATGTTTATTTGAGCTATCCGTTCGTTGCCTCCTGGTCGCTGCGCGAGGCGCTGGCGGCGGGATGCGTGGTGATCGGCAGCGATACGACGCCGGTGCGCGAGTTCGTCGAAGACGGGAAGAACGGACGGCTGGCGCCGTTCTTCGATGCGCGGGGGCTGGCGAAGCGGGTGCTGGAGGTGCTGGAGGATCGGCCGCTGTCGCAACGTTTGCGGGCATCGGCGCGTGCGTATGCGGAGCGGCATTTGCGGATGGGCGACTACCTGCGCGGGACGAGGCGCTGATCGGTCGGCTGACGGGTCAGGTGCCGGAGACGCAGCCGCACGCGGCCAGAACAATAAATATTCACCGCGGAGGCGCGGAGGCAAGGAGATCACACGGAACTCCCGCAATCTCCCGCCCGGCTTAATAATCGGCGCGTCCGTTCTCCGCGGCGAACCTTCCCCTGGGGGTCAAGCCCGAGGTCACAGCAGGCTTTGCCCGGTCGTGCAGAATAAGTCGCCCGAGGCCAGGAACACCGCCGCTCCCACGATGTCCCTTGTCTCCCACCGCTCAGGTCGAACAGCGGAGGCGCTCACCAGTTCGGCCCGTCGCGCATGATTTTCCGCGCGAGGCTCCAGCGATGCACCTCGGAAGGTCCGTCATAGATACGGAAGCCGCGCACCTCGCGGAAGATGCGCTCCACCAGCGTTTCCCCGGTCACGCCCTGGCCGCCCATGATCTGCACGCAGCGATCGGCTACCCGCCAGATCGCTTCGGAGCACACCACCTTCGCCATCGAGGATTTCTTCGTGCCGCGCTCGTTCTGGTCGAGCACCCAGGCGGTGTGCCAGATCGCCAGGCGCGCCATGCGGATGTCCATTTCGTTGTCGGCAAGCATGAAACCGACGCCCTCGTGCTCGCCCAGGATTTGGCCGAACACCTGCCGCTTGCGTGCGTAGCCGGAGGCGATCTCGTGCGCGCGCCGCGCCACGCCCAGCCAGCGCATGCAATGGGTCAGCCGCGCCGGCGCCAGCCGCACCTGCGCATAGCGGAAGCCTTTGCCCGGCTCACCCAGAATGTCGGTTGCCGGCACGCGCAGGTCGTGCAGCCGCACCACGCAGTGGCCGCCGGGAAAGCCCTGGTCGAGGCTGTCCATCGTCCGCACGATCTCGATCCCCGGCGTGGCCATGTCGGCCAGGAACATCGTCGCCCGGCCGTCCTCGCCGGCCGCCATGATGATGGCGAACCCGGCTCCATCGGCGCCGGTGATGAACCATTTCTCGCCGTTGATCACCCAGTGATTGCCATCCTGCACGGCGCGCGTCTTCAGCGCCGAGGGATCCGATCCGGCGCCGGGCGACGGCTCCGTCATGCAGAAGCACGAGCGGATCTCGCCGCGCGCCAGCGGACGCAGCCAGCGCTCCTTCTGCTCGGGCGTGGCCACCGTCTCCAGCAGGTGCATGTTGCCTTCGTCGGGCGCGGCAATGTTCATCGCCAGTGGGCCGAGCAGCGAATAGCCCGCTTCTTCGAATACGATGGCCCTGCCGGCGTGGCTCAGTCCCAGGCCGCCGAGGTCTGGTGAGACGTGGGGCGCCAGCAACCCGGCGGTTTCCGCCAGCGCGTTGAGTTCGCGGCGGAACGACTGGGTGGTCCGTGCCGGGTCTGCCGCGTGTCGCCTTCCAGCGGGACGATCGTGTCGCGAATGAAGGCGCGAGTACGATTTTGTAACTCAAGCAGTTCGGTTGGGATCGAGAAATCCATCGCCGTCTCTCGTGTAACGTCCGCTTGGCTTGCCACTGGTGGCCATGGCATGCAACGTGACCGCGCATGCGACGTATCCTGCTGTCGGTTCTGGCGATTTTGCCCTGCACCGCGACCGCCGCGCCGCCGGTCATGTCGGTTGGCCTGCACTATGAGGCTTTCGCGCACGGGCTGGCGATTCTGGGTGTGGACGTGACCATGTCGCTCGACGCGAGCGGCTATGACGTGCGGCTGGACTATCGGACGGTCGGGCTGGCGCATTTTCTCTATCCCGGCGAGCAGCACAATTCGGTCAGGGGCGTCTGGAACGACGGTCGGGCTGCGCCGCTGCAGTTCAAATCGTCCGGTGTCTGGCGTGGCCGGTCGAATCACAGCGATATCATCTACCGAAGCGAACATCCGATCGTGATATCGCTGGTGCCGCCGATCACGGATGAACGGGAACCGGTTCCCCTGACGTTACGGGTCGACACTGAGGATACGCTGAGTGCGATGGCGCAACTGGCGCGGCGCGTTGGTGACACCGATAGCTGCGACACTACGGCCCGGGTCTTCGATGGAAAGCGGCTCAGCCAGATCGATGCCCGCACGGTCGGCGTCGAAGGCCTGGATGCAAGCCACCATTCGCTGGTATCCGGAACGGCGCTGCGGTGCGATTTCGTCGGGCAGATGCTGGCCGGGTTCCTGTTCCGGGATGGACCGGCGGCACGGCGGCCCCTGCACGGCTCGGCCTGGTTCGCCTCCATCGAGGGGGCACCCCCGGTGCCGGTGCGGCTGCAGTTCCAGACCGACTGGTTTGGGTATGTGACCATGTATCTGACCGCTGCGAACATCGGCCAGCCCGCTGAGCGGCGGACCGCCTCGACAGCACCCTAACCGGGCGGCAGAAACGAGGGCCTCCATCGCACGCGTGGTGGGCGCGGCTGGAGTCATACCAGCTCAGCTTTCCGCGCAAACATATTGCACACATAGAGATATCTTTATATAGCGTCGGGCCGACCCGAGGAGCCTCCGATGGCCGCTACGCATGACTACAAGGTGAAGGACATCTCCCTGGCCGACTGGGGCCGCAAGGAAATCTCCATGGCCGAGGACGAGATGCCCGGCCTGATGGCGATCCGCGCGGAATACGGCCCGTCCAAGCCGCTGAAGGGCGCGCGCATCGCCGGCTGCCTGCACATGACCATCCAGACCGCGGTGCTGATCGAGACGCTGATGGCGCTCGGCGCCACCGTGCGCTGGTCGTCCTGCAACATCTTCTCCACCCAGGACCACGCCGCCGCCGCGGTTGCCGCCGCCGGCATCCCGGTGTTCGCCTGGAAGGGCATGAACGAGGAGGAGTTCTGGTGGTGCATCGAGCAGACGGTGCGCGGGCCCGGACGGCTGGACGCCGAACATGATCCTGGATGACGGCGGCGACCTGACGCAGCTGATGCACGAGAAATACCCGGAGATGCTGGCCGACGTGCGCGGCCTGTCCGAGGAGACCACCACCGGCGTGCACCGGCTGTGGGACATGGCGAAGGACGGCACGCTGCTGGTGCCCGGCGATCAACGTGAACGACAGCGTCACCAAGTCGAAGTTCGACAACCTGTATGGCTGCCGCGAATCGCTGGTCGATGGCATCCGCCGCGGCACCGACGTGATGATGGCCGGCAAGGTCGCCGTGGTCGCCGGCTTCGGCGACGTCGGCAAGGGCTCGGCCGCGTCGCTGCGCAACGCCGGCTGCCGCGTGATGGTGACCGAGGTCGATCCGATCTGCGCCCTGCAGGCGGCGATGGAAGGCTATGAGGTCGTCACGATGGAGGACGCCGCGCCGCTCGGCGACATCTTCGTGACCGCCACCGGCAATGTCGACGTGATCACGCTCGACCACATGCGGGCGATGAAGCACCGCGCCATCGTCTGCAACATCGGGCATTTCGACTGCGAGATCCAGATCGAGGCGCTGCGCAACTACCGCTGGGAGAACGTCAAGCCGCAGGTGGACGAGGTGGTGTTCCCGGACGGCAAGCGGCTGATCGTGCTGTCCGAGGGGCGGCTGGTGAACCTGGGCAACGCCACCGGCCATCCGAGCTTCGTGATGAGCGCCGTCTTCACCAACCAGGTGCTGGCGCAGATCGAGCTGTTCACCGCCGCCGCCGGGCAAATACGAGCGACAGGTCTACACGCTGCCGAAGCAGCTCGACGAGAAGGTGGCGGCGCTGCATCTGGCGAAGGTCGGCGCGAAGCTGACCAAGCTGACGCCGCAAGCAGGCCGAGTATATCGGCATGTCCGGCAGGGCCCGTTCAAGCACGACCTGTATCGGTATTGACCCCGCCCTTCACCTCTCCCGCTCTGCGGGAGAGGTCGCCCGCGCAGCGGGCGGGTGAGGGTGCCCCATCACGAAAGTCTGCTCCCATGCCTCTGGTCCTGCTCGAAACCGATCCAAACGGCGTCGCTACCGCCACGCTGAACCGCCCGGAGGTTGGGAACGCCTATAACGAAGAGCTGCTGCATGAGCTGATCGCCGGGCTGGAGAAGCTGGCGCCGGATCCGGTGGTCCGTTGCCTCGTCCTGCGCGGGGCAGGCAAGCATTTCCAGGCCGGTGCCGACATCAACTGGCTTGGCCGTGCCACCAGCTATCCGCCGGAGCAGAACTACGCCGCCTCCATGGCGACGACGCGGGCCATGCAGATGCTGAACGAGTTTCCCAAGCCCACGATCGCGCTGGTGCATGGCGCCTGCTTCGGCGGCGGTTGTGGCCTGGTGTGCTGCGTCGATGTGGCGTTGGCGACGCCTGACGCGATCTTCGGGTTGACGGAGGTGCGGGTCGGCGTGGCGCCGACCCCGATTTCCACGCACATGGTGCACGCGATGGGCTACGGCACACGCGCCGCTACGCCCTGACCGGCGAGCGGTTCGACGCCGCGGAGGCGCTTCGCGTCGGGCTGGTGCATGAGATCGTTCCGGCGGACAGCATGGGTGCGAAGCTGGCGGCGGTGCTCGATGCGATTTTTCGCGGTGCGCCGGAGGCGATCGCGGTGACCAAGCGATCGTTCCTGGGTGCCAACGGGCTGTTGCTGGACGAACGGCAGATGTGCGCTGCTGGCGCATGAGAGCTGGACGCAGCGCCACTCCGCCGAGGGGCACGAAGGCACCGCTGCGTTCCGGGAGAAACGAAACCTTCGTGGTACCCGTCCGCCGCCGGCCGCCCAGGGGGGCTGACGCAGAGCAGGTGCAGACGTGACACTCACGTCCTTGAGGCTGCCGCAAAAGACGTGGGTGCCCGGGACAAGCCCGGGCATGACGTTGAGACGGCGATGCGGTGGTGCTGGACAGCGGAGCCGCGTGAGGGGCTGGCGTGAGCTGTTCAGGGTTGCCGGCTGAAGGTTTCGATCCCGGCCATGATGCAGCGTTCGGCTTCGGGCTTGCCGGCCCAGCCGAGCACCTTGGCCCATTTCTCCTCTTCCAGGTCCTTGTAGGTGCGGAAGAAATGCTCGATCGCCGCGCGGGTGATTTGCGGCAGGTCGTCGATGGTTTCGATATGGCTGTATTGTGGATGGACGCGGTCGTGCGGAACGCAAAGATTTTCTCGTCCGACCCTTTCTCGTCTTCCATCAGCAGCATGCCGATCGGGCGGGCACGGACCACCACGCCAGGCACCAGGGCGGCAGGGGTCAGCACGAGCGCATCGGCGGCATCGCCGTCGTCCACGAGGGTATTGGGAATGAAGCCGTATGCCGCCGGATAGAAGGTGGCAGTGAACAGGAAGCGGTCCACGAAAAGGGCGCCCGACGCTTTGTCCATCTCGTATTTCACGGCGGAGCCTTCGGGAATTTCGATCACCACGTTCATGTCGTGAGGCGGAGCGCGGCCGGTGGGAATTTTGCTGATATCCATGGGTGAGGGTCCTTCAGTCACGGTTACACAGCACTGACCGATCCGGCGGGGCTGTCAAATACCCAGGTTGCGGTGACATAACCGGGCAGGGTACCATTTCGACAAGCGGCCTGAATGTCCAGGCTGCCGCCCGGATAAAAACCGCTCTGGCGGTGGGGGACATGTCACGCAGACTGGCGTCTCGCCCGGGTTGGATCCGTGCTCATCACGTTTTGCGTGTCTGCCTGCGCCAGCCAGGTGGCGCCGATGGCCGGCCAGCTCGGACAGGCAACGATCACCGCCGCGAACGGCGAGAACGCGCTGTTCGACGCGGTGGAGCAGAAGCACTCCGATGCTGTTTCGGTATATCTGCTGACCAGCCGGGGCCTGGAAACGGACGCGAACGGAAACGTACGTCCAAAGGGCGGCAGCGCAGCCGCCGGACGCGCGATCTCCGCCGATGTCCGGCAGGCAATCACCGGCTTGCTGAATGCGTTGCGGGTGTACGGCGAGGCACTGCAATCCCTGGCGGGCGATGCGGCTGCATCGACGTTCGACAGGAACGCCGACAACCTGGCCAAGTCGGCGGCAAATCTCGATACCAGCGTGTTGCGGCCGCTTGGCGGACAAGGGCTGCCGACAGGAACCCGGCTGAATGCTGTCGGGCAGGCGGTGAAAGATGTCGGGAATGCGGTGATCACGTTCCTGATTGCCAAAGATGTGCAGAGTGCGGCGCGCAACGTTCAGGCGCCATTGCAGGCCATCGTGGGCGGATTGAAATCGATAAACGGCTATTGGACGAAGAGCATTCCGGCGAATGCGTCGATTGTGACAACCCTGGCCGTCGTGAGCGAATGGAATTCCACGCAGCATTCGATAGCGGATCGAGAGGAGTTGCAGAGAATACTGAACAAGGCGGCCGTGCCGCTGACGCCGAACGATGCGGACAAGGCGCTCGATGCGCTGGTGGCCGCCAACGGCAAATTGGCAACGAGCGGGCCGACCGTGTCTTCCGCTGATATTCAAAAGGCAGTGCAGGCAGCCCAAGACGCATTACGCACGTATGAGCCGATTGCCAGGTGATGCCGGGCGGCATGACGCGTCGGGTAACGGCAGGAGAGGCAAAAATGCCGATTGCAACCAATACAGACGACATCAATAGCGCTATCAAAGCTGTACAGGAATACATAGAGACACTCAAGATCGCGCTTGCCGCCGCCGCCAATAAAGGGAACAGAGGTCTGGCGACACGCATCGAATCCCGCTTTCTCGATGCCAACGCGCTGGAGGCAAGTCTTACCGGCATGCTTACAATCGACACGATAGATGACCTGAAAGCCGCGGTCGGCGACGTCAGCCAGGTCACGCAGACGCTCGACCGGCAGAGGAGCCAGATCAATTCAATGATTAACGCGATCGGGTCGGCGGCGACGGTTCTGGACGACATCGCGGCAGTCGTGGCGGCGGTCGCAAAACTTGCCGCCGGGTCATGATCGCGAGCTGCGTTGCGCCGAACGCCCGCTGATTATGTCACGCCGCCTGCTGCAACGCGGCGACCTCGCGCACCTTGCGTGCCATCGCCGCAATGCCGTTGCCCCGATTGGTCGATAGCGCCTCCAGCAGACCGAGCTGCTTCAGGAAGATCGGGTCGGTGCTGGCAATCTCGGCGGGGGAGCGGCCGAATAGACACGCAGCAACAGTGCGATCAGGCCGGAGACGATCGCCGCATCGGAGATGCCGGCGAAATACAGGCTTCCATCGCGCCTCACCGCTTCCATCCAGACTTCGCTCGGCATCCGGGCACACGGTGCGCGTCGTCCATCCAGGCCGGGGAAACGGCGGCAGCTTGCGGCCAAGCTCGATGATGTACTGATAGCGGTCCATCCAGTCGTCGAACACCGCCAGCTCCTCGCCGATCGAAGCGACGGCGTCGGCCGCGGTGGTCTCTTCGGGCCGCGACGAACGGGTCCGGCATCAGCGGCATGTGCTGCGGGTGGAGCGAGGCTTCAAGTCGCGCCGATCGGGGCGCAGGCTGCTTCCAGCCAATCGCGGGCATCGGTCGGCAGCGCCGGCCCGACCTCGCGCGACGCGGGCGTGATAGGCGTCGAGCCAGGCACGTTCGGCCGGTCGAGCAAGGCCGGGTTCGATCAGCTCGCGATCGAACGGCGCCAGGGTCAGCGTCTCGAAGCGCAGGAACGGCTTGGCGGCGCCGGCAGATCTCGCCGTGCTGGACCAGCAGCAGGTTCTCCAGCCGGATGCCGTAGGCGGCCGGGCAGGTAGAAGCCGGGCTCGTTCGACAGGATCATGCCGGCGGCGATCGGCACCGGCCGGGCCAGCGCGCGACATGCTGACCGGGCCCTCATGCACCGAGAGATAGCTGCCGACGCCGTGGCCGGTGCCGTGGTCGTAGTCCAGCCCGACCTGCCACAGCGCGCGGCGGGCGAAGGCGTCCAGATGCACGCCGCCGACGCCCTGCGGGAAACGCAGCGTGGCGATGGCGATGTGGCCCTGCATCACGCCGCGTGCACGCGCTCGCGCAATCTCGGCGGCGGGCGCGCCGGGCCCGGTCCAGATGGTGCGGGTGATGTCGGTGGTGCCGTCGAGGAACTGCGCGCCGCAGTCGATCAGATAGACCTCGTTCGGGCTGATCGGCGCGGTTGGTCTCGGGCGGTGACGCGGTAATGGATGATCGCGCCGTGCTCGCCGGCGCCGGAGATCGCCGGGAAGCTCTCGCCGCGGAAGTCCGGCGACCTCGCGCGGAACGCCAGCAGTTGTCGGCGGCCGAGATCTCGGTCTCGTGCCGCCGGCGCGCGACCTCGCCAGCCAGTGCAGGAAGCGGCAGACCGCGACGGCGTCGCGCGCGTGGGCGTCGCGGGCGCCCTGCTGCTCGGCGGTGTTCTTGCAGGCTTTCGGCAGCAGGCAGGGGTCCGGCGCCGGCGACCACCTCGCCCCGGCTGCGCGCAGGCGCTGGGCGAACCAGACCGGCGAGCCGGCGGCGATCGACGCGCACCGCTTGCCGGCCAGGCGCGCCAGCGCGCCGGGCAGCGCGTGCGCGGTCCGCACCGCGACGCCGTTGCCGAGCCAGTCGCGGGTCGCGGCGGCAGCTTGGCCGGGTCCATGAACAGCTCGCAGCGCCCGGCGGCGTCGACCAGCGCGAAGCCGAGCGCGAACGGGGTGAACGGCACGTCGCCGCCGCGGATGTTCAACAGCCAGGCGATCGAGGCCGGATCGGTGATCACCGCCGCATCCTGCTTCGCCGCGCGCAGGACGGCCGCGATGTCTTCCCGCTTTCCGCGGCCTGCTGCCGGCGTAGTCGCAGCGCGTGCGGCACGGCCGGGGCCAGCGGCGGCGGCCGGCCGGTCCGCCAGACCGCGTCGATCGGGTTGTCGCCCGACCGGCGACCATGGTCAGGCCGGCGTCGGTGAAGCGGGTCGAGGGCTTCCTCGCTGATCAGCATCGGGTCGTAGCCGATCCGCGCGCCGGCCGGGGCGTGGGCGGCCAGCCAGGCGGGCGGCGGCTCCTCGGTGATGTGGCGGCGCTCCCACAGCGCGGCGATCGGTCTGGGCGGCGAGTTGCAGCACGTAGCGGCCGTCGGTGAACACGGCGGCGCGCTCGGCCAGCACGACGGCGAGGCCGGCGCTGCCGGTGAAGCCGGTCAGCCAGGCCAGCGCTCGGCCGAGGCGGGACATATTCGCCGAGATGCTCGTCGGCCCGGGGCACGATGAAGCCGTCCAGGTCGCGCCTGGGGCGAGTTCGGCGCGCAGGGCGGACAGCCGGTCGGCTGATGTGATCACAGGATTGTCCCAGAATTACCGATATCTGGCATACGCATGGCGGCAATCCTTCGCCTGCGTTTGACGCATGACAGGTCCTGCAACTCGGCACTCATATGACGGAAAATGAAGCTTATGTTGCACTGCGATAAGGCTCGGGGGGCGCCCCGCCACGAGGACGACGCGCCGGACCCGATAGCCTGGGCTTGGGGGAGTTAAACCCATGACCGCAATCAACAAGAACGAGTTTTCCTTCAAACTGCCGGAGATGCTCTCTTATCACAGCACCTGGGATGATGCCGACTACGAGCCGATGCTGCCGAGGCGCCGCGCAAGCTGGCCGTCGCAGGTGACGGTGGCGCCGATGCGCCTGGTCACCGAGTTGGCGGAGCGCCATCGGGTCATGAACGAGCTAGGCGGCTTTCCGATCGCGACCTGGCCGATCTGGGGATCACCCGGGACCACATACCGCGCGTGTTCGACCCGGCTTTCGCGGCGAACACGCCGACCGGGCAAGCCGGCGGGACTAATCACGGTTCGGCATGCGGCGTCGCCTCTCCAGCCACCGCGGAGAGAGACGCCGGCATGAACCGGTGACGTGCACGTGCCGCTGTGACGGTGCGGTCAGGACGCTCTTCCCCGGCGGCGTGGTTTGTTTCAGCGAACGAACCCTTCCAGCTCCTGCTTCGCCCAGGCGATCGACTGATCGATCGAGTTGCCGGAATATAGCTTCGCTACCATCGTCGGAATGCTGCCACGGTTCCACATCTGCACCGCGATGTCGGGTGGGGCGGACGAGCCGGTGACGCAGGACTCCGCCTGGTGCCACGGCCGCACCGGGTAGTTGAACACGGTCCCTTTCGGCGGTTCCACCTCGGACCAGATCGGGAAGTCCGACATCGACAGGATCTGCGGGATGTCGTAGCCGACGGTCGCGGTATCCAGCGTTTCGACCTGTGGCGCTCCATCAGGTACTGCAGCAGGTCCTTGGCCGCGCTCTGGTTTTTGGCGAAGGTCCAGATGCCCCAGAAATATGGCCATGCGGAACCAGCCGGCCCTTCGCTCCCTTTGGGTTGGGGAAGGTCCAGCAGTCCTCCGCGACCTGCGGCGCGTCGCGTTTGGCCACCGCCCAGGCTGAAGGGCGGATTGTAGATCATTGCGGCCTTCCCGGAGATCAGCGCCCGGTTGTTGGATGCGTCGTCGTAGCTGACGGTATCCGGCGGCAGGAACGGCAGCATCTTTTTCGCGTATTCCAGTACCTGGCGGACATTGTCGGAATTGACGGTGATGTTGCCTTTGCCGTCCACCAGGTCGGCGCCGAACGCCGAACATCGCACCCCAGGTCTGCACGGAATCGGTCGTCGTTCCGCAGCCGAAGCCGAACGCGTGACCGGCCTTGGCGCAGGCCTCGGCCGCTTTCAACTGCGTGTCGTACGTCCAGTCCTCAGCCTCGGGCGGAGAGACTTCGTGGGCGGGATACCACGCCTGCACGTCGATGCCGGCATATTGCTTGAGCATGCTGATCCGGGCGCACGGCGTCAGCGGCGCGCTGCCGGAGCCGGTCGGCACCGCCATCCAATGTCCGTTGATCTTCGCTAGATACTCGTTCGCCTGGGCGACCGGTCCGTATTTGTCGATCAGCGACGACATCACGTCGTCCACTGGCGTCAGTTCGTCCGACCACTGATGCACGGTCCAGATGTCGAATGCGAAGATGTCGTGGCCGGTTTTGGCGACCGCCTCGGCGCCCATCGTCAGGTCGATCTTGTTGCCTATCGCGGTGAGAAAATCGAGCTGCACATCGACCTTGTTCTTGTCTGCCCACGCGGCCACGACCTTGCGCATCGCGTCGTTCCCGGCGGGCACCCAGTGATCCCAGAACGCGCAGGTCAGCTTTCCCGCTGCACCGGCGCTACGAATGTGCACGAGTGGCAGGCCGAGGCTGCGGTTGCGAGCTTCAGCGCGTGATGGCGCGATATGCCTCGTGTCATTTTACGGAACGTCTCCCTTTATGTCGGCCGGCTGGGATGCCGGGCGATCGTTATGGTCAACCGCGGCAATATGGGCAGAACGGAGGGGGCGACTTATGACAAGTTTGTAATGCTGGGC
>CAWEOZ010000010.1:0-398806 GCA_963810715.1 uncultured Pseudomonadota bacterium | reverse complement strand
GGTCGGCGGCACGCGACAGGTCGGTATCCAAAGATATCGGCGGGCGGTCACGGACGCTCGCGAAACGCGCCCGATAAAATACGCGTCAGGTTTCTCCAGATGGCGCTTCTTCCCGCGACTTAAAGTCGGTTTAGCGCGTTTTCCAGCGATGTATGCCCGGCGAGGTCCGCGTGCACGAATGCCATGCGCGCCATATCAGCATCAGCGCATCGCCATTCATGTCGCATGTAGAACAGCTCGACGGCACGCGTGAAATGCGTAACCGCCGATTCGATATCGGCATCGACATCGAGCCATAGTGCATCGCTCATCCACCTGCATGTCGGGCGTGGCGCGGGTCACGAACCGTTCGGTGCACAGGGCGAGCGGTCTGATATCGGGTTCGAGGCCGAGGTCCCAGCACGCGCGTTCGGCGAACTGCCACGCCTCATCGTCGGCGATGGGATCGTTGAAATCGGTCCAGGTGTCCACGTCGCTGTCGTAGCGCATTTCGTTTCCCGCGCCGTTGAGCCGAACAGCAGGAACCGGCCGCCATGTTCCCGTGCGTAAGCGCGATGAGCAGCGGGCGCAGCATCTCAACCGCGTGCTGGCGTCGCGCTGCTTCCGTCGTCTTGCGCTCGCTCAGCGTGACGATTCACTCCATGTCTCTCTGCTCGGGGTTGCCTTGTTTCGGAAAATCCTATCGCCAGGATCATTTCCAGTGGCACACGCGACAACGGTTCAGGTGCGCCATCCGTCACTATGCATGTGCGCCCGAGCGTCATCGCCGTGCCGCTGTCGGAATCCATCAGTCCCATGTGCGTGAAGAACACCATGTTGCGGGCGAGGACGAAGCTGTTGCCGCGGTAGAACATCGGCGTATCCATCCAGCTCGGCGTAAACTTGGCGCCCAGGCTGTAGCCGCACGCGTTCAGCCGGTGCGGCGCCATACTGTGCAAATCCATCACTCGCGCGTGCGCTGCGAACACCTCGCCGGCGGTGTGGCCGGGGCGCAGCACCGCCTCACAGGCGTGCAGCGCCTCCATGCAGGCGGCGCTCATGCGGTCGTGGGCCGGCCGCGGCGTGCCGATCACCACGGTGCGCATCAGCGCCGCATGATAATGTCGATACGCGCCGGCAAATTCCAGCGTGAGCTGATCGTCGGCCGACAGCGCGCGGCGCCCGGACTTGTAGCGGCACAGCAGCGCGTCCTCGCCGGAGCCGATGATGAACTCGTTGCCCGGGTAATCGCCGCCGCCGCGGAACACCGCGCCCTGCATGGCGGCCAGGATCGCGCCTTCGTCGGCACCGGCGTGTATCTCCGTCAGACCGGCCTCCAGCGCGGCGTCGGCCAGTTCGCCGGCGCGCCGCACATACGCCAGCTCGGCCGGCGATTTCACCGCCCGCAGCGCATCGATCAGGCCTGATGCGTCGTCCAGACGGCAAAATCCGTCCAGCGCGGCATCCACCTGCTTGCCGAGGCGTGGTTCAGCCCGTAGGCATTGGTTTCGATCCCCAGCCTCTTGCCGCGCGCGCCGAGGCTTTCCAGCATGTCGCGCAACTGAGTGGCAGGCTGGGCGCCTTCCTCATCGGTCCAGATGCGGATGTCCTGGATGATAGAGGTGTGCTGCGCCTGCCGCAGATCCGGCGACCGCGTGATCAGCGCCAGCCGGCCGTCGGCGCCGAGATACAGGCACTGGAAGAAGCAGAAGCCGAACGTGTCGTAGCCGGTGAGCCAGTACATGCTCTCCTGCTGGAAGGTCAGCAGCCCGTCCAGCCCGCGCTGCGGCAACAGCGCGTTGTCGCGGCGGCGATGCGCGCCGCGTACTCGGAGCGATCGAAATGCAGTGCCATGGCGTGACCCCTATGCCGGCCAGCACTGCGAACCGCCGTCGATCCGCAGCACCTGCCCGGTGACGAAATCGCCCAGCGGTCCAGCAAACATATCGACCCCGCGCGCCACCTCATCGACCAATGCGATACGGTCCAGCGTGCCACCCTCGATCATCCGGCTCTGATCGACCGCGCGCGTGTTGAGATACCGGCCGGTGCGCGTGTCGCCGGGCGCGATGCTGTTCGCGGTGACGTTGTAGGGCGCGAAGCTGTGCGGCCAGGCAGCGCGTGTACTGGATCACGCCTGCCTTCGCGGTCGCGTAGATCACGCCGTTCGGGCCGACCGCCATACGCCGCGGTCGAGCTGATGGTCACGATCCGCCCGGCACGCCGTTCCATCATGCCGCGTGCGACGTGCTGGCAGGTGAAAATCGTGCTCAGCAGGTTGCGGTCGAGTCACCGCGCGGATATCGAGTTCCTTCACCATCACGGCGTCGTTCGGGTCCGGCCGACCGCCGGCATGGGCGATATCGCCGCCGGCATTGTGCACCAGCACGTCGATCGGCCCGAGCTTCGCCGGCGGCTGCCACCACCCGCTGCACATCCTCCGTGCGCGTCAGGTCGCCGAGCACCGACAGCGTGCGAACGCCGAACTGATCCGCGATCTGCCGCGCCGTGTCGGTCAGCGTGGTGCCTTCGCCATATTCGGCCGGCCCGTGTTCGCGCATGCCATGCACCACGACAGCGCATCCCAGCGCCGCCAGCCGCTCCGCGAAGGCCCGGCCCAGGCCGCGCCCGGCCCCGGTAACCAGCGCCAGCTTGCCGACAAAATCCGTTCCGACGCCATGCCGCATATCCTTCCGCTGATGCAGTCGAGCATAGTCGAAAGCCGCCGCGGGTCACACGCATGTGACATGGTCCGGGCTGAGACCACGGTGCTTCGCGTTGTCAGTGCGGTGCCGATGCGTTAGCTGTCCTGGCGATACCGGATCGGACGGGAGGAAAAAATGCCAATGGTCACGCGGCGGTCGCTGGTCGCCACAACGGGTGCGGGGCTTGCCGGCCTGAGTTTCGGGGCGCATGCCTTCGGAGCGGAGAAGAAGCACAAGATCGCGCTCTCCAACTCCTATATCGGCAACAAGTGGCGCATCGAGATGGAGAACGTCTTCAAGGCCGCGCTGCTGATGGAGCCGTTCAAGTCGCAGGTCGACGGCTCCTGGTTCAATTCCGGCAACGATGTCAGCAAGCAGTCCCAGCAGCTTACCAACCTGATCGCCGAGCGGGTGGATGCGATCATCATCGACGCTGCCTCGCCCACCGGGCTGAACGGCATTCTCAATCAGGCGGCCGGGCGCGGTATCCTGGTGATCTCGTTCGACAACATCGTCACCACGCCGAAGGCGCTGAAGGTCAATACCGACCAGGTCAAGTTCGGCGAGACGCTGGCCGACTGGCTGGCCAAGAAGCTGAACGGCAAGGGCAACGTCATCATGGTGACCGGCGTCGCCGGTACCTCGGTGGACGAGGACCGCAACAAGGGCGCCGACAATGTCTGGGCGAAAAATCCCGGCATCAAGGTGGTCAGCCGCTATACCGGCATGTGGGATTCCTCCACCGCCGAACGCAACACGTCGTCCGTGCTGAACTCGCTGCCGCAGATCGATGGCATCTGGTGCCAGGGCGGCACCGACGGCGTGCTCAAGGCGTTCCTCGCCGCCAACCGCCCGCTGCCGCCAACCGCCGGCGAGGCCGAGAACGGCTTCCGCAAATTCATGATCGGCTATAACGGCCACAAGGTGGATGGCATCTCGATCGGCCAGCCGCCGTTCCTGTCGGTGGTGTCGCTGGAGCTGGCGCGGCGCATCCTGAACGGCAAATACCCGAAGAAGGACGTCACCATCCCCTTCCCGTACGTCACCAACGATACGGTGAAGGTCGGCGAGACCGTGTTCCCCGACCTGCCGGACAGCTTCTTCGACGACTTCACCGATTCCGGGCCGAACGCCGTGCTCGTGCTGTGCGAGCAGGCGGCGCTGGACGGCAAGGCGTGCAGCGGCACGCTGAAGGTCACCCTGCCCACCGCATGACGGTTTCCAGACCGCCCCGGCGCCCTGCGCGTGGAGGGCGCCGGGCTGTCGAAATCCTTCGGCGGCGTGCATGCGCTCGACAACGCGTCCTTTGCCGCGTCGGCCGGTGAGGTGCACGCGCTGGTGGGCGAAAACGGCGCCGGCAAGAGCACGATGATCAAGCTGCTCGGCGGCCGTCTGCAGCCCGATTCCGGCATCATCCGGCTGGCCGGCAAGGAGGTCCGGCTGTCCGGGCCGGAGCACGCCCACCGGCTGGGCGCCTGGACCGTGTTCCAGGAACTGATGCTGTTCCCCGGCATGACGGTCGCCGAGAACCTGATGCTCGGGCGCGAGCCGCGCGGCCCGCTCGGCGTGATCAACCATCGGCGCATGGGTGTTGCCGCCGAAAAACTGCTGGCCGACATGGGGATCTTCCATATCGACCCGCTGGCGCTGATCGAGGACATCTCGCTGGCGCAGCGGCAGATCGTGGAGATCGTGCGCGCCTTGTCGCACGAGCCCGACATCCTGTTCCTGGACGAGCCGACCTCCTCGCTGGTGGAGCGCGAGGTGTCCTGGCTGTTCGGCGCAGATCCGCGCGCTGCGCGATCGTGGCGCGTGCGTGGTCTTCACCTCGCATCGCTGGAACGAGGTCCGCAGCATCGCCGACCGCATCACCGTGTTCCGCAACGGCCGCGATGTCGGCACCTTCACCGAGCTCGACGAGAGCGAAGCGGTTACGCTGATGACCGGCCAGCGGCTCGATACGCTGTTTCCGGCGCGCCCGCCGCGCGCCCGTGCCGGCGCCGATGCTGCGCGTGCAGGGCCTTCCGGGCCGCGCGTGCAGGCGGTGGATTTCGAGCTGCGCCCCGGGGAGATACTCGGCATCGGCGGGCTTGCCGGCCAGGGCCATCGCGAGCTGTTCCTGCTGCTCTTCGGCGCCGAGCGGGCGAACGCCGGGCGCATCGCCGTCGACGGGCGGCCGGTGCGCATCCGCAGCCCGCGCGAGGCGAAGCGGCGCGTCCAACGGCCTGGCTTTCGTGCCGGAGGACCGCAAGACCGAAGGCCTGCTGCTGGGCATGAGCGTGCGCGACAACCTGACGCTTGTCCATCCTCGACCGCATCTCCCGCGCGCGGCGTGCTGCGCCGGCAGGCAGGAGCGGCGGCTGGCGGAGGGATGGTTGCAGCAGCTGGCCGTGCGCACCGCCGGCATCGGCAGCCCGGTGGGCGCGCTGTCGGGCGGCAACCAGCAGAAGGTGCTGCTCGGCCGCTGGCTGCTGTCAGAGCCGCGCGTGCTGCTGCTGTATGACGTGACGCGCGGGGTCGATGTCGCGACCAAGCACGAGATCTATCAGCTCATGATGCGTCTCGCCGCGGAGGGCACGCGCGATCCTGTTCTATTCCAGCGACGCGCAGGAGCTGGCGGAGCTATGTCACCGCGTGCTGGTGATGCGCGAGGGCCGGATCGCCGCCGAGCTGGCTGCGCCCGGATATCACTGCCGAGCAGATCGTCGCCGCCGCGGTTCATGAGCGCATCGCTGCCTGACGCCACGCGCCGGACGCCGCGCCGGGCGCATCTGCTGGCGCAGAATATCGGCCTGGAGCTGGCCGTGTTCCTGCTGGCCGGCGTGCGTGCTGGCTTATTGCGGCGTGTTCTACGCGCAGCAGCAGCGGCTGCCGGGCGGGTTCGAGGTAACGTCCACGGTCAACAACACGATGCCGCTGGTGCTGGCGGGCATGGCGCAGACGTTGGTGGTGCTGACGCGCGGCATCGATCTGTCGGTGGGCGGCATCATCGACCTGACCAACGCCACCGCGGCGATCACGCTGGGCGGATCGCCGGGCAGCATGGTGCTGTGGTCGGTGATCGTGCTGCTGATCGGCGCGGCGTGCGGGCTGGTGAACGGGCTGCTGGTGGGCATCGGTCGGTTGCAGCCGATACTGGTCACGCTGGCGACGCTTTCCATCTATCAGGGCGTGGCGATCCGCGTGCTGCCGCAGCCGGGCGGGCAGGTGCCGCGACGTCTATACCGCGGTGCTCGCCAACACCGCCGGCCCGTGGTCGCTGGTCTATGTCGTGCTGCTGGCCGGCGGCTGGACGATGTTCCGGCGAACCCGGCTGGGCGTTTCGGTGTACGCGATCGGCAACGACCCGCCGGCGGCGCAGGCCAACGGCATCGCCGGCGCGTCGGACGCTGATCCTGGCCTACGTGCTGAGCGGGGTGTTGTCCGCCGCGGCCGGGCTGTTCCTGGCCGCCAGCGCCACCGCCGGCGATGCCACGACCGGCAACGGGTTCACGCTGACCTCCATCGTGGCCGTGGTGCTGGGCGGCGTCAGCCTGTTCGGCGGGCGCGGCAGCGCGGTGGGCGCGATCATGGGAGCGTTTGTCATCAACATGATCGTCAATATCCTGTTCTTTGCGCATATCGATCCGCTGTACCAGGCGTTCTACGAGGGGCTGTTCCTGGTGGTCGCGGTGCTGGCGGCCAACGGGATCGGCCGGCTGGTGCGCCGATGATGGGCGTGCGGGCATCGGCCGCGACCAGCGCCGCGTGGTGTATGCCGCGGTCGCGGCGGTGCTGCTGTTCGTGGTGGGGCAGGTGGTGCGGCCCGGCTTCGCCAGCGGGCAGGGGATCGAGTCCGTGCTGGTGGTCGCCTCGTTCGTGGGGTTCGTCGCGGCCGGGCAGATGTTCGTGATCCTGGTGGGCGGCATCGATCTGTCGGTGCCCTGGGTGCTGAACGCCGCGGCGATCCTGCTGGTGACCAGCACCGGCGGCGCCGACAGCCGGCTGGCGCTGGGGCTGGCGGTGACGTTGGGGATGGGCGCGCTGGTGGGGGCGGTGAGCGGCGTGGGCGTGGCGCTGTTCGGCGTGCCGGCGGTGGTGATGACGCTGGCGATGAACGGCATCATGGAGGGGCTGACGCTGGGGCTTTCCAGCGGCATGACGTGCGGGGCATGCGCCGCCTATGCGCCGCCGCTGATCCAGGACGCGGTGCACGGGCATCTGCTGGGCGTGCCGGCGGTGCTGTATGTGTGGTTGCTGGTGATACTGGTGGTGTCGTTCGCGCTGGCGTTCACGGTGTTCGGGCGGGCGACCTATGCGGTGGGGAACAGCGCGCGGGTGAGCTACCTGGCGGGGATACGGGTCGGGGCGGTGACGGTGGCGCTGTATGCGCTGAGCGGGGTGTTTTCCGCGCTGGCGGGGATCATGCTGGTGGGGTTCGGCGGGCAGGCGGCGCTGGGGATGGGGGATCCGTACCTGTTCCAGTCGATCGCGGCGGTGGTGATCGGGGGGGTGTATATACTTGGCGGGCGGGGGAGTTACGTGGGCGTGGTGGCCGGGGCGGTGACGCTGGTCGCGCTGGTGAGCGTGCTGCTGGCGCTGAACATGCCGGATTACGGGCGGAGTATCGTGTACGGGGTGATTATATTGGTGCTGCTGCTGGCGTATGGGCGGGAGGAGGCGGAGGGGTGAGTGGGCATCTCGTCCGAACCGGACCAATTGCACGGCCGGTCGCTGAGCTTGATTTGATCTAACGTAAGCAGCGAGCCTTGCGAGGAAGGCGGGGAACGTCCAGGATTCGCGCAGCATCTAGGGATTAGTTAGATTGACGGCGTTGTCAACGATGTAATGATCGCCTTCAGGGAGATGAGATTCAGGTGGCCACAAACGCGATAGCAAAGGGTAGCGGCGGTAGTGGCCAGGGCACGCTGTTCGAGGTGAGGTTCCTCGGACGGTACGCCGGTTCAATCATGTCCGATCCGACGATCGCCATCGTCGAGCTAGTCGCCAATGCATGGGATGCCTACGCCACGAGAGTCGACATCCAGTGGCCAGACCCGGATACGGTGACCCCGTTTCGCATCGAGGACAACGGGATCGGTATGACGCCTGCGGAGTTCGAGGTCCGTTGGCGGACCTTGGACTATGACCGAATGCTCCACCAGGGCCAGTTCGTTCATCCGCCTCCGGACCTGACCGGGCTCCCCCGTCCGGTTTATGGCCGGAACGGTAAAGGTCGCTTGGCTGGATTCTTGTTCTCGACGCCCTACCGGGTCAGGACATGGCGAGACGACAGGGAGGCGACTTACCTGGTTTCACAGGGGCGGGTAGACCCGATCAAGTTCGAGCTGGTGGGCAGCCGCGAAGGCGTTGCAGGCCACGGCACCGAGATATCGGGCATTCACGTAGTTCCGACCGCACTCACCCCGCATGATGCCCGTTCGCTGCTCAGCACTCGGTTTCTGACCAATCCGGCGTTCCGGGTTTCAGTCAACGGCATCCTCGTCACGTTCGGCGACGTCCCGGGCGACTGCTTGGACGAATTCGACGTTAGTGTGCCGGGACATGGCGGCGTCCACCTCATGGTCATCGACAGCCAGAGAACGGATCGCTCGTCGAAGCAGCACGGCATCGCTTGGTGGGTGAACCGGCGTCTTGTGGGGCAATGCGGATGGCGCCTCTCGGATCACGAGAAAATCGTCGACGGCAGAACCGAGCTGGCCAGGCGGTTCACCTTCATCGCACAAGCCGACTTCCTCGCTCCTGCCGTCGAGTCCGACTGGTCCGACTTCAAGTCAGAAGATCCGGTTTGGCAAGCAACGGAACCATTGGTGCAGGACGCCATTCGTGAAGTGATCAGCGACTTCACGAAGGAGCGGCGTGCCAAGACGAAGGAAACTGTCAGCACCGCGCACCGGAACCGGGTGAGTGCTCTGACGGTGCTCAGCCGAGACAGGTGGATGCGCTTCCTGGATCAGATCGTTGAGCAGTGCCCCAACCTATCGGAGACGCAAATCGACCAGGTGATGGGGTTGCTCGCCAACATGGAGGCCGCCGACAGCCAATACGAACTGCTCGAAAAGCTGCATGGCCTGCAATCTGGTAACATCGACGATTTGAACGAAATCCTCGCGCGCTGGACAGTTAGCACCGCAAAACTGGTGCTCGACGAGGTCGAGCGGCGCCTGCGGATCATTGAAGAGGTTCGCGCCCGGACATCGGACTCCAATACCGACGAAGTCCAGGACCTCCAGCCACTGTTCGCCCGTGCACTATGGATATTCGGTCCGCAGTTCGAGAGTATCGAATTCACGTCCAACCAAGGCATGACGGCAGTCATCAAGAAGCTCTATGGCGGCGACCAACCAGGGACGAGGAATCGTCCGGACTTCGCCGTCACGCCAGACAGCAGCGTGGGCTTTTACTCACTCCCGGCGTACGACACCGAGTTCAACGTGGTTGGCAGCGACATGCTCGTCATCGTTGAGCTGAAGAAGCCTGGGGTGCGGATAGGTGCCGACGAAAAGGGACAGATCTGGAAATACGTGACAGAATTAATGGACGCGGGCCATGTGACCGAGTCCACAACCGTCTATGGCTGGGTGCTAGGCGACTCTATCCGGTCTGCAGAAGCGCGGGAGCGCAGGGAAGGAGACCGTGTATTCATCCGACCGCCGCTGTACAATGCATTTATTGTTCAGGCCGAGAGGCGTATGATGAATCTGCAGAAGCAGTTGCTCGACGCTCCATTTATGAAAGCAGCACTTGCAGAGCTGTATCCCCCCGCCGCGCCCGAGCCGGCTCAGGGTGTCTTGCCATCGATTGCGCCGCAGTTGGCTGCCGCCGCCGCTGGAAGCTGACGCTCGCTGGCACGGCAATGCAGACGGCGTTTCGTTGCGTTGCGGAAGAGCTATTCCGCGATTCTGGTACTTTCAATAGTGACCGCGGGACAGATGCACCCTCCCTCTCCCGCCCCCACCGCCTTCGGCCCCGACCCCACCACCCGCATCCGCAGCCGCTCGAACGCCAGATGCACCATCGGTGTCGTATACAGCGTCAGCAACTGCGACGGCAGCAGCCCGCCGATAATCGTCACCCCCAGCGGCCAGTGCAGCTCCGCCCCTGCGCCGTGTTCCACCACCAGCGGCACCGCACCCAAACAGCCGCCATCGTCGTCATCCTGATCGGATGCCCTTTCCGCGCCGCTGTCATTGCGTATCATGGCCGACATGCAAAGCGACGCCGGCGTGCTTTTGCAGATAGCCGAGCACGCTGAATAGATTGCGGGCCTGCGGATTCCCGCGCGGGCCGAACATGCGAATAAGGCTTTTCGGCTGCGTGCCGGTCTCCGCCCCGAGCTTCTCAAAGCCGACGGTTGCTTTGATGTAGTCGCGAAGGATCGCCTTGCCGGTATCGATGTCGCCGGCCAGCATGGTGTCGATGCTCTCGCGCAGCAACGCCTCGCCGAAGGCGGGATCGTTCGCGACCCGCTTCTGCACCAGCTCCCTGAAGCTCTTCGTCAGCGCCATCGTTCGCCTCCGCTCATCGCGCCGGCGCCTTCCGCCGTCGTTTGTAGTCCGCCCATCCAGCCTTCGCCTGTTCGATGTCGCGTTTCTGGCGCTGTTTCGTGCCGCCTGTCAGCAGGATCACCAGCAGCTCGCCGTCGCGCCCGAAATAAATCCGATACCCCGGCCCCCAATCGATCCGGTATTCGAGCACCCCCTCCCCGACAGCTTTGGTGCTGGAGAGATTGCTCTGCTTCGAGCTGCGCCAAGGCGATAGCGACCTTGGCCACCGCCGCTGCGTCAAGCCCGAAAACCAGCTCTCAAACGGGCTTCGTCCGTCCTCCGCGAGGTAATAGCGCAGTTCAAGAACTGAATAAGGTAACACAAAGGTTACCCATATTCAAGGGGGAAGAATGGCCGCGGTCAGAAGCGTCTCGCGCCAGATGAACGGACCGCACGGCCCTGGGCAATTGCCACCCTCACTCCGCCCCCACCGCCTTCGGCCCCGTTCCCACCACCCGCATCCTCACCCGCTCGAACGCCAGATACACCACCGGTGTCGTATACAGCGTCAGCAACTGCGACAGCAGCAGCCCGCCGATAATCGTCACCCCCAGCGGCCAGCGCAGCTCCGCCCCCGCGCCGCGCTCCACCACCAGCGGCACCGCGCCCAGCAGCGCCGCCATCGTCGTCATCATGATCGGCCGGAACCGCAGCAGCGAAGCCTGCTCGATCGCCACCTCCGGCAACGCCCCGCCACGCTCCGCCTCGATCGCGAAATCGATCATCATGATCGCGTTCTTCTTCACGATCCCCATCAGCAGCACGATCCCGACGATCGCCACCAGCGACAGATCCGCCCCGCACACCATCAGCGCCAGCAGCGCCCCGATCCCGGCCGAAGGCAGCGTGGACAAAATCGTCACCGGATGGATCCAGCTCTCGTACAGCACGCCCAGCACGATATAGATCACCACCACCGACGCCAGGATCAGCCACGGAGTCGCCGCCAGCGCGCGCTGGAACTCCGCCGCATCGCCGGAATAGCTGCCGGTGATGGTGGCCGGCATGCCGATATCCTGCTCCGCCTGCTGCACCGCCTGCACCGCGTCGCCCAGCGAATACCCCGGTGCCAGATCGAAGCTGATGGTGGCCGAAGGAAACTGCTGCTCATGCGTCACCACCAGCGGCGCCAGTGACCCGCCGGATGGTCGCCACCGCCGCCAGCGGCACCTGCGCGTCGTTGGTTCCCGGCACCCGCAGCAGCCGCAGCGTGCTCGGGTCGCCCTGCCAGTTCTGGTCGGATTCCAGTATCACGCGATACTGGTTCGCCTGCGCGAAAATCGTGGAGACCTGCCGCTGCCCGAACGCGTCGTACAGCGTGTCCTCGATCGCCTGCATGGTCACGCCCAGCCGCATCGCCGCCTGCCGATCGACGGTGACCTGCAGCTGCGCCCCCTCGTTCTGCTGGTCCGACGTCACCCCGGCGAATTGCGGCAGCGCCGCCAGCCGCTCCACCAGCTTCGGCGTCCACGCCGCCAGCTCCGCCGCGTCCGTATCCAGCAGCGTGTATTGATACGCGGTGCGGCTGACCCGCGCGCCCAGCGTGATATCCTGCACCGGCTTGAACCACGCGGTCAGCCCGGGAATCACCGCGACGTGCGCGCGCCAGCCGCGCGATCACCGCCACCACCCCGCTGCGCTGCCCGATCGGCTTCAGCGCGATGGTCAACTGCCCGGTATTGGGCGTCGCGTTGATCGTGCCGGCGCCGACGAACGAAACCACCCCCGTCACCGCCGGATCCTGCGGCGATCTCCGCCGCCACCTGGTTCTGCATCGCCGACAGCCGCGGGATGGAGACATCCTGCGCCGCCTGCGTCACCCCCATCAGCACGCCGGTATCCTGCTGCGGCAGAAACCCCTTGGGCACCACCAGATAAAGCCCAACCGTCCCGGCCAGCGTGCCCACCGCCACCAGCAGCACCAGACCCTGGTGCCGCAGCGCCAGCCGCAGCGTGCGCCGATACCCCGCCAGCAGCCGGTCGAACCCGCCCTCCAGCGTGCGCGCCAGCAGCCCCGGATGCTGCTCCGCCAGCGGACGCAGAATCCGCCCGCACATCATCGGCGTCAGCGTCAGCGACACCACCGCGGACACCACCACGGCCACCGACAGCGTCACCGCGAACTCGCTGAACAGCCGCCCGACCACGCCGGTCATGAACAGCAGCGGGATGAACACCGCGATCAGCGACACGGTCAGCGAAACGATGGTGAAGCCGATCTGCCCGGCGCCGCGATACGCCGCCTCCAGCGGCGGCACGCCTGCCTCGATATAGCGCACGATGTTTTCGATCATCACGATCGCATCGTCCACCACGAAGCCGGTCGCCACCGTCAGCGCCATCAGCGACAGATTGTCCAGGCTGTAGCCCAGCAGGTGCATCACCCCGAACGTGCCGATCAGCGACAGCGGCAGCGCGACCGCGGGGATGAAGGTGGCGCGCGGGGAGCGCAGGAAGGCGAAGATCACCAGCACCACCAGCACCACCGCCATCACCAGCGTGATCTGCACGTCGCGCACCGAGGCGCGGATCGTCTCCGTGCGGTCGGTGACGAAGCTGATGCGGATGCCGGCCGGAATGGCGTGCTGCAGCGCGGGCAGCGCCTGCTTCACCCGCTCCACCGTCTGCACGATGTTGGCGCCCGGCTGGCGCTGGATATCCAGCACCGCGGCCGGCTCGCGCTTGCCGTGGCTGAAATACCAGGCGCCGACGCGGTCGTTCTCCACCCCGCCGATCACGCTGCCGACCGCCGACAGCTTCACCGGCGCGCCGTTGCGCCAGGCGATGACCAGGTCGTTGTACTGATCCGCATTGACCAACTGGTCGTTGGCGCCCAGCGACGACCGCCATCCGCGCCCCGTCGAACCCGCCCTTGGCGCCGTTGGTGTTGGCGTTGGCGATCGCGGTGCGCACGTCTTCCATCGACACGCCGGCGGCCGCGAGCCGCGCCGGATCCACGCGCACCCGCACGGCGGGCCGCAGCCCGCCCTCCACGGTGACCTTTCCCACGCCGTCGATCTCGGCCAGTTTCGGTTGCAGCAGCGTATCGGCGGCATCGCTGACCTGCTCGATGGGGATGGAATCGGAGGTCAGCGCCAAGGTCAGGATCGGCGCATCGGCCGGGTTCACCTTGGAGTAGGTCGGCGGATAGGGCAGGTTGGCGGGCAACGTGCCGGCTGCCGCATTGATCGCCGCCTGCACGTCCTGCGACGCGGAATCGATGTCGCGATCCAGGTTGAATTGCAGCGTGATCTGGCTGGTGCCCTCGGAACTCTCGGAGGTCATGCTCGCCAGCCCGGGGATTTCGCCGAGCTGGCGTTCCAGCGACGCGGTGATCAGCGTGGAAACGGTCTGCGGGCTGGCGCCGGGAAGCTGCGTCGTCACCTCGATGGTGGGGAAATCCACCTGCGGCAGCGCGGAGACCGGCAGCGCCTGATAGCCCAGCAGCACCGCCCAGCAGGATGGCGATAGCCAGCAGCCAGGTAGCGATCGGCCGGGCGATGAACGGGGCGGAGATGCTCACGAAGCCTGCCGATGATGCCGACTGCGCGCGCCCGGCGCGACCGGTTGCGCGGAGACCGGCGCCGCGACGCCGGCGGCCGGCGCGATCTCCACCTGCTTGCCGTCGCTCAGCCGCGAGGCGCCATCCGTCACCACGCGCTCGCCCGGCTTCAGGCCGGATGCGATGATCGCGTCCTGCCCGTCCTCGTGGCTGACTGTCACGGCGCGGCGGGACGCGACATTGGCGGCATCCACCACGTACACATACAGGCCGTTCGGCCCCTGCTGCACCGCCGCCGGCGGCACCACGGTCGCATCATGCGCGGTGCTGACTTGCAGCCGCACGCCGACGAACCCGCCGGGCCACAGCTTGTCGTCCGGGTTGGGGAATGTCGCCTTCAGCTTGATGGTGCCGGTGGTCGGATCGACCTCGTTGTCCAGCACCGCCAACTGCCCGCGGTCGAGTATGTCGGACGGCGCCTGCCCGGCCCCCTGCGCATAGGCCAGCACGGTCGGCGTGCCGGCATGCATCGCCGCCGCGACCGCCGGCAATTGCTGCTGCGGCAGGGTGAACACCACGGAGATCGGATGCAGTTGCGTGATCACCACGATCCCGGTGGTGTCCGCCGCATGCACGATATTGCCGGCATCCACCTGGCGGATACCCGTGCGACCGTCGATCGGCGAGGTGATGGTCGTGTAGCTCAGATTGGTTTTGGCGGTATCGATCTGCGCCTGGTCCTGCTGCACCAGTCCGGTGAGCTGCACGACCAGCGCCCGTTGCGTCTGCGCCTGCTGGTCGGAGGCGTATTTGTTCGCGACCAGCTTCTCGTAGCGGGCGAGATCGACCTTGGCGTTGGCAAGCTGCGCCTCGTCCTGCGACTTCTTCGCGACCGCCTGATCGAGTGCCGCCTGGTAGATGCGCGGATCGATGCGGGCGAGCACGTCGCCCTTGTGGACGCCCTGCCCTTCCTTGAAATCGACATCGATCAGCGGCCCGTCGACCATCGGCTTGATGGTGACGGTGTTGAACGCCTGAACGGTGCCGAGCCCGTCCAGATAGATCGGCACGTCCCTGGTGGTCGCGGCGGTGACAAGGACCGGTATAGGGCCGGCGGCGAACCGGCCGGCTCCCTGGGGCGTCTTATGGGAAGGCCACAGGAACACCGCGGCGCCGATCCCCGCCAGCAGCACCAGGCAAAGCAAAGCCATCCCCAGCCGCGAGCGGCGCGATGGTTTCGTTTCGACAACTCGGTCGAGCCCGACGGGATCGCGTGTCCCGATATCCATCTAATCAGCTACCCTCCACCAGGCCCCGAGGTTCTCGCACATTGGGGGGCGGTGTGGGTCTCGCAATTGGAGCCGGCAACGAAAAAGGCGGCATGCATTCCGCCTTCTGCGCTTTCCAGCGGCGTCATTGGCAATGATGGGCCGTCTGCGCGTTGCTGGCGACAGCGCAAAAAGCCTGGATGGCGCTACGCCGGACAGGCCGTCCCTCGGCCGGCTCGCCGGAACCCGATCAGATCAACTGAACGGGTTCGACGAGTGTAACCAATTGCAACGAAACCGCCCTGTCGGGCTGCAAGTCAGGCGTGTGGTGGATGCTGAACAATCAGCAACGATGCCGTTGTACTTCTCGCCGCTGTCACGCGGCGTCTTCTCGCCGGTCGCGGACTTTGACATACGCGATCTGCGCGTGTTCCTCGCAATATGGCTTTCCCGGAACCGACGGGTCATCACAAAAGCGGAAATCGCGCGCACCCGGTTCACCCAACGGCCAGCAGCAGGTGACCACGCGTCCATAAGGCCGCGGCGCTACCGGTTGCAGCCGTGGCACGGGAGCGGGACGTGGTGCGGCCACCACCGAACGCACGGCAGAGGTTGCCATCATCGGCACCGCGCGGGTGCTGGCCAAAGGCGGAAGCGTCGGCCCGGCAACCCGCGGCACGGAGGGCCGACGCGGCCTCGGCGCCGAGCCGTCGCGGCGGATCGGCGATGGACGGGCGGGGAGATCAAGCCGGTGAGCCTTGCCGACCACCGCATTTTTCGAGATTCCCAGCCGTCGCCCGATTTCGGCTGTGGAGTGCCCGTCGCTCCAGAGCAGCCTCAGCCGCTGGATGATGTCGTCTGTCCACTCCATTTTGTGGTCTCCCGCCCCAACTTACCGCTAAATACGGTATCTGGGGTGAGAGCCCGATGACAACGGAATAATGGGGTGGGACCACAAAAACTTGTGGAAAACTGAGCCTAGAACAACAACCCCTTGCGTAGAAGCCCGTGGATGCCCTTTTCGCCGTTCACCGATTGCGTCACATGGAAGTCTACCGCCAGGGAGCAGAACTGGTACGCTTCCTGCCGCGACAGGTTGGTGCGGCTGCTGATGAACGCGATCATCTCCCGCAGCGCCTGCTTCATGGCGACGTCGAGGTCCTCGTGCATGCCCATGCTGATGAAGTGTGTCCCGGTTTCGGCGCGCGGGTAGCGCAGCAGCGGGTCACGCGCCCCACCGCCCTTGTGCAGCACCAGCGTGAAGCTGCCGGTCAGGCAGGTCTCCAGCGCGTTGATGCAGACCTCTCCGTCGCCCTGCACCCCGTGTCCGTCGCCGGCGGAGAAATTGGCGCCGGGAACGAAAACCGGCAGATAGAGGATGGCGCCCTCGGTCAATTCCTTGTTGTCGAGATTGCCCCCGTGAGCGCGCGGCTCCTTGGTGGAGATGGTGCCCCATTCCGACGGCGGTGCCACGCCCATGACGCCGAAGAAGGGCGCCAGCGGCAGCTCGGTCCCCCAGGGCAGGCGACAGATGCGGCGTGTGCGGTCGATCGGGATATGGCTGAGGAAGCGTTCGGGAAAATCCTCCGGGAGGGTGCCGACCAGGGGCCGGAACCCGCAGAATCCCCATTCCGCGCCGAATTCGATCCGGTCGACACGGACCTCCAGCATGTCGCCCGGTTCGGCTCCGGCGATGGCGACCGGTCCGGTGAGGATATGACCGCCCAGGCGGGCCGGTTTGGCGGCAAAGATCGCTGCCAGGGCGGGAGGTATCGAGAGGCCGGAGTCCGGCAGGGGCGTTACCTCGGGCCCGCCGGCGGACAGGCACTCCAGCACCACGGTATCACCGGAGTTGACGGTGATTAGCGGCGGGTAGGCCGCGTCGAAGCTGCCCCAACGGATAGTTTGCGGCGTTGGAGAGAGCCGGTGGGTCGCCATGAGACGCTCCGAGGGTGTGACCCTCGGATCGTCGCCGCGCCAGGACTCAGGTCAAGGTCTCAGGCCGCCCACCAGCGCGTTTGGCTGCCTGCCTCCGCCCACCCGGACGTCACAGGCGGAATATCAGCCGCGGGATATCAGCTATGAACTGCGGTGTTCTCGCGCGTATGCGCGGTGGTCTGCGCGGTCGGTCCGGGGATCGTGCCGGCCGGGCGCTCGACATTCGCCGTGGTCATGGAGGCATCGTCGTCCTCCGCCATGTGCTTCTTGAAGGCTTTGATGCCCTTCGCGAAGTCGCCCATCAGACCGCTGACCTTGCCGCCGCCGAACAGCAGCAGGACGACCAGCAGCACCACCATCCAGTGCCAGATGCTGAAGCTACCCATGATACCTCCACCCGCGGACTAAGGGATTGTCCGCTAACAAATCCGGCCACTGACATGGACCGCCCGCGCGAATCATGCAAGCGGGGTTCCGCGATATGGAAGAACGCTCATTCGTTGGGCCTGGGCTCAGTTTTGCTGTCGCGGCAGTCCGAGCAGCGTGTGCAGAACGTAGTCGGTATGGGCGCCGGCCGGCGGACCGGGCCAGGCGACCACCGTCTCGGGTGGATCGCCGTCCAGGCGGATCGCCGGACCGGGATGCAGGGTGCGGCCGATCAGCGGATCGTCGATCGTCCTGCACGCGACTGCGGGCCAGGAAATGCGGGTCGGCGGCGCAGTCGGCGATGTCGTACAGGCGCGAGCACGGGACATCGGCGGCCTCCAGCAGCGTCCTCGCGCCGTCCTGGCAGGCAGCGTGCCGGTCCAGGCGGCGATGACCGCGTCCAGCTCCTCGCGCCGGGCGCAGCGATCGCCGTTGGTGGCGTAGGCGGGGTCGTTGGCCAGCTCCGGCCGGCCGATCGCTGCCATCAGGCGGGCGTAAGATCAGGTCGGAATTGCCGGCGATGCACAGAAACTTGCCGTCCGCGCAACGATAGGTGTTGGTCGGTGCAGCGGTGGGGATGGCGGCGCCGACCGGCTGGCGGATGCGGCCATCCAGGGCGTATTCCGGCAGCATCCCTTCCATCAGGCTGAACACGGTGTCCACCAGGTTGACATCGACCACCCGGCCGCCGGCCGGTGCCCTGGCACCATCCCGCTGCCAGACTGCGGCGAGCAGGCCGATCGCCGCATACAGGCCGGCGAGATCGTCGCTGATCGAGATGCCACAACGCGGCGGAGGCAGGTCGGTGGTGCCGGGCGGATATCCGGTCAGGTGGCGCAGTCCGCCCATCGCCTCCCCGATCGCGCCGAACGACGGCTTGTCGCGATAGGGCCCGTCCTGGCCGTAGCCGGAAATGCGGGCGATCACCAGGCGCGGGTTGACCTGCGTGCAGCATGTCGGGGCCGAGACCCAGGCGTTCCAACTGGCCGGCGCGCAAATTCTCCACCAGGACGTCGGCGCGAGCAGCCAGCTTCAGCACAGTGTCGCGCTGCCGCTTCAGGTCCAGTGTCGACCGACAGCTTGTTGCGGCCGTGGATGCTGAACCAGACCGAGTTGCCGTTCACGCGCCGCGCCCCAGCCGCGGAACGGATCGCCGCCGGGCGGTTCGATCTTGACCACTTCGGCGCCAAGATCGGCCAGGACGCGGGTGCAGAACGGGGCGGCGATATAATGGCCGATTTCCAGCAATTTGAGACCCACGAGGGGTCCGGTTCGTTTTTTTGATGAATTCGTGGCGCTGTTCATGATTTGTCAAGTATTTGGCGGCATGTTGTTCCCCGGCTCCGGCAGGCCCCTGTCGCAGCCTGTTTCCTCCCCGATGTCGCAATTCGCGACAACTCCGGGCGGTGCGGCGACGCACCGCCCGCTTTTTTTGCCCCAGTCGAAGACGCGCGGATAGAGGCGCACGAGCTATTTTTGGGCGCGCACCCGCTTTCCGGCGCGACATGCGCGACGGATTGGTCTAGGACGCATTGTTGACGCAAATCAGGCGAATCGTGCTTGCACAGAACCGGTTGACGTGACGTGAAACCCCTGGTCGGTATCAGTTGCTGCACGAAACAGTTCGGCGTGTTCGGGATGCCCAATCACGCCGCTTCCGATACCTATGTCCGAGCGATGGATCAGGTGGTGCACGGCGTGCCGGTTCTGATCCCGGCCAGCGGGACCGCTGCTGATGCGGAAACTTTGCTGGACCGGTTGGATGGGATCATCCTGACCGGCAGCCGATCCAATGTGCAGCCAAGCCTGTACGGCGGTCCGCCGCACCCCGAAGGCGTGCATGAAGACCATGCCCGCGACGCCGCCACGCTGCCGCTGATCCGCGCGGCGGTTGCGCACGGCATGCCGTTGCTGGCGATCTGCCGCGGCTTTCAGGAGCTGAACGTGGCGTTGGGCGGCAGCTTGCATCAGCGCCTGCAGGACCTTCCCGGCCGCATCGATCACACCACCCCGATGCAACCCTCGGCAAAGGTGCGCACCGGCAAGGCCCATTCCGTGCGGATCGTTCCCGGAAGCTGGCTGCACCGGGTGGCCGGCGCGACGGAAATCAAGGTGAATTCGCTGCACAACCAGGGGATCGATCGGCTGGCACCGGGACTGGTTGCCGAAGGCGTCGCGCCAGACGGCACGATCGAAGCGGTGCGCGTTGCCAATGCGCCGGGCTTTGCCGTCGGAATACAATGGCACCCCGAGTATGATTTTCCGGCCGACGCCGTGTCCCGCCGCATCTTCGAAGCGTTCGGGGAAGCAGTGTGGGCCCGCATCAGGATGGCCGCCGCCGCCGCGGATTAAGCTGGCCCATGGCGAGCCCGTGCTTCGACCTCGATCAGACAGGCTTGGTGCTGGGATTGCTCCGGCGCGCCGACGACGCCCTGATACTCGGGCATCGCCTCTCGGAATGGTGTGGCCATGCGCCATCGCTCGAAGAGGACCTCGCACTCGCAAACATTGCCCTGGATCAGATCGGACTGGCTCGGTCGCTCTATGCCGAAGCGGGCGGGCTGACCGGGCGGACGGAGGACGAGCTCGCTTTCCTTCGCAGCGATCGGCAGTACTGCAACTGTCTGCTCGTCGAGCAGCCGAATGGCGATTTCGCGCAAACCATCGTTCGTCAACTGCTGTACAGCGCATTCGTAGACCCGTTCTGGCGGGCGGGCTGTGCTTCCAGCAACGCCGGCCTGGCAGCGATCGCGGCCAAGGCGGAAAAGGAATCCGCATATCATTGGCGCCACGCCGCGGAATGGGTGGTCCGGTTGGGAGACGGTACAGACGAAAGCCATCGCCGCGTTATCGCCGCCCTGGAGGCCCTGTGGCGGTTCACGGAAGAGCTGTTCGAAATCGACGCAGCCGACGCCGGGTTGATTGCCGATCGGGTCCTCCCTGACCCTGGCATCATCCGTTCGCACTGGGATGCCAGCATCGATGCCGTGTTGGCTCGTGGCACTCTGGTGCGTCCAGCCAAATGCTGGATGCTGACCGGCGGGCGGAGCGGACGCCACAGCGAGCATCTGGGTCACCTGTTGGCCGAAATGCAGTCGCTGCACCGGTCCTATCCCGGAGCCAACTGGTGACCACGGCGGATGAGGCATTGAGCAGCCGCGCTTGGGCAATTGCCGGCCGCGTCGTGGATCCGGAAATCCCGGTCCTTACCATCGAAGAGCTCGGGATACTGCGCGACGTGACGGCGCGGGACGGCACGGTGGAAGTGGTGATCACGCCGACCTATTCCGGTTGTCCAGCGATGAACCTGATCGCCGTGGAGATTGAACTGGCGCTGGCGCGCGCTGGAATTGAGCGCTCGCGCGTGCGCACGGTACTGTCGCCGGCCTGGACGACGGATTGGCTGAACGACGCCGCGCGCGCCAAGCTGGCCGCGACCGGCATCGCACCGCCCGCCCGCGGGGCAGCGCGTCGGGCCTTGTTTGGCGCGGCAGCCCCGGCATGTCCGCATTGTGGCGGCCCGGATACCGAGCAGATCAGCGAATTCGGTTCCACCGCATGCAAGTCGTTACATCGGTGCCGATCCTGCCGGGAGCCATTCGAGGGTTTCAAGTGCCATTAAAGCATGATCGTTTGAGGTTGAATTACCGGGGCGGAGGGATTCCGGCGCGGCTGCGCATCTGATTGAAGGTGCAGGCTGGAGCGGAGGCCAGCTTGCATGGGAACTCCCTACTCGTTCGACCTGCGAGAGCGCGTCGTTGCCGCGGTTGCCGGCGGCATGGGCCGGCAGAAAGCGGCGGCACTCTACCGGGTCAGCCATTCCTCGGCGATCCGCTGGACCAGGCGGAAGGCCGGGACGGGCAGTCCGGCAGCCTTGCCGATGGGCGGCAAGAAGCCGTTCGCGCTGGCGGACGAAGCGACATGGATCCGAGCCCGGGTGGCGGAGAAGCCGGACATCACCGGCCGCGAACTGCTCGCGGAGCTCACCGGGCGCGGTGTGGACGTCAGCTACTACGGCGTCTGGAATTTCCTTGATCGCGCTGCTCTCAGCTTCAAAAAAAGCCTGCGCGCCAGCGAGCAGGACCGCGCCGATGTGGCTCGCCGGCGCCAGCAGTGGAAGCAGCGGCAAGGCATGGTTTCCGCCGCGCGCCTGGTGTTCATCGATGAAACCTGGGCCAAAACCAACATGACCCGCATGCACGGCCGCTGCGCCAAAGGTCAGCGGCTGGTCGCCAAGGTCCCGCACGGCCATCGCAGGACGCTGGCCTTCGTGGCAGGCCTGCGCTGTGACGGCATCGCCGCGCCCTGCGTGTTCGATGGGCCGATCAATACCGAGAGCTTCCTCGCCTGGGTGGTGCAGTTCCTGGTGCCGAGCTTGCGGCCCGGCGACATCGTGGTGATGGACAATCTGAGCAGCCACAAGGACCCGGCGATACGGCGGGCGATCCGCGATGCCGGGGGCAAGCTGTTCTTCCTGCCCCGATACAGCCCGGACCTGAACCCGATCGAGCAGGCGTTCGCCAAGCTGAAGACCCTGCTGCGCAAGGAAAACGCCCGCAGCTTCGAGCAGGTCGAGACCGCGATCGGCAAGCTTCTCAAACAGCTCACGCCGGCGGAGTGCCGTAACTTCTTCAGCGAAGCGGGATACGCGTCAACCTGAAGCCATCATGCTTTAATGCCAGCAGGCGCGCAGACTTACCCCCCTCGTCATTCCCGCTTTCCGCTGGCATGATATGCAGCCGCCGTTAAATTTGCGTCAAATCAGCGGACGTCGCCGTCGTGGCGACGCTCATGGTAGCTGTAATACCGACCGTCGAAACCTTCGACTCATCGTGCGCTCCTCCCACCAGGGACGCCGGACCGCTTTCCCCCTCCACTTATGGGAGGCTACAAGGTCACAGCTTACGGCGTTTGATATAGCGGCGTATGATCTTTGCGGCGGACGATCATTCATGCATACTCACTGATCGGCGTCATTCGAACGATAGGGGCGGTTCAATGCAGACCAGACCAGCCTTCGACAGCCGCTTTCCGATGTATCGATCGGAACGCCGGGAGAATGGCTCCGATCGGATGGCGGCCGCGTCAGCCTGATGGAGTCCAATCCGCCAGACATCTCGATAATCGCTGCAGTCCTGAACAAGGACGCCTCCCTATGGGATTTTGTTTCCGCCATCGCCAAACGCCGCTTCGACGGCACGGTCGAGCTCATTTTCGTGGACGACTGCTCAACCGATAATTCGCGCGAAACCATCGGATTTATCGCACGGAAGTTTGCCGACAAGAAGCTTGCGATCCACCTGATCGAGAATGATGTCAATCTCGGGAATTGCGGCAGTCGGAACAAAGGCATTTTGGCGGCTTCCGGCCGCGTCCTCTCCGTCATCGACGCCGATTGCTGCATCAGTTGCGATGCCATCGCCGCCCGGATGCGGATGCACGAGGAGGGATCCGATGTCGTCATCGGCCCGATGGGAATTGAAAGCCGCCATCGCGAAATAGCAGCACTCCTGGACGAATTTGCCGCCGCGCCCGATCAGGCCAAGGCAGAGATGCGTCTGCAGTTCCCGACTGAACCCACCGCCTTTGTCAACGCCGTCACGCGCAACTTCTCCGTCACCGCGGCCTTCCTGGCAAAACTCAACGAGCCTCTGTTCGATGAGGCGTTCGCCTACCGGTTGGACCCGCAATCCGGGTTCGGCTGGGAGGATGTCGAAATGGGCTACCGGCTCTATCGCGCCGGCGCCCGCATCGGATTTTGCGACGAGGCGATATCGGTTCACAAGACCCATCCCCCGGAAGTCGCCGACGACCGCAAGGCGTTGCGTTCGGCGCGTAATTTTCTGAAGCTCATGCGCAAGCATCCCGACCTGGCGCGCGTCGCGCCCGATTGGTCATGGTCCACCTGGGAGAAGATTTCGCGACTGGCTCGACCGGCATCGGATCGAGGCTGCTTCCGAACGTTCCGCGCTGGAGGCGCATTTTGAAGAGTTGCAGCGGCGGGCGCCGGTCCGTACCATAACCGAAATTCCCAGACGCCGCGTTCTGACCACGCGCTGGCACGTCGGTCACCAGTTCGACCTGTGGAAACTGCCATACGCCTTTCACCTCGTCGCCGGTACTTCGAGGCTGATGAGCACGCACTGGGATTACCGATCGCGGCCATTGCCCGCCAACGCCGAGTTCCTCAATGTCAAGGAGCGGAAGCTCGATTTCACCGAATATGATCTGGCAATCCTGCATTTCGACGAGTTCATCCTGCACCCGGAGCTGATGCCGAAACTTGAAGCCGACTGGGGCGCCACATTCCAGTTCATGAAGCAGTTTCCCGGACCGAAAATCGCGATCTGTCACGGCGTGCCACTCAGCCCGCGGGATTTCGACACCGCACTCGAACCGACTCCCCAGCAGACCACAGATCCAGAGTCCGAATCTCCAGACCCCCAGCCGCCGGACACACCGGACCACGACATGGAGGCCCTGCGGCAGGAATTGGTCGCTGCGCTGCAGGACTGCCTGGTCATATGCAACTCGCTGCAAGCCGAGCGGGAATGGGGATTTAGGAAATCACGGACGATCTGGCACGGGTTCGATCCGCTGAACTACATGCCCATCGAGGAACCCAGCGGAAGGATTCTGACGATCGGTGATATCGCCGACCGGCCGGACTATCGCGGTCTGCGATTTTACAAGCAGACCATCGCGCATTTAAACGGTGAAGCGCACCTTCTGGGCGGCAGACTGCCGAACAGTGTGCAGAAGCCACCCGTCCCAGGATCCGACCGCGACGGAAACCGGTTCGGCTGGGCCAACTACCAGAACTATATCCAGTTCGCCCGCAGATACGGCATTTTCTTCAACCCCACCAGCCGCAGCCCGATGCCGCGCGTGCGAGGCGAGGCAATGATGCTAGGGCAGGCGGTCGTCACCACCTCCAACCATGACGCCGCGTTGTTCATCGACCACGGTTACAACGGTTTCTTATGCGACGATCCGGACGACGCCGGGGACACCCTGGACCGCCTCGTCCGCGACCACACTTTGAGAAAGGCCATCGGAAAACGGGCTCGCGACACGGCGCTCGAGCTTTTCCACGTGAACAACTACATCCGAGAGTGGGAAGAGGTGATTGCGACTTTGTTCTCGACCAGCGCTCCGACCCATCAATCAAGCCGGAACCGGCCCGCCAGCCCGGCGCGCAATCAGCGGACGGGCCGTGCAATGGCCGCGACCGAAAAGGGCGTGCTTCTGGTCTTCGGGGCTGAGGGTGGCACGAGGGAGTGGCGGATCGACTATCCAGAGGCAGCCCTGCGCCGGGATGGATATCTCACCCGCATCATGCCGCTGCACGAATTTCTGCGCAGCGGCCAGCGCGAACTGCAGCTCGGCACATTCGACACGGCCATTTTCCATCGCACGCGTTGCGGCAATCGGCTCGCCCGGCTGATCAAACAGGCGGTCGATCGAGGCATTCTGTGCATCGCGGACTTCGATGATGACCTGGTCTCCGACGCGTATATCGATCGGCTTGCCGATAACGCGCGCGCATCACGCGAGCTGATTGAAGACGACGCGACGCAGTTTCGGGCATTACTGACAGCCTGTGGTCACGCGACCTGCACCACGACGCCCCTGCTGAACCTGGTCAGGCACCTCGGAGTCGCCCGTACCGCCCTGCTGCCGAACTGCCTTTCGGATGAGCTTCTGGTGGCAAGCAACACCGCATTCCGCAATGCAGCGGATCGCGATACCGGTGCCACCATCCGGATCGGATATGCCAGCGGCAGCGCGACTTACGATGCGGATTTCAGCATCGTGCACCCGGTGCTCGATCACCTGCTCACGCAGCACCCCAACCTCCATCTGTGCCTGATCGGCCAGCTTGAGACAGCCGCCTTCTCGTCCGCGGTGCGCGACCGGATTCAACGGGTTCCATTCATGGAACACTGGAAACTGCCATTTACCCTGGCGACACTCGACATCAGCATCGCACCGTTGCAGCCGACCGGCTTCAACGAATGTAAAAGCCCATTGAAATTCCTGGAGGCAGCTTCGGTCGGGGTGCCCACGGTCGCCAGCGGCTCCGAGCCGTTCCGCAGCGCCATCGAGCACGGAAGAACGGGTTTCATTGCCAATATCACGGCAGACTGGCATGATGCCCTGCAGGCTTTGATCGAAAACAGGAGTTTGCGTCGGGAAGTCGGATTGCGGGCGCGGGATGCTCTCGGAAACTACACGCCGGCCGCATGGCTCAAGAACTTTCGGCGCCTGCGGGCAATGTGGAACGGGCAACCGAGCGAGCCAGGAGCAGACGTGCAAGCTCCGTCGGATTCGGCAGACTTCAGGCACGAGAACGCCCCTGCGACTCACGGAACGCGACCCTGGACGGCGGCCCTCGATCTTCCGGTGGCGGGAGACAGATAAGACGATAATGATCGCATGACGCAAATCCTGGAAGCTGACACAACCGGTCCAGTCTCCGGCGACCGCGACAACCCCGATCCGGCAACTGCTGTTCGTGGTGCGTTGGACATTATGTCCCACTATCGAATCGCCGGCTGGGTGTGGGACGCCAGCGCGCCAGATGAGCGGGTCAAGGTGCAGTTATGGGTGGACGACCATCTTGTCGCTGACTCGACAGCAAATATCTTTCGCCTCGATCTGAAACAGAACGCAATCGGCGATGGGTCATACGGGTTCGAGTTCACCCCGCCCGCCGCCATGATCGACGGCTCGCAGCACCGCATCCGGGTAATCAGCCAGCCCGGCGATCATCTGGTAGGAGAGCATTCGGTCACGCTGTTTCCCTATCAGGGCTGCCTCGAAACTATCCTGAACGACACCGCCCGCGGATGGGCAAGACATATCGTGCAGCCCGCCGAGCCGATAAGCGTTGATATCAAGCTTGGCGACAGGCTGCTGGCGACCGGCCAGGCCGACTCCTACCGGGAAGATCTGGTCACCGCCCTGGGCGGCTCCGGGAAATATGCCTTTTCGATACCAATACCCGGCCCCATCATGGGGGGTGATTGCGAGATCCGCGCTGTCTATGCCGGCACCGACACAGACCTTCGCAACTCGCCTATGATTCTGGAGACCAGGAATCTCCTGGCCACCGCGCCCCCAACGAAGCAGCCTGAGCCCGCCCCCCGTATCGCTGCGCAGCACTGGACCAGCGAACATCTGCGGACCGCGATCGGTGGATTGCTGGAAGACCTGAAAGCGCGCTGCGGCTCCAGCGCGCCGCAGATTTTATCCGCCTATAGTGCAGCGCTTTCGTTCCGGCTCGCGTTGGAGCATCTGCAAATCTGGCAATCGAACCCACTGCTCGAAACTCAGTGGACTGAACAGACCCCGGTCTCCCTATGCTTCGACACGGAGTATGTCCGCGCTGCCTTTGACCTCGACAGTGACGCTTCCCACAGCGACGTGTTCCAGCAGTTCCGGGAACAGTCGTCGCATGCCCTGGTCCGCCCAAATCTCCTGTTCGACGAATCCTGGTACATTCGCAACAACCTTGACGCATATAGAGCGGTCAGGTACCCGGCGACATATCCTGCGGGCTGGAACATTTTGTAACCACTGGCCTGTCCGAGGGAAGGAGCCCCACGATATGGTTCAATTCGGGCTACTACAGTCAACAGCTCGGCGCCTCCACCCAGGACACGAAGTCCGCATGGGGCGCGCTGTTCCTGCATTTCCTGTTCGCCGGTTGCGCCGCCGGCTTGTCGCCATCCCGCTACTTTCAGACCGATCATTACCTTCGGGAATACCCGACAGCCCGCAGGGCCATCGCCAAAGCGGAATTCTCCTCGGCGTTCGAACATTACCTGAAAGAGGGTGCGAGCGCCGGCCTGTCGCCCCATCCGATGTTCCACGAAAAGGAATATCTGCATCAGCGCCCGACGGTTCAGCAGGCTGTCGAGAAGTCTGTTGTGCGGTCCGGCCTGGAATGGTTCCTGCTGTTCGGTTCCGCCGAGGGTGACATATTCGATCGGGCTGCGATGGTCCGCGCACTCGCCCGACGGAACGCGGAGCTTGCCCGCGAGCATCTCGCCCTGCTGCAGGAGCGCAATCAGCTCGTGGATATGGTCCAGGATTTCAGGCTGCTCACCAGATCCTTGCTGTCCGTGCCGGCGGGCGATATCTCCCGCACCGAGCCGGCACAGGCCGGCGAAACCGACCATCGACCTGACACGAGCCGTTTCGTCCGCCGTATCTGCCGGATGAGCTTTTGAAGGACGCCAGCAAAATGAAGGTGGTCCTGCTCACCTCGGAACCTCCAGTGCTGCCCGGCGCACCTCTCACCCGTGCCGCATTCCGCCTGGCGCTCCTCGGTCGTGCCTTCGCAGAGTCAGGGCATGATGTAACAATCGCCCTCCAGGCCGGAACACCGGCTACACCCACGGTCAGCTCCGAGCGGTGGCTGCCGCATGATCCCGACATCACCCTGCAGCGACTGGCCGCCGATATTGCCGTCTGGTGCGCGCCCCGCGCGCCGCTTCCGCCGCGTCGCTTCACCTACAAGGGCCTGAAGCTGTGCGACGTCCCCTCCTACCAAGCCGCCGGTGATAACGTCAGCTCGACAACCGGGACCTTTCGATTACCTGCTCGTGGACCGTCCAGGTGCTGCGACCGGCTACGAGCTACCCGTCCTCGTTTCTGCGGAGCTACCCAGGACGACTCCGACAGCACGCGGCAGGCGACGCATTGGCATCGTTCTCGACGATAACCCCATCGAGGATATCCTCCCGACCCTTCTCGCCGCGCAGGAACCTGGCGACCACGACGATATCGAGCTGTGCGTGATCACCAGCTCACCCGCAAACGCCTGAAGCAGGCACCGCTCACCTCGCTTACCACGTTTACGCCGACATCCCCGGTCGTGCCGAAGCGATAGCGTCCTGCGACTGTGTCGTTGATGTCGAAGCGCTCACCGCCGGCGCATTGCGATCCTATTCTTCAGGGCTGTTGGAGGGCGTTCCACCGATACTGCCAGGCGATTCCGAATTTGCTCCGATCGTCCGGGCCACCTCAGCCGGACCCGTCCTCGCCGGAGTGAAGCCGGCCGACCTCATCCTCGCCGCCGTCCGGCTCTGTCGGAACCAGAACGAGCTCAGGCGCTATCGCAGAAATGCCGTTGCGTTACACCACAGCCTTTGGCAGGCAAGCCGCAGCCTCTTGGAGTCCCTCGGCTCCGGGCAGTTCTCGTGCGCGCATACCCTGTTCTCGCCGCCGGTGCTGCGCGGCGCGGCACCCAAGGTGTTCGCAATTTGCACGCACAAATCCAGATTGGGCGCCATCCGCTGTGTCGAGCAGTTGGAGGCACTGCGCTGCCAAGGGTTGATCGGTGATTATCTCGCCACCGACAACCTGCAGGAGCCACGCGTTCTCAGCGACACAACGACCTATGATGCGGTGTGGATTCAGCGGCGGATGCCGTTCGAACGGCAAAAGGCGCTTTTTCATCTCGGCGGATACTTGTTTGATATCGACGACAACCTCCTTGCCAGACAGACCTATCAGGCAAGCTCCCTGTCGATCCCGTTCGAACAGGACCTCGCGTTGCGCGAAGCGAGTTCGGTGGTCACCTCGACGCCGCGGCTGGCACATTATCTGGAAAATCGCGTCGGCAATCTGCTGGGCAAGACCTTCGTCATTCCCAACAGTATCCGCTTTCCCACGCCCGAGCTTTCCAAGCCGATCACCAGGCCGAGTGGGATTCTGTGGGTATCGAGCGACAATCCGCCAATCTTCTCAGAGCAGCGCAAGGCGGTGGTCGCCGCGATCTGTGACTTTGCCGAGCAGCATGAGCTGCCGATCTACGTCGTGGGCCGGGCGGACCGGGCGTTCGATACGGCCGTAAACCTGCGGCACCTGGGCGAAATGGATTTCAGCCATTATCTGCGTTTCCTCGACCACGAACCCATTCTGCTCGCCGTTTCGCCGGTACAGACCATCGCCGATCAGCACACGATGGAGTTCATAAACTCCAAGTCCGACATCAAGATGGTCGAGTACCGGCGGGTTCGGTCATATCGGCGTTTACAGCAACACGCCGTTCTACCTTGAATCCGAGCTCGACGCCGGCATCGTCACGTCCAACCATTACGAGTCCTGGCTGAATGCTCTCGAAGCGGCATATCAGCAGGACTATCTCCGCATGGGTGAGCGGGCCAGGTTGATCCGGCAGAAACGCGACTGCCAATTCGTCGCGCGGGAGATGTGGCTGCCTGCCATCCTCAACGCGGTGGTGCCTGGGGGAATCCGCTTCGCCGATATTCGTGCAGTCTCGCAGGAGATCAGCCGGGACGAAAGGTCGCTTGCGGAAGCGACCTATCTCGACCGGGCGATAAGGACGAGCGACGCAACACGATGGGA
Source organism: uncultured Pseudomonadota bacterium (assembly GCA_963810715.1). GTDB lineage: Bacteria > Pseudomonadota > Alphaproteobacteria > Acetobacterales > Acetobacteraceae > DATDIC01. The sequence continues at coordinate 369,060 of CAWEOZ010000010.1, read as the reverse complement.
CCCACCGCGCCTGCGAAAAGCCGCGGACCTCCGAGGCGAAGCCGCGAAACTGATGGCGGCATCCGGCGAACTGCTCAACCGCATCCGTCAGTAGCTCCTGTCAACGGGGCAAATCTGATAACATTCGGGGATGTTGCCGGACGCTGGTGGTGGCTGGCGCACCCCGCAGCGAAGCTGATAAGCTGCAGGCGATACATTCGCAAATAGCGGCGCCGCGAACCATGGATCAGAGCTGGCAGATCGAGGAGGTGGCCGATCGGCATATACTCCGGTTGCTCGCCGATACCGCGCGCGCGAATGGCTTATCCTTTTCGTCCTGCCTCGATATAGGCTGTGGGCTGAACCCGCTGATCGACTGGTTCCGCAGTTCCGGCATCACGACCGAAGGTGCCCGGTACTTCGCAACCGATGCGCACGATGACGTGCTGGCCCGGTTGCAGCAGCGCGGGGTCCACGCAACCAAACCGGATGAGCTCCCGAAGGACTTCACCGCCGATCTCGTCATCGCGCAGGAGGTGCTGGAGCACGTTCCTCCGCAAGACGTCGCAGATTTTGTCGCCAACCTGCGCGACCGTGCCAACATGATGGTGGCGCTGACCTGTCCGAATTTCGAGATGTTCGATCCCGTATCGCACCGGGCAATCGAACCGGAGCTACGTTTCGTCCCGGACCATCTGCGGAATTTCGATCCCAGGTCCAACCATCCCTACATGCACAAGCTCGCAACCACGCCGGACATGGTTGGAAACCTACTCGCCGCGACTTTCGGCTCAGACTGGACCCTGCAAGTCTTCAGGGCCTGGCCGTGGCGGCTGGAAGATATCCCGGCCGAGCGCGCGTTTCGGGTCTATTTTAAAACGTTTGCGCTGGCCTGGAGAAGATGCCGCAACAGCGGGGCTGTCACCACGTCCGGACCGAACATCGCTGCGAAAAGCAGCGTCGACCGCAATACGGGAACGCATGAGATGATCCAGCCTTTGTCCTGGCGCGCCGAAGGAGCATCCATCGAAACGCCCAGGCAGCGCGACGGGGCGGCGGCCGGGCATTCGTCGGGCGCGCTGCGCGTCACGGAGCTGGCAGGCCTGGGGAGCCACTGGATCCACACGCAGGTCGAAGCAGGGGCAAGCGCCCGCCTCGTCATTCAGAACGTTGATGCGGCAGGGATCAGAATTCGCCTCGTCGACAAGGCAGGCAACCAGCTCAACTGGTAGGTCGATTTTTTGACCCTGGCCGAGCGCAAGCCCGACCAGGCTGGATTCCTGCACCTTGGCGACAAGGACAGGCAGAATATTCGTCGAGCTGGACTTTCCCTCGTTGAACATGGCCCTTCCGGTTTCGCTCGGGATCATGCTGCTGGGCAGGGACTTTGCCACCCAGTACGCGCCTGACCGACCCGGCGGCATCATCCTCGAATCGGTGGAGCTGGATAACCACGCAGCCGGCGGGCTGCTCAGTGAAATCGCGGAAAAGCACTCCAGGCACAGCGAGTTCGCCCGAGCGGCCTACCTGATGTGCCGCGGGCGTGGGCTGGAGATCGGCGCACTGTATAAACCCTTCGATCTCGATGCCGAGATGGTGTATCTGGACATGCAGAGCACCGAGAGTTTGCAGCAGCAATATGCGAAGGACCCTCGGGTCGGCACGATTCTTCAGGTGCAACTTGTCTGGAAAGCCAACACCTACCCGTTCATCGACAACGATGCGTTTGATTTCGTTATCAACAGCCATGTGCTGGAGCACGTTCCCAACCCCGGCCGGCAGATGCAGGAATGGCTGAGGATCGTTCGCCCGGGCGGCCTGGTTTACATGATCGTACCCGACAAGCGCTTCTGTTTTGATCGTCGGCGACAACTCACGGAGATCGAGTATCTGCTTGGAATCTACAGGCAGGATCTGGATGTTGTTCCGATCGAACGCTATCGCGACTTCCTTACTGGCACACAGGGTGAGGATGGCATAGTCAGGGACATCAGCGAGGAGTTCGCGCAGCACTGCCATTCTGTCCAGTCCAGCATCCACGTGCACACCTTCACGGCCGAGTCGCTGCTGGAATTTGCGCGGCAGCTTGCATCACTGGTTCCATTTGATATCATATACCACCAGGCGCAGGGGCTGCATATCCATCTGGTCCTGCAGAAGCGCGCGACCAGGTAATAAGCGGCCGGCCCGCCCGGCGAACCAATTGCCACGACCCTCCCGCTTGCGGCGCGACCGGGCGGACGAGGCCGCGGCACGCCGGCTGTTCACCCCCCCCGAAGCTGACCGCCCGCCTCACGCCAGATATCGGCCGTCAGGTGCGCCTCGAAATCCGCCGGATCCAGCGCCTTCCCCGTCGCCGCCTGCAGCAGCCCGTTGAAATCCAGCAGGCTGCCCTTGCCGTGCACATTCTCCCGCAGCCAGCCCAGCAGCGGCGAGAGATCCCCCCGCGCCAGCGCCTCGTCCAGATCCGGCAACGCCCGCCGCGCCGCCGCCATCAACTGCGCCGCCGCCATCGCGCCCAGCGTGTAGCTCGGGAAATAGCCGAACGCGCCGTCGTACCAGTGGATATCCTGCAAACAGCCGCGGGCATCGTCCGGCGGCATGATCCCCAGCAGCCGCCGGAACCCCTCGTTCCACGCACCCGGCAGATCGTCCACATCCAATCGACCTTCGATCATCAGCGCCTGCTCCAGGCGGAAGCGCAGGATGACATGCGCCGGATAGGTCATTTCATCCGCATCGACCCGGATGAAGCCGCGCTCCACCCGCCGCCACCGGCGCGCCAGGTTCGCCGCCTCGATACGGCGCCGCATCGCCGCCGAACGTCGCGATGCAGCTCCGGGCCGAGCCACGCAGGAACGCGTCCGACCGGCAGGCCTGCATCTCGACGATCAGCGACTGGCTCTCATGCGCCGCCATGCCGGCCGCGTCGCCCACCGGCTGGCGCGCCCGCGCCTCCGGCAGCCCGCGCTCGTACAGCGCGTGCCCGGTCTCGTGCACCACGGCCAGCACCGCCTGGGTGAAGTCCGCCTCGTCATAGCGCGTGGTGATCCGCACATCGGCAGGCGTCCCGCCCGAGAACGGATGCGCCGACCGGTCCAGCCGCGCATGAGTCGAAATCGAGCCCGATCCGCTCCGACAAGCCGGCGGCACAGCGCCTCCTGCGTCGCGATCGGGAACGGACCCGACGGGCGCGCTCCGGCGCGGGCAGCGTCGCCTGCCGCTCCTCGGCCTCGGGCAGCGCGCGCCGCAGGAATCGTTCGTAGTCGGCGAAGATCGGCGCCACTCGCCTCGGTCCGCAGGCCGCGCTGGAACCCGTCCATCAGCGCGTCGTACGGCGGCAGGCCCAGCGCCTCGGCCAGCGCCGCCGCCGCCTCGCGCATCAGCCGCACGCACCTGTCTCCAGATGCGGGCGCACCAGCGCGAAATCGGACGTCGCGCCGCGCCTCCCGCCACACCTTCTCGCAGGCCGAGTTGGCGCGCGCCTGCGCCTCCACCAGCGCCGGCGGCAAGGCGGTGGCGCGCGGGTATGGCGTGGCGCATCAGCCGCAGGTTGGCGCCCTGCCACCCATCCAGGTTCGCTGGCCTGCCGCCTCGGCCTCGGCCAGATCGTCCGCCACCTCCGGCTGCGGTCAGCAGCCCGTGCGCCAGCCCGGCCAGCACCGCGAGCTGGTCGCCGCGCGCCGCCCCGCCGCCCGGCGGCATCATGGCGGCGGCATCCCAGCCGAGCACGGCGGCGGCTTCGTTGATCGTGGCGATGCGCGCGAAGCGGGCGGTCAGCCGATCATAGCGCGGTCATTCCTGCAGCTCCTTTCGCGCCCACGGCCACGAACATCACCACCAATGCGCCCGCCAGCCCGTACCAGGTCAGGGCATATTGCAGATGATTGTTCGGCGGCCGCGGCAATTCCTGGCCGGCACCGGATAGTGCGCCGGATCGGCCGGCCCCATGGCGATCAGCGTGAACGGCGCGACCCGCTTTCAGCCCCAGCGCCCGCGCCGATCACCGCCGGCTCGAGCGCATAGAACTCCCGCCGTGCCGGATCGGGCTCCGGGGTGAACAATCCCGGCGTCTCCGCCTGCCGGACATAGCCGGCGATGGTCACCGGCCGCCCGGTCAGCGTCGGCCGGGGACCGGTTCGGCACCCAGCCGCGATCGACCAGCACCGGATCGGCCACCGGTCCGCTCCAGCGGGACGATCAGCTGGGTCGCCGAGCATGCGGTGCCGGCCGGCGTGTCCCGCACCTCGGCGCCGAACGAGCGCCGCCAGTCATCGGGCGGCAGCCGCCCGGTCACGCTGACCTTCTGCGAACGGGCCGGATGCTGCCCTGAGCGGCACCGCCGGCGCGGCCTCGGCCGCGCCGATCCGCCGCCAGAATGCCTTCCTTCCAGTGCAGCCGCTAGATCTGCCAGGTGCCCAGCGCGAGCAGGATCGCCAGCATCACCAGCGCGATCAGGCTGGGAAGAATCAGGTTGCCGAGGCGATGCGCGCCGCCAGCCAGATGGCCGAGCCGGTTGCCGGACCCGCCCGCATCACGCCGCGGCAACGAGATCGGTCTGCGTGGCAATCCCTGCCTTTGAACAGCCCGGTCTGGTCATGAAGGAGATCATCGATGGCCGACTCATATCCGGCGGCGCTTGGGTCGTTCAAGGCGGCGGCTTGCCCCCCTGTAGCCCCCGCCAATCGTCACAACCCCATCTCGGACGCGCGGTGGCGGTACTGGATCGCCACCAGCGCGGCCTTGGCCGGACGCATCAGCAGGATCGCGGCAGGCACGGTGAACAGCGGCCAGATGATTGCGTGCACCCAGAGCGGCGGGGAAAACCAGATCTCCACCAGGATCGCCAGCAACACCACCAGCGGGCCCAGCACGAAAATCACCCCAAACACCGCGCCGTCGCCCGCATCGTTGCCCCGCAGGTCGAGGCCACACACCGGGCAGCGGTCGCGCAACGTCAGCAGTCCGTCAAACAGGGCTCCTCGACCGCAGCGCGGGCAGCGGCAGGCCAGCGCCGCATGCAGCAGTCCAGGCGATTGCTGTTCAGGGGCCGGCAACGATCGGGCTGGCGCCCCACCAGTAGATGCAGGTGAACAGGAACAGCCACACCACATCGACGAAGTGCCAGTACCAGGCCGCGGCCTCGAAGCCGAAATGGCGTGCCGGCGTGAACTGTCCGGCTCGGCGCCCGGAACCAGCAGACGATCAGGAACGAGGTGCCGACGATCACGTGGAAGCCGTGAAACCCAGTCGCCAGGTAGAACACCGACGGATACACGCCGCCGCCGACCAGCTTGAACGGCGCGTGGGTGTATTCCCAGAGCTGGGTGGCGGTGAACCACAACCCGAGCAGGACGGTCAGCCCCAGGCCGGCGATCATCCCCTTGCGGTTGCCCTCGATCAGGCTGTGATGCGCCCAGGTGATCGTGGTGCCGGAGAGCAGCAGGATCATCGTCATCAGGATGGCGAGGTGGAACGGATCCGGCGTGTGGATATTGGGCGGCGGCCAGATCGGATTGGCCAGGCCGGACACGTTGTCCGGGAACAGCGCGAAATTGAAGAACGACCAGAAGAAGGCGACGAAGAACATCACCTCGCTGGTGATGAAGAACAGCATGCCGTAGCGCAGGCCCAGGCGCACGATCGGCGTGTGCACGCCCGGCGTGCGGCTTTCCCGGATCACGTCGCGCCACCAGAAGAACATCACGACGAACACCACCAGGGCGCCGGCGGTCAGCACGATTAGTCGCCATAATGGGCGGCGAAGACGATGCCGAGCACGATCAGAAACCCGCCGACCGCGCCGATGATCGGCCACGGGCTGGGATCGACCAGATGATAAGGCTGCTTCAGGCCAGAACTCTCGAAGACGACGTCGCCGTGCGCGTGCTCGCTCATGCCTCAGGACCGGACGTGGGGTGACCGAGGGGTCCGCCTCGGCACGGAATTGCGGGGCGCATCATCGTCAAATCGCCCACCGGTTCAAGAGGGCGCGGAGGTAAAGGCTCCAACCTGCCGAACCAACTGAAGAGTTGCCAGCCGATGTGTTCGGCGGGACCCAGGGGGGGTCCAGTGGCGGAGCACACGCCCGCTCGTCTAGAACATCCCGAACAGCCCGCGCAGGAATCCTGGCGTCACGGCGGTCAGCGGATTGACCGTCACCGTCGGATCGTCCAACGGTCCGCGCAGCGTGTAACTGGCAGCGAACAAGCCACCGCCGCGTTCCGGGCTGAACAGGCGGCCGAGCACGGGAAGTCGCCCGAGCAGCGAGTTGAAGAAATAAGCCGGCACGATCGTGCCCTGCACGTCGGCACGCCTTTGGTCGAAATCGAGCCAGCCTTTCGCGGTCAGCCCGAGTGACGGGCTGATGGCTCGTGCCTCGGTCATCGTCAGGACGCCGTCCTGGAACCGGAACGGCATGGTCAGCCTGGTGAAGTCGACGCCGGGCCCTCGCAGGGCTTGGACCAGACCGTAAAGCGTCATGGCCTGCAGCAGCTTGCCCATGCCCACTGCGTTGCGGAGGCGGAAATCGTCGATCTCCGCAGTGCCCACCAGCGGACGCCCGGATTGTCCGTCCTGGTAGGTCGCGTTCACCGCCAATCGGCCGCCATCCACGGTATCCACGGCGCCCACCGCGCGCAGCAGGGCGCCGGCGTCCCCGGCGGACAGGCTCATGCTGCGCTCCGGCGCTGCCCCGGCGTGGGGCGCGGTCTGCTGGATGGTCAACGAAACCGGCGCGCTCGGGCCGGTGCGCGCCTGCAGCCGAAGCTCGCGCAGCACCTGCCCATCGTCGGCGGCGTGCGCCGACATGGCGCTGACGCTGCGGCCGCCAGCCAAAATGACCCGATCGAACCGCGCATCGCCGGACCAGGGCGGGCCGGGCGCGGTGGAGCTGGTGTCGGGTGCCGCGGCCTGGTTGGCGAAGCGACCGGATAAATCGAGCGTCGACCCGGAGAAGCTGGCTGAAATCGGACCGGCCAGCGGGAATTGCACGAGGCCCTGTGCCTGGGTGCCGCCCAGCAGGATGCGGTCCGCCCGCAAGGTCACGATCCGGCCCTGGTCGAATTCGGCGCGGCCATCCAGCTCCAGCCTGTCGCCCTGCACCTGGAACGGGTCGATGCCGGTGAGCCGGTCATGGTCGAGCGCCAGGGTTGCCTCGGCCCGCGCCGGGGCGCCGGGCGGCTTACGCCAGCCGAGCGGCTGCACCGACAGCGCGGTGGGCGTCAGGTCGGCTTGTGCCTGGATGGAGCCGCTGCCGTTGCGGCGCTCCGACAGGGTTGCGGTCAACGGCACGGGGCCGATCAGCACGTCGCCGGGGTCGAGGCCGGCAGCGGCGAGCTGGCGCGCATCGGGCCGGCCGCTCACCGTGACCCGCTGAACCACCTGGACCGGTGGGCCGGGGCGAAAATCCATGCTGGCCTGAAGCTGCGCCGGAATGCCGGCCAGCAGCGCGTCCCCATTCACGGTAAGGCCGCTATTGGCGGCGGACAGGTCGATAGTGCCCTGGTCCAGATCGCGTCCGGCCACGATGCCGGCCAGATGCAGCCCGGTGAGGTGGGCCTGCGCGGCGATCGTGACCTGGTCCGCGGTCAGGCGCGCGATCAGTGGAAATGAGACGGTCAGACCGACATTGACCTGTCCCGCCGGATCGCGCAGCGGCATCGGGTGGCGCGCCAGCAGTCCGAGCCTCGGGTTGCGCAGCAGATCTATGGCGGCCGGCACCGAGCCGGCGATCTGAAACTGCATCGCCAGTTGCTGGTCCTGCCGCGTCAGGCCAGTGAAGCGCAACTGTCCGCCGGTGAGCGCCAGCATGTCCGGCGTGGGCGACGCGCCCGGCGTGGGCGACGCCTCCTGCCCGGCCATCACCTTGATGTCGATCCGGTCGGGATCGACCAGTTGCAGCATGGCCTCGCCCTGCAGGATGGGGGGTGCCGGGCGGAGCCAATGGACGGTGAGCCCGTCGGCCTGAAAGGCGCCGCTCGCGGCAGTCAGCGCGAGGTCCGACAGGTCCGGGGCGGCGGCCAGGGTGAAGTCGAAATGTCCGTCATGGGCGACCCCGGACGGGATGTTCTGGACGATCCACGCCCGCGTCGATTTGGCGAGGGCGGCCGGCCAGATCGTCGGCAGGGCGGCGAAGGCGAGCTGGTCGAATGCGATCGAGACCTGCGCACTCACCCCGCCGTCGGTGCGGTCGGCGTTGCCGTGCACCAGTACGGTGGATGGGGCGGTCCCGCCGGTGCCCGGCAGCACGAGGCGAAGGCTTTGCAGGACCGCATGCTCCGGGGTGCCGGACACGATCAGGACGGCGCGTACCACCGGCACCGGGCTGCCGGCAATCTGCGCAGTGCCGGGACCGCCGTCGAGCGTCAGGTGCATGTGCTGGATGCTCAGGTGCGGGCCGACAGTCACATCCACCCCGGTCTGCACCGGCATGTCCAGCCCCTGCAACGGTGCAAGCGGCGAGGCCGCACCGTTCAGGGCGGTCTTGGCGATGGCGGCGGGGGCGATGGCGGCGGGGATGATGGGCGACAGGGTCGCCTGGATATGGATCCCGGCGCCACCTGCCGGGAGGTCGGCGGTGGCGTGGAGCTGCGCCTGCTGGCCGGGCAGGGCCAGGGTGAGCGCCGCAGTGCCGTTCACGCCGCCATCCGGCAGGCGGATCAGCTCCAGGCTGGCCTGCGGGGCCTGCCAGGTGACGCCGAGCTGGTCATCATGCAGCACGAGGCTGGCATCCTGGATGCGGAGCAGGCGGACCTGGCTCAGCACGTTGCCGCGTCCGCGGCTCGTATCGTTGGCGGGCGGGCGCGCCAGCTCGGCGAAGGTGCCTTCGAGGTCGGTAGCTCGCCGGAAGCTGAGTGGGTGCAGGCCTGGTGTGGGCGTCCCCGCCGACGGTGAAGCGAAACGCCCCGTCCGCGGTGCGCTGCGCGGTGACGCTGGGCTGCTCGACCTCCAGCGTGCGCGGCGCGAGGCGCCCGCGCAGCAGGGCGGTCACCGACAGTGTCAGCTCGGCGCGGGGGACGGCCAGTTGCACCGAGCCGTCCGGCCGGCGCAGCTCGATGCCGGTGAGGCGGATGTCGAGCGGCGAGTTGAGGCCGGCGTGGAATCCTTCCCAGGCGAGTCCGGCCGACCCGACCTGCAGGCGCGAGGCGCCCACCGGGTTGACGGCGGCCTCGATGCGCTGGGCCAGCCAGGGCATGTCGATCGGGCCGCGCGACAGGCGCCAGGCGAGCGCGGCGACGCCGAGCGACAGCACCACGGCGATGGCGACGAGGATGGCCAGCAGGCGGTGGAGCACCGTCCAGCAGTGGCGCAGCGCTTGACCCGGCAGGCGCCTCACGGCCAGCTTGTGGGCAAATGAGCAGGACCCGCTTTCATTTGCCGGACCGCTGGCCGGCCGCCCACGATCAGGGCGCGGCGGACCGGCTGGCGGAACGGTTCGCGGCGGTCGGGATCGACGAGGCGCGGCTGGTCAAGGAGCCGGCGTTTGCCGGGATGCTGCGCGCGCTGGGTGGCAACAGCCCATTCCTGTCCGATCTGGCGGTGCGCGAGGCCGCTTCGTTGGATGCCCTGGTGGCGCAGGGGCCCGACCCGGTGGTGAGCGGCGCCATGGCGGCGGTCGCCGCGATCGATCCGGCGGCCCCGCGCGAACAGGTTGCCGCCGCGCTGCGTCGTGCCAAGCGGGTGGTGGCGCTTGCAGTGGCGGTGGCGGACATTGGCGGGCTGTGGCCGCTGGAGCGGGTGACGGCTGCCTTGTCGGGGTTCGCGGCGGCGGCGCTGGAAGCCTCGGTGGCGCATCTGCTGCGGGCGGCGCACGAGACGGGCGAGCTGCGCCTTCCGGACCCCACGCGCCCGGTACAGGGCAGCGGATTCGTGGTGCTCGGCATGGGCAAGCTCGGGGCCGGCGAGTTGAACTACTCCAGCGATGTGGACGTCATCCTCCTGTATGACCCCGCTGCGCGGATATATACCGAACGGACCGGCGGCGATGCCATGCGCGCGTTCAACAGCCGGTTGGCGCGCGGGCTGGTGGCGCTGATGGAGGCGCGCGACGCCGAGGGCTACGTATTCCGCACCGACCTGCGGCTGCGGCCCGATCCGGGGGTGACGCCGCCCGCCGTCTCGTTGCCAGGGGCGATCAGCTACTACGAGAGCATGGGGCAGAACTGGGAGCGCGCGGCGATGATCAAGGCGCGCCCGGTGGCCGGGGACGTGGCGACCGGGGCGGCGTTCCTGGAGGCGATCCGGCCGTTCGTGTGGCGGCGTGGGCTGGATTTCGCGGCGGTGGCGGACATCCACGCGATGAAGCGGCGGATCGACGCGTACAAGGGCGGGGCGTTGGGCGGTGCCGCGGACCCGGTCGCGGAGGTGGCCGGGCGCGACGTGAAGCTGGGCCAGGGCGGGATCAGGGAGATCGAGTTCCTGGTGCAGACCCTGCAACTGGTCTGGGGCGGGCGGGATCCGGAGCTGCGGGACCCGACTACGCTGGGGGCGCTGCGGTTGCTGACCGCGGCCGGGCATGTGGAGCGGGCGGCGGCGGCCGAGCTGGCCGAGGCGTACCGGTTCCTGCGCCAGGTGGAGCATCGGCTGCAGATGGTCGCCGACCGGCAGGTGCACGCGCTGCCGGAACGAACGGCGGAGCTGGAGCGGTTCGCTACGTTCATGGAGTATGGGACGGCCGCCGCATTTGCGGAGGCACTGCTGCGGCAGCTCGGCCGGGTGCGTGCCCGTTATACCGAGGTGTTCGAACGGATTCCGACCGATGCGGCGGGCGATGCCGCCGGGCTGGAGCTGGATTTCCGCGGCGACGATCCGTCGCCGGGGGGGACGGTGGCGGGGCTGCGCGGCCTGGGATTTGAGAATACCGGGCGGATCATCACCGCGGTGCGGGGTTGGCAGGCGGGGCGGCTACGGGCATTGCGCTCGGAACGGGCGCGCAACCTGCTGGAGCGGCTGCTGCCGGCGCTGCTGGGCGCGCTGGCGAAGCAGCCGGACCCGGATCTGGCATTCAGCCGGTTCGACGGTTTCCTCGGGCGGCTGCCGGCGGGGGTGCAATTGCTGTCGCTGTTCCAACGCAATCCCGGGCTGATCGGGCGGGTGGCGGCGGTGCTGGGGGCGGCGCCGTCTCTGGCCGAGCATCTGGCCAGCTATCCGGCGGCGCTGGACGGGCTGCTGTCGCCGGACGAGCAGGCGCCGGAGCCGGCCCGATTGCTGGGGGGGCGGCTGAAGGATGCGCGGCGGCTGGAGGAGGTGATCGAGATCACGCGCCTGACGGTGCGGGAGGAGGATTTCTCGATCTCGGTGGCGACCATGGAGGGGCGGCTGGACGCCGACGAGGCGGGGCTGCGGCGCAGCGCACTGGCGGATGCGGCGCTGGACAGCCTGCTGGGGCCGGTGCTGGCGGATTTCGCGTCACGCTACGGCGAGGTGCCGGGCGGGGCGATTGCGGTGGTGGCGCTGGGCAAGGCGGGCGGGCGGGAGATGATGGCCGGCTCCGATCTGGACCTGATGCTGGTCTACGACCATCCGGAGGAGGTGACGGATTCCACCGGCGGGCGGAGCATGCCGGCGGTGCAGTATTTCATCCGCGCGGCGCACGCGTATGTCGCGGCGGTGACGGCGCCGGGCGCCGACGGGCAGCTCTATGCGGTGGACATGCGGCTGCGGCCTTCCGGGAACAAAGGGCCGGTGGCCGTCTCCCTGGGCGCATTCCGGCGGTACCATGCAGAGGCGGCGTGGACATGGGAGCGGATGGCGCTGACCCGGGCGCGGGTGATTGCCGGGCCGGTGGCGTTGCGGGAGAGGGTGGAGGCGGCGATCGGCGAGGCGATCCGCGCGGCGGGCGAGCCGGCGAAGGTGCGGGCCGACGCGGCCGCGATGCGGGCGCGGCTGGCGCGGGATCTGCCGGCGTCCGGGCCGTGGGACGTGAAGCTATGTGCGGGCGGGCAGATCGAGGTGGAGTTCATCGCCCAGGTGCTGCAACTGGTGCATGCGGCGGCGGAGCCGGGGCTGTGCGATCCGACGACGCGGGTGACGCTCGGGCGGCTGGCGGCGGTGGGTTCGCTATCGGCGGCGGATGCGGCGCTGCTGGTGCGAGCGGATCATTTGTGGCGGACGGTGCAGGGGATGCTGCGGATCACGCTGGGGCGGAACCTGCCGGCGGAGCTGCCGGAAGCTTCCGCGGCGCCGCTGCTGCGGGCGACCGGGATGGCGGATATCGCGAGGTTGCGGGTGGAGATCGAGGCGGTGGCGGGACAGGTGCGTCGCGCGTTCGGGCGTTTGGTAAAGGGGGATGCAGGATGACAGTGCAGGAGGGGGAGCCGGCTCCGGACTTCCAGATGGCGGCGACGGGCGGCCGGACGGTTTCGTTGCAATCGATGCAAGGGCGGCCGTTCGTGCTGTATTTCTATCCGCGGGCGGATACGCCGGGCTGCACGAAAGAGGCGTGCGCGTTCCAGGAGGCGCTGCCGCAGCTGGGCAAGCTGGGGGTGGCGGTGATCGGGGTGTCGCGGGACAAGATGCCGGCGCTGGAGAAGTTTGCGGCGAAATACGGGCTGACGTTTCCACTGGCCTCGGATGCCGATGGCGGGGTGTCGGAGGCGTATGGGACGTGGGTGGAGAAGTCGATGTACGGCCGGAAGTACATGGGCATGGAGCGGAGCACGTTCCTGGTGGGGGCGGACGGGCAAATCGCTCGGGTGTGGCGGAAGGTGAGCGTGCCGAAGCACGCCGCCGAGGTGATGCAGGCGGTGGGCCCTCACCCGGCGCGCTGAAAGCGCGCCGACCCCCGATCACGTCGGGGGCAGGCTCTCTCCCGCGAAGCGGGAGAGGTGAAGGAAGATCAGCGCGGGTGCGGCGCCGTTGGATGCGGCGCTGGGGTCGCCCTTGTAGCCGTAATGGGCGCGGCGTTCGGCGAGAGTCATGTCTTCAAAGCGGCGGTAGGGGCGGGATGGCGGCGCGTGCTCGGGGTCCGCGATCGGGGTGGCGGGGACGAGCAGGCGCGGGGGTTGCTCGGGTTTGGGCTGGCGCGGGCGGGGATGGGTGGTGGCGCGTGGTGTGGCCTCGGCGGGCGGGGCCTGGTGCTTGTGCAGGGCGCGCAGGGTGGCGTGCATGGTGCGGGTGAGGGTGCCGGCGTTGCCGCGCAGGCGGGTGACGGCGTGGTCGGAGACGTCCGGCTGGGCGGCGCGGCGGAGATTGTCCATGACCGCGTAATGGGCGGCGATGGCCTGGGCGGCGAGCATGGCGGCGAACGGGTCGGCCGGCCTCAGCGCCAGCAGGGCGAGGCGGGCGGCGTGGCGGCGGGCGGCGCGTGTCTGGTCGGTGTCGTCGAGGCGGGCGGGGATGGATTCGAGGATGGTGTCGAGGAGGTGGTCGAGGAAGGCGGGGTCGAGGTCGGTGGCGGTGGGGAGGGACATGCGGGCCTCGACGGGGGGGAGTGAGGTGGTGGATAGCATGGCTATAGGAATAATGTCAAGGTTCGTGTGAATTCGGTCCTTACGGGATAAGGGCGGCCTGAGTTATGGTTTCACCTGGACCTGGACCGGCGTGCCCGGCTTTTCCACGGTGCGGGAACGATCACGAGATATCGTCGTTGATCGGCACCACCGGTCTCGACCAGTTGGCGGATTGGGCCGATCGATGCGCAGAAGCGGCTTGTTGTGACCGAAGCGTAATTCGGCCTCGGCCATGTCGATCGCAGCCCGATGGTGCCGAACCATCATCGCGACGAAATCGGCGTCGATAGCTCCCGTGGGCTTGATCGCCATGCCGGCCATCACGCTCATTGCGGCGGCATTTTCTTGCAGGAATGGACGCTCGGCGGCGGCCGACAAGGCAGCGTGACGAACGGCCGACGCGACGGTACAAGCAAGGAAAGCGGTCGACAGCACGCGATGCGCTATCGACCGAACGGCGCTGTGACGCGGCGGATCCACCTGACGACCTTTCGCGGAATTCGCAGCGCATCTTATTTCCGGAGACGGGAGCGTGCGAGCGCCGATCAGGATGGGAATGTCCTGGCGTTCAAGGCCGGGGCGTTCAAAGCCGGGCGTCGGGGATCGGGGAACCGCGACTCGACGACCGGCCTGAAGCGTCACATCAATCGCGCGTCCACAAGCGCGGCAGATGCAACGCTTCAGGTCAGTCCGCCAGGGCCGATGTCTATTTTTGTTCTACAGTTGCATTCGAAATCTATCTTGGCTTGGTCTGATCGCCGCCGGCTTGTCGCCGGCCGACTATGTGTGATGCAGCATAATTTGTGCGTGGTTGGAGAGTTTCAGATCAACCAGGCCCGCGGAGACGGTCTCGCTGGTCACGCTCAGGTTCGACTGGAGATTCAGGCTGTCGGTGCCGAACCGGAAGTCTGTTATGTTCAGTGTGCCGGTGCCCTTGCTCATTGCCTCATAGGCGACAGGGGCGGCGGACGGAGCGGGCGCGGTGACATTTGCCGCGGAGTTGTAGATGAACTTCATGTCTGATGCCGGCTTGGAGACGGTGACGGGGATTGCGACCTGGTCGCTCAGTCCGTTCTGATCGGTTACGGTCACTGTCAGCGTGTCGTTTTTCGTGGCGGTCAGCTGGAGAAGCGCAAGGTCCGCGTTAAGTTGTGCTTCGGTACCGGTCGTTTGGCCACCTACGGTTCCGGAGTATGTTTGTCCGTTGGCGACAAGAGCATCCCCAGTGTCGCTGATGGTTAGAGTCATGGTGCCGGGTGTGGACGAGGTGTCGTTGATCTGAATGCCTGGCATCGCAATGGTCCAGCCTTGCGGCGCCGCGATCGCGGTCGCCGGACCGATGGTGAGCGTAGCTGATGGAGGGGGGCTTCCCGTCGAACCCGGAGCAGTGGTGACATTGTTGTACACCTGGCTGCCGGTGGACTGGTTGACGAAGATCTGGCCGTCGCCGGACTGCGCGGGATTCAGAAGGTTTCCATAGGACGTATTACCGGTGATCACCGCATTGTTGGTCAGGAAATCGAGGATTCCCGGGCCGCTGTTGCCGTAGGTGAGATTGTTCTCGACCTCTATCACTCCGGTATAGTTCGTGTTGGAATCCAGGATGATGCCTTCGCCATCGGTTATGGTGCCGCCGCCGTATAAATCCGGAACCATATTGACATTGGCATAGGAGGTATTCCCGCTTATGATGTCGTGAACTCCTGGGTTTGTGTCGGAGTTCACCGAAGCATACACGCTGATCCCGCTGTCAGCGTAGGGCGACCAGTTGGAGTTGTTGTGGACGACGTTGTCCAGGATCTGGACATAGTCGGATCCGATAGCGTTAATTCCTCCACCTGGTTCGTTATAAACCACGTTGTTCTGGATGACGATGTGGTTCGGAGGGGCGCCGTTGCTGTTCGGGTCGATGGCGATGCCGTTGCCGTTCAACGTCGGATCAGACGTATTCTGGTCGGCGGCTTTGGCCTGCGCCAGGGTGTATTTTGCGGCATCACCTACGACGGTGAAGCCTTCGACGTTGATGTAGGACGCCTGAATGTTGATGCCGTTCCAGCGTTCCCGAGGAATCGATGATCGGGTGCTGCCCGGGCGCAGCTTCGAACGTGATGGGCTTGGAAGCCGTGCCGGATGTGGTGATGTCGAGTACAGCGCCGTAGTAGGGGCCGGTGTAGGTCCCGTTCATGACTTCGACGGTATCGCCAGGATGTACTAGCTGTTCGGCGGCTTGCAAACTCGCGAGCGCGGCACCCGTTGATGTGCCCGCATTCGAGTCGTTGCCGGTTCCTGCGCTTACATAATAAGTTGTCATTTTGACTCCCTGCTTGCGAACTGTGACTGATTGCGAACCGTGACTGCGGTTCAAAAGATATTGCGATTCGGTCGGTACCTCAGGAACGTGCAGCAAGGCAATAGTATATCGTCGTTAAAAAGTAGTGATCATTATAGCCGCCCGGCTACGACCAAAAACTTGGAGGTTTGCCGATTATGTGGATTAATTAGCGAGCTTGCGAATCGACAGATCACGTAGTTGCAAGAGACAGTAATATGATTAGAGTCTGCTTGTTAACGCTGGATAGTGCAGCGCGAGGTCGCGCAACGGGAGCTTCCGGGCGCGGTTCCGGTCCGGCGAAGGTGTCGGCCGGGAGTCGAGATTCGAGCGAAGCTCGCTGGACGCCGCAACCACATAAGCTGCTTTGAAGAACAAATCGCGGCATGATTCTCGGCGTACGTGTCGTGCAGATATCTACCGCGGTCAGCGCTCGCGCCGCGTGGATGTGGTGATAGCGATATCCGCCACATGTCGACGACGAGCAGCGTCACAGATTTCGGCTCGGCGCATTTTCGCGACATGGGTTGGTTAGCGAGAGGGTGCCACGATGTTGTTCAGTGTGCTGTTGTCGTTGTCAGTTTGCGTCATTTCAGGCGCGTCATCTCCGGCGGCGTCAGTCCGGCGTTGTTTTTCTGTCTGGGGGTGGAACGTCGCCGGCGTGATCTGCCGCTTGCTGAACTTTCATCGTGGGGTGGCTTTGCGAGTTCATCGAGGTGGCGGCCTTTGCCGGGGTTGCGGCTGTACCCGAGCAGGGGCGGCGCGATGCAATTAGGCGTTGATTTTTTATATGGAACGTCCGACAATAATGGAACGATGGAATTCGATGCGTTCGATGAACATAAAGATTGTGATTTGTTGTCTGGCGATCACTGGTTTGGCCGGATGTACGTCGCTCCCGACGGCTGGCCCGACGAGGGAGCAGGTGCTGGACCAGGCGCGGAAGGAAGGTCAGCGGCATTTCGACCTGGTTGAAATCGACCCCCGGGTCATCACCGCGATGTCGGCGCAACCCACGGAAAACGTTGCCGAGAAGTTTGATCATTTTGGCAAGCCTCCGGTTCCGGCAATCGGGGTCGGTGATACGGTGTCGGTCTCGATCTGGGAGGCCTCAGGCGGCGGGCTGTTTGGCACGGAGCCGGCGACAGGTGCCGCGGGAGGCGTAAGCGTCCCGACGACCGGAGGAAGTCATAGCGTGACGATCCCCGACCAGGTGGTCGGGGCGGACGGAGGACTGAGCATCCCGTATGCCGGCCGAGTGCAGGCCGCCGGACGGACGCCGATGCAAGTCCAGCAGGCGATCCAACAGGCGTTGGCCGATCGTGCGATCGAGCCGCAGGTTGTGGTGACCGTGACCAAGCAAATCTCCGACGACGTGACGGTATCAGGAGAGCTGGTGTCGGGCGCGCGGGTTCCTCTTTCCATTCGTGGGGACCGGCTGCTCGATGTGATTGCCAGCGTCGGAGGGACGAAATCGGCGCCGTACGACACTTATGTGAGGCTGGCGCGCGATGGCCAAACCACGACGATTCCGATGGGTCGACTGATCTCGGACCCGCAGGCGAATATCTACGTGTGGCCCGGGGATACCATCACCCTGATCAAGGCGCCGCGGACGTTTTCTGTATTCGGTGCAACCTTGAACAATCCGGTCGTACCGGTCGACGAAGATCAGATGAACCTGGCCCAGGCCATCGCCAAGGCCGGCGGGCTGGAGGACCTTCGCGCCGATCCCGCGGGCGTGTTCCTGTTCCGCTTCGAGTCGCCGGCGACCGTCAAGACACTGGGTGTTCCGGATCTTGCGACGTCGCCTGACGGGGAAACGCCGGTACTGTATCACCTCAGCCTGCGCGATGTGAACGGGTATTTTCTGGCGGAGCGGTTTCCCATCCAGAACAACGATCTGATCTATGTCGCCAATGCCCCGCTCACGGAACTGCAGAAATTCTTCAACCTGCTGGGCTCGATCACTGGACCGGTGATCAGCGGCGCCTTTGTGGCCAGGGGGACGCATTGAGTCGGTGGTGGGGACCGGATCTCTCTGTCGTTTGCGCCGGATTTGATGGTTTGTTCGGCAGACCCTCCGGCGCGTCCGAATAGCGATTGAATTAGCCAATCAGGCGGCGCATACTGCGTTTATCCAAGATCAGCGTCGGCTAGCGAGCGTCGTGGAGCAATTGACACACTACTCGTGCGGGGCGTCGCCAGTCCCGGTTTGTCAGGCACTGAACAATCCGACTCCAAGAGCGTTTGGGCGACCGCGCCGACATGGTGTGAATTGGGAGCAATCCGTATTGGTTGCCGGCTCATGCTAAAGTGGCAGCGGCCGGCCGTGGCGTTTCTGCTGCTTCAGGGCATTCAGGCATTTAGCATAGTTGATCGCCTTGTTTATGGCGAGTGGGAGGGAAAACAAGGGGACAAGATTACCCAGGGTTTGAACCTGCTGGTCATTGTCGTGAGTATGGCCCTCTTCGCCAGGGGGCTGCACCAGATAAGAACCATCAGACGCGGCTCGTTATTCATGCTCATCATCGCATGTTTCCTGGCTTGCTCGGTTGCCTGGTCGATAAACCCTCAGACCACCGTGAAAGAGTCTGTTCTCGTTCTGGTAGCTACGGCGGGATGGATAGGGATCGCAACAAATATCGATCCTGACGAGTTTCTGGAGCTGACTGCGCGCGTGACTTTCCTCGCCGCCGCAGCATCATTGATGCTACTGGCGGTCTCACCGTCCAATGCGGTCTCCGTCGTGCAAGACGGCGTGTTTTTTCGTGGCATTTTCTCGCAGAAAAACGTTCTCGGCGAGGCCATGGTGATAGGAGCGATCGCTCATCTCCATTGCCTGTCGATACGAAAGAAAGCGCGTGGTTTCGATGGATTTGGTCTGGCTCTGATCATCGCCGTCGCGTTGATGTCACAATCAGCGACGTCTTGCCTGGCCATATTTGTCTGCTGCGTCGCGCATTTGGTGATCGCCCCGATTCGGAGGGGTGGTGCTGCTCGCGTCCTGGGTGTCGCCGCCCTGGCATGTATCATCCCCTTGGTTGTCGTGGCAGCGGCGTTTTCGGATAGCGTCCTCGAGTTTTTAGGGAAGGACCCGACCTTAACGGGACGAACGGAGATCTGGGGATATGTCCTCTCTGATATCTCCATGAAGCCTTTGCTGGGCTGGGGATATGATGCCTTTTGGGAAGGCAATAATCCGGCGGCCATAGAAATTTCCGAAGCGGTTCACTGGTCGGTTCCACAAGCCCATAACGGGTTGCTGGAAATGCTGTTGGAGATCGGGTTTGTGGGCGTCGTGTTCTACGTGGGTCTGTTGGTGCGGGTGGCGTGGTTGTCAGTTCGCTGCATGCGGTCTTATTGGGCCCCGTTGGGTGTAACAACGCTTCTGGTGTGGACAGCAGTCATCCTTATCGGAGTGAGCGAGCCCGTGTTGCTGGCGCCTTTTGCAGCCTCCACCGGTGCGTTCATGGTCACCGGGTTGTTCTGCGAGAGGGCGCTGCGCACCGCCAAGCGACGGCAGCGAGGGCTGTACCCGGTAATACGCCCGAATGCAATTTCACGGCCGCTTCAAGTGGAGTCTGGCCGGTAGCGGGCGGCCGCATTGCTTAGCCCGAACTTTGCCGTGGGTTGAGCGCAATCCTTCGATATAGCTGCCGTCGGGTGTTTGGCGTCTGCCTACGCGACGAGCGAGATGTGGAGCAGGTTTCTGGGAATGTCCAATGAATGCCGGCGAGACGGGGATCGGCGAGACAGGCGGCGTTGATCGCCTGGCGATGCGCTGGCGACGCAAGCGCCCGGACCTGACGTCCCAGCCGGTGAGCCTCCGTCGTTTAGTTCCAACCGACGGCATGTTCGGAGCCGCGGTCGGGAGCGCAGGCATAGGCTGAAATCAGTAGTTTTATGGCAGGCCCTTGCCTACCAGTCCTGTTGATAGGATTTCTGACCGACCAATTGTTGCAGTGTGCAAGCAAGAAAGATCGTGTTGTCGATCAGATAGCGATGTGCCAGCCGACGCGGTTCGGTGGCCAGACGAAAGAGCCATTCGAACCCGGATCGCTGCATCCAGATGGGGGCACGTGGCTTGGTTCCGGCGTGGAAGTCGAAAGCGGCTCCGACGCCGAGGAGTGCGGCCGCCTCGATACGTCCCACATGGGATGCCATCCATTTCTCCTGCTTTGGCATGCCAAGCCCGACCCAGACATAGTCGGGCCGGCTTTCGTTGATGGCAGCGACTTCTGCCGCATCTTCTTCCGGGCTCAGCGGGCGGAACGGCGGTGCGCGATATCCAGCGATGATCAGGCCGGGAAAACGATGGGTCAGTTGGTTCACCAATCTTTCCAGCACCTCCGGCGTACTCCCGTAGAAATAATGGCGATGCCCTTTTTCAGCGGCGAGCGTGCACATGGCGGTGAGCAGATCGGGCCCGCAAACGCGACGCGCCCGTGCATTGCCGTATCGGCGACACCACCACACGAGGGGCATGCCATCCTCGGTGGCGAGCCCGCAGTGATTAAGGGCCTGCCGGATCTGCGGATCGCGCTGCGCGGTCACCAGGCCGTGGACCGAAATGCAGCAAACGTAATCCCGGCGTCCCTGTTCGCGCCATTTGTCGAGCTCGGTCACCGTTTGTTCGAGGTTGAGTGGCATGACGCCGACGCCAAGGATGTTTACGCGCTGCAAGCGGTCATCGTGCCGGCTGGCAGCGGTCGCGAGCTGACCGCTGTGGTTGTCCATTCTACTCTTCCGCTAAGTTTGGTTGGAAGCAGGGCGCGCTGTGGGTCCGCGACGCTAATAGGCATCGGAGTTGATCACGACGAGACCGATCGTTCGCAGGACGATCCACACGTCGAGCCAAAGCGACCAGTTGTCGATGTAGAAACAATCGAGCGCGACCCGGCGACGAAGCTTTTCGTGCGAGTCGATCTCGCCGCGGCAACGGTTAACCTGCGCCCAGCCTGTAATGCCGGGCTTGAGCCGGTGGCGTGCAGAATAATCGTGCAGAACCTGGGTCATAGTCAGCCCCAGCGATGTCATGCCGAGGGGGTGAGGCCGTGGCCCAACGACGGACATGTCGCCCCAGATGACATTCAACAGCTGAGGCAGTTCATCGATGCTGAAACGGCGCAGATAATGCCCGACCCGAGTGACGCGCTCATCGCCCCGGGAGGTTTGCCGCGTGGCGCGCAGGTCGCAGGCATTTTCGTACATCGTACGAAACTTCCAGAGCCTGAACTTACGATCGTGATGACCTTCCCGGGTCTGCCGGAAGAAGACCGGCCCGGGGCTGTCGAGCTTGATGGCTATTGCGGCGATCACCAGCAGGGGCGTGACCGCAAGCAGCATGGCTGTCGCGAGAACCAGATCCTCGGCGCGTTTGAGCGCAGCCTCGATGGCGCTCAACGGACGCGATACCAGCTCGATAGTCGGCAGCATGCCGATGCGATCGACACCGACGATGCGCGTCGAGATGCCATCGAGGTCCGGGATGAGAAGTCACGTCAACCGCGGTTCGCGACAGACGATCGATAAGTGCCTGCGCTTCGGCGGTAGCGTTGCGAGCACTGGCAACGATCACGCGGTCGACGCTGCCATTTTTGACGGCGCTCTCGACCCAATCGAGAGGTGGGCCGCCGAAGGTGCCGGGAATGGAGACGGCTGAGACGATACCGATGCGGCCGCCGCTTTGATAGCGGATCTCCTCACTCAGTATGCTGGCAAGCGCCGAAGATCCTGAAAGCACCAGCGCGCGGTCGAGGCATGTGCCCCGGCGGAGCCGGTGCCGCATATAGAGGTACCATGACAACCGCAGCAGGCTCACCCAGCCGAGCACGCAGAATGACCAGGTAAGCAGCCACACCCGGGATACGCCACCGATGAACTGCAGCATGAAACCGAGCAGCAGCAGGATGCCGAAAGCCATGGCACAGGACGCGGCGGCAGTGATGCTCTGATCTCGAAGTCCTGAAAGCAGTGTCTTCTTGGCGTAGAGGCTTTCCACATACGCCGTGAGCACCCAGGCAACGCAGAAGCCTAAGATACCCGCCCATAGTTGGGAGCGGCGATACTGCAGCGGATCGGCATAGAGGTGGAAGACGCCCGCGGCGATTAGGATAGAGCCGATCACGTCCGCTACGGCGAGCGACGCAACCCATCCGGAGAGAGGCATGTAGGAACAGGTCGTCATCACTGGCGGAGGGGCTTTCTTGGGCGCAACCGCCACCGCGGATTCTTCAGCGCCGGCAAACTCCAAGGTGCCAGCAAGTTCCATTAGTGAGACCGGCTCCGGGTTTTGTGACGCGACAAGACCGCATTTATCAATCAATTTTTAACGGAGTCAAATGATTTCTACAACAATCCAGGCGCGAAATCAGATACATCCTGTGCGTGCGCATTGCACGACGCATGCAAGTGGTTACAGCGCCACCCAGATGATACAAACCCATGCACTACCTGTGGTTGCAGGGGCGACGACCAGCTAAATGCAGGAAGGAGAGCGAAGAAGGTGGGGCTTTCTGAGCTCAACCCGTCGTGGTCGAGGCGGGTAATTCCAGTCGATCCATTCTCTGCACACGATGGCGGGCGGCCGGGCTTTGGGGCGCGGTGGGATCATCGGAACACGGTCAGTCGACGGACTGCAATACGACGGTGCAGCCGCTCATCCGAAACCGTGAGACCATGCTTGACCGGCCGAACGACGGCCTGTTAACGTCGCGAAACGTGCAGTGTTCAGGCGCTTTCAAAGGGCAGTGCGCTCACGCTAGGGATCGGTGGCCGGCCGGGCCTGGGCTATTATCGGTTGTAGCCAACGAAAGTAAAGGATCCCCGCCCTGCGTAGCCGCGCGATTTTCCTTTTAGCACGCATCATTCCCAGCGTGTTCGGGGTTGCCACGACTGCAATTCTTACCAGGCTGCTGACGCCGGCGGAATACGGGCTTTATGCGCTTGGGCTTTCGATAGTCATTTTTGTTACCATGGGCGTCTTTGAATGGATCGGGTTGAGCTTGCTGCGCCTGGCTCCAACGGCGGGGGACCCGGAACGCTTCTTTGGCACCGTCGTGACATGTTTTCTGACGCTTTGCGGCGTGACTGTTCTGGGTGCGGCGCTGATCCTTATTCCGGGAGGGCTCGGCGGTTACCTGGAATTGACCGCAGCCTGCCTTCCGGCCGCCTTCGCCGCGGCATGGTTCGAATTGAACCAGCGACTGCAGCTTGCAGATCTGCGGGGGGCGGAGTTTTTCCGAGCCAGCCTTTCGCGTGGGCTGATTACGTGTATCACCGTTCCGCTGGTGGCCTATCTGACACGGAGCGCGTCGCTGACGGTGCTGGTGTTGGGCATAGGCTATCTGATTGCGGTGCTGCCGGTGCACGAGCCGCGCCTGAGGATATATCGCTGCCGCTTCGATGCGGAACTCTGTCGCTCGCTATTGCGGTTCGGGGCGCCGCTGTCGGTGAGTGTCGGCCTGGCGACCATGCTGATGTCGATCGACAAGTGGATGTTGCAGGGGCTTTCGGGTGTGCAGGCGGTCGGATTTTTCTCGGCCGCCACGTTTGTCGCTCAGGTACCGATCACGACCCTGGCCGGCGGTATCGGCTCGGCGGCTTATTCGATGGCGGTGCGAGCGGTGGAATTCGGCTCTCGGGCGACTGCAGCCAGGAAGCTGGCGCAGAATTTTGTGGTTCTATTTGGAATTATAGTGCCGGCCGGTATCGGGGTCATCTCGGTGTCGGACAACCTCGCGCACGTCATGGTCGGACCGAGTTACTGGGAGTCCGTCGTTCGGTTGACGCCGCTTCTTTCGGGGGTGGCGATACTGACGGGCATCCGCGCGTTCTACGTGGACACGGCTTTCCAACTGGCCCACAAAACCGCGCCTCTTATCGTGACCACGGCGTTCGGGCTGGCTGTCAATATCGCTCTTGATTTCTGGCTGATCCCGCAAATGGCGGAACTAGGTGCGGCGATTGCAAGCTTTGCGGCAAGTTTCGCCTGTCTGGTCCTGGCAACTGTGCTCAGCCGGCGCTGCTTCCGGTTGCCGATCCCTTATCTGGATGCCCTCAAGATAATGTCCAGTGCAGGGATCATGTACTGGTTTCTGCGCGAACTCGATCCCGGTTCCGGATTTCTCGCGCTGTTATTCCAGATTTTGGCTGGATCGGCGGTCTATTTTGGTGGACTCATTACGCTGAAGGTCAGCGGCGTTCGCGAGGCGCTGGCCGAGTTCCTTGCAGGTGCAGGATCGCCGGACGGGTGAGAGATTTCCGCATGTCCTGGCGGAAGCCCTCGGCTGCGGAGGGCCGCTCGGACCTGTCGACGGAGAGTTTGCGGAATGGCCCAAAAAGCAAAATACAGCAGCACCTGCCGGAGGCTGGGAGAGCCGTTCGTGAGGGCTTTCCGTAGCAGGATGGCGAACGCCGCAAAGGCTCGTTCATGTGCAGCTCGCGGACCGATCACGCCAAGGCAGAAGCCGCTATAGGCGCGACGGGAAAGCATCGGCGCCATATCATCAAGCCATGACAGTGATTCGCGCCAGGTGTTGGTGCTGCCGAGTGACGGTCGCGGTTCCTCGAAATATACGTTCACAAGAACTTCCGGAACGATTTTGATTTCTGCTCGGGGCAAGCGTGACAGGCGCAGGATGAAGTCCCAGTCGTCGTGTGGAGTGCGGGGGCGGAAGGGACATTTCCTGTAGGTTTCCCGGCGAAGGAGGTAGCTCGATGTTTGCATGAAGCTCGATCCTGCAAACATGGTCCGTCTGTCGAACAGATAGTCACCCACCGGCACAGTGCCGTCATAGATTTCTTCTGGCCAGATGTAGGTCGCGATGGGTGTGATCACCCGGCTTAGGCAGCCGACCAGGACATTGGATTGCGAGCCGGTGTAACTGATCTGTCGCTCAAGCTTGTGAGGCAGCCATTCGTCGTCGTCGTCGAGCAAGGCGATCCACTCCCCCCGTGCATGCTCCACACCGGCGTTGCGTGCGCCGGCGGCGCTGAGAGAGCGTGGATTGACGATTACCCTGAGGCGCGCATCCGATATCGTGCGAAGCGAAGCCACCGTATCGTCGTCCGGTCCGTCCACGACGACGATGATTTCGATCTGCCTGAGGGTCTGGGTCAACGCACTTTGCAGCGCACGCAGGAGCAACTGCGGCCGGCCGCGCGTGGGTATTATGACCGAGACTTTGGGCAGCGCTGGTTCGCTCGGAGCGGGCAGTGTGTCCGGTGCAGGGGGGCTGGTCGTCACATTAAATCCGCGGGGTTGTGCGTTGTTACAGGCGGCGAATCGGGAGCATTTTTTCCCGATACCGGAAGGGTCGTTACGTGGCTATTTAGCATGATGGCGTTCGCTCCCGGAAGCTCGGATTACGGGGTCTTTTCGGCAGCGGCTAATTCCGCACGAGGGATTTGCGCAGCATTGTCCCCGCCTGGGGGTGTAGGGTGCTGAAACAATCGGTCTGGTGACGGTGTTCGTGGCAAGGGGCGGAACCGCGTGGCCCCACAATTCGCGATGGCGACCGAGCCGCATTGTGCGGATGCAGAGGACGGTGCGCGGATGAGGTACCGGAAGTTCCGGTTGTTTGCGGTTGCGGCTGTGGCTGTAGCGGGCATAGCTGTCGGGGTGAGTCTGACGGCAACGCCCATCATCCCGATGCTGCCGGCCCCCGCAGGTCCGTTTTCGGTCGGGACACTGCGCTGGGATTACAGCGGCGCCGGCAATGATGGAGCCGCGGCGGCTCCGCCGGGTTGTCGCCTGGACGTTCAGCTCTGGTATCCGGCAGGGCAGGCTTCTGGCCTTCCACGGGCCCCGTACAGTTGGTCGGCGGGATTGCGGTCGCTGCGGCACTGGGTACGAACGGACGCGGTGCTGGGGGCTCCGGTCGCCACGGCGCAGGGCAGCTACCCCGTGCTGCTGTTTCTGCCAGGCTGGTCGGGCGGCCGCGGCGAGAACACCGCCTTGGTTCAGGACCTCGCCAGCCGCGGCTTCATTGTTGCCGCGATTGGCTATGATTCGCCAAGCTGTGCTCAAGCCGCCGGCTCATCGGGTCCGCGGCGGGTAGCCGCCATGGATTTTTCGTCGGCGGGCGCCTTCGAGCGTACGGTGCAGATTGCCAACCGAAGGCTCGACCGGGTGAGCCAGGGCGCGGTTCAGGTTGTCAACGCATTGGTTGCGCTAAATCGCGACGATCCGTCGGGTCGATTTGTCGGGCGGCTGAATATGGATCGCCTTGCGGCTGTCGGGCATTCGTTTGGGGGGGCGCTCGCGGTGCAGATCTGCTGGCTGGATGCGCGGGTCAAGGCGGCGGTCGATATCGATGGCTGGCTGTTCAATGCCGCGCCGGGCGGTTGGATCCGGCAGCCGTTTATGCATATTTCCGATGGTGGTGAGTGGCCGACCTTGGCTGAGATGACGGTCGCTGATCCTCAGCGGCGATTTCCTGCAATCCTCGGCCATGAAACCGAGCAGCGCCTGAACGGGGCGTTTGCGACTTACGGCGGTGTAAGCGTGACGGTAGAGGGCGCGGAGCACGATGACTTCGCGGATTTTCCGTATTTGTCGCGCGCCGCATTGCTGTTCGGTCGCCGGCCAGATGAAAGCTTTATCCGTATCGCCGCTGATTACGTTTCGGCCTTCCTGGGACAAGAGCCACGCGACGGCACCTTAAAGCCGCTTGCTACGCCGTATCCCGGCGTGAGGCTGCACGTTTATCGCGGCCGGACGGATACGGGCGGTAACGAATGAGGTTTACGGTGTCATATACCCGACTTCCGCAGGAAGTCGGGTAAGTCTTGATTTCGCGCGCAGCCGCCACACCAACCCTGCGCGCATACCAGTCGGCCCTTCGGGCCGCTGGTATCAGTCACGCGGTCGGGGTCCCCAATAAAGCTGACGGGCCTTGTATGCCAAAGCGCCGAGTGGCTGCCTGACGACGTCGGTTACGGGCGATGAGAACGGCGGGCGCGGCTGCAGCCCAAGTCTGCGGAAGTAGTAATTGGCGCGGTAGAGATCGGCGCGAACGCTGTCGCGAAACTGGAAATTGAAGCTGGCCGTGACAGATATGTTGTCGCCGTTCTTGAGCCAGTGCGGAGCGTTGACCGGTATGTGGATACCGGTCCCCGGGCTAAGCATTACGACATCTGCCCGGCTCTGGAAATCGGGACGGTAGATGGGGGCGTTGTTGTCCACCGTCCAGAATCGTTCAAGTTCGGTTTCCGGAAGCACATCGCGATCCTCCCGGCTGAAAACGCTGATCTCCTTCTGGCCCTTGATCTGGAGAAGGAAATTGCACTCTCTGTCGATATGGTATGTCGTTATCCGACCGGGGGAGGTGATGAACAGGATGACTTCCCGTTTTTTTATTATTCGATCGACTTCGCGGCCCGTCATCTCGAGGATGTCTGAAATCACTTCGGCCAGCATCGCCGAATAGGCAGGATCGAGTTCTGCCCGCCATAGTACGATCCAGGCGCCCTGGGTTTCGATGCGGCGGATCAACTCGTCGATCGGCAGCGCGGCTTTGGCGATCGTTTGCCAGCGCTGGCCGATCTCAACGTCTCCGACATCGCAGTATAGATCGTCGGGGCGGGTTTCGGCTGTCTGCTTCGCCAGCTCGATGAGGCGGGGCAAGGAAAACTCCGGCCGAGCGGCCAAGCCATGAGTCAGCTGGAAGTGAACGCGGTTGAACTTGTCCTGGAACTCCTGGGTGTCGAAGTGCAGCATAGTTTCCCCCGGTTAGCGGAACAGAGTGCGGAATAATACGCCGCCTCGGCGGCATGAAATGCCCGATCGCTGGCGTGCGAGATTGCCCATAGATCGTTTTCCTAGTTGGCCGGGGGTTTGGTGTCCGATTCAGGAAACACCCCTTCATCGACCAGCTTCTGCGCTGCAAACAGAGATCCTTGCTTGCTGAGGTGATTGGTATCGAATTCCAGCGGCTGGTTATCGGGGGACAGAGTGACGCAGTGACGACCAGGGCAGATCAGCTTGTTGAGTGAGACGAACCGCGCCTGATATTTGGCAGAAAGCTGCGCGATCCGCGCCTCAAGCGCGCTATAATCGACCAAATGCTGATCAACGTAATCCGGGCGGGCGGTGCTGGCTGCATCGACCAGAAGACGAGGCAGCGATGTGTCGTATTCGACCATGGGGCCGAACACCGTGACGGGAATGCCTCTTTTGCGAACCCATTCCAATACATCATCCAGTTTTGGGATGTCGCTGTCGTTCCAACGCGCGGCGATGAGGAGGCGGTCGATGTGTTGATTTTTCAGCGTGTCATTGAACGCGAGATCCATCAGCGCCTTGCAGGCCTGAGATGTAATCCATCGCGGCTGCAACAAGGGCGGGCACCCTGCCACGGTGAGCTGTTCTACGTTGACACCCTTCAAGACCGTCGCCAGGCCATACCAAAGCTGCGCGGCGTGGCTGTCTCCGAGCAGG
Organism: uncultured Pseudomonadota bacterium; assembly: GCA_963810715.1. GTDB lineage: Bacteria > Pseudomonadota > Alphaproteobacteria > Acetobacterales > Acetobacteraceae > DATDIC01. The sequence continues at coordinate 340,856 of CAWEOZ010000010.1, read as the reverse complement.
AGATAATTCGGGCGCCCGAAAATCCTGGTGAAGGCACATTTGCTGGTCAAAATCGGCAAAGCCGCTCGGGGGCTCGATGAAGCATTGACCATCCCTGAAATACGACAAATCAGGATGTGACAACTCCATGTAATGAAGTGCGGCCGGCGGAAACCGTCCCGGAAATCCATTGCAAGCGAGAACGAGCACGCCCAGCGCTACGACGGCGCAGGATGCGAGCAGGCCGCATGTGATCGTCGAGCCGTCGCTTCGTGTCGCATTGATGCGTCTGAACGGGAGTTCCACGAACCGCCACGATAATGTGGCCAGCAAGATTGCCAGCAAACCGAGAAGCAGGCGGGTAATAAAGATGGATCTCGTGGGTATTATCGTCGGGTAGATATCGTGGAGCACGATAAGCGGCCAATGCCAAAGATAAAGCGAGTAGGAGATCAGTCCGACGAATACCAGCGGCTTGAGGGAGAGGCATCTTGAGACGTAGGTAGGTCCTGACTGGCCGGAACCGATTATGAGCGCTGACCCGAGACACGGGACGAGGGCTGCCAGGCCGGGGAAGGGCACATCGTCCCGCATCAGCAGGATCGACATCGCCACCATCAGAAGGCCGCCGGCGGCCAGAGTATTGCGGCGGACCGGGGGCAGTCGCCACATCCAGCCTTGCAACGCTACCAGAGTTCCCAGGAGAAGCTCCCAGGCGCGCGTTGTAACCAGGTAGAAGGTAGCGGCCGGGTGAACGAAGACGGCGTAGGCGCTGTATAGAAGCGAGGCGGCCGCAACCAGCACCAGGCAAGTGCGAAGCTGGCGCAGTGTCAGCCGTGCGCCGGCGATTATCGCCAGGGGAAAGACCAGGTAGAACTGCTCTTCCACGCCCAATGACCAGGTGTGCAGCAGCGGTTCGCCGCTCGATTGCGCATCGAAATAGTTCAAGGTGGCCAGGAAGTAGATGTTTGATGATGAGAGTGCCGCAAATATGCTGGACCAGGCCAAATGCTCCAGTTGGTCCGGGAAGAGCAGCAAATAGCCGGCGATGAAACAGACAAGGATCATTACAATGAGCGCGGGCAGTATCCGACGTATACGGCGCGAGTAAAAATGCTTGATAAACGCTAGTCCATCGGACCTGTTAGCAATAACTATTGAACCGATGAGGTAGCCCGATATCACGAAGAAGATGTCCACTCCGACGAAGCCGCCCTTCAGGGCTATGACTCGCAGGTGGTAGGCGAATACGGCGAGCACGGCGATCGCCCGCAACCCATCTATATCCGGGCGGTAAGTCAATCGTGGCAGCGGTATGTCGGGCTTTTCGGGTGTTACACGCCACTCGTGCGCTGACGGTAAGTCAACGGCCAGATCATTCCCGAGGGGCATTTCCAGACTCTCATAGCCGCGCCGGGATCATATCGCGTCCATTCGTCCCGGCAAGCAGTATGTTTAGTTTGCTGAGAATGTAATCGTGCCTTGGATGGGTTTGTTGGAGAGTCGGCTACTCAGGGGTGTGGGCATCTGGTGTGCTATAACCTGTGGATGTAATGAAGTGGGGTCACCAGCGAGTCGGAAATCCGATATCCCTGCTCGGGATGGCGGCTGTCGGTGGCCCGGTGAGATCAGCGACCAGACAGCAAACCGTTGATTAAAGCTGCTTGAGCCATTAAGGCGGCGGGCGTCAGGGTGGCATTCCGATGCAGGCATTCCGATCAATTGGCTCCCGTATCGTCCCTTCGGTCATCGGCGTTACATTGTTGGCGCTGCATGCCGGCGCTGGCCATGCCCAGAACAAGAGTCCCATGCAAAATACAGCGGTCGAACTTCCGGGCCCCAGCCAGAGCCTGTTTGCCGATCCGTTGTACGTTTGCCGGCGAACCTATTACGTCGCACCAGAAGGCAAGGATGCCAATCCAGGTACACGGTCCGCACCTTGGGCTACGCTTCGCCATGCAGACATTGGTGCGGGTGGAAGGATCGCCGGAGACTGTGTCGATGTCGCCCCGGGGACTTATCCGGCGGGTGTTGGAATAACCAGGGGCGGAAACCTCGCCGCTTCGTCCGGCTATGTGGTTTACAGATGTGAGGTATTGGACAAATGCAAAATTACTGCTTCAGGGGGAAATGCGGATCCGGCGTTCAGCATCAACGCGATAGGAGCGGGGCCTGACTACATCGTTATAGATGGTTTCGAAATGGCAGCCCGCAGCGAGATCGCCTACGGGATCGGTGTGCTCATCAGCAATAATCCAGTCGGAGCCCCTACGTCGCATAGCTCCGCTCACCATGTCTGGATAATCAACAATATCATACATGGGTACGGCGAGGGCGGGATAGCGGCAATCGAAGCCGATTGGATTTACGTGCTGCATAACGCCGTTTATGACAACGCGCACGTCACTTGCGACGCTCAGGGGTCCGGTGTCAGCCTCTTTGTCGCCAAGACAGTGCATAACTACGAGCTGACTGCGTCGGACCGAGCCTGGGCACCATTTCACCAGGTGGTTGCCTGGAATATCAGCCATGACAACGCGCTGACGAAGTGCGGCAATGCCAAATCACCCTACGACACGGACGGGAACGGCATCATACTTAACTCCTTCAACGGTACTGGAGCCGACAATATCCTGTATGAGAACCAGACGCTGGCTGCGAACAACATCACCTATAATAACGGCGGTGCCGGCATTCTGGTATTTCGTACATCGTACGTGACGGTAGCCAACAATACGTCCTACTACAACAATCTCGATCCGTGGAACCGGGGGTTCCCACGCGGAGAGATATCGAACGGTGGCGGCACATTCAACACCTACATCAACAACATAGCCTATGCGATTCCGGCTGCCAGCGTTGCAGACGCCCGTTGCCAGGGAGCCAAGTATGGCATGGCGCCCGCTCCTTGTCCCTTGATGGGAAACGTGGCGTTCTTTGGTGGGGATAGTGCCGGCTTCAAGGATGCCAATAACGCGTGGTCCAACAATATCAGCTTTGGCGGTTCTCCGCCCTGGGGCTGGGGGCCGCGCGGCAATGCGATTGTCGGAGAAGAACTCGATGCCTTGCACGTCTAACCTATGCAATGTGGATCCGCTTTTGGCGGATCCGAAGCGCGGCAACTTCGCTCTGCGTGCGTCGAGCCCGGCCATCGGTTACGGCAAGCCGCAGAACTATCTGTCGCCGCAGGCTGTCGACGTCGGCGCCTGTTTCCACACGGCACGCGATTGCCCCTGAAACGCGTGCGTACCCGGGAGTGGCGGGTGGCGTGCTCGCCGCGTTCAGTGATGAAGGCAGGTGGTGGCGTTTCGGTTCGAACTTTCCAGCGGCGACGGTTTACGCCGCCTCACCATAGGCACCGTAATACCCGTAACGGCGCAACTGGTCCGGGGCCACCTTGTTGAACGCGATCCCGGCAATGCGGCGGGCTTCCGGCCGAAGCAGTCGAAACGCCTCGGTGACGCTGTCACTGTGACTGTGACTGCCGTCGATCACCATAAGGACCTTGTCCGCCATCGTTGCCAGGACCAACGCGTCGACAACCGACAGCAGCGGGGGTGTATCGATCACGATGTAATCATACTCCGCCCGCAGGCGGGTCATGAATTCCGCCATCTGGCGGGAGCCCAGAGTATCGCCGGGATTGGACATTCGCGATCCAGCCGGAATTACGTGACAGCCGCTGTCGGGATCGCGCAACGTAACCTCGGGCAGATCGGCCTTGCCGGCCAACAGGTCAGTCAGGCCGGGATGCTGCTGTCCGAACTCCAGTGAGACCCGGCGGCCCCGGACGTCACAATCGAGCAGGACGGTGCGCTGGCCGGCGGCGGCGCTGGAGGCGGCGAGCAGCGCGGCGACCGCCGACTTTCCTTCCGCCGGGAGGGCAGAGGTCACGAGGATCACCTTCAGCTCGCTTTCGAGAATTCGACAGCCGCAGGCTTACCCGCATCGCGCGGATTGCCTCGTTCACCGGCGAGAATGCTTCGATTGCCACGCTGCGCACGAGGCCGCGGTTGCCGTCCCGTCGGATCCGGCGTGACCTTTGGCGGGGCATGCTGGGGATATTGCCGATGACCGGGTAGCCAAAGAACTGCTCGGCCTCCGCTCCCATCTTGACGCGCGTTTGCAAGAGATCCGCAGCCAATGCCAGTGCCAGCCCGAGCATACCGCCGAGACCCACCGCGCCGATGTAGAACAGCAGGCGCCGGGGAAAAATAGGATCGTTCGGCAGCACTGCCGGGGAAATGATCCGCTCAGTCGTGGTTCCCAGTGCCTCGCGCGCGACGATTTCGTTGTCCTGAGAGAGATAGGCGTCGTAGAGCTTGCCGTCGGCGTCGGCGACCCGCTGCAATTGCTCGATCTTGACATAGGCGGCGGTGTCGCTTGGAACGGCCGTCAGCTTGTTCAGGCTATCCGACACAGCCTGTTCCCGCCGCAGGGAAATGTCGTAACTATTTTGCAGATCGCCCAGAATATGCGTGGCCTGGCCCTGGATCTGCTTATTGACATCCGCCAACTGGGCGGCAACGGCGAGCACCTGGGCATGGCGGTCCCCCAGTTTCGCCCGCAGCTGCGCTTCCAGTTGCGTGAGCAACACTTGCTGCATGCGGAGCTGACTGATTACGGTGGAGTTCGCGGTCTCTGGAATGTCCAGGATACTGCCGCTGCCCTGGGAAAGTTGCCGCGCCTGGTCCAGCCGTGCGCGTTTTTCACTGAGATCGGCGCGCGCCAGCGTCAACTGGGCAGTAAGATCGGTGATCTGCTGCTGCTTGAGGCTTCCTTTGCCGGTATCGGTCAATCCGCTTTCTGCCTTCAGGTTTTCGATTTGCGTCTGGGTCTCCGCGACGCGGGTCTTCAGCTCGGACAGCTTGCCTTCAAGCCACATCGCCAACTGGTCGAGCGTCTTCCGCTGTGCATCCAGTTGACCCTTAAGGTAGTCGGCTACGAGCGTTGTGACGATCTGCTGCGCCTTCTGCGCGGTGCGCGAAGTCGCCGATACGGCCAGCACATAGGAAAATTGCGAACGATCGACGCGAATTTTCTGGCCCAGAATTGCGGCTGACGTGGCGATGCGCTGCTCGGCGGACATGGCCGGCTGGACGACGGCCGGGGGAGTTTCCGCGAACCAGCCGTTGCCGAGGCCGAGGGCCGCAACGAGTTTGTTAGCTTGCGTCGCGAACCAGAAACCGAGCCAATCCGCCTTGCCCAGCAGCGTGGTGAAGCGGGGGCGCGGCTGAAATTCCGGATCGTCGTAGAGCTTCAGGTCTTCGACGACCCGCTGCGACAAGGATGCGGATTTGAGGACGTCGATCTCCGTGTTGATCGCCACGGTGTCGAAGTCCTGCGCGGGATACCGGCCGCTCACCGGTTACGCCGGACATGGCCTGGTGCGGGTCAAACACCAGAAGCTGTACCACCGACTGATAGGTAGGCGGGATGACTTGCAGGAGAAAATGAACCGCGACGAGCGCCACCAGGGGGACAGTCACGATCAGCTTCCAGCGGCGCAGCAGGCCGCCGATCAATCCGCGAATATCGAGCGGCGCTGGTTCGGCCGGGTCCGGCGGCATTACGGTCGCCGCGCCGCCGGAGGAAATGAGACCGCTGGACGACAACGCCCTACCCCCCACCTGCCAGCGCGAACCCCGATCTGTTACGTCTCATACCGCTCCTTTCGGGGTTTGCCGGCCGACACCGCCGATCGCTTATTAACCGGTTATTAAATGGTGCCGCCGCGGAACGCAAGGAGAGAAAATACGCAATCGTCCAAAAATGGAAGCGGCGCGACTGGCGCCCGGCCTCGCGCGGGCGATCCCGCACGCTCGGCAGAACGCCGTGGGAACGGTTCGATGCAGTGCCTGCCCGCGCTCGGCGCGAAGAGGCGAGCCGCCGCAACGAGCGGGTCAATAATAAGACTATCCGTAAAAAAGACTTGCGGTCGCCGGCGTCGTAACGCTACGTTATGCGCCCGAAAAGTGCGCCCACTGAGATAGAATCGGGGCTGGAAACTTTGGATATGTTCAATGGAAGCATTATCGGGGCCAGCGGGCCGGGGATCGTGGTCCCGCGCCGCCCATGTCCATTGCCGCGAGACGGAGCGGGAACGCGCCGGTGAAATTCGGGGGATTGCTGCGCGAGAGTGCGATCACCTCCATGGCAGGTCGGGCGAGGCCGTCCGGTGACTCGATCGGCTCATTGTTTTCAACATGCGCCGAGATGCATCGCGACAAGCCGGCCATAGTTTGTCAGGGCCGGCAGATCAGCTACGGGGAGTTGAACGAGGCTGCCGGCAGCATCTGCCTGTCTCTGCTGCGTGCGGGCGTGCGCCGGGGTGAGCCCGTCGGACTGGTCGCGCACCGCTCCATCGAGGCGGTGGTGGCCATGCTGGGGATCATCAAGGCCGGCGGTGCATATCTGCCGCTGGACATGTCGTATCCGACGGCGATGCTGCGGCAAATCTGCGACGACGCCCGGCCCGCACTGACGCTGGTTGCGCGCAGCCTGGACGAATCGGTTTCGTCAGAGCCGTTCTGGTCCGGGACAACCCTTCATGTCGAGCGCGACCTCAGTCTGAGCGGCTCGGTGGAAGCTGGCGGGTCTGGCCGGTGGCGCGGGCCGCACGGCGCGGTGCCGGTGGAGCGAGAGGCCGGGCCCGACGATCTGGCTTATATCATGTACACCTCCGGCTCGACTGGCCGTCCGAAGGGGGTGATGGTGCCGCATCGCGGCGTCACCCGGCTGGTCTCCAACTGCGATTTCGTTTCGCTGGATGCGAATGAGGTCATCCTGCATTTGGCGCCGCTGTCGTTCGACGCCTCCACGCTCGAGATCTGGGGCGCTTTGCTGAACGGAGGCCGGCTGGCGATCGTGCCGGCGGCGATGCCGACGCTGGACGAGATTGCCGACGCGATCAGGGATTACGGCGCGACCACGCTGTGGCTGACGGCAGGGCTGTTCACCCTGATGGTGGACCGGCGCATCGATGGATTGCGCCCGTTGCGGCAGTTGATTGCCGGAGGCGACGTGCTGTCGGTGCCGCATGTCGCCAAGGCAATGGCGGAGCTGCCGCATTGCCGGATCGTGAATGGCTATGGACCTACCGAGAACACGACATTCACGTGCTGCTACACGGTGCCGCACGACGTCGAGCTTAGCCGGGTCGCTTCCCATCGGGACCGCGATCCGTGGGACGGTGGTTTACGTGCTCGACGACGAGATGAAGCCGGTGCCCGATGGTCAGGAAGGCGAGCTTTACGCGGGCGGCGCTGGTGTTGCGCTTGGATATTTGAACCAGCCGGAGTTGACCGCGGAGAAATTCATCGACGATCCGTTCGGGGCGCGGTCGGGTGCTCGACTGTACCGTACCGGCGATCGGGTGCGGCGGCGGGCGGATGGCAACATCGAATTTCTCGGGCGGGCCGATCGCCAGGTGAAGATCAATGGCAAGCGGGTCGAACTGGATGCGATCGAGGCTTGTCTGCGCGCCATGCATGGGGTTCGCGACGTTGCCGTCATCTGCCGTGCCGACAGAACCGGGCGCCGCTCCGTCGCGGCATTCGTGACGGTCAGCGAGGGTTTTTGCCTGACCCCTGGTGAGCTGCGCGCGGCACTGCGGTCGGACGTGCCGGATTTCATGGTTCCCGCCGAGATCGTGGTGCTTGCGGCGCTGCCGCTGACATCGGCCGGCAAGATAGATCGCGGCCGGCTTGCTGACGCGTATCCCGAGGTTGCTCCGTCCCCGGGCGCTGCTTCGCCCGGCGTCAATCAGACATCGCAGGTCTTGCAGCAAATCTGGCGCCGGGTGCTCGGTGTCGAGAGTGTCGGGGTGGACGACAATTTCTTCGATCTGGGTGGAACTTCGCTGCAACTGATCGAGGTGCACGCGCGGATCACGGAACTGTTCGCCAGGCCTGTTGCGGTGGTTGATCTGTTTGCGCATCCAAGCATCCGTGGCCTGGCAGGCAGGCTGGATGGTACGCATGCGGCCGCGCCGGCATCGCTGAGCGGGGCCGAACGCGCGCATCATAGAAGCGCGGCCTTGGCGCAAGCCCTCGCGGTGCGAAGCCGGAGGGGTCTGCGCGGATGAGCGGACAGGACTCGCCGGACGGGCGGATCGCGATCGTCGGCATGGCCGGGCGCTTTCCGGGCGCCGGGAGCATAGGCCAGTTCTGGGACAATCTCTGTCGCGGCATCGAGTCGGTGCGGTTCTTCGGTGACGACGAACTGGACGACTGGTTTGATCAGGAGGTGCGCGGGGCGTCCAACTTCGTCAAGGCTCGGCCTGTACTCGACGGTGTGGATCAGTTCGACGCGGGCTTCTTCGGCATGCACGCCAGGGAGGCGGAGCTGACCGATCCCCAGCACCGGGTCTTCCTGGAATGCGCATGGCAGGCGCTGGAAGACGCGGGGTGCGATCCGGCCGCGTATGACGGGGCGATCGGCGTTTTTGCCGGTTGCAGCATGAACACTTACTTTCTTAACAATGTCTGCCGGGATCGTCGTGCGCTGGAGGAATTCACCAGCACCTTCCAGGTGGGCAGCTATCCGGTTCTGATGGGCGCCGGGCGGGAGTTCCTGGCGACCCGCGTGTGGTACAAGCTGGACCTGAGGGGGCCAAGCCTGACGATCCAGACGGCATGTTCCACGTCCCTGGTGGCAGTCACGCAGGCCTGCCAAAGCCTTTTGCTCTATCAATCGGATATGGCGCTGGCCGGCGGGGTTTCGATCAGTTTCCCGCAACATCGCGGATATCTGCATCAGGAAGGCGGGATGGTTTCCGCTGACGGTCATTGCCGGCCGTTCGATGAAAACGCCAGCGGGACGATTTTCGGCAGCGGCGCGGGCGTCGTGCTGCTCAAGCGGCTGGCAGACGCCATTGCCGATGGGGACCATGTATATGCCGTGATACTTGGTTGCGGCCTGAGCAATGACGGTGCCGACAAGGTCGGTTTCACCGCCCCGAGCGTCAACGGTCAGGCGGCGGCGATCGAACAGGCGCTGGCGCAGGCGGGTGTCGAACCGCGGAGCGTCGGTTACGTCGAGTGTCATGGGACGGCAACGCCGCTTGGGGATCCGATAGAGATTGCCGCGCTGACCAAGGTTTTTCGCGAGACGACGGATAACCGGCAGTACTGCGCGATCGGATCGGTGAAGGGAAATGTCGGTCATCTGGATGCCGCCGCCGGCGTGACGGGGCTGATCAAGACGGCGCTGATGCTCGAGCATCGACGCCTGGTTCCGAGCCTGCATTTCGACAAGCCCAACCCGCATCTCCAGCTTGCCGAGCAGCCCGTTCTTCGTTGCGACCGGGCTGGATGAATGGCCGCAAGGTGCCTGGCCCCGGCGAGCGGGCGTCAGTTCCCTGGGTGTCGGCGGCACCAATGCCCACGTGATCCTGGAGGAGCCGCCGCGCGTTCGCCGTGCGCCGGAGGCGGCAAGACCAGAGGTGCTGGTGCTGTCCGCGCGTTCGCCAGCGGCGCTGTCGGAGATGCGCGCGCGCCTGGGCGAACATCTGGCCAATCAGCCGGAGCAGAAGCTGGCGGATGTCGCGTTCACGCTGCAGCGGGGGCGCCGGCAATTTGCATCCCGTTGCGCGCTGGTTTGCCGTGATCACGCGGATGCCGCGGCGATACTTGGGAAAGCCGATTCGGCGCGTATCGTTCACGGTGAAGCGGCGCCGGAACCCCCGTCGGTTGCGTTCATGTTTCCGGGACAGGGCGCGCAGTATCCCGGGATGGCGCGGGGCCTTTACGAGCGGTTCCCGGTGTTCCGACGCGAGCTGGAACGCTGCGCGGACATCCTGCGACCGCTTGGCGTCAGCCTGATAGATGCGCTGTACGGCACCGTGGCGTCCGACCGGGCGGAGCGGCTGGCGCGCACGGGAATGGCGCAGCCGGCAATCTTTTCGATCGAGTTCGCGCTGGCGCAGCTTTGGCTTAGCTGGGGCGTGCAACCTTGTGCGTTCATCGGCCACAGCGTCGGCGAGTTTGTCGCGGCCTGCTTGTCCGGCGTGTTTACGCTGGAGGACGCGCTCGGGCTGGTCAGCGCGCGCGGGCGGTTGATGGAAAGCCTGCCGGCGGGCGGCATGACGGCGGTTCGCCTCGCAGAATCAGAGATCACGCCGCTGCTGGGGGCGTCGGTATCAATTGCGGCGATCAACGGTCCCAGTCATTGCGTCGTTGCCGGGCCGATCGACGCGATCGGCGACATGGAAACGCGGCTGGAGGCGGCGGGCGTAAGCTATCGCCGGCTGCATACGTCGCACGCTTTCCATTCGGCCATGATGGAACCGGTGATCGCGCCGTTGATGGACCATGTGAGCCGCGTTCCGCTCGGCGAACCGCGCGTGCCCTGGGTATCCACCGTCACGGGAGACTGGATCGGCGCGGAGCAGGCGGCCTCATCCGGGTACTGGGCGCGACATGCGCGGGAGCCGGTGCGGTTTGCCGCCGGCATCCGGACGCTGATGGCGGCGAGCGCGCCGATCCTGTTGGAGAACGGTCCCGGCAATACGTTGTCGAGCCTCGCGGTGCAGACGGCGCATGAGCGCGCGGGGAAGATCATCAGTTCGCTGCCTGACGTGAGCAGGCGGGTATCGGATGATGAAAGCATCCTGGGAGCGGCCGGCAAGCTGTGGGTGAATGGTGTCAACATCGACTGGGACGCCGTCGCCGATGCACCGCGGATGCGGGTGCCGTTGCCGACCTATCCGTTCGAGCGGCGGCGGTACTGGGTTGAACCGCCTGCACGTAACTGGACCGAGCCGACCGACGGAACCGCGACCGATACTTCGATGAAAGAGCAGCCGATGGACGTATCCCCGCCCAGCGACACCAGGCCGGAGCCGCGCTCCGAGCCCTCCGTTGATCATATCGGGCGGACAATCGCGTCCATCCTGGAAGACATCTCGGGCACCAGCGTGGCCGACGCCGCGCCATCCACGACCTTCCTGGAGATGGGTTTCGACTCGCTGCTGCTCAGTCAGGTCGCCCAGCAACTGCAAAGCCGGTTCAAGGTGAAGGTCGCGTTCCGGCAGCTTCTGGGCCAGTTATCGACGATTCCGGAACTCGCTGACTTCCTGCGGGAACATAGCCCGGTTGCCGCCGCGGTTGCTGCTTCCCTGCTGTGGCGCAGAGGATGGAACCGGCGCCGGCCGCCGCCGTGGTTTCGCCGGCGGTCGCGGAGCCGGCACGCCACGGGAGGCCGCGGGAGCAGTGGCTGGCACGGTGCCGCAGATGCCGGACGGCGCGACGGATGGCGTTGCCGCGCTGATGCGGGCTCAGGTCGAAGCGATGTCGGGCCTGATCCAGAAGCAGCTCGATGCGCTGCAGCGGATCGGTTCGCCCGCCGCGATCGCCAGCGTGCCGGTCGCGCCGACGGTCGCCGCCCCGCCAAAGCCTGTGGCTCTGCCCGAACCGGAGCAGCGTCCATCCCGGTTTCAGGCGTATCGACCGGTGCAGAAGCCTGGCGCCGAGGATATCGCGCCGGCGCAGAAGCAGCATATCGACGGGCTTGTGCAGCGGCTGACCGCGAAAACCGCCGGTTCGAAGAAAGTGACGGCGACATATCGGCCGGTGCTTGCCGATCCTCGCGCGGCCGCCGGCTTCAGGGCGGAGTGGAAGGAGCTTGTCTATCCGATCGTTTGCGTGCGTTCGCACGGCTCCCGGCTGTGGGACGTGGACGGCAACGAGTATATCGATCTGGTGAACGGGTATGGTCCGACGGCGTTCGGCCATGCCGCCGACTTTGTCACCGCGGCGTTGCGCGAGCAGTTGGACAAAGGGTTTGCCACCGGACCGCAGGCCGAATTTGCCGGCGAGGTCGCGGCGCTGTTTACCGAGATCACCGGCAACGAGCGGATGACGTTCTGCAACACCGGATCCGAAGCGGTCATGGCGGCGCTGCGCGTTGCGCGGGCGGTGACCGGGCGCAGCAAAGTCGTCATGTTCAGTGGCGCGTATCATGGCCAGTTCGACGAGGTCCTGGTGCGCCGCGGGGGACGGGCGGACGGCACGCCGCGATCGGTGCCGATCGCTTCTGGCATTCCGGCTTCGGCGGTCGAGAACATCGTCGTGCTGGACTACGCCACGACGGCCGCACTTGAGTGGGTGAGAGAGAACGCGGATGATCTGGCGGCGGTCATTGTGGAACCGGTGCAGAGCCGGCATCCCGATCTGCGGCCATTCGATTTCCTGCGAGCACTTCGCGAGATCACGGAAGCTTCCGGAACGGCTTTCATCATGGATGAAATCGTTACCGGATTTCGGGTCCATCCGGGAGGGATGCAGGCTGTCACCGGCATCCGGGCGGATCTGGCAACCTATGGCAAGATCATCGGCGGCGGGATGCCGATCGGCATTCTTGCGGGCAAAGCCAGGTTCATGGATGCGCTGGACGGCGGCGCCTGGAATTACGGCGACGATTCGGTTCCCGAGGTGGGGGTCACGTTCTTTGCCGGTACGTTCGTCCGGCATCCGCTGACGCTCGCGGCGGTGCGGGCGGTGCTGCAGCACCTGAAAGCGCATGGGCCGGTGCTGCAGGAGCAGGTGTCGCGGCGCGCGGAGGGATTGGCGGTTGCGCTGGACGATCTGTTCCGCCGGCACGGGATGGCGGCGAAGGTCGAGCGGTATTCAAGCTTCCTGTATTTCAGCCTGCACGCGGACGATCCGATGGCGGCGTTGCTGTTCTATCATCTGCGCGACCGCGGCATTCACGTTCAGGACGGGTTTCCGCTGTTCCTGACAACCACGCTCAGCGAAGAGGATATCAGCAAGATCATCGCCGCGTTTGCCGACAGCCTGAACGAGATGGCGGAGGCCGGCATCGTCAAGGCCGACGCGGCTGCAAGGAGTGTTACGGCGCGGGCGGTGCCGCTGACCGAAAGTCAGGTCGAGATCTGGCTGTCTGCGCAGATGGGGGACGAGGCGTCCTGCGCGTTCAACGAGTCGGTGACGCTTCGGCTGAACGGCCAGCTTGGACCAGGCCGCGCTGGCAGCCGCGCTGGCGCAAGTCGCTGCTCGGCATGACGCTCTCCGGCTGCGCTTCAGCCCGACCGGCGAGCACATGTCGGCTGGCGGGTTGGCGGGTTTCGATGTTCCGCTTGTGGATGCGGCCGGCGTCGCGGGGCGGTCAGCGGAAGATGTGCTGGCGTCGTATATCGAGCAGGATGCGCGGACGCCATTCGATCTTGTCGAGGGTCCACCCATTCGCGGGCGCCTGTTCAAGCTGTCGCCCGAGTCGCACGCGCTGGTGCTGACCGCCCATCACATCGTTTGCGACGGCTGGTCCCTGAATGTCGTCATCAACGAACTGGCGGAGTTCTACGCCGCGTTGCGCGGGGAAGGTCAGCCTGATCTGCCGCCGGTGCTGGCGTTCACCGAGTATGCGGAAGGCCAGGCCCGACGTGACCCCGCGGAGCGCGAAGCGGTGGAGGCGTATTGGCTTGGGCAGTTCGCGTCGCCGGTACATCCGATCGACCTGCCGAGTGACCGCGCGCGCCTGGCGCAACGGACATATGCCGGCCGGACGCGATGCCATCGCATCGACAAGGCGCTTTATCGGGCAGTGAAGAGTGTGGGCGCGCGCAATGGCTGCACGTTGTTCGTGGCGCTGCTCGCCGCTTTCGAGGCGCTCATGGGGCGGTTGGCGGGGGTTGAGGATTTGGTGGTCGCGGTGCCCACGGCGGGGCAGTCACTTGTCGAGGACAAGCAACTGGTCGGCCACTGCGTCAACTTCCTGCCGATCCGCGGTGGGTGGAGCGAGGATACTTCGTTTGCCGATCATCTCCGTGCGGTGGGCAAGCAGGTGCTTGACGCTTATGAGCACCAGGAATGCACGCTGGGCACGATCGTTCGCAAGCTGGCGCTGCCGCGGCAGCCGAACCGGCTGCCGTTGACCGAGATCCAGTTCAACCTGGAACGGCTGGCGGACAAGCTGCATGCGGCGGGGCTGGATATCGAGGTGACGCCGAATCCCAAGGGATGCGTTAATTTCGATATGTTCTGGAACGTGATAGAATTGGACGATGGCCTGCGCATCGATTGCGATTATAACAGCTACCTGTTCGATTCCGGCACCATTGATCGCTGGTTGCGGTATTACGAAGCACTTCTGGAGGCCATGACCGTTGATGTGTCCCGTCCAGTCATACGCATGCCATATCTTCCGGCGGAAGAGCGGGATCGGGTGGTCACCTGCAACGCCACCGCGGCCGGGTATCCGCGGGATATGTGCGTCCCTGACCTGATCAACTCCTGGGCCGCCCAGCGGCCTGATGCGAGGGCGGTGATCTTCCGCGGGGAGACGTTCAGCTATCACGAGATCAACGAACGGGCCAACCGGCTGGCGCAGCATCTGCGCGCGCAGGATCGGCCCGGCCCCAGCTCGGGTCGGGGTTCTGATCGATCGCTCGGTGGACATGCTGGTTGCACTGTTGGCGGTGTGGAAAGCGGGCTGCGCCTATGTGCCGCTCGATCCGTTGCATCCGGCCGGTCGCATTCGCACCAGTCTGGCGGAAGCCGATGTCGCGGCGTTGCTGACGGACGGGTCGGTGAATATTGCGCCGCTGGTCCCTGGCGTTGCGATGATCGATATCGTGGGGGAACGTGACACGATCGGATCCAGGCCGGCGGTGCAGCCTGGTACGGGTCTGGGTGCGGATGCCGCCGCATATGTGATCTTTACGTCTGGTTCCACCGGAGCGCCGAAGGGCGTGGAGGTCAGCCAACGTTCGCTGGTGAACCTGCTCTGCTCCATGGCGAAGACGCCGGGCCTGCAGGTGTCCGACACGCTGCTTGCCGTGACGACGATCGCTTTCGACATCGCGGCTCTGGAGCTTTTCCTGCCGTTGTCGGTTGGGGCGTCGGTCGCGATCGCGGAGCGGGAGGAGGTTCTTGACGGGTTCAGACTGCTGGCGGCGTTGAAGGCCAGTGCGGCCAATGTGATGCAGGCTACGCCGACGACGTGGCGAATGATGCTGGAGGCGGGATTTCGCTCGTGGCCTGGGTTCAAGATGCTTTGCGGGGGCGAGGCGCTGTCACGTGACCTGGCGGACCGGCTGCTGGAGGGCGGCGGGTCGCTATGGAACATGTATGGCCCGACCGAGACCACGGTGTGGTCGTCCTGCGCAGAAATCACCCCGAGCGAACGCTCCGATCACGATCGGCTGGCCGATTGCCAACACCCAATTCCATGTCCTCGATCGTTATGGGGAGCCGGCGCCGGTTGGCGTGACGGGCGAACTGCATATCGGGGGCGACGGTGTCGCGAATGGATATTTCCGGCGCGATGACCTTACGGCGGAGAAGTTCATTGCCGATCCGTTCGGCGTCAGCGGGCGACTTACCGGTACCGGCGATGTTGCGCGGCGGCTTCCCGGGGGCGAGATTGAGCTGCTTGGCCGGTTGGACAGCCAGGTGAAGTTGCGCGGGTTCCGCATCGAGCCCGGCGAGATCGAGGCGGCGCTGATGCGGCATGCCGGGGTTGCGGCGGCGGCGGTGCTGTTGCGGGAGGATATTCCCGGCAAGCCGATGCTGGTGGGCTATGTCGTCGAACGTCCGGGCGCGCCAAGGCCGGAAGAGACGTTGCGCGCCAGCATTGCCGATCAACTTCCGGACTACATGATCCCGTCGCGGTGGGTCCATCTTTCGAGTGCTTCCGGTTACCGCCAACGGCAAACTGGACCGTGACGGGCTGCCGGCAGCGGGCGAGCCGACGGCACGCTCCGACACGTTCCTGCCGCCGGAGACGCCGCTCGAGACAACGCTGGCATCGATCTGGGCTGACGTCCTGAAGGTGGAGCGGGTCGGCCGGAACGACGAGTTGTTCAGGCTGGGTGCCGACTTCGATCCACCTGTTTCAGATTGCCGCGCGGGCCAACCGCCAGGGATTGCGGATCAGCGCGCGACAGCTTCTGGACCATCGGACGGTCGCGGAGCTGGCAGCGGTGCTCGAAGCGGCGCCCGAGCGATTCTGCCAGTTCGGGAGAAAAGGGAGCGGCCATCTCGCTGCGAGAATTCCAGCGATCCCGTCAGATTGGGTTGTCGGCCTAGATGAACCGGCTGTGTGAAGCGTAGAGATCGTGTCAACCGCTGCAACAACGCTGATTGATTCCGATCCTGGGATCCCGGATGCCACGGAGCATGGGATGCGGTTTCCCACGACTCTGGCGCAGCAGCGCTTCTGGGTGCTCGACCGGCTCGATCCTGGGAATCCAGCGTTGAATGTCGCCGTCCGGTGGCGGATCGAGGGGGAGCTGCCTGTTGCGCTCATCCAGCAGGCGTTTGAGTTCATCATTGCACGGCATGCGCCTTTAAGAACGGCATTTGTCGAGGCGGACGGCGAACCAGTTCAGGTCGTGCAAGCCTCGGTGCGATTTTCGCGTCCCCTCCGTGGATCTGACGGTGCTGCCGGAGCGGGATGCTCTGGCTGAATGTGACCGCATTGCCCGCGCTGAAGCGCGCCGATCGTTCGATCTTGCCGTCGCCCCGCTTATTCGCATGACACATGTCCAGGTACGGACCGACGTTGCCGTGCTGTTGGTAACGACTCATCATTCAGTGTGCGACGGCTGGTCGATCGGACTGATTGCCAAGGAACTGGGAACGGTTTGCGAGGCGTTACGCGCGGGCAAATTGCCGGAGTTGCCGGAGCTGCCGCTGAGCTATGGCGATTTCGCGTGCTGGCAACGGGATTTCGTTGCGGCGGATGGGTTACGAAAAGAGGTGGATTTCTGGTCCCGCACGCTTGACGGCATGGACTATTTCCAGTTGGAGAGCGACCATCCTCGACGGTCGGCGGCAGTCGACGGCAGCTTCGATACGGTCAGTCCTGCTGGAGCGTCGCCTGTCCGACGTCCTCGGCGCCGTCGCACGCGAGCACGGCTGCACCTTGTTCATGGTCGCACTCGCCGGCCTGTTGAGCCTGCTGCACCAATATACCGGGGCGGAGGACATCATACTCGGCACGCAAGTTGCCGGTCGCGAATTTTTCGAGGTCGAAAGTCTGGTAGGGTTATTTATCAACACGATCGTCCTGCGCACAGATGTTTCCGGTGATCCAACGTTTGCCGGTCTGCTCGCACGTGTCCGGAAGGTGGTCGCGGACGCGCTGGAGCACGAGGCGATTCCGCTGGAAAAGATCATCGAGGTGCTTAAACCGAAGCGGTACCCGGGACATAACGCGGTACTTTCGACCAACTTCATTTTCCAGCGGTCATTTGTCGAAAACGTCGATTATGGGAAGTTCCGGCTTGTTGATATCCCGTCGTATTCCGCCGGGGCAATGTATGACCTGAATTTCTTCATGGTGGAGCGCCCGGAGGGCTGGCGGGCGTCTTGCGAGTTCAACGTCGCGCTGTATGACGCGACCACGATTGACCGCCTGCTACAGCATTTCTGCAACGTTCTTGCCGCGGTGGCTGCGGACCCGTCGCTTCGTTTATCGAAAATACCGATTCTCAGGTGACGCGGAGCGTCAGCATTTACTATTCGCGTGCAATCCGCCGGCAACGGATTATCCGAGCCATCTGACGTTGCCGCAGCTTTTCGATCAGCAGGCTGTTGCAAACCCCCGAGGCAACCGCAATCGTCGATGGCGCCCGGAAGCTCAGCTACCAAGAAGTTGAGCGGAGGTCGAACGCACTTGCGGCAAGGGTGCTGCGCGCGATCGGTCCCGGAGCAAGGGTCGGCGTGTTCGTCAAACGATCGGCGAATCTATCATAGCGCCGCTGGCGGTCATGAAGGCTGGAAGCGCCTATATTCCGCTTGATCCGGCCTATCCTGCCGGACGGCTCAAGCAAATCATCGAGCAATCCAATATGTCCGCCATCATTGCGGACTCATCCGAATTGTCATTGCCGGACATATCCCTGCCGGTCATCACGATGGAGGGGTTGGGCGGCGGCGGCGGCACTTTGTCGATGGCGCTGCCCGAACGACACCGCGTACATCATTTTCACGTCGGGATCGACCGGCCAGCCCAAGGGCGTGCAGATACCCCACCGGGCATTGACGAACTTCCTTTGCGCCATGCGCGAGAAGCCGGGCTTTGATTCGCATGATACGATCGTTGCCCTGACGACCATCTGCTTCGATATCTCGATACTGGAGCTTTTTCTGCCGCTGACGGTCGGGGCCACGGTCGTTATCGCCGACGAGGAAACCGCGCGGGACGGGCGTCTGCTGCTTTCCCTGATACAACAGTCCGGGGTGCGCGTGCTGCAAGCGACGCCGACGACGTGGCGGTTGCTGCTGGAGGCGGGCTGGACGGCTTCCCACAACTTCGGATGCTAAGCGGCGGCGAGCCCTTGCCGTGCGGATCTGGCAAAGCAACTTCTGGCCCGCAGTCCCGAGTTGTGGAACATGTATGGGCCAACCGAGACGACGGTATGGTCAGCGGTGCAGCGGATCGGCGCTCGATGCGACGGTTACGATCGGGCGCGCCGATAGCGAACACCCAGTTCTACGTCGTTGATCACCACAATGAACCGGTGCCCCGGGGGCGATCGGCGAATTGCTGATCGGCGGTGACGGCGTCGCTGTCGGCTACTGGAACATGCCGGAGATGACGCGCGAGCGCTTCATCCCGGATAAATTCCGCAACCTTCCGGATCGAAAAGTCTATCGTACCGGCGATATGGTCCGCATGCTGGGCGAAGGAAGTTGGCAATTCCTCGGCCGCAGAGACAGCCAGGTGAAAATCCGTGGCTACCGCATCGAGTTGTCGGAGCTGGAAGCCGTCCTGCTGAGACACTCGGATGTTCGCAACGCCGTTGCCGTGGTGGACGAAGGAGCTTCTGAAGAGCCGGCGATATTTGCCTATGTGCAACTCTCCGCTGATGGCATGGAGCGGCATGAGCGCGTCGTGGATGAGCTGCGGTCTCAGCTTGCTTATGCCTTGCCAGCCTATATGCGGCCGGCCGCACTTGTCGCCGTCGATGCAATCCCTCGGCTGCCGAATGGGAAGATTGATCGTAAGGCTCTACACCGGTCCATTCCCAAGGCTTTGCATCCCGATCCGCAGCCGCAGCCAGCGAGCGAGATCGAAACCCGCCTGCGTGAGGTCTGGTGCTCGGTGTTGGGGGTGGAAACCGTCAATGATGCGGACGATTTCTTCGACCTTGGCGGGCATTCTCTTGTGGCTGCACGTCTGCTCGCGCGGGTGGAAGCAGCGTTTGGATGCCGGATAAAGCTTTCGGCGCTGTTTGATGCGCCCAGTTTTGGGGCGTTCAAAAAACTGGTCGAGGTGCGCGAGCATCGGCAATTCGACTTCCGTCAGATCGTTCGATTCCAACCGGGGAGCGACGCCCCGGGCATCTTCGCGATCAACAACACCGGAATTTACCTGACCCTGGCACGGCGGTTGACAGGCGCTCTACCGCTGACGGCGCTACAGCTATTTGACCCGGCATTTCCGAAAGGCCCACTTCCGGCCAGCGTCGAAGCGATCGCGCATCAATACATCGAATTGCTGCAACGCCTTCAACCGAACGGGCCGTATGCCTTCCTTGGCTGGTGTAACGGCGGCGTCCTCGCGTTCGAGATTGCGCGCCAACTGCAGGAAGCGGGACACGTTGTTTCCCGCGTCATGGTGGTGGACACCTGGCTTCCGGGCTACTCGCGCAGCCAGAGCAGAATCAGGTCGTTGCTGGGGAACTGGTCCTACCGATCGAAGCTGGTTCTGAACGATTGGTCGGAGGTTCGGGCGGGACGCAAAGCGATGAGGAAGTTCCTTGCCGACCGCGAAACTCTCCGCAGACTGCTTCGGCTTCCGAAGCATGACGATGTGGCTGACCACGCGTTTGCCGCAGCCGAGCAATACGACCGTTGGCTTGTGACCTATCTCAATCGAGTCATCGAGGCATATCGGCCGGGCCGCTTTGACGGCAGCATGACGGTTTTCCGCAGCGTGCGCGAGCCGGCAGGGCTTTTTCTAGATCCCAAGCTGGGGTGGGACGGGTTCGCAAGCGGCGGCGTCGATCTCGTGGTGGTTCCCGGCGATCACTACACAGCGTTCCAGGAACCTGGGATGTCGGTGATGGCGCGGCATATCGAAGCCACTGTCGGGGTGCAGCACGCCGAGCTTGCCCGTGCTTCCGCCAGGACGCCCCGAGAACACGCGGGCGCTCGCTGGGGCCGACCTCCAACGATGGAAAACGGAATAATTGATGGACGGTCCAGCACCCGGGCGAGATCCGTGGCAACCATCGACTCGGAGGAGAAGTTTTCGGAGAACTACAACCTCCGCAGCTTCATGTTTGGTCATGATCTGTCGGAGAGTGAAATCTTCAACCGCAAAAGCCTGATTGAAGTCGCGGTGCGACAGGGCGACAGACCGGGGTTCGGCTACTGCTCGAGCGGTGCTGTGAACGTGTCCGACCGGTGGGAAAAGGGCGCCGCGAAGGGCAGTACATTGGCAGACACACTCGCGGACATCGAACACAACGATTCTCTTGTGATGCTGAAGCATGTCGAACAGGATCCGGTTCTGGGACCGGCGGTGACCGTGCTGCTTTCACGCATGGTAGAACTGGCTGGTGTCCGGATGCGGGACGATGTGATCGTCGGGCGGGCGACGATCCTGATCGCTTCGCCGCGGCGGATCACCGCCTATCATATCGACGCGGACACAAACTTTCTGTTCCAAATCGCCGGAGACAAGATTTTCAGGGTATTTGACCAGACCGATCGAACCTTGGTGACTGACGACGAACTCGAGAATTTCTATGCGGGTGATACGAACGGCGCGGTGTTCAAGGACGCACGCCAGGGCGACGCGATAACCTATGACTTCCGTGGTGGCTGCGGAGTACATATCCCGAGCATGGCGCCGCACTGGGCGCAGAACGGCGATACCGTGTCGGTCGCATTAAGCCTGAACTATGATCTGCGATCGGTCCAGAAGAGTGGACGCGTGTACGCGATGAACCGCCGGCTTCGGAATTTTGGGCTCGACCCGGTTCCACCCGGCCGCTCGGTTTGGCGGGACCACATGAAACTGATCACCGCGAACGCCGCCGCCATGCTGCGACAGGTTTCAGGCCGCTCGCGGCCGCCGGAGGTTCTCGGTTGGATTCCGCCAGCGACGCAGTCCCGCTCGCGGCTAGAGCGGTTTCACCCAGGGTGAAACCGCCCTATTGCTCTATAGGGCGTGCCGACAGACCTGCCACTGGCGGTGGCGCGCGGCGATTGCGCCCATGAACCCCGGAGCGGGCACGAAGCTGACGAACTGCCAGTGGGCTGGTTCCTCCGGCTGAGACTCGACCCGCAGTAGCTCCGCGGGCGTGCCGGGCGTCAGGCTTACGGAAAAGCTGTCAAGGGCAATGAGGAGTCCATCGCCTGTCGCCTTGAGGTAGGCCTCCTTGCGCGTCCAACACGAAAAGAACGCTTCATTCCATTGTTCGTCCGGCAGGCCGAATAAAGTGGTGACTTCGTCGCCGGCGAAGAATCGGTGGGCGATGTCCCGATCGATCACGCGGATCTGCTCTATGTCCACGCCGATCTCGAAGCGGGCGACCGCAAGCGCGGCGAGATTGCCGCTATGGCTGAGATTGAACCCGAGCGGGGTTGGAGCGTGTATCGCCGGCTTGCCCGATGGGCTGTAGGTGAGCGTTATCTCCTGGGGCGCGGTCCCGAGACAGTTGCCCAATATTCGCCGGAGCTGCGCCCGGCCGGCGATAAATCGATCGCGATGTACGTCGAAGTGAAAGCGACCGGCCCGGTGCTTTTCATCGGCAGAGAGCAAGACGTAATCGGCTTCGCCGCGGCATAGAGGGAAGGTCCACAGGTGAACGGTGTCCGGGGCGGTAAATGCGAGCAAATCACACAAATGCGGCGGCGGCTGTATTCGATCTGATTTGGCGCTCGATCCATGCGTAGGTCACCTCAAGACCGTCGTAAAGCGCCTGGGACGGTGCCCAGCCGAGCTTCTTCTGTATGAGGCGGTTGTCTGAATTCCTGCCCCGCACGCCGAGGGGGCCTGGAATATGGCGTTTCTGTACGTGCTTACCGGCAATCTGCATGATCATGTCAGCAAGCTGATTGATGCTCACCATCTCTTCGGAGCCGATATTGATCGGGCCCTGGACTTCCGAGCGCATCAGCCGGAGGCTTCCTTCGATGCACTCCGAGACGAAGAGGAACGAGCGCGTCTGACACCCATCGCCCCAGATCTCGATATGTCCATCGTTGGGGGCAAGGGCGATCTTGCGGCAGAGCGCGGCGGGTGCCTTTTCGCGGCCGCCGGTCCAGGTGCCTTCGGGACCGAAGATATTATGATAACGCGCGATCCGCACTTCCATCCCGTGACAGCGTGCGTAGCTGAGATAGAGGCGCTCACTGAACAGTTTTTCCCAGCCGTATTCGCTGTCGGGAGCCGCGGGGTAGGCGGAGCTTTCCTCGCAATTGGGGGAGTTCGGGTCCTGTTGATTGTAGGCCGGGTAGATGCAGGCTGAAGACGAATAGAAGATTCGCCTGATCAGGCGCTTGCGGCAGACGTCCAGCACATTGAGGTTGATGCTTGCGGAGTTGTGCATGATTTCGGCGTCGTTTTCGCCGGTGAATATGAAGCCGGCTCCGCCCATGTCGGCGGCGAGCTGATAGACTTCATCGAAGCGCCGGTCGGCAATATCCCGGCAGAAGTCGTGATCCCGCAGATCACCAATGACGAAGTCATCGGCCTCGGTTTCTGCGTATTCGTGGGATTTCAGGTCAATGCCGCGCACCCAAAATCCCTGTTCCTTCAGACGCTTCACAAGATGGCCGCCGATGAACCCGCCTGCTCCACACACCAATGCTGACCGCATTACGCCCTCCAACAAGACCAACGACGCCAGGTTTCTCAGGCGACATCGGCGACATACTTCCGGATTGTAATCGCTTTAACCGAAGCTCGCAGATCACCGGCCTCGGGCCAGGCGCCCATTCAGACATTGGTGCGCTAGCTAACATGCTTTGTACTATACTGCAACACTTTTTCAACTTTTTAGACTGATCGGGAGTGGTGTGCTGCCGTGGAGCAGGCCGGGAAGAGTCCACTGGACCAACCGGCGGTTGCTTGCGTCGGTCTGGCGCGCCTGCTATTGAGCATAGAATTGAGGAAGAGGCCGGCGCGTGTCTCTAAATCGAAGCGTTTCCCATTCCTTGTCCGGCAGCGTTATCATCCTCTGTCCGGGGAGTTTGGAGGCGGGCGGGGGGATTGGCCGCCAGATGGGATATTTCCTGTCGGGACGGGGGTCTCAGCCGGAAGTTTCGTATCATGTGATTGATTCGCGGGGCCCCTGGTTTCTTGGTGCTTCCCCGTTGTACACTGGCCTGTCGCTGGGTTATTTCGCCGGAGCGGCGGTACGGCTGGTTGCGGCGAGGCTCTGGCGTGCGCCGGTGATTGTGCACGTGAATATAACGGGGCGAGGAAGCACGATCCGCAAGTCCATGTTGGTCGCGTTGATGCGGGGAGTTGGCCTGCGGTATCTGCTGCACGTTCACGACCCGGATTACGTGGGTTATTGGCGGGGCCGAGGCAGATTCATGCGCTGGGTGGTGAAGGACATGTTTCGCGGCGCGGCAAAAGTCATCGCCCTGGGATCGCGCGACCGGAAAGTTATACTGGAAACAATGGAGTTGCTGCCGGATCAGATAACAGTTTTGCACAACGCCGTGCCGGACCCTTTGCGCAGGCCATTGGCAGGGCGGCGGGACACCGCGCCATGCCACCTGCTTTTTCTCGGCCGTCTCAGCGAGCGGAAAGGCGTGCCGGAGCTTCTCCGGGCATTCGCGAGCCCACAAATGGCGGCGCTTAGCTGGCGGGCCACGCTGGCGGGCGATGGCGATCTCGATAAGTACCGGCGTCTTGCCGCTGAGCTGGGGATCGTTGAGCGGGTGGAATTCACTGGCTGGCTCGACCAGGATCGTGTTGCGGGGTTATGTGACAGCGCGCATGTACTCGTTCTGCCGTCGCATGCCGAAGGGCTGGCGATGGCGATACTTGAGGGATTGTCGCACGGGCTGGCGGTCGTTACGACGCCGGTCGGCGCGCATGCGGAGGTCATAGAGAACGACGTATCGGGCATGCTGATCCCTCCTGGAGATGTCGAGGAACTCGCGGATGCTCTGCGTCATGTCATAGAGGACGCGGATTTTCGCAACCGATTGGGGGCTGCGGGCCGTCGCAAATTCCTCGAAAAGTTCGAGGTCACGTCGTACGCGAAGCAACTTGGCAGCCTTCACGCCGATTTGCTTGCCCCACAAGCCTCCTGTCATCAGGTTGTTGCGACGTAACAGCTTGTGCCCTGACCCGTTCTGTCGATGCAGAGTGGCTGCCGACGTGCGACGTCCGGCTGAGAAGCAACCGGGGGGTTGCTTGTTCGTCGACGCCATGATAGAGATGCGCAACCTGGAGGTTGCTCATGGTGACCGATCGCATCGAAAAGAAGGTTCTGTTGCAGTCTTCCCTGGAGAAGGTCTGGCAGGCGGTTTCCGACTCAGCTCAATTCGGCAATTGGTTTGGCGTTAAATTCGATGGCCCGTTTGCCGCCGGGCGACGGCTGACGGGACGGATTGCTCCAACGCAAGTGGATGCGGAGGTCGCTGAGCTACAAAGGCCGCATGAAGGAAAGGCGTTCGACTTCGAGGTCGATCGCATCGAACCGATGCGGCGGATTTCCTTTCGGTGGCACCCTTACGCAATTGATCCGACGGTCGATTACTCGGCCGAACCCATGACGCTGATCGTGTTCGAACTCGAGGAGGTCGCGGACGGCGTTCTGCTGACGATTTCGGAATCCGGCTTCGACAGATTCCGCTGGAACGCCGGGCGAAGGCATTCACCGCCAATGAGGGCGGATGGAGCAAGCAGGCTCAGCTCATCAGGAAGTACCTGGCGAGACAGGGCGCGACAGGGTAGCGCAGCGGGGAATGGAGCTTGCCTGTTCCGCGATCGCACGAGTTGAACGAGGCCGACAGGACGGCGCCGGTGTTTGCCGCGCTCGGCGATTCGACGCGCCTTGGGATCGTGTACCGGCTGAGTGCGCGTGGGCCGCTTTCGACGATGAGCCTGACGGCGGCGACGCCGCTATCGCGGCAAGCGATGTCGAAGCACCTGCAAGCTCTCCAACGGGTGGGGATCGTTTACAGCCGGCGCAGCGGCCGAGATCGTGTCTGGAAGCTTCAGACGGCGCGGTTTGCGGAAATAAGGGGCTATCTTGCCGAAATCTCGGCGCAGTGGGACCAGGCGATAGAGCGCCTGCGCGATCTGGTCGAGGACAAGCGGAAATAAGGACGCGATGACGTGGCGGCGGATCGGTTCACAGCGCGATCTGGACCCAGTTGGTGTTGTAGGTGGTGGCGCCGCACGGAGAAGCGAGGTCTCGGGTGAGGACGTTGGCGCAGCCGCTGGTGTCGGTGCCCGTGGGGTCTGGAACGAACCAGGCGCCCTCTTTGATCGAGATGACGCCCAGGGCGATGCGGTCGGTCAGTTCTGCCGGCAGGGTGGTTGAGCCGTTGCGATTGAAAATACGCACGCGCTGACCGTCGGCGATGCCGCGGGCAGCGGCGTCGTCCGGATGAATCCAGACCGTGTCGGGATCGACGCGGGCAAGGCCGGGCTGGTTGCCGTGGATGGAATGGGTGCGGGCGCGGGATTTCGGCGAGCAGAGGCGCAGCGGGTAGGCGGGATCCAGGCCGTCGGGCGTGATCCAGGTGGGAATCGGAGGGATGTGGCCGAGCCCGTAGGGATCGGGGTTGGCGGCCAGGGTGGTCGAATAGATCTCGATCTTGCCGGATCGGGTGGAGAATTTGTGCCGCGCGGGGTCGCGGATCTGCGGGGCGAAGGCGACAGCGTCCTGCGGCGCGGGGAAGCGGGCGACGCCCTGCTGCATGAAGCTGTCGAAATCGTCCACCGCATCGCGCGTGAGCTCGCGCAGCCAGTCCAGCTCCGCCCGGTCGTTGTAGCCCTCGATGCCGAGGCGGTGCGCCAGATCGGCGAAGATGTCGATATCGTTGCGGCAGCCCTGCATGGGCGCGATCGCCTGGCGCATGAAGATGGCGTAGTGGCCGGCGCCGGCCCAGGGCGTGTGGACGTCGTTGCGTTCCCAGAAGGTGGTGGCGGGCAGCACGATGTCGGCGTGGCGCGCGGTGGGCGTGAGGAAATGGTCTTGTGCTACGATGAACTCCACGCTGTCGAGCGCGGCGATCATCTTGTTGACGTTCGGGCACTGATTGAACAGATCGCCGGCCGCGGCGTAGATCATTTTTATGTCGGCGGGATAGCCGCCTGACTTGCCGCGGGCGAGCAGGTCGGCGAGCAACGGCGAGGCGACGCGGGAGTCGATCGGGTTCTTGCCGGCGGGCAGGCTGCGGATATCGCACCGGCCGGTGGCGCCGTTGCTGACGCCGGAATTGCCGCCGGCGATGCCGACATTGCCGGTGATCGCGGCGAGCGCGTAGGCGGCGCGGTGGAACTGCTCGCCGCGAGAGGTGCGGCCCGGGGCGTAGCCGGTCTGCAACGCGGCGGGCTTGGTGGTGGCGAATTCGATCGCCAGGCGGCGGATCGTGTCGGCGGGAATGCCGGTGATGGCGGCGGCCCATTCGGGGGTTTTGGGGATGCCGTCGGTCAGGCCGCGCAGATAGGACAGGTAGGATGCGCCGGCGGGGGCATCGGGCGGCAGATGGTTTTCGTCGAAACCGAGCACGTAGCGGTCGCAGAAGGGCTGGTCGTGCAGGTGTTCGCTGACGATTACGTAGGCCATGGCGATCAGCGCCGCGGCGTCGGTGGAGGGGCGGATGAAGATGTGCTCGTCGGCCAGGGTGCGGCTGGTGCCGGTGCGGCGGGGGTCGATGCAAATGATACGGGTGCCGTGCTGCTTCGCGTGCCGCAGGTACTGCATAGTGCCGGTGCCAAAGGTGCCGTCGCCGGGACTCCAGCCCCACATGAGGATAAGCTTGGAGTTGGCGTAGTCGGTGGGTTCGCGGCCGGAGGTCTTGTAGTCGGCGTCGGCGCCGTACGTCATGTGGACGGCGAAGACTTCGGCCTCGGCGGACAGGTTCGACCAGAGGTCGGTGCAGCCGCCGAACATGTGCAGGAAACGCTGGCAGGCGGCACGCCCGTGCAGCATGGAGGTGCTGCCGGTGCGCGAGGCATCGAGGATCGAGGCGTTGCCGTGGGTGGCGCGGATGCGGCGCATCTCGGTGGCCACGTCGTCGAGGGCGGTGTCCCAGGAGATTGGTTCGTACTGGCCGGAGCCGCGCGGGCCGATGCGGCGGAGCGGGTGGCGCAGGCGGTCGGGGTGGTAGGTGCGCTCGATCTGACCGACGCCGCGGGCGCAAGCGGGCAGCGGGGGGTGGTCGGGGTTCCAGCGGCGCTGGTCGGTGGAGATGTGGACGATGCGGCCATCGCGCACATGCGCGTTGACGACGCAGCGGCCGCCGCAATTGTGGCCGCAGGTGCTGGTGATGACGGACTCGCCGGGGTGCGGCAAAGGGCGGGGGGCTTCGTAGAGCGTTTGTGACTGCATTGCGCGACAATTGGGCCTGATCGGGGGGCGGTGGCAAGTCCAGACGCTACGTTGCGCGCCGGAGCGTTCCGCGCCCGCTGGATCGCGAGCGCCGGATCCAGCACTGCGAAGGCGGCATTGCATCCTAATTCTTTCACAAGCTCTTTCGCGGGAATGATGGGAATGGGTGCGGGGACGACGGGATGGGGAGGCGGCGCGCATACCAAACGGCGGGATGTTTGACTGTGCCGTCAGGTCGTCATGGCGGCCTTCAGCTCGCATGCGGCAAGCAAAACAAGAAAGATTTAACGCAGAGGCGCAGAGATTCACGCGGAGGTTCCGCAATCTCCCGTTCCCCGTCATTCTCGCGAAGCGTCACGAAAGCGGGACATCAGACCGTCGATGAAGACGTCGAGCAGGCGCAGCACGCTGGCCTGCCAGCCGGGCTGGTCGTGCAGGTAGCACATGCCCACCAGGGCCCGTAGGAGGTCCTCCGCGCTGATATCGGCACGGATCTCGCCGGCGGCGACCGCGCGGTCCAGCAACGCGCCCACCGCCTTGGTCAGGCGCTCGAACGAATAGGCGGATAGCTCCGAGGAGCTGTTCACCGCCAGAGCGAGCGCCGCCGACATGCCCTTCTTGGTGGCGACGAACTCCACGTTCGAGCGCAGCCAGCGACGCAACGCTTCGACCGGGGACGCTTCAGTCTTCAACTGTTCGGCAAGATCGGCGAGGTGCTCGACCTCACGCCGATAGACCGCCTCGAACAGCGCCTCACGGGTCGGGAAATGCCGGTAGAGCGTGCCGATGCCGACCCCGGCGTGCCGCGCCACCGCCTCCAGGCTGGCATCGGGGCCGCCGGCGCTGAACACCACCTTCGCCGCCTCCAGCACCCGCTCGCGATTGCGAACCGCGTCGGTGCGTCGGCGCCGGGAGGTCTTGTTCACATGCTCTGCCATATCGCTCGTCGGGTTTCTCGTGCCACTTGAAAGCGGAGGCATCCTCCGTATATGGCGCCAAGATCACACCAAAACAGGGCTGAGCCTAGTTCGACGATAGCACTGAAACCAGCAGGCGCATGGCGTGACCCATAACGTCATTCCGGCGAAAGCGGGACGCTATGTCCCGATGGATGGATGCCCGCTTTCGCGGGCATGACGAATGGAGGCGACGCCTTCGCCTGGTAGGATTGGAGCACTGCATGAGCTTATCGATTTCGCTGACCGTGAATGGTGTGGCGCGCGACGTTCCGTTGGACGATCCACGGGTCACGCTGCTCGATCTGCTTCGCGAGCGGCTTGACCTGACCGGCACCAAGAAGGGCTGCGACCGCGGGCAATGCGGCGCGTGTACGGTGTTGGTCGACGGGCGACGGATCAATTCGTGCCTCGCGCTCGCGCTCAGTTGCGACGGCGCGCATGTCCACACGATCGAGGGTGTCGCGCAAGGCGACGTGCTGCATCCGGTGCAGGCGGCGTTCATCGCGCATGATGGTTTCCAGTGCGGGTTCTGCACGCCGGGCCAGATCATGAGCGCAATCGGCCTACTGCAGGAAGGCCAGGCCGGCGACGATCCTGAACGGGTGCGCGAAGGCATGAGCGGCAATCTCTGTCGCTGCGGCGCCTATGTCGGGATCACCGACGCGGTGCTCGACGCCCAGAAAGAGCTTGGCGAACTCGGTCGGAAACAGGCGGCATGAAGACCTTCGATTATCTCCGGCCGGCGACGATCGCCGAGGCCGTCGCGGCCGCTTCCCAGCCGGGCGCGGCTTATCTCGCCGGGGGCACCAATCTGCTGGACCTGATGAAGGGCGGCATTACCCAGCCGCGCGTTCTGGTCGATGTCAGTGGTCTGCCGGGACTCGATGCGATCGAGCGGCTGGCGGATGGCGGCGTGCGGATCGGGGCGCGCGTGCGCAATGCCGACCTGGCGCACGACGTTGCGTTTGCCCGACAGTTTCCTGCCGTGGCGGAAGCGCTGCTGTCCGGCGCTTCGGCGCAACTGCGCAATGCGGCGACGGTCGGCGGCAACCTGCTGCAGCGTACGCGGTGCGCGTATTTCTATGACGTCGCCAGCGCCTGCAATAAGCGCCAACCAGGCGCCGGCTGCGAGGCACGCGGCGGCGACACGCGGCTGCATGCGGTGCTCGGCTGGAGCGAGAGCTGCATCGCGACCAACCCGTCGGATTTCTGCGTCCCGCTGGTGGCGTTCGACGCGGTGGTGGAGATCGCGGGCAAGACCGGACGGCGCGAGGTTCCACTGGAAAGCTTCCACCATCTGCCCGGCGACACGCCGGACCGTGAAAGCGTGCTGGAGCCGGGTGACCTGATCGTCGCCGTGCGGCTGCCGGCCGAGGCCGCGGAGTTCTCGGCGCATGCCCGTTATCTGAAGGTGCGCGAGCGGACGTCGTATGCCTTCGCAGTCGTGTCAGCCGCCGCCGCTTTGCGGATCGAGGACGGTGCGATCGCCGAGGCGCGGATCGCGCTGGGGGGTGTCGCGCTGAAGCCGTGGCGTGCCCGCACGGCGGAAGCGGTACTGGTTGGCTCGCGTCCGGATGGTGCCGCCTTCCGCCGTGCCGCCGAGGCGGCGCTGGTTGATGCGAAACCGTCTGGCGACAACGAATTCAAGATCGAGCTGGCGCGACGGATCGTTATGCGGGCTCTGGCTTTGGCCGCGGCAGGCACGCCGGATCGCGTGCCGGCGTTGCCGGCTTCCCCCTTCGCCCCCGTTTCCGGAGGTCTCGTGCATGTCTGAGATCGCGCTTCCGCAGATTCCCCCCCATCAGCGGCATGGCTCCAATATCGGCCAGCCGATCACCCGCCGCGACGGGGTTTTGAAGGTTACCGGGGGCGCCCGCTACGCGGCCGACCATCACCCGCCCGGCATGCTCTATGCCGTTCTGGCGGTGGCCAGCATCGCGCGCGGCCGGGTCAGCTTCCTGGACCTTGCGGCGGCGAAGGCCCATCCGGGCGTGGTCGAGGTCATGACGCCTGACAACAAGCCGGAGCTGGCGCTGGATCCGGACGCGAAGCTGCATCCGTTCATGTTCCGGCTCGACCTGCTGCAGAACGACCAGGTGCGTTACGCCAACCAGTCGATCGCGGTGGTGATCGCCACGACGCTGGAGGCGGCGACGGAAGGTGCCGCGTTGCTGTCGCCGCGCTACGAGACCGCGCCGGCGCGGGCAGGATTGGATTCCGATGCGAGCTTCATTCCGCCCACGGTAGGCGTCGGCACTCCGGCCGAAGTGCATCATGGCGATGTCGCGGCGGGCCTGGCGGCGGCATCCGGGCGCATTGACGCAACCTACGAGACGCCGGCGCAATACCATAACGCGATGGAGCCGCACGCGATTGTCGCGGCGTGGGATGGCGACGTGCTGTCGGTCGACACGCCGAGTCAGGGCCTGGCGATGGCGCAGGCGCGTGTCGCCGGGCTGTTCGGCATTGCGCCGGAGAACATCCATATCCGCAGCCCGTTCCTGGGCGGCGGCTTCGGTTCCAAAGGCATGATCGCCGGCCCTCAGGTGCTCGGCATCATGGCGGCGCGGCTGGTCGGCAAGCCGGTGAAGCTGGTGCTGCGGCGCGAGCAGATGTACGGGCCGGTGGGTCATCGCGCGCCGACCCGGCAGACGTTGCGTATGGGCACCGATCGCGACGGCGCGCTGACCGCGATCGACCATCACACCAAGACGTCTTCCAGCACGTTCGACGACTTCTTCGAGCCTGCCTCGGACATTTCGCATACGCTGTACGCCAGCCCGGCCATCGCCACGTCGCATGAAGTGGTGCGGCTCGACACCGGTACGCCGCTGTTCATGCGCGCGCCCGGCGAGGCGACCGGCTCGATCGCACTGGAGAGCGCGATCGACGAAATGGCGCAGGCTTGCGGCATGGATCCGCTCACGTTCCGGATAAAGAACTACGCCGAGGTGGAACCGATATCCGGCAAGCCGTTCTCCTCAAAGGCGCTGCGTCAATGCTATGCGCAAGGCGCCGAGCGCTTTGGTTGGGCGCGGCGGCCGGTGGCGCCGCGGCAAATGCGCGACGAGGCCGGGCTGCTGGTCGGCTGGGGCGTTGGTACCGCGACCTTTCCGGCGATCATGTTCCAGGCCCAGGCCCGCGCGGTGATCCGGCGCGACGGCAGTGGCGTGATGGAGATAGGCGCCCACGACATGGGCCAGGGTGCCGCGACCGCGCTGGCGCAGATCGCCGCCGATGGGCTTGGGCTCGATGTCGAACAGGTCGAGTTCCGGACTGGCACGTCTGATTTGCCGGATGCCGGGATCGCCGGCGGCTCCTCTCATACCGCGACGGCCGGCATGGCGATCCACAGCGCTGGCGCCGACGTCATCGCCAAGCTGGCGGAGCTGGCCATGGGCGATGACCGCTCGCCGCTGTTCGGCGCCGGCAACGCGGGCGTGGTGGCGCGGGGCGGCCGGTTGTTCCGCCGCGACGATGAAAGCCGCAGCGAGGGTTATGGCGATATTCTCGTGCGCGCCGGGGTCGCGGAAATCGACGGGCAGGGCAAGAGCGCGGCGGACCCGGTGACGCAGTCGCACTATGCCATGCATGCGCACGGCGCCGTGTTCGCGGAGGTGAAGGTCGATCCCGAGCTGGGGCAGATCCGCGTCACCCGTCTGGTCGGTGCCTTCGCCGCCGGCCGGGTGATCAATCCGCGGCTGGTGCGCAGCCAGTATCATGGCGGCATGATCTGGGGCGTTTCGTTCGCCCTGCATGAGCACGCCGTGATGGATTTGCGCTCCGGCCGTGTGATGAATCCGAATCTCGGCGAGTATCATGTGCCGGTGAACGCCGACGTGCCCTCACTGGAGGCCATTCTCGTCGAGGAGGACGACCCGCATGTCAACGCGCTCGGGATCAAGGGGGTCGGTGAGATCGGGGTGACGGGAACCGCCGGTGCGGTCGCCAATGCGGTGTGGCACGCCACCGGCATCCGCGTTCGTGAGTTTCCGATTACCCTCGATCGTTTGATTGGGCCCGCGGTGGGATAGCTGCGGTGGGATACGAGGCTTGAAGTCACCGCCGTCATTGTTCGAGAATAGCTGCCATGGTGTCTTGACGGGCCGGGAGCAGTGGATAAGGTGGCGGATCATCTCAGAATGAAATTTTGTGGGCGTTTCCAGGCAAATCCTTCTTGTCAAGTCGGGCGGTGAAGTTGCGATCCCGGAATGGCGGGCGATATTCGCGGAACTCGTGCCCGGAGTGGATGTACGCTGGTGGGATGATCCCGAGGTAAATCCCGATGATGTAAATTTCGTTCTGGTGTGGCAGCCGGAAGCTGGACGGTTGGCGCGGTACCGGAATCTGCGCGTCATCTTCAGCAGCGGCGCGGGCGTGGATCACATAACGTGCGATCCGGAGCTGCCGGCAAACATCCCGATCGTGCGCATGGCGAGCCAGGAGACGCTGCGGACGATGGGGGAATTTGTCTGCCTGGCGGTGCTGGCGATCCAGCGCGACCTGTTGCGCGCAATCGCGGCACGCGCCGCCTGCCGGTGGGACGAGTTCGCAGCGCCGCGCACGGCGCAGCAGACGCGCGTGGGCGTGATGGGGCTCGGCAATATCGGGCAGACAGCGGCGCAAATGCTGCGCGCGCTGGGATACCAGGTCAGCGGATGGGCGCAAAGCCGCAAGTCGATTGCGGATGTAACGTCGTTTGCCGGGATGGATGAGCTGGATGCTTTTCTGCAACAGAGCGATATCCTGGTAGGGTTGCTGCCTGAAACGCCAAACACGCGGCATTTGCTGGATGCCGAGCGGCTCGCGAAGCTGCCCACCGGAGCAGGAGTGGTGAATGCCGGGCGCGGATCGCTGATCGTCATGCCGGAGCTGATTGCCGCGCTCGACTCTGGGCACCTGTCGGCGGCGGTGCTGGATGTTTTCGATGAGGAGCCGCTGCCGGCTTCCGATCCCCTGTGGCGGCATCCGCGAATCCTGGTGACGTGCCACATCGGCGGTTTCGCATCGCGCCGGGCACGCGCCGAGCATGTTGCAGGCGGGCTGAATGCTTACCGGTCCGGGCAGACGCTGCCGTGCGTGTTCCAGCCCGATCGTGGTTATTGAAAGGGAGATCATCCCCTTGACGCAAGCAAGCCAATCGTCGTTCTGAAGGCGCAAGCTCCCTTGTCCGTCGTCGGGAATGCTTCGGGACGGCGTTTCCCTTTTGGCGAGTTTCTTGCGAACCAGCTTCTCAGCCGATGATTTTCGCCAAGGAGGAGCCTCACGATGACCATCACCATTACCGCCTTTGAACGGTCACCCGATGGCGGCAGGGGACTGGCGCGTGATACACGCGTTCGCTGGGCGCTTGAAGAAGTGGGCCAACCCTACGAGGTTCGCCTTGTTTCGTTCCGCGCGATGAAGGAACCCGCGCATCGGGCGCTTCATCCGTTCGGCCAGATTCCGACCTATGAGGAAGGCAATCTCGCCCTGTTCGAGACAGGGGCGATCGTGTTCCATATCGCCGAGCGCTATGCGGGCCTGCTGCCGGACGATGCCAATGCCCGGGCGCGCGCGATCACATGGATGTTTGCCGCGCTCAATACGGTAGAGCCGCCTATCCTTGAACTCGGAAACGCCAGGCTCCTCGAGGGCGATAGGCCCTGGTATGAGGAGCGCCTGCCTCTGGTCGAGCGTCGCGTCCGCGACCGGCTGGACCAACTTTCCGGTCGCCTGGGCGATGTGGATTGGCTCGATGGTGCGTTCAGCGCGGGCGACCTGATGATGGTGTCGGTGCTGCTCAGGTTGAAACCATCGGGCATTCTGGACGAATATCCGAACCTGGCCGCCCATGTCGCCCGCGGCGAAGCGCGGGCTGCCTGCAAGCGGGCTTTCGCCGCCCAATTGGCGGTTAACACCAACCCGCCGAATGAATGACCCATGTCTCGTTGTCGCGTCCATTGCACTTCGTTCGTGCCTGCAGTCAGGAAAGACGTGGATGGCCGGCCTTCGCCGGCCATGACGGGGATGAGTTCGGACGTGACGCGGGCTGGTATAACACCCGCAAGGCACCGGTCGGCTGATTGAGGTACGTCCTGGGCTCGAAGCCGTCATCCAGAAAACGTAGCTGACCGGCTCATCTGTTGACATGATCGAGCTGGGCTATACCTGCGCCAAGAGGATAATAACTTTTAAAACTATGCTTCCAGTCTCTCGGTAACAGGTTCTTGCGCGGCACGCAGCGCCTGTTCCGTGCGGTGGCAAGCGATGTCGGCCCCTTTGTCCAGGCGGATAACGGGAGGGGGCGTGACGTCGCAGGTTCCCGGAATACGGACGTTGCAACGCCGGAAGAACGGACAGGGGCTTAGCAGGTCCTGCACGGCCAGCCCGGCGGAGCCTGCCTGTGCGCTGTCGGGCGCAATGCCGTCCAGCCAGTCAGGCCGCAGTTCCGGGACGGAGGATAGCAGCAGCCGAGTGTAGGGGTGCCACGGCGACCGTTCCAGCGTGGTGCGTGCCCCAGTCTCCACGCAGGCTCCGGCGTAGAGCACCATGACCTGGTCGCAGATGGCTCGCACGGTGGAAAGATCGTGGCTGATGAACATCAGCGCCACGCCGAGTTCCCGCCGCAGGTCGGCGAGCAACTCCAGCACTGCTGCCGCGACGACGGTATCCAGCGCGGAGGTGATCTCATCGCAGAGGATCAGGCTGGGGTTGGCCGCGAGGGCGCGCGCCAGGTTCACGCGCTGCTTCTGGCCGCCGGAGAGTTCGTCCGGATAGCGGGTGGCGAGCTGCGGCGACAGGCGGACCATGTCCAGCAATTCCTGGACCCTCCGTCGCGCCGGATCTCCTTGCATGTTGTGATAGAATTTCAGCGGGCGGCCCAAAATGGAGGCGACGGTGCGCGCGGGATTCAACGCCACGTCGGCCATCTGAAAAACGATCTGGATGTCGCGGAGATCTTCCCGCCGGCGGTCCGCGACCCGGCGTGGCAGTTCCTTGCCCTTGAGACGAATGCTGCCGCTGGCGGCCGGGAGGAGGCCCGCGATCACCCTGGCGAGCGTGCTTTTTCCGCACCCCGATTCCCCGATCACCCCGAGCACCGATCCCGGCGTGATGCGCAGTGAAATGTCGCGCAGCACCGGTATGCGGGGACGCCCGGCCCCATCGATCCCGCCGTAGCCTGCCAGGAGATCGGAAACCTCCAGCAGGGGCGCCGGGTGGAAAGGCTGTCCGCGGGCTGGGAAGCGGCCCGAGCGGAGGGCGCAGCCGCGGCGAGAAGGCTCAGCGTGTAGGGGTGCTCGGCTTTGGTCAGTATGGTGCGGATGGGTGCGGTTTCCCGCACCTGGCCGCCTTGCAGGACCACGACGCGGTCGGCGAGCTGGGCGACCACGGCGAGATCGTGGGAGACGTACACGGCGGTGGTGTTGAGCACGCGCACGGCGTTGCGGAAGGCACGCAGGACCTCGATCTGGGTGGTGACGTCGAGCGCGGTGGTCGGCTCGTCGAGAATGACCAGTTCCGGGCCGGTGATCAGCGCCATCGCGGCCATCAGGCGCTGGAGTTGGCCGCCGGAGACCTGGTGCGGATAGCGATCGCCCACATTCGCCGGGTCTGGAAGCGCGAGGGCCTGGAACAATGCGCGCGCCTTTTCCTCGGCCTGCGAGCGCGACAAGAGCTTGTGGATCAGCGCCGGCTCGATGACCTGCGCCATGATCCGCTGGGCGGGGTTGAATGCGGCGGCGGCGCTTTGCGCGACATAGCTGACGGTGCGTCCGCGAAGGTCGGCACGGCCGCTTGCGGTCAGCGAAAGGACGTCCGTATCGCCGACCCTGATCCGGCCGCCGGTAATGCTGCATCCCGGACGCGCATAGCCGAGCAGTGAGAGCGCGGCGGTGGTCTTGCCGGAGCCCGATTCGCCGATCAGCGCCAGTACCTCGCCGCGGGCGATCTGAAAACTGAGATTGGTGAGGATCGGAACCGTGCCCACGGTCTCCTGCCGGCCGACCACCGACAGGCCTTGCACTTCAACATGCGGACCGGCGCTATCCGCCATAGTTGGCGACCTTGCGGCCGGGCAGGCTGTCGATCAGCAGGTTGGTGGATACCGTCAGGATGGCGATGGCGATGGCAGGAACGATCACGGCGGGCGCTCCCTGGCTCAACCCGTCGATGTTCTCGCGCACGAGACCGCCCCAGTCCGAATAGGGCGGCTGGATGCCCAGGCCCAGGAAGCTCAGGCTGCTGAGCAGCAGCACGATGAACACGAAGCGCAGACCGAAATCGGTCAGGATGGGCGCGACCATGTTCGGCAGGATTTCCTCCAGCACGACGACTATGTTGCGCTCGCCGCGTGCTCGCGCGGCAGCGACGAAGTCGGTTTCGTTGATGCCCACGGCGACCGAACGGACGATGCGGAAGCAGCCAGGGGTGTAGATGACGGCGGCGGTGAGGATGAGCACGAGGGCGGAGGAGCCGAGCGCCGCCACGATGACCAGGCTGAAGATCAGGCTGGGAAAGGAGATGAGGGTGTCCATCGCCCGGCTCACCACCTGGTCCGCCGCGCCGCCCCACGACGCCGCCAGCATCCCCAGCAGCGTTCCCGCGCCCGACGCGATCAGCGTCGCCGGCAGCGCCACGCCGATCGTGTAGCGCGCACCCGAAAGCACCCGGCTCAGCATGTCGCGCCCCAGATAGTCGATGCCCAGCGGATGCGCCCATGTCATCGGTCCGAACACAGTCTGGCTGACGATGCTTCCGGCCGGATAGGGTGCGATCCACGGGCCGCACACCGCCAGTGCCAGGCACAGCACCACCACCGTCGCCGCGATACGCCCCAGCAGCGACATCCGCGCCCGCCGCCGGGGCATGATCTCGATGGCCGTCTCCGCTGCGCCGCTCATCGGTACCTCAGTCGCGGGTTGGACAGGATGGAGGCAATGTCGGCGATCAGCACCAGCAGCAGATAGCCGGTGCAGAAGATCATCGCGCACGCCTGCACCAGCGGCACATCGCGCGTGCTGACTGCGTCCACCATCAGCTTCGCCAGCCCCGGATAGTTGAACACCGTTTCCACGATGACGATGCCGCCGAGCAGGAACGACAGGCTCAGCGCGATGGCGTTGGCGATCGGCCCGATCGCGTTCGGCAGCGCGTGGCGCAGCACCAGCCGCACCGGCCGCACGCCTTTCAGCAGCGCCATTTCCACGTAGGAAGAGCCCAGCGTGTTGATCAGCGCCGCGCGCGTCATCCGCGCCATCTGCGGAAAGATCGCGATCGACAGCGTGCCCACAGGCAGCGCGAAAGAGCGGAACAGCGCCCGCAGCGAATCCGTCTCCGCCGCATAGGACAGCGCCGGCAGCCAGTGCAGCCGCACCGCGAAGATCAGCACCGCCGCGGTGGCGAACAGGAACTCCGGCACGGAAACGGCGGCTACCGTAATGCATGTTCAGCACCCGGTCGTACGCACTGCCGCGCCACACCGCCGCGGTGATTCCCACCGTCAGCGCCAGCGGCACCACTACGATCGTCGTCAGCAGCGCCAGCAGCAGCGAATTTGCCAGCCGCCCGCTGATCAGCTCGGCGATCGACATGCCGTTCACCAGCGACGTGCCGGGATTGCCGCTCAGCAGCCCGAACAGCCAGTGCAGGTAGCGCAGCCACGCCGGCTCGTTCAGATGCAGCGTCTCGCGCAGCGCCGCCACCGTCGCCGGGCGTCGCCGACTGGCCCAGGATCATCTGCGCGACGTCGCCTGGCAGCAGTTCCGTGCCGAGGAAAACGATGATCGAAACCGCCAGCAACAGCAGCAGGCTGACCCCGATCCGGCGAAGCACCAGGCGCAGCAGGAAGAGATCGCCGGCCCTTCGCCGGCGACCGCCTTGTGCGTCGCCCGTGCTTCCGTCAGCTATCGAGCCAGACATACTGGGCGAAGTTGTAACCCATCATGCCGGCGGTCGGAACGGGCCGCAGCCCCTTCACCTTGGCGGTATGCGCGTCGATGCTGCTGATGAACACCGGAATGCCGATACCTGCTTCGTCGCGCACGAGCTGCTGCATCTGGCTGTAGATCGCCTTCCGCTTGGTGAAGTCCGTCTCCGCCCGCGCGTCCAGCAGCAGCTTGTCGAATTTCTCGCTCTTCCAGTGGCTTTCGTTCCACGGCGCGCTGGACTGGAAGAACAGCGAGAACAGGATGTCGGGATTCGGCCGCGGATTGATGTTGCCGTAGGTGAACGGCGCCTTCAGCCAGAAATTGGACCAGAAGCCGTCCGCCGGCACGCGCCGCACCTGCAGGTTGAAGCCGATCCCCCGCGCCGCATTCTGCATGATCACCGCCATATCCGGCGACCCCGTCGCCGCCGGCGAGCTCACCAGCTCCACGCTCTTGTCCAGCATTCCCGCCTTCTGCAGCAGCGACTTCGCCTTGTCCGGATCGAACGCGCGAACCGGGATGGAGCTGTCGTAATACGGGCTGCTCGGCGCGATCGGATGATCGTTGCCGATCGAACCGTATCCCAGCAGCACGCTATTCAGGATCTGCTGGCGGTTCTGCAGATATTTCATCGCCATGACGAAATCCGGATTGCCGATCACCGGATCGTCCAGATGCATGATCATGTCGGTGTAGTCGCCGCTTTTGGTTTCGAAGATTTCGAACCCGCTGGCGGCCTTCACCTGCGCGGTGGACCGCGCATCGATGCCTGCCGCTACGTCGAGGTCGCCCGACAGAAGGGCATTCACGCGCGCTGCATTGTCGGTGATGCCGGTAAACACGATCTGGTCGATATAGGGACGTCCTTCATGGAAATAGTTTGGGTTGCGCGTGCCCACCGACCGGATGCCGGGCGAGAACTCCTTGCAGATGAACGGACCGGTGCCGTTGCCCTTGCTGAAATCGGTCGTGCCCTCCTTCACGATGACGAACTGGTAAACCGCGAAGATCGATGGCAGCTCCGCGTTGGGGGAGCTCAGCGTGATCTGCACCTCATCCGGTGCCGTCGCCTTGATTTCATCCATCTGGGAAGCCAGCGGCCGCACCACCGAGCCCGTCTTCGGGTCCTTGTGCCGGTTCAGCGTGTAAACCACGTCGTCCGCCGTGAACGGCGACCCGTCATGGAACGTCACGCCCATGCGCAGCTTGATCGTCCAGACCTTCGCGTCCTTGGTTTCCAGCGACGTCGCCAGGTCGGGCTGCGGATTCAGGTGTTCGTCGAACACCGTCAGCCCGTTGTAAAACATGAACAGCCGGCCATAGTCGGTATCGTTGTTCGCCCGCGCCGGATCGAGTGTATCGGCGGTCGAGGAATCCCCTCCCGCCACCCGCATCGTCCCGCCGCGTTTCGGCTGCGCCTCCTGCGCATGCGCCCGCGGCACCAGCAGGCCACCCGCACTCAGCCCCAACCCCACCGCGCCACCCAGCAGCAACGCCTCCCGACGAGACAGATGGTTCCTCATGTTTTATCGCTCCCCTGTTGCCCGAAGTCTTCCCGTGACCCGTCAGCCGGATCTCTTATTAGCTAGTTACGTACGCAATCATAACGCCGTCATGCCCGAGCCTGGTCACCCATTCTTCATCACCAGCCCGCCCGTCTCCGCGAAATCCGCCAACTGCCCCAGCGTCGCGAAATGATAGTCCGGTGTTGTCTTCTGCGGCACTTCCGGCGTCCCGCCCGAGCCTTTCAGTCCCTGCCGCCGCTCGATCCAGCACACCGTGTAGCCCATGTCTCGGGCCACGCCGATATCGTGATACTGGCTCTGCGCCACGTGCAGTATGTCGTGCAGCCCGTGCCCGTCCCGGCTCAGCCGCCCGCGCGCGAACGCGAAGAAACACGGGTTCGGCTTCTCGCACAGCGCATCGTCGGACGTGATGCTGTCGTCGAACGGATTGCCCAGCGCCGCCGCCATATACTCGTATGCCCAGCGCTGCGCGTTCGTCATCGGCACCAGCTTGTAGCGCTTCTTCAGCCGCGCCAGCGCCGCTGCCGAATCAGGAAAGCCAGACCAGGTCTTGATCGAATCCCGGAACCCCTCGCCCAGCGCCTTCGTTTGCGGCCACCCGAACTTGCCGGCGAGTTGCGGATAGGCGTCCGACCAGATTGTCCGGATAACGGACCTTCGGGTCCTTCGCTGCGCGTCTCGGTGTACGCTTTCAGGATCGTATCGTCGTCGAGCGACCGGCTGGCCGGGACATTCTCCCGCAGATAGCCCAGCATCCCGCCTTCGAAATCGATCAGGGTACCAACCATATCGAAGGTCAGGACCTTCGGCTCCTTCGTTCCCATCCGACACCCCTCTTCAGGTCTTGCCCGATCCTAATGCCGCCCCCGGCGTACCGATGATTGAATCGGTGCAATTCAAGCGAACCCTGTGCCGTTTCCCTTCCCGTTGCAGCATATCATGCTGCGGTCTCGGCCTATCATGCAACCGTCGTAAGCCGCTCAAGGGGAACTCTCCATGCCCGCTCTTCGCCCCCGGTTCATCACGTTCGACTGCTACGGAACCCTGACCTGGTTCCGCATCAGCGACATGGCGCGGGAGATGTTCGCCGCCCGCCTGCCGGGCGGCCGCATCGACGAGTTCGTCGCCGATTTCACCGCCTACCGGTTCGATGAAGTGCTCGGCGCCTGGCAACCCTACGCGGACGTCATCAAGAACGCGCTCGAGCGTACCTGCCGCCGCCACCACATTGCGTTCGTCGAAGAGGAAGGGCAGCGCATCTACGACGCCGTCCCCACCTGGGGCCCGCATCCTGACGTGCCAGCGCCGCTCCGCCGCATCGCGGAGCATATTCCGCTGGTCATCCTCTCCAATGCGTCCAACGACCAGATCCAGCACAACGTGGACAAGCTCGGCGCGCCGTTCCACGCCGTGTTCACCGCCGAGCAGGCGCAGTCCTACAAGCCCCGCATGCGCGGCTTCGAATACATGCTCGATTCCCTTGGCGCCCGGCCGGAGGATGTGCTCCACGTCTCCGCCAGCCTGCGCTACGACCTGATGACCGCCCGCGCCCTCGGCATCCGCGACAAGGCGTACATCAACCGCAGCTACGAACCCTCGGTCCCCTACTACGACTATCACGAGATGCACGACCTGAGCGGCCTGCCCGCCCTGGTCGGCCTCTGAGACCGGCTCGGAACGGATGAAACAGGTCTCCTACTGGCACGACACCGCGCCCGCCTTCACCGGCGCCGAGCAGGGGTCCCTGCCGGCGCAGGCCGACGCAGTCGTCATCGGCGGCGGCTTCACCGGACTGTCGGCGGCGCTGGCGCTGTCCCGGCGCGGCGCCAGCGTCGTTGTGCTGGAGGCGCAGCGCGTCATCAGCGGCGCCTCCGGGCGCAACGGCGGCCACGTCAACAACGGCACCTCAGTCGATTTCGGCAGCCTCGCCGAGCGCCTCGGCCTCGACCAGGCCCGCTCCATCTACCGCGCCTACGATGCGGCCGTGGACACGGTGGAACGTATCGTGCGGGAGGAGCAGATCACCTGCGCGTTCCGCCGCGGCGGCAAGATCAAGCTTGCCGCCAAACCGCAGCACTATGAGAAGATCGCCCGCGGCTTCGAAATCCTGCACCGGGAAGCCGATCCAGACACCGATCTGGTTCCACCGGAAAACACCAGGCAGGAGGTCGGCTCCGACCGCTTCCACGGCGGCCTGCTCTACAGGAAAAGCGCGCAGATGCACATGGGCCAGTTCGGCGCCGGCCTCGCCACCGCCGCCAAACGCAACGGCGCCCGCATCTATGAAAACGCCGCCGTCACCGGACTCAAGCGCCTGTCCGGCGCGCGCCACCTCGTCACCACCGGCCGCGGCGCCGTCACCGCCGGCCAGGTGCTGATCGCCACCGGCCCCAGCATGCGCGGACCGTTCTTCTATTTCCGCCGCCGCGTCATCCCGATCGGCAGCTTCATCATCGCCACCGAGCCGCTCAGCGCCGCTCAGCTCAACTCCATCATGCCGACCCGGCGCACCGCCACGACGACGCTGAACATCGGCAACTATTTCCGCATTTCGCCGGACGATCGGCTGATCTTCGGCGGCCGCGCCCGCTTCGCCCTGTCCAGCCCGACCTCAGACCTGAAATCGGGCCAGATCCTTGAAGCCACGCTGCACGAAACCTTCCCGCAGCTCGGCAATCTCCGTGTCGACTATTGCTGGGGTGGCATCATCGATCTGACGGCGGACCGGCTGCCGCGCGCGGGCGAGCATGACGGTTT
This sequence comes from uncultured Pseudomonadota bacterium, assembly GCA_963810715.1. GTDB lineage: Bacteria > Pseudomonadota > Alphaproteobacteria > Acetobacterales > Acetobacteraceae > DATDIC01. The sequence continues at coordinate 298,222 of CAWEOZ010000010.1, read as the reverse complement.
GTTCTACGCGATGGGCTTCAGCGGGCACGGAGCGCAAATGTCCGTGCATATGGGCCAGCAGATGGCGGCCGTGCTGGCGGGCGATCAGGCAGCCAATCCGCTGCGTGGCCTGGAATGGCCGCCGGTATTCGGCCATTTCGGGCCACCGTGGTTCATGCCTTTTGTCGGCGCATATTATCGGCTGAAGGACAAATTCACCTGAGATCGCAGGCCGCGGCGAAGGCGCGGTTCAGGATCTCCAGCGCTTCGCGCAATTGCGGCAGCGTCATCACCAGCGGCGCCAGAAAGCGAATGACGTTGCGGTGGATACCGCATTTTATCACCAGCAAGCCGCGGCCACGCGCCTCGTCGATGACGCGCTGGGTCAGCGCTGCATCGGGCGCGCCGCCTTCCGAGATCAGTTCGATCGCCTGCATGAAACCGAGCCCACGCACCTCGCCGACAACGGCAGGGTAACGCTGTTGCAGTTCGTGCAGGCCCTGCCTGAGCGCGGCGCCCAGTTGCTCCGCCTGATCCAGCAGGCCGTCCTGCTCGAACGCGTCCAGCACCGCAAGGGCAGCCGCGCAGGCCAGCGCGTTGCCGCCATAGGTTCCGCCCAGGCCACCGGGTGCCGGAGCGTCCATCACCTCGGCGCGTCCGACGACGGCGGAGAGGGGCAGGCCGCCCGCCAGGCTTTTGGCCAGGGTGACCAGGTCCGGCTGGATGCCGGCGTGCTGGAAGGCGAACATGGTGCCGGTGCGACCGAAACCGGTCTGGATCTCGTCGGCGACCAGCACGATGCCGTGGCGTCGCGCGATGTCGCGCAGACTGCGCAGAAATGCAGGCGGTGCGGGCAGGAAGCCGCCGTCGCCCTGCACCGGCTCGATCAGGATGGCCGCCACGCGCTGCGGCGCCACCTGAGTGAGGAACAGCTCTTCGAGTGCCTGCAGCGAGATCTCCGCGGTGACGCCCCGGAACGGATTGGGGTATGGCACGTGAAAGATGTCGGGCGCGAACGGGCCGAAATTCTGCTGATACGGGCTGGTCATTCCGGTGAGCGTCATGCCGAGCAGGGTGCGGCCGTGGAAGCCGCCGCGGAAGGCGACAATGGCGGAGCGGTTAGTGTAGGCGCGGGCGATCTTCACGGCGTTTTCCACGGCCTCGGCGCCGGTGGTCAGAAGCACGCTCTTGTAGCCTTCGCCGATCAGCGCGTTGAGCCGCCCCGCGAGCTCCAGGTAGGGCGGGTACGCCGCAACCTGAAACGCTGCGTGGCTGATGCGTTCCAGTTGCTCGCGGACGGCGCGGACGACTCGCGGATGGTTGTGACCGACATTGAGGACGCCGATTCCGCCAACGCAATCCAGGTATCGCCGGCCATCGACGTCCCATACTTCGGCACCCTGCGCGCGGTCCAGCACCACCGGGTGCGCGGTGATTACACCGGAAGACACGTCGTGTTCCCGTTGGTCCATGAAGGTGCTGGTCCGGCCGGCGATCTCGAGCATCGGAGGAACCTCTCGCTGCGGATTGGATGCCGCATGATGGGTCCGGTTGGGCAAAAGAGATTGCCGTTCAGCAGCGCGGCGGCGGGGAGTTATGCCGTGGATGGTGGGGGCGGCGGTGTAGTGTGCCGAGGTATGCGCCGGGTGGGAGATGGATTCCCGCTTTCGCGGGAATGACAAAAGGGGGGCGGGGGATGACGGGATGGGCGCGGGGATGACGGGATGCGTGCGGGATGACGGGATGCGTGCGGGATGACGGAACGCGTAAGTCTGCGCGCCTGCTGGTATGAGAACGTGATTCGCGCTTTCTGGCGATCCCGCCGCTAATCGTGGCGAACGAAGAATTTGTCCAGCGGGTAATGCTGCTTGACGAAAATCGACTTGATGACGAGGTAGCTGAAGTATTTCTCGATGCCGATGCCCAGCTCCAGCAGGCGCTCGATGATTTCCTGGTAGTGCTGAACGTTCCGGGTAACGAATTTGAGCAGATAGTCGTAGCCGCCGCTGACGAGGTGGCACTCGATGATTTCGTCCACTCTGCGAATTGCGGCCTCGAACCGGGCGAAATCCGCGCTGCGGTGATCGGACAGAGTGACTTCGGTAAAGACGATCTGCGTGTCGCCGAGCTTCTGCATCTGGATCTGCGCACCGTAGCCCAGGATGTAGCCCGACTTCTCCAGCCGCTTGACGCGGACGAGGCACGGGCTGGGCGACAGACCAACGGCGTCGGCCAGTTCGACATTGGTGACCCGGCCGTTCTTCTGCAGATGCGCGAGGATGCGCAGATCGATCCGATCGAGCTTAGGCGCGGTGACAACCATCGAGCATCCCGAAGCATGAGCAACTTCGGTGTACATTACCGATCACCCGAAGGCTTGGCTAACCAGGGCGAAGCTAGCCTCTCCGCGATGGACTGGCCCACGCACCATCCGAATCGCCGGGCCGGCGTCTGCAAACCCCAGGCTCTGCAGCCAGGGCGACAGAGCGCCCTTCTCCGGCACGTCGATGCGCAGGAACTGGCCGGGGTGCGAGGCAACGAAATGGCCGATCAGGACGCGGGCGCGGGTCTCGTCCGGCGCGATCACGGGGCCGATCATATGGCCGATTCCGAATCGCCGCAGCACGGCAAACCCTATGGCACATCCGTCGCGATCGAGGGCGATGCTGTTGCCGCCTGCAATCAGCGCCGTGATCAGGGCTGAGCGATCCATGCCGGTGGCTTCGCGGTCGAGTTTCGCGAGCAAGGGCGGGTCGCTGCGCCCGATGGGCCGCAAACGCTCGCCGGCATGCGGGGGGACCAGTGCCGGCTGGAAAGCCGTCCCCTGGTGCTGACGGATCAGACCCTCCGAGACGAAGCCGAACGATTGGTATAGGCGCACGGCCCGCTCCGTCGCGTACAGCAGGATGCTGCGTCCGTGGAGGTTGTGCATGACCTGCTCGACCAGGCGCCGCCCGAGGCCTCGCCCCTGCGCCTCCCGTGCGACCCCTACCAGGCCAATCGCGCCTGCGTTCGGCTCATAGGTCCAGAACAGCGCGGTGCCCAGGAGATTGCCGGCGGACTCGGCCGCGATGCCGTGACCGAGTCCGAGCATGAAGTCCCAGTCCTCCACCCGGTGTGGCCAGCCGAAGGAAGCGGAGATGGCGTATGCGCCTGGCAGGTCGGCGCGCCGCAAAGGACGAAACGTGACGTCGCTCGCTGCGTGGTCTGTCAGCGACAGGATGTTCGAGTGGTGAGGCATGTGGGTGCTACATCATGCCGGGACGTCGAAGATCGCTTCCGTCCACCAGACGCGCGTGACGGAACGGCGTGGGATCGACGATGGGTGGATCGCCGGCGACCAGGTCGGCCGCGAGCCGCCCGGCGGCAGGGCCAGTGCCGAAGCCGTGACCGCTGAAACCAGCGGCGAGGAAGAAGCCGGGGAGCGTTTCCACCGGGGAGATTACTGGCACCGCGTCCGGGGTGGAATCGATCCATCCGCCCCAGATCCGCGCCATGCGAATGCCCTCAAGCATCGGATAGGCGGCGACGAGCCGGCGCAGCGCAGGCTCCACGACGCGGGTATCGGCTGGTGGCGCATAGACGCGGTGCCGTTCGAACACGGTCGGGCGGTCGAAGGACCATGTGCCGGCTGGTGCCCCCGGCCCATCGAGAAAGGAGCGGCCGATCCCGATTTTCAGGCTCTTGCGGCGTTCGCGGAACAATGGCCAGAACTTGCGTGCGTAGCGCAGACCCTGCGGCGTGACATCGAGGCGGCCGCGATTCAGTGCCGCGACGATGTAGCCGCCATCCAATCGGCGGGTGAGGGTGAAGTCGGGTGTGACCAGCCCGCCCGGCGTTACCTCCATCGCCGGGGTCGTCGAGAATACGGTCGATCTCACGCCAGCCTGGGGGAAGTCGACGCCGTGGCGGCGACAGAACAGGGATGCCCAGGCGCCGGCGGCGCACAGTACTGCCCCGGTTTCGATGCGGCCGGCCTCGGTCACCACGGTGGAGACGCGGCCGGCCTGGCTTTCGATGCCGCGGACAGCGCATTCCTGATGGATGCTCGCGCCCAGCTTGCGGGCGGCTTCGGCGAGTGCCGGGGCGGCCAGGGCGGGTTCCGCGCGTCCGTCCCGCGGTGAGCAGACGCCGCCGATCCAGTCTTGCGCGTTGCCGGGAGTCATTTCCCGCGCCTCCGCCGCGCTCAGCATTCGGCTGCCGACCTGGAAAGGCTGCGCCAGTGTGACCCAGGATTCCCAGGTGGCGAGTTCCCTGGGGTCTTTGGTCACGTAAACCAGGCCGGTGCGGCGGAAGCCGAGATCGGCGCCGATTTCATGATCCAGCCCGCCCCATAGGGCGATGCTGTGCTTCATCAGGGGCAATTCGCGTTCATCGCGGTTTTGCTGACGGCACCAGCCCCAGTTGCGGCAGGACTGCTCTCCGCCGATCAGGCCCTTTTCCAGCAGCGCGACGGAGATGCCCTTTTGGGCGAGAAAATAGGCGGCGGCGACGCCGACGATACCGCCGCCAATGACAACGGCGTCGGCACGCTTCGGCAATGCGGGATCACTTGCGACACGCTGAAGGAGCGGGCCTTCGGGTTGTTCCATGATTATGGGATTGCCTTGGTTGCGGCGATGCGCTCGGCCCGCGAGCGGATCAGACGATTGCGTTCCACGGGCTTGGGTTCCACCGGCGCGATTTTAGGGAGGGTGGCCAGCTTATTCTACGGAATCACTTGAGGCGGAGAGCATCATCTGCGTTCCGGCGCGCTGTCCGTGTGCGTGATATGCCGCACGCGATCAACCGCGGAGGTTCGGCTGGCGCTCAGTCAAGCGGCGTGCTGGCGGCGACGGCGGCGGTGCCGGACGGAAAGCGCCGGGTGCCTGTGGTTGACTTAATCCGACCCCGTCGGCTAGCTTCTTGGAACGTTCCAACACGCATTCGGTGAGCGATGGGCACGCCTCTCAGGGTCGGAGTTGTCGGCTGCGGCCTGGTCGCTCAGGTGATGCACCTGCATTACCTGCGCGAACTGCCCGAACTGTTTGAAGTCGCCGCGCTGTGCGACGTGTCCGACGAACTGCGCGAGCAATGTGCCGGCGACTCCCACGTGAAATTCACCTGCGCCGACTGGCGCGACGTGCTGAAGCAGCCACTCGACGCGATACTGATCCTTACCTCCGGCAGCCACGCGCCGATTGCCATCGCTGCCGCCGAAGCCGGCCTGCATTTGCTGGTGGAAAAGCCGATGTGCTTTTCCGTCGCCGAAGGCCACGCGATGATCGCTGCCGCCGAACGGGCGGGCCGCGTGCTGATGGTCGCCTACAACAAGCGCTACGATCCGGCGTACCGGCGCTTTGCCGAGGACGTGCGGCAGATGGAGGACGTCCGGCTCGCCCGCATCACCACGCTGGAAGCCCCGTTTCTGCCGTATGTCTCGGATTACCGGCTGCACAAGCCGGGATCGCTGCCGCAACGGACGCAGACGGGTTTCGCCCGCGATAACGCCGAACGGATCGCCGCGGCGATCGGCGAGGTCGATCCGCTCTCGGCGCGCGCCTATCATCTCGTGCTGCTCGACAGCCTGGTGCACGAGTTCAACGCTATTCGCGGGCTGCTGGGTGAGCCGGACCAGCTCGACTTCGCGGACATCAGCGAGCATGGCGTCACCATCGCGCTTCGTTTCGGCCAGACGCGCTGCGTGCTGAACTGGGTCGATCTGCCCGGCATCACGCGGTACGCGATGGAGTTCGCCCTCTACGCGCCAGACACCCGCCTGACTCTCAGCTTTCCTTCACCCTTCCTGCGCAACGCACCGACCCTGCTGACGCGCGAAGGCGGCGACCTTGGTACCGCGCGCTCGTGGCAGACCGAGGAGATCACGTCGTACGACGAAAGCTTCCGCGCCGAGCTGATCCATTTCCACGATTGCGTCACGTCCGGCAACGCGCCCCTCACCTCGGCACGGGACGCGCTGCACGACGTTGCGCTTTGCCAGTCGGTCATCGATGTGCATCGCGGCGGCGCCGTCCGGGCGCGCCCCACCGATATCGGCTGATTCATGGCCGTATTCCGCCTGGGGCTGGTCGGGGCCGGCAGGATGGGCCGCACACATATGCGCGCTGTGGCGAACAGCGATAGCGTGCGGATCACCGCAATCACCGAGCCGGACGCCGGCGCACGCCAGCAGCTTTCCCACTGCGCGCTTCCCGTGCACGCCGAGCTGGAAGCGATGCTCGATGCCGGCAACATCGATGGCGTGCTGATCGCTGCCCCGACCGGACTCCATCGCGACCTGATCGGGCGAGTTGTCGCATCCCGGCTGCCGATCCTGTGCGAAAAACCCGGCGGCGCGAGTCCCGTAGACGCCCAGGAAGCGGCCAGCGCGGCCCGGCGCGCCGGATTGCCGCTGCAGATCGCCTATTGGCGCCGCTTCGTGCCCGCCCTGCGCCAGTTACGCGACCGCATGGCGAGTGGCGATTTCGGCGGCATCTATTTCGTCACCTGCTACCAGTGGGATGAACAAGCCCCGCCGGCTGCCTTCCGGGCTCATAGCGGCGGCATCTTCGTCGATATGGGGGTGCACGAGTTCGACCAGCTCCGCTGGCTGACCGGTCAGGATATTACCGACATGCACGCGGTCGCTGCCTCGGTCGCGCACGATCCGCAGGTTCCGGGCGACGCCGAAAGCGCCCAGGTTCTGGGCCGGTTATCGGGCGGCAGCACCGGCCTGGTTTCCCTGGGCCGCCGCTTCCCGGCGGGCGATGTCTGCTGGGCTCAGGTCTTCGGCACCCGCAATGTCGAGGAATGCCGCTTCCTTTGGCCCCCCGACAGCGACACCACGTTTCTGCACGCATTGCGCATGCAGGCTGAAAGCTTCGCCCGTTGGGTCCGGGGCGCGGAACCCGAGGGCGCCCAGGCGGAGGACGCCGTCGCCGCGCTGACCGCCGCCCAAACGGCCTCGCGCGTCCTGCATGCGGAATCCGGAGATCGAAATGACGGTTGAGATCGGCATCAACCCCATCACCTGGACCAATGACGACCTGCCCGAGCTTGGCGGTGATATCCCGTTGGAAACCTGCCTGACGGAAACCGCTCTGGCCGGCTTCGCCGGAACCGAGCTCGGCGGCAAGTTTCCACGGCAGTCCGCGGAGCTTGGGCCGTTGCTGGCAACGCACGGGCTGCGGCTGGTGTCGGGCTGGTATGATGGCCGCGTGCTCGATCGCACGGTCGAGGAGGAATTCGACGCGATCCTGCCGCACCTGACACTTCTGCGGGACCTCGGCGCCAAGGTCGTCGTGTACGCCGATACCTCGCGTGGCCGCCACGACGGGATTTTCCAGCCGGTTTCGCAGCGCCCGCGGCTGGCTGACGAAGACTGGGCGGCGTACGGGCGCAAGCTGACCGCGCTCGGCGATCGCATGGCTGAGTTCGGGGTCGGCATGGCGTTCCATCATCACATGGGCACCATTGTGCAGACCGATCAGGAGATCGGCCTGATGCTCCGGCACAGCGGCGATTCGGTCGGCCTGCTGTACGATACCGGCCATTGCCTGTTTGGCGGCGGCGACCCCGCGTCCCTGCTGGCCAGGCATATCGACCGGGTGGTGCACGTGCATTGCAAGGATGCGCGGCGGGAGGTGCTGGAGCGCGCCATCCGCACGGACATGAGTTTCATGGATGCCGTCCTGCAAGGCATCTTCACCGTGCCCGGCGATGGCTGCATCGCCTACCCGCCGTTGCTGCGCCAGCTCCAGGCGCATGGCTACGCGGGCTGGCTGGTCGTGGAGGCGGAGCAGGATCCGCGCGTCGCCCACCCGCTGACCTACGCGACGATGGGCTACGACAATCTGCTGGCGATGGCGCAGGAGGCCGGGCTTCAGGTTGCCGCCAGGCGATGATGGGCTGGCGTCCGCGCGTCGCGATCATCGGCACCGGCGGGATTGCCCGCGTGCATGTCCGGCTGATCCGCGAACTCGGCGGCGAGCTGGTCGCGGTTTGTGGCCGGACTCTGTCCGCTGCCGCCGAATTTGGCCATGCCGAGGCGCACGACGATCCGGGCCGCATGGTGCAAAAGCTGGCGCCCGATGTTGTGCATGTCTGCTCGCCGCATCACCTGCACGCCGGGCACAGCATCACCGCGCTGTCGGCCGGGGCCCACGTGCTGTGCGAGAAGCCAATGGCCACCAGCACCGACGACGCGCGACGGATGATCGATGCCGCCGATCAGGCTGGTCGTGTCGGCGCGGTCGCGTACACCTACCGCGGCTATCCGCTGATCGAGGTGCTGCGCGCCAAGGTCGCCGCGGGGGCGTTCGGAGCGCTGCGGCGGGCCGGCGGCTGCTACCTGTCGCAGGACGTGCTTGTGGCTGATAAATATGTGTGGATGTTCTCCCCCGGGACCAGCGGGCGGTCCTACGCGCTGATGGACCTGGGCGTTCACTGGCTCGACCTGGTGGAATTCGTCACTGGGCAGCGGATCGTCGAACTTTCCGCGCAATTCTCGACCCATCAGCCCGAGCGCATCTGGCGTGGTGCTCCCGGCGAAGGAACCGAGCCCCCGGGATTTCGTATCGAGGATGGCGGCATACGCGTCCGCCATACGCTGGAGGAACAGGCCGATCTGCTGATCAGGCTGGACAATGGCGCGGCGGGCAGCGTGACGGTCAGCGGCCTGTCGCCGGGGCATCCCAACACGATCCGGCTGTCGATCGACGGATCGGAACGCGGCGCCGACTGGGACCAGCAGGACCCGAATGTCTGGGTCGAGCGCAGCGCGTTGGGGAACACCGTACGCCAGCGCGCGCCCGAGGATTTGCCGGCCCAGCTCGGCTGGATGTCGATGCTCCCGGCCGGCCATGCCGAGGGATATGTCGACGCGTTCCGTAATGTTGTCTTTCAGTGTTGGTCGGCGATGCAGGGGGTTTCGAGCGGGTATCCACGGCTTCACCGATGGTTTGCGCGGTCTGCGTCTCATTGAGGCCGCGGTGCAAAGCGCCACGTCGCATCGAATGGTTCCGGTTACCGCTTGATTGCTGATACCAAACAGCAGCCACGTTGGCTCTGTTCGTCGTGCCTGGGGGGCAGGTGTGCAGCGGGTGCGAGGTATTGGATTCCCGCTTTCGCGGGAATGACGATATGGCGTGAATGATGAGATGGGTGAGTCTGCGCGCCTGATGGTATTGATTCGTGCGCTTGACTCGTTCCGCCTTTCTCGGGCGGCCAGAACGCTTTCTGGGCCGTCCCTCGGTGAAATTTTTATTGCATGGCTGCCGCGATCCATTGCGCCCAGGAGAGCACGGCGCGGTCGTCGCCCCGGCGGCCGACGATCTGGATGCCGAGGGGCAGTCCATCCGGTCCAGTGCCGGCGGGTACCGTCACGCAGGGGACGTGCAGGCTGGTCCAGATGAAGTTGAAAGCGGGATCGCCAGTCCATTGCAGGCCGGCAGGAGCCTGGCCGGAGGCGGAGGGGGTGAGCAGTATGTCCAACCCTTCCATGACAGCCGGGAAGGCGCGCTGCGTGCGGTCGAAGACGGCATAGGCATCGGCCAGGACCGGCTCGGTTTGCGCGAGGCCGAATTCCAGGCGCTCGCGCAGCTCGGGGCTGATCCGGTCGGGCGCGGTGGCCAGTTCCCAGCCCAAAGCCCGGCCGCTTTCGTTGTTCATGATGATCGGGTGGGCCTCGATCAGACGCGAGAACTCGTCCGGCAGTTCCCGGTCGGTTACACCGGCGCCGGCCCGGCCCAGCGCGTTTGCGGCCCGTTCAAGAAGGGCGTGGGTTTCCGGCAGTCGCGAGGGACCATGAGGGCGAGCGGCAGAGACCGATGCGCGGGGCGCGTCCGGTCGCATGGTCCGGGTCGCCGAGATCGCGCCCGGAGACGGAGGATGCCAGCAAGGCGCAGTCCGCCACGGTGCGGGCCATGACACCGACCGTGTCCAGGCTGGCGGACATCAGCTTCATGCCGAACCGGTTGATCATGCCGAAGCTGGGTTTGTAGCCGACGATTCCGCAAAAGGCGGCCGGGCGGATCACGCTGCCGGCGGTCTGCGTGCCGTAAGCGAACGGGAAGAAGAAGTCCGCCACGCCAGCCGCCGAGCCGCTGCTTGAGCCACCCGGCGTGTGGTGCAGCCGGTGCGGGTTGGCGGTCGGACCGGGCTTGCGGGTGGCGAACTCGGTGGTGACGGTCTTGCCGATCACGACGGCTCCGGCGGCTCTGGCCCAGGCGACGCAGGCCGCATCGGCCCTGGGTTGCCAGTCGCGCCATATCGGCGAGCCGGTACTGGCTCGGCATGTCGGCGGTATCGAGGACGTCCTTCACGCCGAGCGGCAGCCCGTGCAGAGGGCCGGGTCGCGCCGACATGGCAGTGCGGCGGGCCTGGTCCGGCGTCGAACCAGGCGAAAGCATGCACATCGGGTTCGCGCGCGGCGATGCGGGCGAGGCAGGACTCCATCGAGGTCAGCGGAGGTCAGCTTGCCGTCGCGGATCAGGCGTGCGGCGTCGGTGGCGGTGAGGCGGGAGGGGTCCTGCATGAGGGTAGAGGCTCCGGTGACGCAGGGTTTTCGGGCGACGTCAAGACTGGCGCGGCGCGGCGCGGGGGTCCATCTTTTCGTTGATGGATGTGAGCAATCATCGCCCGAGCGTGCGGGTCGGGGTCGGGGCGGACGGGTCGAGGACCTATCTGGTCGATCTGCCCCCGGAAGAGCTGCCGGCGGTACGCGGGCGCGACATCGAGCGTGCGCTGGTATGCGGCGCGGGATGCGGCGATCGGGTCCGTGTGGGGCGCGATGCGCGGCTTTCGGTTCCGGCGGGCGGATGGCAGCACGACGGATCTGGCGCTGGCGGATCGCGACGCGCTGTGCTGGGCGAGCGCGGTGGACCGGACGGTGGGCATGGGAACCTGCTACGGGCTGTCGCTGTGCCTGCGGCTGCTGGCATTGGTGGATCTTCTGGCGCGGGCGCCGTGGGCTGCACCGCTGTTCCGGCTGGCGCGGGATGGGGCGGAACTTGATCCGGCGCTGCTGCGAGCCGCGGCGATCGTGCCGTTGACGGAAGAGGGACGGTTCGATGAGAAGCTGTTCCGGGCACGGATTCCGCCATTGGTGCTGGAAGCCCCACGTCCAGCTTTTCAGTTTGCCGGAGCACGCCAATGAGACAGAGCGCCGAAACGATCCGCCTGCGCGGGGGCCTGGGTGTGTTGAGGCACTCGCTGGGAGCGAGGGCAATGCGGTGGTGCGTGCTGGCGGGTTTGGTGGTGCTGGCGGCGTGCTCGGCTGGCGGAGGCTCGCAACCGCTTTCGGTTACCGATCGGGATACGGCGGCAGCCTGTCGGCAGCAGGCGAACAATACGTATGCGATCCAGAACCGGGACCAGATCTATCGGATCCAGTCCCCGTTTACCCCGCAATCGAGCACTGGCCTGACCGATCTGCCGACGCGGGGATTGTCGGATCAGTTTGCGCAGCAGCGGATGATCCAGGATTGCATCCGTAATACCGGCACAGAAACGAGCCGAACGTTGGGAGCGGCGGGGCCGGCGGGAGGCTCGGCGCCGTCGGGGTCTGGCGGCTCGCCTTCGGGCGCACTGCCGGCAAGCGGGTCGTTGAGCCGCTGATCCGTGGCTGAGCGGCTCCGTCGCACGCTGCGCGATGCCGATGGGTTGATCGCGGCCGGGCTGGTGTCGTCCGAGGCGCGGGAGGCGGTGGCGGAGGTCGGGCTGCGCTACGCGGTGGCGGTGCCGGCGGCCTTGCAGGCGCTGATCGAGAGCCCGGATGATCCGATCGGACGCCAGTTCATCCCGCATCCGGACGAGCTTGTGCTGGCGCCCGGGGAGCGGAGCGATCCGATCGGGGACGAGGCGTTTTCGCCGTTGCGGGGGGTGGTGCACCGGTATCCGGACCGCGCGCTGCTGAAGCCGCTGCTGGTCTGCCCGGTCTATTGCCGGTTCTGCTTCCGGCGGGAGCATGTGGGGCCGGATGGCGGGGTGCTGTCCGAGGCGGAGCTGTCGGAGGCTTATGCGTGGATCGCGGAGCGGCCGGAAATTCGGGAGGTGATCCTGACCGGGGGTGATCCGCTGATGCTCTCGGCGCGGCGGATGCGGGGGATCATTGGGGCTTTGGCGGGGATTCCGCATGTCGAGATCGTGCGGATCCATACCCGGGTGCCGGTGGCGGAGCCGGAGCGGGTGACGGAGGAGATGGCCGCGGCTCTGCGGACCAGGGCGGCCCTGTTCGTCGTGGTGCATGGGAACCACGCGCGGGAGTTCACCGAGGAGGCGCGGGCGGCGCTGGGGCGGTTGCAGCGGGAGGCGATTCCGGTGCTGGGGCAGTCCGTGCTGTTGCGCGGGGTGAACGACAGCGTGGAGGCGCTGGAGGAGCTGTTCCGGGCGATGCTGGGGGCTCGGGTGAAGCCCTATTACCTGCATCAGTTGGATCGGGCGCCGGGGACGGAGCGGTTTCGCGTGCCGATGGAGGAAGGGCGGCGGTTGCTGGAGGGGTTGCGCGGGCGGGTGACGGGGCTGGCGTGGCCCACATACGTGCTGGATGTGCCGGGCGGGTTCGGGAAGGTGCCGGTGGGGCCTTCATATGACGAGGGAGATGGGGTGGTGCGGGACCCTTGGGGGGGACGGCATCTGGTGGGCGAGTAGCGTCGTTGCGCGGTTGTACCAATGGGGCATTTTTTGCGCTCGACTTGCCGGTCGGGGCATACCGGTGAGGTCAGTCGTGGAAGATGATCAAGTGAGCCAAGAACGCGCGAACCCTAGCGACCCATCCCGATCCGTGATCGACGATCTCGTGTTCAAGAGGATGCTGAATTCCCGCGCATTGGCGCACGTATTTGACCGTTACCGCGAGCCGAGCAGCGCACGTGGCATCATCGAGCTGCTGATCACCGTGGCACCCCTGGTTCTCATCTGGATTTTGATGTGGGCCAGCGTTGGCACCGGCTACTGGATTTGCCTGCTGCTCGCGGTGCCCGCCGCGGGCTTCGTCGTGCGCCTGTTCATGATTTAACACGACTGCGGTCATGGGTCGTTCTTCCACCACCGTCTCGCGAACGATTGGGTCGGACGCGCGATCAGCGTTGTGACGTTGACGCCGTACGATTTCTGGCGACAGAGCCACGCCCGCCATCATGCGGGGTCTGGTAATCTCGATCAGCGGGGAATTGGCGACATCAACACGCTGACCGTCAGCGAGTTTCTAGCCCTGCCGCTGGGGCGTCGGGTCATTTATCGACTGTACCGGCATCCGATCGTGATGTTCGGACTCGGTCCCGCCTATTTGTTCATCTTGCGACATCGGCTGCCGAGAGGGCTGATGCGCAGCAGCCGGCGGATGTGGGTAAGCACAATGGCAACGAACGTCACGATTGCACTTCTCGTCATGTCGCTGATGTGGCTGGTCGGCGTCGGCCCTTTCCTGCTTGTGCAGTTGCCGATCACGGTTCTGGCAGCGTCCATAGGCGTATGGCTGTTCTACGTACAGCACCAATTCGAGGATACCTGCTGGGACCGTGACGAGGCCTGGAACTTTCACACGGCGGCGCTGCACGGCAGCTCCTATTATGATCTGCCGGGCATCATGCGCTGGTTCGCCGCTAATATCGGCGTGCACCACGTTCACCATCTTTGCACCCGCATCCCGTTTTACCGACTGCAACGCGTGCTTGGGGATTATCCGCAGCTCGCAGTTGTCGGGCGACTGACAGTGTTCCAAAGCGTTCGGTGTGTGCGCATGGTCCTTTGGGACGAGAGCGAGCGGCGCCTGGTGTCCTTTCGGGAGATGCGTGCCATCAGGTCAGTGGCAGGGAGCGCGTTGGCGGTGCAGGCCGCAGCGAAACGCGGTTGACGCGCTTCGGCTACCGATCAGCGTTTTGAGGTGTCGGGCATACGATTCGGCGGTCTTCGGGCCGGGCTATTTGGTGACATGCTCGTTGTGCCGCAGGTTGGCCTTGGCGGGACAACCGCCTTGGAGTTGGCCGCAAGGCCGATCGATCGCTTGTCGCGGCCGTCGGTTCGGTAAAGCACGGCACACGGGCCGAGCCTTGATACCCACATTTGCTATCCGCTCCGAGCCCGGTTCAGTCAGTCAGCCTCCGCGCGGGCTCAACCGCAATTTTGGAGGTGACGTAACGGCGGATTTGGGTGGGAAGCAGACATTTCAGCCGAATCCGTAATAAACTTAAAACAGCGGCATATAACTCAAGCGATTCCTGCATCGGAACCCTTCATTGTCGCCCGTGCTAAGTGTCTGTCCGGTAAGTTCGCGAGTTCTTTGAATTTGTTACCGGAAGCCAGCCGAACCCCTTGATCCGACGCGGATTTCCGTGAGTTTATTCGCGGCACCGATTCGCGAGATGCTGAATGTGGACGACCGAGAACCGCGCCCGTTACAACCGCGACAAGCAGCGCTATCCGAGCGACCTGACCGACGAGGAATGGGTGCACGTGGTACCGCTGATCCCACCAGCCAAACACGGCGGGCGCAACCGTCGGGTCGATGAGCGCGAAGTGGTCAACGGCATCATGTATGTGTTGAGCACGGGATGCCAGTGGCGCTATGTCCCCAAGGACCTTCCGCCGAAGAGTACACTGCATGACTATCTGGACCGCTGGAACTACGACGGCACGCTGCAGCGGATCCATCACACGCTGTACGTCAAGTGCCGTGAAAAGCTTGGTCGGGAAGCGAGCCCGACCGCCTGTGTGCTGGACAGCCAAAGCGTGAAAGGCGCTGAAAAAGGGGGGCCCGCATCGACCCGAACGGCTACGATGCTGGCAAGAAGATCAAGGGCAAGAAGCGGCACATCCTGGTCGATACGATCGGCCTCTTGCTGAACGTGGTCGTGCATCCGGCGGACATCCAGGATCGCGACGGTGGCGTTCTGGTGTTCTCCCGCCTGTTCGGGCTGTTCCCGTTCCTGTTGAAGCTGTTCGCCGACGCTGGCTACCAGGGGCGGCAGTTCCGCACCGCGCTGGCGAAGCTGCTTTCACAACTCTCCGTCGAGATCGTGAAGCGCTCGGATCGGGCGCAGGGGTTCGAGGTGCTTCCCAGACGATGGGTGGTCGAGCGGACCTTCGCATGGCTCAATCGCTGCCGCCCCCTGGCCAAGGATTTCGAAAACCTGACCCGCAACGCCGTCGCGTTCATCCACCTCGCCTCGATTCGCCTCATGCTGCGAAAGCTCTGTAATCCCGCGTGAACTTTCCGGACGGACTCTTAAAGGTTAATACACATGTCCAAACGTTTTTTCGTGAGGGAGCTCGTTCCGGCAAAAGGCCTCCCGCTCGAAACCACTGATGCTAAATAATAGGGATAGTTATAATAGGGGAAAGCTGAAGTGCAGACCAAAGCTTGTCGCTGCTCGATCGGCGTCTGCGCTAATAGAGTTGATTTCGTTCCGCACACGCGGCTTTCCCACGTTGAACACGGATATCGCTATAGTGTCCCTTCCAGCGCTTCCTGCGCAGCAAGCCAGTCCATTTCGGCTTGCTCGGTCTGACGCGCGATCACCGCCAGCCGCGTGTTGGCGGCGGTGATCTCGTCGGCCTGCCCCGGCACGTAGATCGATGGATCTGCCAGTCGCCTTTCCATCGCCGCGCGTTCGCGCGGCCAGCTTCGCCAGCAGCGCCTCGGCGTCGCGCGCGCGGCGGCGAAGCGGCGCCAATGCGGCGCGGGTCTCCGCCCGCTCGCCTCCGCTCATCCCGCCGGCGCGGCGCATCAGCGGCGGCGGCACGGACGCGCCCGTTCGGCCAGCAGCGCGCGATAATCGTCCAGGTCGCCATCGAACGGCCGCACGGTTCCGTCCGCAACCAGCCACAGCCGCTCCGCCACCAGCTCCACCAGGTGCGGATCGTGCGTGATCAGCAGCACGGCGCCGCCGGAAGTCCGCCAGCGCCTTCACCAGCGCCTCGCGCGCATCGATGTCCAGATGGTTGGTCGGCTCGTCCAGGATCAGCAGATTGCGGCGCGTCGCGCGTGGCCAGCGACAGCAGCAGCCGCGCCTTCTCCCCGCCCGACAGTTTCCCGACCGGCGTCGTTCGCCCGGTCGGCGTCCAGGCCGAAGCGGGCAAGCTGCGCGCGCGCCTGCGTCTCAGTCGCGCGCGGCAGCGCGCGGGCCATGTGGGCCAGCGCAGTTTCGTCCAGCACGAGTTCTTCGAGCTGGTGCTGGGCGAAATACCCGACGCGCAGCCTCGGCCCGCGCCGCAGCTCGCCCGCCATCGGCGCCAGGCGCCCGGCCAGCAGCCGCGCGAGAGTGGATTTGCCGTTGCCGTTGGCGCCCAGCAGCGCGATCCGGTCATCGGTATCCACGCGACAGCGAGACGTCCCGCAGCACCGGCTGTTCCGTCATAGCCCACCGCCACGCGATCCAGCGCGAGGATCGGCGGCGCGATGCGCGCCGGTTCGGGGAATGCGAAGCGGGTCGGAGCTTCGTCGATCACCGTCTCGATCACCGGCAGCCGGGCCAGCGCCTTGATGCGCGCCTGCGCCTGGCGCGCCTTGCTGGCCTTGTAGCGGAACCGGTCGATGAAGCTTTGGATGTGCGCGCGCTCCGCCGCCACCCGCTCGGCGGCGCGGACCTGTGCCAGGGCACGTTCCGTGCGGATGCGCACGAACTCCTCGAACCCGCCGGGCGTCAGGCTGATCTTGCCGCGTTCGAGATGCGCGATCGCTTCCACCGCGCGGTCCAGCAGCCCGCGATCATGCGATACGATCAGCGCGGCGCCGGGGAACCGCGCCAGCCACCCTTCCAGCCAGAGCGTCGCTTCCAGATCGAGGTGATTGGTCGGCTCGTCGAGCAGCAGCAGGTCGGGACTGGCGAACAGCACCGTGGCCAGAGCGACCCGCATTCGCCAGCCGCCGGAGAACGATCCAACCGGACGAGCCTGCGCCGCCTCGTCGAACCCGAGCCCCGCCAGGATGGAGGCCGCCCTGGCCGGCGCGGAGTCCGCCCCGATCGCCCGCAGCCGCTCGTGCACTTCCGCCAGCCTTTCCGGTGGCGCGGTCTCGGCCTCTGCCAGCAGGGCCAGGCGTTCCGGATCACCTTGCAGGACCACGTCGGTCAGGCTGGCATCGCCCTCTGGTGCTTCCTGCCGCACCTGGCCCAGGCGGGCGCGCGACGCCAGTCGCAGTTCCCCACCATCCAGCCCCACCTCGCCGGCAATGGCACGCAGCAGGGTCGATTTTCCGGCGCCGTTGCGGCCCACCAGCCCGACGCGCTGCCCCGGCCCGACCGTAAGGTCGGCGCGATCGAGCAGCACGCGGCCGCCCATGCGGATGACCGCCCCGGAGATCACCAGAAGAGACATGGGCGGCGAGGTAGCAGGTAGCCGCTTACATCGCCAAGCCGCCATCCACGCGCAGCATCGTACCGGTGATGTATCCGGCTGCCGGTGACGCCAGGAACGCGACCGCCGCCGCCACCTCCTCCGGCAATCCCACCCGGCCCAGCGGAACGGCGGCGAGCTGCTGGGCCAACCGGCGACGGGTCGACCGCCGCGTGGGCCCCCGGGTCCTTGCGGATGAAGCCCGGCACCACCGCGTTCACCGTGACGCCTGACGCGGCAAGCTCCATCGCCAGCGCCTTCACCAGCGCCTCCAGACCCGCTTTCGCGGCGGCGGAGGCGGGGAACACCGCCGTGCCGGGGCGGAACACGTGCGCGACGAAGCTGGACACCGCAACCACCCGGCCGGCCGGGGACGCACGCAGATGGGGGATCGCGGCGCGCGTCAGACGAAGGAACGCGCCCTGGATGGCTTCGACAGATGCTGCCATGGCCTGATCGGTCAAGGACGCGATCGGCGTCCGGTCGGCGAAACCGGCATTGCTGACCAGCACGTCCAGGCGGCCAAACTGGGCGATGGTCGCTTCCACCAGCGCGGCGGCGGTGGGCGGATCGGCAAGATCGCCCAGCAGCGTTACGGTCTGCGCGCCGGCCGTGCTGGCCGCAGCGGCGACCGCCTCCGCGCCGGCACGGTTGCGGCGGGTATGCACGGCGATGGCCGTGCCGGGAACCGCCAGCGCCCGGCAGACCGCCGCGCCGATCCCGCTGGCCGCGCCGGTGACCAGGATGGCGCGGTCAGCCGGTCCCGTCATTCAGCCGCGGCGGCCAGCGCGGGTGCAGCGTTCAACGAGTAGCGGGTGAACTGCCGGTTCATTGCCGGCAGTGGGCAGATCTCCATCCATCCTTCCGCCGGCTTCATCACGATCATCATCACGGTTGCCGAAAGATTGTCGCCGGTAGCGGCGGGGCGAGGCGGCCGGCAGACCGAATAGGGCGTGGCGAAATCGTCGAAGAATGCGGCCTTCAGGTCGTTTATCGTGATCCGTCCACGACTGCGGCCGAGCGCGCTGCGCACCCGCTCCGCACGGTACGCGGAATCCGGCGTGGTCGGCAGGCCGGTATCCTTCAGCTTTGCAAGCGCCGCGGTATTCTCGAAATGGTTGGCGTGCACCAGCAGGCCGCCAACCGGCTGCGCCAGAAAACTTTCGTCCGGCGCGCTTTCTATATCCAGCGCCGCACCGCCCGCGTGGCTGAGCATGATATTGTTGGAAACCGTCTTGGGTGTCGCATAGATCGTCTTGATGGCAAGTGCGAAATGCGCGCTCTCCAGCGCCTTCCGGCGCAGCAGCACCAGCGGCACTCCCGCCCGCTTCTGGTCGCGGTCGGATGACAGGAAATTGGCGGTCAACCCGATCCCGGCGGCGTTCATGCCACAGCGCGCGAGCCCCCCGGCTTCCGTGAATGTCAGCACGTCCGGCCCGTCCTCTCGCCGGATGCGCAGCACAACGCCGGTTTCCGCGCACTCGGCCCGCCAGTCCCAGTTCTGCCCGTGCAGCACCTGCCCGTCCGCCGACGCCTCACGCAGCACAACCGCGCCGGTGCATCCGTCCGGCTCCGCGGTCCGCCGCGCTTCAGCCAGCAGCTCGGTCCGCGCGTTCACCACCACCACATGGTGCAGCGGGCATTTCGCCCCTTCGGCAATGCCCCGCATCTCGTCCAGGTAGGTGGGCTCGAAACGCTGGATGACCGGAAGCATGTCCTCCACCAGGGCGCGCACCCGGGCCGCCCCCAGCTTCTGCTGCTCGAAAGCCGTCAGATATATTTCCGCCGAGCGGTGGATCCGGTCCGCGGCGGCGCCCCCGTACTCGTCGGCCGCGCTCGCGCGGCGGGCCGGCAATCTCGATCACGGGAAACGGCGCTGGCTGCATGGAAAAACTCCGGTTGACGGCCTGATTATAGGGGATGGGTGCCCGGTTGACACCCGCAAGCGCCGGGCGCCACTTTCGACCGGACTTGGCAGCGGGAGGGCTCCATGGCGAGAGACAATGGCAGCGACAAGCGGCTGCGCAGCCGCCGCTGGTTCGACAATCCCGCAGACCCCGCAATGACCGCGCTCTATGTCGAGCGCTACCTCAATTACGGTCTCACGCGCGAGGAGTTGCAGGGCGGCAAGCCGATCATCGGCATCGCGCAGACCGGCTCCGACCTGGCGCCGTGCAACCGCCACCATCTCGATCTGGCAAAGCGCGTGCGCGACGGCATCCGCGACGCCGGCGGCATTCCGCTGGAATTCCCGCTGCATCCGATCCAGGAGACCGGCAAGCGACCGACCGCCGCGCTGGACCGCAACCTCGCCTATCTCGGGCTGGTCGAGGTGCTGCACGGCTATCCGCTGGACGGCGTCGTGCTGACCACCGGCTGCGACAAGACCACCCCGGCCTGCCTGATGGGCGCGGCCACGGTGAATATTCCGGCCATCGTGCTGTCCGGCGGGCCGATGCTGGACGGCTGGTGGCAGGGCCGCCTCTCCGGCTCCGGCACCATCGTGTGGGAAGGGCGCAAGCTCTACGCCGAGGGCAAGATCGACTACGAGGAATTCATGAAGATGGTGGCCTCCTCCGCGCCGTCGGTCGGGCCACTGCAACACCATGGGCACCGCGACCTCGATGAACAGCCTGGCGGAGTCGCTGGGCATGTCGCTGCCGGGCTGCGCCGCTATTCCGGGCCCGTACCGCGAGCGTGGTCAGATGGCGTTCGAGACCGGCCGGCGGATCGTTCGCATGGTGCACGAGAACCTGCGCCCGTCGGATATCATGACGAAGAAGGCGTTCGAGAACGCGGTGGTCGCCGCCGCGGCGCTCGGCGCGTCCTCCAACTGCCCGATCCACATGGTGGCGATCGCCCGGCACATGGGCGTCGATCACACGGTCGAGGACTGGCAGCGGCTGGGACCCGAAATCCCGCTGCTGGTCGATCTGCAGCCGGCCGGCCGCTTCCTGGGTGAGGCCTTCCATCGTGCCGGCGGCGTGCCGGCCGTGCTGAAGGAACTGCTGAACGCCGGCAAGCTGCACGGCGACGTCGATGACCGTCACCGGCAAGACGCTGGCCGCAGAACCTGGAAGGCGTGCCGGACCCCGATCGCGAGGTGATCCGCGCCTACGACAAGCCGCTGAAGGAGGCGGCCGGCTACGTGGTGATGTCCGGCAACCTGTTCGACAGCGCGGTGATGAAGATCAGTGTCATCGACGAGGAGTTTCCGCAAGCGGTTCCTGTCCGACCCTGCGCATCCGAACGTGTTTGAGGGCAAGGCGGTGGTGTTCGAAGGCCCGGAGGACTACCACGAGCGGATCGAGGACCCGAACCTGGGCTGCGACGAGCAGTCGGTGCTGATCATCCGCAACTGCGGCCCGGTGGGTTATCCGGGCAGCGCCGAGGTGGTGAACATGCAGCCGCCGGCGAGCACTGCTGAAGCACGGCATCGAAACGCTGCCGACCATGGGTGACGGGCGGCAGTCCGGCACCTCGGGCAGCCCGTCGATCCTGAACGTCACGCCGGAAGCGGCGGTGGGCGGCGGACTCGCGCTGCTGAAGACCGGCGACAAGATCCGCATCGATCTGAACAACCGCAAAGTCGATGTGCTGCTGCCGCCCGGCGAGCTGGAAGCAGCGCCGCGCCGCCTGGACGCCGCCGCAGGTTCGATCACAAGACGCCGTGGGAGGAGATCTACCGCAGCATGGTCGGCCAGCTTGGCACCGGCGCCTGCCTGGAGCCGGCGACGCTGTACCTGAACGTCATCGAAGCCCGCGGCGAATCCCGCAACAACCACTGAATCCTTCTCTCCCTCCCGTTGCGGGAGGGGGCTCGGGGGAGGGGGCATCCATGCAACGCCTCGCCAACAAGACCGCATTCGTCACCGCCGCCGCGCAAGGCATCGGGCGCGCCACCGCGCTCGCCTTCGCCGCCGCCGGCGCCCAGGTGATCGCCACCGACGTGAACGAGGACAAGCTGCACGAGATTGCCTCGGACGACCATTCGCACCGCCAAGCTGGACGTGCTGCACGCCGTCGACATCGGCCGTGCGGCGGCCGATGCGGGCCCGGTCGATATCCTGTTCAACTGCGCCGGCATCGTGCACCAGGGCACCGTGCTGGATGCCACCGATGCAGAATGGGACCTGGCGTTCGATCTGAACGTGCGCTCGATGTTGCGCACCATCCAGGCCTTCCTGCCGGCGATGCTGGAACGCGGCAGCGGTTCCATCATCAACATGGCCTCGGTCGCCAGCAGCGTGAAAGGCGTGGTCAACCGCTGCATCTATTCGGCGCACCAAGGCGGCCGTCATCGGGCTGACCAAGTCGGTGGCGGCCGATTTCGTCACGCGCGGCATCCGCTGCAACTGCATCTGCCCCGGTACGGTGCACACGCCCAGCCTGGATGCGCGCATCGCCGAAAACGCCGCGCAGGCGGGATCGGAGGAAGCGGCGCGCGCGGCGTTTCTTGGCCCGCCAGCCGATGGGCCGGCTTGGCGCACCGGAGGAAATCGCGGCGCTGGCCGTCTATCTGGCCAGCGACGAAGCGCAGTTCGTCACCGGGCAGGCGATCGTGATCGACGGCGGCATGACGCTGTAACAGGAGAATTCAAATGAAACTTCTGCGCTATGGCCGGGCCGGCGCCGAGAAGCCGGGCCTGCTCGACGCTGACGGCACGATCCGCTGCCTTTCCTCCGTGGTGCGCGACATCGATGGGTTCGCGCTGTCGCGACGCTGCGCTGCGCCATGCTGCGCGCCTCGATCCCGAAAACGCTGCCGAAGGTCGATGCCGGCACGCCGCGCTCGGCTCCTGTGTCGCGCGGCCGGTGAATTTCGTCTGCATCGGCCTGAATTACGCCGACCACGCCGGAGGAATCCGGCATGCCGATCCCCAAGGAGCCGATCGTCTTCCTGAAGTCGCTCGGCGCGCTCTCCGGCCCGAACGACGACGTGAAAATGCCGCGCGGCTCGAAGAAGCTGGACTGGGAGGTCGAGCTTGGCATCGTCATCGGCAAGACCGCGCGCTACGTGCCGGAGCACGAGGCCATGGATCACGTCGCCGGATATTGCGTTTGCAACGATGTGAGCGAGCGGGAATTCCAGTTGGAGCGCGGCGGCACCTGGGACAAGGGCAAGGGCTGCGACACGTTCGGCCCCACCGGACCCTGGATGGTGACGAAGGACGAAGTTCCCGACCCGCAGAACCTGAACATGTGGTGCGAAGTCGACGGCAAGCGCATGCAGGACGGCACCACGCAGACGATGATCTTCGATTGCCGCAAGCTGGTCAGTTACACCAGCCACTTCATCACGCTCTATCCCGGCGACATCATCTCCACCGGCACGCCGCCGGGTGTCGGCTCCGGCAAGAAGCCCACACCCGATCTTCCTGAAGCCCGGCCAGACGATGCGGCTATCGGTCGAAGGACTTGGCGTGCAAACACAGCGCGTTGTCGAAGGATAAGCAAGGTTGACACTCGACTCCCTCCCCCGTTGCGGGGGAGGGCCGGGGTGGGGGGTGTCCGCCCGCACCACGCAAACCGTTCTCTGGCTGATCGCCGCAACCACCATCATCCGCCTCGTCTTCGCCTGGGCGCTCGGCCTGGGCGTCGACGAAAGCTACATGGTGGCGGCCGGACGCAGCCTGCGGCTCGGCTATTTCGATCATCCGCCGGCGTCCTGGTGGATGCAGTGGGCGGCGGCGCATCTGCTGGGCAGCGAGGCGCCGCTGGCGGTGCGCCTGCCGTTCATCCTGCTCTTCGCGCTGTCCACCTGGCTGATGTACCGGCTCGGCACGCGGTTGCCGGCGAACCGGCCGGGTTGTGGGCGGCGGTCACGCTGAACCTGTCGCCGGTGTTCGGCGTGACGACGGGCAGCTGGGTACTGCCCGACGGGCCGCTGGATTGCGCGCTGCTCGGCGGCGCGATCTGCCTGGTGCACGCGTTGCCGGCGCGTGGACGGATTGCCGCGGCGTGGTGGGGCGGCGCGGGGCTGTGCGCCGGGCTCGCCCTGTTCTCGAAATATTCGGCAGTGCTGGTGACCGTGCGGCGCGGCCGTTCTATCTGCTGACCAGTCCGACGCACCGCCGCTGGCTGGCCCGGCCGGAGCCCTGTGCTGGCGGTGGCGATCGCCGGCCTGGTGTTCTCGCCGGTGGTGGTGTGGAACGCGACGCATGGCTGGGCGTCTTTCGCGTTTCAGGGCGACCGCGCCGGTGGGATGCGGTTCCGACCCGGCCAGTCATTCGTCGTGTTGGGCGGAGAGGCGCTGTTCGTGCTGCCCTGGATCTGGCTGCCGATGATGGTCGCGTTCGTGGCCGCGCTGCGCCGCGGACCGGAGGCGTGGCGAAGCTGGCTGCTCTGTTGCCTCGGCGCACCGCCTATCGTTGCATTTGTCGCAATCGCCGCCTGGTCCAGCCAGCGGGTCCTGTTCCACTGGGCGGCCCCCGGCTACCTGATGCTGTTCCCGCTGCTCGGAGGTTGGATCGCCAAGCGGATCGAAGCCCGGTGGCTGCGGACGGGACTGCTGGGCACGGCGGTTTTCGTGGTCGGGGCGGTCGCCGTGGTGTCTACGCAGGTGCGGCTGGACTGGCTGCATCCGGTAATCGCCGCCGTCGCGAAGCAGGACCCGGATATCGAGGCGATCGACTGGACCTCGCTGCGCACGCAGCTTGCCGCGCGGGGGCTGCTGGCACCAGGAGTGGTGGTCGGCGTGCCGAACTGGCGGGACGCGGGGAAGATCGCGTATGCGCTCGGTCCTGACGTGGTGGTGACCGTGCTGGACCCGGACGCACGCCAGTTCGGACTGGTGCATCCGCTGGCATCGTTTGCCGGGCGTGACCTGCTGGTCATCGGGCCGGGCGATGCGGACCGAATTCGCAGCCAGTCGGCGTCGCTGTTCGAACGGCTGGACGTGCTGACGCCGGCGACGGTCGTGCATGACGGCACGTCGATGCCCGTCGCGGTGCTGATCGGCCACGATCTGCGGGTTCCCGCTGCGCAGTATGGGTCGTATGACGGGAACCGCTCACCTCTGAACGCGCATGATTACGCTTTGAACAATCCCACCGATCCAGAAGGGCCGATAGTGTCTCGTGCGATTACGGTGGTGATGACGGCGTCGCTGGTGGGAAAATACGTGGCATGACTGCGTCTCGTCTGCTTGGGCGTTAAAGCATGATAGCTTCAGGTTGACGCGTATCCCGCTTCGCTGAAGAAGTTACGGCACTCCGCCGGCGTGAGCTGTTTGAGAAGCTTGCCGATCGCGGTCTCGACCTGCTCGAAGCTGCGGGCGTTTTCCTTGCGCAGCAGGGTCTTCAGCTTGGCGAACGCCTGCTCGATCGGGTTCAGGTCCGGGCTGTATGGGGCAGGAAGAACAGCTTGGCCCCGGCATCGCGGATCGCCCGCCGTATCGCCGGGTCCTTGTGGCTGCTCAGATTGTCCATCACCACGATGTCGCCGGGCCGCAAGCTCGGCACCAGGAACTGCACCACCCAGGCGAGGAAGCTCTCGGTATTGATCGGCCCATCGAACACGCAGGGCGCGATGATGCCGTCACAGCGCAGACCTGCCACGAAGGTCAGCGTCCTGCGATGGCCGTGCGGGACCTTGGCGACCAGCCGCTGACCTTTGGCGCAGCGGCCGTGCAGTGCGGGTCATGTTCGTTTTGGCCCAGGTTTCATCGATGAACACCAGCCGCGCGGCGGAAACCTTGCCTTGCCGCTGCTTCCACTGCTGGCGCCGCCGAGCCGACATCGGCGCGGTCCTGTTCGCTGGCGCGCAGGCTTTTTTTGAAGCTGAGACCCAGCGCGATCAAGGAAATGCCAGACGCCGTAGTAGCTGACGTCCATACCGCGCCCGGTGAGCTCCGCCAGCAGTTCGCGGCCGGTGATGTCCGGCTTCTCCGCCACCCGGGCCCGTATCCATGCCTCTTCGTCCGCCAGCGCGAACGGCTTCTTGCCGCCCATCGGCAACGCTGCCGGACTGCCCGTCCCGGCCTTCCGCCTGGTCCAGCGGATCGCCGAGGAATGGCTGACCCGGTAATGTGCCGCCGCTTTCTGCCGGCCCATGCCGCCGGCAACCGCGGCAACGACGCGCTCTCGCAGGTCGAACGAGTAGGGAGCTCCCATGCAGGCTGGCCTCCGCTCCAGCCTGCACCTCAATCAGATGCGCAGCCGCGCCGGAATCCCTCCGCCCCGGTAATTCAACCTCAAACGATCATGCTTTAATGGCAACACCATTAGCATGATGGAAGGTGAGGAGATTAATGCAGGGCGCGCCGATCCTTTTAGACGACCACAGATTTACGATGCAACGGAATTGGTGATGATTGATACGGCGCAGACTTTTGCTAAGGGTGTACGCGCATGGGAGATGGCTTTCGCGGCGCTGTTGGCATAGTGCGACCTTCTATAGCCGCGGGTTTCCATAAACGGATTCTGCGTTGCGGTTTGTTTTCTAATCATGCCGCGCTACATTCCAGGGATGACAAAGCTTCTCGATGATGCGTTTGCCGCCGTACGCAACCTGTCGCCGGACGAGCAGGATAACGTCGCCCGGGCCGTGTTGCGGCTGGCGGGGACGGATGACGGGCCACCGGTGGTGCTCTCGGCGGACGAATGCGCCGCTATCGCCGCCTCAAAATCCGCCGGCGAGCGCGGCGAATTCGCGAGCGACGCGCAAGTGCGAGCCGCGTGGGCAAGCACGGTTTGTGAAGCTCCGTTATACCCTTCTGTCGCTTGCCAATGTTGACGCAATTCTCGATTACATCGCGGCCCATTCGGCGCAGGGTGCCCGGCGCGTTCAGGCCCGCATCCAAGCGATAATCGAGCTTTTGTTGCTCCATCCCGGCGTCGGCACGCGCACGGATGATCCGACCATCCGCCGGATGACCGCGTTGCCTTACCGCTATCTGATTTCCACGGACACCGAGATCATCATCCACGCGGTTCGCCATGCGTCACGCGATCCAGCCGGGATAGCGGGAGGTTCCTGGAGCGGATCGGCATGCAATCTCCGGCTCGCTCTTCGGAGTTCAATCTTGACCCGCGGTTATCGACGGCACGCACGGACAGCTCAACTTCAATCGTCAATGTGGCAAAATGTATCTGCCTCTTGTTAGGCGGGCGTCGAATCCACACGATTTCCGCGATGATGTCATTGAACGGTCCATGTGAGACGGGTACGGCTGAATGCCCCGCTTCCGGGCGGCGGATTGCGCCGGTAGTACCGGGAGGCAGACGCGTTGATTCTATTCGTCGTGACCATGAGGCAGGTGTCCGCCGGGTGAGACGTGGATTCCCGCTCTCGCGCATAGGCGCTAAAATAGGGCTTGCATAGCGGACTCGGTTTCGATTCGAGCATCGGATGACTCCCGATTCGCGGCTCGACAACGAGGACTGGCCCGGCATCGTCGCGCAGCTCGGCGGTGCCGCGGCGCTGAACCGAAGCGCCCGCGCCAGCAAGGCCTTGCGGCGCGCCCGCGTGATCCCCGATGCAACAACATTGTTGCGGCTGGTGCTGGCCTATTGCCTCGGCGTGCACGGCCTGCGCGGCACCGCCGCGTGGGCCAGCGCGAGCGGCCTGACCGACATCTCCAATGTCGCGCTGCTGTATCGGTTGCGTCAGTGCGGCGGGTGGCTGACCGCGCTGATCGGTCAGCTGCTGAACTCTGCCGCGCCGAAGATCAGCCGCCGGCGCATCATCCGCATCCTCGATGCCACCGCGGTGCCGCAGGCCAGCGCCGATGCCCGCGTCAACAACAAGCTGTGGCGCATCCACGCCGCGTTCGACCTGCCCAGCGAGCGCTTCGGCTTTTTCGAACCCACCGACCAGCACGAAGGCGAGCGGCTGGACCGGGTGCCGGTGGGGTGCCGGTCGTGGCGGGTGAGATCCGCATCGCCGATCGGGTCTATCTGAAACCGGATCGCATGGCCAATGTGCTGGCCGCCGGCGCCGATCTGCTGGTGCGTGCCGGCTGGAGGAGCGCGCGCTGGCTGGACGCCGACGACGAGCCGCTCGATCTGCCGCGTGAGTTGCGCCGCGCGGCGGCGCACGGCCTGATCGACCGCACCATCCGGCTCGGCCGCAACCACGCCCCGCCGCTTGCCCCGCCGCTTGCCCCGCCGCTTGCTTGCCCCGCCGCTTGCCCTGCGCATGGTGGCCATCAAAAAGCCCGCGCGGGCGGCCGCACGGCGCAAGGCGCGCCGCGAGGCGCAACGAGAGCGCTACCAGATCTCGACCGCAACGCTGACTGCCGCCGGATGGGTGATCCTGATCACCTCGTTGCCAGCCGATCACTGGTCCGCCGAGGATGTGCTGGCCCTCTACCGCTTGCGATGGCGGGTCAAGCTGGCGTTCAAACGACTGAAATCGGTGATCGGTCTGCAACCGCCGCCGGGCACCGATGCACGCTCCGCCAGGCCTTACGTGCTGGCGCATCTTCTCAGCATCCTTCTGCTCGAGCCCATCATCGATGAGCTCGAGGAACTCTCCCCCAAGGCCTCTCCCCCAAGGATGCTCGCCGCCCGGCCTCTCCCCGCTCGGCCTGCACCGCCTGACCAGGCCCGGCGTCTGGCGTCTGCTGCGACAGTTGCGCGCCACCTGCTGCAAGCCATGCCACCAACCTGTCGCGCTGGCGACAATGCAGCGCCACGCTCAGACGGCATCTGCATGATGCCGCCCCGACGAAAACGCCAATATCAACGTATGCCACAGGTATTTTAGCGCCTATGCGCGCAAGCGGGAATGACGATATGGGGCCCGGAATGCGATAGGGGCCGGGAATGACGATATGGGGCCGGGAATGACGATGTGGGGACGGAATGACGATGTCGGTGCGGAATGACGATGTCGGCGGGGAATGACGATGCGGGCTCGGAATGACGATATGGGCGCGGGAATGGCGTTATGGCTGAGTCTGCGCGCCTGCTGGTATAACATCTTGCTGATCGGAGGTCCCGTATGCGTCGCCTTATCCTGCCGTCAATCCTGGTCGTGGCTGGCCTGCTGAGCGTCGTCGCGTCGCAAGAGGCGGCGGCTGGTCCCGTCATCACCGCCGCACCGCTAGCGGTGCCCGCGTTTACCAACGGCCTGTTGAGCGAGGTCTATTATTACCACGGCCGCTATTACCCGTATCACTACAAGGGTCACTACTATCGTCACCGCAACTATCGGCATGGGCGCTATTACTATTACTGATCGGGCGTACGGGAGCATTCCAAGGAGTCGCTCGGAAACGACTGCGTCATTCCCCCATCCCGGCGAGTCCGGGACTGCACGGCCGCCGCTGGATTCCCTCAGTTCACGGACCAACCGCAACGCCTTTGTTAACATGGCGTTGCGATGGGGACCCAGTATGCGCAACTCGGCGACGTCGTCCCGGATGGTTTGCGATCGCCCGTCGCCGGGCGCGACCAGAACGAGCATCGGGATGCGATGGCGACCCTGCCCGCCAGCGCGCACCGCACGACAGTGGGGACAAGACAGGCGCGGTGATTGCTTCTGAGTGTATCGTGAGGCTTGTTGTGGCGGCCCATGGTGGATGTTGTGGCAGGGAGTCGTGGATGCCCGGGACAAGCCAGGCTTGTCCCGGCCATCCACGTCTTCGCTACCGCCCAAACACACGGACGCCCGCCCAGGCAGTCGTATCAGACCGGCCCGCCGCCATGCGCCGCCCCAACCAGGATCTCGCCCCACGCGCACGCCCACCCCGGCTAATCAGCACTGTCCGCTATACTCCCGCAGATCGACCCGCCGCAGAACCTCCGTCCGGCCCAGCAGCGGCACACCCTTGAATATCCGCGCATGGAGCGTGCCATCCGGCTCGAACCTCGCCGACAGCCGATACACCGTCTGCTTGTCGGGATCGAGAATCGAACCCTCGTCCCATTCATTCGGACCTTTCGCTGTCAGGCCCCAGACGATCGTCAAGCCGCACTGCGAAGGCCGCCGGGCAGGATTGCGGAGCCACACGATCCGGCCGCAAACCCGACTCTCGCAGTCGAAGATGCGCAGCACGAGATCCCGGATGATCCACGTCCCGCTCACCGGCAATGCCGCGGCACGCGCGTCACCCGCCATCGGCACCACGCTGAGCGCCATCAGCCACGCGGCGATCCACCACCTGCCGACGCGGCCCGTCGCTCCCCTTCCCCTTGCCGGGACGGCTCGGGGAGGCAGCTCGCCGCTTATAGCATCACTAATTCGTATCAATGCCATCGATCCTATCCACCAGGTCGTCACTTTCACGCTCACCCAAATCGTCATCCCTCTCATACCGTCTTTCCGCGAGTATCGTCATTCCCGCGAACGCGGGAATCCAGCGCTCACCCCGGCGGATACCGGCCCCCAGGCGCACGACAAAAAGCCTCTGACCGTTGACATACTACCAGCCGCCCCACCGCTCCACCGGCTCACCGAACCGTATCGCCCTGAACCGAATGATGCCACCCTCCCGCCGACCTGCAAGGAGCATGACAATGCCGAAGAAACTCGAAGGCAAAATTGCGCTCGTCACTGGCGGCTCGCGTGGCATCGGCGCCGCGATCACCAAACGTCTTGCCGCCGACGGAGCCGAGGTCGCCATCACCTACACGAAGGGCGCAGATGCCGCCGCGTCCGTCGTTAAGCGCCATCGAACGCGCCGGCGGCAAGGCAATCGCGATCCAGGCGGACGCCGCCGACGCCGCCGCCGTCAAGGCCGCGGTCGAAAAAACCGTCGCCACCTTTGGCGGCCTCGACGTACTTGTGAACAACGCCGGCACCGCCATTCCGAAAAAATTCGGGGACACGACGCTGGAGGAACTGGACCGCGTCATCGACGTCAACATCCGCGGCACGTTCCTCGCGACGCAGGCGGCGCTGAAGCACATGAACAATGGCGGCCGCATCATCATGATCGGCTCATGCGTAGGTGAGCGCGTGATGACCCCCGGCCTCGTGCGCCTATGCCGCCACCAAGGGAGCTATCAAGATGTTCGCGCAGGGCTTGGCCGGGGAGGTCGGGGACCGCGGCATCACCGTCAACAACATCCAGCCCGGCCCGATCGACACCGAACTGAATCCCGCTGCCGGCGAATGGGCCGTTCCCCAGAAGGCCGCCACCGCGCTCAACCGCTACGGCAGTGTGGACGACGTCGCGGCGTTGGTGGCGTTCGTCGCCGGTCCAGAGTCGTCCTATATCACCGGCTCGAACCTGACCATTGACGGCGGCACCAACGCCTGACGGAGAGACCGGCTACCCCACCCGCCGTGCGCTCCGCCACCCCGGCCCATTTCCGTCATACCCCGGCCCATTTCCGTCATGCCCGGGCTCATTTCCGTCATGCCCGGCACAAGGCCACTGCTGTCCGGAATGGCTCATTAGAACCCCAGAATGAATTGGCAGGACGGTGGCGCGGGGATCGGCTCTGGTGGCGGGTGAAGCAGTGCATCGAGCGACCTGCGTTGCATAAGTGCGGCGCCGATCAGGCGGAATGCGGCCTGGGTCGACAATGCGGTCCGGCCACGCAGCTGTGCCAGCCGAACCAGCAAGAACGCGATGAGCGCTGCCAGGATCTGCAAGCTTACCGCATTGTGGCTGCTGCCGAGGAAGCGCTGCAGCCGAAGGTTTTGCTTGATCCACCTGAAAAACAGCTCGATCTGCCAGCGCGCCTTGTAGAGATCGGCAATCGCGCCAGCGGATGCCTTCAGATCGTTGGTTACCAGGATCAGCACCCGGCCGGTGCTGATCTTCACCGTCCCAGCCGCACCGGCCCCTGATACGGGTTGCGCCGGCTCGAGGCGATGCGCTCGGGCAGACGCACGATCTGGTCTTTCAGGATGTGACTTGCCGATTTGGGAACCCGGCGCGTGCGCAGCACGGTAACCGGCGTGTTCACCTTCAGCCGCGTCACGAACCGGCACCGTGCCGCCTGCAGGCGAGCCCAGAAGTCGTAGGCGTAATAGCCGAGATCGAACACGTAGGTGAGACCGGCCTCGATCGGGAACGCCTTGGCCATGGTGATGTCGCTGACGTGCGACGACGTCACGCCGAAGCAGGTCGTGCGCCCCAGGATGGGATCGAACACCACGTGCAGCTTGATGGCTCCGTCGACCGCCCATGCGCGCACCAATTGGCCCGCATGGATGCGTGTCGCGTCGATCAGTCGCAGGGCATCGCGTCCCAGGGCCGGCGAAAGCCGGGCCACCATCGCCGACAAGTGAGCCGCCACCGCCTCGAACGGCGCCGTCGGACGGGTCGCATTGGCGTCCGCCAAGGTCGCACGCCGCACCTGTCCCACACCCAGATGCGCCAATGCGCCCTGATGATGCGCGAGCAAATTCACCAGCTCTCGAAGCGATCGCGCGCCTGCCATCTGGGCCGCCACCAAGGCGACCAGGTGCGCCCACTCGGTCAGGCCCCACTTGGCACGCCCCACTTGGCACGCCCACTTGGCACGCCCCACTTGGCACGCCCGACACTTGGCACGCCCGACCACCGCCTGGCGGAATACGCCGCGCGATATCGCGCGCATCAACTGGCCGACTACGGTAGGCTGGAATGGCATGGCCTGGGCTCTCCGAGCTTCAATTCGCTGTGGGCTTCGCAAAACCCAGCCGAATCCAAGCCATGCGCCTCGTCTACTGGTTTCTATTCCGGACAGCAGTGGGACAAGCCGTAAGCGTTGCGCCGCGCCCACCTAGCGGCGCGGGCGGGAGATATGGTGCGTCGTCGGCATGGACCAGGACGCCAACCCAATCGCCACTTCGGCAGAGATCGCCCGTACCATACCCGTACGAGCGCACGCAACCGCACGGTCGAACTGATTATCCGCGGTGAGCCGCGGCGGCGCTGGTCGATTGGGCAGAAGCAAGCGATCGCGGCAGAGAGCCTTGAGCCAGGCGCGTCGCCAACGGTTGTGGCGCGTCGTTATGGTATCAGCAGTGGTCTGCTGTACAACTGGCGCAAATCATTGTTGGCAGCACAACCCGGCTTGGTAGCGCGATTTGCGCGTGTCGAGATTGCCGAACACGATCGGTTGGCAGCTCCTGTTCCATCTGTTCCGTCGGTGCTGCCTGCGCCAACCCCGCAACCGGTCGAGCAGATCGAGATCAGGTTGCCGGACGGCACCACGCTGCGGGCACCCGCGCGGATCGATCCACGCGCCTTACGCGGTCTGGTGAACGCGCTGCGCCGATGATCGGCTTGCCATCAGGCGGG
This sequence comes from uncultured Pseudomonadota bacterium, assembly GCA_963810715.1. GTDB lineage: Bacteria > Pseudomonadota > Alphaproteobacteria > Acetobacterales > Acetobacteraceae > DATDIC01. The sequence continues at coordinate 265,746 of CAWEOZ010000010.1, read as the reverse complement.
CGTATTTGGCTGGCTTGCGGCTACACCGACATGCGCAAGGGCATGGACGGTCTGGCGCTGCTGGCGCAGCAAGCGCTGAACGAGGATCCGTTCGGCGGTGCGCTGTTCGCCTTCCGTGGCAAACGCGGCGGTCTGGTCAAGCTGCTCTGGTTTGACGGACAAGGCATCTGCCTGTTCAGCAAGCGGCTCGAGAAGGGCCACTTTGTCTGGCCGGTTACCGACACCGGCCGGGTCTCGCTCACCCCGGCACAGTTGTCGATGTTGCTTGAGGGCATCGACTGGCGCATGCCGCGACCGGCACGGCGCCCGGACCTGGCAGGCTGAGCGTCGGCTCACGCCAAATTCATTGGACCCGATTCGCAACAACAACTCAGCCTTCCCGGCAGGTTCACCGTGCCTGCCGCTCTGCCCGACGATCCGGCCACATTGCAGGCCATCTTGCGTGCGGCCCCGGCCGAGATTGAGCGGCTGCGCTGGCAGATCGTGGGCTTGCAGCGCAACCGGTTTGGTCGCCGTTCCGAACGATTGAACGACGAGGCTTTGCGGCAGGGGGTCGAGGATCTGGAACAATCGGTGGCTGACCGGATGGCGGATCTGGAGGCAGCGATGCCGCCCGCCACGGCAACGGATGCGCCTAGCCCCCGCATCACGACACCGCCGCAGCGCAACCGTGGCGCGCTGCCGGCGCATTTGCCCAGGATTGAGGTCTTCATTGATGTCACCAACAAAGCCTGCCCGTGCTGCGGTGGAACGCTGCACCAGATCGGCGAAGACCATGCCGGGATGTTGGACTACGTTCCCGCCCAGCTGCGGGTGAAGGTGGTCCGCCGTCCCCGCTACGGCTGCCGGGCCTGCGAGGGCGCGGTCGTCCAGGCCCCGGCGCCGGAGCGTCCGATCGACGGCGGCATGGCGAGCGAGGCGCTGCTGGCGCAGGTGCTGATCGGCAAATACAGCGACCATCTGCCGTTGTATCGCCAGTCGCAAATCGTCGCCCGCCAGGGCATTACGCTGGACCGCTCGACGCTGTGCAACTGGGTCGGCCGCGCCTGCTGGTGGCTGGCGCCGTTGTCCGACCTGGGGCGCCAATCGGTGCTCGCCTCGCCCGGTTGTTTGCCCGATGATACCACGCTGCCGGTGCTCGATCCCGGCCGGGGCCGGACCAAGACCGGACGGCTGTGGTGCTATGCCGTCGATAACCGCATGTGGCAGGGGCCGGGCTATCCAGCCGCGGCCTGCGTGTACAGCGAGGACCGCAAAGCCGGGCATCCGGCTGATCACCTGAAGGACTTTCGTGGACTGCTTCAGGTCGATGGCTATGCGGGGTTCGGCCGTCTGGTGAGAGGCGCGTCCGATGATGCGCCTCGGTTGGCGTTCTGTTGGGCACATGCTCGGCGCAAATTCTACGACATTCATGTCGCCACCCCCTCGCCGATCACGACAGAGGCGTTGCAGCGGATCGCCGCCTGGTATGAGATCGAGGCCGACATCAGTGGCCAATCCGCAGAACACCGCTGGGCGATACGCCAACAACGTACTCGTCCGTTGGTCGAAATCTCTGCATCATTGGCTGACCGAACAGCTTGGCCGCCTCTCCGGCCGCTCCGCCCTCGCTCAAGCAATCCGTTATGCGCTCAACCATTGGAATGGGCTGGCTCAGTTCCTGGACGATGGACGGCTGGAATTGGACACCAACACCGTTGAGCGCGCCATGCGCCCCGTTGCCTTGGGACGAAAGAACGCCTTGTTTGCTGGCGCTGATAGCGGCGCCCATCATTGGGCCATCGTCGCCACGCTGATCCAGACGGCGAAGCTCAATGGGCTCGATCCGCTGGCCTGGCTGACCGACGTGCTCCAGCGCATCGTCTCAGGTCGAACAAAGCGGAACGAGCTGGATACGCCGCTGCCGTGGAAATGGAACGCCGACACCGGCATCCAGGCAATCAGTTCGGCATAGACTTCACATCGCACGTGGTGCGGACACAACGCTTACGCTGGACCGGCCATGACGGATTTGTAGCGTCTGCGGCCTGACGGATGGCGAGGTCCACGGCAATACGGGGGCGCTCAACGGGCCGGAGTCAGCATCCGGAACCATAGCAGGCGCCGCACCACCAGAAACGCCAGCAGCGGCGCCAGCGCGTAGACTCCGAACAGGCGGGCCGCGGCCAGGGCGGCGCCGGCGGGGCCGCCGGGGACGGTCATTCCGGCCAGGTTCGTCATCATGCCGCCCAACGCCGTGCCTAGCGCGTTGGCTATCATGATCACCATGGTGATGGAGGTGGCGGCGAGGTCCCTCTCGGCATCGGGGGCGAAGGTGAAGACCTTGGCGCAGAGATGCGGCCAGGCGAGGCCGATGCCGAGGCCCTGGGCGAACAGGCAGGCGCCGATCGCCCAAAGCTGCGGCTCGTCGGCGAGAATGCCGGGTTGCGGGACCAGCAGGCGCATGCCGGCAAGGGCTCCGGCGCCGAGCAGCGGGCCGGCGGTAAGCAGGACGCGGGCGCCGCCGTCGCCTCGGCTGGAGCCGCCGACGGAACCCGTGGTCCAGCCGGCGGACATCAGCGCGGAGAGGTAGCCGGCGTGCAGCGGCGTCATGCCGTGCAGCATCTGCAGGAAATAGGGGACGAAGATTTCGGTGGTGACGCTGATGATGAGCAGCAACATCGTCGCGTAGGCGGCTCCCAGGGGAGTTGCCGGGTTGCAGGCGCCGTAGGGCAGCAGACGGCGGCCGTGTAATTCCAGCCAGACGAAATATGCGAGCCCGATCAGGGCGACGGCCAGCCAGGCGGCGTTGGCGGCGACCTCGGTTGCGCTGCCGCCGATGGAGATGGCGAGCGCGCTGCCCACCAGGATGCAGATGTTGAGCAGGGCGAGGCGTGTGCGCGGCGGGGCGGGCGGCGCGAGGTCGCGGGGGAGCGATCGTTCGACGAGGAGCAGGAGTAGCGGGACCAGCGCGAACACCGACCAGAACGCCGCCCTCCAGGCATCGAGTTGCGCGAAAATGCCGCCAACCGCCGGTCCCGCCAGGGTGGCGATACCCCAGGCGGCCGAGGTCAGCGACAGGGCGCGCGACCAGAGCGATTCGTGGAAGAGCGTACGGACCATGGTGAAGGACAGGGCGGAAAGCGTGCCGGCGCCGACTCCCTGAATCAGCCGCCCGGCCAGCAGGACCGGCATCGAGGGCGCCAGGGCGCAGAGCAGCGTGCCCACGGCGAAACAGGAGAGGGCCGCGCGATAGCTGCCGCGGGCTCCGACGCGCGCCAGCAGGCGAGCGCACAGCGCGCCACCGAGGACGGAGGCGGCGACGTAGAGCGTGGTGCTCCAGGCGAAATACTGCAGTCCGCCGATCTCGCGTACGACGGTCGGCAGGATGGTGACGACGATGAAGGTGCTGATGGCGTGGATGATCATGCCGCCACCGACCACGGCGCTGCGCGCGGCGTTGTCTCCGCGCAGCAATTCCAGCCATCCGCGCTGGCGCATCAGGTGTGGATCTGCTCGCGAGCAAGGCGCGGCGGCAGCTTCAGTTGTGCTGAAGAAGCGGTGGCGGGCGGGCTGTCGCGTCATGGCGGCAGCGTCGTCCAGTTCGCCGGTGGGCGCCAGCAGCGTATCGACATGGCGGTGCTGACGGTTTGAGGGTGCGTCCGGGGGTCAGTTCGGCGCGCGTGACAGAATTGCAGGTGGGTCGTGGTCGTCGGTGGTGAATACGCGGGCGAGGAAGCGGCCGAAGTCGCGGTTGGAGGCGAGAACGGTCTGCTCGCTGCGGCCGATGGGGTAGGGCGGTGGGCTGGTGCAGAGGGCGAGGATGAGCTTGCGCAGAAATGGGCCGCTCATTGGCAGCAGGGTGCGCTGGTCGCGCACGGTGCCGTCGGGGGCGACGCGGAAGCGGCAGGCAGCGAGCTGGCGGCCGATGACGCCGAGCGGGCGGTGGCCGTCCCATTGGTGGACCGCGTTGGGGTAGACGATGATGTCCACGTGGCTGCCGCCGCGGCGCAGGTCGTTGGCGGTCTGGGCGCAGCGGTCGGCGCGCATGAGCTGGTCCTTGGCGCCGTAGAGCATGAGCAGCGGCGCGCCGGTGGTGCGGCTGTCGTCGAAGCGGGCGATGCAGGGCGCGTAGAACGCCACATGGGCGGCGAAGCGCAGTCCCGGCGGGGCCAGCCGGTCGGCGATCTGGGCATAGAGCGCGTAGGTGGTGGCCATGCCGCCATAGGAGAAGCCGGCGAGGACGATGCGGTGGGCGTCGATCTCCGGCTGGGCGGCGAGGTAGCGCAGCGCGGCATAGGCGTCGGCGACGAACATGGATTCGGTGATGTTCAGCACGCGCGCGATGAAGCCGATGCCGAGGTCGGGGCGGGAGGCGTAGGTCTCGATGACCATGACGGCGATGCCCATGGCGGCGAGGGGCGGCCCGTAGGTGGCAGCGCGCTCGTCGGCGTTGCCGGCGGAGCCATGCAGCAGCACGACGGCGGGGACCTTGCTGGTTGGGGAGGCGTCGGGCGGGAGGAAGAGCTGGGCACCGACGGTACGGGGCGGCGCGTGGCCGAAATCGCGCGGGATGAACGGGTCGCTGCTGACGATGGTGACGTGGGTGATGCGGAGGCCGCTCACGGTGGCGGGGTCTGGCCAGGGATCGGTGATGCGCACGGCGGTGGCTCGGGCGGTGGCGAGGGGGATGCAGAGGGCGAAAAGGAACGCGTGAAGGAAAGACATGCAGGGGTTATGTCGGCGCATGTCGGGCAGGCGTCGGGGCGGGATGCGAAGGACTCTGCGTCGTCGTTAAATTAATGTCCGGTCACCGCCTGTACCTGGGTATAAAGTTCCATCGCCCGGCCGCCGAGACTGGCGGCATATTTTTGGTTGGGGACCTGAACCGCCTTCTCGAATGGTGCCCGATCCGGGGTCGAAACCGTCTGGCACACTTTCTCCAGCTTCTCCAGGTCCGCCTGGCTTGCCGCCTTGGAGATCTGCAGGTTGTAGTCGGTCGCCCGGTTGCCGGTATCCACCAGGATCTTCTGCCACTCCGCGGGCAGGCGCCCGAATACTCCGGGATTGATGGCGACATAGGACGTGAAGAAGATATGATCGGTGCGCACCAGGTTGCGTGCGACCTCATAGTATTTGCTGGTGTACATCGATGTGGCGGATCCCTCGATCGCATCTGCAACATGTGCCTGCAGCGCGGTGTAGGCTTCCGGCAGGGCAATCGGCGTGGGGATCGCACCGAATGCTTTTACCATCTCGATATAGACCGGGCTTTGCGGCACGCGCATCTTCAGTCCCTTGAAATCGGCAAAACTGCGTAGCGGCCTGGTGGCAAGGGTCATTCGCGGCCCGTCGAACTGAAAGCCGAGCCGCTTGAGGCCTACGTTCGAATACAGCGTATCGATGATCGGCGCGACGTTCTTTGCCACCTGCGCGAGCTGGTCAAGATTGGCGTAGAGATACGGCAGTTCGAGAACGCGAATGTCGCGGACATAGCCGCCGAAACCGACGACGCCGCCATAGCATATGTCGATGGTTCCGTTGCGCACGCCCTGGACGGCTTCGTCCTCGTTGCCCAGGACGGCGTTCGGATAAATCTGGATGTGCAGTTTGCCGTCGGTCTGTTTTGCCACTTCGTCGGCGAACCATTGCGAGCTACGATTTGCGGAGTGCTGCGGGGTGTAGAGCGTCGCGAAGCGCAGCGTGGTCGGCGGCGTCTGCGCAATGGCCGGCATGGCGAGCAGTGCTCCGGCCCCGGCCAACACGCCGCGCCGGCCGATCCGATCTGCAAGATGATTCATGATGTCCTCCCGTTTGTGTTCATTCAGCGAATCCAAATGCCCGCGGCAGCACCAGCGTGAACCAGGGCACGAACGCGACGATCAGCAGCCCGATCACCAGCACGGCGAGGTACGGCACCATGGCACGGGATGCTTGCTCAATCGTGGTGCGGGCGATCGCGCAGCACACGAAGAAGCCCACTCCAACCGGTGGCAGGAAGGCCCCCATGCCCATGGCGATGAGCAGCACCAGACCATAGTGCACGCCGCTGAAACCGAACTGGCCGGCAATGGGAACCAGCAACGGGGCCAGGATGTTGAGCGCCGGCAAACCTTCGAGCAGCATGCCGGTCAGCACCAGCAAGGCGATCGAGCCGAGCATGAAGATGACGTTGCTTCCTTGCAGATGCTGCAACATCTGCACGAGGTGCTGGGGAAGATTGGCTACCGTCAGTGCCCAGGAGAAGCTGGAAGCCGCCGCAAGGATGAACAATATCATGCCGGCCAGTGTCGCGCTATCGAGAGCGGCGCTGAGCAGCGCCTGCAACGTCATGCCGCGATAGACGAGAGTGGCCAGCAGCAGCCCATAGACGACGGCCACCGAGGACACTTCCGTGGGCGTGGCGAAGCCGCCGAGAATGCCGATGAACAATACCGCCGGCATGGACAGCGGCACGAGGGCAACGAGCCCGGTACGCAGCATCAGGCGCAGCGGCGCGCGCTGCCTTCGCGGCAGGTTGAGGCGCCGCGACTTCAGCCATATCAGCAGCATCAGGCACACGCCGATGACGGCGGCGGGAATGATGCCGCCGATGAACATGGACGCGATGGACAATTGCGTGATGGAGCCGAGCACCAGGATTCCCAGGCTCGGCGGCACCGTGTCCCCCATGACCGCTGCGGAGGCGAGCACCGCGGCGCCTTCGCCGGTACTGTAACCTTCCTGCGCCAGCATCTGGCGCATCGATGTGCCCACCGCAGCAACGTCGGCGGTCTTCGAGCCCGACAGGCCGGAGACCAGATACATGCTGATGACCATCACCTGCAGCAGCCCACCGCGGAGATGTCCAACCAGCGCGTGCACGAAGGCGATAAGCCGCTGGCTGATGCCGCCACGCTCCATAATGAGGCCGGCAAAGATGAAGAACGGCAATGCGAGCAGGACAAAATTGCCGGTGCCGTCCACCATTTTTTGCGGCAGCGCGATCATCGGTGGCGCACCGCTGATCCAGAAATAGGTGGCGGCACCGCCGATCAATCCGAATCCGATCGGCAGGCCGATCCCGCTGACGCCGAACAGGACGAGAAGTGCGATGGTTGCCGAGGTGCTGTTGCCGGTCGGGCCAAGCCAGAGTGTTTTTGCGGCGACGAGCAGCGCGGCGACTACGGCGACCAGGCCGATGCCAGAGGCCGCTGTACGGCGATTTAGCCGGCGCAGATTCTCCGCTGCATAGAGGGCCAGGATCGGCATGCTGATGGTGAGAGGCAGCACGAAGACACTCGCCGGCCATTCGAGGATGGGGGTTTCGCGGTCCCATTGGCCCTGTACCAGGCTCAGCGACAATATGAATACCAGGATGGCGAGGCCAAGCACCATTACCTCGGCGGCGGCCAGGAACAGTTGGCTCGCGCGAGGATGCAGCCGATCGAGGATCAGGCGCAGAATGGTGTGATGGCCGCGCCGGTAGGCGACGACGCCGCCGACGAAGGCGAGCGTCGACAATGCTATACGGGCGATTTCCTCGGTCCAGAGGAAGGACTTGCCGAACAGGCCGCGCACCAGCACGTTGAGGAAGGTAACCGCAAGCTCGCCCAGCAGGGCGGCGACGATCACCGCCTTGCCGACGCAATCGGCGATGCGCAGCAGAATTGCGCTGCTGTCGCCGAGTGGCTCGCTCCTGAGTTCAACGCCGTTCATGAGCCGCTTCGATCACGCCTGGGCACGGTTGGCCCGGAGATCAGGCGTTGGCGACTTCCACGGCGGCGTCACCATCGACGAGTTTGTTGCCGTGCTCGTCCTCGCACCAGACGGCAAGTTGGTAGCGGGTGCGGTCATTAGCGGCCGGCTCGATACGCTTCACGCGGCCCTTGACGTGCAGCAATACGCCCAGGAGAACCGGCTTGATGTATTTGGTGCGCAGCTCCCCGCGTTCGATGTAATCCATGCCGAAGGTATGGGCGAGCATCTCCGAGCACCAGTTGGTCATGATCATGCCATCGGCGTTTACGCCCGAGAATCCTTCGCTTCTGGCGAATTCTTCATCGGTGTGGATGTTGGAGCCGACCTGCCGCAGTTCCCCGGTCGCGGCGGACAGCATGGCGCTGTCGTACCATTCGATACGCGGTGTCGTGATGCCGCGGATTGGACCGGTGATCTCGTCGCCGACCTGATAGTTGCGTCTGGTACGCATTACCGCCCCTCCATCTTCTTGTATCGCAGCAGCGTGCGATCGTTATAGGTGGTGACCAGCCGGCCGTCCGACGTCTTGACCTCCAGATAATACCAAAGGTAAGGGCGGCCGCGCTGGATATATTTGTCCACGATGCGGCCGGTCACGATCAGGGTCTCGCCGACATAGGCGGGGCTGTGGTGCTTTGCATGATACTCATAATGCACGCGGGCGTCGGGGCCCTTCATGCCGGCGATGCGGCGTTCCTTGTCGCAGTTTTCCTCGAGGATTCGCATTTTATCAACATGGATCATGGTCGGCGGGCGTATCTGCCGCCCGCCCGGTGCATTGTGAGAATGAAACCACTCGAGGGTTTCCTCGGCCCCATGGGCGTATTCGCCGCACATGAACGAGGTGAGGACATATTCAACCGGCTTGAACACGTCGTTCTTTTCGAGGTCGCTGATGTAGCCTCCGAGCATTTTCCCTCCCACGGGTTATGGCTGTGCCGCTGGCCTGGGCGGACAGCGCGGCAAATTGGAACGTTTCAACGTTCGCCGTGGAAAGCGTGGCTGTCAAGCCGTAAACCGCGTCGCCGCTTCGCCCTGGCGCCAGAAATCCACGTCACCCTCTGGAAGCGGTGCGCGACCCGCCCGGAGCGCCTGGTCCGCTGTCTCGGGACAGGCGGGGCTTTGGTCGGGAGCGGGCGGATGGAGCCGAATCCGGCGGGGTCTGATGGTCCTGGTGCCCGACCGGGCCGGATCGGACGGAGGCGCGTGGCGGTGCCGGACGCATCGGCGGCGCGACCGAGGCTGTCAGCAGGACCTGCGCCTGCAATTCCATGGTGCGGACCGGAACGGTCGGATCCTCCATGCGCCGGATCAGGAACTCCCACGCCGTGCGCGCGACATCCATGGTGGGCTGGCGCACGACCGAGAGTTTGGGCGTGACGATATCCGCCCATTCCGGCTGGTCGAACGCCAGCAGCGAAATTTCGCCGGGATAGCGCACGCCGAGGGCCTCGAAGGCGCGCAGCATGCAGGCGGCAAAGGTGCTGTTGCTGACGATGATGGCAGTGGGCGGATGCGGCCCGCGCAACACGGTGGCGACGCCGCGCGGTGATCGTCTCGTTGTCGGCGCTGCCGCACTCCAGGATCGAGGTGGTGACGGCCGGCGTCGCCTCCCGCGCCGCGGCCCGCAGCGCCGCGACGCGCTGCAGCGTCGTCGCCAGATGCGCGTATGCGCACGACGAACAGGATGCGCCGATGGCCCAGCGCGACAAGGCGGCGCACCGCCTCTTTCATCGCGGCACGGTTATCGAATGTGACCTGATCGAAGCGGCCTGTGGCGACCGGCCGATCCACCACGACAAGCGGCGTGCCGGACCGCGCGACCGCATCCAGCGTTTTGTCCGGACGCAGGCTCGGCACCAGGATGAGGCCGCCGATGCGGTAGTTCAGCAGCGACATCACGCGCTGGTACTCGATGCGTGGATCCTCATGGCTCAGGATCTGCATGATTTCGAAGCCGCGGCTCGAGGCGACATCCTCGAAGGCATCGACCAGCTTGGAGAAATACGCGACCGTGGTATGCGGTACGCACAACCCGACCATGGGCGAGCGCTGGCGCCGCAGCCCCTGGGCGAGGGAGTTTTGCGTGTAGGACAGTTCCTCGATGGCCTGGTGGACACGCTGCCGGCGTTCCTCACTGACCGGCGTCGTACCATTGAGAACGTTGGAGACGGTGCCGATCGACACTCTCGCCTGCCTGGCCACGTCCAGGATGGTCGGGCGTTTGTCGTTCAATCTTCGCTCCGCCGATGTCAACGACCGAATTTCCAGGTTCTTGCGGCCGCGCGTCAACGGAACGATCGGCTGCGAGTTCCCGGAATAGCTCTTGAAAGCTTTCAACAGTTCGATCAAAATTGCCTGGTGAACCGGCAAAAGAAAGGGCCGGACGGGAATGGGAGGATGGTGGGGTGTCTGGTCGCAACCGAGCGGGGAGTCTTTTCGCGCCGCCCGGTGCAATGGTGCCCGGCCGGTCCCGCGACTGCGCCCGCCTCAGGGCGCCGCTGGCGATCGTACCTGCTCCCCTATGGCTTCATCGCCCCCCTTGTGCTGCTGCTGCTGACGATCAGCTTCTATCCGAGCCTCTACGCGGTGTGGCTGGCGATGACCAATGCCTCGCTGCTGCGCCTTAGCCAGGCGAGATTCATCGGGCTGCACAATGTCGTGCGGCTGGCGAGCGATGGCGTGTTCCTGAACGGGCTGTGGCGGACCTTGCGCTGGGACCTCGTGGTCGTGCTGTCGGAACTGACGATCGCGCTGCCAGTCGCGCTGTTCCTCAATCTCAAATTTCGCGGCCGCGCGCTGGTACGGGCGGCGGTTGTGGTGCCGTATATCGTGCCGCCGGCCGTCACCGCGCTGCTGTGGGTTTACATGTTCGACGGCAATTTCGGCGTGGTCAACGACCTGCTGGTGAAAGCGGGCGTGTTGCAGCACTACTTCCCGTGGCTGAGCGACCCGCTCGGCAGTTTCCTGGTCGTGGCTGCCGCCATGGTGTGGTCGGGCATGCCGCTGATGGCTATCGTGCTGCTGGCGGTGCTGCAGACCATCCCGGGCGAGCTGTACGAGGCGGCGGCGATGGACGGGGCCAACGCCTGGCAGAAACTCCGGCGCATTACGCTGCCGCACCTGATGCCCACCATCGCCTTCCTGCTGCTGCTGCGCAGCATCTGGATGGCCAACTACGTCGACATGATCTTCATCATGACACGGGGCGGGCCGGGTTTCAGCAACTACACCGAGGCGGTGTATAGTTTCATGCTGACGCAACAGCTCGAGGTGGGCTATTCCTCGGCGGTCGCGGTGGCGATGGCGTTGCTGCTGATGATGGCGTCGGTGTTCTATGTCCGCCATCTCGCGCGGCGATCGCTGGCATGAGGGACGCGGCGGCGCATTCTCGGGTCTGTCGGCATTGCGATCGGCGCCGGGCTGATCCTGGTCTATTCGCTGGCGCCGATCGTCTGGCTGCTGATCGCATCGATTACGCCGGAGCACGCACCCAGCACGAATGTCTGGGAAAGCGCTCGATCGGTGGTCTATTTGCCGCGCCATCCGACGCTGGGGAACTACCACGCGCTGTTCGAGACGGTGCCGTTCGGCATGTTCTTCCGCAACAGCGCGATCGTCGCCACCGGGACGATGACGCTGGCGCTGACGCTGGGCAGTCTGGCGGCCTATGGGTTCGTGCGTTTTCGCTTTCGCGGCCGCGGTCCGCTGCTATCGGCGACGCTGATGAGCTACATGATTCCAAGCGTGGTATTGCTGGTGCCGCTGATGGTGCTGTTCCGGCGATATGGGCTGATCAACAGCTTTCCCGGCCTGATCCTCGCCGAGGCGACGCTGACCGCACCTTTCACGCTGCTGCTGATGATCAATTACTTCAGCGCCCTTCCGCCGGAACTGGAGGAGGCGGCGCAGGTGGATGGATGCACGCGCCTGGGCGCGCTGGTGCGGATCGTGTTGCCGCTGGCGCTACCAGGGTTGATGGCTGGCGGCCTGTTCGCTTTCATCATGACCTGGAACGATTTCCTGTTCGCCTTCCTGTTTGCCACGTCCGACAACGTGAAGACATTGCCGGTGATCATGCGGCTGTTCGCTCTGGGTGAGCCGGCCGTGTGGGGCGTGAGCGCGGCGGGCGCGATACTCACGACGTTGCCGGTCGCGACGATCTTCCTCGGCTTCCAGCGCATGCTGATCAGCGGCCTCGCGGCCGGGGCGGTAAAGGGGTGAAACAAGTAGCAAGGATAATGAAGGGAGAATCGTCGATGACACATCGAGAGACACAGCGGGCTGTCGCGTCGTGCGGCACTCAAAACCATCGGGCTTGCCGGTGCGGCGGGCGCGGTTCCGTTCGACGAGCTTTGCGCAGGCGCCGGCGGTGCGCAAACGCGTGACGCTGAATTACTGGACATGGGCGGATAATCCCAGCCATCAGCAGATGCTGGTCGATGCGGTGGACGTGTTCAATAAATCACAGGGCTTCATCACGGTGCAGCTCGACGCCGGATCCCGCACGGCGGAGGTGCGGCAGAAAGTCCTGGTGGCGTTTGCCGCCGGCGCGGCGCCGGATATCGCCGGTACCGTGCAGACCGACGTGCAGGATTACTTCGATAGCGGTGTGCTCAGCCCGGTCGATCCGTTTTTCGAGAAATGGGACCAGAAGAGCGACTATTTCCCGAACATCGTCGCATTCATGCATTCCAAGCCCGGCCAGCCGGTTCTGTACATGGCCAGCCGGATCCTGCCCTATGTCCTGTATTACCGTGCCGACTGGTTCGATGCGGCCAAGGTCGCGCCGCCACAAGACTTATGATCGAGTTCATCGAGGCCGCGCGCGCACTGACCAAGCCTGGCGAACACGCGGGCTATGCCATGCGTGGGGTGGATTATTATGCCGTGCAGCCGCTGGAGCCGATCTGGGGCAGCGCGGGCGTGCAGTTCATCGAGCCAAACGGGCATGTCGATTTCACGTCGCCGGCCGCGGTTGCGGTGACGACGAAATGGATCGACATGTTCACGAAGGACAAATCGGCCCAGGCAACGGCGATCACCGACGGCTATCCGCAGCTTTTTGCGCTGATGGAGCAAAGCCGCGCGGCGATGTGGATCTATGGCACCCACGCGAGCCCGCAGCTCAGTGCCGCGCTGGGCGATCGCATCCAGGTGGTGCCGACGCCGAATGTCGGGCCACGATCGTGCATGCTCGCCAATCCCGAAGGCGATTTCATGACCACGAGCTGCAAGGAGAAGGAAGCGGCGTGGGAGTTCCTGCGCTACATGGCGTCCGGCAACAAACAGACCAGCATGCTGGCGCAGGGACGCGGCTATCTGCCGGTGCGGGAATCGCTTTCCCACGACCCGAGCATCCAATCCAACCGGTTCTTCAAGGTCGCGATCGGCGATGCCGCGAATTGGTGGACGCCGCCGTTCGCAGCGAAGGGCTGGGCCAATTACACCGACAAGATAGCGCCCTATTGGCAGCAAGCGCTGCGGCAAGATCTCACGCCGGAGCAGTGGAACGCGAAGGCGGCCGCACTGCTGCGCGGAGGAGAATAGCGATGGGATGGCCCGGGCAGGGAGCTATGCCCGGGCCTGCCTGTTCCGACGAAGAAAGGACGATGCGTGTCATCAGCCCCCGATGAAGCCTTGTTCACCGATGTTACCCGGCTGCTCTATCCGAAATCCATCGTGGTGATCGGTGCGTCGGATCGGCCCGGCAATCTTGGCGGGCGATACCGTGGAGCGGCTGCTCCGTTTCGGGTTCCCTGGGCCGGTCTGGGCAGTCAACCCCAGTGGAGGAACGGTGCGCGGCATTGAGTGCCATCGTTCTGTCGCGGAACTGCCGGGGGTTCCGGATTCCGCGATCATGGCGGTGCCGGCGGCGGCCATTCTGGATGCGGTGCGGGACTGCGCGGCGACGGGGAATACATCATGGCGTCGCTTTCGCCGGGGGGATGGCCGAAAGCGGGGCTGAAGGGGCAGAGTTGGAGCGGCGGCTGGTGGAGTCTCTGTCATGAGACGGGGTTCAAGCTGTGCGGCCCGAACTGCGTCGGCATCATCAACGCGGCAACTCCCGTCACCTCTACCTTCGCGACCGTGCTGCACGAGTTCACTGCGTTGCGCGCCGGCCCGATCTCGATGGTGACGCAGAGCGGAGGCATCGGCACCGCGGCTTTTTCGCTTGTCCAGCAGGCCGGATTCGGCTTCCGCCACCTGATCAGCGGCGGCAACGAAGCGGTGGTGACGTTCTCCGATTACCTCTATGCGCTCGCCCGCGACGAGGGGACGCAGGTGATCGCCGCGTATCTGGAAGGCGTGAAGGACGGTGACAAGTTCGCCCGCGCGCTGGGCGAGGCGCGAAGCCGGGGCAAGCCGGTCGTCATGATCAAGGCCGGCGCGACCGCGGCGAGCGCGCGTGCGGCGCGCGCGCATACCGGCTCGCTGGTCGGAGAGGACCGTGTTTTCGACGCGGTCCTGCAGGAGCTTGGGGTGATCCGCGTCGGCTCGGTAGAGGAGATGGTGGATGTCTGCCTGGTGCTTGCGGGGTTGCCCGGCGGCAAGCTTCCGCGCGGACCGGGCGTGGGCATCATCACGTTCGGCGGCGGCAACGGCGTGCTTGCGGCCGATCAGTGCGCCGCGCATGGCCTGTCCAGCCCGATGCTGGATGCAGAGCGAAGGTCACAGTTGCAACCGCTGCTGGTTTCAGTCGCTTCGGCGGCCAATCCCATGGATCTCACGCCCTCGACCGCGTTCCGTGCAGACGGGCTTGCGCGGCTGCCGGAGGCCATGGATGTACTGGCCTCGCAACCGGACATTCAGTCCCTGGTACTGATCGTCGGCGGGCTGGCGGTACGGGAGAAGGAAATCTCCGCCATTTTCGCGGATTTCTGGCGACGCTGCCCTAAAGCGGTGGGCATCGCCTGGCCGGCACCGCCTGCCGGCACGCTGGAACGTTTTGCCGCGCAGGGCATCGCGGCTTTCGATGAACCGGACCGGGCGCTGCGCGTGCTGGGCCGGTTGGCGGCGTTCGGTGCGGCTGCCGCGCATGCGGCGCAAGCGGACCAACCTGCGCCGCTTGCCGTTCGACTGGGCCGCGGAGGTGCCGGCAGGGGCGAGCGTGATTTCGGAGGATCGCTGCCACGCGATCCTGCGCATCGCCGGTCTGCCAGTGGCCCCCGGCGAGCTGGCGATCGACGAGCCCGCTGCCCAGCGTATCGCACGGCGTATCGGGTTGCCCGTGGTGATGAAAGGCATCGCGGCGCAGGTGACTCATCGGGCCGCCGCCGGACTGCTCGCGGTCGATCTGCGTATCGGACGAGGACGTGACGGAGGCGTTCCGCCGATTGCAGGCGCGCGCCGAGGCGATCGGCGTGACGCTGGACGGTATTTACGTGCAGAAACTGGCGCGGGGCGGCGTGGAACTGCTGGTATCGACTTTCCGCGACGAGCTGTTCGGCACGATGATTTCGGTCGGCAGCGGCGGCGGCATGACCGAACTGCTGGATGACGTCGTTACCGCGCGCGCGCCGGTGGACGCAGCCGACAGCGGCAGCGATGATCCGGCGATTGCGTCTTTATGCCCACGCGCGGGACGAACAGGGGGCGCTCGATCCCGATGGTCCGGCGGAATTCGTCGCACGATTGTCGCGGCTCGGCGCCGGCGCGCCGTGGTCGCGACTTCACCTTCGAGGTCAACCCGATCAAATGGCGCCGCGACGGAGTGATCGCCGTGGACGGACTTCTGGTGGTGGAGCAGCCATGACGATGCCGGCTGTCAATTCGCATGCGCATGTGTTTGGGCCGGGTTATGCGCTTCGCGCCGGACATCCCGTATGTTCCGCACCCATCGCAGCGCGGGACTGCCACGGAGTTTCAGGCGGTGCTGCAGCGTACATGGTCTGACGCATGGGCTGCTGGTGGCGGCGCAGCCGTATCTCTACGACAATTCCTGCATGCTGGACGCGATCGCCGGCTCTGGCGGACGGTTCAAGGGCATCGCGCTGGTACGGCCTGGCGCCACTGAGCAAGAGTTTGCGAATCTGGCAGCGGGCGGCGTGGTGGGGATACGCTTCAACCTGAGCAGTTTCGGACTGCGCGAGTTCACCGAACCAGGCGCCGAGCGACTGCTGGCGCAGGTTCGCGAGATGGGCTGGTTTTTGCAGATCCATTGCGAAGGCGACGAGCTGGTGCAGGCGATGCCGGTTCTGCGCCGCATGGGCGTGCGGACGATGATCGACCATTTCGGGCGTCCCGATATCGTCCGGGGGTTGTCTCAGCCCGGTTTCGCGGCGTTGCTGGAACTCGGAGGTTCCGGCGAGCACATCGTAAAGCTTTCGGGTCCGTTCCGCTGCTCGCGGGAGAGCTGGCCGCACCAGGATGTCGATCCTTTCATCGCCGCAGCGATCGAGGCGTTCACGCTCGATCGGTGCGTGTGGGGGTCTGATTGGCCGTTCGTGCGGGTGGAGCGGCGGGTGGATTACGGTCCGCTGTTCGCATGTCTGGCGCGGTGGTTGCCGGAGGAAGAGGATCGAAGGACGGTGCTGTGGCATACGCCTGCTCGGTTGTTCGGCTTTACCGCCGCATGAGCGCGATGGGTTCGCAAAGCCATCATTTATCCTTGGACATCCCGCAGACCCTCTGATTTTATGGCGCCATATCGCCATCCCGCGATCATCGGCCACGTTTGCGGCTGTGTCACGTGTTCAGCCTCGTGACACCGGGCTGAACGAGGCAGCTTCAAAAACCGTGGGAAGAAAGCCGGGTGGAGGGGCCATGTCTGAAACCGTCAAAGACTGGAACACGAAAGATATCCGCGCAGTTCAAGGAGGCTTTCGGCCGCCATAAAGCCGAGCAGGAAAAAAGAGCGGATTCTTCGCCCACTTCGGCAAAGCGGAGGCATCCGAGCCGCATTACCGTCAAGCGCAAAATCTGTTGAACAAGCGCCGCGAACACGCGACGGCGACGTTCAAGGCCACCGCAAGCAGTGGGGCAGTTGCGCAGGATACGATCAAGCAGCTTTCCGAAACGGCGGCGGAACTCAGTGCCCGCACCGACGCTGTTCATCGACAAGGCGCCTTCGTTGGACGGCGTTTACCAGGAAGTTCTTCCAGAAACGAGAAACCTGGATGACGACACTGAAAAAATGACCGCCATGGCGCAGGAATGGATCACGTTCGAAGCGCATTGCATATCGGTCAGCAACGAAATAACGATCGGTGAGGACGACAAGGGCGTCCAGGAGAATTTGAAGAAGCGCGCGAAAGATCAATTGGACCTCGTGATCGAGCTGTCCAACGAAAATGGTCTCGACAAGAAGTCGGAGGTTTTCGAAAACCTCGGCAAACTTCAGCAGACATTGATCGAGCTGAACGCCAACGCCTCCACCGGCCCGGTCAATACGGAGACCTTCCGCCGCGCGCTGAACGATGCGACCGCGAAGCTCGCGGAGCTGGCCAAAAAGGTGGCCGCGAACGCCGATGAACCGAAGAAGGTGAAGAAGACAACGCTGCAGAAGACCTACGGGCTGACGGTGGAGGCGGATGACGACAAGACCGTTCCCTATGACAAGTTGATGGAAGCACTGAGCCTGGTGCCGCGGGATCATGTTATCGAAAAGGTCCTGACCAATATTAAAATCACCACGCGGCCCGATGCCGACGCCCAGGGTGGGAGTTTTGATCAGAAAAAGAAACTCATCGACATCTACGTGGACACCGATTCCGATACACAATACTACGATCCAGAGACACGACAGGTGGTGAAAGCCAACTCGTTCGCCACGACGACGCTGCACGAGATCGGCCATTCCGTGGATGAGGCGTTCCGTATCATGTCAGCCCATGGAAAGGATCCAGGGTGCGGAGGGTGGACGGAAATGGACCCGACCGTGTACATGACCGATGCCTGGTCGGATTTCACCAGCAGGTTTCCGACCGCCATCGGCCAGGAAACCGCGGAGTGGAAGGCGCTCGACGAAGAGCGGATGAAATCGGGGTTCACCTGTTTCGTGGCCGGCCAGAAAACGGCCGAGAAGGTGGTCGAGGAATGGAGCGCGGTATGGAAAAGCGCGGTTCTTAAATCTGATCCGGTAATATTGGAGATCGGTGCGAGCGAGGGGCAGATGAGAGAACTGTCCAAGGGGGCGCTTACGTATTTCGATGATGAGACGCCCGATCGGACTCCGGAGATCAAGCTCAGCGAATTCAAGGCTGAATTCAAAGCCACGATCGAACAGTTGACGGCGGGTATGTCCCCCAGGTTCACCGCCGACGAGCTGGAGAACAAGTTTCGCGAAGCATGCGGTACGACGCGCGCGAAGGCGACTTTTGGAGACGTGATGTTCCAGGAACGAAAAACCGATGACCCGTGGACCGTGTGGAACAATAAAATTGTGGATGAGCTTCCGGAACTGCTGAATGGCCGGCTGGACGAGACGATAAAAGACGCGAAGGAAGCGGCGCTGAAATGCCTCAGTGCGTGTGAAGCGCGCGCTGATTTGCATGATTATGTCCCGGCGTCGAAGCCGTGGAGCAAGGATCTGAGCAGCGTGAAGATCGGTGACCAACCGGCAAGCCATCAGGCATATGCCAGTGATGCGAAATGGTGGCGCTACACCAATCGCAACGCGACGACCGTCAGCAATTACCAATGGCGATCGCCCGGCGAATGGTTCGCGGAGCTTTACGCGATCACGTGGTTCTCGAAAAAGGAGCCGCCGAACGGCGTGGGCAAGGAAGTGCGGCGCTATCTGTACGGTGGACACATGACGTGAACGATGCTGTCCGGTCCGCGGTGAGTACATGGCGGCGGGCCGGTTGAAAGGAGTCGAAGATGTCGATCTTCGTGACAGCGCATGCGAAGTGCCCGGACTGCGACACGCCGGCGACGCTGGACTATCCCGCCAGCGTCAACGCCGATCGGCGGCCGGACCTGCGCGCGTCTATCCTGGACCAGTCGTTGTTCACCCTGCCCTGCCAAAGCTGTGGCGCCACGCTGACGTTCGAGCCGCACATCACCTATCTGGACATGAAGCGCGGCCAGTGGATCCTCGCCGAAAGCGCCGATGAGATCGAACACTGGCGCGACGCGGAAGCCGCCGCGACCGGGATTTATGACAGGGCGTTCGGTGCCGGCGCGCCGGACGTCGCGCGCGCCCTTGGCGCCAGGCTGAAACCGCGGCTGGTGTTTGGCTGGCCGGCGCTGATCGAGAAACTTCACTGCGATGAACTCGGCCTGGACGATGTGGCGGTCGAATCGCTCAAGCTCGCGATGCTTCGGGCCTCGCCGGAACGAAGCATCGATCCGGGGCAGGAACTGCGTCTTTGCGGGCGGGACGGGAGCAACCTGATGTTCGCCTGGATCGATCCCACGACCGGCGCCGAGACGGCGCGGGTGGTGGCGCCAGAGGCCGCTTACGTGGTGCTGAAGGGGGACGCCGCGGCATGGGCTCCGCTTGCCGGTCTGCTGGCGGGCCCGATGTATGTCGACATGAACCGCGTGCTGCGCGACGCGGCGCCGGCCGCGGCGGACTGAGAACACAGGGGAGAGCGCATGGCGAACGAGGTCGCGAAGGCAGCCTGGGTCAAGCGGGTACTGGGCGTCGAGCCCGGGCGCGGAGGCGGCGCCGCCCCGCGTAAGTTCGACGCGGCGCTGGCGGCGTGGCAGGCGGCGCTGGACACGGTGGACGGGCAGATCGAGGCACTGCAGGCGGTTCTGCGGAGTTCGCCGGACAGCGAGCTGCGCGATATCGCGGAGTTCGGCCTGAACGCCATGACGGGCGACCACAAGGTGAAGATCGAGACCGCCCTGATAGCGATGCGCAGCGGGACCATCACACCTCGCGCCGCCGGCGCCGCGGTCAGCCTGATCGGCTCGTTCCAGGCACACCTCGCCGGCGATGAGCGGATCGCGGCGTGTGACGCTAATCCGTTCGGGATCAAGCTGTCATTGCGCGAGACGCTTACGCCGGCGCTGCAAGGGCTGAAGGTGACGTTGCAGGGGTAAGCAGAGGCTGCGGGCGCGCGGGTTTGACAGGCGGTGTTTTCGCCTGGAACGCGTGGGCTTTGTTAGTGGGCGTGATAGGCGGGCGGTGAGGTCTATTGTCACACTGCACGCTATCAGGAAGAACTTGGACTATAGTCAGCGATATTCACTAAGTGCTTGTCGAGTTCCTTGAGATTCTTAAAATCGTCATCCCGCGTATCCATATATTCCTTTAGTTTTCCTGATAATATCTTTCTTGCATCATCGATCTTTTTCTTGTCATCTTTGTTCTTTGCATCCAGTCCAAAGTTATTTCCTTCGATCTCGTCCTGGAATTGTGACAATGCGTCCTTGAGTTTTTCAACAGAATCCTGCTCCGCGACCAGCTTCTTTTTCAGGTCTTGGCGGGTTTTATCAAATTCATCAAAGGTCTTGTCTTCCCCTGCCTTTGCCTTGTCGATGGCAGTGGGCCATTTCGGTAGTTTGGCCTTCTCGCCCAAGACCTTCATCGCTTCCTTGTCTGCTCCGTCCCAATTGTCCGCCATGCGATTCTCCCTCGGGTCGCCCGCACCGCACGTCCCTAGGCGGTATCGGCGGGGCTGATACAATCTGTTACAACAACGGATGATCCCAACCAAGCGCAATCGCCACGCGCGGCTTTCGGAGCGCAAACGGCACGCTATTATACCAACCGTCCGAGACGCTGACTCTTCCCTCCTCATGCCGGCGCAGGCGTCGCGCAGGCGGACATCCATGCAACCGCGTGGTCTGCACGGGCAGTCGCTGGATCCCCGCTTGCCGCGGGAATGACGGCGGATGGGTCGGTCTTTCCGCCGCCTTGTATTACACGCTGCTTCGCCGACCCGAAGGACGATAGGCCACTCAGGAGGCGCCGGACCGATCAGCGTCAGCGCGCTACCAGCATGGCAGCGCCCAGCAGAATTGCGACAAACAGAAGCGATATGCTCGCCGCTGGCCATCGCCGCAGCACGGCCTCGGCGCTCTGGATGGCTTCGCCAAAGCCATTGGCTGCCTTCGCGAAAACGACACCGGGATGAAGGAATTGAGTGTCACGCAGTCCCGGCTTACGTTTTTGCCACCTGAACAGGGGGACGGCCAGCAGCGCCCCGAGCAGCACGGGCCAGAGCGATGCCCAGAGCGCGTCGAGGGTGAGCGCAGAGGCGCGAGACGTGTCCGAAGCCAAAGGAAAGAGGACCCAGGGCACCAACACGGACGCTATCGCCATCGCCAGAAAAGCGCTCGTAGACCATGCTGACTCACTCGCCTGGGCCGTGGAATCCGGCGCTGCCCTCAGTTGCCGGATAAAGTGCAGCATCAGAAATGTCGTGCCAGTGGCTGAAAGATTGCCGAGCAATCCCACGAGGCCTTTGCCAAGCAACGTCTTCACCGCCAGCTTCGCCAGCGCCCCGCCTGTCAGCGGCAGGCCCCCCAGGCCCAGGGCCAGAATAAGCGTCGGCCCAAGCACGAGCATCCTTCCGCGCGTGGCAGCCGCTCCGATCGCGAGAAACAGCGCACCTTTCGCCATGACGTGGTGCGCCGCGTAAAATGCTGTCGGGACGCTCGCTCCGGCGTCTCCATCAGCAAGCCCCATTCCAAGCATGGTGGCGATCAGCCCCATCTGGCTGATACTGGAATAAGCCAGTATTTCCTTCGGATGTTCCTTCGTTACGCCCAGAACCACCGCAAAAAATGCTCCCAGCAGTCCCACCACCATCAGGATCGTGCCGGCGTCAGGCAGTGCCGTGAATAACGGCAGGAACCGAATGAGCCCGATCACCCCCGCTTTCACTCCAGCGCCACTGAGCACCGCGGCGGCGGGAATGGGAGCCGCGCGATACGTCATCGGCATCCAGACGTGCAGGGGCACCAGAGCGATCTTCATGCCGAAGCCCAAAATCAACAGCCCGACGGTAGCGTCGCGCCAGGGCGATCCGGCAAGAGCGGAAACCGTGTCGCGGATCGACAGACTGCCACCTGGCGTTGCTGCCGCAAGGAAAGCGAACGCCATCAGCAGGATGGTTTCGCCGAGAATGGCATACGCCATATAAATCGCACCCGCGCGACGAACGGGCGGCGTATCCGCCTGCACGATCAACCCGTAAGCGGGAAGGCTGACGAGCGTGTATGCCAGAAAGAAGCTCGCGAGATCAGCGGCAACGAAGACCCCAACGCTGCCGGCAAGAGTCAGCAGCCAGCAGATCGCGAACTGCCACCCGGCCGGCGTATTGCGCCATTCCGGCGCGGCATAGACCGCACCGGCGATCCACAGCAGAGATGACGACCCCAGCAGTAACGCGCCCGGTGTGTCGACCATGAGCGTAATCGGGACGAGACCACGCCAGAACGTAACCCCTGGAGGACCAGCCGCCAGAACCGAGGCGAAAAGCGCGGGAACCGGCGCAACGATCAACAGAAGCCACATTCGCTCGCGCAAAGCCGGCCAGAGCCAGGCCGCGATCAACGCGAGCGGCAAAACCGGAGCAGCCGTCAGCAATACGCGGACGGCAAGCGGGCTCATCGGAGGGCCAGCGAGGCCAGCGCAGGCCGGCCGATTTGCAGCAGCTCCGGAAGTCCCAACGGCAGAACCCCAAGCAAGACCGAACAGAGGGCAAACGCCAGGACCACTTCCTCTCGATATAGCGGAACCTTCTGACACAGGATCAGTGGTTCATCGGCCCCTGACAGCATCGGCATCATTATGCGAAAGATGTAACCGCCGGCGAGCAATCCCCCGGCAAGCATTACCAAAGCCCACCACCACCGGTGTGTCGTAATGGCTGCAATGACCAGCATCCACTTGGCCAAAAAACCGCCGCTTGGAGGAAGCCCCATGAGCGACAGTCCAGCCAGCCCCAGCGCGAATGTCGTCAGCGGCAGCACCCGCCCTACTCCGCGTAGCCCAGAAATCTGATCGTGACCGACGGCCTGCGCAATCAATCCAGCGCCGGTAAACATGGCCGCCTTCGCGAAAGCGTGGGAAACCGCCTGGAGAGCACCCCCAGTCCAGGCTTCGGAGCTGAACGGCTGATCTATGGCGCCCCCGCCGGCAAGCGGAAACATCAGAAACAGGTAGCCGATTTGTGCCACTGTTGAATATGCAATGAGGAGTTTGAGGCGCACCTGCCGCAGTGCCAGAATGCTGCCGGCCAGAACAGCGCCCGCACCCAAAGCGCCCAGCAGCGGCGCCGCAAACTGATGGAGCAAACCCGGCATCGCATCGAACCATAACCGGACGATAATGAAGAACGGCGCTTTTACCACCAAGGAGGAAAGCAGCGCACTGGCAGGCGCTGGTGCCCCGGAATGGGCCGGCGGCAGCCAGAGATGCAGCGGAAACAACGCGGCCTTTGCAAGCAGACCCGAGGTCATTAATGCCGCCGCTACCCAGGCCGACGTCTCGCCATGGACCCGGCTTGCCAGCAGCATGATGTCGAGAGTGCCGTACGTGCCATAGAGTAAGGCAGTTCCCAGAAGATAGAGAACGGAACCGACCAGCGCGAACAGCAGATAGCGCAGTGCAGCCGTAAGTGTTTCGGAGCGGCCATCCAGGCAGACGAGGGGAACCGCACCGAAGGTCAGCAGCTCGAGCATGACATAGAGGTTGAACAGGTCGCGCCCGACGAAAACCGCATTAAGCGCACCCCACAATGCGAGCAACAGGACCCAGAACACCAGCGGGGTTCGCGCTTCGGCCACCGTCCCGGGCGTTTGAAAGTCCGCACGCGCGAACAATGCTATACCGCCGATCAGCAGTGACGTTGTGACAAGCATCACGGCAGACAATCCATCCGCCCGCAACGCCACTCCCAACGGAGGCGCCCACGCGCCGAGGTTGTAACCGATTGGCTGGCCGCTATGGCCGATCACCGCTGCGATCGCCAGTCCGATGAGCAGACCAGCCGGCAGCAGCGCAATTACGACATGTTCAGCGCGACGGCCGCCGAACAGAAGCGCCAACAGGGCGCCGCCAATTGGCAGCATTACCGCCAGGACAAGCAGAAAGCCCCAGTTCACCGCGACATGTGCCATCACACACCGTCGCCCTTCGGCGTCACCGGTGTGATGCTGTCCAGGCCTGTCTGCCCGGTCTGCTGGGCAAGACGCAGGATGATCGCGATCCCCAAAGCTGTGGCCGCGAACGAAACGACGATGCCGGTGATGACGAGGGCCTGCGGGATCGGGTCGGCACCCAGCCCAGCCGCTGCACCGCGGCGCGCAATTACGCCGAAAATCAGGAAGACGCCGCCGCCCAACAAGGCAAAGGCAAGCAGCTTTCGCAGCGGCTTCGGATCCACGATCAGGCCGTACAGACCGATCCCCACAAGCGCGGCGCCACAGAAGCCAAACAAGGTTACGCTGTTCATGGAGGCTCTTTTCGCCTTGGAGAGCCGGCCACCAGCATTCCCAACATGGTGGCGATGGACAGCACCAAGGCGATCTCGATTCCCACGATGAGCGGCTTGGCAAACTCTACAGGATAGGCAAGGAAACCGTCGGCGATCCCGAAGCCGGCAAACCCAACGGCCATGAACACGAGGGGGCCCAGCACAAGGGCCACGCGCAACGACTTGCGGCTGATCGCCGGCGCATGGGCGAGGCCGGCGATCATGGCTAGGATCCACAGCGCGCCGAGAATCGCGCTCCCCTGAAATTCCCCGCCAGGCTCGTTCCCACCGATCCAGAAAATATACAGACCGATGACGATGCCGGGCGGGATGAGGACACGCGCGAGGAATGTAAGTGCGCTTTCCTGGTCGCGCCGCGAAGGCCAGCCTGCGAAACCGCCCCAGAATTCGGTCCGGTGCAACCGACCAGACTCCCACAAGCGCCAAAAGCAGCGCGATTGCCTCAAGCAGTGTATCCACGCCGCGATAGGCAATGAGCGTTGCGGAAACCGGATTGCCCAATCCGATCGCCGGCAGGGACGCCACGGCCGCAGGAGCAAGCGTCGGGGCCGGGTTGGGCAATGTAAGAACAACCCACGCCAGCGAGATCGAAACAATCAGGCACAGCGCGACGGCAAGCACTCGCACCACAATTCCGGGAGGACCGCCAGCAGGTGCCGTTTCCAGATGATTAAGTCTTGCCGTAGCCGAGAGCAGCAGGCCACCTGAAATTCCACTGCCGATCGCCGCCTCGGTCAGCGCCACGTCGGGTGCTGCGATGCGGAGCCAGACAAGGCCCAGGAGCAACCCGTATGCAACGAAGGCGATGACAGCTCCGGTATCATCACGTGTAACAATGGTGACAACGGCTACCGAGATAACCAGTCCGATGAGCAGGATGTCGAACGCGCCGGCCATTGTTATTCCGGGACGTTTCGGGTGGAGATGGTTTGCGCGAAAAGCTGCGAAACTGCGGCACTTGCCAGTAGGCCGAGCAGCCATACCGCAACAAGCTTCAGTGCCGGGAAGATGCCCGGTGCGTGTATCGTCAGCCCAAGGGCAACAAATCCCAGACCCAGATTATCCGCCTTGGTGAGCGCATGCAGCCGCGTCAGGCTGTCAGGAAAGCGCAGTAGCCCGGCCGTGCCGGCTATGAAGAAGAATACCCCGGCCAAAACGGATAAGATCGTCAGGAAATCGCGAGGGCTATTCATAACTCGGCATTATCTTCGGGCGTCGGTTTGGCAATGCCGGTTACTGCTCTTACGAATGCCGCCGCGGCAAAGGCCGCAAGCAGTGCCAGCGTCAGCGCCAGATTGACCGCGGCAGGCACACCCTCGGCAGCGCCCAGGAGCAGTACGACTGCGATTCCTCCGGTTCCCAGAAGCTGGGCCGACATCATCCGGTCTTCGGCGGCACCGTAAAGCAGGCGGAGCAGTCCGACAGCGACCGCCATCAACACAAGGATCGCAGCAAGCATCAGGAAATCAGGCATGCTTCGACGCGTCTCCAATGGCGCGCAGGCACAAACTCTCGTCGCTCACCAGTCCCTCCGCGACGGCCTGTCCGGTGTCGAGGCAATGCACCAGCAGGATTCCGTCTGGTGCCGGGCCAAGCGGCAGGGTCCCAGGGACCATGCTGATGATGGTGTTGAAGAAAGCCTGAGCCAGTCCGGGAGGCAGTTTCGAGCCGTACCGAACCAAACCAGGACGCAACGGCAACTTCGGATCGAGCGCCCGCCGCGCAACGTCGAACCCGGCAACCACCGAGTGCCGCAGCAAACGCACGGCCAGCCACAGCAATGGTCCGGCCTTGATTCGCAGCATGCCGGACGGGAGAAGCAAAAGGCTGACGCAACTCCCAAGCATGGCCGCTACCGCTCCGGCGGCAGCTCCGGCAGGCTTGCGTCACTGATCATAATCCATATCAGCAGCAGGCCAATCCACCGGGGTATCGCCTTCCGAGCCGCGATCCTCATGGCGATCAACTCCCCTCCACGAGCGCTGGGTCCTGTGCGTGTATCCCTGGTTCTTTAATACGGAACCATGTCACATACAGCGCAGGCAAGAACACCAGAGTTAGCAGCGTCGCGACGAGCAGGCCACCCATGATCGCGATGGCCATTGGTCCCCAAAAGATGGTGAGGGCAATTGGGATCAGCCCCAACACCGTCGAAATAGCAGTGAGCACGATCGGCCTGAACCGCGATAGGCTTGCCGCCACGACGGCATCCCACGGATGGCGCCCTTCCCGGCGGTCGATCTCGATCTGCTCGATCAAAATGACTGCGTTGCGCGCGGTCATACCGATCAGGGACAGTATTCCAAGGATCGCCACGAAGCCGAGCGGCTGCCGGAACAACAGCAGGCCGCCGATCACCCCGATCAGTCCCATCGGTACAACGCTGAGCACAAGGAAGAGCAGGTTGAAGCTCTGGAGCTGAATCCATCAGCAGCGTGATCATGATAAACAGCATCGCCGGGATGACCGCGACGACAGACGCCTGGGAGTTAGCACTCTCCTCGACCGTGCCGCCAGCCACGACGTGGTAGGACGTGGGCAGGGTTTCGCGCAATTTCTCCACGTTCGGAGCCAGGGCACTTACGACCAACTCTGGTAGCTGCCCCGGCGCCACATCCGCCCGTACCGTCAAGGTCGGCACACCATCCCGGCGCAGGACGAACGGATACTCCTGTTCGAAATCGAAGGTCGCAACCGCGCTGAGCGGAACAGCTCGATGGTTCGGCAACTGGATTTGCAGATTGCGTAAAGTGGAAAGCGAGAGCCGCTGCTCATCAGTGGCCCTTGTGATGACGGGCACCAGATAGATATCGTCGCGGACCTGCGTAACTGGGGCGCCGGTCACAACGCCGGTCAGGGCACCCGCAATCGCTTCCGAACTAAGCCCAAGCAGCCGCGCCTTGTCCTGGTTGATTTGAACCCGCACCCTTCGGGCAGGATCCATCCAGTCGAAGTTCACATCCCGCGCGCCTGGTGCCTGTGAGACGACACTCGCGAGACGCAGTGCAATATCTCGGACCTGATCGATATCGGGCCCGCTGACACGTACTGGACGGGCCAGCCCACGGGGGGACCAAGCCCGAGCGGATAGACCCGGGTCACGGCGCCCGGTATCGCTTCCGGCAGCTTCGCCTCCAACCTGTCCTGCAGCCGCTTGCGCGCGCGAATGTCTTTGGCAACAACGACCGCCTGAGCAAAGGAGTTGTTCGGAGGTTCAACATTCAGCGGCAGATAGAAACGGATCGCGCCACGGCCGACATAGGTGCTCCAGTGCGACACATCCAGATCGCCCTCCAGCAGAGCATCCAACCGTTTAGCCGCATCATCCGTTCCGTAGATCGAGGCGCTCTGCGGCAGTTGCAGGTCCACCATAAGTTCCGGTCGATCTGATGGCGGGAAGAACTGTCTCGGCACCAGCGGTGACGCCAGCACTGCCAAAATCGCACCGCCGACGGTGATGCCGATGGTAATCCAGCGCGCGCGCATCGCCAGGACGACGAAGCCGCGAACAGCTCGCATGATCGGGCCCGGCCCAGTGGCGATCTTCTTCGGTTTCCTCAGCAGCGTCACGCCCAATAGCGGGCCAAACAGAACAGCGATAAACCACGATCCGATCAGCGCGATCGTAACAACCACAAAGAGCGAGAACGTGTATTCACCTGCCGAGCTGCGCGCGAAACCCACGGGAATGAACCCGGCCGCAGTCACGAAGCTTCCGGTCAGCATCGCCATCGCGACGCTTTTATAGGCAAACGTTGCGGATTCCTCGCTGCTGTCCCCTGCCGCCAGCCGCGAGCTCATCGACATCGACCACTGTCATCGCGTCGTCCACCAGCAGCGCCAGCGCGATGATCAGAGCGCCGAGCGAAATCCGCTGCAGATCGATACCGAACAACTGCATAATGGGAAAAGTGATCGCCAGCGTCAGCGGGATTGACAGCGCAACCACGGTGCCCGCCCGCAGACCCAGGGAGATGATACTTATCCCCATGATTATCACGATCGCCTGCCACAGCGAATCGGTGAAATCGGTGATCGCGCTCGCCACGACCTGCGGTTGATCAGATACCAGGATTGCGTCAATACCGATCGGTAGATCACCGACGATGAAGTCCATCTTCGCCGTGACGTTTCGGCCAAGCGCCAGCACATCGCCGCCTTCACGCATTGAAATTGCAAGTCCTATGGCCGGCTTCCCATTCACCCTGAACAGCGGTTTGGGGGGATCCGAATATCCCCGGCGCACCTCGGCAATGTCGCTTAATCGCACCAGGCGGCCGTTCGCGACGAAACTGACGTTCCGCACATCCTCCACAGAGTGGAAACTGCCCGACACACGCAGCAGAAGCCGCTCGTCGCCTGTCTGTATCACTCCGGCTGGCGTGACCACGTTCTGGGCGCGCATGACGTTGACCAGCGTGTTACGATCGATCCCCAGCCCGGCAAGCTGCTGGGTGGAAAACTCCACGAAAATCGTCTCGTCCTGCTCGCCCAGCATATCCACCTTGGATACGTCCGGCACCTGAAAGAGCTGGGAACGAATTTGCTCGACGTAATCACGCAACTGGCGTTGTGTGAACCCATCCGCGGTAAACCCGTAAATGATCCCGAACGTGTCGCCGAATTCGTCATCGAAGCCAGGACCGATCACACCCGCCGGCAAGGTGCTACGCATATCCCCAATAGTCTTGCGAACGTGGTACCAGATGTCGGGCACCTCATTTGCCGGCGTCGAACCTTTAAGATTGACGAAGATGGTCGTGACGCCTGGGCTGGTAAAACTGCGAAGAAAATCCAGCTGCGGGGTTTCGCGTAGTGCCTGCTCCAGGCGTTCGGTCACCTGATTAAGGGTGTCCTCGATCGTCGCTCCCGGCCAGGCGGCCCGCACGACCATCGTTTTAATGACGAAAGCGGGATCTTCGTCTCGCCCGAGCCGGACATACGACAGAACGCCCAGCAGCACCGAGGCGATCATCAGGTACAATACGAACGACCGATGTTCCAGCGCCCACTTTGAGAAGTTGAAACGCATTCAGGTCTGCTGCGGGAGCAGGCGCACCTGCTGGCCGGGATGGAGCGCATGCGCGCCGGCAGTCACGACAATGTCTCCGATATCGACCCCTTTCTCAATGATGACCGTGTCTGGGTCGAACCTTGCCATTGCTATTTTATGTAGCGAAACCGTCAGCTTCTCCGGATCGACAATCCAGACAGCGGGCTGGCCGTCCAGGCTGGTCAATGCCGATGCCGGAATAGCCATCACCGGTTGTGACGTAAGGTGCAATGTGCCTGTCACAGTGGATCCCAGCCGCATCTCCGGTGGTGCTTCGGTCAGTCCAACCTTAACCTCGAACGTCCGCGTTGCAGGATCAGCTTGCGTCGCTACTTCCCGGACCCGGCCCATCGCCACGATGGACGGGTCGTCCGCCAGCCGAACGGTGATATCGGGATCGCTCGGAGACTCGCGAAGCAATCGGCCCGGCACGTCGAAAACCGCGTCGCGCCCATCATGCCGGGCGATGCGCACGATCATCTGCCCGGGCTGAACGACTTCTCCCGGTTCTGCCCCCACCGCCGATACCGTTCCCGGGGCGTCGGCCTGAAGCATCGTCCATGACACCCGCAGCGCCTGGTTGCTAACGCGCGCCTGCGCGTCGTCCAGCCCAGCTTCCGCGGTCTGTAATTCCGTCTGCGCCTGATCGAATACCGCCCGCGGCGTGTGCCCGCTCGCCAGGAGTTGGCGTTGGCGATTGAAAGCGTCCCTCGCCTGCGTCAATCGCGCCTGGGCTGCTGCCACAGTGGCTTGCGCCGATCGGAACGCGTTGACCTCGTCCTGCGGATCGAGCTTGGCGAGATTTTGCGCGGTATCCACATGGTCGCCCACACGCACCAGTCGATCGATCATGCGCCCGCCGATGCGGAACCCCAACGAAGCTTCGTTTTCAGCCGCGATATGTCCGGTCAGCACGACCGTTTCGCCCGTCTCGCTGGGTGCCGCAATCACCGTCTGGACCGGTCGAATGACAGGCGCTTCGGACGCCACTTTCCTGTTGCACGACGTCAGCAGCAATCCTGCGCCAACGATCAACAGACCGAAGAAAAGCGCTCGCCGTTCTACTGAGAGCGGCGCATGGCCGTCTGACGGCGTTTTGATATTTTCCAAATGATCAGCACTCGTGCGAACCAGGTTGCTGCGCGGACATGACATCGTCTCGTTAGCCCGCTTGTCATTGAGGGGCGTCAGTGACACAGAAAGCGACGTGTTTCTCCACCGGTATCTGCGTGGCTTTGTACACGCGGGTGGGTACGGAACGACGCGCGGGTATCTATCTTGAGTGTCATGCCGCGGTCGACCGTAACATCACTCGTAGGCTTGGTAAGTACGCTTGTGGGCCCGACGCCCGAATTCGGGACGCTGGGCCCATCACCGGGATGGTGAGCACATTGCCCGGGTAATCTGGTGTTCCATCAGAATACGGACGGCGCTGGAGTGTACGGGGGCGGGTCGGCCAGGATTTCGCCACCAGTGTCGCGCGCGTGTGTGCGCGTATTGTTCTGAAAACCCGCCGCCCCTCAGTCTCCCCGTATTATCCGCAATTGGAAATGCATCACGAGGGGCAGTCGCGGCCATGGGCTTCCCGTAGAGGCGCTCCATGACCCAGACCCGCTGTTTCGCGCTTGAACTCATACCAGCGGCCCGAAGTCCTGACTCCTCCGGGGATCGTCGGGCCGCTGGTATCTTATTGGTTTCGCGCGCAGCCGCCACACCAACCCTGCGCGCATACCAGTCGGCCCTTCGGGCCGCTGGTATCAGCCACTCCAAGGGGGCCGCTCGACGTAACTCCTCCCGTGGCGACGAAGGCAGTGACTCTGTATGCGTCCGGCCTGGGTCGCAGCGGGCCACCGCGACGGGGATGGTGGGCGCAGTAGGACTCGAACCTACGGCCCGCTGATTAAGAGTAAGTGATGCAGGTCCGCAACACGCCGCCACGGACTGCCAACGTCCTGCGACGTTGCTTGCTTCTAGATCCAAACATCTGATTTTATGCCGCCGTCGATCGCCATAAGGTCTCGTGAGCGAGGTCCGCTAGGGGTCCGCAAAACTGACGAGGCGGCAATGCAACGGTTTACAGATCGGCTGTTTAGCGCTCTCGAACTCAAACCCGGGCAGAAGGATCGGCTGGTCTTCGATACTCTCTGCCCGGGGCTCTGGGGTTCGGCTGACAACCAAGGGCAGCCGCACATTCATCGTTCAGTGGACCGATCCAGCTACGCATAGAAAGCTTCGGGAGCCGCTTGGGGTGTGGGGCGGCATCACTATCGACCAAGCTCGCGACGCCGCCCGCGCGCGCCTTGGGGCGATAGCAAAAGGCATTGACGTGAAGGCCGAGCGGGAGAAGCGTCGGGCCGAGGCGGAACGCGAACAGTCCGAACGGGCGCTGACCTTTGGAGCCTTAATCGAGGAGTGGGCGGCGCTGCATCTCAAGCAGCGTCGTCCTCGTTATGCGCACGAAGCACAACGCGCGTTACGCTATGCATTTGCAGAGGCACTCAACCGCCCAGCCGCGCGCATTACTCGCGCCGATGTGGTGAACACGCTGGACGCGATGACCAAGACCGGCAAAGCAGCAATGGCCGGGCGGACGACGGCATATGGCCGAGCTTGTTATCGCTGGGCGGAGAGGCGCGGGAAGGTCTCGGCCAATCCTTTCATGAGCCTGCCGATACCGGCCGCGGCCAGGGAACGCGACCGCGTTCTGAATGATGATGAGGTGGCAAGCGTTTGGCACGCAGCCTGCCGGAATGTCGTATCCGTGGGGACCGCTGTTCCGGCTGCTATTTTTGACGCTGGGTCGGCGCGAGGAAGTGGCGGGGATGCGGTGGTCTGAGTTATCCCTCGATCTGAGCACCTGGACCATTTCCAGCGCGCGCATGAAACGCGGCATGCCGCATGTAGTGGCTCTGTCTTCCCCCGCGCGCGAGGCGCTGACGCTAATCCCTCGTACCGAGCGGCAGGACTTTGTCTTTTCCACAACCGGCCGCACAGCCGTTTCCGGCTTCACCAAGGCGAAGGCCGCATTGGATCGGGCAAGCGGCGTGACTGGTTGGCGACTGCATGACATCCGCCGCACGGGCGTTTCGGCGCTGGCCCGGATAGGCGTCGATTCCATCGTGGCCGATAAGCTGCTGGCGCATCAGCCGAGCAAGCTGCGTGGCGCGGCGCGTATCTATCAACGCCACGATTTCGGTTCTGAGCGTGCCTACGCATTGGAGACATGGGCGGCGCATGTGTTGACCTGCGCCCAAGGACGCGAACCAGAAAGCAACGTGGTGTCCCTGCGCGCATAGGTCCGTTTCATGATAATCTGCTGACAATTCGGCCGGAGGCGGTGCTGCTAACACCGCTCCGGCCTGACCCGATCATGTGAGGGAAGCACATGCCCGAGGCTGGTCCATCAGGTACACTGAAAAAACCCCAAGCAAAAGCGAACCGTTGTGAGCTTCCAGCCAGCTTTGAAGTTTGGGACGTGCTGAGCTGGATTGCCTTCGATGAACTTCGCCCGCGGCCGGACTTTCCCGATGCGGTGGATTTCACCTTGCAATGGGGTAGTTCATCAGCAACTCACACCCTGGACGCTCTTGAAGCACGCTCATCAGAGACGCCTTTCTGTATCTGGGAACCTTTAGCTCTCGATGAGCAGCCATGGGATGGACGCAGCTATAAGCACGTAGCTTGGTCGCCAATGGGGCCGAGAATGCTCCGGTATATAGCTCGGCAACTGAGGGTGAAATACGGCCGCACTGTCACCTTTCGAGAGGCCGCGAGTATGCTGCGAGCGGAGGCTGAGATCGAGAAACAGAATGATGAACTTATCCGTGAAGCTAAACATGATCTCATGGAGGCATTACGCTCACGCCGCGTGACTGCCTGGGGAAAGCGCGATGCCCGCAACGGCAGTCCCAACCCGCAGGCTGAATACGAGGCCATCCCTGCCACTGTCTTCTTAGATGATATGGCGACAGTTACCGAGTGGGGAACCCTGGGGGCCGATCCCGATCACCCAACCGCTCTCTTCGAATACCGTGGCTCCACATTCCGAGACCTACGATTTTACACAGATGAGATCTTGACACTCTGGCCGGCACGACATCCTAAAGTCGCCGCAACGCCGTTACCAGAGACATCAATGCCGCCGATCGGTACCGCCTCGCCAGTTGAGGGCACGGACGAATCAAAAGGGAAACATACAATGCGGATTTTCAGGGAACCTTTTTGGCAGATCGATCGCGTCGTCCGTTGGATCGCCTTCCGTGATCCGATGTGGATCGAGGGTAACTCGCGGGCAACTAAACGGTACTCACTGATTGAGCTGCAGGACAAAGAGCCTCAAAGAACCCTCATACAGGCGCTGCAAACCGAGAAGTTGTACGCCATCCGCGACAGTAGAAGAATACCAGGAGTGGAGTGGGCGGCTCCGATCGGGCACAGATCGCCAGCAGGCATGGAGAATGTGCATTTCGCGCGTGCCGATGTCCTGCGGCTTTGGCCGGCGCAGCCCCTCCAAAGATTGGCAGCGCTCCCATTGGCGCCACAACATGAGAACGCCCAGGTTGCTCTCCCCAGTCGAAATCCACGAGGCCCACGCCCGGGTAAGCGAAACCAAATAGTGGCTAGAATGCGATCTGACTACGCCGACAATTTCGATGCGCTGAAGGGAGAGAAGGAAGAATCCCTTGCCGAGAAGTATGGCGCGAGCCGGGATACGGTTCGGAAGGCTCGTAATGCAGTTTTGCCGAAATAACTCCGTCAAACCCCGACAAATAGCGACCATCGACAAATAGCGACATACCGCCTCCGGTCGCATCTGTGCGTCACACGGCGCACGGAGTCGCGATAATGACCACTGAGACCACATACCTTGATGAGCCCGAGGCGGCGCGGTTGCTACACGTAGCACGCCGCACTTTGCAGAGATGGCGCGTCACGGGCGACGGTCCACCCTTCTGCCGGGCAGGCGTTCGACGGATCGTCTATCCGGTGGACGCGCTCCGCCGGTGGGCGGCGGAGCGCACATTCCCCCACCGCGCGGCGGAGATCGCCGCCAATACCAGCCGCATGTAATGCGTGTCGCGATGGCAAAGGACGCGAGCGTATGAGCCCGCTCGACCGTCCCATCCTCGTGACATTCTTCGTCTCGCGTTTTGCTGATCAAAAGCGGGAGCAAATGTACACACCGCACGCCCTGGCCGAGCGCGTCCGCGCCGTCACCGCCATGCAAAAGAGTTGCTTGCCCTGGCTTAAGCTCGCCCGCTTTGGTGACCAGCGCACCACCAAGAACAGCTTGCGCCACGACGGCAACGTGCTTGCAATTAGCGGCATCGAAGCGGATTACGACGGCGGCAAGATCACCGTCGGTGACGCGCTGGCCCTGCTCGAAAAGCAGGGCATAGCCAGCACCCTCTATACTTCGCCATCGCACACTGAAAATGCACCACGCTGGCGCGTATTATGCCCGCTGTCACAAGAGATGGAGCCCAGCCGGCGCCGGGTGTTGCTTGGCAGACTGAACGGCCTGTTCGGCGGCGTGTTCGCCCGCGAAAGCTGGACGGTCTCACAGGCCTACTTTTTCGGTTCGGTCCGTCACAACCCGGCGCACCGCGTCGAGTTGATCGACGGCACCACCATCGACCAACACGATGATCTGGATGAGATATGGCTTGGACCCTCACCGCAGGCGCAACCCGACCGGCCTGAGACGGGGCGCGATGAGCGCGAGACTGCCGAACTGATTCGCCGCGCCCTCACGGGCGAGGAACTGCACACCACGCTCTGTCCCCTTGCCGCTCGGCTGATCGGCTGCAATGTCCCCCAAGACATCACCACCGAGATATTGCGTGGCATCATGCTGTCATGGCCTAAGGCCGCACAGGATGACCGCTGGCGAGCCCGCTACGCCGAGATAGGGTGCATTGTTGCCAGCGCCACGAGAAAGTACCGCGAAACCGCAGAGCAGCGGAGGGAGAACACCCGTGCCATTGCTCGCCTGGTTGGGCGGATGTTGATTACCAGTGAGATCTGACCCAGGATTTCCAGCGAGAATTGACCCGGCTGCTGTTTATGGTTTGGGTTTCATGAGGGGGTCAAGGCTGGGGTTTCTCCTTTCGCTTTTGGGACTTTTGTACGGAACTGTTCCGGAACCTGAAGCTGTCGTTTCCGGTTTCCAGGATGTGGCAGTGGTGAGTGAGGCGATCCAGGAGAGCGGTCGTCATCTTGGCGTCACCGAAGACGGCGGACCATTCGCTAAAGCTGAGATTGGTGGTGATGACGATGCTGGTGCGCTCGTAGAGCTTGCTGAGAAGATGGAACAGCAAAGCGCCGCCTGAGGGACTAAAGGGCAGGTAGCCGAGTTCATCGAGGATGACGAGATCGACATGGCCGAGGCGGCCGGCGATCTGGCCGGCCTTTCCCTGAGCCTTTTCCTGTTCGAGAGCATTGACCAGCTCGACGGTGGAGAAGAAGCGGGTACGCTTCTTGTGATGCTCGATGGCCTGCACGCCAAGCGCGGTGGCGATGTGCGTCTTGCCGGTACCGGGCCCACCGACCAGCACGATGTTGTCGATGGGCTCGATAAAGTCACACCGGTGAAGGCGCCTGACCAGGGCTTCGTTGACCTCGCTGGACGCAAAGTCGAAGCCGGCCAGGTCGCGATAGGCCGGGAAGCGGGCGGCCTTGAGCTGATATGCCATGGAGCGGACCTCTCGCTCGGCGGTCTCCGCCTTGAGCAGCTGGGAGAGTACGGGAATGGCAGCCTCGAAGGCCGGAGCGCCCTGTTGCGCCAGTTCATCGACGGCCTGCGCCATGCCGTACATCTTCAAGCTGCGCAGCAGGATGACGAGAGCGCCGCTGGCGGGATCATGACGCATGGCGCGCCTCCCCGGTCTGGCGCAGGGCGTCATAGCGTTCAACGTCGGCCCTGGGTTCGTTGGTCAACGCCAAGGCCTGCGGGGCAGTGACCACCGGCGGAGTGGCAGGCTTGCCATCTATCAGCCTGTGGAGCCGGTTGAGGATGTGGGTCTTGGACGGCACGCCGTCCTCCAGCGCCAGTTCCACCGCCACCAGCACGGCCTGCTCGTCATGGTGAAGCACCAGGGCCAGGATCTCCACCATCTCCCGATCGCCACCGATACGGCGCAAGAGGTGCTGCTGCAGTCGCTTGAAAGCCTCCGGCAATTCCAGGAACGGGGCACCGTTGCGCAGGGCACCAGGCTTTCTCTGGATCACCGCCAGGTAATGACGCCAGTCATACACGGTCCGCCCTGGCCCGTTATGGGTCCGGTCGATGACGCGCGGGTGCTCGCAGACGACATGGCCTTCCGCCGCGACCACAAGCTTGTCGGGATAGACCCGCAGGCTGACCGGTCGGTTGGCAAACGACGCCGGCACGCTGTAGCGGTTACGTTCCAGGTGGATCAGGCAAGTCGATGAGACCCGCTTGGTAACTTCCACGAACCCATCGAATAGTCGGTCCACACGCATGAGGCTCTCGACTTCCTGGGCCCAAACATCGGCGATCATTCCCGGTTCGCTGCCATGCCGGGTCTGCCCCCAAAGCTCCCGGCAGCGCTGCTCCAGCCAGCCGTTCAGGGCGTCCAGGCTTTCGAACGGAGGCATGGTTTGCCAGAGGCGGTGCCGCGCATCCTGGACGTTCTTCTCGACCTGTCCCTTCTCCCATCCAGAAGCTGGATTACAGAACTCGGCTTCGAACAGGTAATGACTGGTCATGGCCGAAAAACGAGCATTGACGCTGCGTTCCTTGCCGCGGCCGACCTTGTCCACGGCGGTGCGCATGTTGTCGTATATGCCTCGCCGCGGCACGCCACCGAGAACCCGGAAGGCGTGGTTATGCGCGTCGAACAGCATCTCATGGGTTTGCAGCAGATAGGCGCGGACGGTGAACGCCCGGCTGTAGCAAAGCTTGGCGTGCGCCACCTGCAGCTTGACACGAACGCCACGGATGACCGCGAAGTCCTCGCTCCAGTCGAACTGGAAAGCCTCACCTGGTGCAAACGACAGAGGCACGAAGCTTCCCCGCCCGGCAGTCTGCTGCAGCCGATGACATTCCTCCTTCCAGGCCCGGGCAAACGCCGCCACACGGTTGTAGGATCCGTCGTAGCCGAGGCTGGCGAGATCTCCATACAGCTGCTTGACCGTCCGCCGTTGCTTGCGCGGCCGCCCTGCTTCACGCCGCAGCCACGCCGATAGTTTCTCGGCATAGGGATCGAGCTTGCTCGGCCGGTCCGGCACCTGAAACTTCAGCTCAATCACATCGGACCGAAGGTACTTGCGCACCGTGTTCCGCGACACACCGGTGCGCCGGGAGATCTCCCGGATCGGCACATGATCTCGCTTATGCCACCGACGGATAATGCTCAAAAACGCCATGTCCAACACTCCGTTCATCCCCATCCACTTCAGACGGGGTCAAGCGTTTGCACATGGGTCACTTCTCAGTGGGAATACCGACCTCTCCCGGGTCAGTTCTCAGCGGTAATCAACACACTTGCCGCAGGCCGAGATGCAGGAGATCAGAACGCGGTCACCGGAACGAAAGGCGGTTACACCGGGGCCGGTCTTTTCGACCACGCCGATACCTTCGTGGCCGAGAATGCGTCCGGGCGCGCAGGTCGGGACGTCACCCTTGAGGATATGGAGATCGGTGCCACAGATCGTGGTCTTGACGATCTTCACAATGGCATCACCAGGCGCGACCAGTTCGGGGATTGCTCGGTCCTGCAGAACCTTTTGACCTGGCCCGAGATAAACGAGTGCCTTCATATCGATCTCCTTCACGTCGCTGGCGTAAGTGAAAGCTCGCGGCAAACGGGTGGAGATTCATGATCACGTCCTATCCGCTGGACGTGCTCGCGGATTGTCGTTTCAAAATTCACACTGCGCTTGTGCATCGGAGGAATTCCCTTATCGCGCGATCACGGTAGAGCCACACGAGAAGCGGTTGTTTGACCTGGATCAATGCGCCGGCTCAGGCGGTGGTTTGACAGGCTCGACTGGGAGCCCTCTTCCCTGTGCACCCACTTGCAGCGCCGGTGCCGCCGGTCGATTGAGCAAGATCAACGCAAGCTGGCCTATTTCACCATAGAAGGCCTCCAGAGAGGCTTCTGCGCGGTGGAAGTGAATGCAAGGCACGAAGGACCAACTCCCCGGCGTCCAGGTCGCACCCGGTTTCGGCAGACCACAAGCCGAAAACCTGCCCGCTTTGGTCC
Source organism: uncultured Pseudomonadota bacterium (assembly GCA_963810715.1). Taxonomy (GTDB): domain Bacteria; phylum Pseudomonadota; class Alphaproteobacteria; order Acetobacterales; family Acetobacteraceae; genus DATDIC01. The sequence continues at coordinate 227,341 of CAWEOZ010000010.1, read as the reverse complement.
CGCGGGAAAAGCTTTGGCCTGTGGGCCGCAACCGGCGCAGACGCGGTCTGTGGAGCCTGGTTCTGCTCGCCACAGCGGCCGGGCGTAGGCTTTTGGTGGCTTCATCCGCGCCCGACCCTACCGCCCGGATTCGCCGTCGGGAATGGCCGCCTGGAGGCTGATGAAATCGATATCGACACGAAGTTGCCTGGCCGTATCGCCAAGGTTCAAGTCGATGAGGGCGATCATGGTGAAAGCGGGCCAGGTCGTCGCTGTCATGGACACGCGTGATTTGCAAGCCGAGCTCAAGCAATACCAGCAAATAGTGCTTCAGGATCAACGCACGCTCGACCAAGTCACGGCGAATTATGCGTCAGAACAGGCAGTCGTGAAGTTCGATCAGCAGGAGGTGGCACGCTCGATTGTTTCAGTGCCAAAAGGGTTTTGCCACACAGGAAACGCTGGACCTGCAGACGCAAAACCTGAACAAGCGCAATCAGCACTCTGAAAGGCGGACGAAGACGCGATCGGGGCAGCCCAGCATGCTCTGGGCTGCGGCAACACATCAGGTCGAATTTTATGCTGTTGCAATCGCTGACGACCAACTATTTGCGCCGAAAGATGGGCCGATCGAGTATCGCGTCGCCAATGTCGGCGAGGTTTTGCCGGCCGGCGGCAAAGTCTTCACGATGCTTGACGCTTCGTATGTTTACATGGACATTTATCTCCCGACCGAGGAGGCGGGGAAGTCAGGATCGGGTCGGATGCACGTATCGTGCTTGACGCGTATCCCGACCACGTCATTCCGGCGAACGTGGTGTTCATCGCCAGTCAGGCGCAATTCACGCCCAAGACGGTCGAGACAAAGGATGAGCGTGACAAGCTCATGTTCCGCATAAGGGTGCGGATCGATCCGCAGCGGCTTGAAGGGCGTGAGGCAATCGTCCGGAGCGGGCTTCCAGGGATCGCCTATGTGCGTACCAGTGAGGCGGCCGAATGGCCGCCAATCTGAACCCAAGCCCGCCTCCCGAACATCCCGATCGGCGCATCTCACCATGAGCGAAGAAACATGGCGGTTGCATACCTCGATGAGTCACCCAGCGTTACGGACAAGACCGTTGCCCTCGACGGGATCACGCTTGCGATTCCCAGCGGTCGTCTTGTCGGGCTGATCGGGCCGGATGGCGTCGGCAAGTCATCGCTGCTCGCAATCATCGCCGGTGCTCGAGAAATTCAGGCAGGGACGGCGCATGTGCTGGGCGGGAATATCGCCGACGCTGCGCACCGCACGGCCGTCTGCCCGCGCATCGCCTATATGCCCCAGGGACTCGGCAAAAACCTATATCCCGATCTCGAGCATACGCGAGAACATTGAGTATTTTGGTCGCTTATTCGGCCAGTCCCGGGCCGAGCGCGAGGCCCGCATCCTCGAGCTGCTGGCTAGCACGGGACTGGAGCGTTTGCCGATCGTCCGGCAAAGAAATTGTCCGGCGGCATGAAGCAAAAGCTCGGGACTTTGCTGCTCACTGGTCCATGACCCTGACCTGCTGATCCTTGATGAGCCGACAACCGGGGTTGATCCATTGTCTCGGCGCCAATTCTGGAGATTGATCGCACGAATCCGAACCCGCCGCCCAGGCATCAGCGTGGTCGTTGCGACTGCGTATATGGAAGAGGCCGAGCGGTTCGACTGGGTGGTCGCCATGAACGCCGGCAGAGTCGTGGCGACTGGCTCTCCCGCCGCCCTCAAGCAGTGCACCCATGCGTCGTCGGTCGAAGAGGCGTTCATCGCCCTGCTGCCGGACGCAGAACAACGGAGTCACGAGAAGCTGAAAGTCCCTCCGCGGCGCATCATTGAGACGGAGCCGGTCATAACAGCGCAGAACCTGACCTGCCGCTTCGGCAACTTCACGGCGGTCGATCATGTCAGTTTCACGATCGAGCGCGGCGAAATCTTCGGCTTCGTCGGTTCGAATGGCTGCGGTAAGACCACGACGATGAAGATGCTGACCGGTTTGCTGCCACCCAGCGAGGGAAGGCGCTCGGCTGTTCGGCCGGCCGCTTGATGCGAGCGACCTCCGCGCGCGCCGGCGTGTCGGGTACATGTCGCAGTCGTTCTCGCTGTATACCGAATTGACCGTCAGACAGAACCTCGATCTGCACGCACGGTTGTTCCACTTGCCAACACGAGAGGCGAAAGCGCGCATAGCGGAACTCGTTCACTGCTTCGGACTTGGTGATCATATCGACCAGCGCGCTCAGAATCTGCCTTTGGGTATTCGTCAGCGACTCTCGCTCGCCGTCGCAATCGTTCATCAGCCGGAGATGCTGATCCTTGACGAGCCGACCTCGGGTGTTGACCCGCTCGCGCGCGACGGGTTCTGGGAACTTCTGATCCACTTGTCGCGCAATGAGGGGGTCACGATCTTTGTCTCGACGCACTTCATGAACGAGGCGGAGCGCTGCGATCGCGTTTCCCTGATGGACTCGGGACATGTCCTGGCGACGGATACGCCGGCCGGCCTGATGGCGTCGCGTTGTGCCGCCACTTTGGAAGAGGCATTTATCTCTTACCTGGAGGAGGCGAGGGGCGAGCACTCAGACTCTATGCTCTCGGAGCCTGCCCCGGTCACAGGGCAGGAGAGGATGCATGGCGGGACACGAAACCTGGAACCCAGGTCGCGTTCAGCCTGCGCCGCCTCCTCGCGTGCACGACCCGCGAGACGCTGGAACTGCTGCGTGATCCGGTTCGGCTCGGCTTCGCCGTTTTCGGAACGACCTTCTTGCTGCTGGTGTTCGGGTTCGGCATTTCGACCGATGTCAACTCACTGACCTTCGGTGTGCTGGACCACGACCGGACGCACGAAAGCCGCACTTATCTCGAAGAGCTGCGTGGCTCGGCGTATTTCATTGAGAAGCCGCCGCTTGGCGATTATACCGATCTCGAAAAGCGGCTTACCGACGGGGATATCGACTGCGCCATCGAAATCCCCCCCGGCTTCGGGCGCGACATCGCGCGTGGCCGGCCGGTCTGGGTCGCCGCCTGGATCGACGGCGCGCGCCCATTCATCGCGCAGACTATCCGCGGCTATCTCCAGGCTATGCATCAACTGTACCTGTCCGACCCTGCGGTAGTGACGACGCAGCCGGCACCCAGTCCGCCTGCCGATATTGAGGTAAGGCTCAAGTATAACCAGAATTTTGAGAGCGTTTACACCATGGTTCCATCGACCATGTCGCTGGAATTGGCTCTGTTCCCGGCTATTCTGATGGCGCTCGCGATCGTCCGCGAAAAGGAACTTGGTTCGATCACCAACTTGTACGTTACACCTGTGACCCGTCTCGAATTCCTTCTGGGCAAACAAGTGCCGTATGTCGGGCTGGCGATGGTCAACTTTGCCCTGATGTTCCTGATGGCGTTGTTCGTCTTTGGGGTGCCGCTGAAGGGCAGCTTTCTAACCCTGCTCGTTGCGACGCTGATCTACGCCACGACGACGACAGCCTTCGGCATGGTGATCTCAGCCTTTGCTCGCACGCAGATTGCGGCGCTGTTCGGCACCGCGATCCTGACCGTGCTGCCGGCAACGATGTTCGCCGGCATGATGGTTCCGGTCTCGTCGCTGACTGGTATGGGCAAGATCATGGGCCGCTTGTTCCCGATGTCCTACTTCCTGCCGGTCAGCGTCGGTACCTTCACAAAAGGGCTCGGCTTCGCGGACCTCGCGACTGACGTGGGTGCGCTCACTTTGTTCGTCCCGGCACTTCTGACGCTCAGCCTGTTGCTGCTGCGTAAGCAGGAGCGCTAGATGGAGGACCCTGATGCGTAGCGCTGGGAACATATTCTGGCTGGGCACGAAGGAGTTGCGGAGCTTCCTGCGCGACTTCGTCTTGCTCGGGCTGGTTATCTACAGCTTTTCCTTGGCCATCATGGCTCAGGCGCAAAGCAGTTCGCAGGAGGTGCATAACGCCTCCATAGGGATGGTGGATGAGGATCACTCTGAATTGTCGCGCCGGATTGCCCAGGCCTTTCTGCCGCCGTACTTCCAGAAGCCTCAACCGATCGCCGAGCACGATATCGTCCCGTTGATGAATGCTGGGCGATATACGTTCGTAATCGATATTCCCCCGAACTTCCAACGCGACGTTCTTGGCGGACGCGAGCCTGCCATCCAGCTCGACGTCGATGCGACGGCGATGGTACAGGCGGGGCTCGGGTCCAATTATGCGCAGCAGATCATCACGACCGAAATCAAGAATTTCGTGTCCCGCGCGGAAGGCGGCCCGTTGTCGCCGGTCAACCTTGTTGTTCGGATTGCCTTCAACCCGAATGTCGAAACTGCCTGGTTCACCAGCATGATGGGGATCATAAACAACGTGACGATGCTAGCGATCGTGCTTGCCGGAGCTGCTGTGATCCGGGAGCGAGAGCATGGCACCATGGACCACCTGCTGGTTATGCCGCTGACCCCGTTCGAGATTGCGATGTCGAAAATTTGGGCGAACAGCCTAGTTATCATTATTGCTGTCGGGCTATCGCTCTATTTTATCGTGCGGGGCGTTCTTGCGATCCCAATCGCCGGCTCGGTAGCGCTGTTTCTATTCGGCGTCGCAATTTATCTGTTCTTTGCTACTGCCGTGGGCATATTCCTAGGTACCGTCGCACGATCAATGCCCCAACTCGGGCTGCTGTTTTTATTGGTATATCTGCCACTCGCGATGCTGTCGGGCAGCAACACGCCGCTTGAAAGCATGCCGTCCTGGCTTGCCACGATCATGCAGGCATCGCCCACCGCGCATTTCGTCTCATTCGGTCAGGCCATTCTTTATCGGGGTGCCGGCTTCTCGGTGGTCTGGCGGGAGTTCCTGGCCGTGGCACTCACCGCGGGCCTGTTCCTGCTACTCGCCCTATTGCGTTTCCGCCAGATCGCCACCACAGCGATCTGAGACTGTCTTAATCGTCGGCAGTCGTTGAGGTAAATCAATGCTTGGTGCGCTGGTCCGGGAGACATCGGGTTTTCGCTGGCCGTCGTCAGACCGAAAAGCCGGATCGCTTTGATCTGTGTCAACAAGTCGACTGCATTTTCGTGCTAAAAGAGCGCTACATGGAGGCACTGATGTTTAAATACGTTCTCGTCCCCGCTACCGGCAGCGATACTGATGCATCTGTGTTCTCCGCAGCGCTCACCGTCGTGCGTCAGTCGAACGGCCATCTGACGTTCCTGCACATGCGCGCCGATGTGCAACAGACTCTGTTAGCCACGTTAAGCATGGATGTCTGTGGCGGCGGCGTGGCCTACGATCAGATTCTCCAGTCGTTGGAACAGGAGGTTACAGCGCGGCAGAGGAAGGCAGAGCTGGCCATCCACAGCTTCTGCGAACGCGCGGCACTCTCAATATCGAACGACTGCTCGATCAATCATGCCACGGCGGAGTTGAGGACTGAGACAGGTGACGGATCTATGTGCTTCGCCGAGCATGGACGGACTGCCGACCTGCTGGTGGTCGGACGGTCTCGCTATGGCGAGACAATAGACATGGGCATGCTTCAGGCGTGCCTCATGACAAGCGGGCGGCCGATGTTGATTTCACCGCCTAAGGCGCCAACCAGCCTTTCGGGGACAGTCGCTATCGCGTGGAAGAACAGGCCGGAGGCGGCCAAGGCCGTCGCAGCCGCAAGTTCCTTCGTGGATAGGGCAGATCGTGTAATAATTCTCTCGGTCGATGAGGGGGCAGCCACTGACGAGCAATCGTGTGACAAGCTCAGATACGCGCTTTCCTGGCGCAATCCTAACACGACTGTGCAGCGGCTGCAGCAGGATGGGCGGCCTCCAGTCGAGATTCTGCTGGCCGCTGCTGGTGCCGCGAACGCCGACTTACTGGCGATGGGTGGCTATGGCCATAGCCGCCTACGTGAGGTGATCTTTGGTGGCTTCACGCGTCATGTACTTAGCGGAGCTGATCTACCCATCCTTATGGTGCATTGATGCAATAACGCCGGCACGCGCGAAGCGCGGGCTATCGATCCCTGACCGCAACTGGCGATTATCGGCCGCTGCGATGGCTGTGGCATTGCATTGCTTAGGCGACCAGGTATAGCTTTGTAACAAACGCAAGCTACCTCGATGCTCGTTGACCATAGCTTCGGTCGAATCCAGCCTGCACCAACTTGGGGTTACGGGTAGTAAATGTCGCTCGGTCTTGCTTCAGGCGCGTGGCACCATGGCAGGCGGTTCCCCGTCGCACTGGATGCGCTGGCCGCCGTGTTGGTGCTCGGCGTCTTCGCAGCGCTCGCGTTGAGTTCCGTCCGCGCCTTTGCACCGCTCGCAACCGTTACCTCAACGCCGATCAGTCTTGACCCGTCGCAGCTCCCAGAATACGCCAGTCGCACGGTGCTCCGGATGCTAGCGGCAATGCTCGCCTCTCTGGTGTTCACCTTCGGGTACGGAACACTGGCGGCGAAAAGCCGACGAGCCGAGCCGATTCTGATCCCGCTGCTGGATATTCTGCAGTCGGTCCCGGTGCTGGGGTATCTCTCCTTCACGGTCGTCCTCTTCATGGATCTGTTCCCCGGTCGGGTTCTGGGTGCGGAACTAGCTGCGGTCTTCGCTATCTTCACTAGCCAAGCCTGGAACATGACGTTTAGCTTTTACCAGGCGCTGCGGACAGTGCCGCATGACCTCGATGAAGTGTGCAGTGCATTCCGCTTCCCCGGCTGGCAGCGATTTTGGCGATTGGAGGTGCCGTTCGCCATGCCCGGCCTGGTCTGGAACATGATGGTGAGCATGTCGGGGGGTTGGTTCTTCGTGGTCGCGTCTGAGGCGATCAGCGTCGGGAATCGCCAAATAATGCTACCAGGCATTGGCTCCTATGTCGCGATGGCGATAGCGCGGCAGGATCTCCGGGCGATCGGGTGGGCGATCCTGGCGATGACGCTGGTGATCATCCTTTATGATCAGTTGTTGTTCCGTCCCCTTGTGGTGTGGACCGACAAGTTCCGGTTTGAGCAAACGGCGAGGCAGGCGACGCACTCCTGGTTTTTGCAAGTGCTGCGACGATCGCCGTCGGTTCATGCTGTGACCAGGCCGATCTCTGTCGGACTGCGATCACTCCTGCGGGTTCGGCTGCTCAACCGCATATCAACGTCTCACAGGCATTTACTCAACAGCTCTCTGTGTGGCCTTGTTTGGTACGGTTGGGTTGTCGCTGCGCTTCTCTGGGCTGCGAGCCTCATTGCCGAGTTTGTCGTTCATGAGCTCACCTGGACCGATGTGGGTACAGCGTTGCGCCTCGGTACGTATACTCTCCTGCGCGTCGCAATCCTGATCGTACTGGCGTCTATCGTATGGGTCCCGGTTGGTGTCATGGTCGGGCTTCGCCCGAGGTTGGCCGAGCATATTCAACCGGTAGCGCAATTCCTCGCTGCCTTTCCGGCCAACTTGTTGTTCCCCATCGCGGTCTTCCTGATCTTCCAGTGGAAGCTTGACCCGGACATCTGGCTGAGCCCGTTGATGATACTCGGCACCCAATGGTACATCCTGTTCAACGTGATCGCTGGTGCGACTGCGTATCCGACCGACTTTCTGGAGGTCGCGGCTGAGTTCCGATTCCGTGGTTGGCAGTGGTGGCGGCAGGCAATCCTGCCTGGGATTTTCCCTTACTTCATCACCGGGGCGATCACCGCCTCCGGCGGCGCTTGGAATGCCAGCATCGTGGCCGAGGCGGTTTCATGGGGAGACACAAGCCTCTCGGCACGGGGCCTCGGGGGTGTACATTGCCCTTAACACTGCAGCGGGAGACTATCCACGGATCTGTACTGGGTATCGCGGTGATGTCGTCATTGGTTATCCTGTTCAATCGCTTGCTGTGGCGCCCGTTATACACATACGGCGAGCGCCATCTGCGGCTTGACTGATGGACACGGTTGTCGCTCCTGATTACGTGCCTGCAGAAGCAAAGACGCCGCTGCTGCGCGTAGCACATGTGACCCGTGAGTTTGCGCGTCCTTCCGGCTCGCCGCAGGTCGTCCTTGCCGACATCGACTTTACCCTCGTCGAGGGCGAGATCGTCGGCCTGCTCGGCCGGTCCGGCTGCGGCAAATCTACCCTGCTCCGAATTGTTGCCGGACTTATCCCAACCACACGTGGCGAGGTGGACCATCGTGGCCAAGCCATCCACGAGCCTGTCGATGGGATCGCGATGGTCTTCCAGACGTTCGCGCTGTTTCCCTGGCTGACCGTGTTGCAGAACGTCCAGGCCGGGCTTGATGCGCAGCGGGTTGCGGAGGCCGAGGCACAGCGACGCGCTTTGTCGGCCATCGGGCTTATCGGCCTTAACGGGTTCGAGAACGCATATCCACGCGAGCTCTCCGGCGGTATGCGCCAGCGCGTCGGGTTCGCGCGGGCATTGGTAGTCGAGCCCGAACTGCTCGTCATGGATGAGCCGTTCTCGGCGCTCGATGTGTTGACTGCGGAGACGCTTCGCTCCGACTTGATCGATCTGTGGTCGGAACGCAAGCTTGCAATCCGCGCCATCTTGATTGTGACGCATAATATAGAGGAGGCGGTCTGGATGTGCGACCGTATCCTGGTGATGTCGTCGAACCCCGGGCGCATCAGCGCCGAGGTCACGGTGTCCTTGCCTCATCCGCGCGATCGTCTCGAGGTGGCATTCCGGAAGATCGTCGAGGATATCTATGGACGCATGACGGCCGGGCCTGCTCCGGCTCGGGGCATCCGGAATGTAACGCCGACCCTCAGCTTGACCGCGTGGCTGCCGGTGATTGCCGCCACCCGGGTCGTCGGGTTGACCGAAACGCTTGCGGGACCGCCGTTCGATGGGTGCGCTGAGCTATCCGCCGTAGCGACTCGTCTGCACCTCAATGTGGCGGGTTTGTTCCGCGTGGCGGAGGTGGCTCAGATGTTGGGATTTGCTGAAATACGAGACGGGACATTGCAGCTGACAGCAGCGGGACGTGCGTTGGCCGGCGCAGAGATTCAGCACCGCAGCAGTTTGTTTGCGGAGCATCTGCGGCGATCGGTGCCGCTCGCTGCTTATATCCGTCGTGTGCTCGAAGACCGCCCCAGTCATCAGGCCCCGCGTAGCCGGTTCCTGGAGGAGCTCGAGGACCATCTCGGTGCTAGCGATGCCGAACACACGCTGACTGCGGTGACCGGATGGGGCCGATATGCGGAGCTCTTTTTCTACGACCACGTGGAGCGGGTTTTCAGCCTTACCAGACCTTGGGAGCATGTGAGTTGAGGAGGCTCGCTGCAAGATGCGCTGCTATGGGCGTCTGAGAACGGTTCGCACGCGTGTCGGGATGCAACGATACGAATCCCATTCGCGCTGAGGCCTGACGACGCAAGCATTGATCTAGCTCAATGCGACGCGGGTAGGTGGCGCGCATGAGCATGGCGCCGAGGGCGCGCGCTCGATCGGGCCCGTCAATCGCTGTGAGTGACGGAAATCCGTAGCCATCGTTGTCTGTCAGACAACCGAGCCGTAGCCAGCGGAGGGGGATTGATCTCATGGACCTGACGACACGTTATCTTGGCCTCAAATTAAAGAACCCGTTGGTCGCCTCTGCCTCGCCATTGACGCTCGATTTGGACAATATTCGCCGGATCGAGGATGCGGGAGGTGCGGCGATCGTGCTCCCATCGCTCTTCGAAGAGCAGATCGAGCAAAAAGCCGGGACGCTGGAGCAGTATACCGCGGGCGGACAGGGAGCATCGGCCGAGGTGCTGTCTTTCCTACCTTCGGCGGCTAGCTACCGCGTAGGCCCGCATGAGTACCCTGGAAGTTATCCGCAAGGCTCATGATGCTGTTTTCATTCCGGTGATCGCCAGTTTGAATGGTGTTACTGGTGCTGGCTGGACTGATCATGCACGTCTTGCTCAGGACGCTGGTGCCAGTGCCGTCGAGCTCAACGTGTATTTCGTGCCCGCTGACCCGTCGCTGGCCGCGTTGGACGTCGAAAATCGATATGTGGAGGTCTTGCGCGCCGTAAAGGCTGCCGTGTCGATCCCTGTCTCGATGAAGCTCAGCCCCTATTTCAGTGCGCCAGCGCACACAATCCGCGTCCTGGAGCGGGCCGGAGCCAACGGGTTCGTGCTGTTTAACCGCTTCTACCAACCGGATATCGACCTCGGCGATCTGCGCATTCGTAATAGCGTTCGTCTCAGCAGTCCCGCCGAGATCCGTCTTCCGCTTCTATGGATTGGAGGACCGTTCGGGCAGATTGAGGGATCGCTTGCGGCGAGTAGCGGTGTCGACAACAGCACCGAGGTGATCAAGTACCTGCTGGCCGGCGCCGATGTCGTGATGACGACTTCCGCCCTGCTGCGTCATGGCGTCGGTCACCTGAAGATGCTTCTGGCCGGCCTGACTGATTGGCTGAAGGTCCACGACGGCGCCGGGTTGTCGCACATGCGTGGCAGGATGAGTCAGCGGATGTTGAAGGATCCGGTCGCCTACGAGCGTGCGAACTATATCAAGATCCTGCAGGGCTGGCCCTATTCCATGTAATACGAGGATGCGTGCGATCTCGTGCCAATCGAAAGGGGAATTTCTGTTTTTCCAGTATTCCGCTCATGATGAGGCCATCTCGCGGAGGCGATGAGGCTGCAATGAAGGAAACGGCGACGACGAGCGGTGGCTGGTGCAGTTTGGGCAAAGCTGGGATTGGCAGAACGATCTCTATCGTCTCCGCGGTGGAAGGATCTCTGGGCAGCGGCGATACCGGGGCGGGAGGTTGTGCAGCATCGGCCATCCGCACCGGCACAAACCGCACCGGCGGTCTCACGGCAAGCCGACCCTCACGCACCTGGCGCCGCCAGTTGTGCAGCAGGCTGGGATAAACGTCGTTGCGTGCCGCTACCGCTCGTACACTCGCACCAGGCTCCTGGCTCTCAGCGACAATCCGCAGCTTATCTTCCAAGCCCCAGCGGCGGCGAGGCTCCTTGCCGCTGATGATCTCCACCTCGCCGTTCGACATCGCCTTAAGCTCGACCTTAAGCAGCGCTTTTAGATCGTCAGCATCGGCATATTGTCCCCGATTACCGCAAGGCGATGCTCACCGGGCGCTTACGCTGGACCGATCCGCCCGGTGCGAGCACGGCAATCTCGATTTTGGTTTCGCCGAAATCGATCGGCTAATCCCGGCAATAGTGGGCCGGAAGACCTTTGCCCCATTGAGCCTCGGCTGCACGTCGGACCTACAGGGCCACGCTGAACGCAGGCGGGCCCGATCAGCCGACCAGCAGCACCGGCATCGCTGCGGCGCGCAGGATATGGTCGGTGACACCCCCAAGCATGGTCCGGCGAATCCGGCTTCGTGTATAGGCGCCCATCACCACAAGCGTCGCACCATGGTCGCCGGCGGCGCGCAGCAGCCCCGCGCCGACTGAGGAACTATCCGGACCGGCTCGCAGCGTGCAGGCGCGGATGCCATGCCAATCCAGATAGCCCGTCAGCGAATGCGGTTCGCCCAGCGTGTCGCTTTCCGCATAGTCATCATTGCGCCAGGGCGCGGTGAAGACGGAGACGGTTTCCGCCTCGTGCAGCAGCGGCAAGGCGCCGGCCACGGCACGCGTCGCTTCCAGGCTGCCGTTCCATGCGATCAGGACGTGGCGAAGGAGATCGTCGGGCACGGTCTTTGGGACCAGCACGACCGGGCGACCCGTCTCGAACGCGGTGACATCGAAGATCCGGTCGGACGCACTGCCCCAGCTGGCCGGGTAATTGATCACTATGAGATCGCTCAACCGGCCAAGCCGCATCATGGAAATTTCCAGCCGCCCGTCCTGTTCCGACCAGCAGGCGTAGGTGCTCTGCAGCTCTGCGTGGAGCGGACCGGATGGCAGTCGGTGCCGAGCGCGCCAGAGTTCGAACGCCTCCTTCGCTTTCGCCTGTACTGCAGCCTCGGCTTCACGCTCTCGTTCCCCGATTGAAATCCGCGCAGCGTCGCGAGTGGGCAGGGAAGACAGCCCGGACATCGTGTCTGGATGCACGTAGACAGCGTTGATGTGGCCGTTCAGGTGTCGTGCCAACGGCAGCGCTGCCTCCAACTGCGCATCGGCGGCGATGTCCGGACACATGGGAATCAGGATGTTGCGAACTGGCATGGGCGCCTCCTTCTGCTACGGCAAGTAAAGGAGCGCCGGGTCCAAGGATCATTGACGCAGGTCAAGGCTGCAGCCGCTCGGCAAAAAGGCGAGAACACCATCCTCGCAGCAGTTTCGTCTGCTGACCCAGGCGCACCGGCCAGCCGGCAGACGCGCTCCGGGCGCGTTCCCCCATGGCATCCCGCAGAAATCTAATCAGGCCTGGTGCGAGAAGCGGCGGTCCCAGCACCTCCGATCACGCCAACCGCCGTCGCATGTTGGGGCATCTCCGACGACACCGCTGACGCGACCGTTCGGACCTTCGAGCCCTTGTTGCGGACGCTTTGCCGCAAGGCGAGCCCGCTGATGTCCGAAAGGTTCTACTCTATTAGCAGGCAACCCGCACCGCGCCAGCCCTCCTCCTGCAGCAAGCTCGCGCCAGACGCATAGGCCAGCACCCCGCAGCCCGCTGCCCTGAGTAGCATCGCGATCAATCGCGCGTTTTCGGCGGAGCGACCGCCGGCCGGCTCCAGCAGATGACGCTCCCCGTCTTCCGTCGCACTGCCTCCCTACCTCAGCCGCGTTCAGGCGCTGGGGCATCCGGCACCAAGACAGCCGCGCCTGTCAGCGTGCCCTGCCGCAGCTTGGCGAGCGCCTCGTTCGCCTGCGCCAGAGCGAATTGATGCGTCTCGGTGACGATGGGGATCTGGGGAGCCAGCGCCAGAAATTCCTCGGCATCGCGCCGCGTGAGGTTGGCGACGGAACGCAGAGAGCGCTCCCTCCATAGCCAGTCGTACGGGAAGGAAGGGATGTCGCTCATATGGATTCCGCCGCAAACCACCGTGCCGCCTGGCGCGGTGGCGCGCAGCGCGGCCGGCACGAGGGCGCCGACCGGTGCGAAGATCAGCGCCGCGTCCAGCCTTTCCGGCGGCATGTCCTCCGAGCCGCCCGCCCAGACGGCTCCCAGGCGGCGAGCGAACTGTTGTGCCGCCGCATCACCCGGGCGCGTAAAGGCGAACACCTCGCGCCCCTGATGGCGCGCCACCTGCGCGACGATATGCGCCGCCGCACCAAATCCATAAATGCCCAGCCGGCGCGCCTCGCCGGCCAGGCGCAAGGAACGGTATCCGATCAGCCCGGCGCAGAGGAGGGGTGCGGCCTCGATATCCGTGTAACTGTCCGGAATGGCGAAGCAGTAGCGCGCATCGGCGACGGTGAGCTCGGCGTACCCGCCATCGATCTGATATCCGGTGAAACGCGCCTGCTCGCACAGATTTTCTCGCCCCGAGCGGCAGAACGCGCAAGTGCCGCAGGTCCAGCCGACCCAGGGCACACCTACGCGGTCACCGACGCGGAACCGGTCCACGTCGCGCCCGGTCGCGAGCACCCGCCCGACGATCTCGTGGCCGGGAATCACCGGCAGCTTTGGGTCAGGGAGTTCTCCATCGATGACGTGCAGGTCGGTGCGGCAGACCGCGCAAGCGCATACCCGGATCAGTACCTGCTGAGCGTCCGGCTCCGGCGGGTGAACCACCGTGGCTTCGAGCGGTTGACCGACGCACCTCAACAGCATTGCTCGCATCGCGCTATCATGCACCGTGATCGACCGCCTCTGTCTGGTCCGGCGCGAATATCATTCCGCTGACCGGTTCGACCCATACGAGATGGTCGGCGACGGATACCACGCCAGGCACGTTCTCCGCCACGACCCGGATCGCCTCTCTGTCGCGCTCATCGAAGATGACACCGTTTAGATCGACCTTTCCGCCCTCCACCGTGACCTTGATGCCTTTCGGCGCCCAAGCCTCCGCCTCGAGATCGGTCTTAATCCGCTCGCGTATCCCATTGTCATCCAGCGCCGCCGCCGGCTCCGCGAGGATTTCGGCCGAGTGCCCGTACCAGATCGGCACGGCTCACGATTCCCACAAGCTTGTCGCCTCGCATGACCGGGACGCGCTTGATACGCCGATCCCGCATCAACGAGACCACTCGCTCCAGCGGGGTTTCCTCCGTGACGCTGGTCACGTCCCGCGTCATCACCTCCTCCACACGGCGGCCGCGGGCCTGGACGAAGTTTTCGACGACACGGGCCGGCATGAGAAACACCTTGAGCCAGCTCGCCGGCTTCTCGGTTCCCGTTTCCTGCCGCCGGAGCAGATCACCCTCGCTCAGCATCCCGACCACCTCGCCATTCGCATCTACGACAGGGAGGCCGCTGATCCGTCGGTCAATCATCAGCTGCACTGCTTGGGACAGAGAAGCGCCCTGCCATATCGTCACCGGGTTCCTGATCATGATTTCCACGGCGTTCATTGGGCGCTCTTCTCGCTGTCGGTCAGGCAGCTTGCTGCCCGAAACGTCTGCCCAATGTAGGTCCGCCGGGCCGGCGCGTCTTGATACAGCTCAAATGTACACATTTATTTTGTCGCGCGACAAATAGCATCTGGCGAGCGGTCGAGGTCGTCGATCGAACTCGCTTCATCAACTGCTCGCCTGGCCGCCGGGGGCGGATTGATATAGATCAAGGCTGATTGAACTCGCTTAGGTAGCATGCGTCCATAAAGCGGCTCCAGGTGGTGCCGAACTGGAACGGCATCGCAATTCCGGATAACACGCCCATGCCGAAGGAAACCGAAAAGATCCTGGTCCAGAAACCGGAGATCCGAAAAAAGATCTCGCGACCGGTTGCGAAATGCAGCGTTTGGAAGAAAGCGATGTAGGACGCGAGGCCAACGGTGAAGGCAGGCAGTAGGATGTGGAACGCTAGCTACGACCCAGACGAACTGCAGCCGCGACAGGAGTACCGGATCGAAAGCGATGACGTCGATGTCGTACTCATGAAACAAAGGATTGGGCACTGAGATGGCAGGCCAAGTCCAGCGGAGGTGTTATGGCCCAATATCGTTCCGCATCGCTATACGCTGTGGCAGGCCGCCTCCTCGGAGAGCACGCAGGGTTTTCTCCTCGTCGGCACGCTCGTGCTGCTCCCGGTCGTTCTGCTTTAGACGGTTTGGTCATACTGGGTGTTCCGCGGCAAGGTGTGTGGGGATATCGGCTACCACTGAGGATCGCGGCAGGCGCAGCAGGCCGGCTTCCCCGTCGCTGTCGTTCGTCGGGCATATCGGCCAGAACGCCGCGAAAATCCTGACAACCGAACGGGAGGCGACGGGGTCATCTGGCGCATCAGTCCTTTCGCCGAAATCCACGGTGTGATCCCCTTGACTGACGCTGGGGGGCTCACCATCCACTTAGCACTCGAAGTCAGGGAGTGCCAAGTCGCCCAGCAAGAGGGGCGGCACAAGCTGATTCCAGATGGACCCAAGCTGGGACTTCCTGCCTTGAGTGGAAAGGAGGAGAGACATGGCGTTGTTTCCTGATCCATTGGATGCCGGTACTGCGGCTGCAACAGGCACTGGACTCTTTTCGGGCCAGTGACTGGCTGCAGTCGGGCCCCAGCGCCGGCGGTAGCTATCCACCATTGAACGTCTTCCGAAAAGGGCCGGATCTCGTGTTGCTGGCTGAGCTGCCGGGCGTGAAAAAATCCGAGCTCGACGTGCAGGTGAAAGGCCGCACCATCAGACTGGCTGGCAGCAAGGATACGATAGCTCCGGAAGGAGCAAGTGCGCATCGACGTGAACGGCTTTCCGGTCGTTTCGATCGTGCGTTGACGCTGCCAATCGAGATCGACCCCGATCGGGTGCGGGCCGACTACCACGACGGCATGCTTGCATTGCTGTTGCCTGCGGCGGAGCACGCGAAACCCAAATCAATAAAGGTGAGCTGAGCATGAGCGAGCACATGGATCGCAAGAGGGAGGCAGACATGGCAGGCTCGCAGGAACTGGCGGTTGCGGAGAAACGAGCACTGTCGGCCAAGGACGAGCAGACTTCCCCAGGAAGGTACGATGTTCCCTACACCGACATTTACGAAACCGGCGAAGCACTGATGGTTACAATGGAAATGCCGGGGGTGGCGCAGGGCAACGTCCAGGTATCACTGGAGAACGATGTCCTCCGCGTTCAGGGGCGGATTGATTTCGGGAACTACGAAGGCATGGAACCTCTGTACACCGAATACAATGTGGGACACTATACACGCAGCTTTACCCTCTCTGACAAAATAGATCAGGAGCGCATCACGGCGCAGCTCGATGATGGCGTATTGAAGCTTACCTTGCCGAAGGCAAAGCAGGCGTTGGCACGACAAATCAAAGTCACCTAAGCCGACCAGCGGAATCCGGCTCGGCCGGGAGGTTTTCGGGCCGGATTTCGATCTCAAGCTCCGCATGCGATGGAGGCCACTCAGTCACTCATGGCTGCCCGAGTGATCGTAATTCCAGGTGAGCCAGCATTTGCCGAAAGCGTCGCAACCGCGATTGAGGCGCTCGGTCATGAAGCGGTCCCACTGACCGATCCGTGGCCGCGCTTGACGAATTGGGCCACTACGGCCCAATGGCGGCTCCGGAGAAGCGAGTTCCGCCGCCCTCGTTTGCCAATGTCACGATGAATTCCGGAACCTGCTTCGCGTCAACTACCGAGCTTTGCCAAACTGTATCAGCCACCGCTCGTCGTCGCGTTTCTTTATAGAAGCCTCATCGCCCTCCGTGTGATGGCCTCATCGTGAGCGGAATACTGGAAAAACAGGGATTCCCTCTTTCGATTGGCACGAGATCTCACGCATCCATCCCATCGAACTTCGGCTCACCCGGCTTTCCAACCGCGACATGAAGTGTGTGACCACATTGCAGGTTGTGCGGCTGACCGCCGATCAGCAGCGTCATCGGCTCCCCTGCTTTCAGCGTCGCGTCGATGCCCTGCTCTGCTTGGCCGATCCTGATTTTGAGAAACCGGCCCCGCCACTGAAAGCTGAACCCTAGGCGGCTCCAATTTGCCGGCAATCGCGGGTCAAGGGATGCGCCGTCGCGTGTCAATGACAGGCCCGCGAATCCGAACACCGCTGTCAGCCAAACGCCGCCGAGAGCCGCGATGTGGATACCTCCGTCGATCGCCACGTGCGTATCGCGGAGATCGATGGCAGCGGTCTGGCGAAAATACCGCAGCGCCGTGTCGGACAATCCCAGCCTCGCTGCCACATACCCATGCATCGCCCGGCTGAGCGAGCTGCCGTGACTGCAGCGTGGTTCATAGTATTGAAAGTTCTTCGCCGCGTTATGGCCGGGGAACTCGTCGGGTAGCAGGGCCAGAAGGGCGACGACATCTGCCTGCTTGATCACCTGAGATCTTCGCGTCCTATCCCGCCCCAGGACTACATCCATGGGCACCGAGCGGCCGGCATACTGCGACAGGTCGACTTCTTCGAGTTGATGGAAACCCGCAAACTGCTCGAACACACCAGTTCCAGAATTGAGACCGGTCGCCATCGTCTCGGCGGTACGAGACCATTGCGCGCGTTCGTCGTCATCGAGTTTCAGACGGGTCGATAGGCTTTTCCACCGAGCGGGCCAGCATTCGCTGAGCAGTGCCGCTACTTCAAGCGCTCGCCGGATGTTCCAGCGTGCCATGACGTTCGTGAACGCGTTGTCGTCGATATGTTCGTGATATTCATCTGGTCCGATGACGCCGCGGATATGGCAAAGGCCGTCGGATTCCAGCTGCGCGCGGCTCGACCAGAACCGGCCTGTTTCCAAAAGGATTTCAGCCCCCGCGTCGAGCAGGAACCCCTCATCGCCGGTTGCCAGCCAGTACCGCCAGACCGCGTAGGCCACATCCGCGCTGATGTGCTGCTCCTGCTTTCCGCATAAGACATCGACGACTTGCCGATCGGGACCGATCACGTGCTCCGGTGTCGTCTCCTCGCCCGTGTCTGCAGATTCCCAGGCGTAAAGTGCGCCGCGCCAGCCCATGCCGGCAGCTTTCGCCCGTGCGCCATCGAGTGTCCGGAAGCGGTACATCAGCAGCGATCGTGCCGCTTCGGGCCAGGTCATGGTGTAGAATGGCAGAAGATAGATTTCGGTGTCCCAGAAAACGTGCCCGCGATACTCATCACCGGTGAGCGCCCGGGCACCAATCGAGACGCGCTCGTCTTCCGGGTTGGCCGCGCTGTTGAGATGATAGACTGCGAACCGCAAGGCCTGCTGCGCGGCAGCGTCGCCGTCCACCTCGACGTCGCTGTACTGCCAACGGGCTAACCAGACTGCTTCGTGCTGCGCGACGATGCCCCGCCAGCCGATCTGTCGTGCGCTGCCGAGTTTGTTACTGGCCTCCTGGCCAGGATCACGGTCCTGCGTGTCGGTCCGAACCACGGCAACGAAACGCTCGAACGACACCACCTGCGCGGGGTGACATTTCCACGTCCAGCAACTCTTCAATGCGCCGCCTGACGTCGGTTGCACATCGTGACCATTGATCCACAGCGCCGAGGCCGTGGCGATGGCGAGACGCTTGCCGGAGGTATGGGTGCGCCATAGGCCGAGATCCCGATCAAGCCGCTCCGTCACGAGCCCCAGGTTCACCCCTTCGAACGACGCCTCGAGGGTGATCTCGATGTCGCCCTCCTCGATATCGAATTGGATCAGCTGCAACCCAATCGCACGTTTAGCCAGCGACACAAGGCGTAACGTCCGCACGTGGATGCCCAGCTTGGGATCTTCTGCGCCGGTCCCCTTCAGTCGGCCGGCCTCACTCAGCAAGATGCCGCGCTTCACGTCGAGTGTGATGCGGTGTGAGGACACGACTCCGGGGTGATGCACCAGAGGTCCGCTAGGCAGCAGGATACGGACCTGCAGCCAGTCGGCGGCAGGCACAAGGCCCGGCGAGGCCGGGCCGGTGCAGGGAGTGTCGAACAACCCGGCGACGTAAGTGCGGGCGGGCACGACCCAGCGCGCCCCACGCGTGACCGCTCGCGCTCCTCTGACGCCCAGTAAGCCATTGCTAATCGCGAAGCGTGACTCGATAATGGTTTCGCGCATAGCGTCGTAGCCGTCCGCGCGGAGAACCCAGCTGGGATCCGCGGTCGGCTCCAGCGCATGGCTCATCGCCTCCATATCTTTCATGTCGGTCGCCGGCAAAGCCGCCCTCCGGCCAGCGCATTTCTGGCGACGCAGTCCAGGTCTGTCACCACGAGGTCCGCTCCTGCTGCCAACAATCCTGCCGAGTCCCCTAGTCGGGCAACGCCGAGCGCTGCCATGCCGCCCGCTCGGGCGGCCTCGATGCCGGCGGGAGCATCCTCGACGACGAAGCACCGTGCCGGTTCAACCCCCAACTCCGTCGCTGCCAATAGGAAAATTTCAGGGTTCGGCTTGCCGTTGGTCAGGT
The DNA here is from genome assembly GCA_963810715.1 of uncultured Pseudomonadota bacterium. Taxonomy (GTDB): domain Bacteria; phylum Pseudomonadota; class Alphaproteobacteria; order Acetobacterales; family Acetobacteraceae; genus DATDIC01. Next base: position 207,984 of record CAWEOZ010000010.1, on the reverse strand, counting down.
CGCGACCACAGACATTGGCGGCGAACATGTCGAACAGGCTCCGGCCGGCACTGACCGGGATCGACTGCATCATCTGATTGGCGTTCTTCGATGAAGAGGCGACGGCCATCGGCAAGCCCAGGCAGCGGACCACCAGAACGAAGCGGAGTGCATCGGGGAAGGCTTTCACGTGCCCAACTCGTATCAGCTCTTCGAGGCGCTTTTGCTTGCTCATGGCATAGGCGGGAGCGAGCTTCGCGGCGTTCGGCACGCCCAGTGCCTCCAGGGCGGCCACCGCACCGCTGAGCCTTGGTTTGCCTGCCACTTCAGCCTGATACATTGCCGTGGTGAAGCGGGCCGGGTCAGTCAGTCCTTGCAGGGCCTCCCGCCAAGCCTGTTCATGAGGCGATGCCAGGAGTACACCATCGACATCAAAGATCGCAGCCGACAGCCGAGGGCGTAGGCCCATCCCGGATCCTACCGGCCGCAGGATGGCCATTCGCGTGTGCTTCGCAAACCAACCTCTGAGGCTGTGCATTTGGTTGAGTTGCCCGGTGTCATGTTTTCCATCCGCGGCAGATGCCAGACAGGGGCTGAGGTCGCGGAGCGCGTGCTCATCGGATGCCCCGGGCTGGGGTGGGACCCATGCACGGATGCCTCCCGTCACCATCCATCCCAGTGAGCAGCCGTAGCATGCGCTTTTAAGAATGCATGAGGTTTAGGCGCATAAAGGCGAATTGCCGCCGGCGTGGGCAGGTTCCCATTCATTGTCCAATGCATGTGGCTGCTGAGCGAGGGCGCAGAGAACGTCTGCTCGGCTGACGATGCCGATAACCGTTCTGTTCCGGATGACCGGCATGCGCTTGATGCGGTGCTGGAGAAGTAGCCGTGCAATTTCGCCCATGCCGGTATCCTCAGTAACCGAGATTACCGGGGAGCTCATGAGATCGCGGGCGCATCGCTGGTCCGACTTGAGGTAATTGACAAGTTCCTTGGCCACTCGATCGCTCCGGGCCAGCAGACCGAGCCACCACGAGCGGCGCAGTTGATGATCTCGCGCGAAGGGGCGCAACAGGTCGCCTTCGCTGATCATCCCGACCAGCATCCCTTTTTCGTCGCACACGGGCATTGCACTGATGTCACGGTCGATCAGGCGCCTTGCGATCTCCGCCACGGTGTCGTCTAGCTTGGCCATTACGACCCGATTGGTCATCACACTCGCTGCGTTGACAGGCATAGCTCTCTCCTTCCGGAACGAGCTGACAGCTCCAGCATAAGGTGCACATTGATCTAGCTCAATCCGGAAGAGATCCATAATGTGGTTCTGGATGGTTTCACCGGCTCAGAGCCACAGCTGATTGGCGCCTTCGCTGAGTCGGTCGAACTTGATCAGGCCACGGCACCAGCCGCCCCTGCGACGTCAATGGCTCACCCCCGCCGCAGCACCACCCCAACAAACTGCACAAGCTTGTTAGCGGCCCGATGGGGGAGAAATGCAGTCGATGGGGCAACAAAGAGTGTCGCCATCGCAAGTTGGCGACGTGGACAGCGGGCGGACCCGGACAATTTTCGCGCGCGGCCGTGGGAGAGACGGGCTTCCAAGCCATACACGCCGTAGCTGTCGCCTCTGACACAGATCCCAGATCATCAGGGCAGCCACAGCCATCGCCTTTCGGTGGGCGCATACTGCATCACTTGGCGCATATCTTCGCAGGCATGCGGGACAACGCCGGGGCAGTGAGTTTCTGACCGTCGCGGCCAAAGCCAGGAAGCGGCAGAAGAAAATTGCGGTCACTTGCCAGACGGTGGGAGCATCTGAGCCGAGCCTCAGGCGTGGGCGTTCACGAAATCCAGCAGATCGTCATCCCCGGGGGGCTTCTCGAGCACCTTCTCGATTCCGAGCTGAGCCGCACGCGCGATGATCGCGGGCGATGGCGAGCCGGTAATCAGCAGCACGGGGATTTCCGTACCAGCGCCGCGCAGCTTGGCGGCAAGCTGTAGCCCCGTCATCTGCGGCATGTGGTGGTCGAGGATCAGGCAGGCAGGCCGGGCGGCGCCACCGGCCAGGAATGCCGCCGCCGAGGCATAGGTGACTACGCTGTAACCTACGGTCTCGAGTAGGAATTTCAGCGAGTCGAGGACCGCGGGATCATCGTCGACCACTGCGACAGGATTTGCGTGATTAACGACCATTCGCTGTACATTCCGGACCAGCCCAAGAGACCATGAGAGCCTCCGCCAACCCTTTATACCGCGGCTTTGTCGGGCGCGTTGAGGCAGATCAATCAAGGTCGGGTGTTGGACTCGTTAAAACCCCGCTTTGAAGCGGTTGGTGAGGGCGCGGAACGGTCAGGCGGAAGACGGTGCCGCCGCCCTCCGCACTCTCGGCCCGAAGTTCGCCTCCGTGCGCCTCAATGATGGTTCGACAAACCGACAGGCCTACGCCCAACCCAGTGGCCTTCGTCGTGACGAAAGGTTGGAACAGCCGGGCTCGGACCATTTCGGGCAGGCCAGGTCCGGTATCGGTGATGCTGATGTCGACCATGTCTCCAGCAGGGGTAGCGTTGATGCAAAGCTCGCGGTGCACCGAATCTGCCATTGCCTCTGCGGCATTGCGCATCAGGTTGATCAGTACCTGTTGGATCTGGACTTTGTCGATGATGGCCTCTGTTGCGGCCTGATCCACCCGGATGTCGAGCTTCACGCCCCGGCCGACGCCGACCAGGGCCAGCGCGCTCGCCTCTTCGATGGTTTTCAACAGATTTTCGACCCGTTTTTCTGTTTCGCCCTTTCTCACGAGATCGCGCAGGTGCTGGATGATCTGCCGGGCGCGATGAGCCTGCTCCGCGACAAGCTCAATGGCTTGCTCAGCCTCCGGCTGTCTGCCGGCGGCGAGCAACCGCCGGGCTCCGTTAAGATAGTTGGCCATCGCCGTCAGCGGCTGATTGACCTCGTGGGCGAGTGCCGAAGCCATCTGGCCGAGTTCGCTTATGCGCGAGACGTGCACCAGCTCGGACTGGAGTTCGCTGAGGCGCCGTTCGCGGTCCCGACGCTCGGTCAGATCGCGCACGAAGCCGGTGAACAGGCGCGCGTTGGTGAGCCTGACCTCGCCGACTGCGAGCTCCATCGGGAATGTGCTGCCGTCCTTGCGCTGGCCAACGACAACTCGGCCTATCCCGATGATGCGCCGCTCGCCCGTCGCGCGATAGCGGGCGAGATAGCTGTCATGCTGCTCGCGATAGGGGGACGGCATCAGCATGCTGACATTGCGCCCCAATATCTCTTCCGGCTTGAAGCCGAACAGGCGTTCGGCGGCGGCGCTGAATGACTGCATGAGCCCGCGCTCGTCGATGACAATCAACGCGCTCGGGACGGTATCAAGGATAGAGCGAAGCAAAGCCTCACGGCGCCGCAGTTCCTCATGGACCCGCTGTATCTCGCTCTGATCGCGGGCAATCTTGGAGACACCGATGATCCTGCAATTTGTATCCCGGATCGGAGAGATGGTGAGGGACACAGGGACAATTCCGCCATCCTTGCGCCGCCGCAGCGTTTCGAAGTGGACCAATTTGTCGCCCCGACGAACACGATCAAGGATCGAGGCTTCTTCTTCGAAGCGTTCGGGTGGAATGATGGTGGCGATGGGGCGACCGATAATTTCATCCGCCACGTAGCCGAACATTGTCTCAGCGGCCCGGTTCCAGTAGGTAACGATTTCGTTCAGGTCCTTACCGACGATTGCATCCTCGGATGAACTCGGCGATCGCCGCGAGCTGTAACCGAGCATTATCGGGCCGGGCCTCGCCGTGGCGACCTTCAGTGACATCTGGCAACGTCGATTTCCTCTCCGACACGATCCCACCGGTCTGCACGTTCAGGACGGCGATATAGCGGACCTGGCCAGTCAGGTCACGGGATCGTCGGCGAATGGCTGTCCTCGGGGACAAACCGGGCGGGCTCGCTCAGCACCCGAACGGGATCGGTGGGTATGCCATGTTATCTTCGACGCGCCGCACGCCGGGGACGTTTTCGGCCATGATGACAAGGGCGCGTCGGGCCTCTTCCGACCCGATATATCCCCACAGTGAGACTTCGCCGTTGCGAACCACCACATTCAGGTCGGAGGGGGCGAATGCCCAGCGCTGGGCACGCATTTCTCGGTAAAGGGCTGCCTGAATATCGCGATCCTGCACAGTCCCGGCAGAGGATGGGCCGCTGCTGGTGTTGGCCAGGGCCTTTATGAGATTGGCCCGGCTCACGATGCCGACCAGCGCGCCCTCGGCAACGATGGGCACGCGCTTGATGTGCCGCGATTCGAGAATTCTCGCGATCTCGGCCGCCGGGGTCGCAGGTCCCACCGTGATCACGTCCCGGGTCATGACGTCGATCGCTCTCCGACTATGTTCCTTGGCGTGACTCAGCCGCCAGGGTTGAGTTCGAGAACGCGAGTTCCAGCCATCGGGACCGCCTGTGCTCGGTGCCGATTTCGGCGCGGCGCAGCAGGTCGCCTTCACTGATAATGCCAACGACGGCGCCGCGATCGACGACTGGAACGGCGCTGATCCTGTTCTCGAGCATTGTCTTCGCCACTTCGGAGACGGGGGTCTCCGGTGACGACGCTGACCACCGTCCGGGTCATGATTGCAGATGCGTCCATGAGCTTCTTACGCCTTCCCTCTTCCTGGGGAACGATGGCAGCAGGGCGCGGGACCGCTCATTGATCCACATCAAGGAAGTCCCCGCCTGCAACCCCTAATGAGGTCTCAGAACACGGCTCAGGAAATCCACAAATGGCCCGACGTCGCAAATTGCTGATCGTCGTCGCAGACGGCGAGCATGTGCGCTTCGTCCGGCCGGGCCCGGATAATGCGCTCCACAGTGACGCGGCGATCGACTCCATTTCGTCCCACAAACGATCGCATGAGCTGGGCTCCGATCATCCCGGTGCGTCGTACCATACCGGGTCGTCCGCGCATCACGCAGAAACGCCGCGCCATGATTTGCATGCGACAGAAAAGGACAAGTTCGCCCGCCTGGTCGGCGCTCAACTCAACTTGGCAGCGCAGCGCGATGAGTTCAGCGATTTGGTCATCGTGGCTCCGGCGCATACGCTGGCTGCGGTCCGGGCAGAACTTAATGGCGCAACCGAGTCGAGGATCGTCGGCACTTTGCCGAAAGATTTGGTCAAGACCCCTGATGACGAACTTCAGCCTCATCTCACGGAATGGGTTCGCCCGGTGCATCGGCCGGCCAGCTTCAACTCCGTCAGGAGGCGAAGTGGGGACTTGATCTGCGTCAATGCAATCGAGGTCCCGGTCGAGTATCCATCATGCGTCGAAGACTTGCCCGACAAGCAGCGACAGAAGGAAACAAAGCTATGGCAACAACACCGGTTCCAGTGAAGCCATCCGCGCCAACGGCCGCCGGCACGCCCGACATGTGGCGCTCGTTCCGTACCGAGATGGACCGGCTGTTCGACCGCTTTACCAGCGGTTTCGGTATGACACCGTTTCCGTCGATGCGCTTCGACACCTCGTTCGGGGCTCCGGCGCCCGCCGTGGACATCACGGAGGATGACGGCGCATTCAAGCTATCCGCGGAGCTGCCTGGAATGACCGAGAAAGACATCGAAGTTTCGCTTTCCGGCGACACGCTGACCGTCAAAGGCGAGAAGCGGCAGCAACGCGAGGAGAAGGACAGGAACTACTATCTGACCGAGCGGAGTTACGGCGAGTTCCGACGCTCCTTCATTCTTCCCGAGGGCGTAGACCGCGAGAAGGTCGCGGCGGCATTTACCAACGGTGTGCTGACGGTCACCCTGCCGAAAACGGCGAAAACGACTGCAAAGAAGATCGAGGTCAAGCCAGCGACATGATTGCCGGTCTGTCCGGAGCATGTCCTCCAGGCTAAGGAGCCCGATGAATGGTAGGTATCACCTTGTCGGCTGACCAAATCCACCACGCCCCTCCGGAGGTGCGCAATTGGCTTGAGCAGCAGATTGCTGGCGCGCTCGGCTTCTGTCGGCCCGAGCCCGCGCTGCCGGAGCCGCACCGCCATCTGATCGGCTGTAGTCCTGAGGAGGCGCGGACAATTCTGTCGGTGATCCAAGGCCTTTTGCCCGTGGTCGGCATCTTTTTCGAATTAGGCCGTGAGCCGATCGCTGCATCACCTCAAGGGCTGCGGGCGCTACGGCTGGACGACATGCTGCGGCACTCGAAGCTACGCGCTTCCGAGCAGATCGTGTCCTGCCTGGAGGCGATCGATAAGGCGTTGCAGCAGGTGCGCGGCGAGCCCGACGTCGTGTTGACGGCGCTGGACAGGAATGGGCACTGCCTGGTTGCCGAAGCCACCGCCAGGAGCATCACCGCGGTATGGCAGGAGATCGTCGCCGCGCATGATCCCGGGCGCACGCAGACGGGGCCGGCACAAGCTGCCACGCAACAGACGCCGGCGTTCCGGGCACCGTATGCGATCTCGGTTCCGGCCTTCAGCGCTCCACAGCAGGCTGGCGTCGCCACGGGTTGACTGCGCTGGACTAACGCCAACCCTACAGCGCCGGGCTGGCGGCGTCGCGTCGCACCCAGGCGCCATCCGCCTTGTGGTAGTGCCGCTTCACGGCTCCCCAGGCGATCCTATGGATTGTTACCTCATCCAAAGCGCCGGACTGTGCCCGCTGATGCCAGGCGTTATTGAAGGCAGCACGATAAATATCCTGAGCGTGCGGCGGCAGGACGTGCTGGATCGATGGCGGTAGATCCTCGTTTCGGTCATACGGCATACTGGTCTCCGGAGACAACACCATCAGCGAGTGCCGGAGAACGCGCAGCTTCATTGACCCACGTCAAGGCACACACCGTTCGCTCGGTGCATCAAGTGGGCTTGCTCTAAACAGGAGAGGACATGATACAGGCAAGCGACATCCTGACGCAGGAGGTGGTGACGGTGTCGCCCGACACGACGATCGCGGAAGTCGTGCAGCTGATGCTCACCTTTCGCATCAGCGGCCTGCCGGTGGTGAAGGATGGGGCAGTGGTGGGGATCGTAAGCGAGGGCGATCTCTTGCGCCGGCCCGAGACTGGGACGGAACGCCGGGCCAGACATTGGCTGCAGCTCTTCGATTCCAGCGAAACCGACGCCACGGATTATGTCCGCACTCATGGGCTCACGGCCGGCGAGGTCATGACAACCGACGTGGTGAGTATCGCCGAGACGACCCCGATCGCGGAGATCGCTACACTGCTGGAGTTGCGTCGCATTAAGCGGGTACCGGTCGTGCGGGACGGCAAGCTGGTCGGCATTGTCAGCCGTGCTGATCTCCTCCGCAGCCTGGGATCAAGGTTAGGTGCTCCCCGCCAGGAGGGCGACAGCCGGACCCGCGCTGCGGTGCTCGCCGAATTGAGCCGGCATCCGTCCTGGGCGCCTCACCCAGCCGAAATCAGCGTCCTCGTGCAGGATGGGGTCGTTCACTATTGGGGCTACGTCCGCTCCGACGCCCAGCGCAAGGCGGTGATCGTGGCGGGCGAACGCGTCGCCGGAATCCAGCACGTGGAGGACCACATGCTGGACTATATCGAGCCCGACCCGTTTTACCGGCCGAATTGGCCAAGCCCCGGCCGGCCCTAGGCTAAGATCGCCCGTTTCGCGTCTCGCGCGGACTGGCCGCGAGCACTAGACGCATCAGTTCCGGAAGGTTGCGAGCCTGGAGCTTCTCAAACACGCGCGCGCGATGAACCTCGATGGTGCGCGGGCTGGTGCCCAGTTCATTGGCGATCGCCTTGGTAGACAGGCCGGTGACGAGCAAGTCGAGCACCTCGGCTTCTCGCCGCGTCAGCGAGGCGCGCCGGGACGCAGCTTGCACGGCCGCCGCCTCGAGGTCCTGCAGCCGCTTGCTCGCTTCCAGAGCTCGCTGGACCGCGCTCAATAGCTGCTCATCCTCGAATGGCTTCTCCAGGAAATCGACCGCCCCGGCCTTCATCGCACGGACCGCTACTGGAACATCACCCAGCCCCGTCATTATAATGACAGGCAGTTGGATACCGCGCTCATTCAGCCGTTCCTGCAGTTCGAGCCCGTCAATCTCGGGCATTCGGACATCGGTCAGGACACACCCGCCGAGCCCGGGCGACGCGGCCAAAAAAGCCTTCGCACTCTCATGCGTCCGCACGGCGAACCCGGCTGCTTCAAGCAGGACGCGAAGCGAGTTGCGGATTGCTGCGTCATCATCAACGACATGGACCGTTCTCGGTGCTCCCATCGAACCCACTCGTACGCAAAAGCCCGTACGCAGTATACCGAATTTCGGCCCGCTACACGCCTCTGTAAGGGTTACCTTCAGGAAAAAGGCGGAGGACAAAATGCTGGCAACAATCCAGACAACGCGGCAACCGGGCCCAGTGGTGTGGGACGATGCTGCGATTACCAAGGCCGCTGCGCCGGGGGGAGGCGACGCCCTGAAGTCGCAGGCAATCACCGTCCATGCCGACCGCGACGAGGAGATCGTCGCCCAGGGTGAGCCAGCGGGGTTTTGTTACTACATCGTCAGCGGGTGCATCCGGACGGTCAAGCTGATGGAAGACGGCCGCCGGGCAGTCGGTGAGTTCCTATTTGCCGGCGACCTGTTCGGCTGGGAATCGCTGGACGAGCACGATTTCGGCGCTGAGGCGGTCACGCCGGTCACGCTTCGCCGCTACGCGCGACGCACGTTCGAGGCACTCGCCGATCGCGATTGCGGGTTCGCCCGCCGGTTGCGGGAACTCACAGCAGGCCAGCTTCGCGCCGGTCGGGAGCGCCTCGTCCTCCTCGGGCGCAAAACCGCCTTGGAACGGATCGCGAGCTTTCTTCTGGAAATGGCGGAACGAATGAGGTTGGGCGGTTGCGCAATGATCGAGCTGCCGATGGGGCGTGCCGACATGGCCGATTATCTTGGCCTGACAATCGAGACGGTTTCGCGCGGCCTGACCCAGCTTCGCCAGGACGGCACGATTACCGTCGAGCGGGCCAAGGTGATTATTTGCGACCGCCATGCGCTCGGCGTCGCCGGGTGCGAGATGGTGCATTAGCGGCAGCTTTCTTTCACGAGGTTCGCTCATGAACCTGTCGCCCCCTGCAGTTGCTCACTCCTTATTGGGCAAGGCAAAGGCCTGTCACCAATCGATGGCAGCGGCCCGCACGCTGGACGGTCTGATGCATGCCGTCCAGGCCCGCACCACGTTGGGCTTTCCCCGGTCACCTCGCTAACGCGTCATTCCGCCACATCGGAACTTGCACACTGCGATTTGCATCTATTCGCCGTCTATCCGAAGGGGCTGCGGGAAGGGCAGTCATTGCACCTCGCCGGCGATCAGTGCTTCCCCACGGCAAGGTGGCAATGACGGCCCTTCCTGCTCGGGGAAGAGTGGTAGGCCGAGGTGACAGCCCGAATTTCGAGCCGCTATGGCCATGATTTATCCACCACGACACGTCCGCTCGCAGCGGATTACTACTGACCGCGGCGACGGTTGATCCACATCAATCGTTGAGGCGCTCCGACATGCCAACCTGCTTCTGTATGCTGTGGAGGCGAGAATGACCAATCGGCAAATGGCGGAGATCGTGCGGAATCAGAAGCCGCTGACGTTGCCGCCAGACACGAGAATAGAGGCGGCGTGTACACGGATGCACGATAGACGCATTGGCGCAGTGCTGGTGACGGACGCCAACGGCCATCTCCTCGGCATTTTTACCGGCCGGGATGCCGTTCGGTGTGTGGCGCAAGGCAAGAACCCGTCCGAGGTGCAGTTGCAGCACGTGATGACGTGCGACCCGGACACCATGCCGCCCAGCCGCACAGCTATTGAGGCGCTGCGGCTCATGCACGATGGCGGCTTTCGCCATATCCCTGTGGTGCAGGACGGGGTGCTCATCGGCGTGGTCTCCCGCGGCGATTTCCGGGGCCTTGAACAGGACCGATTTGACGAGGAGACCGGAATTGGGAGCGGATTTGAAGGCCGCGCTCTCGCTCGCGATCTCCAGGTTCTAGCTAGGCCTTGAGCGCGGCTATCATGTCTCAGCGGACCGCAGCAACCGCACTGGCACGGCGTGACGCGGCAAGCAGGACTGCCACCGCACACGAGGCGAGCCGCGTCAGAAGCGCGTCAGCGCGGCTGGTCAGGATAATCGGCACGCGCGCACCGAGTACGATCCCTGCGGCATCGGCACCGGCCAAGAACGAGAGGCTCTTGGCCAGCATGTTCCCAGCTTCAAGATCCGGCACAACCAACACATTGGCATGACCTGCCACGCGCGAGACGATGTTCTTGATCGCCGCGGCTTCGGGACTAATTGCATTGTCGAGTGCCAGCGGGCCGTCCAGTATCGCACCGGTGATTTGTCCGCGATCCGCCATCTTGCAGAGCGCCGCCGCCTCTATAGTCGAGAGGACCTTGGGATTGACGTTCTCCATCGCGCTGAGGATTGCCACGCGCACTTCGGGGATGCCAATCGCATGGGCGAGGTCGATCGCGTTCTGCACGATATCAACTTTATCCTCCAAGGTCGGAGCGATGTTCACCGCCGCATCCGTGATGATCAGAAGATCGCTGTGGCCAGGCACGTCCATGATGAAGCAATGACTGACACGCCTTGCTGTACGAATGCCGGCATTGTGCGACACGACGGCGCCCAGCAGCTCTTCGGTATGCAGGCTGCCCTTCATCAGTGCCTCGGCATGGCCCGAGCGGACGAGCTCCACTGCTTTCGCCGCGGAGTCATGGCTATGGGCCGAATCGAAATGTTGGAGTGCGCTGATGTCGAGCCCAGCAAGTATCGCGACATCGCGAAGGCGCGCCGGGGGGCCCACCAGGATCGGGAGGATGAGGCCAAGCCGAGCAGCCTCAATGGCGCTTTCGAGAGAAAGCTTATCGCAGGGATGCGCGACGGCGGTCGTGACCGCGGGCAGCCGCTGCGCAGCCAGGACCAGACGCTTGTAATGCTGGTTGCGACGGACGTCCGGCCGGGACGGTGTGTCAGGCATAACCGAGTTCGTGATTAATCTGTCGATAAAGCACGTCCACATGGGCGCGCTCAACCAGCGCAGTTCCATATGTCGCGGCAGCGGCGGCGCCGGCCGCAACGCCGAGCGCTAGTGCCTCATGCCGAGACATCCCCCCCGCCAGGCCGAGCACCAGCGCCCCGAGAAATGCGTCGCCAGCTCCCACAGCGCTCCGCTCCTGTACCGATACTGCTGGAAGCCGGCTGACGCCTTCGGCGGCACCGAGGATCGCTCCCTCCCGCCCGAGGCTGACGGCGATCGTTCGCGCTGCCCCGGCGCGCACGAGCGACGCTACCTCTCTCTCCTGGGACTGTGGGTCGCGCGCCTCCCGACCGATCAGGAATTCGAGCTCGCCGAGGCTCAGCTTCAGCAGTTCAAGGTCATGGCCAATCGCGGCATGGAGTGCCGCGCCAGACGTGTCGAGGGCAAATTTTTGACCACGCCGCATGACGATAGCGGCAACTTGCGCATAGAAGTCTCTTGGAACCCCACGCGGCAGGCTCCCGCTGGCGACGATCCAATCGGCTTCCAGGTCTCGTAGGACGTCCAGGGCGCCATGCCATTCATCGGTTTCGACGTTCGGGCCTTCGGGTACGAAGCGATATTCCAAGCCACTCTGCCGATCATGCACGTTGAACCGAGATGCGGCTTCGTCCGCGCATCGACAGCGCCCGCCACCGCACACCCGCTTCATCGAGCAGCTCCTCGATCAGACGTCCGGTCACGCCGCCGGTCATGATCAACGCCAGCACGTCACCGCCCAGTGCATGAACGACGCGAGCCACGTTGATTCCGCCGCCGCCCGGGTCGAGGCGTTCGTCGGTCGTCCGGATCTTGTGGGTCGGCATCACCGCTGCGGCAGTGCAAGCCATATCCACGGCCGGATTCATCGTCAGCGTGGCAACGCGCAAGGACACGTTACGGCTGCACGACAAGACGGTTATCCACCTCGGCGACTCCGACGGCAGACCAAGCAGCATTCTCGGCGGTGTTACGTTCGGCGATACTCGGCACGTGCCCAGTCAATGTTACCTTTCGATCATCGACTTGGAGCGCGATGCCGGTAGCATGCAGATTCGCGTGCCGGCGAAAGGCACGCTCCACGTGGGCCTTGATATCGGTCGGAGCGATCGGGGGATGGACCATAATTTCGTTATCCACCCCGGCAACTCCGGCGAGCCGATGAACCAGCTCCTCAGCCTCGGTCTTCTGAAACTTCCAGTCCACGCAGCCGATCAGCGTGACCATGCCATGTTCGACCTTGATCTGAATGCGGTCACCCGGGATTTGCGTATCCCAATGAAGCACGCTGGCGACACGATGGGCGATTTCGTCATCCGAGCGCCGTTGTGCCGACGGTATTGCCACCTCGATCTCCTCGGCGATCCCGCGCACCCCACGAACATGCCAGACCGCGCGTTCCGCCGCCTTCTTCTCCGCCAAGCTGGCGACAAAGCCGGTCAGCCGAACGATGCCATCGCGTACACCGACGTTCACATGGGAGGCATCGACGTGTGGTGCCCATTCCAATTCTTCCGCTACGGCGTGCCGTAGTTCGAGATCATTCATTATCCTGGTTCCCTTGTCCGATCAGATCGCGGTTGAGGCGCCGACCAGCTCGAGGCGCGTGGTTCGCTGATTGCTGGCCTCCGCCTCGCGCACCACGCCAATCGTGCTCAGCAGGCTTGACGGATTCACACTGATCGAGTCGATGCCGATCTTCGCGAGAAAGCGCGCAACATCCGTGTGGTTCGCTGGCGCCTCGCCGCATATTCCCACTTTCCGTCCATTCCGCTTGGCCCCGGAGACTGCGAGACGCAGCATCTCCAGCATCCCCGGATCGCGCTCATCGAAATCGAAGGCAACGATCTCGGAATCACGATCAACGCCGAGGGTGAGCTGCGTGAGGTCGTTGGACCCGATCGAGAACCCGTCGAACACCGCGGCGAACGCATCGACCTGGATGACGTTGTTCGGGATTTCGCACATCACGTAAACTTCGAGGCCGTTTACCGCGCGTCTGAGCCCGTTCCGCGCCATGGCGGCAAGAACCTGCTCCGCCTCCGGCACGCGGCGGCAAAATGGCACCATCACGACGACATTGGTGAACCCCATCTCGTCGCGCACCCGTCGCAGAGCTTCGCACTCGAGCGCGAAGCCATCCGCATAGGCCGGGTGGGCGTAGCGGGAGGCGCCGCGGAACCCCAGCATCGGGTTGGCCTCCTTCGGCTCGAATGCTGCACCACCGACCAGCTCGGCGTATTCGTTCGTCTTGAAATCCGACAGTCGGACGATCACCGGCTTGGGATAGAAGGCGGCGGCGATGGTGCCGACACCTTCGGCCAGGTTGCGGACGAAATATTCGCGCGGCGAGGCGAAGCCCCGAGCACGTTCGGCAATGCGCTTCTCATCAGTCGGAGAAATGCGCTCCGGATGCACCAGCGCCATGGGGTGCACCCCGATATGTTCGCTGATGATGAACTCCAGCCGCGCCAGCCCGACGCCCGCATTCGGCATCATCGCCGTTCGGAACGCGAGGTCCGGATTGCCGAGATTGAGCATGATCTGCGTCTTGGGCAACGCGAGGCCGCTTGCGTCCAGGTGGGTCACCTCGAATGGGACTTCGCCCTTAAGCACCGTTCCGATCTCGCCGCCGGCGCAGGAGACGGTGACGCGCATGCCGGTCGTGAGGGCCGTGGTGGCCGTTTCGGTCCCGACGACGGCAGGTACCCCGAGCTCACGTGCCACGATGGCCGCATGGCAGGTGCGCCCACCGTGTTCGGTGACGATGGCGCCTGCCGTTTTCATCACCGGTTCCCAATCCGGGCTGGTGGAGCGGGCAACCAGTATCTCACCGGGTCGGAAGTAACTAAGATCATCGGCTGAGGCGATCACGCGTACCAAGCCGGTGCCGATCTTTTCGCCGACTGCCTTTCCGGTCGCCAGAACGGTCCCGCTGCCCTTCAGGGCATAGCTCTCGAACATTGAGGCCGACTTCTGTGAAGCTACCGTCTCCGGCCTCGCCTGCACGATATAGAGCGCGCCGTCATTGGCATCCTTGGCCCATTCGATGTCCATCGGCATGGAATGACCGGCGCGGCGGGAGTAGTGATCCTCAATGGCGAGCGCGTACTCGGCGAGGGTCAGCACGTCTCCATCCCCGAGACAGAAGCGCTGCTGCTTCTCGGGCGATGTCGGTTCGTCATGCGTGGTCGATCCCGTGTGTCCTGTCGTCAGGGTCATGGTGAGCTGCTTCTGCCCCAGTGACCGCCGCAACACGGCACGATGACCTTGGCGAAAGGTCGGCTTGTGGACATAGAATTCGTCGGGATCGACCTTGCCCTGCACGACATTCTCACCGAGACCGTAGGAGCCGGTGATGAATACGACGTCACGAAATCCGGACTCGGTGTCGAGCGTGAAGATCACGCCGCTCGACGCACGGTCCGAGCGCACCATCTTCATCACCCCGACCGACAGACCAACCTTGAAGTGATCGAATGAGTTATTGACGCGATAGACTATTGCCCGGTCGGTGAATATCGACGCAAAGCAGCGACGGCAGGCTTCGACGACGTCGTCCGCGCCACTGATATTTAGGTAGCTTTCGTGTTGGCCCGCAAAGCTTGCCGTCGGCAGGTCCTCGGCCGTCGCTGAGCTGCGCACCGCGACGGCGACAGCCGCCCCGTATTGCACCTCGAGCTGATTGTATGCGGCAACGATCTGCTGACGTAGCGCCTCGCTGCTGGTTGCGGCATAGACAAGCTGCCGTGCCTCGGCGGCACGTTTCGTGAGCAGCGCCACGTCGCCGATATCCAGGTCATCCAGCAGGGCGTGCAATGGCTTCCATGCCCCGGCACGCTGCAGCGCCTCGTAATATGCGCGGACGGTCAGCGCGAAGCCGTTGGGAACCTGAACGTGCTGCGAGCTGAGTTCCCGATACAGCTCGCCAAGCGACGCATTCTTCCCGCCGACCAGAGGAACGTCCTCAAGTCGAATGCTCTCGAACCACCGAAGATAGTCGGACGTATCTGTCATGCTGGTGCTCCACTCCCTTGTTCCTGAATGGATAGGCTCTCCGCCTTGGGTCGGCATTGACCTGGGTCAACCGCTGTCGCGCTCAGTCACCCACGGCTAAGCGCGGCGACGCCAGGCAGGGTCCTACCCTCCAGCCATTCCAGGAACGCACCACCTGCGGTCGATACGTAAGTGAGCCGGTCGATCACGCCGGCATGGTGCAATGCTGCGACAGTATCGCCGCCGCCGGCGACGCTGGTCAATTGACCGGCCTGCGTTGCGCCGGCACCAGTTCGAGCCAAGGCTGTGCTCGCCGCGTCGAAGGGCGGTATCTCGAATGCACCGAGTGGGCCGTTCCAAACCATTGTGCGCCAGCCGGAGACACCACGAACCAACGCTTGGACCGTCCCTGGTCCCAAATCCAGAACCATCGCGGCGGAAGGAATAGATTTGACCGACACGGTCTGCACTGCTCGCGTTCGGGGCAAGTTCGGCGGCGACCATAACGTCTTCGGGCAGTATCACCTCGCAGCCGGCCTGCCGCGCGCGTCCGAGGATATCGCGCGCCGCCGCCTGCATGTCCGGCTCCTGCATGGATCGGCCAACTGCAATGCCTTGTGCGGCGAGGAAGGTGTTGGCCATCGCGCCGCCAAGCACCAGCACGTCCACGCGACCCAGCAGGTTGCCGGGCAAGCCAAGTTTAGAGGACACCTTGGCTCCGCCGATGACTGCTGCCAGGGGATGCTCGGGATGGCCAAGCACGGAATCGAGCGCCTGCAACTCGGCCTGCATCAGCCGTCCGGCGTAGGCGGGCAGCCCTGCGCTGTTCGGCGCCACCACGGCGCAAGCGCAGACCGCCCCGCTGGAGTCCTGGAATGACGGGCCAGCAAAGCAGGCAATTCTGGATTTTGTGAAAGCAACGACCAACCGGGCGAGCGAAAACTACGTGCCGCCGGAGGACCGCATCGCCACCTTCGATCAGGACGGCACGCTATGGGTGGAGCATCCGCTTTACACCCAGGCTTTTGTCGCACTGGACCGTGTGCATGAAACGGCGCCGGATTATCCCGAATGGAAGTCGCATGAGCCGTTCAAGGCGGTGCTCGCCGACGATCTGCCGGCGCTGGCGCACTTCTCCAGCGCCCGCGCGGGAGGGCCAACAAATCATACAAACGAACTATTGGAGACGGACCATGGCAAGCGGCTGGACACCCGAGCGCCGGGCATCCCAGGCGGCGCGGATCGGACAATGGAAACCATGGCTGCGGTCCACCGGGCCGAGGACTGAGTCCGGCAAGGCGATCAGTGCGATTAATGCACGAAAGCATGGGATGAGGGATCGTGCGGTTCGGGAGCAAGCACAGCTTATGCGGTGCCTCCTTCGGCTACGTGGTAAAGCTCCAAGCCTGCTCTAGGCTCTGGTGGTCAGCCCGTCCATGTCCCGCGTATTGCTGAATGCCTTCACGAAAACGCAGCGGCCGCCACGCCACTCGATCGGGCGGCCGACACCTGGGGCGCCTGCGAGGCCGCCTGAGTAAACGCCCGGGAAAAAACGCTCCGCAAGGTTCGCATCGCCGAAGCCGTGGGAGCGCGAGTTGGAACTGGCTTTAATGGGTCCGCAGCGGGTCCGCGGAACTGGTTTCACACGATAGCTCTGCGGGATGTGATGTGTAATCCATTGATTTCATTGGTGGGCGCACAAGGACTTCGAACCTTGGACCCGCTGATTAAGAGTCAGCTGCTCTACCAACTGAGCTATGCGCCCCACCAGGCCCGCCGTCTTGGGCCGCCGCGCTATAGCAGCCGCCGCCACCGCTTGAAAACCCCCGGCCGCTCACGGTTGACACTGGTACCCTCGCGGCGCTGGGATTGCGCGGTAGAGACCGGGGGACGGCGACGATGAAGCTGGTGTATTTAGACGATTTCAGGCTGGGCGTGCTGAAGGGCGACGGCGTGGTCGAGGTATCCGCCGCGGTGCGCGACATCCCGCACACGGGTCCGCATGATCTGATTACCGGCCTGATCGAGCGGTTCGACCAGTATCGCAGCCGGCTGGAGGACGCGGTGGCGAGCGGCTCGGCGTTGCCACTTGCCGGACGACGCGTCCGCGCGCCGCTGCCGAAGCCAGGGAACATCGTCTGCATGGCGGTGAACTACATGGAGGACGGCACCCGCTCGCGCCCCCGCGCCGCTGAACGCGTTCCACAAGGCGCCGACGGCGGTGATCGGCGACGGCGATACGATGATGCTGCCAGATGTGCCGGCCACCATCTTCGAAGGCGAGGCGGAGATGGCGGTGGTGATCGGCAAGCGAGCCACCAGGGTGCCCGCCTCGCGGGCGATGGAGCACGTGTTCGGCTACGTGAACTTCATCGATGGGTCGGCACGTGGGTTGCCGCCGGCAGGCAACGTGTTCTTCCAGATGAAATCACGCGATACGTTCGCGCCCATCGGACCGTTCCTGGTCACTGCCGACGAGATCGCCGATCCGCATAAGTTGCAGGTGCGGCTTTCGGTGAATGGAGAAGTGAAGCAGAACTTCAACACGTCGGACATGGCGCACAAGATTCCGCGCTGCATCGAATGGGTGAGCGCCATTCACACGCTGGAGCCGGGCGACATATTGGCCACGGGGACCAATCACCGGGGGCTGTCGGCGTTCCAGGACGGCGATACGGTGGAGCTGGAGACCGCCGGGCTGGGGCGGCTGCGGATCCGCATCCGTGACGAGCTGAAACGGACCTGGTCGCGGGAGACCCGGCTCGACCGGCAGGAGAAGGGGTTCGACACGCCGACGCCGCAACTGACCGGGAAATACGCACCGGGGTAGCGCGGGCGGGATTGGTCCTCGCGCCAGGGTCGGCCGGTGCTTTCAGGATGCTGATCGAGAGGGCCGAGTTTGCCGAGCTTGGGACGCTGGCGGCGCATCGCCAGCGCCACTGGGAGCGGCAGCGCGACTATGTCCTGGGGGCGTCGCCCATGCTCCGTCGCGCCTGGGGTGGCGTGGACCCGCCGCTGCGGCTCGAGGCGTTGGCGGAGCTGCCGTTCACCGACAAGGAGATGTTGCGGGCGAGCCAGTGTGCGAGCCCGCCCTTCGGCGATTACCTGGCTGCGCCGGTGAACTCGGTGGCGCGGGTACACCGCACATCCGGCACCACCGGGACGGCGATGAACCTCGCCTTGTCGGCGCGCGATGCGCATGAGACGGCGGTGGTCGGGGCGCGTGCGCAGTCGGCGGCGGGCCTCGGGCCCGGGCACCGCGTGGTGCATTGCCTGAATTACCGGCTGTGGATGGGAGGGTTCACCGACCACACGACGCTGGAGGCGACCGGGCGCCACGGTGGTGCCGTTCGGTGTTGGTGATACGCAGCTTCTGGTGCGCACGATCCGCGAGATCGGCATCACCGCGATCTCCTGCACGCCGTCCTATCCGGCGGTGCTGGAGCGGGTGCTGGCGGAGCATTTTCCCGCGTTGCGGCCGCGCGACCTTGGGCTGCGGCTCGGGCTGTTCGGCGGCGAGGCCGGGCTGGACGACCCGGAGTTTCGCCGACGGCTGGAGCAGAGCTGGGGCATGAAGGCGCGCAACGCCAATTACGGCGTGTCGGACGTGTTCTGCAATTTCGCCGGACAGACGGAGATGGATAACGATCTGCATTTCATGGCGCTGGATGTGCTGCATCCGGAGCTGGTTGCGCCTGAAACCGGTGCGGTGCTGCCCTGGCGGGAGGGCGAGTGCGGGGAGCTGGTGTTGACGCATATCAGTCGCGAGTGCCAGCCGCTGGTGCGGTTTCGCACGGGCGACATCATCCTGCTGACCGGCACCGGGCGAGCGGCATGCGGGCGGACCGCGCCGCGTTTTCGCGTGATCGGCCGCAGCGACGACATGGTGGTGGTGCGCGGCATCAACGTGTTCCCGGCGCAGGCCGCCGGGGTGGTGCATCGGTTTGGTGCGTTGGCGGGCGAATATCGCATCGTGCTGGATGGTGCGGGCCCTTACGATGCGCTGCCGATCGAGGTGGAGCTGGCCGAGGGGGTGTCGGGCGAGGGTGCGGAGCAGTTGGCGGATGCGGTGGCTGCCGCGTTTCAAGCGCGAGCTTGGCGTGACCGCGCGGGTGACGCTGCTGCCGTTCGGCACGCTGCCGAGAACCGAAGGCAAATCACGCCGCGTGGTTCGGAGGGATCATCAGATGACGGGAGTGGTGGTGGCGGAGGATGCCGGGGACGGCGTGCGCGTAATCACGCTGAACCGGCCGCAGCGGCTGAACGCGATCGTGCCCGAGCTGCTGGACGGGCTGGTCGGCGCACTGCAGGCGGCCGATCGGGATCCAAGCGGTGCGGGCGATTGTGCTGACGGGGGCCGGGCGGGCTTTTTGCTCGGGCGACGATTTGAAGGAGTTCGCGTCGCAGTCGAAGGATGAAGTATCGACGCGCGCCTATATCGAACGCATCCAGGATGTAACGCGTGCCATGGTATTGGGCGATACGCCGGTTGTGGGCGCGGTGCGCGGCTGGGCGGTGGGTGGCGGGTTGGAGTGGATGATCAACTGCGATTTCGCCATTGCGGCCGAAGGGACGCGATTCTTCTTTCCGGAACTGTCGTTGGGGGTGTTCGTCACGGGCGGGGTGACGGAGTTGCTGCCGCGGCTGGTTGGCTTGCAGCGGGCGCGGGAGCTGATCATGCTGGGGGAGCGGTTCGATGCAGCGCAGGCGCATGCCTGGGGGCTGGTGCGGAAGGTGGTTGCGGATGAGCTGCTGATGGAGGAAGCGCTGGCGTTGGCGCGGCGTATTGCGGCGCTGCCGGCCGGTCCGGTCCGTGATCTGCGCCGCATTCTTGCGGGTACGGGCGGCGGCGGGTTGTGTGCGGCGATGGCGGCGGAAACCGATGCGACCGTTCGCGGCTTTCTGGATCCGGAGACGGCGACGGCGGGTGGGCGGTTTCGGGTGATTCGATCAGGCGCGGAAAAATTTACCGCGGAGACAGCGAGGCGCGGAGATTCACGCGGAGGTTTCGCAAACCAACCGGCGCCTCTGCGCCTTCGTAGCTTAAAAGCGTTCGCGATAGCCGCCGTCTTCCTTGGCGTGTGGGCCCCAGGGTTCGCGCGCAAACAGGCGATGGACCATGGGTTCGAATGCGGCCAGCGGCATGGTGTCGTAGTCGGGATCGAATGATGCCTGGTCGTATTTGTCGCAGAAATCCAGGCACATCTGGAACGCCGGGTGGCCGCGGTGCTTCTCGCGCGCGTTCCGGTCCAGGTCGAAATGGTGGAAGTAGAAATAGCCCTGGAACAACCCGTGATGGCGGATCATCCAATAAGTGTTGGGCCGCACATAGGGCTTAATGATCGACGCGGCGTATTCCGAGTGGTTCATGGTGGAGAGCAGATCGCCGAGATCGTGCAACAGCGCTGCAACGACGTATTCTTCGTCGCGTCCGTCCCGGTGGGCTCGCGTCGCGGTTTGCAATGAGTGGACCAGGCGGTTCACCAGTTCTCCGGGGTAGCTGTGCTCAAGCTGGGAGAGGGTTTGCAGGACGCGGTTGGCCAGGTCACGCTCGAACGTTTTGAAGTGGCCAAAGACGATGTCGTAGTCGTGTTTGGTGCCGTCGGCCATGGCGCGATAGCTGGCGCGTGGTTCCATCATTGAGTCGTCAGGCATGTGGCCTGTCCCCCGGTGGCGGACTGTTTGGTTCGGTAAGCCATTTCATGACGCGGGCTTGTTGCCATAGGAGATCAGGCGCCGCTGGGTGGTTGGCCGCTGGTCATTCCATGCAGAGCGCGCGGCGGACGTTGAGCTCCGCGAAACAGGACGCCCGCCTGAATCTCGACGGCGCGCTGCCAGGCGGCCAGTTCCGCCGGGCCCATTTCGGTTTGTGGCGGTGGATCGACGTCGAAATTGCCATGGGTGTCCTGGCCGCGCACCAGGATTGCGGATTCGCGGGGCGAATGCTGCCAGGCGTGGGTCGGCACCATTTCGAGCAGGAACAGGATGCGGCGATCGCCGCCGAAATTCGGCTTCGATGAATGGATGATGGCATTGTTGAACAAGGCGATCTCGCCGGGATCGAGCTCGAAATCGACGGCGGCGGCTTCATCGAACGGAGCGTCGATATACTGCTCGCGCGACAGCAGGCTGCTGGTTGCGAATGCTTCCTTGTGCGGCAGCAGCGGGCCGCGGTGGGAGCCGGGGATACCGCGGACGCAACCATTCTCGACCCGCGCCGGTGACAGTGCGAGTGCGACGATGACGACAATCGGTTTCACGTCGGCATAGGCGGTGTCCTGGTGCCAGCCGGCAAAAGTCTTGCCGTCCGCCTGCTTGGCGCGGAGCGAGGTGCCCCAGCAGAGGATGTCGGGTCCGATGAGGTCTTCGGTGGCGTCGAGGATGCCGGGTTCGCGGATCATTTCATCGACCCAGGGGCAAATCATGTGGGCCTTCTGATCGAGCTTGATGCGGTGCTCGGGATAGGCCGTTTCGAATGCTTCCAATCGCCGGCGGTAATAGAGGGCGTGTTCGGTGGAGATGGCGCGGACAGGTGCAACGAAGCCGTCGTGGTGGAAGGCGTCGATCTGCGCGGGTGAAAGAATTTTCGGCATGGCTCGGCCCTGCGGCAAGCGCTCTATTAGGCCCGTAATGTGACCGAGTTTGTTGGGGGGATCAATGGTGGTCGTGGGTGGCTGCTGAGGGCAGCATAGAGGTGCAAAGCGGCGACGGGCAAAGACGTGGATGGCCGGCCTTCGCCGGCCATGACGGGAAAAGCGGCCGGCCATGACGGGAAAAGCAAACCGAATAGTTTCCGGTTCACCATACCCGGATCGCGCCGGCGGCACGGAGAATATCGCGTGCACGCGTTTGCCGGTCGGGGGTCGGGGCGCGGACGGAGAGGACCAATTCGCCCGCGGCGATCTTGCGGTCGCGGTCTGCCTGTTCCTCGTTGCTGAAGGCGCGGCTGATCGCGTTCGCGGCGGCGCCGACGGCAAGCCCGGAGCCGATGGCGGCACCGGCGATCACGGCGGCGGCACCGCCGGTGGCTGCTGCGACAGTACCCGCAATCATTGCCGCGGCCGCACCACCGACGCCGCTGTGCATCACGCGGGCCTGCTGCGCTTCAACGTCGGTGTCGGGTTCCTTTGCGCCGGCTTCGGGGGTAGCGCGGTCGGGCGGCGGGTCGATTTCCGGCAGGCTGAGGTCGGCACGATCGAAGCCGGCCGATTCGAGCGCCTTGATGGCAGCATCGAGCGACTCGCCTGTCGGCATCACCGCGAACACGGTGGGTGCGGTTGCGCGCGGCGGGATGGCGATTGGGGTTGCTGTATCGTGATCTCGAACCATGGCGGCGTTCCTTCAATGCGATGAGGAAAACGCCGGGCGGGGGGAACCGTTGCGAAGCGGCTGGAGCCGGATCGTTTCGGGATGAAGTGCTCCTGGTTGGGGAGTGTTCGGTTGAGACAATGCGGGGTGAGTGGCGATGTGCGCTTTGCCGGGCTGGCTTGTGGCAGGGAGGTTGGATGGCAGGGACAAGCCCTGCCATGACGATGCAAAGGACAGGATCTCAGGCGCTTGATCGGGCTTGTGGCACAGAGGTTGGACGGCCGGGACGATGGAAGCCTCGATCTTACGGGCTTACGTCTGAGCGGGCGGGAAGGCGGTCTCCATGGTGCGACGGTAGACGTAAGCGGGGTCGGCTTCATCGATCCGCACGTCGGACCAGGTGATGCAGGCACCGGCGGGAATATCGCGGACCAGGGGGGCGCGATTTGCCAGACCGATGGGCAGGCCGCCGATCTGGAGGCTCCGGGCGGCCGGTAGCAGGCGGCCCCAAACGCAGGAGCCGCCTTCCCCATCGAGGATGTCGCCGGCCCGGAGGGAGCGCTTGGCGGTGGCAACCACGTCGGCGCGGAACCCGGTTGCGGCGCCGGTCGGCTCCTTGCGGAGAGCGGCGGACAGGATCGACACGTTCAATTCCAGTCCGATCAGGTGGAATGGCCGATAAAGGGCCGAGATACGGCCCGATGCGTCGGTGACGACGCCGTACTCGCGGAAGCAGCGCGCGGCGTAGTCGGTGGGCGCCTCGAACACGACGAAGACACCCCAGCGCAGGTCGTTGTCCACCGGCCGTCCGTCGCGGTGCAGGCTGGAGATCACTTCGACCTGGCCGGCGTGGTGGGGGCCGGCATGGTGCAGACCGTCGTTGCCGGGACGGAGCTGCTCGGCCAGCTCGTGCGTGCCGACGGGCGGGAAGCGCAGCCCGTCCGGCGCGGGCAGCAGGCCAGTGGCGTTGGCGACGGCGGCCATCTCGATGCCAGACTTCGTGCCGTCCAGGAAGGAGTTGAACATCTGCGGGTTCATGCCGCCCTGGCGGGCTTGCTCGGGCGTCAGGCCGTAATAGGTCCAGACCGTCTCGGGCGTGGAGGCGTGGTATTCGGGCAGGTATTTCGTGCCCTTGCCGGCGGCGAGCACGTGGAAGCCGCAGGCGCGCGCCCAATCCACCAGCTCACAGATGAGCGCCGGCTGGTCGCCGTAGGCCAGCGAATAGACCAGGCCGGCGCTGGTCGCCTGCTTCGCCAGCAGCGGGCCGGCGAGTACGTCGGCCTCCACGTTCACCATGACGATGTGTTTGCCCTCGGCGATGGCGCGGCGCGCGTGGGCGATGCCGGCGGGGGCGTGACCGGTGGCCTCGACAACGACATCTATCTCGGAGGCGATGGCGGCAGCCGCGTCATCGGTGAAGCTTGTGGCTGCGATGCGGTCGGCGGACCAGCCGACGCGCTGGCAGGCCTGTCGGGCGCGGTCGTGGTCGAGGTCGGCGATGACGGTGACGTGCAGGCCCGGTGTCGATGGGACTTGCGCAAGGAACATGGAGCCGAACTTGCCGGCGCCGATCAGCGCGACGCGGACGGGACGCTCCTGGGCGACGCGGCGTTGCAGCAACGCATGAAGGTTCATCCGGCGCCCTTCCCTGTGCGGCGATTCCGTGGCCCCATTGGTAAGCGATCCGACGGCATGACAGAAGGAGGGGCACGATGGAGGTCGAGTGGCGCAACCTGCGCGCCGATCAGCTTCGCGAGCGCACCGCAGCGATGGTGATCGTGCCGGTCGCTTCGCTGGAGCAGCACGGGCCGCACATGCCGGTTGAGGTGGACAGCCGGCTGGGCGAGGCGGTGGCGCTGCGGACCGCGCGCAAGGTAGTGGCGCGCGGGGAGGATGCGCTGGTGCTGCCGGTGGTGTGGACCGGGCTGTCCGAGCATCACATGAGCTTCGGCGGAACGATCACGCTGGACCTGGCGGGGTTCGGCGCGGTGATCGAGGGCATCTGCCGATCGCTGGTCGCGGCACGGGTTTCGCCGGATCGTGCTGCTGAACGCGCATGGCGGGAACGAGAATGCGCTGCGCAACATCACCGACGAGCTGACGCCGAAGCTGGGCGTGCCGATCGTGCAGTTCACCTATTGGTATGCGGCGGCGGCGCCGATTGCCGAATTGCTGGAGACGCAGACGGCGCTGCAACATGCGTGCGAGGCGGAGACGTCGATGATGATGGCGTTGCGGCCGGATCTGGTTGCGAAGGAAAGGATACCGCTGGCGAAGAGCAATCCGTCGCCGAACCCCGAGCCGGGGGTGTATCGCTGGCGGACGATCGCGTCGCGCTCGGCCTCCGGCGTGCTGGGCAATCCGGAGGCGGCGAGCGCAGAGAAAGGCGAGCGGCTGCTGGAGGCGATTTCCGGTCGGCTCGCGGAGAAGCTGTGCAACAGGGAATTGTGGGAGCTGCCGTGGCAGGCGGAGCAGGCATGACGATCGCGTTCCAGGTGAATGGCCGGGAGGTGGGCGTGGCGGCGGCGGAGACGACGCCGCTGCTGGATGTGCTGCGCAACGAGCTGGGGCTGAAAGGGTCGCGGTACGGCTGCGGGCTGGAGCAGTGCGGGAGCTGCATGGTGCTGGTGGACGGCGAGCCGGTTTATGCGTGCTCGCGGGAGGTGGGGACTGTCGCCGGACGAAGGGTGACGACGGTGGAGGGGCTGGCCGGACACGAGCTTGGTGCAGGCGTTCCTGGACGAGCAGGCGGGGCAGTGCGGGTATTGCCTGTCGGGCATCCTGATCAGCGCGAAGGCGCTGCTGGATCGCAATTCGTCGCCGGACCGGGGGGAGATTGTGGCGGCGCTGGATCCGCATCTCTGCCGATGCGGCACGCATCAGCGGATCATCCGCGCGGTGCAGCGGGCGGCGGCCAGTCTGCGCGAAGGAGCGGCGGCATGAGCGCGACGATTCTGCCGCTGTCGGTGGTCAACAATCCGCGGCCGGACAAGTGGATCGGGTTTCCGGGCGACCGGACGGTGCGGCTGGCGGTCGGCAAGGTGGAGATCGGCCAGGGCGTGGTGACGGCGCTGGCGCAGATCGCGGCCGAGGAGCTGGACGTGGAGCTGGCGCGCATCCGGGTGGTTTCGGGTGATACCGATGATGCGCCGGACGAGGGCTCGACCAGCAGCAGCCTGTCGATCGAGGTGTCGGGGGCTTCGGTGCGGCTGATTGCGGCCGAGGTCAGGAGTCGGGTGCTTGATCGGCTGGCGCAGCGGCTGAACTGCTCGCCGGAGGAGATCAGGATCGTCGATGGGGCGTTCCTGCAAGGAGATCGGCCGACCGGGCACGATTACTGGAATTTTGCCGGTGAGGTCGATCTGGCGCGAGAGGCAGACGGCGGTGCGCCGCGCAAGCCGGTGGCGCGGTACCAGGGTGGTGGGGCAGCCGGTGCGGCGGCTCGATCTGCCGGCCAAGCTGACGGGCGCGGCGTTCGTGCATGACATGGTGCGGCCGGACATGCTGCATGCACGGGTGCTGCGGCAGCCGGGGCGCGGGGCGCGGCTGGCGGCGTTCGACGAGGCGGCGGTGCGGCGCGCGGCGGGCGGGGAGCTGCGAGTGGTCCGGCTGGGCGATTTCGTGGCGCTGGTGAGTGCGGATGAAACCACCGTGCAGCGGGCGGCGATGGCGGCGACGCTGCATGCGCGATGGGAGAATGTGCGGCGCATCGAGCCGGCGCAGCAGGAAGCGGCTTGGCTGGTCGGGCAGCCGTGCGACGACCGGGTGCATGGAGATGCGCCGGCGGTGGTTGATGGCGGAGGTGTTCGAGGCGAGCTAT
This sequence comes from uncultured Pseudomonadota bacterium, assembly GCA_963810715.1. Lineage (GTDB taxonomy): Bacteria > Pseudomonadota > Alphaproteobacteria > Acetobacterales > Acetobacteraceae > DATDIC01. Next base: position 181,831 of record CAWEOZ010000010.1, on the reverse strand, counting down.
TCGCGCCCGTATATCGCGCACGCGTCGATCGGGCCGTCCTGCGCGCTGGCGGAGGTTCGCGACGGGCATCTGACGGTGTGGACGCATTCGCAGGCGGTGTACCCGCTGCGCGGATCACTGGCGAAAGTGCTGGAGCGGTCGCCGGAGACGATCAGCGTGCGGCACGGGCATGGGCCGGGTTGTTACGGACATAACGGCGCGGATGACGTGGCGCTGGATGCGGCGCTGATCGCGCAGGAGATTCCCGGGCGTTGCATCCGCGTGCAGTGGCGGCGGGAGGAGGAGTTCGGGTTCGAGCCGATCGGGACTGCGCAGCATGTGACGATCCGCGCGGTGCTGGATGCGCGGGGACGGCCGGTTGATTGGACCGCGGAGGTGTGGGCGGCAACGCATGTGCAGCGTCCGGCGATGGGCGGCAACATGCTGGCGCACGAGGCGCTGCGCGGTGCCGGCGCCGGAGCCGCGCACGAGCGATCCGCCGGAGGCCAATGGCGGCGGGGGCACGCGCAATGCGTTCCCGATGTACGATGTGGGGGCGAAGCGCATCCTGCATCATCTGGTGCTGCGTGCGCCGGTGCGGACCTCGGCGCTGCGCGGGCTGGGCGCGCTGCCGAACGTGTTCGCGATCGAATGCGCGATGGACGAGCTGGCGGCGCGGGTGGGCGAGGACCCGGTGGCGTATCGGCTGTCGGTGCTGTCCAACCCTCGGGCGCGGCGGGTGATCGAGCGCGCGGCGGAGATGGCGGAGTGGCGGCGGCGTGGACCGGAGGGAAGCGGGCGCGGGCTTGGGGATTGGTTTCGCGCAATACAAGAATCGGTCCGCTTATGCCGCGGTGGTGGTGGAGGTGGAGGTGGACCAGGAGGTGCGGCTGCGTGCGCGTGTGGTGCGCGGCGGATGCGGGGCTGGTGATCAATCCGGATGGCGCGCGCAACCAGTTGGAGGGCGGGATTCTGCAGGCGGCGAGCTTCACGCTGAAGGAGCAGGTGCGGTTCGGGGCGGATGGGATCAGTTCCGTTGACTGGAGTTCGTATCCGATCCTGCGGTTTTCGGAGGTGCCGGAGATCGAGTGCGAGTTGATGGAGGCGTCGGATCAGCCGTCGTTGGGGATGGGGGAGTGTACGATCGGGCCGACTGCGGGGGCGATCGGGAATGCGGTGGCGCACGCGCTGGGGGTGCGGATACGGGAGATGCCGCTTTCCCGGGAACGGATTGCGGGGGTGTTGCTGCGGGGAGAGCGATAGAGTTTCACCACGAAGACGCGGAGAAGAAAGAGGAGGTAACGCGAAGCGTAGAGCCTTTTCTCCGTGCCTCGGGTGTCTCCGTGGCGAGGCTGCTTTATCAGGCGGTCGCGGTGTCAGCGCCCGGGAACTCGATGTCCTGATAAAATTCGGTGACGGGGATTTCGGTGTTGAGTTCGGGTAGATGGAGGGTGTCGTCGGCGGTGAGTGCCGTTGCTGTCCAGTCCCGATCGCCGTGGTCGCGCGAGAAGACGGTGAGGCCGATGCCGGAATGCTCCAGGATGATGTAGCGGCGGATCGAGGGGACGGCGCGGTACTCGCGGAGCTTCACGATGCGGTCCACGCGGCCGGTGGTGGGGCTGAGGACTTCGAAGACCACCACAACGCCGGGGACCAGGCGGGCGTCCCCAGCGACCTTGGTGCAGGTGACGAGGGCATCCGGGTAGCGCACCGCGTCACCGATGGTGGCAAGGCCGGCGTCCGGGCCGAGGGGGCGGCAGCCGCTACCGCGAAGGCGGCTGCGGAGGGCCGCGTGGATATTCTGGGTAATCCGGCTGTGGTTCACGGTGCCGCCGGCCATGGCGACGGGCTCGAAGCCGTCGAACTCCCAGCGGCCGCCGTCGGCCTCGGCCCAGGCGAAAAACTGGTCGCGGGTCATGCGCGGCCTGCGGAGGGCGATGTTCATGGCCGCAGTTTAGCGCGGGGCTGGGTTTGGTGCGAGACGTTGCGATCGGGTTGCTCCCCAGGAAGGCGTAGATGGCCGGGACGGGGCCCGGCCATGACGGGGGACGGGGCCCGGCCATGACGGGGGGACAGTGCGGGCAACGACGGGGGGACGGGGCCCGGCCATGACGGGGGGACAGTGCGGGCAACGGCAAGACGAATGTGATGTTTTGAATGATATCAGGGCAAGCGGGCTTGCAGGTGGGCGCGCAGCACGGCGGGGTCGGTGATGGGAAGGCCGCAGACGTTGCGGCGGCAGATATAGGCGGTTTCGGTGTCGGCCTGCTTGCCGAAGGCGGGATGTTGCGGCGGTAACGAAGCGGTGTCCGCGGCGCGAAGGACTACCGTTGCAGGGTCGGGGGCGGCGAGAGCGGCGGTCAGGAAAGAGCTGGTTTGGGCGGCGGGGCCGGCGATGACGATGGTGGCGGCTTCTTCCAGCAGGTCGGCGGCGGCGAGCAGGCCAGGCATGGCAGGCGAGCTGGTCGGGATTGCCGGTGAAGGCGCGCAGGACGGCTTCGGCGCGGTCGCGCCAGACCGGCTCTCCGGTACGGTGCCAGAGCCGGGCGAAAACCTCGGCGATGATGCCGTTGCCGGCAGGGGTCGCGTTGTCGCCGGCCGTGCGCGGGCGGGCGAGGGGGACGTCGGTGGCATCATCGGCGGTGGTGAAGAAGCCGCCGACGCCGTCGCTGAAATGCATGATGGTGGCATCGGCGAGGCGGATGGCCTGTTCCAGGCGGGCGGGATCGCCGGTGGCTTCGTGGAGGGCGAGGGCGGCACGGGCCATGTTCGCCTGATCGTCCAGCAGGCCGGCGGCGGTGACACGACCCTGACGCCAGGCGTGCTGGACGCGCTCATCAGGGCCGGCAAGTTCGCGCAGGATGAAGTCGCAGGCCTTGGCGGCGCGGGCGAGCCAGTCGGGGCGGCTGAACACGGCGGCCGCGCGAGCCAGCCCGCAGATAGCGAGGCCGTTCCAGTCGGCCAGTACCTTGTCGTCGCGGCCGGGGCGGATCCGCTTTGCGCGAGCCTTGAAGAGACGGTGGCGGTCGCGGGCGAGAGCGGCTTCCTGATCATCGGTGCCGCGCGGCGTGATGCGGCGAAGGATCGTGTTGCCTTCCCAATTGCCGTTGGATGTTACGTCGTAGGCGGGGTTGAACGCGGCGGTATCGGGCCCGAGCAGCGCGTCTATTTCGGGTTCGGTCCAGACGTAGAACTTGCCCTCCTCGCCTTCGCTGTCGGCGTCTTCGGAGGCGGCGAAGGCGTCGCCGGCCGACATATCGCGGATCAGCCAGCCGACAGTTTCGCCGGCGCGCTCGGCGTAGAGCGGGTCGGGGCGGTCGGCGTGGGCGAGGGCGAGGAGCTCGAGGAGCTGGCCGTTGTCGTACAGCATCTTCTCGAAATGGGGCACCAGCCAGACCGCGTCGGTGGAGTAGCGGGCGTAGCCGCCGCCGAGATGGTCGTAGATGCCGCCTTGCGACATGCGTTGCAGCATCAGGTGCAGCGCGTCTTTGCCCTCCGGCTGGCCGGTGCGGAACGCGTTCTGCCAGAGGAAGCGGAAGATCGGCGGGTTGGGGAATTTGGGGGCGCCGCGGATGCCGCCCTGGTCGGGGTCGGTGATGCGGAGCAGCGCCTGGGCGACGGCGTCCAGGTGGGTGGGGGTGAGGAGATCGCCGGGCTGGGGGGTGGAGAGACGCTCGACGGCGCGACGCAGGGCGGCGGTGTTGTGGGTGACCATCTCGTCCTGGGCCTGCCAGGCGGCGGCCACGCCTTGCAGCACCTGACGGAAGGACGGTCGGCCCCAGCGTGGTTCGGGCGGGAAGTAGGTGCCGCCCCAGAAGGGCGTGCCATCCGGGGCGAGGAACATGGTCAGCGGCCAGCCGCCCTGCTCGCCCATCGCGTGGAGCGCGGACATGTAGAGGTGGTCGATGTCGGGGCGTTCCTCGCGATCCACCTTGATGTTGACGAACAGGCTGTTCATCAGCGCGGCCGTTTCGGGGTCTTCGAAGGATTCGTGGGCCATCACGTGGCACCAGTGGCAGGCGGCGTAGCCGATGGAGAGCAGGATCGGCTTGTGGGCCGCGGCGGCTTCGGCCAGGGCGGCGGCGCCCCAGGGACGCCAGTGCACCGGGTTGGCGGCGTGCTGGAGCAGGTAGGGCGAGGTCTCGCGGCCCAGCAGGTTGGTGGCCTCGGGCATGTGCGGGCTCCTTGCGCGCAGGTAGGGTGTCGGAGAGATGGGGATCGCGGGGGGAGAGGGTGAGACAGGATGTGTCGGGTCGGGCATGGCATGGGGGTGTGATGATTTGTGTCCCCTGCCAGAACGACTGTCACGCAGCGGCGGCTATGTGGAAGCGATCGGAGGCCGGCGGCGGTCCTGGCCAGGGTCCAGATTGCCGCCAGTCGCCGCTGTGCCGGCACCTGGCTGTGTCAGCCAGCGAGTTAGCCCGCCAAGGTCGGCAAGCGCGTCGTCAGTGTAACTGAGCGGCCGAGGCGCGTGCGCGCGCGATGCCTTCGGCTTCCCAGGCGAGGCGGCGCTGCCACTCGGCCTCGGTTTCCGGCCGAGGGTTTGGGGTCTCGCTGTTTGGGCAGGGAACCGTGTCCATGGGGCACAAAGTAGCCATGGCGGTTATTAGTTACCAGGGTTGATGCAGCCTGCCGCGTCAGGCCAGCGAGCGTGGTCAGGTCCGGCCGCGCCGGGGAAAAGCCGGGCTTCGATGAAGAACTCCCACCCAAGCGGCAGCCGTGCAATCAATGCGGGTCGAAGATCGCCTCCGGGATGCCGGGGGCGGGTGCCGGCATGCGGTAGAGGTTGCCTTCCTGGGGGTTGGCGGCCTTTTCCGCGTCCGGGACCGGGTGGTTGGCGGAGGTGAGATAGAGCGTGGCCATGCCCTCGCCGCCGAAAGCGGGCATCGTCGGATAGCGGCAGGGCGTGTCCACCCGCCGTTCGAGCTTGCCGTCGGGATCGTAACGCAGCACGCAGCCGCCGCCGAATACCGCGACCCAGTAGAACCCGTCGCGATCGACGCTGGCGCCGTCGGGTCCGGAGGCGCCCGGAATATCGACAGTGACGAACACGCGCTTGCGGGCGATAGCGCCGGTGGCCTGGTCGTAGTCGTAGGCCCAGACGGTCTTCTGGCGGGTGTCGGCGTGGTACATCACCGTGCCATCGGGGCTCCAGGCCAGGCCATTTGAGGTGCGCACCGGATCGGTCATCGGGGTCCAGCGGCCGGAACCGTCGTAGCGCCATAACGGGAGGCGCTCGGGCGCGCTGTCATCGGCGGGCGCCAGCGGGTTCAACATCGGGCCGGCAAACAGCCGCCCGGCGCGGTCGCAGCGCCCGTCGTTGAAGACGAAGCGGCGCGGGTCATAGGGCGGGCCGGCGCAGAAGCGCAGCTCCGTCGAGGTTCGGTCGAACAGGAACAGGCCGCCGCGGAGCGTGACGGCGACGCCATCCTTCGTGAGATAGCAGGCGCCGAGCCAGCTTGGCAGATCCCACATCTCGTCGGTGCCGGAGGCGGGGTCGAACAGATGCAGGGCATGGCCGCGTACATCCACCCACCAGAGGCGGCTGAGCGCGGTGCTCCAGGTGGGCCCCTCGCCGTTCAGCACGCCCGCCGGGAGCAAGCGTTCCCAATCTGGTGTCAGCACCATCTCATGCCTCCTGGTACGAAACTCCGCTCCGGGCCTGACGTTCGCGAGGGGCATTCAGAGGAGCCTCGGATGGGCAGATTACCTCTCGCGATCGCGGCGGCAAGCACGCTTGGATTTCAGGCGAACGCGGCGGCGCTGTCAAAACAGGACGGGGGCTTCATCAACCAGGCGGCGGAGACCAATCTGGCGGAAATTTCCACCGGCCAGATGGCGCTTGGCAAGTCGCCCTCGCGCGCGGTGACGCAGCTCGCGCAGTCGATGATCAGCGATCATACGCAGTCGAATCAGCAGCTCAGCCGCATTGCCGGACAGCAGGGATTTACCTTGCCAGGTAAGCCCAGTGCGCAGCAGCGGGCGCAGGCGCGGCATCTTTACGGGATGAGCGGGCAGCAGTTCGACCAGGCGTTCGCGCGCGATCAGGTCCAGGACCATCGGATGGCCATCGCGACCTTCCAGAAAGAAGCCCGGTCAAGTCAGGACCCGGCGCTGAAATCGTTTGCCCAGCAGACGATCCCGGTGTTGCGGAGGCATCTGCAGATGGCGGAGGCCGCGAGCCGAAGCTGAGCGGCTTGAGCGCGCCGGAACCGGTCTGGCTCCGGTGCTTGTAACCGGCGTGTTGCAGCATTGCGAATGGGGGGAATGGCGCGTATCGTTCCGGGCCGGTGGGGAAGTCGTCCCGGAGAGAAGGGCGGAGAACCTGCCGCGGGGACATTTGGGCGGCCTTTACGAACCGGAGCAGGGGAAGCGGGGCCGTCCTCTGGCAGAAAGGCAGCGCGTCGATGCCTAAGGGCACCGTTAAATGGTTCAACCCGACCAAGGGGTATGGCTTCATAGCGCCGGATACGGGGGGAAAAGACGTCTTTGTCCATATCAGTGCCGTGCAGAAAGCCGGGCTTCGCACATTGAACGAAGGCCAGAAGCTCGGATTCGATGTCGAGCAGCAGCAGAACGGGCGCACCGCGGCGGTCAATCTGGCGCAGTCGGACTGACACCTGACTGTCACCCGGTGGGATGACGCACCGGCGGGAGGAGGCCGGTGCGGACCGGCAGTCGCGGCTGACTGGGGTTGCGCTTTATCTTGCCGCCGTGGCGGTGTTCGCCAGCATGGATGCCACCACGAAGGTGCTGGTGGTGGGCCTGCCAGTGGCCGAGGTGATGTGGGCGCGGTTCGGCTTTCATCTGCTCATCATGGCAACGCTGGTGGGTGCGTGGAGCCGCCCTTCGGTGTGGCGGCCGCGTGCTGGCCGGGTGCAGATTATCCGCAGCCTGCTGCTGGCCGCCTGTAATTTTCTGTACGCCCTGGCGCTGCGGCATGTGCCGCTGGCCGAGTGCACCGCGATCAATTTCGTCGGTCCTGTCATCACGGTTGCGCTGGCCGGGATTTGGCTGGGCGAGCGGGTGGGCTGGCGGTGTTGGGCCGGGGTTGCGGCAGGTCTTGCCGGCGCGATGATCGTGCTGCGACCGGGCCTCGGGGCGGTACCTCCCGCCGGGATGTTCGCCTTTGCCTCGGCGTTCGTTTATGCGGTGTACCAAATTCTGACGCGGCGCCTGGCCGGGGTGGACAGCGCCCAGACGACAATCGTGCAGACCGGACTATGGGCGACGCTCGCCACCTCGCTGGCGATGCCGTTCCTGTGGGTGTGGCCGAGCTGGCAGGGCTGGCTGCTGATGGCCCTGCTCGGCGGCCTGGGTGGCGTCGGGCATTATCTACTGGTGCTGGCCTATAACCGGGCACCGGCGAGCCTGATCGCGCCGCTGGGCTACGCGGGAATGATCTTCGCGGTGCTGTACGGCATCGGCCTGTTCGGCGAATCGCCGGACGCCGCGACGGTGCTGGGAGCGGTGGTGATTGCCGGCGGCGGTCTGCTGGTGCTGTCGGCTGAACGCCGGGGCGCCGTGCTACGTCGGCCTGCGGCCGTTTGAACACGCATGATCGATAAACGTGGCGGCGGCTTGCGCTGTGATGACGCGGGGTTTAGGCAGCATCGAACCTGGATAGCTGCGATCATGAGTCACACAATGGGCTCGCGCGAGCGAGCGATTCGCGAACCGCGGGCGGCACTCGATGCCGAGGCGGTCCGCGTCGCCTATCGCCGCTGGGCCGGAATTTACGACTCGGTTTTTGGCGGCGTGTCGGCGTTAGGCCGCAAGCGGGCTGTCGATGCGGTGAACACTCTGCCTGGCCGACGGGTGCTGGAGGTCGGCGTCGGCACCGGGCTCGCGTTGCCGCGCTACCGGGCGGACAAGCGCGTGACAGGGATCGATCTGTCGGCCGAGATGTTGAAGCGGGCGCGTTCCCGGGTGGCTGAACTCGACCTTGCCAATATCGAGGCGCTGCGGGAGATGGACGCGGAGGCGACAGATTTCGCCGATGGCGCGTTCGACATCGCGGTGGCGATGTTCGTCGCCTCGGTGGTTCCCAATCCGCGGCGACTGATAGTGGAGATGCGGCGCGTGGTGCGGCCGGGCGGACACATCCTGTTCGTGAATCACTTCGCTGCAAAGGCCGGGCCGCGCTGGTGGGTGGAATGGGCCATGGCGCCTGCCTCGCACGCGCTCGGCTGGCATCCGGATTTTGCCATGGAGGCGTTGTTCGCATCCGACGAGTTGGGTGCGATCGAAACGCATCCGGTGCCGCCGTTCGGTATCTTCACGCTGGTGCGGATGCGGAATGGTAGCACGGCAATGCCGTTGCCACGGAGCCCGCTTGATCTGGCGCGGCGGCTCCGGTAGGCGCAGACTGCATCGAGCGGAGCCGGACCGGCGCTCCGCGGTGGACTAAAAGACGGAGTGGATTGGCCGATGCAGCTCGTGAAGCGGTTGCTTGCCGCGTTGCCCTTGCTGGGCGTGAATTTTGCCGCCCTGAGTTGTGCCGCACTGAGTTCTGCCGCATTGGCGCAGACGCCGGCGCAACTGGCCTCGTTGCCGGTGCTCGGCGCGCCGACCAACTGGCAGATGGTTCTGCAGCCGGCGCACAGCCCGGTGAAGGCCGACATGATCGACCTGAACCATCTGGTGCTCGTCATCATCTGCGTGATCACGCTGTTTGTCGGCGGGCTGCTGGTCTGGGTGATCTGGCGGTACGACGCCAAGCGCAATCCGGTGCCGACGCAGACCACGCACAACACGGTCATCGAGATCACCTGGACCGTGCTTCCGGTGCTGATCCTGGTGCTGATCGCCATCCCATCGTTTCGTCTGGTGTATTACGAGGATCGCACCTACGACCCCGACATGACGATCAAGGTGACCGGGCACCAGTGGTACTGGGAGTATACTTATCCGGATCAGAAGAACCTGGATTTTTCCAGCTACATCGTTCCCGATGACAAGCTGCGGCCGGGCGACATGCGGCTGCTGACCGCGGACAATCCGCTGGTGCTTCCGGTCGGCAAGAATATCCGCATCCTGGCCACCAGCGGCGACGTGATCCACAGCTTCTTCATCCCCTCGCTCGGTGTGCAGCGCTACGCGATTCCGGGCCGCACGATCGAGACCTGGGTGCGCATCGATACGGCCGGGCGCTATTACGGCGAGTGCAACCAGATTTGCGGCACCAATCACAGCCGCATGCCGATCGACGTGGTCGCGCTGCCCGAGCAGCAGTTCCAGGCGTGGGTGGTGCAGGCACAGAAGCAGTTCGCCGATGCCGCCCCGGCCACACCGCGTGTCGCGCAGACTGTACCGGCAGCCTCGCCGCTTATCGCCGCTTCATTTGAGGAGCAGCACTGACCGCAGTCGGTGCGAAGGAGACCACGATGTCGGTAACCACCCACGACGACACTCACGGGCACTACGAGCACAAGCTCGGGTTTTTCACTCGCTGGCTGTGCAGCACGAACCACAAGGATATTGGCACGCTGTATCTGACGTTCGCGCTGGTCGGCGGCACGACCGGGGCGATTCTGTCGGAGATCATGCGGGCGCAGCTCAATGTGCCGCACAACACGCTGATCACGACCGGCCAGGAGTGGAACACGATCGTCACGTCCCACGGGCTGCTGATGATCTTCTTCGCGGTGATGCCGGCGCTGATCGGCGGTTTCGGCAACTGGTTCATCCCGCTGATGATCGGCGCCCCCGACATGGCGTTTCCGCGCCTCAACAATATCAGCTTCTGGATGCTGCCGCCGGCCTACTGCCTGATCGTCTCCGGGCTGCTGCTGGGTGAGTCGGGCACCGGGTGGACGCTGTATCCGCCGCTGTCGCTATCCACCTATGAGCCGGGTCCCGGCATGGACTTCACGCTGTTCGCACTGCATCTGGCGGGCATCAGCTCCTTGCTGGGCGCGATCAACTTCATCACCACGATCTTCAACATGCGCGCGCCTGGGATGACGCTGCACAAGATGCCGCTGTTCATCTGGGCGATGCTGGTCACCGCGTTCCTGCTGCTGCTGTCGATCCCGGTGCTGGCCGGGGCGGTCACGATGCTGATCTGCGACCGCAATTTCGGCACGGCGTTCTTCGACCCGGCCGGCGGCGGTGACCCGGTGCTGTTCCAGCACCTGTTCTGGTTCTTCGGCCACCCTGAAGTGTACATCATGATCGTGCCGGCATTCGGCATCGTCAGCCACGTGATCTCCACCTTCAGCCGCAAGCCGATCTTCGGCTATCTCGGCATGGCGTATGCGATGGTGGCGATCGGCGTGATCGGCTTCGTGGTGTGGGCGCACCACATGTTCGTGTCGGGGATCAGCGTCGATACGCGCGCCTACTTCATGGCGGCGACGATGGTGATTGCCGTGCCGACGGGTATCAAGATCTTCTCATGGATCGCGACGATGTGGGGCGGCTCGATCGAGTTAACGACGCCGATGCTGTGGGCGATCGGGTTCATCTTCGTGTTCACGGTGGGCGGCGTGACCGGAGTGGTTTTGGCGAACGCCGGCATCGACCAGGTGCTGCACAATACCTACTACGTGGTGGCACACTTCCATTACGTGCTGTCGCTGGGCGCCGTGTTCGGCATCTTTGCCGGGTTCTATTACTGGATCGGCAAGATGTCGGGGCACCAGTATCCGGAATTCTGGGGCAAGGTGCATTTCTGGCTGATGTTCATCGGCGTCAACCTGACCTTCTTCCCGCAGCACTTCCTGGGCGCCGCCGGCATGCCGCGCCGCTACCCGGACTATCCGGAGGCGTTTGCCGGGTGGAATTTCGTGTCGTCGATCGGCGCCTATATTTCCGGCCTGGGGTTCCTGGTGTTCTTCTACGTGCTGTACCGCACCTTCTCCTCCAAGGAGCACGTGGCGGCGAACTACTGGGGTGCCGGGGCGACGACGCTGGAATGGAGCCTGCCGTCACCGCCGCCGTTCCATACCTATGCCGAGCTGCCGCGGATCCGCTGAGCAGGAATGAGCGGGGCCAGCCCGAGCACTGACCTGGCCGAACACAGGGGGGAGCAATTCCCCCTGTCGCATTCCCCTTTGGCACATTCCCCTTTGGCACATTCCCCTTTGGCACATTCCCCTTTGGCACGTTCCGAGGTCGTTCCGGGGGAAACCGAGCTGCGCGACTGGATCGCGCTGCTGAAGCCACGGGTGATGTCGCTGGTGGTGTTCACCGGGCTGATCGGGCTGCTGATCGCGCCCGGGCATCTGAACATCATATTGGCGTTCACTGCCGTCCTGTGCATCGCGGTCGGGGCGGGCGCGTGCGGCGCCATCAACATGTGGTACGACCGCGATATCGACGCGCTGATGCGGCGCACGCGCAACCGGCCGATCCCGGCGGGGCGGCTGCCGGCCGGGGCGGCGCTCGCCTACGGGGTGACGCTGGCGGTGTTTTCCGTGCTGGTGATGTTCCTGGCGACCAACTGGGTCGCCGCCAGCGTGCTGGTGCTGTCGATCCTGTTCTATGTGTTCGTCTATACGGTGTGGCTGAAACGGCGGACGCCGCAGAACATCGTGATCGGCGGTGCTGCCGGCGCGTTTCCGGCGGTGATCGGCTGGGCGGCGGTGACCGGGTCGGTGTCGCTGGTGCCGGTGCTGCTGTTCGCCATCGTGTTCTTCTGGACGCCGCCGCATTTCTGGTCGCTGGCGCTGTTTTCCAGCGGCGACTATGGCCGCGCCGGCGTGCCGATGCTGCCGGTGGTAGCGGGTGCGCGGGAAACGCGCCGCCAGATCATGGGATACACGGTGGTGCTGGTGCTGCTGTCGTTGTCGCCGTGGCTGGTCGGCTTCAGCGGGCCGATTTACGGGGTGGCGGCTGCGGTGCTTGGGGTTGGGTTCCTGGTGTGTGCGTGGCGCGTGTTGCACGACCGGCAGGACGCCGCGGGGGTAAGCCTGACGGCGGATATGCCGGCCAAGGCGGCGTTCAAATACTCGATCGTCTATCTGTTCGTGCTGTTTGCAGCGCTGGCGGTCGATCGGCTGACGTGATGGCTGTGGAGCCGGACGAGGAAATGCGCCGGCGAAGGCGCGCTCGAAACTGGGCGCTGCTGATCGTGCTGATCGGGCTGAGCGTGCTGTTCTATGCGATTACGATCGTCAAGATGACGAAGTCCTGAGGGGCTGGGTGGTCGGAACAAGAACGTTTAATACCAGACCGTGTTGACGGTGATGCATGTTCGTCATTCCCGCTTGCGCGCATAGGCGCAAAAATACGGCTTGCATACGCTGATATTGGCGTTTTCGTCGGGGCGGCATCATGCAGATTGCGTCTCGAGCGTGGCGCTGCATCGTCGCGCAGCACGACAGGGTTGGTTGCGGCGATGGCTTGCAGCAGAGTGGCGCGCAGCTTCCAGCAGACGCCATGCGCCGCGCCGGCCTGGTCAGCGGTGCAGCCGAGCGTGTAGCGGCCGGGCTGGCCTATTGCCTCGGCGTGCGACGGCCTTGCGCGGCGCCGGCTCATCGCGTGGGCTCGAGCAGAGAGCGATGCCTGACGAAGATGCGCCAGCACGTAAGCGCCTGCCGTATCGTGCATCAGTGCCCGGCGGCGGTGGCTGACCGATCACCGATCGTCAGCTGTCTGAACGCCAGCTTGACCCGCGCTCGAAGCGGTCGAGCGGCCAGCACATCCTCGCGCATCCAGTCGATGGCTGGCAACGCGGTGACCAGGATCACCCATCCGGCGGCAGCCCGCGTCAGCGGTCGAGATCTGTAGCGCTCTCGTTGCGCCTGCGGCTCGACCTTGCCCAGCGGCCGCCTCGCGGGCTTTTTCGAATGGCCGACCATGCGCGAAGGCGAGCGGCTGGACCGGGCGCCGGTGGCAATGCGGTCGTGGCGTGGTTGCGGTCCGCATCGCCGGATGGTGCGGTCGATCTGAGGCCGGTCGCATGGCCAATGCGCTGGCCAGCTCGCGCGGCAGATCGAGCGGCTGCGTGCCGGCGTCGAGCAGCGCGCGCTCCTCCAGCCGGCGACGAGCCGCAGATCGCCGCGCCGAGCGCGCCAGCGCGGCCATGCGCATCCGGTTTGATCGACCGCACCATCCGGCTGGCGCGGATCACACCCGCCACGCCCGGCACCCCACCGTGCACCCGCCGCTTGCCCAGCCGCTCGCCTTCGCGCATGGTCGGCCATTCAAAAAGCCCGCAGCGGGCGCCGGGCAGGTCGAAGCGCGCCGCGGAGGCGCCACGAGAGCGCTGTCAGATTCGACGCAGCGCATCGGCGCTGGCTGCGGCACCTCGGTGGCATCCGAGCACTGCGGATGATGCGCCGGCGGCTGACCGCTTCGGCGGCGGTCAGAGTTCAGACGACTGAACGATCAGCGTCGGTCTGCCACCCGCCGCACTGACGCACCGATACGCGCAGCCCTACATGCTGGCGATCTTCTCAGGCCGCTCCCGCTGGCCCATCGTCGGCGGCGCCGCGCAGGCCGTGCACGCCGAGGCAATAGGCCTGCACCAGCCGCAACAATGTTCGCTGCCTCGGGCGCTCCCGCTCGGCCGCGCCGCCTGACCAGGCCCGGTCTGGCGCGGGCTGCGACGGTTCCGCGCCACCGCAACCAACCCTGCCGCGCTGGCGACGATGCAGCGCCACGCTCAGACGGCGTCTGCATGAGCCGCCCGACGGAAACGCCGATATCAACGTATGCCACAGGATTTCAGCGCCTATGCGCGCAAGCGGGAATCCAGGCCATCCCGCGGAATATCGTGGGCTCTCGCATGGGTGCCCGCTTTCGCGGGCATGACGGGTCTAGAGTCTTCGCCCGCGCGGGTTGGTATAAACCACGGAGACACCGCGACAGGAAGATTCGCCGGGAGGTTCCTGCAATCTCCTCGCCGGACACGCGATCGGCCCAATCACCCCCGTGTCTCCGCTCTGAACAACAATCAGTATCAATTGATATGAGATGCGGCGAAAGATCTCACCCGCTTCGTGCCGGTGAACCACCAGGATGGTTCAAGGAAGCGGGCGGCGCGACGGACAGACCGACGACGTGGTGACGCTCGATCAGGCTGGCGACGAGGCCGGAAGCTTTCGCCTGCTCGACGAAATCGCACAGGAAGGCCGCGCCGGCGGCATTCGTGCGGGCCGTGCCGATCGCCTGCTGCACGGCGGTGAACTGGCCGTCAAGAATGCGGGCGCCGGGCAGCGATTTCACGTCCGAAAGCAGGCGCGGGCGCAGGCCGGCGAGTGCGTCCAGCTTGTCGCGGACAAACTGCTCCATCGCGGCATCGAGGCTGTTCGAGCGGACCAGCTCGGCATGGCGGATGTTGCGCTCCAGCCAGAGATCGTAGGCGCTGCGGGCGGTCACCGCGATGCGGATGCCGGGGCGGTCGACGTCCTTGATCGTGTGCAACGGGGAGTTGGCGGGGACGAGATAGGTGGCCTCGATCTCCACATAAGCGGCGGTGAAGGCGATCTTCTCGGCGCGGGCGGGTTCGGCGCCGATCAGGCCGATGTCCCAGGTGTCGTTGCCGGCGGCGTCCGCCAGTTCGCCCGGGGTGCGGAACGGGACGTAGCGGACCGGCACGCCGAGCCGGTCGGCCACCGCGCGCGCCATGTCCGGCGCGACGCCTTCCGGGTCCCCGGAGGGCGTGCGGCCGGTGACCAGGAGGAAATTGCTGAGATTGATCCCGGCGCGGAGGACGCCATGGGGCGCAAGTTCGGAGACGTGGGACATGGGGATGAGGCTCGGTGCTGTTGGCGGAAGGTTATAGCAGGCGGCCGCGGGTTTGAACGATGGCCGGGAGAAGTTGCACCCCGGAGGCATTGAGGCGCGGAGGTGGAGATCGAGTGTTGATCGTCAGGCCGGTGGGGCTCCGCGTGAATCTCAGTCGCTCCGTGGTGAAACTTCCTTGTTCTTGCAGCCGGCGAGGTCAAGACGTGGGTGGCCGGGACAAGCCCGGCCACGACGGGGACGATCGTGACGGGGCGGGCCATGACGGGGCGGGTCATGACGGGGCGGGCCATGATGGGGGGACGGCCCCGCGTATTCATGCCGGCCGGTTTCCCCGACGCGCGATCCATCCTATATCGGCCGCGCGGATGACCGAATCAGACCCGGCCTTGCTCGACACACGGCGTCGGCGCCTGCTTTATCGCGCGACGCACCGTGGCACGCACGAAAACGACCTTCTCATTGGTGGTTTCGTTGCCTCGCGCCTTGCCGACTTCACCGACTCGGACATTCAGGAACTGGAAGACCTGCTCGAACTGCCCGATCCCGACCTGAACAACTGGCTCACCGGCCGCCAGCCGATCCCGCCCGAAGCCGACACCGCGATGTTCCGGCGCATCAAGGACGCCAGCCGATGACCGCTACCGTCTATGGCGCTCCGGAAGGCTGGGACGCGTTCCTGCTGGCCCGCCGCCGCGCGGAATTTGCCGGCCCGGTGCTGCACGTGACCCGCGACGATGCCCGCATGGCGCGGCTCGCGGAGGCGCTGGCGTTCGTTGTGCCGGAAGCAGAGATATTGCGCTTCCCCGCCTGGGACTGCCTGCCGTACGACCGGGTATCACCCAATCCGGCCCTGGTGTCGGAGCGCATCGCCACGCTGGGCCGGCTGCTGGAACGTGCCGAGCACACGCGCATCGTGCTGACCACAGTGAACGCGCTGGTGCAGCTTGTGCCGCCGCCGGCCAGCTTCGCCGGGGCGAGGATGGAGTTGCAGGTCAACGGCGATATCGACCCCGACCGGCTGGCCCGCTTCCTGGACGCCAACGGCTATGGCCGCGCCGGCACCGTCATGGAGCCCGGCGAGTACGCGCTGCGCGGCGGCATCATCGACATTTTCCCGGCCGGCGAGGCCGAGCCGATACGGCTGGACCTGTTCGGCGACACGATCGAATCGATCCGCGCGTTCGATCCCGCCACCCAGCGCAGCGAGGGCAAACGCGACCGGATCATCCTGCGCTCGGTGTCCGAGGTGCCGCTGGACCGCGACTCGATCGGCCGGTTCAGGACTGCCTGGCGTGAGCTGTTCGGTCCGCCGGCGGCGGGCGATCCGATCTATGACTCGATCTCCGCCGGCCGCCGCCATCCCGGCATGGAGCACTGGACCCCGCTGTTCCATGCCAGCATGGCGACGCTGCTGGATTACCTGCCGGGCGCTTCGGTGAGCCTGGACCACCAGGCCGACGAAGTGCTGGACGGGCGGCTGGAGATGATTGCCGACCATTACGAGGCGCGGCGGATGCCGGCGCGCGAGGGCGACGTGCCGTATCGGCCGCTGCCGCCCGGCCGGCTGTACCTGGACCGCAAGGGGTGGGACGCGATGCTGGCGGGCGGGCCGCTATTCGCGTTCAGCCCATTCGTCAAGCCGGACGGGGCGGTGGGCGTGGACGGCACCGGCCGGCCGGGTCCGATCTTCAGCCAGGCAGCCACCGGCCCCAATGCCTTCGATCAGCTCAAGGCGCAGGCGGCCCGCTGGGCGGACGAGGGCCGCCGGATCGTGGTTGCCGGGTGGACGCTCGGATCGCGGGAACGGCTGCTGAATCTGCTGCGGGAACATGGTTTCAAGGATTATGCAGCGGAGGAGTCGTGGGCGGCGGTGCGACGCAAGCCGGCCGGCTCGATCTCGCTGGTCGTGCTGGGCGTGGAGCGCGGCTTTGTCGCCGAGCGGCTGGCACTGGTGGGCGAGCAGGACCTGCTGGGCGAGCGGATCAGCCGCCCGCCACGGCGGCGAAAACGGGCCGACCAGTTCTTCGCGGAGGCGACAGAGATCGCCGAGGGCGACCTGGTGGTGCATCAGGAGTACGGCATCGGGCGCTATGACGGGCTGGAGACGCTGACGGTCGGCGCGGCGCCGCATGACTGCCTGCGGCTGATCTACGACGGCAACGAGAAGCTGTTCCTGCCGGTCGAGAATATCGAGGTGCTGTCGCGCTACGGCAGCGAGGCGCAGGGCGTGGCGCTGGACAAGCTGGGCGGGGCGAGCTGGCAGACGCGCAAGGCGCGGATGAAGCAGCGCATCCGCGACATGGCGGGCGAGCTGATCCGCATCGCCGCCGCCCGGCAGATCCGGGAAGCGCCTTCCATGGCGCCGGCGGAGGGAAGCTGGGACGAGTTCTGCGCTCGTTTTCCGTTTGCCGAGACCGAGGACCAGGTGCGCTCCATCTCCGACGTGCTGGAGGACCTCGCGTCGGGGCGGCCGATGGACCGGCTGATCTGTGGCGATGTGGGGTTCGGCAAGACCGAGGTGGCGCTGCGGGCGGCGTTCATCGCGGCGATGTCCGGCGCGCAGGTGGCGGTGGTGGTGCCGACGACGCTGCTGGCGCGGCAGCATTACCGCACATTCTCCGAGCGGTTTGCCGGACTGCCGGTGCGGGTGGCGCAGCTTTCGCGGATGGTGCCGGCCAAGGAAGCCGCGGAGGTGCGCAAGGGCATCACCGACGGCAGTGTGAACATCATCATCGGCACGCATGCCCTGCTGGCGAAATCGATCGAGTTCGCCGATCTCGGGCTGCTGGTTGTCGATGAGGAGCAGCATTTCGGCGTGGCGCACAAGGAGCGGCTGAAACAGCTCAAGGCCGACGTGCATGTGCTGACGCTGACAGCGACGCCGATCCCGCGGACCTTGCAGCTCGCGCTGACGGGCGTGCGGGAGATGAGCCTGATCGCCACGCCGCCGGTGGACCGGCTGGCGGTGCGCACGTTCATCATGCCGTTCGATGCGGTGGTGATCCGCGAGGCGGTGCAGCGCGAGCGGTTCCGCGGCGGGCAGATCTTCTGCGTGGTGCCGCGCATCGAGGACCTGCCGCGCATGGCGGAGCGGCTGAAGGAAATCGTGCCGGAAGCGCGGACGGCGCAGGCGCACGGGCGACTGCCGCCGACAGTGCTGGAACGGGCGATGACCGAGTTCAGCGACGGCAAGCACGACATCCTGCTGTCCACCAATATCGTGGAGAGCGGGCTTGGATATGCCGGCGGTGAACACGTTGGTGATCCATCGCGCCGACATGTTCGGGCTGGGCCAGCTTTATCAGCTTCGCGGCCGGGTGGGACGCGGCAAGCAGCGCGGCTACGCGTATCTGACCTGGCCGCAGAACCACCGGCTTTCGGCCGCCGCGCAGAAGCGGCTGGAAGTGATGCAGACTTTGGACAGCCTGGGCGCCGGGTTCACGCTGGCATCGCATGACCTGGACATTCGGGGTGCCGGAAACCTGCTGGGCCAGGAGCAGTCCGGGCATATCCGCGAAGTCGGTATCGAGCTTTACCAGCAGATGCTGGAAGACGCGGTGGCCGAACAGCGGGCAGAGGGACGGCGCGCGGCGGCGGACCGCGACTGGACGCCGAACATCGCGCTGGGCCTGCCGGTGCTGATTCCGGAGACGTATGTGCGGGATCTGCCGGTGCGCCTGGGGCTGTATCGGCGGATTGGCGCGCTGGCGTCGGATGTGGAAACGGAAGCGATGGCGGCGGAGCTGGTGGACAGGTTCGGCAAGCTGCCGGAAGAGGTCGAGAACCTGCTGCAGGTGGTCGCTCTGAAGCGTGCCTGCCGCGAAGCGGGCGTGGAAAAGCTGGAGGCGGGACCGAAGGGAATGCTGGTGACGTTCCGCAGCAACCTGTTCCGCAATCCGGCTGGGCTGGTTTCGTGGCTGGCCAGCAAAGGCGGGCTGGTCCGGCTGCGGCCGGACCACAAGCTGGCGATCGCACGCGAGATGGATGTCGGCGAACGCATCCGGACCGCTCGCGATCTGCTGAACAGCCTGGTGCGCATCGTCGATCAGGCGAAAGCCGCCTGATCCGCCGCGCGCCAGAGCGGTTTCACTCGCGGTGAAACCGCTCTAGGTCATATTTCGCGAGCAATTTCATCAGCCTAAGATCGCTCCGCGATTCCAGTCAGGCTGATATTGCTCTAGAGGGAGGCGCGGCTTTTTACCGAGGGTCGGTTCACGCTGGCGTGCAGCAGTGCTTGAGGCGGACGGCTACATTCCCACCTGTCGGGCTGCGTACCTGCTGGAGTTTGGCAAGATGCGTCCTCTGCTCGGCGCGGCGGCCATTTCCCTGATTGCCGGTGTGGCGTTCGCGCGCCCACCGCCCGATGCCGATCCCGCCCTGGCGACCCTGGTTCCGCAGTCTGATGCAGCCGGGGACGGGAATTTCCTGCTGTTCGGAGGCGGATTGCAGGCGGACGGACTACCGTATCAATGGTGATCATTACGAGGCGATGATACAGGGCACGTGGCAGAAGGTGCCAAACGAGGCCGTGCTGCCGCGGGCGGACAATCCGACCGGCAGCGCGGTGGTGTGCTGGACGCCGACCCTCGGCATCATGTGCTTCGTGCGCGGTCCGGAAGCCTGAGCAGGCCCAGCCCGACCAGCGCGGCGACGCCGCGCCGCGCACAGGATGGCGGCACGGAACCCGGCGGAGAAGGTTTCGTCTGCATCGACTGCTGCGCCGGCGCCGGCGGCCTGAAACACGATCATCAGCAGACTGGCACCGGAGACGATGCCGAGGGTGCGGGTCAACATGCCAAGGCTGCCGGCAACGCCGTGATCCTGAACCGGCATCGCCAAGGTCACCTGGTCGAGATAGGCGACCTGGAACACGCCCAGTCCGAGTCCCTGCACGAGCATCGACACTGCCAGGGCGCCAATCCGATCCGGCATGGCGATGATCCCGAGCAGGCCGGCACCGACGAGCCAGGCGGCAGTAACCAGCAATGTGCGGGAGGTTCGGCGCGCGAGCAGCCGCGCAGCCGCCGATGCACCGAGCACCATCCCCACCGAGGAGGTCGCCAGCACCACGCCACCGAGCGCGACCGGCAGCCGCGGAACACGCGCGAGCTGAAACGGCACCAGCAGCGGAACGGCGAAGGCCGCAAGGTTCAGCAGGGTGCTCGCCAGATTGATGACGGCAAAGCGGGGCTGGCGGAATCGCCGCAGATCGATGATGGGGTGCGGGGAGCGCTGCTGCTGGCGAATGAAGCATGCGCCGCCGAGCATGGTGGCCGCGAGCAGCGGGAGGGCGCTGGTCGGATCGGTGAGCCGGTTCAGCACCAGCAACAGGCAGGTGGTGGTGAAAACGAGCAGCATGGCGCCCGCTGCATCGAACCGGTCGGTCCGTGCGCGGCAGGCCGAGGGCAGGAACAGGGCAAGGCCGAACGCCGCAGCGGCAAGCGGCGCGCGGAACCAGAACACGATGGTCCAGCCGAGATGTCCGATCAGCGGTCCCGCCACGGCGGCCCCAATAGCCGCGCCGGCGGCAAACGTGGCCGTGTAGATGCCGAGCGCACGCGGCCGATCGGCTTCGGCATGGAGGCTGATGATGAGCGCTGGTCCGCAGCTCAGGACAAGGCCGGCGCCGGCTCCTTGCAGGACGCGAAACAGCAGCAGCAGGTAATAGTTCGGTGCGATGGCGCAGAGGACGAAAGCGGCTGCACTGGAGGCGCAGCCGGCCAGGAACACATGGTTGGCACCGAAAAGATCGGCGGCACGTCCGCAGACCAGCATCAGGCTGGCGGTGGCGAGCGTATAGCTGATCACGAGCCACTGGATGGCCGGCAAAGGCAATCCGAAATGACTGGTGATGAAGGGGAAGTCCACGTTTACGGAGGTATCGAGCGGGACAACGGCGGTTCCAAGCAGGACGGCAGAAACACCGATGATCCGGGCGGCTCGGTTTCCTGGCCGGGCCATCTCCGCGGGCCATGTCACGGATGAACAGCAAAGAAATTGGGCCGGGGCGGTGACCCGCCGCCGGCCCGCGAGACGCGGTGTGTGCTGGTCAGACCGCCTTCTTGAGCGTGGGCGAAGCCTTGAACCGCACGGTTTTGCCGGCTTTCACCTTGATGGATTCGCCGGTACGCGGATTGAGCCCCTTGCGGGCCTTGGTTTTGCGCACGACGAAGGTGCCGAAACTGGGCAAGGTGAATTTGCCGGATTTCTTCAGTTCCTTGACGATCGCATCCATCAGGTGACCGGCGGCGCGTGTGGCGGCCGCGCCTGTGAGGTCGGCGGATTCCTGGATCACCTGGGCAATAAAAGCCTTCGACATACTTTCTCCTCTCGCGGCTAGGTAGCGCGGCGCGCCGACGCGACACGCAAGAACGCCGCCCGGAACTACTGGCGAGGGCGCATGCCAGATTCGCCGCGCCGTTGCAACGGTTTTTCGATGTCTTGGGCAGAAATAGCCGAATTTTCAGCATTATCCGGCAGCGAGGGACGGATCGTTCCAACTATTTGTTATTGGCGAGGATCAATCGCGGGCCCCGTGGTTTGGTGTGGCGAGGTCAAGAGTGGATGGCCGGGACAAGCCCGGCCATGACGACGTAGGTGGGAAGGCCGGTTATGACGACGTAGGCGGGAGTGCCGGTTATGACGATTGTAGGTGAGAAGGCCGGTTATGAAGGCGGGCGACGTCAGAGGCCGGCCTGTGAAACGAACTTGGTATTCAGATAGGACTCGATCGCTTCCAGTCCGCCCTCGGAGCCGTAGCCAGAATCCTTG
The DNA here is from genome assembly GCA_963810715.1 of uncultured Pseudomonadota bacterium. GTDB lineage: Bacteria > Pseudomonadota > Alphaproteobacteria > Acetobacterales > Acetobacteraceae > DATDIC01. The sequence goes on along the minus strand of CAWEOZ010000010.1, from coordinate 160,384 downwards.
ACGCCGCCGAAGGGAACTTCGGGCAAGGCAAGCCCGTGATGGTTGATCGACATCATTCCGGCTTCAACCGCAGCGGCGATCGCCGTGGCGGTCTTGGCGGAACGCGTGTAGGCGTAGGAAGCGAGGCCGAACGGCAGGCGATTGGCTTCCTCGACGACATCATCGAAGCCGCGGAACGGCGAGATGACCGCCACGGGGCCGAACGGCTCCTCGTTCATGATCCGCGCGTCCCTGGGAACGTTGGTCAGCACCGTCGGTTCGAAGAAGTTGCCTTTGTTACCGATGCGGTTGCCGCCGGTCTTCAGGTCGCCGCCGTGCTTCACCGCGTCGCCGATGAAGGTCTCCATCGCCTGAATGCGGCGCGGATTGGCCATCGGCCCCATCTGGGTGTCCGCCGCCAGCCCATCGCCCACCCTGGCCGCCTTGATGTGGGCGACGAACTTGTCCACGAACTGATCGAACACCGGTTCCTGCACCAGGAAGCGCGTGGGCGAGATGCAGACTTGGCCGGCGTTGCGGAGCTTGCTGGCGGAGAGGATCTTGCTGGCGACGTCGATATCGGCATCGTCGAACACGATCGTAGGAGCGTGGCCGCCCAACTCCATCGTGGCGCGCTTCATGTGTGCGCCGGCCAACGCGGCGAGATGCTTGCCGACCGGTGTGGATCCGGTGAAGGAGATTTTGCGGATCACCGGATGCGGGATGAGATATTCCGAGATTTCGGCCGGCACGCCGTAAACCACGTTGACGACGCCTGCGGGAATGCCGGCATCGACGAAGGCGCGGATCAGCTCGGCGGGTGAGGCGGGGGTTTCCTCGGGCGGCTTCACGATGATCGAGCAGCCTGCCGCGAGCGCGGCGGAGAGCTTGCGCACCACCTGGTTGATGGGAAAGTTCCAGGGCGTGAAGGCGGCGACGGGTCCGACCGGTTCCTTGAGGACGAGTTGATAGATGCCCTCGGCCCTGGCAGGGATGACGCGTCCGTAGGTGCGACGGGCTTCCTCGGCGAACCAGTCGATCACGTCGGCGCCGGCAAGGGTTTCCCCTCTCGCCTCGGCGAGAGGCTTGCCTTGCTCCAGCGTCATCAGCCGCGCGATCGCGTCGGCCCGGTCGCGCAGCAGGTTGGCGGCCTTGCGCATGAGCTTCGCGCGTTCGTAGGCTGAGACCTTGCGCCAGACGTGGAAGCCCTTTTCCGCAGCGGCGAGCGCGCGGTCGAGGTCATCGCGATCGGCGTGCGCGACGGTGCCGATCGGGTCGCCAGTGGCGGGATTGTGGACAGCGATGGTGCGGCCGCTGGCAGCCTTGGTCCAGGCGCCATCGATGAAAAGCTGAACGTTGGGGTAGTTGGAGTCCATGAGCTGGCCCCTTCTGTTACAGGACGCCGTGCCGGGCGAAGACAGTCTGCAGACTGTCGCCGGCTTCCAGTTCCGCCCGGGTGGTATCCTCGGCGGCGATCTTGTCAAGCGCCGCACGGAACACGGCTTCGGCACGACCGGCGGGGATTATGACGACGCCGTCCACGTCACCCATGATCCAATCGCCCGGCGTCACCTGGACCCCGGCGATATCGACCCTGGTGTCCTTCTCGATCATTTCGGCGCGGCCCTTGGTATCGAGCGGGCCGAGGCCACCGTGGAACACCGGAAAGCTCATGGCGCGGATGCGGGTGACATCGCGAACCAGGCCGTCGGTGACGCATCCGGCGGCGCCGCGTGCGCGCGCGGCGGTGGAGAGAAGCTCGCCCCAGGGGGCGACGATGTGGGTGGGACCGTCGCAGGCGAGCACCGGGATTTCTCCGGGCTTGAGGTCGTCGATGAGCTCCATCTCGAGCTGGTAGGGGTTGCGGCCGGGGGTGGGGGTGGAGGCCAGGGTGTAACGGCCGGTGCGGGCACGGCCGAACAGCGACAGGGACTCGTCGAGGGGGCGGATGAACGGACGCATCGCCTGGTGCATGAGGCCGAAACTGTCGAGCACATCGGAGAGGACGGCAGTGTAGAGGAGCTGGCGGAGTTCATCGATGAGGGGGAGGGTCGTGCTCATCGGGTCAATGCGTATCGGTCATGTGCAACAGCGGCGTGCCGCCGCCGACGTACTTGGTCCAAATCGCACGATTTTCGCCGCTGAAATTGAGGTTCTCCACCCACTGGTCGAGATAGAGCCACCACTGATAGTCGTCGCGCGGAACGCCAATCCCGGTGATCGCTGTGTCGTACGGCGGGTCGATGGCTCGCAGCACGCCTGGATGGGTCTTCATCAGCTCGATGTTCAGCACCGTCGGTTCGCCTGTTGCCGTTACTTCCCCGGCGATCAGTGCCTGTTCGGCATCGGCCACCGTCGTGAACGCCTTCAGCTTCGCCTTCGGCAGTATCTTCGGCCAGATATTCGCCTCATCGCCGCCCAACGCGTAGCCCAGAGTGACCTCGGGGCTGTTCAGGCTTTCGAGCGTCTTGTACGGCGAGGCGGCGGTGACGATGAACTGGCTGCTCGGGTTGGCATAGGCGCGAGTGTAGGCGACGGTCTGCGCGCGCAGCGGCGTATAGTCCAGCTCCGCCAATACCAGGTCGACCTTGTGTGTCTGCAAGGCCGGTATCCTGCCGGCCCCGGAGGTCTGCACGAATTGCAGCTTGGCGCCGAGATCGGCCGCCAGTTGCTTGGCGATCCCGATGTCATATCCATCGAGCTGGCCGTCCGGACGAGTGAATTCCCAGGGCGGGTTGCCGCTGATCGTTCCGACCGTCAGCACATGTGTGTGCAGCACTTTGTCAAGAATGCTCTCCTGCTGCGCGGCAGCTTGCCGCGAGCCGGCGCAGGTCAGCACAACGGCGGCGCTCACGGTGGAAGCGAACGTCAACCAGCGAATCCGACCACGCGGCTTCATCCCGGGTTTCCTCCTTGGTGTCTTGCAGGCGCTTGCGAATCAATTCCGATCCGCTCTGGCGCCCCCGAGCGTAGGACGGTAACCATTCAGCTGCAAGAACCCGACAGACAGCTTTAAATCGTGCCACAGTTCTTCGACGTCGCGCTGCTCTGGAACAACATCGCCGCATTTGCGGCCGCTGCGCTGGAAACGCTGGCGCTTGGCGGATCGGCGGTGCTGATCAGCTTCGTCTGCGGGCTGATCGGCTGGCTGTGCAAGACATCGCACCAACGGCCAGTGGCGCTGTTGGGCACCTGGTACGTTGAGGTATTCCGCAACACGCCCACATTGGTCTATCTGTATCTGTTCTATTTCGGGCTGCCGGCCGTCGGCGTGCATCTCGGCGGCTTCGTCTACGCCATTCTGGCACTCGGCATCCAGGGTGGCGCCTATGTGGCGGAGATCATCCGCGGTGCCTATTCCGCGATCGGCAGCGATCAGCGAAACGCGGCCCAAGCGCTCGGTCTGCGGCCATGGCAATCACTGGCTCTCGTCGAACTGCCTCAGATGATATCGGTTGCCTTTCCCTCGCTCGGCAACCAGGTAATCTCGCTATTATTGGGTACCGCTCTCGCCAGCGTCATCGCCGTGCCGGAGATGACCTATCAGCTCCAGGTCATCGGTGATGCCACGTATCAGTATTTCAGCGTTTTCAGCATGGACGCTATCGCCTATGTGGTGCTGGCGCAGGCGCTGAGCCAGTTGTTCCGTATGGCAGACCGGCGGTGGTTCGGCCGATGGCGGAGCCAGGCCTAAGATGGCAGCGTTGCAGCCCTATCTGCTTCTGCTGCTCAGAGGCGCCGGGATAACCGTCGAGATATCACTGCTGGCGCTGGTGTTCTCGTCCGCCATCGGCGCGGTGATGGGGCTGCTCGCGACCTCCGGCCGCTGGCTGTTCCGTGCCACCCGCGTGTACGTGGAGCTGATTCGCTCCATACCGCTGCTGGTGCTGATCTTCTTCGCCTACTATGCCATTCCGGTCGTCGTGAACGTGAACGTCTCGCCCTACGCCGCGGCGACCGCGGCGCTGTCGATCTATGGCGGAGCCTACATGAGCGAGGTGGTTCGGTCGGGCATCGAAGCGGTCGGTCGCAACCAGTGGGAAGCGGCGCGATCGCTCGGGATGCGATATCCTGGGATCATGGCGCTGATCGTCCTGCCGCAGGCTATCCGCGTCATGATCCCGGCAGGGATCGGCGTCTTCATTGATCTGATCAAGGGATCATCGGTCGCCAGCATCATCGGTTTCGTCGAATTGATGCAGACCGCCATCAACGTGCGCAACACGATCTTCAGCCTGAGCCCGATCTTCGCCGCCGGCGTCCTTTACTTTTGCATCTGTTACGTATTGTCGCGCCTTGGCTCCATGCTGGAGCTACGGCTAGGCACCCCGTCGCGCGGAGTTGCCGATCCGGCCGGGGGCGCCGCGTTCGGTCCGGCGCCGCCGGTCGAGTTGTCCGTGCGTTCGTGACTGCTGCGAATGCAACGGCCACGTTCGCCGATCAGCTCTCGTTGGATTTGTCGAGGATGGGCTGGAAGGTGTCGGTGGCCTGCTTGAGTTGTGTGGCGACGTCCTTGCCGAGAACGATGTCGGTGAGGGCCGCGCCGATGGTGTCGCGGAACTCGGTGACGGGGACGATCACCGGCAGGCCGGAGCGCGCCATTTTCAGGCTGGTCTGAGTGGTGTCGAACCATTCCTGCGGGAACTTGCTGGATTTGATGATGTCGGTTTCGCCATAGACGGACAGGCGCGGCGGCGTGCCTGAGCCGGTGGCGAGCACGTTGGCGAACATCTGCTTGCCGGTGACCCATTGCAGGAACAGCCAGGCGGCTTTCTTGTTCTTCGCGTTGGCGGGGATGCCGATGCCATCGATGAAGGTGGCGCAGTTATGCGCCTTCGGGCCGGCCGGCACCGGGGCGAAGCCGAGCTTGCCGACGACCTTCGACTTGGTCGGGTCAACCAGCGGGGCGGAGAAGCCGATGCCGTCCCACCACATGGCGGCACGGCCCTGGCTGAAGGTGGTCTGGCATTCGTTCCAGTTGAATCCGACATTCCCGGGCGGGCCGCATTCGCGCATGATGGTCTGGTACCATTTGCCGGCGTCGATCGCCTGCGGCGTGTCGGTCAGCAGCTTCTTGCCGTCAGGGGTGACGGTTTCCTGGTCCCATCCGAGCAGGATATTATCGTACAGCACCACGTTGGCGTTCTTCAGCCCGCGCCCGACAAAGCCGTACACGCCCTTCGACGGATCGGTGAGCGCGTGGGCCATGCTCATCATCTCGTCGAAGGTGTCCGGCGGGGCATTGAAGCCTTTCTGCGACAGAAGTTCCTTGTTGTAGAAGACGATGAACAGGTCCTGGTTCAGCGGAAGCACATTCAGCTTGCCGTCGGAGCCGGTGGCGACCTCCATGGATGGTTTGCTGAAATCCGCCTGGTCGAAATCCGGCATGGTGAGTGAGGGATCGGCGATGTAGGGACGCAGGTCCTGCATCCATTTCGCTTTCTCGATCAGCCGCTTCTGCACGTGCATGCCGACATTGACCACGTCGAAGCTGGGATGGCCGGAGGCCATCTCGATCGCCACTTTCGGGCGCTGCTGCTGCTCGGGGATCTGCTCGAACCCGACGGTGATGCCGGTGAGCGCCTCGAACTCCTTCATGTGCGCGCGGGCGACGTCGCCGCGCGGGGAGAGCTGGTAGTTGACCTCGATGTGCTGGCCCTTGAACTGCTTCCAGTCGAACTGCGATTGGGCGTTCGCCCGTGCGACGATGGCGGGCGCGGCGAGCGCGGCGGCGGATGCCTGAAGCAGGCGACGGCGACGGATCATTCTGGGTCTCCTCCCGGGTGCCCGTTCAGGGCTCGGAGGAGAGCTTAGAGCATGATCACTTCAGGATGAAGCGATCACGCTCTGGCTGGTTCGGCTCAGCCGGTGGCGATCTTGGCCAGCACCGGCGGGATGCGCGATTCCGGGATGCGCAGCACCCTGGTACCGGCTTCGTCCTCGATTTCCACCTTGTAGATGAAGCGGTCGGCGCCAGGTTCCGCGGCGGGGCTGGTGGCGGGCAGTTCCCTGAGGGCGGCACGCTGCTCGTCCGACAGGTGCGCGCCGTCGATTTCGCCGCGCCGGCGCAGGCCGCCGAAGCCCCCTTGCCGCTCGACCGTAACCTTCATCTCGGCCCCCTATGCAAGCTGGGCAGCTTCCACCGACGTCAGCACGCCCACGTTTACCCACGCAGCGGCGACTTTCGCGGCGACGGACGTGTCGCCGGGCGTGAGGTCGCGCGCGACGGATATGGTCTGCTGCGCGCATTTGTGGAAGTCGGCGGCGGGGGTCAACCGTTCGGTGAGAGTGGTGTACCAGATAGTGCCGGGGATTTCCCATGCGTTGCCCCCGATGGCCTGGGCGGCGAGGACGAAAGCGCGGTTCGGGATACCCGAGTTGATGTGGACGCCGCCGTTATCGTCCTCGGTCCGCACGTAGCCGCTCATGTGTCCGGGCTGCGGGTCCTTGCCGAGACGCGGGTCATCATAAGCGGAGCCTGGGTTGGCCATGTCGCGCAGCGCACGGCCCTGGATGCCGGGGGCCAGGATGGTGCTGCCGATCAGCCAGTCGGCCTGGGTGACGCTCTGGCCGGCGGCCCATTGCTTCACGAGGGAACCGAACACGTCGGAGAATGATTTGTTCAGCGCACCCTGTTCGCCCTGGTACGGCAGTTGCGCGGTGAACTGGGTGATCCCGTGGGTGAGTTCGTGGGCGATCACTTCCAGGGCACCGGTGAAGTGGATGAATATCTGGCCGTCGCCATCGCCGTACACCATCTGCTGGCCGTTCCAGAAGGCGTTGTCGTAGCCCTGGCTGTAATGGACGGATGAAACCAGCGTACGTCCGTTGCCGTCCACCGACTCGCGCCCGAACAGGTCGTGATAGAAGGTCCAGGTCTTGCCGGCGTGGTCGTAGGCCTCGTTCACGGACTGGTCGGCGTCGGCCGTGCTGCCCTCGACGCGCCTGGGATTGCCGGGCAAATCCTCGAAACCGGCGCAATCGAACACCTGACGGCGGAGCCCGGTCCGTTGCGGTGCCGCGGCGGCGATGCCGGTGCGCAACTGCGAGCGGACGAGGTTCATGCTTTCGTTCATGCGGAGGGTGCGGGCGGCGGTGGCGGCGATTGCCGGGTCGGCAGCCGAGGCGAGGCGGCGCAGGATGTGCGGCGGGACGACAAAGCAGCAGCAAGGGCAGGCGGTGAATGGGTGGGGCATGAATGCGTTGGTTCCTGTGAGGTTAATTTCGTTGCTAATGTGATGAAATAGTGCCGGGCACTGGCCTGTGCGCCGGGTTGGGTGCAGGAGCCGCATCGAAGCCCGCCTCGCCACGGATACTACCATAGCGTGTGATGGAAAGCGAGTTTTTTATGAAAATAATCTTAGCCGTTTCGTTGCACTGTCCGCTCGCACCTCAGCCAAGGGCTGTCGCTCTGAAATCGGGACAATCATCCCGCCGGCGCCAGTGCGCAATCGACCGCGCATGGAGGGACCGGAGGGACTGGGTCCGGGACTGGCAAAACCGGCGGCGCGGGAGGGGCCGTCTCTGCCACAACCGCCTCGGCGACTGCATCCGGTGGATCGGCAAGAGCCACGGTCTCGGCCGCTGGCGGCACCGGCGGGGCGGAAACGGGGGTGCCAATGGTGGAGCAGGCGCTAGCGTTACGCTGAATGATGCCGTTGGCGGTTCGACCACGACAGGAATCCTGGATCTCGAGGAAGACGCTTTCCGCGGTAATGGCGGAGCCGGCAATGTCGGAGGTCGAGGTGGCGCCGCGACCGCCAATCTTACTGCCACATCCGCGACGACGGGGCTTTTCAGCGTTGCTGTTCAAGCCACGGGCGGTGGGGCGTCCGGCAACGGCGGCGCGGCCGGCGCGGGAGGAGCAGCGACAGCGGCCGCGACGATAACCGGCGATGGCCCCGTCAACGTGACGGTGGACGCGGGCGGAAGCTTAGGCGGCGTCGGCGGAAAAGCAACCGCGACGGGTAGCGCCATCTCTGGCGGCAGCGGCGGCGCAGAGGCGGATGTCGGAGCAATAGGGGGCGGCGGCATCACTGGTGCTGCCGGTGTCGCATCCGCGACCGCAACGGCGGATGCGACCCGATCCACGGGTGGTGCAACCGCCATTGCATCGGCCACTGGCGGTGGAGGAACAGGCAGCAATGCGGCCAACGCGACCTCGACGGCGCTGACGGCCAATGGTGTGACAGGATCAGCACAATCCGGGGGTTCAGGTGGCTCCGGGACCCTGAAGGCGACCTCGACGACGAGCGGGGGAATAATCAATCGCCTGACCGCCTTCAGCTCCTCGCCAGTTGGCGGTAGCAGCATCAACTGGATTGCCTCCAGTAGTGCTTCGGTAAACATGGGCGTCCTCAACGGTGATGGCAATTCATCGGCGCTCGCCGTTGGTCTGATGAAACTCTCGGGCCTGGGCCCGCATGTCGGAGCGGTGTTCAACGCGCCATCAACGGTAAACTTCGGCAACGCAACACTCAGGGCGTCCGACGGACCCTCAACAAAGGCACTGATCTTTACCAGTTCGGTGGAATGGAACGTCGCTACAGCCACACTGCCGACCGGAGATGATCTCGACCTCGGCCTGGTCAGCGGAACGGCATCGGGGAGCTTCAGCAGTCTCACCTTCAAGGTGATCGAGCAGGGGACCACAGAACTCAGCCAGACTTTTTCCACGGTTACGGCCGCGAACGCATTCTTTACGGACGATCTTCGCGATCTTGGCGCCTGGATCAATGACGGTTCCGGCGCCCTCGATGTCCTGGCGACGCTCTCCGAGACGCTTAACGGTTCGGGCAACGGTTATGCGGCGAATTTCCTGGTGGGTGTCGGTCAGTCTACCGGAGGGGACGCGCTATTGAGTCCGCGCGCCGCCGCGGTGCCGGAACCTGCGGGCTTCTGGTTATTCGTCCCTGGGATATTCGGTCTCGGGCTGGGACGGCTGCGCGGCAGCATCACGAAATCGGCCAAACGTCCGGCCTGACTGGAATCGCGGAGCGATCTTACGCTGATGAAATTGCTCGCGAAATATGACTCTAGAGTGGTTTCACCGCGAGTGAAACCACTCTGGAATTGGGAGGCGTATCCCCCGTGATGGTGCAGGAGTTGTGAGCACGTAGCCGTCGGATGAACGGGCTCGTGGAGTATCGAGAGCGCAGCCGAGAGAGGAAGCCCTCAGACCGCCCTCTCGAGACGAGCTTCTCCGCCGGGCCGGATCAATCCTGGACCGGCCCAAGTGGGGGCAAGCCGGGCGACGGCGGTGCGACGGGCGGGCCGGGCTGCGGCAGGGGAGCGGCTGGCGGCGGTGTATAGGGCAGCGGCGGCGAGGCCGGCGGCGGCGTGTTGATCGGGGGCGCCAGGGTGCTGGGTGGGGGCGGATTGTACGGGCAAAGCCGGCTCAGGCGGCGGCGGCTGAGTGACGGGTTCCGGCAAAGAGCCGGGCGGCGACAGCGGCACGGGTAGCCCCGCCGCGTTAGGGGGCTGATATCCGGGGGGTTGGTATCCGGGGGGTTGGGGCGCCATGGGAGCGGGCGGCGCTGCATATAGCGGCGATCCGGGTGGCTGCAACGGCACTTGTTGCACTGGCGCAGCGGTTGCGCCGGGAGTCATCACCCATCGCCCGAGCGCCTGCCGTACCCGGTATTCAAACTCCACGTTCATCTGGTCGATCAGATTGCGCGTGAGGTCCGCAAGCGGCCCGGACAGGTCGCCTTCAATCCCGGATACCTGGCGCGTGACGGTGGCCTGCGCGTAGGCGGCGCGAACCCCAGGCGACGGGTAGATGCTCAGCGTCACCGACATCACGCCGGTGATTACGTTGCCGGTCTGCACCAGGGAGGCGTTGTTCACCGTGAACACGGCCTGACCGGTCGGACCAACGGGTTTCAGGCGCTGCTGCGCCATCTGCTCCAGCGCCTGCACCGGAGGTATCGGGTCGAGCTGGCTGACATCGGGCGGCACGCCCGAGGGGACGTATTGGGATTCGACGTTGAGGGTGGCGACGTTCAGAGGCAGCGGCGTCAGATAGCTGAAATCGAGCTGCTGGGTGGCGGCCGGCGGTCCCTCCGAGCCGAACGAGCACGCGGTGAGCGCGACGGTCAGAGCCAGGACGACAGAGCGGGTCAAGGGTCGCAGGTGCATGCCGGGCCTCGTGCGGGCGCGGCGGACACCAGCAAAGCCACGCCGGCACGTCAATGGCGCATCACTGCCGTGCCGCCGCCCCGTGCACGTCGGCGCGCGGAAAGCGGAAATCGAAATTGCAGAACTCGCAGGTCATGACGATGTCGCCATCCACCGTCATGTGGTCGAGATCGTCGGGCGGGAAGCCTTCCAGGATACCGGCAAGGCGTGCGCGGGAGCAGCGGCAGCCATAAGACAAGGCGCTGGCGCGATCGGCGGCGACGCCCTCGGTATGGAACAGCCGGTAGAGCAGTTGTTCGGGCAGGAGGGAATCGTCCAGCAGCTCGGCATCGGAGATCGTGCCGGCCAGCGCGACGGCGGTGCGCCAGCTTTCCTCCTGCTCCGGTTCGGACATGTCCGGGTCGATGCTGCCGACGGCGATCTTCTCCAGGATCAGGGCTCCGGCGCGCCAGCCGGAATCGGTTTCGTCGCAGGCGAGATGCAGGAAGCAACGGAGCTGCTCGGAGGTGCGGAAATAATGCAGCGCCATGTCGGCGAGCGTGTCGCCCTCGATCGTGACGATGCCCTGGTGGCGGTGCTGATCGGGACCTTGGTCCACGGTAAAGGCCAGGTAGCCGGCTCCGAGCAGCCGGGCGACGGTGGGATCCGCCTGGCTGGCCAGCAGGGCGTCGAGCTTGCCGGCGTCACTGCGCGCGTAGCCGCGAAGCGCCCCGCCATCGGTGCAGTCGGCCAGGAGCATCGGCACGGGGCCGTCACCCTTTGCCTGGATGCTGAACGAGCCGCGGAACTTCAAGGCCGCGGCCAGGCCGGCGGCGAGCGCCAGGGACTGGCCCATCAGGCGGCGGACGACGGCCGGGTTGTCGTGCCGGGTCAACAAGGCGTCGGCGAGCGGGCCGAGCCGGATCAGCCGGCCGCGCACGGGCCGGCGCGGCAGGAAGAAAGGGGTGATCCCGCGCGGCACGACGATGTCGGGCACCGCCGGGCGCAAGCTGTCGAGGAAAGCCGGCATTTCTGGCATCGCGGAGAGATAGGCGCGCGGCGGGGCCGGCACTACCATCCCAGTCATGCAGGACGACATGATCAGCTTTCGGCCGATGCGCGCGGAGGACGCGGCAGCGGTGGCGGCGCTGATCCAGACAGCGTTCTCGACTTCAGCCGGTGCAGGTCGATCCGCCGGCGTCGGCGCGGGGGGTGACGGCGGAAACGGTTGCAGTCCATCTGGCCGATGGTGGTTCTGGCGCGATCGCCGAGGCGAACGGGCGCGTGGTCGGCAGCGTACTATGGGAGACGCGGGGGGAGACGCGGGCGGACGGGCTGTATGTCAGCCGGTTGGCGGTGGATCCGGAGGCACGGCGACGGGGGATCGGGCGGGCATTGATGGGTCTGGCGGAACAGGCGGGCCGTTGCGTCGGAGCGGAACGGCTGTCGCTCGGCACGCGGCTGCGACTGACGGGCAATCGGCGGCTGTTCGCGGCGTGCGGATATATCGAGGTGGCGCAGCACGCGCATCCTGGCTATGCCGAGCCGACCTGGGTGGAGATGGAAAAGCGGCTGGGATGAGGGAGTTGCTTGGCGGAGTCCGTTCGCACACGGCAGGGGCAAGAAAGTTTACCACGGAGACGCGGAGGTTGACGCGGAGCTTCCGTTATCTCCGGCGAGCCTCACGATAGGCCCGATCGCCGCCTTCATGCCTCCGCGGTGAAAATTTCCTCGGCCGCGCCCTCAGGAGTTCGTTACGCCGGACGCCTGGTGCTACATCTTCTTCTGTGCAGGCGCGGGAGTAGCCGGTGCTGGGCTGGCGGCGGGCATGAATGGCTTGCCCTGCTGCGCGGCAGTCAGGCTCGCCGCGTTCAACTGGTCCGCGGTCATATCCGTGCTGGTTGCCGCGGCATGATGCATCGGTTTCTTTTTGGCCGCTGCCATCGCCGGTACGGCGCCGAGCAATGCCAGAGCAAGGCCGGCGAGCAATAGCTTTGCACTCAGTCGCTGCATGAGGGTCGGGTCCTTCCGTGTTTGCCGGGGAGACCGGCAGCGACGCCTGCCTCCCGGAACAGTCTAGCATGAAAACGGATGCCGCACAGACCCGTTCATGGCAAGGCGGCGCCGAAGCAGAACCGGAGCACGCCGTAGAGCAGGCCGCCCACCAGGAAGCCGACAAGGGTTCCGTTCACGCGGACGAATTGCAGGTCCTTGCCGACCCGAAGTTCCAGCCTGTCGGTGATGGTGGCGGCATCCCAGCCGCCGACGACCTGGGCGATGAAATCGGCCAGCCGCGCCTGGGCGGATGGCAGCACGCTGCGCAGGATGGTTTCGGCGGAGTCGTGCACCTTCGCCTGCATCGCCGGATCGCGTTCGAGCATGATGCCGAGATTGTCGAGCGCGCCTTCGATAATGGTGACCGTGCGGCCGTTGCGGCCGTGCTGCATCCGCTTCCAGCGTGAGCCGCAGCCGGGACCACAGGTCCCACATCCAGGCCAGGATGGTTTCGTGCGCCACGACGCGGCGGATGGCGGCGCCGATTTCGGCCGCGCGCACCGGATCGTGCTCCATGCGCTCGATCTCACGGCGGACCCATTCGTCGAACGCGGCGCGCAGCTCGGAGCCGTCCGGGCTCATTTTGTCGAGCTCGGTGTTGACCACACCCAGCACGCGGCGGGCGATGGTGGCGCCGAGCGCCCAGCCGACGAGGCGGCCGCCCTGGTCGCGCACGCGTTCCTCGATGGCGAGCTGCAACGCTTCCTCCTTGCTGGCCAGGAGCGTCTTGAACTGGCCGAGGATGAAGCCGAACACCTCCTGATGGCGGCCGCCCTCCACCATGCCGCGCAGGGCGCGGGCGACCACCTGTCCGGCGGCGGCGCCACCCAGCAGCCGCGGGATGATGCGCGCGCGCCAGTTGCCGCGCGCGGCCATCTTCGACCGAGGCGAGAATGCGCGGCAGTGCGGTGGCGATCGCCTGGGCGGCGGGACGGGCCGATGCTGGGTCGGAGAGGAACCGATGCAGGATGCCGGCAAGGTCGAGGCGGCGCAGCACGCCAGCCACCTCTTCCCCGGTGAAGACGTGGCTGGCGACGAAGCGGCCCAGCGCGCGCCCAAGCCGCTCCTTCTGGCGGGGAATGATCGCGGTGTGCGGGATCGGCAGTCCGAGCGGGTGGCGGAACAGTGCGGTTATCGCGAACCAGTCGGCGATGCCGCCGACGAAGCCAGCCTTGGCGGCCGATGCCAGCAGGTCGGCGCCCCAGCCGGGCGGGACCGCCCACATCGCGACCAGGATGAGCGCGGCCATCAGCACCAGGAGCGACAGGGCGAACGCCTTGTGTCGCCGGAGTGAGCGTCGGAGATCGGCTTCGGGATCGGGTTTGGTCATCCAGGCTTAGATACGTGTTGGGGTGCGGCTGCGCACGCCCCTGGCGCATATCGCTGCGGGAAGAAGCGATATGATGCAGATTCTTTGTAGCGAAGCGTGGTTCACGCTTGCTGGCGAGGCCGCCTCACCTTCAATTCGCGGTTTCCAGCATGTCTGTCACGACGCGCTCCAGATCCCGCAAGGAGTTGCAGGGACGCAGCAACTGACAGTGCGGCGCGTAGCGGAACATATCGGAATCGCCCGTGCCCCAAGCGGTGCGGTATTCCGGGTTGAGCCAGATCACCCGCCTCGACCGGGCGGAGATACGCTGCAGGATATCGACGCGCGGATCGGTCCGGTTGCCACGCGCGTCGCCGAGTATGAGCACGGTGGTCTGGCGGTTCACCTGGTCGATCCAGCCGTCCGCGAAGTCTGCCAGGGAGTTGCCGTAGTTGGACGAGCCGAACCCGATTATGCTGAGTATTTTCGCGATGGCCGGTTCGATGGGCTCGTGTTCCAGGATGTCGGTCACTTCCATCAGGCTGCCGGCAAACGCGAAGGCGCGGAGATCCGCCAGCACGTCGTTCAGGGCGTAGAGGAACATCAGCAGAAATTGCGCCATCGCCGCGACGGAGCCGGAGACGTCGCACAACACCATGAGGCGGGGCTTTTCGATCCGGCGTTCTTTCCAGACCGTGATGAACGGCACGCCGCTCCAGCCCATGTTGCGGCGGACCGTGCGGCGCACGTCAAGCTGCCCGCGGAGACGCCGCCGTCTGGGTTTGGCGTATCGTGCCGCGAGCTTTTTGGCGATCGCGCGGACGAGCACGCGCATCCGGTCATAGTCGCGGCGGTCGAGATTCGACAGGCGGGTAGATTTCAGCAGCTCGTCGCGGAATTCCTGATTTTCGCCCCGCGCGAACAGCAGCAGGTTGCGGTCGATGACATCGCGCGCCTGGGCACGGAGGGATTCGAGGCCGGTTTCCAGGCGGCGCGCGAGGGCGAGGTCCGCGGTGGTGCCGGCGTGGTGCAGATCGGCGATTTCGTGCTCGGTTTCCTGCAGGCCCATCTGGTCGAGTATCCGGCGAACGTAGAGATTTTTTTGGGTGAAGAAGCGGATGTTCTGCACCCCGGCAGCCTCACCGGCGGCTTCGAGGGCGGTGGCGATGCCCGCTGCATCATCCGCCAGCAGCATGTGCGAGAGGGAGTCGTCGGGCTGGGAGGTGGAGGGCTGAGGTGGTGTTCGCGGCTCGGGCGCGATCGCCGGGTGATCGCGGTTGAAGTAAAGGTCGAAGCATTCTGCCAGGGCCTGCTTCTCGGCCGGCGATTTGGCCAGTACCAGGGCCAATGTGTCACGCAACGCGGCGCGGTCGGCGTAGCCGATGATGTTTACGGCCTCGATGGCGTCGATGCTCTCGGCCGGCGATATGCGCACGCCGGCGCCACGGGCGGCTTGCAGGAAGCGGAGCAGCGGAAGGGTGGCCTGCATGGAGGAGTTCAGCATCCTGGTATGGTAACTTTCGACGCAGTGCGGCGCGGCGTCGTTTCGGGCCTGTGAGCGCCTAAAGGGTGCGCCTTCAGTCCACCGATAACCACGTCGCCAATTGAATCACGCCGTGTCGAACGCCGCCGCCGCTAGAGTAGCGTTCTCCTTCGTTTAGCTGGCGCGGATATCTGAATCATCATTCGGCCGGATGTCCGGCGGGGATGCGTTCAAGTCGCCGGTCGTGGCCAAGGAACAACAGCACGATGCCGGACATCAAGGTGCCACAGGCGATGGTGAGCAGCCCGAGACCGAAGCTGCCGGTGGCATCCCGCACCAGGCCCATTGCATACGGCCCGACAAAGCCGCCGAGATTGCCCACCGAATTGATCAGCGCGATCCCGCCGGCCGCGGCGGTGCCGGTCAGCATCGCTGTCGGAAGCGTCCAGAAGGTCGGGGCGATGGCCGACTGGCCCATCTGCGACAGCACGATCGCCACCATCAGCAGCACCGGGTTGTCGATGAACACGCATACCGCCAGGGCAGCGAACGAAAGGAAGCAGGCGGCTGCGCAATGCAGGCTGCGTTCCCCAGTGCGGTCGGAGTGCAAGCCCCACAGCACCATCGCGACGGCTCCGAACACGAACGGGATGGCGTTGATGAAGCCGGTCTCCACGTCGCCCACGCCGAAGCGCTTGATGATCTGCGGCAGGAAGATCACCAGCCCGTAGCCGGCCACGTTCTGGCCGAAATAGACCAGGGTCAGCAGCCAGACCGCGGCCATTGCGACATGGCCTCTGCCCAATCCGTAGTGGCGCACCGATTCGCGCTGGATGCGCTCTGCCTCCAGGCGATCGGTCGAGCCATTTGCGCTGATCCGGCAGCAGCCAGTGCGCGCCGCCGGGCCGGTCGGTGAGGTAGTACAGGACCACGATGCCGAGGATGATCGCTGGTACTGCCTCGATGATGAACAGCCATTGCCAGCCGGCCAGGCCCATGCTGCCGTCCAGCTCCAGCAAGGTGCCCGAGATGATCGAGCCGACGATGACGGAGAACGGGATGGCGGTCATGAACAGGCCGATGATCCGGGAGCGATAGTAGGTGGGAAACCACCAGGTGATGTAGAGGATGATGCCGGGATAGAAGCCGGCTTCGGCCACGCCGAGCAGGAAACGGATGCCGTAGAACGAGGCCTCTCCCCGCACCACGGCGGTCAGGCCGGAAATGATGCCCCAGGTGATCAGGATGCGGGCGATCCATCGGCGCGCCCCGACTTTCTCCATGAGCAGGTTGCTGGGAATCTCGAAGAGGAAATAGCCGACGAAGAAGATGCCGCTGCCGAAGCCGAATACCGCGGCGCTGAAATGCAGGTCGCTGGTTCATGCTGATGCCGGCAAAGCCGACATTCACCCGGTCGAGATAGGCGATGAAGTAGCACATCATCAGCAGCGGGATCAGCCGACGTATTACCCGTTGCATGGTTGCCCGTTCGATCGGATCGGCCGCCGGGTCGCTGAGCAGTCCGAGTGCCATGTCAGTTCCCTCCTGAGCGTGTGACTGAACGCGGAAAGGCCCGTGTGGTGGCGTTTTAGCCGGAGCGTGACGGCGACGGGTAAGAGCGGACCTGGCGCGCTGTCCGCTGACAATCAGATCTGCGAATAGCCGGAACCTGCCGTGTCCACCCCGCGCCCGGATGCGGAATTGAGCAGACCATACTCCTTGAGAATCTGCTGGCTGTAGGTAACCCGTCCATTCACCTTCTCCGCCGGTTCGGTGGCCAGCAGCAGCACCGCGCGGGCCATGTAATCCGGCGGCTCGCCGCGTGGATCGTCCATGCCGCTGACCAGCTTGTGGAACACCGTTCCCGGCGTCGGCACCACGCGTGACGGCGACACCGCAGCCACCGTTATGCCCCCATGCCGCGCCATTTCCTGCGCCAACCCCTGGGTGAACCGCTCCAGCGCCGCCTTGACCGCCCCATACATGGTACCGCCACGCACCGCTTTATCGTTGTACGGGCCCGCGGCCAGGGCCGATCGCCGCACCGGAGCTGACATTCACGATCGCTCCGGACCGGCGCGGGATCATGTCCTGCAGCACCTGCTTCGACAGCATGAACGGTCCATGCACGTCGACGGCGAAAGCGCGCATCCAGCGGTTGGCAGGAAACTCCGTGATCGGCAGGAAATACGACAGCGCCGCATTGTTCACCAGAACGTCGATCGGGCCGTAGGCCGCGCGCGCTCCTCCACCAGCCGGACGCATTCCGGTTCGGTGGAGACGTCCGCGGCGACAGCCGTCGCCTGTCCACCAGCATCGCGTATCCGCTGCACGGTCCGGCTGAGCGACCCCTCCAGCATTGCGTGATCACCCTTCATGCAGCGTGCGCGCAGCACACACCACGCGGGCACCTTCCGCGGCGAACAACTCCGCGATCGCCTGGCCGATGCCGCGCGACGCGCCGGTAACGATGGCAACCTTCCCGTCCAGCTTCCCCACGACGTCACTCCCCCTTGAAATCAGGCCGCCGCCGTTCGGACATGGCGCTCACGCCTTCACGGAAATCCGCCGTCTCGCGCAGCCAGTTCTGTTCCTGGTACTCGCGTTCCGTCGCCGCCTGCACCGCAGCCGCCAGGCCGCGCCGCAATGTCTCGCGCGTAGCCTGGATGGCCAGCGGAGCAGACTGGGCGATCTCCGTCGCCAGCGCGGACGCCGCTTCCCGGACCTGGTCTGGCCGGCACGAGTTGGTCGAGCAGTCCAATGGCCTTCGCGTCTTCCCCGGTGACTCGCCGCCCCGTGTACATCATCAGCGCCGCCTGCTGTTGCCCGAGCAAACGTGGCAGGGTCGCGGTCAACCCGAACCCCGGATGGAAACCCAGGCGAGTGAAATTGGCCGAGAACCGCGCTTCGGGGCATCCGACGCGAAAATCGGCCATGACGGCGAGCCCCAGGCCGGCGCCCACCGCCGCGCCGTGGACCGCAGCCACGATCGGCTTGGCGGTGCGCCAGAGGCGGATCGCCTCCTTGTAAAATGCCGGCCGCGTGCCACTACCTCGCGTCCGTCCGGTCCGCGGCTGCCGAGATCGGCGCCAGCAGAAAAATGCTTGCCTTCGGAACATAACAGGATGACCCGGCAGTTCGGCTCTTTATCCAGCCGCTCCAGTTGATCGGCGAGTTCGGCGATCATCCGCACGCTGACGAAGTTGTTCGGCGGGCGACAAAGCTCGAGAGTTGCGATGACTCCGGACAGGCTGACTCTGGTGCAAGGTTCGCTGGCCGGCATCGGTTCCTCCTCGGCTTCTCGGGTCAGGCTATCGCGCGGGCCGCCGCGTCCACAACCAGGAACACGAAAAAGCTACCGAGCGCGGGCGCCTGGTTGACTTTAGCAACGTGAGGCGTCCACAACACCGGCAGAACATTCATGCACCAAACTGATACCGATGATCCAGTCTGACGGGCAGGCCTTAGTTTTGGAGGGTCCCATTTGATGAATTGTCGCAGGCGACAGGCCTTCCACGTCGAGATGATCAAGCCTTCGCACTACGATGACGAGGGCTACGTCATCCAGTGGTGGAAGGCCTCGATACCGTCCAACTCGCTGGCCAGCCTTTACGCGATCGTACAGGACGCGGCCGAGCGTCGCGTGCTCGGTGACGACGTTGCTTTGACGTTCGACGGCTGGGACGAATGCAACACCATGATTTCGGACGACCGCGTCGCGCGTCGCATCGCCGCCGCGGGCGCGGGATCGTCTTCCTCGTCGGCGTGTCAGAGCAATCAGTTCCCGCGCGCCGTGGACATGGCGCGCGCGTTCCGTGCGCGCGGGCTCAACGTCGTGATCGGCGGCTTCCATGTCAGCGGCTGCCTGTCGATGCTCGATGACACTGCCGTGGGATCTGCAGGAGGCGATCGACCTCGGCATCACGCTGTTCGCCGGCGAGGCCGAGGGGCATATCGACACGCTTTTGCAGGACGCGTTCACGAACCGGCTGCAGACCGATCTACAATTTCCTTGCCGATCTGCCGGCGCTGCAGGGCGCCGTCGCGCCCTATCTGCCGCCGGAGCGGTTGCAGCGCTACTCGCCGCCGATCGGCTCCTTCGATGCCGGTCGCGGCTGCCCGTTCCAGTGCAGCTTCTGCACGATCATCAACGTGCAGGGGCGGAAGTCCCGCTACCGGACCGCCGACGATGTCGAGCGACTGCTGCGCGCGCATCTGGAAAAGGGCGTGATCCGGTTCTTCATCACCGATGACGATTTCGCGCGCAACCGCCACTGGGAGGAGATCCTCGATCGCATCATCGACCTGCGCGAGCGGGAGAAGATCCGTTTCACCTTCCTGATCCAGGTCGATGCGCTCGCCTATCGCATTCCGAACTTCATCGAGAAATGCCGCCGTGCCGGATGCCTGCGGGTCTTCATCGGGCTGGAGACGATCAATCCCGCCAATCTGCTGCATGCGAAGAAGCGCCAGAACAAGATCGGCGAGTACCGCCAGATGCTGCAGGCCTGGCGCGCGGCGGGGATCATCACGTTCTGCGGCTATATCCTCGGCTTCCCCGAGGATACTGCGGCATCCATCGAGCACGATATCGAGATCGCTCAAGCGTGAACTGCCGGTCGATTGCCTGGAGTTTTTCATTCTCACGCCGCTGCCGGGATCGGAGGACCACCAGAAGCTGGCCCGCGCCGGCGTCGCGATGGAACGCGACATGAACAAATACGACCTGGAGCATGTCTGCACCGCGCACGGCACGATGACGCAGGACGAGTGGCAGGGCGTCTATCAGCGGGCCTGGTTGCAGTATTACAGCATGGAGCACATCGAGACGCTGCTGCGTCGCGCGATCGCCGACGGGATCGCGGCGAAGCGGCTGATGCTCAGCCTCGTGGTGTTCCGCGGCATGCCGCTGATCGAGAAGGTCCATCCGCTGCA
Source organism: uncultured Pseudomonadota bacterium (assembly GCA_963810715.1). Taxonomy (GTDB): domain Bacteria; phylum Pseudomonadota; class Alphaproteobacteria; order Acetobacterales; family Acetobacteraceae; genus DATDIC01. Next base: position 140,504 of record CAWEOZ010000010.1, on the reverse strand, counting down.
GGGCGGGTATCTGCGCCGCAAGGTCCGCCGCACGCGCCGACCCGGAGTCGCCACCAGACAGCGCGCTGCTGTTCTATGTCCGGCACTGGACGCACACGCTCGTGAAGCTGGCCCGGCTTGGCGCACTGGTATGGCGGGTGGATCGGATTCGCCGCCGTGTCGTTGCGGGAACACGCGCAGCGTGGCTATGCGGATATGGCCATCACGAAGCTTCCGCAGGAGGCGGAAGATCAGCTTGACATGATGCAGCGCCGGCCGCAGCGAGTGGTCGCGCAGGTCGTCTAACCGCGGACATTCGCCGACCTGATGAGAGATCGTGCCGGCAGCGGCCGCAGCCTCGTGCTCGCCGCATGCATGATGGCCACCTTCATGGCCGCCGTGGAAAGCACGATCGTCGCCACCGCGATGCCGAGCATCGTCGCCGAGCTTGGCGGGTTCAGCCTGTTCTCCTGGGTTTTCTCCGCCTATCTGCTGGCCCAGGCGGTGACCATCCCGATCTACGGACGCCTCGCCGATCTCTATGGGCGCAAGCGAGTCTTCTTCATCGGCGCCGGGCTCTTTCTGGCCGGCTCGACGCTGTCCGGCTTCGCCCCATCGATGTCTATCCTGGTCGGCTGCCGCGTGCTTCAGGGCTTCGGCGCGGGCGCCGTGCAGCCGATCGCGTACACCATCGTCGGCGACATCTACACGCCGTCCGAGCGGGCGCGCATTCAGGGCCTGCTGTCCGCCGTTTTCGGCGTCGCCGCCCTTATCGGCCCGCCGCTAGGCGCCTTCCTGGTGGAGCAGGTGGACTGGCGGCTGGTCTTCTGGATCAACCTGCCGATCGGTGCGGCGGCAATCGCCATGATCGCGGCCTTGTTCCATGAACGCCACCGCGCTCGCCCGCATGTCATCGATTTCAGCGGTGCCGTGTTGCTGGTCATGGGCGTGGCGGCTCTGGTGCTCGCCGCGGGACAGGGGCAGGTACTCGGCGTCGCGGCCGTTGTCGGCTTGCTGTTTGCCGGGGCCGCCGCCCTGGCCGCGCTTGCGCTGTGGGAACGCCGCGCCGCCGAACCGATCCTTCCGCTCCGGCTGCTGACCGATCGGGTGATCGTGATCGGCAGCCTGGGCGGCGGAACCATCGGCGCCGTAATGATGAGCGTCACTGTATTCCTGCCCACCTACGTGCAGGCAGTCATGGGTCGAACGCCGATGGTGGCCGGTATCGTGCTGAGCACCATGTCGGTGGCCTGGACCCTTGCCAGCATCGGGGCCGGACGGATGATGGTGCGGACGAGTTATCGCCGTACTGCAATTATTGGTGCGGTGGCATTGCTGATCGGCGCCGGGATGCTAATCGGCATGGCACCAGAGTCTGGACCCTTGTGGGCCGGCGCCGGCGCGTTGGCGATCGGCATGGGAATGGGATTCTGCAACACGACCTTCATCGTCTCGGTCCAGGGGCACGTGCCCTGGGCGGAACGTGGGTCAGCCACCGGGGCGCAGATGTGCATGCGCATGCTTGGGCAATCGCTCGGCGCCGCCATATCCGGCTCGGTGCTGTCTCTCGGCCTAGCCGGCGAGGCCGCCAACGCGGTGGACCGGCTGCTGAATCTTTCGGCGCGCGCCGCCATGAGTCCAGCCGAATTGCACAGCCTCGTCCATGCCGTCGCCGGATCTTTACGAAATGTCTATCTGCTGTCGGCGGCGCTGGCACTGGTGACGCTTGTCCTGGTCGTGCGCCTGCCGGTCGCGTTCAGCCCGCTGCACCAGGGAAAAGAGAATTAGGACGGTGTCGTCGCGCGGTCCCCGTACCGGCACATCTGTCCGGATGACACGCGGCACATCGGCGGGCTAAACGGAGACTGACCGGCCGATCCCGGTTACCTTCCATCCACCCCAACGCGGCCGGGCGCTCACATGACAAGCATCGCATTCCCCGCCGCGGCGCCGGGACGACGTCTGCCGAATATCTGGGATATTGCCGCGATCCTTCTGGTGTTCGGGGCGCTGATTGGGGTGGCGCACGTCGCCAGCAGCACTTTCCTTAGCCTCAATGCCCCGCATGCGGTGTCCGTCAGCCTCGATCCGGCCAACCTGCCAAATTATGCCGTGCGTACCACGTTGCGGATGTTCGCGGCGCTGCTGGCATCTCTGATCTTCACCTTCACCTACGGAACCGCTGCCGCCAAAAGCCGGCGGGCTTCCGTGGTACTCATCCCGTTGCTGGATATTCTCCAATCGGTACCCATCCTGGGGTTCCTGACCTTCACCGTCGTTTTTTTCATGAGCCTGTTCCCCGGCCGCGTCCTGGGCCTGGAGCTGGCCGCGATCTTCGCAATTTTCACTAGTCAGGCCTGGAACATGGCATTCAGCCTGTACCAGTCTCTGCGCACCGTGCCGGCGGACCTGATGGAGGCGGCAATCAGCTTCCAGCTCACCTCTTGGCAGCGGTTTTGGCGGCTGGAGGTGCCGTTCGCCATGCCCGGCCTGGTGTGGAACACGATGCTGTCGATGTCTGGCGGCTGGTTCTTCGTGGTCGCGTCGGAGGCGATCTCGGTCGGTAATAACAACTGGAAGCTTCCGGGCATCGGCTCCTACGTGGCACTGGCGCTGGAGCGGCGGGACATCGCTGCTGTTGGCTGGGCGATCGGCGCGATGCTGGTCGTGATCCTGCTGTACGACCAGCTCCTGTTTCGACCTCTGGTAGCCTGGTCGGCAAAATTCCGCTTTGAAACCACGGCGGGCCCTATCGCGGAAGCCCCATGGGTGCTGAAACTGACGCGCCGCACCCGATGGTTGCATCTGGGAGCAGAGGCTGCCGGCGACCTCCTGGGACGAATCGGCGGAATGCGTCTGCGCGCCGTCTCCGTTATTGCCCGGCCGGATGCCAGCCCCGTCCCGTCTGGTTGACGCCCTGCTGCTGGCGTTGCTGCTCGTCGCGCTTTCGTTGGCGGCGCAGCGGGTGTTCGGATTCCTGGCCGGCCAGCTATCATGGGCGGAGCTGGGCCACGCCCTGGTGCTGGGCTGCTACACGCTGATCAGGGTCATGGTGGTACTGGCTTTGAGCACCGTGGTTTGGGTGCCCATAGGCGTCTGGCTCGGCTTGCGCCCGGTCTGGGCGCGAAGGGCGCAGCCGGTCGCGCAATTCCTTGCTGCATTCCCGGCCAACCTGCTGTTCCCGCCCTTCGTCCTGTTCATCGTGCATTTCCGGCTTACCCCGGATATCTGGCTGACCCCGCTTATGGCGCTGGGCACGCAGTGGTACATACTCTTCAACGTCATTGCCGGTGCCGCGGCATTTCCCGGCGACCTTCAGGAGGCGGCAAGGAACTTCCGCATCGGCGGAGTGCTGTGGTGGCGGAAAGTAATGCTGCCGGGAATTTTCGCCTATTACGTTACCGGTGCTATCACCGCGTCGGGAAATGCCTGGAACACGGCGATCGTCGCGGAGGTAGCGTCCTGGGGAGACACGCACCTGACCGCACACGGCATCGGTGCCTATATCGCCGAAGCGACCGACAAAGGAAATATGCCGCAGGTGATCCTGGGGGTTGTCGTGATGTCCGGATTCGTCCTGTTGCTGAACCGGTTGCTCTGGCGACCCCTGTACCAGTACGCCGGCCGACGCCTGACACTCGGTTAAGGAGGGCCTCGCTGTGGATGCAGCCACCACCCGCACCACGCTGCTGGATGTACGTGAGTGCCGGCAGGCCTATCACAAGGAGGCCAGTGCGGAGCTGGTCGTGCTGGACGGCGTAAATCTCCGCCTGCTCGAAGGCGAGATCGTCGCGCTGCTGGGCCGCTCGGGGTCCGGCAAATCCACCCTGCTGCGGATCGTTGCTGGACTGCTGCGGCCGACCGCGGGACAGGTGCTGTGGTATGGCAACCCGCTCCACGGGCCGGCGGAGGGCGTGGCGATGGTGTTTCAAAGCTTCGCCCTGTTCCCCTGGCTCACTGTAAAGGAAAATGTGGAACTCGGATTGGAAGCGCGCGGGCTGCCACGGGCCGAACGTCAGAGCCGTGCGGAGCAAGCCATCGACCTGATCGGGCTTGGCGGTTTCGAAGGCGCCTATCCGAAGGAGTTGTCGGGCGGCATGAGCCAGCGCGTGGGTCTGGCGCGCGCGCTGGTGGTGCATCCCGACCTGCTGCTGATGGACGAGCCGTTCAGTGCGCTGGACGTGCTGACTGCCGAGACGCTGCGCACGGATCTGATCGATTTATGGTCGGAAGGCCGGTTGCCGCTGAAATCGGTGCTGATGGTAACCCACAATATCGAGGAAGCGGTGCTGATGGCCGACCGCATCCTGGTGTTTTCGGCCAATCCGGGCCGCATCGCGCACGAGCTTGCGGTGCCGTTTGCGCATCCACGCAACCGCCATGACCCTGCATTCCAGCAGATGGTCGATGATATATATGCATTGATGACCCGCCGGCCCCTGCCAGGACCGCGGGTCACGGCCGCTGTCACGGCCAGCATCACCACCCCGCTGCATCGGGTCGGCACCAATCTGATGTCCGGCCTTATGGAGACGCTGGCTGCTGAGCCGTATAATGGCCGCGCCGACTTGCCGGCGCTCGCCGGGCCTTTGCAGTTGGAACTGGATGATTTGTTTCCTCTCGGCGAGACATTGCAGATGCTGCACTTCGCCGAGCTTGCCGAAGGCGACATAACGCTGACAGAACTCGGGCCGACGTTTCGTTGCCGCCGATACGGAGACGCGCAAGCGAATCTTTGCCGAGGCGCTGCGCGCCTATGTGCCGCTCGCCAACACGATCCGCCAGGTCCTCGACGAAAGGTGGAACCACCGCGCATCGGCCGTGCGGTTCCGCGACGAACTGGAGGACCACATGTCGCCGGAGTATGCCGAAGACACACTGCGGACGGTGATCTCCTGGGGTCGATATGCCGAACTGTTCAGCTACGACGAAGAAGCCGAACAGTTCAGCCTGGAGGAAGCGGATTAAGGTTCCGTCGGCCGTTCGGGCCGCTGGAATACCCGACTTCCGCAGGAAGTCGGGTGAGGCTTGATTTGGCGCGCAGCCGCCACACCAACCCTGCGCGCGATATGCCTAGAATCCCGCGGATTTCAGGGTATATCATGCCTCCGCCTGGTCCATCTGCACCTCCCACCCCGCCGCGGTCAGCGGGAATTTTTTGATCACATTTCGTACCGCGAACTGGTAGATCGGCTGGAACAGGATGATCAGGTTGGCCTGGTCGATCATGAACTTCGAATATTGCAGATAGATGTCCGCCCGCTTCTGCGGATCGGTCTCCTGAGCGCCCTCCAGCACCAGTTTCTTGATCTCCGCCGGCGGGGTCCAGTGGATTCGTTTCGGCAACTCGCTCCACCGTGGCCGAGGTCCAGCCGTCCTCCTCTACACCCGACGGGTTCCAGAAGGTCAGCACCGCGGTGGATTTGCCGGTGGTGTACTGTGTGCGCAGGTTCACCTGGTCCATCGGGTCCAACACCACCTTGATGCCGACCCGCGCCAGATCCGATTGCAGCTTCTGTCCCAGCACCGCATAGGAAAGCCCGGACACCGCGGCATCGCCGTAGCTCAGCTTGTATTCGAAACCGTCCGGGAAGCCGGCCTTCGCCAGCAACTGCTTCGATTTCTCCAGATCCTGGTGATAGCCGATCTCTTTCGTGGTCTCGCGCGTGGAGCCGTACAGTCCGATTGGGATGAAGCTCGCGCAGCGGATCGCGTGCCCGCCGAGCAGGTCGTTGATGATGCCGTCATAATCGATCGCGTACCAGACCGCCTGACGCGCTTCCTTCACTGCCAGCGCCTTGTTGAACGCCGGCTCGCAGGTCAGCGCCATATAGACGAAATCGAGGCTCTCCAACCCCTCGACCCGCACATCCGGATTGCCCTTCAGGGTGGCGATCTGCTCGGGGATCAGATTGAACGCGGCGTCGATGTCGCCGCGCTTCACCGCCAGAAGCTGCGTCGCGCTTTCGCCCATGTGGCGGATCACCACGTGCTCGAAATGCGCCGGACCGCGCCAGTAATGCGGGTTGCGCGTCAGCAGGATCTGCGCGTTGCGGGTCCAGCCGACCAGCGTGAAGGCGCCGGCACCGGCGGAGTTCTGGTTCAGCCAGTTGGTCGCCTTGTCGCTGCTGCTGGCATCGGCCGCGGAGGTGCCGCCATGCGCCTCCACCACCTTGCGTTCCAGGATGCCGAAATTCGGCCCGCACAGCACGGTCAGCAGCGGCTGCGTCGGGATCCTTCAGGATGACATCGACGTGCCCGGGATCCGGGACCTCCACCCGCATCGACATTCGCCATGTACTGCGACGGCTGGTCCTTCAGGTTGATCACCCGGTCGATCGTCCACTTCACGTCGTCGGCGGTGACCGGATTGCCGCTGTTGAACTTCGCGTCCGGCCGCAGCGTGAACCGCCAGCCTTTGCCATCCGGCGTGCGCGCCCATTCGCTCGCCAATGCGGGCTTCACGTTGAGATAATCGCCCGGCGACATGGTAATCAATGCGTCGTAGACGGCGTTCACCGTCATCGGCGGCGTGTATTGCGCCTCTCTCGCCGGATCCAGCGAAATCGTATCGCTGATGTCGAGACCCAGCACCAGCGTCGTCTTGCTGGCGGCTGCATGCACCCTGTCCGGAAGCCCCGCCGCCAGCGCCGCTCCGCCGACGCCAAGCAGCCGCATCACATCCCGCCGTCCGATCCAGCCGATCTCGCGCACCTGTCATCCTCCCGTGTTTTCTTCTACTGACACCATCATAGCTGGAGGTTTCGTTCAGACAAGTTGTTGAAGGTCGCCCGATCGGCGATAGTGCGCCCCAAGGAAGAGACGAACAGGGAGGCAAGCGGGACGGATGCTGCGTTATGTCGCCTCCCGTCTGGTCGTCGCCGCGGCCATGGTGCTGCTGGCCACGCTGGTGATCTTCCTGATCGCCAACCTGGTACCAGGCGATCCGGTGCTGGCGCAGCTCGGCGATATTGCCGCCAACAACCCCGTCATCCTGGCCGCCTATCGGCACAAATGGGGGCTCGACCTGCCGATTGTGGGACCGCTACTGGATCTTCCTGGTCGGCCTGATGCATGGAGATCTGGGTATCTCCATTTCTTCGCAGCGGCCGGTGCTGGACGATATCGCGCAATACGCGCCCGCCACGGTCGAACTTTCAACCGTCGCCTTCCTGTTATCGCTGCTGGTCGGTCTGCCGCTCGGGATCGTTGCGGCCATGCGGCGGGATTCATGGATCGATCACCTTGCCCGCGCCGTATCGCTGGTCGGCGTGTCGGCGCCGACCTTCTGGCTGGCCTTCATCATGCTGGCGGTGTTCTACGGCTGGCTGGGCTGGGCTGCGGGGCCAGGTCAACTCGGCGCGGACCAGTTCCCGCCGCCTACGGTCACCGGGTTCATGCTGATCGACGCACCGCTGGCCGGACAGTGGGACACGTTCTGGGACGCCGCCTGGCACCTTGTATTGCCCTCAATCGTGCTCGCCGCCGCGACCCTGGGACTGATCACACGCACGACACGCGCCGCGATGCTGGAGTCCCTGTCGCAGGATTATATCCGCGTCGCCCGCGCCAAGGGGCTGCGGCGCCACGCCATCATGCTGGGCCACGCACTCCCGAACGCCTTGCTCCCGGTCGTCACGCTAGGCGGACTGGCTTACGCGCAGTTGCTCACCGGCACCGTATTGACTGAAACGATATTCTCCTGGCCAGGTCTAGGCCGCTATACATTCCGCAGCGCTGTTTTCCTCGATTTTCCGGCGATCATGGGCATCACCATCGTGGTGGCCGTGGTGTACGTGATCGTGAATCTGCTGGTGGATATCTCGTACGCGCTGCTCGATCCTCGGGTCATGCGCCGATGAGCGGCGTCGATGTCGCGCTCCGCCTCGCCGCCGCCGAAAGCTCCCTTGCCAGCCGGCGGCGTCGATGGCTGCGCCGCTATGGGCTCGCGGCAGCCGGCGGCGCGGTGATCCTGGTCTGGGTGCTGGCAGCCATCCTGGCGCCCTGGATCACGCCCTACCCACCGGACGTCGTGAAGGTTGCGGGGCGGCTGGCCCCGCCGTCCGCGGCGCACTGGCTCGGCACCGATGAGCTGGGGCGCGACGTGTTGACCCGAGTGCATCTACGGGGCGCGCACGTCGCTGACGGTCGGCTTCGTGGTCGTTCTGGTGGGAGGCACCTTCGGCACCCTGCTGGGCGCGGTCGCCGCCTATATGCGCGGCTTTGCGGAAGAGGCCCTGATGCGCGCCACCGACCTGATGTTCTGTTTCCCGCCTATCATCCTGGCAATGGCGATTGCCGCCGCGCTCGGTATCGGCACCCGCAACACCGTGATAGCCATGCTGGTCGTCTGGTGGCCGAAATTCGCCCGCCTGGCACGCAGCCTCGTCATCGGTCAGCGTTCGCTGGAATATGTCACCGCGGCGCAGGCGGTCGGGTTCGGCCCAACGCATATCCTGCTGCGGCAGATCGTGCCCAACGCGATCGGGCCGTTGATCGTCCTGGTTACCTTCGACCTCGGCAACGCAATCCTGGTGTTTGCTGGTCTGTCGTTCCTCGGCCTGGGTGTCGTTCCGCCGACGCCGGAATGGGGATCGATGGTTTCAGAAGGCCGTGAGCTGGTGTCGCAATGGTGGGTCGCGACATTCCCCGGCCTGGCGATCCTCTCCGTGGTCATGGGCTTCAACTTCGTGGGCGATGGTCTGCGCGACTGGCTTGATCCGCATGCGCGCCGCCGATGACGGCGCAACTATCTCTTTCCCCGCCAAACGGGGATGCGAGAACTGCTGCTGCAGGTCGAGCGGCTCCGCACCTGGTTCTTCACCGATGCCGGCGTCGTCCGGGCGGTAGACGGTGTCAGCTTCAGCCTGCATAGCGGCGAGACGCTGGGCATTGTCGGTAAATCCGGCTCCGGCAAAAGCGTAACCGCCAGGTCGATCATCCGCCTGCTGGAAGAGCCGGCGCGCATTGTCGAAGGCTCCATCCGCTTTCGTGGGCAGGAGCTCACCACACTTTCCGAATCCGAACTGCGCGAAATTCGTGGCGCCGAAATCGCGATGGTCTTCCAGGACCCGATGACTTCGCTTAACCCGGTGCTGCGCATCGTCCGACAGTTGACGGAGACGATGACGGCGCATCGCCGTTACAGTGGACGCGCAGCACGCGATCGGGCCGCAGGACTGCTGGCCCGGATGGGGATTGCCGGCCCCGCGCGGGCGCTGCGCTCCTGGCCGCATCAATTCTCCGGCGGGATGCGCCAGCGGGTCATGCTGGCGATGGGATTCGCCAATCAGCCCTCCGTCATAATTGCCGACGAACCCACCACGGCCCTGGATGTCACGATCCAGGCGCAGATACTCGATCTGCTGCGGGCGCTGAACGCCGATCTGGGCACCGCGGTGATCCTGATCAGCCACGATCTGGGCGTCATCGCAAACATCTGCTCCCGCGTGCTGGTGATGTACGCCGGAGAGGTGGTCGAGGAAGGATCGCCGGACGATCTGCTCTCCGATCCGCGACATCCTTACACCTGGGCTCTGCTGCACGCCGCGCCGCGGATGGACGAACGCACCACAGGTGATCGCCGGCTGATCACCATAGAGGGTCAGCCGCCGGATCCAATCGCCTGGCCGGATGGATGCCGGTTCCGTCCCCGCTGCCCGTTCGCGGTCGAAGCCTGTGCGCAGCATCCGGATTTGCTGCCTGTCGGGACGGATCGCACGGCACGCTGCTGGGTCACTCAATCCGGCGCCCGGCTGCAGCCGCCGCGCTTGCCGGCCTCTGTGCCGACCGCGCGGCCCGCGCCCTCGGGCCGTCCGTTGCTGGCCGTGCAGGGCCTGAAAAAGCATTTCGTATTGCCGCGCGACAGTTTTCTGGAGCCGAAACGCATCCTGCGCGCCGTGGACGGGATCGATCTGCAAGTATTCCCAGGCGAAACGGTCGGGTTGGTCGGCAAATCCGGCTGCGGCAAATCGACCCTCGCGCGTGTGGCGATGCGGCTGGACGAGCCGACCGAAGGACGCGTGGTGTTCGACGGCCACGACATCTCGCACGAAAGCCAGGCGCGCATCCGCCCGCTGCGCCGGCGAATGCAGATGATCTTCCAGGACCCGTACGCGTCGCTGAACCCGCGCATGAACGTGGGCGAAATCCTCTCCGGCCCGCTGCGGCTGCATGGATTGGCCCGCAATGCCGCCGCGGCGCGCGCACGGGTCGCCGAATTGCTGGACCTTGTCGGCCTGGCGCCCGCGGCGGCGGCACGGTTTCCACATGAATTTTCCGGCGGCCAGCGCCAGCGTATATCCATCGCGCGCGCGCTGGCCGTGGAGCCGGTGTTTGTGATCGGCGACGAGCCGATCTCCGCACTGGACGTGAACATACAGGCGCAGATCCTGAACCTTATGATCGGCCTGCAGGAGCGGCTGGGCCTGACCTATCTTTTCATTGCCCATGATCTGGCCGTGGTGCGGCACATCTCAGATCGTATCGTAGTGCTGTACCTGGGCAAGGTGATGGAGACCGCGCCAACGGAGAAGCTGTTCGCCCGCCCGCTGCATCCATACACGGCAACGCTGGTTTCCGCCGTGCCCATCCCGGACGCCACGGTCGAGCGGGCAAGACGGCGGATCATCCTGCAAGGGGAAATCCCCAGCGCGATCAGTCCACCCAGCGGCTGCCGGTTCCGCACCCGCTGCCCCGCTGCGACAGCACGCTGCGCCGAGGAAGTGCCGCTGCTGGCCGAAGTGGAGTCAGGCCACCAGGTTGCCTGCCATTTCCCCGGGGCGTTGGGATAGGGCGTCGCACTTGTCCGTCAAGCGCGGGCCGCGCCCGCGCACACACATCCTGGTTCTGGAATAGCAAAGATATGCGCCAACGGCAGGGCGGGCCATGTCGAAGCGGCTAATTACCAACGTCGCTCGCAGCGCTGCGCTTCAGATACGTATCCAACTTCTGCAAGATGCCCGACCAGGCGTAGCCGCGTTCCACCGCCTGCCGCCCACTTGCGCCCAGCATCGGATGCCGTCCGTCCACCACGTCCAGCACCGTCCGGGCGGTTTCCTCCGCGCCATCTGCTACCAACAGATCCCGTCCGGCAACCGCGCGCACGCCCTCGAACGCCTGCGGGGAGGCGACCACTGGCCTGCCCATCGCCATCGCCTCCAGCACCTTGTTCTGCACGCCGCGCGCCATGCGCAGCGGGCTGACCGACACATCCGCGTGCGCGACGTAAGGTCGAACATCCGGCACGCGGCCGGTGACGTTCACGCCCGGAAGCCTGCGCAGCCGCAGCACATCCGGCCCTGGATTGTTGCCGACGATATGAAATTGGGCGTCAGCCCGGCGGCGCCGGATCAGCGGCAGCACCTGATCGGCGAACCAAATCACCGCATCGGCATTCGGCCAGTAATCCATGTTGCCGGTGAACACCAGATGCGGACCATCGTCCACAAAGGGGCGTGGAAAGCTGAGCGACGGCGAGAACCGCTCCAGGTCCACGCCCATCTCGATCCAGGTCAGGCGATCGGCGGTTTCCGGCGCCAGCTCGGCAAACCGGCGAGTCTCGGCTTCAGTCACGAAGAACGTTGTATCGCATGCCATCGCGGCGTGACGTTCATAGGCCAGCAGCGTGCGTGCCTCGCGCGCCCAGACCGCGCGCATTGGCCAGCGCGACTGGCGCGCGTAAAGCGCCCATTTCTCGAAATCGATGTCCTGCATATCCAGTATCTTGCCCGGGCGATCGAGATGCAGCGCATAGGGCGCCATCGCCGCCGAGTAAATATAGATGATATCCATATTCACCCGCGCCATGGTCGCATCGACCCAGTCGCGCAGCCCCGGATGAAAGTAGTAATCCGTCATCAGCGGCCGGCCTGGACGGATATGCGCCAGCGCCTTCAGCTTCTGCCGGCGCTTGTCGATGCCAAACGCAGCTACCTCGGTGCAGATCGTGCGCAGGTGCGCGACATGCTCCCAGTCGGTCGCATCGTCGATCAGACAGCCCAGATACACGTCATACGACCGGGCGAGATGCGTGATCAGGTTGTAGCCGCGGATCTTTTCTCCCTTGTTCAACGGATATGGGATGCGGTGGCTGATGAAGATCAGCCGGCGCCGGCTCTCATCCGCCACGCTGGTGCGCTGCCCCGTTTGCCGCACGGCGGGACGGGTCGGAAGCTGCGCGCTGATGAAATCGTCGGGAGTCAATGCTGTGCCGGAATCGCCCACGCCTCGCTGCCACGTTCGGTCAGCTTCACCGGATAAGCCTGGCCGCCGGCGTCGTTCAACGCCGCGATCAGGCGATACCGCCGCTCGGTCGGAACGACGAACATCATGAAGCCGCCCCCGCCCGCGCCGGACACCTTGGCCGCCATGGCCCCGTTGCGGCGGGCCAGGATCTCCAGATCCTCGATATGAGCATTGGAAATGGCCGGTGCAGTGCGCTTCTTGGCCATCCAGGAGCGTTCCAGGATCGCGCGCAAACCCCCGCATGTCGCCGAGCAGCACCGCCCGCTTCATGTCGGACGCGTCCTGCTTGAGCTGGTGCATCGCTTCCAGCGCCTCGGCACTGCCAGCGTTCAGGCGTTGAGACTGCTGGCGGATTATCTGGTCGGACATGCGCGACTGACCGGAGAAGCAGACCACCAGCGAAGATTCCAGCTCGTTGATCACTGCCTGGGAAAAGCGCAGCGGATTGACGATCACACGGCCGCCTTGCAGGAACTCGATGAAGTTGATACCGCCGAACGCGGCGGAGAACTGGTCCTGCTGTCCGCCGGCAAGCCCCAGATCGACCCGCTCGATCTGGTGGGCAAGATGGGCGACCTCATACCGGCCGAGCGGAACATCCAGATAGGCGCAGTACGCCTCGATCAGCGCAACCACCAAGCGCCGACGAGGAGCCAAGGCCGGAACCCATCGGGGCATCCACCACCGTCGTCACGGTGATCGGCAACGGCACGCTGTCGTTATATTCACGCACCATGTGTTCGTACACGCCGCGGTGCAGCAGCAGGCGGGAGTTCGGTATCGTTGCGGCGGCGACGTGGCTTTCCTCCTGCCCGACATCGCACGCATCGAACACCAGCCGCGTATCGTCGCGCGGCTGAATGGACGCAAACGCGTAGCGGTCGATCGTTGCGTTCAGCACCGCACCGCCATGCGATTCCGCGTAGCTCGGCAGGTCGGTGCCGCCGCCCGCCAGGCCGAGACGCAGCGGTGCACGGGCACGGACCGCGTGGTGCTGGGTGCTGTGCAGGGCGCCGCGGAGGCCGACGGCGCGAAGCGGCCGGCCGACAATCTCGTCCATTTGCGTGCGTGACCATTCGGAGTTGCGCCCTCGTGTTATACAAGCTGCGAGGACCCGCAACAACAAGAAGCGTCACGCGGCATCGAATGGTATTCGGCGGCAGCCACGCTGATTTCGTGCTTGGCAACCAGCCCTCCGTCGGGCAAGTGTACAGCCATGGCACAAGAGAACCGGCGGTTTATCGATCAGTTCCTGTCACGCTCCGCCGCGGCAATGAACGAACTGGCGGGCGACCCGGCGGCACGTGACCTGCTGGCGGAAATGGCCGCGATCACCAGTGCCGGCCATGCAGGGCGGCCGCAAGCTGATGATTGCCGGCAATGGCGGCAGCGCGGGCGACTTCGCAGCACATCGCCGGGGAGTTCATTTCCCGCCTGATGTTCGACCATGCGCCGCTGCCGGCAATCGCACTCACCGTCGATGGCTCGGTGATGACGGCGACCGGAAATGACTACGGATATCGAGCACGTGTTCGAGCGGCAGGTGCTGGGGTTGGGCCAGCCGGGCGACGTGCTGCTGGGGATTTCCACCTCGGGCCGTTCGCCCAACGTGCTCCGCGCGCTCGAAGCGGCGCGCGGCAAGGCAGATACGCTGCCTCGGCTTCGGGGGCCGGGCCGGCGGCGCCGATGGCGGATCGCTGCGAGCTGCTGTTCCGTGCTCCGGCCGATGAAACCGCGATCATCCAGCAGCTCCATATCACCGCGGCGCACGTGTTCTGCGCGCTGGTCGAGCGGGCGATGTTCCCGGAGCTGGTCCCCGCCTGACGGTGCGCGGCGCGATCCGTCAATGCGCTATCCTGGCCGGCGGCCTCGGCACGCGGCTGGGGACGATCACCGCGGCGACCCCGAAACCGGTGCTGGACATCGGCGGCCGGCCGTTCCTGGCCTGGCTGATGCAAGAGCTGCTGCGGTTCGGCATCGATGAATTCCTGCTCCTGACCGGGCATCTCTCGACCGCCGTGGAGCAGGCCGTCCGTCAGGCCGCCGCCGGGCTGCCGCGGCCGGTGGAGGTTCGCTTCTCGACCGAGCCGGCGCCTGCCGGCACCGGCGGCGCGCTGTTCCATGCCGCGAACCTGCTGGACGAGCAATTCCTGCTGTGCAACGGCGACAGCCTGTTCGATTGCAATCTGGCCTCCCTGTTGGCCGACGTGGCCGGCGACCCGCCGCAAATCGTCGGACGCATGCTGCTGCGGCCGATCGAGGACGCCTCGCGCTATGGCGTCGTGACGCTGGAAGGGGATCGGGTCATCGCATTCCGTGCCCGGCCAGACGCCGGACAACCGGGGATGATCAACGCCGGGCTTTACGCCTTCGACCGGCAGGTGCTGGCGCATGTAACGCCGGTCTGCTCGCTGGAGCGTGACGTGCTCCCCGCACTCGCGCGCGGCCGGCCGGCTGCGCCGGCACGGTGGCCGACGGATGGTTCATCGATATCGGCATTCCAGAGGATCTGGCCCGCGCCCGTGCTGAACTGCCCGCGCGGCTGGGTGCGCCGGCCGGCCCTGTTCCTGGATCGCGACGGGGTGCTCAACGTCGATCACGGGCATGTCGGCACGCGCGACCGGTGGGATTGGATGGCCGGGCGCGCTCGACGCGATCCGGCTGGCGACGGAGAGCGGCTGGCACGTCTTCGTCGTCACCAACCAGTCGGGCGTGGCTCGCGGCCTCTATGACGAGGCGGCGGTACGGGCCTGCTGGCCTGGGTGAGCGAACAGGCGCGGCTGCATCGGCGGAACGATCGATGACGCGCGCTACTGCCCGTATCACCCGGATGGCGCGGTCGCCGCGTACCGGCGCGTCAGCGACTGGCGCAAACCAGAGCCGGGCATGCTGCTGGACCTGATGCGTGCCTGGAACCTGAATCCGGAGCGCTGCGTCCTGATCGGGGACCAGCCCACGGACCTGCAAGCCGCAGCCGCCGCAGGCATGCGCGGATATCTGTTTGCCGGCGGCAATCTGGCCGAGTTCGTGCGCCCGATCCTGTCGGCCCACGCCGCGACGCTTGCCGCGAGCGACGAAGCGTGAGGTAATCCCGCACGCTGTAACGGGGAGGACAAGATGACGACATTCACCTGGGAACATATCCATCTGCGCAGCCCAGACCCGGAAGCGACCGCGCGGTGGTATCGAGCGTATGCTTGGGCGCAGAGATGATCCGCACGCCGCAGCCGGACGGCGCGACGCGGATCGACCTCAGCCTTGGGCGGCGGCCAGAAAGTGTTCATCGCGCCCGCCAATCCGAAGCTCAGCACCGCCGCCCCGCCGCAGCCGCCCTATTTCGGGCTGGAGCATATCGGCCTGACGGTCAGCGATATCGACCAGGCGGTGGCGGAACTGAAAGGCAAAGACGTCGAGTTCACCATGGACCCGACGACGGTCCGCCCAGGCGTGCGCATCGCCTTCCTGCGCGGGCCGGAGAATGTCTCCATCGAGCTGATCCAGCGCGGGTAGAGCGCGATCGGTTCAGGTTGACGCGGTCTGGCAGGCGATCGCGTATTGATGGCTTTTTGTGGACGCCGGCGCGCAATTCTGCTCACTGGGGGCGCCGTGAGCCGACACCGCCACCAGCACCGGGCGCTTAATGATTGCCGTTCTCGGCGGGCTGGCGGACGTAGAGCGCGATCTTATCCGCACACGCACGGCGGAAGGCCGTCAGCCGGGCCAAGGCGCGTGGGCAGCACATGGGCCGTCCCCCAAGCTCACCCCGCAGCAGCAGAAAGAACAGCGGCGGCGGCGGGCGGAAGGTGCCACGCTGAGGAGCTCGCCAAAAGCTACAACGTCGGCGCGGCGACGATTTCGAGGCTGCGGCTTGAGAGAGAATAGCAATCATTTGTTCATCATGGGATGGCACCTCACACCGCGTAGCTCTGTCCTCTTGCACAATGCGTTTCTCGCGCAGGGATGTTGGTGCTCTATGGGGAGCTTCGCCGCAAATGCGCGAGCAACTCCGGATTTGTGTCGCCCTACCAAGCACTCAACAGTGAGCCCCGTAAGGAGAAATTGTGGGAACAGGTTCGGCTCGACAGAGCACCAGACCGGCCTTCGCGGCTTGGAGCTTTCTTTATGTTCGAGGATGAGAACGCGACCCGAACTAACCCGACAGAAATGGTTCAGCAGTGAGGAGCGGGTAGCGGTTCGCGCCGTAGCATTTCCTCCGCCTCTTGCGAGCGTCCATCGAGCGGACGCCGGATGGCTGAGCCGACCTGAAGCCGAGTGGGAAGATGCCGCGATCCATTACTGGCGAGGGACAGCGTCACAAGCGCCGCTCTTTGAGCTGATGGTGCAAGGAAAAATCTATTTCCCAGATTGGCAAAATCCGCCTTTTGGGCTTCTCGCTCCCAGTCTCCCCGCGCTAGGGAGTGCTCCTATTGCGTAAGTTCGCGAGAGCCGCCGCTGCGTGCGGAGTTCTCGCCGCAGGCATTGGAAATAATCCTGCACTAGCACAAAAGTGGGATGCTGATGCCGGGGCCATAGCTTTGAGCCGCATCCACTACGATATGTCTGCGCCGGAGGTCGAGCGGTTGCTGGGAGTGCCCGCTACGCTCCGCTCAACCTGTAGGCAAGGGCCATTCTGTTCTCCTGGCAAGACAACCGAAACATTTACCTATAAGGATGGTAGCACGTTGGTTGTCCGATTCCGTGCGGATGGCATGTTTGACGGCGTTGATGAATGGGGGCCAAGTTGAAAGACCCTCGACGCACAATCAGCACGTCATCGCGATATCTGCCGGAATGTCTGCTACACACCACGTGCTGAGGCGATCCCATGACCGGCAAGCGAAGGTCTACGTTGCGTAGCTTTGTTTTGTTGGGTTGTGCCGTTTCGACATGCCTAGGCATAGCCGCCCATGCTGAGGAGGATCATTGGGCAAGCACATTCGTCTCGGGTAACCCCTATCAAATCGCAGCTAGGTGTTACGCTGCCGGTATGTATTATTCAGGTGTATGGAGTTGGGCTGATGAAGATCGTGTCCTCATAGAGATCATGAGCACTGATCCGCACTTGAACGCGGAGCTACGGGCTCCGCACTTCGATATCCCGCCCGGATCGAGATTAAATTTGCTCACTGTTGTGCTTGGCGAAATGTATTCTACCGCGTCCAATTTCAACCGCTATCCAGTGGACGTTAAGAAGGCAAGAGCCGAATGCAACGTATTCCTTAACGCTCACGGCTATCCTACATTTCCGTAACGGAAAACAACCCGGCTTTCCATAAAGCCCCTATCAAACATGTCGACAACCCACGGGAACCTTTGATGGATCGCCCCCGTGTCTCTTCGCTTCAAAACCCCAGCTCGCTATGTGAGCCGAGCCGCACGAGTTCCAGGCTTTCATCGCCCGGCTTGCGGTAGATAAGGATCAGATCGGGTCGGATGTGGCAGTCGCGGTGATCCTTCCACTCCCCCGTCAACTGGTGATCGACATGGCGGCGCGAGAGCGGCTTGTCGGCGATGAGCAAATCAACGACCTCCGCCAGAAGGGCATCAAGCTGCTTGCCAAGAACCCCCGACTTTTCGCGGCGATAGTCACGCTTGAAGCGGCTCGAATATTTAACAGTCCGCATTCAGGCTCTTGAGCAAATCCCGAGAGGACTTGCCCGCTGTAACCAATTCGCCCCGCCGCGCTGCCTTCATCGCCTCGATGGTCTCGGCGTTTGGCACCAGCGGCTCGAATGGCAGCTGCTTTTCGGCCGCGACCCGCGTTAACAGCAGGCGGAAGGCGTCGGACACGGTAAGCCCGATGCTTTTCAGCACCGCCGCCGCCTCCTTCTTGGTGCGCTCATCGATGCGGGCGCGCACAACGGAATTGCCAGTCATGGGTTATCTCCTTTGAGCTACATTGTAGCTCAAAGGCCCTGGCTTTGCAAGCAGCTAGAAATGCGCCTTATCAACAGGCTAGCAATCTTGGCGGCGAGAACGCTCTAACTCTTTGTTCGAGAGCGTGATTCACGCTTTCCGACCGTCAGCCTCAAGCGATCACGCTCTAACCCCGCCCGGCTCTCATCCGAGGCTTCGCAGCCGCGCCCCGATCACCGCCGCATCCTCGGCCGCCAGCGCCGTTGGCGAGATCAGCAGCACGCCGTCCTGCCGGCGCGCCAGTGAACAAAGGATCGGCGGGGTCTCCGTCCGCCAGCCGCCTCGCCCAGCTCGTCCGGCCGCTCCGTCGCGATCTCCAGCACAGGCACGGGCGTGTCCATGATCCGCAGCCGAAGCCCCGCAGCGTCCCCCGCCGCCGCGATGATCGATTCCAGCATCGCCCGCCACTGCCGCGCGCTCCGCCGCTTCGTCACGCTGAACGAAGCGTTCGAGTGCCACCAGCAGCCCGATGATCTCCTGCTTCCCAACCTTGCAGGACCGGCCGAGGCCGTGATGCGGCAACCCCGGCATCTGCGCCAGCGCGGCGAATTCCGGCGGCGCGCGCCACAGCTCCGGCAGTACATCCAGGTCCAGCATCTGCACCAGCGCCGCCGAGACCAGGTCCGCCCGCCCGCATAAAATGCCCGAAGCCTGCGGGCCGCCGATCGCCTTGCCGCCGCTGAACGCCACCAGGTCCGCGCCTTCGCTCAGGAACCGCCGCAGATTCGCCCGCGGTGGCAATTGCGCCGCGGCATCCACCAGTACCGGCACGCCATGCTCCCGCGCCACGCGCGCCACCTCGTGCAGCGGCGGCAGCGAGTGCGGCTGCGCCAGCCAGCAGATCGCCGCCGTGCGCGGCCCGATCGCCGCGTCGATCTCCCACGCCGCAGCGTCGCGCACCCCCGGACCGCTGAACCGGTCGGGAATGCCGACCTCGATGATCCGCCCGCCGGCCACCCGCAGGGCACGGTCGTACATGTTGCGCTGGCTGCGGACCACGACGAACTCGCAGCGCCCGTCCGGCACCTCGGGCAGCGCATTCATCCGCGCCGGGTCCAGCCGCGTCAGGCATGCCGCCGCGCCGACCAGCAGCGCCGCCGACGCGCCCGAGGTGACAATACCCGCCTCGGCGCCGGTCACGCGCGCAATTACCCGACTGGCTGCCGCCTGCAGCGCCAGCATGTCGACCGATGCCGTGGCCGCATCCGCCATCGCCTCCCGCACTTCCGGGTGCATGGCACCGCCGCCGAGCCGCGTCACCGTGCCGCAGCCATTGATCACCGTCGGCACGCCGAAGCGCGCATAAATGCCCATCCGGTTCCCCCTCGCGCAACGTGCCGTATTGTGGGCTGCCGTCACACCCCTGTCATCCAAGCTTCCCCCTCGCGAAATCTTCGCTAGGATCGGACCATGAGCGGCGTCAGCGCCGAACGGCGTGCGCCGCACCAGCGCTGCAACAGCTACGGGAGACGCCAGGATGTCGGGAAACCAGAATGGCAGAAGTCCTCGCTCGGTGGCCTTGGTTGGGCCGTACAGCAGCGGGAAATCAACCCTCTTTGAGGCGCTGATGGAAGCAGCCGGATGCCCGGTCAAGCGCCCCGCTGATCCGCGCGACCGCCCCATGACCACCGAGCTGCGTATCGGCCATTGCTCCTATCTCGGCGACCAATGGGCCGTGCTTGATTGCCCCGGGTCGGTCGAATTCGCGCATGAAGTGGCCGCCGCGCTGACCGTCGTCGATCTCGCCGTCGTGGTCTGCGAGCCATCCCCCGCCCGCGCCATGGGCGTGGCGCCGCTGCTGAAGCTGCTGGCAGACCAGGGCGTGCCGCACATGCTGTTCGTCAACAAGATCGATACGCTGGAAGGCAGCGTGCGCGATACGCTCGCCGCCCTGCAGGCCTATGCGAAATGCCCGCTGGTGCTCCGCCAGATGCCGATCGTCGAAGGCGAGTCCGTGGCAGGGTATGTCGATGTCGTCAGCGAGCGCGCCTATCGCTACCGCCGCGGACAACCGTCCGAGCTGATGCAAATACCCTCCTCAATGCAGGACGAGGAGCAGGAGGCACGGTTCAAGCTGGTGGAAACGCTGGCCGACAACGACGACGTGCTGCTGGAGAAGGTGCTGGAGGACGTGCAACCGAGCACCGATGAGATATACCGAGACCTGCGCAAGGACCTGGCGGCAGGCAACGTGATCGAGGTGTTGCTGGGCGCGGCCGACCAGGCGGGCGGAATTCGCCGGCTGTGGAAGGCGCTGCGGCACGATACGCCGGTGGCCGCCGAAACCGCGGAACGCCACGGCATCGCCGCCGACGGGCCGCCGCTCGCGCAGATATTCAAGACGGTGCACGCCGGCCATACCGGAAAGCTTTCATACGCAAGGGTCTGGCGCGGCAACATCAAGGACGGGGTCACGCTCAGCGGCTCGCGGCTCGGCGGGATCTATCGCTGGACCGGCGGCGACCCCGCGAAGATTGCGGAGGCCCAGGCCGGCGATATGGTCGCGTTCGGTCGGCTGGACAGCGTGGCGACCGGCGCGACCGTCGCCCCCGGTGCCACGCCGCAGCAGCTCCGTTCCCCCCGCCGCCCGCGCCCGTCTTTTCCCTCGCGATCGGCACGTCGGATCACAAGGATGACGTGAAGCTGGCCGGCGCACTGCAGAAGCTGCTGGAGGAGGATATTTCCCTGCCGATTGGAGCACGGCCAGGACACCGGCGAGACCGTGCTGCATGGCCAGGGCGAGATCCATCTCAACAACACGATCGCGAAACTCGCCAACAATTATGCGCTGAAGGTTTCGACGCAACGCCCGCAGGTCGCCTTCAAGGAAACCATCCGTCGCGCCGTCCACCAGCACGGGCGACTGAAGAAGCAGACCGGCGGGCACGGCCAGTTCGCCGACGTCAAGATCGACATTGCACCGCGCGAACGCGGCTCCGGGTTTGCGTTCATCGATAAGATCGTCGGCGGGTCGGTGCCGCGCAACTTCATCCCGGCGGTCGGCGAAGCGGCCGAGGATTCCGCTCGCAAGGGACCGTTCGGCTATCCGGTGGTGGATATCGCCGTCACCCTGACCGACGGGCAGTTCCACAGCGTGGACAGTTCCGACATGGCGTTCAAGACCGCCACGCAGATCGCCATGAAAGAAGGCCTGGCCGCCGCCGATCCGGTGGTGCTCGAACCCATTGACCGTGTCACGATCAGCGTGCCGAACGACTTTACCGCCCGTGCGCAACGCCTGCTGACCGGACGCCGCGGCCAGATTCTCGGCTATACTGAAAAAGACGGCTGGACCGGCTGGGACGATGTCGAAGCGCTGGTGCCGGAGGCCGAGTTGCACGACCTGATCATCGAACTGCGGTCACAGACACAGGGCCTGGGCACCTACCGCAAGAGCTTCGATCATCTGGCGGAATCACGCGAAGCCAAACCGCGCGCAGCCTGAAACTCTCCGGCGGGTGCCGGAGAAAGCCTGCTCTCGACTTTGCGCCGACTCGGCGTGGCAGCGCCGCGCGACCCGCGTAGCCGGCGAAGCACGCCCTCGGGCTCGGCCTGAGGGGCGCGCCGTTTATGGCTTTCTTCTGCAACAGCCACCCACCGCAACCGCAAAGCTATAAGCGGCCACGATAAGTCCAGCTATCGCCTGATACAAAGCTGCCCGCAAGCAAACCCGATCCCACGTTACTGCTGGGCTGACACACTCCCGTTACACGCGCATCGACAAGTCGTCCCGCAACGGACGGCGCTGAAGCTACTCGCCGTCGCTTTCGCTGGTGCGGATTGAAGGGAAACCGGGTGAAACGATGGCAGCGTGGTGTTACGGCACTCCGCTTCGAGTGTCGCCTGATGTGTGCCGTCTGGCTTTCGTCGGGATGTGCTCCGGCCAAAGCCGCGTTGCTGGTTGGCTTCGGCTACCTGGCCACTCCCTGGGACCTGATTCCGGACCGGATTCCGGTGATCGGTCATTTGGACGAAGTGGGTTTCGTCGTCGCCGGACTGACCGCGGCGCGCCTGCTGGTCCCGCCAAACCTGGAGCGGGAGATCGCTCGCCGAACTGGTTACCGTGGACACCACCAGTCTGTTACCCGCGGCATGTGCCCTATTTTGGCGTGGCGGTCGGCGCTGCTGGTCGCATGGTTTATCTACCGGCGCCGGTTACGGCGACTGACGCTCCGTATCTCGAACGCTGGACGCAGGAGTCGGGCGCGGATCGGCGCCGCGCTGGCTGCGCGCAGCATGGCGGACGGACTATTCGCATTGCTGGGATATCGGATGTGGTGGCGTCTGCGCGCGCCCTTCGCACGCCGACGATCTGACGGCCGATCGTTGATCGTCATTGGCGGCGCCGCGCGTAGCGGCACCACTCTGCTGCGCAACATCCTCGGCCGCCACCCGATGATCGCCACCGGCGCGGAGACCACCGTGTTTCTGCGTCGTATCTCGGCGCCGGCGGATATCGGCCAGCGGCTCGGCTGGAACGCCGCCGAGATCGCCAGCTGGCAGCGGAACAGCCGGTCGCAGGCGGAGTTCATCGAGCGCGTCCAGCGCGCCGTGCGAGAGCGTTCCGGCAAGGCGTGCTGGGCGGAGAAGACCCCGGCCAACGTGCAGCGGTTCGGCTATGTTCGCCGCTGCTTCCCGCGCGCACGGCTGGTCCATATCGTCCGCGACGGCCGCGACGCCGTATGCTCCCTGCGGCGTACCCCGTTCGCCAAGTTGGATCACGCGCCGTACGACAGCGTCGCGGCGGCGCGGCGCTGCGCCGTGCAGTGGCGAGCCAGCGTACAGGCGGGGCTGCGCTTCCGCCACGATCCCGCCTATTACGAAGTGCACTATGAGGCCCTGGTGAGTGACCCGGAACGGACCTTGCGCGGGCTGCTGCAGTTCCTTCACCTGCCCTGGGACGACAGCCTGCTGCAGCCTGTGCCGGGCGGCACGATCGCCGATGAAATAGCCGCCTCGGGCGAGGTATTCGGATCCTCGATCGCGCGGTGGCGCGGCGACCTCACTCGCGCCGATCAGCGGGCGTTGCGACCGCTGATCGGGCCGCTGCTGATCGAACTGGGTTACGCGCGCAGCCTGCACTGGTGCATGGACGCGCGCTCGACAACGATGACGGCCACCACTAGGGGGGACGAGGTATCAGCGATTCCGGCGATGGAATAGCCCGGCTCGTTACCAGCGATGCCCTCCGCCGTGCCACCCGCCGCCCCAGCCGCGCCCCCATCCCCAGCCGCCCCAGCCGCCACCGAAGCCAAGCACGAAACTCGGTGCAAAGAAGCCGGGCGCATAATAGGGGTAGGCAAATCCCGGAAAGCCGAAGGCCGGATAGCCATACGCCGGATAGCTGGCATAAGCCGGTGGCGGCGACTGCACCGTGTTGCCGTGCGCAAACATGCACTGCGTGTAAGCCACGTCGTACCGCTGCTGCAGGCTTGCCTGGGTCAGCGCTGCATTGTTGGCGCCGATCGCGCTACCGCCCAGCAAGCCGGTCGCGCCGCCGATCGCCGCGCCAGCACCGGGATTCCCCGCTGCCGCGCCAATCGCCGCACCGGCCGCCGCGCCGATTGCAGTGCCGAGTACCGCGCTGCCTACGGCGGCGTTGGTGGCTGCCTGGCCGGGCTGCTGGTAGCCGGTCTGCTGCTGGGCGTAGCCGCGGCAGGTATAGTCCTCCTGCTGGAACACCGGGAAACTCTTGCCCTGGCCGGGAAGCGCCATCACCGTCGGCCCGGACGGCGGCACCACGGCGCATCCCGCAGCAGCAAGGACGCCGGCAAGGCCGGCAAAAGTCGCAATCACCCGTACGCCGCGATACATGCCCGTTGGTCCCACAGTGCCGGAAGGCCCTCGAAATCAGCGCTGCGGCTCAATGTGATATCGCCCGTTGCACCCGACAAGCCTCTGGCTGATGCCTCTGGCTGATGCCCCGGGCTTGCCTCGCTCCACCCGATCACCCGGCGCTACGGGATTGCGCGCGCCAAGCCATTCGGCACAATGCGCGCATTCGGGAGGCACACAAAATGATCCGACGACGCGCTATTCTGCAAAGCGGCGCCCTGGCCGGCGCGGCGGGCTTTGCGCCCTGGCCGGCGCGCGCTGCGGACAAGCAGGTCTATCTCCTGAGCTGGGGCGGCACCATCCAGACCATGCTGGAGAAAGAAGGCTGGGGCGACCAGTTCCGCAAGGACACCGGCTACTCGGTCACTCTCGTCCCCAAAGCCACCTCCGGCGAAATCATCGCCACCGCCATCGCGCAGAAGGACAAGCCGCAGGTGGACGTCGTGCTCTGCGACCACTCCGCCTGGCTCAAAGGCATGCACCAGGGCATTTTCGCGCCGATCGATGCGACCGGTGTGCCGAATTTGGGGAAGCTCTATCCCGTGGCGCTGGTGAAATCAGCAAACGGCACGGTTGGGGCCATCGCCTACGGCGACGTGGTCGCCATCATCTGGCAGCCGGCGATTTTCAAGCGCAAGAGCTGGGCGCCACCGAAGGGCTGGGCTGACCTGGCGCGCCCCGAGTTCAAGGGAATGCTGGTCATCCCCCCGGTCAGCAACACGTTCGGCATGTACACCCTGATCCAGCTTGCGAAGATGAACGGCGGCAGCATCGACCAGATCGATCCCGGCTTCGCCGCACTGAAACGCCTCGCACCGGGTGTGCTCGACTGGACCACGACCTACGCCAGGATCGGCGAGGAGTTCGAAAGCGAAGAGGCCGCCATCGCGGTGTTCAGCGCCGGCACCGCCGTGGAGTTCCGCAAGCGCGGCATTCCGGCCGAGGTGGTGATTCCGGCGCCGTCCTATCTCAGCCCCACAACCGCGGGTGTGATGGCCGACAGTCCAAACCCCGAAGGTGGCCTCGCCCTGCTGAACTGGCTGCTGAGCACCAAGGTCCTGACCTTGCGCGCGACGCGTTTTGCCCAGGTCCCCATGAACCGCGACGTGAAGGTCACCGCCGACCCAGGCCAGCTCGTGCTCAACCCCGACATGTCGACGCTGGAGGTCATCGACTACGACAAGGCGATGGCCGCTCTGCCCGCCTGGACTGATCGTTTCGACCGGGAGATCGCCCAAATCAAATAGCCGATGCCGGTCCCGGTCACGACAACCAATCGTCGCCCCCGCTTGGTACGAGGGGTCGGGGACGACGCCGGTCCCGGCCGGCGAAGGTGCCGTCCGCCGCCATCTCCTTCCCGTCCTTCTCATCTCGCCTCTGCTGCTCCTGATGCTCGTCTGCTTCGTCTGGCCGCTGACCGGCAGTCTGACCAACAGCCTTCACCCGCACAGCGACAGCGGCCCGATCCTCACCCAATGGACCCTGGCCAACTACCGCCGGTTGCTGGACCCATTCTATTTGGGCGTGCTGTGGCGCACCTTGCGCATCAGCGCCACCGTATCGCTGCTGACCGCAATCCTGGCCTATCCCGTCGCATGGTACGCTGCCACCCTGCGACCCGTCGCCCAAGCCTGGTTGCTGATGGTCTATATCACCCCGTGGCTGGTCAACGTGGCCGTGAAAGCCTTCGGCTGGTCGCTGCTGCTGAGCACCACCGGCATCATCAACCGCAGCCTGCGCGGCCTTGGCCTGATCGACGCCCCCCTGCACCTGATGCTGAATGAAACCGGCGTGGTGATCGGTCTGCTGCACGCACATTTCCTGTTCGTGCTGTTACCGTTATGGGCGGCACTCAGCGGTCTCGACCGACACCTGCTATGGGCCGCTTCCAGCCTGGGCGCCCGCCCGCTTGCGCTATGGCGCGACGTGATCCTGCCGCTCAGCCGGCCGGCACTGGTGTCGGGCGTCATCATCAACTTCATGCTGAACCTGGCCGCTTTCGCCACGCCGGCGCTGCTCGGCGGCTCGCGCGTGCAGCTCATGTCCTACATCGCCTATCGCGTGAACCTGGTCGACCTCAACTGGGAGTTTGGCGCGGCCGTCGCCGTAGCGATGCTGGCGATCAGCATGCTGCTGATCGTGCTGGCGCGTCGCCTGGGCGGACTGAGTCGGGAATCTGTCGCATGAGGCGCTGGCTCGTCGGATTTAACGCGGCAATGGTGGTCTTTATGCTCGCCCCGCTGCTGATGATCGTGCTGATGTCGTTCACACCGGCGGGCGGGTTCGAGCTGCCGGGCTGGCACTGGTCGCTGCGCTGGTATCGCGCGGTGTTCGCCTATCCCGGCTTCATCGATGCGTTCTTTCTCAGCCTGCGGCTTGGTCTGGCCACCGCGACGATCGCTACCGCGCTGGCATTCGGCGCGGTCTGGACGCTGCAGCGCCGCCTGGTTCCCGGCGTCACGCTGCTGGATTTGTTCTTCATGTCGCCGCTGCTGGTACCCGCCGTGGTGTTCGGCGTCGCCATGCTGCAATTCCTCAATCGCCATGGCCTGTACAACAGCTTCATCGGCCTGCTGCTGGCGCATGTCGTCGTGGTCCTGCCCTTCGTCGTGCGCGTGGTCGCCGCGGCGTTGCGCGACGTGCCGCGCCAGCTCGAATGGGCGGCGTTGAGCCTTGGCGCCAACATGCCGAGGGCCCTGCTCGCTCGTGACGCTGCCTCTGAGCCTGCGCGGCGTGGTCGCCGGGTTCCTGTTCGCCTTTATCGTGTCGTTCGACGAGGTAACGGTGACCTTGTTCATCACCGGCCCCGCCTATCAGACGCTGCCGGTGCGGCTCTACAACTACCTGACGGACCAGGTGGACCCAACCGCGGCCGCGGTATCCGCCATGCTGATCTTCCTGTCGCTCTGCCTGATCCTTGCACTGGATCGGCTGGGCGGGTTCAAGACGATGCGCCGGTAAAGGAGACGACGATGCAGCCCCGGCTCACGGTGGATCAGATCCTGCACCCACGCTCAGTCGGCGTGATCGGCGCGTCCGACGATGTCGCCAAGTTCGGCGGCCGCATCATGCACTACCTGGTGAAGCATCGTTTTCCCGGCAGCATTGTGCCGATCAACCCCTCACGTGCGGAGGTGCGCGGCATCCGCACCTTTCCACGGATCGGGGAGGCGCCGGGCCCGGTGGATGTATGCATCCTGGCGGTGCCCGCCTCGGTGCTGGTGCAGTCAGTGCGCGAATGTGCAGAAGCGGGTGTCGGCTGCTGCGTGATCATGACCACCGGCTTCGCCGAGATCGGGCCAGTTGGACGCGCCCGGCAGGATGAGCTGGAGTTGATCGCCCGCACCCACCGCATGCGCATTCTCGGGCCGAACTGCATGGGGCTGATCAACCCCCACCATGCACTCGCGCTGACCTCGTCGCTGGTGCTCGAAGAGGGCGAGCTCGCGTGCGGCCGAATCGGGCTGATAAGCCAGAGCGGGGCGCTGATGGTCTCGATGTACGACCGCGCGCACAGTGCCGGCATCGGGTTCAGCGCCTGCGTCTCGCTGGGCAACCAGAGCGATGTCGAGATTTGCGACATCCTGGAGTACATGCGCGACGATCCGCGCACCGAGGCGATCTGCCTGTACGTGGAAGGGTTCCGCTCGCCCCGCCGGTTCCTGGAGCTTGCGCAGGCGTGTCGCGGCGCCGGCAAGCCGGTGCTGATGGTCAAATCGGGCCGCACCGAGGCAGGCGTGCGGGCGGCTCTGTCACACACCGCCAGCCTCGCCGGATCATATCGCGTGCTGTCCAGCGCCTGCACGGAGCACGGCGTCCTGCTGCTGGACGACCCGGACGACATGATCCGTGCTGCCGACGCGTTGCTGCGCTGGGGCGTGCCGCGCACCGACGGCGTCGCTGTGCTGTCGCCCTCTGGCGGCGGTGCGGCAGTGATGATCGATCGTATCTCGGAGCGCGGCATCCGCCCGGCAATGTTCAATGAAGCAACCCGCACGAAGCTGGCAAAGCGTCTGTTGCCGAGCTTCATCGGCAACCCGATCGATCTGGGCGGCCGGCTGGACTCCGGCTCGACGGATCTCGGCGGGCAACTGTACATGTCCTGGCGAATGATCCGGATGTTGGCGCACTGTTCGTGCTGCTGACTACCGCACCGGGCTTCACCTCGGTCACGCGCGGCATTGCGGAGGCACTGCTGGCGGCAGGCAAGCCGTTCGTGCTGAGTGTCACGCCGGGCGCCTCGGCCGACGCCCCGCGAGCCGGTCCTGCGCGAGCTTGGTTGCCCCTATTACGACCATGCCGACAGTGCGCTGCGTGTCCTCTGGGCCTTGCTGGAGGCGAGGCGGCTGGCCGCGGCACCACGGCTGGCACCGGCGGAACGGCCGGAATCGCTGCCGCGCGCCGACGACCTCCCGGCATTGCCGTCCGGTCGCCTGACTGAACCCGAGGTAAAACGCCTGGTCGCCGGCTACCGCGTGCCGGTAGGGGACGAGCGGGTCTGCCACGATGTGGAGCAGGCCGTGCAGGCAGCGGAATCGACTCGGGTTTCCGGTGGTTCTGAAACCGGTCTGCCGCGCGCTGGTGCATAAAAGCGATATCGGGGCGGTGCGCCTGAACATCGCGGATGCGACTTCGCTGCGCCACGCCTGGACGGACGTGATGGGCGCAGTGAGCACCGCATTTCCGGATGCGACGATCGAAGCGGGTCTGGTACAGCGCATGCACCACGGCGATCTGGAGCTGATCATCGGTGTGCGGCGCGACCCGCAGTTCGGGCCGGTGCTGGTTGTAGGCGCCGGCGGCACGTTGGCCGAGCTGCTGGATGAGGTAACGGTCACACCGGCGCCAGTGGATCGGACGCGCGTGATGGAGATGCTAAAGGGGATGAAGATCTGGCCGTTGCTGGATGGCTGGCGAGGACGGCCGCGACTGGATGTGACGGCAGTGGCGGATGCGGCATCCCGGCTGAGCTGGCTGGCGTACGACCTGGGCGAACGACTGGTCGATCTGGAATTGAACCCGTTGCTGGTCAGGCATGATAGCGACGGAGTAGTGGCCGTGGATGCGCGGGCAACGTTGAGCAGCGAGTAACCGCCTCAAGGTAACCCGTCGCGCCTCCGACTATCCCAGAAGCCCATTTGGAGGATCAACCGAGCCTCGCCAGGCGAATAAAGCCGCAAGAGCTGACGGCTCGCGGTTCCGGCGACGCCCTCGCTCCGCGGTCCCAGCGATCGTGTCCCAGCCGGGCGCCCGTAAGAACGGGGGCATAAGCCGGTGACGATAGTTGCAGACTTCGTTGCGGCTCGATTGCGAGGGGGACCGCGGTCGCGTAATGTCGCCCTTGCGGTAAAACCGCGTGCGTCAAAATCAAACACAGGGGGCAGACATGCGATTGGCTGCATGGAAACTGGGCGCGTTGCTGTTCGGAATGGCATTGCTGCCGACCTTAGGTGCGAGGGTGGCAAGCGCCGAAACGGTGAAGATCGCGCATTCCACCTGGGTCGGCTACGGGCCCCTTTACATCGCGCGCGATAAGGGATTCTTCAAAAAGAACGGCGTGGATGTCGAACTGGTGGTAATGGAAGATCCGAAGGAACGGTTCCCGACGCTCATGGCAGACCGCATCCAGATGATCGCCAGCACGGTCGATACCGCGCTGCTCTATCTGAAAAAGCCAAACGACTTTCAGTACGTTGTGGCGATCGACGATTTCAGATGGCGGCGACGGCGTCGTCGCCAAGAAGGACATCACCAGCATCGCTGATCTGAAGGGCAAGCGTATCGCGGTCGATGATGGTTCGGTGTCGGATTTCTACCTGAACGTGCTGCTAAGCAAAGCCGGTCTGAAAGAGTTAGACGTGCAGACGGTGAACATGACGGCGGCTGACGCGGGCAGTGCCTTCGTGGCCGGCCGGGTGGATGCCGCGGTCACGTGGGAGCCGTGGCTCAGCCGCGGCAAAGCCACCGATTTCGGCCACCTGCTGGTGGACAGCTCGCAATCGCCGGGCCTGATCACCGACGTGCTGATTGCCAAGACTTCGTGGGTGAATTCGCACCAGAAGGAGGTGGCGGCGATAGTGAAATCGTGGGACGAGGCGGTGGCGTTCTATGAGCAGCATCCGGACGAGGCGATCCCCATAATGGCGAAAGGCGTCGGCGGCTGGCTGAAGGACCCCAAGGACTTCAAGGCAACCTTATCGGGCATCAAGTTCTACGACGCGTCTGCCAACAAGCAGTTCTTCGGCACCAAATCGGATCCGGGGCCCTTGTCGCATACCGTGCAGCAGGCGATCGATATCTGGGGTAGCCATGGCCGGTTGCAGGTCAAGGTCACGCCGTCGGAGCTGATCGACTACACCTACGTGAATGAATAATCCGCACTTCCACTCCAGCCCGCTCCGCCCCGGTGGCCGGAGCGGGCGATGGTGCGTGTGATGGCATCGTTTCTGGCAGCCTACACCGCACCCAAGAAGGATATCCCCCGCCGCACCTACCTGAGTGTAAGCTCGGGATGTCGCAGTTTCCATCTTCGTGATCTGGTGTGGCTTGTCCTATGGCGGCGCGGTACGGCCGGACTTCCTGCCGACCCCGGCTGCCGTGGTTGGTGCTGCGGTGGATGGCATCGGCGACGGATCCTTGCTGGTCAACACGGGGGTCTCCGTCACCGAGATCATGTCTGGGTTCGTGATCGCCTCGATCCTCGCGGTGCCGGTCGGCATCATGATGGGCAGCTTCAAGATTGTCGAAGCAGCAATCGAGCCGGTCACCAATTTTGTCCGCTACCTTCCGGTCTCGGCATTGATCCCGCTGCTGATCCTGTGGGTTGGCATCGACATGAGCGAGAAGATCACCGTCATCTTCATCGGCACCTACTTCCAGCAACTGATCCTGATCGCCGACGTATCCCGCGGCGTTTCGCAGGACCTGCTGGACGTATCGTACACGCTCGGAGCGACGCGGCGGACGGTGGTCTGGCGTGTGCTTATTCCGGCCACGATGCCCGGGGTGATGGACACGCTGCGCGTGACCCTGGGCTGGGCCTGGACCTACCTGGTGGTGGCGGAGCTGGTAGCCGCCAACAAGGGGCTCGGCTATTTCATTCTGAACTCGATGCGCGGATTGTTCACCGACCAGATTTTCCTGGGCATCATCGTAATCGGGCTGCTTGGATTGATCACCGATCAAATTTTCAAGCTGCTGCGCAACCGGCTGCTGCCTTGGGCGACTGGCCCGTAGATGCCGCCACAAGCTGCCGCGAAACTGCGCATCGAGAACGTGGCCTTGCGCTTTGTGCCGAAAACGGGCGCGCCGGTGGTCGCGCTGGAGAACATCTCGCTGGATGTTGCGGACAACGAGTTTTCGGTCATCGTCGGGCCGTCGGGCTGCGGCAAGACCAGTCTGCTACGGCTGGTCGCCGGACTGATCGAGCCGAGTGGAGGCGCGATCTGGCTGAATAATCAGCGCGTGACCGGGCCGGGGCGGGACAGGGGGATGGTGTTCCAGTCATACACGCTGTTCCCGTGGCTGACGGTGCAGCGCAACGTGGAGTTTGGGCTGAAACTGCGCGGCATTGCACCGGAGGAACGGCGTGACGTCGCGCGGCGGTTCCTTGTGCAGGTTGGGCTGGACGGCTTCGAAAACCACTACCCGAAGCAGCTCTCGGGGGGGATGATGCAGCGCGTGGCCCTGGCCCGGGCGCTGGCCAACGACCCGGCGGTGCTGCTCATGGACGAGCCGTTCGGAGCGCTGGACAGTCAGACACGATCCCTGATGCAGGAATTGCTGCTGGAAATCTGGCAGCATTCCAGCAAGACGGTGCTGTTCATTACGCATGACATCGATGAATTCGATCCTGCTCGGCGATCGGGTCTATGTGATGACCGCACGCCCGGGACGTATCAAGGAGATGGTGGAGATCGATCTGCCCCGGCCGCGCTCTGTCGATGTGCTGACCAGCGAGACGTTCATGGCGCTGAAGCGGCGCATCATGCACTCGATCCACGAAGAGGCGGTGCGCAGTTTCGCGGCCTGACCGTGCCTGGCGGGTCGCCGCGTGCCACATGGGTGATCATGTTGACAATTCCAACCGGATGTGCAATAACTCAGGAGTGGGGCCGGCCGAACAAAGCCGGCCCCGGCTCCTTACCGGCGCATCACGATAATCTTGACCTTCACGGTCAGGATGACCAGAATCACCGGCAGGAGCCCGAGATGCAGCGACATCTCGTCCTCCTTGGTATTGGGCCGGCGCTGAGTCCGGCGGCCCGATCGGACGCCGGCCAGTCGACACTGGCCGGCGTCATTTTCTACCGCCAGAATGGCACGCCGGGGTTAACGGCGATCATTACGGACATTCACCGATGACACTCTCGATCGCGGCACGATGCCGGCAGGCCGGACAGTTCGGCGTGGCAGTCGCATCGTCCTCGCCCGCTGTCGCGGCGCGGTGCGCCCATTTGCAGGCTGGCGTCGGCGCAGTCCTCACGCAGAATATCACCGACCCGCGGCTGGGGCCGCGCGGGCTGGACCTGCTGGCTTTGGGAGCGTCGGCGGCGGACGCGGTGCACATTCTGCAAAAAACTGCGCCGTATGCTGGGCACCGGCAACTGGTGCTGGTCGATGCAGCCGGAACCACCGGAGGGTTGTCCGGCGATCGCTGCCTGGGCGTTCATGCCATCGCCGAAGGAACTGGCGCGATCGCAGCGGGCAATCTGCTGGCGGATGCCGGCGTGCCGCGCGCCATGATCGCGGCGTTCGAGCGGACTGCGCGCCCGCTGGGGGACCGTATTCTGGCGGCGATGGAGGCAGGTCTCGCGGCTGGCGGAGAAGCCGGGCCGGTACACTCGGGTGGTATGCTGCTGGCGGATAAGGTGCCCTGGGCAATCGCCGATCTGCGCGTTGACTGGCATGACAATCCGATCGACGAGCTGGGGCGGCTCTGGGCGCTGTGGCAGCCGCAGATGGCTGCATATGTCTCCAGGGCACTGGATCCGGACATGGCGCCCGGCTACGGAGTGCCGGGCGAGGCTTAAGGTCAAACACCCCCAACAGCGAGATGCGCCCCTTCCTCGCCTGGTTCCGAAACGGCCTTATTGACGGCCGGCCCGTCCAGGGCGAAGGATCGTCCCCATGATCCTCGTCATCGACAACTACGACAGCTTCACCTTCAACCTGGTGCATTTTCTGGGAGATGTGGGTGCGCACTGCCAGGTGTGGCGTAACGACGTGATCTCCGTGCCGGACGTGCTGGCCAGCGGCGCCGAGGCGATTGTGTTGTCGCCGGGCCCGTGCACGCCCGACGATGCGGGTATCTGCCTGGACCTCGTCGCTGCCGCGGCCGGCCGGCTGCCGATCCTGGGGGTCTGCCTCGGCCACCAGGCTATCGGTCAGGCGTTCGGCGCCGCGATCATGCGCGCGCCGGTGCCAATGCACGGGAAGGTCAGCCGTATCTTCCACGGCGGGACGGACATACTCAGCGGCATTGCCTCGCCCTTCTCGGCCACGCGTTATCACAGCCTTATCGTTGATCGCGCCACCCTGCCGGATGTGCTCGTCCCGACCGCCTGGACCGAGGATGGCCTGCTCATGGCGGTGCGCCATCGTGCCTTGCCGGTGTTTGGCGTGCAGTTCCACCCCGAAAGCATCGCCAGCGAAGCAGGCCACGAACTCCTTGCCAATTTCGTTGCCATTGCCCGCGGTGATAACGGCCGCGGCCTGGGTGCGCCGGCACGCGCCGCCTGATCTGTGTCCGACGGCCTTAAGCCAGTGCTGGCCCGGCTCGCCGCCGGCACCACATTGTCGGAGCAGGAAGCCGAGCACGCGTTCCACGTCATCATGTCCGGCCAAGCAACCCCAGCCCAGATCGGTGGTCTGCTGATGGCGATGCGGGTTCGCGGCGAGACTGTCGCCGAGCTGACCGGCGCGGTGCGCGCCCTGCGCGCCCGGATGACCGCGATAGAGGCGCCGGAGGGTGCCATCGATGTCTGCGGCACCGGCGGCGATAATTCGTGCACGCTGAACGTTTCTACTGCCGTGACATTCGTCCTTGCGGGCTGCGGCGTACCTGTGGCCAAGCACGGCAACCGCGCATTGTCTTCGCGTACCGGCGGGGCCGACGTGCTGACAGCACTCGGGGTGAATATCGAGGCGCCGCTGGACCGGCTCCCGGCCATCCTGCGCGACGCGGGCTGCGTATTTCTGTTCGCCCCGCGCCATCACCCCTCCATGCGGCACGCCGCCGGCGCTCGCGTGGAGTTGGGAACCCGCACAATCTTCAACCTGCTGGGGCCGCTCTCCAATCCGGCCGGCGTCCGGCGGCAATTCACCGGCGTATTTGCTGCCGAATGGGCCCGCCCGATGGCGGACACACTCGCCCGGCTTGGGACGCAGGCAGCCTGGATCGTCCATGGCCAGGGTCTCGATGAATTGACCGTCGCTGGTGACAGCCAGGTGGTCGCCCTGGAGGGCGGCACGGTCCGCAGCTTCACGATTACGCCCGCGGATGCCGGTTTACCGACCGCACCCATTGAAGCGATCCGTGGCGGTGACGCGGCGCAGAACGCCGCCGCCCTGCTGGCGTTGTTGGAGGACGCAAGCGGCCCCTACCGCGATACGGTGCTGCTGAACGCCGCCGCCGCCCTGATCGTCGCCGGTCGTGCCACCCGTCTCCGCGACGGCGTGCACCTCGCCGGCGAGGCCCTGGCATCCGGGCGCGCGCTGGCGGCGCTGGAACGGTTGCGGCGGGAAACCAACGACGTCGTACCGGCACATTGAGCGGCGGCGAGGAGAACCATGGCTGATACTATGCCGGCGCCACCCGAACCAAGTTCCGGCCTTGACGTACTCACACGCATCTGCGGCGAAACCCGCGCGGAAGTAGCGCGGCGGAAGGCGGATACCAGCATCGACCGGCTGCGCCAGGCGATAGCGCCGGCGGCCTCCCCACGCGGCTTCGGCCAGGTCCTCAAGCACGCGATTGTGGAAGGCCGGTTCGCCCTGATTGCCGAGATCAAGAAGGCGTCACCCTCCAGCGGCCTGATCCGCGCCGATTTTGATGCGACCGCGCTGGCTCGGGCCTATCAGGCCGGCGGCGCGACCTGCCTGTCGGTACTGACCAATGCGCCGGACTTCCAAGGTAGTGCGGAGCACCTGATCGCCGCCCGCAAGTCGGTCTCCCTGCCGGTGCTGCGCAAGGATTTCATCCTCGACCCGTGGCAGGTGTACGAAAGCCGGGCGATGGGCGCCGACTGCATCCTGCTGATCATGGCCGCCTTGTCCAACGATGAGGCACGCGCACTGGAGGACGTCGCCCGCTCGCTCGACCTCGACGTGCTCGTGGAGGTACACGACCGGCGCGACCTGGAACGCGCGCTCGGGTTACAAACGCAACTGATAGGCATCAATAACCGCAATCTCCGCACTTTGCAGATCGACCTGAACACCACAGAGACGCTGGCGCCCCTGGTACCCCCGGACCGGTTCCTGATCTCGGAAAGCGGTATCCGCGACAACGCCGACCTGCAACGGCTGGCGGCGGCCGGCTGCTTCTGCTTCCTGGTAGGCGAGAGCCTGATGCGTGAGCCAGACGTTACGTTGGCGGTGAAACGTCTGCTCGGCGACGGTCCAAGCCGACCTTCCGCCGCATGAGCGGTCTGACGCATTTCGATGCGCGCGGCAACGCGACGATGGTCGATGTTTCGGCCAAATCGGCCACCGCACGTACCGCGACGGCACGCGGCCGGGTGGTGATGCAGCCGGCCACGCTGGCGCTGATCCGCAGCGGCAAGGCCAGCAAGGGCGATGTGCTCGGCGTGGCCCGGCTGGCCGGCATCATGGCCGCCAAGCGCACCGCCGACCTGATTCCGCTTTGCCATTCGCTGGCGCTCAGCGCGGTGACGATCGACCTGCAGTGCGATGACGCCGCCAGCGCTGTCGAGATCGAGGCCACCGTGCGCACCACCGGCCAGACCGGTGTCGAGATGGAAGCGCTGACCGCCGTGTCGGTTGCCGCGTTGACGGTCTATGACATGTGCAAATCGGTGGACCGCGGCATGCGCATCGAGGCAATCCGCCTGACCCACAAGGCGGGCGGCAAGTCCGGAGAGTTCCGGGAGGACTGAGTGCATTCGCCGCGCTCGGTCAGTGCAAGGGGGTAGCGATGATCAGCGTCGAGGAAGCGCGCGCTCGCATCCTGGCCGACCTCCGGCCGGTAACCGCCGAGGTTGTCGCCCTCGCCGACGCCTGGGCGCGCGTCACCGCGAACCCGATCGTGGCGCGCCTGACGCAACCGCCCGCCGACGTCTCGGCAATGGACGGCTACGCGTTGCGGGCCGCCGACGGCGGGCTGGGCGAGACCTTGCGCGTGATCGGCAGTGCTCCGGCCGGGCACCCGTTCGAAGGTCGGCTCGGTGCCGGCGAGGCGGTGCGAATCTTCACCGGCAGCATTGTCCCCGCAGGCGCAGACGCGATCCTGTTGCAGGAGGACGCCACCCGCGACGGCGACCTCGTCCGCGTAAACGAAGCGGTGCATGCCGGGCGGCACATCCGGCGTGCCGGGCAGGACTTTGCCGCCGGCGATGAGGTGGTGCCGGCGGGCCGTCGCATGACCGCTCGCGATGTCGGGCTGGCAGCCGCCTCCAATCATCCCTGGATCACCGTATCTCGCCGTCCGCGCGTCGCTATCCTCGCCACCGGCGACGAGATCGCAATGCCCGGAGAGCCGCTGCCGCCGGGCGGCATCGTCAGCTCCAACTCGCACGCTTTGGCCGCGCTGGTCCGCTCGGGCGGGGGCGAGCCACTGGTGCTGCCGGTGGCACGTGACGACCTCACCGCGATCGGCGCGGTGGCGGACGCGGCTGCGGCGGCCGACCTGCTGGTGACCACCGGCGGCGCGAGCGTCGGCGACCATGATCTGGTCATCGAATCGCTCGGCGCCCGCGGGCTGCGGGTGGATTTCTGGAAAATCGCGATGCGGCCCGGCAAGCCGCTGATCTTCGGCTGGCTGGGGCCCGTGCCCGTGCTGGGGCTGCCTGGCAATCCGGTGTCCGCACTGGTCTGCGGTGTCCTGTTTCTGCTGCCGGCCTTGGCGCGGCTGGCCGGATTGCCCGGCGCGCCGCCGCCGGTAACCGACGCGGTGCTCGGCACCGCCATGGCCGCGAATGACGGACGCACCGACCATGTTCGGGCCACGATCGCCGCCGGATCGGACGGCAAGGTGGTGGTAACGCCGTTCCGGGTACAGAACTCGGCAATGCTGCGGCGTCTGGCAATGGCCGACGCGCTGATCCTGCGTGCGCCGCACGCCCCGGCGCTGCCGGCAGGCGCCGCGGTGCAGGTGATCCGGCTCGATTCGCTGGGCCTTTAGGCAGAATTTTCAACCATTTTCGCGCCAGACTTGACGCGGCAACGCGAACTAACATAGAACGCCTCGCTGTCGTTGCTGGTTTGTTCTGAGCCCCTGCGGCCCACTGCCCGCCTGCCGGCAGGGAACGTTTCACATGAGGGATGCATGCTGACCCGCAAGCAGTACCGAGCTGCTCGTCTTCATCGACCGCCACCTGAAGCAGACAGGCTTTTCCCCCAGCTTCGAGGAAATGAAGGAAGCGCTCCAGTTGAAATCGAAATCAGGCATCCACCGCCTGATCTCCGCGCTTGAGGAACGTGGCTTTCTGCGGCGCCGTCATCATCGCGCGCGGGCGCTGGAAGTGGTGCGCCTGCCGGATGACATGCAGGCGCGCGCGGTACAGGTGGAAGCGGGGGCTGAGCGGGCAGCCGCCGGATTCGCGCCGAACGTGATCCGCGGCGATTTTTCGCCGCGCCTGTCGGGCGTACGCACCGCCAACGACGCGGCCGCGGTGCAGATGCCGCTCTATGGGAGGATTGCCGCTGGCCTGCCGATCGAAGCGATGCGCGACCAAGGCACCACCATTGATATCCCAATGGCGCTGCTCGGCAATGGCGAGCACTACGCTTTGGAAGTGGCCGGGGATTCAATGGTCGAAGCCGGTATTTTCGACGGTGACACGGTGATCGTGCGGAAGGAAGAAACGGCGGAAACCGGGCAGATTGTCGTCGCCCTGGTCGATGAGACGGAAGTCACGCTGAAACGGTTGCGCCGTCGCGGCAACTCGATCGCGCTGGAGCCAGCCAATCCGCGGCACGAGACGCGCATTTTTCCCGCCGACCGCGTGCGCGTCCAGGGCCGGCTGGTGGCGCTGCTGCGCCGGTACTAGGGCTGCCGTTCTAAGTCGCAGCGCAGCGCGAATCGCGCCAGTTGCCCGGCCGCGCCGCCGGCGGTATATGCGGGCGCGCCGCGTCCGATTGCCGACGTAGCTCAGCGGTAGAGCAACTGATTCGTAATCAGTAGGCCCTCGGTTCAAGTCCGAGCGTCGGCACCATATTGTCCGGGTCAGCAATGATCGTCGTCCTCGGCTCCATCAACCTGGACCTCATCTTCCCGCTGCCCTCCCTGCCGGCGCCTGGCGAAACCATCCTGACCCGCTCGGCTCGCATCGAGCCCGGCGGCAAGGGCGCCAATCAGGCGGTGGCCGCCGCCCGTGACGGCGCGCGCGTCATCATGGCCGGCGCGGTCGGGCGGGACGCGCTCGCCGCCGGGGCACTGCGCATTCTGCGCGACACCGGCATCGACATCTCACGCGTAATCGAAACCGATGATACGACCGGCTGCGCCGGCATCTTTGTCGATGACCACGGACGCAATGTGATCGGCGTAGGCTCGGGCGCAAATCTCGCAGTTGTCCACACGCAGGTGGAAGACGACCTGCTGCGCGCGGACAGCACATTGTTGTTGCAGATGGAAATACCAGCCACGGCAACCGGGGCGCTGATCGACCGCGCGCGGCAGCGTGGCGCTCGCATCGCGCTCAACCTGGCGCCGGCC
Source organism: uncultured Pseudomonadota bacterium (assembly GCA_963810715.1). GTDB lineage: Bacteria > Pseudomonadota > Alphaproteobacteria > Acetobacterales > Acetobacteraceae > DATDIC01. The sequence continues at coordinate 101,629 of CAWEOZ010000010.1, read as the reverse complement.
GCCCCGCTGAACCCCGCCGCGCTGCGGGCAGTCGACATATTGGTTGTCAACGAAGCCGAATCAGCCTGGCTCGCCGCCCAGCTCGGGTACTGGGTCGAACGCCGCCGAATTGCACCGTGCGCTGGGCGTGACGGTCGTGCGTACACTTGGGCGAACAGGGCGCCGAGGCGGCATCGCCGGCGGGTCAGTATCGAGGTGCCGGCGCGCCCTGTAGTTGCCGTAGATACCACAGGGGCGGGCGATTGCTTTAGCGGGGTGCTCGCGGCCGCGCTGGACCGGAGCATGCCGCTGGAGGCGTCGCTCCGCCGGGCTGCCATCGCCGCCTCGATCTGCTGTACGCGCCGCGGCAGTCAGGCCACCATGCCGACTACGGCAGAAATCGACGCCGCAATTTGAGCCTCGGATTGCTGCCATCAAACACCGCTCGGCTCAGTGGATCTCCCCTGACCGCCGTATCGCCTCCCGCAGTTTGGCCGGCGTGAATCCCGGATCCCGGCACACGTCCAAAATCACCTTCTCCCGACGCGCAATCAGTTCGATCGCCGCCGGCAGCTTCTTCACCGCCTCCGCCGGTACCACCACCGCGCCGTGGCGGTCCGCATGCACCACGTCGTCATGCGCCACGTTCATCCCATGCACGTTCACCGGCTTGCCGAAATCCACCATATGCACCCACGCATGGCTCGGGCCGACCGACCCGCCGACAATCTGGAACCCTTCCGCCCACGCATCGATATCCCGGTACGAGCCGTTCGTCACGCAACCCAGCGCTCCCAGCGACTTGTGTACGGTGGAGTGCACCTCGCCCCACCATGCGCCATACCCTGGCGTGTCATCGAGATCCTGCAATACGACAATCGTCGGCAGGTCGGCTTTCGCGACATAGTCGTACCAGTCCAGCCGATCCGCCACCGTTCCGCGCGGCCGCTCCTTGGCCCGGATCATGCCTACCCGCGCCAGTCCGACGATCGGCGGCAGCTTCGGCTCGATCGGGATCAGCGGTTGCGTCGTGAACCCGATCGCCCGCCGCTCCGGCGCCACCAGTTCCAGCCCGTTGCAGATGGTCGGCGTATCCCATTGGCGCAATGCATCTAAATCCGCTTGCGTAAACAGCCGGTCAGCCATCGCGCCATCTCCTCGTTGGCAAAAATGAATCTCAGCGGCCAGTTTCGCTGCCGCCGCCCCACACCGCAAGCCGACCTGATCCCGTCAGCCCTTGCCCAGCGTTAAATCCTTGCGCTGTGCCCGCTGGTCTGTGATTTTGCGCCTTCGCCTGGGGGAAGGACCCGTCTGAATGACGTTCACGCGCAAACGCGTGCTGGTGACCGGCGGAGCGGGTTTCCTCGGCTCCCATCTCTGCGAACGGCTGCTCGCTGCCGGCAACGACGTTCTCTGCGTGGATAATTATTTCACTGGCCGCAAGGACAATATCGCCGCGCTCCTTGCCGATCCGCATTTTGAGGCGCTGCGCCACGACATCACCTTTCCCCTCTACGTGGAGGTGGACGAGATCTACAATCTGGCTTGCCCGGCATCGCCGGTCCATTACCAGTTCGATCCGGTGCAGACCACGAAGACCAGCGTCATCGGCGCCATCAACATGCTCGGCCTGGCGAAGCGGGTCGGCGCCCGCATCCTCCAGGCCTCCACCAGCGAAGTTTATGGCGATCCCACGGTCCACCCGCAGACCGAGGATTACCGGGGCAACGTCAACCCGCTCGGCCCGCGCGCCTGTTACGACGAAGGCAAGCGCTGCGCCGAAACCCTGTTTTTCGACTATCTCCGCCAGCATAAGACTCGCATCAAGGTTGCCCGCATCTTCAACACCTATGGACCGCGCATGCATCCCGACGATGGCCGCGTCGTCTCCAACTTCATCGTCCAGGCGCTCCAGGATCAGCCGATCACGCTCTATGGCGACGGCCGCCAGACCCGCTCCTTCTGCTACGTCGATGACCTGATCGACGGACTGATGCGTTTGATGGCTGCCGATGACGGCGTGGTCGGCCCGCTCAATATAGGCAACCCGAACGAGATTACCGTGAAGGAACTGGCCGAGCTCGTTATCCGGCTCACCGGCTCGCATTCGTCGATCGTCCATCGGCCGCTGCCGCAGGACGACCCGTTGCAGCGCTGCCCGGACATTTCCCACGTCCGGCATCTGCTTGGATGGGAACCGACCACGAAACTGGAAGATGGGTTGCTACGAACGATCAGCTATTTCACTGCTATGCTGGAAGCAGCGGGGTCCATCTGCCCCGACCCGAAACAGCCTCTGCCGGCCACCCGCGAAAGCGGACGGGACTGAACCAACAAGCAGGTCCATGCCACGATCCATTCGCGTCCTGCACGTCCTCAAATACTATCGTCCGCGTTTCACCGGCGAGGGCGCGTTCATGGAGCGCTGCACCGGCTTCATGCAGGTGCTCGCCCCTGACGTGCAGCATGACCTGCTGGTCACCGCTACGCCCGAGCCACCCGAACCACCGCGCGCCTGCTCCACCCTGAACCGCATCTACTATCTCAGCCGCCGACCGCTGACTGCGTGGCGGCAGGAATTCGCACTGCTGGCCTGGTTCCTGCGTCACCTGCATCGCTACGATACCGTCCATATCCGTACCCACGCCGACTGGTGCTTCATCAGCTACGTCCTTACCAAGTTGTTTCGTCGTCGCCTGGTGCTATCCTCCACGCTGGATGACAGCGTTCCCGTCCTGGTCAGCCGCTACCGCCCGTCTCGGCACTCCGTTGTGTCGCGGTTGTTCCGTCTGTTCGATGCGGTGATTTCCATCAATCCCAGACTTCATACGGAATTGTCGCAGGTCATTCCTCCAGATCGTTGCTATCTCATACCATGTGGAATCAACGATCCACGGCCAGATCCAACCGCCCGCCTGGCGATCCGCTCCCAACTCGGCATTCCCGAGAATGCGCTGGTGCTGATCTTCGTCGGTGCGCTCAACCGGCGCAAAGACCCGTTGCTGCTCATCCGCACGCTGCCGGAAATCCTGCGCGTCCATCCCGAGACTTTTCTTGTGATGGTGGGGCCGGAAATAGACCCGGTCTACGCCAAGGAATTCCACGCCGTCATCGCGCGCGACGGCACCCGAGATCATATTCGCTTTGTGGGCGAAGTGTCGGACGTTCACTCCTATTTCCAGGCCGCCGATATCATGACCTTCGCCTCTCATCAGGAAGGGTTTGGGATGGTGGTCCCGGAGGCCCAGATCAACGGACTGCCGGTCGTCGTGCGTCACCTTCCGGGCGTAAACGATCTGTTCGTTACTAATGAAGCAACAGGAATTTTTTTCAGCGACGAGCCCGGTTACCTGAGTGCCGTCCTCCGTCTGGCGGCGGACGCCGAACTTCGGCGCCGGATCGGCAGCCGAGCCCGCGACTACGTGCGCGCCACATTCGACATGCCTCGCGTGGCCCGGCGTTATCTTCAGGTCTATGACCTGCCTTCCGACAGCGCGTCCGACCGGGTGCATCCGGACGCTCCGGAATGGGAGTATCTCCGCCAACTCGGCTGCAGCGCCTCCGTCGTTGACAAGCGGCTGCACGCACCGGCGCACTTCCAGCGTTCCACGCCACCGCTGATAGTCACCCTGATCGACGCCGAAGAAGCTTTCGATTGGAACAGGCAGCCCTTCGAGCGCGCCGCGGCCGACGTCCGCTCGATGGCCGAGCAGTTTCTCGCTCATCGGGTCTTTGAACGCTACGGAGTCGTCCCGACATATCTGATCGACTACCCGGTCGCGGTCCAGGAAGATGGATGCGCGCCGCTGCGCGAGCTGCTGCAGCACCAGAAATGCGACGTCGGCGCTCAGCTTCACGCCTGGGTTACCCCCCCGCTCACCGAGGAGCTCACCGCCCGCAATACCTATCCGGGCAATCTGCCGGTCGCGCTGGAATATGAGAAACTCAACGTGCTGACGCGCGCGATCGAAGACGGGCTGGATGTGCGTCCGCGCATCTACCGTGCCGGCCGCTTCGGCGCTGGCCCGCGTACCGGGGATATCCTGCGGCAGCTCGGCTACCTCGCCGACAGCAGCGTCATGCCGCGCTGGAGCTTCGCGCTCCAGGGCGGGCCCGATTATCTGGGCTTCAGCTCCATGGCGCCTTACTGGATCGACGCCGATCGCACGATCCTCGAAATCCCCAGTACCGCCGGGTTCGTCGGACGGTTGGCCGATCCGTCCCCGCTCCTGCGCCGCGCCCTGTTCAGCCGCTTCAGCGAAACCATGTATTGGCCCGCCTTGATGTCGCGTGTCGGCGTCCTCGAACGGATCAGGCTGACCCCCGAGGGCATCCTGATCGAGGAAGCCAAGCGGCTCGTCCGCCATCTCTCGGCCCGGGGGCAGAAGATCTTCGTCCTGACCTACCACAGCCCTTCCCTGCTTCCCGGCTGCACCCCGTACGTCCGCACGTCGGAAGACCTCACCCGGTTCCTCGCCTGGCTCGACGAGTTCTACGATTTTTTTCAGCGCGATCTCGGCGGACGACCGGCCACCTGGCGCGAGGTTCACGATCTCTGCCGTGTGGAAGCGCGCACCGAGCCCGCCGTCACGCAGATGGCTACCGCGTAAGCCATGACCACGTCCCCACCGCGCCCGCGCATCGCCCGTGGTGGCAAGGCCATCTACGGTGCCCCGCTGGGCATTCTGATGCTCGAGGCCCGCTTCCCCCGCGTGCCTGGCGACATGGGTAACGCCGTTACCTGGCCCTTCCCGGTGCTCTACCGCGTCGTCCGCGGCGCCACGCCGGAACGCGTGGTGCTCGACGGCGCCGGCGGCCTGCGTGACGATTTCCTCGCCGCCGCCACCGATCTCGTGCGCGACGGTGCCGAGGCGATCACCACCAACTGCGGCTTCCTCTCCCTGTTTCAGCGCGAACTCGCCGCCCATGTCTGCGTGCCCGTCGCCACCAGCGCGCTCATGCAGGTCCCCTGGGTGCAGGCCATCCTGCCGCCGGGCCAGCACGTCGGGATCATCACCGTCTCCGCCGGCTCGCTCACGCCCAGCCACCTGCAGGCGGTCGATGTCCCGCTGGACACGCCGATCGTCGGCACCGAGCAGGGCAGGGAATTCTTCCGTGTCCTGATCCGCGGCGAAAGCCAGGACATGGACGTGGACCTCGCTGCACAGGACATCCTCAACGCCGGACGCGAACTCAGAGGCAAGCACCCCAATCTCGGCGCCATCGTGCTGGAGTGCACCAACATGCCGCCCTATGCGCATTCCCTGCGCGAGGAGCTGCAGGTGCCCATCTTCGACATCTATTCACTGATCACCTGGTTCCATGCCGGCCTGCGTCCCCGTCAGTTCGAGCCGGGATGGACGGCCACCACCCGGTGATCCTCGTAGTCGAGCCGACCTGGACCGGCACACTCCACGCACCCGGCAACAGTGCCACGATCCAGACGATCTCGGACGCGTTTCCCGACCAGCAGATCCGGGTCTTCGCCGACCCCACGCACCTGCACGAACTGCAATGTGACACCGCCCTCGTCTCGCCCCGTTTGGGGGGGCTATCATTCCACCCCATCACTCTGGACCAGAGCTACCTCCACCGCCCGCACATCGTCTCCCTCCGCCGCCTGGCTAGCGAAGTTCGCATCCTGCGCACCGCCCTGCGGGCCGTCCCACGCCACGAGCCCTGCCTTATCCTGCTGATCTCCGCCACCTCGACCGCGATCTTCGCCGCCGCGACGCTGCTGCGACTTTCGCGCCGCCCTGTCGGCGTACAGGTCGGACTGCATGGCGACCTCAACAGCCTGTTCGGCTGGCGGTCGCGCAATCCGCTCACCCGTACCCTGGACCTGCCTTCGATGATGCGGGCACGCGGCCCTCGGAACTTGCGTTTCCTGGTGCTGGAAGATGCAATCCGCCAGGAACTCGCCCGTCTGGCACCCGAGGCAGCGAAGCGCACCGATGTGACTGCCTCTTCCGATCAACGTCGCCGAACTGCCGCTAGTGCCGGAACCGCGTCTCGCCCGCCCCGTGCGCATCGGCTTCGTCGGCCAGGCGACCGAGGCCAAGGGAATCAGCACGTTTCTCGAAGTCGCGCGCGACTTCAAGGCGCGCTACGGCGACGCCATCGAATTTCACCTGATCGGCCGGGTCCCACCCGGCGCCGAGCTCAATCGTTTCGCCCTGCTCGACAGCCCTGTATCCACCGAACATCTGCCGAGGCAGGAGTTCCTCGATCGTCTCGCCCGCATCCATTTCGCGTTCCTGCCGTTCCGGCCCGGCTACTACAACCTGTCCGCCAGCGGCGCGCTGCTGGACGCCATGACCTGGACCAGGCCTATCATTGCCACCAACCTGCCGATCGTGGCCGAGCTGTTCGCCCGTCACGGCGACATCGGTTACCTATGCAACGACCATGATGGAATGCGCAGCGCGTTGGAGCAGGTGCTATCGGGCATGGACCAGGAGCGCTACCGGCGCCAGGTCGCCGCGCTGCGTGAGGCGCGCGAATCCCGCATGCCGGCTGCCCTGGCCCGACTTTATCAGGCCATCATCCGCGACGGATTCGACAACCTGCTTCCTGTCCCGCTACGCGGAAGGCAGCCGGCCCCGACCTGATCCCACCCGGCGTCGCTGCTGTTTCCCGCCCACACCCCATCACCGCACGGACCCATCTCCGGCCAGCGGAATCACCTTTCCCCCCTGAAACACGTTGCCCGAAAGCTGCGCCGGGGTGGCAGTGATATTGCGCACGAACGTGGTCTCATGCCCGGTATTGTTGATCAGCGTGTTATTCCGGATCACCAGCCCGTCCGAGGGATGACTCGCCCCGCCTTCGCCGATCGAAATCGACGTTGCCCAGTTCTGCGCGTGCGGGCCCTTCTCCAGCTTGTTGCCCTCGATCATCACGTCACCGCCGTTCGGCACGTCGATCTGGTAGCTGGAGGTCCCGCTCGGCCCGTCCTCGATATCGCAGTTCAGCACCACCGTCTTCGCCGCCCGCGACTTGATGCTGTGCCCCGCTTGCGTATCGAAGAACCGCGATCTCTCCACATCCAGCGACCCGATCGGTCCGGCATAGACGCCGTGCGCGCAGTCCTTCCCGCACTTGCCGTTGCCAACGAACTCGCTGCCGATGATTCGCACCGACGCCTCGGGATTCTTCGCAATCAGGATACCGTCCTCGTTGTCCAGGAACCGTGTGTTCTCGATCGTCAGCTTGCCGCCCTGCGCCCGGATGCCGGCGCCGTTCTGGGCCGGCACGCGGGCCCGCTGGAGCGTCAGGTTACGAATGGTGATGTTATTCCCGTTGGTGATCAGCAGCGCCTTTCCGCGGCATACTTTGTCGGTCATCACCACGTTTGGTCCGATGCCCTCGATGGTAAGATTGCTCTGCCGCACCAGCGCGCAATCGAAATAGGTTCCCGGATCGATCGCCACAGTATCGCCGTCCGCGGCCCGCGCGATCGCCGCGCTCGGCATCTTGTACTCCTCGTTCGCACCCACCTTCAGCGTCGCTGCAAACCCTGTGCCGATTCCGCCAAACATCAACGCCGCGGCCAGTGCGTACCTGATCATATCGTGCAATCCCCTGCGTTCATCCAATGGGCTTAGCGGCCTCCGCTTCACCCGCCGCGCGCCGCGGCATGAAACCTCGTCCAGCTATCGAAATCGCCGCACCGAATAAGGCGCCGGATCGATGAATGGCGGGCGGCCTCCCACCAGGTCCGCCACCAGCCTCCCCGTCGCGGCGCCGGAGGCGAGCCCGATATGCCCGTGGCCATACGCGTGGATCACGTCCGGACACCCGCTTGCCGGTCCGATGCAGGGCAGCCCGTCCGGCGTGGACGGCCGATGCCCCATCCACAGCTTCACACGGCCCGCCGACAGGTCCCGCGGCAAGCCCGGCCACATGCGGAGCGCGAAATCCCGCAAAATCTCCGCCCGCCGCCAGTTCGGCGCCGCCTCCAACCCCGCCAGCTCCACCTGTCCGGCGATGCGCAGCCCCTGCGCCATCATCGTAACCGACATCTTGCCGTCGCTCGGCATTATCGGATGCCGTGGGCCGCTCTCGGGGTGCTCGATAATGGCGTGATAGCCGCGTTCGGTCTCCAACGGCACGCGATCGCCGGCGGCGGCGGCAAGTCCGCGCGATCGCGCGCCTGCTGCGATCACTGCCCGGTCGCAGGCAATCTCTCCCTGGTCGGTGCGCACCGCCCGCAGCCGCCGGTCCTCAATGCGGAATCCCACCGCCCGCGCCCGGCGCAACTCCGCGCCGCCTGCCACCGCCGCGCGGATCAGGGCATCGACGTAGGCGCCAGGATTGAGGCAATGACCGCCGTCTTCAACGAACGCGCCGAATGTGTATCGCCGGTCCAGCGCCGGTTCGCGCTGGCGCAGCTCGTCTTCCTCCAGCTCCATCCATTGCACGCCGTTTTCCCGCCGCAATCGCCAGCTCAGCGCCTCCGCCTCGAACGCCGCGCGATCGGGGAACACATACAACAGGCCCTGCCGCTGGATCAGGTCAGCGACGCCCGCCTCCCGCGCCAGCTTCAGATGCCGCTCCGGCGAATGTTCCACGAGCGGTCGTAGCGCCCGGGCCGTGATCGCCACGCGTGCCTCGGTGGCGCCCGAACGGAGGAAGCGCCACAGCCACGGCAGCAGCCGGGGAAGATAGTTCCAGCGGATCGTCAGAGGGCCGAGCGGGTCTGCCAGCCAGCCCGGCACCTTGCGCCAGATGCCCGGCATGGAGACCGGCAGCACCGAGCAGGGACTCAGCCAGCATCCATTGCCGTAGCTCGCCGCCTGCTCGCCGCCCGGCTCTCCCGGTTCCAGAATCGTTACCCGATGACCGTCGCGCAACAGCTCGGCCGCGCTCGCGGCACCGATGATGCCGGCGCCTATGACAACGACATGGCAAGGCATGCGACCGACACCATCCGATCAGAGATAAACGCCACGCTCCAATATCTCGAGCGTGTACTCGCGGTAGGATATCCCGAGTTCCTCCGCCCGGGCGAGCCGGCGCAGCGCGATTTCCCGTGCAGGTGTCTTCCAGGCGCGCTTGTGCGCCCGCCGCCAGCACCAGCCGCGCCAGGAAACCGCGCCGGGGTCTTCGTCCGCGTCCAGGGGCGGGCCGCCATTGTGCCCGATCCGCCCGAATAACGCCTCCAGCCCAGCAGAGATCCCCTGTCCGGGACCTCGCCCGGCGTCACCGCGCACAAGGTGGCGGAGCAGCTCGCTGTGCCGGCGGCGCCTCAAGCTGCTTTTGCCACTGCGCGGCGGGCGATCACGCCGCACAGATGCGCGCGGTATTCAGAGCTGGCATGGATGTCGCTGTTCAGCCCATCCGCCGGTGTGCTGATGCCGGCAATCGCTTCGGGCGAAAACCTGGCCGAGAGCGCCTGCTCCATCTCCTTGTGGCGGAACACGCCATTCTGCCCCGCGCCGGTGATGGCGAGCCGCACGCCTGACGGGACCTTCGCCACGAACACCCCGACGATCGGGTACCGCGAGGCCGGGTTGCGGAACTTCTCATAGGCCGACTTCTCCGGTACCGGGAAAGTAACCGAAGTAATCAACTCGCCCTGCTCCAGAGCCGTCGCAAACATGCCCCGGAAGAAATCGTCTGCCTTGATCTCGCGCTTGTTGGTTTTGATGGTCGCATTCAGCGCCAGCGCCGCCGCCGGATAGCAGGCGGCCGGATCGTTGTTGGCCAGGCTGCCGCCGATGGTGCCCCGATGGCGCACCTGCTCGTCGCCGATCAGCGAGGCGAGATAGGCCAGCCCGGGAATCTTGCTGCGCACTGCGGGGGATTTCGCGACCGTTGCGTGCGTCGTCATGGCGCCGATCGTGACCGTGTTGCCGGAAGCGGTGATGCCGGCGAGCCCGACCTTTGCCAGATCGACCACGATCGAGGGCCGGTTCAGGCGCTGCTTGAGCACCGGAAGCAGCGTCATGCCGCCCGCCAGTGCCTTCGCCTCCGGGTCTCCCGCCAGCACAGTTGCCGCCGCATCGACGCTGGCCGGGCTCTGATAGCTGAAGTCGTACATCGTGCTGTCCCTCGGTTCGCGTTATTCCGCCGCCATCTTCGGCCGCCCAGCCTCCAGGATGGACCATATCTTCGGTCCCGTCGCCGGCATCTCGATATGCCGCACGCCGTAGTCGCGCAACGCATCGACTACCGCGTTGATCACCGCCGGCGGGCTGCCGATCGCGCCGACCTCGCCGCACCCTTTCACACCCAGCGGGTTATGCGTGCACAGCGTGGTTTCGGTCGCCACGGCAATGTTGGGAAGATCATTGGCCCGCGGCAGGGTATAGTCCATCATCGAGCCACTCAGCAGTTGGCCTTGCTTGTCGTACACCGCGTGTTCCAGCAGCGCCTGGCCGATCCCTTGGGCGACGCCGCCCTGCACCTGGCCCTCCACGATCATCGGGTTGATCACCCGCCCCACGTCATCCACCGCGACGAAATTCACCACTTCCGCCACGCCGGTTTCAGCGTCGATCTCCACCTCAGTCACGTGACATCCGGCGGGGAAGGTGAAGTTCTTCGGATCGTAGAACGCGGTCTCTTCCAGTCCCGGCTCCAGCTCGTCGATCGGGTAGTTGTGCGGCACATAGGCAGCCAGCGAAATATCGGTCAGCGTCTTCGACCGATCGGTGCCGGCAACCGAGAACGTGCCGTCCTTGAACTCGATATCCTCGGCCGAGGCTTCCAGCAGATGGGCAGCGATCTTCTTGCCTTTCGCAACGATCTTGTCCATCGCCTTCACCATCGCGCTGCCGCCCACGGCGAGGCTGCGGCTGCCATAAGTGCCCATGCCGAACGGGATCTTCGCCGTATCGCCGTGCACCACCTCGATCTGGTCGAACGGCACGCCGAGCTGCTCGTGCACGAGCTGTGCGAACGTCGTTTCGTGCCCCTGGCCATGGCTGTGCGAACCGGTGAACACGGTGACACTGCCGGTCGGATGCACGCGGACATTGGCGCATTCATACAGTCCCGCCCGCGCACCGAGCGATCCCACCACAGCCGACGGCGCGATGCCGCACGCCTCGATATAGGTGGAAACCCCGATCCCACGCAGCCGCCCGCGCGCCGCTGCCTCTCGGCGGCGATTTTCGAACCCCGCGTAGTCCGCTGCCTTCAACGCCGTATTCAGGGTCGCCTGGTAGTTGCCGCTGTCATATTGCAGCGCTACCGGGGTCTGGTACGGGAACGCATCGGCTGGAATGAAGTTCCGCCGCCTGATCTCCACCCGGTCCATACCGGTATCATGCGCAATCACATCGACCAGCCGCTCAAGCAGGTAGGTCGCCTCCGGTCGGCCCGCGCCGCGATACGCATCCACCGGCACGGTGTTGGTGAACACCGCCTTTACCTCGCAGTAGATCGCCGGAGTTTTGTACACGCCCGCCAGCAGCGTGGCATACAGGTAGGTCGGAATGCACGGCGCGAAGGTCGAGAGATATGCCCCCATGTTGGACAGCGTCGATACGCGCAGCGCCAGGAAATTCCCCTCCGCGTCCAGCGCCATCTCGGCCGTCGTCTCGTGGTCGCGCCCGTGCGCGTCGGACATGAAGCTTTCGGTGCGGTCCGCCGTCCATTTCACCGGCAGGCGCACCTTGCCCGCCGCCCAGGTGACGATCGCCTCCTCGGCATAGTGATATATTTTGGAACCAAATCCGCCGCCCACGTCGGGCGCCACCACGCGCAGCCGGTTCTCCGGAATGTGCAGCACGAACGCGCCCATCAGCAGGCGGATCACGTGCGGGTTCTGGCTGGTGGTGTACAGCGTGTAGTCGCCCGACGTCGGATCGAAATCGCCCACCGCCGCACGCGGTTCCATTGCGTTCGGGATCAGCCGGTTGTTGGTCAGCTCCAGCTTCACGACCCGCGCGGCTTTCGCGAACGCCTGGTCCACAAGGGCTTTGTCGCCCAGGTGCCAGTCGTAGCACAAATTGCCCGCCACATCGTCGTGGACCTGCGGCGCGCCCGGCGCCAGAGCGTCACGCAGATTGGCCGCCGCCGGCAAATCCTCGAACTCGATATCGATCGTCTCGGCCGCATCCCGGGCCGCCTGTTTGGTTTCCGCCACAACCACCGCGACAGGATCGCCCACGTGCCGTACCTTGCCCACCGCCAGCACCGGATGCGGCGGCTCGGCCATCGGCGAGCCATCCTTGCTGTGGATCTGCCATCCGCACGGCAGCCCGCCGATATTCTCGGCCTGCATATCCGCCCCGGTGAACACCGCCACCACGCCCGGCATTCCCTGTGCCTCGGCGCTGTCGATGCGCACGATCCGCGCGTGCGGCCGGTCGGACCGCCGGATCGCCGCATAAAGCTGGCCCGGCCGGTTGATATCGTCCGTATAATGCCCGCGCCCGGCGAGGAACCGCGCATCCTCCTTGCGGCGGACGGCGGCGCCAATCCCTTCGAAGCCCATCTGCGTGTCCCCCTCGTGTTTCCCCTTGGGCTTTCTTATTCCGCCGCCGCCGGAATCTGCTTGCCATGCATCAGCGGCCACGCTGCGGCGATCGCCTTGACGATGTTATGATAGCCGGTACAGCGGCACAGATTGCCTTCCAGCCCTTCGCGGATCTGCTTCTCGCTCAACCCTTCCGGATGGCTTTGCACCAGGTCGATGGCGCTCATGACCATTCCCGGCGTGCAGAAGCCGCACTGCAAGGCATGGTGTTCCCGGAACATCTCCTGCATCGGGTGCAACGTGCCGTCAGGCTTCGCCAGCCCCTCGATCGTGAGTACCTGGGCCCCGTCGGCCTGCACCGCGAGCATCGTGCACGCCTTCACGGATTCGCCGTTGAGGTGCACCACGCAGGCGCCGCACTGGCTGGTATCGCAGCCCACGTGCGTGCCGGTCAGACGGAGCTTTTCGCGCAGCAGTTCGACCAGAAGGGTGCGGTTTTCCACCTCGACCCGGTGCTGCTTCCCGTTCACCGTCAGGGATACCTGAGGCATCGTGTCCCCCTTTTTGCCGCCATGTCGCGCCTGAATGGCCGCCATCGCGGCGGCCTGTAGGCGGAGAATGGGCGGACGGCGACCGGCTGGTCAAGGTGAACCGGCGCCGAAAATGTGGCGGTCGAGGGATGGTAGAGCGCTACGAGACGCGCTCGATCAGCTTGTCCCGCAGCCTCTGCCGCTTAGGCGCATCCAGTCCCAGCTCCGTTTCAGCGTACCGCTCGAACCCGCCATGCGCCGCCTCGATCGCCGCCAGCGCCGCCTCCAGCAGCTCGGCGCGCACCAGCAGCAACTGCGCGGCGATCTCCGGCGGCAACCCGGCCGCCATTTCGGCATCTCGCCGCCACAACCGGTTGCTGGCCAGATAATCCTCCATCACCGCCTCGTGCGGCACCCCCAGCGCGGTCAGGATCAGCGCCGCGCCGAACCCGGTCCGGTCCTTACCGGCCGAGCAGTGCAGTAGCAACGCCCCCGGCCCGTCAGCCAGCAGATCGAACATCACCCGATAGCGATGCCCCCACTCCAGCGCATACGCCGTGTACGCCTGGCGCATCAGCACCAGCACGTCCTCGCCGGTCGCTTCGCGTGTGGCGGCGATATCCAGCAGCGACGCACCCACCGACGCCTCGATCGGCAACGAATGGATCATCGCGCCAGTGAGCCGTGTCGGCGCAACCGCACATTCCGCGGCGCCCCGCAGATCACATACAATCCGCACCCCCAGCCCGCTCAGCGTCGCTTCGTCCGCCTCGGTCAGCGCCGACAGCGCCGCGCCACGGAAGACGCGCCCGAACCGCACCCGCCCGCCCTCGGCCGGCCAGCCCCCCAGATCGCGCACGTTCGAAGCGCCGGCCAGCAGCACCGACCGCGGCAGTTCGTTCACCGCTTCATCCCCTCCACCGCCTCGGCCAGTCGCTGAGGGTGCACATCGATTGCCACGCCGGCCCGTTCCACTTGCAACAGCATCGCCGAGCGCGAATCCCGCTCGCCCCATCCGCGGTTTATTGCCTCCATCATTTCCGCCAGTACCAGGTTGGCCAGCCGCATCGGCACGCCCACCTCGCGCCCCAGCGCGCATGCCAGGGAAACGTCCTTGTGGGCCAGCCGCAACGCAAACGCCGGCGGATCATACTGCCCGGACAGGAACTGGTCGGGCATGCCGTCGAACGCACCGCGGCGGCCCAGTGCGCCCTGGCGCACCGCCTCCCAGATCGCCAGTGGCTCGATCCCGGCCTTCACCCCCATCGTGAACACCTCGGCCAGGCCTGTCGTCAGGATGTAGCCCAGGCAGTTATGCACCAGCTTCGCCACCGACCCGGCGCCGATCGGCCCGACATACCGCGCCTGATCGCCGATCGCGTCGAGCACGGGCTTCCACTGCTCGAACACGCTTTGCTCGCCGCCGACCCAGATCGCCAGCTTGCCGCTGGCCGCCCCGCGCGGCCCGCCACTGACCGGCGCATCCAACGCATGCGCGCCCTTTTCGACGAACGCCGCATGCACTTTCCGCACCGTGGCCGGCGCATTCGTGGTCAGGTCGAAATACGCTGCCCCCGCCCGCATCCCGCCGATCAGCCCGTTGGGGCCGAGTGCCACCGCCTCCACCTCTGGCGGCCCCGGCAACGATGTGAACACCACGTCCGACTGCTCGGCCAGCGCACGCGGCGTATCGGCCCAGCTTGCGCCCGCCTGCATGTGCCGCGCTGCAGAGGCGCGCCGCACATCGTTCACAACCAGCCTGTGCCCGGCTTTTTGAAGATTGGCGGCCATGCTGGCCCCCATGGTACCAAGCCCGATAAAGCCGATATGCACCATTGCTCCCTCCTGCGTTGCAGTGTGCCGCGCGGACGAGTTCGAAGATTCACCACGGAGGCGCCGAGACACGGAGGACCGGTTCATTTAGTAAGTTGATCTCGGTGTCTCCGTGACTCCGTGGTGAACCTTTCTTTTCTCTCTTACTCGTGCTCCTCGAACACCTCCCGCGCCACGTTCGCCGCTGTCATCGCGCACGGCCAGCCGGCGTAGAACGCTACATGCGTAATCATCTCCGACAATTCCTGCTTGGTCAGCCCGTTCGCCAGCGCCCGTTGCAAGTGGCCGCGCAACTGCTCCGGCCGATACGTCCCCACCAGTATCGCACAGGTCACCAGGCTGCGGTCGCGTTTGGACAATTCGGGCCGTTCCCAGATATCGCCGAACAGCCACTCCTCCGTGGCCTGCACCAGCTTGGGCACCGTGTTGCGCACTCGGTCACGTGATGCCGTCGAAGGTTGCTTTGCCATCCTGATTTCCTCCTGGTTCACATCCACCCGTTCAATAGCACGTCCGCCCGCGGCCTACAGCGCGCGCCCCTGTGATGCAACGGAGCCAAAGCACTCCCGTTGGCCCCGGATAGCCCATCACGACAGGAGGACCCGATGAGCGAAACCGTCCGCAAGCCGCCGCAACAGGACCGGCAACCAGGCAGCCAGGCGCCCAGATGGAGCCGCGACCGCAGGCGGAAATGCGCAACTACAACGGCGCCGGCAAGCTTGACGGCAAGATTGCGCTCATTACCGGCGGCGATTCCGGTGTCGGCCGCGCCGTCGCGATCGGTTTCGCCAAAGAAGGCGCGGACGTCGCGATCACCTATCTGGATGAGCACGATGACGCGCAGGAAACGGTCCGCCTCATCGAAGCCGAAGGCCGCCGCGCGCTCGCCATTCCCGGCGATATCGGCAACTCCGATTTCACCCGCGAGGTGGTCCGTCAGGTGATCGGCAAACTCGGCCGCATCGACATCCTCGTCAACAATGCCGGCGAGCAGCACATGGCCGAAAAGCTTGAGGACATCACCGACGAACAGCTTGAACGCACCTTCCGCACCAACATTTTCGCGCAGTTCTATCTCACGCGCGCCGCGCTGCCGGAAATGCCGGACGGCTCTGCGATCATCAACACTGCCTCTGTCTCCGCCTATCAAGGCAATCAGCAAGTGCTCGACTACAGCAGCACGAAGGGCGCCATCGTGGCGTTCACCCGCTCGCTTGCCAGGCAGCTCGAAAAACGGAAAATCCGCGTCAACGCAGTCGCTCCCGGCCCGATCTGGACGCCGCTGATCCCCGCCAGCTATCCGCCCGGAAAAACCGCCAACCACGGCCAGCAGGCGCCCATGGGGCGCGCCGGCGAGCCCGACGAGGTGGCACCGGCTTATATCTTTCTCGCCTCCGGCGACGCGTCCTATTTTTCCGGGCAGGTGCTGCATCCGAATTGGGGCATGGTGGTGATCGGCTAGGCCGCCGCCGACCGTCATGGCCGGGTCTCGCCACCGACGCATTTCTGTCGCGGACTAGAGCAACCCGCCCCAACCGTGTACGCTTCCGCAAACACGCGGGAGCACCCATGAACCCCGAATCAGCCCGCAACATGACGTTCGTCGGCCACACCGACAACGACGGCCACGGTGACTGCGTGCAGGTCATGGTCTCCCGCGGCCACGCCTATCTCGGCACCCGCACCAGCCGCGGCGTCGCGGTCACCGACGTGCGCGACCCGCGCGCCCCGAAACCGGTCAACTTCCTCCCCATCCACCCGAACTCCTGGTGCATGCATCTCCAGGCCGCCAACGACCTCCTGCTGGTGATCGAGGAACTCGACCTCAAAGCCCTCATGTCCATCAAGGAGTATTACGGCAGCTCCCCCGACCGCGTGGACAGCCGCCGCTACGGCATCCGCGGGCAGGATTTCTCCGCCGGCATGCGCATCTACGACATCAGCGATCCGGCCAACCCGCGCGCGATCGGCTTCCTGGAGGTGGAAGGCCTCGGCCTGCACCGCATCTGGTGGACCGGCGGCCGCTACGCCTATGCCTCCGCCCTGCTCGATGGCTTCACCGACCACATCCTTATCGTCATCGATCTGGCCGATCCCACCCGTCCGCGCGAAAGCGGCCGCTGGTGGATCCCCGGCATGAACGCCGCGGCCGGCGAAACCAAAACCTGGACCCACCGCGTCGCCCTGCACCATGCGGTCGTCGCGGATGATATCGCCTATGGAAGCTGGCGCGACGGTGGCCTGACCATCCTGGACATGTCCGACAAATCCGCCCCCGCCCTGATCGCCCACCGCACCTGGTGCCCGCCGTTCGGCGGCGGCACGCACAGCGCGCTGCCGCTGCACGACCGCAACCTGTGCGTCGTCGCCGACGAGGCGGTGATGAACATCGACCAGGACCCGATGAAGCGCATCTGGGTATTCGATATTCGCGAGAAGTCC
This sequence comes from uncultured Pseudomonadota bacterium, assembly GCA_963810715.1. GTDB lineage: Bacteria > Pseudomonadota > Alphaproteobacteria > Acetobacterales > Acetobacteraceae > DATDIC01. The sequence goes on along the minus strand of CAWEOZ010000010.1, from coordinate 84,415 downwards.
AATCCGATATCGATCGCCACCTTCCCGATCCCGCGCGACCAGGACTACGTCGCCAAGGGCGGCCAGTTCGGCCCGCACAATCTGCACGAAAACCGGCCCGGCTCGTTCCAAAGCTCCACCACCATCTTCGCCACGTACCAGAGCGCCGGCGTACGCGCCTACGACATCACCGACCCGTTCCGCCCGGAAGAAATCGGCCATTTCGTCCCGCCGATGCCCACACGCTGGATGGAACCGCTCCGTGGCCGCGCCAAAATGCGCCACACCGCCGACCTGTTCGTCGCCGCCGACGGTCTGATCTATGCCACCGACTACGATGCCGGCCTCTACATCCTGCAATGGCAGGGATGAAAACACCGGTCGCCGCTGGCGGAGCAGCCTTCGCCATCCTGGCGCCGCTGTTCATGGCCGGATGCACGGTCGCTCCCACCCAGCCGGTCAGCACCCTGCTCCAGCAGGTCAGCGGGCAGGTGTGCAGCGGCGTCATCGAACTTCACGAGGTGCGCTACATCATCGGCGAGAACAACGGCCAGTGGGCGGTGCACGACATCTCAGGTCCGACGGGCCGCCCACTCCACGACAACGGCTGGCTGCCGGCGAACGCTGGCGGCTCCTCGGTCTCGTTCCGAGGAATCTCCTTCCTCAACGTCGCTTTGACCGCGATCGATCCGCACACGGTCGACGCAAGCTTCAACTACGGCGCCTCGCAGATTACGCTGCAGTGTGCTCCTGCGCCGCCGGGCCAGGCGCCGCAGTAGCCGTCACACGGGCTCGAGGACCCTCCCATGCTGCGCAGCGCGAACCGCATCCTCACCACCCACACCGGCAGCCTGCCGCGCCCACCCCGGCTGACCGAGCTGTACACACGCCGCGCCAGCGGCGAACCCGTCGATCCGGCTGAACTCGCATCCGAAGGCCGCAAAGCCCTGCGCTGGGTCGTGCCGAAGCAGATTGAGGCCGGCATCGACGTCGGCAACAACGGCGAACAGCAACGCGAGGCGTTCTTCCTTTATCTCCGCCACCGCCTCAGCGGCTTCGGCGGCGGCTGGAGCCGACGCACCTTCGCCGACGTCTCCCATTATCCCGGCTTCCGCGCGTGGAAAGCCGCACACGACTCCGTCGGCGTCTCGGTCAGCAACACCGACCGCGTGCCCGAGGCCATCGGCGAAATCCGCTACATCGATCGCGCCCAGATCGAAACCGAATGCGCCGACTTCCGCGCCGTGCTCGACGAAACCCCGGGCTTCGCCGAACCCTTCATGACCGCGCCCTCGCCCGGTATCGTCGCCGCCGCCCTGCGCAACGCCTGGTACGACACCGAAGACGCCTATCTCGCCGCCCTGGGCGCCGCGCTGCAAGTCGAATATGAAACCATAGTTTCGCACGGCTTCCTGTTGCAGATCGACGCGCCGGACCTGGCGATGGAGCGCCACCTCTCCTACCAGGACCGCCCGCTCGGCGACTTCATCGGCTTCGTCGAACGCGTCGTCGCCACCATCAACGCCGCGCTCGCCAACATTCCCGCCGATCGCGTCCGCCTGCACGCCTGCTGGGGTAACTACGAAGGCCCGCACGACTGCGACGTCGCACTCGACGAAATCCTGCCCGCCATCCGTCAGGCGAAGGTCGGTGGCTTCGTGCTGCCGTTCGCCAACCCCCGCCACGCGCACGAGACCGGTTGCCTGCGCGCCATCCCGCGCGACACCGACCAGCTCATCGTGGCCGGCGTCATCGACACGCTGACCAACTTCGTCGAACATCCCAAGCTTGTCGCCGAGCGCATCGAACGCGTCGCGGGGGCAGTGGGCGACCCGTCCCGGGTCATTGCCGGCACCGACTGCGGCTTCGATACCTCCGCCGGGCGCGGACGCGTCGCCGAAGATGTCGTCTGGGCCAAGCTGCGATCACTCGCGGAGGGCGCGCGCATCGCCTCTCAACATCTGTTTGGATAAACCCATGTCAGAAAGCCCGTACCTCTATCGCGCCACCGACCACCCGTTGCACCAAGCCACCGAGCGCCTGAAACTGCGCGAAGCAATCACCCCGTTCGGCATCACGCTCCGTTACCAGGAACGCGGACCCGACCCGCCCGGCGCACCCGCGCCCGACTGGTGCGAAACCGGCCACTCCATCTTCATTCTCTCCGGCCGCATCCGGTACACGTTCGAAACACACACCATCGAAGCCGGGCCCGGCGACATGCTGCACATCCCCGCCGGCGCGGCACACCGCCACAAACCCTCAGTCCCTGGCACCGAGACTGTGCGCTACGTGCTGACCGAATTTGCCTGACCGAAACTCTCCATCAATCGTTTCTCGTTAATTCAGCAGCCATGCTGCTCACCGGGGTGCGCGAGTGGTTTAATAAGCCTGGGGCGTTTGCCCCATCGGTTTCCATTACACAGCCTGCAACCGCCGCCCCTCTTCCACTCGCCGGTCGTCGTGCGCTCTGGCCGCCGGCCCGGATCGAGCTTGCCGGCCAACTATGGGGCACCGGCTACGTTTTACCGGGCGGGGAGACGGAGGTTCTCCGGGTCGCCACGCCTCTCGGTCTTTCGGAGGCAACCAGTCTCCTGCTCCTCGGCTGCGGGCCGGGCGGTGCTGCCTGCTCGATCGTCAACCATCTTGGCGCCTGGGTGACCGGGTTCGAAGCGGACCCTGATCTTGCCGCTGCCGCCGCCGCTCTGTCGCTCCAATCGGGATTGGGCCGGCGCGCCGAGATCGAGCCCTGGGATCCCGCCACCGCCCGCTTCCAGCACCGGTCGTTCCACCACGCGCTGGCCTTCGATCCGATCCGCGGCAAGCTGGCAGAGCCCGTCCTCGGCGCCCTGGCTCTTGCCCTCCGGTTCGGTGGGCAGATTGTGCTCGTGCAAACCGTCGCCGACACGCAGCTCGATCCCGCCGATCCGGCCATCCGCACCTGGAGCCACCTGGAGCAACGTGCCCCCGCACTGCCCTCCGAACAGATGGTCACCCGCGTCCTCAGCCGGCTGGGATACGAAGTCCGCATCACCGAAGACATCTCCCGCCGGCACATCCGGCTGACGGTCCGCGGGTGGCGCGACGCTCTGCGCGAAATGCGGGACAAACCCTCTTCCACCTCCGCCGCTCTGCTGACGCGGGAGGCCGAGTTATGGCTGCGCCGCGTCAACCTGCTCCGCTCCGGTGTCCTGCGCCTGATCCGCTGGCACGCCATCCATCGCGCTCCGGCCTGAGCCCGGACCCGTCGGCAAATCAGCCGGTTTGGACCGACAGCGGCGCCGGGTTACAATGCCGCAGCGCACAAGGCCTGCCCAATGAACGATGCCCCCATCCTGACCGACACCGCCGCGATCAGCACCGAGCATTTCGAGGTTCTGATCGTCGGCGCCGGCATTTCCGGAATCGGCGGCGCCTATCACCTGACCACCCAATGCCCCGGCACCAGCTTCGTGGTGCTGGACTCACAGGAAACCTTCGGCGGCACCTGGATCACCCACAAATACCCTGGCATCCGCTCGGACAGCGACCTGCACACCTTCGGCTACCGCTTCAAGCCCTGGACCGGCGTTCCGATCGCCACCGCCGAGGAAATCCTCGCCTACATGGGCGAAGTCATCAAGGAGAACGGCCTCGCCCACCATATCCGCTACCGCCACAAGATCACCGCTGCCACCTGGTCGAGCCGCGACAATCTCTGGACCATCGACGGTGCCCGCCTTGATACGGGCGCCCCATTCCGTTTCACCGCCAACTTTCTTTACATGTGCCAGGGCTACTACCGCCACGAGGAGCCCTACACCCCGCACTGGGACGGCATGGAGACCTTCCGGGGCCGCATCGTGCATCCGCAGGCCTGGCCCGAAGACCTCGACTACGAGGGCAAGCAGATCCTGGTGATCGGCTCCGGTGCCACCGCCGCGACGCTCATCCCCGCCATGGCATCCGACTGCGGCCACATCACCATGCTGCAGCGCTCACCGACCTATTTCCGCTCCGGCCGCAATGCCATCGCCCTGGCCGAAGAGCTGCGCCAGTTGCAGGTCGACGAGACCTGGATCCACGAAATCGTCCGCCGCCGCATCCTGCTCGATCAGGACCTGTTCACCAGGCGCACCTTTGAGGAACCCGACAGCGTCCGCCAGGAACTTCTGGACGCCGCCCGCGCCCAACTCGGCCCCGACTACGACGTGGCAACCCACTTCACGCCCCGCTACCGCCCCTGGCAGCAGCGTCTCGCCTTTATCCCCGACGGCGACCTGTTTCAGGCGATCCGGTCCGGCAAGGCCTCGGTCGTCACCGATGAAATCGAGCGCTTCACGGACACCGGCATTCTGCTGAAATCCGGCCGGCAACTCCAGGCCGACATCATCGTCACCGCCACCGGCTTCCATCTGTGCGTTCTCGGCGACATCCATTTCACCATCGACGGTCGGAAGCTGAATTTCAACGACACCGTGACCTATCGCGGCATGATGTTCACCGGCATTCCGAACATGGTCTGGGTGTTCGGCTATTTCCGCGCGAGCTGGACCCTCCGCTCCGACCTGGTCGGCGATTTCGTCTGTCGTCTGCTGAAACACATGCAGCAGCGCGGCGCCAGGAAGGTCGAGGTCGCCCTCCGACCCGAGGACAAGGACATGCAAATCCTTCCCTGGATCGACGAGGAAAACTTCAACCCCGGCTACATGCGGCGCGGCATGCACCTGCTGCCCAAACGCGGCGACAAGCCCGAATGGGCTCACACCCAGGACTACTGGGCCGAGAAGGACGCCTTTCCGGCGACAAACCTGAACGACGCCGCTTTCGTCTACGCCTGAAACCATAGCCTTCTCCCGTCCGGAGAGCGCGGGGTGAGGGGCTATGCACAACCTACCGCTCTGCTGGGGCGGCGGCCGGGGGTGAGGTGGGGTGTCTCTCAGTCGCCGGCTTCGCCCGCTCTCCCAGCGACCGGGCCGCTATCCGCTCGATCGATCAGCGATAAGGTCCGTGGCACGGCATGGGTTGGTCAGGTGTACCGCAGTTGTTGGGATCGTTAGCGGCTGGGCCGCCATAAGCCGGCTGCCCATTGGCGTAGTACGGCTGTTGCGCCCCGGGATACGGTTGCTGCCCGCTATAGGACGGCGCTGGCGAGCCGGAACCATAGTAGCCCGGCGGGTATCCGGTGTACGGCTGCGCATTGCCGTAGTAAGGTTGTTGCGCCCCTGGATACGGTTCCTGACCGCTATAGGAAGGCGCCGGCGCGCTGGAGCCATAGTAGCCGGGCGCATATCCGCTATACGGCTGGCTCGTATATGGATATCCGCCGTAGCCATAATACGGTCCATACGGATAATAGCATCCCGCAAGGAGAAACAGCGGCAACAGCCAGAGATGACGCACGCGTCCTCCTCGGGGCCTGGACAGTGGAGGCTAGCCTTTCGCGACGACGTCCGACAAGATGGAAAGCGGATCCTGATGCGGTCTGGATCAAAAGTAACGTTGTCGCAGCATTCCTTGTGGCGTTCTTTTCGCTTTTCTTGCGTATCAGGATTTCAACGACGTTGCCCGCGATTCCGTACGTGGATCCAGCCGCTGACAGACCCAGCTGTCACCGTAGCGAATCGAACCTCGATTAGCTCTCGTTGAAGAGCTTTGCGCTGACGAGTGGCAAATCCACGCACTGGTGCACGGAACCATTTGCGATTTCCGATTTCGGTTGTCATCATATCGAAGAGTTGCGCTACGGGGCAGCACTGCCGACATGCTGCCGGAGATTTCAGGCGGATATGCTACCCAGGCGGCGCGGTCGATCCGCGCACCACGAGCTGCAGCTCGACAGTGCGTCGGACAGGGTCAGCGGGCAGGCCTCCGGTGACACGTGCGGAGAGCATATCGATCGCCAGCTCGGCAAGCGTCTCCTGCGGCTGGGCGACCGTCGTGAGATTGATGCGTGCCAGCCGTGCCAACACAATATCGTCGAAGCCGACCACCGAGAGCTGATCGGGGACCCGGATACCAAGCCGGTCCGCGCAATCCAGTATTTCGATCGCGCCGAGATCGTTGGACGAGAAAATGGCAGTGACCCGGCGGTCGCCGAGCAGCAGATCCTCTGGTGTGACCGCGCGGTTGTTGCGCAGCAATCCGGGTGGCGAGCGGCGCCAATGAAAGACCGCCGGCTGAAGCCCGGCCTCCGCCATGACGGCGCGATAGCCCGCGCGGCGCGCCCGGTCGGCGGCATCCTCCACGATCGGATCGGCGAAATAGGCGATGCGGCGATGACCCAGGGAAACCAGGTGCCGCGTGGCGTCTTCCGCACCGCGGCGGTCGTCGCCGGAGACGACGTCGCCCCACTCCGCACTGCAGGTGACGAACACGACCGGCAGCTTGCCATCAACGAGTTGGCGCGCGCGTTCCGACATGCCGGCGTGAGCGAGAAAGAGGATGCCGGCCACGCGGTATTCCAGCAGCTTTTCCAGGCCGGCCGTGTCCACCTCGTCGGCCTGGGTATTGACGAACATGACGCGATAGCCGCGCGCAGCGGCGTGCTGCTCGACCTGCTTCGCCATCTCGGCGTGGAATGGGTTCGCCAGATCACCGACCACCACGCCGAACATGGTGGTGCGCTGCTGCACGAGCTGGCGCGCCAGCACGTTCGGGCGGTAGCCGAGTGCGGCGATTGCCTCGGTCACGCGGGCGCGCATCGCCGGCGCGACGCAGGCGGCGTCGCGGATGACGTTCGATACGGTCGATTTGGACACCCCGGCGAGCTGGGCGACGTCCACGATGGTGGGGAGTTTGGCGAACTCCGTCGCTTGCCGTTTCATCCGCTGTGCGGCGCAATAACCACCTTCATCGCCTCGTCGGTCTGGGCGAGCTCGACGGCCTCCTGCGCACGGACGAGCGGCAGTCGATGGCTGACGATGCGATGAAACGGCAGGCGGTCCAGATTGGCCGCCATCAGACGCATGGAGGGAAGATAGGAGGTGGCGGTTTCCCCGCCGATGCCGATGATGCTGACATTGCGGGTACAGATATCGGAGTTCGGGTTGATGCTGACCGGCCCCATATCGACGAACGTACCGGCTTCGACCACGACGCCTCCGACACGGACCAGCCGGAGCGCTTCGAGGAAGCCCTCCGGTACGCCGCTGCAGGAGAGCACGAGATCGGCGCCGAGGCCATTGGTGGCCTCGCGCACGCGCGCGACCCGTTCATCGGGGTCGGTCGCGGTGATGTTGAAGGTCAGGCTGGCCCCGAACGCCTCTGCGATACGCAGGCGGGAGTTGAACGCGTCGGTAGCGATCAGGGTGCCGGCGCCGAGCAGGCGGGCTTTGATGAGATGACAGAGACCGAGCGGACCGACGCCCAGAACGGCAACCGAGTTGCCGAAGCGGTTGCCGCCCATGGTGCCGAGCAAGCTCAGGGCAGCCTCGACTCCGTGCGTGACCGCCATGATTTCCGTAAGCACAGCGACTTCGTCCGGGAGGTCGGGTGGCACGGTGAAGATGGGAGTGCCAGGGAGCAGATACATATACTCCGCCCAGCCGCCGAACAGATGAGGTGCGCGGCCGCAATGGAGGCTGTTGCCGTAATCCTCCATCTGCGTGCAGAAGTAGTAGGGATAGTTGTTGCGGCAGAAATGACAGGTGCCGCAAGGGACGTTGGCACCCGGGACGATGCGGTCGCCGGGCTGGAGAGCGCGCCCTTCGCTGTCCAGCACCGTGCCGCCGGTTGCTGCGACAACGCCGACATTCTCGTGGCCGCAGATCAGCGGGTAGGTCAGGTCGCGCTCATGCGGAGTGCCCGCATATTGCTTGCTCTCGCCGCGAAACGTGTGCTTGTCGGTGCCGCAGATGCCGGAGAAGCGCACCTGCATGAGCACGGCGCCCGGTTCGAGGTCCGGCATGGGGAAGCTCTGCACGGAGATGCGTCCGGGCCGTTCGGTGACAGCGGCACGAACCATGTTCATGTGATGCCTCCCTGGCGTCGGTGGTTCAGTAGCGCGGCGAGCAGCCGGGCGGCTTCCGGAATGCCGATTTCAGGCGTGACGAACGGATCTTCATGCTCGATCGCGATCACCCGCGCGCGGGTCTTTGCGAGGTCCGCCAGCAGTGCCTTCCACCACGCGGCATCATGGCCCTGGCCGACCGTGGCGAAGTTCCAGGGCATCTCCTGCGGCGGAGTGGGCCAGCGCCGGTCGAGCAGGCCGTTGAGCGCCAGGTTGTCGGGAATGAAGGCGAGATCCTTGGCGTGGGCATGACCGACCCGCCCGCCGAGATGACGGACCACGCGGTTGGCATCCATGCCGAGCCAGAAGAAATGGCTCGGGTCGATATTGGCGGCGATGGATGGGCCGGCTTCGGCCAGGGCGAGGAAGCTTTCGGTGTTGTAGGCGACCGTACCGGGATGCAGCTCCAGGCAGACCAGCAGGCCCGGGCAGGTGCGCCGGACGAAATCGTCGATGCCAGACCAGTAACTCAGCACGTGCTGGGATTGCAGCCGGTGAATGCCATCCAGGTAGGGCAGGTAACCGCCGGCGGCGAAATGTGGTGTCGTATCGCCGGGCGCTCCGGCCGGGACAGCCGGCCATGGCGACGACGCGATCCACGCCGAGTTCCGCGGCGAGGCGGATCGTGTCGCGAAGGTCGGAATCGTGCTGGTCCGCGAGGGCCTGGTCGGGATGCAGCGGATTGCCCCAGACGTTCAGTGCGCCGATGCGCAGACCGCGGCGCGTGATTTCGCGTTGCCAGTCGGTGCGGAACGTGCTTTCGCGCAGCAGGCGATCGCGGTCACAGTGCGGGTGCGGCGCGTAGCCGCCGCTGCCGATTTCCAGGTCGGTGATAGTCGGCGCACGGCTGACGAGCCAGTCCAGCACGTCTGGGAAGGGGCGTGCCAGCAGGGCCTCCAGTACCACGCCGAGACGGAGGCTTTCGGGCATGTCGGTCAGCGTCCTGGGGCCGCGCTGGTTTCGACCAGGACGCGGCCGGCAACAATCTCGACCGGGAAAGTGCGGACCCGCATGGCGGGATCCCAGATGGCTTCGCCGGTGCTCACGTCGAATTCCCACCCGTGCCAGGGGCAGGCGATCACCGGAGCAGCGTCCTGGAGCGCCATCTCGCCCGGCTGCTGAGCGGTGAGACGGCCGGCAAGAACGCCGCGGCAGAGCGGGCCGCCCTGGTGCGTGCATACAGCACTGACGGCGTAAATTTTTCCGGACCAGCGGATGATACCGATCTCGGTGCGGCCGACGGTAACGATCGAGACCTGGTCATCCGGAAAGTCCTGGACTGATCCAATGTCCGTGGTCACGCCGCGATTTTTCCGGTTGCGGGCGCCAGGTCGGCTTCCTGCCAGCCGTAAAGGTTCAGCGCGTTCTCGAAGAAGATACGCCTGTGCCAGGATTCCGGCAGGCGAGCGGCTACATAGTCGGACTCGTCGGCGTCCCAATGCGGGTAGTCGGAAGAATAGCAGAGACGGTCGGCGCCGTTCATCCAGCCCAGCAGCTCAGTGATCTGCTCCCGCTGCGGGGAGATTTCGAGCGGTTGAGTGGTTAGCCACACATGGTCCTTGACGTACTCGCTCGGCAACTTGCGCAGCCAGGGGACTTCGCGGCGCAGGCCTTTGTACTCGGTGTCGAAACGCCAGAGCAGGCTAGGCAGCCAGGCGGCGCCAGCTTCGATCAGGATCAGCCGGAGGCGGGGAAATTTCTCGAACACGCCGTGACTGATGAAAGAGACGAGGTGGGTCATGACCACCTGGGGCCAGAGCGTATGCGCCTCGAAATACAGATTGACGTTGCCGCCGCCGGTGCTGGCAGGATTGGCCCAGCCGCCGGCGCCGCCATGGATAGCTATGGGGCGGTTGGTTTCCTCAGCCGCGGCGTAGATCGGGTGAAACAAGGGGTGGCCAAACGGGTAATGGTGGGGATTGTCCACCAGCATCACCTGCACCATGCGCGGATTATCGGCATGGCGGCGAATTTCGGCGGCGGCCTGATCGGGTAGCTGACTGCGCGACCATGATGGAGGAAGCAAGTCGCGGGTCACGGCCGAGCCACCGATCAATCGACCAGTCGTTCAGGGCGCGGGCAAGCTCAGTCGCAAAATAGGGGTTGTGGTGGCCGGCGACATGGCTGTCGTCGCCAAAGGTGAGGATGGCGCGGCGGACATCGCCTCGGTCCAGCACCTGGCGGCAGAGGGTTTCAAAGTGCGAACCAGGCGCGCTGCCGTCTGGCGGGAACGTGTCGGCGCGCATGAAGCCATGCGGGTTGGGGAGTCCGTCCTGCACGGTCAATGGCATGATCCCGGCAGGGCCGCGATTGGCAATGAAATCACGCCAGCCGCGGGAAAGGTACGGGAGCAACTCCTGGTCCGTAGCGCGAGCATGGTGGACGTCGCAGTCGATTACCGGACCGTTGTACATCCCGCCCAAAATCCTGTTTGGATCGTTCCAAATCGCCGTCGGTGGATATCCCCCGGACCGCTGGAGTGTCAAGCGAGAGCGAGCGAATTCAACCGAATTGCCCGACGGTGTGGTGTGCGATGCGGTCCTCGTCGAGGATGAAACCGAATCCCGGCCGGTCGGGAACCGCTACATAACCTTGCGCGTCGATCGATAGCCTTTCGCGGAGCATCTGGTCGCGGCTGTCAGCGGTGAAACCGCTGGGGGGGTCGTGAGGAAATTCCAGCCAGGAACAATTTGGCGTCGAGGCGGCCAGATGCAGATTGGCCAGCAGGCCGATGCCGTTACCCCAGGTATGTGGCGCGATTTCCAGGTTCGCGGCCTCGGCGATCGCAGCCACCTTGCGGAGCTGGAAGATGCCTTCGGAGAGCAGTGCATCAGGTTGCAGAATGTCGAAGCAACCGCGATCGATCAGCAGCCTGAATTCGTGCAGGCCGTGATTGTCCTCGCCCCCGGCGATCCTGATGCGGTCGAGCCTGCCGCGCAGCCGTGCGAGGCCGTCGTAGTCGTAACGCGGAAGCGGTTCCTCCAGCCAAAGGACGCCAAGCTGTTCCAGCTCGCGGGCAACGGCGAGGGTTTTCTGAAACCCCCAGATGCGATGCGCGGTCAGGCCCGGCTCGATGCCGGCCTGATTGGCATCGATCATGATTTCTATCCGGTCGCCGACGGCCTTGCGGATCGCTTCGACCACTTTCAAATCGTCGCCGACATTCTCGTGGTGGAAGCGCAGCTTCACCGCGCGGTAGCCCTCGGCCAGGATACGATGGACGTCCTCGACCCGCTGTTCCGGCGAGCGCAGCTCAGCAGTGGCGCAATAAGCCGCCACGCGGTCCTGCGCGCCGCCCCACAGTTTATAAACGGGCAATCCGGCCTGTTTGCCGACGATATCCCACAGCGCGATTTCCATGAAATAGGCGGGGGGTCCGAGAATTTCAGCGTCCCGAAGGATGGCGGTGAGCCGCTCGATCGCCGTCGGGTCCTGGCCAATCAGGTACGGCGATACGAAACGCTCGACGGCAATCGCGGCCTCCGCCCCGGCATGAGCCGCGGTGTAGCCGGTGATGCCGGCATCGGTTTCGATCGAGACCAGGACCATGAGGATGTTGGGCTGGTTGCGCCCGCGCGCCCAGGCGGGGTGAAACGGTGCCGGAAGCGGCAAATCGACGACCCGGCTGTGCACGCGTGTGATCTGCATTGCCGTTGCTCTCCGCTGTATTGCTCAGAGGCCGGAGTGGCGGAGCCGGCGGGCGGCGCCGCGCGGGTCGGCCCGCCGGGCCACAGTGTCCGCCACCGCGTTCAGCGCCAGCACCATCGCCACGATCGTGACGCCCGGACAGATCCCGAACCAGGCGTCGGTGCGAATGTAGGAGCGGGCTTCCTGCAGCATCAGGCCGAGCGACGGGGTGGGCGGCTGGATGCCGAGGCCGAGGAAGCTCAGGCCGGCTTCGAGCAGCACGGCATTGGCTATGGTGAAGGCGGTCTGCACGGCAAGCGGCCCGAGCGCGTTCGGCAGCACGGAGCGGAAAACGATGTACAGACTGGAAGCGCCGAACGCCTCCGCCGCTTCGACATATTGCTGATGCCGCTGGGCGAGCATGATGGCATAGGCCAGACGGACGAAGGTGGGGATGCTGATGACCGCGATCGCCAGCAGCACGCCGACGGGGCCGGTACGCAGCACGGTCGCGACGATCATCGCCAGCAGGACGGCCGGAAACGCCAGCAGCACGTCGGAGACGCGCATGACCGCACCGGCAACGAGACCAGGGCGATAGGCGGCCCATAGGCCAAGGCTGGTGCCAACAACCAAGGCGAGCAGCGCGGAGCCGAACCCCACCTCGATCGAGACACGCGTGCCGAGCATCAGGCGGCTGAGAATGTCACGGCCGAGATCGTCGGTGCCGAGCGGATGCAGGAGCGTCGGTAGCGCGAGTGCGTTCGTCAGGTCCTGGGCGAGCGGATCGAACGGCGTGATCCAGGGTGCGGTGGCGGCAATCAGCACGAGGACGATGAGAAAAATCGCCGGTACCCACTCGCCTGCTCGCAGCCGGGGAAGGCGGACCGGGCCGCGGGAGGTACCGGCGACGAGCGCGGCCATCCTATAGTCGTCCGGCGCGGATGCGCGGGTCGATGACGCCGTACGCGATATCCGTCGCAAGATTGACGAAGATGAACGCGGCAACGGCGAGCAATGTCACGGCCTGGATCACGAAATAGTCGCGCTGCACGAGGGCGGTCCATAACAGCGTGCCCAGGCCAGGGAGATTGAACACCGCCTCGGTCAGAACCGCCCCACCGATCAGCCGCCCGAACTGGATGCCAAGCGCCGTTATCGCAGGGATCACGGCGTTGCGCAGAACGTGCTTCAGCAGGATGCGCGACGGCGGCAGGCCCTTTGCCCGTGCGGTCAGGACGAAATCGCGGTGAAGGCTCTCCGCGATGCCGTTCGCGAGGAAGCGCGCCAGCACTGCCGCGGTGCCGATCCCTAGCGTGACGCACGGCAGCACCAGCGAGCGGATGCAGCGGACCGGGTCGGTGGTGAACGCGACATAACCTCCAGCGGGAAGCCAGCCCAGTTTCACGGCAACCAGAATCTGCAGCAGCAGGCCGAGCCAGAATACGGGAACCGCAATTGCGGTGGCGTTGAAGAAATCGATGAGGCGCGCCATCCTGCTATCCGGGCGGATACCGGCAATTATGCCCGCAGCGCCGCCGAGAGTGCAGCCGATCACCAGCGATCCGGCGGTAAGTTGCAGGGCAACCGGCAGGCGCTGCGCGATCAGCCGCGCGACCGGGTAGCCGTTGACCAGCGAATTGCCGAGATCGCCACGCAGCAGGCTGCCCAGCCAGAATAGATATTGGAGCGGAACGGGTTCATCGAGGCGAAGCGTATGACGCAGCGCGGCGAGCTGCACCGGCGTTGCGCTGTCACCCAGCACGAAAACCGCCGGATCGCCGGGAAGCACGTATAGAAGAAGGAACAGCGCGACCGAGGCGCCGAACAGCACCGGGACGGCGACCAGGATGCGCCGGCCGACGAAGGCCCACATGGAGTCAGGACTTCACGATGCCCTGGTAAACGAGGTGAGTCTTGGCATCATAGGCCACGCCGGATATCTGCTTCGACTGGCCGCAGAGCAGGCCGCGCATGCAGATTGGTATTGCCCAGGCGTCCTGGTGCAAAATCTCGAACACGTGCTTGAACGCCGCGACGCGGGCCTGCGGATCGACCACGGCGGCTGCGGAATAATAGGCCTGCTTGTAGTTGGGGAAAGTCTTGTCGCCGGCAAACGGGCCCTTGTTGGGGCGATAGACGCTGCAATCCTCGAAGTCCTGCACTTCCGGGACGCCGATCGAGCAGGCATAGACATTAGCCTGGAAGTTTCCGATCACGGCATCATTGACCAGTGTCGTGGGATCAACGAGCGCGATGTTGGCTGTGACGCCGATCTTGGCGAGGTCACCTTTGACGATTTGCGCAATCTTCTGCCCGTCCGGGTCGTTCGTGCCCGTCCGCAGGTTGAAGCTGGGGTTCGCAATGCCGGATTTCTTCACGAACTCGGCTGCCGCTGCCAGATTGAAATCCCACTCGGCCGCGATGGCCGGGTCGTATGTGGGGCTGGCCGGCGACATCGGGATGGTGATGGGTTGCACGAGATCGTAGTACACGTTCTTCACGATCGCCTTTCGGTTGATCGCGCGGGCGATGGCCTGGCGAATATTCTCGTTGCCGAGGGCGGACTTCGGGTCGGTGTAGTTCAGCACCAGCATCTCATAGTCGGCGATTGGCGCGGCATAGGCGGTCCAGCCGCCCGACTTCAGCGCGCCGGCATCCTTGAGCAGCCCGAACTGCAGGATATCGAGTTCACCTGAAAGGGCCGAGTTCAGCATCGCCTCCGGGTCGGTAAAGAAGCGGAACGTCAGTGTCTTGATGTTGGACGGGATCTGTTTCCAGTAGTCGGGAAAGCGTTCCAGGGTCAGGTGGTCTCCGGGCTCGTATTCGACGAATTTGAACGGGCCGGTGCCGACCGGGGTGTTGGCATTGTGCGCAAAGCCGCTCGGCGCCTGCACACGGAACAGGGTCAGCCGGTACAGGGCATCCACGCTGGGAGCGGAGGTTTTCATGACCACCTCGTTCCCGTCCGCGGCAACCGAGGTGATGTCGGCGAGACTGCCGGCCATGGTGCCGCCGGTCTTCGGGTCTATCGCGTATTTCAGCGATGCGACGACGGCGTCCGGCGTCATTGCCGAACCGTCGTGAAATTTCACGCCGTCGCGGATGCGCATGCGTATCTCGGTGAAGTCCTTGTTCACCGTGTAACCGCTGGCCAGCTCCGATCTGGATGTCCCCAAGCTGATACTTGGCGATGTCGGTGACGAGGATATCGATCAACGGGTCGAACACGGCATTGCGGAACGGGAAGACCGAGGTGTTGATCGTGTTCGGATCCAGAGTGGTGAAGGGGATATTGGTGCCGACGGTCAGGGTCTGGGTGTCGGCGGCCCGGGCGGCACCGAGCCGCAGAAGCGTGCGGAGCGACGTGCCGGCGCCCAGGATCGTCGCGCCGGCAGCCAGGAAATCGCGTCGTTTGAGGGTGGAAACTGCCATTTTCGTGCTCCCGGGACGCCGTTTGGAACGTTCCAGAGACTACACCACGGCGGCTAGCCGCGTGCAACAGCTTCGTGCCGCGCGGCCCGCGCCGGCATGCTTCGATCCATCAACCGCCGCCGTGCCGCCGCATCAGTTTGGTTGCTGCCGCTTGCAAGCGCTCGGCGCGTTCACGAATCCATGGCACCCGGATGGAGAAGATCAGCCAGTCGAGGTCGGCCGGATCGTAGGTCGGGCTGACCAGCGGATTGGACGGCTCGCCAGCCATGACCATTTCCCGCAGGTTGATCAGCATGTCGAGTTTCAGCGCCTCCTGCGCGGTCAGAGGCAGAAGGCTCCGCGTGCCAAAGCCAACGCGCCGGCCGTCTTTGATGGCGAAAGCGGAGATCGTGACGAAATCCGCGGTGGGAGGCAGTTGCACGCGTGCCTTGGGGCCGTTTGCCTCGATCAGGTGCGCCCCGGCGATTTCCCATTCGTAGGTGTAATCCGCAGCGTGGCCGAAGTTGGCGGTGTCGATGTGGAAAGTCACGATCTCTCCGACCGCTGCCAGCGTTCGGCCGGCACGCGCTGGCAGCGGGCCGACGATGCGTGCGGCCGGCCAGCGCATTCGGTCCACGATGTTGCGTGTGATCCGCCCGACGTGCCTGTTGCGCGGTACCAGGATCGGCCAATCGGTGGTGGCCGCCTGGAACACGATGCCGCCTTGCGGGCTGACATAAAGCCCCATCGTGGCCGCCGCATTGGCACGTGAGGCAACCCAGTTCTCGCCGAGCTCGGCAATGCCGAGAATAAGAAAGTCCCGCGGTGTGCCTTTTTCGCCGGTAGGAATGGCACGGCCGTTCCTGCGGCGGAATGCCGCTCCATCCACCTCGTAGCCGATCAGGGGGAAGTCGTCGTCGTCACCAAACACTGCGCCCTCGGTCAGGCCGGTGCCGCTGAAAATCCAGTGCGCGGCGTGCTGCACGGTGTATCCGAGGGTCTGGCGCTTGCCGTCCCACCATCCACCACCGAACGCGGTGGCAACTCCGGTCAGGCGGCACTCGGGATTCACCTGTATCCAGGAATCCTGCGTCCAGCGATCCGGATCCTTGGTGGGCGGGATGACCTTGGCGCAGGTGAAGGCCGTATCGTCGTCGGTGAAGTGGATGCGATAGCCGGAGATATTGCCGCTGAAGAAGGCGATATTGCCGCCACGTGCCACATGCGCATCGAGCGCGGCGCGCATGGAGTCGCTCCAATATTCATCGTGCCCCGTGCTCAGCAGCAACGAATACGGACGGAGCAGCGTGGGATCGCGATGCAGGTCCCAATCGGTGCAATAGTGGGGGGCGAAACCTTCGGCTTCGAGCCAGCGCACGAAGGGTGCGTCCCAGTGTTCGAATGTCTGGCGCCGTGAGGACGTGTCGTAGAAATCCTCGGAATCGCCGGGCATGACCAGGCCGCCGGTGCCGCAGCCGGGCCGTCGCCAGGTCACTTTGAAGCCTGGGGAGGGTTGTTCACGGGACCAGACGGCTTCCGTGTACAAGCTGCCGTAGCCGGTGCCGTTGTAGGCGACGAAGGTGGCCCAGGACAGCTTGTAGAGCGGCGTGCCGGCGGCGATCGGGCCGGCGTGGCGGATGACGAACAGCGCCTTCGCGTCGGTGCCGAATGTGGTTGTGGTGTCGGGGGTCGATTCGCTGTCCGTCGGCCGCAATCTCGATCAGCACGGCGAGATAGACGCCGGTGCGCCAGTTGCGCGGGATGGCAAACTCGTAGCCGGGCCAGCCCCAATCGATGTCCGGCGGTCCATCGGGAATATCCATGCCTTGAAGCCTGCCCGGGTTCGGACCGGTGACACGTTCGAGAGTGGCGCCTTGCCGGAAGAACTCGACGCGAAAGCGCGGGCTGGTGGTGGAGACGTGCAGCACCAGCGTCTCGCCGGGAAGCAAAGTGGGAAAGCGGGGATAGGCGCGGATCACGGCGCGGTCCTTTCTGTGGCGTGGTGCTGTGGCACTGCTGTCGGCGGAGAAAATGCCCCGGCGAAATGACAGGCGGCGCGGTGGGCGGTTGCATGGGAAACGAGGGGCGGCTCCTCGCGCGCGCAGATGTCCTGCGCGATCGGACAGCGCGTGCGGAACCGGCAGCCGCTGGGCGGGGCCATGGCGCTGGGAATTTCGCCTGCCAGCTTCAGGCGGTTGCTGCGATACCCGCCTGGCACGTCCGGCACGGCGGATAACAGGGCGACCGTGTAGGGATGCAGCGGACGCGAGATGACGTCTTCGCTCGGTCCCAGCTCCACGATCCTGCCGAGATACATGACGGCGATCCGGTCGGCGATGTAGGCGACGACCGCCAGGTTGTGGGCGATGAACAGATAGGTGAGGCCAAATTCGCGCTGAAGTTCGGCGAACAGGTTCAGCACCTGCGACTGAACCGAGACGTCGAGCGCGGAGACGGGTTCGTCGGCGACAATAAGACGGGGACCGAGCACCAAGGTGCGGGCGATCCCGACCCGCTGGCGCTGACCGCCGGAAAGCTCGTGTGGAAAACGGTCGGCGAGGTCTTCAGTCAGACCGACCTTGCACAGGATGTCCCGCACCACCGCGGAATCCGATTTTCCGTCGCTGACGTGCTGGATCCGGCGCCCCTCCAAAATGATTTTGCGAATGCGAAAGCGCGGGTTCAGCGAACCGACTGGATCCTGGAACACGATCTGGACCTGGCGGCGTATCTGCTTGAGCGACTTGCGATCCAGCAGGGCACGATCGGCGCCGTCGATGCAGATTGTTCCGGATGTGGGCCGGACCAGCCCGACCACGGCTCGCCCCAAAGTGGATTTGCCGCACCCGGACTCGCCGACCAGCCCCAGGGTTTCACCCGGAAAGAGGGCGAGGGTCACTTGATCGACGGCACGCACGCGGCCGGTCTGCCGCTGCAAGAGGCCGGAGCGTATCGGGTAGTGAACGGCTAGTTCATCCAGTTCGAGCAGCGGGCGCGCGGATACGGACATCAGGCAGCCGGTCCCCGCGCGTGCTCGGAGATGCGTGCCGGTTCCGCCAGAAGCCAGCAGGCGGCCCGGTGCTTTGAACCGAATGTCGGCGGCTCATCGGTGCAGGCGTTGAAGGCGTGGGTGCAGCGTGGCGCGAACCGGCAGCCGTGTCCGCGCTGATCCGGGGAAGGGACGAGGCCGGGGATGACCCGCAGCGGCTGGTCGCGGCGCATGCCGAGGCGGGGGATCGATCGGAGCAACGCCTCCGTGTAGGGATGGCGGGGGGCTTCGAGTACCTGCGCCGCAGCTCCGGTTTCGACCACGGTACCGCCATACATCACGACGATGTCGGTCGCCATCTCGGCAACCACACCGAGATCGTGGGTGATCAACAGGATCGCCATCCCGAGACGCTGCTGAAGATCGCGCAGAAGATCGAGGATCTGCGCCTGGATGGTTACGTCCAGCGCGGTGGTCGGCTCGTCGGCGATCAGAACCTTGGGTTCGCAGGCAAGCGCCATGGCAATCATGACGCGCTGCTGCATGCCGCCGGACAGCTCGTGCGGATATTGCTTAATGCGTTGCTCAGCCGAGGGAATCCCGACGAGACGAAACAGTTCCCGCGTGCGGTCCAGGGCAGCACGGCGAGACAGCCCGGCGTGCCAGACGAGGGTTTCCGCCACCTGGTCGCCGACGGAATAGACCGGGTTGAGGAAGCTCATCGGCTCCTGGAAGATCATGGCGATGTCCGCGCCGCGCACGAGCCGCATGTCTGCCTCGGTTAGCGGCATGAGATCGCGCCCGTCCAGCAGGATCCGCGCGCTTTCGCCGACATGCAGCGGGGGATCGATGAGGCGCATGATCGCCCGCGCGGTCAGGCTTTTGCCGGAGCCGGATTCGCCGACAAGGCAGGTGGTGCAGTGGCGGTTGATGGAAAACGCGACATGCTCCACCAGCGCGACCCGGTGGCCCGGGAGATCAGCCGTGGTGGTCAGGTTCTCGACGCGGAGAATCTCGCCGGACATTCGTCTGGTGCGCTCCCGCTTGCGGCCCGGAAAACCGGGAGAGTCTAATGCTATGGAACGTTCCAAGTCCAGCGGACGGTGTGTAATCCCCGGCCCGTCACCCGCCGCGACGTGAATTACTTGACACGTAAAGCGAGCTGCACCTACGGTTCTGGAACGTTCCAACAAGCTCCCGGCTGCCGCGGGAGTGGCAATTCAGGGCTGGGGCTGGAAACAGAACCCCGGCCTGAAAAATGGCTAGCGGGGTGGGGTCGTAATGAGGGGCGGCTCTGAATTTCGACTGGACTATCGACAGGACAGGCCGCGGTTCGAGCTGAGCAGTGCCCTGTTGCTGTCGTTGCCCGGAGGTTTTCTGTTCCTCCTGTTCGTCGGGCCGATCGCGTACGCGCTCTATCTCGGTTTCACGAACCTTCAGCTTATCGGGCCGCACGCGCAGGTATGGTGGTTCACCGGTCTCGCCAATCCGAGGCGACTGCTGAACGACGCAATCTTTTTTCATTCCGTCTAGCTGACGCTGATCTTCGTGGTTGGGTCGGGCATGGTGGGCCAGACGCTGGTCGGGCTGGTGCTCGCACTGCTGATGCGTCGTTCGCTGGCGCCGATCCAGCTATCCGTCGGCACGCTCGTCGTGGCGGCTTGGGTCATTCCCGAAGTAACGGCGGCCTTCATCTGGTACGCGTTCTCGCAGGCTGGTGGAACGTTGGGAATTGTGCTGGGGGCGCCGCAGACCAATTTTCTGTTTTCAGCGCCGATGATGACCGTATCAGCCGCCAATCTCTGGCGTGGAACGGCGTTCTCGATGCTCGTTTTCTCGGCGGCACTGCGCAACGTGCCCGGCGAAGTGCTGGAGGCGGCGGATGTCGAGGGCGCATCCCGGTTCCAGCGGTTGTGGTCTATCACGCTGCCGCTGCTGCGGACCGACGATCATGACCAACCTGCTGCTGGTGACAATTCTCAATCTGTCGGACTTCACACTTATCTACACGCTGACGCAAGGCGGCCCGGGGAATGCGACGATGACCCTGCCGATCTATGTCTATCAGGAAGCCTTCACTTATTACGAGCTTGGTTACGGCACGATGATCTCGCTCGTGCTGATCCTGATCGGCGCCATCCTGTCGCTTCTTTTCGTACGCAACGTACGGCCGGCGACATGAGGCTTTTCCGCCGCGAACCGCATCGATCGACCGGCCTCGATGGCCCGCTGATCGTCATCCCGCATGCGCGACTTCCGCTGCCTGATGTGGCGACGAATGCCGTTCTGGCTGCGGTCGGCGTGGTGTTCGCTCTGCCGCTGCTGTGGCTGGTGCTCGCGTCGGTCGATAGCAATGCCGGCTGGCGCATACGCGTGCCGAACCTCACGATCGGAAATTATCGGGCCGTTCTGAGCGCGCATGGATTGCAGCCGTTCCTGAACAGCCTCTATCTCGCAGTGGTTACCACCGCCGTCGCCACCGTACTTGCTCTGCTGGCCGCCTACCCGCTATCCCGGCGTCATGTGCCGGGAAAACGCACGCGTGATGCTGCTGGTGCTGTTTGCGTCCGGCCTGCCGGTGACGATGATGCTCGTACCCATCTACGAGATGTACGCGACGCTCCACTGGCTCGACTCCAGTTTTACGACATCTCTGTTCCTGGCCGCGACCGCACTGCCCTTCGCGATCTGGCTGCTGAAGAACTACATTGATGCAATTCCCCTGGAACTTGAGGAAGCCGCCGGGATCGAGGGCGCCGGAACCTTGCGCACGCTTCTCTCTGTCGTCCTGCCGCTGATCCTGCCCGGGCTTTCGGTGACGGCGGTCTATAATTTCATCAGCGCATGGGGCGCATTCGTCGTTCCCCTGGTGCTGGACGCCAATCCGGAAGATCAGCCGGGCACCGTCGCGATCTATCAGTTCCTCGGCGCGCATGGCTTCGTGCAGTTCGGGCAACTGGCGGCATTCTCGCTGCTGTTCTCGTTACCGGTTGTCATTCTCTACCTGCTGATTGCGCGCAGCTTCAGGGGCGGTTTCGCGTTCAGCGGCGGAGTGCGCGGCTGATGCAAACGAACCTTGTCGCGACAGCGCCGGCCGGTTCCGATGGCTGAGGTCCGGTTCGAGCACGTCTATAAGCTGTTCGGGACGCATCCCGTGGTCAACGATCTGTCGCTGGAGATCGCGGACGGGGAGTTCCTCGTCCTGCTCGGCCCGTCGGGATGCGGCAAAACAACCAGCCTGCGGATGCTCGCCGGGCTGGAGCGGCCGACATATGGGCGGATCGAAATCGGCGGGCGCACGGTGAATGCACTGCCGCCCAAAGCCCGCGACGTGGCCATGGTGTTCCAGAATTATGCGCTGTACCCGCACAAGACGGTGCGGGGAAACCTGGCTTTCGGCATGAAGGTGCGGCGCGAGCCGAAGGCGGAAATCCGGCGCCGGGTCGATGAGGTGGCGGCCCTGCTCGGCATCGGGCGTTTGCTGGACCATCGCCCGGCGCAGCTTTCCGGCGGCGAACGCCAGCGGGTTGCACTGGGGCGCGCATTGCTGCGCCAACCGCAGGTGTTCCTGATGGATGAGCCGCTGTCGAACCTGGACGCGGCGCTACGCGCGCAGATGCGGGCAGAACTGATCCGCCTGCACACGCGGCTCAATGCCACCATCGTCTACGTAACGCACGACCAGGCCGAGGCCATGACGATGGCCACCCGAGTTGCCGTTATGTCCGACGGACATCTCGCGCAGGTCGATACGCCGCAGCAGGTTTATGATCATCCGACCGATCTGTTCGTCGCGACCTTCGTCGGTTTGCCGAAGATGAACATCGTCAGCGGGCGGCTGGTCTTCGGCGGTGGCACACCCATGGTGGAGATGCTTGGGCACCATGTTCGATTAGACCTGGCGACATTGCGGCTGCCCGATCCGGCTGGACGCGGTGAGGTACTTGTCGGGATCCGGCCCGAGGATGTGCTGTGTCACACCGATGAGGCAGGAGCCACCGACTTCGGCGGCTGCGTTGAGGTGGTGGAGCCGCTCGGCTCGGAATCCCTGGTCACGGCGCGCTGCAACGATACAACCACGCTGGTGGCGCGGGTACCACCGCGAAGCCGGATTGCGATCGGTGACCGGATCCGGCTGGGGATCAACACGCAGCATCTGCACATGTTCGACAAGGTGACGCAACAAAACCTGCTGCACCCCGGAGCAGGAGGTTCGACGAAGACCCGCCAATCCGAAGTGATTGCGAGCTGAATCACCGGGAGATGATGGAAGGTGTGGGCAGCGGCTTAAAAGAGACAAACGTCAGGAGAGCGAAATATGGGAATACGCCGAATCAAGCTGATGCCATCAAGCGCGCTATTGCGTGGAGCAACCGCGGCCGGTGCCCTGCTGGCCGGTCTCGGCTGGGCCGATCCGGCGCTGGCCCAGACCACCATCAAGGTCGGTTACTCATCGGCTTATGTCTTTGATGAGGATGAGGACTCGGTCACCTACTGGAATGATATCAAAAAGCAGTTTGAGGCGGACCATCCAGGCGTGACGCTGGAGCTGCAACCGCACGGCGGGACAGACACCGACGAGATGAATGCTATCGCGCTGCAATATCGGTCGCCGTCCACGACACCGGACGTCATTCAGCTTCCCACGACCTATATCGGGCAGTTCCAAAGCTCCGGTTATCTGTTGCCGCTGGATAAATATCTGAGCTCGAGGAGTTCTGGGCACGCTTCCCGAAGAACATCCAGGACGAGGGTCGGATCAATGGCAACGTGTACGCCGTGGATATCGGCGAGAACAACACGGGCATTTATTACAACAAGGAGATGCTTCAGAAAGCGGGTATCGCAGTGCCCTGGACCCCGCAAAGCTGGAGCGACATTCTCGCTGCGGCGCGAGCAGTCAAGGAAAAGGTGCCCGGGGTCGTCCCGCTGTGGATCGCCGCCGGGACCAGCGCGGGGCCGACAGGTGTGCTCCAGGGCTCCGGCGCTCTTGTCTATTCATCGAAGACCCCCGTCATCTACGACACCAAGACGCAGAAATATGTGATCGACAGTCCTGGTCTCCGCGAGGTGCTGCAATTCTACAGGGACGTTTATTCGGGCGGGCTCGGGGCACAGCTTTCCGACCTATTCTCGCCGAAAGCGGTCGCGGTGCCGGTCAGCCTGATGGCGCAGCAGAAACTAGCGATTGCAATTGGTTCCAACTGGTACGGCGGCGCGTGGAAGGAGAAGAACCGGTACTGGCCCGACGCTTCCACCAAGGCCGGTGCGACGGCGCTTGCCAACGTCTCAAAGCCAGCCGCCCGGGCAAGGCGGGACGCTGGGCGGATGGGACATGGCGGTTTCCAAGGCGACCAAGAACCCGGATCTCGCGTGGGCTCTCGTTGAGTTGCTGCAACAGCAGAAGTACATGGTCTTTCTGGCCAACAAGGCCGGCTTTGTTCCGCCGGACACCGAAGTGGCCAAGGCGCCCGAGCTACGTGGACTACGCCCCACCGTTCAACGCGGCGTTCGCGACATTCCTGCCCTATGATCAACTGCTTCCGTCGAATGGCGGCTTCGCGGTATGGGCTCGCGGCATTGAGGAGGCGACCGGGCAGATCGCGCAGGACCCGAACACCTCGGTCGATGCGGCGCTCAAGACTCTCCATGACACGGTGGTGAATCAGCTTGGCGCGGACGCAGTCGAGACGATGCAATAGACACCCCGCCCGGGGCGACGACCCCGACAACGAGTCGTGAACTCGGCGCCTCTTTGTGCGACGCGGCGATTGCCGCGCGCGGCGATGGAATAGGCGGGTTTGGATGAATCTGGCCCGCACCGGGCCATTCGCATTGTTCCGTGGCAACAATCTACCGGAAGCCAGTCGGTTTGGACCCGCTGCGCCACGAGTGGCACGATTTGCTCGGCACCACAGTCTCCGGGAAATTCCTATGGGTGCTTGCATACGCGAATATGTTCCTATTACGTAAACTTTGTTATCGACTTTTGCGCGACGATCGGTCATTAATGAGACGTTAAATCGTGCGGGCACCATGGCCTGCAACGGGAGGCTGTGGAGCGCATGGACGACTTCCTGCGTTTGTCCGAACTTGTTGCCGCGCGGCTATGCCATGATATCGGGGGCTTGGTGGCGACCCTGACCGGCCTGCTGGAACTGGCAGGAGATTCGGGTGAGTCAGCCGAGCCAATACCTGGCGCGGCCGACGCGGCGCTGGAATTAACCCGGCGGCTTAATCTGCTGCGCGAGGCCTGGAGCGGGGAGAGCACGGGGCTGAATCTCCCAGGTTTACAGGCACTGGCGCGTGGGCTGCCCGGAGCGCACCGCTTGCAGCTCGACCTGTCCGGTCTGCCGGCGGACACCGTATTTCCTCCCCGCATGGCACGCATGATCCTGAACGTGCTGCTACTGGGAGCGGAGAGCCTGCCGCGCGGAGGGACGATTGGTCTGGTATCGGCCGGGGGACAGGATCTGCTGGTAACTATTGCGGGACCACGTGGCGGCTGGCCAGCCGGCCTGGCCGCGTGCCTCGTCGATGAGCAGGGGGCCTGGACCACGCTCAACGGACCGCGCGTGCTAATGCCGGCGCTGGTCGCGTTGCTGGCCCGGCAACTTGCCGTCCGCGTCTCGATACTCATGCCGTCAGGCCGTGGCCGGCGGGCGATGCCGCCTTTGCTGCTAAGCCCGGAGGGCCTCGCCTGACATTTTACCTTTCGTTTGCCTTCTCCGGCGCAGCATCCGTCCTCACGCATCGGATCGATCCCAGGGGTGGACGAACTGCTCGCCGAGTTCCTGACGGAGACGAACGAAACCCTTTCCGCACTCGATGTGGCGCTGGTGATATTGGAACGAAAACCAAATGATCAGGCCGCGCTGGCGCAGATTTTCAGGCTAGTCCACACGATAAAGGGTACGTGCGGGTTCCTCGGCCTGGAGCGTTTGGAAACCGTGGCCCATGCGGCGGAAGCGGTGCTGGACCCGCTGCGGCACGGAATCGCTCCGGTCACGGTGAATGTCGTGACACTGGTGCTCCGGGCACTGGACCGGATGAAGGTGATCCTGGAGGGGCTTGCCGAATCAGGAACCGAACCCCCCGGTAACGACCAGGTGCTCCTTGCCGCTCTGGAACAGACCGCGACGCACGAACCCACCGTGTTGTCCGATGTGGATGAGGCCACGTCAGTCGCTGCGGTCATTGATCCGGTGCGGGTGCCGCCGAGCATTCGGGTTTCCGTAGACGTGCTGGAAAAACTGGTGCGCCTCGTCAGCGAGCTGGTGCTGGCGCGCAACCAGCTTGTCCAGCTCGCACGTGCTCAACAGGCCACAAGCTTCACAGCGCCGCTGCAGCTTCTATCGCGACTCACGTCAGAGCTGCAGGCGGGGATCATGAACACCCGAATGCAACCAATAGGAACTATCTGGAACAAACTGCCGCGCATGCTGCGCGACCTGGGACATGAGCTGGGGAAGCGGATCGAATTGAATTTACATGGCGCGGAGACGGAACTCGACCGTCGGCTCCTGGAGCTGATCCGTGACCCACTCACCCATATGGTGCGCAACGCAGCGGATCACGGGTTGGAATCTCCCGAGGAACGGCGTGAGGCGGGAAAGCCGGAGAGCGGAACGGTGACGCTCAGCGCCTGCCACGAAAGCGGCCGCGTGATCATCGAGGTGGCGGATGATGGCAGGGGGCTTCCCGCGGAGCGCATACGCGCGAAGGCGATCGCCGAGGGTTTGTCAACGGAAGCTGAACTCGCCGGGGCCGGCAACGCGGAATTGTATCGTTTTATTTTCAATCCGGGATTTTCCACGGCCAAGACGGTGACCTCCATCTCTGGTCGGGGTGTCGGGTTGGACGTGGTGAAAACCAACATCGGGCAGATCGGGGGCACGATACACGTGCGTAGCATGCTCGGCGCCGGAACGACGTTCACGATCCAGATCCCGCTCACCGTGGCGATCATTTCCGTGCTGGTGGTGGGTGTCGGGGCGGCGCGCTTCGCGATCCCGCAAACCGGTGTGGAAGAATTGGTCGCCCTGAGCCGTGTCAGCAACGAGGGCGGCGCTGTGATCGAGCATATCGATGGCGTGGCGCTTCTTCAGTTGCGCAAGCGGCTTCTACCGTTGATCCGCCTGCGGACGTTGCTCCAGCTACCGGATCCCCCGACGCCAGACGAATCGGCAATTGTGGTGATGCTGCGGACAGCAGGCGAGCGACTGGGTCTGATGGTCGATCGCGTGTTCGACACCGAGGAGATCGTGGTCAAGCCGGTGTCACCGATCCTGCGACGGATCACGTTATTCGGCGGAACGACGGTCCTTGGCGATGGATCCGTGATCATGATCCTCGATCCCGGCGGGATCGCTCGTGCCTGCGGGATTGGCGAAGGCAGCCAAACCCCTCTAGAATTGCCATTGCAGGAGGCTGCGCCGATCGAGCGAAGCCCGATGCTGCTGGTGCGTGCCGGTGGTCCACACCTGCTGGCGGTACCGCTGCAACTGGTATCGCGGATTGAGGAGATCGCGAGAGAGGCGATTGAGTTCACGGCCACCCGCCGGGTTACCCAGTATCGCGGACGTCTCATGCCGCTGGTCGCATTGGCGAAAGGCCTCGACGAGAGCGCCGAGCTGCAAACCGTTCTGATTTTCACGAAAGGCGAGCACGTCGCCGGCCTCATGGTGGATGAGGTCGTCGATCTGGTGGAAGATCGGGTGGCTATCGAGGTGGCGAGTACGCTGCCGGGAGTGCTCGGGACCGCGGTAATTGCCGGTCAGGCGATGGATATCATTGATACCGAGCACTGGTTGCAGCAGGTATGGGCGCACCTGCCCGACGCCACAGTGGCCTGAGCCGCGAGCGCCAGGACATGGATGATGGATCAGGACATGCCGGCGCTGCGACAGCAGCTGAAGCAGAGCGTGAGTTTCTCACGCTGACGCTCGGCAGCCAGCTTTGCGGCATTCCGGTACTCGATGTGCAGGACGTGCTGGGCTACGAGAAGCTGACCCCGGTTCCGCTGGCACCCCCGGAGATTGCCGGCTGCCTCAATCTGCGCGGACGGATCGCGACGGCAGTCGATGTGCGCCGGCAGCTCGGCCTGCCGTCGGCCAGCGATGCCGCGGGTCATATGTCGCTGGTTACGGAACAGTAGCGGGGAGCTGTACGCCCTCATCGTGGATCGGGTGATCGAGGTGATTCGTCTGCCCATGGCAGGGCTTGAACCTGTGCCGCCAACCTTGCCCATCGGCTGGGCGGCGGCCAGTACCGGAATTTACCGGGTGAACGGACGCCTGCTGGTCGCCCTTGAAGTAAAGCGGCTGCTCGCGGCCATAACCGAATAGCCGGCAGGCCATGGGTCCAATCGCGACAGCGGAAGCGACAACGACGGCACGTGTCCTGGTGTGTGATGATTCTGCGGTGGTCCGGGCTGCTCTGAGCCGATTGCTGGAGGCTGAGCGTGGCGTCCAGGTCGTGGCCCGCGTGGCGAATGGGCAGCAGGCGATCGAGGCTGTGCGGCGGACGGCAATCGACATCGTGCTGCTGGACATCGAAATGCCGGTCATGGATGGGCTCACGGCACTCCCTTTGCTGCTGGAATCCGATCCGCGTCTTCGGGTCATCATGGCCTCCACATCCACGACCCGGATGGCTGACGCGACAATGCGCGCCCTCCAGCTTGGTGCCGCCGATTACATCGCCAAGCCGAGTGCGCTGGTGGGGTTGGGAAACGAGGAGTTCCGACGCGAGCTGCTAAGCAAAGTGAGGGGGCTGGCGCGATTGGTCGAGAGCCCGCCGAGAGCCTTCTCGGCAGGACCGGTTGCGGCCGGTAGCGGGGAAGCGGCCGGAGCTTCTGGCGGTCGGCTGCTCGACAGGCGGGCCGCAGGCGCTGTTCACGCTGGTGCAGGGGCTCGGCCGCAGCCTGTCTGTGCCGATGCTGGTGACGCAGCACATGCCGCCGGCTTTCACATCCACCCTGGCGGCGCATCTTGAGCGGTTGAGCGGAGTGCCGTGCGCCGAGGCGGTGGATGGCGAAGCGCTGATCGCCGGCCGCATCCTTATTGCCCCGGGCGACCGGCATCTTACGGTGGAGGCAGGTTCCGCCGGGCTGCACGCGCGTCTGCTGAACGGACCGGCGGTGAACTATTGCTGTCCCGCGGTGGACCCGATGCTGGAAAGCGCCGCGGTCGCGTGCGGCGGCCGGGTGCTCGTGGCGATTCTGACCGGCATGGGCCATGACGGCCTGGCGGGCACGCGGCGCGTGGTCGAAGCCGGAGGAACCGCCATTGCTCAGGACGAAGCGACCAGCGTCGTCTGGGGCATGCCGGGCGCGGTGGCACAGGCGGGATTATGCCATGCGGTGCTCCCGCTGCCGGAGATTGCACCGAAGCTGCTGACGCTGCTGGACACGGCTGCCGGAAGCGATGCGCGGAACGAACGGATGCCGCGTGACGGGCGCACGCCGTGACAGGCATGATATCAGATAGAACGTTCCATGTCCTGGCCGGACTGTTGCGCGACCGCTCGGGGCTCGTTGTGACGCCGGATCAGGCATATCTGCTGCACATGAGGCTGGGACCGATCGTGCAGCGCGAGGGGTTGCGGGATCTGGCGGCACTCGCCGAGCGTATTCGGGCCGGGCGATCAACCGTGCTGGCGGACGAGGTGGTCGAAGCGATGACCACCAACGAGACACTGTTCTTTCGTGACATGATTCCGTTCGAGGATCTGCGCACGCGCGTGCTCCCCTGTCTGGCGCGCCGGCGTTCCGTTGATGCGTCGATCCGCATCTGGTCGGCAGCGGCGGCCTCCGGCCAGGAGGCATATTCCGTCGCCATGATTGTCGCCGACAACGGAGCCGCGCTGGGTGGGGCCCGGATCGAGATCGTCGCGACCGATATTGCACGGGCGCCGCTGGTGCGCGCACGACGGGGCTTCTATTCGCAATTCGAGGTGGAGCGTGGCCTGCCGGAGGAAATGCGCGACCGGCATTTCCGCGCGGAGGCGAACGGGTGGCGGATCAGCCCGGCGCTGCGAAAGGCGGTGGCGTTTCGAAAGTGGAATTTGTTATCGGACCTGCGGCCGCTTGGGCAATTCGATGTCGTGTTGTGTCGCAACGTGCTGATCTATTTCGATCACCCGACCAAGGTGCGGGTGCTGGAAGCGATCGCCCGACAAATGGCCACTGACGGCGTGCTGTACCTGGGCGGAGCAGAAACCGTGATCGGGCTGACCGACCGGCTGGTGGCTGTGCCGGAGGTGCCGTGCACGTATTCGCGGCAGGACGTCCGCGTGCCTGAGTCGGCCTGGCAGGGTTGTATCGAACGATAGGGATTAGGTCTGGTGAGGTCGGTTGCGCCGACTGACCGGCACTGAAGGTCTGAAGTTTTGCCGGGTCGCGGTGGCTGTGCAATGATCACCTGCGATTGATGAAGCATAAGAGACTTGCCGTTCGCCCGACGCTCGGCGCGGCATTATACCCGACTTCCGCAGGAAGTCGGGTGAGTCTTGGTTTCGCGCGCAGCCGCCACAACCAACGCTGCGCGCGGTATACCCAGAATCCTGCGGGTTCTGGGTATACCAGGGTGCAGTGCAGCGGAGGCAACGATTGAACCGTTTGAAGGACACGCGCGCCGCGGCGCTTCGCAAGGCGGTTGCGGTGATGGAGAAACTGCCGTTCGTTGATGGGCATAATGATTTGCCCTGGGTCATCCGCAATGATCCGATCGCCAAGGGTGACGTGGCGGCTTATGACCTGACCCGCATGCACCAGGACGGCGATACGGATATTCCTCGCCTGCGTGCCGGGCGAGTGGGCGCGCAGATATGGGCGGCTTTCATTCCGAGTGAAATCGGGCAGCCGGCTCGCGCCACGCTGGAGCAGATCGATGTCATCCTGCGCATGCACGAGGCGCATCCGGATATATTTCTTCCGGTCATGAAGGCGGCGGATATTCGCCGCGCCAAGCGGCTCGGCCGGATTGCGTCCATCATGGCGGTGGAAGGCGGCGTCGGGCTGGAGAACAGCCTTTCGCCGTTGCGTGTGTACGGTACGCAGCGGGCGCACGCCTGATGACGCTGTGTCATAACGGCACGCTGGACTGGGTGGATTTAGCCACCGATGAACCACGCCATGGCGGGCTGACCGAATTCGGCAAGGCGGTGGTGCGCGAGCTGAACCGGCTGGGCATGATCGTCGATTGCGCGCATGTCTCCGCTGATGTGATGCGTCAGGTGCTGCAGGTCAGTACGGCGCCGATCGTGTTCTCGCATTCCAATGCCCGCGCCGTCTGCGATCACCCGCGCAATGTGCCGGACGACGTGCTGGCGGGACTGCGGGCGAATGACGGGCTGGTGATGGCAACCTTCATTCCGGATTTCGTCAATGAGCAGGTCCGCCAATGGATGATCCCGGTGCGGGATGCGGTGAAGAACGATTTCGGGTCCAGCCGCGCCGCGATCCTGGATGCGCGGGAGCGCGAAGCCGGGCAACGGCCACGGGCCACGCTGAGCGACGTGGCGGACATGATCGAACGGCTGGTGGAGCGGGTGGGGCTGACACGGATCGGCGTCGGATCGGATTTCTTTGGCGTGCCGACAACGCCGGTGGGATTGGAGGATGTCAGCCGTTTCCCGCATCTGCTCGCAGAACTGTTCGTCCGCGGCTGGTCCGAAGGGGCGGTGGCAGGAATTGCCGGTGTGAATTTCGTGCGGGTGTTCCGCGCAATCGAAAAAGAAGGGGCGAGGCTGCGTCGCAATACAAAGCCGCTGGTGGGAACGGTGCAGGACTTCGATGGCCCGTCATCCCCATTGCACGCCACCGACGCCGAACGCCACTGATGCCGGCAGCCGCCCTGCCGATATCGAGCAGATCCCGTTGCGCCGCCTGGGCAAGCGGATCGAGGTGGATTATGGCGTGCGCTCCTTGCGTCGGACGAAACATGTTTCGTCGCCGGAGCGGGGCTGGTGACCGAGGGAGGTGCATAGGGACATGAAACTGTTCGACCTCAAGGGACGCGTGGCGATCGTGACCGGCGGCAATGGCGGGATCGGGCTCGGCATGGCGCAGGGCCTCGCATCGTGCGGGGCCGACGTGGTGCTGGCCGGGCGCAATGCGGCCAAAGCCGTGGCGGCGCTGGAATTGCTGCGCCAGCATGGCGGGCGCGCGGCCTTTGTCGCCGCGGATGTCACCCATGCGCAGGCCTGCCGCGACCTCGTCGCGGAGGCGGTTTCGCGGTTCGGCCGGCTGGATATCCTGATCAACAACGCCGGCACATCGGTCCGCAAGATGCCACAGGACTACACGGAGGCCGAGTGGCATCATGTGCTCGATACCAACCTGACCAGCGCCTTCCTCTGCTCTCAGGCCGCCTATCCGGCAATGAAGCAGGCAGGGGCCGGCAAGATGATCAATATCGGCTCGATGATGTCGATCTTCGGCGCTCCCTATGCGACGCCCTATGCCGCCAGCAAAGGTGGCATCGTGCAGATGACGCGCGCGCTCGCCACCGCCTGGGCGAAAGAAAATATCCAGGTGAACGCCGTATTGCCCGGGTGGATCGACACTGACCTGACTCGCAATGCGCGCCAGCAGGTGGAAGGACTGCATGAACGTGTACAGGCGCGCACCCCGGCCGGGCGCTGGGGCATGCCCGCCGACATGGCCGGCGTGGCGGTGTTCCTCGCCAGCGCGGCATCCGATTTCGTCACCGGGGCGGCGATCCCGGTGGATGGTGGTTTCTCGGTTACGACATAAAAAGGAGGCGTCCCGTGACAATCCGTCGCCGCGCGGTGCTTGCCGCGCTCCCCGCCGCGCTTGCAGCCCCGCGCATCGCCCGCGCCGCCGACCGGACGAAGGTGATCCTCTGGCACGCCATGGCCGCCACGCCCGGCGCGGAAATCAACAAGCTGATCGACAAGTTCAACGCCAGCCAGAACCAGGTGGAAGTCACCGGGCTGTTCAAGGGCGTGTACAAGGACCTGCATGACGGCGGTCGCCGCCGCGTGGCGAGCGGGAGAGGCGCCGCATATCGCCCAGGTGTTCGAGGTTGGTACCGGAAACCATGATGAGCTCCGGCCCGGTCATCAAGCCGGTCTGGCGGCTGGCACAGGAAACCGGCGTGAAGCTCGATCCCAATGCATACATTCCGGCGGTCCGCGGCTACTACAGTTCGTCGGATGGCAAGCTGGTGTCGATGCCGTTCAACTCGTCCACCTGCATCTGCTGGTACAACCAGGATGCGTTCGCCAAGGCCGGTCTCGACCCCGACAAGTTCCCGGCGACCTGGCCGGAGCTGGTCACCGTGGCGCGCACGCTGCGCGACAAGCAGGGCGCGCAGTATCCGGTCATCACCGGCTCGGTCGTCTGGGCGCATTTCGAGCAGTTCAGCGCTATCCATAATCTGCCCTACGCGACCGAGGCGAACGGTTTCAACGGCCTGAACTCGGAGCTGAAGATCAACAGCCCGGCGCATGTGCGCAACCTGCAGCGGCTGCTCGACATGTCGAAGGAAGGCACGTTCCACTATACCGGCCGCGACGGCTCGGGCGACGGCGCGTTCCTGTCCGGCCAGTCGGGCGTGGACTTCACCTCGTCGGCAGAGCGCGGCGATCTGGTGACGAGCGCCAAATTCCGCTGGGCGCCGGCGTTCCTGCCCTACGACCCGGAGGTGATCAAGCAGCCGATCAACTCGGTGATCGGCGGCGCCAGCTTCTGGGTGCTGACCGCGCCAAAGCGCAGCCCGGCGGAATACCATGCTGTCGCGGAATTCCTTCGCTTCCTGGCGCTGCCGGACAATGATGCGGAATGGAGCGAGGTCACCGGCTACGTGCCGATCACCCAGGCCGGGTTCGATGTGGCGCAGAAACAGGGCTGGCTGGAGAAGAATCCCGGCGCCGACATCCCGATCCGCCAGCTCCGGCGCGGCCATGTCACCGAGAATTCGCGTGGCTTCCATCTCGGGCGGATGCCGGAGATCCGCACGATCATCGAGGAGGAATGCGAAAAGGCGCTGGGCGGCCAGCAGGACGCACAAGCAGGCGCTGGACAGCGCGGTGGCGCGCGGCAACAAAGTGCTGCGCGATTTCCAGCGCTCGGTCCGGACCTGACCCGCCATGCCGGACACGTCGTCTTCGGTCATCGGAACGTTTGAAACCAGTGTCGATCGGCTTTCTCCCGTGTTCGGCCGAAGCACGCCGGCACTTTCTGGATCTGCCGCTGACCCGGAACGCACACGCCGAGGCGCATGCTTCGGTGGCGGCGTTTCGGGAAATCGAGCGGGCGGCACGTCGAGCGGCCCGGTCCCGGAAATAAGCTGCGCGTTGCCGCCTGGAACCTCGAGCGCTGCCTGTATCCTGAGGCTGCGCGCCCGCATCTTGCGGCAGCATGGCGTCGGACTGGCGCTGCTGACCGAAATGGATTACGGGATGCTGCGCACGGGACAGGTCCATACCACCGCCCGCATGGCCGAATTGCTCTCCTCTCGCTACGCCTACGGGCTGGAATTCCTTGAGCTGAAGCCGATGCCGCCACCGCCTGGATTTCCAGCATGCCGGCGACGACAACCAATCCGGTTTCCACGGCAACGGGCTTGTCACGGCGTTGCCGTTCGAAAATCCCGTCTGATCCGCCTGGACGAGGTCGCGGACTGGTACATCGCGCCGAAGGGCGGACAGCGCCGCGTCGGCAATCGCATGGCCGTTGCCGCGACATCGTCCGCTGGCGGACAGTCCGCTTCGTCGCCTGCTCCGTGCACCTGGAAAGCGCCACCGACGGCGCCGGGAGGGTCACCCAGATGCGCACCCTGCTCGATGCGATCGACGAATGTGCGGACGGGCTTCCCGTGCTGATCGGCGGCGATCTCAACACCCATGTGCAGCCCGGCGGCCACGACGATCCAGCCGAGCCGCTATTCTCGGTGGCGAAGCAGCGTGGCTACGATTTCGCGGCAGCCAATCTGGCGCGCCCGACGACACGGACAGCATCTGGACCGAAAGCGAAGGCACGCGGCAACTCGACTGGTTCTGCACGAGGGGACTGGCGGCAGGGGAACCGGAGGTGGTGCCATCACTCGATCCGGACGGGCATCCGCTGACCGATCATGAGCTGATCCTGTTAACGATCGGCGCGTCCTGAACCTGGTTCACTCGCCTCGCAGTGCTGCCGCGTAGGCCCGCACGGCGGCAGCGAAACCCATCTCCAACGCCTCGGCGGTCAGTTCGTGGCCGATTGAGGCTTCTGCCAGGCGCGGGATGCGCTGAGATCAGCGGCGGGATGTTTTGCAAATTGAGATCGTGCCCGGCATTCACCACCAGCCCCCGCGCCTGCGCCTGGCGCGCGGTTTCCGCGCAGGCATCCAGCAACGCAGCATGCGTGCCGGTCCGAAACGCGGCTGCATAGGTGCCGGTGTAGATTTCCACACCTTCCGCACCCGCCTCCACGCAGCGACCCAGCACAGCCGGGTCGGGGTCGATGAACAAAATCACCCGCGTGCCGATCGCCTTCAGCGCGACGATGGCAGGTCGGGCGAACTCCATCTGCGACGGCGACAGATCCCAGCCCTTCTCCGAGGTGAACGCATCCGGCGCGTCCGGCACGAGTGTGCATTGCTCGGGCTTCGCCTCGCGGACAATCGCCAGCAGCCGTTCGTCGGGGTATCCCTCGATGTTGAGCTCCATCCGTGGCCGCCCCGGTTTCAGCACAGCCGCGATTCCGGGCACGTCGCTGCGGCGGATGTGGCGTTCATCCGGGCGGGGATGCACGGTCAGGCCCCGCGCGCCGGCATCAAGGGCGATGCGGGCAAAATGCAGCAGGTCGGGCACACCGGTACGGCGCGAATTGCGCAGCAGGGCAACCTTGTTGAGATTGACGCTCAGGCGGGCCATCAGCCGTTCTCCGAGGCGGCGCGGATTGCCGCGTTCAGGGCGCGCACGCCGGCTGCGGGCCCATCGGGGTGGTTCCAGACGGAAGCAACAACCGCCAGGAAATCGGCTCCTGCCCGCACCAGCGGCGCGCAATTCTCCGCCGTGATGCCGCCGATCGCGCAGCACGGCAGTTCCATCAGTTCCGACCACCAGCGCAGCACGTCCGGATCGGCCAACCGGCTGACCTGCTTGGTCCCGGACGGGAAGAAGGCACCGAACGCGACATAGTCGGCGCCCTCCTCGCCCGCCTGCATGGCGAGGTCGCGGCTGTCGTGGCAGGTGACCCCCAATGTCGGCTCCGGGCCTAGCGCAGCGCGGGCGGCGCGGGCGGGCATGTCCTCCTGACCGACATGGGCGCCGTCGCAACCGCTGGCACGGGCAAGAGTCGGCGCGGTCGTTCAGCAGGAACGCCACGCCGCGCGACTGTGTCACCGGGCGCAGCGCGTCAATGGCATGCTGCCAGGCCGCGTCGTCGGCGTCCTTGATCCGAAGCTGCACTGCGGCAACCTCGCCGGCATCCAGCGCGGCGGCGAGGCAGGTCGGGGAAGGCGGCGAGGTCGAAGACAGGTGGCGTGATCAGGTAGAGGCGGCAACCTTCGCCGTCCATCGCCTCTCCCCACGTCGGATCACGCATCAATCCTTGCTCAGATAGATGTCGATGATCTTCTGCAGCATGTCGAGCGCCTGCTCCTTCGGGCGGTGGAACGTGTTGCGGCCGATGATGCTGCCGCTGGCTCCGCCATCGCGCAGGCCGCGGATTTCTTCCAGCACGCCGTCAAGGTCCTTCGCCTCGCCGCCGGAGAACAACACGATCCGCCTGCCATTGAAGGCGCACTGCATGATGTGCTCGGCCCGCTTGGGTAGCGTGGAAACGTCGATCTTCTCGTAGGCCGTGCGGGCGGCGTCGAGACCGATATGCGCGGTGGGCGGTTTCACCTTGATGATGTTGGCACCCATCAGCGCCGCCATGTGCGCGGCGTAGGCGCAGATATCGATCGCCGTCTCGGCCTCCTTATTCAGGTTCGGCCCGCGCGGATAGCTCCATACCACTATGGCAAGACCGGCGGCTTTCGCCTCCGCGGTCAGTTCGCGCAGCTCTTCGAGTCTGAGCGAAGGCATATTCGCTGCCGGGGTAGATGGTGAAGCCGACCGCCGCGCAGCCGAGCCGCAGCGCGTCTTTCACACCGGCGGTTACCGCCTGGTCCTTGCTGGTGGCCAGGCTGTTGGAGCTGTTGCATTTCAGGATGGTCGGGATGGCCCCGGCAAAGCTGTCCGAACCGGCGGCAATCATACCCAGCGGCGCGGCGTACGCGTTCAGGCCGGCTTCCAGAGCGAGCTGGTAATGATAATGCGGATCGTACGCGGGGGGGTTGGAGGCGAAACTGCGCGCCGGCCCATGCTCGAACCCCTGATCGACCGGAAGGATCACCAGCTTGCCCGTGCCGCCTAGCTTTCCGGTCATCAGGATGCGGGCGAGGTTGGCTTTCACGCCCGGCGGATCGCCTTCGTACCAGTCGAGGATCTTTCTCACTCGCTGGGTGATGCGCCATGGCGGTCCCTCGTTGGCCGGTTGCCGGGTGTTACGTACAGTCTGTCTTCCACCGCGGAGATGCGACTTAGGGCTCGTCATGAAATAATCGGATCAGCCGTCATTTCCGCGCAAGCAGGAAATCCAGCGGGCGGCCGTGGATTCCCGCTTTCGCGGAAATGACGAAATGGCGCGGTTGTTTCCGAACAACTCCTAAGTGGCCGAACTCACTCCACGGAAATACTAACCCGGCGTTTGCCGCCTTGTCACGCGCCGCGCAGCCAGCCCGGCAGGCGGCGGAACGCGCCGCGCCCGGCAAGATCCAGCGCCGGCGGACGCTCGGCCAGCACCCGGCCGCCCCACGCGCCGGCGATTGCCGCGACAGCCGTCCAGCCGGGGGCATCGGCGGCGAGCACGACGACGTGTTGGCCGATGCGCAGCGCGGCCAACGCCAGGCCGGAAGCGTCAGCGCAATCCAGCGCGTCAGTCATGATTGCGTCGGCAAATTCCGCCCGCGCGTGGGCGATCAGCGCGCGCCACCAGCCGCATCCCGCGTAGAGCGCCGCCCCCGGGGCGGACAGCAGCATCACCGGCATTCCCACGCCGAGGGCGATGCGCGCGTCGGCGAGCCCGTGCACCACCACGGCGGGGTACCGCAACATGCTTGACGTTCCGGTGTTTGACCGCGCATTTCAAGCGGCAGCGATTTGGGCCTGGAGCGATGACCGGAGAAACCGAAAACGCCGATACGGCGGCGGCGCGACTTGAGGCGGCGCTGGAGCGGATCGCTCAGCTCGTGCCCGTTGCCCCTGGCCAGCCGGACGCAACCATACCGAGCGCTGAGATCGCCGCCCGGCTGGACGGCATCATCGAACGCCTGCGTGCCGCGCTCGACGGCGAACCCTGAAAAAGAACGAGAAGGAGTACCGCATGGCGCAGGTCACCGTCCGCATTAATGGCTACGCCTATACGGTGGGCTGCCAGGACGGGGAGGAGCAGCACCTGCTCGCGATGGCGGGCGAGGTCGAGCGGCGGATCGACAGTATCAAGGCGGTGGCGGGGCAGAGCGGCGAAGCCCGCATGCTGGTCATGGCTGCCTTGTTGATGGCCGACGACCTCTATGAGACGGACAAGGCGTTGAAGCAGACCCGGAAAGAGGCGGAGGCAGCCGCGAGAGCAGCCGCCCAGGCCGCGCAGACTGCCGGTGACCCGAAGCTGGAGAGGCGGCTCACCCGGCTGGCCAAACGCGCGGAGGAGATTGCCGCGGGGTTGGAGCATCCCTAAGTTGGCTCGGCGGAGCTGCCCGGTGCGTCAGGCAACTCATCCCCGGGGCCACTAAGCATTCTCCCGGGAGCTGGCTCTGCCGAGATCCTGGTCTCGGTATCTGGCGCCCACCTGCACACGCAGGCTCTGGGAGGATGAAACGCCAACGGCCATGGTGGCTCCGCACTCACTCCGAACAGATCGCCGAGGCGAAACGGGTGGCGCGGCGTCCAGGCGCATGCCGCTGCGCGCTGGATGCGATCCGGCGGTCGGTGCGCGGCTGACCACGCATGTGCTGCGCGACGAGTGCGCCGCCGCCGGGGGCGGCGGTGTCCGGGTTCTGGCCCATGGGGCCGGAGATCGATATCCGCCCGTTGCTGCACGCGTTGCATGACCGCGGGCATCCGGTGTTGCTGCCGGTGACGCCGAAGCGTGGGCAGCCGCTGACGTTCCGGTTCTGGCGGCCGGGAGATCCGATGGTGCGGGAGAAGTTCGGCACGATGGCGCCCACCGGCGAGCCAGGGGTGCCGGCGTTCCTGCTGGTGCCGCTGCTGGCGTTCGATCGGGGCGGCCATCGGTTGGGGTATGGCGGGGGGTATTACGACCGCACGCTGGCGGGATTGCCGGGCGCGTTCGCACTCGGTTGTGCCTACGCCGCTTCAGGAGGTGGACGCCGTGCCGGTCGGTCCCGACGATGTACGCCTGGACGCGGTGGCGACGGAGAACGGCGTGATTTTCCGCAAGGATTTGTGAATGCGCATTCTGTTCATTGGCGACGTAGTGGGACGGACCGGACGGACGGCGGTGGCGGCGCGCCTGCCGGAGTTGCGGGCACGGTTGCGGATCGACCTGGCGGTGGTGAACGCGGAGAACGCCTCGCACGGATTCGGGCTGGCGCCCGACATGGCAGAGGCGTTGTTTGCAGCCGGCGCCGATGTGCTGACGCTGGGCAACCATGCCTGGGACCGCAAGGAGGTCATCCCGTATATCGCCGATCACCCGCGCCTGCTGCGGCCGCTGAATTTCCCGCCTGCCACGCCGGGCGCCGGCCATGTGCTGGTGGAGCTGGCGGACGGGCGAAAGGCACTGGTGCTGCAGGCGATGGGGCGGCTCTACATGGAGGCGCTGGACTGCCCGTTCCGGGGCACGGCGGAGCTGCTGGGGAAGTTACCGGCTGGGGGGCAATGTGCAGGCGATTGTCACCGATTTCCACGCCGAGGCGACCAGCGAAAAGATGGCCTACGGGCATTCGTTCGATGGAAAGGTGTCGGTGGTCGTCGGCACGCATACGCACTGCCCGTCGGCGGACCATCAGATTTTGCCGGGCGGGACGGCGTTCCAGTCGGACGCCGGAATGTCGGGCGACTATGACAGCGTGATCGGGATGCAGAAGGAGAATGCAACGATCCGGTTCTGGACGAAGATGCCGAGCGAGAGGCTGAGCCCGGCGGAGGGTGAGTGCACGGTCTGCGGGTTGTTCGTGGAAACGGATGACCGGACCGGTCTGGCGCGAAGTGTCGAGCCGCTGCGGGTTGGCGGGCGGCTGTCGCAGACTATGCCAAGCGTTGTTGGCTGACACGATTATGGAAGCAGGAATCGAACGGCAGGTACGTCCACTTAATACAGGATGCTGAGTTGAGTTTCTCTCTCCGGGACCAACGATGATGGAATTCATCACAAATTCGGCCGGAGAATCACCAAGCTCCTGTCGCTCATGAGGTTCTGAAACTCCTTT
The DNA here is from genome assembly GCA_963810715.1 of uncultured Pseudomonadota bacterium. Classification (GTDB taxonomy): domain Bacteria; phylum Pseudomonadota; class Alphaproteobacteria; order Acetobacterales; family Acetobacteraceae; genus DATDIC01. The sequence continues at coordinate 44,964 of CAWEOZ010000010.1, read as the reverse complement.
TTTACCATCCGTCCCAAGGAGGGCTTCGGAACTCTCGCGCCGTCCGTGAAAGTAGCGATTTCGGCATGCACATAGTTCGTTGGCTTTGGATCGTGAACTGGGACAAAAGAGCGCAGTTTGGCGTCGGGTGGCCGCTCAGTTGGGAGTTCAGTGGGCAAGTTTCGAACGAGGAATCTGACTACCCCGTAGCCAGGATAATCGAAAATGACATCCCAGGGCTTGCTGTATTTTGACCAGTTAACCGATGTGTTTTCGCATCTAATCCGACTAGGATTCATTCTGTCACCATCTAAATCCTCCTTTTTGCACCGATGATAAAGGTTATGTTTGTCGCAAAACTTATCGTCTATACCCCTCTCGCCTTGGATCATCCGTTTCGGTCTGGGATGATGCGAGAAATCTGCGAATCCCAGAAACAGCCCGCGCAATATCACCCGATATTGGGTCAATTTCCCAGACAAGTGGCCTTTTAACTCGATCAGATAAGACGCCGAGAATAGTGCCATCATTGAAGCACTCTATATCCGCGTAGACATTTCCTTCGATGAAGCAAATAGCAATGCCCCCCCTCTGCGGTAGCAACAATTTTAGATGGCCGAAGCATATCCTGCTCGAGTTTGGTGAGGATCTCATCAGCCCACATGATTGCCAATTGTGTTGGCGCCTCCGCGCCCTCTGGCCAGAGAGCAGGATCAGTTCGTATGGCCTTCAATTTCGCGATAAGACGGCCAAATTCCAACTCGTGGCTCACGCGTGTGTATTCACCAGCGGTCGCCGTCACCGCTGCCGTCGCGAACTTTGGCCGCTGCCGTTCCTCGCCTGGCGATGGCTCGTCATATGGGATGTACGGGAGATAGCCGAGCGTGGCCGCTTCCAGGGTCATTGTCGCCGTCCCCACAGTTTATGATCTTCTTTCGAGGTCAAATCGGCAAACCCCCGAACAACCCACTCTCGGCCCCGATCCATCCAAGCTAGAACGTCAGCATCAGTGCTCGAGGTAGGCCTTCCCTCTCGCAGAAAGTTGCAATTGAAGTCCGTCCAACTGATCGGCTTGCCGTATCACCCTCTGCGCGGAGAAATGAAGTCGGCCGAACTGGTTCTGGAGCAGAAACGACGTGGTTAGGCTGTGTGGACGGAATCCCTGACATGCGTTTCTGACGGATTCCCGAATCGGGTTTTGTTCGAATCACTGCGTGACCGGCATCATGGAGCCGGACATGCTGACGGGAATGACGGAGCGCGACTGGTCGATCGTGCTGGAAGTGTTTGACGCGGCGCAATCGAGCCGTGGAGAGCCAGGGCATGATGACCGTAAATTCCTGGAAGCGGTCCACTACTTCACGGTACACAGCATCACCTGGCGCGCACTGCCCAGCGAATTTGGCAAATGGAACAGCGTATGGAAGCGGTTCTGGCGGCTCAGCCGCTCGGGCGTATTCGAGGCCTTCTTCCAGCTTCTGGCGGAATGCAGCCAGACGGCACACTTGGTCCAGTTCTTCGACAGCACGACAGCACGCGCCCACGTCTCGGCGGCCGGGGCAAAAGGGGGCAGCATCGCCAAGCGTTCGGCCGCTCGCGCGGCGGTTTTTCGACCAAAATCCACCTCAAGACCGATCTCGACGGCAATCCTCTCGACTTCCACCTGACCGGTGGCGAGGTCAGCGACAGCACACAGTTCGAGACGTCGCTCGACATCGGCCCAGATATCAGCCCGCGCATTGCGATGACGGACAAGGGCTATGACAGCAAGACCAATCGAGCGGCGGCACTCGCGCGCGGCATCACACCGGTTATCCCGCGTCGCGAAAACTCCAAGCAGAGAGGACGCTTTTTTCCAAGGCGTCTCTACAAACTGCGGGCGCGCATTGAGCAGGCGATCGGCAAGCTCAAGCGCTTCAAACGCGTCGCCATGCGCTGCGAGAAAACCGACATCAGCTACTCAGCAATCATCAGTTTTGCGTGCGGGCTGATGCTGGTTAAATCCGTCCACACGGCCTAGATTGAGGGTCTCCGGCTCCGGAAGAAACCCCTCGCTGCCACGGCCCGACCAGTAAGAAAAAAAGCAGAGTGAGCGCTCGGGAAAATGTCTCCCAACCCTCGCCCTGAGGCACATGATTGACATACATCACTTCACACTGCTGAACATCAATTGAGCCAAGGTCGCTCTCGCGTACAAATGTCTGAAATTGAGCCCATTCACGCTGAAACCGTGGCCTAATTTCCTTCTCATAGCGGGGATATGTCTCGTGACCCGTTACCTTGCGCCAATTGATAATAAAGCGGTCCTTTTGAACCTGAATGAGGTTCGTCGGGGGGTCTCCGATAAACCAGAAGCGCGTTGCAGACGCGTCCAATAATTGTACCCGCCCGGCTTGGGCGGTTTGGATTTGCCTCAGCTCATCGCCAAATCTCTCTATCCGCGACGGGAGCGGAGGAACCTCCTCCGTCGTCGGATACGTAGCATCGATTAAGCTCCAATAAAGGCCGGCATGAGGACTGCGCCATTGAGCTAACGGAAGGAACTCCACCGAGAGTACCACCTCCGAGACCGGCGGGTGGTCAAACTCTGGAAGACGAGATGTATGCAAGGCCACGCAATCGGCTACATAGTCGAAGCCATCGAATCCTCAATCCCGCCATTCGGCCCTGCTGAGCCAAGTAACATACTCCTACCTTCTGATTCACTCGGCCGCTAAGCATCCCAATCAAATGAGTTGCTCTGGGTAGGATTGATTCGCAACAGCCGAGAATGATCGCCCGAGCCCCATGGCGTCTTACTATTGAGACGGACATTCACACTTATCACCCATGCTTTGGTGTGGCGCTCCGAAAAGGTCACACCTCCACCACCACGTAATTCTGCTCCACCCGCACCGGCACCGTTTCCACCATGAACGGCCCTTTGGCGAGAGCTTCGCCGGGCTCGACCGAGACGTGATACGTCCGCGCGCGGACGCTGTCGGGCTCGCACCATGACTGCCCGGTGCGGATGTCGAACTCCCATCCATGCCAGGGACAGCGCAGCATCTCGCCGTTGCGGACCAGCCGGTAAGTCCCCGGCCGGTCGGATTCCATCAGCCCGAACAGGCGTCCGCGGCAAAGCGGCGCGCCCTCGTGCGGGCAGCGGTTGATCAGCGCGAAATATTCCTCGTTGACGAAGAAGATCCCGATCTCCCGCCCGCGCACCGTGACGATCTTGCAGGAGCCGGCGGGGATTTCGCCGGCGTCGGCAACGACGTGCAGGCTCATTCCAGGCCGTAGAACGCCATCGCGTTCTCGCGGAACATCTTGCGCCGGCCTTCCTCGGGCAGCGTCACTTTGAACGCATAACGCGGGTCATCCTGGTCCCAGTGCGGATAATCGGTGGAGAACATCACCCGGTCCCAGCCGATCCATTCCAGCGTCGCCAGCATGTCGTCCGTCCGCTCCGGCTCCTCGACCGGCTGCGTGGTGACCCAGACATGGTCGCGGATATATTCGGAGGGCAGCCGTTTCAGGTGCGGCACTTCCTCGCGCAGCCGCTGCCAGTGCTTGTCCAGCCGCCAGGTCAGTGCCGGCATCCAGGCGAAGCCGCCTTCCACCAGCACCACGCGCAGGTTGGGCATCCGCTCGAACACGCCTTCGCACACCAGGCTGGTGACCAGTGCTTCCATGCTCTGGCAGTACGACGGATGTTCCTCGTGGTAGAACGAGGGCCAGCCGCTTCCGGTCGACGGGTGGCCGTTGGTGCCACCGAGGTGCAGGGCAATGGGAAACCCGTTGGCGGCGCAGGCCTCCAGAATGGGCCAATAGCGCCGACGACCGAGCGGCTCCAGGCTGCGTGGTGGGATCTGCACCTGCACGAAGCGGCGATCGCCGGCGCGGTGTTCGATCTCGGCGATGGCAGCTTCGGTGTGTTCGACCGGGACCTGCACCGAGCCCTTCAGGCGCGGCTCGCGGTCCGACCAGGCGGCGGCCTGCCAGTCATTGACGGCGGTGCACATGGCGGCGCCGAATTCGACATTGCGCTCATCGGAGCAGCGGCCAACCAGCGGCAGCATCACGCCGTGGCTGGCGCCGAACGCGTCGAGCAACTGCGCGCGCAGGAAATCCAGGTCGGAGCCGGGGATGTTGCCGTTGGGCGGCCAGGAATCCAGCCGCATGCCGACCTGCGGCGACATGCGCGGGTAGTTGGCGGTGTGCGCCAGCGCCTGGCGCGTGCGTCCGCCGAACATTGCCTTGTGCTTGCGCCAGCGCTCCGGCAGGAACGCGTCCAGCTCCGCGCCCGTTGCCGGATAAACATGCACGTCGCAATCGACATAACCAAGCTGGGTCTGCGTCGAAGCATCGGGGCTGCGATCGAGGACGGTGACGTTCATCGTCTTACTCCTTCAAACGCGCGTAAGTTTCGAGCGGGTTGTCGAACAGCATCTTGCGGACGAGCGAATCCGGCAAACCATCGGGCACAGCGTTTGTCCCATCATAGTGCCAGTGCGGGTAGTCGGTTGAGAACAGAAACATGTCCTCGCAGCCGATTTCCTCAATGACGCGGTGGAGCTGGTTGGCTTCGGGCGGGGCATCGAAGGGCTGGATGGTCACACGTACATGCTTGCGGGCCATGTCGGCAGGAGAAATCTTGTTCCACGGCACTTCCGGCCGCATCGCCCGCCAGGTCTTGTTGACCCGCCACATCCAGCCGGGGAGCCAGGTAACCCCTGATTCCATCAGCACGACCTTCAGGCGCGGAAATTCAACGAACACCCCCTCGGTGATCAAGGAGTTCAGCGCGCCGGCAAATCCCTGCGCCTGCGCCACGTAGTCTTCCAGATAATAGGAGGGCCAGCCGATGGAGGTCGGCGCATGCCGGAAGCTGCTGCCGGCGTGGATATTGATTGCCAGCCCGTGGCGTTCCGCGGCGCGATAGAGCGGCCAGTTCGGCCGGCGACCCAGAGGCAATTCGGCCATGGCCAGCAACAACACACCGACAAAACGTTTGTCACCCGCGAGTCGTTCGATCTCCTGCGCCGCCAGTTCGGCGCTGTGGACGGGTACGGTGATGGAGGCGCGCAGACGATCGTCGCGGCTCAGCCATTCGGCGGCGAGCCAGTCGTTGATGGCCCGACAGAGCGCCGCGGCCAGGTCCTCGCTGAACATCACCTGGGCGCCATGGATGATGTTGCAGATGGCATAACGCGTATTGAACGCGTCGAGCGCCTGGGCACGCAGCAGGTCGAAATCGATGCCGGGCTTGCCCTTGGCCGGCCGCCAGTCGGGCCGGCCACTGAGTGGAGAGCCTGGGGGGTAGGTGCCGGTATCGAGATTGTCGCGGTCCAGCCCGCGCATCAGCACGATCTCGCGCCAGTAATCGTCCAGGTATGGAACGAGCACCTCCGTGCCCGGCAGGGCCGGGTGGATGTCGCAGTCGATCGCGCCGGGTACGGGGGTGGTCACCACCTTGTCTCCATGTCGGTAGGAGGATAGGGCGGGGTGGAGACGGGGTCAAAAGACGTCAAGGGAATTTAGGGAAGGATTAAAGCCCTCGCCCCAAACAGCTCCGGATGCAATCCCAGTCCGCGTGACCCGCCGTGCATATCGGCATTATCGTCCCAGCCTATAACGCCGCCCGATGGATCGAAGGTTGCATCCGATCGATCCTGGTGCAGACGCATGAGAACTGGACGACGGTGATCGTGGATGATGGCTCGACGGACCCTACTTTCGCACTCGTCACCAGTTGCCGTGACCCGCGTCTCCGCCTGATCCGTCAGGACAACGCGGGCGTCTCGGCGGCGCGCAACCGGGGCGTGGCGGAGCTTCCAGCAGTTGACGCGATGCTGTTCCTGGATGCCGACGACTGGCTGGCGCCGGACGCGCTGGCCCGGCTGACTCAGGCACTGGACACGAGTTCCGCGGCCGTCGCCGCCACCGGGCCATGTGCCTTCGTGACGGGGGACGCGGTTTCCGACGCCCGCCCGCACCGGATCAAGCGCCCGCCAGGCGGGGATTTGTTTGCGATCCTGCTGGAGCGAAACCTCTTTGCCAACGGCGGACACCTCCTGATTCGCAGCACCGCGGCTGATCGCGCCGGTCGGTTTCGCACCGACCTGACGTTCGGAGAGGATTGGGAATATTGGACGCGGCTCGCCGCGCTGGGCACGATCGACGCCGTCGGCGGGCAACCGGTGCTGTTGGTCCGCGAACGCCGGGACGGCGCCTATCTGCGACAGGCGCTCGACCCTAGGTCGTTTCTTCGCGGTATCGCCGCCATTTTCGAAAATCCCACTATAATCCAACGATATGGCCGCGATCGTGCGCAACAGCTCCAATCACGCGCGCTGGCGGAAACGATGTGGGTATTCGGCCGCGCAATGATGCGCCAAGGCCACCACCGCTCAGGCCTCCAAGCGCTGCGCCACTCCGTGGCCCGCAAGCCATCGGTGAAGCGTCTCGGGCTGCTGGCAGTCGCGCATTTCCGGGGGTTTCGCCGGCTGCCGGAAGCCTGACGCGAGGCGCCCCGCGGCGCCGTGGCTTCCCACTTTCGCCCGTGCGTCGCATGATACGCGTCAATCTGACGTTCCGGGGGAACATCCAATGGCTGACGGCGGAAACCTCGACACCCGTACCGCGCGCATTTCGGCCGAGGAGGCCCTGGCGATGCATGCGTCGGGCCGGCCCGGCAAGCTGGAGACGCGGATCACCAAGCCGATCACGACCGCACGCGACTTGTCGCTGGCCTATTCACCGGGCGTGGCGGTGCCGTGCCTGCATATCGCGCGAGATCCGGCGCTGGCGTACGACTACACCACCAAGGGTAACATGGTTGCGGTGATTTCGAATGGCACGGCGGTGCTGGGCCTCGGCAATCTCGGCGCGGTCGCTTCCAAGCCGGTGATGGAGGGCAAGGTCGCGCTGTTCAAGCGGTTCGCCGATGTGGATGGGATCGACCTCGAGATCGGCACCGAGGACGTGGACGAATTCGTCAATGCGGTGCGCTATCTCGGCCCCGGGTTCGGTGGCATCAACCTGGAGGACATTAAGGCGCCCGAGTGCTTCGTGATCGAGCAGCGGCTGCGCGAGCTGATGGATATCCCGGTGTTCCACGACGACCAGCACGGCACCGCGATTGTCGCCGCTGCCGGGCTGATCAACGCCTGCCACCTGACAGGGCGTGAGCTGCGGGACACGAAGCTGGTGGTGAACGGCGCCGGTGCGGCCGCCATCGCCTGTGTCGAGCTGCTCAAAGCGATGGGCATGCGGCCGGACCATGTCACGTTGTGCGACACCAAGGGCGTCGTCTATCAGGGACGGCGTGACGGCATGAATCAGTGGAAGTCGGCGCACGCCGTCGCCACGCGCGCGCGCACGCTGGCAGAGGCGATCGAAGGCGCGGACGTGTTCTTCGGTCTCTCGGTAAAGGGAGCGCTGACCCAGGACATGGTGCGCGTGATGGCGGAGCAGCCGATCATTTTCGCCATGGCCAACCCTGACCCGGAAATCACGCCGGAAGACGCACGTGCGGCACGGCCGCATTCCATTATCGCCACTGGCCGCAGCGACTATCCGAACCAGGTGAACAACGTTCTCGGCTTTCCATACATATTCCGTGGCGCACTGGACGTGCGGGCACGCACCATCAACGATGCGATGAAGATCGCAGCGGCTGAAGCGCTCGCCAAGCTGGCGCGGGAGGATGTGCCCGACGAGGTACATTCCGCTTCGGCCGGCCGACGGCTGACGTTCGGTCCGGAATACATCATCCCCAATGCATTTGATCCGCGCCTGATGTCGTGGGTATCGTCGGCGGTGGCGAAAGCGGCGATGGACAGCGGGGTCGCGCAGAAGCCCTGCGCCGATCTGCGGTTGTACGCACGTTCGCTGTCTGGGCGGCTCGATCCTACAGCCGGCGCGCTGGACCGTATCATGGAAAGCGTGCGCAGCAACCCGAAGCGGGTGGTTTTTGCCGAGGGCGAGGAGGAGAAGGCGGTGCGCGCGGCAGTGGCGTTCCGCAACGCGGGGTACGGCACGCCGGTGCTGATCGGGCGCGAGGAGCGAGTGCGGGCGACGATGGACAGCCTGGGTCTCGGACTGGTTGACGGGATAGAGATTCATAATGCGAGACTGTCGGGCGCCAACTCCAAATACGTGGAGTTCCTCTATGGCCGCCTGCAACGGCGAGGATATCTGCATCGCGACTGCCAGCGGATGGTAAACCAGGACCGCAACGTATTCGCCGCGGCGATGGTGGCGACCGATGACGCCGACGCAATGGTTACTGGCCTGACGCGGTCCACCCAGGTCTGCCTGGAGGATATCGCCCATGCCATCGACCCGGCGCATGGTACTGCGTTCGGCCTGACGCTGCTGGTGGGGATGCGCGGACGCACGCTGTTCATCGCCGACACGATGATCCAGTTTCGTCCCAACGCGACGCAGCTCGCTGACATCGCCATGGGCGCAGCGCAGGCGGCGCGGCATTTCGGCCATGAGCCCCGCGTCGCGCTGCTGTCGCACACCACTTTCGGCGCGTCGATGCATGCGGCGGCACAGGTGATGGGGGAGGCGATCGAGCTGCTGGACGCCCGCAAGGTGGATTTCGAATATGATGGCGAAATGAGCCCGGACGTGGCACTGGCGCCGGAGCTGCGTGCCCTCTATCCATTCTGCCGCCTGACCGGTCCGGCGAATGTACTGATCATGCCCGGGCTGCACTCGTCGCACATCACGTCTCGACTGGTACCGCACATGGTCGGTGGAAGCACCATCGGGCCATTGCTGATTGGGCTCACGCACCCTGTACAGATCATGCAGATGGATGCCGGGGTAAGTCAGCTTGTGGATATGGCGTGCCTGTCGGCGTATCAGGCGGCGAGCTGAACGGTCGGGACGACGGCCTACGGCACCTGTTAATGACAAGTAACCGATGCCGCGCGGCCGGAGCGGAATCCATCGTTGACGGTTTGGCGCCGAGATAATAGCGTGATCGTGCAATAATAATCGGAACGGGAGGCAACAATGCGTCGACGATCTATTCTGCGCGCAGGAGTGGCTGGTCTGGTCGGCACCTTCGCTATATCACGAGGCTTGCGAGCCAAGGTGACCGCCACTTTCGCGTCCGTGAATACCGCGGCCTATATCAATCCACGCATGCAAATGCGGTTCATTGAAGAGGTCCGACAGCGGTCCAACGGCGACATTGATATCAACTGGGTCGGTAGCGGACAGTTAGGCGGACTGAAAGAGAATCTGGAAGCGATCATCGGTGGTAATCTGGAGTTCTGTGGCGTCGCGAACGCGAATCTCGGCCCGCTTTATGCACCGGCGCAGATATTCGATCTGCCATTCGTATTCCGTACGACGGACCACATGGTGCGCGTCACACGTGGGCCGGTTGGTCAGGCGGTCTGGGACGCGATCGAGAAAAAGACCGGCATAAAGCTCATCATGCTCGGGCTGCCCGATGGTGCTCGTTCTGTGTGGAACTCGAAGCGCCCCGTGCATACACCTGCCGATCTGAAGGGGCTCAAGATCCGCGTGATCGAGGCGCCGATGATGATCGACACCTTCGTCGCGCTGGGAGCCATTCCGGCACCAATGGCTTCGACCGAGGTTTACATGGCTGCCCGCCAGGGTGTGATCGACGGTGCCGAATGGAGCCCATTGGGCATGATAGAACAGAAATCATACGAGGAGGCCAAATATTACACATTGACCGAACACCTCAATTCTCCCGGCTCAGTGGCTATGAGCGCCGCATGGTTCAACTCGCTGTCGCCCGCGGATCAGGAGATCATCCTGACAGCATCGGACCATGCGCGTGCGTGGTTCGATGAGAACTTCGCCAAGGAAGAGGACGCTGCTTTGGTGGAGGTTAAACAAAAAGGCATGGAGGTGATCGAGCATCCCGACAAGCAACCGTTCATCGACGCGGTCAAACCTGTGTACGTAAAATATGCCGCGCAGGTTGGCGGCGCAGATAAGATCAAGATGATCCAAGACGTTCAGTGACGCAGATCGAAGCACCGGAGGCGGTCGCGGGCCTGACCGAGGAGAACCGGTCGACTCCACAATTTGGGTTCGGTGGGATGGTTTCGTTCGTGCTGCGCTGTTCGGACCGATTGTTCCTCGGCGTCGCCGGCGGCCTGTCGGCGGTTTACCTGGTGGCCATAGCGCTCGGCGTGTTCTATCGATATGTGCTTGAATTGCCGCTGGCGTGGACGGAGGAACTCGCGGAGGTACCTGTTCGTCTGGTCGGCTTTCCTGGCGGCGGCTGTCAGCGTCGGGCGTAGCGACCAGTTCGTCGTCCCGCTGCTGATCGAGCAACTTCCGCCGAAGGCGCGGCGGATACTCCGCATCGCCATCGATCTGCTGGAGCTGGGGTTCGCCATCGTGATGATCCGGTTCGGCTTCCAGATGGCGAGTCGGATGATGATGGCGCGTTCTCCGGTACTACCTATTCCGCAGGGCGTCGCGTATCTCGTGATCCCGATCGCCGGCCTCTACATGGCTGTGCACCTTACGTGTCGCCTTGTCGTGCCGGGCATCCGAAGGGATGCTCAATGGTAGCAGCCATCCTGTTCGGCACGATGCTGCTGCTGTTCGCACTTAGTGTGCCGATTCCGGCGGCGCTGGCAGTCGCGGCGATGGCGGCTATTCAGGACTTCGGACATGTAAGCTTCGGTGTATTGATCCAGCGGATGTTCTTCGGGCTGGACGTGTTCGTCATCCTCGCCGTCCCGTTATTCATCTTCCTCGGCGAGTTGATGCTGGCCGCGAAGATCACGGATCGACTGGTCGAGTTCACCCAGGCATTCGTCGGGCGCCTGCCGGGTGGCCTCGGGCAGGTGGCGGTGGTTTCCAACATGCTTATGGCCGGCATCTCGGGGTCCGGAACAGCGGACGCCGCGGCGACCGGTGTCGTCCTGGTACCCGCAATGGTGCGGGCGGGCTACGGGCGCGGCCTGGCGGCGGCGCTGGTTGGTGCGGCAGCGACGATCGGGCCGATCTTCCCGCCAAGCATCATCATGATCGTTTATGCATCGGTCGCCGGCGTTTCCATCGCCCGGATGTTCGTGGCGGGCTTGCTGCCCGGAGTGCTCATGGGCGTGGCCTTGATGGTGCTCATCGGGGTCATCGCCCGCCGCCAAAGGATCGGCGCGGATGGCCCACCGCTCGCGATTCGGACCATGGTGACCGCGACGCGGCGGGCAGTGCTGGTGCTGGTGATGCCCCTGCTCGTCATAGGCGGTATCCTCGGGGGCGTCTTCACGCCGACAGAGTTTGCCAGCGTGGCATGCGTGTACGCCTTGATCCTCGCGCTGTTGGTCTTCAGGACAGTCCGCCTCCGCGAACTGCCGACATTGTTCGGGAACGCCGCCCTGACCACGGGAAAGGTGATGTTCGTGCTGGCCACGGCGTCGGCCTTTTCGTGGATTCTCGCGCGCGCGGATGCGCCGCGCCAGCTTGCGGCACTGCCGATATTCTCCGGGCATGCCGCTCCTTGGGTTATAATGACCGGGCTTGACGTTTTGATGCTGCTGCTTGGCTGCGTCATGGAGGCGATCCCGATCCTGCTGATCATCGTGCCTATGATCATGCCGATCGCCGTGAAGGCAGGTATCGATCCGATCTATCTCGGCGTCGTCATGGCCGCCAACCTATCGATCGGATTGGTCACTCCGTTGATCGGATCGGTCACTTTCGTGATGTGTGGAATCAGTCGTGTACCGTTGCTCGAGTTCGGCCGTCAATCGCTGCCGTTCGTGGCGGTGCTGATCATCGGGCTGCTCATCATCACGTACATCCCGCAGTTATCGCTCTTTCTCCCGAACCTGCTACTGGCACCGGAATGAACCATTTCGATCTTACAGGGCGTGTTGCACTGGTCACCGGCGGGGGCACCGGGATCGGTTTCGGCATCGCGCGAGGCCTGGCCGAAGCGGGCGCCAAACTCGTGCTGGCCGGCCGGCGATTGGACGTCGTTCAGGCGGCCGCGGCAGCACTTCCGATAGCCGAGGGAATGGCGCTCGATGTCACCGATCGAGGCTCTATCGAGGCGGTCATAGCCGATGTCGAGCAACGGCACGGTCGAGTAGATATTCTGGTCACCAGTGCCGGGACCAATCGGCGGCTGCCGACGCTTGAGTATGACGAGGCGAGCTGGGACGCGGTGATCGACACGAACCTGAAAGGAGCCTTCCTCTGTGCGCAGAGTGCAGCCCGGATGATGAAGGCGAATAGCTGGGGTCGCATTCTTCACGTGGGTTCGGTGGCGGCGACTCTGGCTTCGTCGTTGCAGAGCGGTTACTGCGCCAGCAAGGCTGGACTGGTCCAGCTCAACAAGGTGATGGCGATCGAACTGGCGCCGTTCGGCATCACGTCGAACGTGTTGTCCCCCGGTCCCTTCCGAACGCCCCTGAGCGAACGGCTTTTCGCCGATCCACACTGGCTGGCCACGGTGTTGAATCGTGTACCAATGGGGCGAGCAGGCGCATTGGAGGATTTAGCGGGACTCGCCGTCTTCCTTGTGTCGCCTGCTGCCGCTTTCATCACCGGGCAGAATGTCAACCTCGATGGTGGTCTAAGCACGGGGGTATGAACCGGTCGGCTGATGCTGTGGGCCAGCGGTGCGGATTAGCTTCCGCCATCTGTCGGTTCGCCTGTCCGCCTCGTCACGTAATTCGAGACGTGGAGGCCAAATGCCCTTCCTTCCGACCCTCCGGCCTGGGCAACTCCGCCGCGCAGCGAGCACGGTCGGTCTTGTGCAACCAGCCGAGACCCCGGAAGGAGTTCCGGCTGCAAGCGTGCCGACGGCAAACCCGGTTAGCAGCAACGCGGTGCTCCCCAGAACCCTCATCATCCGCTGCATGGCGGTATTCCTGTATCCAGGCCGAACGGCGACGCGCCGGGGCAGGCAGGGTGCCGTAAAGGCCGCCGGCGTCCAGGGAAAGCTTGCGGCGCGCCCGGCTTTGCTGCATATCCAGGCTACTCCGGTGACGTGATCAGGGGAACGCGATTGCCGCGCCCCTCCTGGCCGTGCCGGCGAAGGCGGGGAAGTACCCCTGGCGATAAGTGCCCGACGGAATGGATCCGGGCTTGGTTGCCTTCGCCGTCATGGCCGCCGCCGGATGCAGCCGCAGGCCGCGCAACTGAGTTCGCGTCTGCCGGGCGGCTGGCTGACAACGTCCAGGCGGGGCGGTGTTCCGGGTCGGAACGCGCTCACGCGACAGGGGTTACGACGCCCGATTGATGAGTTTGCGATGATCCGCACAGGGCTAGCCAACTGCAAACCCGCACGAACGGGGCCGTTTGGTCCCGCTCGGCGTCAGGTCGCGGCTCGCGCTGCTCTGTCGCGCATGGACCGCCCCACCTTCACAACCCTATTCCGCCGCCCGCCGGCGAGCGCCCGGGGCCGGGCGCGCCAGGTCGAGGCGGCGTACCGGAGTTCACGACTAAATGACCAAACGTATGCTGATCGATGCCAGCCACGCGGAAGAAACCCGCGTCGTGGTGCTGGATGGTAACCGACTTGAAGATTTCGACGTAGAGACAGCGACCAAGCGCCAGCTCAAGGGCAATATCTACCTGGCCAAAGTCGTCCGGGTGGAACCTAGCCTCCAGGCGGCATTCGTGGAATACGGCGGGAACCGGCACGGATTCCTAGCCTTCGACGAGATTCACCCGGACTATTATCAAATTCCTGTCGCTGACCGGCAGCGATTACTGGAAATGCAAGCCCTGCAGGCGCGGGAGGAAGAAGAGGCGGCCGATCGCGACGCTGACCGTCGGTCCGCAGAGGGCGACGAGAAGAGTTCCCAGGGCACCGAGCCGTCGGATGAGACACCGGCGTCCAGGTCAAACGAAAGCCGCGACGAGCCTGAGGTTCTTGATAATCCAACTGTCTCATCGGCGCCGGGCGAGGCTGCCGCCCAATCTCTGGAGATTGACGCCGAGCGTATCAGCGGCCCCCTCGAGCCCCACGGGGCAATGCCCTTCCCGGAGTCCGGGGAGGAGCTGGAAGGTTCGCGCGAGCTTCCGGTTTGGGAAACCGTTGATGAATCCGGCGCAACCCCGTCGCTACTGATCGAGGCGGACGCCGGCACCGCCGCCGATGCGGCTGTTCCCTACGAACCCATCGGTTCCACCGACTTCGCTGCTGACGATGTAGAATCGGACGATGATGTTCCCGAAACCCCGCCGCCCGAAACCATCGGGGGTGAGACGGATACCGCCGACGATGCCGGCGAACGCCGGATACCGTCCCGTTTCCTTCGCAGCTATAAGATCCAGGAGGTAATCCGCCGCCGGCAAATACTGCTGGTTCAGGTGGTGAAGGAAGAGCGGGGCACCAAGGGCGCCGCGCTGACGACCTACATCTCCCTGGCTGGCCGCTATTGCGTGCTGATGCCAAACTCCCCACGCGGCGGCGGAATTTCGCGCAAGATCACCTCGCCCGCCGATCGCCGGCGTCTGAAGGAAGTGATGACTGAACTCGATCTTCCCACGGGCATGGGACTGATCGTCCGCACGGCCGGCGCGAATCGACCGAAACCCGAGATCAAGCGTGACTGCGAATATCTGCTGCGGCTGTGGGACGAGATCCGGGAACTGACGCTTCGTTCCGTGGCACCGGCGCTGATCTATGAGGAAGCCAGCCTGATCAAGCGGGCGATCCGCGACGTGTATTCGCGTGACGTCGATGAGGTGGTGGTGGACGGCGAAGATGGTTGGCGGGCGGCGCGCGATTTCATGCGCATGCTGATGCCGACCCACGTCAAGAAGGTGCAGCTCTGGCGTAATGGTGGCCAGCCGCTCTTCGCGCGCCATCAGGTGGACGCGCAACTCGATGCCATCCTCAGCCCGACCGTCCAGCTTCGCTCCGGCGGCTATCTGGTGATCAATCAGGCCGAGGCGCTGGTGGCGATCGACGTCAATTCCGGTCGCTCGACCCGCGAGCGCGGCATCGAGGAGACCGCGCTGCGCACCAACCTGGAAGCCGCGGACGAGGTGGCGCGGCAATTGCGGCTGCGCGATTTGGCGGGACTGATCGTGATCGACTTCATCGACATGGAGTCGAAAAAGCATAACGGCATGGTCGAGCGGCGCCTGAAGGACGCGCTGAAAACCGACCGAGCGCGGATACAGGTGGGTCATATCAGCCATTTCGGCCTGCTGGAGATGAGCCGGCAGCGTCTGCGGCCGAGCCTGGCAGAAACCAGCTTCATCACCTGCCCGCACTGCGCTGGCACCGGACACGTCCGAAGCACGGAGAGCGCGGCTATTCACGTGCTGCGCGGAATCGAGGAGGAAGGCGGCAAGCATCGCGCGGCGGAGATATTGGTGCACACCGCGGCGGTGACCGCGATGTACATCTTCAACCACAAGCGCGACCGATTGGCAGAGATTGAGGCACGTGCCGGCATGCGCGTGAGTTTCGCGACTGACGAAGCGATCATGTCGTCTCACTATCGGATCGAACGGATACGCACCCAGATTGCGTCTGAATCGCCGGCCGCGATTACCGCCGGGACAGGGCATTTGCCGCAGGCTTCGGATCAGGAGGAGGAGGTCGCTGCGGAGGAGGATCGCCCGCAGATGCCTGAGGAGCCGGACAGCGAGGCTGCGATCGAAAGCGCCCCGACGATGCCGGTTCCCGTATCCGCCGAAACCACGTCCGCCGCGGAAGAGGCTGAGCGTCACCGCCGCCGCCGCCGCCGCCGCCGGCGTGGTCGTCGCGACGAGGCTGGCAACGAGATCAGACCGTCCGCGGAGGAAGCCGCTGAGGCGGCGGAAGACGGTATGCACATAGAGGGCGTTCCCGAAACGGTCGAGCCGGCGGTTGCCACGGGGGAGCCGAACCGTCGCCGGTACCGGCGAGGGAGCCAGCGGCGCCCGCGTGCCGATGAACTGCCCGATATCGCCGCGCCCGGGGCGGACCAGCCCAATTTGCCGCCGGTTTACTTCGGCCCCACGCCGGCGGATCCTTTCGGGGGACAGGCGTTCGACATTTTCGACGCGCTGGAACAGGTGGAGTTCCCAGAGCCGGCGCTTCCGACAGTCGACGCGGTGCAGGTGATCGAATCGGTGCCGGAAATCGAGCCGGGACCCGCGGATTTTTCGCTATCACTTGAAGGCGCAGCGCTTTCGTCGCCCGCTGCCACGGCGCCCGCGGAAGCGGTGCCTGTTCCGGCGAACGATCCGGAGCCGGCACCGGCCATAGCGCCGATCGTGGTGGGCGCAGAGGAACCGCTTCCCGCCGAGAAGAAGCAAGGATGGTGGCGGCGCCGATAGGGAGCGTCGGGGCGGTCGCTGTTACCGGCGCGCGAGATGCCTCCGCCTCGCTCACGTTGCCGGGAGAGGTGAAGCAGTGACCGATCTCGCCGGCGAGATCAAAAGCGGGATTACATCATTCAACCGTAACCGACTTGGCCAGATTGCGCGGCTGGTCCACGTCCGTGCCTTTAAGCACAGCCACATAATAGGCCAGCAACTGCACCGGGATCGCATACAGGATGGGGGCGACAAAGGGATCGACTGCCGGAAGCACCACGGTTTCGGCAGCGATGCCCTTCAGTTTTGCTGCTCCGGCTTCGTCGCTGAACACAATCACCTGGCCGCCGCGTGCCGCGGCTTCCTGTAAATTCGACGCGGTTTTTTCAAACAACGGGCCGGAGGGAACGATGGAAATCACCGGGACCGCCTGATCGATCAGCGCGATCGGGCCGTGCTTCATCTCGCCCGCCGCATAACCCTCGGCGTGGATATAGCTGATCTCCTTCAGCTTCAGCGCGCCTTCCAGCGCGATAGGGAAGCAATTCCCGCGCCCCAGATAGAGCACGTCCCGTGCCTGGGCCACGCGTGCCGCCAGCTCCTGGATCCTGCGGTCGTTTTCCAGCACCTCGGCTGCGCGGCTGGGCACCTCCAGCAGCGCGTCCGTCATGGCGGCTTCCTGTTCGGGCGCGATCGCGCCGCGAGCCCGCCCGGCCGCGATTGCCAAACAGGCCAGCACCACCAGTTGCGCAGTGAATGCCTTGGTGCTGGCGACCCCGATCTCCGGCCCTGCCACCGTTTCCAGCACGGCGTCGGATTCCCGTGCCATGCTGCTTTCGGCCACGTTCACGATCGAGAGAACGTGCTGATTACGCTCGCGCATGTAGCGTAGCGCGGCCATCGTATCTGCGGTCTCCCCGGACTGACTAACCAGCAGCCCGAGACCGCCCTGCAGCAAGGGGGGCGTGCGATAGCGAAATTCGCTCGCCACGTCGCAGTCGGTCGGAATGCCGGCCATCGCCTCGAACCACCAGCGGCCTACCATCCCGGCGTAGAATGCCGACCCGCAGGCACTGAGCGTGATCCGGGGTATCGATGCAAAATCGAACGGCAGATCGGGCAGCATCACCGCACGCGTGGATGGGTTCACCATCCGATGCAGCGTGTCGCCGATCACCGCCGGATGCTCGTGCAGCTCCTTTTCCATGAAGTGGCGGAAATTCCCTTTACCGATCGCAGCCCCGGTCAGCCGGGTCAGCTTAATCTCGCGCTCCAACTGGTCGCCGGCGCTGTCGAAGAAGCGGGCGCCCTTGCGATCCACCACGGTCCAGTCGCCGTCCTTGAGGTACGCGATGCGGCGGGTCAGCGGCGCCAGCGCCAGCGCGTCGGAGCCGACGAACATCTCGTCCTCGCCATACCCGACCGCGAGCGGCGCGCCATGCTGCGCCCCGACGATCAGCTCCGGGTGGCCGGCAAAGATCATCGCCAGCGCATAGGCACCCTCCAACCGCCGGAACGCCGACCCGGCCGCGGTGACGGGATCCATGCCCCGCCTCAGGTTCAGATCGACCAGTTGGGCGACCGTTTCGGTATCGGTTTCGGTAGAGAATTCCTGACCTTCCGCCTCCAGTTCGGCGCGCAACTCGGCGTGATTCTCGATAATGCCATTATGGACGATTGAGACGCGGGACGTGCCGTGCGGATGGGCGTTGCTCTCGGTCGGAGCGCCATGCGTCGCCCAGCGCGTATGACCTATTCCGGTCGTGCCCGGCAGCGGCGAGCGATCCAGCACCGCCGCCAGATTGCCCAGCTTCCCCTCGGCCCGGCGCCGGTCGATATGGCCGTTGATCAGCGTCGCCACGCCGGCGCTGTCGTAGCCGCGGTATTCCAGCCGCCGCAGTGCCTCGATCAGCAGAGGTGCCGCCGGCCGCGACCCGATCACGCCTATGATGCCGCACATGTGCTAACGCCTCTTTTGTTGCTGCTGCCGGAAGCTGGCCGCCCGGCCCGGTTTCGAGACCTGCCGTCCGCGTGCAATGGCGAGTGCGTCGGCTTCCACATCTTCAGTGATCACGCTGCCGGCGGCGGTAATCGCGCCGGCCCCAACCCGCACCGGAGCAACCAGCGACGTATCGGAGCCAATGAAAGCGCCCGCTCCGATACTGGTCCGGTGCTTGGCGAACCCATCGTAATTGCAGGTGATCGTGCCGGCGCCGATATTCGCCCCGGCGCCCACCTCGGCGTCGCCGAGATAGGTCAGGTGATTGGCCTTCGCCCCCGCGCCCAGCTCGGTCGCCTTCAGCTCCACGAAATTGCCGACACGGGCGGCCGTTCCAACCACGGTTCCTCGCCGTATGCGGGCGAACGGCCCGATTAGGCAGTTCTCGCCCATGGTGCATCCTTCCAGGTAGCTGAATGCGAGAATCGCCGTTCCGCGCCCGACCCTTACCCCCGGTCCGAACACCACGTTCGGGCCAAGCGAGACATCGTCGGCCAGGATCGTGTCGGCGCACAGGAACACCGAGGACGGATCGGTCATAGTGACCCCGGCCTCCATCGCGGCCCGGCGAAGCCGTTGCTGCACGACCGCCTCGGCTGCCGCGAGCTCCGCGCGGGAGTTGATCCCGACCAGCTCCTCGGCTGGCGCCTCGACGGCCGCCACCCGGACATGCTCTGCCCGGGCCAAGGCCACGCAGTCGGTCAGGTAATATTCACGCTTGGCATTGTCCGCGCGGACTGCCGTGAGCCAGCGTGTCATGTCGGAGGCAGCGGCGCACAGCACGCCGGCGTTGCAGAGGCCTTCCGCCCGTTCCGCCGGTGAAGCATCGGCCCACTCCACAACCCGCTCTACATAACCGCCTTTCCCGATGACCCGACCATAACGAGCTGGATCGGCAGGACGCATTGCCAGCAGCGCCAGTCCGGCATCGCCGGCAGAGCGGCGATCGAGGAGGCGGCGCAGCGTTCCAGGCAGGATCAGTGGATTATCACCGTACAACACCGCGACATCGCCCAACCCAAACCACGGCGCTGCCTGCAGTGCGGCGTGCGCAGTCCCCAGCCGCTCGGTCTGCACGACACACCTGTGGGGCGCGGCCGCCTGCTCAAGCGCCGGCATGTCGGGTCCGACGACGACGACCACGGATTCGAACACTGCTTCGCAGCCGGTCAGCAGGTGCTGCAACATCGGGCGTCCGGCAATCGGATGCAGCGCCTTCGGCAGTGACGATTTCATACGCGTGCCGAGGCCGGCGGCTAGGATCACGGCAGTTGCAGGCATCTCGGTTCCTTGTTCCATTGCCGATACCGGCGCGGCATAGCCGATGTCAAAGGTCACTGTCATGCGACCGTTCAAATTACGTGTCGGAGATTAACACGTGCCGAAATGCTTGCTGCTCGATCTTGACGGCACGCTGGTCGACTCGGTGCCCGACCTCGCCGCCGCCCTGAACAGGCTGATGGACGCCCACGGTCTGGCCCCGTTCTCATCCATAGAGACCGCCCGGATGGTGGGCGATGGCGTGGAGCGGCTGGTCCGGCGTGCCTTCGCAGCCCGCGGGCAAACCCCGTCAGCCGCGGACCTAGCCGCGTATGTAGCGGATTACGGCGCCAATTACGCGGTCGCGACGCGACTCTATCCGGACGTGGAGGTGACACTGCGGGCCATGCGGGCAGACGGGTGGCAGCTCGCGGTCTGCACCAACAAGCTGGAACGCCCGGCTCGCGCGTTGCTGGAAGCAATGAAGATCGGCGACCTGTTTGGGGCGATCGGCGGCGGGGACAGTTTCCCGGTCCGCAAGCCGGATCCGGCCCATTTGCTGGCGACCCTGGAAAGGGCTGGGGCCTGTACGCCAGTCCAGCGTAATGGCTGGCGACCATGCGAACGACGTCAAGAGCGCGCTCGGGGCGGGAATTCCGTGCATCTTCGTCGGCTGGGGCTACGGCACCGCGGACATGGCCCGGGGAGCGGCCGCTGTCGCCCGGAGTTTTCCCGACCTGCCCGGCCTCGCCTCAGCTCTGCTGCCAGCCTCGGGTGGCCCGAATGCTCAGTCCCCTTCGCTCCGCTGATGGGCTGGCCCGTAATCGGTCAGGTTCAGCGCCGTGTTGATCAGCGCCAGATGCGAGAAGGCCTGAGGAAAATTGCCGAGCAGGCGCTGCGTGTCGGGATCATATTCCTCCGCGAGCAGGCCCACATCGTTGGCAAGTGCCAGCAGCCGCTGGAACAGCTCCTTCGCGTCATCGTAGCGTCCCTGTAGCACCAGGTTGTCGGCAAGCCAGAAGCTGCAGGCCAGGAACACGCCCTCTCCCGGCGGCAATCCGTCCGCCGTCGTTTCCGTCTGATAACGCCGCACCAGCCCGGCATGCATCAGTTCTCGCTCAATCGCACTGACGGTGCCTCGCATCCGCGTATCGGTTGCCGGCAGGAAACCCACCAGCGGGATCATCAGTAGACTCGCATCAAGGGTTTCGCCGCCGAGGGTCTGCACGAAGCTGTTCTTGCCGGCATGGAATCCCTGCTGGCAAATGGTTTCATGCATGTGCTGGCGCAGCGCGCGCCACTGCTCCACCGGCGCGTCCGC
This sequence comes from uncultured Pseudomonadota bacterium, assembly GCA_963810715.1. Taxonomy (GTDB): domain Bacteria; phylum Pseudomonadota; class Alphaproteobacteria; order Acetobacterales; family Acetobacteraceae; genus DATDIC01. The sequence continues at coordinate 24,139 of CAWEOZ010000010.1, read as the reverse complement.
CCTCTGGTGTTCTTCCGCCCCCTTGATCGCCCGATCCATCGCGACCCAGGCCATCACCTTGGAAAAGGTGAACTGCTGGCTGCCGCCACGGACCTCCCAGATGCTTTCGTCCGGCTGATCCCACAGCGTCACCAGATGTTCGACAATCTCGCGCTGCAGTTCCCAGATTTCGCCCGCAGTGGCGAAGCCGCCGCGTTCGGACTGGTACAGGGCGTCCACCACCTCACCGAAGACGTCGATCTGCAACTGCGTGGCGGCGGCATTGCCGATCCGCACCGGCTTGGCACCCTGATATCCGGCCAGCCAGGGAATCTCCCACTCCGGCAGCCGGCGCTCCCCCGCCAGGCCATACAGCGTCTGAAGCTGCGCCGGACTGCCGGCCACGCTGCGGCGCAGCCACTCGCTCCAGGCGCGGGCTTCTTCCCGGTACCCCGCATGCATCAGGGCCAGCAGCGTAAAGGTGGCATCGCGCAACCAGCAGAACCGGTAATCCCAGTTGCGCGACCCGCCGAGCTGCTCGGGCAGCGAGGTGGTCGGCGCAGCGACGATTCCCCCCGTGGGCGCGAATGTCAGCGCCTTGAGCGTCAGCAACGAACGCTGCACGGCCGGCTGCCACTCGCCTTCATATGTCCCGCGATGGGACCAGTCGGTCCAGAACGCCTCTGTGGCGGACAGTGCGCGATCGGGGTCAGGGACCGCGGGAGTGGTCAAATGAGATGGGCCATAGGCCAGAATAAAAAATTCCTCCTTCCCCGCCTCGATGGCGAACTCCGCGACCGTAGTGAAATCCCGTCCCTCCAACGGGACCGTGCTGTGCAGTACTACCAGGGACGGCCCGGCAATCGCGCGCACCCCGAAGCCGGTGCGCAGACGCGTCACCCAGGGAACCACCGCCCCATACTCGAAGCGCAGCGCCAGCTCGAAGCACGTCCGCAGGCGCCCGCGGAGACCACGCACGATCCGGACAACGGAAGATCCGGTGCCGTCGACCGGCATGAAGTCGATCAGTACCGCAGCTCCCTGGTCGGTTTCGTAGGTGGTCTCCAGGATCAGGGTTCCGGGACGGTACCGTCGCGTGATCCGCGCGCTGGAATCGGCAGGAGCGATGCGCCAACGGCCAGCGCGCGGCGTGTCGAGCAGCGCGGCGAAGCAGGCATCGCTGTCGAACCGGGGCCAGCACAGCCAGTCGATCGAACCGTTGCGGCTGACCAACGCAGCGGTCGCGCAGTCTCCGATAAGGGCATAATCCTCAAGTCGCGGAGGAATATCCTGTGGGTTGCCGACCACGCCGGGTCAGCTCGCCCGGCCGTAGGTGCGACCGCCGGCAACGTCGGGGCACCAACCTGTAGCCCCCGCCGGGGTGGCGTGCACCATGAACGCTGACCTGATCATCATCTGCACCGAACGCCAAACCTGGGCTCTTGTTGCATATTAGGCGGGCATCCTTCCAGTTTCCCGATCGGCCCGGTCAACGCAACTTGACTTTCCGGTGTGACGTCTTGATATCCGCCGTGATGCACGCGGCGGTCCGACCGGGCGGTTGCGTATGCGCGGCAGGCCGCACCCCCGCTTCAAGCGGCACTCGACTGGACAAGAATTTGACCGACACGCTGGCCGCTTCGGCGGAACTGACCGACTATGCGCCGGCGCCGATGGCGGAGCCAAGCCGCTTGCCGTTCGATGATCTCGGCCTTTCTGCACCCGTGCTGCGCGCGGTCGAAGAAATGGGATACCGGCACCCTACCCCGATCCAGGAGCAGGCAATCCCGTTCGTGCTGATGGGACGTGACGTGCTCGGCGCGGCACAGACCGGCACCGGTAAGACCGCCAGCTTCACCCTGCCACTGCTGGACATCCTTTCCGGCTCCCGCGCCCGCGCCCGCATGCCGCGCAGCCTGATACTGGAGCCGACGCGTGAGCTGGCGCTACAGGTCGCGGAGAATTTCCTCCAGTACGGCAAATATCTCAAACTCACGCACGCGCTGGTCATCGGCGGCGAAAGCATGACCGACCAGAAGGACGTGCTGATGCGTGGCGTCGATGTGCTGATCGCCACGCCCGGTCGGCTGATCGACATGTTCGAGCGGGGTGCCATCCTGCTCAGCGACGTAAAGATCCTGGTCATCGACGAAGCGGATCGCATGCTCGACATGGGGTTCATTCCCGACGTCGAGCGGATCGTCGGTCTGCTGCCGCGTACCCGGCAGACATTGTTCTTCTCCGCCACCATGCTGCCGGAGATCAGGCGCCTGGCCGACGCCTTCCTGCAGAACCCGAAGGAGATTTCGGTCTCCCGTCCGGCCTCGGTGGCGACGACGATCGTCGAGGGGCTGATCCTGGTGGCCGAACACGACAAGCGCGAATCGCTGCGCCGCGTGGTTCGCACCGAGAAGGTCCAGAACGCACTGATCTTCTGCAACCGCAAGCGCGACGTGGATATCCTGTACAAATCGCTGACCCGGCACCGGTTCAACGCCGGCGCCCTGCACGGCGACATGACCCAGCCTGTGCGCTTCGCCACCCTCGAAAAATTCCGCGCCGGCGAGCTCCAGCTTCTGGTGTGCAGCGATGTCGCTGCGCGCGGTCTCGATATCGGTGGCCTGTCGCACGTGTTCAATTTCGACGTGCCGCACCACGCCGAGGATTACGTGCACCGCATCGGCCGAACCGGCCGCGCCGGGCTGGAGGGGCACGCATTCACCATTGCCACCCCCGAGGATCGACTGGCGGTCGAAGCGATCGAGAAGCTGATCAGCCACCCGATCCCTCCCGTCGTGGTCGAGGGACTCGACCCGGTGGCCTGGGCCGAGGACGATGGACGGCGGGGCCGCCGCGGACGTGGCCGGACGGTCACCAAACGCGCGGGTGAAGCCGCGAAACCGGCAAAGAAAACCGAGCCTGTCAGTGCCAAGCCGCGACGGGAAAAGACTGCGAAACCGGTAACGCCCAGACCGGTAACGCCCGACCGGTAACGCCCAGACCGGTGACGCCGAGACCGGTAACGCCCAGGTCTGAAGCACGGCCGGCCGCCAAGCCGCCCCAGCCCGTGGCTGAACGGGCTCAATCTGCCGCAGAACCGGCGTCTGACGTGACCGGTTTCGGCGGCGACATCCCAGCCTTCATGCTGGTACGCCCACGTGCAAGCCGTGCCGCGCCGGCTAAAGATCTGGAGGCGGAGGCATGAACGACGCCGCGATCCGGCCAAAGAGCCATTTCACGCCGTTCACCTGGGACGATCCGCTGCGGTTGGACGCGCAGCTTTCCGAGGACGAGCGTGCGATCCGCGACGCCGCTCGCGCATATTGCCAGGAGAAGCTGTTCCCCCGCGTGCTGCAAGCCCACCGGCACGAGCATTTCGACCGTGCCATCATGAACGAAATGGGGGAGATGGGATTCCTCGGCGCCACGCTGGAAGGCTACGGCTGCGCCGGGGTGAATTACGTCTCCTACGGCCTGATCGCCCGCGAGGTGGAGCGGGTCGATAGTGGTTATCGCTCGTGCTTTTCCGTGCAGTCGTCGCTGGTGATGTATCCGATCTGGGCATTCGGCTCCGCGGCGCAGAAAGACCGGTACCTGCCGAAACTGCGCAGCGGCGAATTTGTCGGCTGCTTCGGCCTGACCGAGCCGGATGCCGGATCCGACCCCGCATCGATGCGATCGCGGGCGCGGGCAGTCGATGGCGGATTCGTGCTGAACGGCTCGAAGACCTGGATCACCAATTCCCCGCTGGCCGATATTTTCGTCGTCTGGGCCAAGGACGAAGCCGGTGATATTCGCGGCTTCATCCTGGAAAAAGGCATGAACGGGCTGAGCGCACCCAAGATCGAGGGCAAGTTCTCGCTGCGCACCAGCGCCACCGGCATGATCATGATGGCCGATGTCTTCGTGCCGGCGGAGAATGTGCTGCCGGGGGTGAAGGGTTTGCGCGGCCCATTCTCCTGCCTCAATAACGCGCGCTACGGCATCGCCTGGGGGGCGCTGGGGGCAGCCGAGTTCTGCTGGATGGGAGCCCGCGACTATACCATGCAGCGAATGATGTTCGGGCGCCCGCTTGCCGCGACGCAGCTCGTCCAGAAGAAACTTGCCGACATGCAGACTGAGATCACGCTCGGCCTGCAAGCCGTGCTGCGGCTGGGCCGCCTTATGGACGAGCATAATGCGGCGCCGGAAATGATCTCCCTGCTGAAGCGCAATTCCTGCGGCAAGGCGCTGGCGATCGCGCGGGAGGCGCGCGACATGCACGGTGGCAACGGAGTCGCCGACGAGTACCATGTGATCCGCCACGTCATGAACCTGGAGGCGGTCAACACCTACGAAGGCACGCACGACGTGCATGCGCTGATCCTTGGCCGCGCGCAGACCGGGCTCAACGCCTTCGGCGGCTGAGCCGGTAACGGTCCGCATCGACCGGATCGGCGCCGAGGGCGACGGTATCGGCGTGCTGCCGGATGGCCGCTCTGTCTTCGTCCCACTGACCCTTCCTGGAGAGCTGGTCCGCGCTCGACCCATCGCCCCGCGCGCCGGCGGCTGGGCGGCAACGGTGGATGAGGTGCTCGAGCGGCATCCAGATCGGGTCACACCACCCTGCCCTCATTTCGGCACGTGCGGCGGTTGTGTCCTGCAGCATTGGCAAGCGGCTGCATATCAGGAATGGAAATCGGGTCTGCTGCGCGAGGCGCTCTATCGAGCTGCCGGACGCGACAATCAATCCGAACTGGGCAGTGTGCTGGCGCCCATGCAATCGACCCCGCCCGGCGCACGGCGCCGCATGGATCTGGCGGTCCGACGCACCGGCGAAAAGCTTGTCGTCGGGCTGCACCGGCACCGCGAAGCGATGGTGATTGATCTCGCGACCTGCATGGTGCTGCGAGCGGAACTCGTCGCGCTGATCCAGCCGTTGCGCGGCCTGCTACGTGGCATAATGGCGCTACGCACTGAGGGAACCGCGGCGGTGAACCTGCTCGAACTCGGGCCCTGATCTGCTGCTGCGCACCGATCGTCCACTGACCCGATCCGATCGTGCCGCGCTGATCACGTTTGCCCGCGCCCATGATCTGCCACGCATCTCCTGGGCGGAACGCGACGCAGACCCCGAGCCGGTGTGCGTCTTCCGCCCACCGGTCGTGATTCTTTCGGGCGTAACCGTCACGCCGCCTGCGGGTGCCTTCCTTCAGTCCTCGGCATCGGGGGAGGCAGCTATCGTGACTGCAGTGCTGTCGGGTCTGCCAAATCCGATGCCATCGCGAGCCCGTATCACCGAGCTTTTTGCCGGCTGTGGCACGCTTTCATTTGCGCTGGCGCAGCATGCCAATGTCGCTGCATGGGAGGGCAATGAAGATGCCGTGACGGCCCTGCGATCCGCTGCGCGTCGCACACCGCTGGCACACAGCGTCGAGGTGCAGCGGCGCGACCTCAACAGGCAACCTTTGTCGCCGGCGGAGCTTGCCGGATCGGCCGTCGTGGTGCTGGATCCGCCGCATGCCGGCGCCGCGGCGCAGATTCCGGCCATCGCCGCAGCAAACTGCAGCCGTGTGATCTATGTGAGCTGCAACCCCGCCACACTGGGGCGTGACGCGCGCCTGCTGCACGCGGCAGGGTACCGCGTGCTGGCGGCAACCCCCATCGACCAGTTCCTTTGGTCGGCGCGGCTGGAGAGCGTCGTGGTGTTCGGAAGGTAGCCGATCTGCTTTATTGCCCGTGCGTCCGGCGCTTCTGCAGATTGTCCAGATACACCACCCCGGCAATCAGCAAGCCTTCGATCACCATCTGCCAGAACGAGTTTACGCCCAGCAGATTGGCTCCGTTGCCGATGGTGGTGAACAGCACCGCCCCGATGAAGCACCCCACCACCGTGCCTCGCCCGCCGAACAGGCTTGCACCGCCTACCACCGCAGCGGCGATCGCCTGCAGCTCGGCCCCGTAGCCAGCGTTCGGGTTGCCCATGGTCAGCCGCGCCACCAGCAGCATTCCCGACACGGTCGCGAACAGCGACGCCAGCCCGTAGGCCACCAACGTCACCATCGTGACATTGATGCCGACCCGGCGTGCCGCCTCTTTGTTGCTGCCGAGCGTGTACAAATACCGTCCCAGTCGGGTCGCCCCGAGCAGGTACTGGGACACCACGGCGAAGCACAGCATGATCACGAACATGGTCGGGATGCCGAGCACCGAGGTGTTCGCCACCAGGCCCAGGGAGGGTGGTATGCCAGAAACGGTCATGCCGCCGGAAACCAGCATGGTCAGGCCGCGGAACCCTTGCAGGCCAGCCAGCGTGACGATGAAGGCAGGGATTCCCAGCCGGTCGATCGCCAGCCCGTTCACGATGCCTATCACGGCGCCCAGCAACAGCACGAGCACAACCGCCGCCAGCACGTTCATGCCGCCCGCCAGTGACATCGCGAACACTATCCCGGTGAGGCCGACGACTGATCCCACCGACAGGTCGATGCCGGCAGTGATTATCGTGAACAGCTCTCCGTACGCAATGATCGCGTCGACGGAGACCTGACGCATGATGTTGAAGATGTTGCCGGTGGTCAGGAAATAGGGTGAGGCGATGGCCAGCACGATCCACAGCAACACAGTGCATCCGGCAACCCAGGTCTCCACCGGCAGATGGTGCCGGATGCCGATTTTCGGCTCCCGTTCAGGGGCAACGGTGCGGTCCGATGTGGTCGCGCTGGCCATGCGTGCTCAGCCGATCAGTCGCCGAGATATGGAGTCAACTGATATTTCTTCGGATCGAGAAGCCCGGCCATCGCCGGACTGTCGATATTTGCCTTGGTAACGACGTGCACGCCGGAATTCGACGAATTTCGGGAACACCACGCCCTTGGAAGCTGCCAGCCCGTACCACACGCCGGCATAGCCCATCATGAACGGGTTCTGCACGATCAGCCCGTCCAGATTGCCGTTGCGCACAAAGCTGATCTCCTGATCGGAGGTATCGAACGCCACTGCGCATAGCTTCGACCCCAAATTCTTCTCCTGAATCGCGCGGCCGGCGCCATCGCCTTCCAACTCATTATCGGCGAAGATGCCGACCAGGTCCGGATGCCGTGTCAGGATGTCCTCCGCGTCCGATAGCGCCCGTGCCGGATCGTTGTTGCCGACCCGGTGCTCGACGATCTGCAATCCAGGATGCTTCTTGAGTTGGTCGACGAACCCCTGGTCGCGGTCGTTCAGCGACTGCGCACCGGCCAGCGCGGTCATGTAGGCCACCTTGCCTTCCTCCTTGCCGGTGCGCGCCTTCACACAGGCCGCCACCTCGTCCGCTGCTTTTTCACCGCCAGTCACGTTGTTGGTGGCCAGGAATGTCACGTATTTGTCGGTGTTCGCGTTGGAATCGATCACGATCACCGGGATGCCGGCGGCGGTTGCGTTGGCGATTGGCTGGGCCAGCGCCTGCGCGTTGGTCGCCGCGATCACGATGGCAGTGGGTTTCGAGGCGATGGCGTTCTCCATCACCGACACCTCGCCCGCCACGTCGGTCTCCGCCTGCGCGCCGAGCTTGGAGATCGTCACATTGAGCGCCTTGGAGGCCGCATCTGCGCCGTCGAACACGGTGGCCCAGTATTGCGACGTGGTGGCCTTCACGATCACCACGACGCGCGCGTTTCCACCACCGGCCTGGGCAAAGGCGGCCCCGTGCGGAGCCAGACCCAGGCCCAGAACGGCGGTGGCTGCCAACAACGCTTTCTTCATAGGCTCCTCCCGTTTATTGAGTCGTGCTACGCCGCGACCGGCTCCGTCGTCTCGCTGAACCCGGTCATGTATTTGATCAGTTCCTGCTGCGTTGTTGCGCCAGCGGCTGTAGCATGGACGATACGTCCGCGATACATCACCGCGACCCGATCCGCGACCTCAAGAATCTCAATGAGGTTGTGGCCGATGTAGATCACCCCAACGCCTTCAGAGGCGAGCCGCCGCGCCAGCTGAATCACATGCTCGCGCTCCATCACCGCCAGGGCCGCTGTGGGCTCGTCCAGGATCACCACCTTCGCCTGCCAATAGAGCGCGCGGGCAATCGCCACGGCCTGCCGCTGTCCGCCGGACAAGCGTGAAACGGTACGTATCCGGGTTGGAATGCGACTCTCGATTCGTCTCAGCAGAGACTCGGTCTCGATGCGGATCGCCCGGTTGTCGATCATCGGCAAAATGCCGAGCCAGCGCCGCACAGGTTCCCGGCCCAGAAAGATATTGGCGCCCACCGAAAGCTCATCGGCCAGTGCCAGGTCCTGGTAGACCGTCTCGATGCCGAGCCGGCGGGCGTCGGCGCGGGGTATGCAGATCCAGCCGCTCGCCGTTCAGCAGGATGATTCCAGTGTCGGCCCGATACACTCCGGCGATATGCTTGATCAACGTCGATTTGCCGGCACCATTATCGCCGACCACCGCCAGCACCTCGCCGGGGTTCAGCGACAAATCCACGCCGCGCAGCACGTCGATCGGGCCGAAGTTTTTATGCAAGCCCTCGATCTCCAGCAACGCCGGCACGGTCCTCCCCTTTATCTTTGGTTGGCTTCACTAGAAGCGAGCCCGGTTCGCACGTCAATCGCGGTGCGTGCCAGCGCAATCTGTTTACCTCTCCTCTTGGCGGAGAGGCCGGTTTGCAACGCAAAACGGGCGACTTGCCGCGGCCGATACCCCGTGCGCCCGCTATGCGGGCGACCTCCCTCGCCCTGTGGGCAACACCGAACCAAGGCGCCGACGCAGCCGGGTGATCCGCCCGACCTCCGCCAGCCGCCGGTCCAGGAAGCCCAGTGTTGCCGCATCGTCTTCGCTGGTGTCACGCAGCCAGTACAGCAGCGTCGTCGAATACACCCCGACAAGGATCGCACGCTTGGTGTACCAGGAAAAATCCGCCGAACGGTCCCCCGCGGCATGCCAGATTGCGTCGACCGTGCGTGCGGTGCAGCGGGCGGCAATCCCCGCGCGTCGCGGCAGCGCCAAGGCCGCCAACGCGCGCCGGATCGCCTCCTTGTAAGGACGGTTCTGGACCAGCCGCAGTGCCAGCACGGCCCGGACCCGCGCCGGCGTGCGCATATCGCCGAGGGAAAGCTGAGCCGCGCCCTCTTCCATCCGTCGATCAGCAAGATCGCAGAACGCCTCGATCATGTCAGGCGGACCGCCGGGGAACAGCATCTCGGCATCCCGCTCATCTGCCGCCCGCGGCTACCAGGCCTGCGCGCAGGGCCCGCCAAGTCCAGCCATCGAACGGCACATTGGGCAGCAGCACCATGATTGCTGCGTCGCGTGCGGCGCTGCGCTCAGGCGGCGGGATCATTCTTTTGCCGGCTCCGCGCCGGCCTGTGCTCATGAGGCGAGCGAGTTCCTCGTTGAACCCGAACAGCCGAAAATCCGTCATGCGCATCGGATACAAAATCCCTTCCAGGTGGTCGTATTCGTGCTGAACGACTCCGGCATGAAAGCCCGCCACCGTGCGTTCGATCTGCTGTCCGTCGAGATCCAACCCGCGATAGCGGATGCGCGGCGCGCGCGGGACAGCAGCGCGCAGCCCGGGGATCGACAGGCACCCTTCCCAGCGGAGCACGCGATCGTCCGACAACAGCTCAATTTCTGGATTGATCAGCACGGAGTTGCCGACCGGCATGTCCTCGGGGTCGTCGCTCTTGCGCTCCCCAGGGATGCGGAACACGAACATTCGCAGCGGCACATGGACCTGCGGGGCCGCGAGCCCCACACCGGGGGCATCCTCCATCGTCTCCATCATATCGGCGACCAGCCGGCGGATCTCCGGTGCGCCTGGGTCCGCCACCGGGTCGCAGCGGCGCACCAGCACTGGGTGTCCCATGCGGGCGATCTTCAGAATGGCCATGACATCTCCGTGCGGGGGCGGCGGGACGCAGTTCGCCAGAGACGGAACAAGGCGCGACTCGCCGCCGCGCACAAGCCCCCGGCCGCCGAATTACGTTTGGCGGACAGACGCGGTGCATGGTATAGCGCCCGGCCTGCGTGGGGGGTCCCCGCGTCAGGAACCTAAACGCGTCTTTATCGCTCCTGACCGGCAGGAGCGAGCGAACGAAAGGAGCAGGCGGCCAAGTGCAAGTTCTGGTGCGTGACAACAATGTCGATCAGGCGCTCAAGGCGCTCAAGAAGAAGATGCAGAGGGAAGGAATTTTCCGGGAAATGAAGCTGCGGCGTCACTACGAGAAACCCTCTGAGCGGCGCGCCCGCGAAGCCGCGGAAGCAGTTCGCCGCGCGCGCAAGCTGGAACGCAAGCGGGTCGAGCGAGAGGGTTTTTGATCCGGTTTCCGGCGCCCTCCGCGTAGCTGAATAGCCTTTCGAGAAAGCCTGTCCCGCGGGCTTAAAGGCCTCGGCGGCGGCTTAACACGCCGCTCGCCTACGCGTCGTTCATCGCTGTTCCACCGACCGCCGATCGCCGCTTCGGCCTTGTTTCCGACATCAGCAGCCCGACCAGCACGGTACCCAGCGCGCCCGCAGCCGCCAGCGACAGGAAGGCCGGTATGTGGCCGGCCGTATCAGCAATCCATCCTCCCATTGCCGTGCTGAGTGTCGCCCCACCCGCCACGCACAGCCCAAAGACCCCCATGCATAGATTGAAATGGCCCCGATCTCGCGTCAGGTCGGCGGCAACCAGCGGCAGCATCACCCCGAACACTGCCGCGCTGATCCCGCTGATCGACTGACCTGCCACCAGCAGCAACGGGCCGGGCAGGAACGCCAGCAGCAAGCCTCGCACCGGCAAAGCGCCCCAGCCCACCAGAAGGATCGGCCGGCGTCCCCACGTATTCGCGCGGCGTCCGACCCATGGCGAGGCGACCGCGACCACCGCCTGCGGTACCATGATACAGCGCGGCGATGATCAGATTGGCGCCATCGCCGGCTGTCTTGGTCACCTGCGCGGCGGCCAGGGGCAGCATTGCCGCGTTGGAGAGATGGAACAGAAACGCACAGATGCCGAATGTCACCAGTCGTCGGTCGAAGAACAGCCGGCGCAATCCGATCCAGTCCGGCCCGCGCCTAACTGGCCGGTTGGAAGACCGCCGGGCCCGGCGCAATACGCCAGAGCGCCAGCAGCGCCGGAACGCCGAGGGCGGCGGTCAGCCAAAACACCGATGAGCTGGACAGATAGGTCCCGATCCCACCCATTACCCCCGCCGCCAGCCCATTGCCGATCGACGCGAAGGAGGCGTTCCGGCCCAGCCGCTCCCCCAATGCCGCGTGACCCACCAGGCGCAGGCTGATCGCCGCAATAGCCGGCGTGATTACACAACTCGCGAAGCCATGCAGGATTTCCGCCACCACGACCGGGAGCTGATATGGCAGCACGGCCAGCATCAAAGCGGCGCCGATCACCGCCACGATCCCGATTGCCGCCGCGGCCCGCTTGTTGCGCACCGAATCGACGAAAGCGCCCGCCGGTACCTGGCTCACGACCGAGGTGATGGTGCCAAGGCTGAGTGCCAGTCCGATCTCCACCTCGGTCCATTTATGCGTGGTCAGATAGACGGCGACGAACGGACCGAAGCCGGTCTGCACGTCGGCAATGAAGAAATTGACCAGATCGAGTGCCCGCAGGCTGCGCCTCGACGGGAGCGAACCGTCACGTGGCATCGGGCTACGGCGAGGTGGAGGGCTTCGCGCCGGCTGGTGATTGCGCCACCGGCGCGGCCTGGGTTGGTGGGGTGGCGGCCCCAGGAGTGCCGGGCGGGGGCTCCCATGGCGCCACCACGACGGCTGCCGGCTTGCTCTCTCCCTGATAGCTGGGCGCCGCTTTGATCTGGGCCGGCATCAGGTCCAGCACGATCGGATATTTCGCGTCACCTGGATTGAAGTGCAGCGTGTTCCAATGGACGGCGATTTTACGGCTGCCGACTCCGAGGAATCCGCCGAAATCGATGACCGCCGCTTCCGGCGCGCCATTCTTGTCCACCAGCACGTCCACCAGATGCCCCAGCACCGTCCCCAAAGGCCCGACCACCTGTTGGCCGAGCACGGCCACCACCTTGTCCGGCGAGATATTGAAGACGGGTATCTCGCCCATAGTTCCCTTCACCGGCTCCGAAGCGGGTGGTGAGGCCGGGGCGGGTTCTTTCGGTGTGGGCTCCGGCCCGGCCGCTATCAGCATGCCCGCCAGCAGCGCCAGGAGCGTGTGGCTCCTCCAATGCCTGGCTGGGTGCGGTGGCGAGCGTTGGGCGAAACCGCCAGTCGCAGTCGCGTTCATGCCTTTTCTGCCCTGGCGATCGCGACCCGCCGGAAAGGCCAGGATGCGAGCAGGATGCCAGCCGCGATAAACGCAATCCCTATTGCGTGATACATCCGGAACTCCTCACCCAGGAACAGCACGGCCAGAATGCTGCCGAACAGTGGCATCAGATGCATGGACTGGCCCGCCAGGCCGGCCCCTGCCAGCTCGATCCCGCGGTTGAACAGCAGGTAAGCCACGAACGAGGGGAACACGGCCACATAGCCCAGGCCCAGCCATGTCGCCGGACCGCCGGTGATGCGTCCGCCTGATGCAACCTCCCACACATAGAACGGCAATATCATGAGACTCCCGATTCCCATGGTGGCGGTCAGAAAGGCCAGCGGGTGGACGGCCGGGCGGCGGCGGAAGAGCACGCAATAGACTCCGTACACCGCCATGGCGATGAGAATGATCACATCCCCCCGGTTCAGCGTGAGATGCAGCAATGTCGCCGCGGAGCCGCGTCCGGCGATGACTGCGACACCCGTCAACGAGACCAGGATCCCGGCCGTTTGGCGCAGGCTCGGGCGGTCCCCGAACAGGGCGAAGGCCCAGACAAGGATGATCAGCGGCATCGCCGACTGCAGCAGCAGCACGTTGAGCGCCGTCGTCTTGGTCAGAGAGATGTAGGATAGCGTGTTGTAGGTCGCGATACCGGTTGCCGAGAGCGTCAGCATCAGCGGCCAGTGGCGCAGCAGGACGGGAAGTTCGCGTCGCAGCAGCGGCCAGGCAAACGGCAAGGCAACGAGGAACGCACCGGTCCAGCGCCAAAACGCGAGCGTCACCGGCGGCACCATGCCGGCGATGCCCCGGCCGAGCACGATATTGCCGGCCCACAGGAGATTGGCCAGCACCAGGACCGGCCAGGCGGCATTCCACAGCCGCTCGGAGAGTGACCGGATCACTTCAGGTGTCGGTCGAAGAATGCGGCGATGGCAGCGTAGGCGCGCTTGCGGTCGTTCCGTCGAACAAAGCCATGCCCCGCATAATCGACCACGAGATATTCGACGGGCTTCTGCCGTTCGCGCAGCGCAGTCACGAACTGCTCGCTTTCGCCGATCGGCACGCGCGGGTCGCGTGTTCCGTGCAGTACCGAGCAGCGGGGCTGTGACCCGATCGACCCGATGGATCGGAGAGATGCGGTCGAACAGCCCGGAATCGCTTTCGGGATCACCGTATTCGGCGGCTCGGTGGCTGCGGCGCCAGGGGCCGGTGGCCGCCAGCAGCGTGTTGAAGTCAGCGATGCCATAGTAATCGACGGCGGCCTTCCATAGCTCGGGATATTCGGTGATCGCCGACGGTCACCATGAACCCACCGTATGACTGGCCCATGACCCCGATTCGGGCCGGGTCTATCGCGGGATGTGAGCGCAGCCATCGGGCGCTGGCGGCAAGGTCGGTGACGCTGTCCAGCCGCTTGCCGCGGTCGTCGCTTTCGCACCAAGCCCGCCCATAGCCCAGGCTGCCACGAACGTTAGGCATCAGTATCGCGAAGCCCTGGGCGGCGAGCATCTGCATGTCCGGGCGGAAGTTCGGCCGGGCTTGCCCGACTGGGCCGCCATGCACCCAGATCACCGCTGGAAAACCCCCGGCCGGTGCGCGGCCGCGCGGTAATGCGAGCCAGCCGGGGATGTGCTTGCCGTCGAAGCTGTCCCATCCGACCAGCTCGAACGCCGTGAGGGAGTCGGTTGGGATGCCCGCTTCGGCGGGATCAGGGCAGAACAGCGGGCGGACGGCTTTCCCGCTTTCCCATAACCAGATCCCGGATGGCCGGTCGGGTGCCGACAAAGTGAAAGCCAGCCGTGTCCCATCTGGCGAGAAGGTCGGGTCCGCGACGACCCCGCGTGGCAGGTCGAGCTTCGGCCGTTCTCCATTCGCCGGGCCGCCGCGCAGCACGGACCAGCCGCGATCATTCTCGACCGTCGCCAGGATGGCCATGTCGGGCGAGATTGCCCAGCCTTCCACGTCCCGCCCCGGCGCCCCGTACACCACTGACAGCTTGCCGTTATCGGGATCAACCCGGCACAACCGGAGATGGTCGTTGGCCTGGTCGGTCAAAGCCAGCAGGGTGCGTCCGTCGCCCGACCAGCGGACCGTCTGCCAATTGCACGGGGGCACCTGGAGGGTCTGCGCCTGGCGCGTCTCCGGATCGACAATGAACAGCGACATGTCGGCGTAGCCGCGATCCGCGAGTGCCGCCAGCCGGGCACCATCGGCACGCCAGCCCGCCACGGTGACGATATGTGTGCCCTGGTGCACGCAACGCCGCTCACCGCTGCCGATGTCCTGGACGAGGATGTCGAAATCCGCCTCGTCGCGGCTGTTGGCGGCGAATGCGATCCGCGCGCCGTCCGGTGACCAGGCGCCAAAATCATGAATGACCGACGGAGCGTCGGTCAGTGCCATCGAGTTCTGGTTTCTCCGGTTCCGGGTCGATGAGCATGAGCTGCTGTCGCTCGTCGCCGCCCCGGTCAAAGCCGTAGACCAGCCGGTCATCGGTCGGGGCGCGGCGAAGAAAAGCAATTTTCTCGTCTGCAAATGTCAGCGGGCGCGCCGCTCCGGTCTCGATATCCATGACCCAGAGCTGCGGCAGACCGTTGTCGCGTAAGTGGAACAGACGTTTGCCGTCGCGCGAGAAGGCCGGCGCGGATGCGGCACCGATGCAAGCGAAATCACGTGGGGCCGGCATGCGTTTCCTCCTGAGGAGAGGTCGCTAGTATCTCGCTCGGATGGTTCTGGCCAGTTGCCCACGTATCTTTTTGCCGGACGAACAGGGTTCGGTGGATTGCCGCCGCCGAACTGCAATCGGGTCGCTGTCAACTGCACGACCGCGGACCACGATCTTGGAATCCGTCCGCCGATGCTGTTCCCTGTACCCATGCGTCGCATCGCCCTGCACCATGAAACCGACTGGGACGGCTGGCGCGCCGCCACCCGGGAACTGGCATTGGCCGACATATCCCCCGAGCAGGTGCACTGGCGGATCGACCCTGTTCATCCGCACAAACCCGGGGCCGCCGAAGGTGGCAGCTTCGCGATTTCCCGTACCTTCATCGGGTTGGCAGCGCAGGCGATTCAGGCGCGCGACCCAGAGCGGTTCGACCTGCTGTATCGGCTCGTCTGGCGCCTCCGTAGCGGTGAGCGCGTCCTGGAGGACACCGCCGACCCGGGGGGGCTCCGGGCTCGCGGCCTGGCCTTGGCCGTGCGGGCCGAACAGCACCGCATGCGCTCTCAGCTTCGCTACCTGCCGGTGGAAAATGACCGGCGCTATCTGGGTTGGTACCGGCCGGCGCATTTTGTGCTGGAGGCTAACGCGCAGCTTTTACGCCAGCGGTTCGGCGAGCTTACGGTCTCCGTCCTGACGCCGGACGGCAGCGCACATTGGGACGCCAATGGGTTACGCTTCGGCCCGGGCGTGGACCCTGCCGCGGCCGCTGACGATGCCGCGCTCGTCGCCTATTGGCGCGCGTACGGCGCCGAATTGCTGGAAGCGTCTCGTCCCGGCACGTCCATTCCCGAAGCGGAGCCACTGATCGACGAACCCTGGCCGCCGGATCGGCCGGCGCTCGGGCCGGTGGTCCTGCCGATGGGCGCCGATGCGGGCATCGAGACCGCCCTGCACGAGGCCGCCGATTGTCGCCGTTGCCATCTCTGGGAGCCGGCGACACAGACCGTGTTCGGTGAAGGCCCGGCGCATGCCCGCGTGATGTTCATCGGCGAGCAGCCCGGTGATCAGGAAGACATAATCGGCCGGCCCTTCGTCGGGCCGGCGGGGCTGATACTGGACCGGGCCTTGCTGGAGGCCGGTATCGATCGCCGCACCGCCTACGTCACCAATGCCGTCAAGCATTTCAAGTTCACACCGCGCGGCAAGCGCCGCATCCATCAGACCCCCGAAACGCCCGAAATCCAGGCGTGCCGCTTCTGGCTGGACGTGGAGCGCGTCAGGCTGGCACCGAAGCTGGTGGTGCTGCTCGGGGGCACCGCCGCCCGTGCCGTGCTGGGCCGGGCAGTGACGATCGGCCGCGAGCGCGGTCGTCCGATCAAGCTGTCTGACACCGAGACCGCGTTCGTGACCGTGCATCCCTCATTCCTGCTGCGCGTCCCCGATGAGGATGCCAAGCGGCGCGAATACCGCGCCTTCGTCGAGGATTTGAAGAAAGTGGCGCAACTGGCCGGCCAATTGGCCTGATCCGTCTGTCGAGGCACGGGGGCAAGCAACGCCACGTGAAATGCGGACGCTATCCCGCTCCCACCATCCGCAATGCAAGCTCCGCCATCCGCGCGGACAGCTCATCCAGGTCAAGTCGTCCGGCGGAGCGATGCCAGGTGTAAGCCCACGAAACCATCCCACCGATCGCCAGCGCCGCCAGGTGCACGTCCTGTACCTGCGAATTCGCGCGCGGCGACGCCTTCGGCAAGCAGCGTGGACAGCACATGGTCGAACTGCTTGCGCAGTGTGTTGATCTTCGCCAGCGCCGCGGGTTCCAGATTCTTTTCCTCGCGGAAGAAGATGGCAATGTTGGGCTGCCGGCTAAGCACGACCTTGGTGAACCCGATCATCGCGTGGCGCAGCCGCTCGGTCGGAGTTCCGGGACATTCCGCCGCGTTCGCAACGGCGGCCAGCGACAGCTCGATCGTCGGCGTACAGAGCGCCGCAAGAAGCTCGGTCTTGCTGCGAAAATGCGAGTAGATAAACGGCTTGGTGACGCCGAGGCCGGCGGCGATGTCGTCCAGCGTGGTGGCGGTGAAGCCATGGGCGTAGAACAGCGCAACCGCTTCTTGCAGGATGCGTTCGCGTTTACCGGCGTGGATCTCTTCGCGCGTGCGCTCGGTCGTTCCGCTCATGGCGCGGGAGTGTATGCGTCCTCCGGCAGGTTTCAAACCGGGCCGTCGTGTTACATTGGTCCAGAGTTTAAGAGGAGACGAGCATGGCTGGAATGGTGGAGGGAAAGTCCGCGCTGATCACAGGTGGCGGCAACGGGATCGGTCGGGCGACGGCGCTCGCGTTCGCACGGGAGGGGGCGCGTGTGGTCGTTGCGGACCTTGCCGGCGATGCCGCGCAGGACACGGTGGCGATGATCAACGCGGTTGGCGGCCAGGCCATGTCGGTGGTGTGCGAGGTGACCGACAGCACGCAGGTTCAGGCGATGATCGCCACCGCGATCGGTGGCTATGGCCGGATCGATTGTGCGTTCAACAATGCGGGCATCGCCGGATATCAGGTGGACGCGTCGGGGAAGAAGACGGCCGAGTGGTCGGAGGCCTCGTTCGACCGCATGGTGGCGGTCAATCTCAAAGGCGTCTGGCTCTGCATGAAGCATGAGATTCTGCACATGCAGGCGAGCGGTGGTGGCGCGATCGTCAATACCGGGTCAATCGGGGGATTGGTGGGTTTGCCGACGTCTTCGGCGTATGTGGCGACCAAGCACGGTGTGCTCGGGCTGACCAGGACGGCGGCGATCGAGTATGCGGCGGAGAAGATCCGGGTGAATGCGGTGTGTCCTGGTTACATTCGCACCAAGATGACCGAGGACGTGATGCGACGCCGCGGCGATGAGGTGATGGCGCTGGTTCCATTCAAGCGAATGGGGGAGCCGGAGGAAATCGCCGAGATGGTCGTGTGGCTGTGTTCCGATCGTGCATCTTATGTGAGCGGGGCATGCTATAACGTGGATGGTGGGTATATGGCGCTGTGATTGCCGGCGAGGAATTGCAAAAGCGGCGGCTACGCCTGCAAGCTTGCTTCCCTCGCAAATGAGTTGCGCAAGGCTGTTCCACAGAAATGTCAAATCTTCATCACAATGCGGTCAGCCATCAAGCTGTAATATAATAAGTTCTCCTGTCATTCTAGATTGCCGAAAAGAATGAGAGGAGGATAATTTCTATGGCGCGAACCTCGGGTCAGCTTCGGCGGTGGGCCTCCCTCTCAGCCCTGGCGAGCGCAGCTCTGACCGCAAGCGCCGGGTCGGGTGAAGCGACAATCATCTATCATCCCACGCATGGGTTTACTGCTCCTGGCTCACTGCCGTTGCCTGGCGGCAATGGGATCACCCTGAACAAGACGCACACCAGATCCTCCAGCGAGCAGTCGATCGGTCTTGGCCATGTACGAGGTGCTTTCGGCCGTCGGAGCGCTTCGACCAGAGTATCGGCGCGCGGGGTCGCATTCAAAGCGGCAGGAAGTCTCGTAGCCGTTACAGACAAGGGACAAACCTTCAATAAGGTTGGAACGCGTGTCGCCAACAATCCACTGATGGGACGCCGGGGATACCGATACAAATATGATGTCGGCACCGCTTGGTTTCCCTACCCGGAGGGGCGGAGCGTGGGCCGGCCCCTGGCAGGAAGTTACTTCTCCGGTTGGGTCCAAAATACTCTCGGACGCACCTATGGGACGCTTTATAGTGGGCAGAAGTACACGTTTATTCGGTTCTCCGCTTATCACCTATCCACCGCCAATTTCCCAAATTACAACGATAAATACGCGCTGTTCCGCTTTGACGTGGGGGGGCAGGCAGATTACGGCTGGCTCGAATTAAGCGTGGGCGGCGGCCAATATCCGTTCGTGAACGTTCTGGGCTACGCCTACCAGACCAACGGCGAGCCAATAAAAGCCGGTGACGCGCCCGAACCGCAACACCTGCCTGCCGCCCTCGGCGCGCTCGCCCTCGGCGCCATCGGGCTGAAGGAATGGCGTAAAAAGCGGAACGCCGTTGGCTGATGCGGCTACTCCTCGTCGGCTGGGACGCAGCCGATTGGAAAGTGATCGACCCACTCCTGTAACATGGCGAAATGCCCGTTCTTGCCGGGCTGATCAACTCGGGTGTGCCCGGCAACAACGCCGCCATCCATCCGCCGCTCATGCGCCGGCGCGGCGATGAGGTGCCGACGCTGGTCGCGTTCAAGCGAATGCGGGAACCGGAGGAAATTGCCGAAACGGTGGCGTGGCTTTGTTAGGATCGTGCGTCTTATGTCAGGGGGGTGCCATAACGTGGATGGTGGATATGTGCCGCTGTGACTTTTGATGCCGGCCAGTGCCATGCAAAGACGCGGTTTCAGACTGGAACTCGTCCCAATTAATGATAAGTGTCAAACCTAAGCGACCTCGGAATGTTGTTGCGAGGCTTCCCAACTGGTTCTAGCTTCTCTTCCAACAAAAGGAACGACTGATCCCTCGGGGGAGGGGACGAGCATGGGACGAAGATCGAACCGGCTTCGCCGATGGGCGTCATTATCGGCACTAGCGAGCGCGGCTCTCGCGGCGAGCAGCGGCTCGGGCGAGGCAGCGATAATCTATCACTCAGCACACGGTATCGGACCAGATGCAACCTTGCCGCTGCCGAACAATACCATCTCCGTGTTTAATCGTGGATCGGGCGGGTTTAGTGATAACACTAATCGAAGTAGACCGTATTTTGGTGCAAAGGGCAGACTTAAAACGTTTCTCTTTGTAGAACTTGACCTTTTTGGTTTCTTTTATAATGTATCTGCACGAGGCGTGAGTTTCCGAAGAAGCGGAAGGTCTATAGCTCTGGCCAAGAAGGGCCAGACATTCAATCAAGTCGGATCAGGGGCAGGTTCCGGGCAGCTCGCAAGCTGCGTCTACTCAGAGCGTAATAGGTTTGGTTTTGTATCCTACAGGTATGGGCCGCGCGCGCACCGTTTTCCGCAAAAAATCTACGGCTACTCAAACCATTCTTCCAAGTCAGTCAGGCAGAAGTTGCGGGTGCGGGTTTTAGACCGCACAGCCGGAGGGCTCAGCTATTACCAATCCGTACGGAGAACAGCCTATGATCTTGCGGGTCTAGGTAAACAGTTCGCGCTGTTCCGCTTCGATGTCGGCTCGCAAACTGATTACGGCTGGCTAGAGTTGTCTCTGGGTAATCATGGTCGCTCCGCACCCTTCGTAAGGCTGATCGGCTACGCCTACGAAACCACCGGCGAGCCGATACGCGCAGGCGCAGTCCCGGAACCGGAGCACTTGCCGCTTGCCTTGGGAGCCCTCGCCCTCGGCGCCATGGGCGTGCGGGAATGGCGTCGGAAGCGTAACGCCGCCGCATGACCCGTCTTCTCCTCGTCGGCTGGGATGCAGCCGACTGGAAGGTCATCGATCCTCTTCTGGCCCGCGGCCAGATGCCGAACCTTGCCGGGCTGATCGCCTCCGGCGTGCGCGGCAACAACGCCACCATTTATCCGCCGCTCAGCCCGATGGTCTGGACCTCGATCGCCACCGGCAAGCGCCCGACCAAACACGGCATCCACGGGTTCACCGAACCGACCGAGGACGGGCTGGCCGTACGGCCGGTGAGCAATCTCGGGCGCAAGACGAAGGCCTTCTGGAACATTCTCAACCAGAATGGCAAACGCTGCGTCGTCCTCGGCTGGTGGCCCTCGCACCCCGCCGAGCCGATCGGCGGTGCGATGGTCTCCAACCACTTTCCACTGTTCGCCACCGCCGATCCCGCCAGACCAATGATGCCGGGCACCGTCCATCCCGCTGCGGTGACCGACCGGCTCGCCGAGCTTCGCGTCCACCCGATGGAGATCACCGGCGACATCCTGCGCCTGTTTGTGCCTCAGTGGCAGACGATCGATCAGGAAAAGGACCGCAGCCTGCACGATCTGGCTGGCATCATCGCCGAGACGATGAGCATCCATGCCGCCGCCACCGACCTGATCGATTTCGGAGGCCTGGGATGTGGCGGCCGTATATTTCGCCGGTATCGACCATTTTTCCCATCGTTTCATGCGCTATCACGCCCGCAAACGCCGTGGCACGGCGGGAGCGACCGATCCGGCGCTCTTCCGCGACGTCATCTCCGGCGCCTACCGCTACCATGACCTGATGCTCGGCCGGCTGATTGAACTCGCCGGCCCTGAATTGCCGTGATGGTGATCAGCGATCACGGGTTCCATTCCAATTCGCTGCTTCCCGACTATATTCCCGCCGAGGCCGCCGGTCCGGCGGTGGAACATCGTGATTTCGGCATCTTCTGCCTGAAAGCACCCGGCGTGCGGCGGAATGAGCGCGTGTTCGGGGCCAGCGTCCTCGACATCGCACCGACCATCCTGCACCTGTTTGGCCTACCTGCCGGCGCGGACATCGACGGCAAATATTGGTCAATGCGTTCGCAGATCAAACGCTCGCCGACGTATCCCGAGCTGGGAGGATGTTTCCGGCAACGATGGTCGGCATCCGCCACAGCGACAGCATGATGGTGTAGCTCCGTCGAATCATTGAAGCAGCTGATCGATCTCGGCTACGTCACGCCGCCCGCCGGCGATGCCGCAACGGCAGTGCACGACTGCATGATCGAGAATCGCTATAATCTCGCACGCGCCCACATGGACGCCGCGAGCTCGACGCAGGCAGGCGAAAATCTCAGCAGCCTCATCGCGGAAGACAGCGAGCAGACGCAGTACATCAGCATCTGTTCCAGTGTCTGCTGGCCCGACAGCGATATGAACAGTGCGCGCAGATGCTCGATGCGCTCGACGCTTCGTGCCCCGATATGGCGCGGCGCGCGGCTGCCGAGCTGAAGGAGCGGCGGACCAAAACCCCGAGAAGGACCTCGCCCAAAAGCGCGAACCCGAGTTCGACGCGAAATTTCGAGCGGCGGCAGCTAGCGGAAAAGCTCACCGGCTTTACGACCGAGCGGATGCTGATGCGCTGTTCGTTGCTGCTTGCGCAAGGGCGCCCCAAGCACGGCGGCAGTGCGGCCCCTGCTCGATCGTCTTGCGGCGCGGAGAGCGTTGCGCCGGCCACCGGCCATGTTCCTTGCCGAGAGTTACGCCCAGCTCGGCATGCCGGATCAGGCACTCGAGTTCACCCGCCGCATCCGCCGCGTCGATCGTGATAACTGGCGTGCCCTCGCCCTGGAGGCACAGATCCATCATCGTGCCGGGCGTCACGCGGAGGCGGCGGACCGAGCTGTCGATTCGCTCGCCCTCGTCTATTTGCAGCCGGCGATGCACCATCTGCTCGGCGTGTCGCTTGCGCAACTGGGCGAAACCGCGCGGGCAGAGCAGGAGCTGCGCGTCGCTCTCGCCCAGGCACCCGGCCTGATCGCCACGCACGAGGCGCTCGCTGCACTCCTGCGCGAGATCCGGCGAAGCTTGCAGATGCCAGCGTGCACATGGCCCAGGCCGAATCGCTGCGGCGCAAGCGCAAGCCGCGGGTTGCAGCAGCCCCGACACCCCAAGCCACGCCGGCATCGGTGCCGGCCTTCGCACGTGACCCGGGCACGCCACCGAAAAATCGCAGCCAGATCATAACCGTTGTGACCGGCCTGCCGCGCTCTGGTACCTCCATGATGATGCAGATGCTGGCAAAAGGCGGGATCGAGCCCTTTGCCGATGCGGCACGCACACCAGACATCGACAATCCGCGCGGATATTTCGAGCACAAACAGGCAAGCCGATTGCACCAGGACTCCGCGTGGCTGCCCGAGGTGCGCGGAAAGGCAGTAAAGATCGTGGCGCCGCTGTTGCCTTATCTGCCGCCGCAACAGCAATATCGCCTGATCTTCATGCATCGCCCGCTGAAGGAGGTGGTTGCCTCGCAGCGTACCATGCTGAAACGATTGGCGTTGCCCGGTGCCAATCTGGACGATGCGGCGCTGATGCGCGCATACACGAGCCAACTTGTCCGGGTGCAGACCTGGTTGGGGCGGAGGGCCGAAATTCCGGTGCTGCCTGTCGCCTATGACGATGCCGTTGCGCACCCGGCCACCATTGCGATGCGCCTGGCCGATTTTCTCGGTACTCCGTTCGCGATTGAAGCGGCTGCCGCTGCGGTCGATCCGTCGCTGCGTCGGCGGGGCGACAATGGTATACCCTAAATCGCAGGATTTTGGGCATACCGCGCGCAGGGTTGGTGTGGCGGCTGCGCGCGAAACCAAGACTCACCCGACTTCCTGCGGAAGTCGGGTATATCAGGGTCTGATCGCTACCAGGTCCCGTCAGCGGTTCCTCACAACCTACAAAATATCGTCCCGTATGCACGCCTTGAAATGTCCCGGCGCAACTTCGCGCAACTCCGGCGGCGCTTCGGCGCAGGTGGGCAGCGCATAACGGCAGCGGTTGCGGAACACGCAGCCGGACGGCGGGTTCAGCGGGCTCGGGACCTCGCCCTGGAGCATGATGCGGGACCGCCTGGGCCCGGTTCCGGGACCGGCACGGCCGATAGCAGCGCCTCGGTGTAAGGGTGCAGCGGGTGCCGGACAGCTCGCGGCTTTCCGCGACTTCAACGATGCGCCCGAGATACATCACCGCGATGCGGTCGGCGACATGCTCGACCACAGCGAGATCGTGAGCAATGAACGGCGTCGAGCGGCCCAGAGGCGCCGGCGCAGATCCAGCAGCAAATTCTCGGAGCCTGCGCCTCGATAGACGCGTCGAGCGCCGAAACCGGCTCGTGGGGGAGGCGAGCGACTGGGGCTCCGACGCAAGCGCGCGGGCAATGCCGATGCGCTGGCGCTGGCCGCCGGAGAATTCGTGCGGGTAGCGCGTCATTGCTTCAGATGGCAGGCCGACGAGGTGAAGGAGTTCGGTCACGCGGGCACGACGTGCACGGCGATCCGGCATCAGACGCTGAACCAGCAGCGGTTCGCCGATGGCCTGTTGGATGGTCATCAGTTGAATTAGGCGAACCGAACGGATCCTGAAACACAAGCTGCATGCGTCGGCGATGCGGTTTCAGCGCTCGCGGCGAAAGATGGGCGATGTCGGTGCCATCGAGCTCGATGCGGCCCTCATTCGGCTCATAGACCCGCAGCACGCTGCGGCCCACGGTGGTTTTGCCGGAGCCGGATTCGCCCACCAGCCCGAGCACCTCGCCGCGGCAGAATGGTGAACGACACGCGATCGACCGCGCGCAGCATGGCCCGGCCGACCGGAAACCAT
>CAWEOZ010000009.1:0-329125 GCA_963810715.1 uncultured Pseudomonadota bacterium | reverse complement strand
ATTACCAGTGAGATCTGACCCAGGATTTCCAGCGAGAATTGACCCGGCTGCTGTTTATGGTTTGGGTTTCATGAGGGGGTCAAGGCTGGGGTTTCTCCTTTCGCTTTGGAACTTTGTACGGAACTGTTCCGGAACCTGAAGCTGTCGTTTCCGGTTTCCAGGATGTGGCAGTGGTGAGTGAGGCGATCCAGGAGAGCGGTCGTCATCTTGGCGTCACCGAAGACGGCGGACCATTCGCTAAAGCTGAGATTGGTGGTGATGACGATGCTGGTGCGCTCGTAGAGCTTGCTGAGAAGATGGAACAGCAAAGCGCCGCCTGAGGGACTAAAGGGCAGGTAGCCGAGTTCATCGAGGATGACGAGATCGACATGGCCTCAGGCGGCCCTGCCACCCCGGCCGGCCTTTCCCTGAGCCTTTTCCTGTTCGAGAGCATTGACCAGCTCGACGGTGGAGAAGAAGCGGTACGCTTCTTGTGATGCTCGATGGCCTGCACGCCAAGCGCGGTGGCGATGTGCGTCTTGCCGGTACCGGGCCCACCGACCAGCACGATGTTGTCGATGGGCTCGATAAAGTCACACCGGTGAAGGCGCTTGACCAGGGCTTCGTTGACCTCGCTGGACGCAAAGTCGAAGCCGGCCAGGTCGCGATAGGCCCGGCAGCGGGCGGCCTTGAGCTGATATGCCATGGAGCGGACCTCTCGCTCGGCGGTCTCCGCCTTGAGCAGCTGGGAGATACGGGAATGGCAGCCTCGAAGGCCGGCGCGCCCTGTTGCGCCAGTTCATCGACGGCCTGCGCCATGCCGTACATCTTCAAGCTGCGCAGCAGGATGACGAGAGCGCCGCTGGCGGGATCATGACGCATGGCGCGCCTCCCCGGTCTGGCGCAGGGCGTCATAGCGTTCAACGTTGGCCCTGGGTTCGTTGGTCAACGCCAAGGCCTGCGGGGCAGTGACCACCGGCGGAGTGGCAGGCTTGCCATCTATCAGCCTGTGGAGCCGGTTGAGGATGTGGGTCTTGGACGGCACGCCGTCCTCCAGCGCCAGTTCCACCGCCACCAGCACGGCCTGCTCGTCATGGTGAAGCACCAGGGCCAGGATCTCCACCATCTCCCGATCGCCACCGATACGGCGCAAGAGGTGCTGCTGCAGTCGTTTGAAAGCCTCCGGCAATTCCAGGAACGGGGCACCGTTGCGCAGGGCACCAGGCTTTCTCTGGATCACCGCCAGGTAATGACGCCAGTCATACACGGTCCGCCCTGGCCCGTTATGGGTCCGGTCGATGACGCGCGGGTGCTCGCAGACGACATGGCCTTCCGCCGCGACCACAAGCTTGTCGGGATAGACCCGCAGGCTGACCGGTCGGTTGGCAAACGACGCCGGCACGCTGTAGCGGTTACGTTCCAGGTGGATCAGGCAAGTCGATGAGACCCGCTTGGTAACTTCCACGAACCCATCGAATAGTCGGTCGACACGCATGAGGCTCTCGACTTCCTGGGCCCAAACATCGGCGATCATTCCCGGTTCGCTGCCATGCCGGGTCTGCCCCCAAAGCTCCCGGCAGCGCTGCTCCAGCCAGCCGTTCAGGGCGTCCAGGCTTTCGAACGGAGGCATGGTTTGCCAGAGGCGGTGCCGCGCATCCTGGACGTTCTTCTCGACCTGTCCCTTCTCCCATCCAGAAGCTGGATTACAGACTCGGCTTCGAACAGGTAATGACTGGTCATGGCCGAAAAACGAGCATTGACGCTGCGTTCCTTGCCGCGGCCGACCTTGTCCACGGCGGTGCGCATGTTGTCGTATATGCCTCGCCGCGGCACGCCACCGAGAACCCGGAAGGCGTGGTTATGCGCGTCGAACAGCATCTCATGGGTTTGCAGCAGATAGGCGGGACGGTGAACGCCCGGCTGTAGCAAAGCTTGGCGTGCGCCACCTGCAGCTTGACACCAACGCCACGGATGACCGCGAAGTCCTCGCTCCAGTCGAACTGGAAAGCCTCACCTGGTGCAAACGACAGAGGCACGAAGCTTCCCCGCCCGGCAGTCTGCTGCAGCCGATGACATTCCTCCTTCCAGGCCCGGGCAAACGCCGCCACACGGTTGTAGGATCCGTCGTAGCCGAGGCTGGCGAGATCTCCATACAGCTGCTTACCGTCCGCCGTTGCTTGCGCGGCCGCCCTGCTTCACGCCGCAGCCACGCCGATAGTTTCTCGGCATAGGGATCGAGCTTGCTTGGCCGGTCCGGCACCTGAAACTTCAGCTCAATCACATCGGACCGAGGTACTTGCGCACCGTGTTCCGCGACACACCGGTGCGCCGGGAGATCTCCCGGATCGGCACATGATCTCGCTTATGCCACCGACGGATAATGCTCAAAAACGCCATGTCCAACACTCCGTTCATCCCCATCCACTTCAGACGGGGTCAAGCGTTTGCACATGGGTCACTTCTCAGTGGGAATACCGACCTCTCCCGGGTCAGTTCTCAGCGGTAATCAACAGGCGGAGAGGGCGATGAGATCGCTGTCTGACGCCATCGCCGCGCCGTTCAGATTTTGATTTCGACTGTGATGCCAGGTGGTAGATCAGCCTCGTTCACCGTGACCGCATAATCGCCGAAGCTGCGTGGCGGACCATCGCTCCCCGCCCCGTTTGTGACCCGCGTCACCGCCACGCGCTCCAACAGCTTGTGCGCGGGGGCGTTGCCGAGGTCGCTGTCGTGCTCGAACACAATGAGGCCGCGCGCCGTCATCTCGCCCCGGGCGGCAGCGCGGTCGTGGTCGAACATGTTGGCCAGGGCTTCCCACAGCAGAGAAAGGTCGGCCTCCGAAAAGCCAGTGCCCTTCTTGGCGTCGCTGGCGAGGCGGCCGGAGATGAAGCCGTGGGCGCGGTATAGGCCGTAGGGCACTATGTGCTTGCGGCCCATGGTGCGATCGTTCTTCTGCGCATCGGCCTCGTTGGTAACGGAGGAGCGGGTGATGGTGACTTCCATCGGCACGATAGGGTCGATGCTTTCGGCGAAGGTGAACTGGACCGGGCCGCGCACCTGCCCGGCATTGACCTCCGTGGACATGACGGCGCCGAAGCTGCGGATATCGAAGAAATTGTCACACATCCAGTTGGTGAGTTCCTGCGCCTTGTCCTTCGGCGCCTTCTTGGATTTCGTGTCCGGCTCGATCTTGAAGTGCTCATAGGCTTTGCGGTGTTGCACGTTCAGCACTGCGCCATCGCGCATGTAAATGTCATAGCGCGGTGCATCGCCACGCGCCATCGCGACGTAGTTCCGAATTTTGCGCTTGAGCGCGACATCCGTGACCAGGCCGCGCCCCGTCTCTGGGTCCATGCGCGGCATGTTGCCAGCATCGGGGTCGCCATTCGGGTTGCCGTTGCGGACGTCGAACAGAAAGACAAAGTCGTAGCGGTGGGCGATGGACGGAGAGACGGTCTCGGACATGGTTCATGCGTCCTCGGAAGAGGTTTCAGCAACTGCTTCGGCGGCCGCCATCTCGGGCGGCACGTCCTTCTTGCGGCGGAACACGTCGCGTTGGTGGTAGTAGCCGAGCGCAAAGCGCCCTTGCTCCTCCAGCGGCAGCGTTTTTGGGAAACTGCCTTCGAAGCCGGAGGCGATCTCGGCGATATGATCCTCGAACCACTCGGCGAGGCCCGCGCCAACCTTGCTGCGGATCGTCTTGCTGTGGTTGCGCGCGTTGCGGATCAAGGATGGAAACACGAGGGCCGGCGTCGCGGAGGCCGACGCATAGAAGCGGTCACGCACGGTTGCGTTGCGCTGCCCGAGAGCGGCGCGTTGCAGTTGTTCCAGCACAGAGAACAGGCGGCCAAGGCGATAGGCGCTGTTGGTGGTGGCCAGATCGAGCGACACGGGTACGTCCTCCGTGATCAGGTTCCATCGATGCATCCGGGCGAGGCAGGCCTTGAGCAATGCGACGCGTAGGGCACTCACCTTCTCCAGCGTGCGGCCGGAACGGCGGTCCTCTTCGTCCTTGTCCGCACGGATGCGCATGATCGTCTGGGTCAGCAGTGTGCGCGGATACGGCAGGCCCGTCAGGATCGCGCGCATCATCTCGCCGCTGAGATGCGGTGGAATGTTTTTCGAGTTGCGCTGCGGCGCGAGTTCCAGCAGCAGCAGCCACAGTGGCGGCGGCCAGGGATGCGGCTTGGGTTCGAGCAACAAATCCTGCCAGTGAAGCTGGAAGTTGCGCGCGAACGCCTCCAAGGACTGCTCGACCCAGAACCGCACCGACAGCCGCGCCGCGTTGGGACTGAGGCCGAGCACATAGACGCGCGAGTCCGCGTGCATGCCCAAACGTGTTTCTCTCAGCGGCGTGCCTGCCTCCATGCGGTGCAGCACATCGCGCAGTTTTTGTGCCTCACCGCGTTCCGTCGTCGGCAGATCGTCGCCGGAATCGTCCCGCTCCTCATCCTCGCGGCCGACACCGCCCATCAGGGTGCGCGCGAGATACTCGGCATCGTCATGCTCGGCCCAGAACGCCACGGCGGTCTCGCCGAGCATGACCCGGTTCGGATAGACCGGCCGGCCCTTTACGTCGGTGCGAGAGGACGCGAGCAACCCGTTGAGCGCCGTCGCATAAGCGAAGGCGGCGGCTTCCGACACCGGCGCGTTGGCGCCCTGTTCCTTGCCGTGAGAGGTGAAGGCATCGAGATTGAAGGAGACCAGCGCCGCCCCGGAGGATTGCGCGCCGGGCACGCCCTTTATCGAGGGATGCAGCCGCGCGATCGGCGCGACAGCCCCGGTGATGAGGCACATCGCTTCCGGCACGGCATCGCGGGCTCCCACCTCGGCAACCAGCGCGGCGCGGGCGGCCGGACGATCATGGATGAAGTCGTTATCGCCTTCCAGCCGGAACGCCACGTTCTGATCAAGCATCTCCTCCGCATATTGGAGCGCATCGTACCGGTCCGGCGACCATTGCCGCAGAAAGATCAGCAGCGCGGCGCAGCCGGCATCCGCCACACCGTCCAGCAGCTTTTCATGCCGCGCGATGAAGGCCGAATGCTCCTTGAAAAGCCGTTCGGCGTCCTTTGTCTGCTTGGCGGCCGAGGCCGCCGCATCGGGCGCGCTGCGACCCAGCACGTAGGAGGTCTTGTCCCAGAACGCGCCGCTGGCGATGCCAATGGTGCGCTTTGGCGCCGCTGGCGCTGAACAGAGTCGCGGCCGGAGCTTCTTGCCCTCGCCGGTCCGCTCGTCATGCGTCGCGATATAACGCCCGTCATGATGGAGCACGATCGTAAAGCTGATCTGCGACGGCGCGAACCCGGGGATCGGCGCTTCGCCCGCCGCTGCCAGCCGGTCATACCGCCTGGCCAGCGATTGCAGGATGGTCATGCGGCGACATCCGCGCCATTCAGCGCGGGCACCTCGATCACACCATCAACCATACGGGCGCGGAAGAAGCGTGGCTCCATCCCGGCAGCGTAGTCGAGGTCGAGCGCCATCCAGCCGAGGTCGCGTTCGCCCATCAGGCTGTCGTGTGGCAGCGGCGGTTCACCCTCCAGCAGTTCAAAATCGCAAGCGAACTCGCGGGTGCCGAGATAGGGGTGGTGGAAGCACTGGCCCTTCGCAGCGCGGCGGCGCGCCATCCCCAGGTGCTTCTGCACCAACTCGGCCGGGTCGGCGCGCCCCTTCTCCGTCAGTTCAATCCGCGCCTCGATGATGTAGGCCACGTCTTTGAGCAGGATTGCAGCGCGCTGCTGGCGATCCTCGTCCACATGCAACGCCAATCCCTCGGTTGAGCTGGCGCGCATGGCGGCGGCGATCTTCCCGGTCGGAATTTTCGATCCGACTTCGTTGCGACGCAGCAATTCGAAGCGGATCGGGCTGAGCACGCGCAAACGCTGGATGCGCCAGACCATCTGCGGCTTCCAATGGATCGCTTCCAGAATGCCGCGGGCCGCCGAAGGCGTGATCACGTCGTAGCTAACACGCTCCACCTTCATTTCCGGGCGGGAAAACAGGGCGCGCGGGCCCCAGACCTTCACGCGGATCATCTTAGCAGCACGCAACTTGCTATAATCTCGATTATGTCGATAAACCTGTTCCGAGACAAGGAGAACCGCGCCTATTTGGCGCGGAGCGCTGGTAGCATTCTCTACTGACTACGCACCGGACGGCGTCGCGGTGGTTTATTCGGCATCCGGGCTGAGTGCTGACATCGCGCGATCGGAGGGTCGCTCAATCCCAGCGAGCGACCCTCCGCCAATCTTCGGCCTTTCAAGGCCCACATCTACGTTTCGATCCGCGACCGACAACTGAACTTCGCGCTTCACGCGAACCCCAAACCAAACTCCATCGGGCGTGCTCAACCCGAACGAGACATCGAACGAAGAGCGCATAATAATCTCCACCGGGTTGACCTCACCGCCGGTATTGCGCCAGTCTTGGATAATTGGTCAAGGCCCAATTCTACGAACTGGAGGAAATCTCTATCCGAGGATCATCGCCTCAGTTCTCCGGAACGTTACGTCCTCCCAATCCAGTCCGACCTCCGCCGTATAGAGATCGAGGTTGTGCAGCACCACGAATTGATCGCCGAACTCGTCGGCCCTGATCCTTTCCGCCACGCCCGCCGCGAGCATCGCGCTCCGCGCCCGGCGAGGCACGCCGACGCTGTAGCGTCCCAACTTCCGCGCAATCGCGCCGACGCCTTTCGCGAAGGTCAGGTCTCGCACCAATTTTGCGACCTCGCCCGGTACGGCTTCTGCCTTGCCCACGATCACCGGCACCATTGCATCCTCGATGAAGCGCATCGCGGCGGCGATGGTCTCGAACGGAAAGTTCATGTCGCTCGCATGATCGGCACAGAGATCGAGCACACCGGGCCGGTCGAGTTCCGGCTTGCCCTTGCGCGCGTATAGCATCTCGAAGTACGCGCACATGGCCGGCGGTGCGAGGGGATCGTCCTGGTGCTGCTTCAACATCTCGGCGCCACACGCCGCATGCGTCTTGAGTGACTGGATCACACTATAATCAGGAGATGCGAAGACCAGCACGTCGCTTTCCTCCGGGCGGCGGCCGAACTCGCGGTTGCAGCGTCCAGCCGCTTGCGCGATCTGATCGAGCCCTGCCGAGGCGCGCAGCACCAGCGGAAAATCCACATCGACACCGGCTTCGACAAGCGAAGTGGAAATCACCCGGCAGGGGCGACCCGCCTTCAGGTCGGCCCGGATCTCCGCCAGCACCCGTGCGCGATGCACGCTGTGCATGCAGGTCGAGAGATGTCGCGCCCCGGGCAGCTTGCTTATGGCCCGGAACAACGCCCGCGCGTGCGCCCGCTGGTTGACGATGCACAGCGCCTGCGGAGTGGCGGCAATCCGTTCGGCGAGCGCCGCGTCCTCCTGTACGCCGATGTCCCGCACCGTCACGCGTCGCAGCGCGGCGAACAGCGCGGGCACATCATCCGGCGCCAGTTCGCGCGGCTCCTTGAAGCCGTCGGGAAACCCGGGCGCCGTCAGCGCCGGCTGTGTTGCGGTACACAGCACGACTGAACTGCCGTAGTTGCGCGCCAGCTCCTTCAGCGCCGCGACGCACGGGCGCAGCAGCGGCAGCGGCATGGTCTGCGCCTCGTCCACCACGATCACGCTGCGTGCCAGACTGTGCAGCTTGCGACAGCGGCTCGGGCGATTGGAGAACAGGCTCTCGAAGAACTGCACCGCCGTCGTCACCACGATGGGGCTGTCCCAGCGTTCCATCGCGAGCCGCAACCGGTCCGGCCCCACGCGCTTCTCGGCCCACTTGCTTTCGTCCTCCATTTCAAAGGCGCTGTGGTGCTCCAGCACCGCATTCCCCAGGTGGCCGAGGGCGGCGCGATAGACCTCTGCGGTCTGCTCGATGATCGAGGTGAACGGGACTCACCACGATCACGCGGTCGAGCCCGTGCGACCGCGCATGGGCGAGTGCGAATGCCAGCGAGGTCAGCGTCTTGCCGCCGCCAGTCGGCACGGTCAGCGTGAAGACGCCGGCGGGCAAGGCTGCCCTGCTGATCGCCGCGCGCAGCACCTCGTCGCGCAGCCTATTGAGCTGGCTCGGCTTAGCGCCGCGTTGCGCCATCGACGCATGCAGCGCCGCCTCCAGATCCGCGATCGGAGAATGCACGACCGCTTCGGCCTTAGCGCCTGTCGCGCGCGCCTCGAATGCGGCGGCGGCGCTGCGGTCCGCGTCAATCAGGCAGGAAAACACCATGCGGGTCAGGAAGCCCATCCGGAAGCCGAGATCCCGGTCGATGCCACGCGACGCCGGACCGGCGACGCTCGGCGGCAGCGTAATGTCGTCGGCTTCGGCCGCGCGCACGGCTGGGCCGATCAGGCCGCTCCTGGTCTCGATGCGGCCCTCGGGGCCGAACAGATCGTCTGCCAGCCCCGCATGATGCCCCGCAACCACGTGCGCGAGCAGCCGCCCCCACTTCGTCGGCAGACACTTGGCTGCCCAGGCAGCGCCGGCGGTGGAGTGATCGGCGCGCCTGGCCGCGCCGCGCACCCGCGCCTGAAAATCCGGGCCGTATTTGCCGAGATCATGCGCAAGGCCGGCAACTTCCGAGAGGGCCTCTGCTCCAAAACGTTGCCCATGGCGCCTGGCGCCATCCGCCACCTCAGTCAGGTGCCGGGCAAGCGGCTCCCACTCGGTCTCGGGCCGGCCAGTGACGCTATGCGCGTAATATGTCATGTCGGCTCAAAGCGATCCTCACCGATGTGATTATGTCAGCCGCAGGAAGACGGCCAGGACCCCGTTCACTGTCACCATATGTCACCATAATTGTAACCACTCGACATCATCGGTGGCCCTGCTCGAAGGGGCGTGCCGGAGATGCTGCACCCGCCCGCAGAGAAGCTCGTGGACAAATCGACGCCGCGGCTAAAAAGCTAACCCCGCCAGCAGAGGGCTTCGTACCTCCAGCCGATCGAGAAGCCTCGAAGAAAGCCGGCGTCGCCATGTCCAGGACCGCGACCGATGAGGGGGGAGCTGGACCGCCATTCCTTTGCAGCAGCTAGGTATTCGCAGCCTACCACAGAAAATCGGCAGGGAAGCCACGGCTCAGCATCTGCACTGGCACGCGCCGGCTGCAGCCTACCACGGGGAAATCTGGAGAGAAGCCACGTCCGGGCGGCCCGGGGATACGGCAAACCGTGTTCGATATAAGTGGCTGCGTGTCCCCGCAACCACTTTCACCGTGACCTGAGCCCCAACTTCCCTCCAGTCAGAAGTAGAGTCTGCGGTTTCCGTCAGGACCATCCTGACGGTGTTTCTCAGTTCGGTTAAGCGCCGTTTCTGCGTTCTTTAATCGCGGCTCCCTTTGCAAGCCCAAAAATGCTTTTTGTTCGGCTTGGAATACCGCTTTTCGTCCCGGCCCACCAGCGATCCACGCGCCGAGCGGAGATTGGGTCAAGACGGGGCGAGGCCCCCGCGCAGCGGCGCGTAGCGGTCTTGACGCAATCGAGCACGGTGCGAGGCTGCGGGGGTTCGGACGCCAGCACTGCCGGATCATGGTTCTTTCCGCGGTCACCCCGCACAGCATCATGCAGGCAGCCGCAACATGGCGATCCGGAAGGCCGGTGCTCCTCATGTCCCGGGCGCGGTCACCACTGCGATGCGGGCCGCTGCGGAGAAAGCGGAGCCACCAAGCCTCGTCCCGGCAGGGACGTTCTTCCGCCCGCTGGACGGAACCGTTGGCCGCTCAGACGCGAGCGGGCATTCCCGTGCAATCAAAGTCGCGGTCGGCTTTCCAGACGGCGTGCATGATGACGGCGAGCTTGCGTGCCACCGCTACGGTGGCTCGACGCAGGCCGATCCGCACCACCATTGCGCGCCCCCAACTTCGCAGCGTGCTGTCGGTGACCTTGCGTGTGAGAATGGCATTTGCCGCTTGGAACAGATAGGAGCGCAGAAGCCCGTCGCCGCATTTGGAGATGTGCCCCGCACAATCGACATCTCCCGACTGGTAGCGGCGCGGGGTCAGGCCCACGTAGGCGCCGACGGTGCTGGAGTGTCTGAACCGTCCCGGATTGTCGATGACGGCGACGTAGGCGAGTGCGACGATCACCCCAACCGCCGGAATACTCATGAGCCTCCGCGCAGCGGGATCAGCTTTCGCGCGCTTGAGCAGCTGCCCATCGAGGATACAGATCTGTTCCCGTAGGCTCTGCCAGACGGCAAGCATCGGCTCGGCGATGGCACACAGAGCCGGGTTGTCGTCGCAGACCTCTCGCACGCGACGCGCGAACAGACCACCCGCTCCCTTGCGAACCACATGACCGAATGCCTTCAGCAGGCCACGCAACGTGTTGGCCGTCGCTTGACGCTGCGAGATGAGCTGCGCGCGGGCTACCAACAGCAGCCGCAACGACTGCGCATCCATGCTTTTGATCGTAACCTCGCGGAACCAGCCAGTCCGTACCACCTGTGCCAGGCCGTGCGCATCGTTGGCGTCGGTCTTATTGATTTGCACGCGCAGGGCCGCCTTGGCGTGGCGTGCATCGATGCAAACTATCGGCACCCCGCGTGCGCGCAGAGCCCGTGTCAGGAAGTTCGACAGCAATCCAGTCTCAAGCCCAGCGCGCACAAGATGTGGCGCGTGCTGACGGACTGTCCTGGTCAAGACATCGGGGGCGGTGGCGCACTTGCCACGCCATATGATCGCGCCTTGCTCATCAATCACACAGATTGACGTCAGCTCCTGCGAAACATCCAGACCAGCGTAGTGGGACGGTTCCATGGGGGTTCCTCCAGGCGTTTTGCCGCCAGGAGGCTAATCCCAGCCGCGATTACCCCATGTCCCGGCCTTCCATCGCATCGTCGTCGCGCGCGGCCTGGGTCAAGGCTGGCCGCAGGCCATCGCCGAAGGCGACGCGCAGCGGCCTGGACGCGGGCGAGCACGACGGCAGCATGTTCGAGGCCGGGGTGCGCCCGCCCAGCCCGGAGTGCGGCCGCACTTCGTTGTAATCCTGCTGCCAAGCCGACAGGATCGCGCGCGCCTGCCGCACCGAGGTGAACAACGTCTCGTTCAGGCACTCATCACGCAGCTTGCCGTTGAAGCTTTCGACGAAGGCGTTCTGCTGCGGCTTGCCGGGTGCGATGTAGTGCCAGCCGACACCTCGGTCCTGCGACCAGGCCAGCACCGCGCTGCTGGTCAGTTCCGTGCCGTTGTCGCTGACCACGCTCGCCGGATGGCCGCGCCTGGCGGCGATCGCGTCCAGCTCGCGCACCACGCGCCACCCGGACAGAGACGTGTCGGCAACCAAGGCCAGGCATTCCCTGGTGAAGTCATCGACCACGCACAGCACCCGGAACCGGCGGCCGTCCGTCAGCGTGTCGGAGACGAAATCCAGTGACCAGCGCCGGTTCGGCGCCTCCGGCAGGGCGATCGGCGCCCGCGTGCCCAGCGCCCGCTTGCGACCGCCGCGGCGACGCACCTGCAACCGCTCCTCGGCATACAGTCGCCGCAGCTTTTTGTGGTTCGGCGCCAACCCCTCGCGTTTTAGAAGCAGGCCAAGCCGCCGATAGCCGAACCGCCGGCGCTCACCCGCCAATGCACGCAGCCGAGCCCGCAGCGGCGCGTCATCACCGCGGCGATGCCGGTTCGCACCGACGTCCGGTCCGTCCCGAGGATCGCGCACGCCCGCCGCTCGCTGATGCCGTGCGCCTCGCGCGCAGCAAGCACAGCGTCCCTCCTGGCCGCGGGCGTCACCATTTTTTTGAGGCAATGTCTTTCAACACCGCGTTGTCCAGCATCGCGTCGGCCAGCAGTTTCTTCAGCCGCGTGTTCTCGTCCTCCAGCTGCCGCAGCCGGCGCGCCTCGGAAACATCCAGACCGCCGAACTTGGCTTTCCACTTGTAGAACGTTGCCCCGCTCACACCGTGCTTGCGGCAGACATCCGCTGTCTTCGCCCCCGCCTCCTGCTCCCGCAGGATCCCAATGATCTGCTCCTCGGTAAAACGCGATCCCTTCATCTCCGCCTCCTGCTCGGGCGGACTCTACCCAAAATCGGAGGAGTTTCAGGGGCTCAGGTCAACACCCTAATCTCAAAGCCGTAAGATACGGGGCTTCGAGATCAATCAACGCAAGCGACCTCTTCAGGTGGAAAGTTGAGAAATCGTCCGAAGCCGAAATCCGAGTTCGGGAGACATACTTCTTTGCGAAGGCATCCGACTGGTGCTACGAGAAGGAATGGCGCTATATTTATTCCATCCATGGTGAGGATGGTGCGACTATCAAAGCGGTGGGGATCTATTTCGGCGTCCGGTGCCCTCCGATAGTGCGCAGCATATTTATGCACATCCTTCCGAGGGGAACCATATTTAGAGAAGTGTTCCCAAGGCGGGGAGTCGTTCAAACTTGAAAGCCGCTTTCTTGACCCGTCAGAAGAGATCGCGATGGCGCAAGGCAGCTCCGCTTATCTCGACTTCGCTGAACAGATGAAGGCCGCAAGCGACGTGCCGGAGTAATTCACTCGGCGCGATATCAGCGATAAATCGCTTCATTCAGATTACATGCTGGCCTCGTACCTCTTCCTGTGGGCTCGCATGTGGGGCTACAATACCGTAACGGAATCAGCCCTTATCCTCATGGGTATCGCAGCGGCCACCTGCCTAGGTGCGGTCGTTGCCGATGGCTCGAACAACGACACGCCGAGGCGGCCGACATGACGCTGCGCGCGGCGGGCTTCAGATCTCCGGCGGATACCGAATTTTCTCGTCGCCCTGAAGGCAGACCCGGCCAGCCCAGATCTTATTAGTTGAAAGGCGATCTGTGAAGCGGCAACCAAAAGATTGTATATCGAAATCATATGATCCGGATACCGGGAGGTGCGATTATCGCGGGACCTGGCTGGACCTGATCAGCAACGAGGATGGACCGGCAGTGCATCGACTGCAGATCGTATGCTGGACGATAGCGCTGGGTCTCGTTTTCCTGGTCGCCGTCTATCAGGATCTGGCGATGCCGGATTTCAGCCCTCTCTGATCGCCCTGATGGGCGTCAGCGGTGCCAGCTATATTGGTGCCAAATCTCCCAAAAAACCCGACAGATCCGCTCACACCTGCTGGCCGCCGTCGATGTGCACTTCCGACCCGGTGATATAGCTCGCCCGCTCCGAGCACAAAAAATACAGCAGCTCCGCCACTTCCCGCGGCTGCCCGACCCGCCGCATCGGGATCGACTGCTCCACGATCGATGCCGTTCCCGCCGACAGGATCGCCGTCTCGATCTCGCCGGGCGAAACCGCGTTCACCCGCACGCCCGCGCCGCCCAGATCCGCCGCCATCTCTCGCGTCAGCGCGGCCAGCGCGGCCTTCGACGTGGCATACGCCGCGCTGGCGAACGGATGCACCCGCACCCCCACGATCGACGTCATGTTCACCACGCTGCCGCGCGCCGCCACCAGATGGTCCCGCAAGCCCCGCACCAGCAGCAGCGGGGCGAAGAAGTTAACGTTGAAAACATGCAGCCAGTCCTCATAGCCCATCTCCAGGCTGGTGATCTTTCCACCCGCCGCCGCCTTGGGCGAAATCGCCGCATTGTTGATCAGCGCGTCCAGCCGACCGCCGGCAATGTCGCGGATACGTGGCAACGCCGCGCGCACGCTGTCGATGCGCGAGAGGTCGAGCTGGATGTGGTTTTTCTCCCCACCCTTCCACGGACAGCGCACATCGAACGGATGGCGCGAAATGGTCAGCACCCGCCAGCCATGATCGCTGAAAATCTTGACCGCGGCATGCCCGATGCCGCGGCTGGCGCCCGTCAGCAGCAGGACCCGTTCAGAATGGGAGGAGTTCATGACACGGCAGGCTAATGCAGGAACGAAAGTTCCACCAGTCCCGAAAACTTTCCACCGTCCGGCGAAACCGGATCAGTCCGGCACAAACCCGTCCGTGATGACCTGCGCAACGTCCCACGGACAGGAGTCCGGCAGATCTGCCTCCCCCGAGGCTACTTCTCGGCTGAGGCGGCAGATGTGATCCCGATTGAGCCGCGTCTCCGCAATAGAGGGATCGAAGCGTCGAACGCCGAAGTCGTGCCCTTCAGGCGTCCCGGTTAAGGCTTAGCCCACCGCTTCGCCGCCCCCTTCCGGGCGATCTCCTTCCGCCGCTCAGCCGTCAACGCCTTCGCCCGCGCCGCGCCGCCCAGCTTACCGAGCTGCGCCGCCGGGGTGGGCGCAGGCGCGTCCCCCGGTCGTCTTCTTCCTCGCCGGTTGCGATCCGCATCACGCGCACCGCGTTGCCAATCACGTCGGCAGGGCGCTTCTCGCCCTTGGGTCCTTTCGGCATTGCATCTTCCTCTGCTTGGCGGTAAGCATAGCTAGGCCGTGTGGACGGATTTAACCAGCATCAGGCCGCACGCAAAACTGATGATTGCTGAGTAGCTGATGTCGGTTTTCTCGCAGCGCATGGCGACGCGTTTGAAGCGCTTGAGCTTGCCGATCGCCTGCTCAATGCGCGCCCGCAGTTTGTAGAGACGCCTTGGAAAAAAGCGTCCTCTCTGCTTGGAGTTTTCGCGACGCGGGATAACCGGTGTGATGCCGCGCGCGAGTGCCGCCGCTCGATTGGTCTTGCTGTCATAGCCCTTGTCCGTCATCGCAATGCGCGGGCTGATATCTGGGCCGATGTCGAGCGACGTCTCGAACTGTGTGCTGTCGCTGACCTCGCCACCGGTCAGGTGGAAGTCGAGAGGATTGCCGTCGAGATCGGTCTTGAGGTGGATTTTGGTCGAAAAACCGCCGCGCGAGCGGCCGAACGCTTGGCGATGCTGCCCCCTTTTGCCCCGGCCGCCGAGACGTGGGCGCGTGCTGTCGTGCTGTCGAAGAACTGGACCAAGTGTGCCGTCTGGCTGCATTCCGCCAGAAGCTGGAAGAAGGCCTCGAATACGCCCGAGCGGCTGAGCCGCCAGAACCGCTTCCATACGCTGTTCCATTTGCCAAATTCGCTGGGCAGTGCGCGCCAGGTGATGCTGTGTACCGTGAAGTAGTGGACCGCTTCCAGGAATTTACGGTCATCATGCCCTGGCTCTCCACGGCTCGATTGCGCCGCGTCAAACACTTCCAGCACGATCGACCAGTCGCGCTCCGTCATTCCCGTCAGCATGTCCGGCTCCCTGTTGCCGGTCACGCAGTGATTCTAACAAAACCCAATTCGGGAATCCGTCAGAAATGCATGTCAGGGATTCCGTCCACACAGCCTAATTCCCCGACATCGCTCGAGGCGGACTCAACAGGATGTTTCGTGTCGCCGCCCTCTTTGTTGGCGTAGTCCTCGTGCTCTCAGGATGCGCCATGACAAGTGACGTTATGGACACCGGCAACGGCACTTACATGATCTCTGCCCACGCGGCACCAATTCGCGGCGGAGCGGCGGGAGCGAACCAGGTCGCGTACAAAGATGCGACTGCCTAGTGCGCCCGGCAGAGTGCCCATGCTGTGGTTCTCACCGCAGATGCGCGTGACGTATATCAGGGGTCATTCGGCGCCTCAGGTAGCTCCGCTGGCGGCGCGGTCTTTGCGGCAGGGAATACAGACCTTCACTTTAGGTGCGAGAAGTAGGTCGCGCCGAGCGTTGGTCTGCAATTTCAAAATGACGCACTACCCAACGATTTGACAATCCCCCGCCGCGACGGATTGATCCCTCCGCATCGATCCATCCGCGCCGGGAGGCAATCGGCTATGGATTTCGACCTCAGCGACGAACTCAAGCAACTGCGCGAGGAAGCGCGCCGCTTCCTCGCCGAACGCTGCCCGCCAGCCGCCTCCCGCCGCATCCTGGAGGGCGCGGCCCCGTACGACGCCGCCTTGTGGCAAGATATCGCCCGGATGGGCTGGACCGCCGCCGTCATTCCGGAGCGGTCCGGCGGCGCGGGCCTGGGTTCGCTCGCCGTCTGCGTACTCGCGGAAGAACTGGGGCGGGCGCTCGCGCCGGTTCCCTTCGCCTCCTCCGTTTATCTGGCCACCGAAGCCATCCTGCGGTTCGGTAGCGAAACGCAGCACCGTCTGCATCTGCCCCAGCTTGCCAGCGGCGCCGTCATCGGCACCTTTGCCGCCGCCGAACGGCCGGGGCCGCTAAACCCCCGGAAACTCAACTCCCATGTCGCCGATGGCTGGCTGCACGGTGTCAAGCTTGCCGTCCCGGACGGCGGGTCCGCCGGTTTCGCGGTGGTCGCTGCATCGTCAGAGCACAGTGCGTGGCTGCATCTGGTGGATCTCACCGCACCCGGCGTCCGGCGCGAACCCATTGCTACGATCGATCCCACACGCCCGCACGCGAAGCTGGTGTTCGACCACGCTGCCGCCGAGCCATTGCCTGGTGCAAACTTCCCCGACGCTGTGCAGGAACTGCTCGACCGCGCCGCGGTGATGACCGCCTTCGAGCAGGTGGGCGTCGCTCAGGCCGCGCTCGACATGGCGCGTGCCTACGCGTTGGAGCGCTACGCGTTCGGCCGCCCGATCGGGTCGTTTCAGGCGATCAAGCACAAACTTGCTGATATTTACGTCGCCGTGGAGCTGGCCCGCTCCAATGCCTATTACGGTGCCTGGGCGCTCGCGACCGAGGCTGCGGAACTGCCGGTTGCCGCCGCCGTTGCCCGTATCGCCGCCTGCGAGGCCGGATGGCTGGCCACCAAGGAGAACATCCAGACGCATGGCGGCATGGGATTTACCTGGCAGTTCGATTGCCATCTGTCCTATCGGCGGGCGAAGCTGCTCGCCCTCGGTCTGGGCTCCGCGCGCGAATGGAAGCATCGGTTGATCCAGGAGCTACGGGCACGCAACACGGGGGCGGGTGAAATCGCCTGATGCAGGCCGCCCCCGGAGCGAGGTAGTATCGCCTTATGAGCCTCGGTCCGGCAGCCACGCTCGATCTCGCGCCGCAACCGGAATCGCTTGATGACACGCTCGATGCCATCGGCGACGGGTTCTACGTGCTGGATACCGGCTTCCGCTTCGTCCGCATCAACCGCCGTTGCGCCGAAATCTGGGGCCGCCCGCGCTCGCAACTGATCGGCCGCTCAATCTGGGATTGTTTCCCCGGCAGCGCCACCAGCGAATCCGGACAGCAACTCCGTCACGCCGTCACCGCTGGGCACGTGGTCGAATACGAGGTCTTGTCCGACGTGCTGCAGCGCTACATTTGGTGCCGCGTCTGTCCGCTCGCCGGCGGGCTCGTCGCGGTTCACTGGCGCGATGTCACCGACGCCCGTCGCACGGAAGCCGCTTTGCGCGACAGCGAAGCGCGCTTCCGGCAGATGTTCGAGCAAAGCCCTCTGGGCAAGGCGACCGCCGATCTCGAGATGCGGTTCGGGGAGGTAAAC
Source organism: uncultured Pseudomonadota bacterium (assembly GCA_963810715.1). Lineage (GTDB taxonomy): Bacteria > Pseudomonadota > Alphaproteobacteria > Acetobacterales > Acetobacteraceae > DATDIC01. The sequence continues at coordinate 311,811 of CAWEOZ010000009.1, read as the reverse complement.
CCGGCGCTTTGCCGCATGCTCGGCTACACGGCCGAAGAGCTCGTCGGCAAACCGCTCATGGATCTCGTGCATCCCGACGATCGCGGCGAATGCCTCCGCCAGGGCCACGCCCTGCTGAACGGATCCATCCCGCGGCTGCAGATCGAGGAGCGCTTCCTTCATAAGTCCGGCGACCCGCTTTGGATCAGCGTGACTGTCGGGCCGATCCGCGGAGCCGACGGAACGGTCCTGTACAGCCTCGGGATTATCGAGGATATCGATGAACGTCGCCGCATGACCCTGGCGCTGCATGACAGCCAGGAGCGGCTGCACCGGCTGAATGAGCGCCTGGAACATGAAGCCCGACGCCGCGGCCGCCAGCTCGCCGAAAGCCGTGCCCGGCTGGATACGTTCTTCGAGGTGTCGCTCGACTGGCTCAGCCTGTTCCGAAGCAAACCGGACGGCAGCTTCGTCTATGTCGATCTCAATCCCGCCTGCCAGCGCGCCTATGGCTTGTCGAGCGAGCAGGTGATCGGCCGCCGCGTCCAGGACATTCTCGGCGAGGCACAGGCCGAGGTACCGCTGCGCCACTTACGCGAATGCGTTCGTACCGGTCAGCCGCAACGCTATCTCGCTCGTCGCACACTGGCCGGGCACACGCGGACGATCGACGTCGTCTTCGTCCCGGTTCCTGTGGCAACCGATCTCGGCGAGCGCCTGATCGTCAGCACGGCGCGCGATCTTACCGAGAGGGAGGAACTGGAAGCCCAGTTGCGCCAGGCGCAGAAGATGGAAGCAGTGGGCGAGCTGACTGGCGGCGTCGCCCACGATTTCAACAACCTGCTCACCGCCGTCATCTCCAGCATGGAACTGATCGGCCGCCGCACCCAGGACGATCGTGTGCGCCAGCTTGCCGGCACCGCCCTGCGCGCCGCCATGCGGGGCGCGCAGCTCACCAACCAGCTTCTTGCGTTTTCGCGTCGCCAGCAACTGCACCCGCGGGTGGTGAAGCTGGACGGGCTGATTGCCGAAGCCAGGATACTGCTGTGTCGCGTCATCGACGAAACGATTGAGCTGGCGATCGAAACTGACCCGCAGCTCTGGCCGGCCCGCGTCGACGCCGCGCAATTCCAGGCGGCGGTGATGAACCTGGTTGTCAATGCTCGCGACGCCATGCCAGACGGCGGACGCATCCTGCTCTCCCTGAGCAACCGCCGGGTTCCGCACCATGCCGCCACGCCCGACCTGCCGGACGGCGACTACGTTTTGCTCGAGGTTGCCGATACCGGACATGGCATGCCAGCAGACGTCCTGGGGCGCGCGGTTGAGCCCTTTTTCACCACCAAGCCGGTCGGCAAAGGATCCGGTCTCGGCCTTTCGATGGTGCATGGCTTCGCCAGCCAGTCAGGGGGTGCCATGCGAATTCGCAGCACGCCCGGCCAGGGCACTAACGTGCAGCTGTTCCTCCCGCGAGCCTCCGGCGACGACAGCCCGGAAGATGTCGCCGATCTGCCTGGTTGGAACGATGCCGGGCCTTCCGCCACCATCCTGTTGGTTGAGGACAGCGAGGACGTCCGTGCCGCCGCCTCGGAATTGCTGCGCGAACTGGGCCACACCGTTCTGACGGCGCAGAATGGGCCGGATGCGCTGCGCCTGCTGAGCGACGGAGTAGCGGCCGACCTTCTGCTCACTGACATCGTGATGCCCGGCGGCATGAGCGGCGTCGACCTGGTGCGGGAGGCGCGCCACTTGCACCCGGAGCTGCACGTCCTTCTGACGTCCGGCTACGCCGCCGACCAGTCTCTGCAAGCTGCCGCCGATTTCCCGTTCATCGCCAAACCCTTCCATCCGGCCAGCCTGGCCCGAATGCTGCGCTCTCTGCTCTCAACCGCACCCACTGGCCGAGGCCGGCCGATGCCCGCTGGACACGATGACTCGCCGGTTACTTCTCCTTAGCAGCCGATCACGGGTAGGCGGCACCTGGCCGAACTACTCCGACATCCGCAGGCGGCTGCGCAGCAACTCACCCTGATTCTCCAGCACCGGATACGCCGCCGCGGCAACCAGATGGCTGTTGATCCGCTTCAGCTCCCGCAACAGATCGAGGTACATCACGTCGGCCTCCGCGGCAGCAGACGAGCCGGCACGCACCAGGTCGAAATGCGCGCTGGTCGCGGCAGTCTCCAGATCCCGGAACACTTCCTTCTCGGTCACCAGTTGACGTGCCGCCCGCGCGTCCTCGGTCATGAACACGGCGGCGGCAGCCCGCACCGTGCTGGCCAGGCGGTTCAGCAGGCGCACCGCCTCGGCACGCTCCGGTTCGGGGAACGGCAAGCCGCGCTTCAGCCGCCGCGACACGTCGCTCATCAGGTTGCGGTCAACCACGTCGCCGGCCAATTCGAGGTTGGAGGTGAAGACCAAAACCTCCTGCAGGCGCCGGTGATCGTCCTCGGTGAGCGAGTCGGCATCCAGCGCGGTGATGTAGGTCCGGATCGCCCGGTTCAGCTTGTCGATAACATCGTCCAGCCGCCGTACCTTCGGAAATGCGCTCGCGGTCGCTGCTTTTCAGCGCATCGGCGGCGCCGATCAGCATCGCCTCCAGCGTGTCGGCCATGCGCAGCGCCTCGCGCCCGGCGGCGGCCAGTGCGATCGGTGGCGTCTCCAACGCCGCATGATCGAGATAACGCGGCGTCGCCGGATCCGCCTGATCGATCCGCGCCGGGAGCAGCCGGCGCAGCAATGCGCCATAAGGACCAAGCACGGGCAGGAATATCGCCGCCAGCACCAGGTTGAAACCGGTGTGGAAATCCGCCACCACGCGGGCGTTATCCGGCTCGATCTGCACGATCAGCGAGCCGATCCGCGGCAACAGGGCCAGCACGACTGCGCACCCGACAACTCGGGTCAGCAGGTTTCCGATCGTCAGACGGCGCGCCGCCGGATCATCCCCGCGCACACCCTCCAGCACCGGGTTAATCGCGGTCCCGAGATTGGCACCGAGAACCAGCGCGAAGGCAGTATCCGGTGCAACCACACCTTGCGCGGACAGTGACATGATCAGCAGCACGATGGCGACAGATGAATGCGCCGCCCAGGTCAGGGCAGCGGCGATCAGCAGGGCGAGTACCGGCTGCGTGTTCACTGCGCCGAGCATCATCCGCAGGCTGGGCATATCTTCATACGGCGTGATCAGCGACAGCAACTGCTGCAGCGCCAGCAGCATGAGCCCGAGGCCGATAGCCACCCGCCCGAGGTCACGCATGCGCGCGGACTGTCCCCGTCGGAACAGTGCGACGCCCAATACGACCAGCACCGGCGTCGCGGCCGCCACCTTGAACGAGAACACCTGCACGATGAGTGTGGTGCCGACATTCGCGCCCAGCATCGCCGCCAGCGCCGGCACCAGATCCACCACTCCCGCCGTGCAAAATCCGGCGATCATCAGCCCGGTTGCCGTGCTGCTCTGCATCACTGCCGTCACGCCGAGGCCGGAGGCGAACGCGCTCAATCGCCACCGCAACGCTGTCCCCAGCATGCGCCGCAGCTCTGGGCCGAAGGCCCGCTGGATGCCGGTCTGCACCATGTGCACACCCCAGAGCAGCAGGGCCACCGACCCCGCCAGATCGATCAAGGTGGACGCGAACCGCATCTCGCCCGGGTATCTCCTTTGCTCGGAAAAGAACAAAAAATGGGGACCCGCGAGCCCGCCACAACCGGTGCTGCTACCACTATCCCGCCACCGCCGCACGCGCCTTTGCCCGATAGCAGGCGGTTTCCCAAGCGAAGCTGACTTGCAGAGCGAAGGGCCAATCGAAGGCGAGCCCGCAACGTTGCGGCTTGCCGCTGACCGGAACCATCGGCTACATAAGGTCTTCGCACCCCGAACGAGGGAGGGGCAGATGGGCGCTTATGCCAAGCACACACCGCGTGGCCTCTTCCAGGCCCTGCGACCGCGCGTCGCAGGGCTGGCATAGCGCGGCGCCTGACGCTCCGGCGTCCTGATCTTCGCAGGCCGGCTCTGATCGACGTTGAGCGGATGGCTGAACCCATCCGCTGATCGCTCATCCCTTGGCGTGACCGCCGCCGCTTCCGCGAAGCGGCGAGCCAGGTCTGTGAGAATATCCATGTGCTCGACCGATTTATCGTGGGCGCGCGAGGCGCGGGCCCTCGCCGGCATATCCGTCGCTGTTAGCATCACCATGTTTGCCCAGCTTGCGATCTCCGCGGTGGAGACGCTGATCGTGGCGCGGCTGGGAGACAGCGCGCTCGCCGGCGTAACGCTCGCGCTTGCCGTCTACCTTTTCCTGTTTCTGTTTGCCCTGGGCATCGTGACCGCGATCACACCGATCGTTGCGCGGGCATACGGCCGCGGCGACATGCAGGAGCTGCGCGTCAGCGGACAACAGGGAGATCTGGGTGGGCCTGATGGTTTCGCTGCCGGGGGCTCTGCTTCTGTTCATCTGCCGCGGCATCGTGGTGCGAATGGTTGGCGCTGGACCCGAAGCCGAAGGCGCGGCGGCGTTTCTTGCCGGCGCCGCCTGGGGCCTGCCCGCCTGGGTCTCCTATGTCGCCGTTCGTTCCCTTGCGGTGGCGACCGGGCAGGCGAGGATTACCACGCTGCTGATGCTGGCCTCAGTCCCGGTGCATGCCGCGCTGACCTGGTGGCTGGTGTTCGGCGGCTTTGGCGTGCCCGCATTCGGCGTGGCGGGCGCCGGCGTTGCATATGCGTCCACGGCGTACGGTGCGCTCGCGCTGCTGGCAGTGATCCTCTACCTGTCGCCCCGCACGGCGTTTGCCAGCGTGTTCAGATACCCCGTTGTTCTTGATCCTGCGCGCTGCGCAGTAATTCTCCGCCTGGGCCTTCCATTCGCCTTTCGCATTGTCCTGCGGGAAGGCGTACTGCCTGCCGTTGCTTTCGCCGTTGCGCCGTTCGGCGCCTCGGCCCTGGCGGCACATGCCGTCGCCGCGCGCATGGTCGAGTTGACCGGCGTGTTCTCGTTCGGGAATCAGCGACGCGGCGAATATGCGAGTCAGCTATGCGATCGGCCGCTCGCGGCCCGACCTGGCGAGGCACGCGGGATTGGTGGCGATTCAGCTCTCTGTCATCGTCGGCATCGGCGCTGCCTGCACGCTGATGACGGTGCCGGAGACGCTGATGCACCGGATGCTGGGCAACGTGGATCCGGCGACTGTTACGATGACAGCCGCTCTGCTGCCCATCGCAGCCGCCCTGCAATTTCTGGAAGCGGTGCAGTCCGCGGCGGGAGGAGCGCTCAGCGGTCTGCGCGACGCAAAGGGCCCGCTGTTGATCTCGGCTCTCGGTGCGTGGGTCGTGGGCATTCCCGTCGGATTGCTGCTGGCGCATTGGGGGGACATGTCTGTCAGAGGCATGTGGCTCGGCCTGGTCGTCGGCGCTTCCTTGACAACCGCCCTCTATCTCGCGCGCCTGCGAACGATGCTGGCGCGGCAACGCATCAGGTCACAGCAGGCCTTCAAGGCTGTGGCGCTTGCGCCTGCGCCTGCCCCATCTCGGCCGACGTGAGCTGGAACCCCGCCCAGACCGTGTAGGCCGCTCCGCTTTTGTTCGGGCTCACCGGAAGCCGCATCGTCACCGGATCGCTGGTCAGATAAATGCGGTCCACATTGGCCGGAAACATCACGCGATTGGAAAATACGCGCTTATCGAGGATGCGGTCGCCGTCGCTCACGGCGACGAAATAAGGAATATCGGCCACCCGGTTGGGCGCCGCCGGGCCGCGCGTGACCTCGATGGTGACCTTCACCGTGGCATTCAGAGTGTGCAAATCCTTGCCTGGCTCGCACTGGCCGTCGATCGCTGTAATGCGTGTCTGCAGGATCAGATCCGTCAGATCATGCCCGCTCCCCTGCGCCGACGGGCGATAGCGGCTCAGATCGGAGGCCTGGGGCAGTAGCGCTGCTGCCGGGCAGGCCGGAGCGAACTGGTTGGGACCGGGCTCGCATCCGGCCAGACCGCCTAACATCGTTATCACCACCGCGATCGGGACGGCACGGCAACGGATGGCGCTGTGACGACGGCGGAAATGCATTCGGTGGCTCCGGAACAGGGCAGATATGCCAGCGCGTTGCCGGCAGGGCGGGACGGGCGCATAGTGCCGGGCGCCTGGAAGATCGACAATCGGCACCGGCATCCAGGCTGGCGCTCCCTCCGGCGGCACCCTACCTCTTTCATCTGACCAGAGAGCCGCCATACGGCGGCGACAGCGCTTCATGCAAGACAAGCCTCGCCTGCACGTCCTTCTCGCAAGCCCGCGTGGCTTCTGCGCCGGGGTGGATCGCGCCATCCGGGTGGTGGAGGAAACGCTGCGCCGCCACGCCATGCCGGTCTATGTACGCCACGAGATCGTCCATAACCGCACCGTCGTCGAGTCGCTGGAAGCCGAAGGCGCGGTGTTCGTGGAGGACCTCGCCAGCGTGCCGGAAGGCGCGCCGGTGGTGTTCTCCGCCCACGGCGTGCCGAAATCGGTGCCGGCGGAGGCGCGGCGCCGGCAACTGATCTACCACGACGCGACCTGCCCGCTGGTGAGCAAGGTGCATCGGGAGGCCGAGCGTCACTTTGCCCGCGGCGGTCCGGAGCAGCGGCACATCCTGTTGATCGGCCACGCCGGGCATCCGGAGGTGGAAGGCACCATGGGCCAGTTGCCGCCCGGTGCCATGACCCTGATCCAGAGCACCGCGGATGCGCAGTGCGTCGAGCCACCGCGCACCGACCGGCTGGCCTTCGTCACGCAGACGACCCTGTCGGTCGATGACACCGCCGAGATCGTCGCCATCCTGCGGGCGCGCTTTCCCCGCATCGTGGGGCCGCGCAAGGAGGACATCTGTTACGCCACCACCAACCGCCAGGCGGCGGTGAAGGCCATCGCTGCGGACTGCGACCTGGTTGTGGTGATCGGCAGCGCCAACTCCTCCAACTCCCAGCGCCTGCGCGAAGTGGCCGAGCGCGCTGGCGCGCCGCGCGCCGTGCTGCTGCCGCGCGCCGCAGCTCTGGATTGGACGCTGCTGGAAGGCGTGCAGACGCTTGGCCTTACCGCCGGGGCGTCCGCCCCCGAATCCCTGGTCGAGGAACTGCTGCTCGACCTCGGCGGCTGCTATCAGCTTGATATCGAGGAACGTCGTGTCACCACCGAGGATGTCGCGTTCAAGCTGCCCGCACCGCTCGGCTGATGGCGGTCTATACCGAGGTCACCGATGACGCGCTGGCCGAATTCCTGACCGATTACGAACTCGGCTCGATGGTGGCATTCCGCGGGATTGCCGAGGGCGTGGAGAACAGCAACTACTCGCTGCGCACCACGCGGCGGCGACTTCATCCTGACGCTCTATGAAAGGCGCGTGGACCCCGCCGAGCTGCCCTGGTTTCTCGGCCTGATGGAGCACCTGGCCGCGCAGGGCATCTCCTGCCCGCGGCCGGTGCGCGGGCGTGACGGGCAGGCCCTGCGGCAGCTTGCCGGACGGCCGGCGGCGATCACCACGTTTCTGCCCGGTGTATGGCCGCGGCGGATCCGGCCGGAGCATTGCGGACCGCTCGGGGCGGCGCTGGCCGGTCTGCACTTGGCCGGCACCAGCTACAGGCCGACGCGGTGCAATGCACTCGGGCCGGACGGATGGGCGCCGTTGCTGGACCGCTCCCGCGGCGCGGGCGGACGAAGTGCTTCCGGGACTTGCCACTGAACTGGACGCCGCGCTGTCGCGCATCCTGGTCGGCTGGCCGGCGGCCTTGCCGGTCGGACAGATCCATGCCGACCTGTTCCCGGACAATGTGTTCTTTCTGGAAGGACGCGTCTCCGGGCTGATCGATTTCTATTTTGCCGCAACCGATATCCTTGCGTACGATATTGCCGTGTGCGTGAACGCCTGGTGCTTCGAGGGGGACGGTTCGCTGAACGTGACCAAGGCGCGCACGCTGCTGGCGTCCTATGAAACGGTGCGGCCGCTTTCGCTCGCTGAACGGCGCGCGCTGCCGGTGTTATGTCGCGGCGCGGCGATGCGGTTCCTGCTGACCCGTCTGTTCGACTGGCTCAACACCCCGCCCGGCGCGCTGGTGACCCGCAAGGATCCCTCTGGAATATCTGCGCCGGTTGCGGTTCCATTTGGCAGCCCCGGACGAGCATGCCTATGGACTCTGAGACCGGTGACGCGGTGGAAATCTGGACCGATGGCGGCTGCAAGCCCAATCCCGGGCCGGGCGGATGGGGCGCCGTGCTGCGCTTTCGTGGCCAGGAGCGGGAACTCTCCGGCGCCGAGCCGGCGACCACCAACAACCGGATGGAACTCACTGCTGCCACCACCGCGCTGGAGACGCTGAAACGCCCCTGCAACGTCGCGCTGCACACCGACAGCGAATACCTGAAGAATGGTATCACCCGCTGGCACACCGGCTGGGTGCGGCGGAACTGGCGAAGCTCCACCGGTCAGCCGGTGGCCAACATGGATTTATGGCTGCGCCTGCTGGAGGCGGCAGCGCCACACCGGATCGACTGGCGCTGGGTGCGCGCACATGCGGGCGACGTGATGAACGAACGGGCCGACGCGCTGGCCACCGCGGCACGGCAGAAGCTGGTGGGGGGAGCGGGTGCGTCAGGGTCAAAACTCAATCACGGGACGTCCAAAATGGGTGGAAAGCTGCCAGTCCGCCTACAGATGGCAATTGCTTGAGACCGGACATTGGCCTTATGGCGCCGATCGGGCCGGAACCGGACTGGCCGGCTTGGTGGCGGCGAAGAGCTACAGCGGACATTTGGCGCCCGCCTAAGCGCGCCTAACTGATCGTTGCTAAGGCATTCGCCGCCGGTTCAACGGGGGATCTTCCCTCTGGCGTTCCATCCAGGCTTGCCAGGGCGAACCCGGCGGCGCCGGCGGAGGGATGGTCGCGCCATTTCACGCTTGCCTTTTAGTGGTTACAACATTATTGTTGTAACCATGATTCCTGCCCTCGTCCCATTGCCCGGCTCTCCGTGGACCGTTCTGCCCCCTGGGACGCACGTGGCGAGTTTGGAAGATGTGGCGGCTGCTTTCGGAACCAATGCCTGGCGACGTGAGCTTTTCGAGGGCCTCGTTCTCGCGTCTGGCAAGCTGCGATTGGCTGGATGTCCGGCGATCTACCTCGACGGCAGCTATGTGACCGGCAAGCCGAGGCCCGGCGACTTCGATGCATGCTGGGACCCTACCGGAGTCGATCCGGCCAAGCTTGATCCCGTGTTCCTGGAATTTGCAAACGGTCGAGCCGCGCAGAAAGCGGCATTCAAGGGCGAGTTTTTTCCGTCCTCGATGATGTGCGTGGATGTCGGGCAGGCATTCGTAGATTTTTTTCCAAATGGGTCGTTTCACGGGAAACCAGAAAGGGATCATCTCCATTCCACTTTCGGCCAATCCGCTTCTCTCCGGGAAGGTGCAGCCATGATCTACAGCGACAAACAGTATGGCGTATCGAGCGCGCAACTAGCGAAGTTGCAAGATGCGCTTGCTGCCGCGAAGGCGCGCGCATCGGATCAGGCATGGCTCAAGGGGGCGGAGATCGATGGGCTCAAGAGCCAGATCGTCGACATCGGGGCCGAGCTTGCCGAATACGATCTGCTGAAATCCGGCCAGGTCTCGTTCTCAAAAACCTATGCGCTAGAAGAATTGCCCCGCGTGCTGGTGCAAGCGCGAATTGCCTCCGGCATGAGCCAGACGGACCTTGCCGAAAAACTTGGCATGAAGCCGCAACAGGTGCAGCGCTACGAGGCGACCGATTATATGGGCGCAAGCCTTGGTCGGCTGATCGAAATTTCGAAGGCGCTTGATGTGAAGGCGTCAGGAAGTTTTGAGGGACCGAAGCAGGCCGGCGGATCGGTGTTCGCGTGGGGCAATGCCGACGACATCGTCTGGGGTCAGCTTCCCTACAAGGAGATGATCAAACGCAATGGTTTGATCTGCCGCGCGGCGCAAACCCGATCGAGCGAGTGAAGGAATATTTCCTGCATGCGGCCGGACCGCAATTTGCGACGGCCTTTCACCGCAAGAAGATGTGCAGCGGGAACGTGCCTAACGAATACGCCCTACTCGCGTGGCAGGCGCGCATTCTGGAGCGGGCGCGTAGCAAGATTGAAGCAGAAGAGATCGCAACCTTCGAACTGGATGACCGGTGGCTGCCAGAGTTGGTGCGTCTCACGAAACGGAAGGACGGGCCGAAGCGTGCCCGCGATCTGTTGGCGGAGAAAGGCATCGTTCTCATCGTCGAGCGTCACCTTCCGGGGTCGTATCTCGACGGCGCAGCCATGCTCGCCGATGGTGAGACACCGGTTGTAGGCCTTACGCTACGTTATGACCGTCTGGACAATTTCTGGTTTGTGCTGATGCACGAGCTCGGTCACGTCTTCTTGCATCTCTTCGACGGTTTGCGCTTCGACTTCTTCGACGAGGAAGGCGGCAATGACGGTGATGCGATCGAGGTGGAGGCTGACAAATTCGCGCTCGACGCGCTGATACCGGAAGCATTGTGGGATCAGTGTCTGTCCCGCTTCGCCCTGTCGGAAGAGGCGGTGAAGATCGACGCGGAGACGATCGGCATCGATCCGAGCATCATCGCGGGGCGCATCAGGAAGGAGCGCAGCAACTATACCATCCTGAATGATCTGATTGGTCGGGATCAGGTGCGCTCGCAGCTAGAGGAGGCAAGCGATGATCTTGACTAAGGATATGTATGTTCCGGCGCTGCGGTGGCGTCAGGGCGAATACCAGGCGCTTGCCCGCCTTGCCGCCGCCGCCAAGGACCGTACCGTCCCCTATGTCACCATCCCGGAAGTCGAGTTCGATTTCGAGTTGTGGCAGCCGAAGAAGACGGTTCAGGAGCACATCCATCCGTTTGCCGCCCGCTTCAATGTCAAGTGGGGGCAGCGGCCCGCGTGGGTCGGCGTGCATCCAAGTATTTCCGGCAAGCCGATGGGGGACGGCCGCGACATCTTCACATACGTGTTCGAAGCCCTGCGGGCATTCCGGGCGAATGCGATGCCGGTCGTTCCCCTCGACGCCTCCCCACCCATGGTCGCATCCGTTGCAGGGATCGTTGCGACCGATGGCCTTGGAGCGACCATCGCGGTCCGGCTGGAGGACCTGATGAAGCCGGGTGCGCGCACGCGCATCGAGGCTTTGACCATGTCGCTCGGTCTATCGCTCGACGAAGCTGACCTCGTTATCGATCTCGGCGCACCGAATTTTGAGCCCTACAATGCATTCGCAGGCGCGCTCATTGCGGCCATGCAAAATCTTGGTGATCTGCATGCCGTTCCGCAATTTCGTCGTCATCGGTACCGGCGATTCCCGAGACGTTTAAGGATGTTGCTAGGGGCGCCGACCAGCTCGCGCGCCATGACTGGCTCTTCTATCCAGACATTGCTTGGCAAGTTGCCCCCCGGTATGCGGCAGCCCAATTTCGGCGACTACACAATCGTCCATCCGGAATTCGCCCCGGTGGACATGCGCAAGATCAAGTCGGCCGGCAAGCTCGTCTATACGACGTCGACGGCATGGGAGATCCGCAAAGGCGGGGCGTTCCGAGACAATCCGGGGCAGATGCACGACCACTGTGCTTCGATCGTGGCGTCCGGCAAGTTTAGCGGAGCGGGTTTCTCAAGCGGCGATGACTACATCGCCAAATGTGCGGCGCGGACAGCGAAGCCCAGCAATCAGCCCCGGTGGAAGTTCGTTACGATCAACCACCACATCACGCATGTGCTGGACGATCTCTCCATGTCCGGCGCCGCACCATGAAAGCGCGGATGGAGGCGGTGATCTCGCGAAGCGTCATGGCCTCGCAAAGTATCTCGTAAAGCTGCCTTCTTCGGCCGTCGGAGGTCCTTCGGCGCATATCCGGCTTGGCCCAGGAGCTCGATGACTTCATCGCGCCAGAGAAGATGCGCCATCATGACCGGATCGATGTCGGGGTTGGCGACGGGGTTTCGCAATACGTGGAAGCTGACACCGCCCCTTGGTCCCTGCTCGGCCGCGATCACGCCACACCATTCGGGAGCGTGACTCATGATGCCTGCGACATGCTTCGGTGCGGCGACGAGTGTGAGCTTCTGTAGCGTCTGGCGGTAGATATCGATCTGGGTCGCGAACCGGTCGAGGTTGTCCTTGGCGCTCTTGATTTCATAGCCGTGGATGCAGCCGTTGATGACGGCCACGTCGATGCGGCTCCGGGCGTGCGCGAGACCAAGCTCGTCGATCACGAGCGTATCGGGATGAGATTTGGCGTGTCGCAATCGTTTGGCGTGGAGCGCAGAGCGAATGTCTGCGTCTGTCGTTCCCAACCTCATGATCACCGTCATCGTTATCTCCCAGCCTACTTTCTGCCGGAGGTTCAGCTCCAAGCCAAGATGGCATTCTGATTATAAGTGCATATGTGACCGCCAGTCCCGCCGCCAAGTTGGCCAGGGCCACTCGCCGCGTTTATATACCCCAGCTCAGGATAGCCATTAATATTGCGTTGCGCGAATAAACTCTACCTTATTTGCGCGACCCCGTTCACGCTCTCGCCGCGCGTCGGCGACGCAAGCGCCCTCGGATAGGCGGCGATGCGGGAAGCCCCTCTCGGCCGGGCAAGTCCCCAGTGCGATAACAACAACCAGGAGGAACCAACGCATGCGCACGTACAAAATCGCCGCCATGGGCGGAGACGGTATCGGCCCCGAGGTAGTGGACGCCGCCGTCGAAGTGCTCAAGGTCTGCACCGAGCGGGATGGCGGCTTCAAGCTCGACTTCCAGGACTTCGACTGGGGGTCGGATTACTACCGGAAGCACGCCGTCATGATGCCGGCGGACGGCGCCGACCAGCTCCGCCAGTTCGACGCCATCCTGTTCGGCGCCGTCGGTGCGCCGGACATCCCCGACCACATCACCTTGTGGGGCCTGCGCCTGGCGATCTGCCAGCCGCTTGATCAATATGCCAATGTGCGTCCCACCCGCATCCTGCCCGGCATCACCAGCCCGCTGCGGCATGTCTCCGGTCCGGAGCTGGATTGGGTGATCGTGCGCGAGAACTCAGAGGGCGAGTATTCCGGCGTTGGCGGCCGCGTCCATAAGGGCCTGCCGATCGAGGTGGCCCAGGACGTCTCCGTCATGACGCGGGCCGGCGTGGAGCGCATCATCCGCTTCGCGTTCAGGCTCGCCCAATCCCGGCCGCGCAAGCTGCTGACCGTGGTGACCAAGTCGAACGCGCAGCGCCACGCCATGGTGATGTGGGACGAGATCGCGGCCGAGGTCGCGCGCGACTTCCCGGACGTGACCTGGGACAAGATGCTGGTCGATGCGATGACGATGCGGATGGTCATGAAGCCGCAGACGCTGGACACGATCGTCGCGACCAATCTGCACGCGGACATCCTCTCGGACCTCGCGGCGGCGCTGGCCGGTTCGCTCGGTATCGCGCCGACCGCAAACATCAACCCGGAACGCACGACGCCATCGATGTTCGAGCCGATCCATGGCTCGGCCTTCGACATCACCGGCAAGGGCATCGCCAATCCGGTCGCGACGTTCTGGACCGCGGTTATGATGCTGGAGCATCTCGGCGAGAAACCTGCGGCCGACCGGCTGATGAAGGCTGTCGAGCACGTCACGGCCAGTCCGGCGTTGCACACGCCGGACCTGGGCGGCAAGGCGACCACGAAGCAGGTCACCGCCGCGGTCTGCGAGGCGCTGCGCCAGGCCAACGACTGATACCAGCGGCCCGACGTCTGACTCCCCCGGCGATCGTCGGGCCGCTGGTATCTTATTGATTTCGCGCGCAGCCGCCACACCAACCCTGCGCGCATACCAGTCGGCCCTTCGGGCCGCTGGTATGACTGCCAAGTTGCTCCCGGTCGAGCTCTGGACCGGACGATGCTGCTGCGTTCGTAACAGCCAGCGGTCTGCGAGAACTTGGCGAACGACTGTACGATCGGATTGAAATCGGGCGGCGGCAGGTAAAGCAGGCTGGCGCCACGTGCCTCGATCGTATGCCGCGCGCCGGCGATCCTGTGCGACTGCTATCCTGCGCTCGATGGGACAACGGCGGATATCCAGGTCAGGATCATGTTGGGTGTGCTGCTGTCTCGTATATCATAGAGCTTTTTCCCGTGGACCTGCACTCGACAGATGGTAAATGCCTCGGCGGGAGATCTGCTGTTATCGACAAGCACCGATGCGTCTGCAATTTTAATCGCTTCCGAAATGGCCTTCTGTGTTCTTGGAAAGCGCTGCAGAAGCGTTGAATCCTTCACTGCATGTCCGCCGCCGGCAACGCGCGATTGAACCCTGAGTATCGATAGCTCAGCGTTCGCCAGCGCGACAAATAGAAGCAGGACAAAATATCCCGCCCTTTGCATGTCTCTGATCAGGTCAACTTTGGACTCGATTTTGCCATCGCTTGACACTTTCCAATGAGAAAACACGGTCTCCATGGCGAAGGGAACCTTCGCTCCCATGGCATGACCGACAAAGGCCTGAACGCCCTGCTGGGCGACGGCCATCCAGCCACGATGGTAATCCCGGATATCTGCCGCCCAAGGGACCAAACGATTGCCCTGGGCTGGCTCGGGCAGGATCGACAACATCATCCGGTCGGCATTTACCAATGGGAACCGGAATTCACCTGCGAGGCGGCGGTTCCACAGGGTGGACCTTCCCGACCCGTTGTGGCCGGCGAGAATTACGGCAAGCGGTTTGCTTGTTTCGACCTGGGCCTGACGAACTGCATCGATCGCATCAGCGAGTGAGGTCAACCCGTTGCCTTGAACCGCCCGTTTTCCAGCACGCCGGTACTCGACCTTGCCGTTCAACCTTCGGGCAAATCGACCGGGCTTTTTGGTGTCGAGGTAAAACAAGGGCACGTTTTTCGCTCGGAGAGATTGGTACTCCCTTGAGAGCAAGTTGGAACTTGGCTCGGTCCAAAGCTTCTGTGCTAAGGCAGACGTTATGATCCACTTCAGCCTTGGTCGGCTCCCGTACCGATACGGTGATGGCACCAAATCTGACTTTTCGTTGTACCGTGGTATTCCGATCAGCGGCAACCGAAACAGTGTGCGAACCACGGCCGTCTGAAGCAACCATTCCGGACTGCCGATTTACGTCTGCTTTGGCCATAAAGGCGAAAATAAGGACGAATCAGATGGATTGCCAATCCAGGAGCGTTTGTCCGGCGACAAGCGCCTGTCGCGGCAGGACATCCGGCGGAAGTCGTCCCCGCAGCAACGTGAATCCACCCGGTCGACATGAGCCCTGACCGGTGCCGCCGAGGCAAGCCTACCGGGCTGCAATCGTCCTTATCGGGTCCACAGCCGATCTTTGACCCTGTCTCCAGCCCTTCGCCCGGAGTAGCGGGCGGCGGGCTTGCCTATTGCGCCAGCCACCCCGCCAGGATCGCCAGCCATAGCAGCGCGACGATGTTGGTGATCTTGATCATCGGGTTCACCGCCGGGCCCGCCGTGTCCTTGTACGGATCGCCGACGGTATCGCCGGTCACCGCGGCCTTGTGCGCCTCGGACCCTTTGCCGCCGTAATTGCCTTCCTCGATGTATTTCTTCGCGTTGTCCCAGGCGCCGCCGCCCGACGTCATGGAGATCGCCACGAACAGCCCGGTCACGATGGTCCCCAGCAGCATCGCACCCAGCGCGCTGAACGCCGCCACCCGGCCGCCGATGCCCCAGATGATCAGCCACAGCACCACCGGCGCCAGCACCGGCAGCAACGACGGCACGATCATCTCGCGGATCGCTGCCTTGGTCAGCATATCCACCGCGCGGCCATATTCCGGCTTTCCGGTGCCCTCCATGATGCCGGGGATCTCGCGGAACTGGCGCCGTACCTCTACCACCACCGCGCCGGCCGCACGACCCACCGCGGTCATGCCCATCGCACCGAACAAGTAGGGCATCATTCCGCCGATGAACAACCCGATCACCACGTACGGGTCTTCCAACTGGAACGGCACCGTCAGCTTCGGGAAATAATGCTTCAGGTCCTGCGTATAGGCGGCGAACAGCACCAATGAAGCCAGCCCGGCCGAGCCGATCGCATACCCTTTGGTCACCGCCTTCGTCGTGTTGCCCACCGCGTCCAGCGCGTCGGTGGTCACCCGCACTTCGCGCGGCAGCTCGGCCATCTCGGCGATGCCGCCCGCATTGTCGGTCACCGGCCCATACGCATCCAGCGCGATGATCATGCCGGCCAGCGCCAGCATGGTGGTGGCGGCGATCGCGATGCCGAACAGCCCCGCCATCAGGTACGACAAGACGATGGCGATGCAGATCGCGATCACCGGCATGGCGGTCGATTCCATCGACACCGCCAGGCCCTGGATCACGTTGGTGCCGTGCCCGGTGGTGGACGACAGCGCAATGCTGCGCACCGGCCGGTATTCGGTCGAGGTGTAGAACTCGGTGATATAGACCAGGCTTCCGGTCAGCACCAAACCGATCAGCGCACAAATGAACAGGTCGAACCCGGTCAGCGCTACCGCCGGCGACCAACGCCAGCGGCGTGGTGAACCCGATGAACCAGGCGATGATGATGGCGATGCCGATCACCGACAGCGCGCCGGTGACCAGCAGCCCCTTATAGAGCGCCTTCATGATCCCGTTGTCGGGTCCCAGCCGCACGAAATAGGTGCCGACGATGGAGGTCAGGATGCAGATCGCCCCGATGCCCAGCGGCACCAGCAGCATCGCGTCGCGCGCCGGGGCAGCGAAGAAGATCGCTCCCAGCAGCATCGTCGCGACGATCGTTACCACATAGGTCTCGAACAGGTCCGCCGCCATGCCGGCGCAGTCGCCCACGTTGTCGCCCACGTTGTCGGCGATCACCGCCGGGTTGCGTGGATCGTCCTCGGGGATGCCGGCCTCCACCTTGCCGACCAGGTCGGCGCCGACATCCGCGCCCTTGGTGAAGATGCCGCCGCCGAGCCGCGCGAAGATGGAGATCAACGAGCCGCCGAACCCCAGCGCCACCATCGCCTCCAGCACACGCCGGAGATCAGCATCGCTGATATTGGCGCCATAGCTGTTGCGCAGGAATCAGGTAATAGATCGCCACCCCGAGCAGACCCAGCCCGACGACCAGCATCCCGGTTACCGCACCCGCCTTGAAGGCGACGCCGAGCCCGGCAGCCAGCCCCTCGCGGGACGCCTGCGCGGTGCGCACGTTGGCGCGGACCGAGACGTTCATGCCGATATAGCCGGCGCACCCGGACAGTCACCGCGCCGATGATGAAACCGATCGCCACGTGATAGCCGAGCGTGAACCCAAGGAAAATCGCCACCAGCGCGCCGACCCCGGCGATGGTCGTGTACTGACGGTTCAGGTACGCCTGCGCGCCTTCGCGCACCGCCGCGGAAATCTCCTGCATGCGGGCGGACCCGGCATCGGCGGCGAGCACCTCACGACTGGTAACCAGGCCGTAGATCAGCGCCAGCACGCCGCAGACGATGATCACGATGTAAGCAAGTGGCATCCGGAGAGATTCCTTCGGTCAACCGGGTACAGCCACATCCCCGGCCCGAAATCGGGCGTAGGAACTGCGGCAGGATGAAAAGCCGGCGCGATATGCCAGAACGAGGTGCGGCAGGCAAATCCCCTGGGCAAATCCCTGGCCTCTGCAAGCGCAGCGGCTTGCATTGCCGGGCCGGCCTCTGCCACATCAGCCCGGCGTGCGCCTGTAGCTCAACTGGTTAGAGCGGGCCGCTCATAACGGCTTGGTTGCGGGTTCGAGTCCTGCCGGGCGCACCGGAGAACATAAGCGTAGCAGGGCGGAGGTTGAAGAATTGCCGCAACACCCGCAGGAAGCGCGCATGGATGTGCGCGCGGAGGACGGCCGCCCGGCGTTGCTGAGAGATCGCCGGCTGTGGCTGATGGGATGCTACGGCTTCTTCTCCGGCCTGCCACTGCCGCTGTCCGGTTTCACCTTCCGTCTGTGGCTCTCTGAAGGCGGCGTATCGCTGGCGCTGATCGGCCTGACCGCGAATGTCGGGCTGGCTTATTCGCTGAAATTCCTCTGGGCGCCGGTGCTGGACCAGGTGCGTGCGCCCTGGCCATTGGGGCGACTGGGCCGCCGACGTGGATGGCTGGCGACCATCCAGCCGCTGCTGGCGGTGGCGGCCGCGCTGCTTGCGCTGTCCGATCCGGTGCGGGCGCCCGCCTCGGCGATTGCTGCGGCGGCGCTGGTCGCGTTTCTGTCGGCCAGCCAGGACATCGTCATCGATGCGTGGCGGATCGAAAGCTTCGCACCACGTGCACAGGGTGCCGCGATGGCAGCCTATGTGTGGGGATATCGGTTGGCGCTGCTGGTTTCGGGCGCCGGCGTCATCAAGGCAGCAGACAGTGTCGGTTGGCACGGGGCGCTGCTTGGCGTCGCGGTCTTGCTGGCGATCAGTCCGCTGGTCACGCTGATGGCGCCGGAGCCGCTGGTCGCCGTGCTGCGCGTCGCCGCGTCGTTCACCGCGCGATTGACGCGGGCGGTGGTTGACCCGCTGCGCGAGATCCTGACCCGCCCTGGGGCGCTGACGATCCTGGGCTTCGTCGCGCTGTTCAAGCTGGGCGAGGCGATGGCCGGCGTCATGACGGCACCGTTCTACACCTCGCTGGGGTTCGACCGCGCCAGCATCGCGGTGGCGAACGGGCCATTTTCCCTGGCAGCAACGTTCGCCGGGACCGCAATCGGCGGATGGCTGGTGGCGCGGCTGGGTGTCGGCCGCGCGCTGCTTTGCACCGGCTGGGTGCAGACGGCGGCGATGGGGATGTACCTGCTGCTCGCCAGCTCGGCAGGGGAGCGCCACATCCTGTTTGCCACGGTGGTGACCGAGGCGTTTGCCGAGGGCATGGCCGACGCGGCATTCATCACGTTCCTGTCGGGCCTGTGCTCACCGGGTTTTGCGGCCACGCAATATGCCCTGCTGTCGTCGCTGGCCGCCATCGCGCTGCGCACGGTCGGCGGCTTCTCCGGGTTCCTGGCACAGGCGACCGGTTGGACGCTGTTCTATGCGCTGACCATGTTCGCAGCACTCCCGGCGATGCTGCTGATGCTCCGCCTGTTGCGGCGCTATCCGCCGCCGGAGCGCGCGGCGGCCTGATCCGTGGGAAGCGGGAAACCGGGAGGGACCGGTGAGCGTTGCTGCATCCTAACGCAAACGAACGAGAGAGAATCAATGAAGGGTCTGATTGCAGCAGCGGCTTTTCTGGCTCTTTCAGGCGGGGTGGCCTCGGCCGGATGCCTGACCGGGGCGGCTGTCGGCGCCGTGGTCGGCCACGAAGCCGGGCACCATGCTGTGCTGGGTGGCGCCGCGGGATGCGCGGTTGGCCACCATGAGGCGTCGGTCAAGATGAAAGAAGAACAGAAGCAGGCGCAGAAGTCGGATCAAAAGTTCGAACGACTGATCCAGCGGCCCAAAGGGCCGACTGGTATGCGCGCAGGGTTGGTGTGGCGGCTGCGCGCGAAACCAATAAGATACCAGCGGCCCGCGATCCCGGAGGAGTCAAGACTTCGGGCCGCTGGTATGATGACGTGAAGGTTCGAAACCTACCGCGCTTCGTTCGAAGCCACCGGCGTCGCCGCTTGCGGCACCGGTGCTCGCGACCAGCAGGCGGAGCACGACCATCCAGGGATAGCGCGTGTCCAGTACCTGCCCATCTGGCGTGGCGAGCTTGCCATCCGCCGTAACTGGAACATGCTTCATCGTGACCGCATCATCGACGTTGCCGCCGATGACTGAGATTTGGCCCGGGTGCATGGCGACGACGATATCGCAATGGGCGGGGAAATGCGGCGCCGGTAGCTGGTCGTAGGTGATTGGCCTGCGCGTGCGGCTCATGCAGATGAGATCGCCGGGCTGAGGGGCGTAGTCAGTGAGCCGTTCGGCGGTGATCGCCCAGGCCTTCGTCTGACCCAATGCCTCTTCCCTGGCGGCATCGATGTAGTCGGAATGCGTCTCGGAATATGGGAACAGCGGTCCGGCGCCGGCAATTCTCATAACATATGAAATGAAAGCGGCTGACCAGGCGTAGTCGTAGTCGAGGTTGGCCGGGAACACCTGACCGTCCGCGTCCTGCTTGCCGGTCCAGGCGGATTCCAGCGAGCCTGGGGTCATGCCAATCCACCAGTATTCACCCACGCGCTGCCAAAGGCCGGCCTGGCGCTCGGGCTTGTCCTCCGGCAGCGGCGGCGGCCGGGTGCCGGGTGGGTCGTCGTCGACCGGCTGACCAAACAGACGCCATTCGCGCAAGGCGATCGCGACGACCGAGGTGCGCGACAGCGGTTCATACGGCACGGTGGCGAACGGCGGAGCATTGGCGCTGACCGTCGGCGCCGGGTGGGGCACCCTTTTTTGCGGCTGTGGTGCCGCACAGGCCGCGAGCGAGGCGAACGTGGTCAGCACAAGCCATTTGCGCATCAACGGGATCCTGCGACGGCACGGTTTTCCAGCCGGCTGAGCAGCCGTACGGCCGGCCAGAGCAGCAGGAAATAGATGACCGCGGCGGCGACGATCGGGGTGGGATTGTAGGTGACGCTCTGTGCCTGCCGCGCCTGGTACAGCAGCTCCGGCAACGCGACCACGCTCGCGATGGAGGTCAGCTTCACCACTTCCAGCGAATTGGACAGCAGGTCGGGCAGCACGTTGCGCACCGCCTGCGGCAGTACCACGTGCCGCATCGCCTGAAGTTGCGACAGGCCGGTGCTGCGCGCAGCTTCCGTCTGTCCGGCCGGCACGCTCTCGATGCCGGCGCGCAATATCTCGCCGTAATAGGCGCCGGTATTCAGGAAGAAGGCGATCGCCACGCAGCCGAATGCGCTCAGCTCGATGCCGGCAAATGGCAGGCCCGCATACAAAAAGATCAGCAGCACCAACGGCGGCAGGGCGCGAAAGAAATCCACCCAGGCGATCAGCGGCCAGCGCACCAGCTTATGGCGGTTGGTGGACAGCAGCGCGAGCAGGATACCGCCGAACGAATCCTAACGGCACCACCACAACCGAGAGCGCGGCGGTGACCAGCAGTCCGTGCAGCAGGATCGGCCAGGCAGCAGCGACGATCTGCACATTGAAGAACGTGGCGATCATCGTTTCCACGCGAACCTTGTCTCGATCCAGCGACCCAGCACCACGACAGGCAGGAACAGGATCAGATAGGCCGCTGCCCCAAGCGTCAGCGGTGACGGATTGAAGCTGAACGACACCGCGGAAGAGGCTTGCGACAGAATCTCCGACAGGCCGATGACGGAGCCGAGCGCGGTGCCCTTGGTGATGGCGATGGTGCGGTTGGTCAGTGGCGGGATGGTCAAGCGTATCGCCTGCGGTACCACCACGCTGCCGAGCGTCTGACCGTAGCTCAGCCCGGTGGAGCGTGCTGCTTCCCACTGACCGCGCGGCACGGCGGTTATGCCGGCCCAGAAGATTTCCTCGGCGAAGGCCATCAGCACCAGTGACAGGCTGGCCCAGGTGGTGCCGAACGCAGTGGGGGAAATGCCGGCGGCCGGCAGCCCGAAATAGACCAGGACGATGATCACCAGCGGCGGCAGGGCGCGGAACAGGTCGACGACGAAGATGATGAGCCAGTTCAGCGGGCGGACGCCCAGGCTGCGCAACAGCGCCAGTCCGAGCCCGGCGGTGATGCCAGTGACCACGACCGATGCCGCCAGCATCACTGTCAGCCCGAATCCGGCGACGATATCCGGCAGGTATTTCGCCATCACCTGCGCATTCAGGAACGCGTGGGCGAAATGGTCCCAGCCGGTCATCGTGTCACGATCGTCGGATCTGGCCGATGAAGGCGCGCGTGCGCGGCTCCGTCGGTGCTTCGAAAATCCTCGCCGGTGGCCCTTCTTCTACCACCAACCCGTCATCCATGAATAGCACGCGATCGGCGGCGGCGCGCGCGAACCCCATTTCATGCGAAACCACCACCATTGCCATGCCGCTTTCGCGCAGCTCGCGCATCACCGCCAGCACGCTGCCCACCAGCTCCGGATCGAGCGCGCTGGTGGGTTCGTCGAACAGCATCACCCGCGGCTCCAGCGCGATCGCGCGGGCGATGGCGATGCGCTGCTGCTGCCCGCCGGAGAGCTGGCCCGGATAATGCGCCGCGCGATCCGCCAATCCCACACGCTGCAATGCCGCGCGGCCAATCGCGTCGGCTTCTGCGCGGCTTTTTCCTGCCACCTTGCGCACCGCGAGCGTGACATTCCGCAGCGCCGTCATGTGCGGGTAGAGATTGAACGACTGGAACACCATGCCGATACGCTGGCGGGCATGATTGATATCGGTGCGACGGGCGAGCAGATCGATTCCGTCCACCACCACCGAGCCGGAGGTCGGCTCCTCCAGCCGGTTGAGGCAGCGCAGCAGGGTCGATTTGCCGGATCCCGAGGGACCGATGACGAACACCAGCTCGCGTTCGGCCACGTCCATGTCGATCCCACGCAGGACGTGATGCGCGCCGAAATGCTTGTGGAGCTGACGCACCTCCACGATGGGCGGAGCGCGTTCAGTCTCGGCCGAGCCGGTCGCGTGCCCGTCTGGCGGCATCGGGTTGGTTGGTTATTGGTACCTGGAACAATCGGGATCGGGCGCGTTGGGCTGGTAACCCGGCAAGCCAGGAACGCCATGGCCGGGGAAGGTTACATTCTCCAGATCGTCGGGTGCTGGTTTCGTGCCGAACCATTTCTCCGACAGCTTCGCGATCGTGCCGTCCTTCTTCATGCATTTCAGCACGTCGTCGATCTCGTCGCGCAGGGCGGTCTCGTCCTCGCGGAACGGTGCCGCCCAGTGCGCCTTGGTGTCGCTCAGGGTCAGGTCGGCGACGAACTGCGGATTGCGCTTGGCGGCGTATTTGATCACCGTGTTGCCCGCCAGGGTCGCGTAGGCATGGCCCGACAGCACGGCCTGCACTGCGTCCGGTTGGGTGTCGAACACCAGCGTCTGGAAGCCGTATTTGTCGCCCATCTGTTTCGACAACGTCTCGTACGGAGTGCCCTTGTTGACCGCGACCGCCTTGCCCTTCAGGTCCTCCCAGCCCTTGATCGGTGCGGAGCCCTTACGGATGCCGAACTCATAGGCGGTCCAGATATAGCCCTGGGTGAACAGCAGGTTCTGCGCGCGTTCCGGCGTCACGGTGGTCGGCGCGGCGAGGAAGTCGTAACGGCCGGCCTCCAATGCCGGAATCAGGCCGCTGAAGCTGGCGGAAGCGAAGGTGATGCCGCGATGCATGCGGCGGGCGACCTCATTGAACAGGTCGATCTGGAACCCTTCCAGCCCGCCCCCGAGCTTCGGCATGGCGTGTGGCGCGAACGTGCCATCGACGGCGGTCCGCAGCGGTGGCGCGGCGGTCTGAGCGCCCGCCGGAGCGGCGAGCAGGGCGAGCACGGCCGCAAGCAGCCAGGGGCGAAAGGGCATCAGGGGAGGTCTCCGGGCACAGGGAGATAACGATGCCGCGACGGCACGCGCGCCGCAACAGGCGGCTGGGTGGGTATTGCGCGTGGACTTCGCCCGCTGCCATCATCGCCCGGAAGGCCATCCCGGAAAAGGTGAGATGCCATGAAACGCCGCACATTCCTGGCCGGCACCGCTGCCACCGCCGCGAGCCTCGCGGCACCCCATGTGTCGCGCGGCGCGGACCAGCGCGTTCTGAAATTCATTCCGCAATCCGATCCGACTATCATCGACCCGATCTGGACCACGGCCTATGTGACGCGCAACCACGGGTTCCTGATCTTCGACACGCTGTACGGCATCGACAACGCGTACAAGGCGCAGCCGCAGATGGTCGCTGGCCATGTGACGGAGGATGGCGGCAAGCGCTGGAGACTCACATTGCGCGACGGGCTGGCGTGGCACGACGGCGAGAAGGTGCTGGGCCGCGACTGTGTCGCCTCCATTCAGCGCTGGGGCAAGCGGGACGCGTTCGGGCAGACCCTGCTCGCCTACACCGACGAACTCTCCGCGCCTGACGATAAGACGATCGTATTCCGGCTCAAGAAACCATTTTCGCTGCTGCCCGACGCCTTGGGCAAGCCGGGCAGCAACATGTGCGCGATGATGCCCGAGCGGCTCGCCAAGACCGATGCTTTCAAGCAACTGACCGAGATGGTGGGCAGCGGTCCGTTCAAATGGAACGAGAAGGAGCGGGTGGTCGGCTCGTTGGCGGTTTATGAGCGCAACGCGGCGTACCAGCCACGGCAGGGCGGCACGCCGGAATGGACCTCGGGGCCGAAAGTGGTGAATTTCGATCGCGTGGAGTGGCACGTGATTCAGGACCCTGGCACCGCGGCGGCGGCGATGCAGAGCAAGGAAATGGACTGGTGGGAAAATCCCACCAACGACATGCTGCCGGTCCTGGCCAGCACGACGACGCGCATCACCGATCCGACCGGCCTGATCGCCTGCATGCGGCTGAACCAGTTGTGGCCTCCGTTCGACAACCCGGCAATTCGCCGCGCCATGCTGAAGGGCATCGATCAGACCGAGTTCATGATCGCCGTCGCCGGCGATGATCCGAAGATGCGGCACGTGCCGACCGGGATTTTCTGCCCGGGAATGCCGATGGCGAGCGATGCCGGACTGGATGTGTTCACCGGCAAGCGCGACTACGACGCGGTGAAAAAAGAGCTGGATGCGGCGGGATACAAGGGTGAGAAAGTCATCATCCTGGCCCCCACCGATTTCCCGATCCTGAAGGCCGAGGCGGATGTCTGTGCCGACCAGTTGAAGAAAATGGGGTTCCACGTCGATTACCAGGCGATGGACTGGGGAACCGTGGTGCAGCGCCGGGCCAAGGAGGATCCACCGGACAAGGGCGGCTGGGGGCTGTTCAACACGTTCTGGTCCGGGCTGGACCAGTCCAATCCGGTCGGCCACGCGTTCCTGCGTGGCAACGGGAAGGATGGCACGGTGGGATGGCCGACCAGCCCGAAGATCGAGGCGCTGCGCACCGAATGGATCGACGCGCCTGATCTGGAGGCGCAAAAGGAACTGGCCGTCCAGCTTCAGCTTCAGGCGTTGCAGGACGTGCCCTACATCCCGCTGGGACAGAATTTCTATGAGACATCGTATCAGAACGATATCACCGGCATACTGAACGGCTTCGTCATCTTCTGGAATGTACGAAGGACCTGATTCCGGCAGCGCTTCCGATGATCTGCGCGCCGCGCCGCGACCTGCGGTCTCGCCTCATACCAGCGGCCCGAAGTCTTGACTCCTCCGGGGAAATCGTCGGCCCGCTGGTATCTTATACCAACCCGCCGAAAGAATGACTCATGTCTCATTGTCGCGTCCATTCCATCTCGTTCGCGCTTGCAGTCAGGAAAGACGTGGGTGGCCGGCCTTCGCCGGCCATGACGGGGATGAGTCGGACTTAACGCGGGCTGGTATTATTGGTTTCGCGCGCAGCCGCCACACCAACCCTGCGCGCGTACCAGTCGGCCCGTCGGGCCGCTGGTATCAGATCACCTTCGCATCCCGCAGTTTCGTCATCGCAGCGTGGTCCAACCCGGCCCGCTCTCGCAGCACTTCCTCGGTATGCTCGCCCAGCAGCGGCGGCGCAGTGCGGTAATCCGGCGGCGTCGCGGACAGCCGCACCGGATTGGCGATCACCGGAATCGATCGCCCGTCGCGCGTCATTTCCACCACCAACCCCCGCGCTTTCACCTGCGGGTCCGCGAACACCTCCGACAACTTGTTGATCGGTCCGCAACCGATCTTCAGTGCCTCCAGCCGCTCGACCCACCATGAGGTCGGATGCTGCCGCATCACCGGCGTCAACGTGTCCGTCACCAGGTGCCGGTTCTGCACCCGCGCGGCATTGGTCGCGAACCGCGCATCCTCCAGCAGGTGGGTCAGCGCAAAGCTCTCGCAGAACCGCGCAAATGTCGGGTCGTTGCCGACCGATAACACGATGTGCCCGTCCGCCGTCGGAAACACCTGATATGGGACGATATTCGGGTGCTGATTTCCCAGCCGCGGCGGATTCTCCCCTGTCGCCAGGTAATTCATCCCCTGATTGGCGAGCCAGGCCACGTGCGTGTCCAGCATGCCAATATCGATCTGCTGGCCCTCGTTGGTGGCGTCCCGGTGCCGCAACGCCGCCAGGATGCCGATACATCCGTACAACCCGGCGAACAGGTCCGCTACCGGTACGCCCACCTTCTGCGGCGGTCCGTCCGGCTCGCCGGTCAGGCTCATCACGCCGCCCATCGCCTGGATCAGGCTATCATAGCCGGGCCGCGGCGCGTATGGGCCCGTCTGGCCGAACCCGGTGATCGAGCAATAGATCAGGCGTGGAAACTCATCCCGAAGCTGCTCGTACGCCAGCCGGTACTTTGCGAGTGCGCCCACCTTGAAATTCTCCACCAGTATGTCGCATTGCGCGATCAGCCGGCGTGCCAGCTCCTGGCCTTCCGGTTGTGCGATATCCAGGGTGACCGACCGTTTGTTGCGATTGACACCGGTAAAATACGCGCTCTCCTGCGTCCCCGGCATGTAAGGTGGCGCAAAGCCGCGCGTATCGTCGCCGCTGCCCGGCTTTTCGATCTTGATTACGTCGGCCCCCAGATCGGCCAGCATCTGCGTACAGGTGGGACCGGCCAGCACGCGGGTCAGGTCGAAGACGCGGAGCCCTTTCAGGGGGCCGGTGGGATCGGGCATACGGTGCTCCAGCTTCTCGACGCCGACCGAAACATGCCGGCGCTCGGCGCCGGCCCGCAAGGGGGCGCGGAGCCGTGCTGCGTCCTGCGCCCTGGTCCAGTCCCGCTTCTCACGTCCCGCCACTCGGTCTAGAAGCTTTCCCCTGCGATACGGAGGCGGCAATCATGGCCGACAGCTACGAAACCATCCTGGTCGAAACGCACGGCCCGGTCGGCCTGATTCGCCTGAACCGTCCGCAGGCGCTGAACGCGCTGTGCGACCAGCTCATGACCGAGCTTGGCCAGCAATTGCTCAGCTTCGATGCAGACCCGGCGATCGGCGCCATCGTGCTGACCGGCAACGAGAAAGCCTTCGCCGCCGGCGCGGACATCAAGGAAATGCGCACGCGCACCCATCCGTCGGCAATGCTGGAGGATTTCATCGGCGCCCGCTGGGAAACCGTGCTTCGCGTGAAAAAGCCGGTGATCGCCGCGGTTGCCGGTTTCGCGCTCGGCGGCGGCTGCGAGCTGGCCATGATGTGCGACATCATCCTGGCGGCCGACACCGCGAAGTTCGGCCAACCGGAGATCAATCTCGGCGTGATCCCGGGCGCCGGCGGTACCCAGCGGCTGACCCGCGCGGTGGGAAAGTCGAAGGCAATGGAGATGGTTCTGACCGGCCGCATGATGGATGCGGCAGAAGCGGAGCGCGCCAATCTGGTCTCGCGAATATGCCCCGCCGATCAATTGGTGGCGGAGGCGATCAAAGTCGCGGAGAAGATTGCCGCTCTTTCACCCGTCGCGGTTGCGCTCGCTAAACAATCCGTAAACCGCGCCTTCGAGACGACGCTCGCCGAAGGTGTCCGGCATGAGCGTGCCTTGTTCCTGGCGCTGTTTGGTACGCCGGATCAGCAGGAGGGAATGGCGGCTTTCATCGAAAAGCGCAAACCAGCGTTCCGTCGCTGATGCATTCTCATTTCGGCGAAGCCTTTTGGCAGCCGGGTTTTGGTGCGATCGGCGAGCGACCGATCCGTGGCTTGACTCCGGTTTATGCCCTGCCTAGAACCCCGCTCTTCCATGCGGCTCATGCCGCTGGTGCACGTCTGGGTAATTGAGCGAAAAAACGCATGGCAAACACCGCTTCCGCGCGCAAGCGCATCCGTCAGTCAGCCCGCCGCACAGAGCGCAACCGCGCGCGAAAGTCGCGTATGCGTACCTTTGTCAACAAAGTCGAGGCAGCGATCGACGGGGGCGACAAATCGGCCGCGACGGAGGCATTGCGCAGCGCGCAGCCGGAAATGCAGCGTGCCGCCAACAAGGGCGTAATCCACAAAAATACCGTCTCACGCAAACTGTCTCGTCTGGCGGCGCGTATCAAGAAGCTTGCCGGCGGCTGAGGCTTTTACAGACACCGCGCTTCGCGGAACTGGTTTCGGCGCTGATCGCGCCACTTTGATTTCCAGGCACATCGGCGCGGCGGCAACATAACTTAGCCGCCTGTCTTAGACACGCATGCGAATATTTTCTCTTATCTCGCAATCTTCTTGCGTTTATTGAGTCAGCCTCCCAGGCAATCAGTTTGTTGTTGCGGGTGGCAGACTGGATGGCGTAATCGTTACTGACCTCTTAAGCCAAATCGCCTTCGGTTCCAGATTGCGCTGTCTCCCGGTGAGGTTGCTCGCCGGCAGGCCGGTGATGTGTCGAACGGCCGCAAGAGCCGCCAGAACAGGCAGGATGCCGTGACATCAGACGCAGAATTGCTCGAACGCGAGATGTCCATCGTCAATCAGGGGGAGGTTGGCACGCATAATGATCTCAACGCCCAATGGGCACGCATCCGCTCCCGCCTGCAACGCGACGTGGGCGACGTCGAGTACCGCACCTGGTTGCGCCAGATGAGCCTTGCGGGGATCGACGGTGACGAGGTGACGGTGCATCTGCCCACACGGTTTCTGCGAGACTGGGTACGCGATCGTTATGGAGCTCGGCTGAACGCCATGTGGCAGCAGGAAAATCCCGCTATCCGCCGCGTCGATATCCGCGTCGGCGGTGTCGTCGCTCCTGCTTCGGAGATGTCAGGTGAGCCGGTCGCCGCACCGGCTGCCGAGAAAACAGACGACCGCGCAGACCCCAAGCCCGAAATCGCCGGCATACTCGATACACGCTTCACATTCGGCAATTTCGTCGTGGGCAAACCAAACGAATTTGCCTACGCCTGCGCCCGCCGCGTGGCCGAACGTCCGGGCAGCCTGGGATTCAATCCGCTGTTCCTGTACGGCGGCGTCGGTCTCGGGAAAACCCACCTGATGCATGCCATCGCCTGGGAACTTGGTGCGTGCAGCGACGGTGCGCGTCCCGTATCTGTTGCCTACATGTCAGCCGAGAAATTCATGTACCGCTTCATCGGCGCGATCCGCAGCCAGCAGACCATGCAGTTCAAGGAACAGCTCCGCGCCGTCGATGTGCTTATGATAGACGATCTGCAGTTTCTCATCGGGAAAGACAACACGCAGGAGGAGTTCTTCCACACCTTCAACGCCGTGGTCGATGCCGGCCGGCAGATCGTCGTATCCGCAGACAAGTCTCCTTCGGATCTGTCCGGCATCGAGGACCGGCTTCGCACCCGCCTCGGTTGCGGCATGGTCGCCGATCTGCACGCCACCACGTTCGAGCTGCGGGTTTCCATCCTGGAGGCCAAAGCGGCGCTCGCCAGCGCGCAGGTCTCGCCCAGGGTGATCGAATTCCTGGCACACAAGATCACCAGCAACGTGCGGGAACTGGAAGGCGCGCTGAACCGGCTGGTTGCCCACGCCAACCTGTTCGGCCGGCCGGTCACCCTGGATACCGCGCAGGAAGTGCTGCACGACCTGCTGAAAGCGCATGATCGCCGCGTCACCATCGACGAGATCCAGCGCAAGGTCTGCGAGCACTACAACATTCGCGTCACCGACATGTCCTCGGCGCGGCGGGCTCGCAATGTCGCCCGTCCACGGCAGGTCGCGATGTTCCTTGCCAAGCAGCTTACCAGCCGCAGCCTGCCGGAAATCGGCCGCAAGTTCGGTAACCGCGATCACACCACAGTCATTCACGCAATCGCCCGGATCGGCGAACTGATGGAACGCGACACCGCCTTCGCCGAGGACGTGGAACTTCTGCGCCGCATGCTCGAGGCATAGAGCGTGATCGCTTGAGGCGGGTTCGCCGGAAAGCGTGAATCACGCTCGCAAATGAGAGCGTGATCGGTTGAGGCGGGCTCGCCGGAAAGCGTGAATCACGTTCTCAGCGCGTCGTCCGCTTCAGGCGGCAGCCGCATGAAGCGCGTCGGCACGCGCAGGAACCGCACCGTCGTCCCCCAAATGGCATGCCGATACATGCCCCGTGCCCACGTCCCGCAAGCGTGGCTCCTCCACCACGCAGCGATCGAACACGAAAGGGCACCGCGTATGGAACCGGCATCCGCTCGGCGGCCTGATCGGGCTCGGCACGTCGCCTTTCAAAATGATCCGCTGGCGCTTCGCGTCCGGGTCCGGCACCGGCACCGCCGACAGCAGCGCCCGCGTGTACGGGTGGTGCGGCGCACCGAACAACGTGGCGCGATCCGCCAGCTCCACGATCTTGCCCAGATACATCACCGCGACCCGGTGCGTCAGGTGCTCGACGATCGCCAGGTCATGGCTGATGAACAGCAGCGTCAGGCCGAGCTCGTCCTGCAGCTCAGCGAGCAGATTGATGATCTGCGCCTTCACCGACACGTCCAGCGCGGATACCGCCTCGTCGCAGATGATCAGGTCCGCTCCCGGCGCCAGCGCCCGAGCAATCCCGACGCGCTGTCGCTGCCCACCGGAGAATTCGTGCGGATACCGCGTCATCGCATCGCGCGGCAGCCTTACCTTCTCCAGCAGTCCGACGATGCGCTGCTCCAGCGCCGCCCCGCGCGCCAGGCCGAAATTGGTGATCGGCTCGGCCAGTATGTCGCGCACCCGCATCCGCGGGTTCAGGCTGCTGAACGGATCCTGGAACACCACCTGGATGCGTTGCCGTAACGGCCGCAACTGCGAGGCAGGCAGGTTGTCGATCCGCTGCCCATCCAGCCGAACCTCGCCGGCGGTCGGCGCGATCAGCCGCAGGATCGCGCGTCCCACCGTCGATTTGCCGCATCCCGACTCGCCCACCAGCGACAGCGTCTCCCCGCGCGCGATCGAGAAGCTGACCCCATCCACCGCGTACACCTTCGCGGTCTCGCGTCCCAGCATCCCGCCATAGATCGGGAAATGCTTCTTCAGCCCCTCGACCTCCAGCAGCGGGTTCATGCCGAAACCACCCCGCCGCTGACCGCATCACGTCCCCCTCTCCCGCTTGCGGGAGCGGGCAGGCGTGAGGGAGAGGTCGCATAATGGCAGGCGGCCCAATGTCCTGCAGTCCTTCGCTTCAATCGCCGGCGACGTGGTCCGGCACAGCTCCGTCGCGAACGGGCACCGGCCGGCAAACGCGCAGCCGACGATCGGCTCGCGCAGGCTCGGCACCAGACCGGGGATTTCCGTCAGCCGCCCGCGCCCGCGCATTCCTAACGAGGATCCCAGCTTCGGCACCGCGCCGAGCAAGCCCTGCGTGTACGGATGCATCGGTCGCGCGAAGATCTCCCGCACCGACGCTTCCTCCACTTTGCGGCCGGCATACATCACCACCACCCGCTCGGCCATT
Source organism: uncultured Pseudomonadota bacterium (assembly GCA_963810715.1). Classification (GTDB taxonomy): domain Bacteria; phylum Pseudomonadota; class Alphaproteobacteria; order Acetobacterales; family Acetobacteraceae; genus DATDIC01. The sequence continues at coordinate 280,469 of CAWEOZ010000009.1, read as the reverse complement.
TCCGCCACCACGCCCAGATCGTGCGTGATCAGCATGATCGCCGAGCCCATCCGGCGCTTCAGGTCCCGCATCAGGTCCAGGATCTGCGCCTGGATCGTCACGTCCAGCGCGGTGGTCGGCTCGTCGGCGATCAACAGCTTCGGATTGCACGCCAGCGCCATTGCGATCATCACCCGCTGGCGCATGCCGCCCGACAACTGGTGCGGATATTCGCGCACGCGCCGGGCCGGCTCCGGAATTCCCACCAGCACCAGCATCTCGATCGCCTTCGCCTCGGCCTGCCCGTGCACTCAGCCCCTGGTGCAGCCGCAGCGTCTCGCCGATCTGTCGCCCGACGGTCAGCACCGGGTTCAGGCTGGTCATCGGCTCCTGGAAGATCATCGATATTTCGTTGCCGCGGATCTGCCGCATCTCGGCTTCAGGCAGCGTCAGCAATTCGCGTCCCTGGAACCTCACGGACCCGGCAATTTTGCCGGGCGGTTCCTGGATCAGCCGCAGGATGGACATGGAGGTAACGGATTTCCCGCACCCCGATTCGCCCACGATCGCCGACCGTTTCACCCGCATCCACACTGAACGACAATCCCTCGACCGCCCGCACCACCCCGTCCGGCGTGCCGAAATGGGTCTGCAGGCTGGTGACTTCCAGCAGTGCCGTCACAGCCGCTTCGCCAGCCGAGGATCGAGCGCGTCGCGCAGCCCGTCACCCACCAGATTGACCGACAGCACGGTGATGCAGAGGAACAGCGCCGGAAAGAACACGATGTACGGCTTGATCTGCCAGAGCGCCCGGCCCTCCGCCATGATGTTCCCCCAGCTCGGGATCGTCGGTGGCGTGCCGGCGCCGATGAACGACAGGATCGCCTCGTTGATCATCGCCGAGGCGCAGATCACCGTCGCCTGAACCAGCAGCACCGCCATCGTGTTGGGCAGGATGTGCCGAAGGATGATCCGCGGGAACCGCGTTCCGGCCGCGATCGCACCTTCCACGAATGGCTGTTCGCGCAGCGACAGCACGATGCCGCGGATCAGCCGCGCCACGCGCGGGAATTCCGGCACTGCCAGCGCGATGATCACGTTCTGCACGGACGCGCGGGTCAGCGCCATCAGCGCGATCGCCAGCAGGATCGGCGGGATGGACATCAGCCCGTCCATCATCCGCATGATCACGGAATCGACCGCCCGCGAGAACCCGGCCACCGCGCCGATCGCGGTGCCGACGACCGACGCCACCAGCGCCACCGCAAACCCCACGCCCAGCGAGACGCGCGCGCCATAGAGCACCCGCGAGTAGATATCCCGCCCCAACATGTCGGTGCCGAACCAGTAGAGCGCCGACGGATCGCGGATGCGCTTGGCCGGTGCGATTGCGGTGGGGTCCGTCGTTCCCAGCCACGGAGCGAACAGGGCGATGAACACCATCGCCCCTAGCAGCGCCGCTCCCAGCGCCACCGTCGGGTGCCGCCGGATGAAGGTCAGCACGCGCCCACGCCGCCGGATCGGCGGCAGCACGTCCGGAAGCGCGGCGGCTCCCGCGGGAACGGTGGTGCTCAATACCGGATCCTCGGGTCGAACAGAGTGTAGAGCAGATCGACGATCAGGTTGATGATCACATAGACGAAGCTGAACATCAGCACGACTCCCTGGATCACCGGGTAATCCCGCTGCAGGATCGCATCGGTGGTCAGCCGCCCCAGCCCGGGGATGGCGAACACCGTCTCGGTCACCACCGCCCCGCCGATCAGCAGCGCCACCCCCAGCCCGATCACCGTGACGATCGGCACCGCCGCGTTCTTCAGCGCGTGCACGAACAGGATGCCCGACTGCCCCACGCCCTTCGCCCGCGCGGTGCGCACGTAATCCTGGCTGAGCACCTCCAGCATCGTCGCCCGCGTGATGCGGGCGATCAGCGCGATGTAGATCAGCCCCAGCGCCACCGAGGGAAGGATCAGCGTGCGCAGGAACGGCCACAGCCCCCGGCTGATCGGCGTGAATCCCTGCACCGGCAGCCAGCCGAGCTTCAGCGCGAAGATATAGGCCAGTATGTAACCGACGACGAATACCGGCGTGGAGAACCCGAACACCGCCAGCACCATGACCATCCGGTCGATCCACGTCCCCTGCTTCCAGGCGGCCAGCACGCCTAGCGGGATCGCCACGACCAGCGACAGCAGCACGGTCAGCACCATCAGCGACAGCGTCGGTTCCAGGCGCTGATCGATCATGTGCGTTACCGGCAGGTTGGTGAAGATCGAGGTGCCGAGGTCGCCATGCAGCACGTGCCACAGCCAGTCCCCGAATCGCACCAGGAACGGCCGGTCCAGCCCCAGCGAGACGCGGATGCGGGCGATATCCGCCGGCGTCGCCTGGTCCCCGGCAATGATCGCCGCTGGATCGCCGGGCGCGAGATACAGCAGGCTGAACACGAAGAAGGCGACGAACAGCATCACCGGGATGGTCGTCAGGATGCGTCGGGCGGCGTAGGCCAGCATGTCAGGATCAGCTCCTGGTCACGCCCCAGACCACCGGAAACGGTGCCTTCACCACGCCCTGCAGGTTGGTGCGCCAGGACTGATAGCTTTTGAAGAAGCCGGTGGGAACGAAGGTCACGAAATCCATCGATGCCTGGTTGACCTGCCGCATTGCCTGCTTCTCCGCTTCCTGATTGGGTGCGGCGAACCAGGTGTCGATGGTTGCCTGCACGGTGTCCGACTTGGGCCAGCCGAACCAAGCCTTGTCGCCGGTGGTGTAGTAGGCGGGCTGCGCGCCGGGGTTCACGCAATCGACGCCGGCATGCCAGGTGTGGAACACGTTCCAACCGCCTTCGGCGGGTGGTTTCCTTTGCGCCCGTCGCGCTCCGACGGTGGCCCAGTCGGTCGCCACGTAATCCACGTCCAGGCCGATCTTGCGCAGCATGTCAGCCGTCACGTCGCATTGCGCCTTGACGATCGGCACGTCGGTACCGGCGATCAACACCACTTTGCTGCCGGTGTGGCCGGCGTCGGCCACCATCTTGCGGGCCGCCGCAATATCGTGGCGCCTGAGATTGTCGCCGCCGTATTCGGTGTAGAGCGGCGTGCCGGGCGTGAAGAAGCTGGCGGACTCCCGCCACAGGTTGGTATCGGCGCCGACCACCGCCTGCATGTAGTCGGACTGGCTGGTGGCGATCAGCGCCGCCTGCCGCACCCGCTGGTCATTGAACGGCGGATAGAGGTGGTTCATCCGCAGATCGCCGATATTGCCCAGCGGGTCCGCGATATCCACCGCCAACTGGCTATTCGCCTTCAAAATGGGCACGATGTCGGGTAGCACGACCTCCCACCAATCGACCTCGCCGTTCTGCAACGCCGCGGCGGCCGTAGCCGCATCCGGGATCACCCGCCATTCGATGCGGTCGAACGCGACCCGCTTGCCGCCGGCCAGCCAATCGGGCTTTTCGTCACGGGGTAGATAGGCGTCGAACCGCTCGAACACCGCCGACCCGCCCGGTACCCATTCGTCGTGGCGAAAGCGGAACGGCCCGGAGCCTACATACTCGTTGACCTGCTTGAACGGATCCGTTTTGGCCATCCGCTCCGGCATCATGAAGGCGCAGGGCGTGCCGCATTTTGCCAGCGCGTAGAGCAGCTTGGGAAACGGCTGGTTGAGCCGGAGGCGAAAGCTGCTGTCATCCACTGGCGTCAGCTCGGCCATGCGGGCCTTGATCATCTGGCCCATGTTGTCACGCACCATCCAGCGATCGAGGCTGGCGGTGCAGTCTTTGGCGAGAACCGGTTCGTTATCGTGCCATTTCAGGCCTGGACGCAGCTTGAACGTCCAGGTCAATCCCTCCGAAATCCACCGTGTGCCCTTCGCACATCTGCGGCCGCGGAGTGAGCGTGCTGTCCACGCCGTACAGCGTGTCCCAGAACAGCACACTGGCGTTGCGCACCACGTAGAGCGTGGTCCAGATCGGATCGAGATTGGCGAGGTTCGCCTGCGGGACGAAGCGCAGCACCTTGGCATCGGCACCGCGGGCGATGCGCGGCGCGCTCAAGCTGGTGGCGGCCGCGGTGGCAACCGCGGATTGCAGGAAGGCACGTCGCCGCATAGGAAAGCTCCCCGGCTTGTTTTTGTTGCAGGCCGCTTACCCGGGGCCCGGACGCCGGAGTTAAGCGGTCGGCGTGGCGCAATGCAATATCAGGGCCGTGGAGCGATATGGACGAGACCGCCCGCTCTCGGCTCGCCTACATTCCCTGCTCCTCAGCGGAGCGCTTTGCGACGAAGTCGATCATCGCATCGATCCGGGAAAGCAATAGTTTAAGCGAAGCAGATTTGTTGGCCTTGTGATATCCGAGGACCAGATCGATCGACGGCGCCTCACCGGCCAGCGGACGGCTGACGACCGACCAGGTCAGAAACTTTCGTGCGTAGCCAGGCAACAGCGCCAACCCGCGGGTTGACGCAACCAGGGATATTGCCATGGAAAGATACTCCACTCTGTGCGCAGGCGTCACGTTGGCTCCCGAGCAGCGAAAATACTCCTCCGTGATCGATCGCAGGACAGGCGCCTGATCGGCCATCCCAATAAATGTTTCACCGGCAAGCTCTTGCGGACTGATCGCCTTGCGTGATGCCAGCCGATGGTCGCTCTGCAGAACGACGACGAGCGGCTCGCGGATCAGGACAGTATAGTTGAGGTCGGGGTAGCCCTGCTCGGGCCGCATGAACGCCGCATCCAGCTTCCCCGTGGAGAGAGCTTCGGCAAGTTCAGGCGAGTGCCTGCTGGCGACGGTGACCTCGATGCCGGGCAACTCTTCGCGGAGCACCTGCATGGCCGCGGGCAGCCATTCGGGCTCGCACCCGCTCAGGAACCCCAGTGCCAGAATCCGCTCCTCGGGGTGCGCAGCGCGGCGTGCAGCAGTTGCGGCTGCTTCCACCTGCGCCAGCGCGAGCCGGGCGTGCTCGAGAAACACCTCGCCCGCCTGAGTCAGCTCTGTTCCCCGCGCACTGCGGACCATGAGCGCAACCCCTAGCTCGGTCTCCAGCTCGCGAAGCTGACGGCTGAGCGACGGCTGGGCGGTGTGCAGCCGGCGCCCCGCCGCGACCGTGATGCTCTTTTCCTCGGCCACGGCAACGAAATAGCGCAGATGTCTCAACTCCATGCCACGCCCATGCCTGACAGGTATGGCGCTTACCCTACAAAGTCTTTCCCCATCCCGCGAGTGGCACCCAACTTCCCGCAACGGTGCTGCCGCGAACGCATCGGCGCACCTGAGCACAGGAGCAGAGCCATGAACCCACCCGTCGTCCTTATTACCGGTGCGTTGACCGGCATCGGCCGCGCCACGGCAATAGCCCTCGCACAGCAAGGCAGCCGCATCGTCATTGCCGGGCGGCATGACGAGCCCGGCGAGCGGCTCGCGGAAGAGTTGCGGACGCTCGGCGCCGAAGCCGCCTTCATCCGCGCCGACGTGCGCCGGGAAGACGAGGTACGCAGCCTTGTCGATCAGACGGTCGAGCGGTTCGGTCGCCTGGATGCCGCGGTCAACAACGCCGGCACCGAGGGCAAGCCCGGCCCGATAACCGAGCAGACGGCCGAAACCTATGCCGCGACGTTCGAGACCAACGTGCTGGGCACGCTGCTGAGCATGAAGCACGAGATGCGTGTGATGCAGGCGCAGGGCAGCGGCAGCATCGTCAACATCTCTTCCACCTATGGCCATGAGGGTGCGGCCGGTGCGTCCGTCTATGCCGCCAGCAAGCATGCGGTCGAGGGCATGACCAAGTCCGTGGCCCTGGAAGGCGCGCAATTCGGCGTGCGCGTCAATGCCGTTGCACCGGGCCCTACGGACACCGGCTATGCTCGATCGCTTCACCGGCGACGCCGGAGCGGAAGGCCGGGCTGGCCGGCCGCGTGCCGCTGGGACGCGTCGGCACGCCGGAGGAGATCGCGCGCGCGATCGTCTTCGTCGCCTCGGACGCCGCGTCGTTCGTGACCGGGCAGATCATCACAGTAGATGGCGGCAAGACAGCCGGCTGACACCTGGCGACCTGCTGCCAACGGACGCAGCTATCTCCGCGAGGAGCCTGCTTGCTAAAGCAGCAGGGAGGGGGACGTGTCGTTGTCCAGCGGCCAGATCGGCCGTTGCACCCTGGTATAGGGAATTTTGCGGTAATCGCGACTGAGCGGACCGTCGGCATCGACATAGATCACCTTTTTCGCGATCGGCCCGTACGCGGCCATGAAATGGTTGGTCGATTTCACCACCACCAGCTTGCGCGTACGCGGGTCGATCCCGAGATTGGTGAACAGTTCCAGCCCCAGCGCCTGGGTGCGGTTGCCGATCAGCACCACGTCGATGCCGCCGACGGGTACCGCGGCGATACCGCCGACGCGTATCGCGGCGCAATCGCCGAGCGGTACGCGCGTGGGACCGAAGCTCTGCCAGCAGTCGCGCTTCAGCGCCGTCACGCTTACCTCCGCATCCACCGGCGGGCCGGACGCCGGACCTGTCTTGCCGCCAAAGCGCAGCGGAAAACGCGCGCCCTCGCCCGCATCGAAGCAGAGCCGCACGGCAATCGGATCCCAGATCGGGCCGAGCGCCGCGTCGTGCACATCGCGCTCGATCAGCCGCCGCAGGATGGTGGTATTGTCCGACGGCGCGCCGCCACCCGCGTTGTCGGCCGGATCCGCCATCACCACCGGCGCCGCATTGAATGCCAGTGCAGCGGCTATTCCGTCATTCACGTGCAGATAGTCCGGCGCGGTGCGCCCGCGCATCGAAATGAATTCCTGTCCGATCTTGGTCGCCAGGCGATCCGCCTTTGCCTTGTCGTTGTCGGTGATCACCAGTATGCGGCCCGACAGTTCCGGCACGTCGGCATACGGGAAACAGTGACCTATGGAGACCGACAGAACCCCATCGTTGCCCTCCAGTGCCGACGTACGATCGACAAAGCCGCGCATCAGCGGCAGCGTGGTCGGATAGCTGGCGATCTGCCGGCAGTCGTACAAGGACATCACCGGCTTAATTTCACCCCGCAACGTACGCAGCACCAGGTTCAGCAGGTCCTCCGCGCGCTCCACCACGTCGGTGTGCGGAAACTCCTTGTACAGAATGATGATGTCCGCCAGCCGCACGCGCTTCACCGTCAAATGGCAATGCGGATCGAGTTCCACGCCGATCACGCAGCGCGGCCCGACGATCGCCCGTACCCGCTCGATCACGTCGCCCTCCACATCATCGTAGCCGTGCGCAACCATTGCCCCGTGCAGCCCCAGCAGCACCCCGTCCAGCGGCATCGCCGCTTGTACCTGCCCCAGTATTTCATCACGCATGAACTCGTAATCCGCGCGGCTGGTGGTGCCGGCGGGGCTGGCGGCAAAGCAGCTTCCCTCGATCAGGGTGAAGCCCTCCGCTCCGGCACGTTGCCGTGCCACGAACAGCGGTGCGGTGCACATCACCGGCGCATCGTGCGGATGTTCGCCGGGACGGAGGAACACAAACTCCTTGTACGCCGCAAGCGAGGTCGGAAGCGGCGAGAACGTGTTGGTCTCGGTGGCGATGGTGGCGCTGAACAGGCGCATGCAGGTGTCTCCCACGCGATGGCCGGCGTTTATCCCGTGGCGCTGCACGCCCTGGAATACCCGCATGAACGTCCACAGAATGCGCGTATTGCATCATGCGGTCGAGCCCCGCTCGTCCGGCGTATCCTCCAGCATGCCGGCGACAGGCGTGTTGCAACATGTCGGCACCTGACACTCGCGTATGTCGTACACGAAAGAGCCGCTATCGAAACAACAACCGGGACCCGTGTTTAAGTTTCGGCAACATATTGCGTGCACCATCCGCTCACTCCGGTGATGGTGATGAAGCAGCAAAGGCCGCGGACTTCGTGAGGCGCGAACGCGGTACCTGTTGCGCAATCCCGGCGCTTTCTCGGCACAGAGTCGTAACGCCAGGACATCGCTACGCGGCTGACAACCTTAATAGCGAAGGACGGATTTATGCCCTTGTTTGTTCCCTCATCGAGACTGCTGACAGCGGCCGGGGACGGCCAGAGTGCGCGGAAATTCGTCCTGTCGTCCACCGATTGGTTCGATCTTCAGACCCGCCTGCAAAGCGTGCTGGCGCTGCCCTACAACTACACCGAATACGAAACCCGCTATGGGGATGCTTCGTCGGGCCTGGAGATGAAGGACTGCTTCGACGCGATGTCCAGGTTGCAGGCGGTGGCAACCAGATACGGCAATCCCCGGCAGTTGCGGGCAAAGATCCTGCAGGACCCGAATATCCTGGCCGGCGCCGACCGTCCGCGGAACGATTCGTTCTCGGCCACCGTCTGGACGCTCGGACAGGCTTATCAGAACGCCTTTTCCCTGGCATCCGCACTGAAATCCATTCCCGGCAGCGCCCGTGGCAGCTCTGCGTCGGACGTCGTGACCGGAATCAAGAGCCTGTTCTTCGATACCGACCAGATCGCCGACAGGATGCAGCAGACCGTGGCCCAACTGGATGCGCTCATCAGCGAATTCCAGGCACGCTCGGACGAGCTGGAAGAGGCTCAGCTCGCCATGAAGGTGTACACCGACCGTTCCTCCGCGACACAGACGGCGCTGAACACAGAAATCGGCAGCCTGCAGGACACGATCGCCCAGTTGGAAAAGGACCGCGATGCGGCCTATTCGAAATGGCTCGGTCTGACGATCTCGGCCTGCATCGTTCCAGCGGTTATCGGCATCGTCGGCATCGCCGTCATGGTGGTGCTCGCCGTGCCAACCGGCGGGGGCAGCTTCGCCGTCGGAACGGCCGTCACCGGTGCAGCAGCGGGTCTCGCAGCGGCAGGCCTGGGAACCGCCGCGGGCCTTGCACGCAGCACATACGACGATCTGGTCAAGGAGGTCAGCGATACCAGCGACCTCATGCAGAAGCGCGTGGCCTATCGCCATGATCTCGGCGCGCTGGACGCGACCATGAAGTTCTCGCTGCCCGCGTCGAACCAGGTCATCAACCAGATTGGCGTGGTCAGGGACGCCTGGGTCAGCTCGTTACAGGAGATCAAATTCAAGGTGGGCGAGCTCGGCGTGGACAATCTGGCCAGCAGCCCATGGCTGCAAGACACGGAAATGGCCGCGTCGGCAGCGAACTGGACCACTGTCGCCGACGCCATGCGCGCCTTCGTCCAGGGATCCTTCGTCGATTCCGACGTCATGGCGTTCGGCAGCGAGCTGCCAAAAGACGAACCTGGCTGGCAGCAGAACTTCACCCTGAAACTCGCGGCATAGCTGCACCGCCTTCGTTCAACACTTACCCGATGGATGAACATAATGCCCGATCCCTCTATCGCTCCCGCCCCTGGCCTCATCACGCCGGCGGACCCGAAATCCGGTCAGCAGAGCCAGTTCGCGCTGTTCAGCGACAGCTGGCTGCAGCTTCAGGTCTATGTCGGGTCGGCGCTGGAACTGCCGATCACCACAGGTGATTTCGAAGACAAATACGGCTCCCTGGGCGGATCGACCGTCATCAAGAACTGCATCACCGCGATGGGCAGCGTGCGCGACGCTGCGACCGAGTTCGGCAACCCAAAAACGCTGCGTGCGGCACTGATCGCCAATCCCAACCTGCTGGCCACCCAGAATCCCCCGGCGGAAATCTATACGCACACGGTCTGGCTCGGTCAGCGCGTGCATGAAACCGCGGGAAGGCTGCAAAGCGGCTACCAATCCGTGCTCGACGAACTGCCCGGCCTGCCCAGCAAGGATCAGGTGGAGGCGTTGAAAGCCTATCTGTTCGATACCACCCTTGGCCCGATTCCGCTCGCCAAGCAGATGTCCGATGAAGCCGGTGCGCTGATCAAGAAGCTCGGCGCGTTCGAGCAGAAGATGAACGAGTACAACGCAAAGATGCAGGCCTTCACCGCCGGCTCGTCGGCCATGATGGCAGAGGTGAACAGCGCCATCGGCTCGTCGCAGCAGAAGATCCAGGACCTCGAGAAATCGCGCGACGAAGCCTACCAGGCGTGGCGGGATTTCACCATCGCGGCGGTCACCACCTCTGTTGGCTGTGCGCTGATCGGCGGATTGCTGGCGCCGTTCACCGGCGGCGTTTCCCTGCTGATCGGCGGCGTGGCGGCGATCGCCACCGGTGTCGGCCTGGGCGTGAAGGCCGCGCAGTGCCGCGCCGAGTACAACGAATACTGCAACCTGATCTCGGATGAAACCGTCCAGCTACAGAAGAAGCAGCGGCTGCGCAGTGATCTGGGAGACTTCAACACCCAGATGCAGCGTGTCGGTCCGGCGATGTCCAGCTTCCTGAAAAGCCTGCAGACGGTTGAGGGCGTGTGGGTGCAGATGAACAATGACATGCTGAGCATCAGCAACAGCATCACCGAAGGGAACGTCGGCAACATTCCATTCCTGGTCAAGGCGAAGGCCAGCCTGGCGATCAATAGCTGGAAGGCGGTGGACGACAGCGCCAAGCAGTTCACGGTTGAGTCCCTGGTGGACTACACCAGCATCGCTTTCGGCGACAAACTGCCGGCCAATGCGGTGACCCTGGCGGCGGCGGCCTGATATCGCCGGGATATGCGTTACCGACCAGGTCAGCTTCCCGGTGGCTATCTACGGGAAGCCGGCCTGGCCGCGGACATAGGTGGCGACTGATGCGGAAAAAATCGCCGGATCTGCTCCCGGGACGCGACCATGAAGGCCGGTGCGCCTGTCGTGGCAAGGTTCGGGCGTCGGTTCGCCAATCAGTGAGGCAATAGGAATGAGTGCAACGACCGCTTTCCTTGGACTGAACCGGGCAGTGCCGAGCGCCTCGCTCCTCAGCCGCGACGATCCGGCAACTCTCGGCTTCGACACGACATCCTGGAAGCACCTCAATCGCTACGTGGCGAAAGTCGAAGGGCTGCCGACAACGTTCCAAGGCGGCTCGGAGGCATCAGCCGCCGCCCTGGCCAGGTTGCGGTCGCTGGTGGCGGTCTTCGGCTCCCCGAAACAGCTCCGCCATCTGATCCAGGAGCAACCGAATGCATTGGCGGGGGATCAACCTCCCTCCAGCCTGTACGCAAGTGTCGCCTGGATGGTTCAGCATCTGCATCAATCGGCGTCATCAGTGATCGCGACTTTGCAGAGCGTTCCTTCCTCGACGATCTCCGCCGACGACATGCGAACTGGCCTGCAGCGGTTGGGAGTCGATGCGCAAACGGCAAGGGCGGCGATCGGCCCGCTGGTCGCAGCCCTGAAGAGCTTCAAGTCCGATATAGTCGAAGCTAACGCCGCCCTTTCGGAAGCGTACCGCACCGACGCCGCCGCGCTTCAGCAGCTTCAGGAACAGACGGGATCGCAGCAGGTCAAACTTGCCTCCGTGCAGACGCAGATCGAGCAGCTTGGTTTCTTCAGTGCCGGAAAAAGGCGCGAACTGGATCGGGAGCAGGAGGAGCTGAAGCAACAGCAGCAGGAAAACTCCGCCCGATCCGAAAACCTTCGTTCCGCCCTCGCCGCCGTCGAGCCGATTCAGGACGAGGGGTTCTGGCTGGAGCCTGGGATCGACGATCTGGTCAGCTTTCTCGACGGACTAAGAAAAGTGCTGACGACATTCGGCTCCGGCGTGACCCAGCTCGCGGCGGACGCCCCCGACACCCAGCTCAGTGACGCGGCCGGCATGCAGAAACTGCTCGGGAAGGACGCATCGATAGAACAATGGAAGGCGATCGATAGGGCCGCCAGCCATTTCCTCACTCGCGCCCTGATCGATTTCCCTCCTCGTTCCCGCCGCAACCCAGGAGCAGCCGTGATGCGCGCCAGCAGCAAATCAATCTGGAGAACGGCCCGCATCCTGTTGCCGCTGCTGCTCGTCCTTGGCCTGCTCCCTGCTCCGGCGATGGCGCAATCGATCAATGTGGCGGCCGGTACCGACGCCCTGGCGCAAGTGGCGCAGTTCGGCAACGACGTGCGTGCCATGCGATCGGTCGCAATAACTCCGATGGGTCCTTACGATCTGTCCACCAGATGCACCTGGTGCAGCGAGCATGCCTGGTGGGGTTTCGGGACGTGCACCCAGAACACCACGGAAACCTGGAATGCGAAGGTGGACTTCACCTGGACCCGCAACAGGCTGAATCAGATCCTCACGCAGGCAGCGCAAAGCGCCAATAACTTCCCCAGGGCCTATGCGCCGTTTCAGGACTGGATCAAGTCCATTCCCGCGTTCAGCGTCCGATTCGACAACGCGGCCAACGTGGTGCTGACCACCCAGCAACAGATCAAGGCAGGTCAGGGTCCCAACGACCAGCAGCGCCAGGCGGTCACCCAGGCCTTGCAGGATCTGGTCAACAATCTGGCGGCCAACGCAGCGCAACTCGATAACGCGACGAAATCCCTCGCAGCGGCTCTGCAGCAGCAGAGTGCCTACGGTCCGGCGATCAAGCAGGCGATCGACGGCGCCGATCAATCCGCCCGGACAGCCCTGGCCAGTTTGCAGCAGCAGGCCAGCACCCATCATTGCCAGGACGGGCTGCCGGACAAGTTCAGCCGCATCAAGGCCGAATTCACCACCTCGATCGGGCAGATCTCGACTTCATTCCAGAAGCTGGAAGCCAGCCGCCAGGCGGCGGATCGTGGGCTGGCGTTCCTGCTGGGATCGGTCGTGTCATCGCGAACCGACCTGCAATCGGTCATGGACCAGATCAAGGCGGCCAAAAGCGACGTGCTGGGCAGCTTTCTGGAAAAGCTCCACCTCGCATCCGCGAAGGCACAATGGGAACAGATCGCCGCTTACACGACCTCGCGGCTTTCAGTCAGCCCGGGCGGGTGAGGCATCCCTTGCCTCCACCCATCTCCGGGCGTGCACCTCAGCCCTCAACTGCTGACTTGCTTTTTCATCGCGTCCAGCAGCGCCTGAATGCTTTCTTTGTTATGCACGATGAACGACGAGTAATCGCTGCGCTGGGTCAGCCGCAATGACGTGCCGTCCGCGACGACATCCACGATCTTCGGCGATCCGTTCACATTCTGCACGACCCAGTCGACATTCGCCGGCGCCTGGCCTGGCCGGTTGATAATCGAGGACACGACGTCCCCGTCCGCCTGCGCAACGGTCCGCCCGATCGTGAAGGTCACGCCTTGATATTCGCCGATTTTGGCATCGATGCTGGCAACCAGCACACGATGGAACAAGTCCAGGTATTGCTGCTGCTGTTGGGGGGTTGCAACCCGCCAGAACCGGCCCAGGCAGAACCGCGCGATCCCGTTCACATCGACCCTGCTATCAATGATCTGGGCCAGCGCCGCGGATTTCTGGTCGGTCGATCCTCCCCCGTTGACCACCTGCATCAACTGGTCGCCGGTACCTTTGATGAAGCTGGCGGCACCGCTCGCCAATTGCGCGGCGGCGTGTCGCGTGCGTAGGCCGGCAGCCACAGCGGCGGCACCGGAGATCAGGACAAGGCGTCGTGGCAGCATGTGGGGGCTCGCTTCAGATTCAGCGGGATGTAGGCGCAGTCGGTGGCTGGGGATACCACGCCGGCACGGTACGTTGGTTGAAGTTTCGGATATCGTCGATCTGGGCGTCCCGGTGCTGTCGGTAAAGGCTGCGGAACGTCGCATACGGATCAAGCGCCGTCTTCTTGATCGCAGAGATATCACCCAGCACCCGCGACCGCGCGTCCACGACGTTCACGACGAAATGTCCCCAGTTCAACCCGGTCACTATCGCTCCCTGACCGAACCGGCCGAGCGGATCGGCCGCGATGTCCACCCCACGGCCCGCCGCATCCCGCGGATTGGTCGGCCCGAGCAGCGGCAGGAACAGGAACGGCCCCTCCGGCGCGCCCCAGATCGCCAGCGTGATCCCGAAATCGGTGTCGTGGTCCGGATAGCCCCAGTGGGAGGCTGGGTCGAACAGCCCCAGCCCGCCCACCGTGGTATTGATCACAAACCGCATGAAGGTGTTGCCGGCCAGCCGTGGCTTGCCTTGCAGCATGTCGTTGCCGAGCTTGACCGGCGTGGCCAGGTTGTTCAGCTCATTATGGATGGAGTTGCGGACCGGATCCGGAAACACGTCCCGGTAGGCAATGGCCGCTGGGCGCAACAGGTAGTTGTCCAGCGCCTCATTGACCCGGTACAGCACACGATTGGTCGGCTCCAGCGGATCGTTGGACTGCCGGAATTCCGCCACCGCCGCCGGGTCCGAGGCCGGCGGCGGCGTTGCACACCCCGACAGGCCGCCCAACAGCGCGACAACGGCAGCCGAAAGCCGCAAACGGGACGTAACGCGCATCATGCTCCTCAGGGTCCGGAAGCGGCCAAAGCCGCGCGTGAGAGCGTTGGGCGGCAAATCCCTGCCATGGTTGGCGGTAAATGGGAACACCAAGGGGGTTAAGCTGTCCGTGATCGGCTTGTAGCATGGGATGAACGATGTGCAATCCGACTCTTCGATTGCACCCGGCGGCGAATCAGGCGAAGGGAGCCCATGAGCCACGATTCTCCCCATCGGGCCGGATTGGTGCAGCCCACTCTGGAGCGCTGGCTGACCGCCCCGCGGGTGGCCGGGCTGCCGGCGCCATTATCCGGGCCGGAGCCGCCTCTGCTGTCCTTCGAGTTCTTTCCGCCGAAGACCGAGGCATTGGAGACACAGCTCTGGGGCTGCATCCGCCGCCTCGAACCGCTACGCCCCCGCTTTGTCTCGGTCACCTATGGCGCCGGCGGGACCACGCGCGCGCGCACCCACGCGACGGTGGCCCGCATCGTTCGGGAAACCGCCCTGATCCCGGCCGCCCACCTGACCTGCGTCGGCGCCAGCCGCGACGAGGTGACGGACGTCGCCCATCAATACTGGGCAGCCGGCGTGCGCCACATTGTCGCCCTGCGCGGCGACCCGCCGCCCGACACGCCCTATGAACCGCACCCGGACGGCTATTGCTACGCGGCCGAGCTGGTGGCCGGCCTGCGACGGGTCGCTGATTTCGAAATCTCGGTCGCCGCCTACCCCGAAACCCATCCGCAGGCGCCCAGCCCCGACGGCGACCTCGACAATCTGAAGCGCAAGCTGGACGCCGGGGCCACAAGGGCGATCACCCAGTTCTTCTTCGACACCTCCGTCTATCTGCGGTTCCTGGACCGCTGCCTCGCCGCCGGCATCACCGCCCCGATCGTGCCGGGCATCCTGCCGGTATCCAACTACGCCCAGGCAGCGCGGATCAGCGGCATGTGCGGCACCGCGATCCCCGGCTGGCTCGGCCGCATGTTCGAGGGCACCGACAACGACCCCGAGATCCGCCGCATAGTGGCCGCCATCGTCACCGCCGAGCAGGTCCGGCTGCTGCAGGCCAACGGCGTGGACGAATTCCATTTCTACACGCTGAACCGCCCGGACCTGACCTACGCGATCGCCCATATACTCGGCGTGAGACCCGTCGCCGAACGCTGATGACCGACTACCTGGCCCGGCTGAACCCAGAGCAGCGGGCGGCGGTCGAGACGCTCGACGGGCCGCTGCTCGTGCTGGCCGGCGCCGGCACCGGGAAAACCCGGGTGCTGACCACCCGCTTCGCGCACATCCTGCTGACCGGCCGTGCCTCGCCCGGCCAGGTGCTGGCCGTCACCTTCACCAACAAGGCGGCGCGCGAGATGCGCGAACGCGTCGGCGCGATCCTGGGGCGCCCGGTCGAAGGCCTGTGGCTGGGCACATTCCATTCGCTCTGCGCGCGCATGCTGCGCCGCCATGCGGAATATGTCGGGCCTGTCGGCGGGATTCTCGATCCTGGACTCGGATGACCAGCTTCGCCTGCTGAAACAGGTGATGGAGGCCGCCCGCATCGACGCCAGGCGCTGGGCGCCGCCGGCCATGATGGCGGCGATCCAGCGCTGGAAGGACCGCGGCCTGACCCCGACCCGCGTCACGCCGGCTGAAGATACCGATTTCGCCGACGGCCGGGCGCGTGAACTGTACGCCGCCTATCAGGCGCGGCTGGCGGCCCTGAACGCGGTCGATTTCGGCGACCTGCTGCTGCACATGACGGAAATCCTGCGCACCCAGTCGGATGTGCTGGCGCAGTATCACCGCACGTTCCGCTATCTCCTGGTCGATGAGTACCAGGACACCAACCTGGTGCAATATCTCTGGCTGCGGCTGCTGGCGCAGGGTCACCGCAACATCTGCTGTGTCGGCGACGACGACCAGTCCATCTATTCCTGGCGCGGCGCGGAGGTGGAGAACATCCTGCGCTTCGAGAAGGACTTCCCCGGCGCGGCGATCGTCAGGCTGGAAGCCAACTACCGGTCCACCGCGCCCATCCTGTCGGCCGCCTCCGCGCTGATCGCGCACAATGAAGGACGGTTGGGCAAGACGCTGCGTCCGGGCCGCCACGACGCGAACGGCGGCGAGAAAGTCAGCATCGTCGGCCTGTGGGACTCCGACGAGGAAGCCCGCATGGTCGGCGAGCGCATCGAGGCGCTGCGGCGCGACGGCAATCCGCTGGCGGAAATGGCGGTGCTGGTCCGCGCCGGCTTCCAGACCCGTGCGTTCGAGGAGCGGCTGATCGTGCTCGGGATTCCCTACCGCGTGGTCGGCGGCCTGCGCTTCTATGAGCGTCAGGAGATCCGCGACGCCATCGCCTATATGCGGGTGCTGGTGCAGCCGGCGGACGATCTGGCGTTCGAGCGCATCATCAACGTGCCCCGCCGCGGCGTCGGTGAGGCGGCGATGCGGTCGCTGCACGAAGCCGCGCGCGAAGGCGGCGTGCCGCTGTTCGAGGCAGCCGGGCAACTGGTCGCCGACGGCGGCTTGCGCGGCAAGGTCAAGGACGCGGTGACCGAGTTTCTGCGCAGCTTCGCCCGCTGGCGGGAGCTGCTCGACCGCGATGGCCATGTGGTTACCGTTGCAACGGTGCTCGATGAGAGCGGCTACACCGGCATGTGGCAGAAGGACAAATCGCCGGAAGCGCCGGGACGGCTGGAGAATTTGAAGGAGTTGCTGCGCGCGCTGGCCGATTTTGAAACCCTGACCGGCTTCCTGGATCACGTGTCGCTGGTGATGGAAAACGAGGAGAACGCGGAAGGCGACCGCGTGTCGCTGATGACCCTGCACGGCGCCAAGGGCCTGGAGTTCGACACCGTGTTCCTGCCCGGGTGGGAGGAAGGATTGTTTCCCAATCAACGGTCCATGGACGAATCCGGCGCGAAGGGGCTGGAGGAGGAACGGCGGCTGGCCTATGTCGGCCTGACCCGCGCGCGTCGCCGTGCGATCGTCAGTCATGCCGCCAACCGGCGGATCTATGCCAACTGGCAGACCAGCATCCCGAGCCGTTTCATCGACGAGCTGCCGGACGCCGAGATCGAGCGCACCGGCTCCGCGGCGCTGGCGCGGGACGCGCGCTTGACAGCGCCCACCATCTTCACCGGCCAGTTCCCCCTGGTCGCGCGCCGGGCGAAGGTGACGGACGTGTGGGAGCAGCCGGTGCGGCCGGCACGGGCGAACGCGATCTCGGTCGGCGCCGCGCGTGTTCCACCAGAAGTTCGGCTACGGCACCGTTACCGCCGCGGACGACGACCGGCTCGACATCGCCTTCGACAAGTCCGGCGACAAGCGCGTGCTGGACCGGTTCGTGGAACCGGTGTGATACACGCGGCAGACGCGTCCATTCGTCATGCCCGGCGAAGCACGGTCCATCACGACTGCGATCGGCGGCCCCAAACGTTGCCAACCCGTCATGGCCGGGCTTGTCCCGGCCATCTACGTCTCGGAGCCCGACTTTGTATCAAGTCAGCGCATCGGGCCGCCAATATCATCCCCGCAACGTCGAAACGCGACGGCTCAGCGATTCCGACAGCCGAGAACGCCATCCCGCAGCTACGAGCTACGCACGCGTCCCCGCTCGTTCCCCCGGCCTCCTCATCTCCGCCACGGCCCAGCACGATCGGCTTGAACTTCCCCGTCCGCCCTCGCGCCCGCACCTCTCGCAGGATGCCCAGCAGCGCCTCCTTGTCGCGGGCATGAACCGCCGCGTGCAGCACCTCGTTGACGCGCACCTGCGCCGCGGTGTAGCCGGGCGGCCCGGGAATATGCAGATACACCGGCACATCCGCTGACACGGCCGCGGCGACCGATTCCGCCAGCCCCTCCGCCTTCAGCGAAGCGTTGGTCAGCAGCGTGAACATCACCCCCATCCGTCGGGCGCCGGTTTTCTTTGAAACCTCCCCGTGCAGCCGCACCAGCACGCCCGATTTGTCCGGCCGCAGCGGTTCGCGGATCCATTTCAGGCGTCGCCAGCCGCAAAAGAACGCCCGGCAGGTGTGCGGCCGCGTCGCGTAGATGCCGCAGCTATTGTCGCGCTGGGAATGCGGGCAGTGATAACCCTGCACCTTCTGCAGCTCCGGATCGTCGATCGTCAGCGCGGTGCAGCAGACATTGCATTCGCCGCAGGTCCGGCCGGCAACGAGGTCGGGCTCCTCAGAGCTTTCGCTGTCAGCCATCGACTTTCTCCAATCAGCATTCGTTGTAACTGAACCTGCTCGCCCATGTCCGTGCAACCAATCGTCGCCGGCAAGCAGTCTATCGTTCGTGGACCGTCTACCGATGTCTTCTGCCGCAATCTGCCCGGGCGGAACAGGTCAACCGGCAACGAACGCGCGCATCCGAAACCAATCGCCGCATTCTTCGACAAACATAACAGCCTTTTGCGTATACGGGTAACGAAAAACCCAAAGTTGCAAAGTCCTTGAGCATTTCGATCGATGAGCTTTTGGTTTCACACCGCAACTCTTCGTGGACGTAGGGGTCGGGTGGATGACTACAACGGAGGACCAGGTGTCGCTCGGATGGGATTTCCGCGAAATGTATCAACGTCTCCTCAAGAAATCTCATCGGACACGGCCGATTTCGCACGCACCCTCGGAAAATGTTCATGGCTTGGGCGAGGTCGTATGGCGTCGCATCCTGACAAGTCCGATGAAGGTAAGACCGATGCCAAGAAGCGTGAGGGACTTCGGCTCCGGGACTACTGCCGCCGTTTCAAAATCGCCGACGATCTGCCCAGCGTTGTTGATGCCGTTGGCCTCGGTATATGTTACCTCCGTCCCGATCGGCGCAGGCCAGTCGAGTTGGGTAAAGCTCCCGCGATTATCTAAAAAGCCGTGGACTTCCGTGCTGTTGTTGAAAAACCCGACAATCTGCCCGGCGCCATTGATGCCGGTAACTTCAGTAACGGTTGCGCCTGGCACATCCAATTGCGTGAAGCTCCCGTCCGTGTCGACGAAGCCGTGGTAGCCGGGCTGTCGTCAAAAATTCCGACAATCTGCCCGGCGTCATTGATGCCGTCGGCATATGTAAAGATCGCGCCCGGCGCGTCGAGTTGGGTAAAATTCCCTTCGTTGTAGAGGAAGCCGTGGCCGACCGCCGTGCTGTTGCCAAAGAACCCGACGATCTGCCCCGCGTCATTGATGCCGAGGGCCTCGGTTAAGGTTGCGCCAGGTATGTCGAGCTGGCGTGAGGCTCCCGCCCGAGTCGAGGAAGCCGTCGTAGAGTGGGCCAGGGCGGGATGATATCCCGATGATCTGCCGAACGTCGTTAACGCCGTTTGCGTATGTGGAGGTGGCGCCGGGCACGTCGAGTGGGGTAAAGATTTCACCGGTTTCGAGGAAGCCGTGTGTGCCCGAACTGTCAAGAAAAGTCCCGACGACCGCCCGGCGTCGTTGATCCCATTGGCTCCGGCAACGCACGCGCCCGGCGCGCCGAGTTGGGTGAAGCTCCCGCCACTGTAGAGGAAACCATAGACGCCCAGGCTGTTAGCATTTGCCCCAGAGCTTGCGCCGAGCGAAGCCGTTGCAAGGATGGCAGAAATCAACAGGAAACCTATGGGCGACGTGATTTTTGGCACTGCATCCTCCTTCGAAGGTCGAAGCTATTACTTAACTCACACGTTACCCGGAACGGTCGGCTCCTTCCTTGAGGTTGGTATTTGCCTGTCCAGTAGAGACCGTAACAGCGTATCAATCATTCCCGCCTTTTCAAGGCCACCTTGCCGACCTTTAGGTCGGTGGGTATTCAGCTACAGCAGTTTCCACAAAATTTGCGAGCCCCTTAGACCTGGGCCACTGATGCGGCTGTGCTTCCGTGACGCAAAATCCTGATGCGGAGTTATGGCATGATTTACAGCTATGCCTGCGTGCCCGCGTCGCGAACGCTTGTCTTACGGCGCCAGCGATCTCCCGCTCATAGATCGCGAGATGCAGCATGCGGGCGGCCTGCGACGATCAAACGCCGACCAATGGCAGAGCGCACAGGACCGAAGCCGCCCCGATGCCAAGGCGACGAGCGTGCAATTCGGCCGCAAGCCCACCTTCACCCCGCACCCCAGCGCAAGGCGGGCGAGCGAGTTGTGGCAGATACAGCCACGAATGTGACTTACCCGATGATTTCGAGGCTTGCCAGACGAAATTCGTGTGGGTGACAGACCGTTCCCGAGAACGCGCCGGGTAGCGACAAGGGATCTAAAACGGAATTTGTCCCTGCGCAGCGTTCGACGCATTGTGACCTATCCGCCCCAACGTCTGGAGAATTGACGAAGACCGGAGATAGAACAGGAAGTAAGGCTCAACCAGGTGGAGGTTTTCGGGGTCCGTGCTCTTGTCCCATTCGATAGGTGGGGCGGCTTCGATGCTGTTGGCCTTCACGGTTTTCGCTGCAAGCCGGCTGATCTGCTCACAGGCATCGCTGACGTTCCGGCCGCTGGGTGCCTTTCCGGTGCACACGGCATTCACGCGATTTAGCACGTCACGATAGGACAGGCTCATTATCGGAGGATCGGCAGCAATCGCCAGAAGCACGGCCCGGTAGACATCGCCCTCCGTCCCGTCATTGAATCGATACTGGTTGCGGTCCATGCCGTGCGTCTTCGGTCCCCCATGCAGTGTCTCAACAAGCGTGCTGGAATCGGCGAGTGTCGCAGTCGAGGCCAATATCTGATGGAGGTTCTGCTCGGGCGGCGGAAAACTGCTTCTTCCTGCGGTAACGTCTCGTAGACGTTTAGTGAAAAGCAGGTCTGCAAGCAGAGGGCCTGCATGAGCTGCGGCGATCCGCAGAGCCTCAACGGCTAGGCGTTGAATGAAGTCGGGCATCCACTGCCATGTTCAAGATGCGGGAAGCCATCCAGGCCGATTTTTTCAAGCTCGGCATTTCTCCAGTATTCCATATCGATCGCTTTGCACCCGGCCTCGCAGCTCGGGATTAGCCCGGACTACGTCATCTGCCCGGTGCGGTACGTTCGCGACACAGGTTTTGATTCCAAGCTCGGCGGCTGCCTTGAGTTGTTTGGCCACGTCTGCCTGAAGGTCGCGTGGCATGTAGTGGAAGTCGTCCAGGAAAAGCACGTAAGCGGAATTGCCGACCTCACGAGCGACCTGCGCCATCCCTCCCCTGCTCCGCGAGACTACTTCGGTGGTGTTGGAGCCATCTGGCCCGCGAGTAACTGCCTTGGCCTCCGGCGGCAAAGATGCCGGGAGCGCCAACACTCACTGACCCGCCTCCGGCGCTCGTCTTCGTCTCGCTCGTTCCGCTCTGGGCTGTTCTAGCTGTTGGACTATCCATCCAATCGAGAGCAAAGCTCCAGACATCCTCCGCCGCCTTGATTTGGGCGCCAAAAACGCGGATCAAATTGTCCTTGCCGGCGACCATCTGCACCAGAACCGATTTGCCGGATTTCGAGGGCCCAGACACCGAGACCACGATCCCGGGCGTCAAAAGTCCGTTTTTAACTTGACCATCAAAGTTCTTGCTCCCGTGTGACATAATTCAGTGCGGGGAAGGCATTTGGTGTGAAGACTTCGGTTGCCGAGACGATCTGCACCTGAAAGACTACCCATTTACACGCTTACGCCCTTCTATAGCGCGATCAGCCCAATTTCAATATAGCACCCAATTGCGCACGATGCCGACTACCCCAGCAGTCCGGTGCAAAAACCCGCCGGCACCGCACCAAGTGCTTGGCCTCGAGACTTCCGGCGACGCGCAAACCAGAAATGTCGCCTTCCCGTCCGAAGCAACCATGCGATGTCGCCACCGCTACGAGAGACACCCCCACCAGCACTGGCGATTCCAATCCTGCGACCCCGAACACAACCCGGCAACAACCACGCCTAAACCGCCACCATCACCAGCGCCGCCGCCACCATCGCCGTCCCGCCCAGCACCACCAGCGGCAGCTTGATCACCACCGCCGCCAGCAGCCCCGCCACCACGCCGGACAGCGCCTCCGCCCCCACCTGGATCGCCTGGTTGCTTCCCATCACCCGCCCCTGATCCTCACCTTCCGCCGCGTTGGAAAGCAGCGTCGCGCAGGACGGCAGACACACCGCCAGCGCCGCGGCGGTGCAGAACAGGATGGGCCACAGCGCCGCCTGCCCACGCGGCAGGACGATCGCAACCATACAGATCCCGGTCAGCGCCGCCGACCAGACCGTCAGCCGCCGCACCGACACCAGCCGCGTCAGTAATCCGGTCACCCCCAGATTGGCCAGCACGATCGGCACGCCCACCCATGCCACGAACTCGGAAACCGCGGAAACCCCCAGATGAAACCGGTCCACCAGGTACATCGGATAGGACCGGAAGAAACCGAATATCGCGATGTAGATCAGGAAATTCACCCCATAGAAGCGCCGCAGCCGCGCAGCGGTGAACACCACCGCCATGCTGGCCAGCGCCGCCGTCCATCCGCGCCCGCCATGGAAAACCCCCGGCGCCCTGGTCTCCCGGAACAGCAGCAGCACCGCGAGCACCGTCAGCACCAGCAGCACGAACACCACCCAGAACGGCGTCGCATCGCCGAACCACGGGCTGATCTGCGGATCGGCCAGCTTGCCCCCCGCCAGCGGCCCGACGATGTAGGCCAGGCTGGCGCTCATGTAGATGTAGCCGAAATATTGGTTGCGCTGAGCAGGCGGCACCAGGTCGGTGATCGCGCTCTGTGCCGTGACGATATTCGCCTCCGCCAGCCCGGCGCCAGCGACGCCACGCCCAGCAGCGGCAAGTTCGCCAGTCCCAGCGCCACGCCGATCACCGCATAGCACGCCGTCGTCACCGCCAGCGAAACCAGCAGTACCGGCCGCCTGCCCAGCCGGTCCGACAACCCCCCAGGATCGGCGACCCGATGAACTGGCCCAGCGGATAAAGGCAAAGCAGCACCCCCAGCACGATCGTGCGCTGCGCCGCCCCGGCCGATGCCGGCAGCATCGCGCTGTCGCCGCGCAGCAGCATCGGCGTGAACACGGTGATCATCAGGCTGTATCCGATGAAACCGATGAATATGACCACGTACAGAGGCCACAGCAGCGTCATCGGCCGCGCCGATATGGCGATTCCCGTGTTTACCATGTCGCCATTATATCAACTGTCCCGGACATTGACTTTTCAGGCGCTTCCCTCGTCAAGCCCGGCGCCGGCCGGGCAGCCACGACTTTTCGCTCGGCGGCAGCCAAAGTCGTGGATCGCCAGGACAAGCCCGGCCATGACGAGGGTGGCGGCCATGACGGGACAGCCCGAGAGTTTATGTCCGCAACAGTCGATATTATACCACCAGCTCGATCAGGAACGGTCCCTTCCGCCCGACCGATGCCGCGAAGAGATCGGAAAACGCCTCGCAGTTCTCCGCCCGGGTCGCCTCTACGCCCATCGCGTTCGCCAGCCCCACCCAGTTCAGGTCCGGGTTGCCCAGGTCCAGCATGTCCATTGCCGTCCGTCCTGGGTTGGCTCCCACATTCGCCAGCTCCCCGATCAGGATCGCGTATTTCCGGTTGGAAAACACAATCGTCGTCACATCCAGCCGTTCGCGCGCCTGCGTCCACAGCGCCTGCAATGTGTACATCGCCGAGCCGTCGGCCTGCAGGTTCACCACCCGCCGCCCCGGCGCCCCCACCGCCGCCCCGGTCGCCAGCGGCATCCCGCCGCCGATCGCGCCACCGGTCACCTGCAGCCAGTCGTGCGGCGCGCGCGACATAAGTGGCCGGGAAAAACCCGCGACCGAAGGTAACCGCCTCGTCCGCCACCACCGCCTGCTCCGGCAGCAGCGCCGCGAGGCACTGCGCCACGTTCTCCGGCGTCAGCGCGCCCCGAACCGGCTCCGGCCGAGGTCCCGCATCGCGCACCGCCGCCGGCCGGGCCCCCAGCTCCTCGCCCAGCCGTGCCAGAGCGTCCGCCGGGTCCTGCTCCGGCCGTGCCAGGATGTGCAGCTCGGCCTCAGGCGGTACCGGCGTCCCCGGCTTGTTTGGATAAGCAAAGAAAATGACCGGCTTGCGGGCGCATACCAGGATTATGTGGCGGAACTCCGACAGCGCCTTCACCGCCTGGTCCACCGGGTAAGGAATGCGGTTCACCGGCACCCGCCCGCGTCCCCGTGCCACCCGCCCATTGGAGCCCGGCGCCATCAGCTTCGCCCCGCTCGCCGCGGCGATCCGATGCGCCATCTCCAGCGGCTCCGCCCGCAGCGCGTCGCCGCCCAGCAGGATCAGCGTCGGCTCCCGCCGGCGCAGCATCCGCGCCGACACGGCCACCTGATGCGGGTCCGAAATCGGCCGTGCGGGCGGGTCCAGCCGCGCCGCCACCACGCCCCCCTCGGTCCAGGCGGTATCCGCCGGCAGCACCAGCGTCGCGATCTGCCCCGGCGCCGTGCGCGCCGCCTGCACCGCGGCGGCCGCATCCCGCCCCACCGTCGCCGCCTCGGTCGCCGTCCTTACCCAGCCCGAAACCGGCCGCGCCCATCCCTCGGTATCCGCCGTCAGCGGCGCGTCCAGCGGCCGGTGATACGTCGCCTGATCCCCCACGACGTTGACGATGCCGGTGGAGGCCCGCCGCGCGTTGTGCAGGTTCGCCAACCCGTTCGCCAGGCCCGGCCCGCAATGCAGCAGGGTCGCGGCCGGCTTGCCGGCCATCCGCGCATACCCGTCCGCCGCACCGGTCACCACGCCCTCGAACAGGCCCAGCACGCAGCGCATGCCGGGAATCCGGTCCAGGGCAGCAACGAAATGCATCTCCGAGGTGCCGGGATTGGCGAAACACGTATCGACGCCGCTCGCCAGCAGCGTGTGCACAAGGGATTCGGCGCCGTTCATCGCAGATTGCTCCACCTAAGGGTCGCCGGCGAGACTACGACCAGCCCTGCCGTTGCGGGAGGGGGCGAACCGGGGCAAAACCGTTCGTCATCAGATAATCAGGTCGGAACGAATGCGCTGGACTGTGCTCTATCCCGAAGACAATTACCCGGACGACAGCGTGGAACGCCGCATCTACGGCCCCGACGTGCGCATCGTGGTGCGCGGCACGAAGCTGCTGTCGGAACTGTCCGACGAGGACTGCGCCGCCGCCGATGGCCTGATGATCCTGCGCCAGCGCGTCTCCGCCGCCGATCTGGCCCGCTTCACCAGGCTTCGCGTGGTCTGCCGCATGGGCGTCGGTTACGACGGCATCGATCGCAAGGCGGCTGCCGAGCGCCAGATCATGGTCTGCAACGTGCCCGATTACGGCACCACGGAGGTTGCCGATCACGCCATGGCGCTCGCCCTGGCGCTGCGGCGCGGGATTGCTGCTGCACCATGAATGGCAGCGGCAGGACCCTCCGGCGACCTGGCGAGCCGTATTTGATCCGCTGATCCGGCGATCCTCCGTGCAGACCTTCGGGATCGTCGGGCTCGGCCGCATCGGCACCGCGGTGGCCCTGCGGGCGAAGGCGTTCGGTTTCCGCGTGGTGTTCTTCGATCCGTATCGCCCGAACGGCGCGGAGCTGGCGCTGGGCATCGGACGCGCGCACGACCCTCGAAGACCTTTTGCGCCAGACCGATACGCTCTCGGTCCATGCGCCGCTGACGCCGGAAACCCGCGGACTGCTTGGGCGGGACGAACTCGCGCTGCTCCCCAAGGGCGCGGTGGTCGTGAACACCGCGCGCGGCCCGATCATCGATATCGATGCGGTGGCGGAGCTGCTGAAGCAGGAACACCTCGCCGGAGTGGGGCTGGATGTGCTGCCGGTGGAACCGCCGGTGGATCCGGTGCCCGAGCTGATCCGCGCCTATCGCGCGCGAGAGCCCTGGGTGGAGGGGCGGCTGATCATCACGCCGCACTCGGCGTTTCACGATCCGGAGGCATGGGACGACATCCGGGTGAAGGGTGCGGAGACGATGCGGGCGGCGCTGCTTGGGCCGCGACCGCAGAACGTGATTGCGCCAGGGGATTTTTGATGCTGGCAAGCGATCTTGATGTGCTGCGGATGCGTCGGCTGACCGACCAGATGCCGCGCTTCGTCTGATTACGCGTCCGCCGCTTCCGACACCTGTCGTGGTCGATAGATCGCCACATGCTTTACCCGTGCGACCGAACGGTCGCCGGCCAGCACGATCCCGTCCAGTTCGACGAACCGATGCCCTTTGCGCTCGTAATTCGCCGTCACGCGCGCCCGTACGTTCAGTTCGTCGCCGACATGCGCGAGGCCAAGGTTCTGCATCGTGCTGCCGACATGCATCCATGGACCGAGCACGACATTATGGCTCAGCGCCCAGTTGCAGGTGCGCAGGATAAGGCCCGGATGCGCCAGCCCTTCATCTGCATACAGCGGGTCGGTCTCGCGAAGCCCAGCCAGATACTGCGCAGCGTAGTCGGGCGCCAGCTCCAGCGGCCGCATGCCGAGCAGCCGGCCCACAGCGAGCGTGGCTTCGTCGGCTGGCGGCCGATCCTCGGGTGGCGGCGGCGGCGCGTCGAACTCGCCCGCAGGTGGTGCGCCACGCGGCAGCGAGGTCACGCCGATCGCGCAGTTCCGGGCGCCGCTCTGTAGCTGCAGGCCGAGGCCGTCGGCGGTCTCGTCCGCAAGCACCACAACCTCGTCCCCATCATAGACGGGACTGAGAAAGCGACATTCGGCAAAGCCACGCTCCAGCCACGCGCGGCCCCAGAAAGCCACCGGCGCATGCACCATGTACGCATATACATCCACGCCCGGCACCAGCCCGCCGCTGAAGCCGAACCGCTTGGCGACGGCATCGTCGTGGATCTTGTTTTCGGACTCGCGCGCGGTGTTGCACGCCTGGACCCTGTATTCGACTTGCGAGGTCATGCGTTTTCTCCTCCGCTTCGGCCGATCACCGTAACGTGACGCATGATGGCATCGGGGTCCACCGGCGACGCCGCTAGAATCGTCTGATGGTCCGACTTGTACCGGCGAAAGCCAAGCGCCGGGAGCAGGCTGCCGCTGGATGGCTGGCTGCATCCATTCTCGCGCCCGTCCTCATGTTCGGAGCGGCGGCATGGTACGACCACTCCTCGGTTATGGCCCGCGCACGGGAGACCGCGGCCGCGACGACCCACGCACTCGCCGAGCACGCCGATGCAGTTATGCAGATCGCGACGCTGGCGCTCGATCTGCAGACGCAGCGTGTAAAGGGTATGAGCTGGACGGAGATCAGCCAGTCGGAAGCTGTGCATCAGTTCCTGTTTGGGTTGACCCGGCAGTTGCCGCAGCTTCAGTCGGCTTTCTTCGTGGACCCGAACGGCTTCAACTCCGTCAGTAGCCGCGCCTTTCCCATGTATCCGTACGATGACCGCGACCGCGATTATTTCCAGGCCGCCATCAAGGGCCAGCTCGGGCTGTTGGTCACCTCGCCATTTGATGGCCGGGCGGCCGGGACAGCCGGGTTCGTGGTCAGTCGGGCGCGCGTGACGGACGGGCATTTCGACGGAATTGCGGCGGTAACGCTGTCGCCGGAATATTTCCGCGACTTCTACGAGTCGGTGCTGGCCTGGCATCGGGGCGCATCGGCCGCGCTGTTGCGCCGGGATGGCACCATCCTGGTAAGGTATCCGTCGGAACCGCGATTGTCTTACGTGCTCGGTCCCGACCGGCCGGTGATGCGGGCAGTAGCGCGCAGCCCGGATAACGGGATAGGCGAGGCGCGTGCCCAGTATGACCATCGCGAAAAGCTGTTCGCCTACCGCACCGTTCACCAGACCGACCTGGTGGTGCTCTATACGCTCGACATGCAGCAGGTGCTGGCGGAATGGTACCAGCACCTGGCAATATTCGCCGCCTTCGCGGTGCTGGCGTCCACGGCGCTGGTGCTGACGTCCAGGCGTGCCATGAAGCACGCCGCACGGGAGCAGGCGGGCTTGCAGGTGCTGCTGGATGAAACCGAGCGCCGCCAGCGGGCGGAAATGGCACTCCAACAGGCGGCGAAGCTGGAGGCGCTGGGTCGGCTGACCGGCGGTGTGGCGCACGATTTCAATAATCTGCTGGCCGCCGGTACTGGGCTCGTTGGAGCTGGCGCTCCGGCGGGTGCAGGACCCGCGGCTGGTCCGCCAGCTCACGATTGCACAGCAGGCGGCGCAACGCGGCGCACGGCTGACCGTGCAAATGCTTTCATTTGCGCGCAAGCAGGTCATCGCGCCGCGGCCGGTGGCCATCAACGACCTGATCCGGGATGCCGAGGAGCTGTTGCGGCGCGCGTGCGGCGGTGCTGTGCGGGTCGGCTACGACCTGGAGCAGGGTCTGTGGCGTGCTCTCGCCGACCCGACGCAGCTCGAACTCGTGCTGCTGAATTTGGTGACCAATGCCCGCGACGCGATGCCGGATGGCGGCTCGGTGACCTTCATCACGCGCAACGTTCAGCCGGAGGCTGATGTGCCCCCCGGGCTGGCGCCCCGCGACTACGTGCTGGTCGCGGTCAAGGATACCGGTAGCGGAATGGCTGAAGAGGTCAGGCGTAGCGCGTTCGAGCCGTTCTTCACGACAAAGGGTCCGGGGCAAGGAACCGGTCTTGGACTGTCGATGGTGCACGGTTTTGCAAACCAACTCGGCGGTACCGCGACGCTGGACAGCGAACCTGGGCGCGGAACGACCGTGAGCGTCTACCTGCCACGTGCGGATGATTCCATCGAGGACAACGAGGAGCCGTCAGCAGATCCGGCGCGTCCGCTGGAGGTGCTGCTGGTCGACGATGATGCCGGCGCGCGTGCCTCGGCGCGCGATATGCTGATCGAGCTGGGACACAATGTCGCGGAGGCCCCCGGCGGTGAGCAGGCGCTGGAGCTGTTGCAGACCCGGCATTTCGATCTGCTGGTCGCCGACTTCGCCATGCCGGGCATGAACGGCGCCGAGTTGGCCGATGCGGCGGCCGGGCTGGTTCCTGGCCTGCCCGTCGTGTTTGTCACCGGATATGCCGGAGATGATGCGCTGCGAAGCCGGATGGCGCGCGGCTGCTGGATTGTGGAGAAGCCGTTCAGTCTGGATAAGATCGCCGCCGTCCTGCGCCGGGCAACTCCCGCGATCCCGGCTTCCTGACCCCGCGCCGCCGCTACGAGGAGGCAGCGGCGAATGGCTGACCCCATCGGTCCTGGAACACCACATCCTTAAGCTCGCCCCGGCCGACCGGGCCGAACCGCCCCATCGGGTAGCCAATCGGTATAATTGCATACGAATGCACACCCGACGGCAGGCCCAGCGCGGTCTCCGCTTCCTTCGCATGCAGCAGGTGCCGCGTGGTCAGCGTCGCGCCGAGGCCCAAGGCTCG
Source organism: uncultured Pseudomonadota bacterium (assembly GCA_963810715.1). Classification (GTDB taxonomy): domain Bacteria; phylum Pseudomonadota; class Alphaproteobacteria; order Acetobacterales; family Acetobacteraceae; genus DATDIC01. Next base: position 250,942 of record CAWEOZ010000009.1, on the reverse strand, counting down.
TGCCGCCAGCAGCATGTTCTGCACTGCCGGATAGATCGACGCGCCGGACCAGCGCGTGGGCGACTCATCTTCCAGGCAGGCCACGATCCAGACCGGCGCCTCGTGGAAATGCTCGGTCAGGTACTCGACCGCGGCGTGCTGGCGTTGATAGCGCTCCGCGGTGACGCCGGGCGGCGGGGCGCTGCCTCGGTAACGCGGCCCGACCACCTCGTCGAAGGCGCGCTTGTAGAGCACCTGGACGGCCTTCTTGATCGCCCTGTCCTTGACCACCAGGAAGCGCCAGCGCTGGGTGTTGCCGCCATTGGCGGCGCATACGCCGGCCTCCAGAACTTTCTCGATCAGGGCGTCCGGCACCGGGTCCGGCTTCAGCCGTCGCATGGACCGGTTCGTGCGCATGATCTCGAACAGGTCGGTGCTGTCGGACATGTGAATCCCTTTCGGCATCGAAGCAATTCAGAACGGCACGCCCGCCAGCAGCCGGCTGGTGCGGATGGTCTGCAGCGTCTGCACCCGGCTTACGGTCGGCGAGCCGGTAAGACGCTGCGTGAGCTGGTTCTCGTGCGCCGTGTCGCGCGCCACCAGTTTGAGCAGGAAATCCCCGCCGCCGCGAATCATGTGACACTCGCGCACCTCCGGCCAGGAGGCGACGAGCTGTTCGAACGCCGCCAGCACAGTCTCACGCTGGCTTTCCAGGCCGACCACGGCGAAGAAGGTGATCTCCCAGCCGAGCTTCTGCGGATCGGGGTCGGCGTGATAGCCGCGGATCACCCCGGCTTCCTCCAGCCGCCGGACGCGCCGCAGGCAGGGCGGGGCGGAAATCCCTGCACGCCGCGCAAGCTCCACGTTGGTCATGCGGCCATCAGCTTGCAATTCCGCCAGGATACGGCGGTCGATGGCATCGAGTTCGGGGGTCTCGGCTGGGATTTTCATGCCGGCGTGTGGGTGGTACGGCGCAATATTGTTGCACCGGGCTTCAACTGCCAAGCCCGAACTGTCGTCCGCCGTGCGGGCCGGTTAGCACCGAGTTAATCTGCCGGGGGCAGTGTGCCGCCGGTCAGCACGGCATGGACGCTCATGCGCTCGAAGCAGGACAGGAACAAAGGGAAAGGCGCCGCGCCGATCATTCGCAGGGAGGAGGCTGCGGAGCACGTATCGCATGGCGGCGCCTGGAAGGTCGCCTACGCCGACTTCGTGACGGCGATGATGGCGTTTTTCCTGCTGATGTGGCTGATGAATGCCACCACCGAGGATCAGCGCAAAGGCCTGGCCGACTATTTCAGCCCGAGCAACATGCTGAGCCACAACTCCTCGGGCACCGGCCAGCCGTTTGGCGGGCGCACCGCATTCGAGAATGGGGCTCTGGTGTCGGATCGCGGGGCCGTGCAGATCACGTTCGGGCAGCGCCCGGTGCTCGACAACCAGGAAGAGCCCGAACTCCGAATTGCCCGGCCGGCCTAATCAGCCACCGCCGCGCGCGACCGCCGGTTTTGATGGATCCGGCAGCGCTCAGGCAGCGACCCTGCTGGGTCATACCGGGGTTCCGTCTCATCCCCAGGAGACCTTGCGGCCGGTTTCTGAGCCTGAAACAGCCGGCCTGGCGCATTCGTCGAAGCAAGGCAGCGCGGGTGCGCGGCAAAATGCCGCGGCGCAGGCAGCGAAACAGCTTGCCGCGGCGGCGCAGGAAGCGAAACAGCTCGACGCGGCGGCGCAGCAGCTCAAACTGGCAGTACAGAACGATCCGGCGCTGGCCGGACTCGCGCAGCACCTGGCGATCGACGTCACTCCCGCGGGCCTTCGCATTCAACTGCTGGACACGCAGAAACAGGCGATGTTTGCGTTGGGGTCGGCGGTCCCGAACGACGCCGCCCGACTGTTGCTGAGCAAGATTGCGCCAGTGCTGATCCACCTGCCGGAGCAGATCTCGATCGGCGGCCACACCGACGCAGCTCCGTATCCCGGACCGGCGATGACCAACTGGGAGTTGTCAACCGAACGGGCCAATGCGGCACGGCGAATGTTGATCGCGTCCGGACTGCCGGAAGCACGGCTGCAGGAAGTGACGGGGCACGCCGATCGCGATCTGCTGCTGCCAGCCGATCCGCTGGCGGCGGCCAACCGGCGGATCGCCATCCTGGTGCTGCGCGGCACCGGCACGGTACCGGCAGCCGCCGGCGCGGCACCTGCCGGGGCGGGAGAGGCGGCCTCCGGCCCGTGAGGTCGCTATGCTGACGATCGGCGGCTTCGGCTTTCTGCTCGCCTGCGTGTTCGGCAGCTATGCTGTCTCCGGCGGCAGCATAGGCGTGCTCGCGGAGGCGCTGCCGTTCGAGATGATGACCATCGGGGGCGCTGCCCTGGGCACCTTCGTGATGGCCAACAGCATGCATCACATGCGGCACACCATGGGCGGCCTGATGAAGGCGATCCGTGGGGCCTCGTTCGCGCAGCCGGAGTATGTGGAACTGCTGAGCCTGCTCTATGCGTTGATGCGCCTGGCCAGCACGAAGGGTGCCATGGCGCTCGAACCGCACATCGAAAAGCCGGACGAGAGCTCCATTTTCCAGAAGTTTCCTGTCATTCAGGGCAACCCGTTCGCCCGCTCGATGATCTGCGATTACCTGCGCATGGTGGGCATGAACGCCGACGATCCCAACCAGATCGAGGACGTCATGGCGCGCGAGCTGAAGAAGACCCTGACCGAGGATCTGCACGGGGCGAATGCTCTGCAGACGATGGCCGACGGGTTGCCGGCGCTGGGCATCGTCGCTGCCGTGCTGGGGGTGATCAAGACGATGTCGCACATCGATCAGCCCCCGGCGGTGCTGGGGGGAATGATCGGCAGCGCACTCTGCGGCACATTCCTGGGCGTGTTGCTGGCCTATGGCCTGGCCGGGCCGCTGGCGTCCCGGTTGCGCACCGTGGTGGAGGAGGAGGCGAAGTTCTACGAGGTGATCCGGGCAGTGCTGGTAACGCATCTGCATGGCAACGCCCCGCAGGTCAGCGTGGAATCCGGGCGCAAGATGGTTCCCAACGAGCATATGCCGAGCTTCCAGGAGCTGGAGCAGGCGGTGAGCACGATCCAGGTCGCATGAGCGGCGGCGTCGATTGACGCCGGTCAGTCTCCCGAATACTGACCAATTCATCACTGATGCGGACAGACGGGGAGGGGACATGTCGCTGTTCGACCTGACCGGCAAGGTTGCAGTTGTTACCGGTTCGAGCAAGGGAATTGGCCGGGCGATCGCCGAACGCATGGCAGAGCATGGCGCCCGCGTGGTCGTCTCCAGCCGCAAGGCGGACGCATGCGAGGTGGTAGCGTCCGGCATCCGGGCCCATGGCGGAGAGGCGATCGTCGTTCCCTGCCATATCGGCCGCAAGGACGAGTTGCGCACGCTGGTCGATCGCACTGTCGCGCAGTGGGGCGGGATCGATGTGCTGGTGTGCAATGCGGCAGTGAATCCGTATCTCGGTCCGGCGGCCGGCGCCTCCGACGAGGTCTATGAACGCGTGATGGGTGCCAATGTCCGCAGCAACTTCTGGCTGTGCAACATGGTGCTGCCGCAAATGGCCGAGCGGGGCGGCGGTTCGGTGATCATCATCTCATCCATCGGCGGTCTGCGCGGCTCGGCGCAGCTTGGACTGTATGCGATCTCCAAGGCGGCGGACATTCAGTTGGCGCGCAATATCTGCGTGGAGTGGGGGCCGAAGAACATCCGCGCCAACGCGATCGCTCCGGGATTGGTGCGGACGGATTTCGCGCGTGCGTTGTGGGAGGACCCGGATCTCTATCGCCGACGTACGCGCACCACGCCGCTGCAGCGGATCGGGGAGCCGGACGAAATCGCCGGGGCGGCGGTCTTTCTGGCCTCGGCCGCGGGGAGTTTCGTCACCGGCCATACGCTGGTGATCGATGGTGGTACCACGGCGGGCACGGTGGCGGGCAAGGACGATTGACCGTCGGGTTCCGTGGCATCACGCAACTGCGCTCCGGCGGCGCTGCCGGTGCCGCGATCTCGGTTTGCAACGCCCGCCGCGTGCGGGCGTTTCGCTTCAACAGGAAGCTCTTTCACCCGACAGGAGACCCGCCATGCGGCACCATGCGCCGTGGATCGTCGTCGCGCTGGCAACCGGCTTCGTGCTTCCCGCTCTGGCCGCCGGTCCCACCCCGGAGACCGTGCAGAAATCCGCGCCGAACAATGCCGCCGGACTTTTCCCGCATAACCAGGCAGTGCCGCCCTACGCGGTGTCCGGTGCCAATAACGAGCAGGCCGGCATGACCCATGGGTCAGAGCCCAACGCCGGCGCGACCGGGTTCAACGGTTCAGGCGGAACGGGCGACGGCACCTCCAGCGGCGTGACACGCTGATTAGTTTCAGCGATTCAGCAATCGCGATCGGCCAGCTTTTCCAGCACCGCCACCGCCAGTGAGCGGGTTATCGCCCGGCCGGCTACCAACGCCGCGCGATCCAACTGGGCCGCGGCTTCGCGCAGCGCGGCGGGAGTGCGCGGCAGGCGCAGCCTGATCCAGTCCTGCAGGCACGGCCGAACGGCAATCTGCCGTTCGCTCAGCAGCCGGGCGAACAGCGCCTGCAACAGCGTGTCCTCGGCTGGACCGATCTCCACCGCCATTGTCGCCCGCAACCGGCTGGCGAGGTCGGGCAACTCCACCGGCCAGCGTCCGGGTGGCAGGCGGGCCGCCAGCAGCACCGGCAGCCGCGCCTCCACCGCCGCGTTCAGGATATGCAGCAATACCGACGCGTCCGGCACCGCATCCGCATCGTCGATTGCCAGCCTGGTTGCCGGCATTTCCGCCCGCAGCACAGGGCCGCACAGATACCGCGCCCCGACGCGGCTGGCCCACAAATGCAACAGGTGCGTCTTGCCGCAGCCCTCGGCGCCCCAGATGGCCAGCCGTCCGCAGGGCCAGTCCTGCGGGCGGGACGACCACGTCAGCGCGTCCTCGTTGGACGCTGCCTGGAAAAGGTCGTCCACGAATTCGGCCCGGTGGACGAACGGCAGCGGAAGCTGGCCTGATTCGCTCACGTCAGCTCAATGACCGGTCACGTCGCCTCTGGCCCTGCAAGCCACGAGCGGGGGCCCGCGATCACCCGGTCCAGGCTCCATGCACCACCGCCGGCAAACGCCAGATAGAGAAAAATGAAACAATACAGGATCGCCGCGTCGCCGCCATTGATCACTGGGAAGGGTGATTTCGGGGCGTGAGCCATGAAATAGCCGACCGCCATTTCGCCGGACATGATGAACGCGGCGGGGCGGGTCAGCAGCCCGATGCAGACCAGCAGGCCGCCGATCGCCTCGATCAGGCCGGCGGCCAGCAACAGTCCCGCCACGTGCCCGGGATAGACCACTGGAATTCCGAATAGTTTCGATAGCCCGTGTTCCATGAAGCACAGACCCGCCACAAAACGCAGCAGGCTCAGGACATTGGTGTTCCAGGGACGCGAAGGCGACATTAGATCGGACACGAGACAGCTCCTGCTCAGCGTTGCGCCGGTGGCGGATCGAGATAGAGCGGGCTTTGCATGTAGCGGCGCAGCCAGAACCGGCATAGCACGCCGATGGTCGCCGCAACCGGCACCGCCAGCATCACCCCCAGGAAGCCGAACGCCGCCCCGCCGGCAAACAACGCGAAGATCACCCAGGCCGCCGGCAGCTCCACCCGGTCGCCAAGGAAACGGGGATAGATCACATACCCCTCGAGCACCTGCCCCAAAACCAACACCCCGGCGATGCCGATCACGCCACGCCAGCTCGGGAACTGTGCCGTTGCGAGCGCCAGCGCCGTCACGCCGCCGGTGATCGAGCCGACATAAGGAATGAACGACAGCAGCCCCGCCGCCAGCCCGACGATCAACCCAAGGTCCAGACCGGCAAGGCTGAGTGCCAGCGCATAGTACAGCGCCAGCAGCACACAGCACACTGCCTGGCCGCGTACCCAGGCGGACAGGATACGGTCCACCTCCCGCGCCTGGGCGCGGACGACGGCGGCGTAGCGGCGCGGCAGCCAACTGTCCATCATGGCCAGCATCCGCGGCCAGTCGCGCAGCAGGTAGAAGGCGACGACCGGCGTGACCACCGCCAAGGTCAGCACGTTGAACAAGGCGAATCCGCCGCTGATCAGCCCGGTCAGGGCGCCGGCCAGGAAAGTCAGCATGTTGCCGGCCTGGCTGCTGACCAGGTCCTGCAGCTTGCCGTTGACCACATCGGAGCCGAAATTCTGCTGCAGATCGGCGACGAGCTTGCTGGCCCAGTGCTGCAGCAGCTGCACGTATTGCGGGATGCGGCCGAGAAACAGGCCGATCTGCGACAGGATCAGCGGATACAGCAGCAACGCGAACAGCAGCACGGCGGCGATCGTCGCCAGCACCATGATCAGCGCGGCCACCCAGCGCGGCAACCCGAGCCGGTTCAGTCGGGTGGTCGGCGGGTCGAGGACGTAGGCAAGCACGGCGGCGGCCACGAACGGCGCCAGTACGCCGGCAAACAGCTGCAGCACGAGCCAGGCCACCACCAACAGGCCGATACCCAGCGCGATCCGCTGACCGCGCGTCGCCTGCATCCGCGGCGGCGGCTCAGGCGGAGCAGCAATCGTCTGCACCGGCGTATCGGCCGGGGGCGCCGCGTCTGCCACTGGGTCCGCGTCCAGCTCACTCAGGTCGGTGGCAAGTGTGGGCAAGGGCGCGCCCAGTCCTCGGCGGGTCAGCCTCATCGCACCCGCACCGATTTCCAGACATAGGCGGCGCCCGAGGCCAGCGTGCTCGTCGCTACCGCCCAGGTCAGCGCCAGCAGCAGCGGGGCGGCACCGGGCAGCACCACGTCAAAACCGTTCAGGAACAGCGTGACCGCGACCAGCATGATCTGCAGCGTCGTGTTTACCTTTGAAACAAACAACGGCCGGATTGCGACCGGTTGCCCCAGCAGCCCCAGCAGGACCACCCCGCCGACGATCACCAGGTCGCGGAACACTACCAGGATCGCCAGCCAGTCAGGCATCTCGTTAACCGCGGCCAGGGTCACATACATGGTGACGAGCAGCGATTTGTCCGCCAATGCGTCGAGCATGGCGCCCACGCCGTTGCCGCCCCCGTTGCGGCGGGCGAGCCAGCCATCCACCGCATCCGAGACGCCGGCCGCCACGAACAGCAGGAACGCTACGCCAAGCCGGTCGCCAATGACCAGCCAGCATGCCAGGGGCACCGCGCACAGCCGGGAAAAGCTGATAGCATTGGGAATCGTAAGCAGCGCCGAGGAGGGCGCCCGTTCCAGATGGCCGCCGTCAGGCACCGCTTGCCTCCGGCGCGGCAAAACCGTCCCGCCGTTGCGCCCAGGTCGGGCCTATGGTTGTTTCCGCCACCTTCCACCCGCCTTGCACGCCCCGGCACCGGAGCGGGAGCCGCGAGGCAAGGCGTAGCCTATCGAGGGCCTCCGTGACCAGTGGACATGACGCAATTCCGGCGCGATCCACCTACCGCGCGGCCGGGGTGGACATCGAGGCGGGCGATGCCTTGGTGGAAGCAATCAAGCCACTGGCACGCGCCACCGCGCGACCTGGGGTCATCGGCGGGCTGGGCGGATTCGGCGCACTGTTCGACCTGAAGGCGGCGGGCTTTGTGGACCCCATTCTGGTCGCGACCACCGATGGTGTCGGCACCAAGCTGAAAGTTGCCGTCGAAACCGGCCTGCACGACAAGGTCGGCATCGACCTCGTCGCGATGTGCGTCAACGACCTGGTGGTACAGGGGGCCGAACCGCTGTTCTTTCTGGACTATTTTGCCGCCGGCCGGATCGATGTCGGTGCGGCGCGCGAGGTGATTGCCGGAATCGCGGTGGGCTGCCGCGAAGCCGGCTGCGCGCTGGTGGGCGGAGAGACAGCCGAAATGCCCGGTCTGTACGCGACCGGCGACTACGACCTTGCCGGGTTCGCGGTGGGCGCGGCGGAGCGTGCGGCCATGCTGCCACGCGACGTCCGGCCGGGCGACCCGATCCTGGGACTGGCCAGCACCGGCCTGCATTCGAACGGGTTTTCGCTGGTGCGGCGGGTTGCGGCCGCAAGCGGGCTCGGCTGGAACGAACCCTCGCCGCTCACCGATGGCGGCACTTTCGGCGAAGCCGTAATGACTCCCACTCGCATTTATGTCTCGACGCTGCTGAAGCTGCACCGCGCCGGCTTGCTGAAGGCCGCGGCGCACATCACCGGCGGTGGCTTGCCGGGGAACCTGCCGCGCGTGTTGCCGCCGGGCACGTCGGCGCTGCTACATCCGGACTGGCCGGTGCCGCCGGTGTTTGGGTGGCTGGCCCGCGCCGGCAATATCGCGCCCGCCGAGATGCTGCGGGTGTTCAACTGCGGTATCGGGATGGCCCTGGTCGTCACCGATCCCGACGCCGCCATCGACCTGCTGACCGGCGAAGGAGAAACCGTGTTCCGCATCGGAACCGTCATCGTCGGCGACGGCGCGCCTGACATAAAAATCGATCTGCGACCTGACTGGCCGAGCGGCGACCGCGCGTGATGCGCCGGCGCGTCGCCGTGTTGATCAGCGGCCGTGGCTCAAACCTTCAGGCACTCCTCGCGGCGACCCAGGATCCTGATTTCCCGGCTGGCATCGAGCTGGTCATTTCCAATCGTCCCGAGGCAGCCGGTCTTGCCTTCGCCGCCGCGGCCGGAGTGGCCGTGTCGGTGATCACCCATCGCCCGTTCGGCAGCGACCGCACGGCGCATGAAATCGCAATCGACGGCGCGTTGCGCGCCGCCGGGATCGAGATCGTCTGCCTGGCCGGCTATATGCGGCTGCTGTCGCCGTTCCTGGTCGAGGCATGGGCGGGCCGCATGCTGAACATCCACCCGAGTCTGCTGCCCTCCTTCCCCGGAACTCGACACGCACGCCCGCGCCCTCGCGGCGGGCGTGAAGCTGCATGGCTGCACGGTGCACCTTGTGACCCATGCCACCGACGAGGGACCGATTCTGGCGCAGGCTGCCGTGCCGGTCCTGCCCGACGATACGGAAGCGGCTCTCGCCGCGCGCGTGCTGGCGCAGGAGCACCTGATCTACCCGCTGGCGTTGCGCCTGCTGGCCGGTAGCGGCGTGCCTCAGGCGCCGCCGGCCGGTGCGGCCTTCCGCAACCCCTTGTCGTCGGCTTGAAGCCTGTCATAGAAGGCTAGGCCGAGTAGAGCGTGATCGCTTGAGGCGGAAGCGTCGGAACGCAATCGAGATGGCAGAGGATCGTATGGCGCAACGCCCTGTGACAGTGACCGGCCCAGAGACGGAGGAGGCGTTCCTTGCCGACCGTCAGCGGTTCTGGCTTGGGTTCACCAGCTTCACCTTCTGGTTTGCGGCTTTCATCGTCATCCTGCTCATCCTGATGACCGTTTTCCTGGTGTAGCGGCACTCGGCAGGGACCGATGGCGGGACCGGGTGATCGCCGGCCCGGCTCCGGTCAGCCGACGATCTCGATTCCGGCAAAAAAGAAGGCGATCTCGGCCTTCGCATTGTCGGCGCTATCGGACCCGTGCACGGAATTGGCTTCGATATCCTCGGCAAACCGCGCGCGGATGGTGTCAGCTCCTGCCTTTTTCGGGTCGGTGGCACCCATCGTCTCGCGGTTGCGGGCAACCGCGTCCTCGGCTTCCAGCACCTGCACGACCACGGGCCCGGACGTCATGAAGGTAACCAGGCCGCGGTAGAACGGCCGCTCCCTGTGCACCGCGTAGAAGGCTTCCGCCTGCGCGGTGGTGAGCTGCAGCCGCTTCTGGGCGATGATGTGCAGCCCGGCGCCCTCCAGGCAGGCATTGATCTGGCCGGTCAGGTGCCGGCGGGTGGCATCGGGCTTGATGATCGAAAGGGTGCGCTCGATCGGCATGAGGGGCGGTTCCTTCGGGGTGTGTGGGTCGGGGGGCGCGTTGGGTAGCCGGCCACCCGGCAGAGGATCAACCCCCGCCGCCGGTCTTCGGCCATTTGCACGCCCAGAAGATGCCGAACCCAACGGCCATCGGCCAATCTTCTGCTTCGCAGCGCGGGACCAGCGATGGACCCCGGTTCGCGGATCGCGCCGGCCGCGACGAGCGGGAGTTAGGGCGTCGAGCTTACTGCGATTGCTGCCCTGCCTGGTATCCCTGCTGATAAGACCGGTTTTCGGAGTTCTTCCACCCGTTCACCAGCAATCCGCCGGCCAAGCCCGCCGCTGCCCCGATCCCGGCGCCAAGCGCAGCGTTTCCGGCGATCGCACCGATCGCCGCGCCGCCGGCAGTGCCGATCGCTGTCCCGGTCAGCGCCCGCTGCTCGCCCGGCGACAGGTTGGAGCAACCCGCCACCGGCAGCATCACGACGATCAGCGCGATGAGTGCTTTCCGCATGTTCGAAGTCCTCGATCCGCCATTGGTCATTTCTTCTTTGTCCGCGCTGCGTGGGCTGGAGCTGAATGTGGGCATGGATATTCCTGCGTCAGAAACTGCAGGATGCCGACCGACGCGGGTGCTTGCAGCCGCGCCGGGTCCGCGTTGGCCCAGGTGGTGAAGTGGGCCAGCGCCTCAGTCTGTGTGGGCGGCGGCGAGGGCAGGCAGAACGGCTGCCGGTCTTTCCGCGTGACGGCTTCGTAGCCGAGCGCCACTTCCACGACCCCTTCGGCAAATCCCTGACAATAGTTCACTGCCGCGGTCATCATCGGGTCGTCGCTGGTTGCACTGCACAACGCGATCAGCTCGGCGGTTGATTTCGGCGGAACCATATCCTTTGTGACGGCGGCGCGCGCCATCGGCACACAAAGCGCCGTCGCGCCGACCAAAGCCAGAAGAAATCGCATGCCGGCCCCATTCGTCTATGGCTCGTTAGCATGGACCAACATTGGAATCCGGGCAAGCGAACCGCAACGATCATGCGGCTGGGTTGGATTCATGCAAGCGGCGTTGGTGATGCTGATTGATCCGATCCGCGGGGCGTTGACCACTTTCGGCAGAGCGTGCCGCCAGCAGGCCAGCATTGCAGCCGCCCATGCTGTCCCCGATAGCGTCTTCGGTTGGCTGCCTCCGGGACGCGTTCGAAGCCACCCGGCGGTTCGATATCCCGGCGCCGAGCGGTGCCTATCACGGGCGGCTCATCAATGCCTGTGCCGCCACTCATTGCAGCAGATCCTGCGCAGGAGGTTACGATGTCGAAGCCAATCGCCCTTCAGGCCGGAGTGGATTTCCCGACCAAGTGATGCTGGCAAAACGAACTGTCGTGTGCTAGCCTAAGGGTTAGTATTTTAGCGCGGGTTACCTAATGCAGCTTCGCTCGGTCGGCTCCGGGATTCCTGGCCTTGAGGCGCCGGAAGTACTGATTTTCTTTCGAATTCCAAAAACTGGTGGAAACACCATGGACGGAGTGATCGAGCACTGCTTTCCGAAGCAATATTTCCATGCCCATGTGGGGGAGACCAATTCTGCCCTGTTGGTCCGACCAACTGCACGAATCGCCGAGAAGTTTCGCCAGTTGCCGGTCGAGGAACAGCAATCTGTAAGATGCCTGATTGGCATACACGTCGCCATGGATGTGGGCACCATCTTTGACAGGCCGGCGAAATTCTTCACGATAGTGCGTCATCCAGTCGACCGCGCCATCTCGAACTTTTTCCATAATCGGACTGAGAGTCATCTTATCAGCTATCCATTCATCAAGAATATGACCCTGGAACAATACCTCGATAGCGGCATAGGTCTCGATGCACACAACCATCAGGTCCGTATGCTGAGCGGGTGCCCGGAGCTCGATGCGCCGTGGAACCCCGATGGACGGCCGATTTCTGCCTTGCCAGTCGAGCCCCGCCACCTCGAAATGGCTAAGCGCAACATACAAGAGCGCTTCATCGCTGCCGCAACCCTGGAACAGTTCACGACGCTGGTCTGGTTCCTCAAGCGGCTCTACGACTGGCCTCTGCATCTGGTTCTATTTCAACGCCGGAACGAAGATGCCGGACGGAAGACTGACGCGACCCCTGGCCGACCCAGGCTTGAGCAGGTTTCTGCCGCAACGCGCCAGCGGCTGGCGGAATGGAACCAGTATGACATTGAACTATACGAGTGGGTTCGCGCCCGCTTCGTCGAACAACTCCGCCCGATGCAACCTGGTTTCTCCCAGGAGGTACGCCGGTTCGAGATGCTGAACAATGCGGCGCGACTAGTCCATCAGGCCGCGCCGGACCGCATACGCAAGCTGACGAGCCGACTGTTGTTCCGTTATCGAGCAGCATAACTGCCCCACGCCGACGGCATTACGGTGCACATGGAGCCGCAAAAGCAGGGCGGCTTGGCTTTTAATCCGCCGACCAGCAATCTGAGGCATCGCGCTGTGCATGGCGCGATCGTCACGTATGCGTCCCAAACCATCAGGATGGCTACGCAATTCGTTTCGGTCATCGTCATGTCCCGCTTGCTGACGCCCGTGGATTTCGGCATTATCGCCATGGTGGCGCCGATCTATGGCCTGGCGATGATGATCCAGGATCTCGGTCTGACACAAACGACGATCCAGCGACCGCAAATTACACTCGCACAGATCACCGCGCTGTTCTGGATCAACGTCGTGGTCAGCGCCGGTCTGGCGCTGTTGCTGGCACTCCTGGCGCCACTGGTAGGCTGGTTTTACGGGGACGCGCGGGCGGCGAACCTCACGCGCGGTTTCGCCGCTCTGATCATGATCAGCGGGTTGGCGGCGCAGCACCTTGCCCTGATAAACCGGCGCATGCGCTTCCACTATCTTGCGGTCCTGGACGTCGTGTCTCTCACGTTGGGGGTTGTAAGCGCGATCTCGCTGGCGATCGTGTTGCGGAGTTACTGGGCATTGTTCGCGTCACCGCTTGTCACCACGCTCACGACTGCGGTCGGCGCCTGGGCCGGCGCCGGGTTCGTGCCGGGCATGCCACGGCGAGAGCGCGATTTGCGCGAGTTGCTTCAGATGGGCGGGGGAATTGCCGGCTTCAACGTTTTCAACTTTATCGCCCGTAATCTGGACAACATATTGATCGGCCATGCCTGGGGGGATATCGCGCTCGGTCTGTATGATCGTGCGTACAAGCTGCTGCTGTTTCCGTTGCAGCAGATCAATTTGCCGCTTGCGCGTGTCATGATGCCCACTCTCGCCCGACTCCAGCACGACCCCGTCAACTATCGAATCGCCTATCTGCGATCGGTGCAGATGCTATTGTTGCTTACACAGCCTGGCATCGTGTTTGCACTTGCAACCGCCGACACGCTGGTCCCGGTTCTGCTCGGAGAACAATGGCGCGCCGTTGCCCCAATTTTCCAGTGGCTTGGCATTGCGGCATTGCAGCAATCTACAAGTGCGTCGACAGGCTGGCTCTTTATCAGCCAGGGACGCAGCCGGGAATACATGCAGTGGGGGGCGTTCAACGCGGCGACCAGCACTGCGGCATTCTTCGCCGGCTTACCGTGGGGGCCGGTCGGCGTCGCGGCGGCGTATTCAGTCACCCAGATATTCCCTCGCATGCCGGTAATGTGGTGGATGGCGACGCGGCGCGGTCCGGTGCGACTCCATGATCTGTATGTCACGATTATTCCGCACGCTCTTGCGAGCGGCGCATCCTTTCTCGCCATCATTGCCTTGCGGCACGTAACGGCGCTCGGGCCTATCCCGGGTCTGGTGGCCTCCCTGGTCGCCTCCTACGCGGCGGCGTTCCTGTTGCTGGCGCTGACGGTGCCCGGGCGCGCGACGCTTCGGCAAAGCATCACGCTCATCGTCGACGTCTACTCACGATAGCAGGGAAAGCGTATTTACCCGGCACGTTGTGGTGGTCCGTCGCAAAAAAATGACCGCTCCCCGAGCGTTTGGTATCCGTCATAACCGGGACAAGCCCGGGCACGACGATGCGAGCGGCAACGCGCTGCGAAGCTTCGGTATCAAATTCGGCTGGCGTTAACCCGCCGAACCGCCTTCACTCCGCACTGCGCCGCAGAATTTCTTCCGTTGTACCAAACGGCGTGAGTCCTGGCGCGTTCCTCGTCATTCCCGTTTTCGCGCGAATAACAGGATGGGCCAGCCGCAAGGCGGCCTGCTATTACACCAACCCGCCGAATGACTGACCCATGTCTCATTGTCGCGTCCATTCCACCGTGTTCGCGCGTGCAGGCAGGAAAGACGTTGATGGCCGGGACAAGCCCGGCCATGACGGGGATCAGCCGGCCATGACGGGGATTAGCCGGCCATGACGGGAATGGCTCGGACTTAACGCGGGCTGCTATTACACCGCGCCCCACACCTCCTGCGCCACCTCGACGCACAGGCGCAGCTTGGCCCATTGCTGCTCCTCGCTCAGCAGGTTGCCTTCCTCGGTGGAGGCGAAGCCGCATTGCGGACTCAGCGCAAGCTGCTCCAGCGGCAGGTATCGGCTGGCCGCTTCGATCCGACGCTTGAGCGCGTCCTTGCTCTCCAGCTCACCGGTCTTGCTGGTGACCAGGCCAAGCACCACCAGTTTGCTACCACGCGGAACGAAGCGCAGCGGCTCGAAGCCGCCGGCCCGGTCGGTATCGTATTCCATGAAATAGGCGTCGGCGTTGATCCTGTTGAACAACACCTCCGCAACCGGCTCGTAACCCCCAGAGGCAACCCAGGTGGAGCGGAAATTGCCGCGGCAGAGATGCATGCTGATGGTCATGTCAGCAGGCCGGCCCTCGATCGCGCGATTGATCAGGGCGGCATAGATGTTCAGCAGATCGTCCACATGCTCGCCGCGCGCCTTTAGTCCGGCGATTTGTTCCGGATCGCACAGATAGGCGATATAAACCTCATCGAGCTGCAGATACCGGCACCCGGCAGCGGCGAAGCCCTGCACCGCGCCGTGATACGCCTCTCCCAGATCGTGGAAGAACGCAGCAAGCTCGGGATACGTGCCGCGATCGATCGCCCCGCGCCCGCCGCGGAAATGCACCACCGACGGCGAAGGGATCGTCTGCTTCGGCAGCGCCGACCGCACCTGGCCGGCAAGAAACCGGAAATGGTCAATCATTACCGGCCGGTTGTAGCGGACGGGTCCGGTTACCCGGAGAGCGTGCGGCAGAGTGGCGCCCTTGAACTGGATCTTCTGCTCGGGCTCGTAGATTTCCACGCCATCCAGCCCGGCCACGAAATCATAGTGCCAGTAAGCCCGGCGATATTCCCCGTCACTCGCGGTGCGCAGCCCGATTTCCTCCTGTCGGGCGATGGCCGCGGCGATGCATTCATCCTCGATCGAATGCAGCTCGGCGCCCGGTAACCGCCCCGCCCTGTGCGCTGCCCGTGCCTCGATCAGCCGCCGTGGACGCAGCAGGCTGCCGACATGGTCGGCGCGGAATGGTGGTCGTGAGCGTGGCGACATGAGCGGTCTCCGTTTGCCGAAAATCCTGGCAGCCGGCCCGGCGGAGTCAAAATGTCACGCCGACTGCCCTGCGATGCATGGACCGGCGGAAGGCGACCGACTATCACCGCCCCCCATGTCGCTCCAACGCCTGCTTGTCCGGGTGGCCGACGCGTGTCGCCACCGGGCCGTTCTTGTCGTACTGGCCGGCGCGGTCTGCGCTGCTCTGTCGCTCCTGTTCGCGGCCGGGCATCTCGGGGTCACGACCAACACCTCCGGGCTGTTCTCCAGCCGGCTGAGCTGGCGCCGGGCCGCCGACGAATTCAACCGGCAGTTTCCGCAATTCGACAATCTTTTGGTGATCGCGATCGATGCCGCCGAGCCAGAAGAGGCCGAACAGACGGCGGCCGATCTGGCCGCGAAGCTGCAAGCCGATAAGACTAATTTCACCAGCGTCACCCGGCCCGACGCCTCGCCCTTCTTCCACAAGGAGGGGCTGCTGTTTCTTAGCCCGACGCAGCTTTCGGCCCTGATGGACCAGACCATCGCGGCACAACCCTTCCTGGGCCAGCTCGTGGCTGATCCCTCGGCGCGCGGGCTGTTTTCGGCGCTCGCGCTGCTCGGTATGGGGGCGAGCCAGGGCAACGTGGATCTGTCGCCCTATTTTCCCGCATTGCGCGGGTTCGACGCGGCAATCCGCAATGCACTGGATGGACACCCGCAACCACTGTCGTGGCAGGCGCTGCTGGGCGGCGGGCTGACGGATTTAGCGGGCAAGTACCACTTCGTACTCGCCCAGCCGCGGCTGAATTACGGCTCCCTGGAACCGGGCGGCGAGGCGACCCTGGCGATCCGGACCGCGGCTGCGGGGCTGCCCTTCGTGGTATCCGGGCAGGCGCACGTGGCCATCACCGGGCAGGTGGCCCTGTCCGACGAGGAATTCTCCTCCGTGGCCGAGGGTGTCGCTGTCGGATTGGTAGCGAGCATCGTGCTGATCACGCTGTGGCTTTTCCTTGCCGTGAAGACCTGGCGGCTGATCGTGCCGATCCTGCTGACCCTGGTACTGGGTCTTTCGCTGACGCTGTTCTTCGCCGCCGCCGCGGTGGGCACGCTGAACCTGATCTCGGTGGGATTCGGCATCCTGTTCGTCGGAATCGCAGTGGATTTTGCCATCCAGTTTTCCGTCCGCTTCCGTGAGCGACGACACGAATTTGCTGATTTCGGTGAGGCTATTCGACAGACCGCGGTGCGTACCGGCGAGCAGATCCTGGTCGCGGCAGTGGCGACCGCGGCCGGGTTCCTGGCCTTCGTGCCCACGGATTTCGTCGGGGTGGCGGAGCTGGGGCTGATCGCCGGCGTCGGGATGCTGATCGCCTTCGTCTGCACGATCACCTTTCTGCCGGCCGCGATCACGCTGTTCCGCCCGCCGGGCGAGCCGGGCCTGGTCGGATTTCACTGGGCGATTCCGCTCGATCCGCTGGTCGCCGCGTGGCGCAAGCCGATCCTGCTGGTGTTCGCCGCGGTGGCGATTGCCGGGGTGGCGCTATCGCCCGGGCTGGCGTTCGATTCCAACCCGCTCGATACCAAGAACCAGCATACCGAAGCGATGCGCACGCTGCGCGCACTCGCCAACTCGCCGCTGACCAATCCGTACACGATCGACATATTGGCACCGAGCGTGCCGGACGCCGCTGCACTGGCCGCCAAGCTGCGCCCGCTATCCACGGTCGATAGCGTACGCAGCCTCGACAGCTTCGTCCCGGCTGATCAGGACAAGAAGCTGGCGATCATCCAGGACGCGCAAAGCATCCTGGAGCCGACGCTGACCGCGCCCGCCTCCACCACGCCGGTAACGCCGGCAGTGCTGCGCATGGCGGCCGGCACGGCATTGGAGCAGATCACGCCGGCGCTGCCGAAGCTGAAGCCGGACACTCCGTTGCAGGGGATCGCGGCCGATTTGAAGCGGCTCACCACCGCGCCGGATGCCGTGGTCATGGCCACCAACGCGTCGCTGACCCGGTTCCTGCCCCAGGAGTTGGATCAGTTGCGCGATTTCGCTGAATGCCGAGCCCGTGACGGTTGCCTCCCTCCCGCCGGACATCAAGCGGGATTGGGTGCTGCCGGACGGGCGCGCCCGCATTCAGGTGCTGCCGAAGCTGGCGATCAGTGCCACGAGCGCCGGCCTGGCGGAGTTCGTGAAGCAGGTGACGGCGGTGGTGCCGGACGCCGGTGGGCCGGCCGTGACGATCGAAGCGACCAGTGCGACGATCGTCGGCGCATTCCGCTCCGCCGCGATATATGCGTTCGTGGCGATCGCGGTGATTCTGTTCATCGCGCTGCGCCGGCTGCGGGACGTTGCGCTGGTGCTGGCGCCGCTGGTGCTGTCCGGGCTGATGACGCTTCTGGTCGCGGTGCTGCTGCCGCTGCCGCTGAACTACGCCAACATCATCGCCCTGCCGCTGCTGCTGGGGGTGGGCGTCGCATTCAACATCTATTTCGTGATGAACTGGCGTGCCGGACGCACCCGGCTGCTGGGATCGGCGACGGCACGGGCGATCGTCTTCTCCGCCCTGACCACCAGCACGGCGTTCGGCTCATTGGCACTGTCGCACCACCCGGGCACCGCGAGCATGGGGGAGTTGCTGCTGATCAGCCTGGCCTGCACGCTGCTGGCTAGCCTGGTGTTCATCCCGGCGCTGCTGGCCAGCCTGGGACGGACAATCCGCCATTAACCGATGGGCGCGCATGCTGGGCGGCATGCGCGCATCGCTGATTTCCGTGTTGCTGCTGTTGGCGGCCGGACGGGCAGCGGCACAACCCGCCGACTGCCCGCAGCCGCCTGGCGACGGGTCTTCGCTGCCCCTGTCGCTGGATCTCGCCGGCCGGCCCGGCGTGCCCAGCGGCGTCACCGGTCAGGCTTACATCAATGTGCCGATCGGCGCGCCGGGCGATTATGCCTGCGACGATGATCCCCCGCCGCCGCGCGACATTCTGCACGGACCGCCCGGAGACGTGCTGCGAGGACCGCCGTCCGCCGACCTGCTGCGTGGCCCCGGTGCCCCGCATGTAGAGGTGGAGGTGCTGCCGAAGTGATTGCGTCGGCCGGTAACGTGCCGCGCCTCCTCGGCCTGACAGTGACGTGGACCGACCCGTGCGCGCGACACCATCACCTGCACGCGGTCGCCGTGACCGTTACAGTGACTGTGGCCGGAGTTCGATGCTGCGGGTGGATTCGGAACTCGTAGGCCGCAGGTTGCATCCTGCCGCCACGTTTGTCCGTCCGAGCGTCAGCGGGCATGCGTGGTCCACGCATGCCCGCTCCGAAGGTCAGGCCGAAATTCTGGCCCGCGTTACGTGGTCAGTGGAACTTGCGACGCGCAAATCCAAGGCCGACCAGGCCGGCACCCAGGATTGCTAGCGTTGTGGGCTCCGGCACCCCTGGAGTTGAGCTGCCAAACGTCACGTCGTCAAACACGATCTGATTTGCCACGCCATTGAAGCCGATTGATTGCGCTGTCCCAGCGAAGGTGACACCGGCGGCAAAGAATGGGCAAAATCCGGCGTCATAGATACTGGAGCATTCGCTCGGTGTCGTTGACAGATCAAGAGTTGCCAGCAGGGTGCCGGTGCCGTCCAGACCGCTGAATACGTTAACACTTCCGCCTTCGTTGATTGCGACGTAGTTGAACGCGAACCCTTTGGTGAAACCTGCGGGATCATCCAGGAAAGTGGTCGCTCCGGACAGGAAAAAAAGCGCGCCCTTCTGGGAGTTTGGATCGCCCAGCCCACCGCGTGAGGTGTTCGAACAGGCATTCCCCGGCGTGTTCAGACAGATCGCCAGAGCATTGCTCGGAAAGCTGATTCCGAAATTCGTGCCTGACGTGCCCTGATTGCTGGTGCCACCATTATAGAAGTTAAGGATCTCTGCGTAGTCCGTTGACGGATAAGTCGCGTTGATCCCCTTCGAAGTTCAGATCGATAACCGCCGCGTTGGCCCCTCCCACCACCGTGAAGAGAGCTGCAGCCGTGGCCAGAAGTGCGGTGGATAGTTTCATGGCAGATGTCCTCCTTGCCTCATTGCCCACAAGACCGATCGTCGAACCGATCCTGCAATGCTTAACGTTCTCACAAGAATTACTCCACAAAATGCGGAAGCGCAACGGGAAATATAGGTTGTGTAGCAGATTATCTGCAACCATAAGTAGTTTCCAGCCGCCCCGTAATCCCACCGCGATGACCGACCGGCATTAAGCTGCCTGGCTTCTTTCTGCCGTATGCCCTCCCCGGAGCGGCGGGTTCCGGCCGATACAGGCTCGGGACTGACCTCCGCTGGCCTGCTACGGAGACCAGAGCGCCCCCTGACTGGGATCCGGGATTTCCGCATGTCCGAACCGGTTCATGAAGCTCTGGTAAGAGTCGGAGGCTCGATGCCATGGAAACGAGGAAGCCTCCCCGCGGGAACTGCGCGGGCAAAATCGGTTCGAAGCGCCTACCCATTGGGATTATTTGCTCGTGGCGCTGGCGTGCGACAGCTCCGGCCGGTACTCGAAGTGCATCGTATCGAAGTGCAGCCACCGTCCGCCCCAGATGAAACCATGCCGCTCGAACACCGCCACGATCTCAGGCGGGATCCGGTCCCGGTATATCGGCACGCCGCCGTCGCTGCTGGCCCGCCATAACCAGTAATCCGACTGGGAAACGTTGATGTCGATCGCGGCGCCCCAGCCGTGCATGCTGGTCTGGCCGGTATCGGCCACTCCGCGGCAATTGTAGGTGCCGCCTACCGGATACAGGAATTTCTTGTCCGCCGCCGGCAGCTCGTCCAGTTCCCGTGAAACCGCCGCCAACTGCTGGTCCGCCCCGTTCACCGAAGTGAACCGGACCGTGTGCCCCCAACTGCGCGGCAGCCACACGACCGGTACCAGTTTCGGCAGCACCTCCCCGGCCCGGCAGTCCCCATACATCTTGTCGAAGAAGGCACGGTTGCGGATGCGCCCCGGGTCCTGTGTCGGCGCCAGCAGCGGCGTGCCCGCCGGATACGAAAAGTGGAACTGATCCAGGATCGATCCGTGGCGGATCATCTCCTCGACGCTTTGTCTCCGGGTGGCCGCCGCTGACCGGCATGCGCGTGCCGTCACGCCAGATCAGGTTCGTCCCGTCGAAACCCGCCAGCTCGTCTGGATAGGCGCGCAGAAGCGCGTCGATCGGGCCGGCGGCCTGCGGCTCGGCCAGCCACCGCCAGCAGCAGCGCAATGACCACGATCCCCAGCCCCGCCCTCATGCCGATGCGCCGGCAATCAGGTCGCCGACGCGGCGGCGCAGAGCCTGGATACCGGTCTCCTTGTGCCGCGTCGGATGCACGCGGTTGGTCAGCAGCGACCACGCAATCCCACGCGCGAAATCGATCCACAGCCCGGTCCCGGTGAATCCCGTGTGCCCGATCGTTGCATCCGAACAGAGATCACCCCCCGGCCAGCCCGGATGTCGCGCCTCCCACCCCAACGTGCGGGTCGGCGACTGTCGCGTGCGGATCGGCGCCAGGGCCCGCTCCGTGCCCCGCAACAGCTCAAGGGCGAAGTCGAGCACGCCGTCGATGGTGCCGAACAGCCCGGCGTGGCCAGCAGCGCCGCCGAGCGCGAACGCGTTCTCGTCGTGGACTTCCCCGCGCAGCACGCGTCCGCGCCATGTGCAACATTCCGTGGCGGCGCACGCGAGGGGGTCGGGGTGGAACGTCAGCCCGGGCGCGACCGGCTGATCCGCCAGCCGCCGTCCGGTCAGCCGTTCGATGGCAATCCCGAGCAGCATGAAATTGATATCCGAATAGACCGGCGGACCGGCCTGCCAGACACGTTGCAGAATGAAGGCGCGCAAGGTGTCAGGATCCTGCCCGTAGGTATAAAGCGGCTCGACCGCCGGAAGATGAGTCTGGTGAGACAGGCATTGCCTGAAGGTCAGCCGCCGTTCCGCCGCGTTGGGATCATATTGCCGCAAATCCGGAATCGCAACGGTCACCGGATCATCCAGCCCGATCCTGTCCTGCGCCACCAGGCGCAGGATCGCCGTGCTGGTGAAGATCACCTTGGTGAGTGAGGCCAAATCGAACCACGTGTCGCGCCGCATCGGCACCAGCCCGGGCACGAGCTGGGCGTGCCCGAGCACATGCACCGCACGATCGCCGGCCTCGGTAACGACGCCCAGAACGGCGCCCGGCAGCTGGCCGATGGCCTGTACCACCGGCGCGACAGCAGCGGCAAGGATCGGTTCGATCATCATGTGCGGTCGCACTTGTTGCTCATGCGGGGTCGTGTAAACGCGGCGCTGCTCGGCTCGGTCCAACAACATAACGGCCTGGCATGGGAGACGTATCAATGTCCTCGGAGGCCGACCACGAAAATATAAACCACCAGCGCAGTGATCAGCAGCACGAACCCTCGCAGGCTCCAAAAGCCGATCTTCGCGGCAACGCTCAGTCGACGGGGCGGTAACGGCCGGGAGGATGTTGCCACCAACTGATCGGGCTCAAGCCCCTCGATCAGTTCTGAATCAGGATGATCTTCGGGCCGAGGGTCCACCTGATGGTTCATGGTTCATCTCCCGTCCTAGCCGGCCTTGCCGGTGAAGGTCCCCAGGAACGCGGCGATTGCGTATGCCGTGCCTGCTGCGGTCACGAACACGGTGATCAGACTTCCAATCAGGTTAGAGTGCCAGGAATTGGCCTGCGCCCCCATGATCTCGCGATCGTTCACCAGCACGAGCAGGAACACCAGGGTCGGCGGCATCAGCACTGTTGCCAGCAGATTGGCGTTCAACGAAATCGTCAGCAGCGGCGTTCCGGGAATCAGCACGATCAGTCCGGCAATGGCCGCCATGCCGATATTGGTGGCATGGAACAGTGGGGCTTCACTCAGTGACCGGTTGAAGCTGTGCCCCGCTCCCCCCACCACTTCTCCGACCGCATAGGCGGTGCCGGCGGAAACCGTCAGCATCGCGATTGCCCCCGCCTCGATCAGGCCGAGAGCGAACAGCGCCGCTCCCGGGGCGCCGATGAGCGGACGCAGCGCCTCGGCATATCCGGCGCCGCCCTGGATTTTCGACACGTCTATTTGGTGCGTGAAAAGGGGTGTCGTGGCCACCAGGGCGGCACAGCCAGCGGCCGCCGCGAGTACCGTGCCGACCAGCGTATCCACACGCCCATGCGGGATGTCGCGCGCGGTCAGGCCTTTATCGACCGAGGCGCTTTGCTGGAAAAACAGCATCCACGGCGTAACGGTGGCACCCACGTTTGACGCGAGCAGCAGCAGGAATTCCTCGGCGATCCCATGCGGGAGCGGCGTCCAGGTCAGCAGCGCGGCAGCAACGGCGCCGGGCGCCGGGTGCGCGAACCAGGCCACGGCCAGAAACACGAGATTGAACAGCGCCAGGCTCATGCCCACCCGCTCCCAGCGCGAATAGCGGCTGCCGCCGGCACTCAGGGCGACGATCGCCACGGCGCAGCCAACCGCGACCGGGGTGGAAATGCCGAAAAACCCCATCCCCACCCGAATGGCGATGATTTCAGTGATGAGCGTAATGAGATTCGTCACCACGAGGTCGCCAGCGGAGAGCCAGCCCCAGAAGGGTCCGAAACGCTGGAAGATAAGCTCGCCATAACCGCGATGGGTCACGGCGCCGAGCCGCATCGCCATTTCCTGAATGACATAAGCTGCAGCAAACGTGACAGCGACGAAGGGCAGAAAAAAACCCAGCCCATAGGTGGCGCCGCTGGCCGCGTAGGACAGTATGCTCGGGCCGTCATTCGCGCCGAGCATGACCAGGACGCCCGGCCCGAGAGGAGCCATAGGAGCATCCCGCCACGACCATCACGCCGCGCGGCAAGAATGCGGCTGCGGTCCCTCGCGCGATCGAGGTCTTCCGATGTGAGTGCGCCTGGGGAGCGTGACGTGCATCCGAGACGGAAGCTCCCTCGGACTCCGCGCTCATTGCGATGCTCCAGGTGGAGACGGACCAAACGATGCTACGATGAAGGGCGGCGCAACGTGGATCAAGATCGAACGAGGGTCCTTTCGTGTGATACCAGCCGCCCTGAAGGCAGATCTATTACCCGTCAATTCTGGCGCAAGCGGGAATCCAGGCAATCCCCCCGGAATTTCGTGGGCTCTCCGTGGATGCCCGCTTTCGCGGGCATGACGAGGGAGAGTCTAGCCTCTCGGGTCGCGTCGGGCAGATTGTCAGGTCGGTTTCAGGAAGCGGGAGCTGTCTGATTGTGGTCCTCGCCATGAGTGGGATTCTTTAGCCGGGAGGTCGGTTTCATATTGCAGACTGTTTTCATTCCCCGATCAGGTGCAGGACCAGTTCCCGCCGGTGCCGCGCCGCCCGATGCTCGAACAGGTACACCGCCTGCCACGCACCCAGCGCCAGCCGCCCATGCTCGACCGGGATCGACACCTGCGTCAGCGTCAGCGCCGCGCGGATATGGGCGGGCATGTCGTCCGGCCCTTCGTCGCAGTGCCGATAGAGCGCCCCTTCCGGCACCAGCCGGCGGAAGAACGCCTCCAGGTCAGATCGCACATCCGGATCGGCATTCTCCTGCACCACAAGGCTCGCGGAGGTATGCCGGCACCATACGGTCAGCAGCCCGGTCACGATCCCTTCGCCGCCGATCCATTCGCCCAGCGCCGCGGTCACGTCCGTAAAGGTCCGCCCCGCCGTATCGACGCTGATCCGGTGCACCGCCTGCCGCATGCCGCTAAGCTTGTTCCCGGCCGACGCAGGACACAACCCGAGCATGCCCCGCCCGCGCTTTCATCCGCTGCGTATCGCCGATATCCGCGCCGAAACGCCGGACTGCCTGTCGGTCGCCTTCACGGTGCCGGTGCCGCTCCGGGCTGCCTACAGCTTCTCGCCCGGCCAGTACCTTACCTTCCGCACCGTCCTGGACGGCGAAGAACTGCGGCGCTCCTACTCGATCTGCTCCGGCCTGGACGACAACGAGTTGCGTGTCGCCATCCGCCTGCTGGAAAACGGCGCCTTCTCGCACTGGGTGCACCACCACCTCCGCCCCGGCGACGCACTGGACGTCATGACGCCGGACGGCCGCTTCGGCGTGCCCATCGAGCCCGGCGCCACCCGCCTGATGGTCGGCTTCGCCGCCGGCTCCGGTATCACGCCGGTGATGTCCATCCTGAAAACGGTGCTGTCGCGGGAGAGCGGACAATTCCTGCTGTTCTACGGCAACCGCACCGTGGGCTCGATCATCTTTCGCGAGGCGCTGGAGGACCTGAAGGACCGCTATCTGTCCCGCCTCTCGGTCTTCCACGTGCTCTCGCGGGAGCAGCAGGACATCCCGGCGCTGAACGGGCGTCTGGATGCCGGGCGGGTCGCGGCGTTGATGCAAACGATGGTCCCGCGCCCCATCGCGCACGCGTTCGTCTGCGGCCCGCAGCCGATGATCGAAGGGCTGGAAAAAGTGCTGCTGGATGCCGGCCTGAGCCGCGGCCAGGTGCATGTGGAGCGCTTCACGCCCGGGCTCGGCGGACGCTCTCCGGATCCGATGGCCAAGGTTGCCGCCCTCGCCGCCGCGGCGGAAGCCACGGTCGTGTTCGAAGGCACCCGCACGAGCTTCCCGGTGGCGAGCGGCGAAGCCATCATCGATGCCGGTCTGCGCGCCGGGCTCAACCTGCCCTACTCGTGCAAGGGCGGCATGTGCTGCACCTGCCGCGCGCGATTGCTCGAAGGCCGCGTGGAAATGGCCGTGAACTATTCGCTGGAGCCGTGGGAGACCGAAGCCGGTTATGTGCTCACCTGCCAGTCCCACCCAGTCACGCCGCGCGTGGTGATCGACTACGACGCGGTGTGACCCTACAGGCGCGGTGCTACGCGCCGAGCGCTGCCTGTGCCTTCTTCACGATCTCCGCGAAGCTCGCCGCGTCGTCATAGGCGATTGCCGCCAGCACTTTCCGGTCGATCTCGATCCCCGCCTTGTTCAAGCCATCGATGAAACGACTGTAGGTCATGCCATGCTCGCGCACGGCCGCGTTGATGCGCTGGATCCATAACCCGCGGAAGTCGCGCTTGCGGTTACGGCGGTCCCGATAGGCATATTGCAGCGACTTTTCCAGCCGCTCCAGCGCCGCCCGATAGGTGGTCGAGGTCCGGCCGTAAAAGCCCTTCGACTGCTGCAGAACCTTCTTGTGGCGGGCATGGGTGGTAGTGCCCCGCTTGACGCGTGCCATGGCGCTATTGCTCCTTCAATCCAGCCCGTAGGGCGCCCACTGCTTCACGGTGCGCGCGTCCATCGGCGTGAGCGTCTGCATGCGCCGGTTCGCACGTTTGGCTTTCTGCGTGCGGTTGATAAGCCCATGCCGCTTCATGCCAGGGCCGGCCTTCACCTTGCCGGTCGCGGTGATCTTGAACCGCTTCTTGACCGACGACTTGGTCTTCAATTTGGGCATTTCATTCTCCTTATCATTGCAGCCCGCCAGACAGGCGAGCGTCACGGCCGGGCATGCCCTTCCAGGCCCGGGCGCGTGCGGAACGGCCGCGGTGTATAAAGGCCGGGGTTGCCCGGCGCAAGGGAGCCGGCCGGCAGGCGGTGTCTTCGTAAGCATTTCGGCTATGGGCAGGAAGCAGACGTCGAGCCCACAAGCGGGGCTGCCTTGCCTGCGCGCGCGATATCAGAGAGCTGTCTTGCGGCCTCGCGGATCTTCATGATGCGCAGCGGCTCAGGTTAGACTTCGCTCGGACATCGCTGAAGGAGGAACCGGGATGAAGGCGCACGTCGTCGGCGGCGGATTCGGCGGACTGGCGGCAGCATTCTTTCTGATCCGCAACGCGGACATGCCCGGCGAGAACATAACCATCTACGAAGCCGACCGCCAAATGGGCGGCGGCTTGTTCCTGACCGGCGGTCCCGAGACGGGCTACAACATGCCCGGCTCCGTTTTCGATCGCGAATTTCGCTGCACCTTCGATCTGTTTCAGTCGATCCCCTCCGCCAGCGACCCCTCCGTTTCCGTCCGGGACGCATTCTTCGCATTTAACGAACAGCATCCCTTCAACGATCGTGCGCACATCCTCGATCGCAACGGCAACATCGTCCACGGCCCTCGCTTCGGCCTGAACCTGCGCGACGCCCTCGCCCTCGCCCGCCTCTCGCTGACGCCGGAACCCAGGCTCGACGGCCGCCGCATCGATGAAATCTTTCCCCCCGCTTCTTCACCACCGAATTCTGGCTGCTCTGGTCGACAATAATGGGCTCGCTGCCCCAACACAGCGCGACCGAATTCCGCCGCTACATGAACCGCTTCCTGTACTTGTTTCCCGACCTGTCGACGATGCGGCAGGTTTTGCGCACGCCCGTCAATCAGCACCAGGCTTTCATCGAACCCCTTCTCGCCTGGCTACGCGCCCGGTCTGTGACCATCCGGACCGGAGCCTTCGTCCATGACCTCGGCTTTGCCGCTTCCGACCGGCTGACCGTCGACCGGCTCGAGATCGAGCAGGACGGGACCACCAGTTCGGTGGCGGTCGAGCCCGCTGACATCGTGCTCGTCACCCTTGGCTCGCAGGCCGAGGACCTATCGCCGGGCACCATGACCGAACCGCCCGCGCCACAGCGGGCCGGCCGCGCCTCAGCGCTCTGGCAGCGACTCGCCCAGGCCTATCCCGGCTTCGGCAACCCCGCCCGCTTCTTCGGGGCGGACCAGATCTCCGACTCCCGCTGGGTTACTTTCACCGTGACCACTACCGGCGCCGAGTTCATCGAGCACCTCTCCAAACTGACCAACAGCGAGCCCGGCATCGGTGGCCTCGTGACGCTCAAGGACTTCAAGTTGGCTGTTGACGCTGACCATCTTTCTCCAGCCGGAAGTGATCGGCCAACCGTCCGGCACGTATCTTTGGTGGGGCTATGGCCTGTATCCCGAGCGCAACGGCGACTTTGTCAAGAAGCCGATGAGTTCTTGCACCGGCGCCGAGATCCTGGAGGAGGCCCTGCGTCATCTGCGCTTCGACCAGCTTCTCGACCGTGTGGTGGGTGATTCGATCTGCATTCCCTGTGACCTGCCTTACGTCAACAACATCTGGCTTCCTCGCCGCAGCACCGATCGCCCGCCTGTCGTGCCCCAGGGTGCAACCAATCTCGGCCTTATTGGGCAATACGTTGAACTTCCGCGCGACATCGCATTCACCATCGAATACTCCGCTCGGAGTGCGTGGGAGGCGATCCGCCTGCTTCTGAAGCGCGGCCCCTCACCACCCGCCGTCTACCAGGGCCAGTATGACCCGAAAGCCGTCCTTGCGGCGCTGAGAGTATTTCTCGGCGTGTGAGATCGATGCTGGAACGAGGTGCCCCGAGAAGAACCAAGACACCGCTGCCTGTGTTGATGAGCACGATGTTTGGCCGGTTTTCCGCCAGGGTCTGCTTAGCGCCCATGCACGAACCCGCTTCGCAGGATTGGTGCTGCGGGGAGAGTTATACCTGGCACCTGAATCGCTGACTGATGAAGCAAGTAAGTTTGGGGCGCTGCGGCTATGGTGGAAGGAAGGCAAGCGGCGCAGCATCATGCTGCCGCATGGATGGCTGTTCCCCGGACGCAGCGCCACCGATCCGGTCTCAACCCGGCAGATCAACCGCGCGACCCATGAGGCAGCCGAAGCGCCGGGAACCCGCTTCGCGGGAGAGGCGCGGATGTTGAGGTAAGGATCGAGACCCCGATGATGCGCGCCTCGATTGAGCGCGGGGCGGTGCGGGCGGGAGCGTTTCGGCTTCCTTCGCCCGCGGTGCGCCTCTGAAATGGTCGCAGACCCGGCCGCTCTACAGATGGTTTTGCAGGTGCCCCAGCCAAAACGACGCCAATCAGGATTGAACTTTGTGGCGCTCCGAACGGGCGATCTCTGCCTCTATAATGGTTTTCAACTTGGGGTAGTGCAACGTGAAGAACTCTCGAGCTTCGTTTAGGCGATAGGGGCTGAGCATCGCATGAACGCCCTTTTCCAGAGCCTCTGGATCGGGATGTTGCCAGGTATCGACCACGGCAAATGATACGGGCACGCCGGTAGCAGAGGAGTAACCGGTGTGGCGGCGACGTGTTGCGGATCGCAGCCTGATCATGATCGAAGGCGGTCATGGAGGCACTGTCACCTGAGATTGCGGACGCGGATGTTGAGGACGTCCGTACGATAGGTCGTAAGGGTACCGGGCGCGGACGTGTGGAGGTTCTCGCACGCGAACGCCGCCGTAGTTGGACGCCGGAGCAGAAGCGCGCGATCGTGGCGGAGAGCCTGGGTTCGGAGCTGACGCCGACCGAGGTGGCGCGCAAATACGCGATCAGCAGTGGCCTGCTTTATTCATGGCGCCAGCAAGTGCTGGGAGGCCAGGCCCAGCGTGGTCGTCCGGATCCGCGCCGAGTTTTGCGCGGGTCGAGTTGGCTCCCGCGCTGCAGTCACCGGACTGGCAGTGAACCTGTGGCTCCGACGGTTCCTGCGGTCGCCGCCACCGACAATCGTCACGGTCCGGATGGGCTGATCGAGATCGTGCTGCCAAGTGGCGTCTTGGTGCGCGTCGATGCGGCGGTCGATGGTCGGGCCTTGCGCCGCGTTCTCGGTGCGCTGGACGATCGATGATCGCGCTGTCGCCAAGTGGCCGCGTTTATCTGGCCTGTGGCGTCACCGACATGCGCAAAGGTGCCGTGGGATTGGCGATGCTGGTGCAGCAGAGCCTGTCGGAGGACCCGTTCGATGGTTCGGTGTATGCCTTCCGCGGCCGTCGATCCGGCCTGATCAAGCTGATCTGGCATGACGGGCTCGGCCTTTGCATGCTGACGAAGCGGCTCGAGCAAGGCCAATTCCACTGGCCATCCGCCACCACGACCGGTCGGATCGCACTATCGCCGGCACAATTGGTAGCGTTGCTCGACGGATGCGAGTGGCGCGCGCCGGTGCCGCGCCGCCGACCCGTACTGGCGGGATAGAAAATGCGCTGACCCCCGCCGGAAATGCTGGCGTCGACGCGGCGTCGTTGATCATCATTGCGGCTGTGCAGATTGATCTCGACACGATTGCCGGACGACCCGGCTTTGCTGCAGCAGATGCTGCGGGATGTCGTGACCGCAGCGGCGCAGCAACACGGCGAACTGCACGCTGAGAACGATAAGCTCCGCATGCTGATCCAGCGCCTGCTACGCCATCGGTTTGGTCGCCGCTCCGAGCAGTTGGACGCCGATCAACTGCAGTTCGGGCTGGAAGATCTGGAACAGACGGTCGCTGAGAACCAAGCCGGGCAAGAGGCGGCCGATGATCGCTGCGGACTGGACAGCGCATGGGCGAGCGCGACGCTCGGCCCATCGCAATCATGGTGCGTTGCCGGCTCACCTGCCGCGCGATGAGGTCGTGATCGACATCGAGGATCATGACTGCCCGTGCTGCGGCGAGTTCGCTGCAGGTGATCGGCGAACTGCGCACCGAGCAGCTCGACATCGCTCCGGCGCAGCTGCGGGTGCGGGTCACGCGTCGTCCCCGCTATGTATGCAACAGCTGCGACGGCGTTCATCGTGGTGGCGCCGGCGCCCGAGCGGCCGATCGATGGCGGCATGGCGACCGAAGCGCTGATCGCGCATGTCGTGGTGAGCAAGTTCTGTGATGGACTTCCGCTGTATCGCCAGTCGCAGATGCTGGCACGCCAAGGTGTGACGCTGGATCGTTCCACGTTGAGTAACTGGGTCGGCCGGGCTTGCTGGTGGCTGACGCCGCTGTATGACCTGATCGTCGGCACCGTCCTGGCCTCGAACAAGCTGTTCGCCGACGATACGTCGCTGCCAGTGCTCGACCCTGGCCGTGGCCGGACCAAGAAGGGGCGTCTGTGGTGTTATGCGGTCGACGATCGGCCGTGGCGAGGCGAAAGCCACCCGGCGGCTGCGTATGTCTATTCCGAGGACCACAAGGGTCGCGCATCCGGCCGAGCACCTGGCGAGCTTCAAGGGCGTGCTGCAGGTTGACGGCTATAACGGCTTCAAGCGGCTGGCCGGTGATCGTGCCGACGCTTCGGTGCGCCTGGCATTCTGCTGGGCGCATATGCGCCGTGGCTTCTACGACTTCCATGTCTCCACCAAGTCGCCGCTGGCTGCCGAAGTGCTGGCACGCATCCGCACGCTATACGCGATCGAGGCGGAGATCAGGGGCCATCCGGCAGAGCATCGACGACGCGTGCGACAGGAACGAAGTCGACCGATCGTGGAGGCTCTGCACGCTTGGCTGGAAGATCATCTACCGCGCGTGTCAGGTGCATCCGATCTCGCTCTGGCCATGCGCTATGCGCTGCGGCATTGGTCCGGACTGGTGGTGTTCCTCGACGACGGCCGCGTCGAGATGGACATCAATATCGTCGAGCGGGCCATCAGGCCGATACCGATGACAAGAAAGGCGGCACTCTTCGCCGGTTCCGATGGCGGAGCCCGTCACTGGGCGATCGCCATGACGCTCATTCAGACCGCCAAACTCAACGGCGTCGAACCGATGGCATGGCTCACCGATGTGCTCGAACGCATCGTCTCCGGGCGCACCAAGGCGCATGAACTGCAAGACCTTGCTGCCGTGGAATTGGACACCCGGGTCCCGCAGCGCAACAGCGTCGCAGCCCTCGCAGCATAGCGGCTGATCCACAACGCCTTCGACACTCAACTCAAATTCGGCACGTCGCCGTCACGGCGCTTACGCAGAGGACAGCTCTCGAGCACGTTGTTCGGCGCTATTAGAGGTCCAGCCTACCTTGTACATTCCTCCTTCATGGCCAAACAACGCATCACATAAAGGACGCCAACGTGCTCGCTCGAAGGCTTATTGTCGGAATTTGCTCGTCGGGCAGCCTTGAGATACTCGGAGACCTGAATTTTAGCCGCTGCGACTGACGATTTGATGTAGACTGTTCGAGGTTGATCTCGCCTCTCACGCCACTTGTTAGCGGCCTTGATCCAGGTCCTGCCTTTAATCTGATTGCCATCCCGGTCCTGCCCGTAGCTGTCGGGCGCTATCCGTCGCCAATACCCTTCCGTTTCGATACCGAAGTGCGGCGGCGTGTACGAGCACACCACGCTCGGCTCGATATCAGAAATTTCGATGGAAGTCACATACTTGAAGTGAGCACCGGCGCCACGACCGCCTTTTACCGTCTTAGGCGTCGGCCTTTGGCTCGCTTTAACAACGTCCTCCGAAACCGTGACCCTATACTGAAAGTAGCTCGCGAGCTGGAAAAAGCCTTCGGCCAAATTCCATAGCACAGCGGCGCTTTCTACCCGCCGGTGCATTTCTGCGATCATCTCCCTACGCGCGCACGGATCCGGGATACTTGAGAATAAGTCTGGATCATCGCAGAACAGCAAAAAGCTATCCTCTGTCTCTGACATGTAGCAACGTCCAACATGCTTTGAGGTCGCTAGATCGGTTTCGCCCGCGATCACGGTACGAATGGCGGTTGTGGTTCCTTGAAGTGGAACAGGGGCTCCGATGCGATCGTCTCTTTCCTTAGCGATCTCAGAAAGAAATGGGCGCTTCTCGGGCGGGATGTACTTGGTTTCGAACTCTTTCTTTCGTTCAGTGCGGTCCTGCCACTCCAGCTCGGACAGCAATTCTCCCCCGAGCACATACCAGTGAATTGAGTTTCCGCGCCGGACCACCGAAAATCCGGAAATCACAAACTCTCGTCCTTCCGATGTCATATACGTGAAATCATTAATGCTTCCGTTCTGTGTGAAGTGATATATCCGTCCCTCGGGTAGAGCTCGTAAGTCAGAAAGGCTGAACTTCGGAGTGTCCTCAACGGTCAGGTAGTCGAAATAGTCGGTCACGTTAAAGAGGTGGTCGATCTCTTGTACCGGCTCCGCGTAGGGCGCGACGCTACCCTCAATGAGTTTGAGCGCGCAGAAGGCTTCGAAATAGTTGAAGCTGACGGGCTGATTCATCACGCCGGATGTCGCATATCGGTGCGTGTACTCGATGGCCAAATCTCGCAGAAGTTGGTCGACTGGAAAGCCAGCTCCGGTCTGCCGCACAGACTTTGTGATGTGCAAGTATTTTTCGGCGAGCTTTCTACCCCCAGCCTTGATCTTCCGACGCATTTTCCTGGAGAGCTTTGAGAGGCGGCTATCTTGTCCTTTCTCGTCCAGAAAGAGCCGGTGATCGACAGCGGCGAAACGCGGGATCTTCCGAAGCTCATCAAAGCGTCTATCTCGGCTCATTTCAATGAGGCCAGTTATTCCTGTTAAGAAATAAAGAGAATCGGCAAACCAGGTCGTTCAGGAGAGGAGTACCGGTTTGCGCCGAGTGCAACACCGTACCCGCCAAATAGTGATAATCGCTCGGATTGAAAATGGCGATCGCGCAACCCTTCGGATGATTTCCCAGGCTTCAGCGTCGTCGATCGCCACTGACCCGAACCCGAAGTACCGCTGCTCGGCGTGCAGCAGGTCTGGGCCAGTATGGCCCGCTTCATCGAACGAAATGGGCAAAGGATCGGTCACGACCGCGGAAAGATAGGTGTGCCGACGGCCCATGCCAGGGAGCCGCGGAGAAGAGGGCGCGTTGCGTCTCTCACCCTGCAGCCTAGCGGGATTCGCGCACTTAGGCTCATCTGGACGAACCGAGCATCAAATAGCGTTGGACGCATGATCCCGCAGCCGGGGCGCTTTCAAGCCGTTGCCGGTGGATATGTCCGGATTTCCGATTTTGCAACCGAAAGCTGCCAATCCGCTCCCGTGAGGTAGCTGCCGCTCGCCGTCACCGCCTGAATGTCCGCCACGGGTCGTGTGCCGAAATTCACGCCAAGACACCACCCGCCGACACCAGCCGCGCCGGCATCTCCGGCGATCCCCCCACCCGCCCACCTTGCCGCGCCGCGCCGCCTGTGCCTTATCACCCGCCCGACCGTGCAGGAGGTCTCATGGCGGACGTCATCGATGTTCATGCGGACAATCCGGACCTGGCCCGCCAGGCGGCCATCCTTGCCCGCCCGCCTACCACCGCGCGGCGCATGGCCAACGCCATCCGCGCGCTCGCCATCGACGCCGTGGAAGCCGCCAATTCCGGCCATCCGGGCATGCCGATGGGCATGGCCGACGTGGCCACCGTGCTGTGGACGCGCTTCCTGAAATTCGACGCCGCCGACCCGCACTGGCCCGACCGCGACCGCTTCGTGCTGTCGGCCGGGCACGGCTCGATGCTGCTCTACGCCCTGCTGTACCTGACCGGCGTGGAGGGGATGAGCCTCGACGACATCCAGCCATTTCCGCCAGCTCCATTCGCCGGCCGCGGGCCACCCGGAATTGGGAGAGGCGCCGGGCATCGAAACCACCACCGGCCCGCTCGGCCAGGGGATCGGCACGTCGGTCGGCATGGCCTTGGCCGAGCGCATGCTCGCCGCCCGGTTCGGCAAATCCCTGGTGGATCACCGCACCTGGGTGATCTGCTCCGACGGCGACCTGATGGAAGGCATCAGCCACGAGGCGATCGGCATTGCCGGCCATCTGCGGCTGGAGAAGCTGACCTGGCTCTGGGACAACAATCACGTCTCGATCGACGGCGATACCGCCCTGGCGCGCAGCGAGGACACGCTGAAGCGGTTTGCCGCCGAAGGCTGGGCCACCAAGGAAGTCGACGGCCACGATCCGTCGCAGATCGCGGCGGCGCTGTCCTTCGCGGTGCGCTCGAAGAAGCCGACGCTGATCGCCTGCCGCACGATCATCGGCCTGGGCGCGCCGACCAAGGCGGGCACGGCGGCGGTGCACGGCGCGGCGCTGGGCGCCAAGGAAGCCGCCGGCGCGAAGCAGGCGCTCGGCTGGCACGAACCGCCCTTCACGGTGCCGGACGACCTGATCGAGCGGTGGCGCCAGGCCGGCCAGCGCGGCGCGGGCGCGCGCCGGGCCTGGCTGAAGCGCCTGGCGCGCCACAATCTGCGCGCGGATTTCGAGCGCGCGACCGCCGGCAAGCTGCCGGAGACCTGGCACGAAGCCGTCGCCGCGCTGAAGCAGGACATTGCCGAGACCAAGCCGAAACTCGCCACCCGCGCGGCCAGCCAGAAGGTGCTGGAGGCGCTGGTGCCGGCCACGCCCGAACTGGTCGGCGGCTCGGCCGACCTGACCGGCTCGAATCTGACCTTCGTGAAGTCGATGGGCACGGTCACGCCCGGCAACTATTCGGGCCGCTACATCCATTATGGCATCCGCGAGCACGGGATGGGCGCCGCCGCCAACGGCATGGCCGTGCATGGCGGACTGATCCCGTACACCGGCACGTTCTTCGTCTTCACCGACTACATGCGTCCAGCGATTCGCCTCGGTGCCATCATGCGCCAGCGGGTGATCCACGTGCTGACGCATGATTCGATCGGGCTCGGGGAAGACGGGCCGACGCACCAGCCGGTCGAGCATCTCGCCAGCCTGCGGGCGATGCCAAACGTGCACGTGTTCCGCCCCGGCGATGCCATGGAGACCGCCGAGTGCTGGGAACTGGCAATCCGCCGCACCGACGGGCCGAGCCTGCTGGTCCTCAGCCGCCAGGCGGTACCGGCGATGCGCACCGACGTCACCGAGAACCGCTGCGCGCGCGGCGGCTACGTGATCGCCGAAGCCGAGGGGCCGCGCCAGGCAACGGTCATCGGCACCGGCACCGAGGTCTCGATCGCGATGGAAGCGCGTGACATGCTGGGGAAGGACGGGATCGCGGTTGCCGTCGTCTCGCTGCCGTGCTGGGAACTGTTCGCCCAGCAGACCCAGGATTACCGGGCCGAGGTTCTGGGCGGTGCCCCGCGGATCGGAATTGAAGCGGCTTCGCCTTTCGGGTGGGAGCGGTGGCTGCGGCCGGACGGGGTGTTCATCGGGATGACGAGCTATGGGGCGTCCGCACCCTGGCAGGACGTGTACAGGAATTTCGGGATCACGTCAGAGGCTGTAGTGGCTGCGGTCAAGAAACGGCTGGGCTGATCTCTGGTACCAGCCGTCCGAGAGGCTGAGTTGTCCCTCGTCATGCTCGCATCTTCCCTCGTCATGCCCGCGCAAGCTGTAAGCGTCCGGCCTGACGCGCCTGTCTGGAGCTGGCCATTTCTGTCAGGGGGAGACCTTAAAGTCAGCTTTAAGGTCGGGTCCAAAGTCATGGCGGACGGGGTTATCGAAATCATCACCGGGCGGGAGCGGCGGCGTCGCTGGAGCCTGGAAGACAAGCTGCGGATCGTTGCGGAGACGCTTGAACCTGGCGGATCGGTCCAGCAGGTGGCGGCTCGGCACGATCTGTATCCCGGCCTGTTATTCACCTGGCGACGTCAGGTTCGTAGTGGCAAACTGGCGCGGCCTCAGCGGCCGATGTTCCTGCCGGTGCAGACCCATGAGACTGGCGCACCTGTTGAGCCAATGTCGTCGGAACGATCTGGCGTAGCGTCGCGACAGATCGAGGTCGAGCTTCCGGGTGGCAGCCGGGTGCGTGGCGAGGAGGGCGTCAGCCTGACCGCTCTGCGGCACGTGCTTGCTGCGCTGCGCGGATGATCACATCGGCCACCGGCGGCAGGATCTGGTTGGCGGCGGGTCTGACCGACATGCGGCGTGGCTTCGACGGGCTTGCGGCGCTGGTGCAGCAGCAGCTCGGGCATGATCCGTTCAGCGGCCAGTTGTTCGTGTTCTGCCGCAAGCGCGGCAACCTGCCGAAAATTCTTTGGCATGATGGGCTTGGCATCTCGCTGTACGCCAAGCGCCTGGAACGAGGTCGGTTCATCTGGCCATCGCCGGCTGATGGTGTTGTCGCGATCACCGCCGCCCAGCTCGGCCATATGCTGGAGTGGATCGACTGGCGACATCCGCAGCGGGCATGGCGACCGGAGATGGCCGGCTGACGCGATAATTTTCCCCGACGCCCTGTCGATTCGTCGTGTATGACAACCGGCGCCTGTGATTCGATCATCGCTGTGACGCCTGCACCGAACATCGGCTCTGATGATATCGCCACCCTGCGCGCCGCGCTCGCTGCAGAACAGATGGCACGTCGCGAAGCGGAGGCTCGT
The DNA here is from genome assembly GCA_963810715.1 of uncultured Pseudomonadota bacterium. Classification (GTDB taxonomy): domain Bacteria; phylum Pseudomonadota; class Alphaproteobacteria; order Acetobacterales; family Acetobacteraceae; genus DATDIC01. The sequence goes on along the minus strand of CAWEOZ010000009.1, from coordinate 214,569 downwards.
GCCTCTGGTGCCGAGGCGATGGTGGCGCATCTCAAGCTGATGATCGCAAAACTCAGGCACGACCAATACGGAGCCTCCTCCGAACGCGGCCGCAAGTTGATCGACCAGATGGAGCTTGAGCTCGAGGAGCTGGAGGCCGGGGCCGCCGAGGATGCCACAGCAGTTCCGCAGCCCGATGCGGACAGCACGAACGTCCATGCGTTCATCCGCCGCAAGCCTGTGCTCGGCCCTCTGCCGGCGCATTTGCCGCGCGAGCGGGTTGTGACTTCCTGGTCCAACCGCATGCCCCGGCTGTGGCGGTGCTCGCGCCAAGCTGGGCGAGACCATCACGGAGACGCTGGAGGTCATCCCGCGTCAGTGGAAGGTGGTCCAGACAGTGCGGGAGAAGTTCACCTGTCGTGCCTGCGAGACCATCACCCAGCCGCCGGCACCGTTCCATCCGATCTCTCGTGGCCGCGCCGCGCCGAACCTGCTGGCGATGATCCTGGACGCGACGTTCGCGAACCACCTTCCGTTGAATTGTCAGAGCGAGGCTTATGCGCGCGCGCGAGTGACCTGAGTTCCTGACCTGAGCGCCTGAAACTCCTCCGATTTGAGTAGAGTCCGCCCGAGCAGGAGGCGGAGATGAGGGGATCGCGGTTTTCTGAGGAGCAGATCATGACCTGAGCCCCAACTTCCCTCCAGTCAGAAGTAGAGTCTGCGGTTTCCGTCAGGACCATCCTGACGGTGTTTCTCAGTTCGGTTAAGCGCCGTTTCTGCGTTCTTTAATCGCGGCTCCCTTTGCAAGCCCAAAAATGCTTTTTGTTCGGCTTGGAGTACCGCTTTTCGTCCCGGCCCACCAGCGATCCACGCGCCGAGCGGAGATTGGGTCAAGACGGGGCGAGGCCCCCGCGCAGCGGCGCGTAGCGGTCTTGACGCAATCGAGCACGGTGCGAGGCTGCGGGGGTTCGGACGCCAGCACTGCCGGATCATGGTTCTTTCCGCGGTCACCCCGCACAGCATCATGCAGGCAGCCGCAACATGGCGATCCGGAAGGCCGGTGCTCCTCATGTCCCGGGCGCGGTCACCACTGCGATGCGGGCCGCTGCGGAGAAAGCGGAGCCACCAAGCCTCGTCCCGGCAGGGACGTTCTTCCGCCCGCTGGACGGAACCGTTGGCCGCTCAGACGCGAGCGGGCATTCCCGTGCAATCAAAGTCGCGGTCGGCTTTCCAGACGGCGTGCATGATGACGGCGAGCTTGCGTGCCACCGCTACGGTGGCTCGACGCAGGCCGATCCGCACCACCATTGCGCGCCCCCAACTTCGCAGCGTGCTGTCGGTGACCTTGCGTGTGAGAATGGCATTTGCCGCTTGGAACAGATAGGAGCGCAGAAGCCCGTCGCCGCATTTGGAGATGTGCCCCGCACAATCGACATCTCCCGACTGGTAGCGGCGCGGGGTCAGGCCCACGTAGGCGCCGACGGTGCTGGAGTGTCTGAACCGTCCCGGATTGTCGATGACGGCGACGTAGGCGAGTGCGACGATCACCCCAACCGCCGGAATACTCATGAGCCTCCGCGCAGCGGGATCAGCTTTCGCGCGCTTGAGCAGCTGCCCATCGAGGATACAGATCTGTTCCCGTAGGCTCTGCCAGACGGCAAGCATCGGCTCGGCGATGGCACACAGAGCCGGGTTGTCGTCGCAGACCTCTCGCACGCGACGCGCGAACAGACCACCCGCTCCCTTGCGAACCACATGACCGAATGCCTTCAGCAGGCCACGCAACGTGTTGGCCGTCGCTTGACGCTGCGAGATGAGCTGCGCGCGGGCTACCAACAGCAGCCGCAACGACTGCGCATCCATGCTTTTGATCGTAACCTCGCGGAACCAGCCAGTCCGTACCACCTGTGCCAGGCCGTGCGCATCGTTGGCGTCGGTCTTATTGATTTGCACGCGCAGGGCCGCCTTGGCGTGGCGTGCATCGATGCAAACTATCGGCACCCCGCGTGCGCGCAGAGCCCGTGTCAGGAAGTTCGACAGCAATCCAGTCTCAAGCCCAGCGCGCACAAGATGTGGCGCGTGCTGACGGACTGTCCTGGTCAAGACATCGGGGGCGGTGGCGCACTTGCCACGCCATATGATCGCGCCTTGCTCATCAATCACACAGATTGACGTCAGCTCCTGCGAAACATCCAGACCAGCGTAGTGGGACGGTTCCATGGGGGTTCCTCCAGGCGTTTTGCCGCCAGGAGGCTAATCCCAGCCGCGATTACCCCATGTCCCGGCCTTCCATCGCATCGTCGTCGCGCGCAGCCTGGGTCAAGGCTGGCCGCAGGCCATCGCCGAAGGCGACGCGCAGCGGCCTGGACGCGGGCGAGCACGACGGCAGCATGATCGAGGCCGGGGTGCGCCCGCCCAGCCCGGAGTGCGGCCGCACTTCGTTGTAATCCTGCTGCCAAGCCGACAGGATCGCGCGCGCCTGCCGCACCGAGGTGAACAACGTCTCGTTCAGGCACTCATCACGCAGCTTGCCGTTGAAGCTTTCGACGAAGGCGTTCTGCTGCGGCTTGCCGGGTGCGATGTAGTGCCAGCCGACACCTCGGTCCTGCGACCAGGCCAGCACCGCGCTGCTGGTCAGTTCCGTGCCGTTGTCGCTGACCACGCTCGCCGGATGGCCGCGCCTGGCGGCGATCGCGTCCAGCTCGCGCACCACGCGCCACCCGGACAGAGACGTGTCGGCAACCAAGGCCAGGCATTCCCTGGTGAAGTCATCGACCACGCACAGCACCCGGAACCGGCGGCCGTCCGTCAGCGTGTCGGAGACGAAATCCAGTGACCAGCGCCGGTTCGGCGCCTCCGGCAGGGCGATCGGCGCCCGCGTGCCCAGCGCCCGCTTGCGACCGCCGCGGCGACGCACCTGCAACCGCTCCTCGGCATACAGTCGCCGCAGCTTTTTGTGGTTCGGCGCCAACCCCTCGCGTTTTAGAAGCAGGCCAAGCCGCCGATAGCCGAACCGCCGGCGCTCACCCGCCAATGCACGCAGCCGAGCCCGCAGCGGCGCGTCATCACCGCGGCGATGCCGGTTCGCACCGACGTCCGGTCCGTCCCGAGGATCGCGCACGCCCGCCGCTCGCTGATGCCGTGCGCCTCGCGCGCAGCAAGCACAGCGTCCCTCCTGGCCGCGGGCGTCACCATTTTTTTGAGGCAATGTCTTTCAACACCGCGTTGTCCAGCATCGCGTCGGCCAGCAGTTTCTTCAGCCGCGTGTTCTCGTCCTCCAGCTGCCGCAGCCGGCGCGCCTCGGAAACATCCAGACCGCCGAACTTGGCTTTCCACTTGTAGAACGTTGCCCCGCTCACACCGTGCTTGCGGCAGACATCCGCTGTCTTCGCCCCCGCCTCCTGCTCCCGCAGGATCCCAATGATCTGCTCCTCGGTAAAACGCGATCCCTTCATCTCCGCCTCCTGCTCGGGCGGACTCTACCCAAAATCGGAGGAGTTTCAGGGGCTCAGGTCACCACCATGACCAAACTCGATGACGACCTGCAAAAGCTTGCCAAATTCTGGTTCGCCATTCGCACGCGCGATCGCGTCGATCTGCTATTCAAGACAGCGGCCACGATCTGCCGGCACGCGAGCTACGGCCTACTCATCTCTCCCGAACCCAGGCCGACTCGACTCTGCTCCTTGCCGCACGTATGACACATACCAACATAATCATCGCCATTGTCGCCAATGACATTTCCCTTGCAATCCTCTTCCGAGCACCGCGTCCTGGATACTTTGAACGTGCCCGAACACATGAGGCAGGTGAGCTCCTTCGTGCCACTCAAATATGCTGTTATGCAATATTGATAGCTTGGAGGGCCACCCTTTGTGGTCGCCTCATAGAAGCAGCAATGGCATACATACCGCCGGGCTGTCTTCGGTTTTCCGAATAGTGCCTTGAACTCGCTATTGGTGAATAGGGCGAATGCGTCACGAATTTCCGACATCACAACAGAATGCGCGGAACTCCAGCGGCCGTCGTGGAAGAACCCGAGGCGGGTTTGTGCCGCACAGTGCACCCGGTCAACAAGCCAATGCCTGGTCGGCCAAAGCTCGTGATACAGAAAGACAAGGGTATGGAGCAACTCCTCGGCGTTGAAGGCCTTGTCTGTCTTCCCGGCATGCACGACGGAATTGCGAAGCGCTCGGATGGAATTGTAGACTTGCAGAAACTTGTCCGACAGCGGATTGCCGCAGAATGTATTGGCCGTTGACGGCAGGTCGATAGCGTCCAAGGTTCTCAGGGAAAAGAAATCGACGCTTTTTGAAAGTGTTGAGAACTTATTTTCAGTGTTCAGGAGTAAAAGATATGGGCTTACGGCGCAGATTCGCGCTTTGAGCGCCATTTCGTTGGATTGCTGAATGACAGCGCAGATGCTCTGCAATTCGGGCTGGCAGGCATCGACATATTCAGACTTCTCATTTTCCCAAAAATCAAGGTTGCGGCCATCCGGTGGAAAACACTCGTCGAAATCCATCACCACGGCCAGTAGATCCGCCCATGCCGAAAAATGAAGCCGGAGCGCAATATCCTCCAGCTCCGCAGTCCACTGAAAAACCGGCCAGCGACGTGAATCGCTTGCATCCGGAACTGTCTGTTGCCGATTTGTTCGTGCACCGGCGAATGTCGGGCTCTCGTTTGACCAGTTTCGCCACGGCTCTGGCAGCATTTGTACAGACGCCTCCCTCATGCGCGCACCAGTTTCGGGATGCGGACCAGATTGTAGGCGATCAGATTGAGCAGAAAGTCGGCTGCCACCCGGGCAATCCCGCGGTGCTTGGTCTTGCGCATCGTGCCGTGCTGCTTGCCCCAGCCAAAGATGCACTCGATCATCGCGCGGCGTGATTGCGACATGCCGTAGCCGGCATGCCGCGTGGTGCGGCCGTCAATCGCGCTGCGCCGCCGCCTGCCGGTCTTCCTCACCGCATCGTTCTGCGCCACATGCGGGGTCACCTCCAGATCGCGCAATGCAGCCACATGATCCGTGGTGTCGTAAGCTTTGTCCTCACCGACTGTAATGCGGCAACCAGCTTCCCGGCGCTTGGCCCTCATCATCGCTTCCGAAGCCCGCCGCTCGGCCGTGCCATTCGCCTCCGTGACCTTCCCCGCCACCGCCAGACCATGCCGGTTCTCCATAGTGACGTGCCCCATGTAAGACAGCCTGGCCTCGCGCCCGGCGGCCTTGCGATAAAGCCGGCTCGCGGGATCGGTGGTGCTGGCATGGGTATCGTTCTTGCGCTGTTGGCCATGGAAGTCCGAGCCATCACCGTCACTGCCATCTTTCGGGCGGAAGCTCTTCTGCGACGCCCAGGCCTCGATCAGCGTGCCGTCCACCGAGAAATGCTGGTCCGACAGCAGCGGCTTGACCTGCGAATGGTTCAGCAGCCGGGTCATGAACTTCTGAAAGATGTCACCGCTTTGCAGCCGCTCGCGGTTCTTGGTGAACGTCGTAGCGTCCCAGACCGCCTCGTCCGGCGACAGACCGACAAACCAGCGAAACAGCAGGTTGTAGTTGAGCTGCTCGATCAACTGCCGTTCCGAGCGGATGCCGTAAAACACCTGCAGCAGCAGCGCACTCAGCAATTGCTCGGGCGGGATCGAGGGACGGCCTTCGCTGCAATAGAGCCGCCCGAGGCTCGGGCTCAACTCCTTCAGCACGTCGCGAACCAACTGCCGCACCCGGCGCAGCGGATGGTTCGCCGCCACCCGGTGCTCCGGGGAAATGTAGCAGAACAGCCCGCCCTGATCCTGCAACCTGCCGCGCATCGCCGCCCCGCCTGATTTGGCACGATCAATCGAATCATTGTGCACCGCGTCGCAACAAGGGGTTTTTCAGCGAACTGCTAAAGCATCTCAAGCGTGAGATCGGGGCTGATCGCGTTGCTGAGGCTGATAATGCTGGTCGGATCCGCGGGTCCGCTGTCGGGGCGCGCCCCGAGTGATGACAACATGACGGCGCATGACAACGCAAGCAACAGCCATGGCCGATATATCGCGAAGGACGGCGCCGTGTCGCGGTCGCGCATCTCACGCCCGTGCCTCGGCCTTGATGGAGTTCGGAGATTTTCTCCGCCATCATCGGCACGGGAATGTTCGGGTTGGCGCACGGAACGGTTGGCATAATGGAGGCGTCGCACACCCTCAGCCCTTCGACACCGAGCACGCGGCCTGACGGATCGGTGACCGACATCGGGTCGGCGGGATCGCCCATGCGCCACGCGCGTGCCGGGTGCCACCCACCGAACGGCGCAGATGCATTCCAGTGCCGCGTCATCCTGGGCGAGCACTTCGACGCTGCGCTCGCTTTCCATGGCGAACCCCATGAAGCGGCGGCGCAGCCTCGTGCTGCGGTCCATCTACGGCGGGCCGACCGTCCAGCCCGACCAGCATCACGCGTGTAGCAGAATTCTCACTCAGGCGCGCTGCCAGGACGCAGCGAGCCGCCTCCGGCAATCAGGATATCCGCCGGTTCGGCCATCGTTTCCACCCCGTATCCCCCTTTCTCTCCTTTACGCCGCACGTCGGCCTTTGCGATGCTGATGCATATAACCAAGGGATCGGCAGGAACCGCAATTGCTGCCGCGTGCGTTACTGACGGTGAAGGGAAGCCGCATGGCCGAACGTTATGAGCGTTACACGCGGTTGAAGTTCGATCGGCCGCATCCGCGCGTGTTGCGGGTGACCATGAGCAACGGCCGGATGAACAGCGCCGATGCGACGATGCATCGCGAGCTGGCGGAGATCTGGCGCGACATCGACGCCGACCCGGAGGTGAACTCAGTGATCCTGACGGGTGCTGGGAAGGTCTTCTCGGCCGGCGGCGATTTTGGCATGGTGCAAGAAGTTGCGGATGATTTCACCGCCCGCGCACGCACCTGGAAAGAGGCGCGCGATATCGTCTATAGCCTGATCAACTGCGGCAAGCCGGTGGTCAGCGCGATGCGCGGCGTGGCAGTGGGCGCCGGGCTGGTGTGCGGGCTGCTGGCCGATATCTCCATTGCCAGCAAGGATTGCCGGATCATCGACGGCCATACGCGCCTCGGCGTGGCGGCCGGTGATCATGCCGCCATCATCTGGCCGCTGCTGTGCGGCATGGCGAAGGCGAAATATTATTTGCTGCTATGCGAGCAGGTGCTTGGCGAGGAGGCCGAGCGCATCGGCCTGGTGTCGCTGGCAGTGGAAGATGGCGAGCTGGATGGGCGGGCGCTGGAGGTGGCGGTGCGGCTGGCCGAAGGGGCGCAGTCGGCGATCCGGTGGACGAAATATGCGCTGAACAACTGGTTGCGGCAGGCGGGGCCGGCGTTCGATGCATCGCTGGCGCTGGAGTTCATGGGGTTCAGCGGGCCGGAGCTGCGGGAAGGGTTGGCATCGCATCTGGAGAAGCGGAAGCCGTCGTTTCCGACAGGGTCGGTCGTGTGAAGGACAGGCTTTTCAATCGAAGAACGCTTTGTCCTCCTCGGTCAGATGGGCGGATGCCTTGCCGACATCGAAGGTTACGCCCATTCCAGGCCGGTCCCATACCTCGATCATTCCATCGGTGACGATAGGGTCAGGCAGGCCGGTGACGATGTCATACCACCAGTCTGGCCGGCCGACCGGGTATTCGAACGCGATGAAGTTCTGCGGCAGCGCCGCGCAGACCTGCACCAGCGCCGCGAGCCCGAGCAGCCCGTCGCCGGTACCGTGCGGTGCCATCAATATCCCGTGCAGGTCGGCATATTCGGCGATCCATTTCAGCTCCGCGATGCCGCCGACATCGCACGGGTCGGGGCCGATGACGCTCACTGCCTTGCCCTCGATCAGCGACCTGAAATTCTGCCGCAGATAGATCTGCTCGCCGGTGTGGATGGGGGTGGAGGTGCTGCGTGTTACCTGCTGGTACCCATCCGCATTGACGAATGGCGAGTAATCGCCGGTCAGCAGGTCTTCCAGCCACATCACGTTCAGCGGCTCCAGCGCGCGGGCCAGCCGGATCGCGTCGGGGACGGTGAAGCCGGGACCGCAATCGAGGGCAAGCCCGATCGCATCGCCGGTGACCTGTTTCATGGCTTCGACGCAGGCGATGACATGCTTCAGGCCGCGCTCTGTCAGCAGCCCGCGCTCGATCCAGACGTGCCAGGGATTGTCATAGAGATCGCCGTAGAAGAATCCCGGCTCGCGCTTCATCGCGGAATGGAAGCCGATCGCCTGTTTGATGATGGTAAAGCGTTCCGGCCTCGCTACCATCTTGCGCATCGCGTCGGCGTAATCCTCCGGTGCCTGCCCTTGCATCGGAAACCGGATGGCGCCGTTGTATACCCGCACGTGGTCGCGGATTTTCCCGCCCAGCAGCTTATACACCGGGACGCCGGCGGCTTGTCCGGCAATGTCCCACAACGCCATCTCGATGGCGCTGACCGCGCTGCCCCAGGGCTTGAACGCGCCGCGCTGGCGGATGCGCAGCATCACGCGTTCCACGTTGGTCGGATCCTGGCCAAGCAGCGGCTCCTTGAAGCCGAGCACGTGGCTTTTCAGGTACGGCTTGAACGATTCCACCTCGCCGTATCCGCTGATCCCTGCATCGGTGACGACGCGGACGATCGGGTTCTGCCCGATGACGGCACATTTCAGGTCGGTGATGCGCATCCGGTGGCGATAGGCGGCCGGTTGAACCCGGTCAAGCCGGCGGGCAGACTGTGGGCACACCAGAACAGGAGGAACGCGGTATGACGACGCTTCGCAATTCGGCCCGCGAGAAGCTGGCTGCAGGGGAGATGGCGATCGGCTTCTCGGTCCGCCTGCTGCGCACCGTGGAAGTCGCACCCGCCGCCAAGGCAGCCGGCTATGACTGGCTGTGGCTGGACTGCGAGCATGGCACGCTGTCGCTCGATCAGGCGGCACAGATTGCGGTGGCCGCACTGGAAAGCGGCATCGCCCCGATCGTGCGGGTACCGAACGGGGAATATTCGCTGGCGACCCGCATCCTGGACAACGGCGCGCTGGGTATCGTGATCCCGCATGTGGACACTGCCGAGGAGGCGCGGGAAGTCGTGCAGAAGCTGAAATACCCACCGATTGGTCATCGTTCGATCGGCGGCACCGGTCCGCATTACGCGTTGCGTTCCCTGAAAGTCGGCGACGCCGCCAAGGCGATGAACGACGCCAACCTGACGATCGTGATGCTGGAAACGCCGAAAGCCATCGAGAATGTGGAGGCAATCGCGGCGGTGCCTGGCGTGGATGTGCTGCTGATCGGCAGCAACGATCTGTGCGCGGAGATGGGCATTCCCGGCGAGTTCACGCATGAGCGTCTGGAGGATGCTTATGGCAAGATGATCGCGGCCTGCCGCAAGCACGGCAAGTATCCCGGGATGGCGGGGATCTACACGGAAAGCATCATGCAGCGTTACATCGGCATGGGCGCGCGGTTCGTGCTCGGCGGTGGTGACGCGGCGTTGCTGATGGGCGCGGCCACGTCACGGGCGACCAATCTGCGGAAGATGGTTTCAGCGTGATCTAGCGGTTGTGGGTTTCGTTGCAATTGTACCGACTTCGATGAGGCCGGCCGGGCGTCCGTGCCTTTGATGTTGCGGTGGGAAGACGTGGATGGCCGGCCTTCGCCGGCCATGACGGGAGGGGACGGCGATGGACTGCGGAGCGTGGCCGTCAGCGCCGGTCGGCGTCACGCCGTAACGTAGGCCGCGGCGGGCGGATGCTTTCGTACAGCAGCATCCGGTAGCCTTGCTGAACGAATGTTTCTCGCTCCAGCATGCCGATGCCACCGAGCACGGTCCGAGAGGCGATATTGTCCTCGCGCGCGACGGCGACGACGCGTGACAGACCGGCCTGCTCGTGCCCGAACTGCAGAGCGGCGCCGGCCGCCTCGCGTGCCAATCCGCGCCCGCGCGCCGCTGGCCACAACGCGAAGCGCAGCGCCACACCACGCCCGTCCGGCCGTTGCATGAATCCGGTAATGCCGGTGAAGGCGCCAACGCCGGCGTCGCGGATCGCCCACATGCCGCAGCCGCGCGCTGCCCAGAACGCGATGTCCTGCGCCAGCTCCTCGGCGACCTGAAGTGGCGAGCGGACGCCGCCGAGCATGATCGCAAATACAGCCGGATCCGACTTGATCGCCAGCAGGTCCGGCAGGTCCGTCCAGTTCACCGGGGTCAGGACCAGCCGCCCGGTGCGGATGGTCCAGGCAGGGCTCACCTCCCTCTCAGCAGCTCCGACGTCGTCGCCCCCGCGCGGCAGTTATCGCGCTGACCGCATTCGAGTCGTTCGGTTCGGTCTGGTTTGATTCATCGGTCATGGGCAACGTTGCCGCTCCTTCCCATCGGCGAAATCAGGGCTCACCGCGCCAGGGGCCGGTATTTGATCCGGTGCGGCTCGGTCGCATCGGCGCCCAGCCGCCGCCGCTTGTCCTCTTCATAGGCCTGGAAGTTGCCCTCGAACCACTCGACATGGCTGTCGCCCTCGAAGGCCAGAATATGCGTCGCCAGCCGGTCCAGAAACCACCGATCATGGCTGATGATGATCGCGCAGCCGGCAAATTCGGCCAGCGCATCCTCCAACGCCCGCAGCGTGTCCACATCCAGGTCATTGGTCGGCTCGTCGAGCAGGATGACGTTGTGTTCAGTCTTCAGCATCTTCGCCAGGTGTACCCGGTTGCGCTCGCCACCCGACAGGATGCCAACCTTCTTCTGCTGATCCGGACCCTTGAAGTTGAAAGCACCCACATAGGCGCGCGACTGCACCGGGCGCTTGCCGAGATAGATCATCTCCTCGCCGCCGCTGATTTCCTGCCAGACGTTATTGTTGGCATTCAGGCTGTCGCGTGACTGATCGACATAGCCCAGCTTCACCGTCTCACCGATGCGCAGCGAGCCGGCATCCGGCTTATCCTGGCCGATGATCATGCGGAACAGCGTGGTCTTTCCGGCGCCGTTCGGCCCGATGACGCCGACGATGCCGCCGGGTGGCAGCTTGAAGTCGAGTTCGTCGATCAGCAGGTTGTTGCCGAACCCTTTGCGCAGCCGGTCCGCCTCGATCACGACATTGCCGAGCCGGGGGCCGGGTGGGATGGCGATTTCCGCCGTACCGGCGACCCGCTCCTGCGAGGCGGCCAGCATGTCCTCATAACGCTGGATGCGGGCGCGGTTCTTGGCCTGGCGTGCGCGCGGTGAAGCGGCGATCCAATCCTGCTCGGCGGCCAGGGCGCGCTGGCGGGCGCTTTCCTCTTTTTCTTCGTGGCTGAGGCGCTTGCGCTTCTGCTCCAGCCAGGCCGAGTAGTTGCCTTCGTAGGGATAGCCGCGGCCGCGCTCGATCTCCAGGATCCAGCCGGTGACATTGTCCAGGAAGTAGCGGTCGTGGGTGACCAGCATGACGGTACCGGCGAAATCGTGCAGCGTGCGTTCCAGCCAGGCAACGCTTTCGGCATCCAGGTGATTGGTGGGTTCGTCGAGCAGCAGCAGGTCGGGTTTTTCCAGCAGCAGCCGGCAGAGCGCGACGCGGCGCCGCTCGCCGCCGGAGAGCGTGGCGATCCTGGTCTCGGGCGGCGGACAGCGCAGTGCGTCGAGCGCGATCTCGACGTGACGATCCAGTTCCCAGCCGTCGCCGGCATCGATCTTGGCTTGCAGGTCGGCTTGTTCGGCGAGGAGGTCGTTCATCTCCTCGTCGGTCATCGGCTCGGCGAAGCGCATGGAGATGTCATTGAAGCGGGCGAGCGCGGCCTTCAGGTCGGCGAACGCCTCCTCGACGTTCTCGCCCACGGTCTTGTCGGGGTCGAGCTGAGGTTCCTGCTGCAGGTAGCCGACGCGGACGCCGTCGGCGGCCCAGGCTTCGCCGCCAAATTCCGTGTCCAGGCCGGCCATGATCCTGAGCAGCGTGGACTTGCCGGCGCCGTTGACGCCGAGCACGCCGATCTTGGCGCCGGGCAGGAACGACAGGGTGATGCCCTTGAAGACCTCGCGGCCGCCGGGGAAGGCCTTGGTCAGGTCCTTCATTACGTAGGCATACTGGTAGCTCGGCATCCGGCGGGGGCTCTCCTGGCCAGGACGGGGGATTTCGGGGAGGGTTCTAAGGGGCGGAGCCGGGGCGGACAACCGAGGGCCGGCGCTGCTTCGGCCGGGAGGTGGACATGGCGGGCGGGCAATTCAACCGGGGCGTGCTGGAGGGGGCGCTGCACGAGCTGGGGGGCGGGCCAGCGCCGAGGGGAAGACGATCGAAATCGCCATTTATGGCGGTTCGGCGCTGATGCTGACCTATCCCTGGCGGGCGGCGACGCGTGACGTCGACGCCGTGTTCGAGGCGGACCGGATGACGGCCAGACGGCTGGCGCGTGACATCGCGGACGAGAAAGGATGGGATCGGAATTGGCTGAATGACGGCGTGAAGGGTTTCTCCGCGCCGCGGATTCCAGGTCCAAGTTTTTGTTCCGGACCTATCCGTCCGAGCAGGAGCCCGGGTTGAGGGTGATGTTGGCCTGCCCTCGCTATCTGTTTGCGATGAAATGCAGGGCCATGCGGCTGGGCGGCATCGAGGTCAGCTCAGATGTTGAGGATATTCGCCGGCTGACAGCCGAGATCGGCATCGGCAGCCTGGACGAAGCGCTCGGGCTTGTGGCGCAATTCTACCCGAACCATCTGATCGAGCCGAAAACCCAGTTCGCGCTGGAGGAGATTTTCGACACGCCGTCCGGTTCCGAGAGATCCGAATCATGACTGCCGCATACCGGCGGCCCCGCACTCTGCTTGAGGTCGCCACCCGCGTGGCGCGCGGCGAGCAGGACTTCGATCCCGCGCTTCGCGAGTTCCTCGATTCGTTCTACGCGAAACCGGAGGCCCGGGCAGAGGCGATCAGGGATCACCCGCCGGCGCTCGATGAGCTGCAGGACGCCTATATCGCGGCGGTGGCCGAACATCTGGCGCGATCGTATGACATTCCGGTGCCGGATTGGGCGGAGACGCAGGGGATGGATCTGAAGCAGCCATTCTTTGCCCGGGGGATTGGAATCGCTGAAGGCGATCCTGACGGTTGAAAGCCCCACTGCATTCCGCAGGCGCATGCTGTTCGTGAGCAAGGACGCGTTGTCGCGGCCGCATGGGACCGACACGTGAACGTGCTGCGGGAGGCGCTGGGGAGCTGGGCCGCCGGGCCAGCGTCCGGCCGTCACCCGGCGCGCATAGCGTGGCGAGCCAAGATCAACCCGGGGCAAGTTCTTTTCCGCGGAGCGGGAGAGGTGAAGGACGGTCAGTTGGGGTTGGTGGTGCCGTTGGCGCTGGGGTCGCCCTTGTAGCCGTAGTGGGCGCGGCGTTCGGCGAGTGTCATGTCTTCAAAGCGGCGGTACGGGCGGGACGGGGGTGCGTGTTCGGGGTCGGCGATGGGGGTGGGCCGGGGTTCGGCGGGCACCATCAGGCGGGGTGATGCGGCTCGGGCGCGCGGTGGGGCGGCGGAGCGGGGTGCGTCGGCCTGGGTCTGCTGCTTCTGCAATGATCGTATGGTGGCCTGCATCATGCGGGCGACGCTGGCGGCATTGGCGCGCAGGCGGGCGGCCATAGCGGGCGCGAGATCGGGCTGGGCGGCGCGCCGGAGATTGTCCATCACCGCGTAATGGGCGGCGACCGCCTGAGCGGCGAGCATGGCCTGGAACGCATCTTTCGGTTGTAGCGCCAGAAGGGCGAGGCGGACGGTTTCGCGGCGGGCGGCGCGGAGCTGGCCGGTGTCGTTCGGAGCAGCAGGAATGGCGGCAACGATGGTGTCGAGGAGGTGGTCGAGCAGGTCGGCGGGGAGCGCGTCGGTGATAGGGGCGATGGACATGGAGTGCCTCGGGCCGCGATGGATGGACAACCCAGGGTAGCACATAGATAGGAAAAAAGTCAAGGGGTGGCGGCCGCCGACTGCTCTGCGCCCTTTGCATACAGACCCAGAAGCAATTCGGTGTTCCGAAAGCGGACCACGCGAATCTCGCCAACCGCGAGCTGCGCGAAGTCCTCCCATCGTGGCGTCTGAAATATCAGGCGCAGCGCGTCGTTTGCGTCCAGCACGGCGTCTTCGTGCAGGTGCCGACGCCGGCGAGACTGAGCAGTCGATGGAGCTCTCGGGCAGGAGGTTGCGATCGGCGGAGTGGCGCGAATGCGGGCCGAACGAGTCGCCAAGCAGAGCTGTGATCTAGCGCTGGAACAGACGCCGCAGCACGGAGCGCTGACGCGCCGTTCATCCCCAGTCCGCAAGAGTAACTAAGGAAGACGCGCGTTTGAATGCCGTGCTTCGCATCGACGATCCTGCTACGGTGGCGTCCCTCACGCCACGCAAGGCGCTCGGCGGCGCCCGATAGGACACGCTGGTTACGAACGGACGCGGGCGATGGGTGTCATTCCATTCGCGCCGGGGAGATCGGCCGATGAAGTCGCTTGCGGAATTCACCAAGACCACGCTTGTCGGCGGCTTGCTGATCATTCTGCCGATCTATGTCGCCGTGCTGCTGCTGTTGAAGGCCGTCAAGGGACTGCTCGGGCTGCTTGACCCGGTCGCATCCCGGATTCCGACCGAGCAATTCCGCGGCGTCGCCGCCATTCTGCTGCTCGTGGTAATCTGTTTCGTCGTGGGCGTTATCGTGCGTACTGGCCCCGGCCTCCGGGCGAAGAATGCGGTCGAGCAAGCGGTGTTCGAAAAAATGCCCGGCTACACATTTCTCCGTGGCCTCGCCAAGCGGCTGACGGGCAGCAGCGAGGAACAGACATTGCAGCCGGCGCTGGTCGAGATCGAGGAGGCTCTCGTGCCTGCGTTGATCGTCGAGGAGTTGGAGGATGGCTCATACACCGTCCTCGTGCCCTCCGCGCCGACGCCGATGGCAGGGAGTATCTACATACTGCCGCCTGAACGCGTGCATCCGGTCGATATCTCGTTCACCACGGCCATCGGCGTGTTCACGAAATGGGGCACCGGTGCAGGCGAGTTCGTGCGCGCTATGAAGGCCGCCCCGGTCGCGCAGCCGGCCGCCCAACCGCGCCCGCAGCCCGCAGGCTCTCTTCAGTATGCTGCATCGCGCGGCGGTCCGCCTTCGTCGTTGTAGCGTGCTATCGCGAAGAAACTGGCCCATAGCGTCGTTCCGCTCGTGTGAGAACTGCACACCGAAGTCCGGGATTAAACATCTAGGTGGCGAGGCGTCACGCCCGCAGCGCCGCCGGTGACCACCATGCCCGCCGAAACCAGCATGGCCGAAACAGATCGACGGCAGGTCCAAGAAGCGCTGCATCGCTTGGATTATCATGGGCCTAAACCGCGAGGTACCGGTTACCTGACACTGAGGAGGAGGCTAATCGCTTGGTCGCTTGGCCGGCGCTGTTCGAATTGAGCGGGATCATGACGTTCATCGCCGGCCCGAATGAGGGGCGTGTAACAGAAGGATCTCGGACCCGACACCGCGCGCATCGCCTCGGAAATGCAAACTTTCGACCCGGACCTTACATAGTCGCGTGTCGCGATGACGAACGATCGACGGCTCCGGTGACGCCGAGATGGCGGTGTTTGGCTGCGATGATCAGAAGCTCAGACGTTCCTCTGGGTGGTAACGGGGGCCGGCTCACGTCAGATGCCGGCATCCTCGTCCGCCGCATACTGGACAACACGTCCCGGCGACGGATCTGGTGGGCACCGCTCACGTGCAGTTCCTGGCCGTGCCGTTTCGCATGGACTTCAAGACGGCGAGCGCGACCCGCTGGGGCCGGCATCAGGAAGTCCTGGCCTTTCTATGATGCCCGAGCCTATAGCGCCGTGATCTTTCATAATATTATCACAATAAGGATCGGATGCGCCGGTTCGACGTCGTCTTTAGTCCCGAAGTCAAAGGTGAGTTGGCTGTGGCGGCGCAGTCGATGTTGCCGTGCTGACGAAACAGTTTCAGCTTCAGTGGTGACGGTCCGTTGCCGTCAGTCGAACATTGATTACCCTCGCGGGTGCGCTGCAGCGTTTCTGCAATCAGGCGCCCCGGCCTGTTCATGAGTTGCTCAAACAGAGAACATCTGCGGTTGTCCGAGATTTTTGAGGGTTGCCCTCTGATTCATTTATCTCATCTGAACTGAATATAATTTTGGGACACCCCAAGCGGCGGTAGGCTCCTGTCTGGACGGGGGTGGGCCGTTCATCCAGCAAATGTCCGCTGAAACTATCGGCAAATAAATCGCGTAGAGGACGTTCGCAACGGCTCGGTTCACCGCGACCTTAGACATCCGGGGAGGTTGCAAATGGCCAAGATCCACGAGGCTGTGGAAAAGCTCAGGGGACCGAACGAGGAGAAACCGTCGTCTGCCGCACCGGCACCGGGCCTGTTCGCGTTCACTATCGAGGCGAGCACCGGTCAGATTACCAGGCTCGAGAAGCTGGATAGTGCTGGTACGCGCCGCCAGCTATCGGAGCAAGACAAGATCAGCCTGCAGTCAAGCAAGTCCTGGCACACACTGGAGGCAATAGTCGAGCAGGCATTCGAAGCGGGGATAGACTGCGTGCTCGGGAACGGAGACGACAACGACGAGGCGCAAGAGTCGGACGAGGCGCAAGAGTCGGAAGACGAAGCGGAGGTGCGGCGCACTCTGCTGCAGGGGTTGATGGAACGGAGCCGCATGAGGGCTTTGCTTCAACGCAGCGTTCTGGGTCAGGCGATCCTGGCCACCGCACTGCAGCAGATCACCGCACCGCAGGCTTCGGAAGCCGAAGGCAGCTCCGCGCAGCAAAAATCGGGCGCTGCCGTGGAGCCGCACCAGCCCGGCTCGACTGGGCCGGCGTAGCACTAAAATCCAACAATCAGGAGGATGCCGTGGCAGACACATTGTTGCGTGATCGAGAGGAGGTTGGTTCGGGAGGAGGTGGCCGAGACGAGAAGGAGATAGCGAGGCTGCTGATAGGCAGCCGCATGCTGCGGCGCCGCCGAATTCGTAATCTGCTGCTGGCGCATCTCTTGCGGGGGGGCCGAGAGCGGGAGGATGAGGATGGTGACGACGAAGGCGGTAGCGAAGAGCGTCGCCTGGTTCGTCTGCTCGTTGCGGGGGGAGCGATCCGCCGCCGCCGCGTGCGCCGCCTTCTGCTCGCCCGCCTGGTCAAGGGGCGGAGTGAGCGGGAGGACGACGAGGACGAGGAGGACGAGGAGGACGAGGATGACGACGATGAGGAGGAGCACGGAGAGGCGGGCAGCGAGGATCGCCGGCTGGTCCGCCTGCTAATCGGGGGACGGCTCCTTCGCCGGCGCCGCCTGCGCCGGCTGCTGCTCGCCCGCCTGCTCCGGAAGCGCGGTATGAGAGGGCATGAGGAGGAACACGAGGACGAAGACGACGAGGATGAAGATGAGGATGAGGATGAGGGTGGCCGGGATCGGCGGCTCGCTCGTCTTCTGATCGGGGGCGGGATAATGCGCCGCCGCCGTCTGCGTCGGCTTCTGCTTGGTCGCCTGCTCCGGGACGACGAGGACGAGGATGAAGACGACGACGATGAGGAGGATGGGGGCGATCACGAGCGGCGGCTCGTGCGCCTGCTGATCGGGGGCGGGATGATGCGCCGTCGACGTCGACGTCGCATGGTGCTTGCGCACCGGCTCCGCGAACGGCACGAATAACAAGAGAACGAGGACGACGATACTGAGGGGTGGCACATGCCAGAGTTCGATCCCCTCAGATAGGTTCCGGCGGCCGGAGCGATCTCTCCGGTCGCCGTCACCGTGAATCCCGGCCCGCAAGCAGACCGGCAACCTTCGTGAAGAGTTTCGGGCGCCGCCAGGCGTACGAAAGTCTCCGAGGAACGAACCCGCGGTCCGCGGACGATGGTCTATGTGTGTTTCTGTTTTCCGCTGAGCCTGGCGCAGTCACGACCGGCAGTGGGAAACGCGGAACGTGATGCGATCGGTCGGAATCGCCGCTGCATCGGATGGCGTTGGCGGTGGGGATCGCCGGCGAGCGGTGGCTTGGGGGCGTCGCTGACGACGGATGGAGCGAACTCGATAGTTGGCCGCAGCGAGGGTGCTGCGGCCGGGAGCGCTGGCAGGCCGTGCCGGGTCACGGCGAATGTCTCCCGGTTGGCGGAGTGCAGTGCGGCGGTGCGCGGGGCTGACGCCAGCGCTCGAACGTCTCGATGATGATCATGTGCCCCCCGCAGCATGGGCACGGTGGACGGGCATCGAGCGGCTCTTGCGGCAGGTCGTCATCGGGCGGCGGCGTGACGGCGAGAAGTTCGCGGACGCGGGTAAGGCCAGCCTTGCGCGCCGAACCGGCGAGCGGGCCGTAGTGGCGAATGCGATGGAACCCCGCGCGGCAGGACGTGAAGCAGGAAGCGGCGGATGAACTCGTCGGCGCCGAGCGTCATGACCTGCTGGCGGTCCGCGCCATCGCGGCGATAATCCTTGTAGCGGAAGGTGACGCCGGCCTCGTCGAGCGAGATCAGCCGGCGGTTCGAGATGGCGACGCGGTGTGTGTAGCGCGACAGATAGGCGAGCACCGCCTCTGGTCCGCCAAAAGGTGGTTTGGCGTAGACTACCCAGTTCTTCTTCCGCAGCCGCGCGATGAGGTGCGTGAAGGCGCGTTCCTCGCGCAACCCGGCGTGGTCAGCGAAGAAGGCGAGCGCGCCGGCGGTATGAAGTTCAAGCAGGCGCGTCAGGAACAGGCGGCGGAACAGTTTGGACAGCACACGGACCGGCAGCAGAAAGGCCGGCCGGGACGACATCCAGCGCGTGCCGTCCAGCGAAATGCCGCCGCCCGGCACGATCATATGCACATGGGGGTGGTGGGTCAGTGCCGATCCCTAGGTGTGGAGCACGGCGGTGATGCCAATACGCGCGCCCAGGTGACGGAGATCGGCGGCGATCGTCAGCATCGTCTCGGACGCCGCGTGGAACAGCAGGTCATAGACCGCGGCCTTGTTGTGCCAGGCGATGTCGGCGACTTCGGCGGGAACCGAGAATACGACGTGGAAGTATCCGACCGGCAGCAGGTCGGCCTCGCGCTCGGCCAGCCAGGTGCGCGCGGCGGCGCTCTGGCACTTGGGGCAGTGCCGGTTGCGGCAGCTGTTGCAGGCGATCCGCCAGTGGCCGCAGTCCTCGCATGCCTCGACATGACCGCCGAGGGCCGCGGTGCGGCAATGCTCGATCGCCGCCATGACTTTGAGCTGATGAAGGCTCAGGTGCCCGGCATGGGCGGCCCGATAAGCGGGGCCGGCAGCACGGAAGATATCGGCGACCTCGAGCGAGGCGCGCACCGCCTCAGCCGGCGGGTGCGATCTCTCCGAGCTTGAACATGCCGAGCTTGTCGAGCGGGCTCGTCACGGCGCGTATCGTTCGGGTCGCAACCTTGGTGTAGAAGGCGGTGTTCTCCAGCTTGGCGTGGCCGAGCAGAACCTGGATGACGCGGATGTCGACGCCGTCTTCCAGCAGATGGGTGGCAAAGCTGTGGCGCAGCGTGTGCGGTCCGACCCGCTTGGTGATCTCCGCGGCCTGTGCCGCATCGACGACGATGCGATGCAGTTGCCGGGTGCTGATCGGCTTCATGGCGTGCTGTCCCGGAAACAGCCAACCGTCACGATGCATCACGCCCTGTTGGTGCCCGACCTTCCACCACTCGCGCAGCAGGGTGAGCAGATCTGCCGGGAGCATGGCATTGCGATACCGGCCACCCCCCGCCTTCGCAGGGGCAAGCTCTTGCCACGCTCGACCCGGATCAGCATGCGCTCGCTGTCGATATCGGCGACCTTGAGCGCCGCGACCTCGGCCACGCGCAGGCCAGCGCCATAGGCGACCGAGAGAGCCGCCTGATGCTTGAGGCAGGTGGTCGCGTTGAGCAGTCGCGCGACCTCGTCCCGGCTCAGCACCATTGGCAGGTTGCGCGGATACGCCACCCGGATCAGCTTGCGCGTCAGGTCGGGCCGGTCGATGGTGTGCGTGAAGAAGAACCGCAGCGCCGAGACGATGCTGTTCATGGTCGGCGTCGGCACCCCGGCATCGCGCTGTTCGATCTGGAAGCGGCGCAGGTCATCCGCCGTCGCTGTATCGGGTGAGCGCCCCAGGAAGGTTGCGAAGCGCCCACGTCCCGAATGTGGTTGCGTTGCGTCTCTCGCGAGAACCGGCGCATGTCCATATCGTCGATCAGACGCTGGCGCAGCGGGCTGATCGCAGCGGTGGGAATGGACTCGTTCATCGGTCGGCTCCTCTCGGTTGAAAGAAGCCGAAACGGTCCGCCCGCCCCGGCACGGGCTCAAACCAGGCACAACAGCCGGGCCTCTACTCCGTCATCAGAACCCGCACCCCTCCCGCGCAGCGGGTTCGTTCTTCGAATGGCAATAGCCAAAACCTGGGGCCGGCAGACGTCGATCAGCCGGCAGGCATCCGTGATGCGGAGCCGGCCCGACTACAGGCCAAGGAGAACTTCCAGCCGGCTGAACTCCTGCGCGCTCATCGCATCGATTATGGTAAGTCGGCCCTCAGGAAGCACCCGGCATCCTGGCAGGATCGCGCGCGGCATGGCGCACGGCCTGTATGATGATCTCGGTTGCCGTAGCCTCGTAAAAAATCAGGCGGGGGTAAGGCGACGCCGTCATGCGCCGGATGGTTGGATCGTCCGTGCGCATGCCGATGCCGGGATACAGCAACAGAAGATCGATGATCGCCTGAATGCGCGCCTGAACGCGCCGCATTGAATGCTTTGGCCGTGGAGAAGCCCCGCTCCGTATTGTAAGATTAGTCCTACTATGCGGCTTGTGGCATGTCGCTGCACGTCCATTACGGTTATACCTTCCGGAAAATCCGAAAGTTTTGAATTCTGCACAGACGACGTGTGCTTTATTGCCGCTTAGGATCGCAGCGGCCATGCGTGGTATAGGTTCCGCATAGGAAGGGGGCCCCGCGAGGGAGGCGCAGCCGCAAGGGATGATCAGATGACGCGTGTTTTGTTCATAGGTCAGCAACCAGAGACCGTTGACTTCACTGATCCCATGCTTCCGCCGGGTACGACCGCCGAGAAAATCCATGCTGGCATCGCCTTGGCTCTGAAGCAAATGGCCAAACGTGGATGGCGCGCGGACCTGTGCCTCATTCAGCCCGATGAAACAGCCGGATCCGAGGTGGAGCGGACGCTCACGGCCCAAGCTTACGATTGTGTGGTGATCGGCGCTGGCATTCGACTGCCGCCCCACAGCCTTTCGATGTTTGAGGTCGTGATCAATGCAGTGCATAGAGCTGCGCCGGGCGCTGTCATCGCCTTCAATACGCGTCCAGAGGACAGCGCAGACGCCGCCGCTCGCTGGCTACAGGCCAACTGAGCAGCAAGAGCATCTGGCCCGCAGGGCACGCCATAATTCTTGATGGGGTGGACGGCCCCCGCTCCCGGCATCGATGTGCCACAACGTGGTCGTCAGTGAACGCCACAACGAGAGGAGCCGTCCGCCATGCAGATTACCACGATCGGTCTGGATCTCGCCAGGCACTGGTTCCAGGTTCACGGCGTCGACGCTGATGGACAGGTGGTCGCCCGTCGTAAGTTGCGACGCAGCGAAGTGCTCGCGTTCTTTCAGCCGCTACCGCCGAGCCTGGTCGGCATGGAAGCCTGTGCAACGGCGCACCATTGGGCGCGGCAGCTGACGGCGCTGGGCCATGAGGTGAAGCTCATGCCGCCGGCCTACGTGAAGGCCTACGTCAAACGCAACAAGAACGACGCGGCGGATGCTGAAGCGATCTGTGAAGCAGTGACACGTCCTTCGATGCGCTTCGTGCCGGTGAAGGACGTCGATCAGCAGTCCGTGCTGATGCTGCACCGGGCGCGCAACCTGTTGGTCCGGCAGCGCACCATGCTGGTCAATGCGTTGCGTGCCCACATGGCGGAGTTCGGCATCATCGCGCCTCAGGGCCTGCGACATGTCGAGATGCTGACGAAAGCAATTGCTCATGAACAGCAGCGACTTCCCGAGCTTGCGCGATCGATCCTGCAGATGATCGTGGACCAGTTGAACGATACCATGGGCCCGGTGCGGGACATCGAGCTGCGACTGGCGAAGTGGCATCGGCAAAGCAGGGTGAGCCAATTGCTGGCAACGATCCCTGGCGTCGGCCTCATGGGTGCGAGCGCGATTGCCGCGACAGTCACTGACCCGTCGCTGTTCCGATCAGGCCGGGAGTTCGCCGCCTGGTTGGGGATGACACCGAAGCAGAACTCCAGCGGTGGCAAGGAACGACTGGGGCGCACCAGCAAGCGCGGCGACAAATACATCCGCTGCCTGCTGGTCGCCGGCGCAGTCGCCGTGCTGCGGCACACGCGCAACCGAACGACGCAAGATGCGGCGTGGGTGCGCGGATTGCTGGCAGGCAAGCCCACCAAGGTTGCCGCGGTCGCGCTGGCCAACAAGACCGCCCGCATCGTCTGGGCCGTCATGGCGCGGGGTGAAGGCTACCGCAGCAAGGATGTCATTGGGCAGGCGGCATAAGCGCAACCAGCCCACACATCATGCGAGGGTGAAGCGGACGTGATGGCGAGCGGTCGAGCCGCGGATCGGGAAGACCCGGGAAATTCAAGGCGCAGCGTGCTCCGGCTGACATCGTAGCTACGAGCAACGCTGCGCAGAGACTCGCCGGCTTCGAGGCGCTTGCGCGCCTGTTGCTGCTGGTGCGGGGTGAGGATGGCTTGCGGCCTCAGTTTCGCAGGCTGCGGCCGGTCGGCCGCGGTGCCCGTGATATAGCCTGCTTTCTCTAACAGTTCACTGAAAAACCGGCCAGCGACGTGAATCGCTTGCATCCGGAACTGTCTGTTGCCGATTTGTTCGTGCACCGGCGAATGTCGGGCTCTCGTTTGACCAGTTTCGCCACGGCTCTGGCAGCATTTGTACAGACGCCTCCCTCATGTGCGCACCAGTTTCGGGATGCGGACCAGATTGTAGGCGATCAGATTGAGCAGAAAGTCGGCTGCCACCCGGGCAATCCCGCGGTGCTTGGTCTTGCGCATCGTGCCGTGCTGCTTGCCCCAGCCAAAGATGCACTCGATCATCGCGCGGCGTGATTGCGACATGCCGTAGCCGGCATGCCGCGTGGTGCGGCCGTCAATCGCGCTGCGCCGCCGCCTGCCGGTCTTCCTCACCGCATCGTTCTGCGCCACATGCGGGGTCACCTCCAGATCGCGCAATGCAGCCACATGATCCGTGGTGTCGTAAGCTTTGTCCTCACCGACTGTAATGCGGCAACCAGCTTCCCGGCGCTTGGCCCTCATCATCGCTTCCGAAGCCCGCCGCTCGGCCGTGCCATTCGCCTCCGTGACCTTCCCCGCCACCGCCAGACCATGCCGGTTCTCCATAGTGACGTGCCCCATGTAAGACAGCCTGGCCTCGCGCCCGGCGGCCTTGCGATAAAGCCGGCTCGCGGGATCGGTGGTGCTGGCATGGGTATCGTTCTTGCGCTGTTGGCCATGGAAGTCCGAGCCATCACCGTCACTGCCATCTTTCGGGCGGAAGCTCTTCTGCGACGCCCAGGCCTCGATCAGCGTGCCGTCCACCGAGAAATGCTGGTCCGACAGCAGCGGCTTGACCTGCGAATGGTTCAGCAGCCGGGTCATGAACTTCTGAAAGATGTCACCGCTTTGCAGCCGCTCGCGGTTCTTGGTGAACGTCGTAGCGTCCCAGACCGCCTCGTCCGGCGACAGACCGACAAACCAGCGAAACAGCAGGTTGTAGTTGAGCTGCTCGATCAACTGCCGTTCCGAGCGGATGCCGTAAAACACCTGCAGCAGCAGCGCACTCAGCAATTGCTCGGGCGGGATCGAGGGACGGCCTTCGCTGCAATAGAGCCGCCCCAGGCTCGGGCTCAACTCCTTCAGCACGTCGCGAACCAACTGCCGCACCCGGCGCAGCGGATGGTTCGCCGCCACCCGGTGCTCCGGGGAAATGTAGCAGAACAGCCCGCCCTGATCCTGCAACCTGCCGCGCATCGCCGCCCCGCCTGATTTGGCACGATCAATCGAATCATTGTGCACCGCGTCGCAACAAGGGGTTTTTCAGCGAACTGCTAGACAGTCCAACAAGTGCGATAAGAGCTACATGAATGGGGAGCCGACGCTCGCTACCGATGAGTTGCGCGCAAGACCTCGAGACGCCGCTAATGCCGTGCCCGCACTTGCCGAGGCCCTGAAAGACCGGGACGCAATTGTCCGCCGTCACGCGCTGACGCAGTAGAATTCAACTCGTCAAAAATCTTGCAGACCGTGTGAAAACTCCGTACCGTAACGGCAATGAGCAGCTTTCGGATCCAGTAAACCTCTATCGTGACCTTTCGTTGCGAGAAGTCCCCCGACACGGAATCTTTGTTGCGCCCTGTTGGCCAGCAGTCGGGTTTTCACACAGTCTGCTTAAGATATGCACCGTCCGGGTGCGTGGAGTCCTGCCGGTCTGTTTTCGGGTTGTGACCCGTTGAAATCGAACATTCGACTTCACGCACGCTGCTCGCGAGGAATTCGGCCTCTTCCTCGAGCGTGTAGAACACCTCGTCCGCCGATCCGTCCGGCGGTCCGCTTGCCGATGTTCATGACCTTCCCGACGCAATGGCAAAAGGCCAATTATCGTAGCAGGACCGGCGGCCGCTATTCCACGAGGCACGGTGTTTTTGAGCAAATCCAGGATGGCTTCCGTTCCTGGCAATTCTGGCTCTGGGTTAACCCGTCTGCCAAGCCGTCTAGTCCCATTCCCGCTGAACGACTGTTATGAAGCAAACCCTCATACTACGGGAACGGTCTGCCGGGCTGACCAGGTGGTTGCCGGTGTAATCGGGAGGTGCCGCGGTTGCCACGCCATAATCGCTTTAAGATGAACCGCTCATGCTCCAAGATCCCTCGTTTGAGAGTGTGATTCACGCTTTCTGGCGATTTCGCCTCAAGCGATCGCGTTCTAATGCTCCACGCCGTCAACCGCGACGATGTTGTATTTCGCGTATTTCATGCCGACCTTGTGCGCTGCCGTGTACTGGGGGAGGTCCGCCAGCGCTGCAGCGCCTCCATGCTCTGCCACCGCAGCACGACGACGCGTCCTTTCGGCAAGGTTCCTTCGATTTCGGTGCCCGGCCCGGCGGCGACATAGGTGCCGCCATAGGCCTTTATCGAAGCCTTGGCGGGCGGCAGATATTCCTTGTTGTAACCATCCAGATTGCTCACTTCGTTGAGCGCGATCATATAGACGGGTGGTTTCACCTGGGCATGAAGTGCATGCAGGGCGCCGGCGCCGATTGTCATTCCGGCCAGGACGGATGCGGCCACGGTGGTAAATGTGTTCATGGGATTCCCCCCTTGCTGGGTATTCGCCGCAGCTTTGACGGGACAGGTTGGGCGCGTCCAATATCAAGTTCGACTGGGAATCGATGCCGCTTCGGCATGAGGACGCGCCATGGATCTGCGGCACACGCGAACGTTCGTTACCGTCGCCGAGCTGGGGACCGTTTCGAAGGCGGCGCAGAAGCTGCGGGTTGCCCAGCCGGCGCTGTCACGCCAGCTCGGCGAGCTGGAACGGGAGCTGGGGTTTCGTCTGTTCGATCGGGTCGGGCGACGGCTCGTGCTGACCAGCGGGGGAGAACAGTTCCTTGGCGACTGCCGCGTCCTGTTGCGCCATGCCGATGCGGTCGGCGAGCGAGCGCAACTGCTGCGTCGTGGCGACAGGGGCGTGCTGAGACTGGCGGCCTCGCCGCAGCACATCGAGAGCGTGCTGGCGCAGTTCCTGCACCGCTATGCGGAGCGGTTCCCGAACGTGGAGGTGAAGATCGTGGAGGCGGCGGGGCGCGAGAGCCTGGCGATGCTAGAGCGCGGCGAGATCCATCTGGCGCAGAACCTGCTGCAGGCGATCGAGCCGAATGATCCGCGGTTCGCCAGCATGGCGCTGGAACCGGTGGAGCTGCTGGCGGCGTGCCATCCTGGGTCTGTGCTGAGCCGGGCTGGTGCTATCGAGGTCAAAAGACTGGCGGGGCAGCCGCTGCTGCTGCTGGATACGGAATTCGTCGTGCGGCGGGCGTTCGATGCCGCCTGCCGGCTGGCCGGGCTGAAGCCGGACATCCGGCTGGCGAGCCGGTACGCCGCATACGCTGCTGGCGCTGGCGGAAGCAGGTCACGGGGTGGCGATCATTCCTTCGCAATTACGGGTAGATCGTTATGAGCTGCAAATCGTCGGCCTGACGCATCGCGGCAGGCCGTTGCGGGAGCCGCTGGCGATGCTGTGGGACCGGCGACGTCCGCTGCCACGCTATGCGGCGGGATACTGCGAGATGCTGCGCGCGCATATCCGCGGCATATTTCCGATTACGCGGGCATCGTCGGCGGGACGCGAGCAATCCCATCCCGGCGGTCCGATGCGTTGACTCGTCTGGGAGTTGGTGCTCGGGCCCCGGCGCGTCTGCGGCTATTCAAGGACGCGGCCGGTCGGGCCGCGGGGTCCATGTGGTAACGTTGGCGACGTTCTGGCCGGCGGCATCAGCCGCGCAGGCGGGTGCCGGCGGCGTCGTAGAAGGGTTCCAGCGAGGCGCGCACCGGGATGATTACGCCACCGACATCGAGCGCGAATTGCCGTTCGGCCAGCCAGGCGGCGTCGATTGGAGCGTGGGGCGAGTGTACCCAGCCGAGCGCGACGACCCCGCCGAGCGTGTAGCCGTAGGCGGCGGAGGTGATCTCGCCGGTCACGTCGGCGCCGGTGAGGACGAGCTCGCCACCCCAGGCCGGAGGGGTGTCGGGATCGGTGGCGAGAAAGCTTACCAGCCGGCGATGCAATGGCGCGTCGGCGCGTTGCAGCAGCGCATTGCGGCCGATGAAGTCGGTGGGTTTGTTTGGTTTCACGGCGAAACCGAGGCCGGCTTCCCACGGTGTGTCGTCCGGGGCGAGCTCACGGCCCCAGGCGGGATAGGCTTTCTCCAGCCGCAGCGATTCGATCGCGTAATAGCCGCCGTCGCGCAGGCCGAATTCGGCACCCGCGGCGGCGAGCGTGTCGTAAATGGTGACGGCCAGATCGGTGGGGACATAGAGTTCCCAGCCGTGTTCACCCATGTAGCTGCGGCGCGCCGCCCAGCTTGTGGCGTGGCCGATGCTGATCTCCTGCACGGCGCCGAACGGGAAGGCGCGCGAACTGAGGTCGGCGTCGCTGACCTTCGCGAGGAAGGCGCGTGCGTGCGGACCCATCACGCCGATGACAGCGTAGGCGGAGGTAACGTCGGTGAGCACCGCGCGCGCATCGTCGGGGATGTGACCGCGGATCCAGTGCGCGTCGCGCACCGCCTGTGCGGTGCCGGTGACCAGCAGGAAGGTTGTCATCGGCCAGTCGGGCGACGGTGAGGTCGCTTTCGTAGCCGCCGCGTTCGTTGAGCATGCCGTGTAGACGGTGCGGCCGGGCGGCACCGCCACGTCGTTGGCGCGAGATGCCTGCAACACGCGCTCGGCATCGCGTCCCTTGACGAGAAATTTGGAAAACGACGTCATGTCGAACAGCGCGACGCCTTCGCGACAGGCGCGGTGTTCGGCGCCGCTCACTGCGGCAGCCAGTTCTGCTGGCCGAACGCGTAGTCGATTTCGCGCGTGCTGCCGGCGTTGGCGCGAAAAAGTTGGCGCGCTCCCAGCCCATCTTGCTGCCGAACACGGCGCCCTCGTCGCGCAGCCGTCGTAAAGCGGCGAGCGGCGAAACGGCCGCGCGGACTGTCGAGTTCGCGATTCGGCCAGGGCATCGCGTAGTGCAGGCCGAGCGTTTCCTTCACGCGATCGTGCAGCCACGTGTCGTTGCCGTTGAAGCGCGCAAAACGGCGGATATCGACCGGCCACAGGTCCATGGTGGGCTCGCCCGGCGACGATCCATTCGGCGAGCGCCATGCCGGCGCCGCCCGCCGAGGCGATCCCCATCGAGTTGAAGCCCGCGCCGACGAAGAAGCCCCGCAATTCCGGCGCTTCGCCGAGCATGAAGTTGTTGTCCGGCGTGAACGACTCTCGGGGCCGTTGTAGAACTGTCTTGACCTGCGGCGGTTTCCAGCGCGGGCACGCGATGCAGCGCGTTGTCCATCAGGATTTCGAACTGGTCCCAGTCGTCGGGCAGCAGCTGGAATTCGAACTTGTCAGGGATGCCGTCCATGCCCCAGGGTTTGGCGTCGGGCTCGAAGCCGCCCATCACGCAGGCCGCCGACTTCTTCCTTGAAGTAGATGTAGCCGTCCGGGTCGCGCATCACCGGCAGGTCCGGATGCACGCCGTCGATGCGGCTCGGTGACGATGTACATAGTGCTCGGCGGAGTGGAGCGGCACGGTGACGCCGCACATCCGGCCGACCGCGCGCGACCACTGGCCGGCGCAGATGCGCGAGCTGCTCCGCAGGCGATGCGGCCCTTGGGGGTGTGCACGGCGCGGACGCCGGTGCAGTCGTGCTCGATGGCGGTGACGCGGGTACTCTCGACGATGCGCGCGCCGCGGTTGCGGGCGCCGCGGGCGAGCGACTGGGTGATGTCGGTGGGGTTGGCCTTGCCGTCGCCCGGCAGCCAGACGGCGCCGAGCAGGTCGTCGGTGCGCATGACCGGCCAATTGTCGCCGGCTTCCTGCGGGGTAGATGACGTCGCACTTCACGCCCTAGGCGCGGGCGAAGGCGGCGGTGCGGCGGAGCTGCGTCATGCGCTCGGCCGTGCGGGCCACGGAGAGCGAGCCGCATTGCTTCCAGCCGGTGGCGAGGCCGGTTTCGGCTTCGAGTTCGGCGTAGAGCGCGGTGGAGTAGCGGATCAGCCGGGTCATGCTTGCCTGGGCGCGCAGCTGGCCGACGAGGCCGGCCGCATGCCACGTGGTGCCGCAGGACAGCTGGCCCTGTTCGAGCAGGACGACGTCGGTCCAGCCCAGCTTGGTGAGGTGGTAGGCGACCGAGCAGCCGATGATGCCGCCGCCGATGATGACGACGCGGGCCTGGGTGGGGAATTGGTGGGTCATGGGAGTGCTGCTGGTGGGGGTGGGCGGGTGAGTCAGCACATTTTCGGGCATGATACAACATTATGCGTCATTCCGAGCGTTGGGGCGCTACAGCGAAATTCGTAATTTGCGATTTTCGTATTGCGGCCAAACTATGCGAGAGATGATTCAAGGAGACACGCCGATGACGCTGGTCCGGCTTCGCCGCGCGGCTCAAATTACTCTGCCGCAGGACATCCGCACGGCTGCGCGACTGAAGGAAGGCGATTATCTGGAAGCGGAAAGTGACTGACTTCCGGCTCTATTGTGCTGCACCCTGTCAGCATTGCCGGGCGCCGGCCGACCCCCGAGCAAGAGGCGGACATCCTCGCGGCCGTTGACGAAGCCAGGGTGTTCCATGCTGGTCAGCGCCGTCGTTGACGCCTCGGTCCTTGTCAGCGCCTTCCTGTTTCCGAGCAGCGTTCCTGGCCTGATCCTGAAGCTGGCCGGCCAGGGCGCATTCTCGATGCACCTATCGCCAATTCTGCTGAAAGAGACGCGGACCGCACTTCTTTCTGAGATCAGCGTACCGCTGCAAGGAAGAGGCGGTTCAGGCCTGGTGCACGGAGCTGCGGGATATCGGCGCGATCTTCGCCGGCCACTTGCCCGATATCGGGCCTGCTTGCCGCGATCCAAACGACGATCATGTGCTTGCCACAGCTGTTGCCGTGGGGGCGGCTATTATCGTGACAGGTGACAAAGACCTGCTGGCCCTTGGTCAGTTTCAGAGCATTCGCATCCTCACGGCACGCGCATTCCTGACCGAGGTCACGCCCGACGAGGGTTGACATCTGTCTTTGCGGCCGATTTGGTCATAGCTGTTCTTTGACAAGTGCCTCACGACAGAAACTTCCTTGAACGGCTACGCGTACCAAATTGGCCAGGGGTGGCCGGTTGTCCGGCGACGAAATTGGACCCGGCAGGTTGAACAGCGCGACACTGGCCGGGTCGGGCGCTTTCGTGCAGGAGCCAAGAGCGGTGTTTCGATACGCGATCATCGTCCTCGTTGCTTTGGGCGTGGTGCCGGGCGTTGCGGCGGGCTGGAGCGAGCACTGGACGGCGACGAGCAATACGGCAGTTTCGATCACCGGAGACGTTACGCTCTACGGCGATCACATGGAGTTTGCGGGCGGTAAGACGCTGCCGATCCACAAGGTCAGGAACCTTCCGATTGCCGACCCGGCGGGGTTCAAGGGGCTCGCCACGCTCTATCGCGTCGCGCCGCCGGCGGATCCGGTTCTGCTGCGTGGCAACCAGATCTGCGGGCGCGGGCCGGTGACCTATGTGATTATCTGGCATACCCAGCCGATCATGCCCGGGGACAAGCCGGGGCGGGCATTCGCCGCCTATTCCGGGCAAACCGAGCCGAGTGATATCGGTGAGCCCTGCGGAACTTTCTACTATTCGTATGGAAAGTAGCCGCTCCGCTCGTGATCGGCAGCGAAGCGCGTCCCACCGCTGACCGCGTTCAATACATCGGAGTAGTGGACGGTCGGGTTCTGCTGTCCCATCATGGACCGGCAGCGATGCCAGACTGCCGTACGGAGGCACCATCCAAAAGTGGCCCTTGCGCGAAGGCCCAGGAGGTTTCGATGCAGTGCAAAACGGGGATGGAGCACATCAAGTCGCTGAAAGATGGAAGAACCATCTACATAGACGGAAGGCTCGTTGGTGATGTTACCATACATCCGGCATATCGGAACGCAGTGGCCTCGGTGGCTCTGCTTTACGACTATCAGTCACGACCCGAAAACCTGGAGCTGATGACGTTCCTTCCCGAAGGAGGGACGCGACGGGTGAATCGCTGCTGGCAAATGCCGCACGACTACGCGGAACTTGTTCAGCGGCGCCGGGCGCTGCAGGCTTGGGCACAGGTGAGCTATGGGTTCATGGGCCGCTCACCGGACCATGTCGCCTCCACGATCATCGGCCAATTTATGGGCCTCGAAGTCTTCACCAGGCACGGCCCTGCACGCGCCAAAGCGCTTGCTGATTATGTGGCTTATGCCACCAGGAGCGACCTTTTTCTTACGTATGTAATCGTCAATCCGCAGGCCGATCGTTCGCATGACTGGGGCGACCAACCCGAGGAGCTGGTCGCACAAATCGTCGATGAGGATACCACCGGACTGACGATCCGTGGGGCCAAGATGCTGGGTACCAGTTCGATCATGGCGAACGAGGTATTCGTCGCCAATCTACAGCCGCTCAAACCCGGCGAAGAGGCACTCGCTTTCTCCTGCGCCCTGCCGATGAACACCGCAGGGCTGCGCGTGCTTTCCCGGAAAAGCTACGAGGCGCATTCGGTTTCAGTTTATGACAACCCACTCTCGGCGCGCTTTGACGAGAACGATGCGCTGCTTTACTTCGACGATGTGAAGGTGCCGTGGGACCGGGTGTTCGTGCATCGTGACACAGACATGTGTCGCGCTCAGTTCCACGACACGCCGGCACATATTTTCCAGAACTACCAGGCTCAGATTCGACTTTCGGTGAAGATGAGATTTCTCGTGGGCCTTGCCCACAAGATCACCGAGGCAATAGGCACGACCGACATGCCGCAAGTACGTGAACAACTGGGCGCACTGGCCGCCAATGCTGGCATGGTAGAGGCGATGCTTTCCGGTATGGAAGCCTCGGGCAGCAAGCGCGGCGAATTCTACCTGCCGAACCGGCACATGATTTATACCGCTCAGGTTATCACACAGGACCTCTATCCGCGTCTGATAAACCTCATCCGCGATCTGGCCGGCGGCTCGGTGATCATGCTGCCGTCGTCTTTCCGGGACTGGACCAATCCCGAGCTCGCGCCGATCCTGCGCAAGACGCAGCGGTCTCCGCATTTCAATTCCGAGGGCAAGGTCAAGCTTCTGAAAGCCGCCTGGGACGCCATCGGATCAGAGTTCGGTTCCCGGCACACGCAGTATGAAATGTTTTATGCCGGGGCTCGCTTCGTCGCTGCTGGTCACAGCTACCGCACATTCGATTGGGGTGCTGCCCGCGGCATGGTGGACCACTTGCTGTCGACTTATAGCCTGGAGGAAGCTCACCGGGCCGATTCGGAATAGGTTTTCTCCAGGGCCAAAGAACTTGCCGAGGTACGAACCATGAGCTTTACGCCCGGCGAGTTCCGACAGGCGCTTGGAATCTTTCCCACAGGCGTTGCTGTCGTAACGGCCCGCGCACCTGACGGGCTGCTTCTGGGGACGACGGTAAGCTCGTTCAACTCGGTCTCGCTCGAGCCGCCACTCGTCTTGTTCTCTCTCGCCCGCACAGTGCTGAGCTTCTCGGCCTGGCAGGCTGCAAGCGCCTGGGGCATCAGTTTACTTGACGAGACACAGGACAGCCTATCAACAAGGTTCGCCCAAGCCATGGGTGGTAAATGGATGGGGTTCGAGCCGATCGCGAGCACCACTGGCGTTCCGCTCATCCCGGGTGCTTTGGCCTATTTCGAGTGCGAGCGGTTTGCGCTGCATGATGGCGGCGATCATCTGATCTTTGTTGGCCGCGTGTTGGCGCTGCGTCGATCGGCCGCCACAGGCTCTCGCCCGCTCGTTTTCTTCAGCGGCCGTTACCATCAGATTGCCCAGCCGCGGCAAGGCGCCAGCGAAAACGACGAGCGGCTTCTGCACGGGTGGTGACGCGAAGCCGACGCGCCCGTGCATAGCCCTGTGCCGAACCTTGCCGCTGAATCGCGGGTCTGGTCATGCAGCCGCCTTGACTGACTCTCGCCGATTAAAGAAGGGGTGTATTGATGTAGCAGGCGGCTTGAAGGAGGCTGGACGTGGCCGGGGACCGCATCGATCTGCTGTACGGCAGGGGCCATCTGCCGGTCTCGGTGCCGGCGGGCGCGCGGGCGACGGTGATCCGCAAGGGTGCGATGACGAGGCTGCCCGATCCGCACGCCGCGATTGCGCAGGCACTGGCGTCGCCGATCGGGTCCGCCCCGCTGAGCGCGCTGGCGCGCGGCAAGCGCAGCGCCTGCATCCTGATCTGCGATATCACGCGGCCGGTGCCGAACCGGCTGTTCCTGCGCCCGATGATCGAAACGATGGTGGCGGAGGGCATCCCGCTCGGTGCGATCACCGTGCTCGTCGCCACCGGGCTGCACCGGCCGAACGAGGGCGAGGAACTCGCCGAACTGGTCGGCGATTCCTGGGTGATGGCGGAGGTGCGCGTCGAGAACCATTTCGCCCGCGACGATGCGGCGCATGTCGATTTCGGCTTCACTGAGACGCGCGGCACGCCGATACGCCTCAATCGCCGCTTCGTGGAGGCGGAGCTGCGTATCGCAACGGGACTGGTGGAGCCGCATTTCATGGCGGGCTGGTCCGGTGGGCGCAAGGTGGTGGCGCCCGGCATCGCGCATCATGAAACCATCCGCACCTTCCATTCCGCGCGCTTCATGGAGGACCCGCTGGCGGTGCAATGCAACCTGGTCGGCAATCCGCTGCATGAGGAGCAACTGGAGATCGTTCGCCGGCTCGGTGATATCTATGCGCTGAACACGGTCATCGACGAGGATCGCCACCTTGTGTACGTGACATTCGGGGAGATCATTGCCAGCCATCTCGCGGCGGTCGATTTCGTTACCGCGTCAACGAAGATCGGGGTGGGACGACGCTACAAGACGATCGTGACGTCCTCGGCCGGCTATCCGCTCGACAAGACCTATTACCAGACGATCAAGGGCATGGTGACGCCGCTCGATATCCTGGCGCCGGGGGGGACGCTGATCATCGCGTCGGCTTGCTCGGAAGGGTTCGGATCGCACGAGTTCCGCGCGGCGCAGGAGCGGCTGGTGGCGCTGGGGTCGGAACGTTTCCTGGCGACACTCACGGCGAAGTCGCTGGCGGAGATCGATGAATGGCAGACGGAGATGCAGCTCAAGGCGACACGGCTCGGCCGGGTGGAGCTGTATACGACTGGGCTGGATGCGGAGGAGCAGCGCATCACCGGCGTGACGATGACGACGAACATCGATGCGGCACTGCGCGACAGCATCAAGCGGCACGGCGATGCGGACGTGGCCTTCGTTCCGGAGGGTCCCTATGTCGTGCCGATCTGCGCCGCGAGCTGAGAGCATCGCCGGATGGGCGTGACGATCCAGTTGGATGCGGTTGGCGGAATCGCCGGCGATATGTTCGTGGCGGCGATGGTGGATGCGCTGCCGGCATTGCGTGCGCGCGTGCTGGCGGATGCGGCCGCGGTGCTGCCGGCGGGGATCGGAACGCCAGTGCTGGAAGCGGGCACGAGCGCGGGGCTGCGCTGCCTGCGGTTCGGACTGGCGGCGCCGGAGGCTGCGCCGCTTCGGGATGAACATGCGCATAGCGCGTTCCACGACATGGTGGCGCGGATCGAAGGGGCGAAGCTCGCGGAGGGTACGGCGGCGCAATCGGTTGCGATCTTGCGGCATCTCGCCGTCGCGGAGGCGGCGATCCATGGCGTGGCGGTGGAGGACGTGCATTTCCACGAGATCGGCGATTGGGATTCGCTGATGGATGTGACGGCGGCCGGCAGTATCGCGGCGGCGCTTCCCGATGCGGTGTGGAGTGTTTCGGAGCTGCCGCGCGGTGGCGGTTTCGTGCGTACGCGACACGGGATGCTGCCGGTGCCGGTGCCGGCGGCGGCATCGTTGCTGGAGGGATTCACCTGGCGCGATGACGGTATCAGCGGCGAGCGGGTCACGCCGACCGGTGCGGCGATCCTGCGCCACCTGGTGGCGGCGCCGGGGGTTCGCGTCAGCGGGATGCTGGCCGCCACCGGGACGGGTGCGGGAACGCGCGAATTGCCGGGACAGCCCAACGTGCTGCGGGCGGCGGTGTATGAGGATGCAGCGGGTGCCGACGGGGACGACGTTGTCGCGCTGAGTTTCGATGTCGACGACATGACCGGCGAGGAGATCGGTGTTGCCGCGGATCGGCTACGCGGAGTGACGGGGGTGCGTGACCTTCTGCTGGTACCGGCGCTGGGGAAGAAAGGGCGGCCGGTGCATGGGTTCCGTCTGCTGGTGGAACCGGCGCGCCGGGAGTCGGTGGCCGATGTGTGTTTCGCGGAGACCTCGACGATCGGACTGCGCTGGCACGCGGAGCGCCGACTGGTGCTGGCGCGGGAGGTTACCGGTGAGACGTTCCGCGTGAAGGTGGCGCTGCGGGGGGATGGGCGCACGCGCAAGGCGGAGAGCGACGATCTGGCGGACATTGCCGGGCTGGAGGCGCGGCGGGCAGCCAAGCGGGCGGCGGAGGATGGGGCGTGACGCACGCCGTGCTGGATGACGTGCTGGGCGGGCTGCCGGGAGTGGCGATCGCGGTCAGCGGGGGTGTGGACAGCATGACGCTCGCGCATGCGGCGCACCGGGTTGGGCTGCCGGACATTCGTATCGTCCATGCGCTATCTCCGGCTGTGCCGGTGGAGGCGAGCGCGCGCGTGCGCGAGCATGCCGCACGGTTCGGCTGGCGGTTGTGCGAGGTGGACGCGCGCGAGTTCGCGGACCCGAGCTATCGCGCGAACCCTGTCAATCGCTGCTATTTCTGCAAGACGAACCTGTATGCGCGCATCGGGCATGTGGTGACGGGGCCGATCGCGTCGGGCGCCAATCTCGATGATCTGGGCGATTATCGGCCGGGGCTTACGGCCGCCGCGGAGCACGGCGTGCGGCACCCGTTCGTGGAGGCGGGGATGGGGAAGGCGGCGGTGCGGGCGCTGGCGCGGGGGTTCGGGCTGGGCGATATCGCGGAGCTGCCGGCGCAGCCGTGCCTGTCCA
Organism: uncultured Pseudomonadota bacterium; assembly: GCA_963810715.1. Lineage (GTDB taxonomy): Bacteria > Pseudomonadota > Alphaproteobacteria > Acetobacterales > Acetobacteraceae > DATDIC01. The sequence goes on along the minus strand of CAWEOZ010000009.1, from coordinate 178,856 downwards.
GCCGGGTGGAAACGGGGATCGCGATCAGTGCCGAGGATTTGGGGTTCGTGGCGCGCGTGGAGCGGCTGCTGGTGCCGCATGTGCCGCCGGGGGCGGATCTGCGCTGCCGGGTGACGCATGGCGGTATCGTGGTGGAGGCTAGCGTGGCGATTGCGGCGGCCGGGCTGGAGGCGGCGCAGGAGCTGTGCGCGGCGGAGCGCCGGGTGTTTCTCGGTGCGCGTCCCTATCGGCGCGGGGCTGCCTTCCTGCACGACCGATGAGCCTGTTCAGGCTGGATGAGGAGCGCGAGGCGCGCACGGGGGTGGCGGAGGCGGTGTTCTGCGCGCCGAAGACGCCGGGGCAGATCGCCGCGATTTTGGAAGCGGCGGAGGCAGGCGGGCGGCGGTTGCTGCTGACCCGGTTGAGCGAGGAGCAGCACGACGCGCTCCTCGGGGCGCTGCCCGGGGTGCTGCGGGCAGGGCTGGATTTCGACGCGCTGTCGCGCACGGGGATTTTCGGCGCGGTGATGCCGGAGAAGCCGCTTGTGGCGGGCGCGCTTATCGTTACTGCTGGAACGAGCGATCTGGCGGTGGCGCAGGAGGCGGCGCGGACGCTGGTGTTTCATGGATATGATGCGCCGGTGATCGCGGATGTCGGGGTGGCGGGGCTGTGGCGGCTGATGGCGCAACTGGAGGCGCTGCGGGCGGCACGCGTGCTGATCGTGGCGGCGGGCATGGAGGGGGCGATCTTCAGCGTGATCGCCGGACTGGTGGAGGCGCCGGTGATCGCGCTGCCGAGCTCGGTGGGGTACGGGCTGTCGGCGGGGGGGATCGCGGCGCTGCACTCGGCGCTGGCGAGCTGCGCGCCGGGGGTGCTGGCGGTGAATATCGATAACGGGTTCGGCGCGGCGGCGGCGGCGATCAAGATATTGCGGGCGGGGGGTGGGGCGTAGCCGGTGACGGCCGCTTCCGCGCGCGGTTCGCGGACGATGCGTGCTAGAATAGAGCGGTCAAGCCTGATCGGCGTCGGGACAAGATGAGACCAGCCAAGGCAAGCCGGTTGCCGCATGCCCTCCCCGTCTTCGCGGGCTACGCCGTTGTTGCGCTGCTCGTCGGCTTGTTCGCGGGTCCGTCGATGGCGGAACCGCCCGCTGGCCCCGCGCCGGTAACGACGATTGCGCTGACTGGAAGCGCAGCGCCGACGGAAGCCGAGAAACGTGCGGCGGACATCGCGAAGACTGAAGCCGAGACGAGGGCGCTGACGGCGATCGGCGACGAGACGCGCTGGTGGACGACGGTTCTGACGGCGGTTGGTTCGCTGATCGGGGCAATCGTCGGCGGCATCTTCACGTTTGTGGTTACCAAAATGGCGCAGCGGTTCAGCCGCTTACAGAAGGAGCTGGAAGACAGCCGCGCCGAACGGGACCGACTGCGCCGGGAGGATGATGAGAAGCTGGGCCGCCTGAAATTGCGCCAGGAGCAAGAACAGGCCCAGGAGTTGCACAATCTGCGGCTGTTCCCGGATCTGGGCCATCACAGCCACCGCGCGCGACTGGCGGCCGCTGCCGTTCTGCTGGATCGGCTGCGCAAGTTGCAGACAGAGCCGGATGAGACCGGCAGTGCGCAGCTTATCGGGAAAGTGCTGGCCGCGGTCCTCAAGCGGCAGGCGCCGGCGGCCGAGAGACCGGCCAGCGGCGACGCAGAGGCAGCCGCCGAGATCACCGCGGAGAGCGAGGCCAGCTTGCGGAAGTTCATCGCGGACGAGCTGGTCGCAACCTTGGGCGTGCGCTTCGAGGCTTCCGACAGGCCGACGGATTTTGGAAAGTCTGCTCTGGGAGAAGGTCGCGACTTTCAGAAATGCGATCTTGCCGACGTGGTACTGGGCTTATGTCGATGCGCGCGGCGTCGATTTCTTCCAGTCCGACTTCACGCAGGCAAGCCTCCGCGGCGCAGCCCTGCAAGGAACCGTTTTCTACGAAGCGACACTCCGAAACGTGATCCTGCGTGAGGCCGACCTGCGCAACGCCAACCTCATCGGCTGCGATCTGCGAGGTGCCGATCTCCGCAATGCGGATTTGCGCGGTGCCAATCTTCAAGGAGCCGATCTTCTCGGCGCCAACCTGAGAGATGCGGAGCTGGCGGGGGCGGTGATCAGCACGGAAGCAATCCTGCGCTTCAGACCCACGGCGCTGCCCCAAGGGATTGACGCCTCGGCCGGGATGCGAACGATCGACGATGTCTATCGCCCGGCGTCGTAGAGTGTTGGGTGGGCGTCCCGCTGCAGTGGGACCGACATGGGCGTGCGGCGGTCCATAATGGCATTCAGAAGGAGTGGGCCGATGGAACCAGATGCTACGGCACGACTATGCGGACCTCGGTGAGGTGCGGCTGCATTACGTGACGGCGGGTCAGGGTGCGGCGGTGGTGCTGCTGCATGGGTGGCAGCGTCCGGGCGTTTTGGTGTTGGTTGGGTGTGTTGATGGCCGGCACAAGGCCGGCCATGACGCGGGGGAGGCGTGGCCCCCGGCGGAGGAGGCGTGGGCCGTGACGCGGGGGGCGTGGGCCGTGCCGCGGGGGGCGTGGCCCGTGACGCGGGGAGGCGTGGGCCGTGACGCGGGGCCGGTTGTGGCGGGGGTTGTGACGGGAGCCGGTTGCGGCGGTGGGGTGGGGCCCTACTCTGCTGCTGGGAGGCGCGTTTGGCCGCGCCGGGCCAGCGCGGCGGCGGCGGGGGGCGGTAGCGGGGCGTCGGTGATCAGGCCGGCGGCAGCGGTGAAGTGCGGGATGCGCACCGGGGTCAGCCGGCGGAACTTGGTGTGGTCGATGACGAACCAGGCCTGCGCGGCGGCGGTGATCATGCGGCCGCGCTGCTCGGCGCCGGCGCGGGTGTAGTCGGTGACTTCGCCCTCTGGCGTCAGGCCGCCGCCGCCGATGAAGGCGAGGTCGAAGCGGAAGCGGGCGATCGCGTCCAGCACGTCGATGCCGGTGGTGGCTTCCTCGGCCGGATCGATCTCACCGCCCAGCAGGTGGACGCGGGTGCGCGGCAGCCGGCACAGCAGTTGCGCGATGGCGAGGGACGTGGTGCAGACCGTGAGCCCCTGGCGTTCATGCAGGGCATGAGCGACCGCCAGCGTAGTGGTGCCGCAGTCGAGCAGCAGCACCATTCCGTCTGAAACGAGCGCGGCGGCGCGGCGGCCGATGGCGGCCTTGCCGGCGGCGTTGTCGGCGAGGCGCTGGGCGAGCGCCGGCTCGTGCGCGTTCCGCCGGGTGGCGCCACCGTGCACGATGTCGAGCCGGCCGCGCTCCGCCAGGTATTTCAGATCGCGCCGAATGGTTTCACGCGATACATTGAACAGGCGGGCAAGTTCCCCCACGCCGACCGAGCCGGCAGTGCCGGCGCGCTGCAGGATTTCGTCGTGGCGGCGGGTGGCGAGGAGGCGCTCGGGCGTGGGCTGGGCGGGCATCGGGGTGCGGGGCGGGGATTGGATGAGTTGCGATGTTGTACAATGTGGTATTTTGCGTCAATACCGTTGCGAGTTGGGGCGTTGCGTGATAGCGGAGGGCGAAACACGCAGGGGCGAGTGTGCCCGCACTTGGTGTCGATCCGATCGTCCTGCCGGCCGTGCTGGCCGCGGCGGTGGGGTTTGCGGCGATGCGCCGCTATACCGGCCAGGGATTGCTCGGCGGGATCATCTCGCTGGCGGCGTACTGGATCGTTATCTGGGCGATGACACGGGCGCCGATCGCGGTGGTTGCGGCGCTGCGCGAGACGAGCGTGCTGTTTTCGGCGCTGCTTGCAACCATCGTGCTGAAGGAGAGGTTCGCGCCGGTGCGCGGGGTGGCGGCGGTGGTGATACTGGCGGGGATCATGTTGATACGGTTGCAGTAGCGGTGCGTTGGAGAAACCTTGCGAACCGGGGAACGCTTCGGTCGAATACGGAGATGGAGCGCCATAGTTCGTTGGAACGCCTGGATTCCCGCTTTTCGCGGGAATGACGTGGAGGTTCGCGGGAATGACGTGGAAGTTCGCGGGAATGACGTGGAGGAGAGCGCGATGGATGACGCAGTGCGGGCCGGACCTTCGCAGTCCGAGGGCGATACCAACCTGACCGGACGGCGGGCGGCGTGGCAGGCGCGGGCGCTGGATGCGACGGCACGCTCGTTGCTGGAACGGGATGCGGCGGCGTTCCTGCACCAATCAGTGTCCACGCCGTGCCTGAACGTGATCGCGAAGGCGGAGGGCATCTGGATCGAGGATAGCGCCGGGCGGCGCTACATGGATTTCCATGGCAACAATGTGCATCACATCGGGTATGGGCACCCGCGGCTGAAGCGGGCGATCGCGGCGCAGATGGAGGCGCTGAGCTTCGCGCCTCGGCGGTATGCGTGCGACGTGGCGGTGGAGCTGGCGGAGAAGCTGGCGGCGATTTCGCCGGGCGAGTTGAGCAAGGTGCTGTTCACCACAGGTGGCTCGGACGCGGTGGAGGTCGCCGTGAAGCTGGCTCGGGCGGCGACCGGGCGGTTCAAGACGCTGTCGTTCTGGGACGCGTTCCATGGCGCGGGGATCGGGGCGTCGGCGCTTTCCGGGGAGGCGCTGTTCCGCTCCGGCCCGGTGGCGCCGGTGGTGGCGGGGGCGCAGCATGTGGCGCCGTTCGCGTGTTATCGGTGCCCGTACGGGCACGAGGTGGATGGACACGGGCAGCCGATGCTGGATCGGTGCCACATGGCCTGCGCGTCCATGGTGGAGTACGTGCTGGCGCGCGAGGGCGACGTGGCTGCGGTGATCGCGGAGCCGGCGCGGGCGGTGCCGTATCTGGCGCCTCCGGGTTACTGGGCGCGCGTGCGGGAGGCGTGCGCGCGGCACGGGGCGTTGCTGATCTTCGACGAGATTCCGACCGGGCTGGGCAAGACGGGGCGGATGTTCGCCTGCGAGCATGACGCGGTGGCGCCGGACATATTGGTGATGGGCAAGGCGCTGGGCGGGGGGATCTTGCCGATCGCGGCAGTGCTGGCGCGGCCGGAGCTGGACGTGGCGGGGGCGTGGGCGTTCGGACACTACACGCACGAGAAGAACCCGGTCACGGCGCGGGCGGCGCTGACGACGATTGAAATCATCGAGGATGAGCGGCTGGTGGAGAACGCGGCGCGCGTGGGGGCGGCGGCGATGGAGCGGCTCGTCTCGATGAAGCGTGCGCTGCCGGCGATCGGGGATGTGCGCGGGCGCGGGCTGCTGATCGGGATCGAGCTGGTGCGGGGTGGTGGCGACAAGGTGCCGGATCAGGCGCTGGCGGAGGCTGTGCTATACCGCGCGCTGGATCGCGGGCTGTCGTTCAAGGTGACGATGGGGAACGTGCTGACACTGACTCCGCCGTTGACGGTGAGCGAGGCGGAGATGATGCGGGGGTTGGGTATATTGGAGGAGGCGATTGGGGCGGGGTAGAGGTGGTGGTTTCGTAGGATATGTAGCTGTTTCGAGTCGCGACTCCGGCCGCCGGCTGACCGCGATCCTGCTCACGACCACGGAACCGGAGCACACGCCCATGATGTTGAGCATCGACCAATCAACGCGAGCATGGTATCATTTGATGTGAGTTCGCGCGCTGCGCCGCGATCACTCAAACCCGAGCGGGGTTTCGTCTGCCAGAAGCGGGTGTTCCAGAAAAAACCGCACCATCTCGCGGGTAGCATCGGGTCCGCGCGGAAGGGTATAGGATCCGGCGGGGCTGCCACCTGACCAAGCATGGCCGGCTCCATGGATAACCCATTGCTCGACCAGGGTCTCGCCACTGGGGCCAGCGTGCAGTATGCGGCTGTAGGCAAGTCCACCCGCAACCTGGCCTTCTTCGACCCGCCTTCTGAGCGACGCGCCCCGGCCCGACTGCGCAACGACGGAATTGGCGTTCCTGGGGTTGACCGTGGTGTCCCTGTCGCCGTGAAAGACAATCGCCGGGACGATCCGCGGCTTGGGTCTCGCGGCCCCGGTGGGAGCCGGGCGCCGCGCGTTGCCGCCATTGCCCTGCATCGCCGCGAACGCGGACGGCATGTCGTGCGCGGCGCCACAGGCGAGCCCGGAATGCACGCCGATCGCGGCGTATAGATCGGGATAGGCATCACCCATGACGGCTGCGGCTGCACCTCCCGCGGAAAGCCCCGCTATGAAAACGCGAAGCGGATCGACGGCGTATTCGCGCATCACTGCGCGTGTGATTCCTGCGATGAGCGACGGCTCGCCAGCATCACGCCGCTGGTCGGCCGCGCTGAACCAGTTCCAGCATTTCTGCACATTGGCCGAGCTGGTCTGTCCGGGGTAAACAACCAGGCAGGTATGCTCCTCGGCTGCCGCGTTCATGCGCGTGCCGGCGGCGAAGTCGTCGGGGGACTGCGTGCAGCCGTGCAGCATGACAATCAGGGGCACCGGCTGGCCACGGTAACCGCCAGGCACGTAGAGCTTGTACGGCCGACTGCCGGCCTGATTGCTGAACGTGCAAGCCAGGAATTGTGCGCCGTCCGGCACATCGGCAGGGATGGAACCCGGCGACACGTCGCCCAGATTGCCGGGCAAATGGAAACCGCCGTGGCTCGCTTTGTCGATGATATCCCGTAACGCTGGCTTCGTTGTCCTGCTTTTCGTGCGGAAGGGCGGCGCACCGACATTGGTGCTGAATGTCGTTCTGACGGGCGGCGCGAGTGTGGCCCGGGTGGATTCCGTACCATGGACGACGCCATCGATGGTCGGGGGGCCGTGTCGCGCCTGCACGGCGTCGCTGGAGGCCGGCATCCCAGCCCCCAGCAGGCGCTGCAAGACCGCCGTCGCCTGCGTCAGCTTTCCGGTTTTGGTGAGGCGTGTCGCTTCGAGCAGTTCAGTGGGAAGGGAGAAGTTCATGATTATGGCTTTCTGTCGGGTGGGACCCTGCAAGGCATCCCAGTTCGGAACCGGATCGGCTTCCGTCGTTCGCAGATCAGAGCGATCGTATTGCCAGGTGGTTCTTACGGGACGACGTCAGCCTGTCCGGTCAGCCAGCGCGGCTTTGACTTCGGCACTGGCCTGCAGAGCGCCCAGCACGGTGACAGTGGCGATCGACGCGCGCGCCAATTCAGGCGTGACGTCCTGGGCAATGCTGACCAAGCCGAGAACATTGATGTGCAGCAACTCACCGCTGTTGCGCGCCGCCTCCAGGTCGCCGCGGCTGTAGTGCCTGAGACCAAGCTCCAGGGCTTGTCGTCCCACCGACTGACGGACCACGTCGGCATGCCGGTCAAGCTGGCTGCGGATGGCTGCGCGGATGAAGTCCGTCCTGTTCGAATAAAACCCGTCCTGCACCATCAGATCGATCTTGCCGAGATCGATGTAGCCGAGATTGATGGTGATCTTCTCGCTGTCGCCCGAGCGGGGCCGCAGCTCCTGTATCTTGCCTGCCATGTTGGGTGATCCATCCCAGGGCCATCCAGATGGATGGTATGTGGCAGCTCGGGTGGGCTTTACAAGGGCGCGGAACCTGATCACGCGCTGATCGCCAGCAGTGAGAACCCGGCCGAGACTGGGACAGAGTTCGGCTAGAAAAGGGGTTGTTGCGCCTGTCCCTTGCAGCCGGAAAGCATAGATGGCCCCTTCCGGTGGAACAGGCACGGGGGCATGCTTCGCCGGAATGACGAGAGTGGCGCATAGCGCCAGTCTCACAGGTGAACCAAAACCTGGAACCCGGACGAGTGATATGCTGAGACGATTTGTTTGCGTGGTCGCAGTGCTGGTCAGCGTCATTGTCGTTCCGGCGCGGGCGGAGGATTTCTGGGGCCGCATGCTGCCGGATCAGCCGGTCAATTTCATCTTCGGCTATGGCTCGCTGATCAACACGGCCTCGCGCAACGCCACGTCAGACCATCCGATTGCCGCGATACCGGTGCGAGTTTCGGCGGCGTTCGGCTATATCCGGGGATGGGACGACCGGTCTCCTTCCGGGTTCACCGCGCTTGGGTTGCGCAAGCCCGAACCAGGCGAAAGCGCGATGACCATCAACGGCGTGCTGTATCCGGTCGCGGGCAACGACATGGCGGCGTTCGACGCCAGGGAGCGGGGATATATACGCGTGGAAGTGCCGCGCGCGGACATCGAGGCGGTGTCCTGGCAGAGTTTGCCCGCGCAGGGGCATATCTGGGTGTATGTGCCGGATATCGCCGGACGGGAGGCCGGGACGGGGCTGCCGGTGCCCGATGTGAAGTTTCCGATGCTGGAATCCTATATCGACGTCGTGGTCGAGGGCGGCCTGGAATACGGCCCGGAGTTTGCGCGCGAGATCATCGTTACGACGAAGGACTGGAGCCGGTACTGGTTGAACGACCGCGACCTGGCGCGCCGGCCCTGGGTGTTCGACAAGCATTCCGCCGTCGTGGACAGGCTGCTGAGTGGCTTCGCGCCGCATTTCGTGGATCGGATGTTCTCTGAGGAGTATGCGGCGAAGTACCTGCTGGGCGGCAACGCGGGTTCCGCGTCGCCCGCCCGGTGACGAGCGCGAGGGCGGGCCCCCGGTTTCGATCCTAGCGCCGATCAGAGTGTCAAAGTTTTGAAGGGAAGCACTCGTGAGGCCGAACCCATTGCACGATGTGCTGGCTTTCCTCTCGACGCCCGCCTGGACGACAGCGGTTTTCTGGCTGCTCGTGGCCGCCAGTATCCTCGTGGCGGTGAGCGCCTGGCGCGCCGACGCAACCCAACGCGAGCCGCGTCACATCGCCATCTGGCTGATCCGTTTTGTCGTGGGGGCGATGTGGTGGCAGCAATCGCTGTGGAAGATCCCGCCGAACTACGGCGGGCTTATCTACTGGATGCAGCAGATGGTCGCGCATGCATCGACCGAGTTGCAGAGCCGGCTCGTACAGGATCTCGTGCTGCCGAACATCGCCTTCTTTGGTCCTTTGGTTTACTGCATCGAGGTTCTGATCGGAATTTCGCTGATGCTCGGTGCTTTCACGAGGCTTGGCGCCGTGCTCGGCCTGGCGATGGTGCTTAATCTCTGGCTTGGGCTTTATTCGGCACCCAACGAATGGCCATGGACGTATGGGTTCCTCGTCATCCTGCAGTTCGCGTTTCTGACCAACCCGCCCGGCCGCAGTCTTGGCGTTGATGTTCTGCTGCGCCGTCGAGAGCGCATCTCAGACTTGCTCGGTTAGTCTAGCCACGTACGGGACCGAAGAAGGCGGCCGCGGAGGCGGCAATCACATCCAGCGAATTGCGCGCGCCATCCGCCTCGCCTTTTTCGAAATCACCGGCGATGCGCGCCATCTGGTTCGTCACATGCGCGAAGCACAGCACGGGTTGACCTCGGGCGCGAGCAAAGGCGTACAGCGCCGCCGCTTCCATTTCCACGGCGAGCGCGCCATGCGCACGCGCGGCGACAATGGCATCCTCGGTCTCGCGATAGGGAGCATCGGTGGTCCAGGAGGTGCCGCGATGAATGGCGAGGGGCAAAGCGGCGAGACGCGCGAAGGCCCGATCGGCCAGGGTATGATCGGCTTCCGCGAAGACCGATGGCGGGAGATAGTGGTGGCTGGTGCCCTCGTCGCGCAGCGCACGATCGATGAGCACGAAATAGGGCGGCGGCCCTTTCGCTTCGATCTGTCCGGCCGAGGTGATGCTCACGAGAAAGCGGCAGCCGGAGACAAAGAGTTGCTCGGCCACCAGCACCGCGAAGGGTGCACCAACGGCGCATCCGACGATGCCGATGGAGATGCCGGCAAAGTCCGTGACGACCATGTCCGTGTGGTAGCAAGCCCAACCCGCTGCCTTGCGCGCCGTGCCGGCATTGCGCAGATGGCGCACAATGTCGCCGTCGGGATCGAGCGCGCAGATGGCGGGCACGCTTTCCTCAGGCAGGCCGCGTTGCCGGCGTGCCTCGCGCAGCAAATTGGCCGGCGCGAAGACCGAGGGTGCGGCATGCTGCTTGGCAGCATGTATGGTCGGTGCCGGCCATTGCTCCGTGATGTCGCTTCCGACGACGCGTGTCATCGATCATTCAGCGTTGCTTATCGAGGAAAGCCCGCACCAGGGCGACCGTGGCGGCCGGCTGTTCCTCCATCAGCCAATGGCCCGCATTCGCGATGACGGATTCCTCAACGTCGTTCGCAGCGGCCCGCATGACGGTTGCCATCATCGGGCCGAACGATTTCTCGCCGCCGACCGCGAGGACCGGCATCGCAAGCTTGCCCCTGCCGAGGAACTCCTTGTTGTCGAGAGCGTCCTGATCGAACGCGGCGAACTGCGCAAAACCGGCGTGCATGGCGCCGGGCTGTGCATAGAGTTTGGCGTAGTGTTGGCGGGAAGCTTCGGAGAATGCTTTCGGGTCGGCCGAAAATTCGTTCCAAAAACGATCGAGGTAGATCCGTTCGCGCCCTTCGACCAGCCGCTCCATGTCGGGGCCGCCGAAACGGAAATGCCATAGAAGCGGGTTTTTCAGGACCTCTTCCCACGGTCCGATGCCTGGCAGCGGTGCGTCCATGAGGACGAAACGAGTGACGCGGTCGGGATATTGCGCCGCGAAGGCGTAGCCGACCATGTTGCCGATATCGTGGGTGATGAGGTCGGTACGCCTGACGTTAAGCTGGTCGAGCATGCCGGTAATATCGCGGCCCTGGGTTTTTTTGTCATACCCACCGGCAGGACGGGAAGACAGTCCCATACCGCGCAGATCCGGCACGATCACGGTGTGGTCGCGCGCAAGGTCGGCGGCGAGCGGAACCCACATATCGCCGGTTTCGCCGTAACCGTGCAGCAAGACGGCAGCAGGTCCGGCGCCGCCAATCCGGACGTGCAAGGTCACGCCATTGGTCGGCATGTCCTGGGTCCGGAAGCCGGCGGGAAACGGCGGCATCTCTGCATCGGTCGGCATCGGCTTACCTCCATGGCAAAGAACCGCCGGCGGCCGCTCTGCTCCGGCGCCATATACCATGCGCAACGCAGCGTGTCCTGATCGCGATGACTCCCCTATGACGCTGGCGGCCGATGTCGTAATTGAAGTGCAAGGAGACTGACGACGGAAACGTGCGAGCCGCCTTGGATTGGCAGGCGCGGCAGCGCTTGATTGAAGGAACAGAACATGCCCGAAGATCCGGCCCGCCAACCCGCCAGCACGGCCGAAGGCGTGCGGCTTGCAGAAGCTCACGACCAAGAAGCCCCTGGAAGCTTTGGGGACCGTATCTGAGTGAGCGTCAATGGGGGACCGTCAGGGAGGACTACAGCGACAACGGAGATGCGTGGAACTACTTCAACCATGATCAGGCACGCTCGCGCGCCTATCACTGGGGCGAGGACGGTATCGCCGGCATCAGCGATGACAAGCAGCGTCTGTGCTTTGCTCTGGCACTGTGGAACGGGCATGACCCGATCCTGAAGGAGCGGCTGTTCGGCCTGACCAACAGCGAGGGCAACCACGGGGAAGACGTGAAGGAGTATTACTTCTATCTCGACAATACGCCGACCCACTCATACATGAAGTTGCTGTACAAATATCCGCAAAGTGGATATCCGTACAGCGATCTTGTCGAGACCAATCGGCGGCGCAGCCGCACGGAACCGGAGTACCAACTGCTGGATACCGGCGTGTTCGACGAGGATCGCTATTTCGATGTGTTCGTGGAATACGCCAAGCAGACACCAACCGATATCCTGATCCAGATCAACCTGTGCAACCGGGGGCCTGACGCGGCGGCGGTTCACGTGCTGCCGACGCTCTGGCTGCGCAATATCTGGGCGTGGTGGGCCGACGCGGCAAAGCCCTCGTTGCGAGCGATTACTGCCAAGAACGGTGTCGCCGGCATTGCGGCGTCAGATGCCGGGCTCGGCGATTACTTCCTGTATTGCGAGGGCAAGCCGCCGCTGCTGTTCACGGAGAATGAAACCAACAATCAGCGGATCTTCGGCTCGGCTAATGTGGGGCCTTATGTGAAGGATGGGATCAACAACTTCGTCGTTGCCGGCATGCAGGATGCAATCAATCCGCGCCAGGAGGGGACCAAGGGCGCGGCGCATTACCGCCTGGAGGTGGGACCGGGCGGGAGGGAAACAATCCGGCTTCGGCTGACCACGACCGGACCTCGGTCGATCGGAGATCCCTTCGGGAGCCGGTTCGCGCAGATCGTGACGCAACGTCAGCTTGAGGCCGACATGTTCTACAGCTCCGTCACGCCGTCCGGCGTCGGCGAAGACGCAGCCAATGTGATGCGGCAGGCGTTGGCCGGGATGCTGTGGACCAAGCAGTGCTACTTCTTCGATGTCGACAAGTGGCTGGAGGAGCATGGCGTCGACGCGATGCACCAAGGAACCCGACAGGTGCGCAACGGCGAATGGCAGCACATGGTCAGCCACGATATCATCTCGATGCCGGACAAATGGGAATATCCCTGGTTTGCCGCATGGGACCTGGCGTTTCATGCCATGGCCCTTTCCACGGTGGATGTCGACTTTGCCAAGCAGCAGCTCGATCTGATGCTGGAAGGCTTCTACCTGCATCCGACCGGGCAGATGCCGGCGTACGAGTGGAATTTCAGCGACGTCAATCCACCGGTACATGCCTGGGCCACGATCTTCCTGCATAGGACGGAGCAGGCGCTTGGTCGCGAGCCGGACATGGAATTCCTGGCACGCGCCTTTACCAAACTCTCACTGAATTTCACCTGGTGGGTGAATCGCAAGGACCGATTTGGCAAGAACCTGTATGAGGGCGGGTTTCTGGGCCTGGACAATATCGGGGTCTTCGACCGCAGCGCTGCATTGCCGACCGGAGGGTACCTGGAGCAGGCCGACGGCACCGCCTGGATGGCCCTGTTCTGCCAGAACCTACTCGAGATCGGTGTGGTACTTGCCGCGCGCTATCCGACTTACGAGGACCTGGCGACCAAGTTTGTCGAGCAATTCCTCTGGATCGGTCGAGCAATGAACGGGGCTGGTCCGGACGGCATGTGGGATGAGGCGGATGGATTTTACTATGACGTGCTTCGCCTGCCCGACGGTCGTGCGACGCGCCTCAAGGTACGCTCCATGGTGGGACTGCTTCCCATTTGCGCCATCACGGTCGTCGAGCCGTGGCAGCGCGATCGCGTGCCGCGGCTGGTGGCGACCTTCATGGAGCGGCTCCGGCGGATGCCGGAGATACTTGACGCCATCCACCCCGCGGGGCCGGATCATCTCGGCGAGCAGGGGCGCGGGATTATTGCTCTGGTAAACCAGGACCGGCTGCGCCGGATCCTCGCCCGCATGCTCGACGAAAACGAGTTCCTCAGCCCGTATGGCATCCGCGCGCTGTCCCGCTATCATGCTGAGCATCCCTACGTGTTCTCGGTGAATGGCAACGAATATCGCGTGAATTACCTTCCCGCAGAGTCGGACAGCGGGATGTTCGGCGGCAATTCCAACTGGCGTGGCCCGGTCTGGATGCCCGTGAATGCGTTGCTGATCCGCGCCCTGCTGCAGTACCTATCTGTATTATGGGGATACGTTCAAGGTCGAGTGCCCCACCGGCTCCGGCAACTGGATAAATCTGTTTGAGGTAAGTCGCGAGATCACCAGGCGGCTGACCGGCATATTCCTCCGCGACGAAGCAGGCCGACGGCCGGTGTTTGGCTGGACGGAAAAGTTTCAGTCGGACCCGCATTGGCGGGATTGTCTGCTATTCTACGAGTATTTTCATGGCGACAACGGTGCCGGTATCGGCGCCAGCCACCAAACCGGGTGGACCGGTATCGTGGCAAAGTTGATTGAGATTTACGGCCGGATTGATGCGCGCACGTTGCTGGAAGGCGGCAAGGCCGAAGCGTTCGCTCGTCGTGCACCGGAGTGAAGAAGGCCAGGGGCTCTGCCCCTGCACCCCGGCAAAAGGCTGTGCCTTTGCAATCCATCCGGTGTCATGCAGCAACGACCAACACGACATAGCGGCCTGCGGCGCCGCATTCTTCTACCATCTGTGGAATGCCGCAGCGAGACACCTTCCTGCTCATGGGACTGCACCGGAAGCAGTCTCGGCTGGCGGGCGAGATTGAACACGCTGCGAGCGATGGTCATCGAGCAAATCCGCGTGGCGCTGGTCAGGCTTGCAAAGCAGGGGATAGCTCCGAAGGTGGTTGGCAGGCCGGACACCTGGGGGAGTTGGCGATCTAGCCGGCTAGATGCGCGGGGAATTACGATGAAGGTGGGAGTGGGGAATGGGATGAGGCGCGGATTAACGTCTTTTGCTGATGATTTGGCAGACAATATCCCCCACAATAACGATGCTGTTCATAGCAGCGTTCGGGTTAGCGCTGGCCATTAACTGGGGACAACTGATAATATAATCCTGGAATTCGAGATTGCCGCCCTTATCTATCATTCCGCCTGCCAAGCGAGGATTTGAAAACGTAATTTGTGTCTCCTCGGAGTTTATGGAGAAAGCGGCGACCCGTCCAACCGATTGGCCGTCCTGATACAGCCCAAGCGGCACTCTCGGTGGACCTTGGTTTTGAGTGATCGTGCCGCTATTGTTGGGCGCGATGATGCCAGAGTTGTTCGGGGCATTGATACCACCTTCACTAGGCGGCTTGGCCGGCTCTGACATTGCGCTGCCTCCGTTATTAGGTGGGGTGGTTTGGGCGTTGGCTCGCCAGTCACTCGCAACGTAGCCTAGCCAAATAGCTGCGGTAACTCCGCATAGACCACCTAGAACTCCGAGAACTGCGTTGCGAATAGCCACCGGCACCCCCGGCTCAGTTGCAAAGTACATTGCCGACAGAAAGGCGGGGACCAACGCGCCAATCCAGGCGCCCCACGATCGCCGATAGTCCTGACTTCGGCGTAGCGCCAATGCGTGTGCGCCCATCAGCCAAATCCAGCCCAAGGTCGCTGAAACGCCGATTGCACGTTGCGTGGGCGACATACCTCAACATGACCTTTTTAATCCTCGGACCATGATGACGAGCCCTCCTACTCCGTGTAGAAAGCAATCCTACACGGCTTGGTACGGCCACCATCTCCAGCGAATCGGGCTGGCACCCGGTTACGCCAACATTCTGAATATCAGAACGGATAGTGCGGCGCTACGGCGCCGCTTCCTGTTTTAGTGCTGCTCCCGCTGCCAATACCCGCACCAGTCAACAGGCGGCCCGCAGCGCGTCGCCAGCCCCATAACCGCCTGGGTCTGCCGGCCGTTGGGTGCTGCCGCCACGCTCGCGCATTACGACCACGACCTGGCGCTTGCCATTCTGGTTCTTCGCCAGCCGCCGGTCGCGCCGGTTCTCGCGATAGTTGGCCGGCTTGGCGCGGGGTTCCTATAAGGCGCAACTGAAGCGAGCTGGAATGACGTGTACCGAACTGGCAAAGCGGCTGGAAGCTCACGGATTGCAGGAGACCGAGGCTTCTATCAGCAGCAAGCTGGCGGGCGGAACGTTCGCGGCTATGTTTTTGTTGGCGACGCACGCGGCGCCGGAGATGGAGGGGGTGGGCTGGAAGACCTTTAGCCTTTTACCCACCACGCTTTTGAGCGAACCGCCAAGCATGGGCGCCTACCATTGAGTGAACCATCATGAAGAATGCCACAGAACTGGCCTTCATAAAATGAGCTATCCGAGATTCCGGCCCCTCGATATTTGAAGACTGCTAGAATATATATCATAGTCTTCCCAGATTGAAAAGCATTCCAGGAGTCAATAGATAGAACATTCTTCAAATCCGCGATCGGCCCTTGGCCATAAAGTATCTCTTCCGGATTGGCGAAGAAATGCCCATCTTTTACACGCAGCAAAAGCTCGTTGATGGCCTCCCGTTCTTGCTCGGAGGACCAAGGAGTCACCGCTGATTCACAGATAACGGCTAAAACTGGTTGCTGAAGCGACTTTAATCCCGAATTCCGGAACGTCCGCTTCAGAGTTACACCGATGGATGGATTTATTTCGGCGTCGACGGAGCCCAATTCAAATTGAGGGATCACCGTGGGTATCGTACCCAGAATCGCTAAACCGCGAAACATGGCTTGAGTCGCTTTTGGTGGACGGTGCTTTTGGTCCAGACAAACGGGCGGGCATCCTGGTTGTAGCTGTTGATGAAGCTATCGATGTGAGCGACCAGTTCGGCGACGCTGCCGAACGAGGCCCCTTTCAACGACTGTCCGGCCAGAATGGAGAACCAGATTTCGATCTGGTTCAGCCAAGACGTATGGGTCGGCGTGTAGTGGAAATGCACGTTCTGATGCCGCGCCAGCCACAGGTCCCGCTTCGGCTTGTGGGTCGACAGGTTGTCGAGGATGACGTGGATTTCTTGGCTCTCATATTGCTTGACGACCCGGTTCATGAAATCGCGGAACTCCAGCCGGCGACGGCGTTTATAGTGCCTGCCGATGACTTGGCCGGTGCCGACGTTGAGCGCGGCGAACAGCGTCGAGGTGCCATGTCGCTTGTAATCATGCGATTGGCCAATCATCGCCCGACCATTCGGCAGCTTGAGGTATCCTTGAGCGCGCTCCAGCGCTTGGATCGATGGCTTTTCATCGACCGAAAGCACCACGACATTGGTCGGAGGGGCCATATAAAGCCCAACGATTTCCGCCGCCTTGGGCACAAAATCAGGGTCCGTGCTTTGGCACCAGGATTTACGGCCCGACAGATCGATCTTCTGGGCGCGCAGGAACCGCCAGATATACTGCTCGTGAATGTCCACCAGTTCCCCCGCCAGCAACGGCGCCGTCCAGTTGGAATACCCAGCCGGTGGCGGCCGATCCAACAGGGCCAGGATGCGCTGCCCGTGGTCAGGGCCATACTTGGGGTCGTTGCCGCGATCACCGGTCTCGCTCAGACCCGCCATTCGCGCCTTGGCATAGCGGACCCGCCACTTCGAGGCCGTTCCCGGCGTGCACCCGACTTCACGGGCAATCGCACGAGACGCCATACCGGCACTCGCCGACAGCACGATCCGCGCTCGGTCGCGCATGCGGGCCTCGGCCTTTCTCGAACCAGCCAGCGCCTCCAGAGCCTGCCGTTCCTCGGGCGTCAACGCGACGGTCGTCGCGGCGGGAATGATCTTCATCCTGCCTACGAATCATGACTCGCGCTTCAATGATAGTGGATACTAGCGACGTGGTACCTACATACCACCGCCCTGCCCCCATGAATGCTCCAACTACAATAATGAGAGCAAACGTACGCCTAACCGCATATTTATCATGATTAGGTAACAGTCCCCAAACAAGTGTGAGGACTCCGATCGTGAGGCCGGTCCAAGTAAGCCACTGCGGCATGTCTTTTACCGCGAATGGCAGCAGTCCAAAAATAACTGCCAGTCCAAGGCCAACTTTGAACTGCCAGTCCATGCGACGCATCCTAAGCGGATTCCCAAATCTCCGCCAAGGTCATCACTGATTTGCAAGGCGCTCACAGCGCACCTCCGCAGCAGGAGGTAGCGCTTCGCTTGCCTTCGGACAAATTTCCCGTGGTGGTCGTTGCCACATGATACCGAATCCATCCGTTTGGGTTCCAAGGGCGAGCCCTTGGCGGGAGTCCAGAGGGCAGCGCCCTCTGGCCTACCGCCGGGCCGCGCGCAGCGGAATCTGCGACAACACACCCAGCACGATCAGCGTGGCGATCGCCAGCAGCACGGTCAGCGCCGCGGCATCGAAGACCGCACCACGGTCCGACAGGCCGAAGATGCCCACCGGCAAGGTCACCCAGCCCGGCGGATACACCATCACAGTGGCGCCCAGCTCGCCCATCGACATGGCGAAACTCAGGCTGAACGCCGCCAGCAGATAGGGCGCGACCAGCGGCAAGGTGATGCGGCGCAGGCGGTAGAACGGATGCGCGCCGAGGCTTTCCGCCACCTGTTCCAGCTCCGGCGGCAGCCGGGCCAGGCCGGCGGAAACGTTGCCGTAGGTGAACGCCGAGATGAGGACGAAATGCGCGATTATAACAATCGCAACGGTGCCGTTCAGCAGGAATGGTTTCTGGCTGAACGCAACCAGCAGCCCGAGGCCGACCGAGACCGAGGGCACCGCGCTCGGGATGAAGAACACCAGGTCCAGCACCCGGCGGGGCACGCCGATGACGGGGCGCAGGGCGAGCGCCGCCCAGCTTCCGCTGGCCAGCGCCGCAAGCCCGGCAATGAAGCCGGTGATAACGCTGACGCGCAGTTGCGCGCCGCTGTCGCCCTGCACGGCGGAGGCATAATGCGCGAACGTGAGCGCGCTCGGCAGCACGCCGTTCCATTGCCCGGCGAAGCTCGCCAGGGCGATCGTTGCAGCGGGCAGGCCGTAGATGACGGCGACGATCAGCGCCAGAAGCCCCCAACTGAAGGCGCGGCCACGGTTAGACCAGACCAGCACCACGGCCTCCGAAACGGGACAGTATCAGGCGATACAAGGAGTATAGCGCCGAGCGACAATACGATGTTCACCATCGCGATGACGCAGGCTGTGGGATAGTCGAATTCCTGGATCGCCTTGTCATAGACCAGCAACGGCAGGGTGATCACGCCCTTGGCGCCGATGAACAGCACGATGCCGAACTCGTTGACGGTGAGCAGCAGGCACAGGCTGCCGCCGGCCAGCAGCGCGGGGATCGCGGCCGGGAGGATGATGCGGCGGATGATGCGCCAGGGGCCGGCGCCGAGGCTGCTGGCGACCTCGATCTGCGCCGTTTCGATCAGCGAGAACGCGGCGAGCAGCGGGCGCATGACGAAAGGCGTGTAAACGGTGACCTCGGCGAGGATCACGCCCCAGGCGGAATACAGGAAGTCGATCGGCGGCAGGGGCAGATGCAGGAGCTGCATCGCCGACTGGTTGAGCAGGCCGGCCGAGCCGTAGATGAAGGTGAAGGCGAGCGCGATCAGGAAGGTGGGCAGGGCTATGAAAGTATCGATCAGGCGGGAGATGATCCAGGCGCCGGGGAAAGGAACGAATGAAAGGATCATCGCCAGGACGAAGCCCAGGATCAGGCAGCCGGCGCTGGAGGCCAGGGCGATGATGATCGTGTGCAGGAGTGCGTTGCGGAACAGCGCGGTGTTGAACACGGCGCTGTAGCCGGCGAAGGAGGCGGCGTGTCCCTCGCCGGTGAGGGATTGGTGGAAAATCAGGGATAGGGGGTAGAAGAAGAGGAGGCCCAGGACCAGCAAGGGGGGCACGATCCAGAGGGAGGGTGGGCGCCAGCCCTCACCCGGATCGCTGCGCGATCCGACCCCTGATCGGGCCGGGGGCAGGCTCTCTCCCGCAAGGCGGGAGAGGTTAAGAGGTGGGGCTGTCATCTTCGGCGATGAGGGTCGCGTCCTCGGCGGCGAAGCGGATTGTGCACCAGCTTCCGGGTTCGGGAGGCGTGCGGAGTGGGGTGGAGACAAGGCGCAGCGTGTGGCCCTGCGCCTCCAGCGTGATGCTGTGCAGTTCGCCTTGCCACCGCACGCTTTGCACGACGCCGGTCAGCTCGTTGTCGGCGGCGGTGTCGCCGAGATTGATGTCGTGCGGGCGGACACAGAGCAGGCAGTCGCGGCCGGCGGTCAGCGCCGGATGAGCCCGCGCGGTCAAGGCGAACTCGCCGAAGCGGACGCGGGCGAGACCGTCGGTGCTGTGTTCCAGGCGGACGGGAAGCAGGTTGGCGCGGCCGAGGAACTCGGCGGCGAAGCGGTTGGGCGGATCGCGGTACAGCGCCTTGGAGGGGCCCAGCGCCATCAGGCTGCCCGCCGCGCATGATGGCGATGCGATCGGCCAGGGTGAGCGCCTCGGTCTGGTCGTGGGTGACGTACATGACGGTCAGGGATGGCAGTTCGCGGTGCAGGCGGGCGAGCTCGTCCAGCATGGTTGCGGCGGATCTGGGCGTCCAGGGCGGAGAGCGGCTCGTCGAGCAGCAGACACGCTCGGGCTTGATCGCCAGGGCGCGGGCGATGGCGACGCGCTGCTGCTGGCCGCCGCTGAGCTCGCGGGGAAAGCGGCGGGCGAACGCGCTCATGCCGACCAGGGCAAGGCAGTCGTGCACGCGCTGGCGGACGGTCTGTTCGGCGACGCCGCGGGCGCGCAGGCCGAAGCCGACGTTCTCATCGACGCGCATGTGCGGGAACAGCGCGTAGTTCTGCACCACCATGCCGATGCTCGCGGGCGTAGCGGCGGCAGGTCGGTGACGTCGTGGCTCGCCGATGCGGATGCGGCCGGCGGTCGGGCGGACGAAGCCGGCGACGGCGCGCAGCGCGGTGGTCTTGCCGGAGCCGGACGGGCCGATGACGGCCATGATCTCGCCGGGGGTGATGGAGAGGGCGAGGGCGTGGAGGGCGACGGTGCCGCGTATAGGATACCGTGACGTCCTGCATTTCGATGCCGCTGCTGGCAGCGGCGGCGACGAGCGGTGCGGGGTCAGCGATCCCGCACCGTGTCGACCGCCGCGTCTGGTGGCATCGAGCTACCGGTCTCCTGGTGCCAGCGGGAGACGTCCTGCCGGCAGGTCTTGCAGAACCTTGGCCCAGTCGGGGGACCAGATATCCACGCCTTCCATCATGTCGTGGAGCTTCTTGTAGTTCTCGTCGGTGGGGTGCACGTCCTCGCGCACCGGCAGGCCCTGGGCGACGGAGCTGACGGTTTCCTGCGCCTGCTTGCTGAGCAGGAAGTCGATCAGCTTCTTGCCGTTGTCGGCGTTCGGGGCTCCGGTGACCAGCGCGATGTAGTAGGGCAGCGCGAATGCGGCACGCTTTGCCGTCCGGGCCGGTGGGCCAGAACACGCGGATGTTCGGGTTGTCCTGGCATCTGCGCCAGATGTTCATCTGGATGTCGCCGTTGGCGACCCAGATTTCACCCTTGTTGACCAGCGGGGTCAGCTTGCCGGTGGAGGCGGATGGGCCGAGGTTGTTGGCCTGCAATTTCTTCAGATAGGCGAAGCCGGCGTCCTTGCTGCCGAAGGCGTGGAACACCTGCAGCATGACGGCGGTGCCGTCGCCCGCCTGGCCGGGCGTGGAGTATTGCAGCTTGTTCTTGAATTTGGGATCGAGCAGGTCGTCGAAGGTCTTCGGCGGATCCTTGCAGCACCGAGGCGTCGTAGATGAAGTTGGGGTAGTCGTTGACCAGGGCGTAGTAGCGGCCTTGCGGGTCCTTGTCCCGGGCCGCGATTTCATCCGCGTCGGCTGGGGTGTAGGGCTGCAGCAGCCCGTCGGCGGCGGCCTTCTGCATGAAGGGAGGCAGGGTTACCAGCACGTCGGCCTGCGGGTTGGATTTTTCCTTGGCGACGCGGTCCATCACGCCGGCGGAGCCGCCTTCCACGTACTGCACCTTGATGCCGGTGGCTTTGGTGAAGGCGTCGAACTGGGTCTGAAACCAGTTCGGCGAGCCGTCGTGCAATCCGTCGGCGCTGTAGATGGTGACCACGCCCTGCGCCCAGGCGGTGCTGGCCGCGAGCAGCGTGGCCGCGCAGACGGCGGCGAATGTTCTGCGTTTCATTGTGTGTGCTTCCTGGCCCTGTGGTTACATTACGGGACGTTACGGTTTTGCGGGATCTGGTTCGGGTGGTCCGTGTTTTCCGCTGGGTTTTTGGCTGGCGGTGCGGTGTGTTGATGGCCGGGACAAGCCCGGCCATGACGGTGGGAGCCGTGGTGACGGGGGGAGCCGTGGTGACGGTGGGAGCCGTGGTGACGGGGCGGGCACGGGTCAGATCGGCCAGGGCAGCGACCAGGTACGCACGGTCGTGTAGCCCTTCATCGTTTCGACCACGCCTTCCTTGTAACCGAGCCCGGAGTCCTTAATACCACCAAACGGTGACATTTCGGTCCTGTAACCAGGGACTTCCCAGACATTCACCGTGCCGACGTCAAGGCCGGTGACGAACCGGGTGATGTGATCGAGCCGGTTGGTGCAGACGCCCGCCGACAGGCCGTAGGCGGTGGAGTTGGAGATGCGGATCACCGCCTCGATGTCGTCGGGGCAGCGGATGATCGGGATGATCGGACCGAAGGTCTCTTCGCGCACCAGCTCGCACTCATAGGGGACATGATCGACCACGGTGGGCGGGTAGAGCGCGCCCTCTCGCCGGTTGCCGTGCAGGAGCCGTGCCCCGAGGGCGACGGCGTCGTTGACGCGATGTTCGAACAGCGAAGCAGCGCGTTCGGTGATCACGGTGCCGATGTCGGTGGCAGGGTCCATGGGATCGCCGGCCTTGAGGAGGCGGGCGCGGGCGAGGACCTGCTCGGCGAAAGCGTCGGCGATGCTGTCCGCCACCAGGATGCGCTTGACCGCGGTGCAGCGCTGGCCGGAATTTTTGGTGGCGCCCTGCACGGCCAGGTCGGCGGCCTTGGCGATGTCGGCGTCGGCCATGACGATCAGCGGATCGTTGCCGCCGAGCTCCAGGATCACGCGGCGATAGCCGGCGCGCTCGGCGATGTATTTGCCGACGCGGACGGAGCCGGTGAAGGTGATCAGCTCGGCGTCGGGATCGGTGATCATGGCGTCGCCCATGGTGGCCGGGTTGCCGGTGACGACCGACAGCATTTCGGCGGGCAGGCCGGATTCGTAGAGGATGTCGGCGAGCAGCAGGGCGGTGAGCGGTGTGAGTTCGGTGGGTTTCAGCACCACGCGGTTGTTGGTGGCGATTGCCGGGGCGAGCTTGTGGGCGACCATGTTCAACGGGTGGTTGAACGGGGTGATGGCGGAGATGACGCCCAGCAGCGGCACGCGCAGCGTGTGGATGCGGCGCGGTTTGCCCTGCGCGGTGATGTCGCAGGCCAAGACTCTGGCCGTCATCGTTGATGGCGAGCTGGCCGGCAAGGTTGAACACGTCGCAGGCGCGGCCGACCTCGTAGAGCGAGTCCTTGAGGCAGAGGCCGGATTCGGCGGTGATCAGACGGGCGATCGCATCCTTGCGCGCGGCCAGCGTTTCGGCGGTGGTCAGCAGGATGCGCTGGCGCTGGTAGCGCGACAGGCTCGGGCGAAAGTTTTTGGCGGCGGCGAAGGCGCGGCGCACATGCTCCGGCCGGGCGGCGGGAACGGTGCCGACCAGGGCGCCGGAATAAGGGTTGCGGACCTCCAGCACGTCGTCGGTGGTGACACGGGTGCCGGAGAGGCGCATCGCCTCGTGGCGTACCGGCGGTTCTCGCGCGATGTCCATCGTCAGGCTTCCTGCTCGACCAGGTTGAGAGCGACGTCGAAAATATCGAAGTTGCGCAGCACGCGGCCGGCCGGGATTTCGATGCGGCGGTTGACGATCATCGGCACGTCCTGCTCGGTGGTGCCGCCGTGCGAACGCAGCGGCTCGGTCAGGCCGGAGAGGTCGTGCCGCGAAGCGCTGGTGCCGAGCACCTTGTGACGGCCGGAGATGATCACGAGGTCGCCGGTACGGTCGGGCGGCAGCTCGAACTGGCGGCAGGCGGATTCGCGGTCGAGCGCGAGGATGATGCCCGGTTCGCGGCGCAGCGCGTCCAGCAAGGCGGCGCGGTCGGCGGCGTCCGGCAGGTAGGCGGTGGCGAAGGAGCCGAGCGCGCCGTGATGCAGCACGTAGGGATCGGTGATCGGCAGGATCACGCGCGCGGCGCCGGCGCCGAGGCGTTCGTCGAACCAGTCCTGCAGGTAGATCACGTCCGGCGAGCCGTCGGCGCGGTGCTTGTCGTTCATGCCGTGGTCGGCGGTGAGCGCCAGCACCGCGCCAGCTTCGTCGAGCGCGCCGACGTAGCGGTCGATCATGGCGTAGAAATCGTTGGCCATGGGCGAGCCCGGGCCGGCCTTGTGCTGCACGTAGTCGGTGGTGGAGAGATACATCAGGTCCGGCCGATGCTGCTTCAGCAGCTTCACGCCGGCGGCGAAGACGAACTCCGACAGGTCGGCGGAATAGACATCGGGCAGCTTCATGCCGACGAAATCGAGCACGCCGGTGATGCCGTTTTCGTCCATCGTGGCGCGGTCGGCTTTCTCCGACGAGAAGGCGATGGCGCGGCCGGAGCGCATGTCGAGGCCGTTGCCGAGCAGGGTGCGCAGCTTGTCCTTGGCGGTGACCACGGCGACGCGGGCGCCGGCATCGTGGAAGGCGGCCATGATGGTGGGCGCGCGCAGGAAGCGTGCGTCGTTCATCATCACTTCCTGGTCGGCGGCGCGGTCGTAGAAGAAGTTGCCATTGATACCGTGTACCGCCGGCGGGCGACCGGTGATGATGGAGATGTTGTTGGGGTTGGTGAAGCTGGGGATCACCGATTGCGCGCGCAGGTTGGCGCCGGTGCGCATCAGCCGGTCCAGGTTGGGGGCGAGGCCGGCGGCGATGGCGGCCTCGATATAGCCGGGCTCCGATCCGTCGATGCAGACCGCCACGGTGGGTGCTTGCGGGAAGCGGTACTCGCGGCCGTTTACCGTCACCTGCCGGCCCCGCACTGTCTGCACGTTCATTCGGTTGCTCCTGTTCAGGCGGCGCGCGCCAGCGGGATGCCGATCCCCATGGTTTCCAGCACGTCGCGCACCGCGGCAAGGGCAGCGCGCATGTCGGACGAGTCGAGCCGGCCGATGCAGCCGATGCGGAACGAGTTCGGCGACCGTCAGCTTGCCCGGATAGATGATGAAGCCGCGATCCTTGAGGCCATCATAGAAGGTCTGGAAGTGGAATTCAGGCTCGTCCGGCATGTGGAAGGTGACGATGATCGGCGCCTGCAACGCATCCGGCAAGAGCGTGCGGAAGCCGAGCGCGCGCATGCCATCGACCAGCAGCCTGCAGTTCGCCGCGTAGCGCCCGCCGCGGCCGGCAACGCCGCCTTCGGCGAAGAACTCCATCAACGCCTGATGGAAGGCGACGATGACGTGGATCGGCGGGGTGAAGCGGTACTGGCCGGTGCGTTCCAGCACCTGCCATTGGTCGTGGAGATCGAGCACCAGCGTGGTGGCGTTGCCCTTGGTGGCCGCCAGCGCGTCGCGGCGGCAGACCACGAAACCGAGGCCGGGCACGCCCTCGATGCATTTGTTGGAAGAAGCGGCGACGGCATCGAAGCGTAGTGCAGCGGCGTCGAGCGGCAGGGCGCCGAACGCGCTCATGGCATCGACCAGCAGGCGCTTGCCGTGGCGCGCGGCGAGTTCGGCGATTTGCTCGATCGGGTTGCGGATGCCGCTGGTGGTTTCGCACTGCACGGCGAAGACGTGGGTGATGCCGGCGGTGTCGCGGAGGATGCGATCCATGGCGTCGAGGTCGGGCGGGGTGTCCTCCGGCGGTCTCGTGCACCACCGCGCGGCGGCGGGCGATGTCGAGGATGCGCCTGGCGCGGTGGCCGTAGGCGCCGTTGACCAGCAGCAGGACGCCGCCGTCAGGAGGGACGAAGCTGGTCAGCATCGCCTCCACCGCGAAGGTGCCGGAGCCCTGCATCGGTACGGCGACGTAATCGCTGCCGCCGTTGACGATCTCCGGCAGGCGGGTCAGCACGGTGCGGTTGATCTCGATGAAGCCGGCGTCGCGCGAGCCCCAGTCGTGGACCATTGCGGTCTTGACCGATTTCGCGGTGGTCAGCGGTCCGGGCGTGAGCAGCAGCGGATCACCGGTTTCCGAAACGGCACGATTGGAACGATTTGGGGCTGTGGGCATGCCTGGCGGCTCCGCTTTGCACCGACGAGGCGGAGCTTGGGCAGGCAATGGACATTGGTCCAATATTTAGTATAGATACGGGATATAGATTTTATCTATATATGAGGCGCAGGTGAATCTGACGCTGCTGCGCGCCTTTCATGCCGTGGCACAGGCCGGGGGGTTTACCCAGGCGGCGCGCATCGGCGCGGCGAGCCAGCCGACCCTGTCGGCCCAGGTGCGGGCGCTGGAGGCGAGCTATGGTGTGGCCCTGTTCAACCGGTCCGGGCGCGGGATTTCGCTGACGCCGCTGGGCCAGAGTCTGTCCGGGATCACCGCGCGGCTGTTCGCGGCGGAGGATGAGGCCAGCTCCTTGCTGGCCGGGGCGCGGGTGCTGATCCGCGGGCAGTTGCGGGTGATGGCCGACAGCCCGACGCACGTGATGCCGCTGCTGGCGGTGCTGAAGCGGCGCTACGAGGAGCTGACCTTCACGCTGCGGGTGGGCAATTCGTCGGAGGTGATCCACCGGGTGCTGGATTTCGAGGCGGATGTGGGGGTGACGGCGCGGCAGACGTCGGATCCGCGGATTTTCAGCCGGGTGCTGCGGCGGGACCGGCTGGTGCTGTTCGTTTCGGCGCAGCACGACTGGGCGCGGCGGGGCAGCGTGGGGATCGCGGAGCTGGAGGCGCATGACCTGGTGATACGGGAGCGGGGATCGATCACGCGGGAGGTGTTCGAGATGCGGCTGGCGGATCACGGGGTGCGTCCGCGGCGGCTGATCGAGGTGCAAATGCGGGAGAGCGTGCGCGAGGCGGTGATTGCCGGGTTCGGGATCGGGATCGTGTTCGAGAGCGAGCTGGGGGAGGATGCACAGACGCACGCGGTGGCGGTGCGCGATGCGGATCTGCTGGTGACGGAGTACCTGATCTGCCTGGAGGAGCGGCGCGCGCTGCCGCTGGTACGAGGGTTTCTGGAGGCGGCAGCGGAGGTGGCCGCAGCTCCGGCCGCACGCGGCCGGCGAACCCGAGGGCCGGAGCTGGATGCAAGATAGACGATTGTTCGAGAGGGTGCGGGCGGTCGTTCAGTCTGCTGCCTCGGCGGTATAGATCGAGCGGCGAGGGTGGCAGAACAGCTTGTGAAGCATCGGTTCGAAGGCCTCGAGTGGCATCGATCTGAAACTGGGATCAAAGGCGACCTGATCGAACAGGCGGCAGAATTCCTCGGTGTTCTCAAAGTGCGGATGCCCCCGGAATTGGTCCCGCATGTCGCGATCGAGCCCCAGGAAATGGAAGAAGTAATATCCCTGGAAAATGGCGTGATGCTCGACGATCCAGTGGTTCTCCTCCGACACGAAGGGCTCGACGATGGCGGCCGCGACCTCGGCGTGATTGCGGGGACGCAGCGTGTCGCCGATATCGTGCAACAGGGCACAGACCACGTATTCTTCGTCTCGGCCTGCCTGCCAGGCGCGGGTGGCGGTCTGCAGGCAATGCTCCAGGCGATCGACCGGGAACCGCCGTAATCGCCCCGCAGCAACTCGAGATGGGAGATCAGGCGCCGCGGAAGCTGCTTTGCGAAATGCTCCAAGTCGCGTCCGATAAGTTGCCACTCATCGTGGGTGCTGTCGGCCATCGTCAGAAACCGGGCGCGATCGCTGCTGACAAGTTCCATAACCATTCTCCTGCCTGATCGGCGGTTCAATTCCGGTACGAAGGGTCGATGCGGTCGAGCTTGCGCAGCAGCGCCGGCCAGGCGAGCGCGCCGCCCGCCGCTGCCGTGACCGTTGCGCCCTGTCGCCGCGCCGTGGCGATGATCCGGGGATCGATCGGGATGAGGTCCGCACCGCCGGCCTGCGCGCGCACCTGAATCATGCAGGCGGATTCGAACGTATACATGAACAGGAAGGCATCAGGCACATTGCCGGCGACCGTGATCAGGCCGTGGTTGCGCAGCATGAAGAAGCGCTTCTCACCTAGGTCTTGCACAAGGCGCGGCTTCTCGCCTTCGCGCAGCGCGACGCCTTCATAATCGTGATACGCCAATGATGACAGCACGAAGATGGATTGCTGAGATATCGGCAGCATACCGGGTTTCTGCGCTGACACGGCGGCGCCGTTCACACTGTGCACGTGAAGCACGCAGTTCGCGTCCTCACGCGCGGCGTGGATGGCGCTGTGAATAGTAAAGCCTGCCGGATTGATCTCGTACGGGGAGTCCATGACCTTGTTTCCGTCGAGGTCCACTTTCACCAGATTGGAAGCGGTGATCTCATCGAAGGTCATTCCGTAGGGGTTGATCAGGAAATGATGATCGCCGCCCGGAACGCGAGCCAGATGGGTGAAAATGAGATCATCCCAATGGAAATGGGCGACCAGCCGATAGACGGCCGCCAGCGCGACGCGCTGCTCCCATTCTTCGGACGCGACCCGGTCGCGAACGCTGGGCTGCAATTGCTGCTGCATCATTGCTGGTTCCTCGTTGCTTCAAGGATTGGGATCGGCCCGGAGAGGGCGGGTTGACATCAGGCGGCTTGATGTAGACACTGGATACACCCGGATGTATCCACTGTCAACACGCTTGGAGCCGCCGTGCCGAAAAAAGTTTGCCGTGCGATCCCGCAGCCGTATCATCACGGCGATCTCCGTCGCGCGCTGATCGAGACAGCGCTGCAGTTGGTGACGGAGGAGCAGGACTGGACCTTCTCGCTCCGCGAGGTGGCCCGCCGTGCCGGCGTAAGCCACCGTGCGCCATACAATCATTTCACTGACAAGCTGGATCTCCTGGCGGCCGTTGCCGCGGTGGGCTTCGAAAGGCTGCGTGACGGCATGCTGCGCGCGATGGCCGGGGTTGAGGGTTCGGAAGCGATCCTGGTTGTGATCTGCCGAACCTACGTGCGTCTTGGACTGGAAAACCCGGCGCTCTATCGCCTGATGTTCGGTCCGGCGCTGTCCAATACTGGATCGGCCGATCGCCCGACGGTGGCCAGATTGGCTGGCGCCAACGCGAGGGTCGTGCTGGAAGACGTCATCCTGGGCGGCGCGCGCTGCGGGGTGTTCGCGGTTGCGCCTGATAATCCGCAGGATGTCGCGCTCGCCGCGCTCTCGGCCTGGTCCGCCGCGCATGGGCTGACGATGTTGGCGATTGACGGGATTCCGCGAACCGACCTGTCCGTTGACGACATGATCGACAGGCTATTGCGCATGGTGGTTGCCGGCCTGCGGGAGTCCGCGCCGCACGGTCACATCCGACGGCAGGGATGCTGAGCCCGTGGGAGCGGCATTGCCGCCAGGCCGGCGCCCAGTTGCAGCTTCGACGCGGCGCGAAGAAGAAACCGATAGGAGCTGCCTCTGTCAGGTCCGGCGCCGATCTTGTATCGTATCATCGCGCATGCAAGCTGAGGGGACGGGAGATGGCGCCGAAGCTGGTCGAACCTGTGTTTCTCATGCCGTATTCCGACGCCGAACCAGTGTCGGACTATCGCTGCGTGGTGAACGTCTCGGCGACACAGGTGGTGTTCGAGCGCACGCTGTTCAAAGGCGGAACGGTTGCCTTGAGCGGCCAGGCCGAACCGACCCACCTATATGTGCTCGACCTCGCGGCAGGCCCGCCCGCTGCGCCAACGAGGCTGAACGATATCAGTCCGGCATTCCGCCCCGACTGGTGTTGGGCAACAGGCAAAATCACGTTCATGAATCCTGGTGCCGTTTACATCCAGACGTCCGTGTCCGCGGCCCCGGTCGCCCTGCCGAATACGCCTAACATGGCGTATCCAACCTGGTCGGCCGCGGGCAATTTCATCGTGACCGAGCACGGAGAATTGTTGCCTGGGTATCCTGGTCCGCGGACCACCAAGATCGATCCGGCCTCGGGCGCGGTGCTCGTTCAGGTGATGGGCAGCCCGCTCGTGTGGGGTGGGATGCCTACGGTGGACCCGCGCGATTCCGGGCGGATCGCCTTTGCCGGGCAATGGATCGGCGGCCAGACGGGGTATAATCAAGATCGAAACTATATCTGGGTGATCGACGATGCATGGCAGATCAATCCCAGCACGGCACGGGTACGGCCGCTGGACCCGCAGGCGAACGTCACCGGGTCATTCCGTGGGGAGTTTCAGGGCCGGGCGCCGTGGTTCTCTCCGGATGGCAAATGGGTCGTGTTCGAATCGACGCGCGGGGACCCGAGCGGCGAACTTTATGCGCTCTTCATCCAGAGCGCGGCCGGCGACGGGCCGGCGCGGCAGGTGACCGATATCAAATGGAACGCGAATCACGCGAAGTTCTATCCGGACGACAAGCGACTGGTCGCGACGTTGCTGCAGCAGCCGGGCGGCAAGCGACGGGGGCTCGTGTCGCTGGATGTGAGCGCGTTCGTCGGTTAGCGGGAATGTTTCACTGCGGGGCCGTGGTCGCTGATGGAGGCGGCGCGGAAGCGTGGAATTCTGTTATCGTTGGTGGTGTTATTGTTGCGCTTTGTATGTCGAGAGGGATCGTGGGTGTGGGGTTTGATCGCTTGTGCTGGTTGGGTGTGTCGATGGCCGGCACAAGGCCGGCCATGACGGGGGGCCGGGCGTGACGGTGGCGGGCGGGGCGCGACGGTGGGGGCCGGGCGTGGCGGTGGCGGGCCGGGCGTGGCGGTGGCGGGCCGGGCGTGACGGTGGGGGGGCGGGGCGTCAGGGGTATGGTTCGGCGCTGACCTGGACGGTGACCTTCATGCCGAGATCGTCCTCGCGGGCGCCGTAATAGATGCCGCTGAGCGGCACAGCCTGCGACGGATCGCGGGCGACCGCGACGCGGATCAGGTTGCGGCCGGCAACCAGTGCGTTGGTGGGGTCGAATTCCACCCATCCGGCGCCGGGCAGGTACACTTGCAACCAAGCATGCGTTTCTCCGCCGCCGACCAGCTTCGCGCCGCCGCCGATCAGCGTTTCGTCGTAGAGATAGCCGCTGACGAACCGGGCGGCGAAGCCCAGGCTGCGGACCGCTTCCATCATCAGCAGCGCGTAATCGCGGCAGGTGCCGGATTGCAGCTCCAGCGTGCGCGCCGGCGGCCGGGTGCCGAGATCGGCACGGCGCGAATAGGTCAGCTCCTCGCGGATGCGCCGGTTCATCGCTATCAGCATGGGGAGGGTGCCGGCCTGACCCGAGCCGTCCACGAATTGCCGCGCCCAGGAACCGATCCGTCCCTCGGGGTCGGGAAAGTGCCGCTCGTTGCAACGGCCGAGATCCTCCAACTCCTCCTCGGCGTACTGGAACGGATAGGTACGGGCGAACGGCTCCAGCTCGATCTGTTGCGCGGCCAGCGGATAGTGACGCACGCGGAAGGACGATTCGAACACCAGTTCGTCGGCCGGATCGCTGAACCGGGCGATCGCCACCGAGTTGCCGAACACGTCGTGCAGCCAGCGGATGGTCGCCGTCGGGCGGATCAGCAGCGAGGTGTCGAGCAATCGCAGATCATGGCTGTCGCGCGGCCGGAACATCAGCCGATGCTCGCCGAACCGCACCGGACGCCGATAGGTGTAGGTGGTGTGGTGGCGCACGGTGAGCGTGGTGCCCTGGGTGGGAGATGGGGCTTCCCGCGTGGGCGATACATCCGTGATCAGATGACCGGTTTCGATCGGAAGGTTCTTTCGGCTGTCGGGATGGCACGAAGCTAGCGAGGGAAGCGGCAGGCCGCAATGCGGCTCCGCCGGTCGTGACCATGGTGGGAACAGCTTCGACGGAAAAGAAGGGCACCGGGGCCGCCATGCGGATTGAGGAGTGCGTCCGCAGCACCGGGTTTTGGCATGTGCCTGGACATGCCCGGTGCGCCCCGGTGCTCAACGAAGCGGCCCGGGTTGGGGCGTTGGGCTGCTTCGAAGAATCTCCTTCGGAGCGAAGGAGCGAGGCATGGCTACCGGCTTCGCCGTGGCGGCGATACTGGAATAAGTCCCGGCCGGTTCTGGCGGATGAAGGCAGGGTCGTTTCGCCGGATTTCCGGTTTTGTTCAGGGGTCCGCGCTGTCCCGACCGGCTGGCCACAGTGCCGTGCTCACGAGCGTGCGATCTGGATCGGGCGGTTCTCGATGGCAGTATCGTACCTGATAGGAGCCGATCTGCAGCACCGTCCCCGGACTGAGTCGGACGGCCCCTTCGATCCGGCGCTGATCGATCAGCGTGCCGTTGGTCGAGCGGAGATCGGTGGCAATCACGTCGCCCTGGCTTATCGCGATCCGGCAATGGGCGCGTGATACTTTGGGATCGTTCAGCACGATGCTGCTCTCCGGGGCGCGCCCCAGCACGAGCGGCGTGCCGCCGAGCGTCACCTCGCGATCGGTCTCACCGGGACGGCTGACCAGCAGGATGTGCTCCGGCTGAAACCGGCTGCCGGCGTGCCGAATTGTCGTTTCGTCGTCGGCGGGGCCGTCGTCCGGCAGCATTGCGCCAGCCCGCCGGAAGCCTTTCAGCACACGGGCGGCGACCGCGTCCCG
Source organism: uncultured Pseudomonadota bacterium (assembly GCA_963810715.1). Classification (GTDB taxonomy): domain Bacteria; phylum Pseudomonadota; class Alphaproteobacteria; order Acetobacterales; family Acetobacteraceae; genus DATDIC01. Next base: position 146,925 of record CAWEOZ010000009.1, on the reverse strand, counting down.
CAGGCCGGTGCCGAACCCGGTGACGGCTGCTCCAGCCGGGTCCAGCTCCAGCAGGTGCGCGAGCGCTGCCTTGGCTTCTTCCGTGCGGTCGGCGAGCGCCAGCGACGCGGCCAGCACCCGCAGGGCTTCGCAGGAGGAGGCATTGAACTGGACCGCCTTGCGCGCGGCGATGACTGCCTCCTCGTCGCGGCCGAGGGCCAGCAGGGCCAGGGCCAGCCCTGTCCAGGCGCTGAAGCAGGACGGGTCGCTCGGGCTGAGCCGCATCGAGCGATCCAGCAAGGTCACCGCCGATTCGATCTGCCCGGCATGCAGATGCGCCAGCCCGCATTTGCGCAGCACGATCGCCGCATGCGGGTTGGCAATCATGGCCCGCTCGGCGAATGCGAGCGCCTCCTCGTCACCACCCTCCTGCGTCGCCAGGCGTGCTGCCAGGGCGGCCAGCGCATCCGCGTCCTCCGGCGCGAGCTGCACGGCCAGCCGGGCCTGCCGGATTGCTCGCATCGTGGCGTCCCCGGCCAGCCAGCCATTCGCGACCGCCGTGCCCAGGCATGATTCGCTGAGCACGAGCGCCGGCACGAATTGCGGATCGCGTTCCAGCACCTGGTCCAGGAGGGCGCGGGCGGTGGCATTGCCCTGCTGCGTCAGGCTGGCGTCGGCCGCGAGCGCGCAGAGATAGAGGTCGTAGAAATCGTGGTTGGCTGAGGGCTTGCGGCGCGCGCGTTCGATTTCGGCGCGCTGGATGATCGGCACCAGCGTGCTGACGATGCTCGCGGTCACCTCATCCTGGAGCGCGAAGAGGTCGGCCAGATCACGGTCGTAGCGGTCGGCCCACAGATTGGCGCCGGTATCGGTCTGGATGGCCTGGCCGGTCACGCGCAGGCGGTTGCCGGTCTTGCGCAGGCTGCCCTCGACCACGTAGCGGGCGCCCAGTTCGCGGCCGATCTGACGGATATCGACCGAGTCTCCTTTGTAGGCGTAGGCGTTGTGGCGGGCGATCACGAACAGGGTGCGGAAGCGCGACAGCGCGGTGGTGAGATCCTCGACGATGCCATCGACCAGCAGTTCCTGCGCGGGATCGCCGCTGAGATTCTGGAATGGCAGAACCACGATCGCCGGCTTGTCCGGCAAGGCGGGCCGGGTCTGCGGTCGTGGCGACGACTGGCCGTCCGGCAGCACCCGGAAGACGTGCACCGGGCGGAGGATGTTCTTGACCTGCTGCGTGCCGAGATCCTCGAAGCCGCAGGGCAGCCGGCCGCGCACATTCTCATGCACCGACTCGGACACCATGATGCCGCCGCGTTCGGCGAGTCCTTCCAGCCGGGCGGCGATATTCACTCCGTCGCCGTAGATGTCGCGTTCCTCGACGATGACGTCCCCGAGATGGACGCCGACGCGGAAGCTGAGCCGGCGCTCGTCGGTGTCGTCGGCGGTGATCCGCGCGATGGCGGACTGGAACTGCACCGCGCTTTGCACGGCCTGGACGGCGCTCGGGAACTCGGCGAGGAATCCGTCGCCGGTACTTTTCACCATCCGCCCGTCATGTCCGGCGATGGCCGGCACAATGGCCTCGTTCATGATCTCGGTGAAGCGCGCATGGGTAGCCGACTTGTCCTCGTGCATCAGGCGCGAGTAGTCGGCGATATCAGCAGCGACTATGGCGGCGAGACGACGCGTCATCCATGCTCCCTGGCGCCGCTGAGGGTCCAGCGATTCCCGGTCCGGGTCGTTATGTTTGCATAGTAAGCCGGAGACGGCAGCTATGCCAGCCGTGCCCCGGCGGGCGCCTATATGGACGCGCCGGGGGGGCGCTGCCGCGCGGCGGTCGCATGGCTTCCGGCGGGGGACCGCATCGTCGGATCGGAGCCGATGGCGCCGCGCTGGCGGTATTCCAGTTGATACGGACCGATCTGCAATACCGAATCCGGAGCCAGGGTGGCGGTGCCACTGATGCGGGTGCCGTCGAGCAGCGTGCCGTTGGTGGAGTTGAGGTCGGTGGCGGTGACGCGGCCATGCGCGAGCGCGATGCGGCAATGCGTGCGGGAGACCTCGATGGCCGGCAGCAGGATGCCGCTGCCGACGGCGCGGCCGACCAGGATGGGCTCGGGCCCGATGGGCACTTCGCGCTCAGGCTCGCCGGGGCCGTGGATCAGCAGGACATGGTCTGGTGGAGCGGCGGGCGGCGCGAGCGGCTCGCGGAGTCCGGCGCGCTCCGGGTCCGGGCCGTCCGATGGCAGTCGGCGGGCGATCCGCGGCAGTTCCTGCGCGGCGTCCGCGAGCGCGCGGTCGAACTGCTGCCCGACCGGTTCCGGGAATGCGACGCGCAGCGCGCGCCCAGGGCGGCGTTCCAGCAGGCCGAGTTGGATCAGCCACGTGATATGGTCGCGGGTGGTCTGGAAGTTCTGCTGGATGAGCGAGAGCAGCGCGGCGGCCATCTGGTCGGCGAGCAGTCCGTCGCCGCCGCGGTGCCCGGCGGGCGCGTAGCGATGGCCGAGTGCCTGCAGGAGAAGCGCCCAGTGCGAGGTGGACAGCAGGCGGCGTTGCGCTTCCAGCCGACGCGCGTGCGACAAGCCAGCCGCGTTGAACACCTGGTCCAGGGCGGCGATCACGTAATCGCGGCAGCATTGCAGGGCCTGCAATAGTATCTTACGCAACTCGGGGTCGAGGTTCCGTGGAACGCCGCTCCGGTATTCGGGATCGAGTGCGGTGACGCAATCACGCAGCGTACCGGCGAGTTCCTGCAAGTAAGCGTCGAACTGCTGCAGCAGAGATGTGGTCGGCAGCACGATGGTGCGCGCCGACATCGCCGCGTCCGCCGGGTCGAGCAGGCACAGTCCAAGGGCGACCATCTCCGTGACGCGCTCGCGGACCGTGGCGTCATCGAGCAGGAACACCTGCTTGACCATGCCGGACAATTCGCCGATCGCGGCGCCGTCGCGGCTTCGCGTGCACAGCTGGACGGCGATGTGCCATTGCGCCCGGCGATGCAGGTCCGGAAAGCGGCGGTGCCATATCGCCGCACAGTTCGAGAGGAAACGAACGATCTCGCCTTGCCGCTGCACAGGCTTTTCCCACCGGATTTTGCCGGCGGCCGTTTTAGCGGATAAGCTGGCGCTTGTCTCGATGCGCGGATAACTCGATGGACGAGACACGGATGTCTGCTTTCGCCGGCATGACGGCGGTCGGTGGGGATGACGGTGGAACGGGTGTGATACCAACCCGCGGAATGAATGGCCCATGTCTCATTGTCGCGTCCATTCCACCTCAATCCCGCTTGCAGTCAGGAAAGACGTGGATGGCCGGGACAAGCCCGGCCATGACGGGGATCAGCCGGCCATGACGGGGATCAGCCGGCCATGACGGCGGTCGGTGGGAATGATGGCGGAACGAGTGTGAGAGCGTGATTGATGCTTCGGGTTTAGGCAGGGGGATTGCCGCCGGAAAGCGCGCCGGTCTCCTGCAAGGCCTCGATGAGGGGTGATAGTTGCGTGGAGTAGAGCCGCCAGCGGCTCATGCCGCGTGCGTTGATCGCTTCGCGCACCTGATGGCGGCTGGCGGTGCGCACGGTGCGATCCAGTTCGTAGAACCGCTCGCAGGCCGGGTCGTAGGGCAGGTCCAGGAAATCGAGGACGCGGCGCAAGGTACGGTCGAAGTCACGTATCCAACTATGCAGATGGATGCGCATGATCGGGTTGGGCAGCGTGGCGTGCCAGTGCTCCATCAGCCGGTGATGCTGGCCGATATACCAGCCGAGATCTCGCAGATCGTGGGCGTAGGGATGGGCGCCGCGGAAGCGCCGGCTCCAGATGGAGAAACCGATGTCGCGCGGGTCGCGCACGCAATGGATGATGCGCGCGCCGGGCAGCAGGAGAGCAACGAGGCCGAGGAAGCGGGAATTGGCGGGCATCTTGTCCACGATGCGGGCGTGGCCGGGTGCCAGCGCGGTGAGCGCTTCGAGATAGAGCGTGGCCTCGCTGTCCAGCGCCGGCTGCTGAAGGTTCGCGAGCTGCGCGACGCAGTCCGCCATGTCGTCTGCATTGCCGAGGCGGAGAAAGCTGCGGGCCAGCGCGGTGCGTTCGCCGGCGCCGTGCACGGAGGCGTGGGACGCAAGGATCTGTTCGGTCAACGTGGTGCCCGACCGCGGCATGCCGACGATGAAGACGGGTGTCTGGTCGCGGTTGGCGGCGCGAGGACCGTGATGCAGGCGGTCGCCGGTCAGCAGCGTCAGGCTGGCCTCGACCAAACGCGTGTCCATTTCACGGGAATAGGGTTGGGCCTGGCGCGCCAGGCCGTGGCCGGCGGCGAGCAGGGCGAAGGCCCGGTCGGGCTCGTCGCGGCGGAACCAGAACTGGCTGAGCTGAAAATGGGCGACGATCCGGCGGTCGAGGTCCTCGCCCGGTTGATCCGCCGCGCGGGCGAGTTTCTCGGCGGCGGAGCGTGCCTGGTCCTCGTCGCCATCCGCTACGGCGAGCTGCAGGCGGGCCAGCAGGAACGACAATGCAAGCCCGGGGGGTGGCTGGTAGATGGCGGCCAGGAGCGGGCGGGCTTCGTCGTGGCGGGCGAGTTCGATCAGCACCATGGCCCGGTGCAGGGAGATGCTGTCCTGTTGGGCGGGGTTCTGCGCCCGCGCGTGATCGAGCACGGCGAGCGCTTCGTGCGGCCGGTCGGGACGCAGCAGCGAGACCAGCTCCAGCCGCGCGTCGAGCGCATCGGGCGTGCGGTCGAGGGGGGCACGGAGCAGGGATTCCGCTTCCTCATCGTCGCCGGCCAGACGCACGCGGCGAGAGAGCCGCGCCGCGGCGGCGGCGTGCGCCGGATCGATCGCCAGGGCGCGGCGGAGGGCAGCGGTACTGGCATTCGGCAGGGCGGCGGCCTCGCAGGCAAGGCCCAGCTCGTACCAGGAGCCGGCGTCCGTTCCGGCGAGCTGGGCGGCTTTGGTGAGTGCCTCGACGGCCGGTTCGGGAAATCCCACGGCGAGCAGTGCGCGGCCCAGGACGCGCTGCGCCGCCGGGCAAGCAGGCGCGTGCAGGACCGCACGGCGGGCGGCGCGCCAGGCCCCCTTCCCGTCCCCCATGTCGAGCAAAGCCGAGGCCAGCAGCACCGAGGGTCGCGCCTGTCCAGGCAGCCGGCGGCAGGTGTCGCGGAACAGGATGGCGGCTTCGGCGGGTTGTCCGGCGCGCAGGAGGGCTTCACCGCGTTGCAATTGTGCGTCGCTGTGGGAGGTCGGCGGCATGGGGAGCGCGGCTGCCTGGCTCAGGCGACTGCGCGCGGGCGGTGCATGGGGATTGGCTGGTCGCGGAAGGACGTGGCGAATTCGGACAAGGCGGCAGCTGTCGCCGCGATGCAGCCTGCCCAGTCACCCGCCACCGGCTGGCGGAACAGCCGCGCGCTGGGGTACCAGGGCGAGTCGATACGTTCCAGCATCCAGCGCCAGTCGGACGGGCGGGGCAGCATGACCCAGACCGGACGTCCCATGGCGCCGGCTAGATGCGCCACGGAGGTGTCGATTGTAACCACAAGGTCGAGATTGGCGATCAACGCGGCGGTGGCGGAATAATCCTTCAGGTCGGCGGAGACGTCGAGCACGTCCGGCAGGGCGGCAAACGTGCCCGCGTCGCGCTTCGGCACGAGTTTTTGCAGCGAGACGAGCGATACGCCTTGGTTGCCGGTGATTGGGGCCAACTGCTCCAGCCGCAGCGAGCGCCGGCGGTCGTTGGGGTGGGTGGTGCGGCCGGCCCAGGCGAAGCCGATGCGCGGGCGCGGCTTGCGGGCGAGCTGCTCATCGAGGCGCTTGCCCCAGGCGGCGACCGCATCCGGCGGGGGCACGATGTAGGGCGTGGGACCGGGGGTAAGCTCGTCCATGCCGATATCCAGCAAGGCAGGTACGCTGGACAGGCGGCAATAGACCGCATGCGGCGGGATGTTCTTCCAGCCGGTGAAGCACTCGTGCATGCTCGGGATGGGGGCCAGAAGTCCTGCCAGATCGGGTGCGCAGCCCAGCAGCACGCGGGCGCAACGCTCCGCCACGCGGGGGATGAAGCGGGCGAACTGCAAGGTGTCACCGTAGCCCTGGTCGCAGATCAGCAGGATCGGGTCGCTGGGTAGTTTCATGCCGTTCCATTGCGGGCGGGGCATGTCGGGGATGGAGCCGCGCGCCTGTTCGAGGTGATTGCGCCACTCATATTCGAGCCAGCCCGAACGCGTTTCGCCGTGCATGAGCTGGATCTGACCGATCGCCAGGTGGGCTTCGGCGTTGCCCGGCTCACGCGCGAGCACGTTCAGCAGCGACAGCAGGGCGGCGCGGTATTCGCCGCGATCGGCTTGCAGCTTGCCGAGATTGAGCATCAGGAGAGTGTTTTCCGGGGCGAGCTGTAGCGCTTTTTGCAGGGCGTCCTGCGCCTCGTTGAAGCGGCAGGCGACCCGGCAGAGTGTGGCGAGGTTGAGCAGCCAGCCGGGGTTGTCGGATTTGCGGGCGCAGGCGCGGGCGAGCAGGGCGATGCCCTGCTGCAGGTTGCCGCGATGCGCGATGACGGTGCCGAGAAGCGCGAGCGCGGCCGGCTGGTCCGGTATCATTTCCAGCACGTCCTGGCAGATACCGGCGGCCTCGTTGAAGCGGCGGGACTTCATCGCGTCTTCCGCACGCTTCAGCGACTGCGCGGCGATTGCGGCGGGATCGGGTTTGGCCGCGGTGGTGCGCGGCTTGTTGGGGAGGTTCATCGGTGGAAGCATTGTACGGGTGGCCGTCCGTCAGCCGCGCCGCCGCGATCGGCGGTTTGCGTTCCGTGCGGCGCGCCGGGCGGTGAGTTTGTTGGCCTGCATCCGCAGTGCGCGGCGGGCCGCGTCCACCTCGGGTCCGATGATGACGAGCGGGGCGTATCCCCTCGCCTCCCATGCGCGGCTGGCGAAGTCCGGGTGGAGAATGAGCGGCAGGCCGGTATTCTCGAAGCGGGCGCGATCGCCGGTATCGAGATAGGATTCCGCCGGCAGGCTGTTGGCCAGAACGACGTCGTGGCAGTCCAGCTCGATATGGAAATAGCGCACTGTTGCCACGCGATGCTGCACGATGGTGGTGCCGTTGACCAGGTATTTCACCGGGATCAGCACCCCACCGGCGTAGACGGCATGGTCGGGCGAGAGGGACAGAGCGCGGCGCGGCAGCCCGGGGCCAAAAGCGTCGGTGGCGACGCGGATGGGCCAGACCTGCTCAGGCTTGGGGTGGCGTGCGCATTGCAGGGTGCGGCGGCCGATCCAGATGATCGGGCGGGCGTCGCCGGTGACGGTGCGAACCATGTCGCCGACATGCAGGTGCTCGACCTCAGTTTCGCCGTCCGGCGTGAGGATGCGGGTGCCGGCGGTGAAGCAGGCGATGTCGCCGACGATGTCGAGCGTGTAGGCGCCGAGATCGGCTGAATAGCCGCTGGCGTTGCTGTCGGTGGCGTCGAGGGTGATGGTGCGGTCGATGCTGCCGGGCTGCGACGTGTCGAGACTGCTGGTGAGCTGGTAGAGCTGGCCGGCGGCCAGGGTGACGCCGGGCGGCAGGCCGCCGGAGAACGACACGAGGCTGCCGGTGGTTGCGATAGTGCCGGACAAGGTGTCGGCGCCGATGGACGCATTGTTGGCGATGTCGATGAGGAATGGCGCGATGCTGGCGCCCTGGAGCACCGTGCCGAGATCGAGCGTGAAGTTGTTGCCGTTCTGAATGAGGGTGCCGACATTGCTGGCGTCGAGGAACATCGGCACGGCGGGCGACCCGGCGACGGGCTGGCTGCTGTCCAGCACGATGCTGGCGGACGAGGCGACGACCGGGGTGACCGTGCCGGCCGTTATCTGAATGTCCAGCGCGATGGAGGGTGTTCCGAGGGTGCCCAGCACGTCGAGATCGAGGGTGGCGCTGGATTTGCCGGCGGCGATGGTTACGGTTCCGGTGGTCGGGATATCGATGCTTAGTCCGGTCGGCGGCTGGACGGTGTATGTGACGGTTTGCGCGACGGAGTTTGAGCCGGTCTCGTAGATTTCGAAACCGACAGCGGTGGTGCCGGTGGCGGACAGAGTCACGGTCGGCGCTGTCGCGGCGACGCCAAGGCTGGTCGTGGCGGCGGCGGTGGGGGACTGCATGACCGACGTGACCGACGGTGCGGAGCCGGTTTCCGCCGCGATGAAGTCCGTGTTGCCGGTGAGCAGATAATCTTCCAGCGCGCTCTCGGCGGCGGCTGGATTGGTGATGCCGGCGGCGGCGATCAGCGCCTCGGCGTTCTCCAGCAGGTTGGCCGGGATGCTGGACAGAGAGATGGCGTCCGACGGGAAGTTGGGATCGGTGAAGGTCGCGGTGCTCTGCCCCGTGCTGTAATCGAGCAGCGAAGTGGCATCGGTGACGCGCCAGGCGTCGGCGAAAGTGGTGTAGAGCTGGGCCGAGGATAGCGGCTGCGACAATATGGCGCCGTCGGGCAGGGCGAGATCATTGGTCGGATTGCCGTTGTAGTTGCCGAGGAGACCTTCCACCGAGTTGTTGGCCGCGTTGGTGGGGATGGTGGTATCGACGTCGAGGAAGGTGCCTTCGTTGGTAACCAGGACGGTCTCGCCGCTGTCGTACAGGATCTGCCAACTGGTCGGCGTGAGCTGCTGCAGCGTGCCGGCGCCGAGATCGGTCGGCGTGCCGTCGTTCGCCAGCGTGATGGGCGTGCCGTCCAGCCAGACGGTATCGGCGCGTGTGAGGTCGAAGGTAACGCGATGGGTGCCGACCGCGACGGCTGCTTCGGTGATGACGGAGACCGATGCGCTGGTGTGCCAGGGTTGCAAACGGATCTGGACCTGGAACGAGTCGCCCGGCTGGGTGGACTTGGCGAGGATGAACTCGCCGGCCGCCTGGAAATTGTAATAGAGCCCGTCATAGGTGGTGAGGTGGACGTCGCCGTTGCCGTTGCCGCCATGACCGCCGTGGCCCCCGCCGCCGCCACCGCCGCCACCACCGCCGCTGGTGCTGCTGCTGGTGGGCGTGGTGTGCACTGTGACTGAGGTGGTCTTGTTGAAGACGATGGTCAGCCGCCGATCGGGAAGCTGGCCGGCGTCGCTGGCGGTGGATTTGAAGATGTAGGTGATGGTGTCGGGCTGCTTCAACGTGTGGTCGGTGGCGGTGATGAGCTGGCCGGTCGAGAAGAATCCGGTGATGCCGCCGGCGGTGAATGGGCCACTGGTGTCCCACTCGCCGACTACGGGGGCGTACGGTTCCTGAAAGGCGGAGGCATTGTCGGTGGCGCTGACAACATTGTCGTTGAGCACCGAGAAGGTGATCGAGCCTTCAGTGGGGGGACCCTCGAAATTGTAGTAGGCGGGCAGGTCCGCGTAGAGCGTGCCGACATAAGCGTTGTTGCCGTTGTCGTATTGCAGGTAGGCGAGCAGGCCGCTGTCGAGCAGCAGCATGGCGAAGCTTTGCGGCTGGGCGGTGTTGTCGCCGTTGATCGGCAAATCGACCGGGACGTTGGTGCTGGTGCTGGCGCCGTCCTCGCTGGCGGAGAAGACGATGCTGTCGAGCGAGACGTTGGTGTCGAGCGAGGTGCCGCCGGTGTAGATGAGCGAGGAGAGCGCGGTGTCGAGCGCGCCCGCCTGACCGGTGAGCGTCAGGTCATTGCTGTTGTTACCGGTGACGGTCACCCCATCGTCGAGCTTCACCCCCAGCGTGCCGACGGTGTCGCTGAGGTCCAGCGTGATCATGGTATTGTCGGCGAGCCCGGTGCCGACGGCGACGCTGACGCCGTCCAGCGGGCTTTCCAGCCCCCCACCGACGACGAACTTGTCGGGCAGTGTAAGCGACGGCGGCGGGGGCGGGATTACGAGGACCGTGTCGGTGGCGGTGCCACCCACACCGTCCGAGGCATCGACGCCGATCGTGTCCGAGACATAACCGGCGGCCGGCCCGACATATTGCAGCGAGCCAAGCTCCGCGTTCACCGCATCGAGCGAGCCTGACAGGGTCAGCGTGCCGGTGCCGTCGCCGGCAAGTGTCGCGCCGGTGACCGCGGTGCCTTCCAGCGTGCCCAGGCCGGCGGTCAGTGTCATGGTAAAGGTGTCGCCGACCGCCGCTCCGTAAGGGTCGATGACGTCGATGCCGGTGACCTGGGCGGGGATGCCGATGAAGCCCTGGACGGTGCCGGGGGCGGAGATCGTCGGCGGCTGGTTGACATAGACCGGGACGAAGCCGCCGCGCAGGCCGCCGCGCCCGTCGTCGGCGTTGACGGTGAGAGAATCGTTGTTGCTGCCGGTGAAGGTCAGGGTTGCGAGCTCGGCATTCACGCCGTCCAGCGCGCCGGAGAGGGTGATGGCGGTGGAGTCGTCGTTGATGATTTCGGCGCCGGTTTCCGTGGTTGCGCCCAGAATGCCGGCAGTGTCGGAGACCGTGACGGTGTAGATTTCACCGGCAACCGCGTCGGGATCGGTGACGGAGAGGCCGGTCGCCGCGGCGGCCGTGCCAGACTGTGCCAGCACGTCGGAGGGCAGGTCGATGGTCGGCGGCTGGTTGACCGCGACGCCAATCAGGGCGCTGCTGGTGCCGCCTTCATTATCGAAGGCGTCCAGGGCGATGGCGTCGGTGAACTGACCGACGGCGGGGGCGCGGTACTGCAGCGTGGCGAGTTCCGCATTCACGGCCGCCAGATCGCCGGACAGGACCAGGGAGCCGGTGCCGTTGCCCTGCTCGATGCCGCCATCCTCGGCAGAGGCGGCCAGGACACCGTATTGCGTGTTGATATCGATGGTAACGGTCGCGCCGATATCGTCGGTGACTGCAATGTAGGGGATCGGGATGACGATGCCGGGATTGTCGAGCAGCGTGCCCGGCGCGGAGACGCTGAGGGATCCTGCCGCGCCCAAGGTAAGCTCGGTTTCGGTGACGTTGGGCAGGTTGGCAACGAACGCGTCGGCGGCGAAGTCGCCTGCCACGTTCAGCGTGACGGAGCCTGTGTCGTTGCTGACGGTAAGGACGCCATCGGCGAACACTGCGCTGGTGCCCGCAAAGCCGTTCAGCACGATGGCGTCGCCGGAGGCGAAATTGTCGATGGTGCCGGTGAACAGGCTGCCACCATTGTCGAGCTGCAGAACGCTGTCCACGCCGGACATGTCAACGATGGCGTTGGCGGCGCGGGTGAGTTCCAGCGTGGCGAAGGCGGCGACGTCCAGCGTTTCCGCGTCGGCGATCGGCCCGTTCAGTACCAGCGCGCCGCCGGAGGCCTCGACCAAACCGCCGCCGCTGAGGCCACCGGTGGCGTTGACGGTGCCGAAGCCGGTGAGCGTGCCGCCCGACGCGACCGCGACGGATGTTTCGGTGAGCGTGCCGCCGCCCAGCGTGACGAGGCCGGTGATCGAAAGTGCGTTGTTGCCGAAGAAACCGGCGCTGTCATCCAGCTCCAGCGTGCCGCCGGCGGCCACCTGGGTGAGCGTGGACTGCGACGAGTCGTATGCGTTGAGGCCGGTGAGGACGAGGTCGGCGGCGTCGGCGGTGACGGTTTCAGGATAGCCGAAGACAATGCCTGAGCCGGCATCGGCGATATAGGTGCCGCCGGTCAGCGTGCCGCCGACCAGATTGTCGAGCGTGGTCGGGTCAAGATAGAGGTTACCGCCGTTTTCGGCGAGCAACGTCCCCTGGTTGTTGAATTCGGTGGTCGAGATGTAGAGATCGGCACCGTAGGTCTGGGTTGCGGCGATCGTGCCGAGATTGGTTACGTCGTCGCTGGCAGCGTAGCTGAGATAGTGGTCTTCGATGTTGCCGTAGCCCTGGACTTCGAGGCCGGCAGCGATGGTGACGGTGGCCGGCTGATAAGTGCCGGTGTTGTCCCCCGCCCAGGTGAGCGCGCCATTGTCCAGCGTAATGGCGTTGTCCAGCGTAAACGGACCGTTGCCGACGAACGCGACGGCTCCGGTGTAGTTGCCGACCGTGATCGTGCCCGGCGTGGTTGCGGACGCATCCGAGTACACCGCGGTGCTGCCGGTCAGCGCGACCGGCCCGTTGACGGTGAGGTTGTTGATGATTGTGACGTTGTCGATATAGCTGATGCCGTAATAGTAAGCGGCATACACCTGGAAACCGAGGCCCGTGGTGTCCAGCGTGCCGCCTTCGATGGTGCCGCCGTCGAGATTCAGGCCGAGCAGCGACGTGTCGCTGCCATTCAGCGTGCCGCCGATATTGTCGAGCGTGCCGCCCTGATAATAGATGGTGCCGCCATTGTTGGCGATGGTGCCGAGCCGCGCGACGGTGGCATCGACCTCGAGATCGAGCACGCCTCCGTTCAGGAGAATGGTGCCCTGATTGGCGATGGTGGAGGCGACGGTTTCATATGAATTGGTTGCCGGATTGTAGATTTCGGCGGTGGTACCGACCTGCAGCGTGCCGCCGTTGGTTGCCTCGATCAGTCCCTGATTGAGCAGACCGGCGGCGGCGACGGTGAGAATCTGGTTGGACGTATCGGCATCGATCGTACCCAGGTTGGTCAGGTCGATGGTGGTGTTGTTGACGGGATTGGCGAGCGTGCCGTAGCCGGACACGGCGCCGTCGGCGGGGATGGTCGCGTCAAGGGTTGTTGCCATGCCGGCGTAAGTAGCGCTGGCGGCCCAGGTCAGTGCGCCGCCTTCCAGCACGACCGGATTCTCAAGCGTGGCCGGTCCAGCGCCGACGAATATCACCGCGCCGTCATAGCTGCCGACCGTGATCGTACCGGGCGTGTCGGCGCCGGCATCGGCGTAGATCGACGTGGTGCCGGTCAGCAGCAGCGTTCCGTCGGCGGTGAGATTGTTGATGACGGTGACGTTGTCGAGATCGCTGGCGCCGCCGTACGCGGTGGCAACACCGAAGCCGAGGCCGGCGGCGTCGAGCGTGCCGCCCTCGATGGTGCCGCCGGCAAGCTGCAACCCGAGCAGCGAGGTGTCGGCGGCGTTCAGCGTGCCGCCGGTATTGTCCAGCGTGCCGCCGGCATAGAAGATGGTGCCGCCGGTGTTGGTGATGGTGCCGAGCTGCGCCGCGGTGGCATCGACGTCCAGGTAGAGCGAGCCGCCGTCCAGGGTGATGATGCCGTCGTTGAGCAGCGTGGAGGCGGTTTCGACATATGAACTGGTTGCGGGATCATAGACGGAGCTGACGGTGCCGAGCTGCAGCGCGGCGCCGGCGTCGGCTTCCAGCAGGCCCTGGTTGACCAGGGCGGCGGCGGCAACGGTGAGCGTTTCATAGGTAGTGTCGGCATCGATAGTGCCGAGCACGGTCAGATCGACGGTGCTGCTGTTCGCGGCTGCCGCAAGCTCACCGTAGCCGGACACGAGATCGGCGGCGGCGATGGTGGCGTCCACCGTGGTGGTGGCCGTGCCGTAGGCGGTGGAGGCTTCCCATGTCAGGGCGCCGCCGGTCAGCGTGACCGGATTTTCGAGCGTGAACGGGCCTGGGCCGACGAAGGAGAGGTTGCCGCTACCGGTGACAATGATGGCGCCGGGCACCGTCGCCCCGCTGTCGGCATAGACAGCGGTGCTTCCGGTCAGGTCGAGCAATCCGCCAACCGTGAGATCGTTGATGACGGTGACGTTGTCGAGGTCGCTGCCGTTGTAATAATAAGGAGATACGCCGAAGCTGAGGCCGGTCGTGTCAAGCGTGCCGCCCTCGATAGTGCCGCCAGCAAGCTGCAGCCCGAGCAGTGACGTGTCGGCGCCGTTCAGGGTGCCGCCGATATTATCGAGCGTGCCGCCCTGATAGAGGATCGTGCCGCCGCTGTTGCTGATGTCTCCGAGCTGCGCCACCGTGGCATCCACGTCCAGCAGCAGCGTGCCGCCATCCAGGGCGATAGTTGCGTCGTTGACCAGCGTAGAGGAGGTGTCGGTGTACGTTCCGTTCACCGGATCATAGATCTCGGTGACGGTGCCCAGCGCGACGTCCCCACTGGATGAGGTCTCGATCAGCCCGTCGTTGACGATGCTGGCGGCGCCGACGGCGAGCGTTTCGTAGCTGGTATCGGAATCGATGGTGCCGAGAACGGTCAGATCGACGGTGCTGTTCGCCTGGGTACCGGCGAGCCTGCCATAGCCGGAGACGATATCGCCGGCGGCGATGGTTGCGTCCACGGTGGTGGTCGTCGTGCCGTAGGTGGCGGTGGCGGCCCAGGTCAGTTCGCCACCGTCCAGCGTGACAGGGTTATCCAGCGTGAACGGGCCGGCGCCGACGAAGGACAGGACGCCCTCGGCTGCCACGGTGATGGTACCGGGCGTGGTCGCTCCGCTGTCAGCGAAGATGGCTGTGCTGCCGGTCAGGTCGAGCGGCCCATCGACCGCGAGGTTGTTGATGACTGTGACGTTGTCGAGATCGCTGACGCCGGAATAGTAGGTACTGGCTGGGCTGGAGATCGAGTGCGCCGGCGTCCAGCGTGCCGCCCTCGATCGTGCCGCCGGCAAGCTGCATGCTGATGAGCGAGGTATCGCTGCCGTTCAGCGTGCCGCCGGTATTGTCCAGCGTGCCGCCGATATCGAGGATGGTGCCGCCCGAATTGACGATGTTGCCGATCTGGGCGACGGTTTCGTCGCCATTCAGCTCCAGCGTGGCGCCGCTGCCGAGCTGGATAAGCCCGTCATTGACCCAGGCGGAATTCGGCGGCGAGGTCCGTGCCGCCAAGCTCGACGATGCCGCCCGAGACGGTGATGGTGGAGTTGAGCGTGAACGGGCCGTCCAGAGCGAGCACGCCGCCGCTGACGGAGACATCCTGGTCTATCGTGTAATCGGCGGTACCGCTGAATTCCAGTGTGCCCGACCCGCCGACATCGATGGTTGCCAGCGTGCCGGCCGTGGCATCGGTGTAGACGGCGCTGCCGTCGGTCAGCGTGAGGGCACCGCTGTCGATCGTGAGCCCATTGATCAAGGTGACGTCGTCGAGGACATTTCCCTGCCCGTAATAATAATAATAACTAGAGAAACCGAGATCGAGCGCCGCGACATCGAGTGTGCCGCCCTGGATAGTGCCACCCTGCAATTGCAGCCCCAGGAGCGACGTGTCGGCACCGTTCAGGGTGCCGCCGGTGTTATCGAGCGTGCCGTCGATATAGGCGATGGTGCCGCCGGGGTCGGAGATGGCGCCGATCTGCGCGACGGTCTCGTTGCCGTTCAGATCGACGACGGCGCCATTGAGCGCAACGACGCCGTCGTTCACCCAGGTGGAGGGCGGTATGTTGTATTCGTACGGCCCGCCAAGCTCGAGCGTGCCGCCCGTACCGGTGATGGTGGAGGTCAGCGTGAATGGGCCGCTGGGCGCCACCGTGCCGCCGGTTTGGGTGATGTCCTGGGCGATGGTGTAGCCGGCGGTACCGGCGAAGCCGAGCGTTCCGTCCGCGCCCACATCGATGGTCGCCAAATTCATCGCATCGGCATCGGCATAGACAGTGCTGCCATCGGTCAGCGTCACGCCGCCATTGTCGAGGGTGAGGCCGTTGATGACGGTGACGCCGTCGAGCGTGTTCTCGTAGCCAGGGGCGAAGGTCAGGCCGAAGGCGGTCACGTCCAGCGTGCCGCCGACGATGTCGCCGCCGGCGAGCGTAAGTCCGGCCATGAGCGTCGATTGGGCGTTCAGCGTGGTGCCGGCGTTTTCCAGCGTGCCGTCGAGTTGGACCGAGGTGGTGCCGAGCCGGGTGAACGCGCCGATGTCGGCCTGGGTCTCGTCGCCGCCCAGCAGCACGGTGGCGTTTTCGGCGACGATGGAGCCGGTGTTGGTCCAGTGCGCGTCGCCGAGATAAAGCTGGCCGCCGGTCTCGGTGATCAGGCCCTCGTTGGTGAACCCGTCATAGATCGATAGCGATGCGGCATCGGGCCCTGCCAACGTGGCACCGGCGGCGTTATCGAATGTCTCGCTGTCGATATAGAAGCCGCCGCCATCCGTCTCCATCAGCCCTTGATTGCTCAGGCTGGTGTTTTCGAAGTCGAGGACGCCGGCGCCGCCGCCGGCAAGCGTCGGCGTGGTCTCGATGGTGCCGAGATTGGTGAGCAGGACGGGTTTCAGGGGCGGGGCGACGGTGCCGCCGTTGTACCCGGGCTGCAGGTAGGTGGCGTCGGCGATCACACCGGAGCCGACGAACGTGGTGTCGGCCGCCGCCGTGACGTCGGCGGTGCCGGTCAGCGTGTTCAGCCAACTGATCGTGCCGCTGGTGAGGTTGACGGAGTTGTCGAGCGTGAACGGCCCGTCGCCGATCGTGAGCAGAATGCCGCCATCGACCGTGAGCTGCCCGATCAGGCTGCCAGCGTCGTCGAGCGTTCCGGATTCGATATCGATCCCACCGGTCGTTGTAAGCGCGCCGTTCACTGAAAGTGTCGCGAGCGGATCGTCAAGCACGACGTTGTCTGGCGAGAAACTTTCCCCGGTGGCTATCGTTACATCGTACTTGTTGCTACCACCGAGCAATGCACTCGTGCCGGGAACGTCCGGCACGCCGTTGCTCCAGTCCGCGGGGTCCGACCAGTCGCCCTGTGCGGGGCCAATCCAGTCGGTCGGGCTGTCGTTCGGGGGAGGTGCCACGATATGGATTCCTTCAGACCACCGGAACGTCGACGACTTTCGCGCCGGCGAGCAGCACGAATATTCGGGGGACGTTACGCCATTCGGAGGCGGATTGATCTGGCCACAGGAAGGTATCGATCGTCAAGCGTCAGAACGAGTAACGGAGGGCAATTTGAAGAACCATGCTGGGGGAAATCATGTGCCGGTCAGATTTGACTTTCCGCACTCGGCAAAGAAAAGAGGATGCGTCATGTTACGCAGGTATGACGATGGCGGCGGGAGTTCGTCATGCGGGAGATGGCTTCCCGCTTGCGCGGGAATGACGGGGAGAGGGAATGACGGGTGACGGGGTGAGGCATGAGCTGGGAACGTCAGAAATGGTACCCGGTGTGACGATTTTAATTACATGCAGTACTATTGCCGGGGCGGGGTCAGGAAGACGCGGTCAGCTCCCTGGCGCGGCGCGGGGCGCCCTCGCCGGCCGGGGGCTGGCGGCCGATCGCTGCCAGGTCGGCGGTGAAGCGGTCGCGCCACGCCGCCAGGCTGTTCCGCCGCATGACGTCCAGCATCGCGGCGTGGCGTGCGCGGCGTTCCTCGATGCCCATCGACAGGCCCTGTTGCAGTGCCGCGGCGATGCCGGCTTCGTCATATGGATTGACGATCAGCGCCGCGGTCAGCTCGCTCGCCGCGCCGGCAAACTGCGACAGCACCAGCACGCCCGGATCGTCCGGGTCCTGCGCCGCCACATACTCCTTCGCGACCAGGTTCATGCCGTCGCGCAGCGGCGTCACCAGCCCTACCCGCGCCTCGGCGTAGAGCGGCATCAGCGCGCCGCGCGGGAAACTGCGGTTCAGATAGCGCAGCGGCATCCAGTCGATATCGGCGAAGCGGCCATTGATGCGCCCGGCTTCCGCTTCGAGTTCGCGGCGGATCTCGCGATAGGTCTGGATGTCGGAGCGTGACGGAGGCGCGATCTGCATGAACACCACCTCGCCATGGCTGGCCGGCACATCCAGCAGGAAGCGCTCGAACGCCTGGAAGCGCTGGCGCAGGCCCTTGGAGTAGTCGAGCCGGTCGACGCTGAGGATCAGCAGCCGGCCTTGCAGGTTTTCGCGCAGCCGCAAGGCCTGCCGGCGGTTGGCGGCGAGTTCGGCTTCCGCGCGCGCCGCCTCGACGGTGACGCCGATCGGATAGACGCCGGTGGTCAGCACCCGCCCGAGGATCGCCAGTTGTCCACCCGGCAACGCCGTGCCGCCGGCGTGCCGCACCACGTAGTCGGTGAATGCAGTGCGGTCCGTCGCCGTCTGAAACCCGAGCAGGTCGAACGCGCACATCGCGCGCACCAGCTCGGCATGCGCCGGCACGGTCATCGAGCACGCCGGGTTCGGGAAACGGTGTGTGCAGGAACAGCCCGATGCGGTTGCGGGCGCCGGCGGCGCGCAGTGCCTCGGCGAAACAGAGCAGGTGGTAATCATGCGCCCAGACCAGGTCGTCCGGTTCCAGTTGTTCCACCAGGGAGCGCGCGAACAGCTCGTTGACGCGCCGATAGCCGGCGAACTCCGCCCAGTCGAAACGAGCCAGGGCGATCTGGTAGTGCAGCACCGGCCACAGCGTGCCGTTCGCGAAGCCGCGATAGAACTCGTCATAGTCGCGGCGCGACAAGTCCACGGTGTCGACGCTGATGGCGCCGACCTGACGCTGCGGCCCTGGCGCCGATTCGGCGCCGACCTCTCCGCTCCAACCGAACCAGAGGCCGCCGCGCTCCTTCAGCGCATCGAGCACACCGACCGCCAATCCTCCGGCGGCCGGCTCTCCCTCGGTGATCGGCGCGACCCGGTTGGAGACGACGACGAGCCGCCCGGTCCCGGCTCGCCCACGCGGCGATCCGGGCGCGGGTCTCATGCTGCCGCCGGCAACGGCTCCGTATGCTGCTGCTGGCGCAGCAGGGCGCGATACGGCCCTGGCCGGGCGGCCAGCGCCGCCGGCGAGCCGTCATCCACGATGTGCCCGTGATCCATGACGATGATGCGGTCGAAGCTGGACAGGGTGGAGAGGCGATGCGCGATGGCGATCACCGTGCGTCCCTGCATCAGCCGGTCCAGCGCTGCCTGGATCGCCCGCTCGCTTTCGCTATCCAGCGCGCTGGTGGCTTCATCGAGCAGCAGGATCGGGGCGTCCTTCAGCAGCGCCCGCGCGATCGCCAGACGCTGCCGCTGGCCGCCCGACAGCTTGACGCCGCGATCGCCGACGATGGTGTCGAAGCCGTCCGGCAGTGCCTCGATGAAGTCGCGGCAGTGCGCCATCTCGACCGCCGCCAGGACTTCCTGCTCCGACGCGTCGGGACGGGCGTAACGAATATTATCAAGCACCGAGCGGTGGAACAGGCTGATATCCTGCGGCACGATCGCCATGACGCGGCGGAGGCTGTCTTGCGTGACGCTGCGGATATCCTGGCCGTCGATCACGATGCGGCCGCCCTCGACGTCGTAGAACCGTTGCAGCAGGGCCAGCACGGTGGATTTGCCGGCGCCGGAATATCCCACCAGTCCGACGCGCTCGCCCGGCTGGATCGACAGGTCGAACTCCCGCAGCACCGTGGCGCGGCTCGGGATAGGCGAATCGCACCCGCTCGAAACCGACGCGGCCGGGACCGGACGCCAGCGGTTTCGCATCGGCCCGGTCGGGCAGCTCGTGCGGCACCAGCAATGCGCCGATCGCCTCGGACAGCCGTGCCACCTGCTGCGTGAGGTCGACCAGCGCCACCGCGAGATCGCGCGTGGCATTCAGGATCGTCATCGCCAGCGCGGTCAGCAGCGCGATGTCGCCGACCGTGGCTTTGCCGCGCTGCCAGAGCACGATGCCGAATGCGACCACGGCAGCGGTCAGCACCGCGGTCAGCACCGCGTGGATCAGCCGCAGCTTTTCGAGATAGAGCAGGCTGGTCCGCCGCGCCGTCATTTCGTGCGCGACCGCGGGAGCCGAAGCGGCGACGCTCACGCAAGGTCGCGCCGAACGCGCGCACCACGCCCATGTTGCCGATTACGTCGACCAGCTCGCCATCGAGACTTGCGGCATTTTCCGCATAGCTGCGATGCATCGGCGTGCCACGCTTCGCCAGCCAGTAGATCAGCAGGCCCAGTGCCGCCGCGAGTACCGACCAGCGCCGCCGCGAGCGGCGGGTTCACCGAGCCGATGTAGAGGATCGAGAACACCACCGCGAAGCAGGGTGGCAGCACGTTCCAGGAGCCGGTGTTCTCGATGGTAAACGCCGCCTCGGCCGTCGCGCTGATCGCGACCGCCGAGGCTGCCGGGAAGGCGTTCGGCGAACCAGCTTGGGGAATGGCCGGCGATATGGGCGAACAGGTCGCGACGGATATCGCCGGTGACGGCGACGTAGGTGTAGGCGGCGACACGTCCGCCCAGCCGCCATAGCAGGTTGTCGGCGGCGATGAACGCGCAGAGCAGTGCGAACGCCGCCCACACGCCGTGCAGGCCAGCACGCTGTGCAGCGGGTCCCGCCGCCACGATGTCGATCAGATGCTTCAGTCCGTACTGCGTGGAAACGCTGCAGGCCACCGCGCCCAACGCGGAGGCGACGATAACCATATGTCCGAGCTTATGGCGGCCGGCATAATGCAGCAGGAAAGCAAGCGGATGCGCGCGCAACGTAACCGGCGGCCGCCCGAGCGCGGTACCGGCCCGGCAAGGTCGGGCCAAATCTGATGCACCATCCCCATCGGGGCAGGCCCCTTTCCGGTTCCGCCGGGCTTGTTTCCGCCAAATAACACGCCGGATTCTTCGCCACATTCGGTTTCTATAACTCACAATTGATAAAGGGTGGCCAGGAACCAAGTCAAGCCCAAGTTGTTGAAAGTTCTTTGCTTACCCTTCCAAGTAAACAGGGGCCAATTACTATGCGCATTGCTCAGATCGCTCCGCTGTTCGAGGCGGTGCCGCCCAAGCTGTACGGCGGCACTGAACGCGTCGTTTACTCGCTGACCGAAGCACTCGTGGCGCTGGGCCACGACGTGACGCTGTTCGCCAGTGGCGATTCCATCACTTCCGCCACTCTGGCGCCGATGCGCGAACAGGCGCTGCGGCTGGATCCGACAGTCAAGGACTGGATCGCCTATTATATGCGCATGATGGAACTGGTGCGCCGCCGCGCCGACGAGTTCGACGTGCTGCACTTCCACACCGACTATTTCCCGCTGTCGCTGTTCAGCCGCCAGCGCACGCCGTTCGTCACCACGCTGCACGGACGGCTCGACCTGCCGGAGTTCAAGGACATCTACGAGACCTTCCCGGACGCGCCGTTCGTGTCCATCTCCGATCACCAGCGCCGGCCGATCCCCCATCTCAACTGGGTGCGCACGGTGCTGCACGGCATGCCGGCCAAGCTGCTGACGCCGCAGCCGGTGGAGCAGAGCTATTTCGCGTTCCTCGGCCGCATCTCGCCGGAAAAGGGGGTCGACAAGGCGATCCGCATCGCCGGGGAAGCCGGAGCGAAGCTGAAGATCGCCGCCAAGATCGACGTCGCCGACCAGAACTACTGGGACAACGAGATCGGGCCGCTGGTCGCACGCAGCCCGCATGTCGAATTCATCGGCGAGATCAACGACGCGCAGAAGCCGGCGTTCCTGTCCGGCGCGCATGCTCTGCTGTTCCCGATCGACTGGCCGGAGCCGTTCGGGCTGGTTATGATCGAGGCGATGGCGTGCGGCACGCCGGTGATCGCCTTCAACCGCGGCTCGGTGCCGGAGGTGATCGATCACGGCCTGACCGGCTTCATCGTGCCGGACGAGGCCGCGGCGGTCGCCGCGATCGGCAATCTCGACCGGCTCGACCGCAAGCAGGTGCGCCGGCAGTTCGATCGCCGCTTCACCGCCACGGCGCATGGCGGAGGATTATCTGGACGTGTATGAGGAGTTGATCATCGAAAGCCGTCCGCTGCTGCGCGCGGTCGGCGACTGACGCAGAAAAAAACGTCGACCTCCTCCCCGGTCACGAGCAGGGTCCGGCGAGGAGACGCGACGAAGACCTCACGACGTATCCGCCGCTTCTGGCTTCGGAGCGCGATGACGCGAGACAGTGCGGCGCTGAGCGGCCTGAATTTTTTTCAGGCGGCGGCAGAGACCGGGTTTGGCGCATTCCTCGCAGTCTATCTTACCGAGCAAAAATGGACCCAGACCAGCGTGGGCGTGGCGCTGAGCATCGGCACCGTGCCGCGCTGGTCACGCAGTTGCCGGGCGGCATGCTGGTCGATGCAATGCATTCCAGGCGAGCGCCGATTGCCGCAGCGCTCGGGATGCTCGGGGGCAGTGCACTGATGCTGGCGGCGTGGCCCGCGCTGCTGCCGGTCTGGATCGCGTTGTTCCTGCATGCGCTGGCTGGCAGCATACTGACGCCGGCGAATTGCGGCGCTGACACTGTCGATCTGTGGGCACGCAGCGTTCGGAGAACGCCTGGGGCGCAATGCGCGTTATGCCTCGCTGGGAAGCGCGGCCGCGGCGGCCTGCTGGGTGCCGCCGCCAAACGGATCCGATCGCGGGGTGTTCCTGGTCACCGCGGCGCTGGTCGTACCGGCGATGCTGGCGCTGTTCTGGATCAAGCCACACCAGGTCGATCCCGAGAAGGACCACCCGGCCCTGCTGCATCCGAAGATCCGGCGGCGGCGGCGGCAACGGCCATGGCACATTTTCTTCGCCCGGCACCTGCATATTTTCGCCGTCTGCGTGGTGCTGTTCCACCTGTCCAATGCGGCGATGCTGCCGCTGGCGCTGAATCAGCTGGCAGAGCGCGGGCAGGCCGCGGATGGTTGATCGCCGCCTGCGTGACGGTGCCGCAGATCCTGACGGCGGTGCTAGCCCCTCGGGTGGGCTGGGCAGCGGAGCGCTGGGGTCGCCGTCCGCTGCTGCTGGCGGTTTCGCCGCGCTGCCGGCACGCGGGCTGCTGCTCGCCCTGCTGCATGGAGTTCGCCATGCCGCTGGTGTTTATCGAGCTGCTCGACGGCGTCAGCGCCACGGTGTTCGGCATCATGCTGCCGCTGATCGCCGCGGACCTGACGCGGCGCACGGGCTTTCTGAATCTGGCGATCGGCTTCGCTGGGGCTGGCGGCGAGCATCGGCGCCACGCATAAGCACGTCGATGGCCGGATGGGTCGCCGACCATTTCGGCGCGCCGGCGGCGTTCCTGGTGCTTGACCGCGTGCGGGCGCTGCGCGCCGTGCTGCTGGTTGCCCTGGCCATGCCGGAGACGCGCCCATCGCGCGCGTACACAGCCGCGGCCCGCGCCTGAGCCTCTTGCGGTCTGGCCGGCCGGCGACGGGGCCTGATGGGGCGGCGAACCGAGAGACGCTGCCCATGCCCGAGGCTTCGCATCTGGCCGACCCGAGCGGCGACTATCAGACGCTGCACGAATTCATCCCGGCGGCGCGCGCCAAGCTGTCCGACAATATCTGGGGCTACCTGATCGGCGCGACGGAGACCGAGACCACGATGCGGCGGAACCGCGCTGGCGCTGGATGCGATCGCCTTTCGCCCGCGGGTGTGCCGCGACGTGTCGCGGGTCGATTGCTCCAGGCAGTTTCTCGGCATGACGCTGCGGCTGCCGGTGATGCTGGCGCCGGTCGGGTCGCTGGAATCGTTCGATCGCCGGCGGCGCGGCGACGGCCGGTCGGCGGCCTCTGCGTTCGGGGTGCCGATCATCGTGAGTTCGGTCACCAGGCCTGGGCTGGAGGAAGCCGGCGCGCGCCGCGCCGGGACCGAAAATATTCCAGCTCTATGTGCGCGGCGACGATGCGTGGACCGATGACATCGTGCATCGCGCCGTGGCCGCCGGGTACGACGCGTTCGCGATCACGGTCGATACCGCCGCCTATTCGCGCCGCGAGCGCGACATCGCCGCGCGTTTCATCAAGCCGTGGCGAACCGCGGCGAGCGGGCATGAATACCAGGCCGGATTTTCGTGGGCGAATGTGCGCCACTTCAAGGACCGGCACCGGATTCCGCTGATCCTGAAGGGGATCGCGACCGCCGAGGACGCGGCGATTGCCTGCGAGCATGGGGTGGACGTGATCTATGTGTCCAATCATGGCGGACGGCAGCTCGATCACGGGCGGGGTGCGATCGACGTGCTGCCGGATGTTTTGCAGGCGGTGCGTGGTCGGGCGAGGGTGATGGTGGATGGCGGGATCTGCCGCGGCACCGACGTGGTGAAGGCGATGGCGCTGGGCGCCGACGCGGTCGGCGGTCGGGCGGCTCTATTGTTATGGGCTGGCGGCGGATGGCGCGGCCGGCGTGCGCCGGGTGCTGGAGCTGCTGGAGCAGGAGATCGCGGTGGCGATGGCGCTGGCTGGGTGCGACGCAAATGGTCGGAGCTCGATCGGTCGTATCTGCATCTCGGTGCGCCGCCGGTGCAGGACCCGCACGTGCACAGCGCCTTCCCGCTGCTGTTTCACACGCCTGAAATCGCCCTGAATCAAGGAGGCACCATGCGAGGCATCGTCTTTCCCGGTAATCGCGAGCTGCAACTGATGGAGTTTCCCGATCCCACGCCCGGGCCGGGCGAGGTGGTGATCGAGATGAAGGCGTCCGGCATGTGCGGCAGCGACCTGCACTCCTATCGCCGGCCTAAGGGGGGCGCCGGGAGCGCGGTGGGTGGATTGCCCGCCAATCCGAACCCGGTGATTGCCGGACATGAGCCGTGCGGCGTGGTGGCGGCGCGCGGGCCGGGCGTGAGCGAGCGCGAGGCACCGACCGGTGCGCGCATGATGGTGCATCATTACCAGGGCTGTACGCTGTGCGAGCATTGCCGCTCTGGCTGGTCGCAGCTTTGCCAGCGGCAGCCGGTGAAGGTGTATGGCAACAATGCCAATGGCGGGCATGCGCGGTATCTGTGTGTGCCGGCCAACACGCTGGTGCCGCTGGCGGACGAGCTTTCGTTCGAGGCGGGGGCGGCGATTTCGTGCGGGACCGGCACGGCGTATGGCGCGCTGCGGCGGATGAATTTGTCCGGTAACGAGACGATTGCGATCTTCGGCCAGGGGCCGGTCGGGCTGTCGGCGACGCAGCTTGCCAAAGCCATGGGGGCACGGGTGATCGCGCTGGATATCAGCCAGGAGCGGCTGGACCGGGCGCGTGAGTTCGGTGCCGACGAGGTGGTGGATCCGCGTTCCAACGACCCGGTGGGGGCGGTGAAGGACCTGACGCATGGGCGGGGTGCCGACCTGACGCTGGATACGTCGAGCGCGCCGGAGGGCCGCATTGCCGCGATCCGCGCGACCAAGGTGTGGGGCACGATGTGCTTCGTGGGCGAGCGCAACCATGTCACGATCGATGTCAGTCCGGACCTGCTGCGCAAGCAATTGACGATGATCGGGTCATGGACGTTTTCGGTCATCGGGCAGGCGGAGTGCGCGCGGTTCATCGTGGAGCGGAGCATTCCGGTGGATAGGCTGTTCACGCATCGCTGGGGGCTGGAGCAGGGCGAGGAAGCGTACCGGCTGTTCGATACGCAGACGACGGGGAAGGGCGTGTTCCTGATGTGATGGTGGTTGGGTTTGGTGTTGTCGTGCTGGTTGGGTGTGTCGATGGCCGGCACAAGGCCGGCCATGACGGGGGGCAGGCGTGGCCGTGACGGGGGTGCGTGCGTCGTCGCGACGGGGGTGCGCCGCCGCGACAGGGGGCAGGCGTGGCCGTGACGGGGGGTGCGTCGCCGTGCGTCGCCGTAACGGGGGACGTGCGTGGCCGTGACGCGGGCAGGCACGGCCGCACCGTCATGGCCGGCCTTGTGCCGGCCATCAATGCGCCTATAGCCCATGCAGGCTCAAATCGTACCAGCCCGGATTGATGGAAACGATCAGATTTATGTTCCACTGCCGCGGCCAGCGCTTGATGCTGGTTTCCCGTTGGATTGCGGTACGGATGTCGTCATGCGGTTCGGCGTAAACCAGACGATAGACCCGGTAGCGTCGGGTGAATCCAACCTGACCGGTCCTGTGCTGATCAAGGCGGCGCGGCAGGTCGGATGTCACGCCGGTGTAGGGGGTTCCCTCGCGACGGTTGGCAAGTATGTAGACCCAGCCGCCTTTGGTCATTGCCGTGCCGGTTCGGTGTGTCGATGGCCGGCACAAGGCCGGCCATGACGGGGTACAGCGCCAGTGTGACCCAGCCGTTAAGCCACGCGGTTGCCGCAGTGTATCGGGAGCTCGGGCGGCGGGGATTCGTGCCGGGGAGTACGGGCAATGTCAGCGCGCGGTGCACGGATGGGGTTCTGATTACGCCGTCGGGTTGCGCGGCCGAGGCGGTGAGTGGCGGCGATATCGTTTTCGTTGCAGACGATATAGAATTTACCGGCGGGGTGCCGTCGTCCGAATTGCCGATGCACGCGGCGCTCTACGGTGCCTTTCCGCACGCGCGGGCCATCGTGCACACCCATGCGGAGGCGTGCACCGCGCTCGCCTGCCTGAATCAGGGACTGCCTGCCTTTCACTACATGGTGACGGTGTTCGGCGGCGACGACGTGCGGTGCGCGCCGTACGTGACGTTCGGCACCGAGCAGCTTGCCGAGCTGGCGGTGGAGGCGTTGCAGGACCGCACCGCCTGCCTGCTCGCCAATCACGGCATGATCGTGCACGGCCCCAGCCTGGATCGGGCGCTGAGCGACGCCATCATGCTGGAAACGCTCTGCCGGCAATATCTGCTGGCGCGCGCCGCCGGGACGCCTCGCCTGCTGACGGCGGCGGAGATCGCGGCCGCCCGCGAGCGGTTCAAGACGTATGGGCCCGCCGCCGGGCCCGCAATTTCAACAGCAGGATCGCGCCGCTCAGGCAAAGGCTGATCAGGTTGAAGATCATCACCGGCGCGCTGCCGATCATCCAGCCATAGAGCGTCCACAGCGTGAATGCAGCCACGGTGATCAGGTACATCCGCCGCGAGATCGCCTGCGTGTCCCCGTCGCGCCAGCTTTTCACAAGCTGCGGCACGAAGCTGGATGTCGAGCACAGCCCGGCAATTACGCCCAGAATGGTTGCGGCGTGCTGCATTTCAGCCGCTGCTGGCAACGATGACCAGCACGCCGGCCACGACCAGCAGCAGCCCGGCCACATCGCCGCGCTTCAGCCGCTCGTGCAGATAGAACCGGCTGAACAGCAGGGTGAACACCACCTCCACCTGGCCGACCGCGCGCACCAGCGCCACGTCGGTCATCGCGAAGCCGGTGAACCAGCAGGCCGAGCCGGCCGCCGACAAGATTCCCACCCAGGACGAGGTACGCCAGCTCGTCATCGCCTTGCGCAGCTCGTGGGGCTCGCGCCAGGCCAGGTAAAGCCCCTGCATCATGGTCTGCAACGAATTGGTTACGAACAGCACGAACAGCGCGCGCACGAACACGCTCGGCGCCCCCGCCGCAGTTGTGGCGAGCTTGATGAGCACCGTCGTCAGGGCGAAGAAGAACCCGCGCCCAGGCCGCACAAAGCGGCCGGCTGCGCGGTGGCGGCCAGCAGCGTGACAGCCCGCAGCCCGCGCCCGGCCAGCGACAGCGTCAGCACGCCCGCCAGACCCACTGCGATCCCGACCCAGGCCAGCGGCCGCAGCGCCTCATGCAGCACGATGAGCGCGACCACCGCACTCTGCGCCGTGTCGGTCTTGGAATAGGCGGTCCCGACGGCGAAGTTGCGGAACCCGAACGCCATGATCAGCAGGTTCGTCGCCAGTATCTGGCACAGGCCGCCGGCGGCGGAGAAACCCACCATGCGCCAGCTCGGCACCGGAAGCGTGCCACCGGACATTGCCAGCGCGGCCAGCAGGAACACCAGCGCCGCCGGCGCGCCGTACAGGAAGCGTACGAAGCCGGCACCGTTCACCGACAGAAGCTGCCGCAGCTTCTGCTGGATCGCGGTGCGCCAGCACTGGAACAGCGCGGCAGCGATGGTGATCGGGATCCATAGCGGCATAGGCTGCGCTTCGCAGCCGCGCGCTTGCCCGTCAACCCGGTTCGGGGCAGCGTGCCGCCGGCAATCGGAGGGAGCCGGGATGCGCCGTCACATCGCCTGGACCGCCGCACTGAGCATGGCACCGCTGGCCTGCATGGTACCGGCGAGGGCCGACACAATCCTGCACCTGTCGGACACCGAGACGGTGACGGCGCATCCCGACGAGCTGGTCGTCCGGCTGCGCGCGGAAGCTACCGCACCCACTGCAGCCGCCGCGCAACAGGCGGTGAACGCGGCCATCTCGGCGGCGCTGGAGCGTGTCAGGCAGGTTCCCGGTGTATCCGAATCCACGGAGGCCTACACGGCCTGGCAGGCCACCGAGCCACGGCGCTGGGAGGCGAGCCAGACGCTGATGCTGCGGGGCACCGATGGCGCCGCCCTGCTGACGCTGACCGGTGATTTGCAGCAGGCCGGTTTGGCGATCAGCTCGCTGTCCTGGCAACTTTCCCCGGCCGAGTCCCGCTCGCAGCAGGACAAGGCGTTGCAGCAGGCGCTCTCCAATCTGCGCGGGCGGGCTGAGCAGGCAGCCGGCCTGCTGGGGCTGCGCTTCGTCGAGTTTCAGCGCGTCAACATCGCCGCGCCACAGCCGCTGCCGATCGCGCCGCGCATGATGATGGCGACCGCCATGTCGGCCGGCCCCGACACCGCCCAGCGCCGAGCCGGAGGAGTTCCGTGTCAGCGCCACCGCCGAGGCCGACGCGCTGCTGGCGCCGAAATAGCGTCTGCCGCCGGGGCTACGCCGTCAGCGGCGCGAGCGGGTTGCCGATCCGGCATGCAAGCTGAGGGTTGCGCGCGTTTGGCTATTCACATATCCTGTTTTGGATACAAGGATATTCGCTGAGGCTAGCATGCCGCTCTACATCAAGGACAACGCGACGGCGGAGTTGGTGGCGCAGCTCGCCAGGAAGCGCGGTGTTTCCAAGCAGGATGCTGTCCGGATGGCCGTTCAAGCCGAGCTACAGCGGATCGCGGAAGCGATCCCACTTCGCGAGCGTATTGCGGCGTGGCGGAAGGAGCACCCGATCCCGCCGCCAACAGGTCAGAAGGCCGACAAGGCGTTCTTCGACGATTTGTCCGGTGAGCTTTGATGATTTTTGTGGATGCGTCGGCGATGATTTCGATGATGGCAGGCGAGAGCGACGCAGATGAGCTGGCCGACCGGCTCGGGGCGGAGCGGCTGCGCCTGTGTTCGGCAGTCTCGGTGTGGGAGGCGATTGCCGGCTTGTGCCGCACCTATACGTTTTCGGTTCCGTCGGCCCGAACCGCGGTGCGAAGCTTCATCGAGCTGAACGATCTGAAATTCGTCAGCATCGGTGAGCATGAACTCGATGTCGCAACGCAGGCCTATGCCGAGTTTGGCAGGGGGAGGCATCCAGCCGCCCTGAACATGGGCGATTGCTTTGCCTATGCCTGTGCGAAGGTTAATGGGGCCAAGCTGCTGTTCAAGGGTGACGATTTCTCGAAGACCGACATCGCTTCTGCCGGGTGACGAGGTCCGGCGCTTCGGGCGGGTTCGCGATTTCGCCGCGACAACGGTCGGGCTTCCGCGTGGTGGCCGCGGCTATGGCCTTTCCGATCGTTGTTTTGTGCACGTCCAGTCCGGTGAAGCTGGTAATCTCCGTCGCGGCTCGTCTTCGATATGCCTGAGGCAAGATGCCGGACTATCCGGCGCAACCCTCCATGGCGGCATACTTCGCGAGGCGATATCGGGCGGAGATGGGGCGCGTGAGCCGGGCGGAACGGATCGCGATCGGCAGCATTGGCGTGGGCTGCGTGGTGCTGGCGCTCAAGGTCGCGGCGTGGTGGGTGACCGGCAGCGCGGCGTTCTATTCCGATGCGCTGGAAACCACGGTGAATGTGGCGGCCAGCCTGATGGCGCTGTTCGCGGTTCGGCTGGCGTCGGTGCCGGCGGATTCCAACCATCCGTACGGTCACGCGAAAGCGGAATTTTTCGCCGCGGTGGTCGAGGGCGTGCTGATCGTGGTGGCGGCGCTGTCGATTTTCGAGCGCGCCTGGCGGGGGTTGCAGGCACCGACGCCGCTGACCGCGATCGGGACGGGCATCGGGCTGATCCTGGCGGCGACCGCGCTGAACGCCGGCTGGGCGTGGCGGCTGATCCGCGCCGGGCGGCGCCTGCATTCGCCGGCCTTGGTGGCGGACGGGCGGCACCTGGTGGGGGACGTGGTGACTTCGGGCGCGATCGTCGCCGGGGTGGGCGTGGCCGCCTTGACCGGGTTGCGGGCCATGGATCCGGCGATCGCCGCGCTGGCGGGCATTTACGTGCTGTGGTCGGGGATGCGGATGATCTGGTCTTCGATCGGCGGCCTGATGGACGCGGCACCCGAGCCGACGGTCGTCGCCCGCATCCGGGAGCTGGTGTCGGAAAGCGCGGAGGGGGCGCTGGAAGCGCACGACCTGCGCATGCGCTATGCGGGGCGGGTGAGTTTCCTGGAGTTTCACCTGGTGGTGCCGGGCGGCATGACGGTGGCGGAATCGCACGCGATCTGCGACCGCATCGAGGACACGCTGAAGGGCGAAATGGCGAACCTGGTGATCACCATCCATGTCGAGCCGGAGGTGAAGGCGAAGCAACAGGGTGTGCCGGTGCTGTAGCGATGGCGGTAACGATGACGTCGCAATTGCGGGCTATCCTGCCGCGCGTTGGCCATCGAGCGCGCCATGGTCCTGCCGGACGAAATGACTGCCGATCGCGATGAAACGTTGGACCTGCCGCGCCGCATGGAAATTGGCGGGCGAAATGGGCTGTCCAGGGCGGCGCTGGCGTCGCTGACGCTGCACGGATTGGTGCTGGCCATCGTGATGCTGTGGCTGGCGGGCCCTCGCAGCCTGCCGGACGCGGCGGATCAGGGCACAAAAGTGGAGCTGTTGATGGTGGAGAAGGCGGGTGGGGGACCGCCGGCCAGCGCCGTGCCGCCCTCTCCCGTCACGCCGCCGCAGCCGACGCCGACCGCACCGTCGCCGGTCGCGCCATCGCCGGCGGTGAGTGCGGCGTCTGCGGCGTCGCCGGCATTGCCGGAGGCGCAGAGCGATCTGCCGGTGCCGCCGGTGCCGCCCCCTGCTCCGCCGGCGATGCGTCGCAGCGCGGCGGTGGTGCCGGTGACCCGGCCGCAGGCGCCGCCTCCGGCGCCCGAGGCACCCAGGGCGATGCAGACGAATCTGGGAGGGACCGACAGCACGACGGACGCGATCGCGCGCGGTGACGACGTGGTGCCGGCGCGGCCGGACGCCCAATACCGCAACCGCGCGCCTGCCTATCCGCGGGACGCCGCGCTGCGCGGCGAGCAGGGGGCGGTGACATTGCTGATCCATATCTCTCCGGCCGGATTGCCGATGGCGGTCGACGTGACAACGAGCTCAGGTTTTTTGCTGCTCGACCGGGCCGCGCGGGAAGCGGTGGCGCAGTGGCATTTTCTGCCTGCCGTGCGCGATGGGGCGCCGGTGGCGGCGGAGATGGCGCTGCGGGTGCGGTTTGAACTGGACGATGCGAGGTAGGTTGGGGCGGGCGGACGCCATGTATAGCGTAGCTTGATCGAGGACGATGATGCGTCGGGACTTCAAGCGGGCGCGGTCCCCAAATTGCGCGAGATGATCTCCTTCCTCCAGGACATGGAGCAGGAATCGGAGCTGCGCAGTGTGCCAAGCTGGAAACCCCATCAACTGACCGGCGACCGCAAGGGTACCTGGAGCTTATTTGTCACCAAGAACTGGCAACTCACGTTCGATATCGACCGAGCCGAGATCGAAATCGTCGATCTCGATTACGAGGATTACCACTAGGGAGGGTGGCATCATGAAGACGCAAGGCATCCGCATGAAGAACCCGGTCCATCCTGGAGGGTTCGTCAAAACCGAGATCATCGAGCCGCTGGGATTGTCGGTGACGCAGGCCGCACAGGTGCTTGGTATTACCAGGGCAGCCCTGTCGACCTTCTTGAACGAGCGGGCCTCTCTGTCGCCGGACATGGCAATTCGCATCGGGAAGGCTTTCGGCGTCTCCATGGAAACTCTCATGCGCATGCAGAATAGTTTCGACATAGCCAGGGCTCATAAAAGGGAAAAGAAGATCAACATTCCCCGCTATGTGGCGAAGGGAGGCACGCCCGGTTCACAACCGAAGCTGGTGTAGGCGTGCGGCGCCGCTATTTAGCGTAATAGTGTGACTGTACAGCGTTTTCCGAGCAACGGTCCGTCTCAATGACCATGTCAGCCAAAGTGGCTAGATCTTCGACCTGTCGCGTTGGCGTCCGGCTCAACATTGGATGCCCAACAGATCAGCCAATATAAGCGGCTTGAGTGGGGGTCGCGCATCCCGCGTCCTCGACTAGACACGAACCATGGTCGTTGCATCTGTTGCGGCGAAATCGACGCATGTCGGTTGACCATCGGGCGAAGGAGGCTTCATTGCCGCCTGAGCGCACGGCGTATCGCGCAAAGGCCCAACAAACCAGGCAGCAACACGAGTGTGGAGGCCGGTTCAGGAGTGGTGACTGTGATCGTGTAATCTGTCGAGAACGAAAACGTGTTGCCGCCCCCATCGAGCCCATAAGTGGGATCAACCGGGTAGCTGACGCTGGCGGTCCCTCCCGTGTCGATGACGTATACACCCGGCGATAGATCAAGCATGAGCCAATCCCCGACCGAACCCGAAGGGCACAGATCGGAAGGAGAGCAGTCCGGGGGCACGCCGGGAAATCCCGGAGTGCGGAAACCGAAGCCGATCGTGTTCGGCACTATCGGTCCGGCGGAAAAAATGCCGGTATTTTCAATGTACTTCGACAAATTTGCGATAGCTACGTGGTTTATGGTCCCTATGAGATCGTTGCCAGTAAAACTGTTGAGGATGAAAGTTACGTCTGCGGCCGGGAACTGGAACACCCCCTGATTGACCAGAGGAATCAAAATTGGCCTTCCCGCCTGGACCGAGAAGCTCCGCATCACCGGCGGCTGCGTATATCCCGCCGGGAGCGAGAACCAACCGGCGGCAAAAAACACCGGACCGTAGTTATGTTGATGTGCGCGAGCGCCGGTGGGATCGTCGAAAGCATTGCCGGTGGCCGGCAGTCCAGGTCCACCACGCCGCGGTCCAGTCGGCGATCGATTTGCCGTCAAAAACCGCGTCAGGTGCAAATATGGTCGTTGCCTTCGCGGGCGACAGGGTTGCTACGGCGATACCGGCTGCGGCAACGGTATACATAGATCGTTTCATGACGCGCCCTCTCCCTCGACGCCCCGGCGTGGAGCCGGTGCCTAGTGTAGAAACGTATCTTTCGGCAGAGTTTATGATCTCAGATGTTACCGTGATACCCCGCGATCATGGGGTATTTCTGTCTTTTTTCGGCCTGATCCAGCCAGAACGGCCATGGGCCGCCGGATCCAAGCTAGTTGCAGGTTCGTGATGATCCCCTCGTCAGCATGCCAGCCCTGGCTCACTGACAGGCCACTCATCCTTACCCAGAGAAGCCGATGCTGCACCACGCGCCGGGGCACGATCCTGTTCGCTAAAGCATGATAGCTTCAGGTTGACGCGTATCCCGCTTCGCTGAAGAAGTTACGGCACTCCGCCAGCGTGAGCTGTTTGAGAAGCTTGCCGATCGCGGTCTCGACCTGCTCGAAGCTGCGGGCGTTTTCCTTGCGCAGCAGGGTCTTCAGCTTGGCGAACGCCTGCTCGATCGGGTTCAGGTCCGGGCTGTATCGGGGCAGGAAGAACAGCTTGCCCCCGGCATCGCGGATCGCCCGCCGTATCGCCGGGTCCTTGTGGCTGCTCAGATTGTCCATCACCACGATGTCGCCGGGCTGCAAGCTCGGCACCAGGAACTGCACCACCCAGGCGAGGAAACTCTCGGTATTGATCGGCCCATCGAACACGCAGGGCGCGGCGATGCCGTCACAGCGCAGGCCTGCCACGAAGGTCAGCGTCCTGCGATGGCCGTGCGGGACCTTGGCGACCAGCCGCTGACCTTGGCGCAGCGGCCGTGCATGCGGGTCATGTTGGTTTTGGCCCAGGTTTCATCGATGAACACCAGGCGCGCGGCGGAAACCATGCCTTGCCGCTGCTTCCACTGCTGGCGCCGGCGAGCCACATCGGCGCGGTCCTGCTCGCTGGCGCGCAGGCTTTTTTTGAAGCTGAGAGCAGCGCGATCAAGGAAATTCCAGACGCCGTAGTAGCTGACGTCCACACCGCGCCCGGTGAGCTCCGCGAGCAGTTCGCGGCCGGTGATGTCCGGCTTCTCCGCCACCCGGGCTCGGATCCATGTCGCTTCGTCCGCCAGCGCGAACGGCTTCTTGCCGCCCATCGGCAAGGCTGCCGGACTGCCCGTCCCGGCCTTCCGCCTGGTCCAGCGGATCGCCGAGGAATGGCTGACCCGGTAGAGTGCCGCCGCTTTCTGCCGGCCCATGCCGCCGGCAACCGCGGCAACGACGCGCTCTCGCAGGTCGAACGAGTAGGGAGCTCCCATGCAAGCTGGCCTCCGATCCAGCCTGCACCTTCAATCAGATGCGCAGCCGCGCCGGAATCCCTCCGCCCCGGTGATTCAACCTCAAACGATCATGCTTTAAGACCATACCTCGGTTAGTCTTCGATCGGCACGGATCAAGCCCGGCCTGATATACCGTCGGGAATAGTTAATCAGGCCAACCCACAGTATCACTTGCCCCAAACTTGGCCCAATCCATCAGGCCGCGCCTTGATCGTCCGACATGGGGCCAGATAGGCATGGAAGGCAGCAGCCCTGGCCCCCTTTGCTCAGCAGAAGCGGTAGCGGTTACTCGAAGCGATAACCACGTTCTGCTATAGCATAGGTATCAGTGAAAACGCGATAGATCAGTTTTTTGTTCCGTTGGGATCGATCCAGCCGATGTGACCGTCAGTGCGGCGGTAAATGACGTTGAACTCGCCAGTCGTGCTGTTGCGGAACATCAGCACCTGCTGGTCGGCAAGGTCCATCCGCATCACCGCTTCGCCCACCGATAGCCGGCTGATTTCGGCGGGTTGCTCGGCGATAACGGTGGCGTAGGCGTCGATCCCGCCATCGCCGCTGTCGGCGCCGTCCGACGCGGTGTTCTCCGCCTGCCGCAGAACGTATTGGCGCGCGGCCTCGGGGCGCTCGCGGTTGGCGATATCACGCGCGTGGTCGCTGACGCGCCGCCGGTAGCGGCGCAGCCGCTTGGCGATATGCTCGGCGGCGTCATCGAACGCGCTGTTGGCATCCGCCGC
The DNA here is from genome assembly GCA_963810715.1 of uncultured Pseudomonadota bacterium. Taxonomy (GTDB): domain Bacteria; phylum Pseudomonadota; class Alphaproteobacteria; order Acetobacterales; family Acetobacteraceae; genus DATDIC01. The sequence goes on along the minus strand of CAWEOZ010000009.1, from coordinate 112,199 downwards.
CTCCCCTTCCCCGCGCAGGCTCAGCCCGCGTCCGGCATGCACGTTGATGTCGCAGGTGAAGAAGCTGCGCGCCCGGCCGAACGTGACCTGCGCTTCCAGCGCGTGATCGAAGTATTTGCCGGCAATTCCCTCCAGATGCCGGGCGACGCGCTCGCGCAGCGCCTCGGACAGCTCGACCTGCTTGCCGGAAACGTTGATCTCCATGCCTGCCTCTCCGCCGCTGGTACGTGGCCGGATGGCCGTCAACGCCCGCGGGAAACCGGAAGGGGCGCGTCAGGCTGGCACGGCCTTTTCCCGTTTGCGCTGCACGGAGTTGGGGATGCGCAGCGCCTCCCGGTATTTGGCCACGGTCCGGCGGGCAATGTCCACGCCTTCGCGGCGGAGGGCGGCAACGATCGCGTCATCGGAGAGGATGTCGTCGGGCGTTTCCGCGCCAATCAGCACGCGGATCCGATGGCGCACAGCCTCGGCGCTGTGCGCTGCGCCATCCATCCCTGGGATCGCGGTCGTGAAAAAATATTTGAGCTCGAATATGCCACGCGGGGTGGCGACATATTTGTTGGCCGTCACGCGGCTGACGGTGCTTTCGTGCATTTCCACGGCATCGGCGATATCGCGCAAAATCAGCGGGCGGAGGAATTCGACGCCATATTTCAGGAACGCGTCCTGCTGGCGGACGATTTCGGCGGTGACGCGCAGAATGGTCTGCGCCCGCTGCTGCAGCGAGCGCACCAGCCAGTTGGCGGTGGCGAGCCGCTCGGTCAGGAACAGGCGCGCCTCCTTGGCGGCGCCTGGCGCCACTTTCGCGTAGAGACGCTGGTTCACCAGCACGCGCGGCAAGGTCTCCGGGTTCAGTTCGAGCGTCCAGCCGCCGCCCGGCGTGGCATGCATCAGGATATCGGGGATGACGATCTGCACGGGCACGCCGTCGGCGCGCCAGCCGGGCTTGGGGTCGAGTGAACGGAGTTCCGTGATCATATCGGCAAGGTCTTCGGAATCGACGCCGCACAGGCTCATCAGACGCCGGAGATCGCGCCGGGCCAGCAGGTCCAGATGGTCGAGCAGCGTCAGCATCGCCGGATCCAGCCGGTTGCGATCGGCCAGTTGCGCGGCAAGACATTCGCGCAAGTCACGGGCGAACAGGCCGGACGGGTCGAACCGCATCATGCGCGTACGGATCGCCTCCAGACGTTCCAGCGGCACGCCCAGGGCATGGGCGATTGCGGCCGGTTCGGCGGTCAGCCGTCCGACCGGCGACAGCAGGGCGATGAGGTGCGCGCCGATCAAGCGATCGCCGGGATCGTTGAATTCGAGTCGAAGCTGCTCACCGAGCTGCTCGTGAAGCGGGCGGTGCGTCTCGGCGATGTCGTCGATGCCGCGCTCATCGTCGGCGAAATCCTGGGTACCGCCGCGATGGCTGAACGAGGTGGGCGCGCCGTCGGATGCGCCGCCGGGATCGTATGTCTCCGCGTGGTCGGCATCGAGCGGTGAGGTCGCCGGATCCGGCAAGGTGTCCGCGCGCGCGTGGTCGGCGGTGTCGGCGTCGGACTCCGTTCGGGCGGGAAGCTGCTCGGGCGCGGCGCGCTCAGGCGACGGTTCCTCGGGTTCGGCGCGCTCCAGCAGCGGGTTGCGCTCCAGCTCCTCCTCGATGAAGGTGGTGACCTCCTGATTGGTGTATTGCAGCAGCTTGATGGCCTGACGCAGTTGCGGCGTCATGACCAGCGACTGTCCCTGGCGAAGCTCCAGACGTGGGCCGATCGCCATGGCCGGCGGCCTGGTTACAGGCTGAACCGCTCGCCGAGATAGACGCGGCGGACGTCGGCATGCGCCACCACCTCGTCCGGCACGCCCTCCATCAGCACCTCGCCGTCGTGCATGATGTAGGCGCGGTCGATGATCTCCAACGTTTCGCGCACATTGTGGTCGGTGATCAGCACACCGATGCCGCGATGTTTGAGATGGGAGACCAGGTCGCGGATCTCGCTGACCGCGATCGGGTCGATGCCGGCCAGCGGTTCATCGAGCAGGATATAGGCCGGCTGGGTGGCCAGGGCGCGGGCGATCTCCACCCGCCGCCGTTCGCCGCCCGAAAGTGCCAGGGCCGGCGTGCGCCGCAAATGGCTGATGCCGAATTCCGCCAGCAATTCATCCAGCATCATGTCGCGACGGTCGGAGTCCGGCTCGACCACCTCCAGCGCCGCCATCACGTTCTGCTCGACATTCAGGCCGCGAAACACGCTGGCTTCCTGCGGCAGATAGCCGATGCCGAGGCGGGCGCGGCGATACATCGGCAGCAGCGTGATGTCGGCGCCGTCGAGCGCGATGGCGCCGGTGTCCGGGCGGATCAGGCCGATGATCATGTAGAAGGTGGTGGTCTTGCCGGCACCGTTGGGGCCGAGCAGACCTACCGCCTCGCCGCGGCGCAAGGTGACCGACACGTTGCGCACGACGGGGCGTTTTCGGTATGTCTTGCCTACGCCGGTGGCGGCGAGACCAGTTGCGCTGGTAACGAGACGAAACGCAGCAGCGTTCACTGTTGTCCTCCGGACTGGGTTTTTCCAGGCTGGGTTTTTCCAGGCTGGGTTTTTCCGGCGTTTTCCAGGCTGACCGGCGGGCCCGGCAAGGCTGCCATTGGTATTATCGTCCGGTACGATCAATCCCTGGACGCGGTTGCTGTTGCCGGACAGCAGGCGGGAGACGCCGGTTTTCAGGTTGACCTCCGCCCTGACGCCGGCGAGCTGGTTTTCCCCGCGCGTGATGCGGACATCGCCGACCAGGATGGCGATACCGGTTTCCGGAACATAGACGCCGCGATCGCCGGTAACGACATCGGTGGGCGTACGGATCGATACGTGACCGAATGCCTCGACCTTCTCCAGCTTGCCGGAGGCGGCGAGCGGGTCGGCGGCGGACGACGGCGCAGCGGGTTTGGCGGCGACCGGGGTCGGCACCGGGGGGGTTGCGGGGGCGGGTGTGGTGTAGGCGACCAAAACATCGGCCGCGATGCGCCGCGCGTCCTTGGTAACGACGACCGCGTCGCCGCGGGCCACGGCCATGTGCTTCTGCGCCCAGTATTCCAGGTCGTCGCGGGCGGTGATCACATCGTTCGGGGTGGTGAGCCGGAGATCATGGCCGGTCATCACCATGACCGCCTGATCCAGGTCATAGACCGCATGGTCACCCTGCGCCCGGTCGGTCGGGGTGAAGATCACGACATGGCCTTCCGCCTCGACCCGATAAATCTCGTTGCCGGAGGTGTCCTCGTCCCCGGCGAGGCCTGGCTGGGACGGGCTGGCACTGGCGGAGGCAGGCGCGGTAGCGGCCGGTGCCGCAGCTTGCGTCCCGGCGGCGGAAGTCGCGGTGGTATCGGTTTTCTTGCGGTAGTAAGCAATCAGACGATCCGCATCGACGGTGACGTTCTGGCGCACCGCCGTGGCATTGCCGCTGGCAATAACCCTGTGCTGGTTCTGCTGCCATTCGATGCCGTTCTGCGCGGTGATGTCGATCGGGCCGCCTTGCGAGAGGTCGATGCCCTGCGCGAGGGCGGGGACCGGCATAAGCGTCGCGAGCAGGAGCCAGCGCAGCATCATTGCGCCGCGGCTCCGTTCAGGACCATGTGCGCCGGTCCGGCAAACAGGATCTGATCCCCTTTGTCGGTGAGGGTGAAGCCGCCTTTCGCGTCCAGCACGCCGAACGGTCCCTGGGCATGCACGGGCTCGGCGCCGGCGGCGGCGCCCTGGGCGATGTCCACGGCGGCGCTTTGCGTGTTCAGGGTGGTTCCGTCGTCACGGTAGAGCGTCACGTGGTGCGACAGATCGAGCGCGTTGTCGTGCTGACGGAATACGCCGGAATCGGCCTGGAGCATGACCCAGGTGCCGTTTTCGAGGGTAATGTCGCCCTTCGGATTGTGCAGGTTGATGCGATTCGGATTGACCTGGTTGGCAGTGGCGGCGGTCACCGTATAGGGCCGGCCGCGATCGTCCACACCGTGATAGCGGGCGTCGATCACCGTATCTCCGGCAACGTCACCGGCAAAGCCGGCGAAGGCCAGCCGGCCTTGCGCGGTGGTGCGCTTCAGTTCGGGCCACATCGCCATCGTGGTGAGCAGGGCTAGCGCGACGGCGGGCAGCACCAGCTTCGCCAGCAAGATCGTCAGCCGGCGGCGGGCCAGGCCGCCGGGCGTCGGCGGACGGCGCATCCGGCTGACTGCGGAACCGACGAGCCGTTGATTGCTGCGCCGCGTGCCGAGTGGGGCGACCGATGCCATCACGCAACTCCGGCGCGGAGCAGATCGTGGACGTGCAGGATACCGATCGGACGCGTAGCCGGATCGGTGACGAACAACGTGGTGATGGGGCGGGCGCGGGCGTTCATTGCATGCAGGGCCTCGGCCGCCAGGGCATCGGGAGCGATGGTGAGCGGGTCTGGTGTCATTATGGCCGCGACCGGACGGCCGAGCAGATCGGGGCCCATGTGACGCCGCAGGTCACCGTCGGTGACGATGCCGACCAAGGCGCCTTTGTCGCCGGTGACGCCGAGACAGCCGAACCGCTTTTCCGTCATGATCAGCAGGGCGCGGTCCATGGGGGTGTCGGGGGAAGCCAGAGGGATGGCGTCGCCGTCATGCATCAGGTCCCGCACGCTGGTCAGGCGCGCGCCAAGCCGGCCACCCGGATGGAAGCGACGGAAATCGGCGGCGGTAAAGCCGCGCCTGGTCAACAGCGCGACCGCCAGCGCGTCGCCCAGCGCCATCTGCATTGCGGTGCTGGTGGTGGGGGCCAGTCCCATCGGGCAAGCTTCGGGGACGGTTGGTAACGGCAGTATTACGTCGGCGGCGTGGGCCAGGGCGGAGTTGGGGCGGGCCGTGACGGCGACCAGCGGCAGGGCGAAGCGGCGCGAATGGCGGACGAGATCGGCGAGTTCCGGCGTTTCTCCGGAATTGGAGAGGGCCAGAACGGCGTCTCCAGTGACCAGCATCCCGAGGTCGCCATGGGAGGCCTCGGCGGGATGGACGAACAGCGCCGGGGTGCCGGTGGAAGCGAGGGTGGCGGCGATCTTCCGGGCGACGTGGCCGGACTTGCCCATGCCGGAGACGACGACGCGGCCGGAAGCGCTGGAGAGGAGTTCCACGGCCTGGCTGAAACGGTCGTCTAGCCCGGCGGCCAGGGCGCGGAGGGCGCGGGCTTCGGTGCCGAGCACGCCGCGGGCCACGTCGATATCGGCGCGGGCGGGAAGAACGGCGGCGGTCATGGCCGGTTTGGCGAATCCTGTTGCAAGCAGAGCCAGTTATGGTGCGGTGCGATGGTGTGGGTCAACCTTCAGGGACAAAAATCGTGCCACAGTGCTTGTTAGGACCCTTTCGTAGCAACCTGGCCGTCGGGGCGGGTGGAACAACCTAGTCCGCGGCTAAAGGGGTGGCAAAAGTAAGGACGTCACCTTACCTTCCGACAAGAGGAGACTTGCCATGTCCGTGATCGAAGAGGTCTGCACTATCACCGCCAAGGGCCAGACGACCGTGCCCAAGGTGATCCGCCAAGTGCTCGGCGTCAGCTACGGCGGCCGCATCACCTTCCGGGTCGAGGACGGCACTGTCAGCGTTCACGCCGCCGCCGAACCGGTGGAGGATCCGGCCTTGGCGCCGTTCCTGGGCCTGCTTGAGCGCGATATCGCAGCCCGGCCGGAGGCGCTCGTGCCGCTCACGCCGGAGTTGGCAGCACGCATGGCGGCAGCGACCGAGGGCGTGGAGGCCGATCCGGAGGCACCGATCGAGGGTGAGGTAGCGCTGTAGTCCGACCGTGCTGCAACGCCACGGCTGGCGGCTGGCCGGCCATCCGCTGCTGCTCGATCAGCTCGACAAGCTGATCGCCGCGGCCGAGCGTGCCCGGCAGTCTGACACGGCCGGCTGGCAGGGCAACGCCAATGTCAAGCTGCTGGCCGCCGTGCGCGATCTCATGCTCGACCGCGTGCCGCGAGACCCGTTAGCGGCCGAGTTCCGGCAGGGCAACACGCTCGGGCCGGCGCACCGGCACTGGTTCCGTGCCAAGTTCGGCGCCAACCGGTTCCGGCTATTCTTCCGTGCCGATTCGGTATCGCGGATCGTGGTCTATGCCTGGGTCAACGACCGCGACAGGCTGCGCAAGGCTGGCGCCGCGAGCGATCCTTACGCGGTGTTCGCCCGCATGCTGGAGCAAGGCGATCCGCCCGATGACTGGCCGAAGCTGGTCGGCGCAGCACAGGATCCGGCGGCGATGCAGCGCTTCGCGGCGGTCGCACCCAAGCCCTGACCCGGTCGTGGAGCTGCCCGCTTTGCGAATTCAAGTGGCGATTCGCTTTTAGCCTACGAGGTACCGCGAACGAGCTGAACCACCGCACAATTTCTGCATCTACAGATATTGACGCCTGAGCAAATTAGCGCATATACAATAATCCGTGGACATCAGCTTCGATCCGGAGAAGCGTAGGCGCACGCTGGAGCAACGGGGGCTTGATCTCGCTGATGCCGCACTGGTCTTCGCTGGCGAGGTTGCGACCATCCCGGACGACCGGCGTGATTATGGGGAAGATCGCTACGTCACCGCCGGCGAGTTGAATGGACGGCTTGTGGTTATGGTTTGGACGCCGCGGAGCTCAGCGCGGCATATCGTTTCTATGAGGTACTGTCATGAGCGAGAAGAACGCACCTGGCGTCGCAGAATGGGTGGATCCTGACGACGCTGCACAACTGACCGACGAGTTTTTCGACAAGGCAGAGGTCTATCGGGCCGATAAATTCGTACGCCGCGGTCCTGGGCGGCCGCCGTCCGAGCACCGCAAGGAGCTGATCAGCATTCGGCTCGATCCCGATGTGCTGGAGCGCCTGCGCGCGTCGGGGCCGGGGTGGGCAATCGCGAGTCAATGTGCTCCTGCGTGAGGCGCTGTTCCGCGAAGCACTGGGACTTCCTGCCGCTACGAACTGAGTGTCTGGAGAATATTCACCCCCGGGCGCCGCCGGCCGCAGCGCTGGCTTCGGCAATCGTGTCGTTTGATTTCCTTGATTGACGAAGTTTGCCGTTGGCCTTTGCCATCAAGGGTATCGTGGAAGAATGCTCCTGTAAAACATCACGTATAATACCAGCGGCCCGAAGTCGTGACTTTTTCGGGGATCGTCGGGCCGCTGGTATCTTATTGATTTCGCGCGCAGCCGCCACACCAACCCTGCGCGCATACCAGTCGGCCCTTCGGGCCGCTGGTATAAATGCAAAATCGCATTGCAAGCACACTGCGGCGAGGCGGCCATCAGTGAGCGAAAATGTCGGGTTCGTCATAGCCCAGGAGATCGAGCCGGGCGCGGGTGGGCAGGAAGGCAAAGCAGGCTTCGGCGAGCTCCAGGCGGTTCTCCCGCAGCAGCAATGATTCCAGCCGGGCCCACAGGGCGTGAAGGTGCAGCACGTCGGTGGCGGCGTAGGCCAGTTGCTCGGCGGTCAGTTCGGGGGCGCCCCAATCGGAGGTCTGCTGCTGCTTGCTGATCTCGATGCCGAGGAGTTCGCGGCAGAGGTCCCGCAGGCCGTGCCGGTCGGTGAAGGTGCGGGTGAGACGGGCGGCGATCTTGGTGCACTTCACCGGTGCCGCGATGATGCCCAGCGCGTGGTACAGCACAGCCACGTCGAAGCGGGCGAAATGCATGAGCTTGACGGTAGCGGGGTTGCTCAGCAGGCGAGCCAGGCAAGGGGCTTCGTAGCCGTGGCCGCCGAGTGACGGCGGAATGAGCTGCACCAGATGGGCGATGCCGTCGCCGGCCGAGAGCTGGACGAGGCAAAGACGGTCGCGGTGCGGGTTGAGGCCCATGGTTTCGGTGTCCACCGCGACGACGGGGCCGAGTTCCAGCGCTTCGGGCAGGTCGTGCCGGTGAAGATGTATAGTGGCTCCCGGCATGAACTGCGTCGCGCTCAATGGGGCGGAGCCTTTACGAACCGGTGGTTGCGATTGTGTGGTGCCCAGGAGAAGACTCGAACTTCCACGACCTTGCGGCCACAGGTACCCTGAAACCTGCGCGTCTACCAATTCCGCCACCTGGGCACGGGCGTAGGGTAATCGCCGCGGAGCGGCAGGGCGCGGGATGTAGCGGGGGGGCGGGGCGGCGTCAACACAGGCTCGCCGCTGCCGAGGCGGGACAGCCTGAGGATGGGCCGCTTGAGGCGGGCGGGATCTGCACGTAACAAAGTGCCATCACAGGAGAGCTAGCATGGCGACGCGCAGCGTGGCGACGGTGTTCGGGGGGTCCGGTTTCCTCGGCCGCTATGTGGTGAGGCGGCTGGCGCAGAAAGGATATGTCGTGCGGGTCGCGGTGCGCGACCCGATGAGCGCCGGGTTCCTCAAGACGATGGGGGCGGTGGGGCAGATCGTGCCGCTGTTCGCCCCGCTGAGTGGCGAGCCGGAGGTGCATCGGGCCGTGCAGGGCGCTGCTTTGGCGGTCAACCTGGTCGGCATCCTGGCGGAGCAGCGCAAGGGCGATTTCCAGCGGGTCCATGTCGAGGGCGCGGAACGGGTGGCTCGGCTGGCCGCCGCGGCGGGGGTGCTGCGGCTGGTGCATGTCTCGGCGATCGGCGCCGATCCGGCCAGCCCGAGCCGCTATGGCGCCAGCAAGGCGGCCGGGGAGGCGGCGGTGCGGCAGGCCTATCCGACGGCCACGCTGCTGCGACCCTCGATCGTGTTCGGCCAGGAGGACCAGTTCTTCAATCGTTTCGCCTGGATGGCGCAGATGCTGCCGGTGATGCCGGTGATTGCCGGCGCGACACGGTTCCAGCCGGTATATGTGGGGGACGTGGCGGATGCGGTGATGGCGGCGCTCGCACGGGCGGATACGGCGGGCGGGCTGTTTGAACTTGGCGGTCCGCGGGTGTGGAGCTTCCGCGAGATACTTGCGTATGTGCTGGCGCAGACCGCACGCCGCCGCCCGATGATCAACGTGCCGATGGAGCTGGCCCGGCTGCAGGCTCGGATCGGGGAGTTGCTGCCGTGGAAGCCGCTGACCCGCGACCAGCTTTTGATGTTGCAGCGAGACAATGTGGTGGGCCCGGGCATTCCCGGGCTGCCGGAGCTGGGGATCGTGCCTACGCCGGTGGAGCTGATCGTGCCTTCGTATATCGGCCGGTTCGGTCGCGGTGGCGGGCGGCGAATTTTTGCACGGGAGGCCGGGATAGGCGACAAACCGGACCTATCTTTCCCTGAAGGACGAGCGGCCTAGTCGGCGCAGAGGTGTAAGGCGCGAAATTAGGACAGAAAAAATGTCCTAATCGGTCCGAAACCCCCTCGCCTGCCCGATCCCTCGCCGCTATAATGGCGCGAATGCCGGATCGGGGCCGGCGCCGCGCGCGCCGAAGAGCGGACGCCGAAGGGGTTTGAGTATGCCGGAACGCATGCTGCGGTTTGTCGACGTGCCGCAACAGGGTCCTGCCAAGCGCCTGGTGGCGGAGCGTCGGCGTGATTTTCGGGAAATCTACCGGATATTCGAGGACCGTGAGGCGGCCACGCAGGCCAGCCGGTGCAGCCAGTGCGGCGTGCCGTTCTGTTCCGTGCACTGCCCGCTGTCGAACAACATCCCCGACTGGCTGAAGCTGACCGCCGAGGGCCGGCTGGAAGAGGCGTATGGGGTTGCCTCGGCGACCAACAATTTCCCAGAGATATGCGGCCGGATCTGCCCGCAGGACCGGTTGTGCGAAGGCAACTGCGTCATCGAGAAAGGCTATGAGAGCGTCACGATCGGCTCGGTGGAGCGCTATATCACCGATACCGCGTTCGAGCGCGGGTGGGTGAAGCCGATCCGGCCACGGCGGGAGCTGGAGCGGTCCGTGGGGGTCATTGGGGCTGGGCCGGGTGGATTGGCGGCGGCGGAGGAACTCCGGCGGCTCGGCTACCAGGTGACGGTGTACGATCGGCACGACCGCGCGGGCGGGCTGATGATCTATGGCATTCCGAATTTCAAGCTGGAAAAGCAGGTGGTGCTGCGTCGCCACGAGCTGTGCCAGCAATCCGGCATCCGCTTCGAGCTGAACTGCGCGGTCGGCGAGACGATGCCGTTCGCCGCGTTGCGGGCGCGGCATGACGCGCTGCTGGTGGCGACCGGGGTTTACCAGGCGCGGGAGCTCGGCGGCCCCGGTATCGGCCTGCCGGGGATCGTTCCGGCGCTGGACTACCTGATCGCGTCGAACCGCGAGAACCTGGGCGACGAGGTGCCTGACTTCACGTCGGGACTGCTGAATGCACGCGGCAAGAATGTGGTGGTAATCGGCGGTGGTGACACCGCGATGGACTGCGTGCGCACCGCGGTGCGGCAGGGCGCGAAGTCGGTGAAATGCCTGTACCGGCGCGACCGCGCGAACATGCCGGGGTCGATGCGCGAGGTGAGGAACGCCGAGGAAGAAGGGGTGGAATTCGTGTGGTTGTCGGCGCCGGAAGCATTCACCGGGCGCGACAAGGTGAGCGGCGTGCGGGCGATCCGCATGCACCTGGGGCTGCCGGACGCGACCGGGCGCCAGGCGGTGGAGACGATCGAGGGCAGCCACTTCACGGTGAAGGCAGACCTGGTGGTGAAGGCGCTAGGGTTCGACCCGGAAGAGTTGCCGGTGATGTTCGACGAGCCGGGGCTGGCGGTGACGCGCTGGGGCACGCTGAAGGTGAACCACCGCACGTTCATGACCAGCCTGCCGGGGGTGTTCGCCGCCGGGGATATCGTGCGTGGGGCGAGCCTGGTGGTGTGGGCGATCCGCGATGGGCGCGACGCGGCGGCACAGATGCATGCATGGATGGAGATGCCGGCGCGGATGCCGGTGGCGGCGGAGTGATGCATGCCGGTGGTTGCCATCGTTGCCGGTGTTATGATCCGCTTATATTATGCGGATCACGAGCCGGCGCATTTCCACGCGGTATGTGGGGATGACGAAATGGTCGTGCGCATTACGGATCTGACTGTCATGTGGGGCAATCTTCCACCGACGCAGCGCAGGACTATCGTCACGTGGGCACGCCAGCATCAGGATCAGCTTGCGTTGGCGTGGGTCAGGTGCCGGCAAGGCGAGAAACCCGGGAGGATCGGATGACGCTGAACCGCATCGTTTCAGGCGAAATGCTTCCCGGATTGCGCTTGCGGCTGCATTTCGCGGATGGGTTTGCCGGAACGGCGGCTCTCGCGGAGACGGTACGGGTTGGTGGGGCTCTCGAGGTTATCAGGGATCATCCGGACCGTTTCAGCATTGTTCGGGGGCGGGCGCGCGGTTGTGTGGACAGATGCGGATGGCGATGAGATCGACCTGTGCGCCGATGCCCTGCGTTTGCTGGCTGAAGGGACTGCCGTCAGGGCGGCGGAATAGCGTGGCACACTGCTTTCCTGCTCGGTTCTCGTGAATGGATGAGAGAGAGGGCACCATGGATCACTCCGCGTCGGACTTCCTCGCCTCCTGGCACGCCAATGCTGCGGCGCTGCGGCATACGTACGACCCCGCCCAGGAACATGATGCGTGCGGCGTCGGGTTTGTCGCCGCGCTGGATGGGCAGAAGCGACGCGACATCGTGCAGGCGGGCATCGATGCGCTGAAGGCGGTGTGGCACCGCGGCGCTGTCGATGCCGACGGCAAGACCGGCGACGGGGCCGGGATCCACGTGGAGATCCCGCAGGATTTCTTTGCCGCCGCAGTCGAGCGCGGCGGGGCGAAGCTGAGGCCGGGGCCGATCGCGGTGGGTCAGGTGTTCCTGCCGAAGACCGATCTCGGCGCGCAGGAACGCTGCCGGCAGATCGTGGAGACCGAGATCCTGAATTTCGGCTACCTGATCTATGGCTGGCGGCAGGTGCCGATCAATGTCGAGTGCATCGGCGAGAAAGCCAACGCCACGCGGCCCGAGATCGAGCAGATCATGCTGTGGAATCCGAAGGGCACGAATGAGGCTGAGTTCGAGCGCGAGCTGTACGTTATCCGCCGCCGGATCGAGAAGCAGGCGATCGCGGCGCAGATTCCGGAGCTGTATTTCTGCTCCTTGTCAGCACGCTCGATCATCTACAAGGGCATGTTCCTGGCCGAGCACCTGGCGGAGTTCTATCCCGATCTGCTGGATGCTCGGTTCGTGTCGCGGTTCGCCATCTATCATCAGCGCTACTCGACCAACACGTTCCCCACCTGGCGGCTGGCGCAACCGTTCCGGATGCTGGCGCATAACGGCGAGATCAACACGCTGACCGGCAACGTCAACTGGATGAAGAGCCACGAGACGCGGCTCGCCGCCGACGAGCTGGGGCCGTATCTGGAGGATGTGAAACCGGTCGTACAGGCCGGCGGATCGGATACCGCGACGCTGGACAACGTGTTCGAGCTGATGTGCCATTCCGGGCGCGACGCGCCGATGGCGAAGGCGCTGATGATCCCTGCTTCCATCGGCCAGGATGCGACGATGAAGCAGACGCATCGCGACATGTTCCTGTACTGCAACGCGGTGATGGAGCCGTGGGACGGGCCGGCGGCGATTGCCGCGACGGACGGGACATGGGTGATTGCCGGACTGGACCGGAACGGGCTGCGGCCGTTGCGGTACACCATCACCTCCGACGCCATGCTGATTGTCGGGTCGGAAACCGGCATGGTGAAGCTGGACGGTGACGTGATCGTGGAGAAAGGGCGCGTCGGCCCCGGCCAGACCATCGCCGTCAATCTGGAGCAGGCGCGGTTCTATCGCGACGATGAGCTGAAGGACGTGCTGGCCGCGCGGCAGTCGTTCGGCGAGTGGGCACGGCGCATCACCGAGATCGACCGCATCGTGAAGACCGATGCGCCGGAGCCGGTGCTGTATCGCGGCGAGGAGCTTTGCCGGCGACAATTATCGGTGGGGTTCTCGCTGGAGGAGCTGGAAATGATCCTCCACCCGATGGTGGAGGATGCGCAGGAGGCAGTCGGGCTCCATGGGCGACGACACGCCCATCGCGGTGCTGTCGGACCGATATCGTGGGCTGCATCATTTCTTCCGGCAAACGTTCAGCCAGGTGACCAATCCGCCGATCGACAGCCTGCGCGAGACGCGGGTGATGACGCTGAAGACGCGGCTGGGCAATCTAGGCAACGTGCTGGATGAGGATTCCAGCCAATGCGACCTGCTGCAGCTTGAAAGCCCGGTGCTCTCGACCACCGAGTTCCAGGCGATGCGCAGTTTCATGGGTGCGTCGGCCTGCGAGGTGGACTGCACGTTTCCCGTGGCGGATGGCGAGGCCGGACTGCGCGCCGCGATCGACCGCATTCGCCGTGAAGCGGAGGAAGGCGTGCGGGCCGGCTGCACGCACGTGATCCTGACGGACGAACATGATGGGCCGGACCGTGCGCCGATCCCGATGATCCTGGCCACGGGGGGCGTGCACACGCATCTGGTGCGGCAGTCGCTGCGCACCTTCACCAGCCTCAACGTGCGCTGCGCCGAGTGCCTGGACGTGCATTATTTCGCCGTGCTGATCGGGGTGGGCGCGACGACGGTGAATGCGTATCTGGCGCAGGAGTTGATCGCCGACCGGCATCGCCGTGGATTGTTCGGCGATATGAGCCCGAAAGAGGCGGTGAACCGATACAAGAAGGCGGCAGACAAGGGCCTGCTGAAGGTCATGTCGAAGATGGGGATCAGCGTGATCTCCTCTTATCGCGGCGGGTACAACTTCGAGGCGATCGGGCTTTCGCGCGCGCTGGTGGCGGAGTTCTTCCCCGGCATGCCGTCGCGCATCTCTGGCATCGGATTGCCGGGGATTGCGCGGAAGGTGCTGGACCAGCACGAGCTGGCGTGGGACGCGGACGTGGTGGTGCTGCCGGTGGGCGGCGTGTACAAGCTGCGCCGTCAGGGCGGCGAGACGCATGCGTTCGATCCGGCGCTGATCCACACGCTGCAAAGCGCCGTTGCGAGCGACAGCTACGCAACCTATCGCCGCTATGCGGAGGCGGTGCGCAAGCTGCCGCCCGTCGCCTTGCGCGACCTGCTGGATTTCCGCACCGAGGGCGTGAAGCCGATCCCGGTGGATGAGGTCGAAAGCATCACCGAGATTCGCAAGCGGCTGTGCTCGCCCGGCATTTCGCTGGGGGCACTGTCGCCCGAGGCACACGAGACGCTGTCGATCGCGATGAACCGGATCGGCGCCAAGTCCGACAGCGGCGAAGGCGGCGAGGACCCGGCGCGCTACAAGCCGCGCAGGAATGGCGACAATGCGTCGTCGGCGATCAAGCAGATCGCGTCGGGGCGGTTCGGGGTGACCGCCGAGTTTCTGAACAATTGCCGCGAGATCGAGATCAAGATCGCGCAGGGCGCCAAGCCGGGCGAAGGCGGGCAGTTGCCGGGGATAAAAGTGTCGGCGCTGATCGGGCGGCTGCGGCATTCCACCCCGGGCGTGATGCTGATCAGCCCGCCGCCGCACCATGATATCTATTCGATCGAGGATTTGGCGCAGCTTATCTACGACCTGAAGCAGATCAATCCGGATGCAACGGTCTGCGTGAAGCTGGTGGCACGATCGGGGATCGGCACGATCGCCGCCGGGGTAGCGAAGGCGAAGGCGGACGTGATCCTGATCTCCGGGCATTCCGGCGGGACGGGCGCGTCGCCGCAGAGTTCCATCAAGTATGCCGGGCTGCCGTGGGAGATGGGGCTGTCGGAGACGCATCAGGTGCTGATGCTGAACCGGCTGCGGCACCGGGTGAAGCTGCGCACGGATGGCGGCATCAAAACCGGGCGGGATGTGGTGATCGCGGCGATGCTGGGGGCGGAGGAGTTCGGCATCGGTACCGCCAGCCTGATCGCGATGGGCTGCATCATGGTGCGGCAGTGTCATTCCAACACCTGCCCGGTCGGGCGTTTGCACCCAGGACGAGCGGTTGCGGGAGAAGTTCGACGGATCGCCGGAGAAGGTGATCAACTTGTTTTCGTTTGTGGCGGAGGATGTGCGGACCATCCTGGCGGGGCTGGGCGTGCGCAGCCTGAAGGACGTGATCGGGCGGACGGATCTGTTGCGGCAGATCAGCCGCGGGGCGGACATACTGGACGATCTCGATCTCAATCCGCTGCTGGCGCAGGCAGATCCAGGTCCTTTCGCGCGTTACTGCACGCTGGAGGGGCGCAACGAGGTGCCCGACACGCTGGACGCGCAGATGATCGCCGATGCCGCGGCGCTGTTCGAGCATGGCGAGAAGATGCAGCTTCAGTACACGATCCGGAACACGCATCGTGCGGTGGGGACACGGATTTCGTCGCGGATCACGCGCCGGTTCGGCATGCAGGGGCTGCCGGCGGGGAATCTGACGGTACGGTTGCGCGGCTCCGCCGGGCAGTCGCTGGGGGCATTCGCGGTGCAGGGGCTGAAGCTGGAAGTGTTTGGCGATGCCAATGATTACGTTGGCAAGGGGTTGTCCGGGGCGACGATCGTGGTGCGGCCGGGCCCGTCCTCGGCGCTGCGCAGCAACGAGAACACGATCATCGGCAATACCGTGCTGTACGGGGCGACGGCCGGTGCGCTGTACGCGGCCGGGCAGGCCGGGGAGCGGTTCGCGGTGCGCAACTCGGGCGCGATTGCGGTGGTGGAAGGCTGCGGGTCGAACGGGTGTGAGTATATGACCGGCGGGACGGCGGTGATCCTGGGGCCGGTGGGCGACAATTTCGGTGCCGGATTCACCGGCGGGATGGCGTTCGTGTACGATGCGGAGGAGCTGTTCGAGAAACGCATCAACCCGGATTCGCTGACATGGCAGCGCGTGGCGCACCCGCATTGGGAGCAGGTGCTGCGCGAGCTGGTGGCGCAGCATGTGGCGGAGACGAACTCGCGGTATGCGGCACGGCTGCTGAACGATTGGGACTGGACGCTGCCGCGGTTCTGGCAGGTGGTGCCGAAGGAGTTCGTGAAGTACCTGCCGGTGCCGCTGACGGAGACGGAGGAGGAGGCGCGGCGGGCGTAACCGGTCGCGGGGATATTCCCGAAGCGCCGTTCTCGCGGTTTGGGTGTGTCGATGGCCGGGACGGGGCCCGGCCATGACGGTGGGGTCGAGTTGGGCGCTTCGATACAGGCGATTTCAGAGGTGGCTGGATTCAGCTATCGAGCCGCAGGTCACGAGTACGTGCCGGCGCCGCTGAGGGAGCCGGAGGAGGAGGCGCGGCGGTTCGGTCGCACCGACGGTTTCGGGAGGGTCGGGCTCCCGAAGCGCCGTTCTCGCGGTTGGGTGTGTCGATGGCCGGGACGGGGCCCGGCCATGACGGTGGGGTCGAGTCGGGCGCTTCGATACAGGCGATTTCAGAGGTGAGTGTAGGCGCTGGATTCAGCTATCGAGCCGTAGGTCACGAGAGTCCCGGCGTTCCGGAATGACGCTCCCACCTGCGGATCGAGCAGTGCCGCCTGTTCGTCCTGCTGGCGATAGTTCGGCATCAGTGTCGTCAGCAGCGGGTCGGGTCGGGTGGCCGGATGGAAATAGATTTCGCTAATGCCGTCCGGCAGGTTTGACGCCAGCCGCAGCAGACGTGTTGGCCGTCATCTCGCCGGTCCAGGCGATACCGAAGCACTGATCGTTCGCCAGCATTCCGGCGTGGGTCACCTGGCGGCGCAGGAGACGCGTCCAGGTTGCCAGCGCGTGGGCGCCAATGCCGGGACGCGTGCCGCAGGCCGCCAGGACGGATGGTGGCTCGAACGGGACCCGCACGGCGCGCAATCCGAACTCGCGCCCGATATCGACAAGCAGGCGGCCGACGGTGGGATGCAGATGCATGTGCTTGTGCGCGTTGGCGTGGTCCAGCCGCAGGCCGGCGGCGGCGAATGCCTCGAACTGCGCGCGAATTTCCGCGGCGAGCTGCTGTCTGACGCGCGGGCGAAAGAAGTAGTTGCAGCCGAGTTGTACCTGATCGGACGGAAACCATCCGCGCGCATCGACCAGGTCGGGGATCAGAGTCGGCGCCAGCACCGCCGGGCCTTCGATCACCACCAGGTGCAAGCCGACCGCCAAGCCCGGCATGGCGCGCGCCCGGCGCACCGCGTCGGCGGCGGCCGGGCCGGCAACCATCAGGCTGGCGGCGGTCAGTATGCCGTGGCGATGCGCCTGCTCGATCGCCTCGTTGACCGATTCGGATAATCCGAAATCATCGGCCGAGACGATGAGCTGCTTCAGCTCACACCGCTGGTTCGGAGACGGCCCGCGGCTGGTCCGCCTTCATGCCGTCGGTCAGCATCTCCATCTGGCCGGAGATCTGCCCGCCATCCTCGACCTGCAACCGCCGGCATTTGGCCGTGCCGAGAACGCGCCCGGTGGCGCGAATCGTAAGGCTGCCGCGAGCGGTCAGCGTGCCGTTGATGGTACCGGCGATTTCCGCGTCCTCGACCTCGACCTCGCCCTTGAACATGCCACCGGGGGCGACGGAAAGCTCCGTGGCATGGATCATGCTGGCTTCGACGGTGCCCTCGACGACCAGACGCTCGGCATCCTGGACTGTGCCCTGCACGCTGATCCCGCGGCCGACCACCAGGGTGCGCCGCTCGGATGGATCGCGCCCCGGCGCACGGGATGGCGGCAGTGCGGGGCGCGGCCCCGGCTGCACGGGCGGCGTCAAGGTGGATGGCGATGAAGTGAATGACGGCGGTCGAGCCATCGCGGGTGCCTCCTTTGGCGGAGCGGGACGAAATGGCGGAACACCGAGGCCGGAATCGGCCGGCGCGCCGCGGCGGGTTTCCTGGATATTCGCGTGAGTGCTGAGGTCCGATCCCGAGTCGGGAAGGCCAGCCGGCAGAGCGGCCGGCTCGTCGATGGTCGGATCGTCGGTTTTGCGTCGCTTGAACACGGGGTCCCCACCCTCATTGCCGAAATTGTCAGTAGACATCTGAGTGCGCTAGCATGTCGCTTCGCGTCGCACCAACGAAAAGACGCATGCCGCAGACTCGATCCGCATGCGCGATCATCGGTGCGGGCCGGCTCTGTCCCCCACACGCGCAGCCGCGTAAGGTCCGCGGCCGGTCAGCGGGGGCATGCATGGAGTACACCACACTCGGACGAACCGGGCTGCGCGTGAGCGTGGCCGGAACTCGGAGCCGGCGGGTTCAGCCGGCTCGGGATGACGTCCGGCAAGAGCGAATCGGAGGTTGTGGGTCTGGTGCATGCGGCGCTCGATCTGGGTGTGAACATCATCGACACCGCCGCGGGGTACGGGACGGAGGCGGTGGTCGGCAAGGCGATTGCCGGCCGGCCGCGGGATTCGGTGGTGATCGCGACGAAAGCGACGGTGCTGCGGGGAACGGAGGGCGTGCCGGCCGCGCAGGTGATCGCCAGTCTGGACAACTCGTTGCGTCTTCTGGGTGTGGAATGCATTGACGTGTTCCAGCTCCATGCTGTGTCCCCGGCGGGATACGCGTATGTGCGCGACGTGATCGCGCCGGCACTGATGAACGAGAAACAGAAGGGGAAGTTCCGGTTTCTGGGTATCACCGAGACGGCGCCCAATGATCCGGAGCATGTGATGCTGAGCCGGGCGGCGGTGGACGGAGTGTGGGACGTGGTGATGGTGGCGTTCCACATGATGTGCCAGAACGCGCGGGAGACGGTGTTCCCGGCTACGCAGGCGCGCAAGGTGGGTACGCTGCTGATGTTCGCGGTGCGCAGCATCTTCGCCCGCCCAGCCCAGCTTGCGTCCACGCTGCGCGAATTGGCGGCGGCCGGACAGGTGCCGTCGTGGTTGGCGGAGAGCGACGATCCGCTGGGGTTCCTGGTTCATTCCGGCGGCGCGGACAGTCTGACCGATGCGGCGTATCGTTTCGCGCGTCACGAGCCGGGCGTCGACGTGGTGCTGTTCGGTACCGGGGAGATTGCGCATCTGCGGGCCAACGTCGAATCGATTCTGAAGCCGCCGCTGCCGGCGGCGGACCGGGCGCGGCTGGCCGAGCTGTTCGGACGTCTGCGCGGCGTCGGGCTGGATATTCCGCAGCGCCCGGCAAGGAGCTGAGCAATGGCGCGGTTCGACATATTGGGCATTGGCAATGCCATCGTCGATGTGGTGGCGCGGGCGGACGACGCGTTCCTGTCGAAACACGACATGCGCAAAGGGGGCATGACGCTGATCGATGCCGATACGGCGGCGAGCGTTGTACGCGGCGATGCCGCCGGGGCAGGAGAGCAGCGGCGGATCGGCTGCGAATACCTGCGCGGTGGCGGCGGCGCTGGGGAGCCGGGTGGCGTATCTGGGCAAAGTGGCGGACGACCAGCTGGGCGCGGTGTTCCGCCACGATATCGGCGCGGCCGGAGTGCATTTTCCATCGGCGCCGCTGGTGTCCGGGCGCGCCGACCGCGCGCTGCCTGATCCTGGTGACACCGGACGGGCAGCGGACGATGCACACCTATCTGGGTGCTTGCGTCTCGTTCGGCGTGGCGGACGTGGATGAGGCGCTGGTGGGGAATGCGTCGGTGCTGTACCTGGAGGGGTATCTGTTCGATCCGCCGGCCGCACAGGCGGCGTTTCGGCGCGCCGCGGCGGCGGCGCATGCCGCCGGGCGGCAGGTGGCGCTGTCGCTGTCGGACCCGTTCTGCGTCGATCGCCACCGGGCGGCGTTCCGGGAGCTGGTGCGGCAGGAGGTGGATATTCTGTTTGCGAATGAAACGGAGATCACCAGCCTGTACGAGGTGAACAGTTTCGACGAAGCGGTGGAAGCGGACGCGGGCGGATGTCGGGCTGGCGGTGCTGACGCGCAGCGAGGCGGGCAGCGTGATCCTGCGCGGGGCGGAGAGGGTGACGGTGCCGGCCGAGCCGACGCGCATGGTGGATACGACGGGAGCCGGCGATGCGTATGCGGCGGGGTTCCTGTCCGGGCTGACGGCGGGACGGTCGCTGGCCGTGTGCGGCCGGCTTGGCAGCATCGCGGCGGGCGAGATCATCAGCCATTATGGCGCGCGGCCGGAGGCGGATTTGCGGAAGATGACGGCTTGGGTGGCCTGAGTTCGTCTCGGGTTTAGTAGCCCAATCGTTTCAACTCGGCCTTGACGGCGGCGATGGTCTTGAAGCGGTCGTGCTTCGACGTGCCGTCGCGCCATTGGCAATCGCACCCGGAGCCAAATTTCTGGCTCACTTTCAAAAGCGTCAGCGCTTGCTGGCCTGGTTTCGGGTCGTCGAAGATGCGAACTTCGTAGAGCGTTCCTTCGAAATCGGCGTGGCGCTGGGACCAGGCGAGGATGACGATCAACTGCTTTGCGGGATCGTGGTCCGCATTGGCGAAGCCGAGCGCCACGATGTCGAGCGTTCCGCCCTCCTTCTCCCCGGCCGTGACCTGGATTTCCCGGTAGCCTCCAGTGGGCTGCTGTTGGAGCGCGACGAGCGGGCGTTCCGGATAGTCTCCGCCCGTCTGGTAGTCCACGAACAGGGTCGAATGGCCATCCAGGTGGCGGCGGTCGTGTGTGGGTCGGCATCGTCAGAAAGGCGAAGAACCCGCCTGGCGAAGGCCTGGTCGTTCTCGCCGGGCGCGCGGGTGAAACTCTGCGCTCGGGCGCCGGTGAACATGCAGGCGAGAGCGAGGAGAGAAAGTGGGAGGAACCACAGTCGCGTCATGACGCACGGTCGTAGCACGGCCGCCGCGAATGTCCGCTGTTTCGGTGAGGCGTCGGCCGAGCATCATTGTGGCTACGTATCCGCTCTGGAGCCAAATTGGGGACCATGCCCTAAATTTTTCCATCAAGAACGCCCCTGACAGAGCTTCCGCTCTTGCGGAGTACGCCCGATCGCGCCTCTCTGTACGGCGTTGAACTCACCAAGGCGATTGTGCTCCGTCGGCGACACGTCCTAGTGCCGTGACACAGTGATTTTGACTGGCTGGTCGGTACCAATTTCCTTAGGTCGATCGATCACAATGGGCCGAAGCAGAAGGTCGGTTTTCGGCGCCGGCTCACCGCCAGACGAAATTGCCGATCACACGCGGATCGCGGTCGCGGAAGAGGCGAAGCGCCTCTTGAGCGCCGGCGATGAGGACCGACTGATCTTCTTCGGGGACCAGCATCAGCAACGGGGTCAAGCTCCCGTCTTCCTGGATGCGGAAACACGATGCTGTTCGCGCATGAAAGACGGTCCCGTCGGCCAAGTGGACGGAGTAGTTCGACGGTGCGAAGAGGGCCTCGCGGGCGGCCTTGAAGTCCTGCTCGGCGCGCAAGAGCTGCGGGATATGCAAGCCGGTGGCAGTCAGCATCGGCGACGTATCGATGCTTTCGGCGACGCGGAGCCGGACCAGAGCTTCCAGTTCCGGGCGCGAACAGCCGCTTTCTCTGCGGAGCTGCTCCGGCGTCAACATCTTGTTGCCCGTCCTGACCGCGATGGTGCGAATGGCCTTGACCTGCGTTGCGGAAAAAGGCGACGACCAAGCAACGCCCTGGGCCGTGAAGACGACGCCGAGTTCTTCGAGCGCGCGGCGGATGGCCGCGAGATTGCCCGCGACCGGGTAGCGGTCGCCGGCATCCTCGAAGCTGGCGATCGTGCGAACGCTGACGCCGCTAGCGTTGGAAAGCTCCTGCTGCGTCATGGCGAAGAGACCTCGGGCAGCGCGGCACTGTTGGGCGGATATCGACATAAAAACATCTAGTTGCTGAATATCAGCAACCTTACCGTTTTTATTCGAAATGGTCAAGCTCTGGCCTGGCGGTAACGGCGCGGCGCCACCCGTCCGTGGTAAGGTGTCGATCATGACCGATGCGCGGAAAGAATAGCTGAGATAATGGTCCGCCTCTCGTCTTCGCCCGGTGGCGTGCTGCATCACCGCTTGGGTGACGCCGTGCGGCCGGTCTTTTTCCAGACCGAGTACGAGGAATTCCTATATGCGACCGATGGCGGCACGCTCTTCCTCGTCCGGTTCAAGGGAAGGATCTACGGGATTACGGCCCGACATGTTTTTACGGGCAATGGCTTCGAGCCGAACAGGCTCTTCGTCACGCGGCAGAAGTTCGCGAAGAAGGGCATGCCTCCCGCGCCGATCAAAGGCATCTACTATCCCTCGTCGCCGCACGGTGCTGCGGAGGGCACCGATATCATCGACCTTTGTTTGATTGAGTTTGACGAGCACATGGCGCCGGATTTTTTCATGGGAAGTCCCTATGACATGGACACCGGGCCGGTCGAGAGCAGCGTGGCGGGACACTCGCTCGCCGTTTACGGCGTCCTCAAGGAGAAGACGACGATCATTCACGCCGATGGAAAGCCGCGGAGACATCGTCATCGGCTACTGCCAGCTCGAATACGCCGACACGACCTTGACGACACATGATGCGATATTGAGAGAGGCGAAAGCCGAGTTTCTGGCTCCGGCGTTTAGCAGCGTCACCGGGATAAGCGGCTCGCCCGTCTATGATAAGACGGCGGGCGCGCTTTGCGGCATGGTGGTGAGAGGCGGCATGACCGGCGCGAAGAGCAACATACGGTTTATCGATATGTTCGACATTGTTCAATTCCTTGATGGAGTCGGCAGCGGCGCGACCGGCACCGATTACAGGAAAATTGTGGCGGAGTATGGGGAGTAAGGTTGCCGGCAGCGGCATCACTCTCCCGCCGCAGCCGGCCAACCAGTCAAAATCACTGTGTCGCGGTGCTAGTCGCGGAACGCGCCGCGGTCGGTGCCGCGATACAGCACCGCGGCTTGCCGGCCGGTGACCGCGGCGTGCAGCGCGACCGCATCGGGCGCGAGATCGGCGGTGGGTGATGGTTCCAGGTCGAAATGTCCGTAGCGGTCAACGCCACGCACCAGCGTCGCGCTGTCCCGCTGGCCGGCGATTTGCCGTATATGGGTAGGAATGTAACGAATGGCGTAGCCGATGCGCCGGTCGGCCGAGCGGTTCGGCGCCGAGCCGTGGAAAAGCATGACATGATGCATGGAAGCCTGGCCGGGTTGCAGCTCCACATAGACGGCCTGGGATTCGTCCACCTCCACCGCGATCTCCTGGCCGCGGGTGAGCAGGTTGGCTTCGGCAAACGTGTCCTGATGCGCCACCTGGATGTGCTGCGTGCCGGGGATGAAGGCCATGCAGCCGTTCACCCGGTTGGCCGGGGTGAAGGCCAGCCATACCGTGGTGACGTCCGGCGAGCTCAAGCCCCAATACGTGGCGTCCTGGTGCCAGGAGACGAAGGCGGTGTTATCCGGCTCCTTGATGAAGAAGCTGCTGCTCCAGCACAGCAGGTCCGGGCCGAGCACGCTCTCCGCCGCGTCCAGGATGCGGGGATGGCGGACCAGTTCGTTCAGCCAGGGAAACAGGAGGTGCGACTTGTGGCGCATGTGGCCTTTTAGCGGGCCGCCGGTGCGTTGTTCGTGCGCTTCCAGGCGGGCGCGGCAATCCGCCGCCTCCGCCGGGGTGAGAATGTCGAGCGGGAAGCAGTATCCGTCGCGTTCATACTGAGCCATCGCAGTGTGGGACAGCATCGGTGCCTCCGGGCGTTTCCGGCGATATGATAGGGTGATCAGGGTGATTGGGAAATGCGCAGGAGGCGTGGCATGGCGTCAGTGCGGGTGAGCGGCACAGAGGGATATGCGGAGGAAGCCGATGAACTCGTAAAGCGATATGAGGGCATAAGTTTCGCCGACAACCATCGATCGATCCTGCACCTGATCCCGCCGACACCATGCCACGTGCTGGATATCGGGGCGGGAACGGGACGCGATGCAGCGGGATTAGCGGCGCTGGGGCACCGGGTTGTCGCTGTCGAGCCGACCGCCGAATTGCGGACGCGCGCGATGAGCCTGCACCCGTCGCCACTGATAGAATGGGTTGATGACAGCTTGCCGGATCTGGCCGTCCTGACGGGGCGGGGCGACAGGTTCGACGTGATCATGCTCACGGCGGTCTGGATGCATCTCGACGAGGCGCAGCGCGAGCGTGCCATGCCACGCGTGGCGGCGCTGCTGGCGTTTCCCGGTGTGATGATGATGTCGGTCCGACACGGGCCGGTTCCGCCGGGACGACGCATGTTCGAGGTTCCCGACGGACGAAACGATATCGCTTGCGCAAGAAGCGGGATTGCGGGTTGTGGTGAACCG
Organism: uncultured Pseudomonadota bacterium; assembly: GCA_963810715.1. Taxonomy (GTDB): domain Bacteria; phylum Pseudomonadota; class Alphaproteobacteria; order Acetobacterales; family Acetobacteraceae; genus DATDIC01. The sequence goes on along the minus strand of CAWEOZ010000009.1, from coordinate 88,189 downwards.
ACCGGGACGGCCCGATCGTTTCGGGCGAGAGGGTGTCACCTGGACACGCCTCGCGTTCGGGCAGCCATGAGGGATTCGCCGGCGACGCACTTGCCGGCAAGCACCGCGGCGGGTGAAGCTGCCAGCCACGGGAGGAACCATCATGGAACGTCGAAACCTGATTGCCGGAAGCGGCGTGGCGGGATTTGCGCTGGCGGCTGCTGCAATGCCTGGTGTCGCGCAGGCGCAGACGCCGGGAATAGCCACGCTCGATCGCATTCAACGCGACAGGAAGGTGCGGATCACCGCCGAGGTCGATTCGCCGCCGTTCGGGATCATCGACAGCAACGGCCAGCCGGACGGCAGCGAGATCGCCACGGCGCGGCAGCTTGCCAAGGATCTCGGCGTCGAGCTGGAGCTGGTGCAGGTCAGCGCCACGCAACGCATTCCGGCACTGCTGGCCGGGCGGGCGGATATCGCGATCTCTTCGCTGTCGATCACCATTGATCGTGCGAAGACCGTGGCGTTCTGCGCGCCGCACGGAGCGCTGTCGATCGTGGTGTGCGGGCCGAAGAAGACGGCGATCGCCAGTGCCGCCGACATGACGGGCAAGCGCATCGCATTGACCCGCGCGACGCTGGAGGAGGCCACCGTGCCCAAGGCAGCGCCGAAGGGCACCGAGTTGGTGTATTTCGACGATATCGGCCCGACCATCCAGGCGCTGCTGTCGGGACAGGTGGATGCCGCGGGCATGTCGGCGTTCGCCGCGAAGTCGGTGGCGGACCGCAACCCGGATGCGGGCATCGAGGTGAAGTTCACCGTCACCACCGCCTATTATGGCGCGGCGGTGCGGCAGGCCGACGAATCGCTGCGTCATTGGGTGGATACCTGGGTGTTCGTCAACAGCCGCAACGGGGTGCTGGGCGGCATCTACGAGAAATACACCGGGCTCAAGCTGCCGCCGCTGCCGACGATCTGACGCGCGCCCGCATGGGCTATGTCTTCCAGTTCGGGGTGGTGTGGGATCACCTGCCGGAGCTGCTGGAAGGCGCGTGGCTGACGCTGCGGTTGTCGGCGAGTGCATTTGCGCTCGGTTTGGTGCTGGCGGTGCTGCTTGCCTATGCGCGCGCGTACGGGCCGTCAGCGGTGCGCGGGCCGGCGGTGGTCTACATCGAGTTCATGCGCAACACGCCGCTGCTGGTGCAGCTATTCGTGTTGTATTTCTCCTTGCCGGCGATCGGCGTGCGGCTGGATGCCAATAAGGCGGCACTGCTGGGTCTCGCGCTGAATTTCGCCGGATATGGGGCGGAGATTCTGCGCGGCGGCATGCTGGCCGTGGGGCATGGACAGATCGAGGCGGCAACGGCGCTCGGGCTGCGAAGCTGGCGGGTGTTCCGCCATGTGGTACTGATGCCGGCGCTGCATGTCGCGTACCCGGCGCTGGCGAGTCAGTTCGTGCTGATGATGCTGGGCTCGTCGGTGGTGTCGGCGATCTCTGCGACCGACCTGACCGCGGTGACGAATACCCTGCAATCGACCACGTTTCGCGGGTTCGAGTTCTATTTCACTGCCACCGGCATGTATCTGCTGATGACGCTGTTGGCGCGGGCGGGGCTGCACGTCGCGTACTGGTGGCTGTTCCCGGCGGCAGTGCGCGCGCGGCCGATATGATGCCGCCGGGCATGACGCGATGAGCCGTGGTTTCGGCTGGCATGAGCTGCGATTCGTTCTGCACGGGCTGCTGTGGACGCTGGCGCTGTCGGCGGTGGCGCTCGGGGCGGGCGGGGTCGGCGGCATCGCGGTTGCGTTGGCGCGGATTTCCCGGCTGGCGGCGGTGCGCGCCGACTGCCGCCGGCTATATCGGGCTGTTCCAGGGCACGCCCGTGCTGATGCAGCTTTTTCTGGCGTTTTACGGGCTTGCCGTGCTGACCGGGGTGCAGATCGATCCCTGGCCGGCGGTGATCCTGGCGTTTACGCTGTACGCGGCGGCGTTCCTGGGCGAGATCTGGCGCGGCTGCGATCCAGGCGGTGCCGCCGCGCAATCGGAGGCCGCCGCCGCGCTGGGGCTGCGCCGCTGGGCGACGCTGCTGCGCGTGGTGCTGCCGCAGGCGGTGCGGCTTGGCATACCGCCGACCGTGGGGTTCCTGGTGCAGTTGATCAAGAGCACCGCGGTCGCTTCGATCATCGGGTTCGTGGAGGTGACGCGCGCCGGCCAGCTGATGGTCAACGTGACGTTCCGGCCGATGCTGGTCTATCCGTTGGTGGCGATGCTCTATTTCGCGGTGTGCTGGCCGATCTCCATCCTGGCGATGCGGCTCGAGCGCCGGATGGACGTGGACCGACGTGGACAGCCCCGATTTTGACGATCCGCCGCCGCTGGCTGATCCCGCTGGTCGTCGCTTTCGGCTTCATGATGGAGGGGCTGGATTCCACCATCATCACGGTGGCGATCCCGAGCATGGCGGCCAGCCTGCACGAGACGCCGGTGCGGCTGAGCCTGGCGATCACCAGCTATCTGCTCAGCCTGGCAGTGTTCATCCCGATCAGCGGCTGGATCGCCGACCGGTTCGGTGCGCGGTCGGTGATCTGCACGGCGTTCGGGGTGTTCACGGTGGCGTCGGCGCTGTGCGGGCTGTCGCAGAACCTGCCGATGCTGGTGGGGATGCGCATCCTGCAAGGCATCGGCGGGGCGATGATGAGCCCGGTCGGCCGGCTGATCCTGCTGCGGGCGTTCCCGCGCCGGGAACTGGTGCGGGCGATGAGCTATGTCAGCATCCCGTCGCTGATCGGCCCAACGATCGGGCCGATCCTGGGCGGGCTGATCACGTCCTATGCGTCGTGGCGATGGATTTTTTACGCCAATATACCGTTCGGCATGGCGGCCATCGTGGTGGCATTCCGCATCGTGGAGAATGTGCGCGGCACCGGCGCCTCCGGCTTCGACACGCCGGGGTTCCTGATTTGCGGGATGGCGCTGGCTTCGTTGCAGTTCGTCCTGGAGACGATCGGACGCGACGCGGTGAGTGTCGAGCTGCAACTGCTGGTGTTCGCCATCGGCGCCGGCTGCCTGCTGGGCTATTGGCGTTATGCACGCCGTCACCGAAACCCGGTGCTGGATCTTACCCTGTTCAGGATTCGCACTTTCCGCGTCGGGGCCCTGGCTGGCGGTTTGTGCCGGATCGGGATCAGCGCGCCGGCGTTTCTGCTGCCGCTGCTGCTGCAGCTCGGGTTCGGGCTGAGTCCGATCCAGTCAGGGTCGCTGACATTCGCAACCAGCCTGGGGGCGATTCCGATCCGCTTCGTCTCCGCGGTGATGCTGCGGCGGTTCGGGTTCGGGCGGCTGCTGGTTATCAATTCCGTGCTGTGTGCCGTCGCGATTGCGGGACTGGCGGGGTTGTCGCGCACGACGCCGCACTGGGTGATTCTGCTCGTGATCCTGTGGCTGGGTCTGGTGCGCTCGGTGCAGTTCAACTGCATGCAGATGCTGAGCTATGCGGATATGCCGCAGTCGAAGCTCAGCCGCGCGACCAGCCTGGGCAGTGTGGTGCAGCAATTGACGATGGGGTTGGGAGTGTCGATCAGCGCGGCGCTGCTGGGAATCCTTGCCGGCGGCGGCGGGGTGCCCACGGTGCCGCAGTTCCGGCTGGTGTTCCTGCTGGTCGGATTGCTCCCGCTTGCCGGGTTGCCAGGTTTCCTGACGCTGCAACCGGAAGACGGCGCCGAGGTCAGCGGTCACGTAGTGGTGCGGTCTGCCGGGTACTGGATGAGAAGCGTGCGGTTTTATCGGTGATTGTCGATCAGGATTTTGTGTACCCGGGTGTGGGTGTGACATTCTCTTGACAAAGTTCGCAAGGGTGCCGACACTTGCAACGTCAATGTTGAAGGAGGGTGCGTAGCGAGCATGACTCCGCCCGGGATGTTCCTAGTTGCCGAAACGCTTGGCGCCGGCAACTGATCAGAAAGTCCAAGTTATTGCTCGGCCCAAAGGTCCGAGCGCGAAGTTTAGCTTCGCACCCAGACCCCCGCTCAAACGCGTAATGCGTGCGGGGGTCCTTGCGTTTCTGGAAGTCGCGGCGCGGCGGGGGTCGGGTTACAGCACCTCCGCCACGGCATTATGGTATCGTTTCAATGCTGCGAGATGGTCGGCGACGCCGGGCCCTTCGATCCGGCGGTGATGCCTGCGATTGAAACTTGTGGTCAGACAAAGATGCGAGGCGCCGGCCGATTTCCAGAATGACGCTTCACGGCGCCAATCGGCCGCGGTGCCGGCGCCGCACGAGGTCCATACCTCGATACCTACCGCGGCCGGGTCGCGGCCTTCCGCGCGCGTCAGGGACCGCAGCTTGTCGAATATCTCCCGCGCGGCGTCGTCGGGCGGATAGGCGTTCGGCATCCAGCCGTCGCCCCATTTGGCGATGCGCGGCAAGGTAAGTTCGTGATGGCCGCCGAACCAGACCGGCACGCGGCGATGAATGGGCAGCGGGTTGATGCCCGCATCCTCGATCGTGTGCCAGCGACCCTTGAAGGTGACGTGCGGCTGGGCCCAGAGCATCTGCATCACCTGCACCTGCTCTTCGGAGCGCCTGCCACGGTTGCGGAAGTTTTCGTTGAGGCCGACGAACTCCGCCTCGTTCCAGCCGACACCGATGCCCAGGCGGAACCTGCCGCCGCACAGCACGTCGAGGCAGGCGGCCTGCTTGGCGACCAGCACGGTCTGGCGCTGCGGCAGGATCAGCACCCCGGTGGAGAAGCCGAGTTTCGTCGTGCAGCCGGCAAGGAAGCCGAACAGCACGAACGGATCGAGGAACAGATCGGCGGAGGTATTGCGCCCGGCTTCCCAGTCCGGCCGGCTGGCGGTGTTGATGCCGAGAACGTGGTCGGGTGCTTCCAGAAAGTCGTAGCCGAGCGATTCCATCGTGTGCGCGTATTCGCGCACGGCGCCGGGGTCGGCACCGATTTCGGTGATCGGGATGAGTGCGCCCAGTTGCATCGCCGGCTCCTTATGGCTTGTCTGATTCGAGGACGGTTATCAGTCGATCGGGTGGGATGGCGAGCTTGTCGATGCCGGCCCGTTCCTGTTGCAACAACATGCCGACGCGGGAGTCGCGGTCGCCCCAGCCACGGCCGAGTGCTTCCGTGAGTTCCTGCTGCGCGAGCGTGGTCAGCCGCATCGGTACCCCGACATCGCGGGCGAGCTGGCAGGCGAGCGAGACATCCTTGTGCAGGAGGCGCAAAGCGAAATCGGCGGGCTCGTAGCTGCCGGTGAGGAAATGATCGGCCATGCGGTCGAACACGCGGGCGCGGCCGGAGGCGCCCTGGCGGATGGCCTCGAACAGCGGCAGCGGCTCCACGCCGGCTTTCACGCCCATGGTGAACACTTCTGCCAGGACGATGTTGATGGCGGCGCCGGCGGCGTTGTGCACCAGCTTGGCAATGGATCCGGCGCCGATCGGGCCAATATAGCACGCCTGGTCACCGATGGCGTCGAGGACTGGTTTGTATTTGCGGAACGTCGTCTGGTCGCCGCCGACCCAGATCGCCATCCGGCCACTATTGGCACCGCGCGGGCCGCCGCTGACCGGCGAATCGAGGAACTGCACGCCGCGTTCGGCCAGGCGCGCGTGCAGGGCGCGGACGGCGGCGACAGCATTGGTGGAGAGATCGAACCAGGCGGCGTGAGGGAGGAAGCCTTGTTCGAGGCCGGCTTCGCCGATGCCGACGGCCTCCACGTCGGCGGGCGTGGGAAGCGAGGTGAAGACGAGGTCGCAGGCTTCGGCGACGGCGCGTGGGGTTTCCGCCCAGGTGGCGCCGCGGGCAAGATGCTGCGACGCGGCCTGGCGCGAGAGGTCGTGCAGGACGAGCTGGTGGCCGGCTTTCTGGAGGTTCGCGGCCATGCCGCTGCCCATCATGCCGAGGCCGATGAAGCCGATTTTCATGGGCTTTTCCGCGGTTGCCAGTGCCCTAAGTTTGCGGCTGTCCCTGGGTATTCTCAAGACCCTTCGTATGTCCCATCAAGTCGCGCACTCTGATTGGATCACGACTTGGTTCCCGAAACAATCAGCTTTATCTCACGTGTTGTGTGCACTACCGGATGAAGAACGAAATTCTTCTCCCGCTTCAAAACATGCGGGATCGCGTTGAGCGCGCGCGAGACGATTCGGATAGCACGTTGCTCCTACGCCTGCTCTACTCTGGAGAGTTCCTTCTGAAGCTTGTCACCGCTGGCATGCTGGCGGGCTGGTGGCCGGCGCGAGCTTGAGTTCGTCGTGCAGCACGACCGCTGCACGCGGACCGAGTGCCGCGATGCCGGCACCGTTCAACTTTGGCATTCGAAGGCAACTGCGGCGAACCGATGGACCGCAAAGTTGTGCGATGTTTGGTCGACGGCCATCACAAATATGTCCACCGGTCCCGGGTCGGGAGGTCCAAGAATTGTGCAGCCTTGCGCGACATGGAAATTGCTGAAGCTACCGTGGCCATCGGCGAACAGGTCCGGGAGTAAAGGTCCATTCGTAAGTTGGATTGCGGACGGTCGATTGGGAACACTGTTGAGCGAGATATTAACCCTCCCATTCGGGGTGAAGCCGGCACCTGACATGTCAAAAAAAATTCCCTGGTCGCCGGTGGCGCCACCGTGGCGCTCGTTCGAGATGGTGATCGAGGGGTTCGTCGGTGGCGTGTTGGGTGGTGTACAACCTCCAAGCCCAACGGCCAGTGACACCGCGACCACAACAAGTTTGCTGACCTCCGACCGCTGTCTCGCTGATCGCAACCACATTTCCTTCATGTTCTGGCTCCTTTCGTGAAGGTCGCCCGAAGACGATCATCGCCAGCGCCTGCTGGCCCTTGCTCGGCTCCGCCTTGCCCGAGGGCCGAGACAATGAGCGCAGAAGCGGCACCTTCAGCCAGCTCGTCGTCCGTCATCATCGTGAACACGGACGCCAGCGGATGGACTTCCACAATGCGATGCTCTCCCAGACGGCGTTGCCGGGCAATGATGCAGCCGATCGGGGGTTAACGCGACGAGAGTTGCATTTTCGCAAGAACAGACTGGCAACTCCCGGCCGACGGGCGCATGATCTGCCGCGTACGGGAGAAACTATACCATGCAGTTTCACACGGTAGCAAGCCTCGGCAGGACGCAAGCGCTGACACCGGAAGGATTCCGCCTCGCGCGGGACGTGCCGACAGCGGCCTCGATCTCGACGCCGGGTCCGGCCTGATCGCCATCGACCGTGATCCTTCAGAGGTGTTCCACCCGCGCGCTATCGCTTCGCTGGCGGGGAAATCGATCGTCATCGCGGGCCTTGGCTGAATTAGCCTTGGGGACGTGCTCGCGGAACTCGCCGAGCACGGTGCGAGCACTCACCGGCAGCGACCAATGCCAGAGCCAGGCTTCCTTGTTTGAGAGCGTGATGACAAGTCACGCCGCGACGCGCCGCTCCGAGCTTTTCTCGCTCAGGAGTCAGCGCGTCGGGCCGGTGGTATTATTCGGCCGCTGCTTTGTGTGCCAGGGCCGGGCCGATAACGGCGTCAACCATTGTCACCTTGTCAGCGGGGAAGCCGCCTTCCCGGGCGTGCCGGTAAACCGTCTCGGCGCTGTCGGCCTCGTGGACGCAGTAGATCTTGTCGCCGGCCACGTAGCTGGTGTGCCACGTATAGGGCTCGCCAAGACCGGCGACGACAGCGTTGGACTTCGCCGCGATCTCCTGCAGCTGCTGGGGAGTCATCGCGCCGGCACCGGGGATGTTACGCTCGATAACGAACTTGGGCATCGTTGTAGTTTCCTGCTTGGCTGTGCTGTGCACGCGAGGCTTGCGCGAAGCTGTGCCCCGTGTCGGGTGCAGAACTGACGCTTGGGTAATGCCGAAGCAAGTGCTATGATTTCAGTATTATGCTGAATGAAATCGATCTCTCGCGCATCGACCTAAATTTGCTGTCGCTTTTCGAGGTCGTGTATCGCGAACGCAATGTCGGCCGCGCGGCGACCAGGTTGAACCTGTCAGCCTCGGCGATCAGCCATGGCCTGGGGCGGCTCCGGCGGCTTCTCCATGATCCGCTTTTCCTGCGCCACCCGAAGGGCGTCGTTCCGACCGAGCAGGCCGAGGCGCTCGCCGAGCCGATTGCCAGGATTCTTGGTCAAGTGAGGTCTGTCGTGGCCGGCGCCGGGCCGTTCGATCCGGAACGTTCGCGTCGCCGGTTCACGATCGGCGCGATGGACGGCATCGGATCGATCGTCCTTCCGCCGCTGCTGACCGAAATCCGGCGCACGGCGCCCAGCGTCGACATCTGCGTGCGCCATTTGGGCCCGGCCGCTGTGCCGTCGGCCCTGGACGCGCGTGAGGTAGACGTTGCTGTTGTGCTGTTCGATGACGAAATGCCGGCTCGCTTCGCCACACGCACTCTTTACGACGAGGACTTCGTGCTGGCGATGCGTGCCGGCCACCCACTCGGTTCTCGTCCAACCCTGGGGGATTACTGTGCGGCGCTGCACCTGGTCATGTCGCCCACAGGTGGGACCCGTAGTTTCGTAGACGCTGCACTCGAGCTGCAGGGTCTGTCGCGACGGGTCGCATTAGTTGTCCCGAGCTTCATGCTGGCACTCGCAACTGTCGGGGAGACCGACCTGGTCAGCACGATGCCGCGGCGCCAGGTAGAAATGCACGGTGTCCGCTTCGGGGTGATCAGCGCGGAAATGCCAACACTGCTCGGTCCGTCCCGCGTCCGGGCTGTTGTCCCGCGAATGGCGATGGCGGATACCGGCCTGGCATGGTTGGTAGCCCTGCTGGAGAAGACTACACCGCGCAGCCGCCGGCCTGTTGTGCCGGCAGTCAAGGGCTCGCAGGCGCAAGCCACCGCGCCGCGGCGGGGCGCACTCCGACAGCCACGCGAAACCCGACCAGCGTCCGCTGGCTGAACGCGGCTTTCCTGGTGAGGCGGTCCGGTTAAAGAGGTAATGCGCACTGGCGCGCGTCGCAAGCGATTAGTCTCATTCAGCATGTCACTGAAATTATGCCACTGGCTTTGACAGACCTAGGCGCTGATCTTTCGGTCGTCGCTAACAGCTGGATAACACGCATGACATCGCTCGCTCCTGGATCCAACCACCCCATCCTTCACCCGCCGCTGTCACGCGAAGGGAAGAAGACGGCACCCCGTGTAGTTGCCCGGGCAGCGATCTGGACTGCTGAAACGATCCAGACCGGGGTTCGAGCCCTCCGCCGCTGGAGACAGCAGCGCCGGGTGGCCATGTCGCTGTACACCCTGGACGACGCTATGCTGAGGGATCTTGGTATTCGTCGATGCGACATTCCCTTTATCAGACGATCGGGCAACACCGATCCACGGTGCATGTGACAGAGCGCCCGTCAGGGCGGCCCCAGGCTGGGGCCGCCCTGATTTACCGCCGCTCGTCGCCCGAACGCTCAGGCCGCGATGCGCGCCCGCCGCTTGTCGGGCGTCAGCCAGTCCTCCATCGCGTCGGCGTACCACTCCACGAACTTGATGACGTGACCTTCGCGGCTCTGATTATAAGGGCCCGGCTGATAGCCCAGCCCGCTCACGCCATCCTGGTTGCGTTCGCACAGATCGCGGTCCTGGTCGTTGGTCAGCGACCACAGCTCGGCCAGTGCTTTCGTGTCGTAGTCGCGGCCTTCTTCCGCGTCGGCGCTGACCAGCCATTTCGACCGCAGCAGCGTCTTGTCCACGGCCAAAGGAAGTGCCTGGAAGAAGAACGCGTAATCACCCAGCACGTGCGCGAACATGCTGGGGAAATGGAACCACCGCATGGAGCCGATATCGCCGTGCGGGATCCGGCCCAGCAACTTCTTGCACACCGGCTTGCCGTCCATCGTCATGGAGATGGCCTCCCGGCTCAGCGGCATGCGGCCGAGCTGGAAATCATCGCCGAGTGCACTACCGGATTTCAGACCGATCGCTTCGCATTTCTGCGCATGCGTTGCGTAGGTCTCGTCGGCGGCGACGTCGAAGCGCAGGAAGAAAGTGCGCACCAGCTCCGGGTGGCGGGCCGGGCAGTGGTAGCATTCGCGGGAATTCTCGATCACCAGCTTCCAGTTGGCGTTGATCACGATATCTTCTTCCCACGCTACCTTCGCGTTTCCCAGCTCGTGCGGCTCCAGATACGGCCCCAGCGTCGAGCTGAATTCCGAGAAGTCAGGCGCGTCGTCCGCGAGACAGACGAAGATCATGCCGCCGAAGGTCTCGACCGCAACCGGTTTCAGCGCGATGGTGGACGGATCGAACTCCCCGTGCATGCCGCCGGCGTAGGTCAGCTTGCCTTTCAGATTGTAGGTCCATTGATGGTACGGGCAGGCGAGCGAGCGTGCCTTGCCGTGTCCCGGCGGACAGATGGTCGAGCCGCGATGCCGGCAGGTGTTGAAGAAGGCGGCGATCTCGTTGTCGTTGTCGCGCAGCACGATCACCGAGCTACGGGCGATGGTCAGCACGAAATACTCGCCAGGCTCTTTCAGTTCGCACTCCAGGCCGGCGAAGACCCATTGGCGCTCATAGATGCCCTTCAGGTCCAGCTCGTAGATGCCGGTATCCGTGTAGAATGGCTGCGGCAGCGTAAACTGCTTCTGGCGGCTGCGCAGCAGCGTCAGCATCTCGGACCCGGTGTTCATCCATGCACTCCCGTTTCAGTTGATATGTCGGCGTCGTTCGGAGACCAGGGCACCCAGCCGGCCTCGGTTCGCCAGTCCGGCGGCAGGTCGCGGAACCGATCCAGTCCCAGAAAGGTCAGGTCGGCGAAATCGCAGCGCCCCTGCGTCACGAGCTGTGCCAGCGCGTGGCCGGAGGCAGGCGACAGCCCAAATCCGACGCTGGACATGGTGGCGACGACGACGTTGGACGGGTCTTCCAGCCGATCGAGGATCGGCCGGCCGTCGGGCGTGTTCTCGATCACGCCGGCCCAGCTACGGATGACGCGCACATGCGCCAGGCGCGGAAACATCTCCCGCAGCCGGCGCGCGAGGCTACGCACCACGGGGGAGTTCACCGGCTTCGGCGTGCGTGCGTCGACCAGTTCCAGCCATTCGTGCGGCCCGCCGCCATAGGCGAGGTTGCCGCGCAGCGTCTGACGCCCGTACAGCCCGTTGCCGTCGGCGCCGCCATAGCGGACCAGCGGCACCGGTTCGGTGACGATCATCTCGGCCCGGGCGGGCGCCACGGGCACGTCCACGCCGATCATCGCGGCGATCCGGTCGGTGTGCGGGCCGGCGGCGATCACGACCGCGTCGCAGCCGAGCGCGCCCTGGTCGGTTTCCACCGCAACCGCCTTGCCGCCGTGTACCTGAATGCCGGTGACCGTGGTGTGCTGCAGGATGGTCCCGCCGAGGTCCTGGATTGCCCAGGCGTACGCCTGCACGGTGCGCTGCGGGTTGGCGTGGCCGCCGAACTGCAGCAACAGGCCGCCCGCCACGTCGTCCCCCACCCAGGGCACCAGCTCGCGCAGCGAGTGCGGGTCCAGGCGTTCCGCCTGGAATCCCTGCCGTTCCGCCAGCCCGACGCCGTACTCCAGCAGGTCAAGCTGCGTCTGGCTCACCGCAATGCGAATACGTTGGCGCTGATACTCGGTGGGATAGCCGAGCAGCTCGTCCATCATCGGCCAGAGGCGCTGCTCTTCATGAAACAGCGGGCTGTTGGCGTGCGTGGCGCCGCCGCCGTTACGGCCCGACGCCTCCCACCCGATGATGCCCTTTTCCACCACGGTGACGGGCACACCTTCCCGCCGCAGCCACCAGGCGGTGCTGAGACCCGTCGCCCCGCCGCCGATCACGATGACGCTCATTCGTGCGTGTCCCGCAGCAGGCGCCGGTCCTCGAGCGGATCGATGACATCCGGAAGCGGCTCCCATTGCGGCAGCCATTGCGTGGGAATGCCGAACCAGGAGACCCAGTTGTTGCGCATCTCGGCGGTTTCGTCGTGCGCCGACAGGACACCCAGCGGCAGCGGCCGGAGCGGCGCGCGATAGCTCGGCAGCGGCACGCTGCCGGTCGTCTGGTTGCCTTGCATCGCCAACAATATCTGCACCTGCTCACGGCATCGCCGGCCCTGGCAGGCGCCCATTCCGGCGCGGGTCAGCCGCTTGATCTGGTCCTGGTTGATCGGCCCGTCCGCCGCCAGGCTGCGCAGGTCGCGTTGCGCGAAACTGGTTTCCTTGTATGGCACGTAGCGTGGCGGGCGGACGCCCAGCAGGTCGCGCAAACCGACCTCCTCGCAGCGGCAGATCATCGGGTCGGTGCCCGCCGCGGCATGGGTGCGCAGCCATTGGCGGCGCATCGCGTCGCGGTCGATCGATGGCGTCGGGGTGGGCGGAGCGGACACATCTTCAACGTCGATTCCGGCATCCTTCGCGGCGGCGTGAGCGGCACGCAGGCCCGTTGCCGCGCCGGATGCCGGATCGGCTATTGCCGCGTCGGTGATGCCGGTGCAGTCGCCGGCCGCGTAGATGCCGGGAACGGAGCAGCGTCCGTGCGCATCCAGCACCGGCACGAAACCGCCAAGTTCCGGCCGCCAGGACGTTGCGCAACCAAGCAGATCGAACAGCTCGACGTTGGGTACCAGGTCCAGCGCGGAAATCACGGTGTCGCAACCGATGTCGAAGGCAGCGTCAGCCGACGCGAGTGGAGCTATGCGAACGCCCTCCAGCTCGATCGTGCCGAGCGTGCCGCGCACGGCGTGGCCGGCATGGACCTGGATGTCCCGCGTCCGCACTGCGGTGAGCGCGTCGCCCGGCTGGGGCGATCCCACATCGACGATGGCCGCCACCTCCAGGCCGGCATCGTGCGCCTCGATGGCCGTGCGCAAGCCGAGCGTGCCGGCGCCGAGTACCACGACCCGCCGGGCGGAGAACGCCTGATAAAGCCCCATTGCCGCGCGGGCGCCGTGGGCCCCGACCACGCCGGGCCGGTCCCAGCCCGGAAATGCCAGGGCGAGGTCACGCGCGCCGGCAGCGACGACGATGCGATCGAACGAAACCAGCCAGGAACGATCCTCGTCCGCAAGGCCCAGCAGGCGGCGCGGTAAGGCGCGGCTGGTCGGTCCTTCGACGAAGGCGCCCCACACATAGGTGCCGAGCCGGACATCCACCCCGACTTCGAACGCGGTTTCCAGATCGGGCCGGGCGGCGACCACGCGTTCCAGCATGCGGGCCTTGTTCTGGACCGCGGCATCCAGACGTTCCCCAAACAAATAGGGGATATCGAGCCCGATCAGCGCTGATGCGACCGGATGCTCATCGACCAGCATCACTTTCAGACCGAGGCGTGCCGCTTCGTTCGCGGCGGCCAGCCCGGCAGGCCCTGCACCGACGACCAGCAGCGGCACATGTTCCGCAACCGCAAATTCCTTGCCGGCCAGAGAGGTCGGGTCGATCGTGCTGGGCATCAGGGTCTCCGCGGTCACCGGCACTGGCGGTCGGCCGAACAAGATGGTTGCATGCCTGCCGGTCAGGGGACAGTATCCTGCCGGGACCATCCTGACGGCCGCGGCCATCCGGCGCCAACTGAAACGTACAGCGCCAGCCCCGCGGCCGCAAGGCAAAGAAACCAAAGCGGTGGAGAGTTTCATGCGTGGTAACCGGAAAGACGCGAATATCGAGGCTGTCAAACGGCAATTTGCCGATGGCAAATTGAACCGTCGGGAGTTCGTCCGCTTTGCAACACTGCTCGGACTGACAGCGCCGGCCGCGTACAAACTGATCGGCGAAGCAGCGCCGCGCCCGGCACGCGCCGCCGGCATGCCGACCGGGGGAACGCTCCGCCTGTTCTACCGCGTGCGCGACCTCAAGACGCCGCATGCCTATTCATGGGGCGCCGTCATCGCCAGCCAGGTGGTCGAGTATCTGACACTGACCGATGATCATAACGTCACCCATCCATGGCTGCTGAAAGGGTGGGACGTCAGCGAGGATCTGAAGACCTGGACGCTGAACATCAGGCCGGACCTCAAATGGCACAACGGGCAGGACTTCACTGCAGACGACGTAGTGTGGAACCTCAACAACCTGGTTGATCCCGCAGTGGGCTCTTCCTTTGTCGGCCTGGTGAAGGGCTATCTGATGAAGGAGGAGGATGGCGGCACCGACGCGAACGGCAAGCCCAACAAGAAGAAGCTGGTGCTGTGGGACGCGAATGCGATCGAGAAGGTCGATTCCCATACGGTCCGACTGAACCTGCGGGCGCCACAGATCTCGGTGCCCGAGCATCTCTATCATTATCCGGCAACAATGCTGTATCCGGCGGAAAAGGGCGTTTTTGTACCCGGATCGCAGGGCACCGGCCCGTTCGAACTGGCCTCGGCCGACATCGGCAAGCGAGCGGTGGTCAAGGCGCACCGACCCTACTGGGGCGGCGTATGGAACGAGGGTCCGTATCTCGACACGATAGAGTTCATCGATCTTGGCGACGATCCCGCGGCGCCGATCGCGGCGATGGCGTCCGGGCAGATTCATGGCATGGTGAGTGCCGATCCGGGCCAGTACGATGCGCTCAAGCAGTTGCCGCATCTGAAATTCTATGAGGTGACCACCGCCGAAACCGCTGTGCTGCGCATGAAGGTCACCGAAAAGCCCTTCACCGATCCACGCGTGCGCAAGGCGATGCGGCTCGGTTTGGATACGAAGAATGTCATGGAAGTGGCGCTGCGGGGCTTTGGCGAGCCGGGAGATCACACCCATGTCGCGCCGGTGCAGCCCGACTACCAGCCGATCCCACCGATGGGACGCGACGTGGAGGCAGCGAAAAAGCTGCTGGCGGAGGCCGGTTTCCCGAACGGGTTCGAGACCGTCCTGTATGCGCCCAACGACCTTGCCTGGGCGGTCGCCGAATGCCAGGTCGCAGCGGAGCAGTGGAAGGATATCGGCGTCCGGGTGAAGCTGAATGTCGTACCGGGCACCGAGTACTGGGACAACTGGATGAAGGTGCCGTTTGGCGCGACGCAATGGTCGCATCGTCCGCTGGGACTCATGATCCTCGATCTGGCTTACCGCACCGGCGTGCCGTGGAACGAGACCAGCTACTCCAACCCGGAATTCGACCGGCTTCTGAGCGAAGCGGACAGCACGATCGATATCAGCAAGCGGCGCGAAATCATGGGCCAACTGGAGCAGATCATGCACGAAGACGGGCCGGTGGCTCAGCCGCTGTGGCGGAAGCTGTTCAGCTTCTGGCACGAGTCCGTGATGGGCTACACGATGCATCCCTCGCAGTATTTCTACGGCTCCCGGCTGGCGTTGCAGCAAACTGTTTGAGAGCAAACAGCTTTGACTCGCCTCGCCCCGCTTAAGGCGCCGGGTATGTCAGTGGGTGAGACCTGGATGCCCGCATTCGCGGGCATGACGGTAGGGGGCGGGTATGCGGTAGGGGGCGGGCATGCGAGGGTGCGCGGATATCCGAGGGTGACACCCCCTGCCCTCCTTCCGGCATGCTGAAATACCTGACCCGCCGTTCGCTTGAAGTGGCTTTGACGCTGCTGCTTGCGTCGTTCGTCGTGTTCATGGTCACCGAGTTCTCTCCCGGCAACGTCGCCCGCCGGACATTGGGTCCGTTCGCAACACAGGAGCAGGTGGACATACTGTACAACCGCCTGCACCTGAATGATCCGCTGCTGGTGCGCTATGCCCGCTGGCTGGGCGTGCTGACCGGGTTGCAGGCCGATCCGCTGCAGGATCCGGCGCTGGGCCTGAACTTCACCGATCCGCGCGGTGCCCGGTATTTCGGCAATTTCGGCTATTCCACGCTGTACAAGGCGCCGGTGAACGACATATTGTGGGACCGGCTCGCCAATACCGCGCTGCTGGCCGGGTTGGCGTTTGCCGTCATCGTGCCGCTTTCGCTGCTGCTGGGCGTGATCGCCGGAATGCGGGCCGGGAGCGGTACGGACCGTATAGTTTCATCGTTATCTATCGTGATGACGTCGGTGCCCGAGTTCGCGCTGGGCGTGATGCTGGTGGCAGTGTTCGTGGTTCTGCTGCACTGGCTGCCCGGCACCAGCCCGCTGGAGCGCGAGGGCGGCTGGCCGATTGCCGCCCAGCTTGTACTGCCGGTCGCCACGCTGGCGATCTACGACGCCGGCTATGTTGCGCGCATCGTGCGCAGCTCCATGGCCGAGGTGATGACGCGGCCCTATGTGCGCACCGCCGTGCTGAAGGGATTGCCGCGGCGAACGGTGATCCTGCGGCATGCACTGCGCAACGCCATGATTGCTCCGTTCACGGTGATCCTGCTGCAGATCAACTGGCTGATCGGCGGCGTGGTGGTGACCGAGCTCGTGTTCGGCTATCCCGGGTTCGGCCGCATGCTGCTGGACGCGGCGTTGTTCGGCGATATTTCGCTGATCGAGGCGGCCACGCTGATCGCGCTGCTGGTCGCCACCGCGACGCAGCTTGCCAGCGATATCGGCTATCGTCTGCTCGATCCGCAGAGCCGGCGATGAGCGTCACCCAGGCGCCATTCCCCGTCGGTGCGCCGGCCGCCGGCGCCGAAGCCGCCGAACGCGGCGCCCCCGGACTGCTGCGCCGCCTGCCCAGCTCGCGCGTGGCGATGGTCGGGCTGTCGCTGGTGCTGTTCTGGGTGGTGCTGGCGCTGCTGGCGCCGGTGCTGCCGCTGGCCTCGCCCAATGTGCAGGATTATGCCGCGATCGGTCATCCCGGTTCGAGCGCCGTACATCTGCTGGGAGTGGACCCGCTCGGGCGCGACGTCCTGTCCCGGCTGATCTGGGGCGCGCGGACCGTGCTCGCGGTGGCGCCCGCCGCCGTGCTCACCGCCTATGTGGTCGGCTGCGCCATGGGCCTGCTGGCCGGATATTACCGCGGCTGGGTGGATGTGGTCATCAGCCGCGTCTCCGACGTGATCCTGAGCTTTCCCGTCGTGGTGCTGTACGTAATCCTGATCGCCAATATCGGCCCGTCGGCGCTGAACATCGTCGTGGCGGCCGTGCTGGCGTCGGCGCCCGGCATCGCCCGCATCGTGCGTGGCCTGGTGCTGTCGCTGGTGCACCAGGAATTCGTCGCCGCCGCGGAACTGCGGCGCGAGTCCGACCTGTACATCATGCTGGTCGAGCTGCTGCCGAATTGCCGTGGCCCGCTGATAACCGATTTCTGTCTGCGGCTTGGTTACATCACCATCGCGATCGGCACGCTCGGCTTCCTTGGCCTGGGTCTGCCGCCACCGACGCCCGACTGGGGCGGCATGATCAAGCAGGGCACGGCGATGCTGACCGTGTATCCGCACATGTCGCTCTATCCTGCCTTCGCCATCGTGTCCCTGGTGCTGGGGTTCAATCTTCTGGCCGACGGGCTCACTGAACTTTCGATGTCGGACTGAGGCGCCGCGTGCCGCTGCTGTCGATCCAGAACCTTCGCGTCGAGTACCGGACATCCGCCGGGCGCATGGTGGTCATCCCCGACTTCTCGCTGGATATAGAACCCGGCGAGAGCGTCGGGCTGGTGGGGGAATCGGGCTGCGGCAAATCGACGCTGCTGATGGCCATCATGCGGTATCTCGGCCGCAACGGCGGCATCCCGCAGGGTCGTATCCTGTTCGAAGGCCGCGACCTGGTCGGGCTGACGGAGCCGGAGCTTCGCCGGATCCGTGGTTCGCGGATCGCGATCGTCTATCAGGAACCGGCGACGGCACTGAACCCGAGCCTCACGATCGGCCGCCAGCTCATGGAGGTGCCGAGGCTGCACGGCGCCACCGGACGTGATGCACGGGCGGCGGTGGTTCGCGTGCTGGCCGATGTGCATTTGCCCGATGCCGCCTCCATCATGCGGCGGTACCCGCACCAGGTTTCCGGCGGGCAGAAACAGCGCGCGGTGCTGGCGTTGGCACTGCTCGCCAACCCCTCCCTGCTGCTGCTGGACGAGCCGACGACGGGGCTGGATGTGACGGTGGCCGCGGCGGTGCTCGACCTCGTCAACGAACTTCGGCGCAAATACCGGACTGCGCTGGTTTATGTGTCACACAATCTGGGTGTGATCGCGCAGGTCTGCGACCGGGTTGGCGTGATGTATGCCGGCGAACTGGTCGAGGATGCGGCGGTCCATTCGTTGTTCAGCCATCCGCGTCATCCCTATACGCGCGGGCTGATCGCCTCGCTTCCGCGCATCGGTGCGGACAAGCGTTCGGCGCCGCTGGTGCCGATCCCAGGTGTCGTGCCGAGCCCTGCCGATCTGCGCCAGGGATGCAGCTTCGCCCGGCGTTGCAGCGATGCCGATACCGGTCTGTGCCGCACCGCCGCGATTCCGATGCGGGGCGCGACGGAAACGCACCTGGTGCGTTGCAACCGCTTCGAACACCTGGAACCGCTGGCAGTACCGTTCGACGTCGCCATGCCGCAGGCCACCAGCAGCGAGCCGATCATGGAGGCGCATGATCTAACCCGTGTCTTCCGGCTCGGGCGGTCCCGTCTGCTGGCGAACGACCGGCTGGACATTACGGTTCAGCGCGGCCGCGTGCTTGCGGTTGTAGGCGAGTCCGGTTCGGGCAAGACCACGTTCGCCCGCATCCTGACCGGACTCGATCAGGCGACCGGCGGGATGCTCCGTTTCAAAGGAGAGGAGATTGGCCGCACCCTGGTCCGCCGCCGCAACCGGGCGCAGGTCGCCGCGATCCAGATGGTGTTCCAGAACCCGGACGGCACGCTCAATCCGTCCCATCGGGTCGGGCGTCCGCTGGGCCGGGCGCTGCGCCGCTTCGGCATCGCTCGCAGTCGCAAGGCGATCGAGGCACGGGTGCGCGAGCTGCTGGAGATGGTGCGGTTGCAACCATCCGTTCGGCACTCATTGCCGCGTCAGCTTTCCGGCGGCCAGAAGCAGCGCATCGCGATCGCCCGCGCGTTCGCCGGCAATCCGGAACTGCTGATCGCGGATGAGCCGGTATCGGCGCTGGATGTTTCAGTGCAGGCCGCGGTGATCAATCTGCTGCTGCGCATCCAGGCCGACAGCGGCACGACGATGGTCTTCATCAGCCACGACCTTGTTCTGGTGCGCTATCTCGCGGACGAGGTGGTGGTGATGTATCTCGGGCGCGTGATGGAGTCGGGTCCGGTGGAGGCGCTGTTCGCACCGCCCTATCATCCGTATACGGAGGCGTTGCTGTCGGCGGTTCCATTGCCCGAGCCTGGATCAGGCGGCAGGCGCATACGGCTGGAGGGGGAAATCCCCAGCCCGCTCGATCCGCCGCCGGGGTGCCGTTTTGCCGGAAGGTGTCCGCGCAAGGTGGGGGCGGTGTGCGATACGGTGCCGCCACCGGCGCGCGAAGCCGCCGGAGGGGCACCTGATCTTCTGCCACATCCCGATCGAGGAGCTGCGCCGGGTACCGGCGGTGTTTCAGCGGGGCGATGCGGAGCTGGTGGACGCCGGCGCCAAATGATCACGCACCCGGGGTGGTCGGTCGCGCCTTGCCTCTACAGCATGATGCCGCCGTGTCCGGCCGCCGCTCAAAAGGTGGGTGCTCGCCATGCTCGCGCCAAGCGGCGCTGCGCGTGGCTCCGCTCCCGGCTTCGCCGCTTTTGACCGGCAGCCAGCCACGTCAGCCAACTGCTGGTAGGCGACGGGACGAAGAACAGGCTTTTCCGGCTCCGAACAAAGAACATGCGTTGGACGGTGGGCCGAGCGGGTTGAGCGATGCCATAAGCTTCGTATCGTGGTTTCTGCGCGGCGTTATTTAAGCCAGATCCTCCACAAGTCTACCCGTGGGCGAAACGGTACACCGAGCCGAGCAAATCGAACAGATCCATCAGCCGGGCCACGTAATGGTCGTGCACCACGTAGGCGGGCGCCCGCGGGTCCAGCATCTGCCGCTCCAGCGCGTCCAGCATGCGGTGCAGGCGGCGTGCGTGCAGTCCCGTCCGGCGCTGCACCGGGTCCGACACCAACCCGGCAAAGGCTGCCACGCAGGCCGCGCCCACCATCAGACCACCGGTCAGCCCGCCGACCAGCCAGATTGAAGGCGCTGCCGGGAACATCGCGTACCAGACGCCGCCCAACCCGGCGCCGAACGGAAACGACGCGATGGCCGATTGCTGCGCGACGAGCGCGGCGAGCGCCGGTCCCAGCGTGACTGCGCCGGGCGTGAGCTGCTTCAACGCCATCGCGCCGGAGCTGAGCGTCAGCAGCGAGGTGGTGATCTCCGCGGCGGCGGCGCGGGTTGCGGCATAGCTGCCCATCGCCTCCGTCAGCCGGGTGCGGAACCAGGGATCATCGGCGCGGCGACCTATGGCGATCAGCGCCGGCTCGGCACGCGCGATCAGCCTGGGATCGGACAGGATGGTTTCACTCAGAACGTCATGCGCCGGGGTGATGCCTGGCTGGGGCAGTTGCAACAGATCGCTGTGGATCAGGTATTCGATCCGTCGGGACACGTCGGTACGCAGCACCAGGTTGCGTCGCGCCAGTTCGTGGCCGAGACCGGTCGCGCCCAGTTTGCCTGCCAGCGTCCCAGTGGCCTTCATCGCGGCATGGGGCGCGGCCAGCACCAGATTTGCCGGGGCGCGCAGGATGTCCAGGCCGAGTGCCGCACGATGCAGGCGGAGCGCGCCGCGCAACGAGAAATGACGGTCCACGAAGTCCTGCACCTGGGCATGCCGGGTGGCGAAGTAACGGCGGATACCGTCCTCCACGGCGGAGGCGATCAGTTCATCGGGCGGCGAGGGCATCGATCCGGCCATTGCCGGCAATATAGGGGGGACCTGCCGGGCGGGGGAGAGTGGTCGATCGGCGGCCTATGCCTGGGGAAGCGGCTGGCCGTCCAGGTCCTCGGCCCGTTCCAGCCTGATCAGCACGGCAAAGCCTTTCTTCTCGGGATCACGATCTTTTTCAGGCTGGACGAGGCGCCGCCATACTTCCTCATACGCCGGGCCGGATTTGTGCACCGCGGCCGTGCCGTAGAAGCGGGCAATTCCGCCTTTCGGCAGCGTGCCGTCGGCGCGGAGCGAGGGTTTGCGAAAATAGACCGTGACCTTGGTGCCGTCCTTCAGGTTCTGATTGGTGGACCCCTTGCCACGTTCCCAGAGAGCAAGATGGTCGTCGTCATAGACCATGGTGCTGCCGCGCGGGCTGACCTGTGCGTAGCCGTTCGGCAGCGCGGTGGCGACCAGGCAGACGAAATCGGGAAACGCCGTGTTGATATGCGGCTGCAGGATTTTCGGGATGGTTGCCATGTGGTGCACTCCTGAATTTCAGGCGGCTGTATCAGGCACCGAGGGGCGGCGCGCAAGCCAGCGCCGTTTCCGCGCCACCTCCGCTGCGCCCGTCGCCATCTGATGGCGGAGGCCGGGGGATATTAATGAGCCGTCGGCCTGATTTCTTCGCATATGCTGTCAAGCCAATGATACGAGTTGTTTCGGGCGCCCGACCAAAGGAGACGGCCTGATGAGCACATCCGCCGAATACGATGCCCGGCTGCTGAGCATAGCTGAGCGCGAAATGGTCGCGCAGACCGTTCCACCGACTGCAGACACGCTGACCAAGGAGGAACTGCAAGCGTTGGGCAAACGGCTGCGCGAGGCACGCGATCGCTCCCGCCGCATCGCGCGTCAGCAGCAGCGGGAGATGCGCGGAAAGACCGATCCGCGGGGGGCGACCCCGGCCCGCGACAACACCGGTTCAGAGGGCAAGACCGCGGTTTTGGTCGAGGCGTTGAAGCGGGTGACGGCCGCACTGCGCAAGCTGAACAGGCCGACCGCGACGCAAGTGCTGCGCAAGGCGCTGGACGCCAAGCAGGCGGCGGTGTCGCACCATCCTGGCTCGGGCGTCACCCCGTCGGAGGGCATGCAGGCCAAGGCCAGCAAGCAACGCTCCGTCCGAATGGACCCGCGCGAGGTCGGACGGGTGTCGAAAGCGACCAAGGTCGCCCAGGCCAAGCGAGACCATCGTTGATACCCGGAAACGGGTCCTGCCCACGAACTCAACCTGTGGCCGGAACCACCGCCTGCCTGCCCGCCAGTCCGCGTGCGGTTCCGCAGCATAGCACGCTTAACAGCAGGATCACCGCGACCAGCACCAGCACCAGTTCCGGATCGCCTCGGTCGATCAGGAACCCGCATGGCACCGGCGTAACGGCAGAGCCGAGCGGCAGCCCGGCGCTGACGAAACCGAACACCTTGCCGATCTGTCCGGGCGGCGCGGCGTCCTTCACCATGACGTCACGCGGCGTGCGGCTGGCACCGAACGTCAGGCCGGAGCAGAACATCAGCGCGATCACCGCCAGATCCGGCAGGCTGAGCCAGTTCACCGTGAGGACCAGCACCGCGGAGCCGATCGTCAGTGCCACCGCGAACACCAGCAAGTGCCGCTTGTAGGTATCGGAGAACCAGCCGCCCACCAGCACGCCGCAGGTCGATCCGATCATGTAGCCGGTCAGGGCGGTAGAGGCGGCCTGGAGGCTCATGGATTTGACGGTGTGCAGCACGGTCACCAGCCAGGACTGCACGCCGGCGCCGGCCATCGAGCCCAGCATGAAGAAGGCGAAGAACAGCAGCATGGTGCGGCTGGTCAGCAGCTCCCGACCCGACAGTTTCGCCGGCGATGCTTCGTGCCGTATCTGGTCCTTCAGGATCCCGCTCTGTAACAGGATGGACAATACCACCGGTACGCCGAGCAGCCCGACCAGGATCAGGCCGGCACGCCAGCCGATGGTGAGCGTCAGTACCGCAATGATCGGGGGCGCCAATGAGAACCCGAGGTTTCCGCTGAACGTATGCAGCGAGAAGGAGCGGCCCATGCGGTCCTTGTCCACCGAGCCGCTGATGATCGCATAATCCGCCGGGTGAATGACCGAATTGCCGACGCCGGACAGCGTCGCCAGAACCAGGATCTGCCAGAAGCTCGTTGCCAGTCCCATTGCCGCCATCGACAGCGACATCAGCAGTGCGCCGCCAACCAGGAAGTATTTCGCACCGTGGCGATCGACCAGGAACCCGACGGGGGTCTGCAACAGCGCGGTGGTGGCCGACATTGCCGCGACGCTGAGGCCGAGCACGGCGAAGCTGACATGGAATACCCGCTGCCAGACAAGGAACATCGGCGGCATGCACAGAACATAAAAATGCGACAGGAAATGACCGTTGGCGATCAGCAGGTTGACGCGTGTCGTACGGCTCACAGCCATCGATGGTCCCTTTTCTGGACTATGACCAGGATGTAATGCCGAGCAGTGGCCGTCAACTTGCCCCTACGCAGGGCCGGGGAACGGGTTGTAGGATCGCGCAGGATGTGTCGCCGGAGGAGATCGCCGGCCGCGACGGTGAGTGACACGTCGTCCTGACCGAACCATCGGGATTTACGCGTAGCCATGAAACCATTTCGTGATTCCAGCAACCTTGCCGACGATGCTGCGGCGCTTGCCGAGCGCATGCGAGAGGATGGTTACCTGTTCCTGCGCGGTCTGCTGCCACGTGCCGCCGTCGCCGCCGTGCAGCGCGAGGTCGGCGCCATCGCACGCGATGCCGGCTGGCTGAGCCGTGATGCTCCGGTGGCGGCGGCGGTCGCCGACCAGCGCGGTTTCTGTGTCGATCCCGATCCGGCCTATCTGACGGTCCTGCGCCAGATCAATCGGCTGGAATCGTATCACGCGCTCAAGCACCATCCCGCGCTGATCGGGTGCTTCGAGCGGCTGCTCGGCGGTCCGGTATTTCCGCATCCGCGTGTGCTGATGCGCAACATATTCCCGCAACGCGACGAATTCACGACCAAGGCGCACCAGGATTTTCCCAACGTGCAGGGGACCGAGGAGGTCTATACCGCCTGGATGCCGCTGATCGACTGCCCGATGGAGGTCGGCCCGCTGCAGGTTGCCGCCGGATCGCACCGCATGGGCGTGTTCGATTTCGACATCGGGTTTGGCGCCGGCGGAATCGAGATCACCGATCCGCTCGAAGGACGCTGGGCCTCCGGCCCGTTCGCTGTCGGTGACGTGCTGATCTTCCACAGCATGGAGGTGCACAAGGGCGTGCCCAATCGCAGCGACAAGCTGCGCATGTCGATGGATGTGCGCTACCAGATGGTGTCCGAACCGTTCAACCCCGACAACGCCAATGCGGACGGCCAGCCGCTGTCGTGGGACGACGTCTATGCCGGGTGGAAATCCGATGCGCTGAAATACTACTGGAAACGCCTGCCACTTGCGCTGAAACCATTCGATCGTCAGTGGTTCGACAAACGCGACACCCGCGCCTTCGAACTGGGCGAAGCTGGCGACCGGCGCGCGATTTCCGTGCTGCAGCGCATCGTTGCACGAGATCCCGACGCCACGAAGCAGGCGCGTGCACGGACCTTGCTGGAACGGCTGGGAAGCGTCGCGGTGTGACGCGCCGGATCGGGAGCTGACGGACTTGCGAGCCATCGAGATAGGCGGTTACTTCAGCAACATCGATGGGCGGATGGACCGGTGGTGGTTCGGCGCGGTTACCGCCGAGCAACGCGCCAGCACCCCGTCGTTTCAGGAGCCGACTTTCATCGCACGCTGAGCACGTGGGTCAATCTGGTGGTGGCAAGCGGCTTCGTGGTCGAAGAACTCGGCGAGCCATGCGTTCGATGAAGCGACTGCAGGACAGGCTGACGCTGCGGCGTGCGGCCGATCAATCGTCCTAACCGATCCGTTTGTTGAGATTCCGCCAAAGCCGTGCATGGATACGGCCATGCCAGAGGCTCCACAGGGCGATGCCGGGGGTGGGACGCAACTGTCTCGCCAGGGATCGGTTACGGACTGGAAGGATTGGCGTATCGGCCATCGGCTCGCGGCTCTTGCACCGCGGGTGCTGGCCGTGCTGTTGGCGGGGGGCCTCGCCGCCGCGGTGACGTTGAACTGGGACCGGTGGATCGGCGCCGCCGGGCCGCAATGGACCGATGATGCCTATTTGCAGGCCGACCTGACACCGCTTTCCGCGCAAGTGGCGGGACGGGTCAGTGCCGTTCCGGTCGGCGACTTCCAGCACGTGCGGCGCCGGCGAGTTGCTGGTGGAAATCGACGACGCGCCGTTCCGGGCACAGCTCGATCAGGCACAAGCGAACGTCGCCGCGGCTCGCGCGGCGATCGCCAACCTGAAGGCTCAGGAAGTGTTGCAGGCGGCGAATATCGCGGCGGCGCAGGCGCAGGTCGAGGGCAGCCGCGCGACCGCGCTGCGCAATCACCTGGAGGCCGAGCGGCAGCACAAGCTGCTCGAAACGCGCATCGTCGGCACCGCACAGGCTGTGGAACAGGCGGACGCGGCGGCGAAGCTCTCGGACGCGCAGGTGCTGCAATCGGCTGCCGCGCTGGAGGGGGCGGTGCGGCAGCTCGATGTGCAGCACACGCAGGAGGCGCAGCTCGATGCCAATCTGAAGGCGGCGCAGGCGATGCGCGATCTGGCCCAGATCAATCTGGGCTACACGCGGATTACCGCGCCCACCGACGGGATCGTCGGGCAGCGGCGTGTCTATCCCGGCCAGTATGTCGGGATCGGCACGCAGGTGATTACGGTGGCGCCGCTGCCGCATCTGTATGTGATTGCCAACTACAAGGAAACGCAGCTCACCCACATGCGGGTCGGGCAGCCGGCCGAAATCCGCATCGATACATTCCCCGGCGTGGTCCTGCACGGCCACGTGGCGTCGTGGTCTCCGGCGACAGGTTCGCAATTCGCGCTGCTGCCGCCCGATAATGCCACCGGCAACTTCACCAAGGTCATTCAGCGCATCCCGGTGAAGGTGGCACTGGACGACGATGGCGGCCTTGGCGACCGGCTGCGTCCGGGAATGTCGGTCGAAACCACCATCCGCACCGACGAGAGCGGCACCGGAAGCGTCCAGAAATGAGCGCCAGCGTCGCCCGCCTTGCGCCGGCAGCGCATCATGACGCACCGGCGCAGCCGGCCTGCGGCCGCCCCTTCGTGGGCATTGCCGCGGTGCTGCTGGGCGCGATCATTTCCACGCTGTATACCCGCATCACCACGTTCGGCCTCGCGGACCTGCGCGGAGCCGTGCATGCGGGGTTCGACCAAGGGGCCTGGATCACGACCGCCGGGACTGTCGGGCAGATGTGTGTCGGGCCGCTCGCCGCATGGTTCGGCCTGGTGTTCGGCGTGCGGCGGGTGCTGGTGATTTCCGCCAGCGTCTTCGCGTTGGCCTCCGGGCTGATTCCGCTGTCGCCGGACCTGCCGAGCCTGCTGATCGGGCAGGCGATCGCCGGGCTGAGTTCGGGCACCTTCATTCCGCTGACTATCGGATTCGTCGTGCAGAGCCTGCCGCCTCCGCTCTGGCCGTACGGGATAGCCGCCTACGGGCTGAACCTGGAGCTGTCGCTCAACATTCCGGCCTCGCTGGAAGGGTGGTACCTCGATTATTTCACCTGGCACTGGATTTTCTGGCAAGGCACGCTGCTGGCGATACCGATGCTGATCTGCGTGCATTTCGGCATGCCCAAGCGACCGATAAACCGCGAGGCGCTGCGTAACGCCGATGGGTGGGGCATGTTCTATGCCGCCGCCGGGTTCTCGATGCTGTACGCGGCACTCGATCAGGGCAATCGGCTCGACTGGCTGAATTCGGGACTGATCTGTGGGCTGCTGCTGGGCAGCGCTGTGCTGATCGCTGCGTTCATACTGCAGGCGTTGTTCGCGGAGCATTCCTGGATCAATCTGCGTTTCGTCCTGCAGCGGAACATCGCGCTTTTGATGACGATTCTGGTGCTTTATCGCTTCATCATTCTCTCGACGAGCTATCTGATCCCGCAATACCTGACCACCATCCAGAATTTCCGGTCGCTGGAGGTCGGCAAAGTGCTGCTGTGGATTGCGGTGCCGCAGTTTCTGCTGGCGCCGCTGATTGCGACGGTGCTGCGCTGGATAGACCCGCGGATCATGCTTGCCATGGGGATATGCGCGGTCGGTATTGCCTGCGCGATGGCGAGCGCAGATCACCCAGGACTGGGCGACGGACGATTTCCTGCCGTCGCAGGTGCTTCAGGCGTTCGGGCAATCGGCGGCGCTGATCGCAATCGTGCTGTTTGCGGTTCGGCATCTGCGGCCGGCCGATGCCATCACGTTCGGCGTGCTGCTGCAGACGGCGCGTTTGCTCGGCGGGGAGTTCGGCAACGCGTTCATGCAGACTTATGTCCGCGTTCGCGAGCAGGTGGCGTCAAACTTGCTGGGACAGTATGTGCAGTCTGGCGGAACGCGGGTGGGGGTGCGCCTTGATGCCTACACCGACGCGGTGCTGGCACAGTCCGACGGATTGGCGGGCGCGTCCGCCCGCGCGGCTTCGCTGCTGGCCCAGGCCGTGCGCAACCAGGCGAACGTGTTGTCGTACAAGGACGGCTTCACGATCGTGTCACTCACCGTGATCGGCATGCTGCTGCTGACCGCGCTGCTGCATCCAGCGCCGGATACAAGCTGACACAGGCCGAGGCGGCCGGCTGGCCAGAGCAATAGCAGCCTGACTGGAATCGCGCAGCGATCTTAGGCTGATGAAATTGCTCGCGAAATATGAGCTAGGGTCGGGCCGCAATGTGGCTCCCCAGCAAAGCTTCTACCCCGGCCGCAACCGACAACAATTGCGCGTCCTCCATCGTCTTGCCCATCAGCATCAGGCCAACCGGCGGTTCGCCCGGATGATGACAGGGCAGGCTGATTGCGCAGCGATCGAGGAAGTTGGTCACGGCGGTGTTACGAAGTCCGAGCAGGTTCACCCGGCCATACTCGTGCTCATCATCGAGGTCGGCGATACGCGCGGGCAGGATCGGCGAGGTGGGCATGGCAATCACGTCGAACATTTCGGCCCGTCCATCGAATCCGGCGATCAGCCGCCCGCGGGCCGCCACCAGCTCAAGATAGTCTGTCGCGGTCATCGCAGCGCCGCGCCCGATGCGGACACGAATGCGCGGATCATACTTGTCGCCATGCTCGCCGAGCAGCGCACGATGCCATGCATAGGCTTCTGCCGCTGCGAACCCGCCCTTTGCGTTGATGGCCGGCAATTCGTCCAGTTCGGGAAAGCGTGTCCGCACGAGACGCGCGCCCGCTGATGACAGGATCGAAAGCACCCGGTCGAATGTGGCGCCGACCGTGTCATCCATCCCGTCGAGCACATAATTCTCCGGCACCGCGACGCGCAGACCGCCAATATCGGCCCGGGTCGGCGCTGCGGGTTCCATCCCGGACAGCACTGCGTCGATGATCGCGCAGCAACTGACGGAGGGAGCCAAGGGACCGACGGAATCCAGGCTCGGCGCCAGTGGCAGCACGCCGGCAATCGGTACGCGCCTGGCCGTCGGCTTGAACCCCACGATGGCGCAATAGGCGGCCGGGATGCGGCATGATCCTCCGGTGTCCGTGCCCAGAGCCGCCGCCGCCATGCCGTCCGCGACCGACACCGCCGCGCCTGAGGAACTGCCGCCGGGAATATGGCCGGCGACGCGGTCCCAGGGCGCGCGCGGCGTGCCGTAATGCGGGTTGATGCCGAGTCCGGAGAATGCGAACTCGGTCATGTTGGTGCGCCCCACGGGAATGAACCCGGCGGCCAGCATGCGCTGCACCACCGCGGCGTGCGCCGTGGCCGGGGGCGCGTTTGCCAGCACGCGCGATCCGGCCGCAGTCGTTTCTCCGGCAACATCCATCAGATCCTTCAGGCTGACCGGGATGCCGGCATAGCGTCCCGGGATGCGTCCGGCGCGGCGCAACCCATCCATGGCATCGGCCATCGCCCGCGCGGAATCGGCGTACACCTTGATGAAGGCGCGCGCGCCTTCACCGTTCGGGTCGGCGATCCGAGCGAGGCATTCCTCAACCAGCGCACGGCTGGTTGTTTGCCCGTCAGTGAGAGCCTGGGCGAGTTGGTCGATCGTGCGCATGCTACCCCCCGCGATTGTCGATGGGAGAATGACCGATGAACGACAGACCAGCCAAGCCGGTGCCGCTGACCGGAGCGGAGGTGGACCCGGAACCGGCCGGCGTTCTGGCCGTTGCTCTCCGCTGATGGCCCGGATCGAACACGTCGTGGTTCTTATGCTGGAGAATCGATCCTTCAACTCCATGCTCGGATGGCTGTACCGCGACCGACCTGATTTCGATGGCTTGCGTGGTGACGAGACCAATCCCTGGCATCGTGACGACGCTGCCGTGGAGCAGATCCCGGTCTGGAACGACGGAACCCTGTCTCCTGAAACCGCCACCCTGCCCGATCCTGATCCCGGCGAACTGTTCGAGGATATCTCGACGCAGATCTATGGCCTGCACCCCGATGGCACGCCGCGGATGGATGGCTTCGTGGACAATTACCTGCGTCAGCCCGCCAACGGGAAGGCACCTGAACCTCGGGAGGTGATGCATTGTTTCTCTCCGGAACAGTTGCCCGTGCTGAGTACGCTGGCGCGCAGTTTCGGCGTCTGCGATCGCTGGTTTGCCTCGGCGCCGTGCGAGACCTGGCCGAACCGGCTGTTCGCCCACACGGGGCAGAGCGGTGGGCTGGTGGACAATGGGGCTATCCCACTCCCGCTTTTCCTGACCACCGTTTTCCGGCGGCTGGAGTCACGTGGGCGAAGCTGGAAAGTGTATTTCCACGACGTGCCGCAGACGGCGGCGCTGGCTGATCTGTGGCTTCGTATCCCAACGCATTTTCGCTTTTTCGATGCCGAATTCCTCGACGATGCAGCATGCGGCGAGTTGCCGAATTACAGCTTCGTCGAACCGCGTTACTTCGCCAATCACCTGCTGCGCCGCGTGCCGAACGATGCCCATCCACCCCACAACGTCGCGTATGCCGAGCAACTGGTTGGGAACTTGTACAATGCAGTCCGCGCCGGCCCCGGCTGGGATCGCACGCTGTTGGTGATTACATTCGACGAACACGGCGGGTGCTACGACCATGTCGTGCCACCGGCGGCGACTCCTGTCGGGCGCCCGGCGCGGAACGGATTTACGTTCGATCGCTTCGGCCCACGCGTGCCGACCGTGATCGTGTCGCCCTATGTGCAGGCGGGAAGCGTCATCCGCCCGCCGGAAAATGGACCACCCTTCGATCACACTTCGCTCATCGCCACGTTCGACGCTCTGTTCGGTCTCAGTCCGCCGTTGACCGCACGGGTCGCGGCGGCACCGGATCTGCTTTCAGCTCTGACGCTCGAGCGCCCCGAAAACATGGGGCCGCCACGCATCGACGTGGCAAACTCATGGCCAACACGGGAGGAAATGCGAGCAATGCACAAACTACCACGCAACAGCTACCAGCGCCGGCTGCGCTGGCCCGGAGCGCTGATGGCGACATTTGCCGCGAAGGCCGCCGCCCACACGCATCGCGCCAGACGCCGGCTGCAGCGAAATCGCTAGCGTCTCAGCATGACTGAGGGTGCTCCAGCTCTTTGTCCACGAGCCGATTCATGCGCTTCTGGAGCGGAGCGATTCCAGTCATCTGCCGGGGCCGAGCCGCTCCAACGCGGCCACGCGGGTGGAGAGAGTGTCGAGCTGGGTTCCCATCACGGTCTCGAAATGGCCGAGTTGGCCCATCAGCTCCGTCCTGATGATCAGCTCCAGATCATCCTTGAGCATGTCGATCGGCTGATCGACCTGACTGATCCGCTGATCGACGTGACTGATCCTTTGATCGAGCTGGCGCCCCTGGTCGGCGAGGCGGAGCGTCAAGGTTCGCACGTCGCGCAGTTCGGCCCGTATGAGCCGAAGGTGCTGCAGCACCAGATCGTCGGGCTGGTCGGACATCGTGCAATGATGGGCTGGCGCCCGGCCGGGGTAAAGGCCGGAGTGTCCCAATTTTTGCGAGGGGCGCTGTGCAGGTTCCGGCCGTATCACTCCGCTGCCGGCTTGAGATGCTCCTGCAGGCGCGGCATCAGCTCCACCAGGTTGCACGGACGGTGACGGTTATCGAGCTGGGACAGCAATATGTCGTCCCATCCGTCCTTCACGGCACCGGTGCTGCCCGGCAGCGCGAACAGGTACGTGCCGCCGGCAACACCGCCGATGGCGCGTGACTGCATCGTGGAGGTGCCGATCTTCTGGTAGCTCAGCATGCGGAACAGTTCGCCGAAGCCCTCGATGCGTTTCTCCATGACGCGCTCGAACGCTTCCGGCGTTACGTCGCGGCCGGTGATGCCGGTACCGCCGGTGGTGATCACCACGTCGATGGTGGGATCGGCGATCCAGCCGCGCAGCCGCTGCTCGATCGCCTCCGGGTCGTCCTTGTCGATGGCGCGCGCCGCGAGCTTGTGGCCGGCCGTGACGATCCGCTGCGCCAGGGCGTCGCCGGAGGTGTCGTTGGCGGCGGTGCGGGTGTCGGAGACGGTCAGCACCGCAATATTCACCGGAATGAACGGCCGGCTTTCGTCGATGCGGGCCATGCAGGTTGCTCCCGGCCGGAGGGCCTCAGTGCAGGGTGACCAGTATCTTGCCGCCCTGGGACTTTGAGGGGAAGCGGGGAAATTCGCCGTCCGCGATCTCGTCCAGGCTGGGGGCGGCCAGGCCGAGGCGGGCTGCGTATAACCATGTGTAGGTTAGGGCCCGTTGGACGAACCGCCTTGTCTCGGTCACCGGGATCGATTCGATGAACAGCAGGGGATCATCCCCGGCGCGGATCTGGCCCTTCCAGCTCCCGTAGCCGCCAAGGCCGCTGTTGTAGCTGGCGAGCAGACCGATCAGGCTGCCATCGATCGCGTCGTCACCGGCGAGCGAGAGCACCCATTTCTGGCCGAGTTCCAGATTGAACCCGGGTTCCGTCAGCCGGTCGCGCTTCAGCCGCGCGTTGCCGGTGATAGACCGGGCCGTGACCGGCATGATCTGCATCAGGCCGCGGGCTCCCGCGGGGGATACCGCGTCGGGATCGAAATTCGATTCGGCGCGCGTCACGCCGTACACGAGTGCAGGGTCGAAACGGAATCCGCCGGACGGGCGCAGGCTGGGGGTCGGCCTCTCCTGATCATCGGCGGGGATGCCCTCGGACGCCTCGATCAGTTGGGCGATCTGCCCGGCCAACCCGGTCAGGCCGGCCTGCGATGTCACCAGCAGCAAGGCACGCCGGAGACCCGGGTCGTCCTTGATCTGGGGCCAGAGACAGCCGAACTCCTGCTCGGCGCGGATGCGCTGCCCCACCTGCAACAGGGCGAAGGCGCGCATCCCGGTCGGCGTGGCGGCCAGGGCGTTGACATCGGCGAGGCCGAGCGTTCCCTGGGTCGGGATCAGGCCGATAGGCCAACCCAGTTTCCGGCGGGCGAGCAGGCCGTAAAAGGTGGATTTGTCAGCCGCAGCTTTTTCCAGCCAGACCGTCGACCCTTCCTGATCGCGCTGCCGCAGGGCGGCGCGCGCGGCCCAGAAGGCGCCGGCCGACCGCAGGCGCGCCGGTGCCATGCCCGCATCGGCGGCCATCTCGAAATATTGCCGGCTCTCTTCGATGTGGCCGGTCCGCCAGGCGGCCAAACCACCGATGAAGGCGGCCAGACCGGGCTGGTCAGGCTGCCTGGCGGCTGTCAGGGCGGTGCGAGCGGCCTGCAACGCCTCGTGATCCTGGTTCTCGGCGAACAATGCGCGGGCAACTTCCCCTTGCAGCAGCGCGGCGGCGGAGGGCTGAAGCCCTTTGGCCCGACCGATCAGACGCAACGCATCGGTGAACCGTCCCGCTTGCATTCGTTGCGCGATCTCATGTTCCAGCGCCGGACTGCGGGGCACCTGGGGATCTGCCGGATCGTCGCTGCTCGTCGCCGGGTTGAAGTGTGGCGCGGCATCGAGGCAGGCTGCCGGTGTCAGCTTCGGAGGACGCGCACCATGCGGCAAACGGCGCGTCAGCAACGCCAGGATTGCCGGCGCCTCAGGCTGACCGGCGTAGTCGCTCAGCCAGCCGGTAAGTTCCCTGACGGTGGAATGATGGAACCGTCCCAGATAGCGGTCGGCCAGGATTGAGCCGAGCAATAGGTTGCTGTCCAGATTGGTGGTTTCGCGCAGTGCTTCGTCCATTCGTCCGTGCGTCTGATCCGTAAAGATACGACGGACCCGGGCAGCGTCGCTGGGTGTCAGCGGTTGTGGCAAACCAACCCCGGAGTTTGCTCCGGGAACCTCGATGCGGGGGATCGCCATGGCTGTCTGTTCCCCCGTTCCCGCCTCCTGTGCCTGCGCCGCCGCGAAAGAAGCGGTGGCAAGGATCGCCGCACCGGCAACGAGTGCCCGGGCGACGGGAAGGCGGGAGAGCGTGTGACCGATCCCTCGCATGCGGGTCGGCCTAACGGCCACCCACCCTCGAGGCAACCCCAAGTCATGCAAAAAGTTAAGGATTTTTAGACACGGCGGGCGCGAATCAGCGACTTAGGGGCTGTCCTGGCCTCACTTTGCCGCGAGCGGCGCGTCCAGGGTTCTTCGGACGGCGCGCAGATCGGCCCAGGCGTCGCGCCGCAATCCGGGCTGGCCGAGCACGGTGGCGACGCTGTGGGTCGACAGCGTCCGCACGGTGCCGAGCCCAGGCACCGGCAGATCGATCCAGGTTCCGCGCCGGATGCGCCCGGACGTGGCCGAGCCGACCAATGTCCGACTCGCCAGCGGCCCGAGCACGAGCACGAGCGTGGGCCGGCTGAGGCCTATCAGCCGCATCAGGAATGGCAGGCAGACAGCCAGTTCCGTCTGGCTGGGTGGCCGGTCACCGGGCGGTCGCCAGGGAACAAGAGGCGCGATCAGCAGCGCGGCGCGTTGCAGCCCGATGCTCGCCAACATCTTGTCGAGATAGGCACCAGCCGGTCCGGCGAAGGGACGGCCGGCACGGTCGTCATCGGCGCTGGGTGCCTCGCCGATCAGCAGCAGCGAGCCCGGGGACCCTTCCGGCAACACCGTATTGGCGGCCGTGTCGCGCAGGACACAACCATCGAATGCCGCGATCGCCTGCTTCAGTGCGTCGAGCGTCCCGGCGTTCGCAGCCGCATCGCGGGCGCGATCGAGCGGCGTGGCCCGGGTTGCCGGGGCGGGCGTGGGGAGCGGCGGACGTTCAGGCGGGGCTTGCCACTCGGGCGCCACCGGGCGCAGCCGATCAACGGGCGTGTCCTCCAGCGCCTCGTCGGCGCCCCACTCGATCTGCAGCCGCAAGGCGGCGAGCGCATCCATCGCGCTTTCCTGCCGGTCCGCCCCGCTTTTCGCAACAGGCTGGCTTGCCTGGAGCGTGCGCGCTCATCCTGAGGCGATCATGGTCTAGCCGGCGGCGGCGACGGCACCTGCCACGGTCAGCAGACCGAGCACCAGAAGTACGCGGTGCAACCATTCGAACCGGCGGTAGGTGGCTTCCGGTGACACCGCTGCGCGACGAGCGAGCAGTCGGTGCAGCAAAAGCGGCTCCAGCACAAACAGCATCATCGTAAAGACGAACCAGATCAGCACCATCGCATGGAGCCACCAGAAACGCAGCCACAGGAACCAGCTCCACGCATCCAACCGCCACAGTATGTAAAGCCCGCTTGCCCCGGCAATCGCGGTGGTCCATCGCGTCTGCGGCGCGAACCGCGCCTCGGCCTGGCGGAGGGTCGGAAACCATTCAGCGGGCGGCCGCGAGCGACGAATGGAGGGCAGCAATACCGTGGTGACGAAACCGACGCCGCCGATCCACAGCACGATCGCCACCACATGCACGGCACGGGCGATCGACAGGTCAAGCATGAACCGGCTCCGCGTCCGGCAGACACTCCGCCAGCGTGCGAGCGTCCAGACTGCGGTAGAAGCTGTCCCGGGCTTGACAGAGAAAACCTCGCAGGCGGCAACCAGCGGTCAACGTGCAGCAGCCGCCATCGGTGCGGAAACACTCGACGACGGGCTGGTCCGCTTCCAGTTGCTGGATCAGGCCGCCGATGCGTACCGTCTCCGGCGCGACGGCGAGGCGCACCCCACCGGCGGCACCTCGGGTCGTGCGGACCAGGCCGAGGGCGGCGAGTTCCTGGACGATCTTGTGCAGATGGTGGCGCGACTGACCGCCAAGTTCTTGCGACAGCGCCTCTACGCTGACCTTGCGGCCAGGCGGGTCGGCGGCGAGCAGCATCAGAACGCGAAGAGCGAGGTCGGTGGAGGCGAGCAGGCGCATGATGGAGAGGCCCAGAATTTGGTATTGACGATACCATAATGGGCTATTAGCTGAAATGGTATTTGCAATACCAAATTCGTTGGAGACTTGGATGAGCCATTTGACCACCCTCCCGCTGCCCGCGTTCGGCTTCGACTGCACGACCTGGCGCGGGCTGTACGCGGGGTGCCGGGACTTCACGGACGCCCTGATGGAGCACGTGCACATCGAAAACAACGTGCTGTTCCCCCGCTTCGCCACCCGATGAGCGCGGCGTCCTCGCCGGTACCGGAGGGACCCGCACGGCGGGCGGCACTGACGCGCGAGATCATGGAGGCGACGGGGCTGGACGAGCCGATCCTGGAGCGCCTGGTTCGCGAATTCTATGGCGCGGCGCGGCTGGACCCGCTGCTGGGACCGAAATTCGCGGTGGTGAAGGATTGGGAGGCGCACATCGCCCAGATCAGCGCGTTCTGGTCGTCGGTGGCGCTGATGAGCGGGCGGTATCATGGCCAGCCGATGGCCGCGCATCTGCCGCTGGATCTGGAAGCGGCGCACTTCACGCGCTGGCTGGAACTGTTCGTGGAAACGGCGCACCGAGTGTGCCCGCCGGCCGGGGCCGCGCGGCTGATCGAACGGGCGCAGCGCATCGGGCAGAGCCTGCTGATTGGTATCGAGGTGCAGCGCGGCGTGGCTGCCCTGAGGTCGTGAGTGGAGGGCGCAAGCGCGGGCGGTCGCGAACGGAGTGACGCTGTGTTCGCTTGATCGGCGTCGGTCCGTTGAAGTTGCCGGTCGGGCTGCGTGATCTCGCTTGACAATGACGGATACTCTAGGTTCGCCGCGGAACAGGGAGGCAGCGTATGGCGGACGATCCGGGCCCGCGGGAGGCAATGGAGTTCGACGTGGTGATTGTTGGCGCCGGTCCTTCGGGGTTGGCGGCGGCGATCCGGCTGAAGCAGGTGGCACCGGAGTCCTCGGTCTGCGTGGTGGAAAAAGGCGGGGAGGTCGGCGCGCACATCCTGTCGGGAGCGGTGCTGGAACCGCGGGCGTTGAACGAGCTGATCCCCGATTGGGCGGACCAGGGCGCGCCGCTGAACACACCGGCTGGTGAAGATCGGTTCCTGTTCCTGACCGCAACGGCGGCGCGCCGGCTGCCAACGCCGCCGCAAATGAATAACCACGGCAATTACATCGTATCGCTGGGGAATGTGGTGCGGTGGCTGGGACAGCAGGCCGAGGCGCTGGGCGTGGAGATCTATCCCGGTTTCGCGGCAGCCGAGTTGCTGGAAGAAAACGGCCGGGTGCTGGGGATAGCCACCGGCGACATGGGGATCGGCAAGGATGGCAAGCCGACCAGCACGTACCAGCGCGGCATGGAACTGCGCGCGCCCTACACGCTGTTTGCAGAGGGCTGCCGCGGATCGTTGAGCAAGCGGCTGTTCGAGCAGTTCCATCTGCGCGAGGGCCACGACCCGCAGACTTATGCAATTGGCATCAAGGAATTATGGGAGGTACCGGTGGCCGGCCATAAGCCCGGCCTGATCGAGCACACGGTCGGATGGCCGCTGGACCGGCAGACTTATGGCGGGTCGTTCCTGTATCATTTCGGTAGCAACCTTATTTCCTACGGCTTCGTCGTCGGGCTGGATTACCGCAATCCGTTCCTGTCGCCGTTCGACGAGATGCAGCGGTTCAAGACCCATCCGGCAATGCGGCATCATTTCGAGGGTGGGCGGCGCATCAGCTACGGCGCTCGCGCACTGAACGAAGGCGGGTTGCAGTCGATCCCGACGCTGATCTTCCCGGGCGGTGCACTGATCGGTGATGCGGCGGGATTCGTGAATGTGCCGAAGATCAAAGGCACGCATACGGCAATGAAGTCCGGCATGCTGGCGGCGGAGGCGATCGCGGAAGCGCTGGCCGGCGACCGGCCGGCTCAATTGACGGCTTACCCGGAAAAATTGCGTGCGAGCTGGGTGTGGGAAGAACTCTCCGCGGTCCGCAACATCCGTCCAGCTTTTGCGAAATACGGGTTGCTGGGCGGACTGAGCTATGCGGCGATGGACACATACGTGTTCCGCGGCAAGGCACCGTGGACGTTGCATCATACCCACCCAGACAACGAGACTCTGCTGCCGGCCGACAAGGCCCCGCCTATCGACTACCCGAAACCGGACGGGGTGCTGACATTCGATCGGCTGTCCTCGGTATTCATCAGCAATACGAATCACGAGGAGGACCAGCCGCCGCATCTGCGGCTGCGCGACCCGGAGAAAGCGATCAGCGTGAACTGGGAGCGGTATCGCAGCCCGGAGACGCGCTATTGTCCCGCCGCCGTATATGAGATCATCGGCGCCGATGCGGGCCGGCCGGCGTTGCAGATCAATGCGCAGAACTGCGTGCATTGCAAAACCTGCGACATCAAGGACCCGACCCAGAACATCGACTGGGTCACTCCCGAAGGGTCTGGGGGGCCGAACTATCCCGGCGGGATGTGATCACTTGGCGGCACCTTAAAAGAAATCGTGAGCATGGCTTCAAAAGACGATGACTCGGTGCTCACGGAATCGTTAGTATGTCAGCCATGCACGAGCCACGCCCCACCCGCCGAGCCCTGACCCTGTCGCTGAGCATCCTGGCAGCCTGTGCCGCCGCCTCTCCCGTGCGGGCGGATGATCCGACGCAGGGGCCGCCGCCCGCACCGACGGGGATTTATTCGGCGTTCCTGGATGCGCAGTTCGCCAGCAGTCAAGGCGATGAGGCTCTTGCCGCCCAGGAGTACCGAACGGGCGCTCACCGGCGCACCGGCCAATCGGGATTTGCTGCGCCAGGCGCTGATTTCCGCAATCGCGAGCGGCCGGACGGATGCGATAAGCCTGGCTCGTCGGTTGCCCGGAGATCCGTTCGCGGAGATGCTGCTGGCGAACCAGGCGGCCCTGGCCGGCGACTGGCAGAGCGCCTTGCAGCGGTTCGAGGCACTGCCGCAGACCGGCCTTTCACAGTTGATTCGTCCACTGCTCGTGGCCTGGGCGGAGCAAGGTTCAGGGCAGACCGATAGCGCCCTCGCCGGGCTTGAGCCGTTGCTGAGCGACGCACATTTCCGGGCGGCGTTCGCGGTGCATGCTGCGATGATCGCCGACCAGGCAGGCCGCACGGCCGAGGCGGCACGGCTGTATGGAGTAGCGGCAGAGAACCAGGGTTTCCGCAGCTTGCAGACCTCGGAGATCCTGGCCAGCTTCGCGGCGCGCCAAGGTCGCGCGGCCGAGGCCCTCCACACATTGAGCGCCGCGGCCCAGTCCGCTCCGATACTGCGCATCTCACTGCCGACGCTTGCGGCCCGGGTGCGGCGGGCGCCGGTTGCCACGCCTCTGGATGGGATTGCGCAAGCTTATCTCGACCTGGGGTCGGCGCTGCAACAGGACAACCAGGATCAGTTTGCAATGATCCTTGTACAGCTCGCGCTGAACGCGAAGCCGGATTTTACCGCGGCCAGGATGCTTGGGGCCGATCTGCTCGACGCAGACCACGCCCCAGAAGGCGCCTTGCAGATGCTGGCGCCGATCGGGGACGACGACCCGCTGTCTGCCGTCGTCACCCTTCGTCGCGCGGAGATCGAAGGTCAGCTCGGGGACCAGCCGGAGGCACTGCAGCAGCTTCATGCCCTGTCGGCGGCGTATCCGGACAGTTCGCTGCCCGACGCCGAGGCGGGGGACATCCTGCGCATGAAATCCGACTTCCCGGCAGCGGCGACCGCCTACAGCCGGGCGATTGCCCGCATTTCCGCGCCGTCCGTGGCTGACTGGCCGCTGTTCTATGACCGCGGCATCGCCTATGAGCAATCGAACGAGTGGCCGCGGGCGGAGGCCGATTTCCGCATGGCGCTCCGGCTTGCGCCGGGGCAAGCGGTGGTACTGAACTATCTGGGATATAGCTGGGCCGATCGCGGCGAACATCTGAGCGATGCGCGCCACATGATCGAGAGCGCGGTCAGCCAGCGTCCCGAGGACGGGGCTGTGGTGGACAGCCTCGGCTGGGTGATGTTGCGGCAGGGCGAAATCGCAGACGCGGTGCGTACGCTGGAGCGGGCCACCGAGCTGGAACCGGAAGACGCCACAATCAACGGCCATCTGGGAGACGCGTACTGGGCCGCGGGCCGCAAGATGGAAGCAACCTATCAGTGGCGCCGGGCGCTGACGCTCAATCCGCTACCCGCCGACGCCGCGCGGCTGGAGGCGAAGCTGCACGAGACCACGGCGCAGGCGGCGATGCAGGAACGCCACATCCCCTGACCGGGCTCATTCACCGGGAGACCGCGCCGGCCAAGGTCAACATTTACCTGCACGTTACCGGCCGGCGTGCCGACGGGTACCACCTGCTCGACAGCCTGGTTGTGTTTCCACGTGTCGGTGATGTCGTTCAGGCGGCTTCGGCCTCCGACCTGTCGTTGTCGGTGGAGGGACCGTTTGCCGACGCACTCGCCGGGGGCGACAATCTGGTGCTGCGTGCGGCCCGGGCGCTGGGGAGGCACGCCGGGGTAACGCCGGGCGCCAGGATGGTGCTGACGAAGAACCTGCCGGTTGCGTCGGGGATCGGCGGCGGTTCGGCCGACGCGGCGGCGGCGCTCCGTGTGCTGTTGCGGCTGTGGGATGTTTCGTCGGAAACTGTTGATGTGCCGGCGCTGGCATTGTCGCTGGGTGCCGATGTGCCGGTTTGTGTGCACAACCGTCCGATGCGCATGCGTGGCATCGGCGAAGAATTGACTGACGCCCCTGCCCTGCCCGCCTGTGGCATCGTGCTGGTCAATCCAGGAGTTCCGGTTGCCACCGCCGACGTGTTCCGTGCGCGGAAGGGAAATTTCTCGGCGGCCCCGGAGCTGCCGGCGGCGTGGCCGAGCGCGACGGCAATGGCGTTGCAGCTTGCTCAATTAAGTAACGATCTGGAGGCCGCGGCCCTGGAGCTGTGCCCGGCGATCGGAACAGTGCTTGCCGAGATGCGGAAACAACCTGGCTGCCTGCTGGCACGCATGAGCGGGTCGGGAGCAACCTGCTTCGGCCTGTTCCCCACCGCCGAAGAGGCCGGGAAGGCAGCCGATCAGCTCAGGCGCCCGGGCTGGTGGAGTTGGGGCGGTGCGTCCGGATGAGCCGGTGACTTGCAGGCCAGCAACAGAAACTGGTGCACGACTGCGGCAGCGAGGAACGCGGTCGTGCCGCCGACATCGTGCGGCGGACTGACGGTGTTCACCTCGAAGCCAACATAGCGCAGTCCGGCGAGAGCCTTGATCAAAGCCAGGCCCTCCCGTGCGGACGCACCGCCCCAGGTCGGCGTGCAGACGCCGGGCGCGCAGGACGGGTCGAAGAAATCCATGTCGAAGCACAGGTAAACCGGCTTCCCGGCCAGACGGGTGTGCAGTTCGCCCAGTACGTCGTCGAACCCGCGGGCGAACAGATCCTCGCCGGGGATCAGGCGATAGCCCTTCTGGCGGGTGAACTCGAACACGCCATCCATGTAGGTCGGGCCGCGCGCGCCGATGTGGTAGGAATGCGCTAGGTCGACCAGGCCTTCTTCCGCCGCGCGGCTGAAGGTGGTGGCGGTATTGTAGCGATCGCGCTCGGCAGTTCCGTGGCTGGGATAGGTGTCGGTGTGCGCGTCGATGTGCAGCACTACCAGATCGGCGTGCGCCCGGTGCAGCGCCCGCATGTGAGGCAGGCTGATGGCCCCGTCACCGCCGAGCGCAACCGGCACCGCTCCCGCCTGCACGATATGACCGATCGCGGCTTCGATGGTTTCATAGGATTCCAGAACGGCGCCGGGAGTCACCGCGGCGTCGCCGCAATCCACGAGGCCGAGCGTGGTGATCGGGTCGAAATCGTCGTGCGGCGGCTCGTAGCGGCGCACCAGGGCCGATTGCTCCCGGATCGACGCCGGGCCAAGGCGAGCGCCGATCCGCACCGGGTGGGTGCCGCAGTCGAACGGGACACCGATAATGGCGGCGCGGCTGGCAGAGAGGTCGCGCGAAAATGGCACGCCCATGAAGGAGGGAGGGCGGGCGAACGCATCGGCGGGACCGGTGTCCACCGGATCAACCTCCTTCGAGGCGGGGAATGAAAAACACTTCTGAGCCGGGTCGGAGCGTTTGAAAATATCCGACCTCGTGGATTTCGCCGTCGATGGCGACGGTGGTTTCCTGTTCCAGGTGTTCGCCGAGGCCGGGGAACAGGCGGTCCATCTCCTTGATGACCCCACGCAGCGTCTTCGCCGCAATCGCGAATTCTGTCACGCCGCCGGTGTAGCGGCGGCTGAACCCGCTGGTGAAGACAATACGCGCAGGGGCATCGGACACGGCGTGAATCGTCCTAAGCCTCGTCGAGCGCAGCAAGGATTTTCGGCGGCGACATCGGCAACTCCGTCAGGCGACGGTCGATGGCGCGATCTATGGCATTGGCGATGGCGGCCATGGGCGGGCAGATGTTCACCTCGCCTACGCCCTTCGCGCCGTACGGATGCGCCGGGTTCGGCACCTCCACCAGCACCGGCTCGATCATCGGCAGGTCGGACGCAACCGGGCAGCGATAGTCCAGGAACCCGGCATTCTCCAGCCGGCCCTTGTCGTTGTAGATGTATTCCTCGTTCAGCGCCCAGCCGATGCCCTGCACGACGCCGCCCTGGATCTGGCCTTCGACGTAGCTGGGATGGATTGCCTTGCCGACATCCTGCGCGGCGACGAAGCGCAGCACCTTCACCTTGCCGGTTTCAGGATCAACTTCCAGGTCGCAGAACTGGGTGGAGAAGCCCGGCGCCTGGCCGCCGGCGTTCACGGATGCGGCGGCGGTGATCGGGCCGCCGGTCTGCGGCGCTTTGGCTGCGATCTCCTTCAATGACAGCGGCTTGAAGTCGCCGACATTGCTGCCGGCCGGCTTGGCGTAGCCGTCGTCCCAGATCACCGCTTCCGGATCGACGTCCCAGATCATCGCGGCGCGCTTGCAAAGATCCTTGATGACGGTCTTGGTTGCATTCGACAACCGCCATGCCAGAGGCGAAGGTGACGCGCGAGCCGCCGGTCACGTGCGTATAGCCGATCGATCC
Organism: uncultured Pseudomonadota bacterium; assembly: GCA_963810715.1. Taxonomy (GTDB): domain Bacteria; phylum Pseudomonadota; class Alphaproteobacteria; order Acetobacterales; family Acetobacteraceae; genus DATDIC01. The sequence continues at coordinate 46,104 of CAWEOZ010000009.1, read as the reverse complement.
TGTATCGGCGACGATGGCGCGCACCTGGTTGTAATCGACGCCGAGAGTCTCCGCCGCCATCAGCGCCATGGAGGCGCGTGAGCCGCCGATATCCGGACTGCCGGTCGCGACCAGCACCGTGCCGTCGGCATTGACCTGCAAGGTGGCGCTGGATTCGCCGCCGCCGTTGAACCAGTAGCCGGACGCGACGCCGCGTCCCTGATTCTTGCCCAGAGGCACCTTGTAGGCTGGGTGGTTCAGCAGCGCCTCGATGGTTTCGGCGTAGCCGTTATGGGCATGCTTCGGACCATAGATGGTGGGCGTTCCGATGCGGGCGGCGTTCTTCAGCCGCAGCTCCAGCGGATCCATGCCGATCTTCTGCGCCAGCATGTCCATCACGCTTTCCACCGCGAAGGCGGAGATCGGCGATCCCGGCGCGCGATAAGCGGCGGCCTTCGGCCGGTTGCTGACGACATCATAGCCGACCGTGCGCGCATTGGCGATGTCGTACGGTGCGAACGCGCAGAGGCACGCATTCATCACCGGCGATCCGGGGAACGCGCCGGCCTGGAACTTGAACACACCGTCTGCGGCAGTGATCTTGCCGTCGTTGGTGACGCCGATCTTCACCCACATGGACGAGCCGGAGGTCGGGCCGGTGGATTTGAACACCTCCTCCCGGTTCATCTGCAACTTTATCGGGCGGCCGGACTTTCGTGACAGCAGAGTGGCGACCGGTTCCAGATAGGTTACCGTCTTGCCGCCGAAACCGCCGCCGATCTCCGCCGGAAAGACGCGCAGGTCGCCGACCGAAATGCCGAGAATGCGTGCTGTCAGTGCAGCGCATCTGGAAATGTCCCTGGCTGGAACACCAGATCTCGCCCTGGCCGTCGGCTTCCATGCGGGCGACGCAGGCGTGCGGCTCGATATAGGCCTGGTGGACAGCGGCGGTGCGGAACTCTTTCTCGATGACATGGTCGGCGGCGGCGAAGCCGGCCTCAAGATCGCCGATCTTGAATTCCAGGCGCTTGGAGATGTTGGATGGTTTCGTGGGCGGCGGTTCGATGCCGCGCGTGATCATGTCGGGGAACAGCAGCGGCGCATCGGGCTGCATCGCCGCGTCCACGTCGATGACGTGCGGCAGGATTTCGTAATCGACCTCGATCAGCGACAGCGCTTGCTCGGCGACATCGTTGCTGATGGCAGCAACGGCGGCGACGGCATGGCCTTCATACAGCACCTTCTCGCGCGCCATGATGTTGCGCGTCACGTGCCAGAAATTCACTGCCACGCGCTCCGGGCCGATATACTCGAATTTCTGCTCGGGGAAATCGGCCGCGGTGATCACCGCCTTTACGCCGGGCAATGCCGCCGCCTTTGTGGTGTCGATCGAGCGGATCAGCGCATGGGCATGCGGAGAGCGCAGGATGCGGCCGACGAGCATGCCCGGCATCGTGACATCGGCGCCGTACAGCGCGCGGCCGGTGACCTTGGGCACCCCGTCCGGACGGATTGGCCTGGTGCCGACCCATTTATACTGCGTGACGGTGTCGTTCACGGCTGACCTCGCTTGATTGCCCGTATCGAACAGGGCCGGTAGCGTTCCCCAAACTCGGGGTGAAGGCAAGCCATCAGGAGGCGGATTGTGGGCTGGTCGGGACAGGTGGCGATCGTGACGGGCGGCTCGCGCGGGATCGGGCGGGCGATTTCCCGCCGGCTGGCGGCGTGCGGGGCGGCGGTCTGCGTGAACTATGCGGCGCGGGCCAAGGAGGCGGATTCGGTCGCGGCCGGGATCACCGCCGCCGGCGGCCGTGCAATCGCGGTGCAGGCGGATGTGGCCGATGCGGAAGCGGTCGGCCGGCTGGTCGAGCGGACGGCCGCGGAGCTGGGGCCGGTGACGATCCTGGTGAACAATGCCGGCATCGCCGTGCCGACGACGACGGAGGATTTCGATCCGTCGGCGCTGGACCGCATGCGGCGGGTCAATGCCGATGGCGTGATCCATACCGTGCGCGCGGTGTCGCCGGGAATGAAGGCAGCGCGGGTATGGGCGGATCGTCAACATCGCCTCCAACGCGGCGATCGGCACGGGACTGCCGAATACCACCTATTACGCCGCCACCAAGGCAGAGGTGCTGATCCTGACCCGCCGCTACGCGATGGAGCTTGGGCGGGCGGGGATTACCGTGAATGCCGTGGCGCCGGGGTGGGTGATCACCGAGATGGCGCGTGCCGATCGCAGCGACGAGGAGTGGGAGGCGCGGGTGAAAATGGTCAGCGAACGCGCCATGGTCGGACGTGCCGGCCAGCCGGACGATATCGCGGCGGCGGTGGCATTCCTGGCGTCACCGGATGCGGGGTTCGTGACCGCGCAGGTGCTGACGGTGGATGGCGGGCGGATGGATTATATCGGGCACGGGTAGGCCGCGATGACCCATTCCGGCGGCTGCCATTGCGGCAACATCCAGCTTGGCACTGCGGCTGAGCCGGGAGCCGGCGGAGAACCCGATCCGCTCCTGCGCCTGCGCGTTCTGCCGTGCGCACGGGACGCGCACCGTTTCCGATCCGGACGGGCTGGTGGAGATCAGCGCAACGGACTGGGAGCTGGTCGAGCCGTACCGCTTCGGCTCGCGCACGGCCGATTATCTGGTCTGCCGCCGATGCGGCGTCTATGTCGGCGCGGTCTGCGACACGCCGGTCGGGCTGCGCGCGGTGATCAACACCAACGCACTGACCGATCGCACCGCCTTCAGCCGGGCTGCGTTGGCCCCCGACTACGACGGAGAGGCGACGGAAGACCGGCTTGCCCGGAGGGCGCGGAACTGGACTCCGGCGGTGCTGCACCGCTGAGTTCGTGCGCACCGCGTGGCACGGCCCGATCGAGCCAGCGCCCGAACTGGCGGCTGAACAATGCCGCACCGGCCGGATTGAGATGGGCGTAGGAATCGCCGAACCATTTGTCCGGCCAGTGCGGCAGCACGGTGCCGATCACGTGGAAGTTGGGGTATCGCGCTTCATAAGCCGCCAGATAGGCGGCGAACCCCTCGGCGAGTGGCGCCCGTACCTGCCGCCATGTCGTGTCGTTCGTTGGCATCGCGACGAAATCCACGGCAATCCCGCGCGCTGCCAGCGAAGCCAGCATACGGTCGAAATACCAGTCCAGCACGGGAAGCGGCGCGAACCGACCCAGATGGCCCTCCACGGCGACGGCGCTCGATCCATCCTGCGTGCCGAAGAAATACTGGCCGCGGGCGGCGATTGCCCGGTCCAAGGCGGCGCGATTCTCCCACCAGCGCAGGAACACGCCGCCGTGCAGCAGGCTGGCGAAATAGAGCGACGGGAAATCGTATCTGGTAGAATCTCGCCCGCAGCCAGGGCGGCAATCCGTCGGCGCGCGCCATGCCATAGATGGAGGCATCCCCGAGTTGCCGGGAGACGGTGCGCAACTGGTCGATCGCCGCGTGGTCCAGGAAGCCGAAGCCGACGCTGCGCTCCCACAACAGGTCGGGTTGCATGAAGTGGCCGGCATCGAATGAAACGATCACGCGGGCGGGCGGGCGCGGACAGGCCAGTGCGCGCCGCACGGCGCTGAGCGCCTCGATCGGCTCGCCGCCGCCGACGGCCAGATTGGTCGTCTGAACGGGCAGCAGACCCGGCTCTATATCGACCGCGGCGCGGGAATCTCCGACCACCAGAACCGCGCCGATGTCGCAGGCTGCCAGCATCCGCTCTTTCGCCAGCCAGGCAGGGTATTCCGGTTCCAGGAACGCCAGCGGGGCGAACGCCACCCATCCCCACACCAAAGCGAACGCCAACAAAGACGCCACGGCGAGCGAGACCAGGTAAGTGCGCAGGGTGATCTGGCGCGCCATTGCGGGACTGAATGGACTTTATGGTGGATGCAAAAATCGCAGTCAGGTGAGGTGCAGCCAGCAGCCGGGCGGGCTCTGTCCCGCGCAGCGGACGTGGCGAGCGGAACTGCGTGAGGTCACTCAACGAGTTTGCTTCAGAACTGAAAATACAGAAATTCGCCGCTGCCGCCCAGCGACAGCAATGCCAGTGCCGCGGCGCAGCCGAATGCCGCCGCCCAGGGCAGGCTTGGCCGCCAGGCCAGTCGCGGAAACGGACCCGCGCGCACGGTTTCCAGTGTGGGCTCGCAAGCGCGCATGATCTGCTGCGTATTCGGTGCCCCCCAGACGATCGCATACAAAACCGCGATCTGTGCTGCCCGCAGCAGTGCCTTGGCGCCCTGCTTTCCGTAAGCCACATGCGACGACACGCCGTGGGCGCCGGCCATGCCGAGAAGCACGTGCCCAGCCGCCGGCAATGATGGGGCCCGGAACACCACCGACCCGACCAGCACGCATCCGTAGGTCAGCAGGACCCGTCCGACGCGGGGCCGCCAACCGGTTCGTGGTGGTGTCCGCCGCCACAACCGCCAGGCATGGTTCACCGACAGATAGAGCGCATGCAGCAGGCCGAAGACCAGGAAGGTTATCCCGCTGCCATGCCAAATTCCCGCCAGCGTCACGGTTACGAAAGTCGGCAACAATACCATAGTGGCGAATCCGCCGGCGCTTGCCTGCGCCCGCCGATGCACTGACTGGCCCCTGGCCAGCCCGGCGCCGCGTCACCCGCAACGCGATGGGATTATAGAGATACAGCGTAATGTAGCGCGTCAGCGTCATGTGCCAGCGCTGCCAGTAGTCGATCACGCTCTGCGCCTTGTAGGGCGAGTTGAAGTTGGCCGGGAAGCGCAGGTTGAACATGCGGGCGATGCCGATCGCCATGTCGGAATAGCCGGAGAAGTCGAAATAGAGCTGCAACGAATAGGCCAGTCGCCGCCTGCCCAGGCGCCGACCAGCGCCAGCGTCTCCGGATGGGCGAAGCCGGCGTGCACATACGGCGCCAACGGATCCGCGAGCAGGCATTTCTTCAGCATGCCGATCAGGAAGATCGCCGAGCCCGCGGCGATGTTCGTCGGCCGATGCCCGATAGGTCTGTCGGCGCCGCGAACTGCGGCATGATCTCCCGGTTATGCAGGATCGGTCCGGCGATCAGGTGCGGAAAGAACACCACGAACAGCGCGTAGCTGAGGAACCCGCGCTCGCGCGCCAGCCCCTGCCGGCAGTCGATCAGGAAGCCGATCTGGGTGAAGGTGAAGAAGCTGATCCCCAGCGGAAGGTCCGGGGATGCAAACGCCACGCCGACCAGGCCCAGCAGGGCGGCCAGATATTTGAAATAAAGCAGCGCCAGCAGGTTCGCCCCGATGCCGGCTGCCAGCACCCATCCCTGCAGCGGTCCGCTGATTGCAACGATGGCCCGGGCGAGCGCGAAATTGAGGCCGAGTGAAACCAGCAGCACCGGCAGGAAGGCCGGCTTCCACCAGCCGTAAAACAGCAGTGAGGCAGCGATCAGCCAGATCGCCCCGGCGCTGCGGCCCAATCGCGCCGCCAGAAAGAATCCCAGCAGCGCCAGCGGCAGGAAGCCCAGGAACGCATAAGAGTTGAACAGCAAGGCCGGGTCAGCCGCGCCGCGCTTGGCCTCGATCAGCCTGACCAGGTCGCCGACCCGTTGCAGAGCTTCCAGTTCCGCCGTTTGGAAGGTGATGCCGAACCGGCACTCCGTCTCCACCAGCAGGGCGATATGCGTCATTGAATCCCAGCCCGGAACGTCGTCCGCGGTGGTGTCCTCGGTCAGGGCCAGCTCCGGCTCGTCAAGGACCAGCCGAAAAATGTCGGTCAGCTCGTCCAGCAGACGGCCTTCCACGAGCACGGAGGGAGCTGGCGGCATGAGGAACCCCGCAGGCGATCACGGGAGCAGGAAACGCCAGACTTCCTACTTAAACGCTAACTGGCAGCGCTGGCTGATAGCTGCCGCCTCGAATCCACGATGAATTGCCTCTTGGCGGCATAAAGCATGAGCGGTTCTACTCGCCGTGGTTTGGAGACGGCGCTATATCCCGCGGGTCATGTAAACATCGTCGGCCGCCGTAGCTGGTTGCAAGCCAATGCTGGAAGTCATCGAGACGAATTCCGGCCAGCCACTAGCCTGTCCTATTCATCGCATTGATGGTCGCATTGGTGTCTGAGCGATCGGGCGCAGCGCCGTGCATCGCCTGTTGCATCGCGATTTAGTCTGGTGGTCGGTTGGTGATCGGCGTTGGGTGTTGCGGGATCGGGTGAGTTCGGGGGCGACGCGCCCCGCGCGTCACGGCCCGGCGGGCTGGAAGCTGAGAGCGATGCCGCGGAACAGATCGGCCTCCGGGCAGGCGGCGGCGAAGGCGATGCGCACCCGCGTCGCGGTCTCGGTGATCCGCGCGGCGATCTTGAGCAAGCGCATGCGCAGCGTGGTGAACTCGGCGGTGGCCAGCGGTTGCGGCTTGGGGATGGCGTCGCGCACCGTCAGCATCAGCCAGTAGGCGGCGGTGTGCAGCACCAGGCGCACCTGATTGGCGAGCGGCCGAGCGGCAACTGGTGCGGTCGGAGGCGAGCTGGCTCTTGTGCAGCTTGATCAAGTTCTCGGCCTGGCCGCGCGCGCAGTAGAGCGTGTCGTAGAGCCATTCGGCGCTGCCGCCCCTCAGGTTGGTCACGACGTAGCGGATGTCCAGTCCCTGCGTGCTGGCCTCGATCCGCGCCGCCACGCGCCGCTCGCATCCCCAGGACTTGGCGCCGTAGCGGGTCTCGGCGTAGCGGCGCATCACCATGGCCTGAGCTTCGGCGCGACGCACCCTGACATCGTCGGCAGCGGTCTCGACCAGCCGGCTCAGCACGGCGTTGCCGGGCAGGCCGAAGATGTAGTCCACGTCGTTGGCCTCGCACCACGCCATCACCTCGGGACGGCCGTAGTGACCATCGCCGCGGATGGTCAGCCGCGTGGTCGGCCAATGGCTGCGGATGCGGCGCACCAGGCGACGCAGATGGCCGCGCACTTCGCCTCCCCGGACGGCGTCTTGCCGGGCCGCAGCAGCACCGCCACCGGGCGCGAGGTGGCGGTGTCGTAGACGTGGATCGGCAGGAAGCAGCGTTCGTCGTAATGCGCATTGAACAGCGACAGCTGCTGATGGCCGTGCACGACATCGACGGTGTCGTCGATGTCCAGGGTGACGGCGGCCGGTGGTCGGGGATAGCTGGCGCAATAGATGTCGATCATGGCGTAGGTCATGCGGATCACCTCGCGCAGCGTCGGCGCATTCTCCCAGCGCGACATGCGTCGGCTGCGAGCACAGATCATCGCCGCTATCGGGCAAGCGCCCGCAGGCCAGCTTGAAGCCGGGATCGGTGCGCAGATGATCGAGATCGTCGGCATCTTCATAGCCGCAGGCGATGGCGAGCATGCGGGCGCGCAAGATGTCGGCGACGCTGTGCGTCACCAGCAGCGGATCGCGCGGGTCGGCGATCAACGCCGCCAGCCTATCGGCGATCCCGATGCGTCGCTCCGCCGCAGCCAGCAGCATCACGCCGCCATCGGAGGTGAGGCGTCCGCCATCGAACGCCGCGGTGACTTTCTTGCGTCCGATGGCTGGAAAGCCGAACGGCTCAATCGTATCGTCGGGCATGGCGGGTGTGGCTCGGCGTGATCGGGTGAACGGATGGTCTCGACACCCAATCCGTAAGCTCGATCAGCCCCTTATGCGACACCCGCCAGCGAATCCCTGCCATGCCCGTGAATAAGAGCGGCTAGCTTGCGAGTGGCCTCAAGCGGCCAATGGCGGCTGCGTTCGCTTGGCGCATTCGGTAATCTCCCACTCTAATCCTTCCGGCCAGACCGCTGGCAAGGCCACCGATCTGAGCGCGTGAGCGCGGCGAGTGGATATTCCAGAACCCGCTATTGACCTACATACGTAGTGACGTCATGATGTCTCCTGATTTGGCCGGTCGCTTCGTCACCCCGAGGGAGGTTCCGCGCATCGTGGCCTGTGTTCTTTGGGGCAACGAGATGAGTTGGCGAAGGATGTGCCCAGCGGACCTGAATGTGCCGCGAGCAGCGCCATGTTCGGCGACAAAAGAAAGCAAAGGTACTATGTTTAGAGAGTTTAATATAGCTGAGAAAGGCGCCGGGTCATATTGGCTGCTCGCAATTCTCAGGTGGGTGATGGTGCTAATTTTCGTCTCGTTTGGGATCCAAAAATTCACACCCCAGTCAGCTCACGGCATCGCCCTGTACATCTCAAACAGCCCGTTCGTTTTCTGGCTGTCCATATTTGGGATCAGGGGTGAGGCATACATTCTTGGTATCGTTGAGCTTACGACAGCAGCGTTGCTTGCTGCTGGAGCGTTCGCCCCCATTCTATCGGCGATCGGCTCATTGATGGGGATCGGCACATTCCTCATCACTTGGTCGTTTTTCTTTACGACCCCAGGGGTCGTCAAATGGAGCCTCTCCACAGATCCTATAGCATGGGACCTTGCTGGCGAGTTTCTCTATAAGGACATCGTCCTTCTTTGCGTTTGCCTGGTTCTGTTCCTGGCATCCCTGCCGAAAACTTTCGTTCACCTCCGGACGAACTGAATGTCCACCATGCTCGCGAGGCTTTTACTCGTAGAAAGCCGCGCGCAGCAGCGCGCGTTTATGCCTCCGGGAATGGTTGCGAACTCAGCATGACTGAATACCCTTCGACGCGGCTGCCACTTTATGCCCAGGTCGAGGATGTTCTCGTAGGCCGAATCTCGAGCGGTGCTTTGTGCGCCGGAATGCAGCTTCCATCGGAAGAAGAACTGATCCGTGAATTTGTCGTCAGCCGGACTACGATCCGCTCGACGATTCAGAACCTCGTGCGTCGGGGCCTCGTGGAGATCAGGCGCGGGCGAGGAACCTTCGTGGCTTCACCCAGGATCGTTCAGGAACTCACCGAACTCACTGGCTTTGTCGAGGACATGAAGGTTCTGGGACGGATTCCCACTGCTCGCGTACTCAGTCGAGAGCTTGTTCCGGCCGAACCGTTCGTCGCGGAAAGGCTCACCATCCCAGCGGGAACGACGGTGGTGCAGATCCGGCGTATCCGACTTTCGGATGGCGTGCCTCTGTCACTCGACGAGACCTATCTTCCGGAGGAGCTCGGACGCAGGGTGATGACAGATGACCTCGCCAAAGAGCCCATCTTCACCTTGTTGGAAGAGCGATACGACACGCCGCTCGTCGAGGCGGAGTATGTCCTGGAAGCCGCGGCGGCGCAGCCCGCCGTCGCCACGGCGCTGGAGATTCCTGCTGGCAGCCCGATCTTCGTGATCGAGCGGACTTCGTACACTTCGGGACATCAAGCAGTCGACTACGAAAAGCTCCACTATCGAGGCGACAACATTCGATTCAAGACACGCTTGGCCCGGCGCCGTGCTCGCAATGCGCAGAAGTCCGACTGATATGCCGGCAACATCGATTCCCGGGCTTTTTTTCATTGCGGCCGGTGCGAGCGCCCTCAGGATAGCGACTGGGCGTGGGTGGAGTTATTCCGGCCAGCCAACCCCGCCGGAAGCCACCCAGTCGTCTCGTCGCGAGCATTCCCGTAGCTCGGCCCCCATTACGGCGGCGGATTTCACACGTGACGTGGCTGAGCCGCTGCGGCCAAAATCAGGCGTGACCGGCCGAGTCCGACAACAGCAGCGGATCGATCTTCAGCGTCTGGAACGCGCGGCGCCACTTGGTGTCATGGCCGTCATCGAACACCAGGCTTTCCTCGGCCGGTACGGAGAGCCACGCATTCTGCTCGAACTCGGCCTCGAGCTGACCAGGACCCCAGCCGGCATAGCCGAGCGCCAGAATTCCTTCGCGCGGGCCACCGCCCTCGGCGATCGCTTTCAGGACGTCGAGACTGGCAGTCAGGGCCAGCGTCTCGTTGACCTTCAGGCTGCCCTCGCCGGTCCAGTCGGCGGTGTGCAGGACGAAGCCGCGACCGTTGTCGACAGGGCCGCCGGCGCACAGCCGGATGCGCCGTGCGGGCGGAACCGGCGCAATCTCGAGCTGGCGCAGCAGCTCGTCGAAGCTCGGCTTGCTGATCGGTCGGTTGACCACCAGTCCCATGGCGCCCTCTTGCGTGTGCGCGCACACGTAGATCACGCTCTGGGCAAACCGTGGATCGGCCATCACTGGCATGGCAATTAGTAACTGTCCGGTGAGGAACTGATCGGGAGCCGGTGCGGGAGATGCTGCCTTGCGCGCCATGCCGTTCATCTGGGTTTGGCCCGTCCACCCTGCAAGCGGCGTGACTTGCCGGTCGGCTCGGGTTAGGAAAGAAGCCAGTTACACGCACCACGAGGAGTGAGGCAGACCATGACAATCAAGGTCGGTGACCCGATTCCGTCCATGAAGCTGATGATGGCCACGGCCGACGGGCCGAAGGAGACCTCGACCGACGAGATTTTCAAGGGGAAGAAGGTGGTGCTGTTCGCCGTGCCAGGAGCTTTCACCCCGACCTGCAGCGCGAAGCACCTGCCCGGCTTCGTCAGAAAACGCCGACGCGATCAAGGCGAAAGGCGTGGATACGATCGCCTGCATCGCGGTCAACGACGCGTTCGTGATGGGGGCCTGGGGCAAGGAGCAGGGCTGCGACAGCAGCGTTGTGATGCTGGCTGACGGATCAGGCGCCTTCACGAAGGCGATGGGGCTGGAACTGGACCTGGTCGGCCGCGGGATGGGGGTGCGCAGCCAGCGCTACGCTCTGGTCGCCGACAACGGCAAGGTGACACACCTGGCGGTCGAGCAAGCTGGCGGTTTCGACGTCAGCAGGGCCGAGTCGATCCTGTCGAAACTTTCGAGCGTGATCGCTTGAGGCTGACGGTCCGAGAGCGTGAATCACGCTCTCAGAAACTAGAACAGCTGACGATGTCGTGGCCGGGGCCGCCCCGGTCAGCGACACGTAAGCTGCGCAGCGAATTCGCCGGTCAGGTGGCGACCTGCATCTCTCCCAGGTAGGCTTCGCGGATCATCGGGTTCAGCCGCAGCTCCGATGCACTTCCCGACAATACAACCTGCCCGGTCTGCAGCACATAGGCACGATGCGCGATGGAGAGCGCCATGTTGGCGTTCTGCTCCACCATGAACAGGGTCGTGCCCTGGCGATTGATCTCCTGAATGATGTCGAACACCTGCTCCACGTAGATGGGCGACAGCCCCATGGAGGGTTCGTCCATGCAGAGCAGGCGGGGCCGCGCCATCAGCGCACGCCCCATCGCAACCATCTGCTGCTCGCCGCCTGAGAGGGTGCCGGCAATCTGGTTGCGCCGTTCCTTCACCCTGGGAAACAGCGAATAGACACGGTCCAGGTCCTCGTCGAATTCGGGACCACGCTTGCGCAGATAGGCGCCCATCTCGAGGTTCTCGAACACCGTCATGCGCGGGAACAGACGGCGCGCCTCCAGCACCGGGGCGATGCCGCGCTTCACGCGTTCAGCGGTCGGCAGGCGCTCGATCTGTTGGCCGTCGAACACCACTGACCCGCGTGTCGGCCGCACCACCCCCATGATCGTCTTCATGGTGGTGGATTTGCCGGACGCATTGCCACCCAGCAGGCACACGATCTCGCCCTTGCCGATCGCGTAGTTGACCTGTTTCAGTACATGCAGGTCGCCGTAGTAGGTATCGACGTCCTTGAACTCAAGCAACATTCGCAGCCCCCACGGCTTCGCCCGCATGGGCAGCCTGCACGTTGCGGCCGAGATAGGCGCGCAGCACTTCCTCGTTCCGGCGTACTTCGTCGGGCCGTCCCTGGGCGATCACCTCGCCATGATCCAGCACGTAGACCGTGTCGGCCAGGGTCGTGACCACGTCCAGCTTGTGCTCGATCAGCAGCACGGTCAGCCCGAGCTTCTTGAGGCCCCTGATCTGCTCAGCCAGCTCCAGCGTCTCGGCGGGGTTCATGCCCGCTGTCGGCTCGTCCAGCAGCAGCAGCCGCGGACGTGACGCCAGCGCCCGCGCGATCTCGGTTCGCCGGCGATTCGCATACGATAGCCCACTGACGGCCTGATTGGCGCGTGGCACCAGCCGGTTGCCGAAGATCGACAGGATTTCCATCGCCCAATCGCGCTGCCGCCCTCTCTTCCGCTCGCGTTCCGGGCGGCCGGATCACCGCCGCAGAACGGGCCCGTGCGCAGGCGCGCGTGCTCTGCCGACCAGCAGGTTCTGCAACACGGTCAGGTTGGGGAACAGACGGATGTTCTGGAACGTCCGGGCGATCCCTTTGCTGAGTATCTGATAGTCCAGGAGCCCCAGTATCTCCTCGCCATGGAAGCGGATGCTGCCATTATCCGCTGGAACCAAGGCGGTGATCGCGTTGAACAGCGTCGATTTGCCGGACCCGTTCGGGCCGATGACCGCCACGACGCCGCCCGCAGGCACGTCGATATCCACCGCGTTCAGCGCCACCAGTCCACCGAACTTCACCGTGACGCCCCGAATCTCCAGCGCCAGCGCTCCGGTCCGCACCTCTCCGCCCAAACCCGAGAGCTTGAGGTCTTCGAACCCGCCCAGCCGTACCTGCGCGTGCTGCTGTTCGAACGTCAGCGCCTCGCTCGGCTTATAGGCCGGGATCAGCCCCTGGCGCCGGAACAGCATCATGAACACCAGGATGATGCCGAAGATCAGCTCGATCGACGGCACCAGGTCGATATGCGCCAGCCAGTTGTTGCCGATCATCACGCCGAGGGAGTTCAGCCAGCCCGTCAGATCCTCCAGCCACCAGGATTGCAGAAGCTGCAGGACGAACGCACCCGCCACGGCGCCCCAGATGCTGCCGATCCCGCCGAACACGATCATCACCAGGATCATGACGGAGACCGGGAAACCGAACATTTCCGGCGTCGCGGTTTGCAGCTTGGCGACGTAGAACACGCCGGTCATGCCGGCAAAGGCGGCGCCGATCGCGAACGCCAGCAGCTTGTAGTTGGTGCGGTTGACGCCCATGGCGCCGGCCGCGATCTCATCCTCGCGGATCGCCATCCAGGCACGACCCACCCGCGAATCGCGCAGCCGGGAACTGACGAACACCAGCAACGCGACCATGATCGATCGCCACGTAATAGTATGGCGTGGCGTTGACACCGAAGCTCCAGCCGAACAGATGCGGCGCGGCAACGCCATTCAGTCCGGCGGCGCCATTGGTCAGGTCCGACCAGTTGCGCACCACGATCGGCACGATCTCGCCGAATCCCAGCGTGACGATCGCCAGATAGTCGCCGCGCAGCCGCAGGGTTGGCAGGCCGAAGGCAATGCCGCAGCCGGCGGCAAGCGCGGCGGCGAAGGGCAGCGCAAGCCAGAACGACAGGGTGAAATGCACCACCAGTGTTGCCGTCGCCCGGCATCTGCGCGACCAGCCCGAGATACTGGAACGGCACCCAGAACGGGCTCCAGGGTGGCTCAAGCTGGAACGAACTGAGGATGCCGTAGGCATAGGCGCCGATCGCGAAGAACGCCGCATATCCAAGGTCGAGCAGCCCGGCAAAGCCGACCACGATGTTCAGACCGAGCGCCAGCGTTGCATAGGACGCGGCGTTGGCCATCGCGTCGATATCGGCGTCGTTGCTGTGGTAAACCGGGAACAACAGCGCGGCGAACACGCACCAGCCAGATCAGGATCTGACGGCGCCATAGCGGCGGGATCGCGGCGAAAGGACGCGCCAGGCGCGAAACCGTGGCCTGTCTCGTCCCCTGTCCCGTCTCTTGTTCCGTCTGTTGTCCCGTCTCTTGTCCGGTCTGGGCGGACACAGGCATTGCGTTCGCCTCCGCTACGATTTGCTGGGAGCCATGCGGCCGAACAGGCCAGCCGGCCTGAATACCAGCACCAGCACCAGGATGGAGAAGATGATCACGTCGGCCCAGGCAGCGGCGATGAACTGCCCCGCATAGGCCTCCACCAGGCCGATGATCACGCCGCCCACCATCGCCCCAGGCACGTTGCCGATGCCGCCCAGCACGGCGGCGGTGAAGGCACGCAGCCCGGCGGTGAAGCCGATGATGAAGCTGGTGAAGTTGTAGTAGAGGCCGAAGATCATGCCGCCCGCCCCAGCCAGCGCGGAGCCGAGAAAGAAGGCGGTCATGATCACCTTATCGACTTCCACACCCATCATCCGCGCCGCTTCGGCATCCTGGGCGGTGGCGCGCATCGCCTTGCCCATCTTGCTTCTTTGCACGAAGGCCCAAAGTGCGGCCATCAGCACGACGGCAACTATCCAGATGAGCACCACCCGCATATCGAGCACGGCGCCACGGATCTGAAATTTTATTGGCGGCAGCGGGTTGGGAAAGTTCTTCGAATCCGCTCCCACGGTCAGCAGCACGATATTGAACAGGATGTAGGAGACCCCGATCGTGGTGATCATCGCGGCCGGGCCCTTGACGTTGCGCAACGGGCGCAACGACAGCCGCTCGATCACCACGCCAAGGCCACCCGAGAACACCATAGTAACAATGAACGCGGCCACCAGCACAGCCACCAAGGGCAGCCCGGTCAGAATGACGCTCTGACCGGACAGGCCGAAGGATTGCAAGGTAAACATGGCGACAAAGGAGCCGATCATGAACACGTTGAAATGGGCGAAATTGATCAGCTCCAGGATGCCGTAGACAAGGGTAAACCCGAGCGCCAGCAATGCATACATGGCGCCGAGGCTCAGCCCGTTGATGGTCTGCTGCAGCAGCAGGTCGGAAAATGTCATCGGTGCGCGATCAGCTCTGCGGCGCCACGCCGATGTAGTTGTATTGCGCCGAAATGTCGTCCAGCGGCTTCGTCGAATCTTTTTTCACCTGGAACACGCTGACTGTACGGTCCTTGATATCGCCGTTCTCGTCAAACGATCACGGTTCCCTGGATGGTCGGCACTTTCGCGGTTTGGATGGCATCTCGCATGTTGCTCTTGGTGATCGGCTTCCTTGCCGCAACGAGGCGTTTGACCGCATCGACGATCACCAGTCCGGCGTCATACGCAGTGATTGAATAATCATCCGGCGACTGGCCGTACTTGCCCTTGTAGTGTGCCACGAACTGCGCTGCCTTGTTATCCCCGGCCACGTGCGGCGAGGCCTGCGTGGCGTACCAGTCTTCCGCAGCCGGGAAACCGGCCGCGGTCAGCAGTTCCGGACTCATCACGCCGTCCCCGCCCGCCTTGATAACCTTCGGCATGATATCATAGGCCTGCTTGGCCAGCTTGACCCCGGCCTGGCCCACGCCACCATAATAGATTGCATCCGGGTTGAGCGACTTGATCTTGGTCAGCACCGCCGTGTAGTCGGCCGCTTTCGGATCCAGCCGGTCGCGACCGAGCACCTTGACGCCCTTCTTCTCGATCTGCTGCTGGAACGCGTCGGCGATGCCAACTCCATAGGCTCCGCTGTCGTCCAGAATATAGATTGTCTTGATGTGCAGGTTATCGGCCATGTAATTGGCCATGTTCGGTCCCTGGAAGGCATCTGTGGTGACCGTCCGGAAGTAGATCGCCTTGCCGGCCGGGCGATACTGCGAGGCAAATTTCGGATTGGTAATGTCAGGATTGGTCGAAGACGGGGTGATGATCGCCAGATCGCCTTCGCTGAGAATGGGCGACATCGCCTTGCCCGAACCGCTCATCTGCGGGCCGACAGCCGCAACGATTTGCGGATCGCTGACCATCTTGCGGGCATTCGTCGCAGCCTGCGCCGGGTCGTACTGACCGGCGGTCGCAGTGCCATCGTCGAACGAAACCAACTCAAACCTATAACCCGGCACTGCGTTCGACGCGTTGGCATCCTCGAACGCGAGCTGGATCGCATGCTGGATTCGCACCGCGCTCTCAGCGTCCGCGCCAGTCAGCGGAAGGTTGATGCCGACCTTGACCACCTCTTCGGCACGCGCGCCACCGACTTCACCGACGACAGCCGCCGCCGCGGTTGCAGCCAGCAGTTGTCCAGCCATTCGACGTGTGATCATCCCTCAACCCCCTGTTTCTCGTTGTTTGTATTCGGCCAAGGTGGCTAGCAAGGCACGTGCCATAAGTCACGCAATTTTCTGTCCCATGCTCTGCGGCCACCCGCTACATTGACCAGAAGTCTCGTTTCGAGGGAAGCCCCCATTAACCAGTCGGCCCTTCGGGCCGCTGGTATCAGACGAAGAAACTGGAACATGAGCGCTTCATCTTGAAGCGACCATGTTCTAGTGGGGAGGCACGGCTGCCCCTGTCATCAGGCGCACCGCCTGGCGAAGCCGCAGCAGGCCGCCGCGGATCTGGCCGCGGGCACACAGGGCACGCCCCTCGATCACCAGTTCGATCGTGCGTGGTGAAGGCGCGGGATGCAGGGCCGCAAGCTCGTGCGCCCGCTCGCTTAACTCGTGGCAATAAGCCGCGGTGTCGCTGGTGATCGCAGCCGGCGGCGCCTGCGTGCCGCCCAGCAGCGCGGCTGAAATGGCCACCCCAGCTCCGGCCACACTGACCAGCACTGTGGTGCGCGTAACGAGCATCATGACACAACCATACCGCGAAAACGATGACCCGCCTGTGGGGCCGATGTGAAAAGGCCTTAAATTCCCTTGGCCCTTAAACTCCCTTGGCCATCTGCACGGCTTCTTCCGGCACTGGAATCAACAACGAGGCAACCAGGCCGGGGTTGCCATCGCCGAGCCGCAGCTCGCCACCGTGCAACTGCGCGACAGCCTGCACCAATGCCAGTCCGAGCCCGGCACCCGGCGTGCTGCGGGCGGTCTCGCCCCGGAAGAACCGCTCGGTGGCACGGCCGCGGTCGGTCGCCGGAATGCCGGCACCCTGATCGGATACGATGATACTCGCCCCCCTGCCGCCGGGGACCGCACGAAGCGCGACGGTCCCGCCAGCCGGCGAGAATTTCACTGCGTTGTCCACCAGGTTTGCCACCGCCTGATGGATCAGCGCCCGGTCGCCATAGGCCGGCAGGGTTGCGGGCACATCGACCGTAAGACGAACGTCTTTCTCCTCCGCGACGGCGTCGTACAGTTCGGCCACCGATGCCAGCAACGGCGAGAGATCGAAGCGGGCGAAGGCCGACCGGCGCGACCCCGCTTCTATTTCCGAGATGCGCAGCAGAGCATGGAACACCGCAACGATTCCATCCAGATCGGCGATTGCCCGCTCGATGGCTGCGTGCAGCTCCGTGGCGTTATCGGAATGCAGGGTGGCATCTTCCAGCCGGGTGCGCGCGCGAGTGATCGGGGTGCGCAGGTCGTGCGCGATCGCGTTCGACACCTGTCGCACGCCATCCATCAACCGTCCGATCCGGTCGAGCATGTCGTTGATCATTTCGGCAATCTGATCGAACTCGTCGCCGCGGCCGGACAGCTTCACCCGCTGCGCGAAATCTCCGGCCGCGACGGCGGCGGCGGTGGCCGACACGTTCGCCAATGTGCGGCGGAACAGGCTGCGGACCACCAACCCGCCGGCGGTCGCCATTACCGCCACGACCAACATGGCCCACAGCAGTGCGTCGGTCAGCAACTGCCGCAGCTGTGCACGGTTGCGCACGTCGCGCCCGACCAACAGATGATAACCGTTAGGCAAATCGTAGCGATGGACCCGCGCCAGGGAGCGGATGCCAGCCCGTTGCACCTGCAACTCATACCAGCCGTCGCTGCGCCGAACCGGCAACGGCCATTGGCCAAGATTTCCTGCCAGCGGCAGCATCTGGTCGTTCACCAGAAGATAGATCGCATCATCATCGACGTTGCTGGCCAGGCGGTCCTGAATGGTCAGTATCAGCGCCGGCAAACCGCCTTCTTCCCAGCGTTCGGCCAGACTTCGGGCATCCAGCCGGATTGCCGTCTCCACTTGCCGGTCGAGCAGTCCGGCGGTGGCCCACCACAGGAACATTGCCAGCGCCCCGGCGCTGATCGCCAGTAGCCCCGTGTAGATCGCGGCGAACCGAACCGCCGCCGAATTGAGAAAGTACACACGTCGCCGGTGATCCGGACCAGCCTCAGTCTCCTTGCGGTCCGCAACTGCCGGCGACTGCTTCACGCAGCTTCGGGGCGGAGCATGTAGCCGGCGTTTCGCACGGTGTGGATCAGCGGGCTGGGGAACGGCTTGTCCACCTTCTGCCGCAGCCGCGACACGTGCACATCGATGACGTTGGTCTGCGGATCGAAATGGTAGTCCCACACGCCTTCCAGCAGCATGGTGCGTGTGACCACCTGGCCAGCGTGCCGCATCAGATATTCCAGCAAGCGAAATTCGCGCGGCTGTAGATCGATCTTCTGCCCGGCCCGTTTCACCTGCCGGGACAGCAGGTCCATCTCCAGGTCGGCGACGGTCAGCTTGGTAACCGGCCCTTCCCCTTTGCCGCGGCGCGCCAGCGCCTCGACGCGCGCGAGCAACTCCGAAAACGCGAACGGCTTGGTCAAATAGTCGTCGCCGCCTGCCTTCAACCCGCGCACCCGGTCGTCCACCTCGGCCAACGCCGAGAGGATGAGCACCGGGACGGCGTTTTGCTGACCTCGCAGCGTTTCCAGAAGACGCAGTCCATCGATCCCGCCGGGCAGCATGCGATCGAGGATCACGGCGTCGAAGGCCTCGCTGGCCGCCATGAACAGGCCGTCGCGCCCATTGTCCGCGTGTTCCACCACATGGCCAGCCTCGCGCAAGCCTCGCACGACGAAGCCCGCTACGTCCTTGTCGTCCTCGACCACCAGGATGCGCATGCGCTCTCCTTTCACTCCTTGCCGATATTCAATCCGACTGTTCCGGCGGACGACGCCCCACGGTAACCGGAATCGTCAGGTCCCGTCCGTCACGACGCACCTTTACCTGCACCGTCGTTCCCGGCGGCTTTTCCGCCACCGCGCGAATCAATCCGACCGTACTCTCGATCGTATGGCCGTCCACCGCCAGAACCACGTCGCCGGCGTGCAAGCCGGCGCGCAGCGCCGGGCCGCGCGGCGCCACGCCGGCAATGGCTACCCCGCCGTGGTGGCCGGAGGCCGATTCGAGATTTTCTACTGAAACGCCCAACCATCCGCGATCGATGTGGCCCTGCGCCAATAGTTGCGCGACAGTGCGGCTGACCAGATTGCTGGGAATCGCGAAGCCGATACCGACCGACCCGCCGGATGGAGAGACGATCGCGGTGGTCATTCCAACCACCTGCCCGTCCAGGTTGAATGCCGGTCCGCCGGAATTCCCGGGATTGATCGGTGCGTCGAGTTGCAGGAACCGGTCGAACGGTCCTTCGCCAAGATCGCGCCCCTCGGCGGAGACTATGCCCGCGGTTACCGAGCCGCCGAGGCCGAACGGGTTGCCGGCTGCCATGATCCAGTCTCCCACCTCGACCTTGCTGGAGTCGCCCCAGGTCACGGCAGGCAAAGCGCGATTGGCCTGGACTTTCACCACGGCGACATCGGTCAGGTCGTCCGAGCCGATGACGCGTGCGGGCAGTTCGGTACCATCGGTCAGTGAAATGACGATCTGGCTGGCATGGCCGACGACGTGGTTGTTGGTCACGATGATGCCGCTCGGATCGATGATGAACCCTGATCCGGCGCCCGTCACCTGCTCCCGCTGCGAGCCGAAGCGCCGGCGGAACTCACGCCCGAGCGGGGTGTCCCGCAATTCGGGCGGGAGCTGGGCCATCATGTCGCCGCCGTTCACGGTCTCCGTGACCGCTATATTCACCACTGACGGCAGCACTTTCTTGACCAGCGGCGCGAAGCTGTCCGGCGCGGCGCGCGCGTCCGCCAGATGGGAGGCCGTCGTCGCGGTGCAGGCCGAGGCGAACAGGCCACACACCAGCACCAACCCCCTCGGGCGCAACCACGCGCTTCCAGACATCATCGCGAACGAATCCTTTCCGGCAGGAGATGGCATGGACGCGGGTAAGCAACAAGAATCACCAGGTGACCGATTTGTCATTCGAGGACGCGCCTCCAGCCTGTGTGCACCACTACAGGCGAGACTTGCGGGGAGGGAAATCGGTCAGGATCGGCGCGGCACTCACGCCCGGGCGGGATCGACGCATTGATCTGCGTGGCGCCCCGCGCGGTACCGGCGAACGATATGGGTAGGTTACAATTGAAATATATCTCGAACCGCGAGAGTACTTCCCGGCCAATCGGGGTAACCCGCTCATCGGCGTCGCTCCTGACGCCAGGCGAGCGGCAACGTCAAGCCGGAGACAACCTGAGGACTGGCACCGCGCTTTATTCGCACTGCAAGGCCGCCACTCCTGGCAGTGTCTTGCCCTCGAGCCATTCCAGAAACGCACCACCCGCCGCAGAAACGTAGCTCAGCTTTTGCATCACGCCGGCGTGATGCAGCGCGGAGACCGTATCGCCGCCCCCGGCCACGCTGCGCAGGCCCGCAGCGGTCGCGTCCGCCACCGCCAGCGCGAAGGCAACCGTGGCCGTATCGAAGGGGGGCGTCTCGAACGCGCCAAGCGGGCCGTTCCAGACCAGCGTCTTCATCGCGGCGAGCCGCTCGACCAGAGCGGCGGTGGTTGCCGGACCAACATCCAGGATCATCATGTCGGACGGAACCGCGCCGATGGAAACCGTCTGTGTCGCCAATCCAGGTTTCAATTCGCCGGCGACGACTGCGTCCCGGGGCAGGATGATATCGCATCCGGCTGCCTTGGCGCGCTCCAGGATTCCGCGCGCGGTCGAATGCATGTCGGCTTCCTGCAATGAGCGTCCGACGACCAGACCTTGCGCGGCCAGAAACGTATTTGCCATGGCGCCCCCAACCACGAGGACCTCGACCCGCCGCAGCAAATTGCCGAGCAGCTCCAGCTTGGTGGAGACCTTGGCTCCCCCGACCACCGCCATGACCGGGCGGGCCGGGTTGCCCAGCACGGCAACCAGTGCTTCCAGCTCGGCCTGCATCAGCCGGCCGGCATATGCCGGCAGCAGGTGCGCCACGCCCTCGGTGCTGGCGTGGGCGCGATGGGCCGCGGAAAACGCATCGTTGACGTAGATGTCGGCAAGCTGCGCGAGTGCCGCCGCGAAAGCCGGATCGTTGGCCTCCTCGCCCCGGTGGAAGCGCGTATTCTCAAGCACCAGCACATCGCCGTCGGCCATGCGGTCCACCGCCTGGTGCGCCGGGATGCCAATGCAGTCCTCGGCGAAGCGGACGCGCTTGTCCAGCACCTCACCGAGGGCAAGGGCTACCGGCGCGAGCGACATGTCCCGCACGCGCTTGCCCTTCGGCCGACCGAAATGGCTGCACAGGATGACCTTGGCGCCGTTCCCGGCAAGTTCCCGGATGGTGGGGCACAACCGCTCGATCCGGGTGAGATCAGTGATCTTCCCATCGCGGACCGGAACATTCAGGTCGGCACGCAGCAGCACGCGTTTGCCGGCAACGGCAATGCCATCAAGCGTGCGAAACTCCATCGCTGATTACAGACTGCCGAACAGCGCGGCAGTGTCCGCCATGCGGTTCGAGAAACCCCATTCATTGTCGTACCAGCCCATCACCCGGACCAATTCGCCATCGACCACCGCTGTCTGCGTCGCGTCGAAAGTGCAGGAGGCCGCATTGTGGTTGAAATCGATACTGACCAGCGGCGCCGTGTTGTAATCCATGATCCCTTTCAGCTCCCCTTGCGCGGCGCGCTTCATCGCGGCATTTACCTGATCCTTGGTGGCGCGTTGTTTCATGTTGACGTCCAGGGACACCAGCGAGACGTTGGGCGTGGGAATGCGAATCGCCGTGCCGTCGAGCTTGCCCTTCAACTCCGGCAGGACCAACCCTACTGCGCGCGCGGCGCCGGTTGACGTAGGGATGGCCGAAACCGCAGCGGCCCGGGCCCGGTGCAGGTCCTTGTGCAGCGTATCCTGCAGCCGCTGGTCGCCGGTATAGGCATGCACGGTGACCATGTAGCCGCGGAGTATACCGAAGCTCTCGTGCAGAACCTTCGCCATTGGCGCCAGACAGTTGGTGGTGCAGGACGCGTTGGAGACCACCGTCATCTCGCGCGTGAGGATTTTGTGATTGACGCCGAACACGATGGTGGCATCCACCCCGTCGGCCGGAGCCGAAACCACCACCTTGCGCGCGCCCGCCTTCAGCAGCGCCGAGGCTGCCTCCTTGCTGGTGAACAGCCCGGTGCATTCCATTGCGACATCGACACCGTTATATGGCACCTTGTGCGGGTCGCGTTCGGCCGAGACCTTGATGGGCCCCCACATGCGCCCGCCGTAGCGAACCGTTATCGAATTGCCGGAAACTTCCAACTGGCCGGGGAACCGGCCATGCACGCTGTCATAGTGGAACAGGTGCGCATTCGTGTCGGCGCTGCCGAGATCGTTGATCGCCACCGGCACGATATCATCGCGCCCGCTCTCGATCATCGCCCGCAACACGAGGCGGCCAATGCGCCCGAACCCGTTGATCGCCACCCTCACGGACATCGCATGTTCCTTTGTATCGCATGTATCGCAGAGGCGCGGTGCACGACGCACGCCCCGGCATGAGATCATAGCAACCTTCCCGGCACGATCGAGAGATACCGGCCTATCGGAGCGCTGCCAAGCCGTCACTTGTGTCGATGCCTGCTGTTATGTAACCTCCCTGCTCAGGATAAAAGGGGCTTTCCGGACGGGCGGTGCGCGACGGAGCGGGCAGTACGCCGCCTGAGATTGGCCAATGGAACTATTCCATGCATGAACGGGGCCGGACAGGAGGGCGAAGGCGGGTAAGAGCGGTGATCGCCGGTGGCGTGCTGCCGCCGCATGGGGCCGGCGGCACCGGCGCGTGCCATCGGGGCGCGTGCCATCGGCTTGTACCGGGATCGGCCATTCAGTCCTCTGTCGATAAGCCATGAGCGCGAGCGCCAGGACCGAGTGGCTGCAACGGGTGCTCGGGTTCACGTTTCGGTCCTCACGGCCAGTCGCCGCTAAACCGAGCGCCGCCGGGGGCTGGCAGGCCGCCCGCACCGCGTGGGAGGCTGCCAGCGGGACGGTGGATGGCCAGATCGCCGCCTTGCAGTCTGTATTGCGACGAAGCAACGATGACACGCTGGCAGAGATTGCCGAGTTCGGACTCAATGGCATCACCGGCAACTATAAGGTGCCGCTTGCGGCGGCATTGGTGGAGATCGGTGCGGGCGGTCCCGCGGCCATGAAAAAGGCGGGGCCAAAGGCGGTGAAGATCATCAACGACTACCGCGCCTATCTTGAGACCAGCGAGGCGGTCGAAGTCTGCGACGCCAACCCGTTCGGCACTCCCGTTTCGATCCGGGCGACGCTCGGCGGTGCACTGGCAGAGTTGGCGGCATCGCTTGAAGCCGGACTCCGCCGCTGATGAGATGATCAGGCGGTTGGTCCGCCGGAGGAGACGGCCGAAATGAGCGGGAGCGTCAGCCTTGATCACTTCGTGAAGGTCCTCAGTGGCGGCCTCATCGTTACTGACGCCCTGCTGGCGCTGCGCAACAGCAAGGTGCAGGAGGTGCAGGACGAGCTGAGCGCCGAGATCGGTCGCCTGACGAAGGTCGGTCTGCACAGCGGGGAGTTGTCCCACGTCTCGGACGAACTGGAACAGGCGCGGCAAGCCGCCATGCGCAAAGGCGACAATCGAACGAAGGCGGACGCGCTGGAGCGGGTGAAGGCGGCTGGACGGACCGTCGTCGGCGATGCGCGCAAAAAAGTGGACGGCCACCTGGCCGATCAGCAATCGTACCTGGACAGGCAGCAGAAGGCGCGTGCCGCGATAGAGGCGGCGCAGGGCGCGGTGGAGCGGATCAACCACCAGCCGTCTCTGGAGCAGCTCGACGGGAAGCTGCGGGTGTTGCAGCAGGTGTTCATCAAACTGAGTTCGACCAACGACGTCGATCTTTTGCAGAATCATGCGCGGGAACTCGAAAATTGCGCGCTGGAGGCGAGCAGGCTCGGCGCCGCTGCGGCGGAGGCGAAGCCTGCGGCTGGGCGTGGTGGCGCGCCGAAGCCACGCGGGGTCACCCTCGGCACGCCGGCGCCGGCCGACGCTGCCCAACCCGCTCAGCCACCGACCACCGGAGCAAAATCGCCGCGCGGCATCGCTCTCGGCACGTCGACGCCGGCCGATGCCGCCACACCCACGCAGCCCACTCAGCCACCGACCACAAGCAAAACCGCAGCGAGGTATCGCTCTCGGCACGTCGACGCCGGCCGATACCTCCACACCCACGCAGCGCGGTATCGCCGCCGGAACGCCAACACCGGCCGACGCTGCCCAGCCCACGCAGCCACCGACCACCGAAGCAAAACCACCGCGCGGCATCGCTCTCGGCACGCCAACACCGGTCGACGTTGCCCAGCCCAAGCAGCCCGCTCAGCCACCCACCACCGAAGGAAAACCGCCGCGCGGTACCACCGTCGGCACGTCAACGCCGGCCGACACTGCCGCGCCCACGCAGCCCGCCCAGCCACCCGCCGTCGAGATCGTTGCAACCGCCGGCGATGTGACGGGCGGCCCAGCAAAGCCCCTCGCTGAGCGACTCCGCGACGATCCGAATGCGGCCAAGGCGGAGCTACTCAATCGCGGTATGGACGAGTCGACGTTTGAGACCAGGCATTTAGCTGCGTCCGCGCAAGCCACAGCCCGCAACGAAAAAATCAGTAATCTCAGTGAGGGCGAAGTGGTTGCCTTATACTCGTATACAACTGAAGATTATACAAACATGAATAGAGTTGAGATCAACAAGAGAAAGAAACCTGGAACGGAAATACCTATCCTCGACATAGATCCCATTTCTGGGAAAGTATGCGAGACGAGATCAGACGTGCTGGAGGGGACTTAACGAGGTCACCAAGATCGGCCTTTCCAAGCTGCGCCCCATGGGTGAAACTACCACCAGACGTGGCGAACGAGATTGGGATGGATGGGAGGAGGTCTACGTCAAGGATCAGACTTTTAAGTGCCAGGGGTTTTGGAGCACTACGACCGCCAATCCATTCGCCGGCAAACTGCAAATCACCATTACTGGCCGTAGCGGGAAGAATGTCGCGCACCTGTCACAATATGCCGACGAGAATGAGGTCCTTTACCCACCCGACACGGAGTTCAGGGTCGTGGATCGGCAGGATAAACGCGACTCCGCTGGTGGCTTGACCGAATCCCTCATCGTTGTGGTTGAAGTGTAATGAGTGGCCCTTCGATTGACGACTCTGACCCGATCGAAATCGCTCGAAAGCTGCAGGTCTACGCGCATCTGCTTCCCCCGGCTTCGCCAACGATGACGGCGAAGATGCTGAGCGGCCAGCCCGATGCTGGCGCAGGCCGTGGCGGGGGCAGGGGCAAGGCGGATGCGCCGGCGGCTGTCGTGCCTGCTCTTCCGGGCCCAACATGGCCGGCGCTCGATCCGGCAGCGGCGCGCGATCGGGCAGTCGGCTGCATGCTCGGGCTCGCGGTCGGTGACGCGATCGGCACAGCCGTCGAGTTCAAGCCCCGCGACAGCTTCGCACCGCTGACCGATATGGTTGGCGGCGGCCCCTTCGGCCTCGCCCCCGGCGAGTGGACCGACGACACGACCATGGCGCTCTGCCTGGCCGAATTGCTGCTGGCCAAGGGCACGGTTGATCCGGCGGACCTGATGACCCGTTTCGCCGGCTGGCTGCAACGTGGCGAGAATACCGTGTCTGGTCGCTGCTTCGACATCGGGGCAACCACGCGTACCGCCATCGAGTCGTTCATTGCCGACGGCAATCCGGCGGCGGGGAGCCACCACGCCAGCACCGCCGGCAATGCTTCCCTGGTGCGGCTGGCGCCGCTGGCGATCTTCACGGCTGGCGATCGCGCTCTCGCTGACCTTTTGGCCGGCAAACAGTCCCGCACCACTCACGCGGCGCTCGAGGTGATAGACTCCTGCCGGCTGTTCACCGACATGCTGATCGATGCTCTGACGGGCGCCGACAAGGCGGGCGCCCTGCGCCAGCGCGTGATGGCGCTGGCGCCCAAGGTGCTGTTCATCTCGGCCGGCGAGTACAAGACGAAGACACGCGACCAGATCCGGTCGAGCGGATATGTCGTGCACACGCTGGAGGCGGCGCTGTGGTCGGTGTGGCAGACTGATAATTTTCGCGACGCCGTGCTGACGGCCGCCAATCTCGGGGATGACGCGGACAGCGTGGGCGCCGTCGCCGGACAGCTTGCCGGGGCGCTTTATGGGGCGAAAGGAATTCCGGCCGAGTGGCTGGCGAAGCTGGCTTGGCGCGATCGCATCGAAAAGCTCGCGAACGAGTTGTTCGACCGCAGTCGGGCTGGCCCGTAATACCAGGCGCCCAGGAGACCGACCCATCCGCCGTCATTCCCGCGCAAGCCCCGTCATTCCCGCTTGCGAGCGCCAGGCAAGCCGCCTCGACCACGCGGCCGTCGCCATAGAGCCCGGCGAGCCCGGCATACCCATCGGCTTCATCTCCGACGGCATTAGACCGCCATACTTCTTCCGCCACCGGTAGGACGTGTGGATCGAGATGCTCGCCTTTCGGCACACCTCGTCGACCCCAACACCTTCCCCGGCCTGCCGGAGGATGAAGGCGATCTGCTGTTCGCTGAACCGCGATTGCTACATCAGCAAAACCCCTCGGTTGCGAACCGCCAAACGTAGCGGGTTTTTTATCATTCAGAGCGGTCCAGTTTTCCGGGCTCAGGTCAAACCTCAGGTCAACCGATCCCCCTGAAGGCACCCGTGACTATGGCGACCTTGCCCGCGAGCCGGAGGAGATTGCCGCTCATAGGACGCTCCTTCGTAAGGGCATCTTCCTAACTGTAACCGAGCTGGGTTGCTATCGTTTAGACGGTGCATCTCCCGCTTGTCATCCTCCAGGTGCACTATTTTTGTTTCGGCCGGTTTCCCGGACAGCAGGGTTGGGATAGACTGGCGATCCGTAGCGTGTCGCACAGTCCCATTCTGGCGGCGTCTGATGTGTGTGCCGTGGTGTATGCCAGAAATTACGGAACGAAAAATGAGCGGGAATATCGATACTTCCGAGCAAGGTTCGAGCGGAGCAATGATCCGCCCTGCCGGTCCAGCAGATCGAGACGCTATCGAACAGACCGTCCGCGATGCCTATGCGATCTATGTCCCGCGGATCGGCAAACCGCCGGGCCCGATGCTGGACGACTATGCTGCCCGCATCGCTGCCGGAGAGACCTGGGTGCTGGACGAGGACGGGATCATCGGCGTCGTGGTCCTGATCGGGCAGTCCGACCGTCTGCTGCTCGACAACATCGCCGTCGCGCCGACGCATCAGGGCCACGGGCATGGCCGCCGCCTGCTGGAGTTCGCGGAGGCTGAAGCCCGCCGCCGCGGGTATTCCGGGCTGCGCCTCTACACGCACGCGCTGATGCACGAGAACCTGGCACTCTACCGCGCCCAGGGATGGCACGAATATGCGCGGGCGCGGCAGGCGGGCTATGATCGGGTGTTCATGGAAAAGCTTCTGCACGAACCCGCACCGCCCCACTAGTGTCCTGCCCTGAAGTTCGTCGCGCTTTGCGACGAACGTCGGGGATAAGCAGGCCACTGAAAACAAACGACTAGTGTCCCGATTCGGTCCGCATTTCAGTGCGGCGAACTTCTGAATCGGGACACCAGACCGAGTTCAGTCTGACTGAACGCAGTCTGGCACCTTGTTTGTCGAGGAGAATTCACGCGCCCCCAGGTCGCTTCGCGATTCCGGCCCGGCGCGATCTGCTCTAACCTGAGGCAAATCGCCGGAGAGTCGCATGTCGTTCAAGGTGCAGGTCGGTCCGCCACAGATCTCCATCCATCAGGGCCATACCGTGCTGGTGTCGGAGCCTGACGGCCAGATAAACTGGCCGTCAGATCGGGGTCTGTATTTCTTCGATACACGGCTTATCAGCGCCTGGGCCGTGTATGCGAACGGCGAGCTTTGGGACCTGTTGAATGGGGGCGCGGTGACGTATGACAGCGCACGCGTGTTCCTGACCAACCGCAGCTTCCTGACCGAGGATGGCCCAGTGCCGGCGCATTCATTGGGCTTCGCGCTCAGCCGGGCGATCGGTGGCGGTTTGCACGAAGACCTGGATATATCGAATTACGGGCGCAAGCCGGTTCGCTTCAACCTGGAAATCGCCTACCGATCCGATTTTGCCGACATTTTCGAGGTGAAATCCGGCAAGATCGTTCGCCGCGGCCGCATTGAGACGCATTGGTCCGAAGCTGAGCAGCGGCTGCGGACAGTCTACCACAACCAGGACTTCATGCGTGCCGTCACGGTGACGGCACGCTGTGTCCCCACCCCAGTCTATGCCAACGGACGACTCACTTTCGAGGTTCGCCTGGCCCCCGGCGAGAGCTGGCATTCCTGCCTGCTGTACGACCTTGCCGATGGCGACAAGCATTATCCGGCGCCGCGCGAATGCAGCCATCACGCGCATGAATCGCACCATGCGCGCGGTATCGAGGAATGGCGGCAGCGGGTGCTGAAGCTGCGGACCTCCAACGAGGACTTCTATCATTTCTATCATCAGGCGGTTGAGGACATGGCCGCGCTGCGGCTGCCGGCGGAGGGCACCGATCATATGGTATTCGTCCCCGCGGCCGGGTTGCCCTGGTTCGTGGCGTTGTTCGGGCGCGACAGCCTGATCGTGTCGCTGCAGAACATGATGGTCTATCCGGAGTTCGCGCGTGGCGCCATCGACGTGCTGGGCCGGCTGCAGGCCACCGAGCGGGATGATTACCGCGACGCGGAACCGGGCAAGATCCTGCACGAGCTGCGGTATGGCGAGCTGGCGCATTTCAAGCTGATCCCGCACACGCCTTATTACGGCACTGCGGATGCAACGCCGCTCTATCTGATCGTGCTGCACGCCGCATGGCGTGCCACCGGGGATCATGCTCTTATCGATCGATATCTGCCGAATGCGGAAGCGGCGCTGTCGTGGATCGACAACTGGGGCGACCGCGACGGGGATGGTTTCCAGGAATACCAGACGCGGTCGCCGGCCGGCTATGAGAACATGGCATGGAAGGATGCGGGCGATTCCATGACCTATCCGGATGGAACGCCGGTGAAAGGACCCAAGGCGCTGTGCGAGCTGCAGGGCTACGTGTACGACGCCTGGCTGCGCATGGCGGAGATCTACGACCAACTGGGCAACTCCGACCGTGCGGGTGAGCTGCGGGCGAAGGCGCAAAAACTGTTTGATCGGTTCAACGACGCGTTCTGGGACGAAGGTTCGGGGTTTTACGCCTACATGCTGGACGGACAGAAGCGTCCGGTCTGGACTGTGGCTTCCAACCCGGGGCACCTGCTGTTTTCCGGGATCGTCCCCGAAGACCGGGCGGAGCGAGTTGTCGCGCGGCTGATGGCGCCGGACATGAACTCCGGCTGGGGCATCCGACGTTGTCGGCGGATCACCCGGCATTCAATCCGTATTCATATCAGAACGGCTCGGTCTGGCCGCACGACAACGGCATCATCGCCGAAGGGTTCAAACGATACGGATTTGTCAAGGAAGCCGCGCAGATCGCGCATGATATCAGCCTGGCGGCGGGATTTTTCCTGATGGACCAGATACCCGAGCTCTATTCGGGCGTGCAGCGCGCGCGGGACTCGTTTCCGGTGCAGTATCTCGGTGCCAACGTGCCGCAGGCCTGGGCCGCTGGCTCCGCCTTCATGCTGGTGCAGTCGCTGCTGGGCATCCAGCCGGATGCGCCGCGCGGACGGCTGTTCGTCGATCCGTGGCTGCCGGACTGGTTGCCCGACATCACCTTGGAGGATTTGCGGCTGGGGCGGAAAACCTTCGACGTGCGGTTCTGGCGCGACGGAGAGGCAA
Source organism: uncultured Pseudomonadota bacterium (assembly GCA_963810715.1). Taxonomy (GTDB): domain Bacteria; phylum Pseudomonadota; class Alphaproteobacteria; order Acetobacterales; family Acetobacteraceae; genus DATDIC01. The sequence continues at coordinate 16,426 of CAWEOZ010000009.1, read as the reverse complement.
CCCGATGGGAAGTGCTGCGCGGCGATGCGTCCGCGGTCGAGGCGCGCAGCTCGGTGGAGTTCCTGCACAGGCTGCGCAACGGCGAGACAGCGTGACGGCTCAACGCATGACCACCGCGGACGCGGTGGTCGAGAGCCTGGTCCAGCACGGGATCGACACGCTGTACGCGCTGCCGGGCGTGCATAACGATCACCTGTTCGACGCCGCGCAGCGGGCCGAGGGGCGCTTGCGCGTGCTGCATCCAAGGCATGAGCAGACCTCCGCCTATATGGCGCTCGGCGCGGCTTTGGTGACCGGGCGGCCGCAGGCGTTCGCTACCGTGCCGGGGCCCGGGCCTGCTGAATGCATCGGCCGCGCTGCTGACCGCGTATGCGCATGAACGCGCCGGTGATCGGCGCTGATCGGGCAGATCGCATCATTTGCAATCGATCAGGGTCACGGTCACCTGCACGAAATCCCCGACCAGCTCGGGCTGTTGCGGCACCTGACCAAGCGGGCCGCCCGCATCACTGCCCCGCACGAGGCGCTCGGCGCTGGTGGCGGAGGCGGTGTGCAGCGCGTTGTCCGGGCGTCCACAACCGGTCGCGCTTGAATGCGCGATCGATACCTGGGGAATGGCGGGGCCGGTTGCCTTTCCCGCCCGTTGCCGCGCCGCCGGTGCCGCCGGTGGACGCTGACGCGGTGGCACGGGCGGCGACGCTGCTCGGAAAGGCGGAGCGCCCGCTGATCGTGGTCGGGGCGGGCGCGCTGAACGCAGGACCCGAGGTGCAGGCGATCGCGGAACTGCTGGAAGCCCCGGTCTCGTCGTTCCGGCGTGGACGCGGGGTGATCCCGACGACGCACCGGCTGGCCGTGTCCTTCACCGAAGGGCACCGGTTCTGGAAGACCGCCGACGCGGTGCTGGCGATCGGCACGCGGCTTTACTGGCAACAAAGCAACTGGGGAGTGGACGATAAGCTGCCGATCGTGCGGCTGGATATCGACGCGCAGGAGATCAACCGGTTCCGCCATCCCGCCTGCGCCTTGATTGGCGATGCCGCGGCGACGTGCTGCGGGCGTTGCTCGCGGAGCTGCCGGCGCACAACCGCCCCCGCGCGGCCGTACCGCGGAGCTGGGTTCCGCGCGCGACTGGTTCGAGAGAAACTGTCGCGCCAGGAGCCGCAGATGGGTTTCCTGCGCGCCATCCGCGCCGCACTGCCGGACGATGGGATTTACGTGGAGGACGTGACGCAGGTGGGATTCGCCAGTCGCCTGGCTTTTCCGGTGACGCGCCGCGGACATATCTTTCGCCCGGGTATCAGGACACGCTGGGCTGGGGCTACGGCGCGGCGCTGGGCGCGCAAGCCGCCCTGCCGGGGCGCAAGGTGGTGGCGGTGGCGGGCGATGGCGGGTTCATGTACCAGGCCGCGGAACTGGCGACCGCCGTGCGGCATAAACTGCCAGTGGTTGCTGTTGTATTCGATGATGGCGCGTTCGGGAATGTGCGCCGCATCCAGCAGATGCAGTATGGCAACCGGCTGATCGCTTGCGACCTGGTGAACCCGGATTTTGTCAAATTTGCCGAAAGCTTCGGCGTGCGGCGTTGGCGGCGACCAGCCCGAGGCACTGGAAACGCGTTACACGAGGCGTTCGATCGTGCCCAGCCAGGGCTGATTCACGTGCCGGTGGGCGGAAATGCCCAGCCCGTGGGACATGATCCTGCTGCCGCGTGTGCGCGGCTTTGCCGACGCTGGCGGCCGGCGCTGCCATAGCCGGCGATCTACTTGACGCCAGCCTTCACGGCAGCCATCACACAGCGATTGTGCTCGCTGTTCAAATTGAGGAAACATCCATGACCCAGGGCCTTACCCGGCGAGCCTTCGTCGCCGGTGCCGGCATCTTCCTGGCCGCCCCGGCCATCCTTCGCTTCGCCCGCGCCGCCGAACCGCTGCTGCTGCGCTGCTCACTCGACACCGCGCCCTCCCATGGCCGCAATGTTGCAATTGCAGACTACTTGCAGAAGCTCGAAAAAGGCTCCAACGGCGCGATCCAGACCAAGCTGTTCGGCTCCGGCCAGTTGTTCGCGGACCTGAACGTGTCCAAGGCGCTGATCGAAGGCCAGGTCGAGATGGCCTGCCCGGGCCACTGGGTGCTCACCGGCATCGTTCCCGACTGCGACATGTTCCAACTGCCGGTATTCTACGGCCAGGATATTTCGGTGACGCACCGTGCGACCGACGGCAAGGCGGGCGCCCACATCGCCGATGAGATCAACACCAAGCTGCGGACCTACGTGCTCGGCAAATGGCTCGATCTCGGGTACCAGAACTGGTACAGCACGTCGAAGCCGATCAACTCGCTGGCCGATGTGCGCGGCATGAAGGTTCGCAGCCCTGGGGGGGCCGGCATTTCCTGGCGCATCCAGTTCTGGGGCGCCATTCCGAATACCACCGCATGGCCCAACGTGCCGCTGGCGCTGTCGCAGGGCACATTCGACGGATTGTCAGCACGGACGAAAGCGTCGCCTCGGCCAAGCTGTGGGAAGCAGGGGTGAAGCATTCCTATGCAGACCACCAATTCGTCGGCGAATATATCCCGATGGTCAGCAACATATTCTGGCAGAAACTGTCACCTGATCTGCAGAAGCTGATGATCAGCCTGTGGGAGGAGAACATCGACGCCTACCGGGCGAGCATGTTCCAGCGCCAGATCGATGCGCGGAAGGCGATGCAGAGCAAGGCATCTCGGTGGTCGATCAGTCGCCTGCCGAGAGCACCGAGGCGCGCAAGAAGATGATCGCGGCGCAGGCGGCGCTGATCAAGGATTCCAAGCTGTCACCGGAAATTGTGAAACTGGCGACGGCGGATATCGGCTCGGCCACCTGACCGCCCCTGATGTGGTTCATGCGCCTGTGGGATCAGGTCGAGCAGACCCTGGTGGGTCTGCTCGGTCCGCGCCCTGCTGGTCGGCGTGGTGCAGGTGGTCGGCCGCTACCTGATCACCCGCGCACGCGATCACCTGGGCCGAGGAGGTCATCGTCTATCTGGCGATCTGGGCGCATTATGATCGTGTCCAGCCAACTGGTGCGCACCGATGGCCATGTGCGGCCCGACGTGGTGCTGCGCATGCTGTCGCCCCGCGTGCAGCGCATCATGGAGGTGTTCAACTGCCTGGTCGCGCTGGCGTTCTGCGGCGGGCTGGTGTGGTTCGGCTGGCAGATCGTGAACACCGCGCTGCTGCTGGACGAGACCAGTTCCACCGCGCTCGAGTTCCCGATGTGGATCTACTATGTGTCGCTGCCGGTCGGCGCCGGGCTGATGCTGATACGCTACGTGATGCGCCTGGTCCGCTATGTCTTCTTCTTTGATCCGGCGACCATGACGGTCGGGCATTCACGCGCACGAAGTGCCGCTCGACATGGCGAGCCTGCCGCAGCGCTGATGCAGGCCGCAGTGCTGGGGCTGCATGCCGGCCTGGTTTTCTGCCATCTTCTTCGGCCTGCTCTCGTCGGGCATGCCGATCTTCCTGGTGCTCGGCACCTGCGCGGCGATCCTGTTCTACGTCTCCGGCGCAGCCGCTGATCGGGGTGGCGCAGGTCATCATCGACCAGCTCAACTCCTCCACGCTGATGGCGCTGCCGCTGTTCGTCATGGCGGCGGCCTTCATGCGCCAGGGCGGCGTGGCGCGCGCGCTGGTCAATGTCGCCAGCGCGCTGGCTGGGCGGGATCCGGGGCTCGCTGGGCCTGGTCACGGTGGTGGCGTGCACGCTGTTCGCCGCCATCTGCGGGTCGTCGGTGGCGACGGCGCTGGCGATGGGCACCATCCTGCTGCCGGAGATGATCGAGAAGGGCTATCCGCGGCTCCTTCGCGCTGGGAGTGATTGGCGCATCGGGAACCATCGGCATCGTGGTGCCCCCAAGCCTGGCGCTGATCCTGTACGGCATCGTCGCCGAGCAGTCGGTGCCGCGCCTGTTCCTGGCCGGCATCCTGCCCGGATTGTTGCAGGCGAGCGTATTCTTCATCTGGGTGTGGTGGTACGGCCATCACTATCGTCTGCCGAAAGAGGACTGGCAACCGCTGGGCGAACGACTGCTGGTGACCGCCCGCGCGATCCCCGCGCTGAGCGTGCCCGCGGTGGTGCTGGTGGGGATCTATGGCGGCCTGACCACGGTGACCGAAGCCGCCGCCGTAGCTGCGTTCGTCGCACTGCTGGTCAGCCTGCTATTTTATCGCGGCTTTCATTGGACGCGCACGCTGAGCGTGATCGCGGATGCGCTGAAGAGCGCCGGCACGATCATGCTGATCGTCGCCACCGCACTGGCGCTGGGCCACTGGATGACTGAATCCGGCATTCCGGCGAAGCTCGTGAAGTTCACGCTGGATAATCATTTCGCCACCTGGGAGTTCCTGCTGGCCATCAACGTCTTGCTGCTCATCCTGGGTTGTTTTCTGGAAGTGACCGCGACCTTGCTGCTGGTGCTGCCAATTCTGGCCCCGGCGCTTAAGCCGCTGGGCGTCGATCCGGTGCATTTCTCGATCATCTTCACGCACAACATGGAAATCGGGCTGGTTCATCCGCCGGTGGGGCTGAACCTGTTCGTGCTGTCCACCATCTCCACCGCGCCGGTGGGCGAGGTGATCCGCGGGATCTTCCCGTTTCTGATACTGCTGCTGATCGTGCTGGGTATCATCACGTATGTGCCGGTGGTGACGATGTGGCTGCCGTCCGTCGTATATGGGTCGTGAGAGCGGACAGGATCGCCCCCACCGCGTGGCTGCTGATATCGGCACGATTTGTTCGCAGCGTCTGGCAGGGGGCGCTGGTCGTGGATTTTGCATTGTATCTGCGCGCGCTGGACTGGTCCGGCGTGCAGATCAGTTGGGTTCTCGCGGCTGCCCTGCTGTCCGGTGCGGCATTGACGATGGTGCTGGGGCCGCTCAGCGACCGGCTGGGCCGACGGCGATTCCTGCTGGGATACGATCTTCTTCAAGGGGCGGCTGCCGCGGTTGCCTTCGCAACGACCGCACCGCTGCCACTGGCGGCGGCGGCGATCCTCGGCGGGTTCGGACGGGGCGGGAACGGCGCCGCGGGTCCGTTTTCGCCGGTGGAGCAGGCATGGCTGGCACAGTGCGTTCCGGCAGCGGAGCGGGGTCCGTTCTATAGCCTCAATGCGGCCCTGGGTTTTCTTGGCATGGCCGCGGGAGCCCTGATAGCCGGCCTGCCGGGGTGGATGGATGGCGCGGCGCCGCCCGCTTCCGCCTATCGCCCGCTATTCGCGGTGACGGCCGTGCTGTCCCTGGTTGCGTTCGCGCTGCTGGCGGCGGGGCATGACGCGAAGGATGCCGCCACCCCGCGATCAGCGGCGCATGAGGCTACCGAGAAAATCGAGCGGCGCCAGGAGAACGCGCTGATCCGCCGGCTGGTTGTGGCGAATGCGCTGAACGGCGCCGGGCTTGGACTGTCGGGCCCGTTGCTCACCTATTGGTTTGCGCTCCGCTTTCATCACGGCCCTGGAAGCCTCGGCCCGATGATCGCGGCCGGCTTCGTTCTTGCTGCCGGCGGGTCGCTGTTCGCGCGCTGGCTGACCCGCCGGATCGGCATCGTGCGTGCCGTCGTGATGATGCGCGCCGCAGGGTTGTTGCTGCTGTTTATGCTACCGTTTGCAACGAGCTTCGCCGTGGCTAGCGCGCTGTATATCGGTCGTACCGTGCTGAACCGCGGCACGAGCGGTCCTCGCTCGGCGCTGAGCATCGGGCTGGTCCGGCCGTCGCGCCGGGGGTTCTCGGCGGCGAGCGCCAACGTTGCCTTGCAAATTCCGCGCTCGATCGGCCCGGTTTTGGCCGGCATCTGCTATGATGCGGGCTGGTTTTCCGAACCGTTCGTTGCGGCGGCGCTGTTTCAGGCCGCCTATGTCTGGCTGTACGATCGTAGCTTCCGAAACGTGACGACGCAGTGAGCCTTCGCCATGCACAGGGAGGGCAGGGTTTGACCATGGTGCTGGGCCGCTCAGAGAGCGGGAGGCGGATCGCGAAAGTGTGATGATCAAAAGGCAAACTTGGCTCGATTTCCCTTGCCTACGGCTGTACTTACCTTTGCGACCACGTTAACACGCGCTATGGAAACTGTAAGGTAAGCGCCTCCAGGGGGTCGTAGCCTCAAGCCAAATTCAACGGCACAGAAATAACAGTATCGCTAACTCTGCTGCATCGCGCGGTGGAGGCGGGCCGGCGTGTGGGACTGCACCGGCAAAGTAATTCGTCGCGTTTATTCTCGAACAAGTCGGCATTCGGCAGGAGAAGCAAGAGATGAGCAGATGTTCCGCTGCGCTCGGTTGCGCGGCGTTGCTGTCCGTCGTGGGCGGCAGCGCGCATGCAACATCGTTCCTCAACCTCGTCGATCCGTTGAACCCGACCTTCACCCAGGCTCTCGGGATCAATGGCTCTGGTATCGTGGTCGGCTACGGGAATGCGAGCATCTTCAACGGATTCCAGGTCGCGAGGCCGTTCACGGCTGGCAGCTTCACGCGCGAGAACTTTCCCGGAGCGGCCGGTGGGACGCAGGTCATCGGCATCGACGGCGTCGGCGATACTGTGGGCTTCTACGTCAATGGTGACGGGAGCAACCACGGCTTCTACAAACCCGCTGGTGGGGCGTTCACGACTGTTGATCGGCCCGGCACGGCCTTCAACCAGCTTCTCGGGATCAATCAGAACGGCACAGAGATCGCCGGCTATTCCTCTACCGACGTAACAGGTGCCACGTTGCAGATGGCGTTCTCCCTGGCGGGTGGTGTCTATACCGACATCAACGGGCTTCTGCCGGCCAACTTCAACAGTCAGGCGACCGGGGTAAACGACGGTGGGACCGTGGTTGGATTTACCAGTACGATACGACTGGCGATTTCTCCGCTTTCGAAGACGTTGGTGGGACTGTCACCTCGTTCCAGGCGCCTGGATCGATCTCCACCCAGGCACTCGGGATCAACGATCTGAACGAGATCGTCGGGACCTATGTGGCCATGAACGGCAATTCGTACGGATTCCTCGATGATGGTGGGTTGTTCACCACGCTTGATCCGTTCGGCTCGACGGCGGTGGTTGCCAACGGCATCAACGACTCCGGCCACATCGTCGGGTTCTACGCAAACGGGGCGGGCAACACGATCGGCTTCGTTACCGGCGTGCCGGAGCCGGCAACGCTGGTACTGCTCGGCTCCGGTCTCGCCGGTCTGGCCCTGGTGCGGCGCCGCCGCGCCTGACTGGACGTTCTCACCTTCGGGGTAACCCGGTCGCTGATCCATATTGGCCCTGCGGCGGGTCAGGCGCACCCCTACCACACGCGCAACGTCACAGCCGCCGCGGGATATGTCGGCACAGCACCGATGACCCGATCATCATAGCGCCCGCCGCGACAAACACGGACGGCAGGCTGAACACCGACAGCAGCACCGAGCACACCGCCGGTTGACCAAGCTGCGCCACGTCCCGGAAGCTCACGAAGACCGTCGTCATCTCCGACCGTTCGTATGAGTGCACCGCGCGCAGGAACAGCAGGTTCCCCGCGCCATCGATCGTTTCGGTCCCCAGCGCCGCTATCACCAGCAGAGTGGCCCCGAGCCACGGGACGCCGAACGCCAGCGCCGTGCACAGGCTCAGCACGCCCGCCGCCGCGTATCCGCCTTGCAGCAGCCGCCGCAATCCATACCGGCGCCCCAGCCAGCCCCATAACGGCACCAGCCAGATCCATCCGCTTCCAATCGAAGCCAGGATGCCGCCGGTTTCGGCGCCTAGACCGGACGTCACCGCGTAGATCGGCGCATAAACGTAGAACATGCTCCACCAGGACGACCGCGCCGACGCCAGCCCCCAGGCCAGCCGCAGCCGAGGTTGGGCGAAGAATCGGCGCAGCTACCGCGCCAGCGTCGGGGGCGGCCGCCGCGACGCTGCCAGCAACACGTTCTCCCCTGGGCGCAGCGACCAGAACAGCACCAGAAGCGCCGCGGCGGCGGCGCCCGCCACGATGAACGGCGCAGCGAACGATAAGTCTCCTGCAGATATACCCCGAACCACGGTCCCAGCGTCCACGGGGCGGCGATGGCGAAGATACGCATCGGCTCGAAATGCCGCAGCGCCTGTCGCGAGACACGGTCGAGCAGGTAAAGCTGGCTGGTGATCTCGATGCAGGCAAAGGCGAACGTGCTCAGCGCGATTCCGACCGCCAGGCCTGGCAACTGGTCGCTCGCCAGCAGCGCGCAGCTTACTGCCATTGCGACCGCGCCCAGCGTGAACACGAATTGCCGGCGAATCAGCCGCACCAGAAGCGGAATGCTGAACCGCCCCGCCACCGCGACCAGGCCAGCGCCGACATAGACCAATGTCACCGCTCGCGCGTCGCCCAGCAGGCGCAGCGCCTCCAGCGGGACCACGGTCAACAGAATTGCCTGCGACAGCGCCGGAACGAAGAACAGGCTCAGGAATGCCAGCCCCTGCCGGCGAGGCAGGCTGCCGATGGTGGCCGGACTCCCAACCCGGGCGCTCATTGTCGTGCTCCGCGGCGCAAAGCCGCTTAGATGTGCCGGGCCCAGCTCCGGGTGCGTCGCAGCGCTATCGCCGCACTCTCCGATAGCCGCCACGGAGTGGCCACATCGGCGGTCACTTGCTGCCGACGCCAGCAATGCGGGCAGCGCACCGTTTGCGTGGCCCGGTCCGGGCGGATCGGCACCCGCCCGCCGCAGATAGCGCACAGCACTCTTTGCTGCGGGCCCGCCGATGCTGCGCGGATCACCCCCTCCAGCTCAGAGCTGCGAATGAACGCCAACGGCAGATAACGCATAGGCTTCGCACCTCCGGCCGGCAATGATGCCGGCGGGATTTATGTCTCCGCAGTTATCTCTGTGCAACCCGCACGAGATACGTTGTCATCCGCGTTCCCGCTGCCGCAGGAACCGCCCGAACGCCGCGAGCGTGGCGTCGGAGACATGGTGCTCGATCCCTTCGGCGTCCTGCTCTGCCGCTTCCACTGGAACGCCCAGCGCGACCAGTATATCGACCACCAGCCGGTGGCGTGCCCGCACCCGCTCGGCCAGGCTTTCGCCCGGGCTGGTCAGGAACACCCCGCGATACGGCTTGGCGACTGCCAGCCCTTCCCGCTTCAGGCGGCCGATCGTCTTGATCGCGGTGGCATGCGATACCCCGAGCCGCCGCGCGATATCGGTCGGCCGCGCCTCACCCTTCGCTGGCGAGCAGATCCGAGATCAGCTCCACGTAATCTTCCAGGAGCGCGCTCGATTGCGCGGAACGTGCCTTGCCGAACCGCCGCGCCTGTGTCGGCTCGTTCGGCATGTCGGCGCGGCGCCCGCTGAGCGTAGGATCCACCACCAGACTCGTCCCGGATGACCGCCCGACCATGACGCGCGGGGCGGTTCCAATCAAGCGAACTTCAGCTCGCGAAACCGGCGTGCGGAGTTACCCGCCGGCGTGCCCGCGCGTCCGCTTCGCCCGTTCCCCATATTTCACCCCCTCCAGCTTCAGTCCGTCCGGGTCGGTGAAGAATACCGCGTAGTAGTCATCGTAATACTCCCCTGCGGGATCGACGATGGTGGCTCCCGTTTCTTTCAGGAAAGCCTGCAGCTCGTCCACGTCCTTGCGGCTGCGAAGCTCGAAAGCGTAATGGTGAAAGCCGATATTTCCGATGCGGTGCTCGTGCTTGCGGCCTTCGTCGTCCGCCGGCCCGATCCAGAACCGGGTCTTCCCGTTGGTCCAGCCGATTGCGTCCTCGTACTCGTCGGACACCTCGAAGCCCAGGAAGTCGAACAGGCGTCCATAGAATTCCCTCGACTTTGCATAGTTGCTCACCCGGATAACCAGGTGATCAATTCCCACCACGCGCATCATCCTTAACCTCCTCTCTTGCCTGTGCACCCGGTAGCCACTCCGTGCCGCGTGCCGTAACCTCCGGCTGCCGTATCGGGGACCCATTCCGCATGACCACAGTCGTGATCACCGGCGCTGCCGGCAATATCGGCACCAAGCTGCGACAGCATTTCACCTCCCTCGGCTGGACGCTCCGGCTGCTCGATGCACACGCACCCGACCCGGCCATGCAGGCTGCCGACCTCGCCACCTGGAGCGACTCCTGGGCGGAGCAGTTCCATAACGCGGACGCGGTCGTCCACCTGGCGGCGGATCCCAGCCCGCGAGCAAGTTGGGAACGGACCATCCGGCTCAATTTCGACCTCACCCTGAACGTGTTTGAGGCTGCCGCCCGTCAGCAGGCGCGGCGTCTGGTCTTTGCCAGCTCCAACTGGGCGGTCGCCGGGCATCGGTTCGGGGAGGCGCCGCTGACACCGGAGACCATCCCGTATCCGGTCAATCCGTATGGCATTTCGAAGCTGGTCGGCGAGCGACTCGGCCGCTCCTACAGCGAGCGCTGGGGCCTGTCTGTCATCTGCTTCCGCATCGGCTACTGCCAGCGGGGCGAGAACCAGCCCGGCCAGCACATGGGCTGGGGACTCTGGGGCCAGGAGATGTGGCTGTCCGATCGCGATCTGTGCCAGGGGTTCGAGAAGGCGGTCACTGCCCCGCCCGAGCTGCGTTTTGCCGTGCTGAATCTCATGTCACAGAACGACGGCATGCGCTGGGACCTGGAACCGACCTGCAAGGCGATCGGGTACGTGCCGCTCGATCACGCTACACCGCGGCCGGGGCCGGATGAAGCCGCACAGACCGAAACCTCCCGCCACGCCCGCCGCCTTGTCGAGGCGACCGAGACCTTCATTCAGGACCGCCGCTGGTGACCGAGCCGGTTTGCGTCCTGGGTGCGCGTGCGTCCCTGGGCGAGGGGGCGGTGTGGTGCGACCGCACGCAGGCCCTGTTCTGGGTGGATATCAACGCCCCGGCACTGCACCGCTTCGACCCAGTGACCGGCACCGACCGGGTCTGGCCGATGCCGGAACCGATCGGCTGCCTGGCACTTTGCCAGGACCACCGCATTGTGGTCGCCCTGGCCTCCGGTTTGGCGTCGTTCGATCCTCAGACTGGAGCGCTCGACCGGTTCCTGCCGATCGAAGCCGACGAACCGCGCACCCGTCTGAACGACGGCCGTTGCGATCATCAGGGCCGGCTGTGGGTCGGTTCGATGCGCCGCAGCGCCGGAGGTCCACGCGGGACACTCTACCGCTGTACCCAGACCGAGGCTGCGCCGGTGCTCACTGGGATCGAGGTGCCGAACTGCACCGCGTTCAGCCCCGATGGCGGGACGCTGTATTTCACGGACACGCCGACCAATTGCATCCGCGCTTTCACCCTGGATGCCGCCACCGGCGAGTTGTCCGGCCCGCGCGATTTCGCCCGCGTGCCGGCCGACGAGGGACATCCTGACGGCGCCACGATCGATGCCGAGGGCGGCTTGTGGGTCGCGCACTGGGACGGCTGGCGTGTTTCTCGCTTTTGGCCCGACGGATCGCTCGACCGCGGCATCCGTCTGCCGGTTCCCCGCCCCACCTGCCTCGCGTTCGGCGGACCGGGTCTTGGGACGCTGTTCGTTACCTCCGCCCGCACCGGTCTGGATGAAGCGACCCTTGCCCGCGCGCCGCTTTCCGGCGGCGTCTTCGCATTTCGGCCCGGCGAGACCGGACTTCCCGAGCCGCGGTTCCGCTTCGTCGATGCGCCGTGACCGCGCGGCCGCGACCGCTCAGGCGATCGCCCTGACGCGCTCCCGATTGCTGTCCCGGGTCGCAGCCAGTGCGAGCAGGTCACGTCGAATCCGTCCTATCACGCTGCTCCAATCCAGCGGCCGTTCCTGGCTATAGATTCGCATTGTGGGATACCACGGGGTGTCGTCGCGCCCGTGCAGCCAGCGCCAGCACCCGTCGTAGCGCGACAGCATCCACACCGGACGCCCGAGCGCCCCCGCCAGGTGCGCCACCGCGGTATCCACCGAAATCACCAGGTCCAGGTTCGCCACCAGCGCCGCGGTGTCGGCGAAATCGTCCACTTGGTCCATCACGTCCAGCATGGGAAAACCAGCGATCTGCTCCGGGTTCCCGCTTGCCGACTTTTGCAGACTGACCCATTGCACTCCGTCGATCCCGGCCAGCGGGGCCAGCGCGCCTAGCCCGATCGAGCGGCGCTGATCGATCAGCCGGGCGCCGACGTCGTCCAGGTGCGCCGCCCCAGCCCAGCAGATCCCAACCCGCAGTGTCCCATCCTGCGGCAGGCGCGAGCCCCAGGCCGCGACCATGTCAGGATCGACGGTCAGGTACGGCACGGTGGCCGGAACGGTTTCCAGCCGGGTCTTGAACACCCGGGGCAGACTGAGCAGTGGGCACTGCAGGTCGAACGGCGGCAGCGTCTGCCCGGACGGCACCACCTCGGCTACGCCGCGTATCGCCGCTGCAAGGCGCAGCAGTTCCGGCTGCACCTCCATCACCACCCGGGCGCCTAGTCCGGCGACCAGGGGTGCGTAGCGCACGAACTGCAGCGTATCCCCCAGGCCCTGCTCGGCATGCAGCAGGATAGTCCGGCCCTCCGGCAGTTCGCCGCGCCACCATTTGCCGGGGGCGCGTGCCCGATGCCCTGTCCGTTGCCAGCGCCACTCATACTCCATGAAGCCGAGCGGATAGTCCCCGGCGGCCAGCAGGGTCAGCGCGCGGTTGAAGCGGGCTTCGGCATCTCCCGGCGCTGCCGATACCGCGCTCTCATGTGCGGCCAGCGCCTCCTCCAGTCGGCCCATCGCCCGCAGCGTATTGCCCAAACTGGTGAACGCGCCGGTGCTTGGCTCCCGCGCCAATGCCTGCCGGTACAGCTCCGCCGCCGGTTCGTAGTGCGCCAGGTCGTGCAGCACGCTGGCGAGGCATGTTGCCGCTCCCGCCGTCTCCGGCAGCAGCGCCAGTCCGGTTTCCGCGGCCCACCGCGCCTGGTCCAGCAGCCCCAGCCGGCGGAGCGTGTCTGCCAAATTCACGTAGCCCGGCCCGAATTCCGGCATCTTGCGGACGCTGGCGAGATAGGCCTCGATCGCCTCCACCGGGCGCCCCGCCCGTACCAGGCAGTTGCCCAGATTGTAGTGTGTACCCGCATGATCGGGCGCTGCCGCCAGGCACCTCCGGAACGCCTCGATTGCCGCTTCTATCCGTCCCTGCTCCAGCAGCGAATTACCCAGCTCGAACAGCGCGGCGGGATCGGTCGCGGCGATGGTTTCCATAAGTCCTCGCGAGGCTTGCCGTGGCAGCTTCCGTCGCCCGGCTGAACCGCTCGTTAAGAGGCTGGCGCCATCACCCTCGCGCGAGGACGCCATGGGTTTCACGCCTCCGACGCCCATGTGTCGCGTTCCGTTCGCTGACCGCGGGCGCAAGGTACTGGAAGGAAACGGAGAAACCGGCGGCATGCCCGAGGGGAGCGCCCATCCGACCGTGGAGACCGACGTACCGGCCCGATTGGACCGGCTTCCATGGTCGCGTTTCCACTGGTTGGTGATCGCCGGCCTGGGGATCGCCTGGATACTGGACGGTCTCGAAGTAACCCTGGTCGGCTCGCTGTCTGGCGCGATCGCCGAGAGCCCGATGCTGCGCATGTCCGCCGAGCAGGTGGGCTTCACCGCGAGCGCCTATCTGATCGGCGCGGTCTCCGGTGCCCTGCTGTTCGGCTATCTGACCGACGTGCTGGGGCGGAAGAAGCTGTTCAGCATCACGGTGCTGCTCTACCTGCTCGCCACGCTCGCCACCGGCGCATCCTGGAGCTTCTGGTCGTTCGCGCTGTTCCGTTTCCTGACCGGCGCAGGGATCGGCGGTGAATATGCGGCGGTGAATGCCGCCATCCAGGAACTGATTCCCGCCCGCCGGCGCGGCTTCACCGATCTGGTGATCAATGGCAGCTTCTGGATCGGCGCCGCCATCGGTGCCGGTGGCTCCGTGGTGGTCCTCGACCCGAGGATATTGCCGCCCGAGATCGGCTGGCGGCTGGCCTTCGTGATCGGCGGCGTGCTGGGCGGCATTGTGCTGTTCCTGCGCCACTGGATTCCCGAAAGCCCGCGCTGGCTGATGACGCATGGCCAACCGCACGAGGCCGAGCAGGTGGTTCGCGGCATCGAGGAGCGTGTGGCTGCGGAAACCGGTCGCCCGTTGCCGCCCGTGCCGCCCAACCGCATCCGGCTGCGCACCGATGTGCATTCCTGGTTCGTCGCCGGAATGCGCGCGCTGGTGACGCAATATCGGAAGCGCACCGTGCTCGGTGTCGTGCTGATGGCCACACAGGCGTTCTGCTATAACGCAGTCTTTTTCACCTACGCGCTGATCCTGACACGGTTTTACGGCATCAAGCCCGACAGCGTCGGTCTGTTCATCCTGCCTTTTGCGGCGGGCAATTTTCTCGGTCCGCTGGTGCTTGGACGCCTGTTCGACACGGTCGGCCGCCGGCCGATGATCACCATAACCTACGCTCTGTCGGGCGTGCTGATGGCGATCACCGGCTGGCTGTTCGCGAAAGGCGGCCTGTCCGCCGAGGCCCAGACGGGTGCGTGGACGATCATTTTCTTCGTTGCTTCGGCGGCCGCAAGCTCCGCCTATCTCACCGTCGGCGAGAGCTTTCCGCTGGAGGTGCGGGCGGTAGCGATTGCGTTGTTTTATGCGCTGGGCACGGGCATCGGAGGTGTCGCCGGCCCGGCGCTGTTCGGCGCGTTGATCGACACCGGCTCGCGGGAGTCGATCATGTGGGGTTACCTGCTTGGCGGCGGGCTGATGCTGCTCGGGGCCATCACCGCGGCGCTGCTGGGCATCAACGCCGAACGCCGCCCGCTGGAGGAGGTCGCCCCGCCGCTGTCTGCCGTGATGTAGATTTGGCAACGAAACTTCGCCGGGCTGCAGGTTTGATGTCCTCCAGCCGGCGAGGACGGGGCAAACCAGGATGCGCGAGTGAAACGGATCGCGTGCGTTGTTTGTGTTCAGCGGCGTCAGGGATCCGGAGGGGCCTTCGGATGCAGTCTCTGAGCACGCAGTCGTGACCTCCCGTCGGGCTACCCCGATCAACGCGGCCCCCCGCGGTTGGAATAAAGCACGCGCGAAAGCGTCCGAGTCATGGGGGCCGGGAGATTGCAATCGGAAAAGTGTGCAACGTTTGCAGTTCGACGGTTCGATGACATATACTTCCGGGAGCAATATGATGAGCATCCTGAAGAAGTCGCCGATTACTTCCGATACCATCGGCACGGCTGCCATGTCATTCTTGGATCCGTCGGACGCCATCTTCCAACTCGAAGTGCGTTCCGGGCACCAGCAGTTCAGGCACCGGCTGTTTAGTCAGTCCAACCTGGTCTCAGATGATCAGCCCGGACACCTCAATGCGCAGATACAGGACCCGAACCTGATCAACCCCTGGGGAGTCGCGTTCAGCCCCACCGGTCCTTTCTGGGTCAACGACAATCACACCGGGGTGGCGACGGTCTATTCCGTCGATCCGAAGACGGACGCGACCGCGGCGTTTCCGCCGCCGTCCCCACTGGTCGTCACGATCGCACCGCCGCAGGCCGTGTCCGGCGTGACAACGGCCAGCCCGACGGGCATCGTGTTCAACACCGATCACAACGGCTTCATGCTGAACGGCAAGCCGGCCACGTTTATCGTAGACACCGAGGATGGCACCATCTCAGCGTGGAACGGCGGAACCATGACGACACTCGAGGTCGACAACTCCGCCAATGCCGCAGTCGGCGACCCCAACGTGCCGCCCGAGGAGGGGATCGGTGCGGTCTACAAGGGATTGGCGATTGCGACACAACACAACGGGACGACGCTGCTCTATGCTGCGAATTTCCGGCACGGCACGCTGGATGTTTTCAACGACCAGTGGAAGCAGGTCAACGGCCTGACCGACGGTAACATCCCCGCCGGCTTTGCGCCGTTCAACGTGCAGGTGCTGGGTGGGCATATGTTTGTGACCTTCGCCAAGCAGGACCAGTTCAAGCACGATGACGTCGCCGGTCCCGGCAACGGCTTCGTCGATGAATTCTCACTCAGCGGCAAGCTCCTCGCGCGGGTTGCGTCCAACGGGCCGCTCAACTCGCCGTGGGAACTCGCCATCGCGCCCGCCGATTTCGGCAAGTTTGCTGGCGATTTGCTGGTGGGCGATTTTGGCGACGGCAGGATCAACGCGTTCGACCTGAAGCATCAAGACAAATTCGCGGGCCAACTACTCGGCATCGACGGCAAGCCGATTACTATTGGGGATCTGTGGACGCTGACCCCGGGCAATAACGACTTGGCGGGATCGAAGGGCGAGATCTTCTTCACCGCTGGCGTGCAGAGCGAGTCGTTTGGTCTGTTCGGCAGCATCTCTCCGGTTCCGGGCAGCAACGAGTTTATGGTGAGTGGCTCGTCCTCACACTCAGGAACGATGGGCTGAACGGGGCGGCAAGATCGCTCCGCGATTCCAGTAAGGCTGATATTGCTCTAGTCGC
>CAWEOZ010000008.1:0-351055 GCA_963810715.1 uncultured Pseudomonadota bacterium | reverse complement strand
CGGCGGCGGCCGCGCTTCCGGCCATTCGCCGCAGAACATCGATCAGCCGGCGCACCATACCGTTTGCGTATCCGCTGAACGCGCCTTCGATTTTGGTGATCGTCCTGCTGGTCGGTTATCCGATCGGCTATTCGTTCTGGGTCAGCCTGCACCGTTACGATCTGCGCCGGCCCCGAATTTTCCGGTTTTTTATGGCTGCAAAACTATCTCGACATCTCGCCGATCCGGCCTTCGGATCGGCGCTGCGCGTCACCGTCATTTTTACTCTGATCGCCGTCACGGCATCGTGCTCCTTGGCCTTGCGGTCGCCTTGCTGCTGAACCGGCCACTTTCCCGGCTGCGGATTCGTGCGCACCATCATACTGGTGCCATGGGCTATCCCGCCGGTCGTCAATGGCCTGATGTGGCAATGGATCTACGATCCCAAGATTGGCGCGCTGAACGCCCTGCTGAACTGGGCCGGGTTGATCGATCATTATCAGGGCTGGCTGGCGGTCCCCACCTTTGCGCTCGGCGGATTGATCGTCGCGCACACCTGGAACGAGTTCGCGCTTGCCGCGATCATGTTCCTCGGCGCATTGCAGCGCGTACCGGCGGAACTCTACGACGCGGCCCGCGTCGATGGCTGCCGATCCTGGCAATTGTTCTGGCACATCACGCTGCCCTGGCTCGCCCAGGCGCTGCTGATCGTGCTGATCCTGGAGACGATGCTCGCGATCCGCGCTTTCGACATCATCTATGTGCTGACCGCCGGCGGCCCCGGTACATCAACGACGACGCTCACCTGGGCAACCTACCTTACGACTTTCGAAAATCCTCGATTTCGGCCATGGCAGCGCCTACGCCTATATCGTCTCCCTCATCACGCTCGGTCTGGCGGTGATCTATTTCCGCATCCTCTATCGGCGGGGAGAGTTCGAGATATGAGTGCGCGCGCGCGCACGCCGCCGGCACACAGCGCTGCTGCTCATGGGCGGAGGCCTGCTGGATGACGCTCTATGTGCTGGCCCCGTTCTCTTGGCTCGTGCTGACCAGCCTGATGCATGAACGCGACGTCCTGTCGGTGCCGCCCAATATCGGCTGGCACAGCTTCACGCTCGACAACTACCTGACGTTCCTCCACGCCTCCGGCATTGCAGCGGTAGTCGGCAGCCGGGCGGCCGAGAACACGCTGCCGGGATCCTCAACTCGCTGATTGCGGCGACCGCAACGGCGGCGCTCAACCTGCTGCTTGGGACGCTCGCTGGCTACAGCTTCGCGCGCCTCCGCTTCCCTGGCCAGCTGCCGCTGCTGCTGACGTATCTCGGCTCGCGCATGGTGCCGGGTATCGCGCTGATCGTGCCACTGTATTTGACCATCAAGACGTTGCATCTGCTCGATGACCTGGCTGCGCTGGCGATCACCTATCTGACGCTGACGCTGCCTTTTACGATCTGGCTGATGAAGAATTATTTTCAGGGGATTGCGCGATCGTTGGAAGAGGCCGCCCTGGTCGATGGCTGCAGCTGGTGGCAGATGCTCTGGCGGATCCTGATACCGGTTGCCGCGCCGGGTCTCGCCACTGCCGCGATCTTCGCCTTCATGACCGCTTGGAACGACTATCTGTTCGCGGTCATCCTGACTACGACGATGGCGTCGAAGACCGCGCCGGTCGTCGTCGCCGGTTTCGTCACCGATGTGACGACGGCGCGCACGCTGATGGCAACCGGCGGCGTGCTCGCCGTACATACCTCCGCTGCTGCTCGCGCTGATGTGCCAGCGGCTGATCGTGCAGGGCCTGACCAGCGGCGGGGTCAAGGGATGATGTCTCGACGTAACCATATCTCAGGCAATCCGAGGAAAGAAGCTCATGACCACGCATCGGCTGTCGCTTCCGCTTCAACGCCGTGCCTTCCTGGCAGGAACGGCGCTTGCCGCCGCCGGGTTGCCCGCGCGGGCCGCCGCGAAAACCCAGATCACGTTCTCCGGCTGGGCGTTCGAGCCGCAGGTGACGGAAGCCGACATCAAGCTGTTCATGCAGCAGAACCCCGATATCTCCGTCGACTACACGCCGCTGGACATGCAGTCCTACAATCAGAAGATGATTGCGCTGTTCGTTGCTGGATCGCAGCCGGATGCGTTCTACATTCGCGACACCGATCTCGGCGCGTGGGTCGAGGCCGGGTGGGCGCAGCCGATCGACGGCATGAGTGGCCTGGACGCGCTGAATGCGGACATGTTCCCGTACATCCGGCAGGCGATGTCTTACGGCGGCAAGCAGTATGGCACCCCGTATTACGGCGACATCTTCATGTACATGTTCGACAAGAAGGCTGTGGCATCGGCACATGTCGCGAAGCCGCCGGTCACACTGGACGAACTGAAGAACGCCGCCCTCGAGGTCAAGAAGGCGGGCACGCGACTACCCCATCCTCAAGGGCTACAAGACGGACGTCGATGGGCTGAGCGAATTCTGGTCGATGGTGCTGGCGTCCGGCGGACACCTATTCAATGAGGCGCTCGACCCGGTCTATCCAAATGAAGACAAGACCGCACTCGGCGTCCTCGAATGGCTCGTCGACGCGATGCACACCTGGAAGATCATGGACCCGAGCGGCCTGCAAATGGATCAGACGCAGGCGCGCGACGCGTTCCTTGGCGGGCAGGGCGTATTCACCTCAAATGTCGGCAATGTCCTGCCGCGTGCCAACAACAAGGCAATACAGCAAGCGGGCCGGTGACATCCAGATCACGCGCTTTCCCGCGCTGAAGGATGTCGGCAAGGGGCCGATGGGGTGGGCGCGCATGTACGGCCTGAGCTCGAAGACGAAGCAAAAAGATGCTAGCTGGCGGCTGATCTCCTATCATGGGCGGCAAGGACAAGAGCGGCGCCTACTACACGGCGAAGGACTGGTATCTGAGGTTTGGCGTCGGATATTCCTACAAGTCCATGGATCACGATCCGGACATCATTGCGGCACAGAAGGCCGCGGGCTATGACCTTGAGGTGCGCAGCCAGCAATACGCGACGGCACAGATGCGCGAGAACATCAGCTCTCCCTGGTACAGCGAATGGGATCGCTTCACGCAGGAGCAGATCCAGAACGTGCTTCTGCAGCAGACCAAACCTCAGGCGGCGCTGGAGGCGTCCGCAGCCAAGGCCCGCGCTCTGAAGAAGCAGGGCTGATCGAGCGATGTATTTTGTGGAGCGCCGCGGCGCGGACGTGCCGGTGGTCTGTGTGCATGGATTTTGCCAGTCCTCGGCTTACTGGGAACCCACCCTGGATCGGCTCGCCGAGAGCGGCCGCGCCGCGATCGCACCCGATCTTCCCGGCTTCGGCGGCTCCGCGGATCAGCCCGGGCCCTACACGATGGAAGGATATGCCGACGCCGTCGCCCGCATGCTCGACGCGCAGGGCATATCGCGATCGTCCTCGTCGGTGGATCGATGGGTGGGGTGGTGGCGCAGCATTTCGCACTGCGCCACCCCGATCGGCTCAAGCGACTCTTGCTGGTCGCGACCGGCGCATTCACGACTGATCCGGCGGCGGCGCTCGCCAAGGCCGATGTTCTCGCGGGCGGCCCATGGGACGCCGCGACCGCCGAGTCCGTCGTCGCGGGGTTCTTCCACCAGCCACAATCCGGCGAGCGGATGGAAATGGTCCTGCGCATCGCGATGGGCGCGTCGCAACCCGCGGCGGTGGAAGCGGCACGTTCGAATGCGAGGTCCAATACATTCGACCGCCTTGGTAGCATCGCGGTTCCCGTCATGATCATTCAGGGCCGCCACGACAAGGCGCGCACGCCCGAACATGCGGCGGCCATGCAGAAGCAGATCGCCGATTGCCAGCGTCGCCGTGCTGCCGAACTCCGGCCACACGCCGCAACTGGAAGAGCCGGACGCGTTTCACGACCTGGCGCTGCCGTTCCTAGCTGCGTAGCGCGCCGAGCTTCACGGCGGTCCCCTCGCGACGCCTTGACATCGCGGGTTGACATGCTCATCGACAAATGCCGGTGACCTGATCGAGCCTGAGAGCGGTTTCACTCTCGGTGAAACCACTCTAGGTCATATTTCCCGCGCAATTTCATCGCCTAAGATCGCTCCGCAATTTCCAGTCAGGCTGATATTGCTCTAGCCGGCGGCTGAGGCATCGGACGAACTGTTCGATCGGCGGGTCGCCATCAACGTGCGCCCGGTTCTTCACAGGCTGGCGTGCCGCGGTTCAGCAGTTTCACGCCCAGGCCGGCGGCTGACGAATGCGTGGGCGCATTTCTGTATCTCTCATCGTTCACGCTGAGTGGCTACGTCACGGGGCAGATCCTAAAAGTGAACGGCCGCCTCGTGATGCCGTAAGCTGCACGGCCGAATGCGCGTCGAGGAAGCGGCCCAGCACGGCATTGAACTGTGACGCCTGCTCGATATTGGGCAAATGCGCGGCGTGTTCGATGACCTCGAGCTGCGATCCGGAGATCGCCGTGTGAAGGGCCTGCGCTTCGACAACCGGCGTCGAGCGGTCGTCCCGTCCGACGAGGATCAAGGTCGGTCGGGTGATGCGGGGTGCCACGCTCTCGAGGCGCATGTCGCGCATCGCCATCGCACATCCGAGATAGCCGTGGAGTGATGTGGCGCGGATCATCGCGCGCATGTTGTCGATGAGCTTCGGCTGGCTGGAGTGGAAGCTGTGCGTGAACCAGCGCTCGATCGACGGCTCGACTTGCGGTTCGAGCCCATTCGCCTCAATCGCCGCGATACGCTCGATCCACATGGCGCGCGGGCTCTGCATGGTCGTGTCACCAAGTACCAGGCATCCAACCCTGTTCGGGTGGCGGACGGCGAGTGCCTGCCCGATCATTCCACCGAGCGAGAGACCGACATACGCGACCTTGCCGATGCCGAGCCGATCGAGAAGATCGACGACATCGTCGGCAAGCCGCTCGATCGTATACGGCGGCGGCGTCGCTTCGGTCGCGCCATGCCAACGCACATCGTATCGCAGCACACGAAAGCGCTTGTCGAACTGAGCTGCCTGCGGCTCCCACATCGCCATTCCAGTGGCCAGACCGTTGCCGAACATCACGACGGGAGCGGTTTCCGGACCTTCGAGACAGCAATTCACGGTGATCTCGTCGACGACGATTTTCCGGACGTTCTGAGCAGCGGCCATCATAACCTCGAAGATCGGAAATCATATCGCACAGCTTGCGTCTGCGTCATGCAGCGGGATAGACACCTGAAATGCTCGCAAGCAGTGTCGACTCACTGAACTTCTATTCTGGGCAACCGTGCATGTCACGCCGGGGCACTATTACCTTGCTGATCAGTGTTCCGCGAACCCTATCTGGTGTTGCCGGGCTTACGCGGTGGCGGTGATGCTGGCGACATCGTCCCAGATGAGGAAAGCTTCCTTGCATGCGGCACGATAATTACTGGCAGATGAGTCGTGGCGGCGAAGCCGGAAGTGGTTGTGGATCCGGCAGTGGATGGGCCGAGCGCTTCACACGGTTCTCGTCGTCGCGTCGGCTGGTGCGAGACTCTGCACGATTGTTGAGATGTCGGCTCTGGCGATGCTCCAACCCGGCACGATCTCGCGCTTGGCACCGGCGTAGCTCCGCAGCCGGATCCGGACAGTGGCGAAGCCACTTTTCTATTTGAGCTGATCCAATACCTTGTCCAGACCGGCTTGCACGCACGGCTCGTCCACACCAGGGGATCCCGAGGCACCGACTCCGCCAATAATGTCACCGCCCGCCTTGATCGGCAGTCCGCCGGGGATGGCGATCACATTTGGAAGCGTCACTTGTTGACGCACTACCGGGTTGTTGTCGGCGAAGCGCTTGGCATAATCTGTCGTGGAGACACGGAAACTCATGGCCGTGTACGCCTTGCGCCGGGCGTTCTCCATCGTGTGGGGTGCCGCATTGTCGCCGCGGATCGCAACGATAGTCTCGCCGTCGCGGTCCACTACCACAGCGGATTCTGCGTAGCCCTTCGCAGCACAGCTCTCCACTGCACCCTGGGCGATGATCAACGCCACTGCATATGGCAAGTCACGATGAACCAGAAGTTCCGCTCGCGCCGGCCCGGCGAGTAGCCCATTCAACCCCAGGGCAAAGCTCACGCCAGCAGACGTCCAAGCGTATTGTGTCAAACGTTGCTTCATAATCCGTCCCCCCGAATTGACGTCTCGTTATCGGCGCCACCGTAGCCAGCCAACGCTGAGTGGGAACAACCATTTCTGCGCATGCGGGCGTCCCGCCACCCGCAAAAAAGGACAATCGCAGCGAGTATCCAGCTCACCTTGCCCGAAACTCCCCGATCAGCAAATCGGTCGGACTCTGCTCAGGGCTGTCTGGCCTATGGATCCGTGTGATCTCCGCAGCTTTCCGTCCAGGCGATAAGCGCATCGAGCGTCTCGGCGAGCCCGGTATAGGCAGCTTCGTGTCCCCGATTTGATCCTGCGACGGCGGCGCGGATCGGTAGTCAGCTTGGCCTCAAGCCCCGCCGACGACCACCAGTCTGCGCCTCCGGTGCCCAGTGGCCAGAGAATGTTGGATCCCGGTTGCTATCGCTGCTCCAGTCGCCGCCAGTCCAAACTTTCTCCGCCGAAGCCCGGGCCTTCCTCGGTCTTGGCAGTCCCGCGTCTCTCCACGGCGCGCGCGACCAGGCGCGACCAAAAGCCCCACACACTGAGGGCATTCTCGCCATGTTCGAAAATTGCCCGTTGAGACAGAGTGAGTGCGTCAGTGGCTGTGGAGGCAGTCAGCTGCGAACCCGTCTCTTCCCTGCTAACAGGGAAAAATACAGGGATATCTGTAATTCCTCAGCCGGTTTTCGGGTGCGAGCGGACCTGGAGCCGGCCTTCAGGCGCGAGACGCGGTGTGTCCTTTGTTTCGTGAACAGGGAAGGTTCGCAGCCGGAACAGGGATGCATAAATCGAATGGCGGGGTTGCGGGGTTAAGATGTAGTAGCCTCGAATTTGAGCTTGACTGGACCGTAATAGCAACATACCTCATCCGTATCAGCCGGTGGCCGGCGCCCGTCCGCCCAGCGACGAATGCGGCCGCACTTCGTTGTAGTCCTTCCGCCAATCGGCCAGCACGGCGCGGGCGTGCCGCACCGAGTTGAACAGCGTTTCATTCAGGCATTCATCGCGCAATTTGCCGTTGAAGCTCTCGACAAACGCGTTCTGCTGCGGCTTGCCGGGCGCGATGTAATGCCAGCCCACGCCGCGGTCCTGCGACCAGGCCAGCACGGCGCTGCTGGTCAGCTCCGTGCCGTTGTCGCTCACTACGCTCATCGGACAGCCGCGCCGGGCTGCGATCGCGTCCAGCTCGCGCACCACGCGCCGGCCGGATAGCGATGTGTCGGCCATCAAAGCGACGCACTCGCGGGTAAAATCGTCCACCACGCACAGCACCCGGAACCGGCGGCCATCCGTCAGCGTGTCGGACACGAAGTCCAGGGACCAGCGCTGGTTGGGGGCATTCGGCAAAGCGATCGGCGCGCGCGTGCCCAGCGCGCGTTTGCGGCCGCTACGCCGGCGCACCTGCAGCCGTTCCTCGGCATAGAGACGGTGCAGCTTCTTCTGGTTCGGCGCCAGCCCCTCCCGCTTCAGCAGCAGGCCAAGCCGGCGATAGCCGAACCGCCGCCGCTCGGCTGCCAAGGTACGCAGGCGCGCCCGCAACGCCGCATCGTCGCCACGGCGCGCGATGTAGCGCACCGACGCTCGGTCCGCGCTGAGGATCCCACACGCCCGCCGCTCGCTGATGTCGTGCGCCGCACGCGCTGCAACCACAGCGTCCCTCCTGGCCACGGGCGTCACCATTTTTTGCCGCGACGTCTTTCAGCACCGCATTGTCCACCATCGCATCCGCCAGCAGCTTCTTCAGCCGCGCGTTCTCCGCCTCAAGCTGCCGCAGACGGCGTGCATCAGACACATCCATGCCGCCCAACTTCGCCTTCCACTTGTAGAAGGTCGCCTCGCTGACCCCGTACCTTGCGGCACACATCCGCCGTCTTCGACCCGCCCTCCTGCTCACGCACGATCCCAATGATCTGCTCCTCAGAAAACCGCGATCCCCTCATCTCCGCCTCCTGCTCGGGCGGACTCTACTCAAATCGGAGGAGTTTCAGGCGCTCAGGTCAAAGTCCAGCAGATCAGTGCCAGCATTCGCCAGTTCGGGTTCGTCAACCCGATCCTGCTCAATGCCGATGACCGGGTCATAGCCGGCCACGGACGTCTTGCGGCCGCCAAAGCGCTCGGATTGGCGAAGGTGCCGACGGTCAGCCTCGCGCATCTGAGCGAGGTCGAACTGCGCGCCTATGCTCTCGCCGACAACCGGCTGGCCGAAATGGCTGGCTGGGATGACGACCTCCTCGCCCTTGAGCTCGGGGAGCTGGCCGGCATGGAGCTCGAGTTCAACCTGGAAATCACCGGCTTCGACACCGTCGACCTCGATCAGCTGTTCTCCCGGACAGAAGCACCGTCCGGCTCTGAACCCGAAGACGATCCCATCCCCGAGCCTAGCATTACAGTTGCGATTTTCGCAGGTGCGCTGCTTGGGCTGCGGCCTGATGTGCTCGTCGCCAGAGTGACCAGGCGATGATGTGGGCTGGGTTGATGCGTCGTCGAGCGAGCCGCGTGGCTATGCGCCGGATTTCCTGGAGCGACCAGTGGACAAGCGGCGTGGCGGCGAGGTTTTTTTCGGCGTGCCGGGGACGACATTGGCGGTATGGCGAATGCGCGCCATCATGGTGAACGCCAGCATGACGAGCGAGACGTGTCGATGCCAGCCGTGCCAGGATCTGGTTTCATTATGATCAGGTCCAAGCTCGTTCTTCGCCGTCTCGAAGCTGTCGTCAATGGACCAGCGGTGGCCTTCGACGGCGACCAGCGTTGCGATGGGCGTGCCGACCGGACACCAGGTCGAAAAAAACGCCAACGCGCCATCGCCGATGTGACGGCGAATCAGCAAGCCACGTGTCCAAACCTCGTGTTCGTTGCCGCCATAAGCGTCGGCCGAGAGGTCGGCAAGTTCCACGTAGCACCACTCGTGCAAGCGCGGCCCCTTGGTCCCGGTGCCGGCCGACAGGCGCTGCCAGTCCTGCGCCGTGCGGGATGCGGCCACCACTTCGGCGGCGCCCGTGATCGGCAGCGCCTTGCCCCAGGAGCGGACCTGGTGCGTGCTCGGCACCCCAAGCACATAACCCTTGCCAGCCCGGCGCAGCACCTGCTCGACCTCGCCCACGCCATGGACGGTGTCGGCGGCGAGCCATGCGAAGGGCACGTTGGCGGCCAGCGCCCGCGTGATCATCCCCACCGCGATGCGTGGCTTGGTCGCAAAGCCCACATCTTCGGGCACATGCGCCGCGGCCAGGCGCGCCGGGTCGTCGGTCCAGGCTTTCGGCAGGTAGAGAGAGCGGTCGATGAAGGCATGGCCGTGGCGTGAGACATAGGCGGCGAACACGCCGACCTGGCAGTTGGTGATCTTGCCGGCGGAGCCGGTGTATTGGCGCGCCACGCCGCAGGACGCCTTGCCCTGCTTCAGGAACCCGGTTTCATCGATCACCAGCACCGCGTCGGCGTCGGCCAACGTCTCGACCGCGTACTGGCGCACCATGTCGCGCAGCGCGTCGGCGTCCCACTGCCCGCGCCCCAACACCGATTGCTGCCGCCACGGGCCAGGATCGCCAGCCGCCTCGGCTCGCATCCAGCCGGTCCTGCGCCGCTCCTCGCCGAGCAGCCCATCCAGAAACAGCCCAGCCGAAACAGCCATCCTCTCCTGCTTGAACAACTGACGCATCCGCGCCTTGACGTCTCGCAGAGCTGAGACCCAAAGCTCCAACGTCGTCTCGATCGATGCACCCGACACCACGACCTCCGAATTGAGTCATGGCTCCGCATCGATTCAGAGATTGAATCTCAGCGCAACTGTAATGCTAGGCCGTGTGGACGGATTTAACCAGCATCAGCCCGCACGCAAAACTGATGATTGCTGAGTAGCTGATGTCGGTTTTCTCGCAGCGCATGGCGACGCGTTTGAAGCGCTTGAGCTTGCCGATCGCCTGCTCAATGCGCGCCCGCAGTTTGTAGAGACGCCTTGGAAAAAAGCGTCCTCTCTGCTTGGAGTTTTCGCGACGCGGGATAACCGGTGTGATGCCGCGCGCGAGTGCCGCCGCTCGATTGGTCTTGCTGTCATAGCCCTTGTCCGTCATCGCAATGCGCGGGCTGATATCTGGGCCGATGTCGAGCGACGTCTCGAACTGTGTGCTGTCGCTGACCTCGCCACCGGTCAGGTGGAAGTCGAGAGGATTGCCGTCGAGATCGGTCTTGAGGTGGATTTTGGTCGAAAAACCGCCGCGCGAGCGGCCGAACGCTTGGCGATGCTGCCCCCTTTTGCCCCGGCCGCCGAGACGTGGGCGCGTGCTGTCGTGCTGTCGAAGAACTGGACCAAGTGTGCCGTCTGGCTGCATTCCGCCAGAAGCTGGAAGAAGGCCTCGAATACGCCCGAGCGGCTGAGCCGCCAGAACCGCTTCCATACGCTGTTCCATTTGCCAAATTCGCTGGGCAGTGCGCGCCAGGTGATGCTGTGTACCGTGAAGTAGTGGACCGCTTCCAGGAATTTACGGTCATCATGCCCTGGCTCTCCACGGCTCGATTGCGCCGCGTCAAACACTTCCAGCACGATCGACCAGTCGCGCTCCGTCATTCCCGTCAGCATGTCCGGCTCCCTGTTGCCGGTCACGCAGTGATTCTAACAAAACCCAATTCGGGAATCCGTCAGAAATGCATGTCAGGGATTCCGTCCACACAGCCTAGGGCCGAAGCCGCTCCAGACAAGGTCGCCGGGCAGTTCAAGATTTTGTAAACGACGTCTCGGCTGCCGCTGCGCGTCCGTATTCGTTACTTGTTGAACCGGGTCGGTGGCGCCGACTCAGCGTTCCGGCTATGTAACAGCGTCAACGGTGAGCGGTTCCGCTTGTGAGAGAAATGTATTTCCGGGCGATCGCTGAGGCCGACCCCGGATCACGTTGGCAGGCATTGTTCGCACGGCTGTGGCCTGGTTATCGCGCCTGGTTTTTTTCCGAAGGCGACGCGATGCGGGCGCCCTATTGGTCGTCGTTCCGCGCGCTTCGTGCGGCGATGCCAGAGTTGGTGCCGACCTATGAACGACTATGCGAACTGGCCGGCGGTGGAGATCAGGCAGCGCGTTTCCTCAGCCTTTGGCGCCCGCCCCGATATCTCACCGGTTGCTCGCAAGTGGTCTGGACGGGTAACTCGCCAGTCCTTATCCGCAACTACGACTATGCTCCGCAACTCTGCGAAGGCACGGTGTTGCACACGGCCTGGAACGGCCGCCGCGTGATCGGCATGGGCGATTGCGCCTGGGGTCTACTGGATGGCATGAACGAGGACGGTCTCGCCATTTCCCTCGCCTTCGGCGGGCGGCCGGCGGTTGGTGACGGGTTCGGCATGCCGCTGCTGCTACGCTATGTCCTCGAATTCTGTACCAGTGTCGAGCAGGCCACGGAGGCGCTGTGCCGCGTGCCAACGCATATGGCCTACAATGTCACGATGCTCGACCGCACAGGCCGCTTCCTCACGCTATACCTCTCGCCCGACCGTCCCGCCGTGCGGCGTAGGACGCCGCTCGCGACCAACCACCAGGGCCGCGTCGAATGCCCGCGCCATGCCGACTTCACCCGCAGCCTGGAGCGGGAACGCTACCTGAAAATGCGGATCGCGCGATGCGAGGAGACAGCCGAGACGTTGGCGTCTGCCTTCCTCCAGCCGCCGCTCTATTCGACCCAGTACCGAGGCCGGATTCGGCACGCTCTATACCGCTGTACACGACGTCACCCACGGCCAGGTCGAATACCGGTCGCCGGGGAGCCGATGGCGCCAATCCTTTGCGGACTTCGCAGAGGACGAACGTATTGTGTGTTTTCCGCACGGTGCCGTCACGGCTTCGCGCGCCTGCGGGTGACGTCCGCAGGCGCACTGGGCAAGCCTCATGTTCTGGCGAGGGATGCCGTCCGCCGCGGCCCCGCCGCGACGCCATTTCGCCGCTCCCGGCCTGCCCCGACACAGTGCAGCAGGTCATCGGCGAACTGTCGCATGACCAGCACCGGGGCGCGGCTGCGCGCGCGGATCAGGGTGAAGCGCGCGTCGTAGTCGAGCGCCTCGGGGAGCAGCGAACGCAGCCGACCTGTTGCCTTCAGTGATGTCGCGTAATGCTTGGGAAGGTAGCCGACATAGGCACCGGACAGAATGAGGATCGCCTGTGCCTCCATGTTGTCGACCGCGGCAGCCTCGTGTTCGACCCCGAGTCGATCGAGGTCGGAACGCCGCCAATAGCCGCGTGCGACCACCCGCTGCGACCGGATGTCGTCCAGTGTCACGCCCTCCTTCACGAACAGCGGGTGGCCATCGGCGCAATAGAATGAGTTGCGGTCCCGGTAGAGCGGCTGCGAAAGGATCGCTGCGATGCGCACCGGAAACGAACCGATCGCCAAGTGCAGGCCGCCGTCCAATATATTGCGTTGCAGGTCCTGCGGCGGCTGGATCGTCAGCTCGATCCGAACGTCATGGTCGCGCTCATTGAAACGGTGCAGCGCCCGTCCGAGTGGGGCGTTCGGGTCGGTGGCGGTGCAGTCAACCGCGCCGACACGAAGCGTGCCGGTCAGCCGTCCGCGAGGGCGCCGGCGGCGGCCGTGAACGCCTCCACAGCGACGAACAGAGTCTGCGCCTCGCGGTAGACCAGCGCGCCCTTGTCCGTTAGCGCGAACCCGGCCCGGCCGCAGCTGCACAACCGCACCCCGAGACGCTGCTCGAGCGCGGCGACGTAGCCGCTGATCGACGGTGCGCTCAGATTGAGCTCCGCCTGCGCTGCCGCGAAACCCTTGCACTCGGCGATCGTCGCGGAGATACGCAGCAATCTGAGATCGGCCTCCGTGATGCGCTTCACATTCCCACCCGCCTCCTCGCGCCCGCAGGTTCGCCTGTTACTTCGGAAACTCTCGCCGCCTGGTTCGGCAATTCACCATTTTGGCCGAACTAACCGGCGCTTATCAAGTTCGACTTGGGACCCGCGCTCGCGCCGAGCCTGAGCCAGGTACATCACTGCCTAATGTCGTCAGACTTTACGCTCGAAACCCTGCCCTCCGTGTCCTGAACCCGGGGTGCCACAGTTAGCCGTCGCTCCTGGCTTCGGTGACCATGGTTGGCGCTGATCTCGATGTCGGCGTTCGCCTGGTCCAGTAGGAGACGCCAGCGTGGCGATAAAGGACCTCGCGCGGAGGAAGGAGAGCATGGAGAGAGAGCATTTCCAACCGCTAGGTGGCAACGACATGCCACGGTTCGGTGGACCGGGAACAATGCTACGCCTGCCGGCTCGGGACAACGCCCGAGGACTGGATGCCTGCTTCGTCGGGGTGCCGATCGACATCGGCACCTCCAACCGCAGCGGCACACGCTTCGGGCCGCGCCAGATTCGCGCCAATGCAGGCGCTGCTGAGGCCCTACAACATGGCAACCCGCGCAGCGCCCCTCGACTCGCTTACGGTCGCGGACATCGGTGACGTTCCCATCAACACCTACGATCTGAAGAAGTCTGTCGATATCATCACCGCCGCCTACGAGACGATCCTGGCGGAGAGCTGCCGGCCGTTGACGCTCGGCGGCGATCCACACCATCGCGCTGCCGATCCTGCGCGCCATGTCGCGCCGCCACGGTCCGGTCGGCCTGATCCACGTGGACGCACATGCCGATATCAACGAGACGATGTTCGGCGAGACGATCGCGCACGGCACCCCGTTCCGGCGCGCGGTTGAGGAGGGGCTGCTCGATACCGCCCGGGTGGTGCAGATCGGTCTGCGGGACACCGGGTACGCAGCGGACGAATTCGATTGGCCGCGGCAGCAGGGGTTTCGGGTGGTGCAGGCCGAAGAGTGTTGGCATCGATCCCTGGCGCCGTTGATGGCGGAGGTCCACGCCCAGATCGGGCGCGGCCCCGTCTATCTGACGTTCGATATCGACAGTCTCGACCCCGCCTTCGCGCCCGGGACCGGGACGCCGGAGATCGGTGGGCTGACCGTGATGCAGGGGTTGGAAATCATACGTGGCTGTGGCGGGCTCGACATCGTCGGCTGCGACCTGGTCGAGGTGTCGCCGCCGTATGATCCGTTCGGCACCACTGCGCTGGTGGCGGCCAATCTGCTGTTCGAGATGCTCTGCGTGCTGCCCGGTGTGGTCTGCCGCGACTGATGCTGGCCGACTCCCCGCAGCGACCCCCTCCCCTAACCCCTCCCGCAAGGGGAGGGGGACAAGCAAGAAAGCTTCCCCTCCTCTTGCGGGGAGGGGTTAAGGGAGAGGCCGCAGCACGGATCGGTCGAGTAATTCGGCGCGCTTGGTACGTGGTTGCGGAGGAAAGCAGATGTTCGGTCATCCCGAATACGATGGTCACGACCAATCGGCCGTCGCTTCATGCGCCACCGCATGAACGATTGGCGCGACAGGAAACCAACATGACAAGCTGCAGCGAAGTGCTGGTCCAGCTCCTGGATGCCTACGGCGTCGACACAGTGTTCGGCATTCCCGGTATCCATACCGTGGAGCTGTATCGCGGCCTTCCGGCGACGCGGATTCGCCACGTTACGCCGCGGCACGAGCAGGGCGCCGGCTTCATGGCCGACGGCTATGCCCGCGTCAGCGGCCGACCCGCCGCGTGCTTCATCATTACCGGCCCTGGCATGACGAACATCCTGACCGCGATGGGCCAGGCGTATGCCGTTTCCGTGCCGATGCTGGTGATCTCCAGTGTCAACCGCACGGAGCATCTCGGCATGGGCAAGGCCGACTGCACGCAGTTGTCCTCCCAGCGCGTAATGGTCGCCGGCGTCGCCGCTTTCAGCCATACACTGCTGCACGTCGACCAACTGCCGGAGGTGCTGGCCCGCGCCTTCGCGGTGTTTTCCGGCGGGCGGCCACGCCCGGTCCATATCGAGATCCCGATCGATGGCCTGACGCAGCCGGCCGATCATCTGCCGCGCACACCGCGCCCCCTCCCCGGACCGCCGGGGCCGGCACCGGACGAGATCGCGCGCGCGGCACAGTTGCTGCAGGCGGCGCGGACGCCGCTCGTCGTGCTGGGGGGTGGCGCGACGGCTGCCGGAGACGACGCGCGGATGCTGATCGAGCATTTGGACACGCCATTCATCAACACCGTGAACGCCAAGGGCGTGCTGCCACCCGGGCATCCGCTGCATGCGGGGGAGAATTTGGGGCTGGCGCCGCTGCGCGAGGCGATCCGCACGGCTGATGTGGTGCTCGCGGTCGGCACCGAGTTCGGCGAGACCGAGATGTACCCCGAAGCGAAACCGCTCGCGCTTGACGGCCGGCTGATCCGTATCGATATCGACCTCGCCTAGCTCGTGCGCGACCCGGCGGCCGACGTGCCGATCGTGAGCGATGCCCGGTCAGCCCTCGCGGCCCTACACCGGGCGGTTGCCGCCATGCCATCGGCAGGGGCGGCATCGGGCACCGGCGCGCGTCGCGCGGCTATCTCGCGCGAGGCAGCGCGCGCGCTATGGTGGCCGGCGGTTGCCGTGCATAAGCGTGTTCTCGACGTGGTGAGCGGCAGTCTGCCGGACGCCATCATCGTCGGCGACCAGACGCAGCCGGTCTATGGCGGAAACCGAGTTTTTCGCCGCCCCGCGACCGCGCTCCTGGTTCAACTCCAGCACCGGCTACGGCACGCTTGGTTATGCCTTGCCGGCGGCGATCGGAGCCAGCCTCGCCGCGCCGCAACGGCCGGTGGTGGCGCTGATCGGCGATGGCGGCCTGCAATTCACCTCGCCGAGCTTGCCTCCGCAGTCGAGGCAGCGACCCCGGTGATCGTGCTGGTATGGAACAACGACCGCTATCGGGAGATCAGCAACTATATGGCCGACAGGGGTATCCCCAGGATCGGTGTCGATATCTACACACCGGATTTCATTGCCATCGCGCGCGGCTTCGGCTGCACCGCCGATCGTGCCACGAGCCTGGACCACCTCGGCGCGCTGGTTGCTGCTGCAACGCAACGCTCCACGCCCGCGCTGATCCCAGAGATTCGCGAGGATGCGCCCTTTCTCGCCACCTGACGGAGCAGAGGCCATGCTCGATCGAAACTATATTGACGGTGTTTGGCACAACGCTTCGGCGCGCACCATCGACGTGTTCAATCCGGCGACGCAGGAGGTGATCTAGCGCGTAGCGGCGGGAGGCCCCACCGAAGTGGACCTGGCGGTAGCGGCGGCGAAACGCGCGTTTCGCACCTGGCGCCGGACCAGCGGGGCTCAGCGCGCGACCTACCTGGCCGCGCAATCGCGACGTCGGTGCCGGGAGCGGCTGATCCGGCTGGTATGCCTCAACACGGCAAACCGGTACAAGAAGCGTCCGTCGATATCGATGATGCAGCCGCCGGCATCCGACTACTACGCCGATCTCGCCAGCCAATTGGACGCGGGCAGGACGCGCCGATAGCGCTGCCCGGACCCCGCCTATCGGTGCGGTGCGCTTCGAAGCCGGCCGGAGTGGGCAGGCCTGGCGTGCCATGGAACTTCCTGCTGGTGACCACCTCCTGGAAGGTGGCGCCGGCGCTCGCGTCGGGCTGCACCGTCCTGCTGAAGCCGTCCGAAATCACGCCCCTGGTCGAGTTGGAACTCGGATCGATCGCGGATGCGGTGGGGTTGCCGCCCGGCGTGCGCATGGGCCCGCTGACCACGGCCGCTCAGGACCCGAGGTGACCGGCGCATCGACAGCGCCATTGCCGGCGGCGCTCGGCTGATCACCGGCGGCGGTCGGCCGGCTGGACTCGGCCGTGGCTGGTTCGTTCGGCCGATGATCTTCTGCGATGTGCCGCCGGCGAGTGCGCTCTGCGCGCGAGGAGATCTTCGGACCGGTGCTGGCGGTCGCGGCTTCGCCACCGAGCAGGAGGCGATCGAGCTCGCCAACGACAGTGATACGGCCTGGTGGCTACGATCGTCACCGCCGATGAGCAGCGCGCTCGCCGTGTCGCCGCCGCGCTCGAGGTCGGCCATGTCTGGGTCAATACCCCGCAGATCGTGTTCCCGCAGATCTCCTGGGGTGGTTTCAAACGCAGCGGCATCGGCCGCGAGCTGGGACCGTGGGGTCTGCAGTCGTTTCTCGAGATCAAGCACACGGTTACCGGCTGATTTGCGACCATTCCATGACAACAATGGCTTCCTTGCAGGGCGAGGAAAAATTATGATCACAAGTCAGCGTGGCGGACCGCCGAGGTGTCCTGGAAAATGAATTCCCAGGACGTGCCGGAGAAATCGATCTCGATCTCCGTGTCGTCGGCCGGAGTGGCTGCCAGGCGCTCGGCGACGTAATTCGCCGCCGTGCTGTCAATTCCCGCGGACGCTTCGAACGCCGTTCGGAGATCGTCGATCGAAAGCCCGATGGCGTCGCTCGCGCCGAGGGAGGCGTGAAAATACAGCGCCTCGCCATCCGGCTCGGCGTCGAAGATCAGGCTGAGCACGAGACGTTCAAGCGGCGTCATGTCGGCAACCGGGATCGGTTGTTGAATGACGGTCGGTGAGAGGTAGTTGGCCATATCGGGTCTCCAGAAATGCGAAAGCCGGCAAGGTGGCCGGGCTTCGAGGGGTTCAGGGTAAGAAGGATGATCAGCCGGTGGCGGCGAACGGATCGAGGTCGCGATGGATCGGCTGCGCCCGGCCCATCCAGGGTTCCGGGCGGATGCAGCGCACCCAGTCCGCGAAGCTGGGGATGAAGCCGAGGTCCTCACGCACATGCTGCTCGCCAATCAGCCGGACCGGCACCACACGGCCGGTCGAGATCGTGATCGCCGG
This sequence comes from uncultured Pseudomonadota bacterium, assembly GCA_963810715.1. Classification (GTDB taxonomy): domain Bacteria; phylum Pseudomonadota; class Alphaproteobacteria; order Acetobacterales; family Acetobacteraceae; genus DATDIC01. Next base: position 333,197 of record CAWEOZ010000008.1, on the reverse strand, counting down.
GCCAAAGAAGCGCTCCAGCATGAAGATGCCTTCGGCATGATGGCGAAGCGCGCGATGCCGAAAATCAGCAGTGATGGCCTTCAACTCATCGAACCACTGATGTAGTGGCAGATAGTCCTCGGCCGTGCCGCCCCATTTCTTCACCGAGGAAAGCGCGTGGTAATAACAGTGTCCCATCGTTGCCTCCTCAAAAGACATGCAGGGAATATTCGGACTGCATGTAGCGCTCGTTGTAGTCGAGCGTGATCGTCCGTTCGCCGACGTCGAAGGTGAAGTCGCCATGGGCCCCGTCGCTGTTTTCCCAGCCGTCATGGGTCATCCCGAGGAAGTCGAAGACGAGCCGCTCGATGGCATCGTGAACGGTCGTCGCCGTGCTTTCGGGCTCGGCCTGGTCCCAGACAGCCGACGCGATCTCGACCTGTCCGGATGGCAGCGCAACGAGGTCCTCGCCAGCTTGGCTTCGACATTCTCGATCTGGCCGCTGTCGCCATAGCCGTCGAACGCGACGACGACGATGGTGATTCCAGCGGCGGCGAGCGCGTCGAACACGGCCGTCTTGTTGACGGGCCGCAACTCCGCGTCGCGGCGCTCATGCTCGGCGCGCTTGATCTCCCAGTCAGGCACCGGCGCCGCCAGCGTCGGCGCGATGGAGAGTAGCTCGGTCATGGCAGGCTCCTGAATGCGATAGAGCCCGGCGCCCCTTTGACAAGCTCAGGAGGCCGGGCTCCGGGTTGGCTCGGATTGGGAAGGAGAAGCGGGGCGACCGAAGCCGCCCCGCTGGTGCGGTCATTCCGCCGCGATGGCGTGGGATTGCCGCTCGTCGGCGTCTGATCCCGCCTCGTCCTCGCCGGCGAGGAAGGCCGGCAGCGCCTCGGTCTCGTCCTCGCCGGTTGCCTGCGTGCCGGACTCGGCGTCGGCCAGGCGGAGAGGCTCGGGCAGCCAGCCCGTGCCCTCCAGAAGCCGCTCGGCCTCCTTGGCCATGTCGGCCTTCTTCAGATGGTCGATGAGCTGCGCCGATTGCTCGCCCTTGGCTTCGCGCTGAAGTTGACCCGGTTTGGTGGGGCCCCGCACACTTTCGCCGGAGGCTTCCCACATCAGCAGAGGGGTCTTGACCTGAGCGCCTGAAACTCCTCCGATTTGAGTAGAGTCCGCCCGAGCAGGAGGCGGAGATGAGGGGATCGCGGTTTTCTGAGGAGCAGATCATTGGGATCCTGCGTGAGCAGGAGGGCTCGAAGACGGCGGATGTGTGCCGCAAGGCACGGGGTCAGCGAGGCGACCTTCTACAAGTGGAAGGCGAAGTTGGGCGGCATGGATGTGTCTGATGCAGGTCGTCTGCGGCAGCTTGAGGCGGAGAACGCGCGGCTGAAGAAGCTGCTGGCGGATGCGATGGTGGACAATGCGGTGCTGAAAGACGTCGCGGCAAAAAAATGGTGACGCCCGTGGCCAGGAGGGACGCTGTGGTTGCAGCGCGTGCGGCGCACGACATCAGCGAGCGGCGGGCGTGTGGGATCCTCAGCGCGGACCGAGCGTCGGTGCGCTACATCGCGCGCCGTGGCGACGATGCGGCGTTGCGGGCGCGCCTGCGTACCTTGGCAGCCGAGCGGCGGCGGTTCGGCTATCGCCGGCTTGGCCTGCTGCTGAAGCGGGAGGGGCCGACGCCGGTCCAGCGTAAGCGTTGTGTCCGCACCACGTGCGATGTGAAGTCTATGCCGAACTGATTGCCTGGATGCCGGTGTCGGCGTTCCATTTCCACGGCAGCGGCGTATCCAACTCGTTCCGCTTTGTTCGACCTGAGACGATGCGCTGGAGCACGTCGGTCAGCCAGGCCAGCGGATCGAGCCCATTGAGCTTCGCCGTCTGGATCAGCGTGGCGACGATGGCCCAATGATGGGCGCCGCTATCAGCGCCAGCAAACAAGGCGTTCTTTCGTCCCAAGGCAACGGGGCGCATGGCGCGCTCAACGGTGTTGGTGTCCAATTCCAGCCGTCCATCGTCCAGGAACTGAGCCAGCCCATTCCAATGGTTGAGCGCATAACGGATTGCTTGAGCGAGGGCGGAGCGGCCGGAGAGGCGGCCAAGCTGTTCGGTCAGCCAATGATGCAGAGATTCGACCAACGGACGAGTACGTTGTTGGCGTATCGCCCAGCGGTGTTCTGCGGATTGGCCACTGATGTCGGCCTCGATCTCATACCAGGGGCGATCCGCTGCAACGCCTCTGTCGTGATCGGCGAGGGGGTGGCGACATGAATGTCGTAGAATTTGCGCCGAGCATGTGCCCAACAGAACGCCAACCGAGGCGCATCATCGGACGCGCCTCTCACCAGACGGCCGAACCCCGCATAGCCATCGACCTGAAGCAGTCCACGAAAGTCCTTCAGGTGATCAGCCGGATGCCCGGCTTTGCGGTCCTCGCTGTACACGCAGGCCGCGGCTGGATAGCCCGGCCCCTGCCACATGCGGTTATCGACGGCATAGCACCACAGCCGTCCGGTCTTGGTCCGGCCCCGGCCGGGATCGAGCACCGGCAGCGTGGTATCATCGGGCAAACAACCGGGCGAGGCGAGCACCGATTGGCGCCCCAGGTCGGACAACGGCGCCAGCCACCAGCAGGCGCGGCCGACCCAGTTGCACAGCGTCGAGCGGTCCAGCGTAATGCCCTGGCGGGCGACGATTTGCGACTGGCGATACAACGGCAGATGGTCGCTGTATTTGCCGATCAGCACCTGCGCCAGCAGCGCCTCGCTCGCCATGCCGCCGTCGATCGGACGCTCCGGCGCCGGGGCCTGGACGACCGCGCCCTCGCAGGCCCGGCAGCCGTAGCGGGGACGGCGGACCACCTTCACCCGCAGCTGGGCGGGAACGTAGTCCAACATCCCGGCATGGTCTTCGCCGATCTGGTGCAGCGTTCCACCGCAGCACGGGCAGGCTTTGTTGGTGACATCAATGAAGACCTCAATCCTGGGCAAATGCGCCGGCAGCGCGCCACGGTTGCGCTGCGGCGGTGTCGTGATGCGGGGGCTAGGCGCATCCGTTGCCGTGGCGGGCGGCATCGCTGCCTCCAGATCCGCCATCCGGTCAGCCACCGATTGTTCCAGATCCTCGACCCCCTGCCGCAAAGCCTCGTCGTTCAATCGTTCGGAACGGCGACCAAACCGGTTGCGCTGCAAGCCCACGATCTGCCAGCGCAGCCGCTCAATCTCGGCCAGGGCCGCACGCAAGATGGCCTGCAATGTGGCCGGATCGTCGGGCAGAGCGGCAGGCACGGTGAACCTGCCGGGAAGGCTGAGTTGTTGTTGCGAATCGGGTCCAATGAATCTGGCGTGAGCCGACGCTCAGCCTGCCAGGTCCGGGCGCCGTGCCGGTCGCGGCATGCGCCAGTCGATGCCCTCAAGCAACATCGACAACTGTGCCGGGGTGAGCGAGACCCGGCCGGTGTCGGTAACCGGCCAGACAAAGTGGCCCTTCTCGAGCCGCTTGCTGAACAGGCAGATGCCTTGTCCGTCAAACCAGAGCAGCTTGACCAGACCGCCGCGTTTGCCACGGAAGGCGAACAGCGCACCGCCGAACGGATCCTCGTTCAGCGCTTGCTGCGCCAGCAGCGCCAGACCGTCCATGCCCTTGCGCATGTCGGTGTAGCCGCAAGCCAGCCAAATACGCCCGCCTGATGGCAAGCCGATCATCGGCGCAGCGCGTTCACCAGACCGCGTAAGGCGCGTGGATCGATCCGCGCGGGTGCCCGCAGCGTGGTGCCGTCCGGCAACCTGATCTCGATCTGCTCGACCGGTTGCGGGGTTGGCGCAGGCAGCACCGACGGAACAGATGGAACAGGAGCTGCCAACCGATCGTGTTCGGCAATCTCGACACGCGCAAATCGCGCTACCAAGCCGGGTTGTGCTGCCAACAATGATTTGCGCCAGTTGTACAGCAGACCACTGCTGATACCATAACGACGCGCCACAACCGTTGGCGACGCGCCTGGCTCAAGGCTCTCTGCCGCGATCGCTTGCTTCTGCTCAATCGACCAGCGCCGCCGCGGCTCACCGCGGGTAATCAGTTCGACCGTGCGGTTGCGTGCGCTCGTACGGGTTCGTACGGGCGCTCTCTGCCGAAGTGGCGATTGGGTTGGCGTCCTGGTCCACGCCGACGACGCACCATATCTCCCGCCCGCGCCGCTAGGTGGGCGCGGCGCAACGCTTACGGTCAAGGCCGCTGCGCGTCGCCTTCGGCGATGGCCTGCGGCCAGCCTTGACCCAGGCCGCGCACGACGACAACGGAATGAACGGCCGGGACGCAGAAACGGCGCTTAACCGAACTGAGAAACACCGTCAGGATGGGCCTGATGGCAACCGAGGACTCTACTTCTGAGTGGAGGGAAGTTGGGGCTCAGGTCATTCTTTTTGGACGCCGATTACCCCTCCAAGGGGGTCCTTTTTCCACGCCGAAACACACCCCGCGCAAAGAACCCGGACATACAAACTTTCGATGATCTCCACTGCCATCTGGCAAGTCATCCGGAACACGACGATGATTTCTGTCGATTACTCGAAACGTCGGGCTATCTCTTGCTCTGGAAGATCGAGCGGGACAAATCCGTGGCAGTATGATTTCGCTCTCATGAGCGCGGCGCCTCCGGATCAAGTCGAGACCTATTGCTGGAGCGTGCTGGAGGACGAGGATGGCGGGCCGAACCACTATACCGTCAATCGTGGCGGATACCTGCTCTTCTCCCGGCAATACGATCTTCAGTTTTTCAGGGTGATGGCAGAGTTATATGAGCATCTAGCCGCACTCCATCGCCAGCGCGTGGATGTCGCGGGCAAGTGGTGAGGTGGCCCCCATCCGTTGGACAGGAAAGGGGGTGAGCTAAGAGAGCTCCCACCGGTTGCAAATCCCCCGACCCGTGCGATGGGGGCGGCGAAGCTACATAGCACGTTCTGTTCGTCGATCGAATCATTTTGTTGCTGTTGTGGCACCTGTGGGGATGTGGTCAACGAGCTTGCGTTGTCCACATCCCCACAGGCCGGCGCGGCCTCGAAGACTTCGCACGGCGTCCGATAACCGAGAGCCTCGTGCAGGCGCACATTGTTGTAAAAGCTCAGCCACGCCGCGATACCGCCACGCGCCTCGCCAACCGATTCATAGGCCTTGATGAACATTCCTCGTATTTCAGGCTGCGCCACAGGCGCTCGATGAAGATGTTGTCGAGGAACCGCCCTTTGCCGTCCATGCTGATCCGCACACCGCGGCCGCGAGTTCGTCAATGAACCCCGCGCTGCGTGAACTGCACGCCTTGATCGGTATTGAAGATGTCCGGCTGTCCGTAACGGTTCATCGCCTCCTGCAACGCCTCGACACAGAAGTCCGTCTCCATGCCGATCGACAAACGCCATGCCAGAACCCGCCGGCTGAACCAGTCCATCACCGCAACCAGGTAGACGAAGCCCTTTGCCATCGGGATATACGGGTGAGTAGGCCAGAGGGATTTCACCTCCAGCCTCTCGCAGAACCGGACGTGAACCTCTCGGCTCATCCGGCTCCCATCATCCGGCCTACGACACAAACCCCAGCGACCAGTGTATGAAGGCACCCGGTTGGCCGTCCGCCATCCGCCTAAGCATCTCGGCAGCCCGTGTTTTGTGGCCCGCCAGATGCTTATGCTTGCGCATCAGCCATCGGATCAGGAACAGGTTCATGCTTCGCCACACCGGCTTGAGCGCCGATCCGTAGAAGTGGCCATAGTATTGCTGCCACCCCCTCAGGATCGGATCAAACATGGCCGACAGATCAGCCATGCTCTTGTCGCTCTTCAGTTGCAGGTGCCACCCCCTGATTGTCTGCCGCATAGCCTTGAGCGGCGTCGCGACTGACCGCCGGGGAGAAGTTCACATAAACCCGGTCATACTTGTCCACCGCCTTGCGAGGCCTGAACGTATAACCGAGAAACGTGAACTGGATTTCGGGGTGATCCCCGGTCCGATTGATGTCCTTGCAATACACGATCCGTGTCTTGCCAGGATGCAGTTCGAGCTTGCAGGCCTGGAACCGCTCCCGGACGCGATCAAGCACGTATTCTGCCTGGCGTCTTGCTCTTGCAGTGAAGCACCGCATCGTCGGCGTATCGGGCATACCGAACGCCGGGTAGATGCCGTGCCACCCAAAGATCAAACGCGTAGTGCAGAAACAGGTTGGCCAGGAGCGGCGACACGACACCACCTTGCGGCGTGCCTTTATCGCGTTCCAGGATCTGCCCGTCCGTGGTCTGCATTGGCGCTTTCAGCCAGCGTTCCACGTAGAGCAGGATCCATGGCTCCTGACAGTGCTTGCGCAGAGCCTTCATCAGCAGGCCGTGATCGAGATTGTCGAACAGGCCCCGGATGTCGAACTCGACGACCCAGTCGTAGTCCCAGCAGCGGCGTCTGGTAACGGCGATTGCCGCCAGTGCCGACTTCCCCGGCCGATAGCCATAGGAATCAGTGCGGAAGATCGGATCAAGCCGTGGCTCAAGCCACATCTTCACCGCCGTCTGCGCGATCCTGTCGGCTACCGTCGGAATGCCCAATATCCGGACGCCTCCTGACTTCTTCGGGATCGGAACAGCCTTCACCGGCGGCGGAAAGTAGCTGCCGGAGCTCATCCGATTCCAAATTCTGTACAGGTTGTCGCCCAGCTTCTCCTCGAACCGCTCGATCGTCTCGGCATCGATCCCCGCGGCGCCCTGATTGGCTTTCACATGTAACCATGCCTCCCATACCAAGGTCTTGGGAATGTCGTAAGGCTTGCAGGTCATGGAGGATTCCTCCCGGTCGCCCGGTTGATCTCCCATGCCTGCTGGATGACGCCGCCCCTTCGCTCCACCGCCGTTACAGCGGCTTCATCGCTACTACGAGCGGCTCCGTCCCTTGGCGGCGCATCGCTACTATCGGCCTCGCCTTGTTGGCTTGTGCCTTTCGCTTCGCATCGCCGCCGAAGGTTCCCGCGGTTCAACGTAAGAGCCTGAAACAGGATCGCGCTGCCTCTATGCCGGACGCCGCCTGGCCCGTAAGCAGGTATCGGCCAGACTGATCCCGGCGCAACATCACTCACCGGTTTTGACGTCGTCTGAGCACTTTCGACACTTGAACGGCAGTTCACGGTTGTTCGCCTTCCTGTCTCCCACCTGACGCCTTGCGGCGCCTTTTCCGTAACGCTCACGACCCGGGCTTTTGACCCGCGCCGCTTACGGTGGTTTGCAACCTGCTCCTGCAAGCCGGTTGCGGGGGGCCATCCCCCATCTCTCACGCCGCTTGCCGCGGCACACTGATGTCGGCACACCACACCTGGTTCGGCCAGTCGATCATCAAGACCCCGCAAAAGATAAGGATAAGCCTTGTGTTCCGGGTGGCGCCGGCTGGGGTTCGGCTTCTGGTAGATCGCCTCGATCCCCATCAGCCGCATCAGTCGCCGCACGCGTTTGCGGTTCACCGCCTCGCCCTCCCGTCGCAACACCGCCACCATGCGGCGCGATCCGTAAAACGGTGTCGTCAGATACTGCTCGTCGAGCCGCCGCATCAGCCGTAGGTCATCGGCACTACTCGCCGGCGCAGCTCGCCAATACAGCGTCGAGCGCGCCACCTTCAGAAGCCGGCACTGCGCCACGATCGACAGATCGACGTCCGCTCGGTCGACCAGCGACAGCCGAGCATCTGGTTCATGGACCAGACCTTTTGGAAAAACCTTGCGAAAAAAATCGCGCTCCACCGTCAGCTCGCCGATCTTCTCATACAACTTCGCCAGCCGTGCATCGTCCGCCGTGCCGCCCTCGGACACCCCAGCCTTGCCCCTGGCGAACAGCGAACCAACCCCATCGAGCACGGTCTTCTTCCAGGCATGGATCTGGCTCGCATGCACCCCATACCGGCTCGATAGCTCCGCAACCGTGCCTTCCTCTCGCACCGCCGCCAAGGCAACCTTCGCCTTGAAATCAACGCTGTGCTTCTTGCGAACATTCGCCATCCGTCACCCCTGGCCCGCGGCCGTTTTAGGGGCGAGGGGGCCACCTCACCGTGTTCGGTATAAGTGGCTGCGCGTCCGTGATTTGGACCTGCCACAGCATGTTTCCTGCAATTCAGCATCTGCTCCCCGGTTGCTATCGCTGCTCCAATCGCCGCCAGCCCAAACTTTCTCCGCCGTATTCCGGGCCATCAAAAAGGCAAGCTTCCGCGCGGGTTTGCGAATCAGGCTTGGGGTTGCGATAGCGTAACGAACAGCCGCCTTTCTCTCCAAATGCCGTTCGGTCTCCGAAGCTTGGGGGTTGGCCGATTTACTCTACAAGCTTTATTGTGTGCCGTTTCTATGGCTTGATCTCGTCGTCAAGGCCGGCGCGTTCCAGCTGCGGACGCTGCCAAGAAAACGCGACGCATCCTGCGGCGTCCAGCGCAATGGATGAAAAATTTCACCGGCGTCGACCATTTGCTTCAACCATACGCATTCCTCCGCTGCGCGTTGCACCGGCAGCAGCAGCGCCAGCAACCGCTCGCGGTTCCCAGCGCCGGCGTATTCGCGCAACGCCTGCCCCAGCGGCACGTGTTGCGCCTTTGCCCGCGCTTACAGCCGAGTCGTATAGATGGCCATAAAGGCGAACGGCGCCTCCGCCTCACGACGGTTTTCCGCGAGGTTGAAGTTTACGCGCCCGGGCCAGGTTCCAGGCCGGGTTGAGGCGCTTCAAGAAGCTCTGCAGATCGGTCTGTGCCGCGGCGAGGGCGGCCGCGAATGCGGCAGCGATCTCCTCCCACAACGCCTGCAGCGTGGCTGACGTGAGATACTCGCCACCCGGCATCATTGGCGCCGTCAGAACCAGAGAGGCGCATTCGTCGGTGCTCAGCGTCGGCACTTGCGGCAATGCCGTGCCCAACTCGGTGACCGGCGCATGCAAGCATAACGCTGCCACATAGCGCGCCGCGAACGCACGCCACCAGATGAAGGCGGGTGCAGGAGCTGGCCGACTTCCCGGCACCGAGTTCTGCAGCAGGCCGTGGCCACTGCCGCGAGCAAATGCATCGGCAAGACGCGCGGCGATCCGGTCTTGGAGTTCTAGCGCCTCATCGGCGGCCTCCGCCAACAATCGGCCGTGCCGCGTCAGGCGCAGGCCGAGGCGAGACGTGGCTGATTTCGCGCAACACCGGCACACGCAGCGTCCGTAAGGTCTCTGCCAGCCACGGTCCGGACCTGTTTGACCGCCTCACGTTTCACCGTTTCACCGGGTGCAGGTCCACGCCACCAGCATCGGCCTGATCACGCAAATGCATGTCGGCATCATGGGCACGATGGCGCAGATGTTCCTGTCGGATTGGCGCGAGAAGACCCGGCGAGGCCACTCGGCCGGGCGCAGGCCGGGCGCATCCCGGGAGGACTGGCGTATGGCTATGGGTCGTCACGCCGGCGCCGGGCCAGCAAGGAAGCTGGCGAACGCGCGATCGATCCAGCCGAAGCGGCGATCGTGCGCCGCATCTTTCGTGATTATGCCGCCGGTAATTCGCCCCGGGGTATCGCGCGGGAGCTCAATGCTGAAGCGGTTCCGGGTCCCGGTGGACGGCCGTGGGGCGATACGACGATACGAGGCCAGGCTGATCGCGGCACGGGCATTCTCAACAACACGCTCTATGTCGGCCATCTCTCCTGGAACCGCTGCAGCTACATCAACGATCCACGCACGGGGCGCCGGGTGGCCCGCATTAATTCCCGCTGAGCAGCGCGAGGAGCGCGAGGTTCCAGAATTGCGCATCCTTGAGCAGGACCTGTGGGAACGGGCTCACGCGCGCCAGGCCACGCTCCGGTTCGACGTGGGCCGAGACGGCGACGGCAATGCGCTCAATCGTGCGCATCGCGGCAGTTTCTTTTGAGCTGATTACTGGTCTGCGGCTGTTGCGGCGGTGTCTACACGATTATCGGCAAGGATCGCTATGGCTGCGCAACACCCGTGGCAAGGGCACCTGTGACAATGGCCGGGTAATCACCCGTCAGCGGATCGAGGCACGCGTCCTTCATGGTCTGAAGGACCGGCTGCTGCTCCGGAGCTGGTTGCGGAATTCGTACGGGCATACGCCGAGGAGATGGCGGCTGCGCAGCGTGAGGCGCTAAGTCAACGGGATCGTTCGGCGAGACGGTCTTGAAGGGCATCGCTCCAGGCCCCGTTCTCGATCGCCTTCAGCACGCCCCGCAAGCGCCGGTCCGTGTCCGCGTGCTCGGCCTTCAGTCGGCAGCGACACCGTCACTGTCCATTCACGGCTCGCTCTCTCAGGCTCTTCGGCGAGGCATTGAAGAAGGGCTATGGAAGACGGCCTTGCGCTTGCCCGAGTAGGCGCCGATATACGGTTTGGCTTCCGTGAAGCGTGATTGGCGCTCCCTGCCTGGGACTGCACTCCCGGAAATCTCATTCGTAACGCGTTCGCCCCATTGTCGCGCGGGCAGGCGGACATTCAGACGCCGGTCACTGGCAGTAGGAGAACCTGCGGCAGGCCGGCGCGTGGAGCTATCATCCACGTGACATCCCCGACTTTCGCGGCACTCGGCTTGGCCGAGCCGCTGCTGCGTGCGCTCGGCGCAGCAGCATTTCCACCACGCCAACGCTGATCCAAGCCGCGGCCATCTCGCCACTGCTGGCCGGGCGCGACCTGCTCGGCATCGCCCAGACCGGCACCGGCAAGACCGCGGCGTTCGGCCTGCCGCTGTTGCAGCACCTGGCCGACCGCCGCCGTCCGCGCCGCGCCGTTCCACACCCGTGCGCTGATCCTGGCGCCGACCCGCGAACTCGCGCAGCAGATCGACGACAGCCTGCGCAGCTCGGCGCCGGGCTGCAGGTGCGTAGCGTGACCATCGTGGGCGGCGTAGCCGGTCGCGACAGGTGACAGCAATGCGAGGCGGCGCCGACATCGTGGTCGGCACGCCTGGACGCATCTGCGATCTGATGACGGCCGGCAGCTTCGGCTGGACGCGGCGCAGCATTTCGTGCTCGACGAGGCCGACCGCATGCTCGACCTGGGCTTCATCCGCGACATACGCCGTATCGCCGCTGCCCTGCCGGCGCAGCGGCAGTCGTCGTTGTTCTCTGCGACCATGCCGCAGGAGGTCGCGCGAGCTGGCCGAGGCCATGCTGCGCGATCCGGTCCGCGTGTCGATTGCGCCGCAGGCGCCCGCCAGATTCCGAAGATCGAGGAGGTGGTGCATTTCGTGCGGCACAGCGGGAAAGCGGCCGCTGCTGGGGCGACTGCTGGCCGACTCGGCGATGTCGCGCGTGCTCGTCTTCACGCGTACCAAGCGCGGCGCTGATCGTGTCGCCGGCGAGTTGGAGCGTGACGGCGTCTCGGTCGAGGCGCTGCACGGCAACAAGAGCCAGCCGGCGCGCGAGAAGGCGCTGGACCGGTTCCGCAGCGGGCGAGCACGAGTGCTGGTGGCGACCGATATCGCGGCGCGCGGCATCGATGTGACCGGCGTGTCGCACGTGATCAATTTCGACCTGCCGGTTGAGCCGGAGAGCTATGTGCACCGCATCGGCCGCACCGCGCGTGCCGGCACGGCGGGCATCGCGATCTCGTTCTGCGACACCGCAGAACATGGCGCGTTGCGGGCCATCGAGCGGGCAACGGGCAAGCCGATCTCAGTGGGCAGCGGGTTGCCGCCGCATGCGCCGCCCACACAGGCTGCAAAACCACAGGCAGCAGCGAAGTTTGCGCCGAGACGGTCGCGGCGACGGGCCGTGCGCGGGCGCCGGCCGGGCGGGATGCGCACCGCGGCGTGACGGACATTTACGTCGATGGCGATGCCTGTCCGGTGCGCGAGGAGGTGTTTCGCGTGGCGGACCGGCTCGGCCTTGGCGTGTTCGTGGTGTCGAACGGCTCGCGGCCGATCCGTCCCAGCTTGCGGCCGAACGTGCGCATGATCACGGTCGCCGCAACCCTGGACGCGGCGGATGACTGGATCGCAGAGCATGCAACGGCGGCCGATGTCTGCGTGACGGCAGACATTCCGCTGGCGTCCCGGTGTCTGGCGAACGGCGCAAGGGCGCCGTCGGGGCGCGTGTGGACGAGCGACAATATCGGCAATGCGCTGGCCGGGCGCGAAGTGTCGCGGCATCTGCGCGAGCTTGGCGTTGCGACGGGCGGCCCAGCACCGCTGAGCAAGCAGGACCGCTCGCGGTTCCTGAGTGCTCTCGATACGGCGGTGCAGGCAGCGCGTCGCGGGAAAGCAACCTGAGGCAGCGAGCACCGCTTCCGTCTCGTCCCGAGAGGATCATGCCGGCTTCGGGTACAGTTGGTAACGGCTGACCGAAAGCTGTATGAAAAGGCGAAGGCCACCAGCCGGTTTGCGGACCTTGTGGCTTGGGTTGGTGGTCTTTAGCCCGAGCTTCGCTCTTTTCGATACGATGAACCCGTTGGGAAGACTCGCGATAGCTGCAGAAAGCCATCCAGAACGTAGCCATGTAATCTAAGTTTTGATACTTGTACCGGGGCGTCAAATGTGCTCAGGCTTCGCCATGTATATCGAAGCCATCCCGAATCGGAGCTCGCCGCCGGCCATCCTGCTGCGCGAGAGCTATCGCGAGAACGGCAAAGTTGGTAAGCGTACACTGTGCAATCTATCGGACTGGCCGGCGGCTTACATCGAAGGTCTACGCGGGGTGCTGAAGGGTGGCACCGTCATCGCCGCGGAGCGTGAAGCTTTCACCGTCATTCGCAGTCTGCCGCACGGCCACGTCGCGGCCGCTCCCGGCACCGCCCGCAGGATCGGCCTTGACCGTATCGTCAGCCCTGTCATCGTTGCCGTGATCTTATCCTTGCGCTGCTTATCGGGCGTATTCTCGATCCTGCATCCAAACTGGCTGCCGCCCGCGCACTGTCGCCCGCCACCGCGGCATCGAGCCTCGGCGAGGTGCTTGGGCCTGGCGAAGTGGACGAGGACGAACTCTACCGGGCGCTCGATTGGCTGCTTCAGCGCCAGCCTGTTCAGCGCCAGCCTGCGATCGAGGCCACGCTGGCGAAGCGCCATCTCAGCAATGGCACCCTGGTTCTCCATGACGTTTCGTCAAGCTACATGGAGGGACGCTGCTGCCCGCTTGCCAAGCGTGGCTACAGCCGCGACGGCAAGAAAGGCACGCTGCAAATCATCTATGGCCTGCTTTGCGCCCCAGACGGCTGCCCGATCGCCATTGAGGTGTTCGCGGGCAATACCGCCGATCCCATGACGCTCGCCGGACAGGTCGAGAAACTCAAGCAGCGCTTTCACCTCGACCACGTCGTTATGGTGGGAGACCGCGGCATGATCACCCAGGCACGCATCACCGAGGACATCGCGTCGGCGGGCCTGGACTGGATCACCGCGCTGCGCGCACCGGCGATCAGGGCGCTACTGGACAGTGGTGCCTTGCAGCTCTCGCTGTTCGATCAGCGTGACATGGCGAGCATCACCGCACCCGACTTCCCCAACGAGCGCCTGGTGGTTTGCCGCAACCCCGATCTCGCCGCCGAGCGCACCCGCAAGCGCGAGGACCTGCTCGCCGCCACCGAACGTGAACTTGCTCGGATCCAGGCCGCGGTCGCTCGCAGGCGTGATCCGCTACGCGGCACCGCCGCGATCGGCCTCGCAGTCGGTGCGGTGATCAACAAATACAAGGTGGCCAAGCATTTCGATCTCAACATCGCCGATACCGCCTTCAGCTTGGCACGCAAGACCGCCGAGATTGCCGCAGAGGCGGCCGTCGACGGTGTCTATGTCATACGCACCAGTCTGCCGGCGGAGACCTTCGACGACGCGACGACGGTGCGCAGCTACAAGTCGCTCGCCTGCGTGGAACGCGCCTTTCGCTGCATCAAAACTGTCGATCTGCACGTTCGCCCTGTGTATCACTGGCTGGCCGATCGGGTCCGTGCGCATGTCTTTCTTTGCATGCTGGCCCACTACCTGGAGTGGCACATGCGTCAGCGCCTGGCGCCGATGCTGTTCGACGACACCGATAAGGAAACTGCCGAAGCACGCCGCGCGAGTGTGGTGGCACAGGCGCAACGCTCACCCGCCGCAGTCACCAAGCAGACCACGGGTCAGACCGAGGACGGCCTGCCGGCGCACAGCTTTCGCTCGTTGCTGGCTGACCTCGCGACGCTGGTGCGCAACACCGTCGTCACCGCGATCACGCCGCACTATCCGCTCACCGTGCTGACCAGGCCGACGCCGGTCCAGCACAAGGCACTCGTCCTTCTCGGCCTCACCTTGTAGCCAGTATCAAGGCCCCTCGCCGATCCAATGTGGCGCTAAGTCAAGAGGTTACGCTTCGCAAACGCCGGAAGCTCGGGCTAAACAGTCCACCCGCAGGGGCGCACTCCATTCCCGGGTCAGTTCTCAGCGGAAATCAACAGACGTCGTTGACCGGCGCCGGAGAGGAGAGGTGATCTTCGAGCTCAGCAGGGAAGACTTGGTGTGAATGCGGACGGCTCATTGAGCGGTCGAGAAACCCGCATCCGAATTTCCAACGCGTTACGGACATCCAAAGCGCGTTGGACCGCTATTCAGTCCTATCCGCCGGCAAGGCGCGGGAGCAGAAAAATCTCGGCGCTCTTGGGCAGTTCCTTGGACCAGGTGTCGCGATAAATCACCCCATCGATAGAGACGGCGATACCCCTCTCGATGAAGGGCCCAAGCCCGGGATACTGCTCCGCCAGCTTGCGGAACAGCTCCCGGATATCTTTTGCCTCGACCTCAAGCTTCTCCTTCCCTCCGGTGGCGGCGCCGAGCGAGCCCCACAGCGTCACCTCGACCATCAGCTCGCCCGTTCTGCCTCCAGCGCCGCCAGAATGCGCGGTGGCGACATGGGAATATGCGTCATGCGAACGCCGACCGCATTCGACACCGCATTCGCGATTGCCGCCAGAGGCGGCACGATCGATGTCTCGCCCACGCCACGTACCCCGTAAGGGTGATTCGGATTAGGGATCTCGAGAATCTGCGTGTCGATCATCGGCAGGTCCGAGCAAACCGGGACGCGGTAGTCGAGGAAGCTGGGGTTCTGAAGGCGTCCATCCTCTCCGTAAACATATTCCTCGTTGAGGGCCCACCCGATGCCCTGCGCGGCTCCACCCTGGTACTGTCCCTCCACATAGGTCGGGTGCACTGCCTTTCCTGCGTCCTGCACGACGGTATAACGCAGCACCTTGGTAGCGCCCGTCTCCCGATCGACCTCAACATCGCAGATATGGGTGGCAAACGAGACGCCCGCGCCATCAGCGACGATCTCGCTGTGGCCGGCGATCGGCCCGCCCGTTTTGGAGGCCGCCGCCGCGATGTCCTTGACCGACAACGGGGCGAGATTGCCGCGCCTCTCCCCCTTGGCCCTGGCCTGGCCGTCCTCCCAGGCAACCCCGTCGACCGGGATATCCCACATCCTGGCCGCCCGTTCCCGCATGACCTGAATGGCGTTGCGCGAGGCGGAAATCGTCGCCATGGATGAGGAAAAGGTGCCGCGGCTGCCGTCGGTCATGTCGTTGTACCCGAGGCTTCCAGTATCGGCGACCACCGTCTGGACCTGCGCGTAGGGAATGCCAAGCTCCTCCGCTGCCACCAGCGCCAGCGAGGCGCGTGAACCGCCCACATCGACCGTGCCGACCGTCAGCGTCACGGTGCCATCGATGCCGACGTTGAGGTCGGTGCAGGTCTGGCCGCCGAAGTTGAACCAGAAACCACAGGCCATGCCACGTCCCTGGTTCTTGCCGAGTGGCGCCTTCATGTGCGGATGCTTCTGCGCTGCCTCCAGTGTGGGCCCGATGCCGATCGGACCATAGACCGGACCGTAGGACGATTTGGAGCCTTCCCTCGCAGCGTTCTTGATCCGGAGTTCGAGCGAGTTCATGCCGATCTTCTGCGCCAGCTCATCGATAACGCTTTCCACCGCGAAGGCGGCCATCGGCGCCGATGGCGCCCGATAGGCTGCTGTCTTGGGCCGATTGACCAGCACCTCATAGCCGACCGTTTTGACGTTCTTGAGGTTGTAGCAGGCAAACGAGGTCATGGCCCCGAGCTCGGCCCACATGCCGGTGTAGGGGCCGCAGGAATAGCGCAGCGTCGCCGAAGCCGCCGTGATGGCGCCGTCCTTCCTCGCGCCGATCTTCACATCGATCGAGGTGGCACTTGTCGGGCCCGAGGCACGGAAGACTTCCTCGCGTGACATGACGAGCTTGACTGGCCGGCCCACCTTGCGTGACAGCGCCAGCGCGACTGGCTCGGCCCAAATATGCGTCTTGCCGCCGAAGCCGCCGCCAATCTCTGACGAGGTGACCCGCAGCTTCGACACATCCAGGCCGAGCAGCTCTGCGCATTGCTGGCGATAGACGAAATGGCCCTGGGTGCAGACCCACAGGTCACAAGTCCCGTCGGGATTGACGCTGGCAACGCAGGCATGGGGTTCGATATAGCCCTGGTGCGTCTGCTCGGTTTTGAATGAGCGTTCAACGACGGCGTCGGCATCCTTGAAGCCTGCTTCGACGTCACCGTGGCCGTACTGGCTCCGCTTGGCGATGTTGGAAGGCTCGGTGGGTTTGGGGTCGACACCGCCGGTGAACATCGTCTCGTTCAGCAGCGGCGCCGAGGCCTTCATCGCTTCGTCGACATCCGTGACATGCGGCAGCACCTCATAGTCGACCTCGATTAGCTCCAAGGCTGCCCGAGCCGTGCGGGTGTCGACTGCGGCCACCGCCGCCACCGCATGGCCATCGTAGAGTGCCTTCTTGCGCGCCATGCAGTTGTCTAGGGTGTCAAACATGCCCGTATTGCCGTTCGTGAGATCGGGCAGATCCGCCGCGGTGATCACCGCCTTGACACCCTTCAGCGCCTCCGCCTTCGAAGTGTCGATCCCCCTGATCCTGGCGTGAGCATGCGGGCTTCTGAGAATGCGCCCCACCAACTGCCCAGGCATATTGAAATCTGCGCCGTAGCGAGCGCGTCCGGTTACCTTGTCGACCCCGTCGGGACGAATGGGGCGGGTGCCAACGGATTTGAACTTCCGGACCGAGTAGCTCGGATCGAAACCCATGGTCATGCTCCCTTCATTACGCTGGCTGCGTCGCGAACGGCGCGCACGATCTTGTCGTAGCCTGTGCAGCGGCAGAGGTTTCCGGCGAGCCCGAAGCGAATTTCTTCCTCCGTTGGATCGGGGTTCCTGGCCAGCAGATGTTTCGCCGCCATAAGGAACCCCGGTGTACAGAAGCCGCACTGCAAAGCGCCGTGTTCGAGAAACTTCTCCTGCAGGGGGTGCAGCTTGGTCGCCGACCGCCATACCCTCGACGGTCTCGATGCGGCGGCCCCCGACCTCCGCGCCCAGTACCAGGCACGAGCACACTAACCGGCCATCGCACAATCGACGCTGCACGCGCCGCAGTCACCGGTGCCGCAGCCTTCCTTGGCTTCCGGTGAGCCCCAGGTGGCCCCGAAGCACGTCGAGCAGCGTCTCCTCAGACTGGCACAGGAACTCGACATCATCGCCATTGATCGTAGTTGCGACAGCTATGCCCGACATCACTGTTTCCTCCTGCCCGCTCTCGGCGATGCTGGAGCGCACTTCGCCATCACGCCTACGACCTCTTTCTTGAATTCCAAGATCGGTATCACGTTTGTCGTTGATCTGTGAAGACGGCGAGCCGTTCCGAGCGAGAAAAGCGTAGAAATTTCATGCGGGGCTGAGCGCGAGGGGGCGCAGTCACAAGCAGCGGAGACCGCTTATCCGGGTGGTTGCGGGAACGCTTTGCCGGCACGCCGGGAACGCCAATGTCGTGCGCCAGGAGTTGGCACAAGAGAAGAGCATCACGGTGAGCCTGCGCACGGTGGAACGCGCGGTAGCACCGCTACGGCGTGAATTGATTGCTGCGGCGCGCGCGACGGTCCGCTTCGAGACGCAACCGAGTGAACAGCTGCAGATCGACTTCGGCGAACGCCGGGTGGAGATCGGTGGCATGGCGGTGAAAGTCTAGCTGATCGTGGCAACACTGGGCTACTCGCGTCGGCCGGGCACGCGAGCCGTCCGCGTTGTGACTAAACTGCGGCTATGAAACCGACTCGCCGCGGCGTTCTGGCCGGATTCATCACGGCATCGTCGATTGCCGAGATCAGCTTGGCGGGACCGCCGGCTGCCGGAAGGGTGGAGGCCATCCGCGGTGCGGCCTTCGCACTGCGGGAAACAGTGCGTCGCTCATTAGTCGTTGCTGAGGACCTGTTCGTAGGCGAGCAGGTGGCGACAGGCGCGCACTCGGCACTGGCGATGCGGCTCGGTTCCGCGACCCTCGTTCGCCTCGGCGCCGACGCAACGCTGAAAATCGACCGCTACCTGGTTGACGCTGGCGGAGTGTTGGACCTCGGACAGGGCGCCATGGTGTTCGATCGGGATGAAGCGACGCCAAAGCCGGATCTGACGGTTCGCTCCCCGTTTGGTTTGATGGCCGTGCGTGGCACGCGCTTCTTCGCCGGCCCGAGCAACGATGTGTTCGGCGTTTTTGTTCAGCGCGGGCTGGTGATGGTTGTAGCCGCAAGCACGGCGGTTGAGGTCGGCCCCGGCTTCGGGACCGACATCGCAGCTCCCGGCCGCGAGCCGACCCCAGCACACACCTGGGGCCGCGCCCGCATTGCCGCAGCCTTCGCGTCAGTCGAGTAGCGCGCTGGTTGAGGCCGCATCCGTCCCGAACGGCAACGCAGCCGGGGTGAACACCTCAACCGGCTGACTGCGGCCGCGCACCGTGATCCGGCCGATCCGGCGCAGCCTGCCTGGATCGACGCAGGCGGCGGTGCCGGGACCGATGCAGATGCGGGAGCCCAGCGACTTGTTTGCGGCTTCAAGCCGGGCCGCGGTGTTCACAACGCTACCATGAGCCGTATAGTCCAGTTTGCGCGCCCCACCCACGTCGCCGACGATCGCGGGACCGGTCTCGATCCCGACACGCGTACGACCCACCCCGAAGTCGCTGCCCGAGTGGCAAACGACGCACTGTGTCGCTTGCTGCGAGCAGGGCCAGCGCGCAATCGACGGCGCGCGTCGGATGCTCGGGTACTTCGAATGGTGCATTGAAGATTGCGTGCACAGCATCGCCAACGATCTTGTCCACCATCCCGCCATGCCCGGTGATGACGTTGGTAACCACATCGAAATAGGTATCGAGAAGTGCGATGAGGTCGGCGGGATCGGCCCGCTCGGTCATTGCAGTAAAGCCCTCGATGTCGGTGAACATCGAAGTTATCTCGCGCAGTTCGCCCTGCAGTCGCAGCCTTCCCGGCTCGGCCGCGATGCGGCGGACAACCTCGGGAGCCAAATGCTGCTCGAAGCTCGCGCGTAGCAAGCGGGCGTGCCACTCCTCCTGGGCGAATCGCGCGAGCGCCGCGGCGGCAAAGGCCGACAGCATGACCGCCGCGGGTCCCGCTGGGTCGGCCAAAACTCCTGCCTCTCGCGCTGCGGTCAGGGCCGCCCCCGCCCAGATGATCGCGAGGATTACGGTCAAGAGCGCGCCCGTCGCCGGTTTTAGCCTTGCCGCGAGCAGCAGGGCTAATGCGCCAAGCGCCGCAGAGCCAATAACCTCACCCGGCCCGAGCCACCAGCGACGTGCCACCGTGCTGCCCTGCAGCAGTGCCTCGACCGCGGCCGCCTGGATCTGCACCGACGGGGTCGCCACAGAGGCTGGGGTCACGCGCAATCCGCCGGCCTCCGGCGCGCTGGCACCGATCAGCACCAGACGCCCGGCGAGCGGGGCTGCCGCAGCCGGGTTCGCGAGAAGAGTGGCGGCCGAAATGGTCCGGTCCCCCCAGCTCGAAGGAGAGGGCTGACTGAGGCGCAAGGCAGCGTCCTCGCCGGCCGGCGCCACGACCCCGCCAGCCCGTATGTTTCCCGCCGGGTCCAGCACCAGCGCGCTCGCACCTGTGGCAAGCCGCACCAGCTCTAGGGCTAAGCCTGGCCGTAAGGTCGATCCCGTCAGGACAAGCAGCGGCACGCGTCGTATCGGGCCATCGGGATCGGCGGCGGTGACGAGCGCGCCGAAACCCTGGGCCGCCCCGGCAAGCGTCAGGTCAGGGCCGACGACGCCCGGCGCCCGCCACAAGCCCGGCAGCCATGGAGTGCCACCGACCAGCACGGGAGTTGCGGGCAGTGGGGTCTCGAGCCCGGGGACCGCGAGCGCGAAGCCGAGCACAGCCGGCACAGCTCGCAAAGCGTCTCGGAGGGAAACATCGCCCGGCGAGGGATTATGACCCGCGGTCACTTCCGCGAAGCGATCCGGACCCGCGAGCAGGATGTCGAGCCCCAGAGCCGCGGGGTGCGCCGCCGCTACTGCGGTCACGAGCTTGGCGAGTTGTGCGCGCGGCCAGGGCCAGGGACCAAACCGGTCCAATGCCGCACGGTCGATGTCGACAATGCGCAGTCTGGAGGCGGTGCTGGTCGTTGGAATGGCCAACGGCAAGAGTTGATCGAGCGCGCGCTCGCGCAGGAATCCGCGCAGACCGGGTATGCCGGCCCATAGGGTCAGCAGCACCGCCAGGGAAATCGCGCCTAGCATCCATGCCGGCAACGATGGTCGGTGACCTGCCATCCAAAGCTGAGACAATTGTGTCGGAGCCTCAATCGTCGCGCTGAGGATAGAACGGGGCCGTGTTGCGAATGCGTGATCGAACCTGGTGAGCAGTCGGTTGATCGTCGGCACCACGGCGTCCCCACGGGGATCGCGAGTTCTCCTCCCGGCAGGAACGTCGGCCGGACTAGGCGTGATGTCGATCATCGGTTCGCCTCCTCGTCAATGATCTCTGGTCACTCGGACAGCCACACGTGCCCCCTGTGGCCTCAGGGTCGGGCCGCCGTGGCGGTGTCCCGCCTGCAATACGTGCCGACAGCCAGTCCAGCGCCTGGGAGCTACTGTCAACCTGATCGTCGTGTGCGTCACTCGGGAATGCCAGCAGTTCGCTGACATACTCCGCCAGCCAAGGTGCCTCGCGCGGCAGCAGCACCTAGCCAGCCTCGAATTTTGGCGCCTGCGCCAGAAGCCGGGCTTCCTTGTCGAACAATGGCCGCCGCAGGATCGGCCGCACCGGTCCATGCCGCCTCATCTCTTGAAAGACCGCGCGGCCGATATCGGTATCTTCTATTAATGTGGCGTGCGCATCATGCTGAAGATGCACATCGCAAATCCGCCGCAGTAGGTCCGGCACCTCATACTTGCTGCGCACGACATCCAGATACTTGCTGCGCACGACATCCAGCAGATGGATGTCCCTGCCATTCAAACCCCCAAACAGTACCGACCGAGTAGTCGCTGGCTTCTCCGGATCGTGTCCCCGGACGTGGTGTAGGAGCGAAGCTCCTGAGCAGCGCTGGCTGCGTGGTCGGGCTGCCGCGGCTGGCAGGCTGACGATGGCATTATCGCTGGACCTTGATCTCTGGCTCGATGATTGCAACCAGCACCGAACCCATCAGGGCCGCTATTGTTACGGAAAGACCCCAACGCACACCTTCATCGACGCTTCGAAGCTCGCGCGCGACAAACAGGTCGGACCTGATATACAACACCAACAAGCCGCCTGATCTCATCGCCAAATGACGTCGTCTGTTAGATCAAATAGAGACGTGTACAACCAAGTAGCTGATGGCAGGCCTTCTCCGCGACGAGCCGGGGTTCCGTTTGGTCGCCCGCATAACGTGCCCGCCGGCCGCTAACAGCGTTGGCTTAATGTGCAGTTTGACCAGGCTCCAGGACGACGACAGTCGCGGTGCGGCCGGTTACCAGACGCACGTCGGCGGGCACGTGATCAAGTGCGATCCGCACTGGCACGCGTTGCGCCAACCTCACCCAACTGAACGTGGGATTCACGTTGGCGAGCAGGTCGGCGCTGCCCTGCCGCTCCCGGTCGGCGATGCCGCCTGCAATGCTCTCGACATGGCCGTCTATCGTGGCACTCTCGCCAACCAGGTAGACGCGCGCAGGATCACCGATCTTGATGCGCGGCAGTTTAGTTTCCTCGAAATACCCGTCCACATAGAAGCTATCGCTGTCAATCAGGGCGAAGAGCGGTTTCCCGGCGTCGACATAATCACCCGGCCGCATATCGAAATTGGTGACGAACCCATTGACCGGGGCGCGTACTTCGGACCGGGCAAGATTGAGCGCGGCAACATCGCGGCTGGCGAGAGCTTGCTGGTAGGCGGCTTCTGCCTCCGCGGCGGCGCTCCCGCGTTGTTGTTGCTGCTCCTCCGACACTGACAGAGCATTGAGCCGGTTATAGCGGCTCGCCTCACGTTCGGACTCCTGTGCCGCTGCCAGTTTGCTCTCGACATTGGCCTGCGCATCCCGGAGCGCTAACTGGAAACGGGCCGGGTCGATGCGGAACAACACCTGGTCTTTCTTCACGGCCTGATTGTCGTGCACCAGAACTTCGCTGACCAGGCCGGAGACATCGGCGGCGACCTGGACGACGTCGGCACGCACGCGCCCGTCGCGAGTCCATGGCGCCTCAAGGTAATAAATCCAGAGCTGCCACCCAATGACCGCGGCAATGCCGACGACTATCGCAGTGACCACCATGCGCCCGAGGAGCGAGCCGAACTCCGCGGGCACCCGAACTCACCGGGGCGCCCTCGCGGTTGTGAGCGAGAAACCTCATCACGGTCCCCAATGTGTGGAAACGGCGACCACGGCCCCTAGCACGATAACCAGCAATGCCAAGTCGACCAGCGGCCGATGCCAGACGATGCGATAGAAGCCGAACCATCGCAGCAGTCGCCGTAGCCCAGCGGTCAGCGGGAGCGCCACGCCGACCCATACCAGGAGTGGCGGAACGAAAACGCCATAGACGTCTAGTTCGCCGATCATTGTCCGACAATCATTGGTTGGTTCACTTCGCTGGCGGTCGCGTGGACGTATGGCGCGGCGTTGGGGAATAGCCCACGCCTGATCCCTCCGAGTTGCAGCAACAGGTCTCGGGTCTTGGTAGCGGGGTCCTGAACCGCAGTGGCAATCACCCGGTCGATGACATTGAGCAGTGCGGCGTCTGCCTGATCGAGCGTGCGTTCACGATAATGAGCTGCGATTGCGTCCAGCATCGCACGGATGGCCCGACGCAATTGTTCCGGCAGGTACATCGCGTCGCGTTGCAGTCCAATGATGTTGACGCCGACGCGGACGTCGGCAAGTGCGGAGGTGGCGGCAATGTCGGCGCCCTCGGGACTGAGGGCAAGGCGCGGGACGACCAGGCTGAGCCGGTCCAGCATGAGCACAGCGAACTCTCTTAGAGTGGCTGCACTTTTGTTAGAGGCGATATTTGCGATGTCGATGCGATTACGCCGCAACAGTCGCCAGGCCGTCCACTCGGCGCTGACAGAGCGGAAGATGCGGATGACGACGGCGGTCGCGCCGAGGCCGAAGATGGAGGACGCCGCGCTGTTGGCATAGCTCGCGAAGTCGGCGTTGTAGTCGCTGGAAAGTGCGAGCAGCGTGGCGGCGATGAAGCTGATGGGACCAGCCGCCCGCGCGGTCGCTGGAATGCTGGCCAGTGCCCCGAGGATGAGAAACACGGGCGCAAACGCCAACACCAGCATCTCGAAGTCATGCGCTTGCGGCAGAACGGCAAACAGGTAGATCGCATCGATAACGATCGCGATGACCGCGGCGACAAGAAATCCGAGGATATTAGGTACCGGATCGTCCTGGGCGGCGAAGAAGGCACAGGCGACGGCCGCCAAGCTCGTGGCCCCGGCGCCGTCCGGCCAAGCGGTCGCGATCCAGAACGCCGAGATCAGCCCAATGGCGAGCGTTGCTGCCAATGCGGCATGCAGGGCCATCACATGATCACGATGCTGCAGTGTGCGGATGGTCTCACCTTGGGCGAAGGTCAGCTCCGGCAGCCTCGGCTGCTCTGCCCTGATCTGTCGCCGCAGGGCCATGATGTCGTGCACGAGATCCGTCAGCTCGTGTAGCCGCACAGACAGCCCGATCAGTACGACGGCCTTCCAGTCGCTAGAGGTATCGATTGGCGGCTCCAACGCATCGATGTCAGCGTGCACCGCGGCGGTTTCCGACAAGTCTGCGCTGTGGCTGGCCCGTATCCATGCGCTCATGCGGTCGAGTACCGCGCGGAGTGGCGGCGTGATCCCATCAATTTCGCGCAGGCTGCGGATACGATCGGCTGCACCACTGACGACGGGCAGGAGCAGGAGAATGCGCTGGTGGAGGACTGCAACGGGCAGAGTCGCTGTCTGCAAATTAGACGTATCGTAGGCAAGATGCGTCGCCAGCTGCGCAATCTCGCCGGCATCACCGGCGACTTTGCGCCGCGCTGCGGCGGTTCCGGCACCTTCCTGGGCCCCTGACAGGACGTCCCGGGCCCATTCGGCGGCATCTCGAAATCCAGTTGTCCAACCGGGCTGTTAGAGCAGGGCCGAGCGGTCTCGGAAAGACGAGGCTGCCGATGAGAGTGGTGCAAACAATCCCGAGCGTAATCTCCTCGACGCGTGATAGCACCACGTCCCAGACTGTGTCGGGCGCGTCCACCATGGGAAAGCCGATCAGCGCCACGCTATAGCCGGCCAGCAGGAAGACATAGCTGCGCGGTGTCCGGTCCAGGACGGCGAAATAGATGCACCCCCCGATCCAGAGGGACAGCGCGGCGATCAACAGCACGGGTGCATCGACCAGATTGGGGATGAGCACGAGGCAGGCGACCGCCCCGACCAATGTCCCGTAGAAGCGGTAGGCCGACTTGGAGCGCATCGCGCCGGTCAATGGCTGGGCGACAATATAGGCTGTTGCCATCGCCCAGTACAGGCCGGTCGAGGCCCATACGTAACGCGATCCAAAGTGCCAGCATCGCGCCCACGAACGTCTTTGCGGAAAAGATCCAGTCACGGCAAGACGGCGGCATCGTCCTTCGTTACCCTCTGTGCGCGGTCACTCCGGAAGGGTGTCGCCAACCATCGGCAAACCACTGCGCGACCGCGCCCGGATGCCCTTGTCCCAGATCACGTCCCAGCGTTCCACTCGGACATTACGACTTTGGGCGGAGTTGACCATGCTGTTCCCTCGCCAGATCTTCGCTGATGCTGATAGTGTCTGCGCGGTGGCTCCCCAATCTCGACCATGCTTAATGCCATATATGCCACCTTCCGTGACGCGCTGGCCGATAGCCTGGAAAGCGGTGGGTAAGTCTGCTCCTGAGCTCATTCTACAAAGCCACAGCGGATCATCCAACCGTGAAGTGCGGGCCGATCCAGCACGTCGGGCGAATGTCTGAACGACTTATCATGATATCTCTTATTATCCCGCGTGAAGTCTTCGGCCCGGTTATTCATTTCATCTTTTTTTCTGGTTCGTCGGCGGAAACTGTGGGTGAGGGGATAGCATCGCCGCACCGAACGGCACGATGAATTGTGCCTCGGCCACGCGTGTCGCCGTCAAGCCCTGCGCCTGCGGCGCACCGCTGCGCGGCTGCGGGGCTTGACCGCGCCACGGATGGCCGGGCGGATTGCATACATGCCGTCAATGGCGCAGTCGGTTCGTCGCGGCTGTGGCGCTGCCATTGCCACGGCGGCTGATCTCGGGCGCGGCCATGAAACGAAACAGCCTGCGACAGGTGGCGTCGAAGGCGCGCTGCTCCGTTTCAGATTGGCCGTGGGAGAGCAGCGGGCCGCCGTCCTCGCCGATGAGGGTCGAGAATGACCTGTTCGATTGGCTGCCTGCGAAGGCCGCTGTCCATCTGCAATCGGCTGATGACCTCACCGCCGAGCGCCCAGATGTTGTCGCGGTGCCGGCGCACGGTGGTGCGCGACAGCGGCAGCGCCAGCAGTGCGCGCAGGAACGGCTTGAAGCATTTCACCAGCGTCACGCCGGGTGGCATGTCGCGCGCCTCATAGGCCCAGCTGCGTGGCCACTGATCAAGGTCCGGACAGCAGGCTCGCAAGGCATCGTCGGCCGCCTGTTGCACTGGCAGGCTGTCAGGCTTCCCGGCAACTGCTTTGGGTCGTACTGCCATGCGTCTGATCTCCCTGCTGAACCACTACCAGCACTTTCCCGGTTTCGTTTATGAGAAGGCGCGACTTTGCGCCCATAGCCAGACCATCGAGATCAGCGTACGGCCCCGCCGCGGCTCCAAACCGGTGTGCTCGGTGTGTCATCAGCCGGCGACGGCCTATGATCACCTGAGCCTGCGCCGGTTCGAGTTCGTGCCTCTCTGGGGCTGCATGGTGGTGTTCCTCTACGCCATGCGACGGGTCGATTGCCGGGCCTGCGGCGTGCGGGTCGAAGCGGTACCCTGGGGCATCGGCAAGCATCAGCTGACCAAGGCCTACATGCTGTTCCTGGCGCACTGGGCGAGGCAACTGTCGTGGCAGCAGACCGCCCGGTCGTTTTGCAGCACCTGGGACAAGGTCTGCCAGTCGGTCGAGTATGTCGTGCAGTGGGGCCTTGAGCACCGGCAACTGGGACCGGTCGGGGCGATCGGCGTCGATGAGATCCAGTATGCCAGGGGACACAAGTACCTGACGCTGGTCTACCAGATCGAGCGGTACTGCACGCGCCTGCTGTGGATCGGCCGGGAGCGGACGGTGGCGAGCTTCGAGCAGTTCTTCAGCGGGATCGGCGAACACACTGGCTGGACAGATCGAGTTTGTCTGCTCGGACATGTGGCAGCCTTATCTGACGGTGATCCGTGAGCGGTGCAGTCAGGCCATCCACATCCTCGACCGCTTCCACATCGTCGCCAAGATGAATACCGCGCTGGACCAGGTGCGTGCCGCCGAGGCGCGCCGGCTGGCCCATGATGGCTACCAACCAGTCTTGAAAAGGACCCGTTGGCGCGTGCTCAAGCGCCGCGCCAACCTGACCGCGCCACAACGGTTCCGCCTGCGCGATCTGCTGCGCTACAACCTGCGCACCGTGCGGGCCTATCTGCTGAAGGAGGACTTCCAGCAGTTCTGGGACTATAAGTCGCCGAGCTGGGCCGGCAAGTTCCTCGATGAGTGGTGCTGCCAGGCGATGCGCTCACGCATCGAGCCGATGAAGAAGATCGCCAGGACTTTACGCCCACACCGCCCGCTGATCCTGAACTAGTTCCGCGCCAGGAAGCAGTTCTCCAGCGGTGTCGTCGAGGGGCTCAACAACAAGGCCAACCTCACCATGCGAAAATCCTACGGATTCCGGACCTTCCGCGTCACAGAAATCGCCTTGTACCATGCACTTGGCAAGCTACCGGAACCCGACATCGCCCACAAATTCTCCTGACGAGGCTTTTTTCTCATGTGTCTGCCAATTCCTCCTGGGGTCGCGAGTTCCGTCGCTTCAAGGAACTCATGGAGATCGCGCGCCGCGGTGTCGAGATCGTCACCGGCGGCCAGCTTGTCGGTTCCACTGATACCTTGAGGGTCGATATCCGGCTGATCGATTCCGCCAAACGATTCTGGCGGCAGGCGACCAGTTCCAGATCAACTCCGGCAAGTTGGACGAACGCGCTGCCGCCAGCCGGCCGGCCGGCTGGCTGCTAATCGGGGTCCTGGCGCGCGAGTTCGAGGGTTTGCCGTTGCGGCAGCCGGCTTTGTTGCACGGTTCCGGCCAATGGGAGCTATTCAAAGTCGATATAAGGGAATGCTGATCCATAAGTTTGAATTTGATTGCTGAGACCTGACATTACCAGCAGCCCAGCATCTCGGGCAGCATTTGGACAGGAATTCCCATGAAGAAGCGCCTTGCAGTGGTCGGCTTCTCCTTTGCGATTTTCGCCGGCGGATTGATTGCCTGGCGGACCCAGGGTGCGAAGTTGCCTGCGCCGCTAGAGGCTGCAGTGCCGGCAGTATCCATCGTTGCCGCCAAGGTTCAGGTCTCCGACGTACCGATCGTAATGACCGGGATCGGCACTGTCGAGCCGTACAATATTGTGGAGATACGCACCCAGGTCACCGGCACGATCGATAAGATCGGCTTCGTTGAGGGTCAGACGGTGCATCCGGGTAGCCGGATTGCCCAGCTCGATCCGCGGCCCTATCAAGCTGCACTCCAGGAGGCCCAGGCCAACCTGTCGCGCGATCAGGCGAATCTGGTCAACGCCCAGGCCAACCTCAGCCGCTACGTTCCTCTGCTCAGGCAGGGCTTCTCCACACCACAGCAAGTCGCCGACCAGGTCGCGACGGTGGCCGAGCTCGAGGCGGCAGTCACCAGCGATAAGGCGGCCATCTTCAACGCGCAAACACAGCTCAGCTACACGACGATTACCTCGCCGATTGAAGGGGTGACCGGGATCCGCAAGGTCGATATCGGCAATATCGTGCAGCCCGGAACCACCACGCCGATCGTGACCATCACGCAGGTCCAGCCGATCTCCGTCGTGTTCACACTGCCGCAGAACGATGTGCCGGCGGTGCAGGCGGCCGTGGCAAAGGGCACGCTGACGACAGTCGCTTACGGACAAGACGATCACACAAAACTCGGGCAGGGCACTCTGCTGCTGGTCAACAACACGATCAACACCAGCTCGGGCACGGCGCAGCTTAAGGCGACCTTCCCCAATGAGAACCGCGCATTGTGGCCAGGGGAGTTCGTCAACGTGCGCCTGATTGTTGCGGAACGCCATGACGGGATTACCGTGCCCCTGAGCGCGCTGCAGCAGAGCCAGGGTGGTACATCCGTTCATGTCGTGCAACCCGGGGGGACGGTGCAGGAACGCGCCGTCACGGTTACGCAGACGCTTGAAGGCCGCGCTCTGATAGATCAAGGGCTGCAGGCGGGAGATACCGTGGTCACCGCCGGTCAGTATCGCCTGAGTGATGGCGTGGAGGTGGCCGAGGTCTCGCCCAATGATCCAGAGGTGCAGAACACTTCTGAAGCCAGTGCAGGAATGCTGTGATGAACCTCTCGGTCCCATTCATTTGCCGACCTATCGCGACTGCACTTCTGATGGTGGCGATCGTTCTGCTTGGCGGCGTGGCCTACGAGCTGTTACCTGTGGCCGCGCTTCCCGAGGTTTCCTTTCCGACTATCTCGGTCACCGCGAAACTGCCTGGCGCCGACCCGCAGACGATGGCTTCCTCGATGGCTACGCCGCTGGAGAAGGCAGTTTGCTGAAATACCCTATCTGACGCAGATGACCTCAACCAGCTCACTTGGTTACAGCCAGATTTCGTTGCAGTTCGCGCTGAACGACAATATCTACGCCGCGGTGCAGTTGGTGCAGACCGCGATCAATGCGGCAGCGGGCTATCTGCCGAAGGACATGCCCACACGCCGACCTATAATCTGGTCAACCCGGCGGACGCGCCGATCTTGGTGCTGGGTCTCACGTCTGACACGCTGCCGACCACGACAGTGGATGACTATGCCGAGAGCATCGTGGAGCAGAAACTGTCGCAAGTGCCCGGCGTCGGGCTGGTCGGCGTGGGCGGCCAACAGCATCCGGCAATTCGCATTCAGTTCAACCCGGCGCAACTGGCGGCCAATGGTCTGGATCTGGAAAGCGTACAGGACGGCGCTAACGAACGTAAGCGTCCTTCAGCCGAAGGGCAGCCTGTATGGAGCCAGCGACGCTTACACACTGCAGACCAACGATCAGATTCTCTCGCCGCAGGATTGGGACAACCAGATTATCGCGTACCGCAATGGCGGGCCGATCAGAGTACCAGATGTCGGGAAAGCCGTTGTCGGGCCGCACAACGCTGAAAGGCTGGGTCAATTCCCAACCCGGCATAGTGCTCGCAATCCAGCGGCTACCGGGCGCCTATGTAATCAGTACTGTGCAAGCGATCAAGAAAGCGTTGCCACAGATCGAGGAGTCCATCCCACCAACCATCAGGATTTCAGTAATCTCTGACCGCACAACGACCATACGTGCATCGGTCGCGGATGTGCAGTCCACGTTGCTGCTGACGATCGGCTTGGTGGTTGCGGTCATCTTTCTGTTCTTACGCAGCGCCTGGCCGACGCTGATCCCGGCGATCGCGGTGCCGGTATCGATCGTTGGTACATTCAGCGTGATGTACGTGCTCGGCTACAGTCTGGATAATTTGTCGCTGATGGGGTTGTCCATCGCGGTCGGCTTCGTCGTCGACGATGCGATCGTGATGGTGGAGAATATCGCGCGACATATCGAGATGGGCAAGACGCCGATGCAGGCGGCCCTGGACGCGGCAGGCGAGATTGGCTTCACCATTGTCTCGATCTCAATTTCGCTGGTCGCGGTGTTCATTCCGCTGCTGTTGATGAGCGGTATGATTGGCCGAATGTTTCAGGAATTCGCGGTGACGGTCGCTGTTGCTATCGCAGTTTCCCTGCTCGTGTCCTTGACACTGACGCCAATGATGGCAGCGCGGCTGCTGAGGCGTGAGCGGCAGGAGCAGCACGGCCGATTGTCGCGCACGCTCGAATGGACCTTCGACGCGTTGCTGGCAGTATATGATCGCGCCTTGGTGGTGGCGCTAAAGCATCGCTTCGTCACCTTGATGCTGATGCTGGCCACCGTGGCCGCAACCGGCTGGCTGTTCATTGTGATCCCAAAGGGCTTCTTCCCTGAACAGGACACCGGTCTAATTCTCGGCGTGACCGAGGCCGCACAGAACGTATCGCCCAACGGCATGGCGGTGATACAGCAGAAGGTGATCCAAGCCGCCCTGAAAGATCCGGCGGTCTCATCGGTGGGTGCCTATATCGGCGCGGGGGGTGCCACATCCACGGAAAATCAGGGACGCATCTTCATCGCGCTGAAACCGCGGCCACAGCGCGCCTCGATCATGCAGGTGATAGCACGGCTTGATCAGGAGGTTCGCGGCATTGTCGGTGTTCGGCTGTTTATGCAGCCGGTGCAGGACATCAACATCGGCGGCCGCCTGACGGCAACGCAGTATCAGTATACGCTGCGTGACATCGATCTCAGCGAACTGAACAAATGGGCGCCGATTGTGCAGAACGCGCTGGCGAAACTACCGCAGCTTACCGATGTGACCAGCGACCAGCAATCCTCTGGACCACAGCTCACGCTGGCAATTAACCGGGACGTCGGCTCGCGGTTGGGAATTACAGCGGCTACTGTAGAACTCATTGCTGTATGATGCCTTTGGGCAACGGCCCATCGCACAGCTCTATACGAGCCTCAACCAGTATTATGTCATAATGCAGGTGCCTCCCGGGTTCCAGCTCGGCCCCGCCGCGCTGCAGCGCATTTATGTTGCTTCGCAAACCGCCGGAATGGTCCCGTTAAGCGAGCTGGTTACGCTGCATCCCAGCGTGGCCCCGCTGGCGGTCAATCACCAGGGGCAGCTCCCGTCGGTAACGATCAGCTTCAACCTGAAAGGCAACGCACCGCTCGGGCCGGCGGTGACGGCAATCGACAGGGCTGTGACAGCACTGCATGTCCCGCCAACGGTCCAAACGAGCTTCCAGGGCAATGCACAGGCGTTTCAGGCATCGCTTTCCAGCACGCCCGTTCTGATCGTGGCGGCGCTCATTGCGGTCTATATCATACTTGGAATGTTGTACCAGAACACGATTCATCCGCTGACGATCATCTCCACCCTGCCGGCTGCAGGCCTGGGCGCGCTGCTGGCCTTGTATGTGTTCGGGTTCGGTTTGGACGTGATGGGCCTTATCGGCATTATCCTGTTGATCGGCATCGTCAAGAAGAACGGCATCATGCTGGTGGACTTCGCTTTGGAAGCGGAACGGCACCGGGGTCTGACCCCGGAGGAGTCGATTCATGAGGCATGCCGCCTGCGCTTTCGCCCGATATTGATGACCACGCTGTGCGCCTTGCTGGGTGCCCTGCCGCTCATGCTTGGAACTGGCACCGGATCGGAACTGCGCCAGCTTGGTTATTCGATGGCAGGCGGACTTATCGTGTCACAACTGCTGACGCTGTTCACCACTCCGATTGTCTATCTGTACATGGAGAAACTAGGGCGACTAGGGGCACGGTTGGGTGGGCGTCCCGCATCGCCGATGCCGCTGCCGGCAAAATAGTCCCGGAGTTTCAGCCAGGAGCGGATGCGTACGTCCGGTCTGACCTGAAAAAGCCGAGATTTTCTGGCAGTCTCTTGTTGCGGCCCCGCTTCGCGGTACACATATCACTCGGGCGACAGTCGCACGGTCTTCACAAACCACCCGCAGCTTCCTGCCTGAGTGTCGCTGCGTCAGTCGTATTCGCCGTGCGCTCAAGCCGTCTACATCGGATGGCAATGAAGTCGTTGCACCCAACTTAGTAACAGGATGGAGGCGGAACATGAAGCTGAGGATCGGTACGGCGATGCTGACCATCGGTGCCATAGACTGGGCAACGTCTCAACCGGCGCCACGGCCGGAGACATGAGATGCCGGCCTCTCCCAGCATAAGCGTCGTTCGCCCGGCCATGTTCGACGCCGCGACCGCGCAGACGGCGGGTTCTCAACGGTTCGCCGCCGTGACGCGATCAAGCGGGATCGCAACCGGATTATGGGGCGGCCTCTTCACGATAGCTCCTGGCGCCCGGATCGACGTTCATCACCACGGTGCCCAGGATACCATTGCCTTTGTGCTGGAAGGCACCAGCCATCTGCGCTGGGGACCGCATGGCGAATTTTCGGGGACCGCGCGGGCCGGCGATTTCCTGCACATCCCGGCCTGGCTGCTACACATGGAAGCCAATCCGTCGGCCGACACGCCGGTCCGGTGGGTGGTGATCCGCAGCACGCCAGAACCTATCGTGGTTAACCTACCCAGCAACACCTGGCCCGATGACCCCGCCGACACCGATCCCCATCTGCTTGATCAGGGGAGCCGCTCATGAAGTTGAGCGCGCGCGCTCCCAGGCTGGCGATAGCCGCGATTGTGACAGCTTCACCTGCGTGCGCTAATGACAGCGTCGCGACTGGGCGGGCGCTGTTCGCCTCGCGCTGCGTGGCGTGTCCACGACGATGACAACGGCGCTGCATCGCCGGCATCGGTGCATGCGTTGCAAGAGGCAGTGGCAGCAAGTGTATTAGCCCGCCTGGCCCCAGGGACGCCGGTGGGAACTCCCCGCATAGCGGCGGACTTAAAGCATGATCGTTTGAGGTTGAATCACCGGGGCGGAGGGATTCCGGCGCGGCTGCGCATCTGATTGAAGGTGCAGGCTGGAGCGGAGGCCAGCTTGCATGGGAGCTCCCTACTCGTTCGACCTGGAGAGCGCGTCGTTGGCGCGGTTGCCGGCGGCATGAGCCGGCAGAAAGCGGCGGCACTCTACCGGGTCAGCCATTCCTCGGCGATCCGCTGGACCAGGCGGAAGGCCGGGACGGGCAGTCCGGCAGCCTTGCCGATGGGCGGCAAGAAGCCGTTCGCGCTGGCGGACGAAGCGACATGGATCCGAGCCCGGGTGGCGGAGAAGCCGGACATCACCGGCCGCGAACTGCTCGCGGAGCTCACCGGGCGCGGTGTGGACGTCAGCTACTACGGCGTCTGGAATTTCCTTGATCGCGCTGCTCTCAGCTTCAAAAAAAGCCTGCGCGCCAGCGAGCAGGACCGCGCCGATGTGGCTCGCCGGCGCCAGCAGTGGAAGCAGCGGCAAGGCATGGTTTCCGCCGCGCGCCTGGTGTTCATCGATGAAACCTGGGCCAAAACCAACATGACCCGCATGCACGGCCGCTGCGCCAAAGGTCAGCGGCTGGTCGCCAAGGTCCCGCACGGCCATCGCAGGACGCTGACCTTCGTGGCAGGCCTGCGCTGTGACGGCATCGCCGCGCCCTGCGTGTTCGATGGGCCGATCAATACCGAGAGCTTCCTCGCCTGGGTGGTGCAGTTCCTGGTGCCGAGCTTGCGGCCCGGCGACATCGTGGTGATGGACAATCTGAGCAGCCACAAGGACCCGGCGATACGGCGGGCGATCCGCGATGCCGGGGGCAAGCTGTTCTTCCTGCCCCGATACAGCCCGGACCTGAACCCGATCGAGCAGGCGTTCGCCAAGCTGAAGACCCTGCTGCGCAAGGAAAACGCCCGCAGCTTCGAGCAGGTCGAGACCGCGATCGGCAAGCTTCTCAAACAGCTCACCCCGGCGGAGTGCCGTAACTTCTTCAGCGAAGCGGGATACGCGTCAACCTGAAGCTATCATGCTTTGACGTCTTCAACCTGACAACGCTGGCCGCCAAGCCTGGTGGGAGCATCAGCAATGAACTGGCATAGTTTCGATCTCAATCTCCTGCCCGTGTTCGAGGCGGTGATGCAGGAAAATAATTTGACCCGAGCCGGGCGTCGGCTCGGAATGAGTCAGCCCGCTGTGAGCCATGCGCTGGGACGTCTGCGTCACTTGCTCAAAGACGAGCTCTTCGTGTGTACACCTGAGGGCATGCGGCCGACCCCGAGAGCGCAGCGAATGCTTGAACCGGTCCGTGCTGCACTGCAGGAGCTGCGGGTGACGCTGGAAGACGACGAGTTCGATGCATCCCGGGCAACCCGCCATTTTACGATTGCCGCCAACAATTATGCTGCGCAAGCGGTTATCCCTGTCCTTGCGAGCCGCGTGGCGAATCTGGCGCCCTCCGTCGTGTTGGAGGTCCGCCCAGTCGGCATGCTGGACGTGCTCGACCAGCTGGACGGCGGTAGCGTGGAACTGGTGTTGAGCACCCTCGTCGAAGGAGGGGACCGTTTCAAATGTATTAGACTGCTGGAAGACGAGCATGTGGTGACCCTGGCGAGCAATCATCCGACCACAGATGTGCCGGAGCTGTCGCTGGAGCGCTTTGCGAGTTTGCCGCATATCGCGAGCACGTCCAGCGGCGATAACATGGAGTTTATCGACGACGCACTTGCCGAACGGGGGTTCGTCCGATCCGTCTTCCGAAGAGTCCCGCTCCACTCCTTGATCTCGGTGCTGATTGGCTCCAGCGCGTTGGCGGTGATGCCTCGGCGGATTGCTGTCGATTTCGCCGCAACCCGTCCGCTCGCCATGCGGCGCCTGCCGTTCCCGTCGCCGCGCTTGTCACTTTCAATGATCTGGCATCGCCGCCTCGATAGCCACGCCGCCCATCGCTGGTTGCGCGCCACGGTGCGGGCCTCTGTCGCGGAGATGTAGGCGAGTTGCGGCGTAGCTGATCTGAAGGTCGGCAGCGGAGCGCACTCTTCAGTCGCCAACGCTCTGCAAGAGCGTGATCACCGGCGGCGGGATCGCCACAAAGCGTAAATCACGCTCTCAAACAAAGCCCGAACGGGACCTGCACCAGCGCGCGGACGACCGCGCCAGCAAATGTCTGATCAGGGTGACGCCGAGCGCCGCCTCGGTTGGCGGCACCCGGCGTCAGCTCAACGAGTTGCGGGCCTCGGAGGATGGTCGTCCGCCCTTCCGTCAGGGAAACGCCGCTTACCCGCTTGCCGCTGCCAATCCGCCCGGCGCTCCGGCGATGCCGCCTGTGGTGCCTGTAAAGCCGCCGCTCGTTCCGCCGACGCCGCCGTTTGCGGCCCCAGTCAGGCCGAGCGTGCTTGATAGCCCGCCGAAACTCAGCATGCCAGTGCCGACGCCTGGGCTGCCGAAGACGCCATCATCGTTTGCACCGACCGTTCCTGGTCCGCTCAGCGAGGACATCGGGCCGCCGCCGGCAATCGGGACCGACGGGATGGTGAACGTGCCGGCCGCGAACGTCCCGGCGGCGGGTGCCGCGGTAAGCAGCGCGGCTGCGATGACTACACGCATAGACTTTTTCATGATTGCACCTGTTTCCGTTTGTCTGGCGTCTGCTGACGGGCTGTGTGTCTGTCGCATTCGCCGGTACGCTTCCGCAGATAACTACTCCTGCCAAAGTTTCATCCTGGCTTGACGGCAAGAGTACATGTCGAAAGCGACTGACAGTCGTGCGTTTTGCGGCAAGTAGCCGTCGGTGCCTGCGGTTCAAAACCGCCCGGCTGCCGGTGCGCCAATGCTCATATCATCATTCGCCGGAAGCATGGCCGAGATCGTGCTGCTGGCATTGATTCCGTTCCACCAGATCCAATTGACTGATGTGCCACGTTGGCGCGACGCAGTGTGCGCGGCACGCCAAACCAGCACCGGCGGTGGTCGGCAGTCTCGGCACGCGGCACGAGGTGTATCATGAAGCGACTTTTGTTTCTAACTGTTGGTGTGATCCTGGCGGCATCGTCTGCCGCTCAGGCGCAACCATTCCCCCGTGAGGACAACATCTGGGGCGGGTATGCGCATCAACTAAGCCAATCAGAGTTGGCACGAAGGGAAGGGATCGCCGGACTAACCCTGTCCCAACAGCAGCAACGAACCGCGAATGATGAGCTCCAGAATATTTATCGGAACCTGATGCAGCAGACGTCGCCAAGGGCTGTAGACCCAAGGCGTCTCTACAGCCGACAAACCGGATCGAGGCACACGTAATGAACGGTTCGCAGGTCCTCGGCCCCGTCAGGGCGCGCGAGGGGATCGCAACGGGTAGTCGGCGCCGGCTGTTGCCGTGGCGTCAGTTGGTAATCGGAGTTGCCGGTTTCCTCGCGCTGATCGGCGCAACTGCCTATGGCCGCTACTATTGGGATTTCGGCCGCTTCCTTGTCTCCACCGACGACGCCACCGTGCAGGCTGATGCCGTCATCATCAGTCCAGAAGTCTCCGGATACATCGCCGCGGTACTCATCCAGGACAATCAGCCGGTGCATGCCGGCCAGGTGCTCGCCCGCATCGACGATCGCAACTACCTCACTGCGCTCGCGGCTGCCGGCGCCAACATGCGAGCCGCGCAGGCCAGCACCGACAATTTACAACGGCAGATCGAAGCCCAGATCCTCGGAGTGACGCAGGCCCGCGCCACCGTGGTTGCCGACCAGGCCGCCGTCACGTTCGCTCAGGAGCAATCTGGCCGCTACGCGCAACTGGCCCGCAATGGGGCCGGCACACTTCAGGACGCGCAGCAATGGAGCACCGACATCCGGGAAAAGCAGGCCATCCTCACGCGCGACGCCGCGGCTGTCGGTGCCGCCGGAAAGCAGGTCGACGTCCTCAACGCTGCGCTTGCCCAGGCCAAGCCCACGCTCGATCAACAACAGGCCGCATTTCATCAGGCTGAGCTCAATGTCGGCTATACCACGATCACCGCTCCGGTTGATGGCACTGTCGGCGCCCGCACACTGCGCGTGGGGCAATATGTGCAGGCGGGCACACAATTGATGGCCGTAGTCCCCCTCTCCGCCGTCTTCGTTATCGCGAACTACAAAGAGACGCAGCTCACCGACGTGCATTCAGGCCAACCGGTTACGATCGAGGTCGATGTGTTTCCGGCTACCACGGTGCACGGCGTCGTCATTAGCATCGCGCCCGCCAGCGGCGAGGAGTTTGCCCTGCTGCCGCCAGATAATGCCACTGGTAACTTCACCAAGATCGTCCAGCGTCTCCCGGTGAAAATCACCATCAATCGCCATGATCTGCTGCTTGGGCGACTGCGGGCAGGCATGTCGGTCGAGCCTACCATCGACACCCGCAATGACTGATACCCTTGCTCCCGGCGAGCCCGCCATCCCGCTGAAGACCTGGATTGCCGTCGGTGGCTCCATGATTGGTGCCTTCATGGCGGTGCTGAACATCCAGATCACCAACGCGTCCTTGCCTTACCTCGAGGGTGGCATCGGCACCGGCGGGATCAACGGCGCCTGGGTAATTACCGCCTATCTGATCGGCGAGATCATCGTCATCCCGATGACCGAGTTCCTGTCACGCGTGTTCTCTCTCCGGCGTTACCTGATCACCAACACGGTACTGTTCCTGCTGTTTTCAGTCGCCTGTGGGCAGGCCCGAACACTGCCGGAAATGATCGTGCTGCGCGGGCTGCAAGGCTTTTCCGGCGGCGTGCTGATCCCGCTCGCTTTCACCATCATCGTCTCAATGCTGCCGCCGTCAAAGCGGCCGCTGGGCCTCGCCGGCTACGCCGTCACGGCGACCTTCGCCCCGGCGATTGGCCCCACGATCGGCGGTTGGCTCACCGATAATTACGGCTGGCAGACGATCTTCTATGTCAACCTGGTTCCGGGTGCGCTGATGCTCGCCGCGCTGGTTTATGCCCTGCCTCGCTCATCGGCGCAGCTATCCCTGCTGCGCAGAGGCGACTGGCTGGAAATTGCGCTTATGGCGATCGGCCTCGCCGCGCTGCAAACAGTGCTCGACGACGGCAACACCGACGACTGGTTCGGCTCGCCATTTATCGTGAAACTAAGCCTGATTTCTGCCGTGACGCGCAGCGCCTTCGTCGCCGTGGAACTCAAGCGCAAGGAACCTTTGGTTCACCTGCGTCTGCTCATGCGGCGCAATTTCGGTCTTGGTACGCTCGGCAACTTCCTGGTCGGCTTTGCCCTCTATGGCTCGGCCTATCTGCTGCCGCAATACCTCGCCAATTCCGAGGGGTTCGAACTCGCAGCAGATCGGTAAGGTGATGGCCTGGACCGGCTTGCCCCAGCTTGTGGCCATTCCCTTCGTGCCGGCATTGATGTGCCGTATCGACTCGCGCCTGTTGGTCAGCGTCGGGCTGACTGTGTTCGCGATCAGTTGCTTCATGAATCTGCATCTCGACGCGGACTATGCCGCGCCACAGCTTCTGCTTCCCGACGTGACGCGCGCGTTGGGTCAGGCATTGGTGATGACGCCGCTCTCGGCCATTGCGATGGTCGGTATCACAGCTGCCGAGGCGGGTGGCGCCTCCGGCTTGTTTAACATGCTCCGTAACCTCGGGGGCGCCATAGGAACCGCTGCGCCGGAGACGTTCTTCACGCAGCGGGAGCAGTACCACTCGTTCATAGTCAATGCGCAGGTGTCGCTGTTGCAGCCTGCGACACGGACCAGACTCGACTCTCAGCAGCAGTATTTCATGGCGCATGGGATGCCCGATCCCGCCGGCGCCATGCACCGCGCCCTGGTTGCGGTCGGAAATACCGCTCGTGCGCAAGCAACCTACATGGGTTATGCAGACTGCTTTGCCCTGCTTGGCGCCGTCCTGCTCTGCGCCGTGCCCACCTTGGTCATGCTGAAGAAAGGCGCCGGTGCCGGAGCACATTGATCCACAATCCGTGTGGCTACGACTTTTCGTTGATCCGTGTGTTTCCCGCTTTCAGATCCGCGGTTGCGTCCAAACCGCAATTTGTGCTCAACCATTCGCCGACGACCAGATCCGGCTCCGCCACTGCCGTCTGCTCTCAAGGCCCGTTCACTCGGTGTATTGACGAGGTTACAGCGCAGGCGCCATAGGTCTGATAATGACTGGGATCGACTTCGCGGAAGGCGTCTTGGAAAGACTGTCGCAGTGGCCGACCGGCATGAGCTCATTCGTCTCGGGGTAATAGGAAGCGGCGCAGCCCCGTGGGATCTTGTACACGTTGACCCGGAAGCCCCCGACGATGCGACGTTTTGCCGGATCTGCCAGGGATTCCAGCTCAACGAGCGAACTCTCTTCGATCCCCCGCTCGGCCATGTCCTCCTGGTTCATGAACACGACCATTCGGCCGCCAAACACCCCGCGATACCGATCGTCGAGGCTGTAGATCGTCGTGTTGTACTGATCGTGGCTGCGGATCGTCGTCAGAGTAAGAGCGCCGGTCGGCACAGCCGGGTCCTCTGGAAGTCCTTGCGCGACCAGGAAATTTGCTCGTCCGGG
This sequence comes from uncultured Pseudomonadota bacterium, assembly GCA_963810715.1. Taxonomy (GTDB): domain Bacteria; phylum Pseudomonadota; class Alphaproteobacteria; order Acetobacterales; family Acetobacteraceae; genus DATDIC01. The sequence continues at coordinate 293,613 of CAWEOZ010000008.1, read as the reverse complement.
CGTTGAAGTCCTGGAATAGCTTTGGATAGACCGCCTCGATCTTGTCGCGGATCAGGTCATAGTTTCCCTCGAGCGCGTCCCAGTCGATGCCACTATTAGGCACTGTGGCTCGCGCAATCCCACAGATGATCGAGACTTCCGACTTGAGCTGCGGTGAGCACGGCGTGACAAGCCCGCTGGATGCACGCACCATCGACATGCTATCCTCTACTGTCACGCTCTGCCGGCCGGTTGCCTGGAGGTCGATGTCACTGCGCGCCAGACACGGGAGGATCAACGCGTCCTGTCCGTGCACCACATGTCCACGGTTGAGCTTCGTGTTGATACCGACCGTCAGTTTCAATCGCCGCATCGCTGTGCGGACGTTCTCGGTGTCAGGTGTTGCCGCGACAAAATTGCCACCAAGTCCAACGAAGACCTGCGCACGGCCATCGATCATGGCTAGCAGCGCGTCAACAACGGCATGCCCATGATGCTGAGGCGGATGAAACCCGAATACCCTCTCGGTCTGCCCCAGCAATTCGGCGCTCGGTACCTCAGTTATCCCAACCGTCCGATCGCCCTGCACGTTGGAGTGTCCGCGAACCGGACAGATCCCTGCTCCCGGCCTGCCGAAATCGCCCCGCATCAGGAGTAGATTGGCAATCTGCTGTACGTTGTGCGTGCCCTGGCGGTGCTGTGTGATCCCCATGCCATAGACGATGATGCACGACTTTGCACCGATGTAGATGCGGGCAATTCGTTCGATCTCGGCGCGCTCCAAACCCGACACCCGAAGAATGTCGTCCCATGACGTGTTCCGAATATCGTCGGCGAGCAGTTCGAACCCGGTCGTATGTTCCTCGATGAATGGCTCGTCGAGCACAGCCGGGCGGCTGGCAGCGACCGCTTCGTCGTGCGTCTCGAGCACCAGTTTCATAATGCCCTTCAAGACGGCGAGGTCGCCCCCGACTTTGACCTGACAGTACTTGCTGGCGATCCGGGTCGAACTGAACGTAACCATCTCTATGGGGGCCTGGGGTGCCGCGAACCGCTCAAGCGCCCGCTCCCTCAGCGGGTTGATGGCGACGATTGGCACGCCGCGGCGCGAAGCGCTGCGCAGGGACGTCATCATTCTGGGGCTGTTGGTGCCCGGATTCTGGCCGATGATGAAAATCGCGTCCGTCGCATCGAAATCGTCCAGCAGGACGGTCCCTTTGCCGATGCCAATGCTCATGGGCAGTCCGACGCTCGTTGCCTCATGACACATGTTCGAGCAATCAGGAAAATTGTTGGTGCCGAAACGGCGTACGAAGAGCTGATAGACAAAAGCGGCTTCGTTGGAGCTCCGGCCGGATGTGTAGAACTCGGCACGGTCCGGGCTCTGCAGTGCATTGAGATGGTCGGCGATCATCGTGAATGCGTGATCCCACGTGATCGGGACATAGTGATCGGTCACCCGGTCGTAGCGCATCGGTTCAGTGAGACGTCCCTGCTCCTCCAGCCAGAAGTCGCTGTGATTCGCGAGCTCTGCCACTGTATGGGCGGCGAAGAACTCACGAGTGACCTGACGCTTCGTCAGCTCGAACGTCACCGCTTTGGCACCGTTCTCGCAGAATTCGAATGAGCTGGTGTGCTTTGGATCAGGCCAGGCACATCCCGGACAGTCGAAGCCGTCCGGTTGGTTCATCGACAGCAAAGCCCTGGTACCTTTCAGTACAACGCTCTGCTCACGCAGTGCGCGTGCCGTCGCCTGAAGCGCGCCCCACCCGCCTGCGGGACTTTCGTACGGTTCGAACACAGCACCGCCTTCCGGCTCGATCACGCGAGCGCCAGCGTTGTCGTCGGACGACGGAACGGTAGGATCGGACATTGCCTTGTCTCCTGTCAGTCTAGTCGCGGAAGGCAGCGATTGAACAGGTCGCCTATGGCCGTGCCGGCACGGTGAACTGGAAGATCGCCCCCCGCGCGTCGTTTGCCTCGGCCCACAATCGCCCCCCGTGCGCTTCGATGATCGAGCGGCAGATCAACAGGCCCATGCCCAAACCGCCGGGCTTGGTCGTGTAGAAGGCCTCGAACAACCGCTCGAGCTTCGCGGGTTCCAGCCCAGGACCGGAATCACACACCGCGACGCGCACATCGCCCGATGCTTCTGTCCCGGCGCTGATCAGCAGCTCCCGCGGTGCGTCGGCGACCTCGCTCAAGGCCTCGACGGCATTGATGATTAGGTTGAGGATCACCTGTTGCAGTTGTACCCGATCTCCCCGAATGGGAGGCAGGCCTTCCTGGAGCCGCGTCTGCACCGTGGCGCCGATCTTTTTAGCTTCGTCCCCGGCGAGGGCAACGATCTCACCGACGGCATCGTTCATCGCCACGTCGTCCTGGTGTGGCGGTGCCTTCTTGATGAGTGCCCGGATCCGGCCAATGACCTCGCTGGCCCGACTGGCGTTCTCGACGATACGACCCAGCGCTTGCGCAACTTCATCGATATCTGGCTGGGTCGCGTTTAGCCAACGTAGTCCGGCCTTAGCATTGGTAGCTGCCGCGGCGATTGGCTGGCTGACCTCGTGGACAATCGAAGCGGAGAGCTGTCCCATCAGTGCGACACGGTTGGTGTGAACCGGTTCCATTGCCACCTCGTGGTATCGCCGCTCGCTCTCGCGGGCTTTTTCCTCTGCCCGCTCACGCTCGGTCAGATCCAGAACAAAGGCGACGACCTCGTCTCGCTGTTGATCGAATGCCGCCACGCCGATCAGTACAGGAACGCGGGTGCCGTCCCGGCGGAAATACTCCTTCTCGAATGGTTGGATGGTTCCGGTCCTTTGTAGTTCCGCTAGGGCGAGCGCAGTACCAGGTCTGCGTGATTCCGGCGTCGCCAGAGACGTCCAGCGCAGGCGACCCGAGGCGAGATCCTCGCGGTCGTATCCCACTATCTTCAGGAAAGCATCGTTGGCCTCGATGATTTCGCCCTCGCTCCTCGAAATGCATATCCCGATAATGTTAGCATCGACCAGGCGGCGGATCTTCGCTTCACGCTCCGCAAGATCGCCGTACAGACTGGCATTCTCCAGCGCGATCGCCGCTTGTGACGCAAGCAGTTTCAGCACCGCCATCCGGCCCGGCGCAAACACGCCGGCGGTCAGGTTGTTTTCCAGGTAAAGCAACCCGATCTGTCTGCCCTGGGCGATCAAAGGCAGACAGAGAATGGACTGCGCCTGGCGTCGCTGAAAGTAGGGATCGGCGGCAAACGCAGACTGGGCAGCGTGGTCGAGAATCACACTGTCCCGGGTACGAAGCACATAGTTGAGCACCGATTCCGGCAGCGCGGCTGCGGTTACGGGCTGCTCGCGCAACTGCACCAGGACCACATCGCCGCCGGTCGTGGCTTCGGCCTCGATCCGCAGCTCCGCCCCGCGCGGAAGCAACAGTACACCCCGCTCGGCACCACCCTGCTGGATGGCTGTGCGCATCAGCGTATCGATCAGCTTTTCCAGGACGATCTCGCCGGAAACAGCCTGCGACACTTTGATGACCGTCGCGAGGTCCAGGTGTTCGACGGGTGCCCCGATCGTGCCCGCCGGAGCGGGCGTCGCCGCTTCCTCTCTGGGGTGTGGATGCATCTCGTCGAGTTGCCGCACCTTCCCAGCGGCGCCCCAACGCAGATACAGGTAGCGGGAATCCTGCAAATAGACCCGGGCAATCTTCTCGAAGCCACGCGCTGCGTAAAAGCGCGCAGCGAGTTCATTCGCCAGTGCCTAATTGTGAACGAAACCATTGGCTCTGGCCGCGTGGATGGCCTGCTCGTAGAGCCGCTCGGCATCGAGTTCGCGGCCCTCCAGACATGCAATCTCGGCGCCGACCAGCGCGGCGCGGTTTTCGAAATTGTCTGGGCAACTCGCCGCCCAGAGCAGAAGCTTCTGCTGATGCGCAGCGACAGCGTCCAGGTGCTGCTGGCGCTGGCCGGCTGCCGCGGAATCGCAGGAGGCGGCTTGAGACAGCGCGCCGTAGAAGTGATACTCCGCCGTCTCAAGCTGTGGACCCGAGGTCCACGACAGCCGTTCCGCTCTCAGCGCGGCATCGACGGCCGATTTGTAATCGCCGGCGAAGAAGCGCGCCTGCAGCTTGCGGACCCAGTACAGGAACGCGAAATACGCCAGGTCCGGATTATCTAACAGTTCGCTGAAAAACCCCTTGTTGCGACGCGGTGCACAATGATTCGATTGATCGTGCCAAATCAGGCGGGGCGGCGATGCGCGGCAGGTTGCAGGATCAGGGCGGGCTGTTCTGCTACATTTCCCCGGAGCACCGGGTGGCGGCGAACCATCCGCTGCGCCGGGTGCGGCAGTTGGTTCGCGACGTGCTGAAGGAGTTGAGCCCGAGCCTGGGGCGGCTCTATTGCAGCGAAGGCCGTCCCTCGATCCCGCCCGAGCAATTGCTGAGTGCGCTGCTGCTGCAGGTGTTTTACGGCATCCGCTCGGAACGGCAGTTGATCGAGCAGCTCAACTACAACCTGCTGTTTCGCTGGTTTGTCGGTCTGTCGCCGGACGAGGCGGTCTGGGACGCTACGACGTTCACCAAGAACCGCGAGCGGCTGCAAAGCGGTGACATCTTTCAGAAGTTCATGACCCGGCTGCTGAACCATTCGCAGGTCAAGCCGCTGCTGTCGGACCAGCATTTCTCGGTGGACGGCACGCTGATCGAGGCCTGGGCGTCGCAGAAGAGCTTCCGCCCGAAAGATGGCAGTGACGGTGATGGCTCGGACTTCCATGGCCAACAGCGCAAGAACGATACCCATGCCAGCACCACCGATCCCGCGAGCCGGCTTTATCGCAAGGCCGCCGGGCGCGAGGCCAGGCTGTCTTACATGGGGCACGTCACTATGGAGAACCGGCATGGTCTGGCGGTGGCGGGGAAGGTCACGGAGGCGAATGGCACGGCCGAGCGGCGGGCTTCGGAAGCGATGATGAGGGCCAAGCGCCGGGAAGCTGGTTGCCGCATTACAGTCGGTGAGGACAAAGCTTACGACACCACGGATCATGTGGCTGCATTGCGCGATCTGGAGGTGACCCCGCATGTGGCGCAGAACGATGCGGTGAGGAAGACCGGCAGGCGGCGGCGCAGCGCGATTGACGGCCGCACCACGCGGCATGCCGGCTACGGCATGTCGCAATCACGCCGCGCGATGATCGAGTGCATCTTTGGCTGGGGCAAGCAGCACGGCACGATGCGCAAGACCAAGCACCGCGGGATTGCCCGGGTGGCAGCCGACTTTCTGCTCAATCTGATCGCCTACAATCTGGTCCGCATCCCGAAACTGGTGCGCGCATGAGGGAGGCGTCTGTACAAATGCTGCCAGAGCCGTGGCGAAACTGGTCAAACGAGAGCCCGACATTCGCCGGTGCACGAACAAATCGGCAACAGACAGTTCCGGGTGCAAGCGATTCACGTCGCTGGCCGGTTTTTCAGTGGACTGCTAGATCCGCCGTTCAACTCGCAGGCTACGTACAATCTGCTGTTCCGGTCCTCGGCTGGCGGTGGTTCGCGAGCCCAGATCGAGGCGTTCGAAGATACATGGCACTGGGGCCAGGAAGCAGAGAGCGCCTTTGATTGGGTGATGCGGTCCGGCAATACCGATGCGGCGGAGATGCTACGCGCCGTCCGCTCCTTCCTCGGCGACAACGACATGATGGCCTACCTCGCGATGATGGCCGCCCGCTTGCTCGAATTGCATCGCGTCCTGAAACCGACAGGGAGCCTCTATCTTCACTGCGATCCCACCGCGAGCCACTACCTGAAGATCACGCTCGATAGCGTTTTCGGTAAGGATAGGTTCGGCAGCGAGATCGTTTGGAAGCGCTATGGAGCGCATAGCAATTCGAATACCTACGGCGCTGTGCACGACATTCTGCTCTTTTACAGGAAGGGGACGACCTGCACGTTTAACAAACAATACGCCGCGTACGACGAAGACTACATCAAAGAGCGCTTCAAATTCTCGGACCCAGATGGTCGGCGTTGGGCAGAGCAGAACCTAGGTAATCCGGCAGTAAGGCCCAACTTGATGTACTCGTTCGTGGCGAAAAACGGGATCAACTATGCGCCCCCGTCAAACGGGTGGAAATACACGCCCGAGCGCATGGCCGAGTTGGATGCGGGGAATCGATTGCATTACCCACTCAAGCAGAATGGCAGGCTGCGCCTGAAGAGTTATCAAGATGAATTGCAGGGTGTTCAACTGCAAGACGTTTGGACAGACCTTGTCACCATCGGAGGCACGAGCGCTGAACGCCTTGGCTACCCAACGCAGAAGCCGATAGCGCTGTTGGAACGTATCGTTAGCACATCAAGCAACCCTGGCGATGTCATCCTAGATCCGTTTTGCGGATGTGGAACCGCCATACATGCGGCGCAGAAACTGGGGCGCCGATGGATCGGCGTTGACATTACCCATCTCGCGATATCTCTGGTAGAACGGCGTCTCCAAGACGCATTCCCAGGTATTTCGTTCGACGTGCACGGTACACCCAAGGACTTGGACGGTGCGCGCGACCTTGCCGAGCGTGACAAATACCAATTCCAGTGGTGGGCCGTGTCGTTGGTCGATGCTCAGCCATACGGTGGGAAGAAGAAGGGCGCAGACGGCGGCATTGATGGCCTGATCTATTTTCGGTCGGATGCGAAGAGGACTGAGCGGGCGATCGTCAGCGTGAAAGGCGGCGGCGTAAGCGTGCCCATGGTGCGCGACCTCAAGGGCGTGCTGGACCGTGAGAAGGCGCCCATAGGCGTGTTCCTCACGCTGGTGCCACCCACTCGGCCGATGCAAACGGAAGCCGCTTCAGCGGGCTTTTACATGCTTGGGGAAAGACGGTATCCGCGCATCCAGATCATCACCATCGAAGATGCGCTGGCGGGGGTTAAGCCCGCCATACCGCTGATCGACACCGGGGCGGCGTTTCGCCGCGCCGCTCGTGAAGCCTCGACCGTTCAGCCCAAACTTCGCCTATAGGGCGGATGGGGCGGAAAGTCCCACCGAGCGCACTGTGTTTTTTCAGCCCCACCCGTCAGCCAATCTCCACCACCGCATCCGCCGCGAACGCACCTTCGCCCTCCGGCATCGCGAACACCGGATTGAGATCCACCGACCTCAACCGCTCCCCCGCCTGTGCCGCGAATACCGACAGCCGCGCCAGCATATCGGCCAGCGCGGCCACATCGGCCGGCTTCCGGCCCCGCGCCCCCAGCAGCAGCGGCGCCCCCCTGATGGAGCGGATCATCGCCTCCGCCACGTCCGCGCCGAAGGGGCAGCGGCGAAACACCACGTCCCTCAACACCTCCACGAAAACCCCGCCCAGCCCGAACATCGCCATCGGCCCGAACACCGGATCGCGGTGGATACCCAGGATGCACTCCACCCCGCCCTTCAACTGCTTCGCCACCAGCACGCCCTCGATCCGCGCCGACGGCATCGCCTCCCGCGCCCGTTTCATCAGCAGCGCGAATCCGTCCCGCACGCCCGCCGCGTCGGCCACATCCAGCAGCACACCCCCGATCTCCGACTTGTGCAGGATGTGCGCCGACAGGATCTTCATCACCACCGGAAAGCCAAATCGCCCGGCCGCGGCGACCGCTTCCTCCGCCGAACCGCACGCGCACTCCGGCACCGACGCAATACCCACCTCCGCCAGCAACCGCTTGGCCTCCGCTTCGCTGGGCGTGCACGCCGGCAAAGCGACCGGCGGCACCACCGGTAGCGCCGCCGCCTCCGGCGCATCGAACGCCGCCCCGAACCGCCCCATCGCGGCAATGGCCGCCACCGCCCGGCTCGGGTCCTCCAGGCATACCCAGCCCTGGGCCTCCAGCTCCCGCACCCGGTCCGCCGGGGCGATCACCGACAGCACGTACAGCCGCTCCGGATACCGCTCCCGCACCGTGTTCAGCGTCTCCAGCATGCCCGGCCACCGGCGGGAGCTGGCGACCATCGTGAAGAACCCCAGGATCGAGGAATACCCGCCATCGCGCACCAGCGATTCGAAGAACGGCTCCAGCAGATGCAGATCGTTCCCCACCTGCGCGGTCGCATCCACCGGATTGCGCGGCGCACAGAACGACACCAGCGACCGCAGCTTGGCCTGCGCTTCCGCCGGCATTTCCGGCATCGGCACGCCGACCTGCTCGGCGACATCGCTCGCCAGCACGCCGGCGCCCCCGGACACCGTAATCATCCCCAGCGTGTTGCGCGCGGGATAGATGCGCCGCGTCGCCATCTGCGCGATGTCGAGCATCTCCTCCGACGTCCGCGCCCGCACCACGCCGAACTCATTCATCACCGCCTCGGTCACCGCGTCATCCCCGGCGATAGACGCGGTGTGCGATTTCGCCGCCGCCGTTCCCAGCGCACTGCGGCCCACCTTCATCATCACGATCGGCTTGCGCGCCGCATGGGCCGTTTCAAACGCGGCAATCAATCCCGGCGCCTCGCGAATCCCCTCGGCATACACCGCGATCACATCGACCTCGGGGCTTTCCGCCAGCCAGCCGATGCATTCGCCGACCGTCACGTCGGCCTCGTTGCCGGTCATGATGCACAGCGACGCGCCGATCCCGCGATTGCGCGCCAGCGTATAAAGATGGGTGCCATACGCCCCCGACTGGCGAGGCGATCCCGATCCGTCCGATCACCGGCCAGCCACTGTCGAACGAGGTGGAGAAGGTGGCGTAATAGCCGGTCCTTCCATCGAACACGCCCAGGCAGTTCGGCCCCAGCAGGCGCAGCCCGTGAGACCGCGCCGCCGCCACCATCCGCGCCTGCGCCGCCTCGCCGGCCGCGTCCACCTCGGCGAAGCCGGCCGTGAACACCACCGCCGCCTTCACCCCGCGCGCGCCCAGTTCCTCGATCGCCTGCAGCGCAATTCCCGCCGGCAGCGCGACGATCGCGACGTCCGGTGTCTCCGGCAGTTCGGCGACGCCGGCATAGGCTTTCAGCCCCTGCACCTCCGGCCGGTTCGGGTTCACCGGATAGATCGCGCCCTTGAATCCGGCGGTTTTCAGATAGGCGATCGGCCGCCCGCCGATCCGAGCCGGGTCGCTGGAAGCGCCGAGGATCGCCACCGAACGCGGCGCAAACAGCGGAGTCAGCCCGGCAAACCGGGCGCCGGTCGTTGTCATGGCAGCGTTCCTCCCGCCGTATCCTGTAAGCAGCCCCAATGGCACGCAAGGTGGCAGGCAAGACGACCGGTGCTATGACGCTGCGCATGAGCGATCCGGTCCGCACCCGCATGACCTCGGATGAGTTCATCGCCTGGGCGATGCAGCAGGACGATGGCCGCCGCTGCGAGCTGGCGTCCGGCAACGTCATTGCCATGGCGCCGGAACGGGCTGCCCATGCCCGCCTCAAGTTCCGGCTGGCTCGCCGGCTGATGGAGACGGTCGAAGCCGAAGCCTTGCCCTGCGAGGTTTTCACCGATGGGATGGCGGTGCAGGTGGATGCCGACACGGTCTATGAGCCGGACGCCATCCTGCGGTGCGGAACGTCCGTTTCAGATGATACGACAGCGATCACCGATCCGCTGATCGTGGCCGAGGTGCTCTCTCCTTCAACCCGCGCTCGTGACACCGGCGCCAGGCTCGCCGACTATTTCCGAATCCCCTCGCTGCGTCATTATCTGATCATCACCACGGAGCGTTCGACCATCATCCATCATGCGCGCGATACCGCCGGGGCAATCCACACCCAGATCCTTCAGGACACCCCTTTGCGCCTCGACCCGCCGGGAATCGTTTTGTCCGGCCTGTTCGGCTGAGCCGGCGGCAGCAGCCCATGTACATCAGCTCTCCCGCTCTGGAGCGTATCGCCGTCACCGTCCCCGACCCGGCGATGGCGGCCTATGAAGCCGCCTTCAGCACCGTCTGCGAGTTCGGTCGGTTTCTTCCGCGACGACACCACCGGCCATTGGCAGATCGAAGGCATCAGGCGAATCGGATCCGGCGACACCGAACTCGCCACCGCCCTGGCGCTCGCCGCTTTGGTTACCGGCACCACCGCCGAGCCGACCCGGGAACCGCTCGCCCCGCGGGATTGGCTCGCCCGCAGCTACGCGGGGTTTCCCGAACAACGCATCGGCCGCCGCTTCGCGGTGCGCGGCAGTCACATCGAAGGGCCCGCCACATCGGCGCGGATTACGCTGTTGCTGGACGCCGGCCTCGCGTTCGGATCGGGCGAGCACGGCTCCACCCGCGGCTGCCTGATCGCACTGGAACGGGTGGCCTCCCGGCGGCCGCGCCGCATCCTGGATCTCGGCACCGGGTCCGGCATCCTGGCGATCGCCGCCGCCAGGCTGTTGCACCGGCCGGTGCTGGCCACCGACATCGATCTCTGGTCGGTCCGCCTCGCCCGCCGCAACGCGGCTGCCAACGGCGTGGGGCACCTGGTTCGGGTCCGCCTGGCCGACGGCTGGGGCGGCCCGGTACTGCGACGGAACGCGCCCTACGACCTTGTCCTCGCCAACATCCTCGCCCGCCCGCTCGCGCTGATGGCGAAGCAGGCTGCGGCACATCTCCACCCGACCGGCACCATCATCCTGTCCGGCCTGCTGAACGACCAGGCACGCGGCGTCCTTGCGGCGTACCGGCGTGTCGGCCTCAGCCACTGGTTCCAGGTGGACCAGCCGCCCTGGGCTACGCTCGTCCTGCGCACCCGCGCCGAAGCCGCACCCTCGTCATGACCAGTGAAGCCCGGCCATCCCCCGTCATGGCCGGGCTTACCCCGGCTCCACCCGTCATGGCCGGGCTTACCCCGGCCATCCCCCGTCATGGGCCTGGGCTTACCCCGGCTCCACCCGTCATGGCCGGGCTTGTCCCGGCCATCCACGTCTTCCTTCCGCAACATCAAGCCATAGATGCGCATGAAGGCGCCCCTGGCAGCATGCGCGGCAATCCTGGCCGCCGTCCTCCTCCTGCTCGCATCCCACGTAGCCAGGGCAGCGGAGAGCGCCCCGGTCACCAGCACGCACGCCACCGTCACCCTGGTGTCCGACACCGATACCGTCTCCGCCGGCACACCCTTCCATGTCGGTTTGCGCATCAAACTCGCGCCCGGCTGGCACACCTATTGGCGCAATCCCGGCGATGCCGGCGTCGCGCCGGAACTCAAGCTCGACCTGCCCGCAGGTGTGTCCGCCGGCCCCATCACCTGGCCCACGCCGGAGCGGATCGCCGAGGGCTCCCTGATGACCTACGCCTACACCGGCGAGGTCCTCTTGCCCGTCACGATAACCCCCGGCCCGACCTCGGCCGCCCTCCCGATCGAGGCATCCGCCACCTGGCTGGTCTGCAAGGACATCTGCGTCCCCGAGCAAGGACAGTTCCGCCTCGATCTCCGCCCAAGGTCCCCCGCATCCTCCCCCCAGGCAGCTTTGTTCGACCAGGCCGACCCGGGACACGCCGACCCCCTCTCCGTGGCAGGCCCGCATCGCCACCGATGGCCGCCTGTGGGTCGCCGGATCCGAGCTGAACCCGGACACCGTCGCCAAAGCCTGGTTCATCCCGGCAACCTCCGGAACCCTCGATGACTCCGCGCCGCAACCGCTCTCGGTTCGCCAGGGTGGCATTCATCCTGGCCCTGAAGGCCGTGAAACCGCAGGTCCCGCTATCCGGCATCCTGACCGTGGTTGACCGAGCCGGACAGACCACGTCGGTCAGCCTTCAGGCGACCCCCGGTCCCGTTCCGGCAGCGCCGCTGCTGCCGTGGGTCCGCCTGCTCGGCCTCGCCTTCCTGGGCGGCCTGATCCTGAACCTGATGCCCTGTGTCTTCCCGGTGCTGGCGATGAAAACGATCGCCCTTGCGGAAAGCATGGCGCACGGAAGACGGGCTGCCCACGCGCTGTCATACACCGCCGGCATCCTGGTCACGTTCGGCGCGCTCGGCGGCGCCCTGCTGGTCGCCCGCGGCGCCGGGTCCGCGGCCGGCTGGGGCTTCCAGTTCCAGTCGCCGGCCTTCGTTGCCGGCATGAGCTGGCTGCTGCTCGCCGTCGGCCTCAACCTTTCGGGCGTCTTCGACCTCGGCGGACGCCTGGCCGGCACCGGACACGGACTAACCGGCCGCGCCGGGCATGCGGGCAGCTTCTTCACCGGCCTGCTCGCCGTTCTGGTGGCAACGCCCTGCACCGCGCCATTCATGGCGGCGGCGATCGCCGGCGGCCTGACGGCGCCTCCGGCCATGACGCTGCTGGTTTTCCTGGTGATGGGGCTCGGCCTCGCCGCTCCCTACGTGATCCTGGCGGAACTCCCTGGTCTCAACCGCATCCTGCCCCGGCCGGGCCGATGGATGGAGCTGCTGCGTCAGCTCTGCGCCTTCCCGATGTACGGCGCCGCCGCCTGGCTGCTATGGGTGATCAGCCAGGAAGCCGGCCCGAGCGGGGTTCTCGGCGCCCTTGCCGGCTGCCCTGCTGGTCGCGTTCGCCGCCTGGGTGCTGGGCGCCACGCAGATCGCCGCCGCGAAATCTCGGCGCCTCGGGCAGTCGGTCTCGGTGCGCCGCCCTGCTGGTGGCCATCGCGGTGCTGACCGGCATTGCCGGCGCTCCGCCGAAGAGCGTCGCCGCCCTGGCCGAACCCGGCACCGAGCCATTCACGCCCGACCGCCTCGCCGCCCTGCGCACCGAGGGCCGCCCGGTATTCGTGGACGTGACGGCGGCGTGGTGCGTCACCTGCCTCGTCAACGAGCGCGTCGCCCTCTCCACGCCGGCTGTCCAGCAGGCCTTCACCCGGAACCACGTCGCCTATCTGCTGGGCGACTGGACCCGCCAGGATCCGGCGATCACCAGTTTCCTGCGCCGGCACGGCCGCGATGGCGTGCCGCTCTATGTCTATTTCCCGCCCGGGCACGGTGACGGCATCGTGCTGCCACAGATCCTCACCGAGAACCTGGTGCTGGCGCGGGTGAATGCCGGCAAGCTCAATTGACAATGCCCGCCGTCACCGGGCCCGCGCTCGCCGCTACTGCCCTGCCGTCCGGTGCTCCCAGTCCAGGAACTCCCGGAACAGATCGTCCCGCTCCGCCGGGCTCATCTTGGCAAAACTCGCAGCGTTCACATGCGATAGGAACGCATCCAGCTCCACCTGCTTATCGGCGGTAACCGAACCAGTCGGCGCATGCGTATCGATCCACTCCTGCGCTGGCTGAAACCGGGTCCAGCCGGGAACCTTCGCGGCCAGGTTGACCTCGCGCCACTTCGGGTGCCGGGGCGGCTTTTGGAATTCGCCGAAACGAGAGAAGAATGCATCGATGAACCGCTTCACCTTGTTGTATCGTTCCGTGCGCGGCGGCCAGGCATACACCGCCATCACGTCGGCGACCGCCAAAGTCGGGATCGATGTCCCATTGGGGATAAGCGCCGGGTAATCCGCATACGACAACTGTGCCGGTAAATAAGTCTCCAGCAATTTTGGATCAGGCGGGACCGGCACAAAATGGATTCCGCTTTCAGGGCGAATATCCCTGAGCAACGGAATCGGTGCTCCTCCGACATGGATGATCGCGGCAATCTGGCCGTTCTCCAGCTCCTCCACGCCCGTCACCTGAGGCTTGTTCTCAATCTTCGCGTGTATGCCGAGCGCGTTCAGCAGAATCTCGGCCGTCATGGCTGAACCGCTGCCAGAGACATCAACATTCACCCGCTGGCCTTCAAGGTCCTTGAGCTGCGTGATGTCCTTGCGCCCGAGAACATGCATCTCCTCGTCGTACAGTTTCGCGATATACTGAATCCCCTGAGCCAGATTGGGAAACATGTTGTGCTGCTTCGCGTAGGTCAGCGCGTCCGACTGAACAAACCCGATATCGATACCACGCAGATACAGAATATCGGAAAGATTCTGCAACGACCCTTTGCCCAGCGTCGGCAGGACCCGCAACGTGCCGCCATCCAGAATAGTCAGATCAGCAGCCGTCTTGGCATACGTACCTCCTTCCATGCCAGTGATGACGCCAACCGTGCCCGCATTCGCCTGCAGAGTCAGATCCTGCGGCGCTTGCGCGATGGCCGGACCGGCCAGGAACACAGTGGCGAGTACAGCGAGCGCGGTTCGCGCTATGGTGGTTTTTCCAATCCAGTCACCCGCGCCACTTGCAACCAATTTCGACATACTTCCCCCCGGATGAAACCGCACTGACGCGCGCGGAACGAAATTTGCTCGATAGGATGCATGAACAGGAAAACCGCGCATCTACTCTCACTCTGCACGATCTTCACGAATCCGTGAACATCCGATTTGGAAGGCTTTTATTCACGGCATCAGTGCCGCGGAAGTCTAACGTGGCACAAAACTGCCTGCGAGAGCCGGCCGAAAAGACGTATCAATTCGTAGACTTGCGTCGGCAAAAAGCCAGGGAAGGGGGACGACTGTGAGATCAGGAGGATCCGGAGGGCCCTTGCCGGCCAGAACGCTTGCAACTATTTCCCTGTTTTTCTTCGCTGCGGCGTTGCTTGCCTCAGGACCTGTGTGGGCCGATGTGCCTGAACGGTCTCCCGCCTCACCGCCCGCCCAACCCGGATCGAACACCGCCCAGAACGAAGCAGATGCGAAACTTTCGAGGTTGTTGAAGCAGATCGAAGCCGCGATCGAAGCCGACCGTCTCAGCTCACCGGATAAAGCCAGCGCTACGTCATACCTTTCAGACGCCCTGTCGCTGCTTCCGCAGGCCTCATCAGAGGGGTTCAACATGATGCGAAGCCTGCCGGGGGTGCTGAAGCAGCGCGCCCGGCAGGAGTCCGCACAGGGACGTTCGCAGACAGCAGCGAATTTCGAAGCCTTCGCCGCCGTTCTCGGCTCGATGCCCGCGTTCCAGGATCGCTCGCCTCACCTTGCCGCTGGCAGCGCCGCAGCTCCAGAACCGCCACAACCCGGTCCCACTTCTGCCGCGACCCCCGCTGCGGGTACGGCCGCCCAGCCATCCGTGGTTGCGCTTGTCGCGAATCCACCGCCGGTTCCGAGCACCCCATCCGTCTCAGTCACGAACCAACCGGCCGCGCCTTCCGTTTCCCCGGTTCAAAGCAAAGCGGCCGTCGTCTTGCCAACTCCCGAGCGATTGGCGATGACGACGCCGCCGGTGGCAAAACCGCCAGTGGCAACGCCGCCGCCGGATACTCCCGAACCCAAGGTCGCGCCGAAGCCGACGGTCCTCGACCCGGCCTTCGTCCAGCAACTGATGCAGCGGGGTGATGCCCTGATTGCCCTGGGCGATATATCGGGCGCCCGGCGCCTCTATACGCTTGCCGCTCAGAACAACAGCCGCGAAGCGGCCCTGAAGCTCGGCGATACCTATTCGCCCGATTTTCTCGCCCAACATGGGGTCGAGGGTCTGCAGCCTGATCTGAAGCAGGCCCACTACTGGTACGAAAAGGCGGCCGCGCTGGGTGACACGGACGCCGAAAAACGCATGGCATCCCTCGCGCACGCGCAATAAAGCATGATAGCTTCAGGTTGACACGTATCCCGCTTCGCTGAAGAAGTTACGGCACTCCGCCGGCGTGAGCTGTTTGAGAAGCTTGCCGATCGCGGTCTCGACCTGCTCGAAGCTGCGGGCGTTTTCCTTGCGCAGCAGGGTCTTCAGCTTGGCGAACGCCTGCTCGATCGGGTTCAGGTCCGGGCTGTATCGGGGCAGGAAGAACAGCTTGCCCCCGGCATCGCGGATCGCCCGCCGTATCGCTGGGTCCTTGTGGCTGCTCAGATTGTCCATCACCACGATGTCGCCGGGCCGCAAGCTCGGCACCAGGAACTGCACCACCCAGGCGAGGAAGCTCTCGGTATTGATCGGCCCATCGAACACGCAGGGCGCGGCGATGCCGTCACAGCGCAGGCCTGCCACGAAGGTCAGCGTCCTGCGATGGCCGTGCGGGACCTTGGCGACCAGCCGCTGACCTTTGGCGCAGCGGCCGTGCATGCGGGTCATGTTGGTTTTGGCCCAGGTTTCATCGATGAACACCAGGCGCGCGGCGGAAACCATGCCTTGCCGCTGCTTCCACTGCTGGCGCCGGCGAGCCACATCGGCGCGGTCCTGCTCGCTGGCGCGCAGGCTTTTTTTGAAGCTGAGAGCAGCGCGATCAAGGAAATTCCAGACGCCGTAGTAGCTGACGTCCACACCGCGCCCGGTGAGCTCCGCGAGCAGTTCGCGGCCGGTGATGTCCGGCTTCTCCGCCACCCGGGCTCGGATCCATGTCGCTTCGTCCGCCAGCGCGAACGGCTTCTTGCCGCCCATCGGCAAGGCTGCCGGACTGCCCGTCCCGGCCTTCCGCCTGGTCCAGCGGATCGCCGAGGAATGGCTGACCCGGTAAAGTGCCGCCGCTTTCTGCCGGCTCATGCCGCCGGCAACCGCGCCAACGACGCGCTCTCGCAGGTCGAACGAGTAGGGAGCTCCCATGCAAGCTGGCCTCCGCTCCAGCCTGCACCTTCAATCAGATGCGCAGCCGCGCCGGAATCCCTCCGCCCCGGTAATTCAACCTCAAACGATCATGCTTTAATACCAGCGGCCCGAAGGGCCGACTGGTGTGCGCGCAGGGTTGGTGTGGTGGCTGTGCGCGAAATCAATAAGATACCAGCGGGCCGACGATCCCCGGAAAAGTCACGACTTCGGGCCGCTGGTATAAGCCCGCACCGCCCCTGCGGGGCTGATCGATCGGAACCGGAGCGCTTGCGCATGTGCGGGAGCGGAACGAGCCGCCCCGATCACCCCGCCGGAAGCAGCGCGTATTCCGCCTCCGGCATATAGACCGCCTGCTCCTTCCCGAGCCGCGAGCTGAACAGCGTGAAATGCTCCACCGGCACCGCCGGCGCCCGGAACAGATTATGCTCCGCCACGAACGCCGCCAGCTTCACCTCCGCCATCCCGTCCAGCCGCGCCAGCATGATGTGCGGGGAAAACCGCCGCCGCTCCGGCTCCAGCCCAATCCGCTGCAACGCCGTCTCCACCTTCGAGCGCAGATGCTCCAGCGGCTGGCTCCGCTCCACCCCGACCCACAACGCGGTTGCCCGCCCCCCTTTGCTGAACGTCCCAAGCCCGGTCAGCGTCAGCGGGAATCCGCGCGCCTTCAGCCCGGCCAGCGCATGGTCGATCTCCTCGGCCTGATACGCCGGCGTTTCGCCGATGAACCGCAACGTCAGATGGTAATTCTCCACCGGCACCCAGCGCGCGCCGGGAATGCCGCGCCCGGACAGGGCAATCAGGCGTTCCCGCAGCTCCCAGGCTAGGTCGAGCCCGACGAACAGCCTCATTTTTCGCGAACCTCGGCAATCAGTTGCTCCACCCGGGGCAGGATCTGCGCCACCACGCGGCGGACCCCGGCCGCATTCGGATGCAGCCCGTCCGGCTGGGTCAGCGCCGGTACCTCCGCTACCCCCTCCAGGAAGAACGGATCATAGATCACCCCCGGCCTTTGGCCGAGCGCATCGAACACAGCCCGGAACTGCGCCTCGTACTGCGGCCCCAGGTTAGGCGGCGCATACATGCCGGCCAGCAGCACCGGGATGTGCCGCGCCGCAAGCCGGTCCAGGATCGCCGTCAGGTTGGCGCGCATCTCCGCCGGATCGAGGCCCCGCAGCCCGTCATTCGCCCCCAGTTCCACGATTGCCGCGTCCGCCCCGTCCGCCAGCACCCAGTCCAGCCGCGCCAGCCCGCCCGCCGACGTGTCCCCGGACACGGCGCCGTCGATGATGGTCACGTCACGCCCGTCCGCCTTCAGCGCGTCGCTCAACTGTGCTTCGAACCCATCCTGGTGCGGCAATCCGTATCCCGCCGACAGCGAGTCGCCCAGGATCAGCAGCCGCACCGGCCCGGGTCCCGCCGCCCCCGCCAGCAGGACCAGGCCCAGCAACAGAGCGGTTTTCGCCAGCATGCCAGCACCTCTCATCTGTCCCCCTTGGCCCGGAGCGGTGTGCCAGGGCGCCTGCCGGTCCGTGATCGACGATGATGAGCACCATGTCCACGCCATAGGAGATACTGATCCCCCGGCCTTTGGAGATGCTCGCCAGGGAGGCAGGACTTATCGTTGCGCCAGCGCCGTTATGTGTATAGAATGGCCGACCTATACACAATGGTCAGGTTGTCTGAGATGCGGACCAATATCGAAATCGACGACGGGTTATTGTCTCAGGCCATGACGGCAGCCGGGCTTTCGACCAAACGCGCCACCGTGGAAGAGGGGTTGCGGCTGCTGGTTCGGGTGCGCAAGCAGGTCGAGGCGCTTGCGGAACTCAAGGGATTGGGATGGGACGGCGATCTGGACAAAATGCGTCAGGGCCGCCCGCCTCGACGGTCATGATTCTCGTCGATAGCTCCGTCTGGATCGCGCATTTGCGCGGCCATCGAACGCCAGCGACCGCCAGACTGGAAGCCGCCGCCAGTCGTGAACCGCTCCTGATCGGCGATCTCATCCTGCTCGAGGTCCTTCAGGGCGCCCGCGACGACTCCCATGCCGCGCGCATCGAACGCGGTTTGCGCCAATACGCTCTCGTGCCGCTGCTGGATGCCAATCTCGCCCCGCGTGCCGCCCGAAACTATCGCAAGCTGAGAAAGCTGGGCATCACGATCCGCAAGACCGCCGACATCATCATCGCTACCTTCTGCATCGAGCATCGCCACGCGTTGCTGCACGATGATCGCGATTTCGCGCCAATGGAGGAGCATCTCGGTCTCCTGGTCGCATGAGACGGCGGCGGACGGTCTGGGACAGGGCAGGGGACAGCCGACACGCCGGGAACGCGGGCTCTTCCCCGCCTCGCCCGACTTGTCCCACACTGCCCGCCATGAATCGCCGCCGGATTCTGGTGTGGGATGCCCCCACGCGCCTGTTCCACTGGTGCACCGTCGTTCTCGTCGCCGCCTGCTACGTGACGGTGCGGCTCAACTGGATGCTATGGCACGCCTGGGCCGGGGAGGCGCTGCTGGCCCTGGTGCTGTTCCGGATCGCCTGGGGCGTCTTCGGCAGTCAGACCGCGCGTTTCTCACATTTCCTCGGCTCACCTTTCGGCGCGCTGCGCCACCTTGTGCGCCTGCACCATCGCGAACCCGACAGCCAGATCGGCCATAACGCCGCCGGCGGCTGGATGGTGCTGGTGATGATCCTGCTGCTGCTGGCGCAGAGCCTCACCGGTCTTTACATCAACAACGACATCGCCGACGAGGGTCCGTTCACGGAAATCACGCCGGCTCCGGTCGCCGACGTGATCGAGAGCCTCCACACCATCCTGTGGAACGCGCTGCTCGCGGCCATCGTGCTGCATCTGCTGGCGATCCTCGCTTATGCAGTTGTAAAGCGGCACAACCTGGTGCTGCCGATGCTGACTGGCCACAAGCATCTGCATCCGGACACGGCTCATCCGCGGATGGTCTCCGCCGCACGCGCCCTGTTGCTGGTGTCGCTCGCCGCCATCGTGGTCATCCTGCTCGCCAGCTTCGTCTAATCGTCCCCCCGGCCACCTGCGTCGCCGGCCATGACGTTGCAGCGGCCGCCTGGGATCGGGTCGCGGAACCGTGATGCCGCAGCGCGCGCCATCGTGCACACCATCGTCTAAGCGACACCAACCAAACCGGAGACCGGCCATGCCACTGTCGCGGGAACGCATCGCGCAGCTCGACACATTCGTCCGTGCCGCCAATTTCCTCGGTGCAGCGCAAATCTATCTGCGCGACAATACGCGGCTCACCGCGCCGCTGAAGGCGGAGCACATCAAGCCCCGCCTGCTCGGCCACTGGGGCACGCAGCCGGGCCTCAACCTGGTCTACGCCCACCTGTCGCGCCTGATTCAGGATACCGACGCCGAGATGATGCTCATGGTCGGTCCGGGACATGGCGCGCCGGCCATCCTCGGCTGTCTCTGGCTGGAAGCGACGCTGGGCGAAATCTATCCGGAGTATCGCCGCGACGCCGCCGGCATGGCGCAGTTGATCCGCGCGTTCTCCTGGCCGAACGGTTTCCCCAGCCATCTCACCGCGCTCACACCTGGCACCATCCATGAAGGCGGCGAGCTGGGCTATTCGCTGGTGCACGCGTTCGGCGCCGCGCTGGACAATCCCGAGCTGATCGTTGCCTGCGTCGTCGGCGACGGCGAGGCGGAAACCGGGCCACTCGCCGGCTCCTGGCATTCCGGCAAGTTCGTGGATTCGCGACGCGACGGCGCCGTGCTGCCCATCCTGCATCTGAACGGTGTGAAACTATCCGGCCCGACGCTGTACTCCCGCATGACCTCCGACGAGCTGTCCGCTTACATGCGCGGCTGCGGCTGGGTCATGCGCGAAGTCGCCGGCGATTCGCCCGCGGCGGTGCACGCTCCGCTGGCGGAGGCGCTGGATTGGGCGCACGCCGAGATCACCCGTCTGCGCGCCCGCGCGCGCGGCGGCGACACCGCGCCCGACTACGCCGGCTGGCCGATGATCGTGCTGCGCACGCCCAAGGGCATGACCGCCCCGGCAATGCTCGACGGCAAGCCGCTCGTCGGCACGTTCCGCAGCCATCAGGTGCCGATCGAGAATCCCCGCACCAATCCGGCGCATCTCGCCATCCTGGAAACCTGGCTGCGCAGCTATCGCCCGCAGGAGCTGTTCGACGACCAGGGCAATCCGGTCGCCGCCATAACCGCGGTACTGCCGCGTCCGGAGCGCGCGCTCGGGCGCACGCCGCATGCCAATGGCGGCCTGCTGAAACGCCCGCTCGAGCTGCCGGATGCCGGGCCGCACGCGGTCGAACTGGAATATCCCGGCGCCGCCCAGGCCGAGAACACCGGCGTGCTGGGCGGCTGGCTGCGTGACCTGTTCCGCGCCAATCCGGACAATTTCCGCCTGTTCTGCCCGGATGAAACCAACTCCAACCGGCTCGGTGCCGTGTTCCAGGCCACCAATCGCGCCTGGAACCTGCCGCTCATCGACAGCGACGTGAGCCTGGCCCGCGACGGCCGCGTGATGGAAATCCTCTCCGAGCATTGCTGCGAGGGCTGGCTGGAAGCCTATCTGCTGTCCGGCCGCCACGGCGTGATGGCCTGCTACGAAGCGTTCATCAGCATCATCGATTCCATGATGGGCCAGTACGCCAAATGGCAGAAGATGGCCGCCGACCTGCCCTGGCGCAAACCGGTTGCGTCGCTCAACTACCTGCTCACCAGCCATGTCTGGGAACAGGACCATAACGGCTACAGCCACCAGGGCCCCACCTTCATCAACACCATGCTCATGAAGAAGGCCTCCGAGATCCGCATCTACCTGCCGCCGGACGCCAATTGCCTGCTGTCCGTCATGGACCACTGCCTGCGCAGCGAGGGTTACGTGAACCTCGTCGTGGCGTCGAAAAAACCGCAATGGCAGTGGCTGGACATGGAGGCGGCACGGCAGCACTGCGCCCGCGGCGCCTCGATCTGGGAATGGGCGTCCTGCCAGGGTGAGCCCGATGTCGTTCTCGCCGCCGCCGGCGATATCCCCACGCGCGAGACCGTCGCCGCGGCGTTCCTGCTGCGCGAAGCCATGCCCGCCCTGAAAATCCGCGTGGTGAACGTGGTGGACCTGCTGACCCTTGAATCCAAAGGCGAACATCCGCACGCCATGGACGACAGCTCCTTCTCGCAACTGTTCACCGACAGCGCGCCGGTGGTCTTCGCGTTCCACGGCTACCCGCTGATGATCCACGAGCTGATCTACCGTCGATCGCGGCCGGACAGGTTCCATGTGAAGGGGTACAACGAGGAGGGCACCACCACCACGCCGTTCGACATGCTGGTGATGAACGGGATCAGCCGCTACCACCTGGCAATCGAGGCGCTGCACCGCACCGCCCGCCTGCGCTCCGAGGCCGGAGATCTGGTCCACCGTTTCGAAACCGTTCTCGTTACGCACAAGGCCTACATCAACCAGCACGGCGACGATATGCCGGAAATCTCCGGCTGGCGCCCGCCGCATTGATCCGGATCACGACGGTCCGCCTTATGTCTGCTATGCTCCCGTTTCGTCCTCGCCGGAGGAAGCCATGAACACCGCCGACATCATGACCCGCAACGTGGTTGCAGTCAGCCCCGAGGCGCCGCTGTCGCAGGCGGTGCGCCTGATGATAGACCGCCGCATCAGCGGCCTGCCTGTGCTCGATACGGATGGGCGCCCGGTCGGCATGCTGACCGAAGGCGACCTGATCCGCCGGGTCGAAACCGGCACCGAGGGGGCTCGCGCCGGTTGGCTCTCCATTATCTTCACCCCCGGCCGCCTCGCCGGCAATTACGTGCAGACGCACGGCCGCCGCGTCGCCGATGTCATGACCCCCGACGTGATCAGCGTCACGGAAACCGCCTCGCTGTCCGAAGTGGCGGAGCTGATGCGCAGCCGGCGCGTCAAGCGCCTTCCCGTCATCCGCGGTGAGCTGGTGGTCGGCATCATCAGCCGCAACGACTTGCTCGGCGCGCTGGCGAAGCAGCTAGACGCCCCCGCTGCCTCCGCCGCCGATGCGGTCATCCGTGAGGCGATCCTCGCGGAACTCGCCAGCCAGCCCTGGGCACCGCGACGCTCCGTCACCGTCGCCGTTGCCGACGGGATCGTGGACCTGGACGGCGTCGTGTTCGATGTCCGTGAACGCGATGCGCTGCGCGTGGTGGCGGAAAACGTACCCGGCGTGAAGCGGGTGGATAACCGGCTGGTGTGCGTGGAACCGAATACCGGAATACTGGTCGCCGGGCCCGATGACGAAGGCGGCCCAGGCTGACCGCGGCCACCGTCTTGTCCCAGGCCGTGCTGGCGATCAACGCCGGCTCTTCAAGCATCAAGTTCGCCTTGTACGGGCTGCAGGCGGCCACCCTGCACCCGGTCGCGCGCGGTCAGGTCGAAGGCATCGGCACCGCCCCGCATTTCATCGCCCGCGACCAGACCGGCGCGGTCGCCCAGGAACGGACATGGCCCGACCCCGCTGCGTCGCACGAGGAACTGCTCGGCACGCTGCTCGATTTCGTGGACCATGATCTCGGCGCTGACTCTCTTCGCGTGGTCGGCCACCGTATCGTGCATGGCGGTGAAAGCTTCGACCGCCCCGTCCGTATCGATGCCGACGTGATGCGGCGGATGGAGGCGCTCATCCCGCTCGCGCCGCTGCACCAGCCGCACAACCTCTCGCCGATCCGCGCCATCGCCGCCGCGCGCCCCCGGCTGCCGCAGGTCGCCTGCTTCGATACCGCCTTCCACCGCACCATGCCGGCGGTGGCCACGCGGTTCGCGCTGCCAGCGCGGTTCGCCGCGGCGGGCGTCCGCCGCTACGGATTTCACGGCATATCATACGAGTTCATCGCCGGCCGCCTGCGGGAACTGGCGCCGGATTTGGCCGCCGGCCGGGTGATCGTCGCGCATCTCGGCAACGGTGCCAGCCTGTGCGCGATGCGCGACGGGCGCAGTGTGGATACCACCATGGGCTTCACCGCGCTCGATGGCCTGGTGATGGGCACCCGTTGTGGCACGCTCGATCCCGGTGTCGTGCTGCACCTGGTCAAGCAGATGAAACTATCGGCCGAACAGGTCGAAGACCTGCTCTACAGGCAGTCCGGCCTGCTCGGTGTCTCCGGCATTTCCGGCGACATGCGCAAGCTGCTGGCGAGCGACGCCACCCCGGCACGCGAAGCCATCGAGCTGTTCGTGTTCCGGCTGGCGCGCGAAACCGGCGCACTGATCAGCTCACTGGGCGGCCTCGACGGCCTCATTTTCACCGCCGGCATCGGCGAGCACGCGTCCCCGATCCGCGCCGCCGCCTGCGAGCACCTGTCCTGGTTGGGCATCCACCTCAACCCTGCGGCGAATGACCGCGGCGATACGGTGATCAGCGAGCCCGACAGCCGCGTCAGCGTGCGCGTCATCCCGACAGACGAGGAAATCATGATAGCCCGCCATGCGCTGACGGTGGCCGGTGACTAGAGCAATATCAGCTGACTGGAGTCGTGGAGCCCGCGTTCCAGGCATTCGGCCGTTTCAATGGATCGTGGAAGCAACTAGAATGAAACAGCCTGCTAACCAGAGGGAGTGAATCCGATGTCGATAATAGCGTGGCTGATCCTCGGCCTGATCGCTGGCTTCATCGCCAGCAAAATAGTCAACAAATCTGGCGAAGGAGTGATCCTCGATATCGTGCTTGGTATCATCGGCGCGATCGTCGGCGGCTTCCTGTTCTCCACGTTCGGTGCACACGGAGTCACTGGCCTCAATCTTTACAGCATGATTGTCGCTATTGTTGGAGCGATCATCGTGTTGTTCATCTATCACGCGATCGTCAGCCGGCGCGCCTGAACCACGTCGCGCTGCTCGCGCGACAAATACAGGGCTGGAGTGCGTTCAGTCCGCCTGAATGCACTCCAGCCGTCGCTCTATCACCCGAAAGCCGACCGGACTTCCGCATCGCCGGGAATCCGTCCGTTGGGGGTCAGTTTGTCGACCACCCCGGGCAGCACGCGGGCAAGCTGCGCGAGAAGTTCCTGCTCGCTCATTCCACTGCGCTGAGCCAGATCACTGACAGTTGTCTGACCCAGAGCGGTACCGAGCCCCTCCGGGTGAATGGGCGCGTTGGCGCCGGAGCCGACCCAGGACGAGACGGCGTCGCCGTGACCCGCGTTGGTCAGCCGGTTCAGCAATCCCCCGAGTCCGCCCATCAGTCCGCCGTCCTGCTGCGGCTGACCCATCCCGCCCGGTATTCCGCCCGGTATTCCACTGGGGGCGGCAGCCGGCGCCCCCGGCGCCTGTGCCGAAGCCCCACCGCCAATGCCACCCATCATCTTGCCAACGAGAAGAGTGCCGAGTGCAATCATTATGGGTGTCGCGATGTTTCCACCCGGAACGGCATCGTCAAAAAGTCCCATCCTCGCCTCCTTCGAGCATGACCGGACGAGTGCCATACTACTTCCAGGGCGCGAGTCCAGATAAATCGCCAAGCCGCGCCAAAGTTTCGACCGTTGCGCTATTCTCGAATAGCCACCAGCGCAGTCTCCAATGGCGCCGGAGAGACCTTGATCAGCCCCTGAAACGGCCTGTCCATCTGGACTATAAGAAACAGCGCGCTGCCAATGGACGCTGCGCAGAGAATGAAGGTCGTCACAACCAGCGCGTTGCGCGGTGCATTGTAGCCGAAGCTCGCGAAGATCAGCATGAGCCAGACTACCAATACGCTCACCAGCGGGAAGTTAAGCGACGTGGTTGCTTCCTCTACCAGCGTCCAACGAAGCTCGATCAATCGTTGAACCTCGCTCCTCGTTACATCCCCAAGCACACGCTGCCGGGAGTTTTCCGGCGCCAGCGCCAGGATGGCGTTCTGCAGCCTGTAAATCAGCTCTTCAGCGCGCGGATCGTCGACCACCTCCGGCTCGCTGCCGGTCGGCCATGTACCGGCGAGCGCTCGCTCCACATATTGCTCCAACAGCGGTCGGGCCGAACTGGCCTCGGGTCCGTAGGCGCGCAGCGAACGGTCCAGCAAAACGATTTCGCGTGGAAAACCGCTTGAGATCGCGTGCCGCGGTATCGAAGCTGCCTTTAACAGATGCGATCAGCAGGCCAAGCACCAGTGCACAAAGCACAACGATCATGCCGACACCGACTTTCACCGCATCTTGCGTCTCCTTGCTGAGCTGGCTTTCCGGCAGGCGCGGGTGAAGCTGCAATGCAGTCACGGCAATGCCAGATAGCAGAAGGAATACCACCAAACCAAAGGCAACACTGATCATTGCACCCCCAACTCGCGGTTTCGACAGAAACTACATCATTCCCTCAACTGCCGCAGCCGTACCAGGCTCACCGCCATCGCCGCCCCCGCCGCAATCACCGCGATCAGCAGCGACAGCCGAACCCCACCGGCAATCCCGGTCGCGCTCCCCGCCGACAGCCCGAAGCTCAACGCCACCAGCGCGCTGCCACTCGTCTGGCCCAGCAGCCGCGCCGTCGAAAGCATCCCGCTCGCCCCGCCGCTGCGTTCCGGTGGGGCCGATCCCACCAGCAGCCGGTTATTGGGCGATTGAAAGAACCCGAACCCGAACCCGCTCAGCGCCATCCGCCACGCCACCCCCACCCAGCCGGCATCCACCGGCATCGTCAGCAGCATGAACAGCCCGACCGTCATCACCCCCAGTCCCATCGCCCCCAGCAGGCCCGGCGAGGACCGGTCGGACAGCCGCCCGGCAATAGGCGCCACGAACACGACGATCGCCGGCCACGGCGTGATCAGCAGCCCGGTCATGATTTGCGAGCGATGCCCCACATCCTCGAACAGGAACGGCAGCGACACATAGGCCAGCGTCTGCGCGGTGAACGAACAGATCGACGTCGCCACCGACAGCGAGAATACCGGGCGGCGGAACAGATCGACCGGCAGCATCGGCGCCGTCATCGCCCGCTCGCGGTTGATGAACACCACGCCGATCAGCGCCGCCACCGCCAGCTCCCCGCACGACCACAGCAGCGCCTGGCCACGACCCAGCTCGTCCACCGCGATCATCAGCAGCCCCAGGGTGATGGCATTCAGCACCGCGCCCAGCCAATCGAACCGGTGGCCGGAGCGGGGCGTGGCCGGCAATGCGCGGGCGGCGAACCACAGCGCGATGATGCCGAGCGGCACATTCACCGCGAACAGCCAGTGCCAACTCGCCACCGACAGGATGGCCGCCGCAACGGTCGGACCGGTCGCCGAGGAAGTGGCGACGATGAACGCGTTGAATCCCACCGCACGCCCCAGCATCGCGCGCGGGAAGATGAAGCGGATCAGCGCGGTGTTGACGCTCATGATGCCGGCGCCGCCAAGGCCCTGGATCACCCGGGCGATCACCAGCATGGGCAGCGAATGCGACATGGCGCAGCCGAGCGAGGCGGCGGTGAACACCGCCAGCCCCGCCCAGTAGACCCGGCGGTAACCCAGTATGTCGCCCAGCGAGGCCAGCGGCAGCAGCGATACCGTCACCGCGAGCTGATACGCGTTGACCACCCAGATGGAACCGGCGGGCGTGGCGTGCAGCTCGTGCGCGATGGTGGGCAGGGCGATGTTCGCGATCGCCGAGTCGAGCACCGACATGCTGACGGCGATCGCCATGGTGGCAAGGGCGCGGCGACGCTCGGGCGGCGGCAGCCCGTCCGCGTAGTCAGGCGACGAAGAAGGCATTCGGCCAACTTGACGTGTGGCAGGCCGGTCAACAAGCTCCGGCCGCATGCAGTTGCCGCGGCATCAGGCGAGCGTCCGTCCGGAGTGGGTCGACGCCAACGGGCACATGAACCTGGCCTACTACATCGTCGTGTTCGACCATGCGACCGACGTGGCGTTCGCGGCGCTGGGGATGGGGCCGGGATACCGGGCGCGGACGGGATGCTCGTCCTTCGTGGTGGAAACGCACACGCTGTACGAGCGCGAGGTGATGGAAAACGAGCGGCTGGAGGTGACGACCCGGCTGCTCGGTGCGGATGCCAAGCGGCTGCACCTGTTCCACGAGATGTTCCGGCTCGGCGATCCTGAGCGCGTAGCCGGCGCACGAGCTGATGTGCCTCAACATCGACATGGGGACGCGTCGCGTGGCCCCGTTTCCGTCCGACCTGCGAGATTCGCTGGCCGCGGTGGTCGTCGCTCACGCGAGGACTGGGGTGCCCAAGGGCGCTGGCCGGCGAATCACCATGTCCGCACGTACCGTCGATATCGGCTGATAGCGCGAACATCTTCATTGCTCGGTAGGGATATTTCCGGCAATAGAGAATCGTCGCCGGAAGCGGTGGTCACGCTCTCGAGGCAGATGAGCGGTCACGCTCTGGTATAGGTGGCCAGGTTGTCGGGATAAAATGACATGAGTCATAGCAGCACTCAGGTGCAACGCGATTGGGTGGAGCGCGTCCTCGGTTACACGGCCCCCCCGACATCAGGCGCGCCAAAAGGCACCCACGGCACCGGCAAGCAGGTGCGTTTCGCGGTGACCGGGAAAGATACCGGGCTCGACAAATCCGCGCGCCAGGTGATGCAGTCGAAGCCGGGCATCAAGCTTGGCTCGCGACGCAATGTCGGCTCCGTGCAATCCGGCGTTCCGACCGGGCCGAAGACCAAGATCAAAGGTGCCGGCGGGCGTGAGCTCGATATCAGCATCGGGACGGACGGGCGCGTGGCGATGACCTATCCGCCACCGCCGATGCAGGAGATCACCTTCTCCGGTGGCGGCGGCAAGGGCTCCGCGCTGCCCGGCGCGGTGAAGGCCTTGCGCGATTCGGGCGCGCTGGCGCAGGCCAAGGTACTGAACGGCGCCTCGGTCGGGTCCATGACCGCGGCTTTGGTGGCGGCCGGCATCACCCCCGAGGATTTCACCAGGATCAGCAACGATCCGCACACCGGGGAGGTCATTTCGCAGGGGCGCGGCACGGTGGGGCTGGTGCTGAAGGGTATTGCCGGGGACCGGCTGAGCGGCGATGGCCTGGAAAACCTGATGCGCCAGACCATCGGCCAATCGGTGCAGAAACAGATCAAGAAGTTTCTCAGCAGCGGCACGCCCGACCCGCAGGTGCTGGCCGCGTTGCAGCAGATCGATGGCAAGATCGCCCGTGGCGGCGGCGTGACGTTCGGCGAATTGCGGACGCTGTCGAAGGTGATTCCCGACATCAAGGAACTCAACGTCGCCGGTACGTTCATGGCCGACGACAGCGGCACGCCGGGCAAGATGGAAAAGACCGGCAAGCCGCAACTGGCGATCTTCAACGCCGACACCGAACCCGACCTCGACATTGCCACCGCGGTGCATGCGTCGGCGGCGCTGCCGCCGGTGTTCCAGCCGGTGAATATCCGGCTGTCGTCGGGCGTGACGGCACGCTTCGAGGACGGCGGCGTAATGAACAATGCGCCGACCACCGACCTGGTCGGGGCGAAACGCTCGCTGGACCCGATGCCGGACGGTGGCAAGATGGCCTTCGTGTTCGAAGGCGATGACGACGAGGTGCTGGAAGGCAACGCCACGCCCGAGTTCAAAGGGATGAACGACCGGTTTTCCAAGGCCCCTAACTCGGCCGCGGAATACGCCAAGAAGCGCGGTCTGGCGGACCGGCCGGAAGACGTCGTCAAGGTGCCGCTGAAATTCACCGTGCCGGGCAAGAACGGCAAGAAGGGCAAGGAGAAGGACTTCTCCAGCTTCACCAGCGGCACGCTGAACATGAACATGAAGGTGGAGGACAAGCTCGCGCTGCAGGACGTGACCGAGAAAGCGACGCAGGCCTATCTGGACAAACGCAACGAGCCGAAGACGACCAGGTTCGATTCGGTGAAGCAGATGCTGAACTGCGTCAGCCGCGCGGATCTGGCAGTAATGGCGCAGGACGATTTCCCCGGCGCCAAGGAAGAGCTGGAGTTTCGCGACGCGGTCTCGGACGCGGTCAAGACCTTGGAAACCACCGCCCAGGGTGCCAAGGCCGGCGATTTGCAAGGCGGCAAGGTGCGCACCGCACTGGACGCGCTGAACCAGCTTGCCGGCGGCGATGTCGATCGGCTGGGCTTCGTCGCGCGGGAGCTGAACCGCAGCGGCAAGCTCGATCCGCTGATGACGCTGGCGAAATCATCCGGCAATCAGGGACTGGACGTGCTGAAGGCCGGCGTCGCGGTGGCGAACGCGCTGGATTCCAGGTCCCGCGCGCAGTTCGTGCTGCGCGAGGTGGTCTATCCAAAGATGGTGAAGGAAAAGGCCAAGACTTCCGGTGCGGCCGTGCTGCGCCAGATGGACAATATGCTGCGCACCGCGGCGACGCCGGAGGACGTGAATGAGGCGTTGAGCATTGGCGTCGATCATTTCTCGGCCCGCACCGGCATCCGCAAGCGCCCGCGCGATGCCGAGTTCGCCGCCGAGCTGACCAATTACCTGATGCCGGTGAGCTGATCGCCGCGTATCCTTCCGGAGGCTGCCATGCCAGGGCTCGAGAAGACTAAGGCTCTCATTGAAGAATTCGCCGGCGCGTTGGGGCTGGGAGCACTGCCGCCTGATGATGACGGCGGCTACCAGGTCACCGTCGGGGAAGACACCGACGTGATGATCTACGGCGGCGACGACGAGACCGTTCTGGTCGTCGCACCGATCGCGCAACTGCCGCGCAACCCCGAGTACGGGACCGTCGTGTACCTGCTGCGCAACAACATGTTCGATTTGCCGATCATGCCGTTCCAGGTGGCAGTGGACGATGAGGGCGGCCTGATCCTGTGGGCGCGGTTGGCGATTGCCGAGCTCACGGGAGAGTTGCTCACCTCGATCGTGAAAGGACTGGCCGAGCAGGTGGAGGAAATGCGCGGCGAGGTGGGCGAGGAAGCCTGATCGGGACCACTCCCATCCGAACCAGCGCGGTCCCGCGATCCGCTACGAGATTTCAGCGAGGCGTGTCGGCAAGAGCTGCAGATATTTGGACGGTATTGAATTGCCGCGGGCGAAGCGTCCCCGACGTCATTTGGTGCCGATGCAGTGGAAAGGCCGCTCTGCCGACCTCAGTTGCCGAATGGAATCGTCAGTTCCGTCTCGTTCGTATCCACCACGAACACCGCGAGGAGCTTGGCTGGCCGCGTCTTGCTGGCATTGGCGCTGACGTTGTGGCGGTCGCCGGGCAGCTCGGAGAAGCTCTGTCCGGCCTTGTAGGTCGTCACCGGTCCGTCGTTGACCTGACTGCGGATCGCCCCCTCAAGCACGGTCGCGTAGATGAAGGCGGATTTGGGATGCGTGTGACCAGGCGAGTAGCCGCCCGGGCCGTATTCGACGAGCACGCCCTTGATGCTCTTGCCGGGACAGTTCGGCAGCTCGTGCTGGTAGACGAGGGTCACCTTGGCGTTCTTCGACTTCGGCGCATCCGCGAGGACGCTGCCGAACGGCAGGGTGGCGACAAGCAGCGAACAGAGGATGCGTTTCATGGCGCACCATCCTTCGGTTGGCGGATGCGGATCAGGCTGCTGCCTGTGAGCGGCGGAGCCATTCGTCTAAACCGATGCGGCCGAGGCGCGCTTCGCCCAACGGCACGAGCGAACGCTCCTCGACGCGGCCGCCCCAGTATCGGGCCTCGGGGTCACACACGACCTCGCGCGGGTCGCCGACCGCCTTCAGATAGCGGGCGACGATCTCGTTGAACGGCGCTCGTTCCGGGCCGGCGATCTCGACGATGCCGTTTCGCGGCGCCGCGAGCGCCACATCGGCGACGATGGCAGCAACGTCGTCCGCCGCGATGGGCTGGAACAGGCCGGGCGGAAGCCTGACCATGTTTCCATCCGTAGCTTGAATGCAGCGATGCCGCGGAGGAATTCCATGAACTGGGTCGCGCGGATGATGGTGTAGGGGATGCCGGAGGCCACGATCAGTTTCTCTTGGGCGACCTTGGCGCGGAAATAGCCATTGTCGGACCGGTCGATTCCGACGATGGAAAGCGCGACATGGTGCCGGACGCCCGCTGCGGCCTCCGCCGCAAGAAGGTTGCGGCCGGAGGTCTGGAAGAATTCCAGCACCGCCTTGTCTTCAAATGAAGGAGAATTGGCGAGGTCGATCACCACCTGCGTGCCGGCCATGGCCTCTTTGAGCCCTTCGCCGGTGATGGTGTTGACACCGCTTTGCGGCGAGGCGGCGACGACCTCGTGGCCGCTCTGGCGCAGAATGGCGACGGTCTTCGAGCCGATCAGACCGGTGCCGCCGATGACGACGATCTTCATGGTTTCATCTCCCTTGTCGATGACTGGAGATCGATCTTCGAGAATATGACTTTCTAGCCCGAAGTTTCCATTTGAGAACTGCGTAAGAGGCTTATTTGATTTGATGATTTGGCGATCAGCCTTTTGGTCTACTGGACACGCATTGGTTGGATGTTGAGCAGCCTGAATGGGTCCTCCTGGAGCGTGGTTGGTTCGGCGTACAGCGTGAAGCTATGCGCGAGGCGTAGCGGCACACGCATGGTGTTGCGGGTCAGGGTGCCGAGATGGGCCATGAGGCCGGCGAAGCCCATGACGCGCAGACCGCCGGCTGAGCGCTTGGTCGCCTTCTTGGTCTTGGCGAGTTCGGATGGCTCGGTGCTGACGATGGGTGAGGAGCGTTCTGCCCTCGTGGCGGTAAGCCCGGTGTCATGGAACAACAGCGGTGCCAGGGCGTGCCGCAGATGCCACTCGACGTGATAGGCGAGCATGCACAGGAAGACGTGGGCGCGCACGCGCGGTGCGGTCCAATGGCGGATCGGGCGGATATCGAGATCGACGGTCTTCAGGCTGCGGAAGGCCCGCTCGACGCGGGACAGGTCCTTGTAGGCCTGCACCGCTTCATTCGCATCGAGCTGCTCGGCCGGCACGGATGTGCGGATCACGTAGATACCGTCGAGACGAGCCTCCTGTTCTATCTGCTGCGTCCGACGCTGGAAGGCGAAGTGGCCATCGCGGATCGCCACGGCGAAGTGCTTGGCCATCTTCCGGCTGTTCACCACGCCACCGACCGCCAGGCCGATCTCGGCGGCACTGCGCAACGGTGAGTTCCTGCGGCGGACCTGCGCCTGGATGCGGAGCAACTCGCGTTCGGTGGCGGCCAGCAATTCCTCCCGCTTGCGCGCGCGTTCGGCGGCGAGTTCGCGGTTGCGGCAGACAATGAGCCGTTCGCCGGGGAACATCTCGGGCGCGCTGATCTCGGCCAGGTCGCGCTCGTCGAACAGCGACAGCTGCAACGGCCCGTTCTCCGCCGCCAACGCTTGAATGGCCGGTGCCCGCAGGCAGGTGATCCAGTCCACGCCGGCAGCTTTGAGGTCTGCGTCGATCCGCGCCGAGGTGATCATGCCGCGGTCGCCCACCAGCACCACGCGGTTGATGCCGAAGCGGTCCTTGAGCTTCTCGACCTGCGAGCTCAGCGTCGCCGGATCGGCCGTGTTGCCATCGAACACCTCGACCGCGACCGGCAATCCGTCTCGTGTGCACAACAGCCCATACACGATCTGTGGGCGGTCACCGCGGTGATCACGGCTGTAGCCATGCTGCGCCAGCGGACAACAGCGGCCCTCGAAATACGATGAACTGACGTCGTAGAGCACCAATACGCCATCCTGGAGATGCCGCCTTGCCAGGCCGTTCTCAATCCGCTGCTGGTGTTCGAGCAGCCAGTCCAATGCCTCGTATGCCTCGCGCTCCTTCACCTCGCCCAGGCGCAGCACCGCGCCCAGGCTCGATGTCGCGGTCTCCTGGTCCACCGCACGGACAAACCCGAGCTTGGAGCGCGGCGTGATCAGCCGGTCCACGACCATCGCCACCACCAGATCGCAATGCCGCCGCGACGCCGCGTCCCTTGCTGTGCTCAGGATCAGCCGGTTCAGCGCGATCCGGCGCAGCATGCCGAGCGCCGCCGCGACGTGGCCATGCGGCAGTGATCGCTCCATCCGCATCTCGTGCGGTCCGGTGCCGATCACCGTGCCGCCCTTCAACAGCGCCTTCAGCCCATCGATCACATCGCCCGGCAGCTTGCTCAGGTTCGCCAGCGTGCGCTTCTGCGCGCGGCCGTGTTCGTCGCGGAAGCTCTCCCGCAACAGCACCGCGGGCGGCGACGTCCGATTGGGCACCGTCTCGATGAACATGCCCGAATTGAATCACATTCCGGCCGATTGGGGAATCCCTACATGGACACAAAATCAAAGGCGCACGAAGCCAACCCTCGGAAAAGAACCGTCGTTCAAGTCAACGCAAGTGAAAACTTCAGTCTAGCAGGTAGCCAGAAATCTTGCGACATGCGCGCCCGGAGATCCGCGCCAACGCACTGCAAATATGGTCACGTCCAATCGCCGGCGCAGAGCTTTGTTGCGGCACCTTCGGCTATCTACTTTAGAGGTCGAGCTCAACGGCGGTTTTTGGCGTCGCACAGCAAATGAGCGCATTGCCTTCGGCCGCCGGGTCCAACGGCTCTGGCGCGTAAGTGAGTTCGCCTTCGATCAAGCCACTCTCGCAGTTGTGGCAAACCCCCGATCGGCAGGACCAACGCACGGGAACGGCGCAGGCTTCCGCCAATTCGAGCAGGCTGCCGAAGCGGGAGTCCCATCGCACGGCGAGACCGCTTCGCAAGAACGTCACCATGGGTCCGCCGCCCGCGGGACCGTCCGGACGATGAGGCACGGCTGCGGCGGGGCGGGAGATGCCCGGCGTGAGAGTTGATGTGGCCCCGAACACTTCGACGTGGACCCTGGGCCAGGGAATGCCCCATGCCGCCAAACCTTTCTGGAAATCCTCGAGAAACCGGGGCGGACCACACAGGTAGAAATCAGCGTCCTGGGGAATCCCGAACTCGTGGAGCAGATCGAGCGAGAGATGGCCTGGTCGATCGAAGTCCCGGCCGAGCATGTCTCCCGGTGCTGGTCGACTATAGATCACGCAGCGATGGGACGCGCGGAGCGCCACGAGCAAATCGTCCGTCTCCTTGGCAAACGAATGGTGCGCCCGATCGCGGGCTGAGTGCAGCCACCAAATCGGCCGCGACGCCACGGCGTTTGCGGCGGCTGCATCATGCAACATCGCCAGCATCGGTGTGACGCCGACACCGGCGCTGATGAGGACGACGGGAGTTGCACCGGCCGCGAGCGTGAACGAACCACGAGGAGCGCTGACCTCCAGGCGACTGCCTGCCCGGACGCTTTGGTGGAGAAAGCCGCTTGCGACGCCGCGCTCGTTCTTGACGGCAATCCGATAGTTGGGGGTCCCGGGCGGACCGCACAGCGAATAGTTTCGTGTGACAGCGGGAGCATCCGGGCTCGGCCTCATGCGGACCATGATGTGTTGGCCCGATAGTGCCGGTGGTAGCGGCGAACCGTCTTCGGCGGCGAACTCGAACGACCGGACGTCCGCGCTTTCCTCGCGCGAAGCCGCGACCACGACGGGCCGGAAGCCACGCCACGCAGGGGGCGCCGACGCGCCGAGCCCGAGGCCAGCGTTGCCAGTTCTGCCTCCCGCTTCGGCAGCGACGAGCAGCGCCTGCATTGAGCCTTGCCAATCCACGCTGAGCGCCGGAATTCGGACTGCGCGGCGCAAGGCTTCGAGCGAATGCTCCGCCGAGTAGAGGAGGGCATCGATCTCGGCGACCGTCATACCCTCGGGGCCGTCAGCGAGCTTCTCGATGCGATCGCCGGCGCCGATCTCGCCTTCCTGGATGACGCGGAAATAAAAGCCGGGGCGGCGGTGTGCAACCAGCAGCGCCGGTATCTCCGGATGTTGCAGCCTGATGCCGACCCTGTAGCAGGTGTCGCGCGGCTGGCTGACCTCTACGACGGCACCGCCGATCCTGAAGCGATCGCCGATGCAAACCTCAGTATCGGCGAGGCCCTCCACTGTGAGGTTCTCGCCGAAGTTCCCGGCGACGAGATCCGACCGCCCAAGGTAGCTCGCCCAGTAGCGATAGGATTTCAAGCTGATATACCATAATCGCACGTTGCTCGCCGCCATGGCCGCGGAGGTCCCCTTGGCCGTCGCCATCGAGATTTAGCCGGCGGGCGAAAATCCGCCCCGTCACCGGCTTCTTCCAGACCGCCGTCCGGACAGTCCTGCCTTGCCACGCGACGTCCTGCGGCATTCCGACATTGACCGAAACGATCATGCCCATCATGGAATCTCCGGTGCCGTACCGGAGTTCAGTTCAACTGGCTCGGGGAATAAAGCCAGGCACGCCGGTCCCCACGACCGCGTTGAACCGGACGTTCGTCTTGATGCCATCCCGAATCTCCCGCATGGCGTCTTCAGGCAGGGCCGATACCTCGAAGTTCTCCTGGATATAGTTGGGTTTGGTCGAGGTGGTCAGGAAAGCAGTGCCGCGTTGTACGGCCCAGGCCAGCGCAACTTGAGCAGGCGTTTTGTGGAGGCGCCGCGCGATAGTTGTGATCACCGGGTCATCCAGCACTTTCGGACTCAAGCCGTGTCCCAACGCTGCAAACGCCAGCAGTACAATCCCGTGCTCTCGACAGAAATCGAGCAGGTCCCATTCCGGGAGGTACGGATGGGATTCGACTTGCACCACGGCAGGCTTGATCCGCGCAGCCGCAACGATCTCTCTCAGCTTCTCTAACGTAACATCTGATAAGCCGATCGACTTGCACTGACCGTCGTCAACGAGACGCTCGAGCGCCCGCCACGTCTCGACTAACGTCACCCCGGAATCATAGATTATCTGACCGAGTTCGTCCCTCGGGTCCTGCTCGTCGCCAGGGCGAAAGGCAAACGGGGTATGGATGAGATAGCAATCCAAATGGTCCACTTGCAGTCGCCGGCGGCTAGCGTCAAAGGCGGGCTTGACCCGTTCAGGACGATGATTGGTGTTCCACAGCTTCGTGGTAACGAAGACGTCCTCCCGCCGGACCGTTCCCGCCTTGAACGCTGCCCGCATCGCATCACCAACCGCCTCTTCGTTGCGATATCGCTCCGCGCAATCGAGATGTCGAAATCCAACTTCCAATGCGATCTTCGTGGCTTGTTCGGTCGCGAGAGGATCCGGGATCAGCGTGCCAAACCCTACGGCGGGGATCGCGCCGGATCCGTGGGTGAGAGGGATCTTCGTATAGCGAAGCGTATCGGGGGTTGCCATGCTTATACTCCTTTGTTCGAGGCCAGACGCTGTATAAGCGACGGATCTGTTCGATGTAGCTTCCGCGCATCTCAGTATATCTATACCGACCCGCCTAAAGACTGACACAGGGCCAGTTGCCGCTTCCGATTGAGCTGATGCGCTCGGGATCGTTGATGAGCAAGTGCCAGGCTGTGCGACACACCTGCACGATAGCCTGATAGCTATCCCGCCGCAGGCACTCGTGAGTCGCGATCACGCCGTGCTCTGCCAGGATCAGCTCCACATCTCGCATCTCGCAGGCTCAAGGCTGAACACGCGATATCGCTACACGGCGTGGCTCATGATCTCGGCTGAAAACGGGTGCCGAGAGCAAGAACTGGGCGGCGTCTCCACGCCGTCAGCCTCGCCCGACACTTGTCCGAGCGCCAGATGCGCTTAACTTGTCGATGCCATTTCAATCCATCACCGCACCGCAATTCGGATCGAGCGTCTGACCGGTGTAGCTGTCGGCGTCGTCCGAGGCGAGAAATACCGACTGTTCTCGCCACATCTTCGGGCGTCGCCCAGCGGCGCCGTGGGAGCGTTTTGTCAGCCCCTGAGCGGAACTCTTGCCCAAGCTTGAACTTGTCAGTCGCGGTCGGGCCGGGGCAGACGCAGTTGACCGTGATCTGCGGTGCGAGAGCCAGCGCCAGCGACTTTGTGAGTGTCCGCAATCCGCCCTTGGCAGCGGTGTAGTGGCACAGCTCCGCCTCGCCAATATACGCTTGCTCGGATGACACGTTGATAACCGTTGGCCGCCGGGAGGCGCGCAGTGCCGGAAGCGCCGCCTGGGTGACGAAAAACGGCGCCCGCAGATGCAGGTTGAGTGCTGCGTCCCAGCTTTCCTCGGTGATATCATCGACAGACTGGTGCTGGGCGTTGCCGGCATTGTTGACGAGGATATCCAGCGCCCCGAACGCCGCGACGCATGCCTCGACAATGCGCCTGCAGGTTTCGACCGAGCGCAAATCTCCCTGAGCCGACGCCGCTTCGCGGCCGAGAACTCTAATGGCTGCAATGGCCTCTGCTGTCTCCTCCTCCCGATCAAAATCGGCAACGAAGACATCGGCGCCTGCGGAGGCAAACGCTAGCGCGATGGCTCGTCCGATGCCGCCACGTCGCCCCGCACCGGTCACCAGCGCGCGTCTGCCGACAAGCCGCCTGTCACTCATGGACGGTTTTCCCCGGAAGAAGTATCACAATTGGCCGGCTGAGATGGAGGGAAATTGCCGTGAATCTGCGCCAGATCGAGGTCTTTCATGCGATCATGAAGACTGGGAGCATCAGCGGTGCGGCCGGTTTGCTGCGCGTCTCGCAGCCGGCAGTCAGCCAGGTCCTGCTCCACACCGAAGATCAGTTGCGCTTCCCCCTGTTTCATCGCGTGAAGGGGCGGCTTCGGGAGACCCCCCAGGCGCGCGCGTTGTTCCGCGAGGTGGAGAACGTCTATGACGGATTGCAGCGGGTAAAGTCGATGGCGCACAGCTTGCGCCATCAGGCCAGCGGAACCATGCAGATCATTGCGAGTCCCGGACCCGGCCACTTTCTGCTTCCCGAGGCGCTGCGGCGCTTCCGCGCGGTCTACCCGCAGGCGAGGGTCACTCTCGATCTTCTTTCCTACGGGCCAATGGTCGAGAAGATGAAGACCCAGGAAGCCGATCTTGCCGTGGCGATGTGTCCCTCGGCCGAAACCACCCTCACAACAAGCTATCTTTGTGCGTCGAAATTGTACTGTCTTCTCCCGTCCGGCGATCCTCTGGGCCGAGCCGAAGCACTCGCGCCGCGCGATCTCAAGGCGCGTCCGCTCATCGCATACGCCGGAGCAAGTGCGGTCGGAAGACTTGCGTTGAAAGCGTTCCACGAGGCTGGAGAGGATGCCGACATCGCGGTGACCGTTCCGTTCGGATGCAACGCATATAGCCTCGTCAGCGCCGGCATCGGCATCGCGATCGTAGACGGATTTACCGCCGTTGCCGCGAAGGCGTTCGGCCTGCATGTGGTGAAATTCGACTGCGCCGATCAGCTCGACGTTGTCATCATGCAGAATCGCGAGCGTCCCGTCACCAAGACGATTGAAGCCTTTATCAAGCTGCTGCATGAGACTGCAGCCGCAATGGGCGGGGACTTTTACTCAATGAAGTCTATCGGTTCCGCCAGATCCAAAAACTCCTCATCGTCGGCGGAACCGTCCTTCCACATCAACACGACGAACTTGGCCGTATTATCGAGTGCGATCAACGGGCAGTGCCAGACGCCCGCGCGGTAGTTGACTGCCTGCTCGCCCGAAGCAACGAATGCCATCAGCCGGGACAGATCGGGTTTGTCTGATGGCTCGGATGGAGCGACTGCCACGACGTACCGCGAAACCTGAAGCGGCATGAACGCCTGCGAGGAAAAACGGTGCCGCTCCATGACGGAAACGGAATACGGCAGAACCGTCGGCACGCGGTGATTGATGTAGCAGTCAATCCGCGCGCGGTCGCGCAGATTCTGGAACGACCGTGCAAGATGCGTTCTCTCGCCGAGAGGTGGCGGCTCGAAGACATCGCCAAAGGGCGCGAACTCATTGCCGTTCAGGACGCGAAGCTTGAATTTCATTGAGTTCGGCACCGATGTCGGACTTTATCGCGCATTGAAGACAGCATGTGGCGTCATCCGGTCGAAATTGACATACGATGCGTAGAAGTCGCGGACGTGCTGGAATACTTCCTTGGAGATCAGCGCGCGTTCGAGGTCATCGGCGCTCGGCTCCCGCCGCATACGCTCCTCGATTTTCTGGTAAATCTCTTCCTTATTCACGAATACGAATTGCCCGTCCTCGTAGATCTTCCGGCCGTCCACCATCACCGCGCGTATGTGCGCGGGTTTCGCGCGTTGAACCAGGGCGTCCACAATGGCGGTACGGCCATCAAGGAACGGAGCGGCTATCCCAGGCCAATCGAACACGACGCAATCCATTGCGTATCCTGGGCGCAGAACACCGATCGAGTTCTTGAAGGGTGTTGTCGCAGCACCGCCCTCGGTAGCGATGCGCAAAACCTCGGCCGGCGTGAACGGCGCATCATCCATCCCGGGGATCCGCGACAGCCGCAGGAGCATCCGCATTTCCAGCAGCATGTCCCGATCGTCATTGATACCGGCTTCGTCGATGCCCATTCCAAGCCAGATGCCGTGCCGCTTGAACTTCGCATGTGGCGCGATGCCACTGCGCAGCCTCAGGTTGGAACTGGCATTACAACACACGCAGGTGCCGGTGTGAGCAAGGATTTCGAAATCCTCCTCTGCGCACCAGACACCATGCCCGAGTGTCATTTGGGGACCCAGCATCCCGAGCTTCTCGAGTAAGCGGATCGGCGAGCCCCCGGTCCGCCGCCGCGCATATTCGCGCTGGTAGGCGGTCTCCAGAAGATGCATGTGCATCGGGGCGCCGCTATCCCTGGCAACAGCCGCAATGTCAGAGAGTGCGTTATCGGAGCACCAGTGGAGATTTTGCGGCGCCAGTTGCGCCCGAATGCGCCCGCCGGCAGGACATTCATCGTTCAGCACCGAGAATAGCTGCAGTGCCTGCGACACCGGCACGATCTGGTCACGCAGGACCTTGCGCAGTCGCTCGCCGACGGAGCCAGGGAGCCGCGAGCAGAACGCATCATCCTCCTCGTACACGAACCGGTTCTGATCGCGGATGCCGTACGAATAGGACGCCCTCATGCCAATGTCGCGGTAGGCACGGATAGTTTCGCGCGCGCCACGCAGCATGGTTTCGAGCGGACCGAAAATGCGGCCATGCAGGTGTTGCACCGTGGTGACGCCCGACGCGATCATCTCAAACGCTGAATAGAGTGCGTCAAGATACGGATCGACTGTACGCGCGCCGAGGCGGCTGGCGAACCAGAGCTCGAGCGGATAATCGGGCGACCCGAGCTGGAGCGGCGTCAGTCCGACGTGATGATGACTGTTGACGAATCCGGGGCTGATGACAGCGTCCTCGGCCCCGAGTACCGAGAGATTCGGTTGTTGCTTCGAAAGCGCGCCGAAATCGCCAATCGCCTCGATAACTCCGTCGCGAAATAGGATCGCGCCATTTTCGGCAATTTCCGGGGTGCCATCGAGCCCAATTCCGCGGATGACATACCGGCCGCGGACCAGCCCGCTCGTCGGGTTTGATATCTGTGACATATCGGGCACCATTTGACGTTCCTGACCGCTTTGTCGATGAAGAATTCGTCGGCTGAACATAAGGCAGGCTTGGGTCCGTCGCTCCGCCCCACGCCACCTTGCGAAAGCTTCGCTTATGCTCGCCTTGCAGATTTGTCTATGACAATTCCGCAAAAGCGGCGATGCTAGGCTGACCGAGGGGAGATCGCCCGTGCGATGGAGAAGCCGTACGCCGCCGTGACAGAGGTTCAGCGGGCGGCGATGCCGTATCCTGCCGTGCAAACTGTCCAGCGCATTTCAGCACGCCTCGGAGCCGGGCTCGGCATTGTGTTGGTTTGTGCGGCGTCGCTGCTCCTGGTGGCAATGAGCAGCATTCTGTTCCTTCAGGTCATCTACCGCTACGTACTGGAGTTGCCTCTATCATGGAGCGAGGAGGCAGCACGGTTCTGCCTTGTCTGGTTTGGAATGCTGGCATCCTGCGTGGCCGGACAACAGGGCGTTCATTTCTCCCTCCGGTGGTGTCTTAACTGGCTCGCACCCGGCCCGCGAGAGATCGCGCGCATTGTCGTCCTGGCGTTCGGCATCGCGATCCTCGGCTTCATCGCCTATCAGGGGTTCGCCTATCTCCCCGTGGTCAGCGATCTCGTTGCAACTGCGACCGAGATCAACATGTTCTGGGTTTATCTCGCTATCCCTGCCGGGTGCAGCCTCCTGGCCCTGATCCAGGCCCTCGAGTTCTTTGACGCGGTCGCTGGGCTCATCACGCACCGCCACTTCGGACGCTGGCGCGGCGTTGAGGAAATGGCTTTCCTCCAACTCCGGAATACGGATCAGTAGATGGCGGTCGGGCTGGCCTTTTTCACTCTGCTTTTCCTCGGCTCCCCCGTCGGAATCGCGCTCTGTGCGGCCGGCATCGCCGGCCTGCTCCTTATCCCTGATGGCGGCACGCTAACCTCCGCTATCCCCGAACAGATCTTGCGCTCGCTCAACTCCTTCCCGTTCCTGACGAGTACCATTGTTCATCTTCGCCGGGGTTACGATGGCGGAGGGTGGTGTCGCCAAACGATTGATGGCCCTTGCCGAGATCACCGTTGGGCGAGG
Organism: uncultured Pseudomonadota bacterium; assembly: GCA_963810715.1. GTDB lineage: Bacteria > Pseudomonadota > Alphaproteobacteria > Acetobacterales > Acetobacteraceae > DATDIC01. Next base: position 251,826 of record CAWEOZ010000008.1, on the reverse strand, counting down.
CCGTGGCGGTCTCGGCGGTGCGGTCGTTCTGTCGACGCTGTTTTTTCATGGCATCTCCGGTTCCTCGACGGCCGACACAGCCGCGATCGCGAAGGTGACGCTCCGCAACCTGCAGGCCCAGCGTTATCCGCTGCCGTTCTCGACGGCGCTTCTTGCCTCGGCGGGCGCTACCGCTACCCTCATCCCGCCGACCATAGATCTGATCCTCATTGGTGTCGTCGCCAACATTTCCATCGCCGGCCTGTTCGCCGGCGGAATCATTCCGGCGATCGTCAACGGCCTCGGCCTGATATCGTACGTCATCTACGTTTCCCGCAAGCGGAATTACGGCATCGGGGGGCCTCCCCTCCTGTGGCGAGAGATAGCGGCCGCCTTCTTCAAAGCCATTCCGGCGCTGTTCATGGTGGTGATTATCCTGGGTGGCATCCTGGGCGGTGTCTTCACGCCGACCGAAGCGTCCGCGGTGGCGGTCGTTTACGGGCTCTTCGTCTCGATGGTGGTCTACCGCGATCTGACGATCAGCATGCTGCCGAAAGTGTTCGTCGAGACCGTCACGATCAGCGGCATCGTGCTTTTCGTGATCGCCATGAGCGCGGTCATCGGATATGCGATGACGATCTCCCAAACCCCCCAGGCCGTAGCTGAATGGCTCTCCACCTTTGCCGGCAACAAGTTCGTCTTTCTGCTGCTGGTGCAGGTCGTCTTTTTTGCCATCGGCATGTTCATGGACGCCGTGCCGGCGTTGATCATCCTGATGCCGATCCTGGTGCCGGTGGCAGCCGCCGAGGGCATCAACCCAATTCATTTCGGCATTCTGGTGGAGGTCAACGTCGCGCTGGGGATGGCGCATCCGCCAGTCGGCGTTTGTCTCTACGCGGCCTGTGCGGTCGCCCGAATTCCGATGGAGCGCGTGATCAAGCCCATGCTCCCAATGATGGCTGTCCTGATTGTCACTATGCTGGTGATCACCTATGTCGAGGATGTCTCCATGTGGCTTCCCCGTCTGCTCGGATTTGACCAGTGACAGTCTCTGTCGTAACCGGTGCTGCCGGCGGCATCGGCAAGGCGATTGCGCGTGCCCTGGCCGGGCGCGGCCATCTGCTTCTGACATGTGATATCGATCGAGACGCTGTGGGAGCGGAAGCGGAATTGCTTCGCAACGCGGGTGGCAACGTCATTGCAACCCATGTGGATATCGCCTCCCCGGACTCGTGCCGTGCCATGGCTGCCCTGGCGCTATCCGGGCATGGACGCATCGATGCGCTGGTGCATGCGGCCGGCATCGACGCGCCTCCGGGGCGCGTCTGGGAACAGGATGACGCGCACTGGCGCAACATCATCGACGTTGATCTGAATGGTGCCTGGTGGGCAGCGAAGGCGGTTCTTCCACAAATGATTCGCCAGCAGGCGGGGCGTATCATCTTCCTGGGCTCGGTCGCGGCGCGGGTGCCGGGCAAAGGCACATCGGCGGCCTATAACGCTGCCAAGGCAGGCATAAACGGACTTGCCATTGGCCTCAGCGCGCAGGTCGAGGCCGACGGCGTGCGGGTCAACGTCATTGCTCCTGGCCCTACCGGCACGGGTCGCGCCATGTCGGCGGCAGAGCGCCGCTCTTACGAAGCCCTGTATCCGTTAGGGGAGGGGGGAACCGCGCCGGTGGTGGAGGCCTGCCTCTATCTTCTGGGGCCCGGAGGAGACTGGCTGAGTGGCAGCGTGCTGAACGTCAGCGGCGGTCGCTTGCGCGGCTGACGCCCCCAAACCATAAGCTACCCTAATAAGCCGCCGAGGTTATCGTCCTCGACGAACGACCTGGGGGCCTGTACCTTGAGCCGGTTCGTCTCGCAGCGCCGCAACGCCCGCTTGGGCAGTTGTTTCGGGAGGAGTGCATGGTCACCAAACGCATGACGCCTGGGGTCTCCCGCCGCGAACTCTTCAAGTTCAGCGTTGCGTCAGTGGCGGCCACAGGGACCGTTGCGATTGCCCGGAAGGGACGCGCTGCCGCCGCGATTTCGATGCGCGTGGGCAGCGACAGTCCGCCAAACGACCAACACACGATCGCCCTTGTCAAATTCAAGGAGATCGTCGAAGCCAAAACGAGCGGCCGCATTTCGGTCAGCATCTTCCCCAGCGCCCAACTCGGCGACAACGTCGCCATGAACAACGCCATCAAGGCAGGAACGCTCGACGCCAATTACACCGACGTCGGCGTGTTAAGCTTGGGCGCGCCCAAGGTTGATGTCGTGAGCCTTCCATTCCTTTTCGAATCGCGGGACGCGGCGCTCCACGCCCTGTATGGGCGCCTGGGCGCCGCCCTCAAGCCCGATATCGAACAGGCGTTTCAGGCACGCATTTTCGGGTGGGGATCCGATGGCGTCCGCAACATGTGGAATGGCCGGCGCCCCATCCATTCAGTCGCCGATGTGAAAGGCCTGAAGATGCGCGTGCAGGCGAGCCAGGTTCAAAAGGATACCTATGCTGCTCTTGGAGCACTGCCCACACCGATCGCCTTCAGCGAGCTTTTCACCGCTCTACAGACAAAAGTCGTTGACGGTGCCGACGTACCGGTTGCCGATCTGATCTCACTCAAATTCTACCAGGTTACCAAATACCTGACGATGACCCGGCACGTACCTATCCTGGACGCGTTCATGGTCTCCGCGAAGTTCCTTGCAAAACTTCCGCCGGGCGATGCTGACATTGTAGCAGAGGCAGGACGGACCGCTTCGGACTACCAGGCAAAGGTGGACGCCGATGAGGAGGGCAAGATGATCGAGGAGCTCAAGGCGAAGGGCATCGAGATCGTTGAAACGATTGACCGAAAGCCCTTTATGGACGCCGTGGCGCCGGTGTACGACACCGCCATAAAACGCTTCGGTGGTTCGGAAATCATTGATCTGGCGAGGCAGGGCGCCTGATCGAAGCCTTGAAACCATTCAGCGCCCGGGCGGATGCGCCGCCGGCCGTCGCCGCGAACAGCGAAGGATAGCGTGTCGGCTATCTTTGCCGAGGTGGCAGGGTAGGGACGACTCCCGGAAATTGATTTGTTGCAGCTCTACTCTGGAACGGCTAGCCTCACCGCCTCGACGAAACCGGACGAGAGAGAAAGCGAATTTCGCGGTCTCCCGCCAATCGTCGGCGTATACCCCGGCCAAGCCGCTTTTCATGATCGTGATGACGAAGGAGTTCGAGCCACCGCCAAGGAGCTGAGACATGCGCAAAGTTACCCAACGCCCCCGCAGCGCGCGCCAGTCCACCCACCGGCTGCTGGCCGTCCTGCCGGGGCTCGCCCTAGCCGGCAGTGCGTTTTCCGTAGCCAACGCGGCCCCCTTCGATGCCCTGGGCGCTGGCCTCACGCTCGAAAACACGATCCCCGATCTGGACTTTTACCAGCTCACTCAGTTTGTCGGGCTGGTTCCCGGCTCGCATCTGGCCTATGGCGCCACCATTATCGCGACCGGGTTCACCGCCTTCATGTCCGGCACCTATGCTGGTCAAAGCCTGAGTGTCTCCTACACGGCCAATTCATCCGCCTTTCCAGGTGGCCCGGTCACCTGGACCAGCACTGGCAGCTATGGCGCAAGCACCTGGACGGGCAGCGGTAGTGCTGCCTTCACATTCCCAACCTCCACAACATTCACTGAGACGTATGTTTCTTCCCTTGTGCTCGGCGCAAACACCGGCAGTGCCAGTCTGCTGATCGACGGCCTGGACTCCCCGGTGATCACCTACACAGATGCAACGGGTGCCATAGTAGTAAACGGCGACCCTAAGGATACTTATCCGACCATCAAGGATCCCGATAACCCAAAGGCGGAGGAACTCACCAGCGACGATGTGTGCGTGGGCGTACCTCAAAGGACGGAAGTGCATTGGCAGAGAAGAAATCCGCAGTGCCGACGTCATATTTTCCGGCCCACCCGAGATTGTCGACTCGGGAACAATTCGCGTGGTTCCCGAGCCACGTTCCGTCGGCCTATTTGCGACCGCCATCCTGTTGCTAGGCGGCTGTGCGCGCCAGTGGCGAGGGAGGGGCCGACGCTAGCCAGACTACGCCAACCCGCGCCTGCACAATCAGCGCGCTGGTGAGGGTGCGGTCGGTCCGAGGGTCGCGAATTCCACCGTGCCGCTTCTTCCCGTTGCCGGGTTGCCGGACTAACGTCGCCGGCGCCTGAGGGAGAGGTCACATGCTAACACGTCGGACACTTATCGCCGCTGGAGCCGCCGCCGCTACCGCGCCTGTTGCCGCCAGCCGGGCCCATGCTTCCACGCCCAGCAACATGATCGTGATGGGCAAGGGAATCGACGATGTCGTAGCGCTCGATCCGGCGCAGGCCTACGAGTTCACTTCCATCGAAGTCGGCGTGAACATCTACCGCAAGCTTGTTTCGCCCGACCTTAACAATCTCAGCAAGATCGGCCCCGATCTCGCCGAAAGCTGGGACGTTTCGTCGGACGGCAGGACCTTCACCTTCCATCTGGTCACAGACGCGCGTTTCCCATCGGGCAAGGCGATGACCTCGGCGGACGCCGAATTCTCGCTGCATCGCGCCATCACGATGAACCTGACGCCAGGCTTTATCCTGACTCAGTTCGGATTCACCAAGGACAACGTCGCGCAACTGATCCGTGCCACAGATCCGCAGACGCTGGTGATGGAATTGCCGAAGCCTGCAGCGACAAGCTTTGTGCTCTACTGCCTGTCCGCTGAAGTCGGCGGGATTGTCGAGAAAGAAACGGCGCTCGCGCATCAGGAAAAAAACGACCTTGGCAACCAGTGGCTCAACAGCCATTCCGCCGGTAATGGGCCATACCAGCTCACGTCGTTTCAGGCCGATGACCACATCATCCTTGACGCCAATCCGCACTCGAGCGTTCCTGTAGCCACCAGGCGCATCTTCATCCGCCACGTAAAGGAACCGGCGGAGCAGCTCCTGCTGCTGCAGCGTGGCGACATCGATATGGCGCGCGACCTCACCAGTGACCAGCTCAAGGCGAGTGCCGGCGATCCCAACCTGCACCGGTTTACCTCGCCTACCACCAATCAGATGTATCTCGCCGGCAACGAGGGTTACGCGCCGTTTGCCAAGCCGGAGGTGCGCCAGGCCCTCAAATGGGCAATCGACTACGATGGGATTCAGAAGAACATCGTTCCGGACACATATATCGTCAATCAGGCGTTCGAGCCCTCGATGATCCTGGGGGCGGTAACAACCAACCCCTTCAGGCATGATCCGGACAAGGCCAAGGCGCTGCTTGCGCAGGCCGGCTACCCTCAGGGCTTTACCGCGACCCTGGATCATTATTCCGAGCACCCGTACACCGATATCGCGGCGGCGATTCAGGCCGATCTTGCGGCGGTCGGCATCAACGTTTCACTGATAGCAGGAGTCCGCAAGCAGGTGTTCACGAAGATGCGGGCTCGGCAGCATCAGTTGGTTCTGAATGAATGGTTCCCCGACTACTTCGATCCGAACTCGAACGCGCAAGCCTTCAATGCCAACCCTGACGATTCTGACAACAGCCCGATGAAGATCATCGCCTGGCGCTGCCACTTCCACGACCAGGAGCTGACCGACGAGGTTGCGCAGGCGGCGGCGGAGCTGGACACGGAGAAACGGATTGAACTTTATCATAAGATGCAGCAGCAGGCGTGGGACCGCTCGCCGATCGTGTTCATGCTGCAGCAAAAGAACGTCGCGGTGGCGCGCAAGGACGTCGTTGGTTTCCATCTCGGCCCGCAATCCGATTTCATTCGTTATGATCAGACGCGGAAGACCTGACCGGCACGCCCCAGCCGCCGCCACCACCGGACAGAATGTGGAACACGCTGCCGGGAAGCACCTCTATCCCGACTTCCTTGCTGCGTAGCTTGCGCGGCGCTCGCCCCGGCGCCAGCAGCGTGTAATCGTGCGGCGCGCCGTCGTGCCCGCCCAAGATGCCTCGCGCGCCATGCACGATGCCTTCGCCTGCGGTGTTGGCCACCGCCGGACCGTCGGTTTCCACCCGCAACCGCATGTCCGCGCCGTCCCCCCCGCCGAAGCATCCCTCGCCACCCGAGCCGGGACGGAATTCGTGGGTCTCGAAGAACAGGGGGAAGCGGGTCTCCGCCACCTCGATGCTGCCGAACTTGATGCCGCCGGCGGAGTGCCATTCGCCGATGGTGGACCAGCCGTCGCCCGCACTGGAGCCGCCGCCGCCAGGGCGGGCCTGGAACATGTGCCAGATGAAACGACGGCCGCTGCGTGGGTCGCGGCCGTTGATGGCAATCCGCAGCCGGCGACCCCAGCCGCCCATCGCACGCTCCGGGCACGCGGGCGCCAGGGCGACGATGATCGCCTCGATGATCTCGTTTGAACAGTGACTGGTACACATCGTGACCGGTGCGCCTTCATGGGCCCAGACGATGGTTCCCGGTTTCATGACCACTTGCAGCGGGCGGAACGCACCGGCGTTGCGCGCCTGGTCGGGGTCAAGCAAGAACGCAAACGCCATCGTGACGGCGGATTGCGTATTGGCGTGCGACGAATTGACGAAGCCGGTCACCTGCGGGTCGGACCCGGTCAGATCGACCGTCACGTCGCTGCCGGCAACCGTGCAGCGTGCATGGATGCAGATGTTCCGCTTGCCAAACCCATCATCGTCCAGCCAGGCGTCACCTTCATAGATGCCATCAGTCCAGGAGCTGACGATCTCGCGCGTATGGCTTTCGGCGGCGTCCAGCATGGATTCCACCGCCTCCAGCAGCACGCCGCCGCCGAATTCGCCGATCACGCTGCCCAGCCGCTGCTCACCCAGTCGCGCCGCGCCGATCTGTGCCGCCAGATCGCCGCGGAAATCCCGCGGATGCCGCACGTTCAGTGCCAGCATGTCCAGCAAATCTTCGCGCAGCACGCCGTTTTCGGTCAGGCGAATCGGGGGAACCCGCAGCCCTTCCTGCCAGATCTCGGTCGCGGCAGGATTGTAGGCGCCGTGCGTGGCGCCCCCGATATCACTGTGATGCGCGCGCACGACCGACCAGAATACCAGCCGGTCGGCATCGAACACCGGCACGAACGCGGTCAGGTCGGGCAGGTGGCTGCCGCCGCGATAGGGATCGTTCAGCAAATATACGTCGTTGCGCGAGGGGTTCGGGAATACCTCCATCAACGCGCGGGCCGCCCAGGGCATGGCGCCGACATGGACCGGAATGTGATCTGCCTGTGCCACAAGCCGGCAATGCGCGTCGATCAATGCAACCGAAAAGTCGCGCGATGAATTGAGGATTTGCGAGTACGTGGTGCGCAGCATCGCTTCGCCCATTTCCTCGGCGATGGCATTGAGCCGGTTTTGCAGCACGGCAACTGTTATCGGATCGGTCATTGGCTCCCCCGGCGGCGAGGGATCGTGGCAAATCACGGCAGCCGGGGGAAGCCTGCCGGGGCTCAGTCGTTGCCGCGCTGCGCGGTGCGCTCCTCGGATTCGGCTTCGGCGGCAAATTCGGCGGCCACTTCGCGCAGCAGCATGGCGATGCACAGGTCGTGCGTCGTTCCGGCCGCTTCCAGCAGTTCGTAAGCCTTGGCCCGCAATTCTGTCGCTTCGTCCATGACGGGTACAACAACGGCAGCCGCCACCAGAAGGTTGCGTGGCGGCAAAGGAGCGTAACAATACTTCTATTTATCAACGGGTCGGGTATCCTAGGTGGGCAGCAAAGCGGATCGTTCCTGGTGTCAGTGATATTGCCTAGAATTCTGCTGCTGTTTTCATTGTTGCTTGGCGGCAGAACGGCCATCGCCTGCGAAGTGGCCGCCCGCGCCAGCGTGCCGCTGGATCCGATCGGCGGTCATCTGCTCGTGACCGCGCTGCTGAACGGCCAGCACGCGCGGCTGATCCTGGACACCGGTGCGGAGCGGTCCCTGGTCACCCCGGGCGCGGTGCGGCGGCTCGGGCTGGCGCTGGATCGGTGGGTGGGGACCACGCTGATGGGGATCGGCGGGCTGGAGCGGCACCAGAATGCCGCGCCGCAGTCATTCGAGCTAGGCGGCGTGTCGTTGCGGCATCCTACCATCTTTCACGATTCCAGCCTTGCGGTCGGTCAGTTGCCGCTCGGCCGGGTCGGCGGGCAGCCGGTCGACGGGCTGCTCGGACGGGATTTCCTGGCTGCATTCGACGTGCTGATCGATGTGCCGGGACGCCGGCTTACTCTCTACCAGGTGACGGGGTGCAGCGGCGGATTCCTGCCCTGGCGGACGCCGTATTCCACCGTGGCGACCTTATCGGCGTATCGCCAGGCTCTGGTCATTCCCGTCCAGGTGGACGGACGGCCGATGCGGGCGATGCTCGACACGGGCGCGAGCCGGACATTGATCACCGCCCCCGGAATGGCCCGGCTGGGGCTGACGCCGGAGCGGCTCGCCGGCGATCAGGGCGGGATCGCGCGCGGTATCGGGCGCAATCCCGTGGCGGTGCAGGCGCACCGGTTCGACACGATGCAGGTGGGCCACGAGATGGAGACGGGGCCAGTGCTGCTTGTCGCGCCGGTGCAGGTTTTGCCCATCGTGGATATGCTGCTCGGCCTGGATTGGATGCAGTCGCACGAGATATGGCTATCGTACGCAACCATGCAGGTGTTCATCGGCAAATGACGTGAGGCATAGGCAGTGCGATAGCGACCGCCAGGCACGTTGATCGAGATCAGAAGCGCGTCGCATGCAGAGAATAAGCGAGGGGGAGCCACGGCTTATCCGGCCAGCGGAACACCCCGTCGCCCTGAACCAGGCAATCGAACATGCGCCACACGACGGCGTCGTGCTCGTGCAGCCAGTCCAGGCGGAGGCCCGCCTGAATCACCGCCGTGACTACGTCCGCGACCGGATGCAGCCACTGATGCGTGGTGGCGTTGACCAGCCGTGCCTCCGGGTCGGAGTAGTCGCGCGGATCGGCCTCGATCAACGGTTGCGCGGCGAAGTACGGCAGGCCGAAACCGGGCCCGCCGCCCGCGGTTCCCGTGCGGTCGTCGAACACCAGGGCTGCCGGGTGGCCTTCGGCAAAATAGAAGCATCCTCCTGGCTTCAGGAAATGCGCGACGACGTTCGCCCAGGCGCCTATATCGGGGAGCCAGCAGATGGTTCCCCACGATACGAACACGCGGTCGAAGACGGCCGGTTCCGGGATTGCGCGCGGTGCGTCATACACGTCCGCCAGGACGAACCGGGCACGATCGGCCAAACCCAGTTCGTGTGCCAGATCGCGCGCCGCCGTAATCGCGGCGGGAGAGAAATCGACACCGATCACTTCCGCGCCGCGCTGCGCCAGGGCAAGCGAGTCGGTGCCGATATGGCATTGCAAATGCAGCACGCGCAGTCCGGCCACAGGTCCCAGTTCCGCCTCGACGATCGGCAGCCGGCCGCGACCGGCGCGCAGTTGCATCAGGTCGTAGCCGCGCGGCCCGAGATGTATGGCCGCACGTTCGTCCCAGTTGGCCCGGTTCAGCCGCCGCCACTCGGGTTCGTGCGCTGGGTCCGCTTTACCGCTTGCCATGTTGCTTCCATGTCTTCGAGCGACATCTCGCTCAGTGTCTTTCCCGCGGCATCAGCGTGCCGTTCCATCGCGGTGAAGCGCCGCACGAACTTGCGATTGGCCTGGCGCAGGCATTCCTCGGGGTCCAGCGACAGTTTGCGCGCGAGGTTGGCCAGCACGAACAGCAGATCGCCCACCTCGTCGGCCAGGCGCTCCGGGTCGGCCGCGGGAAGTTCGGCGCGCAGCTCGGCGGTTTCCTCGTCCAGCTTGTCCAGCACGGCACCGGCGTCCGGCCAGTCGAAGCCGACGCGGGCGGCGCGCGCGGTCAACTTGGCGGCACGGGTGAGGGCGGGGAGTGCGTTCGGTACGCCGGCCAGCGTGCCGCCCTCCGCTCGCGCTGCGCGTTCGGCGGATTTCTCCGCCTCCCACGTGTGCGACTGCGCGGCGGCGCTGCGCATCGCCGCGTCGCCGAACACGTGCGGATGGCGCCGCACCATCTTGTCGGCGATGGCGCGAGCCACGTCGGCGAAGGCGAAGCGGTCTCCTTCTTCCGCCATGCGGGCATGATAGACGACCTGGAACAGCAGGTCGCCGAGCTCGTCCGGCAGCGCGTCGAAGTCCTGCCGGGCGATGGCATCGGCGACTTCGTAGGCTTCCTCGATCGTGTAGGGTGCGATGCTGGCGAAGTGCTGCTCGCGGTCCCACGGACAGCCCGTCGCCGGATGGCGCAGCGCGGCCATGATGTCGAGCAGCCGGCGCAGCTCGGTCTCGGCGGATCGGGTCTCGGTCATGCCCGCGCGATAGAGGCAGGCGGAGGCGGACGCAAGCGGGCGCTTTCAGGTGCCGTACACTTCGTCCAGGCTCAGACGGATCCCCGGAGGATCGAGTTCCACGGCGCCGTCGCCGACCACGATGGTTTCAATGCGGTCGCCGGTACGGCGGTGATGGATGATCTCGCGGCGCAACGGACGCACGAGTAGATAATGCTGCACGGACGGCAGGCGGAAATAATCGGCCAGCTTGCCGCCCGCGTCGATGCTTTGGGTACTGGGCGACAGGACCTCGACGATGACGACCGGGTTTGGTGCCGCGATCGCGTCGTTGGGGATCGGGTCGCCGCAGTTGATCAGCGCGTCGGGTTCGTAGTCGGTGTCGTCGTCGATCTCGACCGTCATGCCGTTGGGGGCGGCTTCACAGCGGAGGCATGCGGCGTGAATCTCGCGATCGAAAGCCTGCCAGATACGTGCCTTGAGGCGCGCGTGGACCCAGCGCTCGGGCGCCATGGCGACCGGCACGCCGCCGGCTCGTTCGAACCGACCCTTGGGCTGAGCTTCCACCCAGCTCCGGTATTCGGTGCGCGAGAGACGGGCTGCCATGCGCGAGAATAGGGGAGGGTGACGCGCCGTCGTCAAGTGATGATCGGGTCTGGTGCGCGGCGGCCTGCGAGACGCGCAATGTCGTGCCGGTGACCTGACCTTCGCACAGACAGCGAGGATCATATCCGGGCGGTCCAGGCTGATCATGTCGGCTGCGGGCGAATAATCCGGCCGAAGACGGCGGGATGCGCTTCACCCGATCACCCTGGACATCGCCCAGACGGTGGTGGACAAGAAAGCCGACTATGTTCTCGCGCTGAAAGGCAATCAGGGCTCGCTGCGCGGGGACGTTGAGCTGTTCGTGGCCGAGCAGAAGGCCGCAAACTTCCAGCACACCACGATCAGCCGGGACCAGACCGTCGATGGCGATCACGGCCGCATCGAGACCAGAACGACCACTGTCATTCACGATGTTGCCTGGCTGCGGCAACGGCACGACTGGCCCGGGCTGAAGGCTGTGGCCATCGTGGAAAGCACGCGCGAGATCGGCGACAAGATCGAGCAGGAGACACGCTTCCACATCACATCCCTGGTGCTGCTGGCAGGTCTGCTGGGGCCGATCATCCGCAGTCACTGGGCAATCGAAAACAGCTTGCACTGGGTCCTGGACATGATCTTCCGCGATGACGAGTGCCGGGTCCGAACCGACCACGCACCGGCCAACTTCGCCACCATCAGGCACATGGCCCACAACCTGATCCGAAAGGCGCCCGGCAAGGCCTCGTTGCGGATCAAGCGCAAGGCCGCCGGCTGGGATGATGACTTCCTCGCCGAACTCATCGCACCGTAGGGTCCTTCACCCGATTCCCCTGACCATCGGCGGGTTGCAACCCGCCGATGGTGGAGGGGGACGGATCGGGATCACGCCGGTCGGATAGGACCGAGTTAGAGTTTGATCGCCCCCTTCTTTTCCTGGCGGCCCGAACGGATACCAGGGGTGTCTGACGCCCCGGATGACAAGCATGGGACAGGAAAAGATGAGCGCCTCTATAGCACCAACACCGCCGCGGATCACCATCGGCATCGACATCTCGAAACACCACCTCGAGGTTCACCAGCATCCGCAGGGCATCGTCAAACAGTTCGATAACGATCGTAAGGGGATTGCCAAGCTGCTCGCCTGGATAACCGCATGGCAGCCAACCCGCATCGTCTTCGAGGCGACAGGTGCTTATCATCGCGCACTGGAAATGGCCCTGGGAAAGGCCGCGCTGCCCGGCGTCAAACTCAACCCGCTGCAAGCGCGCCGCTTCGCCGAGGCAACCGGTAAGCGCGTGAAAACCGACCCGGTCGATGCCGCCATGCTGGCCCGATCCGGCTATACGATGCAGCCGGATATTCCACCAGCGAGAGATCAAACCATTGATACCCTTGGCGAACTTCTGGCCGCGCGACGAGCGCTGGTGAAGGATCGAACCGCCGTGCTCAATCGCAGCAAGACCCTGACATTGGTCCTGCTCAAGCGAACTCCGCGCGGCTGGAAAACCCGCAAAGGTCGCTATCGTCGCCATCATGCGCAAACTGGTCCTCATCGCCAACGCACTGCTTCGAGATAATCGGCCGTGGATGTTGGAACCGGCTTGACCAAGACGGATACTCTAAGCCTGCAATGACCAGGACATGCCTATCCCCCTCTGGCCCATCCCGTTCTGGCTTCCGATGCTGCTCGGTGTCCTCACCGCCGTCGGGCCAGCTTCCACCGACATGTACTTGCCGGCCTTTCCGGCCATCGAGGCATCGCTGCACGAGCCGGCTGGCTCGGCGCAGCTCTCGTTGGCCGCCTGGTTCGCCGGACTGGCGGTCGGACAGATAACGCAGGGCACGCTGTCGGACCGGTATGGGCGGCGCCCGCCGCTGATCGTCTCCACGGCGCTCTACACGTTGAGCTGCGCGGCCTGCGCGCTGGCGCCCAGCATCCTGGTGCTGTCGGCTTTCCGCTTCCTGTCCGCGATCGCCGCGGCGGCGGGCATGGTGATCCCGCGCGCGGTGGTGCGCGACCTGGCCGACGGGCACGCCGCGGCGGTGTTGATGTCGCGTCTGATGCTGGTGATGGGGGTGGCGCCGATCCTTGCGCCGACGATCGGCGGCGCGGTGCTTACGTTCCTCGACTGGCGATGGATCTTCTGGATCCTGACGCTGTATGGCGCCGGCTGTTTCCTGGCGGTCTGCACGGCGTTGCCGGAAACGTTGCCGCCGGCGGCCCGATCCCGGCTTTCGCTCGGCGAGCAGTTCCAACGCTATACACCATATCCTGCGCGACCGCGGCTTTTTGACCAATGCGGGCGTGGGCGCGCTCGGCACCTTCGCGTTCTTCGCCTATCTCGGCGGGTCATCGCCGGTGTTCATCGACGGGTTCGGGTGGACACCCTCGCAATTTGGCGGGTTGTTCGGCGTCTGTGCGCTGGGGCTGGTGACGTCGGCGCAGGTGAATGCGCGGATCCTGCCGCGATTCGGCCCCTCAGTGATATTGCGCACGGTGGCGCGCGTCGATCTGGTCGCGATGGCGGTGCTGGCCGGGTTCGCTTTTGCCGGCGTGCATCGGTTGGCTGCGGTGATCCCGCCGCTGATCGTCTTTGTCTCGTGCCAGGGATTCGTGAACCCGAACGCGACAGTGGGTGCCCTGTCGCGCCATGCGGGGCATGCCGGCAGCGCCTCCGCCCTGATGGGCATGGGGCAGTTCATGCTGGGCGCCGTCAGTGGGCTGCTGGTCGGGCTGTTCACCGACGGCACCGCACGCGGCATGGCTGCCCTGATGCTGGTCGGGGCTGCGGGAATGGTGGTTGCGGAGCGACTCCGGCCGCGCCAATAATTTGTCAGATCGAATAAAGGAGCTCGGAATGAGCCTGGTCGTCGGTATCCCCGCCTGCGCGCGCACGCGCAACGAGATGGGATGGCACGAAACGCCGTCGCGCTATGCGCTAGCGGTGTTCGAGGGTGCCGGGGCGCTGCCGATCATGATCCCGCCGATGGGGGAAGCGCAGATCGCGGTGCTGGACCGGATCGACGGTTTGTTGCTGCCGGGCAGCCCCAGCAATGTGCATCCCAGTCACTATCAGGGCGGCGACAGCCTGACGCCCGAGTTGCACGACCATCAGCGTGACGCCACCACGCTGCCGCTGATCCGCGCCGCGGTCGCGCGCGGCATGCCGGTGCTGGCGATCTGCCGTGGCATCCAGGAACTGAACGTGGCGCTGGGCGGCACGCTGCATCAGACGGTGCACGACATGCCGGGACGCCGCGATCACCGCAGCGGGCCCGGAACGATCGAGAAGAAAGATACGGACCCAAGCACAAGATCGCGCTGTCCGGCGGGCTGGCGCGGCTGATCAATGCGCCGGAGATCGTGGTGAACTCGTTGCACGGGCAGGCGATCGACCGGCCGGCACCGGGGCTGGTGATCGAGGCGCGGGCGGAGGACGGTACGATCGAGGCGGTGCGGGTGGGGAATGCGCCGGGATTTGCGGTGGGCGTGCAGTGGCACCCGGAATGGGAGTGCACCGGCAATCCGGCCAGTCTGGCGCTGTTCCGCGCCTTCGGGGAGGCGTGCCGGGCGTATCAGTCGGGCTTGCGGAAAGCGGCGTGACGCCTTCGCTGACGGCGAGGTATTCTGCGTGAGGCACGTCTGCTCGCAGGCGAACACCGGCAACCGAAAGGCGTAAGCACATGGACCTGAAGCTGGCCGGCAAGCATGCGCTGATCACCGGCGGCTCCAAAGGGATCGGCCGGGCAAGCGCCGAGGTGCTGGCCGACGAGGGCTGCCACGTCACGCTGGTGGCGCGCGATGCCACTGTGCTGGAGCAGGCGGCGGCGGCCATCCGCGGCCGGCGACAGGTGAATGTGCGGGTGATCGCGGCTGATCTGTCCTCGGATGAGGCGATGCGGCGGGTCGCCGACCAGGCCGGCGAGATCGACGTGCTGGTGAACAATGCCGGGGCGATCCCGCCTGGGGATCTGGTTTCAGTCGATAACGAGACGTGGCGGCGCGCGTGGGACCTGAAAGTGTTCGGGTTCATCTCCTTGTGCCGCTGCGTGTATCCGCGCATGGCGGCGCGGAAGTCGGGCGTGATCGTGAACGTGATCGGCGCGGCGGGGGAGAAGTTTCCGCCGGGCTATATTGCCGGAGCGGCCGGGAATGCTTCCCTGATGGCATTCACGCGGGCGCTGGGACGGCAGGCGCCGGTGGATGGGCTGCGGGTCGTGGGGATCAATCCCGGGCCGGTGGCGACGGACCGGCTGATCATGCTGCAGCGCGACCGCGCGGGGAAGACGCTGGGCGACGCCGAGCGGTGGCGGGAGCTGCTGTCCGACATGCCGTTCGGTCGCGCGGCCACACCGGCGGAGATCGGCAACGCGGTGGCATTTCTGGCAAGCCCGGTTTCGGGGTACACGTCGGGGACGGTGCTGACGATCGACGGCGGAGCCGGGTAAGGCGAGCGGCGGGCATTTGCTGCTGGTGCACGACCAGGGCGTACCATGCTGCGCAACCCGCGCCGATGCGCCGTGCACCGCGCCGCCGTTACACTGAACCAACGCCGCTTTGCAGGAGGCCGCAATGCCAGCCAGCCAACACGACAAAGCCACCCGCTTCCGCGCCCTGCATGAATCGGCGGGCGCGTTTGTGATTGCCAATGCGTGGGACGCCGGCTCGGCGCGGGTCCTCGCGGGGGTCGGGTTTTCAGCTCTGGCCACCTCCAGCGGCGCTGCCGCAGGCACGCTGGGCCGGCGCGATGGCATGATCACCCGCGACGAAGCCCTGGATCATTGCCGTGCCATTGTCGCGGCCACCGAGCTGCCGGTGTCGGCCGACCTGGAGAAAGGCTTCGGCGACTCGCCGGAGATTGCGGCCGAAACCATCCGTCTGGCGGGTGCCGCCGGGCTGGTCGGCGGCTCCATCGAGGATTTCAGCGGAGATGCGGCGAAACCGCTGTTCGAGCCGGCGCATGCGATCGAACGTGTCGCGGCGGCGGTAGAAGCGGCACGCAGGTTTCCGTTCCCGTTCACGCTGACGGCGCGGGCCGAGAATTTCCTGCGCGGCAATCCCGACCTGGACGACACCATCCGCCGGCTGAAGTCGTTCGAAGCCGCGGGCGCGGACGTGCTGATGGCACCCGGCCTGCCCGACCTGGATGCAGTACGCGCGGTGTGCCGGGCCCTGTCGCGCCCGTTCAACTTCATGGCTGGCATCAAGGGAAAATCGTTTTCAGTCACCACGCTGGCTGAGGCCGGCGTGAAACGCATCAGCCTGGCCAGCTCCTTGTACCGCGCGGCCATGACCGGGCTGGTGCAGGCCGCGCGCGAGGTGAAGGAGCACGGAACGCTGAGCTACATCGATGGCACGATAGCGACACCGGAACTCAACAAGTTCCTGGGCGGGTAATATCGCGGTTCCGTGGTTCCGAACACCGCCGGCAAACTTGCGCCAGAGACCGACCATGCGGGCGCTGATCGCTGAATTCCTGCGGCGTTACCGCTGGCCGGCACGCGCCGTGGACCGCCCGCTTTGCATCGGCCATCGCGGCGCTCGCGCCCATGCCAACGAGAACACGCTGGACGCATTCCGGGTCGCCGCGCGGCTCGGCGCAGACATGTGGGAGCTGGACGCCCGCCTTTCCGGTGATGGCGTAGTCGTGGTCTGCCACAACGATACGATCACCGGCGCCGACGGCCGGCGGATCAAGCTGGCCGGACACGATGCCGCTGACATCGCCTGTGTTCCGCTCGCGGGCGGCGGCACGGTGCCGACGTTGCGGCAGGCGATCGACCTCGCCATTGCCACCGGCTGCGGTCTTTACGTGGAGGTGAAGGAACGCGCCGCCGCGCTGCCCGCCCTGCGGCTTCTGTCAGCCAGCACCGTACCGTTCGCAGCGATCGGGTCGTTCGACCACGACACGGTCCGCGACCTCGCCACAGCTCGGCCGGAGCATTCCCGTTTTCCCGTTTCCGTTCTCGTCCGCGGCGGCGAAGACCCATTCGCTGCCGCTGCCGAGACCGGCGCCGAAATCGTCCATCTGTGCTGGGAGCGGGCATCGGACGCACCGGACCGCCTCGTCACGCCCGATCTGATCGCGCGCGCTGCGCGGCAACGGCTGCTGGTGCTGATCTGGCACGAGGAACGTCGCGCCGTGCTCGACCGGCTGGTGACGCTTCCGGTGATCGGCATCTGCACCGACAAACCGGAGATGATGAACCGGTACACGCCACATCCCGACAGCCCATCGACATTATCCGCCACCGAGGGATGAGCGCCGCACCCGGTTTTGTTTCGAACAGGGGTTTCAACCGCCGATGGTGGACCAGTATCCCCGAAACGCAGGGAAAGTCATAAGACAAGCGTGATCGCTTGAGGCCGAAGCGTCGGAAAGCGTGAATCACGCTCTCAAACAACAGGCCATTCAGCCGTGCTTCCCCCGCCAGATCGTCCGTGCCAATCTCACGCACTTCAGCAACGAGCAAAAGCTCACCGGGAGGAGCCATGAACCAGCCGCAACGACGAAACTTCCTCGCCCTCGGCGGTGCCGGCGCCGTGCTCGCCGCCGCCGCACTCGACGCCCCCCGAGCGGCGGCACAGGCGGCGCCGGCGTCGCTGTTGCGAACCGTGCTCGACCGCGGCCACCTGATCGTCGGCACCGGTTCCACCAACCCGCCCTGGCATTTCGAGGATGACCAGGGAAAGCTCACCGGCATGGACATCGCCATGGCGCGTATCCTGGCGAAGGGCCTGTTCGATGACGAGACGAAACTGGAGTATGTGCTCCAGGATCCGGCGGCACGCATTCCCAACATCACGACGGGAAAGGTGGATGTCGTCATCCAGTTCATGACGGTGTCGCCGGCCCGGGCGCAACTCGTTGCGTTTTCGCGGCCCTATTACGTGGAAGGCGCCGCGCTGATGACCACGCCGTCGGGCAAGTGGCAGACCTACGATGCGCTGAAAGCCGCCGGGAACCAGGTGCGTGCCTCCGTGCTGCAGAATGTGGATGCCGATACGCTGGTGCACAATGCGCTGCCGGATGCGCAGGTGTTGCAGCTCGACACCCAGGCCAATGTATTCCAGGCGATTACCGCGAACCGGGCCGATGTCGCGGTAGTGGACGCCTCTACGGTGAAATGGCTGATCAAGAAGAATCCCGGCGCCTACAAGGACCCGGGTTACGCCTACGAAGCGCAGCTTTATAGTGCGGCGATGCGCCAGGGCGACCCTGACTGGCTGCAATGGGTCGACACCTGCTTCAACGTCGCCATGCACGGTCATCAGCCGGAAATCTATACCGCCGCGTTCCAGGAGTTCTTTGGCGAAACGCCGCCGCGTCAGGTGCCGGGATTCCCACCCATCTGAAAGGCGCGCCGATCCAGGGTGAACTACCACCTCAATTTCCATTTCGTCTGGCGCTATTTCGATCGGCTGCAATGGGGCCTGGTGCTGAGCCTGGAACTCGCCCTGATCGGCATCATTGCCGGCGTGGCGATCGGGCTGGCGCTGGCGCTGCTGGCAACAGCGTCGGGGCGCGTCGTGCGCGCCCTGATCGCGGCTTATGTCGAGTTCATCCGCAATGTGCCGCTGCTGCTGCTTGTCTATCTGGTCTTCTACGGCATCCCGAGCGTCGGCGGCTTCGCTTACAATGCGACCACCAGCTTCATCATCACGCTGTCGGTCTATGCCGGCGCCTATCTGGTGGAGGTGTTCCGCGCCGGGCTGCAGTCCATCCCGCGCGGGCTGATCGATGCAGGCCGTGCGATCGGCCTCACCCCGGCACAGCGGGTAATCTGGGTTACGCTTCCGACGATGTTCCGTATCGTGCTGCCCTCGCTCGGCAATGCCTTCATATCCTTGTTCAAGGATACCTCCCTGGCCTCCGTCATCGCAGTGCCGGAACTCGCCTATGGTGCCAACTGGATCTATACGAATACGTTTCGCATCGTCGAGGTGTACGCGGTGGTGACGCCGATGTATCTTGTCACCGGCTGGCTGCTGCTGATCGGGCTGCGCGGGCTCGAACGGCGTTTTGCGATAGGCCGCGCATGAGCGTGATGCTCGCCAGCCTGCCGTTCCTGTGGAAGGGACTGCTGGTCACCCTGGAGGTCTCCGCGCTCGTCGTCCTGATCGCGCTGGGTCTGGGCCTGATCCTGGGAGCTGCGCTGACCTACGGTCCCCGCCTCATTGCCTGGCCGGTCCGCATCTACAGCGACGTGGTGCGCGGCACGCCGCTGCTGGTGCTGATCTTCTTCATCTACTACGCCCTCCCCGCAACCGGTCTGAAGATCGGCAGCCTGTGGGCCGCGCTGGTGGCGCTGATCGCGTTCGAGACGGCCCACGTCGCCGAAGTGGCGCGCGGCGCTTTGCAGTCGATCCATCCCGGCCAGACCGAGGCGGCGAAGGCGATCGGCCTCACCTTTGAACAGCGCATGCTGTACGTGATCTTCCCGCAGGCGCTGCGCCGCTTCCTGCCGCCCTGGATGAACACGGTGGTCGATACCGTGAAGGGCAGCGCGCTGGTCTCTTTGGTTGGCATCGTCGATCTGATGCTGTCGATCCAGCAGGTGATCGGCCGTACGTTCCGCCCAATGCCGCTCTATGTCCTGGGCGCGCTTATCTATTTCATCATCAACTACGCGCTGTCGCTGACCGCGCGTCGCCTGGAGGCCCGGTTCGCCTATGTCCGGGAATGACGCGCCGCCTCTGGTGCGGGTGCGCGGTCTCACCAAGTCTTTCGGCGACCACGCACGTGCTTGCCGGCGTCGATCTGGACGTGCATCGCGGACAGGTGGTGGCATTGATCGGCGCCAGCGGCAGCGGCAAGACGACCTTGCTGCGTTGCATCAACCTGCTGGAGCGGTACGACAGCGGATCAGTGCAGGTGGACGGGATCGAGGTCGGCTACCGCTCGGACCGGCATCCCCGCACGGAACGTGAACTGGCCCGCATCCGCGCCGGCACCGGCATGGTGTTCCAGCACTTCAACCTGTTCCCGCACCTGACCGCGGCCGAGAACGTCATGCTCGGGCTGCGCAAGGTTCGCCGGATGGGCAAGCGGCCGGCCCGCGAACTGGCCGAGACCTGGCTGACCCGCGTCGGCCTCGGCGAGAAATTCGACAGCCTGCCAGGCGAGCTGTCCGGCGGCCAGCAGCAGCGCGTCGGCATTGCCCGCGCTGTCGCCATGAACCCGAAGGTGCTGCTGCTCGACGAGATCACCTCGGCTCTCGACCCCGAATTGGTGGGCGAGGTGCTGACCGTGGTGCACCAGCTCGCGCGCGATGGCATGACGATGATCCTGGTCACCCACGAGATGAGCTTCGCCCGCGATGTCGCCGCGCGTGTGCTGTTCATGGACGCCGGCCGGGTCGCGGTGGAGGGCACGCCGCGTGAGGTGTTCGGCGCGCAGACGCACGAACGCCTGCGATCCTTTCTGGCACGGATTGAGCTGAAGGACGTGTGATACCAGCGGTCGGAAGGGCAGACCCATTCCCGTCCCCATCATCCCCGCAACTCCCCGGTCATTCCCGCGAAAGCGGGAATCCAGCGACTGTCCGTGCGATCGCGACCGCGTCATGCCCGCCTGCGCGAGCATGACGAGGGAGAGTCAGCCTCTCGAACGACCGGTACGCGCGGGGTAGTGTGACGGCTGCGCGCGAAATCAAGACTCACCCGACTTCCTGCGGAAGTCGGGTATACCAGCGGCGCGACGACCCCCCGGAGGAGTCAAGACTTCGGGACCGGCGGAGTGACTCGCCCGGTTGACCAGAAGCGTCCCACTGCAAATCTGAAGCCGAACCCAAAGAAGGTGCTCCCGGTGATAAAACTCTCCGTGCTGGACCAATCCACCGTGGTCACTGGCCGATCCCCGGATACCTCGATCCGGGAAAGCATGGCGCTCGCTCGCCATTGCGAGGCGCTCGGCTACGCCCGCTATTGGCTGGCCGAGCACCACAACTCCGCCAGCCAGGCCGGCACCGCGCCGGAAATCCTCATCGCCGCCATCGCCGCCACCACCTCCCGCATCCGGGTCGGCAGCGCCGGCGTGATGCTGCCGCACTATTCCAGCCTGAAGGTCGCCGAGCAGTTCCGGGTGCTGGAGGCGATCGCTCCCGGACGCATCGATCTCGGCCTTGGACGCGCCCCGGGATCGGACGGCCGCACCGCCTTCGCGCTCAACCCGCTGGCGGAAACCGCCGCCGATCATTTCCCTGCCCAGGTCCGCGACCTGCTGGCCTGGCTTGCCGGGGAGAAGCTGGTGGAAGGCCATCCGTTCCGCGACATCATGGCCCAGCCGCAAGGGCCGACCACGCCGGAAATGTGGGTCCTTGGCAGCTCGGATTATGGCGCCCAGGTCGCCGCCTATTTCGGCCTGCCCTTCTGCTTCGCCCATTTCATCACCGACGGCCGTGGCGCGGAGCAGGCCCTCGCGCTGTACCGGGACCAGTACCGCCCCAGTCCCAGGCACTCAGCCCCTTACGCCGCGCTGTGCGTCTGGGCCATGGCGGCGGAGTCCGAGCAGGAAGCCGCCCGGCTGTTCACCTCTCGCGAGTTGTGGCGGCTGGGACGCGACCGCGGCGTATTCGCCGCGCTACCGTCACCGGAGGAAGCTGCGGCATACGACTACACCGAGGGCGAACGCGTCCGCGTAACCCGGCTGCGGGAGCGGGCCATCTTCGGCACGCCTCACACCGTTGGCCAGCGCCTGCGAGACCTCGCTAAGCTGCACGGCATCGAGGAGATCGCGATTCTGACCACGTTGCACGATCCCGAGGCTCGGCGACGCTCCTACACGCTGCTGGGCGAGGAATTCGATTTGGCGACCGACAAGGGGGCCGGCTTACCGGCCGCGGAACAGGTCCGGCGGCAGATTATGTGACCGTCGCGTGCGCCAGAGCTGGAACCGGATCGCGACCCAGGCGATGACGCCGGCCACGATGGCAACCGGGATCAGGGCCGCGACAAGCCAAAGCGCCAGCAGTGCAACCGCCAGCGCGCCAGCCAGCACCGCGACCAGGATTGCGATGCCCGCTATTCGCATCGGTAGGGACGCGCGGGATGGCAACCGGAATGTGCGGTTCATCACCAGGTCGATCTGCGGCGGTGGCTGGTAGCGCATGCGGTTAACTTGGCCGGTTGGTTCAGCGGCTTCAAGTATGAATCAGCGCCGGCCCAGACTAAGCCCGCATGGTCGCATGGAACGCGGGAGCTCAAGATTTACCGCAGAGACGCAGAGGAAGGGACGAAAGCTGATCTGCCCGCGATCAGGATGAGAAAATCTCTGCGTCTCTGCGCCTCTGCGGTAAATCTTCATCTTCGGCTGGACACCGCCTTCCACGACTGCAAAGTCGAACAGCATCGGGTTGCACAATGTGGGAGCCCCGGAATGGCGGAGACGACTTCACCGGGGGTGAAACCGCTTCAGGACCCGGCTGATTTCGTCAAGCGCCGCCGGGTCCTCTATGGTTGCGGGAACATTCACCGGTTCTCCATCCGCGATGCGGCGGATGCTGGCGCGCAAAATCTTCCCGGAACGGGTCTTGGGCAGCCGCCCGACGATGCGGGCATCGCGGAATGCCGCAACGGGCCCGATGCGTTCACGTACCAATGCAACCAGTTCGGCCGCAATCTCGGCGTCTGCCCGGTTCACGCCCGCTTTCAGCACCGCCAACCCGATCGGCACCTGTCCCTTCACGTCGTCCTTGACTCCCACCACCGCGCATTCGGCGACATCCTGGTGGGCTGCCAGCACTTCCTCCATCGCCCCCGTCGAAAGCCGGTGGCCGGCCACGTTGATCACGTCGTCGGTGCGTCCCATTACCCAGACATCGCCGTCCTCGTCGATGCTGCCGGCGTCGCCGCTACGGTACCAGCCAGGAAAATCGGCCAGGTAAGCGGCGCGGTACCCTTCATCGTTCTGCCACAGGGTCGGCGCGCAGCCCGGAGGCAGCGGCAGGCGCACGCACAGGTTCCCGCTCTCGCCGGCGGCCACCCGCACGCCATTTTCATCCAGTGCCGCGAGGTGGTGACCCGGGCACGGACGCCCTCCTGAACCCGGTTTGAAAGGAAACAACCCGAACTGGCGGAACCCGCTGGTGATCGCCCACCCGGTCTCGGTCTGCCACCAGTGATCCACCACCGGCTTCCCGAGCCGCTCGGTCGCCCACACCGCGGTCGGCGGGTCGCAGCGCTCGCCGGCCAGGAACAATGTCTCCAATCGGGACAGCTCGTGCCGCGCCATCTGCCTGCCGTCCGGATCCTGCTGCTTGATGGCGCGCATCGCGGTCGGAGCGGTGAACATCACACGCACCCGATGCTGCGCGCAGACGCGCCAGAACGCGCCCGCATCCGGCGTACCAACCGGCTTTCCCTCATACATGACGCTCGTGCAGCCGCGCAGCAGCGGCGCATAGACGATATAGCTGTGCCCGACGACCCATCCGACATCGGAGGCGGCCCAGTACACGTCGCCCGCATCGACACCATAGATCATGCGCATCGAGTTCCACAGCGCGACCGCATGACCGCCATTGTCGCGCACGATGCCCTTCGGCCGTCCCGTCGTGCCGGACGTATAGAGGATGTACAATGGATCGGTGCTGGCGACCGGCACGGGATCGAGCGGCAATGCTGCTGTCTCAGCCTCCAGAAGGTCATGATCACGGCCGGGGATCAACTCGGCCCTCGCCTCGTCCCGCTGTAGAATCAGGCATGCGCCGGGCTTGTGCGGCGACAGATCGATGGCCGCATCGAGCAGCGGCTTGTAGAGCACCACACGCCCCGGCTCGAGCCCGCAGCTCGCCGAGATGATCGCTTTCGGTCGCGCGTCAGCGATGCGCGACGCCAGCTCGGCGGCGGCGAAGCCGCCGAACACCACCGAGTGGACAGCGCCCATCCGCGCGCAAGCCAGCATGGCGATCACCGCCTCCGGCACCATCGGCATGTAGATCACGACGCGATCGCCCCGGCACACGCCCAACGCCGCTAAAGCTCCGGCCATCTTTGCGGTTCGTCGCTGCATGTCGGCGTAGGTGAAGGTCTCGACCTGCCCGGTCATCGGGCTGTCCCAGATCAGGGCCGGCTGCGCGCCACGTCCCGCGGCGACGTGCCGGTCAATGCAATTGAAGCAGGTATTGAGCGAGCCGCCGGGAAACCAGCCTCCATACGGCCCGCACGCCGGATCGAACACGCGATCCCATCGCCGATCCCAACTGATCCCCTCGGCGATCTCTGCCCACCAGCTCTCGGGATCACGCTGCCACGCTGTGTACGCGGCCGCATAGGCGGAGGTGGATGCGATGGCGGCCATGTGACGAACCTCCCAGATCGTTGGCCAGCATCGCGCCACGATGCGCGCCCGGCAACGAGGATCCCTCGGTACGGTCACACCCGCACCCCCCGACACACCCGCGCCCCCCCCCGTCACACCCGCGCCCCCCGTCACACTCGCACCCCTCACGTCATTCCCGCGAAAGCGGGAATCCAGCCGCGGCCACTGAAGTCCTGGCTTCGCGGCAATGACGAGTATCTCCCAACCCCCCGCGGGTCACCGTAAAGCTCGGCGACCCGGTCGCTGGACTAACTCGCGGCGTTGGTGGAGGGTCATTTGACCAGCACCGGCCCCTGGTCGCGCCTCCCGATGGCCGCCAGCCAGTCCTCGACGCCCACGTCATCGATGCTGGCGTGCCAGCCCACGGAGCCGAGGGTCTGGCGGACTGCCGCGGTATCGGCGATGGGCCGCCTCGGCGAGCCGGCACCAGAGTCGCGCCAGGCGGAACGCGGCAACTACGTTGTCGGCCGGTTCCACCTCGGGCTCGGCACTGTGCGCGGTCATGGTGGGGCGTTCGGCGGCCGGCCGGTCGGCAGCGCCGCGACGGCGGAGGAGCCGGTCAGGCCGGCGTCGCGGAGCGCGAGATCGCGCGAAAGGACCCAGGTGTGCCCGTGGGCGAGCCATCCGGCGGCTTCGCGATAGGCGATTCTGGCCCGCAGGCCTTCCGCAAGTGCGGGCGAGGCCGCCGCGGCGGAGGCCTCCAGCCTGCCCACAGCGTCCTGCCCCTCGGCAAGCGGTTGCAGCAGCGGGTGGATGTCGCCGGGAAGCGACGAGTTCCCGCACCAGGATGCCGGAAGGCGGGGCTTCATCCACATCGCTGTTGCCCACCGACAAGCTAAAATAGACTGCCTCTTTGCTTTCTTCTCTCTATTCAAGCCGTGGTTCTACCATGGAGTCGTTTGGGTTATTTGAGGCCGTGAAGCTGTTTCCCGTGCCGCGGAGCGGCCTCTATGTCGAGCTGCGAACTCGGGACGAGCATTGTCCGCCGCATGTTCACGTCGAGAACGAGGAGGTGCCGTGGGAAGCCCAATTCGCTTTCTCCTTCGTGGATGATGCCGTCAGGCTGATGGACGTGGACCCTGTCGGGGATGCGCCGAGCACCCGGACGATCGACCGGATCAGGGTGGCCATTGCGGTCAATCTCCCGACATGCAGGGAGCGATGGTGGCGGATGGCGAGCACATGCTGCCTGCACAACCGATGGACCAGGGTGGGACCGGACGGCACGGTGATCGTGTTGGCGAAACGGGAACCCGGCGCCGTCCAGATCGCGAGAGCGGCCTACACGCCCCATGCAGGACAGGTGACGCTGATCATGAAAGATGCGCCGGGCTTTGCGATGAGGGCCGGAATGGGAGTAGAGCAATGGGAGCCGTGAAGATTCCGCCGACGACCGAGGATGAGCTGCAGCGCGCTGTGGAGGCGGGGCGGCATCGGCGAGCGACGGAGCGCCGTGCAGCAGGCGTACGGTTACGATCCCGACCGGGATGCAATAGAGATCGAGCTGACCGATGGGGCCGCCGTGAGACTGCCAAGAACAATGGTTGATGAATTCCGCGATGTTCCGCCGAAGGATATTGCGAAGCTGCGGGTTTCACCGGCAGGCTACGGTCTCAAGCTCGACGAGCCCAACATCAACATCAGCGTGCATGGACTGATCGCAGCGCTGGCAACGCCGGGGGATATGGCCGCATCGCTGGGGAAGCTCGGAGGTACCGCGAGGTCCGAAGCGAAGCGAATCACCGCGAGAGCGAACGGCGCCAAGGGCGGGCGGCCTCGGAAAAGCGACGTCGCCTGAAAGCGGGCGCGGATTGGAAGGGCGTATGGCGTCCGTCGGGCACCGGCTGGCGCGTGATGCTGATCAGCCAGGACGGCGAGGCCGTTCTGCGCCGGCCGCATGTGCGGCCGTTACGCCAGCTATCTCCCGCCCGAGGCGCTCCGCCGGATCTCCCGGAAGGTCAACCCGCTGCCGAGGTTCGAGCCGTCACGCCAACGCAGACATCGCCGAGCTGCACGATCGAATGCCGGTGATCCTGGAACCGGCGGACTGGCCGCTGTGGCTCGGCGAGGCGGGGGGCGATCCGGGATCCCTGCTGCATCCGCCGTCGGATGGAGCGCTGCGCACCTGGCCAGTGAGCCGGCAAGTCAACAGCACGAAGAATAACGGGCCGGGCTTGTTGGAACCGATCGACCGGGCTGCCTAAGTGATGCTCTCAGTTCAGCTTCGTCCCGGCAGGGCCCAGGTAATGCACTACCTCCAGCGGCTGACTTTGGGCGCGGGAAGCGGCCACAGCACGTCGCGGGCCGGCTTGTCCTCGCGTAGCCCGACATAGACGACCTGGCGCAGCAGATTTCCAGCGTCCAAGTGGGATAGTTTATAGCTCAAGCGGCCAGACGAAGCTCTCACGCGGCGGCGGAATGTCGAGCACCATCGTCCGAGTGACGAGCGGCTGCAACTGGCGCCAGAGTTGGTCAAGCTCTTACTCGCTCACGCCAGCGCCAGCTCGCCCCGCATAGGTCAGCCGCCGCGACTGCGCCACTTGCCATCGGTTTCAAGGGACCAAGGCTATTTCCCCGATTGTGCTGCGAATAATGCCTACCCCGGGAGGGCCTAGGCGCGCCTTTGACAAATTAGGCTCCTAGCTATGCGCAGAATGATATCCGGACCATCGAGCGTCCCCAATTCCCCTTGATTCTCCCATCATACCGCTCATTGCTGGTCTTCGACCCATTACGCTTATATTACAATGACGCTAGGCGTTAATCGGTGCCAACGGAGAACGGTATGACGGTCGTGGATCGGAAGGCCCTGCGGGAAGCCCGCCGGAAGAAGGGGTGGACACAAATCGAGTTGAGCGAGGCGACAACAATCGACGTCTCGACAATTTCAAGGATTGAGAGAGGGAAGCCGGTTCGCGTCCGAGGCCGCACGCTGGAAGCCATCGCGAAGGCGCTTGACGTGGCTCAAGAAAATCTACGCCGGGCGCCCGAAGCGGAACGGGACACGATTAAGATAGACCTTACCTACGTTGCCAGGAACGCGCTCACACTGGTCGCCCAGCGCTACGGCATTACCCCCGAAAAAGTCGTGGAGGTGGCGCCACTGCTGTTTTTCATCGCTGCCGAACAGAGCCTGCAGGAACGCCAGGAGCGTATAGCGGAACTCCGCGCTTCGGCAGATGCCCTGGCGCAACTTCAATCTGGGCTTCCCCGCCTGCCACTGAACATGGGAATCCACGAAGACCCAGTGGATTGGGAGAAGATATCCATCGACGAGCTTGACATCTTTGGCGAGGTTTCAGACGGCGACGAGCCGGATGGATACGACCGCGCGAAGCAGAACCCATTCGTCATGTTTCTATGGGATAAGCTCGCCAGGATCAGCCGTTGGGCCATGCTCGCCGTGTCCATAGAGTGGGACCCCGAGTCTTGGCCCAGCTATTGGATTTGCTGCGAGGAAGCTGCCGAAATCGTTGGGGACGATACGGAAGCTGTATCGGCGATCCTTCGCGGCGAAGCCGCGCTGCACGAAATGCCGAACAGCAAAGATACTCCCGAAGATAAAGCGGCATGGGTGCGAGAGGAAGCAGAACCGTTCAGAACTCAATTCGATCAGTTTTTCGAGAAGTTACAGGGGGCACGTCATGAAAAGCTTTCTGCAGCCGACCGCTCACGCGACAATGCGGATGTCGCAGCGGGGAATTCCTGCTGATGCCCTCGAACTGATCAAGTGGATTGGCACGGAGGTCGAGGGCGGATACCTGGTCCGCGAGAAGGACTTTCAGTTATTCGATCGAGATCTGAAGTGCCTGCGGGACCACGCAAGAAGGCTTGTTGGCAAACGACTGGTTGTAGATGGCAACCGGCTTGTGACTGCGTACCACGCCGCCACCGGCAAGCAACGTTGTCTGCTGCGCGGGGCTCGCTCTCGATTTTCAACGGAGCGACGCTCACGGCGTTACCACACGACTTTCTCTAAATCGTACGGCTGAGCGGCAGCGCCCGAGATCCCTATGCAAATTGCGAAGCCGGGAAGCGTGCCCGGGTCACAGATCGGCCTCCGTGTTAGCGTAAGTTTATACCTTCGTCCCAGCAACCAGCAGCCCAGCGTACGATTCGGAACGAATCATGTGGCGACGCCTAGGCCCGGAACCCGCCGCAGGCCGTCAGTCGTGTCCGAACCCGGCCAAAAGAAATCCGGCGAGCCGGGCCAAAGCGATCGTGCCGAGACCACCCATTATACAAGCGACGCGAACAACGCTTCGGCTTGCCTGCTCAGCTCTGACAGCCTCGTCCCGTAGGCAGCGATGCCGGTCGGCACGGTGCAATCAGGTGTTGCGCGGCTAACGCGCGGCCGACTGCGAACATGCTGCGAGCCCGAAGAGCATCGTCGCGACGAAGAGGAATGCTGCCACAGCCTGTACGCTGTCCTGAGTGGTACCGCCGCGACTAATGATCGGCATGCCCGCCTCAGTCTTTGCCATTATCGCAGCACCTCACACCCTTAGGCGCTTCTGCATAGACTCCAACCGCCCGCAACTACGCGCGCCGGCCCGACTCGCCGGAGCTTCCGCCGGTCCTCACCAAAATGAAGTCGATTACCGCTTAGCTGGTTCAAAACGCGGTCTGGTGTCCGCACCACGTTTTCCCCTATCCCAGTCTCATGAGTCTAAGCACGCTATTACCGCCGGCATGAGGCTGCCGCCGGTCTTCGTCGAATGGTTTACCCAACGCGGCTGGGCGCCGCGTCCGCATCAGCTCGCCATGCTGGATGCGGCGCGCGACGGGACAGGCGTGTTGCTGATCGCACCGACCGGCGGCGGCAAGACGCTGGCGGGGTTTCTGCCCACACTCGTGGAACTGGCTGAAACCCCGCATCAGGGTCTGCACACGCTCTATGTCAGCCCGCTGAAGGCGCTGGCCACCGACATCGCCCGCAACCTGACGCAGCCGGTGCAGGAAATGCACCTGCCCGTCACCATGGAGACCCGTACCGGCGACACCCCGGCCAATCGGCGCACCCGCCAGCGGCAGGCGCCCCCGCACATCCTGCTGACCACGCCGGAAAGCCTGGCCGTGCTGCTGTCACTGCCGGACGCCGCCGCCATGTTCGCCGGGCTGCGCTGCCTGATCATGGACGAGGTTCACGCGCTGGCCGGCACCAAGCGTGGCGACCAGCTCGCCCTCTGTGCGGAACGCCTGGTGGCACTGGCACCCGCGCTGCGCCGCGTCGGCCTCTCCGCCACCGTGGCCCACCCGGATGCCATCGCGGCCTATGTCGGCGCTGCCCATCGGATCACGGTCTCGGACGGCGCGCCGCCGGAGCTGCGGATGGAGCTTCCCTCCGGCCCGCTCTCCTGGTCCGGTCACATGGGGCTGGAGGCGGCGCCCGAGGTGATGGCGCACGTCCGTGCCGCCGGCATGACGATCGTGTTCGTCAACACGCGCGCCCAGGCGGAGCTGATGTTCCAGGCGCTGTGGAAGCTGAACGAGCCCACCCTGCCGATCGCGCTGCATCATGGCAGCCTGGAAGTGGCCCAGCGCCGCCGCGTGGAAGCGGCGATGGCGGAAGGCAAGCTGCGCGCTGTCGTCGCCACCTCCTCGCTCGATCTCGGCATCGATTGGGGCGGCGTCGACCAGGTCATCCAGCTCGGTGCGCCCAAGGGCGTTTCGCGGCTGCTCCAGCGGGTCGGCCGCGCCAATCACCGCATGGACGAAGCCAGCCGGGCGGTGCTGGTGCCCGCCAACCGCTTCGAGGTGCTGGAATGCGAAGCCGCCATTCTGGGTGTCGCGGCTCGGGAACTGGACGGCGATCCGCCGCGCCCCGGCGGGCTGGATGTGCTGGCGCAGCATCTGCTGGGGATGGCCTGTTCGGCGCCGTTTCACCCCGATGACGCCTACGCCGAAATCCATCGTGCCGCGCCCTATGCCGGGGTCACCCGCAAGGATTTCGATGACGTGCTGACGTTCGTGGAAAATGGCGGATACGCGCTCGCCGCCTATGACCGATATCGCAAGCTGTTCCGCGATTCAGAAGGCCGCGTGCATGTCCGCTCGGAGCGCGTTGCGCGGCAGCATCGCATGAATATCGGCACCATCGTCGAAGCCCCGCTGCTGAAAGTGCGTCTCGTCGGCAAACGGCGCTTCGGACCGGTGCTGGGCGAGGTGGAGGAATATTTCATCAACCTCCTCCGGCCCGGCGACACCTTCATGTTTGCCGGCCGGCTGCTCCGTTTCGTCCGCGTGCACGAGACGGTGGCGGAGGTCATGGAAGGCGGCAGCGGGGAACCGATGGTCCCCGCCTATGAAGGTGGCCGCCTGCCGCTGACCACCAACCTCGCCAACCGCGTCCGCGGCTTGCTGCAGGACCCGGCAAGCTGGCACGTGTTTCCGCGAGGCGGTGCAGGACTGGTTGCGCCTGCAACGGTCACGCTCGCGCCTGCCTGGCCGGAACGACCTGCTGGTGGAGACGTTTCCGCGCGGCGGCCGCTGGTACCTCGTGGCCTATTGCTTCGAAGGCCGCAACGCGCACCAGACTCTGGGTATGCTCGTGACCAAGCGCATGGAGCGCGCCGGCTTCGCTCCACTGGGTTTCGTGGCCACGGATTATGTGCTCGGCATCTGGTCGGCGGAACAGCCGCTGGATGTCGCGCGGCTGTTCGAGGAAGACATGCTGGGCGATGATCTGGAAGCATGGATGGCCGACAGCTCCATGCTCAAGCGCACCTTCCGCAACGTGGCGGTGATCGCCGGACTGATCGAGCGGCACCATCCGGGCGCGGAGAAGAACCGGCGGCAGGTGACGGTGAACAGCGACCTGATCTACGACGTGCTGCGCAAGCATCAGCCGGATCATATCCTGCTGCGCGCCACGCGGGCCGATGCTGCGTCGGGGCTGATCGATCTCGGGCGCATCGCCGGAATGCTGCGACGGGTGAAGGGCCGCATCGTGCACATGGCGCTGTCGCGGGTCTCGCCGCTGGCGGTTCCGGTGCTGCTGGAGATCGGGCGCGAGAGCGTGCGGTCGGATGCGGATGAGGAGAAGCTGCTGGCCGAAGCCGAGGCGATCATCGCCGAGGCAACCGGCGATGCTGAACCACCCGCGTCCCGATCGGTTCCGCCGGTGCATCGTGCCAACGTGGCACGGCGATCCGGCACGCCGCGGCAGCCAAGCCTGTTCGGGCGTCCGGCGTGACCGCCGCACCGGTGCATCTGGCCGGCGAGCGGCTGATGCTCGATCCGGCGGGAGTGCTTTACTGGCCGGCGGCGGGGCTGCTGGCGGTATCAGACCTGCATCTGGAGAAGGGATCTTCGTTCGCCCGGCGCGGCATGCTGCTGCCACCGTTTGACACGAAAGCGACGCTCGATCGCCTGGTGGCGCTGATCCGCCATTGGGGGCCGCGCATCGTGGTCGCCCTGGGAGATTCGTTCCACGACCGCGAGGCGGCGGCGAGGTTGACGCATGAGCAGGCGCAGCGCGTGCGGGCGATGACTGCTGGGCGTCGGTTCGTGTGGGTACGAGGCAATCATGACCCCGAGCCACCGGGCGGGCTGGGTGGTGAATGTGTAGAGGCATTCACGCTGGGGCCCCTGACATTCCGCCATCAGGCCGAGCGCGGGGCGGTCGGGGAAGTGTGCGGGCACTTTCATCCGAAGGCCGCCGTGCCGGCGCGCGGCGGCCAGGTCAGCCGGCCGTGCTTCGTCACGGACGCGCGGCGGATCATGATGCCGGCGTTTGGCTGCCTACACCGGCGGGCTGGATGTTTCGGACCCGGCGATCGGGCGCTTATTCCCCCGCGGAGGGCGGGTGTTTCTGATCGGCCGCGAGCGGCTGTTCAGTTTCGGTCTGGCGGCGGCGTACGTGATGCGGGGCGGATGGTTTCCGACAGCGACGACCCTCAGGGCCAATGCCGCTGGCTCGCTCGGAATGACGGTGACCCCGGCAGACGCGTCCGTGGCTAGTGGCCGCTCGGATCAGGCGGAGACGACGAGTTCCAGGTGTCTCCGAACCTGCTGGGGAACCTCGCCGGCGAGCAGCAGGGAGGAAAGCTCGTGACGGCGGAACGGCTTGCGCAACATGGTTACCTCGCGCCCGTAGAAGCCGGCGATACCCTCCGACAGCCGGAGGTAGGCCTCGCTCAGTCCGGACATTACGATAATCCGACAGGCCTGGCCGGTGACCAGTATCTCCTGCAGCACATCGATACCGTCCTTTTCCGGCATGATCATATCGATGATCACGATGTCGGGCTGAAAATCCAGGAAGGCATCGATCGCCTGAAACGGGCAGTTTACGGACCTGGTCTCGAATCCGAGACTGCCTGCGACCAGGGCGACGACCCGAGTCACCCCTGGCTGGTCGTCGACGACGAGCAATTTTGTTCTCATGATGGCCCCCGCCCTTGTGCTCACGAATTTGTTATTCCACAGGACGTATCATGCTGGTATCGAGAGAATATACAATGATAAATTATCGTTAATATC
Source organism: uncultured Pseudomonadota bacterium (assembly GCA_963810715.1). Classification (GTDB taxonomy): domain Bacteria; phylum Pseudomonadota; class Alphaproteobacteria; order Acetobacterales; family Acetobacteraceae; genus DATDIC01. Next base: position 219,170 of record CAWEOZ010000008.1, on the reverse strand, counting down.
GGAATAATAGCAGCCCGGAGCTCGATTTCACATGCCCCCACCTGAAATGCCCTGATCGCGCCCCGCTCAAACCCTTGTGGGGAGGCGGGGATGCGCCGCTTGTCTCCCATTGCCCTGGACCCTACGCCCACATTATGCCGTTCCGGCACGGACGGAGTGGAGCGACAATGAGCGGCGCTGGGACAGTGCGGGTCGTGGGCATTTCGGGCAGCTTGCGGCGCGGTTCGTTCAATACCGCGACATTGCGAGCCGCCCAGGAGCTGGTTCCCGACGGGATGGCGCTCGAAACGGCAGAGATCGGCGATATTCCTTTGTACAATGATGACGTCAGGCAGCAAGGATATCCCCCGTGTCGTCGACGAGTTACGGCGGCGCGTAAGGCAGGCGGATGGCGTGCTGCTGGTAACGCCGGAATATAATTATTCGATCCCTGGCGTGCTGAAGAATGCCATCGATTGGGTATCTCGCCCGCCGGAGCAGCCATTCGACGGCAAGCCCGTCGCCATCATGGGCGCCAGTCCGGGGGCGCTGGGCAGTGCGCGGGCACAGTACCACCTGCGGCAGTGCTTCGTGTTCCTGAATGGATATGTGCTGAACCGGCCGGAGGTAATGATCACGGCGGCGGCTACCAAGTTCGACGATGCCGGCCGGCTGACCGATCAGGAGACGCGGGATTTCATTGCCGCGACACTGATCGCTTTCAAGGCTTGGATCATTCGGATGCGGCCAGCGAACTGAAAACACTGTCTTCAGCTAAGAAACTGTGACAATCCGGATTAATTCTGCAACGGTGTTCATCGTCGATCATAATTGGACGGTGGATGACGGCATCGCCTCGCCAAGAGTTGCTGCTGAGAGGGGGAGCATGCGAACCTTGCCCGCCTCGCAACCATTGAACCGGCCGTGACCTTGATTCTCTCCAGTCGCCCGAACGTCTATTCCTCGAGCCCGCTCGATCGAATCGTGCATCGCCGTGACGATCCCGCCTGGGTCGCCGGGGAACTTGAGCATCGGAATACCCTGTTCGTCCCGGTCTGGCGAAGTCGGAACCTGATGGCGGGAATGGAAGCGGGCAAACCCGAAGCCGTTTACGTGTCGGGAGAGGCCGCGACGGCGCTGCGAATGGCGGATGGCCCCTGGGCTCTGTTGGGCCGGATCGCGGACCGGACGGTTTTCGCGACTGATATCAGCGCGGCCGACGATCCGTTGCCCTTGCTCCCGCCGGCGTTGGGGGAGTTCGTGGATTTGCGTTCGGTCGGCTGGGGCGTGCCGAAACCGGAGGCCGCGGTTCTGGCACACGCGCGCGGACTGATGCACTGGCGCACGCGCCAGCGGTTCTGCGGCAGTTGCGGCGCTCCCTGTGAGGTGCGCAGCGCCGGGCACATGATGCTGTGCACGGGCTGCAAGACAGAGCATTTCCCGCGCACGGATCCCGCCGTGATCATGCTGGTTACCCGCCAGGATCGCGCGCTGCTGGGCCATTCGCGCCGGTTCCCCCGGGCCAGCATGTACTCCACCCTGGCGGGTTTCGTCGAACCCGGAGAAACTCTGGAGGAAGCGGTGCGGCGAGAGGTGCGGGAAGAAGTCCGCCATCGAAGTGGGAGAGGTCTGGTCCCACTCCAGCCAACCCTGGCCGTTCCCGGGCAATATCATGCTCGGCTTCTATGGTGAGGGACTGAGCGAGGAAATCGCGGTGGACCCTACCGAACTGGTTGATGTCCGCTGGTTTAGCCGCGAGCAGATCCGGAATCCCGAGACGCATGGATTTCTGTTGCCTCGGCCCGACAGCATAGCGAGGCGCCTGATCGAAGATTGGCTGGCTGCGGCATGAAGCGGCCCGTCGCGCTGGGCGGCTTGGCCGGGCTGCTGTTGCTTGCGGCATGTTCGTCGGGGTCGCCGCGGACCGCCGGAGAGGCGGCATGCCGCCGGCAGGCTTTCAACGATCCGCATGTGAAGGCGCTGATCGCCGCCTCCAATCCAAGCACGTACAACACCATTTTTGATTTCAGCCTGACCACGCGGCAGGGCGATGCGCAGGCGGCGGTGAGCCAGGCCACCCTCGATTGCATGCGCCGGCGCGGGCTGACCTCGTCGGGCGGTGTGGAGCCGGTGAAGCAATATCCGTTCGGCGGGTTTGGCTTTTAACCCGGCTTGCGGGGTGGGCGGCGTGGTCCGCTATACTTGCGCCCTGGTATATCCTGAATCCGCAGGATTCTGGGTATACCGCGCGCAGGGTTGGTGTGGCGGCCGCGCGCGAAACCAAGACTCACCCGACTTCCTGCGGAAGTCGGGTATATCAACCGGAGCGGTCCCATGCCGACGAACCAAACGCAGCACGTCGAGACGCTCGCCCTGCACGCCGGTTGGCGGCGCGATGAGGCCACCACCGCCGTGGCGGTGCCGATCTACCAAACCACCTCGTACCAGTTCAACAGCGCGGAGCATGCCGCCAACCTGTTCGCGCTGAAGGAGCTTGGGAACGTCTATACCCGCATCATGAACCCGACCTGCGATGCGTTCGAAAAGCGCATCGCTGCAGTCGAAGGGGGCGTGGCGGCGCTCGCGCTCGCCTCGGGCCAGGCCGCGTCGGCTTTTTCGGTGCAAAATCTGGCCCGGGCGGGTGACAACATCGTGTCGTCCACGGACCTGTACGGCGGCACGTGGAACCTGTTCGGCAATACCCTGAAGGATCAGGGGATCGAGACGCGGTTCGTCGATCCGGCGGACCCGGGAGCGTTCGCGCGGGCCACGGATGATCGCACGCGAGCCTATTATGCCGAAACGCTGCCGAACCCGAAGCTGATCCCGTTCCCGATCGCCGAGGTTGCGGCGATCGGCCGGAAATTCGGCATTCCGCTGATCATGGACAATACGGCGGCGCCGATATTGGTGCGCCCATTCGATCACGGCGCGGCGGTGGTGATGCACTCGGCAACCAAATATATCGGTGGCCACGGCACCTCGATCGGCGGGGTTGTAATCGACGGCGGCAATTTCGACTGGGAAGCACATGCGGACCGCCAGCCGGCGCTGAACACGCCGGACCCGAGCTACCACGGCGCGGTCTGGAGCCAGGCGGCCAAGCCGCTGGGGCCGATCGCCTACATCCTGAAGATGCGGGTGACGCTGTTGCGCGACCTGGGAGCCGCGCTCAGCCCGTTCAATGCGTTCCTCTTCCTGCAGGGCATCGAGACGCTGCCGCTGCGCATGCGTGAGCATAGCCGCAATGCCCGCTCGGTGGCGGACTTCCTGGCGACGCGAAAGGATGTCACGCGGGTGATTCATCCGGCGCACCATGTGGGACTAGGCGCCGAGCGGACTGCCCGGTACATGCCGCACGGGCAGGGCGGATTGCTCGGGTTCGAACTGGCCGGGGGCGCAGAAGCTGGCCGCAAATTCATCAACGCGTTGCAGATGTTCTATCACGTGGCGAATATCGGAGATGCTCGCAGCCTGGCGATCCATCCGGCGAGCACGACCCATTCCCAGTTGACCGAGGAGGAACAGTTCGCGACCGGGGTAACACCCGGGTATGTCCGTCTGTCGGTGGGACTGGAACATATCGACGACATTATCGCGGACCTGAGCCAGGCCCTGGATGTCGCCGGGGGATGATGCAAGACCGTTGGTTGATCGGCCCTGGCCGGAACGCATCCCGGCAGGGCCGATCCCATGGACGATCAATACCTGGGCGAGTCTCGACGTTAACGCATTAGCAAGGAACGTCTCGCAAAATGAGGCTGCCGCTCAGATGGGGAGAGCGATGTCAGCGTGCGCCCTCGCGGAACAGGATTACCCGGACGGTCGCGACCAGGATCAGCAGATCCAGAAATGTCCCGCAATTCTTCACATAATAGAGATCGTAGGAGAGCTTTTCGCGGGCATCCTCGACCGAGGCGCCGTAGGGAAAGTTCACCTGTGCCCAGCCGGTTATGCCCGGTTTGACGTAGCTACGCTCATTGTAGAACGGAATCACCTCGGCGAGCTGGGCGACGAAGTGGGGCCGCTCCGGTCGCGGACCAATCAGGCTCATTTCGCCGCGCAACACATTCAAAAGCTGCGGCAGTTCATCGATCCGGGTGGACCGGATGAAGCTGCCGACCCGGGTGACCCGCGGATCCTTCATGGCCGCCCACCGGGGGGCGCCTTCTGCCTCCGCGTCGATTCGCATGCTGCGGAACTTCAGCAGAGTGAACGGTTTGCCGAACAGGCCCACACGTTGCTGGCGATACAGCACGGGGCCGGCGCTCTCGAGCCTGACGGCGACCGCGGTGGCCATCATCAGCGGGAAGGTCAGCACCAGCAGCACGAGACTGACCAGCACATCGATCACGCGCTTGATGGCACGCGAAATCAGGCCGTTGCTGAACCCCTCGGCACGAAGGAACCAGGCCGCATCGATGCGGCTCAGATTGATGCGGCCGAGATGCTGTTCCCAGAACGACACGTCGTCATACACCCGGATACCCCGCAGCCGCCAATCCAGCAGATGCTGATAGTCAATGCTGTCTCCGGTGGACGCGGCTGGAGCGGTATCGGCAGCCAGCACCACGGCCCAGATTTTGTTTTCACGCAGGGCGACGTGAGTCATCCGCGCGGCCTCACTGAGCGCGAAGCTGATCCCCGGCAAGTTCGAACAATTTACCTCGACCGACGCGGATCGCGTCCGCCGTGCGCTTGGCAGGGCCGCCCGCGCCAAGCACGAGGATGCGACGGGCGAACAGTTTTTGCCGCAGTGCAAAGCTGAACACGGAACGGCTGATAACGGCGACAGCGAGCCAAAGCACCAGCACTTCAGCAAGCCACATGGCGTAGGTACGGCTAAGTCCAGCCCTGAAGTGCCCGCTGAGGAGGAACGCGATGGGAAAAGCCACAATAGCCGCCACCGCCGCGTTCAATACAAGTCTTCGACGGTCGAGCCACAGTTCAGGGCGGTACAGTCCAATTGCGACTGCGCAAATCCCGATCGTACCAGCCACCAGGGCAGCATGGTTGGCGGAGTGAGGGTTGAACGCCGGTGGGCCGATGCCGTGCGGGCCGAGGATGCCGGAAAACGCCGCCATGGCATAAATGACGACAAACGAGAGCAACAGCTCCAGCAGCCCAAACACCGCCATTTCGACCGGCACGTAGCGGCCGACAATACGCGTCATTACTGCACTCCCGCGCTGCCCGGACTGTGGGGGCCCATTCACACACGACCATACGCGCAGACACGAGGTCCACGCGTGGAGGGTGGAAAGCACTGCCGTCCGGGCAGAAGCCGATCCGATCCGATCTCAGAATAGAAGCGAGATGTAAAATTCTACAAAGCGATTCATCCGTCAAGAACTTCTTTGTGCTTGATTTAAGGGCAGCTTTCGGAGATGCATTCGTCAGACGTGGCAGGCCGCGTTCGTCAGGCCGATCGGGCATCGATCGGCCTGTCCGGCTGGGCAGAGATTTTAGGATCAACCGTGTCAGCACAGCGGCTTCGGCAGGAGGTCTGGTTCAGTCGCCCTCCACGCGAGCGGATCCGTCGGTCCAGGCGCGTAACCCCCAGGCGCGTAACCCCCAGGCGCGTAACCCCCAGGCGCGTAGCTCAGTGGCAGAGCGCTGCCCGCACACGGCAGAGGCGGGGGTTCAACTCCTTCCGCGCCTACCAGCCGGTCGTCTCTCATCCTGCTGCGGGGAAAGGGCCTCCGGGGAAAGGACAGTGCCGTCGTGCTGAGGATCGCCATCACCTGCCTGGCCATGCTGACCGCCTGTATCGGGCTGGCCGGGTGCGCCGGGAACAGCAATCAGTTGCCGACCGTCGCCGCGGTGCCGGCGGTACCGGCACGCACCAACACCACTGAATATGTCATCGGACCGGGCGATGGTCTGAGCGTATTCGTCTATCAGGCGCCCGAACTGAGCGACCGCGACGTGACCGTTCGCCCGGATGGGAAAATCTCGATCCCGCTGGTGCAGGATATCCAGGCCGCCGGCTTCACGCCGCCCGAACTGGCGCGCGACATCAGCGAGCGGCTGAAGCAGTACGTTAAGAACTCCGAATGTAACAGTGATCGTGCGGACATTCATCGGCCCGAGCGACCGGCAGATCAAAGTCATCGGCGAGGCCACCGATCCGAAGGCAATACCCTATCGCAATGGGATGACCTTGCTGGACGTAATGATCGACACCAAGGGGCTGACCAAATACGCCGCCGGCAACCGGGCGATCATCGTGCGCCGTGACAGCGCCGGCAAGGAACAGGAGATGCACGTGCATCTCGATGACCTGATCAAGGACGGCGACATGAACCAAAATGTCCGGATGCAACCGGGCGACACGCTCATCATCCCGCAAAGCTGGTTCTGAGGATCACGGCCATGGGTGCCATTTTCACGCTGATCCGCCGCTCCCTGAAAGCCGCCTGGCGTCGGCGGTGGCTCGGAGTGGCAATCGCCTGGATCATCTGCGTCGGCGGTTGGCTGGTGATCCACAAGCTGCCGGATCAGTACGTGGCGAGCGCGCGTCTGTATGTGAACACCGATGCCGTGCTGACCCCGTTGCTGAAAGGGCTGGCGGTGGATGCCTCGCCGGAGGCACGAGTTGAAAATGCTGCAGGGCACGCTGGTCAGCCGGCCCAACCTCGAGACGCTGATCTCGAAGACCGACCTCGACCTGACCGTCGCCGGTCCAACCCAGCGGGACGCACTGATAAGCCGACTGGCGACCGACATTTCGGTAAAGCCCGATAACAAGCTGAACCTGTTTTCGATCCAGGTACACCAACAGCGATCCCGAAGCTGGCACGCGACGTGGTGCAGACGCTGCTGACGATCTTCATCGACAGCGCGACCGGCAGCGACCGGCGGGACATGCAGAACGCCCGTATCTTCCTGCAGCATCAGATCGCCTCGTACGAGCAGCAGCTTCGTGTGACGGAAGCGAACCGGGCGGAGTTTCGCGCGAAATATCCGGGCTTGGTGGTGGCCGACAATCTGAGCGGCTCGACTGAGGCGGCGACGGATCCGCTGGAGGCGCTGCAGACCAAGATCAACCAGATCGAGGCATCCCTGCAGACCAAGGTCGCGCTTGCCGCGGCATACAAGAAGCAGCTCGAGGGCATGCAACCGACCTTGCAGGAGGGCGAGCGAGGCGGCCCGGGCGCACCGACGACACTCGCGCAAGCGGAGGAGAAGCTGCGCGTCCTGCGGCTGAAATATACCGACGCATTCCCTGACGTGATCGCGCAGCAGCAATTGGTCGAGGCGCTCAAGGCTTCGCCGACCCACGGCGCCGCCGGCGGCCGCGCCGCGCCCAACCCGGCGTACGAGCAACTGCAGCTTAAGCTCATCGAAGTCGTGGCAGACACGGACTCGCTGAAGAAGCAGCTCGCATCGATGCAGGAGTATCGAGCGAAGCTGCAGGAGTTGCAAAAGGATCGGCCGAACCTGATCGCGCAATATCAGAACCATTACCCGCGGCTACGCGGTGTTGCGCAAGAACTACGATGACCTGCTGGCGCGCTTGCAATCGGCCAATATCGGCGAGGCAGCAGATACTCAGGCGGACAAGGTACAGATCCGGGTGGTGGACCCGCCGGTAATCCCGCGCATCCCGTCGGGACCCAACCGGCTGCTTCTGATCAGTATCGTGCTGGGCGTCGGCATCGCCGCCGGCGTGGCCGTGCCGATGCTGCTGGCTCAGCTCGACCGATCGTTCTGGGTCGTGGAGGATCTGCGTAGCCTGGGATTGCCTGTGCTGGGTGGCATCTCCTTGCTGAGCTCAATTCCCTGGCGGCGACGGCTGCTTGCGGTCACCAGTTTCGGGATCGCCGTGGTCGTGTTGATCAGCCTGTTACGGGGGGCTGGTGCTTCGACTTCTCCGCGCTACGGCGGTCGCCTGAATGAACATTCCCGGCAAGCTGCACTTGGTCGAGCGGGCGGCGGAACGGCTGCGCCGGGCTGGCGCGGCGCCTGATCTGGCGTCCACGTCACCAGCGCCCGAGGCGCTGCCGCCGCCAGCCGACTTCCCGGCGTCGCGAAAATCTGCCAGCCGCGCCAAATCCGCCGCTTTCACTGCGGACGCTCTCCAAGACCGGATTGATTGCCGGCAAAACCGCCCGCAATCGCGTCAGCGAGGAGTTTCGCCTGGTGCAAAGCCAGGTGCTGCGGGCAGCCTTTGCACAGCCGGGTGGCGAGGCAGGGTTCTCCAACTTGCTGATGGTGACGAGTGCAAGGCCGAAGGAGGGCAAAACGTTCACCGCGGTCAATCTGGCCGCGAGCATCGCCCGGCAAGGCGACCGGCCGGTGCTCCTGGTGGACGCCGATGCCAAGAACGGATCATTGGGTGATTCGCTCGGACTGACGCAATCCGCGGGCCTGCTCGATCTGGCGCTGGCGCCGCAGACAGATGCTCTCGCGCTTCTGCATCCGACTGAGATCGGCACATTGAGCGTGTTGCCGGTAGGCCAGCAGCGAGGCGAACGGCCCGAGCTATTCGCCAGCGACCAGATGGTGCGGGCGATGCAGAACCTGGGCCGCCGGTTTTCGGATCGGCTGATCATCCTCGACGTGTCGCCATGCCTTTCAACCAGCGACCCGGCGACCCTCGCTCCGGTTGTTGGCCAGATACTCTTTGTGATCGAAGCGGAACGGACCCAGCGGGACGAGGTGGAGGCGTCGCTGGACCTCATCCAGACCTGCCCGACGATCACGCTGCTCCTGAACAAGGTGCAAATGTCGACGCCACGCAGTTTCGGCGTGTATTCTTACGCCTATACATCATGACCGCGAGTTGGCGGGGCGGAGAGAATGGCAGCCGGAAACGCGTCGCATTGCCGCGGCTGGCCTGCAATGGCAGCGAGCCTGTTGTGTTTTCTGGCGAGCGCGCGAGCAGGACTGGCACAGACCTCGACTGAACTACCTGGGCCGATCGGAACTCCAGGAATCGGACCGCTCGGGTTTCCCGGAAACGGAGCGGCCGCGAACCCCTTCCCTGGCACGCTTGGTTCGAGCCAGCCGCCCAACTACAAATACCAGTCAAATCTCGGTCCCGGCACTGGCGTCGTTCCGGCACCCGGCTTTCTCGTGGTGCCGCGGGTGAGCGCATATGAGGAGTTCAACGACAACATATTCCAGACCGAGAATGACCGGCGCTACGATTTCATCACGTTGCTCTCGCCGGGCGTTTCTGTCAGCGGTGATACGCCGCGGCTGAATCTCAAGCTCAATTATAATCCGATCATTCGACTGTACGCGCGCACCCCAAGCCAGGACAGTGTCGGTCAGCAAGCGCTCGGGGTGGCAAACGCAATCCTGGTGCCGGATACGCTTTTCCTGAAGGCGCGCGTCTTTGCCGACGATGTGCCGACGAACGGGGGCTTCGCCGGTCTTAACTTCGGGGCACCCACATTGGGAACCACAGGTTTCAGCGGCGCCGCAAACAGCCTGAGCAAAAATAACCTCACTCAGACTGTAAGTTCGCAGCTTTTTCCGTACGTGCTGCACCATTTTGGCGATACAGGTACCGGCAAGTTCGGCATCAACCTGACGCAGACCTACGCGAGTCAGACCAGCGGGACGCTGCTCAACTCGCCCAATGGTCCAAGCACCCACGTATTTACCGGCGAAGCCATCGCGCAGTTCCTGTCCGGCCCACAGTTCGGACGAGTTATCAATCTGGTCACGCTCGACAGTGCAAGCTCCACGGGATCGGGCATCCAAGATGGCTCCAACCGGTCAATTGCGGAAAACCGCATTGGTTACGTGTTGACCCGGAAGGTGCTGGTGTTCGGAGAGTTCGGGGCCGAGCATATCAATTATCCGAATGCCAACCCGCCCGTCCTGATCAATGACGCGGTCTGGGGGATTGGCACCACGCTCACCCCCAACCCGGATAGCCAGGTAATCGTGGAATATGGGCATCGGGATGGCTTCACGTCGTTCCAGGGCTTGGCGCGTTATTCGGTAACCGCCCGGACAGTGCTGACGGCGAGATATACCGCTGGCCTGACCACCGATCTTCAGCAGATCGAAAGCGAATTGTCGCAAACGGACGTCAACCCCGAGGGCAACCCCGTCAACCTGGAAACCGGGGCACCAGCCTCGATCGTCAACTCACTGCAGGGAATTAACAATAATTTATATCGGAATCATACGCTTGTGGCGACAGCGACGACGCTGCTCGACCGGGACACGATCTCGCTCAGTGTACAGCGGTCGAACCGGCAACCTGTGGCGACTGCGCCCGGGCAGGCGATCCCCGCTGTGAACGACGTGAGCACGACCGGCACGGCCACCTGGCGGCATGAGATCAGCGACCGGACGTTGTTGACCAGCAGCGCGAGCTACGGAACGCGGACCCTCGGAACCGGCACGCAGCAGAACGAACAGTTCCTTGGGGTCAGCGCCATCCTGCGGTATCAGTTCACCGACAAGCTGAGCGGATCCGTTGCGTACCATTTCCTCGACCGGCACTCGAACGTCCCCGGAGTTTCGATGTACAATGACGTCCTGCTCGTCGGCCTGACCCGAACCTTCTGACTGTAACGTGTACGAAAATTTCTACCGCCTGAGTGGCATCCCGTTTCAGCTCACGCCGGACACCCGGTTCTTCTTCGGCAGCTCCAGCCACAGCCGGGCGATTTCGCACCTGGTATATGGGCTGGAGCAGCAGGAAGGCTTCATCGTCATCACCGGCGAGGTTGGTGCTGGGAAGACGACGCTGGTAGAGCAGCTCTGGTCGCAGCTCGACCGCCGCACCTATGTGCTGGGCCGGGTCGTCACGACGCAAGTCTCCGGTGACGACCTGTTGCGGCTGATCGTGACGAGTTATGGAATCGATGACGGCGGCGCCGACAAAGCAACCCTGCTCCGCCGCTTCGAGAAGATGGTTCGCGAGCAGCGCGCGCAGGGACGCCGGTGCCTGCTGGTGGTCGATGAGGTCCAGAATCTATCGGTTGCCGCGCTGGAGGAGCTGCGGATGCTGTCCAACATCACCGTGGACAGCCGCGCCTCGGTGCAGACGATCCTGCTGGGGCAGCCGCAATTCCGTCCCATGCTGGCCAGCCAGGAGCTGGAGCAACTGCGGCAACGCGTGCTGGCGTCGTATCATCTCGGCCCGCTGACGGAGCATGAGACGCGATCTTACGTGGAGCACCGGTTGCGCACAGTGGGGTGGACCGATGATCCGCACTGGCAGGAGTCGGCGTTTTCCGGAGTGTTCCATCACAGCGGTGGGATCCCGCGGCGCGTCAACACGCTCTGCACCCGCATCCTGCTCTACGGCGCGCTGGAAGAATCACACGAGATCAGCGCCGAGATGGTGGAGACGATCGCAACTGAGCTGGAGCGCGATATCGGTTCCGGCGGCATTGTTCTGCCTCTGCCAAACGAGGGTCAGTTGGTGAACGGGAGCGGCTCCGAGGGGCTGATGCGGCGCATCGCGGTGCTGGAACACGGAGTGGCGCGGCAGGACCGGATTTTCCGCCGATTGATCGATCTGCTCGGCGGCTATCAGGCGGGACACCGATGAGAGAGGCTCCGATTCCGGTGGTTGCGCCGCCGCCGAATGCCATGACCGTCGATGTGGAAGATTATTTCCAGGTGCAGGCATTCGCCGGCTGCATCGAGCGTGCGAGCTGGGACGGTATCCCGCAACGGGTGGAAGCGAACACCGAGCGCATCCTCCAGCAGTTCGACCGGGCCGGCGTGCGGGCGACATTCTTCACGCTGGGATGGATCGCCCGACGACATCCGGCGCTGGTTCGTCGGGTTGTGGCGGAAGGGCACGAACTGGCCAGCCACGGGTGGGACCATACCAGGGCAGACGCGCCAGGACCCGCGCCGCATTCCGGGCGGACGTCGGCCGCACCCGGCGGCTGCTGGAGGATACCGGCGGGGTGCCGGTGGTGGGATATCGCGCCGCGACATTTTCCATCGGGGCGCGCAACATGTGGGCTTTCGCGGTGCTGGAAAGCGAGGGATACCGCTACAGTTCCAGCATCAACCCGGTGCGCCACGACCTGTATGGCCAGATGCTGGATGCGCCGCGATTTCCCTTCCGTCCCGAAGGCGGAGCGCTGTTGGAAATCCCGATGACCACCGTGCGGATGGCCGGTCACAACCTGCCCTGTTCGGGTGGGGGTTATTTCAGGCTATTGCCGTATCGCTTGTTCCGCTCCGGGCTGCGCCACGTCAACCGCGTCGAAAGCACGCGAGGGGTGTTCTATTTTCACCCGTGGGAGGTCGATCCGGGGCAGCCGCGGGTCGCGAATTGCGGCTGGCGATCCCGCGCGCGGCACTACATCAATCTCGATCGCATGTCGGACCGGCTCGGTCGGCTGCTGCGGGACTTTGCCTGGGACCGAATGGACACCGTATTTGCGGATCTGCTGACCGAAGATCGGCCCTCTTCCACCGCCGCCGCTGACGAGCCGCGAGCGGTGTTGTCCGCCTGAGCGGCTCCGTGAGCATAACCCTTCGTCCGCTGGAACCGGCTTCTGCGCCTGCATGGGATGCGTTCGTGGAGGCACATCCCGACGGGACCTTCTTTCACCTCGCTGCCTGGCGCGAAGTGATCGAGAGCGCGTTCAGGCACAGGACCCATTACACGCTGGCGGAGCGGGATGGGGCGGTGACCGGCGTGCTGCCTCTCGCTCACGTCAGCACGCGCCTGTTCGGGAATGCCCTGGTTTCGGTTCCGTTCTGCGTGTATGGCGGCACGCTGGCGGTGGATGCCGAAACGGCCTCCGCTTTGAACAGCCACGCCGAAACCCTGATGCACCGGACCGGCGCGCATGTGATCGAGTTGCGCCAGCGTGAGCAGGGGGAGACCGACTGGATCGAGCGGCCCGAGCTGTATGTCACGTTCCGTAAGCCGATCGGGGCGGACGACGAGAAGAACATGAAGGCGATCCCGCGCAAGCAGCGCGCCATGGTACGCAAAGGGATTCAGAACGGGCTGACCTCGCAGGTTGGGCACGACGTGGGAGTGCTGCACCGTGTCTATGCCGAGAGCGTGCGCAATCTCGGAACTCCGGTGTTTTCCCGGCGGTATTTCCGGACCCTGACGGAGGCGTTCCGCGGTGCCTGCGACGTGCTCACGGTGCTGGATGGAGAAGCCCCGATCGCGGCGGTGATGAATTTCTACTTTCGCGACGAGGTGCTGCCCTATTACGGTGGCGGCACGCAGGAGGCGCGCAAGCGTGCCGGAAATGATTTCATGTACTGGGACGTGATGCGCCGCGCCGCCGCCCGCGGCTGTCGCCTGTTCGACTTCGGCCGCAGCAAAATAGGCACTGGGTCTTATTCGTTCAAACAGAATTGGGGGTTCGAGCCGGTGCCGCTGCATTATCGATACAAGCTGGCCGCCGGGGCGCGGATCCCGGATAATAATCCGCTGAATCCAAAATATAAGCTGTTTATTGCTGCATGGAAGCGGTTGCCGCTGCCGGTTGCAAATGCGATCGGTCCCTATCTTGTGCGGGGTCTGGGGTAATGAGCAGCCAGGTCCTGGCGCCGCCCCCCGCGTCAGCGTGGTCGACCGCCGTGAAACCGGCTGTCCCGGCGCTTGCGGTCGGGCTGCTCGCCCTCGGACTGATGTTCCACACCGAGGTGGTGGCGGCCGTCGGGGTCTGGATGTCCTCCACTGCTTACAACCATTGCTTTCTGGTGATTCCAATCGTGGCTTATCTGATCTGGGATCGCCGCGACGTGGTGATGGGGGCCGTGCCGCATCCCGCGCCATGGGTCGCCATCGCGGCGCTGCCGATCGTCGCTGTCTGGCTGGTGGCGGACCGGGTCGGCATCATGGAAGGCCGCCAGCTCGCTGCGATGGCGATTGTCGAGCTGTTGTTCCTGGCGGTGCTGGGGTGGCGGCTCTATTACGCGCTGCTTGGGCCATTGCTCTATCTGTTTTTTCTGGTGCCGTTCGGCGCATTCATCACCCCAGTGCTGCAAGACATCACCGCCGCGTTTACCACGCGCGGGCTCGACCTGCTCGGGATTCCCAACTACACGGACGCATACACCATCGAGATACCGGAAGGCTCGTTCTACATCGCGGAGGCCTGCGCGGGCCTGCGATTCCTGATAGCGGCGATTGCGTTCGGCTGCCTTTATGCGTTGTTGATGTACCGTTCGTGGCAACGGCGTCTGGTCTTCATCCTGATTTCGATGGTGGTTCCAGTCATTGCCAACGGGTTCCGCGCGCTGGGCATCGTCGTTCTCGGGCATCTGCTCGGCAGCGCGCAGGCGGCGGCGACCGACCACGTGCTGTATGGCTGGATATTCTTCTCCATCGTGATTCTGCTGCTTGTCGGTACTCGGGCTGCCGTTCCGGCAGGACCAGGACAAGCCGGTGACGCTCCCGTCGCAGGCGGAAGAGCCAACCGCGTCGCCCCGAACACTCGTCGCTGCGGCGGCTGGCGTGTTCGTGCTGGCGTTCATCGGGCCGCTCATTGCCGCGCTGTTCGATCGCGCCAGTGCGGCGGAGCTGCCGGCGAAGTGGCCGGTACTGTCGCTCGGCGGCTGCACTGAAACGGCGCCGGCAGAGCAAATGGTTTCTGATGCACCGGCCCGCGTTGTGATCCAGCATCTGAGCTGTGCAGGAGGCGGAGTTGTAGTCCGTGCGGAGATCTTCTCACCGCGTAGCGATCCGGGTGTGGTGATCGGTGAACAGCGCCGCTTGCTCGGACTGACCGGCGACCTCAGCGGCAGCAAGACCATTGTGGTGCACGGCGTGACATGGCGATTGATGCAGACCGAGGAGCCGCTCACCGGTGCCACAGCGCTGTGGATGTCCGGTGTGCAGGGCGGCGGGCTACGTCAGCGCCTTATACAGGCTAGGGCCAGCATACTGGGCGGCCCGGCTGCGCCGGTGGCGCTGGCGGTTGTGCCAAATCCGGATCCATCGGCCGGCCCGAACGGATATCAGCGCGCCGCGCACGCGATCATGGGATATTTGCAGGCTCAGCCTGACCTGGCGTCCGAGATCGCGCGGATTTCGGACGTCTCGCGCAGCCGACCAGCGGGCGCCGGAGCGGAGTAAGCCGCATGAGGCGCGTTGGGCTAGTGGGGGCGGGGTTCATCTCGCACGTGCATGCGGAGGCACTCCGTGCAGTGCCGGGTGTACGGCTTGCTGCGGTAATCGATCCGATACCTGAGCGGGCACGGAGCCTGGTCGGCCAATGGAACGTGCCCGGCGGGGATGTGCCGGGCACCTATGCGTCGGTCGAAGAGGCGCTGGCGGCTGATGCAATCGATTGTGCTCATGTGCTGGTCCCGCCGGATCGGCACGCCGAGATCGCGGCTGCACTGGTCGCAGCAGGCAAGCCGGTACCTATCGAAAAGCCGCTGACAGACGGCACGGCCGCCTGTGCCAGACTGATCGAGCACGCGGATGCCGCCCAGGTGACGATCGGCGTCAATCAGAACTTTGTGCATCACCCGGCGTTTGTCCGGTTGCGTGCGCTGGTGGAGAAGCGGGCGATCGGCCGCCCGAACCACGTTTCCTGCATCTACAATGTGCCGCTCCGGCAAATCGCGGCGCGGCAGTTCGGCCACTGGATGTTTGCGGCCCCCGGCAACCTGCTCCTCGAGCAGGCGGTGCACCCGCTTTCCCAGATTGCCGTGCTGGCAGGTCCACCAGGGGAGCTGCGCGTGCTTCCTGGGCCGCCGCTGACGGTAGCGCCCGGCCAGGTGATCTGTCCCACACTCGATGCAGTGCTGATGGGAGCGGATTTGCCGGCAAGCCTTCGTTTTGCCGTGGGAGAGGCATTCCCGTTCTGGCAAATCAGCGTCGTTTGCGATGATGGTGTTGCCACGGCGGACATCCTCGCCAACCGGTTTTTCCTGTCGGAACGAACACGCTGGCTCGACACGGTCGACGGAGTCATTTCCGCAGGACGTACGGCGGCGGCAATGGTCGGGGACAGCGCGCGGAACGCGACTGCCTATGGAAGGTCGCTGTTGCGCCTTTCGTCGCGGAGCGATCCGTTCTTTCGAAGCATGTGCGGCAGTATCACGGCATTTCATGCCGCACTGGACGCTGGAACGACTCCCGAGCTCGACGGGCGCTTCGGCGCCATGCTGGTCGAGACGTGCGAGCGCCTGCAAAAGCCGGCATTCGTTCCGGCGCCCGCTGTGGTGACGGTTGCCCCAGGCCCGGCGGAGCCCGTTGCTCCGGATGTGGCGATCCTTGGCGGAACAGGTTTCATCGGCAGCCATGTCGTGAGCCGTTGCCAGCAGGCCGGGCTGCGGGTTTCGGTAATGGCACGATCGGTACACGGATTGCCTGACTTGTTCCGCGCCGAACGCGTAACGCTGCATCGGGGGGATATCCGCGATGCCGACGCGGTCACAACGGCAATCGCCGGCGCGCCGGTCGTGGTAAACTTGGCTCACGGCGGCGGAGGTGGCTCGTGGGATGAGGTGCGCGAAGCCATGGTGGGCGGAGCCGAGACCGTGGCGCGCGTCTGCGTCGAGCAGGGAGTCCATCGCCTGATCCACGTGGGCTCCATCGCGTCGCTGTATCTGGGACCGCAAGCCGACTCGGTGAAAGGCGATACGCCGCCCGACCGCCAGGCTGACGTCCGGGCTGACTATGCACGCGCCAAGGCGATGACCGACCGGATACTGCAGAACTTGCACGCCACACGGGATCTTCCTGTGGTGATCCTGCGGCCCGGCGTAGTGGTAGGGGCGGGCGGCCCACCGTTTCATGGCGGTCTTGGCTTCTTCAACAACGACCAGCATTGTATCGGATGGAACAATGGCCGCAATCCATTGCCGTTCGTTCTGGTGGAGGACGTTGCCGAGGCGATCTTCCTGGCGATTCGGGCCGAAGGCATCGAAGGGCGCTGCTATAATCTGGTGGGCGACGTGCGGCCGAGCGCGCGTGAGTATATTGACGCACTGGGCTCTGCCGTGGAACGCCCGTTGCGATTTCATCCTAAATCACCCATCGCACTATGGGCTGGCGAGTTGGGGAAATGGGTGGTGAAGCGGGCGGGAGGCCGGCATCCACCCGTGCCGTCGCTGCGGGATCTGCTCTCGCGCGGCATGAGGGCGCGGTTCGATTGTGAAGATGCCAAGCGCGACCTGAACTGGCGGCCAGTTGCCGATACGGCGGTATTTCATGAGCAGGCGATCGCGGTGCATAAGGTCGAGTGAGCGAGTTTCTGGTGGGTACGGCGAGATGCTTTATACCCGGCGGCGGAAAGACCGACCCATCCGCCGTCACGTCTTTCGTGACTGCAAGCGCGAACGAGGCGGAAATGGACGCGACAATGAGACATGGGTCACTCATTCGGCGGGTTGCTATTATACCAGCCCGCGCGGACGAAGACTTTAGACCCGTCATGCCCGCGAAAGCGGGCATCCATGCGAGAGCCTACGATATTGCGGGGGATTGCCTGGATTTCCCGCTTTCGCGGGAATGACGAACATAAGTCACCCTCAACGCGGTCTGGTATTACTCTGTCACGATGACGGGCGCTCTCTGTTGAAGCTGCTCAGCGTATTTTCGTTGCCATCGTTTCCGCTATCACCGACATTCGCGACGTTTGGCGTGGGTGGCCCACAGGTACGTTTTGCCGCCGTGGCCAACCGATACGGCGCGCGTTATCGACATCTGATCGTGGCGATGGACAGCGTCACCGCGGCGCGGGAGCGACTGGACCCACGGCTTGATGTCACCTTCCCGGAAGTCGAGATCCGCAAGGGAAGCGCATGGGCAAATCGGCGCATGTTCCGGACGAAACTGCACGAATGGCGACCGGATGTGCTGGTCACGCACAACTGGGGTTCGATCGAGTGGGCGATGGCGAATCTCCCGCGTGTCTGTCGCCACATCCACATCGAGGATGGATTCGGGCCAGAGGAGCAGAACACGCAGCTTGCGCGCCGGGTCTGGACACGGCGCCTGGTGCTGGCTGGACGCACGGTAGTGGTTCCGTCGCGTAATCTGGAGCGAATCGCTAAATCCATCTGGCGGCTGCCATCGCGACGGGTAGTGTATATTCCAAACGGGATCGATCTGGCCCGCTTCGCCATCCCGCATAATCCGGACATTGCGATGAACTGCGGCGGCGACGGACCGATCATCGGGACGGTTTCGGCCCTGCGGCCAGAGAAGAACTTCCAGCGCCTGCTGCGTGCGTTCCGGCTGGCCAGTGAGCAATGTGCTGCACGCCTCGTGCTGGTCGGCGGCGGTCCGGAGCGGGAGGGCCTGGAGCGGCTGGCGGCGGAGCAGGGGATTGCCGATCGAATATATTTCGCCGGCCACGTAGCAGCCCCGGCATCGCTCTATGCCGCGTTTGACGTGTTCGCGCTGTCGTCAGACACCGAGCAGATGCCGATCTCGGTGATCGAGGCGATGGCGGCGGGACTTCCGGTCGCTGGGACAGACGTCGGTGATGTGCGAACCATGCTGGCAACAGAAAATGCGCCGTTCATCGGTCCGCGCAGCGATGAGGCGTTGGCAACTTCGTTGCTCACCCTGCTTCGCGATCCAGACCTGCGCCGGCGAGTCGGCGAGGCAAATCGAGCGAAGGTCCAAAAGGATTACGACCAGGAAAGCATGTTCCAGGCCTACGCTGCCCTTTTTGGCGGATGCAACCATGCATCGAACCAATAAACCGCAGTCCCGACCCATTCGTGCATCCCATCATAGCTGTGCACCCAGGCGGACGTTTGCGGCAACCAGCCGGCGGAGAAATCATCGAGGTGCACGGGCGCCGCGGTGACACGGAAACCGGCGTGCCGGAACGCGATCACAGCTCGCTTTTCGTGCCAGGCATGGGTGACAACGTAGATTGAGCGAATACCAAGCGGCGCCAGGATATCGGCGCTGTCGGTTGCATTTTCCCACGTGTTGAAGGATTGCGTCTCCTGCCAGCGGACCGGGACGCCAAAATCGTTCTTCAGGCTGTCGGCCATCAGGTTCGCGATCGGCGGATCGTCTTTCTGCAACGTTCCGCCTGATACCAGGATGGGCAGATGCGTCCGGCGATACAGTTGGGCAGCGGCGCGTAGCCGCTGCAGCGTCAACTGACCAACGGCAACACCAGGCTCCCCGAGCGTGCGTTCGACCTCCGCGCTCAGCACGACAATGGCTTGCGGCGGATCATCCTTCGGAGGCGCGAGCGGCAATCCGTGTTCGAGCGACACCAGCAGCCCCTGGCCGACCACCGGGACGGAAAACGCGAACAGCAAAACGAGGCAGATCGCGACAACCAGCATTGCGATACGCTCGTGCCAGCGCCAGCGCACCAGCACCAGCGCGCACAGCCCGATCACCACCAGGTTGGGCGGCGGAACGACCAGAACGGTCAGGATGCTGCGGATCCAGTGCGGCAAGCCCGTCAGTCCTTACCGCCGAGCCAGTCGAGAACGCGGGCGAGGCCAACCCCAAGTGCCGTCGGTTGTGGAAGCGCGAGTACGGCCCGCGCTGCATCGGCCGATCCGGTCGAGGCGTGGATATCGCCAGGACGTGGAGGACTGAAACGAATGTCAGCGCGACGGCGCGACAGAGCCGCGATGGTCTCGGCCAGTTCCTGGATCGAGACCGCCGTTCCAGTGCACACGTTGAAGACGGCGGGCGCAGTGAACTGATGCGACATTGCCGCCAGCAGGGCCGCCACCACGTCGGCGACATAGATGAAGTCGCGCGTCTGCCGTCCGTCCCCGTGAATGTCGATGGGAGCGCCGCGGCGGACCCGCTCGCAGAAGATGGAAATCACGCCGGAATAGGGCGATCGCGGGTCCTGCCGTGGCCCATAGACATTGAAGAATCGCAGGCCGGCGGTCGGAATCCCATGCACCCCAGTGGCGACGCGCGCGTGCAGCTCACAGCCGAGCTTGTCGGCGCCGTACGCGGAGGTCGGACGCGTCGGGCCTGTTTCGGTGATGGGCTGGATTGGGCAGTCGCCATAGACCGCGGCGGAGGACGCATAGACGACCGGCACCGGCCGGTGGCGCAGCGCCTCGAAGATGGTGATGGTCCCGGTGAGATTGGCCCGATGCGTGCCGAGCCAATCGTCGATCCCTCGGGCAACGGAAGCAATGGCGGCCAGGTGAAAGCATCCGTCGATCCCGGCGATGGCGTCGCGCACCGTCGCCGGATCAGCGATATCGCCCACGATCAGCTCGACATCGCGGGAGAGGTTGCCACGCCGGCCCGTCGAGAGATCGTCGAGCACGCGTACTCGGTCGCCCCGCGCCAGCAGCGCATCGCAGAGATGGGAGCCGATGAAACCGGCTCCGCCGGTAACAAGATAGTTGGGCATTCAGCGATCCGCCCTGCCGTGGCCGTTTCTGAAAAACATCGCGTCGATGGCGATCGCAGGATGCGAGCCATGCGCGGGCGGATACCAACCCTGGCTGGCGAAGGCGTGCAGGACGCGGCTGACCGGGAAGCGATCGATCGCTAATAGCACGCTATCGCCCTCCCGCATCGGCGCCCGGGCCGCTTACCATGAACGTCGGCGGCACGTCACCCGCGCCGAGAATGTCCATTTGTCGGTCCCGCACGTCTTCGCTTCCGGTTGGCGGTCTGGAAACTCCCCTGAATTTGTGGAAGGTTCAAGCTAACAGTCCGTAACGCTGGGAGAGCTAAACTGATGAAGACGCCGCGCGCGGCCCTGCTGGGCCTGATGCTGACCGCCATTGCCGCCGCACCGCCGGCCGGGGCGGCGACTTTCCGTTGGGCCAACGATGGCGACGTGGGGTCGATGGACCCTGACACCCGGCAGGAAACCGTGCAACTGTCCTTCCTGTCGAACATCTACGAGCCGCTGATCCGTCGGAGCGCCGATCTGAAGCTGGAACCGGCGCTCGCCACCAGCTGGGAACAGACCAGCCCGACCGTGTGGCGGTTTCACCTGCGTCCCGATGTCAAATGGCAGGACGGCTCGCCCTTCACCGCTGATGACGTGGTGTTCTCGCTCGGCCGGATCCTCGCCAAAACGTCGGTCATGCGCGCCCCAATGAGCATGGTGAAGCAGGCCCGCAAGGTCGATGACCAGACGGTGGATTTCGAGACCTTCAACCCGGATCCGATCTTTCCGCAGGAAGTGACCAATTTCCTGATCATGAACAAGGCTTGGTCCGAGGCGCACCACGCGACCGAGCCGGTGGTCCTTGGCGGCACGGAGGACAATTACGCGGTGCACAACGCGATGGGGACCGGGCCGTATCGCCTGGTCTCGCGCGAACCGGACCGCCGCACGGTGGTGGAGCGCAACCCGGGCTGGTGGGACAAGATGCCGGGCAACGCCGATCGCGTGGAATTCGACGTCATCGCCAGCGCTCCGACACGGGTTGCGGCACTGCTGTCGGGCGAAGAGGACATGATCTACTCGGTGCCCCCGCAGGACATGAAGCGGATCGCGGCATCCCCCAACCTTCAGTTGATCCAGCATCCGGAGCTGCGCACCATCTATCTCGGTCTCGACGAGTGGCGCGACGAGCTGCCCACGTCCAATATCAAAGGCAAAAACCCACTGAAGGACGTGCGGGTGCGACGGGCCTTCGCGTTGGCGATCGACGAGGACCTGATCGCAAAACGCGTGATGCTCGGCCTCGCGCATCCGACCTGGCTAATGTGGGGCCCGGGTGTGAACGGCTACGACCCCAAGCTCGACGTGCGCCCCAAGGCAGACCTCGCCCAGGCGAAGCAACTGATGCAGGAGGCCGGATATCCCGACGGCTTCACCATCGGGTTCGACTGCCCGAACGACCGCTATGTCATGGACGAGCAGATCTGTACCGCGATCTCCGCCATGCTGGCGCGGATCAACGTCAAGGTTAACCTCGACGCGCAGACGAAGTCGAAATTCTTCGCCAAGATCGAAGGCCCGAAATACGACACTGACTTCTTCCTGATCGGCTGGACCCCGGCGACCTATGACGCACATAACGCGCTCTATTCACTGCTCGGCACGCCCAACGGCGCGCGCGGCGAAGTGAATTACGGCAAGTACTCGAACCCGAAGCTGGACGATCTGATCACGCAGATCGGCGAGGAATCAGACCAGGAGAAGCGTGACGAGCTGATCGATGACGCCGCGAAAATCGTCCAGGACGATGTCGCGACCATCCCCTTGCATCAGCAGGTAATCGTGTGGGCGGCAAAGAAGAATGTGCAGGTCGCGCAGCCGGCCGACGATTTCTTCCCCTATCGCTACATTCAGATGAAATGAAACCGCCGCGCACGTCGTGCCCGCGAAAGCGGGCACCCAGGCGAGCGCCCCGGAATTCCCCGCCTCACTCCCCCACCCGCAGCACAATTTTCCCGATATGCGCACTGGACTCCATCAGCCGGTGCGCATCGGCCGCCCGTGCCAGCGGAAAGCTGGCATGGATCACCGGGCCGCACCGTCCCGCGTCCAGCACGGGCCAGACCTTCTCGCGCAGTTCCGCCGCAATTCCGGCTTTCTGGGCGGTGGTGCGCGGACGCATCGTCGAACCGGTGACCGTCAGCCGCCGAACCATGATGGGCGTGAAGTCGAAGTTCTCCGCCTTCGAGCCTTCCAGGAACGCGATCAGCACCAGCCGTCCGTCCATGGCGAGAACGCGCAGGTTCCGCGGCATGTACGGCGCACCGACCATGTCCAGCACGACGTCGACGCCGCGCTTCTCAGTCAACCCCCGGATCTCTTCAACAAAGTCCTCCGTGCGGTAATTGACCGCCGCACGCGCGCCGAGCCGCACGCAGGCAGCGCATTTCTCCTCTGACCCGGCCGTGGCGTAAACCGTGGCGCCAAATTCCCGCGCAAGCTGAATTGCCGTAACGCCGATACCGGACGTCCCCCCGTGGATCAGCGCCGACTCCCCCTCCCGAAGCCGGCCGAGCTGAAACAGGTTGGCCCAGACGGTAAAATATGTTTCCGGCAGCGCCGCCGCGCGGATCGCATCATACCCCGCCGGCCAAGGCAGGCACTGCGTGGCCGGTGCGACGCAATATTCCGCATACCCGCCGCCATTCGCGAGCGCGCACACGCGGTCGCCAATCTTCCAGCGGGTCACATCAGCACCGGTTTCCACCACCTCCCCCGCAATCTCCAGGCCGATCGCCGGGTTGGCGCCCGGCGGCGGCGGATAAGCGCCCTTCCGCTGCTGGACATCGGGCCGGTTCACACCGGCGGCCTGCACCCGGATCAGCACCTCGTCCGGACGAGGCGTCGGCACCGGCCCGGCAGCCGGCTTCAACACCTCCGGCCCTCCGGCGCCATCCGCGGCGATATAGGTCATGCTGCGCGGCACGCTCATCCCGATCACCCGATACCGTTGTGGGGCAAACGCTCCCCGGGGGCCGGGCAAACGTCAAGCCTCAGCCGGGCGTCCCGTGCTGCTGCCCCCCGGAACGGCCCGCCGCGGGATGCTCACGCTATCGGCGTGCACCACGATCTCCGTATTCCGGCATTCGTGCAGCCCGCGACCGGCCAGCGTCTGACCATTCTTCAGCCGGACCGCCACATTGGCGATGCAGTCCCGCGCCGGCACAATCAGTTCGCGCGCTTGGTTCGGCGGGATCGAGCCCCTCGACAGGTTCCATACTTTCCCGTCCGTGGTCTGCACCCGGGCCGATTCAACGTCCTGACCACTCAGGTTGTGGATCGCGATCGAGCGCGAATCCTGCTGGTTGTAGCGCCGCCGCCGGCACCTGTGCCGCCCACGCCGGCCGGCCATCACGAGCAGCACAATAAGGGGACGAAGCACCTTGCGGCACATCCGTTGGACGCTGGGCTTAATCGTCGAAGCGTCCGCTTTAGTTGTTGCGGAGTTCGAAAGCGGTCCGTTGCCAAAGCAACCGATTTCCCGGACAGCAGGAGCTCATTCCCGGCAAACCGATGATTGTTGCGCTTGACGCGTATAAGCCCAAAGGCGCACCCTTCGGTCAGCAGGTTTCGTCGGCCGTCAATGGAGCGACCATGGATGAAGCAGGTGAGAGGACGGACGCCAGGAACTCACGCCGTTCGACCTCGTCATTCCTCCGCGTGATCCCGTTGGCGTTCCTCCTTTGCGGCTGTCCCGCACCACCGCCAGCCATCCCTGACCTATCGATCAATGGAATGTGCGTGCTCCTCGCCGACGTGTGGGCCCTCAACGCCATCACGGTCAACAATAAAGAATATGTTTCGCAGCGTGACTCGACCGGGCCAGCACATTTCGGTTTTGGAGATTTCAGGCTCATCGGCGGCCCCGCCGGTGATCCTACCCTCACCATCGTGAATACGGATGGGCTGCCCAGCGTCTACGCGGTGTCCGAGACCTGGTTTCGCGGCCAACAGAATGAAGCGATCAGAGGCGAAGTTACGCCCTCTTTGGCACGCGACGCGAACGGTAACCTCCTTCAGGGAGAGCCCGGCACGGGCATCAACGCCACTTGGCAAGTGGCCGAGCAAGATGCGACCGGTTCGTGGAAGAATAGCGTGATGGCCCCAGAGGGCCGGAGGGGGACGACGGCTTCTAACGGCATCGTTGGACCGACCGATTCCGCGACGGTCGAGGGTCTCCCGCAATGGATGGATACCGGTGACGCCTCGGAGCACCTGTTTTTCTGCGCGGGCACCCTCAGTGCTAACGGCCGGGCCTCGACCACCGGGCTCTACGAGTTCACGCCAAAGGGCCTGTCACCGGGCGGTACGCCGATGCCGGCGAATATCGCGTTCGTGCAGGACATATTAAACGGCGATACCCAGTTCACACCGGACACGATGCCTCTTCCCTTGATGCCAGGCCTGCGCGTCGCGCCGCCCGTGCCAACGAATGCCGGACCGGCCGGCAACTTTATTACCAGCGGAGTCGTGAATTGCGCGATGACCCAATTGGGCGACGATGTAACCACGCGCGCCTTGCATGTGATGGCGGTGAGCGGACGCTGGCTGTTGCACGCCACCCTGGCCAATTACGGTCCCGTCACTCAGTTGCTGAGCGATGGAACGACCAAGACCTTTTCCCGGTTCCGCACCGTGTCACCCTGGGAGGAGATCACCCAGATATTCCCCGCGACTGACTTCGGCGATTTGCAGCATGTTTCGGCGATCGGCACCGGACATGACGGCTTGCTTCAGGTGTTTTTCGTCGGGAAGACGTCCATGGGTGGCCGAGATATGTACCGGATCTGGCACACGACCAGATATGCGAATCTGAGTTGGGGAACACCGGTCGATGTGCTCGCCGCGAGCGGCGATTCAGCCACAGGCGCCGTTTTCGATATGCCGGTGACAGCGTCCTTCTGTCCAGCCGCTGGGCAGCCGCTGTCCAATGATCGGGACGACGAGATCCTTCTCACCCATTATGACCAACTACCAGATCTCATCACGGTGCAGATCGTCGCGCGTACGGCAAAGGTCTGGGTTCCGGGGCGCGCGAGTTCCAACTATTCCCAAATGATATCGGTGCCCAAAACTGGGATCGCGGCGGGCTTCAGAAGTCCTTCGCACACGGATCGGCTTGCGACCGTTTTCAGATACACCTTGATGGGGCAGTTATAGAGCTCTTGTCGGATTGACTATTCTCGTTGCAACACCCGCCGGCGCGACAGAGCGAGCGAACGCGGTCCACCGCACGTTCGGTATTCATTCATGATTGTGCCGCCTCCGATCGAGGCCATCACGCAAACACGCTCGTTCCCAGGCTTTGCGCTCCCACCAACTGGACGTCCGGAATCATCCGCCGGCAACATGCGGTTTCGGCAGCAACCGCGCTACACCACAGTCGCTACAGGCACAGACCGGGATCGCGTTCCCATCCGCCCGGCGATACTCGGATCCGCCGTCTATCGCCGATAATCGGCACCCTGCCGATCTACGGTGCGCACCAGCCCCTGCCACTCCATCAGGCCGTAGTCCTGGGCGTCCCGCCGCTTCTTCATCCGCTCGGCGGCCTTGCGCACCACATGATCGTCGATCCTCACCGGCGCCGTGTGCATCGTGCGGGCGATCAGTTCTACCTCGCAGGCCCGCTCCAGCGTGTACATGCGCATGAAGGTGCCGTGAATTGTCGGGCCCAGCGCCAGCAGCCCATGGTTCAGCAGCACCACGCAGCTTCCGAGCTGACAGCTTTGCCCGAGCGCCTCGCATTCTTCCTGCGAGGCGGGCACGCCGTACGGATGATAAGCAATGTCATCGAGGATGTGCAGCGCGTCCTGGCTGATCGGCCAAATCCCGTCCTGCAGCAGCGAAATGCCGGCGCCGGCGCGGGTGTGGGTATGCATCACGCACATCGCGTCCGGGCGCGCCCTATAGACGCCGCTATGAATGATGAAGCCGGCATTGTTGAAGTTGCCGGACTCGCCCAGGACATTGCCGTCCATATCCATCTTGATCAGGCTGGAGGCGGTGATCTCGTCGAACATCTCGCCGTAGCGGTTGATCAGGAACGTGTTCGGATCATCTGGCAGGCGGGCCGACATGTGCGTATTGATCAGGTCCGTCCAGCCAAGCCGATCGACCACGCGATAGAGCGCCGCCATATCGCAGCGTGTTTGCCATTCGGTGTCGGTCATCTCCGGCTTGGGCCGATGCAGCGCGATGGACATCCTTCTGCTCCTTGCTCGCAACCGGCCCGCCTGGGCCGTCGATCCATCCTGTGCCAGGTACGCCCCGCCCGCAACCGCTCTCCCCCATCATTCCCGCTCCCCTTTTGTCACTCCGCTCCCCGTTCGTCATTCCCACGCCCCCTTTCGTCATTCCCGCTCCCCTTTCGTCATTCCCTCCGCTCCCCTTTCGTCATTCCCGCGAAAGCGGGAATCCATCTCCGCCTCGCCGGATGCCCGCCTCCGCAGCCTCGCGCCCAGGCCGGCTTCGCGTGCACACGGCACCGTCAACCCCGCACACCTCGCGCCCGAAACCCGCCATCGCCTCATTCGCTCACCGGAAGTGACAGAGCCAGTGCTGCCCGCCACAACAGCCCCTATGATCGCCCCGGACAGCAAGGCCGATTCGCCAATGATCCGACTGCTCGGCATCGATCCGGGCCTGCGCATCACCGGGTGGGGATTGATCGAGACCGATGGAAACCGCCTGCGGCACCTCGCCGACGGAGTGATCGCCACCGATCATACCGCCAGCGTGCCCGACCGGCTGCGCGTTCTGCACGACGCGCTCGCCGCGCTCATCGCGCACCACCACCCGGACGAGGCCGCCATCGAGGAGACCTATGTGAACCGCAACGGCACCGCCACGCTGAAGCTCGGCTATGCCCGCGGCGTCGCCTTGCTCGCCCCGGCGCTGGCCGGCATCCCGCTCACCGAGTATGGCGCCAAGGCCGTGAAGCGCGCCGTCGTCGGCACCGGCGGCGCTGCCAAGGAACAAGTGCAGATGATGGTGCGCCGCCTGCTCCCAGGTGCTGTCATCGGCCGGGCCGACGCCGCCGACGCGCTGGCCGTGGCGATCTGCCACGCGCACCACCGCGCCACCCGCAGCATCTGGAACGCACAGGTCGGAACCGCGTGATCGGCCAGCTCACCGGCCGGATCGACTCACGCGACGACACTAGCTGCATCGTCGATGTCGGCGGCGTGGGCTATCTCGTTCACGCCTCCACGCGGACACTCGCCGCGCTGCCCTTGCCACCACAGACCGCGCGCCTGCTGATCGAAACCCATGTGCGGGAGGATGCGATCCTGCTCTATGGCTTCGCCGATGCCGCCGAACGCGATTGGTTTCGGCTGCTCACCACCGTCCAGGGTGTCGGCGCCCGGGTAGCCCTGTCGGTATTGTCGGCCTTGTCGCCGCGCGATCTCGTCGCGGCGATCGCGTCCGGCGATCGCGCCAGCCTGACACGGGCTTCGGGCGTCGGCACGCGGCTGGCGCTGCGCCTGCTCACCGAATTGCGCGACAAGGCCGGCGCCATGCCGTCCGTTTCCGGCATCGCCGCGCCCTTGCAGCGTCCGTCCGGCCCTGCCGAGGATGCATTGTCCGCGCTGGTGAATCTCGGCTACCGCCGCGCCGAGGCCCAGCCTGTTGTTGCGCGCGTGGTGGAACGCCTTGGCGAGACCCCCAGCCTTGACGCAGTGATTCGCGAAAGTCTTAAGGAGCTGGCTCAATGAACTTGGGCTACTGAACGCGGGTATCCGCATCGGCGGGCGGCAGATCAACCCGACGATCTCTAATCGAGCCAGCGAAATCGCTCCAGGTTGAAGCGGTTTCTGTCATCGAACTCAACGCCTTCCTCTTTCAGCAGGCGCTGCTGGAAGGCGTCACTGCCATTGCGAGAGAGCGTATAGGACACCTCGCCTTTGGCGTTGACGACGCGATGCCAGGGAATGTCGGTTGCCGGGTCGAGGTGCTGGAGTACATGGCCGACAAGGCGCGAGCGCCTCGGCAGGCCGGCCATCGCAGCGACCTGCCCATAGGTGGCAACCCAGCCCCTGGGGATGCGGCGGATTACCGCGCAAATCGCTGCGGCGGCGGCGTCGCCCTGTGGTGGGGCAGTCTGGAGCAGCTTGCGCTTCAGTGGCATTGGCAGCTTCCGTCGACCCGTGGCTGTCCGGCTGTGCGACAGGGTAACATCGGCGCGCGTTAGAACCCAACGCTGTTCCTAAAACGATAGATCAAGCGTAACGCCAAAGGGTCGTGTTTCCACACGATCTCTCAAGTCTTATCCAACGATGGGAACCGCAGAGTGCACGGTGCTCGTTCGTGCCCTGTTCCCGGCAGCGTACAGCTATTGCTTCGCGCGACAACTTCGGTTGTTTGCGTCGCATCCAATCGACAGGGGTAGCCGGCTAAGCAGCCTTCGCCGCCATTATCTCGACCTCGACAAGCAAGTTCGGCCAAACGAGTTGGGGAATGACCAGCAACATGGAAGCGGGTCTTGCAGAGCCGAGAAAGCGGTTACGCACCTGAGCATACGCTTTCACGTCCTCAGCGCGCGTCAGATATTGCGTTACCTTGACGATATCGGCGACCGTCATGTCGGCTTTTGACAAGACACGAAGGACGTTCTCCCAGGCAAGTTCGCTCTGACCTGTGATGTCCGCTGGAACTTTGGTGGCCTCGCTGAACCCCGGTGTCCCCGACGTCACCAGCCATCGAAGATTCGGCGCTACCTCGATTGCATCGCTATAGGAGCCG
This sequence comes from uncultured Pseudomonadota bacterium, assembly GCA_963810715.1. Taxonomy (GTDB): domain Bacteria; phylum Pseudomonadota; class Alphaproteobacteria; order Acetobacterales; family Acetobacteraceae; genus DATDIC01. Next base: position 190,113 of record CAWEOZ010000008.1, on the reverse strand, counting down.
ATTTGCTTGGCAACGCCGATGTCATGTATCTTGTGGCTCATCTCGAGCGCCCCTTCATCTTCGACTGGACCGCCTGTAAGTCGTTCTCGGTCGCTTGTCTGGAGACTCTATGCTGGCAACGCGCGGCTGAATAGTCCTCACGCAAGAACTCGCTGATTAGATCCTGACCCTATGAACGTCACGCCCGCAAATGGCCGGCTGACAGGCACAAGGGTGGCGCGAGGCCGGCCCACGCAGAACTGAGCGTCCAGCTTGGGGCAATCAAAATGCGTAAGAGCGCGCGCATCGATCTCGGCGATCTCACGCTCCATCAGAGCAGGAAGCGGATCAGACGCGGAATCTGCTGAACAAATCTTTCGGCGACACGCCTTTCCCGTGCGGGCCTCGCCGGGCTCAGTCCGCGCCCGCCAGCAGGCGCTTGACGTCAACGAATAGCTTGCCCTCGAAATCGGCCCGCAGCGACGCCCAGCCTTCCGATTCCTTAACGATATCATCGTATGCGCCCCGCGGCACCTCCAATTCCGACAAAAACTGCTCCGTCTTGCTGTTCAGCCAGCAGAAGTTCAGCCTGTCTGCCTCTCCACCGACGAGTCGGAACTCGGTCTCGTCGGCGATCGGCGCAGCACGCACCTCGCGCATGATCGAGATCTTGAGCATCTCCAAGGTTGCGTCGTCGAGCGCCAGATCGGCGGCAACCAGCTTTTCCCGCAGGGCGGGCCAACCGAACACGAGCCGCGGCCTGATACCCTCGCCCATCTCGCGCAAAAACTTCGGCACGCCGGCACCAAAATTCTGTTCGAAGATAGCGCGTGCGTCCGCCTCATGCGTACGCCACTGCTCGAGCTCATCCGTCGACTGCACGAGAATCCATTGCTGTCGCCCGATATCGATATACGTGAGATGCGCGGGCAGCCGCAGCAGCTCCGCGCATTCCCGGCATTTCGTCGCCTGAAATGTGCCTTTGAGGATCTCCTCGCGCAGGTCCGGACGACGATCGGCGTTGAGGCTGGCGGCGAGGTCCACTTCCGTTTCGGCCCCGCATTTCGCACAGCTCGCCGTGACAGTAAGGAAAATCGACATGGCCGCACCCCGATGTGTCTGACGCCGCCGACGCAATGGCGGTCTTGCCCTGCGGGCCCTATTCCGGTTCCTTCCACAAGTATTCTTTGACCCCCGCCGGAACGGAGCCAGGCGGGTCCTTCTCATGGTACCAATGGTACGCGTAAACCTCGGCGAACCATTCGCCCGGCGCCCGCCATTGATAGTCGCGCACTTCCAGGGCCTGGCGCGCCTGAACGCTGTAACTGACCCACTCCTCGGGATAGGATTCGTGGTAGGCGCGGTTGTTGATGGCAACGGTGGCGCTTTTGCCCCATGGCCACTCCGTCATTCGCATTTTGACACACTTGTTGAGAAGCGCCTGCAGCGAAGCCCAATCAGCGTCTTTCACCGTGCGTGGCTTGTCGTTGTACTCGAGCAACCTTTTTCCTCGTAAGCTTCTTGGTCGTGCCGTCCTGTTGTGGGACATCCTGCGGCACATCCGTCGCACCCTTCGTCAATGCATCCTTCACCCACGACACCACCTCTTTCGGCGCCAGGGAGATAGTCGAGCCAGCACTCGCCATGAAATCGTCGGCCACTGCCTTCGCCACGCTATCAACCGTCTCGTTCTGCCAGCCGCCGCAGTCGCCGAGATGCGCCTTCATGATCTTGTATTTGTCGTCCACTGAGTGCCCGATCTCGTGCAGGGTACTTATGCTGAAGCTGTTGGCCGGCTCCGTGTAGCCCCGGTTGTCGTACGTCGTGCTACCGAAATCCCCCATCGTGATTTTGGCCGAGCCATATGAGTACCATGCCGAATGAGCGGGCGCCTTCAAAGGACTCCTTGGTATATGCCAGTGTTTTCAAACTGCTTGTCTTGGTGTGTTGGACTGGTACCCGCGCAAACATCTCGTACACCTTGTCGAAATGGGTGTTTTTCATACCAGACGGGACCGAAATATTAATATTGTAACGTCTTTTCAGCGCCTCCTCGTACGCTTTCTGCATATCGATCTTGCCGCCCACTAGCTTCGTCAAATTCAGCAAAGCCTGCGTGTTCTTTTCCAGCTCCACGCATGCAGCCTGCTGTTCGTCAACGTCTTTTATTTGGTCAATTTCCGACTCTAGCTTGGTGCATTTATAGACTTCGCTCATCAAGCTGTCCTTTATTTCGCCCGGATCCATCTTCTGGATCGGTTCAATGGCCCAGTTGATCAGCTCGATGCTTCCGGCGACGATCGCCTTATTCCCGAAGACCTTGAGCTCCTTCTGCGCGGCGGCAATCGCCACGTCTACCTTGCCCCCTACGGCGGCGAGCGCGGCCAGCTGCTGGTCGTCTGCGCCTCCCTGACCGGCTTTAGCATGTGCCGCGGCCAGCTTGTCAGATGACACGTCGGAGCCTCCGACCGCGCGCAACTGCTTGCCGACATGGGTTAGCGAGCCAAGTCGCTCTTTTATCTCCGCAGCCAGCGCCCGAGGGTCTGCACCGAGCGCCTTCTGACACCACAAATCTTTCGCTTCTCTCTCCGGATCTTCGGAGCGGACCTCGGCCGTCGCCTTCTGGTTATCTGACATCGTTACCCTCCCAGCCCGGCACGATCGCGGCAATTTCTCACACAACAACCATGCCGGAGCTTCCGATCAGTCTCTTCATGGTGCTGCAGACGGGGCGGCCCGGCAACCAATTTCCTTGCCACAGCGCCCCCTGTGCAAGGACGCTCTCGAACGAGGTTTTTACTGCGGGGCGGGAAGGGTCTGCCATTGACATCAAGCCCTCTCCGGGCTGTCGCGGCATCGGCTGAAATGCCCGTTTATCGTCGCCAACTATTAGACAAAGTTCGTTTGGCGGCATCTCCTCCATATCAGCGAATAAGCGGTTGAGCCCGCCAGCAGAAATCCGTGGCGCGCTGCTCGGGATCGGCGTCAGTCTGCTGATGAGAGTAAACGTGTCGAGCGACGCCCGGTGCGCGGCGGGGGCGGGAAGGGCCAGTTCAGAAGTCCCGTCGTTCGCTCTGCCGGTGCGGGCTGGCAGCGGCTCCAACTGGCCGAGCCATGGCGGGCGCGGCAACTGTGATATTATCAATGCACTAGCCGAGCTATGATGCCTCGGCCGGAAGGGCAGCAATTCCTGACCGAAGCTCGGGAGACGATCGAGGTGACGGCCGGCGACGTGGCAGCCGAATTAAAGCGGCGGGGCATCGGCTCCGATGAAAAAGGTGACACTCACCATCGAGGCGGAACGGGAGATTATCCCCGGCCGCCGGGCATCGCGGGCGCGCGTTGTGGCGGCCGGCCTGTCCGACGACGATATCGACCGCCTTATCAAGCAAGCGCAGAGGGACGTTGAACCGTTGGGACGTTGAACCGCTGCTTGGATGGGGGTCGTTGTCGATACCAATGTCTTTGTCAGCGCCGCACTCAAGGACAAATCCTTTCCGGCTCTCGTGCTGCATATCGTGGCGCAGCGCGGCACGCTCCTGAAATCGACCGTCACTGAGCGGCAGCTATTCGAGGTGATCGCCCGGCCACAACTTGCCGCGCTGATTGATCCGACCACGGCCGACTGGATGCGCAAGCTCATGGCGGCGGCGGAAGCGGTGACCATCACCGAACGCATCGCCGTGTGCCGCGATGCGACCGATGACAAATTTCTGGAAATTGCGGTGAACGGTAAGGCCGACATGATCGTCTCGGGTGATGCCGATCTGCTGGTGCTGACTCCCTTTCGTGGAATTCCGATCGTGCCGCCGTCGGCGTTCGTGCAACGAAGCGCGCGCACATCGCCCGACTAACACCAGACCCCCCGTCATGGCCGGGACAAGCCCACTGCTGTCCGGAATAGAAACCAGTAGACGAGGCGCATGGCTTGGATTCGACTGGGTTTTGCGAAGCCCACAGCAAATCGAAGCTCGGAGAGCCCAGGCCATGCCATTCCAGCCTACCGTGGTCGGCCAGTTGATGCGCGCGATATCGCGCGGCGTATTCCGCCAGGCGGTGGTCGGGCGTGCCAAGTCGGGCGTGCCAAGTGGGGCGTGCCAAGTGGGGCGTGCCAAGTGGGGCGTGCCAAGTGGGGCCTGACCGAGTGGGCGCACCTGGTCGCCTTGGTGGCGGCCCAGATGGCAGGCGCGCGATCGCTTCGAGAGCTGGTGAATTTGCTCGCGCATCATCAGGGCGCATTGGCGCATCTGGGTGTGGGACAGGTGCGGCGTGCGACCTTGGCGGACGCCAATGCGACCCGTCCGACGGCGCCGTTCGAGGCGGTGGCGGCTCACTTGTCGGCGATGGTGGCCCGGCTTTCGCCGGCCCTGGGACGCGATGCCCTGCGACTGATCGACGCGACACGCATCCATGCGGGCCAATTGGTGCGCGCATGGGCGGTCGACGGAGCCATCAAGCTGCACGTGGTGTTCGATCCCATCCTGGGGCGCACGACCTGCTTCGGCGTGACGTCGTCGCACGTCAGCGACATCACCATGGCCAAGGCGTTCCCGATCGAGGCCGGTCTCACCTACGTGTTCGATCTCGGCTATTACGCCTACGACTTCTGGGCTCGCCTGCAGGCGGCACGGTGCCGGTTCGTGACGCGGCTGAAGGTGAACACGCCGGTTACCGTGCTGCGCACGCGCCGGGTTCCCAAATCGGCAAGTCACATCCTGAAAGACCAGATCGTGCGTCTGCCCGAGCGCATCGCCTCGAGCCGGCGCAACCCGTATCAGGGGCCGGTGCGGCTGGGACGGTGAAGATCAGCACCGGCCGGGTGCTGATCCTGGTAACCAACGATCTGAAGGCATCCGCTGGCGCGATTGCCGATCTCTACAAGGCGCGCTGGCAGATCGAGCTGTTTTTCAGGTGGATCAAGCAAAACCTTCGGCTGCAGCGCTTCCTCGGCAGCAGCCACAATGCGGTAAGCTTGCAGATCCTGGCAGCGCTCATCGCGTTCTTGCTGGTTCGGCTGGCACAGCTGCGTGGCCGGACCGCATTGTCGACCCAGGCCGCATTCCGCCTGATCGGCGCCGCACTTATGCAACGCAGGTCGCTCGATGCACTGCTTCACCCGCCACCAGAGCCGATCCCCGCGCCACCGTCCTGCCAATTCATTCTGGGGTTCTAATGAGCCATTCCGGACAGCAGTGGCCTTGTGCCGGGCATCCACCCCCGTCCTGGCCGGGCTTGTCCCCGCCACCCACCCCCGTCATGGCCGGGCTTGTCCCGGTCACCCACGTCTTTCCTGACTGCAAGCGCGAAAGACGTGGGTGGACGCGACAAGTGCGACGATGAGACATGGGTCAGTCATACGGCCGAGTAGCATGAGCACTCCGCCTTACATATTCGCCAATCAGCCAAACGCAGTGGCACGACCCATCAGCCGTCGAATACTCACCAGCGCAAGGGCTGAATGTTCCTCGTCCTTTCCACTGACCCCGGCCTCTGCCTCCGCATTTCTGGTTGCTCTAGCTAGTTTTCCTGAGGATGTGGTCGAGCAAGTGCCCTTGCATGGCGCGCTGTTCGAATCCGCGGCCAGTCCGCCTGGCGGAAGCAACCTTGTCGAGCGACACGATGAGGCGTTCTCCTAGTGTCGCGTAATCCGGTCACATTTGTAACTGATGGCGACACAGCGGGTGCCGGATAACGGGCTTATTGGTAAATCGGTCAGCCGCTCGGTCGCCAAAACCTGAAATTCTTCCGCCGTGAAACGGCTGTGCCGCGTGATCTCGGCCAGCATTTCCTCGGGCGTCGTGCCGATGAATTTGCCGCAAGCTGCCGCGACGACGGCCCCAAGCGGCAGGATGTTTTCGTGGATGGTGACAAGATCGACAACATCACGCGGCACTCTGCGATCTGCCGCTGCTGACGCCTTGTTGGTCGCCAGATCGACCGGATGCAGCACGTAGCCAAAGAGTTCGTCGGGCTGCGTCGGGAAAAACCGGAAAGCGGAGTCCGTTACCCATTCAAGCTGCATCTGCTCGCCGCCTTTTTCGATAGTCGCCTCGTGCTTCCCGGTGCGTTGGGCTGGCGGCCATGTGAGTGTGTAACCGGCAGCGGCGAGCGCGGCCTCGTCTGCCCTGACGGCGCTTTCGTGCCGGGCTGCAGAGTCATGAAAAATGTCGATGTCGCCTGAGAAGCGCGGGCCTTGCCGGTTGATCGCAATGCCTCCCGCTATGTAGCTGTCGGGGCTGCGCTGCGCTGCCAAGAGCCGCAGCACGTCCGATTGGAACTTACTGATGGGCACGGCAAAGCTCTTCGATTCGCTCTGCGAGCCGCCGCCCGTCCATGCGGCCATGCGTGCGCAATGCCTTGGTGATCGCCAAGGCGTCCGCCGGGGTCGGGTTTCTGACCGGGCGCATGTTCCAAAGCGCACGCGCCCCATACTCGTCAAAAGCGCGACGATAGAGGTTCGCGAGGTCTTCTGGCTGTGCTGGCTCTGTGCTCATAGTGTCCCAAAATAGCACAATTTGCTGAAAGGCTCCATACTTTCAGCGCGCTAGCCAACGTTGCATAATTGTTGCAGACCGTGTGAAAACTCCGCCAAAACGGATTCCGGCGCGGTGCGGCGCGCGTTAGAATTGCGGCATGACGCACATCACCGGTCATGACCGTTCGCAAACCCTGCTTCTGCCGGAATCGCTGGACGAGTATGTTGGCCCAGAGAACCCAGTGCGGTTCATCGAAGCCTTTGTCGCCGGGCTCGACCTCGCGGCGGCGGGGTTCGCCCGTGTTAAGTCGAAGGAGACTGGCCGTCCTGGCTACGCACCGTCCGACCTGCTGAAACTCTATATATACGGTTACCTGAACCGGGTGCGTTCGAGCCGCAGGCTGGAAGCCGAGACCCACCGCAATATCGAGGTGATCTGGCTGCTGCGGCAGCTGAAACCGGACTTCAAGACCATCGCCGACTTCCGTCGCGACAACCGCACGGCCTTCCGCCCGGTGTTCCGCCAGTTCGTGCTGCTTTGCAAGCAGTTGGACCTGTTCGGCCGTGAGCTTCTGGCAGTGGACGGCACGCGCATCAAGGCAGTCAACAACAAGGACCGCAACTTCACCCGTGCCTCGCTGAGCGAGTTCATCAAATTGGCCGACAAGAAGCTCGATGACTATCTCCAACGGCTCGACCACAGCGACGCCGCCGAGCAGGCCACCGGTGGATCTCGGGTCAAGAACCTGGGGAGAAGATCGCGGCGGTTCGCGAGCGCCGCGATCGATGCCAGAAGATGCTGGAGGAATTGGAGCGGACCGGCGAGGACCAGATCTCGCTGACTGATCCGGACAGCCGGGCGATGGCCGCGCACACCCATGTTGCTGTGGGCTACAATGCGCAGATTGCGGTCGATACCAAGCACAAACTAATCGTCGAGCAGCAGGTCACAAACCAGGTCGTCGATATGGGCCTGCTGGCGGAGACCGCCAAACCAGCGAAGGAGACCCTTGGTATCGAGACGATCGACGTTGTCGCCGACAAGGGCTACTTCAAGATCGAGGACATCGAGGCCTGCGAAAAGGCTGGGATGGTGCCTTATGTGCCCCGCCCGCAGCGCGGCCCTTCGGTGAGAGCGGGCCTGTTCCGCAAGGACGAGTTCAAATACAACGCCGAGACGGACAGCATGATCTGTCCTGCCGGGCAGCGCCTTCAGCCATATTCGTCATCCCTCATGCGCGGGCTGAAGAAGATCAACTACGCCAACCGCGCGGCCTGTCGAGACTGCCCCTTGCGGTCTCGATGCACAGGCAACCAGTTTCGCTCGGTGTCGCGGCTGGAGAACGAGGCCGTGCTGGACCGCATGGCCGCCCGGCTCGCGCGGCGTCCGGACATTCTTGACCAGCGCCGCTGCTCGGTCGAGCACCCGTTCGGTAGCATCAAGCAGTGGATGTATCAGGGCGCGTTCCTGATGCGCGGTCTGGAAAAAGTCCGGGCTGAGTTTAGTCTTACCGCGCTCGTGTACAACATCAGACGGGGGCTCAACCTTGTTGCCTTCGATGAGCTCATGGCCGCAGTGACGGGCAAGCCGCACTGAATAGCCCGGTCGCCTGGTCGTATCGCACCGCTTGACCGGAAAATCGCATCGAAGGGATACCAAAAGGGCCGATTTCAGCGTCTCACGCGTCCGGTCGCGCTGCTCGAAGCTGTTGGATCCTGGGTCGCGCTCCTCTCCGCCCTGAAGCGCGTTCTCACACGGTCTGGTTGAGTTTTGCACCATAGGTAAAGTGTCTCCGCGACGCCTGACCGTGACACCACCAGGCGCTCGTTGAGATACATGGCAGGGGCACATTGCCCAAGCAGGAGAGCGCCAAATGGCGGAGGAGGCTAAGGGAGCGGGCGCAGTCCGACTAGGCGCGCTCGCGCATAATTCTTGATGGGGTGGACGGCCCCCGCTCCCGGCATCGATGTGCCACAACGTGGTCGTCAGTGAACGCCACAACGAGAGGAGCCGTCCGCCATGCAGATTACCACCATCGGTCTGGATCTCGCCAGGCACTGGTTCCAGGTTCACGGCGTCGACGCTGGTGGACAGGTGGTCGCCCGTCGTAAGCTGCGACGCAGCGAAGTGCTCGCGTTCTTTCAGTCGCTACCACCGAGCCTGGTCGGCATGGAAGCCTGTGCAACGGCGCACCACTGGGCGCGGCGAGCTGACGGCGCTGGGCCATGAGGTGAAGCTCATGCCGCCGGCCTACGTGAAGGCCTATGTCAAACGCAACAAGAACGACGCGGCGGATGCTGAAGCGATCTGTGAAGCAGTGACACGTCCTTCGATGCGCTTCGTGCCGGTGAAGGACGTCGATCAGCAGTCCGTGCTGATGCTGCACCGGGCGCGCAACCTGCTGGTCCGGCAGCGCACCATGCTGGTCAATGCGTTGCGTGCCCACATGGCGGAGTTCGGCATCATCGCGCCTCAGGGCCTGCGACATGTCGAGCTGCTGACGAAAGCAAGTTGCTCATGAACAGAAGCGGCTCCCGGAGCTTGCGCGATCAATCCTGCAGCTGATCGTGGACCAGCTGCATGACACGATGGCCAGGGTGCGGGAGATCGAGCTGCGCCTGACCAGATGGCACCGGCACAGCCGGGTCAGCCAGCTGCTGGCGACCGTGCCGGGTGTCGGCGTCATGGGTGCCAGCGCGATTGCTGCGACAGTCGCCGATCCATCTCTGTTCCGGTCGGGCCGCGAGTTCGCCGCCTGGCTTGGGATGACACCGCGGCAAAACTCCAGCGGCGGCAAGGAGCGGCTGGGCCGCACCAGCAAGCGCGGCGACAAATACATCCGCAGCCTGCTGATTGCCGGTGCGGTCGCGGTGCTGCGCCATGCGCGCAACCGACCGACACGCGACGGCGAATGGGTGCGCGCATTGCTGGCGCGCAAGCCGACCAAGGTTGCCGCGGTCGCGCTGGCCAACAAGACTGCCCGCATCGTGTGGGCGGTGATGATGCGCGGGGATGGCTACCGGGCGAAACAGGTTCTCGGGCATCCGGCATAGTCGCCGAAGCCCACACATCATGCGAGGGTGAAGCGGACGTGATGGCGAGCGGTCGAGCCGCGGATCGGGAAGACCCGGGAAATTCAAGGCGCAACGAAGCGCGTAGTCTTGATTGGGACCCGATCAGCGAACTCCATCAGGGCCAGCGGTCATGTGCACCGCACCGAAGGGCCGGACATATGACTGCACCTGACCATATCGCCAGAACAGCCACGAAAACCCTTGCACGCGGGGGCCGTCCACATATGAATTATGCACCACCGGATGCATGCATCATGAAACAGAAACTACTAAATCCTCCCGGAGATTCAGAAGGTCAGGCGGGAGTGGAGGCGCTTCGCGTTGCTTTGAACTGTTGAGCGCTTCCCGCGACGCGTCCGACGCAGAAGCGGGCAGTCTCCGTCTCATGCCTGATCCGTCCCGGACTTACGCCTTAGCGGCGTTCTGTGCAGCCTCGAATACATCACGTGCCGACGTCGTACCCGCTACGTGCTCCGTGCCATCGACTCCGAGGTCCATCCATCCCGCGTTCACCGCCTCAAACATTTCTTCGGCAGGTCCGGTGTAGCCCTTCGGGATGCCGAATTGCTCGAACGCTTCCGCCCACCCTGCACGCGGGACTGCAAAGGCTTTCACGTCGAGATTCAGGACTTCACCCAATTGCTCCGCGACTTGATCCGCGCTGACCATCGAACCAAGCTCGACGACGCGCTGCCCTGACCACGCTGGCCCGGTCAAAAGGGTTGCGACCTCCGCGCCGATATCGTTCGTCGCGACCATGGTCGATTTCCGGTTTGTCGGATTGTAGTAAACCGGTAGCGTTCCGCCCTGGGCGACCTGCAAGCCGTAGAGGAAGTTTTCGAAGAAGCCGCCTGCGCGCAGGAATGCGATTGGCGATGTCAGGGTGCGAAGGCCTTGCTCCAGAAGCGACAAGGCCGTGATCATCCCGAGCCCGCTGGTTCGGTTCGCACCCATCGAGGAAAGCGCAACCACCCGCGGCGGCGCTGCCTTGGTGAGCGCCTCGACATAGTTCGCGATCACGCCTTTTGCTTCTTTGTAGTCGGGCGAGGGCGCCCAGACAGAAGGCAACATGACGAACGCGCCTTCGACGCCTTTGAGCGCTTGCTCGATGGCTGCCGAATCATTCCAATCGCCGCCTACCAGTTCCACGCCCCGCTTCGCCCAGTGAGCCGCCTTCTCGCGATTGCGGACGAGCGCGCGCACTTTCTTGCCGTGCGTCAACAGATGTTCGGCCGTTACGCCGCCAACATTTCCCGTGATTCCCATTACCAAAAACATGAATTTTCTCCTGATCATGAGGGACGGAGCATTGCCCCTGCTTGTTCAACGGATGAGCGGCAGAATGGCCCGGATACGGGGATCGCGCGCGTAGAGGCCGCCCCATGTCATCGCGCCCAGAAGCAGGGAAATGATTTCCGGCGGTGACCCCAACTCACCAATGCGGACATGGGCGCAGATGGCACCTCCCAGAAAGCCAGTCACCAGGATCGCGCCGAGGACGGCGGTGGCCGGGATGGCGTAAAGAATGGCGCAGGCGAGTATGATCGGACCCACGACACGGGTCAGGTCCATCGCGAACCCGGTTTCCTGCAACGTGCTCGCGATCTGTGCCGGCGCGAAAAGCTGAATAGTGCCGTCTGCCACCAGAGCGATAACGACAAACGCGCTCATTATCCGGCCGGCCCACAGGGCGCGATGCAAGGTCATAGTTTCAGGCACGTGATGCAGGTTCATAGTTGCGGACACTTGTCATTCTCCGATGGGGGGATCCCATATTCGGAGCTTACTGTGTCTCTCAGGTATGATAAACACCGAGGAAATGAACTCACTGTTCTCTCTGTGGTGAACAATACCGAGGCACGTAAAATGCAGAATCTCGAACCCATCCTCATTTTCATAACGGTAGCGGAAATGGGGAGCTTCACCCACGCGGCCGATAGCCTGGGCATCCAAAAGGGGAGGGCCTCAACGGCGGTCCGCAAGCTCGAAGAAGATGTGGGTGTCAGGCTCCTGCACCGGACGACGCGCAGCGTGCAGTTGACGGAGGACGGACGCGCATTTCATGCGCGTGCCCGCGATCTGCTTGCTGAAGTTGATGACCTGCACTCGATGTTCGCAGGCGATCGAGTGGCACTTCGCGGGCGTTTACGGGTCGATCTTCCGACCGAGGTGGCGCGCACAACGATCGTGCCGGCCTTGCCGGCTTTCATGGCGGCTCACCCCAAGTTGGAGCTGGAGGTGTCGAGTACGGATCGCCAGGTTGATCTGGTTCAAGAGGGGTTTGACTGCGTATTGCGGCTTGGTCCCATCGGGGACGAGACGCTGATTGCCCGCCCGCTGGGCCTGTTGCGCATGGTCAACGCTGCCAGTCCCGCCTATCTGGCGCGCTATGGCGTCCCTCGATCGCTAGAAGATCTCGAGCGTCAGGAACATCGGACAATTCATTTTTCGACGATGCTGGGCGCAAGACCCATTGGATGGGAATATCCGGACGGCGACAGCTATGCGACGCTTCAGTTGCCAGGTGCGCTACACGTCAACAGCGCGCAGACCTACGACGCCGCTGCCGTCGCCGGCCTTGGCCTGATTCAGGCGCCACTCTTGGGGATTGGCCAATACTTGGAGAGTGGAGCGCTTGTGGAGATCATACCCGAATTTCGTCGCCGGGCGATCGCCGTGTCCCTCGTCGTAGCACATCGGAGCAATCTGTCGCGCCGGGTCCGCGCATTCATGAAATGGATCGAAGATGTGCTGACGCCGTATCTGGAATAGCGAGACGAACATCTTCGTCCGGCCCTCGGCCAGGCCCTCAAGTGGCGCGCCGAATTGCGCTAATGCCGTAACAACCTTCCGCGCGTTTTTGGCGTCCGCCTTTATGAGAATGTCGAGGTCTTTGGTCGCGCGCGGCTGTGCGTGAATGGAACGGCGTAGGCGCCGACGACAAGATACTTAACGCGGTGCTCGTTCAAAACGGACAAGAGTTCTTTGAAGTCTGGGTACATCTGGTGCCGCGCCCTTCAGCGCATATTGTTCTTGGCTGAGTTCGGACACGGCCTGGACACGCTCATGGGCAGGTCGGCTTTGCCAGTAGCGGTATTCGTCCGCCTTCATTTCCGCAAAATCGGTGTAACGGCGAATGGTCTTGTCCATGAAGCCAATCTAGCATTGTTCTGCTCGTTTGGAGAATCCGATCGGGCCCGGATGTTGCAAGAGGCACGCGCGCGGCTTCTTTCGGAACCATGCGGTCGGTAGCCTGGCGAGCGATTTAGGTCGAAGCCGGACATTCGAACTCACCCGCCCCCAAAGCTTGCTGGGCCGTGACGGCGCGGGCTTGACTGACCGCCATCGACAAGGATGTGCCGTGCGCGCACTACGATCTCGGCGGTGTGCCGAAATTCATGTGCGAGCCGGTCAATACCGCTGACCGATTTCGACAGGGAAGTGGATGCGCTGCGCCAGGTGCTCAGCGTGAAGGGGCTGATGACCGTCGATGAGTTGCGGCGCGGGATCGAGGCGATACCGGAAGAAACGTATCATCGGCTCAGCTATTATCGCCGCCGGATCCGCTCCATCACCGATACGTTGCTGCGCGAGGTGCATTCCCGCTTTCGCGGGGAATGGCGGGAGGGGTGCGAGAATGCTCGTTCCAGCCGTGATGGGGGCGATGCGGAAGACCGCGGCCATGTCGCAGCGGAGTGCCAAGGGTGGCTGGCCGGATTGTCGGATTGGGGTGGAAAGCGGCGGTCCCTGATCCCCCGGAACAGCCTGTTTATTCGGCGGCTGCGACCTCGTCGTGAGCCGGCACAGGCGCCATCGCCTCGAATACGCCGTCACGTCGGACGAGCGCATGGAAGAGCGCCGCTGCGACATGCAACAGGATCAAGGCAAAGAACACGAAAGCGAGGTAGAAGTGCGCATCCCAGAGCAGTGCATGCAGGCTGTCGCTCTGCGGTAGGATCGCTGGCAGGCGCATGCCTCTGAACAGCACCACCGGGTAGGCGGCGGCCGACAGCATCGCCCAGCCGATCAGCGGCATGCCGATCATGAGAGCGTAGAGCGCGTAATGCGACAAGTGCGCCGCGAGCTTCATCGGTTCGGGCAGATTGGCGGGCAGCGACGGCGCACCATAGCGCAGGCGCGCCACCAGGCGGACGAGCACAAGCACCAGAATTGCGATCCCGATCGGTTTGTGAATCGAAACCAGCGTCAGATATTTCGGCTCGATGGTGGACACCATGCCCACACCGATGAATAGCATCGCCAGGATGCAGACCGCCATGAGCCAGTGCAGCAGGCGCTGGAGCGGAGTGAAATGTTTGCGGGCCCCGGTCATGGCTTGGAGTCCGTTGCAGTTCGGGGATAGTCCTTGGCCTCGGCCGTGCGAAGGTCATATGACTTCGCATAGGCGGACGACCGCGCGGCCGGGAACGGGTCATCCGAAGTCCGCATGCCGGGCGGCAGGACGGTCGGATCGAAGTTGATGTCGCGGCAAGGGCCGTCCCGCTCGGGCTCGATCTGCTGCACCACAAGCGTACCGACGTCGACGGTGCGGCGGCCCGGCGGCCACGCCTTGCTGGGATCCGCGGTCGGATCGCCGGGATTGGCTACAGTCACCACCATTGTCCACCGCTGGGGCGCACCGCGGACCCGCTCGGTGATTTCTTGTTCAAGAAAGTTAGGGCCACGTTTTGCCAGATCGGCGGGCGAGACCGCCACCGGTTGCGCCGCCGGCAGGAGCGACCATCGCACCGCGCGCTCGGTGCCGGAATTATCGGTAAAGATGAAGCTGTCCAGGCTGTTGAACCGATCTTCCGCATAGCTGCCCGTCCAGGGGGCGTTCTCGCCCCAGGCGCCAAACGCCGCGATCTCCGGATGTCGGCTGGCGAATGTCTTCATCGCGTTCGGGTCCTTGCTCGCCGAGGCAAGTAGCAGCTCATAAAATGCATCAGGCGTTGATACCGCAAAGAATGGGGGATCGATCATGGCGGCGCGCCATTCCGGCCCGTCCGGCGGCGAGATTTGCAGTCCCATGCCGCGTACCCGAACGGTTGCATCCGGCGCGTTCGGATCGGTGGTAGCAAGATTGAAGCGGCCAAGGGCGGGATACTGACCGCGGGTGAAAACGTGGGCGTATGACAGCGCCGACCCGGCCCCATTCGCTTCGAAGATGCCAGTGAAGCAGATGCCCTTGGCATGGTTCCGGCGATGGCCGAGCGGCGGCTGACCGCCTGGCGGCGTGAACGCATCCACCAGTTTGTTCGGCGTGAGGCGCTGAGGCGAGAACCATCCCGCCGTGTAGGCGAAGGCAGCGGCACCGCAACCGATGACAATGACGATCAGCACCAGGGATCCAAACACGGAACGCGCGGGGGACGGCTGAGCCATTCAAACCTCACTGCCACGCTCAACGGGCCTTCGAGCGAGCTTACCATTCCTGTGGGTCACGACCAGTCTGCGGAAGCTGCGATCAGGCGGGTCCACTATCTTTGACGGCAAGAGGTTTTGGGTCGAGCCCAGACATTTCAACTCACCAGCAACCCCAGCTTGCGGCCCGGTGACGGCGGGGGGTAGAGCCGTTTCACCCAGGGTGAACCCGCCCTAGCTCATAGTTCGCGGGCAATTTCATCAGCCTAAGATCGCTCCGCGATTCCAGTCAGGCTGATATTGCTCTATGCTCGGAGGAATGGAAAAGGATGTGCCGCGCGCGCACCACGATCTCGGCGGTGTGCCGAAATTCATGTGCGAGCCGGTTGATACCGAGCCGCACGCGCTGACCGATTTCGACAAGGAGGTGGATGCGCTGCGCCAGGTGCTCAGCGTGAAGGGGCTGATGACCGTCGATGAGCTGCGGCGCGGGGATCGAGGCGATACCGGAAGAGACGTATCATCGGCTGAGTTACTATCAGCGCTGGATCCGCTCCATCACCGCTACGCTGCTGCGCAAGGGCGTCATCTCCGAGGCCGAATTGCGCGCCGCGCTGGAGCAGGCGTGATGGCGTACGCGGCCGGCACTTTGGTGCGGGTGAAGAATGAGTGGCCGGAGACGAAGGGGCCGTGCCATATCCGTACGCCGCATTATCTGCGCGGGGAGAAGGGGCGCGTGGTTCGCCGGCTGGGGGAGTTCGCGAACCCGGAGGATCTGGCGTTCGCCCGCCCTGCCCCGAAGCGCACGCTGTATCACGTCGCCTTCGACCAGCCGGCGATCTGGCATGAGGGCCGGACGGGAGATTCGTTGCTGGTGGAAATCTTCGAGCATTGGCTGGAGCCGGCATGACCATCCTGGAAACCGACGGCGAGAGGTTGCTGAACGGGCTGCGCGGGCTGCTGGCCGCGAAGGGCATCGCCACGCCGGCGGAGATCGCCGAGCGCATTGCCATTACGGAGCGGGCCTCGCCGGGCCAGGGCGCGCGCATGGTGGCGCGGGCCTGGGTGGATGCGGATTTCCGGTCGTTGATGCTGGAGGACGGCGCACGGGCAGCCGAAACGATGGGTATCCCGATGCGGGGTGCGCCGCCTCTCGGGGTGCTGGAGAACACGGAGCAGGTCCACAACCTGGTGGTCTGCACGCTGTGCAGTTGTTATCCGCGTGCGGTGCTGGGGTATCCGCCGTTCTGGTATAAGTCGGCGGCGTATCGGGCGCGCGCGGTGCGTGATCCGCGCGGGTTGCTGCTGGAATGGGGAACGCGGTTGCCGGACGGCGTGCGCATCCAGGTGGTTGATTTCGACCGCCGATTATCGCTGGATGGTGCTGCCGATGCGGCCGGGGGGAACCGAAGACTGGGACGAACAGCGTCTGGCCTCGATCGTGCGTGAAGGCGATATGATCGGGGTGACGGTGCCGCTGGTGCGCTGAGCGCGGTTCAGGCGGACGAGGCGCGCACGGCAGTCAGGTGATACGAGTCAGTTATGTTCCAGCACGGTGGGTGATTGCAGCGATCCGGCGGGAGTTTGCGGAGCTTGTTTGGCCATACGCTCCGATTGGGAGCGGGCGTGGTTCATCCCGGCAATGATCGCGTCAACGTCTCGCTGGGTCTGCTGATGGCGCCAGCCGGCCTGGTCAACGAAGCCCTGCTCCGGAAGGCTGGGCAGAGAGCTGCACCCGGCCAGAACAAGGAAAATCAATAAGAGCCCGCGGCGCATTGACGAAGTCTCGATCACGGTTTCCGGAGCGGTTGTAGCTACTACCGACGCGCGATGCCAGGATAGATTTCGCATTTCGGGTCTTGGCGAGGGAACCTCCGGATTGATGCGGGCATCCACGGCGTGTCGCTCGGTACCGGGGGGAGTCGTGGATGCCCGGGACAAGCCGGCTTGTCCCAGGCATGACGGTGGGTGCGGTGGGCGGCGGCGCGTCGGGGTCGCGATTTCCGCCTTTTGGTATTACGTGCAGGCCGTTTGGATTCCGGCTTTCGCCGGAATGACGGGGCGTTCCGCTGGGTCAGGACCATTCCTTAGCCGCGCATCCGCATGAGCCGGGCCTTGTCGCGCTGCCAGTCGCGTGCGGCGATCGCCGCGCGCTTGTCGGCCTTCTTGCGCCCTTCCCCCAGGCCCAGCAGCACCTTCGCGCGGCCGCGATCGTTGAAATGAATTTGTAACGGTACCAGGGCGATGCCCTCGCGCGAAACCGATCCGGCAAGCTGCTGTATTTGCTTGCGCCGCAGCAGCAGCTTGCGGGGTGCGCGGGGCTCGAAGCGCGATAGCACGCCACCCTGGTATTCCGGGATGTAGGCGTTGAACAGCCACATCTCGCCGTCGCGCTCGCCGGCCCAGGCTTCGGTCAGGGTGGCGCGGCCGTGGCGGAGGGACTTCACCTCGGGACCGCGCAGCACCAGCCCGGCTTCCACGGTGTCCTTGATCGCGTAATCGAACCGCGCCTTGCGGTTCTGGGCGACGATACCGTGTGCGATCAGGCCTTTTTTCGGTTTGGATTCCGGCATCAGTTTTCGTCTGCACGCCTCCGGGCGACTTGGATTGGGGGCGAGTTATCGCGTCAGTCCCGTTGGGTGGAAGTCCGCGACGGCTGGTGGATTCCCGCTTTCGCGGGAATGACGGGGTGGGCGGGAATGACGGGGTGGGCGGGAATGACGGGGTGGGCGGGAATGACGGGGTGGGCGGGATGACGGGCGGGCGGGAGTGGCCGGTTGTCAGTTCAGCAATCCCACCTCGGTCATGGCCGATTGCACGCGTTGCCGCGTCGCCTCGGCCAGCGGGGCCAGCGGCAGGCGGCAATGGTCGGCGGTCTTGCCCAGCAGGCTGGCGGCGAACTTCACCGGTCCCGGGCTGGTTTCGGAAAACAGCGCGTCGTGCAGCGGCAAGAGCCGGTCCTGGATCGCGATCGCCTCGTTTACCCGGCCGTCCTGCCAGGCGGTGTGCATCTCGCTGCACAGCCGGGGCGCCACGTTGGCGGTCACGCTGATGCAGCCGTCGCCGCCGGCAGCCAGGAAGGCGACCGCGGTGTGATCCTCGCCGGACAACTGGCAGAAGCCGGCGCCGCAGTTGCGGCGCGTGTGCAGCGGACGTGCCAGGTTCGCGGTGGCGTCCTTCACGCCGACGATGTTCCGGTGCTGCGCCAGCCGCGCCATCGTCTCCACGCTCATGTCGACGACGCTGCGCGGCGGGATGTTGTAGATGATGATCGGCAGATCGACGGCGTCGGCGATCGCTTTGAAGTGCAGGTACATGCCTTCCTGGGTCGGCTTGTTGTAGTACGGCGTGACGATCAACGCCGCGTTTGCGCCGGCCTTTTTGGCGTGCCGTGTCAGGTCGATCGCCTCCGCCGTGCTGTTCGACCCGGTACCGGCGATCACCGGCACGCGGCCCCTGGCGACGTCGATCGCGATCTCGACGACGCGCTTGTGCTCCTCGTGGGTGAGTGTCGGCGATTCACCGGTGGT
The DNA here is from genome assembly GCA_963810715.1 of uncultured Pseudomonadota bacterium. Taxonomy (GTDB): domain Bacteria; phylum Pseudomonadota; class Alphaproteobacteria; order Acetobacterales; family Acetobacteraceae; genus DATDIC01. Next base: position 171,690 of record CAWEOZ010000008.1, on the reverse strand, counting down.
TCCGACCGGAACGACAGCGGCGCTGCCTTCGCTGATCTGCCAGTCCACGAAATTCGCATAAGCTTTCTCGTCGATCGATCCGTCCGCGCGCATCGGCGTGATCAGGGCGACGAGCGATCCCTTGAACATGGACTCCTCCGAACCGTTGCGGATGCCGGAGATCGGCAGATTCCGCTGCAACATTAGCCATCGGCCCAAGCCATAATCCCCTGGGGGATGCATCGCAAGGCCGGGACCGGCTAGATAGAGCGCATGACGTGGCCGACTCGCCTGCTGATCGGGCTGCTGCTGTTCGCCGTTGCCCCCGCGCGTGCCGCCGGCAATCCGATGCCGGCGATCCACGCCGACGCGTGGGCCGAGGCGGCGGCGGATGCGTCCGGTTATGCCGATCCGGTTGCCGAGAAGCTGGTGCTGTATTTCCGGCTGCTGACACCGGGACAGGCCGGCGCCGGCGAGATCGCCACGTTCATGGCGGACAATCCCGACTGGCCCAACCAGGCGGCGCTCGAGCGCCGGCGGCAGGAGGCGATTGCCGCCAGCCCGAGCGACGAGTTGGTTTTGAACCTGTGCATGCAAACCCCGATCACCCTTCCCGCCGCGTTGGCGCGCTGTGCCGCGGCTTGCGCCGATACTGGCGACGGGGACGCGGCAGCCGCCGAGGCGCGGGCGGCCTGGGTTGCGGGCTATGCCGATCCGGTGAACGAGCCGGCCTTCCTGAAGCGCTGGGGACCAATCCTGACCCCGGCCGACGAATGGGCGCGGTTCCAGCATTTCGCCTCGTCGGACCCGGCGGCCGCGGCGCGGCAAATCGCCCGCCTGCCGTCCGATATGCGGGCCGCGGCGAAGGATCGGCTGGCGCTGATCCAGAACGCGCCGGACGCCATGGCGCGGGTGCTCGCGCTTCCGGCAGCGCAGCGCGACAGTCCCGGCCTGGTGCTGGACGAAGCCCGCTGGCTGCGCCGCGCCCGGCGCGACCCCGATGCGCTGGCGCTTTTGGCGCGACCATGGGTTTATCGCCGAGCAGACCGCGGGCGACCATCTCGCTGCCTTCTGGGCCGAGCGCAATATTCTTGCGCGCGAGTTGCTGAAGGATGGGGATAACCAGGGCGCCTATCTGATGGCGGACGACCATTTGGCCTCGTCCTCGGCCGACAGTGCCGATTCGGCGTTCCTGGCCGGGTTCATCGCGCTCCGCCGGCTGCATGACGCCCCCACGGCGATCCCTCAGTTCCAGCGCCTGGCCGCAACGTCGCATGCAGCCATCACACAGGCGCGCGCCTATTACTGGCTCGGTCGGGGAGAGGCGGCGGCGGGCCGAGACCCGCGCGACGCGTACGAGCGCGCTGCCACCTACCCCACCACATTTTATGGCCAACTGGCTGCGCGAGCGCTGGGCGAGGATCCGGCGACACGCATCAACGCCGCCACTGACCCCTCGTTCAGCGAGGATCAGGCGTGGGACTTCGTCGCTCACGAGCTGGTGCGTGCTGCCGCCATCCTGATCGCCTGGGGCGAGCCCGGCCGCGCCCACGCCTTCCTGCTGCGCATGGGCGAGGTGGCGCCGTCGCCCGCCGAGCAGGGGCTGGCCGCGCGGCTCGCGCTGGCGCTGGGAATGCCGGATGCGTCGGTGTTCATTGCTCGCCGGATGGGGCTGGAGGGCCGGATGCTGCCGCAGGATGGCTGGCCGATGCCGGTGGATCCGCCGACAACCCAGGTCGATCCCGCGGTGATGTTCGCCCTGATGCGCCAGGAGAGCAGCTTCGATCATGGCGTGGTCAGCCCGGCCGGCGCACGCGGGCTGATGCAGCTCATGCCGGGAACGGCCGATGCCATGGCGCGCCAGATCGGCGCGGCGCCAGCCACGCAGGTTTCGTTGGTGACCGATACGGCGCAGAACATGCAGCTTGGGGCCGCCTATCTGCAGGGCCTGCTGGACCGGTTCTCCGGGTCGCTGCCGCTGGCGGTGGCTGCCTACAATGCCGGGCCGGGCAAGGTGAGCCAGTGGCTTTCTGATAACGGCGACCCACGCACCGGCAAGGTCGATATGGTCGATTGGATCGAGCTGATCCCATATGGTGAGACACGCAACTACGTGCAGCGGGTGCTGGAGAACGTGACGATCTATCGTGCCCGCCTGCATGAGGCGGGGGTGGCGCTGCTGGCGCAATGGAGCCCGTAGTTCATCTTCTGTCGGCGTGGGACGGGTTGACGCTGTGCGCTTTGGAATGGGGCGTGGCGGATGGCCGTCTGCCGCTGCTGTGCCTGCCGGGGCTGGTCCGCACTGCCGGCGATTTCGCCCATGTTGCCGCGGATACCGGCCGCCGCACCGTGGCGCTGGATTATGCCGGGCGTGGCCGCTCCGGGCGCAGCAAGCAGGTCGGGCGTTATGCCGCCGAATGCTGCCTGCGCGACGCGATGGATGCGTGCGCCGCGCTGCACCTGCACCGTGTGGTTGCGGTCGGTACCAGTTTTGGCGGGCTGCTGGCGATGGGGCTGGCGGCGGCGCGTCCGGGTTTGGTCGCGGCGGTGGTGCTGAACGATATCGGGCCAGAGATCGGCTCTGCCGGCGCTGATTTCATTCGGCAGTTCGTCGCGCATGATCCGGCTTTGCCGGACCTCGATGCGTGCGTGGCGTATCTGCGGTCGGTGCTGCCGGATATGTCGCTGGAGACCGAGGAGGACTGGCGGCTGATGGCGGCGCTGACTTATGGGCCGGGGAATGATGGGCGGTATCACCCGTTGTGGGACACGAGAATTGCAGGGCTGATGGGCGAGCATACCGGATCTGTGGCCCTATTTCGGTGCGCTTGCCGGGATGCCGGTGCTGCTGGTGCGCGGCGAGGCGAGCGACGTGCTGCTGCCCGAGACGGTCGCGCGCATGCGCGCGCAGCGGCCGGATATGGAGGTGGTGGGGCTGCCCGGCGTCGGTCACGCGCCGATCTTGTCCGAACCGGCGGTCGCGGATGCGATCCGGCGCTTCGTCGATCGTGTGGAATGAAACGGTTTGCGCGCCTGCTGGCTGGCGGGCTGGGCGTGGGGGCGGTGCCGGTGGCGCCGGGCACCGCGGCATCGGCGGTCGCGACGCTGCTGGGTGCGGTGCTGCTGGGCGGGGCGGCCTGGGTGCTGCCGGTGGCGGTCGGGGCGGTCAGTCTGGGCGGGCTGTGGGCGATCGGGAGAGCGCGCATCGAAGGCGACCCTGGATGGGTGGTTATTGACGAGGTTGCCGGGCAATGGACGGCGCTGCTGGGATTGTCGCGGCCGACGCCGCTCGGGCTGATTGCCGGGTTTGCACTGTTCCGACTGCTGGACGTGGCGAAACCGGGGCCGGTCGGCTGGGCGGATCGTCAGGGCGGCCCAGCGAGCGTCATGGCCGATGACCTGATCGCGGGGGCGTTGTCGGCGGGGGTGCTGTGGGCGGTGCGGAGACGGTGGCCGGGACTGTTCTGATCCGGATACGGGTGCGGGGTTGTACCAATCCGCCGAATGAGTGACCCATGTCTCGTTGTCGCGTCCATTCCACCTTGTTCGCGCTTGCAGTCAGGAAAGACGTGGATGGCCGGCCTTCGCCGGCCACGACAGGGATCAGCCGGCCATGACGGGGATGAGTCGGACTTAACGCGGGGTGGTATTATTGTTTCGTCGAATACTTCTTGCGCCCTGGCCAACACCCGCGGATAGCCTGGGACTGCACGCCTAAACCGTACCAAATCTGCACCGGCTTGACGGGCAGGACCGTCGCACGAGGTAATCTGCCTCGATCGGTCAGGGGTTTCGCGCGATGTCCTTTCGCTATCCCCACTTATTGTCCCGCCGCGGCTTCTGTATCTGCTGTGCGATCGCCGCTGGCCTCGACGCGAAGGGCGGCTGGTTCAGCCCGGCGGAAGCCTCTCCGGAGCCACGCGAGCTCGTGGACCTGATTCGCGACTACGCAGCGAAAACACCCATTCAGCTCCACAAGCTGCGCGGCAATGTCACGATCATCGAGGGCTCGGGTGGCAACATCGCCGTCCTGACAGGCGCCGACGGCAAGCTGTTTGTCGATGCCGGCATCACGGCGACGCGCCCCCGCATCCTCGAAGCTGTCAACAACCTCAGCCGCGATCCGATCAAACACCTGATCAACACCCACTGGCACTTCGACCACACCGACGGCAACCAGTGGCTGAACGAGCAGGGCGCCGCCATCCTTGCGCATGAAAACACGCACAAGCATCTGCTGGCGGCAACGAGGGTCGAAGACTGGGAATACAACTTCCCCGCAGCGCCGCTGGCCGCCGTGCCGAGCGAGGTGTTCGCCTCGGAGAAGATGCTCAGTCTCAACAGTTCCACACTGCATCTGAAGTATTACGGCCCCGCACACACGGACAGCGACATTTCGGTCGCGTTCGCCGAGGCGGATATACTGCATTGCGGGGATACGTTCTGGAACGGCTTTTATCCGTTCATCGACTACTCGTCCGGCGGCAGCATCGATGGAATGATCAACGCAGCCGAGGCGAATGTCGCGGCCGTCAGCAACGAGACGATCGTGATTCCCGGCCACAATATGCCCGGCCAGGCGAGCCCAACGAGCAACAAGGCGGAACTCGCATCCTTTCGCGACATGCTCGTCGCCGTTCGCGAGAACGTCACGAAGCTCAAGCAGCAGGGCCGTTCCCTGGATGACACCATCGCCGCCAAGCCAACCGCAGCATTTGACGCCAAGTGGGGCCAGTTCCTGATCACTCCAGTATTCTTCACGAAGCTGGTCTACGAGGGCGTCTGACGTTCTCACTCGTCCGGTCTGTTGGCACACCGGATGTTTTGAGGTGCAGTTTCCTGGGAAATTGGATTGTCCCAGATATTATTAGGCGGCCATGACGGGGATCAGCCGGGAATGACGGCGGATGGGTCCGTCTTTCCGCCGCCTGGTACCAATGGCATTGCGCTGGACGGCGGCCGCAACGCATGAGGTGTGCCCTGCCGTCTAGCCTTGCGGTTCAGCAACGTCTGTGGTCGGTGTCGGACACGCTACCATTGGCAATGGTTCCAGCGTGCTGCTCACCTCGGTGCTCGTCGGGGCCAATGGCGAACTCGACGTGACCGGCGCGGGCGGGTCTCCCGGCGTCGCCAATTTCGATGCGCTCAACGTCGCCTTCGGCACGATCGATGTCACCGGCGGCGGTGAGCTGACGATCGGGAGCGCAACCGGCTCCGTCGGCGCCGTCGATATAGCCGGAGTTGCGATGACGGCACTTGGCACCATCAAAGGCAATCTGATCGTCGACAACGGCGGCACAGTCCAGGCGACCCAGCCGATACCGGGCGCGCTCAAGATCGACGGCAACATAAGCGGACCCGGCACCATCGAGCCGCTGATGACGCTGGAGGTGAACGGCGGGGTCGACGCCGGCGTCAACATCGCATTCAGCCCCTCGACAGGCGAGCAGGTCGGCGATCTTGTGCTGGACGTGCCGGACGCCGAGGACGGGACGATCAGCGGCTTCGGCATCGGCAACACCATCGACGTCCAGGGCTAGCTGTATTCCACCGCGATCTTCACCAAAGGCACGGCGGGAAATGCCGGCGCGCTGACACTGTCGGGCAGCGTTGCCGCGCCGCTGTCACTGCTGGTCTCCGGCGACTATTCCCTGGACAGCTTTCGCGCGACGCCCGGCACGAACGACACGATCGTTACACTGGTGCCGTGTTTCACCGCTGGCACTCGTATCGCGACGTCGCACGGCGAAATGGCGGTGGAACAGCTCACGACAGGCGACGAAGTATTGACGCTCCTCGATGAGTTGCGGCCGATCGTGTGGATCGGCTACCGCCGTGTCGATTGCCGTCGTCATCCTGAACCACACAAGGTCTGGCCTGTGTGCATCGCCGCGGGTGCCTTCGGGCCTGATCTGCCGCGGCGTGATCTACGGTTTTCGCCGGACCACTCGGTGTTTGTCGATGGTGTGTTGATTCCGATCAGTACCTGATCAACGGCGCCACTATCGTGCAGGTGGCGGTGGACGAGGTGATGTACTACCACGTCGAGGTACCTCGACACGACGTGCTTCTGGCCGAGGGACTGCCAGCCAAATCCTATCTGAACGGCGGCGACCGCGGCAACTTTGACAAGAGTGACAGGCCAATCGCGCTGCATCCGGACTTTTCGAGGCGTGCGGTGGACGCCTTTCTCATGTGGGAGGCGTATGGCTACGCGCCTCTGGTTGTGACGGGGCCTGTCGTCGCGGCGGTGCGTGCCCGATTGCTTCAGCGCGCGGCAAAGCTGCCATCCGTTCGGCGCGTCGGCGCAGAAAAACCCAGCGTCGCCGCGTGGCCGAAAACGGGTCCTGGTTAGCCCCCCAGCGGCGACCAAGCCGGATCGGACGCCCGGTCGGCGTCGTGATCATCCGTTGGTTGAAACCGGTAATATCGACCGATGCCAGATGCGACGAAAACCCCTCGCCCCGGCTGCCGGTCGCCCGCGTGGTGCTGAAATAGGCCAGCACTCGCCCGTTCGGGCAGAAAGTCGGTCCCTCCACGTCCCAGCCTTCGGCCAGCAGCCGCTCGCCGCTGCCGTCCGGGTGCATCACGCCGATCGAGAAATTCAACTCGTCCCCGCCGTAGCGCGTGAAAGCGATCAGGTCACCGCGCGGCGACCACACCGGCGTGCCGTAGCGTCCCCGGCCGTAACTGATGCGCGTCGCGCCGCCGCCGCCGGCCGACATGACGTAAAGCTGCGGATCACCGCCGCGATCGGAATTGAACACGATCTGCGATCCGTCCGGGCTGTAGCATGGGCTGACATCGATCGAGTTCGCGTTGGTCAGTTGCCGGGTCGCCCGACTGCCGACATCCACCACCACGATCGATGATCCCTGCCCCCGCGCCAGAGCCATGATCACGCTGTTTCCGTCCGGCGAGAATCGCGGCGACAGCGTCATGCCCTGGAAATCGCCCAGCACCGTCTGCCGCCCCGACCCGAGATCGAACAGATAGACGCGCGGACGTTCGTTGGCGTAGCTCATGAAGGCGATCTGGTCGTTCTTCGGCGAGAAATCGCGGCGTCAGGACGGCCCATGAGCCGTTGGTGAGATACCGGTTGTTGGCGCCGTCCTGGTCCATGATCGCCAGCCGCCGGGTTTCGCGCCCACGCGGCCCGGTCAGCGCCACGTACACGATACGGGTATCGAAATAGCCTTTCTCGCCCAGCAGCCGCTGGTAGATCACGTCGGCGATGATGTGAGCGATGCGCCGCCAGTTGGCCTGCGTGGTGGTATAGGCGGTGCCCTGGATCTGCTGGTGCGGCAGCACGTCCCACAGGCGGAACTCCACGCGGACGCCGCCGCCGCTGCCGGCCACGCGGCCGGTCACCAGCGCCTGCGCGCCGATGGCGGCCCAGTTCTGGAAGTTCGGCACGTCCGACCCGGCCGCGGCGGCCTGGATGTAGGCCGCCTGGTCGATCACCCGGAACAGCCCCGAGCTGGCGAGATCGTTGGAAATCACCCCGACTATGTCGGTGCCGAGCTGCTGAGACGCCGGGTCGGCCCCGGCAAACACCGGCAAGGCGATCGGGATGGGTGCGGCGCGGGCACGGTTCACGTCGATGACGGCGCTCTGCCCGCCGCTGCGGCCGACGGCGCCGCGGTCTGCGCGCGCACCCCGGCCGGCAGCACCAGGCCGCCCAGCGTCGCCGCCAGCAGACGCCGGCGCCGCACCGGCGGCGGAGACATCACTAGTGCAACGATCGTTCATGCTCATCTCTTCCAGTCGGATTAGGGAGGCGGCAGAGGAGGTGTGGTTTCGCTCGCTCATCGGAGAGGAGGGGGCGCATCCTCCATGTTGGCCGGTCGCTGGGTCATGGGCGTGAATCGGAAGGTCAGTACGTTCACTTTGCCGAGCATGTCCCGCGGCAGCGGCAGCGTCGCGCAGGACGGATCCATCACCGCGCGCACCGCGCGCTCGGCAAAGGCGCGGAACCGCGGGTCGCTTAGCCGGCCCTGGTCAGGCGGCGGCCACCTCGGCCTCGCGCACCACGCCGGACGGATCGGTCGTGACCGTCAGCAGTGCCTGCATCTTGTCGAGATCGAGCGCGCCGGGGTCAGTGGTCCAGCACGGCCGCACGTGATCGCCGATCGCGCCGCGCTGCGCGGCGGTCAGCGCCGAGGTGTCGTTGCCGGCTGGGTCTGCCGCCGCCGTTCGGGCGCGCCGCCCTGCGCCGGGTTCGACCGCGCTGTCGGCGGCTGCGTCTGGTGCACCATGGCGCGCAGCTTCTCCAGCGTGTTCTGCAGCTCCTGGCTCTGCGGCGCCGGGTTCTTCGTCGGGTTCGGCTGTGAGGTGGCGCTCGGCATCGGCGGTGGCGGCACTGGCAACGGCGGCACCGGCAAGGGCGGAGCCGGGGCGGCTGGGGTCGGCGTGGGCGGTGGCGGCGCCGGTGGAGGCTGGTGGCAGCGGCAAGGTGGGGGCGGGAGTCGGTGTGGGCACCGGCGGGGAGGCGAGGGCACCGGCGGCGTGACGGTCGGCTGGGCCGGCGACGGCGCGGGGGCCGGCGGAGGCGGTGGCGGCGGTGGTGGCGGCGCCTCGTTCGGCTGGGCGGGCGGGGGCTGCGGCGCCGGCGGCACCGGGCAGCGGGGTGGGCGCGGGGGCCGGGGCGGGAACCGGAGCCGGCGTCTGGGCCTGCATCGAACTCGCCGCCGTGCCCTGGAAGACCATATCGACGGCTTCCTCGGGCGGCGCTTCGGGCGGCCGGAAGAACGGCAGGCCGATCAGCAGGATCGCCAGCACCAGCACGTGCAGGCCGGCCGAGACCGCGGCTCCGCGCCGCAGTTCCGGATTCATCCCCGACGGAAACATCCCGCCCCACATGGCGTGTCACACGCGGGAACGGCTCAACCGGCCTTGGCCGGCGCGGCCGGCGCGGCCGCGGGCGGCACGGCTGGGTGGCGGTCTGCGGGATGCGGGCGGCGGTGTCGCCGGAGTCGGCGAGCGGCGGGCGGGGTGGTGGGCGGCTGGGCGAGCAGGGCGACCTTGGTAAATCCGCCTTGGGTGATCGTGCCCATCACCTGCATCACCAGCCCGTAGGAGATGTCCTTGTCTCCGCGCACGAAGATGCGGCGTCGAATTGTCGTTCTGCGAAACGGCCTGCAGCTTGCTCACCAGTTCGGGTATCTGCACCTCCTGGTTCTGCAGGAAGATCTTGCCCTCGGCGTTGATCGACACCGTCAGCGGCTCGCTGTCGGTGTTCAGTGGCTTGGCGTCGGTTTTCGGCAGATCGACCGACACGCCGGAGGTCATCAGCGGCGCGGTGACCATGAAGATGATCAGCAGCACCAGCATCACGTCGACCAGCGGGGTGACGTTGATGTCCGACAGCGGCCGGTAGCGTCCGCGCGCGCCCGCCCTGGCCGGCAATCGGGGAGATCGCCATGTCAGGTCCTTTCCTCGCTCTGGCGCGACAGGATGGCGCTGAACTCGGTGCCGAAGCCCTCCAGCCGGCCGGCGAAGCGGGCGAGGTCGGTGCTGATCTTGTTGTAGGCGAGCACCGCCGGGATCGCGGCCACCAGGCCGATCGCGGTGGCGAACAGCGCCTCGGCGATGCCGGGCGCGACCACCGCCAGGTTGGTGTTGTGCATCGAGGCGATGGCCGAGAAGCTGTGCATGATGCCCCAGACGGTGCCGAACAGGCCGATGAAGGGCGCGGTGGCGCCGACCGAGGCGAGGAACACCATCCAGCGTTCCAGCCGGTCCATCTCCCGCTGGATGGTCACGCTGACGGCGCGATCGACCCGCTCGCGCACGCTGGTGTGGCTGACATCGGCGCCGGCCACGCGCACGGTGCGCCGCCATTCGCCCATGGCCGCGCCGAACACCGCGGCGATCGGATGGGCCGGGCGCACGCCTTCGCGGTCGTACAGCTCCTCCAGGCTGCCGCCGGACCAGAACCGGTCCTCGAACGCGTCGGCGTCCTTGTTGACCTTGCGCAGGCTGGACCATTTCTCGAACACCACCGCCCAGACCCAGACGCTGGCGGCCAGCAGGCCGATGATGACCAGCTTCACGAGAATGTCGGCCTCGAGGAACAGGCCCCACAGCGACAGGTCGCTACCGGCCGTTCCCAGGTTCACCGCATCGACAGCGCGATCCACCGCATCAACTCCTTATCAGGCCGGCGGCCGTGCCGCCTGCATCTCCATCAACGCCTGCCGCCAGCGCGGCGGAATGCGCGCCGGCCAATGGCCGCCCGGCGGCACGCAGGCAAGCTCCACTTCGAGAACCGCGCAGGATCCGAGCGGACCCTGCACGTCCTGGCGCAGCAGCACGGCCGCCGCGCGGATCTTCAGCGACTCGGTGACGACCACGAGCGAATCGTCCAGCCGGGCGGGGCGCAGATAGTCCACTTTGATGCGTCGCACCACGAACATGCAGGTTGCAGTCGCGCAGCAGTTCGGCATGGGGGATTCCCATCGCGCGCATTGCTTCGGTGCGCGCCCGCTCGGCGAAGCGCAGATAGTTGGCGTGATAGACGATGCCGGCCGCATCGGTGTCCTCGTAATAGACGCGCAGCGGGTAGCGGTGCCGGCCTTCCACCGGCGTGGAGCCGGGGTGTCCGGTCATTCATTGACCCTCGGCATTCATCGCCTGGGTCGGCGTCCCGCAGCAGATCGAGCTGATCGGGCGTGCGCGGCGGGGGCGGCAGGCTGAGGTGGCGCCAGCCCGGCTCGCCCAGCATGCGGCCGCGGCTGGTGCGGAGGACCAGGCCTTCCTGGATCAGGAAGGGCTCGATCACGTCTTCGAGCGTGTCGCGCGCCTCGGCGAGGGCGGCGGCGAGGGTTTCGACCCCGACCGGGCCGCCGGCGTGGTGCTCGGCGATGCGGCAGCAGGTAGCGGCGGTCCATGGCGTCGAGGCCGCGCGCGTCCACTTCCAGGCGGGTCAGCGCGGCGTCGGCGACGGCGCGGTCGATCGGGGCGGTGGCCGGCGACGGCGGCGAAGTCGCGCACCCGGCGCAGCAGGCGGCCGGCGATGCGCGGGGTGCCGCGGGAGCGGCGGGCGATCTCGGCGGCGCCGTCCGGGGTCAGGTCGATGGCCGAGCTTTTCGGCGCCGCGGCGGACGATGAGTTCCAGCTCGGCCGGGGTGTAGAAGATCAGCCGCAGCGGGATGCCGAAGCGGTCGCGCAGCGGCGTGGCCAGCAGGCCGGCGCGGGTGGTGGCGCCGACCAGGGTGAAGGGCGGCAGGTCGATGCGGACGGAGCGCGCCGGCGGGGCCCTCGCCGATGATCAGGTCGAGCTGGAAGTCCTCCATGGCGGGGTAGAGGATTTCCTCGATGGCCGGCTGCAGGCGGTGGATTTCGTCGATGAACAGCACGTCCCGGGGCTGGAGGTTGGTGAGGATCGCGGCGAGGTCGCCGGCGCGCTGGATGACCGGGCCGGAGGTGGCGCGGAAGCCGACGCCGAGTTCGCGGGCGACGATCTGGGCGAGCGTGGTCTTGCCGAGGCCGGGCGGGCCGTGCAGCAGGACATGGTCCAGCGCTTCGCCGCGGGCGCGGGCGGCCTCGATGAAGACGGCGAGGTTTTCGCGGGAGGCGCGCTGGCCGACGAATTCCGCAAGCGTTTGCGGCCGGAGCGAGGCTTCGGCGGCGTCTTCGTCGCGGCGGGTCGGGGGCGATGGTGCGGGAGTCGCTCACATGGGGGGTTCCTGGTGGGGGAAATACAGGGGGGATGGAGTCTGGGGCAAATAGGGGATGGGGTTGGGGGTCGCGTGCCGCCGGGCGGAGCTGATGGGCAGGAGGCGATTTTTGCCCGTGCCGAAGTGTACATCCGGGCGATTTTTCGGGGTCTGAAGTGTACATCTGGGCGGTTTGGGGCGCCTGGAGATGTACACCTAGGCGTTTTGGGGCGTGCCGAAGTGTACATCCGGGCGGTTTGGGGCGCCTGGCGATGTACATCTGAGCGCTTTGGGGTTTGATGACGTTGTACGCTAGAGTAGGTCGACATGATTGCGGCGCGTTCCCGGGGGCGCTAACGCGGTTAGGTAATTTTGCCGGGTGCTGGTGATAGTTAACAGCATGGATCATCTGGGCGGTTGCCATTGCGGTAATATTCGTGTTCGCCTTCGGCTTCCAAAGCCGCCGGAAGATTACGCGCTGCGAACATGCACCTGCTCATTTTGCCGTAGCCATAGTCCGCGCATTGTTGCCGACCATGAAGGAAGCCTTGAGGTGTGGGCGGATGACTGGTTGCTGGTCGAAAACTATCGCTTCGGCACCAAGACCTGTGATTTTGTGATTTGCCGACGTTGCGGTGTCTTTATTGCAGCAGTTGGAGAGATGCCTGCTGGAACACGAGCAGTTGTAAATGTGAACTGCTTGGATGATCGTGAAAGGTTCACATCGGAGCCCCTGCTTCATGAGTTTGAGGGCGAGAGTTTGGAAGCCAGATTATCGCGTCGGGCAGAGAAGTGGATGCCTGCATATATCTACCGCTAGGCGCGTTCCTCCGCTCGACCAACAATCAGTCCGAACCAACGGCCTCAGGCTGCAGAATTCATATGTGGACGGCCCCCGCGTGCAAGGGCTTTCGAGTTCGTTCTGGCGATATGGTCAGGTGCAGTCATATGTCCGGCCCTTCGGTGCGGTGCATATGACCGCTGGCCCTGATGGAGTTCGCTGATCGGGTCCCAATCAAGAATACGCGCTGCGTTGCGCCTTGAATTACCCGGGTCTTCCCGATCCGCGGCTCGACCGCTCGCCATCATGTCCTCTTCACCCTCGCATTCGGAACGGGCCTGCCGCGCTTATGCCGGCTGCCCGAGAGGCTGCTTCGCCCGGTAGCCATCGCCACGCATCATCACCGCCCAGACGATGCGGGCGGTCTTGTTGGCCAGCGCGACCGCGGCAACCTTGGTCGGCTTGCGTGCCAACATTGCGCGAACCCATTCGCCGTCTCGTGTCGGTCGATTGCGCGCGTGCCGGAGCACGGCGACCGCGCCGGCGATGAGCAGGCTTCGGATATATTTGTCACCGCGCTTGCTGGTGCGGCCCAGGCGTTCCTTGCCGCCGCTCGAGTTCTGCCGTGGCGTCATTCCCAGCCAGGCGGCGAACTCCCGGCCTGAGCGGAACAGCGTCGGATCGGCGACCGTCGCAGCAATCGCGCTCGCACCCATGATGCCGACACCGGGCACGGTGGCCAGCAATTGGCTGACTTGGCTTTGTCGATGCCATCTCGTCAGGCACACCTCGATCTGCCGGATCCTGGCGGCGGTATCGTTTAGCTGGTCCACGATCATCTGCAGGATCGAGCGCGCAAGCTCTGGAAGCCGCGCCTGTTCATGAGCAATTTGGGTGACCAGGATCTCAATATGCCGGAGACCTTGCGGCGCGATGATGCCGAACTCCGCCATATGGGCGCGCAGGGCGTTGACCAGCATGGTGCGTTGCCGGACCAACAGGTTGCGCGCGCGATGCAGCATCAACACAGATTGCTGGTTGGCATCCTTCACCGGCACAAAGCGCATCGAAGGACGCATCACTGCCTCACAGATCGCTTCAGCATCGGCCGCGTCGTTCTTGTTGCGCTTGACATAGGCTTTCACGTAGGCCGGTGGCATCAGCTTCACGGTGTGGCCAAGCTTGCTCAGCTCGCGGGCCCAATAGTGGGCTGTCGCGCAGGCCTCCATGCCGACCAGGCAGGGTGGCAACGACTGAAAAAACGCCAACACCTCGCTGCGTCGCAGCTTACGACGGACGACGATCTGGCCGCTGGCATCGACGCCGTGGACCTGGAACCAGTGCTTGGCGAGATCCAGACCGATGGTGGTAATCTGCATGGCGGACGGCTCCTTCTCATTGTGGCGTTCACAGACGACCACGTTGTGGCACATCGATGCCGGGAGCGGGGGCCGTCCACCCCATCAAGACTTCAGGACGCGAATTCGGAGGCAGCGAAATCAAGGGGTCGTTCGTTTCGAAAGTTATGACCGTAAATTGCCTGCCTACGACGAAGCGATGCGTTTGCCCATAATTCCTGGAGATGTAGCCACGCGGCGATGGCGACGGTCCAATCTACACCAGGTGACAGCAAGGCGGACATCCACGCGACTCTCCCAACCTCACCCCACCCCCAACCTTGGCAACCCGCCCCACCCCCGTCACCATCCCCCCACGCCCTTCCGGAGCCCGAAAATGCCCGCCATCATCCACGCCCTCTCCTCCACCGACGCCGACCAACACGAATGGCAACTCCGCTGCGACATGGCCGCGGTGTTCCGCATCGCCGCCCGTCACGGCTGGAACGAGCAGATCGGCAACCACAACTCCCTGATGCTGCCCCGCCGCCCGAAGCGACTCCCCGCTCTTCCTCATCAACCCGCGCGGCTATCTGTTCCAGGAACTCACCGCCAGCTCCCTGATCGTCTGCGACCTCGAAGGCCGGGTCGTCCGCGGCAACGGCGAGCTCCGCAAAGTCGCCTTCCACATCCACGCCCGCATCCATCTGCAGAACCCCAACGCCACCTGCGTCCTGCACGTCCACCCGCAATACCTCACCGCGCTCTCGCTGCTGGAAGAACCGCAGCTCGCGCTGGCGCACCACAACAACCTGCTGCTCAACGACCGCATCGCCGTGGACCTCGGCGGCGTAAAACCGGTGCACGACAACGAAGAAGGCGACCGCATCGCCGCGCTGCTCGGCGACAAGTCGATCCTCATCATGGCCAGCCACGGCGTCACCGTCGTCGGCCCCACCGTGCACGACGCGTTCGACGAGCTGTTCGAAGCCGAACGAACCTGCATGTATCAGATCACCGCGATGTCCACCGGCCAGAAGCTCGCCGCCTGCCCGACAGCGCCCGCCGCCGCTGGACCGGCCCGTGGGGCGACAAGATCGACGCGCCGCCTGCATCTCGACGCCTGGCGTCGCATCCTGGACCGCGAGGAACCCGACTACGCCACCTGACCGTTGACTTTATTCCTATCTCTATGCTACCTTGGGTTGTCCCCCCGGCCCGAGGCACCGCACCATGTCCACCCCGACAACCGACCAGCACCCGCTCCCCGCCGACCTGCTGGAACACCTCCTCGACACCATCATCGCCGCAATCCCCGCCGCCCCGGCGACACCGACCAGCTCCGCGCCACCCGCCGCCACCTCGCCCGTCTCGCCCTTCTCGCCCTGCAACCGCAGAATGCGTTCCAGGCCATGCTCGCCGCCCAGGCGGTTGCCGCCCACTACGCCGTGATGGACAACCTCAAGCGCGCCGCCCAGCCCGACCTAGCCCCCGCCATGGCCGCCCGCCTGCGCGCCAACGCCGCCAGCGTCGCCCGCATGATGCAGGCCACCATCCGCTCGTTGCAAAAGCAACAATCACCCGCCGACGCACCCCGCCCCACCGCGCAGCCCCGCGCCCGCCGCGCCCGGCCTCAACACCCCGCCTGCTGACCCCCGCCGCGCCCCAGCCCACGCCCATCGCGGACCCGCCGCACGCGCCGCCCTCGCGCCCGTACCGCCGCTTCGAAGACATGACGCTGGCCGAGCGCCGCGCCCACTACGGCTACAAGGGCGACCCCAGTGTCACCAACGGCACCGCCACCACCAACTGACCCGACCCTTTACCTCTCCCCGCTTCGCGGGAGAGAGCTTGCCCCCGATCCGATCGGGGGCCTCCCCGGGG
Source organism: uncultured Pseudomonadota bacterium (assembly GCA_963810715.1). Lineage (GTDB taxonomy): Bacteria > Pseudomonadota > Alphaproteobacteria > Acetobacterales > Acetobacteraceae > DATDIC01. The sequence goes on along the minus strand of CAWEOZ010000008.1, from coordinate 156,049 downwards.
GGGCGGCGCGCTATGCGCGCCGGGCGAGGGTCGCGACCGCCCGCCTCGCCTCCTGCGGTCGCCGCAGCCGCAGCACCACCAGCCCGGCATAATCCGGCTGCCGGAGCCGCTCCTCGGTTTCCGCACGCCGCCGCCGCCACGTGCTCCACGCCCAGCGGATCGGGTGGCTCGGCTGCAGCAAGTGGCGCCACCGCTCCCGATTGCCGGCCCAAAGCTCAGTACCGGCAACGACGCGAACCAGGGAACGGGTTATCACCCTCGCCATGATCACCGGGCGCTCGTAATCGAGCCACACCAGATGCGTCGCCCGCCGCCAGATCATCTCGCGCACCGGACCATAATTGCCGTCCACGACCCACAACTCCGCCTCAATCGCCGCACCGACGCGGCGGACGAACTCCGCCGGATCATGCCCGGTCAGATCGCGCCAACCCGGCTGCCAGTTGATCGCATCAAGTTCGATATGTGGAAGCCCGAGCCGCGTCGCCAGCATCCGCGCCAGCGTCGTCTTGCCGGCGCCTGACGTGCCGATGACAACGACGCGCATCGCCCCTTTCTACATCGTGTGATGGTACTCATCCGATATGTCGCGATTGGTGTAGTCCGGCATCATGGCCACCGCGATGATGGTGATCACCGCGCAGACGCTGATATAGATCGCGATCGGCACCCACGAATGATACGCCGCGAGCAGCGCCGTGGCGATCAGCGGCGCCGGCCCTCCGGCGATGACGGACGCGAGCTGATAGCCGAGCGAGGCGCCGGAATAGCGCAACCGGCCGGTGAAGCATTCCGCGATCAGAGCCGCCTGCGGTCCATACATGATATCGTGGGGTATGAGCGACAGCACGATCATGATGAACACCAGGAACGGAACCGCCGTGCCGAGCACCCCGAAATAGATCCAGCCAAACACGCCGGTGATCACGGCGCCGATCAGATAGATCCTTCCTCCGCCCGTATTCTCCGATAGGTGCCCGGAAATCGGAATGGTGAAGAACGAGACCACCGCTGCCACCAGCACGGAGACCAGCAGCAGGTCGCGCGATACCTTCAGCTCTCCGGTGCCATAAGCGAAGATGAACGCGGTGAAGATATAGAACGGCGCCTGCTCCGCCATGCGGGCGAACGCGCTCAGGAATATCTCCTTCGGTTGCCGGCGGAACACTTCGGCCACCGGCGCCTTTTCCACTGATCCTCGGCAACCAGACGGCGGAATGTGGGGGTCTCCAATATCCCGAGCCGTATCCACAGCCCGATCGCCACCAGGACGATGCTGATCCAGAACGGGATCCGCCAGCCCCAGGCCAGGAACTGCTCCGCGGAAACGCCGCTGAACGCCAGCACCGCCAGGTTGGCCAGGAACAGCCCGGCCGGCACGCCGAATTGCGGCCAGGACGCGATAAGCCCCGTTGATGATTGCCGCGTGCCCACTCCATGGACAGCAGCACCGACCCACCCCACTCGCCGCCGACCCCGATGCCCTGGATGAACCGAAGAATGGTGAGAATGATGGCGCCCCAGATGCCGATGCTGGCATAGGCCGGCACGAACCCGACCAAAAACGTGGCCACCCCCATCAACATCAACGTGGCGATCAGCGCCGATTTGCGGCCCATGCGATCGCCCCAATGGCCGAAGATCGCGGCGCCGATCGGCCGGGCGATGAACCCGACCGCGTAAATCGCGAAGGCGTTCAGCGTTCCCACCAGCGGATTGCTGTTGGGGAAAAACAGCTTCGCGAACACCAGCCCGGTGACCGTGCTATACAGGAAGAAATCATACCATTCGATCGTCGTGCCGATCGTGCTGGCGATCACTGCCCGGCGAAGCTGGGTCCTGTGCTCAGCATCTGATAACGGCTGGGCCTCCCAGGCGGAGGGGCGCACGCTGTCTGACATCGGAGTTTCCCCACCCTTGCTTGTTGGTTCGCTATCCGTGCACAACCCGCGCCGCGTCCCGCAAGCGGTTTCCTATGTTTCCTGCCGATCCACCGATCCGAGTGGCGGCCCAGCTACACCTGCCGTTCGATCATCAGATGCTTGATCGCGGCAATCGCCTTGGCCGGGTTCAACCCTTTGGGGCAGGTATCGGTGCAGTTCATGATCGTATGGCAGCGATAGAGCTTGAACGGGTCTTCCAGCGCATCCAGCCGCTCGCCGGTATATTCATCCCGCGAATCGGCAATCCACCGATACGCCTGCAGCAGCACGGCCGGGCCGAGATACCGGTCGCCGTTCCACCAGTAGCTGGGGCAGCGAGGTCGTGCAGCAGAAGCACAGGATGCACTCCCACAGCCCATCCAGCTCCGCCCGTTCCTCGCGGCTTTGCAGCCGTTCACCGTCCGGTGGAGCAGGCGTATCGGCCTTCAGCCACGGCTCCACGCTGCGATACTGCGCATAGATCTGTGACAGGTCCGGCACCAGATCCTTCACCACCGGCATGTGCGGCAGCGGCGTGATTCGGACAGCGCCATTCACCTCGTCGATCGGTTTGAGGCAAGCCAGCGTGTTGCCGCCATCGATGTTCATGGCGCACGATCCGCAGATGCCCTCGCGGCAGGACCGGCGGAATGTCAGCGTCGGATCGACCTCGTTCTTGACCTTTATCAACGCGTCCAGCACCATCGGCCCGCACGTATCAAGATCGATTTCATACGTATCGGTGCGGGGATTCTTCCCGTCATCCGGCGTCCAGCGATAGACCTGGAACTCCTTGACCCGCTTCGCGCCCGCCGGCGCCTTGTGGGTTACGCCGCGCGTGATGCGGCTATTCCGGGGAAGCGAGAAGGCAACCATTACCGTTCCTTTTTACCCTGCATTCGCGGTCACCCGTCATGCCCGCCGCCCACCACCGTCATTCCCGCGGCCCACCATCGTCATGCCCGCCGCCCACCACCGTCATTCCCGCGGCCCACCATCGTCATGCCGCCGCCCACCATCGTCATGCCCGCCGCCCACCACCGTCACGCCGCGGCCCACCACCGTCACGCCCGCCGCCCACCACCGTCACGCCCGCCGCCCACCACCGTCGTGCCCGCGAAAGCGGGCATCCAAAACTCGACCATACCGGCTAAGCTGATCGGATGCGGGTTCCTTGCGTGTACATCCTGGCCAGCAAGCCGAACGGCACCCTGTATGTCGGCGTCACGAGCGACCTCATCCGGCGCCTTTGGGAACACAAGACCGGCGAGATCGACGGCCTTACAAAAACCTACGGAGTTAACACCCTGGTCTATTTCGAACTGCATGCCACCATGCCGGACGCCATCCTGCGCGAGAAGCAGATCAAGAAATGGCGACGCGCCTGGAAGATCGACTTGATCCGGCGCGGCAATCCCGCGTGGCGCGACCTGTACGACGAGATCGCAGGATCCGAGGCACCGGCTGCGATTCCCGCTTGCGCGGGAATGACACAGTGCAGTGCTCAAAAAAAATCGTCCCATGTGCGTAAGCCTGCCTCCGGCGGCATGATGAGGAGCCAGTGAGAACGATCACCTCTAGGCTTTCCCCGTGATTTTCCGGACTACCGTCGCAACTTCGCAGGGGTTTCCTCGAACGCGCGGCGGCTTCGAAAACCGGCGACTCCGTGACCCTTACAGGCATGGATCAATACACCCGCTTCTTCGGCGGAAACACCGACACCTCGTTCGTCAGCGTCTGCATCCGTACCGGCCGGTAATCCAGCCGCACCTGCCCCTGATCGTCGCACCAGGCCAGGGTGTGCTTCATCCAGTGCGCGTCATCCCGCTCCGGATAATCGTCATGCGCATGCGCCCCCCGGCTTTCCGTCCGTGCCTCGGCCCCGGCAATCGTGGTCATCGCGTTGCCCATAAGGTTCTGTAGCTCCAGCGCCTCCATCAGGTCGCTGTTCCAGATCAGGCTGCGGTCAGACACCGACATGTCGGCCATTCCGTCCCACACAAGCTGCATCTTCTCCACGCCCTCGCGCAGCATCTTGCTGTTGCGGAACACCGCCGCGTGCCCCTGCATGTTCCGCTGCATGCTCAACCGCAGCTCGGCCACCCGCGTTCCCCCCGGACGCATGCCGCGCGCGGTCGAACCGTTCCAGCGACGCCTCCCCGGCCTGCGGCGGCAGCGGAGCCTGGCCGGCGCCCGGCCGCACGGTCTCCGCCGCCCGATGAGCCGCCGCCCGCCCGAACACCACCAGGTCCAGCAGCGAATTGGTCCCCAGCCGGTTGGCGCCATGCACGGAAACGCAGGCACATTCGCCCACCGCCATCAGCCCCGGCACCACGGCATCGGGATCGGCCGCTGTCGGCCGCAGCACCTCGCCATGATAGTTCGTCGGGATACCACCCATGTTGTAGTGCACCGTGGGCAGCACCGGGATCGGATCCTTCGTCACGTCCACCCCGGCAAATACCCGCGCCGTCTCAGAGATGCCCGGCAGCCGCTCATGCAGCAGCTCGGCGCCGAGATGCTCCAGATGCAGCATGATGTAGTCCTTCTGCGGGCCGCACCCGCGCCCCTCATTGATCTCGATCGTCATCGACCGCGACACCACGTCGCGCGAAGCCAGATCCTTCGCGGTCGGCGCGTACCGCTCCATGAACCGTTCGCCTTCGGAATTGGTCAGGTAACCGCCTTCGCCGCGCGCACCCTCCGTGATCAGGCAGCCGGCCGGGAAAATCCCGGTCGGATGGAACTGCACGAATTCCATATCCTGGCATGGCAGCCCCGCCCGCAGCACCATCCCATTGCCGTCACCCGTGCAGGTATGCGCCGACGTGCAGGACAGATAGGCACGCCCGTAACCCCCGGTCGCCATCACCACCAGCTGCGCACGGAACCGGTGGATCGACCCATCCTCCAGGCACCACGCAGTCACGCCGCGACAGGCACCGTCTTCATCCATGATCAGGTCGAGCGCGAAATACTCGTTGAAGAACTCAACCTCGTGCTTAAGGCTCTGCTGATACAGTGTGTGCAGGATCGCGTGCCCGGTGCGGTCGGCCGCGGCGCAGGCACGCATCGCCGGTTCTTTGCCGTAATCCTTCATGTGGCCGCCGAACGGGCGCTGATAGATCTTGCCCTCTTCCGTGCGGCTGAACGGCACGCCGAAATGTTCCAGCTCGTACACCGCCGGAATCGCCTCGCGGCACATATATTCGATGGCATCCTGGTCACCCAGCCAGTCCGACCCTTTCACGGTGTCGTACATGTGCCAGCGCCAGTCATCCTCGCCCATGTTCCCCAGCGCGGCGCCGATCCCGCCTTGCGCCGCCACGGTGTGGCTGCGCGTCGGGAATACCTTGCTGATGCAGGCCGTCTTCAGGCCGGCCGCACCCATGCCCAGGGTGGCGCGCAGCCCCGATCCGCCCGCTCCGACGACCATCACCTCATAGGTATGATCGACGAAGTTGTATGCCCGCTGCGACGGCATGGTGATCGCGTTCATGGTCCGATCACTCCTTCAAAGCCCGAGTTCCAGGACGGCGATGATGCAGAACGCCGCCAGCAGAATGCACACCGCCCGCTGGCCGAGCAGCAGCACCATGCGTGCCGGGTCACGATGCACGTAATCGTCGATCACCACCCGCAGCCCGAGTTCCAGGTGCCAGAAGGTGGCGACGACCAGGCACAGCATCAGCACCAGCGGGATCGGCGCGTGCAGCCATGCGATCACCTCGGCGCGGCCCGCGCCCTCCAGGCGGATCGCTGCGCAGATGAACCACAAGGTCAGCGGCGCCAGCGCGAGCGCCGTCATCCGCTGCATCCACCAATGGCCGGAGCCGGCCCGCGCCGCGCCCAGGCCCCGCGCGCGCCCAAGCTGGGAACGAAGGATATCCACCCGCACCGATTTATCCGACTGGACTTTATCCCGCTGGACTTTATCCCACTGGGGCATCACCACACCGCAAATCCGACGATCAGCACGATCACCGTAAGCAAGCCGGTCGCCGCCACCACACCCCACCCGCTGGCGCGATACATGCCCGGCTCAAAACCCAGGCCGGCGTCCCAGAACAGGTGCCGAATGCCGGTAAACAGATGGAAGATCAGCGCCAGCGTCCAGGCGCACAGCAGCAGCACGCCGATCCACGAACCCAGGAAGCTTTGGACTACTGCAAAGGCCCCATCCGACGCAGCGGCTGCGAGCAGCCACCAGGTCAGCAACAGGGTGCCGATCCCCAGCCCCACGCCGGTCACGCGATGGCTGATCGACAGCGCCATGCTGATGGGCCATCGGTAAACCTGCAGGTGCGGCGACAAAGGCCGGCGGACCAGCTTTCCGTCGGAGGTGCGCGCCGCCATCAGCGCATCGCGGACGTCTTTCACGAGACCCCCATCTCCCGAGCCCTCGAAAATCGTTCGATATCGATCAATTGCGTTTTCTACCGTTCTTCTTCAAGGCGGTCAACGTGGAGTCCGCTCAAAACTCTGGCCATGTTCCGCCCCACCCGCGTCAGCGCATCCGGCCACGCGAACAGTCCGAACCGGTCGAACTCCGGCAACACCGCACCATTGGCGGCGGTGAACATGGACGTGCATCGCAGCCCGCCGACATCAGGCAGCTCGGCGGGGCGCCAGACGAACAACGCCAGGTCCTTGCCGGGAAGATACCGGTGCTGCCCGCACGGAATCAGCGCCTCCGCCGCCACCACAAGTCCCGTTTCTTCCGCCAGCTCGCGAGCCGCCGCTGCCCGCAACTCCTCTCCCTGCTCAGCCAGGCCCTTCGGGATGTCCCATCGCGGAGAGCGTGTTGCATGCCCCAGCAATACGCGTTCGCCATCGGTCACGATCACGCCGCAACTTATCCGAGGCATGCGCCGCTCCGCCCGGTCAGGCGGGCACGGAGGCCATCGACCCAAGATACGCCAGCAACGCCTCCCGGAACCGCACCAAGCTCTTGTAGTGCACCGTCTCGGGTGGCAGCGCGTGGATGGCTTCGGCCAGCCGCCCCGCAATCTCCGGCTTGGCGACGATGTGGGCGAGTGGATAGACATGCACGCGGATGGTGAACAGCACGGTTCCGCTTGCCGGCAATCGGCTCAGGGTCTGCCGCTCCACCCGCACGAACAGCTTGTCGCCCGCATTCGTCGCGGTGACGTCCGCGTTCCTGTCCGTCCGGAACTTGCCCCCAGGCTGGAACAACGCCGGGTCGTCCAGCACCGACCAGTTCAGCCGGGCGGCAATATGTCCCGGTTTCACCACGCTCATGAACCGATCGACCGGCCGCGCCAGGCGCTCCCCATACAGCGGCACTGGCCCATGCACCGCCACCAGCTTACGGCCGATCTTGTCCAGCAGCCGCCACCGGCTCGGAAAGCACACCACTCCGGCGATCAGCTCCGACCCGTCGTCGGTCGGCCGGACCAGGCACAGGTCCTCCTGCACCAGCAGCGCCGCGGCCTCCAGGGGGTCGAGCCCCGGATCATCCAGGTTCCAGCGTTCCCCGGTGAGATGGTTGGTGAATGTCGGGCCATCCGACGCGAACCAGTCCGGCCAGTGCCCGGCGAGATGCGCGGTCAGCACGTCCCACGTCTCCCGTCGGGCCGCCTCCGACCCCGGCACCACGGCGGAAACCTCCTCGTGCCGCGTCCGCAGCAGCTCCCGTCGCAACGCCATCTCGGTAGTGTAATGCTCGTCGAGTTCGATCCATTCGGCCGGTGGACAGGCGAACAGCCCCATCGCCATGCGGAAAGGACCGGGCTCGAACGACAGGTGCATTGCCTGCGGTCGTGGTGCGCGCATGATCGCGCCGATTCCAGGAACGCGCGCACCGCCGCGACCTGTTCCGGCTCCATCAAGGCCGGCGCGTGTCCGGTGTCCGGAACCACGAATGTCCGGGCGCCCGCCTGGGCCATCCGCGCCAACGTCTCCGGCAACAGCAGGTCCGACTCCGCACCGCGCACGACCAGCATGGGAACGCTGATCCGCTCCCACAAATGCCACAGATCGATATCCTCGGGCTCCGCCGCGCGCATCGGCTCGGCGATCCGTGGATCGTAATGCAACGTGAATCCCTCCTCCGGCACGGCCCGTGCGGAGATGCGGGCGAGAAACGCCCATTGCGCATCGCTCAAGGGCCCGAACGGCGCGTGGACGCGCCGCAGATACTGCTCGATCGCGTCGAGGTCCGCGAACCTGCTGGCTTCCGGACCCGGCAGATAGTCGCGGATGCGACGCAGCGATGCGGCGGGAATCAATGGCCCGATATCGTTCAGCACCAATCGTGTGATCGGCTGCCCCGTCGCCGCGGCTACCAGCATCCCGCAAATGCCGCCGAGCGATGTTCCCACCCAGGCCACTGGCCGGCCGATCGCCGACAGCAGGTGCGACAGCGCGGCGACATAGCTGGCCGGCTGATACAAGTCCGGGTTCGGCAACCAGTCCGATTCCCCGCGCCCCGGCAGGTCCGGGCATATCACATGAAACCGGTCCGCCAGCGCCTCGGCCAGCATGTCGAAATCGCGCCCGTTTCGCGTCAGCCCGTGCACGCACAGCACGACGTCCGCCGCCGGATCTCCCCACGCGACATAGGCCAGCGAATGGAACGCGCCGGCCAGCAGATAGCGGACCGATCCGCAGCTTGGTTGCATGCCAGCGGTTTGACCCGCTCGCCGCCCTGGGTCAACCGCCGCCATCGCCGCTTGCTGAGCGATCACGACGGCAAGGCGAAAACAAATCGCTGGCCGGCAGTCGGGCGACGGACCGCGGATGCACATTCGGCACCGTCATTCCCGCGAAAGCGGGAAATCCACGGCCGCCCGCTGGATTTCCCGCTTTCGCGGGAATGACGTGATGACTCGGTTGTTTCCGAGCGACTCCTTAGTCCGAGCAACTCCTTAAAGGGCACGGACAAATTCTAATCTACTGGCCGCCACCGCCATACGAATTACGCTCTCCCCCGCCATGCCCGCCGCTGCCTTGCCAGCCGCCGCCACCGCCTTGCCCTTGCCAGCCGCCGCCTTGCGATCTGTCTGCGTGCCAGTCGTGGCCCCAGCCAGCTCCATGCCAGCCATAGTCGCCACCGCCCGGACCGCCGTAGCATCCGCCGAGCGCCATGATGAACGCCAGGCCTGCAGTCAACAAAGCCGCTCTCATCGTTTCAAATCCTCTCCGACGGTGGCGCCATAGTAGCCTTGCTGGCGACGGCACGAATGCCTTTGCGCCGAAATCCACTGCACCGCATGACACATTCAGGCAACTCCTCCGCCGGCCCTTGACCTCCGGACCGCCGCCCCGGCATGTGCATCGACGCCCTCAATGGAGTGCCCTTGGATGCCCTCGTTCGAGTTTGTCACGGTCGATGTGTTCACCGACCGCCAGTTCGGCGGCAATCCGCTGGCCGTGTTTCCCGACGCGCAGCGGCCTGACCGACAAGCAGATGCAAGCCATTGCCGCCGAATTCAACCTGTCCGAAACGACCTTCGTGCTGCCGCCCGACGACCCGCAACACAGTGCGCGCGTCCGCATCTTCACGCCGCGAACGGAGCTGCCTTTCGCCGGGCATCCGAATGTCGGCACCGGCTTCGTGCTGGCGCGACGCGACGCGTCACCGCCGGAGCATTTCACCTTCGAGGAGGGCGCCGGACTGGTGCGCGTGCACGTGCTGCGCGGCGCCGATGACGCCATCACCGGTGCACGCATCTCGGCACCGCGCTCGCTGACCATCGAGGATGACGTTCCGTCGGAAACCGTTGCCGCCTGCGCGGGCCTCGCGCTGGAGGATATCGTCACCACCGCCCATACGCCGCTGGTCGCCACGGTCGGCACGCCGTTCGTGATCGCGCAGGTGACCGACGCCGAGGCCCTGTCGCGTGCCGCCCCCGATCTTGCGGCGTTCCGTGCCACCCGGTCCCACTTCGAAGACAGGATTCGCGCTGCATCTCTACGCCTGGCTCGATGAAGGCGAACTCCGGCTGCGCACCCGCATGTTCGCCCCGCTCGGCGGCGTGCTCGAAGATCCGGCGACTGGCAGCGCGAACGCCACTCTCGCGGCGCTGCTGACCTCGCTCGCGCCCGGCGTAAATCTGAACCTGATGTATGAGATCGAGCAAGGGATCGAGATGGGACGGCCCAGCCGTCTTATTGCTACTGCCCGCAAGACCGGCGAAGGCCCCGTCAGCGCCACCATCGCCGGCGATTGCGTTCCGGTGATGCGAGGATGGTTCGATCTGTAAGCACTATGCCGTTACCAGGAAACCTGCGCAGGTTCGAGCTCCCAGGCACGCTGACAGGAACGTGATCGATGTCCGGTGCCGGATGGGGTGTCCGATAATGCCGCAGGAGACTACCAGCAAGCGGTTGTGGAGCACACCCCTGATCATGCAGCGCCGCCGACGCGCGCCGAACTGGAAACGCGCCTGCATCAGCAGGCGCTGCTGGCGGAGATCGGCCGCCGCGCACTGACGGACCCGACGCCGGATGTCCTGTTGGGCGAGGCGGCGAGGCTGACTGCTCTCGGCCTTCGCACGCGGTACAGCAAGGTTCTGGAGTACCTGCCTGATCGCAACCGCCTGCTGGTGCGCGCCGGTGTCGGCTGGCACGCCGGCGTGGTGGGACATGCCACGATCGGCGCCGATCTCGATTCGCCGGCCGGGTATGCGTTGCATACGGGCAAGCCGGTCATCAGCAACAATCTGTCGGACGAACACCGGTTCCGCACGCCGACCTTGCTGCTGGAACATGGCGTGGTACGCGCCGCCAATGTCATTCTGCTGGGGGACGGGCGTCCGTTCGGCGTGCTGGAGGTGGATAGCGAAGAACCCGGCGCCTATTCCGAACATGACATCGATTTCCTGCAAGGGGTCGCCAATCTGCTCGGTGTTGCGCTGGAACGCAGCCGGGCCGAGACCGCGTTGCGCGAACTGAACGAGACGCTGGAGAGCCGGATCGAGGCTGCGGTCGCCGAGCGTCGGGAGACCGAGGACGTGCTGCGCCAGGCCCAGAAGATGGAAGCGGTGGGACAGCTCACCGGCGGCGTGGCACACGATTTCAACAATCTGCTGCTGGTGATTTCGGGTAATCTGGAACTGCTTGGCCGCGAGCTGGCCGGCAATGAACGGCTGCAGCGGATGGTTGCCACCGCGCAGAAGGGCGCCGCGCGCGGCGCGCAGCTTACCCGCCAGTTGCTCGCGTTTGCGCGACGCCAGGCACTGCGACCCGAGAACCGCGAGGTCAACGAGCTGGTGCGCGAGTTCGACGTGCTGGCGACCAGGATGCTGGGCGATGCGGTGGAGGTGGTCTTCGAGCTTGACCCGATGGCCGGCGCGATCGACGTGGATTCGGCGCAGTTCGGCTCTGCCCTGCTCAATCTGGTGGTGAATGCGCGCGACGCGATGCCGAGTGGTGGGCGGCTGACGATCCGGACGGTGAATCAGCGGCTCGACAGAAACGAGGCGGCGCACCATACCGATGGGTGGCCCGGCGATTTCGTCGTGGTGGAGGTGTCCGATACCGGCACAGGCATGCCGGCGGACGTGTTGGAACGCGCGACCGAGCCGTTCTTCACCACCAAGGCGCCGGGTCGCGGGACTGGCCTCGGATTGAGCCAGGTCTACGGGTTTGTGCGGCAGTCCGGCGGCTTCATGAGCCTGGTCAGCCAACCGGCGGTGGGGACCACGGTGCGCATCTACCTGCCGCTGGCCTCCGCTCGGGCGCGTCCACACAGCAGGGAGCCGGGCGCAGCGAAGGCAGCATCCGGGATGGTGCTGATCGTGGAGGACGATACCGACGTGCGCGACCTGGTGCTCGCGCAGCTTCAGGACCTTGGGTACGATGTGGTGGCTGCAGCGAACGGGCCGGAAGCGCTGGAATTGCTCGATAATGGAGCACCGGAGATCGACCTGATGCTGACGGACGTGATCATGCCGGGTGGGTTGAGCGGGGTGGAACTGGTGCGCGCCGCGCGGCAGCGCCGTCCGGGGCTGCGGGCGGCACTGACATCGGGCTACATGGCAGGGAGCCTGCCGGGATCATCCACATCCGACGAGATCGAGTCGCTGGATCTTCCGCTGCTCAGCAAGCCATACAGCCAGGAGGAGCTGGCGCGTGTGCTCCGGGAGGTGCTGAACACGAACGGGCAGCCCAGCAGCGATTGACATGTCCCGGCCCGGCGGAAGTAGACGAACGTAATGAGCCGCGTCATCCTGCGTCCGCTTCAGTTTCGGATTGGCGTGGAAGGCGCGGATGATCGACAAACGCGTGACCTCGGTCGCCGAGGCGCTCAGCGGAATACGCGACGGATCCACCATCCTGCTGGGCGGGTTCGGCGATGTCGGCACGCCGATGGCGCTGCTGGAAGGATTGATCGAGCAGGGCGCCCGCGACCTGACGCTCGTTTGTAACGCCGGCGGACGGGACGGAAGCGCGGTTGCACGGCTGCTGACGCTGGGGCGGGTGCGCAAGATGGTCTGCAGCTTCCTGCGTCCGGCCAGCGAGGCGGCCCGGCTGCATGTCCAGGGCAAGCTGGAGGTGGAGATCGTCCCCCAGGGCACGCTGGCGGAACGAATCCGTGCCGCCGGGTCCGGAATCACCGGCTTCTACACCCCTACCGCGGCAGACACGATCATCGCCGAAGGGCGTGAGACACGCGAGATCGGCGGTAAATTGTGCCTGCTGGAATACCCGCTGCCTGGGGAGGTGGCGCTGATCGACGCCTGGCAGAGCGACCGCTGGGGCAACCTGACCTATCGCGAGACGCAGCGGAACTACAATCCGATCATGGCGATGGCGGCGCCGCTGGCCATTGCGCAGGTGAAACACGTGGTGGAGCTGGGGGACATCGAGCCGGGTCACGTCCACACGCCCGGCATCTTTGTTCGCCGCGTCATGCACGTGCCGGAGTAGGGGAGCGGAAATGGGCGACTGGAAACCGCTTGATCGCGACGGCATGGCGGCACGCGCCGCTGCGGATATCCCGGAGGGCTGGCTGGTCAATCTGGGGATCGGCATACCGACCGCGGTGGCGAATTTCATTCCGCCGGACCGTGAGGTGATCTTTCATGGCGAGAACGGCGTTATCGGCATCGGTCCGGCGCCGCCGCCCGATCGGGTCAATCCGTACCTGATCAATGCCGGCGTGCAGCACGTCACGCTGCGGACCGGCGGCAGCTTCGTGCACCAGGCCGACAGTTTCGCTATCGCACGCGGGGGACACCTGGATCTCTGCGTCCTGGGCGCGTTCGAAGTGTCGGAGGCAGGCGATATCGCCAATTGGGCGAGAGCGCCCGACGAGCCGGTGAAACAGATCGGTGGCGGGATGGATCTGGCCGTGGGCGCGAAGCGCGTGTGGGTGGTCATGGAGCACACCACGAAGGACGGAGCGCCGCGGTTGGTGCGGCGATGCAGCTATCCGTTGACCGCGAAGGCGGTGGTGCGGCGGGTGTACACGAGCCTGGCGGTGCTGGACGTCACGCCCCGGGGTTTTGTGGTGCGGGACGTTGTCGGGGGACTTTCGTTCGAGGACCTGCAGGCGCGAACGGAGGCAACGCTGCTACGCGACTGAATTCGGTCTCGGCGGGCAATCGAATGGAAGTTGCGTCCGCGTGCGCGGAATGGGATCGTGTCGTTCCTCTTGCTTCCTGACCGGGCGAAATGCTGACAGATTCGCAACATTCCGCCGACGAAGGTAACGGCATGTCGGCACTTGCCGGCGTGGCTCGGCTGGCGGCGTTGGTCTGCGAGGCGCCGATGGCGGGGATAGCGGCGCAGGACGGCACGGAGTGGCGGCTCCACGCTCATGTCGGGCTTTCGGCGTGGGAGCCGGGCCGATTGCCTTTGGGACATGCGGACGAGCTGACCCTCGCCGATCCGGGCGGCGCGAATGGGGCGCAGTTTTATGCCGGCATGCCGGTTGCGGCACCGGGTGACGGGTGGGCCACGTTGTTCGTGCTCGACCGTGCGGAACGACCGGCCGGGTTGAGCCGCGCCCAGCGGGAGATGTTTCAGCTTCTGGCCGGGCAGGCGGGCGCGCTGCTGGCAGCGGCCAGGGATCGGAGTGACGCGGCTTTGTACCGCGAAATATTCCAGGCGGTACCCGTCGATCTAGTGCTGATCGATGTCGATGCCGATGCGACGTTCCGATATGCCGACCTCAACCGGGCACATATCCGTAATTCCGGTTTCGCTGACGACACATTCATCGGCCGCTCCCCGGAAGAGGTGTTCGGCCCCGAAATGGCTGCGACCGCTCGCGGTTTGTACAACCAGGTGCTGGAGACGGCGCGTAGCCTGGAATACGAACGGACGCTGACATTCCCATCGGGGGACCGCGTTCGGCACTCCACGCTGGTGCCGCTGATGGATCATGGCGGGCGGATCGCGAAAATCCTGCTGGGCTCTATCGATCTGACCGAGACGCGTCGCATGGAAGCACAGCTTCGGCAGGCACAGAAGACCGAGGCGCTGGGCCAGCTTACCGGCGGCATAGCGCACGATTTCAACAATCTGCTGGCGGCGGTGATCGGCAGCCTGGAACTGTTGCGTCCGAAACTGGAGAGCGAGTTGGCGGGCCGCCTGCTGGACATCGCGGTGCGCGCGGCCGGGCGCGGCTCGCAGCTTACCCGGCAATTGCTGGCGTTTGCCCGCAAGCAGCACCTGACACCGCGACCGGTGGCGGTGGCAGCGGTACTCTCCGGGGTGAACGAGATGCTGCGGCGGACGCTGGGCGGCATGGTGCAGGTGGACATGGTGCTGGCCGAGGATCTGTGGCCGGCACTGGCCGATTCCACGCAGCTCGAGCAGATGGTGCTCAATCTTGCGATCAATGCGCGGGACGCGATGCCGGAGGGCGGCCGGGTAGAAATCGTGGCCGGCAATGCAACACTGGACTTCTGACGATCCGGGGCCTGGCGAGTATGTCCGACTCACCGTGACCGATGAAGGCCACGGGATGTCGCAGGAGGTGTTGCAAAAGGCGTTCGATCCGTTCTTCACGACCAAGCCGGTGGGGAAGGGGGAGCGGGCTCGGGTTGAGCCAGGTTTACGGGGTGGCGAAGCAGTTCGGCGGCACAGTGCGGATCGATAGCAGGATAGGCGTCGGCACCACGGTAGAGGTGCTGTTGCCGCGGGCGCTGGGTGTTCCGATCGAGATGATATTGGGAGCCGAACCGGCCGTCGTTGTGGCAGGCGCGAAGCTGCTTGTCCTCGACGACGAGGCCGACGTACTGGAAGTTACCTGTGAAACCTTATCGGCGGCCGGGTACGAGGTGTCGCGGGCGAGCAACGGGACGGAGGCGCTGGCAGCAATTGCCGGGGCGGCGTTCGACGCGGTGCTGCTGGATTATGCATTGGCGGGTATGTCCGGCGCCGAAGTGGCGCGTCGGGCGCGCGTCTTGCAACCAGGCCTGCCGATCGTGTTCGTTACAGGTTACCCAGACGCGCTGCCGGCTGACGGTCCAGAGGACATCGAGGTCGTATCGAAGCCATTCTCGCGCGAAGAGCTGTTGGCGGGAATTGGCAGAGTGTTGAAGAACCGGCCGAAAGCATAAGGATCAGTTGGGACTTTCAAGTTCGTGGATACGAAACGTCGCGGCTGATTCCAGCACCTGGCGCAGCATCGCCAGCGTGTATGGTTTGCGCAGGAACGGCAGTTTCGCCGCGGCCAGTCGTCCGGTCATTCCGCCGCCGTAGCCGCTGGTGAGGACAACAGGAATCTTCAAACGCCGACGTGATACCTCGCGGGCAAGGTCTAGTCCGCTGCCACCCCCAGGAAGCAGTACGTCGGTAAAGATCAGGTCCACGCGTTCGCCACCCGACAGCACGGCAACGGCCGCGGCGAGCGTAGAGACACGCAGCGGCTGGTGCCCAAGCTGATCGAGCATATCGACCACCATTGCCGCCACCTCGTCGTCGTCCTCCACGACCAGCACTGAGAGATGCTCCTGGGGCTGCGCCGTCCACAGTTCACCGTCCACATCGGAGGAGGAGGGTTGTGACGTGATCACAGCCCGCGGCAGAAGGACAGAGACCGTGGTTCCCTGCCCCTGCCGGCTTTCGACGCGTGCGGTCCCCCCTGACTGCTGGGCAAATCCGTACACCTGCGCGAGTCCAAGTCCAGTGCCTTTACCGGCCGGCTTGGTGGTGAAGAATGGCTCGAACACGCGCGCCAGCACGTCGTCGGACATGCCGGTGCCCGTATCTGTCACGACTACCTCCACATAGTCGCCGGCGGCGAGCCCGAAGCGGCGAGGTCCCCCCGTTTCATCCGGAACGTTGCGCGCGCCCAGCGCCAACCTGCCGCCCTTCGGCATCGCGTCGCGCGCGTTCACCGCCAGATTGAGCACAGCAAGCTCCAGCGCTCCCAGATCCGCCTGCACCGGCCACAGTCCCACGGCAATCGTCGTTTCGATCGTAATGTCATCGCGAATGCCGTGGCGCAACAACTCGCGCAACCCTTCGAAATGGTGGGTTAGATCCAGCGGCTGAGGGTTGAGCGGTTGACGACGCGCAAATGCCAGAAGTCGGCGTGTCAGGTCGGCACCACGCCACGCCGCTTCCTCGACGCGCCGAATCAGCCGCTGGCGATGTTGCTCGTCACGCGTGCGTGAGAGCAGCTGCAGCCCACTCGTCACGACGGTCAGCAGATTATTGAAGTCGTGTGCTATACCGCCGGTCAGTTGCCCGATGGCCTCCAGTTTCTGCGCCTGAAAGAGCTGCGCCTGTGCGGCGGCGCGGGCCGAGCTTTCCTCTTCGACGCGGCGGCTCAGCTCGGCATTCAGCCGCGCCAGGGTGGAATTGGCATGCTCGAGCGCGCCGTTCCTTTCCTCGCCGTGCGTATTGTCGGCGGCGGCCTCGTCCAGCTTCTCGGCAAGGAAGCGCAATTCCTCGCGACCAACTGGCAACGGACGAGCAAGTGTGTCCGGCGCAAGTCTTGAAGTCAGCAGCGAAGAAAGCTGCGTCTCAAGCTGCCGGTTGCGCACCTGCTCGCGTTCCAAAGCGCTCGCAATGTCATCGCGCTCTCGGGTCAACCGGCAAATTTGATCCTCGGTAGGTACGGCGGACATTGTTGCCTGGTCACGAGCGGACGGGAGGTGACCCATCTCTGCGCGCGATTCGCTCTGCCGATGTGCTCCTGCCACCATATTGCATCCATCCCGTGCAGGAGGTTGGGCACCCCGTCATCCGACGGCAAGCTTTTTTCCCGAACATGTTTTGCCGGCACGCCTTCGTGAAGAGATATGTGCGTTGCTGTCCTGGCGCACTTATTTCTGCACGCGTGGACAAAAGAACGTGCTGCGCCCCGACTGCTGAATTCGCATGATGCCTGGACAGGAAAGGTCGCCCAATGTGTCGCATCGTTCGCACGGATAACCTTCGCGCCCGTAGACTTTCCAGGCGTGCTGGAAATAGCCGAGCTCGCCGTCCGGCTGCACGTAATCGCGCAGGCTGGAGCCGCCGGCCGCGATCGCCTCGGTGAGCGTCGCCTGGATCGCCGGCACCAGCCGGGCGGCGCGGAGACCGGGAATCGTGCGCGGCAAGCGGCGCGGGCTGATCGCGGCGCGGAACAGCGCCTCGCAGACGTAGATGTTGCCCAGCCCGGCGACGACGCTCTGATCCAGCAGCGCCGCCTTGATCGGCGTGCGCTTGCCGGCCAGTGCCGCGGACAGGACCGCCGGCGTGAAGTCGCTCGTCCAACGGCTCCGGCCCCAGGCCCGCAAGCAGCCGATGCCGTCCTCCTCGGCGGTCGGCACCAGATCGATCGAGCCGAAGCGGCGCGGATCGACGAAGCCGATGCGCCAGCCCTCGTCGGTCTCCAGCACCAGATGCTCGTGCGGTTCCGCGCGGTTCGGCGCGCCCGGACCGATCACGATGCGGCCGGACATGCCGAGATGCAGCAGCACGGACCAGCCGCCGGCGAGGCGCATCAGGATGTATTTGCCGCGCCGCCGAAAGCCGGCCACCCGCGCGCCGGTCAGCCGCTGCGCCAGCGCCTGCGGGAAGCGCCCAGCGCATGTCGGCGCGGTTGACCGCGGCGTGCGTGATCGCGCGGCCTTCCAGCGCCGCCCGCAGGCCGCGCATCACAGTCTCGACTTCGGGGAGTTCCGGCATCTGGCGCTGTGCCGGGACAGCCGCTATGCAGAGGGGCCAGGTCTACGTGACCGCATGAGCGACAACCCGGCGCGCCGCCCACCACCGATTTCGGCTTTCGCCGCGTGCCGGTGGCGGCGAAGAAGCCGGTCTGGTGCGCGCGGTGTTCGACAGCGTGGCGCCGCGCTACGACCTGATGAACGACCTGATGTCGCTCGGCATCCATCGCGCCTGGAAGCGGATCCTGCGTCACCGCGCTGGATCCGCGCCCGAGCCGCGCGCTGCTCGATCTTGCCGGCGGCACCGGCGACATCACCTTCGGCTGGCTGTCGCGCGCGGCGGCGGCCCGGCGACTGCTGAGCGACATCAACGCCGCGATGCTGTCGGTCGCCCGCGACCGCGCGATCGGGCGCGGCGCTGATCGCCGAACTGGACCTGCGTGGTCGCCGACGCCGAGCGCCTGCCGCTGCCGGACCGCGCGTTCGACAGCGTCACCATCGCGTTCGGCCTGCGCAACTGCACCGACAAGCCAGCGGTGCTGGCCGAGGCGCGCCGCGTGCTGCGGCCGGGCGGCCGGTTCTTCTGCCTGGAATTCTGCCGGCTGCAGGTCGCCGCGTTGGCGCCGGCTCTACGATGCCTGGTCGTTCCGGGTGCTGCCGCGCCTCGGCCCGGCTGGTCGCCGGCGATGCCGATAGCTACCGGTATCTCGCCGAAAGCATCCGCACCTTTCCCGACCAGGAGACATTGGCGGCGATGATGCGCAGCGGCGGGATTTCGACCGCGTGCAGGTGCGCAATCTCTCGGGCGGCATCGCGGCGATCCATTCGGGATGGCGCTTGTGAGTACCCTTGCCGGCAAGCGGGTGCTGCTGATCGTCGTCGGGCGGCATCGCCGCCTACAAGGCGCTGGAGCTGATCCGCCTGCTGCGCGCGCAAGGCTGCGGCGTCACCTGCGTGCTGACCGCGGCGGCGCCGGCACTTCGTCACCCCGCTGTCGCTGCAGGCGCTCAGCGAGAGCAAGGTCTACACCGACCTGTTCTCGCTGACCGACGAGAGCGAGATGGGACACATCCAGCTTTCCCGCAGCGCCGACCTGGTGGTGGTGGCGCCCGCCTCCGCCGACCTGCTGGCGAAGATGGCGGCGGGGCTCGCCGACGATCTCGCCACCACCCTGCTGCTGGCCACCGACAAGCCGGTGCTGGTCGCGCCGGCGATGAACGTGCGCATGTGGCTGCATCGCGGCGACGCAGGCCAACATGGCGCGCTGGCGCGGCGCGGCGTCCACGTCGTCGGGCCCGACGAGGGCGCCATGGCCTGCAACGAATACGGCCCGGGCCGCCTCGCCGAGCCGCCGGCGATCCTCGCCGCGATCGACGGCGATGCTGGCGCCGGCACCAGACCGCTCGCCGGCCGCCACGCGCTCGTCACCAGCGGCCCGACGCACGAGCCGATCGACCCGGTGCGCTACATCGCCAACCGCAGCAGCGGCCGCCAGGGCCACGCGATCGCCGCGGCGCTGGCGGCGCTCGGCGCGCGCGTGACGCTGGTCAGCGGCCCGGTGGCGCTCGCCGACCCGCCCGGCGTGACCGTGCGGCATGTCGAGACGGCGCGCGGAGATGCTGGCCGCCTGCCAGGCGGCGCTGCCCGCCGATGTCGCGGTCTGCGCCGCCGCCGTCGCCGACTGGCGCGTGGCGCGCGAAGCCGACGGCAAGATCAAGAAAGCGCCGGCGCGCGCGCCGCCCGTCGCTGGAGCTGGTGCCGAATCCCGGACATCCTCGCCACGCTCGCCGCGTGCCGGCCCGCAGCGGCCGCGCCTGGTCGTCGGCTTCGCCGCCGAAACCGACGACCTGCTGGACAACGCCGCCGCGAAGCGCGTCGCGCAAGGGCTGCGACTGGATCGTCGCCAACGACGTTTCGCCGGCGACCGGCATCATGGGCGGCGACGAGAACGCGGTGCACCTGATCACCGCCGAGGGCATCGAGCACTGGCCGCGCCTGCCCAAGGAGGACGTGGCGGACCGCCTCGCCACGCGCATCGCGGAGACGCTGCGCATGACCGTTGCCATCGCGGTCCGGCGCGGCTGCCGCACGGCGCAGGCCTGCCGCTGCCCGCCTACGCCACCGCCGGCGCCGCCGGCATGGACCTGCTCGCCGCCGTCGAGCGCGCCGGTCGACCATCGCGCCGCGGCGGCCGCGCGCTGATCCCCACCGGCCTGGCGATCGCCCTGCCGCCGGGCTACGAGCTGCAGATCCGCCCGCGCTCCGGCCTGGCGCTGCGCCACGGCATCGTGCTGCCCAACAGCCCCGGCACGATCGACGAGGACTATCGCGGCGAGGTGCAGGTCATCCTGCTGAATGCCGGCGACGCGCCCTTCACCGTCGAGCGCGGCATGCGCATCGCCCAGGCGGTGCTGGCGCCGGTGACGCGGGCGCGGTGGCACGAAGTGGCCGCGCTCGACGATACGGCGCGCGCCCAGGGCGGCTTCGGCAGCACTGGGGTCTGAGGACCGGTAGGCGAGCCGGCGGGGTTTCATGCCGGTGGCAACGCAACGAACGGATCGAAGACCTGCACACCCAGCGCCGCGAAATGCCGGACGTTGCGGGACAAGACCGTCAAGCCGTGGTGCTGTGCCGTCGCCGCGACGATGATGTCGCCAATCCGGGGGCCTGGCCTTTCCCGCGTGCCCGGTCCGACAAGCCGCCGGCAATCCGCGCGATGGCCGCATCGAAGGCGAGGATGCGGTCGCCATAGAGATGCAGCACGGTTTCCAGCCAGGCTGACAGATCCTCGCTTTTGCGCGCGGCACCCTCGCGCCGCAGCTTGGCGATCCCGTCCTCGATCTCCGCCACGGTCACGACGGAGAGCGACAGCAGCGCCGATTGCGTGTCCATCCAACCGACCAGCGCGGTCGGCGCGAGCCGCGACGGCGCACCGGCCGAGATGACATTGGTATCGACGAGATACACCGGCGCTTAGAGATCGGCGGTTCGCAGCGGTGTGCGGTCGCGCTCCGGCAGGTCCTCCGGTTCGATGGGCGCCGCCATCAGCAGCCGGCCGAAGGAGGGCACCTGGGACAGCCGTTCCCATTCCTTGAAGCTCAGGATGACGGCTTCCTTTTTGCCATGCCGGGTGATGATCGCCGGTACGCCACGCACGGCCTCGTCCACGACGGCCGACAGGGTCGCCTTTGCCTCTCGAAGCTGGATCTCCGGTGTGGGGGGAGGGAGGGGGCGGGTTCGGGCGCCTCAGAAGCCAGCTCGCGTTAGCCTGATCCGGCATCAGGATGTGTCCTTAACAGAAACATGAAGCCCCTTGCGCCAAGTGTAGTCTAGGCTACATTCTCCACTAACTAGCCGAGCTTCCAGCACTCCTAGTCGATGAGCACACGAAGCCTTCCTGAGCGATCGGACCACGCTGGCCATCCGCGAGGTTTTGGCCGGGCGGCGGCGCGGGCCGCGATCCGCGCTGCTGTTTGCCGGGCCAGCGGTGATCGCCTCGATCGCCTACATGGACCCCGGCAATTTCGCCACCAACATCCAGGCCGGCGCCCAGTACGGCTACACGCTGCTGTGGGTCGTGCTGATGGCGAACCTGATCGCCATGCTGTTCCAGGCGCTGTCCGCCAAGCTCGGCATCGTCACCGGCCGCAACCTCGCCGAGATGTGCCGCGAGCATTTTCCGCCGCGCACCGTCTATGCGATGTGGGCCGTCAGCGAAGTGGCCGCGATGGCGACCGATCTCGCCGAATTCCTCGGCGGCGCGATCGGCCTGTCGCTGCTGTTCAACATCCCCCTGCTCGCCGGCATGGTGGTCACCGCGCGTCGTCACCTACGGCATCCTGCTGTTCGAGAAGCCGCGGCTTCCGCCCGATGGAGCTGATCATCGGCGGCGCTGGTCGCGGTGATCGGCGTCTGCTATCTGATCGAGATGTTCATCGCGCCGGTCGCCTGGGCGATCAGGCCGGCGCTGCATTCGGTGCTGCCGCAACTGCCGAACGCGGAGGCGCTGACGATCTCGGTCGGCATCGTCGGCGCCACCGTCATGCCGCATGCGATCTACCTGCATTCCGGCCTGACGCAGCGCCGCGGGCCGGCGCGCGACGACGGGCGAACGCCGCTCGCTGCTGCGATTCTCCAACCGCGAAGTGATCGTCGCGCTGGCGATCGCCGGAGCTCGTCAACATGGCGATGGTGATGATGGCCTCGGCTGCCTTCCACGCCGGCCACAGCGACGTGGCGGAAATCGAGACCGCTTATCACACGCTGACGCCGCTGCTCGGCGCCGGCGCGGCGGGCGTGTTCCTGATCTCGCTGATGGCCTCCGGCATTTCCAGTTCGGCGGTCGGCACGATGGCGGGGCAGATGATCATGCAGGGCTTCGTCGGCTTCCGGATTCCGATCTGGCTGCGCCGCCTGGTGACCATGGTGCCGGCGTTCGTGGTGGTCGCGCTCGGCGTCAACGCGACCCAGGCGCTGGTGATCAGCCAGGTCGTGCTTTCGTTCGCGCTGCCGATCCCGATGATCGCGCTGTGCTGTTCACCCGCCGGCGCGACATCATGGGCCAGTTCGCCAACAGCCGGCTGACGGATGTCGCGGCGATTGGGGGGACCGCGGTGATCCTGGGCTGAACGTGGTGCTGCTGCGCAAACGTTCGGCGTGAATATTCCGGGGCTGCCGGCAAGTTAGTTGTCGGCACAGAGGTGTTGCCCGATTGCCTGAGCAGTAATCCAGGCTGCTCATCCCACTATTGCCGAGTTTGAAGCTCCTCGGACCGACCGGTGGATTGGTTCTGCGGTGGTCCGCTTCCGAGCCGGGCCACCCGGAGACCGGTCATTCGGCGCAGGGTCGATTTTTGGCCGGGAGCAAACATGCCGCTTTCAGGGATCGACCACGAGGCCTAAACACGTTCGTTCAGGCGGGGCCTGCCGTTCCAGCTAAACAGGAACGTCGAAGCCAAGCAGGGTATTTGCCGAGCCGCGTGTGTGGGCGTCGGCAGGCGGCCATTTGGGCTGGGCCGAGTAGATCTGAACCTGTTCTTCGCTGCCACCCGCCGGCTATCGTCAGCAACCAAAATCTTTGAGCGAGCCTTCATCTCCGCCCAAAGCAACTTGTCCGGCCCGATGCCCGATGGGCGTGCGGGAATTGGTGTCCGCGCCTGCGAAGGTCAGGAGATCCGACCATGTCACCAACAATCAGCGTACCGTCCCTGAAACTCCCCGCACCGCTCGTTGGAATTCCGCGGGACAATCGCAGCGCGGCGCCGAGAGTGGGTGAGGCGTGGCGAGGGAACGCCATCGGCATGTGGCGCATCGTCTTCGGACTGGTCTGGGCGATAGACGCCACATTCAAATGGCAACCTGCCTTCCAGACGGGCTTCGTCAGTTACTTGACGGGTGGGCTAAGGGGCAACCAACGCTGGTTAAGGCCTGGATCGGGTTCTGGATCGACATCGTCAAGGTCGATCCGCACGTCTTCGCACTCATCGTCGCCGGGGCCGAAACGGCGCTCGCGGTTGCACTCATCTTCGGCGTGTTCAGCAATATCGCCTATGCGGGCGGCGTCTTGCTCGGATTTGTGATCTGGTCCACCGCCGAAGGCTTCGGTGGTCCCTACGTGGCCGGATCGACCGATATCGGTACATCGATCATCTATATCCTCGTGTTCGTCGGATTGTTCCTGTCGCAGTCGGGCCTCCATCTCGGTTTCGACCGCCGCATCACGCCGATGCTCGGCCGGTGGGACTGGCTCGCCTCAGGTCCGTGTAGCTGACGGCTATGCTCGGCGCTTGGCGCACGTCAGGGTGATAGCCTATTGAGGCACTCCCAATCCCTTGACGGGTTTCGACGTTGATCTGCCGACAGGTGCTACGACAGCGAATAGCATGCGACTTTGTCCGACTCCGAGCTCCTGAGGGACCTCAGTTCAAGACGGACGCAGGACGTGGTGAGGGACCTGGAGATTGGGCAACCGATCAACTCCGAAGAGCGTTCAAGGAATTGCGGATGGCGTCGCGCGCGAACGAGGCGTTATGTCCTGTCTGAGAGCCGGATGTCGCAGCCGGATGCGGTCGGAACCGGCCCCGGTGTAAAGCAGGTTGCCCGCCATGCCCGCCAAACCGCCCGCCTGCGCGCTAACGCCACCAGCGTCGCCCGCATGACGCAGGCAACCATCCGCTCGTTGCAGAAGCAACAGACATCCGGCGATGCACCCCGGCCACCGCACAACGCCCCCGTCGCCCTGCCGCCGCACCACCCGCCTGCTGGTTCCGGCAACGCCCCCGCCCGCTCCCGTCGCCGACCCGGAGCACGCGTCACCCTCCCGTCCGTACAGCCGCTTTGAAGACATGACCCTGGCCGAGCGCCGTGTGCATTACGGCTACAAGGGCGATCGCAGCGCCAGCGCCGCCGCGTCCACTCCCACCTTGATCTGACCCCTTGCTTTACCTCTCCCGCTTGCAGGAGAGAGCCTGCCCCTGACTTGATCGGGGGTCGGCGCGCTTTCAGCGCGCTGGGTGAGGGTGAGGGCCGGTCAGCGTCCGACGGCGTAGCCCTGCATGCCGCGCGGATTGGCGCCGGCGAACATCTGGCCGTCCGGTCGACGCGCGCGCCGGACAGCCGGCCCTCGGTCCAGTCGTCGCCCTTTTCCGCCTTGTGCCCGCGCCGGGTCAGTTCGTGCAGCACGGCGTCGTCGTAGTGGCCTTCCAGCACCAGCCTTCCCGGGCCGCGCGACGCGCGGCCAGAAGCTGGATGGCCAGTGCTCGCTGTGGAACGACGGGCGCGTCGATCGCTTCCTGCACATTCATGTTGTGGTGGACCATGCGCAGGAAGAACAGCAGCGACCATTGGTCCTGCTGGTCTCCGCCGGGCGTGCCGAACGCCATCCACGGCTTGCCGTCGCGCAGCGCGAAGCTGGGCGAGAGCGTGGTGCGCGGGCGCTTGCCGGGTGCCAGGCTGTTCGGCAGATCCGGTTTCACCAGAACATCTGCCCGCGCGTGCCCATCGGGAAGCCCAGCTCCGGGATCACCGGCGACGATTGCAGCCAGCCGCCGGAGGGCGTCGCACTGACCATGTTGCCGTCACGATCGATCACGTCGATGTGGCAGGTGTCAGCGCCGATGCACGCCGAGACGCGAAACGGTCGGCTCACCGGCACCCGGTGTGTCGGGCAGCATCGCGGCGCGCGCGGCGGCGTCGTGATCGACCCAGGGTGTGCGTCCGTTCACCTGGCCGGGACGCAGGTCCATCGCCGCATCGCGGCCGACCAATTGCCGCCGCTGATCGTTGTATGAAGCGGACAGCAGCGTGTTCAGCGGCACGTCGGCAAAGCGCGGATCGCCGTACCAGGCCTCGCGATCGGCGTAGGCCAGCTTGGCGCACTCGACGACGGTGTGGACCAGCTCGGCACCGAGCGGGTCCATGCCGCCGACATCGAACCCGCGCAGCAGCGCGAGCTGTTGCAGCAGCACGGGTCCCTGGCTCCACGGGCCGCATTTCAGCACCGTGTGGTCGTGATAGTCGTAGGCGACGGGGTCCTCCACGGTAGCCGACCAGCGGGCGAAGTCGTCCGCGGCAAGCAGGCCGCGATGGCGTCGGCCGGTTACGTCCAGCACCTCGGTGGAACGGAAGAAACGATCCACCGCCTCGGCGACGAAGCCGCGGTACCAGGCGTTGCGCGCGGCTTCGATGCGCGCCTCGCGGGTGGCGCCGGTCGCTTCGCGGCAGATGCGCTCATAGGTGGCGGCGAGGGCAGGGCGCGCGAACAGGCTGTTCGGGCGCCGGCACATTGCCGCCCGGCAGATACACGGCGGCGGAAGTTTTCCACTCCGCCTCGAATAACGGGCGCACGCCTTCGATGGTGGCACTGATGCGCGGGACGATGGGAATGCCGTTGCGGGCGTAACCGATCGCGTAATCGAGCACAGCCGGCAGCTCCCACGTGCCCCAGTCGCGCAGCATGCGGCACCAGGCGTCGAACGCGCCGGGCACCACGGCGGGCAGCAGCCCGGTGGCGGGGATCAGATCGACGCCCAGATCGCGGAACGCTTCCAGGCTGGCGGCCTGCGGGGCGACACCCTGGCCGCAGACCACGTGCTGCGTGCCGGTGCGGGCGCTGTGCAGGATGATCGGGGCGTCTCCACCGGGTCCGTTCAGGTGCGGCTCTGCTACCTGCAGGGTGAAGGCGGCGGCGGCGGCGGCATCGAACGCATTGCCGCCGCGCTCCAGCACCGCCATGCCGACCTGGCTGGCGATCCAGTGCGTGCTGGCGACCACGCCGAAGGTACCGGCGATCTCGGGGCGGGTGGTGAACATGCAGGCGATCTCCGCTGACGCTGCTGTTCAATGCCCTTCCGGCAGGTGATCGGCAAGCCGGGCCATGATGGCGGCGTGGACCGTGGCGGGCGGCGCATCCGCATCGATCAGCACGCAGCGGGTCGGCTCTGCCTCGGCTATCGCGCGGAAGCCGGCGGCGACGCGGGCGTGGAAGTCGGGTCCCAGGCGCTCGTAGCGGTCGGCGACGCCGCCGCGTGCAGCAAGCCGCGCGGCCGCGGTGGCCGGGGCGACCTCCAGCACGAAGGTTACATCTGGAACCAGACCGAGCCACACCCCGAGCGCGGCGATCATCGCCCGATCCGCGCCCTGGCCGTAGCCCTGGTAGGCCATGGTGGAGTCGGTGAACCGGTCGCACACCACCCAGGTGCCGGCGGCGAGTGCGGGACGGATCGTGCGCTCCACGTGCTCGGCCCGGGCGGCGAAATGCAGCAGCATTTCGGCGGGCCGGGACCACGCCACGTCGCCGGCCAGCAGCAGGTCGCGGAGAATCTCCGCACCCGGCGCGCCGCCCGGCTCACGGGTGCGCAGCACGGGCAGGCCGCGCGTGGCCAATGCCTCCGCCAGCAGGCGTGACTGCGTTGTCTTGCCGGCGCCTTCGCCGCCTTCCAGGGTGATGAAACGGCCGGGCAGCGTAATTAGCTTCCGGTGACGTAATGCGCCAGCACGGCGACGGCGCGGCCCGGCAGGCCGAGCTTCGGCACGTCGGTGCCGGCAATCAGTGGCACGTCCATCGTCGGGACGCCCTGCCCGCTGACCGACAGCTTGCCGAGCGTCGTGCCGCGCGCAACCGGTGCGCGTACCGGGGAATCGAACGCGATCTGGATCTTGGCGGTTTGCCGCCAGTTGCGCGGCATGGTGACCACCAGGTCGCCGCCGCCCACGCCTACCAGCGGCACGGTGCGGGTAGCGCCGAGCCAGACGGGCGCGCGCTCCACCACGTCGCCGGCGGTGAACAGGGTGACGTCGTCGAAATTGGCGAACGCCCAGTCCATCAGGCGTTCGCCTTCCTCGGCGCGTTCGCGCATGGTGGACATGCCGTTCAGCACCAGGATCACCCGGCGATTGCCACGCAAGGTGGAGGCGACGAGGCCGTAGCCGCCGGCTTCGGTATGGCCGGTTTTAAGTCCGTCCGCCGTGCCGCGCTGCACCAGCGGGTTGCGGTTGCCCTGCTCGATATTGTTGTATTTGAAAGTCTTTTCCGATGCGAAGTGATAATAGTCGGGGAATTGCCGGATGATGTCGCCGGCCAGGATGGCGATGTCGCGGCAGCTCATGTAGTGGCCGTCCTCGGGCCAGCCGGTGCTGTTGAGGAAATGCGAATTGGTCAGGCCCAGCTTTTTCGCCGTTTCGTTCATCAGGTCGGCGAACTGTTGCTCGGAGCCAGAGATCGCTTCTGCCAGCACGATGCAGGCATCGTTGCCGGAATCCACCTCGATGCCGCGGATCAGGTCCTGCACGCTCACCTGGCTGCCGATCTGGACGAACATCTTCGATCCGCCCATGCGCCATGCTTTCTCGGAGACGGGGAGCATGTCGTCGAGTTTCAGCCGCCCGTCCTTCAGGCGCGAATAGACGATGTAGAGCGTCATCAGCTTGGTCATGGACGAAGGGGGCATCTGGTCATCGGCCTGCTTGCTCAGCAGTTGCGCGCCGGTGTTGAAGTCCTCGATGAAGGCCCATTTCGCTGAAGTATCGACCGGCCCGAGCGGGGTGTCGGCTGGCGACGAGTGCGGCTGGTCCGCGTCGGCTTTGCCGGTGTGCGCTCCGGGATGCGCGTGCGGCGCGGGGCGGCGCTGCGCGCGCGCCTGATGCGACAAGGCGGTTGCGGCGACGGCGGCGAGCAAGGCGGAGCGGCGGGTGATCATCGGGCAAACTCCTGTGCATCGGCGCCGGTTTCGACGGTGATCTGGGGATCGGGTACTCCCGCCGCCGATCGCCTGGTCCAGCGCCGCGTCGGCCTGGGAGATTGTCGCGAACGGCCCGAGTCGGACACGAAATTCCTGCTGCCCGTCCTGCGCCGCGGCCACGATCTCCGGGTCCAGGCTGGCCAGACGGGTGCGCTCGACGGCGGCGTAGCGGTAGGACTGAAAGGTCGCGAGCTGGACCCAGAGCGATCCGGGATCGGGAGCGGTCTGGGTGACGGTTTCGGGCAGGCGCAGCAATGGAGTTGGCTCTGCCGGAGCGGCCGGTGACGGCTGGGCGGGAGGCTGCCGGGTGGTGCTAGTGGCCGGCGCGCCGGGTGGGGCGAGGGGGATTTCCTGCACTGCCGCGCGCGGCGCGGCGGTGATCAGCAGGCTGGGTGCATCGGGCAGCGAGTCCGCCACTGCCTGGCTTTGGGACGGCAGTACCTCCAGGCGCACGCGGGCGACGCCGGAGGGCGGGAACTCGAGCAGTTGCGCGGTGCGGGTGGTGACCAGCAGCAGCCGGCGCGGCGTGTCGGGTCCACGATCGTTGATGCGGACCAGCACCTGGCGGCCGTTTTCCAGATTGGTGAGCCGGGCAATCGCTGGCAATTGCAGGGTGGGGTGGGCGGCAGCGAGCGCGCTCTGGTCGAAGATTTCGCCGTCGGTGGTCAATGGCGGCGTGCGGCTCGTGGTAGATGGCCGCCAGCCCGGTCTGGACGCCGTCGTAGCTCTCCCTTGGGTACCGCCAGACGCCGCCGGCCTGGTAGGGCGCGCCGAGCACATAATGCGGGTGAGGAACGGCCGCCGGCTGGTGTGTGCAGGCAGCCGGCAGCAGCGCGCAGAGAGTCGCCAGCAGCCGGATCACGCCAGGATGTCGTCCCCGATCAGGCCGACCGCCAGGGCATAGAAGTCGGAGGGGTTGTAGCGTCGGATCGCGGCGAAGTTGCCGTAGGCAAGGAACGCATCGCCGCCTGACCCGTCGGGCAGCAGTACGGCGGCGCGCTGGTCGGGTTGCTCGCGGAGCCTGCCACTGATCGGGCGGACGCCGAGGCGCAGCCAATCGGCCAGCGGCCGGCGATTATCACGGCCGGTCGTGGCGTAATCGAAGCCGGCAGGGAGGGTGACGGCCTGGCCCCAGGTTCCTCCGGCCCGCCAACCGCTGGCCGCGAGGTAGTTGGCGATGGAGGCGAGCACGTCGGGCGTGCTGGACCAGATGTCGCGCCGGCCGTTGCCTTCGAAATCGACCGCGTAACGCAGATAGGAGCTGGGCATGAACTGCGGCTGGCCCATGGCCCCGGCATAGGAGCCGGTCATGCGCGACGGGGTGATATCGCCATGGTCGAGGATGCGCAGGGCGGCGATCAGTTCCGAGCGGAAGAAGGCCGAACGGCCGCTGGTCCAGGCGAGCGTGGCGAGTGCCTCGACGACGTGGAAATCGCCGGTCTGGGTGCCGAAGCTGGATTCGAGGCCCCAGATGCCGAGGATGATCGAGGGCGAAACGCCGTAATATTGCTGGACGCGGTGGAACAGCGGCTGGTTGCGCTGGAAGGCGGCGCGGCCCGCGGTGATGCGTTTGTCGGTGATCAGCAGGTCGCGGTATTGCGCCCAGGTGAGGGTGAATTCGGGCTGATGGTGCTCGCGTTCGATGACCTTGGCGTTCGGCTGCACGCCGGCAAACGCGCGATCGAGCGTGAGGGTGGAGATGCCGGCGCGACGGGCGTCGCCGCGGACGCCACTCGAGGAATGCGGCGAAGCCGCCGGTCTGGGCGAGGGCAGGAGTGGCGAGCAGGGCGGGAATCGCGGCGAGCAGCGGGCGGCGGGGAATCATGAGGCGGTGTGTGGCATGGTGGCAGGCAGAGTCGCAATCGGGAAGGGGCCGGCGGACAGGGCAATCGCATTTGGCATCCGGCCGGGCTGCCTGGTGCCCGGTTCGTCGGGCCTATGCCAGTGTAAGCTGCTGCAAAGAAAGTAATTCACACGGAGGGCCACGGAGGATACACGGAGATGCACAGAGCAGCCGCTATAGGATCGTGCCAAGCGGCCGGCATTGTTCTAGATTATTGCGATCCTGTCTCCGTGGTCCTCCGTGTCATCTCCGCGAACTCCGTGTTGGACTTGATTTGCTGCAAACCGCACCTGCGCGACATATATTTCCAATTGCGGTCCAGCCAAACCAGCCGTCAACTGCGATTTCCCTGGGCTGGCTGATCAGCGCGTCCAGACATGGGCGCGCAGGAAGAAAACGCAGGTGATGGCGGCAGCCGCGCACCCACGATGCCGCCGAGCAAGCCGCCCGCAAGCACGAGCAGCGTCTGCTGCCACCGCACCGCTCCGGCGATGATGAACATGACCACCGCCGTGGAGTTGGCGACGCTGACCATCTGACGCTCCACGCCCGGCTGCTGATGGAGCACGTCACCGGCGCCACGGCTCGCTCGCGCGGTCAAAATCCGAACATGTGATCCAGCGAGAACCCGCCCCGGTCGTCCATCAGCCCGTGATAGCCGAACAGGCGGCACGTCACGTCACGCACTAGTACATAGCCGTTCGCTCCGGCGCGGCGCAGCAGTGAGGCGCCGAATACCTCGTCGGGCCAGACCATTCGCGAGCCGCGGCACGGAACCGCCAGGGCCTGTTCAGCGATGACTTCGCCGGTGGAGTCATGCAGCAGCAGTGTGGTTGTGGAATGCGGCAGCCACGGCGCGGAGGCCGGGTAGATCAGCACCGCGAAGCTGCGGCGGTCGCCGTCGCCGAGTTTCAGGAACAGTCGCGTGGACAAGCCCGGGGGTGGGCCGGAATAGGATTGCGGCTCATCCTTGTAGGTCATGATCGTGTTGAAGATATGCGCGCCGAAACTGGATTCCGCGACATGGCCGCTGGCGCGGTCCTCGTAGCGGAACAGCGCGTGCAGCCAGCCATTTGCCTGGCCGCCGGCGCGAAAATCATACACCAGCTCGGCATGTCCGGCGGTGGCCGCCGGGATGGTTTCCAGATCAAACGCAACATCATGGTCGCGCGGCAGGCAGCCGAGGAAATGCGCGGCCACGCCGATTGCCCTCCGGGTCGAACAGATCGAGCCGGATGGGCAGCGTGGATTCCGTAACCGCCATCGGCGTCGGCTGCACGATGGTGCGGAAGCGCGCCGGATCCAGCACCGGGAACGGCAGCAGGTAGTTGCGGCCGAGCTGTTCCGGCAGATGCGCGATGGCGGGATCGGGCTGCAGGTCGGCGCGCTCGACATTGACGTGGGCGATGCGCGTAGCGGCCGTTGCGGATGACCTCATAGCGCGGGCGGACCACGTGGCGGCCGGCGCGCAATTCCACCTGCGCTGGCCAGGCGACGCCGGGAAGCACGGAGCCGACATCGATCGCCGCCGTCGCAAAGGGGGCGATCGGCGCATCGAACGGCACCGGACCGCTCGGCTCCCATGCGGTCCAGCGCGATGGCGCCGGGCGGGATCGGTGCGGCGTGGCTGTTCTGCAGCCACAGGATCACCCGCTCGTCGGCGCGCGGCGCGGGCAGCCCGGCATAACGGTCCGATGGCCAGGCATTGGCGTCATGGGTGCAGGACAGGCTCGCGCCGCCGTCCGACGCGAACGTATCGATCACGTATTTGACCACATCGTGCCCGGCGCCGCCCACCACGTGAACGAACAACTGGCCGGTGAATTCGGGCAGATCGAAGCGGGCGCGCACCTCGCGGCTATCGATCGAAAAACCAGCTGGGTCCGGGCGGGATCTCCTGTTCCCAGGTAGCCAGTTCCGCGCCATCCGCGCCGAACAGGCGCAACCACATGCGGATCGCGCGAGCGCCGTAGCCGGCCCAGTAATTGGCGGAGGTCAGGCGGGTGGAAAGTCCACCCTGGTTCGCGGAAGAAGGCAAAGTTGGTGGCGAAGTTCAGCTTGTCGAGATAGCGCGCCCGGTTCGTCAGCAGTCCGGGCGGCAGCCTGATTTCGTCGAGCGTCAGCAGTTCGGCGCCGGGCGGCAGCAGATGGTTGATGCGAGCGGCGGCGCGTCCGGCATCGAACGCGGCAATCAACACGGTGCGGGCACCGGAGCGAGGAAGCTCGGTGATCGGGCACGCCTCGGCGCCGGCGCGAGGTCTGCCGATCAGGCTCGTGTCGTGCACGAACAGCGACGCCGGGCGCGGGACGGACGGATGAAGCGCGAACAGCGGCTCCGCCAGGTTATCCGCATCATAGATCGCCAGCGGGGCCAGCAGCCGGCTGCTCAGGTCGGCGATCCGCTCGGCTGCCAGCGGGTGGGCCAGCGCCTTGTAGATGACATTGCCGCCGGCCCTGGCGTCGAAGGTTTCAATCTGCAGCATGGGATCCGTGAATGCCGAGCCGCCGGCACATTTCCGCCGCGGCCTCGGGCGTGTCGTTGAGAGGGGAAACGGGCCAGGCCTCCAGCCGGCCGGCAAACGGGCGGACGCGACGTTCGGCCAGCAGCGCCTGGGTGAACAACCCATTCCTGCGGGAATGGCCGGGGAGCTGCGGCTAGCATGACCGGGGCGGTGGTGGCCACCGCCTCTGAGATCATGGAGACGCTGTCGGTGGTTACCACGATGGCGTCGGCCAGGGCGAGCATGCCGAAATAAGGGTTCGGACCCGCGCCGTCCCACACCCAGGCGCCCAGCGGGGCGAGATGGTCGCGCAGAACCTGCAGCGCGGCCGGATCGGTGCGCCGCGACGGGGTCAACGCGACGCCGACGCGGTCCTTGCGCATCATCCCGGCAAGCTGCTTCGGCAAGCTGGCCGGCGACGGCCGCGTCGAAACGGAAGCGGCCGTTATTCCCGCCGACCAGCACCGCGACCAGCGGGCGCGGGAGCGGCGCGAACCGCTCCCGCCATGCGGCCGCGGCCGCGGCGAGGCGGGCCTGGGTCACCCGGTGGAGCGCCGTTCGCGTGACCAGGACGTTGGGACCGGTAAGCTCGTCATGACGGTTGACCACGACAAGATCGAAGCGGGAAGCGGGCATACGCGGATGCTGCACCTGCACCACCGCGGCGCCGCGCCGGCGCAGCGCCGCGCCGACTGCCGCCGCGACCCCGCCGCAGCCGATGACCATGTGCGGGAACGGCGGAGGAAGCTGCCGCCCGACGGCGGCCAGCGGGTTCGGCCAAAGCGCGGCAGCGAACCACCGCCAGGGCGCGCGTGGGGCGACAGCGCGGATCACCGGGGCCAGCCCGGCAGCCTCGGCCAGCCCGAGCGCCTGCGCCTGCAAGCCGGCATAATCCTCGCTGAGGACCCAGGTGTCGGTGGGATCAGTCACCGGCCGCGGAACGCGGGCCGGCGCTTTTCCTTGTAGGCGCGGATGCCCTCCTGCATGTCTTCGCTGCCGCGCACCGTGGCGATGGTGCGGCTGACCGCCACCATGCGCTCCACCGGCCCCGCGGGCATGATCTCCGCGACCAGCCGCTTGAGCGCCGCGATTACCAGGGGCGCACTGTCGAGCAGCTCCTCGGCCATGTGCAGCGCTTCCCGTTCGTGCGCGCCATCTGGCACCACGCGGTTGACGAAGCCCACCTCATAGGCGCGGCGGGCGGGAATCTTGCTGCCGAGCAGCATCATCTCCATCGCCAGGTGATGCGGCATGTGCGATACCAACGAGCTGACCATACCGCCGGTGGTGCCGAGCTTCGCCTCCGGATAGTAGAACACGGTGCTTTCGGTGGAAACGAGCAGGTCGCACATCATCACCAGGACCAGTCCGCCGCCGACACACCAGCCGGTGGTGGCAGCAATGATGGGCTTGTCGGTGGTGAAGCCGACGCCCGGGATGCAGCGCCACAGCTCCGGCAGGTCCGATACGTCGGCGCCGGCGGTGAAGGCGCGGTCGCCCGTGGCGCTGATGACGGCGACGCGCTGGTCCGAGGCATCGAAGTCCCGGAAGGCCGCCTGCAATTCGACGGCCACGGCGCTGGAGATCGCGTTCAGCCGGTCCGGCCGGTTGATGCGGATCAGCGAAACGGCGCCCCGCTGCTCGACCGTGACGACGGCCATGGCTGCTCCTGCTGCGTTGCGGGCCACGGCATGCACCGGAACCGCCCGCGCCGCAATCCGGGGCGCCAAAGGCCTGGGGCGCTGCCCCAGACCCCGGCAAAGGCTGTGCCTTTGCAATCCATCCGTTTGGGTTGGGTGTGGGGGTGGGTGCCTGGCACCCACCCCCACAAGGGTCCCAAGGGCATTGCCCTTGGCGGGGTTCGGGGCAGCGCCCCGCGCTTGCCTTCGCTGTCCCGGTTGACGTGGGCCAGCGGCTTGGCCATAAGCCCGCCTTTCCCGAACCTGGTCCCGTTCCGCCGGACCGTTCCCGAAGGGGGTTCCGCGATGTCGCGCCGATGCCAGATCACCGGCAAGGGCGTGCTGACGGGCAACAACGTCAGCCACGCCAACAACAAGACGAGACGCCGTTTCCTGCCCAATTTGCAGGAGGCCTCGCTGCTGTCCGATACGCTGGGGATGCCGATCCGGCTGCGGCTGTCCACCCGGGCGATCCGGACGGTGGAAGCGAAGGGCGGCATCGACGCCTTCCTGTTCGGCACGCCGGCGCGGCGCCTGCCGGCCGCGGCGCTGGCGATCAAGCGCCGCTTGATACGCGCGCGCGCCAAACGAACCGCCTGAGGCCCGCGCAAGCCGAAGTGAGCGGCGACGCCACTCACGGCGTGTCTGCGGCGGAACCGGGGTGGCGAGGGGCGGTTACACCCCGGGGCCATAATGGCACCCGGGAGAGATATTATGCGCAGTCTCGTCATCACGGCTGCGGCGCTGGCGGTTGGTTTTGCGTTACCGGCCGCGGCCCAGAGCCGGTACGGTTAGCCGGGCTATGGCCAGCAAGGCTACAACCAGTACGGACAGGGCAGCGGGTCCAGCCACGATCAGTATGGCCAGGGGCGGTTCAACCAGGGCCAGTACGATCAGGGCCAGGGGAATTCGGGGTCGAATTCCGAATGGAATTCGAGCAGCAACTCGTCAAGCGAGGGCAGCCAGAACTTCTCCAACAACAATCATGGCGGGCAAAATCAGAACACAACTGACCAGAGCGGCAATGTCCGGCAGCGGATCTACCAGGATCTGTCGGAGGCAGGCTTCACGGATATCCACATGATGCCGCGGGCCTTCGTGGTGCACGCGACGGATCGCGACGGCAATCCGGTGGCCATGGTCATTACGCCCAATTCCTTGACCGCGCTCACCACAACGCCGCAGCAGAACGCGGCCGGCCAAAACGGCAACGGCGTGGCGCAGAACTACGATAACAACAACTCGGGTCCTAACAGCAGCGGCACGATGGGGAACAACGGAATGAACAATTCCGACCAGTCTGGCAGCTCCGTCAATTCCTCGAATGGCAACGGGACCTATTCCCGCTGATCACTCGTCGGCTTCGCATTCTCGGTGTGTTCGCCCAGCCGCGGGGCCGGGCGGCGCACCGAGCCGGGGGTCGCTGAGAGTTTCACCGGTACTCCGAGCGTGCTGAACCGACCGGTAACCGGATGCTCGGTCGTAGCCACCATGTCCCGCGCCAGCATGTGGGGATCGGTGAACACCTGATCGAATGGACAGCACCGGTCCGGCCGGAATCCCCAGCTTTTCCAGCGCGGCCAGCCAGTGGTCCGACGGCGCCTGGCGGAATTTTTGGGCCAGCAGCCCGACCAGTTCGGCGTTGTGCGTCACCCGTTCGGCATTGCTGGCGAAGCGCGGATCGGCAACCAGCTCCGGCATCCCGAGCAGATCGCACAACGCAGTGAAAAACCCCTGTTGCGATGCGCCGACGGTGATCCATCCGTCTTCCGTGCGGAACACCTGGTATGGCGAGCTGCCGCGGTGCTGCTGTCCGATGCGAGGCGGGCAAGTGCCGGTAGCGAAATAATGCGCGGCCTCGTACACGCAGAGCGACACGGCCGCTTCCAGCAGCGACGTTTCCACGCGCTGGCCCAGCCCGGTCCGGTGGCGTGCCTCGACAGCGCCGCCAGCAGGCCGAACGCCAGAAACATCCCGGCGGTGACGTCCGAGATGGCGATCGGCAGGCGGAATGGCGGCCCGTCCTCCGGCCCGTTGATGCTCATCAGTCCGGACATGGCCTGGGCGATCAGGTCGTAGCCGCCGCGCTTCGCCTCCGGTCCGGTCTGGCCGAAGCCCGAGATCGAGCCAAGGATCAGGCGCGGGTTGCGGGCGTGCAGCGCATCCCAGCCGATGCCGAGCCGGTCGAGCACGCCAGGCCGGTAGTTCTCCACCACGATATCGGCCGTGTCGGCCAGCGCCAGGAAACGCTCGCGCTCCGCCTTCAGGTCGATCACGCAGGATCGTTTGTTGCGATTCCAGATCATGAACGGGGCGCTCTCGCCGTTCACGAAAGGCGGCATCTGCCGCGCCGCATCACCCGACGGCGGCTCGATCTTCAGCACGTCCGCACCGTGATCGGCGAGCATCATGCAGCAATACGGACCTGACAGGTTGCTGGTGAGGTCCAGCACGCGCAGGCCGTCGAGTGCGCCGGGCATCGTTCGTCTCCAGCCGCTTGGCGATGTGCAGGCGTGATGGCATGGTCCGGTTGGCAAAGCAAAGGTGTGCCATGACGGCCACGGACGACATTCTGGTGGATGAGGACGAGACGGGGATCGTCGTGGTCACCCTGAACCGCCCGGCGAAGCGCAATGCGATTTCGTTTGCAATGTGGCAGCGCCTGGGCGATCTGTTCACCGGCTTTGCGAAGCAGCGTGATGCGCGGATCGTGATATTGACCGGTGCGGGCGGGCATTTCTCCGCCGGCGCCGACATCTCCGAATTTCCGGCGATGCGCTCCGAGCCTCAAGCCGCCCGCGCCTATAACGAAGCCGGAGACACGGCGACCCTGGCGATCCGCGACCTGCCGGTAGCCGACCATCGCCGCGGCGCACGGCTATTGTGTGGGCGGCGGCTGCGGCATCGCGCTCGCCTGCGACCTGCGGGTGGGCGATGCGACCACGCGGATGGGCATCCCGGCGGCGAAGCGCGGGATCGTTTACAGCGTGCTGGATACCGAGCTGCTGCTGCGCACCGTCGGGCTGCCGCGGGCGAAGCTGGTGCTGTATTCCGGCAATATCTTCCCGGTACAGAACTGCCGGGAGATGGGCCTGCTCGACATCGTGCACGAACAGGGCGCGCTGGCCGGCGCGATGGCGCTGGCGCGCGACCTGGCTGAGAGTGCGCCTTTGTCGCAGCGGGGCTCCAAGCTGACGCTGGAGGCGATCTCGCGCGGGGACGTTGCTGCCCGCCAGGACGCTATCCTGGCGGCGCAGGCACGCGCTGCGGGCAGCGAGGACTACCGTGAAGCCACGCAGTCTTTCATCGAGAAGCGCCGGCCGGTGTTCCGGGGCCGGTGAATGGACGCGGTAACGCTCGCCCCGGCCAAGTTCCGCGATCCCGACCTGACCGCGAAAGGCGAGCGCCGCGCGTGGGTGACGCTGCGCGAACTGGAAACGCTGTGGTTCAATACGGGTACGCTGTGCAACCTGACCTGCCGGCATTGCTACATCGAGTCGTCACCGCGCAAT
Organism: uncultured Pseudomonadota bacterium; assembly: GCA_963810715.1. Classification (GTDB taxonomy): domain Bacteria; phylum Pseudomonadota; class Alphaproteobacteria; order Acetobacterales; family Acetobacteraceae; genus DATDIC01. The sequence continues at coordinate 118,279 of CAWEOZ010000008.1, read as the reverse complement.
GACCGGCTGACTTACCTGACGCGCGACGAGGTGCGGGATTATCTGGACGAGATCGCCGCCGAGGGGCTGCCGACACGGCTGATCGGTTTCACTGGCGGCGAGCCGTTCATGAACCCTGATATCATCGGCATGCTGGAAGACGTGCTGGCGCGCGGCTTGCGGGCGCTGGTGCTGACCAATGCGATGCGACCGATGCAGAAGCTGCGCGCGCCACTGCTGCGATTGCGGGATGCGTTCGGGGACCGGCTGACGCTGCGTGTTTCCCTGGACCACTACGGCGCGGCGGTGCACCAGGCGGAGCGCGGCAAGCGAAGCTGGAAGCCGACAATCGACGGGCTGGTCTGGCTGGCGCGCAACGGGTTTTCGATCGACGTCGCCGGCCGGCGATTTACCGAGGAGACTGAAGCGGAGGTTCGCGCCGGATTCGCGCTTCTGTTCGCCGAGCTGGGCGTGGCGGTCGATGCATTTGATCCCGTTCGGCTGATGCTGTTTCCGGAGATGGACGCCGCGCGGGAGGTGCCGGAGATCACGGAGGCGTGCTGGGGGATTCTGGGGCGATCGCCGGACAGCGTGATGTGCGCGAGTGCACGGATGGTGGTGAAGCGGCGCGGAGGCTGCAGCGCCGGTGGTGCTGGCCTGCACGCTGCTAGCCTATGACGAGCGGTTCGAACTCGGGCGGACATTGGCGGAGGCGTCGGGGCCGGTGCCGCTGAACCATCCGCACTGCGCGAGTTTCTGCGTGCTGGGCGGGGCGGCGTGCAGCAGGGGGTAGGGAGGGTGATAGAGTCCCCCTCTGGCGCGGGGAAGTAACCGGCCGCCGAGCCTGTCGCGGGGCGCTTGTCAGCCCCGAATGAGGGGCACGGCGGATAACGGAGTTCGATCGTTCGGAGACATTCGGTCGAGCAGCACGTCTGACTAACCATCCACTTCTGATCAGCCAGCCTCTCGCGAAGCCGCCAGCTGCTCGTCAATCGCGAGCACCGCCGCGGTCAATTGCGGCAGAGATTGCGCCTGAAAATCCGACCAGCCAAGCCCGACGTTAGTGGACTGAGCCTCGAAGGTGAGGTCTTTGGCCTGAGCCGCTGTGAGCAGATCGCGGCTGAAAATGGTTGTCCATTGTACACCCATCGGCTTGACCAGGCTCGTGAACAGCTGCGGTTGCAGACTAGCCGCTTGATACACTTGTGACCGCATCGTGGGGTCGCCGGGCCCCAATATTAGTGCGAGATTTACTTTTCCGGGGGCATTAGCGTACGTTTTGGCCTCGAATAAAATGCCGCGACCCGTTTTCGACCATTTTGCTAGGTCACCTTTGATCGTCGTCAGCCGCTCGTCCCAAACTTTTGGCACGAAACGAAACAGGTTGCCGCCGTTGCTATCTTCGAGCAAATCCTGGCAGTCCTGCACTCGCTGCCGAACTATATTCAGGAGACTTTGCGGCTCTGGTCTGCACTCGAAGATGAACTCAAATGCCTCCTTGTGTCGCTCATAAAGCGTCAGGGCAAGCGCGCGCAAACGGTCATCCTGCACGATGTGTCTCCGTACCATGTCGAGATAGTGGCGCATAATGAGCGTCGTTTCAGTCGGGATCGGCTCAAGCGCATCTGTCGTCAGTGTTTCAAGCACCTGCGCCAGCTCAGCGTAGCTGTAAGCGACATAGAGATTATGATTTGGGTTCATTCCATCGGGCGTCAAAAATATCAACAGCCTACGGTAGTCCGGGAACGCCGATTTGAGATGCTCGCCATAGCGAGCGAGCTGACCCTCGGTAGCCTTGGCATCAATCTTGTTTTCTATGGCGACGATGAACCTCAATCGCGGCAATTCAATAAGGATGTCGATGTTGTATCGCTCTCGGTAAACTATGGCATCGTCCAGTTCGCCGGCAACGAGTTCGAGCGTCATGATTGGTCTTTGAGACGCGGGCATGCGCGCCAGGATCGCCCGGAGAATAGCGGCGAGCGGCCTGGCACGTAGGCCGTGGGGCCGGCTCGGCGACAGCAAATATGCTAAAAAGTTCGAGTGCCGCAGTTCTGCGCGAATTGCACCGACAGCCTCGAAGATGTTGAAGGGCGACATTCTCCGATGGATCTTTTGAAAATCAGCGTCATCGAACAGTGCACCGAGCCGCAGCTCTAAATCATCAAACGCAATATCTGTGGCACCATCGATGTTATCACTCATCGGGGAGAGTTGCCTTGACCGCTCGAAGACACAAGAGTCAGACTACCATCGGGCGTTGCATGGCAAAACCCCTCGTTACGGAACCCAAGCGCTGCCAGGGTTTACCCGGAGGTTTGCCCCTTGACCGGCCCGGAGGCGCGGAGTTCCTGGACGGCGGGCAACGCCGGCTTGCCTGAAAGGTTTGCCCGGCAGCGAAGTGTTGCCCAAAGCACACGCGGGCATTCAAAGGCTTTAGCCGGGCGGCAAGGCCGCCAGTGGACTGCGACAGTTCGTCAAGGAGATGGAGGCCACTCTATGGAAACCCGTGCTGCCCTGAAGCTGGACGAATCTTGCCGCGAGGCGGGATGCGTCGGCTCCCGTGCAAACCAATGGGAGGACGCCCCCCGTGGGCAGACGCTGCCCCTCAAGCCCGCGGCCCGGGCGCAACTCAAGGTCCTGGCGGTCGAACAGGGCAAGCCGTCGCACGACCTGCTGATCGAGCCGGTGAACATGCTGTTCGATCACTACGGAAATCCGGTGATCGCGGGATACCAAGATAGCAATGAAGCGTGATAGCGAGATGAGCGATCTCTATGACACCGACGTGGTGAGCTGGTCGGAACGGCAGGCCGCGCTGCTCCGGCGCATGGCTGCCGGAGAGCGCGTCAACGATCAGGTCGATTGGCCAAACGTCATCGAGGAGGTCGAGAGCGTGGGCCAGAGCCAGGTCGACTCCGTCGGATCGCTGCTGTTCCAGGTGTTCCTGCATGATCTGAAGGCCGAGGCATGGCCGCTTGCTCGCGATGCACCGAGCCGGCGCGGTGACGCGCGCGGTTTTCGCGCGCAGGCGCGGCGCAAGTATCGGCCCTCGATGCGGCAGAAGATCGACGTCGCGGCCTCTATGCCGATGCGCTGGAGGCGCTGCCCGACACGATGGACGGACAGGCGCCAATGCCGGTGCAAACGGCTTGCCCGGTGCAGTCGATCGATGAGGTGCTGAGCCAGCCGTGAGTACCGATTCTCGCTGTGGGCTAACAGGATGCGCGTGGTTACGACTGAAAGGTCATGCCAGACAGCCTCGTTCTTGCTTGCAAGGGGCCGCGAAATTTCCGCTTGAATGGGGTGGCGCCGCCTGCCGTGGGGGCTAGGTCGCGGTGCTCTTTCGTGCTTGCTCAGCGGCGGCGGGCTGCCGCGTGTTGTGCTTCTGCATAGGGGTTTTGGCGCGTCTTCCGCGAGGGCTGCAGCCGGAATGAGGTGACCTGTCTCTGGACCCGTCGCCGCCTGGGGCCGTAAGGCTGCTGTAAGCTAAGGGGACTATCGGGGTCCTCCGTTTCGCCGGAGAAACCCGTGAGCCCTGTCCGCCGTCTTTACCTGCCGCTCGCGGTCGCGCTTCTCGCGCTACCGCTCGCGACCTCCGCCGCGATCCCGCTGCGCGGAATCATGCACGCGTGGCGCGCGGATACGCGGAACGCGCACGAGATGCTGGCGGGCCGCGCCGCCTTCGATCCACAGATGATGCGGAAGGTGCTCGAGGATTACGCCGGCCGCTCCAGCCGGGTGGTGGCCGCTATCACGATGTCGGACGCGGAGGCGCGCGCCTTCCGCGCGGGCTTCGTCCGGCTGCAATCGGATGCGCAGGCGGCGTCCCGCGATCTCGACCAGCGCGGCAAACTCAAGGCGGATTTCGCGCGCATTGCGGAGGATTGCAGCGCCTGCCATGACCGCTTCCGTAACTGAGGCGTCCCCTATGCATAATACCGAGCATGGCGCCGCCGCGTGGCGGGCGCCGGTCGCGAGCCCGCATGCACGCAATGCTGCTGCGCACCCCGACCGCTCCGCAACCACGCGCATCCTGCATCTCGGCCTTTTGCTGATCGTGCTGCATCAGTTGATCGGCAGCGAGTTCATGCAACGGCCCTTCCCTGGCGAGGCGCCGGGCACGGTCTGGCTGCTGCATGAATGGGTTGGGCTCGCCGGCTTCGGCGTGGTGGCGGCTTTCTGGGTCTGGACACTGGTGCGGCGAGGCGAGACGGCGCTCGGGCGGCTGTTTCCCTGGTTTTCCGCAAGCGGTATCGCCGCCGTATTTGCCGACCTCGTCGGGCAGTTGCGCCGGGCGCTGCGCGGCCAGTTGCCGGATGACGAGGGCGGCGCGATGACAACGGCGATCCATGGCGGGGGACTGCTGGCCGTCACGGTGATGGCGGTGACCGGGACGGTTTATTTCTTCATCGAAGGTCATACCGGTGCCCGCTTCGTGCTCGATGTGCACAAGACACGTAGCCAATCTCGTCTGGGCCTACTTGTTTCTGCATGCCGGAATGGCGGCGCTGCACCATTTGCTCGGCAGCGACATCCTCTCGCGCATGTTTTCGCTGACGCGACGCCGGCATACCGCGCTCAGGCCGCGGCGGCGTTGAGGCGGAGCACGAAGAGCGACCCGCCGCCCTCCCGCGGCTCCATCCAGGCCGCCCCGCCGTGCGCCGCGGCGATCTCGGCAACGATCGCGAGCCCCAGCCCCGCACCACCGCCCCGCCCGCTCCGGGCTGCGATGGAAGCGCGCGAAGATGCGGGCCCGCTCCGCCTCGGGCACGCCGGGGCCACGGTCCCAGACCAGCAGCATCGCAGGCGGCGCGATCTCCACCGTCACGGTGCTGCCGGCCGGTGCATGGCGCACGGCATTATCGAGCAGGTTACTCAGCGCGAGCGCGACCGCCGGCTCGTTGCCCGTCACCGGTGCGGCGGCTCCGCCGTCGCGCAGCGCCAGCTCAACGCCGCGCGCTATCGCAAGCGGCGCGAGTTCGGAGATCACCGCCACCGCGACCCGATGCAGATCGACATGTCCGGAGAGATCGAGCGGTACCTCCTTAAGCCGAGCCATCGCGAGCATCTGCCCGACGAGCCGCGCCATGCGGTCGGCGTCGTCCCGGAGTTCGACGGCCTCGGCCTGATCGGCAAGTTCGTCGATCCGCGTCGTCAACACCGCGAGGGGCGTGCGGAGTGCATGCGCCGCGTCGCCGACGAAGCGGCGCTGCGCGTCGAACGCCTGTTCGAGCCGGCCGAGCGCCGCATTCACAGCGCCGACCAGCGGCAGGATCTCTCCTGGCAGGCCTTCCGAGGGCAGCCGTACCCCGGTCTGCCCCGGGCCGATCAGCGCTGCGGCCGCGGAAGCGTTCCGAAGTGGACGCAGCCCGTGCCGGATCGTCAGCACCCCGATCAGCACGGTTGCGGCGCCGATCGGCAGCAGCAGCCAGAGCGCGCTCAGCAGGAAGTCGCGCATGAGGCTGCGCAACAAACCCTCGTTCTGTTCGCGCGCCTGCCCAACTGCCACACGCCACGGGTCGGCCGCGATCACCACGCCGACGAGCCCTTCCGGAAACCCGGGTGAAGCCGCCGCCCGGAAAAACCCGTTCTTCGCCGGCAGTGCCGCGGTGACGCTTGCGACCGCGCTCTCGGATCTGAGGCGAGCAGCGCGTGACCTGCCGCGTCATAAACGAGGAACACGCTGCGCTCGTCAGTGCGCCGGAACGTCGCCTCCAGCTCGGCGGACAGATGCAGCACGGGGCGCCCGTCCGGACCGGTCGAGAGCTGGCCGGCGACCAGCCGCGCCTGGCTCTGCAGGGCGGCGTCGTCGATCGAGCGGATCGTCGCCAGCGTGCGCCAGGCGACGCCGGTGGCGGCGAGTCCGACCCCCACGAGCATCACTGCGCTCAGCCGCCAGGCCAGCCGGTCGACAAGTCGCCAACGACGCGGCCTCACGCGGGGAGTCCCTGCCCCGTAAGCAGATAGCCGACGCCGCGGATCGTGTGCAGCACCAGGTCGGCCCCGCCTTCTCCGAGCCGGCGGCGCAGCCGGTGCACCACCACCTCCACCGCGTTGGGCGTGGCCGGGCTGTCCAGCGAATAGAGCCCAGCCTCGATCGCCTCGCGCGGCACCACCCTGCCATGGCGGCGCAGCAGCAATTCGAGCAGCGCGGTCTCGCGCGGCGTGAGTGGCAGCGACGCCTCGTTCACCCGGACCGACCGGCTGATCGTGTCCAGCGCGACATTGCCGAGCCGGAGATCGATCCCGAGCGCCGCATTGGGCCGGCGCAGCAACGCGCGCACCCGCGAGATCACCTCGCCCATGTGGAAGGGCTTCACCACATAGTCATCCGCTCCGGTGTCGAGCCCGGTGATCCGGTCCTCCGGCGCGTCGCGCGCGGTCAGGATCAGCACCGGCACGGTGTTGCCGGCCCGCCGCCACGAGCGCAGCAGGTCGAGCCCGTCGCCATCCGCGAGGCCGAGATCGAGGATGACGGCGGAGTGGCTTTCCATACGCACATGCTCGCGCGCCTCGGCCATGTCGCCCGCCACGTCCGGCACGAAGCCGGCCCGCTCCAGTGCCCGGCGCAGCATTCCCGCCAGGGCGGGCTCGTCCTCGACGATGAGCAGGCGCATCACACTCCGGTTCCTGGATGCCAGATTGGCGCATCGAGCTTACAATCCGCTGACAACGGCACTCCAGGTCGGGCCGCATCCCATGCGCGCCGCGGACGTTGCTTTCTGGCGATCGAAGATATGCAAGGAGACAAAGGATGTCCGAGAAGATCACTCCCTGTCTTTGGTTCGACGGCAATGCCGAAGAGGCAGCGGCGTTCTATGCCCAGCATCTGCCCGACTCGCATGTCGGCACGATTTTCCGCTCGCCCGCCGAAACGCCGAGTGGTCCCGAGGGCGCTGTACTCCTGGTGGAATTTACCGTGGCCGGCCAGAATTTCGTCGGCCTCAACGGCGGCCCGCACTTCAAGTTCAACGAGGCGGTCTCGTTCCAAATCCATTGCGACGATCAGAGCGAGGTCGATCGGCTGACCGAGGCGCTGTCGGCCGTCCCCGAAGCGGAGCAGTGCGGCTGGGTGAAAGACAGGTTCGGCCTGTCATGGCAGATCGTGCCGCGGCGGCTGATCGCGCTGCTCCACGATCCCGACCGGGCGCGCGCCAGGCGTGCGATGGAAGCGATGATGCGAATGAAGCGGATCGACATCGCCGCGATCGAGGCGGCGGCGGACGGCTGACCGGTTCAGCCCAGGGATTGCCTGTCTATCCCGCCGCCGCGCGTCTGGGCCGCCGCGGCTCCGGCATTGCCGGCGGCTCCTCGTCGCTGCCCAACGCCTTCAGCAGCGACTCGCGCAACTGCCGCAGCTTGCGTTCGTTCTCCACCTTCAGTCCGAATATGTCCTTGACGTAGAACACATCGACCGCGCGGACACCGTATGTGGTGACGTGCGCCGATGCGATCTGCATGCCCGCGGCGCTGATGGCCGCGGTGACATCGTGCAGCAATCCCGGTCGGTCGCGGCCATTCACCTCCACCACCGTGTAGCGTGTTCGATGCGCGGTTGTCGATCACCACCCGCGGCGGCACGTGCATCACGTGCAGCCGGTGGCCCAGCAGCGCCCTGGACGCTTTCTGAATCTCCGGTTTCAGCCGCAACCGCCCGGACAGGGACTGCTCGATCAGCACGGACAGGCGGGCCAGCCGATGCGGCGCGTCGAAGGTGCCGCCGGCGGCGTCCTGGATCCAGAATGTATCCAGCGCCATGCCGTTGGTCATGGTGTGAATGCGGGCATCCACGATGGAGGCGCCCGCCACCGACAGCGCGCCGGATATCTTGCTGAACAGGCCGGCATGGTCGGCGCAATAGACGGTAACCTCGGTCACCGCGCGCGCCGGCAGCGGCTGCGTTGCCACTGTCAGCGGCGCCTTCCGTTGCTCCGCGTCGCGCACCAGCCGCGCATGCCGCGCGTGGGTTTCCGGATCGAAGGACAGCCAGTAGCCGGCGTAACCCAGCGCAGTGAACGCCTCGATATCCTGCGCCGACCAGTCGGGCAGCAGCGCCGCCGCGGCATCCTTGGCGCGCTGCACGCGCACGTCGCGTTCCGGCGTGGCAAGTCCGCCCTCCAGCACCTCGGCGACGCGTGTGTACAGCTCGCGCAGCAGCGTGGCCTTCCACCCGTTCCAAACTTTGGGCGACACCGCCCGCATATCGGCGACCGTCATCACCAGCAGCAGCCGAAGCCGCTCCGGCGACTGCACCGTGTCCGCGAGATCGAGGATCGTTTTCGGATCATCGATGTCGCGCTTGAAGGCGATCGTGCTCAGCAACAGGTGGTGCAGCACCAGCCAGGAGACGGTTTCCGTCTCTTCGCCGGACAGCCCGAGTTCCGGCCCGACGTGCAGCGCGATATCGGCGCCCAGTTCGGAATGGTCGCCGCCGCGGCCCTTGGCGATATCGTGCAACAGCATCGCCAGATACAAGGAGCGCCGCGACTGGATATGCTCGAACAGGCCGGAGGCGACGGGCGCCACCTCCGCAAGGCCACCGGCCTCCAGCGTGTTCAGCACGCGGATCGCCTCGATCGTGTGCTCATCGACGGTGAAGATGTGATAGGTATCGAACTGCATCTGGCCGACGATGCGCCGCCAGTCGGGCAGGAAGCGGCCAAGGAAGCCGGTTTCGTTCATGATACTCAGCCATCGCGCGCCATCCGGACCGCTTCGGCCATGCTCGACGGGTAATCCGCAGAGCAGGTCGATGAACAGCTGCGCCGCTTCCTTGTCGCCGCGCAGCCGGCTTCCTTCACGCTCGTTGCGGATCATCGAACGCAGTGCCAGCGGATGCGGATGGAGGCCGCGGTCCCGCGCGAGCTTGAGCATCCGCAGCATCTGGATCGGCGCGGTGTCGAAATCCTGGCCGGGGGCCGGCAGCAGCATACCCTCGGACAGCACGAAACCAGCCGCCAGCAGCGCCTTGTCGGCTTCCGGCGAGCGTGCCGGCGGCCCCAGGGCGGCGCGCAAAATCGCCGGTTCCAGCACGCGGGTCAGGCGCACCACATCGCGCGCGGTGAGGAAATAGTGGCGCATGAAACGCTCGACGCCGTCCTGACGGCCATGCCGCGTGTAGCCCATGCGGGCACCGACAACCGGTTGCAGATCGAACGTCAGCCGCTCCTCTGCCCGTCCGGCGACGTAGTGTAGATGGAAACGAACTGTCCAGAGAAACGCCCAGGAGCGCTTCGCGTGGCGCGCTTCCTGCTGCGACAGCACGCCGGCCACGTCGGCCAGCTCGCCCATCGTCTGGGTGTCGTACACGTAGCGGGCGATCCAGTACAGCGTTTGCAGGTCGCGCAGCCCGCCGCGGCCTTCCTTGATGTTGGGCTCGACGACGAAGGGCGAATCGCCGAAACGCCGGTGCCGCGCGTTGCGCTCCGCCTGCTTGGCCATGATGAAGGCGGCGGCGCCGTCGTTGCGGCACGCGGCCTGGAATTGCTGCTGAAACTCCGCGAACAGGGCGGCATCGCCGGACAGGTGACGGGCATCGAGCAGCGAGGTGCGGATCGTGGTGTCGCGCGCGCTTTCGTTCAGGCATTCGCTGGATCGAGCGGGTCGCATGGCCGACCTTCAGCCCAAGATCCCACAGGAAATACAGCATGTATTCGACGACCTGCAGGGTGTGCGCCGCCGGTTCGCTAGCGGTCAGGAACAGCAGGTCGATGTCGCTGAACGGCGCCAGCGTGCCGCGCCCATAGCCGCCGGTGGCGGCAACCGACAGCCGTTCGGGTTCTCCTAGGACGGCTGGCGGCGTGCTCCATCAGCGTCATCACCAGCCCGTCGACCAGCCCGGCCAGCATCGCGCGGCCTGCAGGCCGGTGATCTGGTCCTGCTCGAATGCGGTCTGCACGTGGTTCTGAATGCGCGCGAGATGGCGGCGGAATGCCACGATGACGGCATCACGCGGTGCGGCCCGCTCATTACCCAGCCTGGTCAACGCCTCCGCCAGGACCGACGCGGCAGCGTCAGGGCTTGCGGGAAGGGGGGCCGGTGTGAGCATGAGCGGGGATCGTACTATGAGAAGTTTGCGCCGGAAACCGGCAGCAGCGCCTTCAACCGATAGAGCGCGTCGAGCGCCTCCCGCGGGGTGAGGCGATCCGGCTCCAGCTCGGTCAACGCAGCGGCAAGAGGATTCAGGCTGGTCCGAAGATTGGGTCGCCTCGTTCTCCGGTGAAGCGGCGGCAACGAATAGCGGCAATGCGGCGAGCGGACCGTTGGCGCCCAGCGGCCCATTATGTTTCTCCAGGGACGAAAGCAATGTCCCGGCGCGGCGCACCACAGGTGCGGGCACGCCGGCCAGCTCCGCCACGTGCACGCCCCAGGAACGTTTGGCGGCGCCTTCAGCGACCTCGTGCAGAAACACAACCGTCCTCTTCCACTCCTTCACCCGCATCGTGTGCGGTTTCATCCGGGGCATGCGGTCCGACAATTCCGCAAGTTCGTGGAAATGTGTAGCGAAAATCGTCCGGCAGCGAATCGCGCCGTGCAGCGCTTCCAGTACCGCCCAGGCGATGGCGAGCCCGTCCAGGGTAGCGGTGCCGCGGCCGATCTCATCGACGACCACCAGCGAACGGGGGCCGGCCTGATGCAGGATGGCGGCGGTTTCAGTCATTTCCACCATGAAAGTGGAGCGGCCGCGGGCCAGGTCGTCGGCGGCGCCGACGCGGCTGAACAGCCGATCGATCATGCCGATGCGTGCGGATTCAGCGCGGCACCGGCAGCCCGGCCTGCGCCAGCACGGCGATCAGCGCATTCTGCCGCAGGAAGGTCGATTTGCCGGCCATGTTGGGACCGGTCAGCAGCAGCAGCGCGCCTGTCGTGTGACAAATCGCAATCGTTGGGGACGAAAGCCGCCTGGCCCGCCAACGCCGCTTCCACCACCGGATGACGCCCGGCGACGATCTGAACGCGTCGTCGTCGGTGACAGCGGGCCGGCACCATGCGCCGGACTGAGCCAGGCGGGCGGCGGACTGGAGCACGTCCAGCAGCGCCAGCGCCTCGGCACAGCGGCCGATCGGTTCGGCGTAGTCAGCGCGGCTTCGACCAGATGGGCGAACACGACGCGTTCGCGGGCGCCGGCGCGCTCGGCCGCCTCGGTGATGCGGCGATCGAGATCGGAGAGTTCCGGGCTGGTGAAGCGGGCGCCGCTGGCCATGCCCTGGCGCAAGGTCAGGTCGGGTTCGGCGCGCAGCTTCTCCACCGCCGGCGCCGGCGCCTCGATGACGTAGCCGAGCTGGGCGTGATGGCGGATTTTCAGGCTGGCGACGCCGTAGCGCTGGGCCAGGTCGAGCTGCATCGTCGTCAGCACGCGGCGGCTGTCGTCGCGCAGGGCACGCTCGGCGTCCAGCGCGGGATCGAAGCCGGGACGGATCACGCCACCGTCGTCCAGCCGCAGCGGTGCCGGATCGGCGAGCGCGGCGGCGAGCATCTGTTCCAGTTCGAGATCGACCAGCAGCCCGGCCAGGGCGCCGGCCAGCAGCGCCGGCAACGGGCCGTCGAACAGCGTGGCGGCGGCGCGGGCGGCCTGCATGCCGTCGCGCAGGACCGCGAGGTCCCGCGGGCCGCCACGGCCGAGCGACAGGCGGGCGAGGGCGCGGGCCATGTCGGGGGCGGCGCGCAGCGCGGTGCGCAGCCGGTCGGCCAGGGTCGGGATTGGCCAGCATCCAGCCCCAGGCATCCTGGCGGCGCGCGATGGCAGCCGGATCGGTCAGCGGCGCCGACAGCCAGGCCGCGAGCAGGCGGGCGCCGGCGTGCCGTGAGGGTGCGCTGGACGGCGCCAAGCAGGCTGTGCGGGCCGCCGTCGCGCGCCTGCAATATGTCCAGGCTGGCGCGCGTGGCGGCGTCCATCGCCAGCACGCCGGACTGGCCTTGCGGGGACGGGCGGGCGAGCCGCGGCATGCTGCCGGCCTGGGTCTGGCGCACGTAGTCGAGCGCGAGGGAAGCCGCGATCGCCTCGCTGTCCGTGAAGCTGCCGAATGCGTCGAGGCTGGCGGTGCCGAATGCCTCGGCGACGCGGCGGCGGGACACCAGCGGCGGGGAGGCGATGGTCTCCGGCGCGCGGCGGGATTCGTAATCGCCGAGGGCGAGCGCGGCAGGGGCGAGAATTTCCGCCGGCTCCAGGCGACCGAGCAGGGAGGGGAGTTCGGGGCGGGGGAGGCAAGCGGTTTCGAACAGGCCGGTGGAGACGTCGAGCCAGGCGGCGCCGACGCTGTCGCGCGTCCGGTGCGAGCGCGAGCAGAAGATTGGGGCGGCCGGGTTCGAGAAGGGCGTCCTCGATCAGGGTGCCGGGGGTGATGACACGGACAACTTCCCGGCGGATCGGGCCTTTGCCGGTGCGCGTCCTGGGGTTTTCCATCTGCTCGGCGACGGCGACACGGAAGCCGCGGCGTATCAGGCGAGCGAGGTAGGCGTCGGCGGCGTGGATCGGGACGCCGCACATCGGGATGGGATCGCCGGCATGCTCGCCGCGGGCGGTGAGGGCGATGTCGAGGGCGGCCGCGGCGGCTTCCGCATCGGCGAAGAACAGTTCGTAGAAGTCGCCCATGCGGAAGAACAGAAGCGCGTCCGGGTGATCGGCCTTCATGGCGAACCATTGGGCCATGACGGGGGAGGCGCCGGCGGGATCAGGGCCGGGGAGTGGGCTGAGGGGCTGTGGGGCGGCCATCGCCGATCGGTTTACACGCGGGGATCAGTTGAGGGCGAGGGTTGGGAGACAATCATGCGACGGATGCTGCCGATGTACAACGGGCGCGAGGCGGCCGGCGGGGTGCACATCGTCCCAGGGCCCACCGAGTCTTGGCGCCGTGCTCGCTTCCGTCAAGGACGCTATGCGCCGGCTTCGCGCAGCCGCCACACCAACCCTGCGCGCGACATACCCAGAATCCTGCGGATTTCAGGGTATACCAAGCGGCGAAATCTTCGAGGCATCGTGCGCGCGCTCTGCAACGGGAGGGGAAAGCAAGGCTCTGATCTGGAGGCTTTTCCCCCCTGCAGGAGGGGATTGTGCGGGGGGAAGGGACAAATGAAAGTATTGAATACTCTCACCGCCTATGTGATAGGCGTTCTTATCGTGTGGGCGGTGATCTTCGCCGTTGGGTACTTCCGCTGTGGTAGCACCCCCGGTTATCCCCTTCTCCATGTATTCGGTGGGTTTATGCTTGGCATGCTGTCCATGTAACATTGCGACGCGCGTTTACTCGAAGTAAAACGCCCAATAAATCGGTGGCAGGAAGCAATTTCTCCGCAGGCGCGGTGCTGGATTAGATTCGTTTCAGTGAACGCTTATGCAGTACCCACACAGCCAGGGCGGCATCAGCTCCTCAGACGCTTCCTCCGGGTTGCGTGAAAGTTTATCGAGCATCGTAAGTTCCCGTTGTGACACGGTGCGTAACTCGGATGGAGCCTCCCGCCATCTGTCCCAGGCGGACGTTTCCCGGTTATTCACTGCAAAGGCGTCGCGAACAACGTTCACGCCGATGAACCAGAAGCCTCTGATGCTGCCCTGCCCATAGCGGTTCGGGTCATCATTGCCGGCCCGACAGCGCAGCCACGCCGCTCCCGCGGTGAGAAACCTATCGCGAGGCACATCGGAAATATCGAACGTGACATTGCAGGCCGCTCGTACAACCTTATCAAGCTGGGCATCACTCAGTGTCTGTCCGGTAAGTTCGCGAGTTTTTTGAATTTGTTACCGGAAGCCAGCCGAACCCCTTGATCCGACGCGGATTTCCGTGAGTTTATTCGCGGCACCGATTTGCGAGATGCTGAATGTGGACGACCGAGAACCGCGCCCGTTACAACCGCGACAAGCAGCGCTATCCGAGCGACCTGACCGACGAGGAATGGGTGCACGTGGTACCGCTGATCCCACCAGCCAAACACGGCGGGCGCAACCGTCGGGTCGATGAGCGCGAAGTGGTCAACGGCATCATGTATGTGTTGAGCACGGGATGCCAGTGGCGCTATGTCCCCAAGGACCTTCCGCCGAAGAGTACACTGCATGACTATCTGGACCGCTGGAACTACGACGGCACGCTGCAGCGGATCCATCACACGCTGTACGTCAAGTGCCGTGAAAAGCTTGGTCGGGAAGCGAGCCCGACCGCCTGTGTGCTGGACAGCCAAAGCGTGAAAGGCGCTGAAAAAGGGGGGCCCGCATCGACCCGAACGGCTACGATGCTGGCAAGAAGATCAAGGGCAAGAAGCGGCACATCCTGGTCGATACGATCGGCCTCTTGCTGAACGTGGTCGTGCATCCGGCGGACATCCAGGATCGCGACGGTGGCGTTCTGGTGTTCTCCCGCCTGTTCGGGCTGTTCCCGTTCCTGTTGAAGCTGTTCGCCGACGCTGGCTACCAGGGGCGGCAGTTCCGCACCGCGCTGGCGAAGCTGCTTTCACAACTCTCCGTCGAGATCGTGAAGCGCTCGGATCGGGCGCAGGGGTTCGAGGTGCTTCCCAGACGATGGGTGGTCGAGCGGACCTTCGCATGGCTCAATCGCTGCCGCCGCCTGGCCAAGGATTTCGAAAACCTGACCCGCAACGCCGTCGCGTTCATCCACCTCGCCTCGATTCGCCTCATGCTGCGAAAGCTCTGTAATCCCGCGTGAACTTTCCGGACGGACTCTTAGACTCCAGCGGGCTTCGCGGCTGTTCCAGTATTCGCAAACCCAATGATCCTCCCAGCCTTCGCCGAAGCCACATCGCAACCGTGCAGCCGTGCCCTTGGCGCGCAGGAAAGCGCACATCATCAGCGCAAAGTCCCGGCACGTCCCGACTTCTCGCTGTGTCGGCATCCGGCCTTCGAGCTCGCGCCCGTCACGCCTGACGAGAGCCGCAAGACGGTCCTTGACCAGCAACGTAGTGCGGCTGACGGTGCCGAAAGCACTACTGTCGCCATACTGCGTGAGCCACGCACAGTGCACCATGAGACCCTGCACCACTCGGTTGAGAGCCGTGATCTCACCCGGAAGCTCTTCAACCAAGGCGGCCAGGCTGGCAGGGTCCGTCATCGGTGTATGAATGAGCCAGCGGCTGGGTGACTGCCGCATTGGCTGTCTCTCAGTTGGAACGGACGGTCCGGCGCCAATCCAGCGTCAGCCCAGCACTTCGCGCGATCGCCGCCTGCAGCCGCTGCTCCGCCGCGTGCAACCCGGCACGGCGCTGCGCCTGCCGCTCTCGCGCTGCGGCCAGCACCTTGCCGAGCGCGGCGGCGCGGCGGCGCACCTCTCCTGGCTCCGGGCTGCCGGTGGTGCGCCGTGCCGCCACCGCCTTGGCCGGATCCAGGCACTGCGCCACCATCTCCGCCGACAGCCCGAGCGGGCGGCCCACCACCTCCTTCGCCGCGTCATCGACCATCGAAGTGGTGATCTGGTTGGCACCCAGCCCCTGATCCATCGCCATGCGCACCACGCCGCCGGCAACGTGATGCGCGTCACGGAACGACAACCCGGCCTCGCGCACCATCGCATCCGCCAGATCGGTCGCGGTGGAGAAGTTGCGCTCCACCAGATGCAGCATGCGCGCGCGGTTCGGCTGGGCCGCATCCACCATCAGCGTAGCTATCTTCAGGCAGCCATCGGTCTGCTCGAACGCCTCCCAGGCCTGCGCCAGGGCTTCGCGGTTGCCGTCGATGGTGTTGGAGAAGCTGGTCGTGCGCATCCCCGCCGCCGCCGAGACATAGGCGCCGAGCACCAGCGCGCTCTTGCCCTTCAGATGCTCCATCACCACCGGGTTCTTCTTCTGCGGCATGATGCTGGAGGTACCGGCGACACGATCCGGCAGCTCCAGCGTCTGGAACTCGTGCATCACCATGACGTAGAAATCCTGCGCCAGTCGGCTCCAGGTCACCGCCATCTGCACGCAGACCCCCAGCAGCTCCAGCGCGTAATCGCGCGAGGCGACGCTGTCCTGCGTGTGCTCGATCAGCGCGTCGAAGCCGAGCAGCGACGTCGTCAGGTCGCGGTCGATCGGGAAGCTGGTGCCGGTCATCGCCGCCGCGCCCATCGGGTTCAGGTTGATGCGCGGCCACACCGCGTCCATCCGGTCGCTGTCGCGCATGAACGCGTCGGCGATGCCGAGCAGGTAGAAGCCGTAGGTCGAAGGCTGTGCCGGCTGCATGTGCGTATAGCCGGGCATCACCACATCGGCGAACTGAGCGGCGCGCATGATCAGCACGTCGATCAGCCCGTGCAGCGCGTCGGTCAGGTCGAGCGCGATGTCGCGGCAATGCAGGCGCTGCAGCGTGGCGCCCAGATCGTTGCGGCTGCGGGCGATATGCATCCGCCCGCCGGCATCGGCGCCGATTAACGAGATGACTACCGTTTCATAGTTGAAATAGGGATCTTCCAGCCGCGGGTCGGGCGGATAGGACGCGGCGCCGGCCTTCTCCATCGTGGCAAAGGCGTTCAGCAGTGCCTTCGCCACCTCCGCCGTGATGATCCCTGGCGCCGCAGCATCACGACATGCGCGCGGTTGATCAGCGTGATCGGCGCGAAATTGATCGCGAAGTCATGATCGAGCCGCGGCTGGAAGATCAGCTCCAGCACTTCCTTCGCCACCGGTTCCTTCAGCCGCTCGCTGACCTGGGACTTCATGGCAGCATTCCTCTCGGATGTGTATTGGGATCAGGCGCCCTGCTGCACGCCATCCTGCGCCAGCAACGCCTGCGCGTCGCGATGGCGCGGATCGTAACGGCGCTCCAGGCCGCGGGTCATGCGGGTGAGAAAGGAGCACACGACGAAGTAGGTCAGCAGCACCGCGCCATAGACGAGGAAGGCCGGGCTGCTGCCCTGCTGGATGACCGCGCGCTCCACCACGATGCCGGCGTTGCGGAACAGCTCCGGCACGCCCACCAGCGAAGCGAGCGCGGTGGACTGCACCAGCAGCGTGAACATCCCCGCCATTGCGGGAATGATCGGGCGCAGGGCCTGCGGCAGGATCACCTTGCGAAAGCCGACGAGCCGAGGCAGCGCCAGCGCCCGCGCTGCCTCCCGCTGGCCTTGCGGCACGGCCTGCAATCCGCCGCGCACGATCTCGGCGCAATTCGCGCCGCCCCAAAGCGACAGGCTGAGCGCCGCGGCGGTGAAGCTGTTGAGCGCCAGGCCGAACATCGGTGCCACGAAATACACGAACAGCACGTTCACGATCAGCGGAATGCCGCGCAGCACATTGACGTAGCCGCGCACCAGCAGCCGCGGAAGCGGATGCGGCAGCGTGGCGACGCCGCCCAGCACCACCCCGATCGCCGTGCTGCAGATCAGCGTCACCACCGCGAGCGCAATGGTGAACCCCAGCCCCAGCGCGAAGAACACCAGATTGCCGTAGAGCAGCGACATCGCTATGCCCGGAACGGCCGATGCAGCCGCATCTCCAGCCGGCCCACGAAGCTGGCCAGGCCAAGCCCGAGCGCCAGATAGATCGCCCCGATCGTGCCGAACATCTCCAGCGTGCGGTAGCTTTGCGATGCCCGATCGACCGCCACGAAGGTCAGCTCCGCCAGCCCGATCGTCTGCAGCAGCGCGGAGTTCTTCAGCATCGAGATGGCGGTGTTCAGCACCGTCGGCAGTGCCAGCCGCAGCGCGACCGGCACGGCGATGAAGCGGAAATACTGGCCGCGCCGCAGCCCGAGCGAATAGGCCGCCTCCCGCAACCCCTGATCGACCGATTCCAGCGCGCCACGCATGCTCTCCACGTTGTAGGCGCCGCCCCACAAGGTCAGCATCAGCACGCCCGACCAGAACGGCGAGGGCTTCATGCCGAGCTCCGGCAGGCCGTAAAAGATGAAGAAGAGCTGGGCCAGGATCGGAGTATTGCGGATCAGCTCCACGTACCCGATCACCAGCTCGTTGGCGCCGCGCACGCGGAAGAGGCGGATGAAGCCGCCGACCACGCCGACGATGATCGCCAGCGCGATACCGATGGCGCTGACCTCCAGCGTGGTCTCCAGCCCGCGCAGCAGCGGCAGCCGTGATTGCCAGATATAGGACCAGTCGAAATCGTAATCCACGTGGGTCGGGCGCGGGGCTGGCTAGTCCTTCGGCTTCGGCGTCAGGAACTGCTTGTCCATCAGCGGCTGCAGCGCCGGCTGCACCCATTTATCGATCGACTTCTGGAACAGCCCGTCGGCCTTCATATCCGCCAGCTCGGCGTTCACCCAGGCCTGCAGGGCGGTATCGCTTTTCCGGATGCCGATTGCCGCGACATTGATTGCATAGGGCGTGCCGATCAGCCGCAGGTCGGGGTTCTTCGCAGCGAGCTGCGCCAGCACCGCATCGTCATGCGCATACGCATCGACCCGTCCCTCCCGCAGCGCCTGCATCGCGTCCGCGACGCTATTGAGTTTCAGCAACTCCACGATCGGGCATCTTGTCGGTGAACCACGCCTCCTCGGTGGTGCCTTTCAGCACCACCACCTTATGGCCCTTGAGGTCGGCCATGGTGTGGATGGGGCTGTCCTTCGGCACCAGCACATCGCCGCCACCCCACTGATACGGATCGCTGAACGCGATCACCCGTGCCCGCTCCGGCGTCGCGCCGAGCGTGGCGATGATCAGGTCGATCTTTTTCCCGATCAGCGCCGGAATACGATTTTCTGCCGTTACGCATTGCAGCGCCGCCTTGTCGGGCGATCCGAACGCCTTCGTTGCCAGATAGCGCGCCATATCGACCTCGATGCCGGCAAAGTTCCGGTTGGCATCGAGAAAGCCGGACGGCGGATAGTCGCATTTCACGCCGACGCGGAGCACGCCCTGGGACGCGATCTCCGGCGGCAAGGGCGGGGCCGCATGTCCAGCTACCGAAAGACCAACCAACAGTCCCGCCAGTAACCACGATGCACGAAACAGGATGCGCATGGCCGACCTTATCCTTGCCCGATATGAGTGCGCGACAGACTGCCGTTGATCGGCAGCACAAGTTACCCGTCTTCGCCGTGCGCGCAATGGGAAATATGCTGATTTCAGCCGGATAAGAGGAGAATCTGCCATTATGGCGGTTTCGCCGGGGGGTGATCTGGTCTGCGCGATGGCGGCTGCGCCGCGCTCGTGGTAGCATGAGATTTCGCCAGGAACGGCACCGGCAATTCGAAGCGGAGTCAGGACATCGATGGACCAGCCAGTTCAGCATTCATCCATGCGGACTCAGACCGATTTGGTCGCGCACCCGCTCGATCCACTCTCCGAGGCAGAGATCGCCCGCGCCACCGCAGATCATCCAGGCGCATTTCCCGTGGGGACGCGGACCTGCGGGTCGAGACCATCGACGTCGAGGAACCGGAAAAGCACATTGCGCGCAATCATGCGCCGGGCACGCCATTCTCCCGCGTTGCGCGCTTCAACATCTACCGGCGCGGCGTGATGGGGGTGTGGCAGGGCCGCGCCGACCTTGGTACCGGTGAGCTGTTGTCGAAGGTCTTCCGCCCCGACGCCCGCGCGATGGTCGCGGTGGAAGAGGTTTTGCTGATTGAGAAGACGGTGAAAGCCGACCCGCGCTTTCAGGAGGCGCTGCGCCGCCGCGGCCTGCTGGACGAAGTGGACAATATGTGCATCGACCCGTGGACGGTCGGCGATTTCGGCCACACGATCGAGCAGGGCCGTCGCGTGCTCAACTGCTTCGTATGGATGCGGAATTTCCCGCTCGACAATTACTATGCCCATCCGGTCGAGGGGCTGCACGCGCTGATCGATCTCAGCACGCTGGAGATACTGCGCGTCGATGACCATTTCGAGGCGGCCGGCGACTACATTCCCGTTCCGCGCGACGCCGCGCAATTTCGATGCCGATGTGCTGACGGAGTTTCGGGCGCCGTCGGCGCCGCTGGACGTGGTGCAGCCGGACGGCCCCGGATATCGCGTCGCCGGAAACCATGTGACGTGGGAGAACTGGGATTTCCGCGTCGGCTTCAACGGCCGCGAGGGTCTGGTGCTGCACATGATCGGCTACACGCACGAGGGGCGGCGGCGTCCGGTGCTGTATCGTGCCTCGATCGCCGAAATGGTGGTGCCGTATGGCACGCCGGAGCGCAGCCATTACCGGAAGAACGTGTTCGACAGCGGCGAGATCGGCTTCGGCCGGATGGCCAACTCGCTGAAGCTCGGATGCGACTGTCTGGGCACGATCCATTATTTCGATGCCGTGGTCCCCGACGTGTTCGGCGTGCCACGCACGATCGAGAACGCGATCTGCCTGCACGAGGAGGATGCCGGTCTCTCCTGGAAGCATTTCGACGTGCGCAGCGAGCCGCACGGAGGTTCGCCGCGCGCGGAAGCTGGTGATCTCCTCGATCTCCACCATCGGCAATTATGAATACGCGTCCTACTGGTACCTGCATCAGGATGGCCGCATCGAGTACGAAATGAAAGCGACGGGCATCATCAACACTGCCGGCTGCCATCCCGGTCAGCCCGGCAAATACGGGACGGAGGTGGCGCCCGGCATCGTCGGCCATATCCACCAGCACATTTTCTGCGCCCGGCTGGACATGGACGTCGATGGGCCGGCCAACACGGTGGTCGAGTGCGACACGATCGCGCCGCCCACCGGGCCGGACAATCCGTACGGCAACGCGTTCTATGTCGAGGAACGCCCGCTGACGACGGAATGCGAGGCGCGGCGGGATTTCGACTTTTCGCGCATGCGCTACTGGAAGATCGTCAACCCGGAGACACGCAACTGGGTCGGCAAGCCGACCGCCTACAAGCTGGAAGCCGGCTCCGCGGTGCAGCCCTTTCACCCACCCCGACAGCCCTTCCGGGCGGCGCGGCCGTTTCATCCAGCATCAGCTTTGGGTCACGCCGTTCCACCCGGAGGAGCGCTTCCCGGCCGGCGAGTTCGTCAATCAGTCGCGTGGCGACGACGGAATCGAGACCTGGACGGCGCACGACCGCAACATCGAGAATACCGATCTCGTGCTGTGGCACAGTTTCGGGGTGCATCATCTGCCGCGGCCGGAGGATCATCCGGTGCAGCCTTGCGTGACGTGCGGTTTCAAGCTGGTGCCGTTCGGCTTCTTCGACCAGAATCCGGTCATCGACCTGCCGCGAACGCAAAACGCCGCCAGTTGCTGCACCTCTGCACAATCGGACTGCTGCGCGTGACGTAGCGGGCGCTCGCCCGGCCTCCCAAGGTTTCCCAACGGTTGTCCCTGCGGTAAAGCAGAGGACGAACCGTTGGGGGAAACGAATATGCCGGACAACGCCTACGATGTGGTCATCGTGGGATCCGGCGCGGCAGGTCTGTCATGTGCAGTCGCCGCGGCGGAACTCGGACTCAGTTGCATCGTGCTCGAAAAGGCCGAGAAGTTCGGCGGCGGGTCGGCAATCTCAGGCGGCTCCCTCTGGGTCGGCGCCAATCACCTCAACGCAGCGGCCGGCGGCAGCGATAGCATCGAGGAAGTCACCGCCTATCTTCGCTATGTCGGTGCCGACGGGCTCGATATGGATCGCATGCACACGTTCGCTGAACAGGCGCCGCGCGCGCTGGAGTTTTTCGAGGCATGCGGCGTGCCGTTTCAGCTCACGCCGCGCATCGATCACTATCATGGCGTCGCGCCCGGTGCGAAGTCAGGCGGCCGGATCGTCGAGACGGAGCCGATTTCGGGTGCCGGGCTTGGGCATTACCAAAACCTGCTTGCGCTGCCGGCCGGTAAATTGTTCCGGCTCGGGGGCAAAGAGATGATCGGGCTCGGTGGCGTGAACAGCCAGGCGGCATGGGAGGCGGCCACGCTGCCCGAGCGCGAGCAACGGGATATGCGCGGTGCCGGCGCGGGTTTGGTCGCCTGGCTTTTCCGCCTGGCTGCCGAGCACAATGTTGCATTCAAAACCAGCGTACCCGTCGAGCGGCTTGTCACAGAAAACGGCCGGGTGACGGGAATTGGTACCAGCGATGGCGAAGCCATCGTCGCGCGGCGCGGCGTGGTGCTCGCCTGTGGCGGGTATGAATCGAGTCCGAAGCTGGTGGCGAATTTCGAAGCGCTGCCCGGCTGGCAGTCCATGTTTCCTGAAACGCTCACCGGCGATGGCCTGATCATGGCCAGCGAGATCGGCGCGGCGGTGCGCGTGATCGGCAACAATCTGGGAGTCTTCCTGGGTTTCCGCAATCCGGATGAGGCGCCCGACGGCACCTCGGTGTGCCGTCTGTCGGGCACGCAGGAGCTTGCTGCACGACACACGATCGTGGTGAACCGCGCCGGCAGCCGGTTCACCGACGAGACGTTCTTCCAGGCGATCACCCCAAGCCTGAGGGCGTTCGACGTCAGGCGCAGAGAGCAGCCGAACCTGCCCTGCTTCCTGATCTTCGACGCGCAATATGCCGAGGCGCATTCGTTCGGCGGCCGACGCCCGGGTGCGCCCATTCCGGGCTGGGTGGAGCGCGGCGAGACGATCGCGGCACTCGCCGCGGCGCTGCACATCGACGCCGATGGCCTGACGACGACGGTTCAGCGCTTCAACGAGGATGTCCGGCAGGGCACCGATACTGCTTACCATCGCGGCGAAATGCCATGGGGCCTGACGCGGTTCACTCCGGCAACCACGCTCGGCACGATCGACCGGCCGCCCTTCTACGGCATCGAGCTGCACCCCACCGCACTGGCGTCGGCCGGCATCGACGCCGATCACCGGGCCCGCGTCATGCACGTCCGTGGCCGTCCGATTCCTGGCCTGTACGCGATCGGCAACGCCGCGGCCCGCACCGAGACAGGCTCCGGCTATCAAACCGGCTTCTCGCTGGCATCCGCGATGACGTTCGGCATGATTGCCGCCCGCGACATGGCACAAACGAATTAGGACGGCACAATCATGGACGCTAACACGATACGGGCTGTGCGCTTCGACACGCCCATGCAAGATGCGCTGTTTCGCAAGCTGCTCTGGCGCCTGATACCGTTCCTGTTCACCGCCTATGTGGTCAGCTTCCTGGACCGGGTGAATGTGAGCGTGGCGGCGTTGACCATGCGTCATGACCTCGGCCTCGGCCCGGAGGCTTTGGGACTGGGCTTCGGCATTTTCGCCGCCGGCTATGTCCTGTGCGAGATACCCAGCAATCTCATGCTGCACCGGTTCGGTGCTCGGCTATGGATCGCCCGCATCATGATAAGCTGGGGTATCGTCTCGTCGGCAACCGCCCTGGTGAACAACGCCACCCACTTCTATATCGTGCGATTCCTGCTGGGTGTGGCGGAAGCCGGGTTCGTCCCGGGCATCTGCTTTTATCTCACCTTGTGGTTCCCCAACGTGTGGCGTGCCAAGGCGATGGTGGCGTTTCTCGTCGCCGTGCCCATCACCGGCGTGATCGGCAATCCGATTTCGGGTGCCTTGCTGGGGCTGGACGGAATCTGGGGACTGCACGGCTGGCAATGGCTGTTCATCCTGGAGGGCATACCAGCCATCATTCTGGGCTTCGTCTGCCTGCGCGTGCTGACGGACACGCCCGCCAAGGCCGACTGGCTCACCGAGCCGGAGCGTTCCTGGCTGCAGAACGTGCTGAACCGCGAACGCACGGAACTGGAGAAGCGCCATAGCTACACGCTGGGCCAGGTACTGACGAACGGGCGCGTGCTGACGCTGGCGCTGGTCAATTTCTGCTACATCGTCGGCAATTCCGGCACCAGCCTGTGGCTGCCGCAGGTGATCAAGGAATTCGGCCTGACGAACCTGCAGGTCGGTTTCGTTGCCGCTATTCCCTATCTGTGCGGCGCGGTCGGCATGATCCTGTGGGCGCGCCATTCCGATCGGGCGATGGAACGGACCTGGCATGTGGCGATCGCCGGACTCCTGGCGACGGTGGCGTTCGGTGTCAGCGCGGCGATGAACTCCCCGCTGCTGGCGATGGTGGCGCTGACGTTGGGCATGGTCGGCACGTTCGGGTTCTTCGGCACGTTCTGGGCAATTCCCCCCTCGTTCCTGAGCGGGCAGGCTGCGGCCGCAGGGATCGCGCTGATCATCTCCGTCGGCAATCTCGGCGGCCTGGTCGGTCCGTACGTGGTGGGTTGGATGCGGCAGGCGACGGACAGCTTCGCGCTGGCATTCGTGGCGATGTCAGGATTCTTCCTGGTCGCTTCCGTCCTGATCGTGGTTCTGCATTACGTCGCCGGGCTGCGGGACGTCAGCCAACCGGTAAGTCCATAGCCGAACGGGCTTGCTGTCGTCGTTTCGGGTGATGGAACGCTACGCCAGTTCCGTCACCCCGAACGCCTGCCCGAAGCGCCGGCTTGGCTCCTGCGCGTCGCCATATTTCCGGTGCACCGCGGTGTGGTAGGCGGCAGCCAGCAGCAGCTTGTCCTTCTCCGGGCTGCGGTTCTTGCCGAAATCCTGCAGCATGCACTGGGCGATCTCCTGGTTGTGGGGATCGTTGCCCATGCGGCATGCGGCCAGCGCCACGCGTTCGACGATCGGCGCGCGGTCGGCGATATTGTCGAGATAGGCCTGCGTCCATGCGAGGCTTTCGGGCCCGTTCAATGACAGGATGGCGCCGTCCAGCCGCTCCAGCAGCTTGCCGGCGGTCATCCGGTCCGCCCCCGCCGGTGGCCTGATGACGGGCTGATTGGCGTCGCCAGTCTCACGCTGGTGCGAGGCGGCGCGGTTCAGGAACGACGCCGCCACGTAGAGAAGTTTCAGGCGCAACGGATGCTCGAAATGGTCGTAGTACCAGCCGAGCGTATTGCAATATTCGTAACAGTGATGCGGCATCGAGAAGTTGGTGTCCCTTTGCGTCTCGATCACCACCTGGGCGGCGGCGATCTGGATCGCATCCAGGATGCGGCGCGGGCTTTTGCCGGCCAGCAGCAGGCGGCTGAGCACCTCGATGAAGGCTGGCTCCGGTTCGCGAATGATCGCGCGGGTCAGCTCGGCCGCTTCCTGCTGATCGAGCGTGCCGGTATTCGCCAGCAAGGCGGTTTCCCGCTCGCCGGCCCCGCCATAGGGGACAGCATGCAAGGTCTCGCCATCGAGGAACATCTTCACGGCGTTGCAGGCCATCTCGTAGGTGGAGTACCAGCGCGGCCCCACCGCGATGTCCAGCGCGCCGGCGTACAGCACGTGATGCGCGTTTTCCCAGCCGATGAAATTGCCGATCTCCACCGTGGAGCGCGCGCGGTAGGCCTTGTGCCCGGTGGTGTAGGAGCGGTTGTACAGCATCCGGTCCTGCACATCGATCAGCCCGGCAAACACCAGCTCGGCGAGCACTTCCTTCCGATGGGCGGGTTGTTCCATCAGCCCGAGGAATACGCGATATGCCTCGATCACCTGGCCGCGATGCACCAGCGTCAGCCACTGGCCGAGCTGCTCGCGGATCGGACCGTCCAGCCGCAGCGGTTCCTGGTCCGGCCAATAGACCGCCGGGGGCGGCGGGTTTTCCACATGGCCACCTCTTGAACCCGCGCATATAGTGCCCGGGGGCATTGCCGATCTTCTGGTTCCAGATATCCAGGCCGGTGGGGATGTACCAGATCGTCTGCGCCATCGGCAGCGCCGCCAGCGGACCCGGCAGCATGCGCGTGAGGTTCAGCGTGGCGCGCGCCGACAGCAGACAATGATCGTTGTTGACGAAATTGGGGTAGCCGTCGTCGATCCGCTCGTGGTACGGCACATGCGTATAGGGCGCGTGGATGCGCACCGCCTCGGCCATGATCTCGGCCAATGGCTGGCCGGACCGGGCCAGCTCGTAATAGACATCGCTGGCGCCCACCTGGTCGCGCGCCATGATCCGGTCTTCCAGCCGATGATACAAATTGGCCGCGTCGTCGGGCCGCGCCGCGGTTCTTGCCTGCGACATCATGTTTCCTCTCTTGCCGTGGCCGATGATGCTACGCGCCAGTTTCCGGCAGGACAATCTCGGCAGGGGCTCTGCCCCCATGGTTCCCTTGGGACCCCGGCAAAGGCTGTGCCTTTGCAATCCATCCGTTGGGGGTGGGTGGCAGCCACTACCAGATCATCCGTGCGGAACGGTTTATCTGTTCCTGGTGTCCCGGCGACAGCGCCGACGCCCACTCCTGCACCGCCATGAAGCGCGGCGCCAGGAACCGATAGGTGCGGCCGAGCAGCCCGAGGGTCCCTTCGTCCAGGCCGCCGGCGGAATCCCACTCGATCAGCATTGGCTCCCACGCGCGCTGGGTGCGGTACAGCCAGTCACGCTGCTCGCGAATGAACACCTGGTGTCCCGCCACATTGCGCAATGCGGTGATCACGTCACCGGTCCGCCGGTCCAGCTCCTCGAAACGGGCGCCGATCCGTCGCAGCGCGACGACCGACAGACGCCGCACCTGCCCAAGCGTTTCCACCTGCGTGGCGCCACCATGAAACCCGCGCGCCAGATTTTCCACCTTGCCGGACATGTCGCGCACGCGCCGCAGCAACCGGTCGCGCAACGCCTCGATATAGGCGAGTTCATCGCCGAGTTGTGAGAGCCGTTCCACGACCTTCAGCGGCGTTCCCACTCCCAGTGCCTCGGCAGCGCGGGTGAGGGCCTGCTGAACCTGCTGTCGCAGTTGCGGGTCGTCGGAGACCAGCAGCAGCGAACCGACATCCATTGCCGCACGATGCGCGCCGGACGCTGTATTGAGCCAGTCCACGAGCTGAAGGCGCAGCCGTGCGGCAGCAATTTCCCGGTGTTGCGGATCGGGCTCCCAGCTTGCAGCGCCGGTGAGGATTTCGCTGGGGAGCGGATCGCCCATCCGCAGGGCAGAGACGAAGTCGAGCGCCGCCGCGATCTGCGCCAGCATCACCCCGTCCGGCGAGGCCGCGTCGATGCCGAATTCGCGCTGCACCGATTGCAGCGGCAGCACCGCCTTCCGCTCGCCGAGCGATATCGCCATGACCGGTATCAAATCGGATTCCGACTTGCGGAAGAGCGGCGCTTCGACGACATGGAACAGCCGGTGGTTCAGCCGGCAGTGAGCCGCGCCGTCCGGTTCATCCGATGGGATCGCCGTGTCCGCCATGCAGCCCGACAGGTCAGCACGGCGGGATGAACGCATCGCTAATCAGCGTTCGGCGCCGGCTGACTGCACGCCCGGCAGGGGCCAGATTACACGGCGTAGAATGCCTCGACCTCCACCGTGATGCCCGGCGGATCGAGCCGCAGGTTGCCCTCATTGACGATCCTTGTCTCGATCCGCTGTCCGTCTCGCCGATGATGGATTACCTGCCGGCGAGCAGTGCGCACGATCAGGTAGTGCTGAACGGTTTCCAGCCGGAAATAATCGGCAAGTTTCCCGCCGACATCGGCAGCCCGGGTCGTGGGCGATTCGACCTCGACCACGATCAGCGGATCGGGCACCACCAGGGCGGAATCGTCCAGCCGGTCTCCACATCTCACGACCGCGTCCGGCTCATAATCGGTGTCGTCGCCGATTTCGACCGTCATTCCGTCCGTGAACGCCTCGCATGCAAGTCCGGCGTTCCGGATCGCTGTTCTTAGCTCGAGATGGATATTGGCCTTGACGCGGTTATGCAGCGCCCGCTCCGGAGCCATCCCAATGACCAGACCGCCAACCCGCTCGGCATGGCGCCCCGTTTCAGCGGTCCAGCGCCGGAACTCGTCGCGGTTCATGCGCAGCAGCACAGCAGGCACTGACGTGGCGCTTTGCCTAGTCATGACCAAGTATAGCCGGCTGAAAGGAACCCTGCCATCCTGACGCGCGACCCGGCAGGACATCGGCAATGGCATCTGCACCTCGGCTCCCTGCACTGATCGACGGGCCGGAGCCGGTGATGGCGCCGCTGGTGCTGAACCCGCTGATGGCGCGGCTGGCCGAGCGCGCGGGCTTCCCGGCGTTGTATCTCGGCGGCGGGTCCATGGGGTACCTGACCTGCTTTACGGAAGCCAATTTGTCGCTGACCGAGATGTGCCAGGCGGCGTTGGACATCCGCACCGCTTGCACGCTGCCGCTGATCCTGGATGGTGCCTGCGGCTGGGGCGACCCGATGCATCTGCGCCGCACGATCGGGATGGCAGAGGCGGCCGGGTTCGCGGCGATCGAGATCGAGGATCAGATACTGCCGAAGCGCGCGCACCATCATATCGGCATCGAGCACCTGATCGACGCACCGCTGATGGTGGAAAAAGTTCGCGAAGCGGTGGCGACGCGACAATCGCCGGACTTCCTGATCATCGCGCGCACCAATGCGGTGCGCGACATCAGCATGGACGAGGCGCTGCGCCGCGGCGAGGCGATGAAGCAGGCAGGCGCCGATATCCTGTTCCTCACTGCCCGCAAGCCGGAGGATGTGCGGCACATTGCCGAGCGTCTGCCGCCGCCGCTGATGTACATGTTACTCGGCGGCGGGGTGACCACGACCGGCATTCCGGTACCGGAGCTGCATCGGATGGGCTACCGGCTGTTCGTCGATCCGGTCACGCCGCTGCTGGCGATGCACCGTGCGTTGCGGGATTCGTACGCGGCGTTGCGGGCTGGGCAGGCGGACCCGCTGATCGGCACCGATGGGCCGGCCGAGCAGCGGGTTTTACATGAAACGATCGAGCTGGAGTTGCTGCTGGAGATCGAGCGGCGGACCGTGGAGAGGTGACGGGCGACCCGGTCGTTATCTTCCCCGGGATGACGCGCCGGACTCGGAACAGGCCCGGACACATAGCGCAGCTTCCGCCGGATACCGAGCCATCATGAATTTTATCATGCACCCCGACATGGTTTACAGGTACCCCATCTGGGCGGTCGGGCTTCTGTTCGTGAGCGCAGCGGTGATCGGCGCGGGGCTCCTTGAAGTCGGTGTGCGTCGGATCCTGCCGATGGATCTGCGTCGCCGGCACAATGACGTTACCGCTGCAATATTCTCGATCATTGGCGTCACATACGCGGTCCTGCTGGCGTTCGTCGCGATGCTGGCCTGGGAGAATTTCAACAAGGCGAAGGCAGCCAGCTATGCGGAGGCTGCGTCCATTCTTGACGTCTATGAGGCTTCTGTCGGTTTTGCTCCCCAGGAAACGTCGTCCATGCGGGACGACATCATCGGCTACACCAGACATGTCGTGAACGTCGAGTGGCCCGCGCAGGCGGAAGGCCGGACGGTGGCTCAGGGTTCGGTGTACCTGGAGAGATTGGACAGGACAGCAATGGCCATCAATCCAACGACTATGGCAAACGGCAATCGGGATGCGCTGTTGCTGCAATCCCTGGCACGCCTCAGTGACGCGAGACATGAGAGGCTGCTTGCCGCACAGACCACGATTCCCAATATCGTCTGGTTTGTCATGCTTGTCGGCGGTGGATTGACTATTGCATTCAGCTCGTTCCTCGGCGCACCAAGCCTGTGGATGCATCTGGCAATGTGCTCGACGCTCGCGCTGTCCGGTGCTCTCGTGGTGATCCTGATAGTCGCGCTCAGCAACCCGTTCCGTGGCGACTTTCGAGTATCGACGGAGCCGTTCGATCAAACCCTGGTGCAGATCGGCGCGCCGCCGACGCCGCCGTGAGCGATGGGCCTCGCGATTCGATTATCCGATCCAGCGCGGGTCCAATGCGCGGTGTGGATCAGGACGCATGAGCAAGCACATTGATCAAGCGCCCGAACGGATCCCGAACGTAAAAGCGCCTGACGCCCCACGGCTCGACGATAGGCCCATACTCGATCCGCAGTCCTGCTGCGATCATGCGCTGATGAACCTCATCGAGATCGTCCACCTCGATGGAGATATCCGGCACGGGTGTACCAGTCCCGCCCTGCGTCGCGACACTGACCTGCGGTACCGTCGCCGTCTCGGCTGCGAAGGTCTGTATCCAGCCGAGATCCATCACCGGGCGAAGGCCGAGAAGATCAGCATAGAACGCCTTCGCCCGCGTGATATCTCCCGCGGCGATGTTCGCCACGATGCGCTTCACCGCCACGTGAAACCAATCAGCCCTTCGGTCCGACCAGGGCGAACATCGCGCTCTGCGGATCGGCGCAGTGCAGGATCCAGCTCCCGCCGGGAACCTGGTGCGGTCCCCCCAAAATCTGCCCTCCCGCATCGCGCACCCGCGCCGCCGCGGCCTCGATCTCGGCGACATTGAAGTAGTACAGCCAGTGCGGTTTCGGCATCTCGGCGGTTTTCGTCATCATGCCGCCGACCTGCACGCCATCCACCGCGAACGTTTGGTATGTCCCCATTTCGCCCATATCGACGGCCTGGTCCTTGGTCCAGCCAAACAGGTCCGAATAGAACGCGAAGGCGCTCCGCCATTCGCCGGCCCGCAATTCGTGCCAGCCGGTATGGCCGGGCGCACCGGCCGGGGGTTGCGCGGGCATCTCGCCTTGCCCTTTGAACAGCGCGAATCCGGCGCCCTGAGGATCTGCGACCATCGCGAACCGGCCGACGCTCGGGATATCGGCTGGGCCGTGATGAACGACACCTCCCGCCCGGGTCACCTGCGCGGCGGACGCATCCACATCGTTCACGCCGATATATCCGTTCCATCCGGGCCGCGCGCCCGCAGCCGATGCTTCCGCGGGCATAGCCATCAAGCCGCCTGCCGGTGACTCGCCTACCGAAAATATCGTGTAGGAGACGCCGGGAAGCCCAGAGTCATGTGCCTGCCAGCCCATGACCGCCCGGTAGAAGGTCTCGGCACCCTTTGTGTCGGTCGTCATCAGCTCGTACCAGACGAAGCGGCCGCTCGGGTTCGGCATAATGATTCCTCCGTGCATGAGCGAGTATGTGAGCCAAAACGTTGGTATCAACCTATGCGCACGATGTCAAACCATTCCAGCAAGCCTTCTGGGGTCGTCGGCCGCCGGTATTACGTCCCGTCAGCCGGCCCAGGGATACGCACGGCGTCGTTCGGGTCGATCCGCAGCCACACGGAGGTCCCGACATCGCAGACCTGCGCTGCCGCGGTTGCGACGCGCAGCGGCGGCCCCGTATCTGCCGGCGCGACCACGTAGTCCCAGCGCTCGCCCAGGAACGCACGCTCGGTGATCCGGCCTTCGACAACCCATGCGCCATTTCCGGTCGCCGGTTCCGCGCGATGCAAGGCGATATCTTGCGGCCGCACCGAGAAACTGACCTCCCGCGCCGAAGCGGAGGCATCGAGCGTCGGCACGCTGAAACCCGGAAACCGTATCACCGCGCCTTCGATCGTGCCGTCCAGGAAATTGGTCCGCCCGATGAAGCCGGCCACGAAGCGCGTGCGCGGACGGTTGTATAGCGACACCGGATCGTCCACCTGCTCGATCCGCCCGCGATTCATCACCACGATCCGGTCAGAGGTCACCATCGCCTCCGCCTGGTCATGCGTGACATACACCGTGGTGATCCGGAACGCGTCATGCAGGCGGCGTATCTCGCTGCGCATCTCCTCGCGCAGGTTGGCGTCGAGATTAGACAGCGGCTCATCCAGCAGCAGCACCTCGGGCTCGATCACGATCGCCCGCGCCAGCGCCACGCGCTGCTGCTGCCCGCCCGACAGTTCCGCCGGATAGCGGTCGCGCAGCGCCCGCAACTGCACCACGTCCAGTATCGCGCCGACCCGACGCTCCACCTCCGCGCGCGGCAGGTGGCGCAGCTTCAGCCCGAACGCGACATTCTCGCCCACCGTCATGTTCGGCCAGATCGCGTAGCTCTGAAAGATCATCGACATGCTGCGCCGTTCCGGCGGAACGGAATGATCGGGTGAGGATAGCACCCGCGCATTCATTTCGATCGTCCCCGCTGTCGGCCGGATGAACCCGGCAATCATCCGCAGCGTCGTCGTCTTGCCGCAGCCCGACGGCCCCAGCAGAGACACGAACTCGCCTTCCTCCAGCGCCAGCGTGACGTCGGCCACCGCCGCCGTGGCTCCGAAACTCCTGCCGATCCCGCTCAACGCAAGCTTCGTCATATGCTTTCCGAAATCATTCGTGCAGCTTCACATACTCAAAGTCGCCCGGCTTGCCGTCGATACCAACCCTGGGCGCCTCGATCCATGACGCGAAAGTCCCTGCCACATGGGCCGGCTGCATCAGGCTGGCAATGAACGCCCCGTCATCCGATGACGGCAGGAACTCCTCCCGACGTCGCTGCCATTCTTCGCTGCTCAACAAAATACCGTCCGGATCAGCATGCACGCCGGCGAATTCTCCGATATGGCGATGGAACGCCACATGCGGCAACCTGAAACGGAATTCCACGCCCGCCTCCCTGGCGACGCGGTTCCACCGCTCCACGCCGCCCGCGGCATCCGCGACGAAATCGTCGCGCAGCCGCATGTTCAACGACGACAGCGCCGGCACCTCCTGCTGCGATGATGCGCCCATCGTGGAACCGCAGCACCGGATACGTGTCCCCGGCAAGCTGGTGGTCGTCGTTCAGCTTGTCCTCGCGGAAGCGTCCCTTCAGGCCCGCGTTGAAGACGTTCGCGGCGTTGGTGCTGATCTCGTTGCCGAACAGGTCGAGCGTCAGCGAGAAGTGCAGGTTGATCTTCTTCTGGATCGTCGGCAGGTCGATCACGCCGAGCTGCGCGAATCCGCTCGATATCGTGCGGATCGTCGATGCCCGCCGACCGCATCGCCGGGCAGGTGCGCTCGACGACCCGGCGCAACGCCGGTCTCGCCCACGAACATGTGGTGGGCTTCCTCGGTCAGCATGAACCGGCAGGTGCGTGACAGCGGATCGAACCCGGACTGCGCCAGCGCTTCGAGCTGCATCTTGCCGTCGCGATCGGTGAAGGTGGTGAACATGAAGAAGCTCAGCCAGTCCGGCGTGGCTTCGTTGAACGCGCCCAGCATGCGCGGCGTGTCGCGATCGCCGGACCGGCGGCGCAGCAGTTCCTCGGCCTCCTCGCGTCCGTCACGTGCCGAAGTATTTCTGCAGCAGATAGACCATCGCCCACAGATGGCGGCCTTCCTCGACGTTCACCTGGAACAGGTTGCGCAGGTCGTACAGCGACGGCGCGGTCGCCCCGAGATGCCGCTGCTGCTCCACCGAGGCCGGCTCGGTATCGCCCTGGATCACCAGCAGCCGGCGCAGCATGGCGCGATACTCGCCCGGCACTTCCTGCCAGGCCGGCTCGCCCTTGTGCGCGCCGAACGGGATGCGTGCGGCCCTCGACCGCGGGCGCCAGCAGGATGCCCCATTTGTATTCCGGCATCCGCACATAGCCGAACTTCGCCCAGCCCTCCGGATCCACGCCGATCGCGGTGCGCAGATAGACCAGCGCGACTGGAACCCCTCCGGCCCCATCTCCTTCCACCAGTCGATATAGCCGGGATGCCACGTCTCCAGCGCCTTGCGCACGCGGGCGTCAGCGTTCAGGCCGACATTGTTCGGGATGAGGCCGCTATAATCGACCGCGCCGTCGGGCATGGTCCGTCTCCTCGTTCGCCTCTCCCGTCGACAGGTCGTCGCGAGCGACCGGGTGAGGGTGCGATCACGCCGCTGCCGATCGAAGCTCGGGCGCACGCCGCTGCCATAGCGTTTCAGCGCGCCGTGCTCGCCCACCGCGTTGGGCCGCTGGAAGATCCAGTTCTGCCAGGCGGTCAGCCGGCCGAAGATCCGCGTTTCCATCGTCTCCGGCCCGGCGAAGCGCAGATTGGCCTCCATCGCGGTCAGCGCGTCGGGCGAAAAGCTGGCGCGTTCCTCCAGCATCAGGCGCACCTCGTCGTCCCAGTCGATCTCGTCGATCGTCGGCGTGACCAGCCCCAGCGCTCCGCCGCCGCCGCATCCAGCGCGATCCGCCGACTGCGCCGCGCGCGCGTCGACGCTGTCCGGCTCGCCCAGGAACCGCGTCTCCAGCCGCGTCAGCCCGTTGCCCATCGGATAGGCGCCGAAATTCAGCGCCGACAGGTGCAACGTCGCCGCGCCGGTCGCGCCGTCCGCGTCCCGCCAGCATCACCGAGCGATCGGCGGCGAACGCGAGCTCCGCCAGCGTGCCGGCAAAGCAGCTTCCCGGCTCGATCAGCGCGATCAGGCTGCGCGAGGTCATGTCCAGCCGCTTGAGCACGCGCTTCAGCAGCAGGCGGATCTCCCGCACCAGCCAGTCCGCCTGTGTGCGCCTCCAGCAGCGCGTCGGCGGCCAGCACCGCGGCGGGATCGCCCTCGGTGCGCAGCACGATCAAGCCAAGCTCCGGCTCGTTCAGCCGCAGATGCAGGATCGCGTCGTCCAGCTCGCGCGCCATCGCCAGCGGCCAGAATGCCGCGCCCGGCGCATGGATGCCGGCCAGATCCGCCGGCACCGCGTCCGGCCCGCGCCACGTCAGCGATCGCGCGCCGGCGCGGCGCGATCCAGTTTCGACCTGCACATGCGGATAGCTCACGCCGTCCGGATGAAACTCGCGCTCCAGCGGCGGCAAGCGCGATCCCCGTCGGCGTCCGGCGGCCGGTCCGACCGTCGCGGCGATCGCCGCGCCCGCTCCGCACGCCGCGTCTCCCATGCCGACGGCGGCACGACCTCATCGACCAGCCGCCAGTCCACCGCGCGCCGCCCGCGCACGCCTTCCTCCATGGTGCAGAACACGTCGGCGCGGTCGCGCCGCACCTTGCGCTTGTCGGTCAGGCGCGTCAGCCCGCCGGTGCCGGGCAGCACCGCCAGCAGCGGCGTCTCCGGCAGCGAGACCGTGCAGCGCCGGTCGTCGATCAGCATGATCCAGTGCGCGGCCGTCCGCCAGCTCGTAGCCGCCGCCGGCGCAGGAGCCGCTGATCGCGGCGATGTAGTGCTGGCCGGAATTCTCCGACGCGTCCTCGATCGCCAGCCGCGTCTCGTTGGTGAACTTGCAGAAATTCACCTTGTGGCCGTGCGACGCCCTGCCGAGCATGCGGATGTTGGCGCCGGCGCAGAACACGTTCTCCTTGCCGGAGCGCAGCACCACCGCGCGCACCTCGGGATGCTCGAAGCGCAGCCGCTGCACGGCGTCGCGCAGCTCGATATCCACGCCGAGATCGTAGGAGTTCAGCTTCAGCTCAGTGCCCTCGAACAGGCCGCCCGCCGGATCGACGTCCATGATCAGCGTGCGCGACCGGCCCTTCGACAGGTCAGCCGCCAATGGCGATAGCGCGCCGGATCGGTCTGGAAATCGATCGGCTGCATCGTGTGCGCCTCGGCCTGGGGCCGTCAGCATAGACGTGGAATGGGGTGTCCGGAATAGCGGCGAGATGCGCCGCCCGGAGGCGCGTCGGGTGAAGCAGGAAGGCGGGGGGATCTGCGCGCATGTATCCTTTGGGGATCCCGCCAAACCCTGTGCCCTGCAATCCATCTTGTATCGTTTAGCAACGTTCGCCACGTCGTCGACCAATGCTGCGCGTCTAACTAGTCAGAGGGAGATCTGGACGTGGGCCGGCGCCCCGTTGCGGCATCGCATTGCCCTGTTCTGGACATTTACATCTCCTGTAGGAGGGTCGATAAGCTCCGCGCGCGCCGTCCCCTTTGGAGACCTTGCGCGCGATCAATCGTCTCGATCTGCTGAAGGCAGCTGTCGTTTGGCTCCGCCAAATAGCGGAAGAGGAAGTTCAATTCTTGGAAAACTACTTTGTTCAGACAGATCAATGGAACCGTATCTTTAATGGAAGAATCGAATATTGTACGAGGTGAGAAGGGAGCGAGGAAAGAGTACACTCTATCCCCTTTTAGGTAAAAACAGTAATGCTCTTTCAAAGCGCAATATACTTCTTGTTCCCGGTGAAAATCCTTGAGGTGCAACGGTTTTTCGTGATTTAATATCTTAATCCGCCGACATCGGAATCAGAGTTTGTTGTTCTTTGGAAAATTTATATATTGGTAATCATAACTCATAAGCTTAAGATTCGTGCATTGATGGTGGGGAGATCACAAGGGTCTTCGGTGCGTTAGAAGAGGCGGAGCTGTTAGAGCCCAAGCTTAATCTCCCCGGACTGCTGAGGATGGCACAAAATTTCGCTCGGCGATTGCTGACCAAAACACGGGTGGAAGCGGGAGTTGAGATAGATCAGAGCGACCGGGGCCCCCAGCGGTATAATCGGGCGCATTTCATTAGCGGAGCCATCTGGAGAACTGCGGAAAAGGGGCGTGGCATCCATCGATGGCATGTTTGCTAAAGTAAATGAGGGCCTCGACATTAGCGACAATAGCATCTGGGTTCTGCTGGACAAGCTTGATGTTGCTTTCGCCGAAAACCACGCGTTAGAGGCCAACGCGATTCGAGCTTTAATGAAGGTTTACAGCGACTTGGCTCTCTCGAGAAAATATCTTTCAAAATATTTTTCCGAGAAAATATCTGGAGGCGCGTTACGCTTGGCGGCCTTAGGGAGGCGAGCCATATAACTCGGTTTGAAATTATGACATGGATGTCTCCTATGCTACTAAATCTTACCATGAAGCTGCATTCTTGAGCAATCAAGGACTCGTGGATGAATTGGTACATCGACCGTGAGGAAGTATTACAAAATTCACGAAAGCAAGAGGAACTGTTTGGTCGCTTGTTTCCATCACAGGTCGATCAGGGACCGCAGAAAGCGACGACCTTCAACTGGATGGTTGGAAGATGCGCTGATGCCACAGGGAAGACCGCTCCCAGAGAACTCATACAGTTACTAAACTGCATCCGGATGAAGAGATTAGCAGGCTAGAGCGAGGAGGCACACCGGCGCCCGGGGATCAGTTGTTTGACCGTTCTGTGTTTAAGGCGGCGCTACCTACAGTTTCAGAAACCCGGCTGAATACTTACCTCTACGCAGAATATCCCGCTGAACGTAGCTTCGTTGAAAAGCTAGATGGGCGGAAATCAGAGCAAACCGTCGAGAGCCTAATGACGATCTGGGAAGTTACGCGAGATATTGCGCTGAGGAAGGCTCAAGACCTCGTCACGCTAGGCTTTTTTAAATTGCGGGGTACAAGGACAAAACCAACCTTTTGTGGTTCCGTTCCTATACAGAGATGCTCTGCATCTTGTGCAGGGTAAAGCTGAGATCGATCTAGCACTGTAGCCTCACGCCCTCCATCTCCGATGAGATCTGTTTCACCGGAGAGGAACGTCGCTGGGATCAGTCCCCCGACTAGGCTTGTGGTCGATTGACCCGGGCCTCCAGTCATGCCGCAACCCCCCACCTAGCCCCAGCTCGCCCAGAACGCCGATGATGCGCTCCTCGCTGGACCGCCTTCGCTTCATCCGACCGTCCCTCAGGGTTGCGGACTTACTTCAGCCCGCAGGAGTTTGGGTGGGTGTCGTGGCGGCGCCCTGCTGTTCCCGCCGCCCGCCGGCGGGCACCATGCGGACCATGCGCCTTACCCATCCCAGCCATCCGGCCCGCCGGCTCGACCGATCACCTTGCGGTTTCGACGGCCAGCCCATCTCTGCCCTTCGACGGCGAGACCATCGCCGCCGCGCTGTCCGCCGCCGGCATCGTCACCTTCCGCCACACGCAATCCGGCGCCCCGCGCGGGCTGCATTGCGGCATGGGCGCCTGTTTCGATTGCCTGGTCACCGTCGACGGACGGATCGGCCAGCGCGCCTGCATGACCAAGGTCGCCGACGGCATGCAGGTCAGCGGCGCCGCGCCGGACTGCTGGCGCCGCTCGTCGCAGCGCCCGAGCCAGGCGCTGCCGGACGACCGCACCTGCGACGTGCTGGTCGTGGGCGGCGGACCGGCCGGCTTGTCCGCCGCGATCGCCGCGGCCGAGGCCGGCGCCGCCAGTCGTGCTGCTGGACGAACGCCCCGCCCCGGGCGGCCAGTATGCCAAGCCGCTCGCCGACAGCCATACCGACACGGCACCCGACGCGCAGTTCCGGCTCGGCGCCGATCTGCGCCGCCGCGCCCGCGCCGCGAGCGTGACGATCGAACCCGACGCCCTGGTCTGGGGCGCCTTCGGCCCGCACGAGATCGCCGCCCTGGTGCGCGGCCGCGCGGTCACCTTCCACCCGCGCCGTCTGATCCTCGCGCCCGGCGCGCATGAACGCGCCGGTGCCGCTGCCGGGCTGGACGCTGCCGGGCGTGATGACCACCGGCGCGTTGCAGACGCTGGTCCGCACGCAGCGCGTCTGCCCGGGCGATCGCGTGCTGATCGCCGGGAACGGGCCGCTCAACCTGCAGCTGGCCTGCGAACTGCTGGCCGCCGGTGTCCGGCCGGTCGCGGTGGTCGAGGCGGCGCCGCGCCCCGGACCGGTCGCCTGGCGCGATCGGCTGGCGCATGTTGCGCGGCCGCGCCGGACCTGGTGCGCGAGGGCATGGGGATGCTCGCGCGGCTGCGGCGGGCCGGCGTGCCGATCCTGTGGGGTGCGCAAGTCACCGCGCTGGAGGGCGACGGCCGCGTGCAGCAGGCGCCGGATCGGCGACCGCGTGATCGCGGCGGACGTCGTCGCCCTCAATCTCGGTTTCCAGCCGGAGGTCGGGCTGGCGCGCGCGCTCGGCCTGTCCGCATCGCTTCGTCGATCGCGGCATCGGCCATCTGGCGACCGACACGGACGACGACGGCCGCTGCTCGGTTCCGTCTGAAACAAATCGTCACCGCAGCGGGCGTGTTCGCGGTCGGTGACGGCGCCGCGCTCGGGCGGCGCCCGCGTGGCGATGGCGCGCGGGCGGCTGGCCGGGCTCGCGGCGGCGCGCGATCTTGGGTTCGCCGCGCCCGAGGACGCCAGCCACACGCAGCGCCCTTGCGCCGCGCGCTGGCCTTCCAGGACGCGCTCTGGACGCATGTTCCAGCCGCCGGCCTTCGATGCCGCGTTGCTGACCGACGAAACCATCGTGTGCCGCTGCGAGGAAGTCACGGCCGGCCGGATCCGCGCCGCATATCGCCGCGGCCTGGCCTCGCTGCCCGCGCTGAAGAAAGCCACCCGCGCCGGCATGGGCCGCTGCCAGGGCCGGTTCTGCGCCGCCACCGTCGCGCGGCTGTGCCCGGACGCGCCGGAGCCGGACGGCTTCGCCGCGCCGCGCGCGCCGCTGCGCCCCGTGCCGGCCGCGCCGCTGATGTTCCAGGCGCCGGAATTCGAAGCCCCGCTGCTGACCGATCCCGCGCCGCCCGTCCGTCTCCATCGCGTCGGCGCCGCGGCTGCCGAGCCGCGCCGCGCCGACGTGGTGGTGATCGGCGGCGGCGTGGCCGGGCTCTGTTCCGCGCTATTTCCTGGCGCGCGACGGCGCCGACGTTCTGGTGGTCGATCGCGACGAGGCCGGCATGGCCGCCAGCACCGCCAACGCCGGCAGCCTGCACGTGCAGCTGCTGTCCTATGATTTCGACGAGCATACGCCCGAGGATGGCGGCCCCGCCGCGCACACGCTGCCGCTGGCGCCGCGCAGCATCGCGCTGTGGAAGGAGATCGCGGCGGAAGCGGGCGACGATCTGGGCATCCGCACCGAAGGCGGGCTGATGCTGGCCGAGCATGAAGCCGGTCTCGGCCTGGCTGCGGCGCAAATCCGCGATGGAGCAGCGCTGGGGCATCGAAAGCCACGTGCTCGGCGCCAACGAGTTGCGCGCGCTCGCGCCGGCTCTGTCCGACCGCATGGTCGGCGCCGATTTCGTCCCGGCCGAGGGCTACGGCGATCCGCTGCGCGGCACGATGGCCGTGCGGATGCTCGCGCAGCGCGCACGGCGCGCGCATGCTGTGCGGCGCCGAGGTGCAGGATATCGGCCGCGATCGGCACGGCCTGGCGCGTCGAAACCTCCAAGGGCGCCGATCGTTGCCGGCAAGCGTGGTGAACGCGGCCGGGCCGTGGGCCGCGCGGATCGGCCGGATGGTCGGGCTCGATCTGCCGGTCACCGGCACGGTGCAGCAGGTGATCGTGACCGAACCGGCGCCGCCGCTGACGCGCCATCTGATCGCGGTCGCCAACCGGCATCTGTCGCTGAAGCAGCAGGCGAGCGGCGGGTTCCTGGTCGGCGGCGGCTGGTTCGGCGGATTCGATCCCGAGACTGGTCGCACCCGCAACCTTCGCCGCAATATCGAGGGCAACCTGTGGGTCTGCGGCCAGGTGCTGCCGGCGCTGCACGGGCTGTCGATTCATCCGCGGCTGGACCGGCATCAATTCGGCGATCGACCGCGCCCCGATCCTGGGCGAGGCGCCGGGCCTGCCCGGGTTCTTCAACGCGGTCAGCGCCAATGGCTACACGCTGGGGCCGATCATCGGGCGGATCACCGCGGACGCGGTGCTGCGGGGGGAACGCGGTCGATCCGCATTACGCGCTGGAACGGTTTGGATAGCATTGATCATCGCTTCCCTCGCTCCGGCGAGCCGTAACGATGTCGGATACGGTGACCCGTTCGTGGACGTTGCAAATCAGTTATAGTTTTGCACGATACTGTGCCGGGTGATCATATCCGGCCAGGCCACAATGACCCATGTCTTATTGTCGCGTCGATTCCACGTCGTTCGCGCTTGCGGTCAGGAAAGACGTGGATGGCGGGGATGAGTTCGGACCTAGCGCGGGCTGGTACTATTGGTTTCGCGCGCAGCCGCCACACCAACCCTGCGCGCATACCAGTCGGCTCTTCGGGCCGCTGGTATCACACGGCTATCGCACGAACGGCACTGCGGTCATG
The DNA here is from genome assembly GCA_963810715.1 of uncultured Pseudomonadota bacterium. Lineage (GTDB taxonomy): Bacteria > Pseudomonadota > Alphaproteobacteria > Acetobacterales > Acetobacteraceae > DATDIC01. The sequence goes on along the minus strand of CAWEOZ010000008.1, from coordinate 77,843 downwards.
GAAGCTTCGCCGCACTGCAACACGCCTGCCATAGTAGGCGACTAGTTGGAGGCCACAAAGGAGATCAAAGGATGGCGGATTTGCTGCCTTTCGTGGCGCTCGATGAGCAGAAGTTCAAGCGCTTCCACTGGCTCGCGTTGTTCACCACCGGCATGGGGGTGTTCACCGACGGCTACGACTTGTCGTCCATCGGTATCGTGCTGCCGCTGGTACTCGCCTCTTTCGGGGTGCAGCATCTGACGGGGATTGAAAGCGGCGCGCTGGCGGGCTCGGCACTGGTCGGTGCGGCGTTGGGTGCGCTGATCTGCGGTCCGTTGGCGCAGAACGGGCGCAAGAAGTTCTATGGCTACGACGTGATGCTGATGGCAGTGATGGCGTTCGCGCAGGTTTTCGCGCCCACCCTATGGTGGCTGATCGCAATCCGCTTCGTGCTCGGTATCGGCGTCGGCGCCGATTACGTTCTGTCGCCCACGATCATGGCGGAGCACGCCAACCGGCCAGATCGCGGCAAGAAGATTGCCATCGGTTTCGGCGTGATGTGGCAGACCGGAGCAATGGTGGCGGCTTTGCTGTCGCTGCTGCTGGTAGGAGCGGGCGTGTCGCCCGACCTGCGCTGGAGGATCGTGCTGGCGTTTGGCGCGGTACCCGGCGATCTCGGTACTGTATCTCCGGCGCAAGATGCCGGAGACGGCGCGGTTCCTCGCACGTCTCGCCGGCGATGCGGCGGGTGCGGCGCGGGTGGTGGAGCAGATATCCGGTGCGCCGGCGGGAAGGCCGGCGAAGCGCGACCGCCGTCCGTTCGCCTCGGTGTTCGCCGAGCATGCTCCGGCGATCTTCGGCGCAGCGTTGATCTGGATGCTGTTCGACATCGTGATCTATTCAAGCATCCTTTTCGGCCCGTCACTGATCGCCCAAAGCCTGGGCATTGCGCCGGCGGTTTTCGCCCTGCTCGTCTCGGTGCTCTTCATCCTGCCTGCCACACTGGTGGGTGTGCTGTTGATCGACCGCATCGGCCGCAAGCCGCTCACGGTGATCGGCTTCGTCGGCGCGGCGATCGCGCTGGCGGCGTTCGCCTGGCTGCACGACGCCGCGATTGCCGCACCGGCGCTGGGGCTGCTGCTGTTTGGGTTATATAACGTAATGATCGTGGCTGGACCCGGGGCGACCGCGGGTGCCGGCATCCTGGGCGTCGAAGTAAGCCCCACGCGGATACGCTCGATCGGACAGGCGATCACCGTGGTCGGCGGCCGCATCGGCGCGTCGTTCTCTGCCTTCGTCTTCCCGGTTCTGTTCGGAATAATGGGCGAGCAGGGGGTGATCTGGCTGCTGGCGGCGACTTCGCTGGTGGGGGCCGCTTGCACGATTTTCGTGATCCCGGAGACCGCGCGGCGTTCGCTGGAAGAGATCAACGACGACGGCGAGGCCCAGGTCGCACAGGCTGGGGCGGACTGATCGCCGGCGGGAAGGGGAGTTGCCGCATGAGCGATGTCGCGCGATTCGCGCCGCCTAATGCCAGGTCTGTGCAAGAATATATCGACGAGGTGCCGGTCTGGCCGGATGGCACCAGGCTGAAATCGGTCCCCATGACCGCCATGTAATGGCGTATCTGGGGCCTTGCCGCGGCCGGCAGGTTTTTCGAGGGCTTTGTCGTTTTCATGACCGGCGTCGCCCTGCCCCTGATCGTGCGTGAATTCCAGATCGGCGCGACGCAAAAGGGTATCGTCAGCGCCGCCAGCCTGTTTGGCATACTGCTCGGCGCCGTTCTGCTCGGCGGCCTGTCGGATTATTTCGGCCGTAAGCGAATGTTCATCGCCGAGATGATCATCTTCTGCGCCTTCCTGGCGCTGCTGATTCTCTGCACCGGTTTTCTCTCGCTGGCGATCTGCCTGTTCGGTCTTGGGATGGCGCTCGGCTGTGACTACCCGACCGCGCACATGATCATCTCGGAAAGCACGGCGAAATCGGCAAGCCCTGAGCCGCAGACCCGTGATCGCTTCCCAGTTCAGCCGAGGGTCGCCGCCACCGCGCGCATCCAGACCAGCACTGCGCTTGCGCCGGCATCAGGCTTGCCGAGCGCGCGATCGCCGAGATAAGCCGCACGCCCGACGCGGGGGTGCATGCTGGCGGTCTCCGCCGTGCCGGCTTCCGCCGCCGCCACGGCGCGCTGCCACGCCTCGGCGGGTGCAATGCCCTCGCGCAAGGCGGCGCTGAACGCATTGCTTGCCGGCTCCAGCGCATCCAGCATCGTGCGATCTCCGCGCTTCGCGCCACCCAGTTCGCCGATGCTGGCGACCGCGCTGGCGAACGCACCGCGCCCAGTCGGACGCGCCTGTGGCGCTGGTGCCAAGCTCGCGTGCCGCCCGCAACAGTGCCGTCGCGTAGAACGGCCCCGAACTGCCGGCGATCGCGCGCCGCAACACCTCCGCGATGCGCGTCAACGACTGCGACGGTGCGCCCCAGGCGTCGTCGGGCAATCCCCGGATCGCCGTCGCGCCGCGCACCATGCTGATGCCGAGATCGGCATCGCCGGCGTGGCTGTCGAGTTCGGTGAGATGCGCCTCCGCACGCTCCAGCGCATCCGCAACCGCCAGCGCCGCACGGCGGATCGCAGCACCCGCGGCGCTTGCCGCCGATGTCGGCGCGCGCTTCGTTGTGGTCGCTGCCGATGCCACCATGCGGCGCGGCCCGACACGACCGCCGCCAGGCCAGGCCGGGGCGGCGGCGGACGCGTCGAGGCGCGCGAGCCGGCCGTCGTCGAGCGCAAGCAGGCTGCAGCGAGCAGCCCGGCATTTCCAGCGCGGTCATGAAATTGCCGGCCCAGGCACGCTCCACCGCGATGCCGCGCGCACGCAGCACGCCAAACGCGTGCCGCGCGACGATCGCCAGCTCCATCGGCGGCGTCCCGCCGAGCCCGTTCACCAGCAGCGCGACACGGCTGCCTTTTCCCAGGTTCATTTGCGCGAGCAGCGTGCCGAGGATCGCATCCACCACCTTGTCCGCCGGCTCCAGCTTGCCGCGCCGCACGCCCTGCTCGCCATGGATACCCAGACCGAGTTCCATTTCGTCCTCGCCGAGCGAGAAGCCGGGCTTGCCCGCGGCCGGCACGGTGCACGCGCCGAGTGCGACGCCCATCGTGCCGAGCGATGCCGCCGCTGCACTTGCCTCCGCCACGACATCGTCGAGCGAACGTCCCGCCGCGGCGGCGGCACCCGCCACCTTGTGCACCAGCACCGTACCGGCGATGCCGCGCCAGCGTCCGCGTTCGACCGTATCGTGCAGCGCGACGTCGTCGGCGACGACGACCAGCTTCGTCGGGATGCCATCCGCCGTCGCGAGCTCGGCGGCGAGGCCGAAATTGAGCCGGTCGCCGGTGTAGTTCTTGACGATGAGGACCGCACCGGCCGGGCCGGCGGCGGCGCGGATGGCGGCGAGCACCGCATCCACGCTCGGCGAGGTGAACACGTCGCCGGCGATTGCGGCGCTCAACATTCCCGGCGCCGACATAACCGGCATGCGCCGGCTCGTGCCCGCTGCCGCCGCCCGACAGCACCGCAACCTGCCGCGCATCCAGCGCGGGAAGATCGGCGCGGACGATCACGTCCTCATCGCTGAGGAGTGCGAGCCCGGGATAGAGATCCGCAAGCCCCTCCAGCATCTCCCGCACGACACGTCGCGGGTCGTTGATCAGCTTCTTCATGAGTTTCTCCCGCCGTGCCGACGCACGCGAACGCTTCAACCACAATACCTGCCGTGCCGCGAGCCATGTCTCGTCAGGTCATTCCACTCCCCCACCACAACGGATGGTGCTGCAAAAATCCTTATGAGCGGGACAGCTTTGGGCTGCCAGCGCGCGGGTTAGCGGCCGCAAAATCTGCCCTGATGCGGTCGAGGATCAGGCGCTTGTGTTGGTCGTCGATTGGCATCGACGGCACAAGCCGCGCGAGCTTCCGCATGCTAACGATGCCGTGGTGCGCAAGCTCCCGATTGAATTCCATGTCGCGCTCGTGGCCCGCCGCGTATTTCGACAGGACGAGGTCGTGGACGTCGATGCACAATCCGGTTGCGCCGCCTGTATTCGGGTTGGACAAGCGGACAACGCGCTGTTCCCAATCCGCGGGAAGAATGGCGGTCGTTGGGCCGACACCACGCCCGTAATAACCGTGCGTGTCGTGAAACGGCGAAAGCTCGCCTATGGCAGCGTCGATCTCGTCGGCGCGTTCGGGATGATTGCGCGGATACACGTCCGCTTCATCCGATTGGAAGGCAACCGGCGGCAGCTTCATATGCTGCGCGTGGATGGCCTGACTGCCGATGACGACAATCTCGGCATCACCCGAGATCTGGCTTGCCGCCCGGATGATGTGTTCGAGTTGAGTGCGATTCATAGATGGCCAGGCGTTCTGCCTCCGTCAGTATCCCGGTGAACGGGCTTGATTGGCGGAGACGTGTCGCTCTTTCGGAGCGCTCCACCAAGAACTTGGCTACCTGATCGACAGGGCCGTTCAAAATCCGCTCCCATTCCGCGAGCGCAAGGGAAGGGCTATGGTGGTTCTCTTGCCAACGATGAATGTTGGCGCGCGCTCTGTCCAGCAACGTGGGGTCAGCCAGCACCTTCCGCGCGACAAGCCGATGCAGCGCCAGGCTGCGCTCGTCGAGGCGGATATGGTCGCTGTAAATCCCCTCCATGCTGGCGTTATAGCACAAACCTGCCGCCGCTCCACGGCACGCGAAGATCGGGATCCCGCGGGCGCTTTCTGGCGCGTGCCGCGCAGCGAAACGCTTCGACATCTTTACCCGCCGCCGGATCGGGGCGAGAGTGCAGGCATGACGAATCTCGCTGACGGACTCGGCTCGATCGGGCCATCGAGGCGTTGCCGCGCGCCTATCCGGGTCCCGGCGGCGCCGTGGCGGTGCTGCGCGCGGGCGAGACGCTGGTCCGCCATGCCTGGGGCTGGGCCAACGCGGAACGGCGGATTCCGTTCACGCCGCGCAGCCTGTTCCGCATGTGCTCCGTCACCAAGCAATTCACCTGCGCCCTGGTGCTGGATGCGTTCCCCGACCCATCCGCGCTGGACGACGATGTGCGCGGCCGTCTGCCGCTGCTGGAAGGAGCAGCGCCGCGCGCGCTGCATCTCTGTCACAACCAGTCCGGCCTGCGCGACTACTGGGCGATGGCGATGCTGCACGGCTCGCCCGCCGAGGCGCCGTTCGGCGACCCCGAAGCCGCCCGCGTGATTGCCGGGACGCGGACGCTACAATTCGCGCCGGGGACGCGCTATTCCTACTGCAACCAGAATTTCCGCCTGTTGTCCGAGGTTATGCAGGACCGGACCGGGCGTGGTTTCGCGGAGCTGCTGCGCGAGCGTGTGTTCGCGCGGGCCGGCATGGGTAGCGCTCTGCTATGTGCCGACACGCGGGCGATGCCGGACGGAACGGAAGGGTATGAAGGCAACCCGGTGGCAGGTTTCCGCGCCGCCGAGAACCGGATCTTGTGGACCGGCGATGCCGGCATGGGCGCCTGCCTGGACGACATGATGGCGTGGGAGCGCCATATCGATGCCACGCGCGACGATCGCGGATGCGCTGCCATCCCGCCTGTCGGTGCCGGTGAGCTTCGCGGACGGGACCCCGGCCGCGTATGGGTTCGGCCTGGGTCGGACAACCGAATTCGGCCGCGCCGTGATCGGCCATGGCGGCGCGTTGCGGGGCTGGCGCAGCAATCGTCTGTACGTGCCGTCGGAGCGCGTGTCGGTCGTTGTCATGTTCAATCATCTATCGGACGCGCATGAAGCGGCGGTGGACGTGCTTGCCGCTGTCCTGGGTGAAGACCGGCCACCTGCTGCTGTCGACGTGCCGGCACCGGACTGGCTCGGCGCTTATGTCGAACCCGAAACCGGGCTTGCGGTGCGTATCGACCTGGCAGGGAAGGGGCGGGTGCGTCTGTGTTATGGCCATTTTCCGGAGCGGCTCGATGTGCACGCCGATGGCACCGCCAGTTGCTCCACCGCGCGGCTGCGGCCCGATGGTGACAGTCTGTGGATGGACCGTCCGAACGAGAATCAAAGCTCACGATTGCGTCCATGTGCTGGTTCGCCGGCCAAGGACATCGCCGGCCGGTATCGTTGTGAGGAGCTGGATGCGGAACTCACGGTGACCGACGCCGGCGGCGTGTTGTATGGGGCTTTCGCCGGCTTCCTCGGGCAGGGACGCATGGAGGCGCTTGATCCGGTCGGGCCGGATGTTTGGGCGCTGCCCTGCCCGCGAGCACTGGACCATACGCCGCCCGGTGACTGGACGCTTGCGTTCCGGCGCGACGCCGCGGGCAGGGTCGAGGGTGTGCAGGTTGGCTGCTGGCTCGCCCGGCAGGTGCCGTATATGCGTGTCGGCTGAGCGATCGCTGCCGCTGGCGGCTATCCCTTTGGCTGCCGCCGCAGGAAGGCCGCGCGTTCGGAGTCCTGGTCGATGTGACGTGCCAGCGCTTGCCAAAGCTCCGCCGGCGATGTGCAGGAGCCGGCGGCGCGCTTGACGAGAACCCGCGCGATCGGACCGATGATGCGCGTCAGCTCGGCTTGCGCAAGCTCGACCGTTTCACTTGAAATGCTGGACGCCCCCGCGCGGGGCGACGCCTGCGAGCTGCGCAGCGCACTGCCATGTTGCTGCCGTACATCACGCAGAAAGGCCCGGCGGTCGTCGTCGGCACTGATGTTGCTGGCAAGCAGGTCACACAGCGCGTCGAAATCGGGCGCCTTGCGCGCCGCGGTCGTGACCAGGGCTTTGGCGATCGGGCCGATATCGCGTGCCAGACGGCGCTGAAGCGTGGTCAGCACCGCGTCGCTAACCACCGCCGGGTCGCGTTCCGGCTCCACATGGACGATCGTTTCAGCGACCGTTGTGTCCATTGGTGGCGACATGCGACCGCGTAGCGCGTCCGCCATCGCGAGGGCCGAGTCGAACCGGTCCGCTGGTCGTTTCGACAGCGCACGGCGCAGCACGGCGGCGAGCGGCTCGGCAACGCGTCCTTGCAGATCGGGTGGCTCCGAGAACAGCACCTTCGCCGTCACCTCGCTGACACTGTCGCCGGGGAATGGGCGCTGGCCGGACAGCAGCTCGAACAGCACGGTGCCGACGGAGAACAGGTCGCTGCGGTGATCCACTTCCTCGCCGCGGCACTGCTCGGGCGACATATAGGCTGGCGTGCCGACCACCGAACCGTCCAGCGTGAGGGTGGATGCGCCGAGCCGGGAAATCCCGAAATCGGTCACCTTGATCTGCACGCGCGTGTTGGCGATGAGCAGGATATTGGCCGGCTTGATGTCGCGATGCACGACGCCGAGCGCATGGGCGCAGGCCAACGCGTCGAGCAGTTGCAGGATGATGGATACCGCATCCGCCGTTGCGAACCTCATGCCTCGGCTCAGCGCGTGCGCGAGGCTGACTCCCTCCACATACTCCATCACCAGGAATGGGTTCGCCGCATTCACCGAGTAGTCGTACAGGGCGACGATATTGGGGTGGTTGCAACGGCCGGCGGCCTGCGCCTCTCGTCGGAAGCGGGCGAGATATGCGGCTTGTTCCTCGCCTTCCAGGAGATCGGCGCGGATCAGCTTGATCGCGACGGTACGATCGATCTCGGGGTCATGCGCCTTGTAGATCACGCCCATCGCGCCGCGTCCCAGCACCCGCTCGATCAGGTATCGGCCGATGTGTTCGGGTGTTCCGCTCATCGTGTTCCGCGGAGTGCTGGCATGGTCAGTTGGTCTGCTCCAGCATGCGCATGGCGTTCACCAGGCTGCGCCGCATGCGGTTGAACGAGGTGGCGAGCGACGCGATCTCATCCCGGCCGCGCGGCGCGAATTCCGGGGCGTCGAGATTGCCCAGGCTTACATCGGTCGCCGCCGCGGAGATGCGCCGCACCGGCCGGATGATAAGGACGTGCAGCAGCACGTTCAGCAGGATCAGCACGACGGCGAAGATCACGGCGAGTCCGCCGATGAACAGCAGGAAGACGCGATTGGCGCGCTCCACCGCGACCCGCATCGGCACGGTTACGATCTGCGCGGCGACGACGTCACCGAGCTTCCAGCCGAAACCATGGTCCGTGCCATAGAGATCGACCATGGAGGGTGGGGCGGCCTGCGGCGTCGAATGGCACGCGAGGCAGCCTCGATCCGATACCTGCACGGGCCGGGCGAGGTTCAGCGTCGGGCCGGTCGGGGTATCGCGTTCGGTGATCACCTCCGCCCGGTGCGGATCATGCTGGAAGTCGCCGATGATGTCGGCTTGCCAGTCGGTGGCGCGATCGGCTGGATTGGTGGGATTGAGCGCGGCCTCCTTGTAAGCGTAGTCCGGATAGCGGGACTGCAAGCCTCGGAACACCGATTGCGCGGCGAAGAACGGGATCGTCTGCGGCAGGAAACGTATCTTGCTCTGGTCGGCCAGCAGCGGCCCGATCTCGCGGTCGGTATAGCCGCGAACCGCGGAGGCTTCATCGATCATGATGCTAGCTTCCTGCAGCACCTGCCGGCGGGCCACATCCCGGATCAGCGAGTAGGAATAGGCGGCCGCCAGTGCCAGACCGACGATGAACGCGGCGAGCATCACGAGATTGAACTTTGTTTTCAGGCCCATTCAGCTCGCCCCCGCCAGATCCTGCCGCTCAGTCACAAGCTGCTCAGTTTCCACCCTGGTCAGTTTCCACCTTGGGCAAGACCCGCCACAAGCCTGGTCGCCTCCTCCGGCGTGAGCTGACCCGTCATAGGGGCATGGATCTCGTGCTGGTAGCGCCGGATGGCGGCCCGCGTCTCGGGCCCGAATTGCCCGTCCACCGTATCGTCGTAGTAGCCGAGCTGCCGAAGAGCGGCCTGCACGCGGCGACGATCCGTCGGATCGTATTGATCCTCGGCCGGCATCGTGATCCCGGGCGGTGCCGGCGTAGCGGGAGCGACGGCCGGGGCCGGCGGCGGAGGTGAGGCGGGAGGCGCCGCGGCGGTGGTTGCCGCCGGCGGCGGTGGCGGGCTGGGCGGTGGGGTGACGGCCGGGGTCGCAACAGGGGGCGCGATGGGTGGCGCGAGCAGAGCCGCCTGGCTGCCGCTGTCGCCGGTCGCGGCGAAGGTGATCCCCGCACTGTGCGATGATTGCTGCAGCCCGCCCAAGATCGCGCCCACATCCGCCGGCGGGGTCGCCAACCCGGCGGATAGTGCCTGGGACAGGGGTGTTGCGGTCGGTACCAATCGTCGGCTCGACCGCCGTCACGAGGAAATGGCCAGGTGCGAGATGTTGCCGCTTGGCGAAAGCGTCGGGGTCCTCGCTGCCGAACGTATCGAGCACCGTCAGGCTGACCGCTGTATTCTGCCCTGCCAGATCGATGATCGACTGCGCCGGAATGCCTTCGGTGAGGACATCGGATGGGCGCGTGACCGACGCGGTGACGGGTAACAGGAACACGCGATTCTCGAAGCCGATCGCACGGGCGCAGACATAGACTACGACGCGCGGGTCCGTCGCGAGCGTCTTGCGGTGCGCGAAATCGCTGAGCGCGGCGCTCATTGCCCCGTTCGACGCATCGATCTGGCTGATCACGTCGAAGCCGAGCTGCTGCAGCCGGTTCGCGACCGCCTGGGCAGACGCGGCGCATCCCGGCACAGGCGGCATGTTGGCGTAAGCGGACTGGCCGAACACCAGTGCCAGCCGCCCAGGCGCCGGTGCGGCGCGCGCGGAGCCGGCGACCAGGGCCAGGCAGATGCCCACCACCGGGCCGATCGTGCGACATCCGCGGCTGGTCATTGGCTTAGAGTCCTTGCGCGCGTTGTTCACTGAACCGGGCGGATCAGAACAGAGGTTGGTGAAAATCGTATTGCGATAACGGGCTTTCTCAATCGGCGAAATCCCCACATCCGGCGGAGTGTAGCGCAAGCCTGTCCGGCATTGCACGTCCGCAAGAGGGCCGATTGCCAAGCTTGGGCCGGCAACCCGGACGGTTTCAAGCCGTGTTCCGGATGACCAGCTCGAACCCGCAATCCACCACCGGCATGCCGATCTCTTCCCCGGCGATGCGCGCCAGCAGCAAGGTGCCGGCACGTCGCCCGATCGCCCGACGGGGGATGCGCACCGTGGTCAATGGCGGCTGAATACACGCCGCGATCTCCATGTCCTCGAACCCGGCGATCGCGAGCTTCCCCGGGACCGTCAGCCCGCGCCGCTGACACTCGAACAATGCGCCCACGGCCAGCACGTCGGAGGTGCAGAACAACGCATCGACATCCGGGCGCCGCCCCAGCAATACGCGCAGCGCCGCCGCGGCCGCCGCGAGTGTCATCGGCATTTCGGCCACCAGTCGCGGATCGTCGTCCAGGCCCAGTTCGGCAAGCGCACGCCGATAGCCGTCCAGACGCTCGGTCTGGCGTTCGTTGTGCTCGAGCAGTGGCGTGAACAGAGCGATGCGGCGGCGCCCAGACGCCGCCAGATGGCGTGTCATGGCATAGGCAGCACCGGCGTTGGAAAAGCCGACCGCGAGGTCGATCGGCCGCTGCGGCAGGCAGGCGATTTCCACCGTCGGCGTTCCGGCCTGCCGCAGCAGCGCGTGCGTGCCCGGCGTGTGCGTCGATCCAGTCAGATAGATGCCGTCGGCGCGCCGGCCGATGAACTCGCGCACCAGCGTTTCCTCTTCCGAGACCGAGAAGTTGCTCTTCCCGAGCAGGAGCTGGTAGCCGCGCGGGCGGATGACCTCCAGCATGCCTTCGATGAAGTCCGCGGCGATGGAATTATCGAGGGTCGGCACCACGGCCGCGATCATGCGGGTGACGTTGGAGGCGAAGCTGCTGGCAATGCGGTTGGGGATATATCCGGTTGCCTTCACGGCAGCGGCCACGCGCTCGCGCGTCTTCGCCGCGACACGTTCCGGCTCGGCCAGGGCGCGGCACACCGTAATGGCTGACACGCCGGCCAGGGCCGCCACCTGACGGACGCCCACCGCGGTTATCTTCCGCTGCTTCATCTCCCGGCTGACTGGCGTGCGTTGCTTGACATCGCTATACTGTTACCGGTAACAGCAAACCGCAACGACGGCAACCGCGATCCGGCGGAGCGATCGTCGCCGCGGCCGGTGTCAGCGCCGGCAACGCTTGGGGGAGCGTGGATGGTAAGCAGGCTCAGGACGGTCTCCGCACAGACGTCATGGCCTGTCCTCCGGTCCCGCCTCGTCGCCCCGCGCCTGTTTGCGGTCGGCACTAGCGCGGCATTCATCTACGTCCGCACCATGGCGGGCTTCGTCCTGGTCTGGTGGCTGGGCTCGATCGCCATCGGCAATCCCGTGCTGATGCCCACGCCCCTGGCGTCGGCACGGGCGCTTATCGATCTCGCCGCCAACGGCGAGCTTGCCGACAACATCGCCGTCAGCCTGCAACGACTTGGCATCAGCTTCGGACTCGCCTGCGTCGTCGGCATTCCGCTCGGCCTGCTGATCGGGATGAGCTTGGTGGCGCGCGATCTGTTCGAGCCGATGGTGGAAATGCTGCGGCCCATCTCGGGCATCGCCTGGGTACCGCTCGGTCTTTATCTCGTCGGCATCGGCGATACGCTGCCGATCCTCATCATGTTCTATGGCGCGGTGTTTCCGCTCGTGCTGAACACCGCGGCCGGCGTGCAGGGTGCGGACCGGCGGCTGGTGCAGGCCGCGAGCACGCTGGGTGTCGGACGATGGCAGATCTTCCGCCAGGTGCTGCTGCCCGCGACTCTGCCCAGCATGCTGGTCGGTGCACGGCTGGCAGTTGGCGCGGCCTGGATGTCGATGGTTGCCGCCGAGATGATCGGCGCGCCGAGCGGCCTTGGCTTTGCCATCGAGTGGTACCGCGAGCTGCTGATGACGCCGAAGGTGCTGGCCTTCGTGTTCACCGTCGGGCTGCTTGGCTATCTGCTCGACCGCTTGCTGCGCGTGGTGCAGCGCTCGCTGACGCCATGGGTCCAGGAGGCGCGCGGATGACCGGTCGGCTGTCCTTCCTGCGCCCGGCGGCGATTCCCGTGCTGCTGATCCTGCTGTGGCAACTTGCGGCGTCCGGATCCGCGCATGGCCGCGCGCCGACCCCCTTGCGTGTGGCGGCAGCGGCATGGCGGCTGTGTGCCACTGGCGAGTTGCCTTTCGCGCTCGGCCTCAGCCTCTCCCGCGTGTTTGCCGGGTTCGTCTGCGCCGCGGTCATCGCGCTGCTGATCGGCGCGCTGATGGGCTATTTCCGCGATGTCGGTCGCAATCTCGATCCGCTGGTCGAGAGTTTTCGCCCGATCGCGCCGATCGCCTTCCTGCCGCTGGCCATACTGTGGTTCGGAACCGGCACGCCGGCGGCGGTCTTCATCGTCGCCTATGCCGCGTTCTTCCCCATGCTCATCAACATCGTGCACGGCGTGCGCAGCGTTGATCCGCGGCTGGCGGATGCGGCGCGCACGCTGGGTGTCGGGCGCCTGCGGACCTTGCGCAGCGTGGTGCTTCCGGGTGCGCTGCCGAGCATCTTTCTTGGCATGCGGCTCGGCCTCGGCGGCGCCTGGACATCGATTATCGCCGCGGAGCTGGCGGTCGGCGCCAAGGCCGGCGCCGGATCCTCGGGCGGCATCGGGCAGATGATGTTCGTGTTCTACGCCTATCGCATTGAACTGAACGGCATCGTGGTTTGCATGATCGCGGTCGGACTGGTCGCGCTTGCTGTGGACAAGGGCGTGCGAGCATTGCAGCGCATGATGATGCCATGGGCGATCTGACGCCGAAGATTTGCCTGCGGGAGGTGCGCAAGCATACCCGCACGTGGTGTAGCGGAGGCAACCACCGCGCTCGCCGACATGTCGCTCGACATTTTTCAGGGCGAGTTCGTTTGCATCGTCGGGCCATCGGGCTGCGGCAAGAGCACTGTGCTCAATATGATCGCCGGACTGGTGGAGCCGACGAGGGGGCGCATCACTCTGGACGGGGAACCGGTCCTGGCGCCGGGGGCAGAGCGTGGTGTGGTGTTCCAGGACTATGCCCTGTTTCCCTGGAAGACGGTGCGCGAGAACGTGGAGTTCGGCCTGCGCTATCGCAGCAAGGGACGCGTGGCGAAGCCGGAGCGGGACCGGCGCGTGCAGCATTATCTCGATCTGGTGGGCCTCGGCGGCGTGGGCAGGAAATACCCGCACGAACTGTCCGGCGGCATGCGGCAACGCTGCGCCCTGGCGCGCGCGCTCGCCAATGACCCGCAGGTTCTGCTGATGGACGAGCCGTTGGCCGCGCTGGATGCGCAGACCCGCCTGGTCCTGCAGGAGGAACTGCTGCGCATCTGGGGCGAGGAGAAATCGCCGAACGAACGGCGCACCGTGATCTTCATCACCCACGGCATCGATGAAGCGGTATTCCTGGCCGACCGGGTGGTGGTGATGACGCGGCATCCGGGCAGGATCAAGAACGTGCTGACCGTCGATCTGCCGCGTCCCAGAGGCGACGCCGTGCGCGCGGGCGCACGCTTTCAGGCCCTGTGCGACGAAATCTGGCAGATGATCCGCGACGACGCCTATGCCGCCGTCGCTGACGGCTAGCGCAAGCGGACAATGCAAACCGGTATCGGGAGGAACAGATGACCAGCTCCACCAGACAAGGCAGCCAAATTGGCCGTCGCACCGCACTCGGCATTGCCGGCGCCGGGGTCGGCTCCGCGCTGCTGGGAACGCCGATGATCGCGCGCGCGGCGCAAAAAATCAAGGTGTCCATCGGCCGCCAGCCCTATGCCGCCGGAAACTCCCCGGTCGACCCAGTACATGCTTGACAACAGGTTGTTCGAGCAGCACGCCGAGAAAGCCGGCTACGACGTCACCGCGGATTATCGCGACTACCCGTCCGCCTTGCCGCATGGTCGAAGCCTTCGTCAGCGGCAATCTGGACCTCGGCATGTGGGGCAACACGCCGATCATCCGCGGCATCGCCGTCAACCAGCCATGGAGCGTGCTGAATGTTGGCGAAGGCCGCATGCGGTTCCTCATCGCCACGCGTCCGGATTCCGCGTATCCGCAACCTGCAGGACCTGAAAGGCAAGACGGTCGGCGCGCTGCTCGGCGGTGACCCGTACAATGCGCTGTCGCAGATGCTGCTGTACGAGCTGGGTTCGGCCGATCCGCGTGCCAGCAACATCCGCATCGTCAACACGCCGACGCAGGCCGAGGCGGCGAGCATCCCGCGCGGCATGGATGCCGCGGTGGTGATCTATCCCGCCTTCCTGCTTGCCCAGCGCGATGCCGGCGTGGTTGCAATCGCAAATTCATACGGTTACACTGAATCCTACTACAAGGGCCCGGCCGGCGAAGGCGCCGGAATCCTGCTGCCCGGCGTGAAGAAATCTCCCTTCTATCCGGAAGGCTTCTATCTGCACCGCTCGTTCTGGATCGGGCAGAACAAGCTGATTGACAACCATCCGCAAACTGATCGTGGCGTTCCTGTGCGCCCAGCAGCAGGCGGTGACGAAGCTGAGCACGATGAACCCGGGCGACGTGTCGCAACTGGTGAAGAAATACTGGGACTGCCGCCCGACCTGGGCGCCAAGGTGGTGCAGGACGAAGTGCTGTTCATGCGCGGCTGGGTGTGGCCGACCGAAGGCGACATCAAGGCACTGCTCGTCACCTCCAAATTCATGGTGGAGGAGAAGATGATCGACAAGCCGCTGACCTGGAAGCAGCTCACCGACAACGTCACCAAGGCGGCGACGCTCAACAGGCAGGCCTACGAGCTGATGAACAGCGTGCCGCCGGCCGACGACTTCACCAAGAAGGACGTGAAGGACCTGCGCGGCCTGCCGATCTGGGACATGAAGCAATGGACCAGCCCGACATGAGCGCAGCCGATCGTCGTAACCGTACCGGAGAAGTTGATGACTGGAGAAAGTGATGCCGACTGAAATCAGCACTGTCGCCTTTGTCGGGCTGGGCACCATGGGCGCGCCGATGGCGCGAAACCTGATGCGCGGCGGCTACAGCGTCGTCGGGTTCGACACCAACCCGGCAGCCGTCGCGGCGCATGTCAGCGCAGGCGGACGCGCCGCGAACTCGCTGATCGACGCCGCCGCCGCCGCTGAAGTGGCGATCACCATGCTGCCGGACAGCCCCGACGTGGAGCGTGCGATCCTGGGGGACGGCGGCATCATCCACGGCCTGCGTCCCGGCACGGTGCTCATCGACATGAGCTCGATCGATCCGGCGACCACGCGCCGTATCGGTGAGCAGTTGGCGGCCAGGAATGTCTACATGATCGACAGCCCGGTGGGCAAAACCGCCGATCATGCCGTTGCCGGGACGCTGACCCTGATGGTGGGCGGCGATCCGGATATCATCCGTGGGGTGCGACCGGTGCTCGACCGGATGGGCACCGATTTCTTCTACTGCGGCCCGCTGGGCTCGGGCTGCGCGATGAAGCTGACCAACAATTTCCTTGCCAACATCCTGATGGCGGGGAGTGTCGAGGCGCTGGTACTCGGCACCAGGGCCGGGCTCAGCCTCGACCTGATGACCAGCGTGATGAAGACAACCATGGCGTGGAACAATCAGCTTGGCGTTTCGCTGCCCAAGAAAGCGCTGGCCGATGATTTGTCGCTCGGTTTCATGGTGCGCCTGGCGGAGAAGGACCAGCGTCTCGCAACGCAGATGGCACAGGGGCTGGACGTGAAAACGCCGGTTGCCGATGCCGCGCTGGCTACTTTGCGGGAGGCGGTGACGCGCGGCCTCGGCGAGTTGGATGTCAGCGCCGTGCTCCGATTGCGAGAAGAGCAGGCCGGCGTGCGCGTCCGCCTGCCGCGCGCCTGATCCCGGCATGTCCGGCATTCCAATCTTTCTCGGCTACCGGCGTCCATCGGGTCGGGCCGGCGTGCGCAACCACCTGCTGGTGCTCTGCATCAACGGGCTGACGACCCCGGCCGCACGCCGCATCGCCGCATCACTGCCGGGCAGCCGTCTGGTGGCCACGCCCTATGGAAGGGGGCAGTTCGGTGCCGACAAAGCGGCGCACGAGCGGCAGATGATCGGGCTCGGCCGCAACCCGAATGCCGGCGCCACGCTGGTAATCGGCGCTGATCGGGAAAGCGTCGATCACATTGCCGCTGCGGTTGCGACAGCCGGCAAGCCGATCGAAACCGTCGCGCTGGACGACGTGCACGAGGACGCGCTGGCGCTGACCGATCGGGGATTGCGTGCCGGCGCCAGGCTGAGCCACGCGATCTCCCGCGCGCGCAGAGAGGCGGTATCCGCGGCGGAGTTGTTCGTCGGCATCGAGTGCGGTCATTCCGATGCCACCTCCGGCCTCGTGTCCAACCCCTTGGCCGGCGCGGTCGCCGATCGGCTGGTGGATGCCGGCGGCACGGTGGTTTTCGGCGAAACCCTGGAATGGCTTGGCGCGGAGCACGTGCTTGCCGCCCGCGCGGCTACCGCCGACGTGGGGCAGGCGATCCGAGACGTGGTATTGCAGCGGGAGGCCGCGGTGGCGGCAACCGGCACGGATCTGCTGGGCAACAATCCGGGGCACGAGAATATCCGCGGCGGCTTGTCCAGCATCGAGGAGAAATCGCTCGGTGCGATTGCGAAAGGCGGCACCCGCTTGATCCAGAGCGTGCTGGCGATTGCCGAGGCTCCGGCGACCGCCGGGCTGCACGTGATGGATGGCCCCGGCTTTTCGCCGGAGTCGCTGACCGGCTTTGCCGCCGCCGGCGCTCAGGTGATGCTGTTCACCACCGGGGCCGGCAACAGTTTCTGCAATGCGCTGGCACCGACCCTGAAGATCAGCGCCCATCCCGAGGCGGTGCAGCGGCTGCGGGAGCAGATCGATATCGATGCCAGCGCCGTGCTGCTGGGAACCGCGCGGCTGGAGCAGGTGGCGGCGCAAGCGTTCGATCTGCTGCTGGAAACCGCCTCCGGCACCGCAAGCTGGGGCGAGGTGCTGGACGAGACCGCCGAAGTGTTCATTCGCACCGGTTCCTCATATTGAGCCTCTGGAGTTTCCGGGAATGAGGCAGTCCACCGACTGGGAAGCGATCGCACTCGATCCCTCGGACAATGTCGCGACCGCGTTGCGCGTCCTGGAACCAGGAGCGGTACGCGTCCGCTGCGGCAACGAGACCAGCGTGGTCACCGTCCTGGAACGGATCCCCATGGGCCACAAGCTGGCACTGACCCCTTTGGAGATCGGCGCCTGCATCCGCAAATACGGCAGCGTCATCGGCCTGGCCTCGGCATCGATCCGGCCGGGTGCCCATGTCCATGTGCATAATCTGCGTAGCCGCCGCGCGCGTCCCGGCTGACCCGCTTCAGCCGGCCCAGCCGAGATGGCTGAGGAAATCGCGCGTGCGCTCGACATGGGGCGCATCGAAGATCTGCGTCGGCGGCCCCTGCTCGATGATCTGGCCTGCCTCGAACACCACCACGTGGTCGGCGACCCGGCGCGCGAAGTTCATTTCATGGGTGACCACCACCATCGTCATGCCTTCCTCGGCCAGCGCTTCATCACGTTCAGCACTTCGCCGATGGTTTCAGGATCCAGCGCCGAGGTGGGTTCGTCGAACAGCATCACCTCGGGCTGCATCGCCAGCGCGCGGGCGATGGCGACGCGCTGCTGCTGCCCGCCGGACAGGTTGGCCGGGTAGCTGGCCGCCTTGTCGGCGAGGCCGACCTTCTCCAGCAGTGCGACGGCGCGCTGCCCTGGCCTCGCGCCGCGGCAGGCGCAGCACGGTCAACGGGCCGCTGCTGACATTGGCCAGCGCCGTCTTGTGCGGGAACAGCTCGAAATTCTGGAACACCATGCCCATGCGCTGGCGCACCGCGCGCATGGCGCGCGGGTCGCGCGGCAGCTTCTGGCCGTCCAGCGTGATCTCGCCGCCGTCGATCGATCTCCAGCCCGTTCGTGCAGCGCAGCAGGGTGGATTTGCCGGAGCCGGACGGCCCGATCAGGCACACCACTTCCATCCTGTGCACCTGCATCGAAACGCCGGCGAGGGCCACGAAGTCGCCGAACTGCTTGCGTACGTCGCGATAGGCCAGCACCAGATCGGCGCCGTCGCTGCGGCTCATTCGCTTACTCCGAAGCGGCGGTTCAGCCAGTCCACCAGCTTGGCCTGCGGATAGCCGAGCGCCCAGTAGATTGCCGCCATCGCGGTCAGCAGCTCCAGCACGCGGAATGTCTGGGAGCGGATGCGCATCGCCGTGTACGCCAGCTCACCCACCGCGATGACCGAGACCAGCGACGTGTCCTTGAACAGCGACACCCAGGTGCTGGCCAGCACCGGCAGCACGCGGCGGATCGCCTGCGGCAGCACCACCTCGCGCATCGACTGCCAGCGGCTCATGCCGAGCGCGAGCGCCGCCTCGCTCTGGCCCCGGCGGATCGAGGCGATGCCGGCGCGGAACGTCTCGCCGTTATAGGCCGAGACGTTCAGGCAGAGCGCCACGAGCCCGGTGGTGAAGGGGGAGAACGCGAGTCCCAACGCGTATCGGCAGGATGTAGTAGGCGGCATAGATCACCAGGATCAGCGGCAGGTTGCGGAACAGCTCGGTGAAGCTGGCGCTGGCACCGACGAGCAGCGCGGGAGCCGGACAGGCGCATGAAGGCGAGCAGGATGCCGCCGGGCACCGCCAGCGCCATGGTCGCGACCGCGAGCAGGACGGTCAGCTCGGTGCCGCGTGCCAGCGCCCGCCGCATTGTCCCATACGACGGACCATTCGAATTTCATGAGCGGCCCAGATGGGCCAGCGCGCAGATAGACCATGTCCACCGCGCGGGTCACCGGGAACAGGATGATGAAATAGACCACCATCGCGGTCAGGAAGACCTCGATCGGGTGGAAGCTTTGCGCCGGCGAGCGGTCTGCGAGCGGTTCATGTATTCCGGCACCGCGATGACGGTGGCGATCGCGGTGTCCTTGATGGTGATCGAGATGACCGAGCCGAATGCCGGCAGCATGCGCACGATCGCCTGCGGCAGCACGATCTCGCGGACCGCCTGGGCGCGCGACATGCCGAGCGCCAGCGCGGCGCGGGTCTGGCCGGGTCGGATGGAGGTGACGCCGGCGCGCACGATCTCCGCCACGTAGGCGGCGACATGCAGCGAGAGCGCCACCAGCGCGGCCCAGAACGGCGGCAGCGCGACGCCGGTGACGAGGGGAAGCGCGAAATACATCCACACCAGCACGACCAGCACCGGCACCGCGCGCATCGAATTCGATATAGAAGACCAGCGGCGCGCGCAGCCAGGCCGGGCCCGTAGCAGCGCGCCAGCCCGACCGCGGCGCCCAGCAGCAGGCTGGACAGGACGGTCAGGACCGACAGCAGCAAGGTGACCCGAGCCCGCCCAGCAGGAACCGCCAGCTATCCAGTACTGGCGGAGAAATCGAGTCCATGTCCATGCGCCCCGCGCCAGCTCCGTTGCGCGCGCCGACCTGGTCGTCAGTGCATCGTGTCCATGCACGCTGCTGCTCGGCCGCCTGCAGTTTCGGCTGGACGATCTTTTCGACCGCGCGCAGCCAGGCCGAGGAACACCGGCTGGTTCTTGTCGATCGCCATGCCGACGGGCTGCGCCTTCTCGGTGCTGTCCTGGCAGTTGTTGGCGCTTCGGCAGCACGGCCAGCCCCTTCACCTTGCGGCTCATTGGCACGTAGGGGATGCGGTTGATCGGCGCCGCATCGGCACGCTGCGCCATGATATCCTCCAGCGGCGCGGTGGCGCCGGAATTCGCCACGCCGAGCAGCTTCGCCTTCGGGAAGCGCTGCTTGACCCAGCCTTCCTCGGCGCCGCCGATGAAATAGGCGATGGTGACGTCGGGCTTGTTCAGGTCGTCGACCGTCTTGGCGCGCGGCGAACCGCGGATTGTTGGCGCGGCCGAACATGCAGACGGAGGTGTTGGAATAGAGCACGAAATCCACCACCTTGTCGCGATCCGGCGTTTCGGCCAGCGGGGTGATGGAGATGTCCACCTGGTTGGCCGCCAGCACCGGTATCTTGGTTTCATGCGAAACCAGGACCGGGCTGCAGCTTGACGCCGAGGCGCCTGGCGTATTCCTCGGCCAGCACCCAGGCCGGGCCGGACCAGTGCGCGCCTTCGCCGGTGGTGTTCTCGACCAGCCAGGGCGGCGTTGGCGAGCACGGCGACGCGCAGCACGCCGGCCTTCCTGATGGCGTCGATGCGCGGGCTGGCGCCCGGGGCCGGAACGTCCTGGGCCAGGGCGGGCAGGGTGGCGAATAGCGCGATCACCGCGGCGAACGCGAAGCAGCGTCTGAACAGGGTCATTGTGGTTCCTCCCACTTCTTCGATCGGGTTACGCATTGCCAGTGCGCGCGCACCATGTCGCCAGTGTGTGGCGCGTGCCGTGGGTTGCCAGCGAGTCCAGCGCGGCCAGCACGTCGTCGCCGAACGGGGCGGCGGCGAGCGCCGGCGGCACGATGTCCGCCATGTCGAACACGGCATCGCGTAGCGAGCGGGAATCGTCGGCGGCTCGGGCGGCGGCGCGCAGCCGCGCGGACAGCGGATCCTCCAGCGGCACGCTGGTGCCGTCATCCGTCGCGCCGCGCAGGAAGCGCAGCCAGGCGGCGACGCCCAGCGCAATGCGCGGAGCGCCCCGTCCTGCCGCCAGCCGGTCCAATGCCGGAGCGAACAGCCGTTGCGGCAGTTTCTGCGACCCGTCCATGGCGATCTGCGCAGTGCGATGGTGCAATGCCGGATTGGCGAAACGCCGCAGCAGGGCGCGGCAGTAGGCGGCCGCATCCACGCCGGCCGGCAGCCGCAACGTGGTCGCGATCTCCTGCATCAGCAACTCGATATGGTTACGCAACGGGAACTGGGCGATCGCCTCGGCCACCGTCGGCCAGCCGGCAAGCTGGCCGAGATACGCGATCGAGGAGTGGCTGCCGTTCAGCAGCCGGAGCTTCATCTCCTCGTACGGGCGGACATCCGTGACCAGCTCCGCCCCCGCCTGCTCCCAGGCGGGGCGTCCGAGCGGGAAACGATCCTCGATCACCCATTGGCGGAACGGCTCGCACACCACCGGCCAGGCATCCGTCACGCCCAGCGCCGCGGCGACGCGATCGCGATCCTGTTGCGTGGTTGCCGGCACGATGCGGTCCACCATGGAGGACGGAAACGCAACCTGTTCCGTAACAAACCGGCCGAGCGCGGCATCGCGCAGCGCGGCGAACCCGATCACCACCCGCCTTGTGGCATCGCCGTTGGCCGGCAGGTTGTCGCACGACAGCACGGTGAACGGCGGGACGCCGGCCGCGCGCCGGGCCGCCAGCGCGCCGACCAGCAGCCCGGGCACGCTGGCCGGCGCCGCCGGGTCGGCAAGATCGTGGCGGATGACGCGGATCGGTTTCATCCAGCTCACCGGTGGCGGTGTCGCGGCAGTACGCCTTCTCCGTCACCGTCAGGGTGACGATGCGTACGCCCGGATGGGAGAGGCGATCGACCACCGCCCGGCTGCTTTCCGGTGCAACCAGGATGCCGGTCAGCGGACCCATGACGGTAACGCGCTCGTCGGACCCCTCGCGCTCCGCGCACGCATAGAGCCAGTGCTGCGGGGCCAGGGCATCGCGCGTGTCGGGCCGCCGCAGGCTGACGCCCAGAATGCCCCAGGCGGGATCGGCGGCCAGCAGCGGCTGGGTATACGCAGCAAGATGCGCGCGTGCGAATGCGCCGACGCCCAGATGCACGATGCCGGTGGTGAGACGCGTTGGATCGAAATCCGGGCGCCTGATGGCCGGCGGCAGGCCGGGCAAGGTCCGGCGGGACAGGGGCTTGGTGCGGGTCACAGCGGCAGGTGGTTCACCGCGGCCAACGCGGTCATCACCCCGCGCAACTCGGCCAGGCCGCGCAGCCGCCCGATCAGCGGATAGCCGGGATGCGTCTTGCGGTTGGTGTCGTCGAGCAGCTCGTGGCCGTGATCGGGGCGGAACGGCAAGCGCCAGTTGGCATCGCCGGCCGCGTGGCGGCGCGCCTGCTCGCGCAGCAGGGTGGCAACGACCGCAACCATATCGACATCGCCGCCCAGATGGTCGGCTTCCATGAACGACCCGTCCGGTTCCTTGGTGACGTTGCGCAGATGGACAAAATGGATGCGGCGGGCAAAGCGGGCGGCGATGGCGGGCAGGTCGTTGGCCGGGCCCGCCCCGAGCGAGCCGGTACACAGCGTGATGCCGTTGGCGGAGCTATCGATTGCATTAATTATGAAATCAAGACCGTCGGCATCAGAAACGATGCGCGGCAGGCCGAACAGCGGGCGCGGCGGGTCGTCGGGGTGGATGGCGAGGCGCACGCCGGCTTCCTGCGCGGCAGGCACCACTTCACGCAGGAAGCGGGCGAGGTTCTCGCGCAGCCCGTCGCGCGTGATATCGGCGTAACGGTCGAGCATGCGGCGCAGGCCCGGCACGTCGTAACGGTCGTACGCACCGGGCAGTCCGGCCATGATGTTGGCAAGCAGACGGTCCTTGTCGCTTTCGGATGCGCGGTCGAACCAGGCGTGGGCGCGGGCCAGCAGTTCGGGCGCATGGTCCGCCTCCGCGCCGCGGCGGGCGAGAATGAAACAGTCGAACGCGGCATATTCCTGGGCATTGAAGCGCAGCGCCGTGCCGCCACCCGGCAGCGATGCGGCGAGCTGGGTGCGGGTCCAGTCCAGCACCGGCATGAAGTTGTAGCAGATCGTGGTGATGCCGAGCGCCGCGAGGTTGCGCAGCGACTGGCGATATGTGTCGAACAGCGGCGCGAGGTCGCCCTGCGCCTGCTTGATCGGCTCCGCGACCGGCAGGCTTTCCACCACGCTCCATCGCAAGCCGAGCATCGGGTCGGCTTCGATCACAGCCTTGCGCCGGGCGATCTCGTCCGGCGTCCAGACGGCGCCATAAGGAACATGATGCAGGGCGGTGACGATGCCGGTGGCGCCCGCCTGGCATATCTCCGGCAGGCGGACCGCGTCGTCGGGGCCGAACCAGCGCCAGGTCTGTTCCATCAGGCGATCTCCTGTTGCGGCAGTGGCTGGTGTTCGAAGAATTCGGCGTGCGCGGCAGCGATCCGCTCGACCGCGGCGAACACGGTGCGCAGATGGTGCTGCATCGCGTCGGCCGCGCCATCTTCGTCGCGCGCCGCGATGCGATCGACGATGTCCTGGTGCTCGCGGAAGATCATCGCCAGCCAGTCGGGATCTTCCAGCGAAAGATGGCGCACCCGGTCGAGCTGCGCCTTCACCGAGGCGATCACCTGCCACACCGTCCCATGTCCGGCGATGTCCAGGATGGCGCGGTGCATGGTTTCGTCAAGAACGAAAAAACCATGCTGGTCGCCTGCCGCGATGCGCTGGCGCTGGGCGGCGATCTGCCGCCGCAGCGCAATACGCTGCGCCGCGGTAACGGCGGAGGCGGCGCGGCGCACCGCCAGGCATTCCAGTGCCTCGCGGATGAACTGGCCGTCGGCGACCGCGGCGAGATTGATCGGCGCCACGAAGCTGCCGATCTGCGGCACGACGCGAAGCAGACCGTCCTGGATCAGGCGCTGAAACACCTCGCGGACGGGCGTGCGGCTGATGCCGTTCTGTTCGGCGAGCAACTTCTCCGAGAGGGCCACGCCGGGGTGGATGCGGCCGGTGAGGATGTCGCCATGCAGCCGGGCATAGAGCCGACTGGCCTTGGCGCGGGCTGGCTCGAAGCGTTCGATCCGCAAGGTGGCGGATGCCGGCATGGCAGTTCCCTCCAGGTGGAGTTTTGCTCATGTATACAAGCATGGCAACAGTGGCTGATCCGCCGGATTTTCCTCTTCGCACCGTGAGCGGAATGGCGATTCCGGCGAAGCCGCTTGGCAACCTGGACTGGTACGGCAGGGCCGGTCACGCGGGCCCGCACGGGCGATCGGGTGCCAGTTTCGTTGCAAAAAGCCGATTTGCCGTTACACTGATACAATCCGATACAAACATGGCCGTGCGTATCAAATCGCTCTGTGTTTTTATATTGTCGTTCAGAATTGATTAATGCTATCGCTCCCTTGAAGCCGCATTGCAGCGGCGGAGACTGGGGGGAACGCATTCATGTCGATGAGCGGCAGCTTTAAGCACGACTATATCGATCATTCGGGTGATCTGACCTGGGCGGCGCTGCCTCCCCGACGGACCGCACTCACGGCGATCACCCTGGTCTTGTCGTTAGCGGCTGCCCTGCCTGCCATAGCGTCCAGCGTGACGGTGAACGGCACCGCCGGAACGACCGGTACTAACGGGTCTTCGCCCGGGCAAGCAGGTGGTGTCGGCGGCGCGGGCGGGGCCGCGACAGCGACGAACAACCCCGGTCCTGATCCCACCAATTCGGCAACCGCTTACGGCGGCGCCGGCGGTACCGGCGGCAATGGTGCGTCCGGCGCTTCACCCAGCACGAACGGTGGCAATGCGGGCGCCGGCGGCGCCGGCGGCAACGCTACGGCCAACACCGGTACGACAAACAATTCGACCAGCGGCGCCAGTTCCACCTCCTACGCGGCCGCGGGCAGTGGCGGCGGCGCTGGCAACCCTGGGGCCGCCAATGGCGGGCCGCATCAGGGCAATGGGGGAGCCGGGGGCGCCGGCGGCATTGGATCCGGAACGGCGACCACGTCTGATTCGTCGGGTAGTGCCACCAGCTCCGATACCGTGTACGGCGGCAACGGTGGCGCCGGGAGTGCCGGCTTCACCAATGGCAACGGTGGGGTTGGAGGCACGGCCGGGGGCTCTGGCTCCGCCACCAGCGGAAATTCGTCAGCTTCGACCTCGGTCGGTGTGCAAGGTGGTTCCGGCGGCAACGCCACCGGCACCGGTGCGAGCGCCGGCAGTGGGGGTGCGACGACAACGTCCAGCGCGTCGTCCACCGGCGCGACCGGAGCAACGGCAAGTCTGAACACGACCGGGGGTTCCGGCGGGACAGGTTTGACTGGCGCGGCCGGCGGAAATGGTGGGGCTGGCGGGACAGATTCCGTCACCGCGACCGTGAGCGGCGGGGGGAACGGAACCGCTCAGGCAAGCCTGAACGAAACGGGCGGCAGTGGCGGTACCAGCTATAGTGGCACTGGCGGCACGGGCGCCTCGACCAGCGTCACCAACGCGGTCAGCGGCTCCACGACCGGGAGTCTTTACCTGACGCAGAACGCGACCGGCGGCAGCGGCGGCTATTCGTCTGGCGGCACTGCCGGGGCGGCGGGCACCGGTTCCTCCAGCCTGACCGTGACCAACACCACGGCGGGCTACATCCAGACCTCGGTTTCGGGTTATGGCGGCAATGGCGGCGGCGCCGATACCGCCGGCACCGCCACGAACGGGGCCACTGGCAGCGGCACCAGCAATATCACCGGTTCCGGCAGCGTCTATTCGGCCGGCGGGGGGCAGGGTGGCAACGGCGGCAATTCCAGCACCGGCAGCAGTGGTGGGAATGGTGCGGCCGGGACCGGGACGGCGAGCGCCACCACCACGGGGGCGAGCACATACGCGGACGCTTACTCCTATGGGTACGGCGGCAGCGGCGGCAACGGCAACGGTTCCGGGCTGCACGGCGGGACCGGCGCCTCGGTCACCGGCAGCACCGCGACGGCGAGCAGCTGTCGGCGGCAGCGCATTGGCGCAGACGCAGGAGACCGCCGGCAACGGTGGCACGGGGTACACCGGCGCGACCGGTGGCGCGGGCGGCACCGCAACCGGCGCCACCGCCAATGCGACCTCGTCGAACGGCGGCCAGGTCACGGCCAACGTCTATGAGACCGGCGGCAGCGGCGGCACCAGCTATAATGGCAGCGGCGGGGCAGGTGCGGTTACCAGCGTCAGCAACGCGGTCACCGGCTCGACGACCGGGAGTATGTACCTGACGCAGAATGCCACCGGCGGCAGCGGCGGCTATTCGTCTGGCGGCACTGCCGGGGCGGCGGGCACCGGTTCGTCCAGCCTGACCGTGACCAACACCACGGCGGGATACATCCAGACGTCCGTCACCGGCACAGGCGGCAGTGGCGGTGGGGCGGACACGGCTGGCACCGCGTCGATCGGTGCGACTGGAACCGGCACCAGCAACATCACCGGCTCCGGCAGCGTCTATTCGGCAACCGAGGGCCAGGGCGGCAGCGGCGGCAATTCCAGCACCGGCAGCAGTGGTGGGAATGGTGCAGCCGGGACCGGGACGGCGAGCGCCACCACCACGGGGGCGAGCACATACGCGGACGCTTACTCCTATGGGTACGGCGGCAGCGGCGGCAACGGCAACGGTTCCGGGCTGCACGGCGGGACCGGCGCCTCGGTCACCGGCAGCACCGCGACGGCGAGCACTGTCGGCGGCAGCGCATTGGCGCAGACGCAGGAGACCGCCGGCAACGGTGGCACGGGGTACACCGGCGCGACCGGTGGCACGGGCGGCACCGCAACCGGCGCCACCGCCAATGCGACCTCGTCGAACGGCGGCCAGGTCACGGCCAACGTCTATGAGACCGGCGGCAGCGGCGGCACCAGCTATAATGGCACTGCCGGCAACGGTGGCTCGACTGCGGTCACCAACGCGGTCAGCGGCTCCACGACCGGGAACTTGGATTTCACGCAAAACGCCACCGGCGGCAGTGGCGGCTATTCATCTGGTGGCACCGCCGGCACAGCCGGTACGGCGACCTCCACGCTGACTGTCAGCAACACGACGGCTAACTATCTGCAGCAGTATGTCGGCGCGACGGGCGGCAACGGTGGCGGCGGCGACACCAACACGACCGGCAAGGCGGGGGGAGCCGCCACCGTCTCCGACACCGCGACCGGCGCCCACCAGGTCTATCTGCAGGCGTCGGCGCAGGGCGGCAGCGGCGGCTCTGATACGAGTTCGTCCACTGGCGGCGCGGCCGGCGGCGCGGGCGGCGCGGCGACGGTTACAACGGCAACGGCAAAGACCACGAACGCGACCGCCAGCGTCACCGCCAACGCCTACGCCACGGGGGGTAGTGGCGGCAACGCGACCGGCGTGAACGGCACAACCCCCTATGCGGCGGGTGCCGGCGGCAAGGGCACGATCAAGGCGGCCAGCGCCACGACCACGGGCAGCGGCACAGCCAGCACGACAGCGCAGGCGCAAGGCGGGTCCGGCGGCTATGGCTACAACGGCGCCAAGGGCGGGGCCGGAGGCGCCGAGACGATCACCAACATCGCCAAGGGCTCGACCGTCGGCGGGACGCTGTATCTGTATCAGAACGCTTACGGCGGCAGCGGCGGGGGGAGCGCGAGCTCCACTGCCGGCGCGGGCGGCGGCGGCACGACCAGCCTGACACTCACCGACACGACCAGTGCATCTGTCCAGGAGCAAACGCAGGGCGAAGGTGGTAACGGCGGCAGCGGACCGATCGGTGCGACCGGCGGAACCGGCAAGGCGACCACGGTGCTGACCTCCAGCGGCACGGCCACCGGCTACGCGACCGGTTCTGGCGGCGGGGGCGGGTCGGCCAACCAGAGTGTCGCCGGAAATGGCGGCAAAGGAGGCACCGGGACCGGCGCGGTGACCGTCACGACCACCAACGCAACCGACAACGCATTCGCGCAGTCCAGTTCACAAGGCGGCGGTGGGGGTTACGCGTACGGCACCGGCAAGACAGGCGGAGCCGGCGGTACGGTATCGGGTGAGAAGGCATCGGCCACCTCGAAGGGCGGCAGTGCAACAGCCAATGTCTATGCGACCGGCGGCGTTGGCGGCTACGGCTATAATGGCGCCAAAGGCGGCGCCGGCGCCGCCGTGACGCTGACCAACCTCGCCACCGCGACCAGCACCAGCGGCACGATCAACGTGTTTCAGCAAGCGCAAGGTGGCAGCGGCGGCGGCAGTGCCAGCTCCACCTCGGGCGTAGGTGGCGCGGCGACCTCGACGCTCACCGACACGACCACTGATACCGGCACCCTGAATGGGACTACCTATAGCTACGGCGGCAGCGGCGGATCCGCTGCCGGCGGTACCAGTGCGGGCGCGGTCGGCGGCGCCGCCACCGCCACGCTGACATTGTCTGGCGACGGGCCGGTCAGCGCCAATAACGCCTACGCGGTCGGTGGCATTGGCGGCAACTCTGCCTCCTCGGCTGCTGGCGGCGTGGGCGGTAAGGCGACCGTTACCGAGACGGCGACAACCGCGGCGGGTGCGGGCGAGGCCTATGCCTCCGGCAACGCGGTGGGCGGCAATGGCGGGACCTCCGCCACCGGGACCGGCGGCCTCGGCGGGATTGCGGCCTCGACAGTGACCGCGGATGCCTCGGCCGGCACCGGCCAGGCGTACGTAACCGCCTACGCGACCGGGGGCATCCAGGGCGGGACATCGACACGTGCAGCAGCGACCCCGACGGCGACCGCCAAAACAAGCAAGGGCGCTTTGGCGCAGGCATATGCCACCGGCAACGGCGGCAGCGGGACCGCAAAGGCCATCTCGGTCACCAACGGAACTGTCAGCACCGGCGGCTCCACTCTAACGATCAACAGTCTGACCTCGACCGCCTCCTCGCCGTCGCTCCCGGGTGGAACCACCGCTCGCACGCTTGGCAACAACGGGACGGCCTACGGGGTTGATGCCAGCTACAACTCGGAGGCGTATGCGGGCGGTGGCGCCAAGTTCGGCGGTCTCGGGACCAATGTCGGCGCCATCTTCAATGCGCCGGGCACCTTCGTGTTCGGCAGCGGCGCGCTGGGAGCGGTGTCAAGCAGCAGTACGTCGGCAACTTACGCCAACTCGATCGAGTGGAACGTCAACACCAGCACGTTGCCGAGCGGCGCTGGCCACGATCTCGATCTGGGCCTGGTGAGCCCGCTGACATCCGGCAGTGGTTTCAGCAGCCTGACCTTCACGTTGAGCGAGAATAGCGTGAACAAGGTCAGCCAGACCTTCGCCTCGGTGACTGCGGCCAACACCTACTTCACTGACGACCTCGTGAACCTCGGGCAATGGACATCGGGTTCGGCGCTGGATGTGCTGGTGTCGCTAACCGAGACCGTGGCCGGCAGCGGTAACGGGTATGGCGTGAACTTCCTGGTGGGCGTCGATCCGCCGGTCGGCAACAGCCCGATGCGGGTACGTCCCAACGTGCCAAGCTCGGTGCCGGAGCCGGCAGCCCTGTCGGTGTTCGGCTTCGGCCTGCTGGGTCTGGGTTGGTCGAAGCTGCGGCGGCGGGCGCGCCGGAGCACATAGCTTTTCGCCCGGCGCCGCCCCGGCGCCCGGCCTGACGCGGTTATTCGGCTCCTGGTATTCACGAAGGATGCCAGGAGCCGCGCTGCTCTGCCTCATATCATGCGCCACATCGGCGTCTGGACGCCGCCCCGGCCAACTGGCCAAGCCGCCGGCAAAGAGCCATTCCGGGCCGGAGCTAAACACCGTATAACGCCCACGCCATTCAACCCGTCATGGCCGGCAAGAGCCCGGACACGACGAAACGGCAACGTCTGTCTGTCACCGGTCGATTGAGATAGCGCCCTGTCCCCACTGGATCGTCATAACGCAATGGAAACCGCCGCTTTCGATTTTGCCGACGCCCGCAACCGCATGGTGGACAGCCAGGTCCGCCCCAACAAGGTTTCCGATCCGCGGATCATTGCCGCGATGCGCAGCCTCCCGCGCGAGCTGTTCCTGCCGCCGGGGCTTCGGCCATGCGCTTACATCGACGAGGATATTCCGCTGGGCGGCGGCCGCGTCCTGATGGAACCCATGGTGATCGCGCGGCTGGTCCAGGTTCTGGCGCCGGCAAGCGGGGAACGAGCCCTGGTCGTGGCCTCTGGCGCGGGATACGGCGCTGCATTGCTGGCAGCCTGCGGGGTGCGGGTGACCGCGCTGGAGGAAGACCAGCACCTGCTGGATCTTGCGCGGCCGGTGCTTGAGCAGTTCGCACCCTCGGTCAGCCAGGTGTCGGGTCCGCTGGCAGCCGGATGGCCCGCCGGCGCGCCATACGATATGATCCTGCTGGAGGGTTCGGTCCGGCGAATTCCCGCGGTGCTGGACCAGCAGCTTCGGGCTGATCGCGGCCGGCTCGCAACGGTGCTGTCCGATCACCCGGGTGTCGGACAGGCGGTGCTCGCCGAGCCGACAGGCGCCGGCCTCAGCGCCCGCCCCATCTTCGACTGCTCCACGCCGGCGATTCCCGCTCTGTTGCCCAAGCCCGGCTTCGTATTTTAACGGCGGCCGGATCGCGCGATCCGCCGCTTGGTGGCGCGATGGCTGGGATTGTGGCACATCTCGATCCGGTTGGCGTAGCCGCAACGGGAGTGCCGCATGGCAGCATGTGGGTTTAGATTCCGAGACAGTCTCTTGATCGGCCTGTCCCTGTCGGTCGGCTTGATGCCCGCCGCCGCCTCGGCGCAGCAGCCGGCGAAAGCACCATCGCGGGCCGTTCCGGCGGCAAAACAGGCCGCCGTACCGCGCACGCTCACCGAGGCGCTGGCTGCCACGTATATGTACCAGCCTGCCTTGCAGGCCGAGCGCGCCAAGCTGCGTGCAACTGATGAGGACGTGCCGCAGGCACTCGCTGGCTGGAAGCCCACCGTCATCGTCGCCGGATCTGCCGGGTACGGGGATGGGCTGACCCGCCAATTCCTTAGCTCGCTTCAAGGTTGGGAGAAGCTGCAGAACGACCGCAACATCGCCACCGCGCAGGCCACCGTGACGCAGCCGCTGTACACCGGCGGAAAAGTGCGGGCTACCGTGAACCGCGCCACCGACCTGGTCATGGCCGAGCGCGCCAACCTGCTGGCGCAGGAGGAGACGAGTTTTGCCGCCGCGGTGAATGCGTATGTCGGCGTGATCCAGGCGCAGGACGTGCTGGCGTTGAGCATCAACAACGAGAACGTGCTGCGACAGCAGCTTCAGGCCACCAACGACCAGTTCCGCGTCGGCGAGGTCACCCGCACCGACGTCGCCCAGGCTGAGGCGGCGCTGGCCACCGCGGTCGCCCAGACTGAAACCTCCTCTGGCAACCTGCAGACCGCGAAGGGCACCTACGTGCAGGTGATCGGCTTCGAACCGCCGGCAAACCTCCTCGAGCCGCAGCCGCTGCGGCTCGCGATCCGCAACGAGCAGGAGGCGATCAACCTGGCACAATCCAACAACCCGGCGGTGATCGCCGCACAGTTCAATAACTCGGCGGCAAAGAACGCGGTCGAGGTGGCGTTCGCCGCCCTGCTGCCGCAGGTCAGCCTGCAGGGGCAGATATTTCAGGCCAACAACAGCAGCTCCCGCAGCAGCTCGGTGAACGGATACCAGGCCGTGGTGAACGTCTCGGTGCCGCTGTACCAGGGCGGAGCCGAGTATTCCTCAGTGCGGCAGGCACGGCAGACGCAGCAGCAGCAGTCGGAATTGGTGGGCGATGCCCAGCGAACCGCTGTGCAGGATGCGGTGAATGCCTGGGAAACGCTGGCCGCGGCGCGCTCGGCCGCCGAAAGCACCCGGACCGCGATCCGCGCGAACCAGATCGCCCTGGTTGGAGTGGAACGGGAACACCTGGTCGGCACGCGCACCACGCTCGACGTACTGAACGCGCAGCAGGCGCTGCTGCAGTCGCAGGTGACGCTGGTGCAGAACCTGGCGAACCTGGTGACCGCGTCCTATGCCGTTGCCTCCGCGGTCGGGCGGCTGACCGCGCGCGACCTCAATCTGCCGGTACCGATCTACGACGAAACTGCCTATTTCAAGCAGGTGAGGAACAAGTGGGTCGGGATCGGCGTGCCGAACAACAACACGTTGTATTCCCCGCCGATTCCCGCGTCCGTCAGGAGTAGCCCATGACCGGCACGCCCAAGCCTGAACTTCCGGCCGAGGCCGGCGACGATCCGTCGATGGAGGACATCCTTGCCTCCATCCGCCGCATCCTGAGCGAAGAAGGGTCTCCGGCATCGGGCCCCACCCATGCGGAGGAGCCTGTTGCCAGCGACGACGTCTTGGTGCTGGACTCCTCGATGATGATCGCTGATGCCCCGCAGCCCGAACCTGAATCCGCACCGGAGCCGGAGGCGCCATCTCCGACGACCACTGCCCTTGTGGCACCGGCGGCCGCTGCCGCAGCGGCATCGGCCATGGGCAATCTGGTGCGCACGCTGGCAGCGGACCGGGCTGCGCAGGTCCGCGGCGGCGGTCCGACGATCGAGGATCTGGTGCGGGCCGAGCTTCGGCCCCTGCTGAAGGACTGGTTGGATATCCATCTGCCTTCGCTGGTCGAACGGCTGGTCCGAGCCGAGATCG
The DNA here is from genome assembly GCA_963810715.1 of uncultured Pseudomonadota bacterium. Taxonomy (GTDB): domain Bacteria; phylum Pseudomonadota; class Alphaproteobacteria; order Acetobacterales; family Acetobacteraceae; genus DATDIC01. Next base: position 45,644 of record CAWEOZ010000008.1, on the reverse strand, counting down.
AACGCGTCGTCGGGCGCTCGGTTCCCTAGAGCGGTTTCACTCTCGGTGAAACCGACCTAGTTCATATTTCGCGAGCAATTTCATCAGCCTAAGATCGCTCCGCAATTCCAGTCAGGCTGATATTGCTCTGGATAACCTGGCGTCGCCGGCCTTCGCGGCGTCCTGGCTGGCGTCGCGATAGCGAGACCGTGCATGCTGGATAAAACCTACTCCCCTGCCGAAATCGAGCCCCGCCTGTATGACGGGTGGGAGCGGGAAGGCGCCTTCGCCTGCAATCCGGATTCCGCGGCGCAGCCCTTCACCATCATGATCCCGCCGCCGAACGTCACCGGCAGCCTGCACATGGGCCACGCTCTGACGTTCACGGTGCAGGACGTGCTGGTACGCTGGCGGCGGATGCAGGGACGCGACACGTTGTGGCAGCCCGGCACCGACCATGCCGGAATCGCGACGCAGATGGTGGTCGAACGGCTGCTCGCCGAACGCGGCAACCAGGACCGGCGCGCCCTGGGCCGCGGCGCCTTCATCGAGCGGATATGGCAATGGAAGGCAGAATCCGGCGGCACCATCGCGCGCCAGCTTCGCCGCCTGGGTGCTTCGCTGGACTGGCCGCGCGAGCGCTTCACCATGGACCCCGGCCTGTCCGCCGCCGTGCGCAAGGTGTTCGTCACCCTGTACCGGGAAGGCCTGATCTACCGCGACCGACGACTGGTGAACTGGGACCCCAAGCTGCTGACAGCGATCTCCGACCTGGAGGTGGAGACCAAGAGGTCCGCGGCAGCCTCTGGCACATCCGCTATCCCCTTGCTTCACCTCTCCCGCTTGCGGGAGAGGGCCTGCCCCCGACCCGATCGGGGGTCTTATCGCTGCGCGATCCGGGTGAGGGTGAGAGCGGTCGCTTCATCACCGTCGCCACCACCCGCCCAGAGACCCTGCTCGGCGACACCGCCATCGCCGTGCATCCCGAGGATCCGCGGTATCGCCACCTGATCGGCCGCACCGCCATCCTGCCGCTGGTCAGGCCGCCCGATCCCGATCATCGCCGACGAGCATTCCGACCCTGAAAAGGGCAGCGGGGCGGTGAAGATCACCCCGGCGCACGACTTCAACGATTTCGTCGTCGGCCAGCGGCACGGGCTGCCGATGCCCACCGTGCTGGACCCGGAAGCGCGCGTCACGCTGACCGAGATCGAACCCGACATCACGGCCGTGGAGGGCGTAGCGGACCCGGCCTTCCTGCACGCGCTGGACGGCAAGGACCGCTTCGCCGCGCGCAAGGCAATCGTCGCGGAGCTGGAACGGCTGGGCCTGCTGGAAAAAGCCGAACCGCACACGCATCAGGTGCCGCATGGCGACCGCGGCGGCGTGCCGATCGAGCCCAGGCTGACCACGCAATGGTTCTGCAAGGCCGACATCCTCGCCAGGCCGGCGATCGAGTCGGTGGAGCAGGGACGCACCGTGTTCGTGCCCAGGCAATGGGAGAACACGTTCTTCGCCTGGATGCGTGACATCCAGCCCTGGTGCATCAGTCGCCAGCTCTGGTGGGGGCACCGCATCCCGGCCTGGTACGGCCCGGACGGCCAGGTGTTCGTCGCCCACGACGAGCCGGAGGCGCGGGCGGAAGCGCGCGCGGCCTACGGGCGCGAGGTGGCGCTCGCGCAGGACGAGGACGTGCTCGACACCTGGTTCAGCTCGGCACTATGGCCGTTCTCCACGCTGGGATGGCCGGAGCCGACCAAGGAGCTGGCGCGCTACTATCCGACCGACGTGCTGGTGACCGGCTTCGACATCATCTTCTTCTGGGTCGCCCGGATGATGATGCAGGGCCTGCACTTCATGGGCGACGTGCCGTTTCGCACGGTTTACATCCACGGCCTGGTGCGCGACGAGCGCGGCCAGAAAATGTCCAAGTCCAAGGGCAACATCATCGACCCGCTGGAGCTGATCGACCGTTACGGCGCCGACGCGCTGCGCTTCACCATCTGCGCGCTGACCGGTCCGGGCCGCGACGTGAAGCTGGGCGCGGCGCGCGTGGAGAGCTATCGCAGCTTCGTCACCAAGCTGTGGAACGCCGCCCGGTTCTGCGAGCTGAACGGTATCCGGCCGGATCCTGCCTTTGATCCGCGATCCGCGACGTTGCCGCTGACGCGCTGGATCCTGGATGCCGCCAACACGGCGGTGCAGGACGCGACGGCGGCGCTGGAGGCATTCCGCTTCGACGAATACGCCGCCACCTGCTATCGTTTCACCTGGAACACGTACTGCGACTGGTTCCTGGAGTTCGCCAAGCCCGCGCTGGCCGAAACCGACACCGATGCGGCGCGGGAAGTGCGGTCGACGGCCGCGCACGTGCTGGGGATTATCCTGCGGCTGCTGCACCCGGCGGTGCCGTTCGTCACCGAGGAGCTGTGGGACCGGTTCGGCTATGGTGCGCCGTTCAGCCTGATCCGTTCCGCCTGGCCGCAGGCGGACGCCCTGCCGGACGCCGGTCCGGCACGCGCGGAGCTCGACTGGGTCGTGCGGCTGATCACGGAAGTTCGTGCCGTTCGTGCTGAAATGAATGTGCCGCCGGGAACGCGGGCGCCGGTACTCCTGCGCGACGCGGCGACCGACACGCAGGCCCGCGCCGCAAGATGGATGCAGGAGATCCAACGACTCGCCCGCGCCTCTGATGTCGCGGCCATGAATGGCGAGATGCCGAAAGGCTCGGCGCAGGTCGGTCTGGACGAAGCGACGCTGGTCATCCCGCTGGCCGGCCTGATCGACGTGGACGCGGAGCGGGCCCGACTTTCCCGCGACCACGCCAAAGCCATCCAGGAGATGGCAAAGCTGGACCAGAAGCTGGCCAATCCGGATTTCGTCCGCCGCGCGCCGGAAGAGGTAGTAGCGGAGAACCGGGAGCGGTTACAGGCGGCAAGAAACGAGGCGGCGCGGCTGGAAACGGCATTGCACCGCATTTCGTGAATGTTCGCCTCTCGCTATCCCCGCGCGTACCTTTCCGTCCTCGTGCTCCCTCTCGATATCGTTGTCGTGACGATGGGTGTGTCGATGGCCGGCACAAGGCCGGCCATCGACGGGGTTACAATCACGACCCAAGATATGGGGCCAGCTTGTTGGCGAGTTCAATGTCAGATCCCATTGCCGGAAGTATGCTGACACAGTGCCCATCGGGTGCCACGAGAAAGAGCACCGCTGTGTGATCCACAATGTAGCCCTCGGCTCCCCTGGAACCCGGGCGAACCATGCTGGTGATGTGGTATTCGCGTTCCACGGCGAGAATTTGCGCCGGCGTTCCGGTAAGGCCGACGATATCGGGGCTGAATTTCCTGACGTAATCGTGGACGGTGGCTGACAGATCGCGTTTCGGGTCCACGGTGATGAAAACTGGCTGTAGTCGGTCAGCCCGGGCCCCCAGAATACGCATCGCATCCGCAATCGTGCTCAGCGTCGTCGGGCATACATCAGGGCATGACGTGTAACCGAAATAGATAAGCAGATACTTGCCGCCGAAATCGCGCTGCGTGACGACGCGACCATTGTCCTGCGTCAGCGTGAACGGACCTCCGATCCCCGGCAGGCCCCTCGGCCGCGTTCCTTCAATCAGCCAGACACCGAAGGCAGCGAGCAGCAGCAGACAAAACGCCGTGCCGGCCACCGCCATATTCGCCTTGCGGATTGTTTTGCGTCGTCTCTCGGCACGCCGTCCTGCCATGTCCGGCCCTTAACCCTGCATGCCGATGTCCATGCCCGGACGCAACTGGCCGAGCAATGAAGCGGCGAGCACAATGAAAAGACCGAAGCCGGTCTGCAGCACGAGGCTGATAAGCAGCCGTCGCCGGGCCGTCCACGCATCCGACCCGCGCAAATCCGGCGCCAGCCTGTAGCGATTGATCAGGCGAATCCCACCAGAACCCCGAACAGGCACAGCTTCAACAACGCGACCCATCCGTAAGCGGTCTGCAGCAATGCCTTGACGCTGCTGACCAGCACCACCCCCTGTACGACGGCCGTCCCCGCCAGCAGCACGACACAGATCTTGCCGAGCGGGGAGAACCAGCGCGCTGCAAGCGCGGCGGGCCCGGGCGGCGCCACAAACACCACGAGCAGCAATGGCACGAGGCCGCCCAGCCACACCCCGGCCGCCCACAAATGCAGCAGCTCGGAAATTTCGAGCAGGCTCACGGATGCGGCCATCGCATACGCGTGGCCGTGCCCGACTTGTGCCAGGACGGCCATCGAGCCGGGTATCAGGGCGACGCGCCAGCGGCTCGTGTCCGGATGCCTGCCGAGCACCAGCACCGCCAGGGCGAGCAAGGCCAGTTGCACCAGCAGGACGTGTCCGAAGCTGGTGGCGGACAGGACGGCCCATAGATCCCCCGGCCACTCGTTCAGCGTCTGCGGGGCGGCCATTCCCGCGGTGACCGTAACGAGCCAGGCGAGCAGACCGAGCATAGCACCGGCCGCGCTGAGACGAAGCCAGTGTCTTAATCCGCGTTCGATCGTAGCAACAATGTCCGCCGCCATGCGCTCCAGAGCACGCGGAACAACCAGCGTGCGGAATGCGAGCGTGCCCGAAACCGAGAGCAGGAAGGCGACGGCGAACCCACGCGCGAGAACCAGCGCGGGGCCGCCGTCAGGAGCAAAGACCGGCATCGCGCCGATCAGAGCTTGCAGAGCCTCAACACGAGTGCCCGCCGCGAACGATGCCGTTTCATCATTGCGGCGCCAAAGTGAAGGTGAACTTGCCCTCCGTCTTATGCGTGTCGGTCGCGGTCGCGTGCCAGATCACAGTATAGGTGCCCGGTTGCAGGGGCCTGAGCGCGACGGCCAGATGGGCGTCCCCTCCCTCCAGATGCGGTTTGCCAGTCTGCATCTGTGCACCTTGCGCGTTCCGTACCGTGATGGAGCTGAACCGCGGCTCGACCCCTTCAGTGAAATTGATCAGCACCTGGCTGGGCGGCTGCGACACCGTGCTGCCAACGGCCGGACTGGCCGTGTTGAGAAACGCGTGTGCGGAAGCGTGCGACGCCAGCAGAGCAAAACCGCCCGCGAGCGTGATCGTCCGGATTGTATTCATGGGAGCCGTCCTTTGCGCATCACTGGAAGATCGGCTTGCCGATCGAGTTCGGGAACAGATCGTCGAAGAAGAAGTGCACCTGCAGAATGGCGCCGACATGCGGGCCGCCGGCCTTATTGGCGGGGATCACCGCCTCCAGCCCCACCTGGTACGTATCACCCATGTAGATGATGCCCGGCGCGACCGTCAGCGTCTCAGGCAAGCCGGGCGCTGGGGCGCCGGCCGGCGAATACCAGTTGAGCTCGACCAGCGGGATCAGCCTGCCAAAAAAGCCCGGCAGGCCGAAATGCTTCACGTTTTCCTGCAAATACGGAATGCTGTACTGAATTGAGAGTCCACCATTCCACGAATAGGGCTGGCCGCCATTGTCTCCGGTTGAATTGAGCCGGCGGTCGGGAATGTTGTAGCTGAGTTCGCCGGTGATCGCGAGCGGCCGCAGCAGGCCGATCGGCAGCGCGCCCAGGCCCTGACCGAAGTAGATGGTGGGCGACGTGGCTCCGGTCGCATCGCCACCGATGTTCTGCGTGGCGTAGCCGCCGGCGAATTCGCGGATGATACCCAGCGAGACGACCGTCTCGGTGCGAGGAATCGTGACCGACTGCCACTTGCCGGTGATGACCACATTCTCCAGGCCGGTGCGGGTCTTGCTCCCCGGCTGCTGGAGCACGTCCCAGCCCTGATTGTAGATGACGGCGGTGGTTGGCGTGATGGTCTTATCGTACTCCCATTGGAGCTGGTACCGATTCTGGCCGCTTTCGCCAGGCGCATACACGAACTGCGGCAGCGTCGCCTCATCGCCGACACCGGGATCATCGAAGGTGAGGGTGACGGGGAAGACGCGTTCTCCGACGACGACATGAGCATTCGCCGGAGCGGCGAAGGCGGCCAGGCCCGCGCTGGCGAGCGCGGCAAACTTGTTGCGCACGATATGTTCCTTCTCGGCAAGAGAAACCGCACGCCGGCGCCAGGGGCGCGGCGCGACGCGATGAATCTCAGACCGGGAAGGGGGGGGCTCGGGGTGTGCCGACGCGCGCGCTGCGTGGCGGTGGGCCGCGGCCCGGCGGTCTTTCCCGCGCGCCGGACGACAGGACCGAGGCCGGCGGTGGTGGCAGCACGGGCGCTGGAGTCAGGACGACGCCGGGCGATGCCAGCGCCACACTGGCCGGGCAGAGCATCGGCGGCGCCGGCTGGTGCCTGGAGGTCTTGCCATGATCCGGCGATTGCGGCGCGGTGCAGAAGATGGCGGCTGCGTTGAACGCCGCGGCGGCTTGCCCGGCCAGCGCATCGTCCGTCGGCAGAATCCCGCCGAGCGCAAGCTGGCTCACCAGGGCAATCCCGGCGACCAGCAGGCCCATAAGACCGGGGCGATGCCTGGAACGGCGCGACATGGGCGGACAGGCTACCTCGCCCGTGCAAATAATGACAATCGCTATCGATGTCTGGCGGGCGGTGTCTGGCGGGCGAGACTAATACGACTAATCCGATGGCCAGACCTGGATGGAATTCGGATCGATGTCGAAGATGCACGCTTCGCCAGAAATTGGGTCGGTCTGCCCGTCGAAGATCCGCACGTGCGCGTCACCCAGGCGAACGGTGATCTGACGTCCGACACCCATCGACGCAACGCTTTCCACCCATCCGCGATAAGGGCCGGTTGGCGTGATCCGTGCCCTGGACGGAGAGAAGCTCCAGCCGACCCGCTGACCTTTCGTCAGCGCCGGTCCGGCGACCGTCACCGGCGCGTCGCCGCCAATGGCGATCCGATGCGCGTCGATGACGATGCCATGCGCCAGGTTGTCGGCGCCGAGCAGCCGTGCCACCGCCTCGTTCGCCGGCCGTAGGAACACGTGATCGACCGGGCCGGATTGCAACGTCGCCCGTCAGCGAGCACCAGCACCTCGTCGGCCAGCAGCGCCGCTTCCAGCGGATCGTGGGTGACCAGGATCGTTGGCGCCGTCAGTTCGTCCTGCAAGGCCAATAATTCGTGCCGAAGCCGTGCGCGCAACGGAGCGTCGAGCGCGGAAAACGGCTCGTCGAGCAGCAGCAAGCCGGACGGCCGCGTCAACGCGCGTGCCAGGGCGACCCGCTGCTGCTGGCCGAGCGACAACGCCGCCGGATAGCGCTGTTCCAGTTGCGCAGGCCCAGCCGTTCGATCCAGTGTTGCGCCACATCAGGCTCGGCGCCGGCGGGAAACCGGAACTGCTCCAGCACGGTGAGATGCGGGAACAGACCGTAGTTCTGCGGCACATAGGCGATCCTCGCGCGCGTCGGGATCGAGCCGGGAAAGCTCCCGTCCCTCCAGCACGATGCTGCCGTCGACACATTGTTCAAGCCCGGCGATAAGCTTCAGCAGCAATGATTGCCAGAGCCCGAGGACCGAGGACCGCCAGCCGGCGTGCGCGCGGCGACCACGCAATGTCCAGGAGAAAGCTGCCGAGCCGCTTCTCCAGCCGCAAGCTCACATCAGCAGAGTGGATAGCCGCATGCGGCAGCCGTGCGAAGCCGACGGCAGGAACGTTCGGGGCGTGGCCGCGGCGGACGAAAGCGCAGGCGACCGCGCCATCCGTGCGGTCCGGCGGTCCGCGGCATAGTGCTCAGCACCATGATCGCCACCGCAATCACCAGCGTCGGCAGCAGCACCGGCATCATCGCCGGCAGACCCTGCGAGCCGAACGCCACATAGGTGTATACCGGCAGCGAATACGGGTGGTAGGCGACCATCACCGTCGCGCCGAATTCGCCGAACGCACGCAGCCACGCGAGCAGCAGGCCCGGACAGGATGGCGGGCCACGCGATCGGCAGGCTCACGCGCAGGAACACGCGACGGGCGGCGCCCGAGCGTCGCGGCGACACCTTCCAGCACCGGGTCGACCGCGGCGAAGCCCGAGCGCGCCGCGATGATCAGGAACGGCGCCGCGACGAAGACCTGCGGCAGCACGATGCCGGCGAACGAATCGGTCAGCGCCCCGTTGAGCAGCCGCCCGAGCGGCGTTGAGTAGCCGATCAGGAACAGCAGCAGGATGCCGCTGGTGAGCGGCGGCAGCGCCAGCGGAAGCTGAACGAGAAGCCGAGCACCGCCATCGCCCGGCCCGGACGCGCGGCCAGCAGATAACCGAGCGGATGCCGCCGAGCGCGATGACCAGCGTGGCTACGCTGGCGCTCGCGATCGAAACCACGCAGGCATCAGCAAGCGCGCGCGCATCAACCGAACCCCAATCGGCCAAGACCACCTGCCGCGCGCCCGGCGACGAGCGGGGCGAGCGAGATAGACCGCCAGCAGCCCCGCGAGCCACGGCAGCGGCGCGGGGATGCGGCGCCTCACTTCGTCCCGTTAGCGACCAGCGACTCGAATGTTCGCCGGCGGCACGCCCGGTTCGCCGCGCCGCGGGCTTTTGCAACGCCAGTCCGTGTTCCTTCATCAGGCTGCCTGGCCCTGCCGGCCCGAGCAGGAACGCCACGAACCGGCGGCGCCCGCCGGATTGGGCGCGTCGTGCAGGATCGTGACCGTGTAGACGGCCTTCGGCGCGATGTCCGCCGGCAAAGTGACCGCGGGGATCCTCGCATCCGACGTTTCGGTCGAATAGAAGAAGCCGGCATCGAGCTGGCCGGATTGCAGGCGTCCGACCAGCGTCTCCTCGGGCAGGACCTGGGCCGGATTCTCCGGTGCGCCCAGCATCTTCTGCGACAAGGTCCGGGATCTTGTAGAAGCTCTGCGGCCTGCTGCATCAGCTCGACGGTCAGCGCGCCCTTCGGATCCAGCTTCGGATCGGTGCGCCCGATCCTGATGCCCGGCTCCTGCAGCACCTGTACCAGGGCTTGCTCTTGAAGTCGGCGGCGAACCGGCTGGACGGGTTGTAGCCGATCACCAGCGGCGATTGGGCGAAAGAGACGTACCAGGTCACCCAGCCGCCGTTCTGCGCGCCCATCAGGTCGTCGTTCACCTTGGGATTGGCGCTGATGAAAACGTCACCGCGTCGCAGCTTGCCCTTGATCTGGTTTGCCAGCAGGTCCGAGCCCGCCCGCAAAGCCCTGGAACGTGCACCGCTGGCCTTGTCGAAGGCGGGGCCGACGCCGTGCTCCATGAGGTTCACCAGCGAGCCCGCATACAGGACGTTGACGGTGCCGGCCGCGAATGCAGTCGATGCCTGCAAGACCAACGCGGCAGCGAGCAAACCAGGAAATCGATGCGGCAAGTGCGCCCGGCAGCCGCGACCACCACGGCTTCCCGTCCGCCTCCTGAACTCTCGTTCGCGGCAGGTGCGGCGAGCTGTTCCGGCTTTCGGTTACCAGGCATCAGGTTTCTCCATCTCACAAACACAGGGAATTGGGCAGGCAGGCGGACGCGGGCAGCGCAGCGCCGAGTGCCAGCGGATCGCGGCGTCCGTACTCCTCGCTTGCTACGATATATCCGACCAGATATAGCGACAAGAGCTGTCAGAGGCGGAGCTGTTAAGGGCACTTTACGGCATGGTTAAAGGCGACCAGCGCACAGCGCTTGATGTCGAATTGCGCCTGTTGCTGAACGGCACCGTCGTTGTCCCGGCAAGAGAAACCGGACGCCGGCGCGACATCGGTGGAGCGGCCTTGCCGGCGAACCGGTCGGTGCGCATCACGGCGGAGACCAGTCGTTCGCGCGTTACGCCTTGTCGTGCAGCCGTTGCGGCGAGAGGAACCTGACCAGGTGAGCACTGCCCGGCCGCAACTCGTGCCAGGGCCCGGTCACGGAAAATTCCGCCAGCGCCGCAGTGGGGAACTTGCTGGCCATGCGCCGCGCCGGCTCGGTCACCGGGGCGCCGGCCAGCCGTACCGCCAACTCGTGCAGGCCGGGATTGTGGCCGATCACCAGCACGCCGCGCACCGTTTCCGCGACGTCCTGCAGCATCTCCAGAAGCTGCCGCGCGTCAGCGAGATAGAGTTGCTCCAGGGATTCGGTCAGCGGCGTGTCGTCCCATGGTTCCAGCCCGCCCAGCGTCTCCATCGTTCGCTTCGACGGGGAGACCAGCACCAGGTCCGGCATCAGCCCGAAATCACGCATGGCAGCGCGCATGATCGTCATGTCGCGCCGGCCGCGTGCGGTCAGCGGCCGGTCGCGGTCGGTAACGTCCGGCAGGTCGCGCGCCGCCTTGGCGTGCCGCAACAGGAGAAGCTGGCGCATGCCACGGATTGTGGCACGGGATGACCGGCTTGTCCCGCGGCTACAGGTCGATCCACGACAGATGGCCGCCCTTGCCGGCGCCGGTATCCAGAAAGATCGCCGTGCCGCCGTGCGCACCGTGCCGCACATAGGGGCGCCCGTTCATGCTCCTGCGATCATGGCCACAATAGACAGTCAGGCCCGGCGGGATACGGTCCACCCAGCGGATGCTGCGCTCGGGATAACCGTCCGGCTGGATCCGGCCGGTCGGCTCGCCGAAGATCGCCCGCGCCACAGCGCCGTATGCCCGGCCGGTGCCGACCTCCGGCGGCGGGCCGGCCAGCATGTCGGAGTGAAATCCGCCATGCACGAACAGCGCGTCGTCGTGCCGCAGCCAGGCAGGCGCGCGGGATATCTCGGCCAGCGTCCGCGCACGCATTGTCGCGTCGAGTTGGGCGAGTGTCTGCTCCAGGTTGGGCTCCGGCCTGACCGGATGGCCCGCCAACGCGCGCGCCAGCTTGTGCTCGTGATTGCCCAGCAGGAACAGCCCGCGCCCTTCGTCGATCAGGCGGAACATGAGCGAAAGCACGTCGGCGCTGCGCGGGCCGTAATCCGTCAGATCACCCAGTTGGATGACGAAGCGATCGGTGGCGGCGGCATAGGCGAAAGCGGCGGCATCGCCATGCACGTCGCCGACCACGCGCAGCCGGGTATGGGGCGGAATCGTCAGTGGCGCGGACGGCAGCATCAATCAACAGGTTGGTTGGCCTCCGGCCTCCGGCAATGCCCGCCGCCCGGAGCATGATCGCTTCAGGATGAAGCGCTCATGCTCCGGGATGCTTCGTTTGAGAGCGTGACTCACGCCTTCTGGCGATGCCGCCGCAGGCGATCACGCTCAATGCGCGTCGGCGGACGGCTGCGATTGTGCCGCGAGGCGGCGCATCAGCGGCACCGCCAGCGTCGCCAGCGCGAAGCAGATCGTGATGACCAGGAAAGCATCGGCGAAAGCCTGTGTTTGCGCCTCGCGAATCGTCAGCGACCACAGCAGCTTGAGCGCCGCGGTGTGGCCGGCCACGGCGTCACCTCCGTGTGAAGCGGTCTCGATCGCGCCCACGCGCTGTACCAGGGCGACCATCGCCGGATTGGCGGTGGTCAGGTGATCGGCCAGCCGCAGGAAGTGCAGATTGGTGCGGTCGTTCAGCACCGTCCCGCATGCGGCGATGCCGATTGCGCCGCCCAGGTTGCGCATCAGGTTGAACAGCCCGGATGCCAGCTTCAGCCGCTCCGGCGCCAGACCGCCCAGCGTCAGGCTCACCGTCGGCGCCACCGCGAATTGCTGGGAGAAACCGCGGAACGCCTGCGGCAGCAGCAATTCCCGCCAGCCCCAGTCATGCGTGATCGGCGTGAAGTTCCACATGCTGAGCGTGAAGCAGGCGAACCCGAACATCATCAGCCAGCGCAGATCGATGCGCCGCGCGAGCATCGTATAGATGGGAATGGCGCAGATCTGGAACACGCCCGTGGAGAACACCGCCAGGCCGATCTGCAATGCGCTGAAGCCGCGTGCTCGCGCCAGGAACAGCGGCGTCAGATAGATCGTGGCGAAGATGCCGATGCCGGTCACGAACGAAAAACAGCAGCCGAGCGAGAAATTGCGGCCTTTCAGCGCGCGCAGATCGACGATGGGGCGGGCGAAGGTCAGGCTGCGCCAGATCAACGCGACGCCGCTCAGCCCGGCGATCCATGCCGTCGTGCGGATCGTCTGATCGCCGAACCAGTCCCAGCGCGGCCCTTCCTCCAGCGTGTATTCGAGGCAGCCGAGGAAACCCGCCATCAGCACGATGCCAAGATAGTCGGCGCCACGCAGCAGCGACGGATCCGGCTTGTCGACCCGCACCAGCAGCGGCACCGCGATGGCGACGAAGATGCCGGGCACCAGATTGATGAAGAACAGCCAGTGCCAGGAATAATTGTCGGTGATCCAGCCGCCGATCGTCGGGCCCAGCGTCGGCGCCAGCGAGGAGATCGCGCCGATCGTCGCGGCCGCGATCACGCGCTGCTGCATGCTGAAATAGATGAACGCGGTGGTGAACACGGTCGGGATCATCGAGCCGCCGAGAAATCCCTGCAGCGCCCGGAACAGCGATCATGCTCTGGATGTTCCAGGCCCATCCGCACAGCAGGCTGGTGATGGTGAAGCCGGCGGCCGACGCGCAGAACAGCCAGCGTGTGGACATCACGCGCGACAGCCAGCCGGACAGCGGGATCACCACGATCTCGGCGATCAGGTAGCTGGTCTGCACCCAGGCGGTTTCGTCGGCGCCGGCCGACAGGCCGCCGCCGATATCCCGCAAGGACGCGGCGACGATCTGGATATCCAGCAGCGCGATGAAGAAGCCGATCGACATAGTGCCGAAGGCAATCACCTTGGTGAGCGTCGGCAGCTCCGACGGGTGCAAAGCTGGCCGGGAAAGCAGCGTCGCGCTCATGGGATTTTGTCGCGTTCGTCCACCGAAACCGTGACCGACAGGCCGGGCCGCAGCCGCCCCAGCGCTCGAAGCATCGCCGTCCAGCAGGATGCGCACCGGAACCCGCTGCACGATCTTGGTGAAGTTGCCGGTGGCATTTTCCGGCGGCAGCACGCTGAACTCCGCTCCGGTCGCCGGCGCCAGGCTGGCGACCTGGCCGTGGAACGTCTGGTCGGGCAGCACGTCCGCGACCACCGTGGCTGGCAGGCCGGGCACGATGCGGGCCAACTGGTTCTCCTTGAAATTGGCATCCACCCAGAGGCCGCGCGCCGGTACGATGGACAGAAGCTGCGCACCCACACTCGCGTAGGCGCCGGCGCGGGCAGCTGCGGTTGCCGATGGCGCCATCGATCGGCGCACGCAATTCGGTGTAGCCAACATTGAGTCGCGCCGCCTCGCGCTCCGCGCGTGCCGCCGCCAATGCTGCGGACGCCTGCTGCCTTCTTGGCGTCGATGACAATCGAGTTGCAGCTGTGCCGCCTGCAGCACGGCGTGGGCCTTGTCCGCGGCGGCCAATGCCTGCTTGTAATCGGCGTCAGCTTTCTGGAATGCCTGCACGGACCCCGCCGAATTTGCCGCCAGGATGCGGTAGCGCGCCTGGTCGTCTCGCGCCCGCACAGTTTCCGCATCAGCGGCCGCAATCCCGGCTTCAGCCTCGGCGATCAGCGGCGTGCTGCAGATGCTCGGTCGCATCCAGGTCGGCCAGCGTGGCCTGCTCGCCTGCCACCTCCGCTTCGGCACGGGCCAGCGCCGCGCGATAGTCGCGGTCATCCAGCTTCACCAGCAGGTCGCCGGCATGCACGATCTGATTGTCGGTAACCGGGACCGTGGCGATCAGCCCGGCAACCTTAGGCGCGATGACCGTCACCTCTCCGCCCACATAGGCGTCGTCGGTGCTGTCGATGAAACGGCCGACGGTCCACCATTGATGGCCGTACCAGGCGACAGCCGCCGCCCCCAGCAGCGCCAGCGCCGCCAGCCCGAGGCGCCTGGGCGACAGCGCCGCCCGCCCGATAGGGGAGGGCGCCGCGACATCGCGGTCGATCAGCTTGGCCGTCACTGCCGGTCGTGTCCCTGGGACGTCGGCTGTCGAGCCGCGCCTGCATCGCCGCGTCCGCGGCCGGGCCGGCAACGGAGCGGAACGCTCCGGCCACCATGGGCTTGCCGGTGTTCCGATCGATCAGGACCGGATCAGCCTCCGCGCCGGTCGCGTTGTCGACGACGACGACGCTCTTGCCTTCCGGCGCCAGGTGCTTGTTGCCCCAGGCCAGCAGCGCCCACAGCACCGGCCGGAAATCGCGGCCCCGTTCGGTCAGCACATATTCGTGGCGCGGCGGATGCTCATTGTAGCGGCGGCGTTCCAGCAATCCGCCCTTCACCAGCGCGCTCAGGCGCCGAGTCAGCATGTTGGGCGCGATGCCCAGGCTTTTCTGGAACTGATCGAACCGGGTCAGGCCGTGGAATGCCTCCCGCAGAATCAGGATGCTCCACCACTCGCCGACATGTTCCAGGGTGCGCGCGATGGGGCACTGCATGGAACCGAAGCTGGTGCGCTGCATGGGCGGCTCCGCTAGCGGATTGCATGATGCAAGTTATATGGCGGACCACTATCATCATGCAACCTACATGCGAGGGCGCATGGATCTATTATACTTCAAAAGTCTGTGCGCATCCCAAAGGGTTGCGCCATACAACCAGGGTGGGGCGCTGCAAGCGGCGGTTCGACCGGGTTCGGGCATGCCTTGTGCGGGAACTGGCACAATGTCCCGACGATGTCGTCGACCGAGGAGCGTCACTCGCTCGACGCCATCGACCGAGAGATCGAGAACGTGCGGCGGATAGCAGCTAGCAACGCCACCGCGCAACACCATCGATAAATCGATAAGAAGCAGCCAAGCGTGCAGACCCACCGACCGATCCCGAATTATCTTCGTCGACAGCCTTTGCAAATTTGTTGCAAAATCTGAGGCGGAAGTCGGAATGCATTTTTAGTCCGAACGGCTGGACAACTGCGCCAAGGTCCACTCGTCCCAACTGGACGGGCCGCTAAACGGCTCCGAATATCCAGCTAAGCACGCGAGCTTCGTAGGTTTGAGTCATCCATTCTGGTGCGGCCTGCTTTTCCCGAATTGCAAGATTCAAACCGATACGATGTTATCACCTTTTGCAAGATCGATTACGGACAGGCGTAGTGCGTCGAGAGCATCGGCGACGTGCCTTGCTTGCAGTTGGTGAATTGGGCCGATCTTGGCGCTTTCGTGGACGACATAATTGCGCGCGATGCGAGCCTTGGTCAGGTGGTCAATCTCGGCAGGCGTTACGTCGCCGGTCTTCTTCATGCCCGCTATCGTCTGGGCGAGCAGGGCATCCTTGGCAGCCGGTGCTGCGGCAAAGGTCGCTTTCGCATCACCAGTGGCCTCGAACACCTCGACTAAGTTGACGACGCGAAGCAAATACTGGCACTTTCGTTCGAATTCACAGGCAAGGTGAAGCGCCTTTCCAAACGCCAGCATAAGGGATTTCGACCGCCAGCGGCTCCCTGATAGGTGGCGATACAGTCCACATCCTTGATGGCTCCTCGGGCCCGCGCAATTCACCTTCGGGCTATAATACCGGATGCCGCCCAAGTCGGTGCTTCTCTCAGTTCGCCCGCCACGCCAATTAGCATGTGATAATCCAGTTCATCACGTGCTGACATTGTGCTACGGTGCGACAAATCGTTTCTAAGCGCGAGGGACATTCTAGACTGGCGCACAACACCTTACGCTTCATCCGCAGCGCATCTGACGGCCAGCGCGGTTCCCCCGCTATCAATCCACAGGCCGCGCAGCGGAGATACCCTTCTGAGCGCCGGGAAGATACATCAGTTATTGAGCGGCACTTTGTCTCGCGATGCGTGCGAGAAGTTATTTACTGCGTGGTGACCGCGAGCATGCGGCATGTCTGCGAAGATGGTCGGAATAGGACGCCCGAGTAGTAAAAACATGTGCAAAGGAGGTGGCTCGATCGTCTGTAGACGGTCAGGCGCAGCGCGCAATTTCTCGCGCAGCTCCATGAGAAGGCGGCCGAGAACATTCTGGCCGGACAGAGCTTCTTCACCTACTGTTTTGGCGCCCCAATAGTCATCCCTCCGTGAGTCCTCGACGATCGGGAGATCGCCAGTAGCTAGTAGCAAATCGCCGAACGATCGCCAGTTTTGCGCCAGCTTCACCTTGAGGCACCACTTCATTATTGGCACACGCGCCGCGTCCCAATCCGGTCGCGACTCGTCCCTGTAAGGTTTGGACCGCATCTTTGCCGTCATGGGGCTGTGCGCATCCAGAACCAGCTGTTGCACCTCAGGAAAATGGGGGAAGCGGCACGCCTGATACAGCGCTTCCGATGTGCGGACGTGGATTCCGGCAACTCCGCAAAGGGAAACCCGCTGCCATGTTCGACAGCCCGCCAAATCGCTCATTCGTTTTACGGAATGCAACCGACTGATCGCGCGAGTAGGTTCGGGTTTCGGGGCCGTCGCTCATCAGTTCGTCTTTCTGGCAAACAGAGGATACCAGGGGCTTCCTGCCCCAGCCGGCGCGTTGATGCGGCATTCCGAAACGTCGCCATCGCCAGGCTTGCGTGCCCTGCGATCCTCACCGATACCGACACTGATGACCTTGCCGGTTGGCAACTCTGCGCCTCGCGGATGGGCAGCTTCCAGCTCACCGCCTATGACGCGGCCTATCTCGAACTGGCATGCGTGCGCCGTCCAGCTCCCGCCTCGCGCCACCAAAATCACCGTCACTTGCGACGCGACCGATCACGGAAGGCTTCGACGGCAATCGGGGTCGCGCCTGAGCGCCGCACATCCCATGGTCCTGCCCGTTACCAATATCCCGGAATACACCGTCTCCGAACTCTCCGGCGCGGTGAAGCGCGCGCTGGAATTCGGCTTCGGCCGCATCCGCGTGCGCGGCGAGGTCACCGAGTGCAAGCGCTACCCCTCCGGCCACATCTATTTCTCGCTCAAGGATGACGGCGCCAAGCTGGCCGGCGTGATCTGGAAATCCGCCGTCGCCCGGCTCGGCATGCAGCCGGAGAACGGGGTGGAGGTGATCGCCACCGGCCGCATCACCGGCTACGCCGAACGCTCCAGCTACCAGCTCATCGTCGAGCGCATGGAATATGCCGGTGTCGGCGCCTTGCTGGCCCGCATCGAGATGCTGCGCCAGCGGCTCGCCGCCGAGGGCTTGTTCGAGACCACCCGGAAATGCGCCCTGCCGCGCCTGCCATCCGTGATCGGCGTGGTCACCTCGGAAAGTGGCGCCGTGATCCAGGACATCCGCACCACCATTGCCCGGCGATTTCCCCGCCACGTGCTGCTCTGGCCGGTCCCGGTGCAAGGCGAGGCGGCGGCGGCCCGCATCGCCGCGGCCATCGCCGGATTCGATGCGTTGCCGCGCGACGGTATCCCACGCCCGGACGTGCTGATCGTCGCGCGTGGCGGCGGCAGCCTGGAAGACCTCATGGCCTTCAACGACGAAGCCGTGGTCCGCGCCGCATCCGCCTGCCGCATTCCGCTGATCTCCGCCGTCGGGCACGAAACCGACACCACGCTGATCGATTTCGTCTCCGACTGCCGCGCCCCCACCCCTACCGCCGCCGCCGAGCTTGCCGTGCCGGCGCGTGCCGATCTGCTCGGCGACCTCCAGCACCGCGCGTCCCGGCTGGTCGGCGCCCTGAACCGGCTGACCGGGGAACGCCGGCTGCGCCTTGGCCGCGCGGAACGCGGGCTGCCGGATCTTCCGTCGGTGGTCGGCGCCGCGCGCCAGCGGCTGGACGACCGGGCCGAGCGCCTGGTGATCTCGCTACCGAACCTTGCTGGCCGCCCGCCGCGCCGCGCTGGAACGGGTCGAGCGCGCACTGCCCGATTTGCCGGCGCTGATCCTCGCCCGGCATCGGCAGGTCGCGGACTGCGGCACGCGGTTGATTCTGGCACTGCCGAATCTGATCCATCGGCGGCGCGGGGCGCTGGATCTTTGCAGCCACAAATTGACCGGCGGGCTCCGGCACGCGATCGGCGGTATTCATGCCCGGGCGGGACGCGTCCTGGCCCGGCCTGACTGACGCCCCGCTGCGCGCCTGCCTGCGGGAGCTGACGGCCAGGCTCGCCGGTACCGGCGCACGGCTTGAATCTGTCTCTCCGCTCGCCGTCCTGAGCCGCGGTTACGCACTCGTGACCGACCCGTCCGGGCATGCCCTTACGTCGGCCGCCTCGGTCGCACCCGGCGCGCGCGTGCGCCTTCGCTTCGCGGACGGGGAGGTGGGTGCCACCGCCGACCGCGCCGCCGGCGCGTCCCGGCAGGGGCAACTGCCGATCTGATCCAGGCCGGTGACTGGCTCCGTTTCGGTCGTTTCCCGGTTCGACAACCCTGCCTTGAATTGGCCGCAAGAACCCGCAACCTTGACCCCCGCGGCCGTCCCGGTTAATCGCATCGGCGGCCGCAACGAGCTTGCTTGCGCCGAAGATTCGTTCACTCCGTCACCGCACCCAGCCAGGGACGCACTCACATGAACGCGAAAATTGTCGGCGCTTTGGCCGCTGTCGCGCTGTTGGCAGCCTGCGCGAACCACACCCCGATAGCCACCACCGCGACCGGAGCCGGAGCCGCCGCCGCCCCAGCCGGACCGGTGCCCGGCAGCGAGGAAGACCTGGTTGCCAATGTCGGTGATCGGGTGTTCTACGCCTTCGATCGCTCCGACCTGTCGTCCGATGCGCAGGCGACGCTCAATCGACAGGCTGGGTGGCTGGAAAAATACCCGAACGTGCAGGTGCTGGTTGCCGGCAACACCGACGACCGCGGCACGGAAGAGTACAATCTCGCTCTCGGCCAGCGCCGCGCCAATGCCGCGAAGGATTATCTGGTCGCCCGCGGGATCAGCGGCGCCCGCCTTGACACGATCAGCTACGGCAAGGTTCGGCCCACCGCTCTCGGCGACGACGAGCAGGCCTGGGCGCAGAACCGCAACGCCATCACTTCGGTGCGATAGGCCGCCGGGCCCGGCAAAGCCGTCGCGCACGGCCGGTCGTCCTTTCTTACTGCGGCGCGGCCGACCGCCGCGCCGGCGTGGATCAGCGTTGTCGCGGCTGTCGCCACGGCGCGGCTTGTCCAGCCGGCAGCCGGTTTCCCACCGCCCCCGTCCCGCGTAAAAATACGGACGGACCAAGGAGAAGCGGATGAGCCGGTATTCCACGATGATTGCCGCTGCCGTGCTGCCGATCGCGGCACTGCTTGTCATGACATCTCCCGCCCCCGCGCAGATGGAAAGCCGGGAAGCCATCGGGTTGCAGAACCAGATTCTAGCGCTGCGGCACGAGGTGCAACAGCTTGAATCGCAGGGTGGCGGCGCGCAGCCCTATTACGGCCAGCCGGCTGCCCCCGCGCCATCCATCGGCGCCGCGCTCGGAAACCGCGTCGGACCTGCTGACCAGGGTGACCTCGCTCGAAGAGCAGGTGCGCCAGCTCCGCGGCCACGTGGACGAGCTGGAGAACACGCTGCAGCGTACCAGCGCGGATCTCGGCAAGCAGATGGATGACCTGAAGTTCCAGATGCAGAACCCCCAGGGCGGACCGCCCTCGGCCGGGCCGCGACACCGCGGCGCTCGCCGACGCCGATCCTCGGCTGCCGCGCCGCCGGCCCCTGCGGCTGCACCACCAGGGGCGGCCGGTCCGCGCACCCCGGAAGTTGCCTTGCAGGAAGGATACGCCGCCATGGGGCGGCGGGACTATGCTGCGGCGGAGCGCGACGCACAGGAAGTGCTCGCCAAGCGGACATCCCCGCGTGCTTACGACGCGCAATATCTGCTGGCGCAGTCGCTGGCTGGGCAGCATCAATGGTCACGCGCGGCGGTCGCGTATGACGATGCGTACGTCCGCTCGCCCAAGGGCGGCCACGCGCAGGAATCCCTGCTTGGGCTCGCGATATCGCTGACCGCAATCAACGAGAAGCGCGCGGCGTGCGACACGCTGACGAAGCTGCACAACGAGTTTCCACACCCCCGCCCCGAGCTGCACGACCAGATCGCCGGCATCACCCAGCGCGCCGGTTGTCGCAGCTGAAACGGTGCTCGCGACCCTCCCCCCCCCACAAGGGGAGGGGTGACGCTCCCGCGGGATAGGAGGGGTCGCGTATATGACGCGGTCACCGCGTTCGCGGTTCTGGGGCAGTGTGAACTGCATCACACCTGGGTCGATTTAGTCGGCGTTAGAACGAATTACTCTGGCGCTGGCAGTGTGTCTTGACTGTAGCCACGCCTTGCGGCAGCCTTCGTGTGCAACGTTACTGTTCAACCGCCGCCTGCAACGAAGCTGCGCAATCGCTTGCTGGGCTGTGATCACGGAGGAGGGCTCGAGCGTGAAGAAAAATGAGCAGCCGGAATTCTCGGCCAAATGGTGGAAGTCGAGCCAGCCGAAGGGCCTCAAAAGCGCCGGCAGGCTGGAAGATGCGCTGAAGGACTACGAGGCGATAAAAAAGAAGCTCGACGCCAGCGGCGAGGCGGACGTTGTGAAGACCGCCCGCGACGCGCTCGGTAACGGTTGAAACCGCCGTGGACGCGGTAGTGACCGAGGCCGGGAAGGACAAGAAAAACCCGGAGATGGCCCTGACCATCGACGCGCTCAAGAAATTCGATCGGCTCTATCCCGCCGAACGGTCCTGGATCGAGGATCACGCCGAACAGGACGACGACAGCGTATTTGCCGATCCCGACGCCTACCACGACTACCTGATCGCCGCGATGAAGAAGCTGCGCTCCGGCGGCCAGATGAATTTCGGCTTCGTGCTGGGGAAAAAGGCCGAGGACCACCGGCTCGCCGTCCATCGCAGCAAAGGCTCGAAAGCCCTGGCGAACACGCTGGTGAAGGAAACCGGCCTGCATGCCATGACCTTCGGCACCGCGATGGCGGATGAGAACCGTGCCGGCATGCTGGTTCTTCTGCTGGAAGGACGTCAGCTTCCCGGCATGAAGAAAAAAGGCGAGCGGATGCTGAAGAAGTTCAAGCCGCTGCCGTTCATCAAGCTGTCCGTGATGGCAGACGGGCAGGAGCTGGAAGATATCGCCGACCCGGACGATACCGACACCGACGAACCGGATGCCGCGAATGCGGCCGACGGCAACGCCGCGGCGTTTACCGCTCTCCGCACCGGTTGGGTTGGAGCGCGCCAGAAGATCGATGCCGATATCGAGAAGCTGCACGCCGCCATGTCGGCCGTCTACCAGGGCCGTGGCGTGGCCGACGATCTCGAGAAGGCGTTCAGGACGCAGACCGGCCGGGTGCTGAGCTCACTGGACGCAAGCCTTGCCGACAAGCTCGCCGAACTCGCCAATGCCGGCGACGCCAGCCAGCATGCAACCTTGATCGCCGAAGCACGCCAGATCGCCCAGCGCTACGCAGCCTATGTAGCGAATGAGCCCATGATCGCAGCTCTGGACGCCAATCCGTTTGTATCGATTGCTATCCAGGACACCGTCAGCTCCTCGTTGTCGGAACTGACGAAGGCGCTGGCCTGAGCGCCGCGGCGCCATCGCGCCGCGGCTATTCAATTATGGTCAGGGAGTTTTGGTCAGGCAGTCAGGCGGCCGAGGATATATCCGAGCCCGACCGCGATCAGCGCCGCCGTCAACGGCTGGTCGCGGATCACTTCGCTCAGCCGGGCCACCTGCTCCTGCGCCTGGCCGCTCGCCTGATTGTACAGCCCCTGGGCTTGCGTCTTCATGTCGCCCACCGTTTCGCCGAAGCTCTGCTGTGCGCGGCCCATCGTGTCTCTGGCCATGCCTTCAACTTTGTCGCTCATGCCTGGTCTCCTGGTTGTGTGGCGTCACAGAGATAGCGTCGTCTGGGGGCGATTGCGCCCGGTTCAAGCTTTGTTGTGGGGCCGGTCCGGCTCCCGCCTGCTATCAGGATAATTTAAGCTGATAAAGTCCTTTCGATAGTTGCGGGCCGAGGCTCGCCCGTTCCGCCAGCAATCGCGCCTCCGCTTCGTCGGCGCGCGATGCGGCTGCATCCAGCGCCTCGTCCCATTCGCGCCCGCTGAATTCGCCCCGCCCGATCAGAAAAATCGCGTGCAACTCGCGCCGCGCCTCCGGGCTTAGCGCGGCAATCGCCGCTTCCAATTGTCGCAGCGGTTCCGCCATCGTTGTGCCGCGCAGCGGTTCCAGGTCGGCCAGCTCGGCATCGTCGTCGGGACGGCGATGCACCATTGCGCCACCCTGCGTCTCCCGGCTCACATCCGATTTGACCATGCGGTTGGCCAGCCGGTCGGCAGCATCCGCCGCGACATCGGCCAGGTGAATGATCGCGCGGACCTGGTCCGTGCTGATGAAACTAAGCATCCTCACTCATTATCCTCATGGGGCCTTGCCCTGTTCGCGACCATAACGACGCAGCGCCGCCGCGGGTTGCCAGGGAATGCGTCGACAACCCTCGGACTGCTCCCTTGCCGCTACGCCTCTTGTAGTTTTCGCAATTGCCGGCTCAGCACCTCGACCTCGTCGGGCCCAGACACTGAAGGCTGCGGCCGGGGACTCCACCAGTGCGCCAGGAATCCTGCCGCCAGCAGCGGCAGCGCCAGGAACCGGCGATCCAGCAGAAGCCCGAACACTGCCCCGGCTATTCCGAGAGCGATCGTATCGACCACCAGCCGCTGCCCCGGTCTCCGCGTCGGCGGCGTCCCGACCCGCCTCCCCGAGCATGACCGGCCGGACAGGCTGCACCGCCTGCGCCCGCCATCCCGCCCGCAGGACGCGGAGCGGCTCCGGCGCGCGATGCTGGTGCAGCACGTCCTCGCGATGCGCCAGCGGGTCCGGTTGCGTCAGGCGCCGATCCACATATCCGGCAAATTTCGCGTGAACCGCCCGGTCCCCGTCCAGCACCCCCAGGTCCCGCGCCATGTCCAGCATCGACCCGCCCGGAATGCCCTGCTCCACCGCGACCTGCGACAGCGCGAACATCCCGGCGCGCCGCCCCACCATGCAATGCACGAATACCGGCCGCTCCATACGCCGCAGCACCTCGCCGAACCGGTCCAGCACCGCATCGTCCACCTCGCCGGCGCCGACCGGGAAATGACGATAGGACAGCCCGCGCGCCGCGGCTTCCGCCGCTTCCTGCTCTGGCGAGAGCGGCGTCGCCGCGTCATCCGGCGTACGCAGATCGACGATGCTGCGGACGCCGTCCTGCCGCAGCCGGTCGAGGTCGGCCACTCCCGGTTGCAACCGCCCCACGCTCACGAAACGCGACAGCCGGATAAGGTCGGACACGATGAACCTCCAAACCGATCTGATGCAGAACGGGCGCGCAAAACCTGGGTTCCGGCCGCTTGACGCAAGCTGCCCGGCACCTGCTCCTTATGGCGGGAACAGGAGCATCGGAATGAGCGGAACCGTCGAGCTGCACATCGCCGAGCGCCGTCCTTTTGCCGGCGGGCACGAATTCGCCTCGACGGCGGCTACGAGCGTCTGACCGGCCGAGCCCATTTTGCGGTGGATCCCACGCATCCCGCCAACGCCGGCGTGGTCGATCTCGACAAGGCGCCGCTGAATCAGGCGCGGTCGCGTGGAGTTCGCCGCCGACCTGATGATCCTGAAGCCGGTTGACCTGGCCCGCTGCAACCGGCGGCTGTTTTTCGACTACGGCAATCGCGGCCACAAGCGCGCCCTGCAGTTCTTCAACGACGCGCTGGCCAGCAACGACCCGCTCTCGCTCGACCACGCCGGCAACGGGTTCCTGATGCGGCGCGGTTATGTCATCGCGTGGCTCGCCTGGGAGGGCGACCTGCTGCCGGGCGACGGCCGCATGACCATCGACCTGCCGGTTGCGACGGATCACGGCCGCCCGATCACCGGGCTGGTGCGGGTAGAGTACATTCTCGATCAGCCGGGGATCACCACCCTGCCGCTCTCCGGCAAGGCCGCCGCCCGCTCCTATCCCGACCGTCTCGCTGGACACCGGCCGCGCGCGCCTGACCCGCCGCCGCTATCCGTACGATCCCCGCATCCCGGTCCCGCCGGACGCCTGGTGCTTCGCCCGCACCGAAGGTGGCCGCGGTGGCGAGACCGGCGAAGCCGAGCGCGCCATCATTCCCTCCGACCGCCACATCCATCTGCCGGCCGGTTTCCAACCGGGCTGGATCTACGAGCTGGTGTACACCGCCCGCGACCCGCTGGTGCACGGGCTCGGCCATGTCGCGGTGCGCGACTTCGTCAGCTTCCTCAAGCACGGATGCGACAGGGAAGCCGCCTGGCCGGATCGAGCAGGCCTATGCGCTGGGGCCGCTCGCAGACCGGTCGCTGTCTGCGGGATTTCGTCTATCGCGGCTTCAACGCGGACGCCGCCGGCCGCCGCGTGTTCGACGGCGTCATGCCGCACGTGGCCGGCGCCGGGCGGAAATGGCTCAACCACCGGTTTGCCGGCCCTATCGTTTCCGGCGGGCAGCAATACGAAGATCATTTCAATCCCGCCGACAGATTCCCCTTCTCCTATGCCTGGAGCACCGATCACCTGACCGGCCGCCGCGACGCCATCCTGAAACGGCCGGACACCGATCCGCTGGTCATGCATACCCAGACCGCGACCGAGTACTGGAACCGCCGCGGCTCGCTGGTCCATACTGACACGCAGGGCAACGATCTGCCGCAGCCTGACACCGTGCGCATCTATGCCTGGGCCAGCTCCCAGCATTTCGCCGACCCGCGCGCGGTGCGCCGCACGCCTTCCGGCCTGCCAGTCATTGTCCAACATCGTCGCCACCTCGGCCCTGTTCCGTGCCTTGCTGGACGCGATGGACCGCTGGGTCACCCAGGGCACGCCGCCGCCGGCCAGCCGGATTCCCACCCGCGCCGATGGCACGCTGATCGGCATGGAGGACTGGCGAGGCCAGTTCCCGGCAATTCCCGGCCTCGCCGTCCCCGCCTCGCCGAACCGGCTGCCCCTGATGGATTTCGGCGAGACCGAACCGGGCATCCTGACCAGGGAGCCCCCCGAACTCCGTCCTGGCCAGGAATACCCCGTCCTGGTCCCGGCGGTGGATGCCGACGGCAACGAGGTGGCCGGGGTCCGCGCCCCGATGGTCGCTGCCCCGCTTGGAACCTATACTGGCTGGAACCTCCGTGCCCGCGGGTTCGGCCATGGGGCGTTGTATCGCTTCGAAGGGAGCTATATCCCGTTTGCCGAGACCGCTGCGGAGAGGGAAGCGATCGGCGATCGCCGGCCGGCCATCCTGGAGCGCTATCCAACCCCGGCCGCCTATACGGACGCCATCGGCTCGGCGGCCAGGGCCCTGGCCGAGGTCGGGCTGCTGCTGGAGGAGGACGTCGAGCGGTGCATCGCCGCGTCCCGCTTCTGGGGCCGGCCTCGCCATTCGGTGTTGCTCGACTGATACAGCCGCTCAGGATCGTTTTTTCGGCACCTAATCCCGCTGAAAGCTTCGTTGACATTTTCGTGAGATTCGGCTTTATGGCTTTTTTGGGGCGACTGGAATTCGATTGCGCCAACTCGCCGCCACTAACGAAACTGGCCGCATCGGCCTTCTTTGCAGGAGTTGCTATGGCTCAGCCGATCGCCCCTTATTTGGTTGAGGAGCACGTGGTTCACGGGGATACCCGCTGGGTCGCGATCCGTGCGCGGGGTGCCGAGTGGTCCTGGCTTACCCCCGAAGAAGCCGCCGCGATCGGCCGCGCCTGGGTCGAGAAATACGGCAATCTCTCGCAACCAACCGCGCGCCTCCTCGCAGCGGAGTAAGATCGCCGGCGTGCTCCTGCGCCTGGTCGAGATCGACATTCCCTTGCCGTATTTTCGGGTCCCTTGAAGCCTAGGCCACGGCGGCGCAATCACCTTGCCTGAACGCCTTACGGATGCTCTCGCCGGCAGGGCCCCGCAGGTGGCAGACGAGATCGTCGCAGCCGGATTGCTCTACGGAAGTTAATCGTCGGACGGAGGTTCCGAAAGGTGAACATTTCCGCTCCGGATGGTGCGGAAATGTCTATCGCAGCATTGCCTTCACTTGTTGGTACAAGCTGCAACTTTCGCCTGCTGTTGGCGCAGGCACTCCCGCATCCCGCCCCGTGTCGCCGCGGTCACACGCCGCCGGCTTTTCCTCCCCCACTCGGAAATTGCCGCTGATGGCATTGTTCCTTGCCCGGCGCTGCCGGATGATCCCTAGCTGCATGATAAATGCGTGCGCGCGCAGGTCAGCCAGCCGTCAGCCCACGCAGGCGCCCAGGCGCGCGCCTTCGGTCGTGCCGGACAATCGAGGACGCGGTCCCCGCTTCACGTGACTCAACTCGGCGCCCTGCTCCTGTTGCTGCTGGCCTTTCCGGCAAAAGCTGAGCCTCCGCTGTCGCCGCCCAGCTTCAACGCCGCGCTGGCCGCGCAAATCTATGCCGCCGCCCTCAACTTCATCGCACCGCGCGCACTGCAACCCGTCACCATTCCCCAGCTAACCATCTGGGGATTGCGTGGACTGACCGCGATCGATCCGCAAATGGTCGCGGTCGAAGCGTCCGGGCAGCTCGTGCTCGGCCGTGCACGCAAGGTGCTCTACGCCGGCGCGCCTCCGCCGGAGCCGGCCGCCCGGGCCTGGGCCGACGTCGCCGTGTCGATGACCCAGGCCGGCTGGAACGCCTCGCCCGCTCTGCGGCGCGTCGGCACGCAGCCCATCGTGCAGAGCTTTTTCGATGACATGTTCAACCATCTGGATCCCTACTCGCGTTATGTCCCGCCCGGACTTGCCGCCGAGGAGGAAGAGATGCGGATCGGCAGCGCCGGGATCGGCACCACGCTGACCGGTCGGGGCGGCGAAATTCTGGTTGAAATCCGTCGTGCCCGACACCCCCGCCGCCGCCGCCGGTCTGCGGCCCGGCGACCGTATCCTGTCGGTGGATGGGAAATCGGTAAACAGGCAGCAGGCCGCCACGGTGTCCGGCTGGATCGCCGGCCCGGAGGCGGACAGCGTTCATCTGGTCTGGCGCAGCACGGACGGGCGTCGCCAGGAAGCCGACATCGTCCGCGCCATCATTCCCCGGCAGACCGTATTCCCGCGGAAGGACGCAAAGATGCTGATCCTGCGCCTCGACGGGTTCGCCCGCGATACCGCCGAAGCGGTCGCCGATGTGATCGCCCGCGCGCTGGATTCCCGCCATCCGCCGGCCGGGATCGTGCTCGATGTGCGCGGCAACCGCGGCGGTCTGCTCGCCGAGGCGGTCACGGTTGCCGATGAGCTGCTGCCGTCCGGCGTGGTTGCGATCGAACGGGGCCGCGATCCGGCCTCCAACCGCATCTGGCGGTCAGCGAGCGGCGAGCTCGCCAAGGACGTACCGGTGGTGGTGCTGGTCGATGGCCGCACCGCAAGCGCTGCCGAGGTTCTGGCCGCCGCCCTGGCCGATCGCGGACGCGCTGTCGTGGTGGGCAGCTCGACCCTGGGAAAGGGCCTGGTACAGACCTTCACCACGCTGCCGGACGGCGGTGAGCTGTTCGTGACATGGAGCCGCATGCTCGCCCCGCGCGGCTGGCCGATCCAGGGACTCGGCGTGCTGCCGCAGGTCTGCACCAGCCTCGGCGACGCGGCTCTGCAGCGGCAGCTTCAATCGCTATCTGCCGGACTTCAGCCGATGGCCGCGGCGATCGATCGGGAACGTGCAGCGCCGCCGGACATTACGGCGTCACGCATTGTCGCGATCCGCGACGCCTGCCCGGCGGCGGAGGAGAACGACGCCGACCTCGATGCCGCTGATATCCTGATCGACAACCCGGCTGCGTATGCCGCCGCTCTGCTGCCGCCGCTGCGCACAACCGTGGGTGGAGAGTGACTCGCGCGTTCGACCGCGATTGCGGAGGGGGAGCAATTAAAAGGAATTGTCCAGCGATCGGTCACACGCGGGCAAACTTCAAACAACCGGAACGTTTCGAGAGGCGTTGCGATATAATATTCTATTCGCGACAACGATAGTTGAACGCAAAATTCACGATGCTATGCTATTGATGCGGGAGCGGCTCGTGTTTCGCGCGAACCAAGACCGGGGAGGTCAGGGTGTCCGATTTCGTGTTTTATCCGGTGACCGGCGACGGTGAGACTCAAGCGACGGCCTATACGTGGAACACGGGTACGATCAATTTCAATACAGGCTCTTTCTGGGCCGAGGTCGAATCGTTCCAGACGCTGCAGATCGGCACCACCGTGGTGAGCGGCACGATTCCTCCCGATGGGTCCAATGTCGGGCTGGTTGCCGGTGCGATCGCGCCTCAGGCGTTCGCTCTTTATCAGGGGGATCCGGCGAACGGTGACCCTTTCCTCGGACCGAGCAGCAGCTTTCCTGTCGATGTCCTGCTGAACTCCGGCAGCGTAACACTCGATAATCTGTTGCTGGCTGGTTTCAACCAGTATGCATCGATTCCATTTTTCGGCGGCACGACGGAACAATTTCCTACCCTGGATGTCGAGGGTGCCACGCTGAACGTCAGCGGCGACATCATCGATAACGGCACAGTCACATTCCCGACGATCAACGTGCCCTTTATCGGTCCGATCAATTCGGCGACGGCAAGCGGTGGCGGCACCATCGATATCGGTCAAGGCGGCACGGTGGATATCGGCGGCGTCGTTCCATCCGACATCACGGTGAACTTCAACGACGGCGACGGCAACGTGCTCGACATCACCGGGCTGGCGAAGGGCACGCTCAACGCGTTCCAGGGCACCATCACCGGCTACGTCCCCGGCGATACGCTGGCGCTGCCGAACGTGCCGCCCACGTTCGGCACCATCACCACCACCGCCAGCTTCGATGTCACCACCGGTGAGCTGTCGATCATCATCGGCGACCCGCAGACCATCGACATCGCCATCCCCGGATTTGCCAACACATCGGGCCCCGTCAATATCGTCTCCAACGGAAACGGGATCGAATTCGTCACCTGCTATGTCGCTGGTACCCGGATCGCCGCGCCGCACGGAGAAGTGCCGGTGGAATCCCTGCAACCGGGCGACACGGTGCTGACCGCCGGCGGCCAGCCTCAGCCGGTCGTCTGGGTCGGACGGCGGCGCGTCGATTGCTCCCGCCATCCGGAGCCGCCAAAGGTGTTGCCGATCCGCATCCGTGCCGGCGCGTTCGGGCCGGGGCTGCCTGCGCGCGACCTGCTGGTTTCACCCCAGCACGCCATTTTCGATGAGGGCGTGCTGATCCCGGCCCGCTATCTCGTGAACGGCTCCAGTGTCGCTGTCGAGGAAAGCGCAGGCAGCGTCGAGTATTTCCACATCGAGCTGCCGCAGCACGAGCTTCTGCTGGCGGAAGGGCTGCCGGCGGAAAGCTACCTGGAAAACGGCGATCGCGGCAATTTCGACAATGGCGGCGTTCCGACCCGCCTGCATCCGGACTTCTCATCCTGGGCCTGGGATGGCCGAGCCTGCGCCGAACTCAAGGTGGTGGGGCCGGAGGTGGATGCGGTCAAGGCAAAACTGGCGCAACGTGCAGCGGAGTGCGTGCGGACGCAGGTGAAGGCCGGGTAGGCAAACACGGCAAGAACAAGAAAGCTCCACCACGGCGGCGCAGAGGCACGGAGATCAGGCAGAGTTCCCGGCCGCCATCACAGATCAGCATCCACCGGGATCGCATCCGGCTTCACCCCCATCTTCAGCAGCCCCACGCGCATCCAGTCCGCCACCTGCCGCGAGCCGGCGTTGTAATCCACCCACGCGTCAAGAAAATCGCGCCATCTGCGGTCCGGTTCTTCCTGGATCCCCATCGCGCTCGGCAGCGCCACTACCGGCTGTTTCAACACCACCGCCTGTGACAGTTCCGGCGCCTTGGCGGTAACACTCAGCCCCTGGATCAATCCATAGATGATGCAATCGCCACGTCCCGCCTGCATCGTCAGGATCGCGCTCGAACCGTCCTTCACCTCGATCACCTGGGCCTTCGGCGCATAGCGCGCCACCAGCGTATCGGTCAGCGATCCGATCAGCGACACCAGGCGCACGCTCGGCCGGTTCAGATCCTCCCATGTCCGCGCCGGAAATCCCGGCCGCGACACATACCCGAACGGATGCAGGTAATAGGCCCGCGAGAAACCAATCGACAGCGCCCGCTGCGCCGTCGGGTTCAGCGCGAACGCCAGATCGACCTTGTTGCTCTGCAAATCCAGCACCGACGTGCCGTAGGTCCCCTCCACATAGCCCAGCCGCACGTTCAGCGCCGACGCGATGCTGCGTGCCATGTCGATCGCCGCGCCCGACCACGCCCCCGTCGCCAGGTCCTTGTCGAAGAACGGCGTCTCCCCCGGCAATGCCGCGATCCGCAGCACCCCCGTCCGCCTGACCCGATCGAGCGTCGATTCACCGCCCGCACCCGGCGCGGTCTGCGCCTCCGCGCTCATGCCCAGCACCGCCCACCCGGCCGCGGCAACCAGCCCACTCAGGCCTCGTCTCGTCTGCATGCTACCCCCCATAGCGCCGCGGCTTTAGCCCGGCATGAAACCACTCGACGAAACTGATGATATCGTACACCGGCACGCCGAACGCATGTTCGATACTGGCCGAATACGGCGGCAGATTGGTGCACTCTGAAACGATCGCGCCGATATCCGGATTGCGCCCCAGCAGCTCTTCCGCCATGCCCAGCACCTCGCGTTCCTGCGCGGCGAAATCCACCACCGGCTGGCCGGAGCGCAGGTTGTGGCGAAACACGCCGTCCGGCGGCATGCCCACCATCGGCAGGCCCGGCTCCACGCCGACCGCACGGAAATGGTCCGGGCTCAATGCCGCCGCATCCGCCGTCAGCACGCCAACCCGCTGCCCGCGCGGCAGGATGCTCTGCACCAGCGGAATCTGCAGCAGGCTCGATGTCGCTACCGGCACGGGACAATGCGCCACCAGGTGCGGATGCAGCACCGCCAGGAACCCGCAGCTCGTGGTGATTCCATCGACGCCCAGCGCCACCAGCTCATCCGCCGCTTTCAGGAACAGATCCAGCATCCCGTCCGCGTTCGGCTTCACGATCCGGTCCGGCGTGGCGCCGCGCACCACCGCATATTGCACCGGGAACCGCCATGTCGGGCCGTAGCCGATATCCCCAGGCAGGCGCTGGAACTTCGTATCCAGCACCATGATCCCGATCGTCACGCCGTGCACCGGCACGCGCCTGGTCAGGCGCTTGTTCATCATCTCTGCCTCCCCGCCAACTGCGGCGCCACTTTCTGCATGAACAGAGTCAGGCTGTGCACCGCCACCTCGTGCGGCATCGGGCCGAGGCGGAACTGCATGATCACCCCGCCGACGCCGATCTTCTTGATCTCCGCCAGTTGCTCCGCCACCGTCCCCGGCGATCCGTGGATCAGCGCGTGGCCGGCAACAGTCCGCGCCGCCGGCGCCATCGGCCCCAGCGTCGTCGTCTGCAACCGCAAACCGGTTTCTTGATATACCTTCTCCCGCATCGCCGCGCGCTGCACCTGCATCGCCTCGAACGCCGGAATGCCGAGCCGCGCCGCCTCGGCATCCGTCTCCGCCACCATCACGTTGCGCCACACCCAGCATTGATCCACGCTGGCAGCAACACCCGCTTCATCCACGCCCTCATCGCGCAAGGTTCGGCAGTACAGCGCCATCCGTTGCCGCGTCACCTCCAGCGACTGCACGTTCATCAGGAACGGCCGCCGCTGGCGCGCCAGCTCCACCATGGAGGCTTCGCCCGACGCGCCGCGAATCACTGGCGGATGCGGGCGCGTATACGGACGCGGCCGCAGCATCGGCACCCGCAACTGCCAGAACCGCCCTTCATGCGTGAACGGCTCCCCGCTCCACGCCCGGAACAGGATTTCCTCGGCCTCTTCCAGCCGTGCCTGCGCCTCGTCTGGATCGATCCCGTATCCCTGGTAATCGTAGACATTGTAAGCAGTCCCGCGGCCCAGCCCGACGATCAGCCTGCCGCGGCTGATATTGTCGATCAGCGACAACTGCTCGGCCATGCGGATCGGGTGATGCAGCGACATCTGCGCCACCGCGAACCCGATCTTCGCGCGCTTCGTCGCCACTGCAAGCGCGGCGGCAAAGCTCACCGGATCGACATAGGCGCAGATGCCGTCGAAATGGTGCTCGGCCAGCCACAGCACGTCGAAGCCGAGCTCGTCGGACAGGCGGGCTTCGGCGATGGTTTCCTCGATCACCGCGCCATCGCGCGCCGGATCCCGGCTTTCGGGAAACAGGAAGTTGCTGAATTTCACCCCGTACTCCTTCCGCGAGAGAAAGTTTCACCACGGAGACACCGAGACACGGAGAATTACCCGGAGTTCGTCCGGCCAGCTAACTCCGTGTCTCCGGGCCTCCGTGGTGAGTCTTCATTCTCTCTGCTTCAGTTGAAAAACCGCGCCGGCCGGAACTCCTTCAGCTCCGCCCGCTCCCGTCCGCGCGCCACTTCATCGGCGATAGCCGCCCCCAGGAACGGTGACATCGTCACGCCGCTATGTGTAATTCCCAAGTAATAGCCCCGCACACGCGGCACCGGACCGATCGCCGAGAAATGGTCTCCCGGTATCGGCCGTATCGCGATCCGCACCGCCTCCGGCGACACCTCTCCGATACACGGCAGCAGCCGCCGCGCCCGCGCTACCAGGTCGCGCGCTTCCGGCATCTCCGCGCTCAGCTTCGTATCAATAGAAAGCGTCGCGTCGGTCGGGTTCCAGTGCAACATCAGCCGGCCTGCCCCGTCCGGCCGCGCATCGATCACCGGCGTTCGCACCACCCGCGCCAACCCCGTTGCCACCGGAGGCGTGAACACCAGAAAGCCCACGGTAGGCGCCAGCGGCAGATGCAGACCGGTCTCACGCATCGGATCGTTCGCCCACCGACCGGCGCAGTTCACCACAACGTCCGCCGCGTGCTGCAGTCCCGTCCGCGGTGCGCACGCCCGTCACCCGGTCGCCGCTCATCACGATCTCCACCACGCGGGCACCGCAGATCAGCCGCGCCCCGTGCCGCCGCGCGGCCGACAGCATCGCGTGCGCATACGGCACCGGATCAAGCCATCCCTCGTCGGGAAAATACGCCACCGGCGCATCGCCCACCGTGGAAAGATCGATATCCGGCTCCAGCTCCAGCAATTGTTGCGGCGTGATCCACTCCGCCGCATAGCCCCATGCCTGCAGCCGTTCCACGTTGGCGGCCTGTTCCGCCCGGCCTTCCTCCGGCTCCCATTCCAGGCTGCCGCCACCGTGCCACCAGGGCGTACTCCCGAACTCCTCCCGCAACGCCGCATGCGCCTTCATGCCGGCCAGGTTCAACTCGTGATATGGACGCGGCGGCTTGTTGTGCGCGTTGGTCCAGGCGTAGCTGATGCCCGAAGTGCCGCCGCCCACCCGGCCGGCCTCCAGCACCAGCACCTGCGCCCCTGCCTGGGCCAGCCGGAAAGCCGCCGAGGCGCCCATCACGCCCGCCCCGATCACGATCACATTCGGCATCGATCCCGTTCTCCTGCTCGCATCGTCGCTGTGGTCATCGCGGGTAATGGCACGCCACCAGCCCCCCGTCACCCGCCGGGACCAGTAGCGGCACCTCCGCCGCGCAACGCGCCTGTGCCGCCGGGCAACGCGTGCGGAACGCACAGCCGGACGGGCGCTCCATCGCGCTCGGCAGCTCGCCACCCAACGGCTCTGCGACGCGCGCCCCCGGATCGGGCACCGGTATCGCCTGCAACAATGCGTGGGTGTAATGGTGCCGCGGACGCTCGAACAGCGCCTCCGTCTCCGCCAGCTCCACGATGCGGCCGAGATACATCACCGCCACGCGGTTGCTGATGAAACGCACCGACGCCAGGTCGTGCGAGATATACACGTATGTCAGCCCAAGCCGGTCCTGCAGCGACACCAGCAGGTTGAGGATCTGCGCCCGCACCGACACATCCAGCGACGACACCGGCTCGTCGCAGATCAGCACCCGCGGCGAGACCGCGAGCGCCCGCGCAATCCCCACCCGCTGCCGCTGCCCGCCGCTGAATTCGTGCGGGAAGCGTCCGGCATGGACCGCCTCCAGCCCGACCAGCCCCAGCAGCTCCGCGACCCGCTCCTCCCAATCCGCCGCCGGCGCGTGGCGATGCACGCGGAACGGCTCCATCACCGTCCGCCCGATACTCCACCGAGGGTTCAGCGACAGATACGGGTCCTGGAACACATACTGGATGCCCCGCCGGACCTTCAGCGCTGCGGCACGGTCCGGGCCCGCCAGCAGCGGCACGATATCCACGCCATCCAGCCGCACGCGCCCCGCTGTCGGCGGCACCAGATGCAGCATCGCACGCGCCGTCGTGGTCTTGCCGCAGCCGCTTTCGCCGACCAGCCCCAGGCATTCGCCGCCGGCGCACCGCGAACGATACGTCATCGACCGCGCGGATCTCTCCCTCCGCCCGCGCTCCCAGCAAAGCGCGACGCAGCACCGGGTAAGTCTTCCGCAGCCCTTCCACCTGCAGAATCGGCAGGCTCATGCCGGCGCGCCTTCGCTGCCGCGGCGCAGGCAGCTCACCACGTGCCCCGGCGCGGCCTCCACCGGCAGCGGCCGCAGCCGCCGGCAATCCGCGCCCGCTTCCGGGCAGCGCGGATGAAACCGGCAGCCGGACGGCGGATCGGCCAGATTCGGGATGCGCCCGGGAATCACCGGCAGTGCGCGGTGCCCGCGATAGGATCGGTCGGCGCGCGGCATGCTCTCCAGCAACGCGCGCGTGTAGGGATGCAGCGGCGCACGGAAGATCGTGGCGGCGTCGGCAGTCTCGCAGACCGTGCCCGC
The DNA here is from genome assembly GCA_963810715.1 of uncultured Pseudomonadota bacterium. GTDB lineage: Bacteria > Pseudomonadota > Alphaproteobacteria > Acetobacterales > Acetobacteraceae > DATDIC01. The sequence continues at coordinate 11,103 of CAWEOZ010000008.1, read as the reverse complement.
ATACATCACGCCGATGCGGTCGGCCATCCGCGCCACCACGCCCATGTCATGCGTCACCAGGATCATGGAGCTGCCGAGCCGCTGCTTCAGCTCCTGCAGCAGTTCGAGTATCTGCGCCTGGATCGTCGCATCCAGGTTGGTCGTCGGCTCATCGGCCAGCACCAGCGCCGGATGGCACAGCAGGGCGCGGGCGATGCACACCCGCTGCTTCATCCCGCCTGACAGTTCGTGCGGGAACTGGCGCATCCGTCGCGGTGCATCGGTGATGCCGACCAGTTGCAGCATCTCCTCCACCCGTTCCGCAGCGGCGCGGTGACGCAGTTTCTCGTGCCAGACCAGTATCTCCCCAAGCTGCGCGCCGATCGACAGGATCGGGTTCAGCGAATAGGCCGGGTTCTGGAACACCATCGCGATGCGCCGCCCGCGCAGCGCACCCATCCGCGCCGGATCCAGCCGCAGCAGGTCGTTTCCCTCGAAACCGACCGACCCGGCCACGATCCGCGCCGGCGGCGGCACCAGCCGCAGCACCGCCAGGCTGGACAGCGTCTTGCCGCTGCCTGACTCGCCCACCAGGCCCAGCGTCTGCTGCCGCCCGACCGCGAAATCCACCCCGTCGATTGCCCGCACGTCGCTGCCGCGCACCGGGAACTGAATTGCCAGCCCGCGCACCTCCAGCAATGGTGTCACTGCTTCAGTCGCGGATTGAACGCGTCCGACAGTCCGTCCGCCAGCAGGTTGAACCCGAGCACCGTCACGAAGATCGCCAGTCCCGGCGCCAGTACCGCCCACGGCGCCACCTTCAGCACCTGGTAATTGAAATAGAGCGACTGCCCCCAGCTCACTGTTTTCGGATCGCCGAAACCCAGGAAGCTGATCATCGCCTCCGCCAGGATCGCGCCGCCGATTCCCAGCGCAGCCACCACCACCAGCGACGGCAGCGCATTCGGCAGGATGTGGCGGAAGATGATGTCGCGCGGACGCGCGCCGATGCAGCGCGCTGCTTCGACGAACTCCATCTGTTTCAGTCGCAGGAACTCCGCCCGCGCCAGCCGCGCCAGCGGCGGCCAGCCGAACAGGCCCAGCAGCACGATGATCGCACCCAGGTTCAGGAACGGCACGCCTTCCAGCGGCGTGCCGATCACCACCACACCGAACAGCCGCACCACCGCCAGGATCACGATGAACACCGGGATCACCAGGAAGAACTCGGTGCCGCGCATCAGCAGCTCGTCCGCCGCGCCGCCCAGGTAGCCTGCAATCCCGCCCACCGCCACGCCGATGACACGAGGCGATCAGCATCGCGCCCAGCCCGACCACCAGCGCTGTCGGCGCGCCATACAATGTCCGCGTCAGCACGTCATAGCCGCTGCGATCGGTGCCGAACCAGTGGGTCGCGCTCGGCGGCGCCTGCGCGCCGAAATGCAGCATCGCGGACTGGTCGTTCGGCGCATAGGGCGCGATCGCCGGCGCCAGCACGGCAACCACCACGACCAGTCCAACCAGCAGCAGCCCCAGCATCCCGGTACGGTTCCGGCGCAGCCGCTGCCAGCCCTGCCGCAGATTGCCCGGCCCGCGCGGCAATCGCCGGCGTGGCAAGGCGGTCGCGATCCGGTCGGCGTCCGCGCCGCTCATTCCAGCCGGATCCGCGGATCGATCAGCACATAGGCAATGTCGGTCAGCAGCGTGAACAGCACCAGCATCACCGTCACCACCAGCGTCTCGCCCATGATGACCGGGTAATCCAGTTGCTGGATCGCGGTGATGTACAACAGCCCCGCGCCCGGCCAGGTGAACACGGTTTCGGTCACCGGCGCGGTGGCCAGCATCAGACCGAACAGGATGCCGAGATAGGTCAGCACGGGAATGATCGCGTTGCGCAGCGCATGGCCGAACACCACCCGTCGTTCCGGCAACCCGGACGCCCGCGCCGCCATGATGTAGTCGTGCCGCAGCACATCCACCATGTTGGCCCGCAGCAGCAAGGTCAGCGTCGCGGTGTTGAACAGCGTCAGCATCGTCAGCGGCAGCACCATGTGCCACAGCCCGTCCGCGAACGTGCTGCCCCACAGCGGCGTCAGCGTGGAATACGCGCCGTAGCTCGGGAAAACGCCGAGCCAGTATGCAAAGATCAAAATCAGCAGGATGCCCACCAGGAATCCGGGCAATGAATGGCCCAGCAATGCGCCGGTCATCACGCGTGAAATCCACCCGGCTGTACTGCCGCACCGCCGCCACCGCCGCGATGCCAACCGCCAGTGCCAGCCCCAGGAAAATCGCCGGTACCTGCAGCTTCAGCGTCTCCAGCCCGAACCCGACGAGCATCGGCCCGACCGGCTGGTTATAGGTGATACTGGTACCGAAATCACCGCGTGCGACGCTGCCCAGCCAGATGAAATACCGCACGATCATGCCGCGATCGAGATGGTAATAGGCCTTCAGCCCGGCGATCGCCTGGTCCGTCACGCCGGGCCGGTCCGCCATCAGCATGTCGATCGGGCTGCCGATTGCGTTGATCAGGAAGAAAATGATGGCGCTGACGCCGAGCACCAGCACCAGCGCAAACACCAGCCGTCTCGCCATGTAGCGGATGACGCCCACGCATGAATGCTAAAGCGGTTTTCAGGCGACGGGAAGCGCGGCCTGGCTCGCCATTCCGTGATGGCCCGGCCATCAACGTCTTTGAGGTTGCAAGGGAAAAAGACGTAACGGCAGCGCCACGCGACACGCTGCTCAGGCGCAGCAGCAAATCCGGCGAGCGTCGTCACGGTCCAACCGTAAGCCCCGTCGCAGGGCGTTTCGCCCTCAGGCACCCAAGGCTTCGGCGCCTGGAGCGGCGTGAGTCCTACGGTGCCGGTGGCACACAACACAATGTCGGGCAGGGTCACCTCGGCGGGACCGTCCCCGCCATCATTGCCCACGGCGTGGACTCGGTCACCTTCCTCTGGGGCATTGCCGCCCAACCCCTGGAAGGAGGCGTGGCAAACACCAGCAACGCCGATTTCACCTTCCAGATTTCCGGTTGGGGAGAGTAACGTCATGGCCAGGAACCCGATTCTCAAAACCACGGCCGAAATGATATGCGTGCTTTATGCACCGGACGACGGACGTATCGTTCACACGCACAGCGTCGTCACCCTGACCGGCGGCAAAACCGTAACCGAGGCGGAGTTGGAACGCCGCGCAAGGGAACGTACAGGCCCAGGTCGGAAAAAAGGCCGAGGGACTTCTGGCGTTGCATCTGGCGCCCGCGGACTATTCGGAATCCACACCTTGCCGGGTCGATGTAGCAAGTCGGAAATTGGTCAAAATCAACCCGCCGCATCGATGAAGCAGAACTCCGCCGGCGCCGCGCGCAGGGAAACCATCACATGAGCCCGTGGCCGGAACTGCTGAACGCCGCGTTCCTGTTCCTGTGCTGCTCGATGTATTTCGGCACCGGCTGGTCGATGGGCCTGTTCTCGTTTCCGATCCGGCCGCAGGTCACCGTCGATAACTACTATCTGCTGTTCGTGCCGGAAGTGACCGCCGCCACCAAATTCTTCACCTGGATGACCATGGCGATGATGGCCAGCGCAGCCGGCATGATCTGGACCGAATGGGGCACCACGCTTCTGTGGGCGCCTGTGGTCGTGCTGGTCGCCATCGGCGCTTCGACCCTGCTGACCGTCATCGTCATTCTGCCGATCAACGCCCGCATGGCCGCCGGCATCACCGACCCCGTCGAGTTGGGGCAGGTGCTGGACAAATGGGAGAGTCTGAACTGGGTGCGGATCAGCCTGTGGTCGGTGTCCTGGCTGGCGATGATCGCCTGGTTCGTGGTCAAGGCGCGCGGCGCGGCCGCGGGTGGCCCGGCATGAAGCGCGATGTGCTGTTCTGGCTGGTGGTCGCGATCGGCGCGATCACGGTCGTGACCGGGTGCATCCAGATTCTCTGGCCGGCGCCGATCCTTACCCTGTTGTCGGTCCAGCAATCCCCGGCGGCGCTGCATTTCTTCGGTCTGGTCGGGATGTTCATGGCGCTGTTCGGGGGCGCGCTGCTGCAGGCGCTGCTCGGGCGGCAGCCAAGTCCGGTGGTGGTGCTGTGGGCGGGATTGCAGAAATTCGGTGCCGTCGCCGGGGTGGGGATCGGGGTGATGCATGGGATTTTCGCCCCACTGGCGCTGATCGTGACATTGTTCGATTTCGTATCGGGCGTGCTCATCATGGCCTATCTGCGCCGGCTCGGCCCACGTCCATGACCGGTGCGGGACCTGTTGAAGAGAGAGCCTTCAGCCGAACCGGAGACGTCACGATGCGTTCCCCGCCATCGACCGCTTTCAGGCTGCTGAACGGGGTGGCCTTCTGGGGCTATGCCTTGTTCCTGATCTTCATCGGCGGGCTGCTCGGACTGCTGGTGCCGCGATGGGCGCCGCTGCAGTTCGAGGTGTTCGCGAATGAAATCTTCCCGGCCCCTCTGGGACATCAGGTCATCGCCAGCACGCTGAACCAGTATCGCTACATGAAAAGCATGGAATTCGGTTTCGGCGTGTTCGCCGTGCTCTTTCGCACCCAAATCTACCACTCACGCCGCATGAACTTGTACTTCCTCGGCATCATGCTGCTCGGCGCCCTTGAACGCACACTCTCCATCGTGGTGGACGGCTGGCCCAACCCGGCCTATGTCGGCTTCACCATAATCGAGTTCGCGATCACCGCGGTCATTTTCGCCTATTCACGAAACACCGTCTCCATGCCGTAAATGCCCGCCGTCCTGCCGGCGTGCCACGCGCCGGTACACGCGATCCACATGAGGCAGAAAGCGTTGCTGCGATCTTGACAATCGGTTGCGCCGCTGTTGCCCTCGATACACGAACAGGGGGATGCGTTCATGATCGACCGGCGCGGCGTGCTGAAAGCAACCGGCGGACTGATGGCCCCGCTGGCCGCCCCCGCCATCATCCGCTCCGCCGCCGCGGCGCCGTCCCTGTTCAAGCTCTACATGATGATCCCCAACAACCAGCCGGCACGAATGATCTGGGGCACGCTATGCGCGCAGCAGATCTCGAAGCTCGGGGTCGATGTGGTGTCCAGCTACGTGGATTTCCCCAGCATCATCGCCCGCCGCGTCACGGGGCACCGGCAAGACCTATCCAGAGGGCGGCTGGGACGCCTACCTGGAGCGCTACTACTACAATTCCGTCACCCCGCTGCCCAACTCGCTGTTCAGCAGCAACGAAATCCCGCCGAACGGGCCAAATTACTATTACATCTCCGACCCGGTGATCGACCGCACGCTCGCCGACTACGCCGGCGCGATCGATCCCAAGGCCCGCATGGACGCCATCCACGCCTTTGAAAAACGCTGGTACGACATCGAGCCGATGACCATCCTGTTCTATCCGGAGGATGCCATCGCGGTGAACCCGAAGCTGTCCGGCTTCGATTCCACCACCTTCAATCCGGTCTTCTACCCGCGGCCGGAGAACTGGACCATCGAAGGACGCACCGGCAACGTCACCGCCGCCTTCGCGAGCTGGCAGCCGCCCGACGGCCTGATTCCCGATGTACACCCAGGGCTACAACGAATTCGAACGTGTTCGGCCCGGTCTACGACCGGCTGCTGGAATATGATTCACTGGGAAAAGAAGCAACTGGTCCCGGCGCTGGCGGAAAGCGTCGAAAGCTCCGCCGACGGCAAGCACTGGGTCATCAAGCTGCGTCCCAACGTCACCTGGCACAGCGGCGAGCCCTTCACCGCCGCCGACGTGACCTTCACCTGGGACACGATGATGAACAAGGCCTACGCCAGCCCGTTCCAGGCGCAACGTTGAAACCGTGTTTGGCTCGCCCGCCGCCTACAAGGCCACTGGGCCGCTGCGAAATCACCGTCGATCTGCCGAGCTTTTCGATTCTGTTCCACGAATCCATCCTCGGCGCGTTCGCGATCATGCCGAAGCACGCCTATCAGGACATCAAGCCGGAGGCGCTGCGCGGCCACGTCGCCAACACCTGGCTCGGCACCTACGACGTGAAGACGTCCACCGGGAAAACCTACACCGCGCATGGCGGCATCGGCACCGGCGCGTGGATCGCCACTGGCTTCGACCCCATGCGCAAGGCCTACCGATACACCAAGAACCCGAACTACTGGAAACCCACCACGGGCAACGTCACCACCTATTTCGTCGTCAACATCCAGGGCACCGACGCCATCCTCAGCGCCCTCAAGGCCGGCGATATCGACGCGCACGACCCGATGTACGATATCGGCTCACTGCTGCCGACCATCGATCCGAAATGGGGCAAGATACTGCGCTTCGATTCCTACAAGTGGCAGCACGTCTGCTACAACATGCGCCATCCGGTGTTCGGCACCGGCACCGCGACACCGCTCGGCAAGCAGGATCCGTCGCGCGCCGCCGAGGCCGCCGCCTATGTGCGCAAGGCGTTCAGCCACGCCATGCCGCGCGAGCAGATCGTCAAGGAAATCGCCAGCGGCCTCGGTCATCCCGGCACCGTACCGATGCCATGGTCGGCGCCGGAATACGACCACGCCGTGTTGCCGCCGATCCCCTACGACCTGGATCAGGCACGCGGCTTCATGGTCAAGGCCGGATACAGTTATTAAGTCGCATGTTCCGCAAGCTGCACGCACCCCGCGCCACCGTGACCATCCTGGTGGATGACCGAAGGCACGTCGTGGACGCCGCCGATACCGTCGCCGCCGCCCTGCTTGGCGCCGGCATCGTCCGGTTCCGTGCCAGCGCGGTGAAGGCCACCCCGCGCGCGCCCTACTGCCTGATGGGCGCCTGCTTCGAATGCCTGGTCGAGATCGACGACCAGCCGCAGCGCCAGGCTTGCCTCGTCCCCGTCGCCGAGGGCATGCGCATCCGGACCGGCGCATGACTGCCTGCGATCTCGCGGTAGTGGGCGCCGGCCCCGCCGGCCTCGCTGCCGCCACCCTGGCTGCGAAGCTCGGCCTCGATACGTTGCTGCTGGACGAGCAATCCTCGCCCGGCGGCCAGATCTACCGGGATATCGAGGCGATCAACCGGCTGCGCCCGGACGATCTCGGCATACTGGGCGACGAGTACAAGCGTGGCCTGGAACTCGCCGCCGCCTTCCGCGCCAGCGGCGCGCGCTATGCGCCGGACAGCACTGTTTGGCATGTCGGTGCGGACGGCCGCCTCGGCGTGTTGAACCGCGGCGGCGCGAAGCTGATTGCCGCCCGGCGAATCATCCTTGCCACCGGCGCCATGGAACGCCCGGTCGCTATTCCCGGCTGGACCCTGCCCGGCGTCATCGGCGTGGGCGCGGCGCAGACCTTGCTGAAAGCCTCCGGCCAGGTGCCGGACGTGCCCACCGTGATTGCCGGATCCGGGCCGCTGACCTGGCTGGTCGCCTGCCAGCTCGCACGCGCCGGCACACCGGTACAGGCGCTGCTCGTCACCACCCCCACCGACCGGGTCCGCGCCGGGCTGGGCGAGCTGCCCCGCGCACTTCGGGCCGGCCGCGAAATGCTGAAAGGCCTGGGCTGGATCCGCGAGGTCAGCGCGCGCGGCATCCGCATCGTCACTGGCGTCACCGTCGCTGGCGATCGAAGGCACCGACCGCGCCACCGCCGTCAGCTTCACCTCTGGGCGGGAAACGCGGCCGCATTCCGGCGGGACTGGTGCTGCTGCATGAAGGCGTGATCCCGCGCATCCACATGACCCTGGTCGTGCGCTGCCCGCCACGTCTGGGACGCGGCGCAGCTCTGCTGGCACCCGGAAACCGACGCCTGGGGCGCCACCACCGCCGACCACATCGCCGTGGCCGGCGACGGCGCCGCGATCCTGGGCGCCGCGGCCGCCGAGCCGCTCGGCCGGCTGGCGGCGCTGGACGCCGCCTGCCGACTGGGCCGCATCGACACCGCCCGCCGCGACCGCGAAGCCCAGCCCGAGCGCGCGGAGCTGGCCCGCCACGCCCAGGTGCGTCCCTTGCTCGACCGGCTGTTCTGCCCGGTCCCCGAGCGGCTGGTCCCGACCGACGACGCCACCATCGTCTGCCGCTGCGAGGACGTCACGGTCGGCGAACTGCGCGCCGCGGTGGCGCGAGGGCGCGACCGACCCCAACCGCGCCAAGCTGCTGACCCGCTGCGGCATGGGCCCGTGCCAGGGCCGCATGTGCGGCCCGACGGTCGCCGCGGTCATCGCCCGCGAACGCGGCGTGCCGGTGGAAGCCGTCGGCACGTGGCGCATCCGCAGCCCGGTGCGTCCGCTGCCGCTGGTCGCCCTGGCCGCGCTGGAAGGCGGCCTGGACGCGGAGGCGGAGGAATGAGCGTGACCCGGGCCATCGTCATCGGCGGCGGGCTGCACGGCATGTCCACCGCGATCCATCTGCGGATGAAGGGGCTGTCCGTTACGCTGGTGGAGAAGAACACCACCGGCCGGCACGCCTCCAGCGTGAATGCGGGTGGCGTGCGCCAGTTGCGGCGGCATCTGGCGGAGATTCCGCTGGCGGTTGCCGCGCTGGACCGCTGGAACGACCTGACGCCGCTGCTGGGCCACTACGGCGCCGCTGTGCGGGTTCGTCGCCGGGGTGGGGCAGGTCGCGGTGGCGGAGGACGAGGCCGATCTGCGCTGGATCGAGGAGCGGGCGGCGGAGGTGCGCGCACTGGGCTGGTCGCACGAGGAGGTCATCGATCGCGCCGAGCTGCGCCGCCTGGTGCCGGCGCTGGCGGAGCATTGCGTCGGCGGCCTGATTTCGCGGCGGGACGGCCACGCTATTCCGTATCTGACCAGCCAGGCGTTCCGGCTGCGCGCGCTGGAACTCGGCGTGGCGTTGCAGGAGGAAACCCGCGTCACCGGACTGCAACGCACGGCGGAGAGCTGGCGCGTGGAGACCTCGCACGGTGGTCCACTGGAAGGCGACGTGGTGGTGAATTGCGGCGGCGCCTGGGGCTGGCAGGTCGCCGCCATGGTCGGCGAGTCGGTGCCGCGCATCGATTTCGCGCCCATCGATGATGGTGACGGCGCGCATGCCGCACTTCCTGGATCCGGTGGTGCTGGGCATCGGGCGCAAGCTGTCGTTCAAGCAGTCGGAGGCCGGCACGGTGGTGATCGGCGGCGGCATCAACGGCATCGCCCGACCTGGAGCAGGAGACCGCGGACCCGAAGCCGGAGAGCCTGCCGATCAGCGCGCGGACGGTGCTGCGACCTGTTCCCGATCATGCGGAAGTCGGTGGTGATCCGCACCTGGGCTGGGCTGGAGGCGCGCATGCCGGACGAGATTCCGGTGATCGGGCCAAGCGCTGTGGCGCCCGGATTGTTTCATGCGTTCGGATTTTCCGGCCATGGGTTTGCGCTGGCGCCGATCGTCGGGTCGTTGCTGGCGGAGCTGATCGTGGAGGGGCGGAGTCCGCTGCCGATCGAGCCGTTCCGGGTGGACCGGTTCAATGGGTGAGTGGTTCGGGAGGGGGTGAGCGGCGAGGGGGCTGTCCCTTTCCGTCATGGCCGGCGAAGGCCGGCCATCCACGACTTTGTCGCCCACCGCGCCGCTCGTTCGCTTTACGCTACTCCGGGCAACACCGGCTGGATGAAGTTATTCTCCAATGCGGTCCGGTATTAGTGCGGGGCATACCACCCTGCTGCTCGCCACATGGTGCTGACAGTAGGACAGAAGAAGGGCAAAACGAACGTGATACACAACGGAGTTGAGGAGGATGAAGATGTCCAGGCTGCGTTAACCTGGTTTGCCGCGGTAAGTGGCAGTCCCAAAGCATTCGTTGAGCGTCTTGTATGTGCTCAGCAGGCGTACAGGACAATTACAGCATCGCCTAGCAACCTTGGGCAGAACCCAAATTTGGGCGCGATAAGTCAGGACGTCGTTGGGGCGTTTCTAGCACAAGCGAAATCACTGCTCGACGATCGTCGCTCATACGACCCGTCGCTTGCCTCGCAAATCATCCCTTGGGTCAAGCAGATTGGTAGGAACGTCAATGCACTACCCTATATTCCTGGTGCAAACGAAAGAGCCGCTAGGATGCTAAGGGCGGAAACAGTAGCTCCTGATGGTGTGATGCTTGAGTTAGTAATGGCCGCGAATTATGCAGCAGATGGCTTGGATGTCGCCTTCATTGAAGAGGCCGGGGGACATGCGAGGACGCCGGATCAGCGATTATCGGCTTCTGGCTCAGCCAAACCGATTTTCGTCGAGTACAAACGGCTAAAGCGTGGCCAATACGAAATCCAAGAGGAGGCTCAGCACAAAGAGCTGTTTCTAAAGGCCGCGGAACTGATTTACGAGCGCAGGCTATCGGTTCACGTGGATGTCACCTACACGCAAGAGCTTCGAGAAGTTCCAGATCGCTACCTTGCCGATTGCCTGATGCGCGCCTTATCGAGTCCGATTATCACTCCAGCGGGTTACCCGTGGAGGGATGATTGCGGCTTTGGAGTTGTGAAGCGGGCCGACTTGGCTGCAGTACGTCAGGACATTCGTGACAGGTACTTTGTACTTTGGGCCAAAGCTGGCGCGGCTCCTCTGTGGCCATGTTGTGCGCGAGAACGGGTATCACTTGGCGGCTGGGGCCGATCCTGACAAACGCGATCCACGCTTCATTGAATTCGATCCACTACGGTTCTGTTGTGACTTGGCAGTGCATCGCATCCACCGCCATTCAGAAGGAGGCTCGTTATGTAAGGGCAAGGTTGGCTGAGGCTGACCACCAATTGAAGTGCCACGGCTCTGGGATTGCACATCTGGCAATGGATATGGAATTGCAATGTAGATCTTCCCGACCTGCGACGGACCCGAAATATCGAAGCCATTACGACATTTAGACCTCATTCAGATCTTCTGGCGACATATGTTCACTACCTTGTGCCAAGGATATCTAAGTCCCACGCATGGATCGTAGACGAAACCGTCGACCGTTTCGGGCAAGTGTGCGATCCAGTGCCGTCTCTGATGATCTTCCCTAACGCTGTGACCATCGGCAACGACTTTCCAGCATGGAAACAAAGGATTTAAACAGCCCCGAGCTTTGCCGAGCGGTAATCTCGTCGATCTAGTCGATATCGAGATCAACATTCTTCCGCCATTGCTCCGTTGATCAACGTCTGCTTTTATTCAATTCCTTCAA
>CAWEOZ010000007.1:0-238871 GCA_963810715.1 uncultured Pseudomonadota bacterium | reverse complement strand
TGTACAGCGGCAGGCTGGCCGCCTTCGAGCGGATGTCCCACAGGCCGATATCCAGCGTCGCGATCGCGCGCGTGGTCAGCCCGCGCCGGCCGATCAGCTTGGGCACCCACATCTTGTGCCAGAGCCGCTCGACATCGATCGGATCCTCGCCGATCAGCATCGGAGTCAGCCGGGCAATGGTCGCCTGCTCGATCGCGCCGCCGCTGCCCAAGCCGATGCCGGTGATGCCGTCGTCGGTGGTGATCTCGGTAATGGCGAAATCGACATGCGTGTAGGTATGCTTGCCGTTGGTGATCGGTTTGGCGCGTGGCCAGCGGAACGCCTTGGTCGCGATGCCGGTGATCTTCATGCTGTCTCCTGTGTCACGACGCGCGCATCAGGGCGCGCACATGCGCGGCGACCGAGGCGGCCAGGGCATCCAGATCGTAGCCGCCTTCCAGCAGCGATACGATGCGGCCGCCCGTGTGAGCCTCCGCGACCGCCATCAGTTCGGTCGTGACCCAGGCGAAATCCGCAGTCTCCAGCATGAGTTGGGCGAGCGGATCGGCCTTGTGCGCATCGAACCCGGCGGAGACGATCAGCAGCTCGGGCGCGAAACTGTCGAGCGCCGGCAGGATCGTGCCGGTCCAGGCGGTGCGGAAGGCGGCGCTGCCGGCATGGGGCGGCAGCGGAACGTTCACCACGTTGCCGGCGCAACCGGTTTCGCCGCGCTGGCCGGTGCCGGGATAGCACGGGCTTTGATGGGAGGAGGCGTAGAACAGCTCGGGATCGTCGTAGAAGATCGCCTGCGTGCCGTTGCCGTGGTGCACGTCGAAATCAACCACCGCGATGCGGCGCAGTCCCCACCGGGCGCGCGCCCAGCAGGCCGCCACGGCAGCGTTGTTGAACAGGCAGAACCCCATCGGCCGCGCGCGCTCGGCGTGATGGCCTGGCGGGCGCGTGGCGACGAAGGCGGCGCGCGCCCAGCCCTGCATGACGGCATCGACGGCGTGCGCGGCACCGCCGGCGGCGCGCAGCGCGGCCTCGGCGCTGCCCTCGCTCATGGCGGTGTCGGCATCGAGCTGGGCCAATTCGCCGGACTGAGGGCGGATGGAGAGGATAGCGTCCACGTAATCGGGCGGGTGCGCGAGCGCGAGCTGCTCCCGCGTGGCCTCGGGAGCGGCCTCGCGCAGCAGGGAGGCGAAATCTTCCTGTTCCAGCGCGGCCAGTACGGCGCGCAGCCGGCCGGGGCATTCCGGGTGCCATGCTCCGGGGTCGTGCGCGAGGCAGGCGGAATGGGTAACGAGCGCGGTGGCCATGTTACTCGTCCGATGCTGCCGGATCCGCGGCGCGGCGGCGGATCAGGAAGCTGAACACGCCGCCATCCTCGCTCCAGGCCAGCAGGTCGTGGCCAGTTTCGCGGCAGAAGGCCTGGAAGTCGGCAATCGAGGCGCGGTCGGTGGTGAGCACGCGCAGCCGCTGGCCAGGTTGCATGGTGCGCAGGCTGCGATTGGCCCGCAGCACGGGAAGCGGGCAGTTCAGGCCCTTCACGTCGAGCACAGTCTCGCTCATGGCGGCCATCGTGGGCCGGGGCGCGGGGGCAGGGCAAGCGGGCGGATCAGCCTGCGGTTGCGCCGCGGCGGCAGAACCACGGTGCCGGCCGATCCCGACCTGGCCCGTTCAGTTCAGATTATCGCCGGATTGCGGATTGGGGCCGGTCATGAAGTAGCGGGATCAACCGTCATGCTCGCGAAAAGCGGGAGTCCGGCGGGCGGGCGTGGATTCCCGCTTTCGCGGGAATGACGAGAGGACGCGGTGGTGTGGATGGACGCGGTGGTGTGAAGGAAGGGTCGCGTCAGGTGGGTAGTATGGCGGTGCCGTTGGCGGCGAGGCTGGGATCGCCCTTGTAGCCGTAATGGGCGCGGCGTTCGGCGAGCGTCATGTCTTCAAAGCGTCGGTAGGGGCGCGAGGGGGGGCGCGTGCTCCGGGTCCGCGATGGGGGCGGGGTGGGGTTCGGCGGGCGCCAGCAGGCGGGGTGCCGCGGGTTGGGTGCCTCGGGGACGAGATCACCGGTCCCCCACTTCAATCTGTTTTTCTATCTTGAGCACGATCCCCACTCCGCCATTCTCGCCCTGATGACCCAGTATCGCATCGGCATCGACCTGGGCGGCACGAAAATCGAGGTCGCCGCGCTGGCCCCCGACGGCACGGAAGTCGCCCGCCATCGCATCGCCACCCCGCGCGGCTATGACGCGACGCTGGATGGCATCGCCGCGATGGTGCGTGACACGGAAGCCCGGCTGGGCAGACGGTCACGGTCGGGATCGGAATCCCCGGCGTGATCAGCCCGGCCACCGGCCGCGTGAAAAACGCCAACTCCATCGCGCTGAACGGGCACACATTCGATCGCGACATCAGCGACAAGCTGGGCCGCGAGGTGCGGGTCGACAACGACGCCAACTGCTTCGCGCTGAGCGAGGCGGTCGATGGCGCCGGTGCCGGCTATGGCGTGGTGTTCGGAGTGATCCTGGGCACCGGCGTTGGCGGCGGGATCGTGGTGCACGGCAAGGTGCATCGCGGGCCACACCGGATCGCCGCCGAATGGGGGCACAACCCGCTGCCCTGGCCCAGCATCGACGAGCTGCCGGGCGTGCATTGCTGGTGCGGCAACTGGAGTTGCCTGGAGACCTATGTTGCCGGCCCGGCGCTGGCGCGGGATTGCGACGGGCCCGACGCACACGACGCCAGCCGCGATTCCCGCCCGTGCCCTGGCCGGCGACAGGCGCGCGCAACAGGCGCTCGACCGCCATGCGGATCGGCTGGCGCGGGGGCTTTCCGTGGTGATCAACACGCTCGACCCGGACGTGATCGTGCTGGGCGGCGGGCTGTCCAACATGGAGCACCTGTATCGCGTGGTGCCCGGCTTGCTGGCGCGGCACGTGTTCAGTGACGTGGTGCGAACGCCGGTGGTGCCGAACCGGCATGGCGATTCGTCGGGCGTGCGCGGCGCCGCCTGGCTGTGGCCGGCAGCGGAACCGGGTGGTTGAGCACCGGGCGGCAGTCGGTTGTGGGCGCGAATTCAAGAAAGATGCAACGCAGAGACGCAGAGGAGCAGAGGATTAAAACGAGTGCCGACCAACACGCCCCACACGAATGGACGGCCATCATGACACAGTTCGCCATCTGGTGCGGCGATCGCTTCAGCATCGCATAGAGGGATCAGGTAAAACCGATCCTCACACACAATTCCTGATAGGCTCTCTCACGGGGAGACAAGCTCTGCGCCTCTGCGTCTCTGCGGTGAATTCTGAATCCCTGCTCCCAACCATCGACAACGCCCCGGCACGATATGCCCTGACCGAGATGCGCGGCTCGATGTGTCCTCGCCGCGCCGGAGTTGCCCATGCCCCCGCCTCGCCACGACAAATACGAACGCCTGGTCGAAGCAGCGCGGAAGCTGCCGCCCGTGCGCACAGGCGTGGTCCATCCGTGCGACGATGTCTCACTGCAGGGCGCGGTGGAAGCCGCGCGGCTTGGCCTGATCGTTCCTATCCTGGTGGGACCGCCCGGGCGGATTCGGGACACGGCCGCGCTGTACCGGCCTCGATATCGGTGGGTTCGAGCTGGTGGAGTCCGCGCACAGCCACGAGTCCGCGGCCAAGGGCGTGGCCCTGGTCGCGCAGGGCCGTGCCGAGGCGCTGATGAAAGGCAGTCTTCACACCGACGAGCTGATGAGCGCGGTGGTTGCGCCTGACCGCGGCATCCGCACTGAACGGCGGATCAGCCATTGCTTCATGATGGACGTGCCTGGGCACGCCGACCCTCTCATCATCACCGATGCCGCCGTAAACATCACGCCGACCCTGGAAGACAAGCGGGACATCGTGCAGAACGCCATCGACCTGGCGCAGGCGCTACATTTTCCAGAAATCCGGGTGGCGATCCTCAGCGCGATAGAGACGGTCACCGCCAGGGTCCCATCGACGGTGGAAGCTGCCGCCCTGTGCAAGATGGCGGATCGTGGCCAGATCACCGGCGCCTTGCTGGACGGCCCGCTGGCGCTGGACAACGCCATCAACCCCGAGGCTGCCACCATCAAGAACATCGTCTCCCCGGTCGCCGGCCGGGCCAATGTGCTGGTGGTGCCCGACCTTGAATCCGGCAACATGCTGGCAAAAAGCCTGTCGTTCCTGGCCGGCGCCGACGCGGCCGGCATCGTGCTCGGCGCGCGGGTTCCCATCATTCTCACCAGCCGCGCTGATTCCCTGCTGACCCGGCTCGCCTCCTGCGCCGTCGCCGTGCTGGTGGCCACCGCCGCGCGGATGAAGCTGGCGGCTGCGGCAAGCGGAACCTGACGGGTCCGCGGCGGAGCCCGGGTCTCTGGCCGACGGGGCCTAAAGCATGATCGCTTCAAGATGAAGCGATCACGCTTGTCTTATGACTTTCCCTGCGTTTCGGGGATACTGGTCCACCATCGGCGGGTTGCAACCCGCCGATGGTGGAGGGGGACGGATCGGGATCACGCCGGTCGGATAGGACCGAGTTAGAGTTTGATCGCCCCCTTCTTTTCCTGGCGGCCCGAACGGATACCAGGGGTGTCTGACGCCCCGGATGACAAGCATGGGACAGGAAAAGATGAGCGCCTCTATAGCACCAACACCGCCGCGGATCACCATCGGCATCGACATCTCGAAACACCACCTCGAGGTTCACCAGCATCCGCAGGGCATCGTCAAACAGTTCGATAACGATCGTAAGGGGATTGCCAAGCTGCTCGCCTGGATAACCGCATGGCAGCCAACCCGCATCGTCTTCGAGGCGACAGGTGCTTATCATCGCGCACTGGAAATGGCCCTGGGAAAGGCCGCGCTGCCCGGCGTCAAACTCAACCCGCTGCAAGCGCGCCGCTTCGCCGAGGCAACCGGTAAGCGCGTGAAAACCGACCCGGTCGATGCCGCCATGCTGGCCCGATTTGGCTATACGATGCAGCCGGATATTCCACCAGCGAGAGATCAAACCATTGATACCCTTGGCGAACTTCTGGCCGCGCGACGAGCGCTGGTGAAGGATCGAACCGCCGTGCTCAATCGCAGCAAGACCCTGACATTGGTCCTGCTCAAGCGGCAAAGCCAGCAACACCTGAACCAGATCCAGACGCAGATCGAGGCGATCGAGCGTGAGCAGGCAATCATCCTGGCGGCCAATGCGAGGCTCCAGGCCCGATCCGACATCCTTGTCAGCATTCCTGCCTTTGGTGCCGCCACCGCCTTCGCCCTGCTCATTGATATGCCCGAGCTCGGTTCGATAGACGGCAAACAGGCCGCCAGCCTTACCGGGCTGGCCCCGGTCACCAGGCAGTCAGGAAGCTGGTGCGCCAAAAGCTTCATCCAGGGCGGGCGCGCGACCCTCAGGCAGGCACTCTATATGCCCGCTCTGGTCGCCATCCGCTTCAATCCACCGCTGAGGGCAAAATATCGCGCACTCCGCGCGGCTGGAAAACCCGCAAAGGTCGCTATCGTCGCCATCATGCGCAAACTGGTCCTCATCGCCAACGCACTGCTTCGAGATAATCGGCTGTGGACGTCGGAACTGGCTTGACCAAGACGGATACTCAAACGGAACATCGATCGCGCGGGTGACGTGTCTCGGCGCTCGCGGAGAGATGTCATGAGTTGCCCTCCCGATTACAGAAAGGCATCGCATCCCGCCGCCCCAGAGGCAGCGCCAGCTACGACCACAGCGGCGCCACGGCCTCCTGCCCGAAATACGCGTGTTCCAGTCGCAACGGCAGATCGGGCTCATCGGCCTGCGCCTGCAGCACGATCGAGCCGCGCGCAAGCGCGTAGACACGGTCGGCCACCGCCAGAGCCTTTTCGATCATCTGCTCGACCAGCAGCACGGCGGTGCCAGCCTCCCGCAGCCGCGCAGTCACAGAAAGCACCCGGTCCACCAGTACCGGGGACAGGCCGGCAGAGGGCTCGTCCAACATCAGCAACCGGGGGCGCTGCACGAGCCCCTGCGCCACTGCCAGCATCTGCTGCTGGCCGCCGGACAGCGCACCAGCCCGGTTGTGCCGGCGCTCGGTGATCTCAGGGAACAGCGCCAGCGCGTCCTCCACGCGGGAAAGCCGTTGCCGGTGCGGCATGCCGTAGCCGGCCAGCAGAAGGTTATCCAGCACCGAAAGCTGGGTGAACACCCGGTGCCCTTCGACGATATGCGCCAACCCAGCCTGGGTGGTCTCGCGCGGTCCCGCGCCGGCCAGGTCACGACCGGCAAACCGCACCTGCCCGGTGCGCGGCAGCAGCCCGGAGATGGCGCGCAGCAGCGTGGTCTTGCCGGCGCCGTTCGGGCCCAGCAGGGCCACCAGCTCGCCCGCATTGACCGTCAGATGAATGCCATGCAGCACGCCGATCTTGCCGTAGCCAGCGGCAAGATCAGTAACCTCCAGCAGTGCCTCAGGTGCCGAGATAGGCACTCACCACCTCCCGATGCGAGCGGATTTCCGCTGGCGTCCCGACCGCCAGCACCTTCCCCAGATTGAGCACCGTCACGCAGTCGCAGATATCGAAGATCAGGTCCGCATGGTGCTCCACCAGCAGCACGCCGATGCCCTCGCGGCTGATCGCGACGATCAAGGCGCCCAGCCGCCTGATCTCCTCGGCGGACAGGCCGGCCGCCGGCTCATCCAGTAGCAGGAAAGCCGGGCGCAGCATCAGGGCGCGGGCGATCTCCATGAAGCGAAGCTCGCTGTGCTGCAAGCGGTCGGCGCGCACGGCGGCAAGCTGGTCCAGGCCGACCGCGGCCAGCGCCTGCATCGCCGACCGCCGCAACGCCCGCTCGTCCCGCCAGTGCCGGGGCAGCGACAGCATCGCTTCGACGAAGCTGGCGCGTCCGTCCACCGTACCGCCCAGCGCCACGTTCTGCAGCACGGATGCGGCGCCGACCACGCGCGGTGTCTGAAAGGTGCGGGCAATCCGATGGCGTGCGCGGGTATGCGGCGCCCGCGCCGGCAGCGCCGCCCCGTTCAGCCGCACGCCGCCTTCCTGCGGGGCATAGTAGCCGGAGATGACATTCAGTGTGGTGGTCTTGCCGCTGCCGTTGGGACCGATCAGCCCGTGCACCTGTCCGGCGTGCAGCGTCAGGTCCAGCCGGTCGATCGCCCGCAGGCCGCCGAAGCTGAGCAACACGCGCTTCCACGGCCAGCGTGCCGGCCTCGGTGGTCCGGTCCAGGATGGTCGGCAGCAACTCGGGGCTGGGCAGTATCTCGCGGTGGCGCACCAGCGGTCGGCGGTTGCGGAAATCCAGCAGTTCGGCAATTCCACCCGGGATCGCCAGCACGATCAACAGCAGCAACGCGGCATAGAGAAACGTGGACCATGCCACCAGCGGCGCGGCGAATTCTGGCAGCACCGTCAGCAGGATGGTGCCGAGCAGCGGCCCCAGGATGGAGCCGCGTCCGCCGATCAGGATGGCGATGAAGAACAGCACCGACAGGTCGAAGGTGAATGCGTCGGGCGTGATATAGGACTGCAAGGACGCGAACAGCCCGCCCGCCACGGCGGCGACCGCACCGCTGAACAGGAACACCATCACCAGCAGCGGGGGCTTGAAGATGCCGTTGGCCTCGGCCGCCACCTCGGCGTCGCGGATCGCCACCAGCGCGCGGCCGAAGCGGCTGGCGGCGAGGTTCGCTGTCATCCAGGTGCAGATCGCAGCCAGTCCCAGGCTGAAATAATACAGCCCCCATTGCGTGGAGAACGGGCCTGGAAACACCGGGCCGGCAACACCGACGCCGCCCCCCGTCACGCTCTGCCATGCCAGCGCAACCTGCGTGATGATGGTCGCGAATCCCAGCGTCGTCATGGCGAAATAGAAGGTGCGCAGGCGCAGTGCCGGCAGGCCGATGATCAGCCCGAAGATCGCCCCTGCCACCGCGGCTATGGCCAGCGTGATGAAGGGTGATAGTGCCGGGGTGACTGTGCCGGCCGCGAGCACGCTGGTGGTGTACGCGCCCAGGGTCAGCAGCGCCACCCAGCCGATGGCGATCTGGCCGGCAAACCCGACCACCAGGTTGAGCCCGGATACCAGCACCCAGTAGATGCAGGCGCGGGTTGCGATAACCACCCAGTAGTCGCCGGCAAACAGCGGCAGGCAGGCGGCGGCTATGAGCAGCACCACGAACGGTGCCACCGCTTCCAGCACAGCCGTCATCCCCGGTGTCGCTCGGCCGGACCGTTGCGACGACGACGGGATTGTCCATCATACGCGGCGCGCAACCGCGGTGCCGGCAAGCCCCTCGGGGCGCACCAAGCAGCACGATAATGAACACCGCGAACACCGCCACCGAGGCGAAGATGCCGCCAACCAGGAAGTTCGCCGCTTGCTGGAACAGGCCAAGCGCAAAGCCGCCGATCACCGCGCCCTCGGTTGTTGCCCATCCCGCCGAGCGCGACCGGCACGAACCCATAGAAGTTCAGCATCGGTTCGTTGGCAAAGAACGCCAGCAGCACCTCGCCGCCGGCAAATCCGGCCAGGCTGCCGATCACCCCTGCCAGCGCGAAGCTCGCCATGCGCAGGCGGCGCTCCGGCAGGCCGAGCGCGCGGGCGGCATAATTGTCCTCGGCGATTGCCAGGAAGGCGCGACCGACCAGCGTGCGCCGATACAGCAGCTCCAATCCGACGATCGTTGCGGCGCAGGCCAGGACCGGGATCCAGAACTGCTGGTCCACCAAGCTGTTGCCGAACGGCAGCAGGCGGGGAAACGGCTGCGGTTCGGTGCTCCATTCGATGGCGGTGAACTGCTGGATCATCAGCGCGAACGCCAGCGTGGACAGCACGTAGAGATGCTGCTCGATGTTCCTCAGCACCGGGCGCACCGCGACGATCTCGGTCACCACTCCGATCACCGCGCCGGCGGCGAGCGTCAGGATGAACCCGACGATCACCGGCAGCCCGAGGCGGTTGATGAACAAGGCGCCGAATACGCCGCCCAGCATGCCCAGCGCGCCCGGCGGTGAAACTGAACACGCGGGACGCGGTGAACATCACGTTGTAGGTGATGCCGATCAGCGCATAGATGGCGCCGATCGCCAGCCCGTACGAGACGATGGGCGCGAGCACCGGCTCACACGGTGTAGCCGGGCGCCAGCCTGAATGTGCCGTCGCGCAACGAGTTAGCTTCACACATCACCACCTCGTCGTCCGGGAAGCCGTTGTGCTGCTCGGGCGTCCAGGTGATGTCGCCATAGACGCCGGGCCAGCGCTTTCAGCGTGTTCCAGTACCCGGCGATCTGCTTCGGGTCACTGCCGGCATGCTTGACCGCGTCGGCGATGATGTGCGGCGCGTCGTAGCCGATGGCGATCCACCAAAGCAGCGTGTCGCCGATCTCGATCTTGTTGGCGCGCAGCCGCTCGAGAAACTGCCACCGTGCGCGGCGGCAGTTTGCCGGCAGCTGTCGAAGCTGGAGCTGCGGAAGTTGTTCTGGTACACCTTGTCCCAGTATTCCGGCTTGGCCAGCAGCGCCCTGGTCTGGCCGGAGCCGAGCGTCGTCTGTCCGACGATCGGCACGTCCCAGCCCATTTCCGAGCGCGTGTTGATGATGCGCGACAGGAAGCCGGCATTCACGCTCCATGGCATGATCACCTGCGGCGCCGGCATTGCGCATGCGCAGCAGCTCCGGCTTCAGGTCGGGGTTGCTGGCATCGACGTCGCCCTGATAGACGACCGCCGCACCTTTCGCCTTCAGCATCGGCACATAGGCTTCCACCGAAGCGGTGCCGTAGCCGGTGGTGTCGCCGATCAACCGCGACCTTGTTCAGCTTCAGCACATCGATGACGTAATGGTTGGCGGCGCCGCCGATCTGCTGGTTGGTGGGCGCGTTGCGGAACGCCAGCGGATATTTCTTCACGTCGGTCAGTGAATCGACCCAGCACGGATCGAGCATCGGCACGCCGGTGCGTGCGATCAGCGGCGTGGCCGCCAACGCCTCGCCGGAATTCAATGGGCCCCAGACGACATGCACATGATCGCGCTGGGTGAGTTCTGCCGCGGCGTTGACTGCCTTGGTGGGGTCGCTTTGGGTGTCGCGGACGATCAACTCGATCTTGCCGGCCATTCACGCCGCCGGCGGCGTTGATCTCTTTCACCGCCAGGACGGTGCCGCGATTGATTCCCACGCCGGTTGAGGAGCTGGGCCCGGTCAGCGCCGGGCAGGAAGCCGATCCGGATCGGCTCAGACGCGGCGATTGCTGGGCGAGCCAGGCCGGTGGCGAGCGATGCGGCGCCGGCAGCGGTGCCGGCCAACACGTGGCGACGGGTAATCGGCATTGATCAACCTCCCTGGTGCGTTGGTTTTGCTAGTAGGTAAAGCTCTCCTGATCCGGCGCCCGGCGCGGTGCGCAGAATCGCCGGCGCAGTCAGGCGCGCTGTCGAGCCAAGAATCATTCCGCGCCGTGACAATATCATTACGTTTCCCCACATCAGCCGCGAAGCGGCCGAACAATAGCTGCAATCGCAACCCGCACAAGATGGCAGTGAATGATTACCGCCAGTAATCATTCACGCAACCTGCCGAGTTGCCGGATCGAGGCGAGCGCCTTTTCCTGCGGCAATCCGGGCCATTGCACGCGCATGATGAAGTGATTGACGCCCAGCCGTTCCTGCCAGCGCGCGATCTCTTCCTTCACGGAGACCGCGTCGCCGATGATGAAGCGGTCTTTTGCCATCTCCTCGAATGTCATACCGGCGGTCGGACTTTCCATTCCCCACGCCGCGTAGGAGGCGTATTTGTATTCCAGCGCGGCGCGGCATTCCTGCATGGCGGTGCGGTGGCTTTCGCCGACGTAACATTCGCGCGCGATGGGGAACTCGTTCACCTGCCGGCCGGCCGCCTGCAATGCTTCGCGATAGATACGCATGAGTGGCTCCGTCGCGCCGAGCGTGGTGGCGTTGGCGATCAGCCACGCGTCGCCGATGCGCGCCGCCCGCTTCACCGCGGCTTCCACCAGTCCGGCCACCCAGACCGGAGGTCCGCCGGGCCGGAGCGGCTTGAGGCTGATGCCGTGGTCCTTCACCGAGTAGAAGCGGCCGTCGAACGAGACGCTGTCTCCCGTCCACAGGCGGCGCATCAGCGCGATGCTTTCGGAAAATCGCGGGGCGCGCTCCTTCAGTGATACGTTGAACGCGGTGAACTCGCCGGGGCGATAGCCGAGTCCGACGCCCAGCACGAAGTTTCCTCCGCTGAGCACATCCAGCGTCGCCGCTTCCTCCGCGACATGCACGGGATTGAGCAGCGGCAGCAGCAGGATGTTGCCGCCAACCGTCATTCCCTGGGCCTCTCGCAGCAAGTAGGCCATCAGCGGCGTGATCTGCAGCATCTGCAGCGGCGCGGTGAGGTAGTGATGGGGGAACAGCAGCGATGCGAAACCGGCGTCGCGCGCCACGCGGACCTGCTCCACAAGCTCCGGCACACGAGCCGCCACGGAGTCACCGGCCGGGAACTGCGTGTTGATGAACATGCCGATCTTCATGATCGCCTCCTCCTCCACTGTTACCTGGGCCACGCGTTGCAACGACCGCCCCTGCTTCTTCCCGCAACCGTTATCCGCACGCAAACGGGGAATTTCCGGTCCTTCGCCGGCCGTCCGCCGACTGTCGCCTTCGTTCGGCTGCTGCCGTAAGATGTAGCAGTCTGGATCATCACAGGAGCGCGGCACACATGACCGAAGCCTGCATCGTCGGCTGGGCACATTCCCCGTTCGGCAAGCTGGAAGACCCGGATGTCGAGAGCCTGATCGGGCGTGTTGCCGGCGCCGCCATCGCGGATGCCGGGATTTCGCCGGGCGAGATCGAGGCAAGCTTCGTGAGCCTGTTCAATAACGGGTTCTCGGCGCAGGATTTTCCCGCCTCCCTGGTGCTGCAGCATTTGCCGGAGCTGCGCTTCAAACCGGCCACCCGGTTTGAGAATGCCTGCGCCTCCGGCTCGGCGGCTGTCCACGGTGCGCGCGATTTTCTGGCTGCCGGGCGCGGGAGGTTCGCGCTGGTGATCGGGGTGGAGAAGATGACGGCGACGCCCGGGCCGGAGGTCGGCGATATTTTGCTGAAGGCAAGTTACAAGAAGGAGGAGTTGGATATTCCGGCCGGCTTTGCCGGCGTGTTCGGACGCATCGCCGAACGGTATTTCCAGCGCTATGGCGATCAGTCGGATGCCCTGGCGGCGATTGCGGCGAAGAACCACAAGAACGGAGTCGCCAACCCTTACGCGCAGATGCGCAAGGATCTGGGGTTTGAATTCTGCCGTAAGGTGAGCGAAAAAAATCCATATGTCGCGCCGCCGTTGAAGCGGACGGACTGCTCCCTGGTGTCGGACGGCGCCGCCGCGCTGGTGCTGACCGATGAGGACACCGCGCGCAGCATGGGCAAGGCGGTGCGCTTCCGCGCGGCGGTGCAGGTGAATGATTTCCTACCCATCAGCAAGCGCGACATCACGCAATTCGAGGGTGGCGCGCAGGCGTGGCGGCACGCGCTGGATGCGGCCGGACTGAAGCTGGACGATCTGTCGTTCGTGGAATCGCATGATTGTTTCACCATCGCCGAGTTGCTGGAATATGAGGCGATGGGGCTGGCGGCGCCGGGTCAGGGCGCGCGTGCGGTGCTGGAAGGCTGGACGCAGAAGGATGGAAAGTTGCCGGTGAACCCGTCGGGGGGGCTGAAGGCAAAGGGTCACCCGATCGGGGCTACCGGGGTTTCCATGCACGCGCTGGTCGCGATGCAGCTAACCGGGCAGGCGCCCGAGGGAATGCAATTGGCGAAGGCGAACATTGGTGGCGTGTTCAACATGGGCGGGGCCGCGGTCGCCAACTACGTGTCGATCCTGGAGCGGCTACGCTGATCCCAACCGCGAATCTCGCCTGCCTGCTGTTGCAGACCGCGCGCCGGTGGCCCGGCCGGCCGGCGGTGATTCGCGGCGAAAGTGTCTGGACATGGCGCGAACTGGCTGACCGCGTGCAGGCGGCGGCGGGCGCGCTGACCGCCCGTGGCGTGCGGTCCGGCGACCGCGTGCTGGTGCATTCGCGCAACTGCACCGCGATGCTTGAAACGATGTGGGCGGCCTGGATGATCGGCGCGGTCTGGGTGCCGACCAATTTCCGCCTTACCCCGCCCGAGGTCGCTTATCTGGCGGAGTCGTCCGGCGCCGCGGTGCATATCTTCGATACGGCGTTCCCTGAACATGCCGCTGCGGCGCGAGCAGCCAACCCTGTGCTGCACGTTGAATTATGGCTGGACGGTTCGGCGCCCGGGCGTTCGGTTGCCGAGGGGGAATGGGGTGGCGCCGTATCGTGGGAAACTATCGCTGGCTGTCGCGATGTCCTGACCGTTCCGACCGATGTGGATCGCGACCATCCTGCCTGGTTCTTTTACACGTCCGGTACCACGGGACGGCCGAAGGCTGCCGTGCTCACCCATGGCCAAATGCAGTTCGTCGTCAACAACCATCTGGCCGATCTGATTCCAGGCACCACGGAACACGACGTTTCGCTGGTGGTCGCGCCGCTGTCGCATGGCGCCGGGGTGCACGCGCTGGTGCAGGTGCCCCGCGGCGCCGCCAGCGTGCTACTCGCCGGCGAAAAACTGGACTGTGCGGAAGCATGGGCGCTGATAGAGCGGCATCGAGTCACCAACCTGTTCACCGTTCCCACTATCCTGATGATGCTGACAAGGCACGATGCGGTGGACAGCTACGACCATACCTCACTGCGCTACGTCATTTATGCCGGCGCGCCGATGTACCGCGCCGATCAGTGCCATGCATTGCGGAAGCTCGGGGCGGTGCTGGTGCAATATTACGGCATGGGCGAGGTCACCGGCGCGATCACCGTCCTGCCGGCGGCGTTGCACAGCCTGGACGACGACGAGATGCCGGTAGGAAGCTGCGGCTATCCGCGCACTGGCATGGACGTGGCCATCTTCGGCGCGGACGGTCAGCGCCTGTCCGACAACGAGACCGGCGAAATCCGCGTGCGCGGCCCTGCCGTGCTGGCCGGCTACCATAATAATCCCGATGCCAACGAAAAGGCGTTTGCAGGCGGCTGGTTCCATACCGGAGACCTGGGCCATATGGACGAACGCGGCTTCGTGTATATCACCGGGCGCGCCTCGGACATGTACATCTCGGGCGGCTCCAATGTCTATCCGCGCGAGATCGAGGAGGTGCTGCTGACTCATCCCGCAGTAGCGGAGGCCTGCGTGATCGGCATGCCACACCCGAAATGGGGCGAATGCGGGGTGGCCGTGCTGGTTGGGTCCGACATCGCGGAGCCGGAGCTGTTAGCGCATCTGGAGGGGCGGCTGGCGAAGTATAAATGGCCGCTGCGTTTCGTGTTCTGGCCGGAGCTGCCGAAATCCGGCTACGGCAAGGTGACGAAGCGTGAGGTCAAACGCAGGTTGGAGGAAAGCGATGCCTGAACAACCCAAGGATGTCGGTTCGATCGCCGACTACCACGCCCATGTCTATTTCCACGACGACGCCACCAAGGACCGCGCCGCACTGCTGCGGCGATGGGCGGAGGAGCGCTTTCCCACCGCCCGCATGGGTCGGTGGCATGACGGACCGGTGGGACCTCATGTCCAGGCGATGTACCAGATCGCATTCGGCCCGGAGTTGTTTCCCACCCTGGTCCCGTTCCTGATGCTCAACCGGATGGAGCTGACCGTATTGCTGCATCCAGAATCGGGCCGCCCGCGCGACGACCATACGCTGCACGCCACCTGGATGGGGGAAGTGCTGCCGGTAAAAACCGAGGTGCTGCGTGAAGTGGATTAGCACCGCAACCTGATGCTGACAGGCTGATCAAACACCCGCCTCGCTTGACAAGGCGCAGCCGTGCTTCATCATCCCGATATCGGGAGCGTCGCGAATGTCTGCACTGAGCCGTTGCTACAACATCAATGATCTGCGCCTGGCCGCCAAGCGGCGGCTGCCACGCGGTGTGTTCGAGTTCGTCGATCGTGGCAGCGAAGATGAAGTGGCGCTGCGCAACAACCGCGCGGCGTTCGAGCGTATCAAGCTGCGTCATCGCGCGCTGGTCGATGTGTCCGGCAGGAGCATGGCCACGACTCTGTTCGGCAAGCCGGCCGGCATGCCGATGGCGATCGCACCGACAGGCGCCGCCGGCCTGTGCTGGTATTTGGGTGAATTGGAACTCGCCAAAGCGGCTGCCGCCGCCAATATTCCGTTCACCATGGCCACAAGCTCCATGACGGCGATGGAAACGATTGCCAAGGAAGCGGGCGGCCGGCTCTGGTTCCAGCTTTACGTCTGGAAGGAGCGGGAGCTGTCGTACCAGTTGATCAATCGGGCGCAGCGCGCCGGGTTCGAAGCGCTGATCGTCACGGTGGATACGATCGTGCCACCGAACCGGGAATACAATCCGCGCAACGGATTCTGCTGCCGTTCCATCCCACTGCCCGCTTTACGTGGGATATCGCGATGCACCCGGACTGGTTCTTCCGCGTGCTGATGCATTACCTCAGCACGATCGGCATGCCGCGCAACGAGAACTATCCCGATCCGTATCGCCGGCCGATTACCACGGATCCTGGTGCACGGGAGTTCATGCGCCAGGACTCGCTCTGCTGGGACGATATCCGCATCTTCCGTGATAAATGGCCGGGCGTTCTGATGGTAAAAGGGATCAACCGGCCGGATGACGCGGTGAAGGCGATTGAGTACGGCGTGGACGGCATCATCGTGTCCAATCATGGCGGCCGGAACATGGATAGCGCGGTTGCCACGATCGACGCACTGCCGGAAATCGCCGAGGCGGTGGGCGAGCGGGCGACGGTGATCCTGGATTCCGGCGTGCGGCGCGGATCGGACATAGCCAAGGCGCTGGCGCTCGGGGCGAAATGCGTGCTGACCGGCCGCGCGACGCTGTATGGCACCGCGGTCGGCGGCCAGGCCGGCGCCGCACATGCGATCAATGTCATCCGCAACGAGCTGGACAAGACGATGGCCTACACCGGTTGCCGGAGCGTGGAGGAAGTCACGACCGACATCTTCTTCGGCAGCCGCGAAGGCAATCGCCTGTGGGACCGGATCATGGAAGCGGTTTGAAGGCGGGCGATCGGCGGCAGCGTACGCGTGATTCACTGAACAAGAACCGGATTTCAGGCGGAGCCGAGAGCAAGATCCGGGAGATGCGGCGCCTCACGACAGATGCTAGGAGTTGACGCATCATGTCGGCACCAGGATACACGCTCTTCGATACGGCAGTCGGACGATGCGGCATCGCGTGGGGGGCGCGCGGCATCGTTGGTGTCCAGTTGCCGGAACGAAGCGATACCGCGACTCAGGCGCGGCTGCGGCGGCGATATCCGGACTTATGCGAGACGGCGCCGCCGCCGGAAGTCCTGCATACGATTGAAGCGATCGCCGGGTTGCTGGGTGGCGAACAGCGCGATCTTTCATCGATCGCGCTCGATATGCGGGACGTGCCGGAGTTCCACCAGCGTGTCTATGCGACGGCGCGAACCATCCTGCCGGGTAGCACCCTGTCGTACGGCGAGATCGCGGCGCGACTTGGGGATCGGAGTGTGGCGCGCGAGGTCGGCGAGGCGTTGGGGCAGAATCCGTTTCCGATCATCGTGCCGTGCCACCGAGTGCTCGCAGCCGGTGGCAAGATCGGCGGCTTCTCGGCGGCCGGCGGTGTCACGACGAAGCTGCGCCTGCTCGGCATCGAGCGCGCCGAGGTCGGAGAGGCACCCACATTGTTCGAGAGTTTGCCGCTGATGGGCCGGACGCGACGCCATTAGGCCTACGCGCGCTCGGCATTTCGCGGCGCTCCGGCCGCCCCGACCAGCCAGGCACGCGCTTCCGCCGCGGACCACCAGGTCACGATCAGATGCGGGGCGGCAGCGGCGATGCGGATCGCCTGTTCGGGGTCGCTTTCGATGAAATGCGTGCAGCCCCAGCGGGTGGCGGTTTCGGCCTTGTAGCGCGTCAAAGCGCCGACATCATCGGCTAGCCCCGGCGGCCGGCATTCCACCGGCAGGTCTGCGTGTACCCACCGCTTGACCCATTCAATCGTGCGGTCTCGGTCGCCATGATACCGGCCGGTGATCACCACCGCCCGCTCCGGCACAAACGCCGGCACCGTCGCGAACGGCTCCAGCGCGTGCCGCCGCGCCAGTGCGGCGACCACATCCGAGGCATACTCCGCGCGCGGAATGTCCGGCAGAAACACGCCATCCAGATCCAGCCCTACAAAGGGCGCCTCGGTTCTGCGATCTGCCGCGGCCCCGGTCGCTCGCAGCGCCCTTGCCGCCGGCGTTGCCTCACCCCGTTCCCATGGGAAACGGAACAGTTCGCGCATCGGGTGCGACAGGTCGGGCACGAACGCGGTGGTCTCTGGATCGTGGACCAGGGTCAGCGCCAACACCTCGCGTCCTTCGTCGCGCAAGGCCGCGCGCGCCGCGGCCATAGTTTCACCTGTCGCGCAGCAATCATCTATCAGAAGCACGCGATGGCCGTCCGGGGGTGGGCCAAGCCATTCCGCGACAAGGGTTTGCCGGTCGCATGCCAACATGGCGAGCGGCAGGGCCAGCAGCCCGGCCGCCATGCTTGCGGGGACCAGCCCGCCGCGAGCAATGCCGACGACCACATCGGGCTGCCATTGCGCAGCCCGATCCAGCAGGGCTGCGAGCATGCGCTCGGCCTGGTCGTAGCCGATGAACACCGGCATCCGGCCGGTATCCAGCCCCTTCCAGGGGCGTGGCGAGCGGACGCTCAGCGCTTCATCTCCATGCCCGCGCGATGATTGACGAAGCGCAGCGTGTAGGCAGGTGCGATATTCAACCCTTTCGGATACACACCTACGGCCGCCATCGACTGATAGGACGCTGACCAGCGTGCGTCTGTCATTGCGCCGATGCCCAGTTGTTGCGTGTCGCCGGAATCGACTACCCCGTGGTCGATCATGACGTGCCGCCCGTAGTCGATCAGTTCCTGCGGCATGTCCGGATTGGCCTTGCGGATGAGAGCGTCGGCCGGTGACGGGTCGCCGTACAGATACGAATACCAGCCTTCGATCGAGGCATCTACGAACCGCTGCACCAGGCCGGGGTTTGTCGCGACCAGCTTCGTGCTGGTGGCGATGATGTTGTCATAGCCAAGATAACCGGCGTCGGCGAGCGGCAGCACTACCGGCTTGAAATGCGCCTGCTGTTCGATCAGGAACGGCTCCGATCCCAGGTAACCCTCCTGGACCAGATTCCTGTCCGCCAGGAACGGCGCCAGGCTGAACGTGTATGGCCGGATCTGGGCTGTCGCCGTATCCGTATTTGCCGGCCAGGAAGCGCCACCAGCCGGCGCGCACATCCGCGGCGATCTCGATCGGCTTGCCTTTCAGCGCCGAGAAACTGTCGTTGCCGACACCCGGATGGGCGATCAGCACCGAGGGATCCTTCTGGAAGATTGCCGCCACCGCGACGAAGGGCATCTTCTGCTCGACGAACTCGATGGCTTGTCCGCCGCTGAGGTTGAACTGCATGCGGCCCGCCATCAGCAGGGTCATGTGATTGATCTGCGGGCCGCCTTGCTCGATCGTGACGTCCAGCCCGTGACGCGCATAGATGCCGGTGGCGACCGCCTGGTAGAAGCCGCCATATTCGGCCTCGGCTTTCCAGTCCAGGCCGAACGTGACGTGATCGGCGGCCAGCGCGGCCGCGGCATGTGACGCCAGAACTGCCGAAAGCAGCCATGCCGCGTGCCGCATTTAAATCAACCCCGGCCGACGAACGGCATCTTCGTTGCCATGATGGTGATGAACTGCACGTTGGCGTCGAGCGGCAGGTTCGACATGAACCGGATCGACTCGCCGACATGATCCACGTCCATTCGAGGCTCCTGCATCATCGCGCCGTGTGGCTGCATTGACCGGCTGTGGAACGTGCTGTCATCGGCGTCACCGCATTGCCGATATCGATCTGCGAGCTACAGATATCGAACTGCCGTCCATCCAGGGCGATGGATTTCGTCAGGCCGGTCACGGCGTGCTTCGTTGTGGTGTAGGCCGCCGAACCAGGGCGGGGCGCATGCGCCGAGATCGAACCGTTATTAATGATCCGCCCGCCCATCGGCCGCTGGTCGCGCATCATGCGGAAGGCGGCGTTGGCGCACAGGAACATTCCGTTCAGGTTCACCGCCACCACGGATTGCCATTGTTCCCAGGTGAAATCGCCGAAATTAGTGCTCGGCACATTGCCGCCGGCATTATTGAACAGCACGTCGAGGCGGCCGAATGCCTGCTTCACCTTGGCGAACAACGCGGCTACCGCGTCCGGATCGCGCACATCGGTGGGCACCACCAATGGTTTGCCGCCTTTTGCCATCGACGCCGTCTCCTCCAGCGCCTCTTTCCGGCGACCCGCCAGGGCCACCGCGTATCCGTCCTTCAGCAACGCAAGTGCCGAGGAGCGGCCGATCCCGCTGCCGGCTCCGGTGATGACCGCGACGCGTTCAGCCATATTCCTTCTCCCTTGAGCTGTCGTTGCGGCGCATTCTGGCCTGCCTGTCGCGCGCGGCCAAGACAGCATGCTGCATTTTCATTGCGACCCGCGTGGCCGGCGCGCTAACCTTCAGGCAAATAGGAGGATTCCATGCCAGCCCCGCTTGACCCGCGGGAGGTCGAACAGACCGTGGTGCCATTCACTGCGGGCGACGGGATGAAGCTGAACCTTCTTCATCTGCGCGGCCCGCGCCCGCCCTCTCGCGGGCCGGTGCTGCTGGTGCATGGGGCGGGCGTGCGGGCCAACCTGTTTCGTCCTCCGACAGATACCACCATTGTCGCGGCCCTGGTGGCGCACGGCTACGATGTGTGGCTGGAGAACTGGCGCGCCAGCATCGATTTGCCTCCAAATCCCTGGACGCTGGACAAGGCGGCGCTGTACGATCATCCGCGCGCGGTTGAAACCATCTCCGACCAGACCGGTGCGGACAGGATCAAGGCGATCATCCATTGCCAGGGTTCCACCAGCTTCATGATGTCGGCCGTCGCCGGACTGGTACCGAAGGTCAGCACTATCGTTTCGAACGCCGTTGCCCTGCATCCACGCATTCCAGAGGTCACCCGGATCAAGTTCCGCCTGTCGCTTCCGGTGCTTGGCAGGCTGCTCGATTATCTCGACCCGCAATGGGGCAAACTGGCGCCGACCACCATTGCCAAGCTGATCACCGCCTGGGTGAAGGCGACCCACCATGAATGCGACAATATCGTCTGCCGGCTGGTCAGTTTTACCTATGGCGTGGGTTTTCCGACGCTGTGGAGCCACGCCAACCTGAATCCGGAAACGCATGCCTGGATCAATGACGAATTCGCCAAGGTGCCGGTGAGCTTCTTCCAGCAGATCTACCGGTGCGTACTGGCTGGCCATCTGGTGGCGGTGGACGGATTGCCGGGGTTGCCGGCTGCATTCGGGGTGGCGCCGCCTGAAACCGATGCCCGTTTCGCCTTCTTTGCCGGGCAGAACAACCGGTGCTTCCTGCCGGAGAGCCAGCAGGAAACGTTTGACTGGTTCGACCGGCAGCGTCCCGGCTTCCACACACTGCACAGGCTGCCCGATTATGGGCACCTGGACGTGTTCATCGGCAAGGATGCGGCACGCGACGTTTTCCCGCTGATGATCGAGGAACTGGACAAGGAGCCCGCGTGAATGGCCCAGCCGCGACGCATCGCCCAGCAGACCGGCCGGCATGCGCTGGTCGATGACATTGCGTTCCAGATGCCGGTGCAGGGGATCAAATCATCCACCATTCTGGCGGCATTTCCCTGCGATCCGGTGAAGGCCCGCGTGCTGCTGCAGGGCGACGAGGTGCACCCGTTCGTGCTATGGAACAAGGCCCTGCTGCTGGTGACCGTGGTCGATTACCGGCACACGAATATCGGCAGATATATCGAGTTCAGCATCGCGCTGGCCTGCACGCATGGTGGGCGCCCCGCGCCACCGCTGCTGCCAGCGTTGTTGCGTGGCCTGTATGGCACCGGGCAGTGGGTGTATGACCTGCCAGTCAGCACCGAGGTTTCGGTGAAAGGCGGCAAGGGCATCTGGGGGATGCCCAAGCATCAGGCCAATCTGAACTATATCGAGGGCCAACGGACGGTCAGCAGCCAGTACCGACCTGGACGGCCAGCTCGGCGTCTATTTCGAAGTGGAACGTCCCCGTTCAGTTTGGCTGCCGATCAGCACAAGTGCCGTGAACTACTGTGCGTTTCGCGGGCTGCTGATGAAGTCGACGATTTATTTCTCGGGCAAGGCCGGTTTTTCCCTGTTCCGCAAGGGCGCCGCGCGGCTGGTGATCGGCGATGTGCCGCGCGTGCAGGTGCTGAAGACGATCGGGCTGGAGCCGGACCCGGTCGCCACGCTCTATCTGCCCGAAGTCACCGGCGTGCTGGACGACCATTTCGAGAGCTGGTTCTGCGCTTATCAGCAGCCGCCCACCACACCACCGGAGGGGCTGGAAAGCGTCGTCGGGCTGGGGGAGAGCGAGCAATGGCTGCCGCCGCCCTCAGCCCCCGTGCCCGGGCGGACGAAGGAGAACGTGCCCGCATGAGTGCAGGAGCGGTGCCCGGCGCGGCGAACCATGCGACCTTCTTTGCGCCACAAGCCGACTATGCCGGCCCACGACGGTCGCTGATCCTGGCTGGCGGCGGAATGCGCGTGGCATATCAGGCCGGCGTGTTGCAGGCACTGGCGGAGGCGGGACTGTGTTTCCATCACGCCGACGGAACCTCCGGCGGGACGATGAACCTGGCGATGCTGCTGTCCGGGCTCACGCCGCAGGAGATGGTGGCACGCTGGCGGGCGCTGGATCCCAAGGATTTCATGGGCTTCATGCCGCTGGCCGACTATCTGCGCGGGCCCGATCTGCCGGCAATGGGCAGCGCCGACGGCGTGGTGAACAAGGTATTTCCACAGCTCGGCATCGACGTTGCGCGGATCAATGAGGCGGTGGGGATCGCAGGCACATTCAACCTGTGCAACTTCTCGCGCAAGACGCTGGAAACGATCGAGCACACCGCGTTGAGCCTCGATCTTCTGGTAGCGGGCGTCTCGCTGCCGATCTTCATGCCGGCGGTGCAAAAGGACGGCGCCTTCTACACCGACGGAGTGTGGATCAAGGACGCCAACCTGATGGAGGCGGTTCGGCGCGGCGCCGACGAAATCTGGCTGGTCTGGTGCATCGGCAACAGCAGCCGGTATTACGACGGCGCGTTCCGGCAATATGTCCACATGATCGAAATGAGCGCCAATGGAGCGCTGTTCGAAGAGCTTGACCGGATCAGCGAGATCAATGCGCGGATCGCGGGTGGTGAGCCGGTCGGCGGACGGCACGAGCCGATCGTGCTGCATGTGATCCGTCCGGACTATCCACTACCGCTCGATCCCGACTATTTCTTCGGCCGCATCGATGGCGCCACGCTGATCGCGCTCGGCTATGCCGATGCGAAGGCATATCTCGCGTCGCGCCGCCCGGGCGGCCTGCCCCTGACGCCGGAGATCACCCACATGCACGATGAGACGATCGGGATTTCGTTCCGGGAGACCATGGCGGGCGGCTTTGCCCTGGGCGAGACCGATCCCGGAGACGGGACGGCAGAAGGGCGAGACAGCAGGAACCACGCTCGCGCTGCACGCGACGGTGCTGATCCGCGATATCGACCGGTTTCTGAACGAACCGGAGCATCCGGGCTCGCTGGCCGGGTCGATCGAGTACGCCCCGTTCGGCGGCACGGTGGAAGGTACGAACGGCGTGTTCAACCTGTTCAATCCCAGCGGCCAGCCGGGGCTTGAAATACATGGTCTATGAGCTTGGATTTCAGCATGCCGGGAAGGCGTATTATCTCGCCGGCCGCAAGGAGGTGCGTGACGATCCGGCCATCGACGCGTGGAAGCAGACCACCACGCTTTACACGTTGCTGCATGAAGGCACGGACTCGACAGGGCCGATCGTCGGCGCCGGCGTGCTGACTCTCGGCGTGGCCGACCTGATCCGCATGCTGGGCACCACCAGCGCGCCCGGCGCGACCAATGCGG
This sequence comes from uncultured Pseudomonadota bacterium, assembly GCA_963810715.1. Classification (GTDB taxonomy): domain Bacteria; phylum Pseudomonadota; class Alphaproteobacteria; order Acetobacterales; family Acetobacteraceae; genus DATDIC01. The sequence continues at coordinate 215,799 of CAWEOZ010000007.1, read as the reverse complement.
CTCAGACTGCCGCGGCGGTCGCCCGGTTCGGCCGTTTCTTCCTGGGCCAGATGTGGGACAGCTACGGCATGCATCTCGGCCGCGGTTGACGGAACACGTCCATGGATTTCGACGTCATCGTGATCGGCAGCGGATTCGGCGGGTCGGTTGCCGCCGCCCGGTTGGCCGAGTCCGGTGCGCGCGTGCTGGTGCTGGAACGCGGACGGCGATGGGATCGCAACAGCTATCCCAGCGTGACCGGCAAGGACTGGATCTGGGACCAGCATCATCCTGAACGGGAGAATGGCTGGATCGACCTGCGGGTATTTCCGCACATGGCGGTGGCGTTGGGCGCCGCGGTCGGCGGCGGCTCGCTGATCTACGCCAACATCTCGGCGGTTCCGGCGGACAGCGCGTTCGCCGCCGGGTGGCCGCCGGAGATCACACCCGCCGAGCTGGCGCCGCACTACGCCACGGTGGGAGCGGTGATGAACGTGCAGCGCGTGCCCGACAATCAATGGACGCCGCGCATGCACCTGATGCGCGACGCCGCCGACGCAATCGGCGCCGGCGACCGCTTCCGACTGCTCGATCTTGCCGTTTCATTCGACAAAAACTTCGACTTCAACGCGCCGGCTCCGACCGGCGATACCAGCCGCACGGTCTGGCACAAGAACGCGCAGGGGATTGAGCAGGGCACCTGTGTCCATTGCGGCAACTGCGATATCGGCTGCCCGGTCGATGCCAAGAACACGCTCGATCGCACCTATCTCGCGCTGGCCGAATCCAAGGGTGCGGACGTCCGGCCGCTGCATCTGGTTACCGGGATCGAGCCGGTCGGTGCCGGATGGCGCGTCGATTTCGACCGGCTGTCGCAGGACGCTCGTCAGCCGGGCAGCGCCACCGCCGGGATCGTCGTGGTTTCCGCCGGCTCGCTCGGCTCGACCGAGTTGCTGCTGCGCTGCCGCGACGTGCTGCACACGCTGCCGAACATCAGTCAGCGTCTCGGTCGTGACTGGAGCAGCAATGGCGACTTCCTGACGCCGGCACTTTATCTGAACCGCAAGCCTGAACCGTCGCACGGGCCGACGATCACCTGCGCGATCGACTTCCTCGATCGCAGCCGCGATGGCCAGTCGTTCTGGATCCAGGATGGCGGTTTGCCGAATCTGCTCGCAGACCTGGTGACTTCGGCCACAAGCACAGACCCGATCGCCCGCATCGCGCTGGACTGGATGCGGAACGACCTGCTCGCGCAGGCGCAGTTGAGCAACGTAATGCCGTGGTTCGCGCAGGGGGTCGATGCGGCGAACGGGCAGCTTCGCCTGCATCGCCCGCTCGAACTCATCGGGAACTGGGAGTTGACACTGGATTGGGACGTTGCGCAGTCCCGGCCACTGATGGATTCGATCGTCGGCACGCACCAGGCGCTTTCACGCGCAACCGGCGGCACGCCGCTGGTGCCACCGACCTGGAGCTTGCTGCACTACCTGGTGACGCCGCATCCCCTGGGTGGCTGCGGCATGGGAACGGGGCGCGGACAACGGCGTGGTGGACCATCGCGGCGAGGTATTCGGCTACCGCAACCTGTTCGTGCTGGACGGCGCAATCGTGCCGGAGGCAGTGGGGGTCAATCCGTCCCGCACCATCGCCGCGCTGGCCGAACGCGCCTCGCGTCTGATCGCGGCTGACTGAACGTAACAACAAGAGGCAAACACATGTCCCTCGATCCGCAGACCTTCCGCGACCATTTCCTGTCGATCTATCAGTCTGCGGTCGAGTCGGCGGTGCGTGAACAGCTTCCGCCCGACGCACCGCGCCCGGGGCTGGAAAACGAGACCGTGCGTGCGGCCGCACAGGTTGCCACGTTGCAGAACAACGGGTTGGCGATCCCCGTTCAGGCACCCCCGCATATTGCCGAGGACGCTTGGGATACCGCGCGGCTGGCGTACGAACTGCTGCAGGCGAAACTGGCAGGAAATAAGGCCGCTGCCACCGCCATCGCCGCGGAGCTGCAGGGGGGACAATTCGATCCGCGCTGGGTGGAAACCGTCACCGAATATGTCAACTATTTCGGCCCCAACGGCCAGCGTCGCGAGCCGCAATATATCCAGCCGGAGCCGGATATGCCGATCCTGACGTTCAGGCCGGGCTCCGTGGTGGCCATGATGGCTGACTGGGGCACCGGAACCTCCGCCGCCATCAACCTGCTGAATCAGATGGCGCAATTCAATCCAGATATCATCATTCATCTGGGTGACATCTATTATTCTGGCACGCCAGAGGAATGCGACCGCAACTTCGCGGCGATCCTGAACCGGACGTTCGACCGCACCCGGGTTCCGATCTACAACCTGACTGGCAACCACGACATGTATTGCGGCGGCGTCGGTTTCTATGGGCTGCTGCCGACACTCAATCCACCACCGCTCGTCGCGCAGCCGGCGAGCTTCTTCTGCCTGCGCAGTACCGACCTGCAATGGCAGTTCATCGCCATGGATACGGGCCGGTTCGACTATTCTCCGTTCGACGTACAGAACGTTTTGGTGAACATCGGGGCAGAGGAGCAGGACTGGCTCGGCGCCCGTATTGCGGAGTTCCCCGGAAGGACCATCCTGTTGTCGCACCATCAGCTATTTTCGGCTTTTGCACAGATCGGACCGGCAGGACCCGGCGGCGCGCTGACACCCTATAACCCGAACCTGCAACAGAGCTTCACCGTTTTCGCCCAGGCCGCGGCGAAAAAAGGGGGCAGTATCGCCGCCTGGTTCTGGGGCCACGAGCACACGCTGAGCATCTACGCGCCTTATCTCGGCCTGGCGAAAGGCCGCTGCATCGGCCATGGCGCGATCCCGGTGCTGATCGGGGACGAGGATCATCCGCTGACGAAGCTCGTTGATCCGCCGAAGCTGCTGACACCGCCGCTCGGCTGCAACGGATCCGTCCACGCGCATGGTTTCGTGATCCTGCGATTCGCTCATGACGGGTCGTGTCAGGCGGAGTACTACAACGACATCGACCCGCAGCGGCCGTTCTACAGCGAGACGCTGGGCGGCGGGTCGGTGTGAGAGCGACGGTCTATCCGGCCTCTGGAGTATTGGGTCGCGCCGCGATCCGCAGCACGGTGCCATCCTGACGGGCGATCTCGACGATCGTTTCGAGCCGCACCAGCCGCTCCGCAATGTTGCGTACCGCGTCGGCAAGCTTGTCCATCTTGATCGTCATGGACTGCACGCGCTCGTCGAGCAGAATGATCGATCGGATTGCACCGACGGCATCGCCATAAAGGCTCACGACACCAGACCTACCTGAGCCAGGTAGGCTAGCGTGTCATCCAGTTTCCTTTCGCTCGCGGCCAGGCGGTCCAACGTCGTGGCATGGCTGCGCGCCAGCATGTCCAGCAGGTGGCGCAACTCGGTCGCTTCGCGGGCCGTGTCGGCATCGTAGGCTTCCACGGCTCGTCGCACGAATTCACCACTCGAAATCCTGCCAGCCCGAGCAGCCTTGGAGTCGAGCCTCTCCTTCTCCTCCGGTGACATTAGGACAACGACACGTTCGGTTGCAGGCACGAGATCACCATGGCTGACCATGTTCATGGGTATGTGCATGATTGCATGGCGGATTGTCAAGCCGGGGTTCGGCTTGACCACCTGCCCCCTCACGCACACGCTGCGCCCAGTTCGAAAGAAGGTCGGGATAATGCGCTTCGCGGCGATCGGGCTGGACCATCGGCACATTTATGACCTTGTCGAGGGGTTGATTGCGGCCGGCCAGGATTGCGTCGGCCATGATCCTGACACCAGCGACCCGCGCGTCCTCGCTGGGTTCCGCAAGCGGTTTCCGCAGGTGCCATCTGTCACGAGAGACCATCTGCTCGATGATCCCGCGATCGACTTCATCGTCACGGCAGCGGTTCCCTGCGATCGGGCGGCGGTGGCAATCGCGGCCATGCGGCGCGGCAAGGATGTGATGGTCGATAAGCCGGCGGTCACCTCGCGTGACCAGCTCGCCGAGATCCAGCGCACTGTGATCGACACCGGTCGCATCTGGTCGGTTTGTTTTTCCGAGCGGTTCCTCACCCCGTCCACCCTGAAGGCTTTGGACATCGTGCACGCCGGGGGCATCGGGCGGGTGGTGCAGACAATCGGGCTCGGCCCGCATCGGCTCAACCGCGCGCTGCGTCCCGCCTGGTTTTTCGACCGCTCGGCGTACGGCGGCATCCTGAACGACATCGCCAGCCACCAGATCGACCAGTTCCTGGCCTTCACCGGCACCGCCGACGCAACCATCGTCAGCAGCACGGTCGGCGAGTATGGTCATCGCTCCGGGGTTCGAGGATTTCGGCGAGGTGGTGCTGCAAACGGAAACCGCCCGTGGCTATCTGCGCGTCGATTGGTTCACGGCTGATGGCTTGCCGACCTGGGGCGACGGCCGCCTGTTCGTTCTGGGAACGCAGGGCACGATCGAACTGCGCAAATATGTGGATATCGCCGGGCGGGAGGGAACCGACCATCTGTTTTTGGTGGACGGATCGAGTACGCGACACATCGACTGCAGCGGGCTGCCGGTGACGTATTTCCGCGACTTCGGTGCCGACATCGCCAACCGTACGGAAACTGCCATGCCGCAGCAACACGCTTTCACGGTTTGCCGGCTGGCGTTGGAGGCACAAGAGCGGGCGGCGCGAATTGCGCCGGTGTTGCCGCGATGACCGGCATCGCCGTTATCGGGCTCGGCAATGCGCTGGAGCCGCACGCCAAAAGCCTGCGCGACCTCGCCGGACGCGTGCGGGTGGTCTGGGCGGCTGCGAGCAGCACGAAGCGGCTTGCGTCGGTTGCTGAGCGATATGGCTGGCCGGTTACCACCGATACCATGCAGGCGATCCACGATCCGTCGGTCGACGCGGTCCTGCTACTGACCCCTGCCAATGGGCATCTGGAATTCGCCAGGGAGGCCTTTGCGGCAGGCAAGCACGTGCTGTGCGAAAAGCCGCTGGAAGCCACGCTGGACCGCGCCGAACAGCTCGTTGCGGCGGGTCGCACGGCCAAGCGCGCACTCGGGGTGGTTCTGCAGATGCGCTTTCGGACCGGCAGCAGCCGGCTGCACGAGATTCTCGGAGCGGGGCTCCTGGGAGATGTGCAAGCCGCCGCCATGTCGGTGCCTTGGTGGCGGCCGCAATCCTATTACGATGAGCCCGGGCGCGGCGTGCTCGCCCGCGATGGCGGCGGCGTGCTGATCACTCAAGCGATCCACACGCTCGATTTGTTTCGATGGCTGGTCGGTATTTCTCATGTTGACGCCGCCTATGTCGGTCGCACCGATCTGCATCGGATGGAAACAGAGGATATTGCCGCCGCGCTGGTGCGGCTGGGGAATGGTGCACCGGGAACGATCCAGGCGACCACTGCGGCCTATCCCGGCCGCGCCGAATCCATCGAGGTGATTGGAAGCCTCGGGGTTGCGCGCCTGCAGGGCGGCGCTTTGCGCGTCGATTTCCTGGATGGCGGCATAGAGACGCTGGCCGACGATGGCGGTTCGGGCAGCGGTGCCAACCTGATGGGCTTCTCGCACGAGCCCCACAAGGCGCTGCTGACGGACTTTCTGGAGGCGACGGAAACCGGGCGCGATCCGGCCATTACCGGTGAGGAGGCGCTGCAAACCCAGCGTGTGATCGAAGCCATCCTGGCGAAAGGAAAAGGGTAACCATGCAGGATCTGTTGCCGCTCGCCGAGGCGATCTCCGGGCGTCTGAAACAACGTGGCGAAACCATAGCGATCGCTGAGTCTTCAACTGGCGGGCTGATCTCGGCCGCGCTGCTGGCGGTGCCCGGTGCGAGCGCGTATTTCCTTGGCGGGAGCGTGATCTACACGCGTTTCGCGCGATCCGCCTTCCTGGAGATCCCCGACCCACTGCCTGATGGCATGCGCGCCTCCACCGGGCCCTATGCCGCGCTGCTGGCGCGCATCGTGCGCGAGCGCTGCCACGCAAGCTGGGGTCTGGGAGAAAGCGGTGCCACCGGTCCGACCGGCAACCGGTACGGCGATGCCGCCGGGCATAGCTGCATTGCGATCGACGGCCCGGTGGCGAAGGTCATTACGCTCGAAACGGGAAACGCCGATCGAGTTGGGAATATGCGCCGGTTTAGCGCCGCGGCGCTCGAACTGCTGCATGCCGCGCTGTCATAGCGGCTGATCGAGCCAGGACGCGGCCGCCGCATAGCCGGCGCGTATCGGGAACGTCCCGGTTCCGTCGGCTGTCTGATCCCGCAACATCTCCGCAACCATTTCCCGCTGGCCCGTCTTCCGTGCCGCATCGGCAAGCATCTGCAGGAACATGTCACGCTGTGCGTTGCTGCCGCCGAGCAGCCGTATCTGCCGGCGGATCGGCCAGAGCAGCTCGACGACCCGCGCATGATCGCCGCGCCGGTGCGCCAGCGCGGCATCGCAGACCGGCACCACCACATCGGCGATGGCAGGCGCCGTCCATAACGATCCTCCGGCGACCTCGCGCAACGCCGCCAGGAATCGCGCCGCCGCCTTGTGCCGTCCAGTCGCGGCCAGCGCCAGCATCAGATGCGGCACCAGCAGCAGATGACCGGCATCGCCGACCCGCTTCTCGGCTTTATCGGCCAGCTCCTGCCAGCGGTCGCCGACCGGCACGCCACTCTGCTCCAACCGCCACAGCAGTGACGTGGCGTTTTGCAGATCGACATAATGGTCCGGCGCCGCTCGGGTCATCGGCCCGTCCAGGTTGCGAACATTCGCGTCATAGCTGGCGAGCACCGCATCGACCTTGCCGAGATCAAGCTCCATCAGCGCGCGATGCCACCAAAGATGATGGATCAGGTTGTTGCCCCGCGTCCAATGCGGCACCTGGGACGCCAGCCACTCCCGCCCCTCCCCTGCCCGACGATCGGTGTCGAACACATGCGCCTTTACGTGGTGGGCGAAGTAGTTCGTCCGGTCCCGCTCCAGTGCAGAATCCACCGCGCGCTCCGCGCCTGCCGTGTCGCCTACCTCCTCGTGTGCGAAGGCCCATACCGTCTGAAACGAGTTGTAGCCCGGCACGTCGGGACTCCATGCCGGTGCCAGCCGATCCGCCTGCTCCAGGATCGCAGCGGTCTGTCCGTGGCGAAACCACATGCGGTCGGAAATCTGCAGCGCGAGCAGGTCCGTCGGATGCTGATCGAGTATCTCGCGCCACGCGGCGAACGCGCGGTCCACCGCGCCGGTCTCCCACGCGGCCAGCGCCTTCACATGCAGTTGCTCGCGTCGGGTCGCGGCCGGCGCGGCCGCTTCGGCGGCGATCCGCAATTCCGCCACCTGCGCTCGGTATGCTGGGATCGAGGTGAACAGCAGCAGATATGCCCTGAAACAAAATCCCATCAGGAAGTGCGGGTCAGCTTCCAGCGCCGTGCCGACCAGGGTCATCGTGTCGGCATGGTATTTCAGGTAATGTTCCACAGCAAGATCGAACGCGGCTGCGGCATCGGCGCTGTCGGTCGATAGCGCCAGCCCGCGTTCGTCGCGCTGCATCCTGGTTCCCCTGCCCTACAGCGACACGCCTCCGTCGATGCTGACCTCGGCGCCGGTGATGTATCTGCTTTCATCAGACAGCAGGAACAGCACGAGGTCCGCGACTTCTTCCGCCGTGCCCATGCGCTTCATCGGTACAAGCTGGGTGCGGTGCCGGTTCTCCTCCTCGCTGCGCACCTTCAGCATCTCGGTGTCGATCGGCCCCGGATGCACGGAATTCACCCGTATGCCGCGCGGCGCCAGATCGATTGCCGCCGCCTTGGTCATGCCGCGCAAGGCCCACTTGGTTGCACTGTAGGCGAAGGCGCCGGGGGAGCCGCGCAGGCCAGCCACCGAGGAGATGTTCACGATCGACCCGCCGCCGGAGCGCTCCATGGCAGGGACGACCGATTTCATGCCCAGGAAGCAGCCGAGCTGGTTCACGCGCATGTGGCGCTCGAACAGGGCGGCATCGGTCTCCATCAGCGTGGCTGGGAGATAGATGGCGGCGTTGTTGACCATGCCATGCAGGCCGCCCAGCTTCACCGCCGCGCCCACGGCGCGAACCCAGCCGGCTTCGTCGGTGACGTCGTGATGCAGGAACAGGGCGGCGCTGCCCAGCTCCACCGCCAGCGCCTGCCCCTCGGTGTCCAGCACGTCGCCGATCACTACCCGGCCGCCTTCGGCGACGATCCGACGCGCTTCGGCCGCGCCCTGGCCACGCGCACCGCCGCTGATCAGCACGATCTTTCCGTCGAAGCGAGGCATCGTTCCCTCCATTCTGGTTGGTCGGGAGTGTGGCGATTGGCGGCGGCAAAGCAAGGCTGGGGCGCTGCCCCAGACCCCGCCAAGGGCTCGCCCTCGGAACCCGTTACTTCTGATCAGATCCAGCAAGACCATCCTTTGATGACCATGATCACGCCGCTCCGATCAGCGCTGCCAGCTTCGCCCGCACCTCGGCCAACTCGGCCGGGCTGACGCGACCTTTGCGGGTTGCCTTGCGCGCCCGCCAGTGGTGGCTCTTCACCTGATCGGCCAGCACGACGCTCGGCGGCCCGCCGGCCCGTCCCACCCCATCCGCTCCGGCTTTTCCCTTCGTTGAGGGCCGAGCCGCGGTGTTGCTTGCACTGAGGCTGAGGATATGTCAGACCGCGGCTTGCAAGGCTGACGCACCACAATTCATGTTCCACACATGATAACTGCTGCACAGATGCGGGCCGCCAGGGCGCTGCTCGGCATCGACCAGCGGACGCTCGCGGAACTGTCCGGCCTGTCGCTCCCCACCGTGCAGCGGATGGAGGCGAGCGACGGCGTGGTGCGCGGCAACGTCGAATTGCTGATGAAACTGGTGCAGGCGCTGGATCAGGCCGGCATCGAGCTAATCAACGAGAATGCGCCCAGCACTGGGGCCGGCCGCGGCGTGCGGCTCCGGCGGCCCGCCAGCGAAGGGCGCGAACCGTCCGCATGATCGACGCGGCGTTGATCGGCGTGGCCCTGCTGCTGGCGCTCGGGCCTGCAGGCGCCGTGTTCTGTTCCGGCGCCACCCCACCGCGCGCGTACGTCGGCCCGACCGTTTATGGCACGTCCGCCCTGGTGTGCGTGGCGCTGGCCGGGCTCGCCCTGGCATCCATCAGCACGCTCCCGTCGAATGTCACCCTGCCGCTCGGGCTTCCCTGGGTGGGCGCGCATTTCCGGCTGGATGCGCTCTCCGCGTTTTTCCTGTTCATCGCCGGGCTCGGTGGGACGGGCGCGAGTTCTACGCCATCGGGTACGGCCGTCACGACCACGCGCCGCACCGGGTGCTACCGTTCTATCCGGTGTTCCTGGGCGCCATGGTGCTGGTGGTGCTCGCCGATGACGCATTCAGCTTCCTGTTCGCGTGGGAGCTGATGTCGCTCGCCTCCTGGGCGCTGGTCATCGCGCATCACGATCAGCCGGAGAATATGCAGGCTGGCTATGTCTATCTGCTGATGGCCGCGTTCAGCGGCTTCATGCTCCTGCTCGCCTTCAGCGTACTCGCCGGGGATGCCGGAGCGTACGCGTTCGATGCGATGCGGGCGCACCATCCGTCCGCGACGCTGGTTGGGACGGTGCTGCTGCTGGTTCTGCTCGGGGCGGGGTCCAAGGCCGGCCTGGTGCCGCTGCACGCCTGGCTGCCGCTCGCCCATCCCGCCGCTCCGAGCCATGTGTCCGCGCTGATGAGCGGGGTGATGACCAAGGTCGCCGTCTACGCGTTCGTCCGCATCGTCTTCGATTTGCTGGGAGCGCCTACCTGGTGGGGCGCAATGGTCGTGCTGGTGCTGGGCGGCGCCACCGCCGTGCTCGGCGTGACTGTACGCGCTGATGCAGCATGATCTGAAGCGGCTGCTGGCCTATCACACCGTGGAAAACATCGGCATCATCTTCATCGGCCTGGGGCTGGCGATGGCATTCCGCGCCAACGGACTGGCCGAAGCCACGGCGCTCGCACTCACCGCCGCGCTGTTCCACGTGTTCAACCACGCGGTGTTCAAGAGCTTGCTGTTCTTCGGGGCCGGCGCCGTTGTGACGGCCACCGGGCGGCGGGACATGGAGCAGCTCGGTGGCCTGATTCACCGCATGCGCCTAAGCAGCTTCGCGTTCCTGATCGGCTGCGCCGCGATTTCCGCGCTGCCGCCGCTGAATGGTTTCGTTTCGGAGTGGCTGACGTTCCAGGCTATCCTGCTGCGGCCGGATCTGCCGCAATGGGGGTTGAAGGTGGCCGTTCCCGCCGACGGCGCCTTGCTCGCGTTGGCCGCTGCACTGGCCGGCGGCTGTTTCGTGAAGGCGTACGGCATCAGCTTCCTCGGCCGGCCGCGCAGCCCGGACGCCGCGGATGCCACCGAGGTGGATCGCTGGTCGGTGGGCGTGATGCTCGGTTGCGCGGCGCTGTGTCTGCTGGCGGGCATCTTTCCGGGTGCAATCATCGATCTGCTGGGACCGATTTCCAGCGCGCTGGTCGGGGCGTATGTGCCGACGCAGCTGGGGTTGCCCTGGGGTTCGATCATCCCCGTGGCCGCCTCGCGCAGCTCTTACAACGGCCTGCTGATCTTCGCTTTCATTGCGGCCAGCACCGGCATGACGATCTGGGCGATTCACCGCTTCGCCTCCCACGCAGTGCGGCGCGCCCCGGCCTGGGACTGCGGCTTCCCGGACCCGCATCCGGCCACCCAGTACAGCGCCGCGAGCTTCGCCCAGCCGATCCGTCGCGTGTTCGGCCGCAGCGTCTTCCTCGCTCATGAATCCATCACCGTGCCGCCGCCCGGCAGCACCGATCCGGCGCGCATTGAGAAATCGAGCCGCGACCTGGTATGGGAGCTGTTCTACGCGCCCGTCTCTATCGCGGTGTCGACGGTGGCGCAGACGCTTAACCAGCTGCAGTTCCTCACGATCCGCCGCTATCTCAGCTTCGTGTTCCTTGCCCTCGTGGCATTGCTGCTGGCGCTTGCGTTGTGGCGGTGATCGGTCCGCTGCTGGTTCAGGCCGCGCAGATGGCGTTGGTGCTGGCTGCTGCCCCGCTGCTCACCGGGCTGGTGCGCAAGGTCAAGGCGCGGCTGCAACGAAGGCGCGGCGCCTCCGTGCTGCAACCCTATCGCGACCTGCGCCGACTGCTCGGCAAGCAGGTGGTGCTGGCACAGAACGCCTCCTGGCTGTTCCGCACGGCGCCTTACCTGATCTTCGCGTTCACCTGGGTCGCCGCGTCGCTGGTGCCCACCTTCGCCATTGGCCTGCTGTTCTCCTGGACCGGCGATCTCATCGCCATCATCGCCCTGCTCGGCGCCGCGCGCTTCCTGCTGGCCCTGGCGGGCATGGATATCGGCACCAGTTTCGGCGGGCTCGGTGCCTCGCGCGAGGTCATGATCGGCTCCCTCGCCGAGCCGGCGATGCTGATGGTCATTCTCTCGCTTGCCGTCATCGTCGGCTCGACGCAGCTCTCCAGCATCGCCGCCTTCATGCTGTCACCGGCGGCCGGCCTGCGGGTATCGGTGGCGCTGGCCCTGGTTGCCTTCGTGATCGTCGCGGTGGCCGAAAATGCACGGATGCCGGTTGATAACCCGGCCACACATCTGGAACTGACCATGGTTCACGAGGCAATGGTGCTGGAATATTCCGGCCGCCACCTGGCGATGATCGAACTGGCCGCCTCGCTCAAGCTCTTGCTGATGATCTCGGCCATCGCCTGCATCTTCTTTCCGTTTGGGCTGGTGGCCGGAGATGCCGGTGCGGCGCGCTACCTGATCGGCATCGGCGCCTGGCTACTAAAGCTTGCGGTGGCCGGTACGTTGCTGGGCGTGCTGGAGATCTCTATCGCCAAGATGCGACTGTTCCGGGTGCCGAACCTGCTGGGCGGAGCGCTGATGTTGGGGCTGCTGGCCACGCTGCTGCTGTTCGTCTCGGCTGGTCTCTGATGGGGCTTTCATTCGACGTCGCACACATGTTGGCCGGGCTGATGGTGCTGTGCGGCTTGATGATGCTCTACCTGGACCGGCTCTATCCGCTGCTGCACGTGCTGGCATTGCAGGCCGGGCTGCTGGCGCTGTCGGTAGCTTGGCAGGCGCGCCTGCAGGATGCGCCGCACCTTTATGTGACGGCGGCGATCGCGCTGGGTTTCAAGGCGATTTTCATACCGTGGGCGCTGCGCCGGATGGTGTTCCAGCTGGGCATTCATCGGGAGATCGAACCGGTGGTCGGGATCGGCCCGACCATGCTGGCCGGCGTGGGGCTGGTGGCGCTGTCGCTCGGAGTGATGATCCCGGTCACGGCCAGCACCGACCCGGCTGGGCGGCAGGATATCGCCCTGGCGCTGTCGGTGGTGCTGATCGGACTGCTGCTAATGGTCACGCGGCGCAATGCCGTCAGCCAGGTGGTCGGGTTCCTGGCGATCGACAACGGCATCAGCCTGGCCGCCACCGGCGCGCAGGGCATGCCGCTGGTGGTGGAGATCAGCGTCGCTTTCTCCGTTCTGGTGGCGTTGATCGTGATCGGCATCTTTCTGTTCCGCATCCGGGAACGGTTCGACACGGTGGATATCGAAGTGATGAACCGATTCCGCGGAGAGACCCGATGACCGGGCTGATCGACCTGATAGCGGCGCCGCTGTTGGGCGCCTGGTTGCTGGCTCTGGTTACGGACTATCGCCGCGCGGCACAGCTCAATGTCGGAATCAGCGCGCTGAGCTTTGCCGGCGGGCTGCTGCTGCTGGTCCAGCGGCCGGTGCCGGGGCGCTACCTGCTGGTCGATGACCTGAACCTGGTGTTCATCTTGCTGGGCAGTTTCGTCGGCCTGACCACCAGCCTGTTCAGCGCCAGCTATATCGGGCACGAACTTGCGACCGGCCGGCTCACGCCGGTGCGTGTCCGTTTCTATCACTCCATGTTCCAGCTGATGGCGTTCGGCATGAACGTCGCCCTGCTCGCCAACAATATCGGCCTGATGTGGGTGGCGCTTGAGCTGGCGACGCTGACCACCGTTATGATGGTCGGGCTGTATCGCACGCACGCGGCGATCGAGGCGGCCTGGAAATATTTTATCCTCGGCAGTGTCGGCATCGCACTGGCGCTATTTGGCACGATCCTGATCTATGTGGCGGGGCGGCCGGTCACCGCCATCGGCAGCGACGGCATGGTCTGGACCGTGCTGATGGCGCATGCAAACGGGCTCGACCCGGCGCTGCTGAACATCGCCTTCGTGTTCCTGCTGCTGGGATACGGCACCAAGGTCGGGCTGGTGCCGATGCATGCCTGGCTGCCGGACGCGCATGCCGAGGGGCCGACGCCGATCTCCGCCGTGCTCTCGGGGCTGCTGCTGAACGTGGCCCTGTGTGCGCTGCTGCGGTTCAAGATGCTGCTGGCGTCAACGCCCGGGGCGATCGCGCCGGGACCGCTGATGATCGCGTTCGGGCTGCTGTCGCTGCTGTTTGCCGGGCTGATGCTGTATGGAAGGCGCGACATCAAGCGGCTGTTCGCTTACTCCTCGATCGAGCAGATGGGCTTGATAGCCTTCTCGTTCGGCCTCGCCGGTCCGCTGGGCAACTTTGCCGGCCTGTTGCAGATGGCAATGCACAGCCTGACCAAATCGGCGATCTTCTTTTCGGTGGGTCACGTCGCGCAGGCCAAAGGCACCCAGCGCATCGGCGAGATGGGCGGCCTGACGCAGACGCATCCGCTGCTGGGCTGGACGCTGGTTGCCGGCGTAACTGCCATCGCCGGATTGCCGCCGTTCGGGGTGTTCACCAGCGAATTCCTGATTGTCAGCACCAGCTTCGCGCGGCAGCCGGTGCTGGCCGTGCTGGTGGTACTCGGGCTGCTGATCTCGCTTGGCGCGCTGATGCTGCGGCTGTTGGCGATCGGCTTCGGGGCGCCGAGCGGTCATAACGAGCCGGTTCGCGCGTCCTCGGTTCCGATCATGGCGCATCTGGCGCTCGTGCTGGTCGCCGGCGTGTGGCTGCCACCGCCGCTGGTCGGCTGGTTCCAGCATGTCGCGGCGCTGCTGGGATGATCAACTGGGACGAGGCGACCGCATCTCTGGCGCAGCACGAAACGACCCTGGTTTCGGTGTGGGGGGAGCCCGGACGCGCCCATCTGGCGCTGCTGGACCAGGCCGTGCGGGTGGTGGCGATCGATTGCCCTGACGGACGCTATCCTTCGATCGGCCGTTTGATCCCCGGCGCCATCCGGCTGGAGCGGGCAATCCGCGACCTGCACGGGCTGGAGCCGGTCGGGCTTCCCGATACGCGGCCTTGGCTGAAGCATGGCGACGTTCCGACCGCCTATCGATTCCTGCCGGTTGAGGGCGAGCATCTGCACCAGATCCCGGTGGGGCCGGTGCATGCCGGCATCATCGAACCGGGGCATTTCCGCTTCACTTGCGATGGTGAGTCTGTGGTACGGCTGGAGCAGCGGCTCGGCTACACTCACAAGGGGATCGACGCGCTGATGGCGGATGCCGCGATTGGCGACGCCGCACGAATTCGCCGGGCGGGTGTCGGGCGATAGCACTGTGGCGTACGCGATTGCCTTTGCCCGCGCGGTGGAGCAGGCGCTCGGCGTCGCAGCCCCGCCGCGAGGCGCTTGGCTGCGCGCATTGATGGGGGAGCTGGAGCGGCTGGCCAACCATTTTGGGGATATCGGGGCGATCTGCAACGACGCCTCTCTCAGCATCATGCTGGCGCATTGCGCGATGCTGCGGGAACGCGTGCTGCGCGCCGCCTCGGCCTGGTTCGGGCATCGGCTGATGATGGATGCGGTGGTGCCGGGCGGCGTGGCCGGCGACCTGGGCGATGCCGCGCCGGTGCGGACGCTGATGACGGAACTGCGTGCCGCCTTTCGCCCCTTGGTCCGATTGTACGACGACACCGCCTCGTTGCAGGACCGCACGGTCGGCACCGGCATCGTGCGCCCCGAACTGGCGGAGCGGTTCGCCGCCGGCGGCTTTGTCGGCCGTGCCTCCGGCCGCAGCGGCGACGTACGGAAATGGCCAGGCTACAGCCCGTATGACGTGTTGTCGTTCGAGGTGCCGGCGCTGACTGCGGGGGACGTCAATGCGCGCGTCTGGGTACGCATCAGAGAGATAGAGCAGAGCTTCAGTTTGATTGAACAGATTCTTGTCCGGCCTGCCCACCGGCCCGGTCTGCATCGCATTGCCGTCGGGACCCGGCGAGGGCTCCGCGCTGACGGAAGGGTTCCGCGGCGACGTGTTTGCCTGGGTCCGGGTTGCGGAGGGCCGGGTGCTACGCAGCCACTTGCGCGACCCGTCCTGGTTTCAGTGGCCGCTGCTGGAAGCCGCGATCGAGGGCAACATCGTCGCGGATTTCCCGCTATGCAACAAATCCTTCAACTGTTCGTACTCGGGCCATGACCTGTAGGCTGCGCGCATGTTGAGAGCCCTGCTGCAAGGCCTCCGGCCGCCGGCCAGCGAACCCGCCCCGGCCATTGATGCCGAACTCGCCGCGATGGCCAATCAACTCGACAGCGCGGCACGCCGCCGGCTCGGCCGCAGCCTTTCGATCCGCGAGGTAGATGCCGGCTCGTGCAATGGGTGCGAACTGGAGATCAACGCGCTCAATAACCCGTTTTATGACCTGGAGCGGTTCGGCATCCGCTTCGTTGCGTCGCCTCGGCATGCGGACGTGCTTCTGGTCACCGGTCCGGTGACCCGCAACATGCAGGAGGCGCTGGAGCGCACCTATGCAGCCACGCCGGATCCGAAATGGGTAGTTGCGGTGGGCGATTGCGCCGCCGGCTGTGGGGTGTTTGCCGGCAGTCCGGCTTGCGTGGGATCGGTGCACCGGGTGGTGCCGGTTGACTTGGTGATCCGCGGCTGCCCGCCGGCACCGATGGAGCTTCTGCAGGGATTGCTGGCGCTGCTGTAGGGCGCTGAGACAATGCCCGCGAGCGGGTGACAATGTGGTCGCCAGGTGAGGCAAAGCTGTGATAATGATCCGGGCAGCGGGGCTACCCTCGGTGACCCCGCCCCCGGTTGAGCAGGCTAACGGCGGAGTGCGACTGCGAATCGCACCCGCCACCTGCCCCACCGGATTGTCCAGCGAATGCGTATTCGCATCCTCAGGTCCTCCGATGGCCCGCGGCCCCAGTGCCGCGGGCTTTGGAAGGATCAGGGAGAAGGGATAATCCGCGGTAAGCGCAACCCGCTCATCGCTCGCTGAACAGCTTGCCACCCTTCGCTTTGTTCTCGCGGGACAATTCGATGATCTGCACCATCACTGCGTCCGGGGGCACGTTGAAGTTGCGTACCACCGCCTCGGTGATCTCGGCCACCAGCTTGCGCTTCTGCTCGACCGAACGTCCCTCGATTGCGTGAACGAAGACCTCCGGCATGGTCACCTCCCGCTCCGTTGCATCCCGTGGCAGCATAGCGCCGGCAAGCAGCGGAGAAAGATGGGCATGCTGGCGGGTGAGGCGGTGGTGGCGATCTGGAACGGCATCGCGCCGGAGGCACGCGCGCAGTTCTATGGCTGGCATATCAACGAGCACATGCCGGAGCGCGTCGGCATTCCCGGCTTCCTTCGAGGCCGGCGCTACGCCGCGCTGGACGCCAGCACGCATCCGGAGTTTTTCACGCTTTATGAGGCCGATACGATCGAGGTGCTGCAAGGCTCCGATTACGCCAACCGGCTGAACAACCCAACTCCGGCCACGAAAGCCACGACGGCACAGTTCCGCAATACCAGCCGCGCTCTCGCGCGGGTGCTGGAAACGCGCGGGCCTGGCGCGGGCGGGGTGATGCTGACCATTCGTTTCGACACCGATGAGCGCTCCGCGGGGCCTCTGGCCACCGCGGTGCGCGAGGTGATGCATGGGCCGCGGCTGACCGGAGCCCATCTCTGCCAGGCGGACCAGGGAGCTTCCGCGATCCGTACCGCCGAAACCCGCGATCGTGCAGATATCGAGGTGGTTCCCAACTGGTTCGTCCTGTTGGAAGCGACCGATGCAGGCGCGCTGACCGCAATCGACGTGGAAGGCGCGCTGATCGCCGCCGGCGCCCGAGGGCCGCTTCAGCTCGGTCTATACCGGCTTGAGTACACACGTAACAAAACGAGGTTTGCCGCATGATCCGTGTAGGTATTGCCGGGCTCGGCCGTATCGCCGACCTGCATTTCCGAGGCTACCGGAACAATCCGGATGCCGCCGTGGTCGCCATCTGCGACAGCAACCCGAAACGGCTCCAGCGCCGCCGGACGGACTTTCCGGATGCAGCGCTCTACACTGATTACCCCGCTTTCCTGCAGCACGAAATGGACATGATCGAGTTGCTGTCGCCGCATCCGGTGCATGCAGAGATGGCCGAGGCAGCCTTCGCCCGCGGCCTGCATGTCAGCGTACAGAAGCCGATGGCGATGACCATCGCGGAGTGCGAACGGATGATCGAAGCGGCGAAATCCGCGGGCCGCCATCTGAAGCTGTTCGAGAACTTCCTTACCTATCCGCCGCTCGAGAAGATGAAGGAGCTGATCGAAGATGGCGCGATCGGTCGGCCCTTGCACATGCGGATGCGCACGCTGCATGGCGATCCTGCCGGCGCCTGGCCGACGGAGCCGGAAACGCAAGAATGGCGCTATGCCCTGACCCAGGACCGGCGGCACGGTCGCCTGACCTTCGACGACGGACACCATAAGCTGGCGACCTCGACATGGCTGTTCGGCCCGGTCGCGGAAGTGTTCGCCCGGATCGACTGGCGGGAAACCGCTCGGGGTTTCGTCAATTCGCCGGCGAGCATTAGCTGGCGGCATGCGGATACGGCAGTGCACGTCATCTGGGATTGTGTCCACGTGCCGCAGATGCGCATCCGCACCGATTATTACGCCAACGACGACAAGTTCGAGGTGGTCGGTGAACGCGGGATATTGACGGTAAACCGCTGCACCGGACGTCTGTTGGACGAGCCAGTGCTGACGCTCTATCGGGACGGTGAAACGCGGGCCTTTCTGGACGTCGAGAACGATTGGGGTGAGAGCTTCCGACGGTCCACGCTGGCTTTCCTTGACTTGCTGAAGCGGGGAGTTGGCCGCCCAACCCTGTCCGGGGAGGATGGACGCGACCTGTTGCGCCTGGCCGACGCCATCGACCAGTCAGCCAGCGAAAGCCGGCCTGTCAGGCTTGTCTGATAACGAAAGGAGTTGATCGATGCGGTACCGCACTCTGGTCTCGGCTGCGGCTGGGTTGATGCTGACGGTACCGGCGCTGGCTCAACTGCAGACGGTGCATGTGGCGAATCCCTGGATCCGCTTCATTACGCCAGCACGCCGGCTGCGGGATATTTCACGGTAACGAACGTGGGGGCGCGTCCCGTTGTCATCGTTGGGGCGTCCTCGCCCGAATGCGCCTCGGTGATGCTGCATCGGAGCCAGAATATCGGCGGGACCGAGCACATGGACGAGGTTCCCAGCGTCAGTGTCCCGGCGCATGGCGAGATCCGCTTCGAACCGGGCGGATATCACCTTATGTGCATGTCTCCTTCGTCCAAGGTCGTCCCCGGCAGCCGCGTCCCGGTGACGCTGACATTTCAGGACAAGCGGACGATGACAAAGGGATTCGTGGTGCGTGGGCCGAAGGGAAGCTGATCGTGTACGCGCGGCTGGCCGCTGCTTCGCGAAAGTGAATATCTGATCGCATAGCGCAGCTTGCAGGACTGGCGGGAGCAAGTCCAGGCTCGCCCGTTATGCAGCGGGATTACCGCGGCAAGTCCAGCAAGATCGCGGCTCTATGCGGTCATGAACTGGACGATGCTGGCGGACGGAATGCTGTTCTGGGTGCTGATCCTGGATCCGCGCCCAAACCACCGGCTCTGCTGTCGTTCGGCGCGCGGCTGGTGCTGGTGATGTCAGTGCAGGTGCCGCAGATCATGCTGGGCGCATTGATCAGCCTGGCCGGGCGGGATCCTGTATCCGTTCTACAATCTGTGCGGCCGGCTTTATCCCGGCATTTCCCCGCAACTGGACCAGGAGATCGGCGGGTTCATCATCTATTTTGCCGGCGGCATGATGAGCGCGCTGGCGGCGCTGATCCTGGTGTGGCGGATCTGGCGGGAGGAGCGGGCTGTAGCTCTGTGTTCCAGCGCGTGACTCGCGCTTTTGGACGACTTTGCTTCAGGCGAGCCCACTCTCGTCGCACCCTTCGTGCCGCAATAGCTCCGTGACGGCTTCCATCGGCACGTTGCGGTCGGTGAAGGCCTGGCCAATCCCCCGGACCAGCACGAAAGTCAGGGCCCCGTCCCGCACTTTCTTGTCGCGCCGCATATGGTCGATCAGCCGGGTGGCGCTGAAGCGGCGGTTGAGGGTGCGCAGCTCGGCTGGAAGTCCGATCGCGGCGATATGCGCGACGACCTGCTCGGCCTCTTCCGGCGGGCAGAGGCCGAGGCGGGCCGATAGCCGGAACGCCAGGCCGAGGCCGACAGCGACGGCCTCGCCGTGCAGCAGGCCGCCGGAATAGCCGTACTCCGCTTCCAGCGCATGGCCGAAGGTGTGGCCGAGATTCAGCAGCGCCCGACCGTCATTGGGCTGTTCCTCGCGCTCGTCGGTGCCGACGACGGCGGCCTTGAAAGCGCAGGCGCGATGGATTGCCTCTGCCTGTGCCTGCGGCTCGCCGCCGATCACTGCCTGGCCATGCTGTTCGCACCACGCGAACAGGCCAGCGTCGCCGATCAGGCCGGCCTTGACGATCTCGGCGTAGCCGGCGCGCAGCTCGCGGAGCGGCAGGGTGGCCAGGGTGGCGGTGTCGGCAATCACCATGCGCGGCTGGTGGAAAGCGCCGACCAGGTTCTTGCCGCGCGGCGTGTTGACGCCGGTCTTGCCACCCACCGAGGAATCGACCTGCGCCAGCAGCGTGGTCGGTACCTGGACGAAGGGTAGTCCGCGCAGCGTCGCGGCTGCGGCGAAGCCGGCGAGGTCGCCCACCACCCCGCCGCCCAGTGCGATAACGGTGGTGCGCCGTTCGACGCGTTGTTCCAGCAGCCGATCGACGAGCGCGGCCCAGGACTTCCAGGCTTTTGGAGGATTCGCCTGGCGGCACGGTGATGGAAGCGGCGGCGATCCCGGTCTCCTGCCAGGCCGGCAAGCAGGGCCGGGAGGTGCAGCGGCGCGACGGACTCGTCGGTGACCACGACGGCACGCTTCTGCGGCAGCACCGGAGCAAGGAGAGCGCCGGCGCGGGGAAGCAGTCCGTCGCCGATGACGACTTCGTAGCTGGTAGTGGCGAGGTTCACGGTCAGCCGATGGGGGGCACGCCAATCGAGCACCGCGTCCAGGACACGGCTGGTGGTGATCTCGGGAGGTTCGTCTCCGCAATCCACGATCACGTCGGCCTCGGCATAAAAGGGGGAGCGCTGGTGGAGCAGTCGGTCCAGGATTTCGGCCGGATCACCGCCGCTCAGCAAGGGGCGGTGATCACGGCCGGCGACCCGGCGGACGAGGGTGGGCAGCGGGCAGCGCAACCAGACGGTTACGGCCTCGGCATGGGCCGCCGCGCGCGTGTCCGGGTCCATATATGCCCCGCCGCCGAACGCGAGGACCATAGGGTCGCCGGCCAGAAGACGGCGGATGACACGCCGTTCGCCTTCGCGGAATTCGCGTTCACCATAGCGAGCAAAGATTTCCGGGATGGTGCAGCCGGCAGCCAGTTCGATCTCGGTGTCGGCGTCGCGGAAGGGCAACCCGAGCCGGGCGGCGAGGCGCCGTCCGATCGAGGTCTTGCCTGCGCCCATCAGTCCGACAAGCACGATACTGCGCCCGATCAGCGCATCGGGCAGCGCATCGGGCAGCGGCGCGGAGTGAAGCAGGGCGGTGTTGCGCGACATCGGGGCGAACGCTAGCACACTGGAGAAGCCCGAGGCCAAAGCCCGGAGTCGTCTGACCGGAGCCCCTGATGATCCGCATTTTCCTGATCGTTGTCGCGGCGGGCATCATTCTGGTGGGGATTGCCGCGCTGTTCCTCGGCGCCTTTCCGCCGAGCCCAGCCGAGCACCACGTCGAGCGAACGGTGCCGAACACTCAGTTCAAGACGCAGTAGGCACGGGCGAATGGACCGCCATATCGAGGCGTTCCTCGAAATGCTGGCGGCAGAGCGGGGAGCGGCTCGCAACACGCTGGCGGCGTATCGGTCTGACCTGACGGATTTCCAGGCGTTTGCGGCCGGACGAGGGGTCGGGACGGCGTTGGCCGATGCGGCGGTGCTGCAGGCCTATATGGCGCAGTTGGGAGCAGTCGGGCTATCGGCGCGGACGGCGGCGCGGCGGCTTTCGGCGCTGCGGCAGTTCCATCGATTTCTGCTGGGAGAAGGCGTGCGGGCGGATGACCCGACGACGCTGCTGGATACGCCCCGTCTGCCGAAGACATTGCCCAAATATCTGACGGAGCAGGAGGTCGATACGCTGCTCGCGGCGGCCCGGGAGCGGGAGGACGGTATCGCCCTGGCAGCCCTGGAGATCCTGTACGCGACGGGGATGCGGGTATCGGAACTGCTGTCGCTGCGGCGCTCCGCTTTAGCCAGGGATACAGCGATGCTGTTGATCCGCGGAAAGGGTGGGAAGGAACGGATGGTGCCGCTATCGCAGGTGGCACGCGACGCGGCGGGGGTGCTGGAGGAGCGCGGGCCGTGGCTGTTTCCGGGGCGGGACCGGCGGAAGGCAATGACCCGGCAAGGGTTCGCGCTGCTGCTGAAACAGGTGGCGCTGGAAGCTGGATTGGATCCGGCACGGGTGTCCCCGCACGTGCTGCGGCATTCGTTCGCCTCGCACCTGCTGGCGCGGGGGGCCGATCTGAGGAGCTTGCAGATGCTGCTGGGACACTCCGATATCGCAACGACGGAAATCTACACGCACGTACTGGCGGAACGACTGGAACGGCTGGTGATGGAGAAGCATCCGCTTAGGACTGCTGAGGCGGCAAAGGGAGAATAAGAAGGCGGGTATGGGACTTCGTTGCGATTTAGAGGGGCGGTTCGCAGGATCCGAAGGAAGGGTAGCGAGTGAAGTTTAGATGATTCATGGCTGCGTGGTTGTCGTGGCTATTTCGGAGAGGACGTGCGTGAATGGCTGGGTTGTTATGCGAAAGTCACCGCGGAACGGGTTGCTGAGAGCGATGATCAGGATAAGCACCATAGCACCCGACAGTGAGAGCGCAGCGGACATGGAAAGTTGCATCAATAAGCTGGGTGCGCCGAGGAATGAGCTGAAGGCAATCGTGAGACCACCGCCGAAAAGCAAAACAAACCAGACGATATCGGGAATTGTCGTCTGCGCGGCGAGGAGTTGGTCCTGTCTCGCATCCTGCAGCCGCGCCAGCGATTGCAGTAACATCGCGTGCAGGTTGCCGCCGGCGACGCTCAGATGGATCGAGGGCGACCGCCGCATTGTTCAATCGTTCAAGATAGACCGAGGCTTCACCGACCATTCGGCCTTGTGCCTGCGCCGGCCACTCCACGTTCACCACTTGTCTGGCGTAGCCGATTATGTCGCCCCGCATCAATGATGTCTTGGGGTCCGTGAAGCCGATAGCGGCATTATAAACGTCGAGTATAGCTGCCGCCTCCGCATAGCTTGCTGCCTTCGCCCGGTTGAAATTTTCCCAGGCCAGCATGGCGACGAACGCCAGAAGAACTGCGTAGGTCACGCCAATGATCGAAAATAGCGCCGCCGCAACATCGTTGTGCTGGCGGCGCAGACCTGCTGGCAGAACTCGACGCACACAGAGCTCAAGAAGTACAGCGCCGGCTATGGTTATGGTTATCAGTAGAAGCCCGACCGCCCAGATCGGGTACTGGTAAACCATGTCGGGGTTCATCATGAGATGCATGCTGGCTTGGTTCTCAGGGCGGAAGCTACGTGAGTAAATTGGAGCGAACGGCTTGACCAGAGTAATTGCTCACCCCGGGTCAGTTAGTGGAATTTCCGGGTGGCTGCGAGAGCAGCACGATGCGCAGCACCCCGATCACCGAGGCGCCGTTCTCGCCGCGGCCGGTATCCGAGAGCCTTCACGATAGTTGTCAAGCCGCAAAACTTCACCCGCCGATTGACCGTCAGCGATGTTCATTTGTGGCGGGTCGAGCCGTCGTCCCATTCATTCGGGGACGCCTGCCTTGCGCATTCCAAGTATCAGTCGCTGCCGATCTGTGTCTCGGCGGAACGGATAAAGCTGGCATACCTTAGTGATGCTCACCTTTGGATCGATTTTGAAATACAACTTTAACGCTTGATCCGCCTCATCAAGTTGGCCTCGCATGGAGTTGGAGGCAATCGCCATGCGAAGGGCTGGCAACCAGTTAGGCTTAACGCGCAGAGCCATCGCCGCCCAGTCGGCTGCGTCATCGTCGCGGTTTGCGATGAAGTGCGCAAAAGCCATAGCACTTTGTGTCAGGAACACGCGAGGATCGAGCGGATTGAGCCGGATCGCCTTGTTCAGGCTTTCGATCGCTCCGTCGGAGTTGCCGGCATATCCGCGAACCCAACCGCTTCGTTGCCAAGCGATAGCCAGGTTCACATCCAGCTCGAGCGCGCGATCGACAAGCAGCAATGCACGCTCGACGTCCTTAAAAAAGTAGGCGTGCGCATGTCCTGCCCAGCAGAGGGCTACAGGGTCCTCGATCCCAATGTCGGCCGCCCGCTCGACGAGGCGAGAGATTTCCTTCTCATCAGAATCCGATATCCAGTTGTTCGCCCTGCCGAGGAGATAACAGGAAGCAGCCAACCCATACGGGGTCGAGAAGTCGTGATCCTTTTCTATTGCAGCGTAGAAGAGCTGCAACGCCGTTGCATTGCCCTCCTTTGTCCAATGGTTCCAACTATCAAGGCCGCGAAGATAAAGATCGTAGGCGGCGAGATTGCCTCTTGCTCGGTGTTTCGCGCGGTCAATCTCCGCCTTTTCAAGTTGCGGCGCTATGGCACCCATCACGCGAGTGACGATCTGGTCCTGCAGTTCAAAGATGTCGGCCATCTCTCCGTCAAACCTGTCGGCCCAAAGATGATGACCGGACCCAGCTTCGATCAACTGCCCGGTCACGCGGACCCGGCCACCCGACTTCCGCACACTGCCTTCGAGGACGTAGCGGACGCCAAGTTCATGCGCTACTCGCTTGGTATCGACCGACTTGTTCTTGTAGGTGAACGATGAATTGCGGGCGATGACGAAGAATGAGCGATTCCGCGACAGCGCGGTGGTAATGTCTTCGACAATCCCGTCGGCGAAATAGTCCTGTTCCGGATCGCCGCTGAGGTTGTTGAATGGCAGAACCGCGATTGACGGCTTATCGGAAAATCCGAGCGGAAGATCGATTGGGCCGACCTCGGGAACCCCGTACTCTTCTCGAACTGCTGCCACAAACCGTAGGCCCCTGCGCGGCAGGGTTTTGATGAGGCGTTGCTCCTCGCCATTGTCACCCAGGGCAGCACGGGCGGCGTTGATTCGAGTGCTCAGGGCGGATTCCGAGACAACGCGCCCCTGCCAAACCGCGGCGAGGAGGTCATCTTTGCTGACGACGTGCTCGCGGTGTCGGATCAAGTAAAGCAGCAGGTCGAAGACCTGTGGTTCGACCAAAACCACTTGGGTGCCGCGAAACAGTTCGCGGCGATCCGTATCGAAGGTGTAATCCTCAAATAGGTAGCGCATGTTGCCATTTCGAGTCGACGCGGATGGCGTGCGGGCGAAAATAGCATGGCTGCGGACGAAAAAATCAATGAAATCGTGACGACAAGGTAAGGCATTCTGAAAGCCAATCCGCAAGCTGCCCGGCATGCTGGTCTCCGACACGATCGTCGGGCCGCAACAGCAGGGGCGCAGCAATGAACCGCTATCTATTCAAATGCGTACGCGTCTTGTCGCTCACGCTTTTGCTGTTCGCGATGGCGATCTCTGGTTGGTCGCTGTCGCCCTCGGCCGCGGCGGCGCAGGGGTTGGTCGTCAAGCCGGTCGCCGAGAAGAAACTCAAGGAATTGCCCTCCGGCCCGCTGTTCTGGCGGATCGAGAACTTCCCGACCCTCGCGCAGGCGCAGAGTGCGGCCGGCCCGACGTCGCTCGCGGCTGAAGTCTCCGGCAAGGTCTGGTTGTTCACACTCGGTCCCAAAGGCGGTGCAACGCCTGGTGGACGTGAAGTCGTCGAGATCGGGCCTGTGCCTCCGATCAGCGCTCCCGAGTATCTATTGCGCATCAACCATGCCAGCGGTCCGCCCGGGGCCAAGACACCGGTGCATTCGCATTCGGGTTCCGAGGCGTTTTACGTGCTGGCCGGCCGGCTCGGACAAAGAACGCCGCATGGCGTCGCTTATGCCCAGGCCGGCCAGCCCATGAATGGACACGGTCCCGGCATGGCAATGGAAGTCTTCAGCGCTGGCACGACCGATCTGGACCAGCTCGTCATGTTCGTGGTGGATGCTACCAAGCCGTTCTCGGTTCCGGCGACAATGCCCTGACCCGGGAGAATCCGTCATGGCGCTCGTCATCGTTGTTTGCCGCCGATTGTCTGGCCCGCCGGCTGCCCGGCCCGACTGAACGTCGCCTGCTGCACCATGAGGGTCAGCACGCCGCTGAGCAGCAGCGCTGCCGCCATGATCAGGTACGACAGATCCGGCCCGCCAGTCGCTGCGTTCAGCCAACCCACCGCGTAGGACCCGACGAACGAGCCCAGCGCCCCACAGCTATTGATCAGCGCGATCGCACCGCCGGCGACGTTGCGCGGCAATACCTCTGCAATCCACGCGAAGAACGGCCCATAGGGCGCGTACATCGCGCCACCCGCCACTACCAGCAGAGCGAAGCCAGGCCAGAAGCTTGCCCGACCGAGCAGGTAGGAGCCGATGAAAGCCACAGCGCCGACAATCAGGAACGGCCATATGAACAGCCGTCGCCGACCAGACCAGTCGGACAAAGTGGATGCCAGAATCATCAGGAGGGTAGCCAGAAGGTATGGCGCGGCCGACAACCATCCGACTTCGACGATGCCGATCGAGCGGCCAGCGCGCAGCATCGAGGGCAGCCAGATGACGAAGCCGTAGACCCCGACACTCCAGCAGAAATACTGCACGGACAGGATGATCACGAGCTGTGAGCGGAACGCCTCCGCGTAGTTGCGGACCGGCTTCAATGCGCGCTGCTCTTCGGCCAGCCGCGCCTCCAGCTCCGCACGCTCGGAAGGCGCAAGCCAGCCGGCCTGCTCCGGCGTGTCCTCGACCAGCCGCCACCACAGGAACGCCCAAACTATGGCCGGAACGCCCTCGGCGATGAACATGCCGCGCCAGCCGACCGCGTGCACCAGATATCCCGATACGATGGACATCCACAGGACGGTCACCGGATTGCCGAGAATCAGGAAGGCGTTCGCCCGTGACCGCTCCGATCGGGTAAACCAATGGCTCAGGAAGATCAGCATGCCGGGCAGCACCACGCTCTCGGCAATACCGAGCAGAAACCGGTCCACGTAGAGCCAGTGAATGTTGCGGATCACGCCCGTCAGCGCGGCCAGTACGCCCCAGAGCAGGAGGCTCCAGAAGATCAGCCGTTTTGCGCTGCGCGACTCCGCGTACCAGGCGCCCGGGATCTGGAACAGGAAGTAGCCAAGGAAAAACAGGGCGCCCAACAATGCGTCCTGCTGGCCGGTGATGCCGAGATCCCTGCCCAGGCCAGCGGCCGAGCCGATGCTGTAATTCGCGCGATCGACATAGGCCAGGCTGTAGGTGATGAACGCCACTGGTATCAGTCGCGCCCATCGACTGCCGCCCATCCGCTGGTCAGACATGCGACGCTCCTGCACCGTTTGCCCGGAGCAGGATTGCTGCAAGCTAACGCAACCCTGCCTCGGCGTCTTCACTCAGGGCCGTGATCACGCTTTGCAGCGAGCCAGCCGCAAGCGCCACGCTCTGGAGATTGGGGCGTGCTGGCAGCGGAAAGCAACTCTGTGCAAGGAGTATGCGCATGAAGCCGGAGATTCTGCTGATCGAGCCAATGATGCCGGAAGTGGAGGCGCGCCTTGAGGCCGCTTACCACGTGCACCGGCTGTTCGGGCAAGGCGATCCGACGGCGCTGCTGGGGCAGGTCGGCCCGCGCATCCGCGCCATCGTCACCGGGGGCGGCTCGGGCGCGAGCAACGCGCTGGTCGACGCGTTGCCGGCGCTGGAGATCATCACGATCAACGGCATCGGCACCGATGCGGTGGACCTGGAGCGGGCACGGGCACGCGGGGTGCGCGTGACCACCACGCCGGAGGTACTGACCGACGATGTCGCTGATATGGCGATCGCGTTGATGCTCGCGGTGGCGCGGCAACTCTGCCGTGGCGACCGCTTCCTGCGTGAGGGGCGCTGGCCCGGCGGAAGCTTCCCGCTGGGACGGAAGGTCAGCGGAAAGCGGCTCGGCATCATCGGGCTTGGCAGGGTCGGTCGGGCGATCGCCCGCCGTGCCGAGGGATTCAGTATGGCGATCGGCTATACGGACCTGCGCCCGGTGGAGGGAGTGGCGTATCGCTATTATCCGACCCTGGCGGATGTGGCGCGTGACTCCGATTTCCTGGTGGTCGCCGCTTCTGGTGGCCCAGGATCACGCGGGATCGTCGACACCACGGTGCTGGACGCGCTTGGGCCGGAGGGCGTGCTGGTGAACGTCGCGCGCGGCAGCGTGGTCGATGAGACGGCACTGGTGGCGGCACTGACGGAGGGACGAGTGGCAGGCGCCGGGCTGGATGTGTTTGCACACGAGCCCGAGGTTCCGGCAGCACTTCGGGATATGGACTGCGTCGTGCTGGAACCGCACCAGGCAAGCGCCACGCGGGAGACGCGGCGCGCGATGGCGGCGCTCGTGCTGCGCAATCTCGAGGCGCAGTTTGCCGGGCGTGAGCCGCCGACGGCGGTCGTTTGACCCGCAGGTTGCTTTCACCGCACTGCGGGGGTCGTCACACAATTTCGTTTACGACGGTATCAGCCGCCGATGTCTGGTTTCAGTCCGCAACTGTCCGCAAGCGGCGAGGATGTCGCGTCCGCGCGGCGTGCGAACGGGAGAGGAAAAGCCGGCAGCCATGACGATGTCGGCAAACCGATCGATCGCGGAGCGGCTGCTGGTTTCATACGGACTGCCCGGCCAGGGATTGAACGGGATCAGGTTCACTTTCGCCGGAATGCCGGCGATGAGGCGGACCAGTTCCTGGGCGTCGGCGGTGCTGTCGTTGATGCCTTTCAGCATCACGTATTCGAAGGTGATGCGGCGGGCGTTCGAGGCGCCGGGATAGCGACGACAGGCGGCGATCAGCTCCTCGATCGGGTATTTGCGGTTCAGCGGCACAAGCTCGTCGCGCAGGTCGTTGCGCGCAGCGTGCAGGGAAACGGCGAGGTTTACGCCTAATTCCTGGCCGGCGCGGTCCATCATCGGGACGACGCCGGAGGTGGAGAGCGTGATGCGGCGGCGCGACAGGCCGATCCCCTCCCCGTCCATGGCGATCAGCATGGCCTTGGCGACGTTGGCGTAGTTGTACAGCGGCTCGCCCATGCCCATCAGCACGATGGTGGAGAGCAATCGCGGCGTCTCGCCGCGCGGTGACGGCCATTCGCCGTAGGCGTCGCGCGCCGCCATGAACTGCCCGACGATCTCGGCGGCGCCGAGATTGCGCGTCAGCCGTTGCGTGCCGGTGTGGCAGAAACCGCAGGAGAGCGTGCAGCCGACCTGGGAGGAGATGCAGACGGCGCCGCGATCCTCGTACGGGTCGGGGATATAGACTGTCTCCGCCTCCTGGCCGTCACGGAAGCGGAACAGGAATTTGCGGGTGCTGTCGGTGCTGGTCTGGATCGCAACGGGTTGAGGTCGGCCGATGACGAAGCGTTCGGCGAGCTTCTGTTGCAGCGGCCGGGCGATGGTGGACATGCGGGCGAAATCGGTTTCGCCGCGGTGGTAGA
The DNA here is from genome assembly GCA_963810715.1 of uncultured Pseudomonadota bacterium. Lineage (GTDB taxonomy): Bacteria > Pseudomonadota > Alphaproteobacteria > Acetobacterales > Acetobacteraceae > DATDIC01. The sequence goes on along the minus strand of CAWEOZ010000007.1, from coordinate 186,907 downwards.
TCCAGTGCCAGAGCTGGCGGGCGCGGAACGGTGCTTCACCGGCAGCGGTGAGTTCGGCGAGCAGCTCCGGCTTCGACAGGCCGACGAGTTCGCGCCGGCCATCGGGAAGCTGCGGCGCGGGCGGGTCGAATAGCGCGGATTTGGCGAGGATGCGCGCGCGTTCGGTGTCGGTCAGGTCGGGGGTGGGCGCGTCTTGCATCAATGCGCCGGGCAGGCTTTCTCGATGGCGTCGTGCGCGGCGCTGAACCCGTCCAGGTTGAAGCTGAGCGTGGTCGGGCCGTGCGGTCCAGGCACTTTCGCCACGGCAGCGGAACCGCGCTGGAAGGCGGCGACGGCCGCCTTGTTGTCGCGGGCGAAGGCATCATGGCCGGCGGTGTAGAAGTCGAGCGATGCCTGGTCCACCTGGAGGGTGATGGTGGCGTCCTTGGGGTAGACTGGACCGCCGGAAATCGCCACCTGGTCGCGGCCGCTGACACGGTCGGTGATGCTGAGGATGGGGCCGCTGCCGGTGGCCGGGTTCTCGTTGCCGGCTCGGGTGAAGGCGTAGCAGGTGGGGTGGCCGCCTTCGGTGTGGGTGGCGGCGATCCAGTTGTGGAACTGGCCGATTTCCTTGGGGGCGGTGTCGGCGGGGGCAGCGGGGGCGGGCGCGGCTTTCTTCGGCGCTGCCAGGGCGGGAATCGTCAGCGTCAGCGCAAGGCTGGCGATGCAGGCGGTTAGGGTTCGCATCGGGGAGAGATACGGCGGGGCGGGGGGAGCGGCAAGGCGTGAAGGCTGGTTCTTCGTCGAGGTGGGCGAACCGGCGCGGCTTGTCGCGCGGGGGGATGGGCGTGGGCGGGCGCCAGCGGCGGGGTGGGCTGGGGTGGCCACCCGGGCGTTCGGCGAAGCGCCCGGATAGTGATTTCATTCGATTACGGAACGACAGGGGCCGATCAGCGCGAGGGACTGGACAATCCGCGGGCCAACGCCGCCGCGGCGGTGGATCACTTCTTCCTGTTCTTGCTGTTCTTGCGCGAGGCACTGCGAAGTTTCTTTTTGAACAACTCCACCGACTCCTCATCGACAAGCTCGGGGAATGCTTTCAAGAGGGCGTCAGTCTTCAGGCTTTTGATGTGAGTTTCGCTGAGGGCAATCAATTCCTCCAGCTTGCCTTCGTCCCGCCACTTGGCGAACAGCTCGCCCACCTGACGATGGAGCGCCAACCGGGCCTTCACTTCCTTGAGCAGCACTTCGGGCGAATGCGGATCGATCATCCGGCAGAAGCCGAGCAGATATTCCCAGTATCCCTTGGGGTCCTTCACATGATCCATGGTGTAGGGATCGATCATGTCGCCCATGTTGCGCGCCAGCTCCTGGCGCGCCTGTTCGTATTTCATGTAGGTGTCTTGGTCGAAGGGGGGATTGGACAGGTTATTCAGCGCCTCGAGAAAGGCACGGTGGGGCTCGACGAATTTCTTGCCGCGCTCGCCCTTGCCGCCGATCTCGTCGTCGTCCGGTTCCTCCCCGTCCTGCCAGCAATAGCTGGCATAGGGATGCACGGTCCAAAGGTGATGGATCATCTGAGCGACGATCTTCGCCTGATCGCGTGCCGTGGCCGCGATTTTCCGTAACGCTTCATCATCGCCGGGGCTGACTTTGTCCAGGGCGGCGCGGGCTATGTCGTAGCCTTCGTTCAGCAACGCCTCGATGCGGTTGAACCACTCAGTGTAGGAGAGCAAGAGTTTCTGTGCGGCAGTTTCGATTTGCTTCGCCTTTTCGGGGTCAGAACTCGCAGCGGCGTCCTTCGTCTCCGCCTGGACGATTTTCCCGACCTTCGAGGGCAGATCGAATCCCATCCAGAAATGCTCGAGCTCGGCCCAAATCCGGAGGGCCTCCGCTACATTCTTCCCGGGGGCGAATATCTGGTTCGACGGGAGCTGAGTGAGATCCTTTGATTTCGCAGATTCCTTGGGGAACACGGATGGCAGGGAGACCCACATGAGATTGCCGGTCATGACATGGGCGACGGTGTGGGGCCCCTGATTGCCGCCCATGGGAACCAGGCTCGCCTCCAGCTTTCCGTCCTTCACCTGCTCCCGCAGGGACAGGAAGGCGGTAAGCGACGCATCGACATCCTCGAACGCACTTGCGACCAGTGTCTCCAGATCCATGTCGGTATGCGCCCAGTTCGTCATCTCCGGCGCGATGGTCCGCGCTGTCTTGTCCTCGTTGAGAACGTTATTGGAGAACGCGGTTGGCTTGCGTTGCTTGATGGTGGCGGTTTCCCTGCTGCTGTCTGGATCGAGGAACTGCTTCGCCAGCTCGGAGCCGGTCTTCGTCGTGTCCTGGTCGGCATAGAAGCCCGGCTTGAGGCGCTTGCGCGCTTTCCCGTCGTTGAGGTCCGGTGTCTCGTTCTCGCCGGCATCGTCGGTCGCCAGCGGCTTCATCGCGAGGGTCGCGCGGACGAAGTCCATGTAGATCTCGTCCTTCTCGCGAGGGGCGTGCTTGGCGACGAGCTTCCTGCGCTGGGAGACGTCGATCATAGGCTGGGTGGTTCCGTCCTGGTCATCATCCTTGTCGATTTCCGACACGGCTCGCTTGGGCGCGTTGGTGCCTTCGGTTTCCTCCGTCGTCGGTATCTCCATTTCCATGTTCTCATCCAGAAGCGATGGCGGAGGATTGGTGTCACCAGATTGGTGGAGCACGCTGATTGTTTCGCTCATGGCGCATTTCCGTTCGGGCTGGTGTTGGATTCGATTTCGGCGAAGACGCCGAGCATGGTGGCGATGGCGCTCGACAACTGAGTGCGCAAGTTGACCGTTACGCCGAAGGGATTGCTTTCCAGTACACCGAGACGGGTGTCGCCCTTGATCGCGCCCAGGGTTGCCCGCAGGCCGTCGGCGGCGGCGGGCAGTTTCGCGAGCTTCGGTCGGCTCGCATTGCCGAGGCTATCGACCGCCTGGTCGATCAGCGCCAAATGATCCGAGAGGACGTCGCGCAAACCGCCGCGGGCGATGTAACGACCAAGCGGCTTGCCGGTCTCCATGAAGGCGACCTGCAAGGCCTGCAAATTCGCCACGGCGCCCCGCCTGGCGAACTGCCATACCCTGAGCGCCCCGGCTAGGCGGGACTGCTTCTCGACGTATGCGCGGCCGGCCGCCTGGACGTCCACCCCAAGCACCCTAAGCATCCACGCGCGCTGTGCTTCGCTTCCCACCGTTGCTCTCCCCCCTGCCATCGGCACATCGACGTGCCGTGGCGGCGAGATAGCCGGGCGCGCCCGGGGACGTTGTGACGCGGGGCACTTTTCTGGCGCATCCGCGCGGGTTCTGGCCTCGGCCCGGCGCGCGGTCTATGCCGGGGGCATGAGCGATGCCACGGATACCTTGCTGGCGGCGCAGTACGAGGCGCTGCCGTATCCCCCGCGCGAGCCGCGGGATGAAGCGAAACGGCTGATCGTCGGCAGTCCGGGACATCTGCGCGAGATCGATTACTGGATTTTCGGGGCGCGGCGTCCGGCAGCGCGGCCATTGAACGCGCTGATTGCCGGGGGTGGGACGGGCGATGCGACGATCATGCTGGCGCAGCAGCTCGCGACGGCGGAGCGGGCGGGGACGGTGACATGGCTCGACCGGTCGGGCGCGTCGTTGCGGATCGCGCAGGCGCGGGCGGCGGCGCGCGGGCTGACGAATATCGTGTGGGAGCAGAGATCGCTGCTTGATCTGCCCGGGTCGGGGCTGGGACCGTTCGATTATGTCGATTGCTGCGGTGTGCTGCACCATCTGCCGGATCCACTGGAGGGGCTGCGCGCGCTGACCTCCGTGCTGGCGCCGGGCGGTGGTGTTGGGCTGATGGTGTATGCGCCGCATGGGCGGACCGGCGTCTATATGGTGCAGGAGGCGCTGCGGCTGCTGGCGCCGGCGGAACAGCCGATTGCGACGCGGCTGGATACGGCGCGACGGGTGCTGCGGCATCTGCCCGAGACCGCTTGGTTTCGTATGAATCCACATATGCAGGATCACGTGATCGGCGGCGACGCGGGGGTGTACCGATCTGCTGCTGAATCCGCGCGATCGTGCCTATAGCGTACCCGAACTTGCCGCACTGCTCGCGGCGGCGGGATTGGAGCCGGTGTGCTGGGTCGAGCCAGTCCGTTACGACCCGATGCTGCTGTTGCCGGACCCAAGGTTGCGCGCACGGGTGGAATCGCTCGACAAGCTGGCGCGCGTGGCATTGGCAGAGTCGCTAGCGGGGAACATGAGCGTGCACGTGGTCTATTGCGTGCGGGTCGGGGAGCGGCCGGAGCGCGCCGTGGCATCGGATCCGTCAGCGGTGCCGGTGGCGCGGGAGGGGACGGGGGAGGACATCGCCCGGTTCATTCAGCCGGACGGCACGCTGACACTGGTGATCGACGGATTGCGGCTGCCGCGCCCGGTGCCGCGCATGGCGCCGGCGATTCTGGGACAGATCGATGGGCGGCGGAGCGTGGGCGAGATCGAAGCGATATTGGTGGGCCGCGGTGCTGGTCGCGAGGCGTTTGCGCAAGGTTGGCGGGAGACATTCGCCTGCCTGGAGCAGCAGAACCGGCTGATGCTGTCGGCGCCCGCGGCGTGACGCGAAGTCAGAAACGCGGCGGGAAATCTCGATCGATTGTGAAACCATTCAGGCTGGAGCCGGCCGCAGCGGCTGGAAGGGAACGTCTGCACGGTCAGCGGGCGCATGGCGGAAGAGCGCCATTCCTGCGAAAATGGGACGCTGTGTCCGCCTTGATGGATGCCCCGTTTCGCGGGCACGACGAACGGAGTCGACACGTCCGACGCTGGGTATAGGTTCGCCGCTCCGGTCAGGCGGTCTGCCGCGCGGCCGGCAGCCAGATCGTCACCTTCGTTCCGGCCCCCTGCTCGCTTTCGATCACCAGTTGGCCGCGATGCCGGTTGACGACGTGCTTCACGATCGCCAGCCCGAGGCCAGTGCCGCCAGCAGCGCGCGACTGCTGGTTGTCCACACGATAGAATCGCTCGGTCAGCCGCGGCAGGTGGCGAGCCGCAATACCCAGTCCCTGGTCGGCGACGGTCAGCACGGCGCCCGGACGTGCGGCGAACCGTGGATCGGTGTCGGCCGCCCTTAGCGTCAGGCGGACGGTTCCCGTGCGACCGTATTTGATGGCGTTGTCCAACAGATTCTGCACCGCCTGGGCGAGCTGATCGGCGTCGCCGGGTATGGACGGCAGGTCGGATGCCAGAACAAGGTCCAGTGTCATACCGGCGGCTGCCAGGCGTGGCTCGAAGCCGGCGGCCAGACGCTTCACAAGGTCGGCGAGATCAGCAGACGCCGATGGTGGCTGATGCTCGGCAATCTCGATGCGCGACAGGCTGAGCAGGTCGTCGATCAACCGGTTCATCCGGGCTGCCTGCTCCGCCATGATGCCGAGGAACCGGACCTGGGCCGGCGGATCGTCGGCGGCCGGCCCTCGCAGTGTGTCGATGAAGCCGATCAGCGAGGCGAGCGGTGTGCGCAGTTCGTGGCTGGCATTGGCGATGAAGTCGGCGCGCATGCGCTCCACCGCGCGATCTCGCGTGCGGTCGGCGAGCACGACCAGGGCGCGACCGCCATCAGCCAGGGGTGGGTCGAAGGGAACGACGGTGGCGTCCACCTCGCGCGGGATGGGAACCGGCAGTGAAACGCTGGCGGTGTGGGAGATGCCCGAGGTGAAGGCGCGGTCGATCGCGGAGCGCAGGTCCGGATGGCGCAGCGCGGCAGACAGGTCAGTACCATAGGCAGTGCGGGCGGCTGCATTGGCGCGAGCGATGCGGCGCGACGGATCGAGCACGATGAGCGGGTCAGGCAGGAGTTCCAGCACCGTGTCGTTGGCACGGCGTAGATGGTCAAGCTCGTCCGCCTGGCGGGCGATGATCCGGTCCATGCGGTCGGATTGGGCCGTGAGATAACGGACACGGTTCCACAGCAGCGCGGCGAGCAGCGCGAATACAGCAGCGACCAGGGCGCCAGCCAGGATCATTCCGGCAGGTAGATCGGACGCGCGGCCGCGGAGGCTGGCGAGGCGGGACGACTACGGTTTGAAGCGGTCAGGCGTCATCGGTCGCCCCCGCTCGCAGGGCGGGTGGCCTCTCGGCAGCGGACCAGGACCGGTAGAGAGGGTCAGGTACCCACCTTCAGCGTGCTGACCAGCCCGCGCAGGCAGGCGAGGATCGAGAGCGGCGTGATCATCCCGGTGCGCGGATTCTCCGGGCTGGGAATGCCCTCGATCGTCATGGTGAAGCGGGCTGCGGCGGACTCGACGCGTATCGTATGCGTGTTGCGGGTGATGCCGGGATCCGCCCAGATTTCCACCTGGGTGCGCGCGGGCCCTATCCCGGCGAGTGCCAACGCCGCCGCCACGTTGATATTGGCGGGGAAGCCTTGCGCAGCCTCGAAGGCGTTGCCGGAAAAGACGAGCCGCGGCTGACTGAGACCAGCGAGGTCGATGCCCTGTTGCGTCACGAAGGGTGCGCCGGCGAGTCCGGCGGGAGGCTTGCGGCTTTCCAAAGTGACGCTTTCGACCTGACCTTCGGCAGCGGCACGCATCGCATCCAGGCCGAGCAGCGCGCCGGTTGGAATGATGATGCGCGCGCCGGTTTCCTGGGCACGGCGGACGAGATACATGCGGGGGAGCAACGCGCCGACGGAGGCGGGAACGAGGATGCGGGCAGATTCGATGGCGGGTTCGGCGATCTGCTCGAACAGCGCGGCGGGCGCGGCTTCCACCACGATGTCTGCTTCCGCGAGTTCGGAGAGCGGAACGATGCGGGGCGGAGTGGCGAACCCTGCCGTGCGTTCGCGTGCGCGGGCCGTGTCGCGGGCGGCGACCGCGATCAAGCTCAGCCCGTCCACGCCGCCATCGATGGCGCGCGCCAAGGGGAGCCCGATCGCTCCGAGTCCGCCGATCGCCACTGTCCTGGTCATCACCGGCCCTCCGCCATCGCGCGTGCGCGCGCCAGATCCTGCGGTGTATTGACGTTCAGGAACGGGTCGGTCGGCAAGTGTGGAAATGCGACGGAGCGCATCCCGATCGAGGCGGCGAAGCGGCCGACCGAACGTGGGCCGTCGCCGACAAGAAACTGATGCAGCATGTCTCGGACGGAGACGGGCCAGAGCGCGACGAGATAATGATCTCGGCCGTTGGAGGCGGCGCAAGCGGGGGCGGGTGCCAGCGAGCGGCTCAGGCCGGGGGGAAGGAAGGGTATGTCACCGGGACTGGTGAGGAGGGTGCGGGCGCCAAGGCGGGCGGCCCAGTCCAGCCCGGCCAGAATGCCGGCCAGCGGCCCCTGGCCGGCAAATGGGCCGTCTGGGAGGATCGGCAGCTTGAAGGATGCGAAGCGGCCAGGGTTGCCGTTGGCGCTGATGGCGACTGCGGCGGTTTCGCCGGAAAGTATCTGGAGCACGCGATGAAGGATCGAGCGGCCGCCAATTTCCAGCAGCGGTTTGTCACCGCCGCCGAGGCGGGTCGCGGCTCCGCCGGCAAGAACGAGACCAACGATATCGGGGCTGGTCATGGGACAGGGTGGGGCGAGCGATGGGATTCGAACCCACGGCATCCAGGACCACAACCTGGCGCTCTGCCAACTGAGCTACGCCCGCCACTGATGCGGGGCGTTTAGAGCGGCGGGCCGGCGGCCGTCAATCTTCGGTCCAGGAAATGGGCGCGCAGGCGGGACACGGCTTCGTCCAATACTGACTCGCGCTTGCAGAAGGCGAAGCGGGCATAGTGCCGGGGCGGGTCGGGGTCATCGTAGAACGCGGTGACGGGGACAGCGGTCACGCCGGCATGCTCGGTGATATGGCGGCAAAACTCCATGTCGTCGCCATTGAAGCCGAGCGGTCGGAAATCAGCGGTGATGAAGTAGCTGCCTCGGGTGGGCAGCACGCTCATGCCAAGCGCGGCGAGACCGGCGGACAGCCGGTCTCGGCGCGGTCTGGAGATCGGCTGCGAGCGCCTGGAAATAGGCGGCGTCCTTGGCCAGGCCCAACGCGACCGCGCGCTGCAGGTTGGGCGGGGTGGTGAAGGTGAGGTTCTGGTGGGCGCGGGCGACCACGCCGGCCAAAGCGGCGCGGGCGCGGTGATGTAGCCCACTTTCCAGCCGGTCAGGGAGAAGGTCTTGCCGGCGCTGCCGATGCGCATGACGCGATCGCGCAGGCCCGGCAGCGTCATCAGCGGGATGTGGCGCCAGCCGTCGAAGACCAGGTGCTCATAGACTTCATCGCAGATCGCGTAGGCGTCGTGGCGGACCAGCAGGTCGGCGATGACGCCAAGCTCGGTGGTGGTGAAGACCTTGCCGGTGGGGTTCATCGGGGTGTTGAGCAGGATCGCCTTGGTCCGGGGCCCGAAGGCGGCGGCCAGTTCGGCGCGCGGCAGAGACCAGTCCGGCGGCGACAGACGCACCAGGCGCGGACTGGCGCCGAGCAGGCGGACGACCGGAAGATAGGTGTCGTACAGGGGCTCGATCAGCACGACCTCGTCGCCGGGGTTGAGCAGGGCAGCGAGGCAGGCGGTGATCGCCTCGGTGGCGCCGGAGGTGACCACGACCTCGCGCGGGATCGACATCGAGACCGTAGAAGCGCCGGTTGTGGGTCGCGACGGCCTGGCGCAGCTCCGGCATGCCGGGCATGGGAGGATATTGGTTGCGGCCGTCGAACAGGGCGTCGGCGGCGGCCTGCAGGATATCCGCGGGGCCGTCGGTGTCGGGGAAGCCCTGGCCGAGATTGATCGACTGGTGCTGAACGGCCAGCGCCGACATCACGGTGAAGATCGTGGTGCCGAGTCCGTCCAGCAGGGAATTGACAGGTTTCACCGCTGGCGCCGCTCCATTGCGCAGCGCGGGACGTATCGATGCGCGTCGGCAGCGGGTCAACCGAGCCGGCGCCGCTTGCTCAAAACGCAGGCATGACGTCTGGTTCCCCGGCAGCTTGTGGGCTAAGCACCGGGATTGGCCGTGCCCGGCGCAGTCGGATCGGCTGGCACGCGACATGCACACTCACGGAGGCCCGGAGCATCGGGCAGGGTCAGGTGATGAAAAAGATCGAGGCGGTGATCAAGCCGTTCAAGCTGGACGAGGTGAAGGAGGCGCTGCACGAGGTCGGGCTGCAAGGCATCACCGTCGTCGAGGCCAAGGGGTTCGGGCGCCAGAAGGGCCATACCGAACTGTATCGCGGCGCCGAATACGTCGTGGACTTCCTTCCCAAGGTGAAGATGGAGGTGGTCTGCGAGGACAGCGTCGTCGAGCGGGCGGTGGAGGCGATCGTCAACGCGGCACGCACCGGGCGGATCGGCGACGGAAAGATCTTCATCTCCTCGGTGGAGGAGGTCGATGCGCATCCGTACCGGCGAGCGTGGCGAGGCCGCGATCTGAGCATATCTGCGCGAAGCGGACGAAACCGGAAAGCCGCTTCCGGCGGGCGGCGGAAACGACTACAGGGCCGGGTTATTCGGGTCGCACGGTGCGGCCCTTTCTTCAGAATGGGCGCGAGACGGTCCGCGATGGGCCGGCCGGCGCGGAAAGAGCGGGGTGAGAGGATATGGCGAAGAGGCCAGCGGGACGGCGACGCCGTCGGGCGAGGTGATGGAGATGCTGAAGGAGCACTCCGTCGAGTATGTGGACCTGCGGTTTACTGATCCGCGCGGCAAGTGGCAGCACACTGCGCAACATGTCTCCACGATCGAGGAGGACACGTTCCGCGACGGCATCATGTTCGATGGCTCGTCGATCGCCGGCTGGAAGGCGATCAACGAGAGCGACATGATCCTGGGGCTGGACGCCGAGACGGCGGTGATGGACCCGTTCGCCGCGAAGCCGAGCCTGATCGTATTCTGCGACATTATCGAGCCCTCGACCGGCCAACCCTATTCGCGCGATCCGCGATCCACGGCGAAGAAGGCGGAGGCGTACCTGCGGTCTTCCGGCATCGGCGACACGGCATATTTCGGGCCGGAGGCGGAGTTCTTCATCTTCGATAGCGTGAAGTATCGGCATCGGCGGCAATTACGGGATTTACCAGCTCGACAGCATGGAAGGTCCGCAAGCCAGCCTGAAGGATTACCCCGAGGGCAATATGGGCCACCGCCCGGTGGTGAAGGGCGGCTATTTCCCGGTGCCGCCGGTCGATTCGGAAAGCGACCTGCGCGCCGAGATGCTGTCCACGATGGGCGAGATGGGCGTGGTGATCGAGAAGCACCATCACGAGGTGGCGCAGAGCCAGCATGAGCTGGGGATGAAGTTCGGGCCGCTGGTGAAAATGGCGGATTCGCTGCAGATCTATAAATACTGCATCCACAATGTGGCGCACAGCTACGGCAAGACAGCGACATTCATGCCGAAGCCGGTCTACGGCGATAACGGCTCCGGCATGCATGTCCACCAGTCGATCTGGAAGGCCGGCAAGCCGCTGTTTGCCGGGAACGGATATGCGGACCTTTCGGAGATGGCGCTGCACTACATCGGCGGCATCATCAAGCATGCGAAGGCGCTGAACGCGTTCACCAATCCGCTGACCAACAGCTATAAGCGGCTGATCCCCGGATTCGAGGCGCCGGTGTTGCTGGCCTATTCGGCGCGCAACCGGTCGGCGTCGTGCCGGATTCCCTATGCGACGAGCCCGAACGCCAAGCGCGTGGAGGTGCGTTTCCCCGATCCGGGCGCGAACCCGTATCTGGCCTTCAGCGCCATGCTGATGGCGGGACTGGACGGGATCCGCAACAAGATCCATCCGGGCGACCCGATGGACAAGGACCTGTACGATCTGCCGCCGGAGGAGCTGAAGGGCATCCCGACCGGTGTGCGGCAGCCTGCGGGAGGCGATCGGCGCGCTGGAAGGCGACCACGAGTTCCTGCTGGCAGGCGACGTGTTCGGCATGGACCAGATCGAGAGCTATATCGAGTTGAAATGGGGTGAGGTGTATCGTTTCGAGCACACGCCGCATCCGGTGGAATTCGAGATGTATTACTCGGTGTAGATCATTTCTGTGGGCTGGTCGGAGCGCCCCGTCGTCCGAAGGGACGGCGGGGCGTTTCGTTTGCGCGCTATCCGAAGGCCTAGGTGCTGTGCCTAAATAATGGTCAGGGTGATGCGGTTACATACAGGTTGGTCGTTCGATGCGATGAGTTGGCCGCGATAAACGCGGCGCAGAAAACCGGACTGGTTTGAATTAATTCCGTGAGACCGGGGATACTCCCTCGGTTCGCGACGTCACCGATCCCGGATCAAGTACGTGCACGCTCTCTTGCTGAATGCGGGAGAGGTAGAGTGCCTGCGGCACGGTTCTTGATTGTCTGCATCCGGCGAGACACCGGAGGGCAGCGACATGAAGCTGATCATGGCCATCATTAAACCGTTCAAGCTCGACGATGTGCGCGAGGCGTTGACTCCGCTTGGCGTCCAGGGACTGACGGTTTCGGAGGTAAAGGGGTTCGGGCGCCAGAAGGGCCAGACCGAGATTTACCGTGGGGCGGAATACCACGTGAACTTCCTGCCCAAGGTGAAGATCGAGGTGGTGGTCCAAGATGAGTTGGCCGAGCAGGTGATCGAGGCGATTTCGACGATCGGCCCACACCGGCAAGATCGGCGATGGCAAGATTTTCGTCATGGAAATCGAGCGCGCGGTGCGGATCCGCACGGGTGAGCTCGACATGGCGGCACTCTGATCAACAAACGATAACGAGGAACCAGAGACGATGATGCGATCCCGCCTATTCAGGGGAGCAGCGGCGTTGTTGCCTGCTGTTCTGATCTCCGCTCCTGCGCTTGCCGACACGCCCGCGCCGAAAATAGACAGCGGCGATACGGCATGGATGCTGGCCAGCACGGCGCTGGTGCTGATGATGACGGTGCCCGGCCTGGCGCTGTTCTACGCAGGGATGGTACGCAAGAAGAACTTGCTGGCCACCATGATGCAATCGTTCACGGTGTGCTGCCTGGTGACGATCGTGTGGATGGTTGCCGGCTACAGCATCGCGTTCACCAACGGGACACCATATTTTGGCGACATGTCACGGTTCTTCCTGAACGGAATGGGGGCGGACTGGGACAAGCCGTTCAGCCTCGGCGGCTCGGTCGCAGCGCCCAACGACGATCCCTGAGACCGTCTATATGATGTTCCAGATGACGTTCGCGATCATCACGCCGGCGCTGATCACGGGGGCGTTTGCGGATCGGATGAAGTTCAGCGCGTTGCTGGTGTTCATGACGTTGTGGTCGTTGTTCGTCTATTCACCGATTGCGCACTGGGTGTGGAGCGCGACAGGCTGGCTGGGCGCCGGCGTGTTCGGGCTGCCAGGGGCGGCGGATTTTGCCGGCGGCACGGTGGTGCACATCAACGCCGGGATTGCCGGGTTGATGTGTGCGCTGGTGCTGGGCCGGCGGGTTGGTCTCGGTCACGACAATATGGCGCCCTATAACGTGTCCTATGCTGTGATCGGTGCGTCGCTGCTGTGGGTCGGTTGGTTCGGGTTCAATGCGGGCTCGGCCGTAGCGGCGAACGGACGCGCTGGAATGGCAATGGCGGTCACGCAGATCGCGACGGCGGCGGCGGCTCTGGCCTGGGCGTTCGCGGAGTGGGGCGCGAAGGGGAAGCCTTCGGTGCTTGGCGCGGCATCGGGCGCGGTGGCGGGACTGGTGGCGATCACGCCGGCTTCGGGTTTCGTGCTGCCAGGGCCGGCGCTGCTGATCGGCATTGTCGCCGGCGTCGGGTGCTTCTGGTCCGCGACCAGCTTGAAGCATCTGCTGGGCTACGACGATAGCCTGGACTGCTTCGGCGTGCATGGCGTGGGCGGCATCATCGGGGCGCTGCTGACTGGCGTCTTCGCGTTCGGCCCGCTCACCGCGACTGCACAGGCGCCGCAGGGCGTGAACATTGGCGGCATTCCGCAGTTCGAGGCGCAGGTGATCGCAGTGCTCTCGACACTGGTCTACAGCGGTATCATGACGCTGATCATCTTGATGATTACAAAGGCGACGGTTGGCTTACGGGTCGATGAGGAGGAAGAGCGCGAAGGTCTCGATCTGGTGCTGCACGGAGAACAGATATTCTGAACGGAGGGGCGGTCGTGGGGAGGGCAATTCCCGGCGACCGCCCCGCATCGTCTCGGTTACCGAACCGCTGGACGGTTGGCTTCTCGGCACGGCTCAGAGTTTGCCGAGAGCAGCGGTCAAATAAATAAGAAAAATTCGGAGCCAATGCCATGCCCCGCTATTACCTCACTGCCCCGGCAACTGTGGTCGCCGCCATTTTCGCAGGTATACCGACTGTTCTTGCGCAGACGGTGGCCGTACCCGCCACTACACCCGCAGCTACGATACCTGCTCCGTCGGCGCCAGCGACCTGGATGAGTTCGATCAAGCTGAATGCCCAGGTGGAAGCAGGAACGACTCTCAATCCGTTCCGCCCGGCCGACGGGTTGAATTTTGGGCAGCTGTTCACCGGGAGTGCGAACACCGTGCTGTTGAACCAGGTTCTACTGACGGCGCAACGGGCGCTCGATCCGAAGGCAACGGGCTATGATTTCGGATTCAAGTTCCAATTCATGTACGGATCGGATGCGCGATTCACGCATTTTCTGGGTGAACTGTGGAAAGTGACCGACGCGCGCAACCAGTTTGATATCGTGGAGGCCAATCTACAGGCGCACCTGCCCTGGTTCTCGAGAGGTGGCGTCGACCTGAAGGTCGGTCAATTCGCAACGCCGATCGGGTACGAGGTCATCGATCCCTCGGGAAATCCGTTCTATTCCCACTCGTACATCTTCAATTTTGGCATTCCATTGAAGGAGACGGGAGGATACGCCGTCTGGCATGCCAGCGGTCTGATTGATGTGTATGGCGGGGTTGATACGGGCGAACAGACGACGGTCGGTGTATACGGCGAGAACAATGGCGCGGTTGCCGGCTTGGGCGGTGTTGGCCTCAATCTGTTTGGGGGGAAACTGACCGTCCTGGCGCTGAGCCATTTCGGGCCAGAAGATGCGACCCGGCTGCTGTCGCCAATGGGGTACAACGCCAATGGATTCTGGCGCACCGAGAACGATGTAGTGGTGATCTATAAGTTCAACGACAAACTCACGTTCACCACCGAAGGCAACGTCATCCACGATGGTTTCTACCGGGCTTCTGGATATGGCGTGGCGCAATACGCGTCGTATGCACTGACCGCTACGATCACGCTGAATGCGCGAGCCGAAGTATGGCGGGATCAGAACAATTTCTTCGTTGCGGCGTTTCCAGGCAACCTGGACTTCGTGAATGTAGAGGCCGGGCTACCGGCACCGTACGTCAAGCTGGCACCCAGAGCGGCGACGTACAGCGAGCTGACGCTCGGAGTTACATACAAGCCAGTGGTTCCGGCGCCGATTTCAAACCTGATGATCAGACCGGAGATCAGGTGGGATTCCGCACTGAATGGCGTCAAGGCCTTCAATGCGCAGCGAACGTCGAATACTGTCACGTTCGCCGGGGACGTTGTGGTGGGATTCTGAGTGAGCGGCGGGCGCAGTGCCGCCCGCGGCTACAGGGTCAGACCGCCATCGACAACGATCGTCTGGCCGGTGACCATCGAGGCACCGAAGCCGAGGAACAGGACAACCTCGGCAAGGTCCTCGGGTTGGCAGCGGCGCTTGAGCAGTGCGCGTTCGATGGATCGGCGCCGCTCCTCCTCAGTCCATTCGACCATCCAGGAACTGTCGACCGCACCCGGAGCGATGGCATTGACCCGCACCTGGGGAGCCAAGGCGCGGGCGAGGTTCTGTGTCAGGCTGACCACGCCTGCCTTGGTGGCGCCGTACGCGAGACTGCTACCGGCTATAATACCCAGGCCGGCAATTGAGGCGGTATTCACGATGGCGCCCTGGGCCGCTTTCAGCGCCGGAGCAGCGGCCCTCGAACAACGGAACACTCCGAGCAAATTCACCTGCAGCAACCGTTGCCAGAAATCCTCGGTGATCAGATCAAGCTCGGAGGGCGCGATGCGACGGTTCGTCCCAGGCGTGCCGGCGTTGTTGACGAGAAGATCGAGCCGCCCAAGCCGGTCCACCGCGAGATTGACCATGCTCGCCGCCTCGCCGGGGGCGCCGACGTTGCCGGGTGCGCCGATCGCCTTCAGTCCGTCGGCGGTAAGCCGGTTTACTGCATCCGGCCCTCGCGAATCGTCCGGTAGATAATTAAGCGCGACCGTCGCATTATTCTGGGCGAGCATCCGCGCCGTTGCGAAGCCAATCCCGGATGCGGCCCCAGTCACCAGCGCGGTGCGTCCATTCAGGTCGTAGCGGATCATGCGCGCCCCCCAATGTGGTTCGGCCTCAGCCCAACCACTCAGGTAGGCTACGCCGACTTGGCGGCCTCACCAAGCGAAGCGGGGAATTGTGGCGATCGGCGACAAACCGGCTTCGCGGGTGCTATTTTCGGCCCGCGTGAGATCGAACGTGCCGTCCGGCCGGGCTAGCTCCTCGGCGTGCAAACCGCCGAGCACCCAGCAGGCGGGCAGATCCACTGCCGCAGCTCCGGCAATATCGGTGGAAAGGGCATCGCCTACCGCGAGAACTCGGGATGCATCGAGACCGAGGCGTTGCAGCACCGGCTGATAAATCGCCGGATCCGGTTTGCCAAGCGAGCGAACGTCGCCGCCGATAGCCTGGTATCGGAGAGCCAGCGCACCGGCGCAGAGGACGCGGACACCACCGCGCACCACTTCCAGGTCCGGGTTGGCGCAGATCATCGGGAGCCGATGATGGGCGCAATCCTGGAGAACGTCTTCGAACTGCCGAATATCGGTGGGATTACGGTAATCATCCGGTCCCGTGTTAAGAACGAAACTGGCCTGGGAGGGGGTATCCACAACGGAGAGCGATAAGCCCTCGAGAACCGGTCGGTCGCGCTCCGGCCCAAGATGGAAAACTTGGTTGCCCAATTCCGCCCACCAGAGATCGGGCGGGCGTCGCAGCGCTGCGCGCACCGCTTCACCGCTGGTCAGAAGATCAGTGTAGAGATCGTCGGGAATGCCCATCCGCCGCATCATTGCCTGAACTGGCGCATTCGGCCGCGGCACGTTGGATAGCAGCAGCGTACGCTTACCGAGCCGCTGCAATCGGTGCAGGCAGTCGACCGCGGTTGGAAAAGCCGTGACCCCGTCGTGGATGACGCCCCAGAGATCAAGGACAAACCCCTGATACCGAGAGGCGAGAGGTGCAAACCCGGGAAGATGCTCCATTCAAACTGCTCCTGCCCATCGCTCGGCGTCCGATCCGATCGCGTCCTGCAGGCGCGTGAAGCCGGAGCGCCGCAGGGCGTGAGCGAGTTCCGTCTTCAAGCGCGGGATCAGGGCCGGTCCAGTGTAGGCGAAGCTGGTATAAAGCTGGACGAGGGTCGCACCTGCTCGGATTTTGGTTAACGCATCCTCGCCCGAAAAAATGCCGCCGACGCCGATTAGGCAAAGGCGATTACGCGCTAAACGATATGCGCGGGCGAGCACGGCCGTGGACAGGGGAAAAAGCGGGGCACCCGAGAGACCACCGGTCTCGTTACAGAGGGATGAGATCAGGCCGGGAGGGCGGGATATCGTCGTATTCGAGATGACCAAGCCGGCAACATCACCGTCGGCACAAACCTCCACAATCGCGGCGAGGTCATCCAGCGACAGATCAGGCGCCAGTTTCACGAGCAGCGGACAACGTGGGATCAAGTGTTCCCGAACTGCCATCAGGATTTCACGCAAGCGGGGTGCCTTCTGCAGCTCGCGAAGGCCGGGCGTGTTTGGTGAGGAGATGTTGATAACGACGTAACTCGCGTAGGGCGAAACCGCCGCGATCAACGCGGGATAGTCACACGTTGGGTCGGCACCCTCCTTATTGAGTCCGACATTGGCGCCGATTGGTATGGTGCCCCCTGCATTCCGGCTCAGGCGGGAGATGTAGTTTTGAATACCGTCGTTGTTGAAGCCCATACGGTTGATTACGGCCCGGTCTGGTTCCAAGCGGAACAGGCGAGGCCGAGGGTTCCCCGGCTGGGGTCGGGGTGTAACTGTGCCTGTCTCGATGAAGCCGAAGCCGAGACGTCTCAGCCCCGGCAGAGCGACCCCATCCTTGTCGAACCCCGCGGCGAGACCGATCGGGTTGGTAAACCGGCGTCCCAGGGCTTCAACGGCGAGAATAGGATCGTCATTGGCGCGATCGCGCGCACCTAGGCGGCCGCGGAGCGCTACCAAGGCGAGCCGATGCGCCGGTTCCGGCTCGATCCGGCGTAGCAGTTGCATCACCAGGGAGCTGGGCCAGGGCGACATCGCCCGAAGTTATGACAAGTTGTAACCCGGCGTGGAAGCAGGCTGGTTGCCACGAGGTCCTGTTGGCCAGACAATCAAACGGATGTGGCACGAGCCCTATCTCGAGACATGCTGTCGGTCAGCCCTGCACCGGTTATTGCTGTGTGGCGGGATCGGAAGACCGACTGATCAGAAGGATGGACAGTGCCTTCGGCGTCTCGCTGACCTCGGGCTAGCGCAGAACCGGGGCGACCGAAGGTACGAGATCACCGCCCTTGGGTTGGCCCGGCACGCGCAAGAGGTCTTGAAGGTTACGCCAGCGGATGAGCCGTGAGCGAGCCGCCTGGATTTGCGGAGACGCAGAACATCCGGGCGCCATCGATTGCGGAGACCATCACAATATCGCCGGCCGCAAGCATGTCATCGACGTTCGCGAAGAAGCCGGATTGGCCGACTTGTTCAAGGCAGTCGCCGATCGCTTTGTAGTGCCAGAGGGTGAATCCGTTCGCATAGGCGAGCACTGAGAGGTTACGAAAGGTGAATGCCATCGCGGTTGGCTCCCTTGCACACAAAAAAAGCCGCTGCTTGAGAGCAGCGGCGCGGCATCGACGGAGGAGAACGTCAGCGGACATGGGTCTGCCGCCGATATGGACCCTTTTAGAAGCACATATGAAAGTGTGTCAAGGAAAATATGCCTAGAGTAAGTTAGACAACTATACCTTTTACTCGCAGTGGCCACTCCAGACGGTCGAGCGCTTCCCGCCAAAGCCGCCAATCGGAACGCTCTGAGGCATAAGCGGGGTTGGGAGCCATTTGCCGTTCACCCCAAATCCTGAGGATGCGGGCATGCGCCAGGTCGATCCGGCGTCGCCGATAGAGGGTATCAAGACATTTTATGATGTCATCGGGATCACAGGGGCGCTGGATTCTGGACGGGCCGGCGCTAGATGTTCCCTCCCGACGAGCAGTCAACGCCGTCATAGTCCAGAACCATGCATCCTCGGGGCTTCGAAACGGCTCGGCCGTTAAGCGGGTCTGCTGGCGCGGTGCCGGTGTCATCGGGTGGTTGAGAGCGAGGGAGGGCATGTGACTTCTCCGGAGGATTGCACGTTGCAGGCGCGTCGGTTGGACAGACATAACCATAGGTTGCACACCATTGCAAGCGTCCTTAGAGTTTTTTCCTATTCCAATCCGCCGAAAATCCTAGCAAGGTAGCGGGGTCTCGATTTGGGTTTGACCAATGGCAAGATGGCAGCATGAAGCACGATGAGATCTGGCGCGCGCTCGACACCCTCGCCGCTGAAAACGGACTATCTGCCTCGGGCTTAGCCAAGCGGGCGGGATTGGACCCGACGACGTTCAATCCGTCCAAACGCCGCATGCAGGACGGAAGAGCGCGCTGGCCGAGCACGGAAAGCCTGGCGAAGGTGCTCGAGGCGACCGGGGCAAGTCTCGAGGCGTTCACTGCTCTGGTGACGGGCGCACGGGCGTTGACGAGCGGGGCGCAAGCGCGGAACGTGGGACGATGGATACCTTTGATAGGCTTGGCGCAGGCTGGAAACGACGGCTATTTCGACGACGGGGGCTATCCAGTGGGGGGGGGGATGGGACGAGGTGAGCCTGCCCGAGATCGCCGATCCGAATGCTTATGCGCTGGAGATCAGCGGCGACTCGATGGAGCCGGTATTTCGGGACGGGGATATGGTGATCGTATCTCCGGCTGCGCCAATCCGCCGAGGAGATAGAGTGGTCGTGCGCACAGTGAGAGGTGAGGTGATGGCCAAACAGCTTGCTCGACGATCGGCCCGCCGAATTGAGTTGCGCAGCCTTAATCCCGCCCATCAGGACCACAGCTTTGAACTCACAGACGTGGCTTGGCTTCATCGGATCGTCTGGGCCAGCCAGTAGACCCCCACACAAATTCCTTTGACTGTGATCCAAGATCCGGCGACATGATGTACAAATCAGCGATCGTGACCGACGCGGTCTCTCGATCGGCGCAACTTAGCAGGCAGAGGGGGGCATGGGCCTGCTGATAGATGGAGTTTGGCAGACGCGGCAGGAGGATCGCTCTGCGAGCGGTCACTTTGAACGACCCTCTAGCGTCTTTCGGAACTGGGTAACACCCGACGGACGCCCCGGTTCGACGGGTCACGATGGATTCGCGGCAGCACCTGGCCGCTATCATCTTTTTGTGTCGCTCGCCTGCCCTTGGGCTCATCGGACGCTGATCGCGCGAGTACCTGAAGGGTCTGGAGAGCATCGTCTCAATATCGATTACGCACTGGCTTATGGCAGAACAGGGATGGACATTTACGCCGGGGGAGGGAGTTATACCAGATCCTCTCTTTAATAGCCGGTACTTGCACGAGATCTATAGCCGCGCTGATTTCGCAGTACAACGGCAGGGCAACCGTTCCCGTCTTGTGGGATCGGCATACTCAGACCATTGTCAACAATGAATCAGCTGAGATTATCCGGATGTTCAACAGCGCCTTTGACGGGGTCGGAGCAAAGCTTGGCGATTACTATCCCGCCCCATTACGAGAGGAGATCGATCTCGTAAGTGGGCGTATCTACGAGGCAGTAAACAATGGTGTTTACCAAGCTGGCTTTGCCATTAACCAGCCGGCTTACGAAGAGGCCGTCATCGCGCTGTTCGACGCGCTCGATTGGCTCGAGGATCGGCTTTCCAGATCGCGTTTCCTATGTGGCGATGACCTGACCGAGGCTGACGTACGACTGTTCCCGACGCTGTTGCACTTTGATTCCGTTTATTTCGGTATTTTTAAATGCAACGTAAGGCGACTGATGGACTACAAGAATTTGTGGGCATATACGAAGGACGTATACCAATGGCCCGGCATTGCTGCAACCGTTGACTTTTCTCACATCAAACAGCACTACTACTTAAGCTATAGATCCCTTAATCCGACTGGCATCGTTCCGGCAGGCCCGCTTCTGGACTTTGACACTCCTGCCGAGCGTGGCAAGGATATAGCTCGTTTGCTGAGCTTCTGAGGTATGAGGTAATTAAGTATGGAAATCCGGAACCTGGGCCGGTCAGGACTTCGAGTGTCGGCCATCGGCTTGGGATGCAATAACTTCGGCGGCCGGATTGACCTCGAAGCCACACGTAAAGTGGTGTACGAAGCACTAGATTTAGGCGTCACCCTGTTTGATACAGCCGATATTTATGGAGAACGCGGTGGCTCTGAGAATTGCCTTGGACAGATACTCGGCAACCATCGGAAAGACGTTGTTCTAGCCACCAAATTCGGCATGCCAATGGACGATGTGGGGGTGAAGACAGGCGCGTCTCGGAGATATATTATTGCTGCAGCTGAGGATAGCTTGCGCCGGTTGCGCACGGATTGGATTGATTTGTATCAGGTGCATCAACCAGATCCGCGTACTCCAATTGAGGAAACGCTGCGTGCCCTCGAAGATTTGGTCCGCTCCGGGAAAGTGCGCTATCTTGGTTGTTCGAATTTCCCCGCTTGGCGCGTTGTCGAAGCCCAATGGACGGCGCACCTTCACGGCACCAACGTGTTCGTATCCTGCCAGGACGAATACTCTCTGATCATGCGCAATATCGAATTGGAACTGATTCCCGCAGCTGTTGAGTATGGGCTCGGTCTGCTGCCATATTTTCCTCTCGCGAGCGGGTTATTGAGTGGCAAGTATCGACGTAATAGTCCGATGCCGGCGAATGCAAGACTGACTAACACTCAGCGGCTGGCGGTCCGCTATCTCACGGAGGCAAACTGGGCAACAATCGAGCGGCTATCTGAATTTGCTGCTCAGCAGGGTCACACGTTGCTTGAGCTTGCCTTCAGCTGGTTGTTGTCTAAACCACCTGTTGCAAGTGTAATTGCCGGCGCAACTGCGCCAGAGCAGTTGCAGCAAAATGTCAAAGCTGGAAATTGGGCACTAACATTGGAGGATTTTGCGAATATCAAACGCCTCGTCGAAACATCCGAATGACTTCGCTTATTTCTAGTGTACGTTAGAATGGACTTGATTTATCAATGAGCGCTGGTACCGCGCCAACTTCTACAACGAAGGAGACGCCAGAGCAGGCGTTGATGCGTGCACAGACTGCGGCTCAAGGCAAGCGACACGGAGAAGCGGCCGGTATTTGCAACGATGTTCTTGCTTCGGCTCCCGAGCACTCCGGCGCTCTCGCTCTCCTGGGCGTTGTGTCAGCTCATACGGGACAGCCGGAGCGGGCGATCGAATTCTTGGAACGTGCGATCAAGCGCAACGCTAACGTAGCATCCTGGCACGCTAATCTCTGCTCTCTCTATCGTATCATGAACCGGATGCAAGAGGCATTGGTTGCCGGCCAGGAAGCCGTGAGATTGGCGCCGGAAAGCCCTGATAATTTAGTAAATCTTTCCCTCGTATTCACGGATGTAGACGAACGAGACCGATCGATTGCGTGTTTGCTACGTGCGTTGGGCCTCAATCCTTCCCACGCTGATGCCAGGCTCGCACTAGCGCAAAATCTTCTCGCTCGCGGCGAGTTCGAGCCAGGTTGGATAGAGGACGAATGGAGGAATGAGACTGAAGCTGGGAAAGGACAGTTGCCACGTATCACGTCCGCTCCCTGGAATGGAATGCACATTTCCGGAGGGAAGATACTGCTGATCGGTGATCAGGGTTATGGTGATACAATTCAGTTCGCCCGCTACATACCTCTTGTAGCGGAACGATGTCAGCAGGTGATCCTTGGCTGCAGCGCCGAGATGGCACCGTTGCTGGCGAGAATACCGGGTGTGGGTGTATGCTGCCATCGGTGGAACGAAATTCCAGGGCATGCTGCCTACACTCGCCTCTCCAGTCTAGCTGGACTGTTCCATACTCGTCTAGAAACCATTCCGGGCGAAGTGCCCTATCTTACGCCTGATCCCGTCAGAAAAGGGATTTGGTCCGATCGCCTGAATTCGCAACTGCCACAAGGTCGCCCGCGGATTGGCATCGCCTGGAGCGGGAGACCCACACATCCGAATGACCGACGCCGGTCGATTTGGGCTGGAACGTCTTGCACCCCTTGCGGGCGCGGGGCCAGCGTCCTTCGTCAGCCTGCAAAAGCCGCTGCCTTCGGCGGACATCAACTCGATGTCGATTTTTCCCGGATTAGTTGACATTTCTGAAATGTTGATCGACTTCGAAGAAACCGCTGCTCTAATTGCCAATCTTGATTTGGTAATCACAGTAGATACAGCTATGGGCCATTTGTCCGGTGCCCTTGGTAAGCTGGTCTGGATACTGCTACCCAAGGCAAGCGATTGGCGCTGGCTGCTGGATCGCCCGGATAGCCCCTGGTATCCTTGTGTTCGTCTGTTCCGTCAGCGCGTCCCAGGTATATGGCAGCCTGTGATTGACGAAGCCACTGAAGCACTGAAAACAATGCTGCAATCAGCGTAGCAAAAGCGGTGACCCCGGTGAATTTGACCGTTGATCATGCTGACCCGGAAATATCAGAATTGGCTGCCTCGGGCTTGTTCGACTCTCGCATGGTATCTAACAGAAAATCCTGACGTCCAATCAGCCAACCTCAATCCCATCCAGCATTGGTTTAGTTTCGGATGTCGCGAAGGGCGAAATCCCAATAGATATTTTGATGTGTCGTGGTATCTGGAGCGAAACCCAGATGTTGGAAAGACCGGCTTGAATTCGCTCCTCCATTACTTACGACATGGCGAATTGGAAGGCCGGAGGCCTGATTTCTTATTTCGATCCCTTATGGTATCGTGCAACTTATGAAATCCCAGCAGCTTACCTCGCTCTCCGGCACTTTTTGACGTTTCGATGCAGCGGTCGATATGCTCCGTGTCCTGAGCTCTATGGACTGTCCCGATTGCAAGCATCTCGCGGACAGACGAACGAGGACATATTTGCGTCCGCGATTGACCGCGCTCTGGAACGAGGCACAGAGGCAGTTCCGGATGAGGAGATTGTTGCAACGTCAGGTTTGCTCGACAGCAACTACTACCTGGTTAACGGAAATGATGTACACGAGGCGAAGTTGAAGCCATCTTTGCACTTTTGCAAGTTCGGCTGGAGGGAGGGGCGAAAACCAAATATATATTTCGACAGTTTTTGGTATTTAGAGACTAACCCGAATATCTCCCGTTTATACATTAATCCGCTCGTGCACTATATTATCGAAGGCGAGGAGGCTGGACGTCGTCCGGTTGCCTATTTTGATCCGCTCTGGTACCGACACAGATATGGAGTTCGGGATGGAACAAATGCGTTAGCTCACTACCTGATCCATAGGCGCACTCAAAGGTACAGTCCCACCCCACTCTTTGATGTAGAATGGTATGTAAAGCACTCTGGAGCGAGGGTTGGGTTCAATCGGGATCCGTTTGCGCACTATCTCGAATTCGGCACTTTTGAGAATATAAACCCCTCACCAAATTTCGATGCCGGTGCTTATCGACGTAACTATTTGGGTCGCCCTAGTCGCGCATTTAGACGATTGATGAATCCAGAACGGCATAATCCTTTGGTGCATTACCTCTTAAGTACATATAAGTGAATCGTCTGCCGTCATTGATGGGGCTGCACTGCGTCGGACATATCGGAAGATATGCAAGAAGCATGGGGCCACTCAGCTAGCGGTGTTCATTGCGGACGCTACCGGCGACGATAAATCGGTAGGCACGTCGGCGGCGGGGATTGCTGTCGTGCTGTGCAATGGTGGCACATTTGGGCCAGAAGACATTAGATTCTCTATACTGCTTGCAATCGCTGACGCTTGTGTGTTGAGCCCGGTATTCTCAGGCCATATAACTCCGGCGAGCCCGCCGATCGCGAGGGGCAGGGCCTGTTGCCAGGTTAGAGCACCGGAGGCAACCGCACCCAACGAAGCAAGAATTGCTGCAATGCCCGTACCGGTCGTGGATTGGCCAAGCCAGGATTTAATAGTCATGCAAATCTCCTATGAGTTAGGCCTATAGGCTATTAGAGTCCTCATCGCGACTGCGAAGGTACCGATCGATATCCCGCCGCAGGCCCGGTTTGTTACCTGTTAGTTCGAGAACACCCGAGACGTTGCGCTTGAGATCGGTAACAGGGTTAAACCCATGCCGAATCAGTACCTGCCACCGGTCAACATATTTTCGCTTGTCTTTCGCGCCATGCCAATAGTGCTCGATAGTGCCTGGCACATAGCTGATGTTACCTGCAATAAACCGCTCTGCCCGTGCCTGCCATTTGTAAAGAGGTTCGGCATAATGAGCGCTGATTCCACCGGGGAGGCTTGCTGCCACCAGACCTACCAGAGCGAGAGCCATATGATGATCGCCCGCACCCAACGAAGCGGTCTCAATCAGCCCCCCTAAATTATTCATGGCCTCCCTAGTAGCCGCCCAGGCGTAGCCTGGGTGAGCAAACGTGTAGGGTCCCGGTCCGACAGGTTGGTTGTCCGCCCATTGCCTGCAAAACGCCCGATGCACTTGCAAATGTTCACCACGCGGCCCAAGATCGTAACAATCACTCCAGGGCTGGACAATCTCATATTGTTGCAGGGCATCCACCGTAGCAGCTGCCCAATCATTGCGATGGAAGCCGATATCCGCATCGATCCACGCCACATAGCGCCAATTATCATGAAGGCGGGATATCCCGATGTTAATCAAATTTTCTTTCACCCAAACCAATGACTTTGCTCGAACGGCAACGTGGTTTATGCGACTATTTCCCCCCAACTCGAACGGACGATCTCCATATGCGCATTCGACCGTAGTAAGACGCACTCCGCTGTCCAGCATGTGTTGCTCAAACGATCGGTATAGGCTCAATCGGGAGGCCCATCCGATCGGATTAGAAACGACGGTTACGACATCTAGAATATTCGCGTTCATTGGTTTCGATCCATGAGCTTTTCTTGTCTCTATCCAGAGCACCACATGCTGTCCCAACGAATGTAGGAATACCTAGCCGACGTAACTAGGGGCGTAGCCACTCTGTCGGGCGGACGACAAATTGCCCTGCCTGATAACATGAGGGTCTTACTTTCGTTGGCAGCTCGGCGGTGGTTTGATAACAGAGGACACGACAGTTCCTTCGCTCCTGGACCAGCGAGGGACGCGATGAAGGCTCCGAACGAAGTGTGAGCTGACCGCCGGATCTCGGACCGGGGCGGGATAGTTGGAGCGTGAATTGTTTCGTCGTTATAGACGGAGCTGCAACCATCGCAGGCGGTGATTGCCTCAGCTCGATCAGCGGTTTCCGCAGACTTTCAAGCGGCGCCGAGTAGATTCGTCGTATCCATCCGCCGAATACCGTGGGTGACGCCGTCAGCGTCGCGCCATTGACACATTGCGGCGCGGGGCTTTTGCGTGATGCAACGTGGCGATGGACAAGGTTCTGGGTCAGCCTGCAATCGATGAGAGCGCTCATACGACCAATCGTATGAGGGCACTGAACCCGCGGATGGAGATCATCACACCCGGCGAACGGCGTCGATCTTGGACGGCCGACCAGGAGAGCCAGATCGTGGCGGAGAGCCTCGGCCCGGAGCTGACGCCAACGGAAGTTGCCCGCAAGCACGGGATCAGCGCCGGCCAACTCTATACCTGGCGGCAGCAACGCCTGAGCGTGCGGACCGCGGTGGTCACGCGCGCGGCGCCGCGGTTTGCCGAGGTTGCCCTGGCACCCGGACCATCGCCGGTCGAGGCTGCTGATCCGCGGTCTCTTGAGGCACCGGCACCATCCACCCGGTCGGCACCGTCGCGGCCCGAGGGTCTGATTGAGGTAGTGCTGCCTGGCGGTGTGGTGGTGCGGATGGACGCGCATGTTGACGACGGCGCGCTGCGGCGGGATCTCGCTGCGCTGGAAGGTCGATGATCGCGCTTGCATCGGGCTTGCGCGTCTATCTGGCGTGCGGGGTCACCGACATGCGCAAGGGCATGACCGGGTTGGCGATGCTGGTGCAGCAGACCCTTGCCGAGGATCCGTTCGGCGGCGCCGTGTTCGCCTTTCGCGGTCGTCGTTCCGGGTTGATCAAGCTGATCTGGCATGACGGTGTCGGGCTATGCATGCTGACCAAGCGACTGGAGCAAGGCCAGTTCGTCTGGCCCTCGGCGAGCACGACCGGGCGGATCGCGCTGTCGTCGCCAGCTCGCGGCGCTGCTTGACGGATGCGAGTGGCGGGCGCCGGTTGAGAGTCGCAGGCCGGCGCTTGCCGGATAAAATTTGCTGTTGAACGCAACAAGTTCTGGCGGCGACGCGATGCCGTCGTTCATCATGGCGTTATGCCGACCCACAGAGATGGCCTGCCGGATGATCCCGCGATCTTGCAGCAGATGTTGCAGGAGCTGCTGGCCGAGAATGACAGGCTGCGCCTGCTGATTGAGCGGCTGACGCGCCACCAGTTCGGTCGTCGGTCCGAACAGCTGACGGCCAAGCAGCTGCAGTTTGGCCTGGAGGATCGGGAACAGACCATCGCCGAGCACCAGGCGGCTCAGGATGCGGCCGAGCCAGCTGACGAGCCTAAGTCAAGATCCCGTGCCGCTCGCCCCGCCCGCAATCACGGCGCCCTGCCATCGCATCTGCCGCGCCATGAAGTGGTGATCGACGCCGATCATGCGGCGTGCCCGTGCTGTGGCGGCGCCATGCATTGCATCGGCGAATTGCGCAGCGAGCAGCTCGACATCGCGCCGGCGCAACTGCGCGTGCGGGTGACACGCCGGCCCCGCTATGCCCGCCGCAGCTGCGAGGAGCGCGTGGTGGTGGCGCCGGCACCGGAACGGCCGATTGATGGCGGCATGCCGACCGAGGCGCTGATCGTGCACGTGCTGGTCAGCAAGTTCTGCGATTCGCTGCCGCTGTATCGGCAGTCGCAGATGCTGGCGCGGCAGGGGGTGGTGCTGGATCGCTCGACGCTGAGCAACTGGGTGGGGAGTGCCTGCTGGTGGCTCACACCTATATATGAGCTGGTGGTCGGCACAGTGCTGTCATCCAGCAAGATGTTCGCCGACGACACCGCGTTGCCGGTGCTCGATCCCGGCCGCGGTCGGACCAAGACCGGCTATCTCTGGTGTTACGCGGTCGATGACCGGCCCTGGTGCGGTCCCACCCACCCGGCGGTGGCTTACATCTACGCCGAGGACCGCAAGAACGCCCGCCCGGCCGAACACCTCGCCCAATTCAACGGAGTGCTGCAGGTTGACGGCTACGGCGGGTTCAAGCGCCTGGCGAGTGATCGGGCCGATGCGTCGATCCGGCTGGCGTTCTGCTGGGCCCACATGCGGCGCGGCTTTTTCCAGTTCCACGCTTCAACGAAGTCCCCACTCGCGGCCGAGGTGCTGACGCGCATTGCCGCGCTCTACGCGATCGAGGCCGAGATCCGCGGCCAACCCGCCGAATGCAGGCGACAGGTTCGACAGCAACGAAGCCGGCCGATCGTCGAAGCGTTGCATGACTGGCTGCACGTGCACATAGATAAGGTGTCCGGCGCGTCCGATCTGGCAAAGGCCATGCGCTATGCGCTCCGCCACTGGCCCGGGCTGATCGGCTTCCTCGATGACGGCCGCATCGAGATGGACTCGAACACGGTGGAGCGCGCCATCAGACCGCATACCTTGACGCGCAAGAGTGCGCTGTTCGCCGGCAGCGATGGCGGGGCGCGTCATTGAGCGATCGCGATGACGCTGATCCAGACGGCGAAGTTGAATGATGTCGATCCGATGGCTTGGCTTACCGACGTGCTGGAGCGCATCGTCTCGGGGCGGACCAAGGCTCACGAACTGCATGAGCTGCTGCCATGGAACTGGTCTGCAACCAGCAACGTCGAATTGGCCGCGGCTGCATGATCGATAACCCCGACCAGGCCGAGCGCCTGCTGGCCAGGCTGCAAGCGGTGCTGCCGCTCTCCGCTCGCGTGACACCCGAGCTGGCAGCCACACTGCAGACGAACAACACCGCGACCGAGATACCGTCGACCTGCTCTGTCACTTGGATCAGCTATGCCGGCGATGAGGGCGGGATCATGTGCCGGCTTGACTTCGCGCCGAGATCGAAACGGCAACCTTCGCTTCGATCACGCACCTGCGCTTCGATGCCCGCCTGCCGGTGGCACGCGAAATCGCGGCCTACCAGAAGCACCGCGTCAAACGGTTGCGCCGTCAGCTGGCATACTGAAAATTCCAGGCCGCAATGGCGGCGATGCGCCGTCAAGCGAAATTGGCCGTGCCAACCCCGCAACGCTTACGTGACGCCGACCGCCGCTGGGTGTGATCAGGCGGCGGCCTTTGCGGCCGCGTTCAGAGGAGGCACCGAATTGGTCGTGCCTGAGTTTTGCGATCATCAGCTTGAGATGCGCCACCATCGCCTCGGCACCAGAGGCACGAGCCTCCGCTTCGCGACGTGCCATCTGTTCTGCAGCGAGCGCGGCGCGCAGGGTGGCGATATCATCAGAGCCGATGTTCGGTGCAGGCGTCACAGCGATGATCGAATCACAGGCGCCGGTTGTCATACACGACGAATCGACAGGGCGTCGGGAAAAATTATCGCGTCAGCCGGCCATCTCCGGTCGCCATGCCCGCTGCGGATGTCGCCAGTCGATCCACTCCAGCATATAGCCGAGCTGGGCGGCGGTGATCGCGACAACACCATCAGCCGGCGATGGCCAGATGAACCGACCTCGTTCCAGGCGCTTGGCGTACGGCGACATGCCAAGCCCATCATGCCAAAGAATTTTCAGCAGGTTGCCGCGTTTGCCACGGAACACGTAAAGATCGCCGGCATGCGGATCGCCATGCAGCGCCTCCTGAACCTGCAATGCCAGGCCGTTCATGCCACGCCGCATATCCGTCGCACCCGTGGTCAACCACACCCTATACACCGGATGGCGGCGCAATCATCCGCGCAGCACTGTCACCACACGCCGCAGCGTCGCCAGGCTGATCTCTTGTCCAACCCTGATCAAGGTACCGTTCGGCAGCGTGATCTCAATCCTGCTATCGGCCACAGCAGCATCGGGACCCGTCACCACCGGCAGCTCCGCACGCTTGGTCGGTTCCGCGGTCGAGCGTTCACTAATCACCTGCACCGGGACAAATACCGCTTGCGGGTCCAGCCGCAGAACGCCGCGGCGAACCAGGCTTCGCCAGTTCCACAGCAGACCGCGGCTGATCTCATACCGTCGGGCAATCTCGGCAATGCCTGCGCCAGGCTGGTCGGTCTCAGCGACAATCCGTCGCTTCTCCGCAGCACTCCAACGTCGCCGCCGTTCAACCCCAGTGATGATCTCCACCCGCCCACTGTCCCTGATCTTAGCGGCGCTCATACAAGCGCCGTTTAGATCAAACCCCCGCTCGCGCCGGCAAGGCGGCAGTCACCGGATGGATACCGATCAGCCGCATCAGAGTCTGAGATGCAAAACCGTCTCACCGCGCGACCGCTAATACAGCCCCGAACGGCTGACCGACAGCAGCTGGCACTGCCGCACAATCGACAGCGCCCGGTGTGCCGGCTCGATCAGCACCCGTCTCCGGTCCCGGCTCATCGACCGGATGCCTTCGCCAAAAGTCCCGTTCCACCAGCAACTGGCCGATCTTCGCATGCAGCTTCTGGAGCTCCTTTTCCCCAGCCGCTTGCTTCCCGGCCGACTGCCCCGAAAATACCCCGGTCAGCCCTTCGACAGCCTGCCGCCTCCAGGCCGAGATCAACGTTTGGTGTACACCGTGCTTGGACACCGATTGCGATACGGTCGGCTTTCCACGCAACGCGTCCAGAGCAACGTTCGCTTTGAAATCAGCCGAATAACGCTTCCGCCTCCCACTCATCGGGTCGGTCCTTCTCAGGGCGAACCAAGCTTAACCAGCCGTCCCAACTTCGCGGACCACCTCATTCGAGGCGACCAATTTTTTCAATGCGTGCCGACAAGCGTGCTCCACCCGTACGCAATGAGGGCCAGAAGCGCTCCGGTAAGCAGGCTTTTCCAGAAGGCCCAGTCCTCTCTGCTCACGAATTTCTCTGTCACGTCCCGCAAGCTTTGACGGAACGTTTCTGCCTGTCCCTCCAGAGCCGCTGTAAATCGCTCCGCAAGCGACCGCAGGCTGGCCTCCAGTTCGGCATCCCGGTTAGATAGCTTTTCCACCGCAGTTACCACGTGGCGCATCTGTTCTTCTAATCTTGCCAGCCGCTCGACCAGCTCGTCTGTTATCGCCACTAGCTGACCAGCATGCGCAGAATTGTTCTGCCGCATCAAAAACTCCTCACGTCTCTCATCGTTTTATATGCCGTCGAGAGCAGCTATCCCGTCCTATTCATCGCATTGATGGTCGCATTGGTGTCTGACGATCGGGCGCAGCGCCGCGCATCGCCTGTTGCATCGCGATGTCAGTGTGGTTGTCTGGTTGGTGACGGCGTTGGGTGTTGGCGGGATCGGGTGCGGGAGGCGACACGCGCCCCGCGTTTCACGGTCCGGCGGGCTGGAGGCTGGTAGCGATGCAGCGGAACAGCATCGCCTCCGGGCAGGCGACGGCAAAGGCGATGCGGACCCGTGTGGCGGTCTCGGTGATTCGGCCGGCAATCTTGAGCAGCCGCATGCGCAGCGTGGTGAACTCGGCGGTCGCCAGCGGATGCGACCTGGCGATGGCGTCGCGCACCGTCAGCAGCAGCCAGTAGGCGGCGGTATGCAGCACGAGACGCACCTGGTTGGCGCGTGCCGAGCGACAACTGGTGCAGTCGGAGGCAAGCTGGCTCTTGTGCAGCTTGATCAGGTTCTCGGCCTGGCCGCGCGCGCAGCAGAGCGTGTCGTATAGCCATTCGGCGCTGCCGCTCCTGAGGTTGGTCACGACGTAGCGGATGTCCAATCCCTGAGTGCTGGCCTGGATCCGTGCCGCCACGCGCCGCTCGCAACCCCAGGATTTGGCGCCGTAGCAGGTCTCGGTGTAGCGGCGCATGACCATGGCCTGGGCTTCGGCGCGACGCACCCTGACATCGTCGGCAGCGGTCTCCACCAGACGGCTCAGCACGGCGTTGCCCGGCAGGCCGAGCACGTAGTCCACATCGTTGGCCTCGCACCACGCCATCACCTCGGGACGGCTGCAGTGACCATCGCCGCGGATCGTCAGCCGCGTGGTCGGCCAATGGCTGCGGATGCGGCGTGCCAGCCGACGCAGATGACGGCGAACTTGGTCCCCGGATGGGGTCTTGCCGGGTCGCAGCAGTACTGCCACCGGGCGGGCGGTGGCGGTCTCGTAGACGTGGATCGGCAGGAAGCAGCGTTCGTCGTAATGCGCGTTGAACAGCGAAAGCTGCTGATGGCCGTGCACAACGTCAACGGTGTCGTCGATATCCAGCGTGACCGCCGCCGGTGGTCGGGGATAGCTGGCGCAATAGGCATCGATCATCGCGTAGGTCATGCGGATAACCTCGCGCAAGGTCGGCGCATTCTCCCAGCGCGACAGCGTCGGTTGCGAGCCCAGATCATCACCGGTATCGGGCAGCCGCCCGCAGGCCAGTTTGAAGCCGGGATCGGTGCGCAGTTGATCGAGATCGTCGGCATCCTCATAGCCGCAGGCGATGGCGAGCATGCGCGCGCGCAAGAGGTCGACCACACTGTGCGTCACCAGCAGCGGATTGCGCGGATCGGCGATCAACCCCGCCAGCCGATGGGCAATCCCGATACGTCGTTCGGCAGCAGCCAAAAGCATCACGCCGCCATCCGAGGTGAGACGGCCGCCATCGAACGCCGCGGGGAGTTTCTTGCGTCCGACGGCCGGAAACCAGAACGGCTCAATCGTATCGTCGCGCATGGCGGGTGTGGCTCGGGATGATCGGGTGAACGGAATGGTCTCGACACCCAATCCGTAAACAAGAACAGTCCCTTATGCGACACCCGCCAGCGAATCCCAGCTATGCTCGTGAATAAGCGCGGCTAGTCCTGGCCGTCATTTAACGCGACTGGCGTCGTCGTGGCAGCAAGCGGGTAATTGATGTTCCACGCTGACCCGAGATCGCTGCCGATATCCCATCCCAAAGGTTTTGCAACGGAGGAAAAATTGTCGGTCACAGCATTACCCCGGCCCATATTGGCGTTGTAGGTTGTTGTATCCGCTGGGGCGTAGCTACCATATGGATAAAATAGCAGGCATTCTGCACTTGGATTGGCAAGCGGCTGAGACAGCGTTAGTTCTAGGTGTGTTGCATCGATTCGCACACACGCGACAGCCGGTACCAGCGTCCCGGGCGTCGCCACTGAGCCACCGTCCATCACCAAAAAACCCTGCCCCTGCTGGGCAAGTAGTGGCACGATTA
The DNA here is from genome assembly GCA_963810715.1 of uncultured Pseudomonadota bacterium. Lineage (GTDB taxonomy): Bacteria > Pseudomonadota > Alphaproteobacteria > Acetobacterales > Acetobacteraceae > DATDIC01. Next base: position 154,350 of record CAWEOZ010000007.1, on the reverse strand, counting down.
GATCATTACCAGCATCGTGCTGCACCGTCAGGACCACGCTCGTGTCCGACTGCCGCCATGCGTGCGCGATTGTTGGCCCGCCCACGGTCGGCACTCCTGGCGGGACTGCAGTTTGCGAATTGTTGCGCCCTACAGCGTACAGAGCGCGCGCTACAACTGGTGTCGCACGCCGAGCAAACAGCGTCAGGTCCGGAAGATCTCTATGCGCAGGGTCGCCGCCGGTTTGGATGCCTGTCGTTCCATCATAAGTCGCTCCGTTATTGTTGCTATCCGCTGTCATGGGGTTACCCATGATTACGTTCTGGGTGGAGTCCGCGACCATCGACGCCACCACTTCACGCTGCATTTGTATCCCGTCGGTGTTCCCGAACGGAATAGCATTCCACCAGACCACCGGCATATTGGACGCTGTCGCGCCAGGAATCATGGATCGGAACAGCGCAATCCATTGCTTTGCCGCATGCTGATAACGAGTCCATTCGGTCGCATAAGATCTATAGCTATCAGTTTCACTCCACCACAGCACAAGGGCCGCAATATCTGCTTGATCCTCGGCAGCCAACGAGGCCAGGAATGTCGCCACATTGTTACCCATAGCCCCTAGCGGCCAGCTCGAGGGATCCGAACCATCCTGCTGGTCTTGCAGAAATGTGCCGGCATAGGTGGGGTTGATCTCCGGTTGATAGTAGATACCCATGCCGGGGACCATCGTTCCTGGCCCTCCATCAGTCTGGGTCTGCGACGCTCGGCAATAGGCGATGGCCCCCAGCCACCACGCAACACCCTGCGCTAAAGTTACGTCCGCGCCAGCAGAAATCACCGCATTGTTGGCATTTGATTGACCGTTGAAAGTCAGGATTACGCCCTTCCTTACCCCGAGCGCCCAGCGAGTCACGATAAATATTGAGCCCGTCGATTTCCTGCGTGCTTAGGGCCCGTTCCCAATTCGCTAACTCGTGGAACCAGCACTGAGCGCCACCGGTCCAACTCGCTCCGTCATGACCGAGCAACAGCGTTGCAAGCCCAGTGACTCGCGATCGGGTTCGTTGCGCCAGCCGCAGTTTGGCTCCCATCCAGCCAAACATCGATCCCGATATTCGGCGTGTTGCGGATCACCAATGCATGTGTGTGCCGTCGAGTCATCGCCGACGACAACACGGTTGCCGAGCTACTGCCCGGAAAAAGTACTAACCGGCCGGCTCCAGCAGTCCCATCAAGCTGTAGAACTACTGTGCTTCCCGAACAAATCAGGGCATGGTCGCTCGTGTCCGTGTAGGGCGAATAGATGGACTGTTTCCAGTTCGGCCGAGACCATACGAATACCCGGGTCCATGCCACATCAGTGCCCATCGCCACGTTCGGCACCTGCAGGCCGAGATTGGGATCCAGAAACGGATAATATGGGCCATTTCCCACATCATAGCCGACCCCTCCCAACGTGCCAGACAGTCGCGGGGTTGCGATCGGCTGGTTAGGATTGGACGAAAAGCAGAACGAGGTCGCCGCCCGCTGCCCACCTGACAGGTCGATCAGACTTGCGATCGCTAGCCCCCAGCCCGCCAGTGAAGCACCGGAGGCATCTGCGGCGTTGGCAAAGTTCGACGCATCCCACCAACCCGACAGGCCGGCGACTGAATTGGGAGCTGTCCCTGGAGTACCACCGCCATTACTCTCGCTTGCAACGCGCAGCGGACGCCACAGCACCGGTCTACCAGGCGCGCGGAACATGGTGCGCGACGGGGCAATCTGAGCTACAGACATACTGGGAAAGCTTGCTAGGTAATCGTGAAAGCTACGACATTACCGCCGGACAACACGGAATCATGCTGTACCACGCTGGCCACGATATTTCCTGATCCGTCTGTCCCCACCGCCCAGAAATAATAAGTTCCCGGCGTACTTGGTGTTGGCACCGAAAAGAATACCAGTACTGGTTGCCGCCATTGATATAATTGCCGGTTGCTTGGGTCAGGCCGGTGAGCGAAGTTGGTGGCACGGTCGGCGACGTGTTCCAGCCAAAATAGACTGTCGCGGGGACCGTATATCCGCCATCCTGGGTGGTGGAAAGATCCGAGACGTTGGCCTGAGTGCTCGAACTATGTGGATAGCTGGTCGCCACCTGAGTAGGGCAAAAAGCCAGAGCCCATAGCATAGTTGCCAGCGAGCGCACCTTGCGTAGTAGCGTTTGCTGTGCCGGTGAACGCGGAATTACCGGAGCCGTTTACCGCCTGGACTTGGACGTCGTATTCCGTTGCGGCGCTTAGGCCGCTGATCGTGTAGCTGGTGCTGCCAATGCTGCTTTGCTGTGTCCAACTAGAAGTTCCGGTGACCCGCCACTGCACGATGTAACTTGTGGCCGCGGCATGCGTGCTATCCTGCACCGGCGCCGTCCAGGACACCGGGACGGTGCTGGATGTCGCACTGCCGACCACAACGCCAGTTGGCACGCCAGGTGGATAATTCACCGCTGCGCTCGTGCTGCCCGACACCACGGACGATGCCGGCCCCGAACCGGCCGCGTTCACAGCGATCACGTCGAAGTCATACTCTGTCGAAGCGCTCAGGCCAGACGCCGTGAACCCGATCGAAGCCGTATTGCCGCTTCCAATCCAGGCGCCTCCGACCGATGTCACCCGCCACTGCACCGTGTAGGTCGATGGCATCCCCCCCGAGGATGGCGCGGTCCACGACAACGTAATCGAATTAGATGTACTGCTACCCACCGTAAGGCCGGTCGTTTGTCCCGGGGCCGTCAATGTCACACCAGCGCCACTTATTTCGACAAAATTTAAGCCACCGCCCGAATAAGCCCCAGCTATCACATGTCCGACCTGTCCGACCGGAATGCTTGCCGCTCCCGATGATGTCGTGAACCCACTTCCTAGTGTCACCGTTCCAGGTGAGGCATTGATGATCGTGCAGGTGAACCCGTTCCCCTGCGTGCTAAATGCCGGATTGACAGTCACCGGCTGCGAACAGATCAGGATTGCGTTGTTGTGAATTGAACCATCGAGCTGCGTTGTGGTCCCGATCTCCATTACCGTTCTCTTCCAACCCGGTAGATGCCCGAGAATCCACGTCCATAGCGCCGAGAAGCTTTGTACCAGCATAGTCGAACTACCCTGTCCGACCCAGAAACTATCATTGTCTGACGGAGGAGAAGCCAATTGACCTTGATCGATTGTCTCTCCTTCTAGGAGATTGGCAAGTGTGATACTCTTGTTACTGCCATCCTGGCTTATATACACAAAGTCTTCAGAAGATATGGTTCCGGTCTGTATTGCGCCGATAAACCCCGCCGCAGTCAAAGTTCCACTGCTAAACTCGAGACCATTTCCGATTATAACCGACTCGGGCCCTCCATCGCCGATGCTTATGCGGCCGAGAAGAGCTCCCGTAGGCGCAAGAATTGCCGGCTGTGTACTCGCTAGCAGCGTACCAACCGTAACCGCCCGCGTAACACCTGCCTGACTTACGGGTATTTCGTCGGCTGCATCAACTGTATCCGCAGTCGGAAGTTGCTGGATTGTAGGCATCAAATGACTCCCTTAGCGGAATTGATTATACAAACTTCCGATGCAGTCAGATTAGGTATACAATTGCTGGTCCGCGGTTTGAAGATCTATGGTTCCTACAACCAGTAACGTTGGCTGAGCGATTCCAATGTACGTGTTGACTCTGTCCCGGTCACCCCAATTCGGTCCCGGAACTCCTGAAGCCCGTCATCAGTCAGAATCATCGAACGCATTTCATCAACAATGTCGGCATACATCTCAGTTAATACCTCTGATTTCGGATTGAGATTGGTGCAAATCGCAAGTCCTGTAGGGGGGGCATCCAAAAGGTCTATTCGTATGTCGGGCCGGTACTGCATCAGGATTGGCAGGATCTTCCAAACATCACCCGTCCAGGCAGTCCCCGGACGATGCACGCGAGAAGCCATCTCAACGTCCCCCGGGAGGCAATCATGCAAGATGATGATAGAATTGCGTTTCGCGCACCGTTCCACTTGAATAAAGTCTCTCAAAACGAATTCGGCTAAGTGCATCCCATCCAGAAACGCCATGTCAATCTCGCGCTCCAGCAGGGCTCGGGGGCTAAATTGTGAAAAGAACTCATCACTGGTCATCTGGAACAGAAGGCAGACCGGCTTCCCGACCAGCACGTCGCGATCAAAAGCGAATCGTGGATCGACCGCTATGGTCGGACATTGAGCAAGTTCCAGTGAACGGCCAGACAACGTACCAATCTCAAGATAGCTCTTTGGTCGAAGCAATTGATGGAGACGTTTCAGGACATCGAGATATTCAGCTCGTTCCATTGGTACGTCCACGACAGCCCCGTTGTCCAGTGCGTCACCTGCGAGACAACCTTACGGTGACAGATACGTGCGACCTTATAACATAGAAAAGCAAAATCTACGAAAAGGAGCTACCCAACCTCTGTCGCGTCGACCGACGCGGTCCAGTGAAGCGGGTAACCCGTGGCACCCGTGACCGTGACGTTCAGACCTCCATTCACGACGTCACCGGTGACCGTGACCGACCATGCGTTGCCCGCTCCAATGTACCTTGCCGGCCCAATACCGGTCCCGCCGCCTGCCAGGACCACACTGCCTGGCCCACTTCCGCGATGCAGCAGCAAGCTATCCAGCAACCAAACTGCAGCATCGGCCGCCTCGTAGTGCCGGGCAACGACGACAATCCTCAATCCATATAACGTCCAGTCGGGAATATTGACCGTGTTTGCGGCATCAGCAACACCGCTATCCGATGTCAGGCGAACCGGGACCGCATCACTCGAAAATGCGCCAAGGATTTGGGTCGATTTTTGCCTATAACCGCCAGGGGCTGTCGTGTCCGATGACCAAACGAGAAGACCAGAGCGCCCATGGTCGCTTGCATTTGCCCCACCTGGTGCAGAAGAATTATTTCCGCTGATTTGGTTAGCAAAGCCGATCGACACGGACGCTTGGCCACTGGCAACGCTGTAACTGCCACCCGCAAGGGACCAAGGTCCCGAAGCCGTATTGCCGTAACCGCCAAGAACAGTGGAATAGCCCCCGCTCGCTACTTGACTAGCCTGCGCTCGGAACATCTGAAGATCGACAGCGCCTCCATTGCGAGAATTACCCCCGCTTGCGGTGCTATCCGGCACCTGCCCCAGCACGAAAGCGCCCAGGCTTCCGTTGGGTGAAAGGATAATCGAGCTATTTATAGCCTCAGCAACTCAGAGCAAATCCGGGTTGGGCAGTCCCCTGCGGCACGGACTGCAACGATCCGATCCCCGCGCCAGCACGCAGCAGCTCCAAATGCTTAACCACCGACGTACCGGTCGTTGTCGCCTCCAGCGCCAACGTTGATTGCGGGCTGCCATCCGTCGTGGCAACGCTCGGGTCCGTACTTATCCAAACTTTCTCGTGAAGGTAAGTCTCCGTCGCTGTCGGGCTGACATTAGCGGTGTCCCGCACCATGAAAAGATCTACCGCTCCGATCGAAGTCGGATCTATCGTGATCCATGGAGCATCAGTGCCATTGTCAATAAAAGGCGCGATTATCTTCCAGCGGTTCACATTGGCTTGAACTATAACCGGGGTCGTCGGCCCAGCCTCGTTGATCATTGGGTTACAGATAGTTCCCCAACTGCTCGACCCCAGTCTGTAATGGGCAACCCCGGTCCCATCGATAGGACCCACTGTTGACATTCCGGCAATTTGCACTTCGCCGATCTGCTGCATATCAAAGCCAACTGATGCACCGTTCGAGTACCCGTCGAAGCATTGACAGGATGCCTCCTTCCCCTGCCACAAGAAGCCGGTAGTCCCTACCCAGCCATCGTTCAGACGTTCGTAGCCACATCTCCTAAGTGTAACGGAGCCAACATTCGAAAGCTGAAATCCCACTTGCCAATGAAGAGCAAAAAAATTGTCAAGGACCCAGCCGTCCGTCTGATCATGCAAATAAAATGCAGGCCCCGGGCGGCGCCAGGACCAATCCGGACTGCTGTTGGAAGTGCCTATCGCATAATACGGAACGCAATGAAAGTCTCGCAAATAGGCGTTATCACCGGCCCAGGTCCCCTCTAAAATGGTAATACAATCAGCTTGGATCCGGCTCGCGTAAAACTCCCCCGACATCGCGAGTATTCCTGTCCGGAAACCAATTATCTGGAGGTCTTCAAGTACATTGTTGCCGAGATTCGGAAGGATCAATATCCCGATGCTTGCTCCGAAGCGGATGCCCTGTCCTTCCCCAATCTCGGCCCCTCCAACCGAATGAGATAGAGTTACCGTGGCTGGGGATACATTAACAACCGTTGTCCCAAGCGGAACTCCTTTGCCGAAGACTGGCATTCCAGCAATAACCCCGGCCGTCGATGCGAACGTCAGAATGCTGCTTCCTACAGCACTACCCGATGTTGTAATTAGGTTTACTGCCTCACTCGCCCAGGTTGCGATAGCGTCGCCTACCTGAGCACTATTTGGATTGGCCAAAAGCCCCTTGCGAAAAACTTTGAGGTTCTTGAGCTGGGCCGCATACCCCAGATTCACGCAATATGCCGGATTCAGATAAAAGCCACACCCAGTGAATAGCGCGTCGTTCGCCTGATTGGCAAGCGGGGCCGTCCCCTCGATGACGACACCAGGCGGGACAACCAGGTTCCCGCTATCGATTAGATAAAAGGTGCCTTCTGGTACCAGGACCCGCTGCCCCGACGTGAAGGCAGCAAGGAACGAATTAATCGCATTCGCGTCATCTGTAGAACCATCTCCCTTGGCTCCCGAAGCGGCCAAGGACACCCCAATGTTGTCAACATATTGTTTGGTCGCAGCGTGAAGGGGTGTGAGAGGGCTTCCTGCCAATGATAAGGGGCCTGTCATTGAACCGCCAGCCTTCAGTAGTGTGGCCGCCGCAAAGTTTGCTAGCGTCTCTGCGGCAGCACTGCCGGTTGGCGTTATAGTCATTTCCGATGAGTCGATGTTTGACAGCCCCGAAAGCCCACTCATGAACTGCGCATAGGAAACTGCGGTGTTCGTGCCGCCCTGACTGAGATCGACTAGGTCAGTCTGGTTCGGCACGGTTCCCGCCGGCAATTGAGATATCATATACGGGGAAGCTGTTGCAGACAAAGTGCCCTGCGACAACACTAGATTGTTGCCAATCGCAATTTGCTCGGGCGAACCGGTGCCAGCACTATTACGTCCTAGCACGTAGCCACTGGTAACGGCCAGCTCAATTTGCAACCCGTTGATAACCTGCGCACGAGTGGCTCTCCGGGCGACACCTGACTGACTTAAGACGAGTTCGTCCGCGTCAGATGCAGCAGTCGCCGGAGCGAGCTGGTCAATAGTCGGCATGTATTAGAAGCTCCGATAGAAAAGCTGACGGAAAATTGCGATATACCAGTTCGATTCGGCTGGTTAACCACTCAACATCGGATTGCCGTTCTGGTCCACAACAGGCACCCCGAGATCAGTCGTAATGGCAAACGGGGGAACCGGCGGATCGGAGAGCGGCAATACGGGAAGTAAAACACTTCTCTGCAGCATCCTACCACTCATCGGTCCTAATCTTGACTGTTACGATGTAGACGGTATTTATTTGGCCTGCCGTCAACCACAAAACAATCGCTGACCCGTCCGCTGCGACGCTGTTCAGCGCCAGGTCACCAGGGTTACTCGGAGAAATCGCCACGTCTAACGTCGCTATGGCATCTCCCTCGTTTCCTACCAATGCTGATGAAATATCGAGACGATAATCAAGTGTGTCTACCGGATCCTTTGCGGGCCAGTTCAGCGGTGCAGGTGCCACGGCAACGGCCCCGCGTGGAACCGGCACAAAAAATCCAATTTTACTGTCCGCGCACTAGACGGTTTGGAAACATAGGTGGCAGGTGTGGCCATGAGGGAACTCGCTGTCGGCGGCGAATGGAAGATTCAGGCGACGGGGCGGCTAACCCAACTGGTCAGCTGGTTTTCTCAAGTTCCGCGATCCGGGCTTCTAGGAACGCGAGTTGCTGCCGCAGTTCCGTCCACGTAGGCAAGCCATTGTTTGATTCCTCTGGCAACGTAGGTTGAACGAATCGTCCACCTTCAAGCAGCCAACCTTCCGCCACGTTCTGGACGGAGGACGCATCAACCCACGTGATACCTGGAGCGAACATCTCCGAGATATTACCCTCTGTGATCAGCAGCTCGACAACTATCCCATTCTGAACACGCGCGTATTTTTTTATCGACATCACCACCTCACCACCACAAGACCATTCGCGCCAGCGCCCCCATTAAATGGCGTTGTTCCACCCGTCCCCGTCCCCGCCCCGGAAGCTCCTCCCCCCGGAAAGATACCGTTATTTCCAATCGTGCCGCTGCCTTGACTACCGCCCATTGGCGCTCCACCCCCCAGCCCGCCGGCGCCCATGAACGCTGACTGGCCAGCAGAACCCGTAAGGTTGACGTCCCCGGCAATTCCAACTCCGGGCGATGCACCGTTCTGCGGACTGCTGATGCTGGCGAGAGGATTTAATGTTCCGCCGGTGGCACTGATATATGTTCCGAAACTCGAACTGTTGCCGGCAGCCGGGGTTCCGCCCGAGGTCGTTCCACTGGCACCACCAGCTCCCACCGTGACCGGAATGACTTGGCCTGGAGCAAGTCCACTGATCCGTTTTCGCGCATACCCCCCGCCGGCGCCCCCGCCGCTTGCGCTGCTGCTGGTTGATGCATACGAGCCACTGCCTCCCCCCAAATCTCCGTTTCAACCTGCGTCACGCCCGGTGGTACGGTGAACGAGCCCGAAACGCTAAAGGTTTGAACTCCAGCGCCAAATCCCGTGCTCAAGTTAGCCAGCTTTGAGCGAAGAAACGGCGCCGCAGAAAACATCGAAATATTAGATGCGTTGATCGTGGTCTGGCCATACGCGATGGTCAGCACATATAATCCCACCCACCCGTTATCCACGGCGGGAGTGAGCTGCGATCCAGTATTCGCAGGTGCACCCGCCTTTAACTGCAGTTGAACTCGTTGAGTTCGCTGCGTGTTTTGTGGCGTACCCGAATTCGCGGGGCCAGTGTACGGTTGGGATGGATTGGCAGCATTGTAATATGGCAAAACGATCGGATTGGTGTCACTTTCTTGAAATGAGGCCTCGATCAGATAGTTCACTGACTGGCCCGACGTGCTCGGAGCCGAAAGAGTGAACGAAGTTGAAGTAAGATTGATGCCCATTTTTACTAGCGGATCCGTGCTATCCGCAGGGAGTGAGCCGAATGCGAGCGGATCGACAACACCAAGCTGCGTAATACTTCCCGGGCCGACTGAAATGGTCATGGATGCTGGCACCGTCGGGGTGCAACTCAGGCCATCCGCGACGGTTGTCGTCCCAAGGGTCGCCTGAGCAAGATAACCGATGGCGACCATAGTGGTTCGGTTGAGGTTCAGTACGTCAGTATCAAGCGGAATACTGCCGGGATAAACTAGGTTTCTGTCCATTAGGTCCTCAGCTTAAACCGTTCAACTGCTGATACGAGTCCAGGCAATGCTCGCCGCCGGCATCACGCTTGTGATCGCCGCGTTGATATCTTCGTCCGTTACTTCGCCTTGCACCATGGATAGATTGGCGTATTCGATCGCCCCAACGCAATATCCACCGCCCGGGCTGTTCCAGCCGGAAACCAGAGCGATTCCGCTGCCCATCGGACGGAATGCAGTTACAAAGCACTGGAACGGCAGCAACAGACTGCCCCATCCGCCGGCCGCACCATACCCAAGCCCGCTCACGGTCGCCGATGCTGATCCGTAGCCGCCGGTGTCCATGGTACGGGCCGGCTCGAATATGACCGGAGCCCGTCCGGTAAGATCCTGTAGAACTGACGCTACAGCCGCTCGGGTGCCCCGTTCTCGAAACAACTCACGTTGAATTCGCAGTCGGAATGCATCATCATCCTGACCGCTCCCCCGCTGCAGTTGCACGCCAAAAAAGTCTCTAGCGATTACATCCAGCCAGATCCCGCTCGCGGAAGCGATCCGCGACTGGGCCCTTACGTATTGCAGAATTCCATAGCTCCACGACCAGCCCGCCGCCAAACCGGCAAGTATAGCGTCACGCACGGGGCTTTGATCCGCAAACCAGCGGGTCGGCAGAACCGCCACTAGGCGGTTCTGGATGTCTTCGGGATCACCAATCATGTCAGTTGATTGCCACAGAACCAGTCTTGACAACACCCGTCAGGGACGGAACGACGTCAGCACTGGAGCCGTTTACCGCCACCTGAGACACGTTGCTGATTCCCGCTGCGGCATCGTAAGCAAGCTGAGCCACTCTGGTGATGGGCAACGTTGTTCCAATTGGCAATGTGTTTATGTAGCTACTGATCGCCTCGGAGACCAGTTGGATAAGGTTGGATTTCACAAACCCCGTCGAAGCCGCGATGGCAAGTGTCACATTTGCTGTAATGACGGTCGGCGGCTGGACTGCAAACGTAGACCCGATCGGACGAACAGCCTCTATGGCGCCACTAACAGTCGCAAGCAGGGTGGGATTTGGGTATCCTGAACCATCATCAACCGTGACAACGAAATTCCCCATCAGAGGATTTCCAGATGTATCGACGTTCTCCTGGATATTGTAATTCAGGCCCTGCTGGATGCTGCTGACGGCGTAGCCGACCGCCAACGGTGTTGCTCGAGATCGGCTTTGAATGAAATTCTGAAACCGTGCTCGAAACGCGGTATCGGACTCTGCGTCGAGCCCGCCCTGTAGCGGGTCCGGATTCAGTACAGTATCGACGCTTGGTATGGCGGTTGCCAGTAACGTGATCGTCTCCGCTTGCACATTTCCTGCGCTGCCGGCGATCATCGCAACGATCGGAACGCTTAGCTCCGCTACCCCTGCAGGTATCGAAAATCCGTTTAGCGCCTGGTTCCACGATGTATTTGCAGGCTCGGCGGTTACCGAGAAGCTTTGTGATCCATCCGCTGTGCGGACCAGAGCACCAACTGGAATCAGCGCCGGAGCATTCGGTGTGAACCGGGAAAAGGCTACGCGCCCTATGGCTGCCACCGCCGGCAGCCGCGTTAATGTCATATCGGCCATCCAGCTGTCCAGATCCGGCCCATTACTGGTGGCGGCTCGCGTGCATTGAAGTACCTGAAGGATCAGCCACTGCATCCACAGACCAATGGACGCATTTGCCTCCAGAAGGGCCCGGGTGACCGACCCGACTGTTAAATCCAGAATCTGTGACGAAGCCGACTGTACAGAAGCCGCCATGCTTTCGACAAGGCTGCTAAATGTCTGGAATGACAACTGCATGGGTTATGAACTGATCGAAAATGAGAGAACCTGCGTTTGGCTTGTCATCGCATCCACGTATCTGATATGTACGTACACAGTGCCTGACGCACCGCCCGGTGCGACCTGCACATCGATAACAGGCTCAGGGGTTCGTGCCACGGCGGGCTCCTTAAATATCTGGCTGCGCACTACGGCGCGGATTTGCAACGGAGCCGCTGGTTGGCCAACGAACTGCGATAGTCCTGCTCCGTAGCCCGGCTGCCATATATATTCCCCTTGGGTGGTCAGTAGGCGCCGCAGCAATCGCTGCTGGCCGGCGAGCGTTCCGGATACGGTTCCAAGATCCCCCGTCACACCCACAGTCAGGTCTGAGCCCCACTGATGAAATAGATCTGTCATCCGCCTCAGTCCTGTTGATTTGGCTGACTTGTTGTTCCGCCGCGGGAGTCGGTGTGAGTATGGCTGTTGTAGTGACTTCGGAGGTCGCCCATGGAATTGTGCTGGTCGAAAATCTGGCCGCTTGCATGCAAATCACCGGTTACGGTAACGGTTCCGTTGATGTTAACCGGTCCATTGATGTAAACGGTTCCGTCATTCTGTAATTTGACGCTGGATCCAGAGCTATGGACGACCCACCATTCTCCGGCAGGCGCTTGAGGTGGTTGCTGTGAATCAGAGAAGGCTCTGCCAACAACCATACCGTGCTCCGCGTCTCCCTCTTGCGCGAGCACCAGAACCTGATCTCCGGGTGAGGGCGGGCAGGACATGCCCCAACCGGCTCCAGTCCACGCTGAAAGAACTGGCAGCCACCCGGTCAACACGCCCTCGGGCTGCAATGAAACGCGAGCCGTCGCGGTGTTTGGATCCACCGATGTAACTAGACCAAAGCGAGGTTGAGCCTGCCCTTGTACAAGCATGCCCGTTTGAGCCTTCAAGGCATTCAAAAGTCGTTCCATGCGCTACCCTGCGACATCCCCCACCGAGCTGGTGGCTTGCGTTGTATCGATCCGCGGTGAGCTATTGTAAGCACGCAGGCGCTGAATGAAACCTCCTCCGATGCTCATATTTCGTTCGATGGTATCAATGAAATAGAGTTGGTCAAAGTCTGAATTAGTCCCGTATAGATTTAGCACACTGCGCGGAGTGAGTACCAGATCTGCCGGCATTGTGGCTTCGATTACCCGCTCATGCACGGTCAATTCGGTTATCCTCTGCTGCGCTAACTTCAATGCTTGGTCCGGAGTTAGATTTGGTCTCACAAGGACGTAGTTTTGCAAGCTCCCATAGTATTCGCCGTCAACCAATGACGATACGACGCTCTGCATAAACGTACTCTGAAGACGGGAGTTCCAACTCTTAACGGTCACCATGATATCGCGTGCGAGTGTCAGCGACCGTTTCAGTCGAAGGTCGATAAAATCAGTTGTTTGGACCAAGGTTGCGCTGGCGAAGTCCTGGAGCGCCGGCTGAAAATAGAGGGTTGTACCGCTGACAAAGACACTAAATCCTTCATGACGGGCCAGGAAGACAAGCAGATCCCATTCGGTGGTGGCTCGGCTGAACTGATTAAGAGTGATACGGTCGTGCTGATCATGATAGTAGCGGCCTACCGGGGTCGTTGTGGGTGTTACCTCTGCTGACAAACCGTGGCGGGACGCCAGAATGGCCGCGATCTCACTTGCCGTCCGGTTGCTGAATGTCTCCTGGGTTCGAGCTTCAATAAGCGATGCGCTAAGATCCCGGCCATCAAGCCGGACAGTACGCCGGACCGCGTCAACGGCGACGTTATCAACCTGTCCTTGTATTAGGGACGTGAAGGAAATTCCATCCAGACTGAAGCGCAACTCGACAACTAGGCTGCTACTTACCAACCAGGCTGGCTCGACCGATGAAGAACCCGGGTCAACAGTGGCCCACACGCTGAAGCAATCCGCAGCGTAGTGGCTATTGCTGGAGACCTCTGCCCTAATCACTCCCGCGATACGATTGCCGTTGACGAGGGCGAGTATTTTCGGAGTGCGGGAGGAGGCTCTCCTCTCAGTAAATAGCAATTCCGCCTCCGGCGGAGGAATTGATATCTGGAATCAGCAGACTGATAATTCCCGTCAAAAAGGGGTCCGAAATATCGTTCAATTGCGCGATGCGTATCCACTGGGTTGCATCCCCCAGTTCGGCAGCGGCGATCTGGAATAGATTGCCGCCAGCCACGGTGATGTTCGTCATGGTCAAGTGCCTGCATTGCCTAAATTGGTTATGACGCGACCAAGATATGCATTGGCCGCGGTGAGCGACGCCAGTTGCTGTGAAGCGTTCACCGCCGTGAACAGATCGGTAATTCCGTCATCAGCGGAGCCCGCCACATCGAAATTGACGCCTGCTAGGTCGTTCGCGGCTTTCTGGGTCTGCTGTGAAATTAACGAGCTGGAATTCGACAAAACATTTTGAGCAGTGATGAAGCCGCTGGAGTTCCGAATGACCGCCTCCGGGGCAGATATGGCAGCCTCTGCCCCCGAAATATCAATGCCAGCTGCGTTAGCTTGAGCCATCGCGACTGCAAGGTCTGATGTAAGGTCATCTGCTAATGACGCGATCGTCGGAATAGGACTGCTTGCTTCGTCGCGCAGGACCGAGCAGATAATGCGAAATGGGATCCACCAGCCATTCCGGTAATCGGCTTCAAACCTCTGAATAACGACGGTGTAGTAGAGAACATCCCAGGAGAGCGACAGCGGTGTACCAGCAACCCGTAACTCATCAAGCATTCGCGCTCGGGCCGTCGCATCTGAACCCGAAAACGTACCTGCGAAACGGATATCAACATCATCACGACCTAGCGAGTTCGATCACTCGTCCGCCCCCAGCTAGCCGGTGAATGGCTAGCCGCTGGGTGCCGCCGAAATTGATGCTTTCAGGTATCTCGAAGTCGGCGAAGACTATAGGCCCAAGAAACAATGCGATCTCAGGCATTAAATGTCCTTTTCATGGTCAGTGGGTGCCCGCAAGGAACAGCTGGCATTCACCCATCCGATGATGCCCCAGGAAAGGCGGGGGTCAAACGAGGATCAATCCCGCTGAAGCCGGTGTGAGGTCGTGACGCTTGATCTGCTAACTGGTCGAACATCCAACGGCCAATCGACGCGCCATCCAAATACAGAGCCCCACTGCTCCCCGAATGCCGGGGGTCTGAACCGACGGAAGCGACTGCCGATGCATCCGTCTGGCGAGCACTTTGCGTCTCAGGCGCTCCCGTCCACTCCATTAATGATACCGGAGGGGGGCACCAGGCGCGGCCGCCGACCGGCTTTCTGGCCGAAGCCAATCTCGCCCGGACACCCGGTTAGATTCGCTCCGAGCGGGATTTTCTTGGTTATACGCGGAAACAGGCGCAGAAACAGAGCCTGCATCATTCGGTGCAGCAATCGGTGGCTGTACCTACGCGCAGTATCTCCGCCATCCCCGGCACATCGGCCGACAGCGGGGCTAATGCAGCGGTCGGCTGATTTTCTGTCAGACCTATAGGTGAATACACGTCGACGTTCGGATTAGCGGTGGCCTGCCGCGAAACGCTATGGCCGAACGCCCAAGGCTCTGAGATCGACGTGTTCGTTCTCGAAGCTGTCCCACCCGGCGGAGTGACGTCCGGGACTACATTAAGTACTTCCGTAGGGAGATTGCCAGTTTCAGTGAAGGCTGTCGCTGCCAGGTTTGGAAAAGGAGCACCCGTCAAAATAGGCTCGGTTATATCCATTCTGTCTTAGGCCGGCGCGATCCACCAATGTCGCGAATGACATCGACGGGGGCTCAGCTCGTCGAGCTGTCGGCATAGAGTCGGCATCCTGCTCGCGCTCCTGGCTAGCCCGCCCAGTTTGTTCACGTCCCCTTACGGGCGCAGATGAAGATGTGTCGGCCGTATCGGGTAGCGCCTTATTCAACTTGACCGGGAGCGGTGTGACAACCTGCTGTCCGAGCTCCCGCAACCGTTGGAGTTGAGACGCTCCTTTACTTGCGACAATATTTAGGGCGCTGATGTCCCGCTGAATTGATGCGACCCCTGCCGACACTCCGTCGCTAAGCGCAAGCGTGATCCCAATCGTATACGCGTCGATCATCTAGCTTTTAAATCCGCGGTGCAACGCGTTCGCTATAGTCCCAACGATGGAATTGGCTTCGGTTTGGGCGATAGACGTCAAGAACTGCTGTGGCGCCCCGCCACTCGTTCCGCATTCCAGGTTGGCAGCGGCGGCGGACGTTGATCCTACAATCCCTCGATCGCCACTAATGCAATGCCCGATGGAATCGTGAAGCCGCCTGCACGGTTGCGAAGCATCCCGTCGTTTGGCAGTCTCCTTAAATGTGGCCTCAAGGGCCTCCGTCCCCGCCGAGAGGGCAAGTCGTTGGTGCATCTCAATGTCCAGCGATTTTAGTAACTCCGTTAAACTCAGCAACCCATCAATGGAAATCACGCCTTCCCCTTCCAACGCAGGCTCAACCAGTCGAAAACGCCGCCGTCAAGTGTCCCTATAGCGACCACGAATGCCAGCCTCTCTTCATCTGAAAGGCTAAACGCGACGTCGAACGGCACCCCATTCCTGACCAGGTATAGGCAGTCGACCAGGTCGGGGTGCCTGCTCAGTTTCCCGCGTTTGCTACAGTATCTGACGTGTGCAGGGTTGGTTCCGACGCAAGCACGGCGGCTACCGCACTAATACCTACATCGCCGAGTTGAGCGACAGTCGCTTCAATCTGAACCTCGTTGCTCGGCACAGGAACGGGAACGTCATCTATTGCGCTGACCGAATAGGCAATTACTGCCATTCCTAACCAAGGCTGGTTTTGCGACAGCATTGGTCCCGCGGCCTTGAACAGCCGTAATTTGTCCAGAGCCGTCAGCCGCCGGACTGTTAGCCGGCGACCGCCGGAATCAGCGATCGACCAGCTTGCAGTAGCGTCGGCAATGATTGCCGCAGAAGGTGTCATTAGATTCGCCTGCGACGAACGGCAAAAAACTCGAGCTTCTGCTTCACGCTGCTATCACCCTTCCATTGACCGGCGCTGGGAAGCTTGAACACAACAGTGTCATATTGATATGTAGAGGTTGATCCGTCAGTTTCTGAAACATATTGGTACATCGTGCCGGGAGTCGAAGTACTTCCGTTAAAGTACTGCTGCTCCGCAGCAGCGATGAAATCATCTACCGCTGAGTTACCACGCTCGACTTCGAACGTGCCTTCCCAGCCTTTTGGCAGCTCTGTCCCCATTGGGGTGCCATCCAACCGGCTTACGCGCACCGACTGAGTTATCTGTCGCGCCTCAAAGCCAGTGACATATGTAAGATCGATTCTTCCTGTGGAACCGATCACAACAAGCTGGGTATCCCGACCAATCGAAAAGCTCGTAATAGACATGGCTGCTCCCTACGACTACTGGCCAGCTGTTGAGGGCTGCCCTGTAGGCAGAGTCTGCGTGGACACCTGCACCGTCTGGCCGCCTTCCAGATTAATAATGAACTTCTCGTTTATACCCTGGTACTGCACCTGCACGTCCGCCTGCACATAACCAAGGCCCGTTCGGCTGAGCGGATTGTTACTGGCGTCACAAATGACCCCAAATGGTAGGCTGCCATCTAAACTGCCGAGCAGCCCCTGGCTCAGCATGTTCTGAAGAAAACTTAGAAGTGTTGCCCGTATACGCTGGAACAATCCTGCATTAATCACTTGCCCCACATATTGCCCCATACCTGCGGCCAAGGTAGCAGCTATGTAGTTTGTCAGGCGCGTATAGTCGTCCCCATCGATTGCCGGGTTAGAGGAGGAGTTGTGCCCACCTCTCACACCCCAATATGAACCCCCTGGCTGCGGGTTGGCGATCACATCGATTCCAGCACCAAGGAGCGCCGTAAGTTCGGCTGCCGAATAGGCGGTACTCTGACCGGAACCGGGTGTGCCCGACTTCTGGCTGCCGATAACGCTGTAAAGCGGCTTGTTCAGACTGGATTGTTCAGGCGACAGATTGGCGAGGCGACCCGCAACAAAGCCGTGCGGCGACACAAGTCGAATAGTCCCGTTAACTTGGTCCGACCACCACAGCCAATCTCCGAACATCAATTTGGCAGCATAGCTATCTAGTCCGGCGGAGTTTTTGACGGAAACTGCGTTCTGGATGGTGTCACCGGCGGGGCCGGTCAGGATCATGTAAATGCCTTCTTCAAGCCCGAATTCCGCCTGGGTAGTCCACTGTGTCGGGTCGTCTGCGTCCGCAAGAAGCGCGATCCCGCAGCCCTGTCCGCGTAACGCGTACATCCCGGTGCGTGGCAACAGGTCCGAGCCGACCAGTTGCATGGCTGCAACCCCTTGGGCGCCATCGCTCCCGGCGGTTCCGGACCCCAGCGTGGTGGTAAAAGCCGCGGGCGTGGCCGTGGCCCCCCCTGAATTGGCAATTACGAGTTGTGAAGGCCCGCGTTGCGGTCCCTGACCTTGGTTGATCGCGGTCGCCAGACCCGACCAAAATATGGCTCCCGTCCCGCTCAAATTATCATAGACCTCCGGCTGAAGGCCGGGGAGCGAAACGGTCAGTCGCCAGGTTCCCGGACTTGGCGCCTGCCGACAATCCCAGGACGACCTGGTTTCCAAGCGATCCGGTGTGAAGCGCCGTGAAAGTGAAGGTGGTCCCCGGAGCAGTGGTCTGAGAAGCGGTATCGGTACCGTCCGAGACCCGTACACAGCGAAAGTTCTGACCACCTTGCTGAACCGCAGTAGCAACTTGGGTACCTGCATCATATTTGCGGGCAATCACTGGACCAAAGCTTTGCGCATAATCGGCCATCGTCGCAACGATCACAGGCTGCCCCACTGGCCCCCATGACGCCGTACCGACGACCCCGACGACGTTGGTCGGTACACCATTAAGTACCAGATTCTGTGGCGGTACGATTTGAACGTAGAGATCGGGTACCACTAAAGCCGTAGTATTAATGCTGCCCTGCTGAACGATTGGCATCGGCTTAGCTCTCCTTCGCCGGATCGAGTACGCGCACTACGTGGTGCACGTGTTCGCTGCTCAGAACCTCAGCAATGCGCGTAGCCTCGATCACCACGTCGCCACGCACGAGCTGGCCAAACGGCCGTCCTACGACCAGATGGAAATCCATGGAGTCTCCAGTTTTCAGGCAATAAAGGTCGTCGCATTCAGATCTAGATTGCCAAATATCATGGCAGGCTGAAGCGCTGATATCATCGTCGGGTATTCGATGGTGTAAAGCAGATCGCGTCGATACAGAAGCGCGTCGCGCGACTGATCGAATTCGGTGTGTCCCGGAATAGGTCAGCCGTCCCTGGCTACTATCGGGCAAGCCGATAAACGAAAGTACCGCAAAGGACTGATCAATGGCATCAGCGGAGGAGTCACGGGTAGCCGCGGTGGGACACCAACATGTCACTCGAAAAGTCTGAGATTGTCGGCGTACTTGCTTGGTGGCTGGCGCATCAGCTACTACTCTCGCTAACAGATCTGCAGCCCCCGGGATGTTGACCGTCGTGCCCGAGAGCTGGGCGATGCGATCAGCGCCGACAAGAACAGCAAGATTTGCAGCAACAGCGGCCACGTCATCGCGTTGCTTGCACCCGATAGACATACGTGTTGCCATACGCCCGTATACCCGCCACCTGGCCCGAAGCCGCCTGGCCGGTAAAAGTGACGCTGGTGCCGACAACTTGCACCGATAAACTCAGGGTCACAGAGGTGCTAGTCCAGCAATCAGAGTATCTCGTAGTTAGCCGACCTGGGCCATGCCCTCCGAATACGGTGACATTAATGACACCAGAGCGCAGATCATTGTCGAGCGAAGTGGATTGTGGCCAGCCGCGATAAATGCGACAATTGACTCCGGGTACGCTCGGCGCGCCGACACCGTTCGGATAAAGCGCCACCGAGGCGAGCGAAACCAAGGCCGTTTCGACATCTGACTGGTCAGCCATCAGGTGATCGCCTGCTTAACTGTCAGTCGCCATCCAAGCTCAGTAAGTTCGGCGGCGGAAACAGTCGCATTGCGTCCCAGATCATCACTCATCAGATCCGTCGGCAGGACAATCACCCCGGGAAAGGCTGCAAGCAGCACCGTCCAATAAGGGACCGTGTTATCGCTCGGAAGATCGGCTTGGGGCTCCCCGCTCCCCGCTGCCCCAGAACACTGGCCGGCCATGCCGTCAACAGGGACGTTGTCGTTGCAGAGGTCATGCCTCCGTATTCTGTTACTCCTGTCGTGTTTGATGCCACTGGCCGCGAGAAGGACACGACCCTGTTGCACCGCACGCATAGTACCGGCAACAGCGGATCCTGTGAGGCGATAAACCACACTGCGCTATCCTGTACCAGATAGTCTCCGGGGCGGGTATATGCAGCATCGAAGATGCCATGCACTAAAGACATGCCGTAATGGTTGGGTCTTTCAAATGAACCGCGCATCCCGCTGAACAGTGCGTGAAGTCGAAGAAATCGGTTCGCTGCTGCCAGAGGATCAGAAGCGCCTGATGGGCGATATGCATCTGCCGTCGCGCCGGAAACACGGGCTGCGACATTCAGTCCCCAGCGAATTCGGTCTTGAATTCGTGTCTGCACCACTCAAACCACCAATGTAATTCCGCTGTCGGCAAGTGCCGGACCGGGAGGAACCCCCAAAAAGCCGCATAAGCGCCGACGCCAGTCGTCAAACAGCGCCGCCCGGTCTTGGGCTTCTGTACGGTTCCGCGTCCAGACAGCAGCCTGGTCGGTATCCAGGCTGTCGCTGGCGCGGGGAACGGCAAATTCGAGAACCGTAAGCTGCGCAAGATATCGGCGAACGACGGCCTCTTCCGCTACGGACAAATTGTTGATTCGAAATTCCATGAGTGCCATACACTTGATAAAATCGCCAGTTTTCGAATCCTGCGGCACCGGCACCATATGCCGGATAGCCGCAAAAACGACGAATATCCGTCTTCTCCTGGTCCGTAAACATCAGAGAAAAGAGCCGTCACCACGCGTGAACAGAATGGCACCGCTTCCACTGGCAAGTATTGCTGCTGCCGATGTAATCAGCGAATTAATACCGATCATCGCTTTTGATCCTGCCAAAATTGGCATGTCAGACGCTGACGCTGTAACAGTTGAATCAGCACCGAAGCGAACGAAAGCCAACGAGGTTGCAGTATTGGTCACGACAACGAACTCTCCGCCTCCTGCGAGCTGAACATTGCTTGAACTCGTTCCCGCAGATAGCGACACCGTCCCGGTAGGCCGGAAAGGCTGCGTAGATCCTGTTGACATATCGCCACTGCTCCCCGTTATCCGATATGCTCGATCATGACCGCACGCTTGAATGCAGCATTGGTGGCGGTAGGAATCGTGCTCGGGTTGGTAGTGGTATCGGAGGGCGCACAGAATCCTCCAATCCAGTACCAGGATTGGGCAATGATCTGCTGCAGACGATCAAGCGGCTCGCGCGTCACCATTGCCACTCCGTCAACGACTGTAACGATGGAGTCCTTCGGGGCGACATCCTCTGCCGCCATGCCGGCGAAATCGCCCTCGATCAGTGCTCCCTGTCCACAGATGATGGGCCGTCGAACCATCAGGCCGGCTAGCGTCGGATGCGGCTGTACAAATGCCTCCGTTGTCGGCACGAACCGCAGTCCCAGGAATTGGTTCACCATTCCCTGGCGGAACACCTGATTCGCAGACGTGGCGCCCTGAAAGAGCTGTTTGAAGTCAGGGTCCGCAAACAATTGCCGAGCGGAGACCGGATCCAAATAGCAGTTGTAAACCCCATCTATCTCGGGGACCGCGTTTATCCGTAACTTCGATACGGCGTCAAGCAGACAGCCCATCGTGAGCGTGTCGCCGGCGAGGAGCGTGGATGTGTTGCTGCGCAGCGCGGGGCGGATGATCACAGACCCGTCCGCGGCCGTAACGGCATTCCCAGCCGTCCCGTCGGAGACCGAAACGTCGGTGGAGAATGTCAGCATCCCGGAAATGCCCCCGGGCGCCGTCGTAATGTTAGTACCGTCCGGGACTACTCCGACGAGAGTATACGCGTCCGACCCCACGGTCACCGTCAACGTGTTGGCAGCGCTTATTGGCTGCTGCACTCCGTTTACAAAATTCGTTTGGAAACCACGTATGTCATCGACTGAGATGACAGGCCCAGCACTTCCAATCGTGGTCCGAACCCGCGTGTTGCCGCCAAAGTAAGCAGAAAATAGCGCATTGCGCGCCAGCTCATCTAAACTCCGGGCTGCTTGCTCGCCATTCACATAGGCGTTCTGAAGAAACTGGCTTGCAATACCGACCCGGCTGGTCACCATATTAAGATCGGTCGTAGCCGCATAGTGGTTGATACTGATCGTATATTGCTCAACTCCCCACGTGGTAGGTGTGAGTCCATTGTCAAAGTTCGTATTTGTCGCCGGAGGAATGGGCGTAGTGACCGTTGGCTTCAGGCCAACCCGGGTTTTCGTCAGTGTCTCGCCGATTCCAACCGCGATTTCCTCCCTATCGGCACACGCCCGGTATCCAAGGCGCGAGCGGAGCGCCTGTTGAAATTCACGTTCAAGAAAGCCCTGCTGGATGATTGGCTGCAGGGATGCAGGAAAATTCTGGATGCCCATCTAATGAGGTTCCTCAATCAGGAGTTTGGTCTACTTAATAATGACGCTTCAACAGCGCCGCCCGGGCAGCCCGGTATTCTTCGTCGGTCATCTCAGTAGCAAGCCTCTGTCGGGGAGGTTGAGCTGGCGGTGGAACAGCGCCGGAGGAACTCGACCGACCGAAAAGCCATGGTTTGGTGCGCCGCAGCTCGGCCATCATCTCCGCGGCTCCCTCAAATTGGCCATGTTCGTTTAGCTTGGCACCGGAAAGATCGATCAACTTCAGGCCGTCCAAGTCAATCATGCCGGCCTTCAAGCTTTCGGCTTTCAGCTCTGCCAAGATCAGCCTTGCCTCTGTCGCCTGCTCTATTTCAGCCAGTTGCCGTTCTAGTATTTCCGTCCGGTTACGCAGCGCAACTATTTCGTCATCTTCTGCTTTACCCGCCGGGGAATGCTCCTGGTCTGACATCAGGACTCCTGCTTTGATCGATGAGTTCATCGGCTTTGATACGCTTAAGCTCGGCAGACACATCTTCTATGTCGTAGGTATCGGCTATAGACTTCACTGCAGTCTCTCGACTGAGTTGTCCAGCGTCTGCTAGCGTCGAAAGTGTCTGCGCGTCTTTCTGGCGGTCGTCGGCGCTCTGCGGAACCCAACGCGGCCAGCGCAGCGATAATCGGGCTGAAGGGTCAAGTGGTGCTATCTCGGCACCGAAAAGACGCAGCGGATAAACCTGGGCTGCGCGTATCACCATATAGGCCAGCGATAACAGGGCACCCTCACCGTAATTGACGCGCAGGTTATCTGCCAGCCAAACCAGCCCCTGGTTCATCAGCTCCAAAGCACGACCGGACTGAGCTGCTGTAAGGCGATCGGCGCTGGCTCGGTTGCCGTGGATACTCTCCAGAGCAAGCTCTCGCAGCGTCCGCACATATTCGAGTACCGCCGTCGACGCGGTACCCCCGATCTCCAACAGCTTGGCGTCACCTTTTTCGCTCACCACAAGAGCATTTCCGGCGCCTTTGACAATCTCGCTGTCCGTCGTCGCAGGTTCCTTGATCAGCAGCGTTGGATCGCTGCTATATTTCAATCCTCGCCCGGCTTGACTGAGCTGATAGTCAATCTCGATTTGTGTTTCGATGGCCGCTCGGAACGTACAGGCTCCATCACTCGGGTCCGCTGTCGCCGAGGGGCCGGGTAAGTTTTTGATCCAGACGACGGGAACGAAACCCAACCCATGATGAGTACTCCGTGCCTCATCAATCCGCGATACCAAGTCCGTTCCGGCAATCGAAGGTGTAAACCAGGTCTCTTGGTTAGTGTCCCAGCGTCTCATAAACCAGTAGTCTTGCGCTGGATCGTCTATATCGAAGCCGCCTGAAAGAAGCCGAGCTCCTGCTACCTTGTACCGCTCTACCACCCCAATGAGGGTGTCCGGTTGCTCAGGATCCCAAGTGGGTGTCAAATAAGCCGTATCAAGTACACTGAAGAAAATGCGTCCGCGAAGCACGCGCACGAGTACCGCAGCCGACCCAATGGAACCTCGGATTGCAGCCTCCGTCATTACCTGATTGAGGCGAGTTTCCTTTGTCAAATCGGCAAAAAAGTCTCGGATGTGGCGATCGGCGCAGTCAATAGTAGGAAAATGGCTCTCGCTGAACAGCAGCGACACACTATCCTCGACCACAGTTCGACACAGAGCATACCGAACGCTCGGCCGTCGCCGTCGAAGCGGAATATAATCTCCTCCCGCTGAACGCTCCTCATGAAACTGATATGGCAGGACATCATAGAGAGTACCGTCCAGGTACCTCGCTTTAGTATATCGAGAATTCGGGCGCGTGCGGGATATTCCGGATCACCCGGCAGCAAATCACAGATTGTCTCGAACATGTTTCCCTAAGCCGCGAGAGGGACTATCGCCCGACGAGCGGTACGGTAAACCGTCGCGTCGGGCTTGGCGTGTCGGTCAGCATCGCGAAGGCTCGTGAGAGGGCATCCACCTGATCATCTTTACGGCCATTGGGGAAATCCCGTAGCTCCTCGAGCAAGCGAAGGCTCCAGTTCGCGCGAGCAATCAGCAGATTACCTGCCTCGACCTGAGCCGCAACGGGAAGTGCGCGCGTAAGCTTTGAACCGGTTTCCTTTGATGCCTGCACAGTATATCCGGCGAGTAGCCGCGCATAGTGCGCGATCTGCGCACGCCCAGCTTGCCCTGGATCTTCAGGCAGACCGATGATAACAGATCGTCCGTCAATGTCCGCGGTCCGCCGAAGTGCGTTCTCGACGTCATATGGCGATCCACGAAACCGTGACTATGTCCAGAACAATCCAGCGACCCGAGGTGTCGCGCCCTAGCTTTAAGCCAACCGTCCAGTCGGGATCATTGCCACGATCAGCCGCTGTGGTTGCTAAATCCCAGGCACGCACAGTTTGGCTGAAACATTCGGTCGTCGGTGACTCGATGACCTGAACTTCGATCGACCCGAAACAAGGCCGCATCTGCTGGCCGGGGTGACTGTTGGAACAATGCTGACCAAGCTCGCTTGCCAATTCCGTCCCGTTTACGCAGTAATGCAGTGCCATCCTCCCACTCGGGCCATAGCGCCTCGCCTGGCGCGCGCCCTAGTGCATCGTCAGCGGTTGCCAAGGCGGGGAGCATAACAAGCCGCCATTCAGCGGCGCTATGGCTCAGCAGCCGTCCGGCGATATCTTCGTCGTGCCATCGCGTCATTATCAAAATCACCCGACCATGAGGCTTCAGACGGGTTGTCAGATCGGAGCGATACCAATTCCATAGGTGCTCTCGCTCATTGTTGCTGTCCGCTGCCGCCTGTGACTTGATCGGATCATCGATTATGGCTAGGTCTGCCCGATGCCCAGCTACCGGGCCACGAATACCCGTTGCGAAATATTCTCCATTAGCGGTGGTTTGCCAACGCCCTGTAGCTCGGTTGTTGGATACGATGCCGTACCCAAGAAGCTCGGCATACTCCGTGATTAACCGTTGAAGCTGACGGGCGAAATAGCTTGCAAGGTCGGCAGTATGTGATGCTGCAATGATGGAGCTCCTGGGATGCTGGGTGAACCACCATGCCGGGAACAAAATGGAGGCATATGTCGATTTGGCTGAACCAGGTGGCATCAGGATCATCAAGCGATCGATCTGACCCCTGCTCACTGCCTCCAGTTCGGCGATAAGCAGTTTATGATGCGCCGCTGGCTCCTGGTCGATGTGCCCCAAAACGTGGAGGACCCAACTCTCCAGTGTGTGATAAATCGGTTACACCAATTACTATTGTGGCACCATCTCTGTATCTCTCATAGAGAGGGCTATATCCGAAAATACACTGCCCGCCCCTATCATGCTGTCAGGAGCGTTACAGCAAGACTGGATCGCCGGGACGTTACGGCACGCAGGCGCAAAACGTCATCATGCCTGTGTTCATATCAGATATTGGGGTATCTGGGCAAGGTATTCTTTCCCGGCAAAAGGATTTTAGTCCCTTCTATGATCCAGTCGCAAACCACGGAATTGACCTATCGCCTCCTAGGAAATATGGACCATCGGATTTGACGTTCTTTGACGCCCTTCTGACGGTCTCTGACGCCTAACTGATGGCGGCCTAGGTTCCGCGATTAGCTCTCCCTTGGCATACTCTGTTGCGAGAAGCGTGTTCCTCATTTTGATGACCGGGGAGATGACATTATGGAGACCGCCGGAAAGCCGATGGCCGTGAGGCCCCAGGCCTTATCAATGCTGATGTCGCTGGGTGACGAGCGAGCGCCACTGGTGATTGTCGTGGAGGACAGCGGAAACCTGTCGAAATTTATTCTCCCAGTTTGCAATTACCTTAGCGTGGAGGTCAAACATGTGGATAGTGATGATGACCTAACTCCCATACTCACCGAACGGAGGCCCATGGCGGTACTGGCCGACATGGATGCCCGCGGCCAGGACGGATGTCACGTTATGAAAACGGTTGCGCGGCACGACCCCAGCTTGCCAATCTTGCTGATTACCGGAGGCGATCCGGCGCTGGCGGGCGCGGCCGATGCCGTCGAAGAGTTATGGGGACTCTCAAATGTGAGCAAGCGCCCGAGTCTCCCCGAGATAGGAGAACTGGTTGATTTCTTGTTCCAGGCTGGCCACAAAGGCCAATGCCTCGGCCTGTTGCCTGCCTGAGCCGGCTCTTACCTCAGAGAGCAACGTCCCAAACCGGCTCTTTTAGTCGGGCGACGAAGCGAGCGTGTGCTTCTTTTTCCAGAGCCGTGGCCACCACTAGGCACGGCACCCTTATCCCGGAATGGGTGTAGGTCACCAACGGCTCTGGCATCTCCCGTTCAAGATCGAAACCCCGTTGCCGCCCGCCAATCAGCTCAATATAGACCCCGGCCAGGAGTCGGCAGTCCAGCAGTGCGTTGTGAGCTGTTCGCGCTGACAAATCGATCGAGAACCGCCGGCATAAAGCATCAAGACTGTTCGGCGATCCCGGGAACCAACTCTTGGCGAGCGCCAACGTGTCGATCATGCGCTTACGATCGAGCGTAGGCAGTCCCAGGCCACCTAGCTCCGCATCAAGAAATGCAAAGTCAAAGGGGGCATTATGGGCAATCAGCAGACCCGTACCGAAAAAATCCATTAATGATTCGGCAACTTCGTGAAAGCATGGCTTTCCGGCTAGATCAGCCGCCGTAAATCCATCGATTCTTGTGGCTTCCGAGGGCACATCCCGCTGCGGGTCAATTAGTGCATGGAATTGCCGCCCTGTCGTAACATCGTTAATCAGTTCCAACGCGGCGATCTCGATAATGCGATGTCCGAGATGCGGTTCTAATCCAGTTGTTTCCGTGTCGAATAGGATGGCGCGTTCCATTCCGCAAACTCCGGATTAGCCGACTGATCTCCCGGTGGCCGTGATACCGCGATAGTCCGGTTCTTACAACCGAGTCGGCACGCCGCCGCTTTTCCCGATCAGGCATTTGTCGAGCGATGACCGCCCTTACTTCTTCTCTGGTCATCCGTCGTCGCAACTTGATCCGATGTTCCTGGATCCGCGCCGGCGCAGACACAACCACCACGAAATCGACACGCGCATCGGCCCCGGTCTCCAGCAGCAGGGGAATATCGAGAACGGCTACGGTTTTCCCCATTCGCCGCATACGACTTAGAAATGCGCGCTCCTCTTGGCGCACGAGAGGGTGCAGGATCTTTTCCAATCGGGGTAAGGCAGCGGCATCACTGACAATCTGCCGGCGCAGCACATCCCGGACAACCTCGCCATTCACGACTGCACCAGGAAATGCCCGCGCAATACATTCCACTGCGCGGCCACCGCGGGCCTGCTGTTTGTGGACTGCGGCATCAGCATCAAAAACCGGAATGCCGGCACGCCGGAATATTGCGGCTGCCGTGGATTTTCCCATGCCAATTCCACCTGTCAAACCAATGATCTTCACGTGTCAATCAGGCCTCGCTCCATTCTCGCGCAAGACAATCGCTTCCTACTTGGCTAGGAAACTGGCTACGCTTCGTGTAGCTCCCGCCCGCGCCGCCAGCGCGGCGGCCATGAAGGCGTCGAGATCACCATCTAACACAGCAGAGGGGTTGCCCTTCTCCACCCCGGTACGAAGGTCCTTGACCATCTGATAAGGTGCAAGAACATAACTTCAAATCTGGTGCCCCCAACCAATATCTGTCTTCGCGCTCTCCTGCGCCGCAGCTACCGCCTCTCTTCTCTGTAGTTCCGCCTCATAAAGGCGCGCTTTGAGCATCGCCATGGCAGTCGCCCGATTGCGGTGCTGACTTCTGTCGGTCTGGCACGAAACCACTATACCGCTCGGTAGATGCGTGATCCGGATAGCACTTTCTGTTTTATTGACATGCTGTCCGCCCGCTCCTGATGCGCGGAACGTATCTACCTTGAGTTCACCTTCATTAATTTCGATGTTGATACTGTCATCTACCACGGGATAGACCCACACGCTGGCAAAGCTGGTGTGACGGCGTGCAGCGGCATCAAACGGGCTGATCCGCACCAAGCGGTGAATGCCCGCCTCTGTTTTCAGCCAACCATATGCATTCGTCCCGCTGATAAGAAGGGTAGCCGATTTTATTCCGGCTTCGTCCCCTTCACTCTCCGCCATGAGTTGTGCTTTGCAATCATGCTGCTCCGCCCACCGCATATACATGCGGACCAGCATCTCGGCCCAATCCTGAGCCTCGGTGCCGCCTGCTCCGGCGTTAATTTCCACATAGCAGTCGTTCCCGTCAGCCTCACCAGAGAGAAGGCTTTCAACTTCTCGGCGCTTGGCCTCTTCCGCAAATCCCCGGAGCGCCGCAAGACCCTCCTTGACCATAGTCGCGTCGCCATCCGTCTCTGCTAGTCCTATCAGCTCGAGCGTATCGTTCGTATCCGCTTCCAGTCGTCGCACTGTCTCAAGTTGAGATGAGAGGTAATTGCGATCGCGCATTACCTTCTGCGCAGCCACTGCGTCGCTCCACAAATCGGGCTCTTCTGCCCTCGCATTCAGTTCCGCAAGCCTGGCTTCCGCGACATCCCAGTCAAAGATACCTCCTCAGCAGCGCGAGCGACCGCTGAATCTGCTCACTCAATGCCTCTGCTTCAGCTGACATATTTGATCATCACACTCGGAGTGATTAAGTCCGTTTCTCAGTACAGTCCGCCGAGCGAACTGTTAACTCCTGACCCCGCCTGCGAGCTATCGGGCGACGTCAATAACCCCGTTGGGGCTTCGGCGATCAGTCCACTCGAGCCTACCGATGTGGAGGCACCCGGCACCTGCCCCGGCTTGAAAGCGTCCACAACCGCACCAGCACCAGAATTCCAGGGCGCCATCGTGACCCCCGCCGGCTGACGAAAGCTCACCACGGGGCGGTGTTTCAGAGCGAATGCCATGTCACTCATGCCAAATGGGGGCAGCGACCACCGCTCCTGTCTCATTTTCGCCCAGGGTAGCCGGGTTATCAAATCCGACCCAGACAACGGTGACAAGATCAGGAGTAAATCCAGCAAACCAAGCGTCCATGAAATCCTGCGTAGTGCCGGTCTTGCCCGCAATGGGGCAATTCAGTCCCGCCCCTGCCGGCACGCCGGTACCATGCTGCACGACGCCTTGCATCATAGTTACAAGCTGGAATACGCTCTGCGGATCAGCGATCTGCTCGCGATCGTCAGAGAGTTGCGGTGTTTCTGAGGTTCCGTCACAAGCACAATCCAGTCCAGAGGGCCGCCACACCACATGTCCCTCCCGATCCTGCACGCTGTCGATTAAGCTAGGAACGACGCGCCGACCGCCCTCGTCCAGGCTGGCGTACGCGGCGGCCTCACGCAGCACGGTTGTATCCACGGCCCCTAACGCAGCTGGCAGGACCTTCGGCATCGCATCGACCATTCCAAATTCTTCCGCCGTCTTCGCGATCGTATCCATTCCGATCCGCTGCGCGACCCGTAATGTGACCAGATTGAGGGATTGCTCAAGTGCGACACGAAGCGAGGTTGGGCCGCCGAACGTTCCTTCGAAATTGTGCGGACGCCATACACCTGCTGCTCCCTGATTGATGACAATCGGTGCATTCAGAAACCGATCGCTTGGCGAAATTCCCTTTTCGAGTGCCGCCAGATAAACCATGGGCTTGAAGCTGCTGCCGGGCTGCCGTTGCGCCTGCGAGGCCCTGTTGAACTGGCTGAGATCGAAGCTCCATCCGCCGACCATCGCTAAGACCCGGCCAGTCGACGGATCCAGAGTTACCAGCGCACCTTCGACTTTTGGAATTTGCCTCAACACCGCACGCACAGGCGCGGATGAAGATTGAGCGTCGCCGGGCCTGGGCTCTACCATCACGACATCGCCCGGCTGCACCATCTCGGCGAGGCTCCTGTACGGCGCAGCAGCTTTGCCATCGGCACTCATAGGATGGTGCCACGTCTCGTCCGAGCCATGCAGCAACCCAAACTGACGAGTACGCGGGCCGCTGGGATCCCCCGAGGAGCCTAGCCATCCTACTCGCGCTTCAGAGGCGGATGCCTGCAACACAACCGCAAGCTTCCAATCCGGTAACATTCCCGGCGGGGGCCGGATGTCACCCAGTCGGCTGCTCCAATTCTGTCCGAGGTCTGTTGTGTCTAGATGCGCGACCCCGCCTCGCCAGCCGCCCATTTTTCGATCATAATCCATCAATCCCCGGCGAACAGCGTCGTCCGCCGCAGTCTGCAAGGAAGGGTCGAGACTTGTACGGATCGTCAATCCCCCTTCCAGCAGCAAGTTGTCGCCGAACTGCGCCGAAAGCTGTCGGTGGGCTTCTTCGGCAAACCAATTAGCTCCAGGGATCGGCGCCGGTTTGTGAAACTCGATCGGCACGAGTGGCTCGGACTTGGCAGCAGTGGCCTGAGCTTCCGTAATCACATGATCATCGGCCATCCGATCTAGCACCCAGTCCCGCCTCGCCTTGGCTGCCTTAGGGAACCGAAACGGATTGTAATTGGAAGGCGCTTTCGGCAGCGCTGCAAGCGTTGCATCTTCCGCTAGGCTAAGGTGATCCAATGGCTTATCAAAGTAAGCCTGTGCCGCCGCAGCCACGCCATAAGACTGCTGTCCCAGGTAAATCTCATTCAGATAAATCTCAAGAATGCGGTCCTTACTCAACACGGCCTGCATCCTGATCGCGAGAAGCGCCTCCTCGATCTTACGGGTAAAATCCATTCCCTCGTTAAGCAGCATGTTCTTGGCGACCTGCTGTGTAATCGTGGACGCGCCGATCGGCCGGCGTCCACTGCCAAGGTGCATTAAATCGAATACCCCGGCCCGCACGATCGCAACCGGATCTATCCCCGGATTTCGCCAGAAATTCTGATCCTCGGCCGAGATAAATGCCGCTTTGAGCAGATCTGGGATAGCCGAATAAGGCACAAAAATGCGCCTCTGAGCGGCCAATTCTCCTATCAGTTGCCCATTACCCGCATAGATTCAACTCATGACCGGCGGCTGATACCCGCGCAGGCCGTCAACGCTCGGTAGGTCACCACTTATGTGGCGCCACGTCATCCAGCCCACTGCGCCGGCCGCCAGAAGCGCAACTGTTGCAACTCCCAGCAAAGCTCCCAACGTCTTTGATGCCCACGATCGCCTCCGGAGGAGGGATGAACGCCCCTTTACGGGACGAGGCTGCGGCGTATGCCGGCCATTTGGGCTGAGCGGTTCGCCGGCTTTCAGGGGTGCTGACATGGCTTCCCAGATATGGTCCCTTTTGCGGATCAGGACCAGCGCGCAGGACGCTAACCCGCCATCTCACTCCCGTGAGCGGCCTGGAAATATGCGTCGACCGCCCGTTTCATCGCGGCGGCGACCTTTAGACGGTGGGCTGGTTGCCGCAGGAAGGACTCGTCGCGCGGGTTCGACATGAAACCCATCTCGACCAGGACACTGGGAATTTCGGCCGATTGCAGCACTACAAATCCTGCATGCCGATCCGGATTCGCCAACATGGGGACATCCTGATCTAAACTGTTTACGAGTTGCCGGGCGACGCGACTGGAAATCAATCCGGGTCTCACGCCTGACTAAACTCGCTAGTATGCGACCCACCTGTGGCGGGTAGCTATGATAGGCCGTACCAATGAACCTGTCAGCGCTATTCTCCCGCACGGCGAGTTCCGCACTCTGCGCGTCAGAGGCCGAATTTGACAATGTATAAACACTTGCTCCCCGCACCTGATGGGATGGCAGGGCATCCGCATGCATGGAGATAAACAGTGATGCTCCATGCCGCTGCGCGATCTCAACCCTCTGCTCGAGCGGTATGAACTCGTCTCGAGTACGAGTGAGGACCGTGCGATAATACCCCTCGCGCTCGAGTAACGCTTGCAGCTGCTCCGCAGCCGCCAGGGCGATATGCTTTTCATATGTGCCAGAGACGCCGATCGCTCCCGGGTCCTTTCCGCCGTGCCCGGGATCGAGCATCACCAAGGGTCCAGACCCTTTGTTTCGACGTGAATCGGCTTTTAACAACGCGCGCGTACGAGACGGGACTTCAGCATGTAGGCCCGTTAACCGCTCGGGCAGCAGGAATCTGCCAAATACCCCAATTCCCACCCCCACATTACCGAGCAGCACGCGGCGCGTAAACAGTGGATAATCAGCCATGTCAGCTCTTAACACGGCAACTCCGGAATCTCAGCTTACAGTATGATCATAAATGGATTTGCGCGAGCTTCCCTCGGCCATATCCCCCTCTCGCAGTGACGCCCGTTCGCGGCCCGGGCCACTGCATATTGCTCTACGCTCTTAGGTTGCTGAAAATTAGCTCAACCGGTTCATCGAGGTGTTCCGGAATTCCACAGCCTGACCGAGAATCGCTTCGACTGCTCTTGGATCATCCCAGACGAGCGTCACATCGACAACGTGCACTGCGGCTCGTTGCTCTGAGGGTCAATCGTGCCGCATCCTTCGCCGTGGTGACCGGGAGCGCATTGAGCGATCGTGCCCGGTTTATCACACGTCGAAATAGACGTGGATGAAAGGGCTGATGATCTGGAAGCGATATCCGTTCTACCAGAATGGCACCTGCGGCTCCTACAGTGGCAAAGAACTTATCCGGCCGTCCGATACCGGCGAATGCCACCACATGGCGTCCGTTCAGCTCAGCGCCACCCCGTCCTGCTATAAGTCGTGTCCCCAACACGGGGAGCTGCGCCGGTAATGCATGCAACGCGTCTGTGGTATCCTCGCCAATGAGCACTGCGGCCTGGCATCTGCTCGCCCCACTCGCAATCGGTTCACGCAGCGGACCAGCAGGCAATAGGCGACCATTACCAAATCCGGCTCCTCCATCCACAACGAGGAACGAGAGATCTTTCATCAGCGTCGGATTCTGCAAGCCGTCGTCAAGGATCAGCACGTTAGCCCCCGCCGCCACAGCCTGTTGCGCTGAACTCGCGCGGTCAATACCGATCCAGGTGGGCGCATACTTCGCAAGCAGTAGCGCCTCGTCGCCGACGGCGGCGACGGTGTCCTCAGGTATCACCCGCCATGTTCCTCGGGTTGAACCGCCAAATCCTCGGAGGAGGAAATGCGGTTTCCAACCTCGCGCCATCAACCGCTGCCCGAGATCTATCGCCAGCGTCGTCTTGCCGGCACCGCCGACAGTGACATTTCCACAGCAGATGACCGGAACCGGAGCACGCCAGCCTTGTCTCCTTACACGTCGCGCGCTCACCGATGCCGTGATCACGGCGAAGGGTGATAGCAGCGCGGGTAAAAGCACCTTCTCCGGCTGGTGCCAAAACGTCGGAGCCGAAATCATGATAATCGATAGGCGGGAAGCAACGAGATCAGCTCCGCGGCCGTGCGTTTGGGCAACTCAGTGAACCGCGCAGCCGCTTGTTCAGCAGTTACACCTATCTCGTTCAGCCGCTTGGGCTCGTTCAGCAACCCTCCGACCCAATCCGCGATGCTGAGCGGGTCTGTCACACTAGTGAGCGCCCCTGCCTCGGAGAGCACCTGTACTGCATCTGCAAAGTTCCCGGTGTATGGGCCGGTTGCAACAGCGCAGCCGAGACGCGCGGCTTCCAGGGGGTTCTGGCCGCCCCCCGGTGGCACAAGGCTCTTCCCAATCAGAGCGCATCGGCTGAGTCGGTACCATAATCCCAGCTCACCCATAGTATCGGCAAGCCATATCCCGCCGGGCTGCGGATCCTGCTCAAGCGATCGCCGCGTGATTTGAACATCCGGCGGTGGATGTAGAGACCATGTCTTTTCAGGATGCCGCGGAACGATGATGGTTACCACACCTGGGCAATGTGCCCGTATCAGGCGATGCGCACTGATGACGATATCGACTTCGTTAGGATGGATGCTGGCCGCAAGCCACCGGCTGCGGCCGTCCAGCAATCCTTGCAACCGGACGAGCTCAACCGGGTCAGCCGAAAGGGGAGAAGCGGCAAACTTCAGATTACCCAATATCTGCACGTTCTTCCCGCCGAGAGCGCGCAGGCGGATTGCGTCGGTTCCACTTTGCGCTTGAATAGACCTGAAGGAACCAAGCAGCTCACCAGCAAAACTTCGCACGCAAAGCCATTTTCTATAACTTCTTTCTGACATGCGCGCATTTAGCAACATGATCGGGATGCGCCGAACTTTGCAGCCGATCAGCAGATTGGGCCACAATTCGCTTTCCACGAGCGCTCCTACATCAGGACGCCAATGATCCAGAAACCGCGTGGTCCAGCTTGGCACATCCAGCGGAATAAAGCGATGCAACACCCTGTTCCGTCAGCCCCAGCTCCGTGACCAGCCTCATCAGCAGTTCGGCGGAGGCAACCGATCCTGTCGTCACCAGGATCCTCACGTCTTCCCGCTGGCGAGCCATTTCCACGAGTACTGGCAAAATCGAAACACTCTCGCC
The DNA here is from genome assembly GCA_963810715.1 of uncultured Pseudomonadota bacterium. Classification (GTDB taxonomy): domain Bacteria; phylum Pseudomonadota; class Alphaproteobacteria; order Acetobacterales; family Acetobacteraceae; genus DATDIC01. The sequence continues at coordinate 120,012 of CAWEOZ010000007.1, read as the reverse complement.
GACGCTGGCAGCATGCAACCAGGCCAGCGGCCCATCGGGACGTGACATTGCTTCAATTCCCCGACGCTCGTTCAGGCGCCGCCTGATCTCCTTCCCACGTTTAGTCCGTTGCCGAAGCAGCAGACGGAGACCTGGTATCGCTGCCGTCGCAGCCGATGCCCACAGACTACCGACAAGACTCATGAGCCAACAATCCGGTCGGCCGCTTCCGCGGCGGCATTGAGGGCAGTCCCGATGGTCCCCACCGCCTGCTCCCAATCTGTACGGCGAATCGGGATTGCCGGTCCGCATACAACGACGCCCTGGCCGAATGGCTTCGGAATGACCATCTGATCCCAGGTTTTCAGAATCCAGCGACGAGACGTCTGCGCAGCGCACGGTAAAACGGGCGCGCCTGAAAACGCCGCAATCTGCGCGACACCTGGTGCAACTCGCCGGCGCGGGCCCCGCGGTCCGTCCGGAGTTATGCTGATATGGTCTCCGCGTTTCAACAGAGCCAGCAGGCGCCTTACGCCGCCAATTCCTCCTCGCGTCGTGGAACCAGATACCACATCAAGATCAAACCGTCGTATCACAGCCCCGATGAACTGCCCGTCTCGATGCTTGCTCACCAGCACATGCGCTCGCCGGGGTGATGCGCCAGGCAATTGCCGCGACAACACCCATAACATCGGCATGAGAGGCAGCCGTTCGTGCCAGAACGCGACAATCACTGGTTGTCCGGCGGCATGGGGCAAGACGTGCTCGCGACCTTCGAATTTCCATCGTGTTGTGCGTAGTGCAAAATCCAGATAGCACCCAAGCAGCCACGATAGCCCAGCTTGAACAACCGGGCGGCGAAGCAATCGGTTCATCCCCGGCAGGTATCAGCCTGGATCGGTTGGTGTCCAGCCATCCACCTGAACGTGGCCCGGCGACGCACACTCAATTAAGCCAGGAGACCTGAATGCCCCTCCCGAAACCGACAGCAATCGTATTCGATACGTTTGGCACGGTCGTCGATTGGCGTGGCAGTCTTATCGTCGCCATAGCCGACTTCGGCAATCGGCGCCAACTCACCGCCGACTGGGCAGCTTTCGTAGACAGATGGCGGGCCGCTTACAGCCCTTCGATGAATCGGGTCCGCAACGGCGAGATCCCCTGGACCAACCTGGACGGCCTCCACCGAGCCTCGCTCGACCAGCTAGTCGAGGAATTCGCCCTTGGCGGATTGACCGGGGCTGACCGGCATTCTCTCTGTCGCTTGTGGCACTCCCTGAGCCCCTGGCCCGACGCAATTCCCGGCCTGTGTCGTCTCAAGCGCCAATTCATCATCGGTCCACTTTCGAATGGCAATGTGTCGCTGCTCACCAATATGGCAAAGCATGCCGGGTTGCCCTGGGACGTGATATTTGGCTCGGACCTCTTCCGACACTACAAGCCCGATCCTGAGACTTATCTCGGTGTTTGCCGGCTGCTCGACCTCGAGCCCCGACAAGTGATGATGGCCGCAGCCCACAACAGCGACCTCGCGGCCGCCCGGAGCCTGGGTCTTATGACCGCATTCTTTCCACGCTCCATGGAATATGGGCCCAACCAGGTTCGCGATTTCATACCCGAAGCCGAATGGGACGTTGTAGCCGATAATATAGAAGATATGGCAACCCGACTCGGTGCTTAACCCCGGCACCGGCATAGTTTGAGGGTAATCCCACCATGCAGCGGGAAGACCCCGCTTCGACTCGCCCGATCAGGCGGGCGCCGACTGGTGTCCGACCTTTCTGCCTCAAGCTGGCCAGTGCTCGAGGTGAATTAACGGCTCGGTAAGCCCGCCCCGGCACTGTGCGGCTGGCCGCTGCCGGCCGCCGGGAGTCGTCTCTGCATGCAGTATCGCCCGCCTCCATGGAAGCGAGCGCTATGAAGCCACTCGTTGCGGGGCTCAAGGCGCTAGGTCCGGTGCGTCTGGCCGCGCTCGGCGCTGTGGCACTTGCCACCCTGACGCTCTTTGCCTTGCTCATGCTCAACAGCACCACCCAACCGATGTCGCTGCTCTATGCCGACCTCGACCTGCGTGACTCCGAACTCATAACCGATCAGCTCACACGCGAACACATCCCCTATCGGCTTATGGCCTCCGGGACCGGAAATCATGGTTCCTGATGACCAGGTGCCACAAGCTCGCGTGTTGCTGGCGAAACAGGGGCTGCCGTCGGGGGGAACGGTTGGTTACGAGATTTTCGACCGATCCGATGCGCTCGGCGCCACCGAATTCCAGCAACGAATCGATGAGAACTCGGGCTCTTGAGGGGGAGTTGGCTCGCACGATCCAGGCGATCAATGGTGTTCGATCGGCCCGCATCCATCTGGTGCTGCCTCAGCGCACGACCTTCTCGCGAGATCCGGAGCCGGCGCAGGCCAGTGTTCTGCTGACCATGACCGGTGCCGGTCGGCTCGACCGGCAGGGCGTTCAGGCCATCTTAAATCTGGTTGCAGCAGCCGTACCCGGGTTAAAGCCGCAGAACATCGCAGTTGTCAATTCCTATGGCGAGCTGCTTGCCCGCGCCGGAGAGCCGGTCCAACCAGACGGTTCAGCAATGTCGGGCGATGAAATCCGGAGTGCTACCGAATTGCGCCTCGCTCACTCAGTGGAAGACATCCTGGAGCGCAGCTTTGGGCCCGGCCACGCACGCGCCGAAGCGACCGTCCAGATGGATTTCGATCATATCAATGTCTCCGAAGAGAAATACGATCCTGACGGCCAGGTCCCGCGCAGTGAACAGAGCGTTACCGATCAGAACGAAACCACGGGATCCGCACCCACTGTTTCGGTCCAAAATAATCTACCGAATGCTCCCGCCGCGGCCCAGGGAACCGGTACTCGGAACAATCGGCGCGAGGAAACGACCAATTACGAAATCAGCAAGACGGTCCGCACTGTGGTACATCAGCAGCCACGCATCACCCGGATCAGCCTTGCCGTTCTCGTGGATGCAACTGAAGCCAAGACACCCGAGGAGCTCGCACGGATAACCGGGCTGGTAAAAACTGCGATCGGCTTCGATGCGAAGCGCGGGGACGATGTCCAGGTCGTGGCGATGCCCTTTGTCTCGGAAACACCGTCTCCACAGATCGCAACGGGCCTACTCGGGCTGCGACTGACCAATTCCGATCTCCTCCATCTGTTGGAAATCGGGCTCTTCGGCTTAGTCGGTGTCATATCCCTACTCTTTGTCCTGCGCCCTATGGTAATTCGGATCACAAGTCTAACCCCGCTATCGGGTTCCGAGTTGATCGCCTCGATAGGGCAGATCCCGCTCGCGGCATCGCCATCTCCGCCTGCACTCCCGCCGCCGACAAATCCAGGGTCAATGCTCCTCGAAGATCAGAGCATGGTGAGCGTAGCCCAAATCGAGGGTCAGATGCGCGCATCCTCGATCCGAAGATTATCCGAGCTGGCGAACCGGCATCCGGATGAGGCGCTCGCAGTGGTTCGCGGCTGGATGATGCAGGAAACCGGCTCCAGTGCTTAAGTCAGACGACTATCCGTCCTTAGCCGGCGCTCAGAAAGCAGCAATCCTCATGCTGGCTTTGGGAGAGGAGCAATGCAGCCGACTATTCTCCCTGATGCACGAAGACGAAATCAGAGAGATTTCGGCCGCCATGTCACAGCTCGGATCGGTAAGGGCGGAACTCGTCGAGCGCCTCTGTTTCGACTTCGCCGAACAAATGGGCAGTGCGGGAAACCTGATTGGCAGCTATGAGAGCACAGAGCGCCTGCTCCAGAAAACCCTTCCGCGTGAGCGGGCCGCCCAAATCATGGAGGAAATCCGCGGCCCCGCAGGGCGGACCATGTGGGATAAGTTGGGCAACGTCAGTGAGGCCGTTCTTGCCAATTACCTTAAGAATGAATACCCCCAAACTGTGGCCGTAGTGCTGTCGAAGATTCGGCCCGAGCACGCAGCCAGAGTGCTTGCGCTGTTGCCGGAGAGCTCTGCGATGGAAGTCGTCATGCGGATGCTTCGCATGGAGAGCGTCCAAAAAGATGTGTTGGAAGGAGTCGAGCGAACCTTGCGCTCCGAGTTCATGTCTAACCTTGCCCGCAGCGCCCGCCGTGACGCCCACGAAGCAATGGCGGATATATTCAATAACCTCGATCGACAGGCAGAGGCGAGATTTTTAACTGCGCTTGGAGGATCGAAATCGAGAAGCTGCAGAACGTATCAAAGCATTGATGTTCACCTTTGAAGATCTACAACGCCTCGGGGGACCGGCGATTCAACTCCTTCTTCGAGAGGTCGAGAAGGATAAGCTCCCAATTGCCCTAAAAGGAGCTTCCGAGAAGGTCCGAGACCTGTTCTTCCGAAATCTGTCGGAGCGTGCCTCGAAAATGCTGCGGGAGGAAATTGAGGTGCTTGGGCCCGTTCGCCTCCGCGACGTTGACGAAGCCCAGTCGCAGGTCGTCCAGCTTGCAAAGGAGTTGGCCGCACAAGGTCGCATCGAAATCGGTGAAACCCACGATGAGGAGCTGGTATATTGATAGCGAACGCAGTCCCGGGCGCTAGCAGCCGGGGGCCGGAGCCGTTCTTCATGGAAGATTTTGATGAGCGGCCGACGGAGTCCACTGAGAGGCCGGAGGTGATCTCGCCGATATTTACTATCGAGGAACTCCAGGCGGCGCGCACTGCCGCTTGGAGTGAGGGACACGATGCGGCGCTCGCTGAAGCTTCGCTCAGAACTCGTGAGCAAATGAGTGCTCTTGCCGGATCCATAGCACAACAAATCAGCGACCTTCGGGAGACCGCACGGTTGTTGGCAGACACTCAGGCAAGGGCGCTCGCACAATTGCTCCTGGACATTCTGGCTGGCCTTTTCCCAACCCTGTGCACTCAATTCGGTGAAGATGAGGCGCGCCGTCTGGCTCGCCCGATACTTGAGGGTCTTAATCATGAGCCTGACGTAACGCTAAGAGCTGATCCTTCATTGGCCAAGTTTCTCCAGGAAGAACTCTCAATGATCGCCCCCGACAAAATCTCTCGGGTCAAAATTATCCCCAATAACTCCTTCCTAAGGGGTAGTATCCGAATATCCTGGAGCAATGGCGCCGCAGAGCGTGACCCTATATCGCTTTGGAATCGGATTTCCTCCGTACTCGCCGGCTTCGGACTGCGTTGCCCTGAAATGAGGACCGAGGATCAGCATGCCGCCTGATCTTGATTTGGCGGAGCTGCCGGATTCAGCTCCAAACGAAATCCCCGCCAGCCGCGGAACTCGTGACCTGGATGCCGTGTATGACATACCGGTTACCGTCAGTGCGGTTCTCGGAAAAGCCACCATGCAGGTAAGTCAGCTTTTGAAACTCGGGTCGCGGCGCAGTCGTGGAACTCGATCGCAGTCTCGGGGAGGCAATTGATATCTATGTAAACAATCGGCTGGTGGCACGAGGCGAAGTGGTTATGGTGGACGACACCCGTCTTGGTGTCACCATGACCGAAATCGTGAAAGCGGATCGAGCGACATAGATACCGTACCGGTATGACATGAAAATTCTTATCGTAGGTTCGCTTGCTGGGGAGATCGGCCAGGCGGCACGGATAGCTGTAGCCCACGGCGCACGCCTGGATCAGGTTGAAGGGTCCCGGCAGGCGCTGACACGACTCCGCATCGATCCTGGGCTGGATGTTGTTTTGTGCGACATCGCACACGACATTGCTGAGATTGTTAAAGCTCTCGCCGCAGAACGAATTAATGTACCTGTGATTGCGTGCGGAACCGGATCAGACCCCGAACTTGCCACACGCGCCATCCGTGATGGCGCACGAGAATTTCTGCCTCTTCCGCCCGATCCCGAGCTGATTGCTGCGATTCTCGAAGCTGCCAGTGGCGATAATCACACCATGGTGGCACACGACCCTGCCATGTCCGCAGCGGTACGTCGCGCTGCCCAGGTGGCGTCCTCGGAAGCATCGGTACTCATCTCGGGTGAGTCCGGCACGGGAAAGGAGGTCCTCGCCCGCTATATCCATCGCCGCTCTCGCCGCGCCGGCAAACCATTTGTTGCTCTCAACTGCGCCGCTATCCCGGAGAACCTCCTCGAATCAGAACTGTTCGGTCACGAGAAAGGCGCGTTTTCGGGCGCCATTGCGCGTCGGGTCGGAAAATTCGAAGCGGCCGAGTCCGGTACCCTGCTCCTCGATGAAATCAGCGAAATGGATATCCGCCTGCAAGCCAAGCTATTGCGTGTACTGCAGGAACGCGAGGTGGACAGGCTCGGCGGGCACGGCTCCAGTCAAAGTCAATGTCCGGGTGCTTGCCACGACGAACCGCGACCTGGCTGTAGAAGTCGAACATGGCCGCTTCCGGGAGGATTTGTATTTTCGGCTGAATGTAGTCACCCTTCGCATTCCATCCTCTACGGGAACGGCCGGGCGATATCGTCCCCCTGGCTGAACATTTTGCGCGCCGATACGCTGACATAAACGGGTTTCCGTTCCGCCCACTTTCCCCCCTGGCCCTCTCTCGCCTGGCCACGCACCACTGGCGGGGCAATGTGCGCGAGCTGGAGAACATCATTCATCGCGCGGTCCTGCTTGCAGACGGCCCGGACATCAGCCCTGAGGTGATCGAGATCGGATCGGTTGCTCCCAGCGCGTTCAATTCCATCGGGGATATCCCAGCCGTCGGCATTGCCGCGCTCGTCGGACGAAAAATGGAAGAGGTGGAACGGGATCTTATCCTTGAAACACTCGGGCAAACGCTGGGCAATCGCACCCATGCGGCCACCATCCTCGGCATCTCCATCCGCGCCCTAAGGAACAAGTTGCGCGACTACGCCGCGCAGGGGCTGCGCGTGCCGCCGCCGACCGCCGGTATCGCCGCCTGAGCCGATATGCCTGACAGCAGCTTCGTCACCGGGCTGGCGAAAACTCTTCAGCGATACGCACCCGGCAGCGATGTCGGCCTCGCCCTCGGCGTCGTGGTCCTTCTCTCTGTCCTGGTCCTCCCCCTCCCTCCGCCGATCCTCGATCTGGGGCTGGCGATGTCCATCACCGCCGCCGTGCTCATTCTCATGGTCGCCCTGTTTCTTGAACGCCCCTTGGATTTTACCAGCTTCCCCACTCTCCTCCTGCTCACAACCTTGCTGCGCCTGTCGCTGAATGTAGCGACCACGCGCCGGATCCTCTCTCATGGAAACGAGGGCCCCCTCGCTGCCGGCCACGTCGTTGCAGCATTCGGCGGCTTTCTCATGGGCGGCGACGTCCTCATTGGCCTGATTGTGTTTTCCATTCTCCTGGTGGTGAATTTCACCGTCATCACCAAAGGTTCCGGTCGCATTGCCGAAGTCGCCGCCCGCTTCAGCCTGGATGCCATGCCCGGCAAGCAGATGGCTATCGACGCAGACATGTCGGCCGGGCTGATCGACGAGAAAACCGCCCGGGCCCGCCGTCGGGACCTGGAGGCCGAAAGCGGCTTCTACGGCGCGATGGACGGCGCCGCCCGGTTCGTACGCGGCGATGCAGTTGCCGGGCTGATCATCACCTCCATCAATATCGTCGGTGGCCTCACCATCGGCTTGATTCGCCACGGCATGCCACTCGCCGACGCGATCACCGCCTTTACCACTCTCACGGTCGGCGATGGCCTGGTGACGCAGATTCCCGCACTGCTCGTCTCCACTGCGGCCGGCATCGTAGTGACCAAAGGTGGCATGGAAGGTCCGGCCGATGCCGCTCTCATCCGGCAGCTTGGCGGCAGCCCCAAGCCGCTCGCCGTGGCAGCCGGAGCCGCGGGGATACTCGCCCTGCTTCCAGGGCTGCCTTTCCTGCCATTCGTAGCGCTGGCGGGCCTTGCCGGCGGAGGCGCCTGGCTGCGCTACAAGCATCCGGCACACGCCGCACCCGAACCGCCGCCGGCACTCGCATCGGCCGAGCCGCCGATCGCCGATACGTTACGCATCGATCTCATCCGACTGGAACTCGGTTACGGGCTCCTTGCCTTGGCGGGGGGCGATACACCTCGTCTCACCGACCAGATCAAGAATCTGCGCCGTTCGATGGCCACCGAAATGGGTTTCGTGCTCCCGCCAGTTCGGATCCAGGACAATATGGAACTGCCGGCCGACACCTACTCGATTCGCATCAAAGAGATCGAAGCCGGAAAAGGCGAGCTTCGTCCCAGCTTGCTGCTGGCAATGAGCCCCAATCGCGGTCTCCCCGACTTGCCCGGCGAACGCGCGACCGAACCGGCCTTCGGCCTTCCGGCACTCTGGATCCAACCTGCCGCGAAGGATGAAGCCCTGTTCCGGGGCTGCACCGTGGTCGATCCGGCCAGCGTACCTCACCACGCACCTTACCGAGCTGGTCCGTGATAACATGGCCGAGCTGCTTTCCTTTGCCGAAACTCAGAAGCTGCTGGACGACCTTCCGCGCGAGCAGCAGAAGCTGGTCACGGACCTGATCCCCAGCCAGATCACGGTCAGCGGCGTGCAGCGCGTCCTGCAAAGCCTGCTGGCCGAGCGTGTCTCGATCCGCGATCTTCCCACCATCCTGGAGGGCATACAGGAAGCCTGCTCCGGCACCTCCCGCCCGACCAGTGTCATCCTCGCGCATGTGCGAACCAGGCTGGCACGCCAGATCAGCGACAGCTACACCGGCCCGGCCGGCTATTTGCCGCTGATCACCCTCTCAGCCCAATGGGAAACCACGTTCGCCGAGGCTCTGAACGGACCGCCCGAGGATCGCCAGCTCGCCATCGCCCCGACCCAGTTGCAGGAGTTTATTCGACGTCTGCGCGACGCGTTCGAAGCGGCAAGCACAGCGGGAGAATTTGCGGTTCTGCTCACCGGAACCGGCATTCGGCAACACGTGCGTGCGGTCGTGGATCGCATACGCCCCAACACCCCGGTGCTGGCCCAATCAGAAATTTTCCCCCGCGCACGGATCCGCACGGTCGGTACAATCTGACGCAGCATATCCACAATGAGGGCTCACCATGAAACGACGAAATCAATCCGTCATGTGTGGATGGCCCCCGGCTGGCAAGGGTTTTGTTGCGTGATCTGCGTTGGCGGCCACTTGCGGTCATGTGTCCGGCCTGTTGGCGCGGTAGTTGACCGCAGGCCCTGATGGGAACCGTGGATCGAGGTCTGATCATTCCCACGGGATCGCGTTGTCCCAAGACGGATGACAGGTCTCGCTCGATCTGTCGGTTGACCGACAATGCCATCACGCTGCTTCACCCTCGCAAGCCTTCCGGTCGCGTCTGCGCGGTTGTGTTCAGGCCGCCGCCGGCACGGTCCGGAAGTCCTCATTGCGCATCATCAGTGCCCAACCGATGCGCGCCATTTTGTTTGCCAGCGCCACCGCCGCGACCAGGCGCGGCTTGGTCGCCAGCAGCTTGACCAGCCACGGCTCCTGGGTCGCCCGCTTGCTGCGCAGCACCGCCATGGCGCCGTTCACCAGCAGCCGGCGCAGATAGCCATTGCCGCGCTTGCTGATCGGCCCGAGCTTCACCTTGCCACCGGTACCGTCCTGACGCGGCACCAGCCCGAGCGAGGCGGCGAACTCGCGGCCACTGCGCATGGCTGCTGGATTGACCACCATCGCTGCCATTGCACTTGCAACGATCGGTCCATAGCCGGGGATGGTGATCAGATGTCGGCAGGTCGCATTGTCGCGGCCCCAGGCGAGCAACTGCTTGTCGATCGCTTCAATGCGGGCTTCGAAGCCGCGCAGGCTTTCCACCACGGCCAGCAGACAGCTATGCAGGGGCGCCGGTATGCGTTGCTCGGTCGGATCGGCGAGGATGGCCACCAGCTCGCCGACATGGCGGCGTCCTTCGGCCACCACGATGCCGAATTCCGCCATCATGCCGCGCAGGTGGTTGATCAGCATAGTGCGCTGTTTCAGCAGCATTTCTCGCACCTTGTGAACGCCTGCCGCGGCTTGCTGGGCGGCCGTCTTCACGGTCACGAAGCGCATCGTCGGGCGGCTCACCGCCTCGCAGATCGCCGCCGCATCGGCGGCGTCGTTCTTGTTGCGCCGCACATAGGCTTTCGCATAAGCCGGCGGGATCAGCCGTGCCTCATGACCCAGCTTGCCCAATTCTCTCGCCCAGTGATGCGCCGTCGCGCACGCCTCCATGCCGATCAGGCAGGGCGGCAATTTGGCGAACAACTCCAGCAGCTTGCTCCGCCGCAGCGCGCGACGGATCAGGACTGTCCCGCAGGCATCAACTCCATGCACTTGGAAGACTTTCTTCGCCAGATCCAGACCGACGATGGTAACCTGCTTCATGGATGGCTCCTGTTCGTTGGAATTGCGACACCCCAACTTTGGCACATCGATGCCGTGAGGGGGCCATCCACCCCATCATTCCCGCGATCAATCCGTCATTCCCGCGGTCGATCCGTCATTCCCGCGAAAGCGGGAATCCAGCATCGGCCGGCATGACGAGAATGTCGCAATAATTTCCCGCGACAAAGCACAAGCGCGTCAAGCATGAAGCGATCGTACTCTATGACGACAATGACCGTGGTCCCCGGCTACAAAGCTGCGGAGCGCCGCTTTCACTCGTTCGATCACCGTTGCCCATGGCCGCCTTGAAAGGTCCGGTCTGCCGCCGCCACTCATGTTCAACCCAGCCGCGCTGGAAGCGACCCAAACGAAGCAACGCGGCGCCAAACGCCTGATGCGCATTGCGCCAAGGAGGGTGCCAATACGATCGCCCGTTCGAAATGAACCAGGCTCTCTTCGTGTCTCCCTTGTGATTCGAACGAGCGTCCCAGCTGGTACCTGGATTTCCGCCTCCTCAACAGGAGACGGGCCGAGACCATCCGCCGCTTCAAGCGCTGCATACGCAGCTTCGTGCTCGGCGAGTTCGGTATGGACTCGGGCAAGAACAACACGAGCCCACGCGCTGTCTGGGTGGCGGCTGACGGTCTCAACCGCACAGGTACGCGCATCCTTCACGCGATGGCTCATCAGATAGGCCGTCGCAATGGTCGCCCGCGCGTCAATGAGATCCGGTTTCACCCGCAAGAGTCGCTCAAGCCGTTGGATCGCCTCGGCGTACCGCTCACCGGCTATATCGAAATTCGCCAGCCTGACCGACGCTTCGGAATGAAACGCATCCCGGCGCACCAGACGCTCCAGCGCCGTGGCCGCTCCCCGCCGATCGCCGGCGGCATCAACCGCCAATGCGGTATCAAGCAATCGGGCAGTTTTGTACGTCACGTGTTCGGCTATCCACTTTGACCCGCCGCGGCGACAGGCTCGCAAGAGCCCCACGCAAAATATCCTTGCCGTAACCCCGCAGCCCTAGGCTCGCGGACAGACTATCCGCTGGCGGTCTGTATCCGAAGCTGCCTTGCCCGGGCGAGCACCTTATTTTCGATATCCCCCACCGTCACTGGACTGACCGGCTCATCGACCCAGTGGCTATCCTGGAGCACTTGGCGGAAGATCGTCACGCGGACCCCATCGGCCCGAAGCTCGCGGCCCAGAATGTAGGCGGTGGCCTTGAACCGCTCGTCCGGTGAGCCCGGAGGGGAATACCAGTCGGTGATGATCACGCCGCCGAACGGATCAGCGGACTGCAGCGGCATGAACGACAGCGTGTCCAATGCGCCACGCCACAGATAGGCGTTCACCCCAAGGGCGCCGCCGCCGCTATTCTGGTTAGAGGCATTCTTGTTGGTCCCGAGCAGGTTACCGAACAGCCCCCCTTCCCCCATCATCGACCCCACCGCCCCAGCGCCGCCCACCTCATGGTAGCCCGTTTCACTTGTCGAGGCGGTCAACCCATTGGCGCAACCGGCAACCAGCAACAGCGTTGCAGGTATGGCAAAGGATCGCAATGTGAAACTACTCATCTGATTATCCCGACACAGAGGGCGAAGCCCTCGAGAGCTCACTTTTAGCCTTGGCTAACTCACTCCGGCAAGCAGGCAACGGCAAAAAAGAAAGCGGCGGAGTGATCCCCCGCCGCTCAGAGCCAAACCCACGATCCGTCCTGTTACCAGCGGAACTGCAGGCCGATACCAGCAACATTTGAGTGAACGTTATTGAAGTTCGGACCAGGCGCTCCTTGCGAGAAGTCGAAGTTGCCACGATAACGCTGGCCATAGAGGTATTCGGCAAGCAGCGCGAGGCCAGGCGCGATGTTATATGTCACGCCGAACTGTAGGCCTTGGTCGGTCTGTTGTCCCGGCAGCGACCAATATCCCTGGTATTTCCAGTTGAAATACGCGCCACCCAAAGAGACTGGGCCCCAGGTATATTCAACACCCGCGATCCAGGCGAGCGAGTCAGACCCACCGGAGGGAAGCGTCGCCATCTGACCGTTGTACTGACCGCCGATGAGATTGCCGCCCACCGTCACACCGGCAAACGTGACCCCCAACCCGACGTCAGCCATCGCCAGGTTCTCGAAGTTGTTGACCGGATGCAAGACGATCGTATGGCCATGAATATCGGTGAAGCTACCACCGCCCAGCCCAGGATTCCCGGGACCGGAATTTATGTGACCGCCGACCGCCCCGATGACCGACCCTGCGATACCAAAGCCGCCGAAGCTGCCGCGATAGCGCAGACCCGCTTCAACCGTATTCCGCCGGCGCTGCAGGTCGTTTGCCGCCGTGGAGGTGGACTGGTTGTTGCAGTTCGTGAACCCGGCTGTCGCCGTCGCCCCGGTGCAGTTCTGGGTATCAGTGATGTTGGATGTGCTCGGCTCGAAGCTGATCGCGAAGTCGAAGCCGGCGAACGAAGGCGACAGATACACCGCTTTCGCCGTCGTATATTCGTTGCCGATGTCCATGAACGGCCAGTTCGGGAAGGAGCCCTGCAAGCCGTAAGAACCGCCATTCGAGAAGTCGTTTATATCGCCGTTCCACCCGCCGGTCGCGATATCGTCGAAGGTGCTGACCAGGAATAGCGACATCGGGCCATCACTCTGGCCAACACGCAGGACGCCGAGTTGGTCGGTGCCGATATATCCATAGTCGCGCCGCCAGAACAGCGTCTGATCCGAGCTGGATCCTGAGGGACCAGGGTTGCCCGCAGTGCCACTCGCGGCAGCATTGACCGTCGAGGACCGGTTGCCGCCATTTCGGATTTCCCAGAACACGCCGTATTTCAGCCCGTTCGTGGCCATTCCGTCGAAGCCGAGATAAAAGCGCGGATATCCGATGATCCCGTAGGGTTGAACCTTGTCACCGCGGATATTGTCCGTGGAGTTCCAGCCACCGACCGCATACACGTTCTCACGCAACTCGAGCCGCACCACCAGCGAGCCAGGAGCGACTTGCATCGGCGGCTTGGCCCCCGCCGACAGAGCCGCAGTCGCCGGGCCCGTTATCGCTACAGGAGGCTGCGTCGTCAGACTGGGATTAACGACAGATATTTGTGCGGCTTGAGCCATTCCGAGCGACGCGCCCAACATCGCCGCGGTAGCCATCAGGAGCTTACGCATTCAATCCTCCTCGTTGCGCCGGCGCGACCCGGCGGACACAGAGGGCCTCGCCCCGCGATGGGCTGCCAGACCTGACGCGCATATTGACCAGGGACCGACGCACCCGCAACGGGTCCTTCGCGTCGCGCATGGCAATCTCGAAACACTGTGGCGGCAACGCCACAGGGTCCGGAGGCGCCAATCACGCTAAAGCCCCGATAGCCCCCGCCCCGCCGCAGAACGCCGGGAGTCGGCGAACATTCCCTCCCGTAACGCCCCCAAGGGCCAACACGCGCACCTGCGCCGGCAGTCGCGCACGCCGTACGAACAAGCCCCAGCGAATCGGCCCCAGGCACGGGCTCCCCGGATGGCTTGACGTGGCAAACGCCGGTGACAGAAACACAACTCCGGCCCCCGCAGTCGCCGCCCGCCGCAGTTCGGGAATCGAATGGGCGGAGCTGGTGACAACTCGCCCTTTCCGAGGTGACGCCCGACACCGGTAGCCACCGCGAAGATGCAGCCCAGCCCCCAATCGGTCCGCCATACGCCAATCTGCGGCGACAACGATTGCCAGCCGCCGCGATCGGCAGATCCGCGCGAGTCGTTTTGCCATTACCGCTCGATCAGGTGACAAATCGTGCCGCACCACGACCCCGGCGAGGCCCACCGGCAACTGCGCCACGACCGGGATCGGATCTGGCCCGCGGTCGCGAATCGGTGAAAAACCAGAGCCGAGGCGGCCCAGCCGATGTGTTCCTCGCCCCCGCCACACTCCCCGCCCGGCACGCCGTCAGTTCGCTCCCCGCTCCGCGACAGCATTCGGACATACAGGGTCCACTCCCTCGCTCCCGCTCCTTGACGGCACGCGCCCAGGCGATGAGCTTTCGGTCCATGTTGGATCCAGTCTCCTCGACAATCGCCGCGAACCTTCGTGGACTCTCTGACCGGATTGCAGCAGCCGCAATCGCTGCTGGCCGCCGGCCCGACGATGTGACTCTGATCGCAGTATCCAAAACCAAGCCGGCCGCCGCGGTCGAAGCGGCATTGGCGGCGGGACACACCCTGTTCGGCGAAAACCGGGTCCAGGAAGCCGCCGAGAAGTTCCCGCCGCTGAAAGCAGCCCACCCCTCGCTGAAGCTGCACATCATCGGCGGGCTGCAGACCAACAAGGCGCGGGACGCCGTCCGACTGGCTGACGTGATCGAGACACTCGATCGTCCGCGTCTTGTCGATGCATTAGACTCCGCCATGGCGAAGGAAGGGCGGCGCCCCACATTGCTGATCGAAGTCAACACCGCCGACGAACCCCAGAAGTCTGGCGTGCCCCGGGCTCAGGCGGACGATTTCATCAGAACATGCCAGCAACAATTCGGCTCTCAGCTTGTCGGATTAATGTGCGTACCGCCGATTGCCGAGGATCCACGTCCACACTTTACCTGGCTCGCCGAATGCGCCTCAAGACATCGGTTGAGCACACTGTCGATGGGTATGTCTGCCGACTTCGAAATTGCCATTGCTTGCGGCGCCACCTGGGTACGCATCGGCTCAGCGGTGTTCGGCACCAGGACGCTCACGCCCCGAGATCAGTAGAAGGCAGCCACATCACCTGATCGATCCGGTCGGCACCTGCTGCGATCATCGCCAACCGGTCAAATCCCAGGGCAACGCCGCCTGCCTCCGGCATGCCGAGAGCCAAGGCGGCAAGAAAATCCTCATCCATGGGCCAGTCCGGTCCGCAAAGAGCGTGCCGCTTCGCCCGATCCGCCTCGAACCGGGCACGCTGCTCCGTCGGATCGGTCAGCTCGATGAAGGCGTTGGCCAGCTCGATCCCACATAGATAAAGCTCGAACCGTTCGGCGACACGCGGATCAACCGGATTGCGCCTGGCCAGGGCTCCCTGTGCCGTCGGCCAGTGGGTCAGGAAGACAGGCCGCTCTCGCCCGATTATCGGCTCGATCCGCTCCAACAGAAGGCGGAAGAATAGGTCATCCCAGCTCTCGTTCGGGCGCAGCCGCGTCCCGCTATCGCGGGCGAGCGCCGCGGAGTCGCCAGCGGTCGCCAGCACGTCGGCCCCGGCGTACCGCGCGAAAGCATCGGCCACGGTGATCCGATCGAACCTGTCCAGCGCCGTTCGGACACCGCGGCACGTGACCACCGGTGGCAGCACGGAACGAATCAACGCCTCCGTCTCGTCCATCAGGTCTGCCATGGTCGCGCCTGGGCGATACCACTCCAGCATTGTGAACTCGGGCGCGTGCAGGTCACTTCCCTCGGCATTCCGCCACACCCGGGCGATCTGGAAGATCGGCCCACTCCCGCCGACCAGCAGACGTTTCATCGCCAGTTCCGGACTGGTGTGCAGCCAGAGCGGCTCACGCCGTCCGTCATGGTGCTCCCGCACGGTCGAGAACGCCCGCAAATGTACATCTTCGCCTGGCGCGCGAACGACGAACGGTGTCTCCACCTCAACGTATTTTCGACCCGTGAAGAACGCTCGGGTCGCTCCAGTCAGCGCCATGCGGCGCCGAAGAAAGGGCATGCGGGAGGCGGAACTCTCAGGGTGCCACACCGGTTTATTCATTCGCCAGCACCGATATGGCCAATCCTGAGTGATCTCCAATTGCGCAGTCGAGCATACCCCAGGAAAGCCGCGCACCCCCTCTCATATCGCGCGACTGTTCATTACCTGCCCACCTGTGTTCCGTCGCGGAGCTTTCCCGGCTTGCCGCCTTTCTCCGCCCGCCATACAACCTCTCGATACTGCAAGGAGTGCCAGCCATGACCAAAATCATCCGCACAGAGCCGAATAAAATCCTCGCCAAAGCTGTGGAGTTCCACGGCTTTGTTTATCTCCAGGGGTGTACACCGCGCGCGACACGTCCAAGGACGTCAAGGGACAGACGACCGAGATACTTGCTCAGATCGATCAGATCCTTGAAACCCATGGCACGGATAAAACCCGCCTCCTGCAAGCCCAAATTTGGGTTAAGGACATACGGGATCGAGATGCCATGAACGAGATTTGGAGTGCCTGGCTGCCGGCCGGCCAAGCTCCTGCACGGGCCTGCGTTCAAGCAGATCTCGCCGATCCAAGGCTGCTCGTCGAAATTATGATCACTGCCTGCAAATAAACCATCAGTTAAGACGCCCGAGTCGCCAATAGCGCCACCACTGGCGAATGTTTGAATAGGACAATAATCGGAACCTCAGCACTTATCCACAGGGGTTGGCATTTAAAATGCCGCCCCTGCTCTCCTTCCAACACTTTCCGGGTTGTCAAGGCCGCAACCCTGCGGCTACCGGCAAACAGGTCTGGGCTAAGAAGGGAGCTGGGTGGAATGCGCGCACGGGCAACCGGTGGCAGGTCGTTTGAATTCTTGGCACTCTGCTCGCACTCAGTACCCGTCGGTTCATCTGCCTTTGCCAACACGCACAGCGCTCACCACCGCTCGACGTCCCACCTCCATATTCGACCGACGGCCGGTCGCGCCCATGGAATCCGGGCCCGCCACGCGGTGTCATTCGGTGTCTCCTGTGTTCCTTATGCGCGTTCAGCTTCGGGAATCGACCTTCCCGGCAATGCCTGGGAATGGTGGGGCAATGCCGCCGGCGTTTACGCCAGGGGAAGCATGCCGAAAATCGGCAGCGTACTTACGTTCCGTTCCAATTCTCGCATGCGGCTCGGTCATGTCGCCGTGGTAAGTCGTGTCATAAATCCCCGGGAAATCGAAGTGGATCAGGCGAATTGGGAGCCCGGCGGCCGTGTCAGTCATGATGTTGCCGTAGTGGACGTGTCGGAAGACAATGACTGGACGGCGGTACGGGTCGAACTGGGTGAAGGCACTGCGTTTGGCGCTGTCTATCCGACTTATGGTTTCATATACGATCAACGGGACATGGGGACGATGATAGCCGCGAATGCCCGGCCAACCCCCTTACCGTCACTCAACCCAACAACGCAGGATTTGCGCGGTGCCAGCGACGACAATGAAGTGGCGGAATTGCCTGACCCGGTGCCCGTGCTACACCACAAACGGCTCCATTCCCACCACCCGCTCCACATCACCGCCGCCTCTCGTCACGCCACTTCGCACCATCCGAAACGGACCGCCTCAAGCTAAGCGCACAAGACCGCTCGCTCGATCGAGGGCCTAGCTCGCAATTCCGTCGGACAAACTCCGACAGGAACACCTCGAACGGAACGTCAAATAGTGCCAGAAACTCCGGCGAGATCGTGAAGCCACCAGGATCATCCGTAATTACTCTCCCGTGCTGCGAGGCATGGGCCGCAATCGCGACCCGCTTGACGCCAAGCTGCCCTGCAATGTCTAGCCGCGTTCCATTCGGCAAAGGGCCGGGCAGCTCCGTTTCATCGCTCAGCGTCCACCCCCAGACCGGATATGACAGCAGCCGAGCCCCGGTCCGCTCTTCCGCTGCTTTTGCCATCCGATGCGCTGCCACATGGTCGCCGTGCGGATCATGTTGCCATGGCGCAAATATGGCCTGACTGCTTTCCCTCTCGACTAACTCGACAATTCGCAGAACTGCAGCGTCGAATACCACTCCGCTGTGCGGCGCGGCCCCGTCTGGCAAACGAAGAAACACCAGCCGATCATCGGTCAGTCCGAGCGCCGCGGCACCATTTCGGGCTTCCTGTTCGCGAATGGCACACCGGGCGGCCGGTCCAAAGCGCCGGGATCCGGGATGAGAGGCCGCACCATCGGTAATAAAAACCACCAACGGCGGCATTCCTGCCTGACACGCGGCAGCAATCAACCCACCGCACCCAAGGCTTTCATCATCCTGGTGCGGCGCCAGTATGACCCCGGTCGCACCGCCCGTGAGGGCCGCCAGTGAAGCCAGCGGCAGGTCACGGAAATGCCGATACAGTTCGCTGGGCTTCATCCCGCACCTTCGACGAATCGTTCACTTGGCCCAAAGTCGCAGAAGCGCCCCGTCGGGACCGGCCACCGGATCGCAACTTGGCATCGCCACTTCGGCGATGTTGCGCACCACCTCCTCATGTTCACTCGGATCGCCTCGACGGGTGTCCAGGCCGGCCCGCATCCCCTGTGGATATGCTCCGACAATCAGCAGATCCGGCGATTGCTCCTGGCGGCAGTGGCCGACGCCCGCCGGCAGTACCACGACATCGCCTGCCCGCACTTCCAATGCCCGGCCTGATGATCCTCCGAACAGCACGCGTGCAGACCCGCGTGCCACACCGAGCGTCTCATGCGCGGTGCTGTGGAAGTGATGGAACGGATGCACCCCGTTGCGCCATGCCGGCGGCCAGGAGTTGACGGCAAAAATGCGTTCGATCGCGGCCGGGTCAGCCGGCACCACCTGCCGGTAGACCAGCATTGGCAGGTGCGAATTGGGAATGGCGCCATCATCCTGAAAAGTGAACGTCTGCGGTTCGTTCATCATCCGTGTCCCTTCGAATAAGCCGTAACGCGCCTCATCGCCCATGGGATCGGCCGGCGCAGGTCGGCCTTGAGTCAGCCGCCCTCCTTCTCACTCTCCTCGTCGTACCCCACCAGTCGTAACGCCCGCCCGTTGATGCCACGTCCGGCCATGGCATGGATCAACGCCTCTTCCCGCCCGTGCGTCACCCAGACCTCGGGAGCGCCGACCTCATCGACGGTGGCGTTCAGTTCATCCCAATCAGCATGGTCGGAGATCACGAGCGGTAACTCCACACCTTGCGACCTTGCCCGCTGGCGCACCCGCATCCAGCCGGATGCCAGGGCCACCACCGGGTCAGCAAGACGACGCGCCCAGCGGTCCGCAATTGCGCCCGGTGGGGCAAGAACAATTGCTCCTGCAAGCTCGGTCTTCGCAGCGCCGGTTGCCGGCCGCAGCATCCCTAGGCTTATGCCTCGCGCCTCGTAAACCGCGCAAATCGGCATCAGTGCGCCATGCAGCCAGATCGGTCGGTCCCAACCGGCTGCTCGAAGCAGCGCGATCAGCCGCTGGCATTTGCCGAGCGCATAACACCCAACCAGGTGAGTCCGGTCCGGAAACAACGCTAGGCTGCAGAGTAACCGACCGATCTCCCGCTCGGGCGGTGGATGGCGGAATACCGGCAGGGCGAAGGTCGCCTCGGTGACAAATACATCGCAACCCACCGGCACGAAGCCGGTGCAGGTGGGATCGCGCTGCCGCTTGTAGTCGCCGCTGGCGACGACGCGCGTTCCCTGGAACTCCATTACGACCTGCGCGCTGCCGAGGACGTGTCCCGCCGGTTCCAGCCGGAGCTGGACGCCGTTGATCTTGATCGGCTCGCCCCAACCCAGCACCTGCTGCGTTGCTCCAGCATCGTTACCGAGACGCGCGCGCATCAGCGCCAGCGTGTCCGCGGTAGCTAGGACGTGCCGATGGCCGGGGCGGGCGTGATCGGAGTGGGCATGCGTAATCACGGCACGGTCCACGGCTCTGGTTGGATCGACCAGGAAGTCGCCCGGCTCGCAATAAAGGCCATGAGCGAGCGGCCTGAGCCAGTGGGATGGGTGCTGCATGGTTGAAAATCCACTCCCAGCCCTGAACTCCCGTTCCACAATCCTCTACACGCCCGCGCTTCATCCGGAACGCGGGAGACGCAGGACTTCCCAGTCGAAGGCTGGGAGCGTCGCATGCACCGCGGTCCTTTGGCAAAGGCGCGGAGGCCAGGGGTCATGGCAAAAAAGATCGTCGGCTACATCAAGCTACAGATACCCGCGGGTAAGGCGAACCCGTCCCCTCCCGTGGGCCCGGCGCTCGGCCAGCGCGGCCTCAACATCATGCAGTTCGTCAAGGACTTCAACGCCCAGACCGCCAACATGGAACCGGGCATGCCCGTACCAGTGGTGATTACCGCCTTTGCCGATCGGACCTACAGCTTCATCACCAAAACTCCGCCGAACAGCTATTTCCTCAAGAAAGCCGCCGGCATCGAAAAGGGCTCCACGGCAACTGGCAAGGCCGCCACGGTTGGCCGTGTAACCACGACGCAACTGCGGGAAATCGCCGCGCAGAAGATGAAAGACATGAACGCCGGCGACGAGGAGGCAGCGGTTCGCATGCTGGCCGGTTCCGCCCGTTCCATGGGCCTGATCGTGGTGGAGGGCTAACCGATGCCGCACGACAAGCGCCTGCAGGCCGCCTATGCCAATCTTGACCGCGCCAAATCCTACCCGCTGCCCGACGCCGTGCGGCTGATCAAGCAGAACGCCAAGGCGAAGTTTGACGAAACCATCGAGATGTCGATGAATCTCGGCATCGACCCCCGTCACGCGGACCAGATGGTGCGTGGTCTGATCAGTCTGCCCAACGGCACCGGCAAAAGCGTCAGGGTCGGGGTGTTCGCCCGCGGGCTGAAGGCGGAGGAAGCACAGGCGGCCGGAGCCGATGTGGTCGGCGCCGAGGACCTGGCGGAGAAAGTGCAAGCCGGCGAAATCAATTTCGATCGCTGCATAGCCACTCCGGACATGATGGGCGTAGTCGGCCGGCTCGGTAAGATTCTCGGCCCCCGCGGGCTGATGCCGAACCCTCGCCTCGGCACCGTCACCATGGATGTGCGCGGCGCCGTCAGCGCGGCAAAGGGCGGCCAGGTCGAGTTTCGTGCCGAGAAGGCCGGCATCATCCATGCCGGGATCGGCAAGGCCAGTTTCAGCGAAGACAAGCTGGTAGAGAATGCGCGTGCGCTGGCCGACGCGATCCACAAGGCGAAGCCGGCCGGGGCCAAGGGCACGTATGTGAAGCGCGCCTCGCTCAGCTCTACCATGGGGCCGGGCATCCAGCTCGACATCACCAGCTTGGCCGGATGAATAAGATACGCCGTCGCAGCCTGTCGGTTCGCGACGGCGGGTAGGGTGTGTGAAAGCACCCGAACCTGTCCGAGACCGCACGTATCCACTGTGGATGCAATGGGCTTCGGCCCGCGCGCGGGAGACGGGGTGGCCCGGGGTTCCTGACGGAGCTTCCTGGCGGTTCCGACTGAAGGGCAGGCGAACCGGGCCGTCGTCACTCGGCGGCTCAATGGGCAACCGGCTGGGCGCCGTCCAAACGCGCGCAGCCTGAGAGACGGAGTGAGAATGGACCGCGCACGGAAGCGGGAATTCGTTGCCGGGCTCGCTCAGGTGTTCGCCGAGACGTCGATGGTCGTGGTCACCCGCAACCGGGGATTGACCGTGACCGAGGCGACGGATCTGCGCCGCCGCATGCGCGCCGCTGGCGCCACGTTCAAAGTGGCGAAAAACCGGCTGACCACCCGCGCCCTGGAAGGCACGGCGTTCGCCGGAATCCAACCCTTGCTGAAGGGACCCACCGCTCTGGCCTGGTCGTCCGACCCGGTCGCTGTGGCCAAAGCGGCGGTGGATTACAGCCGCGGCAACGAGAAGCTGGTGGTTGTTGGCGGCTCGCTGGGCTCCCGGACGCTCGATCCGGACGGGGTCAAAGCCTTGGCCGAGCTTCCCAGCCTGGAAACGCTGCGGGCCGGCCTGATTGGCATGATCGCGACCCCGGCAACCCGGGTGGCTGGCGTGCTGCAAGGCTCCGCCGGGCAGCTCGCACGGGTATTCGGCGCCTTTGCCCGTAAGGAAGAGCAGGCAGCCGCAGGCTGAACCGCAGACCTGTGTTGAAAATGATACAGGCCAGCAAATCCGGCTTGAATGGAACCGAACAGGGTCTAGATTGAGGAACCTACGCAAATGGCAGATCTACAGAAGCTGGTTGACGAGTTGTCCGGCCTGACCGTGCTTGAGGCGGCAGAACTCTCGAAGCTGCTGGAGGAAAAGTGGGGCGTGTCGGCCGCCGCCCCTGTAGCAGTGGCGGCTGTACCCGCTGGCGGAGCTGCTGCTCCCGCCGCTCCGGCCGAGGAACAGACGGAATTCACCGTTATCCTGGCGAAGGCGGGAGAGAAGAAGATTAATGTGATCAAGGAAATCCGCACCATAACCGGCCTCGGACTGAAGGAAGCCAAGGACTTGGTCGAAGGGGCTCCCAAAACGGTGAAGGAGGGGGTGGGGAAGGACGAGGCGGCTAAGCTTCGCAAGATGCTCGAGGATCAGGGCGCTGCCGTCGAGGTGAAATAAACAGAGGACTTGAACTGCATCAGTTATCGCCGCCCTGTAGGGGGCAGGGCTGCAAAATCTGGGTGAGGCCGCAAGGCTGGCACGGGCGGGAATCGGTGGGTTCCCGCCCGCTTAGCCGTTTCCGCGGAAACCGGCCCGTCAAAATCGGAAGCCTCAGGCGGTCAGGGGCGAGTCGAAGAAGGACCGCAGAATGATGGCTTTTGGCATATTGGGCAAGTAGGACGGTCGATGAACGCAATTTCCAGGTCGGTCACGAGGTACAATCGCATCCGTCGCAGCTTTGGGCGCATTCCCGAAGTGGCACCGATGCCAAACCTGATAGACGTGCAACGAGCCAGCTACGAGGCGTTCCTGCAAATGAACGTCCGCCCGGATAGTCGCACCAATAGTGGCCTTCAGGAAGTTTTCCGTTCGGTTTTCCCGATCGATGACTTCGCCGGTCGCGGCCGGCTGGAGTTCGTGTACTACGAGCTCGAGGAACCGAAATACGACGTCGAGGAATGCATCCAGCGCGGCATGACCTATGCTGCGCCGCTCAAGGTCATCCTCCGGCTGATCGTCTGGGACGTCGATGAGGATACCGGCGCCCGCTCCATTCGCGACATCAAGGAGCAGCCCGTCTATATGGGCGACATGCCGCTGATGACCGACAACGGCACGTTCATCATCAATGGCACCGAGCGCGTCATCGTGTCTCAAATGCATCGCTCGCCCGGTGTGTTCTTCGATCACGACAAGGGCAAGACGCACAGCAGCGGCAAATACCTCTTTGCTGCCCGCGTTATACCGTATCGCGGCTCATGGCTGGATTTTGAGTTCGACTCGAAAGATCTCGTCTATGTGCGAATCGACCGCAAGCGCAAGTTGCCGGTCACCACCCTCCTCTACGCGCTGGAAGGCACGGCGACTGAGCAGCTACGAGCGGCCCGCGAAGAAAAAGGCGAACCCGTCGAGCCCGGCGAAGTCCGCGGCATGGATGCCGAGGAGATCCTGAACTATTTCTATGGACAAGTGGTATTCGACCGCACACAGAAAGGCTGGGCGCGGCCCTTCGATCCCGACGCGTTCCGCGGCATCAAGCTTTTGGAGCCGCTGATCGATGCCGCTACTGGCGAGGTAGTAGCCGACGCGGATGCCAAACTTACCGCTCGGCAGGCACGCAAAATTGCCGAGACAACGAAGGAAGTGCTGGTCGGCCGCGCCGACCTGCTCGGCCGATTCGTCGCCGAGGATATGGTCAATCTTCAGACCGGCGAAATCTACGCAGAAGCCGGCGAGGAACTGGCAGAAGCGCGACTCGCTGCTTTGGAAGAAGCAGGAATCACCCGCCTCCCGACACTTGCCGTGGACCAGGCGAACGGCCCATGGATCCGTAACACCTTGGCGGTGGACAAGAACAGCAATCGCGACGACGCTCTGATCGACATTTATCGCGTCATGCGTCCGGGTGAGCCGCCTACCCCGGAAACTGCCGAGGCGCTATTCCGAGGTCTGTTCTTCGATCCCGACCGATACGACCTTTCGGCGGTCGGCCGGGTAAAGATGAATATGCGACTCGGCTTCCATGCGGATTCTGCACCTGACACGCTTCGCACCTTGCGCAAGGAAGACCTGCTGCACACGGTGAAAACCCTATGCGAGCTGAAGGACGGCCGGGGCCAGATCGATGACATCGATAATTTGGGCAACCGTCGCGTCCGTTCGGTGGGCGAGCTGATGGAGAACCAGTACCGCGTCGGCCTGCTGCGCATGGAACGGGCCATCCGCGAGCGCATGGGCAGCGTCGATATCGACACGGTGATGCCACACGACCTGATCAACGCCAAGCCGGCCGCCGCAGCCGTGCGGGAATTTTTCGGCTCCTCGCAGCTCTCGCAGTTCATGGACCAAACCAATCCGCTGAGCGAGGTCACCCACAAGCGCCGCTTGTCGGCGCTAGGTCCGGGCGGCCTGACCCGCGAGCGCGCAGGGTTTGAGGTACGCGACGTACACCCGACCCATTACGGGCGGATCTGCCCGATCGAAACGCCGGAGGGCCCGAATATCGGCCTGATTAATTCACTTGCCACCTACGCCAAGGTGAACAAGTACCGGCTTCATCGAGACGCCTTACCTGTTGGTGAAGGATGGCGTGGTACAGCGCGAGCCGCGCTACCTCTCCGCGATGGAAGAAGAGCGGCTGGTGGTCGCCCAGGCCGATGCGCCGATGGATGGGCAGGGCCGCTTCACCGAAGACTTGGTCTCGGTCCGCAAGCAGGGCGACTTCCGCCTCGCGCGACCGGAGGACGTCACTGCCATCGACGTCTCGCCCAAGCAGCTCGTCTCGGTGGCCGCGGCGCTGATTCCGTTCCTTGAGAATGACGATGCCAACCGCGCGCTGATGGGCAGCAACATGCAGCGCCAGGCGGTGCCGCTGATCCAGGCCGACGCGCCGCTGGTCGGCACCGGCATGGAAGAGGCGGTGGCGCGCGATTCCGGCGCCACCATCGTGGCACGTCGCGCCGGCGTGGTCGATCAGATCGACGGCTCCCGCATCGTGGTCCGCGCCACCAACGAGGACGGCACGACGAAGGGCGTGGACATCTACCGACTGCGCAAGTTCATGCGCTCCAACCAGTCCACATGCATCAACCAGCGCCCGCTAGTGAAGGTAGGCGACCGGGTGATCGAAGGCGAGATCATCGCCGACGGCCCGTCCACCGAGTTCGGCGAGCTGGCGCTTGGCCGCAACGTGCTGTGTGCCTTCATGCCGTGGAATGGCTACAATTTCGAGGAACTCGATCCTGATCTCCGAGCGCATCGCGCGCGACGATGTGTTCACCTCGATCCATATCGAGGAGTTCGAGCTGATGGCCCGCGACACCAAGCTCGGCCAGGAGGAGATCACCCGGGATATCCCGAATGTCGGCGAAGAGGCGCTCAAGAACCTCGATGAAGCCGGGATCGTTTATATAGGTGCCGAGGTGAACCCGGGCGATATCCTGGTGGGCAAGGTCACGCCGAAAGGCGAGAGCCCGATGACGCCGGAAGAAAAGCTGCTGCGGGCAATCTTCGGCGAGAAGGCGTCCGACGTGCGCGACACGTCTCTGAAGCTACCGCCCGGTGTCACCGGCACAGTGGTCGATGTACGGGTCTTCTCCCGACGGGGCGTCGATAAGGATGAGCGCGCCATGGCGATCGAGCGTGCCGAGATCGAGCGGCTCGCCAAGGACCGCGACGACGAGAAGGCAATCCAGGAGCGCAGCTTCCTCAATCGGTTGCGCGAGAAACTCCTTAACCGCAAAGCGGCCGGCGGCTTCAAGGGCATCAAGGCGGGGACGGTAATCACCGACGAGATGCTGGCCGAGCACCCGCGCGGCGCTTGGCGCCATATCGCGGTGCAGGACGACGCTGTCATGGCCGAGATCGAAACCTTGAAGCGGGAGTTCGATGCCGCAGTCGGCCGCTTGCAGGAGCGTTTCGACTCAAAGGTCGACAAGCTGCAGCGCGGTGATGAGTTGCCGCCCGGCGTGATGAAGATGGTCAAGGTGTTCATCGCGGTGAAGCGCAAGCTGCAGCCCGGCGACAAAATGGCCGGTCGTCACGGCAATAAAGGTGTCGTCTCTCGCGTGGTGCCGGTGGAAGATATGCCGTTCCTGGAGGACGGCACACCCATTGATCTCGTGTTGAACCCACTGGGTGTGCCAAGCCGGATGAACGTCGGGCAGATACTCGAGAACTCATCTTGGTTGGGCCTGCGCCACACTTGGCCGCCAGATCAGTGAACTGGTGGAGACCTACCGCCGTACGGGTGCAGCCCGGCAGGAACTGCTCGATATGCTCCGGCGCGCCTATGGCGACGAGATATTCCGTGACGAGATCGCGACCTTGGATAACGAGCATCTCACGGAACTTGCGGAAAACCTGCGCAAAGGGGTTCCAATCGCCACTCCGGTGTTCGACGGCGCCCGCATGTCGGACATCGAGGAAATGTTGGTGAAGGCTGGGCTCGATACCTCCGGGCAGGTCACGCTGGTGGACGGACGTACCGGCGAACCGTTCGAGCGGAACGTCACCGTGGGCTACATCTATATGTTGAAGCTGCACCACCTCGTGGATGACAAGATACACGCACGTTCGATAGGTCCCTACAGCTTGGTGACCCAGCAGCCGTTGGGCGGCAAAGCACAGTTCGGCGGACAGCGCTTTGGTGAAATGGAGGTCTGGGCATTGGAGGCATATGGCGCTGCTTACACGTTGCAGGAGATGCTGACGGTGAAATCAGACGATGTCTCCGGACGCACTAAAGTCTATGAGGCAATCGTTCGCGAACAGGACAATTTCGAGGCCGGCATCCCGGAAAGCTTCAACGTGCTGGTAAAAGAGCTGAAATCGCTGGGACTGAACGTCGAACTCGACAGCCGCGCAGCGTGATGTTGCCGAGCAAGTCACGAGGACCTCGGGCGTGATAATGCCCGGCCCTTCCTGCTGACCTTTTTTTACCCGTTCAAAGGGTGACAGACGCATGAACGAACTGATGAAGATCCTCGGCCAGACCGGTCAGGCGATGACTTTCGATCAGATAAAGATCCAGATCGCCTCCCCGGAGCAGATCCGAAGCTGGTCATACGGCGAGATCAAGAAGCCGGAAACTATCAACTATCGTACCGTTCAAACCGGAACGTGACGGGCTGTTCTGTGCGCGCATTTTCGGTCCAATCAAGGATTACGAGTGTCTGTGCGGCAAGTACAAGCGAATGAAGTTCCGTGGGATCATCTGTGAGAAATGCGGCGTCGAAGTTACGCTAGCCAAGGTCCGGCGCGAGCGGATGGGTCATATCGAACTCGCCAGCCCGGTCGCGCACATCTGGTTCCTGAAGTCCCTTCCAAGCCAAATCGGGCTCATGGTGGACATGACCCTGAAGGAGCTGGAGAAGATTCTCTATTTCGAAAGCTACGTCGTGCTGGAGCCAGGCACCACCGACCTGAAGCTCCATCAGCTGCTCACTGAAGACCAGTTGATGGCCAAGCAGGACGAGTTCGGTGACGACCAGTTCGAGGTCGGCATCGGCGCCGAGGCGATCAAGAAGGTCCTCTCTCGCATCGACCTCGATGCCGAGAAAGTTCGGCTACGGCAGGACCTCAAGGAAACCTCGAGCGAAGCCAAGCGGAAAAAGCTGGTCAAGCGTCTGAAGCTGATCGAAGCATTCGCCGACAGTGGAGCCAAGCCATACTGGATGATCCTGGACGTGGTGCCGGTGATTCCGCCGGAACTGCGCCCACTCGTGCCGCTGGACGGTGGCCGTTTCGCCACCTCCGACCTGAACGACCTGTACCGTCGCGTCATAAACCGGAACAACCGGCTGAAGCGGCTGATCGAGCTTCGCGCGCCCGACATCATCGTGCGCAACGAAAAGCGCATGCTGCAGGAAAGCGTCGATGCGCTGTTCGACAATGGGCGGCGCGGCCGGGCGATCACCGGTGCCAACAAGCGCCCGCTGAAATCGCTGTCCGACATGCTGAAGGGCAAGCAGGGTCGGTTCCGCCAGAACCTGCTGGGCAAGCGTGTCGATTACTCCGGCCGCTCGGTCATCGTGGTCGGGCCGGAGCTGAAGCTGCACCAGTGCGGGCTGCCCAAAAAGATGGCGCTCGAGCTGTTCAAGCCATTCATCTACGCAAAGCTGGAGAAATACGGGCACGCCACCACCATCAAGGCAGCCAAGCGCATGGTGGAGAAGGAGCGGCCGGAGGTCTGGGACATCCTGGAGGAAGTTATCCGGGAGCATCCGGTCATGCTGAACCGGGCGCCCACGCTCCACCGTCTCGGCATCCAGGCGTTCGAGCCGGTGCTGATCGAAGGCAAGGCGATCCAGCTCCATCCACTGGTTTGCACTGCCTTCAACGCCGACTTCGACGGCGACCAGATGGCCGTGCACGTGCCGCTGTCGCTGGAAGCGCAGCTCGAAGGTCGCGTGCTGATGATGTCCACCAACAACATCCTCAGCCCCGCCAACGGCAAGCCGATTATCGTGCCGAGCCAGGACATCGTGCTCGGGCTCTATTATCTGTCGCTGGAGACACCCGAATTTCGTGCGATCGCTGACCAGGATGCCCCCGCCCAGGGCACGATGGGCGAGATTGAATATGGCTTGTTCTCCCGGGCGATCAGCTTGCATGACAAGATCAAGGCGCGCTGGGAATCGATCGACGATAAGGGCAATCTGATCCGGGAAACGGTCGTCACTACACCCGGGCGGATGATGATCGCGCAAATCCTGCCGAAACATCCCAATGTTCCATTCTCTTTGATCAACAAGCAGTTGACCAAGAAGAACATCTCGGACGTGATCGATGCCGTGTATCGCCACTGCGGTCAGAAAGAGTGCGTGATTTTTGCCGACCGGCTGATGGGCCTGGGCTTCGGCCAGGCCTGCAAAGCCGGCATCTCGTTCGGCAAGAACGACCTGATCATCCCAGTCGAAAAGTCCGATCTGATCCATCGCACCCAAGCCGAGGTGAAGGAATTCGAGCAGCAGTACCAGGAAGGCCTGATTACCGCCGGCGAGCGCTACAACAAGGTCGTGGATGCCTGGTCCCGCTGCACGGACGAAGTCGCGGGCGCGATGATGAAGGAGATCAGCAAGCAGGAAGCGGGCAAGCCGACCAACTCGGTCTGGATGATGAGCCATTCCGGCGCGCGCGGCTCGCCTGCCCAGATGCGCCAGCTCGCCGGTATGCGTGGACTGATGGCCAAGCCGTCGGGCGAGATCATCGAGCAGCCCATCATCGCCAACTTCAAGGAAGGCCTGTCAGTCCTGGAGTATTTCAACTCCACCCATGGTGCGCGTAAGGGACTGGCCGACACGGCCCTGAAAACCGCGAACTCCGGGTACTTGACTCGCCGCTTGGTGGATGTGGCCCAGGACTGCATCATCGTGGAGGATGACTGCGAGACTGAACGTGGCCTGACCGTCCGCGCTGTAATGGATGGTGGCGAGGTGGTTTCCAGCTTGTCGGAGCGCATACTGGGCCGCACTGCCGCCGAAGACGTGCTGGATCCCACGACCAGCCAAGTGATCCTCGCATGTAACACCCTGATCGAGGAAGAAACGGCTGATCGCATCGAACAGGCCGGTGTCGAAGCGGTAAAGATCCGCTCCGTGCTGACCTGCGACAGTCGCGTCGGTGTGTGTGGGCACTGTTACGGCCGCGATCTGGCCCGTGGGACGCCAGTGAACATTGGTGAGGCGGTTGGCGTCATTGCCGCACAGTCGATTGGTGAGCCTGGAACGCAATTGACCATGCGCACCTTCCACATCGGTGGTGCGGCCCAGCGTGGTGCCGAGCAGTCGGCTGTTGAGGCCAGTCACGAGGGCACTGTCTCGGTAAAGAACCGCAACGTCGTGATGAACAGTCAGGGCACGCCCGTGGTCATGAGCCGCAATTGCGAAATCGTGCTGCTCGACGACAAGCAGCGCGAACGCGCGAGGTTCCGTGTGCCGTATGGGGCGCGCTTGCTGGTCGACGACGAGCAGCTTGTCGCGCGCGGCCAGAAATTGGCGGAGTGGGATCCTTACACCCTGCCGATCATCACCGAGCGTGCCGGTAAGGTCGAGTATCTGGATCTCATAGAAGGAATCACGCTGGTAGAGCGCATGGATGAGGTCACCGGCCTGACATCCAAGGTGATCGTCGATTACAAGCAGGGCAGCAAGAGCGTCGATCTTCGGCCCCGCCTGCAGCTCAAGGATGAGCGTGGCGATGTGATTCGACTCTCAAACGGTGCTGACGCCCGCTACTTTCTGGCGCCCGACTCAATCTTGAGCGTCGAAAACGGCGCACAGGTCGCGGCAGGTGACGTGTTGGCGCGTATTCCACGCGAGGGCAGTAAGACGCGCGACATCACCGGCGGTTTGCCGCGGGTTGCCGAGTTGTTCGAAGCACGCCGTCCAAAGGACCATGCTGTGATTGCGGAGACCGACGGGCGGGTAGAGTTCGGAAAGGACTACAAGGCGAAACGCCGCATCATCGTCAAAAACGACGAGACCGGCGAAGAAACCGAGTACCTCATCCCGAAGGGCAAGCACGTCTCCGTCCAGGAGGGTGACTTCGTTCGCCGGGGTGATCCGCTGGTGGACGGCCCGCGCGTGCCGCACGACATCTTGAAAGTGCTGGGTGTCGAGGCCCTCTCCGATTACCTCGTGAATGAAATCCAGGATGTGTATCGGCTGCAGGGAGTGAAGATTAACGACAAGCACATTGAGGTCATCGTCCGCCAGATGCTGCAGAAGGTGGAAATACTGGATCCCGGCGACACGACCTACCTTACTGGCGAGCAGGTGGATCGCATCGAGTTCGACGCTGTCAATGCAAGGTTGGGCAAAGATGACCGGCCGGCGGCTGCCATGCCTGTCCTGCAAGGCATCACCAAGGCTAGCCTGCAGACTAACAGCTTCATCAGTGCCGCTTCCTTCCAGGAAACGACGCGCGTGCTGACCGAGGCGGCGACAAATGGCAGAGTCGATAGCCTGATGGGTCTCAAAGAAAACGTGATCGTCGGACGGCTGATCCCCGCAGGCACGGGATCCGTGATGAATCGGCTCCGTGCCGTAGCCGCGGGGCGGGACCAGCGTGTGCTGCCGCCGCCGCGACCGGTGGAGACGAACGCCGCCGAGTAAACTGTCTTGCTCAGTTCCCCCGTCTCGTTGCGAGAGGGGGAACTCAGTCTTTAAGCGAGTGGCTTCAACGGGTGGCTTTCGCCTTCTGGCAGCGGCACCTCTGCCACATTCAGCACAAGCGAAACCATACTGTAATAACCTACAGCACCGACTAGGTCGATTACGCCACGTTCGCGGAATCGCGCCAGCGTGCTCTGATATGTTGCGTCCGAGACCTGCCCCGTGTTCAAAAGCTCGGTCGCGAAATCATATACAATGGTCTCGTCGGCATCCATTCCGGTTGGTCTCTGACCTTCGGCAATCGAATTGGCAATCTCTGCTTTCAACCCAGCCTGCAGCGCCAGGCGCCGATGCGCATAGAACTGGTACTGCGCCGTCCACCGTCGCCCGGCAATGATGATCGCCAACTCATTCAAGCGAGGCGGGATCGAGCTTTTAAATCGCACATATTCTCCGACTTTTTGCACCGCATCCGCCAGATCCGGGCTACGCAGTAATGCGTTGAAGGGTCCCCGCAGCCCGGCGCCGCGCGGTCCCGTCTGGATCGCATCGGCCACCCGACGCTGTTCCGGCGTCATGGTCTCAGAAGTGAGTTCTTGCAGACGTCCTTGTCCCATCATCTCCTCCGGTTCCGTATGTTAGGGCGATGCCAGAATGAGGCCTCCATCAACCACGATCTCAGTCCCAGTTATGTAATTCGCTTCGTCGGAAGCCAGGAAGAGCACAGCATGGGCCACGTCCCATGCGGTTCCCATACGCCCCATCGGCGTCCGCGCATTGCGGCTGACAATCAACGCAGCCGCATCGCCATTCGCGACCGTTTTCGCCAGTCGCTGCTCCACCAATGGGGTATGCATCAGCCCTGGCACGACAGTGTTGCAGCGTATCCCCTGCTTCACGAAGGCGCCGGCGGTCGCGCGGCTGAACTGGATCACGGCCGCCTTGCTTGCGCTGTAGGCGACGTGTTGGCGCCCTCCATGTCCGTCGTTTCGCAGGCCCGCGACGGATGAGATATTGACGATGGCGCCATGGCCCTGCGCGGCCATCACCGGCAACACGTACTTGCAGCCCAAGAAGGCAGTTTTCAAATTGAACTCGATCTGCCGGTCCCATACCTCTTCCGGCATGGTCACTGGGTCGCCTGGCGCGGACCCCCCGACATTGTTCACCAGCACATCGACGCGACCGAACCGCCCCTGGCAGGTTTTAACCATCTTCTCCACTGAACGCGCCTGCGTCATGTCGCACTCATGTGTCGTACAGCTGTTCCTTTCTGATTTAATGATTCCCCGGGTCTCGTCCGCTGCGGCTTCATCGATATCGACCAGAAACACCACTGCGCCTTGGCGCGCCAACAATGTAGCAGTGGCCTTTCCGTTTCCCCATCCGGGCCCCACCGATCCGGCGCCAGTCACGATCGCCACCTTGCCGCTCATATTAAGCATGCACCAACCTCCGATCTACGCGGCTGCCAACTCCGCCTGCACAACCCCAAGCAGCCGCGCCTGCAGCGCTGTGTCCGCTTCCAGGGCGCGTGCACTGCCCTCGAACGCAATGCTGCCGTTTACCAGCACATAAGCACGGTCAACGATCGGAAGAACCGATTCCGCATGGTGCTCAACGATTATCATGCTGACGCTACCCCGCAGCTTCACCAGTGCTCCCATCACCTCATGCACGATCCCAGGTGCCAGTCCCTCGAACGGCTCATCCAGCAGCACGATCTTCGCCGGCACCATCAGCGCGCGGGCGATGGCGACCATCTGCCGCTCACCACCTGACAGGCTTTCGGCGCGCGAGCCTTGCAACAGCCGTAGCTTGGGGAATAAATCGAATACTTCGTCCAGCGCCGCGCCACCGGAACGAGCGGCAAGCCGCAAATTCTCCAGCAACGTCAGATTCGGGAATAACCTGCGGCCCTCCGGCACCAGCGATATCCCCAGGCGATTGATCTCGTAATGACCGACTGTGTGATCTCCTTTCCGTCGAAATGATATGTCCGGCCGACTTGCCCACTGTGCCGGTGATCGCGCGCAGGGTGGTGGTCTTGCCCACGCCGTTGCGGCCGAGCAGGGCGACCGCCTCTCCGGCGTGCACCACCAAATTAACATCGTTCAGCACCTGGCTGCCCGAATAACCTGCGCGCACCGGCTCCAGCCGCAGCAACGGCGACAGATAAATGGTGACGAGGCGTAGCTTCCGCCGAAACGGTCATCTCCGCGCCTGTCTGTTTCGCGCGCGGCGCCAAGATACGCCGTGATCACCTCGGGATTGCGCACGACCTCCGCCGGTATTGCCATCCGCGATCAGCCGGCCTTGATGCAGCACGGTGATCCGGTCGGACAAAGCAAGCACCCGGTCGATATCATGCTCTATCAACAACACGGCGTGGGTCTCAGACAGGCCCCGGATCAGCCGGCCCACGATTTCCCGATCCGCTTCGGCAAGCCCCGCCAGAGGTTCGTCCAGCAACAGCAGGTTGGCGTCGGTCGCCAAGGTGATGGCGATCTCGAGCAAGCGCTGCTCGCCATGGGACAGGTTTTCGCACTGGTCGGCTGCGCTATCGGCCAGCCCGACAGCATCCAAAAGCGACCAGGTGCGCTCGTTGACGTCCGTCAGTGCATAAGCATCACTCCATAGGCTGCCCGAGTGCAGACTATGCCTCTGCACCGCGATGCGCACATTCTCGAACGCAGTCAGTGTGCGGAACACGCTGAGGATTTGAAATGATCGGCCGAGGCCCAGACGCACACGTCGATCACCGGCAGGCGCGTAATGTCCTGCCCTTCAAACCGCATCTCACCGGAATCGGCGCGCAGAAGCCGGTCAGCATGTTGAAGAACGTCGTCTTGCCCGCGCCGTTCGGGCCGATAAAGCTATGCAGCCGGAACGGGTGAACGTCCAAATCCATATCCTGCGCCGTCACCAACGAACCGAATCGCTTCGACAGGTTTCGGATGGTCAAAATCGGCTTGCCTGGATCGCCGCCATGTGCCGGCTCGCCCAAGGCATGATCACGACTGGACGGGGCGGAATTCCACGCCGCGTCAAAGTCCAGTGCCGCCGGCCGATCAATCGCTGCACGAAGCCTTGCAATCCCCTCCGGTGAACCGAGGGCAAACACCAGGATGATCGGAGCAAAGATCAGCCACCAGTTCTCCGTGTAAGTGTGAGAGCTTGTCCTGCAGAATTACGAAAGCGATCGCACCCCATAATGGACCGAGGAACTGGTGCACGCCACCGAGGACGGTCATGAGCAGAGCGTCGCCTGCATGTTGCCAGCCAAGATTGTCGGCATAGGCGCCACGGAGCATGAAGGCCAGCAGCGCGCCGGAGTAGCCAAGCACGGCTGCCATTACCATGAACGCGGTGAGTTTCAGCCGGAACGGGTTGTATCCGAGGCTCAGAACGCGCTGTTCGTTGTCGCGCAATGCCTGAAGCGTGCGGCCGAACGGAGCATGTGCGACGCGCCATAGGAACCACATCCCCAGCATGACGCTGGCGATGACGAAGCCGTGGAAAACGGCGGGGTCGCTGCAGCGTGGGCCGCGGCACGCCCTGCAGCCCGTTCTCGCCACCGGTCAGATCCGTCCATTTGTAGGCGATTTCGAATGCAATCTGGGAGAAGGCCAGGGTCAGCAGGGAGAAGTACAGTCCGCGGCGGCGCAAAATGATGAAGCCGATGATGGCGGCCAGCATGATGGAAAAGACGATGGTCAGAGACGATCGCCTCGAATTCGTTGGAAAAGAGGCGCTTCATCGAGATCGCGGCGGCATAAGTCGCGCAGCCGAAAAAGACGGACGCGCCGAACGGCACCAGGCCGGTGTAGCCGACCAGCAAATTCACGCCGGCGCCGTACAGCGTATAGATGGCGATTTCGGTGATCAGGCTGGTGGGCGCGCCGAGCGCAGCCCAGAGAGCGGTCAGCGCAATCAGAACGGCGCAAACCCAGACAATCGGATGCCGCAGGATACCGCGCGGTCCGGGGCGGTATTCGACGATCGGCGTGATCATTCGAACCGCTCCCACCGTTCCCCGAGCAGTCCGCGCGGTCGGATCAGCAGGACGACGGCCATGAATACGTACATCACTGCGCTGGCGGCGACCGGCTCGAACTGGATGGTCATGGTGGTGACCACCCCCACCAGCAGCCCGGCGATCACCGCGCCGGCGAATGAACCCAACTCCGCCGATCGTCACCACCACGAAGGCCGGCATGATCGCGCCTTCCTGCATGGCGGGATAAACGGTCCAGAGCGGTGCCGCGAGCACGCCGGCGATGCCCGCGATGCAGCACCCCAGTCCGAACACCGCATTCAGCATCACCGGCAGACGGATGCCGAGCAGCCCCACCATCTCCGGGTCTCGCGAGCCGGCGCGCAGGATTCGGCCGTACGGCGTGAACTGCATGAACGCCCACAAGGCGATCAGCATCAAGATGGTGCGTGGCAAAACGGAAAAGCGGTACCGGTAATCAGCACCGGGCCCCAAAGAAACATGCCGGACAGCCATTCCGGCTGGTTGAACGGCTGGCCGAGGCCGCCCCAGATCACCCGCGTCAGCGCCTCGATCATCAGCGCGAACGCGAAAGTCACGATCAGGCTGACCAGCGGGTCCTTGTCATATAGATGGCGGATCAGCAGCCGCTCGATCACCATGCCAAGCAGACCGACGCACATGGCGCCAGGATCACTGCCGGCCAGCCGAACTGGTTGAAGAGGGTCAGAGCGAAATAAGCGCCCAGGGCGAAGAAGGCACCGTGCGCGAAGTTCACGATGCCCAGCAGGCCGAAGATGATCGAAAGTCCGATGGCGATCAGCACATACAGGCCGCCGAGCACCAGCCCGTTGGCGAGCTGGGAGACAACAAGATGAGGCCGCAACCGCACTCGGTAGGCTCAACGGCCTGGCACGATCGAAGCTGCTGCGCAACCGAGCCGGTCGGCCGTCATGTGACAACCGCTGTCGCCAAAGACGCTTTCGAGATCGGCGGAGTTCTGCGGCACGATCGCCCTTCACATCGAAATAGTCCCACTGGTCGGGGATCTTCGGCTTCACCTGCACCACCAGGTTCTTCAGCATCATCTGGTGATCGGACTTGCGATAACTGTACGGGTTTTCCGGTGTACCGCCCTTCCAGTTCTCCAGCGCCTCGATGATGGCATTGGCATCGGTGGATTTCGCCGCCTCGATCGAATCGAACAGCGAGTTGGCGGTGACCCAGCCCATCCAGGCCTTGTCCGCAGCAGGCTTGCCATATTTCTTCAGGAAGTCGGCGGCCATCTTCTGCTCGGCTGGCGGGTTGTCCGGGTTCTTGTACCACCACAGCGAGGTATAGATGCCGGTGGCCGCCTGCGGTCCGACCGCCCAGATATCGGTATCGCCAATGGCGATTTCCGCGATCGGGATTTTTCCCTTCATCCCCATCTCGTTCCATTGCTTCAGGAAGGTGGAGAGATCGCCCGCGGGAACGCCGCCGAGCACGAGTCGGGCTTCGCCTCCCTGATCTTCAGGATGAAGCTGCTGTAGTCGGGCGTGTTCAGCGGCACTTCGTCATTCCCCACCAGCGGTGCCGCCGGCTTTCGCCAGCAGATCGTGGAAGGAGTTGTTGATGTCCTGTCCGAACGCATAGGAGGCGGTGAGGAAATACCACTTCTTGCCGTAGCCCATGATAAAGGGCGCGAACATGGCGGCCTGCACCGCGACGGGCGTGTTGAGGCGGAAGCTCCAGCGATTACAATTCTTGCCGGTGATTTCGGTCGCCGCGGCGTTGTCGATCACCATCGGTATTTTCAGCTGCGGCGCAGTGGCTTCCTCGGCCAGCGCGTCAGAGCTGAGCGAGCCGCCCAGGATGGCGCAGACTTTTTCCTCCTGCACCAGCTTCTGCATGTTCTGCTGCGCGCCCTGCGGGCTCGGCTCGTCGTACCAGACGAGCTCGGCTGGCTGGCCCATGATCTTGTTGCCGCGCTCTTCCAGCGCGAGATAGCTGCCCTTCGCGAGATAGTCGGTCTGCGGGGCGATATCGCCCGTCTTGGCGAGAAGCAGCCCGATACGGATCGGTCCGTCGGCGCGGGCGCGGCTGAATGAATGGCATGGGCAGCGCGGCGGAGCGGCAAGTCCGCCGCGCCGGACAGCATCTGACGGCGGGTGATCCCGGTTGTGATGAAACGCATAAGTCCTCCCTGTTGCGGCCGGTCCGCTTCCCGGCGGCTCAAGG
The DNA here is from genome assembly GCA_963810715.1 of uncultured Pseudomonadota bacterium. Classification (GTDB taxonomy): domain Bacteria; phylum Pseudomonadota; class Alphaproteobacteria; order Acetobacterales; family Acetobacteraceae; genus DATDIC01. The sequence continues at coordinate 82,639 of CAWEOZ010000007.1, read as the reverse complement.
TCGGGCTATGCTAGACGGAAACCGACCGCAAGACAAAAAAGCGACGGGAGATGGACGGCGGACTGGCTTGGGCTGGATGGCCGCGTGGCGTCGTAACCGGAGCAGGGGGCGGGCTGGGCCGCGCGATCGTCGTGTCCTGGCGAGCGCCGGGCGCCGGGTCGTGTTGTTGGATCGCGATCTGGCCGCCTGCGAGGAAACCGCGTCGCCGTGGGTGGCGTGGCGCATGTGGCTGCGCTGCGATGTCACCGACCCTGAGGATGTGGCGGCGGCAGCAGACCAAACGGCTCGCGCGCATGGCGCCGCCGACATGCTGGTGAACAATGCCGGATCTGTTGCGCCCGGGACCGATCGCGACATTGACGCTGGAGGAGTGGAACCGACTGCTCAGCGTGAACCTGACCGGCTATTTCCTGTGCGCGAAAGCGTTCGGCCGGCAGATGCTAGAACGGCACCGAGGCAGCGATCGTGCATGTCGCCTCCATCGCTGGACGTCATCCGCAGCCTTGGAGCGGATCATATTCGGTCAGCAAGGCCGGGGTGGTGATGCTGTCCCAGCAGCTGGCCGTGGAGTGGGGACCGTCGGGTATCCGCAGCAATGTGGTCAGCCCGGGCTGGTGCGGACGCCGATGAGCGAACCGTTTTACCGGATACCGGAAGTGCCGGAGCGCCGCGCCGGCATCGTACCGCTGCGCCGCGTGGCTGCGCCGCACGACATTGCCGATGTGGTCGTCTTCCTGGCGAGCGACCGTGCCGGGTATGTGAACGGAGAAGATGTATGCACGGACGGCGGATTCGGTCGCGTGCTTATGGGTCTTGTTCCCCGGCCGGGTTTCGAGGCGCACGGCCCCGCCGAATCCTAGGGGAGATCCCCAGCTGGATGATGTCAGCTCCTGCATTGCTGCCTGGTAGGTCGCGAGCGCTCGGCAGCATAATCCGTGTTGCATTATCGCCTGTTACGTGATTCGGCTCGAACCTGTCTCGCATCCAGTCAGCGGCTCAACCTTCGGGCGGAGCAGCGGCGATGGGAATTTCGCGTGATTGCGGCTGCTCACCACTGCCCGCTGCCACGGCCTCCGGCTCGTCAGTTTCGTTGAGAAGCGGCTGACCGCCATCTTCACCATTGTACGGGCGCCGTGGCTGATTTGTCCGTTCTGAGAAGCGAACTGATTCTGCTGCTGAGCTGCCTGGTTCATAGCGTTCAGGATTCGGAAGTAATGCTCCGCATGCTGGAAATAGCTCTCGGCCATTACACGGTCTCCGCCGCCGGTCGCATCCCGGCCGAGCTGGAGATATTTCTCGAAAAGCTGCTGCGCCGTTCCGCGGATTCGCAGATCGGGTCCGTTGCTGTCGAACACATGGTTTCTATTGAGTGGAATCCCGCCACCATGATGGCGCAACCCACCGCCACCCCCACCGCCGGTGCCTCCGCCATTTCGATGACCCCGGCCACGCATGCGTTTCATGTTCATTTCGGTTGCTGTCTCGCCTTCTTTGCTCTTCATGGGGAGGATGCCAACCGGTAAGCTACCCCCGGAGGGATTGCGCGATGCGTGTAGATATCCCATTGCACCCACCTCGCTCCGCGGCCGGTCTCGACCCTTCGACCTTAGGTTCGCTTACACTTTCCTGCCGGCCTGTCGAGTGTGAGCGACCGCCGACTGGACCCTGTGCGGGAGACCACCACCCATGCGGCGGTCCCCTGTCACGGCGCCGAAGCTAGACCGCCCTTCTCGCGCTGCCAAACGGTTTTTTCATGGCAAAGCATTCCGCACGAGCAACGCACGCGCAATTCCGGCCAGGTCGCTCCGCACATAGGTGGTGAGGCCGGCTGAGTTTGCCAACGCCATCACCGGTTCCATCTGGCCGCTCCCGAGCTCCAGTATGCCATACCCAGGCCCGGTCAGCAGGGCTGGAAGAGCCGGCATAATCGCGCGAAAGGCGTCTAGGCCGTCCAATCCGCCATCCAGCGCGCTCCTTGGCTCGAACCGGGATACCTCTGGCATCAAACCGGCGATATCCGATGTGGCGACGTACGGTGGATTCGATAAAACGAGGTCGAACCTTCCACTCACCGCCGCGCCCCAGTCGCCGACCAGGAACGCCGCGCGGTCATTCAACCCCAACATAGCTGCATTTCGCTGGGCAAGGGCTATGGCCGCGGGCGAGCGGTCGACTCCAATCCCGATACGCCTCTGGGAATTCGTGAAGCGCCGCCAGAAGCAGACAGCCGGTGCCGGTCCCGAAATCCAGGATCGATTTCGGCGACCCTGCCTTGAACGCCTCCACCGCTGCCTCGATCAGCGTCTCGGAACTCGGGTCGGGGAATCAATGTGGCGCCCGAGACGGCAAACTCCAGGCTCCAGAATTCGCGCCGCCCCAGCAGCAGCGCCAATGGTTCGCGTGCGGCCCGCCGTTCCAGCAACCGCTGATATTGTTCCACGTCCGCCGTCGCCTCGAGGCTGCAGAGCACAGCCTCGACGGAAAGCCCGAGGAGTTCGGCCAGAAGAAGGCGCGCCTCCAGACGTGGGTTGGCAATGCCTGCCAGACGCAGCCGCTCCGCGCCTTTGGCCAATGCATGCCCGCGGGTCACCACCTCGCTATCTCGTCAACCCCACGGCAGACGGACCACGAATCGTGCTCCCAGCACCCGGCCCGCGCTGCTTCGACGGTTCTCGGCGATCAAGCGGCCCCGCAAGGCTTCGACGATCTGTCGGCTGATCGACAGCCCTAATCCGGAATGCTGCCCGAACCGCTCCTCTGATCGGGCGTTCGGAATAGAACCGGTCGAAAATCTGTTCAAGCTTCCCATCCGGGATACCGGGACCATCGTCATCGACGCACGACTTCCACGAATTCGCCTGTGCGCCCGCGCGCCGAATCCCGATCCGCCCGCGCGGCGGGCTGAATGATTCGGCATTGCTGATGAGGTTCCGAAATACCTGGACAAGGCGATCTTCCACCCCCCGCACGACCAGCCCTGTCGCCGGTGCCTCAAGATCGATCCATGGATCGCCTTCAGCCCGCGTCGCGTCGTGCAGTTCTTTCAACGTCCGAGAATCGGAGCGATATCCACGCGCTCGGTCATGACCCGCGATAGTTCAGCGTCCACCCGAGACGCGTCCGACACGTCGCTGATCAGTCGATCCAGGCGTGTCACATCATCGGTAATAATTGTCAGAAGCTGCTTTTGCCGTGTTGGATCCTCAATTCGGCGAAGCGTCTCAATGGCGCTACGGATAGACGACAGCGGGTTCTTGATCTCGTGCGCGACATCAGCGGCGAACCGCTCGATCGCGTCCATCCGGTGCCACAGCGCCGCAGCCGCATCCGCCAGCGCCACCGCCAGCGCGCCGACCTCGTCGCGCCGCACCAGCAAGGCCCGAGGCACGCTGCCGGTCCGTCCCTGCCCTTCGCGCATCTCCGCCGCTGCCGCCGCAAGCCGAAGAATTGGCCGGGCAATCGTCCGCGACAGGTACCAGGACAGTAACACCGTCAACGCCAGAGCTAGGCTGAACAGTGCCAGGATCGACATTCGCACGGCGAACAGGCTGGCATCCACCTCACGCGCCTCACGGGTCAGCAGAATGATGCCGACCGTGTGATGGTCCCGCTCGATCGGCTCGGCCACGGTCACCAGCAGACGATTGTCGCGGGTTCGTCTGATGTAAGGCGGCATCTCGCGGCTCTGGTCGGAACTGGACAGGCGGAGCTCGTCTTTTACGTCCGGCTGCCATTCCGGGCCCGCGCCGCCCGGCGTCAGGTCAACCGCGGTCGGCGCCGGATGTGGCAGCGAGGACAGCATCTTGTCATACACCCAGCCGATTGCTCCCAGAACGACGCCATGATTCACCGCCGGCGGAAGTGGCTCGTTGCTGATCTGGCCATTGGCGGTCTGTCGGACGCTCGAGTTGGCTATGACGGTGCCATCCGGTGCATAAACTTTGGCCTGCGCGTTCGGACTCGGTTCGGTAACCCGGTACAGGAGCGGACGGGCGATCTCCGGCACCAGCTTCGGATCGGCGGGGTTGGTCGCATTCACGGCGCTTTCGGCAAGCGCGCCGGCATAAATCCGCGCCTGCTCCCGTAGCGCCAATACCTCGGCCTCCAACAAACCATTCTGATATTGATCGAGGTACAGCAAGCTGCCAGCAAAAGCGCCAGCGGCAGCAGATTCACCAGCAGGATACGCCGTAACGTCGGCGACACGAATCTCCAACGCCGCCGCCGAACGTATCCGGCGACCATCCGTTACGGGATTTTGATCCGCCGATGGACGGCCGCGAACCGGAAGCTGGAGCAAATCAGTGCTCCTTGTAGCGATATCCGATACCGTATAGGGTCTCGATATGGTTGAAGCTGTCGTCGACGTTACGAAACTTCTTGCGGATGCGCTTTACATGGCTATCGATGGTGCGGTCATCCACATAGATGTTCTCGCCGTAGGCGGCATCGATCAGTTGGTCGCGGCTTTTCACCATACCCGGCCGTGCCGCAAGCGCCTTGACCAGCAGGAACTCGGTCACCGTGAGCTGGATGTCCTCCCCCCTCCAGGTGCATTGGTGCTTGGTCTCGTCCAGCACCAGTTCGCCGCGCACCATCACGCCCCCGGGAGCAGCCCCGGAGCCCTCGGCACGCGACGTCTCGTTGCGACGCAGCAGGGCCCGGATCCGCTCGATCAGCAGGCGCTGGCTGAACGGTTTGGTGATATAATCGTCGGCCCCCAGACGAAGACCCATAAGTTCATCCACCTCCTCGTCCTTGGAGGTCAAAAAAATCACCGGCATGGTGCTGCGTTGCCGCAGCCGCTGCAGCAATTCCATCCCGTCCATCCGCGGCATCTTGATATCAAGCACCGCCAGATCGACCGGCCGAGAGATGAGTCCCTGCAAGGCACTCTCGCCGTCCGTGTATGTGCGGACCTGGAAACCCTCCTGTTCCAGCGTCATCGACACGCTGGTCAGGATGTTGCGATCATCATCGACCAGGGCAATGGTCTGCTTCATGGGGGTGATCCTCGGGAGCGATGGAACGGGACGGGCTCGCAACGCGTAACACGCCCTGCTTTCACGCAAATTGTGGCACATTGTGGACGATAGGTGAACACACGATGGCGACCCCGGAATTGAACGATCGTGAACTCGTCCCGTGGGCTGTCCGCCGGCTGATCCGTGCGGCTCGGTCGGCGAGCCTGGCCACCATGATGTCAGGCGATGGTGGGGGCCACCCCTTCGCCTCTCTCGTCACGCCCGCGACTGCCCCGGATTTGTCTCTGTTGCTATTGCTCTCGGATCTTGCAGAGCATACCCGCTACCTTCGAGACAATCCTTGCTGCTCGGTACTGATAACAGAACCAATAGAAGCGAACAACCCACAGACGACCGCCCGTGTGACGGTGAACGGCCTCGCCAATTTGATTGACCGAACCATCGTTCAAGGCCCGCTATCTCGCCCGCCATCCCTACGCAGCCTTCTATGCGGATTTCGGCGATTTCAACGTCTGGCGGATAAACATCACCACCGCCTCGTTCGTCGGCGGCTTCGCCAGGGCCGCGCGGCTACGCGCGGAGCGAATTCGTTCCCGATGCCAGCTCGGTCGCGGCGATCTCGGATAGCGGAACATTTGATCCTCGAACGCTGCAATCGGGACCATGCTAACGCGCTTTCCCGCATCGCCGGAAGCGCGGGTGACTGGCACATGGTGGCGCTGGACGTCGATGGCTGCGACCTTTCCCAAGGCGATCGCGTAATACGCATTGCCTGGTCCACCCCACTGGACAGCCCGAGGGAAATCCGTGAGGAGCTGTTGCGCCTGGCAGGTCAGCAAACGTAATAGCCCCCTCGGTTGAGCCGTTGTCGGCTCAGCAGTAGCCTAGCCGCGCTCACCCAGGAGACAGGCAGTGCTCAAGCTCGGATACAAGGCCTCGGCGGAGCAGTTCGATCCGACGCGCCCTGCTGGATTTCGCGGTCCTCGCCGAGCAGACGGGGTTCGAACTCGGTCTTCGTCAGCGACCATTTCCAGCCCTGGAGGCACACCGACGGCCACGCGCCCTTCGGCCCTCGCCTGGCTCGGCGCGCTGGGCGCCAGCACGCGCGCGGATCGCCATCGGCACCAGCGTGCTGACGCCGACTTTCCGCTACCATCCTTCAATCGTCGCACAGGTGTTCGGCACGCTGGGCGCGATGTTCCCTGGCCGGGTGGTGCTCGGCGTGGGCACCGGCGAATCGCTCAACGAGGTGCCCTCGACCGGCATGCAGTGGCCAGAGTTCAAGGAACGCTTCGCCCGGCTGCGCGAGGCCATCACGCTGATCCGCCGCTTGTGGACCGAGGAGCATGTCAGCTTCGACGGTCGACTATTATCGCACCCGCGACGCCACCATTTACGACCGGCCGGAACAGCCGGTGCCGATCTACGTCGCCGCCGCGGGCGCCCTGGTCGCGAAATATGCCGGACGCAGCGGCGATGGCTTCATCTGCACCAGCGGCAAGGATCCCGCGCTTTATACCGATACCCTGCTGCCGAATCGTAGCCGGGGCTTGCAGGCCATCACGCAGCCGGATCGCGATTACGATCGGATGATTGAAATGAAGGTCTCGTTCGACACCGATCATCGCCGCGCGATGGAGGACACGAGACACTGGGCGGCGCTTGCGTTGACCGCCGAGGAGAAAATATCGGTGGAGGACCCGCGCGAGATGGAACGGCTGGCGGCTGCCTTGCCGATCGAACGCGCGGCCAGTCGCTGGATCGTCTCCAGCGATCCGGACGAGCATATCGAGAAGATCCGACCGTATATCGATCTCGGCTTCCGGCACCTGGTCTTCCACGCGCCGGGGCCCGACCAGGGGCGCTTCCTGCGCCTTTACAGCGCCCAGGTCCTGCCGAAGCTGCGGCAGCGCTTCGGTTGAGATCAAAACATCTGCTACAGATCCCGCACCGCAATGCGTCCCGAACTGGAAACATCGGAAGCTGTGGCTCGCCGTCCGGCCGCCGCCCTGGATCTGTTTGCCCTTCCATCCCTCCCTATGGTGCAGTCCGGCGACGATCTCGCTGAACTCATCATCGCAGGGGCCCGACGCGCAGGCCAATCACTCGTCCGGGGCGACGTCGTCGTGATCGCCCAGAAGATCGTCTCCAAAGCCGAAGGGCGACTCGTCGATCTTGGAGCGAATCACGCCATCAGCACAGGCAATCGAACTCGCGGCCGAGGTCGGCAAGGACCCGCGTCTCGTGCAGGTCATACTCTCCGAATCCGTCCGCGTCGTACGCAAGCGCCCGAACCTGCTCATCATGGAGCACCGGTTGGGCTTCATCATGGCCAACGCGGGCGTCGATCACTCCAACGTCGCGGCCGGCCACGCGGAACAGGTGCTGTTGTTGCCGCTTGACCCGGATGGATCGGCCGCCCGGCTACGCGGCGCACTGAAGCAGCGAGCCGGAGCGGAGTTCGGTGTCATCATCAATGACAGCTTCGGCCGCCCTTGGCGCCGCGGCATCTGCGGCGTCGCGATCGGCGCCGCCGGCCTGCCGTCGATGATCGATCTACGTGGCCGTCCCGACCTGTTCGGCCGCACCCTGGAGGTCAGCATTCTCGGCTTCGCCGATGAGATCGCCGCTGCCGCATCGTTGCTGCAAGGTCAGGCCGATGAGGCGCAACCCGTGATCGTGGCACGCGGCCTGCATTGGGCCGCCCCGGACTGTCCCGCTGCCACCCTGGTCCGACCACCGGAAGAAGACCTGTTCCGATGATCGTTGCTCTCTCCGGCGGTATCGGCGGAGCCAAGCTGGCGCTCGGCCTCAGCCACATTCTTCCGGCAACCGATCTGACGGTGGTTGCCAATATTGGTGACGATTTCGAACATCTGGGCTTGTCGATCAGCCCCGATCTGGACACGCTGACCTACACGCTTGCCGGACTGGACAATCCCGTCCTCGGCTGGGGACGGCGCGACGAAACCTGGTCGTTCATGGAGACACTGGATTCGCTCGGCGGAGAGACCTGGTTCCGTCTGGGGGATCGCGACCTCGCCCTTCATCTCGAACGCACGCGTCGCTTGCACGTGGGGGAAACTCTGTCCGAGATTACTGACGATATTCGCAATCGGCTCGGGGTTGGCCCGAAGCTTCTGCCGGCCAGCAACGACCAGGTGCGAACGCAGATCCTGACAGACCAAGGCTGGATCGGCTTTCAGGACTATTTCGTGCGCCAACGCGCAGCACCGCGGGTGCGCGCAATCGACTTCGCCGGGGCAGATGTCGCGCGGGCTCACCCTGATGTGATCCGCGCGATCGAGCAGGCCGACGCCGTCGTGATCTGCCCATCCAACCCATTCATCAGCATCGATCCAATCCTTGCCGTTTCCGGCGTTCGCGACGCGCTACGCGAGACCGCGGCGCCGGTGATCGCCGTCTCTCCCATCATCGGCGGCCGTGCAGTCAAAGGTCCCACCGCCAAGATCATGGACGAACTCGGCCTTGCGCCGAGCGCTATTGCCGTTGCCGAGCATTACGGCGATCTGCTCGATGCTTATATCGCCGATCACGCCGACGCCGACGCGCTCCACGGTGTGCGGGTGCGCGTCGTCCTGGCGGATACCTTGATGACGAGCCTGGCTGAAAAAAGGGCACTCGCACAGATCGTGCTGGAAGCTTCGACCACGCTCCAATGAAATCCGTCTGGGCGGCAGTTCCGGTGAAATCGTTTCGCGATGCCAAGCAGCGTCTGTCCGGCGTGCTGTCTCCGGCTCAGCGCCGGGCGCTAAGCGAGGCGATGCTGACGGATGTGCTCACCGCTCTTTCAGCTGCTCGACTGGCCGGAATCCTGGTTAATACTGCGGATCCTGCGGTCACCACCTTTGTCCGGCGCTTCGATGCGCGCGTGATCAGCGACCGGGCAGCGGAAGGGCACACGGCCGCTGTCGCAATGATGGCGCAGCGGCTGGAGCGGGACGGCATTCACGCCATGCTGACGATGCCAGGAGACATCCCCCGCGTGACCGCAGCCGAAATCCAGGCAATCTGCACCGGGCTACGCCCGATCCGATCCTTCACGATCGTACCGTCACATGATGAGCACGGCTCCAACGCCGTGTTGCTGGCGCCGCCTACCGCAGTGCCGTTGCGATTTGGTGACGATAGCTTTTTCCCGCATCTGGCGGCAGCCCGCGAAAGCGGGATTGAGCCGCGGATTATCCCTGTGCCAGGAATCGGTCTTGATATCGACCAGCCAGCCGACCTCGAGACACTGGTACGGGCAACACCCTGTCTGGGTACCCATACTGAGCACCTGCTTAAGGAATTCGGGTTAAGCCCGCATTAGCTCATCGGCTGCATCATCCGGTCCGTCGTAAGAACCGACTGGCCAAATGTCCTCTTCTCCACCGATCGCACTGCCTCTCGAACTGCCGCGAACCCTCGAATTTACCGGTGAGTTCGGCGCCGAAGTGAATTCATTTCTTCCCTTCGTACACTGGCTCCATCTCGCGGGCCGGATGCAAGGCCGCCATATTCTGACCTACGCAGGAATGGCTCCCTTCTATTTTTTCCTTGATCCTGACCAGGTTGAGGAGAAATCAGAGCCTCGTCGTTTTGTTTGGCCGGCCAACCGGCCGGCGTGGCTTCCTACGCGTGACGACCACGGCCATCGCTCCCGCGCCTTCGAGAGCTTTCCAGACTATCGGCGCCACTATCGCGACAAGAGCTTCGAAATCGACCCAGCCGTTATTCATTATCCATAACAAATACAGCATCGAATGGGGGCGGGGGCCGGTGAACTATCTTCCTCTCGCTCTGCTGGAGCAGCTCTTTGGCGAACTCGGCGAACGCTATCAGATCGTCTATCTCAGACCCGGTATCCTCGGTCTGCCCGTCGGCTATTCGCCGGATCATCAGCCCGACCTCGAGTTTGGGGATCTGGCCCTGGCTCGCCGCTTTCCTGACATCTGGTTGTTCGATGAGCTGGCTGCCGAAATTCGCCCTCGCGCCAGTTACAACGAACTGAAACTGCGGCTTTACGCGAGTGCTTGGTCCCATATCACCGTCCAAGGTGGCAACGCACATCTCGCCGCGCTGTTCTCGGGCGCGTTGCTGGCCATTTTTCACCGGTTCGGCCAGGAAATACGACACTCATACCGCGACGGGCATTTTGCCTATGCTGCGCAACCGACGCCCACCTGTCTGATCTGCCGCACTGCCGGCCAGGTCGCCGATACCATTCCGATCTTTCGGGATGCTCTGCTGCAAGGCGAACGCCTGCTGATATCTCCGGACCACGCTTCCCGCGTGGCAACCCTGTTGCCCCAGGCACAGTGCGGTCCCGACCGCATGATGCCCCCGGCACCGGTACCGGACACCCGCACCGCGGCATAACTGATGCAGGCACATGTAACCGGCCTTGGTGATCTGATCGGTGCCTGCGACCTTATCGTCGTGGGCGCCGGCTTCTTTGGACTTACCGTCGCGGAACGGGCTGCCGCCGAGCGCGGTCTCCGCGTGCTGGTAATCGAGCGGCGGTCCCATATCGGCGGCAATGCATGGAGCGAGACCCATCGCGATACGGGGATCGAAATACACCGTTATGGATCGCATCTGTTTCATTGCAATGACGAGCCTATCTGGCAATACGTCAACCGTTTCGCCTCCTTCACCGACTACCGGCACCATGTTTGCACGACCGCTGGTGGCCAAGTATTCACCATACCCATCAACCTGGGCACGATCTGTAGCTTTTTTCGCCGCGCTTTCACGCCCGATCAGGCACGAAAACTGCTGGCCGAGCAGGCCAGCGAGCTCGGCTGCCGCGATCCCGTCAACCTGGAAGAAAAGGCGATCAGCCTTGTAGGACGGCCGCTGTATGAGGCCTTCATTCGGGGCTACACCGCGAAACAATGGCAGACCGATCCGCGCGAGCTGCCGCCGGGCATCATCACGCGACTTCCTGTCCGGTTCGACTTCAATGCCCGATATTTCAGCGACCGGTTCGAAGGCTTGCCGCGTGACGGCTATGCCGCGCTTTTCGGCCAAATGACCGCCAACCACTGTATCAAGATCGTCACCGGCGTCGATTACACCTCCGTTCGCGGACTGGTCCCGTCCAAGCTGCCCGTGGTGTTCACTGGCCCGATCGACCGCTATTTCCACTATAGCGGCGGTCGCCTCAACTGGCGCTCGCTTGAGTTCGAAGAACTCATCCTGGATTGCCGTGATCATCAGGGCTGTGCGGTGATGAACTACTCGGATGCATCAGTCCCTTACACCCGCGTGCATGAGTTCCGGCACCTTCATCCCGAACGTCACTATGGAAACCGGACTGTCGTGTTCCGCGAGGTACAGTCACGCGGCTGGGAGCAATGATGAGCCATTTTATCCGGTCAGCACGCCGGAGGATCGCCAGCGCTATCATCGCTATGCCGCACGCGCGGCCGAGGAGGTCAACGTGTTTTTTGGGGGCCGTCTTGGCTCCTACAAGTATCTCGACATGCACCAGGCGATCGGGGCGGCATTGAAGCTGTGGCAGACTCAGCTCGCCCCGCTATTTACCGGCCGCGCCAGTGTTTCGCGAGCGGAGAAACAGCAATTGCTGGAAGCGTAGCCCGCTTCCATGGCGATCCAAGTCCAGCCAGCTTCCCGCCAGAAGGTCCACTCGACCGGTAAGCCAGCCGCACCGTAAAGCGATCCCCAACGTTCCGAGAGAAACACGCGAGCGATGATGCACTCAGATGCTACTCGCCCGAGTGTTAAGCTAACGGCGGGACCGGCTGCATGTCTGGCGCCCACCTGCCTGGGTTCCGTGTCGAGGCGCCCTGGTGTAATGCCGCCCGATATGACCGCCTCTTATGCCGCCTCCGCCCTGGAGCCGCAGTTGAACGGCCCGCTGGTGCTCGCGCTCCCGAAAGGACGCATTCTCGCGGAATGCGGTGCGCTGCTGAGCCGCGCCGGCGTCGTTCCCGCGGCTGACTACTCCGACGAGGACAGTCGCCGGCTCAGGTTTCCCACCGACCGGCCGGACCTGGACGTGATCCGTGTGCGACCCTTCGATGTCGCCACGTTCGTCGCCTTCGGCGCCGCCCAGCTCGGTATTTGCGGGGCCGACGTGCTGATGGAGTTTGATTACTCCGAGATCTACGCCCCCCTGGATCTCGGCATCGGCCGCTGCCGCGTTTCGGTCGCCGAGCCGCGAGAAACCGCCGCAACGGACGACCCTTCCCGCTGGTCCCGCGTGCGCGTGGCGACAAAATACCCGAACATCGCCCGCCGGCATTTCGCCGGCCGCGGTGTTCATGCCGAGGTTGTGGTGCTGAGCGGCTCGATGGAGCTGGCGCCTGGCCTTGGGCTGGCACGACTGATCGTGGACCTCGTCCAGACCGGTACCACTCTTAAGGCGAACGGATTGGTCGAAACCGAAGTGATCGCTCCTGTCACAAGCCGCCTAATCGTCAATCGCACGGCGCTGAAAACCCAGCCTGAGGCAATCGGCGCAATGGATCGCTCGGTTCCGCAACGCGCTTGGGCCGACATGACGTGAGGCGTCTGAGCACGGCTGATCCCGGATTCGAGGCTGATTTCCGAGCATTTCTGGCCGTGCCCCGCGAGCGGACGCAGGAAGTTCATACCGAGGTAGCCGCCATCATCAGCGATGTTCGGAGCACGCGGCGATGCGGCCCTCATCGACTACACGGCCCGGTTCGATAATCTGGCACTGACCCCCGAGCGGCTTCGGATCACTGACACCGAGATCCGGGCCGCAATCGCCAGCACCCCGACGCAATTGCTGGACGCTGTGGACGTCGCTGCAACCCGGATCGAGGCATTCCATCGCGCCCAGATGCCGACTGATTTGCGCATGGATGACGCGGCCGGGCTCACGCTAGGCATGCGCTGGACTTCGCTGGATGCGGTCGGGATTTACGTGCCAGGGGGAAAGGCAGCCTATCCGTCTTCAGTTCTCATGGGCGCGATCCCGGCGCAGATCGCCGCGGTGGAGCGCATCGCCATGTGCGTGCCAAGCCCGCGTGGCGCGCTGAACGCGCTCGTGCTGGCAGCGGCGCGCCGGGCGGGGGTCACGGAAATCTATCGCCTTGGGGGCGCCCAGGCCATTGCGGCGCTCGCGTACGGCACGAGCAGCATCCCACCGGTCGATCGTGTCGTCGGACCCGGAAACGCCTATGTGGCCGAAGCAAAGCGCCAGGTCTTCGGGCAGGTCGGCATCGACTCCATTGCCGGCCCGTCCGAGGTTGTGGTGTTGGCGGATGCAACCCAGAACCCGCGCTGCATTGCCATCGATCTGCTGGCCCAGGCCGAGCATGACGAGTTGGCCCAGGCCATCCTCGTCACGATAACAGCGGGCTTGCCGAGGCGGTCCTGGCCGCCGTCGCGAGAGAGTTGAGCACGCTTCCCCGGGCCGCAATTGCCGGCGAAAGCTGGGCAGCGCATGGCGCGATTATACTCGTGCGAAGCTGGGACGAGGCGCCGGCGCTGGTCAACCGCCTCGCCCCCGAGCATTTGCAGCTCATGCTGACCGACCCAGAACCAGTGTTCGCGCGCATACGTCACGCCGGAGCAGTGTTCCTGGGCGCATTTTGTCCAGAGGCTCTCGGCGACTATGCCGCTGGTCCCAATCACATTCTGCCGACCGGGTCGCACCGCGCGCTTTGCGTCCGGTCTTTCGGTTTTTGACTTCCTCAAACGCACCACGTGGATTTCGGGTGATCAGACCGCGCTGGAGAAGCTGGGACCGGCTGTGGTCGCGTTAGCGGAAGCTGAGGGGCTTCACGCGCACGCGCGCAGTATCACCTGTCGGCTGAAGCAGAACTGAGTTCCTCCGCCCCCACGCTTGACCAGACGCCGGTCCAGACCTCATGTTCCGCCCGGAAATCAAACTATCCAAAGAGGTCTGATGTCGAAAGAAGACATGATCGAATTCAGCGGCACGGTGACGGAGCTTCTGCCCAACGCCATGTTCCGTGTGAAGCTTGACAACGAACACACGATCCTGGCCCACACCAGTGGGAAAATGCGAAAGAACCGTATTCGCGTTCTCGCCGGCGATCGTGTGAATGTCGAAATGACACCTTACGATCTTAGCAAAGGGCGGATTACCTTCCGCTTCAAGTGAGCCGGTAATTTTGATTTGGCGGGCTGGCCCTTATTCTCGCCTCTGCCAGCCCTCGTCGGCTTCAATTGCTGGCCCAGATTGGTGTGATCCCCGATCGCATTTTGGCGCCTGAAATAAATGAGGCGCCTTTGTCAGGCGAGCTTCCGCGCGAGTGTGCAAGGCGACTCGCCCGTGCCAAGGCCGCCACCGTTCCCGATTCCGAATGTCTCGTGCTCGCAGCCGACACTATAGTGGCCGTGGGACGACGAATCCTGCCAAAAGCCGACACACCCGAACAGGCCCAAGCCTGCCTGTTGCTGCTCTCCGGACGCCGCCATCGCGTCATCACCGCGGTAACCCTGCGACACCCCCGCAAGCATCGGGCCGAGCGCCTGGTCAGCAGCGTCGTAAGCTTCGGCTATCTGAGCGAGGCACGGATCCGCGCTTATGTCGAAACGGGCGAATGGCGTGGCAAAGCCGGAGGCTACGCGATCCAGGGTCGCGCTGCCGGCTTCATCAAGTTCCTGTCGGGAAGCTATTCCAATGTGGTCGGCCTGCCACTGTTCGAGACCGCCCAGCTTCTGCGTGGCGCCGGGTGGCCCCTGCCCTGACCGCCGCATCCTCGCCGCTCCAGTCCGGGAAATCCGCACGCCGCGGTGGTCGAGCAAGACAGGCTGGTGGACTACGCCATCTGGCGTCCGGGTGCACCGGATGGCGTGGGCGATCTGTATCGCGGCCGCGTGATTGCTCGCGTAGCCGTCCATGGCGGGCACATTTGTTGCTGTAAGCGGAATACGGGCTTTCTGCCCGACAGCGAAACTGCGCAACCCTGACCGACGGGCACGCTCCTCGCGCGTCCGTATCACCCGTGCGGCACAGGCCGATAAGGGCCCGCGTCTAACCGCCCGTCTCTCCGCCGATGAACTCGCGTTGGGCGGCTCGGCCCTCAACGCCTGATACGGCGCGGGCCGGGTGCCGTTGAGCGGCTCGCCACGCTCTATCCGGACGCTTCCGTTATAGATGGATGATCCGGGACTTGCGGCGGCTTTGCAGCCAGCCCTTTCCCGCCGCATAGAACTCGTGCCCCGACGTCTTCGACGATGACACGGAATCGCAGATCGAAGCCTTGGAACGGTCCAGCGTCCTGCTTCCAGCAGGAGGTCGTCTTTCCGTGCACCCGACACCGGCGCTCGTAGCGATCGATCTGGATTCCGGTCAGGCCACTCGCGGTGGATCTGGTAAGGCCGCGGCTCAGCTCGCCTTCAACCGCGCTGCGCTGCCGGAACTGGCCGCGCAGATACGGCTGCGGAATCTTTCCGGTGCGATTCTGGTAGATCTTGGCGGGTTACCAGCACGCCGTCGCATCCTTCTGGCCCCTGCATTCGCCGCCGCGCTCGCCAGTGATCCGTTGCGGTCCACGGTTGCTTGGCTTCACCAAGCTGGGCCTGGCCGAAATCGTTCGTCGCAGAATCCATCCGCCTCTTCACGAATTGCTCTCTGGTCCTCATGCGGCCGGCCTGCTTGCACTGCGCCGCATTGCCGCCGAGCTCGACCCGGCCCCCCCACCGGCTTCCCGCGCTCGTAGCAGCCCCGGCGATAGTGGCCGCTTTGCAGGCCGATCCGGTTGCCCTGCCCGACCTTGCCAGGCGTGCTGGCCGGCCCTGATTCTCCGGTCGGATCCCGCGTTATCCTCCGTGGCGCCTGGAAATGTCCGATGGCTGATCGAACGTCGCTCCCGCTGCCCCGTGTGTGGCAAGATCGCTGAGCCGACATTACGCGCCGTTCTGCAGCCAGCGCTGCGCCGATATCGATCTCGGTCGCTGGCTGACAGGCATATACCGGCTGCCGGATTCAGCCGACTGAACGAAGACGCCAGACGCGCCGGCCACCCCTCCGAACCGGCTTGATCAGCCGTGGTGCATGCGGTATGGCGCGCTGCCGTCCTGTCGGATGCCCAGGTAGCTCAGTTGGTAGAGCATGCGACTGAAAATCGCAGTGTCGGTGGTTCGATTCCGCCCCTGGGCACCACGCCTCCGTTAGATTTCGGCCACATAAGGTGAACTCTTCGGTTGCGGCAGATTGCCCGCGGCCAACCCGACTTGACTAAACTGCGCCGTCCCCGTCATCCGTCCTATTTGACCGTTTGGCGCCGCTGCCAGGATCAGCCATGTGTCTCCGGCTAGAGTCCACCAAGCCTCTTCCCGCGCAATCCGCAGCCCCGCCCACCCACCCAAACCAGCCGCCTGCATGACCAAATCCATCTTCTCCATCCCCCTTCACACCGCCCCTGCAATCGCCGCCCGCGTCTCCGCCACGCCCAACCCCGACCGGCTGCTGGTCACCAGCACGGCCGGATACGCCGCCGCGTGTGCCCGCGCCAGCGCCGTCGCCTCCCGCTGCCGAGCCTCCAGCCCCACCGGTTTCATGTCGTCCGCCTTGGTCAGCACGATCTGGAACGTCACCGCGGCGCGGTCCAGCAGTTCCATCACCGCTCATCCGACGGTTTCGTTTCAATCCGCGCATCCAGCAGCAGCATCACCCGTCGCAGCGTCGGGCGTCCGCGCAGATAATCGAACATCAGTCCCTGCCAATCCGCTTTCACCTGCTTCGACGCCTGCGCGTAACCATACCCCGGCAAATCCACCAACATCATGCGCCCACCCAGCTCGAAGAAGTTCAACTGCCGCGTCCGCCCCGGCGTCACCGAGGTCCGCGCCAGCCGACGGCGCCCGGTCAGCGCGTTCAGCAGCGACGATTTGCCCACATTGGACCGTCCGGCAAACGCGATCTCCGGTTCTGCCGGCCGTGGCACCTGGTCCAACCTCTGCGCCGCATGCACGAACCGGCATTCGGCCGCGAACAGCCTGCGCCCCACCTCCAGCGCCTCCTCATCCTCAGAAGGCACAGATGGTACCAGCGGCAACAAACCTCACGCCTCCGGCACGTTCGCGTCCAGCTCCGCCAGCCACGCGTTCGCATTGCCGTCAGACGGCGCCCGCCAATCACCCCGCGGCGACAGCGACCCCCCGGCCGTCACCTTCGGACCGTTCGGCAGCGCCGAGCGCTTGAACTGGCTGGTGGCGAAAAACCGCCGCAGGAACTCGCGCAGCCAATACCGGATCTCCGCCAGCGAATATGCCTGCCGACGCGCCTCCGGAAAGCCCGGCGGCCAGTCGCCGCGCCCCGCATCCGCCCACGCCCGGCTGGCCAGGAACGCGATCTTCGACGGCCGAAACCCATGTCGTAACGTGTAGAACAGGTTGAAATCCTGCAGCGCGTAGGGCCCGACCTTGGCTTCCGTGCTCTGCGGCGTCTCCCCCGCCGCTACCGGCACCAGTTCGGGCGAAATCTCCGTCGCCAGAATAGCACTCCAATGTCGCCAGCACCTCCGGCTCGAACTGCGCCGACGCGATCACCCACCGGATCAGATGCTGGATCAGCGTCTTCGGCACGCCGGCATTGACGTTGTAGTGCGACATCTGGTCGCCCACGCCATAGGTGCACCAGCCCAGCGCCAGCTCCGACAGATCACCGGTCCCGATCACGATGCCATCGTGCTGGTTGGCCAGCCGGAACAGATAATCGGTGCGCAGCCCGGCCTGCACATTCTCGAACGTGATGTCGTACACCGGCTCGCCGCGGGCGAACGGATGGCCGATATCCTCAAGCATGCGCGTCGCCGCCGGCTTGATGTCCAGCTCTCGATGCGTCACCCCGAGCGCGCGCATCAGCCGACAGTGCGTTCGCCTTCGTCTCGTCGCCGGTCCCGAAGCCCGGCATGGTGAACGCCATAATGTCGGTGCGCGGGCGCTCCAGCCGGTCGAACGCCTGCGCCGTGACAATCAGCGCCTGCGTCGAATCCAGCCCGCCGGAAACGCCGATCACCGCCCGCTTGATATGCGCGGCGCGCAAGCCGCTGCATCAGGCCCGAGACCTGGATATTGTACGCTTCGTAACAATCCTGCTCCAGCCGCGCCGGATCGGCAGGCACGAACGGAAACCGCTCGACCGTACGCTCGAACCCGATATCGCCCTCCGGCGGATCGACGCGGAACGAAACGCGCCGATACTCGCCGAGCGCCATCGCACGGCGATTGTCGTCGAACGTCGCCATCCGCATGCGTTCCTGCCGCAGCAGATCGAGATCGATATCCGCCACCGCGATGCGATCGCCGGTCGGGAACCGCTCGGTCTCGGCAAGCTTCACGCCGTTTTCAAACATCGTCGCCTGCCCGTCCCACGACACGTCGGTGGTGGATTCGCCTTCGCCGGCCGCGGCATACAGATAGGCCGCCAGGCACCGCACCGACTGGGACTGGCACAACAGGCGCCGCGTGTCCGCCTTGCCGATCGTGATCGGGCTGCCCGACAGGTTCAGCAGCACCGTGGCACCTGCCAGCGCGGCCAACGAACTGGGCGGCACCGGAATCCAGAAATCCTCGCAGATCTCGATATGGACCACTCAGTCCGGAGATATCCTCGGCCGGGAACAGCAAGTCCAGTCCCGAACGGCGCCGCCCGTCCGGCCACCGACGATCGTCGCGCCGCGCCAGCCCGCGCCGGCGCGCGAACTGGCGCGGCTCGTAGAATTCGCGATAGTTGGGCAGATACGCTTTCGGCACCACGCCCAGCAGTCGGCCGCGATGGATCGCCAGCGCGGCATTGTATACCCGCCCGTGGTGCCGCACCGGCGCACCCACCACCAGCAGCGGCATCAGCTCCGCGAGGCCTCGATCAGCGCCGAAGCCGCCTGCTCCACCGCATCCAGCAACGCATCCTGCAACCGCAGATCGTCGATCGAATAGGCCGACAGCGCCAGTTCCGGAAACACCGCCACCGCCACCGCCGCGCTCGTGGCACTCCCGCGCGACGCGCAGAATTGACTGCGCGTTCGCCGCCGGATCCGCCAGCGCGCTCGGGATGGTGCAGGCGGCGACGCGGGCAAAACCGTGGCGATACATCGAGCGAAAATTCACCTGGCCCGGCCGCCCATCATGCCGCGGACGAAATCGCCACCCACCTCGATGGCGCGTCGCCCGGCCTTCAGTTCCGGATGATACAAATGCCAGACATGGATCATCTCGGGCCAGATCTGCAGATCGACGGAACATCCGCCGCGCCGGCAACCCGGGCCAGACGCAGCGCATCATCCAGCAGCGTCTCGACCGAGCCCACCTGGATCAGCAACGGCGCCAATCCCAGTGCAGATCGGCATAGAGCGGCGCAGCCAGCGGAGAGCGCGGATCGGCTCCGTCCAGATACGCGCGCTGCCATCTCCAGCAGCGGCTCCTTCTGCACGGCGGGATCGGTCGCGGCTTGATCCACCATGCTGTCGCCGATCGCCTCCATGTCCACCCAGGGCGAGATGCACCAGCCGCAGGCCGGCTGCGGCAGGCCCGCATCGCGAATCGCCACCAGCGCAGACACCACCAGCCCGCCGCCGGCGCTGTCGCCCGCCAGTGCGATCCTGTCCGGCTGCAACCCTCGCGACAGCAGGAACCGATATCCGCCGACAGCATCCTCGACGGCAGCCGGGAACGGCTGCTTCCGGCGCCAGCCGGTAATCCAGCGCCAAGGTGCGGGCGCGCGCCGCGCGTCCCATCTCGCACACCATGTGCCGGTGGCTGACCAGCGAGCCGATCACGTAACCCCCCGCCATGCAGATACAGCATCGCGCTGTCGCGGCCGCATCCGGCGTGGACTCCATTCCGCCGGCACGCCGCTCGCCTTCACCGGCTCGACGGTTACATCCGCTGCTGACCGGATATTCCTGGCTGCGCGCATCGAAATCCTTGCGTCGTTGAGCCGATCTCGGTCGGCGCGGCATGCGCTGCGCCAGCTTGGCCCGCAGCGCGATGATTTCCGGATCCGCCATGACGTTCACCTCCGTGTTGCTCATGCCGCCAGCAACGTATCGGCATCGGTATAGCGCAAATCCCAGATCGTGGGCGACCGCGGCGTGCGTGATCTTGCCGTCATGCACGTTCAGCCCCTGGCGCAGATGCGGGTCTTCCGCCAGCGCCCGCCGCCAGCCCTTATCCGCCAGCGCCAGCACGAACGGCATGGTCGCGTTGTTCAGCGCGAAGGTCGAGGTACGCGCGCACCGCACCCGGCATGTTGGTGACGCAGTAATGCACCACGCCTTCCTCCACATAGGTCGGGGCGGAATGCGTGGTCGGCCGGCTGGTCTCGAAGCAGCCGCCCTGGTCGATGGCGATATCGACCAGCACCGAGCCGGGCCGCATCGCCCGCACCATCGCCCGCGTGACCAGCTTCGGCGCCGCCGCACCGGGCACCAGCACGGCGCCGATCACCAGGTCGGCAGCCAGCACGGCATCTTCGATCGCATCGACGGTGGCGAACAAGGTCGTTGCGCGCGGCCCGAATTGCAGGTCGAGCTCCTTCAGCCGCGGCAGCGACTTGTCGATGATGGTCACGCTCGCCTCCAGCCCCACCGCCATGCGCGCGGCATTGGTGCCCGACACGCCGCCGCCCAGCACCACGACCTTGGCCGGCGGCACGCCCGGCACGCCGCCCAGCAGGATGCCCGCGCCGCCCTGCTCCTTCTCCAGGCAATGCGCGCCGACCTGCACGGACATGCGTCCGGCCACCTCGCTCATCGGCGCCAGCAGCGGCAGCGTGCCGCGCGCGATCGGTGACCGTCTCATACGCGATGCAGGTCGCGCCGGAGCGCACCAGCCCCTCGGTCTGCACTTTGTCGGCCGCCAGGTGCAGATAGGTGAACAGCACCTGCCCGCGGCCGCAGCCGCGCGATCTCCTGCGGCTGCGGCTCCTTCACCTTCACGATCATGTCGGCGCCGGCGAATACCTCCTCGGCGCTATCGACCACCTTGGCACCCGCCGCCCGTGATACGCATCGTCTGGGATGCCGATGCCCGCGGCCGCGCCACGTTCGACCACCACCTGGTGGCCGTGGGCGATCAGTTCACGCACGCCGGCCGGCGTCAGCCCGACCGCGGTATTCGTGGGTCTTGATTTCCTTTGGTACTCCGATCTTCACAATCAGCTCCTTACTGGTTCGGCAGCGGAAACTGCTGCAAATAGCTCTCATAGTCGCTTTCCACGTCGATCTTCAGCGTGCCCAGGACGCGAACCACCGCGTTATAGAACGCGATCGTCACGGTCAGATCCACGAGACATTCAGTGTCGAACAGCCGACCCAGCGCCGCGAACGTCTCGCCCGACGCCTCGCCTTGCAGCGTTATCTCGCGGGCCGCGCGCAGCACGGTGCGAACCCGGTCATCCAGCGCGCAGGAGCGCCCTTCAGTATCCGCAATCATACCGTTGACGTCGTCGTCGGTCACTCCGAAATCGCGGCCGATCTTGATGTGATGCGACCATTCGTACGGCGACCGCGCAAGATAGCCCACCTGCAGGATGGCCAACTCACGCACACGAGGATCCAGCCTGCTGCCCTGCCGTATATATTGCCCCAGCCCCGAAAACGCCCGCAGCGCGCCCGGCGAGTTCACCAGCGCCTTGTGCAACGCGATCGGACGCGCCAACAGGTCCTGCTGCTCGGGCGGCAGGTCGGCTTTCTCACGATATGGAATGCGGGCCATGGGCGGGTTTCCTTTTCGGCCTCTATAGCGCACCCGGGCCGGAGAGGGAGGGGGACCCACATCGCCGGCCGATTTGCCCGGCCGGGATCACGCGATGACGTGATTGCACCTGATCCGTCGCCGACACAACATTGCCGGCACGGAAACACAGGAGACCGCGATGCGCGAAGTATGTCTCGTTGCGCTGATGACGATGCTCGCCTGCGGTTCTGTTTCGGCCCAGCCGGCGACCGGACAAAACACCACAGGTCAAAACTGGCACTCGACCGGAAAGCCGATCGACAGAGGCCCGTTCACGCCCGAGGCGAACCGCGCTTACCATGGCGGCGGGGTGATCTTGCAAGGCACACCCGGCGCGCCGCCTCCCCGGCCGCAGCCGATGCCGCCCGAACAAACGCCGCGCAACATGGTCCCGCCGGGTAAGCGACACACACGCGGTCATCTTGCAAGCGTCCGGCACGGCGCGACGGATCGCCTCCAACGCCTGGGCGGAGTTGAACATCGCCGTGGCGTCATGGGCGACGCCCGGCACCTCCGCCAACCGCCAGCCTAACCGCCAGCCGTGGCTGTTCGCCACGTCTTGCGCCATGCGGACCATGTGAAGACCGCGGGCATGGCGATTCGGCCCCTGCGCCATCGCCGACGGGCTCATAGCCAGCTCCTTCGTGCCCGTGTCCGCGGTGCCCAACAGCACGGTGATCGGCTGGGCCAAATAGGCGCGCACCGCGTCGTCAGTGTCCGACGCCGTCCCACCGAAACCGTAAGGGGCCGCAATGCTGATGCTGGGCAGCACCCACGTAGATGGATTGGCAATGATGATGCCGGCCGCTCCCGTGGGCACGAAGGCGGCCACACGGTTCAGGAACTGCGCCCCGGCGGAATGGCCGAGCAACACGAACGGCAAAGCGGTTCCCCGGCCGCCGCGCGCGCCCACACCGTCAGCGGCGGCATCAGGTCGATCGTTCGCCGGCCGGGTGCCTCCAGCGCCGTACCGCCGTATTGGTACAGTGCGCGCGGGAATCGCTTGCGATCGAACTCCGGGGCCAGGACGACGGCACAGGCTCGATCGGCAAGCTGTTTCGCGTGATCGCGATATGCCGCCGCCCGGCGGCTGCTGCCATGAAACACAAGCAGCAGCAGGCGGGGTGCGCATCCTGCCGGACGATAGGTGAACACACGCAAGCTGGTACCCGCGATGGATGCCGCAAGCTGCCCGTCGCCATTCGGGATGCTGCCCGACTGCGCCGGCGCTGCGCCGGCGCTGACCAGTGGCTGCAGCGTCAGGACCGCCAGGCAAAACGCGCTCGCACGCAGTGAATTACATAGGCGCATGCATGCGCCGCAGGCGTGGCAGAACCTCCGCGCCGACCATCTCAACGCATTCCTCGAACTGGGCGAAGCGGGTGCGGAAATCGAACACGAAATGTTCGACCCCGATCTCGTGGAACCGCTGAATATTCTCCACGATCACGTCCGCCGGACCGGCGATCGCCGCACCGTCCATATCCTCGATCGTGCGAAACGCCCCGGAAGGCGGCACAATGAACGACTTCGTCATCGCCGCGCAAAGCTCCGGCAAGTTGAAATGCCGAGCCCCGTCCTCGATGGTGCGCCCGGGACTCATATACGGGATCGCGCCGACAATCGGGGGGTCCCGACCCGCCTCGGCGGCCAGACGCTGCATGCGCCCGATCCGCTCCTGCACATCCCGACGCGGCATCCGTGAGGAGATCCATCCGTCGCAGAACTCCACCGCCCGGCGGGCAGCGGCCTTGCTGGCGCCGCCATACCAGATCGGAATGTCGGCGGGCGTTTTCGGAACAGGACGAATAGCCACCCCGCCAAACCGATAGAACTCGCCGGCAAAATCGATCTTCCCCCCGGTCCACAGCTGGCGGATCACATCGATCTGCTCGCGCATCAGCTTCCTTCGATCCAGCCCGCCCATCTCGATTGATTCGAAGTCGATATCATGGCCGCCGAGCCCCCACCCGGCAATCACCCGTCCTGCCCCAGCGAAATGCTGCAGCGAGCCCAGCAGCAACGCGGCATAGATCGGGTGCCGATGCGGAATAAGCGTCGCCGTGCCAAGCACCAGCTTCTTCGTCACCCCGGCAAGCGCCGACAACACCACGAACGGTTCAATATGGGTGATATCGGGATCATCGTAAGGTCGCGGCTCATAAACGAGATGGTCGCGAACCCACACCGCGTCGAACCCCAACTCCTCGATCCGCTTCGCCGAACGTATTAGTAGGTCGGCGCTGGCGTGCGGCCCGAAATGCGGCAGCACGACGCCAAAGCTTCTGGTTCCGCGTGTAATCAACTTGATCTCCGCTCAAAGGTGCCGGGACGTCGGGATTGCTGTCAGGATTTCACGATCCGGTTCCATTGATCCACCAGCCCAGCGAAGTTGGAAAACACCGCCTTCCAGTCGGGAACCGACAGAGCGGCGAGCTGGCCGGTGGGGACCTTCTTGGCGAGATTGGGATAATCCTGCAGCACCCACTGCAAGCTGCGGTTCACCGGGCCATAGGGGAAGTACAGCAGCGCCAGCTGATACAGTGGATCGAGCGCGTAATTGATGAAAAGCTGCGCCTGTTTGGGAAATTTCGTGCCCCCCACCACGTCGATGGTGGACGTGTGCAGAAATCCGCCCTCCTTCGGATAAACAAAGCGGCCCGGAAAACCTAAGTCGATCAGGTTCCAGGAACGGCCGTTGTTCCATGGTGCAGCCCATACGTCGCCAGACATCAGTTTGGTGCGGACGTCATTGGAGGAGGAGTAGTACAATTCCACCTTCAGTTGTGCGATCTTCTGTAGGCCAGGGGTCAGGTTGCTTTCGTTGCCGCCGGCGAGCTGGGCGGCCTTCAGCACGAAATCGACGCCACCCGGACCGGTGATATCAGAGATGGCGACCTTGCCCGCGAGCCGCGGATCCCACAGATCGGCCCATGAGGTCGGGTCCGGAATGCTGTGATCACGGAATGCCTTCTGGTTGTAGATCAGTCCCCATGACCAGAACAGGACGGCTGGTCCGTACCCGTCCGGCTGTTTGGCACTGTCGTACAGAAAAGAAAGATTGGTAACGATCTTAGGATCGATCTTGGCCAGTGTGCCGGCGGCAATCGCCACAGGCTGTGTCTTGTCATCCAGCCCGGCAACATCGAACGGCACCGGCCGGCCACGGCTGGCAATAAGCTTCTGCACCTGGTCCGGTGGATTGGCAGCAATCCGGATCAGGCGGATGCCGGTATCTGCCGTGAACCGGTCGTCGAGATAGCGGGTCTCGAACTGCTCGAAATCACCACCATTCGTGGTAATCCTTAGCGTGACGTTCTCCGCCGCGGCACGCCCCGACGCAACGGCCAGGCCGCCGGCGGTCGCCATCCCGGCGAACCTGCGGCGGGTGATGTGGAACGGTGATATCGCCATGAGTTCATTCTCCCCGATATGAGCAGCGGTCCTCGATCGCGTCTGCGAGTCAGCCTGCGGATCGCCCGTGCAGGAAGCGTTCGAGCCCGAACAGACGGTCAAGTATCGCCATCAGTACCACCGAGGCCACGATGATGAGGGTGGATACGGCCATGATATCGGGCTTCAGGCTGTACTCAAGCGATGCCAGAACCTGCAGCGGGAACGTGGTGGAGTTCTCGCCGCCGCCCATGAACAGTGCTACGGGGACATCGTCGAATGACGCAAGGAACGCAAGGAACGCGCCGGAGACAAGCCCCGGGCGAATTGCCGGCAGAGTGACCCCAAGCAACGCGCGCCATCGCGACGCCCCCAGCGAAAGGGCGGCTTCCTCGGCTCGCGGATCGATATGCGCGTGCCCGGCAAGCGTGCCCCTAACCACAAAAGGCACCGCGATCACGCTTTGCCCGAGACCAACCCCCAGAACGTGCCGGCAAGCTGCACGCCGGAGAAGTCCCATGACAGCATCGTGGCCTGATAAAGGGCAATTCCGATCGCCAGATGAGGCACCGACAGTGGCGCGATCGACAGCGCCTTCAGCAATGCCGGGAACGCGCCGCGACCCCGTGCGATGGCGAACGCGATCCATACGCCGAGCAGGGTGGAGATGGCAGCGGTGGCTGCCGCAGCCTGCAGGCTTATCCACAGCGCGTCGAGCAGCTCGGCGAGATCTGTCCGTACCACCGCAAGGTGAAGTTGCGGGGTGGAAAAGCCAGCATAGCGGCATCGCCGAACGAGGAAATGATAACGAAAATCAGCGGCGCCATCAGGAACAGGTAGATCGCCAGGATCAGCAGTCGGAACAGCGCCCTCATCCGGTTATGCGTCCCGCCGTTCAAGCCATTTCGAGGACAGGACCGAGAGCGACAACGCCACCACGAACAACACGATGGTCAGCGCCGAGCCGAAGGCATAGCGCAGCACGCTTTGGATCTGCTGGGCGATGAACGTGGCCATCACCAGCACCCGGCCACCGCCAAGGATGGTCGGCGTGGTGTAGGAGCTAACAGCGATCGAGAAGACCAGCGCGCAACCGGCGGCAAGGCCGCGCCGGCTCAGCGGAAACACCACCTCCCAGAACGAACGCCAGGGATTGGCGCCGAGCATCCGAGCCGCCTCCTCGACCTCCGGATGGATCGCTTGGATGACCGCCATGAGCATCAGCGTCATGAACGGCAACAGCGCGTGAACCAGGGCGATCACGACACCGGTGAGATTGTTCATCAGAAGCAGGGGGTGGTTGATCACCCCGCTGGCGAGCAACGCCACGTTGACCGCGCCATTGTCACCCAGGATAGGGATCCAGCCGATGTTACGGATGACACTGCTGATCATCAACGGGGTGATCATCAGGAACATCAGCGGACCCCGCCAGCGGGAGCGCGATCGCACCAGGAAATAGGCCAGCGGATACGCAAGGCAGGCACAGATCAAGGTGACCGCGGCGCCGAGCAGGACGGTGTTGCTCAGCACGCGCAGATAAAGCGGATCGGTCACAATGGCGATGTAGTTGATAGCGGTGACGGGTCCTCTCACCTGCCCGTTGGCGCCGTCGTGCAGCACGCTATACCCGGCGAGCAGCAGCATGGGCATGACGAACCCGGCTGCTAGCAGCACCAGCCCCGGAACCGCCAGGCCATTCCAGCGGACGCCGAGTGCATCCGTGCGATCTCGGGACCGGAATCGTCTCGGTCGCATCAGCCGGGCGGCTTCAATCGATCCCTTTGCCGGTTGGCGAGATGGCAACCCGTTCGGCAATGCGCTTGTGCCCCTCGAACGCCACCGACAGCTCGTAGAACGGCAGCAGATCGCGCAGCCGGCGCAGCAGGAACGCGTAATAGACGATCATTGTCCGCGTCAGCCGAAGCAAGGCGGCACCGTCGAGCCCGGGGGCCAGGCGCGCGGCGTCCTCGTGCAGGGCAGCGGTGTCGTGCAGGGCATAGCGCGCCCGCAGCGTCGCCACCGGGCGGCGGAACTGCTCAGCAGCAACGATGGGAAGCCAAAGTTCGGTGGAAAACTTCTCCGCCAGGCTGGCGATGAAACCAACGCCGTCGCGCACGGTGCTCGCCTGCTGGTACGCGAACATCGTGGTGGTGAAGGACTGACCCATGGCGCCCAGAAGCTGGGTGACGCGGCGAACATCCTCGGCCTCACCCTTATGAAGCGTCAGCGTCGCGGCGTCGACGCGGGCGATGAGCTGTTCGACCGTTTCCTTCGTGTCTGCCATCTCAGGACTCCCGCCGGCGCAGATCCATCCGGATGCCCGGCTCCTTCCAGGAGCGGTGGGCGATCTCCTGGATTCGCGGCAGATTGGTCACGATGCGCCCGAACACGTTTCCGGGACTGATGACCCGCAAGGCGCCGTAATAGATGCAAATTGCCGGCCCGCCGACGAAATAGCCGAGATCGCCGGGCTGATTGTCATAAAGCTGATTTTCTCTTTCCCACATCAACCCGAAGGTAGGACAGGAGACCTCCTCACCGGAAAAGTTGGCGTGGTTGATGGTCTCAGTAAGCGGCAGCGCGTTCCATACCGCGGCGCAGGTCTTTGGCGCGACATCGTAAAGCATGTCAGCAATCCCCTCGACCCCGCCGAGGGTGACAATGATCTGCCGCACTGGCATCCGTTCTGCTCCCTTTACGCGCGTCGGCCGAATGCCCGGTGCATCAACCCAACAAGCCGGTTGAGCGCAAATGCCGTACGCTCGTCAGCCTCCATCACAGCATCCGGACTGTCAATCGCCGCCATCGGCGGTCCCCACTATGGATCAGGCCGCTGTCGTGATCATGCAGCCCGAATAATGCGACAGCAGTCCGCATGCCAGGCGATCGTCACCGTCTCGCCGGAACGGGGGATATGGTCTGGCTGGTCCGCATCTGCCTCGCTGCTCTGCTCCACGGCGTGCAGACTGATCGCAGGATCGATCCGGACCCGTACGGCGATGGCGGCGCCGAGATAGGTGGTCGCTTCGACAATGCCTACAAAGCGGTTGGCGTAACGGTCGGATCGGGGATCATCTGGCCTGAAGACGCGCACGTTTTCTGCCCGTACGGTGGCCACTGCCGCCGCCCCGACGGGCAATTCGGCGTCCGGGGTCGCAGCCAGCACCGCTCCGGCACCGGTAAGGAAACGCGCCTGGCCGGCCTGTGAAGCCTCCAGGCTGCCGGACAGGATGTTGGCCTCACCGATGAAGCGGGCAACGAACAACGTCCGCGGAAATCGGTAAATCTCTGAGGGCTGGCCGATCTGTTCGACGCGACCGCGATTTATCACCACGATACGATCGGAGATCGTCAGCGCCTCTTCCTGGTCGTGCGTGACGAAGATCGTCGTAATGCCGAGTTGCTGCTGCAATTGCCGTATTTCCGTTCGCATGTCGCGACGCAGCTTGGCGTCGAGATTGCTGAGCGGCTCGTCCAGCAGCAACACGCGGGGGCGGATCACGATGGCGCGGGCGAGCGCCACGCGCTGCTGCTGACCGCCACTCATCTGGTGCGGGAACCGGTCCACGAAGTCCCGCAATTGGACAAGATCGAGCGCCTCCTCCACTCGCCGCCGCCGTTCGTGGCGGGGAACGCGCCGCATCCTCAGACCGAACGCGACGTTATCGGCCGCTGTGAGATGCGGGAAGAGGGCGTAGCTCTGGAACAGCATGCCGATATTCCGCTTATTCGAGGGAAGATCGGTGATGTCTGTCTGCTTCATCAGCACACGACCAGAATCCGGATGCACAAAGCCGGCGATGATGCGCAGGGTCGTCGTCTTGCCGCAGCCGGATGGGCCGAGAAACGACACAAGCTCGCCCGGTGCAATCGCCAGCGACAGGCCGGCCACGGCTGGCGCATCGCCGCCGAAGCTTTTGACGAGCTCGCGCAGCTCGACGTCGGCGCCTAGTCGGCGGGCTGGGGCAAGGCAACCGCCGTTACGGGCTGCATCGGCTTACGCGCGACGGTCGGCGGCGACCAGCAGGAAGGTCGGGCCGCGGCGCTCGTCGTGCCATTCGCGGTGCGCCGGCAGCGTGGCCGGATCGGCTTGCGGTTCCTTCAGGCGGGCGAGGCGGCAGCCGGCGTCGAGCAGCGCGTTCACGTACCTGTACAGGATGGTACGGTGGTATTTCACGACATCACCGACGAACCCGCTGGTGCGGCGTTCCCCTCCCCACCGTCGCGGTCCACCGGCGCGTGCCGTCGGGCGCGATGTTCCACGAGCTGATGCCGGACGCGGTGCAGATCGGATGCTCGACCGAGAAGGCGAAGCGGCGGCCGGGACGAAGTGCGGCGGCCACGCGATGGCAGGGTCGTCGGTATGGGCGCGCGCGTCCTGCAGCATGCGCTTTGAGATATCAACTGCAACGATCTCGCGCGCCCCACGGGCACGCAGCTCCCGCGCCAGATACCCCATCCCGCAGCCCAGGTCGAGCACCCGCGGGCCATGCAGCGATGCGGGCACCAGGCGCTGGAACGCAGGGCCTTCGAAGACTGCGGCCAGCCCGGACACCGAACGCGGCAGTTGCGCATACCCGGCGAAGAAGTCGGGATCGTCATGGAGGTTCTGGGCCGCCATACGTCAGGACTCTTGTCTCTGCCAGCGACGGCTTTACCGCGATTATGTCCACCTCCACCACCCATTCGGGACGCGCAAGGGCAACAACAACGAGGCCGGTGAAGACCGGGAACACGCCCTTCAGCCAGCGGCCAAGCACGCGGTAAACCAGCTCGCGGTGGCGGATGTCGGTCAGATATACAGTGGCCTTGGTGATGTGGTCGAGCGCTGAGCCGCATTCGCGCAGCAGCGTATCGATGTTGCGCATCACCTGCTCGGCCTGGCCGGCGGGATCGCCGGTGGCGACACTGACACTGGTGTCCAGATCCTGCGGGCACTGGCCGCGCAGGTAAATCGTATTGCCGGCAATCACGGCCTGGCACAGATCGTTGTCGAGCTTCTGCTCCGGATAGGTATCGCGCGTATTGAACTTGCGGATGCGGGTATGGATCATGCCCTCGGTTTGCACTGTCCGGCGGCATTTGGGAAGCCGGCGCCCAAAGCGGCGGCGACCCGGCGCATGGGCCCGGTCCAATCGCCCAGCGTCTCCTGGCGGAAGATGCGCAGTGTCGGGTACCACGGGCTATCCTCCCGGTCCCTCAGCCAGCGCCAGCAATTGTCGTATCGGTCGAGCAGGAACACCGGTTTTCCCAGCGCCCCGGCGAGATGCACCACGGAGGTATCGACGCTGATTACAACGTCCAGGTTCGCAATAATTGCGGCGGTATCAGCGAAGTCGGCGATACCGGAAGTCGGATCATGAAGGCGCATGCCGGCAGGTGGCGTGTGGGCCTCGGCAGCGGCAGGTCCCTTCTGGAGGCTGACGAAGTGCACCTCCGGAATGGTGCCAGCCAGCGGGGCAAACTGCGCCAGACTGGTGCTGCGACGGGAATCGAGCGTGGTGAACCCGGCCAGCCAGGGGCGCGCCTGCCCGGCCCAGACCAGGCCGATGCGCCGGGCAGTGGCTGGGGGGAGCCGGTGCGACCAGGCCGCGACCAGCTCGGGGTCGGGACGGAGGTAGGGGGTGGTGCCGGGAATCGTCGCAAGCGTGGTGGCGAAGGCACGCGGAAGGCTGAAGACGGGGCAGTGATAATCGAAGGACGCCTCATGACCCCCAGCGCCATTCGCGGCCCCTCCGGGACACGTCCGGGACAGGCTTTCTCCCGCAAGTCGGTGAGACGAGGCGGCCGCGCGAAGCTCGATAACGCCGTCCAGAGTGGAGAGAAGCCGCGTGAGCGGCGGCGGCACCTCCAGGATCACACGCGCTCCGCTAGCGGCGAGCAGGGGGACATAGCGGATAAATTGCAACGTGTCGCCATAGCCATCCTCGTGCGTCACCAGAATAGTGCGATCGGCGAGGTCCAGACCGGTGATGTCGGGAAGTAGCGAGTTCAGCGGACGCGTTGTGTGGCCTGGTTGGCGCAAGCGATATTCGTAATCGCGCCACGCCTCTGTCATCCGGCCTGCGTGCAGTAGGGCGACGGCGCGGTTGACCCGGATCTGCGGGTCCTTCGGAGCGCGGGCGACGGCTTCGTCATGGGCTGCGATCGCTCGCTCGAAACGGCACTCAATTTTCAGCATCATGCCGAGATTGGACCAGCCCATCGCCGGACCGGGGTCGAGGGTAACGGCGCGCTCAAAATGATGAATCGCATCCACAGTGCGCCCAAGCTCTGCGCACAGCAACCCAAGCGCATGGTGGGCGGCAGCATCGCCCGGCGCCTGAGCCAGCCAGGCCTGATAATGCGGGATGGCCTCGGCAGAGCGACCTACAGCCGCCAGCAGCTCGCCAAGATCACGGCGGGGGTGGGCATGGTCGGGACGCGACTCCGCCGCGCGGTCCAGCAGCGGCATCGCCCGCGCCAACTCGCCCTGAGCACCGAGAGCAAGGCCGAGAACCAGCTCGGCCTGAGCGTCGTGACCGGTGGCGAGCAGCAGGCGGGATGTTTGCTCGGCAGCGGCAAAGCGCCCCTGCTGCAAGTTGGCGACAGCGCCGCGAAGTAGTCGGATGCGATCGGATAATAGACGCATGGGTCCGGCGGGAAGGGTCATCTCCAGCCGGCGAAGGTGGAGGCAGGGGGTTAAGTCGCGGTGAAGGGACGGCGCAACCCGGCGCGCGGCGTTATTTTACACCGACATGCTCGGTCTCACGGTAGCCAATCCGGCAAGGCAGGAAATTTTCAGGCGTAATCCTCGGCGCTGGTCACGTCCCGGTGGCGGTCGGAGATGACCGGGTTGAACAACAGCGACAGCACCACTGTGACGATCAGGTTCACGATCAGCGACGAGAGCGCGATATAGCAGGGGATCGTGGTGCCGAGCAGCGTGATCGGGAATACCGGCGCGAAATTCACCGACGCAGCCATCCATGTGCCCAGGATCATGCCCACGGCCCAGCCGACCAGCAGTGCCCAACCGTTCAGCATGCGGGTATAAAGCGCCAGCAGCACCGCCGGCAGCGTCTGAATGATCCAGACGCCACCGAGCAGTTGCAGCCACAGCGCGTATTGCAGTGGCAGCGCGAAGATGAACACCAGTGCGCCGGCTTTCACCAGCAATGAGACGAACTTGGCAACTGAACTCTCCTGCGCATCGGTGCACACCGGGTTGATGAACTCGCGATAGATGTTGCGCGTAAAGATATTCGCGGTCGCTATCGACATGATCGCCGCCGGAACCAGGGCGCCGATCGCGATAGCGGCGAACGCGAGTCCGATGAACCAGTCGGGAAACGCCGACAGGATCAGCGCCGGCACCGCGAAGCTGTTGCCGTAAAGCTTGAATCCACCGGCAAAAGCGGGATTGGCTGCAAGCCCGGCTGCAACCGCCATGAACCCGAGCAGTGCAAGGAAGCCCAGCATCAACGAATAGGCCGGCAGCAGCGCGGCGTTGCGGCGGATTACCCGGCCACCGGAAGCGCCGAGAATGCCGGTGATGGAGTGCGGATACAGGAACAGCGCCAGCGCCGAACCCAGCGCAAGCGTGGCATAGGTGCCGAAACTGCCCCAGGACCCGGCCGGCGGGTGCGCGAGCAGCAGCTTGGGTGCGGGAATGGCCGCGAAAATCTTGCCATACCCGCCAAGCTGGATCGGCACCACGATGATGGCGGCGATGACGGTAATGTAGATCAGCAGATCCTTCACTACCGCGATCATGGCCGGCGCCCGCAGGCCTGAGGTATAGGTGAACGCCGCCAGGATCACG
The DNA here is from genome assembly GCA_963810715.1 of uncultured Pseudomonadota bacterium. Classification (GTDB taxonomy): domain Bacteria; phylum Pseudomonadota; class Alphaproteobacteria; order Acetobacterales; family Acetobacteraceae; genus DATDIC01. The sequence continues at coordinate 49,744 of CAWEOZ010000007.1, read as the reverse complement.
AATGCGATGATCAGCGGCAAATCGCCCGCAAGTCCGCCCGTCTGAAAGCCAAGTCCCCCGATCACCACCTGCATGCCGACGAGCTGTAGCGCGATGTACGGCATGGTGGCGAGGATGCCCGTAACACCAATGGCCAACGCCAGCCAGCGATTGCCGAACCGGCCGCGCACGAAATCCGCCGAGGTGACGTAGCCGTGCCTGTGGCACACCTTCCAGAGGCGGGGGAACACCAGATACAGGATGGGATAGATCATGATGGTGTACGGCACGGCGAAGAAGCCGATCGCGCCGGCGCCATACAGCAATGCCGGGACGGCGATGAAGGTATAGGCGGTGTAAAGATCGCCGCCGAGCAGGAACCAGGTGATGAAGGTGCCGAACCGGCGCCCGCCCAGGCCCCATTCATGCAGCAGGTCGAGATCACCCTTGCGCCAGCGCGCGGCAACGAAGCCCAGCCAAGTGATCAGGACGAACAGCAATACGAAGACGAGAACTGCAGTCGCGTTCATCGGACTACGGCTCCCCCCCGTGCTCGACCAGGTAGACCAGGCCGATCACCACGGCGCTGATCAGGATCCAGACGAGCTGGTACCAGTAGAAGAATGGAAACGACCAAAGCGTCGGTTCGGTGCGGTTGTAGAACGGCACCCAGAGCATGGCGACGAAGGGGATGATCAGCAGGATGCGAATCCAATACCGGGGCTGCAAAGCTGTGGTTCCCTGAACAACTTCCTGGACGGTTCGATCGCGATCCGGGCTCGAGCCGCGACTCCGAGTCACTTATCTTAGCGCAACGGCTTCACGGACATCCATAGCGGAGATGGCAGGTGCTGCTGGGGTGCAGATTTCGGCTATCCTGGGCAGCGACGGATTGCGACGAGGGGCAGAGCATGCATCATGTGGTCGTGCGGGTGAACGGTGCCTCGATTCATACAGTCCAGGTGGGAAGCAGGGCGCCGCTTCTGCTACTGCATGGTTGGCCGGAGTTCTGGTTGACTTGGGAACCGGTGATGATTCGCCTGGCTGAGCGGTTCCGGCTGATCGCTCCTGATCTGCGCGGCTTCGGCGATAGCGACAAGCCGAACGGTCCGTGGGGTGCGGAGGGCCACGCTGCGGATATGCTGGCGTTGCTCGACGCGCTTGACGTTGAGCGCATCGGTATCGTCGGTCACGACGTTGGTGGCGCGGTGATGCAGGTGATGGCGCGCATGGCACCAGCACGCGTGGCCGGATTGTTCTTCTTCGATTTCGTCTATCCGGGGATCGGGTCGCGCCTGGGCACGCCGGACCGCCTAACCGAGATATGGTATCAATCATTCCATCAGATGGAGATGGCGCCGGCGCTGGTGGGGGCATCGGCAGAGAGCTGCCGAACCTACATCTCGCACTTCCTGCGCCACTGGGCCTATCGGCAAGATGCGTTCGATGATGTGCTTTCCGCGTTTACCGACAATTTCATGAAGCCAGGAAACCTTGCCGGCGGTTTCGCCTACTATCGTGCGAGCCACGCCGGACGGGTGGCGATGATGACGGGCGAAGCAAGCGCATTGCCGCCGATCACGGCTCCCACTTGTGTGCGGTGGGCTGAGCGGGATCCGCTGTTCCCCTCTGAATGGACCGATCGCCTTGGCGAGACGTTTGCCGAACTTGACCTGGCGCCGTTCCCGGAAGTGGGGCATTTCCCGCATCGTGAGGATCCGGATCGCGCCGCGGCCGAGATGGCTGGGTTTTTTGAGCGAGTCGGGTGGCGCTGAGCAGCAACGGCCCTTTGTCGCGACGAGTAATGGGGGCGACGAAGCAATCCCCTACGTCGCGCAGGAGATTGCATCGCGCCGCCTTTGCGGCGGCTGCAATGACATCCGTCTCGGTGGATCGCCTGTCAGTCGGCAGCGGCTGCCGCCTGGCGGGCGAGCCGACGGCCCCGCCAGTGCAGAAGGCGCCACATGGTCTTCGCAGCCAGGTCCGACAGGCGGCCGCGCGGCGGCAGGCCGACCGACTTGAAGATCATGCCCATGCCGCGCTCGACATGGCGGAAGCGGTAGAACCCGATGGCCGGCGCCATGTAAGCGGCGATGCACCGGCGGCGGTCATAGGCGATGCCGGCCGGCTCGTTGCCGCAGTGCCAGGCATAGGCGAGTTCGTCGTCCTCGCTCTCGGTAATGCGGCCGGCAGCGATCATCAGGCGGCGCGGCAGACCGATGCGCTCGCGGGCGAGATAGCGGCGCATATGGTCGTAGAACAGCTTGAAATGACGGAACTCATCGGCCGCGATGTGGCGGCAGATCTGACCCAGCACCGGTTCCTGCGTCGCATCGGCCAGGGCGGTGTAGTAGCTGGATGTACCGGTCTCGACCATGCAGCGGGCGATCAGCTCCCCGGTACGTGAGCCGCGGACCGAAGACTCGGCATCCAGCGGCAGGCTGTAGCCTGCCTTGTAGCGGGCGAAGGCGGCCGGGTAGTCCCAGCCCGGAATCGGCGAGCATCGCCCATCTGCCCAGCGCCTCCCCATGCTGCACTTCTTCCTCCGCCCAGTAGTCGGCGGCCGCGCGGAAGTCGGGGTCGTCGTGGAAGACGCGGCTGAGATACATAGCATAGTCCGTGCCGTTCCGTTCCACCATCGCGGCCGCTTTGACGAGCGGAATGGTGGCCGGATCGACTTTGGTCGGGTCGAACCGATCCCAGGCGATGTGTTCGAGTTCGCCAATGCTTCATCGGGGATGAGTATAGAGCGATATCGGTGTGTGATGACAATTCGGCGGCATGTCGGAAGCCACGCGACAGCGTTCGAGACCTTGGTCACATGCGCCCGGACAGCGATCCCCAAACGCAGCAAATCGCCCGATCAGATGCCCACGCTTCGACATCGGCTCGGCAGCACCGGACGTCTCTCGACGCAGGCGCCGTACCATGAAGGCCGAACGAAGCCTCGAAAACCTGCACTTCAGCCCCACCCGGCCCCCACGAACTCGGCCCGCCGCTCCGCCACCCGCAGCATGATGTCGTGCAGCAGATAAGCCAGCCGGCAACGGCACCAGGCCTGGCCTGAATTCGGCATGGTCACTCCGCCGGCATCGCCATGCCCGCCGGCGCCCACGCATCGAACCCAGCGCCCCGCGCCGTCATCACCGCCCGATACAGATGATCGGCAAACGCAACCACTCCCACCGGCCCAATAGTTGCAGCATCGCCCACCCGCGCCGCAATCCCGGCGACGACCGCGCCGGTGCCAAAGTAAACCGGCTCGCCCCGCGAGTCGCGGCCGGGAAAGATCGGCATCAGCGCGTCCCCTGCGATCCGCCCATCCAGCACCTCAGCGATCTCCCATTGCGCATACACCGTAGCGCCCGAGACGCGATGCAGGTCGATTGCACATTCGGCAAGTCGTTCATTCACCGGTCCGGGCACCCGGTTCCCATTCGGTAGCATCCGGTTGCCGAACGTGAATGCGAATATCGCCCGCATCCGCCCCGGCGCGGTTGCCGGCGCCTGCCAGGACAGCGCGTCCTGCAGGATGAACGATGCCAGCTCATGCGCCACCGCGGTGTCGCGCAGCTCCGATGCAAGATGGGCGGCAAGTCGGTCGTGCAACGGATTATCTCGGATCACGATATCTCCTCCGGGTCTGCACATTCGCTTGTCAGTTTCGGTGTCATCACCCAAGCTTGGCACGACAAGACGGAACCGGGGGAGGACACCACGACATGACTCGATTTCAGCCACCTATCCGCCGCCGCGACCTGCTCGCGGGTGCCGCCACCGGTGCGGGTCTGCTCGCCCTGCCGGCAAAGGCGCCGGCGCAAGGGGGCGCGAAGAAGTTCGATGGGCTCACCCTGCACGTCGCGTGCTGGAGTACATCCTATTCCGAGTTCCTGAAGAGCTATATCCCAGAATTCGAGCAAGCCACCGGCGCCAAGGTAGTGTACGAGACTCCTTCTTTCCCGATCTACAATCAGCGCATGGATATCGAGCTGTCCACACGGTCGGCGGCGCATGACGTGATCAATGTCACGTTTATCTATTCCGGGCGCTGGGTAGGGGCCGGCTGGACCACGCCGCTGGAGGATTTCATTCACGATCCCGCCAGGACGCCGGCCGATTTCGATGTCGGCGATTTCATCCCCGGAACCACCACGGCGTTCAAGGACCGGCAGGGGCGTCTGCACGCGATACCGTGGATCGCGGACGTGCACATGGCCGGTTGCTCCCGCTTCGATCTGTTTCAGCAGGCCGGACTAAAGCAGCCGGACACGTTCGACGAGATGGCGACGACGTTAAGGGCTCTCAAGGGCAAGGGTGGGCCTGTGCCGTTCGTCGCCGAAAACCACTATGGGTGGACCTTTATCCCGTATCTGCAAGGTTTCGGCGGCCATGTGTTTGCGCATCCGCCGGACGACCTGCATCCGCTGCTCGATTCGCCGGAGGCGGTGCAGGCAGCCGATTTCTTCTCCGACATGCTGCGCAGCTACGGGCCGGATGGCGTGCTTTCCTACACCTATGACCAGGTGCTCCAGGCCCAGAAGGATGGCACCGTCAACTATTCCACCAGCAACGAGACGTTTCTGGTGCAGATGGCGAACAAAGACAGCAAGGTGGCAAAGACCTGCTCCTTGTCGCTGATGCCAGGCGGGCCGGCCGGGCGGTTTCCCGATATCGCGGCGCATGGATGGGGGATCCCGATCGGGTCGCGCAATAAGGATGCGGCGTGGGCGTTCATCGTCTGGGCGATGTCGAAGCAATTGCTGCTGCGGATGTTCCGCGAGCACGGCTACAGCTCGGTGACTCGCGCATCGATGATCGAACTGCCGGAGTTCCGGCAGCGTTCGATGATCAACGGGGTGGACGTGGCACAGCTTTATCTCGAGACACTGAAGCTCGGCGGCAAGGGTTATTCGGTCTACCGGACGGTGCCGCCTTACCCGCCGATCGATCGCGAGATCGATATCGCCATCCAGACCATTGTGTCGAAGCAGATGAATGCCAAGGAAGCGATGCAGCGGGCCCAGCAGAACTCGTTGCGCGCGCTCGCGCGAGCCGGCGTCAAATTGTAATCGCATCGCAACGCCCGAACAAAAGTGGGAGGAACCCACTATGAACCGACATGGTTTGATAAAGGCCCTGCAGCGCGCCGGAGTGAAACTTTGAAACACGGGCGCCACCGGGATGATCAGGATCACCGTTTGCGCCGTCGCCCTGGTTTCGGTGCAAGCGGTTGTTCGACCTTCGCCGTCCGCCATTTGGGACGATGATCTTCCGCGCACGATCGGCGACTCCGCGTCCCGGCACGACGGCCTGGGCGCGAGAGCAACGGCACGCGTTCCTCAGGGGCTTGGCGCCGGCGCTGCTCGTCCTCGCCATCGTCACTCTCGGGCCGGCGATCTGGCTGGTGATCACCAGCCTGACACCATGGACACCGACCCAGCCAGGCTCGTTCGAGTTCTCCGCGCCGTGGCAAAACTACCAGCAAGCGTTCGAAGCGCCGGAGTTCGTGCACTCCGTATGGGTGCAGGTGGAACTGTCGGTGGTGACGGTGGCCCTGCAACTGCTGGTGGGGCTGGGGCTCGCGCTGTTGCTGGACCGGCCCTCGAAGCTGCTGGAGGCGATCCGCACCGGCTTTCTCATCCCCATGGTGCTGCCGCCGATCGTGGTGGCGATCATCTGGAAGGTGATCTACACGCCCGATATCAGTCCGCTGCACCGGCTGGCGGCAAACCTGGGCATGCCCTTCCATTCGCTGATAACCGACGCCTCCACTGCCATCTGGGCGATCGCTGCCGCCGACACCTGGGAATGGTTCCCGTTTACCATGCTGATGGTCCTGGCGGCCTTGCAGATGGTACCGAAAGAACCACAGGAAGCGGCGCTGATCGACGGCGCCGGGGCGGTACAGCTCTTCTGGCACGTGCGCCTGCCCTACATCCGCAGCACGCTGATGGTGGCTGCGCTGTTCCGCCTGATTGACAGCATCAAGGCGTTCCCGCTTATCTACGTGCTGACCGACGGTGGCCCTGGTGGGGCGACCGAGGTAACCAACTATTATGCCTTCGTGCAGACTTTCAATTTCGCCTATTGGGGATATGGCAGTGCAATCGCGGTACTGCTGGTGGCCGGGGTGTTCGTGCTGAGCCTGTTCGTCAGTCGCGCCGGCGGAGGCGCGGTCGATGAATAGCCGGACGCTGCGTGCGTGGCTGCGGCTGTTCTGCGCGGCCGCGCTGCTGATCCTGGTCCTGCTGCCGGCGTTCTGGCTCCTGCAGATGTCGTTTCGCCGCAATGCCGAGATCATGAGCACCAACCTGGTGTTCCGCCCGACGCTGGAGAACTATGCGGCTCTGTGGACGGGGGATTTTCCCGCCTCGTTCGAACATAGCATGCTCGCTAGCATTTCCGCCACGTTGTTCTCGCTCGCCATCGGTGTGCCGGCGGCTTACGTGCTAGCGCGTTGGCGCTTCCGCGGCCGACAGCGGATGATGTTGTGGATCCTCGTCACCCGCATGGCGCCGCCAATCGCGTTCACCATTCCGTTCTTCCTGGTTTTCTCGTACATCGGACTGATCGATACCATCCCCGGCTTGGCAATCATCTATGTCACGTTCAATCTGGCGCTCGTAATCTGGACCATGAAAGGCTTCTTCGATGCTGTGCCCCGGTCGCTGGAGGAAGCGGCCTGGATTGACGGGTGTGGTATCTGGAGCAGCTTTCTGCGGGTGGCGCTGCCGCTATCGGCGCCGGGCCTCGCAGCAACCGGCATTCTGTGTTTCATCCTGTCCTGGAACGACTTTTTCTTTGCCCTGATACTCACGCGGACCGATGCAATGACCGCCCCGGTGGCGATCGTCAACTTCATGCAATATGCAGGGTGGGAGTGGGGCAAGATCGCCGCCGCCGGCGTGCTGGTGATGCTGCCGGTGCTGGTGTTTACATTCTTCGTCCGCGCCTATCTGGTGCGGGGGCTGATGGCCGGCGGCGTAAAGGAGTAGGGTCGCAAACCCGCGCAGCGGCCCGGAGCATCACGGAGGTAACCCATGCAGGACGTCCGCATTCTGGCCGACGGTTTCGGGTTCGCCGAAGGTCCAGTGGTCATGCCGGATGGATCGGTGGCGCTCACCGACATCCGGCAGAGTTGCGTCTGGCGAGTGACGCCCGACGGCACCAAAACCGTGCTCTCGCAGACCGGCGGCGGCCCCAACGGGCTCGCGCTGGGCCCGGATGGTGCTCTCTATTGCTGCAACAACGGCGGTGGCTTGTATCGGCGTGGTAGTTTCATGGCGATCGGGCCCGCCCCCGACTACGCTGGTGGATCCATCCAGCGTATTGATCCGCACGACGGCCGCGTGGGCACGCTGTACACCGAATGCGGCGGCCACCGGTTGTCGGCCCCGAACGACCTGGTGTTCGACAAATCCGGCGGATTCTGGTTCACCGATCTCGGCAAGCGGTATGCCCGCACGCGCGACCACGGCGGCCTGTTCTACGCCTCGCCAGACGGCTCGCGGATCATTGAGGCAGCATACCCGATCCTCAGCGCCAACGGCGTCGGGCTGTCCCCGGACGAAAAGGTGGTGTACGTGGCAGACACGGAACCGGCGCGCCTGTGGGCCTTCGACGTGGAGGCGCCCGGCAGGCTTCGCAAGCATCCGTTCCCGTCACCCCATGGCGGGCGCCTGGTTGCCGGATTGCCGGGATTTCAGCGGTTCGACAGCCTCGCGGTACAGGCAAACGGAGATATCTGCGTCGCCACGCTGGTGAACGGATCCATCACAGTGATCTCGCCGGACGGCCGCGTGGTCCGGCAGGTCGCCATGCCGGATACCCATCCTACAAATATCTGCTTCGGCGGCGCAAATCTGCGCACGGCGTTCATCACCCTATCAGAGACAGGCCGGTTGGGCGTTATGGAGTGGCCAGAGCCGGGATTGCGGCTGAACTTCTGAACACGGAAAAACCCGGCCACAATTCCTCAGGCTGCATTGCGCGCCTCGCCATGCTGATATCCTGCCGGCGATCGACAGCAAGAAGAGAGATCGCAGATGAAGCTGCTTGCCGTCCATCCCGGTCCACTGATGTACACCAAGGTGTTCCTGCGGCTGGAACCGCTCGGGCTGGAGCTCGTGGCCGCCGCCGCCCTGCGTGACGGTCATCAGGTCCGGATGCTCGATTTGCAGGTGGATATGCCACCCACCTATCTGCGCACCGTGCAGCAGTGGCGGCCGGATGTCGTCGCCTTCTCCTGCAACTATCTTGCTAACGTGCCGGAGATCATCGATCTGGCGAAACATACCAGGCGGATACACCCGCGCTGCCTGGTCGTGGTCGGCGGACACAGCGTATCGTTTACCGCCAGGGCGATGCTGGATCACGCGGACGGCGCGATCGACTGCGTGCTGCGCGGAGAGGGAGAGGCTGTGCTGCCGCTGCTGCTGGCCGCGATCGGGGCGGGGCAGCGGATGGACTCGGTCCCGGGCGCCGTGACCGCCGATGGAGACGGGCCGGCGCCGGTTTTCGTCGATGATCTCGACGCGCTTCAGCCGGCCCGGCGTTTGCTCCGGCACCGGCGTAAATATTTCATTGGCACCCTGGATCCGGCAGCCTCGATCGAGTTTTCGCGCGGCTGCCCCTGGGACTGTTCGTTTTGTAGTGCGTGGACGTTCTACGGGCGCACCTATCGGTTGAAGTCGCCAGAGCGAATCGTCGACGATCTCGCGGCAATTCCCGAACCGGGCGTGTTCATCGTGGACGACGTCGCCTTCGTGCGTGCCGAGCACGGCATGGCGATCGCAGAGGCGGTCGCCCGGCGTGGCATCCGCAAGGAATACTACCTGGAAACGCGCGGCGACGTGCTGCTGCGCCACCGCGAGGTATTTCGCGAATGGCGCCGCCTCGGCCTGAAGATGATGTTCCTGGGGCTGGAGGCAATCGACGAAGAAGGACTGAAGAAATTCCGCAAACGGGTTGACCTGTCGCGCAACTTTGAAGCGCTGGACTATGCTCGCTCCCTGGACATCAACGTCGCCATCAACCTGATCGCGGATCCAGACTGGGACCACGCGCGGTTCGAGACAGTCCGGCAATGGTGCATGGAAATCCCCGACGTGGTGAATATCAGTGTCAACACACCGTATCCAGGGACCGAAACCTGGGTCACGGAGTCACGCAAACTGCAAACGCTTGATTATCGGCTGTTCGATATCCAGCATTGCGTGCTTCCCACGAAGCTGCCGCTGGATGAATTCTATCGTGAGCTGACCAAGACGCAGCAGGTGCTGAATCGCAAGCATCTGGGATGGCGGACCCTGTGGCAGGCGAGTGGCGTGTTCGCCCGGCTGGCGCTGCGCGGACAGACCAATTTCCTGCGTAACATGTTTCACTTCAACAGCGTCTACGATGCGCAAGCGTTGCTGGCCGATCACCGGCGACCGGTGGCATATGAACTCCCGCAGCCGCCGCAAGTGCCGGCAAAACTGGAGCAAGCGGCGTTGTACGTGCACGGCAACCGATCGCGTACCGCACGCTCATCCAGTTCGCCGCCTGAACCTGTCTCTCACGCTGGCGGCTAATAAGAAGAAGGCTTCAGGGGCGTCCCCCTGAAGCCTTCCGCATTGTCTGCAGTCGTTGGCTGCCAGACGCCGGATTAGACAGCCAGCTCCAAACCAGTGGAGATCCAGGCTGCGGCGATAGGCGCCGACCGAGAGCAATGAGACACTGGATCACCTCCTTTCAGTTGTTGACGACTCCGTCTACTTTGCCCGTACTGCCCACCGATTGCAAGTCCCCTCGGCTATTCCGCTGCCGTACGGATTAGCGCAGCCAGCGGAAAGCCGCCCAGCACAGCGCCGACGGATATCAGCCCGGCGCATGAGCAGTCGGCCGACTCGCCGAACACATCCTTGAACATGCCGGAAATCCCGTTCGGCAGCCGCACAATCGTGCCGTCCCATGCCGCCGGCGGAATCAGCAGTCCCCCTCCGGGTTCGAGCAGCGCGCACGGCAGGCGCGGAACCACCACGATCAGCGCGGCATCCGCGAAGCGGCGGACGAAACCCAGCGCATGTGATGCGCGCGGTCCGGTGATTTGCAGCGGACAATAATCGCCGCGGGCGAACAGGTCAGGCTGGCGCCGGCGCCAGTCCAGCACCCGCTCGATCAGCGCCTGCTTCACCAATCCGTCGCGCCAATGCGACGCCAGCCGCGAAGGCCCCTGCAACTCCTCCAGCGCCTGCATGCGAACCTCAAAATCGACTGGCCGCCGATTGTCCGGATCAACCAGGCTCTGGTCCCAGAATTCGGTGCCCTGATAGAAGTCCGGTACGCCCGGAACAGTCAGCTTCAGAAGCGTTTGCGCCAGTCCGTTCACCGCGCCCGCCGGCCCGATGCGGTCCGCCATCCCCACCAGCCCATCAACGAAACCGCCGTGCAACACCGCGCTAAGAAACGCGCGTGCCGCCGATTCATACTGCTCGTCGGGCGAGGTCCAGCTTGTCCGCAGCTTCGCCTCGCGCAGCGCCTTTTCCTGCCAGCCGGCCACGCGTTCCTCAAATGCCGCAATACCGGCCCGGTCATGGCGGTCGAGCGTTAGCGGCCACGCACCAAGCAGCGTCTGGTACAGCATCACCTCCTCGCCCGGTGACGGCGCTGGCAGCCCGTCCACCATCCGCCGATGCAGTGCGTTCATCTCCATCCACCGCCGCAAAGTCACGCCCCATTCCCGCGGGATCTCGCTCAGCACCGCCAGCCGGGCGCGCACATCCTCCCCGCGCTTATGGTCATGCGTGGCGGTCGCCAGCATCGCGTCGGGGAAATGCTCGCGGCGGGCGACGGACAGCGAGTGAAACTCGCCGGATTCGATACCGAGCCGCGCAGCATCGAATCCGACATCGTTGCGCGACAGCAGGCGCCCATAGCGATAAAAAGCAGTATCTTCCACGGCCTTGGCGGCGACCGGTGCGCTGAGCTGCTGAAAGCGCAATGCCGCAACCCGCTTTGCCGGCGTATCGGGGTCGCGCAGCCACTGCACGATCAGCGCGATCAGCGACGGGTCCGCAAGCCCAGGCGCGCAGCAGGTTTTCGCCTGCGCCTCGGCAAAGGCCTGCTCGTCTGCGGCGGCCGTGGCAGTGCCGTTCGCGTAGCTGCGATATACTGGGAAATGCATGAGAAGCGCGATCAGCGCGCGCCGTAATGCCGCGCGGGCGGCATCCTGGGTACGGGCATCCTGCAACGCCACCTTATGCAGTGCGCCGGCCGTCGCTTCGACCTGAGCGGTAAAGCTACGGTCCAGTATCTCCAGCCTCGCCGAAACCTCTTCCTGCTCAAACGCCCCGGGGCGGCCCGATAACTCCGCCCATAGGCATTCCAGTTCGGACTGCACGGAACTGGCGTGCTGCACCGCGCTGACCGTATCCATGAAATCGTACCCGGTGGTACCAGCAATGCACCAATCTTCGGCAAGGCTTTCGTGGCGCCCGAGTATCTTCTCCACCAGCACGTACGGCGTCCGTCCAGGCGCGAGCTCTGCCAACCGTGCATACAATCGCCGGCAGTACTCAGCGGGGTCGGCAAGGCCATCGACATGATCCACGCGTATCCCATCGATCAAACCTTCCGCGTAGAGGCGGAACAGCAGGGCGTGGGCGGCGTCGAACACCGCGGGCAGCTCCGCCCGCATGCCGACAAGTTCGTTGATCTCGAAGAAGCGGCGCCAGTTGATCTCGTCGCCGGCAGTACGCCACCAGGCCAAGCGATAATGCTGCCGCTGCAATAGCCTGTGCAGGCGGCCGCGCGACGCCGGCTCCGCACCGTTGTACAAATCAGCGCCGACCGCGACAATCTCGCCGGCATCGGCCGGAGCAACCGGAAACGCCGACTCGAAATAGCGAATCTCCCAGCCACCCTCCGCCGGGTGAAGCGTGAATTCGCCCGCCTCCAGAACCTCCCCGTATTGGCGGCCGAGCACGGGCAGCAGCACCTTGCCGTCAAGCAGCTTGTTGTCGGGATGCCAGTCGATGTCGAAAAACTGCGCATACCGGCTGGTCTGGCCGTGGCGCAGCACGTCCCGCCACCAGGGGTTGGCGCCGCCCACTGCCATGTGGTTGGGAACGATATCGACGATAAGTCCCAGCCCTGCCCGGCTCAGCGCGTCGGTCATCCGGCGGAACGCCGGCTCGCCGCCAAGTTCCGGGTTGATGCGCGTGGGATCGACCGCGTCGTAACCGTGCATGGACCCTGGGCGCGCGGTCAGAATGGGTGAGCAATAGAGATGACTGATCCCCAACCGTGCCATGTAAGGCACGGCGCGCGACGCGTCGTCGAAGGTGAATCCCTTGTGAAGCTGCAGCCGCATGGTGGCCCGCGGGGGAATCATCGGCGCGGCCTTGCAACACTCAGGGCAGCGATCCGGCGCGCCACGACCGGCTCGTCCAGCAGTTCGGCCGCCGGCTGCGGGGTGCGCCGGCGCCAGTTCGGGTGCTGATCCGTCGTGCCCGGCAGGTTCGGTTGCTCCGTCGCCCCGATCAGATCCTCGAGCGGCAGCAGCGCCAGCGGGCACGCGGCAAGGCCGACGAACTGTACCGCCGCGTCCACGAACCGGCTCGTCGCGTCTGCAGGCGGTGGAGTTGCGCCGGCAACGCCGGCATCGTGGAACGCCGCCCACAGGGCCTGCCGGTCCTCTTCACGCTCGGCTTCCAGGGCCTCGAGGCGCTGCTGCGGTCCCAGAACCCCATGCTGCGCGCGCAGCCGGATATCGGCGCCCAGCCACCAGGATGCGACCGTCGGCAGATCGTGCGTAGAGGTCATCGCGATAGCGCTGCGGTCCCATTGCTCGGGGGCGGTGAACCCGCCGTCATCTCGTTCGAACCACAATACGCGCATGCCGTACAGCCCGTGCATGTCCAGCTTTTCGCGAAAGCCCTCCGGGACAGTGCCGAGATCCTCGCCGACCAGAACCGCCTGGTGCCGATGCGATTCAAGCGCGAGCAGGCGCAGCATGTCCGTCAGCGGATAACGCAGATAGGCCCCGTCGGCGGCGGAAGCACCCTCGGGGACCAGCCACAGCCGTTGCAGCCCCATCGCGTGGTCGATCCGCGCGCCGCCGCAATTGCGCATTGCCGCACGCAATGTGGCCAGCAAGGCCGCAAAGCCGGTCTGCTTCAGCGCCTGCGGAGAAAAAGTGGTAATGCCCCATTGCTGGCCATTCGGATTGAGCAGGTCAGGCGGTGCGCCGATTGCCAGCCCGCCGAGAATCTCCTGCTGCCGACTCCAGGCATGGCTGCCGGCCGGGTCCATGCCAACCGCGAGGTCCGCGATCAGCCCGATTCGCATGCCGGCATCGCGGGCCCCCTGCTGAGCGGCGGCAAGCGACCGGTCGGCCAGCCATTGCAGGAACGAATGGAACTGAATCTCCGGCCGGTGCGCGGCGGCAAAGGCCGCGACCGACGGGCTATTGGGGTCCCGCAGGTCGGACGGCCAGCGACGCCAGTCTGTATAGCCCGGTGCCTGGGCCATCTGCTCGTGCTGCAATGCCTCGAAGCACGCGTGCTGTGCCAGCAACGCGCCACCATCGGCGATAAACTGCGCAAAATCGGCTCGTAGCCCGTCGGGGATCCTGCCCCCACTCGTGAAAGCAGCGAACAGCTCGCGCAGCATTCCCAAACGGGCGGCAGTGGCGCGTGGCCAGTCAATCAGCGGCAGACGCTCCAGCGCGGCAAACTCACCCTTTAGCTTCGCGCGATCAATCGCCTGCGCCACCGGCTCAGCACCCAGCACCAGCTCCGGCGCCGCGTATAGTGGGTTCAGGAACAGCCGGCTGGATGGCGAATACGGCCCGTACCGCGATGGTTGCGCCAGGAACAAGGCGTGCATCGGGCTCAGCGCGACGGCGTCCGCGCCGTGACGGGCAGCGGCTTCGGCAAAGGCAGCCACGGAAGCTGTATCACCGATGCCGCCGTCACCGGATCGACGCAGGCCGTAAACTTGCGCCGCCACCCCCCACCCGTGGCCGGCGATTCTCGCGCTGCCTTCAGGAGCAATGGCCAGCACGATCTCCCGATCGCCGATCAGCAGCCGGTGATAACCCGGCTCGGCGACAGCCGGTAGGTCGATGCCGTTGTGCGCCTCATGCGGGGTCAGGTCGCGTCTGGAGCCGGATTCCAGCAGCAGGCGGGCACGGCGCGGCAGGTCGCCGTCCAGTGCCACTCGTGTCAGGCGACCGACGGTCCCGGTAAACAGCGGCGGCAGAGCGTCAATTGTTTCCGGCGGCGCCAGCCGGTCCAGGCCGGCCCGAATATCGACGGCGCTGCGGCACGGATAGCCGAGCGCCTCCAGCACCATACATAGGGTATCATCTGATACCAAATGCGCATCCCCTGCGAAATCCTGCCATTCAAGAACGATACCCGCCCGCCGCGCGAGCATGTGCAGCCCATCGTCGTCACTCATCGGTTTCTGTCCAGAAACGCGACAGTGGCATGCCCCGGCAGTTCGCCGGACTCGGCGCGCCCCCCGGCGGCATCCGGCACACCGAACAGCAGCCGACCGGCGGGCGGCGCGATCGGCACCGGCACGGCACCGAGATTGACCGCCAGTGTCAGCACCCCGTGTTCGCCCAGGCGCCAGCGCGCAACCACCGCGGCACTGCCCAGCGGTTGCGCGTCCAGGCTGCGCGTCCGGTCCAGGTACGGCACGATCTCGCCCATGCGGATGGCAATCAGCCGCGCATACAACGCGCGACGCGCCTCGGCGTGCACAGGATCGGGACGGGGGATCGACGCCTCGAACGTGGCTACCGCGTTGGGATCGGGAATCTGCTCGCGCTTTTCCGGATCGGAGAATTCCGGGAAATGCGCGAACTCCTTGCGGCGTCCCTCCCGCACGGCCTGCGCCAGCTCCAAGGTATGGTCGGTAAAGAATAGAAACGGCGTGCGCGACGCGGTTTCCTCGCCCATGAACAGCATGGGAATCTGCGGGCACAGCATCTGCGCGGCAATCGCGGCTTCCAGTGCAGCCGGATCGACAAGCTGGGTCAGGCGCTCGCCGAACGCGCGGTTGCCGATCTGGTCGTGGTTCTGCAGGAATAGCACAAAGGCGGTCATCGGCAGATCGCGGCTCGGCGTGCCGCGCGGCCTGCCACGGTGGGACGAATTTTGCCCCTGGAAGAAGAACCCTTCGGCCATTATACGCGCCAGCCCGGCGGCGCCAGCCTGCGCGTAGTCCAGGTAATAGCCGCGGTCTTCCCCAGTCAGCAGTACGTGGAAGGCGTGATGCCCGTCATCGTTCCATTGCGCATCGATATCGCGCATCAGGTGGCTGGCTTCGTTGCGTTCGTTCTCCAGCACCAAGTGCACGTGCCGGTTGGGGCCGATGGTACGGCGTACCTCGTCGGCCATCTCGTCCAGCCAGTCCGGCTCGCTGATCTCGTGCACCGCGTCCAGGCGCAGCCCATCGAACCGGTAGTCCACCAGCCAGTGCAGCGCATTCTCGATAAAGAAGCGCCGCACCTCCCGGCGGCTGAAATCGATGGCGCCGCCCCACGGCGTGTGAATATCCTCGCGGAACATCTCCGGGGCGTATAGGTTCAGGTAGTTTCCGTCCGGACCGAAATGGTTATAGACGACATCCAGCAGTACCATCAGACCCAGCCCGTGAGCAGTGTCTATCAACGACATCAGCTGCGCCGGCATGCCATAAGCCGAATCCGGGGCAAACGGCAGCACGCCGTCGTAGCCCCAGTTGCGCCGGCCGGGGAAATCGGCGATCGGCATCAACTCGACCGCAGTGACCCCCAGTTGCGCTAGCCGAGGCAGTTCGTGGGCGATACCGGCAAAGCCGCCGCAGCAGCCGGCATGCAACTCATAGATCACCGCCTCCCGCCACGGGCGTCCGCACCAATCGGAACGTCGCCAGTTGTACCCGCTTGGATCGACCAACTCGCTCGGGCCATGCACGTCCTCGGGCTGGAACCGGGAGGCCGGGTCGGGCACCAGCGTGCCGTCATCCAGACCAAACCGGTACCGCGTGCCAGCACCGGCCGGCACCGTGGTCTCGAACCACTCGCCCCGCCGTTTCATCGGCACCGGGGCAGCGCCCTCGATCGCCAGCGACACCTGTCGTTGCGCCGGAGCCCAAAGGCGGAAGCGCGCCCGGCCGTCGCCGGTCAGCAAGGGTCCGAACTCAGTCACAGCCCACACTGCATGTAACTTGGTGCATGCGCGCTTCCTGCTCGCTCCGGGCCGCAGGGACCAGCCGCTTTCGCCGGGGATCGCGGGGTTGTGCGCAGGGCGGTGGGCGTGCCACCAGCGCCGCCGCCACCGCCGGGGCGGCTTCCCGTAGCGCAGAGCGACCGCTATAGCATTGGATCAAACCTTCCGTGGGAGACCAGGAATATGCTTACGCGCCGATCGCTGCTTGCCTCCAGCGCCGCCATCGGAGCCGGTTCGGCCGCCTTTCGCGCCCCCGGCGCTTATGCCGCTACGCCGCCCGGCGTGGTGGTTATGGCCAAGCAGATCGACGACATCATCAGCTTCGATCCGGCGGAATCATATGAATTTACCGACAACGAGGTGGACGGCAACTGCTACCGCAAGTTGATCGTGCCCGACGCCCAGCAGGGCACCAAGATCGACGGCGATCTCGCTGAGAAATGGGAGATCAGCGAGGATGGCACCACATTCACCTTCCATCTGCGAAAGGATGCCCGGTTCGATTCAGGCAAGCCGGTCACCGCCGCTGATGCCGAGTATTCGTTGCATCGCGTGGTGATGCTGAACAAGACCCCCGGCTTTATCATCACCCAGTTCGGCTACACGCCGGACAATGTGCAAAAGCTGATCCGGGCCACCGATCCGCAAACGCTGGTCATGCAGCTTCCTGCGCCGCAGGCGCCCAGCTTCGTGCTGTACTGCCTGTCGGCCAACGTCGGCTGCGTGGTGGAAAAGGCGGTCGCCGAGGGCAATGCTCAGAACAACGACATGGGCAATAGCTACCTAAAGACTCACACCGCCGGCGCCGGTAGCTTCAAGCTGACCTCCTGGCAGGCGTCCGACCACGTGATCGTCGATGCCAACCCGCACGCTTCAGTAAAACCGGGTGTCCGGCGCATCGTGCTCCAGCACGTGAAGGACCCGGCGGAGCAGTTGCTGCTATTGCAGAAAGGCGGCATCGATATCGCTCGCGACCTGCAGGCCGATCAGCTCAAGGTCATCGCCCACAGCGCCGACTTCCACACGGAATCAGCCGGCCAGGGCACGTCGATGTACATCGCGATGAACCAGTCGATGCCGGAGCTGGCCAAACCCGAGGTGCATCAGGCGATCAAATGGGCGATCGACTACGAAGCGATCGCCAAGAACATCACGCCGATGACATGGACGGTGCAGCAATCCTTCCTGCCGCGTGGGCTTCCTGGCGCGCTTAGTGAGCAGCCATTCACCCAGGACCTCGGCAAGGCACGGACGCTGATGGCGCAGGCGGGGCTGCCGAACGGCTTCAACGTGACGATGGATTTCCAGTCCGCCGCGCCTTACGACCAGATCGCACAGGCGGTACAGGCCGATCTCGGCAAGATCGGGATCAAGGTGCAACTTCTTCCTGGCGAGATGAAGCAGGTCATCACCAAGACCCGGGCGCGAACCCATCAGCTGGCGATGCTCGTGTGGGGCACGGACTATTTCGATCCGAATTCCAACGCGCAGGCATTCTGCGCCGATCCTGACGATTCCGACACCAGCAAGCTGAAGATCCTGGCCTGGCGCAGCCATTTCCAAAACAAGCAACTCACCGGCGAAGTCGAGGACGCAGCCAAGGAAGTGAATGCCGCCAAGCGCATCGCTCTCTACAAGACCATGCAGGAACAGTTCTGGGACGTAGCTCCCTTCGCCATGATGCTGCAAAAGAACGAGGTCGCCGCCATGCGCAAGGTGATCTCCGGCCTGCGTCTCGGACCGATGCCGGACTACACCCGCTATTCGGCGATCCGGAAAGCGTAGCTTGCAGCCTCGCCGCCGATACCTCTCCCGCAGCGCGGGAGAGGTCGGGTCATGCAGCGATCCAGATGAGGGCTCCGCGCGGCCATGAGCAGCCGCTCTCGCTGGCGTACCATCGCCGGTACCGGCGCCAGCGTACCGGTCACGCTGTTCGGACTGATCCTGGTCACCTTCCTGATCGGCCGCGTCATGCCGATCGACCCGACGATCGCCATCGTCGGCGACCACGCGCCACCCGACGTCGTCGCGCGCGTACGACTGGAGCTGGGCCTCGATCGTCCGCTGATTGTGCAGTTCGGCATCTATCTGGCGCGGCTGCTGCACGGCAACCTGGGCAACAGCGTCATGACGACGCATCCCGTCACACAGGATATCGCAACCTATTTCCCAGCCACGTTCGAGCTGGCGACCGCCGCGATCATCCTGGCGATTGTCATCGGAATTCCGCTGGGGGTGATCGCAGCTGCGCGGCAGGGCTCGCGCTTCGACCACGTGGTGCGCGTAGTCAGCCTGGCCGGCCAATCGATCCCGGTCTTCGTGCTGGGTCTGCTGTTCCTGTTGCTGTTCTACGTTAAGCTGGGGATCGCCCCCGGCACCGGGCAGGTCGATGTCGTCTATGACGGGATGGTGAACCGCATCACCGGCATGCTGGTCGTCGATGCGGCGATCGAGGGCCAGTGGGACGTGTTCTGGGACGCGCTCAGCCACTTGGTCATGCCGGCGATCATCCTCGCCTATTTCAGCCTGGCCTACATCACGCGGATGACGCGCGCCTTCATGCTGGATGCGCTGGCCGGCGAGTATATCGTCACCGCGCGAGCAAAGGGGCTCTCGCCGACGCGCATCCTATGGCGACACGCGTTCGGCAATATCGCGGTGCCGCTGGTAACTGTCATCGCGCTTGCCTATGCGGGGCTTTTGGAAGGCGCGGTGCTCACGGAAACCGTGTTCTCCTGGCCGGGGCTGGGGCTTTACCTGACCGTCTCGCTGCTCAACGCAGACATGAACGCGGTGCTGGGCGCCACCCTGGTGATCGGGTTCGTGCTACGTCGTGCTGAACCTTCTGGCCGACATCGCCTACCGCGTGCTGGACCCCAGGGTACGATAGGCAGTGAAATAGGCGCCTCGGAATGAGCGATACCACGCTGCGCGCCTGGCTGCTGACCGAGACGCCGCAATCACGGCGGCAGGCCGCTTGGGGCCGCGCCTATCGCGGCTGGCTGCTGTTCCGGCGCAACCATCTGGCGATGATCGGACTGGTCACCGTCATCGTCCTGGTCGTTGGCTCTCTGGCGGCGCCACTGATCACGCGATATGACCCGACGGCGCAGAAACTGAGCGACCGGCTGGCCGCACCCTCCTGGGCACACTGGTTCGGCACTGATGAGCTGGGACGCGATCTCTATACCCGCGTGGTCTACGGCGGACGGATCACGCTGGGAATGGTGGTCGCTGTCGTCGTGCTGGTGGCCCCGGTCGGGCTGCTGGTCGGCAGCATGGCCGGCTACCTGGGCGGGTTCGTCGATCGCGCGCTGATGCGCGTCACCGACGTGTTCCTGGCATTTCCTCGGCTGATCCTGGCGCTCGCCTTCGTCGCGGCGCTACAGCCCGGCATCACCTCGGCGGTGTTCGCCATCGCGCTGACTTCCTGGCCGGCCTACGCGCGGCTCGCGCGCGCCGACACGCTGACCATCCGCAACACCGATTTCATCGCCGCCGTCCGGCTCACCGGCGCCGGCGCGGGCCGCATCATCCTGCGCCACGTGATCCCGCTCTGTCTGTCTTCGGTGATCGTGCGCGTCACGCTGGACATGAGCGGCATCATCCTGACCGCGGCGGGGCTGGGCTTCCTGGGCATGGGCGCACAGCCGCCGATGCCGGAATGGGGCACCATGATCGCCGCCGCGCGTGGCTACATCCTGCAGCAATGGTGGGTGCCGACCATCCCCGGTGTCGCGATCCTGGTCGCGTCGCTGGCCTTCAACCTGTTGGGCGACGGCATGCGCGACGTGCTCGACCCGAAGCAGCGCTGATGCTGGTCGAGATCGACAATCTGCGCATCAGCTTCGCCACGCCGGGCGGCATTTCGGACATGCGGTGCGCGGCGTATCGCTGACGCTCGGGACAGGAAAAGCTCGGGCATCGTGGGCGAGAGCGGGTCCGGCAAGTCGCTGACCGCGCGGGCCATCTTGCAGCTGCTGCCGGCGGCTGCGATGATGTCCGGCCGACCGGCTGACGTTCGACGGCATCGACGTTCTGCGTGCGCCGGAGCGGGTGATGCGCGCGCATCCGCGGACAACGCGCCGGGCTGATCCTGCAGGACCCGAAATACTCGCTCAACCCGGTGATGACGGTCGGTCGGCAGATCGCCGAGGCGTGGCGCTGTCACAAAGGCCGCGCGGCTCGCGCCGCATCGCCGCGCAGGCGGCGATCGATCTGCTGCAGCAGGTGCGCATCCGCGATCCGGGCCGGGTCGCGGCGCTTTATCCGCATGAGCTGTCCGGCGGCATGGGCCAGCGGGTGATGATCGCGATGATGCTGGCGCCCGACCCGGAACTGCTGATCGCCGATGAGCCGACCAGTGCGCTGGATGCGACGGTGCAGGCGGAGATCTTGCGGCTGATCGAAGACCTCGTGTCGCGGCGCGGCATGGGGCTGATCCTGATCAGCCATGATCTGCCGCTGGTTTCGCATTTCTGCGACCGCGTGATGGTGATGTATGCCGGCCGCGTGCTGGAGCGGCTTCCCGCCGGCGCAGCTCGCCCGCGCCCGGCATCCATACACGCGCGGGCTGCTCGACTGCCTGCCCTCGCTGATGCAGCCGCGGCGGCGACTGGCGACGCTGGCGCGCGATCCGGCATGGCTCACGTCATGACGTCGCCCATGATCGAGGTCGAACAGCTGCACGTCCGGTTCGGCGAGACCGAAGCGGTGAAGGGCGTCTCCTTCAGCGTGCCGCAGGGGGACAGTTTCGGCATCGTCGGCGAGAGCGGGTCGGGTAAATCCACCGTGCTGCGGGCGTTATCCGGGCTCAATCCGAACTGGACCGGGCGGATCGTCGATCGGCGGCGATGGTGCTCGGCCCGAAGCGCGACAAGCGGTTCTTTCGCCGTGTGCAGATGGTGTTCCAGGACCCATACGGATCGTTGCATCCGCGTCAGACAGTGGACCGCGCCCTCTCCGAACCATTGCTGGTGCACGGCGATCGGCGATGTCGAGAGCCGCATCCTGCGGGGCTCGCCGAGGTGGCGCTGCCGAACTCCGTGCGCTTCCGCTATCCGCACCAGTTCTCCGGCGGGCAGCGCCAGCGCGTGGCGATCGCGCGCGCGCTGATGGCCGAACCCGAGGTGCTGTTGCTCGATGAGCCGACCAGCGCGCTCGATGTTTCAGTACAGGCGGAGGTATTGAACCTGCTAGCCGATCTGCAGCGGCGGCGGTCGCTGACCTACGTGCTGGTGTCGCATAATCTGGCGGTGGTGGCGCATCTCTGCCCGATCGTCGGCGTCATGCAGGGCGGCGAGATGGTGGAGCAGATCAGCGCCGAGGATCTGCGCGCTGGCCGCACGCGCCACCCGCACACCGCCGAGCTGCGGGCACTGAGCGTGGAGCTGGAAGATCCGGAAGAAGCAGTCGGCCGGGTCGGTTAGCGATTACACGCCCGCGGCGTTGCAATGCACGGTACTCCACCGTCCTGGGCAACGCACAGCCGCCACGTCGCTCTCCACGCCTGGCCACGCCGCACCAACATCAGTCGCTCCGATTTCCCCGCAACTCCGCCCAGAACGCCAGCCGCTTGCTGATCTCCCGCTCGAACCCGCGGTCACGGGGCCGATAGAATTCCTGCCGCGCCATCCCGTCCGGAAAGTAGTTCTGACCGGAGAACGCCTCTTCCGCCTCATGGTCGTACTCATAGCCGGCGCCGTATCCCAGATCTTTCATAAGCCGCGTCGGCGCATTGAGAATATGCGCCGGCGGCATCAGGCTGCCGGTCGCCTTTGCGGCACCTCTTGCCGCCGAATACGCCGTGTACACCGCGTTCGATTTCGGCGCAGTGCCCAGATACACAACCGCGTGCGCAATCGCCAGCTCCCCTTCCGGGCTGCCGAGGCGCTCGTACGTCTCCCACGCCGCCAGCGCCTGCGGCAGCGCCGCCGGATCTGCCATGCCGACATCCTCGGCGGCAAACCGCACCAATCGCCGGGCGATGTAGCGCGGGTCCTCGCCGCCGGTCAGCATCCGGGCGAACCAATACAGCGCGGCGTCCGGATCCGACCCGCGCAGAGACTTGTGCAGCGCGGAGATCAGGTTGTAGTGCTCCTCGCGATCCTTGTCGTACAGTGCCGCCCGCCGCGCCAGCAATTCGGTCAGCGCCCCTGCATCGAGCACGCCGGTATCCGCCGGCAACGCAGCGATCTGTTCCGCCATGTTCAGCAGATAGCGGCCGTCGCCATCCGCCATGGCTCGCAACGACGCCCGTGCATCCTCATGCAGCGGCAGAGCACGGCCCAGATCGCCCTCCGCCCGCTCCAGCAACTTTTCCAGCGCCGCATCGTCCAGCCGGCGCAGCACCAGGACCTGGCACCGCGACAGCAGCGCACCGTTCAGCGCAAAGGACGGGTTCTCCGTCGTCGCCCCGATCAGCGTGATGGTTCCATCCTCGACCACCGGCAGGAACCCGTCCTGCTGGGCACGGTTGAAACGATGGATCTCATCGACGAACAGCAGCGTTCCTTCCCCGCCTCGCCGCCGGCGCGCCGCCTCCTCGAACGCACGCTTCAGGTCCGCCACGCCGGAAAATACCGCCGAGAGCTGCACGAAGTGCAGCCCGGCGTCGGCGGCGAGCAGCCGGGCAATAGTGGTCTTGCCGGTTCCGGGCGGCCCCCACAGGACCAGCGAAGCCAGCGAGCCGCGCGCCAGCATGCGCGACAGCGTCCCATCTGGCCCCACCAGATGTTCCTGCCCCACGACCTCGTTCAGCGTGCGCGGCCGCAAACGGTCCGCCAGCGGGCGCGGACCAGGCGCCGCCGCCTCCGCCAGACCGGGCGGTGGACCGAACAGATCGTCATCGCTCCTGTGCGGTCTGCCCGCCACCGCTGAGATCCCGCGCCATGCCGCTCCGGCACCGTTGCCGGCTCGCCTATCCATGCTCAATTGACCACCCCGGCACAAGCCGCCAGCCTCCCGGCCGGGGAGAATCACAATGTCACGTCCATTCGAAGGTATCAGGGTGATCGACATCACCCATGTGCTCGCCGGCCCGTTCGCGGCTTATCAGCTCGGCGTGCTCGGCGCCGACGTGATCAAGGTGGAGCATCCCGCCGATCCGGACCAGAGCCGCGGCACCGGCACGGATCAGGCGCTGAACCGCGCCGGAATCGGCACCGGGTTCCTGACCCAGGCATCCAACAAGCGGTCAATCACCGCCGATCTGAAGACTGAGGCAGGACGCGAGATCATCCGCCGGCTCGTGCGCACCGCCGATGTGCTGGTAGAGAACTACCGGCCCGGCGCGTTCGAGGCGCTCGGCCTGGGCTATGCGGCCATGGCGGCAATCAATCCACGGCTGATTTACGCCTCGTTCTCCGCCTTCGGCCAACACGGGCCACGCCGTGAGCAGACGGCGTACGACCACGTGATCCAGGCCACCTCCGGCATCATGGCGATGACCGGCACGGAAACGGTGCATCCGATCAAATTCGGCTCCCCCGCCATCGATTACGCCACGGGCACGATGGGCGCCTTCGCGCTGGCGGCGACATTGTTCCAGCGGGAATGGACCGGGCGGGGTCAGCGCATCGACATGGCGATGCTGGATGTGGCGATGATCCTGATGTCGTCGCACCTCACTGGTTACCTACGCAATGGGCAGCATCCGCAGCCGCACGGCAACAAGCAGCCGCACGCCACCAACTCCGCCTACCAGACCAGGGACGGCCTGGTTATGCTTGGTGCCAGCAACCTGCGTCAGCAGCGGCGGTTATGGACGGTGCTGGAGCGGCCCGACATGATCAAGCAGAGTAACGAGCAGCGTGACGCCGCGCGGGCCACTGAGGAATCCGTGCTCGCCGAAATCATGTTGACCCGTACCGCAGCAGATTGGGAGGAGTTTTTGCAGATCCGCCACATTCCCGCCGCGCGCGTGCGCCCGATGGGCGAAGCGGTGGCGGACCCGCAGCACGCCGCGCGCGGCGTGCTGCATCGACACCAACAGGCTGCGGGAATGGATGGCGGCTTCGGTGTGCCCCTGGCGGCGTTCACCTTCGCCCATGACGGGCCGCGGATCGACACGCCGCCACCGACACTCGGCCAGCACAATGATGCGATACTGACAGAACTCGGCTACAGCCCGGCGGACATCTCACAACTGCGCACGACGAAAGTGATCTAACATGCAATTGGGACGACTTGGCGTCTGGTATCCGATGGATCGGCTCGGCGGCCCGGAAATATCGCAATTCCTCGGCCAGTTGGAACAGCTTGGCTATGACACGCTGTGGTATCCGGAGTCACGCGGCTACGAATTGTTTTCGCTTGCCGGATTCATGCTGGCGGTAACGGGCCGGCTGAAGATCGGCAGCTCCATCGCCAGCATCTATGCGCGGAACTGCGTTCACCGCTCGCCGCGGACTGGTGACGCTGAACCAGCTCTACAGCGAACGGTTCATCCTCGGCCTGGGGGTAAGCCACGTGCCGATGGTGGAAGGCGTGCGCGGCCACAGCTACGAAAAACCCGTTCCGGCCATGCGAGCCTATCTCGACGGCATCACCAAGGGCGAGAAGGACACTGACTCCTGGCCGATTGCCATCGCCGGGCTCGGCCCGCGCATGCTCGCCCTTGCCGCGGAACGCACGCGGGGTGCACTGCCGTACAACACTACCCCGGAGCACACCGCGACGGCAAAGCGGACGCTCGGCAATACGAAATGGCTTGTCGTGGAGCAGAAGGTCTGCCTCGAAACCAATTCGGTCCGTGCCCGCGCGCTCGCCCGCAAGGAACTTGAACGTTACATGCGGCTCGATAACTACCGCAACAACTGGCTGCGGATCGGCTTCACCGAACAGGACCTGGCCGGCGGCGGCAACGACCGCTTCATCGACGCAATGGTGCTATGGGGCGAGCCGGCCACGGTAAAACGCGGGCTCCGCGCGCACTTCGACGCGGGCGCCACGCATGTCTGCATTCAGCCGGTCCACGAAGAGGGCGACATGATCGCCCGCGACAGGACACTGAAGGAACTGGCGGATACATAGCGGATGCATAAGAGTGCTGGCGCGCGAGCTGCCGGCGAGGGACCCTGGGCATAAGCAACAACATAGAGAACCACGCGCAGGTCCAGGATGGTGAATGCGCCACGGTTCGAGCCGAGGACCGCCAGCCCGATGAACGCGCCCGTCGTGATCAGCGTAAGGCCGACAAGTTTGGGTAGCGTCATTACACCCCATCAATCACGCCCCGGCTCCCTGCAAGGCCTGGCCGGGTGGATTCCACCCCCTCCTCGTGCCAGTTTGCGCGCCCTTGATCGAACGAGACCCGCATGATTCTGCTGATTCCTGGCCCTGTCACCACACGGCCCGAGGTGCGCGACGCGCTTCGCTTCGACATCGCCCCCTGGGATAACGACTTTCGCCCCCTCTACACCTCGATCCAGCAGCGCCTGCTGCACGTCGCCAAGGGTCGGTCGGGCGAACACGCCACACTCCCGCTGCAAGGCTGCGGCCACTTCATTACCGAGGCAGCGATCCGCACCTTCATCCCCACCGGCCGCAAGCTCCTCATCCCGGTCACCGGCGCCTATTCCGACCGGATGACGCGCCTGGCCCGCGAGGCCGGTCGCATCCCGGTTTCCCTGCCCGTCTCCCCCGCGCTGCCGGCGGACCCGACCCACATCGCCGCCGCTCTGCAAACCGATGCAGACATCACCCATGTCGGGATCGTATACAGTGAGACCGGCAGCGGCATCGCTCACGACGTGCCCGCCATTGCCGCTGCCGCCGGCGCGCTCGGCCGGCGGGTGATCGTCGATGCCGTGTCCGCCTTCGGCGCATTGCCGCTCGATCTCTCCGCCCATCCGGAAATCGATGCGGTCGTCTTCACCTCCAACAAATGCCTTGAATGCGTGCCGGGGATGTCGTTCGCTGTCGCCCGGGTCGAACGCCTGCTCGAATCCGCTGGCAACGCTGGAAGCTGGTCGTTCGACCTCTCGGACCTCTACGCCCACTCCCTCCGCAGCCCGGGCAGCGCACGCTTCACCCCACCCGCCCAGGTCCTGGCCGCGCTCATCACCTCGCTCGATCTGTTCGATGCCGAAGGCGGCCAACCGGCCAGGCTCGCGCGCTACACCGCCAACATGCGCGTCCTCTACGACGGAATGGGCAGTCTGGGACTCACGCCCTACCTGTCGCGCGCCGCCCAGGGCCCGATCATCGTCAACGTGCATGCACCCGCCGACCCGGCCTGGAATCTGCAGGCCTTCGTGGACGCGCTGAAGCACCGCGGCTACCTGATCAGCAACTTCTACAATACCGAGCGTCCCAGCTTCCGTGTCGGCTGTATCGGTGCCATCACGCCCGAGCACATGCGCGGCTTCGTTCAAGCGGTGGAAGAGGTGCTGGACGAGTTGCAGATCAGCCAGCGTAAAGCCGCCTGAGCGCGCGCCGCCAACATGTTCCGGACCAATCCGTACGAGGCCGCGATGGTTGCTCATCGCGTCGTCCGGGTAATTAGGCCGGCACTTAGCAGTGCTTGCAGCTCATGCTTCCTCAGGCGTTCCCGCGCGCCGTTGCTGCCGCCGCAATCGGCGGTGATCAGCAGGCTGCGCGCCTCGGGATTGCGCGCCCATCCCATGCTCTGCCACCATCGCCGGATGACGTTTACGGCGAAGCTGGCTGTGTCGTGGTCGATCCCGACACTGACCCACCCATAGTTGCCCGCGATGTCTTAGACCCCATACTGCACGGCGCGCCCGAGCTCGGGGATCTGGAAGTCATGCACGTGTACCGGTTCGGGTTCGCCTTTTGGTCGCAACTCTCAGCCAGCGTTCTTGAAGTCGCCGACCAGTTCCTTCTTCTTGGTATCTACCGAGATTGCGAGCTCTCCCGCCGCCAACGCCGCCTCCACCTTCGCGTTGATCTAATTGAACTGTGCGTCGCGATCGCCGTGTTGCTACCCTCGCGGTCTTGCGTTGCCTTGCAGACTGTAGTTGAGTTTCGCAGCAGGTCGGCGACGACGTTGTGGCCTTTAGTCGCGCGACCTGATCCGACGCCGGTCAGCGCACTGGCCGGCGTCGCCCTTTAGGGCTGCGGAGACAGCGAAATCGTTATGGCGAACGCCGCAGCTCCGGCGAAACACCCGCACTCCCGGCTTACCCCACCCGATTCCGCCGCCGCAATATAGTCGCGCGTCAGCGGCACCGATTCCTGCCGGTGCGCAAGCTGGATCTGGAACACCATCATCCGCTCCCGCCGGAACGATAGTTCCGCCCCCGCAAGATAGAACTCGAACATCCGGCAGAACCGCTCGTCGTAAATCGAAGCGATCGCATCGCGGTTGGCGGCAAACCGGCGCCGCCAATGCCGCAACGTCTCGGCGTAGTGCAACCGCAGAATCTCGATGTCGGTCACCAGCAGCCGCGACCGTTCGATCGGCGGCAACACCTCGGACAAAGCAGGGCAATACCCGCCGGGAAAGATGTATTTGGCAATCCAGGGATTGGTGCTGCCAGGCACGTCATTGCGGCCGATCGCATGCAGGAGAGCAATACCGTCGGGTTGCAGGCAGCGCGCCACTGTTTCGAAAAACGCGCGATAATGGCCGACGCCGACATGCTCGAACATGCCCACCGACACGATTCGGTCGAACCGCTGCTCGACAGCGCGATAGTCGAGCAGCTCGAACTTCACGCGATCAGCAAGTCCCTCCGCCTCGGCACGCGCCCGGGATTCGGTAAGCTGCTCGGTGGAAAGCGTTACGCCGAGCACGCGCGCCCCGTAATCACGCGCCAAAGTCAGGCCGAGGCCGCCCCAACCGGAGCCGATATCCAGCACCGACAGGCCAGGCCGGTCGAGGCAAAGCTTCGCCGCAAGGTGGCGCTTCTTCGCAGCTTGGGCTTCTTCAAGTGTCTCGTCGCCGCGGGGGAAGTAGGCACAGGAATATTGGCGATCTCGATCCAGGAACAAGCTGTAAAGACGTCCGTTCAAATCGTAATGGTGAGCGACGTTCCTGCGGGCGCGGCCTGCCGGATTGTACTGATCGATACGGCGTTTCGCCGTCGCCAGCTTCGCTTGCAGCCAGGCAAGCGGATGGCGATTGCCGTTCGCCATCAGATTTGCGACAGCAACGTCCAGCACATCGAAAATCGTGCTGTCTTCCGGCACCAAAGTGCCGTCCATGTATGCCTCGCCGAACGACAGGGCAGGACTGAACACCAACCCGCGGACGGTGCGTTGGTCACCCAGCCGAATCGCCACCGATGGACCGGAGCCGGGTGATCCTGAATATGTGGTGTGACGTCCGTCCGGCCAGTGGATCGTCAATTGCCCGCAACTGATGAAGCGACGCAATACCGTGTCCAGTGCAGCCCGCATTCTTCGCCCCCGCATGTCCTCCACATGAACGCCGGACAATGCCGCAGGATGACAAATCGGTCAAAACAGCCGGGCGAGAAACCGCGATGTCGGATCCGCTGTCACGCCACCGCGAACAGATCCACTTTCCACCCGGCCTTGGTCATCGCCCGCTGCAACTCCACCATGAAACGTCGGGTCGCTTCGATGCCGCCGGTGCGGGGCCACAGGTGACGCGTGAAGTGCCTTGCAAGAAGGTCGAGCAGCAACTCGCGCTCCGGCTTGTCAAGGCCACCATCCACGGTGGCATCACCGTAATAGGCGTTAAGGTCCTCGACAAGCGAGGGGTCGTGCTCAATGATCTGGCGCAGCGCGTCGTTCGACGGCGGGATCAGGTGGCGGCGTTCAAGCTCCCACCGGCAGCAAGCCAAGGGAGCGGGCATTAAGCTTGTCACGTGCATCTCCAGGGCCGGGCATCGGGTCGGCTTCGCCCGAAAACCGGCATATGGGGTGGAGTCTTGGTTCTGTCATGTCTACCTGCTATTCACCCAGGGTGCGATGCAAGCCCTTTGTTAAGCGACCTTGCAGCAGGTTCACCTGATTCCGGCGATCCGGTAGCGCTCCTTCCCGATACGGCATAGCCGCAGGTCGTTGTCCGGGTCATTCTCGCTGAGCGCATAATAAGCCGTGCGCTGGCTGGTGCTGCGGCCGTGGAACTCGCTGCTGAGGATGCGGAAAATGTTGCGGTCGGCGTCCGTCCCCCGCCGGCTGTTCCGGTTCGGAATGCTCCACCAGCGCAATAGCGCCTCGCAGGCGAGCTTGTCGATCGCCGGGCAGTTGGGATCGACCCAGCCGCCGGGTTGCGTACCGGCGTTCGGCCCAACCGACTCCCAGATGTCTTCGCATACCACGCGTCGGGAATGCGGATGAACATACCAACGCAGCGACCAAGCCCAATCATGTTGCTCCAGTGCCGCGTGAAGTGTCGAGAGATGCCCGCGAGGTAGGTGAGCACGGTACGCAGAACACCCCCGTCCTGGGCAGGATGCAGCCCGCCATGGCGCATGGATGTCGAATAACCGGGATCGAGCAGAAGGACCGAATGATTACACCGGCAGCCGCGACATACGGACTCGACCAGCGCCGGGTCCCGAGCGGCCGGTCCACGCCGATGAGGGTCTGCACCGTACCGGAAAAATCCTGTTCGAATATCGAGCGGAGCGCATCGCCGATGGTAGGCCGCAGCAAGCTCGGCATGACAATCGCAAAACCGAACGGTACGCCGCGATCCGCGGAACCAAACCAACGCAGCAGCGGTGAATTCAGCGGGCGCGCCTCCGCCGACTGCTCAGGCTGATGGCCCAGATAAGCAGTCGGGTGCCAAAGCTCCGATGGGGGGTAACCAACACATCATGCGGTTGCAGATAGCGGTTCAAAAACGACGCGACATAGCGTTTATTAATGAACTTCACTCTGATTTCCCGCGTTGGTTGAGATATTCAGGAGAAAGCGCGCAAATCGTAGCGAGTCGCCCAGGGGACGCAACCCGCACCGAAGCGTCTCGGGCCCACCGGGCGCAAATTGGTCACCACGGGAACATCGAAACGGGCCAGTTATCACTTACCAGAGATGCGAACCTAAGATGACCGAGCTGCTGGATACCGGCTTGCTGCTGCTCTTGCTGCTCGGCGCGAGTCTCTTCGGGCTGCTGATGCAGCCGTTATTGGCCGAGCGATACCGCAGCCGCGAAACTGTCGAGCTGATTCAGCTCGTGGTCACCATGCTGGTGACCTTCGCCGCCCTGGTGCTCGGCCTGTTGACCACCTCGGTGAAGGCATCATTCGACACCATATCCAACGATGTGCGCGGATACGCGACCGACATCATCCAGCTCAACCGGCTCCTAACCGAGTACGGTAACGGTGCCGACCAGATCCAGCAGGAATTGCGCAGCTACACCGCCGCCGCGATCGCCACCACCTGGGTCAACGAGCCGAGGCCGACCGGCATCAATTACCCCAGCTTCCCGTCGCGGCTGCCGACCGACGCCACGCTTGAAAGCTCCGGGCTCGGCGGCATGCTGGCGAACATCGAGTTGCGAATTCGCATGCTGCCGGCACCTGATCAGATGCACCAGCGGCTGGTCGCCGATACCCTGAACCAGCTCGCCGCCTTGCTGCAGCAGCGATGGAAGTTGATCGAGGAAGCGCATGCCTCCATTTCCATGCCGTTCTATCTCGTGCTGGTATTCTGGCTGGTGATCGTATTCGCCAGCTTCGGCCTCAGCTCGCCACGCAATACATTGGCGGGAACAGTTATTCTGCTCGGCGCCTTGTCGATCGCTTCAGCGATTTTCGTGATTTTGGAACTCGACACGCCATTCGTTGGCCTGATCACGATTTCGAGCCAGCCTATGCGCGACGCACTCGCCCATCTCGCGCTTTAGACCAGATTGCGCGGCGAACTGTCATGCGCGGGCTCGTCCCGCGCATCCACGTCTTCTGACGCGACAGCCCCGGCCGCCGCACTGTATATCCGCCGGCGCCCCAAACCGCTCTATTGTACAACTCGCAGGGCACCAATCCGGCTGCGCTGTACAACGCAGCGGACCCCAGAATTGCCCGTTCTACAACCGGCGCCCGGCAAAAAAATCAATCGTCTCGGTGCACCCGTTCCATTCGCTCGTGCCGCTCCTGCGCCTCGATCGACAGGGTGGCAATGGGTCTTGCCTCCAGCCGCTTAAGGCCGATCGGCTCCCCGGTTTCCTCACAGTAGCCGTAAGTTCCGGTCTCTATCCGCTGTAGCGCCTGGTCGATCTTGGCGACCAGCTTGCGGGCGCGGTCCCGCGTCCGCAGCTCCAGCGCCCGGTCGGTCTCCACGCTGGCCCGGTCGGTTATGTCGGCCTCATGAATGCCGCCCTCGGAAAGGCTGGCGAGCGTCCCGTCCGCATCTTTCAGCAGATCGCCGCGCCAGCGCAGCAACCTTTGCCGGAAATATTCCGCCTGGATCGGATTCATGAAGTCTTCGGTGTCGCTGGGCCGGTAGTCGGGGGAAGAGTCACCATCATGTCTGACGATCCTGCGTTGTCGCCGGGCCCGTCCCCGGTTCACGAACGCGCGCGCTTATACCTGCGCGTAACAGCTCCGCCAAGAGTTTAAGTGCAGGGTTCAAAAGACTGACACGAAACGTTTTCACCCGCTCACAGCCCCCGTTTTGCCAGTTCCACGCGTGCCCGCAGCACGATCGCCGCCACCACCTCTCTCAGCCGGGGGTCAGATGCCGCCGGTATCTCCTCGGCCAATCCGGCAAGCCTCGCCAGCGGCGCCGGATTCCCGGTATCGGCCAAAAGTGCCCGTTGCAAGGCCGACAGAGCCGCCAGCAACTCATGGCCCCGACGCCGCGCTGCACGGTCCTCAAGGCATTCGTCACCGAGCTCTTGCAACTCAATCATACCGCCCAGCATCACCGGTGCCGCCTCGCCGACCGGCACCGCCGCGGTCCTCACAGGCGCCGAACTCGGGCACACTGAACCCGGCCACACTCGTGGATCGAGCCGCCGGCCCCATTCGCATCGCCCCGCCGATGCGGACGACTGGCACTCTCATCACATAACGGCTCCCTTCGTTCCGTCCGCTTTTGCCGCCCGGCATTTCCTGCCCACATACCGACTGGCCCGGTGAGGCACTTCCGCACGTGAATGGCTGGCACAGCACTTGCTGCTCTACCGCCCAGCATGACGACAAATCATTACGACCGAGCTACTCTCCGCCGTCCGGCTCTTTTTCGGGCTCCTGCCCTCCTGTTGCTCGCGCTCATACTGCTCCCGGCCTTCCCCGCGGCCGCCCAGGTCCGCATCAAGGACATCACCGATCTCCAGGGGGTCCGTGCCAACCAGCTCATCGGCTATGGGCTGGTCGTTGGCCTCAACAACACCGGCGACAAGCTGGATAATTCGATATTCACCCGCGAGTCGCTGATCGGCATGCTCGAACGACTCGGCGTTAATACCCAGGACCAAGCGGCCAAGCTGGAAACCAAGAACGTTGCCGCGGTCATGGTGACCGCCGACCTGCCGGCCTTCGTCCGCGAAGGCAGCCGTATCGATATCGCCGTCTCCGCGCTCGGCGACGCCACGGACCTGACCGGCGGAACACTGCTGGTCACCCCGTTGCTCGCTGCCGACGGCGAGGTCTACGCGGTCGCCCAGGGCGCTCTCGCCACCGGCGCCATCGCGGCCCGGGGTCAGGCCAGCTCGGTAACGCGCGGCGTCCCAACGGCGGGGCACATCGCCAACGGCGCTACGGTCGAGCGCGAAGTTCCGTTCCGCCTGGATCAGAGCCACACGATCGATCTCTCGTTGCGCAACCCCGACTTCACCACGGCCGGGCGCATCGCGTCGGCCATCGCCGCAGCAGTCGGCCCGATCGCCCGCGTCACCGACCCCCGCACCGTGGTGGTCGATCTCCACGGGCGCGACCCGATCGCCACGCTCGGCACCATCGAAGACCTGCGCGTCGAGCCCGATACCCCGGCCATCGTGGTGATTGACGAGGCCAGCGGCACCGTGGTGATGGGCGCCAACGTACGCATCAGCACTGTCGCGATCGCCCAGGGCAATCTAACCATCCGCGTCACCGAAACGCCCGAGGTCAGCCAGCCCGGCCCGCTCTCCAACGGGACCACCAAGGTTGTCCCCCGGACCCAGGTGCAGGTGGATGACCAGCACGACCGCAAGCTCGGCATCATCCACGGCAGCGTCACCCTGCGCGACCTGGTGGCCAGCCTGAACGCGCTCGGGGTCGGACCGCGCGACCTGATCAGCATCCTGCAGGCGATCAAGACCGCCGACGCACTGCAAGCCGACCTGGTGGTACGTTGATGCTGACCCTGCCGCCCCTCGACGCTGGACCTCCGCCCAACGACCTGCCTCCGGCCAAGGCCGCCGTTTTCTGGCAAAAAGCCCAGGATTTCGAAGCGATGGCTTTGGGCGAGCTGCTCAACCCGATGTTCGACACTGTCGATACCGCCGATGGTCCGTTCGGCGGCGGTGAGGGCGAGACCGCCTGGAAACCGATGCTGGTGCGCGAGATCGCAAAACAGATCGAAGCACAAGGTGGTCTCGGCCTGGCCCACCCGGTGTTCGAAGCCTTGCTGCACGCGCAAGAGAAGAAATCGTGACCACGCCTGGTCTGCTCGAGCGGGGGGAACGGCTGGTTGCGGTTCTGGCGGCTGAAAATGCCGCCCTCACTGCGCTGGATCTGCAGCGAGTCGCCGCCCTGGCCGGCGACAAACGGGAGGCCGCCGACGCGCTCGCCGCAGCTCCGCCCGGCCCCCCATCCCCAGAATCGCGTGCGCAATTGGAATTGTGCGGACGCCGGCTGGCAACCTTGGTGGAGGAAAATCGCCTCCTCCTTGAACGGGCGATTGCTGTCCAGGCCCGTATGCTCGGCATCATCGCCCGCGCCGGCAGGCGGGAACTGGCCCATCGCCCGACGGCTTACGGCAGGGGTGGCGCCCCTGTTGCGTCCTCCCGCCCCCGAGCAATGGCGATCATGGCGCGGGCCTGACCGGCACACGCCAGGCAGTTTTCTCTCGCATGCGGCCCCCACTCGCTTCGCTCCGAGAACCACGGCGCGAATCGGCGAGCGGCAAGCTCAGCCGAGCGCATTTTTGCGAAAATCCTGCTCCAGCCTGGCGAATGCACTTCCGCATCAGCGACGGCAACGCGAGCCCATCGAGCCCGCTCACCGGCTGTATCATCCCGTCCGCCGCGATCCGCCCTACGCTGGCCGCGAACAATCCGACGCGCAGCTCGAAATGCGTGAAGCCATGCCGCACCTCTCCGGCAGGCCGCCAGCTTGCCGGCATAGGTGCCAGTGCCAGTCCCTCATGTTCGCCCCAGGGAGCTTCCCGCCAGCCGGTACCAGGCAATTCCATCATTCCGCCCAGCAAGCCGGATGGTGGTCGTCGGCGTAGCAAGACACGGCCGTCGGCATCCGTCAGCCAGAAATGGACGCCGTAACGGATAGGCCGCACCGGTTTCGGCGCCCGGCGCGGCAGCTCTTCGGCAATTCCCGCGCGTCGCCCGCCACAGCCCGCCATCAATGGACAGATGCCGCAGGCTGGTGAGGCTGGCGTACAGATCGTGGCACCCAGATCGAACAGGGCCTGGGCGAAATCGGAAGGGCGGCTTGCCGCTTCGCGCTCATCCGCCAGTCGCGCGGCGGCCACACCGATCGTGGCCTTGGCAGCCGGCAACTGCTCGGTAATTGCCGGTCCCTCGCGCCAGCACCCGCTCGACATTGCCATCGACCGGAACGCCCGGCCGGCCGAATGCGATGGCAGCGATCGCCGTCGCCGTATAGGCACCGATCCCGGGCAACGCCCGCAGCCGCCCGGCATCGGTTGGAAAGCCGCCCGCCGCTGCCACTACGCTGGCGCAGGCATGCAGGTTGCGCGCCCGTGCATAGTAGCCAAGTCCGGCCCAGGCGGCCAGAACATCGTCCAGCGGCGCAACAGCCAGTGCCTCTACCGTGGGGAAGCGACTGACGAACCGCTCGAAGTAGGGTATGGCGGTGATCACGGTCGTCTGCTGCAACATGACCTCGCTCAGCCACACCCGGTACAGGATCCGCCGTCTCGCCAGGGCAGGCTCGCCAGGGCAGGCTGCGGCGATGCCGATCGTACCAGGCCAGCAGAGGTGCGCCGATGGTGGAAAAGGGCATGATCACCGGTATGGCGGTCACCGGACGACGCGTCTACGGCCCGCGGCCGCTCGGCGGGTTGCTTCCGCGCATCACCCGCCCGGCGTTCCGGCGGCATTCGCCGGCCGCGGCGCAGCTTCTGGCGGACTGGGTGGACATCATCGGCCCTGCCCTGGCTGCCGTCACCGTTCCGCGGCGGCTGGTCTCGGGTACGCTGACGCTGGCCTGCGCCGGGCCGATCGCGATCGAGCTGCAGCATCTCAGCACCGAGCTGATAGCCCGCATCAACGGGCACCTCGGCAGCCAGGCGGTGCATCGGCTCCGCTTCGTGCAAACCGCAACCAGCTCCGCCGCGAT
The DNA here is from genome assembly GCA_963810715.1 of uncultured Pseudomonadota bacterium. Classification (GTDB taxonomy): domain Bacteria; phylum Pseudomonadota; class Alphaproteobacteria; order Acetobacterales; family Acetobacteraceae; genus DATDIC01. The sequence goes on along the minus strand of CAWEOZ010000007.1, from coordinate 14,154 downwards.
TGTCCCTCCTGCCCGCCCCGTCAACGCCGGGGCCCATCGGGCTGCCCAGGCCTCGGTCGCCCACCTGCCCGCCGGACCGTTGCGAGAGGCGCTGGCCACCCTCGGCGTCGCCGTGCTGGCCCAGCTCTCGACCGCGCCGCACGGTCAGCCGTAGAATGCAACATATAGAGGATGCCATGACAATCCAGCGCCGTCGCCTACTACAGTTTGTTGCTACCGGGCTCGCTGCCCCTACCCTCGCGCGGGCGGCCGGCCCCACGCAGGTGCAGACCGCCGCCTGGGAATCGGAGCGTGCGGTGGGCAGCCCCCAGGCCAAGGTCACGGTGGAGGAGTATTTTTCCCTCACTTGCACGCATTGCGCCCGCTTCGCCCAGACCACGTTCCAGGAGGTCCGGAAGAACCTGATCGACCCCGGCAAAGTGCGCTGGGTGTTCAAGGACTTCCCGCTCGATCGGATTGCGTTGCAGGCAGCCATGGTGGCACGGGCCCTGCCGCCTGATCGCTACGAGCCTTTCGTCCTCGCGCTGTTCGCCAGCCAGGACCGCTGGGCCTTCGCCCAGGGCGTCGATTACACTAAGGAGCTTTGGAACATGGCCGCGCTGGCGGGGATGAACCGTGCTACGTTCGACAGCGTAACCGCCGATACCGAACTGCAGAACTGGATTCTGGCGCAACAGAACCAGGCCGAGAAGAAATACAAGATCGACGCAACTCCGAGCTTCGTGATCAATGGCCAGAAATACTCCGGCGAGATGAGCTACGATGAATTCGTCAAGCTGCTGCCGGGCGTCTCCTGACACGGAGTAGCTTTTGCCGGTCCGCTTTTCCCGCCTGCGCATCGCCGGATTCAAGAGCTTCGCCGAGCCGGCCACGGTGGAGATATTCCCCGGCCTGACCGGCATCGTCGGCCCCAACGGCTGTGGCAAGTCCAACGTGGTCGACGCCCTGCGCTGGGCGATGGGCGAAGCGAGCGCCCGCAGCCTGCGGGGCGGCGACATGGACGACGTGATCTTTGCCGGTACAGTCGGTCGACCGTCGCGCAATATCGCGGAGGTCGCGCTGACGCTGGACGAGGCCGCCGGCATCGCGCCGCCGCCGTTCCACGAACAGCCGGAGCTGGAGATCAGCCGCCGCATCGAACGCGGGGCCGGCAGCGCCTTCCGCGTCAATGGGCGAGAGGTGCGGGCGCGCGACGTGCAGACCCTGTTCGCCGATCTTGCCTCTGGTGCCCGCACCTCGGCGATCGTCAGCCAGGGCCGGATCGGCGCGCTGGTGGCCAGCCGCCCGGAGGAGCGCCGCGCCGTGCTGGAGGAAGCGGCCGGCATCACCGGCCTGCACGCTCGCCGGCACGAGGCGGAACTGAAGCTGCGCGCCGCCGAGGCGAACCTGGCCCGCGCCGAGGATCTGCGCGGCCAGCTCGAGACCCAGTTGGCCGGGCTGAAACGCCAGGTGCGGCAGGCCAGCCGGTACCGGAACCTTTCCGGCGCCATCCGCCAGGCCGAGGCCGAACTCCTCTCCATGCAGCGGGCGCGTGCCGAAGCGGCCCGCGCTCAGGCCCACGCCGCCCTCGCCGCTTCTCAGCAGACCGTGGATGCAGCCGGGGCCGAAGCTGCCGCCGCGACCGAACGGGCAATACAGCTCGCGGGCGGCCTGACACCCCTTCGCACTGCCGAATCGGACACGCGCACGGTGCTGGAACGGTGCCGAATGGCGCAGGAACAGGTCGCCGCGGCGGAGGCTCGGGCCAAGGCTGCCCTGGTGGATGCCGAACGGCGGCTGGCCCAGCTTCGCGAAGACCTTGTCCACGCCGAGCAGCTCAGCCGCGACGCGGCTGCGGCGGAATCGCGGCTGGCCCAGGAAGACGCTGCGCTGACCGAGGCTGGCCAGACCTTCCCGGCCCGGATTGAGACCGCCGAACAAGCCGCCCTGCAAGACTCCGACACCGTCCGCGAGGCAGAAGCCGCCACCAATCGCGCAACCGAGGCAGCCGCCGAAGCCGTCGCCCGCATCCAGGCCGCAACCCAGGAGCTGGCTGCGGCCGAGCAGCGCGCCCGTCGCCTGGCAGGGCAGCACGCTGGTGTTTTGCAAGAGCGTGACCGGGTCCGCCAACAGGCAATCGATCCAGCCCAGGTCTCTGCTTCGGTCGCCGAACGGGACGCCGCCGCCACTAGACTGGCGGAGCTGCGGACTGCGCTCGAACACGCCGAACAGCGACACACCACCGCCCAGTCGGCGCTCGCCGACGCACGCACCCGCCAGAGCGCCGCCAATTCGCAGCGCGCCCAACTGGCGGCCGAGACCCGCGCTCTGGCGGACGTGCTCGCCGTGAAAGATGACGAGCGGTGGCCGCCGATGGTCGATGCGCTCACTGTCCCCCCGGGGCTGGAGACCGCATTGGGTGCCGCACTGGGTGAGGAGCTCACATCGGCCGCCGATCCGGCTGCCGCCCGGCATTGGCGCGATCTGCCGGCCTTCACTCCGCCGCCCACCCTGCCTGCCGGCGCCGAACCGTTGGGGGATCTGGTCGGAGGACCGGAGGCGCTCGGGCGAGCACTGTCGCAGATCGGCCTGGTTCCCGACGAAGCGACCGGAGACGCGGCACAGGGTCGGCTCGCCCCCGGACAATGCGTAGTGTCCGGTGACGGAGCGGTCTGGCGGTGGGATGGCTACACGATCCGGGCTGGCACGCCGACTGCCGCTGCCGTGCGCCTGCGTCAGCGCAACCGCCTGGGCGCGCTTCGTGCCGAGCTTGCAGCAGCGGAAGCTGCCGCCACGGAAGCGACTGCCGCCCGCCTGGAGGCAGAATCCGCGGAACGCGTTGCCGCCGCGGCCGGCCTGGAAGCCCGCACCGCCCGCCGGGACGCCGAGACACGGGTGGACCGCGCCCGCGCCGCCGCCGCGCAGATGGAAGCACAGGCTGCCACAGCCGCAGCCCGCCTGGCCGCCGTGGAACAGCAGCTCGCTCGGCTCGAGCCGGACTGCGCCGAGGCCGACGCTGCTCTGGAACTCACCCGGGCCGGGCGCGACGCCCTGCCCGATCCGGCGGAGCTACGGGCCGCCATGGACCAGGCGCGTGCGATGCTGGTCCAGGCTCGCGGCGCCGAGACGAAGGCCCGCGCGGAGCTGGAAGCGCTCCGCCGCGACCAACAGGTCTGCGCCATCCGACACCAGGCAATTGCCGGCGAGCGCTCCGCCTGGCGACAGCGCGCCAGCGACGCCATCAGCCGTGTCACTGATCTCACTGCCCGCCGCCAGCAGGCCGAAGCTGAGCACGCCGGCCTGGCTGCGGCTCCAGCCCAGGCGTCCGAGCAGCGGCGACAGGCCGCCTCAGCCCTGGAAGCGGCGCATTCGGCCCATCGACGCACCGCCTCGGAACTTGCCGAAGCTGTGAAGCTGTCGGCCGAAGCGGACCGCGCGGCCCGCTCCGCCGACACGGCCCTGGGGACAGCGCGGGAAGTACTGGTGCGTGCCGAAGGAGCCGCCACGCAGGCCGACCATGCCTGGGGCACCATCACCGAAATTATCCTGCAACGGCTGGGAGACGGCTTCGCCCTGCCCGAACCACCCGCCGAGCTCACGCCGGAGCTGGAGGAAAAGGCCCGCAAACGGCACGAGCGGCTGTTGAAGGAACGCGAGGAAATGGGCCCGGTGAACCTGCGCGCCGAGCTGGAAGCCGGGGAGGTTGAGCAGCAGATCGCCGCCATCGAGCGGGAACGGGACGAGATCGGCACCGCCATCGCCCGCCTCCGCGGCTCGATCGGCCATCTTAACCGCGAGGGCCGGGAGCGGCTGACGGCAACGTTCGAGCAGGTGGACCGCCATTTCCAGGCGCTGTTCACCCACATGTTCGGCGGCGGACGGGCGCATCTCGCCCTGGTAGGCTCCGACGATCCGCTGGAGGCCGGGCTCGAACTGTACGCCCAGCCGCCGGGGAAGAAACTCTCCAGCCTGTCGCTGCTGTCCGGCGGGGAACAGGCCCTGACCGCACTTTCCCTGATTTTCGCGGTGTTCCACTGCAACCCGGCGCCGGTCTGCGTGCTGGACGAGGTGGACGCGCCGCTGGACGACGTAAATGTGGAACGGTTCTGTCAATTGCTGGACGACGTGTCGCGGGAAACCGAGACCCGCTTCATGGTGGTCACCCACCATCCGCTGACCATGGCTCGCATGGATCGCCTGTACGGGGTAACCATGCAGGAACGTGGCGTATCGCGGCTGCTGTCCGTCGATCTGGCGACGGCGACAGACATCGCCGAGCCGGCCCGGATGGCCGCCGAATAAGATTCGCGGAGGTCACCCGCTTGTTCGGCAAATGACGAAATACAACAGAAACACGATGGATACAAAGCCGGCTTAGCTGCACAGCTAATTGTCAACTGGTCAAAAAAAGGAGTTCGGCTATGACCGTAAGCAAGCGCTTCGGTGCCGTGGCTGCGGTGCTTGGCCTGGGCGCCGTCGGGACGGCGGCGCTTCCGGGATCCGCGAATGCATGGTGGGCCCGCGGCGGGTGCTGCTGGGGCGGCGGGATAGGATTTGGCGTCGTGCTGCCGCCCGTGGTCGTGGCTCCTCCGCCCGTCTATGTGGCACCACCGGTCGTATATGCCCCGCCACCTCCGCCGGTCTATTACGGCTACGGCGCGCCAGTGCAGCGCTATTGGATCCCGGGCGCTTGGCGCGGCGGCTACTGGGTTCCGGGACACTGGAGCTGACAGTCGGGATGGATCTACTGCCGCCCCCGACGCGTTCGGTGTGACCGGGCCGGCAGGAGGCGCGCTTAACGCGCAATCACCGACGCTGTGCGTGGGCTCCATCCGGGGGAACTGGCGGGTTCTGCGATCGGTCGGCAAGTTCACTGCCTGGCGGAAACCGGTTTGCGCAAACCGTCCGCGCGATACCGCACGGCCGGTAGTCGGCCCGGCGCAACCGCCCCTTCCAGCGGTCGTTCCCGCCCGGCAGCAGTGCAGAAGGCGCGCGATGGGGCCGGACCCAAATACGGATCGGTTCGGCGGTCCTGGCAGCAGCCATCAGGGATCGAACCCAGCCTGATGCGACCGACCAGCCGACCGTGCATAAAGGTGGCGGCCTGCGGCAGGACATAGGGGCGCCGCCTGACACAGCGACCAATTCCGAACTCAGCCGAGTCTCCGGCGGCGGCGAACCCGACCGCCATTACACCTGTGATCCGGGAAAACCGAGCTGATCTCAAACAGGTTATAATTGCGCGGCTATTCCGGCAGGATCGCAACCGCACGGGTCCATCCGGCAGATGCGCGATGTACCTTCACCGGGGAACAGACAACCTCGAATCCGTGGGGCGGAAGCTGCTCCAGGTTACGCACCTTCTCCAGGTGCGAATAGCCTATCTCCCGTCCTGCGCGGTGGCCTTCCCAGATCAGGCTGACATCGCCGGTTTGAGCGACTCGATTACGGGTGAAGCTGAACGGCGCGTCCCAGCTCCAGCCATCTGTGCCCACCAGCCGGATGCCGCGTTCCAGCAGCCACAGCGTCGCCGCCTTTCCCATCCCGCAACCCGAGTCCACATAGTCCGGCTGGCCGTAGCGGACGCCCGCGCGCGTGTTGACCAACACGATCTCGAGCGGATGCAACGTGTGGCCAATGCGCTCGAGTTCCGATTCGACTTCGGCCGGTGTGGCGACGCAGCCGTCCGGCAAATGGCGGAAATCCAGTTTCACGCCGGGTTGGGAGCACCATTCCAGGGGTATCTCGTCGATGCGCCAGGAGGGCTCGCCGCCGGGCATCAGCGCGTGATTCATCGAGGAGAAATAATGGTACGGCGCGTCCAGGTGCGTGCCGTTATGCGTGCTGATGTGCACGCGTTCCACCGCGGCATACTCGCCTTGCGGAAGCTGCTCGACGCAATGCCCATATATTCCGCCATCGCCGGGCGGTCTGGTGATGATCGAGATAATCGATCTGCGGCAGCATGTGCGGCGGATCGCTGGCGATACCCGCTTTCAGGGGAACCGAAATATCTATCAATCGGCGTGGCATGCCGTCCTTCCTGGTTCAGCCGTGCGGACCCTGCGGCTCGCCGCGCCCCACCGACCACCACCGCGTCGCGATCGCGCGCATCGGCGCTGGTTCTGTACATCGGTGCAAATTGTGCCCCGCACCGGTGTCATCGTCCATCGCCGGATGACGTGGTGGGATGTTGGACGATGCCGCCGGGGCTGGCGCATGATCCGCCCGCAATAAAAAGGGGACGCGGACAATGGGACCGATCAGGCTGGCAAGCGTGGCAGCCGCTACCATGCTTGGAGCGACGCTGGCGTTATCGGCGAGCGCAAACACACTGGTCTATTGCTCCGAGGGCAGCCCGGAAGGGTTCACGCCGGCCTTCTATACCGCCGGGACGACCTTCGACGCGACGTCGCGGCAGATCTATAACCGCCTGGTGGAATTCAAGCGCGGCACCGTCGATCCGGTCCCCGGACTCGCGGTCTCCTGGGACATCAGCGCGGACGCGCTGACCTACACGTTTCACCTGCGGCACGGGGTGAAGTTCCACACCACGCCGTGGTTTACGCCGACGCGCGACTTCGATGCAGACGATGTGCTGTTCAGCTTCAACCGGCAATGGAAGCAGGACGACCCGTGGCACAACGTTTCGCATGGCAACTTTTCATATTTCAACAGCATGGCCTTTCCGCAGCTTCTCAAGTCCATCAGCAAGGCGGATGATTACACTGTGGTCTTCACGCTGAACCGTCCAGAAGCGCCGTTCATCTCGGAGCTGGGGATGGATTTCGCGTCGATCCAATCGGCGGAATTTGCCGACAAGATGATGACGGCGGGAACACCGGAGAAGTTCGATCAGCTTCCGGTCGGCACCGGGCCGTTCGTGTTCGTGAATTACCAGCCGGATTCGGTAATCCGTTATGCCGCGAACGCGGATTACTGGAATGGCCGACCGAAGATCGACAGCCTGGTGTTCGCGATCACGCCCGACCCGTCGGTGCGCTTTGCCAAGCTGAGGGCCAACGAGTGCCAGATCATCGCATTGCCGAACCCGGCCGACCTGCCGGCCATGAAGGCCGATCCGAACCTGAAGGTGCTCAGCGGGCCGGCGCTCAATATCGGGTATTGGGCGTTCAACACCGAAAAGAAACCGTTCGACGATGCGCGCGTGCGCCGCGCTTTGGCGATGGCGATCGACAAGAAGGCGATCCTGGAATCGGTCTATCTCGGCACCGGAGTGAACGCGGTGAACCTTATCCCGCCGAATCTCTGGTCCTATAACAAGGCCGTAAAGGACTATCCCTACGATCCCCCGCAAGCCAAGAAGCTGTTGGCGGAAGCTGGGTATCCGAACGGGTTTTCCACCGATATCTGGGCAATGCCGGTGCAGCGCCCCTACAACCCCAACGCCAAGCGCATGGCTGAATCGATCCAAGCGGACCTGGCCAAGATCGGCGTCACCGCCAGGATCGTCACCTACGAATGGGGTGAGTATCTGAAGCGCGTGCAGCAGGGCGACCATCAGACAGTGCTGCTGGGCTGGAGTGCGGATATCGGCGATCCGGATAATTTCTTCTACGTGCTGCTGAGCTGCGAGGCGGCCAAAGCCGGGTCCGCCACCCGGTGGTGCAACAAGGACTACGATGATCTGGTGACGCGGGCCAAGCAGTTGACGAGCCGCGAACAGAGAACGCCATTGTATGAGCAGGCGCAGGTCATCATGAAGCAGGAATCGCCCTTGGTGACCATCGCGCATTCCCTGGTCAGCGCGCCGATGCGGAAGGATGTGGTCGGCTTCCAGCTCAGCCCGCTGGGCTCACCGCATTATTTCGATCAGGTGGATCTGCTCCCTGCATCTGAAAAGAAATGACGCTCCCAATACCCAGACCGCATCCTACGTAACCCACGTTCGTCATACTCGCGAAAAGCGGGAATCCAGGCACACCCCAGGAGTTTCGTGGGCCCCCGCCTGGATGGCTGCCTTCGCGGCATGACGGATCTGCGCGGACGACAGAATCTGAGAGTCCGCGCGGGTTGGTATAATCCATCGAGCAGTAAGCCCCGCCCATGAAGCGCTCCTCAATCGGGTCGTCGCTGACCTTGCCGCCCAATTGCCCGGCAAACGGGTCGGCGCTGTCCTGCGGCGCCCAGCCGATCTTTTCACGTGCATCGTTGCGCCACCAGGTCATGCGGCTGTTCTTCGAAGCGCCCCAGATCACCTCGCAGCCGACCCGCTCCACCAGCACGCAGCGTGTCACCAGCCGCGCCAGATCGGCATAAGATAGCCACGTCGCCAGCATCCGCGCGTTGGTCGGTTCAGGAAAGCATGAGCCGATCCGTATCGAGACGCTTTCGACCCCGTGCTTCATCCAATAAAGACGACCCATCAGCTCGGCATAGGCTTTCGATAGTCCGTAATAGCCGTCCGGCATCAGTTGCGTGTCGGCGTCGATGGTTTCCGAACGCTCGTGGAAGCCGATCGCATGGTTGGAGGAAGCGAAGATCACGCGCGCCTTCTCTCGCCGGGCGGCCTCGTAGATGTGATACAGGCCGCGGATGTTGGGACCCAGCACCTCTTCGAACGGCTTCTCAGTCGAAACGCCGCCAAAATGCAGGATGGCGCCACAGCCCTCGGCAAGCCGAAGCATCGTCACCCCGTCGTTGAGGTCGGCGCGGGTAAAGCGCGCGCCGGAGGGCACATTGTCGGGGAATGGCACGATATCCGTCAGGCGCAGCGTCCAGCCCTGCGCCGACAATGCGCGGGCCAGCGCGCGGCCGAGATTGCCGGACGCGCCGGTCAACAGCACCGGTTTGGCGGGTTTGTCGCTCATCAGTCATTCTCCCCTGGACCATTGGCCAGGCATCATGCGCATGTTCGGGTAGGTCGCCCAGGCCTTCAATTCAGGCGTGGCAGGTCAGACTTGCCTCGCTCCGCAAGAAACCCCACCGCCATCGCTTGCCCGACACGGCCGCCTTTCGCTAGCTTGCCCGCCCAATCTCGGAACACAGCATGAACGATCTGTTCGGCGCGCCGCCCAGGAAATCGTCCGGGCGGGCCACGGACCCCGGCTCGGCCGCCTACTCCGCCAAGGACATCGAGGTCCTGGAGGGGCTGGAACCGGTGCGCCGGCGCCCCGGCATGTATATCGGCGGCACCGACGAAGCGTCGATGCACCACCTCGCCGCCGAAATCCTCGACAACTCCATGGACGAGGCCGTCGCCGGCCATGCCAGCTTCATCGGGATGACGCTGGAGCCCGGCAACTGGCTGACCGTACGTGACAACGGCCGTGGCATCCCGGTCGATCCGCACCCTAAATTCAAGCCGCTCAGCGCGCTGGAAGTGATCCTGACCACCCTGCATTCGGGCGGCAAGTTCGGCGGGAAAGTCTATGCGACGTCTGGCGGCCTGCACGGCGTCGGCAGCTCGGTGGTCAACGCGCTGTCCGAACGGTTGGAGGTGGAGGTCGCACGCGACCGCATCCTCTGGAAACAGGCTTATGTGCGCGGCAAGCCAACAGGCAAGCTGCAGAATGCCGGCCCGGTGAAGAACCGCCGCGGCACCACGATCCGCTTCAAGCCGGACCCGCAGATTTTCGCCTCCCACGCGTTCAGCCCGGCGCGGCTGTATCGGCTGTGCCGCTCCAAGGCATACCTGTTCCGCGGCGTCGAGATCCGCTGGGCCTGCGACCCGGCGCTGTTGCTCGCCGGCGACATCCCCGCGGAAGCCGTGCTGCATTTCCCCGGCGGCCTGCGGGACAGTTTGACGGAAGATATTGGCAGCACGCCGCTGGTCCTCCCCCAGCCCTGGTCGGGCGACGCCGACCTTCCCGGCAAATCAAGCGGCCGCCTGGAATGGGCCGCTGCCTGGCTGGAAGACGGCGACGGCTTCCTGCATTCCTACTGCAACACCGTGCCCACCCCGCTCGGTGGCACGCACGAGGCCGGCTTCCGTACCGCACTGGTGAAAGGCCTGCGCGCCTGGGGTGAGCATCGTGATAACCGCCGCGCTGCCGCGATCACGGCAGAGGACTTGCTCGGCCCGCTGGCCGCCAAGCTGTCGGTGTTCCTGCGTGATCCGCAGTTCCAGGGCCAGACCAAGGAAAAACTCACCAGCACCGAAGCGTCGCGCCTGGTGGAGACGGCATTGCGCGACCGGTTCGACCACTGGCTCGCCGGCGATCCGGCACAGGCGGATAATCTGCTGGCGTTCGTGATCGAGCGGGCCGAGGAGAGGCTGCGCCGCAAGGAGTCCAAGGACACCGCGCGTAAATCGCCGACCCGGCGGCTGCGTCTCCCCGGCAAGCTCACCGACTGCACGCGCGAGAATGCCACGGAAACCGAGATTTTCCTGGTCGAGGGCGATTCCGCCGGCGGGTCGGCCAAGCAGGCGCGGAATCGGGAAACCCAGGCGGTGCTGCCGCTGCGGGGGAAGATATTGAACGTCGCCAGCGCCTCGGCCGACAAGCTGCGGCAGAATCAGGAGCTGAAGGACCTGATCGAGGCGCTCGGCTGCGGCGCCGGAGAGCGTTTCGATCGCAACAAGCTGCGCTATGGGCGCATCATCATCATGACCGATGCCGATGTGGACGGGGCCCACATCGCTTCGTTGCTAATGACGTTCTTCTACCGTGAGCTGCCGGAGCTGGTGCGGCACGGGCACGTGTACCTGGCGCAGCCCCCGCTGTATCGGCTCACGCAGGGCGCGAAGTCCGTCTACGCGATGGATGACGCGGATCGCCAGCGCAAGCTGAAATCCGACTTCAAAACCGGCGCGAAGGTGGAGATCAGCCGGTTCAAGGGATTGGGCGAGATGCCACCCTCGCAGCTCAAGGAAACCACCATGGACCCGCGTCACCGGACGCTGCTGAAGGTGGTGACGCTGCCCGAGGAACGGGCGAAGACCAGCGAGCTGGTCGAAAGCCTGATGGGCCGCCGCCCGGAACTGCGGTTTCAGTTCATCCAGGAACGTGCGCGCACGGTAGAGGAGGTGGATGTGTGAGGTGACGAGTCACCGGAACCCATCATAATGGTCGGCCAGCTCACGCCATCAACGACGCCAGAAACTTTCGCCACGTCGATCCCCGGACTCGATACCTGCGGTGTCAGACGCGCTTGATAAAGCGAAACAGCAATTTGTGTTCCGCCGCGTAATCGATGGCATCGGTCAGCTTCTGATAGTACCGATCATCCCGCGGCACCGGCACGAACCCATTATACCCGAAGCGTCGCACGGATACTTCGAACCCCGCTGTCTCGAACGCGGCAGCATAGTCCTCCGGCGATCGATCCTGTACCGGCGCATTGGTATCTCGCCGATCACACGACGAAACGCTGGCCAGAGCGGACTATCCGTATGACAGCCGGTCGCCGCGTAATAGACGCCGCCGCGCCGCAGGGCCACATGCATGCCGGCAGCATGGGCCGCAAGGTCGGGCAGCAGATAGACGACCTCGTAGCTGAACGCGAAATCGAACCGATCGGGCCAGGCTGACGCGTCCGACCCGACCTCGTACTCGATCGGCGCAACCCCAGCCAGCTCACGGGCGGCGGAGATCGAGGCCTGTGCGATATCGAGCCCGAGCGCCCGCCGGAACGGCTTGACGGCGTGCAGAAGCCGCAGGAATCCACCGCGGTTGCAGCCGAAATCGAGCACCTCGCGCGTGGACAGATCGGCCTCCGGGATCGTGTCGATGAAGTGCCGCCACAGCGGGCGATGGCCCTGCTCCATCGCCCGCTCCTTGTCGGTATCGATGTGCCAGGTGCCATAGCGAAGCTCCGCGTTACTCATGAGCTATCCCCTGTGTCCTTGACCCAGCGATCATGCCGGCTTGGATCGCAATCCTCGACGGCAATGCCACCTACCGAGACCCGCGCTGCGCCAGTGGCGCGATGAACTGCGGCTCGGTGTCCCACGGAAACAGGATCCACGTATCCTGCGACACCTCGGTGACGAAACTGTCCACCACCTCCCGCGCTGCCGGCTTCGCATAGATACAGGCGAAATGCGCGCGCGGCAGCAGCGCCCGCACCACGCGCGCGGTGCTGCCGGTATCCACCAGGTCGTCAACGATCAGGAACCCGGTCCCGTCGCCCGCCGCGCTTGGCGGCTTGGTCACCATGGGCGGCCCGCGAGAAGCCTCCAACTCACCCCCATAGCTCACGATCGACACGCTTTCCACCACCCGGCACTCCAGCTCCCGCGCCACGATCGCCGCCGGGATCAGCCCACCGCGCGTCACCGCCACCACGCCGGCAAACGGGCCCTTGTCCATCAGCCGCCACGCCAGTGCCTTGGCGTCCCGATGCAACTGGTCCCAGGTGACGGTGTAATAGTGCGTCGGCATCAGAACAGCTTGCCGCCGTCGGGCACCTTGAAGTCTGGCCGCACCAGCACGACCGCGCCGTCCTCGTCCGGCATCCCCAGCGTCAGCACCTCGCTGATGAACGGCCCGATCTGGCGCGGCGGGAAATTCAGCACCGCGCACACCTGCCGGCCGATCAACTGATCCGGCCGGTAATGCACGGTGATCTGCACCGAGGACCGCTTGGTGCCGATCTCTCCCCCGAAATCAATGATCAGCTTCAGCGCCGGCTTGCGCGCTTCGGGAAACGGTTGCGCATCGATGATCGTACCGACGCGGATATCCACCCGCTCGAAATCCGCGTACGCGATTGTTGCTGGCATGGGAGGCCCCCTTTCCGCCGATGATGCCATGCCGCGCCGGTTTGCTAAACGCCCCCGGCGCGGCCAGTCTGGCCGTCACGAACAGCTCCGCCCCGAGGCCCACGCATGCGCGACTTCCACCTGCCCGGCCGCAGCCGGATCTATGCCACCCACGGCATGGCCGCCACCTCCATGCCAGCCGCCACGCTGACGGCGCTGGACGTGCTGCGCGCCGGCGGCAACGCGCTGGATGCAGCGGTCGCCGCCGGCGCCGTGCTGTGCGTGATAGAGCCGCAATCCACCGGCATCGGCGGGGATTGTTTCTGCCTCTACGCCCCGGCCGGCGCCGACAAGGTGATCGCGCTCAACGGCTCCGGCCGGGCCCCCGCCGCCGCCACCATCGACTGGTTCGAGCAGCACGGAATCAGTGCCCTGGACCACATCTCCGCCCACAGCGTCACAGTGCCGGGCGCGGTCAATGCTTGGGAGACGTTGCTCGCCGCCCATGGCCGCAAGGGTCTCGACGAGTTGCTGCAGCCGGCGATCCGCTTCGCCGCCGACGGCTGGCCCGTGCACGACAAGGTGGCATGGGACTGGTCCCGGCTGGAAGATAAGCTGCGCAAGAACGGCGCCCATGCCTTCCTGCCCGGCGGCCACGCCCCCAATCCAGGTGATCTCTTCCGGCAGCCCGCCCTGGCCGAGACATTGCGCGCCATCGCCGCGCGCGGCGCCCGCGCCTTCTACGAAGGTCCGGTCGCCGCCGACATCGTCGCCACCCTGCGCGCCCACGGCGGCCTTCACACCGAGCAGGACTTCGCCGCCGGCCTGCGCAACGCGGAATTCGTCGAGCCGATCACCCTCAACTGGCGCGGCTACGACGTGTACCAGTGCCCGCCAAACGGTGTCGGCCTGGTGGCGCTCATGATCCTGGGCATGCTCGGCGGCATCGAGACCGCGCCGGACGGGCCCATCAGCGCCCAGCGCTTTCACCGCCATATCGAAGCCGCACGGCTGGCCTATCGCGACCGCAACGCCTTCGTCGCCGACCCGACGCAGGCGGACGTACCGGTCCGCAAGCTGCTCGACCCAGCATACCTGACCGCATTGCGCGCGTTGATCAGCGACGAACGAGCCATGCGCCAGATGCCCTCGGCCGGCGAAACCATCCTGCTGCCGCACAAGGACACAGTCTATCTCTGCGTCGTGGACCAGGACGGCAACGCCTGCAGCTTCATCAACTCGCTGTTCGAAGGGTTCGGCTCCGGCATCCTCGCGGAACGCTCCGGGGTGATGCTGCAAAATCGCGGCTTCGGCTTCAAGGTCCAGCGAGGCCACCCGAACTGCATCGCCCCCGGCAAGCGCCCGATGCACACGATCATTCCTGGCATGGTGATGCAGAACGGCCAGGCGGTGATGCCATACGGGGTCATGGGTGGGCACTATCAGCCAATGGGGCACTCGCTGTTCCTCACCAACCTGCTGGAATTCGGCCTGGATATCCAGGAGGC
>CAWEOZ010000006.1:0-359171 GCA_963810715.1 uncultured Pseudomonadota bacterium | reverse complement strand
GATGACCCGCAAGCATGGTACTCGGCGGAGGAGAATATCCGCTTCACCACATTGGCACGCAAACGCTGCTTGCTTCTTAGTTCTGCTTCCCAGCAGAATGCCCCTGTTTGAAACCTCCGCAACGACGAGGTACATGCTGCCAGTGATTCAGCGGTGCCATTCTTTTCCATAGCTGGACACCACTGGCAACCATGCTGGAGATGGGGGATGCTGGATTTGCGAGAGGCTCCGGAGTAGCTGGCACTCCACTCGCGGCGGCAGCTTGAGCCGATCTTCGAGCTTGGAGGGCCGGCTTACCAGCTGATGCAGCGTATTGGAATCATCAAAGGTCGAGGACCGAGCCTCGGACGCCGGACTGTCGCTTTCATTCTTTTCGCATGGGTTCCGCTGCTGCTTTTCGCAACTCTCGAGGGGTATGCGATCGGCTCCACGCCACGCGCCTCCTTCTTGCTTGACTTTGCCACCTATGCTCGTTTTTTCATCGGCGTCCCGCTGCTATTCGCTGCAGAGATCGTGGTCGGCCCTCGTATCCGTGCGGCCGGTCTGCGGTTCATTGAATCGGGAATTGTCCAGTTGTCAGACCATCCCGCGTTTCTGGCCGCGACAGCCCGCGCTCGGCGTCGGCGTGACGCGGCTCTTCCCGAGCTCCTCTTCCTGGTCGCCGCGTTGTTCGGCGCCTGGTTCCTAACAATTGAACAACTCGGCGGATTGGACGCGACAACCTGGCACGCGGTCCTAACGCCTACTGGGTCACATTTGTTACCTGGCGGGACTATGGTATCGCTTCGTCGCTATACCATTAGTGCAATTCTTTCTACTACGGTGGCTTTGGCGGCTGATCATCTGGGCCGGTTTTCTTTGGGACGTGTCCCGGCTACGACTGAATCTGATCGCCACTCACTCCGACATGTCCGGGGGCCTAGGGTTCCTGGGGGTCGCTCATGTGTCGCTATCGATCTTTCCCTTCGCGCTGAGCTGCGTGTTTGCAGCGGAGATCGCGTTTCGCGTGCAGTTCGAAAACATGGATATTGCGACATTGCGCACGATGGGCCCCACCTTGTTTGCGTATTTGGTTTTCGTTGAGTTTGTTACCTTCGGGCCGCTGCTGATCTTTGTCCCGACTTCTGGCGCGGATTCGACGAGAGGGCTTACGATACTATGGCATGCTAGTGCAGGAGCACAACGAGCTATTTCACAGGAAATGGATGGAGCCGGGCGGACGTGATGGCGAGGTGCCGCTGGGAAACCCAGACATGTCGTCTCTTGTGGATTTGGGTAGCAGCTTCACGGTGGTCCGACAAATGAGTGTTTTTCCCGTAGGACGCACACAGCTGATTCAGGTGGCGATCATTGCCTGCCTTCCAGGTCTGCCGCTCGCGCTTCTTCTCCTTCCGTTTGCGGAGATCCTGCGTCTCCTCGCAGGTGTCGTCACATGAGGCGAGGACGAAGGGATCAGCACCGCACGGCTTGCTTTGGCCCTATAGGGTCTCAAGGCTTCAGTCACCGGAGCGATGGCATTGATACTCCATCGGATCGGGCCTGTCTCGACGCTGACATCAGGGTATTACTGTTATGGCGGCTGGCGGCTGTAATCCAGCAGGGAGTATCAAGCCTCTTACTGGCCCCGGCAACCGCGAGGTTGCGCGCTTTCCGTCAATTAAAATGGCGCCTACTCAACGTCTGTTGTGTTGGCCGCAGATGCAGTTAAACTAAAGTCGGCTTATTGGGGAGGAAATCGATGCGTCGCTTGGTTAACACCATCGCTACGTTGGGCGTCTGCGCTTTAGCAAGCTGTGCGTCACAGCCGCCCCCGCCGCCCGCAACAGCCGGTCTAGGTGCCACCGAGGGGACCATTTCCTTCACAGGCGGGGCGGTCGCGCTCGGTATCGGCTTCCAATGGGGGAACGGAACCCTGACATATCAGGGGCGACAATATCCTTTCCGAGTGAATGGACTGACAGTGGTGGATGTCGGAGTGACGAACGTCACCGGGAGCGGTATTGTGCGCAACCTGCACAATGTTGCCGACTTCAGCGGCAACTATGTCTCGCTCTCCGCTGGCGCAACGGTGGCCGGTGGCGGTTCTGTGGCGACTCTCCGTAATCAAAATGGCGTCGTGATCGACGGAGTCACTACAAATCAAGGGGTTCGACTCACACTCGCTCCGGGCGGGGTCAATATTTCGCTTTCGGGTCAACCGAGCTCATAGATAAACTGCCCCTCGGGTTAGGCGGTTGCGGCTCCAGGTTCGCCGCAATCGCGCCGCAAGGACAGGCGCGGCTTTTGCTCGGTGAATTCATGTCCGCACTTTATCCTGTGTGTCGCGACAGCCGCCTCAATGTCAAACTGCGCCGGCCCAGCGAGATCCGCCGGCGGTGCCCGTGGGGTGCAATGCTGAGTACAGTGAAACAGGGTGGCGGGGCTGAACGCGCCATTCTCTACCGTTGAGAACCGATCAGGCAAGACCGACGATGATCGGACCCAACAATGTCAGTAAGACATTGGCGATAGCATAAGGCACGGTGAAGCCGAGCACAGGTGTTGCACTCGCTGCGACTTCGCTCACCGCCAGCATGGCTGCATCCTGAGTTATTGCTCCCGCCAGTGATCCGCAGAGTATAACCGGATTCATGCGGAGCACGTAGCGCCCGAAATACACGGCGGCGAAGAGCGGAATGAGTGTCACGGCAAAGCCGGCGAGCAACACCGAGGGACCGCGCGTGATCAATGCCGCGATCGCGGACGGCCCGGCCGTAAGACCCAACACACAGACGAACAGCGCCAGCCCGAGGTCCCAGGTGAGCCGAACGGCTTCATGAGGAATGTTCCCAATGAGCGGATGGCGACTATTGTACCAGCCAGCCACTAGGCCACCTATCAGGATGCCGCCGCCCCCTCCTAATGTGAGGGTAACGTGACCGCTCCTGAAGGAGAGTGCGCCAAGTATCGTCCCACCAAGAAGACCAAGCCCCAGCCACGCCAGATCCGAGCGCTCCGTACGAGGGAATGCCGCGCCCACCAGGTCAATCACACGCGCGACATCAACGGAGTGCCCGGTGAGCTCGAGGACGTCACCGACCATCGCACGAAGGCCGGGTCCGACCGGAAGAGGGCGTCCGCCACGAACGACCGAAACCAGATAAACACCACGCGCGGATTCGCCGAGCTGCGCGACGATTTCTTCCAGCGTTCGGCCCGCGAACTGACGCTTCGTCAGCACCGCGCGCATCTGTGTGCCTTCGCTCGGCTCGAGGAGATCCTGTCCCTCCAGTTCGGGTCCTACCACGGTCGCAGCGGATACCAGGCCTGGACGCCGCGCCGTAAGCACGACCTGGTCACCTGCTTTGAGGCGCAGGTCCGGCGAGGGCTCCAGCGTAGACCCGTCACGCCGGATACTACGAATGACGGCCCGGCCACCAATCGCCTCCTCGGCGTCCTCTAATCTCATCTCAGCTGCCCGGACCACCTGGTATACTCGTGCATCGAAACGCCGATATGCGAGCGCGTGGGGTTGTGCGAGACGGGTGCCGCCGGCAAGTTCGGCCTCCAGCTTCTGTGCCTCTTCCCGGAGCGACACGTTCATCAGCCGCGGTGCAACCTGGCTGGTAAAGAAGATCACTCCAATTGTGCCGAAGATATAAGTTAAGGCGTAGGATACTGTTGCGTCCGATTGCGCTTGGGTGAGCGCTTCGGGCGAAAGACCCATTCCAGATAAGGCCGCCAATGCCGTTCCGATCAAGGCGGTTTGGGTCAATGCTCCAGCCGCCAAACCGGCTGCCGATCCTTTATCGAGTGACAGCAGATGGGAGGCAGTCAGAGCACAGATGAGTCCTACGGCGGCGACGAATACGGCGAAGATGACCTGCCTCAAGGTCGCCGCCCCGAGCGAGCTGAAGAATTGCGGCCCGCCATGGAACCCCACAGCAAAGACAAACAAGGCAAACGCAATCGACTTCAATATCGGAGGGTAGCTGATACCCAACGGGCCGGTGATCGTCGCCCCGATGATGGTGGCGACGATCAGCACCGCCGTAGCATTGCCCAGGCTGAATCCGCCCAGCCTGACACGCCCCAACCAGACGCCAACGGCAATGGCCAGGAAAATCGCGGATTCCGGGTAGCTGCGAAGGAACGCTACGATATATTGCACGGACAGAATGGGGTCAGCAGGCTGAGTGTCATGCCGACTTCATTGATATCAACCCTCATCCCATCTGTGACGCAACAGGGACCCGCTTCATGTCGGGAATTGGGTTCAACGTCATATGCATGTTGGCGCAGCCCTCTCCAGTCAGCGTCACGGATCCTTTTTGGTTTTTGAGCTTCTCACCGGTGGCCGTGCCAACGGGTCCATTTCCCATGGAGGACGTCAACTGAATATGGAACTTGCCTGATGAGTTGAAATTTCCATTTGCAGTGCTGACCCCACTCAGGTCCGAGTAGTATACGATCCCGGTAATCGTTCCATCCTCATGTGTTACAAGCCGCCACAAAATGCCTGGGCACCCGGCCACGGTCGAGTTGCTGGCGCCGGCGTAGCCCGCGGAAGCTGCGCCCGCTGCCACGGCAGGTCGTCCAACCGCCCAAACGAGCGAGACCAAAG
The DNA here is from genome assembly GCA_963810715.1 of uncultured Pseudomonadota bacterium. Lineage (GTDB taxonomy): Bacteria > Pseudomonadota > Alphaproteobacteria > Acetobacterales > Acetobacteraceae > DATDIC01. Next base: position 354,568 of record CAWEOZ010000006.1, on the reverse strand, counting down.
CCAGCGAGGCGATCATTCCGATTCGAGTCATTTTTCTCCCCTTTCTAACTCACGGATACAGATTGTGTCATTCCCTTGGGACAGAGTTTAGGTTCTGGACCGTTGTGCCGCTTCATATTCCCGGACGTAGCCGGTCGCGACGGCACGGACGGCACGTCCGATGTTAGCGTAAGCCTCGTCATCGAGATTAGCGAAGGAAACCCGAGCCGACCAGTTTGGCGCGGCGAAGCCGCCACCATTCAGCAGTACGATACCATGTTCCTCCGCCAGGCGGAACACAATATCCAGAGGATGTACGTTTGCCTTGACATAATCAAGAACCTCTTTGGATACATTGTTCTTTAGCCAGTATTCCAGATCAAACAGACCATAATACGCATCGTATGTGGGAGGTGCTGTGAGATCAAGGCCGAGGCCCTCGACTGCCAATCGGAAGCGATGGTGCACAATTTCCATACAGGCTTTCTGGTATTCCTTGCCCCCGTCCATCATTTCGGAGAGCGAGAACATCGTCATCATGACCTGCTGCGGCAGCGACAGGCCGGCGGTGTGGTTGAGTGCAACGTCCCGGCTGTCGGCAACGATGCGGTCTATGAATTTAAGGCCCCGCGGATCGAGCGTGAGCGCGCCGTAGCGCCGATCAAGCGCCTGTTTGATGTCGTCCGGGTGAGCGGCGATCCGTTCGTCGAGGATGTTGTCCTGATGGACTGCGATCACGCCAAGGCGCCAGCCGGTGCAGCCAAAATATTTCGAGTAGGAATAGACACCTATCGTGTTGCGCGGGAGTGCGCCCATCAACGAGCGGAAACCATGCACAAAGGTGCCGTACACATCATCGGTAAGAATGATCAGGTCGGGACGTTTAGTCTCTACGAGACGGACCAACAACTGAATTGCCTCGGCATCCAGCGCAACGCCTGTCGGATTGCCCGGATTGACGAGGAAAAACGCCTTTATTCTGGGATCCTCCAGTTGGCCGAAGTCCGCGGTGGTGAGCTGATAAGTATCCTCACGTTCTGCCCTGATATTGACGATGTTGAGCCCGTAGTCTTCGAGATGCGGCATTTCGAGATAAGGGGTGAAGATCGGCACGCTAAGCGCGATTGTGTCACCCGGATTGAGCAGACGGGCTGCCTTCAGTGACTTGAAGATATAGCACATGGCCGCAGTGCCGCCCTCCACCGCGTACAGGTCGAATTTGCCAGCGGGTCGGGGGTCGCCGCACATCGCCCACATCAGATACTCGTGGACGATTTGTTCATTGTGCACGAGCATACGGTCGGGCACGGGGTAATTGTCACCGATAATACTGTCTACCAGCTCGTGTACGAACGCGTCCGGCGTGAAGCCGAACTTCGCAATGGCAAAGTGGACCATGTCACCGAGGAAGGCGGCGCCGGGACTGTCGGCATGGCGAAGCAGCCAAGCATCGAGGCGCGCAGCGAGTCCCGGGCGCCTGCGGCATGCCGCCCACCCCAGCGGGAAGGTCGATAACGCGGGTGCTTTCGGTTATTGCAAACTGTCCGAGCAGAAAGAATGCCTCGCGCGGCTTCGTGGCGATCCAGTTCGGATTTCCCCGGCCAGCGTTGAGGAAGGCCAGATTGGATTGCGATGTCGTGCGCTTGGCAATTTTGATCAGCTCGTCCTTCACCTCAAAGGGACTCAGCGTCTCGTATTTGCGCAGGCTGATGGTGGCCATCGGAGTCTCCAAACAAGTTGGGATTGGTGGTCTTCAGGACAGCAGCATTACGACCACCATCCCCCAGATCGTCAGCAGCGTGTTGCCAACCGCATACGTCACGGTATAGCCGAGCGCCGGTATCTGGCTTTTGGCGCTCTCACAGACCATGCCCAGTGCCGCGGTGGTGGTGCGGGCACCCGCGCAACAGCCCAGCAGTATCGCCGGGTCGAACCGGAACACAAAGCGTCCAGCATAGATGGCAAGTATGAGCGGGATCGACGTTGCCGCGATGCCCCACAGGAACAGGCTGATGCCTTGCGTCTGCAGCCCGGCGACAAACCCGGGGCCGGCGGAGATACCCACCACAGCGATGAAGATGTTGAGGCCTACCGAGTTCATAAACCACACGGTCGGAGAGGGGATACGACCGAAGGTCGGTTTCACTGAGCGCAACCAACCGAACACCAGACCGGCGATCAGCGCGCCCCCCGCGGTTGATAGCGTAAGCGGTACACCACCTACCTTGAGTACCAGGGCGCCGATGAGTGCGCCTATGGTGATAGCCGCGCCGATGAATGCAACGTCGGCAACATCGCCGGCGCGATCGGGGACACCCAACAGCTTTGTCGCCGCGGTGACGTCCTGCTGTCGGCCGACGATGGTCAGAATGTCGCCCCGGTGCACTCGAGTGTTGGGCAGGATCGGAATGACGGTGGCCATCGCACCCCGCACGATCCGCCGCAGATAGACGCCTCGCGCGGCGGGCAGGGCGGCAAGTTCCGCCAGTGTCTTGCCGTCCGCCGCCTTAGTGCTGACGTAAACGTCTACACCCTCTATCGGCACATTCAGCAATTCGGGGTCGTCTATCTCCTGGGTTGCGCTACCGAGTATTTTCACAAGCACGTCTCGCCGCCCAACGACCGCGACGATATCGCCAGCCTGCAAAACAGTGGACGTCGTGGCCTCTATGATGCTGCCGTTGCGTCGGATCCGCTGGATGAACACGCGTTCGCCGGTGACCAATGCCTCAGCCTCCGCAGTTGTCAGCCGCACAGCCCGGCCTTCATCCGCCACCCGGAAGGCCCTCAGCTCCCACCGATGCCAAGCCGAACCGGCACCGCCCATCTCTGCCGCGCTGCCTTGCCGGGCTTCATATGCCTTGCAGGCGGCAACCAGATCGATGCCAAGCAACTTTGGGCCGAGAATGCCGAGCAGAATCGCCGAGCCGACCGTGCCAAAGATGTAGGTGACGGCGTAAGCGATCGGCATCGCGTCCAGCAAGGGTTTCGTCTGATCAGGCGGCATGCCCAAGCGATTGATCGCGTCAGTTGCCAGCCCCATTGAAGCAGAGATGGTTTGCGAGCCTGCGAACAAACCAACTGCATAGCCCAGATTGTAGCCCGCAATCTTCGCGATGATGACCGGCACAGCCAGGCAGAAGACGCAAACCAACGCGGCGAAGACCGCTTGTGGTATTCCATCCGAGGCGATGCCCCGCACGAACTGGGGGCCGACGCCGTAACCGACCGCAAACAGGAAGATCAGGAAGAAGATCGACTTCACCTGGGGTGAGATCGTAATACCTATCTGTCCGATCACGACGGCGGCGATGAGGGTCGCCGTGACCGCCCCCAGGCCGATCCCACGATAGCTGAATCCGCCGAAGTAATAGCCGGCGGCCAGAGACAGAAACACGGCAATCTCGGGATATTGCCTGAGCGTCACCGCGAACCAGTGTAACATGTTCAGCCCCGATCTGCTGCCAGAGAAGAAGTGGAGGTGCAGGTGTCGCCGAGCCGGTCGCTGCGCCGGACCAACGCATCCGGTTTGACCAGCTTCAGACCTTCTGCGGCGTTGTAGCCGTGGATTTCCTTCACATCGAGCTTACGCATGAAGTCGATCGTTTCTGCCGTCAGTACCTGTCCCGGAACCATGATCGGGAAGCCCGGCGGATAAGGGATTACGAAATTAGCGGAGACCAGTGACGGTCCGTCTCGTAGACGGCGGTCGATCTCATTATCGTTCAGCCGAATATGCTCGCAGCCTGCCGGATCATAGGCGGCATAAAAGCCACCTCGGATATCGCCTTCCGGCGTCTTCGCGCCCGCATCACGACGAAATGCGTCGTGGAAGCAACTGAAATTCGGCAGATCGGGTACGTCGGTCATCAGGCTTTTCACCCGTGCAGCAAAGATTTCTCGTTCGCCGTCCCCACGCTGCCCCAGGCGCTCGTCGATCTTGCGGCTGATTTCGACCAAAACGCGGATCAGATGGGCAACGTCGCTGCGGGTGTTGTTGATATTCGACTGCAGCAGCACGCTGTTGCGCGAGGTTTTGTTGAGCTGGATGTTGTATCTGGCTAGCCAGCAAATTCTTGAACTGGGTGCCGTCGTAGCCGGCGGTGCCACAGACAAGCGTCATGCGGGTCGGATCGAGGCAGAACTCGTCCTCTTTCATGCTGTGCAGTGCGCTGGCCCAATTGGCGTCAGGAGCAAGAAAGTCTGTGAATCCCGTCTGGCGATACTCAGCCGGAATCATTCTATCCGCGCCCAGAACGCTGAAATACGTGGAGATCAGCGGATGACGGTTCACCTCGCGCCGTATCATCAGCGCGATCTCTATTGCGTTCATGACCAGACCAAAGCCTTCCAGCTCCATCTGCCTGCGAGCCACATCGAGACTCGCTATCAACTGCTGATTGGGGCTGGTGGAGGCATGAGTGAAGACTGCTTCGTGGAACTGTTCCTCTACCGTGTGGTAATCGACGTCCTTGACGAGGATCATGGACCCCTGCCGCAATGCGGACATCGATTTGTGGGTTGAATTGGTTTGATAGACTCGTAGCCGAACCTTGCGCGGGTCTGGGATCAGCCGCGCTTCCAGGAGTGCGGCGTCCGATGGGTTAGTGCCCAGCTTCGACTGCTGCTCCTCGTAGGCCTTTATACTGGGCGGATCGCGCAACCATGCTTCGATCTCGGCCGCAGCACCCATAGCGGTGCGCAACCGCAGGAACGGCGACCAGCGCGCAAACCCGAACCACGCCTCATCCCAGAGGAAAATCAGGTCAGGTTTGATCGCCAGGCACTCCTCCATGACCCGGCGAGTATTGTAGATGTGGCCATCGAAGGTACAGTTCGTAAGGTCCAGCAGCTTGATACGGTCCAGCCTGCCTTCGGCCCTGGCCATCAACAGCGCCTGCTTGATCGAGCGCAAGGGTACCGCGCCATACATCGAGTATTCCGTCATCGGGAATGCCTCGACATAGAGTGGCTGACCCCCCGACATCACCATGCCGTAATGGTGCGACTTGTGGCAGTTGCGATCGATAATCGCGACGTCGCCAGGAGCCAGGAGTGCCTGAACCACCATCTTGTTGCTGGTGGATGTACCATTGGTCACGAAAAAGACCCGGTCGGCGCCGAACGCCCGTGCCGCCAGTTCCTGGGCGCGCTTGATGTTACCAGTGGGCTCCAGCAAGCTATCGAGCCCGCCGGTCGTGGCGCTGCTTTCGGCCAGAAACAAGGTCGGCCCGTAGAATTCGCCCATGTCGCGAATCCAGTCGGACTTGAAGATCGACTTGCCACGCGCGATCGGCAGGGCGTGGAAGGTCCCAATGGGCCTTTGGGCGTATTTCTTCAGGTTATCGAAGAAGGGTGTCTCGTACCGGGCCAGAATACCTTCGAGGATTGCCAGATGTACCTCGAGGGGCTCCTCAACCGCATAGAAAACGCGGCGGACGAGATCGGCCGCGGCGCTTCCGGCAATCTCCTCGACCTTGCGGTTGGACAGCAGATAAAGATCGAGCTCGGGTCGGACCTGGTTCAGGACTTGCGCGCGAAACGAAGGGCCGAAAGGTCGGGCGTTTCATGCATGGCCAGGGGATCGATGACGCTACGCAGTACCGGCGCATCATGCCGTGAACGGAACGCAAACCCGTCGTTGATGACTACGGCGGCGATGTCCGGGTTCAGCATGGCCGCGCAGAGCGCATCCTCAGCGCTGCCGACAATGACCGGCTCATACACGAACTCGTCGTGTGGCCGGCGGAGACGACGCCACTCGACGCAGATCGCCGGCCAGCGCTCGGCTGGGGCGCCGGTAACAATCAGTGTCTCGAAATAGGGTGGCGCGATGTCTCTCCTGCCCAACGAGGGCGGCAGGACATCCGGCACCGCGCCCGATATGTCAGCGTCGGGTTCCCAGTCCGCGGCATGCTGACGGAAGGACCGGGTCAACAGGGCAGAGGAGATGCGCCAGGCAAGTACCTTGGCCCCATCCGCATCGTCGGACCTGGCGCGGCTCCGCAATGCCGCCATGAGATGGGGCCCCGGATAGGCGTGAAATTCCTCGATAACCTCAGCCCCTTGGAGCGCCCCCTCGAAAGCATCCCGAGTGACCTTTCCGGCCCTCCAGGCTGTGGCCACCTCCACCAGCTCGCGCCAGCGGTCCTCGCGTGCCGCCGGCGTTGCAAAAAACGCATCTATGCGCCGCGACCCAGCATCACCTACACTGTCCATTGCAAATTCCCTGCTTCTTCGTGGCCTGCCGCCGCAAGGGGCGCGTCATCAGGCAGATACATGCCGGCCGTCGGAACTTGCCAACCTTACGAATGTCGTCTCGTCTGCTCTGCTTTGAGTACGGCCAGCGCGACGAGACGACTATCCAAATTCGGCAGATTATGATGAAAGCAGCGGATCATGAACGTTCTGCCAGAATTGGATAGCCAGGGAAGCGTCAGCGTGGGCTTCTTTTGATCGCAGGCTGATGTCGGAACGGTGGGAGGATGTGGGGAAGCGTCGTTTCTGTCTTCACCGACCCGGACGGCTTCGAAGCCGCAATGTCCTTGGAGGGGTGTGACAGCCTTACCTTCACACAAGGTGGACGCTTTCGGGCGCGGCTGACCCAGGTAAGTTTGCAGCGAATACGGCTTATATCCGTCGAGGAGAGTCTGCCGCGGATCGCGATGGTGAAGGTCCCATACGACATGATTGCGGTCGTTCTATCGAGCACGCGGCGTAATCCGCCGATCTGGGGCGGTGTCCGGCCGCTACGGGAGGAGATGATCACCTTGGGGGCGGGTCACGGTGCGCATATGCGCACCGAAGGTCCCTCTGAGTGGGGGACAATACGGATCCCCGTCCAGCAGCTCAGCCGTTATGTCGAAGCATTGACGGGGAAGGCCGTATCGGTCCCGCCGGCGGTGTGCCGATGGTATCCACCGCCGTCACTCGTAAGACAACTGCGCCAGCTTTATTCGGCCGCCATACGGGCAACGCATATCGGTGTGCAACCGGCCGCGGGCCAGGAGGCGGCGCGTGGACTGGAACAGCAGCTCCTTCATCTGCTGATCCAGTGCCTGTCCGCTGAGCAACCGGATACGGATGCGCGTAAGATCTCGCCGGGCTCGGAAATAATGTTTCGATTTGAAGAACTGATCCGGACCTATCCAGAGCGCCGGTTCGGCATACCAGACCTGGCCGCCGCACTTGGAGTATCGGCGCGGGTTCTCCGCCAGTCGTGTAGCAAGCAGCTTGGTATGGGTCCGGAGGATTACCTTCGGCTCCGAAGGATCGCGCTAGCACATCGCACTTTGCGCCGCAGTGCATCACAAAGCGTAAGCGTTGCGAAGGTGGCGGAACGCTTCGGGTTTCACCATCCTGGCCGGTTCGCTAGCAAATATCGACAGATCTACAGCGAGTTGCCCTCGGAAACAGTGCGGCGCAGCTCGCGTTGGACCGTGTCCGATCTCTCGCCGCGTAAGGTTTCCGCGTTCCTATGATAGCCGAAATAATTCGATGGGTACTTTTACCCATTGACAAGCTGAACATTGCCTCAGCATGTATTGCTGGAAGTGAGAAAGTGGCCGAACCGAATGGAACATTGAGGTCGCTTCCGGAGTTGGCGAAAGGGCCGCCCGCAGCATCGGCCAATCCCGAATTAGAAGGATAGGGAGGGGCGTCCGGGATGTCGTCGATTTCCGTCACGACTTACTCAGACCCAGAACAGTACGAGAGCGCCTATATCGGAGCGAAGGCCGAAATTCTTCCACTCCGGCCGGGGCCATTTTCGGCGCGGACAACCCGCATCGTCTTCAACAAACTTTGGCTCGCCGCGGCCGACGAGTTGGCGGCATGCGTCAAACATATTACACAGCGGCCAAAGCGGGCTTTCGTTACCTTCGTTACCCGGCCAGGAGCGGACGTGACCGCCGATGGAGTTGCGATGCCGCCGACGGGCATCATCCGCCACAGCGTGGCTCATTCCTACCACGAGCATTCCGAAGGCCCCATGTCTCGTGGTGCTGTGTCGTTGCCTGTCGAAGACATGATTGGAGCGGGGGCGGCGATGATCGGTCGAGACCTTACGCCGCCGCGCGACACTTTGCGGGTCACGCCGCCTCCATGGGCAATGGACCGGTTGTTGCGACTGCATGCAGCCGCGAGAATGCTGGCTGATTCGACCCCCGCGATGATCCTCCTACACAGCCAGGTTGCACGTGGACTAGAGCAGGCGCTGGTGGAAGCGATGGTTGCCTGCCAGGGCGAGGCGGGACCCAGGGAAGAACGATGGGCGCAGCGGTGCCACGAAATGATCATGCGCCGGTTCCGGCGCGTGCTGGAGGAAAACCCCGACCGCGCGCTGTATATCCCGGAGATCTGCGCCGCTATCGGCGTGCCGGACCGGACGTTACGGTTGTGCTGCCAGGAACATCTGCGGATGGGGCCAAAGCAATTTCTGCTGCTGCGCCGCATTCATCTGGCGCGAAGAGCCTTGCGAGCGGCCGATGCGAATGTCTCGACGGTTACCGATATCGCTACGATGTACGGGTTCTGGCACTTTGGCAGATTTGCCACTTTCTACCATTCCGTTTTTGGCGAATCACCGTCCACGACGTTACGGCAACAATCCATCTAGGGCAGCAAGAAATGTCAGGCTCGACGTCCTTTTCGTCGGTTCCGGGTCGCATCAGCAGAAGGCACATGCGCCTTCGCGTTCTTGCAGCCGCGATACTCTGCGTTGCGCTGCATCCCCTGGAAGGCCTGGCGCAGCAGGCGACGGCGGTTGCCGTCGGCACTTTACCGGCCGAGCTCCGGCCAATCACACAATCCACCGAATATGTCGGTCGTGTCGAAGCGATCGAGAATGTGGACATCCGTGCTCGCGTGACGGGATTTCTGCAAGAAATCCTGTTCAAGGAAGGCGACACGGTCAAAGAGGGGGATGTTCTCTACCGCATCGAGCCCGACAGTTTTCAGGCAGCTCAGATGAAGGCTCGTGGCGCGCTTCTGGAAGCGCAAGCCGAATTTGCGAATGCATCGGTGCAGCGGCAACGTACCGAAGAACTGGTAAAAACCAACACCGCCGCCCAGGCAACTCTTGACCGGAATATCGCGGCTGAGAAGACTGCCCAGGGCCACGTCATCACTGCAGGCGCGAATCTCAAGACCGCCGAAATCGACCTCGGGTATACAGAGATCAAAAGCCCGATCACAGGGGAGATTGGGCGGTCCAGGTTTACGAAGGGCAATGTGGTGGGACCGGACAGTGGACCGCTGACTGAGGTGGTGAGCCGGAACCCGATGTATGTGACCTTCCCGGTCAGCCAGCGTGCATTTCTGGCAGTCCAGGAAGAGGAACGGCGGGCGAAGCAGCACCAGCTGGCGATACGGATCCGGTTTTCGGACGGGTCGGTCTATGACCAGCCGGGCACCATCAACTTCGTCGATGTCAAGGTGAATCGGGCAACTGATACTGTTACCGTCCGGGCGACCATCCCCAATCCGGATGGCTTGCTGATAGATGGCCAGCTTGTGCAGGTGTCGGTTGAAGCCGCGCAACCGGTGGAGAAGCTGCTTGTCCCGCAATCCGCGCTGATCGTCGACCAGCAGGGCCCCTATGTATTCGTGGCCGAAGATGGCAAAGCAGCGGTCAAACGCGTGAGACTGGGCGGCGAATCGGGTCCTTACGCCATCATCAATGATGGACTTAAGGGTGGCGATCAAGTGATCGTTCAGGGGATGGAGAGCCTGAGACCTGGCGCGGCTGTGCTTCCCACCCCGGCGCCGCCGCCGGTCGGCGGAAGCTAGCCTATGTTTTCCACCATCTTCATCGATCGGCCGCGCCTCGCAACTGTCATTGCCATTCTTACGACAATCGCCGGCCTGCTCTCATTGCTGGTGATACCGTTTGCTCAATACCCGGACATCGTGCCGCCGCAGGTGTCCGTTACGACGAGCTATCCGGGAGCTTCGGCAGCGGTCGTGGAGGCGACTGTCGCGCAGCCAATCGAAAGCCAGGTCATCGGCGTCGACAAGATGATCTACATGAAGAGCGTCAGCGGGAACGACGGCAGCTATTCACTGAAGGTCTCGTTCGAGCTCGGCACCGATCCCGACATCGATACCGTCAATGTAAACAACCGCGTTCAGGTCGCGCTTTCCAAACTGCCCGAGGATGTACGGCGGCAGGGCGTCACGGTGAAAAAGCAGTCCTCCGCTCTGCTGGGCGTGATCGCGCTTTACTCACCGAAAGAAACGCACGACGAGCTATTCATTTCCAACTACGCCACGATAAACCTGCTGGATCAGATCAGGAGCACGCCAGGCGTTGGGGACGCGACGTTGTTCGGGCCGCAGGATTATGCGATCCGGGTCTGGGTACGAACGGACCGGCTCACTGGACTCGGCCTGACCACCGCCGATGTGATCAATGCGATCCAGTCGCAGAATGTGCAAGCGGCGGTCGGGCGGATCGGGGCGCGGCCGATTTCGAACGACCAGCAATTGCAGCTCAATATTCAGACGAAGGGCCGTCTCTCCTCGGTGGCTGAATTCGAGCAGATCGTGATCCGTACCAATCCGGACGGGTCCGTTCTGCGGCTGGGCGACATCGCCCGCCTCGAACTGGGCGCGGCCAATCTCGACCGTTCGACACGTTTGAACGCGGCGCCGGCCGCACTGATCGCGATTTATCAGGCCCCGGGAGCCAACGCCATTACGACGCTTGGAACTGTCAAGCGCCTGATGACCGATGCTGCGCAGAATTTCCCGGACGATCTCGCCTGGAAAGTAACGTACGATCCGACAACATTCGTGACTGCCACAATTCACGAAGTCGAGAAGACCCTTGTCGAGGCGTTCGTGTTGGTGGTCCTGGTGGTGTTCCTGTTCCTGGGCAATCTGCGGGCCACCCTTATTCCGACGATTGCGGTGCCGGTGAGCCTGATTGGTACATTCGTCGTGCTAAACGCGATCGGATACTCGGCCAACACTGTCTCACTCCTGGCGATCGTCCTGGCGATTGGCATCGTGGTTGACGATGCGATCGTTGTTGTGGAGGCGGTGGAGCAGGTGATGGAACACCATCCCGAGCTGTCAGCCGCTGAGGCAACAAAGATGGCCATGGGGCAGATCTTTGCCCCCATCATTGCGATTACCCTGGTGTTGCTTTCCGTGTTTGTTCCCGTGGCGTTCATCCCGGGCATTTCTGGCGAGCTGTTCCGGCAATTCGCGGTTACCGTAGCAGTGGCGATGTTCCTGTCGGCAATCAATGCACTGACATTGTCGCCGGCGCTGTGTGCCCTGTTCCTGCGTCCGCATCATGGTCCTCGGCGTGGCCCGATCGGAGCGCTGATGCGTGGTATCGATTGGGTGCGGGATGGCTACGGGGCCATCGTGGCCCGACTGGTAAGAATTTCGATTATCGGTCTGGTGATGGTGATCGCGGCGGTTGTCGGTATCGGAGCGTTGGGCAAGATCACTCCCACGGGCTTCGTGCCGGAGGAGGACCAGGGCGCGTTCTTCATTGTCGTGCAGTTGCCGGAGGGAGCGTCGATCGCTCGCACAACCGAGTTTATACGCCAGATCGAAGGCGTGCTGAAGCAGGAGCCGGCCATCGCCGATTACTCGGCAACGATAGGGCTCAATTTTATCGACAATTATTCGCAACCGAATGCTGCGTTCCTCATTGTCTCGCTGAAACCGTTCGAGGAGCGCACCGGTTCGGCACAGACGGCGCCGGCCATCATTGCAAGACTCGGGGCCAGGTTCCGCCAGTTGCGCGGCGGACAGGCAGTTCCGCTGGCACCTCCACCGATCATCGGCCTCGGGACCGGCGGTGGGTTCAGCTATGTGCTGCAGGATACTGGTGGCGGCAATCCGCGCGCTCTGGCGCAGGTTCTGCGGGGATTGCTTGTCGCCGCGAATCAGGATCCGAAGCTGCAAAGAGTTTTCAGCACCTTCTCGGCCACCACGCCCTCGATCTATCTCGATATCGACCGGGACAAGGCGCAGATATTGAAAGTGGAGCCGTCGTCCATTTTCCAGGCACTGCAAGCTTCGTTGGGCGGGTATTACGTCAACGACATAAACCTGTTCGGGCGCACCTGGCAGGTGCAGGTACAAGCCGAATCCCAGGACCGGTCTTCGGTTGACGACATCTACCGTATCAACGTCCGAAGTGCCGATGGGCAGATGATCCCACTCCGTAGTCTGGTGGAGGTGCGCCCGGTGATCGGGCCACAGGCTCTGATCCGGTATAACAATCAGCTCGCGGTGACGGTCCAGGGCAGCCCGGCTCCTGGCATTTCGTCAGGCCAGGCACTCGCCAGCATGGAGCAGGTGGCAAAAAGCACATTGCCGCGCGGATACCGTGGCCTTTGGACGGATATCTCCTTCCAGGAGAAACGAGCAGAGGGAAAGACAAGCATCATTCTCGGCTTCGCGGTGCTGTTCGCTTACCTATTCCTCGTGGCTTTGTATGAGAGCTGGACGATCCCGATTCCGGTTCTGCTCTCGGTAACTATCGGCGTGGTCGGATCCTATGCGGCAATGGTCGTGGCCGGCCTGACGCTCGATCTCTATGCCCAGATCGGCATGGTGGTGCTCATCGGCCTTGCCGCCAAGAACGGCATTCTGATCGTGGAGTTCGCAAAGGAGAAGCGGGCAGAAGGCGTCCCGCTGCTGGAAGCCGCCACCGAAGGGGCGCGCCTCCGCTTCCGGCCGGTCATGATGACGTCGTTCGCGTTCATCCTGGGTCTTCTTCCATTGGTCGTTGCTGTCGGCCCCTCGCAACTCGCCCGGCGTGATGTGGGCACTCCCGTGTTCGGCGGGATGCTGTCGGCGTCGTTCATCGGCGTCTTTGCCATTCCCGCTCTTTACGTGATCTTCCAGAGCATTCGCGAGAGACTACGCTCCTCGGCACGCCCTCGTCCGCGCGCGAAGGAATTGGCGTCCGCGGAACAACGAGTTCTGGAAAGTCAGCGGTGAGCGATGGCAACACTTTGCAAGGCGCTTCCGATCAGCATTATCGTTTGGGCGGCTTTGGTTTCAGCGGCATCGGCGCAGCAGCCGCGTGATCGAGTCTATGTCCTGCATTCGGGTGCCGCTGGGGGTTGCCCCTCGCTTGACTGGCACATCGTGGTGGAGGCGAATGGAGTGTTATCGGGCATGATTGCCTGGGATCACATGAAGGCGATGGCGCGCGCCACTGGAACGTTAGATCGCCAAAAACGCACGTTCACTATGGTTGCGACTGAGGTCGGAAGCCCGGATCGCAAAGCCGAGATCAAGGGTATCGTCAGAGACAATGGATGGCTCGCCGTAAATATCAGCGGACCGAAGATCACCTGCAAGGCGGTCGTGGTGCCAATCTATGTTCCTCCACCAGGTGTCGAATAATTCGCCTGGACGCGAGAGAGGAACCTACGAAAGGGGGGCGAGCCATGACACGCTCAGCTGAACTGAGGCGACGCTTTCTTCGTGCGTTTTGGGAGGAATCGTGCATCGTCTCACCGATACTGTCCGGGCTGGTGGGCACCCAGTTGATCCTGGGCATGCTGGTCGGTTATCTTGAGGGGTGGCCGCTACGAGATTCGGCCTATTTCACGTTCGTTACCGGGCTTACGATCGGATACGGTGATTTAGTACCGCTGCGGTTCAGCACACGCTTGATCGCCGTGTTCATAGGATTTACTGGAATTCTGCTGACAGGCCTGATTGCGGCACTTGGCGTTCACGCACTTCGAGAAGCGACCGAGTGTAAGGCGCGCTGAGACGGCGTTCTCCCACCCGATAGGGCGACTCGCAGCGTGTCAGCAAATCCCTGAGTGTCATTCATTCGTCATCGCGACACGTGACCAGGTGAGGTCCGGGTCAAATGTCATAATCTGGGCAGCAACACGTGCTGTTTCCGGGCCAAGGTCTTTCTGGTACACATCGCCGTCCGGGCCGACGATAAACGTCATGATCCCGCTCGACCCGAACACGGCCGGCCACGCGATCAGTGCGAAACCTCCGGTCATGCGGCCTGACTGGATATAAGTCTTAGCGCCACCGTCGCCGTTCGGGCCCTGCGCCTTGAGTATCCGGAAATAGTAGCCTTCATATGGGATCGGCTTGCCGCCGACCAATTCGCCTGGATAGCCCGCATCCTGTGCCGCGTCGATCAACGGCCCCAGCGGGCTTTCGGTCTGGCCCTCGGCCACTGGCCAATAAAGGCCGTCGTGCTGCCCGGGGGTGCTGAGCAGGCGGGTGGCGTACACCCCCGTTCCAGTTGCCTGCTTCGTGAGATCGAAATAATCATGTTGCGCATCGACGTAGGCGAGCGACGTACGGATCGCTGACAGCTCGTTGCGGCCGATGCGACGGTCGATGATCGTCTGTGCACCTGCCTTGGTGTCGAAAGTCCAGCGTCCGTTGTTCTCAACCAGCGGGATCGGCATCGGCCAGTCGTTCGGGCCGACATCCAACTCGGCGCGCCCAGGGCTCTTTTCGTCGATCGTGTGCTTCTCATCGTAAAGAGCGACGAATCGCTGATGGAGTTCGCGGTCGGCATAACGGTCCCCGGAGTCGATGACCCGGTCGGCCTCCGGACCGAGGATGGCACGCAAGTCGGTTTCCTGGTGATTGCGCAAGGCTGCCACGAACGCGCTCACCGCTTCCTCGGCGGAAGCGAAGTTGCGCTGGGGCTCGGGCGCGTTCGCGGGTGCTGCCTGCGCCACTGTGAACCAAAGGATCACAGCCAGGATCGAGCACGGCCAGGTTTTCAGCGTTTGCATGGATAACCTCCTAACGCCGTCCGCCGCCGCCACGCCCACCGCCACCGCCGCGTCCACCGCCGCCACCCCCCCCCGAGCGCCGCCGCCACTGCGGCCGCCGCCGCCCCGAGCGCCGCCGCCCGCCGATCGCTGCTGACCAACGGATCGGCTCTGCGCGCCGCGCTGCCCGAATTGACCAGCCTGGCGCCCACTGTTCATGTCACCAAATGCGCCGCCCGGCCGCTGCGCGCCGGCTGCACGCTGACCTCCGCCCGCCGGCCGCTGGGTTGGCCTGCTCGCGCTACCGACACCGCCCGCGCCACCTGGCCGACCGGCGCCGCCAACTCCGCCTGGGCGACCAGCGCCGCCGACTCCGCCCACGCCGCCGGCCCCCCCTGGGCGGCCAGCGCCGCCGACACCGCCGACACCGCCCACGCCGCCCGCACCACCGGGGCGACCGGCGCCGCCGACACCGCCCACACCACCTGGGCGACCAGCACCGCCGACGCCGCCCACGCCGCCTGCGCGGGTCGGAGGCCGCACTGCATTGCCTGGTACCGAGACTTGCGAGCGGCCGGGAAGGCCCGCCGGTCCGCCGGGCGCGCGGGCGTAATTGCCTGGCCGCGCACTCCCAGCGCCCCCGCCCCAACGGTTCGACGAGATCTGCGACCGATTGGCGTTGATGTTGTTGAATTGGTTGACGTTGACGTTCGCGTAACCGCCGCCCCATCCGGGACTCGCCCAACCCCATAGCCCGCCCACGACCGCGGCTCCGGCCGCGAATGCCAGCCCGGTGGCCAGCGCGGTGCCGAAATAGTAGCCGGGCGGCTGGGCCGGGGAGTACGGCGGATATGACGGGTAGGGCCAAGATGAGCCGTACACCGTTGCGGGATTGTAGCTCGGCACATAGACGGTGTCCGGCTGCGCCGGCTGGATGACGATCATCTCCTGCTGCGCTGGAGGCTGGCTGCTACCCGCCGGCGCCTCGACCGTCACCAGCTCCGTGCTTACGACCTGTTGAGGCGACGACTGGAGCTTGTCATTCTCCTGCGCCAGGCGACGAAGGCGCTGCACCGCGGCGAACACGTCCGCCTGCTGCGTCGCGAACGCATAACCGAGCTGCTGCAACCAGGTCAGATTGCTGTTCATGGTCGCCAGGACGACCGGGAACGGCACCAGGGACTTCACGCTCGGGTCCCACGACTCGGCTTCCAGTGCCTTCACCAAGGCGTCGCCGGACAGCGACTTGTGTGCCGGGTCCTCCACCCAGCGCGCTGCCGCCACGACTTCGAGCGGAAACGTTGAGGCCATCAGGAGCTGGGTCAGCAAATCGTCCGGGTAGAGCGCGATCGAGGCCACCAGCGCGTCCAGCTGTTCCGCGCTGAACTGCTGTGTGGCGGCCGGTTCGGCGACGGCGGCCGGCGCGATCTGGGCCAGCGCATCGAGGGGGAGCGTGGCGTTGATGATCAGGCCACTAGCCAGCCACCTCATCAATGTGCCGGTGATACGGACGCTAAGTGGCGCTGTCCTGGTCTTCCGCCTCTGTGATACGCCTACAAGCGGCCAGCGCAGCCAAAATTCCTCGGGGTTTATAAATGGCGCGATCACGGTGGCCCACATGCAGGTACCAAAACTTCACAACAGCTATTGTTGGCCAGTCAAACTAGCTCGACCCACGGGACTACGGCTATCCGCTTTTGGCAGACGCTGCAAAGTTTCGGTGAGGCGCGGTGGTACCGCCGGTGCAACCTGGCGCTGAGCGCGACACTCTGGGATCGGTGCCTCGTCATGGGCTGCTATCCTTCGAAAGCCCGTTACCCCGGTCAATTCACTGCCGCCGACCTGTCCGCCCTCAGGTGCCCACTCCATGGTGGAAGAGGTGGCAGCTCGAACCAGCGATTCGGCATTCCACTGGCGCGATGGCGAGGATCGTGCGCCACTGGCGCTGCGGATAACGGCCGCTGGGCTAGAGCAATCAGCCTGACTGGAATCGCAGAGCGATCTTAGGCGGATGAAGTTGCTCGCGAAATGTGACCTAGAGCGGTTTCACCGACAGTGAAACCGCTCTAGACGCCGTCATTGAGGCGGCGAACCCGCGCGCGCAACCGCGCGGCAAGGGCTCGTCATGAAACAACGTGATCAACTCGTCATTCCCGCGCCAGCGCAGGGATGTCCGGCGCAACTCACACGGTTTACTGCGCCACCAGATGTCCGGGCGCGACCTCATTCAGTGAAACCAGAGCCGGCTGGTATCCGACAGGATGTACCGGGCTCGGAATTTCCCCTTCAATGCGTCGAAATGCGGCCCGTCGATGTGTCGGGTCAGCGATCGGCACCGCGTCGAGCAAGCGGCGCGTGTAGGGATGCCTGGCATCCTCGAAGATCTGTGCTCGATCGCCCATCTCCACGATTTGGCCGAGATACATTACACCCACTCGATGGCTGATCTGCTCGACTACAGCCATGTCATGAGATATGAAAATGTAAGTCACGCCAAGATCATCCTGCAACTCCTGCAGCAGATCCAGTACCCGCGACTGCACAGAAACATCAAGCGAAGAGACGCTCTCATCGGCAACAATCACCTTGGGCGACAACGACAAGGCACGGGCGATGCAGATGCGCTGGCGCTGTCCGCCGGAAAACTCGTGCGGATGTCGTCGCATGTGCTCTGGCATCAGGCCAACTCGTCGGAACAGCCAGGCAATGCGGTCGGTAAGCTCGCTACCGCGGGCGAGCTTGTGGATTACCAGCGGTTCGCCGACCAGCTCGCCGACGGTCATACGCGGATCCAGCGAGGCGTAGGGATCCTGGAAAATCAACTGAATGTCCCTGCGAACCGCCGCCATCGCCGCTCGTGGGAGTCCCTCGATTGCGTGTCCGGCGATGCTGATATGACCCTGCCAGTCGATCAGATTCATCAGCGCCTTTCCGGTGGTCGTCTTGCCGCAGCCGGACTCACCCACCAGCGCCAGCGTCTCGCCCCGGCGAACCTGGAAACTGACGCTCTCCACGGCGTGGACACGGCGCACGGTCCGCTGCAGCACACCGCCCCGGAGATCGAATCGTACCGTCAGGTCCTTGACCTCCACGATCGGCCGCTCATCGACCTCTTTCGTTCCAGCGCGCGACCGCAACGGCCGGTCTGTTCCAGCCATCAACCCGAGCTTCGGTACCGCAGCAAGCAAATGGCGCGTGTACTCCTGGCTCTGTGCGGCGAAGATCGCGTGGCACGTACCCTGCTCGATCAGCCTGCCGTCATGCATGATGACCACCCGATCAGCCATTTCGGCCACCACACCCATATTGTGAGTAATGAGGATGACCGCCGCACCGTGCTCGCGCTGCAGGTCACTGATCAGCGACAAGATCTGCGCCTGAATGGTGACGTCGAGCGCCGTGGTCGGTTCGTCAGCGATCAGCAGCCTGGGATTGCAGGCGATTGCGATGGCGATCATCACGCGTTGGCGCATGCCGCCCGACAGTTCGTGAGGGTACTGCTGCATCCGCTGCCGCGCGTCGGCGATGCGCACCCGGTCCAGCATATCGATTGCGATTCGCCGCGCCTTGGCGACCGAAATGGCGCGATGGGCCAGGATCACTTCCGTAAGCTGCCGGCCGATGCTGAGTACGGGATTGAGCGAGGTCATCGGCTCCTGGAACACCATGCCGATCTCGCCGCCACGCACCGCCCGCATCTCCGTTTCCGATAGAGCGAGCAGATCCCGCCTGCCGAGGCGGATCGAGGCGCCGACCATGCGCGCCACGGGCGCGGGCAGCAGGCGCATGATGGAGAGCGCAGTCAGCGACTTGCCGGAACCGGATTCGCCGGCGATGCACAGCGTCTCTCCCGCAGACACATCGAAACTGAGAGATTTTACAACGCGCCTGGCACCTTCCGGTGTCGCCACGTCCACGCTGAGATCCCGCACGGCTAAAACTGGTTCGGCCGCCGAATCCGCGGGCAACAAATCTGGCCGATTTCTGCACGCTGCCGATCTGATCCGGCGGGACGACCATCGCTTGTGGGGCACCAGGGCCCCACAAGCTGAGATCAGCGCCGCGGCGCACGGTAGTGCGCGTTATTGCACGGTCTTGTCGTAGACATATTCGTAGTTGAACGGCGTCCGGGTGGGATCGACGTAGAGTGCATCAGCCGCCCCAACCCGCGGTGAATGCATCTGGTAGCGCAGGTTATTGTAGATCGGCACCCACGGGGCATCTTCCATTACCTTTTCGAAAATTGTGCCCCACAGCTTGTCGCGGTCGGCCGACTGTGCCGGATCGACCATGGCGTCGGCCTTGAGTGCCTCCTGCTCCACCGCCTTGTTGCAATACCACGACCAGTTCCACGTGCCCTTGGTCAGGGCGGCGCAGCCCAGGATAGGTCCATAGAAGTCGGACGGATCTGGAAAGTCCGCACCCCAGGCCATAGCGCCCGAAAAGATCATCGGCGCCCGGTTGGGCTCGCCTCCAGCGGCGATAACGTTGGCCTCGTCAAGCGATTTGACCTCCGCCTTGATGCCGATGCCGGCGAGATCCTGTTGAATTGCCTGCGCCACCCGCGGGTCGGGATCGATATTGCTGCTGTAGAGCACGGTCGAAAATCCGTCGGCGAACCCGGCCTGCTTCAGCAATTCCTTTGCCTGAGTCGGATCGTAAGGATAGCCTTTGTAATCTTTATCGTATCCCGGCATACCGGGCGGCAGCGGCTGGTTGGCAGGCAATGCCCGTCCATTGAGAAGGCGATCGATGCGGTCTTTGTTGATCGCCATGTTGATGGCACGACGGACCCGCACATCGTCGAACGGTTTCATGTTGACGTTCATCGATATGTAGCTCGTGCGCAGTTGCGGGCCGTGCACGATAAGATTGCTGAACGCCGGGTTCCGCGTCACTTCAAGGAACCGCCCGGGTGGAATGCCGTTCCCGAGAACATCCACTTCGCCGCGTTCCAGGCGCAGCAGGGCAACCGACGGCTCCTGGCCCACGTCCATGACGATCTTGTCGAGATACGGCAGGCCCGGCTTGTAGTAATCCTTGTTACGCTCCAGCACGATGCGTTGACCGAGCGTCCATTCCCCCAGTTTGAAAGCGCCGGAACCGACCGGATGCTTGCCGAAATCGGCGCCCCATTTCTCCACCTCCTCCTTCGGGACAACGCTGGAGAAATTCAGCGCCAGGACATGAAATATCGTCGCATCGGGCTGGGTTAGCTCGATAGACACGGTATATCGGTCGATGACCTTCACCCCCGACAGCGACTCCGTCTTGCCTGCAGTGACATCGGCGTACCCCTCGATCGATTTGTAGAAACTTGCACCGGGGCTTTGCGTCTTTGGGTCGACCGTGCGGTCCAGCGAGTACTTCACGTCATCGGCGGTCAGCTCGCGGCCATTGGTGAATTTCACGCCCTGGCGCAGCTTGAAGGTGTAAGTCCGTTTGTCTGGCGAAATCTGAATGTCTGTGGCCAGGTCCTTGACTAGGTCGGGGCTGCCCGGCGCATAGTCCATCAACCGGCTGAACATCGCCTTGATGACTGCCCAGTTCTCGTTGTCGTAGCCGATTGCCGGATCCAGCGTGGCAAGGTCGTCCTTCCACGCGACGGTAATTGAGCCGCCCTGCTTGATGGCATCCGCGCGGGCCGATGCCGTCAGGGCGCCCAAACCGAGTGCCAGCGTGCCCATCAGCAGCATCCGTTTGTGGATGAACATGTCGTCTCCTCTCCGGGTTATCGAAGCTTGATGCGTGGATCGATCGCCGGTACGATGATGTCGGCCAGCAGATTGCCGATCACGATCGCGCAGGCGGAAATCACCGTCACCCCCATGATGATCGGAATGTCGATCCGCTGGATAGCCAGCCAGGTCAGGTTGCCTATACCCGGCCAGCCGAACACGCTTTCCACCACCACGAAGCCACCCATGAAGTTGCCGATATCGATGCCGATCATCGCGATAATCGGCAGCACGGCATTCGGCAGCGCGTGGCCGAGCACAATGGTGATCCGCGACAATCCCTTCGCGCGCGCAGTGCGGATATAATCCTGTCGCAGCACGTCCAGCATGCTGGAGCGCATCATACGCCCGTACCAGCCGGCACCGAGGATGCCGAGCGTGAGCGACGGCAACACCAGATGTTGCAATCCGCCGTAGCCGCCGATCGGGAACCAGCCGAGCTCGAAAGCGAACACGTAAAGCAATATGATACCAAGCACGAATTGCGGCGAAGACACCGTGACGAACATGGTTACCATCAATATCTGATCGACCCGTGAATCGCGCCGCAGTGCCGCTATGATGCCGATCGTCAGTCCGAATGCTAGCTCGCAGATGACGCCCCCGATCATCAACTGAAGCGTGGCGGGAAAGCGCGAAGCGATCAGCGTGGTAACTTCGGTGCGTTCCAGGTAGGAACGCCCGAGATTGCCTCGCAGCAGCCCACCAGCGTAGCGGAGATATTGCATGTAAACCGGCTGGTCGAGGCCGAGTTCGTGGCGCACATTCGCGATCATCGCCGGGCTCGCGCTGCGGCCGGCGACCTGGGCAGCCGGATCGGCGGGAAGCAGATAAAGCAGCACGAACGTCACGACGCTGATTCCAACCAGGATCAGCAGCGACTGCAGGACCCGCCGGCCGAGATAGGCGGCCATCAGTGGCGACCCTTCTGCATAGGATCCAGGATGTCACGCAGCGCATCACCCACCAGGTTGAACGACAGCGCGAGCAGGATGATGGCAATCCCAGGAAAGAACACCAGCCAGGGCGCGCTTCCGAAATAGCTCTGATTCTCGGAAATAATGTTGCCCCAGCTCGGGATTGGCGGTTGCACGCCGATCCCCAGAAAACTCAGCGTCGCTTCCAGCAGCACCGAAGTGGAAATGCCAAGAGTGCCAAATACCAGCAGGGTCGGAAACAAATGTGGCAGGATATGACGCAGCAGGATGCGTGGCATGCCCGCTCCCAGCCCGCGTTCGGCCTCCACGAAATCGCGGCGGGCCAGCGAGCGGGTTTCCGTATAGACGATACGCGCCACCTGAACCCAGTTCACCATGGCGATGACCAGAGCGACAATCCAGAGGCTCGGGCTGAACAGCGCGGCCAGCAGGATGGCGAGCAACTGGGCCGGAAATGCCATCATCAAGTCGGTGAAGCGCATCAGTGCAGCACCGAGCCATCGGCCGAAGAATCCGGCGACGATGCCGATAAACGACCCGATCATCACCGAGGCGCCGTTCGCCACCACGCCGATCACCAACGACGTCCGCGCGCCATAGATCATGCGTGAGAGCAGATCTCGTCCGAGCAGATCCGTGCCGAGCAGGTATTTCATATCCGGCGGCAGCGGTGCCCCGTCTATGCTTATCCCGTCGGCAAGCTGCTTGTCATAGGGATATGGCGCAACCACCGGCGCCGCTGCCGCCAGCAGGACCATCACGGCGATCACCGCCAAGCCGAACAGCGCCAGCTTGCGACGCGCCAGCGCCCTCAGCAATCCGGGAACGCGAGAGTTGCCACGCGTTGACGGCGGACCGTCGGCCGCGACGCTGGGTGTGGTCATCGCCTGCGATGCGTTCAGGCCGAGCGGAACAGCGCCCGTGCGTTGTCGTGAAACAGGCGCGAGCGTTGCTCGCGGCTGAGCGGAAGCGGTAGGCACTGCGCCGGATTGTCGTAGTCCCAGTGCGGGTAATCGGTCGCGAACAGCAGCTTGTCCCAGCCGATCCATTCAATGATATCGAGCAGGTGCGTCCACGGCTCCGGCTCATCCATCGGCTGCGTCGTGATCCACACATTCTGACGCAGATATTCGGACGGCAACCGCTTCAGGTGCGGCGTCTCCGCCTTCAGCCGCTTCCAGTGTTTGTCCAGCCGCCACGCCAGAGAGGGCAGCCAGGCAAACCCGGATTCGATCAAGATCACCCGCAGCTGCGGGAATTGCTCGAACACGCCCTCGACGACCATGCTCGTCAGCACCGACTGGCAGCATGGTGCGTGACCGAACATCTCCTCAATATAGAACGAGGGCCAACCGCCGCCGGTCAGCGGCGCGCCGCCATAACCGAATGCGTGAATGCCGATCGGCAGGTCGGCACGCTCGGCCGCTTCATAGATCGGCCAGTAGCGGCGCTGCCCCAGCGGCTCGGCGGTGCGGCTGAGCAGCAATATCTGCGCGAAACTGCGATCCCCGGCGCGCCGGTCGATCTCCGCCGCCGCCGCCACAGGCTGCTCGTACGGCACCATCACCGACGCCCTCAGCCGGGGCTCCTGTGAGGTCCATTCAGCCACCTGCCAGTCGTTCAGCGCCGAGCACAAGGCGGCGCTCAGCTCGGGGTTCTGGATGCCGCCCGGATGCGGCGAGATCATGTTGAGAATGCCGAGCTGCACGTTGTTCGGATCGAGATGCTGCGCGCGCATGAAGTCGAGGTTGCTGCCTGGCTTGCCGCCATTCGGCGGTGCAGCGTCGCGGCGATTGGCCCCCGGCGTCCCCTTCGGATAAGCGGACCCGGTAAGGCATCCGTGCCGCCGCAGCATGCCGAACGTGTCGATATGCTCCCGCCAGCGCGGCTCCAGGTACGGATGGATCTCCTGAATGGAATTCGGCGTCGGATGAATATCGCAATCGGCGATCGCCATCGTGCTGACGGCCGTCGGCTCGGCTTGCAGCAGCGGGAACGATACGACGTTCATGGCCTTGTCTCCATCAGGCGCGGGTACGTGGCCCGCGCATTGTCGATCAATAGCTTCTGCTGCGCCACCGCGGGCAGCACAAACGGCAGCGGGTCGTCACCGTCGAACTGCCAGTGCGGATAGTCAGACGAAAACAACAACAGCTCGTCGGAGCCCATATGGTCCCAGAATCGCTCGAACTGCGCAGCCTCCGGTGGCGCGTCGATCGGCTGCAAGGTCAGCCGCACGTGCTCGCGCACGATCTGTACCGGCGAGCGGTCCACCCACGGCACCTCGTTGCGCAGGCCGCGCCAGAACTTGGCCATGCGCCAGAGGCAGGCGGGAAGCCAGGTGAACCCCAATTCAATCAACACCACCCGCAATCCGGGAAACTTGCTGAACACGCCTTCATACACAAGGCTGGCTAACTGCGTCTGGAACGCCGCTGCCTGATTGACGTAGTCCTCCGTGTAATAGGACCCCCAGCCGGTCGGCGTGGTGGGATTGTGATAGTTGCTGCCGGCATGGATGCCGATCGGCAGCCCGTGTTTCTCGGCCGTCGCATAGACGGGCCAGTAGAAGCGCCGGCCCAGCGGCATGTCGCCCATCGCCAGCAGCAGCACCTGAACGAACCGCCGATCGGGGGCGCAGCGCTCGATCTCCTCCACGGCAAGCTCGACATTCTGCATCGGCACCACGATGGAGGCGCGCAGGCGCGGTTCGCGATCCAGCAGTTCGCGCGCCATCCAATCGTTCATGGCGCGCGCGATGGCCGCCGCCATGTCCTCACTGAACAGTAACTGCACGCCATAAAGGCAGTTGCAGATGGCCAGGCTCACGCGCCACGGGTCCAGCACCTGGCTGCGCAACTGATCGAGCTGCGCCGGCACCCCGGTCTGCGGACGCCAGTCGGGGCGGCAGGACAGCGGCGAGCCGGGCGGGTAATTGTTCGACACCAGCTCGTGCATCCCGCGCTGCACAAAGATGTCGCACCAGTGCTCCGGCAGGTAAGGGAACAGCGTCTGCAGCCCGGGCAGCGTCGGATGGATGTCGCAGTCGATGGCGCCCGGAATCATAGTGCGGTTTCACTAACCCCGCTCGATCGCCTCGAACTGCGCGCGGCGCCAACGCAGGGCGGCTCCCAGGCCCTGCTTGCGGGTGATATCGACGAATTGCGAGCCCTCCTGCGTCTTCGCCGCGTACAGTGGCGCCGCCATATCCAGGCCGGCCTGCAGTGCATTGCGGAACCCGGCCGCATCGGCGCCGCGATTGATCGCCAGCTTGCTGGCATACAGCGCCTCGGCCGAGATCAGCGCGATCCGGCGGGCAAATTTCAGCGTCGCCGCCCTCAGCTCGTCCAACGGCACCACCCGATTCACCATGCCAAGCTCCAGGGCGGTCCTGGCGTCGATCATGTCGCCCGTATACAGCAATTCCCGGGCTTTCTTGTAGCCGATGATCCAGGGCATCACGATGGCCGGCCCGACATTGGAAAAGCGGATCTCGGGCTCACCGAACAGGGCGTTGTCGGCGGCAATGGTCAGGTCGCAGAACATGGTCAGCTCGCACCCGCCACCCAGCGCGTGGCCCTGCACGGAGGCGATCACCGGCTTGCGCATGTACCAGGGTGTCATCTCGAATTCGAGCGATTTCATCAGGTGTGCGTGCCATTTCAGTGCGTCGTGCCGCCACGAATCCTTGTCCGCCTCACCGGTGCTGATGTCGTAGCCGGCACAGAAGCTGCGTCCTTCGGCACGCAGCACGACGACGCGGGTCGCCGGGTCATCGTCCGCGCGCTGAAACGCCGCGGCAAGGCCGGTGCGCAGCTCCTTGCTGATCGCGTTCAGGTTGGCCGGCCGATTGAGCGTGATGATCCCGACCGTGTCGTCGGTTTCGTAAAGAACTGCGGCGTCAGTCACGGCGTCTGCTCCTGTGCGGGCGGGGTCGTCACGATCAGCGCATCGACGATCTTGCAGCCATTGCCCCTCCGGCAGCACCTTGATCGGGATTGAGGTCGATCTCGGCGACCCGCTCACCCTCGATCAGTGCGCAGTCGGCGAGCGCATACAGGCATTGGACCAGGCTGCCGACATCCGCGGCTGGGCGCCCGCGGTGAGCGCCGAGCAGCGCAGCGGCCCTGGTTTCGGCTATCATCGCCTCGGCATCACCCTCACGCAGCGGCAGCACCCGCAGGGCGAAATCGCGCGTCATCTCGATATCGACGCCACCGGCCCCGAACGCCAGCAAGCGGCCGAAATCGGCGTCGCTCACCACGCCGGCAAACAGCTCCACGCCGTCGGAGACGAATTCCTGCACCAGGAAGCCAACCAGACCCGGCTGCAGCCCGGCTTCATCCACGCGGCGGCCGAGCAGCGCCCAGGAGCGGCGCAAGTTCCCTCGCCGAATCGATACCCAGCGCCACGAGCCCCAGCTCGGATTTGTGCGGGATGCTGTCCGAGACGGCTTTCAGCACCACCGGATAGCCGATTTCATCCGCCGCGCGCTCAGCGTCTGCCAGCGAGGTCACCAGCCGTTCGCGTGCCACCGGCAATCCATGTGCGGCGAGTATCCGCTTGGACGCAAACTCGTTGATGATGCGATGCTCCGCCCCGCACGGCCGATATTGGTCCAGCACGCTCCGCGCGCCATGACGCGCTGCCCGCACCGGCGCCGGCGGGGCAGCGAACCGGGCCAGCCGGTCGATCGCGCCGAGCCCTTGCCGTGCGCCGCCGATCACCGGAATGCCGTGCCGGCCCAACAAAGCGACCTGGGCGCGGTTCATCACCCCCGGCCGCGTGTTCATCAGGTAATGCGGCTTGTCGCTTCGGCCGCCCGCCTGCACCAGGAACTCCGCATACTCCGCCAGCCGTTCCGGCGACGCCATCGGCTGGTCGTCGTGCGAATCCAGGCAATAGACGACCGCATCATAGGCACTGCTGGCGCCCAGAGTCGCCAGCGCATGCGGCAGGTTGGTGCGGAACGCGCCCTTACCCCAGTAGTCGAGCGGATTGCCGTCCCCGGTGATCGGGCCGATCACCCGTTCGGCCTCGGCTCGGTCCTGCGCCGGCAATGGCGGAAGATCGAGCCCGATCGGCACCACGACGTCCAGGATCAGTTCCACCTGCCCACCCGAGCCGGTGGTCACCCCGATGCGGCGGCCTCGCGGCCAGCGCGTGCCTTGGCAGACCGCCAGCACTTCGGTTAATTCGTCCATGTCGTGCACTTCGATCGCGCGGTGCGCCCGCAGCACTTCGGAAAACACGCGCGATTTGCCGGCCAGGCCGCCGGTGTGGCTGTGGATGGCGCGGCGCGCCCGGTCGCTGCGCCCCACCTTCAGGACAACGACCGGCTTGCCGTGTGCGGCCGCCCGGTCGAGCGCAGCGACATAGCGTTCCGGCTCACGGACCGTTTCGGTGAATGTCGCGATCACCTTGGTGGCGGGATCGTCGATCAGGTACTCTAGATGGGCCGCGGTGCTGACCACGGCTTCGTTACCGGTTGAAACCACTAGGCTGAAGCCGAAGCGGCGCAGATCGGCCAGCATGCCGTTGCAGATCGAACCGCTCTGCGCGACAAGCCCCACATTACCCGTCAGGCCAGCGGGATCGCGCAGCGCGGCGAGATAGGTCGTGCTGCGCGCCACCGGATTGAGCACGCCCATGCAGTTGGGGCCGCACAGCGCAATGCCCGCTTCCCGACACAGCCCGGCGATCTCCGATTGCAGCCTGCTTCCGTCCTCGTCGCGTTCGGCGAATCCGCCATCATATATCACCGCCGCCCCGACCCCGCGTTCGGCCAGCAATGGCAGGGTGTCGCGGATATGGGCGGTGCCGATGCAGAAAGCGACGACATCCGGCGTCGCCGGTACCTCCGACAGAGCCGCGTAGCAGCGCAGCCCGGCGACTTCGTCGTAGTGCGGATTGATCGGGTAGATCACGCCGGGATAGCCGAACCGGTGCAGCAACTCGACCAGCATGCGTCCCGCCGAAGGCCGCTCTGAGGCCCCGAGGATAGCGATGGACGCGGGTGCAAGCAGCGCGCGCAGGGACAATGCGCGGCCGGGCATCAGACGAGTTCCGGCAGAAGGTCTTCGCCGGCGGCGTGGGCCACGCGGTCCGACCGCACCAGCGCGACTGCCGCGGCTATATCGGGCGCGAGGCTACGATCCTCGTCCAGATGCGGAACCTCGGCCCGCAGCAGCGCACGCACCTGTTCCAGCGGCGGGCTGGAAGTCAGCGGTTTGTGGAAATCGCATCCCTGGCTCGCCACCAGAAGCTCGATGCCGATCACGCACGCCGTATTCTCGGCCATAGCCAGCAGCCGCCGCGCGGCATGCGCCGCCATCGATACATGGTCTTCCTGGTTCGCGCAGGTTGGAATCGAATCGACGCTGCCGGGCGCGGCCCGCATCCGGTTCTCCGCCACCAGCGCAGCAGCGGTGACCTGCGGGATCATGAACCCGGAATTGAGGCCGGGCTTGGGCGTAAGAAACGCGGGCAGGCCGGACAGGGCCGGGTCGATCAGCATCGCAATCCGGCGTTCCGACAACGCGCCGATCTCGCAAAGCCCCAGCGCGATCGTGTCGGCTGCGAACGCCACCGGTTCGCCATGAAAATTGCCGCCCGACAGCGCCTCGGTCGTATCGGTGAAGATCAGCGGGTTGTCCGATACGCCGTTCGCCTCGGTAGCCAGCGTGGTGCCCGCCTGACGCAGCACGTCAAGCACCGCTCCCATCACCTGCGGCTGGCAGCGCAGGCAGTACGGATCCTGCACCCTATCATCCCCGATCAGATGCGAAGCGCGGATCGGACTGCCGGCAATCAGCGCACGCAACGCCCGCGCGACATCGATCTGGCCGCGATGGCGCCGCAGTGCGTGAATGCGCGCATCGAACGGCGTATCGGAGCCACGCGCCGCGTCGGTCGATAAGGCACCAGTCGTCAGGCCCGCACGCAGCAGCAGCTCCGCCTCGAACAGGCCGGCGAGTGCATATGCGGTCGAGAACTGGGTACCGTTCAGCAGCGCCAGCCCTTCTTTCGGCCCCAGCGTGATCGGGGCAAGGCTGGCGCGGGCCAAGGCATGGGCAGCCGGCATGCGAATCCCGTCCACCGTGATCTCGCCGATGCCGATCATGCAGGCGCTCATGTGGGCCAGCGGAGCGAGATCGCCGGACGCACCGACGGACCCCTGGCACGGCACCACTGGCAGCAGGCCGCGCGCCAGCATGGATTCCAGCAGTTGCACCGTTGCCGGGCGCACGCCCGACGCGCCCTGCGCCAGACTGGCGAGCTTCAACGCCAGCATCAGGCGGACGATAGGCGCCGGCATCGGCTCGCCCACGCCGGCGGAATGCGACAGCACGAGGTTCCGTTGCAGCGTCGCCAGATCCGCCATGTCGATGCGGATTGTCGCCAGCTTGCCGAAGCCGGTGTTGATGCCATAGACCGGCTCGCCGCGGGCGAGGATCGCGTCGATCACCTCGGCGCTGCGGGAGATGGCGGGATAGCTGGCCGGATCGAGCGATGCAGCCGCGCCGCGATAGATTGCGCGCCACTCGGCCAGCCCGGTCTCGCCCGGCTGCAGGATAATCCCCTTCATGGCGCGTCCCCGGCTGTCATGGCGTGAAATAGGGGACCTTGGTGGGGTCGGTGCCCCAGGCTTTGGCGAGATAGGTGGTGGCGAGTTGCTGCAGCGTCCCGTCATCCTTCAGCGACTCAACGGTCTTGTCAAAGGCTGCCTCGTTCACCGAGCCCTTCGGATAAATCGCGCCGTATGTCTCACCAGTACGGTATTGTCCCGCAACGACGAGCAATCCATTGGAGTTCTTTGCGACACCAAGCATGTCGGCGGTGTCGTCCAGGGCTGCGTCGATCTGCCCGGCAGTAAGCGCCGCGATCATGGCGGGCACGTTGGGATACACTCTCGGTCGCTGGTCTGGCTTCAACACATTGGTGACGAAATCAGCGCCTGTTGTGCTTTGGTAAACCCCGATGCGCAAGCTCTTTACGGACCCGCTGTCCACCTTGGTTCCCTTCTTCACCAGTACGCCGATATCGGAGTTGAAATAGGGCACCGAGAAGTCGACCGCCTTCTTGCGCGGCTCCGTGATCGATGCCTGTGATAGCGTCAGGTCGAAATTCTTCGCCGCTCCGGAAATCACTTGCGCCCAGGCCGCGGTGACGATGACCAGCTTATCGAGGCCGGCGCGGTAGGCGATGTTCGCCGCCATGCAATATTCATAACCGTCCTTGATCGAGTTCCGGCGTATCGCCGTTCCACCAGCCCGGAGCCGGCAGGTTGGCGCGGACCGTGAGCTGACCCGGTATCAGCGGCGTGATGTGGACCATGCCTTTCTGGCCGGTCACCGTGCAGTTGCCGAAGTTCTCCGCCGCGCCGGCCGATGCGGCGAGGCCAAAAATCAGCAGCGCGGCGACCAGCCACGTCGGAAGCAAGCGATGAAACATCCCGTTTCTCCCTCGATCGCCAATCGTTGTTGTGATGAGCCGGCGTACCGAAATCGCCGCCCGCGCGTGACACGTGCAGCCGGAGCAACCAGCCCCGCGTCTTCAAGGCAAGGCAGGCTTTCAGGTCGTCCCATGACCAAGATACTGCTGGCGAAGGCACCATTTTGCCTATACAAAATGGTGATGGGCATCGTCAAGGCTCGATCCTGCCGCCGGTTGGCTGCGCTCGGATGTTCAGGTGCGGTCGTCGGCAAGGAAGGCCCCGATAAACCAGTACCGTTCGCCGGGGCAGCCGATCGTCTCTTCGGTAACCAGAGATGTGCCGGATGCGTATGAAGATCGCATCATTTCGCTGGCCGCAGTGCCAGCCGCGGAGCAGGAAGCGTTCCTGACGACTCCGCTGGTACATGGCTGTTGCAGAACGTACCATTGCCCGGGTCGCGCACCTGATCCGTGCCCGCAATGCCAACGCCCAGGCTGAGCGACATGCTCACTTGAAGTCGGGGGCCGCCTGTCTCGAGCTGGAGCGGGCGCACCTAGCACCGGGCCCTACTCGCCCGCGTCCGCGGAAGTGAAAAAGCGCCGCCTGCCCGGAAGTTTGTCCCGCCTACTATAATGCGGATAGACTGCTTGCGCTATCTCTGCTTTGGTTGCGGCCCGCAACAGAAATACGGAGCACGATCATGTGAAAACCCCTGTTCGCTGCAGCGGCCCTGGTTGGGAGTCTCGTCACGGCCCTGGCTGACCAGGCTGATGCCGGCTTTCATCGGCAAGACGATGTCGCCTACCTATCGATATCCCACTCTCGGGACCGTTTATTCCCTTTCGTCGTGGTCGATCTCTCCATTCACCGTTACCCCGGGCGTAGACACGGTAGGAAAAGCAGAGGCGGTCCCTAACATCCTAGTTGATTTCAGCGATACCATGCTGACCATCACTCTCGATACAACCCCGACCACGCCGACGTGGAACGCTGTGACGTTTAATGGGCCTGTTTTCACTGCGACGACACCGCTTGATATCTCGTCAGCGACGGTCGATCCAGCTACGACGATGGTTGGCTTTGACAACGGGCACGTGTCGTTCACGTCGAACGAAATCGAGATCAACCGGGGAGCCCAGGTTACGTCAACGGTACCATCGTGAAGGTCGATTTTGCGTCTGTGCCAGAACCCGCGTCGCTTGACATGCTGGCCGTAGCCTTTCCAGGACTGTTGATGACACGGCAGTTGAGAGCTAGCCGACGTGTCTGAGGTGGGCGGAGACTCGGTCCGCTAGTTTTAGCACATTCGTGTCCCTTCGCCGGCGATATCGCCGATCGGTTGTGGCGGGAGATCTTGACGTATGTTTCGTCGACGCGCGTGACTGGCCAGAGGCGGTCCCATGGATCTCGACGATTGGCTTCGAAATTCGGGCCTTGAACGGTACCAGCCCATACTGGTCTCGAACGCCATAGATATCGACGTCCTTCCCGATCTTACGGACGCGGACCTGGAGAGGCTCGGGATACCCCTTGGTGACAGGAAGCGGCTGCTCAGGGCGGTCAGGAAATCGCTTGCCCGAGCACCAGCTGAATTGGCCGAGACCCGCGCAAATGGGCGGCGCGACGCTACCCGAGTTACTGCTGAACGCCGCCACCTGACGATCATGATATGTGACTTGGTCGAATCCACTGCACTGTCCGCGCGCATTGATCCGGAGGACCTGCGTGCCGTGATGGATGCCTATCACGCCGCCTGCTCCCGTATCTGCGTCCGCTATGAAGGCTTCATCTCAGAGTTCCGCGGGGACGGCATCCTCGCCTACTTCGGCTATCCTCGTGCCCACGAGGACGATGCTGAACGAGCCGTGCGGGCCGGACTGGAGATCGGCAACACGCTGGCCCAAATCGACATGCCGGTGGCGGGTCCACTGAAGGTTCGCATCGGCCTCGCCACTGGTCTGGTGGTGGTCCGGGACACCGGCACCGAGGCCGCGCTCAGCGAGCATTCAGCGGTTGGGGACACTCCGAACGTCGCCGCACGCCTGCAGGGCCTGGCCGACCCCGGAGCAATCGTGATCGCAGCTTCGACACGTCGATTACTCGGCGACCTATTTCGCTTTCGTGACCTCGGCCGTCACCATTTCAAAGGTTTCGCCGAGCCAGTGGCGGCCTGGGCCGTTGAGGGCGTGGCACCATCGGTCAGCCGGTTCGGATCGATCCATGCGGCAGGCCTGACCGATTTCGTCGGCCGGGCTGACGAGCTCGAATTCCTGTTGAAACGGCAGCGACGCGCATGGAGCGGCGAAGGACAGGTCGTTCTGATCACCGGCGAACCCGGAATCGGCAAGTCCCGCCTTGCCTTCGCACTCGCGGAGTGCATCCCAGAGCAATCTTACACGTCTTTGACTCTCCAATGTTCCCCGCACCACACCAGCAGTGCGCTGCATCCGGTCATTGCCTATATCGAACGGGAGGCTGGGTTCAAAGAGGACGATACGCCAACGCAGCGCATAAGTAAGCTGGAACATCTGCTATCAGCCACGACGTTATCGACTAACGTGAATGTGTCGCTGTTTGCCGCGCTGCTCTCAATCCCGCTCGACGAGCGACATCCGCCCTTGGGGCTAAACTCGTCAGAGCAACGCCACCGGACTTTGGCGGCGCTGCTGGATCACTTGGGAGCACTTTCGCGGCAGAAGCCGATCCTGCTCTTGTTCGAAGACGCGCAATGGGCGGACGCAACATCGCTCGAACTGCTCGACCAAGTCGTGGCCCGCGCGGGACAGTTACCGTTACTGACGATTATCACGATGCGACCGGTGGCAAAGCCCGCGTGGCTCGGTTTGCCGAACGTAAGTGCTTTAGCGATCGCTCGCCTCGAGCGAGAGGACGTCGAACGCTTGGCCAGAAGGATTACCGCTGGCCGCGACCTGCCCGCCGAGGTGATGGACGGGATCGTCGCTAAGACGGACGGAAACCCGTTGTTCGTTGAGGAGTTGACGAAGACGGTGCTCGAATCCGGTATTCTGGCCGAGGACGGCCAGGGCGGGTATCGGCTCGACCGACCGCTGCCGCCGCTGGCGATTCCATCGACCCTGCAGGATTCCCTAATGGCGCGGCTGGATCGCCTGGAACCAATGAAGAGGATTGCTCAGGTTGGTGCCGCGATCGGGCGCGAGTTCTCCTTCTCGCTACTCCGCGCTGTCGTTGGAGCTAGTAAGGCGAATTTGTTGGCATCCCTCGGCCAGCTGGAACGGGCGGGCCTCGTGTTTCGCCGCGGCGAACCGCCGGAGACGTCATACATTTTCAAGCATGCACTGGTGCGGGACGCAGCCTACGAGAGCCTGCTCAAGAGTCGCCGGCAGCAACTGCATCACCAGATCGCGCGCGCTCTTGAGAACCGTTTCCCCGCCATCACTGCGAATGAACCGGAGATCGTAGCCCACCATTTGATCGGGGCAAACCTTGTTGATCCGGCGATCGATTACTTGCTTAAAGCCGGCAATCTCGCCCTGAGTTCGATCGGCGAACGCGGAGGCTGTCGAACATCTCAGGCGCGGCATAAATCTGGCAAAACAGCAACCCCCCTCGCCAGATCGCGCCCGCAAGGAACTTGCTTTCTACTTGGCCTTTGGACCGGCCCTCGCGGCGACAAACGGCCACGCCGCGCCGACGACTATGGAAGCTTTCTCAAGGGCGCGCGACTTGCTAGGCGATAACGGCACGCCCACGCAGCGGATGACCGTGCTATGGGGGACCCTACTCGCCCACAACGAGCGGGCGGAGCACACCGCATCGCTGGTGGTGGCTCGGGAGTGCTTGGCGCTTGGGGAGCAACATCGACATCCCGGCATATTGGCCATGGCCCACCGCTTAACGGGGCAAACCCTGAACCTCATGGGGGCTCTCGCCGAAGCGCGCCTACATCTCGAGCGAACGATCTCCTTGTGCACGACCAACGGGACGGCGGTCGCCGCATACCGGAAGTTCGGGATCGATGACCAGGTGGGGGCGATGTTCAACCTGGCGCGGAACCTCTTGCTCCTGGGCTACCCCGATCAATCCGCCGCCCAGGCCGAACGGGCGGTCGCCCGAGCGCGCAGTTTGGGGCTCCCCTACACGACCGCGCTGGCAATGGGACATGCCGCCTTGGTCGGGGTTCTGATGTGCGATATGGACCGCGTCGCCGCTTGCGTCGATAGCGCGATCTCCCACAGCGCCCGCCATGGCTTGCTGGAACCGGAGCAGAAGGCACGTTTCATGAAGGGGGCCTTGCTTGCGCAAATGGGTGCCCCTGGAACCGGGATCGAGATCATGAGGGAGGCACTGGCGCCTGGGAGAAACGCCGTGCAAGGCGAGGTCAAATTATACCGAACATTATATCACGGCTACATCGCAGATGCCCATCTCATCCTTGGCGAGGCCCAAATCGGCCTGGACCTGCTGGGTGACGCTATCGCCGATGCGGAAGTGACGGGCGAGAAGTTCTTTTACGCTGAGCTGTTCCGCCTTCAAGCCAAGATGCTCTTGGCACTGGGCACGCGCGCAGAGGCGGAAATCTCCTTGCAAACAGGTTTAGCCATCGCGCGAGAGCAGGAGGCCCGGTGGTGGGAGTTACGCATCGCCACCGACCTTGCCAAGCTCTGGCACAGCGAGGGAAGGCCATTGCAAGCGCGTTCGGTGCTGCAACCCGTCTACGATTGGTTCAGTGAGGGTTTCGAAACAACCGTGCTACGAGAGGCTAGAGCGCTGTTGCAGAAGCTGGCCAAGACGGCCGCCACCGAACCCGGCTGAGAGGACATCGAAGGCCAGTTTTACACTGTCAATCGGCGTCGAATATTGACCCTTAAGTGGAGCGCGCCCCTGCGGGTGGACAGCATCAAGCGGCAGATTTGACCGTCTGACTGGGCGTGTTGATCTTCGAACTGCTCCGGGCTGATGTAGCCGAGCGCGGAATGAAGGCGTTTGCCATTGTAAACCTCTTCGTGACGGCCCTCGCGTGGGCAGGTTCATAGCCTGGCACTTGTCCTGGTGGCCAGTTCCCTCAACCCACGATGAAGAAAACATTCCCTTTCGTTCCAACCGCTCCAGTGCGGTGTAGATTGCGCCTACGCTAACGTCCTGGCCCGTCTGATCGCGGATTTTGTCGCGAATAGAAAGGCTGTACGCATCCGTCTGCGTTAACAGAACTGCCGACAGAACTTCATGTTCAAACGGACCTATGTTGTCCTGTGCCATCCGCACTTATCCTTGGTGTCCTACTGTGTGGAACAGACAGAAGAGCAGCGGGCGATTACAGGGGCGCCTCGCGCGCAGGGCGCTTCCGAACACCAGGCCTCTGGATAGGATCATTGCGCTGCCTGCTGGACCGGCTCGGTCCCAGGCTGACGCGGCTGCTCCACCCGCAATTCACAGATTGCCGGCGCCGGAATCGCGTCCGGCTGTTCCAGCGATTGCATCAGCGCCGTCGCCTCCGGCAGGTTGGGGTTGAAGGTAAGGGCCTGCTGACCGCGTTGCAGCGCAGCGTCCCGGTCGCCGCGCGACAACGCGGCGACCCCGAGATTGCACGTCGCTTCTGCCGTTGTCGGGCTGAGCGTCAGCGCGGCAGTCCATTTTTCCTCGGCAAGGTCCGCGAAGCCGAGTCGCCAATAGCAGTTACCGATATTGTATGCCGCCGCTGCGAGTTGCGGCGACAGGCGAAAGGCCGCCTGAAACTCGCCAAGCGCCCGGGTAATCTGGCCGAGCCGGTAGGACGCGGAGGCAAGGTTATAGTGCGCGACGTGGCTGTCGCCGGCCAGCTCGGTCGCAACCGTGTAGCGCCGGACGGCTTCGTCCAGCTCTCCCAGCCCATCGTAGGCGTTCCCGATATTGCTCTGGATCACCGCGCGGCTCGCATCCTTCAGGCTTGCGGAGGCCAGCGCCAGAGCCGTTTCCCAGTGCTGGATCGCCTCCTGATACTGGCTACGCTTGAAAAGGATGTTGCCCAGGGTCTTTTCCAGCTCCGAGCGAATCGTCGGATCGCTGGAATTGTCGAGATCGAGCGCCGCCTGATACGCCTTCAATGCCGCGTCATATTCCTCGGTCATGTAGCAAACGCGACCAAGTTCCTGCTGAAACCAGGCGTTCCCAGGCTCGATTACGATGGCCTGTGAGCAGGCCCGTTTGATGTGACCGACGATTTCGGTCTTCTCGGCCTGGGATGATGCCAGCGAATGCGCGCGTTCGGTACTGCACGAGAGCCCCGTGATAGTCGCGCGCGCGTTCCAGGAAGAAACCAAGAAATTCGGCGCCTTTCGCATAGTTGGGCTGCCGCGCGACGACGGCGCGGCACAATGCGATGGCACGATTGGTGTCCTGGTTCGACCCGAACGAATAGCACTCGGCGGCGGAGAGCTGGCACTCGGTATCGTCCGGCGTCTGCTTCAGCACCTCCTCCAGGTGGGGCAGCGCCTTGTCCCAGCGCCCGTTCGCCTGGCAGCCGATACCGAGATTGCGGCGAAAATCCACGCGCGCCGGCGCCAGTGCGATGGCGTGCTCGTAGCAGCTATAGGCCATCTCCCACCGTTCGAGCCGGCGATAGCTCAGGCCGAGCTGGTTGACGTAGTTGGCATTCGTCGGCTCCAGGCGCACCGCTTCATCATATTCGGCCAGCGCGCGTTCGTAGCTGGCTGCACGGTCATCGGCCGGACCAAGCTCTGCCTGGCGGAAGCGGATGCGCCCGGCGTGATGGCGGCCCCTGGCCCGCGCGGGATCACGGCGGCAGGCGGCGAGGGCGAGTTCGAATTCCTCCGACGGGGCGGCCGCACCGGCCGCGAAGAAGACATCGGCCATTTCAAGCGCGCACGCGCTGCTGTCGGGCGTCAGCCCGAGCGCGGTGCGCCACGCGGCGACCGCCTGTTCGTGCCGGCCGGCCTTCGTCTGCTGCCGGCCGATTGCCTGCCAGTAGCCGGATTTGCGAGCGTCATCGTTGCAGGCGTCGATGGCGGCCTGATATTCATGAATGGCGCGATCGGCGCTGCCCAGTTCGGCCAGCGTGTTGGCAAGGTTGCCGTGCAGCACATCGTCAGCAGGCCGTAGCGCGATCGCGGCCCGATAAATGTCAGCCGCTTCCTGGTGGCGCTTGGCTTCGTAGAACGCGTTGCCGAGATCGTTGAGCCGCAGCGGGTTCAGCGGTTCCAGGTTCGCCGCCTTGCGGAACCAGTCGATCGCCTCGGCGATGCGGCTGCCGTCGCCGGCACGGACAGCCTTCAGCAGGGTGGTGGCCAAATTGGCGCGAAACGCCGGCGTTTCGTCCTGATCCAGGTCGATCGCCAGCCGGTACATCTTTTCCGCTTCCGCATAATCATCGAGCGCCAGCCGGAGATTGCCCAGGTTGTTGTGGATGTCAGCGCTGTCCGGCAGCTCCGCGCGCGCTCGTTCATATTGTGCCAGGGCGACGTCGTAATTGCCCTCGCGATAGGCATTCCAGCCTAGGTTGAACTGCTCGATGAACGAGCGCCGCGGACCAGGACGCACGATCCCGTCGAGCAGCCGCAGTTGCCGGGCCCGCTGCTTTGTCTTGTCGTCCGCGGCGCAGGCCAGCAGCCCCTTCGTCTCCGGCCAAAGGTCCGCGGCGGCGGCACGCGGCACGATATCCTCCAGCTTGCGGCTCTCATGACGATGCGTGCGGGCAAAGCGCAGGTTGCCGATCTGCTGGCCAAACACGTCGGCATAACCAAGCGCGAACGCGGCCAGCTCACGCGCTTCCAGATCGTTAGCCAGCAACCATTGCCGAAACCCGAGCTCCTGTTCGTGCAGGTCGCGCAGGCTCGGGCGGCCGGGCGCGGCGTCCATCAGATCGACGAAGCTGTGCCACTCGGTGTCCGCGCCCACATGCTTCAGCACCACGTCGGCGCGGAAGTGAATGCGGCCAACCATCTCGTTGTGCAGGTTCTTGATCGCCTCGCTGGCCCAGTCGTCGCGCATCGCATACTGGCCGCCCTTCATCCAGAACGCGTCGTAGATCGTGCGATAGGCCTTGGCAGTGTAGAACAGCACCTCGCGGGCATTGTCGTTGACGAAGCCTTCCAGAACCTGCCCCACATAGTGGGCATCAGAGGTGATCTGTTCGAGCTGGAGCCGCCGCTTCGCCTCCAGGTAGTCAGTCAGCTTCCAGCCGATCAGATAGGCATAGTTGCTCATCAGGCCGTAGGTGCTGGCAAACGCAGCGATATGATCGATCAGCCAGGATTCCAGCGCGTCGCGCCGTTTCTTTTCCTGCGAAAGCCAGTCCTGGCACAGCTTGCCGACCCATCCGGCAACGCCGCCAACCGCAGCCGAGGCGGTAATGGAAGTATAGAGTTGTATCATCGTCATCAGCGTGGCTGCCCCTACTCCCGCGTGGCCTGGATTTGCCGCAGCAGCGCCTCCAGCCGCGACCGCGCGTGGTCGATCACCGCGGCTCCCGGCCCCGTATCGTCCTGACGGTGGCGCTCCAGCACCAGCAGGGTCGTGTCAATCAGCTCGATCGCCTCCTGCCGGTCCAGCACGCCCTTCATCACCAGACGCACCAGTACGGCGGCTTGCACGAGCGAGCCCGCCATCGCCTCCCCGAGCGCTGCGGCACTGATGTCGATCGGCATGGTGGCGTTCCGCCCTTTCCCGCGCTAGGTCACCCCCGGAACAGGAGCAGCCATGGCCTATTATGAGACACGTCATGTCGCCGGGCGGCATTTCCTGCAAATCCCGGGGCCTACCAATGTGCCCGAACGGGTGCTGCGGGCAATTGATAATCCGACGATGGACCATCGTGGCCCGGATTTCGGGCGGCTGGGCAAGCAGTTGCTGGAGCGGCTGCGGACGGTTTTCCAGACCAGCGGACCGGTGGTGATCTATCCGGCCTCTGGCACCGGCGCGTGGGAGGCCGCACTGGTCAACACGCTGTCGCCGGGGGACGCTGTACTGATGTGCCGCACCGGCTGGTTCGCCACCTTGTGGCGGGAGATGGCGGAACGGCTCGGGCTGGACCCGGTGCTGGTGGAAACTGATTGGCGGCGGGGCGCCGACGTTGACGCCATCGGCAGCGCGTTGGCGCAGGACCGGGGCCATCGCATCAAGGCCGTCTGTGTCGTCCACAACGAAACCTCCACTGGGTGCACCAGCCGCATCGACGAGGTGCGGCGGGTAATGGACGAGGCTGCGCATCCGGCGCTGCTGATGGTTGATACCATATCGTCGCTGGCGAGCATCGACTATCGCCACGATGAGTGGCGGGTGGATGTCACGGTCGCCGGCTCGCAGAAAGGCCTGATGCTGCCGCCCGGCCTGTCGTTCAACGCGGTCAGCG
Organism: uncultured Pseudomonadota bacterium; assembly: GCA_963810715.1. Classification (GTDB taxonomy): domain Bacteria; phylum Pseudomonadota; class Alphaproteobacteria; order Acetobacterales; family Acetobacteraceae; genus DATDIC01. The sequence continues at coordinate 315,413 of CAWEOZ010000006.1, read as the reverse complement.
CGAAGGCGCTGCAAGCGGCGGAGAAGGCGAAGCTGCCGCGCAGCTACTGGGACTGGCGGGCCATGCTGGCAGCCAACGAGACCGGGTTCTTCCCTTACACGCCGGGCACCAACCTGCTGTACGGACTGAACGAGGCGGTGACCATGCTGCTGGAAGAAGGGTTGGCGAACGTGTTCGCCCGCCACGACCGGCATGCAGAAGCCACCCGTCGCGCGGTGCGACGCTGGGGGCTGGAGGTGCAATGCCTCGATCCGCGGCACTATTCGTCGTCGCTCACCGCGGTGCGGGTGCCGGAGGGCCACAGCGCCGACGGGCTGCGCGCGGTGATCCTGGAGAAGTTCAACATGAGCCTCGGCAACGGGCTCGGGATCCTCAAGGACCGCGTGTTCCGCATCGGGCATCTGGGGGACTTCAGCGATCTGATGCTGATCGGCACCCTGGGGGGCGTGGAGATGGGGTTGCGGGCGGCCGGCGTGCCGCACCAGACAGGCGGCGTACAGGCAGCAATGGATTTCCTGGCCGGGAATGCGTGAGCCGCCCTCACCCGCCATGCCGCGCATGGCGACCTCTCCCGCGGAGCGGGAGGGGCGGGATCTGGCGCATAGGTTGCGCAAGGAAACGCAGGCCGAGGTGCTGTTCGGGCCGGCGGACCGCGGGCGCTACGCCACCGATGCGTCGATCTATCAGGTGAAACCGATCGGCGTGGTCGTGCCGCGCCGCATCGAGGACGTGGCGGTAACGCTGGCGATCGCGCGGGACGAGGGGGTACCAGTGCTGGCCCGCGGCGGCGGCACCAGCCAGTGCGGGCAGACGGTCAATCGCGCGCTGGTGGTGGATTTCTCCAAGCACCTGCGGCGCGTCCTGCACGTTGATCCGGCGACGCGGACGGCCTTGGTCGAGCCGGGCATCGTGCTCGGCCACCTGAACGCCGCCCTGAAGCAGCACGGGCTGTTCTTTCCCGTCGATCCATCCACTCATGCGCGCTGCACCATCGGCGGCATGGCGGGCAATAATTCCTGCGGCTCCAAATCCATTCGCTATGGGCTGATGGCCGACAATGTCAGCGCCATCGACGCGATTTTGGCAGATGGCACGCGGCACCGGTTCGGGCTGCTGCCGGACAATCTCGGCGCCGAAATGCCGGCGCGCGTCGCCGACCTGGTGCAGCGGCTGCGCGCCCTGGGCGCCTCGGAAGCCGAGGAGATCGTCGCCCGCTTTCCGAGGCAACTGCGACGCGTCGGTGGCTACAATATAGATGTGCTTACCCCGGCGGCGCGCGCTGCCGGGCGGGAGAATTTGGCCCGGCTGCTGGTCGGGTCGGAAGGGACGCTGGCCGTATCCGCCGCCATCGAACTCGCCCTTCACCCGATCAAGCCGCGCAAGGTCGTCGGCATTTGCCAGTTCCCCAGCTTCCGCGCCGCAATGGAGGCAACCAGGCACCTGGTCGCGCTCGACCCGGAGGCGGTGGAGCTGGTCGATCGCACCATGATCGATCTCGGCCGCGGCATCCCGATCTATCGCCCGCTGATCGATCGCATGCTGATCGGCGAGCCGGACAGCGTGCTGCTGGTGGAGTTTCACGGCCACGACGACGCGCCATTGCTGGCGAAACTCGCGGAGCTGGAAACCGCGATGGCCGATCTCGGCCATCCCGACCAGGTAGTTCCGGCAACCGACGCAGCCTTCCAGGCCGGCATCGCCGAGGTACGCGAGGCCGGACTGAACATCATGATGTCGATGAAGGGCGACGCCAAACCGGTTTCATTTATCGAGGATTGCGCGGTCGATCTGGACGACCTTGCCGATTATACCGAACGTCTGAACGATGTGTTCGCCCGCCACGGCACCAAGGGCACGTGGTACGCGCACGCGTCGGTCGGCTGCCTGCATGTGCGGCCCGTGCTGAACATGAAAGACCCGGCCGACGTCGCGACCATGCACGCGGTGGCCGAGGAATGCTTCGCGCTGGTGCGCGAGTACAAAGGTTCGCACAGCGGCGAACATGGCGACGGCATCGCCCGCAGCGAATTCCACCAATCCATGTTCGGCTCCCGTATCGTCCGCGCGTTCGAGACCGTGAAGGACGCTTTCGATCCCGCCGCCATGCTGAACCCGAACCGCGTCGTGCGGGCGCCGCGCATGGATGACCGCGCGCTGTTCCGCTACGGCCCAGACTACGCACCAGCCCCCGGTTTCATCCCGCAACTGGACTGGTCGGCGCATCCTGGGCCGTTCGGCGGCATGCTCGGCGCGGTCGAGATGTGCAACAACAACGGCACCTGTCGCGCCTTCGACGCCGGCGTGATGTGCCCGAGCTACCGCGTCACCCGCGACGAGGAACACGTCACCCGCGGCCGCGCTAACACGTTGCGTCTGGCACTCACCGGCCAACTGGGACCGGACGCGATGGCCTCCCACGAGGTCGCGGCGGCAATGGCGCTCTGCGTGTCGTGCAAAGGCTGCCGGCGCGAATGCCCGACCGGCGTCGATATGGCGAAGATGAAGATCGAGGTACTGGCCGCCCGCGCCGCGCGTCACGGGCTGTCACGGCGCGACCGCATGATCGCCATGCTGCCGCGCATCGCCCCGCTCGCCGCGCGCATGCGGCTGGTTGCCAGTGCGCGCAATCACAGCCCGGTGCTTCGGCGCCTGGGCGAACGCTGGTTTGGATTGGCGGCCGAACGACCTCTGCCGGTTTGGGACGCGAATCCGTTCCACGATGAAGAGGCTAACGCGATCCTGCGGTCCGCCGCCTCAACCGTCATGCCCGCCGCCCCAACCGTCATGCCCGCCGCCTCAACCGTCATGCCCGCGAAAGCGGGCATCCAGTCCGCTCCCACGGACATGCGTGGCGGCATGCTCGATTCCCGCCTTCGCGGGAATGACGGGGCCCAGCACGTCTTCCTCTTCGCCGACACGTTCAACCGCTGGTTCGAACCCGAAAACCTGCGCGCCGCCATCCGCGTCCTGGACGCCGCCGGCTATCGCGTCCGCATTCCCTCTGCCGGCCGCCGCCCACTTTGTTGCGGGCGCACCTATCTCGCCGCCGGGCTGGTCGATCAGGCACGAACCGAAGCCCGCCGCACCCTCGCCGCCCTGTCCGGCGATCGTCCAGTCATCGGCCTGGAGCCATCCTGCCTGCTGACGCTGCGCGACGAGTTTCCTGCCTTGCTGCCCGGCGACGCGACGCGCGACCTGGCCGCGCGGGCAATGCTGCTGTCGGAGTTCCTGGCTCGCGAAGAGCCGCCGCTCGCGTTGCGCGCCATGCCAGTCACCGCGCACGTGCACGGCCATTGCCACCAGAAATCATTCGGCACGTTCCCGGATGCATTGTCGGTGCTGCGGCGCATCCCGGAGCTGACGGTGCAGCCTATCGCCTCATCCTGCTGCGGCATGGCCGGAGCGTTCGGCTACCAGGCGGAAACACTGTCAGTATCGAAAGCAATGGCTGAAGCCGCACTGGTTCCCGCAATCCGCGCCGCCGCCGCCCACGATGAAATTGTCGCCGACGGAACTTCATGCCGACACCAGATCGCCGATCTTGCCGGGCGGCAGGCCGTGCACTCCGTACGGGTGCTGGACCGCGCGCTCAGCGGCTGATGCCGCCAGGCATGCGGCAATTCTGAACGGCCTCTATAAAGCCCAGACTCCCACCCCGGCAGCGAAAACCGAAGCCGTTGCAAGACCAGCCGTGGGAACTTCGGCCAGAACGTTGGCAGCGGCGAGGCCGACGCAGGCCAACTTCATCCAAAACCCTGGCGACAAATGCTTCCATTCCTCGCCCCCGGTCTCCTTGCCGAAGGAGGCAACCGCCGGATCGACCAGCAGCTCCATTTTGAAATCCGGACGCTCCATGTGCTTGATAAAATCCGCTTTGCGGGCATCCACCCAGGTCCAAAACGGCGCGATCTTGGAGTGTGGCACGCCAAGTCTAAACAGGTAGGCCGATTCGTAGGTCAGCAGCGCGGCGCTCTGCGCGAACGAAACATGAAGCAGGTGCGGCGCGAACTTCGCGACCGTGCTCGTCACGTCGCTATCGTCCAGATAGCGCATCGCTCCGCGCGCCGCTGCGGCATAGGCGGTCTTCAGCGCCTCGAACTGACGTGGATTTCGATGCTCCTGCGCGATCACTTCGCGGAACAACCTGGTTAGCGTCTCGCTATAGGTCCCGATAAGCTGCTGGTCGAGCTTCTGGAGCACTTCAACCGCTGCGTGATCTGATTCAACCAGATTATAAAAATGGAGCAGATCCATTTTGGCGTCTCCTCGCGGGTTTGAACGCCCTTGGATCGCTCCGTCTGATCTGCCAGGAGCTTAAGAACATCCCAAGAACGCACAGTAACAGTCCGCTAGTCGAGCCGATTTTGCAACGTGAATTTGATGATCGATAGATATTGCTGGCGCCAAGTCGCCATCAATCCGCCAGCAATGCCTGCAGCGTCAGGTTGAACTCGTCCGCGGCCTCGTAAGCCACCCAATGGCCAGCGCCCTGGATCACGCGGAACCGCAGCTTCGGTTGCAGGGCGCGCATCGCCGCCTCACGCGCGCCAATGTCCGGCAGCGACGGCGCATCCAGGCTGCCCCAGATCCCGTTCACCTGGCAGCACAGCACGGCGAGCGAGTCGCGCAGATATGTCCCACGCGAAACCAGCGGGCTCTTCAGCCGCGAATGCCGCGTGTTCCAGTCCTGGATCGCCAGCGCCAGCACATCGATATGCGCCGGATCGGCAATCATCAATCGCTCCAGATTGGTCCTGTGCGCCGCCTCCCGCTCGGAGCCGGCGAGGTGCCGCACCTTCACCAGCGCCGTCGTGCCGCGTACCAGCCCCAGCCCACCGGACCCGACGATCGTCAGCGATCGCACCCGGTCACCGTCATGCGCCGCGAGACACCCGGCAATCACACCGCCGTAGGAAAATCCCGCAACGTCATACGCCGCCCCATGCGCCAGGACCGTGTCCAGCCCACGTGCCAGGGTCTCCGCCGTATCGTGTGGATCCTGCGGATTGGACGGCATGTCCAATTCCCCGAACCCCGGCTGGTCGGGCACTATCACCCGACGGCGCTCGGCGAAGAATGGGATATTGCGTACCCAGTGGCGCCACGACCCCGATCCGCCGTGCAGCAGCACCAGTGCAGGGCCGCTGCCCCAGCAATGCCACGCCATGCGTCCCGCTCCGCACGGCGTTTCGACCCGCTCGGCCGCAGCGCCAACCCGGTCCAGAATGGTCTCTTTTGTATCGGTCACCGCCAGTGCCGCAGCCGCGCGGCCGCCTCCGCCATGTCAGCTTCGGGCCCGCAATAGCTGAACCGGAGGAACCGGTTGCCCCGGTTACGATCGAAATCCACACCCGGCGTCGCGGCAATCCCCGCCTCCGCCAGCATGCGGGCGCAGAACGCCACGCTGTCGTTGGACCGCTCGGTGATATCCGCGAACAGGTAGAACGCCCCTTCCGCCGGGCTCAGCCGGTCGAACCCGGCGCGCGGCAGCTCGCGCAGCAGCAGGTCGCGCGACCGGCGGTATCGCGCCACGTTGGCGGCCAGCTCCTCGTGGCAGTCGAACGCCGCTTCGGCGGCAACCTGCGAGATGTGCGGCGCGCTGATGAACAGGTTCTGCGCCAGGCACTCCACCGGCCGCACCAGATCCTCGGGCAGCAGCAGCCAGCCGATCCGCCAGCCGGTCATGCTGAAATATTTGGAGAAGCTGTTGACCACCACGGCGTGCGGGTTGAACGCCGCGGCGGTGGCGATCGCGCTATCGTAGTGCAGCCCGTGATAGATCTCGTCGCTGACCAGCCGCACCCCATTCCGGTCGCACCATCCGGCGATCGCGGCCAGCTCGTCCGGGTGCAGCATGGTGCCGGCCGGGTTGCACGGGCTGGCCACGATCAGGCCGTCTGGCGGCGGATCGAGCCGCTCCAGGCTGGCGATGTCGGGTTGAAACCGCGTCTGCGGCCCCGCTTCCAGGATCACCGGCCTGATTCCCAGCGCCGTCAGGATATTCACGTAGGGCGGATAGAACGGTGCGGCCAGCGCAACCCGGTCGCCGGGATCGAACGCGGCCAGGAAGGCCAGCGGAAACCCGCCCGACGCGCCGACCGTGACCGCAACCCGCTCCGGTCGAGACGACCAGTCCATACCAGTCCCGGTAATGCGCGCGATCCGTTCGCGCAGGCTGCGCCGGCCGAACGCTTCGGTGTAGCCGAGCGGATCGCCGGATCCGAGCGCGGCGGCCGCAGCGCTCAGCGCACCTGCCGGAGCGCCGGTGCCGGGCTGGCCGACCTCCATCCGGATCACCTTCGGCCCGTGCGGCGGCAGCGCCGCCTGGCGCGCATTGGCCGCGGCGATCACGTCCATCACCAGGAACGGTGGTGCCGCGGCGGCGCGGCCGATTTTGAGAGCCATGACCTTCTCTTCCGCAAACCCGCGGCCGATGCAAGGGGCGCGGAGCTGGGCTGCTTGTCCAAATCGTGACCGGCCGTCCGGTAGCATCGTTACATAGGCGCCTCACATCGTACCCGGAGACAGCCCAGGAGACGCTGCGATGTACCAGCAGAACACGAAGGAAACCGCCCGGGCGATGATCAGGCGGCATGGGCTGCAGGCACAGGCCGTGGCGCTTGAACGCGTCCAGGAAAAGCGCTTGCAGGGCGATACGGAGGGGCTGGATCGCTGGCAGGCGATCTACGCGGCCATTTGCGAGCTCCGCCGCAGAGCCTCGCAGAAGATCGGGCCGGAAGAGGTGTTCGACTACCGCTCCTGATGCCCTGAGTGAGCCGCCGCACCGGGCTTCGGCGGGGAGCGGTCCGGCGGCCCTCGGACTGAGCCGCTTCACCGCACCCGCTGGTCCAGTGCGTCGCGCAGCCCGTCACCGAGCAGATTGAGCGCCAGCACCGTCACGAAGATCGCCAGCCCGGGAAACAGCGTCACCTGGTCGGCCACGCCCAGATAGCTGCGTCCGTCCGCCAGCATCGCACCCCATTCGGGGCTGGGTGGCTGCGCGCCCAGGCCGATGAAGCTCAGCGCCGCCGCGGTCAGGATGGCGGTACCGATACGCAGCGACACGTACACGATCACCCCCGGCAGCGTGCCCGGAAGAATGTGGCGCAGCACCAGCGGAATGCGCGGCACGCCGATGCTGCGGGCCGCCTGCACGTACACCGTCTGCTTCAGCGCCAGCGTGCTGCCGCGCACCAGACGCGCGAACACCGGCACGCTGAACACGGCGACGGCCCAGATCACGTTCGACACACCCGGCCCCAGCACCGCCACGATGCCGATCGCCAGCAGGATGCCGGGAAACGCCAGCAGCACGTCGCAGAAGCGCATGATCAGGCTGTCGATCCAGCCGCCGAAATACCCGCTGACCAGCCCCAGCAGCACGCCCGCCGTGCCGCCGACCGCCACCGACACCACGCCGACGGTCAGCGATATCTGGCCGCCCCAGATCACCCGGCTGAGGATGTCGCGCCCATACGCGTCGGTGCCGAACAGGTGCGGCCAGGACGGCCCCGCCAGCACGTTCTGGTAGTCGGGCGCGCTGGGGCTATAGGGGGCGATCCAGGGCGCCAGCACGGCCGCCAGCACGATCAGCAGCACGACAAGCCCCGCCCCCAGCGCCACCCGCTTGCGCCTGAAACGACGCCAGAACTCCGACAGCGGGCGAGCGGATCGTCGAACTCGGCCGGTCTCGGACGGCGGCGCTCATGCCAACCGTATTTCCGGGTTCACCACGGCGTACAGCACGTCCACCACCAGGTTGATCAGCACGAACTCGAACGAGAACAGCAATATCTCCGCCTGGATCACCGGATAATCACGGTAATTGACGCTATCCACCAGCAGCCGCCCCAGCCCCGGCCAGGCGAACACCGTCTCGATCACGATCGAGCCGCCGAGCAGGAAGCCGAATTGCAGCCCGGCCATGGTGATCACCGGGATCAGCGCGTTGCGCAGCGTGTGCTTCCACACCACCAGCCGCTCCGGCACGCCCTTCATGCGCGCCGTGCGCACGTAATCCTCGCTCATCACCTCGACGAAGGCGGAGCGGGTGAAGCGCGCCATCACCGCCGCCACCGCGACGCCCAGCGTGAACGACGGCAGCACGAAACTCGCTCCAGCCCTCCGTCGCCGCCGGTCGGCAGCCAGTGCAGCCGGACGGCGAACAGGTCGATCAGCAGCAAGCCCAGCCAGAACGCCGGAAACGAGATCCCGGAGACTGCCAGCACCATGCTCGCCTGGTCCTGCCAGCCTCCCCGCCTGACGCCGGATATCACGCCGATGGCGATGCCGATGATGGTGGACCAGCCCATCGCTGCGATGGTCAGCAGCAACGTCGGCATGAACCGCTCGCCGATTACCGTTGCAACCGGCTGGCCGGTGCGGCTGGACTGGCCCAGCCGCCCCCGCACCGTCTGCCCGATATAGGTGGCATATTGCTGCCACAGCGGTCGGTCCAGCCCGAGCGACTGGCGGACCAGTTGCACCTCCTGCAGCGTGGCATCCGGCCCGGCCAGCAACCGCGCCGGATCGCCGGGCAGCATGCGGACGAAGCCGAAGGAAAACAGCGAAACGCACAGCAGCACCGGGATGGTGCCGAGCAGCCGCCGCGCCAGGAAGCCGATCATCCAGCGCTCAGGCGTATTTCGCCGCGTCGATCATCATGCCGCCATCCGGCAGGCGATAAGCGTCATGCAGCGACTTGTCGCGACCGCCGATCACGTTTTCCACGCCGAGGAACACCCAGGCGGCATCCTCCCAGATGCGCTTCTGCGCATCCGCATAGAACGCCGAGCGTTTCTCCGGATCGGCGGTTTCCAGCGCGCCTTTCAGGTCGGCATCGACCGCCTGGTTGGAGTAATAACCAACGTTGTACAACGAGGGCGGGAATGCGCTGGTGGCAAACAGCGGCCGCAGCGCCCAGTCGGCATCGCCGGTGGAGGACGACCAGGCGCCGTAGTAAAGCTCCAGCTGGGAATCCGCCGGATGCTGCACCGTCCAGATACGCGAGGCCATGACGCCGCCTTCCAGCGGCTCGACCTTCAGCTTCACGCCGATGGCGGCAAACTGCTGCTGCAGGAATTGCATCCCGGTGATCGAAAGCGTGTTGTTGGCGCCCCATAGCGTCGCCTCGAACCCGTTCGGATGTCCCGCTTCGGCGAGAAGCTGCTTTGCCTTGGCTGGGTCGTACGCGTATTCCGACTGCTGCGCATAAAACGTCACGCGCGGCGGCTCGGCTGACAGCAGCGGTTCGGCGAAGCCGTTGTACACCACGCGCATGAAAGTCTTCTTGTCCACCGCGTGATTCAGCGCGCTGCCGCACCCGCGGATCGTCGTACGGCTTCTTCATCACGTTCATCGCCATGTAGCGGACGACGATCGAGGGGTCGTTCACCAGATCGAGCTTCGGATTCGCCTGCACCACCTTCGCCAGTTGCGGCGGAACAGGATAGATGAACTGCGCCTCGCCGGCCTGCAGCATGGCGATGCGGGCACCGTCCTCCGGATTGCTGCGGATCGTTACATCGTTCAGGTACGGCTGCCCCGACTGCCAGTAGTTCGGGTTCTTGCGCACCTTCAGCGTGTCCGGCGTCCAGCTCGCGAAGCTGAATGGCCCGGTGCCGACCGGATTGCGGCCGATCTCCTTGCCGTATTTCTGGATCGCCGCCGGGCTCAGCAGTTGCAGCGACGGATGCGCCACCGTCGGCAGGAACGCGCCGAACGGCGATTTCAGCACGCATTTCGCGGTGTGGTCGTCCACCACCTCGACGTGGTCCAGCATGGCGATCAGGCCCTGCCGCTTCAGACGGTTGGCCGGGTCGGCGATGCGCTCGAAATTCACCTTCACCGCGTTGGCGTCGAACGGCGTGCCGTCCTGGAACTTGACGCCCTGACGCAGATGGAAGGTGAACTCGGTGGCGCCATCGTTAGCTTCGTACTTCTCCGCCAACTGCGGAATCACCTTCATGTCCTTGTCGAAGCTCAGCAGCCCTTCCAGCATCAGCCGCGCCGCGGATTGCGACAGCGTATCGTTGGCATCGGCCGGATCCAGCGTCAGCAGATTGGCGTTCACGCCGACCGTCAGGCTGCCCGATTTCGTCTGCGCGCGTGCCAGCCGCTGGAAAGCAAGGCCGGTGGCCGCGGCCGCGCTGCCCGCAAATAGTCCGCGGCGCGAAATCTCCATCCGATACGACATCGCCAGTTGCTCCTTTTCCCGTGATCAGAAAAGACCGCCGACAGGATGGCGCGCGACGAAATGGTCGGGCCCCACCTCGACCAGTGGCACCACCCTGGGCGGATCATCCATACGGCGCAAGGGCGACGGAACTTCGCTGTCGTCCAGGCCCGCGGTCATGTCCGCGGCGCCGCGGATCGGGCACCGGCACCGCCGCCAGCAGCCGCCGCGTGTAGGCGTGCTGCGGATCGTTCAGCACCGCCTGGCGCGGCCCGATCTCCACGATCTGACCCAGATACATCACCGCCACGCGGTGCGCCACGCGCTCCACCACGGCCATATCGTGTGAAATGAACAGATAAGCTACGCCGAGACGCCGTTGCAGCTCCATCAGCAGGTTGACCACCTGGGCGCGGATCGACACGTCGAGCGCCGCAACCGCCTCGTCGGCGATGATCAGCCGCGGGTCGCTGGCCAGCGCGCGGGCGATGCACACGCGCTGGCGCTGGCCGCCCGACAGCTCGTGCGGATAGCGGCGCGAGAATGCCTCCGGCAGTCCCGACCTGACGGAGCAGCTCGGCCACCCGCTGTTCGATCGTGCCATTGATGGGCAGGCGATGCGTGCGGATCGGCTCGGCGATGGAAAAACCGATCGTCAGCCGCGGATCGAGCGAAGCGAACGGGTCCTGAAACACGTATTGCACTGCCCGGCGCAGCAGTTTCTCGTTGGCCGAACCGAGCTCGGTCACATCCTGCCCGTCCAGGCGGATCTGTCCGGAGTCCGGCTGTTCCAGCCGGATGATGCTGCGGCCGGTGGTGGATTTGCCGCAGCCCGATTCGCCCACCAGGCCCAGCGTCTCGCCACGCCGGATGGTGAAGCTGACATGCTCGACCGCATGGATGCGGCCTACGCGACGGCCGAGCAGCCCCCGCTGCACGTCGAAGCGGGTGACCAGCTCCTGCACGTCCAGCACGGGCGCCCCGTCGGCAGACGGTGCGTCCAACGGAGCCGCCTCACCGTTGGCGTCGGCGAAAGGACGTGGCAACGGCTGGTCCGCCAGGCTGCCGAGCACCGGCACCGCGGCCAGCAGCACCTCGCGTGTATGGTTCCCGCGGGGCGTCGAACAGCGACACGGCGTCGCCTTCCTCTACCTTTTCGCCGGCCCGCATCACCACGACGCGGTCGGCGATCTCGGCCACCACGCCCATGTCGTGGGTGATGAACAGCAGCCCCATGCCCAGTTCGGCCTGCAGGTTGCGCATCAGCCGCAGCACCTGCGCCTGCACGGTCACGTCCAGCGCGGTGGTCGGCTCGTCGGCGATCAGCAGCCGCGGCCGGCAGGACAGCGCCATCGCGATCATCACGCGCTGCCGCATGCCGCCGGAAAGCTGGAACGGATAGCGATCGAGCTGCCGCGCGGCTTCCGGGATGCGCACGCGCTCCAGCATCCGCCGGGCTTCCTCGCGTGCGGCCGCGCGACCGACCCGCTGATGCAGCAGCACCGCCTCGGCGATCTGGTCGCCGATGCGCAGCACCGGGTTGAGGCTGGTCATCGGTTCCTGGAACACCATGGCGATCTCAGGCCCGCGCAGCGTGCGCATCATGTCGGGACTGGCCTGCGCCAGATCCTGCACCACGCCGTCGCGCGTCCGGAACCGGATCGAGCCGGCGTCGATCCGGCCGCCGGCATAGTCGATCAGGCGCGTGATCGCCAGTGCGCTGACCGATTTGCCGGAGCCGGATTCGCCCACCAGCGCCACGGTTTCCCCTTCTGCGACGCGCAGGTCGAGCCCGCGCACCACAACCGTGCGGGTCCGTTCCTGTGCGAAGGAGATCGTCAGTCCGCCGACATCCAGCAGCGGGTCGGTCCGGCGCGGATCCCGGTTCACGTGCCGCCCGTCGCCAGCCCGTAGCCCCGCGGATCGGTCGCCCATGTGCAGGAGCCGTTCGCGCCGGGCAGATAGCGGCCGCACCCGATCACGTCGGCCCTTCCCGGGCTCGGGCACGGGCACCGGCATCGCCTGCTGCGTGCGCAGCGTGTTGAACATCGCCGCCGCCGCCGCAAGAGCCAGCGCCCTCCTGGCCGGAGCCCCCGGTCTCGGCGCGGAAGGCGCGAATTCGGCGCATTCCAGGCCAGCGCCGCGGCCAATAAGGGCGGCGGCGCCGAACGCGGCGAGGCGGCGAGCAGGAATCCCATTCCCGGCACGATGCGTCCCGTCCCGAACAGGTTGTCCATCGTCAGCGCGCACGCCACCGCGTTGCCCTTCTGGTCCAAGGTCAGGAAGGTGGTGGACGCCGGCAGTGATGGCAGCGTGCCCTGCGACAGCGGCGCAGACGAGCAGCGACTGCGCATCGGCACCGCCCTTCCCGCCAGCGGGCGGCAACTGCCAGCGCCCGCGCGGCGGCCAGATCCATCGCCTGAGGATTCTGCTGCAGCACGGAGAAGGCCCCCGCCGCCGCCAGGCCCCCGTCCGCCGGCGGCGGCAGGAAGGCGATCCGATCATTGCGATAGGACAGAAAGATCGGTGTCGCGCGCTGCGGCAGCGCCGCTCGCAAATCCGCCAGGGTCAGCGGTCCACCGACCAGCGGTGTCACCTGCTGGAGGCGCTGCGCCAGCGTTCCCTCATAGAGATCGCCCACCCCATTCACGCGAAGTTCCCCCAGCGTTGCTGCCAGGTCCGGCTGCTGCAGGGTCTGGCCCACCTCCAGCGGCACGCCATTGACGCTGAAAACGGCCCGTGCCTGGGGGTCGGCGAACAGCGGCCCTGACACCAGCCGCAAATCTTCCACCAGCGCGCGCGAAGCTGGTGTCCCCAGCCGCGCCAGCTCCTCGGCCGGTGTCATCAGCCGGCCGAAATCGCCGGTACCGTACAGCGCGTGCAGCAGATAGAGTCCGCGCGGCAGTGTCGGCAGTGCGGCGGGTCGATCAGCATTGCCGGGCGGCTGGGCCGGCGCCGTCGGGGTGAACAGGATCGCTTCCGGGATACCGCCGTTGACCGAGTCCTTCCCCGCCGCGAACGCCAGGCACGCACCGCCGCCGCCAAGCCCGGCGCGGGACGGCAGCGTAACCGCCAACGCCATGCCAACCGCGACGGCGGCGTCCGCCGCATTGCCGCCTTCCGACAGCACCTGCCGGCCGACCAGCGCCGCACGCGGCTCATCCGCGACGACCGCGCCGAGAAAGCCGGTGACGTGGCCCAATTGACCTTCCGGAGGGGCTGGCTGGCCGAAGAAAGTGCCACAGCCGCTGACGGTGAGACTGAGCGCGAGGACAGCGACCGTGCGCCGGCGCCGATAAGGCAGAATCGAGACTATGCTCCGCAACTGGGCGTTTCCCCGCATTTTCCGCCGGCTGCCATAGACGCCTTCATCCCCACCGGCAACGCCCCGTCACCCCGCAGGGTTCACTCAGAGTCCTCTCTGACGGGGGTGTCTGGGTCAAGCTGATCCTCACGCCTTCTGCCCTTCCCGTGAGTCACTCGCTTCTCTTCGCGGTCGGCGCATGGCCGCCGCATGATGGGGTAAGGAGGACGAGGCGTCTCAATCTGTCCCGCGACCTGCAGAGCATTCTGGCCTGCGGTTCCGGACTCTCAACGAGATCGCCTCGCCCATCGTCCCCACGGGAACGACGTCGGCTCCGCGCTGGTCAGGCGGAAACTGGAACTCCTCTTGTCACGCTGCGGCGGCCTGCTTGCTCCAGCGGAACACGCTGCCGTCGACCCACATGCGATGCAGGATCACCGCGAGCTTGCGAGCTACGGCGACGCGGGCGCGGGCCATGCCGCGCCGCTTGGCAACGCTCAGTCCCCATACCCGCAACGCGGACCATCTGGTGTCACGGATCAGCAGCGAGTGTGCCGCCTCATACAGTGCGGTACGCGCCAATTCGTCACCGCATCGGCTGATGCGACCCTGTATGTCGGTCTCACCCGACTGATAGCGTCGCGGCGTCAGACCGAGATGCGCGCCGACGTCTCGGGACTTACGGAAGCGGTCCGGCCGGTCGATCGTAGCGCGAAACGTCAGCGCCGTCAGCGGGCCGACACCCGGCACTGTCATGAGCCGGCGACAAGTCGGCTCCGTGCGTACCTCGTCAGGCACGCGCCTGGTCAGTCGCTCGACTTCCCGGGTCATCACCTCGATAACTGACAGCAGCAACTCTGCAAGCGCCGCCAATACCTGATCGGCAGCCACCAACTCGCGTACCCGCGCCGCAAAGTTCTTTCGGCTCGGGGTGCCAACCTTCAGCCCAACTTCGCGCAGGAGTGCTCGGATGCCGTTCTCAACATCGCGGCGCTTGTTGAGTAGCGCCCGCCGTGCAGTCAGCAGTGCGCGCCAGGAGCGGCAAGATCGGCTCTTCACGTGCACTGCGCGAAACCAGCCGGTACGCATGATCTGCGCGATGCCGCGTGCGTCGTTGCGATCGGTCTTATTCGGCATCGCACCCATGGCCGCCTTCGCCTGACGGGCCTCGATACAGATCGCCGGGATCCCCGCCGCCGAAAGCCCTTGCTGCAGCCAGGCGGTCAGCGAGCACGCCTCCAGTCCGACCCGCTCCATCACCATCCCGGATGCCCTGAAGAACCCGACCAGCGTCTCCGGCTCGCTCTCGACCCGACCCTCACGCACAATCCGACCCGACTCATCGATCACGCAGATGGCGGTCTCTTCCAACGACACGTCCAACCCGGCAAAGTATCCCACGGCTGCTCCCCTTCGATGCTTGTGGCCGATGCACACGGACCACGTTCACTCATCCCGAGAGGAGCAGCCACCCGATCACTCGGGAGAGACCCCAATCACCCCATCTGTCTTCCTGACCCTCCGTCTCGCCGCTTTCTTCCGGGGTGAACCCTCTCGCAGGATCACGCCCCTGCATCGCCGCGAAATGCACTTGCCGCGGCGGACGGTTTCCCCCATGCCAGGGTCGAGAGAAGGAAAACAGTCATGCTTCATGTGCTTCGCCGGACGTTGCTGCTGGGAATGGCGGTGGCCGCCGCGGCGCTGCCGCTGCACCGGGCTGTTGCCGACCAGTTCACCCCGGCGCAGCGGGCCGAGATTGTGCAGGTGGTGCGGGATGCGCTGAAGCAGGACCCCTCCATCCTGCGCGACGCCGTGGCGGCGTTGCAGGCCGATGAAGCCAGGCAACAGCAGCAGGCGGTGGTGGACCGTCTGGACAAGATGATCAGCCCGGCCGACCCGGTCGGCGGCAATCCGTCCGGCAATGTCACGATCGTGGAGTTCTTCGACGTGCGCTGCCCCTATTGCCGACACATGGAGCCGGATATGGCGAAACTGCTGGCACAGGATCACCAGGTCCGGTTGGTGTACAAGGACCTGCCGATCCTCGGGCCGCCGAGCATCCTTGGCTCGCGCGCGTTGCTGGCCGCGCAGAAGCAGGGCGGCTACGAGAAGTTGCGGACGCTGCTGATGCAGGCACCTCCTGATATTACGGATGATACCATTCAGGCCGCGGCGAAGCAGGCCGGGCTCGATTGGACGCGCCTGAAGCAGGACATGAATGATCCCGAGATTCAGAACCGGCTGAACGCAAACCTGCAGCTCGCCCGAGAGATGGGAATTGAGGGAACGCCGGCGCTGGTGGTGGGCCGCCAGTATGTTTCCGGCGCGATGGACCTGCCGGACCTGGAGAAGGCGGTCGCGGAGCAGCGGGCGAAAGGGGAGCGGGCGAAAGGATAGGTACGGACGAGGGTCATCGGACGGCAGTCTGCAATTCTCCGTCGCATGAGGGGAACCTGGTGGCGCGAACCATCCTCTCCTGTCTCGGGCTTGGCCTGGCGACGGCAGCCGCGGCCGGTACCGTTGCGGGACTGACGGGCTACAGCTCTCCCGAGCTCATCGCCGCCGGCACCGTCGTTGGCGGCGTGGCCGGGAATCTCGCCACCGACCTGTGCAAGGGCCTGCATCGACCCGCCGCCGCGCGCTGGCTCGAAGGCCGCTCCGGAATTGACGAGAATCACCATGTCGCCAGCGCGCTCCGGCTGGCCCAGCTCGCCAGCCTGCACGCCATCCTCACGAATTTCGACGAGGCGCGGCGGTCCGACTGGGACGACGTTCGCCGGAATGACGCAGACCGCTTCGGCGCCGCCGCTGAAACAATTCCTCGACAATGAGACGGCGGTCGCGAACCAGGCAAGCTTCAGCGCGGCGCTTGATCTCGCGGCAGATGAGAGGCGCATTCGCGACGCCCTGCTGTCCACTCTGCCCGACATGTTTGACCAGAGCCTCGCCGCCCGCCGCGCCACCGGCGACAGCATCGCTGTGCAGCAGGGCTTGTCGAAACTCCGCGCGGCCGTGGCAGCGGCGGTTCTGTCGGAAGTCCGGCTTCGCACCGGAACGCTCGATCACGAGCTGCCTGCCGCGTTCATCATGGCCTTCGAAGGCACCGGCGTTCCCGACTCCTGGTTCGATCTGTTCGTCCGCGACGCCGCATTCAGGCTGAAGGAAGACGCCGGTTTCGAGCGTGTCTGGAACGCCGAGCAGTTGGCGCTTGCCAAAGCGGTCGCCACCGCTCACACGGCCGTTCTGGAGGAGATAAACGAGCGCACGAAGCGCCTCCAACAAGGCCAGGAGGGGCAGACGGCGATGCTCCGGGAACTCCTGGCGCTCGCTCGCAGCGGGGGCGTTTTCCCCCGCGCTGCCGAACAGGGCGTTCCGGAAGCCGTCCGGTCGATCATCGAGCGGCTTGGCGGCGAGGGGATCGCCCGTGACGACCTCATCCCATGGCTGGACAACTGGATCGAAGCTGCCCGCGAGGAACTCGACCGATACACCAACGAGGGCGAGGCGTTCGACGCGGCCAGGCGAGAAGCCGAACGACGCTTCAAGGCCGGCTATTTGAACGAAGCATCGGCCGCCTTCATGGACGAGCTCGCGCGCGAGGAGCGCGGGGAGGCTGAACGGCAGGCGGAACGAAAGCGCCGCCGCATCAGACTGCTGGAGGAAGCCGTCCGATACGACGAGCTCGCTCTCAATATTCCGGCCGTCATTTCCAAGCTGCGGATGATGGCGGACATCGAAGGCATCACCGATCCGGATATTCGTAGCAAATGGCTGCTGGAGAAGGCGGCTGAATTCAACGAACGCGGCAGCGATAAGGGCATCAACGCCAGCTTGGTTGTGGCTATCGCCGTATGTCGGGTCGCGCTGCAGGAATTGTCCCGCGAGCGCGTCCCACTTCAATGGGCAGCGACGCAGTGCGACCTCGGCAGCGCGCTTGCGACGCTCGGGGAACGCGAGAGCGGCACGGATCGCCTCGAGGAGGCCATCAAAGCCTATCGCGACGTGCTGCAGGAATGGACCCGCGAGCACGTCCCGCTCGATTGGGCGATGGCACAGCACAACCTTGGTGCTGTGCTCGCCACGCTCGGGGGACGCGAGAGCGGCACCGCACGCCTGGAAGAGGCGGTCACAGCCTACCGTAATGCGCTGCAGGAAAGGACCCGCGAGCGCGTCCCGCTTCGGTGGGCGGCAACACAAGGCAATCTCGGAAACGCGCTTCGGAGTCTCGGCGAACGCGAGAGCGGCACGGCACGACTGGAGGAAGCCATCAAAGTGTACCGCGACGCGCTGCAGGAATTGATCCGCGAGCACGTCCCGCTCGTTTGGGCGATGACGCAAAACAATCTCGGCAGCGCGCTTCAGAGTCTCGGGCAACGCGAGAGTGGCGCGGAGCGGCTGGAGGAGGCCATCAAAGCCTATCGCGACGCGCTGCAGGAAAGGACCAGCGAGCGCGTCCCGCTTCAGTGGGCGGCGACGCAGTGCAATCTCGGCAGCGCGCTTCAGGGTCTCGGGGAACGCGAGAGTAGCACGGCGCGCCTGGAGGAGGCCGTCACAGCCTATCGCGACGCACTGCAGGAGAGGACTCGCGACCGCGTCCCGCTCCAGTGGGCGATGACGCACAACAACCTCGGAAATGCGCTTCAGAGTCTCTGCAGACGCGTAGAACGAACCCGCTGCGCGGGAGGGGTGCGGGTTCTGATGACGGAGTAGAGGCCCGGCTGTTGTGCCTGGTTTGAGCCCGTGCCGGGGCGGGCGGACCGTTTCGGCTTCTTTCAACCGAGAGGAGCCGACCGATGAACGAGTCCATTCCCACCGCTGCGATCAGCCCGCTGCGCCAGCGTCTGATCGACGATATGGACATGCGCCGGTTCTCGCGAGAGACGCAACGCAACCACATTCGGGACGTGGGGCGCTTCGCAACCTTCCTGGGGCGCTCACCCGATACAGCGACGGCGGATGACCTGCGCCGCTTCCAGATCGAACAGCGCGATGCCGGGGTGCCGACGCCGACCATGAACAGCATCGTCTCGGCGCTGCGGTTCTTCTTCACGCACACCATCGACCGGCCCGACCTGACGCGCAAGCTGATCCGGGTGGCGTATCCGCGCAACCTGCCAATGGTGCTGAGCCGGGACGAGGTCGCGCGACTGCTCAACGCGACCACCTGCCTCAAGCATCAGGCGGCTCTCTCGGTCGCCTATGGCGCTGGCCTGCGCGTGGCCGAGGTCGCGGCGCTCAAGGTCGCCGATATCGACAGCGAGCGCATGCTGATCCGGGTCGAGCGTGGCAAGAGCTTGCCCCTGCGAAGGCGGGGGGTGGCCGGTATCGCAATGCCATGCTCCCGGCAGATCTGCTCACCCTGCTGCGCGAGTGGTGGAAGGTCGGGCACCAACAGGGCGTGATGCATCGTGACGGTTGGCTGTTTCCGGGACAGCACGCCATGAAGCCGATCAGCACCCGGCAACTGCATCGCATCGTCGTCGATGCGGCACAGGCCGCGGAGATCACCAAGCGGGTCGGACCGCACACGCTGCGCCACAGCTTTGCCACCCATCTGCTGGAAGACGGCGTCGACATCCGCGTCATCCAGGTTCTGCTCGGCCACGCCAGGCTGGAGAACACCGCCTTCTACACCAAGGTTGCGACCCGAACGATACGCACCGTGATCAGCCCGCTCGACAAGCTCGGCATGTTCAAGCTCGGAGAGATCGCACCCGCCGGCTGAGGCGGTGCGCGCCTCGCTCGAGGTCGCCGATATCTTCCGTGCTGCCGGCCCCGCTTATCGGGCCGCCCATGCCGGGCACCTGAGCCTTCATCAGCTCAAAGTCATGGCGGCGATCGAGCATTGCCGCACCGCGGCCCTCGGCGGTCATGTCGAGGCATGCGAGGACTGCGGCCACTGGCGGATCGCCTGCAACAGCTGCCGCAACCGGCACTGCCCCAAGTGCCAGAGCGCCGCCGCGCGCACCTGGCTGGCCGAGCGCGAGGCCGACCTGCTGCCGGTCGGATACTTCCACGTCGTATTCTCGGTTCCCGCCGAAGTCGCCGACATCGCCTGGCACAACAAGGCCGCGGTCTATGACCTGCTGTTCCACGCGGCGTCCGAGACGATGCTGACGATCGCCGCCGATCTCCGTCACCTGGGCGCGCGTATTGGCATCACCGCCGTGCTCCACACCTGGGGATCGGCACTGACCCACCACCCCCATGTGCATATGATCGTGCCGGGCGGCGGCATTTCGCTGGACGGCACGCGCTGGATGTCGTCCCGGCCGGCCTTTCTGCTGCCGGTCCGTGTGCTGTCCAAACTGTTCCGCCGCCTGTTCCTGACGCGCCTGCTTGAACTTCATACCGCCGGCGCGCTCGCCTTCTTCGCTGACCACGCCGGGTTGCGCGAGGAACGCGCCTTCACGCACCTCATCGCGCGGCTGCGGAAGAAGAACTGGGTAGTCTACGCCAAACCACCTTTTGGCGGACCAGAGGCGGTGCTCGCCTATCTGTCGCGCTACACACACCGCGTCGCCATCTCGAACCGCCGGCTGATCTCGCTCGACGAGGCCGGCGTCACCTTCCGCTACAAGGATTATCGCCGCGATGGCGCGGACCGCCAGCAGGTCATGACGCTCGGCGCCGACGAGTTCATCCGCCGCTTCCTGCTTCACGTCCTGCCGCGCGGGTTCCATCGCATTCGCCACTACGGCCCGCTCGCCGGTTCGGCGCGCAAGGCTGGCCTTACCCGCGTCCGCGAACTTCTCGCCGTCACGCCGCCGCCCGATGACGACCTGCCGCAAGAGCCGCTCGATGCCCGTCCACCGTGCCCATGCTGCGGGGGGCACATGATCATCATCGAGACGTTCGAGCGCTGGCGTCAGCCCCGCGCACCGCCGCACTGCACTCCGCCAACCGGGAGACATTCGCCGTGACCCGGCACGGCCTGCCAGCGCTCCCGGCCACAGCACCCTCGCTGCGGCCAACTATCGAGTTCGCGCCATCCGTCGTCAGCGACGCCCCCAGGCCACCGCTCGCCGGCGATCCCCACCGCCAACGCCATCCGATGCAGCGGCGATTCCGACAGATCGCATCACGTTCCGCGTTTCCCACTGCCGGTCGTGACTGCGCCAGGCTCAGCGGAAAACAGAAACACACATAGACCATCGTCTGCGGACCGCGGGTTCGTTCCTCGGAGACTTTCGTACGCCCGGCGGCGCCCGAAACTCTTCACGGAAGCGGAATATCCACTCGCTGTGCCTCGACGCAGTGTCACCTCACATCGCCATCGGGCCTTCGATAGGTGCCCAGCAGCCTGTCCCAGAAGAAGTCGATGACCGCGAAATTGCTGTCCGCGTGCAGGTGATGGACGAAATGAAGCTGCTGCTTGTACCTGAACCAGGCGAAGCGTTCCAGACGCGATCCCTCGACGTGATATTCCTTGTCGATATAGACATGCGCGTAGAACGACACCGCGCTGACAGCGGTCACAACGAGGAACAGTCTGAACGGAAGAATGAGAAACATCCCGCCCGCAACGAGGATCGTCGGGATAAAAAAGAAGGGAGTGTTGTTTCCCTCCGCACCTCGATAGGTAGACGACACGAGATGACCCTTCGCATAGTACGTATGATGAAATCTGATGTGGTTCCGGAAGAAGATGCCACCCCACCTCTGATGACCGAGGCCGTAATGGAACAGAGTTTGGCTGCTCGACATGACCAAATACGTACAGACCGCAGTCAAAACAAACAGCGGGATATCTAACAGAAACCATCGCACCCATTCGACCATCAGCTGATGAAACTCCGCGACCACTGCACCGCCGCTAGCCCGCATTTCTCACACAATGTAGGTGCATCGGGGATCTGGATCGACAAAGGTCCCTCTGCGACAAAGCCTTTCCGATGGCGACTTAGTGTAATCCGAAGTTGGTAGAATTTGCCCCTGTTGAAGGGCGGCAGGTTGTAACTGCGTTCGATGGCGGGACGATCACTGGGGATGCTGTTTCGTTGTTGTTGGGTGGGTGGATCGAGCAATCTGTCTGACCGAGCGTTTTGCGTCATGCGTCACCGAGTGGTGGAACTGGTTGAGAATATCGTCAGCACAACGATGCCGCAGCGGGTGGTTGGCATCGCACTTGGCTACGCTCATTCAGTTGAGAGTCCTGAGTGGCTGTACCGCTTACCGTACTCGGTTTGGTCCACCCCCCGAGCCATGCTTCCCGCTCCGTAGAGCCTAGTGGGTAGGGGCAGTCCTCACGCGGTAGTTCTCGTACGTAGGAGTCCATGCCTTCTGAAAATACACCAGGGTGTAGTTGCGGCTCCCGGTTCGTAGCCACCTCCACCGTTATTGGAAATTGCGCGACTCCAGTCAGGCGGTACGCAGAAAAGAGAGAGCGGACACGCAAGTTGCGATGCAAGACACACATGCTACATAAGCGCAGTGTCAGCCAAAGGAAAGGGCCGAATTTAGCTCAGTTTTTGATGGCCCGTCTTCGATGATTACCGCCAGCCACGGATTACCGCCAGCCACGCCGGAGCGGTAGGCTCGGAATTCTACTCAGACTCTTTTCAGAGACATGGGGCAGTAATACCAGCCCGCTCAGGACCTGACCATGTCGGAGCGTGATGGCGAAGTGATGGCGAGCGCGCCGGCTCTGCGTGAAGCAATTCCGTTACACATCGATCAGGCGCAGACGCAAATCGAGCGCGGCCCGAAGTGCCCCCTCGGTCGCTCAGCCCCGCGGCCTCGGCGACCTGCCGCGCCGCGAGGTGGTGGACCATGTGCCCGGCGCCCTTGACGATCTGCAGCACGCTGCCCGGAATGCTGTCCCGCAGCTGCTGGGACCTTCGCTTGAACACGACCTTGTCGCCATGGCCCGCGACGATGAGCAGCGGCAGGCTCGCGTGCAGCGCGCCCAGGACCGTGATCGAGGCGATCGCCGCGCGCGCCAATTCCGGCGTGACGTCGCTCGCGATGATGGCCAGGCCAAGCACGTTGATGCGCAGGCCCTCGCCACGGTCGCGCGCGGCCTCGAGGTCCGCGCGGCGTAGTGCCGTAGGCCGAGGTCCGGCGGGTTACGCGCCACCGACTGCCGTACCGCCTCGCCGTTCCGCTCGAGTTGGTTGCTAATCGCGGTGCGGATAAAATCGGTGCGGTTGGAGTAGAACCCCTCCCGCACCAGCAGGTCGACGTGGCCAAGGTAAACATAGCCCAGGTTGATCGTGATCTTCTCGCTGTCCGCTACCCCCTTGGGCCGCAGCTCGTGCACCGTGCGGCGACTGCCATCTCCTTACCATCTGTGTGGATGGTATATTGGCGGGCGCAGCGAGCTTACAAGCTAGAGCAATATCAGCCTGACTGGAATTGTTGAGCGATCTTAGGCTGATGAAGTTGCTCGCGAAATGTGACCTAGAGCGGTTTCACCGACAGTGAAACCGCTCTAGCAGTCCACTGAAAAACCGGCCAGCGACGTGAATCGCTTGCATCCGGAACTGTCTGTTGCCGATTTGTTCGTGCACCGGCGAATGTCGGGCTCTCGTTTGACCAGTTTCGCCACGGCTCTGGCAGCATTTGTACAGACGCCTCCCTCATGTGCGCACCAGTTTCGGGATGCGGACCAGATTGTAGGCGATCAGATTGAGCAGAAAGTCGGCTGCCACCCGGGCAATCCCGCGGTGCTTGGTCTTGCGCATCGTGCCGTGCTGCTTGCCCCAGCCAAAGATGCACTCGATCATCGCGCGGCGTGATTGCGACATGCCGTAGCCGGCATGCCGCGTGGTGCGGCCGTCAATCGCGCTGCGCCGCCGCCTGCCGGTCTTCCTCACCGCATCGTTCTGCGCCACATGCGGGGTCACCTCCAGATCGCGCAATGCAGCCACATGATCCGTGGTGTCGTAAGCTTTGTCCTCACCGACTGTAATGCGGCAACCAGCTTCCCGGCGCTTGGCCCTCATCATCGCTTCCGAAGCCCGCCGCTCGGCCGTGCCATTCGCCTCCGTGACCTTCCCCGCCACCGCCAGACCATGCCGGTTCTCCATAGTGACGTGCCCCATGTAAGACAGCCTGGCCTCGCGCCCGGCGGCCTTGCGATAAAGCCGGCTCGCGGGATCGGTGGTGCTGGCATGGGTATCGTTCTTGCGCTGTTGGCCATGGAAGTCCGAGCCATCACCGTCACTGCCATCTTTCGGGCGGAAGCTCTTCTGCGACGCCCAGGCCTCGATCAGCGTGCCGTCCACCGAGAAATGCTGGTCCGACAGCAGCGGCTTGACCTGCGAATGGTTCAGCAGCCGGGTCATGAACTTCTGAAAGATGTCACCGCTTTGCAGCCGCTCGCGGTTCTTGGTGAACGTCGTAGCGTCCCAGACCGCCTCGTCCGGCGACAGACCGACAAACCAGCGAAACAGCAGGTTGTAGTTGAGCTGCTCGATCAACTGCCGTTCCGAGCGGATGCCGTAAAACACCTGCAGCAGCAGCGCACTCAGCAATTGCTCGGGCGGGATCGAGGGACGGCCTTCGCTGCAATAGAGCCGCCCGAGGCTCGGGCTCAACTCCTTCAGCACGTCGCGAACCAACTGCCGCACCCGGCGCAGCGGATGGTTCGCCGCCACCCGGTGCTCCGGGGAAATGTAGCAGAACAGCCCGCCCTGATCCTGCAACCTGCCGCGCATCGCCGCCCCGCCTGATTTGGCACGATCAATCGAATCATTGTGCACCGCGTCGCAACAAGGGGTTTTTCAGGGGCCGGGCTATCCAGCCGCGGCCTGCGTGTACAGCGAGGACCGCAAAGCCGGGCATCCGGCTGATCACCTGAAGGACTTTCGTGGACTGCTTCAGGTCGATGGCTATGCGGGGTTCGGCCGTCTGGTGAGAGGCGCGTCCGATGATGCGCCTCGGTTGGCGTTCTGTTGGGCACATGCTCGGCGCAAATTCTACGACATTCATGTCGCCACCCCCTCGCCGATCACGACAGGGGCGTTGCAGCGGATCGCCGCCTGGTATGAGATCGAGGCCGACATCAGTGGCCAATCCGCAGAACACCGCTGGGCGATACGCCAACAACGTACTCGTCCGTTGGTCGAATCTCTGCATCATTGGCTGACCGAACAGCTTGGCCGCCTCTCCGGCCGCTCCGCCCTCGCTCAAGCAATCCGTTATGCGCTCAACCATTGGAATGGGCTGGCTCAGTTCCTGGACGATGGACGGCTGGAATTGGACACCAACACCGTTGAGCGCGCCATGCGCCCCGTTGCCTTGGGACGAAAGAACGCCTTGTTTGCTGGCGCTGATAGCGGCGCCCATCATTGGGCCATCGTCGCCACGCTGATCCAGACGGCGAAGCTCAATGGGCTCGATCCGCTGGCCTGGCTGACCGACGTGCTCCAGCGCATCGTCTCAGGTCGAACAAAGCGGAACGAGTTGGATACGCCGCTGCCGTGGAAATGGAACGCCGACACCGGCATCCAGGCAATAAGTTCGGCATAGACTTCACATCGCACGTGGTGCGGACACAACGCTTACGCTGGACCGGCGTCGGCCCCTCCCGCTTCAGCAGCAGGCCAAGCCGGCGATAGCCGAACCGCCGCCGCTCGGCTGCCAAGGTACGCAGGCGCGCCCGCAACGCCGCATCGTCGCCACGGCGCGCGATGTAGCGCACCGACGCTCGGTCCGCGCTGAGGATCCCACACGCCCGCCGCTCGCTGATGTCGTGCGCCGCACGCGCTGCAACCACAGCGTCCCTCCTGGCCACGGGCGTCACCATTTTTTGCCGCGACGTCTTTCAGCACCGCATTGTCCACCATCGCATCCGCCAGCAGCTTCTTCAGCCGCGCGTTCTCCGCCTCAAGCTGCCGCAGACGGCGTGCATCAGACACATCCATGCCGCCCAACTTCGCCTTCCACTTGTAGAAGGTCGCCTCGCTGCCCCCGTACTTGCGGCACACATCCGCCGTCTTCGACCCGCCCTCCTGCTCACGCAGGATCCCAATGATTGACCTGAGCCCCTGAAACTCCTCCGATTTTGGGTAGAGTCCGCCCGAGCAGGAGGCGGAGATGAAGGGATCGCGTTTTACCGAGGAGCAGATCATTGGGATCCTGCGGGAGCAGGAGGCGGGGGCGAAGACAGCGGATGTCTGCCGCAAGCACGGTGTGAGCGGGGCAACGTTCTACAAGTGGAAAGCCAAGTTCGGCGGTCTGGATGTTTCCGAGGCGCGCCGGCTGCGGCAGCTGGAGGACGAGAACACGCGGCTGAAGAAACTGCTGGCCGACGCGATGCTGGACAACGCGGTGTTGAAAGACATGGCCTCAAAAAAATGGTGACGCCCGCGGCCAGGAGGGACGCTGTGCTTGCTGCGCGCGAGGCGCACGGCATCAGCGAGCGGCGGGCGTGCGCGATCCTCGGGACGGACCGGACGTCGGTGCGAACCGGCATCGCCGCGGTGATGACGCGCCGCTGCGGGCTCGGCTGCGTGCATTGGCGGGTGAGCGCCGGCGGTTCGGCTATCGGCGGCTTGGCCTGCTTCTAGGCCGTGTGGACGGAATCCCTGACATGCATTTCTGACGGATTCCCGAATTGGGTTTTGTTCGAATCACTGCGTGACCGGCATCAGGGAGCCGGCCATGCTGACGGGAATGACGGAGCGGATTGGTCGATCGTGCTGGAAGTGTTTGACGCGGCGCAATCGAGCCGGGAGAGCCAGGGCATGATGACCGTAAATTCCTGGAGGCGATCCACTACTTCACTGTCCACAGCATCACCTGGCGAGCACTGCCCAGCGAATATGGCAAATGGAACAGCGTTTGGAAGCGGTTCTGGCGGCTCAGCCGATCGGGTGTATTCGAGGCGTTCTTTCAACTGCTGGCGGAATGCAGCGAGACGGCACATCTGGTGCAGTTCTTCGACAGCACGACCGCACGCGCCCACGTCTCGGCGGCCGGCGCAAAAGGGGGCAGCAGCATCAGGCGTTCGGCCGCTCGCGCGGCGGTTTTTCGACCAAAATCCACCTCAAGACCGATCTCGACGGCCACCCTCTCGACTTCCACCTGACCGGTGGCGAAGTCAGCGACAGCACCCAGTTCGAGACCTCGCTCGACATCGGCCCAGACATCAGCCCGCGCATCGCGATGACCGACAAGGGATATGACAGCCAGACCAACCGAGCGGCGGCGCTTGCGCGCGGCATCACACCGGTTATCCCCCGCCGCGAAAACTCCAAGCACAGAGGACGCTTTTTTCCGAAGCGTCTCTACAAACTCCGGGCGCGCATCGAACAGACGATCGGCAAGCTCAAGCGCTTCAAACGCGTCGCCATGCGCTGCGACAAGACCGACATCAGCTACTCAGCCATCATCAGCTTTGCGTGCGGGCTGATGCTGGTTAAATCCGTCCACACGGCCTAAAACGCGAGGGGTTGGCGCCGAACCACAAAAAGCTGCGGCGACTGTATGCCGAGGAGCGGTTGCAGGTGCGTCGCCGCGGCGGTCGCAAGCGGGCGCTGGGCACGCGGGCGCCGATCGCCCTGCCGGAGGCGCCGAACCGGCGCTGGTCACTGGATTTCGTCTCCGACACGCTGACGGACGGCCGCCGGTTCCGGGTGCTGTGCGTGGTCGATGACTTCACCAGGGAATGCCTGGCCTTGGTTGCCGACACGTCTCTGTCCGGGTGGCGCGTGGTGCGCGAGCTGGACGCGATCGCCGCCAGGCGCGGCCATCCGGCGAGCGTGGTCAGCGACAACGGCACGGAACTGACCAGCAGCGCGGTGCTGGCCTGGTCGCAGGACCGAGGTGTCGGCTGGCACTACATCGCACCCGGCAAGCCGCAGCAGAACGCCTTCGTCGAAAGCTTCAACGGCAAGCTGCGTGATGAGTGCCTGAACGAGACGTTGTTCACCTCGGTGCGGCAGGCGCGCGCGATCCTGTCGGCTTGGCAGCAGGATTACAACGAAGTGCGGCCGCACTCCGGGCTGGGCGGGCGCACCCCGGCCTCGAACATGCTGCCGTCGTGCTCGCCCGCGTCCAGGCCGCTGCGCGTCGCCTTCGGCGATGGCCTGCGGCCAGCCTTGACCCAGGCCGCGCGCGACGACGATGCGATGGAAGGCCGGGACATGGTAATCGCGGCTGATCACTACTCCAAACGCCTGGAGGAACCCCCATGGAACTGTCCCACTACGCTGGTCTGGATGTTTCGCAGGAGCTGACGTCAATCTGTGTGATTGATGAGCAAGGCGCGATCATATGGCGTGGCAAGTGCGCCACCGCCCCCGATGTCTTGACCAGGACAGTCCGTCAGCACGCGCCACATCTTGTGCGCGCTGGGCTTGAGACTGGATTGCTGTCGAACTTCCTGACACGGGCTCTGCGCGCACGCGGGGTGCCGATAGTTTGCATCGATGCACGCCACGCCAAGGCGGCCCTGCGCGTGCAAATCAATAAGACCGACGCCAACGATGCGCACGGCCTGGCACAGGTGGTACGGACTGGCTGGTTCCGCGAGGTTACGATCAAAAGCATGGATGCGCAGTCGTTGCGGCTGCTGTTGGTAGCCCGCGCGCAGCTCATCTCGCAGCGTCAAGCGACGGCCAACACGTTGCGTGGCCTGCCGAAGGCATTCGGTCATGTGGTTCGCAAGGGAGCGGGTGGTCTGTTCGCGCGTCGCGTGCGAGAGGTCTGCGACGACAACCCGGCTCTGTGTGCCATCGCCGAGCCGATGCTTGCCGTCTGGCAGAGCCTACGGGAACAGATCTGTATCCTCGATGGGCAGCTGCTCAAGCGCGCGAAAGCTGATCCCGCTGCGCGGAGGCTCATGAGTATTCCGGCGGTTGGGGTGATCGTCGCACTCGCCTACGTCGCCGTCATCGACAATCCGGGACGGTTCAGACACTCCAGCACCGTCGGCGCCTACGTGGGCCTGACCCCGCGCCGCTACCAGTCGGGAGATGTCGATTGTGCGGGGCACATCTCCAAATGCGGCGACGGGCTTCTGCGCTCCTATCTGTTCCAAGCGGCAAATGCCATTCTCACACGCAAGGTCACCGACAGCACGCTGCGAAGTTGGGGGCGCGCAATGGTGGTGCGGATCGGCCTGCGTCGAGCCACCGTAGCGGTGGCACGCAAGCTCGCCGTCATCATGCACGCCGTCTGGAAAGCCGACCGCGACTTTGATTGCACGGGAATGCCCGCTCGCGTCTGAGCGGCCAACGGTTCCGTCCAGCGGGCGGAAGAACGTCCCTGCCGGGACGAGGCTTGGTGGCTCCGCTTTCTCCGCAGCGGCCCGCATCGCAGTGGTGACCGCGCCCGGGACATGAGGAGCACCGGCCTTCCGGATCGCCATGTTGCGGCTGCCTGCATGATGCTGTGCGGGGTGACCGCGGAAAGAACCATGATCCGGCAGTGCTGGCGTCCGAACCCCCGCAGCCTCGCACCGTGCTCGATTGCGTCAAGACCGCTACGCGCCGCTGCGCGGGGGCCTCGCCCCGTCTTGACCCAATCTCCGCTCGGCGCGTGGATCGCTGGTGGGCCGGGACGAAAAGCGGTACTCCAAGCCGAACAAAAAGCATTTTTGGGCTTGCAAAGGGAGCCGCGATTAAAGAACGCAGAAACGGCGCTTAACCGAACTGAGAAACACCGTCAGGATGGTCCTGACGGAAACCGCAGACTCTACTTCTGACTGGAGGGAAGTTGGGGCTCAGGTCAACCGAACTCTCGAACAAACCGCGATCAGCGCCGAACTGTCGCGGCTGACCGGGATTGAGATCGCCTGACGCAAGCCTCACCATTGACGTTATCTGTCCCTCAAGCTCGATCTCGACGGGTTTGCCCTCCTTAGCGGGATGGACCACCACGCGCTCGATCAAGCTCCGCACCACCTCCAGCGCCTCGCGACCATCCGGATCGGCCTGAAGTGCCGTGTGCAGCTCGGCAACGCGCGTGCGGTATACCTCAGCGAGGTTCGGGTGCAGACGCGGCGCGGGAGGCGCCGGCGTCCCTAATTCAGCTTCCAATACCAGTTGCCTAGCCTCGAGTTCGCTGAGCTGATTTTGCAAGCCCTTCGCGCGCAGGCCATCGGCGATCGCGTCAATCAGGCCGGCCAACTTGCGGCGCACCTGGGCCAGTTCACGCTCGGCCTGTGCCCTGCCCGCGTCTCTGTTCTGGAGCAGCTGGTTCCACTCGCGGGCGAACTCCGCGACGAATTCAGCCACTAACTCAGGCGCCATCAACTGCGTGCGCAGAGCCTCAAGGACCTGCTGCTCCAGAGCCTGCCGCCGGAGACTGCCGCGGTTGTCGCAGATACCCTGGCGTCTCGCTGTGTTGCAGGCGAGATAGTCACGCCCGACGTTGCTAAGCGCACCCCGACAGCATCCGCAAGCCACCTTCCCGGTCAGCACGTGCCGCGGCCGCCTGTTCTCCCAGTATCGCGGCCGGTCAGGTGAGTTAGCACCGGACGCTTCGCGGATATCCCCAAGACGTTTCTGAACGCGATTCCACAGCTCCGGCTCGACTATGCGCAGCGCACGGACGTCCTCGACGATCCACTGCTCACGCGGATTTCGGACGTGACACGCGTCTGCCGGAGGTCGGGTCCTTGATGAATTCGCATGCGGTTCCAGACCAACCTCCCAACGTAGAGCTCATTGCGCAGAATGCCGGTGCCGCGTGCGGCATGGCCGCGGATCGTCGTGTCGCGCCAAGCCTGACCCTCCGGGCCGGGCAGGCGCTCAGCATTGAGCTGGCGGGCGATCGCGATGGGACTGTGGCCCGCGGCGAACAGCTCAAAAATGCGGCGCACGACGCCCGCTTCGCCTGAATTGATGGCGCGCTCGCCGCGAAGAGGCTCGCCACGTTCATCGAGACGGCGAACGACATCGTAACCATAGCATCGGCCGCCAGCCGAGTGACCCGCTTCGATACGCCCGCGTAAGCCACGGCGGGTCTTGTCGGCCAGGTCTTTGAGGAAGAGGGCATTCATCGTGCCCTTGAGGCCGACATGGAGCTCGCTGATCTCACCCTCGGCTAGAGTGACGATCCGAACACCGGCGAAGCGCACTCTCTTGTAGAGCGCTGCTGTGTCCTCCTGATCACGCGAGAGGCGGTCCAGAGCTTCTGCGACAACAACATCAAAGGCGGCGTCGCGAGCGCCGTCGATCAGAGCCTGGTAGCCGGGGCGGAGCGCCGTCGCCCCGCTGATCGCGGCATCCTGGAAAACCTGAATGAGGGTCCAGCCTTCGTGGGCGATCCGTTCCTTGCAGAGCCGAACCTGGTCCGCGATCGAGGCGTCACGCTGGTTCTCAGAGGAGTAGCGGGCGTAGATGACAGCGCGAAGCGTGCTCATTGGAAGCATTCACTGATTGCCGGCGGTGTTGGTGCTTTCGCTATCCGCGCCGTTCGCTGCACGCTGGTAATCCCACGACGAAGCGTTGGCGAAGCTTTCGCGTGCTGCCTGTCTGGCAAGGCAACGGACCAGGATGGCCAAGCTGATTTTGCTGCTAGCGCTCGAGGTCGCCCCTGCTCGATCAATCGGGTCAGACGACGTGTCCTGAACAGGTTTGGGCCTGGGCTCCATCGAGCAAGATGATAAGAGGCGGCGAGGGCGCCTCCGCCGCTTCCGCCTTGAACTGGTCCTCCTGGTGGCCCGTCCATTGGCGCAAGTCCCTTTCGTAGCCGCCGTGGGTCAGGAAGGCAGAGGTGGCGGCCGGCGCTCATTGCCGTGACGGGTCCCGACGGGCATTGGCAGAGCGCCGGTAGGCTCGAACGAGGATCATCAAAGCCTCCGCACGATTCACCATTCGGTTCCCCCGCATACGACCACCGGCCAGGCGAAGTGCGGCTTCCAATTCGTGCTCTTCTGCTTTCGTGAGATTGAAGCACTTGGTCACGAGGCTCGCGGCGGGCGAGCCGGACTGAAAATACGAAACCAGCGCAGGAAGCGTATTGCTGCGCGCGAATGACACCGCGCGGCGCGATTTGTGCTTGGTGCGTGCGTGGCTTGCGATCACCCGCGCCTTCGACCAGCCGATCTCCTGAACGGCACCGGGCGTCAGCAGGCCTGCATCGACCGCATCGGCGATGGTGATCAGGTCGTACGCCTTGCGGGTATGAACGTGAAGAGCGTCGCAGAACTGGTCGAATTCCCCATGCTCGCGTGCGGCCCTCAGCAAGCGCCCAAACGCCACCAAGTCTGGGCTAGCCGGGCCCAGCAGCTGCTGAGCCTTCACGCCATTGCGCCTTCGTGATCAACCATTGGAGACTCTGCCAATTCCGCCGGGAGATTAGCTGCTCGGCGAGGTATTTGCAATTAACTGCATTTGAATTTGCCTGCCCTAGCCGATCGGAGCGTCACGATATGACTATGCCCCCGATGCGATGGCGACTTGGGTGAGGAGCGGATATCGACCGGGAGCACGATGAATGTGCCGGGCTATAGAGTCACCTGCTACCCGATGAATTTACTCGATCGGGAAATCCTTTCGCTATCGGTTGAGTTGCACCGCGGCGAGCTTGTCTGATAGGTCGGATCGATGCCGCCAGAACCGGAGCCTGCCGTCGATGCCGGAGCTGGCCACACCAGCCTGGTGGCGCTCGCCCTGCTGGGGCCCGTGGCGGGTGCGGCCGCGGGCACGGTCGGTGCGATCTTCCGGCTCTCGCTTGGTCAGGCCGACAGGATGCGCGACGCACTGATCGCAGCGGCACATGGCTTCAACCTTGCAGGGTTCCTGGTGGTTCTCGTGGTGTGCGGAACCGCCACCGCTCTGGCGGCTTGGCTCGTTCGGAGGTACTCGCCACACGCATCAGGGAGCGGAATCCCCCACGTCGAGGCCGTGCTGAACGGGACCTTGAAACCAGTGCCGGTTGGCTTGGTTCCGGTAAAGTTTATCGGAGGCGTCCTCGCCATCGGTTCCGGGCTAGCACTCGGCCGTGAAGGCCCGAGCGTGCAGATGGGTGCGAGCATTGCAAACAGTATCGGGCTTATGTTTCGTCGCGATCGGGCCGACTGCAGAGTGCTGCTCGCGGCCGGCGCCGGTGCCGGCCTGGCCACCGCCTTCAATGCACCGATGGCTGGGGCGGTGTTCGTGCTGGAGTAGTTAGTGCGGCAGTTCGAGATTCGGATCGCGATTGTGGCTCTCGGTGCATCAGCAGCTGCCATCGCGGTGTCACGTAGCATTCTTGGTGAGTTGCCGGACTTCCACGTCGGAGCACTCGCTTATGCCGGCGCTGAAATCAGGCCGCTCTATTTCATATTGGGGGCCGTCGCCGGACTCGTGGCTATCGCTTACAATCGCGTATTGCTCGGGACGATGGCGGCGGTGGACCGGCTCAGCTCATGGCCCGTAGAGCTGCGCGCTGGGTTGATCGGTGCCGCTGTCGGGACGTTGGCGTGGTTCGCGCCGGACCTGGTTGGCGGCGGCGACATGATCACGCAGCGCACTCTCGCAGGAGCGGAGACGCTCGCCGCCATTCCAGCGGCCTTCCTGCTTCGGTTCGGGCTCGGCGCGGTTTCGTACGCAGCCCGCGCACCGGGCGGCCTGTTCGCGCCCATGCTCGTTTTGGGCGCGCGACTGGGCCTGTTTTTTGGCATCATCTGCGCGCTGGTATTCCCAGAGTTGCGTATCCAACCGGAGGGATTCGCGATCGTCGGGATGGCGGCCTTGTTCACTGGCGTCGTACGCGCGCCGCTGACCGGCCTCGTGTTGGTCACCGAGATGACGGCTAGCGTCACAATGCTGCTCCCGATGCTAGGGGCCTGCTTTGTGGCGATGCTGCTGCCCACCCTTCTCCGCGAGCCGCCGATCTACGATTCCTTAAGCGAAGCACACCATGATCCCACATCCTCTCGGGGATGAAGCTTCTCCAGATCGATGTCGTTGACGGCAACGTCGAAAAACCCGCGGCCATCCAGAACCACATTGCGGGTTCTGGAGCAAGCAGCTGGTGACTCCGATGCGTTCTAGCCACTGATCCCGACGCAAACGAGCCATCGACGATCATGTCCCCGGACTTGGTGTAGAAGCAGCGGGGCATCGCGAGCCCCCGACGGGGGGCGGTGTAGCGGTCAGGCGGCCACGGCTGGCAGCCCGACGGTGAGATCATCGCTCACCGGGGCGATCGTTTCCAGCGTCATGTAGCGAGCCCGCTGCACCATCCACTCATCGTTCTGTTCGAGCAGAATGGCGCCGACCAGCCGAATGATGGCCTGCTCGTTGGGGAAGATCCCGACCACGTCGGTGCGCCGCTTGACCTCGCCGTTGAGGCGCTCGAGCGGATTTGTTGAATGCAGCTTCAGCCGGTGCGCTGGCGGGAAGCTCATGTAGGCCAATACGTCGGCCTCCGCTTCATCCATCATTACCGCCAGTTTGGGCACCCGCGGGCGCAGCTGATCGCCCACCTGCCGCCACTGGGCACGAGCGGCCGCGGCATCGTCCTGGGCAAAGGCCGTGGCGATGAAGGCCGAGACAACCCGGCGCCCCTGCTTGCCGGCATGCGCAAGGACATTGCGCATGAAGTGCACCCGACAGCGCTGCCAGGTGGCATTGAGCACCCGGGCGGCCGCGGCCTTGAGACCCTCGTGCGCATCGGACACCACGAGCTTTACGCCGCGCAGCCCACGTCGGACCAGCTTGCGCAGGAACTCGGTCCAGAAGGTCTCGGCCTCGGAGGCGCCGATCTCGAGGCCGAGCACTTCGCGCCGACCATCGCTGTTGACCCCGACGGCGATAATCGCGGCAACGGATACGATGCGGCCATTCTGCCGTACCTTCAGATAGGTCGCATCCAGCCACAGATACGGCCAGTCGCCTTCCAACGGGCGCTGGAGGAAGTTGGCGATCTTTTCGTCGATCTCGCCACACAGGCGGCTCACCTGGCTTTTGGAGATGCCGCCCATCCCGAGCGCTTTGACCAGATCATCAACCGAGCGCGTGGAGATGCCGCCGATACAGGCTTCCTGGATCACCGCGGTCAGCGCCTTCTCGGCCATCCGGCGGGGCTCCGGGAAAGCTGGGAAGTAGCTTATATGAGGAGGGTCAAGTGTGGCGTTGATCAGTGCGGCATTTTTAGTCCTCTCGCTTTCTTTCTCTCTGCTGCTTTTGACCCAGGGTATGAGCTCGATTGCGTGACGCGGCTCGTTGCCGAGCCCTATCCAACTTATATGCGGCCAGCGGTGTAATCGCTGCACCATGATCCCGCGTGCGGCGGACTAGAGCTCAAGGTCGACGTAACCATTCTGCCAAAGCGGCTATTTAGGCCATCTACTTCCTCGGTTCGCCTGCCCTGCATCAACCAGGACTGATCATTTCCCGGAAGATCTCTTATATGAGGAGGGTCAAGTGTGGCGTTGATCAGTGCGGCATTTTTAGTCCTCTCGCTTTCTTTCTCTCTGCTGCTTTTGACCCAGGGTATGAGCTCGATTGCGTGACGCGGCTCGTTGCCGAGCCCTATCCAACTTATATGCGGCCAGCGGTGTAATCGCTGCACCATGATCCCGCGTGCGGCGGACTAGAGCTCAAGGTCGACGTAACCATTCTGCCAAAGCGGCTATTTAGGCCATCTACTTCCTCGGTTCGCCTGCCCTGCATCAACCAGGACTGATCATTTCCCGGAAGATCTCTCGATCTGGTTTCCGTACGCCCTCACGTTGACTGCACGATAGCGCCCTCGATCACCACACCGGCATTGACATACTTCCAAAGCGCGACCAGCAGCTTGCGGGCGAGCGCGACAATGGTCGTCTTCTTGAGGCGACCGCCGTTCTGTGCCACGCGGTCTTTGAACCAGATGGTGATGGCTGAAGCCGGCTGGTGCCGGACCCACAGCCAGGCCAGCTGGATCAGGCTGGTGCGTAATCTTGGGTTGCCCGCCTTCGACACGCCCTGGTCGTGATCGATCTTGCCACTTTGCCAGTGAGAGGGCGCAAGCCCGGCGTAGGCCGCGACCTGTCGGCGATTATCGAAGTGTCGGGACAATCCCTCGAGCCACAGCACTGACGCTGTTTCTGGCCCAATGCCTTTCAATTCTAGCAGCATGGCGGGCACTGATGGCGCCGGCTGGGTGGACTGTCCCGCCGGCAGCAAATTGTCGGCCTCAGTCGAAGCGACGGCTTGCACCGCGGTGAGCAAAGCATCTCGCGTCTGCTCGCACTCTTTGATCTGTTTCAACACAAGCTCGAACCGGTCGAGCTCGCGGCTGATCTGCGCTTTCAAATGGGCAGGAAGGGGGCGCCCGTCGCCTGTTGTGAGTTCCTCCAGTCGTGCACGCCGATCTCGGCGATGTGGCTCATATCCGCTGATGCCCTGCCCGAAGAGCAGGCCTTTGATCCTGTTGGTGTGGCGCACGCCTTCGTCCATCAGGGATTTACGCTCGCGCGAGACCCGGCGGCGGTCTTCCTCTTCCGGCGTTGGCGCTCTCACCATCGCGCACACTCGGGGCTCGCCGCGCTTGTAGGCCAGCAGCGTTCGGATCAGCGTCTCGCCATCGATCCTGTCGGTCTTGACGCGACGCTTGCGCCGCGAGACCGCGATCGAGGCCGGATCGACGACGTGGCTTTCAATCCTCTCGACTTCAAGCACGCGATGAATCCAAAATCCGTCGAGGCCCGCCTCCTGGATGACGATAAGGGGAAAGTACCGCGTTGTGCGCGCTTGGGCCTTGCGTTGTAACTCGGCAAAACAGGCAAGCAATCCGGCAACGTCGCCATTTGTTAAAGTGAATTTCGACAGTTTCTGGCCGCTTCCCGGCGACAGCGAGGTGATCAACCATTTCGACTTGACTCAATTCCATCGAGATGAAGATTGCGCCGAGATCTACCCAAATTGGAGCGGGCGCTTTGGAACGGTGGGCTGCAACGGACATGCCTGTCTCCAGAGGTGCTTGTGACTAGAACAGTCTGGCAGAGCGCTGCCGCTGTTCACCTCCTCATAGGATCTGCCC
Source organism: uncultured Pseudomonadota bacterium (assembly GCA_963810715.1). Lineage (GTDB taxonomy): Bacteria > Pseudomonadota > Alphaproteobacteria > Acetobacterales > Acetobacteraceae > DATDIC01. The sequence goes on along the minus strand of CAWEOZ010000006.1, from coordinate 279,027 downwards.
TTGCGCAGTTTCGGGATGCGCAGCTCGACGGCGCCGGCGCGGGTTTCCCAATCGCGCTCGCGATAGCCGTTGCGCTGATTGATCCGATCCGGGCTGCGTTCGCCATGGCCCGCGCCGGTCAATGTTCCGACTTCCAGCTCCATCAGCCGATAGGCGGCAAAGCCAATCATCTCGCGCAGCATGTCGGCGTCGGTGTGCTTCTCCAGTAGCGCGCGAAGGTTCATCATGTCGTCGGTCATCGCTTGCGGTCTCCGTTCTGGTTCAGGTTCGGCAACCGAACCCTACCGGAGACCCGCGATGACCACCGCTGTGGATAACTAGCCCGCCCCGCGCCAAACTCTTGGCGGTCGCGCGGGGGCGGGCCAGTTATCCGCACCTTCTACACCACGCGGCGGGACACGACCCCATCGACTCCGATCCAAACCAACCGCCTGTGGATCGGCATCGAAGAAGAAAGACCCCTTTTGGAGTGCGCCCCTGCGGGTGGACAGAAATCAGCGGCAGCTTTGACCGTTTGGCCCGTTACCGCGCGATCGCCTCCTCGACAGCTACCGCTTCTACGGCCAGGGCCGCACGCAGTATGCCGGCCACGCATGGACACCGACAACGTGGACTATACCTGGCAGGCGCGGAAAACCGGCGAACTGCGCGGTCTCGCTGCTCGACTTCGCATGCGGGTCCGGCGATCTGCTGCGAGCGTATTCCGGGCGAGTGCGCGGCCTCGGCGAGATCTCCTTGTGACCAGTTCAGAAGTGCACGCGCAGCCCTGATCTATGGGGGTTGAGAGGTGTCTCATTCCTGGGGGTTTTGGCTAGAGCAGTTTCACCCTGACTAGCGATAGCCGGCGTGCACGAAATAGCCGGCGCACTCCTTGGCAGTGAACGTGCCGACCAACTCGCCGAGCTTTGCCCAGAGTGCCTCGCGGGTGCGGGCTGCGGCGGTGCGAATCCAGTGGCACGACGCAGCGCCAGATAAGTCTCGATGGTCTTCAACATCCGAGAACCTCCGGCCAGGGCTGCGCGATTTGCTTCAGGAGCGTGACATCGGCCTTGGCGTAATAGGCCGTCGTGTCGATGCCCCGATGCCGCAGGACCAGCCCGATCTTCTCGAGCGGAACGCCGTGGCGCAGCATCTCAGTCGCTGCCGTGTGTCGCAGGACGTGCGCCCCCTTGACTGGCGCCGCGACGCCGGCCCGTTGCATGAGGCGCTTCACCACTGACGAGATGCCGTCACCTTTCCGGAACGGTCGATACGGCGCGATATTGCGCAGGAACACGTGATCGCTCGGGCAAGTCGAAGGGCGGCACGCGAGGTAGGCGACAATCGCATCACCAACGTCTTGCGGAAGCGGCAGACGCACCTCGTAGCGCGACTTGCCTGAGACCCGCAGCGAGCCCGTCTCCCACTCGATATCGTCGAGGCGAAGTTGCGCCACGTCGCCGGCCCGGAGCCCAAGGCGCGCCAAGAGCAGGACAATCGCGCGATCACGCCGGCGCGCAACGACTTCGCCGTCGCATGCCGCGATCAGCCGGTTCACCTGCTCCGCCACCAGATATCGCGGCAAGCCGGCAAGCCGCCAATGGGCATAGCCAGGAACAACATCGGCGAGACCTGCTCGGCAGCGGCCTTTGACCGCAAGATACCGCAAGAACGCGCGCAGGCTGGTCGTCAACTTCTCGACGGTTCCATTACCGCAATGGCTCGCGCGGTTCAGGAAAAAGCTGCGAATAGCGGCCGGTTCCCACCCCTCTGGTTCGTCCCCGAGTGCCGCCATCAAGTGGGTGGCGTCGCGAGCGTAGAGCTTGATGGTGCGATCGGATGCCCCGCGATGCTTGCGTAGCCACACTTTGAACTGAGCCAACAGGCACGGCTCGGGATGCTGCAATGCAGCCGCAGCAGAATGACAAACGCCGATTTCGACAAGGTGCTGGCGAAAGAGTCTGGCGCCGAAGACGGTGTGGTGGTTGCGGCGCCCTCCCATGGCGCGCGGACATCGACAAGTGCACAAGTGCTCGCTGAACACCGCCAGATCAATGTCGCTCGGCAGCGCCGCTTGCCGAGCGACGACATGGCCGAGGTGCGCTGCCGCCCGCAAATATCGCACCGCCGTGCCGCCGCTATAGCCCTGTCGCTCGAGCGCGGCTGCGAAACCGTCAAGGTATGGTCCGCTTGGTCCGCTCCGCAGATGCCCCAGCAGCCTCGGTGCCGAGAAGTAGGTCTCCAACATATTCGTCCCTGTTTGTGACCGGCCATCAGTGGCCGAGCCGACAGAGGCACAGGACCGCGATGTTATGGAGACAAAGAGCGCTGCGAATTCACCGAAAAATGCTGATGCTGGTAAGCCAGCTCCCCATTACCGGATCTGCCCATAAGGCAGCTGTTGTAGGCAATGCGCTGATGCCCGCAGTCCTCGCAGGCATCGACGTGACCGCCGAGTGCTGCCGTGCGGCAGTTCTCAATCGCCGACATGACCTTGAGCTGGGTCAGGTTCAGGTGGCCGGCCTGGGCGGCACGATAGCCGGCTCCTTCAGCTCGGAAGATATCGGCGACCTCGAGTGAGGTTCGCAAGCCGAGTTAGCCGGCGGGATCCTCGCCCTGCATCAGCAACGCCAAACGCTCGAGAGGACTGGTCACCGAGCGTATCGTCTTGGTCGCGACGCGCGCATAGAGCGCGGTCGTATCGAGTTTGCTGTGACCCAGCAGGACCTGGATCACGCGGATATCGACATCCTGTTCGAGCAGATGGGTGGCAAAGCTGTGGCGCAGCGTATGGGGCAACACCCGCTTCCTGATCTCGGCTGCTTCGGCTGCCTCATGGGTCGCGCGGTTGATCTGGCGGTCGAGATCGGATCGGTGGCACCGCGACCGGGGAACAGCCAGCCATGAGGCAGCATGATGCTGCGCCGCTTGCCTTCCTTCCACCACAGCCGCAACAGCGTGAGCAGCTGGGGTGATAGCATGGCGTTGCGGTCCTTGCGTCCCTTGCCCTGTTCGACCCGGATCAGCATGCGCGTGCTGTCGATATCATCGACCTTGAGGCTGGCCACTTCCGAGACGCGCAGGCCAGCACCATAGGCGGTACCGAGTATGGCCTTGTATTTGATGCCCGGTGCCGCCTCGAGCAGCCGGCCGACTTCCTCGACACTCAGCACCGCTGGCAATTTGCGCGGAAAGCGCGCCAGGACCAGGCGGCGTGACAAGTCCGGCCGGTCGAGCGTGACGGTGAAGAAGAAGCGCAGCGCCGAGACCGAGCCGTTGATCGTGGGCGGTTGTACCCCGATCTCTCTCTGGTGCACCTGAAACCGGCGAATATCCTCAGCCTGCGCCGTACCGGGCGACCGACCGAGGAACGCTGCGAAGCTGCGCACAAAGCGAATGTAATCGTGCTGCGTATGTGATCGCAGGCCGCGCATCGTCATGTCTTCGAGCATGCGCTGCCGCAGCGCACTGACCGGACGTTCGACAGATGAAACGGGCATCGGATGTTCCTCTCGTGATGAAGGGAACTCCATGCTCGAGAGGCGAAAGCGCCCCGCTCAAGACGTCATCGAAAATGCGCATGAGTATTGAGGTCCAGGGGCTCGGCCCCTGGCGGGGTTTGGGGCAGCGCCCAACCTTACTTGCTTCATCAGTCAACTGTTCGGGTGCCGGGTATAACTCGCCCCGCAGCACCAATCCCGCGAAGCGGGTTCGTGCATGGATCACAGGTGGCCAACATGGACGCCGCCGAGGACACCCAGGAGCCAGAGCACCACTAAAACAATCAAGACCAAGGTAAGAATGCCGCCGAGGCCGGGGCCCCCGTAGCGATTGTAACCATAGTAGCCTCCGCCGCCGCCCAGCAGCAGAATCAAAATGACAACAATAAGAATCGTGCCCACTGCTACTTACCTTTACTCAGCGTAGTTGAAACCGGGAAGCATCTTCAATGTATCCCTTGTGCACCCGGCAGGACCATGTTCTTATCGCCGGCCTTCATTGCGTCGTACGGCACAACTACCAGCCTCGTGCCCATGCCGAGAAAGCCGCCGACCGACGGTCACGGCGTAAGGCACCTTGTCGCTGGGGGTCACGATCAGGTCGTCGATCGTGCCAACCTTTTCGCCCGCCTCGTTAACCACCGTGGCGCCGAGCACCTTGGATACCCGAAATCCGGTGGCGAGCGTTTGTGGGGCCGCCTTCATCAAGGTGATGTTCTGGGGCATGCCCTGGGCAAGCACAGATGGGGCGGCCAGCGTGGCCGCGGCGATGATTGCTGCCCCAGCGAGAAAGATGATCTTGTACACGATAATACCTTTGTCAGGTCAGTGCGTTACCGCCGTCCGTTACCGGATGGCCCTACCGGCGCAGGGCCATCGCAGCGGCGTTTTCACTTCTTTACGCTGCCCCCATGCTGCTCAGCATGCTGTTTCGCGGCCTCCTCAGCGTGATGCTCCGCATGCACTTCGTGGCCCTGTGCCACGACCGCGTGATGCGCCGCCTTCTCATCCGACCCCGCCTCATGGTGCTTCGCAGCCTCGCGATGATGCTCGGCCGCCTTCTCATGATGCTCGGCTGCTTGGACGTGGTGTTCGGCAACTTTGGATTTCCTGGTAACTGCTTCTGTCCCGCCCGCCTGGGTCGGTTTTTTTATATCCCTCGTCACGCGTGGTAATTGGTTCGCTATCGGCCATATGCCATTCGCTTGTACCATGCGCCAACCAGCCTCCCGCCTTCGAGGGGCTGTGGCCCTATTTCTTCACTGCGTCTCTGAGCGTGTCTTTGAGGCCGCCGACGGCATTCTGAAATCTTGCCTTCGGCCTGATCGGCCTTTCCTTCAGTTTGCAGCTTTGTATCACCTACCGCTTTGCCGACTGCCTCTTTAAGTGAGCCCTTGATCTCTTTCGCCGACCCAGCGATCCGGTCCTTGTCCACTGTCATTGTCCGTCTCCAAAACTGGTACAAATGGACAATACTCCCGCAGCTCAGGCTCCGCGTTGATCTAGATCAACGCGAGTATGCTGTCGGAGACGCCGCGTCCAGCAAGGCAGGGACGAACTGACGGATCCGATCTTCCGTAAACGTGCGAATGTCGGAGTTCGGGACGGCCTCGCTGCGCCCACACTGTCCGTCATGGGCGCGCGGTTGTCGATTGAGCCGGCTTCACCCCTCAGGAGAAGCCGGCTCAGCTTCTACATGTCTGTGGATTCCGCGAGGTGGAGTGCGTCCTCGACGTCGACGCCCAGATAGCGGTCCGTGCTCTCGATCTTGTGTCTCCGAGCAGGATCTGGACCGCCCGCAGATTGCCAGTTGCGTTGTAGATAATCGACGCCTTCGTCCGCCGCAGCGAGTGCGTGCCATAGTCCTCCTGAAGCAGCCCAATCCCGGTGACCCATTCGTCGACCAACCGGGCATGCTGCCTCGTGCTCAGGTGGTAGAGTGATCGATCGGGCTCGGGAAGGCGTAGTCGTCGAGTGTGCCGCCGTGCTGCTCAAGCAAGCCAGGATGCCTCGTCCGCGCCGCCTCGAGCAGTTCAGAATAGCAGCAATCGATATTATAGAGTACGATGGACCGTCTGGCAGCGGCGTCAACCTTTCGTGCCGCCTGCATGGCCTAGATCAAAGCTGGTGCAACCGAAGCCGATGGCGGCGGAATGATAGACGCAGACACAGACGCCGAAGTGCCTGCCGTACCTGGCGGCCCGCATCGCCCAATACCGCGCCCCTCGCGTTCCAGCACATAAGGGGCTGCTCGCCCGGCTCGGCCCGGGACTGATCACGGGCGCCTCCGACGACGATCCGAGCGGGATCGCCACTTACTCGCAAGCCGGCGCGCAGTTCGGCTACGCGATGTGCTGGGTGATGCTGTTCTGCTTCCCGCTGATGGCGGCAATTCAGGAGATCAGCGCGCGCATGGGCCGGGTGACCGGTCACGGCATCGCCGGCAACATCCGCGAGCATTACTCGGCCTGGCTGCTCTACGCGATCGTTGGGCTGCTAGGCTGTGTGGACGGATTTAACCAGCATCAGCCCGCACGCAAAACTGATGATTGCTGAGTAGCTGATGTCGGTCTTCTCGCAGCGCATGGCGACGCGTTTGAAGCGCTTGAGCTTGCCGATCGCCTGTTCAATGCGCGCCCGCAGTTTGTAGAGGCGCTTTGGAAAAAAGCGTCCTCTCTGCTTGGAGTTTTCGCGACGCGGGATAACCGGTGTGATGCCGCGCGCGAGTGCCGCCGCTCGATTGGTCTTGCTGTCATATCCCTTGTCCGTCATCGCAATGCGCGGGCGGATGTCTGGGCCGATGTCGAGCGACGTCTCGAACTGTGTGCTGTCGCTGGCCTCGCCACCGGTCAGGTGGAAGTCGAGAGGATTGCCGTCGAGATCGGTCTTGAGGTGGATTTTGGTCGAAAAACCGCCGCGCGAGCGGCCGAACGCTTGGCGATGCTGCCCCCTTTTGCCCCGGCCGCCGAGACGTGGGCGCGTGCTGTCGTGCTGTCGAAGAACTGGACCAAGTGTGCCGTCTGGCTGCATTCCGCCAGCAGCTGGAAGAATGCCTCGAATACGCCCGAGCGGCTGAGCCGCCAGAACCGCTTCCATACGCTGTTCCATTTGCCAAATTCGCTGGGCAGTGCGCGCCAGGTGATGCTGTGTACAGTGAAGTAGTGGACCGCTTCCAGGAATTTACGGTCATCATGCCCTGGCTCTCCACGGCTCGATTGCGCCGCATCAAACACTTCCAGCACGATCGACCAGTCGCGCTCCGTCATTCCCGTCAGCATGTCCGGCTCCCTGTTGCCGGTCACGCAGTGATTCTAACAAAACCCGATTCGGGAATCCGTCAGAAATGCATGTCAGGGATTCCGTCCACACAGCCTAGTCGCGGCGAATACCATCAACCTGGGAGCCGATCTCGGGGCGATGGCCGCGGCACTCAACCTGCTAATCGGCGGTCCAATTGCCCTCTATGTTGTCGGCTTCGCCCTCGGTTGCGTCTGGCTCGAGGTGTATTTCCCGGTACGAGCGCTACGTTTCCATCCTGAAGTGGACCAGTTTCGTGCTCCTGGCCTACGTGGCGGTCGCGCTCGCGGTGGACGTGCCCTGGCCGCTGGTCCTCTACCACACCTTTGTGCCGAGTTTCTCGCTGGACAAGGACTACGTCGTCACCGTGGTGGCGGTGCTGGGCACGACGATCACGCCCTACTGCTTCTTCTGGCAATCGTCGCAGGAAGCCGAGGACGAGCGGATCGACCCCGCGGCGCACACCCTGCTCGAGGCTCCGGAGGAGGCGGCAGCGGAGATTGGCCGGATGCGCTTCGACACTTACGCCGGGATGGGTTACTCAAACCTGATCAGCCTGTTCATCATCCTCAGCACCGCGGCGACCTTGAACGCGCATGGCATCACGGACATCCAGACTTCCGCGCAGGCCGCTGAGGCGCTGCGGCCGATCGCAGGGGTGTTCACCTTTGCCCTGTTTGCCGCCGGCATCATCGGCATCGGCCTGCTTGCGGTTCCGGTGCTCGCCGGCTCCAGCGCTTATGCTCTCGGCGAGGCGCTCGGGTGGGCCACCGGCCTCGACCGCAAACCGCTCGACGCCAAGGCGTTCTACGTCACGATCACGGTGTCTACCCTCATCGGCGTTCTAATCAATTTCGTTGGTCTCGACCCGATCAAGGCGCTGTTCTGGTCGGCAGTTATAAACGGCGTGGTGGCGGTGCCGCTGATGGTGATCATCATGCTTATGGCGATGCGCCGAGATGTCATGGGGCGCTTCGTGCTGCCGCGGGTGCTTTGGGCGACGGGTTGGCTATGCACGGGCACAATGGCGGTCGCGGTGGGAATCATGTTTGCGACTTGGTGAGGGCGCCGGAGCGGCGTCGAAGTTTTTGACTTGTCCAACAGTGCCCCCGCCCGAACCGCACCCGCTCTGGCCGCTGTAGCATTGATAACGCATCAGGAACCATGTTGTCGGAGCGGTCGACGCCGGCGTCCAAGGTTGGCTCTGACGCAATGTTGATGCTGAGGTCGACCACAATTAGGCCGTCCCGATAAGACGGGCCCGCAGCAGGTCGAGATTGGCTCGCCCATACATCTGCCGCTTGACCAGTTTGAGCTTTGTGTTCTGCCCCTCGGTCTGACCGTTTGACCATGGTTCGATCAGCGCCGCTTTCACCGCCGCATAGTCCTGGGCAATGCCGGAAGCGAACGACGCCATCAGACCCGGCTCTGCATCCGCCAGCCATTCATCGAGACGTTTGTCTTTCCGGTGCTGGATCAGGCGATGGAAGCGGTCGAGCAGATCTCGCGCCGTCGTCAGATCCGGCACGGCCGTTCCGATTATCGCCATCGTCCGGGCGACAACTTTTGACCGCGTGTCGCGCTCTGTTGTCATCATGCGGGCGATGCGGCGGGCCGATGGTGTTTTGCTGGGGCCGCTTATCCCGCGTAGCCGTTCCTTCGTCCTTTCGCTTCCTCGTCGCCCATTCGGTGACGACACGCAGGCTGCCGGTGAACCCTCTGGTTTTCACGGCTCGCCACAGCGCGGCGCCGTTCTGGCTGCCATCGGCCCATGCCGTCTCAAGCTGCGTCAGAAACGGATCGAGTGAACTCATCCGGCTGCGGAATATGTCGGCACGGCCACCCCGAACCACCTGGCGCACGAGCCCACGTGATTTGTCGGTTCGGCGCATGATCTCTTTAATCGCCACGCCCCGTTTGAAGAGCGCCAGGATCTCAGCATTCTCTGCCTCGCGGCGAAGGCACCCGGTATGCTGGCGCCGTTCCGCGGCGGTTAAAGCCTCCGGGTCGACAGTGTCTGCATTGACGGCTTTGCGGATCGTGGCCATCGACCGTTGCACGGCGGTGAGGAAGGCGGCGCTGGCGTTTTCCATCAGGTGCCACCGGTCAGCGACCTGAACGGCGTCAGGACGGCCCTCCGCCTGCCTATAACCGGCGCCTCGATCCCGCGCGATGATGGTGATCGACGGACGATCGGCCAGCCATGCCGTCGCCATCTCGGCTTCCCGATCAGGCAGAATATCGATGATACGCCACCGTTCCAGGTCGCAGATGATCGTCCCGTAGCGATGACCGCGCTTCCAGGCGAAGTCATCAATACCGACCACTCGCGGTTCTTCGCGAGGTTGGACGGCTCGACGCCGGATAACTCGTAGCAGGGTGTCGTTGCTCACCGGCAGCAGCAGACGTTGAGCGAAACTCTGTCCAGGTCGTCCGCCCAGCGCCAGGCCGAGATGATGCACGATCCCATCGAGACGCGCTGTGCGGCGTGCGAACGGGCCACCTACCGCGGTCTCAAGTCGTTCGGCGAAAATCCGCTGACGGCAGTCGGCAACGACACAGCAGAACCGGCGCGCACAGACAGTCAACACAACACGCCGTCCCTGCGATGGAAGATCGGTCAATGTCCGCCGATAGCGGCTGTGAATGCGGGCGGACACGGTGACGCAGAGCGGGCAGGTAGCGGTCACGCTAACCGGCCTCGCACCAATTCGCAGTGTGTCGGCCTCGGTGTCGATACTCTCAATCGCGAGCCCACACGGAGCAAGCGTGATTCCACGACCCATGATGGCGATCCCCTACCGATTTGCCGCTCACGGTCAGGACAAATTGCATCAGCTTTGAGTCTGAGCCCAAGATTGACCCCAGCCAAGCGGCAAAATCCATTGCCAAACAAGTGCTTCGGGCCTGCAAGGGTGGCTCAAAGTTCGGCGCCGATTACCTCTCGGTGCAGCGCGTCACTGCTCTGATTGCGGGGCGCAGCGAGACCGCCTGTGAAGAATTTGTAGATAATCTTGCCGCACGAGCTGCTGCTGCTGGACGATGTAATGCTGCTCTGTTGTCTGCGGCGAAGCGTGGCCAAGCAGGGCGGAGCTTTGCAATGAATCACGAGGCCGTTCAAGCGCGAATGTGGTCGCAGCGCAGTGGCGGAACGTGTGGGGATTGATTTGTGTGCCGAGACGCTCGCCGGTTAGCGTCGCGATGCGACGCCGGAGAACCTGATCGCCGATCGGGCGACCGCTGTCGCCAATCCAAAGCCGTGCAGTCATCGCGGGCTTGGGCGCGCCTGCGAGCAGTGCCGGTCGGTACCCTCCTCAAGGTAGTGCTCCAGAGGCGCACGAAGCCGGTCAGCGATAGGCCAGACATCGTACCGTCGCGTCTTGGTCTCGTTCGCTTCCAGGCGGATCGTCCAATGGCCGCTTTCATCACGCAGGTGGCGTCCGATCTCGAGCACGGCGAAATTGGCGATCCGCATCGGTGCCGCGGCGAGCAAGGCCACCATGAGCCCTGATCGATATAGCGATGGGTTGACGTCGCCCTCGGCTCTCCAGTTCTCCTGCATCACCTGAAGGCCGAGCTCATATAGAACCGCCGCGTGAAGGACCGGTCTGGCCGACGGCATCTCGCGCCGAGCCCGGATCTTGAGCCGGCGCGTTATTGTCCTGATCCACGCCCAATTCTGATCGGGCGCGAACACCTCGAGAGCGCCCTCGATCAGGAACGCATTGTATCCAGCCGTTCGGTGACTGTGCGATAGAACCAGCTGACGGATGTAAGACAAAAGGAGCTCCGGCGTCATGATGTGAACCAGGCTTTCGTCAGTTGAGATAAATACTCTTCCTTTGCACCAGCGCAGGAATGCACTGACAACATTGCGCGCATTCTGCTGCGTCCTCGGTGCCCATCCGGCCAGGCGGGGGCGTTCGTCAAGGAAGTCCCCCGGCACGTCAGCCGTGGCCTGCTCCCAGGCGAGCCGGTCCAGCATCGGCCAGCCCGGGTAACGCCTGTCCAAGCACTCGTGCGACATGGCCGCCTCAACGTGCCCTGGTTTCTAGCAGCTGCTGGTAGTCCGACCGCGCCTTTTGCGCGTCGAGACGGGTGTAGAAGCGAAGAGTGGTGTCTAGCCGCTTATGCCCAAGCAACTGCTGAACGGTGCCAATGGCGCCAGGGTGGGCATCCAAAATTATCTTGCCACCAAGTGCCCGCATCAGGTGCGGCGTCACATCCACACCGACAGATCGCGCAACGATATCTTTGAGATCGGTGCAGGCCTGGGTCGTGCTCCAATGGGTCCCGTCCTGGCGAGGGAACAACCATGGCGATGGCTGAGCACAATGCAGGTGACGATACCGATCCACGTAGTGGCGAAGCATGGCGGCCGTCATCGGACTGAGCCGGGCCCCAATCTCCTGCCCATTCTTTACCTCGCATGCCGGGATAGCCACGAACGTGCGCTGGGCTTTGCCGCTGCCGCTCGATACGATGTGTGTTTCAAGGTTCAGCCCGACGATATTGCCGGATCGTGCGCAAGTCTCACAGAGCAAGGCGAGATAGAGGGCGATCCGAGCGCGTTTGGCGCTCGAGATGTCGGGCACCGCGATTTTATCGGCCTGGGCCATGAGCTGCTTTGGCAGGCGGACAAGCCGGTCCAGGACTTCCGGGTCATCGAACTGGATAAAGCGCTCGAGCGTTCGGTCGCTCATGCCAATAGTCTCTGGCCGCGTCTTCTTGAAGAATGCCTCCAACTTCGCCAACGCGGTTCCGGTTACCCCGACATGATCCCGTGCGACCATAAAAAGCAAAAGGGCCAGGAACATCACGTGTCCGCCCCGTTGGCGGCCGGTCCGCCCGCTGACATGCTTGAGTACTGTCTTCACACGCTCGGGTGGCACGATGTCGCGTAGGCAGCGAATTTCAGCGGGCGTCGTACCCAAGGCAACCAGCATCGAGGCTATTCGCCGCAATCCGTCCAGGTAGCTCGATTTGGTGGCTGGCCGGAGCGGTCGCTTCTGGCCTTCAGCCGATAGATCGTCCAATGACAACCAATCGTCGTCCCGCTCGAGGAAGCTGCGGGCGTCGGCCTCGAAGGAGGCTGGAAAAGCGGACCAGGGCAGGAGCGGGAGATCGCTCTTGCGCCGGATATAACCGAGACTGGCGTCTGGCCAGCTGGGTATGGTTTGCTGAGCCTGCTTCCAGCCCCTTGCCGTGTTGCGGGCCACCTTGTCGGCCTTGCTGCGGAGGCAGGTGGTGCGCAGATCCTCGCAAAATTGCGCAAACACCGGCTCATTGACTTCGTCTGGATCGATGTTTCGGGCGGAGAGATAATGGACGAAGCGCGATATTGCCGCCCACAAAAAGCCATCCTCCCACGACTTGGCTCGGGCAGCGAGATACGACCACGGTGGCTGGAGTGGGAGCTGGTGCTTGCCAGGCATAACGCTGATAACCCCGAGGCGAAGGGCACGCCGCAGGTTAGACTTGAAGGCTGCGAGCGAGTTGGCGTTGGTGAAGCCCAGTTTGGCAGGGGTCAGCTTCTCCAGCCTCAGTGCAATCAATTGCACATCGACGGCGGCATGAAGTCCTTGCTGACCCACCAGGCCGGCGCAATCAAGGACTGCTTTCCGCATATTGCTTCGCACCCCCTTGCTCAGACTTGGAGCTGCTTCAACCGCGCTCATCACATCGGCGAATGTGATGACGGGCCCTACCTCATTGGTTTCCGAACTCGTGGCGGATTTCATCTGGTTCGTTCTCCTGCTCATTCGCTATCACTCGTTGTCGCTGTCGCTCATTGCCGATCAACAATAAGAATATTGTGTGTGTTTACCTTTATTGAATTGAGGGAATGTATTGATGATCGCCTCATCAAACGCGATCAGAGGCGGTCAAAGTCGATCACTCGGACTGTGGTGACCAAAGAGCGACGGCATGTCGGTCCACGTATGCACGGACCTCGGGCAACCGAAAGTAGATACGCCCATTCAAGCGAACGTGGGCGAGGGAGCCGTCCTTCACCCGTCGACGGACTGTCACGATTGATAATCCGAGAAGTGATGCGACCTCGGCAGGTCTCATAAGGTTGAGGCGCTGAGCGTCGGGATGGAGAACCCGGCGTGTGTCTCGGTTGCGTGCTTGGCTCGCGGAACCGATCATAGCGTTTTCTCGTCAGAGGTTGGCGGGGCCGATCTAATACGCCCGTCGGCGACCCACCGCTTGCTTCGTCGCTCCTGGGCCCTGGTAGTGTCCGGTCTTCTCCGCCGGAACTGCCGGCTCCGTGGGCAACTTTCCGATCTTATGGACACCTTCGACAATCGTTGGTCAGACCCGCGTTTGGATACTCGGCATTACCTCTGGCCAACCGAACTATTGCGCCTGATCACGGCCGAGGTCGGTGGAGAAGGGGGAGAAGAAGGCTGGGGGCAACCCGTGCCCCTTCTCCGATATCGGTGGTGGCGCTCAGCGCATCTCTGCCCCACACTGAGGCGCAACGCGTTGGCAGCACGAGCCTCGAGAAAATCGGATTTGGCATGGAAGCAGTGACTCGGTCTGATAGCGGCACGAAGAGAGAACGAGGTCGACCTAAAATTTCTTGGCAAGCGTTCTTGGATGAGATTTCGCGGCGGGCTCGATTAGGGGCGAACGCTGCGAGTGCATGGGGGGAAGCGGGTTATCTTGAGGCATGGGGACGAGATAATCACGTCAGGGCGGACGGACCCAAGTCCGCGTCGATCACCAGGCAAGCAATATACAAGCGGATGTGCCGTCGCCTCGGAGGCGCCGACGGCTATCACGGCTGGATTGACTGGATCGCCTCTCAAGGATGACTGTTTGACAGGCTATTTTTTACTAATGCAGCGCGGCGTCGTCTCGATTACGTGTGCCAGCGGATGGAGCGGAGTGCTCCTCATAGAACACGAACGGAATCGCTATGACGGTGCATTTCTTGGGGCAAGCTGTAAAGACCAACACTCGGATGACGCGTGCGCAAGCAGCTCGATGCCTCACTGAAGCAGGTTTTCCGATCAGTAGGAGCAGGCTGGCCAAGTTGGCCATGTATGGGTCAGGACCCGAGTACATCATCTGGGGCAATCGTGCGCTCTATAATCGGGACGGTCTACTTTCTTGGGCCTGTACTCGCGAACGCTCACCTACACGCAGGAGGCTGGGAGGCTCTGATGAGGGAACCGCGCTGAGGAGCATCGAAGGGAATAGATCGGACCAGCGCATTAATTGCACCGAGCAGGAAGACTGAAGCAATGAATAGTGAAACTGAAGTCGAAGAGCGTAGGCGAGCCAAAAGAGCCGATGCACTACCTAGGGCAAGCCAAGCCACATGCTCGAGGATTGTTGGACGGAATCGCTTGCGCCCATTGCGGCAAAAAACGCAAGCAGGCGCTTTACGCAACACAGCGATACCTAAACTCGTTCGATGCGAAGTACCTGGCGTGCTTCCTTGCACGCCAGAAGCTCAAACCCCATCGCCGTCCGCCGGTTGGAAAGCTTAAGGGCATCGCAGAGAACCTAGATGCCCGGAAAGGCACGACGGAACCCGTCACCGTGTATCTCATCGAGAAAGGAGTCCCCAATGAGGTGAGAATTGTCCTCGAGTACCGGATCGAGAACCGGGCGCTGCAGCACCTCGGTACCTGTCAGCCCTGAAGGTCCAGGCTGATCTCCTACCGAACCAATTCCTTATGCAAGGAGTTCCCTGCCGCAGTTTTGCGCGCGGCGGAGCTTATGAAAGAGGGGTGACGTGTGGGCGATCGAATCGGACATCCGTCACTGCTACCCGAGCATTGATGGACAGAAGATCGGAGGACTGCTTCCGATACCAGAGCAGGTCACCAGGAGCGTACTTCTTGGAGGCTCCCTCAATCTATCCATCTGTAGCAAACTATCCTTCAATCTCGCATATCCAGGGGCCGATGAACACTACTACGCCACTGAATTTGCAACGGCCCGGCGGGGCCTCCCACAAGGGTCGGCCGCATCACCCCTGGTTGCCGAAATGTTGTTGGCTCCCCTTCTTGCCGATCTGCCTACGTGCGGAGCCTGGATCGGGTATGCCGATAACTTTTTGGCTATGGGGAAAAGCGAAGAGGATGTGGTGTCGATGACTTCAGCCTTTTGGGGTGCTGTAAAGGCACACCCCGCCGGGCCGCTTCGATTGAAGCCCCCTTTTTGTACAAGCCGGGGTGTACCCTTCGATTTCCTGGGCCATCGTCTTCGACCGTTGGACGGCCAAGTACAGATATTACCGAGCCCAGAGAACCTGGCAAAATTCAAAGCCAAATTTGCGTTTGGACTTAGGTCGATCCACATGTGCAAAGGCAATCATCAATACCCGGCACAACGTCTCAAGCTTTACGTGAGGTCCTGGACTTCGACGTTCAGAGCATGCGCTGGAATTGAGAAAATGCGCATGCAGGCTTTAAAGCGAATTGCCGATGCCGCAGTATGAATCCCGCAAACGAGGGGAACGTCGGGAGCCGCGACCAATTTGTCCTGGCCCGCGGCGTGGCTGACCGCGACTTGTGCTTCTCCATCGCTCTGTTCCTCAAGGATCGGAGCCTCCGGGGAACCGGGTACAATTCGGCTCCAACCACTGCGATGCCTTACCGCGGGCGCGGCGTAATGGTCTTACCAGTTCCCTTTTTGTGGGTGCCATGTTCTCGTGCCACGGGGTACTCATCACGGGAGATTGCCCGGCGAATGTCTGCGTGGACAGCTTCGATCCTATTGATCCCATCATCCATCTCGCTCTCCCCCGCACGCTCCTGCGTGCGCTGCTCAAGCAGTCGAGATGCCGCAATCTGTAATGCTCCACGAATAATACCTTCCTTCGCACGCAATCGTTCGAGTGAGTGAGTACCTGAGCTTTGCGAGCTGGTCCGGATCCTGCCCTGGCCAAAGGAAAGGTGAGATCTCGAAGCTGGTCGGAAATTCACCAGACACGTCCTTGTAGGAAACCATGGCCGCAAAGAAGTCGTCGAAGTGCGACATTATCAGATGGGGCTGCCCTGAACCACGAATTATGCGTAGCAGGTTTGCCGTAAGAACTAGAAAAGTTCGTTCCAATTCGAGCAATGCACGCCGACGCACGAAGTTCTTTTGCGAGTTTTGGACTGCCTTGCTCATATCGCTTGGTTCCCGGTGAGCTTTCAAAACAAGCACTAAGCAATTTGGTGCCTATTCAGATCGTATTCAATGGTGTGTATCGCTGCGAACAATGTCGGATTCAAATGCGCTGCACGCAGCCGCTCGGCAACTTGAGATGGTCCCGGAATTTGGGGCAAGTGTTTAAGCTTGGTTCGCCCTGGTTGGAGGACGGACCCGATGACGGGCAAGCGGAAGTGGTATTTGGCGGATTTCAAGGCGAAGGTGGCACTGGACGCGCTGCGCGGTGAGTTAACTGCGGCGCAGTTGGCGGCGAAGCACGGCGTGCACCAGACGATGGTCAGTGCGTGGAAGCGGCAGGCGATGGATGGTCTGGCGTCGCTGTTTTCGGACAAGACGGCGGAGAAGGAGGACATCCGGGAAGGAGAGGTAGAGAAGCTGCACGCCAAGATCGGCCAACTGGTGGTGGAACGAGATTTTTTAGTGAAAGCGTCCGGTCGATGAGCGATAGGAAATGGAGAATGAGTACTGTTTATCCCGAATGCAACCAGCCTTGGATTCGCGGGTTCAGCGAACTGCTAGGCGATGCTCGCCTCGACCAGGTCGTGCATGGCTCATCATCTACTGACGGGAGCTACTTAGTGCTGCTGTAGGTGACCGAAAGCTCTGTCTTCGTCTCTGGCTCTTGGTGGTATCCGGTGGTCACGCCGATATCTTTCTCCCGGGATAGTACCGCTATTGAGCGACAATGCGATAAGGTACCGTGCGTTGCTAATGAGGCCTCTTGAAGTCCGGATGGCGGGCACTACGTATCGATGCGCCGGCCGGCACCCGTGAAAACCCCATTCGGTCCCCGTAGAGCGACCTTCTTACCCCATTCGGTCCCCGTAGAGCGACCTTTGAAGATACAGTAAAGAGCCCGGGCTCCTTCGACTACCGCACAAGCTTGCTACGTATATCGTCGAGTTAGGCCATGTCTCCTTTCGTGATTTATCTCCTGAGCAACCGGACGGCTAACCAGACACCCAGATTGTTTGAGCTCACTTCGGACACGAGAGGGTTGGTGGCATCAGTTCCTAATGCAGTTAATTGCACTGCGCGACGCTGCTCATTGGGTCGGACATCCGCACGGAACTGCGGCATTTTCTATTACGGAGTGCTGAGGGTCCAGCGCGGTGCCGCGACGCGGGCCACGCCTTTAGATCTTCGGATGTTTGTGCATGGCGTAATTGTTGACCACGGCCGACCGGAGCCGCACGCTCGACGTCGTTGTGGAAGCGGATGGAACTCGTCGTGCCGACGCTGCTGCATGCAGCAGCCGATCACCGTCCCGTCGAGCATGTTGCGTGGCAGCCCGGCAGGGCGCGGTCGAGCACCCGGAATTATCGATCGATAGCATCACGGCGTTGGCTGGCGGATCGACATACATGCTGACCATATTGGTAAACTTGGTGGCGAACTCAGGATCGAGTGCGACCATTTAAACTTGCGGACACGATGTGGCTGAGGTCGTGCGCCCCGCAGATACGCTGGGACAATCGCAGCGAAATGCCGGTGGCCTTGGCCATCGCCCGACCCCGCCAGTGGGGTCGCCCCTCGTACGGAGGATCGGTGCAGGTCATCGCCACCGCGCGCGCCACCGTCTCGACGGCGATCGGCAGCTTGACCGGCTGGCGCATCTCGCGCAGCAGACCTTCTGCGAAGTGCTGCTGCCAGAGCCCGCATGCGTTTGGGGCCGGTCGCGATCCGAAGCAATCGCCTCCAGCCGTTCCCTATCGGACGCGCTCACGATAAGGCAGATTGTCTGTCACACGCGAGGAGAATCGCGCGGTATTCGGTCCCAGTGAATCGGCAGAGGTTTTGTCGATTTCGCACTTTCCTCTCTCTTGCGGCCGTGAGGTGAGACACGCACTCTCGTCGTGTGGCTTCCGATCGATACGCCTAATGGCTGGCTCGAGCGTTAATCTCGGTTAGTGGCGAGCCCTTGGATTGGGTCGCTATTCTGCTCCGCCAACGGAATTCGCTTTGAGAAAAATGACCAGTTCCTGATGCGGGATACGCAAGAGACGTGGCCCGACACGCAACGTCCGCAGAGAGCCATCCCGCACGTGCCGGTAAATGGTCTTCGTCATTACGCCCAGCAGTTTGGCAGCTTCGCTTACCGACCAGAGCCGTTCGGTGATGGCGACGCTGCTGGAAGTACCGTACATTCATCACCTATCCATTCGTCTCCGTTGGCCTTTCCGATCTTCCGAATTTACCAGTCTTCGTGAATGGTTTCCTAAAATAAGCGTTCGTGCGGTTCCGATCTGGCGCCATTCTGATTGCCCATTGCAACCATGATGCTGGCTTTTGTGGAATTAGTGGGACATACAGCACCTCGAAAGCCCCATCGCGGAGTTTGGCTGAATGTCGAACGTAAAAATCACAAATCAGACCCCGTCGGGTGCAATTAATTGTATTGAGAGTCTCCGATGACTCTCGATGCGGGTGCATCGGGGATTGTACTGGCAAACCAGATCACGGGGTCGAATATCGCCAAGGCCGCTTTGAAGAAAAGCCCCAACTGGTCCAAGGCAGAACGTGATGTCCGTAAAATGCTCGACGCCATTCGCGTGGCGCACCGGGAGGGGAAGCGGAAGAGGGCGGATTACCAGACGCAAACATACCTCCAGTCGTATCACGCTAGGTACGTTGCGGCAGTGCGAGCGTGGAGATCGCTCAAGAAGCACCAGCGCCCTAGTTTCGACCTCTTGCCCGTTATCGCTCAGAAACTGAATGCGTGGGAGGGTACAATTGAAGATGTGGTTCTCCGATGGAAGGAGAAATCAGATCAACCGGGCAATTTTCGGCCTATCATGGCGTTCGGGATCGAGAACCGCGGATTACAGTACCTGGTGTGCTCGGTGCTTGAAGTTCGTGCCGACTTGCATTCCAGCCAATACCTATTGAAGGGCGTCCATCAGGCTATTAACCGTGTCGCCGAACTCATGGCAGATGGATACCTATGGGCTATCGAGACCGACATTCGAGACTGCTATAGAAGCTTTGATGGGGAGAAGGCCCCAGACTACCTTCCCATTCCGGAGAGGGTGACACGGAGTTCCCTACTCAGTGCCTCCCTACATTTGAAGCTCCATCCATATTGGACAAACCTATTTGGTCCAAGCTGCCCGGCGGGCAGTGTAATGTTCGCCGAGGACCTCGCCGATGCCCGGCGTGGGTTTCCACAAGGGTCGGCGGCATCGTCCCTCGCTGTCGAGATGTTGTTGGCGCCCCTCTTCGGGCAGCTGCCCAAAAGCGGCGCGTCGATAGGCTACGCTGACAATTTTCTTGCAGTGGCGCGGAATAAAGCCGATGTGGTGTCGATGACTGAAGCCTTTTGGAGTGCGCTCAAGGCACACCCCGCCGGGCAGCTTGGACCAAAGAAACCGAAAGTATTCGAACCTGGTCAGCCCATTGAATTTTTGGGTCATAGGTTGCGATCTTACCACGAAGTTGTCCGCATTGATCCGACGCCTCAGAACCGAGCTGGGTTCAGGGCTCGGTTGGCTAGTGGCTTAAGCGGTATCCGAGCCGCAAGTTCCCATCCGATTCTCGCTGCACAGCGGATGCGAAAGCTGCGCGATTACGTTTTTTCGTGGACTGCGGCCTCCAGGCTCTGCACAGACATGGAAAGCTGCCGCGCACATGCGGTCGGCTTGATCGCACTTGCCAAACAAGCCTATGCTACCGGTGCGGTAAACGTTTGATGCGAGCAGGCCTGAATTCCTGTTTGCCAAGGATCGGACATTTCGGGGCTGATCCTGTGCCTCCGGGTTTGCCAGCATGGCTAGTAACTATCAAGGACGCTGCCGCTGGCTGTCCTAGTCCAGTGCAATTAAGTGCACGGATAGCCAGCTGCGTCGTGACATTCATCGATGGATCATGATCATGGCTTCAGACAGGCATCGAAGTCCGGTTGAGCAATTACGCGAAGGCTTCTATGCGGCTCCGCACAGGCGATAGGATACGGTACGCGCAGAGTGTTCCGACGGCGTTTAGGTTCGAGCTTCCAGTCGGGCAATCCTCTCGCCCATCGAAAGTAGCCGAGCATACCGAAATCCGACTTTACCGCGCGAAGCACCATCTTAAGAAGGTGCCGTCTGGTTTCTTCTGAGCCACCGGCTGTTGATTTTCGCTGAGAACTGACCCGGGGGGTCCACCGAGAACTGACCCGGGTGAATTTATGGTTTGCGGGTCATACCGGGGTCAAGTTCTTGGCCTTCTCCTTTCGGCCCTTGGTGGCGGCTGTGCTGGCTTTGAAGCGGAAGCTGTCATTGCCCGTTTCGACGATGTGGCAGTGGTGGGTGAGGCGGTCGAGCATGGCGGTCGTCATCTTGGGGTCACCGAACACGCCCGCCCATTCGCTGAAGCTCAGGTTCGTGGTGATGACCACAGAGGCCCGCTCGTAAAGCTTGCTCAACAGGTGGAAGAGCAGCGCGCCGCCGGAGGGGCTGAACGGCAGATAGCCCAATTCATCGAGGATCACGAGGTCGCACCGCATCAGCCGATCCGCGATCTGACCCGATCGGCCCTGAGTTTTCTCCTGCTCCAGCGCATTGACCAGGTCGACGGTCCCGAAGAACCGAACCTTTTTGCGATGGTGTTCAACCGCCTGCACGCCAAGCGCCGTGGCGATGTGAGTTCTTGCCGGTGCCCGGACCGCCGACAAGGACCACGTTATCGGCGTTTTCGATGAACTCACACCGGTAAAGCTGGCGCACCAGGGCTTCATTGACTTCGCCGGACGCAAAATCAAAACCGCTCAGATCCTTGTAGACGGGGAAGCGCGCCGCCTTGATCTGGTAGGCGACCGATCGAACCTCGCGCTCGGCGGTTTCCGCCTTGAGCAGCTGTGAGAGAATCGGGACGGCCGAATTGAAGGCTGGCGCGCCCTGCTCGATCAGCTCGCCCGCGGCCTGCGCCATGCCAAACATCTTCAGGCCGCGCAGCATGACGACAATCGCCGCCCCGGCCGGATCATGACGCATGGCGGGCCTCCTGCCGCTTTTCGCGTAGGGCATCGTAGCGTTCGACGTCGGCACGTGGCTCCTGGTCCAAGGCCAAGGCCTGCGGAGCCTTGATGATTCCTGTGGCCGTTGATTTGCCGTCGATCAGCCGGTGCAACAGGTTGAGCACGTGCGTCTTTGCCGGCGCTCCGTCACTCAGCGCCAGTTCGACGGCACACAGCACCGCATCCTCACCATGGTGCAGGGCGAGGGCAAGAATCTCCACCATCTCCCGGTCGCCCCCGGGCTGCTTGAGAAGGTGCTGTTGCAGCCGCTTGAACGCTTCCGGCAATTCGGCGAACGGCGCGCCATTGCGCAGAGCTCCCGGCTTGCGCTGGATCACCGCGAGATAGTGGCGCCAATCATAGATGGTACGGCCGGGCAGATGATGCGACCGCTCGATGAGCCGTGCGTGTTCGCAGATGACATGTCCTTCGGCAACAACAACGACGCGGTCTGGATAAACCCTTAAGCTGACGCGATGATTGGCGAACGACGCGGGCACGCTGTAGCGGTTGCGATCAAAGTGAACGAGGCAGGTGGGCGAAACGCGTTTGCCGCATTCGACAAAACCTCGAACGGTCTGCCAACGGGCATCAGGCATCCGACTTCACTTTGCCACGCATCGAATATCGATCCTTGCTGGCTGCCGTGTGGAATCTCGCGCCATAACGCCTGGCAGCGTTGTTCCAGCCAGTCGTTCAAGTCAGCAAGCGTCGCAAAACGCGGCATGGTCTGCCACAGCCGGTGACGCGCGTCCTGGACATTCTTCTCGACCTGACCCTTCTCCCAGCCTGAGGCCGGATTGCAAAAGTCAGCGTCGAAAAGGTAGTGGCTGGCCATGGCGGCAAAGCGTGCATTGACCTGGCGCTTCTTGCCTACGCCAACTTGGTCAACAGCCGTTCTCATGTTGTCGTAGATGCCGCGGCGCGGCACGCCGCCAAGCACCCGGAACGCATGATGATGCGCGTCGAACAGCATCTCGTGCGTCTGCAGCGGATAGGCCCGGACAATGAAGGCGCGGCTGTAGCAAAGCTTGAAGTGCGCGGCTTGCAGCTTGATCCGCTCGCCGCCGATAACGGCCCAGTCCTCGCTCCAGTCGAACTGGAAAGCTTCGCCCGGCTGGAAAATCAGCGGAACGAAGGCGCCGCGGCCGGTCGTCTGCTGCTCCCGCTGCCGGTGCTCCTTCCAGGTGCGGGCGAACGCCGCAACACGGCCGTATGAACCTTCAAACCCGAGGGCGGCCAGATCCGCATGCAACCGCTTGATCGTCCGCCTTTGCTTGCGCGGCCTGCCGCTCTCCAGCTTTAGCCAGGACGACAGTTTCTCGGCGAACGTGTCCAGCTTGCTGGGCCTCTCCGGCACCTTGAAGCTCGGTTCCACCACGTCGCCCCGCAGGTATCTGCGGATGGTGTTCCGCGACAGCCCAGTCCTGCGGGCGATCTCACGTATCGAAAGCTGGTCTCGAAGCGCCCAGCGACGGATCACGCTCAGTAATTCCATGCTTATCACTCCCGTGGCCCCCGCTGAAAACAGCCAGGGCGAGGTCAAAACATGGGTCAATTCTCAGTGGAAAATTTGCCACCGGGTGGGTCAGTTCTCGATGAAACTCAACACGGGGAGCGACCCGGCATCCTTTACGATGCGCCGGCCGGTGAGGAGTTTCGATCCGCGCTCCCGTGCGGGGAGCGACCGTTTGTCAGCGTAATGCTGCCCATGCCCCAGATGTTTCGATCCGCGCTCCCGTGCGGGGAGCGACATTCGGGATAGCGTGCTGTCCAGGCGTAGTAATTGTTTCGATCCGCGCTCCCGTGCGGGGAGCGACTAGGAACGCCGAGCAGAGCGATGCCTGCCGAGCTGTTTCGATCCGCGCTCCCGTGCGGGGAGCGACTAGGCACGGGCACTCTGGACGAGACGGAGTTCACGTTTCGATCCGCGCTCCCGTGCGGGGAGCGACCGCTGCTGCGCAAGGTGTGGGTCAAGGACTACAAGTTTCGATCCGCGCTCCCGTGCGGGGAGCGACTTCGCAAGCTGGCCGTGCTGCTGCATGACGCGCACGTTTCGATCCGCGCTCCCGTGCGGGGAGCGACAAGATCGCCACGATGTCGTTATAGACCTCGTTCGTTTCGATCCGCGCTCCCGTGCGGTGTCAATCAGCGTTGAATAGTTTCCAGGGAACCGCGTCCAAAAGTTTCCACTTTGTCAGTTTGGTTTCGGCTGCTTTTTGCGCTGTTTGAAGCGGAAGGAATCGTTTCCGGTCTCCAGGATGTCGCAGTGGTGGGTGACGCGATCGAGGAGGGCGGTTGTCATTTTTGGGTCGCCGAAGACTCCGACCCATTCCGCGAAGGAGAGGTTGGTGGTGAAGATCAGCGAGGTTTTTTCGTAGAGCTGGCTGATCAGGTGGAACAGCAGGGCGCCGCCGGAGGCCGGGAAGGGAAGATAGCCGAGTTCATCGATGATCACGGCGTCGGTCTGCACCAGCTGGCGCGCGAGATTTCCCGCACGTGCCTGCTGTTTCTCCCGTTCCAATTGGTTGACCAGATCGACGGCGTTGAAGAAGCGCACGCGTTTGCCGTGATGGATGGCGGCCACGCCCAAAGCTGTGGCGATGTGGGTTTTGCCGGTGCCGGTGCCGCCGACCAGGATCAGATTATGCGCACTCGCCATGAAGGCGGCGGTTGCCAATTGCTGAATTTGTGCCTCTGGCAGCGGCGTTTCGGCCCAGTCGGTGCTGGTCAGATCGCGATGTGTGGGAAAGCGTGCGGCCTTGAGTTGGTAGCGCAGGCTGCGCACGTGGCGATCAGCAAGCTCGGCCTCGATCAGCCGATCCAGCCAGGCTTCGGGCTGCATCGGCCGGCGCGGCCCCTCGGCGAGCAATTCGCTCCACGCCGTGGCCATGCCGTAAAGATGCAGGGCGTTGAGTTGGGTCAGCCGCTCACCGGCAGACAAGGCGGAGCCCGCGGGCTTTGCACCAAGGTTAGTGGATGGCATGGCTGCCTCCGCGCAGACGATCGTAGCGGCTGCAATCGGCGCACGGTTCGGTTTGCAGTTTCAGCATGTCGGGCACATTGAGCAGGATCGGCGTGCTGGGTGCGACGAGGCGGCGCATCTCGTTCATCACCACGGCGGCGGTAACGACATTGCTGTCCAGCACCAGCTCGCACGCCACCTGCAGCGGCTCCAGGCCGAACTCGCGTGCCATCATCAGCAGTTCGACAAAGGCGCGATCTCCCTTGGGTTGTTTGAGAATGCGGTCGCGCACGCGCTGGATGGCGACCGGCAAATCCCAGTCCCGGAACGGCAGGCCGTTGCGCAACGCGCCGGGCTTGCGCTCCAGGATTGGCAGATAATGCCAGGGATCGCAGATCAGCTGATCACGCCCGAAGCGGCGGGCATGCTCGGCGATCACCGCGCCATCGGCCACGATCCGCACGCTGCCGGCCGTGCTACGCACCGAGACCGCGCGCCCGGCAAATACCGCCGGCACGCTGTAGCGATTGCGATCGAGTGCCACCAGGCAGGTGCTGGACACGCGCAGCATATGCTCGACATAGCCATCGAAGTCCGCGGTGATCGGCCTGAGCAAAGGCTGCTCCTCGGCGAAGCAGGCGGCGATTGTGCGCTCCGGCGTCACCGGATGTTTGCGCGCGGCCAATTCGCGGCAGCGCGTGGCAAGCCATTCGTTGAGCGCGTCGAAATTGGCAACCCGCGCGAGCGGCGTGAACAGCCATTCGCGAATGTTGCCAACCTGGTTCTCGACCTGCCCCTTCTCCCACCCTGACGCCGGCGTGCAGGCAACCGGCTCGAACAGATAATGATTGGCCAGCACCATGAAGCGGCGGTTGAACTGCCGGTCCTTGCCGGTGAAGATGGCTTCAACGACGGCCTTGAGATTGTCATAGACCATGCGTTGGGGCACACCGCCGAAGAAGGCGAAGGCGCGGTTATGCGCGTCAAACACCATCTCCTGGGTCTCGCGGGGATAAGCCACCACGAACATCTGCCGGCTAACCCGAAGTTTTCACTTGCGTTGACTTGAACGACGGTTCTTTTCCGAGGGTTGGCTTCGTGCGCCTTTGATTTTGTGTCCATGTAGGGATTCCCCAATCGGCCGGAATGTGATTCGATTCGGGCATGTTCATCGAGACGGTGCCCAATCGGACGTCGCCGCCCGCGGTGCTGTTGCGGGAGAGCTTCCGCGACGAACACGGCCGCGCGCAGAAGCGCACGCTGGCGAACCTGAGCAAGCTGCCGGGCGATGTGATCGATGGGCTGAAGGCGCTGTTGAAGGGCGGCACGGTGATCGGCACCGGACCGCACGAGATGCGGATGGAGCGATCACTGCCGCATGGCCACGTCGCGGCGGCGCTCGGCATGCTGCGCCGGATCGCGCTGGACCGGCTGATCCTGAGCACAGCAAGGGACGCGGCGTCGCGGCGGCATTGCGATCTGGTGGTGGCGATGGTCGTGGACCGGCTGATCACGCCGCGCTCCAAGCTCGGGTTTGTCCGTGCGGTGGACCAGGAGACCGCGACATCGAGCCTGGGCGCGGTGCTGCGCCTGGGCGAGGTGAAGGAGCGCGAGGCATACGAGGCATTGGACTGGCTGCTCGAACACCAGCAGCGGATTGAGAACGGCCTGGCAAGGCGGCATCTCCAGGATGGCGTATTGGTGCTCTACGACGTCAGTTCATCGTATTTCGAGGGCCGCTGTTGTCCGCTGGCGCAGCATGGCTACAGCCGTGATCACCGCGGTGACCGCCCACAGATCGTGTATGGGCTGTTGTGCACACGAGACGGATTGCCGGTCGCGGTCGAGGTGTTCGATGGCAACACGGCCGATCCGGCGACGCTGAGCTCGCAGGTCGAGAAGCTCAAGGACCGCTTCGGCATCAACCGCGTGGTGCTGGTGGGCGACCGCGGCATGATCACCTCGGCGCGGATCGACGCAGACCTCAAAGCTGCCGGCGTGGACTGGATCACCTGCCTGCGGGCACCGGCCATTCAAGCGTTGGCGGCGGAGAACGGGCCGTTGCAGCTGTCGCTGTTCGACGAGCGCGACCTGGCCGAGATCAGCGCGCCCGAGATGTTCCCCGGCGAACGGCTCATTGTCTGCCGCAACCGCGAACTCGCCGCCGAACGCGCGCGCAAGCGGGAGGAATTGCTGGCCGCCACCGAACGCGAGTTGCTCCGCATCCAGGCGCAGGTCCGCCGCAGGAACTCACCGTTGCGCAGTGCCGCCGAGATCGGCCTGGCGGTCGGTGGCGTGGTGAACAGCCGGAAGATGGCCAAGCACTTCGCCGTGGCGATCCGCGATGGCCACTTCGCCTTCCAGCGTCGGACGCAGCAGATAGAACAGGAGGCTCGTCTCGACGGTATCTACGTGATCCGCACATCCGTGCCGGCCGGGCAGCTCGATGCGAATGAAGCGGTGCAGGCCTACAAGGACCTGTCCCGCGTCGAGCGGGCCTTCCGCAGCCTGAAGACCGTCGATCTCGATATCCGCCCGATCCGCCATTGGACCGCACCGCGCGTGCGCGCCCACGTCTTCCTGTGCATGCTCGCCTATCACGTCGAGTGGCATCTGCGGCACGCCCTGGCACCGCTGTTGTTCCATGACACCGGGCTTACCGCCACGAGGGCAGAACGCTCCTCACCCATCGTCAGCACCGAGCCATCCGAACTCGCCAAGACCAAGAAGGCGACCAAGCGCTCAGCCGGCGGTCTGCGCGTCATGGGCTTCGCCGGCCTCATGGCCCATCTCGGCACCCTGACCCGCAACACCATGCGTGTGCCGCTACGCCTCGCGCATAGCTTCACGCTGTACGCCGAACCAACCAAGCTCCAGGAGGACCCATTCAGGCTGCTCAACATCCAACCAATGCGTGTCCAGTAGACCAAAAGGCTGATCGCCAAATCATCGAATCAAATCAGCCTCTTACGCAGTTCTCAAATGGAAACTTCGGACTAACGCAGCGGAGGCCGGGCGCCAGGGCGCCATGCGCGCGTACGGCACCGCGCTTCTGGTTAGGGTCGGTCCGGGCTATCAGGCGAAGGACGGCGTCGTTAGGCGTCATCCGGAGAATAACTGCTCCGTTTGATTGCCTGATTAGCCGTATCCGGTAGTTCCATTCGCGACGGAATGCATCGTGGGTTTGGTTGAGACCGGCCATCTCCCGATCGGCGCGCGCTTCGGTCGCGGCAAACGAAGCGACGAGTGGCGGCAGAGCGGTAAAGCGTCCGCGAATCGGGCCGGGATTAATTATCCGAGCGAGTGGCGAATCCTCGCCACGCCTGGAATAACGCTCAATAAGTCATTCAACCCATCCGATTCAGTTATCGCCGGACAGGCACTTAGTTACTTCCTGTGCCCACGGGATTGCGTCGGGGGATATGCCGACTGGGCTTCCGAGTTGATGAGCTCGCAAGCCCGGTGCCAGGTACTCGTCGCCGTTTCCGTCCTGCCTGCCTTCTATCTCCCACAACAAGTATGCACGCGTGCGGATGTTCTGTTCAATATCGTGATCCATATTGGCCCCTTCTGTCGCTCCTGGATACTTCGGCGCCGGTCGCCTGCGTCGACGTGGAATTAGTCTTGCTGCCAGGAAACTGCTCCTGATGATATCGCCGGTTTCGAGCTAGAGACGCCGCAAGCAAGCAGGCAGTCATGCTTCAGCTTACAGTTAACGCGAGACCATTAGTTGTGGAACTGATGCGGGAATCCGCCGCTAAACAATAAGAATAGGACGACTACGATTACGATCAAACCGATTCCACCACCGAAGCCGCGTCCACCATAATAGCCGGAGCGATACCCGTAATACCCCCCGCCGCTGAATAGAACCATGATCACCAGGATCAGAAGAATGAGGCCCATCGGTGTGTCCCTCTTGAAGTCACGTCACATTTGTTGGCTGCGGCGCCCGGCATCACCCGCACACGACCATTAATCCATCCACCTGGCAGTGTTATTGTGGAGTCCAATACGGCTTTGCCTTGTAGTAGTCGTGCACTCGGCGCCCCCAGCCCTCTTCGGCCCAGCACACGTCATCGCTCGATCCGAACGACGGCGCGTCCTTCAGGGTCGCGCTGTCGAGCTCAACCACGTATCCTCCCTTGACGGTGTCGTACTGCAAAATGGGCCAGGGGATCGGATGATGCCGTTCACCTATCCCCAGAAAGCCACCGAAGGCCAACACTGCATAGGCGATCCTACCGGACACCTTGTCGATCATGAGATCTTCGATCGTAGCCAGCTTCTCTCCAGTGGCGCTGTAGACGGGTGTTGCTTCGAGTGCTTTGGCGGTAACCACTGTTGGTTGGTGCGCCCCTCCTATGGCAACGCGCCTATCGGCAACGGTTTTGTCATCGTGCTGAGCAGGAGGATTATGGTCCATGTCACTTGTCCTGCGATGATTTGGGCGAAAGCGCCGAAAATGCTGGGGTCCCCGGGTGGCGTTGAGCGCGTCACTCCCGCGGTGGTTCTTGCCAGCCTCCACCTACCTTCGGCCCAGTTCCAGTATTGTCTACGGCTTCAGTTTTTCGGCGCTGCCGGTTATCGCGTGACCCGTTGCGGATATGTCCTGTCCCGCCCCGGCCGTAGTGTTGCATGCAGACAGTAGCGGAGTCATAGCCATGAACATAGCAATTGTAACGAAAGCTGCAAACATCGTGCGCATAACGTCCTCTTGAGTTTTCTGGTAGTTCCTGCACGGCTTTAGCCGGAACCTCACCAAACCATATGCGCACGTAGTTCTCGCGTGACAGGCTCGGAAACTACTTAGACCTTGTCGTGAAGCAACAGAATCAGGTCGTCCTTCCCGCGGAAAGCGGGAATCCGGCGGCGGCCATGGGACCCCGCTCTCGCGGGAGCGAGGAGAATGAAGCAGTTGTTTCCGAACAATGCCCTAGCTAGGTCAGGGAACAGGATCGGCGGTTGTTTCGCAGCGCGTCGGGATGCGACTTTCCACGGCGGCCGAGTGTGGTTCCGGCGAGGCTGCCCGCAGCGTTTCCGGCTCTGCCCGATAGGATGCCCGCGCACCTCCGATGCTTTTCGCCATCCGCGAATAGGCCGCCACCGGGCCGTGCTGCCGCGCGCCCGCAGCAGTGAGCCAGTAGGCGCTCGGACGCCGTCGCGGATTGCACGGAACCGGCCAGGTATTACCAGCCGCTAATTCCGCATCGCGGGTCTGGCCGGTATCGCGGAGTCGCGTTCCAGCAGGCGCGGAACCGATCGCCGCATCGCGGATCACAGGCCTGCTGGATGCCGTTCCTTTCAGCGTTGCCGTGACCCGGAGAGCATCCGGGTGGCACATCAGCCAGTCGATCGGTTCAGCCGCTCCGTCCGGCACCCAGGCGAATGGGATGACCACCGTGTCCTGGAAATCCGTCTGATCGTCCCTCATTCCTGTCCCTCGCCGCTCATCCATCACCCGCAGGAACAATATGTGAACAACCCTAATCCGAAGTTTTCACTTGCGTTGACTTGAACGACGGTTCTTTTCCGAGGGTTGGCTTCGTGCGCCTTTGATTTTGTGTCCATGTAGGGATTCCCCAATCGGCCGGAATGTGATTCGATTCGGGCATGTTCATCGAGACGGTGCCCAATCGGACGTCGCCGCCCGCGGTGCTGTTGCGGGAGAGCTTCCGCGACGAACACGGCCGCGCGCAGAAGCGCACGCTGGCGAACCTGAGCAAGCTGCCGGGCGATGTGATCGATGGGCTGAAGGCGCTGTTGAAGGGCGGCACGGTGATCGGCACCGGACCGCACGAGATGCGGATGGAGCGATCACTGCCGCATGGCCACGTCGCGGCGGCGCTCGGCATGCTGCGCCGGATCGCGCTGAACCGGCTGATCCTGAGCACAGCAAGGGACGCGGCGTCGCGGCGGCATTGCGATCTGGTGGTGGCGATGGTCGTGGACCGGCTGATCACGCCGCGCTCCAAGCTCGGGTTTGTCCGTGCGGTGGACCAGGAGACCGCGACATCGAGCCTGGGCGCGGTGCTGCGCCTGGGCGAGGTGAAGGAGCGCGAGGCATACGAGGCATTGGACTGGCTGCTCGAACACCAGCAGCGGATTGAGAACGGCCTGGCAAGGCGGCATCTCCAGGATGGCGTATTGGTGCTCTACGACGTCAGTTCATCGTATTTCGAGGGCCGCTGTTGTCCGCTGGCGCAGCATGGCTACAGCCGTGATCACCGCGGTGACCGCCCACAGATCGTGTATGGGCTGTTGTGCACACGAGACGGATTGCCGGTCGCGGTCGAGGTGTTCGATGGCAACACGGCCGATCCGGCGACGCTGAGCTCGCAGGTCGAGAAGCTCAAGGACCGCTTCGGCATCAACCGCGTGGTGCTGGTGGGCGACCGCGGCATGATCACCTCGGCGCGGATCGACGCAGACCTCAAAGCTGCCGGCGTGGACTGGATCACCTGCCTGCGGGCACCGGCCATTCAAGCGTTGGCGGCGGAGAACGGGCCGTTGCAGCTGTCGCTGTTCGACGAGCGCGACCTGGCCGAGATCAGCGCGCCCGAGATGTTCCCCGGCGAACGGCTCATTGTCTGCCGCAACCGCGAACTCGCCGCCGAACGCGCGCGCAAGCGGGAGGAATTGCTGGCCGCCACCGAACGCGAGTTGCTCCGCATCCAGGCGCAGGTCCGCCGCAGGAACTCACCGTTGCGCAGTGCCGCCGAGATCGGCCTGGCGGTCGGTGGCGTGGTGAACAGCCGGAAGATGGCCAAGCACTTCGCCGTGGCGATCCGCGATGGCCACTTCGCCTTCCAGCGTCGGACGCAGCAGATAGAACAGGAGGCTCGTCTCGACGGTATCTACGTGATCCGCACATCCGTGCCGGCCGAGCAGCTCGATGCGAATGAAGCGGTGCAGGCCTACAAGGACCTGTCCCGCGTCGAGCGGGCCTTCCGCAGCCTGAAGACCGTCGATCTCGAGATCGGCTACCAGCGCGACACCCGCAGCGTCGGCCACACGTCAACCTTGGGCCCGCAGCCAAAATGGGGGGAAGATCAGCCGACACGCGTTCGTACTATCCGGGCGGTCGCCGGATCTCGCGCGACGGCCTGGCCCGGGATCGCAGGGAGATGCTCATGTATCCAACCGAGGTTCTCGCGTCGCTTTGGCAGCAGACCGGCATGCCGGCGAACGCGCTGGCCGACGTCCGGCTTTCGGGCAAGGACCCGGTGCTGCCGTCATCCTTCCTGGTGGGAACGGCGGCGCAGGCCTGCATCGCCGCGGCCGGCCTGGGCGCCGCGACGATTGGCCGCCTGCGCGGCCTGCCGCGCCAGCAGGTGAGCGTCGACATGCGGCATGCCGCCATCGAGTACCATTCCGAGCACTGGCTTCTGATGGACGGAAAACCGCCGCCGGAAACCCACGACGCCATTGCCGGCACCTACTCGTGCGGCGACGGCGGCTGGGTCCGGCTGCACACCAATTTCCCGCACCACCGCGATGGCGTGCTGCGGCTGCTGGGTTGCACCCATCAGCGGGATGCGGTGCACACCGCACTGCAGCGATGGGATGCGCTGGAGCTGGAGGACAAGGCCGCCGCCGCCGGCCTGTGCGTCACCGCGATGCGCTCCTTCGCCGCGTGGGACGCACACCCGCAGGGGCAGGCCGTGCAGGCGGAGCCGCTGCTGGCCATCACGCGGATCGGCGATGCGCCGGCGGAGCCGATGCCGCCCGCGGATCGGCCGCTGGGCGGCATTCGCGTACTCGACCTGACCCGCGTCATTGCCGGGCCGGTGTGTGGGCGTACGCTGGCAGCGCACGGAGCGGACGTGCTGCTGATCACCGGGCCGCATCTGTTCAACCCACCGACCCTGGCAATCGACACCGGCCGCGGGAAATTGTCGGCGCAGCTCGATCTGCGCACGCCCTCTGCCCGGGAGACTCTGCGCGAACTGCTCAGGCAAGCCGACATTTTTGTTCAAGGCTACCGGCCGGGCGCCATCGCCGGCCACGGGTTCGGCCCGGAGGCGGCGGCCCAGTTGCGGCCGGGCATCGTGTACGTGTCGTTGTGCGCCTATGGCCATACCGGGCCGTGGTCCGGGCGACGAGGGTTCGACAGCCTGGTGCAAACCGCCAGCGGGTTCAATGCCGCGGAAGCAGAAGCGACCGGCGAGCCGGGCCGGCCGAAGCCGCTGCCCGTGCAGGCGCTGGACCATTCATCGGGATACCTGCTGGCCCTGGGTGCGCTGGCGGGCCTGTACCGTCGGGCGACCGAGGGCGGGAGCTGGCATGTCGGGGTGTCGTTGGCCCGCACCGGGCACTGGATCCGAGGGCTCGGGCGGGCGGCGGACGGGTTTTCGTGCCCCCTGCCGTCGCGGGCGCAGATTGCCGATCTGATGGAGGATAGGTCGTCCGGGTTTGGCCGCCTTGCGGCGGTGCGCCACGCCGCCGCCCTGTCGGCGACCCCGGCGCGGTGGGAGCGCCCTTCGGTGCCGCCGGGCACCCACCCACCGGTCTGGCCATAGCGGCTTGGTTGCATTTGATATAATACGTTTTCGCGCATGGCCGAGTAGGGCGAGGCGCTCAGTTCTTCAATGATAGACCCAGCGCATCGAGCAGATGCTCCGTCCCTTGCTTGCGTGAGCCGGAATCGTCGTAACCGTCGAGAAACGCCCCCTGTTCGGTGACCATCAGCGTGGTTCTCCCGCCTTGCGGCTTCAACTGCATGGTTGCGAGCGACACCGATATCTTCTTGTCGTTCATGTACATCTCGTAGCTGTAGATCAGCCGCTCGTTGGCGATCACGTCGTGATACGTCGCATCGAACGTGGACGTGACCCCGCCCTCCCAGCGGCCTTTCAGCCGCTCGCGGCCGCCTGGGCGCACATCCATATGGCGCTCCAGCAGCTCCCAACGTCCCGGCGTGCCGCCGAACCATTTCTGCTTGGCCGTCTCATCGGTCAGCGCCCTCCACACCAACGCGGCGGGCGCGTCATAGGTGCGCTCCAGATCGAAGCTGGCGTGCACCACCGAGCGGGTCTCGATGCCCGATCCGCCCTGCATGCGCACGACCTCTGCCTCCAGCTTGTCGAGCGTGGTGCGCCAGCCCTCTGGCGCGCCCCTCACCATCGGCGCAGCCATCGCCGGATTGGCAAAGGTGTAGGTCTGCACCACCTCCATCAGCGTGCCGCACAGCGCATCGGAGAATTCAACCTCCGTATAGGCGCGGAACAATCTCTCGCCTGCCGCGTCGGTGGCGTACATGTCGATCACCAGTCGCGCGTGTGGGATCACCTCCACGAACGCGCCCCGCGTCCAGTGCTCCGTGCCGTTCGGAGCCCGCATGCAGATGTCGAACGCACCGCCCACGCGCATCTCTACGCGCGCGTCCGCCACCGTGTAGGTGTCCGGGCTGAACCAGCGCTTGACGTGCTCGGCCGAGCTCCAGGCGTTGAACACCGTTTCGCGGCGCGCGTGGAAGGTGCGCGACAACCGAAGCGGCGGAGGCTGCTGTGCGCCCGTATTCGTCTCCGAGGTCTGGTCTGGCTTCGAGGCCTGCATGGTCGTCTCCGTATCCTGTGTGTGTTCAGAAATCGCTGCTGTCGGCAAGCACGGGGGGCTATCCGCCGAACGGATGAGTTCGGTAACGGATCATTGGCCGGCACCGCCCGTCTCCTCCTCGGCCTTGAGGACTTCCAGATAGTCGCCCAGTCGGTCGAGCCGGTGGCCCCACTCAACCCGCCGCGCGTTGATCCAGTGCTCGGCCAGGCTGAGCGCTTCAGGTTCGATGGCGCAGGTGCGCACCCGCCCCACCTTGTGCGATCGCACCAGCCCCGCCGCCTCGAGAACGCCCAGGTGTTGCATCGCCGCCGGCAACGACATCGGCAGAGGCCGCGCCAGTTCACTCACCGGCGTTGGCCCCCGGCTAAGCCGCTCCACCATCGCGCGCCGCGCCGGATCAGCAAGAGCGTGAAACAGACGGTCCAGATCGGCCGATTGGTTAAGCATATGCCTAACTATCAGGCCGCCGACAGTTAGGCAATAGCTTTAGTATCGATCTCACCCCTTCGTGATCGAGCCGATTCTGGTCGGCGGGTGGTGCCCGAGGCAGACGATCTCAAGCCTGCCTGATCGCTATCGGATACCGGCGCTTCCACATCGCCGGACCGCCGGATAACTGAAACTCAGCCTACCGCCGCGGCGCGCCAAAACTCAGTGCGCCCCCGCCGCGCCGCTCGCCGGTTTCGCCAGCAACAATGTCAGCGGCAGCACGACGATGAACGTCGCCGCCATCAGCAGCAACACGTCGTTGTAAGCCAGCGTCAGCGCCTGCTGCTGAACCATGAGCGCGACCTGCTTCAGTGCCGCCAGCGCCGCATTGCCCGCCTTATCCGGCTGCATCGCCTGCGTCATCGCGTTCATCGTCCCGACCGCACCCGGCCTCGCCCACGTCACCTGCTCCTGCAAGTGGAGCGTGTGCGCCGCCAGCCGGGATGTTGCCACCGTATTGATCATCGCCAGCCCGACCGCTCCGCCCAGGTTGCGCATCAGGTTGTACAACCCCGACGCGTTCTTCACCGCCGCCGGCGGCAGCCGCCCCAACGCGATCTGGTTGACCGGCAGCATGATGAACATCATGGAGGCGCCACGCAGCGCCTGCGGACCGAACAGCTCCCAGAACGCCGAATTGGACGTCAGATGCGCCATCCACCACAGCCCACCGCCGAACATCGCCAGCCCGGCCGCCAGCATCATCCGCAGATCCACCCGCTGCGCCAACTGTCCGGCGATCGGCGCCGACAGGAACATCGCCACGCCGGTGACGAACATCGTCTCGCCGATCTGCAAGCTGTCGTACCCACGCACCCGCGCCAGGAATAGCGGCAGCAGATACACCGACCCGTACAGACCCGTCCCCAGCACGAAGCTGAACAGCGACCCGAAGGCAAAATTCGCGTTGCCGAACGCCCGCAGCTCCACCAGCGGCTCACTTCGCGTCAGCATCCGCCAGAAGAACAACACGCCGCACACGGCGGAGGCGATCCCGGCCCAGAAGATCGTCTCGTCCTGAAACCAGTCCCAGCGCTCGCCCTCCTCCAGCACATATTCCAGCGCGCCGAGGAACACCGCCATCAGCAGCAGCCCGGTGAAGTCGAAATTGCGCGCCAGGCTCCAGTTCGGCCGGTCGATGTCCAGGCAGGTCCACACCGTCGCCGCCACCAACGCGCCCACCGGCACGTTGATAAGAAACAGCCAGTGCCAGGAATAATTGTCGGTCAGCCAGCCGCCCAGCGTCGGCCCGATGGTCGGCGCCAGAGTCGCCGTCAGCCCGATCACCACCGACATGCGGGTGCGCTGCTCGCCGGGAAACAGCAGAAAGGTTGTAGCGAACACGGTCGGGATCATCGCCCCGCCGATGAAGCCCTGCGCGGCGCGGAACACCACCATGGCGCCCAGATTGCTCGCCCCGGCGCACAGCAGCGAAAATACCGTGAACCCGAGCGCGCTGCACACGAACAGGATGCGCGTGGACAGCAGGCGCGACAGCCAGCCGGACAGCGGGATCATCACGATCTCCGCGATCAGGTAGCTGGTTTGCACCCAGGCCGCCTCGTCCGGGCTCGCTGCCAGCCCGGCCTGGATGTCGGTGATCGAGGCGCTGACGATCTGGATGTCCAGGATCGCCATGAACATCCCGACCACCATCGCCATGAACCCGGCCCATTCGCGCCAGGTCAGACGGCGGTCGGAAGCTGTCACGGCACCACCCGCCGCAGCGTGGCGGTCGCCGCACCGAACAGACCGAGCTGTTTCCCTGCGGCGCCACGCGTATCGACGCTGGCAGTCACCGACAGACCGGCCCGCAGCCAGGCCGCAGCATCCGCCTGCGCCGGGTCCAGCGTGATCTTCACCGGCACCCGCTGCACCACGCGCGTGAAGTTGCCGGTCGCGTTTTCCGGCGGCAGCAGGCTGAACAGCGCGCCGGTGGCCGGTGCCAAGCTGTCCACCCGGCCCTCGACCGGATGATCCGGATCAATGTCGGCGCTGAGTTGCACCTTCAGCCCCGGCTGCATATGGGCGAGCTGCGTTTCCTTGAAATTGGCTGTCACGTAGAGCTGCCGCCGCAGCGGCGCGACCGCGATCAGTTGTGCGCCGGTCTGCACATGCTCGCCGAGCTGGGCCGCCCGGTTACCGACGATACCATCGAATGGCGCGCGGATCGTGGTGTAGGACAAGTTGTTCGCCGCCAGCTTCACCGCCGCCGCCGCGCTCTGCTGGCGCGCCTGCGCCTGCACAAGCTGCGCCGCATCCACCGCAAGCTGCTGCTCGGCGGCGGTCTTCCGCGCCTGCGCCGCCATCAGCGCCGCATCCGCCTTGCGCCGGTCGGCCACCGCCTGATCATTCGCCTGCCGCGACGACCACCCCGCCTTTGTCAACTCGTTGGAGCGGGACGCGTCCGCGTTCGCCAGCACCTGCTGCGCCTCGGCATCCGTGATCGCCGCCTGCGCCGCCGAGATCATCGCCTGTTGCTGCACGATCTGCCGTCCGGCGGTCATCACCGCCGCAGCGGCTTCCGCCGCCGCCGCACGGGACTGATCGAGCCGCGCCTGCCAGTCGCTCGGGTCGAGCAGGATCAGCGGATCCCCCGCATGCACCACCTCGTTGTCGGCAACCGGAATGCCGATCACGTCACCCTCGATGCGCGGTCCAAGCACGGCGATATCGCCCTGAACGTAGGCATCGTCGGTGGATTGCACGTAGCGCCCTTCGGTGAACCACCAGTTCGCCACCAGCGCCACGCCAGCCACCAGCACAATCCCCACCGCCGGCCGCAGCATCCGGCGCAGACGCCTGACCGGCGGAGCCGCCCGGCTCTGCCCTTCCGCCTGTTCTGCCACCAGCTTCTCTGAAATCGCGTTCATAGTCCGCCCCTTGAACTGAACGGTTCAGTTCGCAGACCCAGATGGCAGGGGCATGACCAGGGGTCAAGTTAAACTATACGGTTCAGTTCAATTTTTCGCTTGAACCAGCGCGGCGATCCCGCCAATTGTCCGGCTCAGATGAGCGCCTCCCTGCAACGGCCCTCCGAGGCCGAATCCTCCAAGCGTCACGCCATCCTGGATGCCGCGACGGACCTGTTCATCGCCCAAGGCTATGGCGCCGTCAGCATGGACGCCATCGCGCGCTCGGCCGGCGCCTCCAAGGCGACGCTGTATGCCTATTTCCGCTCCAAGGATCAGCTCTTCGCCACCATCATACGGGAAGCCTGTCAGTCGAACCTCGCGGTGCAGGATTTCCTTCCCGCCGATCAGGACGATGTGCGCACCGCACTCACTCGGCTCGCCAACCGGATGCTGCGCTTCCTGCTGGAAGACCGATCGCTCGCGATCCACCGCGTGGTGATCGCGGAAAGTATCCGATTCCCGGAGCTTGGCCGCGGCTTTTACGAGAGCGGCCCGATGACCTTCACCACCACGTTCAGCGCCTGGCTCCGCGAGCAAACCGCCGCCGGCCGGCTGGCGGTCACGGACCCGATACAGGCCGCCGATCAGTTTGCCGGCATGCTCAAATGCGGCTGCTATACGCGTGCGGCGCTGGGAGTGACGCCGGCTCCTTCGGAGGCCGAGATCGACCACACGGTCACCGGAGCGGTCGAAACGTTTCTGAAGGCTTATTCCAACGGCCCGATGCACTGACGGTCTTCGCCAGTTTCGCTCGGAACAGCGCCCCGAGCCGCTAACGGCTACTGCAAAAAGCCCCATCGCATCACCGCCGGCTCGGCGCTTGCCCATTTCCAGCCTTGCGGGTCACGACACACGTCGATCTGATACCAATGCCGCGGCGCCTTCCGACCCGTGCCATCGGCGACAGAGAAGATCACCGCCTTGCATACGGCTATCGGCGTGGTGATCAGGTCGATCACGCGCAGCTCTCCATGCTCGTTGCCGATCGGAATGGTGTGATGGATCGCCCATGGTGCGCTGCCGCCGACAGGCAGGCCGCCGGCCGTCGTGGCAATCACGTCCTGCTCGGCGCCCGCCCGCACCCGGCTGATATACCGAACCAGGAAATTGCCGGCGGCGCCTATCCCGATGCCCACGGCAATCCCCACCGCCGGATTCCCCGTCGCCGCCGCGCTTGCCGATCCACTGGCGACGCCGGCAATGGTTCCGAAATCCTTGCAGCCCCCCAGCAGCAGTCCCACCGCCAGCAGGACCGCGCCCGCCCGCGGACCCGCCGGCCTCATTGCAGCGCGCCCCACCGCGCGGTTGCCGGTTCGGCTTCAGCCCATTGCCACTGCTGCCCGTTGAAACAGATCGTGGTGGTGTAGAATTCGGTTTTCTCCGCGGCCTTGCTGCCGCTGCCCTCAACCGAAAACACGATCTCCTTGCAGACAAAGCCGGGCGCGATAACGGAACGGTACACCGTCACCCGGCCATGCTCGTCGTCTTCGATCGGCAGGTCGTGCACGACGTTCCAGTAGGCGACCCGACCCGGCGCGAGCGGTCCGGCGGCCGCCGCGATCCGCTCCTGCTCGACGCGATGGACCCGGCGCTCCGCATAGTCCAGCGCGGCATTGGCCGCCGCCGCCACACCCAACCCGATCCCGGTCCCCACCGCGGCGTTCCTGGTCACGCCGCTGCTGATCCCGGCGCTGGCCACCCCGGCCACGTCCGCCGTGGTTGCCGACAGCACCGAACTGCATCCGCTCACCGCAGCAAGGCAACCGAGCAATGCGCCGGATCGAATCAGAGGCTCGCGAAATCTGAGTAACCATGTGGTGCCCGGACGGTGGCTCGAGCCCTGCATGTCAGGGCCAGGTGGTTCGACACCAAATCGAACCCCGGTGATACCGGCCTTGTTCCGTCGTTGTCGCGTTCGTGAACCGACTCGTCAGGCGTCGAACCCACGCGGGCCATTCAGTGCGAGACAGCCGCCGAAGGAATGCGGTCGGTATCGATCTCGTTGAAGTTCCAGAAAGAGTTCGAGCGCGATACGGAGCCGGTTTGGCTTGGCGGGAAAACACACGCCATCGTGTGGCGTCACCGGCACGTGAGGCCGCAGGACCACGCGCCAGAAATCCGGCGACAGCACGCAATCATCCAGAGCAGCGCACATGTCACTGTCGAGCCGGTCACCGCGCCAGCCGAGGCGGATTGGCAATGGCGCCAGCGCATGCACCGTCTTGCCGAAATAGGGCGCTTCGTAGGCGACGCTGGAAGACACCGTCAGCACGGCCGAAATCTGCGGCATCGCCAGCATGCGATACACATTGTCATTGATAACCCCCAGAATATTGGGAGCGATCCCGGCCACGGCCACGAGCAGGCTGTGCTCGCGCTCGTTCGGGTGGGGCTTGAGCAGCACGGCACGATACCGCGCACATATGTCCGTGATCTGCGGCAAGTGATCCATCGCGTCGAAGAACGCACCACCGACAATCTGGCTGGAGTCAAAAGGCCGCTGCCCGAGCACCAGCAGCGTGTCTTCGGGAAAACTGGCATCGCTGATCAGGCGGCACATCGCCTCGCGCAAGCCGGCGGTCATGCTCACCTCAGCCTCTGCTACGGCCATGGCCGAAAGCACGCACCGTGTCGCCGGATCCGAGGCACCAACCGCAAACATCAAATCGTCCATGAAACGGATCGGATGAACGCGCAGATCCACGTAGGGAACCGACCAGGTTTCGAGCAGCCGCACGACATAGGGCGGCAACTCGTAACCGACACAGAAGCGCCCGTGCAGCCGCTCCCGCACCACCCGTTCGACGCCCTCTGCCGCAGGCGAGCAGATTTCTTCGTAGCAGGACGCCCAAAACGCATCAGCCGTTTCCGGCGTACGTAGGGACGACACCCAGGCGTTCAGCTCCGCATGCGCGGTCGTGGTGAGCAGGTCCACGGGCAGGCCGCTCGCCAGTTCGATCTGCCGCCTGATGGCGTTGAACAGCCAGGCGGTCGGGCGATCGACCCCGCCGGTGCGGCCCTTGCCGTCCGGCCGCAGAAAATCCCCGAGCACCGTGACGCCGCGCAGCATGACCATTTCGGAACGGATACCCCGGCGATGACGGCGGGTTATCCGCCGCGACCGGTTACCCGCCGGCAAATCGCGACGTTACATAGCGTAACTGCCCACAGGGCGGCGGTGCTGGCGCAGCAGCGGTGACCCCACGGTCATCGTGCCCCGCTGTACCATCCTGGAGCGAGCCTTGACCACATAGCCAATGGCGCACGATATACCGAGTGCACCCCCGGTCCGGTGGCAGAGTGGTGATGCAGCGGACTGCAAATCCGCGTATGGCGGTTCGATTCCGCCCCGGACCTCCACCTCTTGCCGAGGCGCAACGCCGACGGCCACCCTTGTCCGGAGCGCCCGTTGCGTCGCGCCTCTTCGAAATCTCCCGTCCGATTGTCTCGCAGCATGCGCGTCGAACTGCTGCGTGGCCGCCAGCGCCTGATCTTCCTGCTCGGCGGCTGTGCGGTCGGGCTTGCTGGCGTCATCATGGCCGTCGGAGCAGATCACGCCTATGCCGTGTTCGAGCGGCTCATCCACAGGTGGCCGCTGATACCGCTGCTGCTCACGCCGCTCGGCTTCGCGGCGCTTACCTGGCTCACGCGCAAGCACTTCCCCAACGCCGAGGGCAGCGGCATCCCACAGGCGATCGCCGCACGAAAACTGTGGGGCCAGCGAGAGCGCGAACGACTCGTCTCATTGCGGCTGGGCATTGGCAAGATCGTGTTGACCCTCGGTGCCCTGCTCTGCGGCGCATCGATCGGGCGTGAGGGACCGACCGTGCAGGTCGGCGCCTCGTTGATGTTCGCGCTCGGTCGGCTGTCGCCGGCCCGTCAGCCCGGACTGATCCTGGCGGGTGCCGCGGCGGGCATTGCCGCCGCGTTCAACACGCCCCTGGCCGGAGTGATCTTCGCGATCGAGGAAATGAGCCGCTCATTCGACGAGCGGGCGAACGGCCTGGTCATCGGCACCATCATCGCCGCCGGCATCGTCTCGGTGGCGCTGATGGGCAACTACACTTACTTCGGCGTCGCCAACGAGGTTCTCGGCAGTGCCATCGGCTGGGCGGCGGTGCCGATCTGCGGCATCGCCGGCGGCCTGCTCGGGGGCATTTTCAGCCGAGTTCTGGTGGTCATGGCGCGCGGGCTGCCCGGCCGCACCGGTCCGTTGCTCAAGCGTCATCCGATCCTGATGGCCTTGGGCTGCGGGTTGGGCGTCGCGCTGTGCGGGCTGTTGTCGGGCAACACGGTGTTCGGCACGGGCTATCCGCAGGTAAAGGCCTTGATCGACAACGGCACACCGATTCCCTGGTCGTTTGGGATACTGAAACTGCTGGCGACCACGCTGTCGTCCATTGCCGGCATTCCCGGCGGGCTGTTCTCCCCGTCGCTGGCCGTGGGCGCCGGGCTCGGCTCCGACGTTGCGACCATGTTTCCCACCGTGCCGGTCGCGGCAATCGTGCTGCTTGGGATGGTCGGTTACTTCTCCGGGGTCGTGCAGGCACCCATCACGGCGTTTGTTATCGTCGGCGAAATGACCGCTGACCACAACATGATGGTTCCGCTCATGGCGAGTTCTTTGATCGGTACCGCCATGTCCAGGCTGATCTGCCCGGAAGGCGTTTACCATATTCTCTCTCGCAATTACATCAAACTCTACGCGCCGGAGGCGACGACACCTGCACCCGGAGCTGCGATTGCCGTCACGCCGCTGCGCGAATAGCGCCCGCCGCCCTGGAGCAACAACGCATCACTTCCACCCCTCAGCCTTCACATGGCGCAACGTCTCGTCGAGCGCCACGCCGACCACCCGCACCACCTCCGCCAGCGTCTCGCGGTCGACGATCAACGGCGGTGCCACCGTCAACGTATCCCCGAGCGCCCGTAAGATGACACCGTGCTCCTGGCAGCGCCGCTCGATGAACAAACCGATATTCTGCTCCGAAGCGAAGGAGTCGCGCGTCGCCTTGTCGCGCACCAGTTCCAGCCCGGCGACCAGCCCAACCCCGCGAACCTCGCCCACCAGCGGGTGGTCGGCATAGGCGCGCAGTTCGTTCTGCAGCAGAGGAGCCATCTCGCGCACATGGCCGATCACATCGGTTTCTTCGTAAATTTTCAGCGTCTCCACCGCGACGGCGGCGCAGACCGGGTGACCGGAATAAGTGAAGCCATGACCAAAAACCCCGATCTTTTCGCTCTGACGCAGGCAGGCCGCGAAAATCGGCTCGGACACCATCAACGCCGAGATCGGCTGATACCCCGAGGAAAGACCTTTCGCCAAGGTGATCATGTCCGGCTTCAGATCGTAGGTCTGGCAACCGAACATATCGCCGAGCCGGCCAAAACCGCAGATCACCTCATCGACCAGGAACAGCACGTCGTATTGCCGGAGTACCGCCTGCACTTTTTCGAAATAGGTCGCCGGCGGCACGATAACGCCGCCTGATCCCATCACCGGCTCCGCGATGAACGCGGCAACAGTGTGCGGGCCTTCGGCAATGATGGTGTCTTCCAGATCGGTGGCCAATCGCGACGCGAAAGCCTCCTGGCTCTCTCCCGGCCTCGCGCCGCGCCAGTAATGCGGACAGTCCACGTGAAGGATGCGGTCGATCGGCAGATCGAAGTCAGTGTGGTTGCGCGCCAGCCCCGTCAGGCTGCCAGTAGCAATCGTCACTCCATGATAACCGCCCCGCCGGGCGATGATCTTCTTCTTGTCCGGCCGCCCCAGCGCATTGTTGTAGTACCAGACCAGCTTGATCGCGGTGTCGTTCGCCTCGGAGCCTGAGTTGGCAAAAAACACCTTCGACATCGGCACGGGGGCCATGGCAATCAGCCGCTCCGCCAGCTCGATCCCCGGCGTGTGGCTCTTGAAGCGAAACATGTGGTAGCTCGGCAGCTCCATCATCTGCCGATACGCGGCAAGCGCGAGCCGCTCGTTATGGAAACCCAGCGTCACCGACCATAGCCCCGAAACGCCCTCGATGAAGCGGCGGCCGGTTTCATCTATAACGTAAGCACCATCCCCCTTTGCCACCACCAGCGCGCCTTCCTGCTGGTGCCGGACGAGATCGGTCATGGGATGCAGCAGGTAGGCGCGGTCGCGGGCGATGTTCGAGTTCGGCGGCGCCGGTATGTCGAGGGTCGCATCCATAACGGTTGTCTCCAGTCTTGCAGGCGCCATACTAAGCGGGTTGGATGAATGTATCCAAATACCGGGCGCCCCGCCTGAATGTCAAACCGCGGGCGCGGGCGCCGGCCGGCTCAGCAGCGCCGCAAGGTCCGTTGCGGTGGACAGAACGTGCCGCCGCATCGACGCCTCGGCTTCATCGGGATCCCGGCCGAGCAGCACTTCGACCAGATCGGCGTGCTCCGTCGCCGTGGTTTCCGCCCCGCCATGATGGGTGAAGTACAGGCGCAGATACGGCTCGACGGCCGCCCGCAAGCGCTCGGTCTCGGTTGCCAGCCGGCCCGATCCGCCGCCCACGGTCCCCAGTCCGCAGATGAAAGCGTGCAGTGCATTATGTTGCTCGATGAACCTGTCCACCGACCCGGCAACCCGCTTCAGCCGGCGAAGCGCCAGGAAAAGCTGATCCTCGGCATCCTCGTCCAGCCGGCGCACCGCGCGCCGGGCCGCAAGCCCCTCCAGAACGGCCCGCATTTCGAACAGCTCGACCAGTTCCTCGCCATTCAGCTCAACCACCACCGCCCCGCGATTCGGACGGATCGTCACCAGCCCTTCTGAATCAAGCTGCCGGATGGCCTCTCGCACCGGCATGCGGCTGAGAGCGAGCTCCACCGCGATCTCCTCGGCGATAACCCGCGACCCGCCGGCCAGCCGGCCCGAGCGAATGCGGTCCCGGATCAGCGTATAAGCGAGGTTCTGGGCCGACCTTGCGTCGCTCATGGACTGGCTGATGCAGGGATCGTCGTCATGTTTCCTCCTGCGCGATGAGGTGACGCAATATTCGCCCGACGTCCAGCCTGGACAGATTGGATACGTGGATGTATCTGCTGATCGCAATAAAGGGGCGAGGCCTTGCCGCGGGCTCGAACACCGCGATCCGGCCGACACGAAACAG
Source organism: uncultured Pseudomonadota bacterium (assembly GCA_963810715.1). Lineage (GTDB taxonomy): Bacteria > Pseudomonadota > Alphaproteobacteria > Acetobacterales > Acetobacteraceae > DATDIC01. The sequence goes on along the minus strand of CAWEOZ010000006.1, from coordinate 235,027 downwards.
GGGTCAGCATGGGACAAAACGGACCGATTTCGGGCAACACTGTCATCGGGCGACGGGGGCTCATGGCCGGGGTGGCAGCCGCCGGTGTGGGAGCCGCGATCCCGGCCCGCGCCGCCACGCCCGACAACACGCTGGTGATCGGCAAGAATATCAGCGACATTATTTCGCTCGACCCAGCCGAGGTTTACGAGGCCAGTGCCGGCGAGGTCATGACCAACGTCTACGACCGGCTGGTTCGGTTCGAGGCGAACGATCTTACCAAACTGGTCGGCGGTGTCGCCACGAGCTGGACCGTCAGCAGCGATGCAAAGACCTTCACCTTTCCGCTTCGGTCCGGACTCAAGTTCCAATCCGGATCACCGGTCACCGCCGATGACGCGGCATTTTCGCTGCAGCGGGTCGTGTTGCTGGATAAGACGCCCGCTTTCCTGCTCAACCAGTTCGGCTGGACCAAGGACAACGTCGCGGACCTGGTCAAAAGCCTCGACCCGCAGACGGTGCAGTTCACTGTCCCGCAGCAGCTTGCACCCAGTCTCGTACTCAATGTCGTCTCATCGACGATCGGTTCGGTCGTCGAAAAATCAGCCGCCCTTGCTCATCAGTCAGGCAGCGATCTCGGCTACGGCTGGCTACGCTCCAACGCTGCCGCATCCGGCGCCTACCAGCTGCGCAGCTGGAAGCCCGATGAGATCGTCGTGCTGGAAGCCAATCCGGATTATCATCTCGGTGCACCGCATATGCGCCGCGTGATTCTGCAGCACATGGCGGATCCCTCCGCGCAGTTGCTGGCATTGCAGCGCGGCGACGTCGATGTCGCCCGCGATCTGACCGCGGACCAGATTGTGTCCCTTGCGGGCAGCAACACGATAGCGGTGGACACTCAGCCGTCCGTCAATACGTCCTATGTCGCCCTCAATCAGTCCGACCCGCATCTGGCAAATCCGAAAGTGCGCGAGGCGCTGCGCTATCTGATCGATTATGAGGGGATGGCGAAGAGCTTTTTGAAAGGCCAGTTCACCGTCCATCAGACCTTCCTGCCTGATGGCATGTGGGCTGCGATCGACAGCAACCCGTACAAGCTGGACGTCGCCAAGGCGAAATCGCTGCTGGCCGAAGCCGGTTTTCCGAACGGATTTTCGGTCACCCTGGACGCGTTCAGCTCGCCTCCGTGGACGAACATCGCGCAGTCCATCCAGGCGACCATGGCGCAGGCCGGCATCAAAATCTCCATCCTTGCCGGGGAGGACAAGCAGGTCTGGACCCGCTATCGCGCCCGCCAGCACCAGATGCTGCTTATCATGTGGTCGCCGGATTATCTCGATCCCCACTCCAATGCGGAGACATTTGCCCGCAACAAAGATAACTCGGACCAGTCGAAGGCACGCACCGTCGCGTGGCGCAACAACTGGGCGAACCGAAGGCATCGGCGCAGGTCGATGAAGCCGTCCGCGAACGCGATCCGGCAAAGCGCGAGGCGATCTACCAGGAGTTGCAGCGTGAAGTCCTGGCCGATGGGCCTTACCTGATCATGTTCGAGCCGACCACGCAGGTGGCCCGCCGGAAGGAGGTCAGGAACTTCATTTTCGGACCATACTGGGACCTCGTCTTCTACCGCGAGGTCGTCAAATGATCACCTGACTTCGTCATCTCTTGTCACCACCCGCCATCGGTATGACTGCCGTACTTGCGCTGATCACCCCGAATGTACGGTGCAAGGTCTGGGGCCGCCCGATCGTTTCGTCCCGCCGTCACCATTACCCGGATTGCTATTCGCCCGGCTTCGCTGGCACCTCGTTCACCACGTCCAACATCAGCGCCGCGTGGGCATAGGCGCCCCCGGCACGCATCTCCGATGCCACCCAGATTGCCTCCATCAGCTCCTGCGGCGTTGCTCCCGTGTGCAGCGCCGCCTTGGTATGTCCCTTGATGCAATAGGGGCATTGCGTCACGTGGGCGACCGCGACCGCGATGATCTGCTTCATCTTGCGCGGCAGTGCGCCATCGGCGAACACCGAGAAGAGTTCGTGGCTGGGCCGCGGATACATGGCATCGGTCACGACTGTCCTCCATGATGCGTTCGGGGGCGATGGGCCTGGCCATGCCGCAGCAGCATGTCCCGCAGGACCACCGCGTCGTTATGCGCTTCGTCGCGGGCGCCGAACACCAGCGTCACGACGCCCTGCCGCGCCAGCTCGGCGATCTCCCCCAGCATCAATTCCTGCTGCTGGAGTTCCCGCACATAGCGGTGCTGGAACTCCGCCCAACGAGCCGGATCGTGACCGAACCAGCGGCGCAGCCCTATGCTCGGCGCGATCTCCTTGTACCAGTGATCGATGGCGGCATCCGCCTTGCTCACACCGCGCGGCCACAACCGATCGACCAGGACGCGGGTGCCATCCTCCGGCATGGGCGGCTCATAGGCGCGCTTGAGCCGGATCTGCTCGGCGGCAATCGCCTGCCCGGTCATGGCTCACCCTCCAGCCGCGCCTCGGCACGCAGGCTGTCCAGGTCGCGACCGGCACTCACGGTCGCCAGCATACGGTCGCCGCGCCAGAAGCCGGCGACGAACTCGCGCGTGGCCGGATCGCCGTCAAAATCGATGCGATCCCAACGATCGGCATGTCCGACATAGGAAATCGTCGTGTCGTAGTGCTGGCTCCAGAAGAACGGCACGGCATCGAAGCGGCGCCGCAGTCCCAGCATGTTGCGCGCGGCGGTCTGTCCCTGCCGCTCCGCCACCACCCAGTGCTCGACGCGGATGCGCTCGCCGCTGCGCGGATCAGGCCAGCGCGCGATATCGCCGGCGGCGTAAATTCCCGGCACGCTGGTTTGCAGATATTCGTCAACCAGCACGCCGCGATCGACGGCAAGCCCCGCCGCTTCGGCGAGTGCCGTCAGCCGGGCGTACCCCGATGCCGACAACAACCAGCTCCGCGGCCATGCGCTCGCCGCTCGACAGCGTGACCCCGGCGGCATCGATCGCCGTCACTGTGGCGCCAAGATGGAACACCACGCCGTGCTGTTCGTGGATCGCCCGGATCATGTCGCCGATCGCCGGGCCCATGACGCGCTCCATCGGCCGGGTTTCAGGTGCAACGACATGCACGGCAATCTGGCGGGCACGCAAGGACGCGGCGACCTCCAGGCCGATGAAGCTGGCGCCGATCACCACCGCTTGCCGGGCGGTTTTTGCCGCGGCGATCAAGCCGTCGCTGTCGGCCAGTGTGCGCAACACGTGCACATGCGGCAGATCGGCCCCCGGGCACCTGCAGCCGAATGGGCTCGGCGCCGGTCGCCAGCAGCAGCGCACCGTAGGACAGGCGGCTGCCGTCCTTCAGGCGCACCGCCCTGGCGGCAGGCTCCAGCGCCGCCACGGCCGTAGCGGGCTTCAGATCGATGCCCTGCTGGGCATGGAATTCGTTCGGCCGCAGCGGGATCCAGTCGGCCTCCGCCGTGCCGGCCAGATAGTCCTTCGACAGGTTGGGGCGGTCGCAAGGCGGCGCCGGATCGGCTCCGAGCAGGGTGATCGGCCCGGTATAGCCTTCCTGTCGCAGCGTTTCCGCGGCCATGTTCCCAGCGGCACCGCCGCCGATGATGACGACCGAGTCCGGCAGGCCCGTCCCGGGCAGCGTGCGTTTCGCCGGGGCCAGCCGCTCGCGCACGAAGGCGGTGCCGTCACGCTGCTCCACGCGCCAACATGGCACGGCATTCAGCGCTGGCGGGCGCAGCATCTCGCCGCCGCGCAGGCTGAAACAGGCATGATGCCAGGGGCAGCGGATCGTCTCGCCGACCACAGCCCTTCGGCGAGCGGGCCGCCGTAATGCGTGCATGTCGCGCCGATAGCGAACAGTTCGGCGCCTCGGCGCACCAGCAGTGCCGCCTCGTCGCCGACATGCCCCCGCAGCATCGCGCCATCCGCCAGCGGCGCGATCGCCACGCCCTGAGAGAAATCGACCCCCATGTCAGACGAATCCGCGGCGCCCATGGACTTCCCGCTCCACCCGATGTCAGCCGCGTCGCGGCTATCCGGCTAAGGTGTGGACTCGCGTGCGCCCTCAGGCGTGTCGCACGCTATTGTGACCGATCCTCGGCGGCATTCCACCTCTGGCTTTGGTAGTGCGTCAGTTTGAATTTGCCTCAGCTCTGGGCGTCAGCAACTCGGCCCAATGCCTCGGCAATATCTTTCAGTTGCATCCCGATATATTCGGTCGTGCCAGGTGCCCCTGCCGGGCTATTGCTATTGAGGCCGATTCGATCGAGCGCTGCGGCAGTAGCTTGCTGCGCGTCTGCCAATTGCAAGAGGGCGTACGCGACTGCATAGGCTCTGACCTGAGCCCCAACTTCCCTCCAGTCAGAAGTAGAGTTTGCGGTTTCCGTCAGGACCATCCTGACGGTGTTTCTCAGTTCGGTTAAGCGCCGTTTCTGCGTTCTTTAATCGCGGCTCCCTTTGCAAGCCCAAAAATGCTTTTTGTTCGGCTTGGAGTACCGCTTTTCGTCCCGGCCCACCAGCGATCCACGCGCCGAGCGGAGATTGGGTCAAGACGGGGCGAGGCCCCCGCGCAGCGGCGCGTAGCGGTCTTGACGCAATCGAGCACGGTGCGAGGCTGCGGGGGTTCGGACGCCAGCACTGCCGGATCATGGTTCTTTCCGCGGTCACCCCGCACAGCATCATGCAGGCAGCCGCAACATGGCGATCCGGAAGGCCGGTGCTCCTCATGTCCCGGGCGCGGTCACCACTGCGATGCGGGCCGCTGCGGAGAAAGCGGAGCCACCAAGCCTCGTCCCGGCAGGGACGTTCTTCCGCCCGCTGGACGGAACCGTTGGCCGCTCAGACGCGAGCGGGCATTCCCGTGCAATCAAAGTCGCGGTCGGCTTTCCAGACGGCGTGCATGATGACGGCGAGCTTGCGTGCCACCGCTACGGTGGCTCGACGCAGGCCGATCCGCACCACCATTGCGCGCCCCCAACTTCGCAGCGTGCTGTCGGTGACCTTGCGTGTGAGAATGGCATTTGCCGCTTGGAACAGATAGGAGCGCAGAAGCCCGTCGCCGCATTTGGAGATGTGCCCCGCACAATCGACATCTCCCGACTGGTAGCGGCGCGGGGTCAGGCCCACGTAGGCGCCGACGGTGCTGGAGTGTCTGAACCGTCCCGGATTGTCGATGACGGCGACGTAGGCGAGTGCGACGATCACCCCAACCGCCGGAATACTCATGAGCCTCCGCGCAGCGGGATCAGCTTTCGCGCGCTTGAGCAGCTGCCCATCGAGGATACAGATCTGTTCCCGTAGGCTCTGCCAGACGGCAAGCATCGGCTCGGCGATGGCACACAGAGCCGGGTTGTCGTCGCAGACCTCTCGCACGCGACGCGCGAACAGACCACCCGCTCCCTTGCGAACCACATGACCGAATGCCTTCAGCAGGCCACGCAACGTGTTGGCCGTCGCTTGACGCTGCGAGATGAGCTGCGCGCGGGCTACCAACAGCAGCCGCAACGACTGCGCATCCATGCTTTTGATCGTAACCTCGCGGAACCAGCCAGTCCGTACCACCTGTGCCAGGCCGTGCGCATCGTTGGCGTCGGTCTTATTGATTTGCACGCGCAGGGCCGCCTTGGCGTGGCGTGCATCGATGCAAACTATCGGCACCCCGCGTGCGCGCAGAGCCCGTGTCAGGAAGTTCGACAGCAATCCAGTCTCAAGCCCAGCGCGCACAAGATGTGGCGCGTGCTGACGGACTGTCCTGGTCAAGACATCGGGGGCGGTGGCGCACTTGCCACGCCATATGATCGCGCCTTGCTCATCAATCACACAGATTGACGTCAGCTCCTGCGAAACATCCAGACCAGCGTAGTGGGACGGTTCCATGGGGGTTCCTCCAGGCGTTTTGCCGCCAGGAGGCTAATCCCAGCCGCGATTACCCCATGTCCCGGCCTTCCATCGCATCGTCGTCGCGCGCGGCCTGGGTCAAGGCTGGCCGCAGGCCATCGCCGAAGGCGACGCGCAGCGGCCTGGACGCGGGCGAGCACGACGGCAGCATGTTCGAGGCCGGGGTGCGCCCGCCCAGCCCGGAGTGCGGCCGCACTTCGTTGTAATCCTGCCGCCAAGCCGACAGGATCGCGCGCGCCTGCCGCACCGAGGTGAACAACGTCTCGTTCAGGCACTCATCACGCAGCTTGCCGTTGAAGCTTTCGACGAAGGCGTTCTGCTGCGGCTTGCCGGGTGCGATGTAGTGCCAGCCGACACCTCGGTCCTGCGACCAGGCCAGCACCGCGCTGCTGGTCAGTTCCGTGCCGTTGTCGCTGACCACGCTCGCCGGATGGCCGCGCCTGGCGGCGATCGCGTCCAGCTCGCGCACCACGCGCCACCCGGACAGAGACGTGTCGGCAACCAAGGCCAGGCATTCCCTGGTGAAGTCATCGACCACGCACAGCACCCGGAACCGGCGGCCGTCCGTCAGCGTGTCGGAGACGAAATCCAGTGACCAGCGCCGGTTCGGCGCCTCCGGCAGGGCGATCGGCGCCCGCGTGCCCAGCGCCCGCTTGCGACCGCCGCGGCGACGCACCTGCAACCGCTCCTCGGCATACAGTCGCCGCAGCTTTTTGTGGTTCGGCGCCAACCCCTCGCGTTTTAGAAGCAGGCCAAGCCGCCGATAGCCGAACCGCCGGCGCTCACCCGCCAATGCACGCAGCCGAGCCCGCAGCGGCGCGTCATCACCGCGGCGATGCCGGTTCGCACCGACGTCCGGTCCGTCCCGAGGATCGCGCACGCCCGCCGCTCGCTGATGCCGTGCGCCTCGCGCGCAGCAAGCACAGCGTCCCTCCTGGCCGCGGGCGTCACCATTTTTTTGAGGCAATGTCTTTCAACACCGCGTTGTCCAGCATCGCGTCGGCCAGCAGTTTCTTCAGCCGCGTGTTCTCGTCCTCCAGCTGCCGCAGCCGGCGCGCCTCGGAAACATCCAGACCGCCGAACTTGGCTTTCCACTTGTAGAACGTTGCCCCGCTCACACCGTGCTTGCGGCAGACATCCGCTGTCTTCGCCCCCGCCTCCTGCTCCCGCAGGATCCCAATGATCTGCTCCTCGGTAAAACGCGATCCCTTCATCTCCGCCTCCTGCTCGGGCGGACTCTACCCAAAATCGGAGGAGTTTCAGGGGCTCAGGTCAATCGGTGTAGCGGCGCCCGAGCCAAAGGCTCGTGGCCCCTATTTGACCAAGGCGCAGCGTGCTGCTTTGGAGGCTGGAAATTCAAACTGACGCACTACCCTGGCTTTGCCAGACCCGGACGAGCCGGTATGACTGGCGGAAATCATGTCCTCAGGTGGCCTACCCCGATGTCTTCCGCCTCGTCCGCTGCCCGCCTCGCCGTGGATATCGGCGGCACCTTCACCGACCTGGCGCTGGAGCAGGGCGCACGCCGGTTCACCGCCAAGGTCCTGACCACCCCGTCCGCACCGGAACAGGGCGTGATGCAAGGCGTGCGGACGGTGCTCGCGGCCGCTCAACTGGCGCCGTCCGACATCGCATCTGTGATCCACGGCACCACGCTCGCCACCAACGCGATCATCGAGCGCAAGGGCGCGCGCACCGCGCTGCTCACCACCGAGGGCTTCCGCGACGTGCTGGCGATGGGCAACGAGAGCCGTTACGACCAGTACGACCTGAACATCCGCTTGCCGGAGCCGCTGGTGCCGCGCTATCTGCGCCTGCCGGTGCCGGAGCGGCTGGACAACGAAGGCAACGTGCTGCGTCCGCTGGATGAGGCAGCGCTGCGCGCCTTGCTGCCCCGGCTGCAGCGCGAGCAGGTGGAAAGCGTCGCGGTCGGGTTCCTGCACGCCTTCGTCAACCCGGTGCATGAGCAGCGCGCGCGCGGACATCCTGGCGCAGGAGCTGCCGGACCTTCCGGTCTCGCTGTCCTGCGAGGTGTCGCCGGAGATGCGCGAGTGGGAGCGGTTCTCCACCACCGCCGCCAACGCCTACGTGCAGCCGCTGATGGCCCGCTATCTGCGCCGGCTTGGAAGCGGAACTGCGGCAAACCGGCGTCGCTGCGCCGATCTTCCTGATGCTGTCGGGCGGCGGCCTGACCACGATCGAAACCGCCTGCCGTTTCCCGATCCGGCTGGTGGAAAGCGGCCCGGCGGGCGGCGCGATCTTTTCCGCCCATATTGCCCGCCAGTGCGGACTAGCCAGCGTGCTGTCCTTCGACATGGGCGGCACGACGGCGAAAATCTGCCTGATCGACGACGGCCGCCCGCAGACCTCGCGCAGTTTCGAGATCGCCCGGGTCGGCCGCTTCAAGAAGGGCTCCGGACTGCCGCTGCGCATCCCGGTGATCGAGATGGTGGAGATCGGCGCCGGCGGCGGCAGCCTGGCGCATGTGGACACGATGGGCCGCATCGCCGTCGGGCCGGAGAGCGCGGGCGCCGATCCCGGGCCGGCCTGCTATGGCCGCGGCGGCCGGCTGCCGGCAGTCACCGACGCGAACCTGCTGCTCGGCCGCTACGACCCGGCGCGCTTTGCCGGCGGCACGATGCAACTGGACACTGGCGCCGCACGCGAGGCGATGGCCACCGAAGTCGGCGGCCGGCTGGGGCTGTCGCCGGAGATGGCCGCGCTCGGCGTGATCGAGATGGTGGACGAGAACATGGCCAATGCGGCGCGCGTCCACGCGATCGAATCCGGCAAGACCTATCGGCGGGCGCACCCTGATCGCGTTCGGCGGCGGCGGTCCGGTGCATGCGTGCCGCGTCGCGGAAAAGCTCGGCATCTCCCGCGTGCTGGTGCCGTCCGGCGCCGGCGTCGGCAGCGCCATCGGCTTCCTGCGCGCGCCGGTCGGCTATGAGGTGGTGCGCAGCCTGTATCAGCGCTTCTCCACCTTCGACGTGGCCGCGGTGAATGCGCTGCTCGAAGACATGGCCGCCGAAGCGCGGAGGGTGGTGGACGAAGGCAGCTTCGGCGCGCCGACCACCGAAGCCGCCTCGCCTACATGCGCTATGTCGGCCAGGGACATGAAATTCCCGGTGCCGTTGCCGGCACCGCCTGCACCGCCGCAGGACGTCGCCGCGCTCCGCGACGGCTACGACGCGGAATACACCCGCTTCTACGACCGGCCGGTGCCCGGCTCGGACGTCGAGATCATGAGCTTCGCCGTCAACGTAGCACAGTTCCCAACGCCACCCACCCACCTCTCCCGCTCGCGGAGAGAGCCTGCCCCCGACCCGATCGGGGTCGGATCGCGCAGCGATCCGGGTGAGGGCCCGCGCCACCAATCCGTCCGCGACACCGCTCACCGGCGAAATCGCGGACTGGGCGGTCCACGATCGCGACCGCGCTCGCGCCCGGGCACGCGCATCGCCGGCCCCGGCGATCATCGCCGAGGACGAAACCTCCACGCTGGTCGGACCCGGCTGGTCGGCGCAGCTCAACGCGTTCGGCTACATCGAACTGACACGTCTGGATGGATGACATCATGTCGAAGGAAACCGCGCCCTGGCGCAGATCCAGCGGCAGATCATGTGGAACCGCCTGATCGCGGTCGTCGAGGAGCAGGCGCAGACGATGATCCGCACCGCCTTCTCCACCACGGTGCGCGAGGCCGGCGATCTCTCCGCCGGCATCTTCGACCTGCAAGGACGCATGATGGCGCAGGCCGTCACCGGCACGCCCGGCCACGTCAACTCCATGGCCGAAAGCGTCGGCCACTTCCTGCGCAAATTCCCCGCGGAGACGATGCAGCCCGGCGATCACTACATCACCAACGATCCCTGGCTGGGCACCGGCCACCTGCACGATCTGACGGTGGTGACCCCGGCATTCCGCGAGGGCCGGATGGTCGCGCTGTTCGCCAACACCGCGCACGTGATCGACGTCGGCGGCCTCGGCATGGGGCCCGAAGGCCGCTCGGTGTTCGAGGAAGGGATCTACATCCCGATCGTCCGCTGCTTCGAGCAGGGCCGTCCGAACGAGACCTTCTTCGACTTCATCCGCGCCGGATCGCGCCTGCCGGTGGAGCTGGAAGGCGACATCTATTCGCTGTGCGCCTGCAACGACGCCGGCGCGAAGCGGCTGGTCGAGATGATGGACGAGTTCGCCATGGACAGCCTCGACCCGCTGGCCGCCTTCATCTTCGACAGCTCGCTGCGCGCCACGCTGGCGGAGATCGCGCGGCTGCCGAAAGGCACCTATCACGACGAAATCTGGTCCGACGGCTACGAGGAGCCGATCACGCCTTTCGCGCCGCCATGACCATCCTGGATGACGCGATCGAGGTCGATTTCGCCGGCACCTCCGGCCTGTCGAACCGCGGCATCAACGTGCCGCCGGCCTATTGCCGCGCCTATTCCTGCTTCGGCATCAAGTGCGTGGTCGCGCCCGAAATTCCCAACAACTGGGCCAGCCTGTCGCCGTTCCGCATGAAGATTCCGGACGGCTGCATCCTGAACGCGCCGCGCCCGTATCCGGTCTCGGTGCGGCATGTGATCGGCCATCTGCTGCCCGACCTGATGATGGGATGCCTGCACCAGGCGGTGCCCGACCGGGTCGCCGCCGAGGGGGCATCGTCGCTGTGGAACCCGCCGATGCGCGGCGGCGCGTCGGTCTCCGGCCAGGCGCGCGGCAACCGGCCGGTGATCGCCGATTTCGAGATCATCACCTTCAACTCCGGCGGCGCGGGCGCGCGGCGCAGCCTGGACGGGCTGAATGCCACGGCCTTTCCCTCCGGCGTTCGCACGATGCCGGTGGAGGCGACGGAGAATGTCGTCGCCGCTGATTTTCTGGCGGAAGGAACTGCAGCCCGAATTCGGGCGGCGCCGGGCACACCCGCGGCGGCGTCGGACAGATCATGGAGGTCGCCACCAAGGGCGATCTGGAATTCGCGGTGAATGCGACCTTCGACCGCGTGGCGCACGCGCCGAAGGGCCGCGAGGGCGGCATGCCGGGCGCCGCTGGCATGGTGAAGCTGAAGTCCGGGGCGAAACTGCGGACCAAGGGATTTCAGGTGATCCCCGACGGCGACCGCCTGATCCTGGAGCTGCCCGGCGGCGGCGGCATGGGCGACCCGGCGGCGCGCGACCCGGACCTGGTGGCGCGCGATGTGCGCGACGAACTGGTTTCACCTGATGCAGCGCGCCGGCTCTACGGACGCGACAGATGAGACGTTCACGCTGCCGGTTGGATCGGTAACCGTCTGGAAAAGAACGCCTTGTGCCGGCCTGTGAATTGCGGCTGAATACGGCCTCTGCATTCTTGCAGCATCCCTTTTGATGCCCAGGCCACGGGCGGTAATGGAGAGCGACGATGGTGCAGTATTTGGACGAGGCAGATGTCCGCGCGCTCCTCCGCTGGGAACCGCTCATCGCAGCGATGGAACCGGCACTCGCCGCCTTTTCCGCCGGTCGGGTACTTCAGCCCGTGCGCAACATGTTGGTCATCGAAGAAGGCAAGCGCTATCTCGGCATCATGCCGGCCGTGGCCGAAGAGGCGATGGGCCTCAAGCTTGTCAGCTTCTATCCAGGCAATGCGGGAACGGCCATTCCAACCCATCTCGCCATGATCCTGCTGTTTCGTCCCCGAGACCGGCGAGCCACTGGCGGTAATGGACGGCCGCCTCATAACGGAGATGCGAACAGCGGCGGTTTCCGCAGCCGTGACCAGACATCTGGCAGCGTCAGAGACCCCTATCCTGGCTCTGCTCGGCAGCGGCGTGCAAGCAAGTGCACACTTGGAAGCACTCTCGTTGGTCCGCGATTTTGACGAGGTGCGAGTTTGGAGCCCAACCAGTGAACACGCTCGGCGCTTCGCTGCGAAGCATGGCGCGCAGTTGGCACCAAACGTCGAGTTCGCAGTGCGCGATGCGGACATCGTTGTCACTGCTACGAGTTCTCGCGAACCGTATTTGCACGGATCATGGCTGAAGCCTGGTGTGCATGTGAATGCAGTCGGCTCGCCACGCCCAACCTGGCGGGAACTCGATGATGACGTGATGACCTCGGGTGTTCTGGTCGTCGATTTGCGTGAGGCGGTGCTCAAGGAGTTAGGTGACGTAATCCTGTCAAAGGCGCCGATCTACGCCGAGGTGGGGGAGATATTTGCCGGGACGAAGCAGAAGCCTCCGTCCGGCTGCACGACCGTGTTCAAATCCGTCGGTATAGCCGTCGAGGATGTCGCGGCTGCTAAGCTGGTGTACGATGCACTCGTTCGCCAGACGATGCCGTCCGCCTGAACGCTCAGGCTCCCTCCGCCAGCAGCTCGTCGAGCGTCACCGAACAGACCTGCGGCACTGGCTGCGGCGTCTGGCCGTCGTTCGTGTCCGGCATGATCCCGAGCGCCTTGGCATAAAGATTTGCGAGATCGATCCGCTGCCGCATGGACGGAGCATAGGCTTCGGCCGCATCCAGCCGGGCACGGCGCGCTTCGGATCGCCAGTGCGGCGCATCGCGCGCTGTCGGCCACGCCGCCGCTTTGAGATCATGCAAAAACGCCTGGAGGATGTGCGAGCGCACCGCGCTCAACTGGCTGCGGCCCACGCTCTCGATCTCCTCGACGACGTTCTCCCAGTCCACCTGATCGTTGACGCGTTCGCCGGCGGCGATCCGCCGCAGCAGCTCGGCCTGCCGCTCACTCCAGAGCATTACATCGGCATCATAGAGATCGCTCATCGCTTCGCCCTCATGGCGCGCATTTCGTTCACCTGATCGCCGCGGACAAGCCCGGCTCCTCCGGCATGACCAGATTGGCGTCGCGCGATAGTCCCCCGCGGCCAGCCGGCCGCGGCGGATTAGGCAGGCGCCAGCGACACTGGCGCCAGCCCCTGGCTGACGATGCCCAGCACCCGCGCGGCACCGAGCGACAGGTCGATCACCCGCCGGCGGGACGGCAGCCGGTCGGTGATGGTGACCACCACGCTGCGGCCGTTCGCCGCCGTAACCCGAACTTTGGTGCCGAAGGGCAGCCACGGATGCGCGGCGGTCATCGCACCTTCCTCGAACCGCCCACCGCTGGCAGTACGGCGACCCTGGTGCCGCGGCCCGTAATAACTGGCCACGCCTTTTTCCGGCAGCCACTGAGAGCCTCGCTGTACCGATGCCGCCGTCGCACTCCCCACGCCGGGCGTACCGGCGAGACAGGCGCCCGCCAGGAGCCCCGGCACCAGCCGCCGCAACAATCCCGGAACAGAACGATAAAGCGCGCCGCTAAGTATTCGAATCTCGCTGCCCAAAGTCGAAGAAGCCCTCGCTGACAAAGTCCGTCAATCCTGCAAGGGACAGCCCACCGCCCCCCAATCCTCGTGTCGCAAAGAAGCCGAAACGATCATCCTTGTCTAGTGCGGTAGGCGGAACGTCCTGCTTTTGCAGCATTTATTGTCTCCCGCATTATGAAGGTCACCCGTATCACGCGGATGTTGCTGGCTTTGAACTCCGGATGCAACCCCTGGGTCAGCGGAAAACCGCCTGTCAGCCCTCCCGGGCCTTCTGGCGCAGCGCGAATTTCTGGATTCTTCCCCCCGCGGTCTTGGGTAATTCACCGAAGGTCACGTGGCGCGGGCACTTGAAATGGGCCAGTCGAGCGCGGCATCACCCAGTGATATTATCCGCTGTCACAGCATCCGCGCCGGGCTTCAACGCCACGAAAGCATGCGGTGTCTCACGCAAGGTCTCGTCCGGATGGGCAACAACCGCGGGTTCCTTGATATCCGGGTGCTTGTAGAGCACCACATCCACTTCCAGCGAGCTGATACTCCCCCCGGAGATGACAATGCCCTTCGCCCGATCGTTGATCTCGACATGACTGTCGGCAAGCATGGCATCGCGCGCTTCCTTGTCCGGGCCTGCATGTTCACCAACCGTACCGGGCCACGCAGCAAACGCGGAAGATTTGCGGATGGACCTGCAGCTTCAGGGCAAGACGGCGCTGGTCACCGGCGCCAGCATGGGCATCGGACGCGCGATCGCGAAGGGCCTCGCGGCCGAAGGCGTGCACGTCGCGGCGGTCGCGCGCCGCATGGAACTGCTGCAAGCCCTGGCGCGTGAGATCGAGGCCGATCGCAACCCATCGCCCATCCTGATCGCGCAGGACATCCTGGCCGAAGACGCGGCCGCGCATCTGCGCGACGCTGCTCTCGATCAGCTCGGCCGCATCGACATCCTGGTCAACTGCGCCGGCGGCAGCCGCCCGTTGCCGGTCGATGCGCCGGAAGAACGCTGGGTGGAAGCGATGACGCTGAACTTCACCCGCCAGCGCCAGATCACCCATGCGCTGCTGCCGCAGATGATCGAGCATCGCTGGGGCCGCATCATCAACATCACCGGCAAGAGCGAGCCGGAGGGGCTGAACGCCGCGTTTGCCGCCAAGGCGGCGGTGCATGCCTGGGCCAAGGGCCTGTCGCGCGAACTGGGCAAGCACGGCATCACCGTCAACTCGATCCCGCCCGGCCGCATCATGAGCGAACAGATCCGGCGAAACTATCCGGAAGACTACCGCAAGCATTTCGCGGAGACGGAAATCCCGGTGAAATACTGGGGCGAACCGGAAGATCTGGCGGTGCTGGCGGTCTTTCTCGCCTCGCCGCTCGCCCGCTATATCACCGGCACGGTGATCCCGGTCGATGGCGGGTTGCGCCGGTATCAGTTCTGATCGGAGAGTCTGACTCTGAATCAGGTGGAACAATTGGGACCATTCCTGCCTCGGTCATCCAATCCCATCCTCGCCTTATCGCGCGAATTGACACTGAGGCGGGTAGCATTGCCCACTACGGGCCGAAAGCGGCCACTGCGTGGCCGTTCAGAGACGCCTCAGACCGCATAAACCCCCGATTGTCGATTTAGTGGAGAATCGCATGATGAAGCCCCTCATGAACCTCGACGAAGTCGCATTCGATGACGTGGAGGAAAACGGCCTCTACACCTCCAGCCGTGGCCAGATCAGCGATCACATCGGCGCCACGAATCTCGGCTACAATCTCACGATCCTGCCGCCCGGCAAGGCCCAGTGCCCGTTCCACAATCATCACGGCGAGGAAGAGATGTTCCTCATCCTGGAAGGGAAGGGCGAGCTGCGGTTCGGCGACAAGCGCTACCCGATCCGCCGGCACGATGTAATTGCGTGCCCTCCCGGCGGCCCGGACGTCGCCCATCAGATCATCAACACCGGCACCGCCACGATGCGCTATCTGGCCCTTTCCACACGCGTCGATCTCGATATCTGCGAGTATCCGGACTCGCAAAAGATCATGGCGCGGGCGGGAAAGCCCGGGGCTCGGCGCCTTCGCAAAATCTTCCGCGCCGAGACCACGGTCGATTACTACGACCGCGAGAAAACCTGAGAGGCGCCGCCGAGCGAACGATACGCTACGCCGCTCGCATCAGGCTAAGCACGCCGCCCTTGCCCCGCACCTCCGCCTCCTCAAAGTCGGCGGCGGCGATCGCCCGGTCCAGAGCGGCACGCAGCTCCTTGGCCGTCTCCAGCGTCAGCTCGACCCCGGCCCGCGCACCGGGATCGAGCTGCGTGTTGATGAAATCCAGCGTGATCACATCGCCCAGCGGCGCATGCCGCGCATGGTCATAGGCGACCACCGCGCGCGACAGCGGGAACCATTCGTCCCCGCGCTTTGCCATGCCCTCCGCGCGCGTGACCTCGATGATCGACGTACACATCTCCGCGCCCTCCTACTTCGCCAGATGCTTGCCAAAGAAGGCAAATACCTTGCTCCAGCCATCCATCGCCTGCTCGGGGCGATACAGCGGGCGGTGCCAATAGAAGAACCCGTGGCCGGCGCCATCATAACGGTGGAATTCGCACATCTTGCCGTGCTTCTTCAGCTCGGCCTCGTGCTGGTTCACCTGCTCCGGGCTCGGTGCGCGATCGTCGTTGCCGAACAGCCCGATCAACGGGCAGCACAAATCCTTCGTCATGTCGATCGGCGCGACGGGCGTCTTGGCATTGAGCTCGTCCTTGCCCATCACCACGCGGCCACCCCATAGCTCGGCGCACGCGTCGACGTCCTTCCGCTGACAGGCATAGATGAACGCATGCCGGCCGCCCGAGCAGGAACCGAACAGACCGACCTTGCCGTTGTGATTGGGCTGCGCACGCATCCACTTCACCGCGGCTTCGGTATCGCCGACCATCTGCGAGTTCGGCGATGCCGCCCTCGGCGCGCACCTTGGCGGCGACATCGTCGGGGTTGGCGTCGCTGCCGCCACCCTCGCGCTCATACAGATTGGCGCAGATCGCCAGATACCCGTGATGCGCGAACCGGCGTGTCGTCTCGATGTAAAGCTCACTCCAGCCGGGCAGATGATGGACCAGCACGACGCCCGGGAAGGGGCCGGGACCCGACGGCTTGGCCACGTACGCCGTTATCGGCGCTCCCTTATCGCCTTTGATGGTCACATTCTCGCAAGTCATGCCTCGGTAGAATGACATCGATCTTCCTCCATCAAAGTGCCGCGCCGTCATCGGCCAGCCGGGTGAACTCACTTCGCTGTTCGCCAGCATCGCAGCGCCAGTATTCGACGATCCTACACCGGGCGCAACAAGCGGCAGGTGTCGGACGCGATCCGCGGCGCACAAGACGCTCGTCCCTCACTGAACGGGTAAAAGCCGGCGAATACCGTGGTGGCATAAACCGCGCCACCACCGCGGCAATCGTTGCAACCGGTCCGAACACTGCTGGTGGCCTGACAAAATCGCATCGCGCTTGAATCTCGCGTCCTGCCACCCCATCTCGGCATTTAACAGATCCGGGCCCCTCTGGCGGGGACGTCGGCCTCCAGGTCGACCAACCCCGCGATGTCGGATCGTCACGCACTTTGGGCGTGTCGATCTGCTGCTGGGCCGGTTCTCCTCCGCAAGACAGTCGACCTCCCTGGGTGTCCAACACAGCAACCAGAGGAGCATTGATACGTGTCGATGTCTCAGGCCCAATCCGGTAGCGACCGCCAGCACCATTCCTGGACCGTGCTCTGGGCGGTGAACATGGCAGCCGCCGTGGTCGCGCGGGCAGACGGCGCGATTTATCCCGCCGAACGCGACCGGCTCGGCGCCTATCTCCAGAGTTGCGGCCTCGATGCGCGAGCCTCACCCATTGGGCGGGGGCTGTTCGACAAGTGCATACGCGAGCTTGAGCGTGAGCCTGTCAATGACCAGAGCATGCTCAGTCGTGTCCTGGCCGGGTTCGACGAAACACCCTGGGCCCGGATCATCCTTCGCGCGGCCACGCATGTCGCCGCCGCCGACGAGTACCGTGGATCGCGCGGAGGCGCGGGTGATCGCAACCATTCGCACCATTCTCCACCTGCCGTCCGCGGCACCGGAACGTTACGCCGCCCCCCGCCTTTGGCTCGCCCGCGCATGACTACCCGGCACTCGGACCCTCTGCACCGGTTGGGAAGGCGATTGCCTGGCCCGGCCCGCTCCGCGCTGACCTGGGTGCTGCGGCCGGAAGCGAGATGGCTGCGGATCCCGCTCGCCCTGCTCCTGATATTTGGCGGGTTTCTCGGGTTCCTACCCGATCCTCGGCTTCTGGATGCTTCCGCTCGGCGCGCTGCTGCTCGCGGAGGATTTCCCGCTGGTGCGCAAGCCCACACTCCGCGCGATCGCATTGGTCGAAAACTGGTGGGCGCAACGGCGCAATCCGATGCGAGGAAAGCAACAGACCCATGACCGCTGATCCCTGGGATGCGCCCCGCGCCTTCATCGACCTGTTCGTGTTGCTGCCGCGGCAGTTCGGCAGCCGCCGGCACTGACGTGCGGCACAGGACGGATCGGCATCATGGACTGGCTTTTGGACCCGCAGGTCTGGCCGAGCTTGATGACGCTGACAGCGATGGAGATCGTGCTCGGCATCGATAACCTCGTCTTTGTCAGCATTCTTGCCGCCCGGCTTCCGGCGGAGCGCCAGCCTGTTGCCCGGCTGATTGGCCTGGGTTTAGCGCTCGGCATGCGTCTCGCGCTGCTCGCTGCTATCGCCTGGGTCATGCGTCTGACCGAGCCGGTCTTCGGCGTCGCTGACCGGACCTTCTCCTGGCGCGACCTCATCCTGATCGGTGGCGGCTTGTTTCTCGTCTACAAAGGGACCGGCGAAATCCACGAGCGGATCGAGGGCGGCGGTGAGCCCGACAGCGCGCGCGCTATGGCAGCAAGCCTGATCGGCACCATCGCGCAAATCGCGCTTCTCGACATGGTTTTCTCGCTTGATAGCATCGTCACGGCCGTCGGCATGGCGACGCAGCTTCCGGTGATGATGACGGCAGTCGTCATCGCCGTCGGTGTCATGATGGTCGCGTCTGCCCCGGTGTCGGACTTTGTCAATCGGCACCCGACGGTGAAGATGCTGGCGCTATCCTTCCTCTTGCTGATCGGGATGACACTGATCGCGGATGGCTTCGGTGCTCATGTGCCGAGGGGCTATATTTACACGGCAATCAGTTTCTCTGCCCTCGTCGAACTGCTCAATCAACTCGCCGGCCGTAAACGGCGACGTCGCCTGCGCGGCAACGCCGCGAACTGATGGTGGCGCGAACCGGCGACGCCATGCAGCCTGACGCAGCCGTCCCCGCTGCCCTACCCTCAACCCAGCAGCATCGCCAGACTCCGCGTCAGCAACCCCTTTGCGTTCTGCAACTCCAGCACCACGGTGAAATGATCTGCGCCCGCCACCGGCAGCAACGGCCCGGGCGCATGCGCCGCCGCACGCATCGCATGTAAATTGCGGCTGTCCGCAACCAATGCCGGCAGCTCCGCAGTCCCGTACGCAATCGCCAGCGGCTTGGGCGACACAGGCAGCCGCAGCGGCGACAGCGCCACTGCCTCCGCATCCGTCAGGCGCAGCTTCTCGTTCAGATAGGTGTCGCGGATCGGCCCCAGTTCGAACAGACCCGAAAGGGCCAAGCCCGCCCGCACGGCCGGATGCCCCAGCGCCATCGCCGTCAGGTGTCCGCCGGCCGACCAGCCAGACAGTACCGATTGGCCCGGCAATCCCGTGCGACGGTCCCTCCGCCGCCAGCCAGTCCAGCGCCGCATGGATCTCCGCGACGATGGCGGTCAGGCTCGCATCCGGCGCCAGCGTGTAGCCGGGCAACGCGGCCGACCAGCCGATCGCCCGCGGCCCTTCGATAAGGCAGGCGAACTCCTCCCGGCTGCGGTTCTGCCAATAGCCACCATGAATAAACACCAGGCACGGCGCCCCTGGATCATCGGCCGGATACAAATCCCAGCGGTTCCGCGCCCGCTTCCCGTACGGAAGATCAAGCGCCCCCGAATGCGCCCCCCGGAACGCCGCCGATCGCGACTCGCGCACCGCGCTCAACGCGGCACTATCGGCCACCGCGGCGGTGTTGTTGTAGGCCGCGTCGCGTTCGGCCCGGCTCATGCTGCCCCAGTCCATCGACACCCCCCTTTGCTCTCCATCCCGCCCCCACTGGCCAGGGTAATCAGGCGAAGCGAAGGCAAGCACGGGGCTCCGCCCCGAAACCCCGCCAAGGGCTCGCCCTTGAAACCCGCTACTTGGTTTGGGTGTGGGTGCCAACGCGCTGTCACCAACAGCATCGTAGGCACCCACCCCCACACCCAAACCAAACGGATGGATTGCAAAGACACAGCCTTGGCCGGGGTCCAGGGGCAGAGCCCCGGGCCTTTCTTGCTTCGCCCGATTACCCTGTCCCACTGGCGATCACCCCGCGCGTGGAGTAGTGCTCCGGCCCATGGCCCGGATCGCGACCGTCACCCGCACCACCAGCGAAACCGATATTTCCCTCACACTCAATCTTGATGGGAGCGGGACGGCGGAGATCGACACCGGGATCGGCTTCCTCGATCACATGCTGACCGCGCTGGCCCGTCACGCCCTGTTCGACCTCACCATCCGCGCCGCCGGCGATTTACAGATCGACTGCCACCACACCACGGAAGACGTCGGCATCGTGCTCGGCCGCGCCTTCGCCCAGGCGATCGGCGACAAGCGCGGTATAAGCCGCTTCGGCCACGCGCTCGTCCCGATGGACGAGGCGCTGGCCGAAGCCGCCGTGGACATCTCCGGCCGCCCCTTCCTCGCCTGGCACGTCCCGTTCGAGCGGCAGCGTATCGGCGAGATGGACACCGACCTGTTTGAGGAATTCTTCCGCGCCTTCGCCATGCACGCCGCCCTCACCCTGCACCTGACACACCGTTCCGGTCACAACGCGCATCACGTCGCCGAAGCCTGCTTCAAGGCTGCCGCGCGCGCCCTCCGCAGCGCTGCGAAGCCGGACCCGCGCGCCGCCGGAACGATTCCCTCCACCAAGGGCGCTTTGTGAGAATCTACACCGCGCATCTGCGTGCCGGCGCCGCACCGAAACTGGTGCGCGAGGGGTTTTCCTGGGGTGCGCTGATCTTCGGCTGCCTGTGGCTGTTCGTGCAGGGAGCCTGGATCCCCGGTCTCCTGGCACTCGCCCTGGAAGTGCTGATCGGCGTGCTCACCACAGATGCCGCCCGCATTACCCTGCAGCTCGGGCTGGCCGTCCTGCTGGGATTGACCGGTTATGACCTGGTCCGCTGGTCAATCTTCCGGCGAGGCTATAGGCTCGTCCTCGTATTGGCCGCTCGGGATGTCGAGTCCGCGTTGGCGCGGCTTCTCGCCGTCAGACCGGACCTGGCCGGTACCTTTCTCCCAGCCGGAGCGGCACGGTGAAGATCGCGGTGGTCGATTACGGCAGCGGCAATCTCGCCTCGGCGTCGCGTGCGCTTGCCTGCGCGTCCGAACTGGCCGGCATCAAAACGGATATTGTCGTTACAGCCGATCCGGACCTGGTCCGGCATGCGGACCGCATCGTGTTGCCCGGCCAGGGCGCGTTCGCCGACTGCGCCCAGGGATTGAACGCAGTGTCCGGAATGATGGCGGCGATCGAAGCAGTAACCGCCGCCGGTGCTCCGTTCCTCGGCATCTGCGTCGGCATGCAGCTTATGGCCGAGCGCGGGCTGGAGCACGCAGTCACAAAAGGTTTCGGCTGGATCAGCGGGGATATCGCAGCGTTGGACGCGCCCGGCCTTCGCCTGCCGCAGATGGGCTGGAACACGCTGGAGTTCGAACCGGACTCGCATCCTCTGCTGCACCGGCTCCAGCCCGGCGACCACGCCTATTTCGTCCACAGCTACGGCTTGCAGCAGGCGCTGCCGCGCGATGTGCTCGCCGTGACCGACTATGGCGGCCCGGTGGTCGCAATGGTGGCAACGGGCAATCGCGCCGGTACTCAGTTTCACGTGGAAAAGAGCCAGCATGTGGGACTCCGCATCCTGATGAACTTCCTGCAGTGGGCTCCGTAGATGTCGTCCATGGAAAGCGGCC
Source organism: uncultured Pseudomonadota bacterium (assembly GCA_963810715.1). Taxonomy (GTDB): domain Bacteria; phylum Pseudomonadota; class Alphaproteobacteria; order Acetobacterales; family Acetobacteraceae; genus DATDIC01. The sequence continues at coordinate 213,713 of CAWEOZ010000006.1, read as the reverse complement.
CGCCCGCCCCCGTCCTTTCAGTGGAGCGGATAGAGGTCTTCACCGATGACGACCTGCACGCGCTGTGCGAGGCCACGCATGCCGCCATCATCGAAGGCGGCGGTTTCGGCTGGGTCCATCCGCCCGGCCAGCGCTCGCTGGAGAGCTATTATCGCGGCGTCCTGCTGGTGCCGGAGCGGCAGTTTTTCACCGCCCGACTGGATGGGACCGTCGTCGGCTGCGCGCAGCTTGTTCGCCCACCGCGCAACAACGAGGCGCAGGCCTTCGCGGCCACCCTGATGCATGCATTCATCGCGCCCTATGCACGCGGCCACGGGCTCGCGCGGCTGCTGACCCAGCAAGTGGAAGAAGCCGCGCGACAGACCGGATACCACGTGCTCAACCTGGACGTGCGCGAGACTCAGGCCGCCGCCATACGGTTATACGAATTGCTGGGTTTCGTGCGCTGGGGCGTCCACCCCGCCTATGCCCGCGTCGGCGGCAAGACGATCCGTGGCTTCCATTACTACAAACTGCTGAAGAATCCGTCGCGGCGGCGCGAGCCCGCCGCCTGATGAAGCTGACGCTCTATCCGGCAATCGACCTGAAGGACGGTGCCTGCGTCCGCTTGCGGCAGGGCAGCATGGACCGGGCGACGGTCTATTCCACCGATCCCGCAGCCCAGGCACGAAGCTGGCAGCAGGCGGGATTTGCCTGGCTGCACGTGGTAGATCTGAACGGCGCGCTGGCCGGGCACCCGGTCAACGCGGCGGCAATACGGAACATCCTCGCCGCCGTCGTCATCCCGGTCCAACTGGGCGGCGGCATTCGCGACATGGGCAGCCTGGAAACCTGGCTGGCGGCCGGGGTGCGCCGCGTTGTCCTGGGCAGCGCCGCGGTGAAGACGCCGGATCTGGTGAAGCAGGCGTGCCGGGCGTTTCCCGGCCGCGTCGCCGTCGGCATCGACGCGCGCGGGGACCGCGTCGCCACCGACGGCTGGTCTGAACAGTCGGACCTCGATGCAGCCGATCTGGCGCTGCGATTCGAGGATTGCGGCGCCGCGGCGATCATCTACACCGACATCAGCCGCGACGGCATGCTCACCGGCCTGAACCTGGAGGCAACCGCCGCTCTGGCCCGCCGCCTCTCGACGCCGGTAATCGCCTCTGGCGGGGTGGCCGGACTTGCGGACGTGATGGCGCTCCGACAGGCGGCGCCGGGCACGAGCCTGGATGGCATGATCGTCGGCCGCGCTCTGTACGATGGCCGGCTCGATCCGGCTGCGGCGCTCGCAGCCTTGCGTGAATAGTTAACCAGCCTCGATCTAAACAAGTTGAGATGGTCGTCCGGTGCGATGAGACCGGCCGCGCCCTAAATCGCGCTTCTCGCTTGCCATGCTCACGCAGGGTCATACTAAAAGGCCAGAATGCTGAAGCTCCGAGTCATTCCTTGCCTCGACGTCAAGGATGGCCGGGTCGTCAAGGGCGTGAACTTCGTCGCCCTCCGCGATGCCGGTGATCCGGTGGAGCAGGCCGTCCTGTACGATGCGGCCGGAGCCGACGAGCTGTGCTTCCTCGATATCACCGCCAGCCACGAAAACCGCGACACCATCCTCGATGTGGTCTCGCGCACCGCATCCCGCGTGTTCCTGCCGCTGACCGTCGGCGGAGGGGTGCGCAGCACCGAGGATATCCGCCGGCTCCTGCTGGCCGGCGCGGACAAATGCAGCATGAACTCGGCGGCGGTCGCCCGGCCGGATCTGGTAAGCGAGGCCGCGCGAAAATTCGGCAGCCAGTGCGTGGTGGTGGCGGTCGATGCGAAGCGAACCTCGCCAGCGGGCTGGGAAATCTACACGCATGGCGGCCGGCACCCGACCGGGCTGGGTGCGGTCGCCTGGTGCCGCCAGGTTGCGGCCCTTGGAGCGGGCGAGATCCTGCTCACCAGCATGGACCGGGACGGAACCGGGCTGGGTTTCGACCTCGGTCTGCTGCGGGCGGTGTGTGACGCTGTTCGTGTGCCGGTGATCGCCTCCGGCGGCGTCGGCACGCTGGCCCATTTTGTGGAAGGCGCCCGCGCCGGCGCCACCGGCCTGCTGGCGGCAAGCATATTTCACTTCGGTACCTTCAGCATCACCGACGTGAAGTCGGCGCTGGCGGCGGCCGGCTTGCCGGTCAGGCTGCCACGGCAGGCCGCATAATGGCCAAGTCGGTCAAAAAGAAGCAGGCGAAGCGGGAGCCGCCGGCCAAGCGGCACCGGGGATCGAAATCGCCCCACAAGCGCGCCAAGGGAAAACCTGCCACCCTTGACACCGAGGTCGAGGCGTCCCGTCCCCTGCCGCCACTGTCGATTGGTCCGGGGTCGATCGTGCTCGACCGGCTGTTCGCCGTGGTGATGGAGCGTCGGAACGCTGATCCGGCAGTGAGCCATTCGGCCCGCCTGCTGTCGCGCGGCGTGGCCAAGGTCGCGCAGAAATTCGGCGAAGAAGCGGTCGAGTGCCTGATCGAAGGCGTGGCCGGGCATCGCGAGGCGGTGGTGACCGAGAGTGCCGACGTGCTGTACCATCTTATCGTGCTGTGGGTGGCAAGCGGCGTGCAGCCGGCCGAGGTCTGGGCCGAACTGAAGCGGCGCGAGGGTGTCAGCGGGATTGCCGAAAAGGCATCTCGCGCCCGCGCATTGCCGGTTGCCTTCGGGCTGGAGACGACGAAAATCCCCTGAGAGAATCGTTCGGGGGACTTCGCGATGTCAGTGAGCGGCCTGCCGCCTTACGACGACGCCAACATCTTTGCGAAAATCCTGCGCGGGGAAATCCCCTGCCGGAAGCTGTACGAGGATGAATGGGCGTTCGCGTTCCAGGACATTAATCCGCAGGCACCGGTGCACGTGCTGATCGTGCCGAAAGGCCACTACGTATCGTTCGCCGATTTCAGTTCCAGCGCGCGCGATGAGGAAATCGCCGGATTCGTGCGGGCAGTGGGGAAGATTGCGAAGGATCTGAATCTGGAAGCGCCGGGCTATCGATTGCTGGCAAACATGGGCGAGCATGCCGGTCAGGAAGTGCCGCACTTTCACGTGCATCTGTTCGGCGGTCGTCCGCTGGGGCGGATGTTGGCATCCGTCTGAGATGCTACCAGGGCGACCGGATATATTGAAGGGAGCGGGCCTCTGGACGGCCCGACATCGCATGCATGAGCATCCTGCCGTGATGCAGTCTCTGCCGCTCGGGAATCTCCCGGACATGCGCTATCCCGACCGGCGCATCGAAATCCTGGACCGGCGATTCGCATTCCGCCAGGGCAACGCCGCGATCGAGCGGATCGCCAGCGGCTTCCGCTGGGCCGAAGGGCCGGTGTTCTTCCGCGACCTGAACTGCCTCATCTGGAGCGATATCCCGAACAACCGGATGCTGCGCTGGCTGGCCGAAGACGGGCATGTCAGCGTGTTCCGTTCGCCCTCCAACTATGCCAACGGCAACACCCGCGACCGCGAGGGGCGGCTGGTGACCTGCGAGCACGATACGCGCCGCGTCACCCGCACCGAGCATGACGGGCGCATCATCGTCCTGATCGATCGGTTCCAGGGGAAACCGCTGAACGCGCCCAACGACGTCGTGGTGGCGAGCGACGGCGGCATCTGGTTCACCGATCCGGGCTACGGCATCGATGGACCCTATGAGGGTCACGCCGCGCCGTGCGAACTGTCGCGAAACGTGTACCGGCTTGATCCAGGTACCGGCGAGGCGCAGGTCGTTGCGGATGATTTCGCGCGTCCCAACGGCGTGTGCTTCTCACCCGACGAACAACGCCTGTATGTCGTGGATACCGGCATCTCGCATGGTGGCCCCTCGCATGTCAGGGTGTTTGATGTACAGGGTGGTCACCTGCGCAACGGCCGCATCTTCGCCGACGACTTCGCCCCGGGAATGACAGATGGCATCCGCGCCGACAATCACGGAAATATCTGGGCGGCGATGGGCTGGGGCGACCCGTCAGAGGACGGGGTACGCTGCTATGCGCCGGACGGTACACTGATCGGAAAGATCCACCTGCCGGAGGTCTGCGCCAATCTCTGCTTCGGCGGACGCAAGAAGGACCGTCTGTTCATGTGCGCGAGCACGTCGGTATATGCGCTCCACCTGAACGCGGAAGGCGCCGCAGTACCGTAGCCGTCACGCCATTCGTTCGTTCAGCCACGAGGAGTTCGTCGATGTCGCACATCGCCTATGTGAATGGCCGCTATCTGCCGCAGCGCGAAGCTGCGGTAAACATCGAGGATCGGGGCTACCAGTTCGCCGATGGCGTGTATGAGGTTGTGCATCTCTATGATGGTCGCCTGATCGACGAGGATCGGCACCTCGGCCGGTTGGAGCGCTCGCTGCGCGAATTGCGCCTGCCATCGCCGATGGGCCCGGCCGCGCTGCGCCAGGTGCTGCTGGAACTGGCACGCCGCAACCGGCTGCGCGACGGGTTGCTGTACATGCAGGTCACTCGCGGGGTCGCCCGTCGCGACCACGCGTTCCCCGCGGTTCCGCCGCCGCCGTCGTTCGTCGCCACCATACGCCGCATCCCGCCTTACCCGACGGACGTGACCACATGGACGGCGACCGCGATCACCCATCCCGATCAGCGGTGGGACCGATGCGACATCAAGACCGTGGCGCTGACACCCAACGTGCTGGCCCGCCAGGCAGCCCGCGAGCAGGGAGCGCTCGAAGCCATCCTTGTCGATGAAGATGGCATGGTGACCGAGGGCGCCGCGACGAGCTTCTGGATCGTCGATGCAGCGGGCATGCTGCGGACACGGCATCTGGACCACGGGATTCTACCCGGTTGCACGCGGGACGCATTGCTGGACCTGATCGGGCAGGAAGGAGTTGATTTCGCCGAAGGCGCGTTCAGCGTGCAAGAAATGAATGCCGCACGAGAGGCATTTATCACGAGTGCAACCAGCTTCGTGAAGCCGATTGTGCAGATCGATCACCATCCCGTCGGGGATGGCACGGTCGGCCCCGTAACGCGCCGGTTGTTCGATATGTTCGCGCTGCACGTGAAGGGCGGCCTGCGCAATGTGGCCTGAAACCACTTAGAGCGTGATCGCTTGAGGCGGAAGCGTCGGAAAGCGTGAATCACGCTCTCAAACAAGGAGTTTTAGAGCATGATCGCTTCAAGATGAAGCGCTCATGCTCTAATAGATATGGTTTCGCGAGAGCGAAGCTGCCATTCTGCATGTAACGAAATAGCGGTAATAGCCAGGAATGGATGGAGTTGAACTTAAAGCCGCGCTGGGGGGCGGGTTGGTTGAGACGCTATATCAACCAATCGTGCGGCTGGATACCGGGGGGCTTATTGGTCTCGAAGTCCTCGCGCGCCTCAATCACCCGCACCTCGGAACCATTCTGCCTGAGCACTTCGTGCCTCAGCTCGAGGATGCTGGTCTGGCCGCTGAGCTGACCGAACGGGTGGCAGGTTCCGCATTCTCCGACATCAGCACAGCTTCCATCGCCCCATTCGACGTGACGATCGGGATCAACCTGCCGCTCGACGTTCTTTTGGTACCGGCTGCCCTCGCGCGCCTGGATGCGCAGCGCCGGGCGGCCGGGCTGCGTGCGTCGCAGGTGGTCATCGAACTCACCGAGAGTCAGCCGGTGACCGATCTGCCGGTGCTGCGTCGCGCCACTGAACGGTTTCGGGCGGCTGGATACCGCGCCCTCATCGATGACGTTGCACCAACCTTGCCGTTCGTGGCGGAACTGATGGACATGGCCTTTTCCGGCCTGAAGCTCGACAAAGGGTTGGTCCAGGCGCTTCCGCATTCCACCGAGTCTCGCGCCTTTGCCCAGCAGATCATCTCGCTCGCGTCCGCGCGTGGACTCACCGTCACCGCCGAGGGTGTGGAAGACTTGGCGACCTGGCGACGGATGCGGGACATGGGTGCGCATTATGCGCAAGGATTCTTCGTCGCGTACCCGCTTGCAGCAGCAGACGTGCCCGACTGGATCCTGCACTGGCACGGGGCGCCTGTCGCCTGAGTTGCCGCCACCAGCCCGATACCTGCTATTCTGCCCACATGACGGCGACGAGAACCCCGGTGCGGCTGGGCGAAGCGATGGTTGGCCGCAACGATGCGTGCCCCTGCGGCAGCGGGCGCAAGTTCAAGCAATGCTGTGGAATCGCAAAACCCGCACACGCTGATCTCGCCGCACTGACCCTTGCCGGCGGCGTGTTCGACCGGGCCGAGGATCTCCTGCGACCACGAGTTGTCGAGCCTTCGGGCGTCCCGCGCGCCACCGCGAAAGATCGCCGTCCGGTTGCTGTTGAACGGTACGCCACCGCCGGGATGCGCGCGCTGGCCAAGGGCCACGCGCAGGAAGCCGTATCCGCATTGCGGGAAGCCGTGCGGCTCGATCCGGATGACGCGGGAATACAGCATCGGTTCGGGCTCGCGCTCGCCGCCGCACTGGATTTCGATGCAGCGGCACAGGCATTCGGGCGCGCCCTGGTGCTGCGCCCGGGCTTCGCCGAGGCGCAGTACCAGCTAGCGGTCGTCCTCGATCAGCAGGGGCGGGACGCCGAAGCGATCGCGGCGTACCAGCTTGCGGTGGAGCGGGCACCCCGGCTGGCTCCTGCGCTCATCCGGCTCGGCGATCTGCTGGAGCGGAACGCCCAGCCCGATCGGGCGATCGAGTTCTTTCGTCGCGCGGCCGCTGCACAACCGAGCGGCACCGACGGCCGCCTTTACCGGGTACGGCTGCTGATGGCCGAAGGCCGGATGAACGAGGCGGAGCCGCTGCTGCGGCAGGTGCTCGCGCTGGAGCCGGGTTCCTGGGCGGCGCGCAAGACCTTGGCCGACCTGCTAACCGCACAAGGCCGGTTCGAGGAGGCTGTTCAGTCCTTCGACGCCGCGATCGCCGCCAATCCGCGCCAGGCGCTGGCGCATTACGGACTGGCGATGGCACGTAAGCTGACCGACGCGGACCGCTGGCGGATCGACCGCATGATCGCGCTGCTGGATGACACGGCACTGCTGCAAGGCGACCGCATGACACTGCATTTCGCGGCCGGCAAGAGTTTGGCCGATATCGGCGATTATCAGGCGGCGATGCACCATTTCGACCACGCCAACCATATCCGCGCGCAGACCGCACGCTTCGACCAGGCCGCGTTCGCGGCACAGATCGATCAGCAGATTGCCGCCATCACCCCGGCGCTTCTGGCGGAACGGCGGGACTACGCGACCGACGATGAAACGCCGCTGCTGATCGTCGGCATGCCCCGATCGGGCACCACCCTGCTGGAGCAGATCCTATCCAGCCACTCGCAGATCATCGCCGGCGGGGAGATCCCGTTCTGGGTGACGCGCGATCCGGAACTGGAGCTGCGTGACCGAACCCGGTTTCAGCCCGACGAAGCGCGCGTCATGGCAGCGGAGTACCTGTCCCGGCTGCGCCGGATCGCACCAAACGCGCGCCATGTCACCGACAAGCTGCCGTTCAACTTCCTCCGCCTCGGCCTCATCCACTTGCTGCTGCCCCGCGCCCGCATCATCCATTGCCGGCGAAACCCGATCGACACCTGCCTGTCGATCTATTCGCTGCAATTCCGGGCGCGGATGGATTTCGCCGCGAGCAAGAGCAACCTCGCATTCGTCTATCGGCAGTACCGAACGGCTGATGGACCACTGGCGCGCGGTGCTGCCGCCCGAACGGTTTCTCGACGTGGACTACGAAACGCTGGTTGCCGAACCGGCCGCGCAGACACGGCGGCTGATCGAATTCACCGGCCTTGAATGGCAAGCAGCCTGCCTGCACCCGGAGCAGAACCAACGCACCCTGGACACCGCCAGCATGTGGCAGGCGCGTCAGCCGGTGTACCGCGATTCGGTCGAGCGCTGGCGCCGCTACGAGCCCTGGCTCGGCGAGCTGCGCGATCTGCTGCCAGCCGGATAGAGCCTGACGGTTCGCCTCTCGAACGACGGCATCACCGGTTTGCCCGCGCGCCTGTCCACACATCCTGATACAGCGCCACGATCTCCCCCGCGCTCGGAACGCGTGGATTGTTGGCCGGGCTACCCGAAGCCAGCGCCTGTTCGGCCATAAGCGAAAGCTTCCCGTTCCACGCCGCCTCGTCGAGGCCGTAAGCCAGTGGCGTCGGCACCGACAGTTCCTGGTTCAGCTCCTCCAGCCCCGTCACCAGCTGCGCCGCCGCGGCGGCGTCGCTGTCATCGGCCCCCGCAAAGCCGATGCGGCGGCCCGCCTCCGCGTAGCGCGCCTCCGCCCCACTGACCGAAAACCGTGTGATGGCCGGCAGCAGCATCGCATTCGATAAACCGTGCGGCACATGGAAATGCGCGCCGATCGGCCGCGACATCCCATGCACCAGCGCGACCGATGCGTTGGAAAACGCCAGCCCCGCCTGTGTCGCGCCCAGCATCATGCCTTCACGCGCCGCCGCATTGCGCGACTCATGATACGCAGTGCGCAGGTGCCGCCCGATCAGCGCCATCGCCGACACCGCCATCGCATCGGAAAACGGCGTCGCCCGCTTGGAAACATAAGCTTCCAGCGCATGCGTCAGGCTGTCGATACCGGTATCCGCCGTGGTCCGCGGCGGCACGGTGTAAGTCAGCTCGTAATCGACGATCGCCGCCAGCGGCAACGCGCCCAGTCCGGCGATCAGCATCTTCTCGTCGCGTGCGGTGTCGGTAATCACCGTGAAGCGCGTGCATTCGCTGCCCGTGCCGGCGGTCGTGGGTACGGCAATGACCGGCACCGCCCCGCGATCGGCCGACACCGGCACCTTGTAGTCGCGCATGTTGCCGCCACCCGCGGCGAGGATCGCCATCCCCTTCGCGGTGTCGATGGACGATCCGCCGCCGAAACCAACCAGGCAATCGAATGCGCCGCGCTGGAACGCCGTGACGCCCGCCTCGATCACCGTATCCGTCGGGTCGGACACCGTGTCGCTGAACACGCCCGGCTGCATGCCGGCCTCGGTGAGCGGATCGAGCGCGTGCTGGATTAGGCCGGTCGAGACCATCACCGGATCGGAGACGACCAGCGGCCGGGACAGTCCGCACTTGCCAAGCAGATCAGCAAGCTGGCGGACCGCGCCGCCGCCGATCACCATCAGGCGGGGCGCGGCGAAGCTGGCGTTGACGGTCGTCATGGCGGAATCTCCCGAGGCGCCGGCCCAGGATAAGGCCGGCCTTCCTTCGGGTCACGCCGCCGCTGACGAGACGCTGGCTTGCTCAGGCGCAGAGCGTGCCATCGCCCCCGCGCACAACCACATGTCCGGCGAGTATCTCCGCCAGGTTGTCGAACGAAGCGTTCCAGCCATTCCGGTGCCGGTTGCGGAACTCCTCGGTGGGGAACCGTTCGTGACGCAGCGTCATCTCCGTACGCGTTCCGACTGCAACGAACGTCACCGTGACGAGCGTATCGCCGGACCTGTCCGCCCGATTCTCCCACGCCCAGGTGAACACCAGGCGCGCCGGCGATGTCACCTCCTTGAAGACGCCGCCAACGATATTCTCGTTGCCCGCATCATCCCGTGCCACCAGCCTGTATATGCCGCCGGGCCAGGGCTGTATTTCGGTGCATTCCATACGAAGGCCGCGCGGACCGAGCCAACTGGCAATCTGCTGTGGATCGATCCACGCGTTGAACACTGCTTCGCGGGGCGCATCGAAGGTGCGGGTTATCGTCAGCGACAGATCAGCGTCGGCGACGAGAACGGACTGGTTTGTCATGAGAACTCTCCTGCGGTTTGTGTGATTGCTCCAGATGTTCAGCCAGCTTGTCGAAGCTTTCGTTCCAGAACTTCCTGTAGAAGCTCAGCCACTCCTCCGCCTCCGCAAGCGCCGTCGGATTCAGACGGCAACGCCGGTGCTGGGCGTCGCGCTCCTGCACAACCAGGTTGGCGCGCTGCAGCACTTTCAGATGCCGCGACACCGCCGGCAGCGAAATGGAAAACGGCGCGGCGAGTTCGTTCACCGTCGCCTCCCCCTCGGCGAGCCGCTCCAGGATGGCGCGGCGCGTCGGGTCTGCCAGTGCGGCGAAGGTGTTATCCAGGTGGGCGGTTTGCATAGCGTTTAACACATCAGCTAATTAACTGATGTGCTAAATAGGGGCGGCGCAACCACGCGTCAAGGGTTCTTTCGCATCAACGCCCGACCCTCTGATTGCAAACCCGTCACGCATCATTGCGAACGAACCCGTCATGCATTATTGCGAACCCGTCATGGCCGGGCTTGTCCCGGCCATCCATCTCCTCGGTACCGCGGCAAGGACACGGATCATCAGCGCATCGCGCCCGCTGATCTCACTCGACCCGAAACGCATCGCTGATCCGCCGCACCGCGCCGGCCGCGTCCACCACCAGAACGTCGAACCGCACCCCGTTCGCCCCCCAATCCGGATGCTCCGCCAGCACGATCTCCGCCGCCGCAAGCAGCCGTCGCCGCTGCCGCTCGCTCAGTGCGACCGCCGCACCCGACAGAGTAGGCCGCGCTTTCACCTCGATGATCGCCAGCAGCCCGTCACGCTCGGCGATCAGGTCCAGTTCACCCGCCGCCGTGCGCACCCGCCGGCCACGAACGACCCAGCCCTCCCGCTCCAGCGCCGCACACGCAGATGCCTCCGCGCTGACCCCAAGCGCCTGCGCCCGGCGCCCCCGGTCCCCGCGCAGCCCTCCGCTCACCCCCGCCGGGCGGCCAGTTGCGCCGCAAGCCGGAGCGCGGCGATCAGGCTGGACGGATCAGCCACTCCGCGTCCGGCAATATCGAACGCCGTGCCGTGGTCCGGCGACGTGCGCACGATCGGCAACCCCAGCGTGACGTTCACCCCGTTGCTCATATCCAGCGTCTTCAGCGGTATCAGCCCCTGGTCGTGGTACATGCAGATCGCCACGTCGTAGCGGGCCCGCGCCGCTTCGGTGAACATCGTATCCGGCGGCCACGGCCCGGAGACCTGTTCGCCCTCGGCGCGCAACGCCTCGATTGCCGGTGAAACGATTGTAGTTTCCTCGTCTCCCAGAGCCCCGCCCTCGCCGGCATGCGGATTGAGGCCCGCCATCGCGAGTCGCGGCTGCCTAATCCCGAAATCGCGCCGCAGCGCCGCCGCCGTGGTGCGAGCCGTGGCCAGGATCAGCTCGCTGCTGAGCATCGCGATCGAATTGCGCAGGCTGGCGTGCACCGTCACCGGCACCACGCGCAAAGCAGGGCTGGCCAGCATCATCACCTGCCGTCCCATGGCGCCGGTCAGGGCGGCCAGGAACTCGGTGTGACCGGGATACGCGAATCCCGCCTGATAAAGGGCCGCCTTGTTGATCGGGTTGGTCACCACCCCGCCGGCGGCCCCGGCAATCGCCAATCGGGTCGCCCGTTCGATCGAGCCGATCACCGCCGACGCATTCGCCGCATCCGGCTTGCCGGCGAGGGCCGGCACGGCCAGCGGCACCGCCAGCACCGGCAGCGCCTCCCGGAACACGTCCGCCGCATCCTCGCACTGCCGCACCGCGCGTACCGGCACATCCAGCCGCATGGCAGCCGCCAGCGACGACAACCGCTCGGGATCATCCAGCGCGACGAAACCCGGCCCCGTATCGCGTAGCGCCAGCCAGGCCCGCAGCGTCAGCTCACCGCCGATGCCGGCGGGATCACCCATGGTCAAGGCCAGCGGCTTCATCGCTCAGATATGCAACGCCCGGCCGTCCGCGGCCAGGGCCGCCTCCTTCACCGCCTCGCTCAACGTCGGATGCGCGTGGCAGATGCGGCCCACATCCTCCGCCGATGCGCCGAACTCCATCGCCGTCGCCAGCTCGGCGATCAACGTGCCGGCGTCCGGCCCGAGGATATGCGCACCGAGAATCCGATCACTCGCCTTGTCGGCCAGCACCTTCACGAACCCGTCGGTATCGCCCATCGCGCGCGCGCGGCCGTTGGCGGTGAACGGAAATTTCCCGACCTTGTATTCCACCCCGGCGGCCTTCAGCTCTTCCTCGGTCTGGCCCACCGCGGCGACTTCCGGCCATGTGTAAACCACGCCGGGAATCACCTGGTAATTCACGTGCCCCGCCTGCCCGGCCAGCCACTCGGCCAGCGCCACGCCCTCCTCCTGAGCCTTGTGCGCCAGCATCGGCCCGGCAATCACGTCGCCGATGGCATAGATGCCGGGCACATTGGTGGCATAGTGCGCGTCCGTCTTCACCCGTCCGCGCTCATCGCGCGCCACGCCCACATCATCCAGCCCCACCCCGTCGGTAAACGCGCGCCGCCCGACCGACACCAGCACCACGTCGGCAACGATCTGCTCCGCCTTGCCACCACGCGAAGGTTCCAACGTCAGCGCCACGCCGTCATTGCCCTTGCGGGCGGATGTAACCTTCGTGTTCAGCCGGAACTTCAGTCCCTGCTTGACAAGAATGCGCTCGAACGATTTCGCCACCTCGGCGTCCATCGTCGGCACGATGCGCTCCAGGAACTCGATCACCGTGACCTCGGCCCCCAGCCGCCGCCACACGCTGCCCAGCTCCAGCCCGATATAGCCGCCGCCGATCACCGCCAGCCGCCGTGGCACCGCATCCAGCTCCAGCCCCCCGGTGGATGTGATGATCTGCCGCTCATCGACTTCGATGCCCGGCAGCGGCATGCTCTCGCTGCCGGTCGCCACGACGATATGTTTCACATTATACGAATTGCCGTTCACCTGCACAATCCCCGGCGAGGTGATGTGCGCCTCTCCCTTCAGCCAGGTCACCTTGTTCTTGCGGAACAGGAACTCCACGCCCTTGACGTTGGCGGTCACCACCTCCCGCTTGCGCGCCATCATGCGGGCAAGGTCGAAGCTCACCCCCTCCGCATGGATGCCGTGCGCGGCGAAATCATGCGTCACGGCAGCATAGTTCTCCGACGATTGCAGCAGCGCCTTGGACGGAATGCAGCCGATATTCAGACACGTGCCGCCCAGCGTGTCGCGCTTTTCCGCACACGCCACCTTCAGCCCGAGCTGCGCCGCCCGCAGCGCACAGACATATCCGCCGGGGCCGGACCCGATGATCAGTACGTCGAAAGCTTCCGCGTCCATTCACTCCACCGCCGTGTGACAGACCGCCTCGATATTGTTCCCGTCCGGATCGAGCACGAACGCGCCGTAATAGTTCGCGTGATATTGCGGCCGCAGCCCGGGCGCGCCGTTGTCGCGCGCGCCAGCAGCCAGCGCGGCTTCATGGAATGCGCGCACCTGGGCACGATCGCGCGCGGCGAACGCCACATGCACCACCCCCGCCGGCGCCTGCTCATGGGCGCCGATCCAGAACTCGCCCGGAGCACCTTCCACGCCGAAGCCGGCCGCTCCATCCACTTCCTTGACGATCCGGATACCCAGCGGCGCCAGTGCCGCCACATAAAACGCCTTGCTCTTCTCCAGGTCGCGCACGGCAACCCCGATATGATCGATGACCATCGCGATTCCCCCTTACAGCTCCAGCAGCATCCGGCGCGGATCTTCGACCGCCTCCTTCACGCGCACCAGGAACGACACCGCCTCTCGCCCATCGACGACGCGATGATCGTACGACACCGCCAGATACATCATCGGCCGCACCTCCACCTTTCCGGCGATCGCCACCGGCCGATCCTGGATCTTGTGCATGCCCAGTATCCCCGACTGCGGCGGGTTCAGGATCGGCGTCGACATCAGCGAGCCATACACCCCGCCATTGGTGATGCTGAACGTGCCGCCGGTCAGCTCTTCCAGCTTCAACGCGCCGTCTCGTGCACGGCGGCCAAAATCCGCCACCGCGCGCTCGATCTCTGCAATCCCCATACGATCGACATCACGGATTACCGGCACCACCAGTCCGGCCGACCCGCCCACCGCGATGCCCATGTGGACGAAATTCTTGTAGACGATATCGTCGCCGTCGATCTCCGCGTTCACCGCCGGGAATTCCTTCAGCGCCGCCACGCAGGCGCGCACGAAGAACCCCATGAAACCCAGCCGCACGCCGTGCTTCTTCTCGAACGCATCGCGGTATTCGCTGCGCAGCGCCATCACCGAGGACATATCCACCTCGTTGAAGGTGGTCAGCATCGCCGCGGTGTTCTGCGCCTCCTTCAGCCGGGCGGCGATGGTGCGACGCAGCCGGGTCATCCGCACGCGCTGCTCGCGCTGGTCGGGCTCGCGCTGTGCCTTCGCGACCGGCGCAACGGGCGCGGGCGCCGGTCGGTCCAGGAATGCCAGTACATCCCCCTTGGTGATCCGCCCATCCTTGCCGGTCCCGGCGCCGAAGTCAGCCGGCGCCAGATGCTGCTCTTCCATGATTTTGGCCGCCGACGGCATCGGCGGATGGGCCGCCACATCCGCCGGCGGCGTCGCCGGGCGGGAAACCGGCCCGGTGGGACGCGGCGGCGGATTCACGCCAGGCGCCGGATTGGCGGCGGCCCGTACCTCCGGCGCCCGCGGGGTTGGTGTAGCTGGGGCTGCCGGCGAAGGCTTCGGCACAGCCTGCGGCGCCGCCGGGCGGGCTGTTGGTTTGGAAGCAGCCGTTGTTGCCGCACCCCCCTCCAGCACCCCCAGCAGCGCGCCGACTTCAACCTCGGCCCCCTGCTCGGCGCTGATGCTGCTCAGCACGCCGGGTTCCGGCGCGTTGACCTCCACCGTCACCTTGTCGGTTTCAAGTTCAACCAATGGCTCGTCGGCGGCGACCTGGTCGCCCGCCTGCTTCAACCATCGCGCCACGGTGGCAGAGGTCACGCTTTCGCCCAGGGCCGGTACCTTGATCTCGGTCGCCATCGCACGCTCCCGCTTTGCAATCGGCCCAGTTACGCCAAGCCGAGTGCATCCGCCACCAGCGCCGCCTGCTGCGCGGCATGAGCGCGTGACAATCCCGTTGCAGGGCTGGCGGCTTCAGCGCGGCCGACATAGCGCGGGCGCCTCGGCACGCCGTCAAGCCCCTTCAGGACCTTCTCGATCCGCCGGTCCACGAAGTTCCAGGCGCCCATGTTCTCCGGCTCCTCCTGGCACCAGATGATTTCCGTGTTGCGATACGGCGCCAGCAACCGTGCCAGCGTCTTTTCCGGGAACGGATAGAGTTGCTCCACCCGCAGGATCGCCACGTCGTTGATGTTGCGCTCCCGCCGCTCCGCCAGCAGGTCGTAATAGACCTTCCCGCTGCACAGCACGACGCGGTGAACGCTATCCGCCGGAGCGATCAGATCGGTTTCCGGGATCACCAGCCGGAAATCGCTGCCGGTCGCCATTTCATGCAGCGGCGACACCGCCAGCTTGTGCCGCAGCAGCGACTTCGGCGTGAACACGACCAGCGGCTTGCGGAAATTGCGGCGGAGCTGGCGGCGCAGCGCGTGAAAGTAATTGGCCGGCGTGGTCAGGTTGCAGACCTGCATGTTGCGCTCGGCACAGAGCTGCAAATAGCGCTCGATCCGCGCCGACGAGTGTTCCGGCCCTTGTCCCTCGTAGCCGTGCGGCAGCAGCAGCGTCAGGCCGGACATGCGCAGCCACTTGGTTTCGCCCGACGCCAGGAACTGGTCGATGATCACCTGCGCGCCGTTGGCAAAGTCGCCGAACTGCGCCTCCCACAGCACCAATGTCCGCGGGTCCGCCAGCGTGTAGCCGTACTCGAATCCCAGCACGCCGGCTTCCGACAGCAGCGAGTTGTAGATTTCGATCTTCGCCTGGTCCGGCGCGATATTGTTCAGCGGCACGTATTCGTTCTGGCTGATCTGGTCGATCAGCACGGCGTGGCGCTGGCTGAACGTGCCGCGCTGGCTGTCCTCGCCCGACAGGCGCACGCGGTGGCCTTCCAGCAGCAGCGTACCGAACGCCAGCGCCTCGCCGGTGGCCCAGTCGATGCCGTCGCCGCCATCGACCATCTGCCGCTTCGCGTCCAACTGACGCGCAATGCGCGGATGCAGCGAAAACCCGTCCGGCACCTTCGCGAGCGCATGACCCACTTGTTTCAGCACGGTCGGATCGACCCCGGTGGCCTGTTCGGTGCGCTCGACCTCGCCCTCGTCGTGCGACAGGCCACTCCAATGGCCCTCGAGCCAGTCCGCCTTGTTGGGCTTATAGGACTGCGCCGCCTTGTTCGCCGCCTCCAGCGTCGCGGTGAACTCGTCCCACATCGTCTTGGCCTCATCGGCGGACACGACGCCCTCCGCCACCAGCTTTTCGGCATACAGCGTGCGTGTCGTCTTCTGCGCGCCGATGGCGCGGTACATGATCGGCTGCGTGAAGGCGGGCTCGTCGGTCTCGTTATGGCCGTGCCGACGATAGCAGACGACATCGAGCACGATGTCGGTGCCGAAGCGCATGCGGAATTCCGACGCCATGCGGGCGCAGAACACCACCGCTTCCGGGTCGTCGCCGTTGACATGCAGGATAGGCACCTGGATCGACTTGGCGACATCCGTGCAATACAGCCCGGAATAGGCGTGCGCCGGCAGGGTGGTGAAACCGATCTGGTTATTGACGACCAGATGCACGGTGCCGCCGGTGCGATAGCCAATGAGCTGGCTCATCGCCAGCGTCTCATACACCAGCCCCTGGCCGGCGAACGCGGCATCGCCATGCATCAGGATACCCATCACCGAACTGCGCCGATGGGTGTCGCCCGCCTGGTCCTGCCGGGCGCGTACCTTGCCGACCACCACCGGATCCACCGCTTCCAGGTGCGACGGATTGGGCTGCAGCGACAGATGCACGGAGTGGCCGCTGACATCGATGTCGGTCGAGGTGCCGAGATGGGACTTGACGTCGCCCGATCCCTGCACGTCGTCGGGCTTGAAACTTTCGCCGCCGAACTCGCTGAACAGGGCGGTGAGCGGCTTCTTCACGATATTCACCAGCGTGTTCAGCCGGCCCCGGTGCGGCATGCCGATGGCGATCTCGGTCACGCCTTCGGCGGCCGCCACCTGGATCATCGCGTGCAGCGCCGGGATGGTGACCTCGCCGCCCTCCAGGCCGAACCGCTTGGTGGTGACGTAGCGCTTCTGGCAGAACGCCTCGAACCCCTCCGCTTCGGTCAGTTGCTCAAGCACCGCGCGCTTCATCGCCGCGTCGAACATGCGGTTCCACGGCGCGCCTTCCATCTTGCGCTGGATCCAGGCCTTCTGCTCCGGGTCCTGGATGTGCATGAACTCGACGCCGACATGCCGGCAATAGGTCTCGCGCAGGATGGACATGATCTCGCGCAGCGTGGCGGTCTCGCGGCCCAGCACGTTGTCGATGAAGATCGGGCGGTCCCAGTCGCTGGCGGTGAACCCGTAGGTAAGCGGATCGAGCTCCGCATGCGGCTTCGGCACCTGCAATCCGAGCGGATCGAGCTGCGCTTCCAGATGGCCGCGCACGCGATAGCTGCGGATCAGCATCAGCGCACGCAGGCTGCGGACGATTTCGGCCCGGTCGGGCACCGCCTGGAACCGCGGCGCGGCAGCCGGCTCAGCGCCATTGCCGAAGGCGGTCGGGCGCGGCGCCCAGGAAGCACCGGTTGCCTCCTCCAGCACGGCACGGGATTTGTCGTTCAGCGACGCGAACAGGTCGGCGAAGCTGGGATCGACGGAATGCGGATCGGTCGCCCAGCGCGCATACAATTCGCCCAGGAACGCGGCATTCGCCCCGCTGAATGCCGAAGCCAGGATGTCAACGCCGGCCATGTGTTATTGTTCTCCTGCTCTCTTGGGCCCGGTGGCATATAGATCGCCGCCCGAGAGAAGGAGTCCCGGAACGGCACGAGCCGGATCGCTCGCGCCGCAATCTCGTCCGAATGTCACACGCGAGGGCGCCAGGAACTGCGGCTCCTGGCGCCTCGGTCAACTCATTGAGCGACAATCGAAGTACGGCGGGGCAAGCGCGATTGAAATGCGTCCCGCCGCGGCCGTTTCAAGCAGTCATGCGCCCGGCGCAGGTTCCGGTTGCTCCGGCGGACGGCGCCGCTCGGCCATGAACGCGTCGAACTCGGATTTGTCGCGGGCGAAGCGCAGCCGGTCGAGGAAAGCTGCGAAATCCTGCTGCTCCTGCTCCAGGCGGCGAAGCGTGTCCGCGCGGTATTCGTCGAAGGCGCGGTTGCCGCTGCGCTGTTGCGCCGGCGGCTGTGTGTCGCCCCTGACAGCCCCAGCGATGCCGCTGGCCAACATGCCAATCGCCGTGACGACGCCCAAATCCGCATCCCATGCGTCCGCTCCCTATAAAGAAGATCAACAGTGCAAGGCCGATCGGCCACCAATGGATAAACCCGAGAACGATCAGCGCGATCCAGACGGGCTTGCTGTCGAGCTGGCGAACCCAGGACGGTATTCCGGCCCCAACCACCCTCCGCGCCGCCCCGCCAGGGCGAGCTGTCGTAGGTGCCATGACTTGCTGTGCCTGACATGAGGACACCCTATGTGAATGTAAAGCACATTTACATTAGGCAGCCACAAGCGCTCGGTCAAGACCCCGATCAACGCTTTGCCGCCGGGCCGATCAGCCCGAGCCCCTGCAGGTAAACCAGCACGCCCGCTTCCAGCAGGTCCTCCGGTGCCATGGGCAGCGGCCGTCTGGCACCATCCGGGCGGCAAAACAGCGATGCGATGCCGTGCGACAGCGACCAGACGTGCAGCGCCATCATCAGGGACGGCGGCCGATCGGGTTTCGGGACGCGGGCGGCCAGCAATTCGGCCGCATCGCGCAATACCTGGAACGCACGATCGCCGGCCGCGGACAGGTCCGGATACGCATCGGCGGCAAAATGCGTTTCGAACATCACGGCGTAAAACGCGGGTTGGCGGCGGGCAAAATCAAGATAGGCCCGCCCCAGCGCGGTAAACGCCGTCATCGGGTCCGGCCGGCCCTCATCCCAGGCTGCCGCCAGCGCCTGCGTGAAATGCTCGAATCCCCGCCGCGCGACTTCGGCGAGCAACGCGTCCGCGTCGCGGAAATGCCGGTACGGGGCAGCGGGACTGACGCCGGCCCGTCGTGCCGCCTCGGTGATCGAAAGCCCTGCCGGCCCCTTGTCGGCGATAAGCTCCAGCGCCGCCTCGACCAGCGCCCCGCGGAGGTTGCCGTGATGATAGCCGCGACGCTCGAACCGATCGTGTCCAGACCATGCCATGGGTGCGCCTATTACGACGGCTCGCCGCCTCGCCGATACAGGCCGGCGGCCCGGCACAGATTTGGCTGGAATCCGCGGCAAAACGTGATATTTTTGTTAATCATAAGGCATCTCTGGTGAAAGGCACGCTCCATGCTGCGTGGCACAATCTGGTCGCTGGCGCTCGCCATGCCGCTCGCCATCGGGGTGACAGCCGCCGGAGCGGCGGGACCGTTCGACGGAACCTATCGGGGCAACGAAACCACCCTGCGCACGAACGGAAGCTCGGACTGCTCGGCGATGAACCACACCGACGCAGTGCTCGTCATTCGGGATGGCCACTTCAATCGTCGCTGGGGTGAGGGCACAATGAGCGTCAATGTTCGCCCTGATGGCACCTTCCACAGCGAGGCGGCGGTGCAGAACTCACGTCACGCGCACTTCGCCGCCATCGACGGGAAGATCACCGGCGGCACGCTGGAGGCGGATATCGGCACCAACTACTGCGCGGCCCATCTCTCGCTAAGAAAGTCCTGATCAGCACGGCGTAACTCTGCGGCCGCTACCCGATCGCCCGGCGATCGGAGTTCGGCAGGCTCATCCCAGCGCATTGCCGCCTCGCCTGGTTCCTTCGCCGCAACCGTTCCGATGATCGCTGCCATGAAGCCCGCCTGCCGCAGAGCCGCAACACACGCATCCGCCCGCCCGGCCGGAATCCCCGCCAGCAGACCCCCGGACGTCTGCGGATCTGCCAGCAGGTCGAGTCGCGGATCACGCTGGCGCACGAGCAGCCCATTCCCCAGCGCGCGCCGGTTCTGCTCCGCCAGAGTGCTTTCCACCCCCTGCTCGCGCCAGTTCCAGCGCCCCCGCCAGCAGCGGCACCGAGTCCGGCCGGATAACGGCGCCCGCGCCCGACGCACCCAGCATTTCCAGCAAGTGCCCGGCCAGGCCAAACCCAGTGACGTCGGTGCATGCCGTCACCCCGTGCACCGCCAGCACCCGCGCCGCACCTGCATTGCTCTGCCGCATGCTGTCGATGGCCGCTTCAAGCCAGCGTGCCTTGCATAGCCCCCGCATATGTCCCGCCAGCAGCACCCCCGTCCCCAGCGGCTTGGTCAGCACCAGCGCGTCGCTCGCCCGCAATCCAGATTTGCGCCAGATGCGCCGTGGATCCACCAGACCCGTCACGGAAAACCCGAGCGACGGCTCCAGCGCCTCCCCCGAATGGCCGCCCACCAGCAAGCATCCATCCGCCTCCAGCGCGCGCATCGCCCCTTGCATCATCGCCGCCAGATCGCCCCGCATCTTCGCCGCCGGCATATACGGCACCGCGGCAACCGCCAGCGCCGTCCAAGGCCGTGCGCCCATCGCATGCAGGTCCGACAGCGCATGCACGGCGGCTATTTCGCCGAACACGAACGGATCATCCAGGAACGCGCGGAAATGATCGACGCTCTGCACCACCGCCATGCCGGCGGGAGGGCGCAGCACCGCGGCATCGTCCGGCGTCTCCAGACCGACCAGCAGATCCGGCGACGCCGCCGCCGGCAATCCCGCCAGCACGCCCGACAGCACCTCCGCTCCCACCTTCGCACCGCAGCCGCCACACCGCATGGTCTCGCCCGGGCGCGGGGGTCATGCGGATTGAGTACATCCGCATCCAGCGTCGGTCGATCCAGTCCTTCCACTGCCAGACCGGCCGTCCCCACACCGCCATCCCGTTGCGCCAGGCGAGCGCCCGCCCGTCGCCCAGCCCCAGGATCACCAGCGCCTGCTTCTGCGGCGACCAGACCTTCAGGGGCCGCCGCCGCACCGCCCGCCGCAGGTTCCGTGCCAGCACTGCCCCGGCCCGCACTGCCCAGACCCCCGCCTTGGGGCGCCGCGCCCCCTCCACCGCCGCGCAATCGCCCGCCGCGAACACCGCTCTGGTTCGAGATGCTGCGCAACGTCGGCGCCACCCGCACGCAGCCGGCGGCGTCGCAGGCCAGCCCGGAGCGCGCCAGCAACCCGGGGCCGATCACGCCGGTCGCCCACAGCGCGGCGTCTGCCTCCAGGAAACTCCCGTCCGACAGCCTCATTCGCCCGTGCGACAAGGCACTGGCTTCGACCGCGCAGACGATTTCCACCCCGGCCTCAACCAACGCCGCACGCGCTACCTCGCGAGCACGCGGTGGTGCGTCCGCCAGCGGCTCGGCCGCCGCCGTAACAAGCACCAGCCGGAGTCGCCCGCCGAACCGCCGCGCCAAGCGCCAGCGCGAGCTCCGTTCCAGCCGGGCCGCCCCCCACCACGGCGATCCGCGATCCCTCTGGCAAGGACGCCTCAAGCACCGTCAGCCGGTCCAGGAACTGCCCGATCGGCTTCACCGGCACGCCGCCGCCTGCCGGCATCGCGGGCACACCCCCGACATCGATCGACAGCAGGTCGAACTCCACGGCTGGGCGCCCGGCCACCTCGACCGATCGCGCGGCAAGCTCGATCCCCGTCGCTTCCGCCAGGATCAGCCGCGCGCCCGCCGCCGAGGCCAGCGGCGCAAGGTCGATATGTGCCTGGTCGAACCCATACTCCCCGCGGATCAGTCCGGGCAGCATCCCCGAATAGGGCGTGTGCGGCTCGCGCGCGATCAGCGTCAGCCGCACGCCCCGTTCGGCGCGCATCGCGAACCGGCGCAACACTTCCACATGCGCGTGCCCGGCGCCCAGCAGAACGAGATCGGTGGTGATCGGCGCGACCGGCTGCATCGCGCCTATCCTACAAGCGCGCGCTCCCGTTATGGGAGACTCTCGCCGAATTCGCGCCGGCCGCCTTCGCGATGAATAGGCGACGCCGAGCGAAGTTGCCCCCAAGCTCTTCCAGGCAGAGCCCCGAAGATGATGGTGATCTTGCCATCACCGGTCGATGATGTTATACCAGACCGCGTTGAGGGTGACTTATGTTCGTCATTCCCGCGAAAGCGGGAATCCAGGCAATCCCCCGGAATATCGTGGGCTCTCGCATGGATGCCCGCTTTCGCGGGCATGACGGGTCTACAAGTCCTCGTCCGCGCGGGCTGGTATTAATATCACCATCATGAAGGCCGACTTGGTCTCCCGAGAGCAATTTTTGCTTGCCGAGGGGTGAGAGTCGAAATCGTGGTCTGGCGGTTGCCCCGACGCCTTCCCGGCAGCGCGCACCATTTCAAGCATCGTGTCGCGCTGATTGCTCGAGGGGTCTGTGTGCTGCGCTACGACAATGAAGCTGGGAAACGAGATCACAAGCACATCGCCGAACAGGAGGAGCCCTACCAGTTCGTCGATCTCGAGCGATTGCTGATGGATTTCAGGGCGGACGTAGAGGCTCGGAGGGCGAGGCAATGAGCACGGTGACGATCGGCGTTTCGAGTTTTGATGACGTGCTGCGGCGCACGACCGAGGCGTTCCGCGGCAAGCCACAGCGTGAGCATATTTCCTTTGCCTCGGTCGAGCTTCTTTGGAAAACCCTGACACCGCGCCGCTGGGCATTGGTCCGCGCGATGGCGGGGAAAGGACCGATGACCATCCGCGCGGCTGGCCGGCTTGTCGGCCACGACATCAAGACGATTCACTGGGGACGTGCAGGCGCTCTTGGAAGCCGGCGTGCTTGAGAAAAACGACGCTGGCCAAATCGTTTTCCCTTATGACGCGATCCATGTCGATTTCATGATTGAGGCGGCCTGATGCTGACCGCCTCCGATCACCAGCATTGCGTTGCGATCGTCACTTGCCGAACACGGCGTTCGACGGGCAGGCGAGAACGGCGATGCGATCCTTCGTTGTCCCGCCGCCTCATCCCACCCGTCAAACGCCTGTCCTCACGCCGTCTTCTTCACATTGTAGAATTGCGGCCACCCCTCTGGCACGCCCTGCATATACGTTCGATACGCCGTCGGCTGATCGTACATGCCCAGCGGCACGTATGACGGGTTCTGGAAGAACTGCGCCTGCATGTCCGCGCAAATCTTCTGCTGCGCCGCCAGGTCGGGCGCACTGAACCAGTCGGTACGCAACGCCTCCATCTTCGGGTCGGTCGGCCAGCCGAACCAGGCCGCATCGCCATTGCCGCGAAGCGGGATGTCCGGGGCCGGCGAGATGTTCCCCAGCCCGCCGAGATACGTATAGAAAACGTTCCACCCGCCCTTGTCCGGTGGCTGCTTGCTGGCGCGCCGCTGCACCACCGTGCCCCAGTCGCTGAATTGCGGATCCACGTTCAACCCGATCCGCTTCATCACGTCGGTCGCCACCTGCGCCTCGGCGAAGATGGCGGGATAGGATTGCGCTTCCAGCACCACGACCTTCTCGCCTTTGTATCCGGCGGCGATCAGGTCCTTCTTGATCTGCCCGTAATCCTTCGGCCCGCGTGTTATTTCCACGCCGACCGTGCTCGCCATCGGCGTGCCGGGCACGAACAATCCCACGTCCGTCTTGATCAGGGACGGCACGGCGCCTGCCACCGCCTCCATCACCTCTTTCTGGTCGAATGCGGACAGCACCACGCGCCGGATCGCCGCATTGTCGAACGGCGGGAATAGCTGGTTGAAGCGCAGACAGCCGATCTCGCCGGTCTTGTCCTTGACGGTCACGACGATGTTCTTGTCGGCCTGCAGCACTGGCACCAGGTCGATGATGGGCTGCTCCCACCAGTCCGCCTCGCCCTGGGTCAGCGCCGCCGACGCAGTGGACGGATCGGGGATGACGTTCCACACGACACGATCGACGTACACGTTCTTCGGACCGGCATAGAAGCTCGGCGTGCCCGAGCTGCGCGGCACATAATCGGCGTTCTTCTCGCACCACCACGCGCGAGCCAGGAATGCGCTCCGCCGCGATGTAGCGGAACGGCCCGCTGCCGATCGGCTCGGAGATCTGCTTCATCGGATCGGTCTGCGCGATGCGCTCCGGCATGATGGCGCAGTTGTATTGCGCCAGCGCTGTCGGCAGCAGCGCGAAGGGCTGCTTCAGCTTGATGCGGATCACCTTGTCGGACGGTGCGCTGATCTCGTCCGTGCGCGCCATCAGCGCCTGTCCCATCGGATCGCGCACCACCCAGCGCTTGATCGTGGCCACGCAGTCTTTCGCCAGCACCGGCGTCTTGTCGTGGAAGCGCAGCCCGTCGCGCAGCGTGATGTCCCACTGCTTGCCATCGCCGGAGACCTGGTGGCCTTCCACCATCTGCGGCTGCACACCGAAATTGGCGTCGTATGCGTACAGCGTATCGTACACCATAAGCGAAAAGTTGCGGGTGACGTCCGCCGTGGTCCACACCGGATCGAACGACGCAAGGTCCGACTGCGGTATGAAGTTGATCACGCTCTGCCCCGCGGCCCGCACCACCCGCGGGGCGGTTAGCACCGTGGCGCCCGCCAGCGCCGATTTCAGCATATCCCGACGTTTCATCTTCGCGGCTCCCTGCTTCGCCGCCCAAGGCTACGGCAATTCCCCTCCCGATGAAATCGCCGCCCCGCGGACCAGATCGATCAGCGCACCGGCATTGGCGGGCAGCCGGCTCCCCCGCCACGCCACGTGCTGATCCGGACGCGACAGCACCAGCTTTGCCCCGCGATAGAGCTTCTCCGCCGCGTCCGACTCCACATCCAGCAGCGTCATCGGCACCCGGCGGCGATGCGGCGGCCCCCATCAGCGGATCGACATCCATCGCCCGATCGAGCCGCAGCAGCGTGAAGCCCGGGCCAACCGCGTCGTACAACGACCGTCCGTCGCGCAGCCACAGATGCGGCGTGCGGCATCCGGGCACGGTGGACGGCTCGAACGAGTCCATCGTGTACGCCGGCGCCACTTCGCCATCATAGGCAATGATCGGCGAGCGGTCGTAGAAATAGCCGAAATTCATCCCGCCGCAGCAATATTGCGGCACGTTCAGCTCGTACACCCTCTGCCCGAACGCGCGCGCGCACTGCATCACCCTCCACCCCTGCCGCTTCGATGTCCGCCGGCACCTCGCCCCGTGCCCGCGCCAGCGATACCGCCGTGTTCATCGCGTAGCGCGAGACCTGTTCGGTAATCGGCAGCCGCTCCGCCTCGTGCGCCGCCGAGAATCGCCGGATCCGCCCATCCATCCAGCACGCCCGCCAGCATCCAGGACAGGTTCATCGCATCCGCAATCCCCGCATTCATCCCGTATCCGGCGAATGGCACCCAGATATGCGCCGCGTCGCCGCAGATGAACACGCGGCCCCGGCGGAACCGATCCGCCACCATCCGGCGTCCGATCCAGTCTTCCTTGCTGATCACGCGATACTCGAACTCCGGCCCAACCCCCAGGATCAGCCGGATGCAGCGGTCGCGGTCCACCGCATCGAAGCCGGTTTCGTCCGCTCGCAGATAATTATGGATCAGCCATGTCTCCCGGCCGTCGATGGCGAACATGTTCGCGCTGCGCCGAGGGTTCAGCGACTGCGTGGACCACGCCGGCGCCGCCTGCATGCGGCGGATCAAATCCGGTGCCCGGATATAGCTCGACTGCGTCCGCTGCACGACCGCATCGCCATCCAGCCGCGCACCGATGGCGCGGCGCACCTCGGAATGCGCACCGTCGCACCCCACCAGGTAGGCGCAGTCGATCCGAATCTCCTCGCCCGCGTCCAGGCTCCGCGCCACGGCGTGGACGCCATCCGCCGATTGCTCGAAGCCGGTCAGCTCCGTCCGGCTCAGGATGCGCACACCCGGCATCGCGGCGGCGTGCGCGAACAGCACCGGCTCCAGATAGATCTGATTGATCCGGTGCGGCGGTTCCGGCGTCGGCCACCACCCGTCCGGACCCGAGATGTCGGTATAGCGGTCCCGCCGGCATGGAATATGAATCCGTGCGAACTCGATCCCCAGTCGTTGTCGTTCGGAACGATACGTCATTCGGAAAATCCGCCGGCAGCGCGTCCGCCTCACGCACCGCACGCGCCACGCCCAACCGCCGGAACACTTCCATGGTGCGCGCGGCCACGTGGTTGCATTTCACGCTCGGCGGCTCACCCCGATCGCGCGTCTCCACCACGGTCACGGCAATCCCACGCCACGCCAGGTCCATCGCCAGGGTCAGTCCCACCGGCCCGGCGCCGACCACGAGAACCCGCGTGGAGATTCCAGTGAAAATTCGGCTGGAAACCCCGCCCCGCATCAGCCCTGGCAGAGCACGTTCACCAGCGCCTGCTGCCCGCTCCGCACCGCTGCCGCGGCACGCCTCAAGGCGCCCGGCAGATCCGCCGGCCGCTCCACCCGTTCCCCGTGCCCGCCATGCGCCTCGATGATCCGCTCGAACGCCGGCGTCGGTCCCAGGTCCGCCAGCAGCCGTCCGTCCTCCTCGGCCGCCACGCCACGCCCGTACATGTGCAGCGTCGCCCGCCGCACCGCGCCATACTGCGTGTTGTTGTAGATCACCACCAGCACGGGCAGCTTCTGCGCCTGTCCGACGAAATGGCACGCGGTGGGATTGGCGAACATGTACGCCCCGTCGCCCAGCACCGCGATCACCTGACGTTTCGGCGCCGCCAGCTTGGCCCCCAACGCGGCGCCGAACCCCCAACCCAGTCCGCTGGCGGGACTGGCGCTCAGCAGGCTGCCCGGCCCCGGCAGCGGACAATATTCCTGCCGGAACGAATACTCGTTCACCAGGATGGTATCCCCATCAACCACATCCCGCAGGCAGTGATTCATCCATGCATGTGTGCAGGCGTCGCCCCTGCCCCCGCGCTCCGCCTCCTCCGCCCATCCCTGTCGCAGCTTCGCCGACCGCGCCGCCAGCCGCGCATGCCGCTCCCCCACCTCCGGGCGCCGCTCGTCCAGCGCCAGCTCCAGCGCCTCCAGCAGAGGCAGGCTCGCCGACCGGATCGTCAGGTCGCTCGGAAAGCTGCGCATCGGATAACGCGCGTACAACGGATCCTCGCCGATCTGCACGATACGTGCGCTGGCGGCCGGCCGGTCCACGCTGGGATACCACGGCACGTCGGTCTCCCACACCAGCACCAGGTCCGCCTCCTTCAGCAACGACCCCGGAACCGACCCCTGGAACATCGGATGCGTCGACGACAGCGCGAAGTACCGCGTGTTGAACGGTACCACCGGCAGCGCGAACCGGTCCGCCAGCCGCGCCAGCCGCTCGCTCTCGCGCGGGTCCCGCCCCAGCGTTCCCGTCACGATCAGCGGGTTCCGCGCCGCCGCGATCCAGTCCGCCAGTTGTTCCACGTCCGACGGCGCCGGCATCGGCGCACGTGGCCTGGCCCGCGCCGGCAACTCGCGCTCCGCCGGCGGCTCGACCGTTTCACTCAGAACCTCTCGCGGCAGGCTCAGATACACCGGCCCCGTCGGCGATGCCGTCGCCAGTTCCAGCGCGCGCGTTACCACCTCCCCGATCTGGTCCGGCCGCCGCATTTCGTAATCCCACTTGACGAACTCGCGCAGCATGCCCGCCTGATCGTACATCTCCTGCGCCCAGTGGATGTGCAGGTTGCGCGTCCCCGCCGGCCCGTTCTCCGTGATCGGCGTCCGCCCCGAGGTCAGCAGCATCGGAATCCGATCGCGGCTGGCGTCCGCCAGCGCCGCCAGCGTGTTCGCCAGCCCGACATTCACATGCACCATCACCGCCTGCGGCCGGCCGGTCACCGCCGTATAGCCATGCGCCATGCAGACCGCCGCATTCTCGTGCGGCACCACCATCGCCGTCGGCACGCGCCGGTTGGATCGCGCCGCCCGCGCCAGCGCCTCGATGATCGGCGCGAAATCCGTCCCCGGATTGACGAACAGATACTCGATGCCCTGCGCGGCAAGCGCATCGAGATAATCCTCGGCGGCAATCCGCCCATGTGGGGTGGTATCCAGCGCTGCAACATCCATGGGGTGGCCCTCGTTGTTAGAGCAGATTGTCCTTGACCGGAATCACGCCGATTCCAGGGCGCGCGAATCTGCTCGCGAATAACAGCGCCCATACTGCGCTGCCACCCGCTCGCATCAACCCCCCGCGGCGTGATCAGACGGGCCAGCCACCCGATCAGCCGGCCGTCACGCCCTCATTCCCATGTCGCATCGACGATCCGGCCATCCTCGCTGACGATGATCGTGAGCCGGTTCGGGTTGGATCGCATGTCGTCGATCCCGTCACCCGGGCCAATCACGCGCGCCTTCGGCGGCAGGTCCTCCTGGCGGACGATCTCGTCGGCCGGAACGCCGGCCGGCGCCGCGCCCTTGGCGACGAAATACTTCCCGACGCACGGCCCGCACGGCGAAGACGGACTCGCCGCCTCGGCATAGCCGGGAAATTGCTTCAGCAGCACCGCATTGGTCGCGCTGCGCACGCGGATCGCCTTGTACGGATGGTCCAACGACAGCGGCAGCACCGCCACGATCGGCGCGAACCCCGACGGTGCCACGCTGTCCTCCGGCGGCGCCGCCACCAGCACGAGATCGAGCACACCGTCCGCCGGGATGCCCTGCGACAGCGGAACCAGTGTCCCAGACCTCCATCCGTCAGAACTGGTCACCCCGCGCACCGCCACCACATCCAGTCCCGCCGAGTGCGTGCTGCGCAACAGCTCGACACTGGTGATCGCGAACACCGGCACACGCTCCATCGAATCCTGACGCGAGCCCCGGTCGGTCGGAACATTCTCCGCCGGTGGATGCTCCGATTCCTGCGCGGCAGGCGGCGGGCCGCCATTCGTTGCAGGCGCAGTCTGCGCGAATGCGCCACCGGCCAGCACCAGGCCGCCCAACGCCAAACCGACAAGTGTCGCGAACATGGCCAGTCGCATACGGCTGAGCTGAGGCATGAAACCCTCCAGGAAACTAGGAAAACAGGAACGCGTGTGGTTTCGGCCCCCGTGCCGCGGCGACGCCTTGTTCCATGGCTTGATCGACCTCCATCCTCTCCAGCGAAGCCAGGATCAGGTCGGTCGGCACCATCTGGGTCAATTCGCAGAAACTCGTTCGGCTGCTGGCGAAGCTGCCGTTTTCCGCCAGTTTGTTGATCGGCGCACCGCCGCCGCAGACCGAGAAATACTCGCACCCGCTACGGCACGCCTCCACGCCGCGCGCAATATCGCCCGCCATAAGCTGCATCGGCGCGCTTGCCAGCATTTCCTGCAACGAATGCGCATGCACGTTGCCAATGATGAAGTCGTCGTATTGCCCGTTCTTCAGCCCCAGCAACTCCGGCGAAAAGCTGGAAACATCGCCGTTGCAGGCGACATTCAGCATGCCGAACGGCACCACCTGCTCGTTCCCCATGGGTGCCTCTTCCGGCCGCAGGATGCGTGGCAGCATCCCGTCGATCTCGCGGATGAAGCGGAACCGCCCGCTCTGCTGCGCCGTCCGCCAGAACCGGTCGAGAAATTCGCGGAACCGGTGCCGCAGATCGGTCAGCGCTAACAGCCCCGACTGATGGTCCCCTTCCGATTCCTCGACATTGAAGCAGACCTCGTCGATCCCCTCGCTGATATAGAAATCCACCAGCCCGTCCGGATCATCCAGGCTTGCGCTGGAAAGCACCGTGATCACGTGGAACGGCACGCCGTGTCGGCGCAACAACCGAATCCCGGCAATGGTCTGGTCGAACGTCCCTCGCCCACTTCTCGTCAGCCGGTGCGCGTCGTGCAGTTGTCGCGGCCCGTCGATGCTCACGCCAACACCGATATCGCGCTCCAGAAAGAATTCGCACCACTCGGGCGTGATCAGCATGCCGTTGGTCTGGATCGAATGCTGCACACACACCTGCTGCGGCCGCATCCCGTCGATCAGCTTGCACGCCTCCCGGTAATACGACACCGGCAGCACCAGGGGCTCGCCGGCGTGCCAGATCACGGCCAGCATCGGAGCCGCCCATCCGGACTCGAAAATCCGCTCGAACAGCGCTGCCAGCGTGTCGCTCCCCATCACCGAGCGGTCACGCCGGCTCGGCAGATAGCAATACGTACACTCGATATTACAAAACGGCGTCGGCTGGACGACCACCGTTTCGATCAGCGGAACGCTCTGCACGGCGGTGGGGATCACCAGTTATTCCAGAAATTCCGCCAGTTGTGCCAACCACCATTGTGCCAGCCGTTGCCCCAGTTGCCCCAGCCGCCATTGCGCCAGCCATTGCCCCAGTTGCGCCAGCCGCCATTGCCCCAACCGGGGCGCCAGTTTCCCCACCACGCTTTGACGATGTTCGGGTCACCCGGCTGAAGTCCGGTCTGCTGCGCGGTGATATCCGACACCGCTGCGCGAATCACCTGCAACCGCGCCGCCACACCTGCTGCTTCGGTGTCGCTGTCGGTAGCGGCGGCTTTCGCCGGCGTGGCCGCCAACGCAACGGAGATTCCCAGCGCGCCCAGCGGCAATAGCGAGGCCAGCGCCTTCAGCATGCGACGTGACGGGCTCATGCGCCGGTCGGCCAACCGTTATTGCAAACGCTCCTGCCAGTTTCGGTCATACGGCACCTCAACCACAATGCTGGCCGGGACGATACCGATGTCGAAACAGCAAATCCAGTCCTTGAAGTATTCTTGATGTAACAACCCGTGTCGGATCGATGCGACGCCGTGACGGACCTCAGAACCGCGTCCCGCTGAACGGGTCTATCCCTTCGACTGCGGAAACGCCACGGCGATCAGCCCGAAATCGCGCAGGTTCCGCGCCGCCGCCACATCCAGCGGCAGCACGTCATGACTCGCCAGTCCCAGGCGTCAACCCCCCAATTGTCATCTTAACCGTCACTTGAGCCGCGCTTCCTCCAGCAGATCCTGCACCCGGTAGAGCCCCACCGCGGCGCGCACCGCCAGCGGCGCAATCCGCGCATACGGCAACCGGCGCATGCCTTCGCGCGGAAACTTCGTCTCCCCTCTCCCCATCGCCAGCGCTGCCAGGTCCCGCCCCATCATCGTCGCCGCCACAATGCCCCGGCCGTTATAGCCGAGCCCCGCAAACAGCCCCGGCGCCAGCTCATGCAGCCGCGGCACATGGTCCGGCGTCATCGCCACCCACCCGCTCCAGCCCTGCTCCCACGCCACCCGGTCGAGCTGCGGAAACAAGCGCATCACCCGCGCATTCACCGCCCGCCAGTCAGGCGATGACTCCGGCCCCGTGACCGGCCCATGCCCGCTGGCATGCAGCCGCCCGTCCGGCAGCAGCCGCACCGCCGAAAACAACCGCCGCGTATCCGTCAGCGACTGCCCTTCCGGCAAGATCGAGCGCCGCACATTGTCCGACAGCGGCGCGCTGACGAACCCGTGCCCGCGGACCGGAATCACGCTCTCCGCCAGCCCCGGCCACAGCGTGGTCGTATAGGCGTTGGTTGCAATGATCACCTGATTCGCCAGCACCTCGTGGCCGCCCACCACCAGCCGCCAGCGCCCGCCATCCTGCGCCAGCGACTGTACCGGCGACTGCACGTGCAGCCGCACGCCGGCCGCCGCCGCGGCCTTCGCCAGCCCGCGCACATACGCGTAAGGATTGATGTGCCCGCCGCGCCGATCGATCAGCGCCGCGCGATACAGCGCCGATCCGATCATCTCCGTGCAGCGCGCGCCCTCCAGCATCTCCACCGCCGTGCCGCGCTGCTGCCAGAACTCCGCCCGCCTCTCCAATCCCCGCCGCCCCGCCGGCGAGTGCGCCGCGAAGATCAACCCGGTCCGCACCGG
The DNA here is from genome assembly GCA_963810715.1 of uncultured Pseudomonadota bacterium. Classification (GTDB taxonomy): domain Bacteria; phylum Pseudomonadota; class Alphaproteobacteria; order Acetobacterales; family Acetobacteraceae; genus DATDIC01. The sequence continues at coordinate 182,014 of CAWEOZ010000006.1, read as the reverse complement.
CCAGCACGCGATCCGGTGCTTCTCGATCAGCCCGAACACCAGGTCCGGCCCCGCCGCCACCGCCTCGATCACGCGCGCCGCATCCCGCCCGTACCGCCGCGCCAGCGCGTCTTCCCCAATCTTCAGGTACGGCACCACCTGCCCGAACGCACGCCCCGACGCGCCCCAGCCCACGTCCTTCGCCTCCAGCACCGCCACCTCGGCACCCGCCTCCGCCAGGTGCAGCGCCGCCGAAATGCCGGTGAACCCGCCGCCGACCACGGCCACCTGCGTACGGAACGGCTCTCTCACCGGGCCGGCAGGCAGCGGCTCCGGCGCGGCGCGGACATACACCGCCGGAGGCGCATTACGGTCAGAGAGCGGTTGATACGGCATGGCTCGCAAACCATGCGGCCGGATTGCCGGGTCCGGCAACCTTCGGTAATCCCGCCGCCGAACCGGAGGCCCGAGGCATGACCCCCAATACCAAGCGCGTGTTCTGCGTGAACCATCCGCCGCATCCGGTGTTCGACGAGATTCTCGCCCGCCGCCCCGACATCCAGCTCGACCGGCTGGTCAACGACAGCCCGGACCACGTTGCCGAACCAATCCTCGCCGCCGCGCACGTCTACCAGATCGGCGCCACCCGCGACGAACTGGCGCAGCAGTATCACGGCACCGCGGAGCTGCTCGCCCGCACGCCCAATCTGCTGGCAATTTCCTCCAACGGTGCCGGCTACGACACGGTGGATGTCGCTGCCTGCACGCAGGCCGGCGTCGCCGTGGTCAACCAGACCGGCGGCAACAAGGAAGGCGTCGCCGAGCACGTGATGGCGATGATGCTGGCGCTGTCGAAGCGGATCATGGAGACCGATCGTTTCATGCGCCGCCAGTCCGACATTCCGCGCGTCGCTTACATGGGCCACAACATCCAGGGCCGCACCATCGGCATCGTCGGCCTCGGCAACATCGGCGGCCGCGTCGCCGACCTCTGCCGTGGATTGTTTCAGATGCGTGTTCTTGCCTACGACCCATACCTGGACGCTGACGAGATCACCGCCCGTGGCGCCGAAAAAGTCCCGCTCGATCAGCTCCTGGACGAATCCGACTACGTCTCGATCAATTGCCCGCGCACGTCCGAAACGCGCGGCATGATCGGCGCGCGCGAATATGCGCTGATGAAACCGGGCGCCTATTTCATCACGACTGCGCGCGGCGGTATCCACGACGAAGCTGCACTCGCCGAAGCTCTCGCGGCCGGCAAGCTGGCCGGCGCCGGGCTGGACGTGTGGGAAAAAGAGCCGCCCGACCCCACGCACCCGCTGCTGCAATTCGACACCGTGCTGGTCAGCCCGCACACCGCCGGCGTGACGCACGAATCACGCCAGAACATGGGCCGCTACGCCGCCGACCAGATCGTACAGATGCTCGACGGCAACCACCCGCCGCGGCTGGTCAACCCACAGGTCTGGCCGCTCTATCGCGAACGCTTCGGACGCTTGCTGGGGTTCATGCCAGAGGCGTAAGACGCCAGGGACTTCTTCCCTGGACCCCACCAGAGGGCGCTGCCCTCTAGGCTCCCACAAAGGGCGCGCCCTTGGAACCCACCACCAACGCCAGACTACGACCGAGGCTGGTTCCGACCTGCGGACGCTGGATTGTAGGCGATAGGTGCGCTCACGTGGCGCTGAGCGGCTGGGTGGGGAATTGTTATACTTATATCGCTTTGTTACCTATGGGACAACTTTTGAATTGCCATTCAGCCAATGGTCTAGGAGTGGAGTATCCGGTCTGTGGTCCAAACTCCGGATACAAGTAGAAACAATACTGACTGTAACGAGGCTTCCCGAGCGTTTGATAAGCAACACATCCTTCAATGTAAAGAAGATATCGACCGGCCCTAATGTCGTCCATTTCCGTGGGACTTTTCGAGAAGTCCGCTGCATATCGCAACGTCGCCCCAATTTGATCGGAGGGATATATAATCGAGTTCCCTGTATCTGGAACGACGCCGAGACAGGCATGCTTGTCGGGGGGACCGGGTTCCGAGGGAACAGCATCAACGACTGCTGAGGCAGCGATGTCCATTGCTGGTTGGTGTCCAACATTCAATACCGTAACAAAAATCGCCACAACCTGCGTTGTAGAATCGATCGGGCTCTCCAGTTTTACACTGACTGGAGCGATCCACGCGCGTTGTGCAAGCGCGGCAGCATCGGCAACGCGCCTAGCTTCAGTGTTCGCTTCTGTTGCTTTATCCAAGGCGGCGAGAGTATCGACGTGCTGGGCGTTGGAGGCATTTCTGGCCTCTTGAAGCGTCAACCAAAAAATAAGGCACTGGATCACTATCAAACCAGCATTGAGGAAAATTCCCCAGATAGTAATCCGCTCCCTGCGGCCTTTCTGATCTTCATAGGTATTCTCTTGCTTTCCGGCGGTATATTGCTGGTTAGCTATGCGGTGAATCGCGCGGGCTATCTCCATGAGGTTCTTGTCTTGGCCACCTTTCTGCCATTTCCCCTGTGATTTCTGATGGTTCTTTATGCCAGCGGATTTCACCAGCCCTCTTAGCAAGAAGATTAAGACCATTCCTCCAGACGCAAAGTATACGCGCCAATAACTCGCCTGACGGCCAACAGGATCCATACTGGGAACGCCCCCCGAATGATTTTGACCGTCACCGATCCGTGGGTCTCTGACAAGCCCATTTTGGGTATGCGTGTGGCGAGTTCTGCGTAATTAACATCTGCCCGTTCTAATTCCCCTTCAGGTGCCGCTTCGCTGGTCCACCAACCTATACCCGCGTCATCCATTCGCCTCCTCACCCGGGGGTACGGGGCCGAGCCCTGCGCGGCTTGACCCCACCCCTCCGCGCGCTATCCATCCCCCAGCATCCACCCGGAGGACTCACCCATGCGCGCCTGGGCCGTCGTCGAAAACGGAGCCCCGCTCCAGGAAATCGAGTTCCCCACCCCCGAACCCAAAGGCACCGAGGTCCTTCTCCAGGTCACCCATTGCGGCGTCTGCCACTCCGACCTGCACATCTGGGAGGGCTATTACGATCTCGGCGGCGGCCAGAAAATGTCGCTAAAGGACCGCGGCGTCGTCCTCCCCCTCGCCATGGGCCACGAGATCGTCGGCCGCGTCCTCAAGCTCGGCCCCGACGCCACCGGCGTCAAACCCGGCGATCTCCGCATCGTCTTCCCCTGGGTCGGCTGCGGCACCTGCGCCGCCTGCCGCGCCGAGGAAGACAACATGTGCCTCACCCCCCGCAGCCTCGGCGTCTATCAGAATGGCGGCTACGCCACCCATGTCGTCGCCCCGCACCCGCGCCACCTGGTCGATCCCGGCACGCTCGATCCCGCCGTCGCCGCCACCTACGCCTGCTCCGGCATCACCGTCTATTCCGCCATCCGCAAGCTCATGCCGATGGACCCCGACGAGCCCATCGTGCTGGTCGGCGCCGGCGGCCTCGGCCTCAACGCGATCGCCGTCCTGCGCGCCCTCAACCACCGCAACACCATCGTTGTCGATGTCAGCGAGGAAAAACGCCAGGCCGCCCTCAGGGCCGGCGCCACCAAGGTGGTGGACGCCAGCACATCCGATGTCCGCAAGCGCATCCTGGAAGCCGCCGGCGGCCCCGTCCTCGGCGTCGTCGATCTCGTCAACGGCACCCAGACCGCCCGCTTCGCCTTCGACGCCCTGCGCAAGGGCGGCAAGCTCATCCAGGTCGGCCTGTTCGGCGGCGAGCTCGACGCTCCCCCTCCCGCTGATGGCCATCCGTGCCCTCACCATCCAGGGCAGCTATGTCGGCAACCCGAAGGAACTGCGCGAACTGGTGAAGCTCGCCCAGGACGGCGCCCTGCCGCCGCTGCCGGTTACCACCGTCCCGCAATCCCAGGCAAACGAGGCGCTGATGCGCCTGCGCGACGGCAAGGTCACCGGCCGCCTGGTGCTCCGTGCCGAGGCGGCGTGACATGGCCCCCCCGCGCGGCATCCGTCGCTCAATCGTCCTGCGCCGCCGCCCCGCCGGCAGCCCCCAGCGCGCCGACTTCGAGCTGCGCGAAGAAGCGATCCCCACCGCCGAGCCCGGCCAGGTGGTGACCCGCACCATCTGGCTCTCGATCGACCCGTACATGCGTGGCCGCATCTCCGACCGCAAATCCTACGCCCCGCCCGTGCAGATCGGCGAGGTCATGACAGGTGAAACCGTCGGCGAGGTGATCGCATCCGCCGATCCCGGCTTCTCGCCCGGCGACGTCGTGCTCGGCGCCCGCGGCTGGTCGACCCATCTTGATACCAAAGCAAACCGGCTGACCAGGCTCGACCCGCACGGACCGCCACTCTCGACCTATCTCGGCGTGCTCGGCATGCCCGGCACCACCGCCTATTCCGGCATGACCGACATCGGCCGCCCCAGGTCGGGCGAAACCGTCGTCATCTCCGCTGCGTCCGGCGCGGTCGGCTCCGTTGCCGGCCAGTTGGCGAAACGCGCCGGCGCCCGCGTGGTCGGTATCGCCGGGGGCGCCGAGAAATGCCTGTTCGTGCAGGAAGAACTCGGCTTCGACGATTGCGTCGATCACCGCACACTCGACCTCGCAGCGGAACTTGCCGCCGCCTGCCCCAACGGGATCGACGTCTATTGGGAGAATGTCGGCGGCCGCGTGCAGGCCGCCGCCTTCGATCTGCTCAACCCGTTCGCGCGCGTTGTGATGTGCGGCATGGCCGCGCAGTACAACGATGCCGAATTCCCCGCCGGCCCCAATCTCGGCTTCGTCGTCGGCAAGCGCGTGCTGATCCAGGGCATGATCGTCTCCGACAAGCCCGAGCGGTTCGCCGAATGGCGCAATCTGGCGACGCCCTGGGTGATGGACGGCAGCCTCCGTTACCGCGAGGATGAGGTCGACGGGCTGGAAAGCGCCCCCGGTGCCCTGGCCGGCATCCTCGGCGGACGCAATTTCGGCAAGTTGCTGGTGCGGGTCGGGCGCGACCCGGCGTGAAGGAGCCGACCATGGACGCAACCCTCGCCGCGACACTCACCGAGTGGCGCCGGCACCTGCATGCCAACCCGGAACTGTCGAACCAGGAATCGGACACCGCCACGTTTGTTGCCGCCCGCCTGACCGAGTTCGGCATCCCGTTCGTAACCGGTATCGGCGGCCACGGAATTGTCGCCACCATCAGCCGCGGCCAATCCAACCGCAGCGTCGGCCTGCGCGCCGACATGGACGCACTGCCGATCTCAGAAACCACCGGCTTGCCCTATGCGTCTCGCAATCCCGGCGTGATGCACGCCTGTGGCCACGACGGCCACACCACCTCGCTGCTCGGCGCCGCCGCCCTGCTGGCGCGCGACCCGTCCTGGACCGGTACCGTCCACCTGGTGTTCCAGCCCGCCGAGGAAGGCGGCGGCGGCGCCAGGAACATGCTCGCGGACGGACTGTTCACCCGGTTTTCAATGGAACGTATCTTCGGATACCACAACTGGCCCGGCCTGCCGCCCGGCACCGTGGCGGTGCACGACGGGCCGGTCATGGCCGCCGGCGGCCGTCTGGAATTTCGCGTCCGTGGCAAGTCCGGCCATGCCGCCATCCCGCATCACACCCGCGACCCGATGGTCGCGGCAGCGCATCTGCTGATCGCGCTGCAAACGATCGTATCGCGCGAAACCAGCCCGCTGGACGCCGCGGTGATCTCCTTCGGCATCATCGAAGCCGGCCGCGCCGCCAACCAGATCGCCGACGAGGTCGTCATGCGCGGCACCATGCGCAGCCTGCGCCCCGAAATCCGCATTGCGATGGATGACAGCATGCGACGTATCGCGGCCGGGGTCGGCCAGACTTTCGGCGTGGCGATCGACGTCGCCATCCGCCATGGCAACGTCGTCACCATGAACCACAAGCCCGAAGCCGACCTCGCCGCTTCGGCCGCCGCCCATGCCGGCCTCGCCGTTCGCCGCGACCTGCCCCCCGCCATGACCGGCGAGGACTTCTCCTGGTACCTCGCCGAAAAACCCGGCGCCTTCGTCTGGATCGGCAACGGCGACAGTCCCGAGCTGCACAATTCCGGTTACGATTACAACGACACGATCCTGCCCGCCGCCGCATCGTACCTCGCCGGCGTCGCCCGCCGGGCGCTGGAGGGCTAAGCTCATGGAGCCGCCTTACTTATCTTTCGAAGGGGCAGGTTTAACGCCGCTGCCAGTATTGGGGGGTGGTCCTGAGAGGATACCGGAGCCGGCTGGAATGTGGCCGCCTTGCGGCTTTCCTGTCCCGCCCCCAGGCACATATCCCTTCTGAAGGGGCACATATCCGTCATTTGCGAGACCGCGACGGTCTGTCGGTTTGCCAGTCAACTTAAACTCCTACGGTTTGGGGGAAGAATTCGATGCAGCGAATCTCCCCAGATGGGATCAGCATGCCGCGTCGCGCGATGTCCTGCCAAATGTCATGCTCATCCAACCCATACACTCGCTCGATATAGAGGTCTCGCTCCTTTGGGTCAGACGATGCAAAGGATCCGGTACCGCAAAAACCTGCCACCTTGCTTCCATCTTTCAACGTGACCAGCACCCAACAGGCATCAAGGCCTCCGAACGTCCTATCCCAGGCAGTCGGCATGACGTGGACAACTCGGACGCCCAGTTTACCCAGGACCCGACGAGACCATCCCTTGCTGGCATTCAAGCCAAGCAGAAAGCCGAACAGGGCAGGGCCCATGATGATCCAGCCAAGCCAACTACCTACTCGGTGATAAGGTGCGAGACCCTGCACGAATGGAGCTGATAGCCCATACCAAATAAGAGAAAGCGCAAAGAGAGTCAGAAATCAGTCCTTGGTCTCAATACGTCCGGTCAGAAATTGTGCTCTGACAAACATGGCCACAAGGCCAGGCACGATGAAAACAGCGACAAGCGTCAACTGCTCAAGAGATTTTATCTCACCGATCAAAAAACCAACTTGACAGCTCGCATATGAAGAACGTCGCCTTCCGCGGCGCTTCTCGAAACGATTACGCGACGCATTCGGGTAACACAAGCAGATTGTCGTGTTAACGGCCGTCGGGGTGGGCAGGCGCCCGACTTTTGCTACTGCGTCGGCCGCACCAAGTACCCCTGCCCTTCACCCTGCTCGTCATCGCCGAAGTCGCGGGACCTGGATCAGCTTCCTGCTAGCCGCGCAGTTTTCGCTGCTCCGCGACCAGGTCGGCGACGCGGGCACCGGCCCGCCTATTCTGCCGTGCCGTGAAATCCCGGACGACTTCTCCGCATCACCGTCACGACTTCCCGTGTCTCGGCACGTGTTGGCGCAGCACCTCATTCATGAGCGCCTGCCAGCCGGGACCTTCCTGGCGGTAGGCCTCCAGCACGTCCGGATCGAGCCGCAGCGTCTGGTTGACCTTGCGGTTCGGCTTCGCCGGGCGACCACCACGCCGCAGCGCCTGGGCCGCCTCTGCGCCAAATTTCTCCGCGACCACCTCCAGCGCAGGGCGCGCCGCGCGAATCTGTTCACGCGTCCATTCGGGATTTTCGTCGTCGGGCCTCGAGGCCGCGTCATCCTTTTTCCTGCTCATACCACTTCACCTCCTTCCGGTTCGCTTTGCGGAAGCTGAATTACGTGCAGCGCATCGGCGCGAGCGGGTTGCTTCATGCCGCAATTCCCCGCAAGCGCCAGCGCCGGTACCGACCCGCTTGCCGCAGATCAGCACGCTCGTCGTCATCGATCCGCCCCGCTGTCCGTGCCTCCGCCCCAGCGGGCAACCGGGGCTCGCCAGCCGCGAAAGATCGCCATCATGCGAAACCAGATACACACCGCCGTACCCAGAAGGACTGGATAGAGCGGCGGCAACCCCATCGTGCTTCCAAGCGAAACAATCCCTCCGGCTGCCAGCGCCGCCACCGCGTAGAGGTCGGCGCGCAACACGAATGGAACCTCCCCGGCCAGGACATCCCGTGTCATCCCGCCGCCGATTCCCGAAATCATGCCGAGCACGGCGGCCATCACCGGATTGATCCCGTAGCTGATCGCCTTCTGCGCCCCCGTCACGGCAAACAGGCTAAGCCCGAGCGCATCCAGCACCAGAACCTCGCGATTGAGCGACACGATGCTCGGGTAGGCGAAGAAGGTCAGCAGCCCGCCGCCGATCGCGATTGCGAAGCCGTGCCAGTTGGCGATGGCCGCCGGAGGCACCGCGCCGATCAGCACGTCGCGCGTCATGCCCCCTACCACGCCCACGACGAAGGCCAGGAACAAGACCCCGAATATGTCGAACCGCTTTTGGATCGCCAGCACGGCGCCGCTGAGCGCAAACACGAATGTGCCCGCTCCGTCGAGGCAGGCCATCAGCACTGGAGGGAAGCTGGCGTGCATGCGCCCGGCAATCAGGCGGTGGCGCCCTCGACCATCAGCCACGCTCCCGCCGCGGCCAGCATCGTCTCGACGCCGGTCTCAAGCGTCGGGCGGATGACCGGCGCGAAGTCGGGTGCATGGTTCGCCGGAAGTTCGTCGATCTTGCCTGCCTTCTCGGCCTTGTCCCACGTGTCCTGCTCGATGCCGCCGACCACCCAGAACACCGCGGGTGCGTCCCACGCGGCGGCGAACAGCCCGAAATCCTCGCTCGCGGTCGCCGGGGAAATCTGCTCCAGCCGGTCCGCGCCGAACCGGCGCTCAAACGCCGCCACCACCTTCCGCGTCGCGGCCTCGTCGTTGCGGGTGATCGGATACTCGCTCAGCACCGAGAACGCGGGCGGCTTGGTGGCGCCCGAGGCCGCGGCCTCCGCCTCGATGATCCGCTTGATCGCCGCCAGCACGCGGGTCCGCACCTGATCCTTGAAGGTGCGGACGTTCAGGCGCAGCAGCGCCTGGTCGGGAATGACGTTCTCGCTCATGCCGGCACGCAGGGTGCCGACCGTTACCACCGCGTCGTCGGTCATCGCCACCTCGCGCGAGACCACGGTCTGCAGGCGCATCACGGCGGCGGCGGACATCACCACCGGGTCGATGCTCTTCTGCGGCATCGAGCCGTGTGCGCCACGGCCGAACAGCGTGACCTCCCAACTGTCGCCGGCGGACAGGATGGTCCCGGTGCGCCAGCCGATCCGGCCCGCCGGAAGCGGCATCACGTGCTGGCCCAGCGTCACATCCGGCTTCGGAAACCGCTTCACCATTCCGTCCGCTATCATCGCCCGCGCGCCCTGCGCCGTTTCCTCCCCGGGCTGGAACACCGCCATAACGGTGCCATGCCAGCCGCTGCGATTCTCAGCCAAGATACGCGTCGCTCCCATCAGCCAGGCAACGTGCATGTCGTGCCCGCAGGAATGCGCGATCGCGGTGGACTGACCAAAGCGGTCCGTGCCGGTCTTGTCGCTGGCATACGCCAGACCCGTGCTTTCCTTGATCGGCAGCGCATCCATGTCGGCGCGCAGCAGCACGGTCGCGCCGTCGCCGTTGCGCAACAGGCCCACCACGCCGGTGCCGCCAACTCCTTCAGTGACCTCGCACCCGCACTGCCGCAACCAGTCCGCAGCGATGCCGGACGTGCGATGCTCCTGCATCGAGAGTTCAGGATTGGCATGCAGATCCCGGTAAACCGATTCCAGCCTGGCGAGCAGGTCACCAGACGGGCGGGGCAGCATCGCGCGAGCATCGGTGAGTTCCGTCATGGGCGTTCTCCTGTCACTCCGTCGGGCGCTACGGGATCGCATCGGCGCCGGCCCGGAGCCGGGCCTGTCAGGGTCATGATCTCGCCGCTGAGGCGCAGTGCCGCATCAAGTGGCAGGGCATCGGGATGCTCGACCAGCGCAAGCAGCCGCAGCACATGCAGCCGGCGAGCCATATCGTCGGCGGAGTTCTGTGTCGGTCGCGCACAGCAGGCACATCGCCGCCCTCCCATGTTGGTATTCGCCAGGGAACCCCCCAACAAGATGGGATAGCACCGCATCGTCGAGCGCTCTCCCACCCATTACCAAAAGTCCCTATCGACGGAGAAGCTCTGAAGCCGCGCCATTCGGACCGCGCACATCCTGCGTGCCGCGCTGCCGCCGCATCTCGTCGCGCACCTCGTCCTCGATCGCCTCCAGCAGCCGCACCGGAAAATATCGCGGCACACCCTCGCAGATGAACACGATCCGGCTCTGCCGATCCGCTGACGGCCACTGATCCAGCCATTCCGGCTCCGACACGCTGTGCCGCACCGCGTGGATCACCGCCGGGCGGCCCGGCATTTCCTCCACCTCCACCAGCCCCTTCAGCCGCAGCAGCTTCGCGCCGCAATGCTCGGCCAGCGCCTCCAGCCACATCGCCAGCGCCAGCGCCGGCACCGGACGTTCCCGCTGCAGCACGAAACTGTCGATCGCGCCGCCATGCCCGAACGGCTTGGCGGATTCCAGCGGCATCACGGCGACCCGTGCCGCACGCACCGCCGCATCCACACCGCCGAACAGCATCTCCGGCGCCACCTCGCCCCGCACCGCCGCCAGCACCGGCGCCCCCGGGTTCAGCGCGCCCAGCGCCGCCTCCAGACCCGTCGCCGGCGCCCTGTCCCGCTTCGTCACCAGCAGCCGGTCCGCCAGCGCCACCTGCCGCCGCGCCTCGGCGTGCTGCCGCAAATTCGCCGCCCCGTTCACCGCATCCACCAGCGTCACCACCGACTCCACCCGATGCCTCCGGCCGACATCGGGATCGGTGATCAGCACCTGCAGGATCGGCACCGGGTCCGCCAGGCCCGAAGTCTCGATCAGCACACGTTCATACGCCGGCACCGCCCCCTCATCCCGGCGCCGTTCCAGCTCCAGCAGCGTCGCCGCCAGATCGCTGCGCATCCGGCAGCACAGGCACCCCGTGCTCAGCGCCACCAGCGTCTCGTCCCCGGCCGCGATCAGCTCGTGATCCAGCCCGATCTCCCCCCATTCGTTCACGATCACCGCCGTGCGCGCAAAATCCGGGTGCCGCACCAGCCGCGCGATCAGTGTTGTCTTGCCGCTGCCGAGAAACCCGGTGACGATGGAGACCGGGATCACGGCGCCGGAGTGCCACCATGGACGCGATCGAAAACACCCATCTCATCACCGATGAGGCGGCGCTGGAGGCGCTGTACGGCGAACCCTCGCCCGGCGCCGTGCTGAAAGAGGTGGATCATGTTCACCCCCATTATCGCGCCTTCATCCAGGCCGCGCCATTCATGACCATGGCCACCTCCGGCCCTGGCGGCCTGGACGTCACGCCGCGCGGCGATCCTCCCGGCTTCGTCGAAGTTGCCGACGACAAGACTCTGCTGATCCCCGACCGCCGCGGCAACAACCGCGCCGACAGCTTGCGCAATCTCATCCACGATCCGCGCATCGCCTTGCTGTTCCTGATCCCTGGCGTGGGCGAGACGCTGCGCGTCAACGGCCAAGCCGTGATCTCGGTCGCCCCCGACCTGCTCGCCCGCTTCCCCGCCCAGGGCAAGCTGCCGCGCTCGGTCATCGTGGTGCGGGTGGAGAGCGTCTATTTCCAGTGCCCGAAAGCGATCGTGCGATCCGATCTGTGGAACCCGGACAAGCGCATCCCGCGCTCCGCCCTGCCCAGCACGGGCACCATTCTCGCAGACATCAGCCGCGGCCAGGTCGGCGGGGCGGAGTATGACAAAGCCTATCCGCAGCGACTGAAGGAGACGATCTATTAGAACAATATCAGCCTGACTGGAATTGCGGAGCGATCTTATACTAGGCGGCAGAAAGACCGACCCATCCGCCGTCATTCCCGCGCAAAGCGGGAATCCAGCGACTGTCCGCGCAGACCACGCGGTCGCATGGATGTCCGCCTGCGCGACGCCCGCGCGGGCATGGGGAGGGAAGCGTCAGCGTCTCGGACGGTTGACATTAGGCTGATGAAATTGCTCGCGAAATATGAGCCAGTGTCCTGCCCCCGAAGATCGTCGCGCTTTGCGACGAACTTCGGGGATAAGCAGGCCACTGAGAACAAAGGACTAGTGTCCCGATTCCATCCGCGTTTCAGTCGGTGAACTTCTGAATCGGGACACTAGGGACTAGGGATCGCGCTGATCGATACCGGTATCAGCGCGGCGGCTGGTCTTCCGGCGCTTCACCCTCCAACCTCCGCCGCAGCGCCGCGATAACGGCAACGACAGACGGCAGCCCCCGGCGCGAACACCCCGCCGCAACCCGCTCCGGCATCTCAATATACCACCGGATCGGCCGCTCCTCCGCTCCAGCCGCATGGATCGCATAACATCCGGTTGCAGTCGCAACCTCCACCCCGCCATCCGTCGCACCAGCAACCCGGCCGGCAATCCCCCACACCGTCAGACAATCCGCCACCAGCGCTCGCAGCTCCGCGTCCGTCATGCCAGCGCCCCAGCCCGCCGCTCTCACAGACACGGCCCGGCAGTAATCTCCCCCGCAACCTTCCGCCGCTGCCACCGCCCGTCATCCAGGCTGCCCAGGAACCGCCCGTTCTCCACCACCACCCTCCCGCGCAACATCGTCAGGCACGGCCACGCCAGCATCTGACGCCCCTCCCACGGCGTATAATCTGCCTCGTGCAGCTCCGCCGCCCGGATCACCCGCCGGTCCGCCGGGTCCAGCACGCAGAGATCCGCGTCCGCCCCCGCCGCCAGCACCCCCTTGCGCGGATACAGCCCCATGATCTTCGCCGCATTGGTCGAAACCAGATCGACGAACCGCGACAGCGAGTAGCCACGCCGCCCCACCATCTCGGTGTACATCAGCGCCACCCGCGGCTCCACGCCGGCATTCCCGCCCGTCGTGTCATCGATCCGCACGCCCTGGATCTTCTGCTTCAGCGTGCAGCAGATCTCGTCCGTCGCCACGCAGTTGATCGACCCGTCCAGCGTGCCCGCCCACAGCGCCGCCTGGTCCTCCGCCGCCTTCAGCGACGGATAGGTGTGATAGATCTGCCCGTTCGGCCGCCGGTAATCCTCGTTCGTATACAGCATGTACTGGTGCAGCGATTCCCCGTACACCGGCACGCCCCGCGCCCGCGCCTCGCGGATCGCCGAAACACCCGAGGCCGCCGACGTATGCATCATGTAAAGCGCTGTCCCCGGCACCTTCTCCGCCAGCCGAATCACCCGGCGAAACGAAATATCCTCCGACAGCGTATTGTGCACCTCCGCCATGTTGGCGAACCCCGTCCGTCCCTCGCGGATCAGCTTGCCGTACATGTGCATGACGATATCGTTGTCTTCGGAATGAATCACCCCCAGCCCGCCCTGCGCGGCCAGCACCTGGAACACCTCCCAGATATCGCCGAAATCCACCATCCGCCCCTTGCGGCTCGGCGTGATGTCGGTGGTGAAAATCTTCACCGTCGGAAACCCGGCCTGGATCGCCTCCGCCAGTTCACCGAACAGGCTCACCGGCAGCGCGCCCTCCACCATCAGATGCTGGGCGTAATCGCACGCCGAATGGCCCTTCCAGTCCTCCTCCCGCCGCGCGATCGCATCCTGCACGGACGCGCCCTGCGAACAGCGCGTGAAGTCGATGATCGTCGTCGTCCCGCCATGCACCGCGGCCCGGCTGACGATATCCGGCGGGTCCGTCACCCCGGCCGTGCCGTCCGGGTTCGGCAGGAACCATTTGCAGTGCACGTGCGGGTCGATTCCGCCGGGCATCACGATCTTGCCGGTCGCATCGATCAGCCTGGCACCCTCCGGCACCGGCAGGCTGCCAGCGGCACTCACCGCCACGATCCGGCCCGACTCGATCGCCAGGTCGCACGCCTGCACGCCGGTTTGCGTCACCACCCGGTCCCCGCGCACCACGATCTCGATCATCATCTGTTCTCCGCCGAGTACGTGCGCATGCTCGCCTGGGGCCTCACCCGAGACAAGCGTTGGCATGCGAGAAATGGCAGATGTGCGAACGGGATGTTTGCCGAATTCGGTATCGCTTGGCAACCATTCCAGAAGATCAGCGAGACCGGTGGAACATCGTCTGAAATTTCCATAGCGCCACCTTCATCGGCTACAGCACGCTATGGAATGGCGTCATGCAGGCCGATAATGCAACAGCAACTAATTCGGCCGATATCGAAGGTGTGCTGGTCCCGAATACCTTCACCGGCAACAGCTTGAGCCGCATGACGACGCCATTCAACGGCAAGCTGCCGCGCCCCACGCCGGTACCCGAGCCGGCATCCGCCCCGCCGTTCGGGGTCAGCGCGGGCCGGGCGCGGCCTGCTGCTAGCGGAAACACCGACCGCTTGCGGGCCCCGGCATCAGCATTGATGGTGCGGCGTATGGACACGAGAACCTTCGATATCCTGGTCATCGGCGCCGGCATTGCCGGCGCCAGCGCCGCCGCGGCGCTCTGCGCCGATCACCGCGTCGCCCTGATCGAGGCCGAAGAGCAGGCCGGCTATCACAGCACCGGCCGCTCCGCCGCGATCTGGGTGCAGAATTACGGCCCGCCCGACGTCCGCCTGCTCACCCGCCTCTCCCGCACCTTCTTCGAATCGCCGCCATCCGGATTTGCCGACGCGCCCCTGATGCGCCGACGCCCCTCGCTGTTCCTCGCCACCGAAGCACAGCGTGACAAGCTGGAACGCACCATCGCCGAAGGCGCCGGCGTGCGAGCGATCACCCCGGATGCCGCGCGCGCCATGCTGCCGGCCTTGCGCCCCGGCTACGCAGTCGCCGCCGCGCTCGAAGACGATTCGTTCGATATGGACGTCGCCGCCATCCACAACGGATTCCTGCGCCAGCTTCGCACTGCCGGCGGCGTGCTCGCGCTCCGCCATCGCGCCGGACGGATCGCCCGCGCCCGCTCGCGGCTGGGACGTGGAAACCTCCGCCGGCACGGTCTTTCATGCCCCCGTCATCGTCAACGCAGCCGGCGCGTGGGGCGACGAGATCGCCACCCTTGCCGGCGTCCGCCCGATCGGCCTCACGCCCTGCCGCCGCTCCGCCGCGATCATCGACCCGTCACCCTGGAACGTCAGCGAATGGCCGCTGGTGGGCGATGTCGGCGACACCTGGTACGCACGCCCCGAAGCGCGCACGCGCCTGATGGTTTCCCCCGCCGACGCAACGCCGACCCACGCCCACGACGTCCGTCCCGATGAGCTAGACATCGCCACCGCGATCGCGCGCATGCAGGAAGCGCTGGCGATCGAGGTTCACCGCATCGAACATAGCTGGGCCGGGTTGCGCAGCTTCACGCCCGATGGCAGCCTTTGCTTCGGCTGGGACCCGATGGTCGCCGGCTTTTTCTGGTGCGTCGGCCAGGGAGGATACGGAATTCAGACATCGCCGGCCGCCGGTCGGCTGGTGGCCGATCTGATCGCCGGCCGCGATCCGGGCGAAGCGGCTGGGGCGTTACGGGCAATCAATCCGGCCCGGTTTGCAGCCGTCTCGGTGACAAATTGATCGTTGAACAATTACCGCTACGCAAACAAATCTTGCGTCATCGCCATAAATCCGCAGTAATACGCAGCATGAATGTAGCAGCATCATCATTGGCGAATGCACCTGCCACCAGGGCCTCTCCCGCCCCCCTGCTGCGCCTCCGGCTGATCGGCCAGATGGAGGCGCGGTCGGACGCCGGTGAGAACGTCCTTCCCGTCGGACGCAAAACGCGCGGCCTGCTCGCCGTCGCCGCGCTGACCGCGCCGCGCCCCGCTTTGCGCGGCCGTCTCGCCGAGCTGCTCTGGAGCCGCCGGCCGGAGGAACAGGCGCGCGCCTCGCTCCGTCAGGAAATCCATCGTCTCCTCGAAGCCCTCTCACCCGCCGGCGACGACATCCTCCAGATCACCCGCGACCACGTTACCTTGCGGCCCGGCGCCGCCTGGGTGGACGTCACCGAGGTCATGCGCGCCACCATCGACAGCCCCGGCCCGCTCTCCCTGCTCGAAGGCGACCTGCTGGAGGATCTCGACGGCCTGGATGCCGCATTCGATCTCTGGCTCACCACCGAACGCGAACGCCTGCGCGATCGTGGCCGCACGCTCGGCGAGCTGCTCCTGCGCGCGCAAAGTGAGCCGGAACTGGCGATCCCCGCCGCCCAGCGCCTGTTGCAGATCGACCGCGCGCATGAGGGCGCCTGGCGGGCGCTGATGCGCGCCCACTCCGCGCGGGGCGAACGTGGCATGGCGATCCAGGCTTATGACCGGTGCCGCTCGGTGCTGGCGGAGCTGATGGATGCCGCACCATCGGCCGAAACACAGAAGCTGCTGACCGAAATCCGCGGCCCATCGAGCAGCCGCCAGCCGCCCCGGCCACCAATGCCCGCCGCCGCGGAGCCGGTAACTCCGATCGAAGGCATGGAGGCACCCATTCCCGGCCCGGCCCGGGGCGGCACGCATATCGGCGTCATGCCTCTCGCCCTGGTGGGAACCGGAGCCTCCGAAGCGCATCTCGCGCTCGGCCTCGCCGAGGAGATCAGCGCCGCGCTCTCGCGTATCCGTTGGATATTCGTCGTCTCGGCACCTCTCGCTCGCCCGTTTTGCCGATGGCAAGCGCGACGAGGCCGCAATTCGCCGCACCTTCGGCCTGGACTTCCTGCTGGACGGCACCGTGCAGCGAGTCGGCGCCCGGATGCGCGTCGGCCTGCGCCTGCTCGATCTCAGAAGCGGCGGCAAGGTGGCATGGACCGGGCGATTCGATCGTGACACCACCGACCTGCTGGCATTGCAGGACGACATCGCCGCCCAGGCCGCCGCGCAGATCGATCCCGAAATCCTGCTGCTGGAGGCCAGGCGCGCTGCTACCTGGTCCGCCGCGGAACCCACCCCTTACGAGTTCATGCTGCGCGCCCTGGCGTTGATGCAGCGGATGGAGCGCGGGCCGCTGCTGCAAGCCGGTGAACGCCTGCACCACGCGATCGAGCTGGAGCCCGATTTCGCGGCGGCACATGGCTGGCTCGCCTATTGGCACGTGCTGATGGCGGACCAGGGCTGGATCGCGCCTTCCGAAGCCGCCCAAACCGCCGGCGCCCTGGCCGATCAGGCGATCCGGCTGGATCCGTTCGATCCGCGCCTGCTGAGCCAGGCCGCCCACGTGCGTGCGGCCTTGCAGCGGGAATTGCACGCCGCGGCGGCGCTGCACGAGCGGGCGCTGACGTTGAACGGCAACCTCGCGGAGGCATGGGCGCTCTCGGCGGCAACCCAGGCCTGGCTCGGGGATCCGTCGGCGGCGGAAACCCGCATGACACGCTACAAGATGCTGACGCCGTTGCATCCCTGCGCCTTCCTGTTCGATGCGTGCCTGGCGCTGATCGCCCTGCTGCAGCAGGATTTCGAACGGGCCGCCGCGGCCGGCCGGGCCGCCACCCAGATGAACCCCGCCGTGCTGGCGAACTACAAGCCCTACCTGGCCGCCCTCGGCCATCTCGGACGCCAGCAGGAGGCAGCCGCCACATTGCGGCGTGTGCGCGCGATGGAGCCCCTTTTCAGCGTGACCGGTTTTCTCGCCACCACACCGCTCGATCGTCGCGAGCATCGCGAGCTGTTCGCCCAAGGTCTCCGGCTGGCGGGCAGTCCGGAAATGCCCGGTCCGTGGTTGTGATACCGGCGGCCCGGAGGGCCGACTGGTATGCGCGCAGGGTTGGTATCGCGGCTGCGCGCGAAATCAATAAGATACCAGCAGCCCGAAGATCCCCGGAGGAGTCAGGACTTCAGGCCGCCGGTATGAGACAGGACGGAATTCTGATCCGTCCTGCCTTCCGATGTCACGATAAGACGGGCAGGACAGCACGCTTCGCGGCACGCATCGGAAACATGCCTGGTTGTCTCCCAGTGGCCGGGGTCAGTTCGGAACTAGGATATTGAATTGCTTCCCGGGAACGTAAACCCAGCTCGCAATCAGTTTTGCGCCAGCACGGCCGGCAGTTGTGAGATGCACGACGTTTGCCGGAAGCTGGAAAGTTTCGCCTGCGTGGAAAAGCCTTCCTGGTTGCCCCGCTATTCGCACCGTCACCTCGCCTTCAAGCACATAGCAGATTTCCGGGCCGATCGCCCTTTGGTGCGGCTTGGCCGCATTCGGAGGGAATTTGGCGATACCCATGCCCATCTCCCGATCTGTTCCGGGAACCGGGACCCGTTGCAAAACGATGGTGTCCCTGGCTGCAGGCGCTTCATCGGCAGCCTCGTTGGGCTGCACGGCCATCAGGGCCACCAGGACAACGGGAAGGCGACGATAGCTGTTCATGATCCGCGCCTCTTCACTCGTCGCCTGTGTCAAGCGACATGAGGATTCTGTATGCAGCGGTGACTCTTGCCTCGATCGGATAGTTCTTGTTGCCAGGATGATGATGCCGAGACGCTTCTCCGGTACCATTGCCACGTACGTCCCGAAGCCGTTCGTCGAGCCGGTCTTGTTGATCCAGACGTCTTCACGCGGTTCCTGCGGCGGCCTTAGTTCAGTCGCCGGTACCGCATCGAAGATCATTGCTGACGAGTTCCCGTCCAATAGCGTCCTCAACGTGACCGGATACGGGTATTGTTCCCATATCAGGTCCCGCGTCATCGCACCTGTCTTGAAGTAGCCGGTGTGTGTATCCGTGATCGCGCGCTGCAGCTTCCGGTCCAGTCTGAGCAAATTCATGTTGGCTTCCACGAAGCGGATCATGTCGGAGGCCGTCGTTTTGACGCCATAGGCTTCAGACGACAGCACCGCGGTGGCCATTGTTCCGCCGCCTGCCGCGCGGCCTGGCGCTGACCGAGGAGGCGGAGGCGCTCCTTCCGGGACCTGACGGATGCCTTCCGCCGCATCGCCGGTACGCTGGAGCGCTTCGAAGGTGGACGGCTGCGTGAGGTCCTCACATTCGGCGCCGTCGGCACCTTCGTCACCGGCTGGCTCCTCTCCCGCCTGCCAGAGTTTCGCGCCGCCCATCCCTTCGTGGACCTGCGGCTGATGACCAACAACAACCGCGTCGACCTCGCCGGTGAGGGACTGGACTGCGCTATCCGCTTCGGCGACGGCGCCTGGCATGGAACGGAGGCGACGCGCCTGTTCGCCGCACCGCTGTCGCCGCTCGGCGCCCCGGCCCTGGCGCGAAATCTCCGTCACCCTGCGGATCTGGCGGGGAAGACGCTTCTGCGCTCTTACCGCGTCGATGAGTGGGATCGCTGGTTCGCCATGGTCGACCTGCCCACCCCGGCAATCCGCGGATACGTGTTCGACTCCTCGCTAACCATGGCGGAGGCCGCGGTTCGGGGCGCCGGGGTCGCCCTGCTGCCGGCGCGAATGTTCGAGCGCGACCTGCGCCAGGGGCGCCTGGTGCGGCCGTTCGCTGCGGAGATAAAGCTCGGCGATTACTGGCTGACCCGCCTGAAGTCACGCGACGAGACTCCGGCGATGTCCGTCTTCCGCACCTGGCTCCTGGCCCAGACCAAAGTCGCCGTCGGCGCTTCCTGAAACGCCTGCCATGCTGACTCGTGTGATGAGCAGCCATGTAGTGCATGGCGCCGCGATCATCGAGTTCAAGATACGAGAGTGGGCAAAGCAAACCACCGTCGCAGCTTTCATTCCGCCGTTTTGTCGTACCGACGCGAGCCGGTATATTCGGATCGGAACCTCGTTAGGTGGCATTTGATGGCCTATGCCTGGGACTTCGTTCCAGTCTTTCGGCACGCTCCGGACCTTCTTCTCGGTGCGCTAAACACGCTGAAGCTGGTGGCAGCTTCACTCTGCATCGCGCTCCCAGTTGGGACTGCACTTGGTGTCATCCGCCAGCGACGGATTCCCGTCCTTGCAGTACTGGCCACAGCCTATATCGAATTTTTCCGAACCTCGGTCGCACTCGTGCTGATTTGCTGGTGCTATTACGCGCTGCCGGTGTTGCTGAACATTAATTTCAGTAACTTTTCTGGCCGTCACGATCGCGCTCGGTGTGCAATCTTCGGCATTCATGGCGGAGATCGTCCGCGGCGGACTCAAATCGATCTCGCATCGGCAGTGGGAGGCATCGAAGGCATTGGGCATGCAGCAAAGGACCTCCTTGCATTATGTCATCATGCCCCAGGCTCTGCGGCGCATGCTTCCGGTGATATTTCTCCTCATCGTGGAGCTCGTGAAGAATACGGCTCTGGCCGGCGTGGTTACGTATAACGAGCTTTTTTACGAAGCTTACAACGTCTCGTCGATCACATTCCGGCCCATGGAGACATTCACGGTCGTGGCCATCGTGTATTTCCTGGTGATCTGGAGTGGAAGCATGATGGCGCGGTCGGTCGAACGAAAACTGGCTCGCGCTGACCGATAGTCAGCAGGAGATCGCCGAAGCAATGCACTACCAATGGGATTTCAGCTTCCTCCTGACTAGCTGGCCGTTGCTGCTCGCCGGTCTGGCGAACACGCTGCAGCTTGCCGCCGGTTCTCTGCTCGTCGGCCTCCTGATCGGGCTCGTTGCTGGACTCGGGCGCAACTCAGCCTCCTGGCTGCTGCGCTGCCCGGCCACGTGCTACGTGGAATTTTTCAGGAACGTCCCCGGCCTGATCCTGATCTTCTGGTTCTATTATGCCATTCCGATACTTACGGGCTGGCAGAGCTCCGTCTGGTTGGCTGCCATGGTCTCGTTGTCGCTCTACACCGGCGCCTATTGTGCAGAGATCTATCGCGCCGGCATCGAGTCCATTGATCGCGGACAATGGGAGGCTGGACGGGCGCTCGGCCTCAAGCGATGGAACCAGTTCCAGGATATAGTCCTGCCGCAGGCACTGCGCCGGATGATCCCGGCCTTTGCCAACCGGGCGATCGAAGTCGTCAAGACGACCACGCTGGCATCGGCGTTGGCCTTTGGCGACCTTCTCTACAACACGAAACTCATAGCTGAAGACCAGCTCCGACCACTCGAAGCTTATACCACCGTCACGCTTATCTTTACCGCAATCCTGCTGCCCATCAGCTATGCCTGTTTTCGGCTGGAGCGCCGCTTCGCCCCCGCTGACGGGGCGTCCAGATGACCGAAGTTCTGCGCGTCGAGCAACTGACCAAAGCCTTTGGTACACATAAAGTATTGTGCGGTGTCGATCTGTCAGTCGAGCGCGGAAAAACGGTCTGCGTGGTGGGCGCCAGCGGATCTGGCAAGAGCACGCTGTTGCGGTGCATCAACTTTCTGGATACCCAACCTCGGTCGGATCTTTATCGAAGGTCAGCTGATCGGGCGCGAAACGCGTGACCGTAGAGGACAGGCGCGCATCGCCTATCGTGAGGCAGAGCTGGGTGCGGTCCGTACGCATGTCGGGATGGTGTTCCAGCATTTTAACCTTTTCCCGCATCTGACGGTCGAACAGAACGTGATGCTGGCACCGATGCGCGTCAAAAAGACCGCAAAAGCCGAAGCGCGCTCGCGGGCACTGACAACTCTGGAGCGCGTCGGGCTTGTCGATAAGCGCGCCGAGTTTCCGGGCCGCCTTTCGGGCGGTCAGCAGCAACGGGTTGCGATCGCCCGCGCTCTCGCGATGGAGCCGGCCATCATGCTGTTCGATGAAGCGACCTCCGCGCTCGACCCGGAACTGGTGGGAGAAGTTCTCCTCGTCATGCGTCGGCTTTCGGATGACGGCGTCACGATGATCGTTGTCACGCACGAATTGGGCTTCGCGTACAACGTCGCCGATTGGATCGTATTCCTGCATCAAGGGGTGATCCATGAGGCCGGAACCCCGTCGGAGGTTCTGCTGCATCCCAAGGAACCGCGTACGCGAGCCTTCCTGAAAAGTGTCACCGCGTTCCGAATGCCGGAACCCGAGGAAACGAACACGCCTTCCGGGGATAAAGAGCCGTCGGAAAGCCGCAGCGCGCAAGCCGACTTGGTGGCACCTACCAGGGCCGCCGTCGGCTGCTGAATCCATAACGGAGTGAATGCAATGAAGAACTGGTGCAGACACCTGCCGGCGATCTTCGCGTTTCTGCTGATTTCGATCGGAATCGTGCAAGCCGCGTCCGCGCAGGATCAATCGACCTGGCAGCGCGTCACCCAGACCAGGACGCTCCGGCTTGGCGCGGGCAATTCTTCGCTGTGGGCATTCAAGGATACCAGGAACAGTGATGCCCCCGGAGGCGTCAAGATCAATGGAGTTGTATGGCGTGGCCTTGGGCCGGTGGTGGCGCAGGCGCTGGCCGATGCACTGGGGGCAAAGCTCGAAATTGTCGAGACCACGTGGGGTAATGCCGTTGCGGGGTTACAGGCAAACCAGTTCGACATGATCTTCGGCTTGGATCCTACGCCACAACGAGCCACGGCCGTCGGCTTCGTGCCCCAGCCACTATTCTGGTTCGGCACGGCATTGGTGGCTCGACCTGGCGTTGACATCAGCACTTGGGCGGCGATCAACCAGGAGAAGCTCAAAGTCGGTGTTCCAGCCGGAACATCGATGCAGTTCGAGCTTTCGAAGCGCGCCCCCGATGCCGCGCTCAGCCTCTTCCAGGATTATGATGGGATGATCGCCGCGTTTCAGACCGGCCGTATAGATGCGCTGGCATCCGTGCTGACGACGGGCACCATCATCAGCGGCCGCCTTAAAGGGACCGTCGTGAAAATGCCGGAACCGGTCGCTCTGTATCCGGCCAGCGCCGCCATCCGCCAGGAAACCGATCCGCGCTGGCAGAACTTCCTCGTCACCTCCCTCCAATACCTGACCACCAACGGGTTCGTGCAGAACGCAATGAACGACGTGTATCGCTATTGGGGGGTGGATATCACCAAGGTTCAGCCCGTTGTGACCCGCTAGACGACCGGTGGAGCGGATGGACTCATCATCGCCGTCCCTGCCCATGGACGATCCCGCTGGCCCGCCGCAGTCCTATTGGCGAGCGATCGCACCCCCTCTTCCCGCCATCCCCCATTTCACCGGCGATGCCCGTGCCACCGTCGCGATCGTCGGCGCCGGTTTCACCGGGCTCTCCGCTGCGCTGCATCTTGCCGACCAAGGGGTGGACGTCGTCGTCGTTGACGCCCGGGAGCCGGGATGGGGAGCCTCGGGACGCAACAACGGCCAGGTGGTTGCAGCGTTGAAGCACGAACCGCAGGAACTGGAGGCCAGCTTCGGCAAACAACGGAGCGATCTGCTGATCGAGGCGGTCGGCAAGGGCCCCGATCTGGTCTTCGCGCTTATCGACAGGTTCAACATCGACTGCCAGGCATCCCGAAACGGCATCATTACCGCTGCCCGTTCGGAGCGTGATCTCCTTGGCCTGAAGCAGCGCACCGATATCTGGATCGCGCACGGAACGCCGTTACGCTTGCTGACGCGTGAGGAAACCGAGGCAAAGACGGGAACAGGAGTCTATCGGGGCGCCTGTCTCGATCCACGTGGAGGCGCCATCAATCCCCTGGCGTATGCGCGCGGACTGGCCGCTGCGGTTCTCGGCCTCGGCGGCAGAATTTTTACCAACGCCCTCGTGCAAAAGATGACCCGCAGCAATGACCGATGGGTGCTGCAGCTCGATCAGGGTAGGATCACCGCCGACCGGGTTATCATCGGCACCAATGCCCATACAGGACACTTCTGGCCGGAACTCTCGCAAACGATTCTGCCCGTTCGCACGCCGCAAATAGTCAGCAAGCCCCTGACCTCCAACCTGCGGCGGAAGATCCTGCCGGACGGGCAGCCGATGTCTGACACAAGGGCGCTGACGGTGGGGGTCCGCATGCATCCCGACGGGCGCCTGCACCTCGGCGGCGGAGGTGGTACTTCGGGGCAGGGCCGCAGGAAGCTGTTCAGGCAACTGGCCGCGAAGGCGGGCAAGATGTTTCCGTTCCTTCCCGATCTCGAGTGGGAATTTCAGTGGACCGGTGTCATGGCAATAACGCCGGACCGCTACCCCAGACTTTTCGACCTTGCGCCCGGCGTCGCGGCATCACTCGGCTACAGCGGGCGCGGCGTGGCCATGGCAACGATCATGGGCAGGGAACTCGCCAGATGGGCGGCGGATGAGGCACCGCTCGATCGGCTGGCATTACCGGTTTCAAGTTTTGCCGGGCTACCTTATCACCGGGCCAAGGAGTTTCTCATCGAAGCTGCCCTGCTCTACTACGCTGCCAAGGACCAGCTCCAGCAAATCAGGTCCTGATCGCAGCACCGCGTACCACACGTCCAGAAGGCTCCGGGGCGGCACAGAAGCCGCCCGGAACATTCACCTACTGCCCCGGCGGCCTGTAGGACCCGTGAAGTTCCGTTCGCTTTTTCCGGATGGCGACCACTTCATCCTCGGTGAACAGGCGTATCATCCGGAGATTATGAATGCTGTCGGATGACGCAACGACACCCGTCACTGCCGCTGCCGCAACGGGATCGGCATCGAAGATCACCTGCACGCCGGGTCCCTCAACCATAGTGAAATACATCCCCACCAATTTGCCGCCAGCAGCCTCTATCAGTTGCTCGGCCGCCGCGCGACGGCTGGTTGGATTTTCCCGCATGGCGTTCAGCGCCTTGGGCGCATAATTTCCGCTTAAGCAGAACAGCATGGTTGTTTCCCCCGTTTTCATTATGCAGCTCAGCCTCGGCTGAGTGCTGAATTATACCACCCTGCGTTTAAGTCTAACTCATCCCCGTCATGGCCTGCGAAGGCCGTCCACACCAACAAGTCTTTCCTGACTGCAAGCGCGAACGAGGCGTCATGGACGCGACAATGAGACATGGGTCAGTCATTCGGCCGGTTGGTATTACCCCGTGGTCACCGTTTTCCCGGCTCAACCACAAATCCACCCTACGTATCCTATCTTTTCTGTGTCAAACTATTTTTCTTGGAAATGACCTCGATCCGCGTATGGGATCGCTCCCACCGCCTAACCCGCCGCCTCCACCGCCGTCAGCCCGCGCTCGCGGTAAATGCGCAGCGTCGTCTCCCAAGGCAGCACGCCAACGCGATCCGCCCATTGCTGCCACCGCGCCGACAAATCCGCCACGATCTCCGGATGCTCCGCGGCCAGATCGTTCAACTCGGTACGATCCGCCTCCAGATCATACAGCTCCCAGTCGCGCGGATATTCCCGCACCAGCTTCCACTTGCCCGACCGGATCGCCGCATTTCCGGTGTGCTCCCAGAACAGCGGCACCGGATCCACCGCCCCGCCCCGCACTGCCGGCAACATGCTGCGCCCCTCCAGCGGCTCGACATCCCACGCAATGGACGGCGGCGGATAGCTCGCCCCGGTCGCCTCGATCACCGTCGGCACCAAATCCACCAACTGGAACGCCTGCTCCACGATCGCGCCGCTCGCCAGACCCGGCAGCCGGCCAGTGCAGGATCAGCGGCGTCGCGATCCCGCCCTCATGCACCCAGCGCTTGTAGAACCGGAACGGCGTGTTCGACAGGTTCGCCCACGCCCGTCCATAGCTCGCATAGGTGTCGTCCGGCCCGGGCACGATGTCCGGCGTGTTGCCGATCCGCACCGGCTGACCCTGCTTGCCGGCGCGCGGTACGATATCCGTTCTCAAACGAAACCGTTCCATCTCCACCTGCGGCAAATTCTCCGGCGACGCGCCGTTATCGGACAGGAACAGCACCAGCGTGTCGTCCAGCTTCCCACACGCCCGCAACGCCCCCAATATCTCCCCGATGCCGCGGTCCATGCGGTCGATCATCGCCGCATAAACCTGCATCCGGCGAAGCTGCCAGTCGCGATCCGCCGCCTCGCTCCAGGGCGGCTGCGTCGGATCGCGGTCGCTCAGATCGGTGTCGGCCGGCAGCACGCCCTCCGCCACCAGCCGCCGCATCCGCTCCACCCGCAGCCTGTCCCACCCGGCGTCGAACACGCCGTCATAACCGCGCCACGTCCGCCTCCGGCGCGTGCAGCGGCCAATGCGGCGCGGTAAACGCGGCATACAGGAAGAACGGCGGCGCTTCCTTCGCGGCGTGGTCCGTCAATGAAGCGCACCGCCTCCGCCGCGATCGCGTCGGTGTAGATAGAAACCCGGCGCCTTCGCCTCCGCCGACGCATCGTCTTCCCCGCGCCTCAGCGTACCCGGCTCGTAGAAGCTGCCGCAGCCCGGTCAGCGTGCCGAAGAACCGGTCGAAATCCCCGCCGCGTCGGCCAGGACTCGTTCGGAGTGTGCATATCGGTCGGCCAGGTGCCACTTGCCGCACAGCGCCGTCGCATAGCCGCGGCCACGCAGATATCTCCGCCAGCGTGGCGCAATGCCGGTTCAGGTTGCCCGGATACCCGCTGCGGACGATCATCATTGGTCAGCACGCCGATGCCGGTCTGGTGCGGATGCAACCCCGTCAGCAAGGAGGCGCGGGACGGGCTGCACCGCGCCGTGTTGTAGAAATGCGAAAACCGCACCCCGCCACGCCCCAGCGCGTCCAGGTGCGGCGTCCTGATCTCCCCGCCATAGCAGCCGATATCGGAAAACCCCATGTCGTCGGCCAGGATCAGCACGATATTCGGCCGGCCGCCGGGCTGTTGCCCCGGTTCGCTCCCCGATGTCATGCGCGCAGGAACCCCGCCTTCTTCACGACCTCAGTGAGTTGCATCTGCAACCTGTCCAGCCCGCCCTTCGCCTGCATATCGCCGGACCCGATCTGGCTCAGTATCTGCTCGGTGGCATCCAGCATCGGCGCGGCGAACACGTAACGCGGTGAGCGGCGGACCGACGGCATCGACGCCATCAGCGCCTCCAGGTACGGCCCCGTCTTGCCGTCGAACGCATCCGACACGTCCCGCCGTGTCGGAATGCCGCCGGCGCGCACGAAGCTCTCCTGCTGCTTGCGATCGAGCATCCAAAGTATGTAGTCGGCAGCGGCCTTCTGGTTGTCCGCCGGCCGGGCGGCGGGCACGCACATGGTCCAGGTCCCGCTGGTCGGCGCCGCGTGCCCGGTCGATCCCGCGGGCACCACCGCATAGCCGAACTTGCCCACCATCGCCGACCGCTCCGGATCCTCGAGTTGCGCCGCCGCCGCCGCGACGAAATGCCCCTGCAGCCCCTGACCGCCCTCCATCAGCGCGATCACGTCGGCTTGCCCCACCGTCTGCGGTTTGGCCGGCCCCAGTTCCAGCAGCCGGCGGAAGATCTCCGTTCCGGCCTGCGCCGCCTCCGTGTTCACCGTCGGCGTCCAGTTCTTTCCCTCATCGGCAAACCAGTTTCCACCGTAACTGTAGAACACCGGCATGTACTCATAGGTCACCGACGCACCGCCGGTCGTCGGCTGCCCGCGCGTCACATAGCCGTATTTCACGACGCCGGCCTGCTGCGCCTTCCGCCCGTTTTCGATCGCCTCGTCCCACGTCTTCGGCGGCGTCAGCCCCAGCTTCCCGTACAGATCCTTGCGGTAGACCAACAGATCGACATTGCCGTTCAGCGGCAGTCCCATGATCCGCCCCTGCGGGCTGGACGTGCGCAGCGCCTTGTCCCAGAACGGCAAGCCGTCATAGGTCAGGATGCCGGGATCGAGCTTCAGCCCCGGAACGATGTCGTCCAGCGGCCGCACCCAGTCATTGTCGTAGAACAGGCCGGTCCAGGACTTCGTCCACCTGGAACACGTCGAACGGCACGCTGCCGCTCTGGATCGCGTTCGTCATCTGGGTCCGCATGCCGCCATACGGGAACGAGCGCAACGTCACCTTGATCCCACGCGCCTTCTCGTACTCCGCAGCCACCTTCTGGTACGCGGGCAACCAGGGCGTGACCCCGGTCAGCACGATCAGCTCCGAAACCTTGCCGCCGCCACCGCCGCCCGCACCCAGCAACAAGCCCGGCCCCATCGCCGCCCGTACCGGCGAAGCGCACGCCAGTGCCGCCACCGACGCGCCGGCACCCAACCCTTGCAGCAATCGCCGCCGGCCGATGTGGCCCGCATTCCCTGACTGCGCCATCGTCGTTCCCCCCGCCCTGTTCAGCCCTTCACCGCCCCGCGCGTCAGGCCGGCCACAATCTGCCGGTTTGCCACCAGGCTGACCAGAACGATGGGCACCACGGCGACGCTGCCCGCCGCTGCCATCCGGCCCCAGTGGATGTCATAGGGCTGCACCATGGACGCGATCCCGACGGAAAGCGGCGCCGTCGTTCCCCCAGCCGTCATGGTCAGCCCCATCAGGAACTCGTTCCACGTCATGATCGCCGTGAACAGGCACGTCGTCGCCAGTGCCGGCGATGCCAGCGGCAGCACGATCCGCAGCAGCACGCGGCCTTCTCCCGCCCCGTCAATGATCGCCGCCTCGCGCAATGACGTCGGAATTTCGTCGATCGCCAGTTTCATCAGCAACGTCGCAAACGGCACGTTCAGCACCGCGTTGAGCAGGATCAGGCCCGGCAGCGTCCCCAGCAGCCCGATCTGCGCCAGCGTGACGTAGAACCCCGGCACCAGCGCCATCGGCGGGGTCAGCGGCAGCACGGCGCAGGCCGCCAGCATCGGCACCGTCAGCCAGCGGCTGATACGCAGCTTCGCCATGCCATAGCCCGCCAGCGTGGCAATCACCGCGCACAGCGCCACGGTGCCCAGCACGATCACCACACTGTTCAGGATCTGCGTCGTGAACGGCTGGTCGGGCGCCACCAGCGCCGCCAGATTGTCCAGCGTGAAGGTAAAATTCCAGGCTGGCGTCACGATGATCCGGTCCGGCTGGAACGCCAGCACCACCATCCACACGATCGGCAGCGTGAACACCAGCAGCAGCAACCCCAGCGGCAGCTCCACGCTTGCCCGCACGCGCCTCACGCCGCGACCGCCTGCCGCCGCTGCAGTCTTTGCCGCCCAACCACCAGCACGATGGTGACGCAGATCACCAGCACCACCACCACGACGCTGAACGCCGCACCGTTGCCCAGATCGAGCTGGTCGAAGAACACATCGCGAATGTGCAAGGAAACCAGCGTCGTCGCCTGGTTCGGCCCGCCATTGGTCAACAGGTACATCTCGTCGAACGCCTTAACCCCCATCACCGCGCGGATAAAGGCGGTGGTCGCGATGGCCGGCCGCAGGATCGGCACCTGCACGAACCGCACAAGCTGCCATTCGCTCGCCCCGTCGCAGCGCGCCGCCTCGATCAGCTCGGTATCGATGGCACAGAGCGCGCCGTAGATCAGCAGGAAGGCGACCGGCGTCCAGTGCCACACATCCACCAGGATGATCGCGGCCATCGCGCCGGTCTCCGTCCCCAGCCATCCCTGGTCGGGCAACCGAAGCGTCTCCAGCACTTTGTTCAGCAGCCCGATATTTGGGCTCAGCACCAGCAGCCAGATCACGCTGACCACGACCGGCGCGACCACCGCCGGCCAGATCACCAGCAGCCGCGCGGCACTCTTCAGCACCACCGTCCGGTGCACCAGCAGCGCCAGCACCAGGCCCAGCAGCACGCTCAGCACCACCGTCGCGACGACGAACACCACGGTGATGACAATTGAGTGCAGCGCCACCGGGTCCCGTGCAACCGCGCGAAAATTATCGAGCCCGGCAAAACTCCAGCGGAACTCACCCTGCTCGATGCGAACGTGGGAAAACGCCATCTGCACGACCTGCACCCAGGCATAGCCGGCAAAGCCGAACACCAGCAGCACGAAGGGCAGCGTGCTCAGCGGACCGAACCACCCCCCGCTCGGCCGCACGCGTCGCCGGCAACTCACACCAACCGCCCTGAAGGCAGCCCGTTCCCGGTCATTCCCGCGGATCCCCGTCATTCCCGCGACCCCCCGTCATTCCCGCGAAAGCCGGAATCCAACGACCGTCCGTGCCACCGCAACCGCGTCAGGCGCGGCCCGGTAACGGCCAGTCCTCCAGCGGTGAACGGGTCGCCCGCATGGAGCGGCGCTGAACCACCGCGTCCAGCCAGCGTTCCAGCGTCGGAAACGCCGACAGCAGCATCCTGCCCTCGGGCTCCGCCATGCGGAGATAAATGAACATCGGCGCCGCGTGCAAATCCGCCAGGCTCGGCGCAGCTCCCGCAAGCCAGGGCTGGTCGCTCATGATCTCAGCCAGCGCGCCGAGGCACGCCCGCGCTCTCGGCATCGCGTCCCTGATCCGCGCCTCGTCCGGCGAACGCCCGTTCGCCGCCGCCCGCACGCGTTCGACAAACACATCCCACACCAACGGGCGATACGCATAGGAATCCAGCACAGAGATCGCCTGGTTCATGCGCGCCCGCGCCCGCGCATCGGCCGGCTGCAGCGGTGGTCCCGCAAAGCCCTCATCCACATAGCGGGCAATCGCTCCGGCTTCGTACAGGCAAAAGCCGTCGTGCTCGAACGCCGGGATGCGCCCGAACGGGTGGCGGGCCAAATAACCTTGCGGCGGCCCCTCCGCGGCGAAGATATCAACCTCCACCAGACGGTCCGGGACCTCCTTCTCCTCCAACGCAAGGCGAACGATGCGCGTGTAGACGCTATATGCAGCACCAAACAGCAGCGGCACCGCTTGCCGGCCGATTTCCTTCTCCGCTCTTGTCTCCTCTCCGTCTCCGCGTCTCCGTGGCGAACTTTCTCCCTCTATTTGCACTCCAGCGCTGCCTCCCGTTTCACCCGCCTCCCTCTCCGCCGCATCCATACCCGCCCCAGGCTGGCGAACAACCCCGCCACCCCGCGCGGCATCAGGAACATGAACCCGATAAGGATCAGCCCATAGATCGCCCCCGGCGCCGCCTTGGAAATATCATTGGCAATGTTCGGCACGAACTCGATGAACGCGCCGCCGAACAGCGCGCCCACGATCGAGGCCGCCCCTCCCACCACCAACCCAACGAAAAGCGTAATCGACAAAGTGAAATTGAAACTGTCCGGCGCCACGAACTGCACCGCGATCGTGCTCAGCGCCCCGGCAATGCCGGTGAACATCGCGCTCGCCGCGAAGGTGCGCGTCTTCAACCGGGTCAGATTCACGCCCATCGCCTCCGCCGCCGTCGGATGGTCGCGCACCGCCATCATCGCCCGCCCGATCCGCCCGCGCACCAGGTTCCAGCCAAGCAGGAACACCACGGCGCCCACCGCCAGCGTGAACAGATAGATCCACTGGTCCGCCGACAGCGGCAACCCGAACGGCGCGTCCGGCTTGTCCGTGGTCAGTCCCTGCACGCCGCCGGTCAGGTCCTCCAGCGCGTTCACCTTCAGTATCTGCGGCACCGCGACCGCCAGCGCGAACGTGGTCAGGGCCAGGTACAACCCGCCCAGCCGCAGCGCCGGAAACCCGACCAGGAACCCCAGCAGCGCGGACGTCGCCGCCGCCACCGGAATCGTCGCCCAGTACGGCCAGTCGTAATTCGCCATCAGAATCGCCGCGGTGTACGCTCCCACCGCATAGAACGCGCCATGCCCCAGCGATATCTGCCCGTTCACCCCGGTCAGCACGGTCAATCCCAGCACCGCGCACCCATACGACACCAGCATGGTGAGCTGGAACAGGTGATACGGATCCGCCACGAACGCCAGCGCCACCGCCACCGCCAGCACCACAACGATCCCGACCACCTGTCGCGCCGTCACCCCGCCCGCATCGGGCACGATCGAAACCACCCCATCGTCGCGCATCCGCTACACCCTGGTCTGCACCACGCGGCCGAACAGCCCGGCCGGTTTCACCAGCAGCACCGCGACGATAATCAGCAGCGCCACAGTCAGCTTCAGCTCGGTTCCCACCACGTAGGCGCCGAACAGATTCTCCAGCACGCCGACCAGGAACCCGCCCACCACCGCGCCCAGCGGATTGTCGATCCCGCCCAGCAGCGCCCCGGCAAACGCGTACAGCAGAATGCCCAGCATCATGTTCGGATCGAGAAACACGATCGGCGCCACCATGATCCCGGCAATCCCGCCGATCGCCGCTGCCAGCCCCCAGCCCAGCCCCAGCATCCGGTTCACCCGCACCCCGCACAGCCGTGACGAGGTCGGGTTGAACGCCGCCGCCCGCATCGCCAGCCCCAGCGTCGTGAACCGGAAGAACAGATACACCAGCGTCAGCACGATCAGGGTGACCGCCGTCTCCCCCAGCTCGTGCGGCGAGACGAACCCGCCCAGCACCGCGTTCGATCCGCCGAACGGCGATGGAAACGGCTTGATGATGTAGTCGAACACCCATCCGTCCATCGCATTGATCAGCAGCAGCAATCCGATGAACACGCCCACCGCCGACAGCGGCGGCGCGTCCAGCATCGGACGCATCAGGACGCGCTCCACCACCAGCCCCATCACGAACGAGGCCACCACTGCGATCGCGAACGCGCCCCAGTACGGCACCCCCGCATTGATCAGCGTAAGGCAGATATAGGTGGACAGCGTCGCCATCTCGCCCTGGGCGAAATTCAGATGGTGCGTTGACTGGTAGATCATCACCAGCGCCAGCGCCACCGACGCATAGATGCTGCCGTTTGCGATCCCCGAAATGATCTGGTGCGCCAGCCCGATCATCGGTTCATCTCCCGAACGCCAGCCTCACCACCGCAGGCACACAGACACCCTGAAAACCTCTGCTCACATCGAATAACCTCTGCGCCTCTGCGGTGAACCCTTTCTTCTTCCACTCACTTCTTCCCTTACTTCTCCCACCCTCTAGTACCCCAGATACGACCGCCGCACCGACGCATCCCGCCGCATCTCCGCCGCCGCCCCACCCATCACGATCCGCCCCGTCTCCAGCAGGTACGCGTGATCGGCGATATCCAGTGCCAGACTGGCATTCTGCTCCACCACCAAAATACTCACGCCCTCCTCCTCATTGATCCGCCGCAGTATCCCGAAAATCCCCTGCACGATCAGCGGCGCCAGGCCGAACGACGGCTCGTCCAGCAGCAGCAGCTTCGGCCGCACCAGCAGCGCCCGCGCGATCGCCAGCATCTGCTGCTCACCCCCGCTCAGCGTGCCCGCCTGCTGACGCAACCTGTCCTGCAACACCGGGAAATACCCGAAGATGCGTGCGATATCCTCGCCCACCGCCGCCCTGTCCCGCCGCACATAGGCTCCCAGCCGCAGGTTCTCCTCGACTGTCAGCTCCATGAACGTGCCGCGCCCATCGGGCACGTGACCCACGCCGCGCCGCACGATCTCCTCCGCCGGCAGCCGGTCGATGCGCTCGTCCCCCAGCCGCACTTCCCCCTGCGCACGGATCAGCCCGCAGATCGCCCGCAGCGTCGTCGTCTTCCCCGCACCGTTCGCGCCCAGCAGCGTCGTGACGCCACCCGGCTCCACCGCGAAGTCGATGCCGTGCAGCACCCTGGTATCGCCGTACCCCGCACGCAGCCCTCGCGCCTCAAGCAGCGCCGGCATGCCACGCATCCGCTTCGGTTTCGCCCAGATAGGCGCGGATCACCTCCGGCTCCGACCGCACCTCGTCCGGCGATCCGTCCGCAATCTTGCGCCCGAATTCAAGTGCAACGACCTTCTCCGAAACCCGCATCACCAGACTCATGTGATGCTCCACCAGCAGGATCGTCAGGTTGAACGGCTCGCGGATCCGCTCCAGCAGCATCGCCAGCTCGTCCACCTCGGCATGGTTCAGCCCGCCCGCCGGCTCGTCCAGCAGCAGCAGGCTCGGCTCGCCGATCAGCGCCCGTGCCAGTTCCACCCGTTTCTGCGTGGGGAATGGCAGGCTCCCCGCCGCCACATCCGCCACCGCCTCCAGGTCGAGCATCCGCAGCAGCTCGCCCATCTTCGCGCGTGCCCGCCGCTCTTCCCGCCGCACCACGGGCAGTCGCAGCGCATTGGCAGCAAACCCGGAATGCCCGAGATGGTGCGCCCCCACCAGCACGTTGTCCCGCACGCTCAGGCTGCGGAACAGCGCCACGTTCTGGAACGTGCGGCCGATCCCCAGCGCCGCCATCCGGTGTCGCTTCACGCGCGTCAGCAACTCGCCATCGAACAGGATATCGCCTTCGCTGTGGCGATAGATGCCGCTGATGCAGTTGAACAGCGTGGTCTTGCCCGACCCGTTCGGCCCGATCAGCCCGCAGATCCGGTAGCGCTGCACGTCGAACGAAACGCCGCCCAGCGCCACCACGCCGCCGAAGCGCAGCACGACGTTTCGTACGCTGAGCAGAGGAACGCTCCCGCCCGGAGCGGTCATGCCGCACCCTGGCCAGCGGCCGTTCTGCGCAACCTGCTTCCCATCCGCTGTCCTTGCCCTGTACGGCGCCGCAAGCGACGGCGCTCTTATTGGCCGAAAGGGTGGCGAAGCGCCCCAGCCAAGTCAACCGGAACCATGGCCCTGGTGCCTCATTTTGAATTTCCGGTTTCGAGCCAGTCCGGCTACTCCACATCAGCGGGTCGCGTCTACAAAGCGGACGTCAGCCAGCCGACAATCCCCGCTGAAACCGTCGAAAATGACCCAACTCGGACACTGGCTATCATCGACGGGCTAGCGAATGGCTGTGATCACAAATGCTCGGATTCGACCCTCAATCTCGCCAGTTCCAAATCGATTGGCCAAGGCTTCGGCAGCGCGTTTCGTCGCGTCTCCTTAGCCCGGACGTATCGAGCGCCTGAATTTCGTTCCTCAGCAGAGTTACCTGGCAGTAAGCAATTGCGGGATTGAGCGGCGACGGGGCTTCTGCTGATCTCCTTCACGGTATCCACTGAAATATTGTGCAAATCCGGCGGCACTCAAATCCGCGCGAATGCTTTCTATATCATTGGTAGCCATGCGGCGTGCGTGCCAGGAACCGAGGAGGAGTCATGCGGAAAGAGAGCCGCCAGGGCTTCCGTCACGGTGTCGGCAAACGCGTTCTCCGAAAGTCGATCCCAGACATTGAAGATGAATCGGCCGCCAGCTTCAGACCCGATGCGTTTCCCTGTAACCTTGAACTTTGTCGGGAAAGAACATGGCGCCGAATTGACATGCCACGACGTCAAAGCGCTGATCCGCGAACGGCAGCGACAAGGCATCGGATTGTTTCCACTCAATCCGATCATCGTGGTGTAACCGTGCCTTCGCGCGCTCAAGCATTTGCTGATTGAGATCGGTGGCTACGATGTGCGCGTTCTCGGGAAGCCGCGACGCCATCGCTTGGCTGAGAACGCCGGTGCCCGCAGCCGTCTCCAGCACGTCGTGTGGATCGGTTAAGGCAATCCGCTGGGCGAGGTCGATTGCGTAAGGCTCGAAGATAAGAGGAACCAAGTACCGGTCGTATATCTCGGGAATGGATCCTGCGAAGACTTTGTCTGTTGCCAACACCGGACGTGCTCCCTAACGGATAATTTGCCGAAGTCAGGCAACTCCCATCATCCCTACGGTTTTTCCTTGTTCACGATTCGCAATCGGGTCTGTCCTGGTAGGCAATTCGGGTCGCGCCCGCCTCACAAACGACAATTCCGACATTTGATGATTAGCGATATTTCTGTCGTCAATAAAAACGACGTTCGTCTTTCCGGGATTGAGTGGCTCGAAAATCACCGACGATCGTCACGTGTGACAACATCGACCACGTCTGGATCGCCAATCATTACACTGTTTGAATGGCCTCTCAAGTGAGAACGCCGATCCGGTGCCAAGCGTCAGAGTAATCGTCTGATCCGTAGCCCAGCTTGAGGCAATCGTGGTCAATAGAACGCTCAACGACAAAGGCGAAACGGCACGCACCAAGCTTTGCGGTCATCGTAAATCCCCTCGGTATATTCAATCTTCCGTGGACTTCCTGAGAGCGCCATCTTTGCTAGATCGCGCGACCCGTGCGATGTAAATGCGGTGTATTCATAGATACATTCGCCGAGTTAATCATGAGCCTTTTTTCGACTAAACATTGCCACGCTGGGCCGATCGTTTGGTGGCGGCTATGCAGTTACCGCCAAGCTATACAAATCTCGCCGCAAACGTCGGAATGGGGTACGATGCGGTGCGATCGAACCCAATAAGCGGATGGATTCGGCAAATTTGACACATAACCTATTTCAGAGTTCACCGCGACCCAACATCCACCCCGGATGTTCCGTCCGCATTGCCGATAGATCTGGTAAGGGCCCTCGTCTGGCTTCGTGGCCATCTGTCCGAACCTATCCAGCTTGAACAGCTTGCCCAGATCAGCGGCGTTCAGCCGCGGACGCTTGAGACACACTTCAAGATGTTTCTCGGCACGACGCCTCTCGGCTGGGTACGCCGGATGCGGCTCGCGCGCGCCCGCCAGGAAATGCTCCGCGCCGCTCCAGAAGACACAGTCACAGGCGTTGCGCTTAGCAGTGGTTTCGCCCAGTTGGGTCGGTTTGCTGCCGATTATCGCAAAGCCTTCGGAGAGCTTCCGTCAACGACCATGCAGCGTGCCAGGAGCTCACTGCAAAACGGCACCGACATGGACTTCGATGAAGCCCTTCGATTGACGTTGAGCGCGCTGCCATTTGCTTTCGCCGTCGCACCGAAACAGTGCAGCATCGCTCTGGACGAATTGGGCCGCCCTCAGGAACTGGCCCCCACTTACGGGTTGCCAAAGGCGATCACCGCCTGGTGCTGGGGGCAACGCTCGGCCCACCGTTTCAGCGCTATTCCCGAACTCGATCGAGAGCGCTCCTGCCAGCTCGCCAAGGAGGCTTATGATCTGGCGCCGAACGATGCCTTGACGCTGACTTTGAGCAGCGGCGCTCTCGTGCTGGCGCACCGCCTCGAAGAAGCCGACCGTCGGCTCGAACGAGCGTTGGCGCTCGATCCATGGCTGGCATATGCGTGGATTCGTCGCGGGTGGATGTCGGCCTATTTCGGGGATAGTGACGCTGCAATCCGTGAACTCAGCATCGCACTTCATCTGATGCCATTCGAACCCCTGCGGCATCTCAGTTTCATTGGCATGGGGTGTGCTCATTTTGCCGCGGGCCGGTACGATCGGGCGGTGCTATGGGTGCAAAGCGGTGTGAAGGCTTCCCCGGGTTCCTTTTGGGCGCAAAAAATCGCGGTCGCCGCAGCGGCGCTGACCGGAGAACGGGCAGAAGCTCGTCGCATGGGCCGCCAGTTGATGCGAAAGGATCCCGATCTCACTATCAACGAAGCCAGACAGGCATGGCCGTTCAAGCCAGCCTTTATGTCCCGTCTCGGCGACGGTCTCGAAATCGCTGGTCTGCCGCGAGCATGAATGGTAGCGGCCAGGGCGCTCGGGCTTGCCGTGCCGCCCTTGTTGGCCGCCCGCGCCGACGAAGTAATCGAATAGGGCGGCCGACTTCCGCGGTTGGCTCATCGCGACATATTTGCGCTGACGCGAGGACTTGTCGCTATAGGAGTAAAGCGAAGTGGCGGCGGCAAGTCGAACATCATCATGTCCCGCCCGTGGTACGCTAGGATTGCGGGAACGTCGTGCCTTCAGACGGCATCGCCCAGTCCTCGAGAAGAGCCTTAATCCGAGCTTCTTCGGTGTTGACGTGTTTAGGCATGGTTTGAACTCTTTGTTCTCCCGTTAGGAGGAACGCGAGACTGGCGAAGCCGACAACGTCGGTGACATTTTTCAAGTCACTAAATCACATCGTGCCTATTGCCGCTAGGCAATCGTGTGCGTGCCAATCAACAACAAATCGGCATTTCTTCGATGCCGGTACTTCGGGTCACGTGAATATCATTCAGCCGTCGGTTCGTCGCTGGATACGAACAGGACGTGATCGGACAGCACACTGAGATGACGTGCTGCGCCCCTCGTCGCATCAGCGAAGACAGGCGCGATGCTGCCGTATGCATAACGGTGAACTGTTATTGGCACTTTCGAGCATTAACAGCCACCGGCGAATTTGTATCACAACAAAAAAAACACACAACAAATAATAAATACAAATAACATATAAAATAACAAAACAAAAACATCTAATACAAACAACATTCAATACCAATTACAACTTAAAACATACAAATCACATCAAAATACAAAAAACATTACTCCAATAAAATACAAAAATAATAACATTCACAACAAACAATATCCTCAAACAAATATATATAATCAACACAACACAAATAATGAACAAAACATCACAAAAACAAAAAACGAAAAAATGAGAATATAAAGGGAAACAGCGCCGATCGGAGCTAACTTGCCACCATGAGCGATCCCGCCCGCAAACCCATGACCGGAAGGAGAACTGGCCGGCCGCGAGGCCATCGCCATGCCACCGAAGCACTCCGGACATGGCCTGGCGAAAAGCTGGATTGCCAATCGTCTGATAAACGCAATCAGCGCGGCGAACCTTCCGTGCGATGTCTATGTGGGCGAGACGAGCGTCCGGATCGACGATGACACGGTATACGAACCGGACGTGCTGCTTCGCTGCGGTCAGCGGCTCGCTGCGGATGCCACGGAAGTCACCGATCCTGTCGTGGTGGTCGAAATCCTCTCGCGATCGACGCAAGGGCGGGATCGCGCCGCCAGGCTCGACGACTATTTCCGCCTGCCCTCCGTCGTGCATTACCTTATCGTGAAGATCGAGAACCGCACCATTATCCATCATCATCGGGAAAACGAAACAACGATCAACACCCGCATCATCCGCGACGGCCCCGTCCGTCTCGATCCGCCCGGTGTGACGCTCGATAGCGCCTTCCCGCCGGACCGGCCCCCCGCCTGACCCCGCCCGCCCAATCTCCCCCCTCCGCGTCTCCGTGGTGAAACCTTCTTGTTGTTGCCACGTCCGAACTCAGTCCCGCCTTGCCTACCTCCACCAACCCGGCGTCGGCCGCGGCAGCCCCAATTCTCCCGCAGCGTCGCCCCGGGATACTCCTTCTGAAACACCCCCGCCGCTGCAACTCCGGCACCACCAGCCGCACGAAATCCTCGAACGTCCCCGGCGTGTGCGTGCCGCCCACCAC
Organism: uncultured Pseudomonadota bacterium; assembly: GCA_963810715.1. Taxonomy (GTDB): domain Bacteria; phylum Pseudomonadota; class Alphaproteobacteria; order Acetobacterales; family Acetobacteraceae; genus DATDIC01. The sequence continues at coordinate 143,386 of CAWEOZ010000006.1, read as the reverse complement.
GTACCCGTCGCAGGCCCGTTCCACGAACCATTGCTCCAGCCGGTCCGCGACCTCCTTCGGCCCGCCCACGATCGCCTGGCCCGGCCGGCCGCGCCGCGTCACCTCCAGAAAATCCCGCGGCGTCGGATGCCGCTTCACCCGCAGCACATGGTCGCGCATCGCCTGCATCCCGCTCATGCTGGCGAGTTCCTCGTCGCTGAACGTCTCATCCATTCCCTTGCGGGCGAAATCGAAATTCATCGCCTCCGACAGCAGGCTCAGCCCGTCCACCTCGCGGTAACCGTGCTCGATCACCGCCATCTTGTCCTCGGCCTCCGCCTTCGTGGCACCCACCACCGGATAGGCGATCGTGTTCAGCGTCACCAGTTCAGGATCGCGTCCCTGTTCGGCAATCGCCGTCCTTCATCTCGGCATAGTCCCGCTTCGCCACGCCGATGTCCGGATAGGTCACGAACACCGTCTCCGCCCAGCGCGCCGCGAACCGCTTGCCGCGCCCGGACGAGCCCGCCTGGATCAGCACCGGATGCCCCTGCGCCGACCGCGGCACCGTGAACGGCCCGCGCGAGCGGAAGAACCGCCCCTGGTGATCCAGCCGGTGCACCTTGTCCGCATGCGCGAACAGCCCGGCTTTTATCCACCACCAGCGCATCGTCCTCCCACGTGTCCCAGTGGCCCAGCACCACTTCCATGAACTCGTCGGCGCGGTCGTAGCGAAGATCGTGCTCCATATGCTGCGCAAGGCCCATATTCGCCGCCTCGCCATCATTCACGGATGTAACGACATTCCACGCCACCCGCCCGCCGGTCATCAGGTCGGCGGTGGCGAACACCCGCGCCACATGGAACGGCTCGTAATAGGTGGTGGAATAGGTCGATCCCAGCCCCAGCCGCTCGGTCTTGCCGCCATCGCCATCAGCACCGTCACCGGTCCATCTTCACGCAGCGGATGCCGTTCTCCACCGTGTGCGCATGGTCGCCGCCCAGCATGTCCGGCATCGCCAGCCGATCGTCGAAGAACGCGAGCTGAAACTTCCCCGCCTCCAGGATGCGCCCGATCGTCTGGAAGTAATCCGCGCTCAGGAAATCGGTGCGCGACTCCGGATGCCGCCACGAACTCGCCAGCGTGGTGCAGTTCTGCGCCTGCAAGAATCCCACCAGCACCATCTGCCGTCCTGCCATGCAGGTCCCTTCTTTGTCATCGCACGGCACCAAAGTCACCGATCACCGCCCACCCGCTATCGTGGCACATGGTTCAGGCTTCGAACCCACCGGCATCATAGCGATCGTGAGGCCGCACCCAGTCGGTCAGGTTGCCGTTCACCGTCTCATCGCGGGCTTTCGGCGTGATATGGTCATAGGTGACGTGGACATCTCTCCTTCACGTGCAAATACCGAGTAAATATATAAGATATTACCGTCTAAAATCCTGTTAAAACACATTGCACCTACATTTCATCATTACCATACTCTTATTACTTAATTATAGTAACTCTCTTCCCTTTTCCATCTCTTCTAACCTAACACACATAAATCTTATTAAATCACTATTATACATAAAACTAACTTCACATTCCATCCCATACCCACCTAACACTTCTATCTTCTCAAACATCTCTCCCATCACCACATAACTCACATCATATATCCAATATCCCAACTTCCCATCACATTATCTATCTCTAACACAACCACACACCCCTCCATCCATCACCAACATAAATACTTACAAACAACTAACTACACCCTCAAACAATCACCAAACCCTCCAACCTTCACCATCAAACACATAACTCTTATCCACTTACCCACAACCCCCCACTTCATTCTCCCCCAAAACCTTCTCCTCCAACTCCCTACACTCTCCAAACCCCACTGCCCGCCGACCCGCCTCATCCATCTTTCATGTCGACATGCTCCGGCAAAACCCCCAGCCCGATCAACCGTGCCGGCCATTGCCGAAGCGATGGCATCATTTGCAACAGCCGCACCACCAATGGTACCCCGGGCGCCTGTTGCGCCCCCAGCACCCGCCTGATCACCCGGTTCTGCACCAGTATCTGCAACCGCTGAGTGATCCGCGTCGCCGTCTCGCGCCGCCGCTGCACCCGCCGCAGCACCATCGGATCAACCGCTCCGCGCCGCAAATCTGGCCCCAGCAGGTTCGCCGTCGCCACCGCGTCCTGGATCGCCAGATTGATCCCCACGCCCCCCACCGGCGACATCGCGTGCGCCGCGTCGCCAATCACCAGCAGCCCCGCCCGCGACCACTCCCGCAACCGGTTCACCGCCACCGTCAGCAGCTTCACGTCATCCCAGCTTTCCAGCTCCTGCACGCGGTCGGCGAACTGCGGCGCAATCCGGGCGATTTCTGCCCGCAAGGCCGGTAGCCCGCGCGCCTGCACCTCCTGGATGCCGCCTTTCGGGATGACGAACGCGCACTGCCAGTAGTCGCCGCGATCCAGCGTGACCAGGATGTGACCGGCATCGATCCGGCCCAGTGCCGCAACGGGATCATCCTTCCGCCGCGACAGCCGCATCCACAGCACGTCTATCGGCGAGCCCAGATCGAACAGCTTGAAACCACTCTGGTCCCGCAGCACCGAGTGCCGCCCATCCGCCGCCACCACCAGATCGGCGCGAATCTCCAGCTCGCCGTCCGGCCCGTGCGCCCGCACGCCGCGCACCACACCGCCATCCTCGATCAGCCCGGTCGCCTCGGTGCGCATCATCAGCCGGAAACTCGGATATCGTTTCGCGTGCTCCGCGACGAAATCCAGGAAATCCCATTGCGGCATGAATGCGATAAACCCGCAATGCGTCGGCAGGCGGGTAAAATCGGCGATCTCGACGTGTTCCCCGCCGATTTCGGCAGCGACCGTCCGCGCCTGGCTATGCGGCCGGCGCAACAGCTCGTCCAGCAACCCCAGCTCGTGCATCACCTGCAGCGTTGATGGATGGATCGTGTCACCGCGAAAATCCCGCAGAAAATCGGCGTGCTTCTCCAGCACCAGCACATCGACGCCGCCCCGCGCCAGCAGCATTCCCAGCATCATTCCCGCCGGCCCACCCCCGACGACGCAGCAGCGAACGGAAATCTCGGTCATTCACCACCTATCTCGTTTTCGCGCCAGGCACGCCAAACGCATCTGACCCGCCCCTGAACCGCCCGGCAAGAGCCACCTCACCCGCTCGGAAAAAGGCCACCTAAATCGTCAGCGCGCCAGCCGCCTTCACCCGCGTCACATAGCGCGGAGCATCGCCCCAGAAGAACGACACGACCGGTACCTTGTGCGCGAGTTGCCGCAACAACGCAGCAAGCTGGTCCGGCGTACGCCACGTGCAGGCCAGGTGTCCGACGCCGCCCGCCTCCGCCACCGCAGCCGCAAGTTTCGGCGATGCCATGCCGCCGATCGGCGCCTGGAAGACGGCGGTGCGGAGTCCAAGGCGCTGCAAGGCTGGGCGAAGATGCATGCCGCTGGTCCCTGTGCTTCGACGCGCTGCCACTACGTTGACACAAACCCGCGCGACGGGTCATGTTTCGCCGTGAATAGGCCTAAACCCACACCCATCTCTGATCAGGCGGAGACGTGACATGCCCGTCGTGCGAGTTTCGATGTATGAAGGCCGCAGCCTCGACCAGAAGCGGGAACTGGTGAAGGGCATTACCGAAGTCGTCTCGAACGTGACCGGTGTCAAGCCGGAAGGTGTTCACGTCGTCATCGACGAGGTAAAGCGGGAGAACTGGAGCATCGGCGGCCTGCTCTGGCCGGATCGTCAGCCGGGATGAACCCGTTACGATCGCTCGGCGTCCTGTTGAACGCCGAGTATCCTGCCGGTGAGCTGATCCGGCTGGGGGTCCTGGCGGAAGAACTCGGGTACAGACTTCTGGTACACCGATGTCCGCTTGCTGCGCGAATGCTATATCGGCCTTGCTGCCGTTGCCATGCATACGAAGCGGATTCGGCTGGGACCTGGAGTCACGGATCCTTATTCGCGTCATCCCGCCGTCACGGCGGGCGCAATCGCCACTCTGGATGAACTGGCAAATGGGCGGGCCTTGATCGGGCTTGGCCTCGGCGGCTCCGGCTTCCGGGAACTCGGCATCACGAAGACGCTGCCCGTGGCGGCGATGCGCGAGTCCATCGGTGTGATCCGCCGTCTGTTGCGCGGCGAGCAGTTCACGCACGCGGGCAAAGTGATTTCCCTGACGGAGGGAAAGTTGCAGTTTGCCCCGATCCGCCACCAGGTGCCGATCTATATCGCGACGCAAGGCGCGCAGATCAGCCGGCTGGCCGGCGCGGTCGCGGACGGCGTGCTGATCGCGAATACGCTGTCGCCCTCGGCTCTGGCGTTTTACCTGGAACAGATCACGGAAGGCGCCGCGAAGGCCGGGCGCGCGTTGCGCGAGATCGACATCAATCTTCGCTGGGAAATCTGCGTCTCGAACGATGAAGCGGCCGCGATGCGGACGATGCGCAAGCGCCTCGCCGCAAGATTGATCGCCAGCCATCCGCGCTGGGATTACCTCGACACGCTGGGCGTGACGCTACCAGACTCCTTCACGGCGATGGCCGCCCAGAAGGACATGAGCAGGGTGGATGTCGCGGCCGAGATGTTGCCGCTGGACGTGGTGGATGTCAGCATGCTCGCCGGTACGCCGGCCCGTGTCGCCGCCCGCATTGCGCCGATGCTGCGCCCTGAAGTGACGGGCATAACCATTCGCCCGCACTCATGTCCCGGCGCCGGAGTGGACGACGTCATGCGCTCCTTCATGCGCGACGTCGTTCCGTTGCTTCAGGACGGCTCCATGCACCAATAACAGACAGGGAAGGCAATACACGATGGCATATCACTCCACGGCCGTGATGCCTCTGCTCGGCGGAATCCTGAGCGCGTGCCTGCTCTCCTTCACGGTTTACGCTCAGGCAGTGGACTCCCCCGCGCGCGCCGCCCTTCCTGACAAGAACAAGCAGAGCGGAACGCTCGAAGTCGCGACCTCGCTGCAATGGCCGCCGTTCGACTTCAAATCCGAGTCCGAGCAGCCGGACGGACTCGATATCCGGTTGGTCACTTCGCTGGCGAAGCGCCTGGGCCTCACGCCCAAATTCACCGACGTGAAGTTCCCCGCCATCGTGCCCGGCGTCGCCACGGGCCGGTTCGATATCGGCGTCGATCAGTTGGCTGAAACGCCGGAGCGGCAGAAGGTCGCGCAATTCGTCGATTACTACGCTAGCTCTCTTGGCCTGCTCGTTCGCCGTGGCGAGACGGGATTGAGTGTGACAGATCTGTGCGGCCACGCGCTCGCTCTGACGCAGGGCAGCTCGCAGGTCGCGGTGGCACAACGTCTTTCGGAACAATGCACGGCCGCCGGAAAGAAGCCGATCGGCATGTCGTATTATCCGGACAGTGCCGACACCTATCTCGCGGTTGCAAACGGCCGCGGCGACGGCTTCCTGACCGATCAGGCGGTCGGAGTGTACATTGCACGCCATAACGACAAGCTCAGCATGGCACCCGGCACCTTGAAGGATACGCGAAGCCTGGCCGGGATCGTCGTCGCCAAGGACAACACCCAGCTCGCGAAGGCCCTTCGCCTGGCGTTGCTCGGGATGATGCACGACGGCGACTACCAGAAGCTGCTGGCTGACTACGGCGTGGCAGATGCCGCGGTGAGCCCGAGCGAAGTCCAGAGCTCGCCTTAGAGAGCGTGATCGCTTGGGGCGGAATCGTCAGAAAGCGTGAATCACGCTCTCAAACACTCCAGGATCAGGCTGGCGGCATGACCGACGGCACCGAAAGTCTGGAGAGACGGATCGTTCGCCGAACGCTTTGGGGGCGTTGGCTCGGTGCCGCCGCGGTCGCAGTCTTTCTCGCCTGGATCGTTTTCCAGATACTGACCAACAAGGGATTCCAGTGGTCCATCGTCGGCACGTACCTCCTTGATCCGGAGATCCTCGCCGGGGTCCGCATGACGTGCGAACTCACCCTGTTAGTCATGGGGATCGGCATCGTGATCGGCCTCATCCTGGCAATCGCGAAGCTGTCCGGCAATCCCGTCATGTCACTCGCCGCCAGCGGCTACATCTGGTTCTTTCGTGGCACGCCGGTGCTCGTGCAGCTCGTGTTTTGGTATAATCTGGCCTCACTTTTCCCGATGGTGTCGCTTGGGGTGCCGTTTGGCGGCCCCAAGTTTCTGTCGCTCCCCAGCACGGTCGCGATCTCGTCCTTCACGGCCGCCCTGCTAGGTCTGGGGCTCAACGAAGGTGCCTATATGGCGGAGATCATCCGCAGCGGAATCATCGCGGTCGATCAAGGCCAGACCGAGGCGGCGAAGGCACTGGGCTATCGTCCGTTCCAGACAATGATGGTGATCGTGTTGCCGCAAGCGATGAAATCCATCGTGCCGCCAACCGGCAACCAGGTCATCGGCATGCTGAAATACTCGTCACTCGCCAGCGTTGTTGCGTTGCAGGAGCTGATGGAGGCTGCCTCGAATATCTACAGTCGCAACTTTGAGACCATCCCGCTGCTGATCGTTGCCTCGCTCTGGTATCTCATGCTGACCACATTATTGTCGATCGGTCAGCACTTCATTGAGGCTTACTACGGGGGGGATCGCAACTCTTCTCTACGGGTGTTCAGACGGCCGCCCGCTACGCTTCTTGCCTATTCAGGCGACTGAGACTGGACTGGCCGCCGCGGCCGCGTTACCGGTTGCAAAGGAGGCCCGCACGGAAGCATGCTCGGGTTCGCGAATCGCATCCCACGTCGTATCCTGAAGACCACGCAGGAGGCCGCCGCCCCGGTTGCGCCGGGCCCGCCGCCTGTCATCGTCGAGGGCGTCGACATCTGGAAAAGCCACGGTGCCAATGTGGTGCTGAAGGGCGTGACGTTTGCCGCCAGAAAGGGCCAGGTGATCTGCATGCTTGGTCCGTCCGGCGCCGGGAAGAGCACCTTATTGCGCTGTATCAACCGGCTGGAGACGATCGACCGAGGGATGATCTATCTGGATGGTCAGCCGATGGGTTATCGCGAACGGAACGGCCTGTTCCATGAAGTGAGTGACCGCGAGCTATGCAATCAGCGTGCGGCAATCGGCATGGTGTTCCAGAATTTCAATCTGTTTCCACATATGACGGTGCTGCGGAACATCACGGACGCACCTGCCCGCATCAACGGTGACCGGATGGACGCTGCGGTGGAACATGCCCATGACCTGTTGCAGCGCGTGGGTTTGCAGGACAAGGCGGATGCGTATCCGCGTCAGCTCTCCGGCGGCCAGCAACAGCGCGTCGCCATCGCCCGCGCGCTGGCAATGCGCCCCAAGCTGATGCTGTTCGATGAGCCGACTTCGGCACTCGATCCCGAGCTGGTGGGAGAGGTTCTCGACGTGATGAAGGCTCTTGCCGGCAGCGGCACGACGATGATCGTGGTCACGCATGAAACCTCCTTTGCCCGTGAAGTCGCCGATCTCGTCATGATTATGGATAGCGGTGTTATCGTCGAGAGTGGCCCGCCCGACCAACTCCTGGTAGCACCGCGGCACGCGCGAACTCGCGCTTTCCTCAGCCGGGTGCTGTAATGGTTGACCCACGGGACGAATGGCTCGTTATCGTCGACATGCAGACGGTGTTTGCCGCGCCGAACAGTCCATGGTTCACCCCAACCTTCAAGGTTGCCGGCGAGCAGATCTCCGCGCTGCTCCCGCTGTTCGGAGAGCGGGTCATATTTACCCGCTTCATCCCGCCCGAGCGCATCGATGGCAGCTGGGACGCGTATTATCGTAAGTGGGAGTTCGCGACCGACCGCGACGACGCAATGCTTTGGAGCCTGGTCGCACCCTGGCAGCATCGACCAACCTTGGACACGCACCGCTTCTCTAAATGGGGCACGGAGCTGCAGCGTCTGACCGGGCCTGCGCCAAGACTGGTGTTATGCGGGGTCTCCACTGATTGCTGCGTGATGGCGACGGCACTTGGCGCCGTCGACGACGGTGCATTCGTGCGGGTCGTCGCTGACGCCTGCGGTGCGAAAACACCGGCGATTCACGAGGGCGCGCTATTTTTGCTCAGCAGTCGCGCTCCCCAACTGGTGATTTCAAGTGTCGGGGAAGAGCGTGCTCGGTTGGGTGCTGCACCGTCACCCAGAAATGGGATTGGCAGTGACGATGAGGGGGATTGAGATGGCAGGATACTGGATTGTGCGCGCGTCGGAAGTGACGGATGCGGAGGCGCAGCGCAGTTATGGCAAGGCGTGGGCGCCGCTCGCGGAGCGATACGGGGCGAAGGTGGTCGCCGGCCCAAGCCGCGTTGCCACCAAGGAGGGCGCTCCCGTCGCGCGTGCATTCATCGTTAGGTTCGAGTTCGTACGAGCAGGCGCTGGCGTGCTACGAAGATCCCGCGTACCAGGCGGCGGCCGAATTTGGCAAGAAGGCGTCGCAGCGCGACGTGGTGATCCTCGAAGGATCCTGAACCCAACCCTGCGCCCGTCCCGAGGCGGCGCAGCGCTCACTGCGCCGCGTCAGGAATGTTCGGCCCATGCCGCCGCGATCTCGCTCGAATCGAGCACCGTGGTCAGGCGCGACAATAGCGACATCGCCTCCGCGTGATGCTCCTTGTTCATCGGGCCGACGCAGTTGCGTGGCACGACGACGAAGAAGCCGAGGTTCACTGCATGCCAGGCAGTCGGGAGAATGCCGACCTCAGTCGCCAGGCCTGTATGGATGATTGTGCGGATCCGATGCAGCCGTAGCAGATACTCGAGTGGGGTGCCGATGAAAGCATCGGTGCGCATCTTCGCGATGACCGTTTCGCCCGGTTTCGGCGCCAGCTCGGCGACGGTTTGCCAGCCGTACGTACCGTAATGGCTGTTCTCGAGACGCCAGCGCTGATCGGCGTCGCTGGCGATCACGTAGTTCTCCCGAATGCGGGGATCGGTGAAGGTGCCCAGGTTCGGCAAATTGGTGTACTGCGTGTACATCACGCGTACACCGTGCGATCTTGCCGTGTCGAGGAAAGCGGCGATTGGCGCGATGATCTGGGTGACATCGATACGCCGGTTGTCCCGCGCGAATACGCCATTGGGCCCGGTGTTGTCGTTCTGGATGTCATGCATAATGACAACGCTGTGTGCCGGATCGACGATCTCCGCCAAAGTCTCCGGTATCTGCCTGCCTTCCCATTCAAGCATTCTTCAGAACTCCCCTTCGTCATTTCCCGGGCCCCGGGCCCGAACTCCAGGGCCGGAGCCCGCCCCTCACAAAAACGGATTGCCCGCCCGTTCCGCCCCGATCGTCGATCCCGGACCATGCCCGCACAGGAACGCCACATCGTCCCCCAGCGGCAGCAGTTTCTCCTTGATCGACCGGATCAGCGCCGCATGATCGCCATACGGGAAATCCGTCCGCCCCACGGAGCCCTGGAACAGCACATCCCCCACCACCGCGAACCGCGCCGCGTGCTGCACGAACACGACATGTCCCGGCGTATGTCCTGGGCAGTGCAGCACGTCAAACCGGTGCGCATCCAGGCTCACCTGATCGCCTTCGCGCAGCCACCGGTCCGGCGTCACGTTGCGCACACCAGCAAACCCAAATCCGCCCGCCTGCTCCTCCAGCCCTTCCAGCAGAAACCGGTCCCGCTCGTCCGGTCCTTCCACCGGCACGCGCAGAGCCTCGGCCAGCTCCACCGCCCCGCCCGCATGATCCAGGTGCCCGTGCGTCAGCAGCACCCGCTCAACCGTCACGCCGAGCCGCCCGATCGCCTCGCGGATGCGATCCACGTCGCCGCCCGGATCGACAACCAGCGCGTGCTTGCTCTCGTCATCCCACAGGATCGCGCAATTCTGCTGGAACGGCGTCACCGGCAACACTGCCGCCTTCAGCATCCCCATCAGTGCAACTTCGGCGACTTCAGGAACTTCGTCCGGTCCCCCGAGCGCACCGACAGCGTCACCGGCCCCGAATCGCGCATCAGCTTCAGCCGCACCACCGCCCCCGCGCTGCCGGAAGCCCACACCCGCCGCCACAGCCCCGCCAGGTCGGACACCTCCTCTCCGTTCACCGACAGCACGCGGTCGCCCTGCCGCACGCCCGCCTTCTCAGCCGGGCCGTTGTCGGAAACGCCGCCGATCACCAGCGTTTCCTCCGCCTCCGTCGCGAACATTCCGAGCCAAGGACGCGCCGGCCGGTTCACCCGGCCATAGCTCACCAAATCCTCCATGATCGGCCCCAGCAGCCCGATCGGCACGACCATGTTCATGTCCAGCCGGTTGCCCTTGCTATCCCCGTGCTGCAGGATCAGCGAACCGATCCCGATCAGCCTGCCATCCCCGGCAATCAGGCCGCAGCCGCCCCAGAACGGATGCGCCGGCGCGGTGAACATCGCGTCGTCCAGCACATACTCCCAATATCCGGCGAATTCCTGCCGCCCCACCACGCGCGTCTCCACCGCGTGGTGCCGCCCGCCCGCCGCGGCGAACACCACCTGGTCGCCGATCTTCACCGCGTCGGAATCCCCCAGATCCAGCGCCGGCAGATCGAGCCGCCCCAGCGCCTGCACCAGCCCGAACCCGGTCTCCTGGTCATAGGCCAGCGCATGACCCGGGATCGCGCGACCGTCCGCCGACGTGATCCAGATCGTCTCAGCCTCGGTGATCAGATACCCGATCGTCGCAACCAATCCTAATTCCCGGATCACCACACCGCTGCCCGCGCGCTCCGTCCCCAGCGAACCGGCAGTGAACGCGTCGGCCGGAATATACGTCTTCAGCCCGACCACAGCTTTCAGCGTGCGTTCCAGGTCATACGGATAATCTTCCGGGTCCGGCTGCAGATTGGCCGGAATTTCCCAATCGGCTTTCGCCATGCCGTGCCTTCCTTCTAGACAGCCAAGTATCGGCGGTTTTCCCCCGCCTGCCAACGGAAGGCCAGGGGCTCGGCTCCCGTAGGCGCGAACTTGAGGCTGGAACGGTAGCCCGCGACCCTTGGCGGACGTTCGGGCAGTGACGCGGGCCGGCGGCAGTTGCCGAAGAACGAACCCGCTGCGCGGGCCAGGCAACAGCATTGATCGAAATCAATGCCCCTTGCCGTTGCAGCATGCTAACTAGCTCTGCGCCACGATGGTGAAGGTAACCTGACATGAGACGTTTGCGACAAGTTGCGCAGGCTTTCAGCCTGAGCCTGCTGCTCACAACCACTGTCGGTGGGTACCTCCAGGCTGACGCGCAGACACCGAACGCAAAACCGACCAAGCTGCCGGCGGCGCAAAGCCAGCGGTCTGCGCCGACGAAGATGGTGCTCGAGCCGCGAGCGATGGCGTTGCTCAAGGCTGCCAGCGACCGTCTTGCGGCGGCGAAGTCGATGTCGTTCACCGCGGTCGCGAGCTACGAGTACCCAGCCAGCTCGGACCGCCAATTCTCTACACGGTGCGCTACGACGTGACCATGCAACGCCCCGACAAGCTCCGCGTGCTCATTCCGGGCGACGGGCCGGCTTCCGAGTTCTATTACGACGGCAGATCGATGACCGCCTGTGCGCCGGTGGAGAACCTGGCCGCAGTCGCCAATGCGCCGCCGACGATCGATGGCGCACTGAAGGCCGCGTTCGATACCGCCGACATCTATTATCCGTTCACCGATCTGGTTGTCGCCGATCCCTATGCCGCACTGACTGATGGCGCGGTTCTCGCCTTCTATATCGGTCCGTCGGGCATGGTGGGCGGCACGAAGACCGAGATGGTGGCGTGGGCCAACAAGGACGTATTCATGCAGATCTGGATCGGCAGCGACGACAAGCTGCCACGACGGGTGCGCGCTGTTTTCCGCACCGATCCGCTGAGCCTGCGGCATGAGGTGGACCTGAGCAACTGGGAGATCGATCAGGAGATTCCCGCCGGCACGTTCACCTCGGAGAAGGCCAAGAGCGCGCAGCCCATGAAGTTCGACAGTCCCGCGCATGCGCCGATGCCGCCTGGACAGAAACCGCTGGGAATCACCAGGCACTCCAGCGCGGCGCAGCGGGAGAAGTCACCGTGAGAGGTCAAAAGTCATGAAAGCGATCGTCCTCGTGGCCGCAGCCCTGCTGGTCGGCACCCTGCGGCCGGATCCGGCCCACGCATGGGCGAGCGCCAACCGCTGGGGCGGCAGCACCAGCCACAGTTGGGGTTCCACCAGCCACACCAACGCCTGGGGTGGCAGCTCGAGCCATACATACGGTGAAGGCGCCGAGCACACCAACATGTACGGCGGCAACACCGCGCACGCCTGGGGTGGCGGCACCGAGCACACCAATGCGTATGGCGGCAGTACCTATGGGGCATATGGAGAAGGCGCGACGCACACCTATGCCTCGGGAGCGACGGCCTATCATCCGCCTGGTTACGGCGGGTACTATGGCTATCCAGCCTATCACCCGCCGATCGCAGTGTCGTCCTATTCGGCGTCGGGTTGTTATGGCTGCGCGGCCGCGGCCGGAGCTGTCGTTGGCGCGACGGCCGGGATGGCCGTGGGCGCCGCCGCCGCGAGCGCGGCGTACGCGCCGCCGGTATACACTCCGCCGGCGTATGCACCGCCCTATGCGCCAGTGGCCTACGCGGCTTTGCCAGCCGGCTGCATCTATCGCTTGCTGCCCCACGAGTACGAGTGTGGTGGAATGTGGTTTGCCCCAGCCTATGGCGCCAACGGCGTCTATTATCGCGTCGTTCCGGTACCGTGATAGCGCCGACGCGACCTGTTCAAATGACCTTTGGACCGCACATGCGTCAGGCAGAACGTGGTCTATCCCGATCGTGGCAGGTCGGCTGGGCAGACGATTAATGTTGAAACCTTCGTGCAATGGCACGGGTCCAGTTCGCAGATCCGAGGAGATCGCGCAATGAAGCGGCGCCAACTGTTCGAGACGACGGCGAAGGCAGCTTTGCGACGGCGATCGGTGGCTCCTTGCTCGCCGACGCCGCGGCGCAGACGCCCAGCCCCGGCGCGGTAGCGACGCCACCGCGCGAACCGACGGGCAAGGACCTCGGTTCCCCCGGCGGCACACGACAATCAGTGGCAAGCAATTCCCGCCCCCGATCCGAAATTCGGTGGAGTGATCAAGGATAGGGCCACCGAGTCAACGCCTTGGCGGCCCCCCGCGTCGTGCCGCCGAACCGAGCGCCCAACGTTCTGCTCATCATGACGGATGATTGATTGCGGCTTCGGCACGCCGGGCACGTTTGGCGGTGTCCTCCCAACCCCGGCCCGCCGGAGTGGATCAAGAAGATCAGCGACATGCATCTGTTCGACGACGGCTGGAACAAGCTGCGCGACACGATCTTCGCTAATCAGAAGCGGCTCGGCATCATGCCCGAAAAGGCCAAGCTGACTGATTGGCCGAAGGAATTACCGGAATGGGATTCCCTCAGTTGGGACGAGAGGAAGCTGTTCATCAAGCAGGCGAATGTCTATGGGGCTTATCTGGCCTACACCGACCATGAGATCGGCCGCGTCATCCAGGCGGTGGAAGATCTGGGCGAGCTCGACAACACCTTGATCATCCATATCAGCGGCGACAACGGCGCGAGCGCGGAAGGCATGCTCAACGGCACGCCGAACGAGTTCACGACCTTCAATGGCGTTGCTGTGCCGGTCAAGGATCAGTTTCTCTGGTACGAGTTCTGGGGGTCAGACAGCACCTATCCGCATTGCGCGGCGCCATGGGCGTGGGCCATGGTACGCCCTTCAAATGGGTGAAGCAGGTGGCGTCGCACTTCGGCGGAACGGCGCAGGGCATGGCCATATCCTGGCCCGGCCACATCAATGACGTGGGCGGTATCCGCAATCAGTTCCACCACGTCATCGACATCGTTCCGACAATCCTCGATGCGGCCGGCATTCCGCACCCCGACACGGCCAACGGCATTGTGCAGCGTCCGATGGATGGCGTCAGCATGACCTATACGTGGAACAAGGCGAACGCCGATGCCCCGACCAAGCGCACGACGCAATATTTTGAGATGCTGGGCAATCCCGTGCCATCTATCACAAGGGCTGGGTGGCGTGCACCACGCCGGCGACGCTTCCATGGGAGCTGAGTACGGCGACGCCTCCGGATGTCATCACCGGCTACAAATGGGAGCTGTACAACGCCCACGACGACCCCACGGAATCCAATGACCTGGTTGCCCAGATGCCGGCGAAGCTCAAGGAGATGCAGGATCTGTTCTATGCCGAAGCGGCGAAGAACCAGGTGCTGCCGCTCGACAATTCCTCACTCACGCGTTGGAACACGCCGCGCCCGAGCCTGACGACGGGACGCACGGTCTTCACCTATACGGGCGAACTGATCGGCGTGCCGCAAAGCGGCGCACCGAACATTCTCAACCGGTCCTATACCATCACGGCCGAGGTCGAGATCCCCGAGGGTGGGGCAGAAGGCATGATCGTCACGCAAGGTGGCCGCTTCGGTGGCTACGGCCTGTTCCTCAGCAAGCGCGAAGCGGGCTTCGACCGGGGCAGGGTGGTTTTCTTGTACAACCTGCTCGCCCTCAAACGTACCTTGTGGGGAGGGACCTGAGCTGGAAGCTGGCCGGCACATCATCGTATTCGACTTCAAGCCGGATGGTCCCGGTCTGGGCAAGGGCGGCGCGGGCGTGCTGCATGTGGACGGCAAGGAAGTGGCTCGGATTCCATGGACCACACGACGCCGATCACCTTCCCGGAAGACGAAACCTTCGACATCGGAAGGGACACCCGCACGCCGCTGGCGTTGCTGGAGTACCGCTACGATGTGCCGTTCAAATTCACCGGCAAGATCGAGAAGCTGACCTTCGAACTCGATACGTAACCGTCTGGTGCGGAGCGGTAACCATTCCGTGTGGCCGATTCGCGCGGCGAAAGCACTGGATTCCAGCGAATGATGAAAAGGGTGCTTATTCTCGCGGCTCTTGGCGAAGCTCTGACGGGATTGGCGTTGCTGTTGGTTCCATCACTGGTCGGGCAGGTGTTGCTTGGTGAGCGACTTACTGGGGTCACGATACCTGTGGCACGCGTGGGCAGCATTGCGCTGATCGCATTGAGTATTGCGTGCTGGCCGGGGCCGCCAGCGGTCGGCATGTTGTTCTATGTCGCGGGCGTCGCCTTGTATCTCGCCTATGTCGGCTTCATGCATGGCTTGACTGGCATTCTGCTTTGGCCGGCGGTCGTGCTGCACCTTGTCCTGTCGGCGCTCTTAAGATCATGGGCCTTGTCGTCCCCGTTTTCCAGAAAAATACGCCCACACGCGTCTTTCCACTGTCCTCCGGCTCAAGATTATGCCCGCGCCGCGCCACGCCTACTTGTCTATTTGTGTCAAGGATTTAGAACATTTGCTGTCATTTTCGGTTTGTTGTTGTCGGCGAAGCCGGCTAGACTAGGACGAGATCCCTGGGAGGAAATCGCGATGCACCGTCTCACGGTCACCTCACTTGCCGCGCTTGGCATCTGCGCGCTGACCAGCTGCGCATCCCAGCCGCCGCCAGCAGCGACAGCTGCTAATCTGGGTGCCACCGAAGGAACCGTCACCTTTAGCGGGGGTGCATTGGCCGTCGGCGTCGGTTTCCAGTGGGGAAACGGAACCCTGACCTACCAAGGTCAACAATACCCATTTAGAATGAATGGGCTCTCCGTACTGGATGTCGGTATCTCGTCGATCACGGGCAGCGGAACGGTTCACAATCTCAACAAAGTTGCAGACTTCAGCGGCAATTACGTTTCCGTTACTGCGGGCGCGACTGTGGCTGGCGGCGGGTCGGTGACAAGTCTCCGGAATCAGAACGGTGTCGTGATCGATGGCATCACGACCGCTCAAGGGGTTCGGTTCACACTCGCGCCAGGAGGCGTCAACATCTCCCTTACGGGTCAACCGAGTTCGTAGATGCGCATTCCCACGACGCCGAGGCCCTGCTGGCGAAGCTGGCCGCGGAACGCGCCGCGATCGAAAGGCGATTGGCAGATCCATCGATCTACGCACCAGGACGCGCCGCTGAGATCACCGCCGCCAATACGCGCCTGACCGCGATTGCCCGCCAGGCCGAACAAGCCGAAACCGACTGCTTGCTGCGCAGGAGGCGCTGGAAGCCGCGTCATAGCCGTGCCGCGTTTGCGCGGAACGGGTATGTGCGGAGCAATCGTCCATCGATGAAGGCGAGACCTCCACCGATCAACATCATCCCCAGGAATTCCCGCATGGAGAGCGCCTCGCCCAGCGCACACCAACCGAGCACGATTGCGCTTATCGGGATCAGGAAAGTGACAAGCAGCAGATTAGTGGCACCGGCTGCAGCGAGGATGCGGAAATAGAGGATATAGGCGAGCACGGTACAGAACAGCGCAATGCCGATCAGCGCACCCCAGGCCGCTGCGCTCGGCATCGGCAGCATCCAGGGCCGATCGACAACAGCAACGACGGGGATCAGCACGAGTGTGCTGCCGGTGATCTGCCCCGTTGCCACCTTGATCGGCGGGATGCCTTTGAACCGTCGGCCATAGATGCCGGCAAAGGCATAGGTCAGCGCCGCCAACAGGCAGGCGGCCTCGCCGACAAGGTCCGTCCTGCCCAGGCCCGCCAAACCGTTCGGCCCGACCAGCACGGCAACCCCGGCGAACCCGATCAACACCCCGGCAGCCTTGCCCCGCGTAAGCTTCTCGTTCGTGGTCAACACATGCGCAACGAGCACGGTAAAAATCGGCGTCGTCGCATTGAGTATGGACGCGAGCCCGCTGGAGACACGCGTCTCTCCGAACACGATCAGCGAGAACGGAACCACATTGTTCAGCAGGCCCATGAAAGTGAATTGAGCCCACAGCCGGGGCGAGGCGCGAATGAAGTCGCGGCGCAACACGAGCCACACGTTGAGAATGATCGCCGCGAGTCCAACACGACCGAGCACGACGGAAAAGGGGGGCAGTTCGGCGACCAGCACCTTGAAGAAAAAGAAGGATCCGCCCCATAGAACGGACAGGGCCAGGAGCATGGTCCATTCGCGTCCGTTCATTGCTCCCACTTGTGGCGTCTGGCTGCTCATGAGCGTGGAGCGTAAGGGCGCCGGCGCGACGTCACACTCTGAATCTTGCTCCGGTACCCGGCTCACCCTTGGAGCGGATTATCCCTTCCGTTCCCACCCGCGTTCGGTCTGCTGCCAATACGTCAAGGTAAAACCGGCAGCGCGCGCCGCACTCCAGCGCACACGCGCCGCCGCGACAGCCGCTTCATCCTTGCCGTCGAACAGATCGAAAACCCGATCGAACGCAGCCAGACGGTCGGTTTCGGCGCCTTCGATCACGAACAGGAAACGCGCTCCGTTCGGCGCGCTATCGCCCGTGTCCAGCCAGATCGGCTGCAGTTCGGCGTCACCATCCTTCGGCGTGCCGTGCGGCAGCCAGTCCGGCTGCGCGCAGGCCCACAGCATGGCGTCGATTTCGGTCACGCGCTCCGCCGTCCGGCACAGGATCAACGCCCGTTGCCCAGCGGCCAGACTGCGCCCGAGAAGCTGCGGCAGCGCGGCGTCGATCCCTGACCGGGTCAGATGATAGAAGCCGATTTCCGTCACTTGTCCTCGTAGTGCTCGGCTACCAGCCGGTCCAGCAACCGCACGCCATAGGCAGTGGCGCCCTTCGGCGTGCAGGCGGCGTCCTTCGTCGCCCAGGCCATGCCGGCAATGTCCAGGTGCGCCCAGGGCTTGTCGTTGACGAAGCGCTGGATGAACTGCGCCGCCGTAATGGATCCGCCGGGGCGCCCGCCGATATTCTTCATGTCGGCGATGTCCGACTTGATCAGCTTGTCGTATTCGTCACCCAGCGGCATGCGCCAGACCTTTTCCCCGGTCACTCGTTCCGGCGGCCCCCAGCCGCTGCGCGAGTTCGTCATTGTTGCTGAACAGGCCGGCATGCTCGTGCCCGAGCGAGACGATGATGGCGCCGGTCAGCGTCGCCAGATCGACCATGAATCGCGGTTCGAACCGCTCCTGGCAGTACCACAGCACATCGGCCAGCACGAGGCGGCCCTCCGCGTCCGTGTTGATCACCTCGATGGTCTGGCCGGAGGCGCTTTTCACGACATCACCCGGACGCTGCGCGCTGCCGGACGGCATGTTCTCCACCAGCCCGACCAGCCCGACCGCATCGACCTTCGCCTTGCGCCCGGCCAATGCCGCCATCAGGCCGATCACCGTGCCAGCGCCGGCCATGTCCCACTTCATGTCTTCCATGCCGCCGGCCGGCTTGATGCTGATGCCGCCGGTATCGAACGTGACGCCCTTGCCGATGAAGGCCACCGGCCTGCCGCCGTCCCGCCCGGTGCCGTTCCAGCGCATCACCACCATGCGCGGCTCGTTCACGCTGCCCTGCGCGACGCCCAGCAGCGCGCCGAACCCCAGCTTGCGCATCTCCTCCGGCAGGAACACCTGCACGTTCACGCCCAGCTCGGCCAGCTTGCGGCATCGTTCCGCCGTTTCCGCCGGGTTCAGCACGTTCGGCGGTTCGCTGACCAGATCGCGGGTGAGGAACACGCCCTCGGCCGTGGCCCGCAGTGGCTGCCAGGCGGCAACGGCGCGCGCCGGATCGGCGCTGAACACCGACAGGCGTTGCAGCTTCGGCTTGTCTTCCGATTTTTCCTTCGTGCGGTAGCGATCGAAACGATAGGCCCGCAGCGCGGCGCCGAGGGCCGCTTGCGCCGCCTGGTCAGCGGAGAGCGTGTCGGCAGCAATGACGGCCTCCACATCGCGGCCCAGCGCGGTCATGCCGTGGCCGCCGGCCTGCTCCAGCATGAGCCCTGTCAGATCGGCCGGTTTGCCGATGCCGACGGCGACCACGCGCGAGAGCCCGCCGCCCGGTGCCAGGACGGTGCAGGTCTTGCCCTTCGCGCCCTTGAACTCGGCAGCGGCGAGCGCGCGGGTGATGGCGCCCCCGGTGGCCTCGTCAGCCTGCTGCCATAGTCCGGACGGGCTCGCACCTTCGCCGACCAGCAGCACGAGGGCACCAGATTTCGGCAACACGGGCTTGGCGAAGGCGATATCGATCATGATGCGGACAACTCCGGATGTCTGTTCGGGATGAGTGTATCAGCGGATGGCGGCTTTGCCATGCCCGCGGGTCGCCGCTATGGGACGTCGCATGGAGTTACTGTTGCCAGACACGGTGGGGATCGCGCGGGCGGCGACATTGCTGTGCTCCGGCGAACTGGTTGCGTTCGGAACGGAAACGGTCTATGGGCTGGGGGCCGACGCGAACAACCCGCGTGCGGTCGCCGCCGTGTTCGCCGCGAAAGGACCGGCCGCGGTTCAATCCGCTGATCTGTCACTATGCAGACGCTGCGTCGGCATTCACGGATGTGGTGCCGGGTGCGGCGGCGGAGACGCTGGCGGAGCGGTTCTGGCCGGGCCCGCTGACGCTGGTGCTGCCACGACGTGACGATAGCCGGGTTGCGATGCTGACCGGAGCCGGGTTGGACACGCTGGCGGTGCGAGTTCCGTCCCAATCGGCGGCGCGCGCCGTGATGGCCGCCGCGGGCAGGCCCATCGCCGCACCCTCGGCGAACCGGTCGGGGCGTGTCAGCCCGACGACGGCGCTGCATGTGATCGAGGAGCTTGGTGAACAAGTCGCGGCTGTGCTGGATTGCGGCACATGCACGGTCGGCGTGGAATCGACCGTGCTGGACCTGACCGGCAATCGTCCGGTGCTGTTGCGTCCGGGCGGCGTCACGCTGGAAGCGATCGAGGCGCTGATCGGGCCGGTTGCGCGAACGGGCGACGCGAAGACGGTGCGATCGCCGGGATTGCTGGCGTCGCATTATGCGCCGTCACGTCCGGTGCGGCTGAATGCGCGGTCGGTGTCGGCCGACGAAGCGCTGCTCGCGTTCGGTGGAGCGCTCCGCGGCGCGGGAGCGATGTTCAACCTGAGCCCACGCGGCGATCTGATGGAGGCAGCAGCCCGGCTTTTCATCGGCCTGCGGCAGCTTGACGCAGAGGCGGACGCGCGCGGGCTTGCGCGTATCGCCGCCATGCCGGTCCCCGATCGCGGGCTGGGACTGGCTATCAACGATCGATTGCGGCGTGCTGCCGCGCCACGAACGGCGCACGACATCATTGACGAATTCGGCGTGAATTGCTGTTGCTGGCAAAAATGAATGTTCCTCCTCCCGAGACGTTCGCGCTGCCAGGTGGAACGGCGCGGATCGAATGGCGCCGCAGCGCACGGGCTCGGCGTGTGAGCCTGCGCATCGATCCGTGTGGTGGCGCGGTGATCGTGACATTGCCGCTGCGGGCCGGGCGCGGCGCCGGCTTCGCCTTGCTGATGACGCACGCGGACTGGGTCACGGACCGGCTTGCCGCCTTGCCGGATATCGTGCGGTTCGAGAACGGAGCATCGGTGCCGATCGATGGTGCGCCGCTGATGATCTGTCACACCCCACACGCGCGCGGCGGCGTGTGGATCGAGGGCGCCGTGCTGCACGTATCGGGTGCGCCCGAATTCCTGCGTCGGCGCGTGCTGGACTTTTTGCGTGCTGAAGCGCGGCGACGTCTGACGGTGCAGGCCGTGGCGAAGGCGACGCTGCTCGGGCTTCAGGTGCGTCGCGTGTCGGTGAAGGATACGCGCAGCCGTTGGGGGAGCTGCACGTCGGACGGGTCGCTGGCATTCTGCTGGCGGTTGATCATGGCGCCGCCGTTCGTGCAGGACTATGTGGTGGCGCACGAGGTCGCGCATCTGCGGCACATGAATCATGGCAAGCGGTTCTGGGCGCTGGTTGACAAGCTGACGCCAAACACCGAGGCAGGGGTGAAGTGGCTGCGCGGCGAAGGATCACGCCTGCTGCGGATCGGCTGAACGGATCGCCTGCCAGATGCGATCCGGCGTTGCCGGCATGTCGATATGGCGTCACGCCGAGCGGTGCGAGCGCATCCAGGACGGCATTGATCACAGTCTGCGGTGCCGCCATCGCGCCGGCCTGTCCCGAGCCTTTCACGCCCAGGCTGTTTGCAGCGGTCGGTTGCTCGACCAGGGTGATCGCGAAGCCGGGCAGATGGTCGGCGCGCGGCAGTGCGTAATCCATCAGCGTGCCGCTGAGCAACTGGCCGGAGTTCGGGATCGTATACGGTGTGCTCCAGCAGCGCCTGGCCGATGCCCTGCGCCACGCCTCCCTGCACCTGCCCGACGGTGAGCAGCGGGTTTATCAGCCGTGCCGAAATCATCGACCGCGGTGTAGCGATCGAGCGTGACCGCGCCGGTGGCGGGATCGATTTCCACCTCGGCGACGTGGCACCCGCTGGGGAAGGTGAAGACGTCGCAGATATTCTCGGCACGGGTGTCGAGTGTTTCCCCGGTATCCGGATCGGCCGCGTCGCGGGCGACGGCGAGCAGATCGACGCCGCGGCCGTCCTGGGTAGCGAACCGGCCATCGGCAAACACGATTTCGGCCGGGGTTGCCTGCAACAGGCGCGCAGCCAGCGGCATCGCCCGGGCGATGACCAGCTCAGCGGCCTTCACCAGCGCAGCACCGCCCATGTGCATGGAGCGTGCGCCGCCGTGACCGCCACCGGTCGCGATCACGCCGGTGTCAGCCTGCACGTAGAGAAACGTTTCAATCGGCAGCCCGAACAGCTCGGCGGCGATCTGCGGATAGCTGGTCTCGTGTCCCTGGCCGTTGGACTGGGTGCCGACGAGCAAGGCGATGCGTCCGTCGGGTTGGAAGCGGATCTCGGCCGCCTCGTTCGGCTGGCCGCGGGCGGTTTCCAGGAAGCAGCCGACACCGAGCCCGCGCAGCATGCCACGCGTGCGTGATGCGTCGCGACGTGCGTCGAACCCGGCGCGGTCGGCAGCCTGCTCGGCGGTGTCGAGGTTGGCAACGAAACGGCCGCTGTCGATGACGATGCCGAGCGCGCCCGCGGTGCGGAAAGGCGGCGATCAGATTGCGGCGTCGAATCTCGAACGGATCGGTGCGGAGCAGGCGGGCGGCGCGTTCGATCAGCCGCTCGGTGAGATAATTGGCTTCCGGCTTGCCGGCGCCACGATAGGCGTCGATCGGCAGCGTATTGGTGAGAACGCCCTGCACGTCCATGAACACGGCGGGAATGTTGTACGGACCGCCCATCGCGGTGGACGGCGCGCTCGTCGATGTCCCCGGACCATATCCGGCGACGTACGCCCCGAGATTGGCCACCGTGGACACCTCGAGCGCCAGGAACCGCCCGTCTGCATCCACCGCCAGCCGCGCGTGCGTGTGATTGTCGCGGCCCTGGGACGTGCTGACGAAATCCTCCGCGCGGTCGGCGATCCATTTGATCGGGCGATTCGAGGCGTCGCGCGGCCCAGAGCAGCATCACGTATTCTCTGGATAGACCGCGTTCTTGATGCCGAACCCGCCGCCGACATCCGGCGCGCTGACACGCACGCGCTCGGACGAGACATGAAAAATGCCGGCGAGTACGTCGCGCATGCCATGCACGCCCGCGGCGCTGGCGATCAGGTGCAGCACACCATCTTCCACCACGCCGATCGCACCGCGCGTTTCGATCGGCGCGATCACCAGCCGGTTATTGACAAGCTCCACCTCGACCACATGCGCCGCGCCGGCGAACGCAGCATCGACCGCTGCGCTTGTCGCCTTTCTGAAACCGGTAGGAGACATTGCCCGGCGCTTCGTCCCAGAGCATGGCGCGCCCCGGCAGTCAGCGCCGCGACGGCATCGGTGACTGCCGGCAGTGGATCGTAACGCACATCGACCAGTTCGGCGGCATCGCCGCGCATGCTGGCGGTTTCGGCGACGACGAACGCGACCGGATCGCCGACATGCCGCACGCGCTCGCGCAGCCAGCGCAAAGCGTGGCGGCACGATCATGGGCGCTATGGTCGGGACCTGGGCGGTGCAGGGATCGACCCCAGCTTGTCGGCTGCGAGATCGGCGGCAGTGAACGCGCCGTGCACGCCGGGCGCTGCGCGCGCCGCCTCGGCATCGATCTGTTCGATCATCGCGTGCGCGTGGGGCGAGCGCACCACGACAGCGTGCAGCATGCCGGAGAGGCGATGTCGTCGAGGTAGCGGCCGGCACCCGTCAGGAACCGTGCATCTTCAAGCCGGCGCAGGCTATGCCCGATCTGCGACATGATCTCCCTTTACCCGGAGGGTTCGGTCAGCAGCTCGACCGAGAGCAGGTTTCCGGTGATCAGGCGTCGCGTCGAACAGATTCGCCACTCCGCATTGGCATTCTCGAATGCCGTACGTGCGCCATAGGCCGCCATGTCCTCATACTCGATCATCATGATGACCGGTCCGTATCCGGTCCCGGCACCGTGCTGCGAAACAGCCGGAACGATTTCGGCATCACCCGGCTATTGAACCGGGATGCGCGGCTTCCTGCAGCTTGGCCATAAAGTCAGGCATCCGGCCCGCCTTCACTGTACTTGAAGACCGCGATCACCGCCATCGGCCGCGCCTCAGAACCCGAGCCGGTCGGCGCAGCCGTACTCGGCGGCAAGCTTGCGCAGCACCTCCCAGGTGGCGTCCTCGATCGGAATGCCGTTCCTGCGCCGTTCCTGCTCCCGTTCCCATTCCACCTCGCCGGGGTAATAGACGCGGTTGAAACCTTCGGCGGGCGGCGTTGCTTTCAGATACTGCGCGAACTCCGTCACCTCTTTCTTGAACGCCGCCAGCTCGCGGAACGCGCTGACCTTGAACACCGCGATGAAGCAGCCGTCATTGTGCCGCCCGGTCGGTTCGATGCCGAAGCCCAGCCCGGTCAGCAGGCCGGAGAAGATCTCCACGATCGCGGCCAGGCCGTATCCCTTGTAACCTTCGGCACCGCCCAGCGGCAGCAGCGCGCCGCCCTGGCGCAGCTTGCGCGGATCGGTGGTCGGCTTGCCTTCGGCATCGATGATCCAGCCGGCCGGCACCTCCTTGCCGCGCGCCACCGCCAGCAGCGACCTTGCCGGCCGCTGCCGCCGAGGTCGCCATGTCGAAGAACAGCGGCCCCTCCAGGTCGGATGGGATGGCGAAGCAGATCGGGTTGGTGCCGAGCCGCGCCTTGGCGCCGCCGAACGGCGCCACCTGCTTCGGGCTGCGGCCGGAATCCGCGGTGATCATCGCGATCATGCCTTCGGACGCGGCCATCAGCGGATAGGCTCGCCAGCCGCCCGATATGGCCTTGGCGGAACACCGTGGTGGCCGCAACGTTCTGCGTCCGCGCCTTTGCGATGGTGTGCTGCATCGCCTGCTCGGTCACCACGTAGCCGAAGCCCCAGTTGCCGTCGATCACCGTGGTGGTCGGCGTCTCCTGCTTGATCTCCCATGGCGCGCCCGGGACGATGTGACCGACCTTGATGCGCTCGATATAGCTCGGGATCATGATGATCCCGTGGCTGTCGTGGCCGGCAAGATTGGCGGCGATCGACAGCCGCGCGACGGTGGCGGCCTCGCTCTCCGGCGCGCCGGCGCCGGTCAGCAGTGCGGTGGCGATCTCGGTCAGACGGTCGGCGGTGACGTTCGGCATGGCTCTCTCCCGTACTGGCGGCGCGGCGACGGAGGCGGTGCCGCGTGCCGCATCGTCCAGCCGGGGCCGGCGTCAGCGCGCCGCGCCCAGCGCCCAGGCCAGCACGCCCTTCTGCGCGTGCAAGCCGGTTCTCCGCCTCGTCGAACACCACCGATTGCGGCCCGTCGATCACCTCCGCGGTCACTTCCTCGCCGCGATGCGCCGGCAGGCAGTGCATGAACATCGCGTCCGGCGCCGCCTTCGCCATCAGCGCCGAGGTCACGCGGTAGGGCGCCAGCAGGTTGTGCCGGCTTCTCGTTCGGATCGTCGGACATGCTGACCCAGGTGTCGGTGACGACGCATCGCGCGCCGGCGACCGCCGCTTCGGGATCGTCGGTCAGCTCGATCCGGCCGCCCTGGGCGCGCGCCCAGTCCAGCAGCTCCTGCGGCGGGCGCAGCGCATCGGCGGGGTGGCTAGCCGCAGCGTGAAGCCGAAGCGCACCGCGGCCTCGATCCAGCTTCGCGCGACGTTGTTGCCGTCGCCGCACCAGGCCACCACCTGGCCGGCGATCGGGCCGCGATGCTCCTCGAACGTCAGCACGTCCGCCATCAGCTGGCAGGGGTGCGAGGTGTCGGTCAGGCCGTTGATCACCGGCACGGTCGCGTACTGCGCCAGCTCGTGCAGCTTCGCCACGTCGTCGGTGCGCAGCATGATCGCATCGACGTAGCGCGACAGCACGCGGGCGGTGTCGGCGACGCGTTTCGCCGCGGCCGAGCTGCATGTCGCGCGCGGTCAGCACCACCACGTCGCCGCCGAGCTGGCGCATGCCGACCTCGAAGCGACACGCGGGTGCGGGTGCTGGGTTTCTCGAAGATCAGCGCCAGCGTCTTGCCGGCCAGCGGGCGGGACGACACGCCGCCGGCCCGCTTGAAGCCGGACGCGACGTCCAGCATCTGGCGCAGCGTCGCGGGTCGAAGTCGCGCAGATCGAGGAAGTGGCGCGGAGCGGCAGCCGCGCTGCCGCTCGCCGAACCGGCCCTTGCGGCTCCGGCCGCGCGCAGCGACGCGCTCATTTCGCGGCGGCCTTGGCGGCCGAGGGCAGGCAGCGCCGCGCGGCGCGGTCGCAGCATCGCCAGCGCCTCGTCGATGTCGCCGTCGGTCAGCACCAGCGGCGGCGCCAGACGCAGCACGTTTTCGCCGGCGGTGATGGCCAGCAGCCCCTCGGCGATGCAGGCGGCCTGCACCTCGGCTTGCGGCAGCGACGCATTTCATCCCGAGCAGCAGGCCGAGCCCGCGCACGTCCTCGAACACCTGCGGGATACTGCTGCGCGATCTTCTCCAGCCCGGCGCGCAGCGTGCGGCCCTTGCGCTCGACATCTTCCAGGAAGCCGGGCGCCAGCATCACGTCCAGCACCGCGTTGCCGGCGGCGCAGGCCAGCGGGTTGCCGCCGAACGTGCGTGCCATGCGTGCCGGGGACCATGTTTTTCGCCACGAACTCCTTGGCCAGCACGGCGCCCAGCGGGAAGCCGCCGGCGATGCCCTTGGCCGCGGACATGACGTCCGGCGTGATGCCCGCCCATTCATGCGCGAACAGCTTGCCGGTGCGGCCCATGCCGGACTGCACCTCGTCCATGCCGAGGATCAGCCCGTACTCGTCGCAGGCGGCGCGCAGGTCGCGCAGGAACTGCATGTCGGCCGGACGCACGCCGCCCTCGCCCTGCACCGGCTCGACGATGATGCCGGCGGTTCCGGGGCCGATGGCGTCGCGCACCGCGTTCATGTTGTTGAACGGCACGTGGTCGAAGCCTTCCACCGGCGGGCCGAAGCCGGCCAGGTATTTGGCGTTGCCGGTGGCGGCCAGGGTGGCCAGCGTGCGGCCGTGGAAGGCGCCGTCGAAGCAGATGATGCGGAAGCGCTCGGGATTGCCGGTTTCCGCCATTGCCTTGCGGATCATCTTGATCATGCCCTCGTTCGCCTCGGCGCCCGAGTTGCAGAAGAACACGCTGTCGGCGAAGGTCGCCGCCACCAGCCGCGCCGCCAGCTTCTCGGCCTGCGGGATGCGATAGAGGTTGGAGACGTGCATCACCTTGGCGGCCTGCTCGGCGATCGCCTGCGGCCAGGTGCTTGTTGCCGTGGCCGAGCGAGGCGGTGGCGATGCCGGAGCCGAAATCGAGGAATCGTCGCCCGTCCACCGTCCACAGCCAGGCGCCTTCGCCCCGCTCGAAAGCGAGGTCGGCGCGGGCGTAGTTCGGCAGCAGAGCGGGTATCATCTGTGTTGATCCTATGGTTGTGAAAACAGGCTTCCGCCGGCGCGGCCGCGACACGGCCGGCGCCGAGGGAAGCGTGAATCTTTGGCTGGTGTGGGGCGGCGTGTCAAACGGCAGGTGTCCGTCGCAGGGCACGGAATTTCAGCCGGCTGCGATTCCGTACATGCTCCGAGCCGGTAGGGGTCGGTATGCACTCGCTTTACGCGCACGCAAAAAACGTGCAATTGATCGCGCATGCCGCTGCTCCTGACACCGCGGGCGCAAAAGCAGCTTGAAGGGCTACCAAAGGCGGATGCTCGGCTTCTGCTGAAGCGGCTGGAAGATATCGCGGCAGCGCCAGCCCGACGCCATGCCGGCGTGATTGCACTCACCGGCGAAGCGGGGGCGATCCGCGTTCGCCAGGGCGACTGGCGGGCGATTTGTTCATTCGAATATAATGATCTCGTGGTCCGCAGAATCGCCCACCGGAGGGAGGCATACCGATGACCGCGCACGTTAGACCGGTCGCAGAGACGGATGAAACCGTCACACTACGCCGCGAGGATTACGAGGCGCTTCTCGACGAACTGGAGGAGGCTCAGGACCTGGCCGCGGTACGGGGCGGCCGCGCCCACGAGGTGCGGACGGGATACGAAAGTGCCCGGAAGGATTACCTGACCGCCGACGAATCGAAGCGTCTGCTAGACGGCGAGCACCCGGTAAAAATCTGGCGCGAGAAGCGTGGCCTGTCCCAACGAGAACTGACGGAAGCTGCGGGCGTCGGCTCGGAATGTGTCGGCGACATCGAGGCGTGCCGGAAAACCGGAAGCGTTGATGCACTCCGGCGGTTCGCGAAAGTACTGCGCACTGAAATCGATTGGTTGGTGCCAGCCTCACCATCTCAAGGATAGCTGACCATGACCGAACCCTGCGATCTCATCGCCGTGGAGGCGCGCCGGCTGATCGGGCAGAAGAAGCTCGCCCCGACCGAGCTGCTGGCAAGCTGTATCGCGCGCATTGAAGCGGTGGATCATGCGGTCAACGCCATGGTCGCGCGCGACTTCGACCGGGCCCGTGCCGCGGCAAAGGCGGCCGACGCGGCGGTCGCGCGCGGCGAGGATCTGCCGCCGCTGCATGGGCTGCCGCTCGGCGTGAAGGATCTGGAAGACACCGAGGGGCTGCGCACCACCCAGGGCAGCCCGATCTTCCGCGATCACGTCCCCGCCGCGGACCAGCGCAGCATTGCGGCGGTCCGCGCTGCCGGCGCGATCATCGTCGGAAAGACCAACACGCCGGAGTTCGGGGCCGGGCGCCAACACGCGCAACGCCGTCTATGGCGCCACCGGCAATCCGTTCGATCCGACGAAGTCCGCCGCCGGTTCCTCCGGCGGATCGGCCGTCGCACTGGCAACCGGCATGGTACCGATCGCAACCGGCTCTGATACTGGCGGCTCGCTGCGCAACCCGGCGGCGTTTTGCGGGGTGGTCGGGTTCCGGCCGACGCCCGGCCTGGTGCCAAGCGAAAAACGCGCGCTCGGATGGAGCTCGCTTCCCGTCCTGGGGCCGATGGCGCGCACGGTGGCGGATGCCTGCCTGCTGCTCTCCGCCATGATCAGTGACGATTCGCGCGATCCACTGGCAACCACGGTGTTCGGTCGTCACGTCCGGCGCGCGGCGGATTTCGCTCGCCCGATGCCGATCGACCTGTCCCGCCTGCGTGTCGCGCTGACGCCCGATTTTGGCTTCGCCCCCACCGAACGGCACATCGCGGAGGTGTTCGCAGACAAGACCGGCATGTTCCGCCACGTGTTCGCGCGCGCCGAGGACGCCACCCCGGATTGCCGCGGCGCCGACGAGGCATTCGAGATTCTCCGCGCGCTCAATTTCCTTGCGGTGCAGTTGCCGCGGATGCAGGCCGGCCAACAGCTCGGCCCGAACGTGCGGGCGAATGTCGAGGAAGGCCTGCGCTATTCGCGCCACCGACGCGGCACGCGCCATGGCGATGCAGACGACGCTGTACCGCCGCTGGCAGGAGTTCTTCGCCGGTCACGATATCATCCTGACGCCCGCCATCACCATCAGCCCGCGTTCCTGGCGGGAGCTATATCCGGCAGAGATCGACGGCAAGGCGACCCGGACCTACTTTCACTGGCTGGCGATGGCGTATGCGGTGACCCTCGCCGGACATCCGGCGCTGTCGCTGCCGGTAGGAGTGGACCGTAACGGTATGCCGTTCGGGCTGCAGATCGTCGGCCCGCGCGGCGGCGATACGTTGGTGCTGGCGGTAGCGGCTGAGTTGGAAGGGCTTCTGGCAGGTGACAAGCGGACCGCACGGCCGGAGCCCGACCTCGCGATGCTGAAAGCTGCGGCGCCACTCAGCGACAGCCCGGGCTTCTTCGGCTTCGACTGATTGGGGCGCAGGAGCTTGACGTTGCCACGGCTTTGGTCGTTCGCTGCAATTGCGCTGTATCTGGCGGTAGGTAGCCATGTTGCAGCGGAAACGAACGCGCCTTCCTGTGCCGGCATGCGGCGAATCCGCCGACCCGGATTTGCGCATCCGGGCGTGTACCGCGCTGTTGCAATCAGGTCGCCTGTCCCCGGAAAACATCTTGGCCGCACTGATCAACCGCGGCGAAGCTTATGATAGCAAGCGTGACTACAACCAGGCGATCGGCGATTACAGTGCCGCCCTGGCTATCCGGCCGGATTTCGGCCCCGCTTATGTGCACCGGTGCCTCACTTACACCGAACAAGGCGACAATGACCACGCCATCGCCGACTGCAACGCCGCGCTGAAGCTCGATCCGGGTGATCCCGCGGCCCTGCTGAACCGGGGAATTGCCCGGTATGCGAAGGGCAACACCGATCAGGCGATCGCGGACTGGACCCAGGTTATCGCGATCGATCCGATGTCGGCGCTGGCCTTCTCCAGTCGCTGCATGGCGCGGGTCGATCGTGGCGAGGATGACGCCGCCATCGCCGACTGTGATTCCGCCCTGCGAAATCGACCCGGATTTTCCGCCAGCCCTGGTGCATCGCGGCGATGCATATCTGGCGAAAGGAACGACGGATCGGGCGATCGCCGATTTCGATCGCGCGGTTGCGCTCGATCCGAGCTTCGCCCCTGCCTGGTCCGACCGCTGCCTGGCGAACACTGCATTGCAGCACTACGAGGACGCAATTCGCGACTGCAATCAGGCGGCCGCACTGGATCCCAGCTCCGACGACACGTTCGTTGCCCGCGGCAAGGCTTATCTTGGCAGCGGCGATATCGACCATGCTATCGCGGATTTCGATCAGGCCGTGCGGCTCAACCCGGGCTCGGCGACCGCCCTGCTGAACCGGTGCTATGCCTACGGCGAAAAGGCGCAGTACAGATCGGGCAATCCAGGATTGCAGCGCGGCGGCAGCGATCGATCCCTCCTGGGCGTTGCCATTGGTGGATCGCGGCCGGGATTACCTGCGCGCGGGCGAGATCGACCGGGCGATCACCGACCTCAATCGCGCGATCGAGCTGGACCCGAAATCAACCCTGGCCTTCGCCAATCGTTGCATGGCGTATAACGAGAAAAACGCGTCCGACCAGGCAATGGCGGATTGCGACGCGGCGCTGCGGATCGACCCGGACAACGCCCAGGCGCTGACGAACCGGGGCGTCGCGCTGGCAGCGAAAGGGCAGCTCGACGCCGCCATCGCGGATTTCGATGCCGCGATCCGCCTGGACCCGAAAGCGGCGGACGCGCTCTCCGACCGTGGTGCGGCCTTGATCGGCAAGGGCGAATGGTCGCGCGCGATCGCGGATTGTGACGCGGCGCTGGCGCTTGAACCGGATCACGCAATG
Organism: uncultured Pseudomonadota bacterium; assembly: GCA_963810715.1. Taxonomy (GTDB): domain Bacteria; phylum Pseudomonadota; class Alphaproteobacteria; order Acetobacterales; family Acetobacteraceae; genus DATDIC01. Next base: position 112,826 of record CAWEOZ010000006.1, on the reverse strand, counting down.
GCGTTGATGAACCGAGGCATCGCCCTCTTGCGCAGCGGCAAGCCGGACCAGGCGATCACCGATCTGACACGGGCAACCGCGCTTGATCCGGTTGACGCCCGTATCCTTGTTTACCGCGCGCAAGCATACACGGAAGCGGGCGACCACGACCACGCCGCACAGGATTACGCACGCGCCGAACAGCTCAATCCATCAGCGGGGCGGCAACGTTAGCTTGCAAAATATCATGCAGCGCCATGCCGGCGCAGCACGAAAGCGGCGAACCAGCCAAGCACCGTATTGATCGCGATCCCTGCGACCCCGAGCAATACCAGCGCCGCGAACATGCGCGGGATCTGCAACCGGTAGCCCGCCTCCAGGATACGATAGGCCAGGCCGGACGCGAATCCCCAGATCCGGCAACGAACTCCGCCACCACAGCCCCCACCAGCGCCAGCCCGCCGGAGATGCGGAATCCGGCGAGGAAGTACGGCAGCGCCGAGGGTAGCCGCAGCAGCCGGAGTGTCCGCCAGCGCCCGGCTCCGTACAGGCGGAACAGCTCCGCGAGTTCCGGTGCCGGCGACGCCAGGCCGGCGACGGTGTTGGCGAACACGGGAAAGAAGGCAACGATGGTCGCGCAGGCAACGAGGGCGATGAACGGGTTGCCGATCAGCACCACGATCAGCGGTGCGATCGCCACGATCGGGGTCACCTGCAGCACCACTGCCCAAGGCTGGATGGCAGCGCGCGCCAGTGGACTGAGTTCCATCGCCAGCGCGATGAGAACCCCGAGCATCGCGGCGACGGCCAGCGCGACGAAGGTGACCGCCAGGGTGGACAGCAGGGCGGCCGTCAGCCCCACGGGGTCCGCCGCGAAGGCCGCGACGATGGCGACCGGCCCAGGCAGAAGGTAAACGGGCACGCCCAGCAGCCGGACCAATGCTTCCCACAGACCGAGCACGAGTAGCCCGAAAGCTGCGGGAACGAGTCGGGTCCATTTCGGCGACGGCTGCCTGGGCCCGCGTCTCAGCCGAGGGTCAGGCCAGTTCCGGACGCGGTACACCCGATCCAGTTGCTGGCCGGTATCATTTGAACGTCCAGGTCCAGGTGAGCCCGACCTTCTTGAATTGCATTTTCTTGATATCGATGTCGAGCATCGGTTTCAGCGATCCATAATCGCCCATTTTGACGCCGTTCTTGTCGATATACTTCGTTGCCCAATCGGGCAGCTTGAGCATCTGCTGTGGATCTGCCTTCGGTGGTATCTTCAGCGAGAAGATCTTCTGACTGAGGTCCTTGTTCGCGGCATCGGCGTCTTTCGCTGAACTCTCCCTCTGCTTCTTTAGCGCTTCCATCTTGTCCATTTCAGCTTGAATATCGTGGAGCTGCTTGGCGATCTTGTCGATGATGTCTCCCCAGTCATCCACCAAGTCAGCGATTTCCTTGGAAACCTGATCAAAATCTGGATCGGCCATGTCCGCGTGCCTCTATGGTTCGTGTTCCACCCTCCCAGAGCAGTCTCCTCGCTGCTTCATGCTCAGTGTAAAACATTCTGGCATCAGAGGCCATCATGATCGGCATGAATTCGTTCCATCTCTCGCGAAATCTCCCCGACCAGGGCTGTGTATCGGGGATCGACCCGCGTTTCGGGTCCTGTTGGCAACGCGGAGTGCAACTCCCGCGCGATGCGTCCTGGGCGCGGGGTCATCAGCACGATCCGCCGGGCAAGGAACGCCGCCTCGTAGATCGAGTGGGTCACGAACACGATCGTGCATCCCGCATCCTGCCACAGGGCCAGCAGGTCCGCCTGCAACCGGTGCCGGGTGAATTCGTCCAGCGCGGCGAACGGCTCGTCCATCAGCAGCAATCGCGGGCGTGTCACCAGCGCGCGGGCGATGGAGACCCGCATGCGCATGCCGCCAGACAATTGCCGGGGTCGCGCCCGCTCGAACCCCGTCAGGCCGACACGGTCGAGCGCCGCCTGCACGTCAGGTGCGGCGCGCTGCCGGGCAAACCCGCGCAGCCGCAGTGGCAGATACACGTTGTCCGCGGCGGTGGCCCAGGGCAGCAGGGTGGCGTCCTGGAACACAAAGCCGATATCGCCGGGTCTGGGAGGCTCGCCGGATGGAAATTCCAACCCTCCGTGATCGGGCCGGTCCAGCCCGGCAATCAACCGAAGCAGCGTCGATTTGCCGCAGCCCGACGGCCCCAGCAGCGCCACGAAGTCGCCGGTACCGACGTCCAGCGACACGTCCCGCAGCGCCTCCACCCCGCCGGGAAAGCGGCGGCTTATGGAGACCAGCCGGAGCACGCGGCCCCCCTTGGGTTGGCAGACCGGCCGGGCACTCTATCCTGGGGCGCGGACACTTGGGCGGGATAGCGATCATGACATGCGGCGGCAATCGGCGACCCGGCGGCCGGTGGTGAGCGTCAGCTTCGGGCTTGCCGGCCAACGGGCCATCGTCACCGGGCACCGGCAAGGGATCGGCCAGGCGATCGCCTCGACGGCTGGAGGCGGAAGGGGTCGCGGTGGTCGGGCTCGATCTGCCGGAGTTCGACCTGGCCGATACTGCCACGCTGGAGGAACGCGCGGCGCTGGTCGTTGCCCGCCACGGCCCGATCGACCTGCTGGTCAACAATGCCGGCGTAACGGTAATCGGCAGCGTGGTGGACACGCCGCTTCCTCAGGTCGAGTTCGTGTTCCGCGTCAATTTCCTCGCCGCCTATGCATTGATGCGCGCGGTGCTGCCGGGGATGGCGACGCGCCGGCGTGGCGCCATCGTGAACATCGCGTCCGACCAGGCGCTGGTCGGCAAGAAGCTGAGTGCCGCCTACGGCGCGTAGCAAGGCGGCGCTGGCGCAGCTTTCCAAAAGTGCCGCGCTGGACTGGGCGCGGCACGGCATCCGGATCAACTGCATCGCCCCGGGCAGCACGGATACACCGATGCTGGCCGGCGTGATCGACGCGTTGCAGACACGATATCCGGGGCAGTTTTCCGGCTCGTCGGCGGACGCTTACCGGCGCAGCGTGCCGCTCGGTCGTTTTGCGGCACCGCCGGAGATCGCGACGGTGGTGGCGTTCCTGGCGTCCGACGCCGCGTCTTTCATCACCGGCGCGGTGCTGCCGGTTGATGGCGGGACGACCGCACAGTGAGCCGGCGGCTGGCAGTGGTGACCGGGGGGACGCGCGGAATCGGCGCGGCGGTGGCTGTCCGGCTGGTAGCGGACGGATATGACGTGATCGCCGCCGCGCGACGGCCGGGAACGCCGGCGCGGGGTATCACTCATATTGCCTGCGACGTTGCCGATCCGGCGTCAGTGCGCGGCGCTGTTCGCGTCCTTCGATCGCCTGGACGCGCTGATCTGTTGCGCCGGGACGGCGGGTGCCAATGCGCTGGATGCCGCCGACAATTCGCGCTGGCACGAGATCATCGCCACCAACCTGCATGGCACCTATTATTGCTGCAAGGCGGCGTTGCCGCGATTGGCGCATGGCAGCGGGCGGATCGTTGCAATCGCGTCGATCCTGGGGCTGCGCGGCGTTCCGGATCAGACGGCTTATTGCGCGGCCAAGCACGGGGTGATCGGATTCATCCGTTCCCTGGCGCCGGCACTGGCGCCGCGCGGCATCACGGCAAATGCGGTGTGCCCCGGCTGGGTGGATACCGGGATGGCCGCGGCGCGGTTCGCGGAACTCGGGATCACACCCGAGCAGGCTGCGGCGGGCGTGCCGACCGGACGCGTGGTCACGCCAGAGGAGGTTGCGGCACTGGTGGCGTTCCTGCTGCGCCCCGAAGCGGCGAGCATCACCGGCTGCGCTCTGCCGGTCGATGGCGGCGCGTCGGCGGTCGCATGAGCGCGCCAAGGGTCAAATCCGGCTTGTGGGTGCAGATGGCGCTGCGCATGGGCGACGCGGCCGGCCGGCCGGGCGTGGTGCTGCGCAAGGGCGATCCTGATTCGGGCGGCATCCTGGTCGTGCTGCATGGCCGAGACGGAATGATGGTGCTGTCGCAGGTGCGTGCCGCCGACGGCAGTGCGGCATGGATGCGGGGCACCGGAGCAGGGGCCGGTCGATCAGGCAGTGGTGGACGCGTATGTCGCGCGGCAGGTGAAGTTCGATCCCGATCTATGGGTGGTGGAGTTCGAATCGCGCGATCTGCTGCCCCCGTTTGAGGCGAAGCTCGTATGATGCGGTTTCGCTGCCGCTCTCTAGTTCAGGCGTCTCTGCCCAAGGCCGTCAGGTGCATCTGCCTGCGCACTGCAAATCCTGAGCGCCGATAAAGTTCGATGGCGGACTTGTTGTCGGAAAATACGTGCAGGAACGGGGTCTCGCCACGCGCGAAAATTCCGCGGGATACGGCCTGGAGCAGCGTGCGCGCGTATCCTTTGCCGCGGTAGGCGGGATGCGTGCAGACGGCGGTGATCTCGGTGAAGCCGTCGAGCTTCATGCGCTCACCGGCCATGGCAGCCAGGCGGTTGCCGACGCGTATGCCGAGAAATGTTCCTAATTCGCCGGTACGGACTCCGAAAGGGCCCGGCTTCGTCAACTCCACCAGTTCCAGCATTGCAGGCACGTCTGTTTCGCCGAGCGGTACCAGCGCTGGCGCGGTGGATGCACCGTCGATCGACGTTGCAACCATTTGCTCCGCCGTGGTCGCAACAACTGTCTTCAGCAGGTCTGGAGGCGCGATGGGCCTCACGGTAAACATGGCGATGCGCGCGGACGGTGTGACCAACTGTGCCAACGCCGCGAAGCTTGCGGGCGAGGTATCGATCATTGCCGCGAACGGCGCGATGTCCGCGGGGTATCGCCATGCGAGACCATTCCCCTCGGCGATTGCCCGTTGCCGGGTGGTCAGCGCGTTCCAGATCGGATGATCGAGTGGATGCGGGAAGCCTGCTAGCGAGTGGGATTCGGACATGCCGTTTCCTTCCATTGCAGCCTGGCTGAGCGTGCGGCGCCTCCGCCGGCGATCGTCGTGGTCCCGACCGGTGGGGTATCTGTCGCGCGCACCAGCAGGAGTGTCAGACCCGCGGCGAGAGCGGGCCAGGGCGGCCGCGAGCAGGCTCGCCGCGGCGAAACCGTCGGCGAACGCGGCAAGGCCAGCGGCGTGGATCTGTGCCTGCATCGACCCCGCGATCCCGTCCAAGGTACCGGCGATATTTCCGGAGGTGACACGCTTTGCTCCGGCAACTGCGATCGCGGGGTCGACGCCCAGCGCGGTCACTGCGGTCACGAATTGACGGGAAGCGATCTTCGCCAACACCGCACCGAGCCCCGCCACGCCGAGCAACAGCCCCACGAAGCGTGTGGTTCCGGCTATGCCGGACGCCATGCCGGCCCGCTGGGCCGGGACCGCGCCCTGCATGACTTTCGCCGTCTCGCTGTTGAGCAGTCCGGCTCCGGTACCGGCGACCAGCATGCTTGCAACAAACACCGTGTAGGGCAGGTCGGCTCCGGCAACGGCCCAGAGAAGAAGGTCACCGATCACCGTGACAGTCAGCCCGACGGTCAGCAGGGTACGGCCCGAATAGTGATTCGCCAGTCTGGCGCCGACCCGGGGTGCAAGAAACATCGGTAAGGCGAACGGGAGCATCGCCAACCCGGCTGCCATCGGCTTGAAACCATAGGCATTCTGCAGAAACAGCGGCAGGTAGAAGATCATCACCTGTGCGCCGGCCGCATAGCCCAGCATGGCGAAGGCGGATCCAAGAAACGTTGCGCCCCTGAACAGCGTGAAATCGACCATCGGACGTGTCTGGCGCGTTTCGGCGACACCGAAGGCGACGAACAGCAGGCCGGCGCCAGCAAGCCGGAGCAGGATGGCGCGGCAGGTCCACCCGATGGCATTGCCGTCGATCAGCGCCCAGATCAGCAGGAAGAGACCGATGCTGAACGTGACGATGCCAGCGATATCGAGCCGCTTCACCTCCTCATCGCGCAATTCGTGAATGATCGCGAACGTGGCCGAGAACAGCGCCGCGCAGATCGGCACATTGACGAGAAATACCCAGCGCCAGCCGAGATAACCGGTGATCACGCCGCCGACGATCGGTCCGGCCGTCATCGCGATCCCAAGGCAGGCACCCCAGAACGCATATGCCCGCGCACGTTCGGGGCCCTCGAAAGCGTGGGCGATAACGGCAAGCGCCGCGGTCAGCAGCAGGCTTCCGCCGACACCCTGGACCGCGCGCGCGATATTCAGGAACAGCGATGAGTTCGCAAACCCGCAAGCGGCCGACGCCGTCGCGAACAGAAAAATCCCGATCAGCATTCCCCGTTTGCGCCCGTGGTGATCGGCATAGGAGCCGGCCGCAAGCAGCAGGGCAGCGAAGCTGAGCACATAGGAACTGACCACCCATTCGATGTCGGTGAAGCTTGCGCCCAGCGACCGCCCGATCGCCGGCAACGCGACGGCGACGATGTGGAATCGAGCATGATCAATGAGCAGACGAGCGACGCCGTCAGCAGGATCAGGAACCTGGTTCGAGCCGCGGCCCTCGCCGTGACCGCGCTGTTGAATACGATTGCCGTCATTGTGCTGCCTCTAATGCTTTTCTCTGACAGAAAGCGATATGTTGCTTGTGTTACCGGCACTTAGGGTGCGGTCATCGGCGATGCCGAGAAGGATCTGGCGCAGATCGGCCGCCGCCTGCTCGCCAAAGCGCGCTTCAAAACGTGCCTGGGCGGCGCTCCATAGCGGCCTCGCGGCGTTGAGCCGCGCAATTCCGGTTTTCGTCAGTGCGACGTTCCGGCGCCGGCGGTCAGTGGCCGCTACGATGATCGAGACAAGGCCATCCCGCTCAAGGGGTCGCAGATTCTGCCCCAGTGTCGATCGGTCCATCACCAGCGCGTCCGCCAGCTCGCGCATCGTCGGCGGCGCGTCGGCGTGTCGAGCAATCTCGACCAGAACGGCGAATTGCGTGCATTTGAGACCGGACGAGGCGAGCGCGGCGTCGTACATCTGTCCGACACGTCGCGAGGCTTTGCGCATGGCCGCCCAGTTGCAGCGGTTCGGCTCGACAAGAGGTCGCTCGGGTGACATCGCTTTTTCCAGGTAAGGGGACATCCCCTCTTTCGGTAGGGGGATATCCCCTAATATGGTCGCTAGGTCAGCGGGATTGAAGCCCGGGTGCTGCTATGGCTCCTGGCGGGCCCCTTCAGCCCCCCATCAGCGGTCAGTGCCCGACAGTCGCAGGACCAGGGGCGTCACCGTATCAAGCGGCAATGTCACCGTTGACAGTCGGCCAAGCTTCTTGCCTTCACGCAGATCGGTCACCTGCATCGGGCGCGGCAGGTCAAGGACGATCTGCTCAGGCGCCGCATCGTCCCGGAAATCGCGCTGCACGGCCAGGATGGTTCCGCCGTTCCCACTGAAGACGTAGGTGGTCACGTCGTTCGCTGACGTGCGCGCAGGAAACCGGGGTGCAACACCGGCATGCTGGAGCGCCGTGGCAAGCGCAGCCTGATCCCCGGCCGCCACCAGTTTCCCCGGCCCAGAGGCGAACAGAGCCGCAAGCGGCGACGTTGCCAGCCGCCGACCGTGCCCGTCAAACGTGCCCGGAACGACATCCGAAACCACCAGCCCGCCTTTCGCCGCGAACTGCCGGATCGCGGCCATTTCGGTCGGTGACAGGGCGATCGCGTGCGGCAGGATCAGCACCTTCGCTCCCCCCAGCTCGTTGCGTGCGAGCTGATCGGAACCCACGTAGCGCGGCGTCAGGCCGATATGGGCCAATGACTGCGCATAGGCGGCCAGCGTCTCGCGCTGGGCATCTCCCGTATCCTCCTGCGCGGCGGTGCGGGTGATCCAGCGCATCGCCGTGCGGTCGTTGCTCCTGCATCCAGGCGACACGGAAACTCGCCGGCGAATACAGAATGGCGATCGGGTCGAATACCGGCTTCGCATCCAGCACCGCCTGGCCGAGCGGGCCACGCAGCGCGGCGAATACCGGCGCGTAGCCCTGCCCGTCAGGGCCGAGCGTGCCGTCCGGCTGCACGATCCGGCTCTTGTCGTCCCACAACACCAGCCCGCGGCAGCCGCGCAGCCATTCCCGCCAGATGGCATGCAGTTGCTTCGGTCTGCTGTTGAAGGCGGTGGTGAGCGGGATGACGGCGGGATTCAGCGAACGCAGGATCGCCAGGTTCTCGTACGTGTCGTAAATTTCCATCACATCGACCGCATGCGCCAGCCGCGTGTAATCGTAGCCGCCCCAGCCCGGTACCTGCGCGCCTTCGATCGCCGCCAGGCCGTCAGAGTCGGCCCGATGCACCGCGTCTGTTCCGGCGCGCAGCGCGCGTGCAAACGCCACATCCATCCACGCCTTGAAGTCGGACCACGCGGCGAAATTGTCGTCGCTGCGCTGCATCGCCGTGCGGGTCAGTTCGGGCATCACCTTGTCCCAGGCGGCGTACCGCGTACCCCATTCCGCGTTCAGCGCCGCCAGCGACGGATATTGCGTCTGCAACCATGCGCGAAAGCCGGCGAGTGACGTCGGGGCGATATCGAAGTCCCAGTTGGCGGCCAGATCGGCGATCCCGGTTTCATCACCCAGGCTGTAATAGATCGGGTGATCGGCCTTGGCCGCATTCGCGACCGCGGTCAGCCGGTCGGTGACACGCTTCAGCCAGTCCGGATCGGACAAGCCGGGATCACGGACGAACACCGAAAGATCGTTCGGATTCGCCTGGTATCGCTGCTGCAGCTCCACGAACCGCCAGTTCGGTCGCTTGCCCGGCGTGAAGCGATGATAGGCGGCATAGAAATCCGTAGTGATATTCTCGATGTAATAGCGCATGCCGTCGCTGCGCAGCGCGGCCGGTGCAGGGCTGTTCGGGTCGAACGTGCCGGCATCGCGGTTGATCGGCGCCATCCCGCCGGTGACCCCGATCTGCTTCAGCACGTTCAGTTGCTGTGCCGTGCGCGGCTGCCACTCCATGATCTGATAGTCCGGCCAGACCGGTGCCGCGGCCCGCCCCGGACCGATGGGCACCAGCAACGCCAGCGCAACCGCCATTCGTTTCATATGACGCCTTCATCCTGCTTCAGAATCTCGCCGGCGAGATACAGGCTGCCGCAGATCAGCACTCGTGGCTGGCCCGCTCCGTGGGGCAGCGATCGCAACGCCTGCACGACGACCGGCCCGGGCCGCGCAACGCCGCCCGATGCGGCGATGATCGCCTCCACCGGCAACGCCAGATGCTGCTCCGGTTCCGCCACCGCCCACACCGACGTCGCCCGCGGCAGCAACGGGCGCAGAAATTCGGCCGCGTCCTTGCTCTGCTTCATGCCGACGATCAGGTGAACCGGGCGATCGGCCCAGCCCGCCAGATGCTCGGCCAGCACGCGCCCCGCATCCGGGTTGTGGCCACCATCGAGCCACAGTTCCCAGCCCGTCCGGCAGCATCCCGGCAAGTCGTCCGGTCAAAGCTCTGCAGCCGCGCCGGCCATTCGGCCTGCGCCACCCCTGCCACCGCGGCGTCGGGAACTGGCAGCCCGGTGGCCCGCAGCGCCGCCAGCGCAATGCCGAGATTGTCGTACTGGTGCGCCCCCGCCAGCGACGGAGACCGGCAACGACACGCTGCCGCGCCAATCCTCGTATCGCCCGGGTTCGATCCACCAGTCCCGCCCGCGCAGGCGGACCGCGGCACCGAGCCGCTCCGCCTGCGCCAGCAGCACGTCGCGTGCGTCGTTCGACTGCGCGCCGATCGCCACCGGCACGCCAGGCTTGATGATGCCCGCCTTCTCCGCCGCTATCGCCGCAATCGTGTCGCCCAGCATCTCCCGATGGTCGAGCGAGATGGAGGTGATGGCACAAGCGGCTGGGCGTTCGATCACGTTGGTGGCGTCCCCGCGGCCGCCCAGCCCGACTTCCAGTATGCACAGATCCGCCGAAACCTGCGCGAACAGTTGGAAAGCGACCGCCGTGATCACCTCGAATACGGTGATCGGCGCCCCCGCATTCACCACTTCCACCTGTTCCAGAACCGCCGCCAGCGCGTCATCTGAAACCAGCCGCCCGGCCAGTCGGAAGCGCTCGTTGAAGCGCATCAGGTGCGGAGAAGTATAGACGTGCACGCGCAGCCCGGCGGCCTCGGCAATCGCCCGCAGGAATGCGCAGGTGCTGCCCTTGCCGTTGGTGCCCGCCACATGCACCACCGGCGGCAGCCGCCGTTCGGGCGATCCCAACTTTGCCAGCAGCACGATCAGTCGGTCCAGGCTGAGATCGATCAGCCGCGGATGCAGCCCGTGCAGCCGGGCGACAATGCCGTCGATACGGGAACTCACTCGGCCGCGTGCGCCATCGTATCGGCAACAGCGGCCGGAGCTGCATCGGTTTTGCGCAGCAACCCTATGATCCGTGCCAGGGTGGCGCGCAGCTCCGTGCGGGTCACGACCATGTCGATGATCCCGTGCTGGTGCAGGTACTCCGCGGTCTGGAAACCTTCCGGAAGTTTCTCGTGCACGGTCTGCTCGATGACACGGGCGCCCGCAAAGCCGATCAGCGCGCCGGGTTCGGCGATCTGGATATCCCCCAGCATGGCGAAACTCGCGGTCACGCCGCCGGTGGTCGGATCGGTCAACACCACCAGGAACGGCAGGCCGGCCTGCTTCACCAACCGCGTGGCGATCACCGTTTTCGGCATCTGCATCAGGCTGATCGCGCCTTCTTGCATGCGCGCACCGCCGGAAGCGGTGAACACGATCAGCGGCGCCTGTTGCAGCACCGCCAGGCGCGCCGCGGCTACCAGTCCTTCACCCACCCCGGCGCCCATCGAGCCGCCGATGAAGTCAAACTCCATCGCCGCCACGACAGCGCTTTGGCCTTCGATCGTGCCGTGCGCGACGGCGAGTGCATCGTCCAGATGCACCTTCTCACGCGCTTCCTTCAGCCGATCGGCATAGCGTTTGCCGTCGCGGAAGCGCAGCGGGTCGGTCGGCACCTTCGGCAGCTCGATCCGAGTGAAGCCATCGGCGTCGAACGTCCAGCTCAGGCGCTCGACGGCGGAGGCCCGCATATGGTGCCCACAATGCGGGCAAACTTTCAGGTTCGCGGTCAGCTCGCGGGCGAAGATCATCTGCTGGCAGGCGGGGCATTGCTGCCAGAGATTGTCCGGCACGTCTCGCCGGGCGAACAGGTTGCGGATCTTCGGGCGGACGAACTCGGTGAGCCAGCTCATGCGTTCACCCGCGCGCCGTGTACTGCTGTCCCCAATGCCCGCACCTGGTCCAATACGCGCCGCACCGTATCCGGTCGGGCACGGCCATGCTCGTCCAGCGTCCCTGCCAGGGTGTCCATCAGCGCGGATGCAACCACCGCGGCGTCAGCCTCCCGGGCGACGATCGCCGCCTGTTCCGGGCTGCGCACGCCGAAGCCAACCGCGATCGGCAAACCGGTGACCTTGCGAATGCGTGGAATGGCATACGCCAGGTGGTCGGCGGTCGCAGTGCGGGTACCGGTGATTCCGGCAATGCTGACATAATAGACGAAACCGGAACTCCCGGTCAGCACGACAGGCAATCGCCGATCGTCCGTGGTGGGCGCAATCAGGCGGATCACGTCGATACCGTTGGCCGCTGCATGCGGCAGCAGCAGATCAGCCTCCTCGGTCGGCAGATCCACCACGATCAGTCCATCCACGCCGGCGGCGGCCGCGTCCACGCAGAACCGGTTGGGTTGGTAGGACAGGATCGGGTTCAGATAGCCCATCAGCACGATCGGCGTGGCATCGTCCTCGCGGCGAAACTCCCGCACCATGGCGAGCGTGTGCGCCATGGTCGCGCCCGCCTTCAGCGCCCGCTTGCCGGCCGCCTGGATGGTCGGGCCATCGGCCATCGGATCGGTGAACGGCATGCCGATCTCGATCAGGTCCGCCCCGGCACCGGGCATGCCGCGCAGCAGCGCCATGGAGGTCGCCGCATCCGGGTCCCAGGCCTCCACGAACGGGATCAGCGCGCCGCGCCCCTCCCGTTTCAAGGCGGCGAACCGGGCGGCGATGCGGCTCACAGCCGCACCCCCAGATGCTCGGCCACGGTGAAGATGTCCTTGTCGCCCCGCCCGCACAGATTCATCAGGATGATCCGGTCCTTCTCCATCCCCGGCGCGATCTTCGCCACGTGTGCCAGGGCATGCGCCGGTTCCAGTGCGGGAATGATCCCCTCCGTCCGCGTGCAGAGCTGAAACGCCGCCAAAGCCTCTTCATCCGTCGCGGCGACGTATTCGACCCGGCCGATCTCGTGCAGCCAGGAATGTTCGGGTCCGATGCCGGGATAATCGAGGCCGGCGCTGATGCTGTGCGCCTCCTGGATTTGTCCGTCATCGTCCTGCAGCAGGTAGGTGCGGTTGCCGTGTAGCACGCCCGGCCGCCCGCGCGACAGGCTGGCGGCGTGCTCATGCGTGTCCAGGCCACGTCCCGCCGCCTCCACGCCGATCAGCCGGACCGCCGGCTCGTCGAGGAACGGATGAAACAACCCCATCGCGTTCGAGCCGCCGCCGATGCACGCCACCGCGACATCCGGCAACCGTCCTTCGGCTTCGTGCAACTGGTGCTTCGCTTCATCCCCGATCACCGACTGGAAGTCCCGCACCATCGTCGGATAGGGGTGCGGGCCGGCAACGGTGCCGATCAGGTAGTATGTATCGGCAACGTTCGCCACCCAGTCGCGCAGCGCCTCGTTCATCGCGTCCTTCAGCGTGCCGGCGCCCGAGGTCACCGGCTTCACCTCGGCGCCGAGCAGCTTCATGCGGAACACGTTGGGTTTCTGCCGCTCCACGTCGGTGGCGCCCATGTAAACGGTGCACGGCAGGCCAAACAGCGCGCACATGGTGGCGGTCGCCACGCCGTGCTGCCCGGCGCCCGTTTCGGCGATGATGCGCGTTTTCTCCATCCGCCGGGCCAGAAGTATCTGGCCCATGCAGTTGTTCGCCTTGTGGCTGCCGGTATGGTTCAGCTCATCGCGCTTGAAGTAGATTTTCGCCCCGCCCAGCTCTCGGGTCAGCCGTTCGGCCAGCCACAGGGGGCTTGGCCGGCCGACATAGTGCGCCAGATAGCGGTCCAGCTCCGCCTGGAAGCCCGGATCGGCCTTGGCCGCGGCGTACGCCCGCTCCACCTCCAGGATCAGCGGCATCAGCGTTTCGGCGACGAAGCGCCCGCCGAATTCGCCGAACCGGCCGCGCCCGTCCGGCCCGCCGCGCAAGCTGTTGGGTGCCGCCCCTGCTGGGTGGTTCACGCCTGTTCTCCCGTCCGTGCCCCCTGGCAAGGTAGCCGCTGACAAATAGCAGCTTGGTCATGGGCTTGCCGATGTGGCATCCCGTCGCGTGTCCAGGACACGTTGCGCGCCTTCTTCGGGGGTACACCCCAGGGAAGCTGCCATCCCGGTTGCGCACGCCCCGTGGCTTGACGCGGCGCGCCCGAGACGACCATCTCCCCAATCAGTGAAGAGCGCCTTCCGCACCGGCGCAAACAGGAAAATGGCCTGATACTGGATGGACGCTGTCACCTCTGCCAACTCCTCTCGGCTCGCGCTCGGCTTCGCCCATGACGACCTTGGCACGCGCGAGGGGCTGATCCGCCTGGACCAGCATTTCCTGCATCGCGCTCGCGGCGGCGGACCCGGAGCTGCATGTGCGGCTGCTGGCCGCGCGTGCCGATCCGGACGCGCCCTCGCCCCGCGACCAGAGCGAGCTCATCGTCGCACTCGGCTCGCACCTGGATCGTTTCGTTGCGGCCTTGTTCGATATCGAACAGGAGACCGAGACCCTCAACCGCGCCACGCTGGCGCTGGACCCGATCCATAGCTGCAAGCGGCTGTTCGTGCAGCGCCAGGCGGTGCGGAAATATCCCGATCCGGCCGGCTTCGACGGCCCGGCATTGCGCGCCGCGCTGGAAGCCCGCTTCGCCGAGACCCCTCACCGAGCTTTCCTTTGCCCTGCACGTCAGCCACTGGGAAAAATCCGCCGGACGCCGCCGCCCTGGACCTGGCAATGCGCTATGCCGCCTGGGCCACGCTGACGCCGGCCGGCCGCGCCGCCCACCCCGGCAACACGCTGTTCCGCGTGCCTCACAAGCTCGACCCGATGCACCTGGTGCCGGTGGAGACCATCGAGCGCGACGGCGTGACCATGCTGCGGCTGCCCGAACAACAGTGGCGGGTCCGCGACGGGTTCGCACTGACCGATCCGGGCATGACGCCGCAGCAGGCGCTGGACCAGATGAACTATTGCATCTGGTGCCATGCGCAGGAGAAGGACTCCTGCAGCAAGGGTCTCAAGGACCGCAAGACCGGAGCTTATCAGAAATCACCGTTCGGCGTGGCGCTGACCGGCTGCCCGCTGGACGAGAAGATCAGCGAGATGCACGCTTTGCGTGCCCAGGGCTGCGTGCTGGGCGCTTTCGCCGCCATCGCCATCGACAACCCGATGATGGCTGCCACCGGGCATCGCATCTGCAACGACTGCATGAAGGCCTGCATCTATCAGAAGCAGGAGCCGGTCGATATTCCGCAGGCCGAAACCTCCGTCCTGAAGGACGTGCTCTCGCTGCCCTGGGGTGTGGAGATCTACAGCCTGCTGACGCGGTGGAACCCGCTCGATATCGCGCCGTCCGCTGCCCGCGCCCGGACAGCGGACGCAAAGTGCTGATCGTCGGTCTTGGTCCCGCCGGCTTCACCCTGGCGCACCATCTGATGAATGACGGCCACAGCGTGGTGGCGATCGACGGGCTGAAGATCGAACCGCTCGGGTTCGACGCCACCGCCCCCGTGCGCGACGCCGAGACACTGTTCGAAAATCTCGACGACCGGGTAATGGCCGGCTTCGGCGGCGTGGCCGAGTACCGGCATCACCGTCCGCTGGAACAAGAACTACCTGAAACTGATCCGCCTGCTGCTGGAACGCCGGCGGGAATTCGCCCATTTCGGCGGCATCCGGTTCGGCGGCAACGGCACGCTGTCGATCGACGATGCCTGGGCGATGGGTTTCGACCACATCGCACTGTGCATGGGCGCCGGCAAGCCCACCGTGCTGGATATCCCGAACGGGCTGGCTCGTGGCGTGCGCGCCGCGTCCGATTTTCTGATGGCGTTGCAGTTGACCGGCGCGGCCAAGCTGTCCTCGGTCGCCAATCTGCAGCTTCGTCTGCCGGTCGTGGTCGTAGGCGGCGGGCTGACCGCGATCGACACGGCGACCGAGAGCCTGGCCTACTATGTCCGCCAGGTGGAGAAGTTTGCCGGCCGCTACCGCGTTCTCGTCTCCGAACGCGGCGAAGCTGCGGTTCGCGCCGCCTGGAGCGCGGAAGAAACCGACGTCGCGGATGAGTTCCTGGCGCACGCGGCGGCGCTCGCCGCCGAGCGTCAGGCTGCCGCCGCCGAACACCGCCCGCCTCGCCTGGCGCAACTGCTGGATGAATGGGGCGGCGCCACCATCGCCTATCGCCGCACCCTCACGCAGTCCCCGTCCTATACGCTGAACCACGAAGAAGTCGGCAAGGCGCTGGAGGAAGCGGTCCGCTTCGCCGAGGGGCTGACACCCACGGCGGTGGAGCTTGATTCGTTCGGCCATGCCGCTGCGCTTCGCGTCAGGCAGTCTGACGGCACCGAGACCATGTTGCCGGCCCGCGCAATCCTGGTCGCCGCCGGAACGCAACCCAACACGGTGCTGGCGCGCGAAGACCGGCGCGTCACGCTGGACGGCAAATATTTCCAGGCGATCGATGAAACCGGCACCCCGGTCACGCCTGCCCGCGCCTTCCCCAAGCCCGACGTTGCACAGGTGCTGATGCATCGCGCTGACGATGGCCGTGCCATCAGCTTCTTCGGCGACCTGCATCCCAGCTTCTACGGCAATGTCGTGAAGGCGATGGGCGGCGCCAAGCGCGGTTATCCGGTGGTCTCGCGTGTATTGGCGGCGCGTGACGCCAACGCCGGTCACCGGCGCCGACCTGATCGCCCGCTGCCAGGACGAGTTGCGCGCCACGGTGCACGAGGTGAACCGACTGACCCCGACAATTGTCGAAGTGGTGGTGCGCGCCCCTGCCGCCGCGCGCGCCTTTCGTCCTGGCCAGTTCTACCGTTTGCAGAATTACGAGATGCTGGCTCCCCGCCTGAACGAACCCGGCATCGGCCGCACCGTGCTGTCGATGGAGGGGCTGGCGATGACCGGCGCCTGGACCGATCCGGAACGCGGCCTGGTGTCCGTCATTGTGCTGGAAATGGGCGGCAGCTCCGATCTGTGTGCGCTGTTGCGTCCCGGTGAGCCGGTTGTGCTGATGGGACCCACCGGCACGCCCACCGAGATTCTTCCCGATGCAACCGTCGCATTGGTCGGCGGCGGCCTGGGCAACGCCGTCCTGTTCTCCATTGGTGCGGCGTTCCGCGCCGCCGGATCGAAGGTGCTCTATTTCGCCGGATACAAGCGGATCGAGGATCGCTACAAGACGAGCGAAATCGAACGTGCCGCCGACGTGATCGTGTGGTGCTGCGATGAGGCGCCGGGCTTCGACCCCAGCCCGCATCGGCCGCAGGACCGCAGCTTCGTCGGCAATATCGTGCAGGGCATGGCGGCCTATGCCGCCGGGCGGCTGGGCGACCCGACGATCCCGTTATCCGAGGCGGACCACCTGATCGTCATCGGTTCCGATCGCATGATGCAGGCGGTGGGCGCAGCGCGACACGGCGTTCTGGCGCCCTGGCTGAAGCCGGGCCACACCGCGGTGGGTTCGATCAACAGCCCGATGCAGTGCATGATGAAGGAAGTCTGTGCGCAGTGCCTTCAGCCGCACATCGACCCCGCCACCGGCGAGCGCACCGTCGTCTTCTCCTGCTTCAACCAGGACCAGGCGTTGGATCGGGTGGATTTCCCGGCGCTGCACGAGCGTCTGTCGCAGAACGGCGCGCAGGAGAAGCTGACAGCGCAATGGATCGACCGCGCGCTGCGACGGATGGAGCTGCGGCCGGCGCATCAGTAACCAAACGCGTGCGGCAGCCACAGCGTAATCGCCCGGCACGAACGCAATCACCATTCAGCCCCATGCCCGGCGCCAGCGCCAGCGGCAAATTCGCCAGCAGCCCCATCGCCGCGGACCCGATCGCGGCGGCGATGCACGTGGCCACGAACGCCGCCCCGTGATCGATCCCCGCCGCCGCCAGTATGCTCGGGTTCACCACGATGATGTACGCCATCGTCAGCCAGGTGGTGACGCCCGCCACCACTTCCGTCCGCACCGAGCTGCCATTCTCCACGCACATCAAACATCGCGTCGCGTCAGCCCCCCGCTGCCCCCTGCGTATTCACATAGATCGCGTACAGCCCGTGGCTCGCCGCCATGAACAACCGGTTCCGCCAGCGCCCGCCGAAGCACACATTCGCCGCCCGCTCCGGCAGGCTGATATGCCCGATCGGCGCGCCCGCCGGATTGAACACCCGCACTCCGTCCAGCTCGTCGCTGCCAGTGCCCCAGCCGCACCACAGATTGCCATGAACATCCACCCGGAACCCGTCCGGCGATCCACCCGGCCCCGCATCCAGAAACGTCTTACTGTTGCCCAGCTTCGTCCCATCTGCAACCACATCGAACACGCGCAGCCGCCGGTTCGGCTCCGCCCGCAATTCCACCACGTACAGCTTCAACTCGTCCGGCGAGAACGCCAGCCCATTCGGCCCCGGAATGTCATCCGAGACCACCGTCACCTCGCCGTTGCGCCCATCGATCCGGTACACCGCCGGCGTCAGCTCCGGCTCGTTTTTCTCTCCCTCATAATACCCCAATATCCCGAACACCGGATCGGTGAACCACACCGACCCGTCCGACTTCACCACCACGTCGTTCGGCGAGTTCAGTCTCTTCCCTTTGTAACTATCCGCCAGCACGGTGATCCCGCCGTCATATTCCGTCCGTGTCACCCGCCGCCCGCGATGTTCGCACGTGACCAACCGCCCCTGCCGGTCGCGAGTGTTCCCGTTCGCATTCCAGGACGTCTTGCGGAACACGCTCACCGCACCCGTCTCTTCCTCCCATTTCAGAATCCGGTCGTTCGGTATATCGCTCCACAGCAGATAGCGCCCGTCTCCGAAATACACCGGCCCCTCCGACCACCTGCATCCCGTGTACAGCCGCTCCACCGAGGCCAGCGGCAGCCGGTATTTGTTGAACTCGGCATCCAGCACGTGCACGGCCGGATCAGGATAACGCACGCTCGGTTCCCACATGGCTTTCTCCCTTGGCGATCCGACCACACGTTACCGGCCGACGCTCGCCCGCTCCAAATGAGCGCCGAGCCGCCCGTTCAGCGCCAGCCCCAGCATGCGCAAATCGCTCAGCAGCGACCACACCGGATGACCGAACGTCTCTGGTCTGTTTCCCTCGATCGCGGCATGCGCCGTCCAGGCCAGCCCGTATCCCAGCACCGGCGCCGCGACCGCCAGTCGCCAGTCCTTCCGCAGCACGCCGGCAGTCAGCATCGCCAGTCCCAGCGACGTGCCCGCATAGTGCAATGCCCGTGTCCCCGGCGCCGCATGCGCACGAAGATAACGCAGCCAGAATGTGTCACGCGCGTCCCTCATTGACCCGCCCCCCTTTTCCAATCCACCAGCCTCCCCCATGCTGGGCCGATTACTACACGAGGGAATACGCGATGCCGAAAATCCTGCTCGCCCAAACTGCAAGTGAGACGGTCGATCTGGCGCGGGAGATGACACCGCCGGGGTTCGAGCTGATCGCCGCCTCTCCCGGCAGCAGCGAGTATCGCGCCGCTCTTCCCGAAGCCGAGTATCTGCTTGGCAACGTCGAAGGCATGGACAACGTGTTCTACAGCACCGCCCGCAAGCTCCGCCTGATCCAGCTATTCAGCGCCGGCTACGACCGCGTCGATCTGGATGCCGCACGTCACGCCGGGGTGCCCGTGTGTAACAATGGCGGTGCCAACTCTCGCGCCGTCGCCGAGCACACGATCCTGCTGATGCTCGCCGTCTATCGCAAGCTGGTGCCACAGCACGTCATGGTCTCCGCCGGCCGTTGGCGCGGCAACGAGCCGCAGCCGCCGATGTTCGAGCTGCAGAACAAGATGCTCGGCATCATCGGTCTCGGCACCATCGGCAAGCGCGTCGCCCGCATCGCCCAGGGCGGCTTCGACATGCGCGTGCAATACAACGACATCGTCCGCCTGCCCGAAGATCGCGAAGATGCGCTGAACGTCCGCTATCGCCTGCTCCCCGAGTTGCTCGCCACCTCCGACATCGTCACGCTGCACGTGCCGCTGACCCGCCACACACGCCGCATGATCAGCACCGCCGAGCTGCGCCGCATGCAGCCCCACGCCATCCTGATCAATTGCAGCCGCGGCGAGGTGGTGGATCTCGAGGCGCTGCATCAGGCACTGGAAGCAAAGCAGATCGCCGGCGCCGGGCTGGACGTACTGCCGCAGGAACCGCCGTCGCCGTTGGAACCGGTCCTCTCGCTCGGCAACGTCGTGCTCACCGCGCATCTTGCCGGCAGCAGCTATGAGACCCGCGTCAAGCAGGTGCGTAACGCGTTCGATAATGTGCTGCGCGTGGCGCGCGGTGAAACGCCGTCCTGGATCGTCCCTGAACTGCGGACTTAACAAGTTATGTTACGATATCATAACTAGATGATAGATCTGGGGCTTGGCTTTCTCCCGCTGAGTTCTCTATATGTTCTGAATGACAGCTTGCCTCCACGACAAGCAGCTTGAGCAGCTTCGAGCCAGGATCGCTCGTCTGGAGCGTCAGGGCCGGGAACGCGGCGTGCTCCCGCTCGGGGTGGCGGCGATCGACCGGCACTTGCCGGCGGGGGGGCTGTCGTGCGGCAGCCTGCACGAAATCGCCGGTACCGGTCCGGAAATAGAACACGGGGCGGCGGCAGCTCTGTTCATTGCCGGGCGGCTGGCGCGGGTGCGCGGGCCGGTCTTGTGGGTGCTGGACCGTCCCGACCTGTTCGCCCCTGGGCTGGCCGGCGCCGGGCTTTCCCCCGGCCGGGTGTTCTACGCTGAAGCCGGACGGCCGGATGCAGTGCTGTCGGCCGTGGAAGAGGGGCTGCGGTGCCGCGGTCTGGCCGCGGTGGTGGGCGAGATCGGGGGGCCCCTGCGGCTGACCGCCTCGCGGCGGCTGCAGATCGCGGCCGAGTGCTCCGGGGTCACCGGATTCGCGCTGCTGCGCAGCCGGCGACAGGACACCAGCCTGAACGAGCCGAATGCGGCGGTGACGCGCTGGCGAATTGCCGCTCTGCCGTCACCGCCGCCGCTGGCTGATGCACCCGATGTGCCGGGGCTCGGCCCGGCGCATTGGCGGCTGGAGCTTGTCCGTTGCCGCGGCGGCGAACCGGCATCCTGGATCGTGGAGGCAGGCAATGCGCAGGGTCATCTCCGTCTGGTTGCCGACCTGGCCGACCGACCGGCTGCGCAAACGAGCCGGCACGCCGCCGGCTGACATGCCGCTGGTCACCGCCGGGCATGACGGGCGGCGGCAGGCGGTGATGGCGGCTGATGCGGCGGCACGAGCACAGGGGATATGGCCGGGAATGCCCCTGGCGCAGGCAAGGGCACTGGTAACGGGGCTGGTGGTGATGCCCGCCGAACCCGCTGCCGATGCGGCAGGGCTTCGCCGGCTGGCGGGATGGTGCTTGCGTTACTCGCCTTTAGTCGCGGCTGATGGGGTGGATGGGATCTGGGCGGATGTGACCGGGTGTGCGCACTTATGGGAAGCCCCCTCACCCCTCCCTCAGCGGGGAGAGGGGGTGTTGATGGCGGATTTGATTGGGCGGTTGGCGGCTGCGGGCGTGGCCGCGCGGCCGGCAGTGGCGGATACGCCGGGGGCAGCCTATGCGCTGGCCCGTTATGCGGCGGTACCGGCCGCCATGGCGCTGCCTGGGGAGACCGAAAACTTTATAACGGCTTTGCCGATCGCCGGACTGCGGCTCACGGAGGAGACGGTCGGCAGCCTTCGGCGGCTTGGCATCGAGCGAATTGGTCAGCTTGCCGCCATGGCGCGGGGACCGCTGGCACGGCGCTTCGGGCCGGAGGTGCTGTTGCGGCTCGATCAGGCGCTGGGACGCGTGTTCGAGCCGCTGACGCCGATGCGTCCCCCGGGGGTGATCACAAGCCGGCTGGGATTTGTCGAACCGCTGCTGACCGCCGAAGCCTTTGCATTCGTGATCAGGCAGCTTGTGGAGCGGGTCTGCGGAAAGC
Source organism: uncultured Pseudomonadota bacterium (assembly GCA_963810715.1). Classification (GTDB taxonomy): domain Bacteria; phylum Pseudomonadota; class Alphaproteobacteria; order Acetobacterales; family Acetobacteraceae; genus DATDIC01. Next base: position 91,647 of record CAWEOZ010000006.1, on the reverse strand, counting down.
TGGACAGGGCGGGGCTCGGGGCCTGCCGGCTCGATCTGTTGTTCGAGCGGGTGGATGGCTCCATCCAGGCCGTGCGGATCGGCACCGCGCGGCCGAGCCGTGATGCGGCCCATCTGGTCCGCCTGCTGGACGAACGGGTAGAGACGGTGGACCCCGGACCGGGGGTGGAGGCGATGCGGCTGGTCGTATCGCTGGCTGACCGGCTGAACCGGGAACAAGCTGACGCGCTGGCAGGTGACCAGGAACCCGATCTTTCGGCCCTGGTGGATCGGCTCACCAACCGGCTGGGGACACGCCGGGTCTGGCGTGCCGCCGCGGTGGAAAGCGATGTGCCAGAGCGTTCGGTGCGGCGGATTCCTCCTCTGGAGACGACCGAAACGGCGGAGTGGCCCCAGGACCTGCCCCGTCCGGTGCGGCTTCTATCGCCGCCGCAGCCGGTGCAGGCATTGGCGCTGCTGCCGGACCGTCCGCCCGCTGCCTTCACCTGGCGCCGGCGGCGATTCCTGGTCCGCCGCGCCGACGGGCCGGAGCGGATTCACGGTGAATGGTGGCGTGACGCAAGGGAAACGGCGGCAACCCGCGATTACTGGCGGGTGGAAGACGAGCAGGGGCGGCGCTTCTGGCTCTATCGCAGTGGCGACGGGGAGGATGCCGGCACGGGCGACCTGCGCTGGTTCCTGCACGGCATTTTTTGATGCGGCGATCAGCCCGGCTCGATCAGCAACACGGTGTCCGCGGCACCGCGGAGCGCCGGCAGGCGATACCGGTCGGTGGGAAAGAGATTGCCTTCCTCATACAGGTCGACGCCGAAAGCGCCACAGATCTCGAAGCCCCGCCGAACCTCTTCGGGGGAGACACGCTGGGTCCAGCGGCTGATCAGATAGGTGCGGTCGGCATCCCGGCCGGCCTTGGCGAAGAAATTTCGCGTTTCATCATCCGACTGGCCGGTGGACACCGAGGGTTGTGCGATCAGGGAGGCAATGTCTTCTATCGGGTCGAGCTGCAATCTGTCCTGCAGGTAAGCGAAACTTTCTTCCGGATGCACGGTCAGATCCTCGTAGCTGATCACCGTGGCATCGGCAGGAAAGTTGCGGAACAGGGCTCCCATTTCGAGCGCCCAGTCCACCATGCCCTGCTCCAGCTTCGAGCCGTGCGCGATGATCTGCTCGGCGAAAGCGATTTCGCGGTCGGTGAACAGGCAACGGTGTGCCGGCTGGTGCAGCAGATACGGCAAGCGAGGAAATTTCTGGTGCGACAATACGGTCGGGATCGGATGGCGGATCAGGACAAGGATCAGGGCGTCGAACGTTTCCGCGAACCAGGGCAGCATGTCCTTGCCGCCGTGAATGTTCTTGAACACGTTGCGGTTGGTCAGCAGGCGGGCATGCTTGCGATAGAGTGGCCGGTTCAACTCCTTTATCTTGTTGCGTCGCAGCCGGTCGAAGAAGCGGAAGTAATGCGCTTCCCGATCGGGCATGACGGTGAGCTCTTCCCAGGTGTCAACGCCAAGTTCACGGCGGGATTCGGGATAATTCACGGTCAGCGGTTCGTCGTGGATTTTAACCCCAGGTTGTGCGCCCAGCAGCTCCATCAGGAACGTCGAACCGCTGCGCGGAGTAGCAAAGATGAAGATGTCCGGCCGGTCTCCCTGGCGATGAACATTGGAGACGGCACCCTTCAGATATTTCAGCACCCCCATCTACCCAAAGTTCCCCTGGCGCACAGCTTCATTGGCTATCGAACGGACAGCATTCGTACTCATCCACGCTGCCACACGCAAGCGGAGGGTGGCAATTGATTTCCTCCGTGCGAGAGCTGGCACAGGATACGCTGAGCTTCAGGTCACCACCAATTATTCCTTCTTACGCGGGGCCTCACATATCGAGGAGCTGTTCACGCAGGCGGCAATACTCGGCATCCCGGCGCTGGGCATTACTGATCGGAACTCACTCGCGGGCATTGTGCGCGCATATCAGCGTGCGGCAGACACCGGCGTGCGGCTGGTGGTGGGATGCAGGCTCGATCTCTCGGATAACAGTTCGGTGCTGGTCTATCCGACTGACCGGGCGGCGTATTCCCGGCTGACCCGGCTGCTGACGATCGGCAAGCGGCGCGCCGGCAAAGGTGCGTGCAGCCTCGGCTGGGATGATCTGGCGACACATGCGGACGGGCTGCTGGCGGTGTTTCTGGTAGACGATCCTGGTTGCAATCGGCCTCAACCACTGACGGATAGGCTGTCCCGGGCGCGCGATATATTCGGAAACCGCGCCTATCTGGCATTGACCCTGCATCGCCGGCCGAATGACGCGGTGCGGCTGGAACGCCTGGCACGGATTGCGCGCGAGCACCGGGTTGCCACCGTGGTAACGGGCGATGCGCTGTATCACGTGCCGCAGCGGCGCATCTTGCAGGACGTGCTGACCTGCATCCGCGAGGGCTGCACGATCGATGACGCCGGTTTCCGCCGAGAGCGCTTCACCGATCGGCACCTGAAAGCGCCGGCGGAAATGGCGCGGCTGTTTGCCCGTTATCCCGACGCGGTGGCCCGTACGCTGGAGATCGTGGAACGCTGCCGTTTCTCGTTGAATGAATTGCGCTACCAATACCCGACCGAGGTGGAAGACCCGGCGCTGACACCGCAGCAGACACTGGAACGCCTGACCTGGAACGGTGCGGCGCGGCGTTACCCCAGCGGCGTGCCCGACAATGTCGTGGCGCAGCTTCACCACGAGCTGCGATTGATCGAGGAACTGGCCTACGCGCCGTATTTCCTGACGGTCAACAACATCGTCCGCTACGCGCGCTCAAGGGGGATTCTCTGCCAGGGCCGCGGCAGCGCCGCCAACAGCGCGGTCTGCTACGTGCTGGAAATCACTGCGATCGATCCCGTCCGCACCAACCTGCTGTTCGAACGGTTCGTCAGCGCGGAACGGCGTGAGCCGCCGGATATCGACGTGGATTTCGAGCATGAGCGGCGCGAGGACGTGATCCAGTGGGTGTACGAAACCTATGGCCATGACCGCGCCGCGCTGTGCGCCACCGTGATCCGCTATCGGGCACGCGGCGCCATCCGGGAAGTGGGCAAGGCGATGGGCCTGCCGGAAGACGTGACCGCCGCCCTGTCATCGCAGATCTGGGCCTGGTCAGACGACGGCGTGGAAGAGACCCGTCCTGCCGAGCTGAACCTGAACCTGGAGGATCGCAGGCTCGCGCTGACACTGGAGCTGGCGCGCACGCTGATGGGATTCCCTCGACACCTGTCGCAGCACCCGGGCGGGTTCGTGCTGACGCAGGACCGGCTGGACGAGCTGGTGCCGATCGAGCCGGCCACGATGAAGGACCGTCAGGTCATCGAGTGGGACAAGGACGATATCGACGTATTGCGCTTCATGAAGGTCGATGTGCTCGGCCTGGGCATGCTGGGCTGCATGCGCCGGGCGTTCGACCTGCTGGTGGAGCATGGCAGGGAGCCTCGGACCCTCTCGACCATCCCGCACAACGATCCGGCGACATTCGAGATGATCCAGCGTGCTGACACACTGGGTGTGTTCCAGATCGAATTCGCGCGCACAGATGTCGATGCTGCCGCGGCTGAAGCCGAAAGAGTTCTACGATCTGGTAATCGAGGTGGCGATCGTGCGCCCCGGCCCGATCCAGGGTGATATGGTGCACCCGTATCTTCGCCGGCGAGAAGGCAAGGAACCCCACGATTGCCTCACGCCGGAACTGGAGAAAGTGCTGGGCAAGACACTGGGCGTGCCATTGTTCCAGGAACAGGCAATGCAGGTGGCGATCGTCTGCGCCGGTTTCACGCCGAACGAAGCCGATGCGCTCCGCCGCAGCATGGCGACTTTCAAGCACACTGGCGGTGTCAGTAAGTTCAAGCAGAAACTGATCGACGGAATGGTGTTGAACAAATATCCGCGGGAATTCGCGGAGAAGACATTTTCCCAGATCGAAGGATTCGGCTCATACGGATTTCCCGAAAGCCACGCGGCATCGTTTGCGCTGATCGCTTACGCGTCGTCATGGATGAAGTGCCACCATCCGGAAATATTTGCCTGTGCGTTGCTGAACAGCCAGCCAATGGGATTTTACGCACCGGCCCAGATCGTCCGCGACGCGCGCGAGCACGGGGTGGAGGTGCGGCCGGTCTGCGTGAATGGCTCGCAGTGGGATTGCATGCTGGAACCTGCTGGCGAGGGCCTTGCACTTCGCCTGGGATTCCGCATGGCGAAAGGCATGTCCAAGGAACACGGAACCAGCATCGTAGAAGTGCGCGGCGGCGCACCGTACCGCGACATAGAAGACCTGCATCACCGTGCCAGAGTCCCGATCGGTGCCCTCGAACGCCTGGCCGAAGCCGACGCCTTCCGTTCGCTGGGCCTGGACCGGCGCGCCGCTGTATGGGCGATCCGTGGCCTGTCGGAGCCGCTGCCGCTGTTCGCCGCTGCTGAATCACGGTCGGCAATGATCGAACCCGCAACTGCCCTTCCGCGCATGACCGAGGCCGGCGAAGTCGTGCAGGACTATCGCAGCATCGGTCTGTCTTTGCGCCGCCATCCGGCCGCTTTCCTGCGTCCAAAATTCCGTCGGGTCGGCATGATCACTTGCGCCGATCTGGTGCAGGCCAGAGACGGCCAGACCGTGACGGTGCCGGGAATTGTATTGGTGCGCCAGCGCCCGGGCTCGGCGCACGGGATCCTGTTCATGACGATCGAAGACGAAACCGGCATCGCCAACCTGATTGTCTGGCCCAGCCTGTTCGAGCAGCAGCGGCGCGTGATTCTTACTGCCGGCATGCTCGCCTGTCGTGGCCGCGTGCAGCGGGAGGGAATCGTGCATCCATGTGGTCGCCCGGCATCTGACCGACCTTTCGGACGATCTGCGCGGCCTGGGCCAGAACGAAGCCGCATTGCCGGCAACGCCTTATACCCATGCTCGCGACGTCCGCCCGGGCAGCGCGATCAAGGTACCGACGCGGGACTTCCGCTGACCTCACGACATCATGAAAATCGGTTCAACTTTTTGTTGGCGTGGCGAACCGGGCCGCCAGCGGAACCGTTCTCCGCGGACCGATCGGCCCGTTTGTTCAGGAGACCCAACCTATGCTGAGACTGGCGCTGTTGTTCCTGGTCATCGCCATTATCGCGGCGATCTTCGGCTTTGGCGGCATAGCCGCAACCGCGGCCGGAATTGCGAAGGTCCTCTTCTTCATCTTTATCGTCGTGTTCCTGGTCTTCCTGGTAATGGGACTTGTAGCCGGACGATCGATATTCTAGCGCCTTCTCGTACCAAGCCCGTCATGGCCGGCGAATATGCGAATGTCGGCCATCCATGTCTTTCCGCTGCAACAACACCAATCTCGGAAATCGGGTTCAACGCGTAAGGATGGCGCCCGCGACGGCGCCATCCTCGTCGCAGCGGTCTGTCAGCATCTGAGAATTTTAGCCTGAAATGCGGTGGCTGGGCGCCCCGGTTGCACCCTGCCCTCAAACCCACTACACTCATCCCATGCTCTGCTGTGGCATCCGCATGGCCCGCCGAACTGCCCGCTTCGCGGCGCGTGGTGGCCTGCGTCTGATTGCCCTCGGCCTTCTCCTTCGACTTAGCCGCCCCTGAGCGCCACGCCGGGTCGCTAAACCGCCGGCCATCGCTCAGGGGGACCCCTGATCGGCTGAGCGTGTTCATCTCTTCCAAGGATCGACCCCAATGAGCATCGACCATCCCAGCTTTGGCAAGCTGGACGACGACCGCATCATCATCTTCGACACTACCCTGCGTGACGGCGAGCAGTCGCCCGGCTTCTCGATGAATATCAACGAGAAGCTGCGCATGGCGGAGGCGCTGACTGAGCTGGGAATTGACGTGATGGAGGCGGGGTTCCCGATCGCCTCGCCGGGCGATTTCGAGAGCGTGAAGGCGATCGCGGAAAGCATCGGCCAGCGCGACGATACGCCGGTGATCTGCGGCCTGGCCCGTTCCGGCCGCGACGACGTCACGCGGGCCGGCGAAGCCGTGCGCGCCGCAAAGCGCAAGCGCATCCACAGCTTCATCAGCACCAGTGCGCTGCACATGAAATACAAGCTGCGCATGGAGCCGGAGCAGGTGCTGGAAGCGGTCAGCGATAGCGTGCGGCTGGCACGGCGCTACACCGACGACGTGGAGTGGTCGGCAGAAGACGGCACGCGCACCGATCCGGACTTTCTGTGCCGCTGCGTCGAAGCGGCGATCGAGGCCGGCGCGACCACGATCAATGTCCCCGATACGGTCGGCTACGCGCTGCCGGAGGACATGGTGCGGATCTTCACCATGATCCGCGAACGGGTACCGGGGGCGGAGAAGGTGGTGCTATCCACGCACAATCACAACGATCTGGGACTGGCGGTCGCCAACACGCTGGCGGCGATCAGCGCCGGCGTGCGGCAGATCGAGTCCACCATCAACGGCATCGGCGAGCGGGCCGGGAACGCATCGCTGGAAGAGGCGGTGATGGCGATGCGAACGCGCAACGACAAGGTGCCGTTCAGGAACAGCATCAAGACACGAAACCTGCTGAAAGTGTCGAAGCTGCTGTCCACCATCACCGGGTTCGACGTTCAACCCAACAAGGCCATCGTCGGCCGCAACGCCTTCGCGCATGAGGCCGGCATTCATCAGGACGGCGTGCTGAAGAATGCTGCGACGTATGAGATCATGACACCGGAGAGCGTCGGCTGGACCAAGTCGTCGCTGGTGCTGGGCAAGCATTCCGGCCGCGCGGCGTTCCGCGACAAGCTGAAGACGCTGGGATACGAGGTCGGGGACAATGCGCTGAATGTCGCGTTCCGGCGCTTCAAGGAAGTCGCCGACCGCAAGAAGGTTGTGTACGACGAAGATATCGTCGCGCTGGTGGATGACGAGGTGATGCGCGACCATGACCGCATCCGGTTCGTGTCACTGGATGTGCATGCGGGATCGAAAGCGCCCCAACGCGCGGAGCTGGAGCTGGAGATCGACGGCACGATCAGGCACGCGACGAGTACCGGCGACGGGCCAGTGGACGCGACGTTCCGCGCCATCCGCGAAATCTTTCCCCACGAGGCGAACCTGGTGCTGTTCTCGGTCGGCGCGGTGACGGAAGGCACCGACGCGCAGGCGAGAACCACGGTGCGGCTAGAAGAGAACGGCAAGATGGTGGATGGGCAAGGCGCCGATACGGACACCATCGTCGCCTCGGCCCGGGCCTATGTGCACGCGCTGAACAAGCTGCTGGTGAAGCGGGTGCGGACCGAGCCGCAGGCACTCTCCGCGTAGCGGGCGGGCTCATACCGCCGTCCCCGCACGGCCGGGCCTGTCCACCCCGTCATGGCCGGCCTTGTGCCGGCCATCGACACACCCATCAGCATGACGCCGACCACCGGCAGCACCTGGCACGAGCCCCTCACACCTTCCACCTCACCGGCTCAGGCGCCACCCTCGTCATGGCCGCCGCCGCCAAACGAGATGGTGCGCATAACGGCCTGAGAGCCTTCGTCCGTGCGGTCGGGTGTTACCCGACGCCGCTTGCCGGCATGGCGAACGGCGCCGGGTCGTTGAACCGCCGCAGCACGTTCGTGGTCAGGCGGAACAGGTTATTATCGAACCCGTTCCAGCCCAGCGATCCGGCGTAGGCGATCGAGCCGGTGGAGAACACCGCGCCGCCGTTCGGCGCTTCAAAGAACGTGATATCGGCGTGGATATTCGGGTTGATGATGGCGTCGGTGGCCCCGTGCGGGACCAGCACCTCCTCCGCCACCAGCTCGTAGGTGTTGGAATGGTTTTCGCTGCGTGCGACCACCAGCGCGTGCGGCGGGGTGCCGAGGCGGGGATCGACGGCATCGATCTCCAGCCCGGCGGCGCCGTCCTGCAACACACCGAAATTGCCCAGCACGTCGTCGTCGATGCCGGCAAACATCCAGCCGACGCGTGGATCCCCGGCGGCTTCGGTGCGGCGGAAGTAGCTGCACGAATCGAAGCCCTGGCTGACGAAGCCGACACCGACCAGTCGTTGCGGCGCCCGCAGGTTGCGCCGCCATAGCCCGCCATATTCTCCGGTGAAACTATGGAATGCCTCGCCGGGCTCGGCGTCCCAGGCGCGGACGCCCCCTTCGGCGCGACGCACCTCGATGACGCCGCGGTGCGTCGGGTGGTGCGCAATGCGCCAGTAGAAGCCGTTGCCGCCCATATACATCAGGCGTCCGCCGTTGCGCAGATACGCCTGGAACGCATCCAGCATCTGCGCCGAATCATATTCCGGGTGCGACCCGGTCAACACCACCCGATAGGGCGCCAGCAACCCAGCGCCTTCGCGATGCAGGTCTTCCTCGGTGATCACGTCGTAGTCGCCGCCGAGCTTTTCCAGCCAGTCGATGATGAACAGATCGATGTTGAAGTTCCAGTGCCGACCGGTGGGACGGACGTTCTGCACCGGACGATGCCGGCTGGAATAGGCCACGCCGGTGCCGTCCGAATGGCGGTCGTAGAGCGACAACCCCATTTCGGGATGTTCGATCAGCAGACAGTCGATGTGATCGAGATCGGTGACCCTGCCGCGGTATAATTCCGTTCCCGCCGACAGGAAGCGGCCGACATTGTTCAGATAGGCCGTATAGGTCGCGGTCGATGCCAGGAACGCGACGGTTGAGCGGGCTGTACCGCGCGGCGGGCGGACGAAGAACGGCACCCAGAAATCCGTATCTTTTGCGGTAAAATGGGCGGCGTAGATGCCGGACCGCATATCGTGGGGAATAGTGAAATCGAAATCCGGTTGCCAGCACGCATCGACCAGATCGTCATCATGGAAATGGATGGCGCCGTACTGGTCGGGGGCGTGCAGCCAGCACGTCTCGTGGCCGTCCCAGTTCCACCCGGGCACCGCGCGGGTAGGCTGGTTGAGGATGACGCCGTCGAGCCGGTTGGGTCCGAGATCCCGGATCGTGTCGCTGGGAATGTCACGGCCAAAATCCCACGCGCCGACCAGGGCGGGCAGCGCCTGGGTCAGCGGCGCGTGAGCCAAAGTGCCGATCGCGGCGCGGTCCAAAGCTGCGGCCGCCAGGCGCGGGCTGTCGATCCGGCCATTATAGTGGCAGGTGAAACCGAGTCCGCCCCAGCAGGACGGCCCGTCCGCCGGGCCGTTGTTCCAGGCAGCGAAGGTCAACGGGCCGCCAGGTGCAGGACTAACTGACGTCGTGGCTGTGGTGACGACCGGCTGATCGGGCAGAAAGCCGTTGCGAGTGATCGGTTCCTGCCACACCACCATGGTTCCGGTGGTCGCGTCGAAGCAGGCAGCGGCGAAATACCACTGGCGCGGTGCGGAGCTTCGTGCCGGCGGACAGGGTGGCGATCCGGCCGGGGCCGGCGCCAAGGCGGAAGACCAGCGTGCCGGTCGGCGTCGATTTCCAGGCCGAAGCCGGTTTGGGCGGCATCGTTCCACGTACCCATGATCGCCTGCCGGCCTTTCGCCGGCGTGGTGGGCATGATGCACGCCACCACGGAGATGCTGCCGGAAAGCGCGAGCGCCGGATGTGACGGCACGACCGCAAGCGAGCCGACGGGAATCGGCTGGAAGCGTCCCGAATGATGCCCGTTGCAGGGCGCATCGATCGGCTCCGGCGCGAACGGGGTGGCCAGCGGGCCTGCATCCGGCTGCTTCAGCCGCACAAGTTGCATGTGGTAATGGTCGATCTCCAGGCAGCTCACCATGAAATGCAACGTGTCGCCGGGCGCGACGCTCCATTGATCGGCGTAGCCCATCACGGCAGTCATGCGATCGGACACTCCTCACCGGCAAGTGCCGCCCAGCGGAGGCGGAACACGTGCCATTCGGCTTCCTTCAGATCAGTGAACACCATGTTGGTGCGCCGCGGCGCCGCACGCCGGCCAGGCTGCATGATCCCGAGCGTCCAGCGCTCGCCCTCCTTGTCCACAAGCAGCACGTGAAAGGGCTGGTCGTTCCCGGTCCGCATGATGTTCAGCAGATATTGCAGGTCGGGACTGTGCTCCCCGAATGGGTTGGCGCGAAATTCACGCACCAGGTCGAGGCGGGTCTTGTCGAACCGATACATGCGCGGAGGCTAACGCGCGCTCTGTCTGAGCGCAACGAAGGTCATCCCTTCACCGCACCGCCGGTCAGCCCGCCCACCAGTTGCCGCTGCGCGAACAGGAACAGGATCGTTACCGGCAACGCGACCAGCGTGCCGCCCGCCATCAGCAGGCCCCACTGGATCTGGTTCTCACCGATGAACAACTGCAACGCCACCGTCACCGTGCGCACGTGCTGGCCTGCCAGCATCAGCGCGAACAGGTATTCGTTCCAGGACGCGATGAACAGATAGATGCCGACCGCCACCACGCCCGGCATTGCCAGCGGCAGCACCACCAGCCACAGTGCCTGCATCCGCGTCGCCCCGTCGGTCATCGCCGCCTGGTCCAGCTCCGGCGGGATACCGTCGATGTAGCTGGTCAGCAGCCAGATCGCGAACGGCAGCGTAAACGTGGCGTGCCCGGCAATCAGCGCGATATACGTGTCCAGCAGCCCGAAATCGCGCATCAGGATGAAGAGCGGCAGGATCAGCATGACCACGGGGAACATGTTGATCAGCAGGAATCCGGTGCGCAGCGTCGCGCGCCCACGGAACCGGAAGCGCGAGAACGCATAGGACGCCGGCAGCGCCAGGATCAGCCCCAGGGTCAGCGCACCGCTCGCCACCACCAGACTGTCGCGCAGGTTCTGCAGGAAGCTCGTCCGCCGCAGCAGCTCGATATGGTGGGCCAGTGTCAGCGTGTGCGGCCACAGCGCGACCGGCGACTGGGTGATCTCGGCATCCGGCCGCACCGAGCACAGCATCATCCACACCCAGGGCCCGAGCGCGAACACCAGTATCAGCGCGACCGGCAGCTCGGTGCCGAGCAGGCGTTTCAGGCGCTTCACAACTCGCGGCTGCGCCACAGATAGGTGACCACGACGGCCAGCAGCAGCAAGGTCAGCAGCACCGCCAAGGCCGAGCCCTCACCGTAATTGCCGCCCGACCAGGCGGTCAGGAACGCGTGCAGCGGCAGGGTCTGCGTGGCGGTTCCCGGACCTCCGCCGGTCATCACCAGGATCAGGTCGAGCGAGTTGGCCACCCAGATCATCCGCAGCAGCAGCGCCGTCGCCATCACCGCGGCCAGGCCCGGCAGTGTCACGTAGCGGAACTTCGCCAGCACGCTGGCGCCGTCGATCGCGGCCGCCTCGTCCTGCTCCGCCGGGATGCCCTGCAACCCGGCCAGCAATGTCACCGTGAAGAACGGAAATCCTTGCCAGACGATCGCCAGGATCACGCCGGCCATCGCGGTGCTCGGCTGAGCGAGCCAGGGCACCGAGGCGGACAACAGCCCCAGGCGCATGCCGATCTGGTTCAGCACGCCGAGGTTGAAGTCCAGCATCCAGGTCCAGATCAGCCCGATGATGACGCTGGGCAGCGCCCACGGCACCACGACCAGCGTGCGCGCCAGACCTCGCCAGGCGAAGCTGCGATTCAGCAGCAATGCCGTGATCAGGCCCAGCGCGAATTGCAGCGATACCGCGCAGACCACCCAGACCAGCGAATGCCACAGGCTTTCCCAGAACACCGGGTCGGCCAGCGAATGAGTGTAATTCGCCAGGCCGATGAACGGCCGCACCTTCGGACGGAACAGGATGACCTGGTGCAGCGACAGCCACAGCGTGTCGGCAACCGGGATCAGCACCAGCACCGTGGCGGCGATCATTGCCGGGGCGAGCATCAGCCACGGTGTGGCGGACGGGCCGATGGCGCGTGCGCGCCCGCCGGGGCGCATCAGCCGTAAAACAGCTTCTCGAACGACTGCATCATGGCGTCAGGGGTGATCTCTCCCAGCAGCGCCTTTTGTGTGTTCTGCGGCCATGTCACGCGCGTGAAGTCCGCGGTCTGCGGCAGGTTGGGAAGTACGCCGGCATACGGCAGCGAATTCACCGTCGCATCCACGAAGCGCTTCGGGTGCAGCGTCCAGTGCTTCGCGCCGGAGGTGGTCACCGTCATCTGCCCGGCCGCCTTGTTGTACAGCACGTTGTTCGGCCCGGTGGACAGCCATGACACCCAGGTCCAGGCGGCCTCCGGGTTCTTGCACGCGCTGAACACGGCATTGGAGCCGTCACCATAAGTGGCCCAGCCGGTGCCGTTCGGACCGCGCGGCACCACCACCGCGGTGATCTTGTCACCCAGCGCCGCGACCAGATCGTTGGCGGTGCTGATGTGATGCACCGCCATGGCGATCCGGCCCGCCTTCAGATTGTTGATGATCTGCAGGAACCCGTCGGTCGGCGCCGAGGGCGGGCAGACCTTATCGGTGCGATAGAGGTCGATGAAGTACCGGTTCTGCGACAGCGCGGGCTCGGACACGAAGCCGCCCTTCACCGGCTTTGCCCCGGTGCCGAAGACGAACGGCATCCAGGCGTCGTGCCCGCCGGCGCCCCCGCGCAGCCCGAACCCCCATTGATTGTCGCCGGTCACCGCTTTGGCTACCGTCCGGAATTCGTCGAAATTCGTCGGCGGCTGAAGATTGTGCTTCGCCAGCATGTCGAGCCGCACATACACGTACAGCACGACATATTGCAGCGGCAGATAATAGCGGTGCCCGTCCGGCGCCAGGTGCAGCCGCCACAGATCGTCGGAAATGTCAGACCTCGCGGGCCACGCGGCGATCCACTTGTCCATCTGCGCCAGCGCGTCCATCTCCATCAGCCGCGCGAGATTGTTGAATTTCACCATCGCCGTGTCCGGACCGTTGCCAGCAATGATCGAGGTGTACATCCGGTTGTCGTAGTCGGCCCCGCCGCCCCACGGAATATTCTGCGGCTGGATCGTGATATCCGGGTGCTCTTTATTGAAGGCGGCGACCAGCTCGTCCGGCGTGGCCTTCGGATCGTCGAAGTGGTACCACCAGTTCACCGTCACCGGCTTCTGCGCATGCGGACGGGCGAGCGGGGTAGCAAGTGCGACCGCCGTTCCGGCAAGCAGCGTGCGGCGTTTCATCTGGCGTTCTCTCCCGGTTTTCGGGCCGTAGAGCAGCCGCGTTTCGGGGTGCTGTCAATCGGGTACCTGACCGGCCTGGTCGGCCTGCCCAATATCGCCAGTGCGACGAGTGGTATCAGTCACCCGCGGGGGCGGAGACAGGCAGATGTTTCAGGCGGCACCCCCGGCAACAAGGACATTCTTGCATTTTTGCGGCTTCATGCCTCGGCTCCTGCCGCCATTGCGATCGTACGGCGCATGTCGGGATAGCGGGCTTCTTCAACGAAGCTTTCAGTTCAACGTCGCGGAGCACCGGGTTCATGGGCTGGCCCGCGTGCACCTGTTCAACCATGTCGTCGATCACGCATAAGTCATTGCCTCGCGCAAGAAGAGCGCGGCACAAATGACAACCGATGAAACCGGCTCCACCGGTGATCAGGATCCTCGCTTGCACGAAGCGCTCCCTCCGGCGAGCGTAAAAGGGGCGTTATTCCGTTCAGACGACGCGGAGCTATTGCGTTTGTTCATGCCAACACGCGGCCGGAAAGAATGTTCCCCCACCAGCCGGTTGACGATCACTGCGGAGAATAAATCGCCCGGCGCCGGTGCAACTTCGCTTGCGGCGCGGATAGCCGCGCCCCAGGCCGGTTTCACGGCGGAGTGACACATGGTAGTAACAATCGGTTCAGCAGGCGGCGAAACCGGTGAGCCGGGCTGGCGTTCTGGAAATTCGCTCTGGACGAGGTTGCCATGACCGCCCATCCTCCCCCGGTCCCGCCAACGCAGCGCACCGACAAGGGACCCGACCAGCCGAAGCCGTCGGCCACACCGAAACAGCCGGCCGACAGCAAATCGCCCGATCCAAAGACTGATCGATTCGGCGCCGTGAAGCAGAATACGACGAACCAAGGGTATCAGCAGGACCGATGAGCCACAGCGGCAGCGCCCGCGACACCACGATCCGGACCTATAAGGCGAAGCGCAATTTCGCCGTCACCGCCGAGCCGCCGCCTGGCCCGGCGACCGAGCGCGGCGCGGCGCCGATGTTCGTCGTGCAGAAACACGCGGCACATCGGGCGGGACTGCATTGGGACTTCCGCCTGGAACATGGCGGCGTGTTATGGAGTTGGGCGGTACCGCAAGGGCCCGTCGCTCGATCCGAAGGACAAGCGTATCGCGGCGCATGTTGAAGACCACCCGCTCGACTATGCCGATTTCCAGGGCGCGATCCCCGATGGCCAGTATGGTGCCGGCACGGTGGAGACCTGGGACCGGGGCACCTGGGAACCTCTCGGCGACCCCGAAGCAGGAATGCAGAAAGGTGAGCTTACTTTCGTCCTGCACGGCACCCGGCTGAACGGACGGTTCCACCTGGTACGGATGAAACCAAAGCCGCGGCAGCGGGGCGACAACTGGCTGCTGTTCAAGGGCCATGACGAGGCCGAGCGTCCCGGCGCCGATGCCGCAGTAATTGAGCAGGATATCCCTTTCCACCCGCCGTCTCCCCGCGGACGGCGGGGGAAGACAACACGCTGATGGGCCACCCGCTCCCGAAGCAATCCGCGCACGACTCCCGAAGACGCAAACTCCGCAGCTCTGCGCCGTCGCCGAAGAGCCGCCGCCGGGCGCGGGCTGGCTCTCCGAGATCAAGTTCGATGGTTACCGGTTGCTGATCTTCCTGGACAAAGGCACGGCGCAAATCCTTACCCGCAACGGCCATGACTGGACCGACCGGTTGCCCGCCGTTGCTCGCGAGGCCGCCAGATTGCCAGTGGATTCTGCGCTGCTGGACGGCGAACTGGTCGCTCTACGCGACGACGGCAAAACGAGCTTTCCCGATCTGCAGGGGGCGCTGTCCGCCGGCCAGGACGGCCGCTTGCATTTCTATGTCTTCGACCTGCTGCATCTGAATGGATGGGACCTGCGGCCATGCCGCTTGCTGGACCGCAAACAGGCATTGCGCGATCTGGCCGACTGGAACGGCGTGTTCCGCTACAGCGATCATCATCTCGGGCAGTCGGCCGAGATGAGGCGTGAAGCCTGCCGCATGGGCCTGGAGGGCATCATCTGCAAACAGGCCGATGCGCCCTATACCGCCGGCCGGGGCCATGGCTGGCTGAAGGTGAAGTGCGGCGGCCGCGAGGAATTCGTGGTACTGGGCTGGACCGCGCCGCAAGGCAGCCGGACCGGCCTGGGGTCGCTGCATCTCGGCTATTACGACCCGGCCGGTCGCCTGCATTACGTTGGCGGCGTCGGCACGGGATTCTCCGCCGCCGAACTGGACCGGCTCCGCACGGCTCTGGACCAGCTCGCCGCTGATCCGCCCAAGGTGCTCATGGTAGCCGGTGACCCGATCGACCGCTCGATCCATTGGGTCCGTCCCGAGTTGGTGGTCGAGGTCCAATTTGTCGGCTGGTCAGGTGCCGGCCGCATCCGTCACGCGGTCTATCTCGGCCAGCGTGAAGACAAGCCGGCGACCGAGGTCGTCCGTGAACCGCCGGACCCCGAGGCCGAGCGGAGCGCGGTGATTCCCCGCCCGGCGCGTTCCAGCAAGCGGCGCGCGAGCAAGGTCGCGGTGCCGCCCCGCGCGGCCGAAACCCGTCCCAGCCGCATCGTCACCGCGCGTTCTCCCAGAACCCAGGCAGCAAGCATGGTCGGCGGCGTGAAACTGACTCACCCCGATCGCGAGTTATGGCCGGGCATCACCAAGCGGGACCTCGCTGCATACTGGGAAGCGGTCGCCGACGCGGCGCTCCCTGGCCTTGCTCACCGGCCGCTGGCGATCGTCCGTTGTCCGGAAGGAGTTGCCGGCGAGCATTTCTTCCAGAAACACGGTCGCGGGCACTTGCCGCCGCAAATTCGGGAAGGGGAGGCGGACGGTTCGCCTTTCCTCGCCATCGACGGGCTGGAAGGGTTGATGGCGCTGACCCAGATATCGGCCATCGAGCTGCATCCCTGGGGCGCCGGCGAAGCGGATCCGCTGCATCCGGACCGGCTTGTGTTCGACCTCGATCCTGGCGAGGGCGTGCCGTTTACCGAAGTGGTGAAAGCGGCGCGGGAGGTACGCGACCAGCTAAACGCGATGGGGCTGGTCTCGTTCTGCCGCACCACCGGCGGAAAGGGGCTGCACGTGGTGGTTCCGGTCAGCCCGAAAGCGGACTGGGACGAAGCCAAGGCATTCTGCCATGCCTTCGCGGAGACGCTGAGCCAGGAGCAGCCGGAGCGCTATCTGCCGACCTTGAAGAAGGTGGATCGCAAAGGGCGCATCCTGGTTGATTGGCTGCGCAACGGATTGGGGGCCACTGCAGTGTCGTCCTTCTGTCCCCGCGCGCGTCCCGGGGCGACTGTGGCGACGCCGCTGGACTGGGAGGAGGTGGACGCACGACTGGACCCGGCAAAATTCACGGTCCAGACAGTTCCGAAACGACTGGCACGCCAACGCACCGATCCGTGGGACGGGTTCGTATCGGTGCGGCAGGAATTACCCGATATTCCGCGCGAGCGAATCACAACCCAGCAGGTTGGCGGGTCGCGTCGCCCGGTGATCGTGTTCGCGCCGAAACCGAGGCGGCGTTAAACCGGCAATAGCAGGGTTATGCGGTGATCCAGGGCGTTGGACGGCTCTGGTTGCGGTCTCGGGCCCAGGCCCGCTCCGTAAGCGTTCCGAGCCCCAGGCCGAGCGTCGTCCACATAACGAGTTGCATGCCGAGCGACGCGACGCGAAATTGCCAGAGAATCACCGCCGGAAACGCTGACGGCACCTCATTGATTGCCGGCAGAATGCTCCCGACCACGATCATGGCGACCAGATAAAATCCGATCGCCGCCAGCGCCGACGTCCATCCGTCGTGCCGGACGGCAAGCTGCTTTCGCAGCACGGACGCGAGCACCATGGCGCCGACCGAGAGAGCGAGCATCGAGAAATAAAGGGCGGTGCGGTAGCCGATCGTCTCCGGCTGTCCCACCGACGGTGGATTAGCCGGGTATTTCAGATTTGGTATCACATAAACCGAAACGAACCCGGCCGCCGCCAGCATCGCCGAAGTTGCACGCGGGCCAAGCTGCACGGCACGCCCATGGGCGGCAGCAAATACCAACGCGAATAATCCCCCGAAGGCGGTGGCGTAAATCATCACCGCGGTAAACAGGCCCCATCCGGCTTGCACGGAGCGAGTTACCAGTTCCGGCTCTTCCTCCACGGGAAGGCCCTTGGCTGCTTCGGCTTTCGCCTTGGCCTGCTCGAGCGCAGTCTCGAAGCTGATCGCCCGGTCTACCTGCGGCTCACCGAAGAATTTGCCGAAACCGAAAACCAGCAGTCCGGCGAGAAGTCCCACGAGCATCCCGCGGATGAGAAGGATGCGGACCAAGACGAACTCTCCTCGTCAGTGGCACGGAAACCCGAGCAGGTGACGACCATCGTGCACGAACTCATGCACATACATGCCGGGAATGATCGACGTGGCGCCTTCCTCGGCGCCGACGAAATAGATCGCCAGCAGCGCCAAAGCCCCGAACACAGCCCAGGGAAGGATTTCACGCCAGCGTATCGGTTCAGGGAGGCTGCCCTGAGCGGTTGTAGTGTCTGACATTGCTGCCTGTTCGCGCGGTTGCGCGCCTCGCTCGTTCCATCCATGCCGCGGCAGTATCTCGCCACGGCCGCCGCAGCGGCGATAAGTGATTGGTAGAAGTCGAATTCCACGCTGTCAACGAAATCAGGTCCGTGGGCGCCATGCTAACCCAGATCTTCGGCACATCACTCGTGAACCACAAAACCATCCATGCGGCGTTGACTTGGACGCCTGAACCGATAGCCTTGCGTCAACATTTTGCGGTCCGGTCTTCACCGGTCAAGCGATCAACGGATTGGTGGGAGGACGGGTCGAATGAACCTCAACAGACGGACTGCGCTGATCGGTGTGGCTGGGCTGGGTGCAACCGCACTGACCCACTTGCCCACGAGGGCAATGGCCGACGACGACGCGCAGCAGCTCTATGAGGCAGCCAGGAAAGAGGGCCAGGTGACCTGGTACTCCGGCTATCTCAACCAGCCGATCTGTGACAGCGTCGGGGCTGCATTCACCAGGAAATACCCTGGAATCCACTACAACTCGATCAAGACCACCTCCGAGGTGGCGTTCCAGCGCGTGATGCAGGACATCAACGGCGGGTCCGTGCAGGCCGACGTCTTCAGCACCACCGATGCCAGCCACATGTCGTATCTGATCAGCAAGAACAGGCTGGTGAAATACACTCCGCCGAATGCGGCAGGCCTGGTACCGGCACTGCGCGACTTCAATGGTGGCGGCTATTACCGGCCCGGCTGGGTCGGGCTGGTCGCGATCATGTACAATAAAAGCAAAATCACCGCCGACGAGTCGCCGAAGGACTGGCCCGACCTGGCCGACCCGAAATGGAAGAACAAGATCGCCTTCGGCAGCCCGAACTACAGCGGCCTGGTGGCCACCTGGGTCGTCGGCATGACCGAGAAATACGGCTGGGACTATTTCGAGAAGCTCAACAAGCTCAACCCGCTGATCGGCCGTTCGATCGACGACGCCGTGGCCATGCTGAATGCCGGCGAGCGCCAGGTAGCGATTTGCAGCGCCGCGACCCCGCTGCGCAGTGCGGCGGCTGGCAATCCGTTGGTGGTAAACTATGCCACGTCTTTCTCGCTGGTGGATTTTTCGCCGGTGGCGATCCTGAAAGGGTCGAAAAGTCCGAACGCGGCGAAGCTGCTCGTGGATTTCATGGCCGGCCCGGAATACTCGCAAATACTGGCCCAAAATTTCGAGCAGCCGTTGCGTAGCGACGTGCCGCCACCGAAGGGCGCGAAGTCGCTCTCTGAACTCACGCTGTTTCAGCCGACGCTGGAGCATATCGAGAAGGAACTGCCAGAGCTGAAGAGCAAATGGCGCGATACCTTCTCCTGAGCATCCGGCGGGTACCGTCGCTACAATGAGCCGCGCAACTGCTGTCTCGGCGGCGGTCCCGCACCTGAAGGATGCGCGGGCCGTTCGCCTTCGCTTTGAGCCGGTAACGCTGCTCTGGTTCGCGGCGATCGCGGTGCTGCTCGGTCTGGTCGTCGCGCCACTTGCGCGGCTCGTGGTCTCCAGCTTCCAATCGACCGACACCGGCGCCTTCACATTGGAGAACTATGTCACCGCTTATGGCCATGCGCGTGACCTGATCGCGCTCGGCAATTCGCTGCTCTACGCCGTAGAAGTCATGCTGCTGTCGATCGTGCTGGCGGTGCCGATCGCCTGGGCAGTGTCGCGCACCGACATGCCGGCAAAGGGATTGATCCGCGCGTTGATCCTGGGCGCTTTCATCACGCCGCCATATCTCGGCGCTATCGGCTGGATCCTGCTGGCGGGACCGAACGCGGGATGGCTGAACCATGCCTGGATGGCGGTGACCGGCAGCGACAGCGGGCTGTTCAACGTGTTCAGCTTCGCCGGCCTGGTGTTCGTCACCGCGCTCTATTCCTGCCCGTACATCTTCGTCTTCACCGCCGCCGGTCTGGATCTCGTTTCCTCCGAAATGGAAGAAGCGGCCAACATCCTGGGTGCCGGACGCGTGCGCACCACCTTCCGCATCACCCTGCCGCTGGTCGCGCCGGCAATCATCGGCGGCGCCATCATCGTCTTTCTCGATACCGTTGCCCTGTTCGGCACGCCGGCCATCATTGCCTTGCCGGCGCGGATTCGCCTGATGACGCTGGTGCTGTGGCAGTTCTTTGAATTTCCGGTACGTGCCGAGGCGGCCGCCGCCTACGCGGTGCCGCTGATCCTGATCACGGTGGCGATGTTTTCAGTCCAGCGCCTGATCCTGAGTCGCAAGGGCTACGTGGCGCTGACCGGCAAAGGCGGCAGCCGCGCGATGATGCCGCTGGGCCTGTTTCGCTGGGTGATGCTGGCCTATTCGCTGCTTATCGTCTCGCTGGCGGTGATCCTGCCCTATGCGGCTCTGGCGCAGGCGGCGTTCAGCAAGGCGTGGGGCCTGGGGCTTTCGTGGGCGAACCTGACGCTCGGCAATTTCCGCGCCGTGCTGCTGGAGGCCAATTCCCGGGCGACCATCATTCACAGCTTCACCTATTCGGCGGCAGCGGCATGCGTTGCTGTCGTTCTGGCGCTGATCGTATCCTATGTTGTCAGTCGCCGGCTGGTACGCGGCGGTGGCCTGCTGACGCTGCTCTGCATGGCACCGCTGGTCATTCCGGGCATCGTGCTCGGCGTCGCGTTCTACGCCACCTACGCCCCGCCGCCGATCGCCCTGTATGGCACCGCGACGATTCTGGTGATCGGCTACACCACCCGCTTCCTGCCGATCGCCTACGTCAACTGCATGGCCGGCATCCGCTCCTTGAACCCGGAAATGGAGGAAGCCGTCCGCATCCTCGGCGGCAGCCGCTTGCGCGCCATCCGTCGTGTCGTGGTGCCGCTGCTCAAGACCAACCTGGTCGGCTCCTGGCTGCTGGTGTTCATCCCGGCCACGCGGGAACTGAGCACCGCCATCTTCCTGGTCGGCGCCCAGACCCGGGTGATCTCCGTCATGATGCTGGATTTGAGCGAGAACGGCAGCTTCGAGACGCTAGCCGCACTCGGGTTTCTGCTGCTCGGGGTGACGATCCTGATCGTGCTGGCCGGCTACCGGCTGGTGGGACGCGACTTCATGCTGCGCCGGTCCTGATCCGTGAAGAGTTTCGGGCGCCGCCAGGCGTACGAATGTCTCCGAGGAACGAACCCGCGGTCCGCAGACGATGGTCTATGTGTGTTTCTGTTTTCCGCTGAGCCTGGCGCAGTCACGACCGGCAGTGGGAAACGCGGAACGTGATGCGATCGGTCGGAATCGCCGCTGCATCGGATGGCGTTGGCGGTGGGGATCGCCGGCGAGCGGTGGCCTGGGGGCGTCGCTGACGACGGATGGCGCGAACTCGATAGTTGGCCGCAGCGAGGGTGCTGCGGCCGGGAGCGCTGGCAGGCCGTGCCGGGTCACGGCGAATGTCTCCCGGTTGGCGGAGTGCAGTGCGGCGGTGCGCGGGGCTGACGCCAGCGCTCGAACGTCTCGATGATGATCATGTGCCCCCCGCAGCATGGGCACGGTGGACGGGCATCGAGCGGCTCTTGCGGCAGGTCGTCATCGGGCGGCGGCGTGACGGCGAGAAGTTCGCGGACGCGGGTAAGGCTAGCCTTGCGCGCCGAACCGGCGAGCAGGCCGTAGTGGCGAATGCGGTGGAAGCCGCGCGGCAGGACGTGAAGCAGGAAGCGGCGGATGAACTCGTCGGCGCCGAGCGTCATGACCTGCTGGCGGTCCGCGCCATTGCGGCGATAATCCTTGTAGCGGAAGGTGACGCCGGCCTCGTCGAGCGAGATCAG
The DNA here is from genome assembly GCA_963810715.1 of uncultured Pseudomonadota bacterium. Lineage (GTDB taxonomy): Bacteria > Pseudomonadota > Alphaproteobacteria > Acetobacterales > Acetobacteraceae > DATDIC01. Next base: position 70,241 of record CAWEOZ010000006.1, on the reverse strand, counting down.
CCGGCGGTTCGAGATGGCGACGCGGTGTGTGTAGCGCGACAGATAGGCGAGCACCGCCTCTGGTCCGCCAAAAGGTGGTTTGGCGTAGACTACCCAGTTCTTCTTCCGCAGCCGTGCGATGAGGTGCGTGAAGGCGCGTTCCTCGCGCAACCCGGCGTGGTCAGCGAAGAAGGCGAGCGCGCCGGCGGTATGAAGTTCAAGCAGGCGCGTCAGGAACAGGCGGCGGAACAGTTTGGACAGCACACGGACCGGCAGCAGAAAGGCCGGCCGGGACGACATCCAGCGCATGCCGTCCAGCGAAATGCCGCCGCCCGGCACGATCATATGCACATGGGGGTGGTGCGTCATGCCGATCCCCAGGTGTGGAGCACGGCGGTGATGCCAATACGCGCGCCCAGGTGACGGGGATCGGCGGCGATCGTCAGCATCGTCTCGGACGCCGCGTGGAACAGCAGGTCATACACAACCGCCTTGTTGTGCCAGGCGATGTCGGCGACTTCGGCGGGAACCGAGAATACGACGTGGAAGTATCCGACCGGCAGCAGGTCGGCCTCGCGCTCGGCCAGCCAGGTGCGCGCGGCGGCGCCCTGGCACTTGGGGCAGTGCCGGTTGCGGCAGCTGTTGCAGGCGATCCGCCAGTGGCCGCAGTCCTCGCATGCCTCGACATGACCGCCGAGGGCCGCGGTGCGGCAATGCTCGATCGCCGCCATGACTTTGAGCTGATGAAGGCTCAGGTGCCCGGCATGGGCGGCCCGATAAGCGGGGCCGGCAGCACGGAAGATATCGGCGACCTCGAGCGAGGCGCGCACCGCCTCAGCCGGCGGGTGCGATCTCTCCGAGCTTGAACATGCCGAGCTTGTCGAGCGGGCTGATCACGGCGCGTATCGTTCGGGTCGCAACCTTGGTGTAGAAGGCGGTGTTCTCCAGCTTGGCGTGGCCGAGCAGAACCTGGATGACGCGGATGTCGACGCCGTCTTCCAGCAGATGGGTGGCAAAGCTGTGGCGCAGCGTGTGCGGTCCGACCCGCTTGGTGATCTCCGCGGCCTGTGCCGCATCGACGACGATGCGATGCAGTTGCCGGGTGCTGATCGGCTTCATGGCGTGCTGTCCCGGAAACAGCCAACCGTCACGATGCATCACGCCCTGTTGGTGCCCGACCTTCCACCACTCGCGCAGCAGGGTGAGCAGATCTGCCGGGAGCATGGCATTGCGATACCGGCCACCCCCCGCCTTCGCAGGGGCAAGCTCTTGCCACGCTCGACCCGGATCAGCATGCGCTCGCTGTCGATATCGGCGACCTTGAGCGCCGCGACCTCGGCCACGCGCAGGCCAGCGCCATAGGCGACCGAGAGAGCCGCCTGATGCTTGAGGCAGGTGGTCGCGTTGAGCAGTCGCGCGACCTCGTCCCGGCTCAGCACCATTGGCAGGTTGCGCGGATACGCCACCCGGATCAGCTTGCGCGTCAGGTCGGGCCGGTCGATGGTGTGCGTGAAGAAGAACCGCAGCGCCGAGACGATGCTGTTCATGGTCGGCGTCGGCACCCCGGCATCGCGCTGTTCGATCTGGAAGCGGCGCAGGTCATCCGCCGTCGCTGTATCGGGTGAGCGCCCCAGGAAGGTTGCGAAGCGCCCCACGTCCCGAATGTGGTTGCGTTGCGTCTCTCGCGAGAACCGGCGCATGTCCATATCGTCGATCAGACGCTGGCGCAGCGGGCTGATCGCAGCGGTGGGAATGGACTCGTTCATCGGTCGGCTCCTCTCGGTTGAAAGAAGCCGAAACGGTCCGCCCGCCCCGGCACGGGCTCAAACCAGGCACAACAGCCGGGCCTCTACTCCGTCATCAGAACCCGCACCCCTCCCGCGCAGCGGGTTCGTTCTTCGGGCGCCACCCGGAAAAAGCAGAACTTTCTTGTCAAGGGCCGCCCGCATATCCTAGTAAGCGAATGGGCTGGTGAACCTTCTTTTCTGGCGCCGCCCGGCGGGTTGGCCTTGGCACGTAGTCGGTCTTTGGTCGATGTTGGCAGCGAGGAGAAATCCCGTGGATAACAGCGCAAGACGAACACGTTGGCGCCGCTTCTGGGTTGAGATCGTTATCGCGGCGATCAGCGGCAGCCTTTGTCTCATAACGCCCCTGTGGCCCGATTGGATCGAAGCCGTCTCCGGCTGGGATCCGGACCAGCACGACGGTTCGGTGGAATGGGCCATCGTCGCGACGTTTCTGGTAGTGACCATCGCCATGCTGGCGCTGGCCGGACATTCGTGGCGTCGGCTCCGGCCGGCAGAAGGCGGGTAACCGCGCACAAGCTCCCGGGGCCGTTCTGCATTACGCCGCCTCGGCGAATGTGGAGAAGCTTCATGCCGTCGATCGAAGAACTTGCTCCAATCGCCAACTCCGCCGCCTTCATCTTCACCGGTCTGACCCTTCGCCCGGCCGCGAAAGTGGAGCATGCCGGGCACGACTCCGTTGTTGTCACGGTCCGTGACGTTATCAAGGCGCCGCTCGGGATGCTGGAACTCGCCGGACGTGAGGTGACTGTGCATCTGCGCCATCCGCTGGCCGATGGACACTACGTGTTCTTCGCCGATCCGGCATCGATCGGCAGCACCATCACGGTTCGCGAGTGTGCTCGCCTGGACGCGACGGAACGCGAACTGGCCGAGGCCGCGGTGGAACGCGGCTATGCCGCACGACTGGCGCCGCGTCTCGAATCCGCAGTTGTGGTCGCACTGGGTACCACCGGGCCCGTCACGCCGGCACTTCCGCCCGCCGAACGACGAGGCGGCGTCCCCTGGGCTACTGCCAGACTGAGTATCGAGCGTCTGCTCAAAGGACCGCGGAATCGTCAGCACGTGACCCTGGTCGGACCGTCACCTGCCTCGAAGCATCTGCCGCGAGCCCCCGCGCTGCGCGCGGGCATACATGCCATCTTTTTGCTGCACCGCCCTCCCGAGGAGGCGATGCGCCACATCCCGGCCGGCGAACGGCAGAATGCCGGGTTCATTGCCGAAACCTCCGATATCCAGCCACCCGAACAGGTTGAACACATCGCGCGCCTTCTCGGCGCCACCAGCGGGGAGCGCTGAAGGCGATGCTCAAAATCGTCAACATGATCCCGAACAACTGGAGTGACGAGCAGAACCAGGACTGCGAACCGAACCTCTCCGTAAACCGGGCCAATCCTGACCAGATCATCGGCACCGCCTTCACTTTTGACAATCCCGCCGGGACCTCTGCCGTCAGCCCTGCCATGACCGGCAATTGGGCGCCGATATTCAGTTCGCTCGACGGTGGCGACACGTGGGTGTTGCAATTCGTGCTGCCCAGCGCGGCCGCAGATCAGCTTCCCACCTGGGATGTGACGTGCCGTTACGGCAGCAGCAGCGGCGAGGTCTATTCCGGCCTGATCTCGCCGGGCAGCTTCACAATTCTGATCAATCGCGCCCCGAACGCCGCCACTCAGCAGACGACAATGACCTCGGTTACCGGCGACCAGCCGTTCCTCGAGGCAACGACGATGGTCGCCGGCGGGGTCAGCCACGATCGCCTGTATGTCGGCTACAACGCCAACGGCAACCGTTCCACCATCAACGTGTTCCTCGACGCGGCGGTGTCGGCCGCAACGACGGCGACTGCGCTCGACGTGCGCTTCCCCTTCGATATGCCGCCCACGCGCACGGCTATCCACGCCGGTGGCACCATCTATGCCGCGTTCTACAGCTACAACGGCGCTGCCCCCACGCCCGCTGATCTGCGCGACGTCGTCGTCGTGAAGGACCTGGACTGGGGCGCTTCCGCGTCGCCGTTCCAGGCGCTGACGGATACCGGCGACGGTCAGCCGGGAGTGCGGGTGGTCACTGGCATTTCCAACCCCTGGTTCAATTCGAATTTCGAGGACCCCGCGTTCGGCCACGACCGTTATGGTCCCGAACTCGCCATCGCGGTCGATCCCTCAAACGCCGACCGCGTCTTCATCACCTACATGACCGGCACCACGGCGGCCGACGCGATCGTGCATCTGCGCTCGTCGGACGACGGCGGGCAGAACTGGTCGAACGACCTTCGTGTCATTCCCACGGCGAAGAACCCCAGCCTCGCCGTGAACGCACGCGGCATGGTCGGTTTCGTCTATCAACAGGTGGTCGGCGCCAACTGGATGACGATGCTGGAGGTCAGCGACAACGGCTTCGCCTCCGGCTTCGCCACCCACGTTCTCGCTATCACCCCGACCAATACACCCACGCCCGCCGGCGTGATGGCCACCTATCTCGGCGATTACATCAAGCTGTTGGCAGTCGGCGAAAATTTCTACGGCATCTTCTGCGCCGGAAACGAACCGGTGAAGGCCAACTTCCCATCCGGGATCACCTACCAGCGCAATGTCGATTGGGCGACGCAGAGGCTGCTCGCGAACGACGGCGTCACCCCTGTTCCCAGTTCGATCGATCCGTTCTTCTTCAAGCTGAGTTTCGGTATCCCCAGGGTCACCACCGTGATCGCCGACCGCGGTGCGTTCGGCGACTGCTGTGTCGGCTCGTTCAAGGACATGGTGCTGACCATCGACAACAGTGGCACCGGCACGCTGCTGATCAGCAGCATCAGCGCTTCCACAGCGGATTTCGAGGCGCCCAGTGTGCTTTCGTATCCGATCAAGCTGGAAGTTGGCGACTCGATCGACGTGCCGATCCGCTTCGCACCGAACTCGTTCGGCGCCAAGACGGCGACAATTCGCATTGTCAGCAATGATCCTGCCTCCCCGCACCTGGTGCACGTGTCCGGCGTCGCGCCGCGGCCGCGCCTCAGTCTGCTGATCGCCAACCGCGGGAACTTCGGGAAGGTTTGCATCGGGCATTTCGCCGACGAGCCGCTGGTGCTCAACAACAGCGGAGAGTGTCCGGTCAGGGTCGATGGGCTAGCCTCCTCGTCGGGCGCCTTCCAGGTACCCGAGGTGGTTTCCTTCCCATTGCTGATCGGCCCCGGGAACTCGTTGAACGTGCCGATACGCTTCGCCCCCACCGCCTTCGGTTTCGCCAGCGCGACCATTGGCGTGACCAGCAGCGATCCCGCCAGTCCGCACACCGTGCACGTGAGCGGAGAGGCACCGGCCGGGCGACTGGTCGTGACCGGATCGCTCTGTTTCGGCGGCGTGAAGGCGTGCTGCCGTACCGAGCGGACGATCTCGATCTGCAACATGGGCGAGTGCGCGTTGGATATTACGGGCGTCGCATTTAAGCGAAAGAACCCGCATTGGAAACTCATCAACAACCCGTTCCCCGCAACGCTGCCGCCGGGCGCGTGCCTCGGTCTGGTGATCCGCTACAAGGCGACGGAGAAATGCCCGATCGCGTGTGAGTTGGTCATCACGAGCAACGACCCAGTCACGCCGGTGAAGACTTTGGACGTGATGGCCTATACGATTTGGAACGAGTGCTGCTGCAGGGAGAACTGCGACAAATGTGGCGGCAAGGGCTGCGACAAGTGCCGATGCCAGGGCACCTGCGAGGGTGCGGCCGACGACTGCTGTGCAGACGAGGACGATGACTGATACCAGCGGCCCGAAGTCTGACTCCTCCGGGGATCGTCGGCCCCGCTGGTATCTTATTGGTTTCGCGTGCAGCCGCCACACCAACCCTGCGCGCATACCAGTCGGCCCTTCGGGCCGCTGGTATGACAGGACGCGTGCAGCGTGTAGCGCCTGCCCCCCTGCTTTTCCGTCAGCTTGGTACCAGAATGCGCTTGCCCGCTGCCGCGTCTCCGAGATTTAAGGCTGTCGTTCTGCTATCCGCCGGCCCTGGCTCTCGACCGAATGTCCGATCTCAGTGCCACCCGGCCCGAAGAACGAACCCGCTGCGCGGGAGGGGTGCGGGTTCTGATGACGGAGTAGAGGCCCGGCTGTTGTGCCTGGTTTGAGCCCGTGCCGGGGCGGGCGGACCGTTTCGGCTTCTTTCAACCGAGAGGAGCCGACCGATGAACGAGTCCATTCCCACCGCTGCGATCAGCCCGCTGCGCCAGCGTCTGATCGACGATATGGACATGCGCCGGTTCTCGCGAGAGACGCAACGCAACTACATTCGGGACGTGGGGCGCTTCGCAACCTTCCTGGGGCGCTCACCCGATACAGCGACGGCGGATGACCTGCGCCGCTTCCAGATCGAACAGCGCGATGCCGGGGTGCCGACGCCGACCATGAACAGCATCGTCTCGGCGCTGCGGTTCTTCTTCACGCACACCATCGACCGGCCCGACCTGACGCGCAAGCTGATCCGGGTGGCGTATCCGCGCAACCTGCCAATGGTGCTGAGCCGGGACGAGGTCGCGCGACTGCTCAACGCGACCACCTGCCTCAAGCATCAGGCGGCTCTCTCGGTCGCCTATGGCGCTGGCCTGCGCGTGGCCGAGGTCGCGGCGCTCAAGGTCGCCGATATCGACAGCGAGCGCATGCTGATCCGGGTCGAGCGTGGCAAGAGCTTGCCCCTGCGAAGGCGGGGGGTGGCCGGTATCGCAATGCCATGCTCCCGGCAGATCTGCTCACCCTGCTGCGCGAGTGGTGGAAGGTCGGGCACCAACAGGGCGTGATGCATCGTGACGGTTGGCTGTTTCCGGGACAGCACGCCATGAAGCCGATCAGCACCCGGCAACTGCATCGCATCGTCGTCGATGCGGCACAGGCCGCGGAGATCACCAAGCGGGTCGGACCGCACACGCTGCGCCACAGCTTTGCCACCCATCTGCTGGAAGACGGCGTCGACATCCGCGTCATCCAGGTTCTGCTCGGCCACGCCAAGCTGGAGAACACCGCCTTCTACACCAAGGTTGCGACCCGAACGATACGCGCCGTGACGAGCCCGCTCGACAAGCTCGGCATGTTCAAGCTCGGAGAGATCGCACCCGCCGGCTGAGGCGGTGCGCGCCTCGCTCGAGGTCGCCGATATCTTCCGTGCTGCCGGCCCCGCTTATCGGGCCGCCCATGCCGGGCACCTGAGCCTTCATCAGCTCAAAGTCATGGCGGCGATCGAGCATTGCCGCACCGCGGCCCTCGGCGGTCATGTCGAGGCATGCGAGGACTGCGGCCACTGGCGGATCGCCTGCAACAGCTGCCGCAACCGGCACTGCCCCAAGTGCCAGAGCGCCGCCGCGCGCACCTGGCTGGCCGAGCGCGAGGCCGACCTGCTGCCGGTCGGATACTTCCACGTCGTATTCTCGGTTCCCGCCGAAGTCGCCGACATCGCCTGGCACAACAAGGCCGCGGTCTATGACCTGCTGTTCCACGCGGCGTCCGAGACGATGCTGACGATCGCCGCCGATCTCCGTCACCTGGGCGCGCGTATTGGCATCACCGCCGTGCTCCACACCTAGGGATCGGCACTGACCCACCACCCCCATGTGCATATGATCGTGCCGGGTGGCGGCATTTCGCTGGACGGCACGCGCTGGATGTCGTCCCGGCCGGCCTTTCTGCTGCCGGTCCGTGTGCTGTCCAAACTGTTCCGCCGCCTGTTCCTGACGCGCCTGCTTGAACTTCATACCGCCGGCGCGCTCGCCTTCTTCGCTGACCACGCCGGGTTGCGCGAGGAACGCGCCTTCACGCACCTCATCGCGCGGCTGCGGAAGAAGAACTGGGTAGTCTACGCCAAACCACCTTTTGGCGGACCAGAGGCGGTGCTCGCCTATCTGTCGCGCTACATACACCGCGTCGCCATCTCGAACCGCCGGCTGATCTCGCTCGACGAGGCCGGCGTCACCTTCCGCTACAAGGATTATCGCCGCGATGGCGCGGACCGCCAGCAGGTCATGACGCTCGGCGCCGACGAGTTCATCCGCCGCTTCCTGCTTCACGTCCTGCCGCGCGGGTTCCATCGCATTCGCCACTACGGCCCGCTCGCCGGTTCGGCGCGCAAGGCTGGCCTTACCCGCGTCCGCGAACTTCTCGCCGTCACGCCGCCGCCCGATGACGACCTGCCGCAAGAGCCGCTCGATGCCCGTCCACCGTGCCCATGCTGCGGGGGGCACATGATCATCATCGAGACGTTCGAGCGCTGGCGTCAGCCCCGCGCACCGCCGCACTGCACTCCGCCAACCGGGAGACATTCGCCGTGACCCGGCACGGCCTGCCAGCGCTCCCGGCCGCAGCACCCTCGCTGCGGCCAACTATCGAGTTCGCTCCATCCGTCGTCAGCGACGCCCCCAGGCCACCGCTCGCCGGCGATCCCCACCGCCAACGCCATCCGATGCAGCGGCGATTCCGACCGATCGCATCACGTTCCGCGTTTCCCACTGCCGGTCGTGACTGCGCCAGGCTCAGCGGAAAACAGAAACACACATAGACCATCGTCCGCGGACCGCGGGTTCGTTCCTCGGAGACTTTCGTACGCCCGGCGGCGACCGAAACTCTTCACGAGAGCGGATCGGCGCGTCTGGAAAAGGCTATCGAAGCCTATTGCGCGGCGTTGCAGGAATGGACTCGCGAGCGCGTTCCGCTTGATTGGGCTACGACGCGCAACAATCTCGGCGATGCGCTTCAGAAGCTCGGGGAGCGCGAGAGCGGCACGGCACGGCTGGAAGAGGCTATCACGGCCTATCGTGACGCGCTGCAGGAATGGACCCGCGGGCGCGTCCCAATCGATTGGGCGACAGCGCACAACAACCTCGGCAACGCGCTTTCAACGCTCGGGCAACGTGAGAGCGGCACGGCGCGGCTGGAAGAAGCAGTCGTGGCTGGGGACGCGTGCCTGCCGGTCCTCGGGTCCGTCTGGCCGCCAGAATGGGCTTCAGCAATCCACGCGAACCGTAACACAACGCTTGCCGAGATCGTGCGCCGGTCCGCCCGATGAAAGCGCGATCCCCTGGACGCGTATGACCCGAGAACCCCGGAATCGCCGGCCGGTCAGCGGCGGCGCCAATTGAGCCGTCGTCGCATGCACCCCCATGTCGGGCGGATGGAGACGTCCGTCGCCACGCCAGATAATCGTCCGGTTCCGGCTCGGGTTGCACCCCGGCCAATTTGACACTCAATCTGCCCCTCCAACGAGATACAGAGGGCGAATCGAAACATGAGCGAAGCCGCGGCCACCGCAACTCCAGGGCTCGGCGTTCTGGACGACAAACCGATGTCACCCACGCAGCGCTATGCCGCGATCCTGGTCGCGCTAGGCGAATTCATCGACGGCTACGACCTGATCGTGATGGGCGGTGCGCTGATCCTGCTGCGCCCGCAATTCGGACTGTCGCCGACAGAAATCGGCCTGCTCGGGGCTTCGACATTTCTCGGCGCGATGGTCGGCATGCTGATCTTCGGCGACATGTCGGATCGTCTGGGACGCCGCGCGATCTTCGTCGCCAACTTGATCTTCTTCGTGGTGTTCTCGATCGCATCGGCGTTCGTGCAATCGGTGCCGCAGCTCTTCATCGCACGCTTCCTGGTGGGCGTGGGAGTCGGCATGGACGTGCCCACCTCGGCCGCGTACCTGGCCGAGATCGCACCACGCCGCAGCCGGGGGAAGATCGCCGGCTCGCTGCTGAACATCACCTGGATCTGTGGCGCCATGGCATCCACGTTGATCGCACTGCCGCTGATCCCATGGGCCGGCGATGCCGCCTGGCGCTGGATGTTCGGGCTCGCCGCCGTGCCGGCACTGCTCGTGCTGATCGGCCGCCAGGCACTCCCGGAATCGCCGCGCTGGCTGCTCGCGCACGGGCGGCGGGAGGAGGCACGGCAGGCGCTGGCCCGCTTCGGCATCACCGCGGACGCTACGATGCTGAGCGTGCCGCAGCGCACCGGGTCGTACGCCGAGCTGTTCGGGTCGGTATGGCGCCGGCGGGTCTGGCTGACGGCGCTGGTGTTTTTCCTGAACTGCGTCTCCGGCCCGCTCTCCACCATCGCCGCGCCCTATGTGCTGCGCACGGTGGGTGCATTGTCGCCGGAAGCGAGCCTGGGGTTCAGCGGGCTGGTCTGGCTGACCGGGCTGGCCGGCGTCGTGTGTGGGATGTTCCTTATCGATCGTATCGGACGCCGGCCGCTGCTGCTGATTGCAGTGATCCCGGAAGGATTGGCGGCCCTGTTCATGGCGTTTGCCGGCCCATCCCATCCGCCGATGCTGATCGCCGGGTTCTTTGTCTTCAGCTTCTGCAGTTGGCTGGGGCCGGCAGTGCTGACCTGGGTGTGGTCGAGCGAGCTGTTCCCGACTCATCTGCGCGGACGCTCGCAGGGGTTTTGCAACGCGACGTGCCGGCTGGCGATTGCGATCAACATCTTCCTGATCCCTGTCGGCGTAGCGGCCCTGGGATTCACGGTCGCGATCGTTATCCTGTCGATCCCGCTGTTCGCGCTTGCACTGTTGGTCAGCCAGGTGCCCTTCTTCGACAGCGAACGCCGCAGCCTGGAGGCGCTGACAGTGGGGTAGTAGTGGACTCTTCGGGCCGCCGGCGCATCAGGAAGATTCACCGTGGAGACACGAAGACGCGGAGGTGGCGATCGAGCCGATCGTAAAAGCTCGCGGACAGGTACATAACGGCAAACATCATCGGCAGGGTTACCGGAGCCGCCCAAAGAAATGACTGGCCCAGCTTCGCGCCAGCGCTGGCGTAGGTACCTATGGCAGAAGGATCATCGTCCGCCGCACCGGTGATCCCCGAGTCCGAGTGCTCGGCTGACGCCGCGTCTTTTCCGGCGAGGGGTCGGAATCGGAGCAACCGGCCGATTTCGCGTCACGGCGGCTGCTACGGGACCGGCCGGCACTCGGAACGCGGACGATCATAGGCAAGGACGCTATCGGCTTGCGGCGTCCTCCCTCGCAGCCGGGAGAACTGGAATTGGCGCGAAATGGATGTCTCTGCCGAGACGAGGTGAAACGCGACCCGGTCGATCAGCATCGGCTCTCCGCACCATTCTAACCAGCACCGTGAGCTGGCCCGGTACGGGTCCCCGCCGGCCTTCGGAGCACTCAGCCGCCGGTGACGCTCATGTGGCGGGCGACGGCGGGGCGCTGATGGCGGCGGTCGATGATGAAATCGTGGCCCTTGGGCTTGCGGCTGATCGCTTCCAGGATCGCGGCGTCCAGCTCGGCGTCGGACGCGCCGGCGCGCAGCACCGCGCGCAGATCGGCCTGGTCGTCCTGCCCCAGGCACATGTACAGCGTGCCGGTGCAGGTCAGCCGCACGCGGTTGCAGCTCTCGCAGAAATTATGGGTCATCGGCGTGATGAAGCCGATCGCGGCGGCCGGTCTCGGCCACCGCGAAATAGCGGGCCGGACCGCCGGTGCGGTAGTCGGTCTCGTCCAGCGTCCAGCGCAGGCGCAGCCGGGCGCGCACCACCGACAGCGGCAGATACTGCTCGGTGCGGTCGCCGGTGATCTCGCCCATCGGCATGGTCTCGATCAGGCAGAGGTCGAAGCCGTGCTCGCCGCACCACGCGAGCAGCGTCGTCGAACTCGTCCTCGTTCACGCCCTTCATGGCGACGGCATTGATCTTGACCGCCAGGCCGGCGGCCTTGGCGGCGAAGATGCCGTCCAGCGTCTGCTCGATATCGCCCGCGGCGGGTGATCGGCGGTGAAACCGCTCGGGTCCAGCGTGTCGAGCGAGACGTTGATCCGCCGCACCCCGCACGTCGCGCAGCGTCTCGGCGTGCTGCGCGAGCTGGGTGCCGTTGGTGGTGACGGTCAGCTCGTCCAGGCCGCTGCCCAAGCCGGGCGCCGAGGCTGCTGGAACAGCCGCATCACGTCGCGGCGGACCAGCGGCTCGCCGCCGGTGAGGCGGATCTTGCGCGTGCCGAGCCGGATGAACGCGGCGCAGACGCGGTCGATCTCCTCCAGGCGTCAGCACGCTCGCGCTTCGGCAGGAAGGTCATGTCCTCCGCCATGCAGTAGACGCAGCGAAGGTCGCAGCGGTCGGTGACCGAAACGCGGAGATAGGTGATGGACCGGCCGAACGGGTCGATCATGGCGGCACGTCATGCGCGCGACATGGGCTGTTACTTGCGCCGTTCGGGCGGCGCGGTTCAAGGCGCCGCCGCTGGGTCCTCCGGATCGGCACGGCCAGCTCCAGGGCGATCACGCGGGCGTTCACGAGAACCTTGCCGGCATGCTCGAAATTTACCGTGACGCGGTCGCCGATGGCCGATTGTACCTGCCCGAGGCCCCAGTCGGGCCGTTGCGGGTGGCGGACCCATTGGCCAGGTTCGATGGCGGAGGCAGGGCTGGGTGGCATCGGGGGGTCCGGGGTGCTGCGCGGAGAGCCGATGTCCGCCGATCAAGATCAAGCCAAATTTTGCGCCCGCGGATCGTGCAGCAGGCACATGGTTTCAACCCTAACGGTTCACCGACGCGGCAGCGTGCCCGCCGGCCATTTTGCCTCCCGGTGGTCCTCATGCTCGCTGAGCGCGCAGTGGCCGACCACAAGACCAACCGCCAGCGACAGAACGCCCCAGCCGGTGACCACGGTCAGCAGAACATGCCGCGGGTCATGGACGGTGAGTTGCAGAAATGCAACAAGACCTATCAAACCTACTGTCGCGCTCGCCAGACCGGCTGTCGCGAGAACCTGTTTCAACCTGGACATTGTCGGCCGTTACCCGATTCGGTGACAAATGTTAAAGCTTGGCCTGCCCGTCGCATCAAAGCGTGCGTACACGCTCTGGCTGTTGTTCTAAGACATGTCGACGTATCCAGGCGACTTGAAAGTGCCTCGGGTTCACAAACCTGTCAAGAAAATGTCGGACGCCGGCGGCAACGAAATCACGCCGCCTCGTTTTCCGTCCGCCGCTCCGCCCGCTTGCGCGCGTGCGGATCGAGGAACCGCTTACGCAGCCGGACCGCACGCGGCGTCACCTCCACCAGCTCGTCGTCCTCCACGTAAGCAATCGCCTGCTCCAGGCTCATTCGCCGCGGGGGGGTCAGCAGCATCGCGTCGTCCTTGCCGGCGGCGCGGATATTGGTGAGCTTCTTCTCCTTGATCGGGTTCACGTCCAGGTCCGAGTCCCGCGATTATGCTCGCCGAGGATCATGCCGACATAGACCTTCTCCCCGGGGCTGACGAACAGCGCTCCGCGCTCCTGCAAGTAGAACAGCGCGTAGTGCACTGCCTCGCCATCGGCGCTGGAGATCATCGAGCCGGAGCGACGCCGCTCGATCGGTCCCTTCCACGGCCCGTAGCCGGCGAACAGGCGGTTCATCACGCCGGTGCCGCGCGTATCGGTCAGGAATTCGCCGTGATAGCCGATCAGATCCGCGGCTCGGGATCAGGAAGGTCAGCCGCACCTTGCCGCCGCCCGATGGGCGCATGTCGCGCAGCTCGCCCTTTCGGCGGCGTCAGCTTCTCGACCACCACGCCGGTATAGGGCTCATCGACATCCGCCAGCACCTCTTCCATCGGTTCTTCGCGCTCGCCGGTACTTTCGTTGCGCCGGGTCAGCACGCGTGGGCGGCCGATGGTCAGCTCGAACCCTTCGCGGCGCATGGTCTCGATCAGCACGCCCAGCTGCAGCTCGCCGCGCCCGGCGACCTCGAACGCTTCGGTCTCGTTGCTTTCGCTGACCTTGATCGCAACGTTGCCCTCGGCTTCGCGGAACAGCCGCTCGCGGATCTGCCGCGAGGTCACCCTGCTGCCTTCCCGCCCGCCGAGCGGCCCGTCATTGATCCGGAACGTCATCGCCAGGGTGGGCGGATCGACCGGAATCGCCGGCAATGGAGCCGGCAGCTCCGGCGCGCCGATCGTGTCGGGCACCGTGGCTTCGGCCAGGCCGGCGACGGCGATGATGTCGCCCGCTTCGGCCTCCTCCACCGGCACCCGATCTAGGCCTCGGAACGACAGCAGCTTGGTCATCCGCCCGGTCTCCACCACGGGGCCGTCGACGTGCAGCACCTTGACCGGCATGTTGAGCCGCGCGCGACCCTGCTCGACCCGGCCGGTCAGCACGCGGCCGAGATAGTTGTCGTAGTCCAGGATGGTGGCCACCATGGCGAACGGCGCGTCGGGAGCGACCGTTCGGCGGCGGCACGTGGCGCAGGATCAGCTCGAACAACGCGCGTCACGTCCCGGCGCGGCCCGTCCAGAGTGGCGTCCGCCCAGCCCTGCCGGCCGGAGGCGTAGAGCATCGGGAAATCGAGCTGCGTCATCGCTGGCGCCGAGTGCAGCGAACAGGTCGAATATCTCGATATGGACCTCGTCGGGCCGGGCGTCGGCGCGATCCACCTTGTTCACCACGACGATCGGATGCAGCCCGCGGGCCAGCGCCTTGCCGACCACGAACTTGGTCTGCGGCAGCACGCCCTCGGCGGCATCGACCAGCACCAGCGCGCCGTCGACCATGTTGAGGATGCGCTCGACCTCGCCGCCAAAATCGGCGTGGCCAGGGGTATCGACGATGTTGATGCGCGGAGTATCCCTTGGCCACAGCACCGAGGTGCACTTGGCCAGGATGGTGATGCCGCGCTCGCGCTCCAGGTCGTTGCGGTCGAGCGCGCGGTCGGCCACCTGCTGATGCTCACGGAAGGCGCCGGACTGGCGCAGGAGCTGATCGACCAGCGTGGTCTTGCCGTGATCGACGTGGGCGATGATGGCGATATTTCGGAGATTCATATGGTGCTGAATGCGGTGCTTGTTGCGCCGCACACATAGGGGCGCGGGAGGGCGCTGGCCAGGGGGCCGGACCGGACGAGGGGAGCAGACCTGCACCGGCACCCGGAACATCGCCGCGCGCTTCATCCGGCTGGCCCGCCTCAGCCCAGGGCGGCGACCACCCGTTCCAGGCCGTGAAGGTACCCGTTGCCAACCATAGTCCGCGCCCCGGTAATTGGACTCGTCTTCCGGCCGGAAGCCCGACTGCTCCATCCGCACGAAGAACGCCATTCCTCGTCGGCGTCAGCGTCCAGGTGACGATCGTCTTCAACCCGTTTGCAGCCTCGTCGCCCGACGCATTCCAACTATAAGAGAGCCGCCTGTTTGGTTCCACGACCAGAACCTCGCAATCGACCACCCCGTTCCAGTGCGGCATCGGCGCGGCGCGGAAATTGAACCTGCGGCCCACGACCGGCTGAAAATCGTTTTTCATCAACCATTCCTCGAGCAGCGCACCTTGGGTGAGGGCACGCCGAGATTTTCTCGGGCGGATGGGGCATCTCCCGCTCGATAATCAAGGAACCCGTGGCACGATCAGCTTCGATCATTGATCCATCCTGTTCAGCAGGGTTTCAAGACGATCCAACCGCTCGCGCCAGAAGGCGCCATGTAAATTCAGCCAGTCGATCAGCGGCGTCAGCGCTTGCGGCCGCGCGCTGTAGTGGGTCTCCGTCCCTCGCGCCGGTCCCGCACCAGGCCGGCGAATTTAAGTACACGCCCAGATGCTTGGACACCGCAGGCTGCGACACACCCGCATGATGCGGTCAGAGCATGCACCGTCTGTTCGCCGCCGCGACTCAACCGCTCGAAAATCGCCCGTCGCGTCGGGTCGGCAAGCACCCTGAAGAGAATCTCGGGATCAGCCCGCATCCAATAACCCGTGAGTTATAGGTATACTCATAATCGGCGGGTTATGGATGAGTCAAGCGCAGAGTGCTGCCCTGCCGCAATCGTTCATTGAAAAGCCCGCCCGGGCTTGTTCCGGATAATTGATGGGTCGACCCGATCGATGGCCCTATCCCGTTCCCTCATACGGGTGCACGACGTTGACGCCGCTGATCTCAAGCCATTCTATAGCCGCGTCCGCAAGCCGAAGAGAGGAGCAGTCCCGTGAGCAAGCCGGCGCAGCCCACCGACAGCACCAAGCCGTTCCTGACCGATGTCCAGACGCTGCGTGATCGGGCCCGCCAGCATCTCGAAGACGGCGCCGTGACGGCCACGTACAAGGGCGATGTCGGCCAGACGATCGCAATCCTGCAGTCTGTGCTGGCGACCGAAATCGTCTGCGTGCTCCGCTATACCATGAATGCCGTCGCCGCGACCGGCATCTCGAGCGAGGGCGTGAAAGCCGAGTTCGCCCAGCACGCGAAAGAAGAACAGGAGCACATGATGGCTGTGGCCGAGCGCATCAATCAGCTCGGTGGCACCCCGAACTTCAACCCGGAGGGGCTGCTGACGCGCTCAGCTTCGCAATACGCCGAAGGCGGCAACCTCGTCGAGATGATCCGGGAAAACCTGATCGCCGAGCGGATTGCGGTCGATCACTACCGGGAGCTGATCCGTTACTTCGGCAACGATGATCCGGCGACGCGGATCATGATGGAAGGCATTCTCGTGACCGAGGAAGAACACGCGAACGACATGCACGACCTTCTGGTCGCCCACGAAGGCCGCCCGTCGCTGTCCCGCTGATTGCCCCACCATCGTTACGCGCGGGCGTGGTCCGGCCTTCGTCATGCGCGGGCTTGGCCCGCGCACCCACGTCTTCTCACCGCACCACGAAAACGTAAGCCGGGCCGCCCTCACACCCGCTTATGGAACAGCACCGTCGCCCGCAGCCCACCGTCCGCATCGAGCGAGAAATCCGGAATCCGCTCTCCCTCAATCCAGCCTTCATATCGAGCGAGGGTGTGTCGGAATGCTTTGGAAGGCAACATGAAGTGCGGCCATTCGCCGCGCCGCCCAGCCAGCTTCCCACAGATTGTCAGCGAGGATGCGCATACACGAACGCCGCCCCGGCATCCGCGAGTTCTTGGAGGGGATTTGCTCGGCAGTAGGTATCAATCCAGACCCAGAACTCCCTCGTCATCCGTCCCGTTCAGCGGGTGAAGACCCGAGCGCCCTTTGCCCGCAAATCCAACACCGGACAGGAAACCCAAAATCCATTGCTGCGGTCCGATCGCCGTCCCATCGCGCCGGTGGGCCGTCCAAGTGCCGCAGGAACTCCAATCCTGCACCAATTTGTAAGCTTCCTTGCTGTGCTTCAGCGGGACCTGTCATCAGGACGGCCGTGAGAGCTGCTATTGGTAGGAAAAGCCTCATCCATCCCTCGTTGCCGCATAATTACTCGAGGCGGAACCGTTGGGCAAAGCATAAATCACACTCGCAACTGAAGAATTCTGGAACATGATCGCTGCACCTTGCAGCGACCACGCTATCTCGGTGTCACACCCGCTTATGGAACAGCACCGTCGCCCGCAGCCCACCATCCGCATCGAGCGAGAAATCCGGAACCCGACCGCTCTCGATCCACCCGCTGGACCGGTACAGCGCCTCGGCCGCACTGTCCGCGTTGGTATCCAGCGTCAGCAGAGTGCGGCCCCGCGCCCCCGCCTCCTGCTCCAGCCGCGCCATCAGCCCCCGCCCCAGCCCGACCCGGCGAGCCCCTGGATGCACCAGCAGCTTCCGCACCTCCGCCCGATGCGGCTGGTTCGGTGGCGTATCGAGGTCCAGCATCACGGCGCCGGTCAGTTCGCCATCGCTCCACCCGCCCAGCAAAACCCGCTTCCCAGTGGCAACCTCGGTTGCGACCCGCCGCCAGAACCCAAGCGCCGCATCCTTCGGCAGCGGCGGCACGAACCACACCGAGGCGCCGCCCTCCACGCACGCCACCAGTATCTCGGCCAGCCGCCGCGCGGCCGAGGCCGCACCGGCCGCATCCAGCACCGCGATCCCGTTGACCGGCTTTTCGTAATGAAACTCGATCGAATTGGACAAATCGTCGAGCGCCCGGATCGGACCCGCCCGCACATAGCTGCGCTTCTCGTAGAACCGGTGGGCGCGATCGAAGCGCGTATCGGTCCACAGCTCCAGCCGTGTCGCCCCGGCCGCCCGCGCATGCGCTTCCGCCACATCGAGCAACTGGTGCCCCAGCCCGCCGCCACGGTACCCGCGATCGACATAGACCCGCGCAATCTCCCACCGATCCGCCCCATGCGGACAGGCGGCGATCATCCCCACCAGCCGGCCCGCCGCTTCCGCCGCCCACAGCGTTCCGCCCTTGCCGGCATAGTAGGATGCCAGCGCCCGCAACTCGGGCATCTCGCCATCCACGTCCATGACGACGCCAGGATAGTCCGACCAGCAGGCCCGAGATCAGCCCAATGAACCCGTCCGCATCCGCATCACGCCCAGGACGGATCGCCGCCGGCTCAGCGGTCAATGCAGCGCCTCGCAGAACGCCCCGATCCGCCGGCAGCCTTCCGCCAGCGTCTCGTCGTCCGTGGCAGTGCTGATCCGCACATAGGGGCTCATGCCATACGACGCGCCCTGCACCACTGCGACATGTGCCTCTTCCAGCAGGGCGAGCGTGAACGTCTCGTCGGTATCGATCACCCGTCCCGTCGGCGTCTTCTTTCCCAGGCATCCGGCGATGTTCGGGAACAGATAGAACGCCCCTTCGGGCTTGTGGCACACCAGCCCGCGGCTGGCGTTGATCATCTCCACCGCCATGTCGCGGCGGCGCTGATAGGCCGCCACCATCTCCGCCACGCTGCTCCTGCGGACCATCCAGTGCCGCCGCCGCCGCCGCCTGCCCCACCGTGGAAACGCCCGCGGTCACCTGCCCCTGCATGTTCACCATGGCGCGGATCAGGTTCTTCGGCCCACCGGCAAAGCCGATCCGCCAACCCGTCATCGCATAGGTTTTCGACACGCCGCTGATCGTCACCGTGCGGTCGCGCAGCTCCGGCGCCACCTCCGCGATCGTCGCATGGCGAAATCCGTCATACACCAGATGCTCGTACATATCATCCGACATGATCCAGACATGCGGATGCCTCGCCATCACGTCGGCCAGCGCGCGCAATTCGTCGCGGGAACAGGACGCTCCGGTGGGATTGTTCGGATTGTTCAGCACCAGCAGCTTCGTCCGCGGCGTGATCGCCGCGTCGATATCCTCCGGCCGCGGCTTGAAGCCGTTGTTCTGCGGGCACGGCACCAGCACCGGCTCCGCCTCCATGAACCGCGTCATCAGCGTGTAGGCGTTCCAGGACGGGACCGGGATCACCACCTCGTCGCCGGGATCGAGCGTGGCGGCCAGCGCGTTGAAGATGCACTGCTTGCCGCCATTGGAAACGGCAATCTCGTCGTATGCAAACTCCAGCCCGTTGTCGCGCCTGAACTTGCGTTGGATCGCCTCCTTCAGCGCACGCGTGCCGTCCTGCGGCGGATATTTCGTCTCGCCGCGCAACGCCGCCTGGTAGCCCGCCTCGATCGCCAGCCGCGGGCTGGCGAAATCGGGCTCTCCGATCGTTAGCTGCACCACATCGACGCCCTTGGCCCGCAGCTCGCGCGCACGGATGGTCATCGCCACGCTGGCCGACACCTTCACCCGGTCTAGCCGCGCGGCGAGTGCGGGCATCAGGCCAGTCCCTGGCAGAATGTCTGGATGCGCTTGCAGGCTTCGCGCAGGCTTTCGGTATCGGTCGCGTAGCTGATACGGAAATGCCCCGGGTAGCAGAACGCAGCGCCGTGCACGGCGGCCACGTTCGCTTCCTGCAGCAGCGCCGTCACGAATGTCTCGTCATCCGTGATCCGCGTCCCGCCGCGCGAGGTCTTGCCGATGCAGCCGTGGATGGCCGGGAACACGTAGAACGCGCCCTCCGGCTTGTGACACGTAATCCCCGGCGCGGCGTTCAGCATATCCACCACCAGGTTTCGCCGCTGCTGATAGGCGTCGCGCATCGCAAGGATCGATTCCTGCGGGCCGCTCAGCGCCTCGACCGCCGCCGCCTGGCTGATCGATGACGGGTTGGATGTCGATTGGCTCTGCAGCTTGTCCATCGCCTTGATCAGCGCCAGCGGTGCGCCGGCAAATCCGATCCGCCATCCGGTCATCGCGTAGGACTTGGAGCAGCCGTTCATGGTGATGGTGCGCTCGCGCAACCGCGGCTCCACTTCCAGCACCGTGGCCGGGCGGAATCCGTCATAGGCCAGCTTTTCGTAGATATCGTCGGTGAACACCCATACGTCCGGATGGCGCATCAGCACGTCGCAGATCGGCCGCAGGTCGGCGGCGCTGTACGCAGCCCCGGTCGGGTTGCACGGATTGTTCAGCATGAACCATTTGGTGCGCGGCGTGATCGCCGCTTCCAAATCCTCGGCACGCAGCTTGAACCCGTGATTCTGCCCGCACGGCACCAGCACCGGCTTGCCGTCGGCCAGCGACACGATATCCGGATAGCTGACCCAGCACGGGCTCGGGATGATCGCCTCGTCGCCGGGATTGAGGGTGGCGAGCATGGCGTTGAAGATCACCTGCTTGCCGCCGGTGGAGATGATGATCTCCTCCGGCTTGTAGTCCAGGCCGGAATCGCGGCGGAACTTCTCCGCCACCGCCTTGCGCAGCGCCGGCGTCCCGGCAACGTCGGTATATTTGGTTTCACCCGCCTCGATCGCCCGGATCGCCGCGTCCTTGACATTGCGCGGCGTGTCGAAATCCGGCTCGCCGGCGGACAGGCTGATCACGGCCCGCCCGGCCGCCTGAAGCTGGCGGGCCTTGGTGGAGATGGCGATGGTCAGGCTGGGGCTGATCCGGTCCAGACGGTCGGCGGTCAGTTTCATGGCGATGCTCGACGAGGTGGCGGCGGACCCTATCGAAGCGCGTCCGACGCAGCAACGGGATCACGCAGAGAGCAGCTATCGCAACCGGGCAGTCCGGCGCCTGCCAGGCTGACAGCAAATTTGCCTTTCGCCTTTTTCTCCTTGCAACCCTCGCGTGAATCCAATAAATAACCCCAGTATCAATTATGGAACACACTCGTATGTCGCGCTCCAGAATCACCGGTCTCGCCCTCTTGGCTGGACTTTTCGCCGGCGCCACAGCGGCGCACGCGACACTTACCGTCAGTGCTGCCGTCGGCGGTGCCCCCACCGGGGTCAATTATGCCAATTTCGACGATCTCGCGCTTGGTTCCGCCGGCGGCGTCAGCGATGGCATCGGCGTGGCATTCGACCCCGACGGCCAGGCCGTCCAGGGTTCGGTCAGCGGCGTCTACGCCGCCCCTTACCTGTCGAACGGCAATGGCGTGCCATTCGGTGACCCCGAAGACGGTCCCGATACCACGACCTTTCTTTCCACCGGTCTGGGCAGCGTCACACTCACTTTCCCCGGGCTGGAAAAATATGTCGGCCTGCTCTGGGGCTCCGTTGACGCCTACAATACGCTCAGCCTGTATGACGGCGCGGCATTGGTCGGCAGCATCACCGGAACCACGGTCACCGCGGGCGCCAACGGCGACCAGGGTGTGAACGGCACCTACTATGTCAACGTCAGATCGACCCAGCCGTTCGACAAGGTTGTGGCCACCAGCTCTCAATACGCGTTCGAGTTCGACAATGTCGCCTACAACCGCACAGCGGTCCCCGAACCAACCACTCTGGCACTGTTTGTCGCCGGCCTGGTCGGTCTCGCCGCAATCCGGCGCCGGCAACCATCAAAACTGCGTCGCTGAGGGCGTGTCTTAAAACAGCCCGTCGATCCGCCCCTGCTCGTCCAGGCGGATCGATTCCGCGGCGGGCGTGCGCGGCAGCCCCGGCATGGTCATGACGTCCCCACATATCGCCACCACGAAGCCCGCGCCCGCCGATAACCGCACCTCCCGCACCGGCAGCACATGCCCCTCCGGCGCTCCCATCAGCGTCGGGTCGGCGCTGAAACTATACTGCGTCTTCGCGATGCAGACCGGAAATTCGGCGTATCCGCCCGCCTCAAACCCTTCCAGCCGGCGCGCGACATTGGCCGGCACAGCGATGTCGGCGGCGCGGTAAATCTCGCGCGCAATCGTCCGGATCTTCTCCACCAGCGGCATCGCCGTCGGATAGAGCGGCGCAACCGGCGGCGCGTCGCGCCGGATCACCTCCAGCACCGCCTGCGCCAGCTCTTCGGCGCCCGCACCGCCCTCCGCCCAATGCCGGCACACAACCACCCGCACCCCTAGCGACGCCATCGCATCGCGTACCACCTCCAGCTCCGCCGACGTGTCGGCGGTGAAATGGTTGATCGCCACCAGCACAGGCAGGTGAAACTTCCCCAAATTCTCCACATGCCGCGCCAGGTTCACCACCCCCCGCGCCACTGCTGCCCGATCCTCCCGCCCCAGATCCGACCGCGCCACGCCGCCATGCATCTTCAGCGCCCGGATCGTCGCCACCACCACCGCTGCCGCCGGCCGCAGGCCGGCTGACCGGCATTTGATATCGATGAACTTCTCGGCCCCAAGATCGGCGCCGAACCCCGCCTCGGTCACCACGACATCCGCCAGTTTCAGGCCGAGCCGCGTTGCCATCACCGAGTTGCACCCGTGCGCGATGTTCGCGAACGGCCCGCCATGCACCAAGCGCCGGCGATCCTTCCAGTGTCTGCACAAAGTTCGGCTGCAGCGCGTCCCGCAACAGCGCCGCCATCGCTCCGTCCACCTTCAGATCTCGCGCGGTGATCGAGCGCCCATCGCGGGTCTGCGCCACGACCATCCGTCCCAGCCGTGCCTGCAGATCCGCCAAGATCGACCGGCCAGGCAGAACACCGCCATCACCTCGGACGCCGCGGTGATATCGAACCCGTCTTCCCGTGGCGCACCGTTGGGCGCGCCGCCCAGTCCGACCACGATGCTGCGCATCGCCCGATCGTTCGCATCGAAACCACGCCGCCAGGAGATGCGCCGCACGTCGATGCCGAGCGGATTTCCCCAGTAGATGTGATTGTCGATCATCGCGGCCAGCAGGTTGTTGGCGGCCGTGATGGCGTGAAAATCGCCGGTGAAATGGAGATTGATCTCCTCCATCGGCGCGACCTGCGCGCGCCCTCCGCCCGCCGCGCCGCCTTTCTGCCCGAAGCTCGGACCCAGGCTCGGTTCGCGCAGGCAGATCACCGCGCGGCTGCCGATCCGGTTCAGCGCATCCGCCAGCCCCACTGTCGTGGTGGTCTTGCCCTCGCCGGCCGGCGTCGGGCTGATCCCGGTGACCAGCACCAGCGCGCCATCCTGGCGATCCGCCGACCGAGCGGATGAAGTCGAACCCGATTTTGGCCTTGTAGCGGCCGTACGGCTCAAGCGCCTCGGGCGGAACACCGAGCTTCGCGGCAATGTCGCCGATCGGACGCAAGCGCGTAGCGCGGGCAATCTCCAGGTCCGTGTTCATCGAGCCCCTTCCGGCAGACATGCAGGTTTCGCGCCCGGCAAGGAGCGCCACGGCATCATACCGATCAGCCGTGCCCCGTCACCCTGGGCAGGCGCCAACGCCAGCCGCGCCTCGATGATTCCCGGATCACCCGGCGTGTGCCGCAACATGAAAACCGATGCTGCCGCGCCAGCCGAAGCATCCGTTCGTTCTCTGGCAGTATGTCGCCGACCACCTCGCGCACTCCGTGCATACGCGCCCAATCGAACAGAACTTGCAGCATGTGGGTCGCCAGCCCTTTTCCTTGCATGTCCGGCTGCACCACCACCGCGAATTCGCCGACCAGCGGATCGTCTCCGCGCATCAGCCGCCCCACGCCCACCGTCTCCCCGGTCATCTCGCGCACCGCGATAAAAGCCATGTCGCGCTCGTAGTCGAGCCGCGTGAACTTCGCCAGTTGCGCCGGCGTCAGCTCACGCAGCATGGCGAAGAATCGCAGCCGCACATCCTCGGGCGGCAGCCGATGAAAGAAACGCCGTCGTGCTGGCGGCATCATCGGGCCGGATCGGCCGGATGGTCAGCGTCTCGCCGCCGCCCTGCCAGTGTTCCACCAACTCCGCCGGATAATCCGCCATCTGACCTCCTCGCGGTTGAGGACGTCGCCTCCTTCGTTCACAGTCGACGATAAGGACAGCGGGAGAGCCAGCCGATGCACCCGGGGATCGATCCTGACATGCGTGCGCTGCTGCAGGAACAGGCGGTGGAGGCAGCCAGACATCCGCCGATCCGCCTGGAGGTGCCGCTCGACGCCCACCGGGCGGTCAACGACACGCTTTCCATGCGCCTGGCCGCCGGCGGGCCGGACGTGGCCGAGAGCCTCGATCGCTGGGTCGCCGCCCGCGGCCGGCGAATCTTCTGCCGTGTGCACCGGCCGCGCACCGACCGGCCGCTGCCGGCTACTGGTGTATTTCCACGGCGGCGGCTGGGTCTGGGGCACCGTCGATACGCATGATCGGCTGGCGCGCGAATACGCGGTCGGTGGCGAAGTAGCGGTCGTGAATGTCGATTACGCATTGTCGCCGGAAGCGCGCTTTCCGCAGGCGGTCGAGGAATGCGCCGCAGTGGTGCGCCACGTCGCGACCCACGGCGAGCACTGGGGGATCGACGGCAGCCGCATCCTGCTGGGCGGCGACTCCGCCGGCGGCAACCTGGCGCTGGCAACCGCGCTGCTGCTGCGCGACACCGGCGGCCCGGCGCTGCGCGGCGTGTTGGCAACGTACCCCGTCTGCGACAGCCGCCTCGACACGCCGAGCTATCAGGAGTTCGGCGCCGGCTTCAGCCTGACCCGCGAGAAGATGGCGTTCTACTGGAGCGTCTATGTTCCGCACGCCGCCGATCGCCTGCACCCGCACGCCGCGCCATTGCGGGCGGCCCTCACCGGTCTGCCGCCGGTCCGCGTGCAACTGGCGGAACTGGACGTGCTGCGTTCCGAAGGCGAGGCGTTGGTCGAAAAGCTGCGTGCCGCCGCCGTTCCGGTGGAGTACGAGCTGTTCACCTGGGATGCCGCACGGCTTCGTCCGTGCGACCGAACACGTGCAAAAATCGCGCGACGCCCTGGCCGGCACATCTGTCTGGATAAGACGAACTCGCAGCCTGATGAATAAAGCGGAGGAACGGGGCCGGACTTGCGTCCAGCCCCTGGTCTCCTACCGACGCCGGATGATCTTGACACGAATGGTCAAGATCACCACGATAATCGGCAGGAGCCCGCGATGGTGTGACATCGCTCCCTCCACTGATTGGGCCGGCACTCAGTCCGGCGACGCCCTCGCTATCCGGGGGCGGACGCCGGTCAGTCCTTCTGGCCGGCGTCGCCGTTTTGGCCCCAAACTTTACCGTGAATTGAACCGGTGCGCCGGATCGAGCGGCAGCTACGCCGCCGCCGCAGCGCCCTCTTCGGCTTCCACCTCCGGCTTCGGCCCGCTGTCAAGCCCCTTCGCCCCCGGATCCCGATCCACCAGTTCGATCACCGCCATGCTCGCCGCATCGCCGTAGCGAATGCCTGCCTTCAGCACGCGCGTGTAGCCACCCGCCCGCGCGCGGTACCGCTCCGCCAGCACGCCGAACAGCTTGCTGACGATGATATCGTCCCGCAACTGGGCATAAGCCTGCCGCCGCGCATGCAGACCGCCGCGCTTGCCGAGCGTGATCAGCTTCTCGGTCACCGGCCGCAGCTCCTTGGCCTTCGGCAGCGTCGTCGTGATCTGCTCGTGCTTGATCAGCGCCACGGCCATGTTGCGGAACATGGCCTGCCGATGTGAAGACGTGACGTTGAGCTTCCGGCCGGCTACCCCATGACGCATCGTTCGACTTCCTTACTCGTGCCCGCGGTTTCCCCGGCCGGGCCTGCCCCACCCGCTCAGAACGGCTCTTCCAGCCGCTTCGCCAGGTCCTCGATATTCTCCGGTGGCCAGCCCGGCACCGTCATGCCGAGCGACAGCCCCATCGAGGACAACACCTCCTTGATCTCGTTCAGCGACTTGCGACCGAAATTCGGGGTCCGCAGCATCTCCTGCTCGGACTTCTGCACCAGGTCGCCGATATACACGATATTATCGTTCTTCAGACAGTTGGCGCTGCGCACCGACAGCTCCAGCTCATCCACCTTGCGCAGCAGGTTGCGGTTGAACGGCAGATCGTCCTGCGGCTCCTCCGCGCGAAGCTGCTGTGGCTCCTCGAAATTGATGAACAGTTGCAACTGGTCCTGCAGGATGCGCGCGGCCAGCGCCACGAAGTCCTCCGGCGTCACCGCACCGTTGGTTTCCACCGTCAGCAGCAGCTTGTCGTAGTCGGTCACCTGCCCGACGCGCGTCGGCTCCACGCGATACGACACCCGCCGCACCGGGGAATAGATCGAATCCACCGGGATCAGCCCGATCGGCGCATCCTCCGGCCGGTTGGCCGAGGCCGGCTCATAGCCCTTGCCCAGCATGACGGTGAATTCCATGCCGAACTTCACCCCGTCATCCAGCGTGCACAGCACCAGGTCGGGATTCATGATGTCGATATCGTGCCCGGCCTGGATCTGCCCGGCGCGCACCTCGCCCGGCCCGGTGCGCGGTCAGCGTCATCCGCTTCGGCCCCTCGCCGTGCATCCGCAGCGCCAGCTGCTTGATGTTCAGCACGATATCCGTGACATCCTCGCGGACACCGGGGATCGAGCTGAACTCGTGCAGCACGCCATCGATCTGCACCGCGGTCACCGCCGCCCCCTGCAGCGATGACAGCAGGATGCGGCGGATCGCGTTACCCAGCGTCATGCCGAAGCCACGCTCCAGCGGCTCGGCCACGATGGTGGCAACGCGGGCGGGATCCGCTCCCGGCTCGACGTCAAGCTTGTCCGGCTTGATGAGGGACTGCCAGTTCCTCTGAATAACGGCGCTCTGTCTCATGCGATCATACCCTCATGCCCGCCGCACCGTGACGGGCGCCGGCGGCTTGTCTGCCGACAATATAGGGACGGTGGGCCTGGTCAGACCCGGCGACGTTTGCGCGGCCGGCATCCATTATGCGGGATCGGCGTCATGTCGCGGATCGCGGTGATCGTGAACCCCACCGCCTGCAATGCGCGCAACGCACTCTCCCGGCCCGAGCCGGGGCCGCTGACTTCGATCTCCAGCGTCTCCATGCCGTGCTCGCGCGCCTTGCGCCCTGCGTCTTCCGCGGCGACCTGCGCCGCATAGGGGGTGGATTTCCGGCTACCCTTGAATCCCTGGCTACCAGACGACGACCAAGCGATCGCGTTGCCCTGGGCGTCGGTGATCGTCACCATGGTATTATTAAAGGTGGCCGCCACATGCGCGACCCCGGCAATGATGTTCTTGCGCTCCTTGCGGCGCGGTCGGCTGGAAGTGGCGGGTTTCGCCATGCTCTGGGTGATCCTGTCCTGAATTCAGTCCTGTTCTTCCCCACCGGGAAACGCCTCGCGTCCCCATCTCTCTTCGCGAGAAAGGCCGGGACGAAGGCTACTTCGTAACCTTCTTCTTCCCGGCAATCGCCACCGCCTTCCCCTTGCGGGTGCGGGCGTTCGTATGGGTTCGCTGCCCCCGCACCGGCAGTCCGCGCCGGTGACGCAAGCCCCGGTACGATCCAAGATCCATCAGGCGCTTGATGTTCATCGCCACTTCCCGGCGAAGATCACCCTCTACCCGATGCTCGCGATCGATCAGCTCGCGGATGCGCAGCACCTCCTCATCAGAGAGCTGGTTGACCCGCCGCTCGTCTGGGATGCTTAGACGTGAGCAGATATTGGCTGCCTTGGTCGGCCCGATGCCATAGATATAGCGAAGCCCGATGGTCACCCGCTTGTTGGTGGGAATGTTCACGCCGGCAATCCGCGCCATCGCTCTCGGTCTCCTGCTTATCTCGCCCGCCGGCCTATCCCACGCCGTGACAGCCCGCTGGCACCACGCCGCGAGCGCCGATCGGCCCGTAACCGTTCGGAGAATGCCGGACTTATAGCCGGGGGCACGAAAAAGTCAACGCGCCTTGATCAAATCTCCGTGAGAAGCTAAAGGCCAAGGTCGGCAACCTTGCGCTCCGGCCTCGTCTGATCACGTGCCTGGGAGGCTGAATTTTAAGGCGATTCGCCTCATCCCCCGTATCAGCCTCTAAACTTTGACGAAAATCATCGTGAATGTGAGGTTATTGTCCGCTCACTCACTAGTGTGTGAGTGTTCACACAAAGGTGATGGGGGACAAGCCCGTGGGATCAACCGGCCTCGACGCGGCGATCGCCGCCATGAGACAGGATTTCGCTGTGGATTTCGCCGACACGTCCGAAGCCCTGAATGAAGTATTCCGACTTCGTTATCAGGTCTATTGCCTCGAACGCAAGTTCGAGCCCGGTGAGAATGGAACCGAGACAGACGATTTCGACGCCATATCCCGCCACGTTCTGCTGCGCCACCGTGCATCGAACGAGGCGCTCGGAACGGTTCGTCTCGTCATCCCGGGCCTGCGCCCATTCGGATCCGAACTGCCGATGGAACGGGTCGCGGCGTTGCCCAGGCTGCGCCATTTGCCACGTGAACGGATCGCCGAGGTCTCGCGCTTCGCGCTCTCGAAATCCCGCCGGATCGCCGGCGGTTGCCTGTCGTACCTGCTGCGCCTGGCCCTTATTCGCGGCATCGTCCAACTCAGCGGGGAGATCGGCATCAGCTACTGGTGTGCTCTGATGGAGCCGCAACTGCTCCGGCTGCTGCAGAGATCCGCGATCTATTTCCAGCAGGCGGGCGGCCTGGTGGAGCATCATGGCGCCCGCCAACCCGCCTTCGTCGGGCTGGCATCCATGCTCGATCGGGTCCAGCGCGAACAGCCGGCTGTATGGGAGTTCATCACCGATAACGGCACCTTGTGGCAGGAAGACGTAGTGCAGGAGAAACCGCGCGGCATGGCCGCCTGAGGCCCGCTCCTGCGTCGACCATCAGGGCTGTGACGCGAGGCAGCTTTCGCTGTCACTATTCTGCGGCTCCGGCCCGCCAGCCTCGACCAGTACGTCGAGGCTATGCCGGGTTGAGCGGACCGCCGGCAGACGGCGTATCGGTGTTCCGACCCGGGCGACGAACAGCACGTCCTCTGGCCCAACGCCCAGCGTTCGCCGAAACGCGGTGGCGAGGGCCTTGGCTTTGCGTCGCAGGGTCGGCTCCGCCGTGAACGGCGCGTCCCTCTCCCCTGTACTCCGCGAAAGCCAGCATCGCCAACGTTGGCTGCATCACCAGGCCAAGGCGGGTCACGGTCAGCCAGAACCGTTGGATCGCCCGGCCACAGCCAATCAGCTCCGTGAACGAAAGAGGGCCAGTACCGCCGGCCAGCCGCCGAAACACCACGAAACCGGCGCTGCCGAGGCCCGGCAGATAATCAAGCTGCGCCGCGGTACCCGACGGTACCCGAGCCGATTCATCCGTTGCATATGCGACCAGTCTTTCAGCGCCCAGCGCAGCATCGGCAACACCGGGCCGGCCAGGCCCACCGCCCGCGCCGGAATCCGGTCGGCGCTGAACGCATGCTGCCAGTCGATCACCCGCTGATGGATCGGGAACGCCTCCGGGCAGCGCAGCCGGATATCCGTCGCCATCGCGTTCAGTCGCGCGCAGCGCCACCGGGCCATTGCATGCTCATGCCAATCGAGCGCGACAGCGCCTGTGACGGAGCTTTCCAGCAGCGCCTTCTGATCGGGCTGCAACCCTTGCCACCGGTAAGGGCGCCGATCGACCGAACGAATCGTCAGAAACGAGACCAAGGGATCGGGCGGCAGGTCCGCAACCGGAGGGATGCGCACCAGCAGACGATCCGGCGACTGGTCCCGGGCCTCGTCGCAGTTCATCTCGCGCCCGAAGGCGCTGGCGGCGATCCGCAGCGACTCCACCAGCATGCCGACTGCCAGGACGGTGGGTTCGCCGTCGCGATACTCGTATACGCTGGACGGATCCTTCCGGACCCGTATCGCTATGCTGGCCTCGTCCATGACCTGAAAGCGCCAGGGCTGGGTGTTGTCGCCACTCGGCGTCCAGCGGGCGAGGTTCAGTATCTCCTCCACCGGGGTCCGTCCTCGATCCGGCGGGTCGGCGGCGGGACGGGCTCCGGCCCGGCGCGCCTTGCGCTGGCGCGCAACGGCGCGCCATGCCACCGCCAGCTTGACCCGCTGCACCGGTCCACCCAGGCCGAACCGCCAATCGCGAGACCATGAAGCGGTCGAGATAGGCGTCGAAATGGTGGTGCCACGGCGCCGGCTTCACGCCATCCCGGCCGAGCAGGAGCTTCATCGCGGCGGCGGCGGTCACGCCAGCGCAGAGTTGCACGGCCGCGGCCGTCGACGGGCCTTTGCGCGCCGCGAGATCGATCCGGGCGGGATCCACCAGGTAGCGCCGGTGCAGACCCTTGGGAACCAGGCCCATCAGGAATCGGAGGAACTGCTCGGGCTGGGAACGGCCCTCGAAGCGAAAATACTGTTCGAAGCTCATGCCCTCTGGCGTGAATATCAGATAGCCCACCCCCAACCCGATCGGCGCCGCAGTGATGGCGGGAATCCCGAGTTCGCGACAGCGGGCAAAAATCCGCCGGCGAACGTCTATCTCGAAGAAGTCGAGCCCATCGACGAACAGGTGGACATCCGCCAGAAACTCATCCACCGACTCCATCGTCACGCCGCCGTCGAAGCGGCGAATGCATAACGTCGGATTGATCTCGCGCGCCATCTCCTCCAGCACCTCGGCCTTCGGCCGACCGACCGTGCTGACCAGCGCGCCGACCTGGCGGTTGAAGTTGGCGAACTCGAACCGGTCGAAATCGGCGATGGTGAAAGCCCCAATGCCGAGCCGCGCCAGCGTAAGCAGATACACCCCGCCCACCCCACCCATTCCGGCGATGGCAACACGCTTCGCTCGAAGCGCGACCTGCTCCCAGTCGGTCACCCATCCAAGGTTGCGGTCGAACGCCAGATCATAAGGAAACTCATGGATTCCACTTGTCATGTTCCACCATCCGGTGACTATCGGAGCGGGCTATCCGGTGTGACACTACGCGGTTTCGCCCAATTCACCCGTCGGTCGGAATGTCTGGCGTAACTTTATAAATCGCAACGGCGA
Organism: uncultured Pseudomonadota bacterium; assembly: GCA_963810715.1. GTDB lineage: Bacteria > Pseudomonadota > Alphaproteobacteria > Acetobacterales > Acetobacteraceae > DATDIC01. The sequence continues at coordinate 39,590 of CAWEOZ010000006.1, read as the reverse complement.
TCTGAGCCGGACCGGAGCTTCGGGCAAAGCTTCGCGCCGTGTTCACGTTTCGCGGCATAGTTTAAAAAAAGGCAAATGGCGCGGCATTAATCACTTGCAATGCGAGCAGCGGTCAGGCACTCTCTGGTTGTGACGGCCGGATGTGGCCGAGCAACCGGAGATTACGATAATGCGCCGCCTTTCGTTCGCGACGGCTTCGATTGCGATAGCCGCTTTGGGTCTAGCCCTGAATTTAGGAACCGTGACTCCAGCTTCGGCTACCTTGGTGGTCGAATGGAACCCGTCAGCGACTGGCAACACCACGGCGGGCACATTCAGTGCCGACAGCTTCGGCCTCAGGGACTGGGCGACCATCGGTGTTCCGACCGATCCATCGACACCTGGGTCAGTCACGGAAAGCGGGTTCTTGGAGATCAGCGGGTTCACGCTGAGTGGCAATCCGGTAAGCACGGTGCATACGACCGGCTTGGGCGGTTATGGAATTTACGAGTTGTTCACGGCGACATCGCATTTAGGCCCGTGCGGGACGGAGTTGTGCGGTGCATTCGACTGGTTACGGCGAATGTCTTTCTATACTCGACCGTGAATGGCTTGGCGACATACACGTTCCCCGGCGGCACCCCGACCATTCATCTCCCGACGGGCGCCAATCCTGTTATGCTGGCCACTGAGAGCGGACCGTTTTCCGGCTCGCTCAATCAGGCCATCATCTCCGGTGGTGTACCAACGGCTAATGTCGATACGCTGTGGACTGACGTGTTCAACGGAGGCTTCTTCTTGAAGCCGCCGTTCGGGGTGGTGCTCGACCTTGAACAGGGCTTTACCAATACGCCGGGGGTGATCACGAAGACAGGGCCCGGCTGCAGCACAACGGGCACAGACTGCACTTACGAAATCCATGGCGGCGGCGGCAATGGTGACTTCTTACTGGTGCCCGAGCCTGCTTCGCTTGCTGTTTTCGGCGTCGGCTTGGTGGCCATGGGACTGATCCGGCGTCGCCGGGCCTGACTAATCGGGGTAGACACCATGAACGGCGCCCTTCCAGGCGCCGTTTTTGCTTCAGGCGCCACAAACCCGCCTGATCTGCTGCGGCTGAGGACCTACGCTCCGCACCATCACGACCAGCCCCGCCCCGCCGCCGGATGCGCCCGCACCACCTCCTCGTTCACCTCCGATCCCCAGCCCGGCCCGACCGGAACCAGCAGCTCGCCATCCTGCACCACCGGCGGATTCGTCATCAGCGACTCCTTCCACGGCACATCGGCGACATCGATCTCCATCACCCGGAAATTGGGAATGGCCGCGCAGAAATGCGCGCTCATCAGCGACCCCAGATGCCCGTTGAAATTGTGTGGCGCGACATAGACCTCGTACGCATCCGCCATCGCCGCGATCTTCATCGACTCCAGGATACCGTTCCACGGCACGTCGATGATCGCCACATCCACCGACTGCTGCTCGAAAAACGGCCGGTACTGCCGACGCCCGAACAGCGACTCGCACGATGCGATCCGCGTGCGAGAGCAGCGCCGGATCGTCGCCAGCGCCGCCGGGTCATAGCGAATCCACCTCCAGCCAGGTCAGCTCGAACGGCTCCATCGCCTGCGCGACGCGGATATATCCCTCGGTCCGGAAGTTGAAATTCAGATCGAGATGCAGCCCCACACCCGCGCCCGGCTCCTTGCCGGAACGCCGCCATCTGCTCCACCATTCCCTGCACCAGCCCCGCATCCACCGGCAGGTCGGGTGCAAACGGCGCGTTGAACCCGGGCATGTGCAAACCGGGACGGTCCCCGTCGAACCGCATGATGTTCGTCTTCAGACCCTTGAAGCCGCGCCGCGCGACCTCCGCCCCTTGCGCCACCACGTCGTTCAGTGACCGGATCGGCGGACTGCCGGTCCATTCCCGGAACTGCTCGCCGAACATCACCTGATACGATCCGCAATGCGACCAATAGAGCCGCAGCCGGTCGCGAATTGGCCCGCCCAGCAGCTCGTACACCGGAATCCCCAGCGCCTTCGCCTTCAGGTCCACCAGCGCATTCTCGATCGCGGCGATCGCCTGCTGGTTCATGCCACCCGGCGCCGCCCGCGTCACCCCATGCAGAAACGCCGTGTGCCGCTCCACCGGCCGCGGGTCCTGCCCGATCAGCCGCTCCGACAGCCGGCGGATCACCGCCGACAATCCCTGCGATCCGTACCACTCCATATATTCCGACCAGCCGACCAGCCCCTCGTCGGTGCTGATCTTCAGGAAGGAAAAATCACGCCATCCGGCATTACAATGCAGGTCCTCAACCTTGATGATGCGCATCCGCCCCTCCCGGCACCGATCAGGCGATGCTAAGCGGGACGTCCTGCAGTTCCGAGTCTCTGCCATGACGCGCCCCTTTCGCCTGATCGTGCTTGCCTTGTGCATCGCCCTGCTGCCCGCGCCAGCGGCGTTCGCCCGCACCGTGCTCGCCGCGGTGCCGATCTCGCGCATGGACCTGCCCTGGTGGCGCCACCGTCACGAGGAAAAACTGACGGAGTTGCACCGCGGCCCAGTTGACCTGCTCTTTCTCGGTGACTCCATCACCCAGGACTGGGAACGCCACGGGCCGCCGCCCTGGGCGGATTTCGCCCCGGTCTGGCAGCGCTTCTACGGCGACCGCCACGCGGTCAACCTCGGCTTCATCGGTGACACCACCGCCAGCCTGCTGTGGCGCATCGACAACGGCGAAATCTCGGGCATCTCGCCAAAAGTCGCCGTTGTCCTGATCGGCGCCAACAATATGGGCCGGCCGCATTGGTCGGCGCCCGACACGGTTGACGGCATCGACGCTGTCATCGCGCGTCTGCGGCAGCGCCTGCCGACAACGAAGATACTCCTGCTCGGCGTTCTCCCCAGCGACCGCTCTGCGTGGATCACCGCCACCACCCAGGACATCAATCGCATGCTCGCAGCGAAATACGGCGAGCGCCGTGTGCCGGATGTCACCTTTCTCGATCTATCGCCCGTCTTCATGCAGGATGGCCATCTGAACCGTGACCTGTTCCTCGACCCGAAGCAGGATCCACCCGGGCCTCCCCTGCATCCCGACGCAGCCGGGCAGGAGGAGATGGCTGCGGCAATGGAACCGACCCTTGCGGCGATGATGGGTGATCGCAACCATCTCAAATAGACCACCCCCAGCATTGCCGGTGCAGGGGGATCGGGTGAAGGACCCTACGGTGCGATGAGTTCGGCGAGGAAGTCATCATCCCAGCCGGCGGCCTTGCGCTTGAGCCGCAACGAGGCCTTGCCGGGCGCCTTTCGGATCAGGTTGTGGGCCATGTGCCTGATGGTGGCGAAGTTGGCCGGTGCGTGGTCGGTTCGGACCCGGCACTCGTCATCGCGGAAGATCATGTCCAGGACCCAGTGCAAGCTGTTTTCGATTGCCCAGTGACTGCGGATGATCGGCCCCAGCAGACCTGCCAGCAGCACCAGGGATGTGATGTGGAAGCGTGTCTCCTGCTCGATCTTGTCGCCGATCTCGCGCGTGCTTTCCACGATGGCCACAGCCTTCAGCCCGGGCCAGTCGTGCCGTTGCCGCAGCCAGGCAACATCGTGAATGACAGTGGTCGTTCTGGTCTCGATGCGGCCGTGATCGCCATCGACGGTCTGGTCCCGGCTGATCGTGGTGTGCTGGAAGTTTGCGGCCTTCTGCTCGGCCACGAACAGCTCAACGTCCCCGCGCAGCGAGCCCTGATTGGCTTTCAGCGCGAGAACATAGTCGGCTTTCTTGTCCACCACCGTCTGGGCGATGTCGCGCTGGCAGCCCATCGCATCGATGGTCACGATCGCTCCCTCGATCGCCAGCATGTCCAGCAGCTTGGGGATGGCGCCGATCTCGTTGGACTTTTCCGCGACCTTGACCTGGCCCAGCACGATCCGCTGGCGTGCCGCGAAAGCCGCGACCATGTGGATCGCGGGACTGCCGTCCTTCTTTTCGGCCGGCCCGCCGCGAGGTCTTGCCATCGATGGCAATGACCCCCTCCGGCGTTCCGGTCAGTCCGGCGACCCAGGCGACGAAGCATCTCTGGAATTGCTCGGCGTCGAGGACGGCCAGGATGTCGCCGAGATGGTCGTGTGCCGGCGTGCCGTCCTTGAACGGGCGGAAGCGGCGGAGAAGCTCGCGTTTCTTACAGCCGAACAGGGCAATATCGACAAAGGTCTCCGCCCCGGCCAGCACGGCGAGCCGGCAGAGAAGCAGGATCTCGTCGGGATCTGAAAGACCCCCGCCAGCAAGGCAAGATAACCTACCCGCTTATTGCCGGCCCCCCTTGGCTGGACGGGCAACGAACCGCCGCGATAACGTCGGTTCCGAAAAACGGGGAGACAAACCATGCGAGCGATAGCAGGTGCCACCGCCGCCATCCTGCTGCTGGCCGGCGCATCCGCGCACGCCGCCGGCACCTTGCGGATCGGAATGCAGGATGATCCCGACGCGCTCGACCCCGCCCTCGGGGGGACCTTTGCCGGGCGCATCGTGTTCGCCAGCCTGTGCGACAAGCTGGTCGATCTCAGTGGCAATCTCGATTTCGTTCCGCAGCTTGCCACCGCCTGGTCCTGGTCGCCCGACTCGCGCGCGCTGACGCTCACGCTGCGCCAGGGCGTGCAGTTCCAGGACGGCGAGCCGTTCGACGCCGACGCCGTCAAGGCAAACCTCGAACGCTATCGCAGCGCGCCCTATAGCGTGCGCAAATCCGAGCTGAAGCCGGTCACCGCCGTGGAGGTGGTCGATCCCCACACCGTGCGCCTCGTGCTCTCACAGCCCTATGCCCCGTTGATCGCCGTGCTGTCCGACCGCGCCGGTATGATGGCCGCGCCGAAGGTGCTCGCCCAACTGGGCAAGAATTTCTCCACCCGTCCAGTCTGTGCCGGCCCGTTCAGCTTCGTGGAACGCGTCCCGCTCGACCACATCACGTTGCAACGCTTTCCCGGCTACTGGAACGCCGACGCGATCCATATCGATCGCATCGAGTTCCATCCGATCGCGGATTCCAGCGTCCGCTTGGTCGATTTGCAGGCCGGCCAGCTCGACATGATCGAGGAAATGGCACCGACCGACGCGATCAAGGTTCAGCAGAACAAGCAGTTGCAATTGGCGAAGGTCACCGGCCTTGGCTACGAGGCGATGATGATCAACCTTGCCAACGGCGCCGGTGCCAACACCCCGCTGGCGCACGATGTCCGGGTGCGCGCCGCGCTGGAAGCCGCGATCGATCGCAACGTCATCAATCAGGTCGCTGCCTCGGGCCTGTTCGTGCCTGACAACCAATCGGAGCTGCCCACCAGTCCCTACTTCAACAACGACTTGCCAGTACCCCCGCGTGACGTCGCGAAGGCAAAGGCGCTGCTGCAACAGGCCGGCGTCCAGCACCTCACTATCGGGTTGCGCGTGCTGAACACGCCGCTCGACCAGCAGATCGGCGAGATCATACAATCAATGGCCGCCGACGCCGGCATCACCGTCAATGTCGAGGCCGGTGAGACCAACGCCAACATCGCCGCCTATCTGCACGGCGACTTCCAGGCCGGCCTGGTAATCTGGAGCGGACGCTCCGATCCCGATTTCAATATCACCCAGTTCCTGTCCTGTGACGGGTTCCAGAACTGGGAGAAATACTGCAACACCGACTTCCAGGCTACGCTCGACAAGGCGCGCACCGTTACCGATCCGGCCGCCCGCGCCGACCTGTATCACCAGGTCGCCGCGCACTACATCGCCGACCGCCCGCTGCTGTTTCTGTTCCACATGACATGGCTGTACGGCCTCAACCACCGCCTGACCGGTTTCACCCCGGTGCCCGATGGACTGATCCGTCCGCAAGGGCTGGAGTTGCGATAATGTGCGACCGGCACCGGTGCTGACGCTTCGCAGCACCTTCCCCAAGCGTCATGCGCGGGCTTGTCCCGCGCATCCACGTCTTTCCGCCGCAACGCCGGCGTCTGCTGCGGTCACTCAGGCGCCTTCGCCCGCTCCATGATCATGGCCGCATAGGTCGCTTCAGCCACCGACACCTCGTCCACCCGTGCTATCGCGTGAAACTTCCACACATTCCCACGGTTGCGCTCTTTCACTACGTGAATACGGAGCTGATCGCCGGGCACCACCGGGCGGCGGAACTTCGCGCCGTCGATCGACATGAAATATACCACCTTCCCCGCCGCCTCCGGGCCCAGCGTCTCTACCACCAGCACCGCGGCGGTCTGCGCCATGCTTTCGATGATCAGCACACCCGGCATGACCGGATGATTGGGGAAATGGCCCTGGAAAAACGATTCGTTGACCGAGACATTCTTGATCCCGATCGCCGAGCGATCGTGCACCACCTCCACCACGCGGTCGATCATCAGGAATGGATAACGATGCGGGATCGCCTGCATGATGCGCCCGACATCCACCACCTCGATCGCCCCGGTTGTGGCCTCCTGCGCGTGGGTCACATCCATCGCGGTCAGTCCGTCTCCCCTTCTTCGCTCCGCGCCCTCGCCATCTTGCGCGTCAAACGCCGCAGCGTGGCGACCTGGCGGAAGAATTCGTGCACCGGCATGGCGGGACTGCCGACCACCTCGGCTCCTGCCGCGATATCCGACATGACCCCGGCCTGGGCGCCGATGCGCGCGCCACGGCCGATCCGGATATGCCCGACGAAAGCGGCCTGGCCGCCGATCGTGACGTGGTCTTCCACAATTGTGGAGCCGGAGATGCCGACCATCGCCACGACCACGCAGGCGCGGCCAAGCTGGACGTTGTGCCCGATCTGCACCAGGTTGTCGAGGCAGGAGCCGGCACCGATCACGGTGTCATGCAGGCTGCCGCGGTCGATCGTGGTGTTGGCGCCGACCGACACATCATCTTCCAGTATCACCCGTCCGAGCTGCGGCACGGCACAGAATCCGTCACCGGCCGCCGCGAAGCCGAACCCGTCCTGGCCGATGCGGACACCCGGATAGATCACCACGCGCGCGCCCAGCAGCGCGTGACTCAAGCTGACATGGGTGCCGATCCGGCAGTCCGGTCCGAGAACCACGCCGTCACCAATCACCGCGCCGGCCCCGATGATGCAGCGCGGCCCTATTTCCGCACGGGCGCCGATCACCGCGAGCGGTCCGACCTCCGCGCTCGGGTCCACCCGCGCCTCCGAAGCAACCACTGCGGATGGATGGACTCCCGGGCGGGACGGCGGCAAGCGGATGGAACAGCGCCGCCACCCGCGCCCAGGCCCCATACGGATCCCGCGTCGTGAGCGCGACGGAGCCGGCAGGCACGCGGGAAGCCATTTCCGCTCGTACCAATCACCGCACCGGCCGCAGTGACGGCCAGCGCGGATGCATATTTCCGGTTATCGAGGAAACTTACCTCAGTCGGCCCCGCCGTCTGCAGCGGGGCCACTCCTGTCAGAAGTCAGCTCGGCGCCTGGCGCGTCCGCCCCGGCAGCCTTGGCCACCGCCGCCAGGCTATGCGGTCCGGCGGAGATAAAGAAACGTGGATCGCCGGCGATTTCCGGCCGGCGGCCCTCCGCCTCGGCCACGTCCTACGGTGACTTCTGCGCAGCCGGCTTCCCGGCCTGCTCGGCCGACGCAACCGGACTCGGCTTCGCACTCACCGGCGAAACGCCCTCGGGCGGCACCGTGACCGTCGGCAGCACTTTGTTCAACACCTCGGCCACCTGGTTCGTGATGTCGAACTCCGGAATGTTCACCGCCACCTCGGCCCGCTGCAGCACCAGGTTCATCCCGCGGCTCGCCGCCACCTTCTGCACCACGTCGCTCAGCGTGCGCTGAATCTGCAGCAGCGCGTACTGACCCTGTTCCTGGATGATCCGGTTGCGCTCGGTGAAAGCTGCGTCGCGACTCGGCGATCCTGTCCTGCAGGTCTTTCTCCTTCGCGCGGATCTGCTCCGCCGTCAGCTTGGCCCGGTCAGTCGCCAGCTCCTGGCCCATGTCACGCAGCTTCACCTGCTCCTTCTGCGCGTCGTCGTTCATCTTCTGGCGCCGCTCGGTGATGATCTTGTCCGCCGCCTGGTAGGCGAGCGATGCACGCAGCACGTCAGGCACGCCCAGCACGCCGATCACCGCCGCCGGCGGCAACGCGCCGCGCGGCACGTCCGGAACCGGCGGCGCCGGGGGCAGCGGCACCTGAATCTGTTCAGCCTGCTGGCCTGTCGCGTCCTCGGTCGGCGTCGCGGTGTCCATCGGGGCGGCCGCCGGCGTCGGGGCCGCGGCGCGGGTACGCGGCCGCCGTTCAGGCGCCGAGGGTCGTGGCTGCCCTGGCATGAACCAGTTCTGTCCCTGGCCTTGCGCCTGCTGGGCGCGGGCGGTGGGAACAGCGAGGAAACCGACCAGGGCCGCACCGAGCACGACCACTGCTGACAGGCGATGTAGAACCACTAGAACCTCGTGCCGAAGCCGAATCGGAAAATTTGCGTCTGATCGAAAGGCTGTTTCACGACGAAGGGTGTGACGTCAACATTGATCAGACCGAAGCCGCTCCTCCAGGACAATCCCAGGCCCGCGCCGACCCGGGGAGCGCCGGAATTCGACACCGGCGGGCACGCGCTGCCGCCGGCGCTCGGCAGGTTCGACCCGGGCACGTGCCCGACTTCGAACGTGCCCTGGGTCAGCGCGCCGACATCGACAAACGCGTGCCCGGACAGGCCCAGATCCGGCGAGATGAAGGGCAACGGAAAGTTCAACTGCTGCGACTCCGTCCACAATACCCGGCCACCGAGCGAATCGCCGGTAGTTTCATCGTGCGGACCGACGCCGCCGGTTTCAAATCCGCGCAGGTTGTCGCCTCCCAGGTAAAACCGGTCGATCACCGATTCCTGGTGGCCAAGATTGAAGAAATATCCCGCCCCGGCGGACAGCGCGATGCCCCAGTCATTGTTGCCGGTGAAGTGTTGCAGCGGAATGTAGTAGCCGGCATCGATCTTCGGCCGCACGAAGGTGGCGTTGCCACCCAACCCGGCAAAGTCGGTCCCCAACGAAACGACATAGCCGCTGTGCGGATCCACCGAGCTGTCGCGATAGTCGAGCGTGGTCACCTGGCTGACCTGGGACAGCAGCGTGTAGCCGGCCTGGCTGGTGATGTAGTAGCTCGCGCCCTGGGCGATGTCGTACACTGTGCGCCCAACCAGCGAGTAGCTCCACACCTGCCGCAAATGGTCGGTGAAATCGTAGCCGGTGCGGAGCGAGAAACCGACGCGGCGTTCGTCATATGGCTCGGTGCCCAGGTTGTTCGTCTGCACCAGGAAAAGATCGCCGCCAACCAGCAGATTGCGGTCCAGAAAATAGGGCTGCGTCACCGACAGGTCGATAGAGCTGCGCTTCTGCGCCAGGATGCCGTTGATCCCGGCATTGATGCCGGTGCCGACCAGGTTGCTCTCGCTCAGGCCGAGGTCAACCAGGAACCCGGCATCCGTCGAATACCCGCCGCCGATGGTAAGCTGGCCAGTAGGCTTTTCCTGCACCGTCGTGGTGATCACCGCGCGGTCCGGCGTGGAACCCGGCGAAGTGGTCATATTGACGCTCTGGAAATAGCCGAGATCGTTCAGCCGCTGCCGCGTGTCATGCAGTGAGTTCGCATTGTAGGCATCGCCCTCGGCAATGCGGAACTGTCGGCGGATCACCCGGTCCTGCGTACGCAGGTTGCCGACGATATCGATTCGTTCCACATACACGCGCGGCCCCTCGGTGACATCGAACGCCAGATCGACCGTGTGTGTGTCAGGGTGCCTGTCCACATGCGGATTCGACTTGCACGAATGCGAAACCGTGGCTGCGGACATAGGTTTCCATAGCGTCCGCGGTGCGGCCGACCGCGTCGCCGTCGTACCAGTCGCCGGATGCGAGCTGCAAGGACCCCTTCAGTTGCTGGTCGGTTATCCCCTTGAGCTGGGAATGGATCGCCACCTTGCCGACGCGGTAGCGTGCCCCTTCGCTGACTGTGAAGGTAAGGAAGAACCCTTTGCGGTCGGGCGCCAGCTCCGCCGTCGCATTGGTCACCTGAAAATCCACATAGCCCTGGTGAAGGTAGAACCGGCGTAACAGTTCCTCGTCGTAGTCCAGCCGCTCGGGGCTGTACTGGTCCGAAGTGCTCAGGAACCGCCACCACCGCTCCTCGCGGCTGTTGATCGCTTCCGTCAGCCGGCTCTGGCTGAACGCATGGTTGCCGACGAACGTGATGCGGCTGATCAGCGTCGCCGGGCCGTCGTTGATCTGGAACACCACGTTCACCCGGTTCTCCGGCAGGCGGATGATCTCCGGCTCCACCGTCGCATCGTAGTAACCCCGCAAGGCATAGGCATTGAGGATGCGTTGCCGGTCCGCTTCCGCCGCCGCCGGCGTGAACACCGAACGGCTGCGAAGCTGGACATCGCCGCTCAGATTGCTGTCGGTCAATACGTGATTGCCGTCGAACAGCACCTGGTTGACCACCGGGTTCTCCGCCACGTGGACCACCAGCGTGTTGCCCTGCCGCGCCAGGCTGACATCCTGGAAAAGCCCGGTTGCATACAGCGTCTTCAGGCTTTCGTTGATCGGCCCCGGCGCGAACGGGTCGCCCGGATGCACCAGCATGTACGACTCGATCGTCCCAGCGTCGATCCGGCGATTGCCCTGCACCTGGATTGCCTGGATCACGCCGCCGCTGGGAACGTCGCCGCTCGTTACCGCGGCTGGTGTGCGGGCAGCACGCGCGGGTGCTGCCATAGCAGGCAGCAGGCCAACGAACAGGCAGGCGAAGGCGAAGAGCGCGACACGGAAGCGGATCAATCGGCTATCCCCCATCTCACCGAACGTATCCGGTCATCGCCGCGCATTCCGCAAGCCCCTCCACGCCAGACACGCTCCGCACGATAGACGCCACGCCTTGCGTCACAAGCGACAGAACCGCCGCGTGAAGTCAACCCTCAACCGGAGAACCAGTGGAACAGTCCGAAATGCGCCAGATCGTTCCAGGTTGCGAAGACGAACAGCCCAGCCAGCAGCGCCAGCCCGGCACGGAACCCGTATTCCTGGGCGCGCGCCGGCAACGGCCGTCCCAGATCGCTTCGCACGCAAAGAACAGCAGATGCCCGCCATCCAGAACCGGAATCGGAAACAGGTTGATCAGACCCAGGTTCACCGACAGTACCGCGATGAACGAGATCAGGCTGCCCACGCCCAGCGCTGCCACTTCGCCCGAAAGCTGTGCGATCCGCAGCGGGCCGCCGATATCTCCCGCGCCATGACCGGCCGCTCAGTATCTGCCCCACCCCGCGCGCGGTCTCCTCCGTCACCCGCCAGGTCTCGGTCACGCCGGCCCATATCGCGACCGGGCACCGAAACGTGCTGGTACATCACCGCACCACCCTCGATCCCCAGCAGGCCGATTCGTCTGGCCGTCCTGCTGCTGCGCGCCTGTCATCACCGGCAGGGTCAAGTCGGTGCCGTCCGCGGCGGACCTGGACCTGCATCTCCGTATCCGGGCGGGCCGACACGAATTCGCTGCAGATCCTCGAACGTCGCTATCTTGGTGCCGTCGATCGCCTCCACCCGGTCCATCGGCTTGATGCCGGCCAGCCGCCGCCGCCGAGCCGGGCATCACCCGACTCACCACCGGCAAGGTGACGGGCCGTCCGACCACCGAGAACAGGCCGGCGAACAGCACCATCGCCAGCACGAAATTTGCCGCCGGCCCCGCCGCGACGACGATCGCACGGGAGAGAACCGGATTTCTCCTGGAACGTTCGTCCCGATTGCCAGCTCGCCCGCACCTCCGGCGGAACGTCCTGCGGCCGTTCCTGTCCGTGCAGCTTCACGTATCCGCCCAGCGGGATCCAGGCCAGCTTCCAGGCCGTGCCCGCCCGATCGGTCCAGGTCATCAACGCCTGTCCGAAGCCGATCGAGAACGCCTCGACATGCACGCCGCGCCAGCGCGCCGCGAGGTAATGGCCGAACTCGTGGACGAACACCAGGTACGCCAAGCACGACGACAAAGGCGATGACGGTGCGGAACAATTCGGGCACTGCGTGGAGCAACTCGGATCCTGTTATCGCTTGTTGTTACAGATGGTACTATCATGCCGCCTGCGCGCTGGCGATGCGCCTCGGCTCGGCGCCGCGCCGCCCTATCCAGCCCGACAACCTCATCCAGGTGTCGGCGGGCGGGGCGCCCATGGCGTCCATCACCCGGGCCACGATCGCGGCAATGTCCAGGAATCCGATCCGCCGCTCGAGGAATGCCTCCACGGCAACCTCGTTGGCGGCACTCAGGATGGTCGATGCGCCGCCACCCGCGCGCAGCGCCTCGCGGGCAAGCCGCAGGGCGGGAAACCGGTCGAGGTCAGGCTCGAAAAACTCCAGTTTCCCCAGCATCGCCAGATCAAGCCGGCGCGACGTGGTGGCCATCCGCTTCGGCCAGGCCAAAGTATGCGCGATCGGAATGTGCATGTCCGGCGATCCAAGCTGCGCCAGCACGCTGCCGTCATGGTAGCATACCAGACCGTGAATGACCGACTGCGGATGCACGAGCACGCCGATCGCGCTTTCGTCCAGGCCGAACAGCCGGGACGCCTCGATCACCTCCAGCCCCTTGTTCATCAGCGTGGCCGAGTCGATGCTGATCTTGGTGCCCATCGACCAGATCGGGTGCTTGACCGCCATTTCCGGCGTCGCCATCGCCATCTCCTCGCGCGAGGCACAGCGGAACGGCCCGCCCGAGGCGGTCAGCACAATCCGCTCGACGGCGCTGCGGTTGCCGTCGGCCAATGACTGGAAGATCGCGTTGTGCTCGGAATCCACCGGTAGCAGGGTCGCCCCGGCCTCCTGCACCGCACGCAGCATCACGTCGCCGGCACAGACCAGCGCTTCCTTGTTCGCCAGGGCCACGAAAGCCCCGCGCCGGATCGCCGCCAGGGTAGCAGCGAGCCCGGCAGCACCGGTGATCGCCGCCATCGTCCAGTCCGCCGGCAGGGCGCCCGCCGCAACCACGGCATCGGGTCCGGCGGCGGCCACGATTCCCGTGCCGGCCAGCGCATCCTTCAGGTCGGCATAAGCCGATTCGTCGCACACCACGGCATGTTCAGCGCCAAGCTGGATCGCCTGGGCCGCCAGCCGTCTTGCGTTGCGGTTCGCCACCAGCGCCTGCACGCGGAACAGGTCCGGAGCCGCGGCGAGCAATTCGACGGTCTGCGTCCCCACGCTGCCCGTGCTGCCGAGGATGCTGACCGTCCGCGCCGTGCTGCTCATCGCCACAGGACTACTCCATGACCGAGCAGAATGGCCAGCAGTGCAGCCGCCGGCGATCGCCGCAAGCGACCGCATCCAGCCGGTCAAGCAGCCCGCCGTGGCCGGGGATGAGGTTGCCCGAAGTCCTTCACGCCAAAATGCCGTTTGACGGCGCTCTCCGCCAGATCGCCCACTTGCCCCACCACGGACAGTCCGGCCGCCACCAGGGCAGCTCGCCCGAACGCCGCCGGACCTGACGCGATCAGCCCCACCAGTAGCGCCGCGACGAAGGCCTCCGGCCGCCCCCGCCCAGGTCTTTCCGGGGGAAATACGCGGTGCCAGCTTGGCGCCCCCGATCGTCCGGCCGGCCAGATAGGCGCCGATATCCGTGACCCAGACCACCAGCAACACGAAGACGACATTCGCCCGGCCGACCACGGGGTCCGCGCGCAGCACAACCAGAGCGAGAAAACCGATCCCGATCCACACCAGTCCGGCAATCAGCCATACCGGTTGCCTGTCGCACAGCCGCGCCCATTCGTAGCTCAGCCCCAATACCAGTCCGGCCGCCGCCACATCGAATACGATCCCGCCCACCCAGACCACCGCAAGCGCGACCGGCGCCAGCACCAGCGACGCCAGAGCGCGCCGGCGGAGGTCCCGCCACCTTGCGTCGGCCGACTCCGGTCCTGCGGCGTCAACCGAGACGCGCGCCAAATCGCCGCTCCCGCACGCCGAACTGAGCCAGCGCTGCCAGGAAATCCGGTTCGCCGAAGTCCGGCCACAGCACGTCGAGAAACACGAACTCCGCGTACGCGGCTTGCCACAACAGGAAATTCGACAATCGCTGCTCGCCCGAGGTGCGGATCACCAGGTCCGGGTCCGGCATGCCCGCCGTCGCCAGGTGTCGCGCCACCGTCGCCTCGTCAATTTGGCCCGGTTCCAGCCGGCCCGCGCCTACCTGCTCGGCGATGGCGCGTACCGCGCCCGCGATCTCGGCGCGCGAGCCGTAGGACAGCGCTACCGTCAGGTTCAGCCGCGTATTGCCGCTGGTGGCTGCCTCCGCGTCGGCGAGCTGCGCCTGGATGTCGCCGGCGAAGCGTTCGCGGTCGCCGATCACCTTCAACCGGACCCCGTTCGCCTTCAGCTCCGCAAGCTCGCTGCGGACATAGTGCCGCAGCAGGCCGGTCAGATCGGAGACCTCATCGACCGGTCGGCGCCAGTTCTCGCTGCTGAAGGCATACAGCGTAAGCCAGCCGACGTCGTGCCGGATGGCCGCCTCGATGCTGCGCCGCACCGCCTTCGCACCCTCGCGGTGGCCGACGGCGCGCGGCAGATGGCGTGCCGCTGCCCAACGCCCATTGCCATCCATGATGATCGCGACATGGGTAGGCGGCCGCGGTTCCGGGGCGCCGCCGGCACGGCGGATGCTGGCGCGCATGGGCGCCGGTCAAACCTGGCGGATGTCCTTCTCCTTATCGGTCAGCATGTCGTCCACTTTTTTCACATACTGGTCGGTGAGTTTCTGCACCTCGGTCTGCCAGTCCTTGCCGACGTCCTCGCCGATATCGTGCTTCTTCTCGGAATTCTTGATCTGCTCCATGCCGTCCCGCCGCACGCCGCGCACCGCCACGCGGGTGCCTTCCGCATATTTGTGGGCCGCTTTCGCCAGCTCGTTCCGTCGCTCCTGCGTCAGTTGCGGGATCGGCACGCGCACGAGTTGCCCATCCGACGCCGGATTGAGGCCGAGCCCGGCGTCCCGGATCGCCTTCTCGACCGCGCCCACCAGGGACCGATCCCACACCTGGACCGTCAGCATGCGTGCTTCCGGCACCGCGACCGTGCCCACCTGATTGAGTGGCATCTCGTTGCCATAGGCGTGCACACGCACCGGCTCCAGCAAGGCCGGGCTCGCGCGCCCGGTCCGCAGGCCGGCGAATTCGCGCTTCAGCGTGTCCAGCGCACCGTCCATGCGACGGCTCAAATCCTGCTTCAACAGGTTCAGATCGGCTGTTGGCATGCCACCTACCTCCCGTCCGGTGTCGTTGTTACATCAGCCGGCTCCTCGATCGTCATGCACGGGCCTGGCCCGTGCATCCGCGTCTTCCCGTGCAACATCCGCGGCATCTGGGCAGGCCCCGCACGACGACCCGGCAAAGACTGAACCCGGCCAACATGTCCACCAGTCTCTAGCATATCCGTTCGACGATTCGGGTAAATCGGCCCTCGCCGCGAACCACGGCGGCGAATGCGCCAGGCGCATGGATGTTGAACACGACGATGGGCAGCCGGTTCTCGCGCGCCAGGCTGATCGCGGCTGCATCCATGACCGCGAGCTGGTTGGCCAGCACGTCCTGATAGGACAGCTCCTCGTAGCGTTCCGCGTGCCGATCACTGCGCGGGTCGGCGGAATACACGCCATCCACCTGGGTGCCCTTGAACAGAGCATCGCACTCCATCTCCGCCGCCCGTAACGCCGCGGCCGTATCGGTCGTGAAGAACGGATTGCCGGTGCCGGCCGCGAAGATCACGACGCGGCCCTTTTCCATGTGGCGTTCGGCACGGCGGCGGATATAGGGCTCGCACACGCTGGCCATGGGAATGGCGGACTGCACGCGGGTCGGCACGCCCCGCTGCTCCAATGCCCCTTGCATGGCGAGCGCATTCATCACCGTGGCCAGCATGCCCGATATAGTCGGCCTGAGCCCGCTCCATGCCGGCGGCAGCAGCCGAGACACCGCGGAAAATGTTGCCGCCGCCGATTACGATGCAGACCTGGACGTCCATGGCGACGACATCGCCGATATCGGCGGCGATCGCTTTCACCATCTCGTTGTCGAGTCCGTAGTCGCGCCGCGCCATGAGGGCTTCGCCAGAGAGTTTCAGCAGGACGCGCCTATACACGGGCTGTTCAGACATGGGTCTCTCGGCGAGGGTTCGCGGGAAGGTAGTGGGATGAAGGGGGAAAGACCAGCGTGGGTGGGGGTGGGTGCGGTGTAGAACCGGTTGATTTTTGATGTACCTCGGTGGGGTGCGGTCTGGTGTACATCGGCGGCGTTTGGGGCGTCGCGCGATGTACATCGGGGCGTTTTGGGGCATTGGTGGATGCGCATCGGGGGCAAATCGGGGGTAGTAGTCATAAACTTCTTACACCCTGTGTGCGTAATTCCCGTTGGTATCATGATCGGAACGGATTACATTCCTGCTATCACAACAACTGCTGCGTGCATACATCCGTGCAAACCTATGCCCGTTATGCATAACTCCAGCGTGTGTCGGGCTGGGCCATACCTTGGACTGCGCCCGCCCGCGTATCGCGGGCACGTGGTCCTACATGCAGGGCACGCTGTTTCGGCTGACGCCTTGCCCGGTTTGGCAAATCAGCCTGGCGCGCATGCCGCTCGACCATCAATTTGCAGGTGAAACGGTCGAGAGCTGAGGCTGGATATTATTTTCCACTCTTGCCGGGAACTGGGCAAACGTTCAAAACGACTTTGTATCATGGGACTTCTGCGGCACAACGGCCGCCGTGCCCGCGGTCACGGGTTGGCGGTGAGGACCGCCCGCGCCGAATGGGGCAGCCGCTAACGTGCCTCCCAATGGCGTGGCATCAAAAAAGGCTCAAGTTATTCGTCGGTAGGTTCTGCCGGCCAGCACCCGCCTTACCTGCTCGACGTTACGGGCCTCAACAATTGTTGCGATCTCGACTTCGTCTTTTCCATCTGCGGCGAGTTGCCGGATGGCTACGACTTGGCTGGGGGTCAACACGTCGCTGCGAGCAGCGAGCATCTTCAGATAGAAGTTGTTATCCAGCCACAGCTTGGAAAGAAGTAGGTTAGGCATTCCCGCCTTCCTGCTTTGCTGCTTGGCGCATTCTCCTTTGGCATACTCGGTTATCGCTGCTTCCCGCTCTTCCAGAGCTATATCGACGCGAGGTGTCAAACGGTGCTCATGAAGGAAATTCCAGAAGATCGTAAGCGAGGGAATATCGACTGCGCCTGTCAGCGTGGAGATAACCCGCGCAAGGATCAAGCCCAGCTGCAATGAACGATCGCACACACAATCCGGCAATTATCGAATAGGCGTAATTCAGGATGGCGTTAACCAGGTGCGTGGCATGTTGCGGGCTGCCTGACATGACGGCACGGCATAATTCTTTGAGATTTGCACGGCGAGTGCATCAAGCTACAGCTTGATGCCTTTAGCCCTCGCCAAAGCGTCATCGGCCATAAGTTTGTTGAGATGGTCCGATTCCCGTTTCTCGATCAAGGTCGATATCTCGATCAAGTCTTTCACCCAGTCGCCCGGCATGAGGGCAAAGACATTTGACCACCTCCAGACGGAGTAATCCGTCGTCATTTTCTGAATAAGGTCGAGGCCCAACACCGTTTGCCCGTCGGCGATAAGCTCCGCCGCTCCGTAGTGGTCGGCGTCTGGCGCGCTGCTATAGCCCTTGTCTGTGAATTTGACGGTATAGCGGGCGGCGGTGTGGTTGAATGACGCTTCTTGAAGAACATGGCTTACCTTGTCGTGTGTTTCTTGCGCGTCGGCGCGGCAATGTCAAAGTCGCATAAAGCCCATTACGCGATAGCCTCCTCAGAATCTTGGTCTAGCATAGCTGCCAACATGCGTAAAACCAAGCCGTGTTCAGCATATGACACATAGCCTCATTCACAACTACTCCTAGCTTCGCCGTCATAGTCTCGCTGAAGATTACCGTGATGCCCGGAATGCCGCGTTCGGCATCTGGCATGACGTGGTTGAAGTAGCGGCCCACGCATGAGATCATCCGTATCAGCCGCCTGGTTCGGGACCTTCATCAACAACCTGACAATACCATTCGGTGCCGTCGCGTGTTATGCTCGTCCCCAATGAACACACCCCTCCGCAAACCTTGGACGCAGGAGCAATTCTTCTCCTGGGCTTCCGCCCAGGAGGCACGATACGAGTTCGACGGCTTCCAGCCCGTCGCCATGACCGGCGGAAACGCCGGCGCGTCGGCAATCGGCGTCAATCTGCTGGCCGCCCTGCATGCCAGGTTGCGCGGCAGCGGTTGCCGCCCCCTCGGTCCCGATGCCGGCGTCGAGACCGGCAACAGCGCCGTCCGCTATCCAGATGCCCTCGTCACCTGCTCGAAGTTCGACCTCTCTGACCGCACCCTCCCTGGCGTCATCGTCGTCTTCGAAGTCGTCAGCTCCGCGTCCAGCCGACGCGATCGCATCGTCAAGGTGAGGGAATATGCTACCGTCCCCTCCATCCGCCGCTACGTCATCCTCGAATCAACCAGCATCGGTCTGACCGTCATGGAACGGCCGAAGTCAGACGAGGCTTGGCGGACAACCGTCCTTACCACCGACGATATCCTCCGCATGCCCGAAATCAATACCGAGATCCCCGTCAGCGAGATCTACGAGGGCATCACCTTCTCCGGGGACGGCGAAAGCGCCGACTGAAGGCCGTCTGCCCTTCCCTCCGTTACGCTCCGGACCGGTACACTCCGGACCGGACTCGCGGTCGCTTCGCGCTCAGGCTGATGCAGCAATGGTCGGTCCGCGCGGTCCGCACGTGCCACCCGCCGCCAACTCACCCAGCGCGAGACTCCCGACCACCGATCCCCGCGTGTGCTTCATATTTGCAGGATGGACGGTCCCGCGCCATCTTCCGCCTTCATCGCCGGATCAACGCGGGGCAAATGACATGGCACGACTTCATTACCGCATCGTCGCTCATGATGGCGGCTGGGCGTATAAACTCAACGACGCCTTCTCAGAGCCATTTCCGAGTAGGTCCGCTGCTCTGGCTGCGGCCAAAAAAGTCGCCGCCGAGCAACACGTTCCCGGCGACTCCACCCATATCGAGTATCAGGATGAAAACGGCGCGTGGCATTCTGAATTGTCCGAAGGCGACGATCGGCCGGATGTCGACGTCGTCGCCTGACGCGCGTGGGGCGTGACGCCGTCAACACGTAAGACGTGAGCATCGGTAACCAACCCGGTATATGATTCGTCCGCCGGAAGCCGTCCAACACTAGCCGATGAACCCCGCTTGCATCGCAGGGGTGCCGAAGCCAGTCTCCGCCTCGAGTCTCTCACCGGCAGACGCAAGGAGCAACCGGCGTGCCATTCTACACCAAGGCCGATGTCCGCATCCGTTACGAGGAAACCGGCCGCGGCTTTCCTCTGCTGGTCACACCCGGCGGGGGCTTGAACTCCTGCGTCAGCAACTGGCCGACCGCCGTGTTCAACGCAATGGAAGCGTTCAGGAACGACTTCCGCTGTATCACCATGGACCAGCGCAACGCGAACTGCGGTGAATCCAGTGGCCCGATCCCGGTGGACGATCCGTGGGGCGCTTTCGCCGACGATCAGCTCGGGCTGATGGACCATCTCGGCATCCACGAGTTCTTCTTCATGGGCTACTGCATTGGAGGCTGTTTTGCCCTCAAGCTGATGGAGCGAGCCCCTAAGCGCGTCGTTGCCGGCGTGCTCTGTCAGACGGTCGGGCATCGGCCGGAAAACCCCGACGTGATGTACAATTCCGGACGCGACGTGTGGGCGCCCGAGCTGATGGCGCGGCGACCCGACGTAACCCTGGCGGCAATCGACGCCTATCTGCACAACCTGTACCGCGCCAACCCCGATTTCGTGTACAGCGTGTCGCGCGATTTCGTGCGTTCCTGCCGGACGCCGCTGCTGGTCATGCCAGACGATACGCCCGCGCATCCATACCAGGCGTCCGCGGATGTTGCGGCACTGGCGCCGAACGCCGAGGTGACGGTCTATCCGTGGCGGGAGCCCAGGCAACTGCGCGAGCAGACGATCGATCATGTGCGCCGGTTCCTGCGCCAGCATCAACCAGCGGCGGCTGCCCGCTAACAGAGGCAATCATGGCGATCACTCCAACCGCGAGCCAGCGCCTTTCTGGCAAGGTCGCCGTCATCACCGGGGCGGCGAGTGGCATCGGACGCGCCACCGCCGAGCGCTTCGCCGCCGAGGGCGCGTCACTGCTGCTGAATGACCGCAACGCCGGAGCCCTCGCGAGCTTCGTTACGGAACTCATCAAACGAAACCTCATCGCCCGCGGCGTTCCCGGCGACGTCTCGCAGGAGGCCGATGTTCGCCGCATGATGAACGCGGCCGTCGAGGCTTATGGCGGCATCGACATCCTGGTCGCCAACGCCGGCCTGATCCCCGAAGCTGACCTCGCCAGTGCCACCGTGGAGCTATGGGACCGCACCATGGCGACCAACGGACGCGGCATGATGCTGTGCTGCAAATACGCCGCCGAGGTGATGGTGGGCCGCGGCAAAGGCGCGATCGTCTGCCTGTCCTCGATTTCGGCGTTCGCCGGACAGCCAGGACAGGCGGTCTATGGACCTTCGAAGTTCATCGCATCCGGCCTCACCAAGCATCTGGCGATTGACCTGGCGAAGCAAGGCGTGCGCGTGAACGCCGTCGCGCCGGGGACGATAAGCACTCCGGCGGTGGCAAAAATGTCGAAAGAAGGCATCGACAAGGTCGTGCAATTGCATCCGCTCGGTCGCATGGGTCGTCCGGAGGAAGTCGCCAGCGCAATCCTGTTCCTTGCCTCCGACGAAGCGTCATTCATCACCGGCGCGATCCTGCCCGTCGATGGCGGTTACCTGGCGCAATAGCGCAGGGCTCGATGCAAGAAGCCGAACAGCTTTGGGACTGGCGGCAAAAGATCGCCGATCTGTACGCCCGCGTGCGCACCGCCGGTCCTGGCCATGACTCATGGCAGCTTTGGTGCGCGACCCGGGCGGCGTTGTTCCGGACCCATCCGCAGTCGCCGATCGGGCCAGAGGACCGCGCGGCGTTCGCCGGCCCCGCCCTTTTTCCATACGATGCCGCGCTCAGCATCGAGGTTCGGCTCAACCCGGTCGCACCGGAGCGTCTGGCCATAGCGACCGGGGCGGACGGCATCACAATGATGCACGCGTTTGCCCGCACCGACGGCTTGCAGCAGACGCTGGCCGGCGAACTCACTCTCTATTGGATCGAGGGCTACGGAGGCGGCGTGTTCCTGCCCTTCGCGGACCCGACGAACGGCCCGGAGACCTACGGCGGCGGACGCTATCTGCTCGACACCATCAAGGGCGCGGATCTCGGCGCAATCCGGCCCGACGGGACGCTGCGGCTCGACTTCAACTTCGCCTATTTTCCATCCTGCGCGTACTCATCCCGGTGGATTTGCCCGTTGCCCCCACCCGGCAACCGGTTATCCGAGCGCGGTGCGGGTCGGGGAACGATTGACCGCCGCGAGCTTATCCAGTCCAGTCGCTGAATGGCAGCGATCGGTTGTCTGATCCCGTTGGTGCTGATGATCGTCGGCGCTGCCATTGGCGGCGAGATCGGCGGACGGACCTCCGGTGTGTGGGGCGGAGCGATTGGCCTTGTCCTCGGGCTGGCGGCGATGCTGCTGATGCTGTGGCTGTTCGCGCGAGCGAAGAATATGCCGGAGTAAGGCCGCCTTGCCCCCCTGTCCCGGTTGGGATAGCAACGCGCCGCCCACCAGCCCGAAGGTGGGCCGGCATTCGGTCTTCCTGATCGCGTTACCGTTCCTCAATCCATGAGGTCTGCATGGCCCGCAACAAGATCGCCCTGATCGGCGCCGGCAATATCGGCGGCACGCTCGCCCATCTGATCGGGTTGAAGCAGCTCGGCGATGTCGTGCTGTTCGACGTGTTCGGCGGCGTGGCGGCCGGCAAGGCGCTCGACATCATGCAGGCCGGCCCGGTCGAGAGCTTCGACGCTGAGATGACCGGCGGCTCCGATTATTCCGCTATCCAGGGCGCCAAGGTCGTCATCGTCACCGCCGGGTTCGCCCGCACGCCCGGCATGTCGCGCGACGACCTGATCGGCAAGAATGCCGGCGTCATCGCGCAGGTCGCCGAAGGCATCCGCACCCATTGCCCGGACGCGTTCGTGATCGTCATCACCAATCCGCTCGACGCGATGGTCTGGGTGATGAAGGAAAAATCCGGCCTGCCCGCCAACCGCGTGGTCGGCATGGCGGGCGTGCTGGACAGCTCCCGCTTCCGCCTTTTCCTCGCGCAGGAATTTCGCGTGTCGGTGCGGGATGTAACCGCCTTCGTGCTCGGCGGTCACGGCGACTCGATGGTGCCGCTGATCCGTTATTCCACCGTGGCCGGCATACCCGTGCCCGACCTGATCAGGATGGGCTGGAGCACCCAGGCGAAGATCGACGCCATCGTCGATCGCACGCGCAACGGCGGCGGTGAGATCGTCAAGTTGCTCGAACGCGGCAGCGCCTTTTACGCCCCCGCCTCCTCGGCGATCGCCATGGCGGAAAGTTTCCTGCGCGACGAAAAGCGCGTGCTGCCCTGCGCCGCCTGGCTCACCGGCCAGTACGGCATCAAGGATCTCTACGTCGGCGTTCCCGTCGTCATCGGCGCCGGCGGCATCGAACGGGTGGTGGAGATCGCACTGAACCCGGAAGAGAAGGCCGCGTTCGACGAATCCTGCGGCACCGTCCGCGAACTGATCGACGCCTCGAAGAAGCTGATCGGTTAGCCGCCGATGAACATCCATGAATACCAGGCCAAGGAGCTGCTGAAGCGCGCCGGTGTGGCGGTGCTCGACGGCCATGTCGCCTGGACGCCGGATGAAGCGGCGGAAGCCACGCAAGAAACTTCCGGGCCCCGTCTATGTCGTGAAGGCGCAGATCCATGCCGGCGGACGCGGCGCCGGGCATTTTGCCGATGACCCGCACGGCAAGGGTGGCGTGCGTATCGCACGTTCGGCCGATGAGGTGCGAGCCGCCGCCGAAGCCATGATCGGCCATGTCCTGGTCACGAAGCAGACCGGACCGGCCGGGCGCAAGGTTCATCGCGTCTATGTCGAAGCCGGCTGCGACATTGCCCGCGAGCTCTACCTCTCGCTGCTGGTCGATCGCGCGACCGGACGTGTCACCATCATGGCCTCGTCCGAAGGCGGCATCGAGATCGAAGAGGTGGCCGCGCATTCACCAGAGAAAATCCTGCGCGCCGCGATCGATCCCGCCGCCGGGTTCTTCCCGTTCCAGGCCCGCCGTCTTGCGTTCGGCCTCGGGCTTTCCGGCAAGCAGATAGCCTCGTTCACCCGGTTCGTGCAGGCAATGTATGGCGCGTTCACCGCCCTCGACTGCTCGATCGTGGAAATCAATCCCCTCGTCGTCACCGCTTCGGGCGATGTCGTTGCACTTGATGCGAAAATGAGCTTCGACGACAATGCCCTGTTCCGCCACATGGAGCTTGAAAAGCTGCACGACGAGTTGGAGGAAGACCCGAAAGAGCTGGAAGCCGCCCGTCACAACCTCAACTATGTCGCGCTGGACGGCAACATTGGCTGCCTGGTGAACGGCGCCGGGCTGGCGATGGCCACCATGGACATCATCAAGCTCTATGGCGCATCGCCGGCGAATTTCCTGGATGTGGGCGGCGGCGCCACCAAGGAACGGGTAACCGCCGCCTTCAAGATCATCCTCTCGGACCCGAACGTGGAGGGCATCCTGGTCAACATCTTCGGCGGCATCATGCGCTGCGACGTGATCGCCGAAGGGGTGGTCTCGGCGGCACGCGAAGTGCGGCTGTCGGTCCCCCTGGTGGTGCGCCTGGAGGTACCAACGTCGATCTCGGCAAGGACATCCTGGCGAAATCGAACCTGCCGATCATCTCCGCCGACAACCTTGCCGACGCCGCCGAGAAGGTGGTCAAGGCGGTGCAGGAGGCAGCCTGATGGCCATCCTGGTCGACGCCGAAACCCGCGTCATCACGCAGGGCTTCACGGGTGCGCAGGGAACGTTCCATTCGGAACAGGCCATTGCCTACGGCACCAAGGTCATGGGCGGGGTCACGCCGGGCAAGGGCGGCACGAAACATCTCGACCTGCCGGTCTTCAACACGGTGATGGAAGCGAAACAGGCCACCCGTGCCACCGCCAGCGCAATCTACGTGCCCCCACCATTTGCGGCCGACGCCATCCTGGAAGCGATCGATGCGGAAATTCCGCTGATCGTCTGCATCACGGAGGGCATCCCCGTGCTCGACATGGTGCGGGTGAAACGCGCGCTGACCGGCTCGAAGTCCCGTCTGATCGGTCCGAACTGCCCCGGCGTGATCACGCCGGATGCCTGCAAGATCGGCATCATGCCGGGGCACATCCATCGCCGCGGCACTGTGGGGATCGTATCCCGCTCCGGCACACTGACCTACGAGGCGGTGGCGCAGACCACGGCGGCGGGACTGGGACAGAGCACTTGCGTCGGCATCGGCGGCGACCCGGTGAAGGGCCTCGACTTCGTGGAGGTGCTGGAGATGTTCCTCGCCGATCCGGAAACCCGCCAGATCGTCCTGATCGGGGAAATCGGCGGCCAGAGCGAGATCGAGGCGGCGGAGTTCCTGGCGCGCGACAGCGTCAGGAAACCGACGGTGGGTTTCATTGCCGGTGCAACCGCTCCGCCCGGGCGGCGGATGGGACATGCAGGCGCCGTGATCAGCGGTGGCCGCGACACGGCGGCGGCGAAGATGGAAGCATTGCGTGCGGCTGGCGTGCATGTCGCCGACAGCCCGGCGGCGCTGGGCAGCACGATGGTGAAACTGTTGCAAGACTAATCCGAAGTTTTCACTTGCGTTGACTTGAACGACGGTTCTTTTCCGAGGGTTGGCTTCGTGCGCCTTTGATTTTGTGTCCATGTAGGGATTCCCCAATCGGCCGGAATGTGATTCGATTCGGGCATGTTCATCGAGACGGTGCCCAATCGGACGTCGCCGCCCGCGGTGCTGTTGCGGGAGAGCTTCCGCGACGAACACGGCCGCGCGCAGAAGCGCACGCTGGCGAACCTGAGCAAGCTGCCGGGCGATGTGATCGATGGGCTGAAGGCGCTGTTGAAGGGCGGCACGGTGATCGGCACCGGACCGCACGAGATGCGGATGGAGCGATCACTGCCGCATGGCCACGTCGCGGCGGCGCTCGGCATGCTGCGCCGGATCGCGCTGGACCGGCTGATCCTGAGCACAGCAAGGGACGCGGCGTCGCGGCGGCATTGCGATCTGGTGGTGGCGATGGTCGTGGACCGGCTGATCACGCCGCGCTCCAAGCTCGGGTTTGTCCGTGCGGTGGACCAGGAGACCGCGACATCGAGCCTGGGCGCGGTGCTGCGCCTGGGCGAGGTGAAGGAGCGCGAGGCATACGAGGCATTGGACTGGCTGCTCGAACACCAGCAGCGGATTGAGAACGGCCTGGCAAGGCGGCATCTCCAGGATGGCGTATTGGTGCTCTACGACGTCAGTTCATCGTATTTCGAGGGCCGCTGTTGTCCGCTGGCGCAGCATGGCTACAGCCGTGATCACCGCGGTGACCGCCCACAGATCGTGTATGGGCTGTTGTGCACACGAGACGGATTGCCGGTCGCGGTCGAGGTGTTCGATGGCAACACGGCCGATCCGGCGACGCTGAGCTCGCAGGTCGAGAAGCTCAAGGACCGCTTCGGCATCAACCGCGTGGTGCTGGTGGGCGACCGCGGCATGATCACCTCGGCGCGGATCGACGCAGACCTCAAAGCTGCCGGCGTGGACTGGATCACCTGCCTGCGGGCACCGGCCATTCAAGCGTTGGCGGCGGAGAACGGGCCGTTGCAGCTGTCGCTGTTCGACGAGCGCGACCTGGCCGAGATCAGCGCGCCCGAGATGTTCCCCGGCGAACGGCTCATTGTCTGCCGCAACCGCGAACTCGCCGCCGAACGCGCGCGCAAGCGGGAGGAATTGCTGGCCGCCACCGAACGCGAGTTGCTCCGCATCCAGGCGCAGGTCCGCCGCAGGAACTCACCGTTGCGCAGTGCCGCCGAGATCGGCCTGGCGGTCGGTGGCGTGGTGAACAGCCGGAAGATGGCCAAGCACTTCGCCGTGGCGATCCGCGATGGCCACTTCGCCTTCCAGCGTCGGACGCAGCAGATAGAACAGGAGGCTCGTCTCGACGGTATCTACGTGATCCGCACATCCGTGCCGGCCGGGCAGCTCGATGCGAATGAAGCGGTGCAGGCCTACAAGGACCTGTCCCGCGTCGAGCGGGCCTTCCGCAGCCTGAAGACCGTCGATCTCGATATCCGCCCGATCCGCCATTGGACCGCACCGCGCGTGCGCGCCCACGTCTTCCTGTGCATGCTCGCCTATCACGTCGAGTGGCATCTGCGGCACGCCCTGGCACCGCTGTTGTTCCATGACACCGGGCTTACCGCCACGAGGGCAGAACGCTCCTCACCCATCGTCAGCACCGAGCCATCCGAACTCGCCAAGACCAAGAAGGCGACCAAGCGCTCAGCCGGCGGTCTGCGCGTCATGGGCTTCGCCGGCCTCATGGCCCATCTCGGCACCCTGACCCGCAACACCATGCGTGTGCCGCTACGCCTCGCGCATAGCTTCACGCTGTACGCCGAACCAACCAAGCTCCAGGAGGACGCATTCAGGCTGCTCAACATCCAACCAATGCGTGTCCAGTAGACCAAAAGGCTGATCGCCAAATCATCGAATCAAATCAGCCTCTTACGCAGTTCTCAAATGGAAACTTCGGGCTAAAGGTCAGCCGGAAATGGGCGACTTTGATGGTTTGCATGACACCGCCAAGCTCGACCTGCTCGTGGCTCCAGTCGAACTGGCACACTTCACCAGGTGCAAAGGCAAGCGGAACAAAGGCTTGGACGATGGCGGCGCCGGGTTTGGCTGCCTTCCAGCGCCGCACGAAGCGCTGCACGCTGTCATAGGCGCCGCGATATCCCTCGCCTTGCAATCCTTCGAATAGCCGCCGGGCGGTGCGGCGCTGGGCTTTCGGGAGAAGGCGTTCGGTGTGCAGCCAGGCCTCCAGCGTCTCCTGGAAGGCGCCCAGCATCGGCGTCGGCTGCTCGCGCCGCTGGTAGCGTGGCTCGTGGCGTGTCCGGCAGTGCTTGCGAACCGTCGGCCGCGACAGCTTCAAGTCACGCGCAATCGAACTGATGCTCTCCTTGCTCACCAAATGACGGCGCCGGATCTCGGCAATCAAGTCCATGTGCAACACCCCAGATGCTCCGGCCCAAAAGCCGGATGATCGCATGAACCAGGGTGGAAACTATTGGACGCTGTTTACCCCCGGAATCTGGAAAGTTTTGCACGCTGTTTTCCACCCGTGCGGGGAGCGACTTACGCAGGGCCGGCAGTGTGTGAGGGTTGTCGTGTTTCGATCCGCGCTCCCGTGCGGGGAGCGACCACAAGCCTACCAAGAGCAGGCGGCGTTGTGCAGGTTTCGATCCGCGCTCCCGTGCGGGGAGCGACTTTTGCTTTTGGTGTGCTCCCAGGGGACTAGCATGTTTCGATCCGCGCTCCCGTGCGGGGAGCGACGTCAGCCATCAATGCCTGCGCGACGGCGCCCATGTTTCGATCCGCGCTCCCGTGCGGGGAGCGACGTCTGCCCAGGGGTGTAGGAGGTGCCGTCAGCGTGTTTCATCCGCGCTCCCGTGCGGGGAGCGACAATGGACGTGCTGGTCTCCGTGGGCGGCGGCTGGTTTCGATCCGCGCTCCCGTGCGGGGAGCGACGTTCCTCTTCCGTCTCGGCGGTTATCTTAACAGTGTTTCGATCCGCGCTCCCGTGCGGGGAGCGACAGTCCCCCAGCGGCATCCCTGGGCTCTTTGGGCTGTTTCGATCCGCGCTCCCGTGCGGGGAGCGACTTGAGACAGCGTTGGCACCTGCAACACTTGGGTGTTTCGATCCGCGCTCCCGTGCGGGGAGCGACGCGGCCACAACGACGGCGGCACGCTGACGGTCACGTTTCGATCCGCGCTCCCGTGCGGGGAGCGACGCAGCTTATCCCTCAGCGTGGCAGCGTTACGCGCGTTTCGATCCGCGCTCCCGTGCGGGGAGCGACGCACGGTCAAGATAACAACCGTGCTTGATTGCTTGTTTCGATCCGCGCTCCCGTGCGGGGAGCGACGTCTGAAGGGTGTTGATCTGCTGAGCGCGCGCGAGTTTCGATCCGCGCTCCCGTGCGGGGAGCGACTCCCCCGCCGCGGTTGACGCCCGGCGCGGCGGGGTTTCGATCCGCGCTCCCGTGCGGGGAGCGACGCGCTGCATAGCTTGCAAGCCGCGCAGCGCCGACAAGTTTCGATCCGCGCTCCCGTGCGGGGAGCGACGGCTGGCGCCCTCGGCGCGGGCGGTGATGGCGGTGTTTCGATCCGCGCTCCCGTGCGGGGAGCGACATACTGTCGTCCCAGATGCTCATGCTATTTGGATGTTTCGATCCGCGCTCCCGTGCGGGGAGCGACCAGCACCTTCGGCGGTGTATCGCTCACGAGCGGTGTTTCGATCCGCGCTCCCGTGCCGGGAGCGACTCGACATTGCCGCCGGCCTGCACAACCAACAGCTCGTTTCGATCCGCGCTCCCGTGCGGGGAGCGACTCGCCATCACCTCATCTGGACCGCCGCGCAGTCGTTTCGATCCGCGCTCCCGTGCGGGGAGCGACACTACATTTTATCCGGGGCAGGCGGCTTTATTTGGTTTCGATCCGCGCTCCCGTGCGGGGAGCGACCTGGACAGGTTCGCGTTTCTCGATTGGACGTATGACGTTTCGATCCGCGCTCCCGTGCGGGGAGCGACCCGTATCCCCATTCCGCCTGTGTTCCGTCGTCCATGTTTCGATCCGCGCTCCCGTGCGGGGAGCGACTCGTTCCATGGGTTGCGGAAGGCGTTGACGGCCGTTTCGATCCGCGCTCCCGTGCGGGGAGCGACCAAGTGTCTGCGTCTGGTTTTGCGTCTCGGCGCTGTTTCGATCCGCGCTCCCGTGCGGGGAGCGACATAGCGGTTTGCGCCAAGCGTGCTGATCAACCCGTGTTTCGATCCGCGCTCCCGTGCGGGGAGCGACCCGGCGTCGGTGGCGATGATGCCGCTGCGCTGGCGTTTCGATCCGCGCTCCCGTGCGGGGAGCGACTCGCGGCTTGCGCACCCTGGGTTATCTGGTCTTGTTTCGATCCGCGCTCCCGTGCGGGGAGCGACGTCATTGTCTTGCCCGAGGCTGGACGTCTCGGCTTGTTTCGATCCGCGCTCCCGTGCGGGGAGCGACCCACCTCGCGATGACGCCCCGCGTTGCGGCGCGTGTTTCGATCCGCGCTCCCGTGCGGGGAGCGACGAGCGTGGCCTTGTTATCGCGCAGGTCCCGGATGTTTCGATCCGCGCTCCCGTGCGGGGAGCGACGGGAATACAGTGCCACTCCGCATCATACCCGATCGTTTCGATCCGCGCTCCCGTGCGGGGAGCGACGTGGTGGAGCTGACGGAATGGTCCCTGGAGCTGATGTTTCGATCCGCGCTCCCGTGCGGGGAGCGACGCCGATCTGTATCAGGCAGCGAGCCGATGTCACAGTTTCGATCCGCGCTCCCGTGCGGGGAGCGACATGCTGCTCATCAGCGCTGGCGGCGGCTATAAGCGTTTCGATCCGCGCTCCCGTGCGGGGAGCGACCCGTATCCGCGTAAGTCGCAACATGTCCGATCGTGTTTCGATCCGCGCTCCCGTGCGGGGAGCGACCTCAACGATGAGATGGAGGCGCTGTTATGCGCGTGTTTCGATCCGCGCTCCCGTGCGGGGAGCGACATGGTTACCGTGGTGCCGCCTTCAAGGTTCAGGATGTTTCGATCCGCGCTCCCGTGCGGGGAGCGACCCTCGGGGCGCAGATCGCCGAGCAGACCCTGATTGTTTCGATCCGCGCTCCCGTGCGGGGAGCGACGGAGCTGTGGACGCACATGCACGCGCTCTTGCCCGTTTCGATCCGCGCTCCCGTGCGGGGAGCGACGCGCACTGCAAGCTATGGCGCGCGGGTATGGCATGTTTCGATCCGCGCTCCCGTGCGGGGAGCGACCCGCTTTCGGGCGCCCGTATGTTACCTGAGCCTTGTTTCGATCCGCGCTCCCGTGCGGGGAGCGACTGTCGTGCGGGTGCAGCGCGGTGTGTCAACGGGTGTTTCGATCCGCGCTCCCGTGCGGGGAGCGACTATCGTGCGAGTGCAGCGCGGTGTGTCAACGGGTGTTTCGATCCGCGCTCCCGTGCGGGGAGCGACGCGCCCCTGTGGCCGATCCGCTGTATGTGTTGCTGTTTCGATCCGCGCTCCCGTGCGGGGAGCGACATGACGGCCGCTATCTCGGATGAGGTTTTGTTCTGAGTTTCGATCCGCGCTCCCGTGCGGGGAGCGACCCGGTATCGCGCGGGGGAGCCGTGGTGGCTGGCGTTTCGATCCGCGCTCCCGTGCGGGGAGCGACTCGTATGTCACGTTGCCGGCGGACGTAACCACCGGTTTCGATCCGCGCTCCCGTGCGGGGAGCGACCTTTGCTGGTCGTCGATGTGGCACTAGCCCAAGCGTTTCGATCCGCGCTCCCGCGCGGGGAGCGACTTGCGGCGGCTGCGGCGACGCTGGCGGCGCACAGGTTTCGATCCGCGCTCCCGTGCGGGGAGCGACGATCTATTCCTTCCTGGACGACACGCTCGGCAAGAGTTTCGATCCGCGCTCCCGTGCGGGGAGCGACTGCTGCTCACCAGTGATAGCGGCGCCTATAAGCCGTTTCGATCCGCGCTCCCGTGCGGGGAGCGACGGGAGTTTGACTTCTATGGCGGCTTGGCAGCGGAGTTTCGATCCGCGCTCCCGTGCGGGGAGCGACGATCTATTCCTTCCTGGACGACACGCTCGGCAAGAGTTTCGATCCGCGCTCCCGTGCGGGGAGCGACTGCTGCTCACCAGTGATAGCGGCGCCTATAAGCCGTTTCGATCCGCGCTCCCGTGCGGGGAGCGACGGGAGTTTGACTTCTATGGCGGCTTGGCAGCGGAGTTTCGATCCGCGCTCCCGTGCGGGGAGCGACTGCTGCTCATCGGCGGGACCGGCGACTATAAGCCGTTTCGATCCGCGCTCCCGTGCGGGGAGCGACGCGGCGGCAATCCATCCTGACCGCAGCTGAATCCCGTTTCGATCCGCGCTCCCGTGCGGGGAGCGACTGGCCGCGCATATGGGGTTGCCCAGGACCCTGGAGTTTCGATCCGCGCTCCCGTGCGGGGAGCGACTCGGAGCCGTCAGGTTGCCGCCGATGAACAGCGCGTTTCGATCCGCGCTCCCGTGCGGGGAGCGACCGGGCTTGATGGAGAGCGATCCGGCCTGTGGTTTGTTTCGATCCGCGCTCCCGTGCGGGGAGCGACAGGTTGTTACCTACAAAGGCTTTGAGCTCGGAGATGTTTCGATCCGCGCTCCCGTGCGGGGAGCGACGTCCTGCCGTATGACCGATATCAGGCAGCGTGAGGGTTTCGATCCGCGCTCCCGTGCGGGGAGCGACCTGAGCATTAAACGCACCTGGCGTCGGCACGACCGTTTCGATCCGCGCTCCCGTGCGGGGAGCGACCCGCCAGGAAATACGGGGTCCCGGACCCGATGGCGTTTCGATCCGCGCTCCCGTGCGGGGAGCGACGGGACATTGGTTCGCATAGCGTTATCTCCTGGTTGTTTCGATCCGCGCTCCCGTGCGGGGAGCGACCGTATCCCCTAGGGCAACAGCGAATCTTAGGTTGTTTCGATCCGCGCTCCCGTGCGGGGAGCGACACGCGATTCTACTGCCTGCCAAGCTGTTCAGGTGGTTTCGATCCGCGCTCCCGTGCGGGGAGCGACGCACGTGCTCAATGGCTTCCAAGGCGAGCAAATCGTTTCGATCCGCGCTCCCGTGCGGGGAGCGACTCTGCTCCATTCCTGTGTCCAGCGACGAACCAAGGTTTCGATCCGCGCTCCCGTGCGGGGAGCGACGCTCTGACGGATCATGCAGCATCGGATGCCTCCAGTTTCGATCCGCGCTCCCGTGCGGGGAGCGACTTCGTATTGGCCGTCTGATTAGCAAGCGATACCGTGTTTCGATCCGCGCTCCCGTGCGGGGAGCGACGCCCTTCAATGGTTGTGCCCGGCGAGTAGGCGTTGTTTCGATCCGCGCTCCCGTGCGGGGAGCGACGCGCGTCGAAGCTATGGTGCGTGCTCGATTGGTTGTTTCGATCCGCGCTCCCGTGCGGGGAGCGACCGTTTTGGCATGATCTGACCGACGATGCTCAGGATGTTTCGATCCGCGCTCCCGTGCGGGGAGCGACATGACGTTGCCGGTTGCGAGATGGGGTAGGTAGGGTTTCGATCCGCGCTCCCGTGCGGGGAGCGACCCAACCGACGCATGGGGATTGGGCATCGGTGGTGTTTCGATCCGCGCTCCCGTGCGGGGAGCGACTTGTTCAGAAGCGCATTGCCAACGCCTTGGCGAAAGTTTCGATCCGCGCTCCCGTGCGGGGAGCGACAATCCTCATCAACGGTCACATGTATCCCGGAGATGTTTCGATCCGCGCTCCCGTGCGGGGAGCGACGTGGTCGAGTTATCGGAGGGCGGCAGAGTGACCGTGTTTCGATCCGCGCTCCCGTGCGGGGAGCGACACCGCGTTGATGGCGGCATGCAAGGTCCAGGCTGTTTCGATCCGCGCTCCCGTGCGGGGAGCGACGCACATCTAGTGCCGTGCGTTTCCTGCGCGATATGTTTCGATCCGCGCTCCCGTGCGGGGAGCGACCCGACTTCGTGCCGCTGGCGCTTGACGATCGGTCGTGTTTCGATCCGCGCTCCCGTGCGGGGAGCGACCGTTCCGGCTGGCCGCGCCATGCGTGATGATTGGTTTCGATCCGCGCGCCCGTGCGGGGAGCGACCTCAACGATGAGAGGGAGGCGCTGCTATGCGCGTGTTTCGATCCGCGCTCCCGTGCGGGGAGCGACCTGGACGCCTGCGGATTCACGCAGGTCGAGACCGTTTCGATCCGCGCTCCCGTGCGGGGAGCGACCAGCGTGCGCCTGTGCCACGGCGCGCCTGATAACGTTTCGATCCGCGCTCCCGTGCGGGGAGCGACCTCCCACTGTCGCTCGACGCCCCATGATAGAAACGTTTCGATCCGCGCTCCCGTGCGGGGAGCGACCGGCCGATCGCAACAGTGACGTGCTGATCCTGGATGTTTCGATCCGCGCTCCCGTGCGGGGAGCGACAGTCGTTGGGCTGGACCTTCCCTCCTGTGAGCCGTTTCGATCCGCGCTCCCGTGCGGGGAGCGACTCGACTTCATGGCACCGGGAGGCACATTGATCAGTTTCGATCCGCGCTCCCGTGCGGGGAGCGACAATGATGGGGCTGATGCACGCGACCGCCTCGACTGGTTTCGATCCGCGCTCCCGTGCGGGGAGCGACACGGGCAGTCCAAATGCAACATCTAATGGCTCCGGGTTTCGATCCGCGCTCCCGTGCGGGGAGCGACATGCGTGTCGTGAGATCGCGCGCATGTTCGCGACTGTTTCGATCCGCGCTCCCGTGCGGGGAGCGACGCGGACGGCGAGGATATGCGCCAGCGCGAGATAGTTTCGATCCGCGCTCCCGTGCGGGGAGCGACGTCTGCCCATCAGAAAGGCAAGATCATTAGCCAAGTTTCGATCCGCGCTCCCGTGCGGGGAGCGACCCCCGATGACATTCGATCCCGGGTAGTTCGCCATGTTTCGATCCGCGCTCCCGTGCGGGGAGCGACCCGATGGCGAACACGGCGTCTGTCACGATTACCGGTTTCGATCCGCGCTCCCGTGCGGGGAGCGACTGGCGCTGCCGCATAAGCGGCAGCTTGGTCCCGATGTTTCGATCCGCGCTCCCGTGCGGGGAGCGACAAGCCGCAAGGAGCTGGCCAAATGTTATGGACCATGTTTCGATCCGCGCTCCCGTGCGGGGAGCGACCTCGGCAGTCTATCGAACTGCACGGCATGATCGGGTTTCGATCCGCGCTCCCGTGCGGGGAGCGACGTGGAATGCGCGCCTCCATTCGTCGGGCGCGCCTGTTTCGATCCGCGCTCCCGTGCGGGGAGCGACTTGCTGGAAGCGGCCTGTAGCGCGGGTCTGAGCTGTTTCGATCCGCGCTCCCGTGCGGGGAGCGACCTTCGTATTCGTCGAGCATCACTTCTGCCGTGCAAGTTTCGATCCGCGCTCCCGTGCGGGGAGCGACGCGCGGCGCTGGCATCCATCGTGACGGCCGGGATGTTTCGATCCGCGCTCCCGTGCGGGGAGCGACACGCCGTTTGCTGGTGCATCGACGGAGCGTGCCTGTTTCGATCCGCGCTCCCGTGCGGGGAGCGACTGGACGGTGCCGTGAACGGCGCTGCGCTCCGCTACGTTTCGATCCGCGCTCCCGTGCGGGGAGCGACCGTGTACCGTCGTCACCGCCGGCGGCTGCACGGTGTTTCGATCCGCGCTCCCGTGCGGGGAGCGACTCGCGATTGCATTGCATGCTACTCGCGCGATGTTGTTTCGATCCGCGCTCCCGTGCGGGGAGCGACCAGGCCGCCTCCAGCGAACGCGGCTCAGATGGCGTTTCGATCCGCGCTCCCGTGCGGGGAGCGACACGGGTCCATTGCGGCCGACACCGACAGACCTGGTGTTTCGATCCGCGCTCCCGTGCGGGGAGCGACGCGAGTCCAATATCATCAAGATTGCCCGGGCGAAGTTTCGATCCGCGCTCCCGTGCGGGGAGCGACCTGGCGATTGTTGCCATCGAGCAGATGCACGGACGTTTCGATCCGCGCTCCCGTGCGGGGAGCGACCCGGCAAAGGCAGCACGGCCGGCGGTGCTGGCGGTTTCGATCCGCGCTCCCGTGCGGGGAGCGACGTGGTGCGCCACGACGTTCTGTCCGCGCGCCGCTGTTTCGATCCGCGCTCCCGTGCGGGGAGCGACGTGCCGTGTTCGCTGCGATGGACGTCGCTGGCGGTGTTTCGATCCGCGCTCCCGTGCGGGGAGCGACGCAGTCGAGCGTGATCGATCGCGTTGGTCGCCAGCGTTGTTTCGATCCGCGCTCCCGTGCGGGGAGCGACCCGCAGCCGCTCAGTGTCGAGGCGCTGGACGATGTTGTTTCGATCCGCGCTCCCGTGCGGGGAGCGACGAGCGCGGCAAGCAGCCCACGCCCGAGTCCGCGACGTTTCGATCCGCGCTCCCGTGCGGGGAGCGACATGAGCAGCCGGCGGCATTCACGATCAAACTGCCAGTTTCGATCCGCGCTCCCGTGCGGGGAGCGACGTGGTGCAGGCTACGCGTTGCCTGCGGTCGACACTGTTTCGATCCGCGCTCCCGTGCGGGGAGCGACTTGCACTCGCGGTCAAGGCCTGCATGCGTAGGTGTTTCGATCCGCGCTCCCGTGCGGGGAGCGACTCTTCAGTGGAGCTTAATGCAGCCTGTCCTGGTGGTGTTTCGATCCGCGCTCCCGTGCGGGGAGCGACATGCGATCAGTTCTGTCATGCTGCCAGCCCGACAGCGTTTCGATCCGCGCTCCCGTGCGGGGAGCGACGCCCACGACTTCTAAAGTCACGTCCTGATCGATGTTTCGATCCGCGCTCCCGTGCGGGGAGCGACTGGAGGACCGTGAGGCACGTGCTGTTCGGCTGCGTTTCGATCCGCGCTCCCGTGCGGGGAGCGACTGGTGCCGTCGTGCCGGTAGATGTCGGGCGGGCCGTTTCGATCCGCGCTCCCGTGCGGGGAGCGACGTGTGGAGGGTGCATTGATGGCGGGCTGCACTGTTTCGATCCGCGCTCCCGTGCGGGGAGCGACTTGCGGCACGCGTCTTGCAACGTGCGTCCAATGGTGTTTCGATCCGCGCTCCCGTGCGGGGAGCGACGACTGCGTCCGCATAACCCGCGGAGCGACGTGAGATGTTTCGATCCGCGCTCCCGTGCGGGGAGCGACCAGACGTCGCTCGAGGCCCTCGACATGATCGCACTCGTTTCGATCCGCGCTCCCGTGCGGGGAGCGACGGCGCGCTGGTGATGGCGTTCCGAAGCTGGCACAGTTTCGATCCGCGCTCCCGTGCGGGGAGCGACGACTTGCCAAGCGGCTATTGGACACGATTGGTGGTTTCGATCCGCGCTCCCGTGCGGGGAGCGA
Organism: uncultured Pseudomonadota bacterium; assembly: GCA_963810715.1. Lineage (GTDB taxonomy): Bacteria > Pseudomonadota > Alphaproteobacteria > Acetobacterales > Acetobacteraceae > DATDIC01. Next base: position 3,360 of record CAWEOZ010000006.1, on the reverse strand, counting down.
CGTCCCTTGTGCGTCCTTGCGCGCGATATCGTTGCCAGTTTCGATCCGCGCTCCCGTGCGGGGAGCGACCGGGCCGTGGCTAGGATGCCGCTCAGCGCGCGCCTGTTTCGATCCGCGCTCCCGTGCGGGGAGCGACGCGTCAGGACGTGGCCTGTGCGGCTGTGACCTATGTTTCGATCCGCGCTCCCGTGCGGGGAGCGACGTGCGTAGCTTCGCCCGCGCACCTCTGCGTGAATGTTTCGATCCGCGCTCCCGTGCGGGGAGCGACGGGCTGATCCTACCGCTGCCCAGCGACTCTTGATTGTTTCGATCCGCGCTCCCGCGCGGGGAGCGACGTCGATCTACTCGGGCTGACCGCTCGAAGCCTGCGTGTTTCGATCCGCGCTCCCGCGCGGGGAGCGACGAGGCAGCGTGGGCCGCGACGGGCCTTGCGAGCAGTTTCAATCCGCGCTCCCGCGCGGGGAGCGACTCGCCGGCGAGGCGGTCGCTGTCGGACCCCATGTTTCGATCCGCGCTCCCGCGCGGGGAGCGACCGCGTGCACGACGGCGACGACCCATGAACATAGTTTCAATCCGCGCTCCCGCGCGGGGAGCGACGACGCGAGCTTGCGGCCGCACTGCCATGACTCGGTGTTTCAATCCGCGCTCCCGCGCGGGGAGCGACGTCGCGATGGTCGATCCCGACGTGCATCACGGAGACGTTTCAATCCGCGCTCCCGCGCGAGGAGCGACGTTGACCGGCCAGTGACAGCGTGCGCGGACGTCGTTTCAATCCGCGCTCCCGCGCGGGGAGCGACCTGCGAGGTCGCGGCATGCTACGCTCCATGGCGATGTTTCAATCCGCGCTCCCGCGCGAGGAGCGACCAGCGTGCGCGACGTATTCCGGCCGCGTAGGATGCGCGTTTCAATCCACGCTCCCGCGCGGGGAGCGACGTCATCTGGTCGAACCGCAGCACTACGCCGACGTGAGGTTTCAATCCGCGCTCCCGCGCGGGGAGCGACCGTCTCCCCTGCGACGCCCACGACGGCGACGTAGGTTTCAATCCACGCTCCCGCGCGGGGAGCGACATGCAGTCGCACGACGTCTCGGGCTCGCCGACTCATGTTTCAATCCACGCTCCCGCGCGGGGAGCGACACGGCATCGGCGACATATGTCCTACGCTGCAGCGTGTTTCAATCCACGCTCCCGCGCGGGGAGCGACCGTTCCGCCTGCGACGTTCCACGACGTCGACGATGTTTCAATCCACGCTCCCGCGCGGGGAGCGACATGCTCGTCAGTCGCAGTCTCGCGACGGTCAGTGCGGTTTCAATCCACGCTCCCGCGCGGGGAGCGACGATCGGCGCGACAGTCTGACGGCAACAACTCGGATGTTTCAATCCACGCTCCCGCGCGGGGAGCGACGCAGCGATCGAGCTGCCGAGCGCATCTGAGCCGGTAGTTTCAATCCACGCTCCCGCGCGGGGAGCGACGCATGGTCGAGCGTTCCGACGTTGGCGATCGATGAGCGTTTCAATCCACGCTCCCGCGCGGGGAGCGACCTGCAGGTCGCATGACGACGCTCAGCTTGGCGTCACGTGTTTCAATCCACGCTCCCGCGCGGGGAGCGACGCAGCCACGGTTCGAGCGCTCGATGCGGATCGGTGTTTCAATCCACGCTCCCGCGCGGGGAGCGACGTGATTCAGCTGCAGTGATCGCACATGTTCAGACGGTTTCAATCCACGCTCCCGCGCGGGGAGCGACGCACTCGCGAGCCGATCTGCCATCGTCAGCTAGAGTTTCAATCCACGCTCCCGCGCGGGGAGCGACCCGGACGATCGACCGCAGACGCCGGTCAACGCGATGTTTCAATCCACGCTCCCGCGCGGGGAGCGACCATCGTGCAGGCACCAGCTGAGCCCTGATGCCGGTGTTTCAATCCACGCTCCCGCGCGGGGAGCGACGTCGACGGTATGCCGAGTCGTCCAGCTGCTAGCGATGTTTCAATCCACGCTCCCGCGCGGGGAGCGACGATCGTGGCTGAATACGACGGCGACGGACTGCGATGTTTCAATCCACGCTCCCGCGCGGGGAGCGACTGACGACTATGCTGAAGTCGAGCTCGACTGACATGTTTCAATCCACGCTCCCGCGCGGGGAGCGACGCGTCGAGCTGCCACGACGCAGCATTCGGCGATGCTGTTTCAATCCACGCTCCCGCGCGGGGAGCGACCAGCTGGCGAGATGCCATTGCCGACTGAGCATCAGCGTTTCAATCCACGCTCCCGCGCGGGGAGCGACGACGTCAGACGACCACAGCCGATGTCGATCGACAGATGTTTCAATCCACGCTCCCGCGCGGGGAGCGACGTGCAGCTCGGCTGCGCCGATGCTGGCGCATTCGGTGTTTCAATCCACGCTCCCGCGCGGGGAGCGACCGTGCGATGCGTCGCATGTCGGTCATGGCCTGACGGTTTCAATCCACGCTCCCGCGCGGGGAGCGACGCGATGCAATCTGCGCGACTAGCGTCATGGCGTCGACGTTTCAATCCACGCTCCCGCGCGGGGAGCGACGCGCTATGCCGGTAATCACAGACGGTACGAGACTGGTTTCAATCCACGCTCCCGCGCGGGGAGCGACGGCTAGCCGACGGCAGTGACCAGCCGATGCTACAGGGTTTCAATCCACGCTCCCGCGCGGGGAGCGACACGAGCATCTGACGCGCAATGTCCATCGCATCAATGCGTTTCAATCCACGCTCCCGCGCGGGGAGCGACGCCGACGTCACGCTGACGCAACTGCAGACGTACATGCAGTTTCAATCCACGCTCCCGCGCGGGGAGCGACCGTCGACGCGGCGATACGTCTCGATCAGTCCGTGACAGTTTCAATCCACGCTCCCGCGCGGGGAGCGACTGCATGCGGCATCATGCCGTGCATGACCGTATCGCGATGTTTCAATCCACGCTCCCGCGCGGGGAGCGACCGTGTCGATCGAGCTGCTGCGATGCCGTCATGTCGGTTTCAATCCACGCTCCCGCGCGGGGAGCGACCTGCACATGCGACTCGCGAATCGTCGTCGACACGAGTTTCAATCCACGCTCCCGCGCGGGGAGCGACACGCAGGGCTTGCGTTGACCTCGTCGGCATGTCGAGTTTCAATCCACGCTCCCGCGCGGGGAGCGACGAGCGCACGAGTCGCGCTGGCCACTGACGATGATGTGTTTCAATCCACGCTCCCGCGCGGGGAGCGACATCGGCGCCGACGATATCGCTGTAGGCTCGACAGACGTTTCAATCCACGCTCCCGCGCGGGGAGCGACGCGATTAAGGACCTTCCTGTGGAGCGCATAGATTGTTTCGATCCGCGCTCCCGTGC
>CAWEOZ010000005.1:0-75344 GCA_963810715.1 uncultured Pseudomonadota bacterium | reverse complement strand
TCATTTTGGTCTAGGAGCGTGGATGGGGCGCACGCTCGATGCTTGGCCAACACCGCGACGACGATATCGCGCGCGTGGAGCAGGACGGATTTCTGTTCCTCCGCCGAGACCTCGACGAAGCCAAGTCCTCGGAGCAGGAAAATTCCTTCAACAGCCAGCAGTGCGTGACGGACTTCATGCATATCGCCACCTTCCGATCGAAGCGGATCGAGCAGTACGCGGTAATAGTGTCGCACTGGCTCCAGCATGTCAGGGGCGTGCACCAACGCGGTTACGAGAAAAGCAGCCTTTTGCGTTGAGGCGTCATCCTCGTCGAGTGCTTCCTCGATATGGGCCAGGACCAGTTCGACCGGCTCGGTCGGCCCGCCGCCGACCCGGCGGCGCACGGCCTCCTGAAAGCGCGCCATTTCCCTTTCGAGCGCTGCGTGCACCAAGTCATCTTTAGTCGCGAAGCTATAGACGAGACCGCCCTTGCTTATGCCGGCACGCGCGGCGACGGCGTCGAGCGTGAAACTTCGGCCACCGGATTCAAGAATCACGGCCTCGGCGGCATCTAAAATCCTATCCCGATCGATCTCTTTTTTCCGCGTCAAAATCGACCTCTTGCTTTTCCGACTGGCTCAGTCGTATATCTTTTCCGACCGGACAGTCGGATTAACATGGCGATATGCGCCGTGCAAGATTGTCTTCGAGCGAGGAGGTGCGATCATGCTGGCCTGTCTCTCCCCCAATGGAATGAACCGCTATGACGGCGCGAGCGCGCCGGACCGGTTGCTGGTCGCCACCTCGAGCGGCGTCACAACGCTGGCGCGCGAATCGTCCGGCGCGTGGCGCAAGGCCGGCACCGCGCTCGCCGGCCTGCACGCGACGACCTTGACGACCTTGCCGGGCCGGCCCGGCATTTTCGTCGGCACGCATGGCGATGGCGTGCTCTTCAGCGAAGACGGCGCGCGCTGGGAAGAGCGCAATTCCGGCCTCGCCTTCAAGAATGTTTATACCGTCGCGTCGGTCGCCGAAGCGGGCGGCATCACGCTCTATGCCGGGACGCAGCCCGCCGCGCTCTTCAAGAGCCGCGATCTCGGCCAAAGCTGGAGCGAGCTTCCGGCGCTGCGCCAGGTGCCGGGCACCGAATACTGGACCTTCCCGGAGCCGCCGCACATCGCCCACACCAAGATGATGGTGTTCGATCCGCGCACGCCGCAGCGCATCTACGCCGCGATCGAGCAGGGCGCGCTGCTCAAGACCGAGGATGGCGGCCAGTCCTGGCGCGAGTTCGCCGATTATTCCAAGCCCGACGACGGCGCCTATCGCGACGTCCACCAGGTGATGCTGCTGCCGTCGCGGCCCGACACCGTGTTCATGACGACAGGCGTCGGCCTCTATCGGAGCAGCGATGGCGGCGATCACTGGGAGCGGCTGACCGGCGAGGAGTTCCGCCTGGCCTATCCCGACCACATGATGCTGTCGCCCGACGAGAAGATTCTGTTCATGTCGGGCGCGAAGTTCCATCCCGGCTTCTGGATGGGCACGCATGTCGCCGACACCACGATCGTGCGCAGCCGCGATCACGGGCGCAGCTGGGACACCGAGCCGAAGGGCTTCGCCGTGGCGCCCCGCGCCAATATCGAGGCGCTGACCATGGCGTGCTGGCCCGGCGGCTACGAGCTCTTCGTCGGTGACACCGAGGGCACCGTGCATATGAGCGAGGATGGCGGCGACAGCTGGACCCGCATCGCCGACGAGGTCGGCTGCGTCACCAAGGGCAACCACGCCGCAGCCCTCCGCGGCGAGATCAGGCCCCGCGCCGCTGCGGCGGCGGCGCATTAAGGTCGTCGAAAACCCTCTCCACCCTTCAGGGGGAGAGGGAGGGTGAGGTGGGCGCCTGCGCGCTCCGGAGTCCCCCAGCTCTCCCCGGCCCTCTCCGCCCCCGAGGGCAGAGAGGAGGTCAAGCCTCGGCGATCGCCACCAGATCGATCTCGATCAAGAAGTCGGGGTGGGACAGGCGGGGGAGGCAACCAATAGGGCGGTTGGTCTCAGCCGCGCCTGACGCAACGAAACAGCAATTTGTGTTCCGCCGCGTAATCGATGGCATCGGTCAACTTCTGATAGTATCGCGTCTCGCCTGGCACCGGCACGAACCCATTATACCCGAAGCGCCGCACGGACACCTCAAAACCCGCCGCCTCGAACGCGGCGGCATAATCCTCCGGCGAGCGATCCTGCACCGGCGCATTGGTGCTTTCGCCGATCACACGACGAAACGCTGGCCAGAGCGGACTATCCGTATGACAGCCTGTCACCGCGTAATAGACGCCTCCCGCCGCAGGGCCACGTGCATGCCGGCAGCATGGGCCGCAAGATCGGGCAGCAGATAGACGACCTCGTAGCTGAACGCGAAATCGAACCGATCGGGCCATGCCGACGCGTCCGATCCCACCTCGTACTCGATCGGCGCGACCCCAGCCAGTTCACGGGCGGCGGAGATCGAGGCCTGTGCGATATCCAGCCCGACCGCCCGCCGGAACGGCTTGACGGCGTGCAGAAGCCGCAGGAATCCACCGCGGTTGCAACCGAAATCGAGCACCTCGCGCGTCGACAGATCGGCCTCGGGGATCGTGTCGATGAAGTGCCGCCACAGCGGGCTGTGGCCCTGCTCCATCGCCCGCTCCTTGTCGGTATCGATGTGCCAGGTGACATAGCGAAACTCCGCGTTACTCATGAATTATCCCCGCCTCCTTGACCCTGCTCCCTCGCCCGCGATCATGCCGGCCTGGATCGCAATCTTCGACGGCAACGCCACCTACCGAGACCCACGCTGCGCCAGCGGCGCGATGAACTGCGGCTCGGTGTCCCACGGGAACAGGATCCAGGTGTCCTGCGACACCTCGGTGACGAAACTGTCCACCACCTCCCGCGCTGGCCGGCTTCGCATAGATGCAGGCGAAATGCGCCCGCGGCAGCAGCGCCCGCACCACGCGCGCGGTGCTGCCGGTATCCACCAGGTCGTCGACGATCAGGAACCCGGTCCCGTCGCCCGCCGCGGTGGGCGGCTTGGTCACCACGGGCGTGCCGCGAGATGCCTCCGCCTCGCCGCCATAGCTCACGATCGAGACGCTTTCGACCACCCGGCATTCCAGCTCGCGCGCCACGATCGCCGCCGGGATCAGCCCGCCGCGCGTCACCGCCACGCACGCCGGCAAACGGCCCCTTGTCCATCAGCCGCCATGCCAGCGCCCGGGCGTCGCGATGCAACTGGTCCCAGGTGACGGTGTAGTAGTGCGTCGGCATCAGAACAGCCTGCCGCCGTTCGGGCACCTTGAAGTCGGGCCGCACCAGCACGACCGCGCCGTCCTCGTCCGGCATCCCGAGCGTCAGCACCTCGCTGATGAACGGCCCGATCTGGCGCGGCGGGAAATTCACCACCGCGCAGACCTGCCGGCCGATCAACTGATCGCGGCCGGTAATGCACGGTGATCTGCGCCGAGGACCGTCTTGGTGCCGATCTCCTCCCCGAAATCGATGGTCAGCTTGAGCGCCGGCTTGCGCGCCTCGGGAAACGGCTGCGCTTCGATGATCGTGCCGACGCGGATATCCACCCGCTCGAAGTCCGCATACGCGATCGTTTCGGGCATGGCTGCCTCCCTCGCGGCGATCATGCCATGCCGGAGTGCTGTGGTAAGCTGCCCGGGCGCGGCCAGTCTGGCCGCCGACGCACGGCTTCACCGGAGGCCCGATGCGCGACTTCCACCTGCCCGGCCGCAGCCGGGTCTATGCCACGCACGGCATGGCCGCCACCTCCATGCCGGCCGCCACGCTGACGGCGCTCGACGTGCTGCGCGCCGGCGGCAACGCGCTGGATGCGGCGGTCGCCGCCTGCGCCGTGCTGTGCGTGATCGAGCCGCAATCCACCGGCATCGGCGGCGATTGCTTCTGCCTCTACGCGCCGGCCGGCACCGGGAAGGTGATCGCGCTGAACGGCTCGGGCCGCGCCCCCGCGGCGGCCACGATCGACTGGTACGAGCAGCACGGCATCGACCGCGCATGGACAACACCTCGGCGCACAGCGTCACCGTGCCGGGCGCGGTCAACGCGTGGGAGACGCTGCTGGCGGCGCATGGCCGCAAGGGGCTCGACGAGCTGCTGCAGCCGGCGATCCGCTTCGCCGCCGACGGCTGGCCGGTGCACGACAAGGTGGCGTGGGACTGGGCGCGGCTGGAAGACAAGCTGCGCAAGAACGGCGCCCACGCGTTCCTGCCCGGCGGCCACGCGCCCGCGCGCCGGCGACCTGTTCCGCAGCCGGCGCTGGCCGAGACGCTGCGCGCCATCGCCGCGGCACGGCGCCCGCGCCTTCTACGAAGGTCCGGTCGCCGCCGACATCGTCGCCACGCTGCGCGCCCGCGGCGGCCTGCACACCGAGGCGGATTTCGCCGCCGGCCTGCACAACGCGGAATTCGTCGAGCCGATCACGCTCAACTGGCGCGGCTACGATGTCTACCAGTGCCCGCCGAACGGTCAGGGCCTGGTCGCGCTGATGATCCTCGGCATTCTCGAGGGTATCGAGACGGCGCCGGACGGGCCGCTCAGCGCGCCAGCGCTGCCACCGGCATATCGAGGCGGCGCGGCTGGCCTATCGCGACCGCGACGCCTTCATCGCCGACCCGTCGCAGGCGGATGTGCCGGTCAAGAAGCTGCTCGACCCCGCCTATCTCGCCGCATTGCGCGCGCTGATCAGCGACGACCGCGGCATGCGCCAGTTGCCGGCGGCCGGCGAATCGCTGCTGCCGCCGCACAAGGACACGGTCTATCTCTGCGTCGTCGATCGCGACGGCAACGCGTGCAGCTTCATCAACTCGCTGTTCCAGGGGTTCGGCTCCGGCATCCTCGCGGAGAAGCTCCGGGGTGATGCTGCAGAACCGCGGCTTCGGCTTCCGGCTGGAGCGCGGCCATCCGAACTGCATCGCGCCCGCAAGCGCCCGATGCACACGATCATTCCTGGCATGGTGATGCAGGACGGCCAGGCGGTGATGCCCTACGGCGTGATGGGCGGGCACTTCCAGCCGATGGGCCACTCGCTGTTCCTGACCAACCTGCTGGAGTTCGGCCTGGATATTCAGGAAGCGATGGATCTGCCGCGGCTGTTGCCATTGCACGGGAAAGTGCAGATCGAACGAGGCATCACCGCCGAAGTCTGCGACCGGCTGTCACGGCTGGGGCATGAGCTGGAACTGATCGAGCGTCCGCATGGCGGCGCGCAGGCGATCTGGATCGATCGTGCACGCGGCTGCTTGATCGCCGGCTCGGAGCCGCGGAAGGATGGATTGGCGCTGGGGTATTGAGGACGCTGCCTCAAGGCACGAATGGGCCAGGTTCTCGGCGTCCGCCATCGATCCGCTCGGCGGCGGCTCGAACGGCGTACCCAGGCCAGCAGGGTGATCGAGCGAAGCGAAGGCAAGCGCGGGACGCTGCCCCGCACCCCGCCAAGGGCAATGCCCTTGGAACCCTCTACTTGGATTGGGTGTGGGTGCCTACCTCACTCTTACCAACAGCACCGGCACCCACCACCACACCCAATCCAAACGGATGGATCCGGTATCATGTAGCAACGACCACCACAAGATAGCGGCTGCCAGTGCGACATTCTTCTACCATGTATGGGATGCCGCAGCGAGACACCTTTCTGCTCATGGGGCTGCACCGGAAGCGGTCCAGGCTGGCCGGAGAGATTGAGGCGGCGGAGCTGGCAATCGGCAAGCAGCGGGAAGCCCTCGCCCAGATTGACGCCGTGATCCGGCTATTCGAGCCGCAGACCAATCCTGAGCTGATCCCGTCCAGACGTCCTACACCGCGCGGGCTGTATTTCCGCCACGGCGAGCAAAGGCGGCTGTGCCTCGCTGCCTTGCGGGAGGCGGCCAAGCCGCTCACAGCGCCGCAGATTGCGGAATACGCGATGTTCGCCAAGGAATTGCCAATCGAGAACAGAGCGTTGCGGGCGAAGATTATCCAGCAAATCCGCGTGGCACTGGCGCGGCCCGCGAAGCGGGGGATGGCTCGGAAGATCGTTGAAAGGCCGGATACATGGTAGGAGTTGGTTTCGCCGCTATCTAGGGATAAATTCCTTGCCTAACAAGGCCAGGATCAGGTATCTTCCTTCATCAGGGGGAGATGTGATGGGGTAAAGACTTGACGTGCTAGAAGGTCCTTACCAGTCTTCGGCAGCCTACAACGCATGAGGCTCGCTAGCTACCTCCCGGAGCGAAAGGGCTTGTCTGACTACATGCGCTTTGGTAGGCTGCTAATCTCTTCCGGGATGAGGAGAGATAACGATGACATGCTTATCAAGTCTAATTGATCAACGCCTTGAACTCTGGCATTCCAGCAAGAAACTAGAGGTCTGGGTCGTTAGCGGCATCTCGGCGGTTCTCGGGCAAGATGCCTACGGACTGGCCGAGGTCCGCTAATGCCTGCTTACCCACATAAAGTGCGGTGCTTGAATTTGGGTCTGTCTCACTAATAGCCTTCGCTTTTAAGGCTTCATAGCAGGCTAGGTTGTATAGAACGTCCGCGAAGTCCTTGTCTTTTCCCGCGTTAGACGCTTGGCTTTCACGGGCGACCTCTATAACATGTATAGATTGATCAATGTCGTGCAATTTTTCATAATAAATCCGTGCAAGCATTATACCCGCGCGACGATCGGCTGGGCGCTCCTTCAAAATACCTTCTAAAGAATCTTCCCCTGTGATCGTCTGATTCGATACTGGGGCCAAGGGCAAACGTCCCTACCGACAATGCATGATGATATCTCATATCCGCTTGTTGAACGGCCATCTGCTTTTCGGTTTCCGTCTTAATTAGTTCTTCTTGCTTACTCATCTTTTTATCGATTTCTCTCCGCTCGTCTGCCAGTTTTTCATCAAATTGTCTTTCAAGTCGGCTTGCAATGTTAGGAAGTAGCGTGCGCGCCGCAAATCCGGCGATTACGCTCAGCGTAAAATTAAAAAGTACATTAATCGGGCTAAGTGCCATATCCTTTTCAAATTCGCCAGCGTAAATGCGCAATGCGCAGAGACCCAACGCACCACCGACACCAACCAACCCGCTCCTCAATAGGAGCAGAAAAAATATCTTTCGATTGTAAGCTTCGTCGTAAACGAGAAAGCTGGCGTCCTTATAGGTGATCTTATGGAGAAGGTCGATAACACCACCGAAAAAGCCTCCACCCGCAATCAGACCAGCTAAAAGGCCCCAGCCCACCAGACGTCCCTCCATTCTCTCAAAGCCATCACAGGCTGCATGAGCTTGTGTTATTATGTCTACAGGATTCTCCTACGCCTTCCACATCCGCTGCCCGTACCCGCACCAGTCCACGCTTGGCTGGCACGCCATCGCCAGCCCCATGACCGTCTGCGTCTGCCGCCCGTTGTCCACGCGGCGGTGATCTTCCCGCCAAGCTGCCTCTTGGGCATACCGGACCAGATAGGCGCCAGCGATATGGTGATGGTGGCCGATCTAACGATGCTCATGGCGTAAGTCGCCACGCCAATGTCGCCAGCAAAAACGGAAGAGAGCACGATAGTAAAGAACGTCTGGAAATCCATGACCACCACCCTATGCCGACGCCGAAACGGCAGCCAAGGGGGGACTGATTCTGAACCCGCCCAAGCATGGGCCGCGCTCCTACAACTCACCCTCCCCCAGGTTGTGGCTCGCTACCCTCGTATGCAGCTCGGCCGTGGTGGCCGTTGCTACATGATACCGGATGGATTGCAAAGGCACAGCCTTTGCCGGGGTCCCGAGGGAACCATGGGGGCAGAGCCCTCGGCCTTCCTTCAGCCGGTCTGGGACAATCTGCCCTCGGCACTTCGGGGTGATGGAAAAGCATGCATGCGTGAGGCGATAAAAGCGTCGGTGCTCACCCGGCTGAAGCGCATCGAAGGCCAGGTGGGCGGCTTGCAGCGCATGGTCGCCGACGACCGCTATTGCGTGGACATGCTGACCCAGATCGCCGCGGTCCGCTCGGCCCTGAAGAAAGTGGAAGAGCAGATCCTGCGCGATCACGTCTCGCACTGCGTCGCCGGCGCCTTCGCCTCGGGCGATGTGGTGGAACAGCGCCAGAAAATCGAGGAACTGGTGGAAACGGTCGGGCGAATGCGGAAATAGCGATTTCACCCCGCGCGGATGGGGCGGCAGCATGTCAGCATCCTTGCAAACGACGTCAGATGGCGCCCCTGCGGCCCAGGTACCGGCTGCGACGCGCCGCCGCCTGGGCCGAGGCGTGCGGCGCTTCATGCGTCACCGGCTGGCGCTGGCCGGCGTCGCCATCATTCTCGTGCTGGTGCTGCTGGCCGCATTCGGCCCCGATGTCAGCCCGTACAACGACCTGACGATCGACATCCGCCACCGGTTCGCCGCTCCGTTCGGCGGTCCGCACGTGCTGGGCACCGACCAGCTCGGCCGCGATATGCTGACCAGGCTGGAAATGGCCGGCCGCATCTCGCTGACGGTCGGTTGCGCGGCGATGGTGCTCAGCACGCTCGTCGGTACCGTGGTCGGGGTCCTGGCCGGCTATTACGGCGGGGTGATCGGCGCGGTCCTGATGCGGATCGTCGATGCGATGCTGTGCTTTCCCTCGATCTTCCTGTTGCTCGCCCTGGCCGCCTTCGTGGAACCGAGCCTGCTCTCCATCACCATCATCATCGCTGCCACCGGCTGGATGGAGGTCGCCCGCCTGGTGGAGGCGCAGGTGCGCGCCCTGCGCGACCGTGACTTCGCCGTGGCCGCCCTGGCGCTCGGCGCTCCCGACCGGATGATCATGTTCAGGGAGTTGTTTCCGAACGCCGTGGCACCCATCGTCGTCGCGGCGACGCTGAACGTCGCCCGCGCCATCCTGCTGGAATCCTATATCAGTTTCCTTGGTTACGGCATTCAGCCGCCGGTGCCGAGCTGGGGCAACATGTTGAACAACGCGCAGGAATATCTGGTCAGCGCACCCTGGCTGGCGATCTTTCCCGGCGCGGCGATCACCCTGGCGGTGACCGGCTTCAATTTCCTGGGCGACGGCCTGCGCGACGCGCTGGACCCGCGGCTCGACATTCGATGAGCGATACGATCCTGGAGGTGGCCGACTTATCGGTCCGCTTTCGCACCGATGCCGGGACGGTCCCGGCAGTGAACGACATGTCCTTCTCGCTCGCGCGCGGCGAGACGCTGGCGCTGGTGGGTGAATCCGGCTCCGGCAAGAGCGTCACCAGCCTGGCGATGATGCGGCTGCTGCCGCCGCCGCCCGGATGCGAGGTACGCGGGCGGGTGACGCTGGCGGGCACCGGGGAGCTATTGTCGCTGCCGGAACCGGCTGATGCGCGATATCCGCGGCAGCCGGGTCGCCATGGTGTTCCAGGAACCGATGACCTCGCTCAACCCGGTACTGCCGATCGGCGAGCAGATCGCCGAGCCGCTGCGCTACCATCGCGGCATCCCCCGGGCGGCGGCATGGAAGGAAGCGACGCGGTTGCTGGAACGGGTCGGCATTCCTGAACCGGACAAGCGGCTGGCGAGCTATCCGCACCAGCTCTCAGGCGGCATGCGCCAGCGCGTCATGATCGCCATCGCCCTGGCCTGTGACCCGGACGTGCTGATCGCCGACGAGCCCACCACCGCCCTGGACGTCACGGTACAGGCGCAAATTCTGGAGCTGCTAAAGGATTTGCAGGCGCGCACCGGCATGGCGATGCTGTTCATCACCCATAATCTCGGCGTGGTGGCGGAAGTCGCCGACCGGGTGATGGTGATGTACGCCGGACGGGTGGTGGAGCAGGCCTCGGCGCGCACCCTGTTTTATGCCCCACGCATGCCCTACACGCGCGGTCTGTTGCAGTCGGTGCCCAGAATGGTGCCGCTGGAGGCACTGGGTTCGCCACTCGAGGCAATTCCCGGCAACGTCCCGGATCCGGCGAATTTGCCGTACGGTTGTGCGTTCGCGCCGCGCTGCGCCCATATGCGCCCCGATCCATGCGAGGCGGCGCTGCCGTCGCTCGATCCGATCGGCCTGAACCATCTGGTCCGCTGCGCCCGCTGGCGCGACCTTGCGGCATAACACAGTGGCGGACGCCGCACCGATCCTCTCCGTCCAGGCGTTGCGCAAGGAATTCGCGCTGCGGCGCCGGCTCCCGCTCGGACCGCGCGATACGGTCAAGGCGGTGGACGACGTATCGTTCTTCGTGGTGCAGGGCGAGGTGCTGGGACTGGTCGGAGAATCGGGATCGGGCAAGACCACCGTGGGACGCACGGTACTGCGGTTGATGGAGCCCACCGCCGGCACGATCCACTTCCGCGGACGTGATATCACCCACCTGTCGCGGCATGCGTTGCGGCCGATCCGCTCCGACATGCAACTGGTGTTTCAGGACCCGTTCGCCTCGCTCAATCCGCGCATGACGATCGGTCGGATCGTGGAAACCCCGCTGCTGATCCATCGCCCGAAGCTGACCGGCGCCGAACGGCGGGAGGTGGTGGCCGGCGCCCTGCGCCTGGTTGGTCTGACGCCCGAATTTGCCGCCCGCTATCCGCACGAATTTTCCGGCGGCCAGCGCCAGCGCGTCGGCATCGCCCGCGCGCTGATCCTGCGCCCCGGCTTCCTGGTGGCCGACGAGCCGGTGTCGGCGCTGGACGTGTCGATCCAGGCGCAGGTGGTGAACCTGTTGCGCGAACTGCGGGCGGAGCTGGGCCTGTCGATCCTGTTCATCGCCCATGACCTTGCGGTGGTCGGCCATATCTCGGACCGCGTGGCGGTGATGTATCTCGGCAAGCTGGTCGAGCTGGCGCCCACCAAGGCACTGTTCCGGGCGCCGCGGCACCCCTACACCGAGGCGCTGCTATCGGCCGCGCCGGAGCCGGATCCCGACCGGCGCCATGCGCGGATCGTGCTGGCGGGCGATCCGCCGAGTGCTGTCAACCCGCCGTCCGGATGCCGCTTCCGCACCCGGTGCCGCTACGCCGAGGCGGCCTGCGCCGAGGCGGTCCCGCCGCTCGGCGAGGTTGCGCCCGGCCATTTCAGCGCCTGCCGCCGGCCAGAGCTGGTCCTGCAAGGCGCTGGCTGAGGGACCCAATTCAGCCCGGCAGATTAACCAGCAGATCCTCACCTTCCACGCGCAGTGCATAAACCGGCAAATCCTTCTCGATCGGGGCGCAGAGTCCCTTGCCGGTCCGCACGTCGAAGCGGCCCGCGTGCAACGGGCACTCGATCTGCCCGTCTTCCAGCCAGCCATCGGATAGCTGCGCGTATTCGTGCGTGCAAACGTTGTCGGTGGCGCAGAACTCGCCGCCTCCCAGATTATACACCGCGATCTCCCGGTCGCCGACGCGGACGCCGATCACCCCATCTTCGGGGACGTCCGCCTTCGCCGCCACCCGCACCCACGTGTCCGCCATCACCGCCTCCTGCTGTCTGCCGGCAACAATGCCAGTGGGCATTGAAGCGGCCAAGCTGTCACCGGAACCTGATCGCGACGATGGTCAATTCGGAAGGTTATGGTGTCGCCGCCGAACCGGGAGCCCGCATGACATCTCCTGAACCGACGATTCCGACCCATGGCGCCGACGTGCTGCCCGAGGTCGTCGTCGAGACCTACAACGCCGAGCTGCGCGACGCTGACGGGTTCCTGGGCGACCGGGCTAGCAACCGCGCGTTTCGCTCCATCCTGCAGGACTGGCGCGAACGTATGCGCCAGGTGGGCGATGACCCACTTGGGGCCGACGAGGTGGATGCGCCGGTCGGCAAGCGCAAGCTCGACAAGCTGCTGATGAGCGGAGAGCCCGAAGCGGCCGGTCTGGTCCACAGCGCCGTCGAGGAATTCGCCGGCGAATTGGCCACGGTCTGTCGTCGGCTGCTGCGCCTGAAGGCCTGGCGAGAGGTGACCGCGATCGTGGTCGGCGGCGGTTTCCGTGCCAGCCGCATCGGCGAGATCGCGATCGGACGTGCGCTCGTGCTGCTCAAAGCCGACGGCCGGCCGATCGAGCTGCAGCCGATCCGGCACCACCCGGACGAGGCCGGCCTGATCGGCTGCGCGCATCTTGCACCGACCTGGGTGTTCTCCGGCCATGACAGCATCCTCGGAGTCGATATCGGTGGAACCAACTTCCGCGCCGGCATTGTGACGCTCGGCAAGGGTCGGACCGACCGCCTTCGAGACGCCCGGGTGCGTGTCTCCGACCTGTGGCGGCACGGCGATGAGGGCCCTGGCCGCGAAGACGCGATCGAGCGGCTGGCCGGCATGCTGAGCGAGCTGATCCGCACGGCTTGCAAGAAGGGTTGGCAGCTAGCCCCCTTCATCGGCATCGGTTGCCCCGGCCTGATCGCCACTGACGGCTCGATTGATCGGGGCGGGCAGAACCTGCCCGGCGATTGGGAAAGCCCCGATTTCAACCTGCCGGAACAGATACGCGCGGCTATCCCCACGATCGATGGCCACGACACGATGGTGATGCTTCACAACGACGCCGTGGTACAGGGGCTGAGCGAGGCGCCCCGGATGCGGGAGGCGCTGCACTGGGGTGTTCTGACGATTGGCACCGGTCTGGGAAATGCCTGCTTTCGCACCCGGTAAAGATAATTCCGGTCAGGTGCAACGGATAGCCGAGGACTGACGAGTCCGGTCGTGGCGATGGCGGCGAGTTCCAGATGCAGCTTGGCGGATGTTCCGCGGCTGCGCTACCTTCCGCTTAGCGGCGCTTCGGTGCGCATCCGTCGCGGATGTGTCGGAAACGCAGCCGGCTCAAGGGAGGAGAATTTATGGCGGACGACACGGTTCACATTCACCCGCTGGTCGATCACGGCGTCAGGCCGGGCGCCAAGGAGTTCGCCGGAGGGACACTTAACTGCAACTGCGCGGACCGGCCGGTCACCGTCGCGGTGCAGTCGCAGATCGCCTACAATCACGCCTGCGGCTGCACGAAATGCTGGAAGCCGGAAGGAGCGACCTTTTCTATCGTCGCCGTCGTGCCGCGCGACAAGCTCAGCGTGACGGCGAATGGCGAGAAGCTCGCCCCTGTCGATGCCGCGGCCGCTATTCAACGCCACGCCTGCAAGGAGTGTGGCGTTCACATGTACGGCCGGATCGAAAACGCGAAGCACCCATTCTACGGCTTCGACTTCATTCATCCGGAACTGTCCCGCCAGAGCGGATGGGCAGCGCCGGAGTTCGCCGCCTTTGTGTCATCTGTGATCGAATCCGGCGTCAGCCCGGACCGGATGGGCGCGATCAGGGGTCGGCTGCGCGAACTCGGGCTGGAGCCGTACGACTGCCTCTCCCCGCCGCTGATGGACGCCATTGCCACCCACGTCGCGAAGGCCTCGGGCGCGTTGCCTGCCTGATCGGCGAGTCCGCAACCGCTCGCCCGCCGTTGCTCCGGCATAGCCGCAGAAAACGGCGGGCGGCTGACCCGAACGGCGCCGGTTCCGGCAACGTTGCCGCGCGGCCGTCGCGGTAGTCTGCTGGAACGCGCGGAGGCCGCGTCTCGAGCGCAAAGCGGTTTTTATTGTTCATCCATCGGTTTATGATCTGTTCGGGGCGATCGGACGAGGAGAACGATGGAGGTCTTGCAGACCCTCGGCAAGTACGAGATTCGCGGCACGCTCGGCCGCGGCGCCATGGGGGTGGTCTATGACGGCTGGGACCCGCGGATCGAGCGTCGGGTCGCCATCAAGGCGGTGCGCCTGCCGGAGCATCCGGACCCCGACACCGAGGATGAGATTGCCCGTTTCCGCCGAGAGGCACAGGCGGCCGGCCGCCTCACTCACCCGAATATCGTCGGCGTGTATGATTACGGTGAAACCGCCGACCTCGCGTATATCGTCATGGAGTTCGTCGACGGTGATACGCTGAAGTCGTTGCTCGACCGGCATGACAGGTTTGCGCTTCCCGATATCGGGCGCATCATGCGGGATATCCTGACCGGGCTGCAGTACAGCCATCAGCGCGGGGTCGTCCACCGCGACATCAAGCCGGCCAACCTCATGCTCACCAGCAGCGGGCAGGCCAAGATCGCCGACTTCGGCATCGCCCGTATCGAGAGCAGCAGCCTGACCCAGGTAGGCACGGTCATGGGCACGCCAGCCTACATGTCGCCCGAGCAGTTCATGGGCCAGGTAGTCAATGAACGGACCGACATCTATTCAGCGGCGGTCGTTCTTTATCAGCTTTTAACCGGAGAGCGCCCGTTCGACGGCAGCACCACCTCGATAATGCACAAGGTGCTGAACACCGAACCACCTTTGCCCTCCCAACTGGCGAACACAGTTCCGCCGGCAATCGACGCAGTCGTTCGCCGCGCGATGGCAAAACGGCCAGAGGAACGCTTCCCGACCGCCGCCGCATTCGCCGAAGCAATCAGCACCGCCGTCACCGGTCCCGTTGCGACGGCCGCGCCGGAGGCAGAGCTCACGATGCTGGCCGCGCCGCCCGCGGCACCGCCCCCGGAGCGACCGGCTGTCGTGCCCAATCGCCCGTTGGAAGGTGAACCGTCCCCCAGCCGCGGTTTGCCGATCTTGGCGCTGATTGCCGGCGTGGTTCTGGTCGCCGTGCTTGGCGCCGGAACCTGGTGGTTCGTACTTCGACCGACCACGGCAACCCAGGTGGCCTCCTCCAGCCTGGCCGCCGCGCCCAGCCCGGTTCGCCAGGCAACTCCCGCCGCACCGGCCGTTGTGGAAACCCCGGCTCCACAGGCAGCTCTTCCCACCCCTGCCGCCCCCCCAAGCCCCACCGGCTCGGCGAGGCCTCCCTCAGGCGAGGCCATATTTAGCCCGCCGACTCCGACGCCCCCTGCACCAGCAATCACAGGGAAGTCCCAGGCAGCCCCAAACGGAGCAGCCGGCCAGGCACCCGCATCAGAAACCGCGACGTCCCCCCTCCGCCAGCATCCAACCACTTCGACTCAGGAACCGCCGACCCAGCCAGCACCTTCCCTGCCACCTGCGACGGCAGGGCCTGTTTCCATCCCTGCGCCGCCCGCTGGTACGGGGATGGCGGCATTGGTGCCGCCCGTCGTCGCCCCGCCTCCCGCCCGACCGGCCGATACCGCGCCGGCGGCGCAGCCTTCCTCCGAGCAGGTGGCCACGGTGGATCTCGCGCCGATGCGCCGACAGATCAAGCAGGCGCTGATGTCATCCCGGTGCGCCGTCGCAACGGGGATCGTGCAGGACAGCGGCACGATCACGGTTGCCGGTATTGCCGGGCGCTCCGCGGACGACGCGCTGCGCCAGCGGATCGACGATATAGCTCCCTCCCGAGCCCTGGACTGGCGTGTGCAGCGGGTCGATCCGGTCTTCTGTCCGGCGATTGACGTAATCCGCCCCATTGCCGCGCCGGCCGGCGGGCCGGGTACGGACCTAGGATTGACGCTGGCCGACGGAAAAACAACGCTGCGCGACGGGGAGCGGATCTTGCCGCGCGTTACCATGGCCGGGTTCGCCGGTCAGGTTCGTGTGGACTACCTCGCACATGACGGATCGCTGGCGCATCTTTTTCCCACAGCGGCCGACGCGGAGCAGCATTTCGTTGCCGTACCCGCTCGTACCCTGCGCCCCGGGGAACGCTTGGCTATCGGCGATCCCGGCAGCGGGCATCCGGAATGGGTCGTCGGCCCGCCCTATGGGACCGACATGATCATCGCTGTCGCCTCCTCGATCCCGCTGTTCGATCGTGCTCCGGTTCGGAACGTGGAGGCAAATGGCAGCGACTACCTGCGCAAACTGCAGGCGGCGATCGAGGCCGCACGCCACAAGGGCGCGGACGTGACCGGGACGCTCATGCTGGTCGATACACTGCCTAAGCCATAGCTAGCACTGTCCGAGCGGGGTCGGCGGGACGCAGACCGGGAATTATTCCGCCGCCCGGATCGTATAATTATTGATCCGGCAGGACATTCGGACGTTCAGTCACCTGCCGACCTTCGAATGCAGCCAGAAAGCGCGGCTAGCCTACCTTGTGACAATCTTCCGAATTCGGTACGGGATCGAGTTGCGATCCAATCGCGCTGCGTCACGCTATGCGAGCCGAAATCGCTCCGCACACTCCGGCCATCCATCTTTGTATTGCAGACGGCATCCTACTCCGCCGCCACCTTCTCCAACTCTGCAGTTTCCTTCAACTCCGTGGCCTTGGCCTCAACCAGCTCTACAATGTGATCGATCATCCGCCCGGCCTCGATCGTGTGATCTGTCTTGCCGGCCCGGTACACCATATGCCGCCCGGCGCCCCCGCCCGTTACCCCGATATCGGTCATCAGCGCCTCGCCCGGCCCGTTCACCACACAGCCGATGATTGACAGAGTCAGCGGCGTCTCGATGTGGGCCAGCCGGTCCTCCAGCTCCTTCACCGTCTCGATCACGTTGAAGCCCTGCCGTGCGCAGGACGGGCAGGACACCACTTTCACCCCTCGATGCCGTATCCCAAGCGCCTTAAGCAGGTCCCAGCCGACCCGCACCTCTTCTTCCGGCTCGTCGGATAGCGACACACGCAACGTATCGCCGATGCCGGCCCATAGCAGCGAGCCAAGGCCAATCGCCGACTTCACGGTACCCATGCGCCGGCCGCCCGCCTCGGTGATCCCGATATGCAGCGGGTGATCGCACACTTCCGCCAATTGCTGATAGGCCGCCACAGCCAGGAAGACGTCGGACGCCTTCACGCTGACCTTGAAGTCATGGAAATCGTGCTGCTGCAAGATATCCGCATGATAGAGCGCGCTTTCCACCAACGCCTCCGGGTTCGGTTCGCCGTATTTCTCCAGCAGGTGCTTTTCCAGCGAACCGGCATTCACCCCGATGCGCATGGAGCAACCATGGTCACGTGCCGCCCTGATCACTTCCTTCACGCGCTCGTCGCTGCCGATATTGCCGGGGTTGATCCGCAGGCAGGCGGCGCCGCTATCGGCAGCCTCGATCGCCCGTTTATAGTGGAAATGGATATCCGCGACGATCGGCACGTCCACCTGGCGGACGATGTCCTTCAGCGCCAGCGCGCTCTCCCGGTCCGGGCAGGAGATCCGGACGATATCGGCACCAGCGGCCTGGGCCCGACGGACCTGCGCGACCGTGCCCGGCACGTCGGTGGTCAGCGTGTTAGTCATCGTCTGTACGCTGATCGGCGCGTCACCGCCCACCGGCAGGTTGCCGACTTGGATACGGCGAGACGTCCGGCGAGCGATCTGCTGGTAGGGGCGGTAGCTCATATGGGTGGCCTTCTCCGTCGATGCGCGGATACGCGTGCGCTGCAAATGGGAGGTATTGCGGCGCCGCGCTAGCGCGCCGCGGTTACAGGCATCAAACGGCCGTTGCGAATTGCGTCCGGGTCGAGCGGCAGGTCCCGCCGCACCGCGCCTGGATTTCCAAGCGGCGGGGTGGTGGTTCCATCTAGCACCAGTTCGGTGCCGCCGGCATTGCCGGTGGTAAGCACGAGGTTGCTGCTGCCCGACGGCACCGGCCAGGTCTCTCCGGCATGAAGAATACGGCTGAACAGGACTTGGCCGCTGCGGTCGCGCACCTGGATCCATGAATCCGCGCTGGCACGGACTATCAGCCCTGTCTGCTGCTGGGATGCATCCTGCGAGGCGGGCGGCTGCGTCGGTGTCGGCGTGGCGGCGGCGGCGGAGCTTGGCGACAGCGACGGGTCGGTGGAAACCGTGCCCGCTGGCCCGGGGGAGATTGGCGAGGCGGACGCCGGCACGCCGGGTGGAGCGGCGGCGACGACCGGTGGCGTCACCGGCGGACTGGCCTGTTCGGCGAGCGGCGCCAGGCGTGCGGGCACTGGTGCGACGGCCTCCGCTGGGAGCCGCCCCTCGCCAGACAGGCGGTACCAGGCGGCGTATCCGCCGACCGCCAGCACGAGACAGAGCAGCGCCACGACACCGGCCGGCAAGCCACGGTCCGGTAGCGGTAAGGGGAACACCAGATCGGCCTTCCGGCTGACCTCGGCGGCCTCCGCCTTGAACCGACGAGAAAGATCGTCCGGATTCAGACCCAGAGCCGCGGCATAGCTACGTAGAAACACCACGGCGTAAGCATTGCCAGGAAGGTCCGACAGGCGTCCCTGTTCCAACGCCCGCAGATATGGAAGCCGAATGCAGAGCGCCGCCGCCATGTCGGGCAGGCTGCGCCCAAGCCGCTCCCGCGCGGCTGCAAGATCGGCGCCGACACGGGGCGCCGCCGAAGCTTCCGTTGCGGCGGACATTACTGACCGATTTTCGGCCAGATTTGTTCTGCGGCCCTGCATCACGCCAGTCCCGACCCCCAATGACGTCGACAATGCAGCGCTGCGCCCCCAAGGGCTTGATGGAGGGTGGCGCGATCGATACCGGTTTTTTTCCTGGCCCGACTTTGCCGGTTTTCGCAGCGTACGTCGACTCGTGCAGGCGGATGCTCGCGAACAATTCGGTAGTTATACATCCAGACCGTGTTCCCGCGCCCACACGGTGATCGGCCCGCGCAGGCTGGCGGCTCCGCCAGCGGTGCGGCGGATCGCCGACAGCACGGCGCGGAACTCAGCGAGATCGAGGTCGCCCAGCAGCGCCTTGACACCCGACAGACCCGCGGCCGGCATCGACAGGGTGCGAAACCCGAGCCCAACCAAGGCCATCGCCTCGATCGGCCGGCCCGCCGCTTCGCCACAAAGCGATACCGGCACGCCCTCTCCGCCCCGGGCGGCGGCAGCCGCCCAGATGAGCTGCTCCAGCAGGTCGAACACCGCGGGTGACAGCAGATCATAGCGCCCGGCCAAGTCAGGAGCACCGCGATCCGCGGCG
The DNA here is from genome assembly GCA_963810715.1 of uncultured Pseudomonadota bacterium. Taxonomy (GTDB): domain Bacteria; phylum Pseudomonadota; class Alphaproteobacteria; order Acetobacterales; family Acetobacteraceae; genus DATDIC01. Next base: position 56,552 of record CAWEOZ010000005.1, on the reverse strand, counting down.
AACAGGAATTGCAGCAGATCATTGGAACCCACCGAGACGAAATCCGCCTCGGCGAGCAGCTCCGGCAGTTGCCATAACAACGCCGGAACCTCGAGCATGGTGCCGATCGTCAGCCGCTCGGGGGTGGGGCGGACGCGCTTCGCCTCGGCCAGCAGGAGCGCGCGGGCCGCCCGAAACTCGGCCACCGTCGCTACCATCGGGAACATGACGGAGAGCGGGCGGCCAGCGGCGGCGAGCAACAGGGCGCGAAGCTGCCGGCGCATGATGGCGGGGCGCTCCAGGCCCACCCGCAGGCTCCGCCAGCCCATGGCCGGATTGGCTTCCTCCGGAAGTTCGGAGCCCGGCAACAACTTGTCGCTGCCAAGGTCCAAGGTTCGGAACTGCACGGGCCGCTCAGCGGCCGCGTCGAGAACCCGCCCGTACAAAGCGGTCTGATCGGCAACATCCATTACGGTGCCGCGGGCCAGCATGGAGATTTCCGTGCGGAACAGCCCAATGCCTTCGGCGCCGGTTCGCTCCAGCTCGTCCAGTTCCAGCGGGAGCCCGGCGTTGAGCATCAGGCACACGCGCGCCCCGTCAGCGGTAACAGATGGACGATGACGAAGATGCTGCAATCCCGCCTGCTGAGCAGAGCGGGCCTCCTGCGCCCGGGCGTAGGTTTGCGCGAGATCAGCCTCCGGCCGCAGATACAGCGTGCCCTCGTCGGCATCGAGCACGGCGTCATCACCGGGCGCTGCCGCGGCGACCGCACCGCGTGTTCCGCCGAGCGCCGGCAACCCGAGTGCGCGGGCGAGGATGGCGGCGTGACCTGCCGGTGTGGCCTCCTCGATCACCAGGCCGGCGATCCCCCTGCCGTGCCAGCCCAGTAGCTCTGCAGGTCCAAGCCGCCGCGCGAGCAGGATAGCCCCCAGGGGCACGGGCCCCTGTTCGCTCGAGCCGGCGAGTTCCGCCAGCAGACGGCCGGCCATGTCCTCGATATCAGCAAGCCGTTCGCGCAAATACGGATCCGAGATGCGCCGCATGCGATCGTGCAACTCCCCCGAGACACGTTGCACCGCCGCCTCCGCGGTCAGGCCGCCGCGGATTACCCCTTCCACCTTGCGCAGCCAGCCTGCGTCAGCCGCGACCAACCGATAAGCCTCGATCACCTCACGAGAAGCAACCCCATCAGCGGTACCATCGAGCAACTGGCCGTCCACCAGCTCGTCAAGGCCGCGCTGCATCCGCTCGGCTGCGGCTTGAAGTCTATCCAGTTCGGCCGCCGGGTTGTCGGTCAGCAGGCGCCCGGCCGCGAGCCGAGCACCGTGCAGCACGATCGGTCCCATGGCGATGCCGCCGACGAGCCGAGCCCCGGAAAAAGTCCTCGGCACAGTACCCGAGAACTCCTTCCTCAGACCCCGCCGCCGCCCCGGCCGTGGTCAGCGGTTCGGCCAGCAGCATCGCGAACGTTTCGAGTTCCTCGACCTCTTCGGAGGTGTATAGGCGGGGCGCTCGGTCCTGCACGGTGACGACGCCGACAGTGTGGCCGGCGCGGCGGACCGGGATCGCCAGGAAGGAGGCAAATGGCTCCTCGCCGGTCTCTGGACGATAGGCAAAACGGGGGTGATTCTGGGCGTCAGCCAGGTTCATCACCCGCGCGCTGGCAGCGCACAGCCCGACGATGCCCTCTCCGACGCGCAGCCTGGTTTGCCCGATGGCCGCCGGGTTGAGCCCGTGCGTCGCGATCAGTTCCAGGATGTCGCCGGGACGCTTGATGTAGATCGAGGAGACACCGGCAGCCATTTCGGCGACCACGAGGTCAACCAGCTCCGACAGAGATGGTGAGCCGCGTTCCAGCAGCCCCCGGACACGCGCCAGGAGCCGCCGCGGCAGGCTCAGCCCGACGTCAGCCGGGGACACAAAAGTCTGCGGTCCGGCGCCGCACCATCAGCGCGGCGACCGCCTGTTCGACAAGTTCGGCGATGATCGCCGCTGTCGGCTGTTCGGAGGTTACCATGCCGACCGATTGCCCGGCCATCACCGAGCCGGTTTTCACGTCGCCGTCGATCACCGCGCGGCGCAGCGCGCCGGCCCAGAAATGCTCGATTTCGAGCTGGGCGGCCTCCCGCGTGAGGTGGCCGGCGTGGAAGCGGCGGATGACGTCGGCCTGGTGTGCGAGGAACCGTTTGGTGCCGTCGTTGACCAGTCCGCGGACCGGGATGACCGGAAAGCGTTCATCGAGCTGGATCGAGGGCAGGGCGTCGCGCGCATTGGCTCGAATGAAGAGTTGCTTGAAGTGCGGATGGGCGATGGATTCCGTCGCCGCGGCGAAGCGGGTGCCGAGCTGGGCGCCGGATGCGCCCATTTCCAGGTACGACAGAATGGCCTCCCCGCGTCCCAAACCGCCGGCAACGAACACCGGAACTTCCCGGATATGCGGCAGAATTTCCTGGGCGAGCACACCGAGCGAAACGGGACCGATATGACCCCCGGCCTCGGAACCTTCGATCACCAGGGCATCGACGCCGGAGCGGATCAACCGCCGCGCCAGAACCAGGGCGGGGGTGAAAGCGATCAGCCTCGCCCCGCCGTCCTTTACCGCACGCACGGCTCCACCGGGCGGAATGCCGCCGGCCAGCACGATATGGCCTACCCGGGCCTCAAGGCAGACGCGGATCAGCTCGTCCAGCGCCGGGTGCATGGTGATCAGATTGACGCCAAATGGGCGGGTGGTCAGGGCCTGAGTGCCCGCAATTTCCGCCGCCAGCGCGTCGGGCTGCATGGAGCCACAGGCGACCACACCGAAGCCGCCGGCGCCGGAAATGGCGGCGACAAGGTGGCGCTCGCTCACCCAGCTCATGGCGCCGCCCATGATGGCATAGCGGCAGCCCAGGAAGTCGGTGCCGCGGGACCACAGACGGTTCAGTTCGGCGCGGGCCGAACCCTCACCCGGGCCGAGGGCTACATGTGCGCCGCCCCCCGTGCCCGCAGACAGGCTCTCCTCCGGAGCGGGAGAGGGGAAGCGTGCTCAAGTGGAACCAGATCAGGCGACATCGAGGCCATAGGCGGTGTGAAGCGCGCGAATGGCAAGTTCGGTATATTCGGCGGCTATCAGAACGCTCACCTTGATCTCGCTGGTGGAGATCACCTGGATATTGATCGCCTTGTCGGCCAGGGCGCGGAACATCGTGTTGGCGACGCCTGCATGGCTGCGCATGCCCACCCCGACAACGCTGATCTTCGCCACTTCAGGGTCGGTGAGCAGTTCGGCATAACTGACCTGCGGGCGGGTGGCGTCCAGCGCGGCCAGGGCACGCGGCAGGTCGGCCTTCCCCACCGTAAAGGTCATGTCGGTGGTGCCGTCGGCGGATACGTTCTGCACGATCATATCCACGTTCACGTTCTGCTCCGACAGCGCGCCGAAGATCGCAGCGGCGATGCCGGGCCGGTCGGGCACCCGGCGAACGGTGATCTTCGCCTCGTCGCGCGAATAGGCGATGCCGGAAACGTTCTGCTTCTCCACGATCTCGTCCTCGTCCACCACCAGCGTGCCGGGCAGGTCCTGGAAACTCGATCGGACCTGCACACGCACCTGCTCATTCATTGCCAACTCGACGCTGCGGGTCTGCAGCACTTTGGCCCCGACCGATGCCAGTTCCAACATTTCTTCGTAGCTGATCCGGGACAATTTGCGGGCCTTCGGCACGATCCGCGGATCGGTGGTGTAAACGCCGTCCACGTCGGTGTAGATGTCGCAGCGATCGGCCTTCAACGCGGCAGCCAGCGCCACCGCCGAGGTATCCGATCCGCCACGGCCGAGCGTGGTGACGCGATGGTTCGGGCTGATTCCCTGGAAGCCGGCGACCACCGGCACCTGGCCGGACTGCATGCGGCGAACCAGATCAGCGCCCTCAATCCCGGCGATGCGCGCCTTGCCGTGGGCGTTATCGGTCCTGAAGGGTATCTGCCAGCCTTGCCAGGAACGTGCTTCAACCGCCAACTCCTGCAAGGCGATGGCCAACAGCCCGGCGGTCACCTGCTCACCGGTGGCGACCACGGCGTCGTATTCGCGGGCGTCGTGCAGGGGTGAGAGCGCCTGGCACCAGGCGACGAGCTGATTCGTGACACCCGCCATTGCGGAGACGACAACGGCGACCTCGTTACCTGACTCGCGTTCGGCCTTGACGCGCGTGGCGACGTTGCGGATCCGATCGAGATCGGCCACGGACGTGCCGCCGAATTTCATGACGAGGCGCATGATGCGGTGTTCGGGTAAGTAAACGGTTCCTATGGCGCGGGCAGACATACCGGCGCGGGTGAAAGGGGGCAACATGCCGCAAACGACTGTCTCCGATGCCGAACTGGCGCGGTTCGACGCGCTGGCCGCGGAGTGGTGGGACCCGCGCGGGCCGATGCGGGCGCTGCATGCAATGAACCCGGTGCGCCTCGCTTGGATCTGCGACCGGGCCGCACAGACATTCCCCGACCGGCAAGGCCTGAGCTGGCTGGATGTGGGCTGCGGGGCCGGGATCGCGGCCGAAGCTCTGGCCCGGCGGGGTTTCGCGGTCCTCGGGATCGACGCAGCCTCGGCAACCATCGAGGCCGCCCGCGCACACGCGGCGCAGCAGGGAATTGACGTGGAGTACCGTGTCGCCGCCGCCGAGACCCTGCTTGCCGAGGGTCGACGTTTCCCGGCGATCACTGCGCTGGAGGTGATCGAGCACGTACCCGACCCGGCGGAATTCGTTCGGACGCTCGCATTCCTGCTGGAACCGGGCGGGCTCGTGTTCCTGTCGACCCTGAATCGCACCGTGCGGTCTTTCGTCGCCGCCAAGCTCGCCGCCGAATATGTGCTGCGGTGGCTCCCCACCGGCACGCATGACTGGGGGAAATTCGTTGCGCCGTCCGAACTGGCCGGCTACGCGCGAAATGCCGGGCTGCGGGTAACGGATGCAGCCGGACTTGCACCCGACCCACTGAGGGGCGGTTGGCGGGTCACACGTGACCTAGGCGTGAACTATTTGATGAGCAGCGCACGGATTTAACCACTCCTCTCCTTGTGAAGTTAAGGGGCCGGGAGAGCGAAACCCGGCTCCGCCGGAGCGGTTCGAGTCGTGTCTGCCCGACCGAGGTCGGGCGGTACGGATTCCGATCAGAAGAGGATCAGTCATGCAAGTACGCGACTTCGCAATTGCGCTCGCAGTCACCGCCTTGGCGGCAGGACCGGCGCTAGCCCAGCAGAGTGGCTGGAACGGCGCCCAGACGGGCACCAATCAGGGCTGGAACGGCAATCAGTCCAGCTATCAGCAGGGGAACAATCAAGCCTATAACGGCTCGAACCAAAATACGCAGGGATATCAAACCTCCAATCCTGGGAACCAGGGTTATCAAGGTTCGTCCCAGAACAATCAGGGCTGGAACCAAGGCTCCAATCAGGGATATCAGGGGTCTAACCAAGGATACCAGGGGGCCAACCAGGCGTCCCAGGGGACCAACGAGGGATATCACGGAAACCAGGGCTTTAATCAGAACGGGAACCAGAACACGACCGCCAACCAGAACGGCGAGTTGTCGTCAAAGATGGTGCAGCGCCTGCAGAGCCGCCTGCAGCAGATGGGCTTCTATCATGGCAGCGTAGACGGCACATGGGGGCCGGAGACGCAGTCCGCGTTGCGGGATTTCCAGCGCCAGCGAGGCGATCAGGTGAACGGCCAGCTGAGCTACCGCACCATGACCCAGTTGGGGTGATGGGAAATCAGAGCCAGTTCGGGAACAACCAGGAGTTTGGCAACGGCGGCAATCAGCAGACCGGACCTACAATAACGGGTATTCCGGCAATAACGCATCAACCTGGAACTCTTCAAATGGCGAACACAGGAACAAGGCTTACAATAACGGGAATACCGGGAACAACAGTACCGGCATGAATCATTACAATAGCAATAATGGCATAAACGGCCCTGACAGCAACAACAAAACCGGCGCGAATGGTTATACCGGCAGCAGTAACGGCAACGGCTACAGCACCAGCTTCAATAACGGCAACACAGCCCACGACGGTAACGGAACCGAGGGGCCAACGATACCGGCAACAGCAGCAGCACGACCGGCAACAATCCGTGACGTAATGCGGTGTGACAAGCCATCGGCTAAAAGCGGGGCGAAAGCCCCGCTTTTTTATTCGACCCGCTCAGCCGTCCGCGCGCGGCACCCAGGGAATGCGCGAAACGTCGATACCTTCATCGGACAGGGACTCGGCTTCGTCCGGAGTGGATTTCGCCGTAAATCCCCCGACGGTCGCTTTCGCCGCGATGCATCTTGCGGGCTTCCTCGGCGAACTGGGTGCCGACATAATCGCAGTTGCGCTCCACCTCGCTGCGCAGCCGCTGCAGCATGGCCCGGAGATGATCGGGCAGACGACCGGCGACGGCGCCCGAAGCGACCGGGACCCGCTCCGGTTCAGGCGCCGCGGTCGGCTCGTTGCGCGGGGCAGGCTCCGCGACAGCAATGGATCGCGTGCTCACCGCCGGCGCCATGAGAGCCCGGGTCACCTGCGTATCGCTGCAGACAGGGCATTCGACCAGACCGAGACCGGACTGGCGATCGAACGCCGCGCTGTCCCTGAACCAGCCGTCGAACTCATGATGCTGGCTGCAGTGCAACTGGTAATGGATCATCTTTTGACCTGCCGCGGCGCCATCCGGCAATTCCTCAGCATTCTGGCACTCCCGGACGCACAGTGCCAACAGTACAGCCGGGCCAACCGCAGGGTCCGCATCACTGCCCCCGGAGTAGCGCATCCAGCTTGCCGACCCGCTCCAGCGCCAGCAATTCGTCGGAATCGCCTAATATGTTTCCCACCGACAAAAATCTGCGGCACCGTGGTGCGTCCGCCGGAACGACGGATGGACTCCTGGCGCTCTGCGGTGCCCTGCGGAGCATCGATCTCCCGGAATCCCACTTGCTTATCTGTCAGCAGGCGAATGGCGCGAGCGCAGTAAGGGCACCAGGGCTGCGTGTAAATCTCGATCTGCGGCATGGCGAACTCCTCATTTCTCCTAAAACATAGTTGAGAGTGAGGTTTCCGCCACCGCATGATCACCGAGCAGATATGAAAACCTCCCCTCCTCCTGCTGTTCGCGACGCAGTCGGGCGGCGTCCACGCCGTCGCGCGCGATCCGGGCGGCGATGGCGGGAAGCAGGCGCTCCGCAGCCTCGCGGATGCAGGACGCGGTGAGCAACCCAAGATCGCCGGCCGCATGAACGGGTGTCTTGTCCGTGGCGCCGGTGACCGTTCGGGCTACCAGGCGCAGGCGAGCGGATAGCCCGGCGCAGTCCGGCAGGCGCAGAAAGCCAAGGAGACCAGCCATTTCCGCTTCCGGCGCTGAGACCAGAGTTTCGTATCGCACCGCAATGGACTGATCGGCGATTGCGGCGCGAGCGTGGGTCAGGTTCTGACGCACTGCGAGGATGGCGTACAGGCAGTCATCCACCGCGGCGAGAAACGCCTGCCTGTCATGCTGCACGCGCTCGGCCATCAGCGACCCGAGCGCCCACGAGACCAGCATATCGGATACGCAGAGTTCAATTGGGTCGCGATCGAGCAGGATGAACTGGGCGGCTGGAAACAGCCGTCGAAGGAAGCGCACGACTGTTGGGCTATGGTAGCGGATCTCCTTGAAGCCCCATCGTTGGCCGGGCCGCAGGCCCGGTGCGAACAGGCCGCGCACCATGGTCCGGCAGCCGGACAGGAACGCGGCACCACCAAATGGGACGGTCCAGGGGAGAAACTCGTCCCCGCCGAGGCGGCCCGAGGCATAATGCCGCAGCTCCCTGGGCGAGCGATGCGGCAGCAGGTCGGCGTGCCGATCCAGCATGTCCTGTGCCTCAGCGAGTTTGTTAAGAAAGCCTGCATGCTCGCCCCAGATGACCAGGGCGGGATGGCAGTTCAGCAACCGTGTGAGCAGCGTCCCGCCAGAACGGTGCTGGGCCAGCACGAAGACCGGCCTGTCTTGTTCAGGAAAGTCGGTTTCCGTTCGCATGCACGACGCAAGTCCCGGTTTGGCAGACACAGGTAACCAGGAAGAGTAAACGATCGGCTTCCGCGCGCGCGGATGGGCGACGCTACAGACCGCGTGGATCCAGCGCATCGCGCATCCCGTCGCCGACCAGATTGAACGACAGCACGCACAGAAAAATCGCCAGGCCAGGGAAGATCGCCAGCCACGGCGCCTGCGACAGGAACTGCTGCGCGGCATTGAGCATCGACCCCCAGGATGGAAGCGGCGGCTGCTGTCCCAGGCCCAGGAAAGACAGGCTGGCTTCCGCTATGATCGCCTGGGCGATCGATAGCGTTGCCTGCACGAGCACGGGCGGCACGATGTTAGGAGCGATATGGCGGAGCGCGACCCGCCAGCCCGGATTGCCGATCGCCCAGGCCGCCTCAACATAATCGTGGCTCGCGGCGTCCATAGTGGACGCACGCGCCACGCGCATGAAACGGGGGGCGGTGCTCACCCCAATAGCGATCATCGCGTTGGTCAGGTCCGGCCCCAGGAAGGCGGCCAGGGCGATCGCCAATATCAGGAACGGGCAGGCCAGCATCGCATCCACCAGCCGGCTGAGCAGCGCATCGATCACGCCCCCCGAAAAGCCGGCGAGCAGTCCGGCAGGCACACCTAGGGCCCCGGCAATTAGCACCGAGACCACGCCCGCCAGCATCGAGGCCCGGGCGCCGAAGATCACCCGCGACAGCACGTCCCGGCCTAGCTCGTCGGTGCCCATCCAATGCGCCCAGGACGGCGGCTTGCGGATCGCCAGCCAGCTCGTCGCGATCGGATCGTACGGCGCGATCAGTGGCGCGAACACCGCAACGAAGATGAACACCGAGACCACCAGAAAACCGGCGACGGCGGCGGGCCGGCCGATGAAGCCGCGGACCGCGAGTCGCGCCGGGCTTTCGACGATCAGTGCGCCGGCAGTGGTGACGCTCATAGCCGGTCCAGCGCGAAGCGGACCTGATCGGCCAGTTCCGCCAACCGGTATGGCTTCTGCAGGACCGCCACATCGGGCCGCTGCTGGTGCGGACGGTCGGTGTTTGCGTACCCAGACGTCATCAGCACCTTCAACCCGCCGCGGATCAGGCGCGCCTTGCGCACCAGCTCGAACCCATCCATGCCGCCGGGCAGCACGATGTCGCTGAACAGCAGATCGACATGTGGCTCGTGGGTGGCCGAGACGCGCACCTCTCCTCGTTCGGTGAACTTGATAGCATTTGAGATGAAGTTTCGCAGGATCTGCGAGACTTTCCCTTCATCGGTTTCCAGCGGGCGAAGGTGGACCGGATCATCGAACACCAACGCGACGGCGTCGCCTACCAGCAACGGGCGCAGCATGCCGCGGAGGGTGCCGAACAGGTCCGCGACCGTGAATTCGGCAGGCGCGACAACCGTCTTGCCCGCTTCCACCTTGGCAAGGTCGAGCAGATCATTGACCAGTTCCGTAAGGTTCTCCGCCGCCTTGCGGATGAACTGAACCTGCTTTTCCTGTTCGGCGGTCAGCTCGCCGTCGCTACGTTCGTGCAACAGCCGCGAAAGCGCAAGAATTGAGTTCAACGGCGTGCGGAACTCGTGACTCATATGCGAGAGGAACTTCGATTTCAGTTCATCCGCCCTGCGGAGATGATCGGCCCGCTCGTCGAGTTCGGCATACAGGGCCACCACACCGCGGTTGGTGTCCTGCAGTTCTCGATTGAGCGCCTCCAGCTCCTGCTGACGTTGCGTCAACTGCTCCATTTGGCGGAGGATCTGCCGGTTTTGCTGACGTATCTCCTCCATGGCGTCAGCCGGACCATCGGCAGCAAGAGATTCGGTGAGCCGTTTGAGCGTGGCCGGGGTGATCCGGGCAACGCGCCGCGGCAGGTTCTTCGCAAGCCTGACTGTCGTTCCCACGCCCGGCGCGGTCGTGATATCGAAGTCATCCATCAGCCGCCGTGCGCCGAGCACGCCCACGCCCATGCCGGTGGCGGATTTGTGCGTGCCGTTCAGGATGTCGGGCAACCGGGCAATCCCAGGTCCGCGGTCCTGCACGCGGACGACGAAATGCCGCGCGGGGGCCGTCTTGCACGCGAAATTCAACCTCGCCCCCGCCGGCATAGTCGAGCGCATTGCGGGCGATCTCGGAAACCGCCGTAGTGATCCGTGTCTGGTCCTGCTGATCGAAGCCGATCAGCTCCGTCAGCCGCCGCGTACGCTTGCGAATCAGGACCACATCCCGTTCATCGCCGATCGAAACCAATAGTAGCCGCATATCCATGGCCGCGTACGCTACAGCACCGCTCGCATGGCGACCACCGTGGCATCATCAACGGCCGCGCCGATGATCGCGCAACAAAACGCCGGCGATCAGTGACGGATGCTGCGCCAGCCAAACCCGGGTACGAGCCCAGGTCCCACCGGGTCGTCACCCCATCGGAATGCAGGATGACAAGCGGGTTGGTCGTGAACTCGTAAGTGAATTCCCGGATGCGCGGAGCGATGTGGCCGGCCGTGCCGTTGTGCGACACCATGTGGCGGATGCTGCCGTTGTTGATGAGAACACCGCTGATATTGCCCACGCCGACATAGCGCACGGTCCGGGCGGTCTCGTCGATGCGCGCTATCGCGACGGCGCCACCCCGGGTGGGCGCCAGAGCTCGATGCAGGCGTTCCATCAGTTGCTCGCAGGCATCCTCGACATGTTCCCGGAATAGCTGAGTCGCGCAGTCCGCCGCTCGCGCCGCCTCGACGCCATGCCCGGACCCATCAATCATCAGCAGCGTTTGACCCAGGCTAGCCGATGCAAATGTCCACCCGTCGCCGTTGGTGCTCTCTCCCGGAAAGGGTGCGGTTGCGGCGCCGAGCTGGGTTTTCCACTGCATCGAGGGGGCATGCGCGACAAACCGCGCCACGATAGCGGTTCCGTGATCCGGGCTCGACCAGATGCGCACCTGGTCGGCCTGACGTGTGACCGCTCCGAGGCCGTTTCCCGGCGTGCCGGCGGTAGAATAGCCATCCTGGAGACAGCGTTCGACGTCAGCCATCCCACGACCGCGATCGAGGGCCAGCAGCTCCAGCCCCGCACCGTCCCGGTCATCGAAGCAGGACGTGAGGATTTCGCCTCCCCCGCCATGCTTGAGTATGTTGGTCGCAAGCTCGGTAACCACCAGGGCAACCTGGCCAGTCCGAGTTTCCGTCAATCCGAGACGGCGCGCGCAACTGCACGCCAGACGCCGGGCCGCCGCGATCTGGCTGGTATCCGTTACCGAAACAAGCACTTTATTTCCATCGTGCCAAGATAACCTACGGTACCACGGCCCGGCGAAGACACTATATCAAATTCATTCGATAACCGTTTGGCGCCGCTCAAACCAAGGCCGAGACCACTTCCGGTAGTGTAGCCGTCTGTCATCGCCCGTCCGAGGTCGGGAATACCAGGTCCCTGGTCGGTGAAGGTCAGGCGCACGCCGCGCCGCGAGCCTTCGCGCAAAATCTCGATGAGCAACGTCCCCGCCGCCGCCGTAATCGACGGTGTTGCGGGCGATTTCGCTGGCGGCGGTGATGATTTTGGTCTGATCGACCAGACCGAAGCCGGCGGCGACCGCATTGGCCCTGACCGCCTGCCGCACCCGGACGACGTCATCGGAGGTGCGGACCGGGACCGTTTCACACTTTTCGGGTGGCATCGGCGCGATCGTCGGCGTCGATCAGCTCGCGGATCATCGCCAGGCCCTTGTCCACTCCAGCGCGGTACGCACCCCGTGCAATGTCAGCCCGAGCTCTACCAGCGTGATCGCCACCGCCGGGCGCATGCCAACCACCACCGTGACGGCATCGAGCACACGGGACATCGCAGCGATGTTGTTGAGCATGCGGCCGATGAACGAGTCCACGATCTCCAGCGCAGAGATGTCGATCATGACGCCGTACACGCGGTCGGCGACGATCCGCTGGGTCAGGTCGTCCTGCAATTGCATGGCCAAACGGTCGTGCATATCGACCTGGGTGGATACCAGCAGGCAATCGCCGATCCGCAGGATCGGGATCTCGCTCATTTGCTTAGGCCTCGCGCTCGGGCAAGCGGCGGTCTACGATGGCCTTGCCCAACCGGCGCAGCGCCAGCGCTAGCGCATCGGCCATCGTCGCCTTGGAGACGACGTTCAGCTCCAGCCCGAGATGGACGATGGTCTGCGCGATCTGTGGCCGGATGCCGCTGATGATGCAATCAGCGCCCATCAGACGGGCGGCCGAGATCGTCTTGATCAGATGCTGCGCCACCAGCGTATCGACCGTCGGCACGCCGGTGATATCGATGATAGCGATATCGGCGCTGCGGGCAACGATCTGCTCCAGCAGGTTTTCCATCACGATCTGGGTACGCGCGCTGTCAAGCGTGCCGATCAGCGGCAGGGCAAGGATGCCCTCCCAGAGCTGCACCACGGGCGTTGACAGTTCCAGCAGCTCCTGCTGCTGGCGGACGATGACTTCCTCGCGGGTCTTCTAGCAGTTCGCTGAAAAACCCCTTGTTGCGACGCGGTGCACAATGATTTGATTGATCGTGCCAAATCAGGCGGGGCGGCGATGCGCGGCAGGTTGCAGGATCAGGGCGGGCTGTTCTGCTACATTTCCCCGGAGCACCGGGTGGCGGCGAACCATCCGCTGCGCCGGGTGCGGCAGTTGGTTCGCGACGTGCTGAAGGAGTTGAGCCCGAGCCTCGGGCGGCTCTATTGCAGCGAAGGCCGTCCCTCGATCCCGCCCGAGCAATTGCTGAGTGCGCTGCTGCTGCAGGTGTTTTACGGCATCCGCTCGGAACGGCAGTTGATCGAGCAGCTCAACTACAACCTGCTGTTTCGCTGGTTTGTCGGTCTGTCGCCGGACGAGGCGGTCTGGGACGCTACGACGTTCACCAAGAACCGCGAGCGGCTGCAAAGCGGTGACATCTTTCAGAAGTTCATGACCCGGCTGCTGAACCATTCGCAGGTCAAGCCGCTGCTGTCGGACCAGCATTTCTCGGTGGACGGCACGCTGATCGAGGCCTGGGCGTCGCAGAAGAGCTTCCGCCCGAAAGATGGCAGTGACGGTGATGGCTCGGACTTCCATGGCCAACAGCGCAAGAACGATACCCATGCCAGCACCACCGATCCCGCGAGCCGGCTTTATCGCAAGGCCGCCGGGCGCGAGGCCAGGCTGTCTTACATGGGGCACGTCACTATGGAGAACCGGCATGGTCTGGCGGTGGCGGGGAAGGTCACGGAGGCGAATGGCACGGCCGAGCGGCGGGCTTCGGAAGCGATGATGAGGGCCAAGCGCCGGGAAGCTGGTTGCCGCATTACAGTCGGTGAGGACAAAGCTTACGACACCACGCAAAGGCTCTCCAAGCTCGGGCAGGTGCCCGTGGTCGACCGACAACATCCTCAGTGACGCAGCCCGACGCGGCTCGCTCAGACGTACTCGGCATCGCCCAGACGGCCATGCCGACTGAGCTCCACTCACACCCGGCCATCGAGACCCTGGTGAGACTTCTGAGCCGCCAGGCGGCGGCTGAGCGGGTACGCGCGGCCTCGACCGAAGCCACCAGCAATAAGGAGACATCAGCCTATGACCACCACGAGTAATCGTCTGCCGCGGCTGCTCACGGTCGCGCAGGTTGCCGAGAACCTGGGCGTATGCACCCGAACGGTACGTCGCCTGATCAAGGCGGGCTCACTGCCCACGCATCGCATCGGTCATCAGATCCGCATCGCGGAGACCGACCTGTGGCGCCTATCTCGCCCAAGCCAAACAGAGTGTCCAATGGAGTCCAGTAATGATCAGGGATTTCCGCTCGGAACTGCGTGATAGTGAGAACATCATCTAAGTAATGAATTTGCTTTTACAGTTGACAAACTCACTATTGTCCCGTATTTACCACCACAGACCGAAAGGTTCCACCAATGTCCAGACTTCAGGACCTGAAAACCTGCTCGATGATGTCGCTCCAGAGCCTGATCGATATGCTTCAGGACGATCAAACCCTGCCCGAACCGCGCCGCCGGGAGATGATGTCGGCAGTCAGGACCATTGCCAAAGTGCTGAAGCGCGAGCCGCACCTCATCCCGGCGGCACCCGATCAGTTGCGTGATCTGCTCAACCGCGCACTACCGACCGCAGTCGGCGTCTCATCCACCCGCTTCCGCAACGCCAAAAGCCTGCTGCGCAAAACGCTCGCATTATATAATCCCCAGGTCATGCCCGCCTGCTCGCGGGTAGCACTGCATCCCGCCTGGGCTGTCTTGCTCGAGCAGCCGGCGGCGAAGCCCGTGCTGCGCGGCATCGCCCGTTTTTCCAAATACTGCAGCGCCGCGGGCATTCCGCCGGGCGAGGTCACGCAGGACGTGTACGATCAGTTCTATGAGGACCTGGTCGCGCACTGTCTGATCCGGAGTCCCCGGGAGACGCAACAGACCGCTGGCCACGCCTGGAACAAGGCTCGCCAGTGCGTCCCAGGATGGCCGCAAGTCACCCTCACCATCGGCAACTTCCGCCTCAATCCGTCGGTGCCGTGGAGCGCATTTCCCAACAGCTTTCAGCAGGATGTCGAAGCATTTCTGACGCCGCACTCGGACGACGTGTTCGATCTCTCCTCTGACGCCCCGCAGATGCGGGCAAGCTCTGTCCAGGGTAAGCGCATCGCATTCCGCCAGTTCGGCACCTGCCTGGTAGAAAGCGGCCGCGATCCGATGTCGCTGCGCTCACTGGCAGACATCGTCACAGTCGACGCGGCGCGCGACGGGCTTGCCGTTCTGCATAAGCGTGCGGCGGGACAGAAAACCTCGCGCAATCACACCATGGCCTATCTGCTCCTCAGCGTTGCCCGCCACTGGACGAAGAGCGACCCGGAGACCATCAAGGCACTGGCCACGTTTTGTCGCAATCTGCGTCCGCGCAAAGACGGTCTGACACCAAAGAACAGGTTGCGCCTCAAGCAATTCGACAATCCAAAATTGCTTGGCGCCTTGCTCAACGTGGCATCCACTATGATGGCGGAGGCATGCAGCGAGTCCAATCCAACTGCGGCGGAGGCGCGCATTGCGCAGCTTGCGGTTGCGATCGAAATTTTGCTTATGGCGCCACTGCGTGTGAAGAACCTGGCAGAGCTCGAGGTGGGTCGCACCCTCATTCTGGATGGCAGCACCATAGGTCACATTGTTATAGACCATTCCGAAGTTACAAACGATCTCCACATCGAGATCCCCTTGCCGGACAGTTCGCTGCGCCTGATCAATGTGTACTTGAAGCGGTTTCGCTCGCTGCTGGCGCCCCCTGGGTGCAGGATGCTGTTCCCGAGCGCTGACGGTGGCCACAAGCGCTTGCCAGTTTCGTCGGAACAGATCCGAAAGTGCGTTGGCCTTCGGTGCGGCATTGAGATCAACCCCCATCTTTTTCGCCACCTCGCCGCCAAGATCTACCTCGACGCCTTCCCGGGGTCATATGGAATCATCCGCATGCTGCTTGGGCACAAATCCACCGACACCACGATACGTACATATTGCGGAACGGAGTTCGCTCACGCGTTCCGCCAATATGATGCTCATATCAACAGGATGCGCGGCAATATCGGCAACCCCACGCAGGCGATCCGTTTCGCCAAAGGGGGTCGCTGATGCGCACCCGGAATCCGGTTACTCCCGGTGGACGGCTCGGCATGCAGCTGGATGCCTGGCCTGCCTCGGACCAGGCAGGGTGGAATGAGGCGTTCGCGCCGCCAGACCCGTTCAATCTCCGCCCTAACGGCGCGGAGCTCCGGGCGACTTCGCGGCTTGCGATCGCGCCGCAAAGCCGCGCTACCCAGGAGCGCGTGATCAGTTATCTGCACGATCTGCATGACGAGATCACCATCGTAGCCTGCATGGCTATGCTTGCCGCCTCAAACGGGCTCTCGAACTGATCTGCCCCGATGCCGACTGGTCCTGGTTTCGTCCGATCCTTGGCAGGCTTTAACCCGAAGTTTCCATTTGAGAACTGCGTAAGAGGCTGATTTGATTCGATGATTTGGCGATCAGCCTTTTGGTCTACTGGACACGCATTGGTTGGATGTTGAGCAGCCTGAATGCGTCCTCCTGGAGCTTGGTTGGTTCGGCGTACAGCGTGAAGCTATGCGCGAGGCGTAGCGGCACACGCATGGTGTTGCGGGTCAGGGTGCCGAGATGGGCCATGAGGCCGGCGAAGCCCATGACGCGCAGACCGCCGGCTGAGCGCTTGGTCGCCTTCTTGGTCTTGGCGAGTTCGGATGGCTCGGTGCTGACGATGGGTGAGGAGCGTTCTGCCCTCGTGGCGGTAAGCCCGGTGTCATGGAACAACAGCGGTGCCAGGGCGTGCCGCAGATGCCACTCGACGTGATAGGCGAGCATGCACAGGAAGACGTGGGCGCGCACGCGCGGTGCGGTCCAATGGCGGATCGGGCGGATATCGAGATCGACGGTCTTCAGGCTGCGGAAGGCCCGCTCGACGCGGGACAGGTCCTTGTAGGCCTGCACCGCTTCATTCGCATCGAGCTGCTCGGCCGGCACGGATGTGCGGATCACGTAGATACCGTCGAGACGAGCCTCCTGTTCTATCTGCTGCGTCCGACGCTGGAAGGCGAAGTGGCCATCGCGGATCGCCACGGCGAAGTGCTTGGCCATCTTCCGGCTGTTCACCACGCCACCGACCGCCAGGCCGATCTCGGCGGCACTGCGCAACGGTGAGTTCCTGCGGCGGACCTGCGCCTGGATGCGGAGCAACTCGCGTTCGGTGGCGGCCAGCAATTCCTCCCGCTTGCGCGCGCGTTCGGCGGCGAGTTCGCGGTTGCGGCAGACAATGAGCCGTTCGCCGGGGAACATCTCGGGCGCGCTGATCTCGGCCAGGTCGCGCTCGTCGAACAGCGACAGCTGCAACGGCCCGTTCTCCGCCGCCAACGCTTGAATGGCCGGTGCCCGCAGGCAGGTGATCCAGTCCACGCCGGCAGCTTTGAGGTCTGCGTCGATCCGCGCCGAGGTGATCATGCCGCGGTCGCCCACCAGCACCACGCGGTTGATGCCGAAGCGGTCCTTGAGCTTCTCGACCTGCGAGCTCAGCGTCGCCGGATCGGCCGTGTTGCCATCGAACACCTCGACTGCGACCGGCAATCCGTCTCGTGTGCACAACAGCCCATACACGATCTGTGGGCGGTCACCGCGGTGATCACGGCTGTAGCCATGCTGCGCCAGCGGACAACAGCGGCCCTCGAAATACGATGAACTGACGTCGTAGAGCACCAATACGCCATCCTGGAGATGCCGCCTTGCCAGGCCGTTCTCAATCCGCTGCTGGTGTTCGAGCAGCCAGTCCAATGCCTCGTATGCCTCGCGCTCCTTCACCTCGCCCAGGCGCAGCACCGCGCCCAGGCTCGATGTCGCGGTCTCCTGGTCCACCGCACGGACAAACCCGAGCTTGGAGCGCGGCGTGATCAGCCGGTCCACGACCATCGCCACCACCAGATCGCAATGCCGCCGCGACGCCGCGTCCCTTGCTGTGCTCAGGATCAGCCGGTCCAGCGCGATCCGGCGCAGCATGCCGAGCGCCGCCGCGACGTGGCCATGCGGCAGTGATCGCTCCATCCGCATCTCGTGCGGTCCGGTGCCGATCACCGTGCCGCCCTTCAACAGCGCCTTCAGCCCATCGATCACATCGCCCGGCAGCTTGCTCAGGTTCGCCAGCGTGCGCTTCTGCGCGCGGCCGTGTTCGTCGCGGAAGCTCTCCCGCAACAGCACCGCGGGCGGCGACGTCCGATTGGGCACCGTCTCGATGAACATGCCCGAATCGAATCACATTCCGGCCGATTGGGGAATCCCTACATGGACACAAAATCAAAGGCGCACGAAGCCAACCCTCGGAAAAGAACCGTCGTTCAAGTCAACGCAAGTGAAAACTTCGGGTTAGCGTCGGGCGCGGGCCGCCAAATCCGTCAGCCCGGCCGTTCGTGCCGGCCGATCAGCTTTCCGCGTTCGGTACCGAATTGATGGAGTTGGCGGAGACCGGTTCAGTTCAGACTGACCTGGAGCAGGCGGAGATGTTTCGCGATGGTCTTATCATCGCGTTTCTCGCAAGCCGTCCACTGCGCCTCAAGAACATGCTCGAGCTGGTAATCCGCATACACCTCATCGAGTTCGAGTACCGGATATGAGGTCACTTTGCCGCCGGAGACAACCAAGACCAAATGCACGTTGGAATTTCCACTCCCCACAGCGCCCGTGCCCGCCATTCGACGCTACCTCGGTCACTACCGCGGTGTTTTGGCCGCCGGCCCAGATGGCCCGTCCACTGAGCCCTCGGGTTCGGCCAGGTTCATGTGGCTGGCGCGCAGCGGCGCGCAGTTCCCGATCGCAAGCTTCGAGGCAATGATCAGCCGGCATACCATGCAGCGCTTCAGGCAGCGGCTGACGCCGCATGATTTCCGGCATTGTGTTGCAACCAGCATTGCGCAGTTCGACCCGGAACAAATCCATATCATCCGCATCATTCTCGGTCACACCACGCTGGCTACCGCAGAGAGACATTATATCCATGCCAAGGGTATCGAAGCCGCCCACCTCGTGCAGGCCGCCGTGATGACCAAACGCAAGGAATTGTCCCGGCAAGCGAAGGCTCGGTCAGGATCGACCCGATGACCGTAACGCCGCCGCAGCAACTCACAGGTGTCCGCAAGCTCGTCGTGGAGCGCGCTGCGGAGTTGCGGCTGAGCCTTGCCGAACTCAGCCGCAGCCTCGGCAGGAATACAGCTTATTTCCACCAGTATATTCACCAGGGCTCACCCAAGCACCTTGGCGAGGACATCCGATATCGCCTCGCTCTTTTGTTGGGTGTCGATGAGCAGCAGTTCAGGGAAGG
Organism: uncultured Pseudomonadota bacterium; assembly: GCA_963810715.1. Taxonomy (GTDB): domain Bacteria; phylum Pseudomonadota; class Alphaproteobacteria; order Acetobacterales; family Acetobacteraceae; genus DATDIC01. The sequence goes on along the minus strand of CAWEOZ010000005.1, from coordinate 37,650 downwards.
GTCATCTCAACCCGTGGCTGGCGCGCTGCGGGCAGGCCGATCCGCGGGTCGGCTTCTTGCAGGTCATGACACTTCGCCGCGCCTCCCGCTATTCCCCGAAAGCCATGCTACCAATCGAGATGAAGCTGCTTACAGCGCCCCGATCATGCTGACCAAAGCGGGGCCGGCGGATTTTGCGATATGGGTCGAGCAGCCACATGGCCGTATCCAGGTGGGCGACATCGCTTACATACAGAGAGCTCATCCGGTGCGACCCGGCGACCAGGTGATCGTCGTGGTTGATCGAAAAATACAATGCGTGGGTGAGCTGGCAGCGATCACAGATGCTGCCGTGACCGTGGTTGATAACGGCAGCCCTCGAGACTTCCAGCGGCGTGACATCAGCATCCGGAAGGTCGTTGGCGTGGCATATCCTTAAATCCGGGAGCAGAATGCGACTCGAGCCGGAGGCTGGTGATGCGGGCTGCCATTTACGCACGCTATAGTTCCGAGAATCAGCGTGAGGAATCGCTGGCGGACCAGCGCGAGCTCTGCCGGCGCTATATCGACCGCCAGGGCTGGACGCTGGTCGAGGTCTATGAGGACGCCGCGATCAGCGGCGCCAGCAAATTCCGGCCTGGGTTTGCCCGTCTGACGGCCGATGCCGAGGCGGGCCGGCTCGACGTCATCGTCTGTGAGGCAATCGATCGGCTCGGCCGCAAGCTCTCCGACGTGGCGGACCTGTTTGACCGCCTCACGTTTCACCGGGTGCAGATCCACGCCACCAGCATCGGCCTGATCACGCAAATGCATGTCGGCATCATGGGCACCATGGCGCAGATGTTTTTGTCCGACCTGCGCGAGAAGACCCGACGAGGCCAGCTTGGCCGCGCCCGCGCCGGCCGCATTCCAGGAGGACTGGCGTACGGTTATCGGGTCGTCACACCAGCGCCGGGCACCAAGGAGGCCGGCGAGCGTGCGATCAACCCGGTTGAAGCCGGGGTGGTGCGGCGCATCTTTCGTGACTATGCCGCCGGCAAGTCACCAAGGCGCATCGCCCGGGAGCTCAACGCCGAAGCTATTCCCGGCCCGAATGGCAGGCCCTGGATCGACACCACCATTCGGGGGCAGGTTGATCGCGGCACCGGCATCCTCAACAACACGCTCTATATCGGCCGGCTGTCCTGGAACCGCTGCAGCTACGTCAAGGACCCGCGGACCGGGCGCCGGGTGGCACGCATCAATCCTGCTGAGCAGCGCGAGGAGGTCGAGGTTCCCGAATTACGCATTATCGGCCAAGACCAATGGGGACGGGTGCGGGCGCGCCAGAGCGCGCTCCAATTCGACGTGAGCGGCGACGGGAACGGCAATGCTCTCAATCGCGCGCACCGTCGGGAGTTTCTGCTGAGCGGCCTGCTGAAGTGCGGCTGTTGCGGTGGCGGCTACACCATCATCGGCAAGGATCGCTACGGCTGCGCGACACGCCGTGGCAAGGGAACCTGTGACAATGGCCGGGTCATCACCCGTCAGCGCATCGAGGCGCGCGTGCTTCATGGCCTCAAGGAGCGTCTGCTCGCTCCGGCGCTGGTTGCAGAATTCGTACGCGCATACGCGGAGGAGATGGCGGCCGATCCGCTCTCGTGAAGAGTTTCGGGCGCCGCCGGGCGTACGAAAGTCTCCGAGGAACGAACCCGCGGTCCGCAGACGATGGTCTATGTGTGTTTCTGTTTTCCGCTGAGCCTGGCGCAGTCACGACCGGCAGTGGGAAACGCGGAACGTGATGCGATCGGTCGGAATCGCCGCTGCATCGGATGGCGTTGGCGGTGGGGATCGCCGGCGAGCGGTGGCTTGGGGGCGTCGCTGACGACGGATGGCGCGAACTCGATAGTTGGCCGCAGCGAGGGTGCTGTGGCCGGGAGCGCTGGCAGGCCGTGCCGGGTCACGGCGAATGTCTCCCGGTTGGCGGAGTGCAGTGCGGCGGTGCGCGGGGCTGACGCCAGCGCTCGAACGTCTCGATGATGATCATGTGCCCCCCGCAGCATGGGCACGGTGGACGGGCATCGAGTGGCTCTTGTGGCAGGTCGTCATCGGGCGGCGGCGTGACGGCGAGAAGTTCGCGGACGCGGGTAAGGCCAGCCTTGCGCGCCGAACCGGCGAGCGGGCCGTAGTGGCGAATGCGATGGAACCCGCGCGGCAGGACGTGAAGCAGGAAGCGGCGGATGAACTCGTCGGCGCCGAGCGTCATGACCTGCTGGCGGTCCGCGCCATCGCGGCGATAATCCTTGTAGCGGAAGGTGACGCCGGCCTCGTCGAGCGAGATCAGCCGGCGGTTCGAGATGGCGACGCGGTGTGTGTAGCGCGACAGATAGGCGAGCACCGCCTCTGGTCCGCCAAAAGGTGGTTTGGCGTAGACTACCCAGTTCTTCTTCCGCAGCCGCGCGATGAGGTGCGTGAAGGCGCGTTCCCTCGCGCAACCCGGCGTGGTCAGCGAAGAAGGCGAGCGCGCCGGCGGTATGAAGTTCAAGCAGGCGCGTCAGGAACAGGCGGCGGAACAGTTTGGACAGCACACGGACCGGCAGCAGAAAGGCCGGCCGGGACGACATCCAGCGCGTGCCGTCCAGCGAAATGCCGCCGCCCGGCACGATCATATGCACATGGGGGTGGTGGGTCAGTGCCGATCCCTAGGTGTGGAGCACGGCGGTGATGCCAATACGCGCGCCCAGGTGACGGAGATCGGCGGCGATCGTCAGCATCGTCTCGGACGCCGCGTGGAACAGCAGGTCATAGACCGCGGCCTTGTTGTGCCAGGCGATGTCGGCGACTTCGGCGGGAACCGAGAATACGACGTGGAAGTATCCGACCGGCAGCAGGTCGGCCTCGCGCTCGGCCAGCCAGGTGCGCGCGGCGGCGCTCTGGCACTTGGGGCAGTGCCGGTTGCGGCAGCTGTTGTAGGCGATCCGCCAGTGGCCGCAGTCCTCGCATGCCTCGACATGACCGCCGAGGGCCGCGGTGCGGCAATGCTCGATCGCCGCCATGACTTTGAGCTGATGAAGGCTCAGGTGCCCGGCATGGGCGGCCCGATAAGCGGGGCCGGCAGCACGGAAGATATCGGCGACCTCGAGCGAGGCGCGCACCGCCTCAGCCGGCGGGTGCGATCTCTCCGAGCTTGAACATGCCGAGCTTGTCGAGCGGGCTGGTCACGGCGCGTACCGTTCGGGTCGCAACCTTGGTGTAGAAGGCGGTGTTCTCCAGCTTGGCGTGGCCGAGCAGAACCTGGATGACGCGGATGTCGACGCCGTCTTCCAGCAGATGGGTGGCAAAGCTGTGGCGCAGCGTGTGCGGTCCGACCCGCTGGTGATCTCCGCGGCCTGTGCCGCATCGACGACGATGCGATGGAGTTGCCGGGTGCTGATCGGCTTCATGGCGTGCTGTCCCGGAAACAGCCAACCGTCACGATGCATCACGCCCTGTTGGTGCCCGACCTTCCACCACTCGCGCAGCAGGGTGAGCAGATCTGCCGGGAGCATGGCATTGCGATACCGGCCACCCCCCGCCTTCCAGGCAACTCTTGCCACGCTCGACCCGGATCAGCATGCGCTCGCTGTCGATATCGGCGACCTTGAGCGCCGCGACCTCGGCCACGCGCAGGCCAGCGCCATAGGCGACCGAGAGAGCCGCCTGATGCTTGAGGCAGGTGGTCGCGTTGAGCAGTCGCGCGACCTCGTCCCGGCTCAGCACCATTGGCAGGTTGCGCGGATACGCCACCCGGATCAGCTTGCGCGTCAGGTCGGGCCGGTCGATGGTGTGCGTGAAGAAGAACCGCAGCGCCGAGACGATGCTGTTCATGGTCGGCGTCGGCACGCCGGCATCGCGCTGTTCGATCTGGAAGCGGCGCACGTCATCCGCCGTCGCTGTATCGGGTGAGCGCCCCAGGAAGGTTGCGAAGCGTCCCACGTCCCGAATGTAGTTGCGCTGCGTCTCTCGCGAGAACCGGCGCATGTTCATATCGTCGATCAGACGCTGGCGCAGCGGGCTGATCGCAGCGGTGGGAATGGACTCGTCCATCGGTCGGCTCCTCTCGGTTGAAAGAAGCCGAAACGCTCCGCCCGCCCCGGCACGGGCTCAAACCAGGCACAACAGCCGGGCCTCTACTCCGTCATCAGAACCCGCACCCCTCCCGCGCAGCGGGTTCGTTCTTCGGCCGGCAGCGGATGTTCCGAGCTGTTGGCCCGAGCGTCCGGTCGTGGCCAATGGCCAATGGCGGTCGGGCAGCTATTTGTACGGTTTCTGACCAAGCCGCTGAAGGGCCGCTGCGTGCGGCTCGCGCCGGCATAAACATGTTGTGTCCAATGAATGGGTGCCACGACGTCCAACGACATCAACTTTTGATACACTATCAAAACGTCCTTCGGCGGCTCGAGCCGCGTTCGGATGCACCCCTGATTCAGTGGTCAGTTTGCGTGATCGGTTACTGCTGCCCGCTCGACCCGCTTCTCCAGTTGGTGCGCGTCGGCGACCCCGACCCCGACAGCCGTCCGAGAACGCGGTCCATGCTCTCGCGCTGCGGGTGGGTGGGTCGCGAGAATGCCCACATCCTGTGCTATCGCCGCTTCGAACCACTCGACGACCTTGCGGCCGATACCCATCGTGATCCACATGCCAGCGTCGGTCGGAAGGCGCTCGAACCAGCTCTCCACCGCCGCAAGGAGGAAGTCGAGATGCCGGGCGCGAGGCGCCACCAGCAGCATGTTCATGGTGCACAGGGCAACAAAAGCTGTCGGGCCTCCCGACTGCAGCAGCCGCATCGGATCGAGCAGCGGATCAAGCCGGTCCGCCACGGCAGGGACGAGGTAACTGCGTGTGCCCCTGAAGGGGTCATGCGTGTTGAGAAGGAGCTTCGCGACAACCCCACCTGTGTCATAGTCGATCGGAAGGCGCCCTCGCGAGTTGTTGGTTTTCCAGCGGCGAAGCGATGTTGTGCGATCGCCCATGCGCCTCCGCAGCTTAACCGGCCGCGCGGATTGCCGCGACGGATCATTAAAATATAGGACATCGGCCGCGTGGATCAGGGTCTCGGCGACTGTCGAGAACGGCTGATCGGGTAGGTCGGTGACGAGCTTCACCTGATCATCGAAGCAAACCGAAGAGGCGTCCATGAGCCCCGCGGTAAAAAGGACGTAGAATTGCTCGTTCCACTCGCGGGGCGAGCGGTTGACCTCTGCCGCTGCCAGGAGACCCCACCCATTCATCTTCGCCGTCCAGTCGGAATAGGTCTTGACGATCTCGCCGCCCCAGTCGAGCCTCTTCGCATCGGCGCCATCGAGCAGTAGTAGCCACTGCGCCGCGGACTCACTGTCGACGTGGATCGTCGCAGTCGCATCGGCCACTAAATCAGGAACGTTGTCCTCGACTTCGAAAGTCACCGGCCCCGGCACGCGCATGCGGATCGGGCGACGCGGGATCGGTCTCTCGTCGGGGAAGGCTGGCCAGGCTGGCTCGTCACCACCTCGAAGCCAGGCCACCTCGGCGGAGACCGCCTGTTCCATTGCGGCCCCCCGCGCCTTCTCGAAGCCTTTCTGCACGGCTTCGTCCTCGTCCCATGGACGCCATCGCCACAGGTAACCGGAGAAGGCCGCGCGCATCGCCGCCTTCAGTAGCCGCGGGTCCGTCTCGATGATCTTCTCCCGTGCCGCGGCGAAGGCCGGCAACCCGGCACGATCCCTTCGCACCGCGATCTTGATCAGTGCGTCGCGATCCACCTTGGAACCGCGACGGAGCCAGAGGTGGAACAACGCCAAGGTAGCAAGGGCCGGCCGGTTGAAGCGAAGTATGTCGCCGGATCCGGAATATTGGTCGACTCCGCGGAAAGCGCACGCCCGATCACCTCCCTTATCCAGACTTCGTTGGCATCGAGGAGGGAGTCGTCGCCATCTCGTGCCACCAGCATTGCGGTGGCGATCAGCCGCGTCGACCGTGATTTCAGCGCATCTGTATCGGTGCCGTCCGGCAGATCTCCGGCAGCGTATTCGATAGCGTCGCGCGCTGTCTCTGCCGTCGCATACTCCGAGCCATCGATTGCGAGCTGGATGCGCGCGTCCATCCCACTATTGCGAGCCATGTCACCGACTCGCGCGCTCAGGCGCTCAAGGTGGGCGGCCTCGACGGCCGGTGGTTGGTAGGCGCGTCCGCCCTCGACATCCACCCAGTTGGCGGGGTCCAGGACATTGAGGGCGTGGGGTCCCATGAAGGTGGGGTCGCCGAAATCGGCATGCTCTCCGTACGATTCGAGCGCCGCCACCGTGGCCCGCAACCGATCTCGCAGTGTATTGGCAGGCACATCGTCTGTTAGATAGGCGGAAAGTACGCTTTCGAGGGTCGCACGGCGTGACGGTCTCGCCCGCAGGTCAGCAAGCGTGACGCGCCCAGACGGCTCGTCTCCGATCACGAAGCGGCCGCCGCTGTCCATCTGATCGTGTCCGCCGCGATGCCTCTCGACAGCCAGCAGGTCCGGACTGGCGAGAAACGGCACAAGCGCGTCGCGCGTCTTCGGAAAGTGCGAGATGAGTAGGTCGATGGCGACAAGCAGATATGCGGCGCAACTTCTCGGCGGCCCTAGGATGTCGTCAAGAACGGCTTCCACCGGTTCGCAAGCGTCAAGGCGGTCATGGCCCCACGCCTCCAGTGCTTTCAGCGCGGATGCCGCCGAATACTCGCGGGCCTGGTCGCGCGACCAGAAGTAGGTCTGCTTCCACGGAAAGAAGCGCGAACCGTCGTCGAGGACCACCGTGTACCCGTTCTCGCCAGGCTCGGTCCCATTGCTGTGGTATTCGACGGCTGCGTCCACCAACTCGCGTACCAGCGTGAGACCGTGCTGCGGAGATACGGTGAGAAGATCCAGGAAGGGCGGCTGGGCGGGCGACGCAGGAAGATAGTCGCTGTCCGCGTGGCTGAACGCGCAGCCATCCGAAATTCCGTAACTGAATTTGCGCTCGCGCTTTTCGTGCAGGCTGCTCGTGATCAGCGCCGAGAGCTCGACGGGAGCGATGGTGGCAAGCGTCGCGCTCATCGGTCGGATCGCCTTAACCTTGTACGAATCGCATTCGGCCGCTATCTCGCGCAGATACGCCTTGGCGTTCTCGGGAGCGTGCGCGGAAAGCAGCAGCGCCATGGTGCGCAGCTCCTCGACCATGCGTCGCCGGGCATGGCTGTCCATACGCCCAGCCTCCGCATGGGTCGGGATCGTCACCTCGACATCTCGGAGGTCGAGCTGGCCAAGCCAGTCGAACAGCATCGTCGCGGTCGGCCCAGCGAACGTCGGGACCATCCTCAGCAGCGGAATCAGGATCTCAATGAGATCGATGACGGCGCCGATCGCCTGTATCGGAACCTCCTGCGGATGCTGGAGCACCCAGCGCAGCAGCAAGACGCCCGTGCCAGTGGTGTTCGTTCGAGGCGACCTCGGAATTGGCTTCCCGGTCTCCATCTTCATGGCTGTGTACAGGTCGGCCGTCGGGACGGTCTCCACGGCTGCGATCGCCGTAGACAGCTCGGTGAAGAGAGCGCCGCCGTTGACCAGGAGCACCGCGCTGCAGCGTTCGAGCAGCTCCAACGCGATTTCCGAGCGGGCGATGGCCAGTAGACCTTGTCGGCGCCACGAACCGTGCGCGCCCGCGAGCGACAGCCGGCAGAGCAGGTTGAGCCACGCGGTGCAGTCCTGACGCGTCTCCAGCGCCAGCCGACCGGCGAACTCGATACCACGAGCGATACCCGGCGAGACTGGAGCCGACAGATCGAGGCCGGAGAGCCGCGCGTGATCCTCGTCGATAAGGCTCCCGACTCCCAATCGCGGAGCACGTCGTGGTAGAAGGCAAGCTGATCTCGACGGACCTCCCTCAGCGTCAGGGAGCCGACCAGATGGGAGCGCGCCGCGGAATCCTCCCGAAGCTCGAGCTCCTCACTACCACCCGCGAGATTGTGCCGCGCGAGGTCGGCCAGGATCCGCTGCGCCGGCCGGACGGTGGCACCTCGCGCGTCGTCGGCGCTCGTCCACCAGTGCCTCGCCAGGGCCGCTTCCGTTCGGATGTCGGCGGATGCCGGGTACCTTGAGGAGCCGGGAGAGACGGTAGAGGTTGCGGGTGATGCGCGCCGCGGGATGCTAGGATCGCGCGTAGCTCGGGCGCCCAGTCGACCAGGGATTCGACTTCTGCGTTGGTCAGCTCGCCGACCTCGACTGCGTGGATGCCGCCAAACGCTCCGATCACGTCATCGGCGATCCAGGAATCGCCAACGTCGCCGTAGCCGGCGCGCGCAGTCGCGATCACGGTAAAGCCGTCGAGCACGCTGACCTCACGCAGCAGTTCATTCATCGTGCGCTGACGCGCTGGGTCGGCGAACATCTCCAAGCCATCGATAGCCACAAGACCGCCGCCGCTCACAGCCAGATCATTGAGGAAGTCACGAGCAGTACCGGAAATACCGAGCGCCTGCGCAAACGCCAGCCAGCCGCCGGCTGGTGTCGACAGCGGATCGAGAACGATGAGGTGGGCCTCCCGGCCGACGCGCTCGGCGACCTGGCGAAGTACAGACTTGCCGACGCCGGGTCCTCCACGGAGCTCGACGAAGCGATGCTCGTCCGTCGCCTGATCCAGCGCGGCGACGGCATGGAGCCGGGTGAGATGCACGCCCGCGACCGTCGTGCCAATCCCCGCGAGCGTCAGCCGCGCCATTTCCGCCAGCCGCGCTCGCGCTGGTCGGTAGTCACGATCGCCGGCCAGATGGAAACTGCGTTCTGCAAGCTTGGATCGCAGCTCTTCCGCCCGATCACGCCGCCGGTTTTGGCGATGCCAATCGATATCTCGACTAGGTCGCTCTACAGTGACTGGCACGCGAGACGTCCTCGTCCGCCAGCACCTGCCGCGCCAGCGTCAGTGCATGGCTTCGGGCGAGCGGCGCCGTCGATTTCAAAGTCGAACTCGAGGATCGAGACTCGGCGGAGGACCCTCCAGATGGTGTCGTCATCATCGGCGGCGCCCGCCGCGGCCAGATGCGAGCGGAACGTTGCGACAAAGTTTCGCATGGAATCGCTGGCCACGCCTTTGGCGGCGATCCTTCCGAAGAATTGGGTCCTACACGCAGCTGCGCGCGCCCAAAGCAGATACATCCTAATACGGACCGGATATTGCCTTGCTCGTCCGCTGGGTGGCGACGGCGAATTGGTGACAATCCTCCGGAACATCGTCTCGGGTGCTACGTGCGACCTGCTCGGCGACCTCTTGAAAAGTGCTGTCCTTGGGGGAGAACGTGATCTCCCGTTTCGACTGGATCTCGAGAAGCGTGACCCCAGCTGGGCCGACGCCTTCGAGCACCAAGTCATCGAGCGCAAAACCCTGGTCGACGCCCTGGAAACGCACCCGGGTGATCCTTGCGCCGGGCATTCCCTGTGCCGCGGTTCCGGCCAGCATCGCCAGAAAGTAGAACGCCCCGAGCTCGCCCTCGATATATACGCCCGCCCCGCCCCTCGACGCTGGGCTGGATCCCCTTTTCTCGGCCTCAATCGCCTCGCCACTCGACATCGCGTGGTTGTGCGAACAGTGCTGCCTCGCGTCAAGGAATGGGGCAGGGTTGGTAGCGGGTGAGCTGCCAAACCCCGTACACTGCTCAGTGCGGTAGGGGCCGAGCTGGTGCAGCCACGCGGCAGGCAGGGCCATGTTTATGTTGAACGTCGGACGCTCCCACCTCCCCTGGGTCCTGCGCTGTATCGGTTGTTCAACGGCCAAGCCAAGCGTCCGCTTTCCAGAAATGCTTTGCGGCATTGGACTGGCTAACTTTGGGCGCAGAGCGTCCGCCGGCGTGAGTAGTCGTCTATTTCCGCTTTCCACCCATTGTGGAAATCTGTGGGGAGCTCAAGCAGACCTTATGATCTCGTGCGACCTGGAATTCAATATCGCCTGGCGTGACGCGGCAGGCTTGCTCGCTGCCGTTACGGCACAGGGTTTTCGCTCGGTCTGCAAGAATTCTGCACCGGAGTTCACTCTTGCAGAAAGTCGGCTACCGAGGAGCCGAAGATCCAAAGAGAAGGTTGGGATTTGGGAAGTTGGGGTCAATTGGCGCGACGTTCGGGCCTGAGCTGTTTTTCGGCATGTCGGATACGACATAGATCACGAACTAAGGAAGGTCTGAACAAGGCCACATTCGGAGGCGGTGGGGAGGTATACTCGACGGCAGGACGCGAGTGTGACTCGCCGCAAGACATTTTTGCGCGCACTCAACGACGGTGGGCGGCGGAACTTGTGCCTTCTTGCGCATGAAGCGAGGCCCTGCGGCGCACCTCGCCTGTCAGGTGCGCAGCAGCCGGTGCCGGGCCATGAACAGATTGGCGAGACCGCAGCGTCACCCACAGGCGCTGCGTGTTCTTCGCCAGCCCGCGATAGCGCACCTTGGCAAAGCCGAACACCCGCTTGATCACCCCGAATGCGGTGCTCGACCTTGGCGCGGACCCCGGACTTGTGCGGTTCTTCGCCCGCTCCACCTCATCGACCACGCCGCGATGGCGATAGCGCCGGTTGGTGAAGTCCTTGGCATTCGGCGCATGCTCGCGGATCACCGCCCTCTGTCCGCGATAGGCCTGGTCGCCATAGACCCGCGTCTCGTTGCCGTGCAGCAGCTCGCCCAGCACCTTGGCGTCATGCACGTTCGCCGCCGTCGTCGCCATCGAGTGGATCAGCTTGGTCTTGCTGTCCACGCCGATGTGCAGCTTCATCCCGAAATACCATTGCTGGCCCTTGCGGGTCTGGTGCATCTCCGGGTCGCGCGCCTTGGCCTGCGTTCTTGGTCGAGCTCGGCGCGGCGATGATGGTGGCATCGACGATGGTGCCGCCGGCCACCTTCAGTCCGCGCGAGGCAAGGTGGTCGTTCACGCGCTCGAACAGGGCATTTGCCCAGATCGTGCCGCTCCAGCAGGTGACGGAAGTTCAGGATCGTCGTCTCGTCCGGCACCGGCTCGCGACCGAGGTCGATGCCGACGAACCGCCGCATGGACAGCGAGTCATACAGCGCCTCCTCCGCCGCCGGGTCCGACAGATTGAACCAGTGCTGCAGGAAGTGCATCCGCAGCATCCGCTCCAGCCCGACCGGCGGGCGGCCGTTGCCGGCCTTGGGGTAGAACGGCTCGACCAGCGCGCACAGTTCGCGCCACGGCACCACCTGCTCCATCTCGGCCAGGAATGCCGCCCGCCGCGTCAGCTTGCCGTGCTTGCTCGAAGCTCGCCGTCGCCAGGGTCAGTTGCCGCATCTCAGCCAACTCCGCCGCTGCGACTCATCCACTACAGATCGATCCGTGATCGTGTCGAGAGGCACTTGTTCAGAGGTTCCCTAAATCAAGCTCGGGATAATTGCAGACCGTGTGAGCGCCAGGAGGACAACAATGGCATGCGTTCGCCAAGCTACTAGGCATCGTCAACATCACGGATATTTCGTTCTCCGATGGAGGCCTCTTCCTGGTCCCCCATGCCGCCATCTCAGATGCGGACAATCTGCTCGAAGCAAGGGCCGATGTCATCGATGTTGGAGCCGTTGCCAGTAGCCCGACTTCATCCGAATCCCGGTCGACGTAGAGATCGAACGCCTTGCACCAGTAATGCGCATCTCCATGAGCGCGGTGCTCTCGTCTCCGTCGATACGTTCCGACCCGAGGTACAGACCTACGCTCTCCTACGTGGTGTGGCGTTCCTGAATGACATTCACGGCTTCCCCATTCGGCAATGTATTCGGCGCTCGCCGAGTTGTCGCGCCGGCTCATCGGCATGCGCTCCTTACACGGACCCAACCACATCACCCGCGCCGACATTCCCATCTCGGACGTCGTTGGTAGATCATTCGGTTCTTTGAGGAGAGATTCGCTGTTCTGGAGCGTGAGGGTATCGCGCGTGAGCGCATGATCGTTGATCCGGGGATGGGCTTCTTTCTTGGCTCCGCCCAGCCTCGGCCAACGATCGCCGTGAGAGCCCCGCAGGCCGTGCCCTGACCCCGCGGCCGGTGGCCCTGCTGCCGGCTGCGCATTCGGCAACAAAAAGAGGCCTAGCATCAACCTGCGAGAGTGCGCACCACCCAGTTCTGGAAATGATGCACGTTGGCTTCCCATACCGGCGAGAAGCGGGTGACATCGGCGGCCGGTGAGAAACGCGCTGCCTGTTGCATCTCCATGCAGCCGAAGTCCTGGGCGCGCACCCCGCCGCGATCCTCGAACCTCCTGGTCTTGCCCATCCAGCGATCGAAAACGCGCTCTCGCGGCTCGAGGTGTTCCGCATCCGTCGCCGCCGCGCCCGCAAAATACCAGGCCATGCTCGCTCGCGTCCGATCCGGCGCGATCGGCGTATAGACGACGGGCGGTACACGCTCGGCCCCATGGTCATGGTGGTGTTCGGCAGCACCGCGGTGGTCTGGCCGATGAATGCGCTCACCGCGCCGTTCCGGCCAGGGATGCGGGCAGGCTGGCGGTGGCAACCGTCGGGCCGACCGAGCGCGCTGGTGCGCTTGATTTGCGACGCAGGATCATCACGTTCCCGTCGGGCAGGGACTCCGTGTAGCACTCGCCGGTAGTCACATCCACTTCCTCGGACATTTTGAGGAAGATGCCCTCGTGCACCCAGACATGATGGTAGTTTTCCCAGTTCTCAGGACGAGCTTCCAGTTCGCCTGAAACTCCCAGGTAGCGCGATGGCCGAGTCTCCAACTGCCGAGATCCAGCGGATCGAGACTGGAGACCGCCAGCGCCAGATACTCGTCAAGCGGCGCGGCCTTGCCGTCGAGATTGACAAACACGACATGATTCCAGACGCCGACGCGCACGGGAACAAGGCCGTTGGCGCTTTTGTTCCAACCCCGCGCTCCCTCCCGGCGTGCCGTCCCAGTACCGGCGTCGCCTTCAGTGCGCCGTCCAGCCCATAGGTCCAGGCGTGGTACGGGCATTGTAGGTTAGTGAGGCCCCGCGCCGCCTCCCTGACGACCAGGATCGCCCGATGGCGGCAGACATTGTGGAACGCACGAATGTCGCCATTCTCGGCACGCACCAGAACGATCGGCTTGTCGCCGACCGCTACCGGAAGTGCGTCGCCGCGATCGGGAATATCCTCGGCGAAAGCGACGCCCACCCAGCTACGCGGAAACAGGCCGGTTTGCTCCAGTTGGAAAAACGCCGGATCGGTATAGGCCCGGCCGGGCAGGCCAACCGCGGATGCGATGGGTTGCTGCAGCCGGGCGATGGCTTCCGCGCCAAGCAGGGAAACGACGGTGTCGTGGGACATGGGATGCCTTCCATGATGCGATGATATGGCAGTTCAGCCTATGGATCTGCTGCGAGCCAGATGCTCCAGCCGCGCGAACAGCAGCGACAATGTCGAACAAAGACAGAGATAGATTGCACCGACCGTCAGCCAGATCTCGAACATGCCGCGTGTGGAGACCGCGACCTCGTTGCCCGAAAACGTAAGTTCCGGGACGGAGATTATAGCGGCGAGCGAGGACTCCTTGACCAGTGCGATCACCTGGCCGGCAAGCGGCGGCAGGATCCGCTGTAATGCCTGCGGAACGATGATCAGGCGAAGCGTGCGCCCGCGAGTAAGGCCGAGCGCCGCAGCCGCATCCCATTGACCGCCGCCGATCGATTGCACGCCGGCGCGGATGATCTCCGACACCGAGGCTGCCTCGTACAGCCCGATCGCGAAGACGGCTGGCAGGAACGAGGTGAATTGCGCCGGATTCCCGAACAGCACTTCGACGATCGCGAGGGTGCGAGGTGACGCGCTCCGCAGCGGCTGATCGAGGCCGAGCAGCGGCATGATCTCGCTAGAGACGAAGAAGTAGAAGATGAAAATGAAAACCAGCTCGGGTATGTTACGCACGAACTCGACATAGGTGCGCGCCGTCAATCGCATCGCCAGGTTGCGGCCGATCCGCCCAAGGGCGAGTATGAGACCACCGGCCAGGGCGATCACAGCGCCCCAGCATGTCAGGCGGATAGTGGTGAACAAACCCAGCAGAAGCAGGTTGGGGACCCACGACTGCGTCGTTGGGTCCCAGCGCAGCATGAAGCGAGGGATCACTGACCAATTCCAGTGATAGTGCAGCACAAACTGCACCCGATAGGCAACGAACCCAATGAGACCGATTAGCAGGCCGAACACCAGCAGATCGACCCAGCCGATGCGAACAGCATCAGGATCGCGATGCGACAGCGTCAGGCCGCCCTTGTCATGACCGGTTCGATACGGCCATACGGATCGGGACGGACCGAACATCGGCTATTTCGCGGCATTGATCTGATCGGCCCACGTACGATGATCGAACCAGAAGCTGTGGCGTTGCTCCAGCCAGCCGTCGGCCTGATGCACGGTGATCCAGCTATTGAGGTAGGCGAGCGTATCGGGATCGCCCTTGCGCACGCCGATGCCGTCGTAAGATGTCTGCACCGGCTTTTCGATGATCCGCACCGTGTCGGGATAGCGCTCGAGGAGCAAAGCCGGGGTGGGTGTCGAGAGCAAGCTCGCGGTGGCGTTGCCGTTGATCAGTTCCTGATTCTCGGTATTTTCGTCATCGAACTGGATCTGCTTGGCCTTGGGAAACATCTGCGGGATGATCGTGGGCGAGAGCGCACCACGTCGGCTCACGAATGTCACCTCCGGTGTGTTTAGCTGGTCCAGCCTGGTGATGTCCGGCGCGATCTTCTTGTTGATCACCGCCAGCAGGTCGGAGTGGTCGTAGGGGTTGCTGAAGTTGATGGTGAGGGCACGCTTCGGCGTGATGGTCAGCCCGCCGATGATGAAATCGAACTTGCCGGCGAGCAGCGCCGGCAGCATGCCGTCCCAGGCGGTCGGGACCAGTTCCAGCTCGACACCTGTGTCCTGAGCCAGTTTCTGCGCGACGTCTACCTCGAAGCCGATCAGCTTGCCGTCCTTGTTGGGCATCGCCCAAGGCACGAATACCGACAGGCCGATCCGCATCGTGCCACGCGACTTGATCTGCTCGATTGTGCTTTCCGAAGCCAGTTTCTGTATGGTCGGCTGCTGCGCGCGCGCCTCGGTCGCCGCGCAAGCCAGTGCGACCAGACCAATCATCAGCAGCCGCAGACCGGATCGTCGTGACAGCATCGAAACCTCCCCATGATTGCTTGCTTGCCGGCGCGTCATCACGCCTGCACGTTTCAGGTGGCGATACGCATATGCCGGTTGAGGCGATTGGCGGTGATCGACAAGGACGCGTTTAGCAAGAGGTACATTGCGGCGACCGTCAACCAGATCTCGAAGCTCATGAACGAGTTGGCGATGGCGTCGCGGCCGGCGGTGGTCAGTTCGAACAACGCTATCACGCTGACGATCGAGGAAATCCTTGATCAGCGCGACGCAGATGCTGACCAACGGCGGCAGCATGATGCGCACCGCCTGCGGCAGCACGATCAGTCGGTAGGTGCCGAACCGCGACAACCCAAGCGCCGAGGACGCCTCCCACTGGCCGGCGGGCACGGCAAGGATGCCCGCGCGGAAAATCTCCGAGGCGAACGCCCCTTCGAAAAAGGCGAGCGCCAGCACACCAGTCCAGAACCGGTCAACGCCGAAAACTGGTGCCACCACGAAGTAGAAGAGATTGATCTCGACCAGCAGCGGTGTATTGCGCACGAGTTCGAGATAGAGTCTGGGCCAGCCATCGGCCGGCGAACGAACGCGACAGCCGGAATACGGCAGTGGTGATGCCGATAACCGCGGCGACCAGGCCAGCATGGGCCGAGATCAGGATGGTCTGACAGAGGCCCAGAGCGAGCGTGCCCCAGACGATCTCTCCGTGCCGAATTCGCAGGATATAGGGCGGTATGCGGTTCCACTGCCAGTTGTAGCCCATCGAGGCAGATCCGGCGTAAATGGTGTATCCCGCGATCCCGAGGATGGCGAGCGTACTGGACAATATTGCCAGCTCGCGACCGCATCACGCCGCCGATTGCAGATAACCCCGAACCAGACCGCCGGACTAATGCCGGCCCGGCAGCGCCCCAGGCGGTTTGGTGGGCGATCTCCTGCAAAGGCTCCCTCCCCGTCTTTCGTGAACCCAGGCGCGATCACGTCGTCGTGCGGGCCCTACGATCTACCGCCCAAGGGGGCGACGTCAATCCGCAGCGCAGCGCCATGTGTTGGTTCTCTGCAAATTGCCTTGACGAACAGGTGGTGTCCGAAAAGACGGCCTTCCGGGAATTGTGTGGGGGGTTTCGAGGGTGTCATAGCGGTACCCGGCGGTGGCGTTCCCCGCGCCAAAAAAACGGAACGGCAGCGGGGCGGACCGTGTCAGCTCCTCGTCCCGACGCATCGCCACCGGCGCGCGAGGGAAGAAGCCGGTAGGCCCGAACGGCACCGACGTCGGATTGTCATCAGCCTCTCCCGCGAGACAGAAAGTCGAGCATGAGCCCGCTTCGCGCCCCCGCATGGCCCCGCCGTCCCAGGCTCATCCGGAAAACAGACGTTGGATAGAGGGTCTTTCAAGCATGCCCCCGCTCCTTCGTCAGAACTCTACGTGGCTGGCCACTCGCTCTTCGCTGCGGCAGCCCAGCTGAGAAATACCGATCGCGTCTCGTCATCCATCGGGAAGAAGCTCTCGATGCGCAGCTCTTGCAGTGTGATATCCTGCGGAGTGCCCAGCGTCGCTATCGTCGTGAACAGCCGGAGCTCGGTTTCGCCCTTGCGGAAGTGCATCGCCAGCACAGGGCCTTCCGCGGAAGGCGGCGCCGCAGGCGACATCACGGACTGCACGTCCTGATAGCGCGACAGTTTCTCGACGACGCTTGGTTCGCTGGGACCGACCAGGAACTCGATCAGAGCCACTGCAGCCTTGTTCGCCTGGACCAGGTTCCAGCGGCGGTCCACGACCACCGCTGGAACCGGCTCCTGCTGGGTCAGCATGTAGTCAAGAGCATCGCGAATCGGAGCAAGCGTCGGCGCTCCAAGATCAGTTTCGGTCCACACCGGCGCGTACCCCGCGGCACGCAGCAACTCATTGGAATGCCTCAGTGGAACCTCGAGCACCGTAGAGAGGCGAAGCACCATCTCACGGCTCGGTTTCGAGCGACTAAGTTCGAGGAAGCTGATATGGCGCTGCGAACAGGCGGCCGCCGTGGCAAGCTGAAGCTGCGAGAAGCCGCGCTTCTTTCGCCACCAAACGAGGCGGGAGGAAAAGATCGGCGGACCTTGCATGACTACCTGCCAGGTAGTTGATCGATGGCACCCGGATCGCGACAGTGCGTGGGTACAGCAGCGGCTGCATGTCATTCCCGCAATGCGATTAGCGTAGCAATAAAGTGGAGCTCAGCGATGAGAGTGGCCTTTGCCGGATCATTCGCCTCGCAGATTGCAGAGGCCGTGCGAACGCGACTTGCACTGCCGTGTGAGATGACAGTCGGGGATGAGGCCAGCATCATCCCGCACCTGGCCGATGTCGATGTTCTGGTCTCGATGGCGTTTTCGGCGCGCATGGCGGAGGGTGCGCCGCGGCTGCGATTGGTGCAGGTGCCCGGCGCCGGTCTTGATCGCATCGATCGCAGCGCGCTGCGGCCGGGGACGTACCTGGCGAACGTCTACGGTCACGAGGCTGGCATCGCCGAGTACATCATCGGCGCGATGATTGCGCTCACGCGATCGTTCGGACGTCTCAATGCCAAGCTGCGGCAGGGCCAGTAGGAGAGCCAATGGGCGGTCGGCACGGCCGCACCGCCGCTCTGGCCGGAACTGACCGGCAAGATCCTCGGCATTCTCGGATTTGGTCACATCGGACAAGCACTCGCCCGCCGCGCAATAGCCTTCGATATGTAGGTATGCGCCATCCGCCGACAGGCCCAAACCGAAACGCCGACCGGTTTGCTGTTCGTGGGCGGCCCCGAGCGCCTCGATGAGCTTTTGCGGCAGGCCGACTATCTTGCCATCACGTTGCCGCTCTCGTCTGCCACGCGCAACCTGATCGATGATCGTCTCATGCGGTTGATGCGGCCGACAGCATACCTGATCAACGTCGCGCGTGCGGAGATCTGCGACGAGCAGGCGCTCTATCGAGCGCTTGCATGTGGTCGTCTCGCGGGTGCCGCGCTCGATGTCTGGTATCGCTATCCGACCTCGGGAGAGCCCACTTTGCCCGCCGCACAGCCATTTCACCAACTCGGCAACGTGCTGATGACACCGCATGTGTCCGGCTGGAGCGAGGGCATGCTCCACACACGTGCCGGCCTGATTGTCGAGAACATTGCAAGGACCGCGCGCAGTGCGCCGCCGCTGAAGGCCATCGGCCCGTCGCATTGACACCGCCATGAAGGTCCGGCCGCAACACTGGTTGAGGCGCCTGCCGTTTTATTATGGGTGGGTGATCGTCGGCATCGCATTTGTAACGATGGCGATCGGTGTCACGGCACGCACCGCATTCTCGCTGCTGCTGCCGCCGCTCATCGGTGAGTTCGGCTGGGATCGAGGCCTTGTCGCCGGCGCCTTCTCTTTCGGTTTCCTCGTCGCGGCAGCGTTGAGCCCGCTCGCCGGCTGGATCATGGACCGGCATGGCCCTCGCGTCGTAATCGAGTGCGGTGTGTGTCTGATGGCGGCTGGGCTTCTCACGGCACCCGCAATCGAAAAGCCATGGCAACTCTATGCAACGCTCGGTGTCCTGGTCGGCAGTGGTGCAAACCTCATGAGCTTCACCGCGCAATCACTGTTCCTGCCAAACTGGTTCCTGCGCCGCCGAGGTTTGGCCATCAGCATCGCGTTCTCCGGCGTCGGCGTCGGGGCGATCCTATTACTGCCCTGGCTGCAAATGATCATCGGCCAGCATGGTTGGGATCGTCAGTGTCGTCGCCATCCCCGGACAGATCGGTCTCGGGGCATTGTCCGACCGCGTCGGGCGGGAATGGGTATGGTCGGCGGGATGTTGCGGATTTGCCGTCTGCTACGCGGCGTTGATTGCCCTTGAGTATGTCCCATCCCGAGCAGTGCTGTATCTGATGGTGACCTCGCAAGGTTTTTTGGGCTATGCACTGACATCCATCATGGGCGCCACCGTCGCGGAGATCTTCGAGGGACCGCATTATGGTTCCATCTTTGGCACCATCACGATCGCGTTGATCGGGGGCGGCGCAGTTGGACCCTGGGTCACCGGTGTGATTCGTGACGATACGGGGAGCTATAGACTGGCGTTCGTTCTGGCGGCTGCATGCTGCGTCATTTCCGCGACAGCGATCTGGATCGCACCCCCCCGGGAAGGTGCGCGCCGTGCCCGGCCGCACCAAGCGTGCACTGCTCACGTGATCGGGGCGAACGCTACCAATGGACTGGTTGGGGTCGGCGTCTGCCGTTGGCAAGCCCCATGAACGAACGTCTGCTTGTTGCCGCTGGACAACCCAAACCGCCTATTCTGGATCCGGCCAGCTCGGGACGGCGGCGGAGGTATGCGGAGCTTGCGCGTATATCCGCTCCTCACCCGAAGCGTCATCGGATCGGGACACTGTGATGATCCGATCGCCGGAGGGGATGCAGTGCAAATGCAGTTAATTGCAAATGCTCCGCCGATATGCTGATGTCTCGGCGGATTTGGCAGAGCCCGGATGGTTGATCCCGTCGGGCCCCGGGCCCAGTTGGGAATTATCCCCAGCGTGAATTGCAAATTACCGGCTTAATCTGGTATTGAATTTCCTATTCAGAGGCGCTAGCGTGGCGAGATCGGAGTCCCAGCTCAGTGTACGGGACGGTTCGACTGGAGGGACGAGCCATGGTGATGTGTGACCGGGCGGCGGACAACGGCCTACGCCATGGGTGGTGATTGCGACCGGCGCTCCTTGGCTCGAGGGTCGTGTTGAGCCAAGCTGGGTTCCTAACGTTGGTGGGATTAGGGCCCCAAGGATGGGGCTTGATACTGCTGGGTGGTGCACTGGTCACGATTGCCGCGGCGCTATGTGGCCTTTTGCTGGGTGTTGCGATCGGCGTGCTCGCTGCATGGGCGAAGATTTCCGGCGGCATCGGTACTGCGCTCCCTGGCCGATGGTTATACCACGGTGCTACGCGGCATCCCGGATCTGCTCGTGATCTACCTGCTATATTTCGGTAGCGGCTCCGTCCTGTCTGTAATTGCAGCCTTTTTCGGTCGATCCGGATTCTTCGGGCTGCCTGGTTTCGTGGCGGGCTCTCTCGCGATTGGCATTCTATCCGGCGCCCAGGCAACCGAAGTCTTTCGTGGCGCCTTCCTCGCCGTAAGACGCGGCGAAATCGACGCGGCAATAGCCTACGGCATGGGAGGCTTCCTGCGCTTCCGCCGCATAGTCACCCCGCTGGCGCTGCGCCACGCCCTTCCCGGCATGGGCAACGTCTGGCTAAGTCTGCTCAAGGAATCCTCGCTCCTCTCCGTTACCGGCGTCGCCGAGCTGATGCGCCAGGCGCAGGTCGCCTCCGGTTCCACGAGAATGCCGTTCGACTTCTACTTCGCGGCCGGCGCCCTATACATTGTACTCGCGACCCTGTCTGGCTTGGCGGTGCAGTTCGCGGAGCGTCGCTACTCCCGCGGGTTCCGAAGGGCGTGACAGATATGCCCTTCCTGGTTGATACGATCTCGCGCCTCATTGCCGGGGTGCCGCTTACCATCGAGCTCGCCGCTATCTCCACCATAACAGGGGCGCTCGCCGGGCTGCTAATCGCCCTAGCGCGTCTCTCAGGCGTGCGCATGGTTGCGTTCCCTGCCTGGCTGTATGTCCAGATAATCCGTAGCCTGCCGCTGCTCGTTATCATGTTCCTGGTCTACTACGGGCTGAGCCAGCTCCAAGCGGTCCGCACGGGCCCGTTATGGCCGGTTCTCCGCCAGCCATACTGGTGCGCGATCATCACGCTCGCGATCAACACATCGGGCTACGCTGCAGAGATCATCCGAGGCGGTCTGCTGTCGGTGGGTCACGACGAAATCGAGGCGGGACATGCCTGCGGCATGTCGGGCTTCTTGCTCTTCCGTCGAATTATCGCACCGCTGGCGATCCGCCAGGCACTCCCGGCATATAGTAACGAGGCGGTAGCGATGGTGAAGGCGACATCGCTCGCCTCGCTCGTTACGTTGATGGAGGTAACGGGAATCGCTGCTTCCATCGCCGCAGAGACATATCGCCCGATCCAGGTGTTCGTGGCAGCAGGCATTATCTATCTGGCGATAAACTATCTGCTCACGCGGATTTTCAAGGCGCTCGAACGACATCTGACGCCATATTTGCGCAGCCCCACCCGAGTAATGCGGGGACGTCAGGCAGCATGAGGGACACCGCCGCCATCTGCGTGACGGATGTTCACAAGCGGTTCGGCGCATCCGATGTCCTTCGTGGTGTCTCGCTGGAAGCGCAAGACGGAGAGGTGGTCTCAATTCTCGGCTCCTCTGGCTCTGGAAAGTCGACGCTGCTGCGCTGCATGAACCTGCTGGAGATACCCGATGCGGGCGACGTGCTCATCGCGGGCGAAGCCGTCCGCATAAAGCGCCTGCGCAACGGGCGGCGCGTGGTGGATCGATTGCAGATTGGTCGGCTACGGACGCGGGTCGCAATGGTGTTCCAGAGCTTCAATCTCTGGTCGCACCTCACTGTGCTGGAGAATATCGTCGAAGCACCAGTGCACGTGCAGAAGCGTCCCCGCAACGAATGCGTGGCAGAGGCCGTGGCGTTGCTCGAGAAGGTAGGAATCGGCGACAAGGGGCGCTGTTACCCCGCCCAACTGTCGGGTGGGCAGCAGCAGCGTGTGGCGATTGCACGTGCGCTCGCCGTGCATCCGAAGCTCATGCTGTTCGACGAGCCCACCTCAGCACTTGACCCCGAACTTGTTGGGGAAGTCCTTGATGTGATGCGTGATCTTGCGCGAGAAGGACGCACAATGATCGTTGTGACTCACGAAATGGGCTTTGCGCGCGACATCTCGAGTCGCATCGCCTTTCTGCATCAAGGAATTGTTCAGGAAGAGGGAACGCCTGGCGAAGTTTTCGGCGGCGCAAGCTCCGAACGGCTTCGTCGTTTCATGCAACGCTCGCTCGAAAAGGATATCTGCGAATGAACGGTCTGGTATTCAGCGCACTATGGCTCGTCGCGCTTGCCGGCGTGATCGGCAACAGCCCTGCGAAGGCCCAGGACAAGAAATGGACAGAGGTGCGGATCGAGACGGAGGGCGGCTTCTTGCCATGGAACTACACGAAGCCCGATGGCACCATTGCGGGCTTCGAAATCGATCTGGTCCACAATCTCTGTGGCCGAATGAAGGTGAAATGCACGATTTCCGCGCAGTCCTTCGATGGCATGATTCCGGCGCTCACCGAAGGCAAATTCGACGCCATCGTTGACGACCTTGCAATCACCCCGAGGCGGGAGGAGGTGATCGCCTTCTCGCGCCCCTACGCAGCGCTCTGCTACACTTTCGCTACTCTGAAAGGCAGCGATGTCGCGAAACGTCTGCCGCCCAGTGACGAAATCGTCTCACTCAACGACGCGGAAGCTACCGCCAAGGCGTTAGGTCCGGTCAAGGCAGCGCTCAAAGGCACCACGATCGGGACCCTATCGGCTGGCACCTCTGTCGCGTTCGTGGAGACCTATCTGACGGACATAACCACGATGCAGCAATACAAGACACCGGACGCACGCGACCTCGACCTCGTTTCCGGTCGGATCGACGTCATGGTTGGCTCCAAGGATGCACTACTCGGCAGCGCCGCGAAGCAGGGGAATGCTAGCATTGTGATCGCCGGACCATGCTTCCAGGGCGGCGTTGTCGGCAAAGGCGCCGGCGTAGGATTACGCAAGGGGGATACCGAATTGCGCGCCATGTTCGACAAAGCCATCACTCAGGCGCAGGCGGATGGTACGATCAAGCGCTTATCTGAAGCGGCTTTCGGCATGGATGTGACGCCGCGCTGAAGTTGCCGCCGATGCTGGCCATACAGCCAGTTTCATAAGTCAGCACAATCGGGACGGCGCATGGCGAGCACGAGTGAAGCCTTACGTATGCTGCGCATCGGGGTGGACTTCGGTGGCACCTTCACCGATATCTGCCTTTATGACTCGGCCCGTCATACCGTGCAGGTGTGGAAGGTTGGCAGTACCCCGCATGATCCTTCCGTCGGGATCGCAGAAGGAATTGTGCAGGGGTTGCAAGCGATCGCTCTTGGTCCCGGCGAGACTGTGGAGGTCGCATATTTTGGGCACGGGACCACGGTTGCCACCAACGCACTGATCCTCGGTAACGGCGCTGCGACAGGCATGATCACGACAGCCGGCTTGCGCGACGTGCTTGAGCTGCGACGGCAGAAGCGCGATTCACTCTATGATTTGCAGACGGAAAAACCGCCCATTCTAGCGCGACGTGATTGGCGGCTGGAAGTGACGTGAGCGCGTGCTGTTCGACGGTCACGTTCTGCTCCCCCTGAACGAAGCAGACGTGCGCGCGGCCGCCCAACGCCTGCGAAAGGATGGCATCGCCGCCATCGCGATCTGCTGCCTGTTCAGTTTTCTTTTGCCCGATCATGAAGCGCGTATTCGGCAAATAGTCGAAGAAGAAATCCCTGATGCTTTCATAAGCGTCTCGCACGAGGTGGCCCCCGAGTTTCGCGAATATGAGCGCTTTTCGACGACCGTGGTAAACGCCTATCTCGGCCCCATCGTTCGAGGCTACCTGAGCCAGCTTCAGCCGCGCCTGGCCCGGATCGGCGTTTCGGCACGCGCGCACCTGACCCAATCGAACGGCGGTGTCATTTCTTCCGAGGCGGCGCAACGTTTCCCGGCCCGCACGCTGCTCTCGGGCCCGGCGGCGGGCGTAACGGGTGCGACCGCCATAGCTCGATTGTCCGGCATCCCGAACCTGATCACCTTCGACATGGGCGGCACTTCGACCGACGTGTCCCTGATTGGCGGCGGCCGGCCATCGATGGCGAATGAAGCCGTCGTGCACGGCTATCCGCTGAAGCTGCCGATGCTCGATATTCACACCGTGGGTGCGGGCGGCGGCTCGATCGCGTGGGTCGATAAGGGCGGCCTTCTGCAGGTTGGCCCCCGCAGCGCGGCGGCCGATCCCGGCCCGATCTGCTACGGGCTTGGTAACGAGGACGAGCCGACGGTCACCGACGCAAACGTGGTATTGCAGGTGCTCAATCCAATGCACCTGCTGGGCGGAAGGCTTGTGATCAACCAGGCCAAGGCCGCTCGAGCCATCGGCCGGCTGGGCGAGCGCCTCCACCTCGACACAATGGCGACCGCGCAAGGCATCATCAGCATCGTCACCGCCAACATGGCGAAGGCAATCCGTGTGATCTCGGTGGAGCGCGGCTATGATCCGCGTGACTACGTGCTGTTCGGCTTCGGCGGCGCGGGGCCGATCCACGTGGCGCGACTTGCGCGCGCGCTCGACATGAAGCGCATCGTCGTGCCCGAGCATCCCGGTATCCTGTGCGCTCTTGGCTTGCTGCTTACCGATCTGCGTACGCATTTTTCGCTGACGCGGCTCCAGCCGCTTGTGGCAGACCGCGCAGGCGGGATCGCGGCGGGATTCGAGCGGTTGGAGGCGCAGGCGCAGACCTGGTTCGCGACCGAAGGCATCGCGGCAGGTGATCGGATCATCATGCGTT
This sequence comes from uncultured Pseudomonadota bacterium, assembly GCA_963810715.1. Taxonomy (GTDB): domain Bacteria; phylum Pseudomonadota; class Alphaproteobacteria; order Acetobacterales; family Acetobacteraceae; genus DATDIC01. The sequence continues at coordinate 13,035 of CAWEOZ010000005.1, read as the reverse complement.
CCGTTGATCTGCGCTATGGTGGTCAGGGTTACGAGCTCAACGTGCCGGTGCCAGCAGCCCTGATCGATGCCGATATGATCGTGCATCTGCACGCCGCGTTCGCAACGCTACATCGGCAGACATATGGCTATGTAGCTGATGGCGAGGCGGTGCATCTAACCACCCTGCGCGTCGAGGCGGTGGGTGTCGTGCCGAAGGCCGAGCTTGCCGCGCATCGTGATGCCGTCACCGACATCGCCGATGCATGCAGCGGGCGGCGACCGGTTTGGCTGCAGGAGATCGGCGGGGCCACCGACTGCCCGATCTACGATCGCCACAGGCTTGGCCCAGGGCACGCCGTGCGCGGGCCGGCAATCATCGAACAGATGAACTCGACCACGCTCATCTTGCCGGAGCAGACGGCAATGGTTGACCATCACCTGAACCTGATCATCGAGGGATGAACATGTCGCCGGCGCAAAACATCGACCCGATCACGGTTGCGGTGATCGCCAGCGCGCTATCCACCATCGCGGAAGAGATGGGCAAGGCTATTATCCGCGCAGCCTATTCGACGAACATCAAAGAGCGGCAGGACTGCTCAACCGCTGTGTTCGACCCGAAGGGCCGCACACTCGCTCTGGCCGAGCACATCCCGATCCACCTCGGCTCACTGCTCGGCATTGCCGAGCACGTGCTAAATCACCAGGACCTTTCCGACCTTCAGCCTAGAGACGCCTTCATTGGAAATGATGCATTCACCGGCGGCGGCACGCATCTCAACGACTTTGTTACTCATGGAGCCGGTGTTCTACCGGAACGAGTTGGTTGCCTGGGTGGCAAATCTTGCACACCATTCGGATTTTGTCGATCGCGGGCATGCGCACATCTTCCAGGAAGGGCTACGCATTCCTCCCACCCGCCTGTACCGCGCGGGCGTGCTGCAAACCGATTTGCAGGAGTTGATCCTGCTAAACTGCCAAGTTCCTCGTGAGCGCATCAACGACCTGCGTGCCCAGATGGCGGCGAACCGGCTTGGCGTGTTCCGGTTCCAGGCGCTGTGCGAGAAATACGGCCCCGACGCCGTCTCGGCCGCAGCGCAGGCGTCACTCGACTACACCGAGCGCCGCACCCGCCTCGGGATCGCCGAAATCGCCGACGGAACTTACGGATTCCAGCATGGGTTCGACAGCAACCTGGTCGACAGCATCCTGGATCTCCGGGTCGAGGTGACGGTGATGGGCGGCGAGATTTTCTTCGCCTTCCCCGACGCACCGGCGCAAGTGCGGGCGCCAATCAACATGGTACGCACCGCGCTGCTCGCCACGATCTACTTCGCGGTCAAGGCACTGATCGACCCAGACATCCCAGTAAACGATGGGTTCTACCGTCCGATCCATGCCAACGCGCCGGAAGGCAGCGTCCTGAACGCGATATCACCCGCCGCCGTCTACAGCCGCACCGATATCGCCCAGCGGCTGGTGGACATGATCTTCGCCGCCCTAACCCCGGGTACTGCCAGGGCGTGTCGCCGCTGCCTCGACCGGAGGTACGTTGCTGACGACAAGCGGCATGCATCCGCGCACCGGGCGCTTCTATGTCTACAACGAGATGCATGGCGGCGGCATGGGCGCGCGTGCAGCCAAAGATGGTCTGGACGGTGTGCAGGTGAACATCACCAATACGGCGAACCTGCCGATCGAGGCACTGGAGAGCGAGCATCCTGTGCGCATCGAATGCTACGAACTCGTGCAGGACTCGGGTGGGCCGGGTAAGTTCCGTGGCGGCATGACGATCCGCCGACGCGCCCGCATGATCGACCACGATGCGACAATCTCCGCGGGTGGTACGAACAGCGTAATCGCGCCGTTTGGTCTGCTGGGTGGTCAGCCCGGCGGACTCGCCCGCGTCGAGTTGTCCGAGGGCGCCGCGCCCCTACATCACCGCGCTGGGCGTCTGAAATCGGGCGAATGGGTCGGCATGATCGCAGCGGGCGGCGGTGGATTTGGCAATCCGAAAGAGCGCGACCGAGCACTGGTGCTGCGCGATCTGCGCGAGGAGCGTATCTCGCGCAATGCTGCGATCGCGATCTATGGGCTCGATCCTGCGCTCTTGTCCGATGAGTGAGCGATGTAATTCTCGATACATGCTCGCGATTGACGACGAATAGAAATTTCCATACATGAGACGCGGAGGTGACGAATGTCGTCCACTGGTTTCCTCGAGATAAGCGCCCACGACCTCGACCTTTCGTTCCGCGCCAGACTGATGGCTATGGAGAATCCCGACGTCGTCGAGATCGTGTTGCGCCAGCTGCCGCTTGAGAGTGTGCTCGGCCACGTTGTTGTATCGGGTGAGACGATCTGGGCCCCGACGCGCATCGTACATCTTGGTCACAGCAACATGGTGCCGCGCACCGTCGGGTCGATTTATCTGTACGCGCCTGGTCAGACGATCTGTATGACTTATGGCCGCATCACCGAAAGCGCGAACATCAACCAGTTTGCACAAGTGGCGGACGAGGGTATGCCGATGTTAAAGCGACTCGGCGAGGCCGTTTGGGAGAAGACGGTGATGCGGCCGCGCCGAGAAGTCGTGCGGGTGAGCATCCGGAGAGCGGAGTGATGTCAATGATCAAGAAGTTTGATGGCACCTGGCAGGAGGCTAAAGCGAGGATTGAGCGCGAAGTAGATCGAGTGTGGCTAGATGAGCCGGTGGAGATCCAAAAGATTTGCTGGGGCGTGATTGACAGCGGCGCCGGCAGCGGCGAGCAGTCCTTTTCCGTGCTCGTGCATTTGGAGGTGTACATGATGCTCGTCGGCGCCGATGTCATGTATCGGTTCCTTAAGATCGCGCGCTACGACGACATGGCTCTACCGACACTCGTGCGCATGACGCGCGAATTCCTGACGGCAACATTCAACGCCTTCGAATTCATGACGGATCTTGGTCTGACCAACATGCACGAGGTCGGCCAAATGTACTCGGATGCGCTCGATGCGCTGACGAATAAGGACGAGTATGTTGAGTTAACCGGCATGATGATGACATATGTCATTCGCATGCATCGCTGGGTGCATTTCATCTTCCCTTGGAATCTCGGTGTCGCCTTTCCCCACCGCAAGCCGGAGGAGGTCGCCGCTTTCGCGAAGATTGCACTTCCTGCGTGAAGAAGCATACGACACGAAAGCCGGAAGCCGCCGCTCCGACAGCACCGGCCGGCGGGCTGGCAATTCGAACGGAAATCGAGAATCGGTCACGCGACCATCGCCTGACGCCGGCGCATCGCCGTATCGCACAATGTTTGATCGAGCGCAGCAACGAAATCGGGTTTTTTTCCAGTATTGAGTTGGCCCGTCTCGCGAATGTCAGCCAACCCTCAGTGACGCGGTTCGCTACCGCGCTGGGCTTCGACGGATTTCTCGAGATGCGGCGACATTTGCGTTCCGGCTCGAGGCCGGAGCCAGATGCGATAAAACAGGCGCAGAACCGTTTTCAGGCCGCAGCGCTTTCGGAAAGTCGAAATCTCGCCAGCCTTGCCGAGACGTTGGGCGATGTTGGCCTGATCCAGCGGTTCGGCCAAGCGCTCGCTGCCTCGCGCCCGCTGCCCGTGCTAAGCCTGCGGGCGGCGGCGGCACTAGGGACGCAGTTCCAGTATTTCGGCGCCAAGGTGCACCCGGATATCCGGCTTATTGCTTCCGGCGGCTCCATGATCGAAGACAAGATCGAACAGGCGGCGGCTGCCGGTGCATCGCATCTGCTGGCCTTTCTAATGCCGCTTTACCCCCGCGAAGCTGTGCAGGCGCTGAGATTTGCGTGGCAGGCCGGGCTGCACGTAATACTCGTAGCGGATTTGATGTTCGACGCTCATCCGCCGCAGATAGATCTGGCGCTGTTGGGGCGGGTCAACTCAAGTTCCGTTTTTGACTCATATGCGAGTGCGACGTTTCTAGTCTCAGTTCTTCTCGACGCAATGTGCGAAGCGATGGGAGCATCGGCGCAGCAGCGACTTGAGGCGACGGACGAGTCCTCAAGGCGGCGCAAGGTCTTCGTTCGCTAACATTGATCACTCGTTCGCTTCTGTTTATGCCGCCGGAACCCGTTCCGGGCGCCCGCTGGCAAGTTCGGCTTTGAATAGCTGCGCAACGCCATCGCCGTGGCGGGCCGGCCCTTCATCAAGGTGACGGAGGCGATCTGCGCGTTGCGCTGAAGGACGTGAACCTATCCCCGGTGAACCAAGCCATGAGCGCCAAAGCGATAGCTGGCTGCGTAGGGAGGGGAGCGAGCCGCTCGAAGTGTCGGGGGGCTCGCGTGTCCGGCAAAAATTCAGCGTAATCGGCTACGCGTGGCGAAGCCTAACAACGCAGCACCGATCAGGGCAGTAGAACGCACGTAATATCAGCACCAGATTCGGTGTCTTGCACGATAAACGCCACCTCTTCGTGGCCCCATCCCGCAGCTGTTCGAGCGCGACATAGCGTTGGCGCGTCGTGTCGTAGACGCGGCTCGGGGCGTGCCGCTTAATGAGAATGGGGTTGATCGGAGAAGCAGGCATCGGCATCTCCACCGCGGCGACCATTCGATCAGGGACAATCAATCGATGAAAAGGTCGCGGCCCCGTGCGGGTCACTGGGATGATGCGATTTCCGGAAGGTCGGCAAGTTAAAGTGCAGTTAATTGCAAAAGCTTCGCCGACATGCTAATCTTCCCGAGGAATTGGCAGAGCGCGCGATGGTTGATCACCGCAATGGCGTGAAAGCCCAGCAGCTGCTGGGTTCGGCTAGCCCAGACTTGGTGGCGTTCGGTCGTTTGCTGAGGACCGCACGCGAGCATGGAGAATTCGAGCAGTTCTGCGACGCACTTCACGTTCATACCCGCAAGGCTTACGACCTGATAACCATCGCCGATGCTGTCGATACAGGCCTGCTGACGCCCGGTGCCGTTCAGGAGATCGGCTGGTCGAAGGCACGCGTGATCGCAAGCCATGCACGTACCAAGCACGAATCGCGCCGCGCGGTGTCATTCGCCCGCGGCAATACGCTCCCTGCGCTGGTTTCGTATTTCCAGTCCGGCTCGTCCGCCGAGAGCCTCGTGACCAAGTGCTTCAATCTCACGACAGCAGAAGAGCACGAACTGGAAGCCGCACTTCGTCTCGCCGGTGGTCGTATGCGGGGGAACCGAATGGTGAATCGTGCCGAGGCCTTGATGGTCATCGTTCGTGCCCACCGGCGCTCTGCGAATGCCCGTCGGGAATCACGGCAATGAGCGCCAACCACCACCTCTGCTTTCCCGACCGCGGCTGCTACGAAAGGGACTTGCGTTGATGGATAGACCACCAGGAGGGCCAATTCAAGGCGGAAGCGGCGGAGGCGCAGGGCAATCGGGTGAAGGAGTAGGTGACAAACCGATGAAGTGCTAAATCCATGGCAACCCTCAATTCGCTTGCCGGGGGGTCACCATGGAAGAGGCGCCGACGGATTGTGCCGCATGCGACGAAGCGGTGGTTTTTCTGAGCCATTTCAGGGATCTGAAAGACCCCCCGCCAGCAAGGCAAGATAACCTACCCGCTCGACGAGATCCTGCTTCTCTGCCGGCTCGCCGTGCTGGCCGGGGCGGAGACCTTTGTCGATATTGCCCTGTTCGGCTGTAAGAAACGCGAGCTTCTCCGCCGCTTCCGCCCGTTCAAGGACGGCACGCCGGCACACGACCATCTCGGCGACATCCTGGCCGTCCTCGACGCCGAGCAATTCCAGAGATGCTTCGTCGCCTGGGTCGCCGGACTGACCGGAACGCCGGAGGGGGTCATTGCCATCGATGGCAAGACCTCGCGGCGGGCCGGCCGAAAGAAGGACGGCAGTCCCGCGATCCACATGGTCGCGGCTTTCGCGGCACGCCAGCGGATCGTGCTGGGCCAGGTCAAGGTCGCGGAAAAGTCCAACGAGATCGGCGCCATCCCCAAGCTGCTGGACATGCTGGCGATCGAGGGAGCGATCGTGACCATCGATGCGATGGGCTGCCAGCGCGACATCGCCCAGACGGTGGTGGACAAGAAAGCCGACTATGTTCTCGCGCTGAAAGCCAATCAGGGCTCGCTGCGCGGGGACGTTGAGCTGTTCGTGGCCGAGCAGAAGGCCGCAAACTTCCAGCACACCACGATCAGCCGGGACCAGACCGTCGATGGCGATCACGGCCGCATCGAGACCAGAACGACCACTGTCATTCACGATGTTGCCTGGCTGCGGCAACGGCACGACTGGCCCGGGCTGAAGGCTGTGGCCATCGTGGAAAGCACGCGCGAGATCGGCGACAAGATCGAGCAGGAGACACGCTTCCACATCACATCCCTGGTGCTGCCGGCAGGTCTGCTGGGGCCGATCATCCGCAGTCACTGGGCAATCGAAAACAGCTTGCACTGGGTCCTGGACATGATCTTCCGCGATGACGAGTGCCGGGTCCGAACCGACCACGCACCGGCCAACTTCGCCACCATCAGGCACATGGCCCACAACCTGATCCGAAAGGCGCCCGGCAAGGCCTCGTTGCGGCTCAAGCGCAAGGCCGCCGGCTGGGATGATGACTTCCTCGCCGAACTCATCGCACCGTAGGGTCCTTCACCCGATCCCCCTGGGCGGAGGCGCCCTCGCCGCCTCTTATCATCTTGCTCGATGGAGCCCAGGCCCAAACCTGTTCAGGACACGTCGTCTGACCCGATTGATCGAGCAGGGGCGACCTCGAGCGCTAGCAGCAAAATCAGCTTGGCCATCCTGGTCCGTTGCCTTGCCAGACAGGCAGCACGCGAAAGCTTCGCCAACGCTTCGTCGTGGGATTACCAGCGTGCAGCGAACGGCGCGGATAGCGAAAGCACCAACACCGCCGGCAATCAGTGAATGCTTCCAATGAGCACGCTTCGCGCTGTCATCTACGCCCGCTACTCCTCTGAGAACCAGCGTGACGCCTCGATCGCGGACCAGGTTCGGCTCTGCAAGGAACGGATCGCCCACGAAGGCTGGACCCTCATTCAGGTTTTCCAGGATGCCGCGATCAGCGGGGCGACGGCGCTCCGCCCCGGCTACCAGGCTCTGATCGACGGCGCTCGCGACGCCGCCTTTGATGTTGTTGTCGCAGAAGCTCTGGACCGCCTCTCGCGTGATCAGGAGGACACAGCAGCGCTCTACAAGAGAGTGCGCTTCGCCGGTGTTCGGATCGTCACTCTAGCCGAGGGTGAGATCAGCGAGCTCCATGTCGGCCTCAAGGGCACGATGAATGCCCTCTTCCTCAAAGACCTGGCCGACAAGACCCGCCGTGGCTTACGCGGGCGTATCGAAGCGGGTCACTCGGCTGGCGGCCGATGCTATGGTTACGATGTCGTTCGCCGTCTCGATGAACGTGGCGAGCCTCTTCGCGGCGAGCGCGCCATCAATTCAGGCGAAGCGGGCGTCGTGCGCCGCATTTTTGAGCTGTTCGCCGCGGGCCACAGTCCCATCGCGATCGCCCGCCAGCTCAATGCTGAGCGCCTGCCCGGCCCGGAGGGTCAGGCTTGGCGCGACACGACGATCCGCGGCCATGCCGCACGCGGCACCGGCATTCTGCGCAATGAGCTCTACGTTGGGAGGTTGGTCTGGAACCGCATGCGATTCATCAAGGACCCGACCTCCGGCAGACGCGTGTCACGTCCGAATCCGCGTGAGCAGTGGATCGTCGAGGACGTCCGTGCGCTGCGCATAGTCGAGCCGGAGCTGTGGAATCGCGTTCAGAAACGTCTTGGGGATATCCGCGAAGCGTCCGGTGCTAACTCACCTGACCGGCCGCGATACTGGGAGAACAGGCGGCCGCGGCACGTGCTGACCGGGAAGGTGGCTTGCGGATGCTGTCGGGGTGCGCTTAGCAACGTCGGGCGTGACTATCTCGCCTGCAACACAGCGAGACGCCAGGGTATCTGCGACAACCGCGGCAGTCTCCGGCGGCAGGCTCTGGAGCAGCAGGTCCTTGAGGCTCTGCGCACGCAGTTGATGGCGCCTGAGTTAGTGGCTGAATTCGTCGCGGAGTTCGCCCGCGAGTGGAACCAGCTGCTCCAGAACAGAGACGCGGGCAGGGCACAGGCCGAGCGTGAACTGGCCCAGGTGCGCCGCAAGTTGGCCGGCCTGATTGACGCGATCGCCGATGGCCTGCGCGCGAAGGGCTTGCAGAATCAGCTCAGCGAACTCGAGGCTAGGCAACTGGTATTGGAAGCTGAATTAGGGACGCCGGCGCCTCCCGCGCCGCGTCTGCACCCGAACCTCGCTGAGGTATACCGCACGCGCGTTGCCGAGCTGCACACGGCACTTCAGGCCGATCCGGATGGTCGCGAGGCGCTGGAGGTGGTGCGGAGCTTGATCGAGCGCGTGGTGGTCCATCCCGCTAAGGAGGGCAAACCCGTCGAGATCGAGCTTGAGGGACAGATAACGTCAATGGTGAGGCTTGCGTCAGGCGATCTCAATCCCGGTCAGCCGCGACAGTTCGGCGCTGATCGCGGTTTGTTCGAGAGTTCGGTAAAAGTGGTTGCGGGGAGAGGATTTGAACCTCTGACCTTCAGGTTATGAGCCTGACGAGCTACCGGGCTGCTCCACCCCGCGGGGGTAGGGATAGGCTGGAAGACCTGGCGGCGACCGACTCTCCCGTGGCTTGGGCCACAGTACCATGGGCGCTGGGGGTTTTCACGGCCGAGTTCGAGATGGGATCGGGTGCGGGCCCCCCGCCAGGGCCACCAGGTCGTCCAGCCTATCCGGGGTATCCGATGATCAGCGATGGGTGGGCTGATGCCGGACGCGGGCTCTGGTGTGGGTGTGTGCTGGGTTCGGATCACCGGAGATGATGTCTGTGCATGGTGTCTCGAGCCGGTCGGGCGATTAGGACCGGTTGGCTGAGTGCGTTGCCGCACATATACCTCCGGCCTATCGACGTGATGGTCTATCACGGCCCTTTCGGGGTTTCCCCCTGGGAGACCTGGTTTTGAGGAGGGTTTCCCGCTTAGATGCTTTCAGCGGTTATCCCGTCCGCACATAGCTACCCGGCGGTGCCGCTGGCGCGACAACCGGTGCACCAGAGGTGCGTCCATCCCGGTCCTCTCGTACTGGGGACAGCGCCTCGCAAGTCTCCTTCACCCACGGCAGATAGGGACCGAACTGTCTCACGACGTTCTAAACCCAGCTCACGTACCACTTTAATCGGCGAACAGCCGAACCCTTGGGACCTGCTCCAGCCCCAGGATGTGATGAGCCGACATCGAGGTGCCAAACCTCCCCGTCGATGTGGACTTCTTGGGGGAGATCAGCCTGTTATCCCTAGAGTACCTTTTATCCGTTGAGCGATGGCCCTTCCACGCGGGACCACCGGATCACTATGGCCGACTTTCGTCTCTGCTCGGGCTGTCACCCTCGCAGTCAGGCGGGCTTGTGTCATTGCACTCAGCAGCCGATGTCCGACCGGCCTGAGCCCACCATCGCGCGCCTCCGTTACTCTTTAGGAGGCGACCGCCCCAGTCAAACTGCCCGCCATGCAGGGTCCCGGACCGGGCTGACCGATCGCGGTTAGACAGCAAAAGCACCCAGGGTGGTATTTCAAGGGTGGCTCCACGCAAGCTGGCGCCCACGCTTCGATGCCTCCCACCTATCCTACACAGGGTCCTTCTGCTGCCACTGCAAAGCTGCAGTAAAGGTTCATAGGGTCTTTCCGTCTGACCGCGGGTACCCCGCATCTTCACGGGGAATTCAATTTCGCTGAGCCGATGCCGGAGACAGTGGGGAAGTCGTTACGCCATTCGTGCAGGTCGGAACTTACCCGACAAGGAATTTCGCTACCTTAGGACCGTTATAGTTACGGCCGCCGTTTACCGGGGCTTCGGTTCGGAGCTTGCACCCCTCCCCTTAACCTTCCGGCACCGGGCAGGCGTCAGACCCTATACGTCGTCTCTCGACTTCGCAGAGCCCTGTGTTTTTACTAAACAGTCGCCACCCCCTGCTCTGTGCCACCCCCCGCTGGTTGCCCAACGGAAGGTCTCGCTTATCCCGAAGTTACGCGAGCAATTTGCCTAGTTCCTTCGACATCGTTCTCTCAAGCGCCTCGGTATGCTCTACCAGTCCACCTGTGTCGGTTTCGGGTACGGTCTCGTCGCTGGCGCTATTTCCCGGAACGCATCCTAAGCTCCGGCAATCCGATAAGCCGGAACAGACGTTCGGCGTTCGTCACGTCCAGCAGGCCGGGGAATATTGACCCCGTTCCCATCGACTACGGCTTTCGCCCTCGCCTTAGGGGCCGGCTCACCCTGCGCGGATTAACCTGGCGCAGGAACCCTTGGACTTTCGGCGACGGAGTTTCTCACTCCGTTTGTCGCTACTCATGTCAGCATTCGCACTTCCGATATCTCCAGAAGGGGTCACCCCGCTTCCTTCACAGACTTACGGAACGCTCCGCTACCGCGTGCTTGCGCACACCCGCAGCTTCGGTACGTGGCTTTAGCCCCGTACATCTTCGGCGCAGGATTTCTAATAGACCAGTGAGCTATTACGCTTTCTTTAAAGGATGGCTGCTTCTAAGCCAACCTCCTGGTTGTTTTGGAATTCCCACATCCTTTCCCACTTAGCCACGATTTCGGGACCTTAGCTGGCGGTCTGGGCTGTTTCCCTCTCGACGACGGACCTTAGCACCCGCCGTCTGTCTGCCGTCCTGTACTCCACGGTATTCGGAGTTTGGTTAGGTTTGGTAAGGCTTTGGGCCCCCCTAGCCCATCCAGTGCTCTACCCCCGTGGGTAATCAAACGACGATCTACCTCAATAGATTTCGCGGAGAACCAGCTATTTCCGAGTTTGATTGGCCTTTCACCCCTAGCCACAGCTCATCCCCGACTTTTTCAACAGGCGTGGGTTCGGCCCTCCAGTGGGTGTTACCCCACCTTCAGCCTGGCCATGGCTAGATCACTCGGTTTCGGGTCTTCTGCCGGCAACTATGCGCCCTGTTCAGACTCGCTTTCGCTCCGCCTTCGCCTAACGGCTTAAGCTCGCTGCCAACAGAAACTCGCTGACCCATTATACAAAAGGTACGCCGTCACCACAGCGCAGGTTGCCCCGCGCGCAGCTCCGACTGTTTGTAGGCATCCGGTTTCAGGTCTCTTTCACTCCCCTCGTCGGGGTGCTTTTCACCTTTCCCTCACGGTACTTGTCCACTATCGGTCACCAGGGAGTATTTAGGCTTGGAGGGTGGTCCCCCCATCTTCAGACAGGATTACACGTGTCCCGCCTTACTCAAGGATCATCAGGGCTTGACGCATACGGGGCTGTCACCCGCTCAGGCCGGCCTTTCCAGACCGTTCTGCTTCTCTCCTCACGACCACTGGCCTGTTCCGCTTTCGCTCGCCACTACTCGCGGAATCTCTGTTGATGTCTGTTCCTCCGGGTACTGAGATGTTTCAGTTCCCCGGGTTCGCCTCGCCACACTATGAATTCATGTGACGATACCCCAAAGGGGTGGGTTGCCCCATTCGGATATCCACGGATCAATGCCTGCTCGCGGCTCCCCGTGGCTTTTCGCAGCGTGCCACGTCCTTCATCGCCTCCTGGTGCCAAGGCATCCACCGAATGCCCTTCTCGCGCTCGAGACATGCCCCCGGCCTCGGATCAGATCCGAGAAACATCCGGGGGTCGCCATGCACAGACACCATCCTCAGCGATCCGCCACTGACACGCCTCCCCGGAAAAAGCCCGGAGACACGCATCAACCACCAGCGATCACCAAGAATGTCCTGCGATGGATCACTCTCGCTCAGCACACACCGGAGTTCCCCGCACATATCCGACCTGGACATGTCCGACGGAACCCCGTTCTCTCGCCTCTGAACACCGGCTTCGTCGCGGGCGGCCACAGCCGCCGGTCAGACATGCAACGAAGCGCGCCCAGAGACGCACCAGAACCTGATAAACCCTGACAAAGATCTCGCGCCCAACAGGTGACGCATCAACAATGAAGCGGGCCACGCCCGCACCATCGATCCGCTGGCCTCCTGCGATATACCCTCCATCCGGTGGAGGTGATCGGACTCGAACCGACGACCCCCTGCTTGCAAAGCAGGTGCTCTCCCAGCTGAGCTACACCCCCATTCGAGGAGATCAAGGACCCTACCGAAGCCGGGGCCAAGCACTGCGGCCAAAGCACCCGCCGCTGCCCTCCACGTCTGGTGGGCCAGGGAGGATTTGAACCTCCGACCCCACGCTTATCAAGCGTGTGCTCTAACCAGCTGAGCTACTAGCCCGGTCGTCCAGCCCGGTCGTCGGCACCACAGCCACTGCCGGACCAGGCAAAGATAGCTAAAAAAAACGCCACCCGCACCGCCAGCCGGCGACCGATCACCGACCACCCTATCGCAGGAAGGGATACGCTGGCGGCGCCGACCGGCCTGCCAGCAGGATCGAGCCATGCCCCCGGCATCCACCAGAGGCAATTGCGGATGATCCCAAGCCAGCATCTCCGACCCATCCAGCTGCCCCAGACGGGCTGCCCCAGAGAACCGATCCTTGACCACAGGCTCGGCACCAATCCTTGAAAGGAGGTGATCCAGCCGCAGGTTCCCCTACGGCTACCTTGTTACGACTTCACCCCAGTCGCTGACCCGACCGTGGTCGGCTGCCTCCTGTTGCCAGGTTGGCGCACCGGCTTAAGGTCGAACCAACTCCCATGGTGTGACGGGCGGTGTGTACAAGGCCCGGGAACGTATTCACCGCGGCATGCTGATCCGCGATTACTAGCGATTCCACCTTCATGCACCCGAGTTGCAGAGTGCAATCCGAACTGAGACGGCTTTTCGGGATCGGCCCGGCATCGCTGGCCTCGCTTCCCGCTGTCACCGCCATTGTAGCACGTGTGTAGCCCAGGACGTAAGGGCCATGAGGACTTGACGTCATCCCCACCTTCCTCCGGCTTGTCACCGGCAGTTCCTTCGAGTGCCCAGCCAAACCCGATGGCAACTGAAGGCGAGGGTTGGCTCGTTGCGGGACTTAACCCAACATCTCACGACACGAGCTGACGACA
>CAWEOZ010000004.1:0-238426 GCA_963810715.1 uncultured Pseudomonadota bacterium | reverse complement strand
CCAAGGCGTCTCCGCCGCCGACCACGCCATCCGCTCCGGCGATCGACCCAGCGGCGGCAGCGGCGTCGATCTCTCCGAAGGAGAATAGCCCATGTTCCGGCGACCGACCGTCCGCTACGGCGCGACCCCCGAACCCGAGACGCCCTATCAGAGAGCCGGCCAAGTCTGGGACGAGCGCATCGGCTCCGCCCGGGTTCAGGCGAAGAATTGGCGGCTCGCCTTCTTTGCCACGCTGGCGCTCAGCGGCGGCCTCGCCGCCGGCCTCGTCTGGCAATCCGCGCGCGGCACGGTCACGCCCTGGGTCGTGCAGGTCGACAGGCTCGGCCAGGCGCAGGCCGTGGCGCCGGCCGTCGCGGACTATCGGCCGACCGACCCGCAAATCGCCTGGCATCTCGCGCGGTTCATCGAGGAGGTGCGAAGCATCCCGGACGATCCAGTGGTGCTGCGTCAGAACTGGCTCGACGCGTACAACTACGTCACCGACAAGGGCGCGCTTGCGCTGAACGACTACGCGCGCACCAACGATCCGTTCTCGAAGATCGGCAAAGCCCAGGTCGCGGTTGACGTGTCGAGCGTGATCCGCGCCTCCGACGACAGCTTCCGCGTCGAATGGGTCGAACGTCATTACGTCGACGACGCGTTGGCGGCCACCGAACGCTGGAGCGCCATTCTAACCATCGTCGTGCAGACGCCGACCGATGCCGATCGGCTGAAGAAGAACCCACTCGGCGTCTACGTCCATGCCCTCAACTGGTCCAAGGAGCTCGGCTGATGCGCACCCTGCCGCTCGCAACCCTTCTGCTCGCCTCCGCCTCGCTCGGCGCCTGCTCGACCTGGAAGCCGCCCGCGATCACCTACGATGACACACCGCGGCAAGCAGTGCTGCAACCGGACCCGCCCAAGTCCGTGCAGGTCGTGGAGGTGCCGAAGCTTCTGCCGCTACCGGGCCAGCTCAAGCCCATTCCCGGCGCCAGGACCGCGGCGCACGATGCGGCCGATCCGCATGTGCGCGTCGATCAGGCGAATGGAGAGGCGCGCGTGCAGCCGACCCGCGCCGGCTATATCAACGCCATCCAGGTCTATCCCTATTCCGACGGCGCCCTCTATCAAGTCTACGCGGCGCCCGGCGAGATCACCGACATCGCGCTCGAACCTGGAGAGCAACTCGTCGGTTCGGGACCCGTCGCCGCCGGCGACACGGTGCGCTGGATCATCGGCGACACGGAGAGCGGCGCCGGCCCGGCAAAGCGCGTCCATATCCTGCTCAAGCCGACCCGGCCGGATCTGGTCACCAACCTCATCATCGACACCGACCGAAGGACCTACCACCTCGAGCTTCGCTCGGACGACAAGACCTATATGGCGGCGGTGTCGTGGCTTTATGCCGAGGATCAGCTCATCGCGTTGCGCCAGCAGAATGCAGCCGCTGATGCTGCGACCCCCATCGTCACCGGCATCGACATCAACGCGCTCAACTTCCGCTACCGCATCGAGGGTGACAATCCGGCATGGCGGCCGCTGCGGGCGTTCGATGACGGGCGCCACGTGTTCATCGAGTTCCCGGCGGGCATCGGCCAGGGCGAGATGCCGCCGCTCTGGGTGATTGGTGCCGCCGGCGGCGCCGAACTGGTGAACTACCGTGTCCAAGGCAACCACATGATCGTGGATCGGATGTTCGCCGCGGCCGAGTTACGGCTCGGCGGCGATCCCCAGCAGAAGGTTCGTATCGTCCGCACTGACGGGAGGCCGCGGTCGTGAACGAAACCCCGCATGAAGAGGCGGCGGGGCCTCCCGACGGTGATCGGTCGCCGCATGAGATGCGTCTGCGGTCCAGCCGCGCGCCTGTTACGCGGCTCTCCCGCAAAGTTCTCCTCGGCCTTAGCACGGTTGCGGCCATCGGAATCGGCGGCGCCTTGTTCCTGGCTCTCCGGCCACAGCACCAGACCGACCGGGTCCGAGCTCTACAACACCAGCAATCGGATGACCCCGGATGGCCTCGCCAATCTGCCGCGCGACTATACCGGCCTGCCGAAAGCCGCACCCCAGTTGGGGCCGCCGCTTCCCGGCGATCTCGGCCGGCCGATCGCCAATGCCGGCGCTCCGGCGCCCGGCATGCCGACGCCGGCGGCCGGTCCAACGCCGGAGCAGCAGCGCATTGCCCAGGAACAGGAAGCGGCGCGCACCAGCAATCTCTTCGCGACAACCAATGTCGGTCAGGTAGGCCCTGCGGCCATCCCGGTGGCCGCCGGAGGCCAGGCGGTCGTGCCAGCCGCCGCCGGCTCGGGTGATCTGATGTCGCAGGATCACAAGCTCGCTTTCCTGAACGGCAATGTCGACCGTCGCACGGTCAGTCCCGATCGCGTCGAACCGCCCGCCAGTCCCTACGTGCTGCAGGCCGGCGCGGTGATCCCCGCGGCGCTGATCACCGGACTGCGTTCCGACCTGCCTGGCCAGGTCACTGCCCAGGTCACCGAGGACGTCTACGACAGCCCGACCGGACAGGTTCTCCTGATCCCGCAGGGTGCCCGTCTGATCGGTCAGTACGACGCCCAGATCGCTTTCGGGCAGTCGCGGGCGCTGTTGGTCTGGAACCGCCTGATCATGCCCAACGGGCGGTCGATCGTGCTGGAGCGCCAGCCCGGCGCCGACGCGGAAGGCTATGCGGGCCTGGAGGACGAGGTCGACAACCATTGGGGCATGCTGTTCAAGGCCGCGATCCTCTCGACCGTCCTGAGCGTCGGGTCCGAGGCCGGCATGAGCGGCAACAGCAACGGCTCGCTCGCAGAAGCGATCCAGCAAGGGATGTCGCAAAGCATCAACCAGACCGGCCAGCAGGTGGTCAGCCGCTCGCTCAGCATCCAGCCGACCATCACCATCCGTCCGGGTTTCCCGGTCCGCGTGATGGTCACCCACGATCTCGTGCTCGAACCCTACCGCGCTTGAGGAGGTCCACTTGGCCAAGCTGAAGCTCGGCGTCATCGCCGACGACAGGCCGGTGAAGCTGACGATCGAGCTTCCCGCTACCGTTCACCGCGATCTCGTTGCCTATGGCCAGGTGCTCGCACGGGAGACCGGACAGGGCGCCGTCGAACCGGCGAAGCTGATCGCCCCGATGCTGGAGCGCTTCATGGCGACGGACCGCGCCTTCGCCAAGCTCCGCCGCGGAACTGCCCTCACAGGTCCAACCTCGCGAGCGGGTCTCGTCCCGGAGGAAGGCCACGAAGCGCCCGACGACCGGGTCCTCGAGCTCAGGGAGCCACGCCAATGACATTTCCACCGAGGCGCCCGGATCGTCGATGCGCTTGAACACGACGCCGGCGAACCCGGTTTCGGCGTGACTGGCTGTGGCGAAGGTGATTCCGAAGCCCGCGCTGACCAAGGCGAAGACGCTTTGCTTGCTGGCGGGATGCGCTTGGAACCGAGCACCTTCACCGAGAAACGCGGCATAGAACTCCCGCGCGACCTGGCTCTCGTCCCAGCCCTGGACCAGGACGACCTCCTCCCGAAGCTCCGCCCACCGCACGACAGACCGCCTCACGAGTGGGTGAACTACGGGGAGCACCGCCATCAGCCGGTCGCGAAATAGCGGCACGCTCGCGACGCGCGGCCACAAGGCCTGGCTCGCGGTGAGGACGACGTCCAGGCGACGCTCCTCGACCTCCGACACGAGGTCGCGGTCGCTCAGTTCGGCCACGGTCAATGTGACGTTCGGGTTTCTCGCTCGCCAACCGGCCAGCAAGCTCACGAGCTGTGTGCCGATCGGCGGCAGGCGGACGCCGAGGCGAATCTCGCCCACGTCACCAGCACCGCTCACGCTCCCGGAGCTCTTCAGGGCCTCCAGTTCGCCAAGCACGCGCCGCACATGCTGCAGCACGGCCCGTCCCCCTGACGTCAGACGGACCCCGGAGTGCCCTCGCTCGAACAGCGCCAGCCCCAACTCGTCTTCGAGCCGGGCGACGTGGCGGCTGATCGTCGAGGTGCTGATGCCCGCGGCCTCGGCCGCTCGGGCGAAGTTGCCGGCCGTCGCCGAAGCCGCCAGATATTCCAGGTCGCGGATCTCCACGGGTCCACCTCGGCGTTTGCCTGTCGGCCTGAGCCGGAGTGGGCCGGAGTTTCGCGCGATGATTCGTCAGGAGGATGTCATGCGGACCGGCTTTTTTTGAAGCAGTGTGTCAAGTCCCGGGAAATGACACACTAGACTACAATCTGGTTGTCACGGACCTGCGGCAGACATGCGATGGTTATGATGCCATGGACGGGTCACAGCACATCTTGGTCGTCGATGACGACAAGGAATTGCGCGGCCTTCTCTCGCGCTTCCTGACCGGCAACGGATTTCGCGTTTCCGTTGCGCAGGACGCTGCTGCGATGACGCAGACGATGAGCGCGGCGCGCATCGATCTGATCATCCTCGACATCATGATGCCGGGCGAGGACGGCCTCAGCATCTGCCGCCGGCTGCGCGCCAACGGGACCATCCCGATCATCATGCTCACGGCAAAAGGATCGGAGTTCGATCGGGTGGCCGGCCTTGAAATCGGCGCCGACGATTACCTTTCCAAACCATTTGGCATCCACGAGCTGCTCGCCCGCGTTCGTGCCGTCCTGCGGCGCGCGGCGATGCCCGTACCCGGATCTCCAGCGGGCGCGCGTCGGGTCTTCGAGTTTGCGGGCTGGCGCCTGGACGTGTCGCGACGGGAGCTGCGTTCGCCGGCGAACGCGCTGGTCGATCTCCGTGCCGCGGAGTTCGACGTGCTCCTCGCACTCGTCGAACATCCGCAGCGGGTGCTGACGCGCGATCAGTTGCTCGATCTCGCGCGGGGTCGAGCGGCCACGACGTTCGATCGTACCATCGATCTCTACATCAGCCGGCTGCGCCACCGTCTCGAGGCCGATCCCAAGGAACCCGCGCTGATCAAGACGATGCGCAGCGAGGGATACATCCTCACCGCCGACGTCACCCTCAACGGAGCACCCTGGTGATGCGGCGCCCGGATGGCGTTACCACGACTATCTGGCTCGCGGTCGTCGTTGCGATGGTCCTTGCATTCAGCCTTCAACGGGAGGTGACCACCGTGCTCCCCTACTTCGGCTTCGAGCGCCGTCAGGAGCTTCCCGTGGTCGAGGAGCGGTTTCTGCTGCAACTTCCGGGTCGGGTAGCCGCATTGCTCGATATCCTCGATCGTACGCCGGTCGCGGACAGACCGACCGTCCTCGCCGCCGCCCAGATCCCCCAAGTCAACCTTCGCTTGCTCGACACACCCGCGCCGAATCTTGGCGATCGCGGCGAGCCGGATGCGGAAGTGATGCGTCATCGCATTGAAACGGCTTTGACCGCCCCGCGTCCGGTGATCGTCGCCGATCGCTATCGGCTCGCGGACCAGAAAGCGGGCCCGGCGGGAGGACGCGTCGAGAACGGCACCTGGATCGAAGCTTCCCTCGCGAACGGGCAATGGCTTCTCGTCGTGAGCCAACCTGGACCCGCCGCCTCCAACAGACCCAGTGGCGGCCGAGTTCTCCGCCCTCAGCTTCGTGGCCTGGCTGGTCCTCTCCCTTGTCTTGGCGACCCTCCTGTCGGTCGTGGCAGCCAGGCGAGTCGTAAAGCCGCTTTCGGAACTTTCCGCAGCGGTCGATCGCCTCGGCCCCAGCGGGGACGATCCATCGGTTCCGCCGCATGGGCCGCGAGAGATCGAAGGAATCATCAGGGCTTTCAATCGAATGCGAGAACGGCTCCGCCGCTTCAACGAAGATCGCACGCGCATGATGGCGGCGATGTCGCACGATCTTCGGACACCGCTGACGCGGCTGCGCATGCGCATCGAAATGGCCCAAGGCCTCGAGGATCAGCAGAAGATGCTCGACGAGCTCGACATGATGAATGGCATGGTCGAATCGATCCTGTCATTCACACGCGACGATTCGAAGCAGGAGGCTCGATCGCTCGTCGATCTGAGCGCTCTGGTCGAAGGCATCTGCGAGGATGCCGTGGACGCCGGCGAGAAAGTGACCTTCTCGGGACCGCGCGACGTGACGATATCCTGTCGGCCGACGGCCATGCGGCGGGCGATCTCCAACCTCGTGGACAATGCCATCAAATATGGCGGCAAGGCCGACGTAACGCTTGCCCCTGAGGCTGGCCGGGTCGTGATCACCATTGAGGATGAAGGCCCTGGGATCCCGCGCAGCGAGCGGGAGAAGGTGTTCGAGCCATTCTACAGGATCGGCAGCGCTCGTGACCCTGACCACTGGTGGCGTCGGTCTCGGCCTTTCCGTCACTCGCTCGATCGTCTGGGAGCACGGCGGGGACATCACCCTCGGCAATCGAAGGGCGGAGGCCTGACCGTTCGCATGGAACTCCCTATCGGCGCGGGGCCGAATTCCCGGGCTAGGAGGACAGGCCTCCGAGGGAGGGGAACGGAAAGCCGGATTTGAGTAGCTGCAACGAGTGAAAGCCAACGGACCTTCGATCCCCGTTGTGCCGTCATTCCATCAACGCCTTGAACACAGCATCAGCGCCATCCTTATAGAACTCGATGCTGATTTTAGTCCAAAGCTCGTCGGGAAGATCATTTAGCTGCCGGCGCGCCGACACGGGCATCAACAATGTCTGTGCCTGCTTGTCGATCGCAAGTTCGGCGATCCGAATTGCGTTAGGGATCATCTCTATGGACCCCCCGAGATTGAGGGCTCCGACGACGATGGTGCCCCCGCGAGTATTGCGTCCGAGGAGGCCCCCGCACAGAGCAACCAGGACCGGAACCCCGAGACCTGATCCGGTCCTGTCAGCGTCCATCGGACGCATCTGAACTGAGAATTCCTCCTCACGCGGATTGCGGTCGCCGACCAATTCCTTGGACCGCGTGTAGAGGTTCTGCTCGCCGACCCGGACGCTCTCGCGGAAGGGAGGTGGCGTGGGCTGGTTCAGGATTCGGACCCCACCGCCAGGCCCACATGTCACGTCGATCCGATAGAGGCCCGGACCCGTTTCACCGGCTCCCAAGCTGACACCCCAAACCTGACCGGGCGGCAGCGGATCGCTCTCGATCGCTTCGTCGCTATGAAGCTCTGGAGTCGCAACGAACTGCTCGGCACCATCGGGACCAAGGATGTAGCTGAAATGGGTATTCCGAAATTCGCTCTTGAAGACGCGCCGCTGCTGCTCTTTCACGCGGCGTCGGGCCTCCAAGGCAACTCGAACAATCCACTCGAGGTCTGTTGTCGGGGACCGGCATGTCCGGATCAGGAAATAGAAGCTTCGTCAGGCCACTGACCGTCTTGTTGACGGCTTCGAGGTCACGACCGCTGAGCGCGCCGCCGAGATGGACGCGGCCCTGCAACACCGATACGCGGTTGCCAGCTCGCAGTCTGGTCCAGCATTCGCTGAGGAAGTCGCTCACGAGGCCGAAGTGATCGGTCAGGTGTTCGCTGGGCTTCAATTTCGGATAATCCCAGCCGGGCGCGTAGGCATGAATTCGATCCATGAACGCGGTATCGTCGCGCATCTCGGGCGGCATCGGGCTTAGCAGATGGCCGATCTTCTGCTGTTGCTCAACATCGACGTCTAGGTTGCCGACCATGACGACGCTGCCCTCGGCGCGGATGCTCTCCTTACCGCGGCTAAATTGGCCGGAGGCCATGTAGCCTTTCATGATGTTGACGCCGTCCTTCTGGTCGAAGGAAATCCCAGAAACTTCGTCGAAGCAGACGACGTCGTACTGGCAGACCAAGCCGCGCTGCCCGCTTGCGTTGTTCACGAACATCTTCGCGACTGTCGCCTTGCCACCCGAAATCAGATGGGCATAAGGCGATATCTGCTGGAACAGGTGGCTTTTGCCGGTGCCGCGCGGCCCGAGCTCTATGAGGTTATAGTTCCGCTCAACGAAGGGGATCATGCGCAGCAGTACAACGCGTTTGGCGCGCTCGTTGAAGGCGGCGGGCTCAAGACCAATCGAACGCAGCAGAAAGTCGATCCATTCAGCCGTGGTAAAGCTGCGGCGGGCCTTGGCGTAGATGTCCAGCACGTCGGACTTGGACATTTGGATTGGGCGAAGCGAAGACAACCCCGAATGGCCGCCCGCCTTTTTCCTGAGCGATGATCCCATCGTATGCGAGCGTGACTTCGGCATAGAAGCCATCCGTCAACATCCGCTCATTGTCGCGCACCAGCTGATCGTCGATGCGGACATCGCGCAAATTCAGGCTTGGCAGCTCCGCGACATAGCAATCGTTCTTCGCGTCAAGCTTCGCGCGCAGAATGTCGATGATCTTGACTGATCCCGTCTCCTTGGCGCGGGCCTTGAACAGTTCCTCTTCGCCGGTTCGGACGGTCCGATCCTTGAGCTGCTTTTCGACAATTTCCAGCCCTTCGGCGATTTCGCTCTCGTCGACGCTGGCGCAGTAGCGTCCGAGCAGGAACTCGACGACATAGGTCGGAACCGGATACTGGCGGGAGTATTTTCGCACGAGGTCTTTGCGGACGAGGTATCCGTCGAAAACCGAGGCGGCCAGCTTGTCGAGTTGATCGAGTTCGATGCTCATGCGTCTTCTCCGACCGTTGTCGGCTTGGAATCGAGCACCCGTCCCGACGCGTCGGAGACGACAACCGAGGCAGCCGCGCCTTCGTGTTTGTCGTCCGAGACGGCGAGGCTCGCTTCGCCGTTCGTTCCTAGTTCCTTGGCAGCCGCGACGATGCTGGATGCCGCCTGTTTCCAGTTGAGACGCAGGTCAACATGCAGGCCGGGAGCGCTGGACTTCACCGCCACCCTGCACCGCATGCCGCGCCAACTGATCTCGGTGATCGTGGCAGAAACGGCCTCCTCGCCACGCTCGACGACGAGTTCGGGAATGACGCATTCCTGAAGGCTGATGCCGCCGTGAGCATATTCCGTGTTCGCCACGAAGGCGCCGATGCCCGGCGGCGAAGCGATGCGCAGCACGGGGTTCCAGTACCACGGGTAGGTCGGGATGCTCGGCGTCGAGCCGCCCTTCACGGCGGCACAGCGCGCCCATTTCGTGGCGACCAGATGCGGCGACAGCTCGACCTTCGGCAGGCCGCCCGGGAGAAGGAGCCATCCATGGTCCGTGACGACACGGACCTTGCTCCATCCTGCGTTCAGCAAACCGTTGACGCGATCGACGAGGGAGTCGATCTCAGGATCGATCTGGCGAACAAGGAGAGCTTCGAGCGAGTGGCCCAGGGTGTCGAGCTTGCCGGTCTCGGTCCAGCCACCACCTTCGCCGCTCACGGCCATCCTGGACTGATCCTGGTCGAGGATCTCGACGCCGGCGCGCGCCATCACATCGCGCAGCCGGGAGGCGTTCGCGGGCTGATTGCTCGACGTGATGATGGGGGCGAAGTCTTCAGCATCGGTCTTGCCAGAGCACGCCGCGTGGGCAGGAGACGCGACCGGCTTCGCCGTCGCCGTAACCGTTGGAATCGGCGCGATCCGATGCGACATCCGCACCCGGAAGCCCTGGGCCTCAAGGCGTTCCTGCAGGATCGCACCCACATCGAAGCGAAGCCCGTCGGCGAACAACACGCATGTGTCTCGCTCTGCCGCGACGGCGGCCGTCAGCTTGTGCGGGTCCACACCTGGGGCGGACATCAGCTCTTGGAAGCGACGCGCCGAGCGATCGAGCCAGGGTTCGTAAAGCGCCCGCACGACCTTCGTGACCAGGCCATTTTCCGCACCTTGCTTCAGGCGGCAGAGCGCCTCCATCGCCGCACGGTCGCATCGCCACCCCTGGGCGGCGTAATCGGCCGCCATGGCTTGCGCGGTAGCGCCTCCGAGTGCGGTCTTGGCCGCCTTTGCCAGTCGGCCTAGCGGCTCAAGCGCCACCGCATAGGGGCTTTCGCCAAGTTGCGCCCAAACCCAGCCGCGGCGCTCTCTGTGCTCAATGTCCAGCTTGTCGACCTTGTCGCATGCCTGGGCGTGCGGCAGGGCCAGGATGCCTTCGAGTTCCTTGCGAAGCCTGTCTTCCTGCTCCTCATTGAGCCCCGGCCGACGGGAATGGTCGGCGAGGCCCAGCAAATCGCGTGGGCGGGCTTGGCGTAAAACCGTCGATACGCCCTGGTAAAGCCGCGGCGCATCGCAAAAGCGTCGCCAGACTTCATCCCATTTACCGCCGCCCTGGAGAAGGGCATCGGCCGCCCCCTGAGTACCATCCTCATCAGGATCGAAACTGAATTCACGCCAGCAAATATCTTTGAAAGTTGCCCAGCGATTTGGATCGCAGCGCGCCTCGAATGCCTCGCTGTCGCTCATCCAGCCGAGCAAATCGCGAACAGGATCACCGATGGCCAGCCGATCGAAATCGTCAGCCTCCAGCCGGTGACCGCGTAAGCCGACGAGCGGTTCGGGAGCCAACAGCGCCAGCGCCCGCAGCATTGCGTCCCGAGTGCGATTGTCCTTGGCGATTTCGAGCCCTACGCCGTCCTCCGACGTAAGGAAGGCATCAACGGTCCAGTCCCTGCCGTTGCGCTGGTGCCAAACCGTGCCGCGATATTGCAGCTCAATGAGGGGTTGAAGATCGGTGGGGCAATCGCCCCCGGCGCGGAGATCCTGCCGGCTCACGTTGGGCAGATAGAGGATCGGCACCACGCCGGGCGGCGGCAAGGCGTCCGGCAGGCTCCGCTCGATGATGCATTTAAGCCAGATGACTGGTCCCTGCCGCTCCTCAGGCGCGTAAGGACCGAGAGCATAGAGCTCTGGGATCGCTTTCATCAGCGTTGCGATGAGGGGCCGCCACTGCCCGTCTGCATCTGTCCAAAGCAGTGCGACCGGTGCCGCAGTACCATCCGGCGATCGCAAGGCGCCGGCTGAGGGATTCCTGAAGAGCATCGACGAGTGTTTTTGATCCAGCGAAGCTCAAGTCTTGCCTCCGACCGACGCGCGGCGGCGATCGCGGCTAACTGCTTTACTGACAGGCTGTAGTGGAGGTTGTTCCAGCGATTGCCGTCGAATTCCGCTCCGCCGGCAAAGTCAGGCGTTGCCTCGTCCCAACCCCAGAACCACGGATATTCGTCCTTGTCGCGGGTGGGCTCTTTCCCTCGGTCCTTATCCCATTTGATCTTCGGCGTCGCACGCAGAATGCAAGCGTTGGCTCCGCGGGCGTTCAATGTCCGCGCGCTAATAAAGGGGCGGATGTTCATCCGAACGCCATCGTTGATGTCTGGGTCCCAGCCAATCGGCTGTTCTCGGAGCGGCTTCCACCGGACGAAGATGTCATAGGGCGGCTCGCCCTGGAGTATCTTGATGAGTTCGGTCTTTAGGTGCTCGGCATGCGCGAGACGCGCGTCCGCGCCTTCGATACCAGCCTTTTGATCGGCATGCTGCCGATCGATCCAATCTCCAAGATAGGAGTAGATCAGCTTTTCGAGTGTCCGCCGGCCTTCGCCATTGGGCGCGGCCAGTCGATGGAAATTAATGAGAGCGTGAAATCCGTCGCGCCGTCCGTCCCAGACGTGCCAAATGAATGGCCGCTGGTGAAATACTTCGCAATGTTTTGAGAAGAATCCGTCGCGGAGCCAGTCGTCAAGAGACTTCACCAGCATATCCGGCTTCAGCCAGGATGGTTGACAGCTTTGCAGCCGACCAGTCCTGCCCGAAGGCGTATGCAAGGAGATGCGCCAAGGCGTTCAACGGCTGGCGGTTCGCCTCTTGCGGCGGAAAGACATACGATACCATCGGAATCAGCAGAGTTAGATGAACTCTCTGCCACTTCTCACCAACCGTTCACACCGCTTTGTTAGAGGAATGTCGCGGACAGTAGTTGGCCATTGAAAGCCGACAAGCAGGGCGACAGCCAACCTGCAGAGGATCCGTAGTAGTTCTGCGCAGGCTCCGTGAAAAAACCATTGTGTGGGGTCATCTGATTGGGGAGTGGTAGGCTCAGATCCAAATAAATTTTTCCCAACTTCTTGCCAGTGAGCGTACTCGAAAGGGCACTTGTGCCATGGACCGTTTGTTGCAGCGAGGCTCTTGTCGATTTTTCTGACGTTTTCCGCGTACTGTCGACTTGAGCAATATGCCCAAACTGCTGCCAGCTACATCAGGATCCCTAGGAATAATCGCTGAAACGATGCTGTCGAATGGCGTGCCCCAGTAGAACGAGGCTGGAAGTCCCTCATTCTGCTTGCAACGGCACCGAGTTTTCCCCAGCCACCTTATCCCTGTCTGCGAGCTAATAATGCGCCGTCGCGGGTCATGTCGATTACGCTGGATAGTCCTCCAACTAAGCAGGTATGCGTTACGCTACCTTTGTAGCGGTTGCCACCTTGATCCATCTGAGCGAAACCTCCCAAAATTCCATTTTTTAGCCGGGCGTCGTCGCCTGATTTAATCCCCTTGAAAGGAATTGGCGTAGTGCCGACAACATGGCTTTCGTTTCCCGCTGCCCAGCATAATTTTGCGCCTGCTAGACGACAGGAGGCGGTCTGGCGGTTCGGCGGCCGTAACAGAGGAATTGCGCAGCTCATTAGCTACGCGTATTGTCACTTCCAAACTCGGCGTCGACAAAGCGGTCGTCTGATCAGCTGACTTCGTCATCAATTACTGATAGACAGCGTAAGACGTCCCAGCTGGCTGTCTGACGTCGCCCCTGAGCCTATCGCTCCGACGAGCCGTATATCGTTGGTTTTTTCAGTATCTCGATCGATAATCAGAGTAGGCCTTCTGATAAAGCCAATTTTGGGGAAGACCGTTGCGTAAGATATCCCCAGCTCCGACAACGCCGCAGGAAAACGGTTGCCAAGTCAGAACGCGCCTCCCCCTGCAATACTGATCAGAAAAATCTTTAAGGACGTCCTCCTGTTTCTGCGGACGAGATAGGGGACATTTGTTACAATTAGCGCGAATTGCCGACGCAACAGCTCTGCTGCCTTCGCCATCCCTTGTGCAGCCACAGCCATTCGCGCGCTTCATCTGTGTCAGCCGCAGCGAGTATTGACGCCAGCAGCGGCTCCAGCTTGTCAAACCCCTCACGGAAAATATCCGCGCCAGCGCGACGCGGATCAATCAGGCTGCCAAGCCAAGGCGCCTTTGCGAACAGGTCATAAAGTGCCTCGAGTCCATTTTTGACCCGCTCCTCAAGTCCGACCGTGAGCAGGTTCTTCTCGACGCCAAGCAGGTCGCGTTTCGCAGCCGGATCGGCCGCCGTCACCGCCTTTTCGGCCAGCTTCAGCCATTCCGCCTTGGTCACGCCAATGGCGAGACCCGAGCAGGCGAGATTGAGCTGCGGCAGCCGACGATGGCCAACCTTTCGCCACGCGGCGAAGGCGAGATTGAAGGCCGCGATCTGTGTGCAGCGCGGATCGATCTCTAGACCAAAAAGATTGTCCTGCAGCACCGCATCAACGGCCGCCGACTGCGCCAATGCCTTCCTCCGCCATGCGGAAGGCAACCAGGATTGGCAGTGCGAAGACCAGGAAGTGCCCCGACCCCATGCAGGGATCGAGCACCGTCAGTTCCTTTGCGGCTTTCGGCCACCTTTCGAACGCGCCGGCGGCCGGACGCCAAGGACCCTCGTCGTGCCGTCCTCGCCCTTGTCTCGGACGAAGCGCAGATACACCCAGTCGATGTCGCCGACCTTGCAGGCGGCACGCAACGCATCCTCGTCAGCAGCCGATGTTGCGAGGTTAGGGTTGCCGGCAAGCACCTTGCCGGCCCACCAAGCGCCAAGCGTGTTGTGAAGCAGGAAGAGGACCATGTAGTCCTCGGTGAAGAGCTGCGTAACGGCCGGCAACTCGTCCGCGCCGATCCTGATCTCGGACTTGTTGACCTCGTCTTTCTTGTCCGCCTGCCAGAACTGGTAGACCCAGCCGAGGCTGTCATCGGCCTCGAACACCGGCTTCGACAGACCCTTGAGCAGGTCCTCCATTTCGGAGCGTGTTTCTGGCGGCAGCGCGATTTGCAGCACCGGATCGTCCTTGCGGAAGATCTGCGGCAACATCCGCTCGGCGTATTCGCTCGCCAGTTCGAGCCAGTCCGTCGCTTTCTCGCGGGCCAGTTCCTGCACCTCATCGAGGGTGATGGCTACGCCCGACTCGGGCTCGATCAGGAGGTCCGTCTCAGCCAGGAAGCGGGCGAACAGCATGCGATGCCAGTGCTCGTAGGCGCATTCCTGAACGAGGCGCGCTGTCTCTTGCGTGCCTGTCTTCGCGTCGCGCCGGTCTCCAAGCTGCCGGCCATGTGCGCGCAATCGGGTTCGAAGGGCGCGCTGGTCCGCGGTGAGGTCTTTCGGCGCATCGCCGTCGCCGACGCGAAGCTGCTGGACGGCTTGGCGGGCACCCGCCTCGGAGACGCGGCGCGCCTGCTTGACCGTCTTTTCAAGATCCTTGCGGAGGTCGCGGGTTATCGAGGTCATTCGGGTTCGCCTTAGTTCACAAGCACGGGGCCATGGCGCACCGCTTCGATGAGGGTTGCCGTCTGGCGCTTGACCCAGGCCTCGACTTCCGCGGCGTCTCGCAGCGTGCTGCGTTCCAACGTGACTGTCTGAACCTTGGGCTCCAGCAGCCGGGCCGCGCGCTCGATCGCCAGGGCCACGCGGCCGGCTATGGCGTCGATCTCCGCTTGGATGTTCGACAGGGGCTTCTGGTCCAGATGACCCACCAGCGCATCGTCGCTGGCAATGTCCGGCTTGCTCGATGCGTTCAGGCCGACCGCGGCTTTGATGGTGTCCTGGTCAGCCGGAAGGACCTTCGTCCAGACGCTGTTGTTGGCAAGCGAGACCATGGCCGCGCCGAACGCCGCCTCGTAGTCGGTTCGCCCCTTCTGCACGGCATCGCGAAGCAAGCCGGCCAGGGCAACGCGGATCGCGCTCGCGGGGTCAGCCTTCTCCAACAGCAGACGTTGACTGCGTACCGCCTCGATCTGCTCCAGATGAGGCTTCGCTTCGGGCATGGCCGCCGCGTGTTTGGCAAGCCGTTCAACCAAATTCCAGGTCGGCAGCCGCTGGGCAATCAGATCGCGCGTGGTCGTCCACGCCTTGATCTTGTCCTCCCAGTCAGGCGCCTTGGATTTAATGGCCACCAACTGCTCGTTGCCGACTAGCCGTTGCGTGTCCTCCATCTCGGTCGTCGCCGGCGAAGAGGGCAAAGGCGCGTCGCCACTGGCCGATTTTGCGAGGGCAATGAAGCCGCTGAGAAATTCCCCTGCGCGGATAGCCTCCTCGCCGCTCTTGCAGGAAAGTCCCAACGCCTGGAAAAGCTTTCGCAGGATCAGGCGGTCTCCCACGGTGAGTGTCGCGTGTTCGACCCGGAAATCGGCCTTTGCAATCTTGTTCTGATCGAGTTGGCCGAGCGGAATCGCCTGACCGTTCAGGGTGGCGGTAAGGTGCTGGAGCCGATGCAGGGCAATCAGCGCCGCATCGACAGCGTCACGCGGCCAGCCAAAGGGCGTTCCACCCAATGTCCTGCGGACATCCGACCCCGATTTGCCGGCGCCGATGGTGGTGATCACCTGCTGACAGACAGCGTGCTTCTCCGTGGCGTCGGTGTGCCCTGCTGGCTGGAATGGGTGGTCGGCGCCATCGCGGGCACGTTTGATCACCGCCTCCCACGCCGCCGAGTCCGCCTCCTTGAAGCGCGGAAACATCCGCACGAGGGAGGCGTCGGTTGCCGCCTTGATACGGTCGTCGAGCGACGTCAGCAGCACCTCGCTCCCGCCGCCCTGAAAGACCTTGGCATTCGCAACGACGTCCCGAATCAGGCGATCACGATCGCCCACCGCGCGCGCCCGGCGGCTATCCATGCTTTGCCGTGCCTCCTGGCCTTCCGCGGTGGTCGGATTGCCCTTGGCGTCGAGAGTCTGTTGCGTGGCGTCGGCCTCGACGATCAGCCGCCGAACGTCCTCGGCCGACTGGCGCGGGATGAACACGAACAGGACTGGGCTGTCAGTGCCAGCGGACCGCGCGGCCTCCAGCACATCTTTCTCGGCGCAGGACCAGCCATCGCGAATCCAGATCGGGACGCTGCTGCCGTCGACTGCTGGCGCGGTCTGTTCGCGATGAATCAGAAACTGGCGGGGTTCTTTGGCCGCACCCTGCATGACGCGGATCGCGCGGACCGTCTTGTCGATATCGCCGTACAGAAGCTGATCGCGCTTGAACTGGATCGCCGCATCGTCGTTGTTCAGTTTGGTTTGCCGGTTGCGGAACTCCCGATCCCAGTCGCTGCCTTCGCGGGTCTGAAGGCGATACTCGTCGCCAACCAGCATCAGCACGCCCTGGTCGCTGAGCTTTTTGAGCTTGTCTTCCACCTCCGACCGCAGTTTGCCGTTGTCGGCGGTCAGGTCATCGATCAGCAGGTCAGCCAGGTGATCCTTGGTGGCGCGGACGCCGATATCGGCGCCGGCTTCTCGCCTCAGCTTTCCAATCAGAAAGACCAGGCCGCAAATGCGCTGCGCGATTGGCCCTTCGGTTCGGCCGACCAGAATGATGCGCTCGTTGATTTCACGAAGAAGCACCCCCGTGTTCACCATTTCTGGAGCGAGCGCCTCGAAAAGCTCATCGGCCGGTACGACCGACCCGAGGGAACGTTCGGAAACCTTCGCTACCGCATCATGGATAATGCGCAATTGCGAGCGGAGCTGGCTGCTTGTGCCGGCGGCATCGATCTGGCGGAAGCAGTTCTCCCAAAACCGCCGCCGAACCGGCAGCAGCGGATAATCGTCGACGATGATCGCGCGATCTTCGATTGTCTCGCCGATGCGTGTGCCCTGAAGCTGCCGCGAGACTTCGCCAGCATGTTTGTCGAGTAGGGCGCGCACGTCCGCGACTGCTGTAGGCTTCTTTTGGAGTAGCACCTTCCGAGTGACCGTCTCGACCTCGGCGTCCGACAGGGGAACACGGATCGTGAAGCGGTCGAGCAGGTATGTCAGAAGCTGAATTTCGGTTAGCGCACTTTGGCCAGCCGCCACGACCATGACGTGGCTGTCGAGTTGCTTTGACGCCGCCTCCGTGACCTCGGTAAGGAGCGACGCGCGTTGCTGGGAGTCGCCAATATACTGTTGGGCTTCGTCGAGAATAAGCAGTGTGCAAGGAAGCCGGCCATCTTTGGCTTTGAGTCTCAGCGCCTCCTTCGCGACCAAGAGGAATTGTTCCGTGGTGATGTCTGAGGTCTGCGGTGGAAATTGCGCTTTGAGAAGCTGCTTCGCTTCCGCTTCGCTGGGGGCGAAGTTGGTGTCGCTCGCCATCACGGCACGGGCGATTAGTCCGCTGACATAGAGGTTGTTGAGTTCGCGCTCGAAGGGCTTCCCGCTCGCTTCGACGGCCGCCTTCACCTTTTCGAACTGATCTTGCGAGTACAGCCACAGGCAGAAGCGGGCCTGTGGGTATTGCTCGGGAAGGCCGATCGCGCGCAGCAAAATCGAGAGTATTGTCAGACGGACATTGTCGGTGGTGCCGCTGGGCAATGCGCCAGCGGCGGCGATCAGGCCGCCCGCGCGCTTTCCCGCGGTGTCCAGCTCACGGAGGAGGGCACGGAGGTCTTCCGGGATCGACGGCACTAGGCTTCTGGCGGTGGCGCCATCGGGAAAGCTCGTATCTTGCCAGAGGTGACAGAGCATCTTCAGCAGGTGCGATTTGCCGCTTCCGAAAAACCCACTCACCCATGCGCCGCGTTGGCTGGTTTTGCCGACATTGTCGAGGAAGGAACGAATGATTTTTTGGACGCCATCGGCGTACTGCCCTTCGCAGACGAAGGTTTCGAGTTCGCCTCGTAACTCGGATTGCGTACGTTCGTTGCGGCTGTCCGAAATGCGAGCCTGGCCCTGATTCACCAGGGGATGGGATGCCGGGTCGCGCTGTAGGGCGTCTTTGATTTTCATAACGTTCCTCCTTCGCCGTGGAGCGTGATCGGCACGGCTAGGTAGTTCCAACCGTCGCGTGCATCGAGCAGCCGGTAATTGTTGCGTTCAAACTGGCCTGGGAAGAATACGACGAGGCGCCCCCGAATGTCGGCCTCTACGGATTTCAGCACTTGAGAAATGCGCGCGAATCCGAACAGGGCACCGACACCCAGGATGGCGACAACCGTATTGGGTGTGACATCGGATTTCTGAAGCTCCACCCGAAGGCGCTCCGCGACGAACTCGGGAAACTCGGCTTCGAGCTTAAGCTGAAGATCCTCGGGCGATTGGAAGTATTCATCCCGATAGTCGTCGGCTGCCATCCATTCTGCGAAGGTGGCGGCCAGGTCGATTTCGCGCCAATCGTGTCCTGCCTCGCGGGTCGCAGTTTCAAAAGCGAGCGACGCGAGCGCGCAGCGTCCGCTCTAGCTCCTTGTCGTAGACCACCATCACAACCCGCTGCGCGCCGGCGACGGTGCGCTGCCACGGTGTGGCGATATGACGCCCGTATCGCTCGGCGAGGTCTTCGATGCGCGCCATGATCACGCCTTCACGGTGTAGGGATCGAGCCGAGACAAATTGAGTTCGACGACATCGCCAGCCATGCGCAGATCGAGCAGACCGATCCGCTTCGCATCGAGGGCAAGTTGGCGTGCGTGCGATGGATCGCAGTCGAGCACTCGAAGCCACCCGCACGAGAAGATTTCAGCGCCGCTGAAGCCGGCGGCATGGGCGAGATAGATGGCAAACGCCACTGAGGTCGGTGACGGCAGCACCATCCGCCGCTTCTTGAAGGTTCGACCTTCAAGGTGCCCTGATTGTGCCCACGTGCTGGCTGCATTGCGACAGACTTTTTCCAGCGTGCTGTCGTTCAGTCGGTCTTTGACGACAGCCTGAAGAGCACCCTTCATCGCGTCTCGTTGAAGCTCGGCGTTGGCGGGCATGGCGACGATCGCTGGACATGTCGCTGCCAGCAGCGGGTCTCTGGCGATCGCTGCCAGAAGGGCAACGAGCGGCCGACCATCAGCCTCTATGTCCCAGAGTCGGCGGAGCACCCGGAACAGTTGGATCGTCGGGTCCAGACCATAGAGTTCGCCCAGCCGTTGGTTGCTAAGTCTCCGCGTTGATGCGGTGGGCTTTGACAGGCAGTTGCCATCGATGATTGCGGCCGCGTAGTCGGCGCGCCGGGCGTCTGGAGTTGTCGCCTGAAGGACGTGGCTGAGATCCTCAAGCATCATCGTTCGGCTAGTGTGCGTACCCTTCGCCCCAAAGCGGAAGCCGACCGACTCCGCTTCCCGGAGCCGACCCCGAGAACAAAAGAAAAACATCCGCCAATTCCAGCCCCTTAGGTGTCCGCCGGCAAACTTGCCGGCATGAAGATGAACGGTCTTGACTCCTCCGTCAACTCGTATTAGTGGTTGTGTCGCCGGCAAATTTGCCGGCGGGGCCGATGCAATTGTCGTCCCGCCGAACCCAGGGGCCGATGGCTGTGATGCCGTCCACCCCTAGAAGAGAGGACGGGCATGGTGGCGAAGATCGCGTTTCCTCGGTTGGCAACGGCTGCGCGATGCAGCGCCTTGAACGCGATGCTACGCCGATGAAAAAGAGCGGGAATCCGTTCGAGCCTTGCGCGACTGACTTGGTCGGCTACCCGAACCGTCATCGCCTCACAGGCCTGGACCGCACGATAGCCGAGGCGACATCATGTCTTGATCGCGCGAGGCAACATGGTTGTTAAGCGCCTTGCCAGATTGTTCGGACGCCGGCCGCCGAATGAGCCTGCAACTGTCCCGAGTGCCATAGTTCGGCCTGAGGCCACGTCGATCAGGCCCGCTCGCCCCCAACCGGGGTTGGGAACGTTAATCACTTGGGAATCCGAACTGCGAGCGATCGCAGCCGAAGCATCGGCCTGGACCGTTGAGACAGGGGGAGATCTGTTTGGACGATGGCAGGCGAAATCCGACGGTGTTTCTGGCGACAAAGGCAGGCCCGAAGGCCCAGAGGGACAATACGCATTTCCGGCTTGACGTGGATTATTTGAGGGAACTCAGCGAACCGCTCGCCGCTGACTGGGCGCTACGGTATTTTGGGGATTGGCATTCGCATCATCGGCTTGGCCTTTCCGCGCCAAGCTCGGGTGATCGCAGGCGCATCCGTCAGCTCGGAAAGCGCAACCAGTTTCCGGGCATGGCCGAGATTATCATCACGACCGAAGGTTCACAGCACGAGCCGGTCGTTCGCGTGCATACGTGGGTCTATGACCTGTCGGGGAAGACGAACCCGCGATGATGCGCGTGAGGGTTCTTCCGGGTTGCAGCCCGGTACGGCAAGCGCTGGTCGCGAGCGGCGAACTCGCCGAACAGTCCCTGAACGCCTGGGAGGGCGTGCCCTTGGCACGCGTACGCATCGGCGAC
Source organism: uncultured Pseudomonadota bacterium (assembly GCA_963810715.1). Classification (GTDB taxonomy): domain Bacteria; phylum Pseudomonadota; class Alphaproteobacteria; order Acetobacterales; family Acetobacteraceae; genus DATDIC01. The sequence goes on along the minus strand of CAWEOZ010000004.1, from coordinate 218,166 downwards.
GAACCCCACCCGCCCACTCTTGACAGAGAAGTGGACGTCGACGCGACGACTCGAGAGAGGGCGCTGGGGCATTTGGCTCACGCGTTGAAGCAGGCCAGCGGCGCTCCCATCGAGCAGCACGCGACGGCATTCGGACACATCGTGGTCGCCAAGTTGGAGGAGCCGCATCACCTCGCGTTCGCAATCGATCGGAAATGGCCGATGAGCGTGTTGGAGGTTCATCGGCTCGATCGCAGCGCTGGCACGGCGGAACCGATCAGCGCGCGCGACGGGCTCGTGGTTCCGGATATCGCCGGCATTGTCGAGGTGTTTCGCGCAGCGAAGGCGGGTAAAGGAGTTTGAGCGATGTGGACAGCCGACCAGAGAAACAGGCTCGCAATTGAGCATCAAATCCTGCAGCGCGAAGGATTCTCGCAGTTCAGCGTCTACCATGACAGCGCTCACGACAGCTATTACGCATCTGGCGTCGCGACATCGAGTTCAGGCAAGCGGTACACCCTCTACAGCCCCATTCCTTCGGGCTTCCCGGCGCAGCGGCCTCCGCTTTATGTCATTGATCCGAACCCGCTGCTGATGGCGAATGGCACGGCGATTTCTCGATTAGGCGTCTCGCACGCAATGCACGCGTTGACACCGCATGACCAGGGTTGGGTTCAGATTTGTCACTGGCGGGACGCTCGGTGGCATTCGGGTATCGTGTTGCAGAAGGTGTTCTTGAAAGAGCTCATCTGGATCGAGGCCTATGAACAGCACCTCGCCACAGGCCGTGACTTAGCAGATTTCGTTCGCACTATGGCGGAGGCCGCATGAGCACTAACGATCCTGTTCAGCGCCAGATGATCCGCGACGCGATGCAGGCAGTCGCGCAGCGAAAGCCAGGCCGCTCAAAGCTCGTCTACGACAAGACGAAGCGCACGATCGTTGCCGTCGCCGAGGGATCGCAGACCCCACAAGCCCTGAACATCACGGCGGATGACGCGGATATGTTTGGCGTCGTCACGGTTTCCTCGGCATGGCTGCGTGGGAAATGGCCAGAACTGAACAAGGCGGGATTTCTGCCCGTCGCGTTTAGCTCCTGGGACAACGGTGACGCCCTGACCCAATCGGAGCTGTGCATCCAGGCGAGTTCCGACCACCGTCCACGGGACGTTCCTGCTCGATCAACATAAGGCCGATAATGGCAAAGAACTGGCGATCCTTCTCGAGCGGACCGAGGCATCCGCGTCGAAGCCGGACGTGTTCGTATCGCCTGAGGGCACCCGGTACCGGGGCCAGATCGTTCACGCGGTCGAGCCGAGTTTCCAATCCTCCGACATCGTCTTTGCTGATGTCGAACCGCAGCTGGCTTTGCGGCGCTCAGGCATTCTTGAGACGACGATCTGCAGGACAAGACCGTGCTCTGCATCGGCCTTGGAACAGGTGGTGCCCACGTTGTCGTAGAACTCGCCAAGTGCGGCGTAGGACGATTCTTGCTCGTGGATCGGGATCGGCTATCGGTCGGAAACGTGGTGCGCCATCCCGGTGGCATCTCCCAGGTGGGCCGTTCCAAAGTGAATGTCGTCCGCGACTTGATCCTGGAGAAAAATCCAAACGCGCGCGTCGATGTACATCCGATCGAGGTCGGGTTCGCCAACAGGGACCTGATCGGTGAGTTGGTGCGCGCTTGTGATATCGTTATTTGCGGCACAGACAACCGCCAAAGCAAACTCTTGATCAATGAGCTCTGCGTGGTTGCAAATGTTACCGCAGTCTACGGCGGTGCCTTCCGCCGTGCTTATGGCGGCCAAATCCTCCGGGTTCGCCCAAAGCATTCACCATGCCACCAGTGTTTCGTTGCCGCGATGCCCGAGGAGGCCGCGGATGTCGAGGTATCATCAGCGATTGATGCCGCCGAAATCGCATATTCGGATCAGCCCGTGGCCGTGGAGCCCGGGCTTGTCACTCGACGTTCTGCCAATCGCCAACATGCTTGCCAAGTTGGCTCTGCTTGAACTGCTTGCCGACAAATCATCGACCTTGAATACGCTCCGCCGTGATTTCGATGCGCCGTGGTACCTCTGGCTCAATCGTCCGGAGCCAGGGACACCGTATGCCGATTGGCCGCCGCTCAGCGAAAGCAGTGATGAAATGACGATCAATCGTTGGTATGGCATCTACTTCGATCGTGATGACGCGTGCCCAGTCTGCGGTGACTTTGTTGCGAGCCTGTCAGCGTCCTACGGCCTCGATCCGTCGCTGCTCCCGGCGCTTCCAGCCAAGGAGTGAAGCGTTGGAACACCCTGGCGATTTCGGCAAATATTTTAGCTCACTTGAGCCGGACGACGACGCTGTCGCCGCAGCGAAGGCCGCACACGAAAAAGTACGCGAACGGCTGAAGACCAACGAAGATACGAAAGAAGCTCACAAGGACACGTTCTTGTCCGGGTCTTATGCCCGACACACGGCCATACACAATATCAACGACGTCGACGTGATTTGTATCGTGGATATCGATCACACAGTCACCGAGCCGGAGGTTGTTCTCAGTTGGCTCCAGGGCGTGCTTTCGAAGTACTATAGCGAGACGCGACCGCAGGGACGCTCAATCGGAGCCGCGCTGCCAAAGGCGTATGGCTGGATATCGTGCCGTCCACGCCGGTATCGGCCGACGATGGGCCGCTGTGGATTCCAGACCGGGACGCACGCCAATGGGTCCAAACGCATCCGAAGGGCCAAATTGCCGCCGCGACTAGCAAGAATAAGGGGACAAACGGCTACTATGTACAAACGGTGAAATTGTTGAAGGCGTGGCGCGATCGGCTGTCGACCGAAAAGTCAAAGCCAAAGTCGTACATCTTAGAGACATTGGTTCACCAAGCGATTGGCGTGCCGTCGTCACATGCTCGCGCCGTTGTGAGCGTCTTGGAAGGTATTCAGTCAAGTTACGGTTTCTACCGCGGCACAGGTATCGTGCCGCAGATCGTCGATCCCGGATATTCCTCGGTCAATGTTGCCAAGCGTTGGGCGAGCGACGACTTCGATGCGTTTCTGGATCAGGTAAAGCCGGCAGCGGAAACGGCTCGCAAGGCGCTCGACACGACAGATGAAACCGAAAGCCGAAAGATCTGGCGCAAGCTCTTCGGCTCGACATTTGGCGATTAGAGAGGCCGTACATGACCAAGCCGCCTTCTGTCCAGACCGCTGTAACGAGCTCACTTGTTTCGCCCGCTGCCATGGGAGGCATCATCGGCGGCAAGGGGTTCGACTTTCAGACGCGGTATACGGTTTGCCATCTACCGCTGTGGCTGCAAGACGGAGCGTTTCACCAATTATTTTCCGAAGGCACGGGTGATATCGACATCCGCTATCTCCAAGACGGGAGATCGACGCGTAAGCATATTCAAACCAAGGACCATGAGGTATCACCAAGCGAGTTCAAGGAGGTAATCGAAACCTTCCACCGTTTTGACGGTGGCATGCCGGGCGTGTACCAGCAGTTCACTCTCGCATGTCCATCCCTTTCTGCTCAGCTACGGCCGGTAGAAACGGGCTTGGCGAGGTTACGTGGCGCAAAGCCTTTTTATGATGACGCGGCCTCGGCACTTGCCTCAACGAAAGATGACGTCGATGAGCGCATGCGCAAGCATGGCCTCAGCGACCAACAGATTCAATTCATCCACGAGAAGGTTTGTATTGAGGTTGGTCACGGTGACCTCTCGCACGATGAGCGCGCGCTCGAACTGTTCGTCGCGCGCCTCCTAAGTCATCCCGAGTTCGCCACCAAGATTAGGGCAATGGTTCAACCGGCCTATGCGGAACTGGTAAGGAGAGTAGGTGCAAGCAAGGGCATCGTGATGGACAAAGCGGCCATTGAGGCTGTTCTGCGGTCTGCCGTGTTGGCGGATTTGTCGCAAGAAGCGAGCGTCACGGCCTGGATTCACAACTGGACCAAGGAAACATTCGAACCCCTCGCCGACTATGAGCTGGACTGGACGGCGAGTTTCGACCGCGCAGCACGGCGCGTGCCGTCGTCGGATGCTTGGAACAATGACCTTGTTCCCCAACTCGACGCCCTTCGCAAACAGATCATGACAGTTGGCGCTGTGCGCTCTATCCGGTTGCGTGGCAAATGCGCGTTGTCCACCGGTGTTGCAATTGGTGCGACCTTTCCAGCGGTAGGTGGCTGGACATTTGAAGTTCCGCAGCCGCCCGCCAAAGAGAACTGGAGGTCTGATGTCACGCCGACCGCAGGTTATGCTCTGCAAGTGGAGATCGTGGAAGGTAAATGGGACGGCACCGACCTCGTGCTTGGACTGAACATTCGCGGTGACGGCCGTCAGGACGTTATTCGGTATGTTGAGGCGACCGGTGTGGCCCCGAACGCGTTTGTGTTTATGTCACCCCCTAACCGAGGAGCACAGTCGATTGGGGGAGCCGAGGACGCTTGTGCGATGGCGCAAGCCGTTAGAGAGAGGCTCGGAGAAATCTTGAAAGTGCGCCAACTGCGGATGACTAGATTGTTTTTTTATGGGCCTTTCGCTCTATCGGTTTTCCTGGGTCAGCAACTAACATCGATCGGGCAGGTTCAATTGTTCGAATATCAGGACCCAGGCTATATTCCGAGTTGTCTGTTGCGAACCTGAAAGTACATCACCCAACGCCTTCGGACGAGTTGTCATCCTCCAGAAATAGGCCGGGGCGACGGAAGCACAAGCTATTCCCTGTGGAGTTGAAGGAATGACCGACGGAGCGATCACTCCCGACCGGATGTTGCCCTTCGAGCAATTGATCGGACGCGAGAATCTCTCCGGCCTCGAAGACGACGTGGCGCTTGATTGGATCGCGCAGATCGTCGATCTCGCTGGCGATCGGAAGAGCGAAGAGGGACTGCGCAGAGCTTTAGCGTGGTGCGACGAGTTGAAAGGGAGAAATCCCGGCGATAAGGCATCGGCGGTCAGCAATTACTTCTGAGCCTCGGTCGCTTGTCGATTTAAGCGCCCTGGTCGAAGCCATCTGCGAGGATGCTGCTGACGCGGGCGAGACGGTGATCTTCACTGGACCGCGGGACGCAACGATATTCTGCCGACCGACCGCGGTGCGACGGGCGATCTCCAATCTGGTGGACACTGCGATCAAGTGTGGTGGCACGGCCGCCGTGGCACTCGCCCCCGAAGCTGGCCGGGTTGTGATCACGGTCGAGGACGAAGGTCCCGGGATTCCGCGGAGCGAGCAGGAGAAGGTGTTCGAGCTATTTTACGGGATCGGTAGCGCTCGTGACACCGGTGGGATAGGTCTCCGCCTTTCCGTTACACGTTTGATCATCTGGGAACACGGCGGGAAGATCGTCCTCGCCAATCCCAAGGGTGGCGGTTTGAACGTCCGCTTAGAGGTACCTATCCACCATGGGTTTGGCTCGATGGAATTGAAGAGATCACACTCAGCCGGGCAACTCGAATTGCCCGCTCGGATGGCCGCTCCGCGACCCTAAGGATTTCGCGCCAATTCGGTCCGATAGGCGGGAATATGTGGTTCAGAACCCGCCACGGTAGCCGATAGCTCGCTTCGATCTGCTTACAAGGCGCTTACATTTGGCGCCGACTAGGGCGATGTAAGCAATAGCGGTCCCGCAGAACCGCCTTTAATCGCTTCAAATAATTGAAGAAATCTGGAGCGGGCGAAGGGATTCGAACCCTCGACCCCAACCTTGGCAAGGTTGTGCTCTACCCCTGAGCTACGCCCGCACTCCGGTGGTGTACCTATCCGGCCGCGGCTTAACTTGCAAGCAGCCCGGTCCCTTTTCGAAGTTGCGCATTATCGGCGGATAATTGGGCACGATCCTGGGTCGGTCCAGCCCTCGGTCCGGCACCGCGCCTCCTATTACTATTGCGGTGGTGATCCGGCGCCAACCCACCCGAACAAATTTCTGCCGATTTTTGCCCACGCCGACTACTCATTTCCTGCCAGCGGCAAGGCCCGTCTTGCCTTCCCTCCGGCATTGCGCTGAATGCGCGCATGGTGGACCTGCCGCCCGGAGCCGCGTCGTTCAGCCCGCTTGCCCCATCCGCTTCCGCAACCCGGCGGCAGCGGCATGGCGTCCGCAGGCGTGGGGGATCGATGCGCAATCCACGCGGCGGCCTGACGGGAGCAGCCGCTGCGTCAGGTCGTTCTCTTCTCGTTCGAATGGACCGGTCGATACTTCGCCGGGCCTGCAATAGCGTAATTCTCAAGATCAGCTCCCTGGCGAAATTTGGTCCCCGCCGGCATCAGTTGGTATCCTCCTGGCTGCAAGGGGATCATGAGCCCGGACCCAGAGTGGCGATTTTCGCGCATTTCGACCCGCTCAGAGCGGTCCATGAACACACGATCCGGTACCTGGTGAGCCTGTCGGAGGCAGGGCTATACCTCGTGTTCGTCAGCAGTTCGGGACGACTCGCGCTGAGGGCGCTGGCCAGCCTGCGGTTTTTGGCCAACGACCGTGTTAGCGGGTTTCTACAACCATCACGCGAAACGTTGGGACGAATTCGCTTCACTGAAACCCTGGTGTGCGGACTGACCGATAGCTGGCAGAAAAGCTACCAGTTGCAGTCCTATTGTCTGGCCTTCGGTGCGCCGGCACTCCGAAGCGAGGCCTGGGCCCGGTTCCGGCGTCAGCTGCGTCAGTCGCCCTCGAGGCACTGGATCATCCGCCATAATGAGGTGAGACTTAGCCGGGTCCTGATGCAGGCGGGACGACCGTGCAAGGTGGTCTGGCCTAATCAGAAGCTCCTGCGCAACCTGCGCAACCTGTGCGACGATCCGGCGGGCGGCGGCGCCGACACGACGCCCAGCGCCCCGATCCACGTCCGACAGACGCATAGAATCCGGGCATGCCGGGCCCGCGCCCCCGGGCAGCATCTAAGCGCCACCGCCGATCTGGCGCCAACTTCTCCAGGCCGGAGCCTCTTTCATCAAGCGCGAAATGTCATGCAGCAATCCGACTCGCCGTCGCCGATCAGGCAGAATGGCCAGCCGTCGTTCGGCAATCGTCCGGCGCGGATATCGGTCCCATGCTCTGGGACCTTCAGCGTGCCGGCCGGGCGCGCGGCAACCGCGAACATCGGCCATGGCGGCGCGGCCCATCCGTATGAGATCCGAGTGACACACCTCAACATTGATCCGGTGATCCGGCTGCCCTCTATTCTTGCCGCCGACCTGGCCGACCCGCTGTTCTGGCGTCCCCTCAGAGTTGGGCCGGCAAGTGCCTGGTACGGTCACCTGCCATTCGCATTCTGGCTCACCGCGGAACATCGACCAACCCTGCTGGTGGAACTCGGCACGCATACGGGCATCTCCTATTCGGCCTTCTGTGCGGCGGTTATCATGCGGCGGCTGCAGACCCGATGTTTCGCCGTCGACAGCTGGGAAGGCGACCAGCACACCGGTGCCTATGGCGACGACATATTCGCTGAATTCCAGCAATTCCATGACCAGCATTTCCGCGCATTCTCGACCCTGCTGCGGATGAGCTTCGACGCCGCGCGGGACGTGATCCCGGACGGCACGGTCGATCTGCTGCACATCGACGGAGAGCATACCTACGAAAGCGTTCGCCACGACTTCGAAAGCTGGGCCCCCAAACTGTCTGGCCGATCCATCGTCCTGTTCCACGATACCAATGTGCGCGAGCGGAATTTCGGTGTCTGGCGACTATGGCGCGAGCTGCGCGAGCAGCATCCCGGATTCGAATTCTATCATTCAAGCGGGCTCGGAGTGCTCGTAACCGGCACCGACGTCGCTCCCGGCGTGGCGGCGTTGCTGCAGGCGGACGAAGAGTCCGCGGCTCGGATGCGTAACCGTTTTGCCGTGCTCGGCGACGGGTGGGAGGCGGAGGCGCACGCCCGTCAGCGCGCGGATCGAATTGCCGATCAGGCCACGCAGGCCAGCGCCGAGCGAGCCGAGTTCCACCAGCAATGGGCGCTGGCGGCCAGGGAACGAGCCGACCTCGAAAGCCGCCTGGAAAACCTTTCCGACCAGCTCGACCGGGCTCGCGCCGAGCTGGACTCGGCCGCTTGGCGGGAGAAAGAGCAGCAGGCGGCGACGGCGCAGGTAAAAAGCGCTTACAACGCGGCACTGCGCGACCTTGCGCAGGTCCGATCAACGGTTACGGCTCTGCAAGAAGAACGCGCGCTCGTTATCGGCTCCACGAGCTGGCGATTGACCGCGCCGCTCCGCTGGTTCGGTCGGGGTGTTCCGTACCCCTTGCGACGCGTCGGCCGGAAACTGCTCGGCGGCGCGGTCGAATCCGGGCGGCGGGTGCGCCACCGCGGCGCGGACACCGCCACAAGAAGCGCCGAGCCTCGATCGGCGGCGGCCGCCGGAGCGCGCCATGTCATGGTCGTCTCCGGGGAAGCGCATACACCGGGACATCGCTACCGCGTGTTACGGCTTGTCGAGGCCCTCGCAGCGGCCGGCGCGAACGCTGCCTGGCTGCGTGTCGAGGATCTGCCGGCGTCGCATCGACGAGGTCGCCGCCGCGGACATCATCATCATCTGGCGCGCCGGGCATTCGCCGGAGATCGAGCGGCTGATGGCGGCCGCCCGGGAGAATGGCGCGAAGATCGTGTTCGACATCGATGACCTGATGTTTCGGCCCGAATTCGCCACCCCCGAATATATCGACGGCATCCGTTCTCAGCGCTTTCTGGTGGAAGATGTCGCCGACCATTTCGAACGGATCCGCGGTGTCCTGCTGAAGGCGGATGCGTGCACCTGCACGACCGACGAGCTGGCCGGCCATATCCGAGCCCTTCAGAAAGCCGCCTATGTGCTGCCGAACGGCTTCGACGACGCAACCCACCGGTCGTCACGCCTTGCCGTTCGCCGCCGCCGCATGTCGCCCGGCAACGGGTTGGTGCGCCTCGGCTATGCATCGGGCACTCGGACCCATCAGCGCGACTTCGCGCAGGCGGCCGCCGCAATCGCCCGGGTATTGAAGGAGCGGCCTTTCTGCCGCCTTGTCCTGTTCCGCGCCTCGGACAGCAAAGAGCCAGTGCTCCATATCAGCGAGTTCGCCGATGTTCAATTCGCTGACGGCGCAGATCGAGTGGCGCGACATGGTCGGGCTGGACGATCTGCCGAAGAACTGGCGCGCTTCGATATCAACCTGGCACCGCTTGAGCTCGACAATCCGTTCTGCGAGGCGAAAAGCGAGCTGAAATACTTCGAGGCGGCGCTGGTCGAGGTATGCACGGTCGCATCGCCCACCGGGCCGATGCAGCGGGCCATCCGGGACAATGAGACAGGGTTGCTGGCGCGGACCGAGGAGGATTGGTATCGCGCCCTGCTGCGATTGGTGGACGACGCCACGGAACGGGCGCGGCTTGGCCACGCCGCATACCAGGACGTGTTATGGCCGTTCTCACCGGTACGCCGGAAGGAACTGGCCCGCAACTTTCTGGTGCAACTCGAAGGTGGCCAGGAAGCGGCGCGTGCGTTCGAGCTGGAATTGCATCGCCGGTCCGGCGACGCCAGAGGCAAAATCCCCTTGCCGGCAACAGAGGTGACGTTCGCGGCGGACCGGCTCGGCGAGGCGGAGGCAACGGTCGTCGTCCCCCTTTACAATTACGCCCATTATGTCGAAGAGGCGCTTGCCTCGGTTCGTGCCCAGACAATCTCCCGTGTTGGACCTGATTGTGGTTGATGACGCCTCCACGGACGAGTCACTCGCGATTGCTACACGTTGGGCGCGAGCTAATGCAGATCGTTTCAACCGAGTACTTGTGCTGCGGAACTCAACCAATGCCGGTCTGGCGCTGACGCGCAACGCGGGATTCAACGCCAGCGAAACGCCGTACATCCTGCCTCTCGACGCAGACAACAGGCTGCTGCCGCGTTGTCTGGAAGCCTGTCTGTCGGCCGCCCATAAATCGTCGGCCGCATTCATCTATCCAGAGATCAAGTGTTTCGGTGATACCGACGGAGTGATCGGCGCTGAATCATTCTCTCCCATGCGACTGGCTGGGGGGAATTACATTGATGCCATGGCGCTCGTTACAAAATATACATGGGCGGCTGTTGGCGGTTACACTCATATCACGCATGGATGGGAGGATTACGATTTTTGGTGCCGCTGCGTGGAGCGCGGGTTCTGGGGCGAACAGGTCGCAGAGGTCCTGGCCGAATACCGGGTTCATGGCCAATCGATGTTGCGAACGTCCACCGATATTCTCGCACATAAACAATTTGTGATCCGTCAATTGGAGCAACGTCACCCTTGGCTAACGATTCTGCGAGCCGGTATAACTGAGGGTGAAGACGTTCGCTCCGTCTTAATCCAGTAGAGCATAGCGGTATGACTGTATTCAGTCTTGCGGACCTTCGTGGTGCCATTGGTCGAATAAAACGGAGCCGAGGGGGCAGATGCGAAATTCGGCTTGCATGCCCTGGCATGGGGTCGGTATATTACTCGCCTGATATGTGACTTGGTTCGCGCTGGGATAAATCGCAATTTGGGGGTGATCGATGGCCACAGTGACAGTTCCTGGCGTCGGCGGAACGGTTATCAGCTACTTAATTTCAGCGACTAACGCCAACACGACGCTGGCGCAGGCCATTCAGTTTGCCCTGCAGACAGCCCTTTCTGCCGGCGCGTTGAATGTCGTGGCGGATAACGGGAATGGCACCGCGCCGCCGCCTTCGGGCATCGTAAACGAACTGGCGGTTTCCACCAGCGGCGGGACGGTAGCGAATAACGGCTACCAGTTCGTCGCGGATAGCACGGGCGGCGGCAGCTTTACTGTCACCGGCGCACAGAATTTCATCGGCGGCGATGGCGGCCTCGCGGTCTACAACGTTGTCGCGACCGGAACGGACACGATCACTGCCGGCAATGGCAATGATCTGTTCGCCCTGGTTCCGGGCTCCACCTACGATGTCGCAGCCGGGAGTGGCAGTGACACCGTACTATGCGAACGGCAGCGGCAATATCTTTGCCGGCCCGGGACAGAACCTGATCTTCGTCGGCGGTACCAGCACCTCGGATACCGTCTCGACCAGCGGCACAGATACCGTCGTCGCCGGCGCCGGTAACCAGGCGGTGGTTCTGATCGGCAGCAACGAGCTGGTCTTTGGCGGCTCCGGCAATACCGATGTGTTCGGCAATGGTGCCGGCAGTGAGACGATCGTCGGCGGCAGCGGCTCCACCACCATCTGGGGCGGCAGCTCGGCGCTCGATTTCTTTGGCAGCGGCAACGCGCTGCTCGTCAACGGCCCGAACGCCAACACCACCATGGTCGGCAGCACGGGAGCGGAGACGGTGTTCGGCGGCGCTTCCGCCCACGAGGTCGGGTTCGTCGGCAGCTCGAGCCTGCTCTTCGCCGCCGGATCGAACGATTCAACAACCATCGTCGGCGGCACCAACCCGGCCACCCTGTTCGGCTCGGCCGGATCGTCGATCACCTACTTCTCCACCGCCGCCGGCGCCCTCTACTCGGCCGGAAGCGGCAGTGAGACACTGAATGCCGCCGGGTCCACCAGTGCGAATACGATCTTCGGCGGTTCCGGCAACGATTCGCTGGCCGGTGGCGCCGGTAACGATCTCCTGGTGGCCGGCACTGGAAACGACACACTTTCGGGCGGCGGCGGAAACAATACGTTCCTGTTCATCTCCGGCCATGCCGGCGGTGTCGATATCGTCACCGACTTCAATTCCAATGATCTGCTGTTGCTGGCGGGTTATGGCGCGAACGCCGGAAACGTCGCGCTGGCGAACGCAACGGTCAGCGGTGGCTCCACGACAATCGGCCTGGCGGACAATACCAAGATCACGTTCGACAACATTACCGTCCCGGGTTCCATCAAGACATTCTCGGTCTGATCGCTCCGCGGACGTTCTGAACCTCTTCGAAAAGCGCCATGCTCCTGGCAACAGGAGCATGGCTTTTCATTTGCAGCCCCTTGATCCGGAACCTCGACCTCGCCGCAATTCCGCGGCGCGCTGGAATGTGCTCAATAGCGGGCAGGCCTGTCCCAAACCAGGAGGAGCAGTGCGGGGAAAGCGCAATCTAGGGCTCGATCTGGTCCGTTCGTGCGCGATCGGCCTCGTGCTGCTTCCCACTGGGGAGATATGGGAGCCGCCTTTTTCGGCACGCGATCCCCCCCATGGCTCTCTTACTCCGGCACCTTCGGCGTCGAGCTGTTCTTCGTGCTCAGCGGTTATCTGATCGGCACGCTGCTGCTGGAGATCATTGAACGTGGTCCCAGTTGGCAGGCCTGGAGCCGCTTCATGGTACGGCGCTGGATGCGTACACTGCCGCTGTATTTCCTCTGGCTGGCAATCCTGGCGGTGTTCTGGCGACCATTGAACACGCCATGGGCCCATTATGCCGCCTACACGTTCTTTCTGCAGAACTGGGCCTGGCACATGCCGGCCGACAACTGGTTCGGCGTATCCTGGTCACTTGCAATCGAGGAATGGTTCTATCTGCTGTTCAGTGTAACCCTTATCGGAGCAGCGCTTCTCGTCGCTCGAAAGCAGGCAGTCTGGCTCGCTCTGGGATTGTTCTTGTGCATACCCTTTGCCTGCCGCTTGGTGGCGCAGCATGCGTTCGGCCTGGAAGACCCCTCCAAGATTACCTTATTGCGCCTGGATGCAATCGCCTATGGCGTCGCACTGGCTAGGTTGCAGTGGGAGAACCGCAGGTTGTTTCATTATCCCGGCCTTTGCCTTTGTGCCGGAATAGGACTCATCCTATGCACCTGGACGCAGATGTATTGGAACTGGCTGCCTTTGCCGGGAGGGCTGTTCAGCAGCATTTTCCTCAATGCGATCTCGATCGGATTCTGCCTGTGCATTCCGGCCGCGATCCGCCTGCGCGACCGTATCAGGCTGGCCCGCCCTGCTGGTCCGGCGATTGAGCGAGCTGTCTTACGGAATCTACACCATCCATTTAACAATTCTCGAGGTCATTGCCTACGGAGTTGCCGAGCACCGGCTATCGCCCATATTCGCTACCGGACTGATGATCACCATTCCGCTGATCCTTGCGGCGCTGTCCTTCCACTATATTGAAAGCCCAATTCTGGCGCGACGGCCGCCCCAGCTATTCGGCAGTGCCCCCTGGCGTCTCGCCGCTGAAGGCGGCCCGCTCCCGGCGGTCCGTCAGCAATAACCAGCAGGATGCCGGCCGTGAGCGGCCGCCCTCGGTTGCTAACGCGACGGCAGCACCGGTATAGGGTGCCACCTGCTGCGATATCGGTATCGTCAATGAATTCGGCTGCCATGGCAGCGGAGGTCCGGCTCATCCGCACCTCTCCCGCTGACTGGATAACGCGCGCGCGCGGATTGGTTGTTCTCGCGCTCCTCTTTGCCGTGCTGGTCCTGTCGCGCAAACCCGGCGTGATCCTTCATGCTGAATTTTGGGGTGATGACGGCTGGTCCTGGTATCCCGACGCATATCGTCTTGGCCTGAGTTCGCTGGTACTGCCGGTGAACGGGTATCTCAACACCCTGCAGCGCCTGGTCGGCCTGGCGGTGCAGCCGCTCCCCCTCACATGGGCGCCCCACCCTCTTCGCTTCTGTCGCACTCGTCGTGCAGATATTGCCGGCGGTGTTCCTGGTGTCGCGCCGCATGGAACCGGTGTGGCCCGCTGTCTTGGGCACGCTTGCTGTTCGCTCTCATTTTCCTGATCCTGCCGAACGAGATCGAGCTCTATGTCAATCTGACCAATGCACAGTGGAACCTCGCCCTGCTCGCTTTTCTGGTGTTGGTCAGCGCGCCGCCCGAGACACGCCTTGCCCGCTGGTTCGACACTGCCGTGCTGCTGGTCGCCGGCCTCAGCGGGCCATTCTGCCTTTTGCTGCTGCCGGTTGCCGCCGTGCAGCTCTATTACCAGCGCGACACCACCAGCGTCTGGCGCGGCGGCCTGTTGTGCGCAACCGCCGCGGTCCAACTCGCTTTTATGCTGAATCAGTCGCATGCCGGACGGTCCGCGGCGCCGCTCGGTGCAGGACCACGGATGCTGGCGCGGATTGTTTCACTCGAGGTCCTGCTTGGGGTCGAGCTCGGCTACCGCACGATCCGCGCCATCCCCGCGCTCCCATCCTGGCAGGACAACATATTGCCGCTCACTGTCGCGGCGGCGGGATGTGTCCTGGCGGTGCTGGCGCTGCTGCGAGGTACGCGGCTGTTATTCAAGCTGGTCCTGTTCGGTGGGCTTGTCCTCGCCGCGTCTCTGGCCAGCCCGCAGGTGTCCGCGACCGATCCGCAATGGGCGGCAATGGCGACTCCGCCGATGGGCAATCGGTACTATACCTTTGCGATGCTGGCCTGGGTCGGGATTCTGTTCACCCTCGCCGCCGATCGGAACCGCGTTCTGCGCTGCGTGGGCGCCGCCCTGATCGTCCTCATGGCGGCGTGGGGCATACCCGGCGATTGGCGCGAACTGCGCATGCCCCCGACCGATTTCGTCGCCCGCGCGCGTGCCTTCGAGCGTGCGCCGCCGGGCACCCGCATGGAGTTCCCGATTCATCCGCCCGGCTTGTCGCCAATGGTGCTGATCAAACGGGGCCACTAGGCCGGTGCTGGGGGGAAAGCGCATCACCGTCATTCTGCCGGCCTACAACGCTGCCAGGACGCTGAAGCAGACCTATGATGAAATCCCTAAGGATGTTGTCGATGACATCATTCTGACCGACGATGCCAGCTCGGATAACACCTCCGCCCTGGCCCGCAAGCTCGGGATTTATACCCTGGTTCATGCCGCCAACCGGGGCTATGGGGGCAACCAGAAAACCTGCTACGGCGCCGCGCTTGAACGTGGCACGGATGTCGTCGTCATGCTGCATCCGGACTATCAGTATTCGCCGAAACTGGTCACCGCCATGGCGTCGATGATCGTCTCCGACGAGTTCGATGTCGTGCTCGGGTCTCGCATTCTGGGCCGCGGCGCCCTGCCCGGAGGCATGCCGCGCTACAAATATGTCTCCAACCGGATCCTCACGCTGATTCAGAACCTGGCGCTCGGACAGAAACTGTCAGAATACCATACCGGTTATCGAGCCTGGAGCCGGCCCGTGCTGGAAACCCTGCCGCTGTCCCGTTGCTCGGACGATTTCATCTTCGACAACCAGATGCTGACGCAAGCGATCCATTTCGGGTTCCGCATCGGTGAGATCTCCTGTCCCACCAGATATTTTCCCGAAGCATCGTCGATCAACCTGCGCCGCAGCATCGCTTACGGACTGGGCGTCCTGCGCACCAGCGCCGAATTCCGGCTGCATCATCTTCGCCTGATCCGATCTCCCCTGTTCGCGGGCGCAAGCTCATGACGCCGTGGCTGCGCCGTGCGGCCATCGCGTTCATCGCGATTGCTCTGGTGATATCCGCTGTTGCCGGCTTCCACGCCGTACCGGCGATGGATGCAGCCAGGCTGCCGGAGTTGCTGCGGACCACCAGGATCGGCGGCATGCCGACCTGGCTGGTGCTGATCTCCTTTCAGGTTCTGGTGACCGTCAGCGGCGTGTTTCCGGCTTCGCTCGTCGGGGTGGCTGCCGGTGCGCTGTATCGGACTCGCAGCGGGGTTCGGCCTCGCCGCCGCGGGCACATTTACCGGCGCGCTTCTCGCCTTCTGGGTCAGCCGCTCGCTGTTCCGCCCCCTTGTCGCCCGGCTGGTGCAGCGGCGGCAGAGCTTGCGCCAGTTCGAGGCCTCGCTCGGTCGCAGCGGATGGAAGCTGGTCTGCCTCCTGCGCGCGTCCCCGGTGATGCCGTTCGTGGCTGCCAGCTACATGCTTGGCGTCTCGTCCATCTCGCTGCGGGACTATGCGATCGGCACTCTGGCGGCCTTCCCGGCGCTGTTTGCCTACGTGGCTCTCGGAGCCCTGGGAAAGGCGGGGCTCGATGCGTCCGGCGCCGGGGTCGGATTGCTGCGCTGGAGCCTGCTCGCACTTGGCGCATTATCGGCCGCGCTGCTCATCTTCTATTTGCGGCAAATCACCGGTCGGGCGGCACGATCGAACGACCTGGGGCTTGCGGTGAGGGACAAAGCGCGGCTGCCGTCCTGAAATATCAGCTCCCGATCGTCACGATCGATCCAGTCCGTTCAGCACGAAGCGCGCGAGCGCGGTGCCTATACATTGGCTCAACCGTTCGATCGCGGCGGGCTGCTGGGAAACATCGGTGCGTTCCAGGTCCAGGAAGCCGCCATGAACCCAGGAATGCATCAGGTCGAAACGATGGAACAGCCCGACATTCGGCAGCGTCGCTGTTGCCTCCATGGCCTGTTCGTAGGAATCCACATTGGCATTGGCGCGCAAAAATCGGCTGAACTGCGAATCAACCAGTATGATATCCCCGCCATGCGCGGTGACGAGATCAGCGCCTTCCTCCAGCACGTCTTCCAGCTCTTCCGGATGAATGCCTTGCACGGCCTCCACCGTTCCGGTCTGCCAGATGACCAGCGGCACCGGCCCGTGCTTGAGCGCGCCACGTAGCTGGTCGAGCATCGCGCTCGCGGTCAGCCCACGGCGGCCCTGCACCGTCAGGTGGAAGCGGACGTTCGGCAAGGCCGCCGCCAGCGCGTTCAGCATGAAATGAGGATATCCGGAATTCCCGTGCGCCACCGTGCTCGCCGAGCCCAGAACCAGAATCTCCACCGGCCGGCCCGACTTGATTGCAGCGGACAGATTTTCCAACGGCTTATCGGGAGTTTCGAAATCAACCGAGGCGGGGCAGGTGGTTGCGCCGTCAAGCCCCGCCCGCGCCCCCGGCAGTGGCGCGAGAAGAACGGCGATCAGCGCCAGTATCGCGCTCCGGTTCATGGTCCTTCTGCGTAACAGTCTGCGCGCGGAGGGGCAAGGCCGATCGTGCGGGTTTGCGTCCACGCTCCCCGTACCAGGCTGCCAGGGCCGCAACCGCCACCATGGCCAAGATGCCCCCGAGATTGACCACCACCTGCATCCCCGCTCTATCGCTGACCTCCAACCCCATGCGGCCGAAGAAACCAATGAAAATACCGAAGCAGAACACCGGGAGGGAATGTTGGCCCATCAATACGAAAGGCGAGGCCGACCTGGACCGAAGCCAGCGCGCATCCGCTGGCACCAACCGCACCGTTAACCAGAGAAGCGCCAGAATGGAGATCAACCGCGGCGGGTCGAGGTAGGTCTTGTCGATCGACATCAACGCGTGCGCCACCCGCCAGGGTAGCGCCGCTGCGAACGCCGGGTGCTGCCACACGCCGAATATCACCACCAGGCCGCCCAGCGTCACGCCCCAGGACGCGACGTCCAGCAGGCGCGCCGGCGCGGGTATGTGGCGCGGGGGCGAATAGGCCAGCATCGCCCCGATCATGAACAGCAACTGCCACGTGAACGGATTGAAAAACCAGCCGTCATCGGTCCACGATGGCAGATTGAAGCCCGCCGCGCGCACCGCGACATACACGGCCAGCGACAACGCGCCCAGCAGCTTCGGCCACCGCAACAGCGGCATCACGGCCGCGAACATCAGCAACAACACGACATAGAGCGGCAGAATGTTCAGCAGGCTCGGCTGATAACGCAGGGTCAATGCCTGCAGCAGCGCGTCATACGGCTGATCCGCCAACACATTCAGGCGGCTCTCGTCCAGGTAGTTCAATCGGTTCAGCGCCGCCGCGCCGTATGACACCTGCGCGGCGTACACGACGAACAGGAAGATATGGGCGATGTACAGTGTCCAGGCGCGCCGTACCGCGTCGGCCGCCCCATACAGATAGCCATCGCGGTCCATGACGGACGCGTACGCCTTCCCGGCGCCAAATCCGGCCAGCAGCACGAACACTTCCGCCGCGTCGCACAGCGACACCGATTGCAGGCTGTAATTGCCCAATACGTCGCCAGGGATGTGATCGGTGTAGATCCACCAGAGTGCCAGTCCCCGGAAGAAATCCACCCGCACATCGCGGCTGCCGCTACTGCGGATCAACGCCATGAACCGATTTTAGCAAACCGCGCCCCCTCGCAGAGGCGGTTCTGAGCAGTTCAGCCAAGACTTCGGCAGACTTGTCCAATATCGTCCGCCACCGGTGACGTCGGATGCCGCGTCAGCAAAAGCGTTTGCCGGCGAATTGCCTCCGGCACTCGTTCATCCCGGCGAATTATCCCCGCCATTTCAGGTGCTTGCCCCAGGAACGCCAGCGAGGCCCGGCGCAGGGTTTGATAGGTTCGCTCGCCCGCCGCGTGCGTCGGTGCCTGATTCACGATTACGCGAGCATTCCCGCCCGCCCGATCGGACGCGTACAGCTTCAGCACCGCGTAGGCGTCCGTCAGGCTGGTCGGTTCGCCCGTCGCCAGCACCAGCAGCATGTCCGCGGCAGCCGCCAGACGCCGGACGGGCGGCTCCAACCCGGCCGCCAGGTCCAGCAGAATGTCGGAATAAGGCGCCTCGCGCAGCGTGACCACCAACGGTCCCAGCGCAGCGCCAGAGAGTCCTGCAAGCGCACCCGAGCCCGACCGCCCCGGAAGGACGTCGAACCCGCCTTCCCGGTACCGCATGACGACATCGCGCAACGGTACCTTGCCGGCCAGCAGCACGCCCAGGTCCTGCGCCGGCGTCAGCCCGAGCTGAATGTCCACGTTCGCCAGTCCAAGATCGGCATCGACCAGTAACACGCGCCGGCCGCTGCGCGCCAACGCATGTGCGAGGGTGATGGAAAACCAGGTCTTGCCAACACCTCCTTTGCCGGAGGCAATTGCGATCAGGCGCGGGCCGGTCATGGGCGTGATCCCAGGCTGAGCAGTCGTTCGGCAAGTAACGCCGGCGTTAGCGGAACCAGCCCGTCGGCGGCTCCAGGCCCGATCCCGGCTTCCGTCATGGACAGGCGGCCCGCATGCGCGGCGGCAAGAGTGCCGCCAATCCGTCGCGCAATGTCGAGCCGGGTGGCGACAAGCATCGTCGCGCCAATTTCGGCATATGCCTCACCCAGCTCGGCCGCCTCATCCGGATGCAACCCACCCGGCAATACAAGAATCAACACGGCATCGGCGATAGCGGCAAGAGCCGCGAGTTCCTCCCGCTGTGCCGGATCGAACGCGTCGGTACCAGGAGCATCGATCAAGACCGGAGCCCCGGGCTGGCGTCGTATCAATGCACGCCCCAACGCCACCGGGCTGCCGGCAACGACAAGTTCGACCCCAAGCAGGCGCGTGAAGGCCGCGAGCTGTTCGACCGCCCCGGCGCGCTTGCCGTCAGCGGTGATGATGAGCGGCTTGATGCCCGCCATCACCAGCCGGGTAGCCAGACGCGCCGCGGTCAGCGTCTTGCCGGCGCCAGGTGGGCCGGCCAGGAGCAATGGCCGCGGCGCGTCCAACGGCAGGGCAGCAAAGGTGAATGCCGCCTCCAGCGCGGCGTCGAGCGAGCCATGCTGCAGGGAAGTGCGCACGACCTGTGGCACACCATGATAATCCAGGGCGGACACAAGCGCCGGACTTTCGGCAGGCTGTTCCGACTTCGGCTCCAGCGCCGCGGTAATTTCTACGCCATCGGCAACGCGGCGGGTGGACAGGATCAGCGCGTCCGGCCCCAGCTCGGCGCGGACCAGCGCCATAGCCTCCGCCATTTTGGCCGCGCGGTAGAGCTTGAGACGCATCGGCGCAAGCTATCGTAGGGGAAGTTGCTCGACCGTGAACGATTGCTCGCCGCTGCGGTCGGGATGGGTCCTTAAGGCTCCTGAAGGGGTCAGGCCGCAGGAGCCAAAGCGATTTCAATTGAAAATGGAACGGTCTTCCCTGTAACCTGATACGTCGGAAAATACAGGAGGAAACGGTCATGGATGTTTTGTTGCGGTCGATTTCAATCTGCACCGGCCTTGCTGCCACCCTGGCGGCCCTTTCCCTCGGGCCCGCCCACGCCGTCCCGATGACCGCGAGCGAGCCGGCGGCCATGTTCGGCGATCTGGCGCAGGGTGCCACTAAATGTCCGGCAGCGAATTGCGGGCCCACCGCGGCAATTAATTCCTTCGTGTTCCTTCAGAAGATGTATACCAAGGTCTATGGCGACAAACTGATCGGCAATGCGGGCATGCAGCCGACCAAGGCCGAGCTGATTGCGGCGGCAAACAATCTGGCGTGCAACTTCACCCAGAACTGCACGGCCAACAGATCCGCCGGCACCTTCATCGGCGACTTCATTCTCGGCAAACAGGACTACATCAATACCATCAGCGGCGGGGCGCTCAATGACAGTACCACCTTCGCGGCCCAGATCTCGCAAACCTGGGGCGATGCGATCGATCCCAACCACAAGCAGGCCAAACCCGGCTACGTCACAGACGACAAGAAGCCGACCTGGAATTTCGTGCTCAATCAGATCAAGCACGAAGAAGATGTAGAGGTTGAAATCGCCTTCCCCGGCGGCGCGCATTATCTGACACTGACGGGAATTTCCTTCGATCCGGCAACAAAGAAGGGCACGCTTTCGGTCATCGATCCGTTCACCGGCATGGCCACGGCCAATCCGCTGCCACTGGTGCTCGAAACCGGAGCCAAAAAGAAGAATCCGCTGACCGGCTTCCTGGCGGTCAACTACAGGTCGATGCTGTCGAGTGTCGTCGGCGCGGTGGCAGAGTCACCGAAGAACCCCAAACAGGCCGTGCCTGAGCCGACGGCAGCGGCGCTGCTGATTGCAGGGCTGGCAGGTCTTCTCGCAGTCCGGCGCCAGCGACGGCCGCACGGATAGCCTGATCGCAGCCACAGCCTCGGCAAGCGGACAGCATCACGCCAGCGATGGCCGCTTTTCCGCCCAGGGCTGCGCCTGCTCGAACGCCGCCGATGCCTGCAAAACCCCCAAATCGTCGAATCGCCGCCCGACGATCTGCAATCCCACCGGCAGCCCCTCTGCCGTAAAGCCGCACGGCACGCTCGCCGCCGGATTCCAGGACATGTTGAATGGATACGAAAAATGCGCCCATTCGATCCAGTTCCACGCATGCTGCGGCCAGTGCGCCGGCATCAGCCGCTCGGCCGGGAAAGCCGCCACTGAAACCGCCGGGGTCAGCAGCAGGTCCCAGTCCTGAAACCAGCGATGGATCGCCGCGACATACGCCATCTTCTTCTCGCGCAACGCCAGATATTCCAGCACCGACATCGGCGCGCCGTCCTTGATGCACGCGACCAGTCCGGGGTCCATCTGTGCCTCCCATTTCGGCAGATGCACCGCCAGGCGCGCCATGTGTGCGGCCCAGAACGGCCCGATCAGCTCCGCCCCCTGCGGCCCCCACGACGTTGCCACCTGCTCCACCGTCGCCCCCAACTCGCTGAACCGGTCAGCCGCCGCCTTTACCAGCGACGCAATCGCTGGATCCACCTGGGCGTGGCCCAGATCGGGGCTGAACGCGATCCGCTTGCCGCGCACGCCCTCATGCAGCCGCCCGATATAATCCGCCGGTCCCGCCTCGCATGTCGTGAAGTCCAGCGGATGCGGCCCAGCCATCGCACCCAGGAACAGCGCGCCGTCGGCAACCGTGCGGGTCATCGGCCCCAAATGAGACGTGTTGTCGCCGACCCCCACCGGGTAATACGGAATACGCCCGAACGTCGGTTTCAGCCCGAACACGCCGCAGAAATGCGCCGGCATGCGGATCGAGCCTGCCCCGTCGCTGCCCTGATGCAGCGGCCCAAACCCGGCAGCCGCCGCCGCGCCTGCCCCCGCCGACGATGCACCCGCATTATAGCCGTGCTTCCACGGGTTATGCGTGATGCCGGTCAGCGGCGAATGACTCACACCCGTCCAGCCGAACTCCGAGGTTGTGGTCTTGCCCAGAATGATCGCACCCTGATCCTTCAGGCGAGGGACAATGGGCGTGTCCTCCGCCGGTTGATGCCCCTTGAAGATCAAGCTGCCCATCTGCGTCGGCATGTCCTTGGTGATCGCCAGATCCTTGATCGTCACCGGAATCCCGTGCAGCGGACCGACATGCTCGGCCTTCATCAACGCCGTCTCGGCCCGCCGGGCTGCGTCCATCGCCTGGTCGGCCGCCAGAAAAGCAAATGCGTTCACCTGAGATCCCACCGCCTCGATGCGCTCCAGCAAGCCGCGCATCAGTTCCACCGGAGACAGTTGTTTCGTTCGCACCATCTCCGCCAGCCTGGTTGCCGGCGTGAAGCCCAGCTCCTCGGTGTCCATCCTGTTCGCCCACCCTTCGTTCGCCAGCCCGCATCGAACCCAATCCACGCCCCTCCCGCAAGCCAGACCGGAGTCCTCGCGCACCGCGCTATCTGTTAGAATAAAGTAACGGCGGGAGGCCACCCATGACTTGCTACATCGGTGCCATCGACCAGGGTACCACCAGCACGCGATTCATCGTCTTCGATCAGGCCGGCACGATCGTTACCGCGGCGCAGCGCGAACATAGGCAAATCTTCCCGCAGCCAGGATGGGTCGAACATGATCCGGCCGAGATCTGGGCCAACACCCGCGCGGTGATCGCCGAAGCTCTGCGAGGCGCCAATTTGTCATCCACCGACCTTGCGGGCATTGGCATCACCAACCAGCGGGAGACGACCCTTGTCTGGGATCGCAGCTCCGGTGCGCCCGCCTACAACGCGATCGTCTGGCAGGACACGCGGGTCGACCCGCTGGTTGCGGAGTACACTGCCGCCGGCGGACAGGACCGGTTCCGCGCCGCCACCGGCCTGCCGCTCACCAGCTATTTCAGCGCGCTGAAACTGCGCTGGCTGCTGGACAACGTCCCGGACATTCGCCGCCGCGCCGAAGCTGGCGATCTTGCCTTCGGCACCATGGACTCCTGGCTCATGTGGAAACTGACCGGGCTGCATGTAACCGACGTAACCAACGCCAGCCGCACGCTCCTCATGGATATCAGCTCGCTCGAATGGGACCTGGGTCTGTTGCAGGCGTTCGGTATCCCGGCCGCCGTGCTGCCCCGCATCGTTCCCTCCGCGCAGATTTACGGCACGGCCCTGGGCGAGCTGGCCGGTGTGCCGGTCGCCGGAATTCTTGGCGATCAGCAGGCGGCGCTCGTCGGTCAGACCTGTTTTCATCCCGGCGAAGCCAAGAACACTTACGGCACCGGCAGTTTCCTGCTGATGAACACCGGTCTCGCCCCGGTACCCTCCACCTGCGGCCTGATTACAACCGTCGCTTACAAGTTCGGCGACCGTCCCGCCTCCTACGCACTGGAAGGTTCGATCGCCATCACCGGCGCTCTGGTGCAATGGCTGCGCGACAATCTGGGCCTGATCCGTACCGGCGATGAGATAGAGGCGCTCGCTGCGCAGGTCCCCGACAATGGCGACGTGTATTTCGTGCCGGCTTTCTCGGGCCTTTATGCGCCGTGGTGGCGCGGCGACGCCCGCGGCGTCATCGCCGGGCTGACGCGATTCGCGACTGCCGCCCACATCGCCCGCGCCGCCCTGGAAGCGAGCGCCTATCAGGTCCTGGATGTAGTGGAGGCGATGCAACGCGACTGCGGATTCCCGATCAAGACGCTGCGTGTCGATGGCGGAATGGTAACGAACGAGCTGCTGATGCAGTTCCAGGCGGATTTGCTCGGCGTGCCGGTGGCCCGGCCGCGCACGATTGAAACCACCGCCCTCGGCGCCGCGTACGCCGCCGGGCTCGCCGTGGGCCTGTGGCAGAGCACCGAGGACCTGCTGCATCATTGGGGCGTCACCCGCCTCTGGTCGCCGAAAATGCCGCCCGAACGCCGCGCCGCACTCACCAGGTCCTGGAGGAAAGCCGTAGAACGCTCATTTGGCTGGGCCACCGACTGACCAGCGGCGAAATTCCACCCCCAACACGCAGGGAGAGAACGCGTGACGAGCACAACCCGCATCGGCATCGCCGGTACCACCGGGCGCATGGGCGCACTGCTGGTCCAGGAAGTCGGCACGGCAGGCCTCATGCTTGCCGGCGGCATCGCGCGTGACAAGCCGTTCCCGGCGGGCATGCGCCGCTTCCCCGATATCGCCGCGCTGGCCCACGAAGCGGATGTGGTGATCGACTTCACCCATGCCGCCGCGGCGCGACCCCACGCCGCCGCCCTGGCAGCCGCCGGAACCGCCTGGGTCCTCGGCACCTCCAGCCTCTCCCCCGCCGATGAGGCGGCGGTGGAGGAAGCAGGTCGCCGCATTCCCGTGGTCTATGCGGCCAATTTCGCGCCGGGTGTTAACCTCGTCCTGGCACTAGCGGAACGGATGGCCGCCGCCCTGCCGCCCGACACCTACGATGCCGAGATCGTCGAGATGCATCACCGTCAGAAAGTGGACGCCCCGTCCGGCACCGCTGTCGGCATTGGCCGCGCGGTCGCGAAAGGCCGCGGCCAGGTCCTGTCAGAGGTGATGGAAAGCGGTCGCCACGGCCATACCGGCGCCCGCAAGCCAGGAGCCATTGGCTTCGCGGCGCTCCGCGGCGGGCAGGTGGTCGGCGAGCATACTCTCATCTTCGCCTCCGCCACCGAGCACATCGCGCTCACCCATCGCGCCTTCGACCGCCGCAGTTTCGCCGCCGGCGCCGTGCGGGCGGCGCTCTGGATCGACGGAAAGCCGCCCGGACTCTATTCCATGATGGACGTGCTCGGCATGTGATGAGGGGCGTCGCGCGCGCAGCGCTTGATTCCCCTCCTGCTTTCCGTCATTCACCCCGCACCCGGCATTTCGCCGGTACGGCGGCTGGCCTCCTGCGCCCGCCGCCTGCCGCGACAAGAGGAGAATTCCATGCGCGACACCGGTGAGTTCCTGTTCACCTCCGAATCGGTCTCGGAGGGTCATCCCGACAAGGTTGCCGACCGGCTCAGCGACACCGTGCTGGACGCCTTCCTGACCGCCGACCCCTATGCGCGCGTCGCCTGCGAAACCCTCGTCACCACCAACCGAGTGGTCCTGGCGGGCGAAACCCGCGGCCCGGACACCGTCACGCCCGAGCACCTCGCGCATCTCTGCCGCATGGCGATCCACGATATTGGTTACGACCAGGCGGGCTTTAGCTGGAAGCACGCCAACATCGAATGTCACCTGCACGCCCAGTCCGGCGACATCGCCCAGGGCGTGGACGCCGCCGGCAACAAGGACGAAGGCGCCGGCGACCAGGGCATCATGTTCGGCTACGCCTGCCGCGAAACCGAAGGGCTGATGCCGGCCCCGCTCTATTACGCGCACCTGGTCCTGCGCCGGATCAGCGAGCTGCGGCGCATCCGCGACAAGTCGGTGGCCGGCCTGCTGCCCGACGCGAAAAGCCAGTTCACGCTGCGCTACGTCGACGGCAAGCCGGTACAGGCGACCAGCATCGTGGTCTCCACCCAGCACGAGGAACAGCTCAGCCAGGAAGACGTCAAGGCCCTGGTCTGGCCGCTGGTCGAAAGCACGCTGCCGCGCGGCTGGATGCCGCCCGAGCGGGAGTTCTACGTCAATCCCACCGGCAAGTTCGTGATCGGCGGCCCGGACGGCGATTGCGGCCTGACCGGACGCAAGATCATCGTCGATACCTATGGCGGGGCGGCCCCGCATGGTGGCGGCGCTTTCAGCGGCAAGGACCCCACCAAGGTCGATCGTTCCGCCGCCTATGCCTGCCGTTACCTGGCGAAGAACGTGGTCGCCGCCGGGCTGGCCGACCGCTGCACCTTGCAGATCAGCTACGCGATCGGCGTGTCGCATCCGCTGTCGCTGTACGTGGAACTGCACGGCACCGGCAAGGAGGTGAGCGAGGTGAAGCTGGAGCGTGTGCTGCGCGAACTGGTGGACCTGTCGCCACGCGGCATCCGCGAACATCTCCAACTCAGCCGTCCGATCTATGCCCCGACCTCGGCCTACGGGCATTTCGGACGCGAACCGGACCATGAAACCGGCGCGTTCTCGTGGGAGAAAACCGACCTGGTCCCCGCCTTGCGTTCGGCGTTCGGCCGCTAAGCACAGTTGCCGGTGCAGCCACGTCAAGCTCCGGCGCGTCCCGGGCAACCACGTCCTCTGCACATGGCGGCGGCGCGGGGCTCCGCGGAATAAACCCGCCATCCGACCGGCTGTATGGCAGGGGCCGCGGCCACAAGCTTCGTCCGCGCCAGCTTCGTCTGCTTGCCGAAGCGCTTCCCCGCATCGCGTTCCCGCTGCATGCCGCGTCCAACCCGCTGTCGGCATTCCCCGTCCCGCTCGGTGCCCTGCGGCTGGAAGTCGGCTTCGGCGGCGGCGAACACGCGCTGGCACAGGCTGACGCCAACCCTCGTACAGCGCTAATCGCCTGCGAGGTGTTCGAGAACGGCATCTGCTCGCTGTTGTCGCGCCTGGTGCCGGAAGGGCAGGAAGCAACCGCGCCGCTACCCGCGAACCTCCGCCTCTGGACCGCCGACGCTCGCCAGTTGCTGCGTGCGCTCCCAGATCAATCCCTGGATCGGCTATTCCTGCTGTTCCCTGATCCCTGGCCAAAGACACGGCACGCTAGGCGCCGGTTCGTCCATCCCGGCTCACTGCCCGAATTGGCCCGCGTGCTCCGTCCCGGCGCCGAATGGCGCGTCGCCACCGACGATCCGACTCTGCAAGCGTGGATATCAGACGTGATGGGAGCCCAGGACCTATTCGACACACCGCCGCCCGCGGGCACCCGCCCCGACAAATGGCCGCCCACCCGCTATGAAGCCAAGGCGCTGCGTGCCGGCCGCATCCCTCTCTATTGGCAGTTCACCCGCCGATAGGTTTTCCCCCTCCCCTTGCGGGAGGGGGCCAGGGGGAGGGGTTCTGCCACCGGGTCATGACTTGCGGCGTTTGGTATCAGAGCGAAGGGTCCATGCGGAAACGATCAGCATACGTAGCAACGAACCACCATTGTCCGCGACAACCGTAAATTGCGCGCGGCGCAATTTACGGCAGCGAATTCGTGTCGACGATAGTCCCCATTGTCTCAAACCGCACTCCGTGCCATTCTGGTAACAAATAAAGCGAGGGGCGCAGCGTCATGACGGTTTACAACGTAACCAACCTCAACAACTCAGGGACGGGCTCGCTGCGCGCGGCAATTCAGGCGGCGAACGCCGCCGGCGTGCCCGCAACCATCAATTTCTCCGTCAACGGCGTGATCAATCTGGCCAGCGCTTTGCCGACCATCACCGCCCCGGTGACCATTGATGGTAACTCGGCTCCGGCCCACACGGCGGGCGGTCCGCCGGTCGTGGAGGTGAACTTCAACCACCATTCCGGCCTCACCTTTGCGGCGGGAGCGGACGGCTCGCAGTTGCTCGGTGTCTCCGTCTGCGGGGCCAGCGGAAATGGCGTGACGTTGAAATCCGGATCGGTCACTCTGGCCGGGGACTATATCGGCCTCGACCTCAATGGCCAGGCCGCCGGAAATTCCGGCAATGGCGTCTACGTCGCCGCCAGCTCCTCGAACGACCAGATCGGCTCCAATCCGGGGGCCGCGGTGGGTGTGATCTCCAACGTCATCTCGGGGAACGGGAACAATGGCATCGTGCTCAGCGGCGCCCAGAACAACACGCTCGTCGATAACTACATCGGCACAGATCCCACCGGCAGCTATTCCGTCGCCAACGGTGGCAACGGAATCGTGCTCACCGACGGGGCCAACTTCAACGAGATTGGCGGAACGGCCTTTACGGACCCAAGCACAGGGGCCCAGAACAACCCGACAGGGGACAAAGGCACCACCACCCCGGTCTTCGTCGTTCCGCCGCTCGGGAACTTGGTGTCGGGCAACGGTGGCAACGGCGTCCTGATTGACGACCATTCGCAGAACAACGTGCTGAACGGCAATTTCATCGGCACCACGGCGGACGGAAACGCGGCACTCGGGAACACGCTCGACGGCGTCGACATCAGCGATGCCGATAATAACTCGCTGATCGGATGCGCGGTCACCAACGAACCGTTTGTTTACTACAATGTGGTCAGCGGCAACGGCGCCAACGGACTGGAAGTCAACAACTCGAACAGCGTGGTCGTGCAGGCGGACTTCTTCGGCACCGGCGCCAACAACGCGACGGTGGTGGGCAACGGGCTGAATGGGATCCTGGTCGACGGCCACTCTCAGAACACGGTGGTCGGGGGCATCATCCCGCTGGGAAACGTGGAGGCCGGGAACGGCGAGAACGGCATCGAGGTGACGGGCGCCGCCGGCGGGTTCACCAGCTTCAACAGCTTCGGCGGGCAGTTCGCATTCGGCGGCGCCGCTCCGAACGGGAATGACGGGATCCTGATCACCGCGACCGGCGGCCATCAGACAATCGAGGTGAACGCTTTTTCCGGCAACGACAATAATGGCATCGAGATCGGTGGCAACGCCTCAGGCGTAACGGTAGACCCAAACGTCGTCGGCCTGAACATCACAGGCACTGCCACGGTGCCAAATGGCGGCGATGGCCTGCTGATCGACGGCTCCGCCCACGACAACACCATTGGCGGCTACACCACGATCGCCAACGGCGGCATTCCGCGCAATGCGTTTTCGGGCAATGACGGGTACGGCATCGCCATCCTCGGACATGCCTATTCCAACCAGGTCTTCAACAGCGTCGTCGGCACCAATACTGCGGGGACGGAAGCAGAGCCCAACTTGATGGGCGGCATCCTCATCGGCGGCGAAGCGACCGGCAACACTATCGGCGGCTTCCTCCCCTTGAGCCCGAGCAGGCCGGTAACAAACTTGATCAGCGGCAATGACGGCAATGGCATCACGCTGCAGGCCGACAGCCGCTCCAGCCGAATTCTCAACAACGAAATCGGTTTCAACCAGGCCGGTCAACCGGTGCTGCTGAACTCAGGTCTGCCGATTGCCGTGAACGGGAGCAAATTCAACCTGTTCTTGGGCAACCAGATCGCAATCCCACCGCCCCCCGCGCAGGCGTTTTCCGCCGTCGACGCGCGCGGCGACACCATCGGCGCGGGCAGCGGGCTGAACCCCCCCGGCCTGGCCTTTCTGAGCCAGACCGCAACACCCGGCCATGGCGCTCCGTCGGCAATCGCGGATCATCTGTTCCCGGTTCCGCCCGAGGGCACACAAGGCTGGGATCAGGGACACGGCATGGGAAATCTCGCCGCCTCGGACTACTGGAGCCTTCCAGACTTGGCTCTGGACAGATCGACGTGGCAAGCCGACTCCGGGCTGGCCGGAGGCGGGCAAGGGGGCGTCTGGTTCGCCGGTACTGCCGGCGGGCAAATCGCGTCGGACCTGATGACATTCCACCAGCACTAATCCCGATCGGCGCGCAGACTCACCCATCCCGGTCATTCCCTCGAATCCCCGTCATGCCCGCCTGTGCGAGCATGACGAGAGAGATCAGCCTCTCGAACGGCTGGCATACCCTGAATCCGCAGGATTCAGGGTATGCCCCGCGCAGGGTTGGTGTGGCGGCTGCGCGCGAAATTAAGACTTACCCGACTTCCTGCGGAAGTCGAGTGTATTACAGCGTCCCCTTCCGGCGAACGAAACTGCCCTGGTGATCCACGTCCAGGTTCTCAACCGTGGCGGAAGCAGCCTTCCGGTCCGCCCCGACCGCAAACGACACGGCACTTGCGCCATCGGCATTCTCGCCAATCGGCTGATAGGTGAAAACGTCCCGATCGAAATGTCGCAGCGGGAACCTGTTTGGCCCCGGCCCCTGCGTCATCGACAGATTTCCATCGCTCCCCGCAATCTCGATCGGGCCGTACAGCTCATTGTCGTAGATACCGGCGTACGCCGCCGCCGGTAACGCGGGCAGTAACGGCTCGGGCGGCACGGCATAATCGATCGACGTTCCATAGTTCGGCGCCATCGCTGTGGCGAACAGTTGCCCGAACAGAGTCAGCCAGTCCTTCTCCACCTTTCCTGTCAGCACCAGATCGACGAAGCTGCGGCAGATCGCTTCCGGCACGCCGATCGGCTGCGCATTGGTCAGCACCACAATGCCCAGCTCCGCTCCAGGCAACAGGCTGACGCACGTCGCCGCTCCCAGACCGAACGCGCCCGAATGGCCCCAGGCCACCCCACTCTGATCGGTGTAATCGATGTTCCAGCCCAGGCCATAGAAGCCCGCCCGATCCAGCGCCGGATTTTGCGGCGGCGAGCGGAGTATCTGCGGCCGATGCGTCTCGTCGACCGCCTCCATGCCGACGATCTGCTCCCCGTCCAGCTTGCCGCGGCCCAGTTGCAGCCGCATCCAGTTTGCCAGGTCCCGCACCGAAGATGTCACCCCGCCGGCCGGCGATTGCGCATCAGGCTCGCGCGTATAGCGGGCAACCCAGTTGGTCCCGGATCGCACGTGGCTTCGCACGCGGTTTGGCTCCCTGGCGAAATCGGCAAAGCGCGAGCTGGTCCGCTGCATCTCAAGCCGCTGATACAGCCGTCCCGCGGAGATCTCGTCCCAGTCTTTCCCGGTCGCGCGCGCCGCCGCCACCGCCGCCGCGGTAAAACCAAAATTCGTGTATGCATAATGGGAGCGGAAGCTGCTCGCCGGCCTTTGATACCGCAGCCGGAACAGCACCGCGTCGCGCTCATAGCCCATGTCTTCCAGCAGATCGCCCGCATGGTCCGGCAGCCCGCTGCGGTGTGCGAACATGTCGCGCAGCGTCACCTCGCGTGTGACCCAGGGATCGTACATCTCGAACTCCGGCATATGCCGGATGATCAGGTCGTCCCACCCAACCACACCATCACCGACCAGGGCCGCAACCACCGTCGCGGCGATCGGCTTCGATAATGAGGCGAGCGGAAACACGGTATCCGCATCGACCGGCTCCGGCATCCCGACCTGACGTACACCGTAGCCGCGCAGGAAGATCGCCCGATCCTGGTGCACGACCGCAATCGCCATCCCCGGCACACCGCTGCGTTGCATCGCGTCCCGGGCAATCCCGTCCAGCGCCGGCAACAGATCGTCGACGTTGCGCGGCGGATTCGTTGCAGCAACCGTCTGCGCGTGTGCCGCCCTCGGAGCGAACGCGCCCAACGCCATTGCAGGCAGCACAGCGCGTCGGCTAAGGCCAGCCACCCGTCCCGGTCCGTCCATCGTTCCACTCCCCTTGGCGGGTCACGGAACGAAGATGAACCATTCCGCCGCCGGGCGCTACGCGCCGGATCCCACTCTCACCCGCAGGCTTCTCGCCTTTCCCCAGCGCTGCCCGGCCTGCTCGACCGTCACATGCAGCATCCACGACAGCACCAGAGGCAGCAGGATCGCACCGGGAATCCAGATGGCCGTGAACATTGCTGCATCGCCCCGGCTCAGCCGCGCCAGAAACACCCCCAGCAGCTTCTGCGCCGGTCCGTTCACCAGGTAGATGCAATACGAAGCCGCCCCCAGCCACAGCATCTCCCGTCGCCGCAGCAGCGTCGCCAGCATCGCCGTCCCGCGTCCGCCGAGCCTCATCTCCGCCGCCAGGCACGCCGTCCAGACCAGCGGCGCCGCCATCTTTTCCACCCCGCCTTGAACGCCGCATTCCAGCAGCACCGCGCCCAAGGTCATCGCGTACCCCCGCGAGCTTGCGGCGTCGGGTCGGCGTTGCAATACCGCAGCGGCAATGCCGAGCGCGAAATATTGCGCCTTGTTCGGCAGGAACGCGCGGCTGAAACCCCAGCCGGACGGTGCCGTCCCTTGCCAGGCGATACCGGCCGCCGCTAGTCCAAGGAAAATCACGATCAGATGCGCCGTGCTGATCCGCCCACGTCCCAGCGGCCCCGCCAGCAATGCCACGACCATATAGAACTGCCACTCGGTGCTCAGGCTCCAGGCCGCCCCGAGAAAGCTCACCCACACGTTCGGCAGCACGGCATCTGGGAACAACCCGTGCGTCATGGTCAGATGGGCGGCGATCTCGGCCGCCCAGTTTGGCCGCCAGCCCCCGGACCAGGTCGAGCAGGCCAGGCTGTCGGGTCCGATCCACGGCATCAACGCGAAGCCCGTTGGGATCACCTGGATCGCCGCGGCAAACGGAAACACCGCCAGAAACACCGGAAAAATGCGTCCGACCCGGGCGATCAGGAACGGCGGCGCGGCGTATTGAAACCCCTGCAGCGAGCGGACGATCACCATCCCGCTCAGGATAAAAAAAACATCGACCGCTGCCTCGCCATGCGACATCGGACGGGCGACCCAGGCCGGCACGGCCGCGAACGGCGCCATGTGCGACAGCAGCACGTACATCGCGAGCACGCCGCGCAGCCCATCCAGGCATTCCAAGCGTCGCACGCAGGGCCTCCTGAGCGGACGATGGTCGCGCGACGATTAATGTTTGGCGAAAAATGCCGCCGCTGCGTCCCCAAACTTGCGGCAACCCGCCCTTGCAGGGACCAATAGGAAGGGCTATTTGAGCCCCATAATCATTCTCCGCTCTGTTACGGGGGGTGGCCTTCGCGGGCCGCCTTTTTTGTTTTGGACGCCCATTCGTCGACCAACACCCTGGAAGCCCGCCTCGCGGCGGCCATCACCCCCACGCTCGAAGACATGGGGTACGAGCTGGTGCGCGTCGTCCTGATGGGACAGGACAATCGCCCGACCGTGCAGGTCATGGCGGATCGCGCAGATGACGCTGCAATGTCGGTGGGAGATTGTGAAACCATCAGCCACACGCTCGGCGCCGTGCTCGACGTTGCCGATCTGATGCAAGGTGCCTGGATCCTGGAAGTCAGTTCGCCCGGTATCGATCGGCCACTGGTACGCGTAAAGGACTGGAACCGCTTTGCCGGCCACCTCGCCCGTGCTGAAACGACCGCGCCTGTGGAAGGCCGCAAGCGGTTCTCCGGCATCGTGCTCGGCGCCGACGACAACGCCGCACGCCTGCGCCTTGACGACGGGTCGGAGGTTACGCTTCCCCTGCGCGACATCCGGCGCGCAAAGCTGCTGCTCACCGATGCGCTGATCGCCGCGATTGTCTCACCCCCTGCTCCAACGAACTGACCAAAGATTAGCCAAGAGGGCCACCATGGAAACCGCTATCGCCCGCCCGGAACTGCTGCTGGTCGCCGACGCCGTCGCGCGGGAAAAGAATATCGAACGCGAAGAGGTGATCGAGGCGATGGAGCAGGCCATCCAGAAGGCCGGCCGCGCCAAGTACGGGCACGAGAAGGACATCCGCGCCACCATCGACCGCAAGACCGGCGATGTCCGCCTGTCGCGCTGGACCGAAGCGGTCGAAACGGTGGAGAATGAGGAAACCCAGATCCCCGTCCACATCGCCCGCAAATTCCAGCCCGACATCCAGATCGGCCAGCATCTGATCGATCCGTTGCCGCCGATCGATTTCGGCCGCATCGCCGCGCAGACCGCCAAGCAGGTCATCGTGCAGCGGGTCCGCGAGTACGAGCGCAAGAAGCAGTTCGACGAATTCAAGGACCGCGTCGGCGAGATCGTCAACGGCATCGTCAAACGCACCGAGTACGGCAACCTGATGGTCGAACTAGGCCGCGCCGAGGCGCTGCTGCGCCGCGACGAGCTGATCCCGCGCGAAAGTTTCCGCAACGGCGACCGCGTGCGTGCCTATATCTACGACGTGCGCGAGGAACCACGTGGACCACAGATATTCCTCAGCCGCACCCATCCCGGCTTCCTGGCCAAGCTGTTCGCCCAGGAAGTGCCCGAGATTTACGACGGCATCATCGAGATCAAGGCGGTCTCCCGCGATCCTGGCTCCCGCGCCAAGATGGCGGTCATCAGCCGGGATTCCTCCATCGACCCGGTCGGGGCATGCGTCGGCATGCGCGGCTCGCGCGTGCAGGCGGTCGTGCAGGAGCTGCAGGGCGAGAAGATCGACATCATCCCCTGGTCACCCCAGGCCGCCACATTCGTGGTGAACGCGCTCGCCCCCGCCGAGGTCACCAAGGTGGTGATGGACGAGGAAGCCGGCCGCGTCGAAGTGGTCGTCCCCGACGACCAGCTTTCCCTGGCGATTGGCCGCCGCGGCCAGAACGTGCGACTGGCCTCGCAGCTCACCCGCTGGGACATCGACATCCTGACGGAAGCCGAGGAAAGCGAGCGGCGGCAGGACGAGTTCCGCCGGCGCAGCGCGCTGTTCGTCGAAGCCCTCGACGTGGATGACGTCATCGCCGGGTTGCTGGTCACGGAAGGCTTCACCTCGTTGGAGGAACTGGCCTTCACCCCGCAGGAGGAGCTCGCCTCCATCGAAGGGTTCGACGAGAACGTCGCCGCCGAACTGATCCGTCGCGCCGAAGCCTTTCTCACCCGGCGCGACACCGAGCTGAACGAGCGTCGGCTGGAGCTGGGCGTCACGGAGGATATCGCCGCGATCGAAGCACTTACGCCGGCCATGCTGGTCGCCCTGGGCGAGAAAAGCGTGAAGACGCTCGATGATCTCGCCGATCTCGCGTCGGACGAGCTGATCGAGATCGTCGGTGCCGACCACATGGACGAGGCCACCGCCAACGCGATCATCATGGATGCGCGTGCCCATTGGTTTGCAAATGAGAGCGAGCCGGTGGCGGAGAGCGAGCCGGCCGCGCAGGAGGCGAGCCACGACTGACGTCGATCTGTCCGAAGCGGATGACGCTTTGCCGCAGGAGATCGGTCCTTATCGGCGCTGCATTGTCACTCGTGAGCGTCTGCCGAAGGAGCGGATGATCCGATTCGTGATCGGCCCGGACCAGACACTGGTCCCCGATCTGGCGGCAAGGCTGCCCGGCCGGGGAATGTGGTTGAGCGCCCGGGGCGATGTGCTAGAAGCGGCGCGTACACGCGGTGCGTTTGCGCGTGCTGCACGAAGTCCGCTGAGGGCGCCGGAGGACCTCGCGGATCGTGTCCGCGCCGGTATCGTTCGGCGGATTGAGGAGTTGTTGGGCCTCGCCCGCCGGGCCGGCCAGGCAGTCGCCGGGTTCGACAGGGCGCGCGAATGGGTGCGGGGCGGCCGGGCTGCACTGATCCTGCAGGCGTCCGATGGCAGTGCCGAGGAGCGGCGGCGATTCCTCGGGGGGACGGAGGCCATTCAGACCAGGATGCCGGTGCTGACGCCTTTGCCGGCAGCGACGCTGGGCGGGCTGTTCGGCCGGGATCGAGCCGTGCACGTGGCGGTCGCGCCGGGCAGGCTTGCCGAGTTGCTGACGCTGGAAGTTGGCCGGCTGTGCTGGACTAGGGCTGACCGCGGGGGCAACGATCTGCCCCGCCGGACACACGAGTTGAACGATCGGGCTCAGCCCGACATTTGGGTGAAGATCAGGCAGGTCAATGAGCGAGAACAACGATCAGGAAGCGAGTAAGGGCCGGCTTTCGCTGCGGCCTGCCGGACGTCTGGAGCTTGGACGCACGGTCGATGCTGGCTCTGTCCGCCAGAGCTTCAGTCATGGACGCTCCAAGGTGGTCCAGGTCGAAGTGCGCAAGAAGCGCGCTCCCGGCCCTACGCCGCCTAGCGCGCCCGGAGTGTCCGGGCCTGCCGCGCCCACCGCCCGCGCCGGCGCGGGAACAGCGCGCGCGCCAGCGGGCGGTCCGGCCCGGGCGCTGACCGCAACCGAACTTGCCGCGCGGCAGCGTGCGCTAGTCGAGCAGCAGCGGGAAACCGCCAAGCGCGAAGCCGAACGGCGCGAGCAGGAAAAGATCTCGATTCTGTCGGCGGCGGAAGAAGCGCGCCGGCGCGAGGAGGAAGCCCGCAAGGCTGCCGAGGAGGAAGCTCGCCGCGAAGCTGAGGAGGCCGCCCAGCGGGAGGCGACGGAAGCCGCCCGCAAGGCCGCCGAAGCAGCCGCTGCCGCTCCGGCTTCCACCGCCCCCGCAGCCCGAGCGCCGGCGGGCCGCCCGGCGGAGGAGCAGCGCCGCCGTTCGGCCGCCGCTCCATCCGGCCCAGCAGCCCCCACTGAGACGCTTAGACTGCGGACAGGTCGCGTTGCCGAGGACGACGACGAGACCCGCCCGGTTCGGCGTCCCGGCCCGGGCCTCCCGCCGCGCAAACCGCCTGTCGTCGCGCCGAAGAAGGGGCTCGACGACCGTCGCCGCGCCGGTCGCATCGATGTGCAGGCCGCTATAGAAGGTGAGGACGAACGTGTTCGCAGCCTCGCTTCCGTGCGCCGCCAACGCGAGCGCGAACGTCGTCAGGCCGAGCTGGAACGGCTACGCTCCGATCAGGTGAAAGTTGTGCGCGACGTAGTGCTGCCCGAACAGATCACCGTACAGGAACTGGCCAACCGCATGGCGGCCCGCACGCCGGAAGTCATCAAGGCTCTGATGAAGCTCGGCGTCATGGCCACGGTCACGCAAACGCTGGATGCCGACACCGCCGAGCTGGTCGTGCAGGAATTCGGCCATCGCGCCCGGCGCGTATCCGAATCCGACGT
The DNA here is from genome assembly GCA_963810715.1 of uncultured Pseudomonadota bacterium. Lineage (GTDB taxonomy): Bacteria > Pseudomonadota > Alphaproteobacteria > Acetobacterales > Acetobacteraceae > DATDIC01. The sequence continues at coordinate 181,966 of CAWEOZ010000004.1, read as the reverse complement.
GGAGATCGGCCTGGAAGGCGCCGTCGATACCGAGATCGAGCTGATCTCCCGCCCGCCGGTGGTCACCGTCATGGGCCACGTCGATCATGGCAAGACGTCGCTGCTCGATGCGCTGCGGTCCACCGACGTAGCAGCCGGAGAGGCCGGCGGCATCACCCAGCACATCGGAGCCTACCAGGTTGAAATGCCGAGCGGCCAGCGGATCACCTTCCTGGATACGCCGGGCCACGAGGCATTCACCGCCATGCGCGCCCGCGGCGCCCAGGTCACCGACATCGTCGTGCTGGTGGTCGCCGCAGATGACGGCGTCATGCCGCAGACCATCGAGGCAATCCGTCACGCCAAGGCCGCCAACGCGCCGATCATCGTGGCTATCAACAAGATGGATAAGCCGGACGCCAATCCGGGCCGCGTCCGCCAGGAACTGCTCAGCTACGATGTCGTGGTTGAGGAGATGGGTGGCGAAACGCAGGACGTGGAAGTGTCCGCCACCAAGAAGACCGGCCTGGACCGGCTGGAAGAAGCCATCGTGCTGCAGGCCGAAATCCTCGATCTGAAAGCCAATCCAACCCGCTCCGCGGAAGGATCGGTGATCGAAAGCCGGCTCGATCGCGGGCGCGGTCCGGTCGCCACCGTGCTGGTACAGAAGGGGACGCTGCACCAGGGCGATATCGTTGTTGCCGGAGCCGAGTGGGGTCGCATCCGGGCCATGCTCGACGACAAGGTCCGCGCGCTGAAATCGGCCGAGCCGTCCATGCCGGTCGAGATTCTCGGTCTGGCAGGCGTGCCCTCCGCCGGCGAGCCTTTCGTGGTGGTCGAGAATGAGGGACGCGCTCGCGAAATAACCGAGTTCCGCGGCCGTCGCCTGCGGGAAAAGGCCACCGCCGGGTCGGCCGCGGCGCGCGGCACCCTCGATCAGATGCTCGCCCGCATCCAGGCCGGCGAACAGAAAGAGGTTGCGGTGGTTGTCAAGGCCGACGTGCAGGGCAGTGCCGAGGCGATCCAGGCCACCGTCCTGAAGCAGAGCGGCGATGAGGTGAAAGTGCGCGTGCTGCATGCGGCGGTCGGCCAGATCACCGAAAGCGACGTGCAGCTCGCCAAGGCGTCAGACGCGGTGATCATTGCCTTCAACGTGCGCGCCACCGCGCAGGCGCGCGATCTGGCGCATCGCGAGGGCGTCGATATCCGCTACTACTCGATCATCTACGAGGTGGCGGACGATATCGAGAAGCTGGTGAAGGGCAAGATCGCGCCCAAGGCACGCGAGCGCTTCCTGGGCTACGCTGAGGTTCGCAAAGTGTTCAGCATCACCAAGGTGGGCAAGGTGGCCGGCTGCATGGTGACCGACGGCGTGGTCCGGCGCGGCGCCGGAGTACGTGTCCTGCGCGACAACGTCGTTATCCACACTGGCGAATTGAGCCAGCTGAAGCGCTTCAAGGATGACGTCCGTGAAGTGGCGCGTGGATACGAATGCGGGCTGTCCTTCGCCAACTTCCACGACCTTCAGGACGGCGACGTCATCGAGTGCTACGAGACGGAGTTGGTGCCAGCTTGAGAAAGCCGGATACTGCCGTCCCTTCGCAGCGGCAGCTACGCGTGGCGGAGGAGATCCGCCACGTCCTGGCTGGCCTGTTCGCCCGGCGCGAATTCCGCGACCCTGAGTTGGCGGAGGCGGACATCACCGTCACCGAGGTTCGTATCAGCCCCGACCTGAAGCATGCAATGGTGTTTGTTTCGCGCCTCGGGCGGTCGGACGTGGATGCGCTGCTTCCGCTGCTCAAACGGGCGGCGCCATTTCTGCGCGCCCAGGTGGCGCGGGCGCTGCGACTGAAATTCGCCCCGCATCTGTCGTTCCAGCCCGATCATGCGCTCGATCACGCGATGCACATCGAGCGCCTGCTGCATTCGCCTGCCGTGGCGCGGGATGTGAAAGAAACGGAAGGCTGATACCAACCGCCGCGCAGACGCACCCATCTCGTCATTCCCGCGCCCATCTCGTCATTTCAGCGAAAGCGGGAATCCACCTCCCCCCGCTGGATGCCTGCTTTCATGGGCACGACGGATAGAGTCAACCGCGTCTGCCGGCTGGTATGCGCCCACGGTTGGTGTGGCGGCTGCGCGCGAGGTAGATTGTCGAGCAGTCACAGGCAATCTGTTCGAGCAAAAATGGTGATGGCCGGGCCAAGCCCTGCCATCACCATGATAAGCCGGCGATGCTTCGAACATTCAGGCCTTACATGTGCGCTGTATGCTCCAGGATCACGGTCGCGTTGTTCTGCAACGACAGATGCAGGGCGCCTCCGGTAACGGACTGGCTGGTGATCGCGTTACCGTCGAAACCTTGGAATACGAGCTTGTCGTGTGCAGCGTTGTAGCCCGTGATGTCCGTTGTGCCACCGGTGACAGCAGCGTTGAAATCGAAGGCCACCCCGACCTTGCTCTGGTCGGTCACGGTCAGGCTGCCACTACCGGCGACGATCTGCGCCGACCCGGCGCCGGTGTAGACTTTCGCCGTCCCCGAGCCGCCGATGAAACTCAGCGTCGGAGTTCCCAAGGTGTTCACCGTAACCGACGCTGCGCCGGCGTAGATAGTACCGCCGCCGACGTCAGTAACCGTGTAGTTGCCTTTATTGAGGTGCAGAACAGCCTGCGTATCGGCTCCGCTATACATGGAGATGGCGCCTTTTCCACTCATCCCCACGCTGCCACCCGCCAGTGACCCGCTCTGCTCGACACCGGTGTTGTTAACGAAGTCGAAGTTCACTGTGCCGTCCGTTTCATCGAGAGTCAGCATTTTGTTACTGCCGTCGAGCGTGAGACTGCCACCCTGGCGAACAAAGATCAGGTCGTTGCCGCCTTGATCATTAAGCGTGGCGACGCCGCCGTTGCCAATGAAATACTGGTCTTCGGTCGGCCCGGCTGACCCAGTTATCGTGGCCGTTCCTGTGACGGCGACATACGTCTCACCTTTGGCCGGCATGATGATCGTATCGTTGCCGACGCTGTTTATCGAGCCGCCGCCGCCCAGGGTAATCTGATTGGTGCTGCCAGCCGCCGTCGAGACGAATGCGCCCACTGTATCGGTAAATGTAATGCCACCCGATCCTCCAATGACCGTTTCCTCCCCCTTGCTGGTCGTTATCGTCAGGTGGCCCGAACCTCCTTGAACAGTCTCGCTCGCTTTGGTCAGCGTCACTGTCTGATTTGCCGTGTCGCTGCGATAGTCCAAGGTGGACTTCGCCGCTCCGAAATCGTTCGACGTCACATTGGCTACGGCCGCGCCATTGGCATTCTCGCTGTTGGAAACAGTGCCGTATCCCTTAATCTCATTTGCCGATGTGAAGCCCTCCAGCGTGCTGCCGCTGGCGGTTACAGGAGTCTGCATTTGGTTATAGATGAATGTGGCCCCCGCCCCGTAGTCATTGATAACCGTGTTGTCCGCAATCGTCACAGTGTCCTGCGGGGCCATCAGCATCGGCCCGCCAACATGAATGACCACGCCGGAACTCGCGTCTGGCCCCTTCTCAATCGTATTACCTTGAATGATGTCGTTCCCGCCATTCGGCAGGTCGATCGAGTAGCTCGCGGTACCGGTCGCGCCGTCGATGATCTGATTGTTCTCGATTGTGTTGTTATAAGCTCGACTTTTCACTTCATGGCCGACATTCGCATCCTCCGACACGCTGTCGGTCATGGTAAACGAGTTCAGATAGCCGATATAGATGTTGTGACTCTGCCCGTCACCGGCTCCGTTGTGATCAAACGTGCTTCCCTGCACGATGATATTGCCGGTTCCATCAACGAAGGGCGTCGCCAGGATTCCATCTTGGTTATTTGCAAACGTATCATCATCGAGCGTGAGGTTCCCGCTTTGATACCGTATGCCAGCGCCATTGAACTGCGCGGACATGGCGCCCGAAAAACTCAGACCTTCGATCGTGACGTTCGGGGCGCTGGTTTCGCTCCCAATGACGAACAGACCCTTGCCGACATTGATCTTCGGATTGGTGCCGGCGGCCGGTGCCACAACATCGACGGCTCCGCCAACCGCCTCGATCGTGAGGTTGTGAGTGATCGACACGTCACCAGCAGTATAGGTCCCGGCATCGATCAGGATGGTGTCACCGGACTGCGAGGCGGCGACGGCGGCGCCGATGGTGGAATATGTCTCTCCAGCACCGACCTTCAACACGTGATAGGCCGGGGCGTCGTTCTGCGTTGGAACTGCCTGGTCGGCCACGGGTGTAATAACGGACTGGGCCAGCACCTGGCTCACGGTCAGGTTCAGCGGCGCGTTTTCGAATGTTGCTACGAGATATTGCTGGCCGCCGGGAACCTCGCTGACATATAGCGTCGCCACCGTTCCGGTCTGCTTGATACTGAGATACTGGGCCGCATCGGACAGGTTGCCGTCCCAGTTGGTCCCGCCGAACGTCGCACTCAGATCGAGCGTGTCGCCATTCTGCAGCGCATCGCCGTAGATCTTGTTGGCGCCGGACTGCGGGGCTCGCGTGACGATCGTATTGCCCCCGGCGCTCTCCTCGTAAATGGCATTCTGCCCCGTTCCGGTCGCCACCACGTTGCCGGAACCGGTCAGCGTAACGGTGTCGTTGCCACCCATGGTGAGCAGGTTGTCGTTGCCGTTCAGCACGACATTGTAACCAGTGCCGGACCCAAATGACAGCGTCTGGCCGTCGGTGCCGAGGTCAAACGTGTCGCCAGGCTGGGCTGCGGCAACGGCCGCGCCAACAGTCGAGAATTGCTCGCCGGCCCCAACGGTAAGAGTGCTCATGACAATTACATTCCTTCGCGGTAGGACACGTCTCGCTCTCGACCGAATGTCGAGTTATTGAGACTACAAGTCTCAATTTCCGCGAATGGAATTATTTTAGGGTTAACGGCGGTGCGGGATTCGCAATCGCGATGGCGTCGGAGCGCCAAGACATGTTAGAAGCCCCGTCACCGGAACCTTCTGCGGTTGCTGCCCACCGCTGTATGGCCGCTCGGTCGGACCCGTGGACCACTCGCTGGGGGCACGCGTGCGGACGCCAATTCCTAGCCAGAGGACTGCCTGGACGTGACATCGAAGCAAAGGCGTAATCGGACCCTGCGCGCGTTGCTGCTCGTGGGCGGCCTCGGCTTGGCGCCGTTCGCGGCGCACGCAGCCGACTACCTGGCCAATGCCCGCCAGGCGCTGCAGAAGGGCGATCTCAAAACCGCTCAGATCGAGCTGCGCAACGCGGTTCGCTCCGATCCGCAGAATGCCGGCGCGCGCTTCATGCTCGCCCAGGTCCAGCTTCAGTTGGGCGACGCCGCCGCCGCCGAGCAGCAGGCCCGCGAGGCAGAGGCGCGTGGCTACGACAAGCTGCAGACGACCCCGCTGATCGCGGATGCACTGCTCAGGGAAAACCGTCCAGCCGACCTGCTGCGTCAGTTTCAGTTGAGCGGAACCGATCCCAAGCTCGACGCCGAGATCGCGTTCGCTCGTGGGGCGGCACAACTCGCCCTCGGCCAGACGGATGACGCCAGCCAGTCATTCGCCAACGCGGAGCGGCTGAACCCGGCAAACGTGCAGCCCTGGATCGCCGGTACCCGGCTCGCCCTCGCCCGCGGCGACATCAAGACTGCGCAGGACCAGCTCGATCATGCCCTCTCCGCGGACAGCAAGTCCGTCGAAGCGCGCGTGTTGAAAGCGCAGCTCATGGCGATGAACCACGACGTTGCGGGCGCCCTCGCGCTGCTCGACACGGTGATAACCGACAGCCCGCCGGCCGTGCCCGCACGGTTGATGCGGGCCAACCTGCTGATCTCAACCGGCAAGTTCAAAGAAGCGCAGGCCGACGACGACGCAGTGCTCGGCGTGCTGCCGAATGATATCGAAGGCCTGTACCTGAAAGCGGTGCTGCAGCACGAAGCCGGCAACGACAAGGATGCCGATGCAACCTTGATGCCGCTGGCGCCGGTGTTCGATCGCATGCCTCGCGGCTACTATCTGGAGGCGATCGTCAAGGAAAAGCTCGGCCAGTTCGATCTCGCCGACGACGCCGCCCGTAAATACCTTGCCCACGTGCCCGGCGATCTGAACGGCGGAAAGCTGCTCGCCCGCATCCAGTTCGAGCGCAACCGGCCCGATCTCGCCATCGACGCGCTCAGCAAATTCGCCGCCAACGGAACCGCCGACACACAGGCCGACGTAATCCTGGCGCGCGCCTATGCAGCATCGGGCCAGCCGGAGGCCGGCGGTCGGCGCGCTCCGCAAGGCGGAGGCGAAGGCGCCGGACGATGTCGGTATCCGCACCTTCATGTCCTCGCTTCTGCTTCAGCTGAACCAACCGGACCAGGCGGTACAGGAGCTCGACCACGCTTTCGCCCTGGCGCCGAAACAGCCGGAGGTCGCCGAGGCTTTATTCCTCGCCTCGCTCCGTACCGGCGATAACGACAAGGCAGCGGCAGCACTCACCAAGATTCGGGCAGCCCAGGGCGACACCCCGCTGGTACAGAACCTGGACGGTCTGTTGAAGATCTCCCGCCTCGATCTGCCCGGCGCGCGTACCGAGTTCGAGAATATCCTGCAAAAAGACCCGGACTTCGTGACCGCCGAAGGTGAACCTCGCGCGGGTCCTCGCCATGCAGGGCGACAATCGCCGGCGCCGAGAAGCTCCTGACCGCCATTCTTGAGAAGAATCCGGCAGCGGAACCAGCCCTCACCATGCTGACTGACATGCTGGTGAGTTCCAACCGGATGGACGATGCCCTGGCGGTGGTCGAACGCGCACACGCGGCTACCCCGAAAGACGTCAGGCTGACCCAGTCGCTAGGCGACTTATACATTCGCGCCGGAAAGGCCCAGAAGGCGCTCGACCTCGTCGACGGCATCGAGCCCGAATGGCACCGTGGACCCGCAACTCCTCGGTCTCCAGGCCGCGGCCCAGCTTGCCTTGAAACAGAACGACCAGGCGCGGGCGACCCTGACGCGCATTGTCGCCGACCAGCCACGCAACCTCGCCGCCCGCCGGCAGCTCGTATCGCTTCTGGTGAACGCCGGCGACTACGAAGGCGCGCGGAACGCGATCAAGGCCGGCATGGCGGCGTTGCCGAACACCTACCAGCTCTATCTCGATTATGCCCTGATCGACCTTAAGACCGGCGGTATTTCGGCCGCCCTCAACACCGCCGACGCGCTCTATTCCCAGAATCAAACCTTCACGCCGGCACTGATGTTGAAAGGCGACCTCTATATGGCCGACAAGCAGCCAGAGCAGGCTGTGAAGGCTTATCAGGCTGTCGCCACCACCCAGCCCTCCGCGATGGTCGCGGTTCGCACCGCTGGCGCGTGGGAGCAGGCAAAAAACGCCGGCCGAAGCCGAAAACGTCCTGAAAGACTGGTTCGCCAAGCACCCGGACGACGTTGCGGTCGCCGCACTGCTCTCCAGCCTGCAGATCAATGCCGGCGAATATGCCCCGCCAAGACGACCTTGCAGGCGGTCCTGGCGAAACAGCCGAACGATGCGGCGGCGCTGAACAACCTTGCCTGGGTGGATCAGAAGCTCGGCGCGCCGGACGCCAAGGCGATTGCCCAACAGGCATATGCGCTGGGCCCGAGCCCGGCGACGGCGGACACGTTGGGCTGGATCCTGACCACCGGCGGTGACCCGTCGACCGGCGCGATCCTGCTACGCCAGGCCAGCGCCGGCAATTCTGATCCACGCATCCAGTATCATTTCGCGGTAGCCCTGAAAGATACCGGCCAGAAGGATGAGGCGGTGAAGCTGCTCCGTCAGGTGGTCGCCAATCAGGCCCAGTTTTCCGAAAAATCCGACGCGCAGCGCCTGCTGAACGAGATATCGAAAGGGTCCTGAACACCCGTCGCCCTGATCGCTCCGCTCGTGCCTCCGATCCATCTGCTGACCTTCTCGACGCTGTTCCCGAACAGCGAGCAGCCGAATCACGGCGTTTTCGTCCGGAACCGCTTGCGGCACCTGCTGGCCAGCGGCGAAGCACTGGCCGAGGTGGTTGCGCCGGTGCCGTACTTTCCCAGCGGCGCGCCGATGTTCGGCCATTGGGGACGGCTGGCCCGGGTGCCGCGACGAGAGGACAGTCACGCGAATGACGGTCCATCATCCGCGCTATCCGGTCATCCCCCGGGTCGGAATGTCGCTCGCCCCGGCACTGCTCTACGCCGCCATGCTCCCGTTCCTGCGTCGCCTGCTGGACCGCGGCCTGCGCGTGGATGCGATCGACGCGCATTACGTCTATCCGGACGGCGTGGCCGCGGTCTGGCTCGGGCAGAAGCTCGGCTTGCCGGTGGTGGTAACGGCGCGCGGCACCGACGTGAACCTGATCCCCGCTCACGCGGTTCCGCGCCGGCTGATCCGCAGCGCGGCAGCCGGCGCGGCGGCGCTGGTCGCGGTCAGCGCCGCGCTGAAGACCGCCCTGACCGACCTGGGAGTTCCCGCCGAAAAGGTCACGGTGCTCCGCAACGGCGTCGATATCACGCTGTTCCGCCCGCCCGCGGATCGTCAGGCCGCGCGTGCCGCGCTCGGGCTGGCTGGGCCGACCGTGATCTCCGTGGGCGCGCTGGTCGAACGCAAGGGCCACCATCTGGCGATCGAGGCTCTCCGCGACCTGCCCGACTGGACGCTGCTCGATCGCCGGCGAAGGCCCGGAGCGGCCGAGATTGCTCGCGCTCATCGACCGGCTGGGGCTGAACGGCCGCGCCCGTCTGCTGGGACCCCGGCCGCACGCCGAACTGCCGGCGCTGTACGGTGCGGCGGATGTGCTCGTGCTGGCGTCCTCGCGCGAAGGATGGGCCAACGTGCTGCTGGAATCCATGGCCTGCGGCACGCCCGTGGTGGCCACCAATATCTGGGGCAATCCGGAGGTCGTGCAGACCACAGACGCCGGGCTGATCGTCGAGCGCAATGCCCCGGCAATCGCCGAGGGCGCTCGTCGCCTCGCCGCTGCGCCCCCACCCCGTGCCGCGACCCGTGCCTATGCAGAGGGGTTCAGTTGGGATGAAACCACCGCCGGGCAGCTCGCATTGTTTCGCCGGGTGATACGGGTAAGCTGGCTATTCACCCACCCAGGCCGGCGCCCGCTTCGCCAGGAAGGCTTCCATGCCTTCCCGGAAATCCCGGCTCATATAACACATCAGAATAAGGTCCCGGTCAGCCTCCTGCCGGCCACCTTCCCTCAGTCGCCGCAGTGCCTCCTTCGTGGCCCGCAATGTCAGCGGCGCGTGGCCGGCGACCTGCCGGGCGACCTCGTCGGCCCGTGCCGCCAGTGCAGCGGCATCGTCCAGCAGCTCCGACACTAGCCCGATCGCCTTGACCTCGTCCGCCTCGATCAACCGGGCGGTGAAAATCATCTCGGTCACGCGCGCCGGCCCGATCAGCGCGGCCAGGCGCGCGTAATTCGCGCTCGACAGGCAATTGCCGAGCGTACGGGCAATCGGGAATCCGAACCGGATCGTGCGTGCGGCGATCCGGATGTCGCACGCCGCGGCTATCCCCGCGCCACCTCCGGTGCAGGCACCGGCAACGGCCGCGATGGTTGGCTTGGGGCAGCGTTCCAGTGTGTCCAGCACGCGATCGAGCCTGGCTTCGTACTCGATCGCGTCCTCCGGCCGGCTGAAAGCCCGGAACTGGCCAATATCCGTACCCGCCGCAAACGCCTTCTCGCCGCTGCCGGTCAGCACCAGCGCGCGCACCGAGCGATCGTCGGCGACCTGCTCGCAAATCTGCGCCAGCCCGTCATACATTGCGAAGGTCAGCGCATTGCGCGCCGCCGGGCGGTTGAAGGTGATCCGGCCGATGCCGTCATGGCATTCGTAGAGCAGGTCCTCGGTCATGATCAGATCTGAAACAGCCTGCCCGCGCCCGTCGCCGTATCCCGCACGCCTGCAAGCCGCAGACAGTGCCACGCCAGGGCATGATCGCTCGACGTGACCGGAATCCCGATCTCCGTCTCCACCTGATCCACGATCTCCGCCAGGCGCAGGCTTGTGCACGACACGAACACGCAATCCAGCCGGGCACCGCGCGCAAGCGCCCTGATCCCCGCCGCGATCGACTCCGGCGAGATGCGTGCCGCATCCCGATCGTCACGTTTGTCGAAGGTCGCGAACGCCGCCACATCCACCCCATTGCCGTCCAGGTACCGGCGCACGCCGGCATTGACCTCCGCCGAATACGGCGTCAGCACGCCGATCCGCCGCGCGCCCAGCGCCTTGAAGGCGGCAAACGCGGCGGTGATCGGCGTCGTGCACGCCACCTTCGGCCGCGCCGAACGTATCTGCCGGAACACCTCCTCCTCGCCTAGCTCCATGCTCGCCGAGGTACAGCCGAACGCCACCACATCCAGCTTGCAGCCCGGCAGGATCAGTTCGGCCGCGGGCGCGATGCGCTCGCGCATGGCACGCAGCGTCGCCGGCGTGATGTCCGCATCGTTCCACAGCCGGCTCTCGTACAACGCCACTCCCGGCTGACGGATCAGCAGCCGGAATTCGTGCTCCATCGTCTGGTCCGTCGCCAGCACGAGCAGCCCGATCGAAGCCCGTCGCCCGATCCCGTCATCCAGCGTGCAGGGCAGAACACCGAGATCCACCATGCCGGCTGCCGCGACATCGTCCATGTTTCCCTCCTGCTTTCAGGCAAGCCCCTCAACCCGAATTGCCGGCGGTTGCCCGCCGATCAGGTCCGCAACCATCCGCGCTGTACCGTGCGACATGGTCCAGCCGATATGCCCATGTCCCGTATTGTACCACAAATTGCGGTGCTTCTTGCGCCCGACGATCGGCAGATTATCGGGCGTCATCGGGCGCAACCCGGCCCACATCTCCGCCCGCTCGTAATCCGCCCCGTCCGGATAGAGCTCCTGCACGACGCCCTTCATGAAAGTGAAATCCGCCGGCTTGTGGCTCTTGTCCCACCCGGAGAATTCCGCCGTCGCGGTTACCCGCACGCGCTCGCCCATGCGCGAGATCGCCACCAGGTTGTTCTCGTCGATCGTGCTGACCGTCGGCGGCGCGCGATGGTTGCCGACCGGGATCGTCATCGAATATCCCTTGATCGGATAGATCGGCAGATCGACACCGATGCCGCGCGCCAGCACAGGACTCTGGCACCCCAGTGCCATCACATACGCATCGCCCGCGACCGTGCCCTGGTCCGTCCGTACGCCCGTAACCGTATCACCCGATACTTCAATGCCGGCAATCTCCGCACCGGTTCGTATATCGCCGCCACGCGCTCGGCAGATCGTCGCCAGCCCCGTGGTGAACTTGTTGCAGCTCCCGCTCTCGTCGGTCGGGCAATAGATCGCCCCGGCAATCCGGTCCGCCACGCCCGCCAGCGACGGCTCGATCTCCAGCATCTGGCGCCGATCCAGCACGCGCATCGCCTGCCCGTCATCCGCCAGTATCTGCATGTGCGCGACGCCCGCCTCCAGCGAGCGCTGATCACGATAGAAATACAGGATGCCGCGATCGTTCCGGTCGGTACTCGATGCTTTGCGCTGCCAGCGTCTCGTGCAGCATGCGCTGCGAATAGACCGCGATTTCGTGCTTACGCAGCGTATTGCGGCGTGCCTTGGCCTCGGTGCATTCGGCAAGGAATCTCAACGACCAGCTCCACAGACGCGGATCCAGCGAAGGGTGGAAGCGCAGCGCCTGGTTTTTCAGCACCAGCGATTTCAGCAGAATCATCGGCGCGCGCGGCGACGACCACACGAAGGAATGGCCGGGCGCGATCATGCCGGCATTTCCCCAGCTTGTTTCCAGCGCAACGTCCGGGTTCTTTTCCAGCAGTACCACTTCGTGCCCGTCGTGCAGAAGCTGATAGGCCGTGGTCACCCCGACCACGCCACCGCCCATCACCACGACGCGCATCACGCCCCTCCCGCGTTTTACCGCGCCAATTCAGCGATCGCGCCGATCCGCCGTCAACCCTGAACCCTCGTGCTTACGGCTGTCCTGGACGCTTCTCCTGATGCTCGGCATGTTGCTGCGGTGCCGCATGCACCTCGGGCGCCGGACGCGGCGCCGGCGCGGCGACACGCGCTTCCATCGGCGGTCGCGGTGGTGCGGCATGCACTTCGGGTGCCGGACGCGGCGGCGGCGCGGCAGCATGCGCTTCAACCGGCGGTCGCGGCACTGCGGCGTGCATCTCTGGCGCCGGCCGAGGCGCTGGGGCAGGACGCGGCGCTTCGCGCACCGCCGGTACCGGACGCCCGTACCTCCGGTGCCGCATGCGGCACGGAAGCGGTCCGCGCCCCGGGCGGTATCGGCTCCATCGGGCGTGTCGCGGGCACTCCCGCGCGTTGCACCGTTTCGGGCGCGCGTCCCGGCACCCCCGCGCGCGACTCCGGCGGCAACGTCACTGCACCCGGCCTCGCCTCGCGCGGCGCAGCCCCTCCCGGCGTGCCGACCCCCGCAGTGCGGCCCGGCTCATGCACGACAGCCGGAGGCCCTGCCAGACCGGCCCCCGGCGCCCGCAGAGCGGGCGCCTCGTGCGCCACGCCAGGTGCGGGGCGGATCGCACCTGTCGCCGGTGGCACCGCTCCCAGCCCTCCACCCGCGCGCGTCGCTTCCCCCGGCGGCCGCAGAGTGGGCGCCTCGTGCGCCACGCCGGGTGCCGGGCGGATCGCACCTGTCGCCGGTGGCACCGCTTCCCGCCCCGCATTCACCCGTCCCACTTCTCCCGGCGTCCGCAAAGCTGGAGTCACCGGACGCTGGCCCGGAGCAGCGAACGCCGCCGGCCGACGAATTGCCGGCCCAGGGGCCGCCGGGCGCGCCGACGCCGCAATCCCGGCCGGCGGCGCCGCGATATGGAATTGACGCGCGACAGCGGGCGTCACCCCGAGCGTCGCCGTGGTCGGCTGCATGGGCGCGCGGCCGATCACCGGGTGCATCTGTGCCAGTTGCCCCGGCGGCACCGACCGGGCGCGCGGCCGTACCTGGGCCGAAGTCAGCATGACCGACGCCGGCACCACGGTTGCCGCCCGGGCATTGCGGAAGTGATTGATCGTAACGTTGTTTATGTTGACAGTATTGATATTGGTGACGTGGCGAATGTTCACGTCACGGAAATAGGCTGGGCTGGCATGGAACCACGGGTGCCAGGCTTCACCGGGCCCCAGCGGGCACCATCCGATGGAGCCGCCGAACGCCGCTCCCACCGCCAGCGCCGCACCAATCCCGAAGAACGCCACCAGGGCCGGCGCATACACCGGCTGGGGCGGCGCCTCGGCGACCACTTCAGCCCCCGGGTACCCAGGCCCAGCGCCCGCCGATCTCCACCCAGCGGCCATAATGGAACGGGGCAAATCCCCATGGATCGTCATCGACCCAGGTCCAGCCCCACGGCGCCACAAAGGCCCAGTGGCCTTCACGGTATGGCTGCCAGCCCGCCTGCACCTGCGGATACCAGACCTGGCCATAGTCCGGCGCCTGTGACCATGACCCGTACTCCGACAGCTCCTCCCCGCCGGGCATCTGGGCGACGATCGGTGGCGCCGCCGCGGTCACCCCGGGCCTCTGCTGCTCGCGTGCCAGCATCGCGGTCAGGAATGCGTCGTGCATCGCCGGTACCAGCTGAGACTGGAAACCCTGGTCGCCGGTGATCTCGGCGGTATTGCCCGGCGGCACGTCGATCGTCTGTGATCCGCTGATCTGCGCGGCGCCCTCCAGCACCGTGACCAGCGTCGGTGACTGCGTGGTGCCGGCAGCAATCTCATAGCGGCCGGATGTTGCAATCGTCACCATGCCGCGCGGCGTCTGCACACTATAGGTTTCGCCTGGAGTCAGCGTTCCCACCCGCAGATAGATCTCGCCCTGCGGCTCGGTGACCGCGAAGCTGGACTCATCCAGGTTGTCGATGTCCAGCTCGGTGGCCGGGCTCATCGCCACCAGCACATCGGATACCTGAATTCCCGCCTCCGCCCCCGGCTGGGTCCAGAACGCGTCGCCCGAGGTGACCGGATAATTCACCACCGCCGGGCTCCAGCTATCCTGATCCGCGGTGTGGAAGGAAACGGCCCCCTGCATCCAGCCGAGGCGCCCCACCCGCAACGGCGGCGTGACCTCCGGCCCTTGCGCCTGGTCCACCGTCGGCGGGGTCTGCGCCTGCACCACCGGCGCGGCAGGCCCCAGAATCATACCGGTGCTTGCGATCCAGGCGGCCAAACGGAACAGATTGTTGTGCGCGCGCATGAGAATCTCCGGCTGCGAACCTCGATTGCACGAGTTCGTTCAGGTCCGCCGGGCTCCTGAGCCGTCAAGGTGGCGAAATCGCGACCTGCGATGTCACTAAAAGGTCGCGATGGCACGCCATACAGGATGCAGATTCATTCGACGCGAGGTTCTGATGTTCAAGCGCTTCCGACCACGAGTCCTGCTGCCGCTAGTGGCGATCGGGCTTGCCGCGGCGCTCGGTGGCTGCGTCTATCCCTACGGCTATGGCTACGGCTATCCGTACGGAAATCCATACGCCTACAACTACGGCTATTACGCGGGACCGAGCGTCGGGGTCTCGGTCGGTGGCTGGCACCACTGGGATCACGACCACTGGGATCACTGATCACAAGCCGGTGGACTCCAGGCGCAGGATCGCCCGCGCGCAGGCCTGCGCCCGCGGTACCAGGCTGTCCAGCCGCAGGAATTCGTCCGGCGTGTGCGCCTTCCCGCCGACGGGGCCGACTGCGCATAGCGTCGGCGTCCCAACCCCCGCAGTGAATCCGGAATCGGCGCACCCGCCAGTGAATTCCCCATCGGTCGCGAACCCGGTATCCGCCGCGGCTTCCACGTAAAGCTCGAACAATTTCCTGGCGGCTCCGGTCTGTACCAGCGGGAGGAATTCGCCCTTGATGGTCAGGTCGGCGCGCGTGCCAGGAACCAGGCTCTGCCCGATGATTCCGCTGATCGCCGCCATCGCCTCGTCACGGTCCTCCGGCCGCACATAACGGAGATCGATGTCGCCCTCCGCCCACGGCGCCACCGTATTCACGCTTTGCCCGCCGCGCACCAGCCCAACATTCAGCGTCACTCCCCGCTCCAGGTCGGTCAGCGCGTGGATGGCCTGGATCTTCCGCGCCAGTTCCTCGATCGCGCTGATCCCGTCGGTGAAATTGCCGCCCGAATGCGCGGCTTTCCCGGTGACGCGCATCTGCATGAACACGCCGCCCTTGCGGCCGGTGACCACGTTGCCTGAAACCCTGCCCGGCTCGCTGTTGAACACCGCGCGGGCGTGGCGCGCCTCGGCCTCGATCACCACCCGCCCTTCTGGGCTGCCGATCTCCTCATCCCCGGTAAACAGCCCCACCACCGGGGCCGGCGATCCGCCGAACATCGCGAACGCCGCGAGGACGAAGCAGTTCATCACCAGCCCGGCCTTCATGTCGGCCACGCCCGGCCCATAAGCCACGCCGTCGCGGACGGTGAACGGGCGGCGCGCCACCTCTCCGTCCGGAAACACGGTGTCGCGATGCCCCATCAGCAGGATGTTGCCGCCGGCATTGCCCTGCGGGCCGTCCCACGGCACCGCGGCGCGCAGACAGTCGCCATGAGCCTGCTGCGGCATGGTTTCGATCGCAACCCCGTGGTCCGCCAGGAACCGCCGCACCACGCCGCCGACAGCGTCGATCCCAGGCTTGTTATAGCTGCCGCTATCGATATCCACCATCTCGCGCAGCAACGCGGTCATGGCGTCCTGCTGGGTGGCCAGCCATTCGGTGATCCGGGATTCGGGTAGTCCTTGCATAGCGGGCCTCTACGGAAACACGATCCGGCATGGTCGCCGACGCACGCCGCAGGAGCAAGGGACGGCAAATGGAGCAGGAGCACCCCAAGCGGCCCGCAGTGCCGGACAGCAAGCCCCCGTCCGCCGCACAGGAATCCCGCCGCGCCAGGGAGGCGGCGGCATTGCGGGAGAATCTGAGACGACGGAAAGAACAGAAGCGTGCCCGCGACCACGCCAATCATGCAGCTTCGGAAGCCGATCCAGACGCTAACCCGCCGCGAGATAAGCCCCCAGCAGCACCACGCCGCTGATCGCAAACAATGCGTGCACGCCGACCAGCGTGAACGATAGTCGCCGACGCGCAATGCGCGCCCGCAGGATGAACGCGCCAAGCAGCAACGCGACGGCCAGCAGCATGACAGCGATCGCACGAAAACCCGTGGTGCCGGTTGCCACGCCGCGCTCACCCGCCGGTGCGGCCAGCACGATGGCCAGGCCCGCCGCGCCAAGCACCCCGTGCAGCATGGCGACCGGCCACGGGATCGGCGGCTTGCCGGGCGCCTGAAGCTGCACCACGGCAAGCAATGCACCGAGCGTGACAGCCCCTATCAGGAGAAAAGCGGCATCGGTCAGCATGAATCCGACCTTGTTTACACCGCCGTCAGCTGCTCCATCCAGACCCGCTGGGCGCCCTGCCGGTCATGCCGGTCGGCGGAGCACGAAAAGAATTCACCGCGGAGGGCCACGGCGAGGTTGATTTGCCTCCGTCGGCCTCGGTGGTCTCCGCGTGAACTTTCTCTCCCGCCATTATGGTGCTTGGTGCTGCAGTCTCGGGTATGCTTGATCGAAAGCGATATTTCGCACGGAACGTACGACCCCCAATCGACCTTCCGGAATAAGGGGCGAAGACTGAAATCGGGTCGACGCCGTCTGCATCGCACGTGGCGTTTCGCCACTGGCCGGAGAAAAATCTCATACCCAACCTGATAGTCCGGCGAGCGTCTCAGTCTCCGCTTTTTACGATTGACAAATCAGCAACGTAAGCAGACTGTGGTATTCGGCTTCCGGAATGGCTCTCAAGAGCTAATCGCGCTAGCGTCAGAAGTCCTAGGTTAAGGGAGGCAAGTAATGCCGAGTGAGACCTTCAAACTTGAGGAAGTTGTGGACTCCCTGTCCGTGATTAGCCGAATAATATTCAACCGCCTTAAATGCATGGAGTGCAATCAGTGCGAGCCATGCGGGGCGGAGTTCATGAAGGCCCTGCAGGTACTGAGTCATAGTGGGCATTCTGGCCACGGCAGGGCGGCAGGCAGTACCTGAACGAAAATGAGATTCCAGCTAGCTCCTGGCCTTCGCGTCCTTGCAATCCGCGAGGGCGCGATTGTTTCGTCGTCCAAGGGTCTCTTCCGTCTCCA
Source organism: uncultured Pseudomonadota bacterium (assembly GCA_963810715.1). GTDB lineage: Bacteria > Pseudomonadota > Alphaproteobacteria > Acetobacterales > Acetobacteraceae > DATDIC01. The sequence continues at coordinate 164,817 of CAWEOZ010000004.1, read as the reverse complement.
CGGCCTTTCTGCAGCGCGCTTCCTCGGCGAGATTCTTCCTGCTCTATACGGAACGGACGCATCCGAGGACGAGCTGTTACGAGCTATACCATCCTGGGCCGATGAACTGCGTCCAGGACGCTGAGAAAGCAGATATCGTTCGCGTCGGCGAGGAGATCCGTTGGATCGGGGCACCCGAACCAAATCGCATCAGCGTCGCACGATCGACGCCTATGACGCGTCGCGTCGTCGATTGGCTGGTCGCTCGCGGGTTTAAAGAAGGCAGCCCGGGCGATTTTGTGCTGGCCGATTTTTCCGGCCTCGACGCGGTGGCGTCCGAAGATCTTGCGTCTCACCTGCACCTGACCGCTCGGCGGTCTCTCGCGGTGTGCTGCGGCGGTGCCGAATGTCTCGTTGGGCCCGTAAGCGAACACGGCTTCAACGCGTGCTGGAATTGCCTCCGCCTTCGTGCGGCCGATTTGCTTGCGTCGGTTCGTCCGCCACAAATGCCGGGTGAGCTGGAAATGACGGAAATCATTGGCGGCAATGTCCTTCTGGCCATTCGTTACCCCGCTATAACGGCTCACGGCTGTGTCGTTATCGACAACGGCCAGGCGAGTGACGGTCCACACAATCGTGCCGATGCCCTGGTGCGCCATTTGCGGGGGCGCCGCTTCACCCATGATCTCGCCTGCAGCACCCCTCGCAGCCCACCGAGATGTGCCGCCCGAATACCGCGTTCTTGCCGATGAACGGGCCGGCATTTTACGCCAGCTGACGTTTTACGAGGGTGCCGGAGACGAAGCTCCGGCTCTTCCTTATTGCTGCACCGCCTCAATCGCTCCTTACCAAGATGAGGAGATATCTTTTCCCACCCGTTCCGGTGAGGGTAAGGGCGCTACCCGCGAAGACTCCGTTCGGAGCGCCATCGGCGAAGGGTTGGAGCGCTATGCCGCTTCTCTCTGGCGACGATCCGATCTGACGCGGGCGCCGTTCCGCGTCGTGGCTGAACACGCATTCGATCCACGCTGGCTGGTCCTCTACGATGAAACGCAGTATGCGCAGACTGGCTTTCCGTTCGCGCCATTTGAGGAGAGCCGGTCGATCTACTGGACGACAGGCCGCTGGCTTGACACGGGAGAAGTTGCGCTGCTGCCGGCGCAAGCCGTGTACATGAATTTTCCGGCACCGCTGTCGGAGCGATTTGGTCAGACGACCAGTAGCGGTCTCGCGGCGGGCGCAAGCTTCGAGGACGCTGCGTGTCGAGCACTTTATGAGCTGATCGAGCGTGACGCATTTATGCTGTATTGGCTCTCAAGCATGCCGGCCGGCGAATCAGCGATTCGGTCTCGATCCGATCGTGAGCCAGGCAATCAGTGAGGTGGAGCTGCTCGGGGCTCGGATCGAACTCTATCTGCTCGACGCCGGAACCAACCATCCGACAATCGTCTGCGTCGGACTCTGGAGATGGGCAATCCTGGCCGGGAGTCACGATCGGCCTGGCCGCTCACGCCGATCCCGACATCGCCCTCCGGCGCGCCGTTCTCGAGCACAGCCATTATGGCGCGTATATGCGACGATTGATGTTGGCGGGTCGCCACGCTTTTCTGCACGAACCAGAACAGGTGTCATCCGCGCTGGATCACGGCCTTTATTATATAGACCCGCGGCACACGACGGCACTTGATCAGTTCCGCAGCGCGCGTAGTAGCGACGCGATGACGATCACCGAGCTTCGCGAACGATACCGGTCTCCTGCCACACTCGCGGCCTGCGTCGAAGCTCTTCGCCGCGCCGGCATCCGCGCAGCCGCCGCTGACGTGACATCACCTGATGTGGCGCTCGCTCCGATCCGTGTGGTACGCGCGTTCGGAACCCTGCTGCAGCCCATCCACTTCGGATTTTTCAATCGCCGGCTGCGCAATCCTCGCCTTGACCGCCTTCTTTCCGGTCCAGCGGAAACAAATCCCCATCCGCTCGCTTAGATTTGGCGCACTTACGCGGCGCCGGTCAAATTGCTTACGCCGCTTTTAGCTCCCCCATCCACGCACCGGGCCGATCGCGTCCTGACCACCGGGCCGAGGCGTCACTGTTCCGACTTCGTAGCCAAGAACCCGCCGGACGACTCCGCGAGCGCCGGAGGTGTTTGCGGCTTACGCGCCTTCCCTCACCACCGGATTGCGCAGCGTGCCGATGCCGCTGATCTCCACTTCGCAGACATCGCCATGCTTCATGTCGGCGGTTGCGCCTTCGGTGCCCATCCACACCATGTCCCCGGGATACAGCGTCAGGTAGCGCGTCATCGCCACCAGGAAATCCACCACGCCGAACACCATCTCGTTGGTAGGGAATTCGATCAGCTGCTTGCCGTTGAGTCGGATCTTCGTCACCAGCTCTTCCAGCCCAACGTCAGTCTCGATCCATGGTCCCATCGGCTTGAACGTATCTGTGTTCTTAGCCCGCCACAGCGTCCGGTCGGAGCGTTGCCAGCTTCGTTCCGACACGTCGTTGCCGATCGTGTAGCCAAGCACCGCGGATAGCGCGTTCTCGCGTGTCAGGTGCTTGCACTGCTGCCCGATGATCACCGCCAGCTCGCCCTCGTACTGCACCTTGTCGGTGGCGTCGGCGGGGATCACGATCGGATCGTCCGGGCCGATCAGCGCATTGTTGGCCCGATACCCGATGTCGGGTTGTTTCGGCAGGTTCGGCTCCTGCCCGATCTTCGCCGCCACCTCGCGCACATGGCCCGCGTAGTTCATGCCGCACGCATAGAAGGTCGGAGGAATCACCGGCGCCAGCAGCTTCGCGCCCGCCAGCTTCTGCCTTGTTCCCGTACGCTCCCACGTCGCGAACGGAGAGCCACGCACCGGAACCAGAACATCGCCTTCAACGACCGCGTAGGTGGGGACTCCGGAATTATCGTATCGCGCCCAGCGCATCGCATTCCCTCCGTATCACGAACGGCTCGGCGGCTTCGCCTCGCGCAGCGGTGTACCGGTCTCGGCCAGTTCTCGCAACAGACGCGACGGGGCCCATCGATCGCCATATTGCTGATGCCAGGCGGCGATCTGGTTGTACACGGCCCGTGCGCCGAGGGAATCAGCCCAGAACATCAGCCCGCCGCGATAGCGTGGAAACCCGAACCCGTGCAGCCACATCACGTCGATATCGCTGGCCCGATAGGCCTTGCCATCTTCCAGGATGCGGCACGCTTCGTTCACCGAAGCCAGCAGCAGCCGGCGCAGAATCTCCTGATCGGAAAAGCTGCGCCGCATCACCCCCGTTTCCGCCGCAACCGCTTTGATGATGCCCGCGACTTCCGGGTCCGGATGCGGCGTCCGGTCGCCTTTGTCGTAACGGTACCATCCCGCCCCGGTCTTCTGGCCGTAGCGCCCAAGCTCCACCAGCCGGTCGGCGATCGGCAGCTTGCGATATTTCGGGTCTGCCGCGGCGCGCCGCCGCCGTGCCGCCGCGCCCACGTCCAGCCCCGCCAGATCACCCACCGCGAACGGCCCCATGGGATAGCCGAAATCGACCATCACCTTATCGACCTGCTCCGGCAGACAGCCTTCCTCCAGCAGGATCACCATCTCCGGTCCTGAACGGCGCACGCGACCGGTTGGCGACGAAGCCGTCCGTGTTCCCCGCCATCGCGGAGATCTTGCCGATCTTCCGGCCCATCTGCATCGCGCTCAGCAGTGTTTCGGGTGACGATTGAGCCCCGCGCACCACCTCCAGCAGTTTCATCACGTTGGCCGGACTGAAGAAATGCGTCCCCGCCACATCCTGCGGTCGCCGAGTCTCGGCCGCAAGCTGGTCGATATCCAGCGCCGACGTGTTGGAAAACAGCAGCGCGCCCGGCTTCATCACCTGGTCCAGCCGGGCGAACACCGGCTTCTTCACGTCCATTTCCTCGAACACCGCTTCGATCACGATATCGCAGTCGGCAATATCGTCGTAGCCGCCGACCGGCTGGATCCGTGCAAACCGCCGCTGGCTTTCCTCCTCCGCCAGGCTGCCGCGGCGGACCGACGTCGCGTAATTGGCCCGCACGCGCTCCAGCCCGCGTTCCAGAGCCTGCGGCGTCGAATCCATGATGCGCACCTTGTAACCGGCATCAGCGAAGCTCATCGCAATACCGCCGCCCATCGTCCCCGCGCCGATCACCGCGATCGTGGAAAATCCGCGCGGCTTCACGCCCGGATCGATGCCCGGTAGTTTTGCAACCTCGCGCTCGGCGAAGAACGCGTAGCGCAGCGCGCGTGCTTCGTCGGAGTTCTCCAGTTCGGCGAACAATTCCCGCTCACGCTTCAAACCCGCGTCGATCGGCAGAGTGCAGGCCGCCTCCACCGCCGCAATGCAGTTGTACGGCGCCTTCTGGTTCCGGGCACGCCGCGCAATCGACCTGCGGATCGCATCGAAGATGCCGGGGTCGTCCCGCGCTTCCTGCAATCGCTCGTTCCTGTCTCGCACCCGTGGCAGCGGACGGCGATCGGCGACGTGCTTCGCAAACGCGATGGCTTCGGCGCGCAAATCGGCACCCTCCGCCAGCACCTCATCCAGGATACCGTGTTTCGCTGCCTCCGGCGCCGGTACGTGGCGGCCGGACGTGATCATCTCCAATGCAACCTTCGGGCCCGCAAGCCGGGGCAGCCGCTGCGTACCACCACCGCCGGGCAGGATGCCGATCAGCACCTCCGGCAGCCCGACCTTCGCGCTCGCCACGGCGATGCGATAATGGCACGCCATGGCGATCTCCAGACCGCCGCCCAGCGCATAGCCGTGAATCGCCGCGACCACCGGCTTCTCGCTGGAATCCAGTATGTCATAGACACGCTGGCCGAGCGGCAACTGCACGCGCGGCTTCCCGAACTGCCGTATATCGGCCCCGGCGATGAAGCTGCGCCCCGCCCCAATCAGCACCATCGCGCAGATCGCCGGATCCGCGTTGCCCTGTCGGATCGCGGCGATAACCCCCTCCGGCACGCCCGGCCCGAGTGCATTCACCGGTGGATAATCCACGGTGATGACGCCGATCTCATCCTCACGGTCAAGGCGGACGGGTGGTGTTTCGGTCATGCCGTTTGCTCCCGCTGCAGGTTCTCGGCCAGCTGTTAGTCCAAATGGAAAAATAGTTGCCAGGCAAATAGTTCGACCTGCACGCCAGGCGCGATCACGCCTTCATAACAGCGCTTCCGCCACGACCCGCATCACCTCCACGCTCGCGCCCTTCAGCACCATCGTGCCGACATGCCCGTCGCGTGCTGCATCCTTCCACGCCGCCAGCCGGTCCTTGATCCGCTCCGCCGGTCCCACCAGCGAAATCTCGTCGATCAGCGCGTCCGGCACCGCAGCGGCCGCCTCGTTCTTTTTGCCGTCCAAGTACAAATCCTGGACCGCTTTTGCCGCCGCCTCGTATCCCAGCTTACGCGCGACATCGTTGTAGAAATTCTTCGTCCGCGCGCCCATGCCACCGATGTAGAGCGCCAGCTCCGGCCGGATTGCGTCGCGGCACGCCGCTACATCGGCGCCCATCTTCGCCCGCACATACGGTGCCACGTCGAAACCTTGCAGCGACACCGCACGCCTCGCCGCGTGCATTCCTTCCAGAATCGGTTCAGTCACGATCTCCGGCTGTTCCGGGGAATAGAAAATGGGCAGCACCCCGTCCGCCACCTCTCCGGCCGTGCGCAGCCCGGCCGGCGTGATCGACGCGGTGTAGAATTTCAGTCCCGGCCGGGCATGTGCGATGCTGCGCAGCGGCTTTCCCAGCCCGGTCGCGCCGGCCCCATGATACGGAATGTCATAGTGCTCGCCGTGAAACTCGAGCGGCGCCTTGCGCTCCAGGATCGCGCGCATGATCGCAATATATTCCTTGGTGCGCAGCATCGGCTTCCCGTACGCCACGCCATGCCACCCCTCCACCACCTGCGGCCCCGACACGCCGACGCCGCACAGGAACCTGTCGCCCGACAGATGCTGCAACGATATCGCGGTCATCGCCGCCATGGCCGGCGTCCGTGCGTGTATCTGCATGATGCCGGTGCCTGCCTTGATGCGCGTCGTGCGCGCCAGGATCCATGCGACCGAGGTCACCGCATCGGTGCCGTATGCCTCGCCCGTCCACACCTCCGCGAAGCCAAGCCGCTCGGCTTCCAGCACGCGTTCCAGGTCCAGCGTCGGCTGTGCCCCGGACATGTCCGCCGTGATGCCGAGCTGCATCCGACACCCCCTCCTTATCTATCCGCGCGCCTTCGCGATCACCGCGTCCTTAAAACGCTGCATGTTATCCAGCGTGGCCTGCAGCGTCGGCCCGAACAGACCGAAATCAAAATAACTCACTCCCAGCTCCGCCAGCGCCGTTATATCGCCGACGAAGTCCGCCGGCCCGCCGGTGAACAGCTTGCGCTCGCCGTCCACGCGTCCCTTCGGCTGCGCCTCCACATTGGCGGACACGCGATACGCCAGCCCGACCTTTCCCGGATCCCGCCCGGCTTTCTCCACCAGTCCTCGCAGCTTCGCCACGCCCGCCTTGTACCGTGTCAGCGTGTCCATCGGAAACTGCGGATTAGTGCCGATCGGATACCACGCATCGCCATATTTCGCCGTGCGCCGCAGCGCCGCGCCGCTTTCCCCACCCACCCAGATCGGGATCGGTCGCTGCACCGGTTTCGGCTGAAACACCACGTTGTTGAACGCGGCGTACTTGCCCTGGAACCGGGGATCCTCCTTCTCCCACAATTCCTTGCACGCCATCATGTATTCGTCGGTCACCGCCCCGCGCTCCTCGAATGGCGGCGTGCCGATCGCCTCGAACTCCTCGCGCATCCATCCGGCGCCGATGCCCAGGGTCAGCCGCCCCTTCGACAGCACGTCGATCGTCGCCAGTATCTTCGCCGTCAGCACCGCCGGCCGGTGCGGCACCACCATCACTGACGTAACGATCCGCAGCTTCGATGTCTTCGCGGCAACCCACGTCGCGGTGGTTAGCTGCTCGTGCCGGTCCACGCGTGCCCCCGACGGGAATTCGCCGCTTTCCGTATACGGATACCGCGACGCCACATCGGTCGGGATCATGATATGATCGCTGACTGTCACATAGTCGAACCCCAGCATCTCCGCTTCCGTCGCGATGCGGGTCAGGTTGTCCGTGTGCGTCAGGGGGCCGCTGGTCGGCGCGCTGCATCCGATCTGCATATGTTCCTCCGGCCGGTATTTGCCTGCGCCCGCATCCTACCACAGGATGCCGCGCCAAAGGGCAGGGGCCAAGGGAATGGATTTCGGCATCCACATCCGCGCGCAGGGCTGGCTGACCGAGCGGGCCGGTCTGATCGCCGTGGCGCAGCGGGCGGAAGCGCTCGGCTACGCCTTCCTCGGCGTGGTCGACCACCTCGTCCTGCCGCGCGATGTCGCCACCCGCTACCCCTACACCGAGGACGGCGTCTGGCCCGGCACCCCCACGGGCGAATGCTTCGACGCGCTCGGCATGCTGTGCTTCCTCGCCGCCTGCACGGAGCGTATCCGCCTGCTCACCTCCGTCATGGTCGTCGCCCACCGCCCTGCCGTAACCGCCGCGAAGATGCTGGCCACCGCCGACGTGCTCTCCGGCGGACGCGTCGTTGCCGGCATCGGAGCAGGCTGGATGCGGGAGGAGTTCGAGGCTCTTGGCGCGCCCTCGTTCGATGATCGCGGCGCGGTCACCGACGAATATGTCGCCGCCTGCCGCGAGCTATGGAGCAGCGACGATCCGCGCTTCCACGGCAGGCACGTCAACTTCGAAAATGTGATTTTCCGCCCGCGCCCGCTGCAATCGCGGCTCCCCGTCTGGGTCGGCGGCGAAAGCGGGCCTGCGCTGCGCCGCACTGCGCGGTTCGGCGATGCATGGTACCCGGTCTCCAACAACCAGCAGATCCCGCTGGATACGCCGGCCCGGATGCGCGCCGGCATCGAGCGCCTGCATCGCGCGGCAGAGAAGGAACGCCGCGATCCCGCCTCCATCGATATCGCCTATCTGTGGTTCAAACCCGTGTCCTGGTCGGCGCAGACCAGCCCCCACGACGTCCGCATTCCCTTCACCGGCAGCACGGCGCAGATGATCGCCGACGCGTCCGGCCTGGCGCGGGCCGGCGTGCGGCATCTGATCGTGCTGCTCACCGCGCCGACACGCCAGGAAACGCTGGACCGCCTGCAACGCTTCGCCGAAGACGTCATGCCCGCCGTAAGCAACTAACGAAGAAGCCGATATGACCGACCGCGACCTGATCGCCTGGATCGAGCACACGCCGCTTGCCGAACTCGCCGCCCAGGCTGCTTCCATTCGAGACGCGACGCATGGGCGCATCGTCTCCTACTCGCGCAAGGTGTTCATCCCGCTGACGAAGCTCTGCCGCGATGTGTGCCACTACTGCACCTTCGCCGAACGCCCGCGCGCCGGCCACGCCGCCTACCTTTCGCCGGACGAAGTGTTGGCGATTGCCCGCGCCGGCGCCGCCGCCGGCTGCACGGAGGCGCTGTTCACCCTCGGCGACAAGCCGGAGCTGCGCTACCGCGCCGCGCGCGAAGCACTCGCCGTTTTGGGCGTATCCAGCACCATCGACTTCCTGCGTGATATGTGCGCGCTGGTGCTGCGTGAAACCGGCCTGCTGCCGCACGTGAACCCCGGGGTGATGGACCGGAACGAAATCTCTGTCCTGCGCCTTGTCTCCGCCAGCCAGGGCATCATGCTGGAATCCGCCAGTGACCGCCTGTGCGAACCCGGCGGGGTGCATTTCGGCTCTCCCGACAAGCGGCCGGAAGTCCGTCTTGAAACCATCCGCCTCGCCGGAGAGTTGGCGGTCCCCTTCACCACCGGCATCCTGATCGGCATCGGCGAAACCCGCGCCGAACGACTGGACTCCCTGATCGCGATCCGCGACCTGCATCGCGCGCACGGGCATATCCAGGAAGTCATCGTGCAGAACTTCCGCGCCAAGCCCGGCACCAAACGCGCCCAGGCGCCGGAACCCGATCTCGACGACCTGCTCTGGACCATCGCCGCCGCTCGCCTGATTCTGCCATCCGACATCCACGTGCAGGCCCCGCCCAATCTGTCGCCCGGCGTCTATGGACACCTGATCGAGGCAGGCATCGACGATTGGGGCGGCGTCTCTCCCGTCACCCCGGATCACGTCAATCCGGAAGCGCCCTGGCCGGCCATCGACGCTCTCGCCGAACGCACCGCCGCCGCCGGCAAAATCCTGGTCGCCCGCCTGCCCATCTATCCGGAATTTGCGCACGCCGCCGACCGGTGGCTCGCCCCGGCAGTCGCCACGCCGATTCGCCGGGCCATGGATTCCGAAGGCTGGGCCCGCGTCGATTCATGGGCCCCCGGCCTGACCGCCATCCCGCGCCGAACCCCCGCCCGGCTCGACCGCGTCGATCCCGCCATCGCCGAGACCGTTGCAAAGGCAACCGATGGCCACCGCCTGACGGAACCGGACATCGTCCGCCTGTTCGCCGCCCGCGACATCGACGCCGATCACGTCATGTTCGCCGCTGACTCGCTCCGTCGTCGCGTGTCCGGCGATGTCGTCCGCTACGTCGTCAACCGCAATATCAATTACACCAACATCTGTGCTTATCGCTGCAAGTTCTGCGCCTTCTCCAAAGGCAAGACGCACGAGGCCCTGCGCGGCCCCGCCTACGACCTCGACCTGGATGAGATCGTCCGCCGTTCGAGCGAAGCCTGGGACCGCGGCGCCACCGAGGTCTGCCTCCAAGGCGGCATCCACCCCGACTACACCGGCCGCACTTACCTGGGCATCTGCCAAGCCATCAAATCGGCGCTGCCCGACATGCACATCCACGCGTTCTCGCCATTGGAGGTCACGCAGGGCGCCGCCACGCTCGGCCGCTCGGTCCCCGACTTCCTCGCCGAGCTGAAACGGGCCGGCCTCGGCACCTTGCCCGGCACCGCCGCCGAAATCCTCGACGACGAAATCCGCGCCATCATTGCCCCCGACAAGGTGAACACACGCCAATGGCTGGATGTAGTGCGCGCGGCGCACCGGCTCGGCCTGCGCACCACAGCCACGATCATGTACGGCCACGTGGAGCGTCCGCTCTCCTGGGCTCGCCACCTGCTCGCCCTGCGTGACGCGCAGCTCGAAACCGGCGGCTTCACCGAATTCGTGCCGCTGCCCTTTGTGCACATGGAAGCGCCCATGTATCTGCGCGGCATGGCGCGCAAGGGACCGACCTTCCGCGAAGCCGTCCTTATGCACGCGGTCGCCCGGCTCGCGCTGCACCCGCTGATCACCAACATCCAGACCTCCTGGGTGAAGATGGGCCCCCAGGGCGCCGCCGCCTGCCTCAACGCCGGGGCCAACGACATGGGTGGAACGCTGATGAACGAAAGCATCTCGCGCGCCGCCGGCACCCAGCACGGGCAGGAATTCCCGCCCGAGGACATGGAGAGCCTGATCCGCTCTATCGGCCGCGTTCCGGAGCAGCGCGATACGCTCTACCGGCCCGTCGAAGCCGGCCGGCGAAACGTCTCCTTCAACGCACCTGCCCTCGCGCCGGTCGTGCAGACCGCGCCGCGCAAGACCGCCGCCGCGGAGTAGCATGTGATCGCTTGAGCGACTGTCTTTTCTGTCAAGCGTCGTATCGCGTTTTGATGGTGTGGCGAGGACCGCGGCGGCTCAATCGGGATAGGGGTTCCCTCGCGATGCCGCTCTCACAGAAGCCTCCCGATTCCCCTGGGCGCGAAAGTAGGATTCGCATGCCGCTGCATCGCGGCCGCTTTTCGCCGTGCCCGTTACTGCAGTGCGTCCTGCGCGCTGCTGAGCGTGCCTTGAATCTTTTGATAGAGCTCGCGGCTCAGGAGTGGCGTCTTCAGCAACGTTTTGAGCGTCTCCACATCCTCTGCGGTGTAGCCGCCCGTCCTGGCCCGTATGATGTTGACGGATTTGTCCACGCGCGCACGCACCGACTTTATCCGGTCGTCGAGACCCTGCAGATAGCCGCCGAACTTCTTGCAAAGGGCCGCGCGTTGGGCCGTCTTGCTCTTGCTGGTGAGCGTTCCGGCTTCGGCAATCTGACACGCTGCGATCGCCGTGCGCGCCTTCTCGACGGCCTCGTCAATGAACAGGCCCGGCAGCCGATCCTGCATCGCTGATTTGACCGCGAGACCAAGGTCCTGCATGGCGGTGACCATCTTATCGACCAGGTCGGTCTTGTCGATTTCGCTGTCTTTTGGGCGCGCGAGGCGCAACGCGGAATTTTCGAACTGGTTGACGATTCCCGTGCTGGCGAATTTCCAGGCCGCCTCGATGGCGTCCAGCCGTTTCGTTACCGTGCCGCCGGTCGGTGTCTTGCTCAGCGCGTCCTGGCTGATTTCGTCTTTTGCCTGGACCATGAATGCGTCGATCGCCTTCGGGGCTTGCTCCAGGGCTTTCAGTTTCCCGGTTGTGCACAGACCGGCGCATGCACCGGCGAGTTCTGCCGCTGGAGATTGGGGCATGTTCGCACCGGTGAGCTGAGCAAAACTGGTCATTTTCTTGACCGCCGTATCGCCGCCCAGCCGCTGGAACGCCAATCCTTGAGGCGTTCGATCGTAAAACACCTCCTGCGCGATGAAGGCCACCAAATCGGTCGGTTTGACGTCGAAAGCCGACCAGCCGAGGGGCTGGAACTTCCTATAGTCGAGCTTGTTGGCAACGATGCTCTTGAGCTGGTCGACCGAGAGGGTGGAGCACGGCCAACCGTCGGGCAGCGGCCCGGCGAGATCGGATTTCAGGATATCCAGTTTCTGACGATCGGTCAGGGCCGCTGGATCTATTTTACGTTGCTTGAGCTGGCGGTCGATTTCTTCCCGACCAGGTTTGGAAACCGCCTTATCGGCGCCAAATTCAGCGATCTCAGCGTCGGTCTTGATCGCGTCTTCAAATACGGCTTCCAGCTCGCCGGAGACGGGTTTCAGGCCGTCCGGGCTGTCGATCATCTGGGTGACATGGCCGAAGCGCGTGGCGGACAGGCCCATCTGGGCCCGCAAAGTCTGCTCGGAGATCTTGCCCTTGAAGATGGTCTGGTACTCTTCGGCATCGGTCCACCGTTTCTTGTCCTCGATGCCGCGCGACTTCCACTTTTCCATTTCGTCGTCGGACACTTGCAGCGCGCCCCGGTTGGTGCCGCGACTGTTGTGCAGGGCGTGGACAAGCTCGTGCCCCATGGTGACGGCCGAGGGCACAGTGAGTACGTTGTGTTTGTCCGTCTGGTACATCGTATCGCTGTCGCAACCGCCGGGAGGTATAAGGACCCTGCTGGCGGAACCCTGGCCTTTTGTGCGGCTTCTCGATCCGCTGAACGCGCCATCCGGCACCGCCGCGGCCTCGTCGCCGGGCAGGATGCTGACCTGGTGCTTGCCGGTGTTGAGCTTGTTGACCAGCGAGCGGCCGGCATCGGTCTGCATCAACTGGGCGAAATTCGACAGTATCTCGACTCGGAATTGCTTGGCCTGCTCTGCGGTGATGCCGCTCTTGCAGGCGGCGGCCTGCTGTTGCGTCGGGACGGGAACGTTGATGCGGTTGCCCTCGTCGGCGATCCAACCGGGTTTGCCGCTGGCGCACATATTCTTCCACGACCGCTGCGCCGCTGCCGCGTCTGTAGGATCGATTCCGGCGGGAAGCGGCAGATCGTCGCCACGTTCGGCAATGCCCCTGATCGCCTCGCGCTGCATCCTTTGTACGAGATCGCCGAGCGCGAGCGCCTCCGCGGAGGGTGGAAGATTTTCCCGGGTACGGCGGTCGTTCCAGGCGAACAGGACCTTCTGCACCTCGTTCAGTTGCGCAAATTGGGCGGACGCCTGCTGCTGCGGCGACGCGCTAGTGAGTTTGGCGGTGCTCGCTTCCAGTTGCTTGAGCGCCTCCGTGACCTGGTTCCGCTCCGGGTTGTTGCGGGGATCGTCGGCCAGCCGAAGCGCGGCGGCTGCGCGATCGGGGTTCATGGCAAGCCGTTTCTTGGCTTCGGCGGCGGCCTTCTCCCGTGCCGTCGTGGCCCGCGTGTTCAATTCCCACCACTTTGTTTCGATATCCGCAGGGGGGACTTTCCCGAACTTGCCTAGATCGACCTCTTTGCCGTGGTCCACGCTGGCTAGCAGCTTGTCCACGGCAGCCGAGAGTTCGTCTGCCTCTGTCTGGCTCTGGCTTGTGGCAATGTCCTGGACGAGTGCTTTCAGGTCGAGGCGTGTCTTGTCTGCCGCCGCCGCCTGCTCGTCTGCCAGGGCACGCCAGTCGGCGGAGCCGATCATCGTCGGGGTGGGCGCTTCGACGATCCGTTTGAGTTTGCTGGGGATGGCGGCCTTCGCATAATTGGCGAAACCAAATTTATCGAGGCCCTTGCCGTAGCCCGATGCTGCGGCTTCCTCCTCCGGCTCCGCGGGTGCGTGCAGGCCAACGAGCTGCAAAAGCTCGGTAACGACGGGGGAAAACTTGTCCTCGCGGATCGAACTTTCCCGCAGTGCGAAGGTGTCGTCGGGCATCGGCGTCTTCTCCGCGAAGTTACTGGGTCAGCGCGACCGCGTTCTGGAGACCGGAAGCGATGCTGAACCAGACCTCAGATCCGTCGGCGCATGTGATCACGTCGCAAGGCCCATCTGTCCCGTTGGCAACTTTCTGACCAACAGGCTCCTTGTCGAGTATGCCGAGCAGGTCGTACTCGTCGGCAACGTGCAGGACCGGATAGGGTCGTTCGCGCGTGCCGTCGCCGGCGAGAAGCAGTCCTTTCGTGCAGGCTCGCTCCAGATAGCGTTCGCGTGCCGCGGTTTCCGTGGCGCCGAGCTGTTCCGCCGCCGTTGTGGCGAGGCGATGGACGCGCGGGCTCAGTAGCCAGTTCGGCATCAGTTGTTCGGCGAGTTCGGCGGCCTCATCATAGGCGCCGGCCTCGACCAGTTCCGCCAGGCGTTCGTCCTCGTCGGAGATCATCGCGTAGCGGGGAGAAGCCTCCACCAGCGCGCGAAGGCGCAGGAAGGTCTCTCCGTTCGGGTCAGCAAGGAAGTCCGAGAGTTCGTCAGCCATGGTTCGTCTCCGATCGGGGAACGGTCGGTCTATGCGGAGGTTTTCAGGCCGGCCTCGACGTCGGCAAGCGCGTCGTCCAGCGTGGCCTGCACGGCAAACTCGCCGACATGCTTCCTGGCGAAACGTTCGAGGTTGCCCAGCCCCGTCGCGGCGGCCACGCGCTGGCGGTAGGTCGCCACTAGTGCGAGTGCGTCGCCGGCGCCGGCTTCGCCTTGCCCACTGCCCTGCTGCAGCAGAGATGCGAGTTCGTCGCCGAAATCGGGGATCAGTCCGGGCAGCATCCCGACAGCATCCTGTGCGTGCGAGAAGCGCGGGTCGGCTTGCACGTCCGGCAGCGCCAGCACCGCCTTGCCGATCTCCTGTGCGGCTTGGCGAGCGACCGCTTGCGCTTCCTGCCAGCGCTGCAGCAGCTTCGGATAGGGCTGACGCTGTTCGCGCGTGCCGCCGGGCCCCGGAATGCGGAAACCGAGCACCTTTTCAATCCAAGCGTTGAGTTCGCCGCGGGCCATCGGCCGCCAGATTGCGCCGGGCGATTGGATATCGCAACCAGGCGACGGGCGCTGGCCGGGCGCTGCCCTCTGGACTCGCGCCAAGGATTCGCGTCCGCGTGCTGTTGGTAGCTCTGCTTCCGATTCCGGTGAAACGCGCATACTTCGATCGCGGTCGAAGCGATCCCGTGGGACAGCATCGCTGGACGGTCATAGATATGCCGTGAGGGGGTGCCTTCGGCCTCGTTCGCTGTTCTGCGGTGCGCACAAGAGAGCGCATCATGAATAGGGAGGCTATCCAAGTCGCCGCCGACGTGAAGCAGAGAGTCGCGAAGGGAGGGTTCAGTGTTCTCGGTAATTTTCGAGGTGCATCCGAAGCCGGATCAATGGGACGTCTATCTCGGCAATGCCAGGATGCTGCGGCCGGAGTTGGACGCGATCGACGGGTTCGTTGACAATATCCGCTATCGCAGCCTGACGCGGGAGGGATGGATTCTCTCGCTATCCGGTTGGCGTGACGAGAAGGCCGTGGTTCGCTGGCGAACGAAGATGCGGCACCACATGGTGCAGGAAAAGGGCCGCTCCGAAATCCTGCTCGACTATCACCTGCGGGTGGGTCAGGTGACGCAGGACACACAAATTCCTGAAGGCTACACCCTGGAGGAGCAGCGGCTGGACGAGACCGAAGTCGGCGCCGGCACGACGGTGACGCTGATTACGGCGACGCGGCGGGAGCACTCGAAAGAGGCGCCAGACTCGGCCGGCTGCTCCGCGTTCCTGGGCCTTGATCGGCACGCGGACGGGCTGGTGGGCTGGGATGTTTTCGATGCCGTGCTGACGCCGGGCGACCTGATTCTTCTGCTGTCGTGGCGCGACAAGGCGGCGGCGTTCGCGGCGGCCCGGTCGGAGTCGGACGGCGCGCGGCTTCGTCATGTGCGCGTGGTGCGCGATTACGGCATGTTCGATCGGCGGGAGGCGCCGCAATATTATCCCGAGGTGAAGCCAGCCGAAACCGCGGAGTGATTTGAATGCAGCCGCCGTTCAGTCCAGCTTCGTGGGCGGGCCTGGCGCGGAGCGAGTCAGCGTTTCCCCTTTCCCGAACATCGCAACCTAGCCCGAAGTTTTCACTTGCGTTGACTTGAACGACGGTTCTTTTCCGAGGGTTGGCTTCGTGCGCCTTTGATTTTGTGTCCATGTAGGGATTCCCCAATCGGCCGGAATGTGATTCGATTCGGGCATGTTCATCGAGACGGTGCCCAATCGGACGTCGCCGCCCGCGGTGCTGTTGCGGGAGAGCTTCCGCGACGAACACGGCCGCGCGCAGAAGCGCACGCTGGCGAACCTGAGCAAGCTGCCGGGCGATGTGATCGATGGGCTGAAGGCGCTGTTGAAGGGCGGCACGGTGATCGGCACCGGACCGCACGAGATGCGGATGGAGCGATCACTGCCGCATGGCCACGTCGCGGCGGCGCTCGGCATGCTGCGCCGGATCGCGCTGGACCGGCTGATCCTGAGCACAGCAAGGGACGCGGCGTCGCGGCGGCATTGCGATCTGGTGGTGGCGATGGTCGTGGACCGGCTGATCACGCCGCGCTCCAAGCTCGGGTTTGTCCGTGCGGTGGACCAGGAGACCGCGACATCGAGCCTGGGCGCGGTGCTGCGCCTGGGCGAGGTGAAGGAGCGCGAGGCATACGAGGCATTGGACTGGCTGCTCGAACACCAGCAGCGGATTGAGAACGGCCTGGCAAGGCGGCATCTCCAGGATGGCGTATTGGTGCTCTACGACGTCAGTTCATCGTATTTCGAGGGCCGCTGTTGTCCGCTGGCGCAGCATGGCTACAGCCGTGATCACCGCGGTGACCGCCCACAGATCGTGTATGGGCTGTTGTGCACACGAGACGGATTGCCGGTCGCGGTCGAGGTGTTCGATGGCAACACGGCCGATCCGGCGACGCTGAGCTCGCAGGTCGAGAAGCTCAAGGACCGCTTCGGCATCAACCGCGTGGTGCTGGTGGGCGACCGCGGCATGATCACCTCGGCGCGGATCGACGCAGACCTCAAAGCTGCCGGCGTGGACTGGATCACCTGCCTGCGGGCACCGGCCATTCAAGCGTTGGCGGCGGAGAACGGGCCGTTGCAGCTGTCGCTGTTCGACGAGCGCGACCTGGCCGAGATCAGCGCGCCCGAGATGTTCCCCGGCGAACGGCTCATTGTCTGCCGCAACCGCGAACTCGCCGCCGAACGCGCGCGCAAGCGGGAGGAATTGCTGGCCGCCACCGAACGCGAGTTGCTCCGCATCCAGGCGCAGGTCCGCCGCAGGAACTCACCGTTGCGCAGTGCCGCCGAGATCGGCCTGGCGGTCGGTGGCGTGGTGAACAGCCGGAAGATGGCCAAGCACTTCGCCGTGGCGATCCGCGATGGCCACTTCGCCTTCCAGCGTCGGACGCAGCAGATAGAACAGGAGGCTCGTCTCGACGGTATCTACGTGATCCGCACATCCGTGCCGGCCGGGCAGCTCGATGCGAATGAAGCGGTGCAGGCCTACAAGGACCTGTCCCGCGTCGAGCGGGCCTTCCGCAGCCTGAAGACCGTCGATCTCGATATCCGCCCGATCCGCCATTGGACCGCACCGCGCGTGCGCGCCCACGTCTTCCTGTGCATGCTCGCCTATCACGTCGAGTGGCATCTGCGGCACGCCCTGGCACCGCTGTTGTTCCATGACACCGGGCTTACCGCCACGAGGGCAGAACGCTCCTCACCCATCGTCAGCACCGAGCCATCCGAACTCGCCAAGACCAAGAAGGCGACCAAGCGCTCAGCCGGCGGTCTGCGCGTCATGGGCTTCGCCGGCCTCATGGCCCATCTCGGCACCCTGACCCGCAACACCATGCGTGTGCCGCTACGCCTCGCGCATAGCTTCACGCTGTACGCCGAACCAACCAAGCTCCAGGAGGACGCATTCAGGCTGCTCAACATCCAACCAATGCGTGTCCAGTAGACCAAAAGGCTGATCGCCAAATCATCGAATCAAATCAGCCTCTTACGCAGTTCTCAAATGGAAACTTCGGACTAGTTGAAACGCTTCCGGGCTCGTCCTGCCCGCCGGGAAAGGCAAGGAGCCGTTCATGGACCAACGCGCCGCTGGCGTGGGCGAGGGTGAATTCGTCGGCGCCGGGGTTCGCCCGGGGTGAGCTGCGGTTCGCTGTTCTGACGGTTTTGGCTCTGCTGGTTGCGCATGCAATTGCCTTTTTCTTGCATGAGTATTCGCATGCCGTCATGGCGTGGCTGCTCGGTTTCAAGGCGGATCCATTGGCCATCCACTATGGGCACCTGGACCTGTCGAACGTGCTGCTGCAGCAGGATATCGACGAAGACGTTGAGTACCGGAAGATATTCCGAATGGGACATGGCCTCGATGCAACGGCGATCGCGCTGGCCGGACCTGGGATCGGCAACGGGGTGTTGTATGTGGTCTGCGCGCTGGTTCTCAGGCGGCGCGTCGCGAAGATCCGCTCGGCCGGTGTGCTGTTCCTGTTCTGGCTAGCGGTAATGGCGAGCGGCAATCTATGGAGCTATGCGCCGGTGCGCACCGTCACGACGCATGGCGATATGGGAGTGGCAGCGCAGGCGCTTGGGGTTTTCGGCTGGGCGCTGTTCCCGTTCGTGGTGCTGCCGGCGCTGTGGGCGGTATGGGATCTCTTCCGTGTTCTGCTGCCGCTCGTGTTGAGCCGGGTTTGCGGTGGCGACGTATTGCGCCGGGCGTTTGTGACGGCGGTGCCTGCTTCATTCTGTTCGGCTTCTACGGTTGCCCGGCAATCGGTGGCAATTACGGCAATGTCTCCGCGGTATTCTCGATCGTTTCGATGTTCGTGCTGTTCCCCGTGATGCTAATGGCGACGCTATCCCGATATGGCGCGGGACGGCCGTGATCATACGGGTGCGGTTCAACTGATGGCGGTGTGAATTGCGTTGCAATGGCGGACCAGATTGGCATGCGAGGCGACGAACTGCTTAAGCGGCGTTTCGATTGAGTAGAAGAAAATGTTAGCGACAAAGCCGTAGACGGCGGCGTCGACGCTGGTAGGGGTCGAGCCGTGCATGTAACCATCGGCCGGAATGAGGTTCGCCAGCACCTGCAAATCCGCAAGCCCGCGCGCGTAGGCGGCGGCTGGGGCAAATCGGCCGATGCCCTGGTAATAGTAGCGCTGGGAATTAAATTCCTGCGCCTTTCGCAGGCCTTCTTCCGTCATGTCCGGATGCTGGCGTAGCAGTGCATCGCGGAACGATGGCCAGAATTGCTCATCCTTCCAGCGTGAATAGGACATGACCCAGTAGAGATCGTCGAGCATGCGCGTGACCAGATGGCTGAGGTCGCGTTGTGGAGCGGTCAGCGCGCTGTCTATTGTCAGGCCATATTTGCGAATAAGATGCGCGATGATCGTTCCGCTATCGCCGATCACTGCTTCATCGTCGGTGATGTAGGGAAGCTGCCCGCGGGGCGCGGCGGAAGCGTCCACTATGTGCCGGTGCGTAAACGGCACGCCGGTGAGTTTGAGGAACGCGAATACTTTCAGGCCGTAGCCGTTATTGTCGGCCACCCCGAAAAGCTCCGGGTAGGAGTAGAGGGTGATTGTCATGGGTGCTCCGCGGACTTATGATACCAGGCGCCGTTACACAGCAAGAACGAGAAAGCCTCACCCCGCAGGCACCGAGACTTGGAGATTCGCGCAAAACGCTCTTTATCTCCCGCCTGCCGCCCGGGAGGGTGGCGGGTGTTTCCGGGTCAACGTGCCACTGGATGGCATCTTGTCCTGGATTTGACAACACAACCGTGGCATTTAGCGAGAATGGCCAGTTATTGGTCGCTGGGTCGAATGCCGCGATCGGCTCGGCCGACAAAAAGGGGAGAACAGATCATGCGAACGTATGGCGTGCGTGCTGCCGTCCGGCTTTCGGCCATAGCCATGCTACTGATCGGGATAGCGGCGACGCGCCCGGCTGCCGCCAGCGGGCTCATCGATCCCGGCCTGCCCAACCTGATCGCCACGCTGCTGCCCCAGGTCGTTAACATAACAACCACACGCTACAAGAAAATCGACATCCCACCAGGCCAGTCGGTCATCGCACAGGCGGCCTCACCCGATCAAAGCATCTGGTATGGCAGCGGCTTCATTGTGACCTCTGACGGGTAAGTCGTGACCAACAAGCACGTCGTGCACAACGGAGTCAGCTTCGTGGTTACCCTGAGTGACGGCGCTCAATATCCCGCGGTGTTGGTGGCCGAGGCTGCCTGCTGCGATGTCGCGGTGATCAAAATACAAGCCGAGAGGCCGTTCTCGCCGGTCAAGCTCGGCGACAGCGACACGCTGCGGCAGGGCGATTTTGTGATTGCGATTGGCAATCCGCTCAATTTCAGCAGCACCGTAACCACCGGTATCATCAGCGCTCTCAATCGCGACATGCATTTTACTGAGTTCGATGACTACATACAGACAGATGCGACAATCAACGAGGGCAACTCTGGTGGCCCGATGTTCAATGCCGCTGGCGAGGTGGTCGGGATCAACTCCGCGCTGGAGACGACCACGACGAGCACAGGCAATATCGGCATCGGATTCGCGATTCCGATCGACGATGCAAAGTTTCTCGTGACGCATATGCGGGACTACAAGTCGGGCTCGATGAAACCGGCTTATCTGGGGGTGCGCCTTCAGTCGCTGACACCTGATCTCGCCAGCACCTATGGGCTTCCGGGCCCGTGGGGTTCGATTGTCCTGCAGGTGATGGATGGCAGCCCTGCCGCCGCGGCGGGCCTTCGCGCGGGCGATATCATCACGTCCTTTCTCCGCCAGGGCGATCTCATCTCCGCGATGGGGAACGAGTACGCGAAAGATAGCCGCGCCCTGTTGCGCGATGTCGTAGAGACGATGCCGGGAACCACCGTGGCTCTGGGTGTGTGGCGAGGCGGCGCGGCGCAAACCGTACGCGTCACTCTGGCGCCACTGCCGGAGAATGAAACATACGGCATGTTCCTGAGCACCCCCGGTGTGGCCAAGCCGGAGCTTCGGCCGGAGGCACTGGTGAATTTCGGTCTGGAGATGTCGGCGATCACGCCGGAGCTGCGTTCGAAGTACCACCTGGATGAGCACCAACAGGGGGCGGTGGTTACGGGCGTTGCGATCGGGAGTGCGGCGGCGAATGCGGGCATCAATGCAGGGACGGTGATCTTGCAGGTGCGCGACATGCAAATAAAGTCGCCGGACGACGTGGTGAAGTATGCTGATGCCGCGCGCGCCCAGAAGGATCACTCCGTACCAATGCTGGTTTCCGAGCCGTCGGGACTGCGGTGGGTGCCGCTGCCGCTGCCGTTGGAGTGATGACAAGCGGCGGGCGTTTGCTGCGATAGAGACGAGGTGAATGGCCGGACCCCGCCGTGGACAAGCCCGGCCATGGCTTGCCGCCGGCTTCAGGCGCGCACGAGTGGGCAGCCGGTTGTTGCCGGGGGCGGGAAGGCGTCGGCGCCGTCCATGGTGGCAATCGGCTTGTAGTAGTCCCATTCGTGTTTGGCCTCGGCGGGCGGCTTGACCTCCCAAACATACATCGTGTGGCGGACGCATCCGTTCGGGTCGATGCGGACATTGGTGTTGTAGAAGTCGTTCACCGGCATTTCGTGCATCTTCGCGGCGACGGCGTCGGTAACAATCAGCCAGACGCGGACCTGCCGACGGCAGGACGTTCTGGTCCTCGGTGCGAGGTTCGTCCAGGAACTCGACGAACAGGATGCCGAAGCCGCTCCCGCGAGTGGGAGAGGTACTTTTTCACGGGGCTATTCGGCGGCGGTGCGGGCGTGGCGGTCGATTGCGGCCTGCACGGCGGCCTGGGATTCGTCGCGGAACCGGTCGCCGTTGTCAGTGGCGAAGTCGTAGCTGGCGTGACGGAGGGTGCGGCTGCCCTGGAAGTGCGGGTGGACGTAGCGGGCCATGAGTTCGTAGTGGCGTTTGGTGGCGTCCCAGTCAGCCCAGTTGTGGGCGAGCTCCAGGATCGCGCCGAAGCCGCCGGAGCCTCGCTGCAGGGTTTCGATGTAGGCGATTGCGTCGTCCGGGGTGCCGATGCAGGCGGCCTGGTTGTCCAGCAGCCATTCATAGGCGTCGCCGATGCCGGCGGGAACGATGGGGAAGGTGGCGACGTCGCGGAAATACTGGGCGAATGCCTCCAGGCCGAAACGGACGTTATTGCGGGCTTTTTCGCGGGTCTCGGCGACATGCAGCAGGGTGACCAGGCGCCAGTTGCGGCGGTCGGCGGTCTTGTTGTGCTGGTGGGCCTGTTGTTCGTAGAGGCCCCAGTTTTTGGCGTGGTGCTTCATGGCATCGGGCGAGGTGCCGCCGATCGACAGCATGCCGATGCCGTGCCGGCCTGAGGCCAGCGCGCCGGTTGGGGAGCGCGAGGCGGCGACGGCCAGCTCCATCACCGGGTGGGTGTAGCAGGGGAGTTGCAGGCGGGCGTCCTGAAGGTTGTACCAGTCGGTTTTTTCCGTAACGGTTTCGCCGTTGAGGAGGCGGACGATGACATCGAGACTTTCGTGCATCATGCGGCGCTGATCGCCGGCGAGGATGCCTATCTTGGCGGCGTCGTGGACGAGGGCGCCGGGGCCGACGCCGAACATCGCGCGGCCGCGGGTGATGTGGTCGAGCAGCACCATGCGGTCGGCGAGGATGAACGGGTTGTGATACGGCAACGAGGCGACGCCGGTGCCGAGGCGGATATGGCGGGTTCGCTCGGCGGCGGCGGCGATGAAGACTTCGGGGGAGGCGATGATCTCGAAGCCGCCGGAATGGTGCTCGCCGATCCAGGCTTCGTTGTAACCGAGCCGGTCCAGGTGCTGGAGCAGCTCGAAATCGCGTTCCAGCGCGAGGGTGGGATTTTCGCGCAGGTTGTGGAACGGGGCGAGGAAGATGCCGCTGCGGAGGTAGGTGGTGGTCATCGCGATTGCCTTGGTCCTGAACGCTGAGGATAGCGTGGCGGGTTGCGGGGCGGCAAACCGCGGCGCGGGCGCGCCGGAAACAAGGCCGGGTGACGGGGAGCCGTTGGCAGACCTCAGACGAGTCGGAAATAGCCGCTCTTGACGAGCGAGGCCGCGTCTCTTGGGTCGACCTGCTGTGCTGGCGATCCAGGGTGAAACTGATAGTGACGGCCGGTGGACGGGCCGCGGATGAGCACCGATGCCTGCTGCGTGAATTCGATTCTTACAGTCGGACCGGCGTAGGTCGGCAGTGCCTGTCCGGTGGCTCGACCCTGAACAAGCGCTGTGCGCCCCTGGCCGCAGCATGCCATCATCCGCTCCTCAACTGTTCGGGTCCATCCAGGGGTTGGATCACGATCGGCTCCGTGCCCAGGCGATTGATCAGGCAAGCGGCGCCCGATGCGGCGAACCAGACGACAAGCCGGCCCAGCCATCCGTCCGCGACGAAGAACGCGAACGGGATGGCGATCCAGAGGCTAAGGCAATTGAAGCAATCCATCATCGAGCCCCAGGCGGTGCCGCCCAGGGAGCGTCGAAGTTGCAGCAGCAAATTCCACGGGCCGTCCTCGGCTGCCAGCAAATGGGTCAGCCGCCACACCGCGAGCGCGGATACGACGAAACGGAACCATTCGCCGGCGTCGGTCACGGTTGCAGATCGACAAGATCACGTGCCGATGTCGTTGATGACGTTAATGGCGAACATAATCGGCCCTGTGCTGTGATTGTTGCCGCCATCCCCCACCCACGTCGTGTCGCTGACATAGAGGATGATTACATAGGCACACCGGCATCCGCGCGGCAATTGCCAGGGGTTCGCCGCAATACAGGGCTTGGTCGGATCCGGTGCGGTTCCTCCATCGAGCGCGGTCACGATATCCCACGACGCCAGGATGGAGGCCTGCGCCAATGTGGGTGGCGCCGCCTGCCAAAGGTTTGGCACCCGCACGGTAGGTGGCGCGCCCGGGGCCGAACCGTTCGGATTGTAGTCCGATGGCAGGAAGGCGCGCGGAGACCCGCCGTTCTGCTGATAGATCAAGGAATAGGCGCCGAAATTGTCGTTCGGAACTGCTCTCGGCGGCGGTGATGTCGATCGGATAATCCCAGGCGATACCGATAAACCGGGCAGGTCGTGCCAACAAAGTCCTTCAGGTGCAAGTCACCGCAGCCGACGACATTGCCGATCTGCGTGATCGCTCCGACGACCGGATAGTTGTCGATCCACACGACGACCTGATCTTCGCCAGCCGGGACCACCGGAGCATGCGGAGGGACGATCGGGCCCTCGTCGACCTCGAGGAAGATGACGTAGCGTCCGCTTGTCCCACTGGCCCATTTCTGCGTTCGAGCTGATCTTCGGGACAGTGTAGCTGTGACCGGGCGGAGGGAACGGGGTGACAGCAGCCCTCACGTGACCACGAGGCGACCAGGTCGCCGTTGAGGATCGTGTTGGGCGTCGGAAAGCCCAGGAAGCACCCGGATGACCACGGATGGGCCGCGGTGCCATCATAGACGACTGGGGCAATCAGCGGCGTGCCACCGAGGGCAGTGGGGCTCGGCACGGGAGCCGGCAACGTGCACATGGCGCCGGTCGCTCGGACCGAACTGCGCGAGCTGGTATTGCGTCATCTGACTGCCGCATCCGAAGGCATAGGCGCTGCCGGTGATGCTGATGCTGCCGCCGACGGACTGCTCCAACGCGGGATTGGAGACATTCTGCACCATCTTGATAATCGAGGGACTGGATTGAACGGGTCCTGCGCGATCGTGGTCTGCACCGTGGCGACAGCGGTGATGGCGATGGCGTTGATCTCGAACTGGAACACGGCGCTGACCTGTAGGTGCAACCCACCGCTGCCGTACACGTCGAGGTACACGGTTGCCTGGGTGGTTGCCGGGGGCAGCAGCGTGATGTCGAGGTAGCCGAGGATGCCGGCGCTGACTGGCGTTGCCGACGAGGGCGAGGCTGGCGGTCGCGAGCAATCGGGATAGACGACTGCGTCGTTGATGGGCGAGCCGCCGCCGATGCTGTAGGTAAGTGTGTAGCTGGTGAAGGCGGCGCCGGCAGCCGTACCGGTAATCTCGATTCCGGCGAGGTTGCTGCAAGCGGCGACAAAGGTAAGCGTCGAGCAAGCGGGCGGCGCATCGATCTCAGCGATCAGCGGCTCGAAGCAGCGACGATTGCGAGTGATGAACTGTTTGAGACATTCGACGGCCTGGCTCAGCGTGTGGGTGCGGGCGAGACAGCAGCCGAACTCCAGAGCCGAGATGCAGTAGCAGCGGCAACTGCGGGCGATGGCCTCGTTCGCATACTGGGAAAACGCCGTGCTGCCGAACAGGGCACCCGCAGATTCGGGCGAAAGCAGGTGCTCGAACACCGAGGTGGCGGCGTTGTCGTCAATGGTGCAATCGATCTGGCCGGATTCGATTTGTGTTGGGATGTCGATAGGATATTCGAGGTCCCTGACCTGGCTTTGGATGGATGGCGCGTAGGCGGCGGCGAGGATGCGGACCAACGTGGCGAAGTCGCGCTTCTCATCGATGGTAGGCGGGCTGGACACGGGGTGGCCAAGCGCTTCCCGTACGCAACGCCAATATCGGTAGAGGTAGTAACCAAAGCCGCGGAAGGTGCGAGGGCCGCGACAGACGAGCCAGCCGAACACCAGGCAGCAAAGGATGTGACGGTAGCACCAGGCCCACTGATCCGGATTGCCGAAGACAACGCGGCCCTGATCCGGAAGCAGCCTCGTGGCGACGTCCTGGGTGAAGAATCGCTCAAAAAGGGCACGCGCGAGCTTGATTTCGTCGTCGCAGGTGGGTGGATGGTCCTTGGACGCCTGGATCAGTGCGGGAGCGGATTCGGTTAGTTTCAGCTCGCGCTCTAGTGTCGGGCGATAGGCGTTCAGGAATGATTTGAGAACGAACTCAAGATCGTCGTTCGACGCAGGACCTGATTTGTCGCTCACGTCGGCCTCCTTTGGTGTTTTTGTTAAGCGGTATCGTGCGGCAGATCACTGCGGGGGAAGTGTGATCCAGTTCACACCTATGCACTGCCTTTCATCTGGATGGGAGCATCTCGCTCGAAAGCATACCGGTTTAGATGCGTTTCTAACTTTTTATAGGCCCAGATGCAAACAGGTAGCGTCAATCGGAGGGAATGCCCGGTTTGCAAGCCGAGCGGCTAGCCTGCTAGCATCTGACCTGCTAGTTCGCCGGCGCGGCATTCGCGACCCCCAGTTAAGGACGGGAAACGAACAAGAATGGCTGAACGGGGCCATATAGCGTCCGCGCGGCGCGGGGGCGGTCTCGCTCGGTTGGGGTTCCGGGTCGGGCCGTCAGCCCGGCACGGATCAGTAGCCGACGCCCGCTCCCGGCGTAGGGCGCGGGGTCCGATCCAGCTTTATCGACTGCTGATTCCGATGCTGGTGTTTCTGGCGCTGATGGTGGCGATCCCGGTGCTGTATGCAGGCTGGCTGAGTCTTACGAAATTCCATTTCGGCAGTCACCCCGTATTCATCGGGCTCGGCAACTACCGCGCCATGTTCGTCGATCCGCTATTCTGGACCGGTCTGCGGCTGACATTCGAGCTGTATGTGATGGCGCTGGCGATGCAGATGATCGCCGGGGTGTGGCTGGGGCTGCTGCTGAACCGGTTGCGGGTGATGCGGCGGGTGGTGCGGACCATCATGCTGTCGCCGTTCGTGATGCCGCCGGTCGTGGTGGCGATGATGTGGGTGATCATCCTGGATCCGTTCCAGGGCGCGGCGAACTACGTGCTGCAGAGTTTGGGGCTGCCGCAGTCCGGCTGGCTTTCTTCGCCGCCGATCGTGCTGCCGGTGTTCGCCATGCTGGACACATGGCAGGCGGCGCCGCTGGTGGCGCTGCTGGTGCTCGGCGGCTTGCAGATCATGCCGGCCAGCGTCTACGAGGCAGCGTCGCTCGACGGGGCGTCGGGCTTCACGCTGCTGCGCTATATCACCTTGCCGCTGCTGACGCCGACGCTGGTTACCGTTGCAGTGCTACGCAGCGTCGATCTGCTGCGCTTCTTCGACCTGATCTACATCATCACGCAGGGCGGCCCGGGCAATGCCTCGACCACGCTGAACATTTACGCGTTTCGCCGTGGCTTCGAGTTCTTCGACATGGGGTATGCGAGCACGCTGATGATCGCGCTGTCGGTGACCGTGCTGATCGTGGTCGTGTGCCTGGTGCGCCTGCGGCGCGTGTGCGACTGGTAGCGCGATGCGGAGCGGACGGATTGCCGGCATGGCGTACGGGGCGCAGACGGTGATCGCCTGCATCATCTTCCTGGTGCCGATGCTGTGGATGCTGTCGTCAAGCTTCAAGAACTCGATCGACGTGACCGCGTATCCGCCGCGGCTGCTGTTCACGCCGACGCTGGAGAATTTCCGCACGCTGTTCAGCACGGTGCCGTTCTTCAAGGATCTGGCCAACAGCCTCATCGTGGCGACCGGGTCCACACTGCTGGGACTGGTGCTGGCGCTGCCGGCAGCGTTCGCCGTCTCCTGGCATCGGGTGACGTGGCCGGCGAGCGTGACGCTGTTCACGCGCATGGCGCCGGGCACGCTGTTCGTGCTGCCCTGGTTCATCATGTTCACCGATATCCACCTGATCGGTACGCATCTGGTGCTGGTCCTGGCGCACGCG
Organism: uncultured Pseudomonadota bacterium; assembly: GCA_963810715.1. Lineage (GTDB taxonomy): Bacteria > Pseudomonadota > Alphaproteobacteria > Acetobacterales > Acetobacteraceae > DATDIC01. The sequence goes on along the minus strand of CAWEOZ010000004.1, from coordinate 137,611 downwards.
GTGATTACGGTGCCACTGATGCTGTGGATCCTGATGCCGTATTTCGACGGGGTGCCACGGAGCATTTTCGAAAGCGCGTTCATCGACGGCTGCCAGCCACTGAACTGCCTGATCCGCATCGGGGTGCCGCTGGTGCTGCCGGGCATCGTGGTGGCGGTGATTCTGGCGTTCATTGCCGCGTGGAACTATTTTTTGTTCGCGCTGATCCTGGGCAACATCGATACCACCACGCTGATCGTGCTGTCGTTCAATTTCGTGGGCGAGGGCTCGACCAACTGGGGGGCGCTGATGGCGGCGGCGGTGCTGATCGGCGCGCCGCCGATGCTGCTGATGTTCGTCGTGCAGCGCGGGCTGGTGAGTGGGCTGACCGGCGGCTCGGTAAAGGACTGAGCCGTAAGGGGTGAATTGCGAAGGGAGAGAAACGTGATGAAGCGATTTCGTGGTTTCGTTCTGGGGGCGCTTGCGGCGCTGGGGTTGGCATCCGCCATGCTGCCGGCGTGCGCGCAGCAGCCGGCGCCATTCAACTGGAAACGCTATGACGGCGCGACCATCACCTTTCTGTCGGAGAACCATCCCTGGCCGAGCGCGGTGCTGCCGTATCTGGATGAGTTCAAGAAGCTGACCGGCATCACCGTGCGGGTGGAAACCTTCGTGGAGGCGCAGGCGCATCAGCGGCTGAACACGCTGCTGCAACAGCATTCGTCGGACATCGATGTATACATGGCGCTGAAGGCGCGGGATGGGCGGCTGTATTACACGTCGGGATGGGACTACGACCTGACGCCGTTCCTGAAGGACCCGACCATGACAGCGCCGGGTTATGACCTGGATGATTTCTACGCGAACCTGCTGGAACTGCCGGTGTACGGCAACAAGGTGGTGGTGATCCCACTGAACATCGAAGGGCCGATCCTGGAATGGCGGCAGGACGTGTTCGACGCGTGCCACCTGCAACCGCCCAAGACGCTGGAGGAGATAGAGCCCCTTGCCGCCAAGCTGAAGGCGTGCCGGCCGGACCTGGTTGCGTTCGTCTCTCGCGGGCTGCGCAGCGCGCTGTCCTACACGTTCGTGCCGTTTTTCTATAATTTCGGCGGGAACTACGACCATATCATGCAGCATCAGGCCTATTGCAGCTCGGCCGGCGAGAAGGCGCTGGGCTATTATACGGAGCTGCTGAACAAGTACGGGCCGCCCGGCGTGGCGAACTACACATTCTACCAGATCACCGACATTTTCGGGCAGGGCCGCGCGGCAATGTCGTTCGAGTCAAGCAATGAGTTCGGCAAGACCATCGCCTATCCGCATCGTGCCGACGACACGGCGCTGGAGGTGCTGCCGCCGGGGGCGGAGAATGATGTAAGCAAGCCGCTGGTGATCGATTGGGGCTGGCGATCTCCGCCTTTTCGAAGAATCCGGGCCCGTCGTGGTATTTCGTGCAATGGGCGACATCGAAGGAGATGGACGCCCGCATCGCGCTGAAGGGAATTGCACCGCCACGCAAGTCGGTGGCGGACAGCCCGGACTTTGAGAAGTGGGTTGCCGAGAAGCCGAACCGGAAGCAATGGGTCGCGGCGCTGAACCAGCTCTCTTCGACCGGCTATACCAGCGCGCAGCCGCCCAATATGATCAACAACCCGGAGGCGAACGACGTGATTGCCGGGGGCGTGCAATCGGTGATGCTTGGGCAGGCGACACCGAAGGATGCCGGATGCAAGATGGACGACGGCATCATCGCGCTGCTGCCGAAATAGTGGATGCGGTCGGAGCGCGGGCGCCGTTCGCCCGCGTTCCGTCATGCGCACGGAAGCGGCGCCATGAGCGAAGCGGGAGTCACCCGGATCAAGCGACCGCAGTCGCTGACCACGCTGGTGGTGGATCAGATCCGCGACATGATCGTGACGGAGCGGTTCGCGCTGGGGGAGCTGTTGTCGGAAAACACCATCGCGGCGCTGCTGGGACTAAGCCGCGCACCGGTGCGCGACGCGTTCGTGCGGCTGGAGACCGAGGGGCTGGTCAAAGTGCAGCCGCAGCGCGGGACTTTCGTGTTCCAGTATGACGCAACCGAACTGCGCGAAATTTGCGAGCTGCGCCAGGTGCTGGAAACGGGGGCGCTGCGGATCGCCACAGCGCGCGATCGTGCACGACTGATCGAGGGATTGCGTCAGCAGATCGAGGCTGCTGAACAGGGCGGCCAGCTCGACCCGAAGGCATATCAGCCGTTCGACACCGCGTTCCATGATGCGCTGGTACGCAGCAGCAGCAACAATGAGCTGATGGATGCGTATGGCCGGATTTCCGGGCGCATCCGCGCCATCCGGCACCGGCTGACACGGCTTTCCGCGCATGTTCTGGAATCGCAGCGCGTGCATAGCGCCATTCTGCGGGCGGTCGAGGAGAAGCGGGACGATGCGGCGGAAGCGGCGCTGGTGGAGCACGTCTATGCCAGCTACCGGCGGCTGCTGGCGACGACGGGAGCACAGGAGCCGCAGTCGGCCGCGGATGCGGTGCCGGCCGGGCCGTAATGCAGAACGCCTAGCGCTGAAGCGCACGAGGGGTAGGAATGGTGACACGCGAGCACAACTGGGCGGACAATTACACCTATCGGGCAGTGCATATTCACCGCCCGACATCGATAGACGAGGTACGCCGCGTGGTTGCCGGCTGCGCCACGGTGCGCGCGCTGGGTACGCGCCATTCCTTCAACGGCATTGCGGATTCTCCCGGTGATCTGGTCGACCTCGGCAACCTGCCGTCCGAGTTCGCGATCGACCGTGAGCGACGGACCGTGATGGTCGGTGCCGGCACCCGCTTTGGGCCGCTGGCGCAGCACCTGCACGCTGAGGGATGGGCGCTGCACAATATGGGTTCGCTGCCGCACATCTCGGTTGCCGGGGCGACCGCGACAGGCACGCACGGATCGGGTGACAGGAGCGGCAATCTGTCCACCGCGGTTGCCGGGCTGGAGATGGTGACGGCGAGCGGCGATCTGCTGCGCATCCGTCGCGGCGAGCGCGGATTCGATGGAATGGTGGTCGGGCTTGGCGCGTTCGGCATCATCACGCGCATGACGCTGGATATTCAGTCGACATTCGACATGCGGCAGGACGCGTTCATCGATCTGCCGTGGACGACCGTGCTGTCGCGGCTGAATGAGGTGACTTCGGCAGCCTACAGCGTGAGCCTGATGACGCGCTGGTCGGGCGAGACGGTGGACCGGCTATGGCTGAAGACGCGCCTGGTGGAGGGTGGGCCGCCGGATGTCACGGCGGAGCATCTCGGTGCGGCCGCGACAGAGCAGGTGAGCGCCAGCGGGCGGGCCGCTGCTCAGGAGCGGCTTAATCCGTTCGGAATTGCGGGGCCGTGGTGTGAGCGGCTGTGCCATTTCCGGCTGGATGCGGAACCGGGGCAGAGCGATCAGATCCAGAGCGAATACATGGTGCCGCGCACTCAGGCCGTGACGGCGCTGGCGCGGCTGCGGGCAATCGCCGCGCGCATCGATGAGCTGCTGTACATGACGGAGATACGCACGATGGCGGCGGACGGGCTTTGGCTCAGCCCGTCATACGGACACGACACGGTGGCGATCCATTTTACGTGGAAGCGCGAGATCGAGGCGGTGGACAGGATCACCGAGGAGATCGAGGAGATGCTGCTGCCGCTGGGGGCGCGGCCGCATTGGGGCAAGTTGATGCATGCACGGGCCGGGCAGATCGCCGAGCTCTACCCACGGCTGCCGGAGTTCCGGGCGCTGGTGGGCGAGCACGATCCGCACGGGAAGTTTCGCAACCAGTTTCTGACGGAGCATGTGCTGGGGCCGTATTGAGTGGGGTTAATGCGCTTTGTGCCGAGCGAGACGTCGCAGACGGCCGGCCTTCGCCGGCACGACGGAAGGGAAATCCGTATTTGGGGGCAAGGTGGCGTCTGCCAGAGGTTCAAAGCTCGCTGTCGGATTCCGTTTCGATCTCGGGCGGCTGGATCACCATCTGGCGTTTGGGAATGGCGATGTAGACGAAGGTCACCGAGTCCTTGACGCCGTCCACCCGGGACAGGCTCTCGGAGAGAAACCTGAAAAGATGCGCATCGGATGTGAACACGGCGTTCACGATCACATCGAAGCTGCCGGTCGATGCGGCGACGAAGTAGATCTCCTGGAATTCGGTCAGGTACTTCAATATGTCCTGTATCTTCCCAAGGTCTACCTTCAGGCCGATCATGACCCAGAACCGGTATCCCAGTTTCAGCGGGTCGGTCAGCGTAACGAAGCTGATGACGCCGCTTTCGGTCAGCCGGGCAAGCCGGTGACGAACCGTCGAGTCCGGCACGCCGAGTGTTTCGGCCACCTTCGACACGGGCATTCGCGCGTCGTCGCTGAGGCAGCGAATGATCTTGCGGTCAAGGCAGGACAGTTCGTGCATCGGGCGGCGCCCTCGGATCGGGCCCCATCCTACTGCGGTGGGGCGGTGCCGATATACTTGAACTGGTGCGCCACGTCGTCGCTCGGATACTTGGGATCGTGCTCTACCTGGAAGACGCTGATGATCCGGTTCTCGACATCGCCGTTATCGTCAAACGCGACCTCTCCTTGCAACGTCTTTATCCGGGTCTGCTGGATGGCCTGCTGGACATTCTGGCGATCGATTGGGGTGCCAGATGCGGCGACGCGCCGGATTGCGTCGACAGCGACCAACCCGGCGTCGTACGCGAGCGCCGAATAGTCGCTGGGCTGATTGCCAAACCGCTTCACGAAATCCGCTGCCCACTGTGCACCGGCCGGTGTGTCCACGATATGGGGCGCCGGCATGGTGATGTACCAGTTCTGCACGGCCGGGAATCCTGCACCCGTCAGGATATCCGGGCCATAGATGCCATCCACGCCGGCTTTTATTGCATTCGGGATTATATCGTACGACTGCTTGATCAGCTTGACGCCGGCGCCGGCCACGCCGGCATAGTAGATGGCATCTGCGTTCAGCGCCTTGACCCTGGTGAGCGCCGGCGCGTAGTCGGCAGCCAGCGGATCGAGGTGGTCGCGCCCGAGGACGTCCAGGCCGATCTGTTTGGCGCGCGCCTGAAATGCATCGGCGCCGCCGACACCTCCCGCGCCCGAATCGTCAAACACGAAGACCGACTTGATATGCAGCACCTCTTTCATGTAGTTCGCCATGAAAGGGCCTTGGAACGCATCCGTCGTGCAGGTCCGGAAGTAGATCGCATTGCCCGCGGGCCTGAACTGCTTGGCAAATTTCGGGCTCGTGATGTCGGGGTTCGTCGAGGTCGGGGTAATCGTAGGAAGATTGGCGGTGCTCAGCAAGGGCGCCATTGCCTTGCCTTCACCGCTCATGTATGGCCCCAGATTGGCCACTACATGCGGGTTCGCGATCAGTGTCCGGGCAGCGGTCGCGGCCTGGGCCGGGTCATACTGACCGGTCGCTGAAGTGGCCGTGTTCAGGGTCTGCAACGCAAGGCGGTGACCCGGGATTTCGTGCCGCTCGTTCGCCTGGTCGATCGCCATTTCGAACCCCTGGTCAACGAGCTTGGCATCTTGAGCGTCATCGCCGGTCAACGGCAGCGTCACGCCTATGATGACCGTCTGGTCGTCGGCGCTCGAAGCCGGTAGCGGCATGCCAACCGCGAGTGCAAGGGTGATGCCGGTGCTCAACAGCAGCTTGGCGGAAAATGCGGTTCGCATGCTGATCATTGGCGGTCCTTCCGCTGTTTGGCTCGATTGGTTACACGTCATCCGTTCGCCGCCATTGCTGGCGACGTCCCTGCGCCACGGCCGCGATGCCGGTGGCCGTTGGTATCATGGCAAAGCGGTAGTTCAGCCCTGGGCCACAAGAAGGCAATCATCTTGCAGCGCGGAGAGCGGCGTGCGGTCGGTGGGCACGATGTAGTCGGGCCGGTGCGATCCGGTGGGCACATTGCTCACCGCATTCAAGGTGAGCGATATGAGAGCGCGCCGCCAGGGCGAGTAATTCCGCCCGGAGCCATGGACGATGTTGGTGTGCGCGAAAATGACCGACCCGGCCGGTCCTTTCGGGGCCACGATTCCCTGCTGCCTTGCCAGTGGCCCGACATGCTCCACCGGGAGCCATCGCGCCGCGTAGCTCGTCTGCTCCCGGTTTATCTCCGGCAACGGGAACTCGTTGTGGTGTGAACCGGGAATCAGCATCAGCGGCGCGTTGAACTCGTTCAGGTCGTCCAGGAAGATGAGCGTGTTGATCACGCTCGCCTGCGGCATGCCATCATCGGCGTGGTAGGTCGGATAATCCTGGTGCCAGGGCCATTCGTCTCCGTTGAAAGCGGCCTTGCAGTTCAGCACCAGTTGAAACACGTAGACCGGTTCGCCAAGCAGTTGGGATGCCGGTTCGACGATCTTCGGATGCCGCGTCAGCCGCGCGAATATATCGCTGTAGGCCTGCATGTTGAAGATCGAGCGAACGGTCCTGCCGTCCTTTTCATAAACGATCTCACGTCGAGGCCGAGCGGCAATGCGATCGGCTTCCCGTGCAACGATCGCCATCTCTTCGGCCGACAACAGGCTCGGAAAGAACAGGAACCCCCTGTCGTCGAACTCGTTGAGCTGCGTTTGATCCAATCGCATGATTGCCCCCCGTTGGCGCCCAATCGATTCCCCCGAGGATTCAGCCGTCCATGGTCTGAGTTCGGAGGCGGCCGGAGAAGGCCATCAGCACGTCGAGCGGAGTTGACCCGAGCCATGCAGCCCAGTCGTTCAGAGTGATCCTATCTCCGCCCGCCTCTCCCACCACTACGACGTCGTCACCGATCTGCGCCGTCCCGCACTCGCTCAGGTCCAGCACAGCATGTTCCAGCGATCCGCCGATGACCGGCGCGCGCACGCCGCGCACCAGCACCTCGGGCTGCGCGGCGCCGCGTCCGCCGCGCAGCCCATCTCCTGCCCCCAATGCGATCACCCCGGTCCTGCCGTTCCGGCCGCGTCCGTAGCCCCCGCCGATGCCGGGCGATTTCTCCTGCGGCTCATTTTCGCGGATATGGATCAGCGCCGCCTTGATGCCGAAACAGGCAGGATGGAAACCGTCAGCGCGGCCTAGCGGCATGGCGAGTGGAGAAAGGCCGTAAAGGAGATGGCCCACGCAGACCGCGTTGGTGCTGTCAGGAAGCCCGGCGAGTAGCCCGGAGCTTCCCCAGAGCTGCGTCACCTCCGGCGTGACGCCATCTGCACCAAGCTCGCGCAATAATCGTTCGAAACCAGTGGCCGCCTGTTCCGCCCATGCCTGTCCGTCCAGATCCCGGAACGGGAGGTGGGTGTACACGCCTTCGACCCGCAGGCCCGGCATGTCGAGCATCGACCGTATTAGTGCCCCCGCTTTCGACAACGGAACGCCGAGCCGTCCCAATCCGGCATCGACCTTTAGGTAAACCGCGAGCGGCCGGTGGCGCGCCGCCTGCGCTGCCGCCGCGACGCCGGCTGCGTCATAGACTGTAGGTATGAGATCGTGCGCTGCGAGGTCAGGAATTGCCTCCGGCAGATAACCCCCGAACAGGACGATCTTGGTGGTAATGCCGGCCTGCCTCAAGGCGAGCGCCTCACGCACGTGCCCCGTCCAGAGCCCGAAGACACCCAGGCTTTCGAGCAGGCGAGCCACGTGGAGGACACCATGTCCGTAGGCGTTGGCCTTGATCGAAGCGAGCACGCGCCGCGCTCCGGCACGACGCAGGATCTCCGCATAGTTCTGCTCGATCGCCGCTTCGTCGAGTTCCATCCAGCACGGGCGCTCAGGTCTTGCCACGGGTACCCGCGACCCCCCGTTTGCTCCGTTTTTCCACCCCACCATTGGGAGTAAGGGATAATCAGGCGGCCACCTCCGCTCGTCAAGAAAAATCCGCAATATACTGCAAGATTTGTTGCAGATTTTGGTTTGCATCGCCATGAAAGTTGCGATATTTGGGCCTGATGCCGGTTGGTGCCGTGGCCGCCGAGGGGAGAAAGCGCATGAGCGATTTTCGATTTTCCAATATGCACGCCGAGCTGATTGCCCGTGACGCACGATCCGTCTTCGGCTGGCGCTACAACCCTCCCGTCGTCTTCAAGGGCGGAAAGGGCGTGAAGATCTTCGATGTGGATGGCAACACATATTATGACCTTACGTCCGGGATGATGAGCCAGACGCTCGGCCACGCCCACCCCGAGATCGTCGAGACGGTCAAGGAGCAAGCAGAGCTGCTCATGCACGAATCGTCATGGTACTCGAACCCGTGGCTGATCGAATTCGCCGAGCTGCTCTGCTCTACCCTTCCGGGCGATCTGAGCGTCGTGAACTTCGCCGTCACCGGGTCGGAGGCCAACGAGGTCGCATTCCGCATGGCGTTGGCCAAGACCGGCCGGTTCGACATCGTATCCGTGATACGCGGTCTGCACGGTGGCAGTCTCGCCGTCGAATCCGTGACGAATGTGGGGGGCGCGCGCAAGCAGTCGCTCGGCCCGTTGCTCATGCCGTCGCGCGCGAGCGCCATCTTCCCGCCTCTCTGCTACCGGTGCCCGGTCAACCTGTCCTACCCGGGTTGCGACATCGGATGCCTGAAGGCGAGCGAGCAGATGATGGAGGTACACGACCACGAAGAGCATCGCCGCCATCATCGCCGAGACGGTGCCGGCGTCCGGCGGCATGATCGTGCCGCCGAAGGAATGGCTACCCCGGCTGGCCGAGATCGCACAGCGCTGGGACTCGGTATTCATTCTCGATGAAGCGCAGCTTGCGCCGGGAAGAACCGGCAAGATGTGGGGATTCGAGCATTATGGAGTGGTCCCTGACATCGTAACTTTCGGTAAGGGCGTGTCGGCCGGGTTCGCCATCTGTGGCACGATCACGACCACCGACATCGCCGCGGAGGTCAGGGGGAAATGCGGTCTCCCTTGGGCGGGCACCTACACGGGCGACCCATTGCCGGCCGCCGTGGCGCTCAAGCAGTTGCAGATCATCCTGCGGGACGGGCTGGTGGAGCGCTCCGAGCGGGTGGGCCGGCATCTTCGCCGACAGCTCGAGGCAAATGTCCTGCCGTTTGATATCATTGGCGACATCCGCGGGCTCGGCCTGTATCAAATGCTCGACGTCGTCACCGACAAGAAGAGCAAGACGCCGAACCCAGAAGGCGCCGAGCGCATCCGCTACAACCTCATGATGGAAGGAGTGGCCACGATCGCGGTGAAGAACATGGTGCGGATCGTGCCACCGATCATCATCACCGAAGCGGAGGTCGATGACGTGCTGGGCCGCATGGTCGCAGCGATCAGGCGGGCGCAGGATGGCTATCCCGAGCATATCGACTTCCGCAGCTCCAGCTCGCTTGCTATCGGCCACGCTGCTGCGTCGGAACATCTCATGGTCCCGGCGGTCGGCTGACCGTTCGCGGATTCCGGCCGAAGCGGCTGGTGCGAGCGGCAGATCGGCCGGCATCCACCGTCGCGCCAGCCATATGGTGACGACCTGGCATCTGCCCCGCCGTTGCCATGCGGCTCACTTCACGGATGCGTCCATCCGCACTTATGGCAGTCGGGCGAAGCGGTACGTCAATTGACGATGCCGTCTTTGGCCTGACGAGACGCCAGCGGGGCGGCTATCGCGCTGCCGTTCGAACGCGCTGCCTGCAAAACTCGGTGATGGTGGCGAGGAGGTTGCCGCGTAGCGTTGAATGCCGCTCACACACAGAAGCGCATACGCGCGTCCCGTCCTGCCATGATCTTCCACTCAGCCAAAGTCATCGTTGGTCGTCAGCGTCGCCGCCACTGGACGGGAGGAGAGGCTACGGATAGCTGTGGAGACAAACGAGCCCAACCCGGCCCGCTATGGACCTGTATTCCGGGCGCCTCTTCACCTGGCGGCGCCACATCCGCAGGGCGCACTGATAGAGTGCCATGCCTCTGTTTCTGGCGCTCGAGACGGCTAACGCGGTGGATACGCGTGCCGGGGTCGCTCTGGGCGGATTGATGCGCTCTGCGCCGGGATGGAAAGACCTGGGTGGCCGGCTTCGCCGGCTATGATGAGGGCGAGGCGGCCACGAATGGCTATCATTTTCGGTGTTTGTTAGGCACGGCGCAGCGCGAGGCCGAATTCAAACCAGGCAGCGCCGTGGAAGATCAGTTCGACAGCGATCAGGGTGCCCAGAACCCAAAGTCCCGACCAAGGTAGCGTCACATAGAGCGCGATCCCCACGGCGGCGCTGATCAATCCGCCAAGCAGCAGCAGGCCGGATCCGCCCATATGCCAGTGCCGCACCGCCATAACTACACGGGCGATACCGGCGACGACCATTATGACGGCTACAACCGCGGTGATCACCAGCGTGCCGCGGATCGGCTCCCTCATGATCAGCAGGCCGGCGACGGCGTACAGCACGCCCATCAGCACATGGAGGAAGAAGCCGCCCCAGGTGCGATCCATGAACGCGTGCACCGCCTGCAGCACACCGCCGACGAACAGGGCCGCGCCGATGAAGATCGCGCCGGCAATAGTAACGGCAATCACGTCGATCCAGGCGAAGACCCCCAGCAGCATCATGATGACGCCAAGGGCGATGAACCACCCCCAGTGTGTATGTGGGCGGGTTGCCAATCCCCGCTGCATCGTCGTGTCGCCCATGCCGGATCCGCCTCGCGATTCGCCAGCGCGACGATGTACTGCTGCTGTGGCCGGCGTCAATCCGGCCCGAAAGGATGCCGCAGCAGGATTGTTGCCAACCTCTCGCACCCGGCCTGGTCGTCGGCGTCGAAGCGGCCGAGAAACGGGCTGTCGAGGTCCAGAACCCCCAGCAGCCGCTCGCCGGCGAGCAGTGGAACGACGAGCTCGGAGCGGGATACGACGTCGCAGGCGATGTGGCCGGGAAAGGCTGTTACATCCGGCACCAGTACGGTCCGGCGCTGTTCAGCCGCGGTGCCACATACACCGCGGCCGAGCGGGATACGGACGCAAGCAGGGCGACCCTGGAACGGTCCGAGCACCAGCTCGTCAGCGCGCAAGAAATAAAAGCCAGCCCAGTTGAGGCCGGGGAGGCTGTTATAGATCGCGGCGGCAGCGTTTGCCGCGTTCGCGACCCGGTCCGTCTCGCCGCTCAGAAGCCCTTCCAGCGCGGCGGCCAGATCGCGGTACAACAGCGGGCTTACCCGCCCCCGCCTGGGGGCCGTTCCAGGGCGCCGCCTGCCCGGGATCGTGCACGCAGGAGGGTCAGTGGGCGGCGCGCATCTCGTGCGGCCGTACCCGGGCGGCGCCTTCGGCTCCGCCGACCTTCATCCCGGCCGCCGCATCGCGCAGGATGCTGCGCAGCTCCCGCAGGAAGCCCATGCCGGCGGGCGTCCGTTGAACCAGCACGCTGCGCCGGTCGAGCGGGTCGGTCTTGCGCTTGACCAAATCGAACTCGGTGAGCCGGTCAAGGGCGCGGGTGATCGCCGGCTTGGAGACGCCGAGGCGGGCGGCGAGACCACGAACGGTCTGGGCCTCGTTCTCCAGATAACAGGTCAGGAAAACACCCAGTTGCCGGGCCGACAGGTCCGGACCGTCGCGACGGACCAGCTCCACGATCGTGGTGCGCAGGACGTTTGCCAAACTGTCATTCACATCGCTTGTCGTGCTGCTCATGTCACACCTTTCCTTCACGGGCGAGAGCTCAGGCTGCCGGGGCACGCGACCAAGTCTCGGCTCCTGGTTGTCCTGCCGGATAATCGCAACGGAACGGGGGAACACCCGTTTGCTGCGAATACCTGGACGCCACCAGCCGCATTCATCACCTCGCCGCGCCCAACGCATGAAAACCCAAGCGGCGGCCAACGCGGCGACCGCTGCCCCGGTCTCCACGCTGCTTATTGCAACGGCCGGACGGCCATATTGGTTTCGCAGGCCTCACGCCACGAATGCGGCAAAGTTACTACTACGTCATGGTCGGGTTCCGAGAGATAGATCTGGAGAGATATCGGTAGAAGGGTTCACCACGGAGGTGCGGAGACGCGGAGGAAAGCTCGAGCGTTGTTCGAACGTTCTTTATTCACCCTTTATTCACGCTCCCCGCCCTGACCCGCGGCTTCGCCGTAAACTCCGGCGCCCTTCTCTCATCCACGCGCCGTGCTTGCGCGCATCAGGTGGCGGCCTCCACGCTGACGATGCGGAACGACAGCTCATCGCCGTTGGGGCGGCGTAGCATCAGGTACTCGCCGGGGCGGAACACGCGCCCTTCGAGTTCCCGGACCGGGTCGTCGGGATCCCCCGTGCCGCGCATACCCCAGCGATTCTCGTCCAGCGGAATCAGGTATCCGCGCCAATCCGGCCGATCAGGCCAGAATCGTCGGACGCGCCAGGGCGTTTCGGCCTCGCAGGCGTGCGGGTCCGGCAGACTGCCGGCGGTGAGGCAGAGATCGACCTCGATCCCGCATCTCAGGTCACCGGCCGGCCGGCCCGGGCCACTGGCCAGCAAAGCAGTGACGCGACATAGACGAGCCTCCGACATGCGTCCTTAGATGGCGACGCGGACACCCAACTCCACCACACGATCAGAGGGGATACGGAAGAACTCGGTGGCCGGGACTGAATTGCGTGCGAGGATGATGAACAGCCAGCGGCGCCAGAGCGGCATGCGCGGGGCCTGCGACGGCACCATCACGTCGCGGCCGAGGAAGTAGCTGGCCTGCATGGGGTCGAATTGAATACCGCGTGCGGTCAGGGCTTCCAGGTCGCGTGGGATGTTGGGGCTTTCCATGAAGCCATAGCGGAGGATGACGCGGTGGATGCCGGGCGCAAGCTCCTGCGGCTCCATCCGCAGCAGCCGGCTCGACGTCCGGCACGTCCAGGTTCTGGACGGTGACGAACAGGACCCGTTCGTGGAGCACCTTGTTGTGCTTGAGATTGTGCAGCAAGGCGGCGGGGACGTAATCGGGGTTGCCGGTGAGGAACACGGCAAGGCCGGGCACGCGCACGATGCGCGACTGCGGCAGCCGGGCGAGGAATGAGGACAGCGGCAGGCTGTCCTGCCGCCAACGCGCCAGCAGCAGGTCGCGTCCGCGCTTCCAGGAGGTCATCAGCGCGATCAGCGCGAGGGCGAACACCAGCGGGACCCAGCCGCCTTCCACCACCTTGATGGTGTTGGCGGCAAAGAAGGTGATGTCGATCAGGAAGAAGAAGCCGAACACCGACAGGGCCGCGATCCGCGGCCAATGGAACTGGCGACGGAACACCACGGCGGCGAGCACGGCGGTGCAGGTGAAGGTGCCGGTGACGGCGATGCCGTACGCGGAAGCCAGGCTGTCGCTGCTCTTGAACCCGAACACCAGGGCGAGCACGCCGATGGCGAGCGTGAGGTTGATCTGCGGGACATAGATCTGCCCCTCTTCGCGTGAGCTGGTGTGGAGGACCGTCATGCGCGGGAGGAACCCGAGCTGCATGCATTGCCGCGCCATGGAGTAGGCGCCGGAGATCACCGCCTGGCTGGCGATGACCGTTGCCATGGCCGCGAGCGCGACCAGCGGCAGCCGCACCCAGTGCGGGCCGGACAGGAAGAACGGGTTGTTGAGGGCGGTGGGATCGCTGATGATCAGCGCCCCCTGCCCGAAATAGTTCAGCACCAGCGCCGGCAGGACGAAGAAGGTCCAGCTCACGCGGATCGGGTAGGCGCCGAAATGGCCCATATCGGCGTACAGCGCCTCGGCTCCGGTGACGCACAGCACCACCGCCCCGAGCACGATGAAGGCCAGGGCCCGGTGCACGATGCAGAGATGGACCGCATAGCTGGGGGATACCGCGAGCAGCACGTAGGGATGCAGCCGGAGCTGGTCGACGCCGAGCAGGGCGATGGTGACGAACCACACCGCCATCACCGGCCCGAACAGCCGGCCGACGCTGCCGGTGCCGCGGTACTGCACCGCGAACAAGCCGACGATCACGACCGCGCTGATGGGCAGCACGTATGTCTTCAGTTCCGGGGAGGAGACTTCCAGTCCCTCGATCGCCGACATGACCGAGATGGCGGGGGTGATCACGCCGTCGCCGAAGAACAGGCAGGCGCCGGCAATCCCCACCAGGGCGACGAAGGCCTTCATGCGGGGACGGACGCAGACGCGCTGGGCCAGCGCCATCAGGGCCAGCACGCCGCCTTCGCCGTGGTTATCGGCGCGCATGACCAGCATCACGTACTTGATGGTCACGATCAGGATCAGCGACCAGAAGATCAGGGACAGTATCCCCATGATTTCCGTGTCGCCGATGACGGTGCCCCGAAACAGGCCGAGGCTGGTCTTGAACGCATAAAGCGGGCTGGTGCCGATGTCGCCGTATACGACACCGAGCACGGCCAGCAGCACGCTGAACTCCGGCGTACGCCTGCGCTCCCCGGCCGCGACGGCCGCCACGGTCATTCTGTTACCCCGTCCCCAAAGCCGCGGACGCATACGCTGCGCCCTGGCCGCAGACAAGCATAGTGACCGCGCCGGATCAGGTGGCGAAATCCCGTCGGATACGTTCGGAGTGCTGGCCGACCGCCGGTACTGGTCCGAGTGTGCGCGGCGGTGCCCCGTCCGTGATCACCGGCGGGGCGGCCAATGTGACGTCTCCGTTCGGCGGTGGCGACGGTTACTCGCCGGAGCGCGGGATGTTGCGAGAGGGCGGCGACATCGTTGACAAAGCCGAACGCGGTGTTGGCGGCGCGCAGCCGGGCGGCCGCTTCGGTGCGGGCCAGGCGAGCGAAGGCGGCGGCGATGTGGCCGTCCACCTCGGCGCGGTTGGCCACGCGGGCGACGTTGGTCTCGAACCCGGTCCGCATCGGGAGGTCGGGTTCGTTCAGGAAGCGGGCGCAGAAATCCGCCCATTCGCGTTCGTTCTGGATGGAGATCAGCACCAGGGAGCTGTCGGCCAGCGCGAACGCGCCGTAGGGGCAGATGGAGGGGTGGGCCAGCCCGATGCGCGGCGGCGACGTGCCGGTGCCCTGGTAGAACAGCAGCGGCACGCTCATCCAGTCGGCCATGCCGTCGAACAGGCTGACTTTCAGACCCTTGCCGCGGCCGGTGATGCCGCGCTCGATCAGCGCCTCCAGGATGCCGGCATGGGCGGACATGCCGCAGGCGATGTCGCAGACCGATACGCCGACGCGGCCCGGGCCTGAGGGATGGCCGGTGATCATGGCGAGGCCCGATTCGGCCTGCACCAGCAGATCGTAGGCCTTCATGGTGGCGTAATCGCCGGTGTCGCCATAGCCGGAGATGTCGACGGTGATCAGGCGTGGGTGGTGCTCGCGCAGGGTGGCGGAACCGAACCCGGCGCGGGCCGCGGCGCCGGGCGCGAGATTCTGGATGAACACGTCCGCTGTTTGCAGAATCCGGTGCAGGAGGGCGGCGTCCGCGGGATTTTTGATGTCGGCGACCAGGCTCTGCTTGCCACGGTTGAGCCAGACGAAATAGCTGGAGAGACCGTTGGCAAGCTGGTCGTAGCCGCGGGCGAAATCGCCTTCCGGGCGCTCCACCTTAATAACGCGCGCGCCGGCGTCAGCAAGGCGGGAGCTGGCGTAGGGTGCCGCCACCGCCTGTTCCAGCGTCAGAACCAGCAGGCCGGCGAGGGGTTGGGGGTCGGTCATCGACGGATGCTCCGGATGGGCGCGGGCCGCGATCATTCGCGGCACCCGCTGTACCTGCTGACGCCGAGCGGGTCCACGCCTGACAGGGTTGATCCACCGGGTTCCGACGGTGAAGTGCCTCACAGCGCGATGCTGAAAGCCCAGGCAGCCTTCATTGGCCGCCAGCAGGGTTACGTGATCGGAACCGGTTGGCTGATCGCCCATCCCCGATCCGGGAGGTTGTCACCATGCCGGAATACGCGTTGGCCCCGTCGATGTTTCCCCCGATCAGCGCGTTGTCGGCGACGTCCGTCGAGACACGCGCGCCAGAGAGCGCGGTGTCCCGCGCGGCGCAACGTCCGGCGCCCGATCTGGCGGAGCTGGAGCGCGTTGTGGCGGAAGCCCGGCAGCAGCGGGCAGGGCATGTCGCCGACCTGCTGAGCGGTGCCTGGCAGCGCGTCGTGCCGAGGAGATCCCGCCGTACCGGTCTTGGGCGCGGGCGCTATGGTTCTGCTGGTGCTGTCGTTGGTCGCGGGGTTATGACGCGGCGCTCGGCCCCGGGGGCGTAGAAGCCCGTTCGGGGCCAACATGATCGTTTTGGCGCGGCATGAAGCCGTGGGACAAGGACCAACAGCGTGGGGTGTATCAGCCGTTCATCCCGGCGATGCAGCCGGTGGCGCTGGCGGCGATCTATCTGATGCAACCGACTTCGGGCCCCATGCGGCCATTCTGGCCGAGCAGGCGCTGACGTTCATACCGGCCGCCCTGGTGGCCCGGCTGGGTATCAAGGTGTTCATGCGGCTGTCGGATCGGCAGTTCGCGGTGGCGGTGAGCGTCCTGCTGATGGTGTCGGGGTTCGGGCTGATCGTGTGAAGGCGCCGTCGGGCGCACGTCGCACGGGTTGTCGTGCCGGGCGAGGCATGAGCTTACTCAGCGGCGGCTGACGGTGCTTGTTCAAGGATCAGGCCTGCGATGAACTCACGCTTGGTCGAGGCGTGCTGGATGTCGTATCCAACCGGCTCGTTGTCCGCGCCCAGATCGAGCATGACGTCTTCCTCGATCTCGACAGTTCGGCAGGACGGCATTGGCCGGACTTCGATATAGAGACTATCCGTCGATCTATCGTAGCTGGTTTTCATGGCCTGAAGTCTTCATCTGCGAATGCCTTGTGGACAGTCTCGCCGTCTGACAATAGCACAATGCGAACGTAACATCCCAGGCTCGCGGCATACACGTAAAGCCGAAGTCGGCCGTCCCGCTGGATGGTCCGGCGCTCGGGTTGGGCAATCACCCGGCGAATCTCGATCGGGTCGAGCTCGGGTCTGCGTGGCAAGACATCGAACGCGAAATATCGTGTCCCCCAGAATAGCGGCGGCGGCAGTCTTTCAGGCTCAGGATCATTCATGTCCGGCTGGCGCCGTTCGTCGGGCTCAGTAGCTTCGGGGCAGTCCCAGGACGTGTTCGGCGATGTAGGAGAGGATCAGGTTGGTGCTGATCGGCGCCACCTGGTAGAGACGGGTTTCGCGGAATTTGCGTTCGACGTCGTATTCCTCGGCGAAGCCGAATCCGCCATGCGTCTGGATGCAGGCCTCGGCGGCCGCCCAGGATGCGTCGGCGGCGAGCATCTTGGCCATGTTCGCCTGTTCGCCGCAGGGAAACCCGGCTGCGAATTTGCGGCAGCCTTCGTGGACCAGCAGCTCGGCCGCGCGCATCTGCGCGTAAGCGCGGGCGATGGGGAACTGCACGCCCTGGTTCTGTCCGATGGGGCGGTTGAAGACGCGGCGTTCCTGGGCGTAGGCGACTGATTTCGTGGTGAACCATTTGGCGTCGCCGATGCTTTCGGCCGCGATGAGCAGCCGCTCGGCGTTCATGCCGTCCAGGATATAGCGGAAACCTTTGCCTTCCTCGCCCACCAGGTTGTTTGCCGGAACCACCATGTTGTCGAAGAATATCTCGGTGGTGTTGTGGTTCATCATGGCGCGGATGGGACGGATGGTCATGCCGTGGCCGACTGTCTCGCGCATATCGACGATGAAGGTGGACAGGCCTTCGGTACGTGAGCGCGCCTGCTCGCGCGGGGTGGTGCGAGCGAGCAGCAGCATGAGGTCGGAATGCTCGGCGCGGCTGGTCCAGACTTTCTGGCCGTTGACGATGTAACGGTCGCCCTCGCGGCGGGCGAAGGTGCGGAGCGCGGTGGTGTCGGTACCGGAGGTCGGTTCGGTGACGCCGAACGCCTGGAGGCGCAACTCGCCGGTGGCGATCCTGGGGAGGTAGGCACGCTTCTGCGCTTCGGAGCCGTGCCGCAGGATGGTGCCCATGATGTACATCTGAGCGTGGCAGGCGGCGCCGTTGCAGCCCTCGGCATGGATGGTTTCCAGGATGGCGGCGGCGGCGGACAGCGGCAGGCCGGCGCCGCCGTATTCTTCCGGGATCAGGGCGGCGAGATAGCCGGCTTCGGTGAGGGCGTGGACGAACTCGGTCGGATAGGCGCGCGCGACGTCCAGCTTGCGCCAGTACTCGCCGGGAAAGCGGGCGCAGAGCTTGCGCACTTCCTCGCGGATTTCGGCATGCTGGGCTTCGGGGGCGTGTGGGTCCATGGGCTCCTCCGCAGTTCGGGGTAGGACGGGCGGGAGGAAAACGCCAGTAAGCGCGGAATGTCGCTGCGGGCGTGTGGTATACCTCCGGCGGATGGCCTTGCCGCTTCGGAGGATGTGCCCATGGTTGAAAGCACCGCATACCGCGTGGAAGAGGATGCGCTCGGCGACGTACAGGTGCCGGCGGAGCATCTGTGGGGAGCGCAGACGCAGCGTTCTCACCTGAACTTCCCGATCGGGGTCGAGCGGTTCAAGTGGGGGCGGCCGGTCATCCGCGCCCTGGGGCTCCTGAAGAAGGCGGCCGCGCTGGCGAACGAGGAGCTGGGCTCAGCTGCCGAAGGCGAAGGTGGAGCTGATCGTCCGCGCCGCGCAGGACGTGATCGACGGCAAGCTGGATGGGGAGTTCCCGCTGGTGGTGTTCCAGACCGGATCGGGCACTCAGACCAACATGAACGCCAATGAGGTGATTTCGAACCGGGCGATCCAGCTTGCCGGCGGCGTGCTGGGATCGAAGAAGCCCATCCATCCGAACGATGACGTGAACCATAGCCAGTCGTCCAACGACACGTTCCCGACCGTGATGCACATCGCGGCGGTCGAGCAGATCCAGGACGTGCTGCTGCCGGCGGTGAAGGTGCTGCGGGACACGCTGGCGGCGAAGGTCACCGCGTTCAAGTCCATCGTGATGGTCGGCCGGACGCATTTGCAGGATGCGACGCCGCTGACGCTTGGACAGGTGATCTCCGGTTGGGTCGCGCAGCTCGATCATGCGAGCGAAGTGATCGAGCAGTCGCTTGGCGGCCTGCTGCGGCTGGCGATCGGCGGCACGGCGGTAGGCACCGGGCTGAACGCCGATCCGCGCTTCGGCGACACGGTCGCGCGGAAGCTGCACGACGACACCGGCAAGCCGTTCGTATCGGCGCCCAACAAGTTCGCTGCCTTGTCCGCCCATGATGAAATGGTGAATGCCAGCGCGGCGATGCGCACCCTGGCGGGGGCGCTGATGAAGATCGCCAACGACGTGCGCTTGCATGCGTGCGGCCCGCGGGCGGGGTTCGCCGAGCTGCGGATACCGGAGAACGAGCCGGGGTCGTCCATCATGCCGGGCAAGATCAACCCGACGCAGTGTGAGGCGCTGACCATGGTGGCGGTGCAGGTGTTCGGCAACGATCACGCGGTGGCGTTCGCCGGGTCGCAGGGGAATTTCCAGCTAAATGTCTATAAGCCGATCATGCTGCACAATGTGCTGGAATCGGCGCAACTGCTGGCAGACGGGTGCCGCTCGTTCGAAGAGCACTGCGCCCGCGGGATCGAGCCGAACGAAAAGCGCATCAAGCAGCACCTGGATAATTCGCTGATGCTGGTGACCGCGCTCAATCCGCATATCGGTACGAGAATGCGGCGAAGATTTCGCTGGCGGCGTATCGCGAGGATATCAGCCTGCGAGAGGCGGCGTTGAAGCTGGGTCTGCTGACTGCGGAGCAGTTCGACGAATGGGTCCGGCCCGAGGACATGACGCACCCGCTGGCGGCGAAAGTGTCGTGACAGGCGGCTCCGCTTCCTGTCAGCGCGCCGTCGTGCGATAGTTGTTCACCTCAGGCAGAAGGATCGCGCCCGATGATCACGCTGTATGGAATGGGCAGCCCCAACGTCGTCAAGATCTATATCGCGCTGGAGGAACTCCGGCTGCCGTACCAGGTGCGTCCGGTTGATGTATTTGCCGGTGCGCAGTTCGACGCCGAATTCCTGAAGCTGAACCCACTGGCCAAGGTTCCGGTGATTACCGACAGCGACGGCCCGGGCGGTGAGCCGATCTCGGTGTTCGAATCGGGCGCCATCCTGCTGTACCTGGCAGACAAGACCGGCGAGCTTTTGCCTCATGATCCACGGCCGCGCGCCAACGCCATCCAGTGGATGATGGTGCAGATGACCAATGTGGGTCCGATGTGCGGGCAATTGGTTCACTTCAAGCGCTTCGCCCCGGCCGGGAACGACTATGCGGTCTCGCGCTATGCCACGCAGGTGCACAGGCTGTTCGAGCTGTACGACCAGCGGCTGGCGAGCCAGGGCTGGGTCGGCGGTGCGGAGTACAGTATTGCGGATATCGCCGCATTTCCCTGGCTGCGCAATGGAGCGATGCTGCTCGGCGATGCGGCTGCGGAGTTCGGCAATGTGCGCGGGTGGGTCGATCGCATCGCAGCACGCCCGGCGGTGCAGCGGGCGCTGGCCGCGGTGGATAAGGTGCGCTCGGAGACCACGCAATTCGACAAGGCCCACCCGGAGAACCTGGACCGGATGTTCGGGCGCGGCAAATTTGCGGCGGCGTGAGGCGAAAGCCGCGAGACGAAGGACATGCCAGATGAGTGTGTCGTGACATGTAGCGCTGAATAACCTGCCTGCTGCAAGCGGGACCTTTCTGGTAGCGACCGAAACCGTTTTGCGCCGATCGGCATCGAACCGGGCGACGACACGAACCATCGGACGCTATGGACAACCGGCGAGTCGGACAGCATCCTCCTGCGAAGTATGCCGGTTCGCCGGACCAGAGGAGGAAACGATGCAACCAAGCGGTGCTGGCCGAATGCTGGTGATCGGCCTGGGATTTCTGCTCGGCGGTGTGCTTACGACAGGCGCTGCCCGCGCGGCGGCCGTGTGTGCGCAGCCGCGGCAGATGGATGGGTTCAAGACCTGCGCCGATGTCAGCAAAGCCGAGCAAGAGGGCGGACTTACCTTCTACACCACCGATCCCGGCTCTGACACGGCCAAGGTGCTTGCGGCGTTCCACAAGGCGTTCCCTAAGATCGCTGCCAATTATCTCCGCCTGCAGGCGGGTGCTCTCTATGCGAAGCTGCTGTCGGAGCGCCGCGCCCGTTCCTATGTCGCGGACGTGATGGAAATCTCCGACATGGGGTTCGTGCTCGACTTCCAGAAGCGCGGCGGATACGAGCCGTACGTTTCACCGGAAATGACCGCGTACAAGCCGGATGTACATGAGCAGCCCGGAAGGCTTCTGGACCTGGGGCGAAATCATCATGGCGGGGATCGCCTACAACCCGCAGGTGGTGCCACCCGATCAGGCGCCAAAGAGCTGGCTCGACGTGCTCGATCCGAAATGGAAGAACGCGGTCAGCGTGAAAGATTCGAACTCCGGCCTGGAGCATGAGACCTGGTACGAGCTGCGCCGGCTGTATGGCGAGCAATACTGGCAGAAGTTTGCGGCGCTGGAACCGAAAGCGTACAATTCCTACGTGCAGCAGTACAGCCAGGCGGTGAACGGTCAGGACAAGATCATCCATACCGCACAGTATTCGGGCTATCTGGAGTTCAAGGAGCGTGGCGCACCGATCGCCTTCGTGTATCCGCCCGACGGGCTGCCGGCCGGGCCGGGCGTTTACGGGGTGATTGCAAATGCGCCGCATCCGGAGGCGGCAAAGCTGTTCATGGACTGGCTGCTTTCCGTGCCCGGGCAGGAGGCGCTGGATGGCGCGCTGTTCCTCAATTCGCCGCGGCCAGACGTTCCGCCGCCGCCCGGGGGCGTGTCGGCAAGCAAGCTCAAGCTGCTGTTCCCCGCCGACTGGCAGAGCTTTCTTGAAACCCGCCCCGAATTCAACCGGGTATGGAACCAGATGACCGGCCTGCACTGAGCCGATCATCGGGCACCGTGGCGGGAATTTTCCGCCCCGTCGTCGCCAGCCTGCGGCAGGCGCGTGGCGCCGGCGCGCGGGCCTGGCTCACGCCGATTGTGCTACTGGTCTGCGGCAGCCTGGTCATTTATCCGGTGGTGTTTCTCGTCATCGAATCGCTGAATGTCGGCGATCCCGAGCAGTTCCCGCCGCATGATTTTGGCCTGGGCAACTACGGCGCGATCGCCGAATATTCCGACATTCTCTGGAGAACGGCGGCGATCGCCGGCATGGCCACGGTGATGGCGATGGTGTTCGGCTGCGTGCTGGCCTGGATACTGACCCGCACCGCGCTGCCTGGCCGACGCGTGCTGGAGCGGCTGATGGAGCTTCCTTATTACGTGACGCCGCTGGTGGGAGCGCTCGCGTGGGGCATCCTCGCCGGACCGAAAACGGGGTTCCTGAACCAGATATGGCATCTGATCGGCGGGCGCGGCGACCTTTTCAATGCGTACTCGCTGTTCGGGATCGCCTGGGTGATGGCGTTCTTCGAAGGCACGGTGGCTTTTGTCATGATCGCCGCGGCGATGAAGTCGATGGACCCCGCGTTGGAGGAAAGCTCGGCCGTGCTGGGGGCCGGCAAGCTGGAGACGACGCTGCGTATCACGCTGCCTCTGGTTGCCCCCGGCGTGCTGGGCGCGGCGGTGTTCGTGTTCGCCGAAATGCTCGGTTCCTTTGCCGCCGCCTTCGTGCTGGGGATTCCGGGCCGGATCTACATCGTGACCACGGCGATCTGGGAGGAGACGCTGTCGTTTCCGCCGCAGTACGGCCGTGCGTCGGCACTTGGGCTGTCGTTGTTCGCGGTGATGCTGGTGACGCTCGGTATTTCGCGGCTGCTGTTGCGGGGCGGCAGCTACGCCACGATCACCGGCAAAGCCTTTCGCCCGCGAGCCGCCGATATCGGACGGCTCGGTCCGGTCCTGCTGGCGATCTGCTGGGGCTACATCGTGATCGCGGTGGTGCTGCCACTGGCGGCTCTGCTGCTGACGTCGTTCCAGCGGTTCGAAACCGTGGTCCTGTCTGATAGCGTGTTTACGCTTGCCAACTACCGCACGGCGCTAGAGGCGGGCGGGCTCGGGGTGGCGCTGTTCAACAGCCTGCTGCTGGGATTCGGCGTGGCGACCGTCGGCGTCATCCTTATGGCGTTTCTGGTCTGGACCATCTATCGCGCGCGGATGCCGGGAAGCGTGATCGTCGAATATGTGGTGATGTTCCCCCAGGCGGTGCCACGGCTGGTGTTTGGGCTGGGCCTGCTGTGGGCGTGGCTGACGATCCCGCTGCCGATCTACGGCACGCTCTGGCTGCTGGCGCTTGCTTACCTGACGGTGTTCCTGCCGCTTGGGACCCGCACACTGGCGGGCGTCATCTTGCAGCTCGATCGAAGCCTGGAAGAATGCGCGCGTGTCTGCGGGGCATCCTGGCTGCGCCAGATGCGCACCGTCACGCTGCCGCTGCTGCGGCCAGGGATCGCCGCGGCGTGGCTGCTGATTTTCATCGCCAGCGTGCGCGAGCTCGGCGTCTCGATTTTTCTGATGGGTCCTAATTCGAAGGTGATCGCACCGGAGATCGTCAACGCCTGGCTCAGTTCGAGTGGAGCGCTGTCCGCCGCAATGGCGATCCTTCAGACCGTGACGGTGTTCATCGCGGTCGGCGTGCTGTTCAGCGCCGCGCGGGTGTTTTCGAGTGACACCGCATGAGCAGCGCGGCGGGGATCGAGGTCGCGCGGCTGGTCATGCGGTTTGCCGAGGTCACGGCGGTTGCGGATGTCAGCTTCGCGGTGGGCGGAGGAGAGCTGGTGACGCTGCTCGGCCCGTCCGGATGCGGCAAGACAACCATGCTGCGCGCCGTCGCCGGACTGGAGCGACCATTTTCGGGGATCATCCGCCTCAATGGCGAGACCGTCTATTCTTCGGCTGAGGGACGCAACCTGGCGGCCGAGCGCCGCGGGGTGTCGATGGTGTTCCAGTCGTACGCGATCTGGCCGCACATGACGGTCGCGCAGAATGTCGCCTATGGGCTTTCCGTGCGCCGGCTGCCGCGTGCGGAGATCGACCGGAGCGTCGCACAAGCGCTCGATCTGGTGCAGATGCGCGACTATGCGGCACGCTCCGCAACCAAGCTTTCAGGCGGGCAGCAGCAGCGCGTGGCGGTGGCGCGTGCCATCGCCTTCTCGCCGACGGTTTTGCTGTTCGACGAGCCGCTTTCCAACCTCGATGCCAAGCTGCGCGCGGAGATGCGCGTGGAGCTGAGGGAGCTGCAGCGGCGGCTGGGGATCACGTCGCTCTATGTCACCCACGATCAGGAAGAAGCGCTGGCGATATCCGACCGGGTGATCGTGATGAACGCCGGTCGCATAGAGCAGATCGGGACCCCCGAGGAGATCTATGATCGGCCGCGCAGCCGGTTCGTCGCCGATTTCGTCGGATCGGCGAACCTGATTGCCGGACGCGTGCGCGGCGACCTGGGGCCGAACGGCATTATTGCATTCGAAACCGAAGGCGGGACGCTGCTGAAGGTAGCGGCGCCCTTCCCAATACAGGGCGACGCCGGCACGGTCGCGCTGCACACCGCGTATATTGCACTCGGCGCGGCGCCGGCGGATAGCGCAGCGAACAGCGTGCCGGGACGAATCCACCGGCGCATGTTCCATGGCGATTTCATCCAGTATGTCGTGACCTGGCCAGCCGGCCGGCTGGTCGTCCGTCGGCCGCCCACCGAAGTGTTCGACGAAGACAGCGCGGTGACCGTCTCGTTCGCGGCGGAGCGTTGCGTGTTGCTGCAGCAGGGGTTGGCGGCGCCACAGCCGGATGCGGGGAACGGCTGATAGGCGCTCTCGCTCGCTTGTCGTCGCGGTGAGCGCGGCGGCGGCTTGCCGCGATCCTCGATATCATCAGCGCGGTTGCGCCGGTGACCGGCCGGGGTCACCCCGCACGGGTTCATCATTGAGAAGCTGCCGCGGGCCTGCTTTGATCTGCCCCGAACGGCATGGGTGACGCATGATGCAGGATAGGTGGAAGGTATATGCGGCGCAGCGCGTGGAACCTGCCCCGAAACACGACATCACCGATCAAGCAAGTTCTGGCGTGCGCGAATTGCGGGCAGCACGGTGACCGCACACACTCATTCCTCCTGGCAGGCCGCCGTCTATGCTGCCCTCAAGGCTGCGCGGGTCACCCAGCTCGGCTACGTGCCCGATGCCGGGCACGCGCACCTGATCTCGGCGGCGCACGCCGATCCCGACATGCAGGCGGTCGTGCTGACCACCGAGGAAGAAGGAATCGCGCTGGCCGCCGGCGCGTGGCTGGGCGGGCAGCGCGCGGTGCTGCTGATGCAGTCCTCCGGCGTGGGCAATTGCATCAACATGCTGTCGCTTCCGGTGAACTGCCGCCTGCCGTTCCTGACGCTGGTGACCATGCGCGGCGAGTGGGGCGAGTTCAATCCGTGGCAGGTGCCGATGGGCTCCGCCGCGCCGCGTGTCCTGGAAGCGGCCGGCGTTCACGTCCATCGCGCCGATCATCCGGAAGACGTCGCGGACATGGTTGCCGCCGCCGCCGGGCTGGCGTTCGACAGCGCAGTGCCGGTTGCCGTGCTGTTCAGCCAGCGGCTGATCGGCACCAAGGTGTTCGTGAAATGAGCAACGAGGGCACCCTGGATCGCCGGGCTGTAGGCGCCGCCCTGCTGCGTGATCCCGGCGATCTTCTGGTGGTCACCGGCCTCGGCTCGACCACCTATGATGCCGGCGCGGCCGGCGACCGGCCGCTGAACTTCTATTTGTGGGGCGCAATGGGCGGGGCGGCGATGATCGGCCTCGGCCTGGCGCTCGCGCAGCCGCGTCGGCGCGTGCTGGTCCTGACCGGCGATGGCGAGATGCTGATGGGGATGGGCTCGCTGGCCACGATTGCCGCCGCGGCGCCCGCCAATCTGTCGATCGCGGTGCTCGACAACGGCCAGTTCGGCGAGACCGGCGCCCAGCCCAGCCATACCGGGCACGGCACCGATCTGGCGGCGATCGCCGCTGCCTGCGGCTGGCCGACGACGCTGACCGTTCGTGCGATGGAGCAGGTCGAGGCGCTGCGGCCGCGCCTGCGGCGGGAGCGGGTGTTTGCTGTGGTGAAAATCGCGGCCACGGAGGTGCCGAGGCACCTTCCGTCTCGCGATGGTGCCTGGCTTGCCAGCCGGTTTCGGAACGGGCTTGGGGTCCCCGAAGGCTAACCCCCTGTTTCAAGATGTAACTCGCCTTGATGGCGGGGTTCCTGCATGCAATTGACGCTGGCGTGGCGCTCGGGCTTGGAAGAGAATAGGGCAGGGATGGCGTCACGCGGGATTGACGTTTACCAATTGGCAACGTGGATCAGAAAGGACGCGCGGTGAAGGCAAGGGCCTCACGCATAGGGTGTGTGGTGGGCGGTCTTGCGGTACTGCTCGTCGGGGCGGGTATGGGGGGGCGCCATTGGCTGGCCGCTCCGTCCGCTGCCCAGTCACCGCCGCCGGCGCCGTCGGCCGTGCCGGTCAGCACCGCGCGGGCCACCCGCGAGGATTACCCCGTCTATCTCACCGGGCTGGGTGCTGCCCAGGCACTGAATTCGGTGCTGGTACGCTCGCGGGTGGATGGCACGCTTATGGACGTGCCGGTTACCGAGGGGCAGGAGGTCAAGAAAGGCGATGTGATCGCGATTATCGATCCGCGCCCGTTCAAAGCTGCCCTCGACCAGGCGATGGCGAAGAAGCAGCAGGATGAGGCGCAGCTTGAGAACGTCAAGCGGGACGTGGCGCGCACGCAGTCGCTGGTGAAACAGGATTTTGCGTCGCGCCAGACGCTGGATACACAGGAAAGCCAGGTGGTCCAGCTTACCGCGGCAATCGCCGGAGACCAGGCGGCGATCGAAGCGGCACAGCTCAATCTCAGCTACTGCTACATAACGTCGCCGATCAATGGCCGGGTCGGGCTGCGCATGGTGGATCCCGGCAACCTGATCCATGCTTCGGATTCCACCGGCATCATTACCGTCACGCAGATACGGCCGATCGCCGTCACCTTTACGCTGCCGCAGCAGGACCTGCCGCAGATCAGCGCAGCGATGGCCCATGGCAAGCTGCCGGTACGGGCGCTGGCCTCCGACGGCAAGACCAACCTGGGTACCGGCGAGCTGCTGACCATCGACAGCGTGATCGATCCGACTACCGGCACGATCAAGCTGAAGGCGGTGTTCCCGAACTCCGATAACCAGCTCTGGCCGGGTCAGTTCGTGAATGCGAGCCTGCTGGCAACGACCGAGCATGACGTGCTGACGGTGCCGTCGCTCGCGGTCCAGCACGGCCCGGAGGGGCTGTTCGTGTATATCGTCAAGGCGGACGACACGGTCGGCCAGGAGCCGATAAAGCTGATCGTGGATAACGGGCGGGTCGCGGTGATTGCCGGGGGCATGAAGGACGGGCAGGAGGTTGTGGTGCAGGGCCAGTCCCGGCTGGAGAACGGCGTCAAGGTCTCAGCCACGCCGATGCAGCCCACGGCGATGACCAGTTCGGCCAACTCAGGCACCTGACGGGACGGAGCGACGACGCCAGGATGAGCATTTCCACCCCGTTCGTTCGTCGCCCAATCGGCACCTCATTGGTCATGGCCGCGCTCGTGCTGATCGGCATGGCGGCGTATCCGTTCCTGCCGGTAGCGCCGCTGCCGCGGGTGGATTTTCCCACCATCCTGGTCAACGCGAAGTTCCCCGGCGCCAGTCCGGAAACCATGGCGAGCACAGTGGCGCAGCCGCTGGAACGCGAGTTCGCGCAGATACCGGGCGTTTCTCAGATGACGTCGGTCAGCGTGAACGGCCAGACCCAGATCGTTATCCAGTTTGACCTGGACCGGAACATCGACGCGGCAGCGGGTGACGTGCAGGCCCAGATCAATGCCGCGGGCGGCCAGTTGCCGAAGAATCTTCCGTCATCGCCGAACTACTGGAA
Source organism: uncultured Pseudomonadota bacterium (assembly GCA_963810715.1). Lineage (GTDB taxonomy): Bacteria > Pseudomonadota > Alphaproteobacteria > Acetobacterales > Acetobacteraceae > DATDIC01. The sequence continues at coordinate 109,812 of CAWEOZ010000004.1, read as the reverse complement.
GATCAATCCGTCCGATAGCCCGATTCTGATCCTTTCGGTGCAGTCGAGCGAATTGCCGCTGATCCAGGTGGACGACTACGCCGACAATATCCTGAGCCAGCAGATCTCGCAGATCGCCGGGGTGGGGCAAGTCTATATCGGCGGGGAACAGAAGCGGGCGATCCGCGTACAGGTGGATCCGGCCAAGCTGGCCGCCATGGGCATGACGCTGGAGGATGTGCGGATGGCGCTGGTGAACGCCACCGTCAATTCGCCCAAGGGGGTAATCGACAGCCAGCACCGCGAATTCACTGTCTATGACAACGACCAGCTCACCAAGCCGTCCGAATACGACAACGTCATCCTGGCGTACAAGAACGGCGCGCCGGTGCGGGTGCGCGATATCGGCCGGGCGGTGGACGGGCCGGAGAACAACACGCTGGCGAGCTGGCAGAACGGCAAGCGGGGCATCATCCTGCTGGTGTTCAAGCAGCCGGGCGCCAACGTGATCGACACGGTGGAGCGCATCAAGCAGGCGCTGCCGCGGCTCGAGGCGTCGATCCCGCCGTCGGTGCACGTGAACGTCGTGATGGACCGCACGCTGACGATCCGGGCCTCGGTGACGGACGTGCAGTTCACGCTGTTGCTGTCGATCGGCCTGGTGGTGATGGTCATCTTCATCTTCCTGCGCAGCGTGTGGGCAACGGTGATTCCCGCCATCACCGTGCCGGTGGCGCTGATCATGCACGTTCGCGGCGATGTTCCTGCTGGGCTTCAGCCTGGACAATCTGTCGCTGATGGCACTGACGATCGCGGTGGGCTTCGTGGTCGATGATGCCATCGTGATGCTGGAGAATATCTACCGGCACATCGAGGAGGGCATGAAGCCGATGGAGGCCGCCCTGAAAGGCGCGGGCGAGATCGGCTTCACGATCGTGTCCATCAGCCTGTCGCTGGTGGCAGTGTTTATCCCACTGCTGCTGATGGGCGGCATCGTCGGACGACTGTTCCGCGAGTTCGCGATGACGGTGACGATCGCGGTTCTGCTGTCCGCATTCGTGTCGCTGACGCTGACGCCGATGATGTGCTCGCGCTTCCTGCGGCACCATGACGGGCAGCACGGGCTGGCTGTACCGCATCGTCGAGGGGTTCTTCGTCGGGCTGCTGAGCTTCTACCGGCGCACGCTGGATATAGCGTTGCGGCACCAATTCATCACGCTGCTGACGTTCCTGGGCACGATGACGCTGACCGTGGTGTTGTATATCGAGATCCCCAAGGGATTCTTCCCGCCGCAGGACACCGGCGTGGTGTTCGGCGTGAGCGAGGGCGCGCAGGACGTCTCGTTCAAGGAGATGTCGCGCATCCAGCAGAAGCTGGACGCGATCGGTAGCGGCCGATCCGGATGTCGCCGCGTATGGCGCCACGGTCGGGCACCGGGATCGGCAGCCAGACGGTCAACAACGGGCGCATCTACATCGCGCTGAAGCCGTGGGATCAGCGCGTCGGCGGCAACGCGCAGGATTTCATCAACCGCATACGGCCGAAGCTGGCAGCGGTGGAGGGCGGCAAGCTCTACCTGCAGGCGGCGCAGGATATCCGCGTCGGTGGACGGCTTTCCAAGACCGAGTTCCAGTACACGTTGCAGGACGCCGATCTGCAGGAGCTGTACGAGTGGGCGCCCAAGGTCCTGGACCGGCTGAAAAGCCTGCCGATGCTGCGCGACGTCACCACCGACCAGCAGATGGCGGGGATGACCACGACGCTGACGATCGACCGCGATGCGGCGTCGCGGTTCGGCATCCTGCCCCAGGTGATCGACGACACGCTGTACGACGCGTTCGGCCAGCGGCAGATCACCCAGTACTTCACCCAGATCAACACGTATCACCTGATTCTGGAGGTGATGCCCGGGCTGGCCAGCGACGTCGACACGCTGAACAAGCTGTATGTGCACTCGTCCACCGGCGCGGCGGTGCCGCTGTCGGCGTTCGTGAAATGGACCACCCAGCCGGTACGGCCGCTGGCGATCAGCCATCAGAGCCAGTTCCCGGCGGTGACGATCTCGTTCAATCTGGCGAAGGGCGCGGCGCTGGGCCAGGCGGTGGATGCGATCAACGCCGCGATGAGCGAGATGCGTGTGCCGGTGTCGGTGCAGGGAACCTTCCAGGGCACCGCGCAGGCGTTCCAGTCTTCGCTGGCCAGCCAGCCCTATCTGATCGCGGCGGCACTGATCACGGTGTACATCATCCTGGGCGTGCTGTATGAAAGCTACATCCTGCCGCTGACCATCCTGTCCACGCTGCCGTCGGCCGGCGTGGGCGCGCTGCTGATCCTGCTGCTGGCGAAGTACGATCTGTCGGTGATCGCGCTGATCGGCATCATCCTGCTGATCGGCATCGTCAAGAAGAACGGCATCATGATGGTGGATTTCGCCATCACCGCGGAACGCCGTGATGGCCTGGCGCCGCTGGAAGCGATCCGGCAGGCCTGCCTGCTGCGGTTCCGGCCGATTCTGATGACGACGATGGCGGCGATGCTGACCGGGCTGCCGCTGATGCTGGGCAATGGCGCCGGATCGGAGCTGCGGCGCCCACTGGGGTTTGCGATGGTGGGCGGATTGGCCCTGTCGCAGGTGCTGACGCTTTATACGACGCCGGTGATCTATCTCTATCTCGATCGGCTGCAACACTGGCTTTCACCGCGGCGGCATCGGATGCCCGCGTTGGCGGCGAAGATGGGGGTGGCGGGAGATTGAGCGTTCCGGCCGGCGCCGCGACGACCTCGGTCCTTCATGCGAGGGCTCTGCGGGGCGAGATGTACACCTCCGATGAGGTGTTCCGCGCCGAGTTGGCGCACATCCATCTGCGATCGTGGTTCTTCGTCGGGCTCGCCGGCGAATTGCCGGAGCCGGGTGATTACCGCGCCATCGAAACCGTCGGCGGCCCAGCAATCCTGGTGCGCGACGAGGCTGGCACGTTGCGCGCGTTCGCCAATTGCTGCCGTCATCGCGGGTCGCTTCTGCTGAGCGGCGGCGGACGGGCGCGGGCGATCCGCTGCCCCTATCATGCCTGGGCGTATCGGCTGGACGGCTCGTTGCTCGCCGCGCCGGCCATGGAACGCAGCGAAGGGTTCGACAAGTCCGCGCACGCGTTGGCGCCGATCCGGCTGGAGGAGTGGGACGGGCTGGTGTTCCTGAACTTCGACGCCGGTGCGCAACCGCTGTCGGTCTATCTGGGCGACCTGCCGCGCAAGCTGGGCTGCTATCGGTTTGCCGACATGATCTGCACCTGGCGGCACGAGATCGAATGTCGTTGCAACTGGAAGATGCTGGTGGAGAACGCGCTGGAGGCGTACCACACCGGCACCGTGCACGCTGCCACGGTCGGCGCGCAGCACGAGGCGATGATTCCGACGCATGGCAACTGGGTGTGCCTGCAGGTGCTAAGCGATCGGAGCATCGCTGTTCTGGACGACGAGCCGCCGTTTCCGCCGATCGATGGCCTGAGCGCGGAGGCGCAGCGGGGCACGTATTTCACCATGATCCTGCCGACCAGCCAGCTCGCCTGTGCGCAGGATTGCATGTGGTGGCTGAGCGATGCGTCCGGTCGGCGCCGATCGGACGGTGCTGTCGCTTGGCGGGTGCTTTCCGAAGGAAACGGTTACGCTGCCGCAATTCGGCGAGGCGGCGGTGCCTTATTACGAGCGCTGGCGCCGGGTGGCCGAGGAGGATGTCGGGATTCTGGAACGCCAGCAACGCGGCGTGTCATCGGTGCTGTTCCGCCCTGGGCGGCTGTCGTGGCGGGACGAGCTGGCGCACGCCGTGCATCGCTGGGTGCTGGACCGCTTGCCGTCGGGCTGACGCGAACTCCCGCTTGCTCCTATACAGCAGCGGCTCGCTCCGATGGACAAGGATGCCGGAATGGCCACGCGCCCGCAGATCCGCCGCCGCCGCCGCACCAAGATCATCGCCACGCTCGGCCCGGCAAGCTCGTCGCCCGAGGTGCTGGCGCGCCTGTTCCAGGCCGGTGCCGACGTGTTCCGGCTGAACTTCAGCCACGGCTCGCACGAGGACCACGCCGCCCGCTTCGCCATGATCCGTGAACTGGAAGAACGGTTCGACCGCCCGATCGGGATCCTTGCCGACGTGCAGGGCCCGAAGCTGCGGGTCGGGCGGTTCGGTGGCGGGCGCGTGCATTTGCAGACCGGCCAGCCGTTCCGGCTGGACCTCAATCCGACCCCCGGCAACGCGCAGCGAGTCACGCTGCCGCATCCCGAGATCATTGAAGCTGCAACGATCGGCTGCACGCTGCTGCTGGACGACGGCAAGCTGCGTCTGCGCGTCGTCCGCAAGCGGGAGGACGCGCTGGAGACGGAGGTGGTGGTGGGCGGGCCGCTATCCGACCGCAAGGGCGTGAACGTGCCCGACGTGGTGCTGCCGATTCCGGCGCTGACGCAAAGGACCGCGTCGACCTGGATTTCGCGCTTCAACACGGCGCCAGCTATATCGGCCTGTCGTTTGTGCAGCGGCCCGAAGATGTGATCGAGGCGAAGCGCATCGCCGGGGACCGCGCCTGGATCATGACGAAAATGGAGAAGCCGCAAGCGGTCGAGAACCTCGATGAGATACTTCGGTTGTCGGATGCGGTGATGGTGGCGCGGGGCGACCTTGGCGTGGAAATGCCGCCGGAAGAAGTGCCGCTGATCCAGAAGCGCATCGTGCGCACGGCGCGTCAGCTCGGACGGCCGGTGGTGGTGGCGACGCAGATGCTGGAAAGCATGATCAGCGCGCCGGCGCCCACGCGCGCCGAAGCGTCCGATGTCGCGACGGCGGTGTTCGACGGTGCCGACGCGGTGATGCTGTCGGCTGAAACCGCTGCCGGCCAGTACCCGTTCGAGGCGGTCAATATCATGGACCGCATCGTGGCCCGAGTGGAGCAGGATCCGGGCTGGCGGTCGATGATCGACGCCAGCCGGCCGGAGCCCGAGCACTCTGCCGCGGACGCCATCGCCGCGGCGGCCCGCCAGATCGGACACACGATCGGGGCGGCGGCGATCGTGGCGTTCACCGCTTCAGGCAGTACCGCGGTACGCGTTGCCCGCGAGCGTCCGGACGTGCCGGTGATCGGCTTCACGCCGAATGCGGAGACGGCGCGTCGGCTTGCGGTGGTCTGGGGCGTGCACGCGACGCTGACACAGGACGTGCATTCCATGACGGAAGCGGTGAACCGGGCGGTGCGCGCCGCGCTGGCGGAGGGGTTCGCGCAGCATGGCCAGGAGGTCGTGGTGGCGGCGGGCGTGCCGTTCGGCCATTCGGGCGGGACGAACACGCTGCGCGTGGCGATCGTGCGGTAGCGCGGCTTATTCGCGTATCTGCGGGATGAGTTTCGCCCAGCGGTCCAGGATCGGCAGCACGCTGTCTGTCTGTTCGGATGGCAGGCTGACGACCGCACGGACCACGCCGGCATCGCGGTACCGACGCAAGGTCGCGAGATCTTCGGGTGCCGAGAAGATGGTGACCGGCAGGGTTGCCGGGTCCCGGCCGGCGGCTTCAGCAAGTTTGCGAAACTCCGGCAGGAAAGCGGTCACGTCCTCGTAGTTCGGGCGGCTGGCGAGGGGGATCCAGCCGTTGCCGTAACGCACGGCGCGGCGAGCGCCGTGCGGCCAGGCGCCGCCGACGATGATCGGTGGATGCGGTTTCTGCACCGGTTTGGGCCAGACCATCATCGGGCCGAAATTGACGAACTCGCCGTGATATTCGGGCTTCGTTTTGGTCCAGATTTCCTTCATGGCCTCGATGCGCTCGCGCGCGAGCTTATGGCGGGTCTTGAAGTCCGTGGTGCCGTGGTCGGCCATTTCCTCAGCGTTCCAGCCGTTGCCGACGCCGAACAGGAAGCGTCCGTCCGACACCTGGTCGAGCGAGGCCACCAGCTTGGCGGTCTGGATCGGATCCCGTTGCACCACGAGAGCCACGCCGGTACCCAATTTCAGCGTCTTGGTCGCGGTTGCCGCCGCTGTGAGTGTGACGAACGGGTCCATCGCATCGTAGTACCGCTTGGGCAGATCGCCGCCTGCGGGGAATGGAGACTGGCGGGAGAGCGGGATATGCGAATGCTCCGGTGCCCAGACGGACTCGAAGCCCCGGTCCTCCAGAGCCCGGGCGAGTTCGCCGGGCGCTATGGAATAATCGGTAAAGAAGATTGCCGCGCCGAAATGCATGACCGCCTCCGCTGCTGGCACGAGGCAGCCTACAGCATCTTCAGCGTGACTGAAGATGCTGCAGCTTATTGTTCGCGGGCAGATTCACGCGCTCCTGGAATCCGAGCAATTCCGGTCGAGCGCGATCTGCTCCTGGAACGTGGTTAGGTGAAGCGGTAATGCAGGAAGCGTGGCGTCATGCTTGCCGGCCGGCGAGGTATCAGGAGCGAAGAGCGAGCAACTCTGCGATCAGTTCGGGCAGCCGGGCGAAGCGCCAGGCGGGGCCGTTCATCGGCATGACCACGAAGTGATCTGCGGCCCGCCACATGGTCCAGTAACGCAGGGAATTACCGTCTTCGTAGAAGGCGAGGACTTCTTCGTATTCCTCACCTTCCACGCAGTGATCGAGTTCGACAACCATGCGCATGCCTTGATCGGCCGCCCAGTGCTGGAGCATCTGCAGATCAGGGATATCGAAGGCGAGCCCCTTTGGGTAAGGATAGAGGATGTTCCGGTCGCTCATTTACTTTCCTCCCAATCGAGCAGACTTACCCACCCCGATTTCCTTGACGACCATGCAGACGGAACGCCGCCAGTAATGCCGGCATGGAGAGAAGTTTATCACTCACGGGTTCGTGATTGCAAGAACTAAATTGAAGATTTTTCTGTCCGGGACTGACGATTTCGCCTTCACAACAGATGTCTTAATGGCGCGCTTAGATTTTTCGGAAAGCCGGTCCGCAGGCAGAGCAAGTCATCCCCCGAGTCTTTTGCCAATCTCCGGCTATTCGAGAGGTCGCTGATATCGCGGCGGAACGGCAGTGATGGATTGCTGCGTATAACGGCCCGATTTGCCGGCAGCGCTTCGGGCGGGGTCGGCTGTGCCCAACCGGGCACAGCCGTATGCGCCGGGATCAACCGTTGTTGGCGTTGTTCCCGTTGAGGTTTACCGCCACGAAGGCCGACTGGCCGTCGTGGATAATGCGCAACGCCACAGCGCCGTCGCCGCTGTGCTCTGCATTGCGGATCGCGGTTGCCGCCTGGCGGGCGTCCGTCACCGCACGCGTGCCGACGCCGACGATGACGTCACCCGGCCTGGATCCCCGCCTGATCGGCCGGCGATCCCGGCTGAACCTGGGTCACGACCGCGCCCTGGGTGCCGTCTGGCAGGCTGAGCTGCCCGGAGACATCCGGCGTGATCGGGCCGAGCGCCAGACCGAGCCGCCCCTGCTCCTGCGCGCCTTGCGAGCTGTTCTGGGCCATCTGCTGGTCGTTCGGAAGTTCGGCGACCCGCAGATCGATAGTCTGGTCGTGTCCATCGCGCAGCACGCCCAGGTGCGCTGTGTCGCCCGGGTGGATGCCGGCCACATCGACGGCCAGTTCACGCGGTGACTTCACCGGCTGCCCGTTCAAGCTGCGGACCACGTCGCCCGGCTGCAGACCGGCATGCTGCGCCGGCGTGTTCGGCTCCACTCCTGCGATCAACGCGCCGGTGTCGTTCGGCAGACTCGAGCGCCTTCGCCATCGCGGGCGATACGGCCTGGGTGGACACGCCGATATAGCCGCGGGTTACGTGGCCGCTATGCTCCAGGTCCATCGAGATGTCTTGATCAAATCGGAAGGAATCGCGAAGCCGATGCCGATCGATCCACCGCTTGGCGACAGGATGGCGGTATTCATGCCGACAACTTTGCCATCCTGGGTCATCAGCGGGCCGCCCGAATTGCCTTCATTGATCGGGGCATCCACCTGGATGAACTGATCATAGGGGCCGGCACCGATATTGCGTCCCATTGCGGAGACGATACCCGCGGTGACCGTTTCCGAAAGCCCGAACGGGTTGCCGATGGCGATCACCCACTCGCCCGGTTCGAGCTTCGCGGAATCGCCAAGTTCAACGTAAGGCAGTGGGTGGTTGGCTTCGATCTTCAGCACCGCGATGTCGGTGCGCGGATCGGCGCCGATGACCTTGGCCGGCAAGGTCTGGCCGCTGTCCAGTGTTACCGTGATGCGCCCGGCATCCTTGATGACGTGATTGTTGGTGACGATCATGCCGTCAGGATTGATGATGAAACCAGAGCCGCGCGCCTCTACCGGACGAGTTTGTGGTGTCCTCTGGTTGAACGGGAACTGATTGAACGGGAAACGGCAGTTGCGGGCCGCCCTGGAACTGCGGCTGGTCCGACGCGCTCTGATCCTGCTTCAGGTAGTTGGTGATGGACACGACCGCCGGCTTCACCTGCGCAACCAGGTGCGTGAAGCTTGGCAGCCGGTCCGGCATGGCAGCCTGCTGCTGGGTGTTGACCGGGACGCCTGCTTGCCCGGTGGCCGGCGTGTTCACCTGCACCTGTTGCGCCTGGGCCGGTGGCATCGGCGCGTTCGGCGATGGCTGTGCCGCGGAGGCGATCGACGTATCCGCCCAGGGCGGTGCTGGCGAGCAGCGCCGCAGCCAAGCCGCTCCGCCGCCACCGGCGTGCCGGCTTCTTCACATCGTTCATAAAGTCCTCCTTCGGGGACAGGGTGGCGGTCTGTGGTACGAATGCCGCCGACGCGCAAGAAATGCGGATGCGCAGCTAAATGTTCCCCTGGTGGAGCAATTAAACTCAAGTCATCTCAGTTAATGTTGCGTCACTCGCGTTTTTTGCAGAGCGGACACTTCCGGTCCCACCAAACCCCGGTGCGGGCGAAACGAAAACACCCTCTCGCGGGCGCGTTCTTCGCCGAGCAGCCGGGCGCGAACCCGTAGCAAGTCCTGCCGCGCCACCAATCCGATCAGGGTGCCGTCATCGGGGCGCACCACCGGTACCCGCCCCGCGTCGGCCTGCACCATACGCGCGACGATACTCGATACGGGCTCATCGGGGAACCCGACCGCGATCTGGCGACTGCCCAGGGCGTCCTGCAGCGTCTTCTGATGTTGTTCGCCGTCGTTGATGAACGACAGCGCGTCCGACCGTGAAGCGAGTGCCACGGGACGGCCGTCCTGATCCAGCACGGGATAGACCCGATGATGCGGTTCCGGGGAACTGAAGAACGTCACCATCTCGCCGACGGTCATGCTCGCCGGAAGCGTGTCGACGCTTGTCACCATGATGTCCCGCACGCGACATACCTCGAGCGGGTCGATGCTGTATTCGCGGGTGATGTGATGGCCGCGGCGCGCAACCTTTTCCGTCAGGATGGAGCGCTTCAGCAGCAGTACGGTGAAGGCGTAGCTGTGCGCCGCATGCGGTCAGCAGCGGGGCATGATCAGCGCGGCATCGCCGGTGAGCTCGACGGCGAACATCATGGCGGTGAGTGGAGCGCGCATCGTGCCGCCCATCGTCGCGGCCATGCCGATCAGCGCCCAGTCGCCCGGCCCGCGCATCGGGCAGCAGGTGGCCGAACAACCCGCCGACGCAGCCGCCGATGATGAGCAGCGGCGCCAGCACGCCGCCGGATGTGCCGGAGCCGAGCGCGATCGCCCAGATGATCGACTTTCACCAGCATCAGCCGCAGCACGCGGGCCGATGGCTGTGGTGCCGTGCAGCAGCGCGCCGATATTGGCATAGCCGACGCCGAGCGCATTCGGATCGAACACGCCGCCGATGCCGACCACCAGGCCGCCGATGACCGGCCACCACATCCAGTGGATCGGCAATAGCTTGAACGCATCCTCGGCCGCGTAAACCATGCCGGTGAGCAGACCTGACGCGATGCCGCAGACGATGCCCAGCGCACAGGCGAGCAGCAATGTGGCTGGATCCAGCGGCATGGAGCGCAGCATGCGGAAACAGTGGACCGGTGCCGATCACCCAGCAACGCTCCACGATCGCCGTCATGCAGGCGACCAGCACAGGGATGAAGCTGCGGGGCTTCCATTCAAACAGCAGCAACTCCACCGCCAGCAGCACCGCGGCGATCGGGGTGCCGAACACCGCCGTCATGCCGGCTGCCGCGCCTGCCACCAGCATGGTCTTGCGCTCGGCCGCGCTCAGATCGAAGCATTGCGCGAACAACGAGCCGAGCGCCCCGCCGGTCATGATGATCGGGCCTTCCGCGCCGAACGGACCGCCGGTGCCGATCGCGATTGCCGAGGACAGCGGTTTGAGCAGGGCGACCTTGGCATCGATCCTGCTACGGCCGATCAGGATTGCCTCGATCGCCTCCGGGATGCCGTGGCCGCGAATTTTCTCCGACCCGTAGCGGGCCATGAGGCCGACGATCACCGACCCGGCCATCGGGATCAGAATCGACCAGTAGCCAAGCCTATCGAGGGAGATCGGCCGTGGCCGCATGGACAATTCTCCATGATAGGCGATGTTGGTGACCAACGCGATGAGCCGCAGCAGGACCCAGGCCGAGCCAACCCCGAAGCTGCCCGCCACAACTGCCATCGCGCCGAGGATGAGTACGCGCGGATGTGTCGTGTAGTCGCCGAATTCCTGAGCACGGGAGCTCGGGGTGACGTGCTTCGACATTTATTCGAATTCCTTTGGGCGGGTCGCCTTGGGGGCCTCGCGCATATATCGCACTACGACATAAATGCCAGGGGATGATCCCGCATGCCCGCCGTGCACACCGCTAGTCTCCGCAAGCAGGATTACGAGGCCTTGGCGGCGTTTCGCCGCGCGCTGCGGCGGTTCATGGCCTTCAGCGAGCAGGCGGCGCGGACGGCACGGCTGACGCCGCAGCAGCATCAGGTGCTGCTGGCGATCAAAGGCGCCCCGGGGCGGGACGTGCTGAGCGTAGGGGAGATTGCCGCGGCGCTCATGATTCGACCGCATAGTGCTGTGGAACTGATCGACCGCCTGGTACAGCTCGGACTGGTAGAGCGGCGGGCGGATGCCGCCGATCACAGACGCGTGAATATCGCCCTGACCGAAGCGGCGGATGCGGCGCTGGAAGATCTGTCCACCGCGCACCTCGAGGAGTTGCGACGCATCCGGCCGGCGCTGGCAGGACTTCTTCGGCGGTTCGATTCCGAGGGGTAGCGCGGCGAGGCGGGCCTAGCGGCGTCAAAATCCTTCGCGGATGACGTCGCGAGTGAAATAGGACAGGATCAGATCGGCTCCTGCACGCTTAAACGCGCCGAGCGTCTCCCGCACCACCAGGCCTTCGTCGATCGCATCGGCCGCCGCGGCGAACTTGATCATCGCGTATTCACCGCTGACCTGATAGACGGCGATCGGCAGCAGGGTGCGCTCGCGCAGCCGTGCCAGCACGTCGAGGTACGGCAAGCCGGGTTTCACCATCAGTATGTCGGCGCCTTCCGCCTCGTCGGCCAGCGATTCGCGCAGCGCCTCACGCCCGTTCAGCGGATCGAGCTGGTAGGTCTTGCGGTCGCCTTTCAGCTCACAGCCCGCGGCGGCGCGGAACGGTCCGTAGAAGGCCGAGGCGAATTTCGACGAGTAGGCCATGATCGGCACGTCCTGGTGCCCGGCCGCATCCAGCGCGTGCGCGGATCGCCGTGACCTGCCCGTCCATCATGCCGGATGGCGCCACCAAGTCGGCCCCTGCCTCGGCCGCCGCGACGGCCTGGCGCCCGAGATTCTCCAATGTCACATCATTCAGCACATGGCCGTGTTCCAGCACGCCGCAATGGCCGTGGTCGGTGTATTCGCAGAAGCAGAGATCGGGGATCACCACCATCTCGGGCGCCGCCCGCCTGGCGTGACGCACCATGCGGGCGACCAGCCCATCCGGCCGCCATGCATCGCTGCCGGACGCGTCCTTGTGGTGCGATACGCCGAACAGCATCACCGATTTCACTCCATCGGTGGCGAGGAATTCTATCTCGCGCTCCAGCTCGCGTTCGGGGATGCGATGCACGCCCGGCATGCTGGCGACTGGTTGGCGGTCGTGGATGCCTTCTTCCACGAAGATCGGCTGGATCAGATCCTCGGGTGTCAGCACGGTCTCGCGCACAAGGGCGCGCAAGGCCGGCGACCGCCGCAGGCGACGAAGGCGGGTGACCGGGAAACGGCCGGCGGTCATGTCGGGTATCCTGCAGCGGCGACCGCCGGTCTCCTTAGAACGTAATGGCAGCGGCGCCAATATTCCGCGACATATGTACCCGTTAATCCGGCCACTTATTGTTTCGCCATTTGACTTTGATAATATGAGCCCGGTGTGACCGCGATCACGATCCATGTCATCGGCGCAGCCGGCCGGACGGGAGCTGCCCTGTGCCGCAGCTTGCAAGCGGATGCCGTGCCGTTCGTCCCGGTGGTGCGGGATGCGACGAAATGGTCGGCGCTTGGCCTGAACCGCGCGCCAGTTATTGCCGATATCACCGATGGCGCAGCACTGCATTTGGCACTGACCGCAGCGACCCGCATCGTCTGCTGCGCGCATGCGCGCCACGCTGGCGCAGTCCTGGCCGCCGCGCCGGCAAACGCCCGGTTCGTGTTCATCGGCAGCACGCGCAAATTTACCCGCTGGCCAGATGCGCACGGCAACGATGTAATTGCTGGCGAAACTGCGTTCCTGGCGTCGGGGTGCTCCGGCGTGATGCTGCACCCGACCATGATTTACGGTGCTTGCGGCGAAAACAATGTGCAGCGGCTGGCAGCGGTGCTGCGCCGGCTGCCGTTCGTGCCGCTGCCGCGCCGCGCCGGGATGGTGCAGCCGATCCACCAGGACGATGTGACCCGCGCGATCCGCGCCGCGCTGGATCGTCGGTGGGAAGCACCGGCGGCGTTGGTGATCGCCGGACGGGAGGCGGTGGGGTATGCCGATTTCGTCCGCGCGGTGGCGCATGCGGCAGGCTTGCGCCCGCCGCATTTTGTACTGGTGCCGGTTACGTTGCTGACGGTGCTTGCCTGGCTCGCCGCGGCCACGCGGCTGCCCCGCATCCATCCCGACGAGATCCGCCGCCTGTGCGAGGACAAGGCGTTCGACATCGCGGCCATGCGCAGTGTGCTGGGCGTTGAGCCGGCTTCGCTTGCGGAGGGTCTTGCACGCACGTTCGGGCCGCCGCACAAGCGGGGGTGAGCCTCGGAGCGCACCATGCCTGTCATCAACCGCATCGCCGAATTCCACGCCGACATGACCGCATGGCGGCACGATTTGCATGCCAACCCGGAGATCGGGCTGCAGGAGCATCGGACCAGCCGCGTCGTGCAGGAGCGGCTGCGCGCGTTCGGGGTGGACGAGGTAGTCACCGGGTTGGCGCAGACGGGCGTGGTCGGCGTGATCCGTGGGCGTGGCGCCAGTACTCGCGCCATCGGGCTGCGCGCCGACATGGACGCGCTGCCGATCGAGGAGGCCACCGGCAAGCCGTACGCATCCCGCAACCCCGGCGTGATGCACGCCTGCGGCCATGACGGCCACACGACCATGCTGCTGGGCGCGGCGCGGTACCTGGCGGAGACGCGCAATTTCGATGGCACGGTGTATGTGATCTTCCAGCCCGCCGAGGAAAACGCCGGCGGCGGCGAAATCATGGTGCGGGAGGGATTGTTCGAGCGTTTCCCGATGGAGCAGGTGTTCGGATTGCACAACTGGCCGGGCCTTCCGCAAGGCCAGTTCGCCTGGCGCGACGGGCCCATCATGGCGGCGGTCGGCAACATCGACATCATTATCACCGGCAAGGGCGCGCATGCCGCGCATCCCGATGCCGGAATCGATCCGATCGTGGTGGCCAGCCAGATCGTCACGGCATTGCAGACGATCGTTTCGCGCAGCCTCAATCCGGCGGATAGCGGCGTGGTCACCATCGGGCACATCACCGCCGGCCACGCCAGCAACGTGATTCCCGAGACCGCCCACATGACAGGGACCGCGCGCTGGTTCGCCCCGCACGTGGGCGATGCGCTGGAGGCCGGCGTCCGGCGGTTTGCCACCGGCATCGCGGCCAGCTTCGGCGCCTCCGCGGAGGTTGGTTTCACGCGCAGCTATCCGGCCACGGTAAACGATCCGGACGCCACCGCGCTGACCGTGGCTGCCGCCCGCACCGTGGCCGGCGAGGCGCGGGTACAACCGATGCAGCGCCCCACCATGGGTGCCGAGGATTTCGCGTACATGCTGGAGAAGAAGCAGGGCAGCTACATCATGCTGGGCGCGGCCCGCGGCACGGACGACGCGCTGCTGCATCACGCGAGGTATGATTTCAACGACGAGATACTGCCGATTGGGGCATCGTACTGGGCGACGCTGGCGGAACAGGTGTTGCGCGGGGATTAGAACGTGATCGGTTGAGGCGGCAGCGTCGGAAAGCGTGAATCACGCTCTCAACCGAAGAGGCGTGAATAATACCCTGGTGGAGCCAAGGGGAGTCGAACCCCTGGCCTCCTGAATGCCATTCAGGCGCTCTCCCAACTGAGCTATGGCCCCCGCTGTTCCCCGGGTGGGAGGCGGCATATAGCGTTTCCGGGACAGCGCAATCAAGGGGCGCCGATGACAGCGCAACCGGTCACGCTTTTCACGCCGGACCGGGAACAGGTCCTCACCACCAACGCCTGGGCCTTCCTGCACTGGCTACGCGTCGTGCACGGCATCGACCTGCCGGACTGGTCGGCGCTGCAACGCTTGTCCGCGAATGATCCGGAAGCATTCGGCCCCCGCACCCTTGCCTTCGCCCGCCTGCCGGCCGAGCCCCGCCGGCTCGCGGCGGCGGCAGGCACGCGGATGATCCTCCGCCGCGGCCCGGCGCGGCTTGAGCTCACGGACGACGCTCTTGCCGGGCACGGGGCGACGCTTCCGCCCGACATCGCCGCTCCGTTCGCGCGCGTCTGGCCGCCTGAGTTGCTGCTACGCCCGCTGGCGGACGCCCTACTCCACGCGGATTTGCGGCCGGACGACCGTGTGCTGATTGCCGGTAGCCACTGGCCGTGGCTAACGGCCGTAATCCAGGGCACCACGCTGATCCTGACGCCCCCGACCAACCTATTGTCCACAGCCGCGGAGGAACGCGTCACGGTCATCATTGCGCCGG
This sequence comes from uncultured Pseudomonadota bacterium, assembly GCA_963810715.1. GTDB lineage: Bacteria > Pseudomonadota > Alphaproteobacteria > Acetobacterales > Acetobacteraceae > DATDIC01. Next base: position 94,720 of record CAWEOZ010000004.1, on the reverse strand, counting down.
CTGCCGTGGTTTCGCAGGCTGCGTTCCGGCGGCCCGGCGAGAGGCCCAACCTGTCGGTCTTGCGTGCCATCCTGGTCACCGGCGGGCCGATGTCCCCCCAGGAACGGGTTCGGGTCTATACCTGGATCAAGCCCGACGTGATGCTGCTCGCCAGATCCGGCGACACGATCTGGGGCAATCCGCTGGAGCCCGTGCTGGCCCAGCCCCCCGCCCACCCCGGCTTGTTCAGACCGCTACCGCCAGGCCGGACGCCACCGTAAACCCAGCCTCGGTTTTAGCGCGGAGTTCTTCCACCGTGACCTCCGGGGCGACATCAACCAGCGTCAGCCCCGGCCGGCCGATCTTGAACACGCCAAGATCAGTGATCACCAGATCAACCACCCCGGCCCCGGTCAGCGGCAGGGTGCAGCGCTTCAGCAATTTAGGTTTGCCGCTGGCGGTATGCTCCATCAGCACCACCACGCGCGGGACCCCGGCAACCAGGTCCATCGCGCCGCCCATCCCCTTTACCATTTTCCCGGGGATCATCCAGTTGGCCAGGTCGCCGTTCTCCGCCACCTGGAGCGCACCGAGGATGGAAATGTCGATGTGCCCGCCGCGCACCATGGCGAAACTCGCGGCACTGTCGAAATAGCTGGTGGTCGGCAGCTCCGTGACAGTTTGCTTGCCGGCATTGATCAGATCGGCGTCCTCCTCCCCTTCGAATGGGAATGGGCCGATGCCCATCATGCCGTTCTCGGAATGGAGCTGGATCGACATCCCCGGCGGGATATGGTTGGCTACCAGCGTCGGAATGCCGATGCCGAGATTGACGTAGAATCCGTCCTGCAACTCCTGTGCAGCGCGGGCCGCCATCTGATCGCGCGTCCAGGCCATTGCTCCGATCCTTCTTGGTTGAGAGCGTAATCCACGCTCTCTGGCGATTCCTCCCAAGCGATCACGCTCTAGTAGCGCTTGCGCACGGTAAGCTGTTCGATCCGTTTCTCGACTGTTGCCAACGGTACGACCCGGTCAACGAAAATCCCCGGCGTGATGATGTGGTCAGGATCGATCTCGCCCGGTTCGACCAATTCCTCGGTTTCCACCACGGTAACTTTGGCGGCGGTGGCCATGACAGGATTGAAGTTCCGCGCCGTCTTCCGGTAGATCAGGTTGCCCTCGTGGTCTGCCTTCCAGGCATGAATAACGGCTAGGTCCGCGTGCAGTCCGCGTTCCAAAACATAGGTTCGGCCGTCGAACACGCGCGTCTCCTTGCCATCGGCAACCTGGGTGCCGGCGCCGGTCGCGGTATAGAACGCCGGAACCCCGGCTCCGCCCGCCCGTATGCGCTCCGCGAGCGTGCCTTGCGGATTGAATTCTGATCTCCAGTTCGCCGGCCAGGTACTGGCGGGCGAACGTGGCGTTTTCCCCGACATAGGAGCTGATCATCTTGCGGACCTGGCGGGTTTGCAGCAGCAGCCCCAACCCGGCGTCATCGATCCCGGCATTATTGGACACCACGACCAGATCCTTCACCCCGCTGTCGCAAATCGCGACGATCAGGGAACTCGGTATACCGCACAGGCCGAAGCCACCGGAATGAATCATCATGCCGTCATGCAGCAACCCCGCCAGCGCTGTCGCGGCATCCGGATAGACCTTGTTCACAGCCATGACACTATCCCGTTTTTCCGCTGCCGTAATCTGTCAGGCGCAGCTCGATCCGCCGGTTGCGGGAGTAAGCGTCCGGCGTGTCGGCGGAATCGAGCGGGTGGTTGTCGCCGAACGCGGTCGCCGCCAGGTTCGCCGGCGGGACGCCATCGGTGATCAGCAGGTTAACCACGCTGATCGCCCGTGCCGCCGACAGGTCCCAGTTGGAGGTGAACTGGCCGCCGGTGACTGGTTGCCGGTCGGCATAGCCGTCAACGTCGAGCACCCAATTGACCTTCGGCGGTATCTGCGTGGCGATCTGCTTGATCGTGTCGGCCAGCTTGCTGATCTGGATCACGCCGTCGGCACTCAGGGCCGCGCTACCGACCGGAAACAATACGTCGCTTTCGATCACGAACCGGTCGCCGACGACGTGGATGCCCGGCTTGTCGGCCAGTATCTTGCGCAGTTCGCCAAAGAACTCGCTGCGATAGGATTGCAGCTCCTGCACTTTTGCCGCCAGCGCGACGTTGAGCTGCTGGCCAAGATTGGCGATCTGCACGTCCTTGTTGCGCCCCGATGCCTGCTCCAGCTCGAGCGCCTGGGCGACAGCATTCAATTGCGACCTGAGGTTATCGACCTGCCGGTTGAGGAGCGCGATCTGGGCTGCCGCGCTGCTGCCCAGGTCACGTTCCTTGGCAAGCTCAACTTCGACGGCCTGGCGACGCTGCTGCTCCGACATGGCCTGGGCGGCTGCGTTCTCCGTCTGCGTCTCCAGCTGATCGCGCAGCGCCTGCAAGGCCCGGACCTGCTCGGCCAGCTTGGCGAGGTCGGCCAGCCGCGCCTGGATCGTGTCCTTGCCCACGCTAACGGTCTTGTTGAGCTCCGCCGCCTCCTTCCGCATGTCGGCAAGCTGTTGCTGCAAATCGGCAAGCTGCCCCTGAAGCTGCTGCGCCCGCGATCCGTTGGTCTGGGCAAGCTGTGTGGCGCCTTTTAGTTGCGTCTGCAACCCATTGCGCTCCGCCAGCACCTGCGTCACCTGGTCCTGAAGCCGCGCGAGCTGCGTCGATAGCGAGGCACGGTCCGACTGCGTCGCGGCGAGCTGCGCCGTCAACTGCGCGACCGACTGCTCCAGTCCTGCCGCGTGGCCTTTCTCCAGCGACAGCATATGGCTGACATCGGCAAGCTGTTGCGTGACCTTGTCGAGCGCCTTGCTGCGCCCGTTCAGCGCCGCGGACAGAAAGAACTGCGCCAGCACGAACACCAGCAGCACGAAGATGATGACCAGCAGCAGCGTGGACAGCGCATCGACATAGCCGGGCCAGGCTTCCAGGCCGGCGGTGGCCGCGCCGCGGCGGCGGGAAAGCTGGGCCATTTACCGCTGCTCCTCGGCCAAAGCCGCGATGGTGCGGGTCAGCAGGCGCAGATCGTTGCGCAGCTCCGCGGTGCTCTGCGCCCGTCCCTGCTCCGTTTCGGTGAGCAGGCGTTGCAGATAGAGTTCGATATTGCGCAGGTGACCGCGGGTGGCATCGTCGAACCCGCTCTCTGACCGCCGGTCGGCGATGCGCTGCAAGGCCGGACCGAGTGCCGCCTGCGCCTCGGCGATGCGCAGCATCAGTTGCTGGTTGGCCCGCATCGTGTCGGAAAACGCGCCCATCCGCTCGGTCAACGCCAGCACGGCCTGGTTGGAATTGGTGCGGCTCTCCTCGCCCCGGGCCAGGATGCTCTGCAAATTCTCCATGTTCTCCGCGGTCTGCTCCAGCAGGGCCTGGACATAGACCGGGATCGAACCTTCGCCTTCCGCCAGCAGGCCGGACGACAGGCGGGTCAGGCCGGCGAGCCATTCTTCCAGCTCGTTGAAGAACCGGTTTTGCGCCTGCCCGGCGGTGAGGTCGAGAAATCCCAGCACCAGCGCGCCGGAAAGCCCGAACAAGCTGGCGGAGAAAGCGGTGCCCATGCCGGTGAGCGGCCCCATCAGGCCGGCCTTGAGTTGCTCGAACATCTGGTTGAGATCGCTCTGTGCGCTGATCGACATGCCACCGATCACGTCGGACACCGAGCTGACCGTCTTCAGCAGGCCCCAGAACGTGCCCAGCAGGCCAAGGAAGATTAGCAATCCGGTCATGTAGCGCGACAGCTCGCGGCTCTCGTCCAGGCGGGAGGCGATGCTGTCGAGCAGGCTGCGCGTCGCGGTTGCCGACAGAGTGAAACGACTCTGGCCGGGCCGGGCGGCCGCATCACGCGCGGCCAGCATACTCGCCATCGGAGCGAGCAAGCCGGGGCGCCGGCAATGCGGCCAGCCGCTTCCGTCCGGTCTGGTAGGTCTCCGCCCACGTCACCTCGGGCGAGAGGCGCAGCACCTGACGGAGGTTCCAGGCGATACCGGCGAGCAGGATGAACACGATCAGGCTGTTCAGGCCGATATTATTCTCGAAAATCCGCAACAGCACCGGCGCCAGCAGGCCGGCCACGACCGCCACCGCGACCAGGAACAGCAGCATCCGGATCAGATAGACGGTGGGGCGTGTCATTCCTGTTTTCCCCCGGATGCCGCATTCGGCGTGGCCGCCGCGGTTGTGGCGGGCGCATTGGCCCCCATGACGGTGATGTCGGCCCGGTCGGGCGGACCGCCGCCAGCCTCGGCGCCGAGCGCGCGCAGGTAGATCCGGGTGGACGACACGCCGGCGGCGGTCAAGGCGCTGCGGATCGCCAGCGCGCGAGACAACGACAGCCGGCGCGAGGAAGACGGATCATCCGCCTGGCCGTGCGCATAGGCCAGGTACATTGAAACTGATCGAGTCACTTTGCGGCACGGAGTGCGCCAGCGATGCGACTGCCGCCGCGCTGGCGGGGCTGAGATCAGCCGAGTCGGGTCCGAACGAGACAGTCAGGCCTGTGGCATTCGCTGTCGCGTGGCTGGGGGCCTGCGCCACCACGGGTGGCGGAGGCGGGGCGGCTGCAGGGCCCGGCGGCGGAAGCGGCGCCAAGGCAACCTGCGGCGGCGCGGCAGGCGGAACTACCGCGGCCGGCGGGGGGAGCAGAGGTGCCGGACGCGGCCCCACCCCCGATGATCCAGCCGGCGTGGTGCCCGGCGCGGCGGCCGCAACGGTTGCGGCACCCGCGGTACCGGGTGGGATTGGCGGGATCGGAAGCACGCGGGCTACCCGACGCTGCGCGGATCGCGGGCGGGCGCGGTAATGCCGCGCCTCCGGTGTCACCCGGTTCGCGGGCGCGCCGGTTGTCGGTAGAGCGTTCAGGGCGTTGAGGTTCACCGTGACCTGCGCGAACGCCGGCGCGGCGACGCACAGCGGAACTGTCAACAGGAGGAACAAAAAGCGCATCTGCCCGGCAACCTACAGCTTGTTCAGGCGAAGGGGAATTGGCACTTCCGGCGAATTGGGACGGCCGGAGCCTGAAATGGACCGAACGGCCTGGCTCAGGTGCGACGCAGGTCCGTCCTGGCCGCGAGTCGCTCGATTTCCGCCTCCATCTGCGCGGTGGTGCGCTGCCGGCAATAGCCTCGATTGTTTCGAAATGCCCAGTCGTGCCGCTCCTGGCTCAAAGTGACGCAGGCATCGGTGACCGCCGTTACCAGATAGCCCAGATCGCAGGCATCGCGAATCGCCGAATCGACACACTGATCGGTCAGGCCGCCGGCAATGATCAGCGATCGCACACCAAGGTTGCGCAGTACGTAATCGATGTTGGTGGAGATGAAAACAGATGACGAGGTCTTGGGAAGCACGATCTCATCGGCTTCGGGCGAGATCTCGTCCAGCACCTTCGCGTCCCAGGATCCGTGCGGCACGTTAAGGCCGCTAATCTTGTAATCGAGGCTGCGGTCGCGGCCGTCGCGTGTCAGGTTCTCGATCACCGTGTACATCACCTCGATGCCAGCGTGGCGACAGGCGATCTGCAGGCGGCGCATGTTGGGCAAAGCCGATTCGCGCAGAGTATGAAAGAAGTAGCCGTAGCGCGCCTCCCGTTCGGCTTCGGGCAACCCGGCATATTCGCCGCCATCAGGGCGCGAGCAATAATTCTGAATATCGACGAACAGCAGGGCAGCGCGCGTCGGATCGATCTCGATCTCCCGGCTGAGCCCCAAGTCGCTCATCGCGAACTGTCCCGTAGCAGGCGATCGGCCTCGGTGAGCAGCCGGACGAAGCGGTCGGCCCAGGCCGCTTCGCCCTCCCGGTCGGCGATCAGGTCCTGGCGGATCTCGATCTCGACATGCGGCAGGCCGCGTCGTTCCGCATGGATTGGCACGGTGTAGTCGGTCAGGTCGCTGACGCTGTACGGGGCATTGTCGCCGACCGTCAGGCCGGGCTCGGCGCGCAGCAGCTCCAGCAGGATACTGGCCAGCCGTGCGTCCCGATTGTACAGCACGCCGACCTGCATGGCCCGTGATTCGCCACGAAACACCGGGGTGAAGCTGTGCATTGCCACCAGCACCGTTCGCCGCGCCGCGCGAACGTCGAGGATGCGGTCTATGCAGTCGTGATAGGGCGTGAATATCTCGCGCCGGCGAGCGAGGCGATCGGCCGGAGACAGATTGCGGTTGCCGGGAATCTCGGTGGCTTCGCTGATCTCCGGGATGGAGCTTGGCACCTCGGGCGACCGGTTGCAGTCAATCACCAGTCGCGAATAGGTCTGGAAGATTGCGGTGGCATCCAGCGCATCGGACAGGCGTTCGGTGACCCCGGCAATGCCGATGTCCCAGCCGATATGACGGTCGAGCTCGCTTTGCGGCAGGCCAAGCGTACCGAGCCGGCGTGGGATGACGCGGCCAGCATGATCGGCCGTGAGCACCATATCCGACCGCCCCTCCGGCCGCAGTATGCGGAACGGCGCCGGCTCGTCCGGATGGAGCAGCGAAGCCAGACCGCTGGCACCGGCCGGGCGGCTGTGATCATCATCCGTCATCATGATGGCGATCAGCCCCACGGGTCGATCCAAGTCAAGCGTGACCCTGAGCCGGCTGCATGCGCTGGGGATGGCGCATGCGCGGGAGGGGCGTCTGGCTGAGGCGCTGGCGGCGTTCCAGGCGGCGATCCGGATTGCACCGCGGCAAGGCGGGTTGCATTATCTGGCCGGAACGGCTTCGGCGCGCCTTGCGCGGTTCGACGAGGCGATCGCGGCGTATCGCGCGGAGCTGGCTATCAATTCGCGCCACGCCGGGTCGCTGGCGGGAATTGGGATGGTGCTGGCGCGCAACGGTCAGTCGCCAGAGGCGATTAGTTGGTTGCGCAAGGCACTCGACATTTCCCCGAATGACGCTTCGGCGTTGCGGGTCATGGGCGGCTGCCTGATCGAGCAGGAACGCCCGGACGAGGCGATCCGTGCGCTTGATCGCGCGCTGGAGGTGCAGCCCGACAATCCGGCGGTGTGGTCGGTGCGCGGTGTGGCTGACATGCAGCTCGGCCACATTGAAGCGGCGCTGCAACGGTTCAAGCGGGCGCTGGAACTGGAGCAAAACAACACGGATGCCCGCCAGCAATGGCTGTATGCGTTGCAGCACCGGCCAGGCGTGACGCGCCGGGAGCTGCTGGAGGAGCATCGCGCCTGGATCGGCGGTATTGCCAACGGGCGAGTGCGCGAGCGGCTGGATTTCCCGAACGACCCCGATCCAGACCGGCGCCCACGGCTTGGCATCGTTTCAAAGGAGCTCAGCCGCGGTGTGGTGGCGAGCTTGACGCTGCGCGGATTTGAGGCGCTGGCGGCCGTTGGATTCAGCATCGCCTGTTTCTGCCTGAGCGAGCGTCGCGATGGGGTGACGGAGCGGTTTCGCCGGATCTCGGCTGCGTGGCATGACATGCCTGATGCGGGTGACGTGGCGATCCTGGCGGCAATCGAGCGCGAGCAGATCGACATCCTGTTCGACCTGGCCGGCCCGACCCGGCATGGATGCCTGCCCCTGTTCGCACGACGGGCCGCGCCCGTGCAGGTCAGTTGGGCGGGATATGTCGGCACCACCGGGCTGGCGACGATGGACGCCCTGATCGCCGATCCGGTGCAGGTGCCACCCGGCGAGGACGCGGATTACGTGGAGCAGGTGCTCCGATTGCCAGATTGTTACGTCTGCTTCGATCCGCCGGCCGAGGCGCCGACGGTGGGACCACTTCCAATGCTGGCGAACGGATATGTGACGTTCGGGTGCTTCAACCGGGCGGCCAAGCTCAATGCGCCGATCGCGCGTTTGTGGGCGAGGGTACTGAATGGTCTGCCGGGCAGCCGCCTGCTGCTGGCGCGCGGCAATTTCGGTGCCGGAGCAGTGCGGGATGAAATTCTGCGGCTGCTGACCGCGGCCGGAGTGCCGGCGGAGCGGATCGACTTCCTGGGAACCGGGTCGCATGCCGAGTTGCTGGGGGCGCATGGGCGCGTGGACATCATGTTGGATCCGCAGCCTTATTCCGGCGGAGTGATGACGCTGGAGGCTCTGTGGATGGGCGTACCGGTGGTGACCTGGCCCGGAGAGACGTTTGCCGGACGTCATGCCGCATCGCACCTGCGGGCCGCTGAGATGCGCGAATGGGTTGCGCCAAACGCCGATGGTTATGTGGCGGCCGCTATTGCGCCGGCTGGAGAGAGGGAGAGGCTGGCGGAACTGCGCGCCGGGCTGCGCGAGCGGGTCGCGGCGTCGCCGCTGTGCGACGGGGCACGATTTGCTGCGCAGTTGCAGGTGGAATTGCAGCGAGTGTGGCGGCAGTGGTGCAAGGATCGTCGGGGCCGATAGGCGTGGCCCCTTATCCGGGCCGCGGCCCGATCCCGCCACGGGACAAATCGAAACCCGGACGATGTGACGCGAGGCGGAGGGCGGCCTCGATGCCGAAATCACCCGGCAGAGCACCCCTGGGAAACAGGCGTGTGACGTGGCCCATTTTGCGGCGGGGGCGCGCCTCTGCCTTTCCGTAGAGATGCGGGATCAGGCCGGGCGTGGCCAGGATGTCTGGCCAGAGAGCGATGTCGTTTGGCCCGACGAGATTTTTCATGACGGCATCCGAATGACGCACGGCGGGCGGCAGCGGCAGGCCGGCGATGGCACGCACATGCAGCTCGAACTGGCTGGCTGGGCAGGCATCGATGGTCCAATGGCCCGAATTGTGCGGGCGCGGGGCGATTTCGTTGGCAAGAAGACGGCCGTCTCTGGCGAGAAACAGCTCTATCGCCAGCAGCCCGACCAGACCGAGGCTGGTGGCCACACGGCGGGCGATTTCCTGAGCCTGCAGCGCGGTTGCGGGTTGGACCCGTGCGGGAGCCAGGCTGAGATCGAGGATACCGTCGTGATGGTGATTCTCGGCGGGGTCAAACACCGACATGGAACCGTCGGCGGCGCAGGCGATGATAACGCTCAGCTCGGCGGCAAAATCGACCAACCCCTCCAGGATCAGGGGCTTCGGGTCCAGCGCGGCGAAGGCGGGCGCCAGGTCGGCCGAAGTGTGGACCCGTGCCTGGCCTTTGCCGTCATAGCCGTAGCGCGTCGTCTTCAGAACCGCCGGCAGGCCGATGCGGGCTGCCGCCTCCTGCAGTTCCGCCAAACTGTGGACGGGGGCCCAGGGTGCGGTCGCCACGCCCGCGCGGTTGAGGAACTGCTTCTCGACGATGCGATCCTGGCTGACACGCAGGATATCCGGAGACGGGCGGACGGGCTTGAGCGCAGCCAGCAACTCGAGCCCTTCAGCGCTGACGTTTTCGAACTCGAAGCTGATCACATCGACGGCGGCAGCGAACGCGCGCAGGCTAGTGGGATCGGTGTAGTCGCTGAGCGTGACGCCGGCCGCGACCAGGGCGGCCGGGCTGTCGGGCTCGCGGGTAAGGATGTGGCAGCGATATCCGAGCCGGGCAGCCGCCAGCGCCGACATGCGGCCGAGCTGACCGCCACCCACCAGGCCAATGACGGCGTTCGGTGGCAGGGGGAAGCTCATGCGGTTGGAAGGGTCCCGTCATCAGGTGTTGCAGGGACCGCGTGGGTCTGGGCGGCGCGGTAAGCGTCGAGCCGCGCCGCCAACGCCGGATCGGTGCCGGCCAGGATGGCGGCGGCGAACAGGGCGGCATTGATCGCGCCAGCGCGGCCAATCGCCAGCGTGCCGACCGGGATGCCGGCGGGCATCTGGACGATCGAGAGCAAGCTGTCGAGACCTTTGAGGCTGGCGGATTCCACCGGCACGCCCAGCACCGGCAGGCTGGTCCACGCGGCACACATTCCGGGCAGGTGCGCCGCCCCGCCGGCGCCGGCGATGATTACCCTAAGTCCGCGGGCACGTGCAGAGGTCGCGTACTCGCGCAGACGGTCGGGAGTGCGGTGGGCGGAGACCACGCGTGCCTCGTACGGCACCTCAAGCTGGGCCAACAGTTCCGCCGCATGCCGTAGGATAGGCCAGTCGGAGCGGCTGCCCATGATGATGCCGACCAGGGACATCGACTTCAGGCGATGTCATCCGGAATCAAGCGGTTTTCCAGCCAGGCGATCTCGTCCTTCAGCATCAACTTGCGCTTCTTGAGCCGCTGAAGATGAAGCTGATCCAGAGCCCCCTGGCTGGCGAGACGCGTGATGACGGTATCGAGGTCGCGATGCTCACTGCGCAGCTCGTGCAGCTTGCGAAGCAGGGAGTCGCGGTCAGTCAGCATGGCCCGGGCACGGCAGGGCGTTGCGCAACCGCGTCGCTGATGACAGCGTTGAGCAGATTCTACGCCGACGCTTGCCATTGCGGGCGACGCGGGTACGATGCGGGCGTGCGTCGGCCGCCCGGAGCGGCGGAGGCGGCGCAAGGGAGCAAGCGGCAAAGGAGGGTACATGACCCTGCAGACTCAACTCGAGTCGCTCCAGGAGCGGCATGCCAGTCTGGAAACGCGCATTGCCGACGAGGACCAGCGACCGCGCCCCGACACCGACGTCCTGATGCGTCTGAAGGTCGAGAAATTGCGGGTCAAAGAGGAAATCGAGCGCCTCCGTTCGCAATCCCCGTAGAGCTGGTCAGGCTGCCTCTTCGGTTTCAGGCGGCGGGGGAACCGGGACTGCCTGGCCTTCGCGCTGCAGCCGGTCGTTGGCCGCTGTGATGGCGGCGTTCAGATCGGCCTGGGTGCAAAGCCCGAGAATGACCGGATCGCTCGGCTTGATGTTCGCGCTGTTCCAATGGGTTCGCTCGCGCACCTTCTGGATGGTTTCCTTGGTGGTGCTGAGCAGCTTGGCGACCTGGGATTCGGTGAGTTGGGGGTAGTTGCGCAGCAGGAACGCGATCGCGTTCGGCCGGTCGTTGCGCTTGGCGACCGGCGTGTAGCGCGACCCGCGCAGCCGCTTGGGCGCGGGCAAGGTGCTGGGCAGCATCCTGAGACGCGCATTCGGGTCCGCCTCGCAACGGCGGATTTCGTCGATCGTGACCTGGCCAGTGGCGACTGGATCGTAGCCGACGATACCCTGCGCCACTTCGCCGTCGGCGATAGCCTGGACTTCCAGCGGGTGCATGCCGCAGAACTCAGCGATCTGGGTGAAGGTGAGCGCGGTCTTTTCGATCAGCCACACCGCGGTGGCTTTCGGCATGAGCGGCAGGGGCATAACTATATCACTTTCAGGCCCACGGCGCGCGACCGGTTCCGGACACCACGGAGCGGGCAAAAGGGTGCCTCGAACGCAGGCAGGGCCTGGATATGACGCCCGCACGGGAGGTGGTCAAGGGTTTCGACGGAGAGATAAAGGAGGCGCACAATGATCGAGGATGACGACCCGCCACGCAAGCGGGCGCGGCTGGAACGGCCAGTATTGGACAGTTGGGGCGTCGCCGAGCTGAACGGCTATATCGACGAGCTGCGCGCCGAGATCGCCCGCGCCGAGGCGGAGATCAGCCGCAAACAGGGCCACCGCAGCGCAGCCGACGCGGTGTTCCGGCGGTCATGAAGGCGTGCTGCAATATTGATCTTCGGCGACCCGTAAGCCAAGAACAGGGAAAGGGCCGGCTGCCCGGCCCTTTCTCTTACCATGTGGATATTCAGGCGGCTTTCGCGGTGTCCTGAGCGTCGTTCGCGATCTGCGGCTCCGTTGCCGGGTTGCCGCCGCCGATCTCGATCCGGCGTGGCTTCAACGCCTCGGGCACGACGCGCTTCAGGCCGACATGGAGCAAGCCGTTCTGCAGGTCGGCACCCTCGACCACGATATGGTCGGCGAGCACGAACCGGCGCTCGAACGCGCGGCCGGCGATCCCACGATAGAGCACCTCGGCCTTTGAGGTGTCATTGGTCACGCGGCCAGAAATGGCGAGAGTGTTCTCTTTGACCACCAGCTCGAGGTCGGCGGGACGGAAGCCGGCCACCGCCATGGTTAGGCGGTAGGTGTCTTCCCCGGTTTTCTCGATGTTGTAGGGCGGATAGCTGGACGCCTCGGTGGCGGAAGCGGCACTGTCCATGAGGCGGGCCATGCGATCGAAGCCGATGGCGGTACGGAACAGCGGTGCGAAGTCGATCGTCGTCATTTTCAAACCTCCTGCAAGAGCAAGGCTCGTTGTGAAGGCCGCCCAAATGGGCCGGCCGGGTTCAGCGGCGCGGAACCCCCGCAGGGCATTCCGCTCGCTGAATATCTGGCGGTCGTGGCCGCCACGTTCAAGGGTGGGAAGCGGCTGGAATCCCTTACTTCTTCATGCCAAGGCCGGCGAATTTCCTGTTGAACTTCGCGACCTGGCCGCCGCTGTCGATAATCCGGTGCTGACCGGTCCACGCCGGGTGGGATTTCGGGTCGATATCGAGCCGGATTGAATTGCCCGGCTTGCCATAGCAGGACCGGGTCTTGAACTGGGTGCCGTCGGTCATGATGACGGTGATCTCGTGGTATTCAGGGTGAATTCCGGCCTTCATCGCTCTCTCCTGCTGGCGCTGCCGATCCCGACCGGCCGCGCGGAGCGGGGATATAGCGTCGATCGCCGGATTGCGAAAGACGGCCGAGACCCACCTCTGCTGCCGGCGGCGCTGCGCCTTGCCGCCGGCTCAGCGCTGCGAAACGCGAGCCGGCGTGCTGTCCGCGTAATTGCGGAACATATCATCTGCGGCCTGGCGCTGCTGCGGAGGTAACTCTGCGTACAGTTGCTGGAACGCCGGCAATAACCGCTGCATGTCCTAAGCCTGTTGCAGACGGATCTGGGTGAATGTCTGCATATGCTGTACAGCATTCATGGTCGCCAGCGTGTCGCGACGCTGGCGACCGGCTGGGTTCGTTCAGGCGGAGGTGGATGGAGTTGACTTCATGCGCACGGCAGACGGATGTCAGGCGGCTGCCTCGGCTTCAATCTCGATCACGTAGCGCGGGTCGGCCAATCCTGCAACGAACAGCAGCGTGGAGGCCGGCGCGTGTTCAGCGAATGTCGCCTCTCGCGCCGCACGGTAGGCTGAGAGCAGAGCGCGATCGGTCAGAAACACGGTGGTCTTGACAATGTTCTCGATTCCCATCCCGTGGGCACGCAGAATGGTGCGGAGATTGCGGAACACGAGTGCCACCTGCGCCTCTCCGTTGTTCGGCACCGTGCCGTCCAGATCGACACCGACCTGGCCGGAGATGACCAGGCGACGGGCTTCTCCTTGAATAAGGATTGCATGTGAGGTACCGGCTGCCTGGCTCGCGAACCCCGGACGGGTTGCTGGCGGTAATGACGGGCATGCTGCCCCTCCCCTGTTCTGGTGAGCGGAGTATAGCAACAATCGGGCGGCTTGTGCGCGGTGCAAAGTCATCATCCAAGGCCGAGCGGCGATGCTGCATCTGATCGCGGTCGGGAAGTTGTCCAGAGGACCGGAGGCAGAGCTGTTTGCGCGGTACGTCGCACGCCTGCGGCTCCGGCTGATGTTGACCGAGGTTGCCGAGGCCCGCGGTGCCTCGGCTGAGATACGACGGCGAGAGGGAGCAGCGCTGCTTGCGGCAGTTCCCGCGAACGGGTTGGTGGTGGCGCTCGACCTGGGCGGGAAGCAAACTGATAGCGAAGGATTTGCAGCCCTGGTCGAACGCTGGCTGGTGCTGGGGCGCCCGGTATGTTTTCTGGTCGGCGGCGCGGAGGGCCTGGACGAGGCGGTGCTGGCGCGAGCGGATCACGTGCTGTCGCTGGGGGCGCTAACCTGGCCCCATCTGCTGGTCCGAGTGATGCTTGTCGAGCAGTTGTTTCGGGCGCGGTCTATTGCCGCCGGCCATCCGTATCACCGGGATGCACGGCCATGATCTTTGGGATGGGCTAATGAGACAGGGCTGCAGGGAGCAGCACCGCGTGCCCGTCCAGGCCCAGCATATATCGCTTGCGCGCTAAACGCTTGATCCCAATCGCAGCGCGTCAAACATCGCCGCGTGGATATTCCGGCTCGCCACCGCGTCGCCGATCCGAAACAACCGGAACCGCCCGTCGGCATTGCGCACCACCTGCTGCTCCTGCCCGGCAAGCAGGGCCCGATAATCCACCTCCCCCAGGTTCACCGAGTCCGGGCGCAACGCCTGGTACACTTCGTCCAGCGGCAATGTTCCGTGTTCCACCACCACCTGATCGACCCGCCGCTCCTCCGTCCGTGAATCGTAATCGCTACCCAGAGTTGCGACCAGCTCGTTGCCATCTCGCCGCACCGCGGTCACGCGGCTGTTGATCGTCACCCGCACGCCCTTCGCATGGAACGCCCGCGCATATTCCGCATGGTTCAACCCGCCGATCTCCGGCGCGAAATAGCGCTCCGGCGTCACGATCTCCACCGCCGCTCCGCTATCCGCCAGCATCTCCGCGCATTGCATGCCGGGATGGTTGCCGTTGTCGTCATAGATCAGGACACGTTCCGCCGGCGCCACCTGCCCCGACACAACGTCCCAGCTTGACACCACCAACTCGTTTCCCGCCCCCAGCACGTCACTGTTCGGCACCCCGCCGGTCGCCACGAACACCACCTCGGGTGCTTCCGCCAGCACCATGCCTGCGTCGGCATAGGTGCCGAACCGCACCGCCACCCCCAGCGCCTCCAGCCGTGCCAGCCGCCAATCGACGATCCCGATCAGCTCCCGACGTCGCGGCGATCGCGCCGCCAGCAGCACTTGCCCGCCGGCCCGCTCCGCCGCCTCGAACACCACCACCTTGTGCCCGCGCTCGCCTGCCACCCGGGCAGCCTCCAGACCCGCCGGCCCGGCCCCCACCACCACCACTTTCCGCACTGGCCCGAACGTGCGCGCAATCACCTGCGGCATGGACGCTTCCCGCCCGGTCGCCGCATTATGGATGCACAGCGCCTCGTTTCCCTCGTAGATACGGTCGATACAATAGCTCGCGCCGACGCACGGTCGTATTTCCGCCTCGCGCCCTTCCGCCACCTTGCGCGCCAGATGCGGGTCGGCGATCAGCGCCCGCGTCATTCCCACCATGTCCAGCTTGCCGGAGGCGACCGCATGCCGCGCCGTCGCCACGTCGTTGATCCGCGCGGCATGGAATACCGGGAATCCCGTTACCTTCCGCACATCGCCGGCGAAATCCAGATGCGGCGCGGAGCGCATGCCCAGGATCGGGATCACCTTCACGATCGCGGCATCACTCTCGATATGTCCACGAATTATGTTCAGGAAGTCGATCAGCCCCGAATTGCGCAGCATCATCGCAATCGCGATCCCGTCCTCCCGGGTCAGCCCGATTTCCCAGTCCTCATCGGCCACCATGCGCACGCCGAGCAGAAACGCGGGGCCCACCGCATCGCGCATTGCCCGCAGGACGCGCAGCACGAACCGCATGCGATTTGCCAGAACACCGCCCCACTCGTCGTCCCGCTTATTAGTTGCCGGAGAAAAGAACTGGTCTGGCAGATGCCCGTACGCGTTGATCTCCAGCCCGTCCAGTCCCGCCGCCTGCATCCGCTGCGCCGCCGCTGCGTAATCAGCGACGATCCGCTCGATGTCCCAGTCCTCCAGGGCCTTGGGGAACGCCCTGTGCGCCGGTTCCCGGATCGCCGAGGGCGCCAGCACCGGCAGCCAGTCCGCCTTGTTCCATGCCGTCCGCCGCCCGAGATGGGTTAGCTGGATCATCACTGCGCAACCATGCGCATGGCACTCGTCCGCAAGCTGGCGCAACCACGGCACGATCTCATCCTTGTAGGCCAGCAGGTTGCCGAACACCGGTGGACTGTCCGGCGAGACCACTGCGGAACCCGCCGTCATCGTCAGCGCCGCGCCGCCCTTCGCCTTCTCGACGTGGTACAGCCGATACCGGTCCTTCGGCATCCCATCTTCGGAATAGAACGGCTCATGCGCCGTGCTCATGATCCGGTTGCGCAGCGTCAAGTGCTTCAGCCGAAAGGGTTGCAGCAGAGGGTCGGATGTCATTCTCGCTCCAGAATCGATAGCCCGCGGTTCCGGTCGATCAGGTAGATCAATCCTCGATCATCAATGCAGAGATCGTTGCTGGACGGACGATCCGCTCCCGGCGGCGCGTCCGGTACGTAATACGCCACGTGCCGCAGCGCATGCGGGTTGGAGATATCGATGATGCGTAAGCCGCTAGCGAACCACGCCGCCGCCACTTCGGTCCCCGGAATGAATTCCACCGGCTGATGGCACCCGGTCATCAGCGGGCTTTTCCGCCCCACCAGCTCCGGCACCTGGAAACTGCCCACCGCAACCGGTCGCGTCTCGTCGGTGATGTCCATCATCCATATGAAGGATGGCATTTCCGGCGACATGTCCGGCGCCAATGGCGCCACGTGCTCGTCCGCCACCACCATCCAGCGATGCCCGGCAATGCTCTGCTCCACCGGCACCACGCTGTGCGTCGGCCATGCGAACGGAGGGCTGGTATCGATCGATGACACCATCCGCGGCCGGCTCATATCCGCGATATCCAGGATCACCGCCCCGCCATGCCAGTAGCTCACGTACAGCCGGTCGCCGCGCCGGATCGGGTGGTGGCAGCGATGCGCGCGCCCTTGCCACGTCGGCACTTCACCGCCCGCCACGTGCTGTCCAGGCAGCCACCATCGGCCCACCTCCACCGGCCGCGCCGGGTCGGCGAGGTCGAGGATCAGGACGATGTTCCCGATGTAACCATCAAGCTCGGGCGAAATATACGCAAAACGTCCGTCGAAGGTGAACCGGTGCACGCCCATCCCGCCGCACGCCCAGCGCGCGATCTCCTGCGGTCGGCGGGGATCCGTGGCATCGAAAATTCGCAGCCCGACAAAGTCCCCCTCCGGCACGCCGCCGCTGCCGTGCCGCTCGCGATTGGCGATCATGATCCCGTTCGCCACCCGCACCTTGTGCGAGTGCAATCCCGCCGGGATATCGATCTCCGCCACTATCCGCGGGTGGCGTGGGTCGGCGATATCGACCACCGACGTTCCGTGCGGCGCCCCCATGTGGCCGATGAAAGCGAAGCGCCCATCGACCACCACCTGCCCGCCGCCCGCGCAATCGAGCCAGGCGACCGGCCGGATGCCGTCGCTTCGGCTCATCCCAACTCGCGCCCCAGCGCTGCCTCATAGACACGCAGCACCGAGCTCGAATCGTCCACGCCCCAGCCCTTGGCCCGGGCCATGCGCATCAGGTTCATCACCTGGGGCGCGATCATCCCCGGAAGGCCGTGCTCGTCCTGCATCTCCAGCGCCAGCCGCAGGTCCTTGTGCGCCAGGTCGAGCGCGAAGCCCGGCTTGAAATCGCGCGCGAACGCCTTCCGGGCCAGGTTGCGGAACGAATCGGAATTACCCGACGCATTGCAGATCACATCATGCAGCTTATGCAGGTCGATCCCCGCCAGCGCCCCCAGCATCAGCGCCTCGCTCGCCGCCGCAGCGTTGCAGAAAGAGAGCATATTGTTGCACAGCTTCGCCACCGATCCCATGCCAACCTCGCCGACATGAATCACCTCCTTGCTGAACGACTTCAGCAGCGGAAGCTGCGCCTCGAATACCGCCGCATCGCCGCCCACCATGATCACGATTGTGCCGTCCGTCGCCCGCGGCACACCGCCGCTGACCGGTGCCTCCAGCATTGCCACGCCCTTCGCCGCCATGCCCGCGTGCACGCGCTTCGCGGTTGCGGGGGAGTTGGTGGAGAGATCGATCAGCACAGCGCCCGGTCCTGCGCTGGCGGCGATGCCGCCCTCGCCCAACGTTACCTCCTCCACGTGCTCTCGGCATCGGCAACGACGTGAACACCACGTCGCAATGGCCTGCCACCTGCGCCACGCTGATGCCGGCGGCCGCACCGAGTGCGGTGCACGCCTGCATCGCCGCCGGGTTCAGGTCGAACACCGTCACCTCGTGGTTGGTGTTGCGGATGATATTGCGGCACATGGGGCCGCCCATGTTGCCGACGCCGATGAACCCGACTTTCATGCCTGTTTCCTCCTGGTCTGGCCTGTGGTCGTCAGCAGCACCCGATCAACCGGCCAGCATCGTCGACTCTGTTCGAGGGTGCCCGATCACACGACCGACCTTGGCACGCCGGATTGTCTGGCTTTGGATGATCGACCACGATCTGAGATGAACGCGGGCGCCGGCGCCCGACGGCAACTGCTCATGCTCAGAACGGCACGTCCCCGCACACCGTGATCCGGTGCATCACCCGCATCTCCGCCGGATAGTCGTTGATGGCGAAATGCTGCGTGCAGCGATTGTCCCAAAATGCCAGCGACCCCGTTTCCCACCGGAACCGGCAGGTAAACTCCGGCCGACGCGAGTGCTGCATCAGGAAATCGATCAATGGCCGGCTTTCCTCTTCCGTCATGTCCTCGAAATGCTGCACATGACCACCGATATACAGCGCCTTGCGGCCGGTTTCCGGATGCGTGCGCACCAGCGGATGCACCGATGTCGTCTGCACGTCGCCCGGGTCTTTTACCTTCATGCCGATCGGACCGGCATAAGCCTCCTTGCGCGAGGAACCGTATTTCTTGTGCCTGTCCCCATAGCACACGCTGCGCAATGATTCGCACAACCGCTGCATGCCGGGCGATAGCGTCTCGTACGCCAGGTATTGGTTGGTGAACATCGTATCCCCGCCCGCCGACGGCACCTGCTTCGCGTACAGAATGGTGCCCATCGCCGGGCGCGGCGAAAACATCTGGTCGGTATGCCAGGAGCCGCCAAAATTGCGCTTGTCCGTCGGCCGCTTGACGATCTCCAGTATCTCCGGATGGTCCGGCATGCCCTCCATGAACGGGTGCAGGTGGATGTCTCCCCACCGCCGTGCGAACGCCAATTGCCGTTCCGGCGACAGCGACTGGTTGCGAAAGAAAATGACCAGGTGGTCCAGCAGAGCACCACGTATTTCCGCCAGCACCTCGTCAGGCAGTTCGCGCGACAGGTCCGCCCCGTCGACCTCCGCCCCGAGCGCCCCGGCAATACGATGCGCCGAAATGTAACGGTGCCGGCTGCTGTGCAGCATCTGGTTCATGGGATCGCACTCCCTCCATCCTCCGCAAGCTTGCTCCTCTGCCGCTCCGGCGAGCAATCTTCCCGCTGCCAGACAAGGACCACGCCATGTCCCCGATCCACGCGAAGCTGACCCACATGGGCATCCATGTTCGTGACCTCGATCGGATGGTGCGCTTCTACTCGGAGGTGCTCGGGCTGATGGTGGCCGACCGCGGCCCCGGCCGCTCGCCGGGCAGCGAACTGGTGTTCATGACTGCCGATCCGCGATGCCACCACCAGGTGGTCCTCGTGACCGGCCGCCCGGATACGGCGGGCTTCAACCCGATCAACCAGGTCTCGTTCACCGTCGGCGCGCTCGCCGAACTGCGCGAAGTCCGCGATCGCGCCCTGACCCGCGGGGCGACCGACATGCGCTGTGTCAGCCACGGCAATGCCTGGTCGATCTATTTCCGCGACCCGGAGGGCAATACGCTGGAAGCCTATCTCGATACGCCATTCCACGTGCCGCAGCCGCATGGCGAGGCGCTGGACCTGGATAAGCCGGACGAAACCATCCTGCAGGAAACCGAAGCCGCCTGCCGTGCCGCCCCCGGTTTCATGCCGCGCGAGGACTACATTCGCCAGGTCGCCGCACGGCTGAACTGACGCCCACCGGACCGATCAGCGCACCACCCAGTCCCCGGCAAGCGGGCTACGGCCGAATGATCGTTCCCGCACCCCCTTCGGTGAACAGCTCCAGCAGACAGGCGTGCGGCACCCGTCCATCCAGGATCACGGCGCCCTTCGCGCCCTGAGTCACCGCTTCAACGCAGGTTTCTACCTTCGGGATCATGCCGCCGGTGATCATCCCCCGCTCGATGCCGCGCTGCACCTCGGCTACCGTCATCTCCGGGATCAACCGTTTGCTCTCATCCAGCACGCCGGGCACATCGGTCAGCAGCAGCAACCGCGTCGCCTCCAGCGCGCCGGCTACAGCACCCGCCACCGTGTCGGCGTTGATGTTATAGGTCTGACCGTCGTCATCCGCCGCCACCGGAGCAACCACCGGAATCAGGCCAGCGCCGGTCAGTGCGTGGATCACGCGCACATCCACCTGCTCCGGCTCGCCGACGAACCCGAGGTCAAGCACCTTCTCGATGTTGCTGCCCGGATCGCGCTTGGTGCGCCTGAGCTTGCGTGCTCGGATCAGCCCGCCATCCTTGCCGCAGATACCAACTGCCAGCGCACCCGCCCGGTTGATCAGTCCGGCGACATATTTGTTGACGGTACCGGCGAGCACCATCTCCACGACTTCTACCATGGCGGTATCGGTCACCCGCAACCCGTCAACGAAGGTTGACTGGATACCCAACCGCTTCAGCATCGCGTTGATCTGCGGCCCACCGCCATGCACCACCACCGGGTTGATGCCGACCTGTTTCAGGATTGCGATGTCGGCGCCGAACTGCAATGCCAACTCCTCCTCGCCCATCGCGTGGCCGCCGTATTTCACCACCACCGTGGCGCCGGCGTAACGACGCAGATAGGGCAGCGCGAGCGCGAGGGTGCGTGCCTGCTCGGCGGCGATCGCGCGGTCGGTGGAAGTGGCGCTCATGGTGGATCCCTCTGTGCGGCGGTGCGGGTGGTACGGTCGCACCTGCACAGGGTCAAGCAGCGTCTGGCGGATGGCCGGTCCAAGCTACCGTGACCCAGGGAGAGGAGAACGGCAATCAATGATCAGCCCACCGCCGCCCCGGCCATGACAGTGGGAGTATCAGGTGCCAGCGACCCGTATCTGGTGGCGAGCCGGGTCAACAACCGGGATTCGATGGCGGCTCGATACCGGAACAACAATGCAC
Source organism: uncultured Pseudomonadota bacterium (assembly GCA_963810715.1). Taxonomy (GTDB): domain Bacteria; phylum Pseudomonadota; class Alphaproteobacteria; order Acetobacterales; family Acetobacteraceae; genus DATDIC01. Next base: position 73,901 of record CAWEOZ010000004.1, on the reverse strand, counting down.
AGCCAGCCAAATGGTGGCTTGGTCGGGCGCCGTCCACTCGACGCGGTGGCGGAGATGGGCTGGGATCGTGACGTAATCTCCGGTGTGCAGAGTGCGGATCTCCGCCTCGTTCTCAATCTGCAGACCGGCGGACCCGGTTAGCAGCAGGACCCACTCATCCCAGGCCTGATCATACCAAAACCCTGGCGGGCTCGCCTGCCCGGTTGAGACGATGCGTTCAATTGTCACCGCTGGGGACACCAGCAGTCGAGTTATGCGTTCGGCATCCGCCCGGGATGCGGTACCGGCGAACAGATTGCCGTGGGTAAAAGCCCATGTCCGCATGCTTTTGGGCTCCCTCTTCGTCTCCATGAATGGCAATTGCGGTATATTTTGTGGCGATGCCGTGTGGCTGGAGCAGGATGACCGCAGTGAATAGCACCGTTCCTGGTGCGGTAGCTGGCCTGGAGCGCCGTCGTCCAGACGAGTTTCTCGTTCTCGATTACTTCGAGATAGCGGCCGGCGTTTGCGAATTCCTGTCCTTAGGGCGATCGCCTCACGGTCCGGACGATGCCGCCGGGACGCAGGTCGATTTCGCAATCGACCGTCTGCCACGGTGCCGGCGTGAACCACCTCTGGAGATATTCAGGTCGGGTCCACGCACCCCAAATGGGATCCGGCGGAACATCGACGACGCATTCCAGCGTAAGGTCGAGTTTCAGATCACGGTCGTGCGTGACCGTTCGGCTCATCGCTTCTGCTCCCATGGCATTTTCCAGCAAATCGTCAGCAAATCGAGGCGGCATTCTCAATACGCGCTATCGTAATCCGCGTTGCTGTCTATCAGGCCATCCCACCTTTGCTTGAGGTGGGCAGCCCAACGCGCCCCAGGGCGCCGTCCGCCCGATCCTACACGGGCGTGCCTCCCGAATTCGACGCGAGACACGCAGCTCAACACCTACAGGAGACCGCGTCCTCAAACAGCGGTAGCCATTAAGGCTTGGTCATGCTCCGCCCGTTCTCTTGCATCGCCTCACGATTGCGGTATTCCGCCCCGAGGATATTATAGGGGACCGGGCCGAGTGGCTTATCAGGCCAATTCGCCGCTGATCGAGATCGAACACCTGACGCGCCGGTTCGGACGCTTCATAGCGGTCGATGACGTGTCGTTCTCGGTTCGCCGCGGCGAGGTATTGGGGTTTCTCGGCCCGAATGGCGCGGGAAAATCCACCACCATGCGCATGCTGGCGGGATTTATGGCGCCGAGTGCCGGGACCGCGCGGATTTGCGGACACGACGTGATAAGCCACGGACTCGCCGCGCGACGCGCTCTGGGGTTCCTGCCAGAGGGCGCGCCCACCTACCCGGACATGACGGTCATCGGATTGCTGCGCTTCGTCGCCCAGATCCGGGGATTCGGCGGTCGTGACATGTTGGCCCGGGTGGAGGATGCAATCGGCCTGACGCGGCTGGAATCCGTGCGGCTGCAACCGATCGAGACGCTGTCGAAAGGCTTCAAGCGCCGGGTCGGCCTGGCACAGGCCCTGCTGCACGATCCTCCTGTGCTGGTGCTGGACGAGCCTACCGACGGGCTGGACCCCAATCAGAAGCACGAGGTCCGTGCCCTGATCCGGCGAATGGCGCCCGACAAGGCGATTGTCATCAGCACGCATATCCTGGAAGAGGTAGAGGCGGTGTGCTCGCGGGCGATCATCATCGCCGGCGGACGCATCGTTGCCGACGAGCCGCCAGCGGCGTTGCAGGCACGGCATCCGTCCGGGCGGCTGGACGACGTGTTCCGGGAACTTACCACGCGGTCGTCCGCCCGCGCGGCGTGGGAACGCAGCAAGACGCGGGAGGGCGCGGCATAATCCATGCGCAACATGCTTATCGTCGCCCGCCGCGAGCTGGTCGGGTATTTCGCTACTCCCGTCGCTACCGTGTTCATCGTGATCTTCCTGGTGCTGCAAGGTGCGCTGACCTTCAATCTCGGCAATTTTTTTGAGCGCGGGCAGGCTGACCTCGGCGCGTTCTTCATGTTTGTTCCCTGGGTGTTTTTGCTTCTGGTTCCAGCCGTGACAATGCGCCTGTGGGCCGAGGAACGGCGCCTCGGCACGATCGAGCTGCTGCTTTCGCTGCCAATCCAGGACTGGCAGGCGGTCCTGGGCAAGTTCCTGGCGGCATGGATATTCTGCGCGATCGCCCTGGTGCTGACATTTCCGTTCGTTATTACGGTCAATCTACTGGGCAGCCCGGATAACGGGGCGATCGCCTGCGGATATCTCGGTGCGCTGCTGGTCGCTGGCGCGTTCCTGGCGATCGGTGCGGCGGTGTCGGCGATCACCAAGAACCAGGTGATCGCATTCGTGCTGGGTGTAGTTGTGTGCTTTGTGTTCGCGGTGGCTTCATACCCGCTGGTTACGGATTTTCTCAGCCGACGCGTCCCGGTGCTGGCGGACGTGGCGCGGCGTCTGGCGGTGATCGATCGGTTCCAGGATTTCACCCGCGGCGTAATTAGTGCGCGGGATCTGATCTTTTTCGCGACCTTCATCGGGTTCTGGCTGTTCCTGAACACGGTGATCGTCGAGAGCCGGAAGGCTGCCTGACATGCGTGGGCGCGGCTTGGCTGCTATCGCCGGGGTGATCGGTGTGCTGGCGCTGGTGGTCGGCATCAATCTGTTCGCGGATGCGCGGCTGACACAGGCACAGTTGGACCTCACGCAGGGGCACATTTACACGCTGGCCCGAGGTACAAAGCGGATTCTGAGCGGATTGAAGGAGCCTATCACGCTGCGCCTGTTCTACTCGCGCGAACTTGGCACAGCGGTTCCGGCCTACGGCGCGTACGCGGACCATGTGCGGGAGATGCTGGAAGCGTACCAGGCGCGTTCTGGCGGCAAGATCAGGCTGGAGATCTACAATCCCGAGCCGTTCAGCAGCACCGAGGACCGCGCCCTGGCTTATGGATTGCAAGGCGTGCCGCTCGATCAGAACGGGGAGAAAGTGTATTTCGGCTTGGCGGGAACCAACCTGCTGGATGACGAGCGGACGATCGCGTTTTTCCAGACTGATCGCGAACGCTTCCTGGAATATGATTTGAGCCGGCTGGTCTATGAGCTGTCCAACCCGAAACGCCCCGTCGTCGGCGTGATGTCGTCCTTGCCGGTAGATGGCAATCCGCAGCTTATGATGATGGCCATGCGACAGGGGTTGCCCGCCAATTCGATGGGCCAGCCCTATGCCTCCGTCACGCTGCTGCGCCAGACTAACGACGTGAAGACGGTGCCGCTGGATGCCCAGGTAATTCCTTCGGATATCAAGGTCCTGCTGGTGGCGGATGCGCAGCACCTGTCGGAGGCGACGCAATACGCGATCGATCAGTTCGTGATGCGCGGCGGCCATTTGATGGTGATGGTCGATCCGTGGAGCGACGCCCTGGCTTCTACCCCGAGCGCGACCGGCGAACCGCAGTCTGACACCGGCTCCGACCTGCACCGGCTATTTGCCGCGTGGGGCATCGAGTACGATCCGACCAAGGTGGTCGGCAGCCTGGACGGTGCCTGGCGCGTACGTGCAGGCACAGGCGATGGCGCGACCGACTATGTCGCCTGGTTCAACATTACGAAGGGCATCAATCACGACGACCCGGCAACCGCCGATCTACACCAGGTAAGTGTCGCGACTCCGGGTTTCATCGCCAAGGCGCCAAAGGCCGATATCAGCCTAACGCCGCTGCTGACCTCCGGCACACAATCCGGCCTGATCTCCCTCGATCAGGTAAAAATGCCGGATCCGGCGAAGATACTCGCCGGATTTAAGCCCGAGGGTGGTCCGCGCGTGATCGCCGCACGTATCCGCGGTGTGCTGCATTCGGCATTCAGCGCGCCGCCCCCGTTGCCGAAAGGCCAGCAACGGCCGAACGATTTTCCCGCCTATATCGCCACGACTAAGGAACCCGCGTCCCTGGTGGTGGTAGCCGATAGCGACATACTGGCGGACCGGTTCTGGATCAGGCAGCAGGATTTCTTCGGCCAGCAGCAGGCAGTACCGTTCAGCGACAATGGGCCGTTCGTCGCGGATGTTGTCGATACGCTGGCCGGCAGCGATGCGCTGCTCGATCTGCGGTCGCGCGGCACGTCGGTGCGGCCGTTCACCGTTGTCGATCGCATGCAGGCGGACGCGCAAGCACGGTTCCAGAAGACCGAACAGGCGCTACAGGCGCATCTCGATGATCTGCAAAAGAAACTGACGACGCTGCGCACGGGGTCGGAAACCGGCACCTCGGAAGGTGTGGCGGCGGTGATCACGCCGGCCCAGCGCGCCGCGATCCAGGCAGCCAATCAGGATATCATCGACACGCGCGCGAAGCTGCGCGCGGTGCAGTTTGAGCTGAACCGCGACATCTCGCGCCTGAAGTCCCGACTGATTTTGTTCAACATCGTGCTCGTGCCGGCGCTGCTGACGCTGATCGCCATCGTGATGGGGGTGGTGCGGCGCGGACGGCGGACGCGCCCGCGCGAAGACGAGTGGGGCACATCGCACGGCGTCGGAGCGCGGGTATGAGACCGCGGACCGGGTTTGCCCTGCTGATTGTCGGGGCCGTGGTGCTGGCCGGTGGATGGTATTTCGGGCCGGCGCAGCTTCCCGGCGCAGCGCAGTCGATCGATGCCGGACGGCTGATGTTCCCCGATCTGGCGGCGCGGCTGCAAAACGCCACGGAGGTGCAGGTAGTGCACCAGGGCAAGACGCTGGACATCCGCCGCTACGGCGCCACTTGGGGGCTGGCCGATCGCGCCGGGTATCCGGTGGACGCGGAGAAGCTGCGCAGCATGCTGACCGCCCTCACCGAGCTGCGGCTGGTTGAGCCCCGTACCGCTCAGCCGTCTGAGTATTCCAGGCTGGGCGTGCAGGACCCCAACGCCCCGAACTCCACGGCCAATCTGCTGCGTGTGCTGGATGCGGCGGGCAAACCGATCGCCGCGCTGATTGTCGGGCACAGTCGCGTGCTGACGGCCGGGAACGTGCCGGATGAGGTCTTCGTGCGACGACCCGATCAGGCGCAGAGCTGGCTGGCGCAAGGCAGCCTGTCGGTCGATGCTGACCCGCAGCTTTGGATGCGCCGCGATATCCTGAACATCGATCACACGCACCTTGCGCATCTGTCGGTGCAGCGCGACGGGACGACGCTGGCGTTCGACGCGAAAGACGGAAAGCTGACCATGGTGGCGCCCAATGCGCATGCGCCACTGGATGACAACAAGCTGGACGATCTGGCGCGCGGGCTGGAGCAGCTCAATTGCGAGGATGTGGTCGCCGGCGCAGCTCCGACGACAGGTGAGATCGGCCAGACGGTCTTCACCACGACAAGCGGGCTGGGTGTGACAGTGCGGCTGTATCAGAACGGCAAGACCATGCTGGCGCGGTTCGACGTAACCGGGGATGGCGCTGCAAAAGCCGAGGCGGGAACGCTGGAAAGGCGTGTGGGGCCGTGGACGTATCAGCTCGCCTCCTGGAAAGAGGCCGCACTGGTGCCGCAATTGACGGATCTGGAAAAGAAGCCGGACGACAAGGTCGCACCCGGCAGTGCATCGCAGTGAGCGACCGGGAATACCCGGTTCGACCGATCGTTGGAATTGGGATCATCGTTCTTCAAGGTGATTCAGTGCTTCTGGTTCGCCGCGGCAAGCCGCCGAACGTGGGAAGCTGGACACTGCCCGGTGGCGCCCAGGAGCTGGGAGAGACGATGGAACAAGCAGCTCGGCGCGAACTGGCCGAGGAGACCGGTGTTGTCGTCGGTCCGCTGCAGCTCGCCGCCGTAGTGGACAATATCCGCCCAGACCGGGACGGCCGGGTGCAGTTTCATTACACAATCATAGACTATGCCGGCCTCTGGTTGTCCGGCGACCCGATTGCCGGATCCGATGTGTCCGAGGCGGTGTGGGCGCCGGTCAAACGGCTGGAGGACTATGCGCTCTGGAGCGAGGCATTCCGGGTGATCGAAACCGCTCGGCGGCTCGTAGGTAATCGTCAGAGATAGCGCCGCAGGGTTTGGCGTTACTCGAACTCGCTCCGCGTGAACCGTAGCGCCTCCGTGCGGGCAGTGACCGCGGACACCGTGCTGTCGGCAAATCCCGTCTGGCGATGTGCGGTGATCTCCAGTTGCATGATTACAGTTGCGTCCGCTGCCGCTGCGAGCTCGTCGGTAATGGCACGGGCGATACGCGCGACCTGTGGGCCGGGGCGCCCGGCATCCACCGACACGACCCCGGAAAATCGGCGCTTCGGCGGAACCAGCGGTGCGGGCAATTCCTCGGCAAATCCCCCGGAATCGGGCCGCATTAGATGCTCGCTCGCGTCGGCCGCTGCCTGTCGTTGCGCAATCTCCAGACGCACCAGAACGCCCTCCCCGCGTATATCGGGAAATAGCACCCGACCGAACCGCAGGCCGTCATAGCGACCTGTTGTTTCGTCCACGCTGTCCGCCCAGGCATAGCCGGCCTCGGCCGGACCAACCAGTTCCTCGATCGCCCCGGCCAGTAGCGTCTCCGTATGCAGCCGCTTCATGTAAAGGTAGCGTGCGCTCCATTCGGCAAGCTCACGTACTGCGATGTGCGGCCGTTCCCCGATCACTCGGTCGAGCAGCATTTTCAGAATCGGTCCGCCGAGCCTGCCCACGACGACAAACCCGTCGCGTGCCGCACGCTCGAACGACGCCTGCGCGATGCTCCGCTCACCGGTCCCGTTCTGCGCTGGGGCCGCATGCAAAACGAACCCTTGCAGCGCTGCGTCTACGTTGTCGTCTGGCCAGCACGGCACGATCATCTGCGACCATGCAACCCGGACCGCCCGCCGCGCCGCGAAGAACGCCTCGTCCCGCCGCGCCCGCACCGCGGACTGGCGGGACGCCGACAATTGCAACTCCTGATCCGCGCGGCGCAGGATCGTCGTCCAGGCGATCAGGCGACAGACCGCCCAGCGTGCGTCTTCCAGCAGCGCAGCATCCGCTGCGATGAACAGCAATGTATTGCGATATTGCCGCTGAACTGGTCCGCGCTGCTCGAGCACCGAAGCGGCCATCAGCAGGGCGGGTGTATCGGTCCTGGCACGTGCGGTATGGGGGTAGCGGCTGTCGAGGACGACCAGCCGCACGACACGCGAATCATCCACCAGCGTCGGATCGGTCCCGACCACCACGTGGACGCGGGCAAACTTGCTGTCGCCCGTCTCTCCGGCGAGCAGCTCATGCAGCTTCGCGTCGGCTTCAGATGCCGGAATGTCGCGGGCGATCTCGGCGGCAAGTTGGTTCAGCGTCGGCTCGGTGGCGAACCAGTAGCGCTCGCCATCACGGTGGAGGAACGCGGAGGTTTCGGCCAGGTCCCGCAGCGCATCGACGAACAGATTGATTTGCTCACCCGGTTGCGCGCAGGCTAGGCGCAGGCGGGCAGCCGTCACGCCGCCGGCGGTCGGGTCCCGCAGCGGCGCCGTGGCCGCGAATACCGCGCGCGCCGCCCGCGTAGCAGCGCGCGCCATGCCGTAGATCTTCCGCTGCGATTTCGATCGCCTGCGGCCGTGCCGTTGCGCCCTCTACTTCGCTGTCGAGGATTGCCGCGAAGCGGGGATCGACCGGCTGCAGTGCGATGGCGCGTACCAGTGGGTCCGATAGTGGCAACGACCCGGGCATGATCAGCGCGCCGTCGTCCTTCGAATCCCACAGCGCATGGACCACTCCGGCCATCAGCCGCAGCACGCCGCGCGTCTGCTGGAAGGTTTCGTTAGCGCCGGTGGCCCAGATGTCAGCGAACAAGCGGAATAGTTCGGGGTGGATCGGATAGGCGCGAGCAAGTCGGTCGCTGTATCGGCTCTCGGCGGACTCGTCGGGGAACGACGCCTGGTGCGCATGATACAGGGCGGCGAAACCATTCACCGTCCTGTCCCGTTCGCTTACGCTTACCTGGTCGAGTCGCTCGAACAGGCGATGACGGACAATATCGTACTGTTCGTAACCACTCGCCGGCTGCCAGGGCGAGTGGAAGCGGCCGAACAGTTTCTCGAGCCGCTGCCTTGCCGCCGCCCCACGCTCACCCCCCGCCTCGATATCCGACCCGATCAGGGATACGGCGATCAGAGTACGCGGACCATCTTGCAGGCCTCGGTCAGTGATTGCACGAAGCTGAGGAACGTCTCGAAGGCGCCGCTATCGAGCGCGCGGGCATACGCCACCAGCTCATCGAACATCAGCAGACAAGGTGCGGCCTGCTCAAGAAGCCGTATCAGGCGTTCCGACCCGGGCGCGGCCCGCAGCGCCTCCGCTTCTGCCATCAGCTCCAGCCCGGCGCGTCCGGCCAGCCGCCATGCCATCAGGCCCCATGGCGTATGCAGCGGCGGCTCATTCTCGCGCGACAGGCACTGCCGTGCGCCGAGCCCTGTGCCGACCAGAGTGAAACAACGTGCCGCTACACCGGAGCCGTGAACAAGCTGCGAGATTTCCGGTAATGATGCAGGCTCGCCGCACGTCAGAAGATGCCGCAGTGCCAGCATCGTATGCGTCTTGCCGGCGCCGAACCCCGATTGCAGAATTATCGCCGGCTCTCCACCGGTGCCGGCGAGTCGCGCAGCGGCGCTCGCCAGCAGCGTCTTCATGCCCTCGGTCAGGAAGGTGATGCCGAAGAACCGTGCCGGGTCCTGGTACTCGGGCGCGGCACGGCCGAGTTCCACGGCCGTCAGGTCGGCAGCGAACTCCGATTGGGTGAAACGATTCTCCCGCACATCGACATGCGGTCGGGCAATCAGGCGCCAGGGCGTCAAGCCGGACTGCACGGTCATGCGCGTATCTCGAACAGGTCTTGTGTGGTCGCCGGCCGGCGCGCATGGACGCGATCGGCAATGCTGCGCCATTCCTCGGCCACGCGGTTCCACACCAGCGCCTCGGCCGCCCAGCCGCGCCGGTCGCACAATGCGTACAATCGATAGACGAGAGCGCGCACAGCCTCCCGATCGGTCAGCCGGGCCATCACCCGCGCGGCGCTGTCGTGCCCACCATCCGCTGCGATCAGTGCACGGGCAAGCTGCTGCGCACCGGACCAGATGGCCGGCGTTGCGCCGTGCGCAGCCACCGGCTTCTTCATTTCCTCTCGGCGCGCCAACCGGACCCGACCAGCTTCCGCGACCACAATTCCGCTCCGCACCAACGTGGCAACAGAGATATTGCGTGCATTTGCAACCAGAATTGCATTCCCGCTCGGCTGCGCCTCCCAGCACGCCTGCTCGAACCAGTCGAGCGCGAAGCGTGTGGGCAAATCGTATCCGGCGTCGTCGTCCTGCTGGATGTCATCCAGCACATGGTTGATCAGCGCCAGCGCGGCGCGGACTGTCATCTTCTCCCCCGAATGCTCCAGCACCGCGGCGAAGCGGGTGAACGCGGCCATGCCCGGTCCGATCGCCGATTGCGCCAGATCAACCGGCCCGATGCCAGCGGCACGGATGGCGGCGAGTGCGTCGGGCAGCTCGGTCCGCAGAGCACGCACGAAAACGTCCCGCTCCACCAGCCGACTCTCCGGCGCACGGCTGCGGCAGACCAGTACCATCGAGGACGCGAGTGCGTTCGTTCTCATGCCGATCATGCGGTTCGTCAGCTCGGTGCGCAGCGGCCAGGTCCGGATCACGCTCAACCCACTATCCACCACGGCCTGTAAAAACGAAGCCCAGCCCGGCGAGGCGATACCGTCTTTGCCAGCTTCCGACTGCTTGAACGCGTAATAGATGGACAGCGGGACATCGCTATCCGATGCATCCCGCATTGCGGCCAATGCGCGCGCCATGCCGGCCATGAAAAACGCAGCAGCAGCGGCTTTGCCGCCGTGCCGATAAGGGCTGGCGATCAGTTCCGGCTGTTTCGGCGTCAGCGGGGCGGCCAGCAGCGTCGGCCAGACCGGCGGCTGTCCGTTGCGCCCACCCAGGGTGCGGCGGAACCACACATAGAAAAAGTCCGACAGATCGGCGTAACCGATATTGTCGTAGTACGGAGGATCCGTGCTAACGATGGCACGGAGATGCTGCCGATTCGCCGGTCGCGTCCGCCATGCTGACGGTGGCATCGGCTGTATCGAGAGGAATGGCCGCAAGACTTTCCGCGGTCCATTCCACCGCGCCGGCATAGGAACCGGTACCGTGCAGCAGCGGATTTAGTTCCGCGAAGTCCCACGTCATCGCGATGGCTTGGCGGGCAAAGGTGGGACGGGTGGAATCCCGTTCAGTGAACCAGGTGCAGATCGACGATCCCCGGTCGGCCATTTTGGAATGGGCAAAGGCAAGATAGGTCGCCACCGCATCGGCATAGGCGCGGGCGCCAGTTCCGCCTTCGTGCAACGGCGCTCCATCAGCGGCCAGGCCGGCACTGCGTGCGTCCCGCTCGATCAGTTCCCGTGCTTCGCCGATCAACCCCGAGAATGTCTCCAGTGCAACAAGCTGCCGCGGCGTGAACAGGTCCTTGAACCGGGGCAGCCCATAGTCGGGTGGTGCGAACCAGCGCGGGTTCCGGGGCAGTTTCTGATCGAGGTCTGGCAGTGCGATCGGCTCCACATCGGCGGATTGCTCCTGCACGTCGGTGGCGGGCAAATAGCTCCGGCCCCGCCGACCCTCGACCGCCACCGCCAGCAACCGGCACCGCATGCGGCCGGCCCTGGCTTCCCGCTTGATCCAGCCGGACTCTATCGGCGAGCCGGTCAGCAGGCAGCGGAAGCTTGCGCCCCGTGACGCCTTCGTGCCTCGTTTCGCCCGTGCCGCGACCTCCGCTGAGGGTGTGCCACTGCGAACCACGAAATCGGTACTTCGCCGCCGCTCGATCCAGCTTTGGCTCGAGCCAGACGGTACCGCGCCTTCCGCGTGGACAGCAGGAAAGTCGAGATCAGCGGCACGTGCGCGCCCTTCGCCGCCGGGTCAGGCGAACGCACCGTACGCGCCCAGAGCCATGCGACCACAGGCGTCTCGATATCGTCGGGCAATCGCGCAATGCGGATACATATGCCCGATCTGCCGCTCCGCCTGCTCGCGCACCCACCGACCATAATAGCGCACGTCCTCCGCCAGTCCGCGCGGCCGGCGGCATGTTTCTGACGGCAACCAATCCTGGTTGCTTCTGTCCGGGTTCACCGCCAGTCGATCCCGGAACTGCGCGGGTATCTCGACCAGAGCCTTCGATATCAGCACCGCGACCGGATTGAGGTCGGATCCGACAGCGCGCAGTCCCAGACGCTGCGCTTCCAGAAGCATTGAGCCGCCGCCGCAGAACGGGTCACTGACCGGCGGCGCATGTCGCAGCAGACAGGCGCGGACGGCCGCTGGATCGGATCACCGGCGGCGGCTCTTCGTTGCGGCGCCATGCGAGGGAACGGGCGATCTCCCAGCGCGCCTGGCTCAGGATCGCTTCGTCGTCGCGCCGCTGACCAGGGCGCGAGTTGCGCGATCAGGCGATGCAGACGGCCCCGTTCGGCCTGCTGCTCGGCGTCGCTGGGAAATCTGTCCGGCCAGGACGACGGGTCATCGACGGACTGAGCGAACAGCACGGCGCGGCACGCAGCCAGAGGCCGCCGTGCCCACCACAAATGCAATGTCGACGGATGTCCGTGCCGGATCGATTTTTCGCGCGCCGCGGCGGCATTGATCGCCTCCAGCGGGATCGAAACCTCGATCAGTTTTCGGCACGGTCGCGGTTCGACCATGCGTTGACGTCGCCCTCCTGGCTGAAACCGCGCGTTTTGCGCAGCGCAGTTTCACCAGCGAAGGCGCTAAGGCCCGGTTAAGCCGGTGGAGCTTTTCGGTGCAGGGCGCCCTATACTTCGGCCTCGGCAAAAATTTGCCGCACGTCACCGCGCCATGCCCCGTGATACCGCGCCAGCCAATGCTCCGCCTGACAAGGGGCGCCGGCAACAATCATATCGAGCGGCGAGAGATACATGGCTTCGTCCAGGCCGGCAGCATCCCGCCGCCCGCGTGCACGAAGCCCGTCACGCGCGACACGCAGGACCTCCTTGGCCAGATCGCGCAACGTACCGCCACGCCACGGCGCCGCCAGCCCCTGGCGGGGCACCGCCTGCCGCAGGGCGCTGGCTTCGGCCCAGCCCGCATCGCGCAGCAGCGCCTCGGCTGCCGCGAGGGCTGCTTCGTCATAGAGCAAGCCAACCCAGAACGCCGACTGCGCCAGCATCATCTCCGGCGTGCCGGCGTCCGCCCCGCGCATCTCCAGAAAACGCTTGATCCGCACATCGGTAAACACGGTGGTCATGTGGTCGGCAAAATCCCCTACCGTCGCCACATGTGCGGCAAGCTCGTAAAGCCGTCCGTCCATGAAAGCTCGGAACGAAGCGCCGGCCACATCGATATACTGGCCATCGCGATAGATGAAATACATCGGAACGCTATCGATCAGCCATTGCGCATAGCGCTCGAACCCGAACCCCGGCTCGAACATGGCGTCCGGAATACCGGACCGCTGGTTGTCGGTATCGGTCCAAACCTGTGCCCGAAAGGACAGAAAACCGTTCGGACGCCCTTCGGTGAACGGTGAGTTGGCAAACAGCGCCGTAGCCAATGGTTGCAGCAGCAACGAGACGCGCAGTTTACGGACCATGTCCGCCTCGGAGCTATAATCCAGATTCACCTGTACGGTGCAGGTGCGGGTCATCATGTCCAGCCCGAGCGTGCCGACTTTCGGCATGTAGCCACGCATGATCGCATAGCGGCCCTTCGGCATCCACGGCATCTCGTCGCGACGACAGATCGGATGAAAGCCGAGTGGTGCGAAACCAAGCCCCAGATCGCCGGCGATGCTGCGGACATCGGCGAAATGGGCCGCGAGTTCGGCCTTGGTATCATGCAATGTTTCTACCGGCGCGCCAGACAGTTCCAGCTGTCCCGCCGGTTCCAGCGCGATGGAGGCGTCGCCCTGCTTAAGCCCGATCGGGTTCCCGCGATCCAGGATCGGCTCCGCACCGGTGTGACGCTCCATTCCCTCCAGCAATGCCCGGATCGTGCCGCGGTTTCCGTTTTCCTCGGCATAGCGCGGCGGCGCGAGATCGGCGCGGCGGAACCCGAACTTCTCGTGCTCGGTGCCGATGCGCCACGCCTCGCGCGGCTTGCAGCCTTGTTCGATGTACTCCGCCAATTGCCGAACGGATGTGATCGGCGTGGCGTCGGCGTCTCCGGGGTTGGACATATCGCTCCGGGCGTTCAGGTGTTATCGAATGGCAGTATCAGCCCCCGGCTGGGGCCTGCAACTGCGCCACCCCGCTCAGGAACCCCAGGCCGACAATGCAAGCGGTCTCGGCCCGCAGGATGCGCGGTCCCAGGGAAGCCGCGGAGACAAAAGGCTGCGACAGCACAGTTTCAAGCTCCGTCGGAGCAAACCCGCCTTCCGGGCCGACCAGCAGGGCCGTCGGTCCGCTCGCGGCCGGCAAAGGCCCGGGGCGCCGTTCCACCGCCGCGATCAGCAATCGCCCAGTCTGCCACGAGGTCAGCAGCGTCGCCAGCGGCTGCGGATGGCACAGCCGGGGCACGCTAAGCCGTTCGCTCTGCTCGGCCGCTTCCGTTGCGATCGCCCGCAGACGTTCGGGATTGACCCGCGTCCCCACGGTCCGCCCGGTCAGCACCGGCAAGATCGCAGAGACACCCAGTTCGGTGGCCTTCTGCACGACAAGGTCGGTGGCTTCTCGCTTCAGCAGCCCGAACACGAGCCACAGGTCCGGTTCCGGTTCCTGGTGGCGAATGCGCTCGCTGACCCTGAAGATCGCGTGATCGCGCGCCAGCTCCACAACCTCCGCCAGCCATTCCCCATCCGCGCCATTGAACAGCAATACAGGTTCACCAACCCCGCGCCGCATCACGGCCCGCAGGTAGTGCGCCTGCCCCGCGCTGGCCGGCACCCGCTTGCCATGCGCCAGCGGAGCCGGCACGAACAGCCGGAGAGGTGACATGTTGACCCCTATCAGCCCGGTGGCAGATTAGCCGCAATGGCTTCTCACACCGACATCGTCGCAGCCGGCTGGGTTGCCCGCCTGCCGTACGCCTGGCGCCCCTATCTGCTGCTGGCGCGGCTCGATCGCCCGATCGGCGCCTGGCTGTTGTTTCTTCCCGGCTTGTGGGGAATTCTCCTGGCCCGGATACCGGCAGTCCGGACGGTCTGGTTGGTGCTGCTGTTCGCCATCGGGGCGGTGGTGATGCGCGCGGCCGGGTGCGTGGTGAACGATCTGTGGGACCGCGACATCGACCGCATGGTGGCGCGCACCGCGGGCCGGCCGCTCGCCTCGGGGGCACTCCGGCCGCGCCAGGCAATGATATTCCTGGCTCTCCTGCTGCTAGCTGGGCTGGCGATCCTGTCGCAGCTAGATCGGCTGGCGCAGGTGCTGGGGGCCGCGTCGCTGCTGCTGGTTGCGCTGTATCCGCTGGCCAAGCGGGTGACGTGGTGGCCGCAGCTCGTCATGGGCTTCACGTTCGGCTTCGGCGCACCCCTGGGTTACGCCGCCGCGACCGGGTGGATCGACCCAGCCTGGGGCGCGATCTATGCCGCCGCGATCCTGTGGGACCTCGGGTTCGACACGATATACGCCCACCAGGACCGCGATGACGACGCGCTGGCCGGCGTGAAATCCACTGCGCGCCTGTTCGGCGAACGCACCCGCCCATTCCTCGCCGCCTGCTATGGCGCGGCTATCGTGGCGCTGGCCCTGGCCGGTTGGCTGGCCGGTCTTGAGTGGTGGTTCTATCCAGCGCTCATCCTTCCAGCGGACCTGCTGATCCGGCAGGTCCTCGTGCTCGACATCGACGATCCCGCCGGATGCCTGCGCCTGTTCCGCGCTAACCGTGAGGTCGGCCTGGCAGTCGCAGCGGCGATCCTGGCCGGATGGCTATAACCCGAGCTTGACCGGCTGGCCTCGGCGCACCGATTCCGCCGCGGCATCTGCCAGCAGCAAGGAGGCCAGCCCGTCCGCCCCCGACGGGGCGGCTGGCGCTTTGCCCTCGATCGCGTCCAGGAATGCGTCCAACTCCGCCCGGTACGCCCCGGCGTAGCGCTCCAGGAAGAATGGCATGGCCGGATCTGTGGTGAAGCCACCGGCCCCGGCATGCTCCAGCGTGGTCGCGGTCATGTTGCCGGCGCGCAGCATGCCGGCCGCGCCATGCGCTTCGATGCGCTGGTCGTAGCCATAGACGGCACGACGCGAATTGGAGATTTGCGCCAGCGCCCCACTGGCAGTGCGCAGCACGACCACGGCCGTATCCACGTCCCCCGCCGAGCCGATGGCGGGGTCGACCAGCACCGAGGCGGCGGCATAAACCTCGATCGGTTCCTCCCCCAGCAGGTGGCGCGCCATGTCCAGATCGTGGATCATCATGTCGCGGAACAGACCGCCAGAGTTGGCGACGTAAGAAGGCGGCGGCGGCGCAGGATCGCGGCTGGTGATCGTGAGCAGTTCCAGGCGCCCGATCTCACCGGCCCGCAACCGATCGTGCAGGGTGCGGAAGCTCGGATCGAAGCGGCGGTTGAAGCCGACCATCAGCTTGATGCCGGCGCGGGCGACGACATCCAGGCACGCGCGCACGCGGGCAGCATTGAGATCGACGGGTTTTTCGCAGAATACCGGCTTGCCTGCTGCTGCTGAGCGTTCGATCAGGTCGGCGTGGGTGGGCGTGGGCGTGCAGACCATCACCGCATCCGCCTTGAAGGCGGTATCTGCATCCATGGGTGTCGCGCCGCAGTCGGCGGCCAGACGCCCGGCAGCTTCGCGGTCGACATCAACAACGCCGGCCAGTTTTGCGCGCGGATTGGCCGCGACATTGCGGGCGTGAATCTGCCCGATCCGGCCGGCGCCGAAAACGGCGATGGCGATCATGTCGGGCTCCGTTGCCCGCACGGAATGGCGGTGCGCGGTACCGCCGGCCCGCAGATAGCGGGTTCGGCACGGCATGCGAGGACGCGGACGATGTTGCGCACTTAAGGCTCTCTCTCCCGATCGGTGGTGGCATTGTCGCCGGAACGGCGATGCAGCGCAAAGGCTTCGGTCGCCGACATGCGGGGGGTAAGCGCGTGGCCCGACGTTATTTGGCCGTTATCTCGTGCCGGACGCAGAGTGTTACAGCATAGAAATCACAGCAGGGAGCCCACATGCAGCATTCTACTTCAGAGTGCAACGATATGGCCAATTCTTGGCCGGAACGAGAGCGGTCACGTACACACCGCCCTCGCGAGGAAACATAACGTCCAGCCGCGGACCATTACGCGTGGGAGAAAAGAATGGCGGTGGCGGACTGGGAAGGCGGCTCGGGCGACTGGTTCGATGCCGCCAACTGGAATACCGGCACGGTTCCCTCCGTCGGCGATGTTGCCGTGCTGCTGAGCGGCACGGCCGCCATCACCGCCACTGACGTCATCAACCATGGCACCGACGGCGTGTTCGAAGGCGTACGGGTGCTGCTGCAGAACGGCGATAGCGTCGATCCGACGACATTCTCGCTGGAAGACGGCACGCTGGGCGGAACGTTCAACATCATCGCCAAAGGCAGCGGGCAGAACGGGCCGGCGACCGATATCGGCCAAGGCTCCACGCAGGCGTTCGACGCGCTGGGCACCACGGAGGTGGAAGGACAGATCTTCGTCACCGGCATCAATGACCTGCTGACGATCAACGTGCAGCAGGACGAGGTGGGCGCGCCGGGGGATCTGACCTTTGACACCCATGCGTCCATCGATGTGTCGGGCGACACGGCGCTGGATCTGGCCAGCGGCACGATCACCAACCAGGGCATGATCCTGGTGGATGGCGTCGGCGAGATCGGGACCGGCGTGCTGATCAACGGTACCGGCGACCTGGCGATGCAGCAGGGCGGTTCCATCGTGGTGGATGGGACGATCGCCAGTGGCCAGACGGTGACGATGCTGGACGGGGCGGCGACGCTGAAGCTGGCCGATCTCGGATATTTTTCCGGCCAGATAGAGCTGACGCTCGGCGGCGCGGTAATCGATATCGACAACATTGTCGCCAATGCCGCGAGCTATCATGCTGGAACCCTGACGTTGCTCGATGGAGGCACGGCCGTCGGCAGCATCGCGATCAACGACCCGGATGGCGCCGGCACGGCCGATTTCAATATCCGGCAAGTCGGGACCGGCGCCAACGCGCGCACCGAGATTACCTATGATCCGGTTCATCCCGCGACGACCATCAACATGTTGCCGGTGCCGATCGTGGCCAATGTCGGGACGCAGGTTTCGGCGTCCGATGTGCTGGAGCAGGCATTTGGCGTCATTCCATCCGCCTACAGCACATTCAACCTGCAGTGGAAGGACGTGACGCAGATCGAGGCCGAGAACTTCTCGTTCTGGAATCCCGGAAGCCCGGCGCCATCGATGTTCCTGCAGGCGGGCACCGTCACGCCGTCAGGCGCGCCCGGAACGGACGTGCCGCTCTCGTCCCTGGGCAGCATCACGGTGGAAGGCGGCAACGCGATCGGCCCATTCACTGTACTGACCGTGCCGGTGGGAACGGAAGGATCGCCGTCTTCGCAGCTCGAGGAATATGCCGCGAGCACGTTGGCGACCGAGGTGTTGGACCCTACGCCGCATAGCGGTCCGCCGACGCCGCAGGACATCGTTGATGCGGTGATCCGCTACGTCGCTGCCTATGGCAGCGGTATAGTTCCGAACGATAATGACTGCGGCTATATATCGGCGGCGGTGGCAGCATCGGCGGGAGCGGCATTTCCGTGGGAAAGCAACCTGTCCGACGCGGTGGGCGGTGGATTCTGGCGGGTGGTGTATAACGGCGCGACGGCGACCAACCCGGTGGAAGACTGGTCCACGCTGACGCAGCCCGGCGACATCGTGAAGATGGCTTGGAGCGGCACGGGCGGGCATCATACCACCGTGGTCGGCCCGCTGATCGATGGCGGGCTGCCGGTCTATGACAATGCCGATGCGCCGTTGCAGAACGACGACGGCACCTCCAGCACCACGATCGGCATTCATAACGTGCAGTACTGGCATGGGACCGATCCGCTGTCAGTGGTGATCTTCCGGCTGGACCCCAAAGGACAGTATCTGATCAACGGCCAGGGTGTGGATCAGTTCATCCAGGGCAGCGTGTACAACAATCTGATCGAGCCGGGCGGCACCGGCGATGTCATCCCCGCGGGCGCCGGAACCAACGAGGTCCAGGGCGTCACCGCGGTGCTGCAGGGCATGACGATCACCGATTTCAACGCGATGGATTCGATCGACTACACCGATCTGGACCCGGTCAACACGATCGCCCAGTTCGACAGCACGAACCGCGCCATCGACGTGATCCATGCCGGCACGACCATCAGCGTGGTGAAGGTGGGAACAAGCTTCAACGGCGGCAGCTTCACAGTGGGGACGGATAACGCCGGCGGCGCGCTGATCTCGGTGGCCTGCTTCGCCGCAGGTACGCGCATCACGACTGTGGGTGGCTTGGTGGCGGTGGAGAATCTAAGGGTCGGCGATCACGTGCGGATGCCCTCGGTGGGATCGCGCAGGCGGTGATCTGGACCGGCAGCCGCGTGGTGGCGTGCGCACAGCGTCCTGATCCGCAGCGAGTCTGGCCGGTGCGCATCGCGGCCGGAGCTTTCGGCATCGGCCGGCCGCGGCGCGATCTGTGGTTGTCGCCGGACCATGCGGTCTATGTGGGGGGCGTGCTGATCCCGGTGAAGTACCTGATCAATTTCCGCACGGTCGTGCAGGTGCCGACCGACGTCATCAGCTACTATCATTTCGAACTGCCGCGGCACGATGTCGTTCTCGCCGAGGGCCTCCCGACCGAAAGCTATCTGGCGATCGGCGATCGTTCGGGTTCCGTGGATGGTGGTGTCGCGCTGCAGCACTATCCGGGGCGGGTGTCGGAGGTCTGGGAAGCGTATGGCCGCGCGCCGCTGGTGGTGAGCGGCGCCGAACTGGATGCGGCCCGACGCATGCTGGACTCGATCGCGGATGCGATGGACCACGTCGTGGGCCGGCATGGGGTGGGGGCTATGCATGCACCGCAGCCGGCGTTCGCTGATCAGCGGGCGGGCTGATCCCGCACGCGTTGTGCCTCGCAGGCGGCAAAAGCGCTCAGATTGACAATGCCGCGCGCCGTCACGCTGCTCACCAGCACATGAATCGGCTTCGACATGCCCAGCAGGATCGGTCCCACGGGCAGCGCATCGACCGCGGCCTTCAGCAGCGTGAATGCGATGTTCGCCGCATCCAGGTTGGGCATCACCAGCAGGTTGGCGGAACCCGTCAAACGACTATCTGGAACGGCCCGGTTGCGGATCGCCTCCACCAGTGCGGATTCGCCGTTCATCTCACCATCCAGTTCCAGCGGCGGCGCCGTGTCACGCAGCGTGGCCAGCGCACGGCGCATCTTGCGCGCGAACTCCAAATCGCTGCCGCCGAAATCGGAATGCGACAGCAACGCTACCTTCGGCGCGATGCCGAAATCCTGCACGGCCTCGGCGGCCAGCAATGCCATCTCTGATATCTGCTCGGCGGTCGGATCCACCACCATCTGCGTATCGCAGATGAACAGCGTTCCGCTCGGCAGGATCAGGCAGCCAAGAGCATAGACCCGCGTCACGCCGGGCCGGCGCGGGATGATCGGCAGCACATATCGCACTTGCGGCCACCAGCTTCCCGCACCACCGCAGATCGCGGCGTCAGCCAACCCGGCATGCAGCAGCATAGCAGCGGCGACCGCGCCACGCGTACACAGCAACCGGCTGGCGATCTCCAGCGGAATGCCGCGCCGGCCGGCAAGGCGCTGATAATCTCCCAGCAGGGGGCCAAACGTGTTGCTGTCCTCCGCGGGGTCGAGCACCGTGGCGCCGTCGGTCAGATCCATGCGCAGCCCCATCGCCCGCACCTTCTGGGCGATGACCGCGCGCCTGCCGAGCAGGATCGGCTCCGCGATCCCGTCATCCACGATCGTCTGCACGGCGCGCAACACCCGCTCGTCCTCGCCTTCCGCATAGACGATGCGTCGCAGCGACTGGCGCGCCGACTCGAACACCGGGCGCATGAGCTGACCTGAGCGGAACACGAACCGTTCCAGCTCTCGCTTATAGGCAGCGAAATTCTCGATCGGCCGGCGCGCCACGCCAAACTCCATCGCCGCACGGGCAACCGCCGGCGCCACCTCCAGGATCAATCGCGGATCGAACGGTTTCGGGATGATGTAATCCGGCCCGAACACCGGGGCGGCGCCGCCATAGGCGGCCGCCACCACCTCGCTTGCTTCCATCCGAGCCAGGCCGGCAATCGCCTCCACCGCCGCGATCTTCATTGCCTCGTTGATGGTCGTCGCTGAAACGTCCAATGCGCCGCGGAAGATGAACGGGAAGCAAAGCACGTTGTTGACCTGGTTGGGCGTATCGCTGCGGCCGGTCGCGATGATCGCGTCGGGCCGTGCCTGATGGGCGTCATCCGGCGATATCTCGGGGTCGGGATTGGCCAGCGCGAGGATCAGCGGTTTTTCCGCCAGCCGGTCCAGCCACTCCGGACGCAGCACCCCGGGCGCCGACAGGCCAAGGAAAATATCCGTACCCGGTAACGCATCTTCCAGCGTCCGTGCACCGGTTTGCCGCGCGTAGCGCGCCATGTTGGGCAGCATGCCCGGCCGGTCGTGGCGCACCACGCCGTGAATGTCGGTCAGCGTCACGTTGTCAGGCCGCAGCCCCATCGAAACCAGCAGATCGACGCAGGCCAGCGCCGCTGCGCCCGCGCCAGAGGTGACCAGAGCCACCTCCTCCAGCCGCTTGCCTTGCAGCAGCAGCCCATTGCGGATCGCGGCGGCCACCGTGATCGCGGTACCGTGCTGGTCGTCATGAAACACCGGGATGCGCATCCGCCGTCGCAGCTCAGCCTCGATCGCGAAGCACTCCGGCGCCTTGATGTCTTCCAGGTTTATGGCGCCGAAGGTGGGTTCCAGCGCTGCCACCACGTCGCAGAACCGGTCTGGGTCGGGCTGATCCACCTCAATATCGAACACGTCGATGCCGGCAAACTTCTTGAACAGGACCGCCTTGCCCTCCATCACCGGCTTGCCGGCCAGGGCGCCGATATTGCCGAGCCCCAGCACGGCAGTTCCGTTGGAAATCACCGCTACAAGATTGCCGCGAGCCGTGTATTCGTGGGCACTGTCCGGATCCGCCTTGATCGCCTCGCACGCCGCTGCCACGCCCGGCGAATAGGCCAGCGCCAGGTCGCGTTGCGTGGCCATGCGCTTGGTCGGCTCGATCGCCAGCTTTCCCGGGCGTGGCAGCCGGTGATAATCCAGAGCGGCGCGGCGAAAATCATCGTCCATCGAAAGCTCCCCTGCATATCAGCATGTCTGGACCAGCTCACGCATGCAATTTGTCGACCACATCGGCATTGGCCCGCACGACCGCGAGGCGCCGTACTTTGTGAGACGGCGTCAGCAGTCCATTCTCGATCGTGAATGGCCCAACCAGCGCATGTCGGCGCAACCGCTCCGTCACCGACAGCCGCATGTTTGCCCGGGAAACCGCCACTGCCACACCCGGTTCATCGCATCCATCAGCCGCAACGATAAGTGCGCTAAGTCCGGCGCGCCCGTCGCCGACGACCACGGCCTGCGCAATCTCCGGTTCGGCCATCAGCATCCCTTCGATGCGCGCGGGAGATACGTTCTCTCCTCCGGACAGCACGATGATGTCCTTCTTGCGATCGGTGATGCGCAAATACCCGTCAGGGTCGAGCTCGCCGATATCACCGGTATGCAGCCAGCCGCCGCGAATGGTGGCGGCGGTATCGTCCGGCCGGCCCCAGTAGCCGTCCATCACCAGATCCCCGCGGACCAGGATTTCGCCATCCACGGCAATGCGAATCTCCACGCTCTCCAGCGCGCGGCCGACCGTGTCGATCCGGATCGCATCCGGGGGATTGGCGCTGATGACCGGGCCGGCTTCGGTCTGTCCGTAGCCCTGCATCACCGGCACGCCGAGCGACAGGAAAAAGCGACCCACATCCGGCTCCAGCCGTGCGCCGCCGGACATGACGCCGAGCAATCTGCCGCCGAACCGGGCGCGTACCTTGGCGCGCACCATCCTGTCGAGCAGAGGGTCGAGCGCACGTTCCGCGACATTCAACCTGTGCCCGTCGATCCGCTTCAACCCGATCGCCACCGCCCGCTGGAACAGTGCACGCCGCCATGCCGCCTGACGGGCGACCTGACCCAGCACGCGCGCATGGATCACCTCCAGCACGCGCGGAACCGCGGTGAGGATCGTCGGACGGACAGCGAGCAAATCGGCCGCAAGATGTTCGACGCCGCGTGCATAGACGATCTCGCAGCCGATGCTGGGAAGGAAGAACAACCCGACCGTGTGCTCGTAGCTGTGCGCGGTTGGCAGATAGGACAGATACACACCATCGCGAACCCCCAGCGGGCGCAGCAGCTCGAACGCGCCGCGGCAGTTCGACAGGATGCAGCGATGCGACAGCATCACACCCTTCGGCGCGCCGCCGGTGCCCGATGTATAGATCAGGCAGGCCAGGGCGTCCGGCGCGATCTGCCCCGCGGCCTGAGCGATATCGTCAGGCGACTCGTTGTCACGCACCAGGTCTGCCCATCGCAACAGACGCGGGCCGCCCGAGGCGTCGGGCTTCATTTCCTCCATCACGACCAGCAGATCGAGGCTGTCGGTGCGGCTGGCAGCGTCCCGCAGACGCTCCGCCAATACCGGTGTGGACACGACCGCGGCGCGCGCGCCGGAATCGCGGATGACGTGCGCGTGATCCTCGACAGTGTTGCTGACGTAAGCCGGCACCGGTACCGCGCCGATCGCCAAAAGGGCGGTTTCGGCCACCGGGTATTCAGGCCGGTTTTCGGACACGATGACGGTACGATCCCCGGGCCGCAGCCCCGCGGCGCGCAGATTGCGGGCAAGTGAGGCGGCGGCGCGGGCAAACTCCGCCCAGGTGGTGGTGTGCCAGCAATCGCCACGGAATCCGCGCAGCATCGGCCGATCGGGCCACCGCCGCGCCCGGTCGAACATCATGGCCGGAAGGTTGGGGCCGGCGGACCAGGTCTGTTGAACTCTCCGCACGTCTTCTCCCACGCATCCGGCCAGCCTGTTGATGCGTGTCCCGGCCGGCTTACATGCGCATGACATAGCAGAAGCAGGATGTACCGGCGATGCCGTTCGCTACAGCAGAGGCTTCCGCCGCCACGGCGGCGGAAAAGGGATTGCCGACCTGGGATCTGTCAGACCTGTACCCTGGTCCGGACAGTCGGGAAGTCACCAGGGACCTAGAGACCGCCGAGGCATCCGCCAAGCGGTTCGCCAGCGCGTTTGCCGGCAAACTCGCCGGACTGTCGGGGGCGGAGCTGGCGGGAGCGATCGCGGAGTATGAGCAGATCGAACAGATGCTCGGGCGCCTGATGTCCTACGCCCAGTTGCTGTTTTCGGGTGACTCCACGGATTCCGCCATTGGCCGGTTCTATCAGACGGTGAACGAGCGGGTGACCACGATCAGCAGCCATCTGATCTTCTTCACGCTCGAGCTGAACCGGATGGACGATACCGCCCTGGAGGAAAGATTGCGCGATCCGTCGCTGGCCCGCTGGCGCCCGTGGCTGCGCGATCTACGCGTCTTCCGTCCGCATCAACTCTCCGATGAGCTGGAGCGGCTGCTGCACGAAAAAGAGGTGACCGGCCATTCGGCCTGGAACCGGCTGTTCGACGAGACGGTTGCCGGCCTGCGGGTCCCGGTCGGCGGCGAAGATCTCACCGGTCAGCGCCGCGCTGAACAAGCTGTCAGATCGCGACCGCTCGGTGCGGGAGGCGGCGGGACACGCCATCGGGGAGATATTCGGCCGTAATATCAAACTGTTCGCGCTGATCACCAACACCTTGGCGAAGGACAAGGAGATCATCGACACATGGCGCCGTTATCCATGCCCAGGGAGTTCCCGCAACCGCGCCAACATGGTGGAAGACGAGGTGGTGGATGCGCTGGTGAGCGCGGTGCAAGCGGCCTATCCGCGGTTGGCGCACCGCTATTACCTGATGAAGGCGAAATGGCTTGGGCTTCCGAAGCTGATGCACTGGGACCGCAACGCGCCGCTGCCAGAGGATGACGACCAGCAGATCAGTTGGGACGAAGCCCGGCGCCGCGTACTATCGGCGTATCGCGCCTTCAGTCCCGATCTGGCGGAGATCGGACAGCGCTTCTTCGACCGTCCCTGGATCGATGCGACGTTGCGGCCCGGCAAGGCCGGCGGCGCGTTCGCGCATCCGACCGTTCCGTTGGTACATCCCTATTTGTTGCTGAACTATCACGGCCGCACCCGAGATGTCATGACGCTTGCGCACGAGCTCGGCCACGGGGTGCATCAGGTACTTGCGGGCCACGCCCAGGGCTACCTGTTGTCGGGCACACCGCTGACCCTGGCGGAGACCGCAAGCGTGTTCGGGGAAATGCTGACATTCCGCGCAATGCTGGATGCCGAACGCGACCCGCGTCGCCGCCGCACCATGCTGGCCGCGAAGGTGGAGGACATGCTGAACACGGTGGTTCGTCAGGTGGCGTTCTACCAGTTCGAGAAGCTGTTGCACGACGAACGTCGTACTGGCGAGCTGCTGCCAGAGCGGATCGGCGAACTCTGGCATCGCGTGCAGACTGAAAGTCTGGGGCCCGCGTTCGAGTTTACCCCCGAGTATGATGTATTCTGGTCGTATGTGCCGCATTTCATCCACACGCCGTTTTATGTGTATGCTTACGCGTTCGGTGATTGTCTGGTGAATGCGCTCTATGCGGTGTTCCAGACCGGCCATCCTGGATTCCAGACGAAATATCTCGATCTGCTGCGGGCCGGCGGCAGCAAGCGCCACAAGGAACTGCTGGCGCCATTTGGACTCGATGCATCGGATGCGAAATTCTGGGCCAGGGGACTTGATGTGATTGCAGGATTTATCGACGAGCTGGAAGCGGTTGCATAATGGCGCGCGACGAAGGCGACGCATCGCTGATCGGTGAGTTGCGCCGGATGGCGCGCACTTCTGGGGCCGTGGGCGGTATCGCCGCACGCGTGGCCGGTGCGCGTGTGTTCGGGCTGAAGACCGATCGGGCCGCGCATGCAGAAGATCTCCGGGCGATCCTGGGCGGGCTTAAGGGTCCGTTGATGAAGGTGGCGCAGTTCCTGTCCACCATACCGGATGCGCTGCCGGCCGAGTACGCGGCGGAACTGGCGGAATTGCAGGCCAACGCGCCGCCGATGGGCTGGAACTTCGTGCGTCGTCGCATGGCAAGCGAGTTGGGGACCGAGTGGGAACGCAAGTTTGCGCGGTTCGGGCGCGAAGCGTCGGCAGCCGCCAGCCTGGGGCAGGTGCATCGCGCGACGCTGCCGGATGGCACCGATGTTGCCTGCAAGCTGCAGTACCCCGACATGGCGAGCACCGTGGAGGCCGACCTGCGGCAACTTCGTCTGGCCATGGCGATCTACCACCGCATGGACAACGCGATCGACCATGAGGAGATATACAAGGAACTGAGCCAGCGCTTGCGGGAGGAGCTGGATTACCAGCGCGAGGCGGCACAGATGAGGCTGTACGGCACCATGCTGGCAGACGTGCCCATGGTGCATGTGCCGGTGCCAGGACCCGGCTTATTGCACCAGGCGGCTGCTGACAATGACATGGCTCGACGGCCGGCCGCTGATGGCGCGGCTGCAGGAAGACCCACCGCTGGAAGAGCGCAACCGGATCGCGGAGGCGTTGTTTCACGCCTGGTACGTGCCGTTCTACCGCTACGGCGTGATCCACGGCGACCCGCATCTGGGTAACTACCAGGTGCGACCGGACGGATCGGTGAACCTGCTGGATTTCGGCGCCATCCGTGTGTTCGCGCCGAAATTCGTGCGCGGCGTGATCGATCTGTACGAGGCGGTACGTGATGGCGATGATGCGAAGGCGCACCAGGCTTACGAGACGTGGGGCTTCGTAAATCTCACACGGGAAAAGACTGACGTTCTGAACATGTGGGCGCGGTTCCTGTACGAGCCGCTGATGGAGGACCGGGCGCGGCGAATCCAGGAGACCAACGACCCTCAATATGGGCGTGACGTGGCAGAGCGCGTGCATGCCGGGTTGAAGCGCACCGGCGGCGTGCGGCCGCCGCGGGAGTTCGTGCTGATGGACCGTGCGGCGATCGGGTTAGGCGGCGTGTTCCTCCGGCTTGGCGCGGAACTGAACTGGAGCCAGCTATTTCGGAAGCTGATCGAGGGATTCGACGAACGTACGCTGTCGGAACGGCAGGCAGCCGCCTTGCGCGAAGCAGGAGTGCCGCCGGCAAGCTGAACGCGACCCTGCAAAGCGGCGATGCCGATATTACTCAGCCGCAACCGCAACAGGCTGCAAGCGGACCGCGCCTAATTCTTCCAGCAATTTCTCCCGCCGAGCCATCGCCCTCGCGCGGTTTTCTTCTTTCACCGGGCCGAAGCCGCGGATCAGATCGGGAATCTCCGCCAGAGCCACTGCCGCGTTAAGATTGTCGGTTCGCAGATTGTCGGTGATCCTCCGCAGGTCCATCTCGTACTTCCCGATCAGGGCGCGTTCCCATTGCCGTTCCGCCTGACGCCCGAACAAGTCCAGCGACGTTCCGCGCCACCGCTTGCCATGCCGAAGCAGTCGCAACAACGGCAGCGCCACCCACCCTGGAATGGCCGTCTTGCGGCGCCGGCCGGTGGCCGGGTCCGTGCGGGTGATCAGCGGTGGCGCCATATGGAACACCGGCCGCTTCCCGTAAGAAACCGCGGTGTGCAGCCGCGCGACCTCGTACTCATCCTTATATGCCATGACGCGAAACAGGCCTTCCGCTGCTGCCCGCGATAGCCGGCCGGGTGAACCAAGCAGCTCTGTTTCTCGAGCAACTACTGGCGCCAGCGCCGTTCGGTAGCGGGTCGCGTAGGCTGCGTCCTGGTACTCGGTCAGGCGTGCCGCACGATCCTTGATCAGTGCGCCCAGATCCGAAGGCGCCTGTTCCAGCGTCTGCACCAGCACCTCATCCGCCAACTCGGGGCGATCGGCCAGAATGCGGCCCCACAGGAAGGCACGTCGGTTCACCGCCACGGCCGCGCCGTTCAGTTCTATGGCACGCAGAATCGCCTCGCCTCCGACAGGGATAAGCCCGCGCTGCCACGCCAGCCCCAGCAGCAACGTATTCATCGCCTGCGCATTGCCGAACAGGTTTTCGGCCAGCCGCACCGCGTGCAAATACACGCTGCCTGTCGCATCGGTCGCTCGCTCGATGGTGCGGCGATGCAGCCCCGCATCTACGTTCAACCGCGGATCGAACTTGAAATCCGCACTCGCGGCCAGGTCCAGGTTACCGATCACCGCACAGGACGCCGCGCACCGCTCCAGCACGCCCGGCCCGGCACCTACGGCCAGATCGGCGGCCAGCATCACGTTGGCTTCCCCCAGCGGGATCCGCACCACATCGAGGTCACCCGCCTCGCCGATCTGCACATGCGCCACGACCGTTCCGTTCTTCTGCGCGAGCCCGGTGAAATCCAGCGTGCGGACCGCGCGTCCTTCCAGGTGCGCCGCCATCGCCAGAATGGCTCCCGAGGTCACGATGCCGCCGCCGCCGATGCCGGCAAACAAGCCACGCCACGGCATCCGAATCGGCAGCTTCGGTTGCCGCATGCCGGCTGCCAGTTTCGTTTCCTGCGCCGCCCAGCGCGGGTCCGCTTCCGCCGCGCGAGGCGGTCCGGCGATTGTCACAAAGCTTGGGCAGAATCCTTTCAAACAAGACAGATCGACATTGCACGCGGTGGGATTGATCCGCCGTTTACGCCCCATAACCGTTTCAACCGGTTCGATTGCGATGCAGCTCGACTGGGTGGAGCAGTCGCCGCAATTTTCGCAGACCTGCTCGTTGATGACCACACTTTGCGTGGCTTCCGCCATCTTTCCGCGCTTGCGGCGGCGGCGTTTTTCGGTGGCGCAGACCTGATCATAGATCAGCACAGATACGCCCTCATGCTCGCGCAGCTCCCGCTGAACCGCATCCAGTTCGGCCCGAACATGCCGCGTCGTGCCGATTGGCAGGGCCGAGACCGGTGGCAGGCGGCTGGCCTCATCAGCAACGATCGCGATCCGCCGCACGCCTTCCGCATGCACTTGTGCCGCGATTTCGGGGACCGTGAATCCGCCCTCGGCCGGCTGCCCACCGGTCATCGCCACGGCGCCATTGTAAAGAATCTTGTAGGTGATGCGGGCGCTCGCGGCGACCGCCTGGCGGATCGCCAGGATGCCGGAATGCGTATAGGTGCCGTCGCCCAGGTTGGCGAACATGTGCGGCACGTCGGTGAACGGCGCGAGCCCGACCCAGGTGGCGCCTTCTCCGCCCATATGCGTGAAGGTCCGGGTGGCATCGCCGTGATCCAGCGCCATGAAATGGCAGCCGATGCCGGCGGTGGCGAAGCTCCCGTCCGGCAGCCTGGTGGAAGTCCCGTGCGGGCAGCCGGCGCAGAAGGCGGGGATGCGGCGCAGGAGCCCAGTGGGGCGGTCCGGGTGCGGATACTCCGGCGGTTCCGGAACATTCAACCCAGCGGCGGTCAGGAACCGGGCCAATCCCGCCCCCACCGATTCAGGCGAGAGTTCCAGCAGCGGCGACAGCAGCGGCGCACCGCCAATTTCAGTCTTGCCGGCAATCGCAGGCCGCTCGTCGGCAGGCAGGTTGTATAGCGCATCCCAATCTGCGCCTCGACGAAACTGCGCTTCTCCTCGATGACCAGCAGCGCCCGTTTACCGCGGGCAAAGTCCCGCAACCCTTCGGTCTCCAGCGGCCAGGACAGCCCGACCTTGTACAGCGCGATCTGCGGATGCTCGTTCAACCCGAGCCGACGCAATGCGTGGAGCGTATCCATGTGCGCGCGGCCGACCGTGACCAGCCCGAGCGGGGCGTCCGGTGAGCCAAACACCAGCCGGTCGAATTGGTTCGCCCGCGTCCAGGCCGCAACCGCCGGCAACCGCTCCAGCAGCACGCGACGCTCCAGGGTGAACCGGTCCGCGGGGAATGACAGCGACGGATCGTATCCGATCGGGTGATCGGGCGGCCGCTGATCAGGCGGCGCCACGAAGCTCCGTGCCGAAGGGATCATCACCGTGCCAGCCTGCTCCGCTGTCTCGGCGGTGGTCTTCAGTGCAATCCACAGCCCGGCGTAGCGCGACAGCGCAATCCCGGCCAGCCCGAAATCCAGTATGTCCTGAACGGAGGCGGGATTTAGGACGGGAATCATCCAGCCCTGGAAAAGCTGCTCCGTCTGATGCGGGTACGTGGACGATTGCGCCCCGTGATCGTCCCCGGCGACCGCCAGTACGCCGCCGAGCGCGGATGTGCCGAGCATGTTGGCGCAGCGCAGTGCGTCACCGGACCGATCGACTCCGGGTCCCTTGCCGTACCACATCCCGAACACGCCATCAAACTTCTTGCCGGGGAACGCGTCGATCTGCTGGGCGCCCCACAGCATGGTGGCGGCGAGATCCTCATTCACGCCGGGCTGAAACCGGATATCGTGGGCAGTCAGCAGCTTCTCCCGGCGCCACAGCTCCTGATCCAGTCCGCCCAGCGGCGATCCGCGATAACCGGACACAAACCCCGCCGTGTGGTGTGATCCGGCACGGTCCAGGCGCGCTTGTTCCAGCAGCAAGCGTACCATCGCCTGCACGCCACTTAGCAGCACGGGCGTATCCAGATCGACGAAGCGGCTTTCCAGCGTAGTGGCGGCATGCGCGAGGCCGATATCCATCTAAAACGTCCCTCCGGGCCAGGCCGGAGCGCCGGCAAGCCCGTCAGGAAGGTGGTATCGGCGGGCCCCGGCGTGCAATAGGGCACCGCAAATCGAAACGTGCCGGCTGAATGCTGCGGCGCACACTGACCGATTTGGTCTTGTTCACGGCTAGTGGCAAAATATTCTTATCTGGACTTGCGGAGGGCTTCCCATGGACGTGGCACGCATGACGCGCCGTCAGCAGGCGTTTCGGACCGATTTCAGGGCACGAATTGCCGATGCCTACTCAGGCTGGGCGCATGTGGTGCTGATCGCCGTGATTGGCTTGGCGGCGATCTGGTACTGCACCCGGCATGTGGCTCATCCAGCCTGGTACGAGTGGCTGGTCGTGCCGGCGGCATTCTGTATTGCCAATAGCTTCGAATGGTGGATTCACCGCTACGTCATGCACCGGCCGGTGCCCGGTTTCATGGGCATCTACAAGCGGCATACTCTGGCGCATCACCAGTTCTTCACCGATCAGGAGCCGAGCTTCGACAACAGCCGCGACTTCCGTATCGTGTTCTTTCCGCCCTATGCGCTGGTCGCGTTCATCGGGCTTTCCATCCCGCCGGCCGCCATCCTGATGCTGCTCGGCTTGCATGATGCCGGCTGGCTGCTGTTGATCACCAATATCGCACTCTATTTGAACTACGAGCTCTTCCACTATTGTTGCCACGTGAAAGATGACCGGATCGTTCGCCACATTCCGCTGGTGAACTCCATCCGCCGCCATCACATCGCCCACCACAACACGTCGATCATGATGGAACGGAACTTCAACCTGACCTACCCGATCGCCGACTGGTTCTTCGGCACCTCGGATCTGAGCTGCGGACTGCTGCGTCACGTATTCAATGGCTACGACCGGCGATACGTGGTGCATGGCCTGAAACGCGTTCGCAACACGGTCGACGATCCGAATGTCGGGCATCTGCACGCGGCTACGCCGGCTGCATAAGCGGATGCCGGATTCGCCCGCCAGGAAACTGAAGCGCGGACGAGCCAGCCTGATCGGCGGGGTGGCGGTTGGCATTTGTGTGCTGGCACTATGGATCGGCATCGAGCACGAGCTGGGGTATGACGGCATCGCGGCCAGTGTTGCCGGGGCGGTCGTTGCCGGGTGTATCGCAGCATGGATAAGAATTGCCGATCTGTAGGAGCCGCGATGTCCGACCCAGGATTTTTCGACATCATCTATTCGGCCCGCTCGCTCCGCTGGTTCAAACCGGATCCGGTGCCGGAGGAGTTGATCACGCGTATCCTGGAGGCTGCGATACACGCGCCTTCCGGCGGCAACGCCCAAGGCTGGGCGTTTATCGTGGTGCGCGATGCGACGCAGCGGCAGCGGCTCGGCGCCGTCTATCGCAAGGCGTCTGACATCGCCGAGGCGGTTTACGGAGCTCGCGGGCGCCCGCCCCATCTGACCGAGGCACAGTATGCGCGCCTGATGGCCTCCGGCGCGCATCTTTGGGATCATATGGGCGATGCGCCGTTAATTCTGGTCCCCTGCCTGCGCCGCCCGACACTCCCGCCACGCGATACGCTGCCTGCCTCGGTAAACGCCCGATACGAGCAGGAACTCGCCTATAACGAGCGCATCCGTGGCGCCAGCATCTATCCGGCGGTGCAGAACATTCTCCTTGCCTGTCGTGCGCTAGGTCTGGGCACTGTGCTCACCACGAACCATCTGCGCTTTGAGGATGAAGTGAAGGCGCTGCTTGGCATCCCGGATCAGGTCGATACATACGCGCTGATGCCAGTAGGCTGGCCGATCGACAAATTCGGGCCACTCACGCGCCGGCCTGTCGCGGAGGTGGCGCACGCAGATCGATGGGGAACCGCGTGGTCCGGATGATCCGGTTGCGATGGTTGCTCAGCGCGCTGCTGGTAGTCGCGATCTCGTTTTCGGGAAATCGCGCCGACGCAGAGTCACCGCACTCTGCGTCGGACCTGTGCCTCGACGCCGTCGCGGCGGCCCAGCAGCATAGTGCTACCCCACCCGGACTGCTGGCGGTGATAGCCAAAGTGGAAAGCGGCCGGGCAACGTCATCGGGCGCCCTGGAGCCCTGGCCGTGGACGGTCGATGCCGACGGGCAGGGGATCTTTTTCGCCACCAAGGAACAGGCTGTGGCCTGGTCGCGCCAGGCATTGGACTCGGGCACGGTCACGTTTCTCGATGTCGGCTGCATGCAGGTTGATCTGCGCATGCACCCGAATGCATTTCGTAATCTGAATGAGGCGTTCGATCCCCTCGCGAACGCCGAGTACGGCGCCCGCTATCTGCGGCAGTTGCATGATGGCATTGCCGGAGGAAACTGGTTCACTGCTATCGGCATGTATCATTCGCAGACACCCGAGCTGGCTGCGTTGTACCGACAGCAGGTCGCCGCTGTGGGAGCCGGCCTTCCACCACCGGCAATGCCCTCCGGCCATCTCGCCATGATGAGGCTCGATCTTGCCGGCGGTGGCGTGTTGCGGATCAATGTCCATCGCCAGCCGGCGCGGGTTGCCCGTCATCTCAGCGCCTGTCAGATAGCGGCGATCCTTGGATCGTGACCTGCCGCGACGTGTCGCCGGCTGCGCGGCAGACCATCGCTGAACGGGTCAACGTTAGCCTTTACATTCATAGTCTCGCCGGCTGAAGCTGGAACAAAACGGCGGGGAGGCTGTGTGGACGTCCTGATCGAAAACGTGCTGAACGCGGTTGCAGCCGGGCTGATCATCGGCTGCCTGTACGGACTGATGTGCGTCGGCCTGGGGCTGATCTTCGGCATCATGAAGGTGGTGAACTTCGCCCAGGGCGAGCTGCTGATGCTCGGGATGTACGTCAGCTTGTACCTGGTCGGCGTATGGAGGGTATTGGCGTTTCTGGGGCCTGCCGCCCCGTTCGTCGGCGCGCTGATCGCAGCCCCCGTCCTGTTTGCCGGCAGCGTGCTGCTGCACCGTGCGCTGCTTGGCCGCGTTTCCGGCCTGCGCACATCCGCGCGGCTGGACGAAGGCGCGTTCGGACAGCTCATCGTCACGCTGGGCCTGTCGCTGATCCTGCAGAACGCGGGCCTGATCGTGTTCGGATCGTCGCCGCGCAGCGTACTGACCCCACTGGCGGCACGCGCCTTCATCATCGGCCCGATCGTCGGTGACGCGACGCTGTTCCTCAACAAAGCCCGGCTGGTCGCCTGCGGCGTGGCGATCGTGGTGGCTTTGGTACTGTGGCTGGTGATGGAGCGCACCACTTTGGGCAAGGCTCTGCGCGCTGCGGCCGACAACCCCATCGCCGCGACCTACATGGGGATCGATGTGGAGCGCGCCTACCGCATCGCCTTCGGACTGGGGGCGGCGATCACCGGCGTCGCCGGAGGATTGATGGCGACCTATCTGTCATTCACGCCCTTCGTCGGACTTGATTACGTGATCATCATGTATTCCGGCGTGGTGCTGGGCGGAATGGGCAGCATCCTGGGCGCGTTCTGGGGCGGGTCTGACGGTCGGATTCGTGCAGCAATGCTCCGGGCTGGTCCTGCCGCCGCAATTGCAGAATGCGGCGATCTTCGTCGTGTTCCTGCTGATCGTTTCGCTGCGGCCGCAGGGTCTGTTCGGCCGCTCGGCGGAGCGCGCGTGAGGACGGGCGCGAGCCACCGCTTGCGGCGCGACGGCGTGGTGCTGGCGGTTTGCGCGATCGCTTATCTCGCGTTCAGTGCCGCCGTTACCAACAGTTACTACCAGCTCATGCTGACGCTGGTTCCGATCTGGGCGGTCATGGGCCTGTCCTGGAACCTGATCTCCGGCTATAGCGGATTGGTTTCATTCGGCCATGCGGCGTTCTTCGGCATCGGCGCCTACACCGTCACGCTGGCGCTGGTTTATCTGGAACTGACGCCATGGCTCGGCATTCCGTTGGGGATGCTGGTGGGCGCCGCCGCGGCGGCGCTGATCGGCATGCCGACCTTCCGGCTGCGCGGACACTATTTCGCGCTGTCGATGCTCGCCTATCCGCTGGCGATCCTGTACGTGCTGGAGTTTCTCGGCTTTCAGGAAGTGCCGCTGCCCATGCACCGGCAGCGGCCGGGCTGTTCATGCAGTTCGCCGATCCGCGGCTTTATACACTTGTCGCGCTCGGCATGCTGATTGTCGCCATGATCGCGTCCATGCTGGTCGAGAACTCCCGATTCGGGCTGGCGCTGACGGCGATCCGGCAGAACGAGCTGGCGGGCGAAGCGGCCGGGCTCGACACCTGGCGCTGGAAGATGCGCGGGCTCGTCGCCAGCGGAGCCATGGCGGCTGCCGCCGGCGGATTCTATGCCTGCGTGCTGCTGGTGGTGACGCCGGATTCGGTGTTCGGCGTGCTGGTCTCCGCGCAGGCACTGGTGGTGACGTTGTTCGGCGGCGTCGCCACGGTGTGGGGACCGGTGATCGGCGCGGCTGTCCTGATCCCGCTCGCGGAAACCCTGAACGCGCGGCTCGGAGACGTCACTACCCGGCATTCAGGGCGTCGTGTACGGCGTGGCGATCATCGCCATCATGCTGGCCGCGCCGGAAGGGCTGTTCTGGGCGATCCGCGACCGTTTCGGTCGCCGGTACCGGGGAACGGAGCACCTTCGGCTGCCGGTCTCGTGCCCGTTCCGCTGGTCAGCCGACCGCGCACCGAGGGGATCCTGCTCCAGGTCCAGGGACTGTCGCGCCGCTTCGGCGGGCTGCGGGCGGTGGATGATGTCAGGTTCTCAGTCGAACATGGGGAAATCCTCGGCATCATCGGCCCGAACGGCGCAGGCAAGACGACACTGTTCAACCTGTTGAGCGGCATCGTGACGAGCGATTCAGGCACAGCGTCGCTTGCCGGCATCCCGCTGACCGGCAAGGCCATTCACAGCATCGCCCGCCTGGGGGTGGGGCGCACGTTCCAGGTCGTTCGCAGCTTCCCGCGCCTGCCGTTGCTGGACAATGTAGTGGTCGGCGGCTATGGCGCGGCGCCGGATGACCGGCACGCGGTTGCGGCGGCCAATACGGCGCTGGAGGCGGTCGGCCTGCATCGTCTTGCCGCGCGCCTTGCCGGTCAGCTCACCAACAAGGAACTTCGGCTGATGGAGCTGGCCCGCGCCCTCGCCGGGGGACCGAAACTGCTGCTGCTGGACGAAACGCTGGCGGGACTCGGGCGGGAGGAGTGCAGCGACCTGATCGGGATTCTGCGCCGGTTGCGCGCTGCGGGCATAACCATCGTCATTATCGAGCACACGATGCACGCGATGCTGCGTCTGGCCGATCGTTTCCTGGTCCTCGATCACGGGCGGGTTCTGGCCGAAGGCGCGCCGCGCGAGGTGGTGCGAGGATCGGGCGGTCATCGAAGCGTATCTCGGGCGCAAATGGCTGCCAGCGGCAATGCTAGCGTGTAACCCGCTCTCGGTGTCATATGGCGGGTTGCGCGCCTTGACAGGCGTGTCGCTTATCGTCGGCGCGGGTCGAGTTCGTCGCGGTGGTCGGACCGAACGGCGCCGGCAAGACGACGCTGTTCAAGACGATCGCCGGCATCGTGCGTCCCGAGGCCGGCGATATACAGATTTCGCGACCAGGACATCCTGCGTCGTCCTGCGGCTTTACGCTCGCATCTCGGCATCGCGCATGTGCCGGAGGGCCGGCAGGTGTTCAAGACGCTGACCGTGCGCGAAAATCTCGAAATGGGCGCGTATCCGAAAGCGGGTCGGGTCGCCTGGCGCCGCAATCTGGAACGCATCCATGCGCTGTTCCCCATCCTGGCCGAGCGCGCCGGGCAGCTTGCCGGCACGCTGTCCGGTGGCGAGCAGCAGATGCTGGCGATCGGGCGTGGCCTGGCCAGCGCGCCGCGCCTGCTGATGCTCGATGAGCCCTCGATGGGTCTGGCCCCGGCTGTGACCGACATGATTTTCGAGCGCATCGCGCAGATCCACCGTGAGGATGGGCTGGCGATCCTGCTTGTCGAGCAGCGGGTCGCCGAGGCACTGGAACTGGCTGACCGGGGCTATGTGCTGGAAACCGGACGTATCGTGATGGACGGCAGCTACCAGGCACTGCTTGCGGACGACCGCATCCAGCGCTCCTATCTCGGACTGGACGCTATCTGATAACAGGGAGGAGGCACCGGACAATGACACAGCGAATTCGCACGGCGAACGGCGCTGGCGCTGAGCGGCGCCGCGGCGCTCGCCGGAACGGCGCGCGCGCAGGCGGCAAAGGACGTCGAGATCGCGCTGCTGGTGCCGCTGACCGGGCCGTGGGCGCGCCAGGGAATCCTGGAGCGCATGGGCGCCGAGATGGCGGTCGATGACGTGAACGCCGGCGGGGGCGATAAAGGCCCTGGGCGGCGCCAAGCTGAAGCTGCTGGTGTTCGACACCCAGGACACGGCGGAGAAGGCGAAGGACGCGGCGCAGCGCATGCTGGCGCGAGAATCCGGAGCTGGTCGGCGGGATCGGCTGCTGGCTGAGCACCTTCACCCTGGCCGCGACCGAGGTGACCGAGCGCGCGCAGCTCCCCTGGCTGACGCTGTCCTATTCCGACGCTATCACCGGCCGCGGCTTCCATTATGTGTTCCAGACCTCGCCGACCGCCGACAAGCAGGCCACCGATGTCGTGCCGATCATCATGAAGCTGGCGCAGGGCACCACGGGCAAGCGGCCGACCAAGGTAGCCATCATCGGCGACAACACTGCCGCCAGCGTGAGTTTCCTGAAGCCGATCCGCGACGCACATCCTGAAGGATTTCGGGCTGACCGCCGTGGTGGACAAGATCTACACGCCACCGCTTGCAGACGCAACGACATTGGTGCAGCCAGTGCGCAGCGCGCGGCCGGATTTCGTGCTGCTGCTCTCCACCAACGTGCCCGACGACAAGCTGCTGGCCGACGCGTTCACCGAGTACGGCATGGGCGGCGGCAAGCTGCCGCTGATCGGCAATGGCGGCCACTGGGCAACGCCGGAGCTGCTGAAGACCACCGGCGCCGACATCCTGCAGGGCATCATCGTCGGCCTGGCGAACTGGCCGGGCAAGGAGCAGGCCGCACTCGGCAAGCGGTTCGTGCAACGTACCGGCGAGCCGTGGTTCGGGCATGACTCGATCTTCCCATATGCCCATGTCATGATCCTGAAGCAGGCACTGGAGATGGCCGGCGCGGCCGACCGGGCGAAGGTAGCCGACGCGATCCGCAAGATGGACATGACCGACGGCCCGGCGCTGTTCTTCCCCGGCCATCATCTGAAGTTCGACGACAAGGGCCGGCGCGTCGGATGCCGAGCTGGTCGTGGTCCAATGGCAGGACGGCCGGCCGGTGACGATCTTCCCGCAGGACATGGCGTCGCCAAGCCGATCTGGGGCGCCTGATCGCATGAGCGAAACGGACCGTCTATGAACTCTACGCCGTGCGCTACGGGCATAATGCCCTGGCGCGCCGCTCCGGCAATTTCCTCGGCGGCGATCCGCACGATGCGCCGATGCCGCTCGACTATTTCGTATGGGCGATCAAGGGGCCGGAGCGGACATTCATCCTGGATACCGGGTTCGACGCGGCGATGGGAGCGAAAGCGCGGCCGGGAATTCCTGCGCTCCCCGGCCGTCGGGCTGCAAGGCGATCGGCGTCGAGCCGGACCAGGTCGAGGACGTGATCATGTCGCATATGCACTACGACCATTGCGGCAATTACGACCTGTTCCCGCGTGCGCGCTATCATCTGCAGGATCAGCGAGATGGCGTTCTGCACCGGCCGTTGCATGTGCCATGCCGGCGCTGCGATCGCCTTCGAGGAAGAAGACGTCGTGGCGATGCTGCGCAAGGTCTTTGCCGGCCGCGTGCAGTTCCATGACGGGGCTGAGGAGATCGCACCCGGCCTCTCGGTGCATCATGTCGGCGGCCACAGCAAGGGATTGCAGGTGGTGCGCGTCTGGACCCGGCGCGGCTGGATGGTGCTGGCGGCGGATGCCAGCCACTTCTATGCCAACATGGAGGCAGGGCCGGGCGTTCCCAATCACTGCACAACCTCGAAGAGACGCTGGAGGGCTATGACGACGCTTCGACGGCTGGCGAGCCGGCCCGAGAACATAATCCCCGGTCACGACCCGCTGGTGCTGGCGCGCTATCCGGCGGCCGCGACGGGCCTGGAAGGCGTGGTGGTGCGGCTGGACGCTGATCCCAGCAGCGGCTGACTGCGATGCAGCCGCAGCCCGCCTCCTTGTATGACCAGAATCCTGCAGGATTCTGGGTATACCGCGCGCAGGTTGGTGTGGCGGCCGCGCGCGAAACCAAGACTCACCCGACTTCCTGCGGAGGTCGGGTATATCAGATGTAATGTTCCGTTAGCGGTGCGAACCCGTTGAACCGCTGGCTCGCGTAAGTGGCGACGTACGCCCCGGTGGCCAGCAGCTCCACGCGATCGCCGCAGGCCAGTTCCAGCGGCAGCCGGTAGTTCGCCCGCTCGTACATGATGTCCGCGCCATCGCAGGTCGGGCCAGCAATCGCCACCGGCCCCATCGGGCCGCCATCATGCGGCGTGACGATCCGGTAGCGGATCGACTCTCCCTCGGTCTCCGCCAGGCCGCCGAAACGCCCGATGTCCAGATACACCCAGCGCACCGCATCGTCGCCACGCCGGCTCACCAGCACGACCTCGGCGCTCACCACCCCTGCATCGCCGACGATGAACCGTCCCGGCTCGATCACCATCTCGGGCAGCGCATTGCCGAAATGCTGCGTCATCGCGCCCATGATCGAATGGCCGAACGCGTCGATCTCCGGCACGTCGTCGCGATAATGCGTCGGAAACCCACCGCCCAGATTCATCATGCGCAGCTTCACGCCGGCTTCGGTCAGGTCGGTGAACAGCATGGCCACGCGGCTGATCGCCAGCTTCATACGCTTCCGTCCGGGTCTGCTGGCTGCCGACATGGAACGACAACCCGTACGGGTCCAGCCCCATCTCCCCGGCCTGCATCATCAGGGCACCGGGCGTGCTCCACCGTGGTGCCGAACTTGCGCGACAGCGGCCAGTCGGCACCGTCATTCTCCACCCGGATCCGGCAATAGACCCGCGCGCCGGGCGCGTGGCGCGCCAGCTTGGCAAGCTCCTCGGCCAATCGAAGGCGAACAGCGACACGCCGACGGCATGCGCGCGCCGGATCGCCGAGGCTTTCTTGATCGTATTCCCGAAGCTGATCGATGCCGCCGCGGCGCCGGCTGCCAGGCACGCCTCCACCTCCTCGATCGACGCAGCGTCGAACGAGCTGCCCAGCCTTGCCAGCCGCTCCAGTATCCGGCGCCGCCGGATTGGCCTTCACCGCGTAATAGATTCTCGCCAGCGGCAGGACATGCCGCAACGCGCGGAAATTCTCTTCCACGCGATCAACATCGAATACCAGGCATGGCGTTGCCGGCTGCTGCGCAGCCAGGAATCCGGCGATTTTCGTGCTCATCGCACCGGGCCTCCCTCGACAGGACGCCCGCCTGTAAAAGGCGACGGGCGCAGTTGACGAAACGGTCGAACGAACCAGCGACCTAAGCGAGTTGCCAGAACGCTTGACGTCGTTGCGTAACCACGGAGGGCCAGAGGCACGTGCGTTGCTGCGTAGGGGCCGCACATAGGGACCCCGCCCCCGGGGCGCAAGAAAAAATCCGCGCCAGGGAGAAAAAACTTGCGGGCTCCTGCCCGGTTGACGCCCGGGCCCACAAAGTGTGGCTTCCTACAGCCCGGAGGCCGCTCCGCATCACGACCCGCCATGACAGGACGAAAGGGCATCAGCACAGTGGATTTCGGGCCCGAGCACCCGGCACGCATTAGCAAACCAGGCCGGAGCCGGCGGGCGTCGCCGCTCCTGGCGTGACTGGCGCCGAATCCTGACCACCACCGTGCGGGCGCTTATTTCCGATCGCGGCTCGATCGCGGCGGCCGGCTCGGCATTCTATGCCACGCTCGCGCTATTTCCTGCGATTACCACCCTGCTCTCGATCTATGGCCTGGTTTTCAACCTCGCCAATGTCGAACCGCAACTTCGCTATCTGAGCGGATTATTGCCGCCTCCCGCATTCGAGCTGATCGCCGCCCGCGTCCACGACCTCGTCACCCAAACCCCCAAACAGCTTGGCCTGCATCTGGTGATCGGTTCGCTTGTTACGTTCTGGAGTGCGGCGACCGGCACCAAATCCGTCCTCGCTGCCCTGAACGTCGCCTACAACGTAGAGGAGCAGCGCAGCTTCCTGCGCTTCCAGG
Source organism: uncultured Pseudomonadota bacterium (assembly GCA_963810715.1). Classification (GTDB taxonomy): domain Bacteria; phylum Pseudomonadota; class Alphaproteobacteria; order Acetobacterales; family Acetobacteraceae; genus DATDIC01. The sequence continues at coordinate 33,852 of CAWEOZ010000004.1, read as the reverse complement.
CGGTGGCGCTCAGCATGACTCTCGCCGCCATGCTGGTCGCCGTCCTCGGCATCGCGGTGCTGGTCTTCGTACCCGTCGTGATCGACTTCATCGGGCTGGAGGCGCACGCCAGCGCCCTGATCCATGCGATCGGCCTGGTGATGCTGGTCTGCTTCGTCGCCCTGTCGATTTCAGTGCTCTACCTGGTCGGCCCGTCGCGCACCCGCAAAGCCGGCCAGCGGATCGCGCCGGGAACCGCGGTTGCCACCATCCTTTGGCTGACTGCCTCGGCCTTGCTGACCTTCTATGTCTCCCATCTGTCCAGCTTCGGCGCCACCTACGGCCCGATCGCGGCCGTCGTCGGCGTAATGCTCTGGTTTTGGCTGACCATCTACGCTGTCCTGCTTGGCGCCGAACTGAACGCACAGCTCGAACCGCAGGAGGCGGTATCTGATCCTCCGACCCAGTGAAAGTTCCCTAATTGTTCTTGACGGCTTCCGGACCAACGAGGCAAGAATTGCCGGAACGGAAGAGGAACTCGGACTCATGCGGGCAGAGACTGCGCCAGAACGGCAGGGCATTGGTGCGACCGAGCTTGCGGCCCTCGACCGTGCCGGTCAGCCGGACGGGCCTCCGGTTGAAGCCATGCCGAGCCTGGCCCGCCGCGGGCGCGGCGCCACCATCAACCCCCCGGTGCGGTTCGATCCCCAGGCTGCCAGCCCATTCGACGATGGGTGGGACACGCTCAGCACCGAATTTGCTGAGCTGCCGCCGTTACCGACCACGCTGATCCGCGATTCGACGCGGTCCGCGATTGCCTGGAACAGCTCCCCCGATATCGGCTTCGATCGTGCCGTTAACCCGTATCGCGGCTGCGAGCACGGCTGCATCTATTGCTATGCTCGCCCGAGCCACGCCTGGCTCGGCTACTCGCCCGGCCTCGATTTCGAGACCAAGCTGCTGTTCAAGCCGGAGGTTGCGCGAGCTGCTGGAAAAAGAGCTGCGTAAACCCGGCTATGTGCCGCGTTCACTAGCGCTCGGCTCCAACACGGATCCCTACCAGCCGGTCGAGCGCACCCTGAAGCTTACCCGCGCGGTGCTCGGCGTGCTGGACCGGTTCAACCATCCTGTCAGCATCGTCACCAAGTCCGCCGGCGTGCTGCGTGACCTCGATATCCTCGCCTCGATGGCGGCCCGTAAGCTGGCTCGCGTCTACGTCTCGGTCACCACGCTGGATGCTGCTCTGGCCCGCTGCATGGAACCGCGCGCCGCAACCCCCGCGCGGCGATTGCATGCCATTGCCGAACTGTCGCGCGCCGGCGTCCCCGCCGGGGTCATGGTCGCGCCCATGATCCCGGGCCTGAACGACGCGGAGATGGAGCGCATCATGGAATCCGCCGCGCGTGCCGGTGCCCGTCACGCCGGCTACGTGCTGCTGCGCCTGCCGCATGAGCTGCGCCAGATGTTCGAGGACTGGCTGCACACCCACTTCCCGGACCGCGCGCGGCACGTGCTGAATCTGATCCGGGAAACCCGCTCGGGTGCCCTGTCCGATCCCCGCTTTCATCACCGCATGGCCGGCCACGGCGTTTATGCAGATCTTCTGCTCCGCCGTTTCGCCCGCGCCGCACGTCAATGGGGCCTCGATGAAGCACGCGAAGGTCTCGACTGCACGCGCTTTGCGGTTCCCGGTGTGCCGGCCGGCAGCTCCGAACAGCAGCTAACTTTGTTTTAGACCGCGACCGCTTGAGGCTGACGGTCCGAAAGCGTAATCACGCTCTCCGAAGAAACTGGAACATGATCGCTTCATCCTGAAGCAATCATGTTTTAGACCGTCGATCGCCGGAAAGCGCCACGGCACCGGCATGCGCTAACTGGAGTTGCCGATGATACCCAGTATGCTCCCACGCTCCTGGAAGCATCCGCCACCCTGATTGGGCCCCCGGTGACTCCCACCCCACGCCTCGCCGCGAATTTCCGCCTCGAACCGCACTGGTGGGATGCCGCCCCGCGTCCCACCACGCCGGCGAGCGCACTTCCCGCCAAAGCCGATGTGGCGATCATCGGCTCCGGCATCACCGGCCTGAACGCCGCGCTGCATCTGGCGCGCGGCGGCCGTCACGTCGTGGTGCTCGACCGCGGCGCTCTGGGCGTCGGCGCATCCTCGCGCAATGCCGGCTATGTCGGCCGCACCTTCAAGCACAGCTTCGGCAAGCTGCTCCGAAAACGCGGACCGAATTTCGCCATCACCGTCTATCGCGAACTCCAGGCGGCCTTCGATACCGTTGCCGAAACCGCGCACACCGAACAGATCGAGTGTCATTTCTCCATCTGCGGCCGCTACATCATGGCGGTCTCGCCGGCCCAGTACGACAGCATCGCCGCCGAATACGAACTGCGCCGCCGCCATCTCGGCCAGCCCTTCGAGATGGTCTCACGCGCCCGACAGCACACCGAGATCGGTTCGGACGCCTATCATGGCGGCGCGGTGATCCCTGATCTCGCCTCCATCCATCCCGGCCTCTATCATCAGGGTCTGCTGGACCGCGTTTCCAACGCCGGTGCGGAACTCCACCCCCCACACCGAAGTAACCCGCATCGTTCCCAACGAACCCGGCTTCACGCTCACCACCGGCCGCGGCCCGCTGATTGCCCGGAATGTTGTCGTCGCCACCAACGGCTACACCACCCGTTCACACCTTGGCTGGCCCGCCGGGTCGTTCCGTTCGATGCCTTCATGGTTGCCACCGAAACCCTGTCGCACGATGTCCTGGACCGTGTCCTGCCGGCCGGCCGCACCTGTCTCGACGACAACCACAACATCGACTTCATCCGCCGCTCGCCGGATGGCGACCGCATCCTGTTCGGTGGCCGCACTGGCAACGGCGAAACCGATCCGCTGATCATGGCGGGCATTCTTCAGCAAAGACTCGATCGGCTCGTCCCGGACCTCGCCGGTACATCCGTCAGCAGAGCCTGGACCGGCCGCTGCGCTGGCACCTTCGATCTCTGGCCACATCTCGGCAGTCGTGACGGCATGGTCTACGCCCTGGGGTATTGTTTTGCTGGCGTCCCGATGGGAACTTATCTCGGCACCAAGGCGGCTCGCCGAATTCTCGGAGCGCCCGACGCCGGCACCATCTTCGCCGACCGTCCGTTCCCCACTGTCCCGCTCTATTCCGGCAATCCCTGGTTCGTCCCGTGGGTCATGCGTGCCTGGGACTGGCAGGACGCCCGGGCCAACGGATCGTAGGCGAAGCCGCGGCACAGGGTTGCCGTTGATGACCATCTCGGGTTGCCGGCCCGCACAAGCGGTGCTTAGGAAGCTTCGGGAACAACTGCATCGTCTTCGTCATTCCCGCGAAAGCACCAGCCCTTACCGGGCTTTGCCTCGTAATGCGTACCGGATCGCCGCCATTGCCGTCTCGAACACGCTGTCCGGATCCTGCCCTGTGGTATCCACCAGCACGGCGTCCTTGGCCGGTGTCATCGGGGCGATGTCGCGCCCGGCGTCTCTCCGATCCCGCGCCGCCATGTCTGCCGATACCTGAGCCAGCGTGACGTCGGTTCCCTTTGCCCGCAGCTCCAGGTAGCGGCGTGTTGCCCGCTCAGCCGGGTCAGCCGTCACGAAAAGCTTCACGGTCGCGTTCGGCAACACGATCGTGCCGATGTCGCGACCATCGATCACCGCGCCCACGGACCCGACGAACCCGCGCTGGAATGCCAATAGCGCCGCGCGGACATCTGGAATCGCCGCAACCGCGCTGGAAGCTGCATCAGCCTCCGGGCCGCGCAGATCTGGCCGTTCCAGGTCGGCCGGCTGCAACGCGCATGCTGCCGCGCTCTGCCGCCACAGGGTCCGCCGGATCGTGCCCGGCGTCCAACACCCGCCGCCCCACCGCACGATAGAGCAGCCCGGATTCGAGATATGGCAGCGCCAGCGTCGCCGCTATCCGCCGCGCCAGCGTGCCCTTGCCCGCTGCCGCCGGGCCGTCGATCGCGATGACCAGCGGCGGCATCGCCGCTACCCCATCGCCGCGCCGAGTCCCGTTCATCAGCCCGACGAATCCCGGAAAACTTGTATCGATGAACGCCACATCATCCACCGGCACCGGCTGCTCGGTCGCCGTTCCCAGCACCAGTGCGCTCATCGCGATCCGATGATCCATGTGCGTCCGCACCAGCGCCGCCGCCCGAGGCGGCCGACCGGTCCCCTGGACGATCAGGTCATCTCCGGCGATCTCCACGCGCACGCCGTTATCCGCCAGCATCGCCGCGGTCGCCGAGAGCCGGTCGCTCTCCTTCACCCGCAGCTCCTTCAGGCCACGCATCCGGGTCGTCCCTTCCGCGCTGGCGGCGATCACCGCCAGGACCGGGTACTCGTCGATCATGCTGGGCGCCCGCTCCCAAGGCACGTCCACGCCGCGCAGTGTGCCGTGGCGGACCACCAGGTCGCCGACCGGCTCGCCGCCCTTGCACGCGCGCATTTTCCACGGCGATATCGGCGCCCATCTCGCGCAGCGTGGCCAACAACCCGGTGCGCAGCGGATTGAGGCAAAGCCCCTCGATCGTCACGCTGCGAACCCGGCACCAGCAGCGCCGCCGCCAGCGGAAAAGCGGCCGAGGACGGATCGGCCGGCACCAGCACGTCCGCGCCACGCATCTCCGGCTGACCGATAAGCGTGATCACGCCGCCCCGTCTCCGGCCGGCTCAACGCTGACCTGCGCCCCGAAATGCCGCAGCATGTTTTCGGTGTGGTCCCGCGTCGCCTCCGGCTCCTCGACCCGGGTGATGCCCGGCGCATTTAACCCGGCCAACAGCACCGCGGACTTCACCTGAGCCGAGGGCACCGGCACGCGGTATTCCAGTGGCAGCGCCTGCCGCGCGCCTTCGATCGCCAGCGGCATCCGGCCGCCTTCCCGCGAGGCAAAGCGGGCGCCGCACGCTGACAGGGGCTCGATCACGCGACGCATCGGCCGCCCGCGCAGGCTGGCATCGCCGGTCATGACGGAGAATAGCGGGTGGCTGGCGAGAATGCCGCACAGCAGCCGGGCCGCCGTGCCGGAATTGCCCATGTCCAACACATCCGCCGGCTCGGTCAGGCCGCCGATGCCGCGCCCGGCCACGCGCCAGACGCCGTCCGCGCCATGCTCCACTTCCGCCCCCAGGCGCGCGCATGGCGGCGGCGGTGCGCAACACGTCCTCGCCTTCCAGCAGCCCGGAGATCCGCGTCTCTCCGACCGAGAGCGCCCCGAACATCAGCGCGCGATGGCTGATCGATTTGTCGCCGGGAATGGGGATCCGCCCGGACAGGCCGGCGGTGGGTCGCCGCGACACCACCTGGACCGCTTTAATTGTGCTCATTGCCGGGCGATTAGCACGCAGGCGTCTGATTGACGACTGGCATTCCTGGCTGGTGGCGCGCGGCATGTGGCGAACGGCATTCCAAAGCATCGGCGAACCGGCCATGCCGGTGGGCGTTCGTGCCATGGCTGGAAAGGCTGGCGAACGGCCTGGAAACGGTCAACAGGCGGGCGAGGATGGCGCTTGTGGCAGGGTTCGAATTCCGGAATGATTGTGGGTGGCGCGGTGTCCCCGGACCCGATGCCTGACAGGAGCATCGCGTGAACCTGGCGACGATCATCGATAAGGCCAAGGATGGAAAAGCCATCGCGGCTCCGTCCGGCCGTAGCGTCGTCGAAATCCGCCTCGACGCCGCGCCGTCCCACGTCATGAGCAATGCCGTCGCGGCGTTCCAAGGCGAGCTCGAAGACATTTTCCTGCGGCGCACCCAGATCGTCGCCGGTGGCTCCGGTTGCCTGATCGTGGATTTCGACCTTGGGGAGCTCAGCCAGCAAGACAAGGATCAGATCGCCACGTTCTTCCAGGATCAGCGCAATCTGGCGTATTTTCAGCGCCGGTACGGGATCGCCACAATCGCGTTAAGACGAACGTCCCAGTATTCCTGACCCGTCAGTGGCCGGGAGATGAGGTCGCACGATCCTCGGTCCCCCGCGCACATTCCCGTACAGTGTCGCGATCATCTGGCATGATCGCGGATACCGAGCTACGCGCGATCCGAGAGGTTCTGGCCTGGGCAGGGGCCAGGGAAATCGATCCCCCGAACTCGTTCGGCGGCGAACGCCATTATCAGTTCGGGTACCCGTCAGGGACTGATGCTCCGGCTCGTGGTCGCCTGCTGCGACGGGCAATCCAATCTAGAGGCCGCAATCACCACACAGATCGTTTTGTTCCGCCATAATCCCCGCTTCGCTTTCCTGTGCGGAATCGCCGGCGGAATGAAAATTGACAAGTTCCAAGCTCGGCGACGTGGTGCTGGCGCCGGAAGTGAATTATCGGCGATACACGAAGGTCCAGGACGACGGTCAATTCGGCGCGGAGAATTTCAATATTCCCGCGTTCGACGGTGGGCGCGCCCTGGCGCAGGGCTTCCTGTCCTCCCACCCCAATCCGAAGAAGGTCCAATCAGAGCTGAACGACGGCGAGCTTTTCGCGATCCACGCTGAGAAAATCCTGTCGTGGGACCTGGTGCTGGACCATCCGGAGACCCGGGAGCAATTGCTAGCGGAGGACCGCCAGCTTGCGGTGGTGGAGACGGAGGGAGCCGGTTTTCTGAGGGCGGTCGCGTCTCACGCCAAGCACTTCATCGATCGCCCCTGGCGCCGTGGAAAAGCCGGCGGAGCCGATGCCCTCGTCATCCGCGGAATTTCCGATCCCGCGGCGGACAAGGCGGCCACCGACTCCGGCGCGAAGCCCTGGCGCCGGATCGCCGCCCGCAATGCTGCGCAAACCGTCGTGCTGATCCTCCACACGCTTTCCGACCGCGACTTCGCCTGAAATCGTCGCGCCATTTGACAGCCCCGCTCGCCGGTGGCACAGGCGCCCGCTTTCCTGAACCCCTTCGAGGCCCGGCATGCTGAAGCCCGAACTCGGCACCAAGCGCGTCTGCGTCGCCTGCAACACTCGCTTTTATGATCTCGCCAAAGTACCGGCCATCTGTCCCAAATGCGGCACTGAGCAGCCGGTCGAACAGCCGCGGGTGCGCCGTCCAAGCGGCAATGTCACCGAGGAAAAGCGCCCCAAGAAGCCTGTGCCCGCCCCCGGCCTGGAAGACGCCGAGATCGAGGTCGAGGGCGTCCCCGACGAGGCCGAAGAGGATGTCATCGAAGACACGGGTGATCTGGAAGACGATGCCGATGCGATCGGCCCGGATATCGAGGTCGAGCCCGACAACGACGAAACCGAACGCTGATTGACGGTCCCTGGCGGCTGATCCAGCCTCCCGCTCCGAAGCGTTCGGAGCGGACAAGCAGCATGGCCAGCACATATACAGTCGGCGACCTGGTGGCGGAGTTCCTGGCTGCCTGCGGCGTCACGACGGCGTTCGGCATCGCCTCGGTGCACAATATCCCGATGCTGGACGCGATTGGCCGGCGCAACACGATCCGCTTCATGATGGCGCGCGGCGAGCTGGGCGGCGCCCACATGGCGGACGGCTACGCGCGAGTGTCCGGCGGCTTGGGCGTGATCTTCTCGTCCACCGGCCCCGGTGCGGGGAATGCGGTCGGCGGGCTGGTGGAGGCGCGCTTCGCCGGCTCCCCGGTGCTGCACATCACCGGCCAGACCATGACCAAATTCGCCGACCGCGAGCTGGGCACCGTGCATGACGCCTACGACCAGCTCGGCATGCTGCGCGTCGGTGTCCAAGTCGGCCTATCGGATCCGCTCGGCCCAGCAGGCGCTGGGGGTGCTGACCCGCGCCGCGACCGAGGCGCTGACCCCGCCGACCGGTCCCGTCAGCGTGGAGGTGCCGATCGATCTGCAACGCGTGGAGATCGAGCGCCCCGCTTTGCTGGACGGCTTCACCCTGCCGATCCCGCACCGCCGCGTGCCCCCGCCGCCGCCGAACTGGATGAGCTTGCCGCCCGCGTGCTGCGCGGCCGGCGCCCGATGCTGTGGGTCGGCGCCGGGGCGCGCCAGGCCGGCGCTGAGATGCGGCGGCTGCTCGATCTGGGCTTCACCATGGTCAACAGCCTGCAAGGCCGCGGCATGGTGCCGGAGGACGACCCGCGCACACTGGGCGGCCTGCACGGCAACGGCATGCCGGCGATCCAGGATTTCTACCAGACGGTCGATCTGATGCTGGTTGTCGGCGCCCGCCTGCGCGGCCACGAGACCGGCGATTTCTCGGTCAAGCTGCCGGCCAACCTGATCCAGATCGATGTCGATCCGATGGCCAACGGCCGCACCTACCCCAACCAGTATTTCGTCTGCGGCGATGCGAAGCTGGCCCTCGCCGGGCTGCTGCAGCGGATCGAGGGCCGGTTCCAGCCCGATCCCGCGCTTCCAGAAGGACTTCGCTGAGCTGAAACGCGGGCGCGCGGGCGGAGTACCTCGGCGACGCTCGGCCCCTACGGCAGCTTCCCCGACCAGCTTCGCCCGGTGCTGCCGAAGGACGCGATCTGGGTCCGCGACGTCACCCAAAGCAATACCACCTGGGGCAATCGCATCTTCCCGATCTACGACCCGCACCAGAACGTCTATCCGGTGGGCGCCGGCATCGGGCAAGGGCTGGCGCTGGGCATCGGCGCGGCCGCCGCGGCAAACGGCCACAAGACCATCGTCATGACCGGCGACGGCGGGTTTTTCCTGAATGTCGGCGAGTTGTGGACCGCGGTGCAGGAGAAGCTCGATCTGACGATTGTTGTCATGAACGACCGCGGCTATGGCGTGATCAAGCGCATCCAGGACGCCACCGCAGGATGGGCGGCGCTTCTTCGCCGATCTGCAGAACCCCGACCTGCGCGGCCTCGCGGAACTGGCCGGCATTCCGTTCCGCCGGGTGGAGCGCGGCGGACGCGTTCGGCACCACGGTTGCGCAGGGGCTGGCGCACACGGGCGTCAGCCTGGTGGAAGTGGACATGCAGAAGGTCGGCGAATTCCCCGCCTATTTCCCGTTCAACCAGCGTCGATAGGACAATGCTCGTCTCGCAGCCGTCTCCGGAACGATGGGCGGTCGCGGATCGACAGAAAGAGTTTCACACGGAGCGCACGGGGGCCCCACGGAGAGCCACGGAGGGCAATTTTTCCTCCGTGGCTCTCCGTGGGACCTCCGTGCTCTCCGTGTCGACTCTTCCGTGATATGCCCCGAGCTGCACTGGCTGAACTTGTCCTGCTTCTCCTGGCGTGGCTTATTTCCGAAGCGCGTAGCCGCATTCCGTGGCGCACCGTGGTCGCCGGAGTGCTGCTCCAGCTCGTGCTCGCGCTTCTGCTGATCCATTTCCCGCCGGCCATCGCCGCGATCATGCTGCTGAACCGTGCCGCGAATGCATTGCAAACGGCCACCGATGCCGGCACCGGCTTTGTGTTCGGCTATCTGGGCGGTGGTCCGCTGCCGTTCGTGGAAACCCACCCCGGCGCCAGCTTCATCCTGGCGTTCCGTGCCATGCCGCTGGTGATCGTGATCAGCGCGCTGGCGTCGCTGCTGTTCTACTGGGGGATACTGCAACGGATTACGGCGGTGTTCGCCTGGGTGCTGCGGCGCGTGATGGGCATCGGCGGTGCACTGGCGCTCGGGGCGGCGGTGCACGTGTTCGTCGGCATGATCGAGGCACCGCTGCTGGTGCGCCCTTATCTCGCGCGGATGCAGCGCGGTGAGCTGTTCGCGCTGATGACCTGCGGAATGGCAGGCGTGGCCGGTACGGTGATGGTGATCTATGCGGGGTTCCTGGCCCCGATCCTGCCGGATGCGCTCGGCCATATCCTGATCGCCTCCGTCATCAGCACGCCGGCCGGACTGGCGGTGGCGGCGCTGATGGTGCCGTTCGGCCCGGCGCCGGCCGAACCCGCGCGACTGGAGCTGCACGATCCGCCGGTGAGTGCGCTCGACGCGCTGGTGCGCGGCACGCTGGCCGGCATTCCCATCCTGGCCGCCATTCTCGCCACCTTGCTGGTGGCCGTCTCCTTGGTAGCGCTGGTGAACATGGCGCTGGCATTGCTGCCGCACTGGGGCAATGCGCCGATCACCCTGCAGAGCCTGTTCGCCATCCCGCTCCGGCCGGTGATGTGGCTGATCGGCATTCCCTGGGCGGAGTCCGGCGTCGCGGCGGCGCTGATGGCGACCAAGACCGTGCTGAACGAGTTCGTCGCCTTTGCGGCCCTGGGGCAGCATGGGACCGCAGGCGCTGACGCCGCGATCGCGGATTATCCTGACCTATGCGTTGTGCGGGTTTGCGAATTTCGGCAGCCTGGGCATCGTGATCGGTGGGCTGGGCGCGATGGTGCCGGAGCGGCGGCAGGAAATTATCAGCCTCGGGCTGCGTTCGATCCTGTCCGGCACGCTGGCGACCTGCATGAGCGGCGCGCTGGCCGGGATGCTGGCCTGAGCGGAGGCAATGATGGCGGACCCGCACAACACGATCCTGCATCACTGGTTCAACGAGGTGTGGAACAAGGGCAACACCGCGCTGATCGACGAGTTCTTTCCGGCCGACCGGGTGGCGCACGGGCTGCGCGAGCCGCAAGGCGATGCGGTGCGCGGCGCCGCCGAGTATCGCGCCTTTTATGACCGGTTCCGCTCCGCGTTCCCGGACATTCATATCGACATCGAGGAACTCGCTGGTCGATGGCGACCGGATTGCGGTGCGCTGCCTGGTGACCGGAACCCATACCGGACCGGGACTGCCGGTAGCGCCCACGGGCAAGCCGGTGCGCTTTACCGGCATGTGCATGGCGCGCATCGAGGATGGTCGCGCGGCGGAAAGCTGGAACAATTTCGACTTCCTGGCGATGTACCATCAGCTCGGCATGACGCTGGCATAGGGAAACGGCGATGCATTGGACCGATCGACGCGAGCGCTACCGTGCCGTCCTGGCCGGCGAGGCCTGCCTGCATCCGGGGTCGGTGTTCGACCCGATCTCGGCGCGGATCGCCGAGGAGCTGGGCTTCGAGGTCGGCATGTTCGCCGGATCCATCGCCAGCTACACGGTGCTGGGGGCGCCTGATCTGATCGTGCTGACCCTGTCGGAGTTCGCGGCGCAGGCGTACCGGATCAACCGCGCCGGCAAGCTGCCGCTGATGGTGGATGCCGACCACGGCTACGGCAATGCGCTGAACGTGATGCGCACGGTGCAGGAGCTGGAGACCGCCGGCGTGGCGGCGCTGACGATCGAGGATACGCGGCTGCCGCGTGGCTATGGCGAGACGAAGCCGGTGCTTATCTCGTTGGAGGAGGGTGTGGGCAAGATGCGGGCCGCGCTGGCGGCGCGGGAGGATCGCGTCGCTGTGCATCATCGGCCGCACCAGCGCGCCGAGCCTGACCGGCACGGAGGACGCGATCGCGCGGGCGCGGGCATACGCAGCAGCGGGCGTGGACGGGCTGTTCTTTGCCGGCGGGATGACGCGCGCGCAACTGGACGCGATTGCGGATGCGGTGCGGGTGCCGTTGCTGCTGGGCGGCGTCTCGGGGGAGCTGTCGGACCGCGACTATCTGGCGAGCCGGCGCGTGCGGATCGCGCTGCAGGGGCATCAGCCGTTCGCGGCTGCGGTGCAGGCGGTGTACGCGACATTGAAGGCGCTGCGGGACGGCACGCCGCCGGCGAAGCTGACGGGTGTGGCGTCGGCGGAGCTGATGAAGCGGGTGCTGAGGGAAGGGGAGTATGAGGGGTGCATTGGGGCGTTTTTGGGAAGTGACCGGCCTCGTTAGTCTAAAGCGAGCACAGCGAATTCTATTGTTTTGACGGCTGCGCCACGCCCAGAACGAGTTGCTTCCGATCGAGATTTCCTTTGGCGCCGAAGAGCTCGACGTCCACGGGCACTCCCGCAGCGGCGCCGGAAATCGTCAACTGGCGGAGCGTGTTGTTCACGTCGGTGATCGTGCCGGCCAGAACCTTGATCCTCGACCCTTGAACCAACGTCGGCAGATTGTCCGGCGTGCCCGTGTCGAGCGCTCCGCCGCCGGCAATCACCACCAGGGCAACGCGTGCGTTGGGAGCATTCCGATTTCCGCGATCGGCGATCTGGATCCCTGACAGAGATGTGCGGCCATTCCCGAGCGCGACCGCGGCAGGCGCTGCGATCGTCGCTGCGGCTGGGCTGCCGCCGCCCAAATAGCCGCTTCTGTAGAGGCGCACCAGGGACGAATATACCGTTGTCAAATTAAGCATAGTACCCGGTTCAGTCGCCGGGCCGATCTTGTTCGGATATTTGTCCCAGGTCTGAATGATTGCGTGCGTCTCGACGATGGAGGAATCGCTTTCGACCGCGGCGATGCGCTGCTCGGCAAGGGTGATCCATTGGACCGGATTCTTCGGACAGCCTATCATTGCCATTGTAGATGATCGCGAGCTGCATGTGGGAGTTGCGCAGCATCGTTGCCAATTCTGACAGGCTGTTCAGCCAGTGTGGATAACCCTGCTCCGAATTCCAGGCGATATCGGGATTGAAGATGTCGAACGGGTGATGCGCATCATGCGCAAAATCCTGCAGGTAGGTGCGAAGGTCCGACAGATTCACGGGAAACGGTTCTATGTCGGCGATCTGTATGTCGGGAAAAGCAACCCTCAGGGTTTGCGCACTATGCGCGGCGTTGGCAGCAATATCGGAAATAGAATGTTTGTAGACTGTGTGCGCCCTGAACAAGGTCTCGTCTGATTCGAAGTAATCCAGCTTACCGTTCATATTGTGAAGCCGACTAACAACTGCGTCGATGATACCAGGAAGCGACTCGCCCTTCGGATATCTCTGAGTGTGAGAACGCCGACACGAGATAGCCTTCAGCCGCGAGCTTGAATCCGTTCTGGTGACAGAAATCCAGTATGCGCTTGATCTCCGCACCACTCCCATAGACCAGGTCGTTAGCGAACACTTTCAGGACGCGCGCACCTGAATCCACCATCACCGGGCCATGGTTCGTCATCAGGTCCAGATAGCCGTGATCCGGTTCGCTAGCGCCGCCCATCCAGACCAGGGGGAACGATGTGCGTGACACCAGCGCGTCGAGCGCCGCCTGGCTCGTTTGCGGGGGTGCAGTCTGAGCAATGGCCAGCGTCTTTGAGAGCAGGATCACAGCAGCCGCTATGATCGCCAAACCACGCCTCATGCACATCCTCCTCAGCTACGTTCCTGGTGGTCGCGCTATCGGCGGCGCCGAATGATCGATGTACGCCGGTGGAAGGCGACAAACTCAGTCTTTCGTGCAAATCCACGTATGAACGCGTCCGGCTGATTGGACAGATCAAGAACCTTGTCAGCGACCATCCAGTCGGTAAAGCGCTGTAGATAGCCGGCGGCAGAAATCTCGCCCTTCCCCCGATATATGTCAGCGGCGGCGCCGTAACTCGTGTCGATGTCCTCCAGGATGTAATATCGCCCCGGCCTCACGTACGGAAACAGCCACTGAAATGTGGTAATCTGATGATCCCAGATATGGGAGCCATCGTCCACGACGAGATCGAACGGCCCGTGTTTGGTTGCCAGCGTCACAAGATCACTTACATCGGATTGGTTCGCGATTTCGATCTTGATGCGATCGGTCGCGTGCGTGGCAGCAGCCGGGTTGATATCCACACCGATGACCTGGGCGTTGGGAAAATACTGCTCCCACATCCGCACGGAGCCACCTTCATAGACGCCGACTTCCAGCACCGTCAGCCGCTCATCATTCCTTAGTTCCGAAAGGAAATCGCTCATAGAACCAAAGATAGTCGTGATGGAGCGATGACTTATCGGTGTCACATCGGCGGCCGATACTGTCCAGGCTCTCGGGCATCAGTTGCTGCTCCTGATAATTTTGACCTGAGGTGGTGGCAGCGATCTCGCCGCAAAGTCCGCATCGAAGGATCAGATCGGGCTACACCCGCGACAGCCAGTTCGCGATGTCGCCAGACAGGCGTGGCAGATCCACCCGCCACTCATCGGCCACTGTGACCGGTGAGCCGGATGCGCATCTCGCGCATTCCAAGGTGGCAGAAAAGAGAAGAATTCGTTCCCGCCAGGAAGAGCCATTCCGTGGTCTCGATGAATGTTTCCGGAAACAGCATCAAGACGGACTTGAGTTGCTTTTGGAAGGCCAGGTTGAACATGGCCGATCCGGGCTGGACCGGCGACGAGTTCGGGCCTTCGCGATCACCGAAATCTGCTCTTCGAGCGAGCAATCTTCTGGATGGACGATTGCGAACCCTTGGCGGCTGAAAATTTCCTCGACCTCCGCCTCGTTCTTGAGCTTTCGCGCCGTCTGGCCCAGCCGAGAGCAGATATACTCGCTCGCCCTGCCCCTTATCAGGATCGGCAAGCGCATCGCGGAGCTGTTGCCAGACGCTGGCCGCAGCAGGGGAAGCGTATCGCGAAACACCCAGCGCGTTGGAGGCAAGCAGCAACCGGCGGGAATGCACCACTCCCTGAGCGTATACGATGTCGTTCGGCGTGACGCCCATTGCAGCTAGAAACGTATCCCTGAATTGCGTGTCCTGCTTGCTGTGATCCAGAATGATTTTCACGTCGCCGAATGTCTCGCGACAATAGCGCCACGCGTGCATGCGGCTCAGGCAATCTCCGATGAAATGACCAAAGTGACCGGACAGACGGGATGCCCCAGAAGAAAGGCCGTATCGACCGTGTATGCCTCGGTCAGGTCGATGGGGAGCCTGTATGTCCCGTCGCTTTCGTATCGGAACCATCCGATCACGGCCGGTGTCCACGGAACCAGAACGTCGTTCACAAGGATCTTGCGAGTTCGGCAGAAACGGCGCCGCGTAAGGCAAGTAATATGCCTCATCCAACCTCGCCAGCCACATCTCTGGATAGGGCATCTGCTGAGGGAATAATCGTGCGTGCGGAGTTTCCGACATTGGCACAGAATCGCCGGACGCGATGGACCGCCCGGAAATGTTCCATGCCGATGGCGGGTTCAGGACGTAGCACGGTGGCATCTCGATCGCCCCGGCAGGCGCCAGTATGGCACGCGAATCTGGCACGTCTCGCAGCTGTTGTACGCGCACGATTGTCGTCAGCGCTGACGCAGGCCTGGACGCGAACCGTGTGTCTGCCCGCACGATCGGCGTCGGCGTACTGTCGTCAGTATCAGGTGTTGCCTCCGTAGCTGCGGCAGCTGCGGTGTTAGTTCTATTCAAGCCGGATGCTTCCGCAAGAGCCTCGGCAAAGAGACCAGGATCAATCCGGAATGACGAGGTCCGGGGACCTTTCGATGCATCCTGTGTGGGCCCGAGTATCTCCAGATATCTTACTCCAATCTGTCCGGCGATATCCCAGAAGAACAGATCCCCCCAATTATCAGACGACAGGACAACAACCGACGCGGAGCTTGTGCAGAACAACAGATTGGTCAGTGCGGCACCCTTGATGCCGACGATGATTTCGGCCGAATTGAACAGCTCCGCTTGGCCCCTGAGCGTAAGCTGCTCGGGTTTGACGAACTCGAACCCCGCGTTCTCACAGATGCTTCGCAGCTCGCCCTCATTCTCTAACGTCCGCCGCCATTCCGGTCCTCTGTCTATGAAGATCTTTCGACCATGCCGCCTCGGTTCGCCGGACGTCAGGAGGAGCGAACGAAGCGCGGTCAGCCCCATCGGAAGTTTGAATAAGGGCGTCCTGCTCAGTGGCATGACATAATGAAGTTCCGCAAACTCCCACGTCTCGCTGTCCCGGTGCTCGATAACGGGGACGTCGGGGGCGAGCGCTGCAAGGGTTTCGCGGACAATACCACGCATGTTGTCGTCTTCGGGAAGGCCGAGGACGATCTGCCATCCGCTCGGCATCGCCAGGGCGGGGATCAGAGCCAGAAGCGCCGCGGAGTCGACGAGCCAGTGGCCGTAGTTCCGCCAATACGGGCGTTTCAGCAGCAAGGACGGTGTGTCGATTCTTCGCGATAGTGGTATCGATTGAACCAGATCCCCATCGGGCAGATGGTGCAAACCCTGTGGTACACCGTGCTGAGCGAATACCTCCCAACAACTGTCACTGATCAAGCTGGAGTTCCTTGAGAATCAGTGTCCCCTGGCCGGTGACCATTGCCCCGTTGAACACGGCGCGATGAATTGCCGGATACTCCTGGACGCGGGCGTCGTAGCGCTGTTGATGGTAGGCTCTGACGTCGTCCCTTAGACTCGAGAATCTGTGCGGCGCGCCGCGAATACTGGCCAGCGTTCGCGACCAGGTTCACCGTCTGCAAACCGGCTGCCGACCACTGTTCTGCATCCGATGACTCGATGAGGGGCGAAAGCTCCCTGCGCGTCACGCGGCGCTGGGGCACGGTCTCATTTCGGGGGGGCGGCGTTTCTTTCACCAGTGCGGCCGGCGCCGCCTTTGCCGTTTCAGACATTACCCGCCGGGCGCGCACGACATATTGCAATGGCGCTGCCCGCCGCGCGTATTCGTGTGGATCGATACCGAGATAATCCAGTCCCGGTGTAAGCGCCCCGAGGAACTGCCGTAGCTGTTCGGGCGCGAAGATACGTGGGTGAACCTCCTCGATCGTCAATCCGGCGTCGGTCAGCATCCGGGTCAGGGTGCGAAGGCTGAACCAGCGGAGATGATGGCTATCCAGCAATCCGGTCAATTCGTAACTCCAGGTTCCCCGAAGCAGCCGGGCTGCCAGACTCCAATGCTCGACATTGGGAATACAGATCAGCACAGTCCCGTTGGGACTCAGCGCCTCCAACTGCCGGCGCAAAACGGCTGCGGGGTCACGCAACTGCTGCAAAATGTCGCCGTAGATCAGGCAGTCGACGCCATTGGGCAGATCGAACGGGAGCGGGTCCTGCTCCACGTCCACACAGGCAACTATATCCAGTCGCTGTCTGGCAATATTTGCCGCATCCGGATCGCACTCGATCCCCAACAGGCGCGCTTTTGGATTTACTCCACGGTATGCGCCGCCCAGTGCGCCGGTGCCGCAGCCGACATCGAGAATAGTAATTGCGTTTGCGGGAATGCGGGATATTAGGTCAGTATTCGGAATGTCGGGGTGAGCAGTTATGGTCGGGTGTCGGATTGCCATCGCTCCCGCGATCAGCAAGCAAAGTCAACGGCTGTCACTGTTGGCCCCACCACCCTCGGCCGCCCGACTGCATCCACCGCCACCATCACGAACTCCGCCGCCGTCACCTTGAACCGCTCCTCCTGCCCCTGCGCGCAGCACCCACGCCTCCACCCCCAGCGTGATCGAGCTCCGCCCCATCCGCCGCACCTCCGCGTAACAGCAAACCACGTCCCCCACCTTCACCGGCCGCAGGAACGACAAGATTCGAAACCGCCGCCGTCGCCACCCGCCCCTTGGCGACGGCCCGCGCGCTGATACCCGCCGCCAGGTCCATCAGCGACATGATCCAGCCGCCGAAGATATCCCCGGCCGGGTTGGTGTCCCCCGGCATGGCGACCATGCGCAGCTCCAGCCGTCCCCGCGGTTCGCCGTCGGACTCCGCCATCTGCCCTTCCTCGCGTCTTGGAATGTCCCATCGCCTGCGCCAATCGATAAGGCCCGTCCGGAGATCATGCCATGAATGCCCCCCGCCCTGGCGACCGAGACCGCGCTGCTCCGCACGCGACCGCGAGCGGCGTCGCCTGGCTCACGCTCAACCGCCCGCGCGCCCGCAACGCCCTCTCGCTCGGCCTGATGGCAGCGCTCGACGCAGGAACTGGCCGCCATCGGCAACGATCCCGCCGTCAAGGTCGTGGTGCTGGCCGGCGCCGGCCCCGCCTTCTGCGCCGGCCACGACCTGCGGGAACTGCGCGCCGACCCCACCCGCGCCGCCTACGAAAGCACCTTCGCCGCCTGCTCCCGCCTGATGCTGCGCATCGTCCGCCTGCCCAAGCCGGTGATCGCCCGCGTGCACGGCGTCGCCACCGCCGCCGGCTGCCAGCTCGTCGCCACCTGCGATCTCGCGGTCGCCGCCGACACCGCCCGCTTCGCCACGCCGGGCGTGAATATCGGCCTGTTCTGCTCCACGCCGATGGTCGCGCTCAGCCGCGCCGTCGGCCGCAAGCCCGCCATGGAGATGCTGCTCACCGGCGACCTGATCGACGCCGCCCGCGCGCGCGAGCTCGGCCTGGTCAACCGCGTCGTCCCCGAATCCGAGCTCGACAACGCGGTCGCCGACCTCGCCGCGCAAATCGCCGGCGAAAAGCCCGCTGACGCTGGCGATCGGCAAGGAAGCCTTCTACCGCCAGGCCGAGATGGACCTGGACGCCGCCTATCGCTACACGGCCGAGGTGATGACCCGTAACATGCTCGCCCGCGATGCCGCCGAAGGCATCGACGCGTTCCTCGACAAGCGCCCGCCGGTCTGGACCGGCACCTGACCAACGATGGCCGATAACCCGTACGACATCCTCGGCGTAAAGCCCAACGCGACAGAAGCGGAGATCCGCGCCGCCTACCGCAAGCTCGCCAAGCGCCACCATCCCGATCTCAATCCCGGCAAGCCCGAGGCCGCCGAGCGCTTCAAGCAGATCAACGCCGCCAACGATCTGCTGTCGGACCCGGAGAAGCGCGCCCGCTACGACCGCGGCGAAATCGACGCCGCCGGGAACGAGAAACCGCCGGAGCACCCGTTCTACCGCGACTTCGCCGCCGGCGGCGGGCAGCGGAAATACCGCGCCAGCCCCGGCGCGCGCGAAATCGACCCCGAGGACCTGGAAAGCATCCTGTCGCAAGCCTTCGGCGGCAACTTCACCCCGGGCAGCGGCGGTGGCGGCCGGCGTTTCAATATGCGCGGTCAGGACGCGCAGTACGGCCTGACCATCAGCTTTCTCGATGCCGTCAACGGCACCACCCGCCGCATCACGCTGCCGGACGGCCGCACGCTGGATGTCCGCATTCCCCCCGGCGTGCGCGACGGCCACGTGCTGCGGCTCAAGGGCCAGGGCATGCCCGGCATCGGCGAAGGCCCGCCCGGCGACGCGCTGGTGGAGATCACCATCGCCCCGCATCCGCTGTTCCGCCGCGACGGCGACGACATCATCGTCGAGCTTCCGGTCACCATCCAGGAAGCCGTGCTGGGCACCGTGCTGGAAGTGCCCACCATCAAGGGCCCTGTGCGGCTGACCATTCCCGCCGAGTCCGGCACCGGCACGCGCCTCCGCCTGCGCGGGCGCGGCGTCGGCGGCCACGGCCACCAGTACGTGGAGCTGAAGGTGGTGCTGCCGCCCGGCAATGAACCGGAACTGGCCGAATTCCTGAAAACCTGGAAGCCGCGGCCACCCATTCAATCCGCGTTCCGGGATGGAGAGCGGCTGATGCGGCTGCAGGCGGTCATCTCCCTGATCGGCCATCTCGAAACCATCGAGCTGACGAGCTGGATCGACCGCGGCTGGGTGCAGCCCGACCCGGCCGGCGACGACTGGGAATTTCACGAGATCGACGTCGCCCGCGTTCGTCTGATCCACGACCTGCGCTGGAGCATGGATGTCAGCGAGGATGCCATCCCGCTGGTGCTGTCGCTGCTCGATCAGGTCTATGACCTGCGCGACCAGCTTCGGCGGATCCTGGCCGCGGTAGAGGGCCAGCCGCCGGAGGTGAAGGCTGCGGTCATCAAGTCGCTTGGCGTTTAGGCGGGGGCCGCATCAGATCACCCCCAGCGCGGCAGGCTCGGCGGTACGATATGCTCAGCCTGTCTGCCGGCCCAGTCGCGCGACGGCGCATCACGCAGCATGCGCTGCTGGCCTTCCGCCACCGCGGCCAGCGCGCCGGCATGGTCCATCGTCAGCACGCGGCCGTTTTCCACCACCTTCGCGCCATGCACGTACACCGACTGCACCGCCCGATCCGCCGCCGTGTAAACCAAAGAGCGTAGCGGATCGCGCGCCGGCATCATCCATCGATTTGCCAGATCGACCAGCACGAGATCGGCCTTCATCCCCGGCGCAAGCCGCCCGAGATCCGGCCGGCCAAGCGCGTCCGCGCCGCCGACCGTCGCGGCATCGAACAGCTCAGCGGTGCTGGTGGTCGTGATATCGCGCGCCGCGACCCGCGCCAGGATCGCCGCCAGCCGCATCTCCTCGATCAAATTGTGCGGTGCCACGTCCGTGCCCAGCCCGAGCGTCACGTTGGCCCGGCGGTAACGTCCGAAATCTTCCAGCGTGTGGCCATAACGGGCGAACGGCGACGGGCAATGCGCGACGCAGGTACCGGTCTCGCTCAGGGTGTTCAGGTCGGTGTGCGTGTGCCACCGCACCCAGGAATGCTCGTCGATGAAGATCGCGTGACCCAGAATCGTGCGCGGCGACAATATGCCAAGGTCGCGCGCGAACTGTACCGGCGACTTGCCGTGGCGGTTGACCATCTCATTGAACTCGTTGACGCTCTGCGCGCAATGCACCGTCAGCGGCAAATCGCGTTCCTCGGCTGCGGCAAAACTGTCACGCAGCAGATCGGGCGCGCACGTGTCGATCTGTGCCGGGCACACAATTCCTGACAGGCGTCCGCTGGCATGCTTGCCGGCTTGCTCGATCAGCCTGAGCGCCGCATCAAAGCCGCGACGTCCCGCCGCTTCGTCCCAGCGATATTTGAGTTGCCAACCATTATCCATGTACCAGCGCGCCGATGCGAAGCCCGGCGCAAGGAACACGCGCAGCCCGCTCTGCCCGGCAATCTCCATCCAACCTTCGTCATTGCCGGACAGGTCCGCCACGCTGGTGACGCCGGACAGCAGCATCTCACAATAGGCGACCTGCTTCCCGGCCTGTCGCCCGGCAAGATCCGGCTGGAACGCGATGGAGCGCTCATACAGCCCGCTCATGTACATCTCCGGCCGCCCATGCTCCTCACGCAGGCCGCGATAGAACGGCTCGGTGCTTGGATGTGAATGCAAATCGATCAGCCCCGGCATCACCATCAGTGCGCTGCCGTCGATGGTCGTATCCGCGGCGCCGTCGTAATGCGTCCCCACGTAGCTGATCGAGTCGCCGGCAAATACGACGTCGCCGTCCATCAGGTAGGCGTGACGACGATTCGCCGCATCCCAGGCGATGATGCAAGCGGCGTTGCGGATGCAGGTTGTGCCTAGCATGGTGGTCCTCCGACGAAAGCCGCAAGCCTGAGCGGTGCGACGGCGAATGTCTATATTGCGCAACGCGCACGAACGAGGGGTTGCCGCGGATACGTTGCGCTCGATCGGCGCCAAGGTGGACGTGCAGTCGATGGATTGGAGCACGCTTGTTCAGCGCCGCGCCTCCAAGGCCCCCGTCGGTCAGGGTGGCTGGAACCTGTTCATTGCAGACGCGACCATCACCGGCATCTCCAATCCACTGCTCGACACGTTTGCCGGGAATTGCGCAGACGGGTGGTATGGCTAGGAACGCAATCAGAAAGCGGTCCAAATGATACCGCCTGGGCCGCCGAAACAGATCCGGCTAAGCGCGATCAGATCGTAATGGCACTGAAGAAACGGATCCTCGAAGACATCCCGCTGGTCCCGCTCGGTCAGTACCGCAGCCTGATCGCGTATCGCAATAACCTCAAAGGCATCATACCGGGACCGGCGCTGTTCAGCTGGAACGTGGAAAAGACCTGATCATCGCACTCTCACCGCCTTCTGATCCGCTACCAGGGCGTTAATCGTTTCGTCTCAACCGGCCCGATAATCGACGTAGCCAGCGCCAGCACCAGCACCACATTCAGCATCGTTCCATCCAGCAAGCGCGGTCCGGCCGCGTTGCAGGTGCCATAAGCGACAAGCGTCGCCGCGGGCGTTGCTGCAACAATTTACTGAAGCTCTGAGAAGACCATCTCCGGAAGGCGAAGCCGCCGCGCGATCGCCGGTACACCGACGACCACGACGGCAAACTTCGCCAGGTCCGAAAGTGCCAGAATGTGCGATCTCAGCGCATCCGGCAGGTGCATGAGCCGATCATCCTATTGGGCTTTGCCCGCCACGGCCGCTTGCCGTGCTTCACCCAGAACTCCCTAGTGATTGGCACTACTGGTCGTTTCCTGAAGCTGACGGAGCACCGCATCGAGATTGAACGCGGCCGGTTTTTGTCGCGGCGGGAATTTCACAAAATTCTGGATCTGCGCGGCCACGACCGCCTGCATCTCGTAGATGATATAGACGTGGTCTATCAGCCAGTCCCAGTAGGTGTTTGAGTTTTCGTCCGCCCGCTCGAAGGGGTCGCGGCGGAGGTGGAACATCTTCGGAGCACGGAGTTTCACGAACGGCTCGAACCAGCACAAGAGTTGTTTGGCCCGTTGCTCCATGAGTACCGACCTTCCAGTCTCCCATACGAATTGCCAGGATGTCTCCATCGTCGCTGATGTAGAAGAAGAACTTTCTGGGACTCTCCTTCGCCTCTCCTGTCAGATAGGGGATCAGGTTGTAGCCATCAATGTGGACCTTGAAGGTCCTGCCGCCGACCTTGTGACCGTCAAGTAGTTTGGCCGAAATATCCTGCTCGCCGGCGGCCGCGAGCAAGGTAGGCAGCCAGTCCTGATGAGAGGCGACATCATTGAAGACTGATCCCGGCTTGATCTTTCCTGGCCAGCGCACAAACACGGGAACGCGCCAGCCGCCTTCCCAGTTGGTGTTCTTTTCGCTGCGGAACGGGGTAATCCCGCCGTCCGGCCAGCTGTTGTAGTGCGGGCCGTTGTCCGTTGAATACATCACGATCGTATTGTCGGCGATGCCGAGTTCGTCGAGTTTGTCGAGCATCTGGCCGATGTGCTCATCGTGGGCCACCATTACATCGTTGTAGAAACCCTGGCCACTTTTTCCCTTGTGCTTTTCCGCACGGTGGGTCCGAAAGTGCATCGCAGTGGTGTTGTACCACATGAAGAAGGGCTTGCTTTCCTTGTGTGCTTTCTCGATGAAGCCGACCGCATGCTCGGTGACCTCGTCGTCGATGGTTTCCATCCGCTTCCTTGTCAGCGGCCCTGTGTCCTCGATGCGCTGACCACCCTTGCCGTCGGCCCAGCAATGCAGGACCCCCCGCGGTCCGAAGTGCTTCTTGAATTCCGGGTTTTTTGGATAGTCTTCGTTTTCCGGCTCTTCCTCGGCATTCAAGTGGTAGAGGTTGCCGAAGAATTCGTCGAAACCGTGCATTGTGGGGAGAAACTCATCCTTGTCCCCCAGATGGTTTTTGCCGAACTGTCCGGTGACATAGCCGAGCGGTTTCAGCAGGTCGGCGATGGTCGGGTCTTCGGCCCGCAGCCCCACATCGGCGCCCGGCATGCCGACCTTGGTCAGCCCGGTGCGGATCGGGTTCTGTCCGGTGATGAACGCGGCGCGGCCGGCAGTGCAGCTTTGCTGGCCGTAATAGTCGGTGAAGGTGCAGCCTTCGTGGCCGATGCGGTCGATGTTGGGCGTGCGATACCCCATCTGGCCGCGGTTGTTGTAGCTGATGTTCCACCAGCCGATATCGTCGCCCCACAGGATAAGGATATTCGGTTTGCCTGTTTTAGCCATCTTACTCACCCCTATTTCTAGTTTCAGGATTTTGGTCAGTCACGGTCGGTCGGCCTTGGCGGCTAGGCAAGGCGCAGCAACACGCTAAAAAAGGCGAACAAGCCGACGATGATAAGGAGAACGGCAACCGGCAGTACCGGCGATTTCCCTCCCTCCTGTTTCATGCCGGCGATCGCGGCGAACGGTCCGCTCCACAGGTAGTGGAGCGTCCACCAGTACTGCCAGATCGAGATAATCAACGCCACGATGCCGCAGGCGATAAGGGCCAACCCCAAAAATTGCGGCGCGTTTGGCAGATAAGCGGGGCGCGCACCGGCAGTCTGTCCGAAGCGGTCGAGGTATTGGACGATCGCGAAACCGAACCCGATGAGCGCCGTGGCCGTGCGCAGCCAGGACATCATCGTTCGTTCCAGGCTGAGCCGGGTGCGGATCCAGCCAAAATGGCTGTCTGCGGTGACCCTGACCTCGAACCTGTCCGCGGCGCCGGTGCGTATATCCGTCATCGCCGGTCTCTCCCTGGGTGCATGTCGGGTAGCCTCACCGGACCTGGCGCGCCGCGCGATTCCGCCACGCGCGCAGGGCCAGCCCCCGGACGATCAGGTATGGTACGAACGCCAACAGCAGGGCGATGATCAGCGCTTCGTTCGGATAGAAAGTCTTGAGCACGAGGACCTGATAAATCACGTCCATCGCTAAGCCGAGCAGTATGATTCTGGCGGTGGCATTCAATCCCTCGCGCAGACGGCCGATGCGCTCCTGCCTGCTGCGCAACAGCGTCGCCAGATATGGGGCGCGACCAGCCCGTGCATCCCGGAGACCGTCGTGGATCCCGGCGATCACTGCCATCGCGGGCTGCAGGATGAAGCGGAACCTCATCGGCCCGTCCGGGCGGTCCACCAGATCGTGCCACAGGCGGTTGAGTACCCCAATCGAGATGCCATGCCACACCACGCCGCCGATGAAGAACACGACGGCGAACGCAACCACCACCCTGGCCAGAACGCCCAATTGCTGTGAACTGACATCGGTCATCACACTGCCCCATCCACCTCGCGGTGCACGGCTAAGCCCGGATGACGCATCGCAAGCCGACATGGCTCATGCCGGAGTTGATCGGCTGCGCGTGACGGGCGGCTGGACGGTAGCGGCGGCAGTAGTTCGGGGCGCAGAGATGCGAACCGCCTTTTACCACCTTGCGCGGAATGCGCGCCGAGGCGTCGCACTGGTCGTAACTATCGGTAGCAGGCCCGCCACGCGGGTTTTCCGGGAGGCAACAAGGTGAAGAAACGCTGTGCCGGGCCGAGTACCAATCCGTGGTCCACTCCCACACATTGCCGATCATGTCGAACAGCCCGTAGCCATTCGGCGGAAAGGTTTCCACCGGAGAGGTCCGCGTATAACCGTCAGCGGCTAGGTTTTCGTTCGGGAACGCGCCCTGCCAGGTGTTCGCCATGTGACGGCCGCCTGGCGTCAGTTCGTCACCCCAGGCGAACTCGGCGCCATCGAGCTCCCCACGCGCGGCGTATTCCCATTCGGCTTCCGTTGGCAAATCCTTCCCCGCCCACTTGGCATATGCCTCTGCGTCCTGATAGGCGACATGCACGACCGGATGGTTGTCAAGCCCATGATTCGAGCGGCCACGCCCATACGGGCGGCGCCAATTTGCACCGAACTCGAAGCGCCACCATTGCGACCAGTCGCGAAGATCAACAGCTTTCCGGGGTGGCGTGAAAACCAGCGAGCCCGGTTTCAACATGTGCGGTAATGCACCTGGATAGTCCTTCGGGTCCGGCGCGATTTCGGCGACCGTGACATACCCTGTCGCCTCGATAAAGTGGCGGAACTGTCGGTTTGTAACCGGTGTGCGATCGATCCAGAAAGGGGAGACCGTCGCATGATGAGCCGGTGCTTCTTCCGGATAGTGCCGGTCCGATCCCATCCGGAACGTGCCGCCCGGAATCCAGGCCATGTCGGGGTAAGCACGCCCTTCTCCGGCCGGACTATCGGGCGACTGTTCTCTAGACATCGTAGACCTCAAGGAACTTCCTCCCCGGCGACGTATGATCGCCGTATATTCGTGTCAGCTCCGCCCGGCCACGGTTTCTTTCGCCGCGGCGAAGAGCGACTGTCTTGAACAGGGTCGGCCGTATCAGTGGAACCGAGTCAATCCGCCGAACGAACGGCAACAGGTTCCGAGCAGCACGACCTTGCCAATTGCGAGCATCGCTGCGGTCACGATCATGACACCTGCCAGACCTAACCACGCGACGTCACCTGGGCGGACCTGGTTGTGCCGATGTCGAGGGCTGCTGGCCCATCAGGTTCTGGTATATCTGGTTCAACTCGCGTTGCTCCGTACCTTGCTGGGCCGGCGATGGATGAAGACCCGCGGCGCGTTCTTCGGCTGACACTTCTCCCTCGGTCGGCTGCAAAGCGTCCGACGCCGATGCGCTCACCGGCGGAGCTGCTGTCTGTGCCCAGCCAGCAGCCGAGGACATCAGCATCGATATAAGGGCCACGCTCCCGGTCCTGACTATATCGCGATGCGGGCGGCGGTGACGCATGATATTTCTCCCTGAGTGTCCACCAAGGTCATCGGGATCGATCACGGTGCTTCGAATGCAAAGATGCGCCTCCAGTCGTTCTTCATGCTGATCACCGTCCACGATCGGGATTTCGCTTCATCCATGAGCGACTGGGAGAACGTCCCAACCTTGGTGTCTGGCAGTCCCCCCGCCGGCCCATAAGCGAATTCGCGGACCGGGTCGTCGTGATGAACCAGCATCTTCAGCCACGCGCCGTCTGCGGCGCCAGTCCATTCCAGCATCTCGCGATCGCCGGTGGAATTGCCGAAGGCGGCATGGGGGCGCTTACCGATGAACAGGTCAATGCCGATCGCCTTGCCGTCGTTATTGTCATTGAAGAATAGCTTGGGCAACCGCACCAGCTCCGGCCTGGCGTCCTTGAATTCGTATTTCGTCGCGATGCTGGATCCGATGACCTTCTGTGTCGGTATGCCATAGACGCGTTGGGAATAGGCGCGCACGAAGTCCTGGCCGCCGCCGGTCACGATGTATGTCTCGAACTCGTTGGCACGCAGATAGTCTAGAAGCTCGATCATCGGCTGATAGACAAGCTCGGTATAAAGCCGCTTGAACTTCGGATGCTTCGCGGTTGTCAGCCACTGCCCGGCAATCTGCAGGAACGCCTCCTGGCTCATGCCCGCGTGGGTAACCATGATGATTTCCGCCCAGTCCCGCTCCGATAAGCGTCCCAGCGCCGCCGGATCGTTGGACAACACCGCCCTGAATGGTTCGTGCGATGTCCAATCCGGATGGTGCGGCGCCAGTGTATGCAAGCGATCGAGCGCGAACATCGCCTGTGTGTAGAGCGGATGCTCCACCCAAAGCGTCCCATCCTGGTCGAAGGTAGCGACGCGGTCTTCTGGCGCCACGAAATCCTTGCTCGACCGGTCGGTGGTGGCGCGGACGAAGTCCAGGATCGCCTGCTTCGCCAGCCCGTCGTTCCACGAAGGCAGAGGACTTGATGGCGCCTGCGCCATTGCTGCAACGGGAAGCAACGTACCCGCGGAGATGCCGAGTGCAGGTACGGCGGAGATCAGCGTACGGCGACCCATCGGCGGTGCGGCAGTGACACGTTTCATCACGTTCTTCCTGTATAGGCCAACTCCGCCGACACTTCAGGCGGGCTTTGCGACTACTTGATAGATCACGCTACTGCCGCTGTAGAATGGCTGTTAGTACGTGCCGCCGAAGCCCGGCTTGCGACGCGTAATAGACCCCGTTCCCGTACCAGTATGGCGTCCCGGCGACGGAAAGAGCGATCGCGACCGCCGGCAGTGCCGCCATCGTAGCACCGATCGCGAAACCGGCACCCAGCCCCAGGCCGGAATAGTAGCCTCCGCTTTTATAGGGGTCGCGGTAGAGAAAGTCTGCCAGCGGTGGTGCGAAGCCCACCTGCGGCACCAGCTTCTCCAACATGCCGTCGATATCCGGCGGCGCTGCTTCGGTTGCGTAGAATGGCGTCGCCGGACCATCGAGGGTGATCGACGTGCCGTCGTACCAGAACTGCCTGTCGCCGAGATCGCCACTCCATTCGACATAGAGCCGTTTCGGGCGTTGCAACGCGACATCCTCGGCGGCGGAGAATTGCAGCTTCTGGCCGGACGGCAGAATATGGTCGAAGGTGATATCGGCATGGAACGTGAACTGCCCAGCGGAGCCGATATAGGCGCCCATCTGCCGGAGCAGTCGGTCCGCCTGCTCCGCCACTGCGGGTGCCGCGGCGGCTGCCGCGGTGGGCCGGGCGTCAGCCGTCGGGGGCGAGCTCTGGGCCAGCACCCGAGACGATAAAGCCGATCCACAGATTGTCACACCAACAGCGAAGAAACAGACGACGCGCATCGCTCCTTGCCTCTCGTTGCTTGGGATGAACTCTTGACCGCGGCTGCGGAACGGCGCGGCACATTCATGTCGCCGAACGCCTCGCGAAGCTGGCATTACTGAGACATCCGCACAAAGATCTCGTCACGCCCAAGAGTCAGCATCGCGCCTTGATTGGCGCCTTGCAGGTGCATGATCACGCCCGCGCTGTTCTGCAGCCACAGATCGCTGCCACCTGTTGCGCTCAGACCGGCGGGGCCGGTGCTTTGCGTGTACCTGCCGGAGAAGTCGGCGACGCCGTTGAGGTTATAGACCGGCCCGGAAGCAGTGATCTTTGAAAGACCGCCGCCGGGGCCGACGACAGCGCCAAAGACTCTGAACGGATACGCCTGCCCCTGATAATTCAGAGTGCCACTGCCGCCGCCCAGACCGGTGACAAAATCCTCCGTGATAGTCACGTCACCCGAGGGCGACAGGCCGGCGATGCTTTGTGCAGTCGGAGCCTTCATACTGGAGCAGCCGCCAATCGCGAGCAGGGCCGCAGCAACAGTAACTCTGATCCACCGGCAGGTAGCGCCCAAAATCGGCTCTTTCATTTGGCGACCCTTTCTGCTGCGACGCCGGCGGGCCGCCGTCTATTCAGTTCCGGAAATCCCGCCGACACTGGGCGAACACTTTTCATCGATCCTCGGCCATCATTCGCGGCGGCTTAGGCCGGTACTGGCTGCTCAGTCGAGCTGCAGCGTAATCCGGACGGCTCCGAAAGCAGCATCGGCAGGAGATACGCTTCTGCTGGCGCGCGGCATCAGCGTACTTTACCACATCGTCAGGCGAGGTGACCGCCATGCCGCGCACCTGCATGATCACTGACCCTGCGTTGATGTTCGCGTTGGCCGCCACGCTGCCGATCGCAACTCCTGTAATCACCGCGCCCTGTTGCTGTTCACTGAGGTGGTATTTCGCACGAAGCTCCGGGCTGATCGCCGCCATCTCCAGACCGAAATTGACCAGTGCCTCCGGCCGAAGCTCCGGCTTTGCCACCCCTGGTTGGCCCAGGAAAGTGCTGTATGACTCGTTCGCGGGCAGTCCGACCAGAGTGACGTGTATAGTTTGCGCCGTGCCGTCGCGCCAGACGCCCAGAGAGACGGCGGTTCCAGGGAGCGTCTCCACAACATCGCGCATCAGGGCACGGGAGTCGTTGGTGAACTCGTTCCCGAGCGTCGCGAGGATATCACCTGGGCGAATGAACGACGTAATGATGTCGCCAGCTCGAAGGTCCGCTTGCGCGGCCGGGCTGCCATCCAGCACCTTCAGGACGATGGATCCCCACGGTCCTGGAAGCCCGTAAGCGTCGGCCAGATCGGGTGTAAGCGACTGGACCTTCGCACCCAGATACCCAGGCCTGATCTTGCCCGACGCGTAATCTCGCATATGAGTCACGAGGAACTTCGCATCGTTGATCGGAATCGCGAACCCGAGGCCGATATTGCCGGTACTCGTGGAGGTCGTGGTTAGGGCGGAGTTGACCCCGATCACCTCGCCGTCCGAATTGAACAGCGGCCCACCGGAGTTGCCCTGGTTGATCGCCGCATCGGTCTGTATGCAATCGTCGAACTCGGTAAAGTGCATGTCGCGATTGAGAGCACTGATGATACCGGTGGTTACGGTGCTGCTGAAGTTGAGCGGATTGCCGATCGCGATCACGAATTCACCCTGATGCAGCGCGTCGCTGTCACCAAGCTTGACCGTGGGGAGGGGCCTCCCGGCCCGTATCTTTATCACCGCGACGTCGCAGCAAGCTGCCTCCGCGATCAGGTCCGCAGGAAGTTGGGAGCTGTCGCTTAGGGCAACCTTGAAGGTGGCTCCGTTGTGGACGACGTGCTTGTTGGTGATGACGTACCCATCAGAGGTCACAATGAAACCGCTGCCATACCAGATGGTTTGATCGGGTTTGACGACTTGCGCCATGACCGACTGACCTGTTGGAACCTGAATGTCCTGGTAGCGCGTCGTCGTTATGTTAACGACGCTGGGCAGCAGGGTGGCGACGAGTTTGGGCAGGGCCGGGATCGATGAGCCCTCCCGCAGCAGCCTGGCGAGCGGCCGGCATACCGATCAGCAGTATGACCATGACCATGAGCCGAGCGGCAACACCCAGATCGGACGATTGCATGGCCTCGTTCTCCCCTCATAAAGGCGAATTATATCAAGGCGAACCTATTGGAGCATCGCCGCTCGACAAAACCGGCGCTATGCGAAATCGGTAATTCGCCTCATTCGTCAACTGCCACTCTTTATCGGTAAATCGCTGTGCGCTAGAGCAGATCGCGCTTGACTGGAATCACTCCAATTCCAGGAGCGCGTGAATTTGCTCGCAAACAAAGAGCCAGAGCATCTTCAGTCATGCTGAAGATGCTCTGGCGCCACGCTCATCCGCTTGAACCGGCGCAAACGCAAATACTGACCGGGTCCCATACCAAGAAACTGGAAGCAGCAGGTCCGCAACGTGCGCTCCGACACGCCGATAACCTCGCAAACTTGGGACACATGAAGCGGCCCGCCAGGACAAGCTATCAGCGCGTCCTCGAACTGCGCCAACAACCTGACGTGGCGGCGCGTTGCCGCGCAATAGGCGCGGGGCTCGGCAGCCGTCAGGCAGCTCACCAGCGCCCAGATCAGGTCCTGTGCCACGGCGCGGGCCACCTCCGGGTGCCCGATATAGCCCAGCCCCCTCTCAGCGATCCGGATCGCTTCAGCATACAGCCGCCGCAGTTGGCTCCAATCGGCTGGAAGTGGGCGCAGGATTTGGCCGCAAGGTGCAACCACGTCCCGTCCCGCGAGGATTTTCCCATACATCCGCAGCGAGGCAGGCGTCAGTGCTATCGATCCCCATGCGGTGGCGCTATCGATGCGTTGGTGGAACCGTCCGCCGGGGCCAAGGCAGATGATGTCGCCCATTACAAGGTGGACACCGTCGCACACCAGGGCGGACGTTCGATGCGTCGGAAAGACCATGAACACCCATTGGTTTGGCAGGGAGACATACGCGATACGAGGCACTGTCTCCCGCGCATGGATCAGGTGCAGATCCGTCAGCTCCATCCAGGTCAGGCGAGCGCGGAACTCGCTGCCCCCCTCGACCACCAATCGCGTCTTCCCCGGCAGGTTCGCTTCGTACTCATCGGCATCGCTGAAGAGTGCCGAGCCACTACCTCCCATCCGGCGCCCTTGTTGCATTTATTGACTCGCCTTCTGGCGCCGCACCGACGGCGCGCTTCAAAGCGCCAAAGCTTGGGGAGGCCTGACGGCCGCGGCTATGCGGAATCGGAAATCAGGATCATCCGAACATCCGGATCGAGCGGCCGGTGATCGTCCGGCGCCGGGCGTCGCGAGCTTCAGTGCTCAAGCTAGAGCAATATCAGCCTGACTGGAATCGCGGAGCGATCTTAGGCTGATGAATTGCTCGCGAAATATGGCCTTGAGCGGTCTCACCGCGGGTGAAACCGCTCTAGAAGCTGAAGCTCGCCATCAGCATCGGCCCGCCCAGTGTCATCTGCCGCACGACCGCATTGCCGCCCTGCACGAATGACAGATAGCGGTATGTGGCCGATAAAGCCGCCCAGCGGAACTGGTATCCCACCCCAGAGGCGATTTGCCAGGTGAGCTGCGAACCGCCCGCACCGATGTCCAAGTAATAGGGAATGAAGAACCGGGTCTTGCCAAGCAGGATGCGACCGCGGACGCCGCCAATGCCGTTCCAGATGTCACGGGTATCGGAAACGCCGCCGATCCCGCCAAAGGTCGCACCGTTGCCCCGAGGGCCGGCCAATGTCAGTGCCAGGCTGAAGTCGGTTCTTGCGTTCACCCCAAGCAAGCGAAACCCGGCGATCACGTCGAGATTGCCCCAATCTCCCTGCAACACGGAATAGCCGCCGGCGAGCGTCCAGATCGTCGTCTTCAAGGTCGTTCCGGTGCTGGTCTCCAGCGAGCGCGAGATCGGAATAGAGGGCAGGCCGGTGAAGTCCACCGACCTGATATGGCTGTCGGTGGCACTGAAGTTCGTGTACATGAAATCGGTCAACAGCGAGAACCGGCCGTTCCGAGCGTCCGCCGCAACTGCGGCTGCGAAATTGAGGTGGCTCAGATAAGATCCAGGGCCAGTCGAAACGTCAGTCGGCAATCTGCCTCCGAGTTCCGGCGGCAGATTGTAGTCCAGCGTCGTGTTTACCGTTGGCAGCCAGAGATAGGGCGCGACATTGAATTCCCAACCTGTCCGGCTGGTGGCCTGCCCCTGGCTCGCCGGCTGTTGAGCGCGTGCCGGCGACCAGGCTCCAGCCATCAGCAGCACGGCAAGTGTCGCACCGGCGATCGTCCAACTGCGCATCGCGATCTGCCTCATCGGTTGGTGATTGCGACGGCTGTTTCAGGTTCCCGAACCGGCCAGAGTGATCTCGACGCGGCGGTTTTGTGCTCTTCCTTCCGGCGTGTCGTTTGACGCAACCGGACTCGCTTCCCCGAGTCCTTGCGCCGACACCAGACTTGGATTGACCCCCTGGGAGATGAGATAATTAACGACCGTCTGCGCCCGCATCATCGAGAGCTGCTGATTGCTCTGCACTCCTTGGGCGAGCAGGTCCGGACCTATCGGCGTGGTATCGGTATACCCGGTGACCACGAGCTTGGTCTGCTGCATCGGGGCGAGCACCGGGGCCATTTTGGCGATCGTCTGCGCGGCCTCCGGCGGCATCTGCCAGCCTCCAGACGGGAAGAGCAGCTGGCTGTTCACAGCGATCTTTATCGCGCCCTGCAGGCGGGTGATGTGAACCTGCTGCTGGCCGATCTCGGCCGACAGCCGTTGATTCAACTGATTGTAGTCGTTGTCCAGCGCGTCATATGTCTGCGTCGATACGCATCCGGCCGTCAAGCCAGTGAGAAGCAGCGCTGTCATCATACCAGCAGTTCTTCGTCCGATCATCGTCCCTTCCCCGCCTTCCTTGGTTTGCATCCTCAAATTGCCGATGGACTATGCCCACGCCTATGCAGAATCGGAAAATGGATGATCCGACAGCGCCGTTCCGCGTAACCGGGCATCATCGGGCGGCCGGCGCAGCGTCACGGACGGCGATTTACCGAACAGCCGCCGATAGCTCACCGCGAAACGTCCGAGTTCCCCAAAACCGTGGTCGTTGGCGATTTCGGTCACCGTCTTCGCCGATCCATCAGCCATGGCGAGTGTGCGTCGCGCCAGGTTCATCCGACGCAACCAGAGATAACGGTGGGGGCTCATCCCCAGATGCTCCTGGCAATGCAGGCGGAGGGTTCGATCGGTAACGCCGATCTCGGCACACACCTCGGTCACATAAAGCGGCTGATCCTGCCTTGAACCGAGCATCCGTTCGAACCGCCGCATCACCGGCAGCCGCTGGCGATTGGAACGATAACTCTCCTCCGCCACCGGGTCCGTCAGGCAGGCTATCATCACGTGCACCATCGCCTGCTCCAGAGCTTTGGCAACCTCGGGGTGCGCAAGAATGTCGGGAGCGGTCGCGGCAAGATCACTGGCCCCTTTATGCAGGTTCAACAGCCGCGACATCAATGCGGGCTGCGGGCGTATCACCCGCGTCGCGGCAGGTGCCGTCAGCTCGCGTCCGCCCAGTGCTCGGCCGTATGTGGCGAGATCCTCTGGCGTCAGCGACATCGCACCCCAGAGGCAATTCGCCGGAGTGCGGTGATGGTGCTCGGCACCTGAGGAGTTGAAGACAATGTCGCCGGGCGATATCTCGATGCCGCTGTGCGACATCGGCATCTGTTGAGCGTCGGCAAGAAAGAGGATCGGGTTGCGGTTCTTGTGCACTGAGGAATGGGTGACGGAAGGCAGCGATATCTCACTGCGCTGCATCCAGAGACGATGCAGATCAATCCGCGTCAGTTGGGCCTTGAATTCACCGCGCGCGGCGACAACGACCGTCAGGTCTGCTGCACGGACAGAACCCTGGTAATCATAAGGATTGGCGAATGTCTGGATGGTGCTGC
>CAWEOZ010000003.1:0-115362 GCA_963810715.1 uncultured Pseudomonadota bacterium | reverse complement strand
CCTTCGCCCGCTCCAGATTTCCATGGGAAATCAAGCGGTTAAGAGCGGCCCTTCGGGGGCGTTTTGCTTCCCCGACCCCGGCGCGAAAGCCGGGGAAGCAGCAGAAGGCAGGAAGTAGCAGGGTTTCGGCTACTTTC
Source organism: uncultured Pseudomonadota bacterium (assembly GCA_963810715.1). Classification (GTDB taxonomy): domain Bacteria; phylum Pseudomonadota; class Alphaproteobacteria; order Acetobacterales; family Acetobacteraceae; genus DATDIC01. The sequence goes on along the minus strand of CAWEOZ010000003.1, from coordinate 115,225 downwards.
GGCATGTATGCAGGCCCTAAAGCCCGGTTTTCCGCCCGCCCAGGAGCCTGTGATGGGAACGACCGCGCACCAGCGCGAAGCCTCGCACTGGGCGCCACTGTGCTTCCCTGGAAGCCGAAGCAAGGCCGATTTTGCTTCCCCGGGCGCCTCCCCGGCGCCGGTTGTGAGACGGATGCGAATCTCATCGTTCAGCGCTCCCACCTGCTAGGCGCATCGGCAGCACGACCCGTGGCGAGTCCGGCAACCGCACGAGTCCGGTACGCCGCATAGAAACCGGCTGCTGCCTCGTCCAGTGCATCGACGATCACCATCGAAGATCCGACCGTGCTGGCGCTCTCGAATGCACGCTGGTGTGTTTCGGCGTGGAAAAAGGACCCCCTTGGAGGGGTAATCGGCGTCCAAAAGGACCCCTCTGCTGATGGGGTGTCAATCGGCACGCAAAAGGGACCCTCAATTGGAGTGCGCCCCTGCGGGTGGACAGATTAGGCGATTTCGATTGACCCCCCTTGCTGGGCTTCCGGAGGATGGAAGCCATGACGAAGCACCGGTCCCACAGCGCGGCGTTCAAGCGCCAGGTTGCCGAGGAATTCATTGCCGGCGAGACACTGCATGCGTTGTCCAAGCGGCACGATATCTCGCGGCAGCTGATCCGGATCTGGGTCGGCAAGTTCGAGGCGGGCGCTCTGGACGACGACGTGCAGGCCGCCGACCTGATCCAGGAATACGAAGCCAAGATCGCCGCTCTTGAACGGATGGTGGGACGCCAAGCGCTCGAGATCGAGCTGCTAAAGGGGGCTTTGAAGCATGCACCCCGACCGAGAAGCGCGACCACCTCCGTCGTCACCGGCCCTGCGCCGTCTCCGTCCAAAGAGGGTGTGAGCTGATGGGCCTCGCGCGATCCACATTCTACGACACGTTGCCCGCTCCCCTCGACGCGGCCGAACTCGTCGCGCGGATCGGCACGATCTGCGACGAGTTCGAGTGCTACGGCTATCGACGCGTGGGCGCTGCGCTGCGCCATCAAGGCGTGGTGGTGAACGGCAAGAAACTGCGCCGCCTCATGCGCGAGCACGGCCTGCAACCGAAGCGGCGCCGACGCTATGTGGTCACCACGGACAGCGATCATTCCGGGCCGATCTATCCTGATCTAGCCAAGGATCTTGCTCCCGACCGCCCGAACCAGCTCTGGATGGCGGACCTGACATATGTCTCCATCCCGGGCGCCTTCGTCTACCTGGCGGCGATCTTGGATGCCTGGTCGCGCAAGGTGGTCGGCTATGCCATCAGCCGATCGATCGACGCCCGCATCGCGGTCGCGGCGCTGAAGGCGGCAATCAGGAACCGAGCGCCGGCCACCGGCTGCATTCATCATTCCGATCGTGGCTCGCAAGGCGGGCTCAAATGGTCGTTGCAACACTCTGACGGGGGAGGTTGCGATGACGGCTCGAAAGCGGCGTTCCGATCGGTCTGGCCGGGCGCCATTGTTCTCACCAGGTCGCCCGGTGGTGGCAGGACGAGATGAGCAGCGGCGGTTCTGGACGGCGATCGCAGCAGGCATGGCGAGTGAGGATGCTGCGGTCCAAGCTGGTATGTCGCCGGCTGTAGGAACACGATTGTTCCGAAAGGCGGGCGGCATGCCACCAGCGATGTTTCGACCATCAGCGAAACCGCTGTCTGGCCGATATCTCTCATTTGCGGAGCGGGAGGAGATCGCACTTCTTCGCGTGCAAGGCTGCTCCGTGCGGGAGGTTGCGCCGCCGGCAGCTTCAACGATCTCGCGGGAGCTGCGACGCAACGCTGCGACCCGAAGCGGCGGTCTGGAGTATCGCGCGACAACGGCGCAATGGCATGCCGAGCGATCTGCCCGCCGCCCCAAGCAGACAAAGCTTGCACTCAACGCGGCATTGCGAACCTATGTGGAGGAACGATTGGCCGGCGTCGTCTTCACCCCGAGCGGGGACCCAGTTCCCGGCCCGGCTGTGCGCTGGAAAGGCCGCCGGCATGGACCGCGGAAGCATCGGCGGTGGGCAAACGCCTGGAGCCCGGAGCAGATTGCTCGCCGCCTGCCGGTCGACTTCCCGGACGATGAGATCATGCGCATCAGCCATGAGGCGATCTATCAAGCGCTGTTCGTTCAAAGTCGTGGCGCGTTGCGCCGCGAGCTGACGGCCTGCTTGCGTACCGGGCGGGTGTTGCGGATGCCGAGAGCCCGTATGCGCGGGCGGGGCAAAACCTTCATCTCTTCCGAGATCATGATCAGCCAGCGTCCGGCGGAGGCAGCCGATCGCGCCGTGCCAGGCCACTGGGAAGGGGACCTCATACTGGGCCTTGGCAGTTCTGCAATTGGTACCTTGGTGGAGCGAATGACGCGCTTTACTCTGCTGCTGCACCTGCCGCGCATGGCGGACCATGGCCAGGAGGCTCGCGTGAAGAACGGACCCGCACTCGCCGGACATGGTGCCGAGGCGGTGTGCGACGCCATTACGCGAACGATCATCACCTTGCCTGACCAACTGCGTCGGTCGCTGACCTGGGATCAAGGAGCTGAGATGGCTCAGCACGCACGCCTGAAGATCGACGCTGGCATCCAGGTCTATTTCTGCGATCCTCACAGTCCATGGCAGCGCGGCACCAACGAGAACACCAATGGACTGCTGCGCCAGTATTTTCCAAAAGGCACCGATCTCAGCATGCATAGCGCCGGCGACATCGCGGCCGTGGCGGCCGCCCTCAACGCAAGGCCCCGAAAGACGCTCGGTTGGCAAACGCCGGCAGAAGCGCTGGACCAACTGCTTATATCGGCCATGTCACGCGAAGTCCGGAACTGACCCCGTATCGCCTCAGGACGCGATGTCACCATGGCTTCGGATGTCGCCTGTCCGGATCCAAGGTCCAGATTGCATTCCTTGGTGAGATCAACAGGACCATTCCTCGGAGCCGACCTGCCTCCGGCAGAGCGCCGCGCGCAGGTCTTGTCCAGGATGCCGCTTGCGGCACCGGCGCGCAGCGCCGGCCCGTCCTGGACGAGACTGAGCACGGCGCTATGCTTATCCAGGTTGGACCACCAGCATCGTCGAAAACAGCCACGCCACATCGCGTGCTTCCGGGTGATATCCGGCGATCGAAATGAACTCGGCGAGTATTGGCTGCCTCTCCGACCCGTCGCATCTTGGTATCGGGGGCAGTTTCAACAAAGATCGTGTTGCGACGATCAGTTGAATCCGCCTACGATAACGCCAAGGCGGAGAGCTTCATGAAGACGCTGAAGGTCGAGGCTGTCTACCTCGCCGCCTACGAGACGTTCGAGGACGTCACCGCCGACCTTCCGCGGTTCATCGACGACGTCTACAACAGCAAACGCCTTCATTCCGCGCTCGGCTATCTCAGTCCGATGCAGTTCGAGGATCAACACGCCCAGCAGACGGTCAAATCTGCCGCTTGATTCTGTCCACCCGCAGGGGCGCACTCCAAATCGGCGTCCAAAAAGGACCCCCTTCATTACGATTTGCGCGAGGAGGTTGATGTTTCTTTGTTCGGTTGACAGGGGCCGTTTCTTCGCTCTTTAATCGCGGCTCCCTTTGCAAGCCCAAAAATGCTTTTTGTTCGGCTTGGATACCGCTTTTCGTCCCGGCCCACCAGCGATCCACGCGCCGAGCGGAGATTGGGTCAAGACGGGGCGAGGCCCCCGCGCAGCGGCGCGTAGCGGTAGCGGCGCGTAGCGTCTTGACGCAATCGAGCACGGTGCGAGGCTGCGGGGGTTCGGACGCCAGCACTGCCGGATCATGGTTCTTTCCGCGGTCACCCCGCACAGCATCATGCAGGCAGCCGCAACATGGCGATCCGGAAGGCCGGTGCTCCTCATGTCCCGGGCGCGGTCACCACTGCGATGCGGGCCGCTGCGGAGAAAGCGGAGCCACCAAGCCTCGTCCCGGCAGGGACGTTCTTCCGCCCGCTGGACGGAACCGTTGGCCGCTCAGACGCGAGCGGGCATTCCCGTGCAATCAAAGTCGCGGTCGGCTTTCCAGACGGCGTGCATGATGACGGCGAGCTTGCGTGCCACCGCTACGGTGGCTCGACGCAGGCCGATCCGCACCACCATTGCGCGCCCCCAACTTCGCAGCGTGCTGTCGGTGACCTTGCGTGTGAGAATGGCGTTTGCCGCTTGGAACAGATAGGAGCGCAGAAGCCCGTCGCCGCATTTGGAGATGTGCCCCGCACAATCGACATCTCCCGACTGGTAGCGGCGCGGGTCAGGCCCACGTAGGCGCCGACGGTGCTGGAGTGTCTGAACCGTCCCGGATTGTCGATGACGGCGACGTAGGCGAGTGCGACGATCACCCCAACCGCCGGAATACTCATGAGCCTCCGCGCAGCGAGATCAGCTTTCGCGCGCTTGAGCAGCTGCCCATCGAGGATACAGATCTGTTCCCGTAGGCTCTGCCAGACGGCGAGCATCGGCTCGGCGATGGCACACAGAGCCGGGTTGTCGTCGCAGACCTCTCGCACGCGACGCGCGAACAGACCACCCGCTCCCTTGCGAACCACATGACCGAATGCCTTCAGCAGGCCACGCAACGTGTTGGCCGTCGCTTGACGCTGCGAGATGAGCTGCGCGCGGGCTACCAACAGCAGCCGCAACGACTGCGCATCCATGCTTTTGATCGTAACCTCGCGGAACCAGCCAGTCCGTACCACCTGTGCCAGGCCGTGCGCATCGTTGGCGTCGGTCTTATTGATTTGCACGCGCAGGGCCGCCTTGGCGTGGCGTGCATCGATGCAAACTATCGGCACCCCGCGTGCGCGCAGAGCCCGTGTCAGGAAGTTCGACAGCAATCCAGTCTCAAGCCCAGCGCGCACAAGATGTGGCGCGTGCTGACGGACTGTCCTGGTCAAGACATCGGGGGCGGTGGCGCACTTGCCACGCCATATGATCGCGCCTTGCTCATCAATCACACAGATTGACGTCAGCTCCTGCGAAACATCCAGACCAGCGTAGTGGGACGGTTCCATGGGGGTTCCTCCAGGCGTTTTGCCGCCAGGAGGCTAATCCCAGCCGCGATTACCCCATGTCCCGGCCTGACGTCTCCAGGGCGCCGCGCGCAGCCGCGGTCAGGAATGGCCGGAGGCCACCGCCGGAGGCGGCGTGCAGCGTCCTTGACGGCGGCGAGCACGACGCCAGGCTTGGGCAGGATGGGTCTGGCGGAGTATCGGTTGTTGTCGAAGCGCACGAGGCAGGTCTTGGAGACCGACGCAGGGATCGCGTGGAACCCGTCGAAGCGGCCAGCATACCGCACAAGGCTGGGACGTTCCGCCTCGAACATCTCCCAGACCGTCTGCTCACGCAGCTCGGGATGATGGTGTGCTTTGGCATACGCAACACATTTGTCGAGCAGCCAAACATTCAGTTCCTCCTAGCTCTTCACCCGCAGCCGCGGTGTAAGGAAGCGCTCCCGCACCAGCCCGACCTGGTTCTCGACCTGTCCCTTCTCCCAGCCCGACGCCGGCGTGCATGCCACCGGATCAACCAGATAATGGCTGCACATCTGAATAAAGCGCCGGTTGTAGGCGCGCTCGCGACCAACGAAGATCGTCTCCACCGCGGTCCTCATGTTGTCGTAGATGCCGCGCGTACAGGTGCCTTTGAAGAACGCGAACGCCCGGTCGTGGGCGTCGAACACCATCCCCTGCGTCTCGCGCGGATACGCACGCGCGAACAGCATCCGGCTGTGGCAAAGCCGGACATGCGCGACCTTCACCGTCACCGTCGTGCCGTTGATCAGCACGATCTCTGGCTCCAGTCGAACTGATACGCCTCGCCAGGCGCGAAGCTCAGTGGGACGAACGCGCCGACCGATGTCGCCGTCCGATCGCGCTGCCACCCACGCGCATAGCGCCGCACTGCATCGTAACCATCCTCGTAGCCAAGGCCGCGCAGTTCCTCGAACACCCGGATCAGCGTCAAACGCTCGCGGCTCGGCCGTGCCCTCGTTCCAAGCCAGAATCCCATCAAGCGCCTCCTGCCATGGGCCGAGCCGCGGTAGCGGTTGCTCCTCGCGCTCGTAGCGAAACTCCGTCGCCCCCGATCGCAAAACCTTCCGGACAACCTTCCGAGAAACCCTCAGCTCACGGCAGATCGCCTTGATCGACTTGCCCTGGACAAAATACGCCCGCCGAATCTTCGCGACCGTCTCCACAACCAGCATCCTGTTCATGGCCTCCGTGCAACACGGAAGCCACCGTGAACCCCATCAGCAGAGGGGTCCTTTTGGACGCCGATTACCCCTCAAACAGGGTCCTTTTTCCACGCTGAAACACACCCCTGTGTCCTCTGTCATCAAAACCTCCTTCAGTTGCTGAAGGGGTCAGTTCCTCATGTCGCCGACCGCACAGGCGATCGCGTTAGCACGGCTGATGCCCTCACCAGAGCCGGTGACCATGGCAATTTTGCCAGCGAGGCGGGTTCCCACGGCGACGTCCTCGCCGGTCAGGCGGCGTCATCAATCGTGACGCCGCTGGCGTCGAAGCCCTGGTTGGCGCGCAGTAGTTGCTGCGAATAGGGGTCGGTGACGCGACCCTCGGCGAGCGCGGCTGCCGTGGTCATTTCGAGAATCCGACCGCTGTGCATGACGCCGATACGGTCGCAGATATGAGCGATGACGGCGAGGTCATGGCTGACCATCAGCATGGTCAGGCCGTGGTGGCGACGCAGGCGGGTCAGCAGGTTGAGAATCTCGGCCTGGACGGAGACATCAAGCGCCGAAGTGGGCTCGTCGAGCAGCAGAACTTTAGGCTCGAGAATGAGGGCGCGCGCAATGGCGACGCGCTGGCGCTGGCCACCGCTGAGTTGGTGCGGATAGCGGTATCGATGCTCGCGGCCAAGCCCCACTTCGGTGAGAGCGGCGATATGCGACTCTCGGCGTTGCCGAGGCGGTGTATGGCGATGGGAGCACTGAGCGTCTGATCGACTGTCTGGTTGGGGTGGAGCGATCCGTAGGGGTCCTGGAAGACCATCTGGATGATTTTTCGGGATTCGCGGGGACGCCGGTTGGGCAATTCGCGGCCGTTGATCACCACGCTTCCTTCCGCCTGCGGGATCAGGCCGGCGACCACGCGAAGGACGGTGGATTTGCCAGAGCCGGATTCGCCGACCAAGCCCAGCGCATCGCCGGCCGGAATACGAAACGATACATCGCGGGCGGCGCGAACCAAAGTTGGACCGGCGCCATAAGTGACGGAGACGCCTTCGACTTCGATCAAAAGGCGGCTCCCGCGACAACGGAAAGATCGATCAGCCATTCGGGATCGCGCCGCAACTGCGGCAGCTCGGCGCGGCGGTGGCCAATTTCGGGGAGGGCAGCGAGCAGACCCTTGGTGTAGGGATGCCGCGCTTCGTGCAACCGGCCGGCATCGCAGACCTCAACGATCTGGCCGGCGTACATGACCAGTACCCGGTCGCAAAACGATGAGACGAGATGGAGGTTGTGGCTGATGAGAATCAGCCCCATGCCGCGCCTTTTCACCATCTCGTCCATGATGGCGAGCACCTGTTGCTGGATCGATACGTCAAGCGCCGAGGTGGGTTCGTCTGCAATCAGGATGTCAGGGTTCGCGATGAGCATCATAGCAATCATGATGCGCTGGCCCATGCCGCCGGAAACCTCATGGGCGTATTGGTTATAGACGCGCGCGGGATCCCGGATGTGGACGGCCTCTAGCATCTCCAGCGCGGCGGCGCGGGCCGCCTGCTTGCTGCTGCGAAAATGATAGCGGTGTGTCTCGGCAATCTGCTTGCCGACGGCCATGACCGGATCAAGCGAATATTTCGGATCCTGCAGCACCATCGCAATGCGCTTGCCGCGCAGGCGGCGAAATCCCTTCTCGTTGAGAGCGGTCAGATCGATCTCGCCGAGACGCATCACGTCGGCGTCGACGCGGCCCGGATAGGGGATCAACCCCATGATGGCGCGGCCGGTGGTCGATTTCCCCGAACCCGACTCGCCGACTATTCCAAGGCGCTCGCGGCCGAGCGAGAACGACACGTTGCGCACCGCGCGGACATCGCCGTCATCGCCGGGATAGACGACGCGCAGGCTGCGTATTGTCAGCAGCGGGTCTTCGCTCATCCTGCACGCGAATCCGAGACATCCCGAAGGCCGTCACCGAGGAGGTTGAAGCCAAGACTGACAACTAAGATGGCCATGCCCGGGATGGTCGCGACCCACCATTGGTCGAGTAGGTATTGCCGGCCGAACGAGACCATGGAGCCCCATTCGGGTGCTGGAGGCTGGGCGCCGAGGCCGAGGAAACCAAGGCCGGCGGCGGTGAGAATGATACCAGCCATATCGAGCGTGAGGCGAATGATCACTGAGGGGAGGCTGAGCGGCATGATTTGCGTGAACAGGATGCGCAGGTGTGAGGCGCCCTGGAGTTCCGCCGCCTCGATGAACTCGGCGTTTCGCCGTGTCAGCGTCTCCGCGCGCGCTAGTCTGGCATAGGGGGGCCAGGCGGTGAGCGAAATTGCGATCACCGCGTTCTCGATGCCCGGTCCGAGCGCGGCGGCAAACGCAAGCGCAAGTATAAGGCGTGGGAAGGCAAGAAAGATGTCGGTGGTGCGCATCAATACGGCGTCGATCCAGCCGCCGAAATACCCGGCTGGCAGGCCGATCCCGAGTTCGATGGGCACGACGATGACACTCACCAAGGCAACGATGGTCAATGTAATGCGGCTGCCGAAAACGATACGGGCATAGATGTCGCGGCCCAACTCGTCGGTGCCGAGGGGATGCGCCCAGGACGTCGTCTGGAGCCGGTCCCCGAGCGACTGTGTGAAGGCGGCGGAGTGATCGGCTAGCAGCGGGGCGGCAATGGCCGCCAGCACCAACACCAGCACGATGACGAGCCCGGTCATCGCGAGCCCATTGCGGTAAAACCCCAGCCAGGCACGATACCAGCGCCCGAGCCGGGCCTGCCGGCGGCTGGCGGGCGCTGGGTCGAGCAACCAGCCACGCCAGCCGGTCGGCGCGCCAATGCGCAACCCAGTTGCGCTCATCTGCGGCCCCGTGCGCGCGGATCGACCAGCGGGTAGATAAGGTCGCAGAGCATATTAAGGCCGATGTATACGACACCGATCACCATGGTGCCGCCGAATACCGCGTTGAGATCGGCGTTGAACAGCGAATTCTTCATGTAGAGCCCAAGGCCGGGCCAGGCGAACACCGTCTCGGTCAACACCGCCCCCTCCAGCAGGCTGCCGAACGTCAGAGCGATAACGGTAACCAGTTGCACCCAGACGTTGCCAAGCGCGTGAATCCACACCACGCGGAACGGCGACAATCCTTTGGCCAGCGTTGCCAGCACGTATTCCTGGCTGAGCTGGCCCAGCATGAAGCTGCGCGTCATACGCGCTACATAGGCCAGCGAGAGATAGCCCAGGATGGAGGCCGGCAGCACAAGGTGGCTGAGCGCGTTCCAGAACACGTCGCTCTCGCCGGCGATCAGGCTGTCGACGGTGAGCAGGCCGGTAACAGTCGGTACGATGTCGTCGTAGGCCACGTCGAGACGCCCGGGACCCCCGACCCAGCCGAGCTTGGCATAGAAGAGCAGCAGCCCGACCAGCCCGAGCCAGAACACCGGCGTCGAATAGCCGAGCAAAGACCCGAAGCGGATGACCTGATCCTGCCAGCGACCGCGATGGGTGGCGGCGATCACGCCCAGCGGCACGCCAAATACTGTGCCCACGAACAGCGCCAGCAGGGCCAGCTCCATGGTGGCGGGAAACACGTGCGCCATGTCCTCCAGCACCGGGTGCGCGGTGATCAGGGAGACGCCGAAGTCGGCGTGCAGAATTTTTTTCAGATAGCGCCAGGTCCTGGACTGGGATCGGCAGATTGATGCCGATCTCAGCGGCAACCCGGTCATAAGTCGCACGCGAGGCCTTGTCGCCCACGATGGCGAGCACAGGATCGATTGGGACGACGCGGCCGATGAAAAAGGTGACGCAGGTCAGGCCGAGGAAGGTGAGCGCCACCGAGAACAGCAGGCTAATGGCGCGACGAATGGGCCCGGCAAGGCGCCAAACCCATTCGTTGGGCGCAGATACTGGCGCGGCTCCGGCTAACGGCAAGCCCGTTGCCGACGGCATCAAAGTCCCGTCTCTCTAATTAACATTTCACCTCCTGTTCCTTGGTATTTATCCGAAAACAAATTGAACTGCTATGCCCCTAATCACCCGTCACTACACCGGCTCAAAACGCGCCGCCGTGCGGCACACACGATCTTTCAGTCTCAGCAGATTAGGCGAGCTTGGCAGTTCCGGTCGCTGACGGTACCAGCCAATCTGCACCATGTCGCGGATCAGCAGGAACATCGGTAACAATGCGAGGTCCTGCTCCGCTATAGCGCGCACAGACCGGTATCCCGCAATGAACGAGTTGCGGAAAGCGGGGAACTCGGGATGGTCCTGATACGAGACAAGCGCGACAGCCAGGTCGTACTGGTGCCAGCCAAATCCCGTGTCATCGAAGTCGATCACCGCCGCATGCGTGCGGTCGATCACCACGTTGCGCGGATGCATGTCGGCATGGATCAGGCTGAAGGTCCGCGCCTGCTTGCCGTAGCGCATCAGCGCGCCATGCAGCGTTTCGCGCGTATCCAGCAGCAGACGTCGTTCGGGAGGCGAGAAAATTGCGTGGTCCCAGAACGGTCCCCAGAACGGCGCCGGTCCCATTAAGCCGTCCGCGTCCAGTGCGTGCCGTTTGAATCCCTTAGGCACACTCCAGCCAGTTGCCTGGTCGTGCATCGTGGCAACGATCCCCCCCAGTCGGGCAAAATGGAGTGCCTTTGCGGCCACGTCGGTTTCCCGCGCCACGACCTCGGCCAACAGTTCGCCATCCACCCAACGGGCAAGGCCGGCCCAGCGTCGCTCTCCCGTCGCAGGCACCTCGACTTGTACGAAGTCGTCGCCGTCCAGGGTCAGCAGCGGATCGGGCGCCGCCACGCCCGCCTGGACCAGGGCACGCGTCCAGAGACGTTCGGATCTGAGCGCCACGATGTCGTGGTACCAGGGGCGATGCAGCCGCAACGCCAGCAAGGACTCGTCCCGCGAGTTGGTCACTTTGAAGGTGACGTTCTCGCTCAGATGCACGAAGCGTAGATCTGCCGGGGCAACCCCGAACGCCGCCAGCGCCTGGCGCGCGGCCGGTGCATACGCCTGCTCCGCCGCTGGGGTCATGCGAGTTCGGCGATGGCCTCGTCCCAGGCCACCAGGAATTCTACTGCGTTCTCATGCGAGAATGTAAGCGGCGGTCGGATCTTTACGACATTGCTAAAAGCTCCCGCGTTACTGGTTAGGAAGCCTTTGTCCTTCAGCCGGTTAATCACCCGCTTCGCGAGATCCGTGTCTGGCGATCTGTCCGCCGGCTTCACCAGTTCGACGCCGATGAATAGGCCGTGGCCGCGCACGTCGCCGATCGCGTCGCTCGCGCCCTTGCGCTGGCTCAGCAACGCCTTCAGCGCGGTGCCGACCGCGGCGACATTGGCACGCAAGTCGCGGTGCTCGATTTCGTCCAGCACGGCCATACCGACGGCGGCTTGCAGCGGCGACGAAGCGAAGGTGTTGAAATAGCGCGTCTTTGCACGGAATGTCTCGATCAGTGCGCGGCTCGCGGCAGTGGCAGCAAGAGGCAGTCCGTTCCCCATTGGTTTGCCGGTAACCACGATATCGGGAATAAAGCCGGTTACCTCATAGCCCCACCAGTTCCCCGTCCGCGCGTAGCCGGCCTGTACTTCGTCCGCGATCACCAGCCCACCCGCGTCCCTCACCATCGCAGCAGCGCGCGGCATGAAGCCGGCGGGGACGTCGGGGAGTCCCTCATTGGCGAAGATCGAGCAGACAATAATGGCCGCGATGCCCTCGCCAGCGGCCTCGAGGCTATCTATCGCCTCACCGAGTTTTCCCAGATAGGCCTCACAGAGCGCCGACTCGCTGAGATTCCCGGCAATCGGTCGGTACTTTTCGGGGAACGGAAAGGCACGCACCGCGGCATTCACTTTCGGCTGCTGGCCGAGGCGGGTCAGCGATCCGACCAGTTCGCTGTTGCCGTGATAGGTTGCATTGGTGCAGACGATACCGCGCTTTCCGGTGGCGAAGCGAGCCATTCGCAGCGCCACCTCGTTCGCCTCGGTACCACTGCAACTCAGAATGACACTCTCGATCTGCGGACCGTGCAGCGCGGCGAGGCGTTCGGTGAATTCGACGACCCCTTCGTGCAAGTAGCGGCTGTGGACGTTCAGCGTGGCCTGTTGGCGCGCCATCGCCTCAACCACACGGGGATTCCCGTGACCGACGCAGGGCACGTTGTTGTACATATCCAGGTAGCGACGGCCGTCGTTATCGTACACGTAAACGTCGGTCCCACGAACAATATGTAGCGGAACCTCGTAGAACAGCGGTGCGCCCGCTCCGAGGGCGGCATTGCGCCGAGCGAGCAGATCGATCGTGTCGTTCATCCTGCCTCCCATGTGTGATCTCGGCTCACATCCGAGAATGTGCCGAAACAGGATTGCTTGCAAAGGTTGGTCGAGCCCTGCCGCTGGCAATCATCTCCTTGTCGCCTGCTGGCATTAAAGCATGATAGCTTCAGGTTGACGCGTATCCCGCTTCGCTGAAGAAGTTACGGCACTCCGCCGGCGTGAGCTGTTTGAGAAGCTTGCCGATCGCGGTCTCGACCTGCTCGAAGCTGCGGGCGTTTTCCTTGCGCAGCAGGGTCTTCAGCTTGGCGAACGCCTGCTCGATCGGGTTCAGGTCCGGGCTGTATCGGGGCAGGAAGAACAGCTTGCCCCCGGCATCGCGGATCGCCCGCCGTATCGCCGGGTCCTTGTGGCTGCTCAGATTGTCCATCACCACGATGTCGCCGGGCCGCAAGCTCGGCACCAGGAACTGCACCACCCAGGCGAGGAAGCTCTCGGTATTGATCGGCCCATCGAACACGCAGGGCGCGGCGATGCCGTCACAGCGCAGGCCTGCCACGAAGGCCAGCGTCCTGCGATGGCCGTGCGGGACCTTGGCGACCAGCCGCTGACCTTTGGCGCAGCGGCCGTGCATGCGGGTCATGTTGGTTTTGGCCCAGGTTTCATCGATGAACACCAGGCGCGCGGCGGAAACCATGCCTTGCCGCTGCTTCCACTGCTGGCGCCGGCGAGCCACATCGGCGCGGTCCTGCTCGCTGGCGCGCAGGCTTTTTTTGAAGCTGAGAGCAGCGCGATCAAGGAAATTCCAGACGCCGTAGTAGCTGACGTCCACACCGCGCCCGGTGAGCTCCGCGAGCAGTTCGCGGCCGGTGATGTCCGGCTTCTCCGCCACCCGGGCTCGGATCCATGTCGCTTCGTCCGCCAGCGCGAACGGCTTCTTGCCGCCCATCGGCAAGGCTGCCGGACTGCCCGCCCCGGCCTTCCGCTTGGTCCAGCGGATCGCCGAGGAATGGCTGACCCGGTAGAGTGCCGCCGCTTTCTGCCGGCTCATGCCGCCGGCAACCGCGCCAACGACGCGCTCTCGCAGGTCGAACGAGTAGGGAGCTCCCATGCAAGCTGGCCTCCGCTCCAGCCTGCACCTTCAATCAGATGCGCAGCCGCGCCGGAATCCCTCCGCCCCGGTGATTCAACCGCAAACGATCATGCTTTAAAGCGCCCGTTCTGCTTTCGGAAACATGGCGCCGAGTGTCCAATCAAACTGCGACAGGTTCCGGCGATCAAGTTCCGGCCTGATCGCGAACAGCGGCTGCAAGACCGCGCGCTGTCGGCCTAGCCGCCGACAGCAAGCTGCGGGGATGCGACGTCGCCATATCAAGATCGGCGATATTTTCAGTGGGTCGGGTTCACCCACGCGGCCGTGGCGAAGCAAACGAAGTACAACGAATGGGTCCGGTGCCCCGCCGGACCCATCCATCATTCGTTATCACCGCCATGGTGGTGGTGGCGCCTGCCCCACCATTTCAGGACTTAGTGATCGTTCGGAAGAAGTAGAGATCCTCAACAATGCCAGGCTTGTAGCCATTGACGTTGACACGCGAAGCGACCTCGTTGGCCGGCTGGAACATCAGGATGTATGGCCCCTCGTCGGTAATGATCTTCTGTAGTTCTTCATACATCGCCTTGCGCTTCTCGGGGTCGATCTCCCTTGCCGCCGCCATCGTTTTGGCGTTCACGGCCGGGTCCATATAATGGCAGCGCCAGGCCAGCGGACGGGGAGCGTCGTCGCTGTCATTGTCGTTGAAAGCGAAGGGCAAGGCGTTGGTGTGCGGGTCGAGGTAATCGGGCGTCCAACTGATCAGCGTCGCCTGATGCTTGCGGGCGCGGAACTCGGCGACCATCTGCTTTTGCTCGGTGGCGACGAGGTTCACCTTCACACCGGCTTGGCCCATAGTTTGCTGCACCGACTGGGCAATATCGATTTGCGGCGAGATATTTGCGGTGCTGAGCCTCAGATCGAAGCCGTCCGGATAGCCCGCCTCCGCCAGCAGCGCCTTCGCCTTGGCGACGTCGAGCTTGTAGGGGTCGTAGGCAATCGCGCTGAACAGACCTATGGGCAGGAAGGTCTGGTGCACCACGAAACGGCCCTTTAGGAAGGTGTCAGCCATGCCCTCGTAATCGACGAGATATCTCAGCGCTTGCCTTACCTTCGGGTTCTTCAGCCGCGGGTCGGCCAGGTTGAGCCCGATGTACCAGGTTCCGGAATAGGGGAAGGATTCGATCTTGACGTCCTTGTTGCCGGCCAGCGATTTGAACTGGTCGGGCTGCAGGCTGAGCGCGATGTCGATATCGCCTTTTTCCAGCAGGAGCTGCTGCGAACCCGGTTCGGGCACGTGGCGAATGACCACCCGCTTCGTCTTTGCCAAGCCGAGATGGTAGCCGGGATTGGCCTCCATCGTGACGGATTTGTTGGGTTTCCATGACACCAGCCTGTAGGCGCCTGATGTGGCTGAGTGGGTTTTCAGCCAGGTGTTGCCGAGGTCATTGTTCGCCTGGTTGGCCATCGCTACCTTCTTCTCCACCACCGAGGCTGCCACGGTGGCCATCACGTTCAGCACCAGGGTCGGGGCGAAATCCTCGGTGATCGTGAACTGCAGCGTATTGGCGTCGAGTGCCTTGACGAGATCGCGCACGTTCTCCTTGTTCCAGCCGAGTTGGGTGAACAGGAAGGCCGGCGGCTTGTTCATGATGATGACGCGCTGGAGCGAAAACGCCATGTCATCGGCGGTGACGGGCGCCCCGCTCTCGAACTTCTGGTTGGTGCGTAGCTTGAAGGTATAGGTTTTGGCGTCGGGCGATACCGTCCAGCTTTCGGCGACGCCGCCGACCAGCTTGGTCATGTCCTCTGCCTCGTAGCGCATGAGACGGTCATAGACGCTGGAGAGGAATATCTGCGCCGAAATCTCGTACGCCTCACCAGGATCGCAGGTGATGACGTCGTCGATCTGGGACGCGAAAACCACGATGTTCGTTGGCGTCGCGGCGTTCGCGGCTTGCTTGAGCAACGCTGCGAGCGGCGTGGTCGCTGCCAAGAGGGCGAAGTCTCTTCGATTTAACATGTTCAAGCTCCCCGTACCGGCGCCGGATCAGGCACCAATTGCGGCGCGCAAGTCGCCGGATCCATGCGTTCAGACCTCACTGCTGCCACAGTCGCCGCCCTGCTGGGACTTCGCGGCAGTTATCCGGGATCCCCGGATGAAACCCCGAACTAACCCTATATTCGCCGGATGGTTAGCGTCTCCACCCGTTCCGAAGAAAGACTAACCTGAAATAGGACGATCCTCAACAGTTTCGTCGTTGATGAACACGCTCGGTATCAGTGCGTCCCGGACCGGCAGCAGACGGGGGAAAGCCACCCACAGGGTCACTGCCACCCGACCGGCCGTCGAGGCCGAGTTAAATGACTGGCCTCATTTGGACTCCGACCACCGGACCCCGCGTAGGCGCGAGAGATTGCATTTCGTTGAATATACGACAGACACGGAGTTCGCGTTGCCGGAACCGGTTGTGAACCGGCACCGAAGAGGGATCCGACCGCCGCAGCGGGAATTTCGTTCGGGTTGGAGTCCCGATCGGTACCCATCGGGACGCCCGCTTCCACATCGGTTCAGTCATATTTCAAGCAGTTGGCGCGAGCTGTGCCAGGGTCCCGGATCGGTGCCGATTCACAGCGGTAGCCGGACGGGCTCTCTTGCATCAGATCGTCGGAGCCGTCGACGCCGAGCCCGGGCCAGAGCTGCCAGCGACCTGGCGCCATCCTGCCGCAAAGCCTCGCGTTCCAGAGCCCGGCAATGCCCTATCCGTTCCGCCCTTTGCTGCCGCGCGAGGGTGGCAGCAAAGGCGTCAGGCGCTGCGGATGTCCGATAGCCCCGATCCCCGCCCAGCGCCTTTCCCCGCGCGCGTGCAGTCGCCAGCGCGGCCTTGGTGCGCTCGCTGATCAGTTCCCGCTCCTTTTGCGCCATCGCCGCGTAGACCCGCATCATCACATCATCCGCGCCCGGCATATTCCGCCGCGCGGATCGAGAACCCGTTTTTAGCCCATCCCGTTCATCGCATCGATGGTGGGTTGGCGTCTGAGCAGGGCCGCAGCGCCGCGTATCGCCTGTTTCATCGCGATGTCAGCGTGGTCGTCTGGTTGATAACGGCGTTGGGTGTTGGCCGGACCGGGTGCGGAAGGCGCCGGACGCCCTCGTTTCACGGTGCGGCGGGCTGGAGGGCTGGCCGCGATGCAGCGGAACACCATCGCCTCGGGGCAGGCGGCGGCGAGGCGATGCGGAACCCTATAGCGGTCTCTGTGATTCGGCCTGCAATCTTGAGCAGGCGCGTGCGCAAGGTGGTAAACTCGGCGGTCGCGAGCGGATGCGGCCTGGCGATGGCGTCGCAGGTTCTCGGCCTAGCAGCGGGCGCAGTAGAGGGCGTCGTATAGCATCCGAGAGTGGCAGATGCAGCAGGTTCAAGTCGGCCTGCCATGCTCGGCGTTCCTCTCGATTCACAGCCAAATCCAGAACCACCTTCAGCTCCGTCGCCATGGCGCCTTCGCCGGCGACCACCGGAGCGCCCGCGATGCCACTTTCGCCACACGGCATCACGTGGTCGTCACGCCGCCGGCTGCATAACCACCAGACTCTGTCTTCAGGAGATCGCCACGCGGCATCCATCAAGTGGACAACGCCTATTCAACTGCTCGACCACGACACTTACGCTCCTCCGAACAAATCCCGCATGCTTTGCCCTCCGACGAAAACGTTCTAGCGTGCTCTCGCTCAAAGTGGCCCGCGGGGAGACGACGCCGAATGAGTTGGTCGAAAAGATGACTCGAACCGCGCCAACTGCGCATGGCGGGAGTGTCGGGGGGCGTCATGTCGCGCCGTGACGTGCTTGCTGTCCGTGTGCCCCCGCTGGCCGAGCGGCTGCGACAGATCGAAAGCGAACCGTTACCGCCAAACGTGGCCGCCCTGCTCGATGACGCGGCCGCCGAGGTGCCCGACACTACGGCACTCGATTTCTTCGAGTCCGGTGAACGACTGAGCTACGGCGAGCTGCGTCGCCGCGTCAATCGTCTCGCCAACGGCCTGGCACGGCGCGGCGTCGGCAAAGGCAGCCATGTCGGGGTGATGTTGCCGAACGTCCCTGCGCTGCCGATCACCTGGCTTGCACTGGCCCGGCTCGGCGCCGTCATGGTGCCGATGAACTACGCCTATACCCCACGCGAGATGGACTACGTCATTGTCGACGGCGACGTCGGCTGGCTGGTGCTCGCCGAATCCTGCCTCGCGCAGCTTGCCGGGATGTCGCAGCGGCCTGAGAGGCTGACCGATCGCCATGTGATCACTGTCGGCGGCGTGGCTCCTGGCTGCCTGTCCTGGGAAGACCTTTTGGTAGGCGAACGCGATGATTTCGCAGCAGCAGTCACTCCTGGTCTCGATGAGCTTCTCAATATCCAGTACACGTCAGGAACGACTGGCTTCCCCAAGGGCTGCATGCTCTCGCACCGCTACTGGCTGACCGTTTCGAAGACCAACGCTCGGCGCGACGGCCGCGTCTACAGTCGGATTCTGTCGGCGACCCCATTCTTTTACATGGATCCGCAATGGTTGCTGCTGATGGCGTTCTATCAGCGGGCGACGCTGCTCGTCGCGCGCCGGCAGAGTGCGAGCCATTTCATGGAGTGGGTGCGCAGCCAGCGGATCAATTTCTGCCTGTTCCCCGAGATCGCATTCAAGCAGCCGCCGTCGCCGCACGACCGCGACAACGCGATCATCCGCGTCAACGTCTATGGCCTGCACAAGGAGAACCACGCCGCACTCGAGGAGCGATTTGACATCGTCGCCCGCGAGGCCTTCGGCATGACCGAGATCGGCTCCGGCCTGTTCATGCCGATCGAGGCGACCGACATGGTGGGCTCTGGCTCATGCGGGATGCCGTCACCGTTTCGCGAGGCGCGCATTGCCGATCACCACGGCAACACCGTGCCGGTTGGCGAGACAGGCGAACTGCTGGTGCGCGGGCCTGGCCTGCTGCAGGGCTACTACAACAAGCCCGAAGCAACCGCCGCCGCCTTCCATGGCGACTGGTTTCGCACCGGCGATCTGTTCCGCCAGGATGAGCGCGGCTATTTCTACATCGTCGGCCGGGTCAAGGAGATGATCCGCCGCGCCGGCGAGAATATCTCCGCGCGGGAGGTCGAAGCCGTCTTGTGCGCCCTGCCCGACATTGTCGAAGCCGCGGCGGTGCCGGTACCTGACGAGACGCGCGGCGAGGAGGTCAAGGCCTGTATCGTGCTGCAGCCTGGCATGACCCGCGAAACGCTGCCCCCCGAGCGCATCATCGCATACTGCGAAGCCAACCTCGCGCGCTTCAAGGTGCCTCGCTATATCGAGTACCGGAGTGATTTGCCGAAGACCGTATCGGGCAAGATTGCCAAGCACATTCTGCAGGGCGCGGCGAACCCGCGCGGTGGCTGCTTCGATCGCATCGAGGGCCGCTGGTGGTGAGCAGCGTGGCGACGACCCGGTTGGGAGGACCGGATGGTCGGGAAACCGGTGCCGCGTCCCGTGTTGCCGCGGTGCGCCTGTCGCAGATCACCCATCGTTTTGGCAGCTTCACGGCACTGGACGGCGTGTCGCTCGACGTCTGGCCGAGCGAATTCGTGACGTTGCTCGGCCAGAGCGGCTCGGGCAAGTCGACGCTGCTGCGCATCATCGCCGGGCTGACGGCGCCGACCGCCGGACAGGTGTTCATCAACGGTGCCGATGTGTCGTCCGTTCCGACCCAGCGCCGTGGCGTCGGCTTCGTCTTCCAGAACTACGCACTCTTCCCGCATCTCACGGTGTTCGAAAACATCGCCTACCCGCTCCGTATCCGTTCCATGAAGACCGCCGAGATCAGGCAACGCGTCGATCAGGCGCTCGCGCGGGTCAATCTGCACGACCTCGGTAACCGCTATTCGACGCAGCTCTCGGGCGGCCAGCAGCAGCGCGTTGCCGTCGCCCGTGCGCTAGTCTACGAACCGGCGGTTCTGCTGATGGACGAGCCGCTCGGTGCGCTCGATCGCAAGCTGCGCGAGCA
Source organism: uncultured Pseudomonadota bacterium (assembly GCA_963810715.1). Lineage (GTDB taxonomy): Bacteria > Pseudomonadota > Alphaproteobacteria > Acetobacterales > Acetobacteraceae > DATDIC01. The sequence goes on along the minus strand of CAWEOZ010000003.1, from coordinate 95,632 downwards.
CATGCAGATCGAACTGCGCCAGCTCCAGCAGGACCTGCGGATCTCCTGTGTCTATGTCACGCACGACCAGGAAGAGGCGCTGACGATGTCCGACCGAATTGCCGTCATGCAGGCCGGACGCATCCACCAGATCGGCGATCCCGTCACTGTCTATCGCCATCCCGTCAGCAGCTTCGTCGCCGACTTCGTTGGCTCGACAAACCTTTTCGAATGTAACGTGCGCGCGGTGTGCGGCGACGGCACGGTGCTGCTGACGACCGCGGCCGGTACCGAATTCCGCATCGCCGGGTTTCCCGGGGCGGCGCCGGCACACGCATGTCACATCACCATTCGCCCCGAGTTCATCCGCTTGGACGATGCGACCACGGCGGAAATCAGTTTTGTTGCGTCAGTCGTAAAGGTCACCTTTGTCGGAAATGTCATCGACGTCACCTGCGAACTCGACAGCGGTGAGATGATCAGCGCCGAGATTTCCGGCAACACCAGGGACGTCGTCGCAGTCGGCGACCGCGTGCGCATCGGTTGGAAATTCGCCGATATGGGGATCTTCCCCGGCGGCGGAACACGGCAACAGGGTCAATAAGGAGGAAGGCAGAATGGCAAAAAGGATCACTGGGCCGGCAATCGTCGCCGCTAGCGTGACGACACTGGTCGCTGCGATCGGCGTTGCGGCACTGATGGCCGCGACGCCTGCGAATGCGCAGGACAAGGTCGTCTACATCAATTCCTCGGGTGGCGTGCTTGATGACATCAACCGGAAGATTCAGTGGGATCCATTCACCGCAGGCGACCGGGATCAAGGTCATCTCCAGCGCGCCGGTTGACGACGCCAAGCTGAAGGCAATGGTGACGAGCGGCAATGTCGAGTGGGACGTCACCGAGATCGACGATGGCGACTTCCTGCGTGCCGAAAAGGCGGGTCTGCTGGCGAAGCTCGATCTTTCCAAGCTGCCGATGGACGACCTGCCGAAAACCGCGGTGACCGAGTACGGCGTCTGGGACGGTCCGTATTCGACGATCCTGACCTGGAACACCAATGTCTTTCCGCTCTCGGGCAAACACCCGACGTCGCTGATGGATTTGTGGAATCAGACGGACTTCCCAGGGCCGCGCTGCCTGTGGAAGGATGCGTACGATAACCTCGAGCTTGGCGTCATGCACGCCGGCGTGCCGCGCGACAAGGTCTATCCGATCGACCAGGACCTCGCCTACAAGGAGCTCGACAAGCTGAAGTCGAATGTCGGCGTGTGGTGGACCACCGGGGCGCAATCCGTTCAGGCCATCGTCAACCGGGATTGCGTGATGGGCACGGCCTGGAACGGCCGACCCTATCAGCTTATCGTCAAGGACAAGGCGCCGCTCGGCGTGGCCTGGGATGACGCCATCCTGCGCACCTCGTGGTGGTCGATCCCGAAGGGCGCAAAGCACTACGACAACGCAATGAAACTCATCGCCTGGATGCAGGATCCCCATCGTCAGGCCGCGCAGGCGACGCTCAGCGGATATGCCGGCGGTAACAAGGGTACGGCGGCGCTGCTGCCGGAGAATGTGCGGCAGTATCTCGCAACCTCACCGGCACACCTCGCGACGACGGTCGTCTCCGATGACAACTGGTGGGGGGCGAACGGGCTGGCGGTGGAAAAGCGCTTCACCGGGTGGGTGATCACCAAGTAGCGGCGGCGGTCGGGATAGCGGGTGGGGAGCAGGATGCACCGGCCGGCGGCGCGGCCGGGCGACGGGCGATGGATGCGGCTGCTGCCGTTCATCCTCGTCGCGCCGAGCCTGGCCCTGGTTCTGCTCCTGTTTCTCTACCCGTTGCTGCGCCTCGTCGCCGAGAGCTTTCTCGACCCGACGCCCGGGATCGACAACTACGTTGCGGTGGTGACCGATCCGACGCTGTGGCAGATCATCGAAACGACGCTCATCATCGCCGCACAGTGCACCGTTGCCACGCTACTGCTGTCCTACCCTGTCAGCTATCTGCTGAGCCGACAGCCGCGGGCGCGCGCCACTCGGCTAATGATGTTCGTCCTGCTGCCGTTCTGGACCAGCCTTCTGGTCCGCATGTACGCCTGGATGGTGCTGCTGGGTCGTCACGGCGTGATCAATGAAGCGGTGATCGACCTGGGACTGTCTGACCGGCCCTACCCTCTGCTCTACAACCGCTTCGCCGTGATCGTCGGCATGACCCATTTCCTGCTGCCGTTCATGGTGCTCTCGCTCTACTCGACCATGCTCGGCATCGACCGCAGCCTGATCGAGGCGGCAAGCAGCATGGGCTCGTCATTCCGCCAGACGTTCGTGCGCGTCTACCTGCCGCTGTCGCTGCCTGGCGTCTACGCGGGCTGCCTGCTGGTCTTCATCCTGGCGATGGGCTTCTACATCACGCCCGCGCTGCTCGGCAGCCCGCAGGAGACGACCATCTCGGTTTACATCCAGCAGCAGATCCAGTTGCTGAACTGGGGCGAGGGCACGGCGATGGCCGTGGTGCTCGTCGCCATCGTGGTCGGTCTTTTCGTCGTCTACGATCGCCTGCTCGGCTTCGACCGGCTGTTCCGCGACGTGGGGGCAGGATGAACCTCGCGCGTCTTCTCCGCAGCCTGCCGAACGTCCTTCTGTGGGCGTACTCGATTGCCGTCTTCGCGTTCCTTGTGGTGCCCCTGCTCGTTGTCGTGCCGGTATCGTTCAGCTCTGGACTTTATCTGCAGTTCCCGCCGCCCGGCCTCTCACTGCAGTGGTACCGCGACTATTTCAGCGATCCGCAGTGGATCGACGCCACCGTGCTCAGTTTCGAGATCGCACTTTGCGTCGTCGTCCTTGCCGTCGGGATTGGCTCGCTCGCGGCCCTGGTCATCGTCCGCATGCCGTTCCCGGGTATCGGCCTCGTCCGCATGGTGCTGATGACGCCGCTGATCGTGCCCTCGGTGGTGGTCGCCATCGCGGTCTACAGCGTCTATGTGACGTTCCACCTGATTGGCAGCTTTCAGGGCATCGTGCTGGCGCACACCATCCTGGCGCTGCCCTTTACCGTCGTCCTCATGGTGGCGGGATTCCAGCGGGTCGACCGCCGCCTGGAGGAGGCTTCCTACACGATGGGCGCGGGAGTCGCCTGGACCTTCCGCCACGTTACCCTGCCGATCCTGCGGCCGAGCTTCTTCGCCGCCGCGATCTTCGCCTTCATCACGTCATGGGACGAGATCATCATGGTGATCTTCATCGGCGGTGGCGCGGGGACTACGCTGCCGTTGCGAATGTTCAACTATCTGCGAACCGAGATCAACCCGACCATCGCCGCGGTCTCCACGCTGCTTCTTGGCTTCGCGATCGTGGCCTTTGCCGCCGCCGAGGGCGTCCGGCTGCGCGGGACCGCGCGCCGGGCTGCCCGAGGACGCTCTGTGCTGGAACGCGTTGCCAGATGAAGCACCCGTGACCGCCATTCCGTCCGGTGTCGCCGTGATCGGCATCTGCGTGCTGGCTGCTTTACGCCAAGGCGGCGGAGCTCGGCAATCCCGTCGAAGTTGATGTCGGAGTCAACTTTTCGACCAACAGCCCGACCCGCCACGGCCACCCGAGTTTCGTCGACGAACTCGCTGCCACGACCGGAGCTCGACATCATCTGCAATCACGGCGGCTGGTCATGGGCGGCCGATGTTGTCGCAGGAGCGGTTGATGGCCGAGATCCCGCTGCTCCGGCTCAAGGGGTCGGTGCTGGAGAATTACCTGAAGAGGAACGCCGGGACACTGCTCGACCGCGTTCTGGGCTAGATCACGATGGAGGAAGCCATGCCAGGCGACGACGAGAAGCAACCCGAGGGCTTTCTGCGCGTGCGGCTCGGGCTGCACGACACGCACTACGCGAACGGTCTTATTCCGGCCGCGACGATCTTGCGCCTGTTCGCCGATTGCAGCTCGGAGCTGGGCATTCGTACCGAAGGCACCGATGCCTACCTCGCAGCCTACGAAAAGGCGGAATTCTTCAAGCCGGTCTATGCGGGCGACTACATCGAGATCCGCGCGAGACGACTTAGCAAGGGCAATCGCTCGCGCCGCACCGCCGTCGAGGCACGGCGCGCGATGGAATCGAAAGAGCTTGGCGGCGGCCTATCCGGCGGGATCTTCCACGACCCGCCCGAGCTCGTCGCGCAGGCCATCATGATCGGCGTCCGGCCGCGCGAGGCGCCGCGGTCGTAGCGCTGACGATGCGTGACAACGCGCTGAGCCAAGACTTCAAGGACACACCCTACTGGTGGCAGGCGGCGCCGCCTGAGGACGCGTCCGCGCAACCTTTGCCCGACGAGGTGGACGTCGCAATCGTCGGGTCCGGCTACACCGGCCTGTGCAGTGCGCTGGAACTGGCCGATAGCGGCGCGACGTGCGTTGTTCTCGACGCCGGACCACTCGGTGCGGGCGCCAGCACACGCAGTGGCGCCATGGTCACCGGCGGGCAGAAATTCGTCGTCTCGGGTGCCATCCGCGGCGTTGAAGCCGGCCGGCAGGCACGCATACTGGAAGATGCCGGTGAATCGCTGCGGATGATGCAGGAGCGTGTCGACAAGTACCATCTTGATGCGGACTATGTGCGTTACGGGCGCATCATCCTCGCACATGTCCCGCAGCACGGTGCGCGTCTTGCGCACTGGGCGGCATTGTTGCGCGATCACGCCGGTTCAACCGTGTCGATGCTTTCCAGAGCCGAACTGGCCGGCGAAGTGGGCGGACGCCGCTATCACGGCGGGCTGCTGATAGAGGACTATGGCGGGCTGCATCCGGCGAAATATCACCGGGCGTTGCGCGAGGCGGCTCGCCGGAGGGGCGCGATCCTTGCCTCACATGCCCGTGTGCTCGGTATTGCGCGCGAAGGCGGTGCACATGACGGGACGCGATTCCTGGTGCAGACCGCGCGCGGACTGGTCCGAGCCAGGAACGTGATCATGGGGACCAACGGCTATACGGACCGCGCCGTTCCTTATCTACAACGCCGCATGATTCCGGTCACTGCGTATGTCGTCGCGACGGAACCGATGCCGGCAGGCATGGCCGCGGCGCTGATTCCTCGTCAGCGCATGCTGTCCGACACGCAGCGCAACCTATACTGGATCCGTCTATCACCTGACGGCACGCGGATGATCTTCGGTGGCCGACCGCGAATCTTCGAGACCGATGCACGCACCGCGGCTGGCGACCTGCACCGCATGCTGTGCGGAGTCTGGCCGGAGTTGCGGCCCGTGGGCATCGCCTTCTGTTGGACCGGGTTCGTCGGCATGACCACCGATCGCCTGCCACATATGGGTGTGCATGCCGGCATCCACTATGCGGTCGGCTGCAACGGCAGCGGCGTCGCAATGATGAGCTATCTAGGCCTTCAGTTGGCGCGGAAAATTCTGGGCAAACAGAACCGCGCCTGTGCGTTCGACAGCGACGCATTCCGCGCGCCACCGTTCTACAGCGGCAAGCCGTGGTTCATCCCGGCCGTCGCCGGATGGTACCGTCTGCGTGATGGTGTCGACAAGGCGCTCGCTGCACTTTGAGCCCGCGCACTTCCGGGCCAGGGATGAGATACGTACGCGACCGGCGCGGACTGCATCCGTGCCGCGCGACCCGCGGGCACGCATCGCTCCCGGGGGTCACCTGCCAAGGGGTATCGGCGTGGACGGAAATGGCCATTTATGAACGGTAACCGTTGCGAGCTTACCACCTCGCGGCTGCATCGGTGATCCCGGCAGATTGAGGTCGTTTTGAGTTGGGGCCGCAGGGTGCCCCTACGGGATTCGAACCCGTATCCCCGCAACGATCTTTACCGAACATTCGAACAAATCGGGATCACGCGCCTCGTCCACCGGGTTGAGGTGATGCATCTCTCCTTCAGGCGAAGCCAAAAGGTCCGATGTGCGCCTGGGCGAAGAATCAGATCCTCGATGCTGGTGCAGACCCCAAGCGCGTCAAGGACGTTCTTGGGCTCTGACCAGGATGGCGTGCGGCGCGAAATCTACCCGCCCTTCCCACGGCTGAGTGTATGTTCGGCCTGCGTCAGTAGATCAACGATTTTGGCCCCCAGGGCGACATCGCAATCAATCCTGTGCTGACCCGAGGCCACCTGGGCAATCAGCTGGCTCGCCGCTCGGCTGAACGCATCCGGCCGCTGCAACTCCGGATTGGGCAGAATCACCTCTCGGCCAGGCGAAGTGAATCGGTAATCGTTCACGACGTCGGTTGGTTCCGCATGCAACGTCAGTGAGACATCAGCGCGAGCGCCGCTCTGGTGCACGGTCTTGATGACTACTCTCTTGTCCGGCCCCAAGCTCGCCTCGATCGAACTCAGATCGCCCAGAAGTGGAATGAGCACAGCCAAGACATGCGGCCCGATGTCCCAGAGTGCCGCTCCTGGCTCCTGCCGCCATCTGGAGTTGCGATAAGGACTGTCCGTGATCATGACCGAAGAATGCACGCGAACCAGGCCGCGCTCCCATCCAGCCCCGTGCTGGGTTTCGATCGCCGCCGCGATTTCAGGAATAAAGCGCCGGATAAAGAACACTATACTGGCGACCCCAGACTTCTTGACCGCGGCCTCGATAGCCCGGGCATCCTCGACCGTCATGGCAAGCGGCTTCTCAAGAATAAGGTGTTTGCCGGCCTGCGCTGCGGTTGCAGCAATGTCCCGTTGAGCCCGAGGTTGAACGGCAATACTTACCGCATCCACCTCCGACAGCATGTCGGATAGGCGCGAGAACGGACGAATACGATATCTTGCTGCGATTTCCTCGACCTGACCGGGAGTTCTTCCCCACAATCCGACCACCTCGGCATCGTCGGTTTGCGAAAGTCCCGGCACGTGTACCTCGCTCGCCCAATAACCTGTGCCGACAACACCGAATCGAACCGCCATGAGAACCCTATACTTGCCGAGACGGCGCTGTGCTCCGCCGAATTATCATTTCCGCATCAAGAGGTGGCGGGCATTCCGCCTTCCCTGTCTCCAGCAGGCAGACGATGTATTTTGCGAGCTCCCGGCCCATGACACAGCTCGGCACACGGATCGTGGTCAGCGGGGGGTCGAGATGGGCCGACATGTCAGTATCATCGAAACCGACGATGCTGAGATCATCCGGAACGGCGAAGCCGAGTTTCTTGGCTTCGATGATGGCCCCAGTGGCGATATAATCATTGGTGCACACGACGGCAGTCGGGTGCGGTCCTTCGGCCTGCAGAACTCTACGCATACCTTCCCGGCCGCTGGCGATAAATCTACTGTTGGCGCGAACGAAATGCTGCGGGCGGATCGCGATGCCGGCGCGTGCGAGGGTGTTGCTGACCCCCTCGATACGTTGCTGGATCCGGTCGTTGGCCTCGGTCTCGTGCGCAACGATCGCGAAGTCGCGATGGCCAAGACCGAGCAAGTGCTCGGTCAGCTTCATGGCGGCCATATAGTTGTCGAACCCGATGCAGGGGTGCCGCTTCTCCCGGCCACTGGTATAGGTGATCACATAAGGAATACACTGCGACTCAAGAAGATCGAAAATCCCGACCGGCTGCGCCTCGCCAACCAGCACAAGGCACTCGACACCTTGTTCGATCAGCTTGCGGGCCTGGTTGAGCCGCAAATGGTCCGAGACGTCGATGCAGCACAGGATCAGCGTGTAGTTCGCCTTGCCGAGATCATGCTGCAGCGCCTCGATCAGCGTGGCGAAGTTCTGGTGGGAGAGTGTGGGGATCATGACACCCACGGTGCGCGTGCGCAGCGACGCCAGCGCCTTCGCAACGCCGTTTGGTACCCATTTCAGTTCCTGCGCCGCGCGGGAAATACGGTCGCGCAACTCCGGCGAGACCAGATTCGGCGTATTCACCGCCCGGGAGACGGAAGCGGTCGATACGCCAGCGTGCCGTGCCACGTCCTGAAGCCTGGCCGCAGTACCTGCCCGGCCGGCGCGTCCGGCGCCGCACAATGGCGATGGCGGTGGGTTCCGCACCTGTCATGGCAATGAAGCGTCTCTCCAAACTGCCTCCTGCGGGGAGACTCAGACCGTCAGGACCACGTAGTCATGCTCGACCGTGACGGGCACCGTCTCCGCTTCGAATGGCCCCCTGGCCAGTACGGCACCTGGCTCTACCTCCACAGCGTATGTCCGCGCCCGCACACTATTGGGATCACACCAGGACTGCCCGGTCCTGATATCGAATTCCCAGCAGTGCCAGGGACAGCGCAGCATCTCTCCCTGCCGCGTCAGCTTGTATTCGCCGGGGGCAGAGGATTCGAGGCGGCTGACGAGCATGCCACGGCAAAGCGGCGCGCCCTGGTGCGGGCAGCGGTTAATGATGGCAAAGAACTCGTCATTGGTGTGAAACACCCCAATCTCACGGCCTTTGACTGTCACGATCTTGCACGAGCCCGGCGCAATCTCATCAACCTTGGCGACGATGTGACGGCTCATGTTTCAGTCGAAACCGTACAGCGCCCGCGCGTTCTCATGGTAGATTTTCCGCCGCCATTCGTCCGGCAGGGGAACCTTGAAGGCGAAGCGGGGGTCGTCCTGGTCCCAGTGCGGATAGTCGGTGGAGAACATGATGCGATCGGGGCCGATCCATTCGATCGTGCTGAGCATGTCGTGCGGGCGTTCCGGCTCCTCGATCGGCTGGGTGGTGAGCCAGACATGCTGGCGCACATAGTCGGATGGCTTCTGGCGCAGGAACGGCACTTCGGTGTGCAGTCGCTTCCACGCTTTGTCGAGCCGCCAGCAGAGCGCCGGCAGCCAGGCGAAGCCGCCTTCGACCAGCACAACCTTGAGGTTCGGAATGCGTTCGAACACACCTTCGCAGACCAGGCTGACGACCAGGGTCTGCATGGATTGGGCGTAGGACGGATGTTCCTCGTGATAGAAGGAGGGCCAGCCGCCGCCGGTGGAGGGATGTCCGCTGGTGCCGCCGAGATGCAGCGAGACGGGAAAGCCGTTGGCGGCACAGGCTTCGAGGATGGGCCAGTAGCGCTGTCGCCCAAGTGGTTCGAGGCCGCGCGGCGGGATCTGCACCTGGGCGAAGCGGCGATCGCCGGCCCTTTTTTCGATCTCGGCGATGGCGCCGGACTGATGCTCGATATTGACCTGGACGGCGGATTTGAGGCGCGGCTCCGGATCGCTCCAACGGGCGAGCTGCCAATCATTCACCGCGGTGGCGAGTGCGGAGCCGAACTCGATGTTGCGCTCGCCGGCGCCGCCCCCGACGAGCGGGGCGAGCAGGCCGTAGGAAACGTCGAACAGGTCGAGCAGTTGCTTCTGCATAAAGGGCAAATCGGAACCCGGATGCGTTCCGTCCGGCGGCCAGGCGTCCATCCGCTGGCCGTTGCCGGGCGACATGCGTGGATAGTTAGAGGCTTTCGACAGACCTTGACGGGTGCGACCTCCGAAGATGCGACGGTGCTCCCGCCAGCGCGCCGACAGAAATTCGTCGAACTCCGCCGGCGACTTGTAGAACGGATGCACGTCGCAATCGATGAAGCCCTTGTAGGTCGGGCTGACCGTTTCCGGTCGGCGATCGAGAACTGCCACGTTCATGATCTATGCCTCCGCTTCTCGTTCAATTCAGCCGCTGGTAGGTGGCCAGCGCGTTGTCCAGGAGCACCTTGGGCAGGATGTTCTTCGGCAACCCGGCAGGGATGGCGTCGGTTCCCTCGAAGTGCCAGTGCGGGTAGTCGGTGGAAAACAGCAGCATGTCGTCGGAGCCGATTTCATCCAGGATAGTCTGCACCTGATCCAGACCGGGCGGATCATCGAACGGCTGGATGGTCAGGCGGACGTGATCGCGGATGATTTCTGATGGCGGCTGGTTCAGCCAGGGGGTCTCGGAGCGGACCCCGCGCCAGGTCTTGTTGATGCGCCAGAGATAGGCGGGCAGCCAAGTCACGCCGGATTCGATCAGCACGACCTTGAGCTGGGGATATTTGAGGAAAACGCCTTCAGCGACAAGGCTGTTGAGCGTACCGGCGAAACCGGGCGCCTGCGACACGTAATCCTCGATGTAGTAGGACGGCCAGCCGAGCGCGCTGGGCGGATGGCGGAAGCTGCTGCCAGCGTGGATGCCGATCGGCAGCCCGTGGCGCTGCGCCACTTCGTACATAGGCCAGTACTGGCGACGACCGAGCGGCAGCTCCGTCATCGAAAACATCAGCACCTGGACGAAGCGCTTGTCCGCAGCGCGATATTCGATCTCCGCCGTTGCGAGATCGGGGCTGTGCACTGGCACGACAATGGAGGCTCGCAGCCGCGGGTCACGGTCGAGAAATTCGGCGGTGATCCAGTTGTTGACCGCCCTGCACAGAGCGGCGGACAGATCTTCGCTGAACATGACCTGCGAGCCGTGCAGGACATTGCAGATGGCGAAGCGGGGATCGAATGGTTCCAGCACATGGTCGCGGAGCTGCTCGAACTGCGACGCCGGGAGGCCCTTCGCAGCCTTCCAGTCTGGCCGGCAGTTAATTGGCGCGTTCGGCGGGTAGGCGCTGATCTCAAGGTTGTCGCCATCGATGCCGCGGCGGAGCACGTGCTCGCGCCAGTAATCGTCCAGGTAGGGGACGAGTGCGCGCGTATCGGGCACAGTGAGATGAACGTCACAGTCAACGAAGTCTGCTGCGGGCGTTTGGGCCAGTCCTGCCATGTATGCCTCGAAACGGGCCCGCACCGTCCTTGGGGGGTGGAAGGCTTAGTAAGCGATTACAAGGAGTCTGTCCAGACTGATGGGATATCTTCTGCCCATCCGGGTTCCGCGGATAGGGCACTGGACGCAGTTCGTGTAATCGCTTACTCATTGCGAAAGTGATCGGGAGGACAGTCGAATGCGCGGCCTGATGTGTATCGCGGCGGGCCTGTTCGCGGTTGGAGCATGCCTGCCGGCGCGGGCGCAGAAGGCTGATGTCATTCACTTTTGGACCAGCGGCGGTGAATTGCGCGCGGTCGCCGTGTTTGCTCACGAATATCAGAAGCGCGGCGGCACCTGGGTGGACGATCCCGCCATCGGGCCGCAGGCGGAGATCGCACTGGCGATGAACCGCATTGCCGGAGGCAACCCGCCGACAGCGATGCAATGGCAGACCGGCGCTCCGACGCGTGAGCTGGCCGAGCAGGGGCTGCTCGCCAATCTGGACTGGCTGGCGCAGCAAGGTGATTGGAAAAAGAACCTGCCGCCGTTATTGCTGGACAAAGTCACCGTGGATGGTCACGTATATAGCGCGCCGGTGGACATCCACGGTGCCAACTGGATGTTTTACAGCACGAAGGTGCTTCCGCAGGCCGGGGTGCAGCCGCCCAAGACCTGGGACGAGTTCTTCGCCGATGCCCCGAAGATCCAGGCGGCCGGCTATATCCCGTTTGCTTTCGGCGCCAACGCGCAACAGGAAAGCTGGCTGTTCATGGCAATCCTCGCCGGGGTCGGCGGGGCGGATCTGTATCGTGCGATTTCGATCGATCACGATCCGAAGGCGGCCGCGAGCGACGGTGTGCGCAAGACATTCGAAGTGATGGGAAAACTGCGCGAATACGTGGATGCGGGAAGCCCCAACCGGAAATGGAACGACACGCTGGCGCTGGTGGAAACCAACAAAGCAGCAATGATGGTTGTTGGCGACTGGGCGAAGGGGGATTTCGCGGCTGCGAACCTGACGCTGGACAAGGATTATGGCTGCACGCTGTCGCCGGGTACGGGCGATTCCTACATCATGACGATCGACGCCTTCGCGTTCCCCAAAACGGATAAGCCCGATCAGATCGAAGCCCAGCACAAGCTGGCGGAGCTTATGATGGATCCGGCGGTGCAGACCGACTTCACGCGCAACAAGGGGTCGGTGCCATCGATGCTGAACGCCAACATCGCTTCGCTGGACCGCTGCGCGCGAGAGGGTCAGCAGGTGATGGCGCATGGGCCATCACACCAGTTGCTGAACTTCTACCTCGTGTTCACGCCTGACATTTACGGACAATACACGGATCTGCTTGGCCAGTTCTGGGCCAATCCGAGCATGACCGCGGCGGAGGCGACGAAGAAATTCGCCGCGATCGTCGCGGCAGCAGGACAATAGTTCCGAGGGAAAGCGAAATGACGGTGTCGCTTCGGGCTGCACTGGGCCTGGGTTTCTGTGCGGGCCTGTGCCTGGCAATGGTGGCGCCGCCCGCTGTCGCGCAGAAAGCCGATGTCGTTCACTTCTACACCAGCAAGAGTGAATCGCTCGCGATCGGCGTGTTCGCGAAGGAGTATGACAAACGCGGTGGCACCTGGGTGGACGATCCCGCCGTCGGGCCGCAGGCGGAGCAGGCGCTGGCACTGAACCGGATCGCCGGCGGAGATCCGCCGACGGCGATGCAATGGCAGGTTGGGCCGCCGACGAAGGAGCTGGACGATCAGGGGCTGCTGACGCATCTCGATGATCTGGCGAAGGCGGGGCACTGGGTGGATCACCTGCCACCACTGATCCTGCGCAACGTGGTGATGAACGGACATTTTCTAGCGGCGCCGGTGAATATCCATGGCGTCAATTGGATGTTCTACAGCGTCAAGGTGTTCAAGGACGCAAATCTGGAGCCACCGAAGACGTGGGACGAGTTCCTGAAGGAGCCGCCGAAGCTGAAGGCAGCAGGCATCATTCCGCTGGCGTTCGGTGCCAATGCGCAGCAGGAGGTGTGGCTGTTCATCGGATTGCTGGATGCCATGATGGGGCGGGATGGTTACATGGCGATCACGGTCAAGCATGATGCCAACGCGGCCGCAAGCGACGGCGTGCTGAAGGCGTTCCAGATGATGGGACAGTTGCGGCAATATGTCGACGCGGGAAGCCCGAAACGGAAATCGAACGACTCGCTCGCGCTGGTGGAAACTAACGACGCGGCGCTGATGATCGTCGGCGACTGGGCGAAGGGCGAATTCGAGGCGGCAAATCTGAAGATCGATCAGGACTGGGGCCGTACGCCGGCACCGGGGACGCAGGACAGCTACATCATGCAGACCAATGCCTTTGCGTTTCTGAAGACGAGCAATCCGGAACAGATCGCGGCGCAGAAGAAGTTGGCCGGGGTGTTCGTGGATCCGGCGGTGCAGACGGAATAAACGTTCTACAAGGGCTCGATCCCGTCGCGGCTGGATGCGGATATCAGATCGCTCGACCGCTGTGCGCAGCTGGGACAGAAGGTGATGGCGGAGGGGCCCGCGCACCAGCTTTCACACTTCTCGTTGTCGTTCACGCCGGATGTGGCGGGGCAGATCAACGATTTGCTGGGCTAACCCTTCACCGCGCCGGCGGTGATACCGCGCACGAAATAGCGCCCGGAGAAGAAATAGATCAACAGGGGTGGCAACGCGGTTAGCAGCGCGGCGGCGGTATTAACGTTGTATTCTATCTCGCCGGTGGAGGTGGTGGCTAGCGCATTGAGCTGCACGGTCATCGGCATGTTGTCGCGGCCGGCGAAGATCAGGCCCAGCAAATAGTCGTTCCAGATACCGGTGGTCTGCAGGATGGTCGCGACGATCAGGATGTTCACAGACAAGGGCAGCATCACGAAGGCGAAAATGCGCCAGAAGCCGGCGCCGTCAATCCTAGCGGCTTTCACCAGCTCCTCAGGCAGGCCGACGTAGAAGTTGCGAAATAGCAGCGACATGACTGGCAGCCCAAACACGACGTGAATCGCGACGATGCCGGCCAGCGAGCCGTAGATGCCGACCGTGCTGACCATCTTCACCAGCGGGTATAGGATCACCTGATAGGGGATGAATGCGCACAACAGCAGAAGCAGCATGATGACGTTTGCGCCACGCACGCGCCAATGGGACAGGGCGTAGCCGGTGATGGCGCCGGCGGCCACGGAAATGACAACACTCGGCAGCAGGATGCGAACGGAATTCCAGAAACCGACCCGGATGCCGCCGCATCTCAGGCCGGTGCAGGCGGACGACCAGGCCTTGATCCAGGAGGCGATGCTGGGCGACGCGGGAAGCGTGAAGATGGAGAAGGTGCGCACCTCCGCCGACGTCTTGAACGAGGTGGCGATCACGACCAGCAGCGGGATGGAGAAGAACAGGCAGGTCCACACGATCAGCGTATAGAGACCGATCCGGCCGACGCGATCGCGGCATTGCGCGGTTGTCATCGGTTTTTTCGTGCCAGTTCGTAGTAGAGATATGGTGCGACGATGGCGAGCACCGAGCCCAGCATCACGGTCGCCGCGGCGGAAGCCTGGCCGATATTCGCCCGCTCAAACTCGAAATCGACGACGAATTTGCCGGGGAGGTCGGAGGCGAATCCCGGTCCGCCGTTAGTCATGGCGACGACTAAATCGTAGCTTTTGACCACGGCGATGGCGATGAGGACGAGGCAGGTCACGACCAACGGCCGCAGCATGGGCAGTACGATGCTGACATAGGTTCGCCCTGCAGGGATGCCCTCAATTCGCGCAGCGCGCCAGATCTCCCGGTCCACCCCGCGCAGACCCGCGAGCATGATCGCCATGATCAGACCGGACTGATGCCAGATGCCGGCGAAGACCAGCGTGTAGATGGCCGTTTCAGGCTGCGTGATCCAGTCGAAGCGGAAGTCGGTCCAACCCAGCGAGCGCACCAGTTGCTGAACCCCGATGGTGGGACTGAGAATCCATTGCCAGGTCAGGCCGGTGACGATGAACGAGATCGATAGGGGATAGAGCAGGATGGTGCGGAAGATGCCTTCGAAACGGACCGATCGGTCGAGCAGAACGGCTAACAGAATGCCGAGACCAAGCGTGCCGATGATGTCGAGGGATCCGAAGATGAACATATTGGAGTAGGCGACCTGCCAGCGCTGCGTGGCGAACAGGCGCACATACTGCGCAGTACCGGCAAAGCGGTAAACCGGCAGCAGGAAGGATCGCGTGAGCGAGATGTACACGGTCCAGAACATGCTGCCGTAAAAGCAGAACGCCATGACGATGATGGCGGGAATCAGCGCCAGGCGGGCGGCGCTGCCGCGGACGCGATAGGCTCGGCCGACTTGGCGCCGTTCGATCGGCCGGTCCGCCTGGAGGCTGGCGAGCGGAGCCTCCAGCGGCACCGGAACCGGGGCCGCCACGCGCTACTGACCGGCGCTGGCGAGGATCGTCGAAAGCCGTTTGGCTGCGTCAGACGGTGTCACGGATGGCGTGGCCCAGTAATTGCCCAGCAGATCCTCGATCTGGCCTTCCGTGTCGGGGCTGAAGGCGAGGCTGAAGTTGGGAAGCTGATTGTCCGCTCCGCCGGCGATTATTTTCGTGCCGAGCTGAGCGCAGGCATTCAGCCCCTCGACGCTGGCATCCTGCCTCGCCGGCAGCGAGCCTTTGATGCGATTGAACGCCGTCTGCACGGCGGGATCCATCATCACCGTGGCAAGTTTGTCCTGTGCCTGGACCTGATCGGGCTTGTTGTTCGCTGGAAACACAAAGACGTCTTCCGTCATGACATAGACGTCCTCATTGCCGGGCGCCATCTGGCAGCCATAATCCGTGCCCAGCGTTTCGTGGGCTGCGGTGAAATCGGCCGAAGCCCAATCGCCGACGATCATCAGGGCCGCCTTGTTGGTTTCAACCAGAGCGAGGGTGTCGTTCCATTTGCGGTTGGGGCTGCCGGCATCCACGTATTGCCGCAACTGTCCCATCACAAAAAACACGTGCTGCATGGCGTCGCTGCCCGCGGCCTTGGGATCATGGTCGATGAACACTTTATGGTACAGGTCCTTGCCGCCCACGCCCGCTACGAGCGCGGAGAATAGCCAGTCCTCCTGCTGTGCATTCGCGCCGTAGGCCAGCGGAATGTAGCCGGCGGCCTTGATCTTGGGAGCGTCTGCCAGGAATTCGTCCCAGGTCTTGGGCGGCTCCATGTTAAGGTCATGGAAGACCTTGAGGCTGTAGTACTGGTAGTTTGCGCCGCCGATATCCACCGGAACGGCAACCACGTGGCCATCGTAGGTAACGCTCTTCGCCAGCAACGGGGGAAGGTTTGCCACCCAGTTCCCCTGTTTCGCCAACTCGTCCAGCGGCCGCACGACTCCCTGCTCCGCAAGCTGCTGGACGGCGACGCCGGTGGTCCACATCAGTCCGGTTGGAGGATCACCGCCGGCGATACGATTGAGCGCGGCCGCGTGTTCCGCCTGTGGGCCGATGGAGGGATCGTCCACCCACGTGCCGCCACGCTTGTCATATTCCTTGGCAAAGACGGCGACGGCGCGGGATTCACCGCCGCTGGTCCACCAATGCATGACGTCCGCCTTCTGGGCGAATGCATGGGGTGAACACAGCGGAAGGCCGCCAATTCCGACAGCGAGCAGGATTTTCAAGAACATCGGCATCTCCCTAGGACGATTGTATGTTAGCGTTTACATCGAACGTTCCCCGGATCGGCGGGGCTGTCAAGCATGCCGATGAATTCAGGCGCGGGAATGCAGAATGTCGTCGGCGATCCTCTCGGCGACCATCATGGTCGGGAAGGTTTGTATTGGCGCGTGCGTACCGACGGGGAAAATCGAGGCATCGACCACGCGTAGCCCGTGCACGCCGTGGACCCGACCGCCGGGATCTGTGACCGCCATCGGGTCGGTCTCTTCACCCATTCGGCAGGAGCAGGAGCAGTGCCAGACGCCGACGGCGGCACGCCGGATATAGGTCTCGAGAGCTTCGTCGTCCTGCAGCGCCTGGTTCAATCCGGCCGATTCCATGATGAAGCGTTGGATGATGAACTTCCGCAGGAGTGCCGGTCCGTCCATAAAGCTGGGGCCGACGCTGGCAATAATCTCGTTCTTGGTGTTGTAGGTGTCAACGCGGCGGATCTTATCGGTAAAGCTAGCTGCGAAGACATCGGAAGTAACCGCTTTCAGAGCCGGCAACTCGTGCAATCCAGCAATTTTGCGAAGGCCCTTGGCGAGCCGTTGTGGGTCGCGGTGGTCGGAGAGGAGATTGAAGTCCACCTCCGGCTCCTGACGCCTATCAGCGGAAGCGAGGCGGACCACACCGGTTTCCGAGAAGGTCTTGTTGAGCCAAAGGGTAATGACGGCGATCCGGTCGCCGATCGCGTGCCAGGCCGATTTGTTGGAAACCGTCAGGGCCATGTCGCCAGACGGGGCGCCATCGAGCCCGAAGGAGAAGCGCATCCCGAGATGCAGCGAGTGCTTGCTGAAGGGATTCTTGCGGGCTCCCGGCTTGAGGCGGACGCGACGGAGATGGAGGGGTGGTCCATCAGGCGCTGGCCGACGCCGGCGCGGGCCTCGCGAATTCGGGATGCGAGGGCCGCGTGGCGCAGTACGAGCGGGCAGTCTGGGCACGATCACGGCTCCGCCCGCCGTTCCAGTCTATGGCCGCAAAGCACGAAGGCTCATGGCCTGGCGATCGGCGCAGCGACGTTCCATAGGTGAAGGGGATGAGGTTGTCGCCGGGGTCGCGGTAGCAGAACCGGGTTTCACGCCGCGTTTTCGCACGGCAACATCGCGGCCTTCTCGTGGCGCAGGAGCCATGCTTTTCGCGCCAGCCCGCCGCCGTAGCCGGTCAGGCTGGAATCGGCGCCGATGACACGATGACACGGCACCACCAATGCGATCGGGTTGGCGCCATTCGCCAGACCCACCGCGCGGCTGGCCGATGGGGCGCCTATGCTGGCAGCCAGTCGTCCATAGGTCGTCGTGGTACCAGGCGGGATGCATCGGAGCGCTGCCCAGACCCGGCGCTGGAAGTCCGTACCAGCCTGTACGTGTGGGGATGCTATCGACCGCAACCAGGTCACCGGCGAAATAAGCGGCAACGCTGCGGGTTGCCTCGCCGGACGCGCGGTCGGGCGTCAGTGTGTATGGCCCATAGTAGCGCCGCAGCAACTGGTACATGCGGTCTTCGTAATCCTCGAAATCGAGCGCACGCAGCGCGGCCCCATCAGAGACCAGCAGAATCGTGCCGATCGGCGACGGAACCCGCTCGAGGAACAGTTTCATGCGATAGCTCCTTGTCTGCACCGTGGGCGGTGTTCTTGGTTGATGGCCCGGAGGCCCAGAGATGCAGGGCGGCGTAGGCGCGCCATGGCCGCCACGCTTCGGCGCGGGCGAGCAGCGTGGCGGGGGTCGGCCGGCCCTGCGGCGCCGCCATCGCGCGCAGCAGGCCGATATCCGCGGCGGGGAATGCGTCGGGCTCGTGCAGCGCCCGCATGGCGATATATTGCGCGGTCCATTCGCCGATGCCCGGCAGCGCGCGCAGCCGCGCGATCACCTCATCCAGTCCGCGTCCGGGCTCGAACAGGCGCGGGTCGGTGGCGGCGGCCTTGGCCAGCGACACAATTGAAGCCGCCCGGTTGCGGGGCATGCCCAATACCGTTGCCAGATCCGCTGCTTCGGAGAGCCGTTCCGGCGATGGGAACACGTGGCTCAGATCCGCCAGCGCCGGATTTTCGGTTGGCGGCAGCGGCGCGCCGTATGCGGCCACGAGCTTTCCCGCAAGTCGCCTGCGCCGCGCGGACCGTGATCTGCTGGCCGAGAATGCCGCGAACCGCCAGCTCGAACCCGTCCCATGCGCCCGGTACCCGCAGTCCCGGCCGTGCCGCGACCAGCGGGGCCATCACCGGGTCCTCCGCGAGATGTGCTCCGATCACCGCTGGATCGGCGCCCAGATCGAACATGAGCCGGATGCGAGCGACGATTGCCGGCAGCGCCGTGACCACTGGAAAGCGGATGGCCGCGATCAGCGCGCACTGCTCCGCCGCCGGGCGGATGGAAATGCTGCCGACGGCGCCGTCGAGGCCGATGCTGCGCGCATATACGCCGTCGTTTAGCGTCTCGACGCCGCTTATCGCGCGGGCGCCGAGGAAGCCGACCATTGCCGACCAATCATACGGGCGCTTGAATGGCAGTGTCAGGCGGATAGCCGAATCCGTCGCTTCGCCGGCGGTGGCGCGACGCAGGCTGCGCGGCGGACGTCCGTAGAGTTTCCGGAACGTGTCGTTGAATCGCCGCACGCTGCCGAAGCCGGTGGCCAGCGCCACCTCGGTCATGGGCAGGGTCGTGTCAGTGATAAGCTGCTTCGCCAGCAACACGCGCCTGGTGTGCGCGACCGCGATCGGCGAAGCGCCCAGATGTTTCTGGAACAGGCGACGCAATTGGCGCTCGCCGATGCCCAACCGGCCCGCCAGCACATCCACGTCATCCTTGTTAAGTGCTCCGGCGGCGATCAGCGTCATGGCACGCGAAACGGTGCTGGACGTGCCGTGCCAGGCGGCGAGGTCGGGCGAGGTCTCCGGCCGGCAGCGCAAGCAGGGGCGGAAGCCGGCGGCCTGTGCCGCCGCGGCGCTCGGCATGAAGATGATGTTCTCCAGCTTCGGCGCCCGGGCGGGGCAGATGGGGCGGCAATAGATGCCGGTGGTGCGGACAGCCGTGAAGAACTGCCCGTCGAAGCGGGCATCGCGGGTGATCAGGGCTCGGTAACAGGCGTCGCGGTCCAGATGCATGGCGGTATCCTGCCCGTTTTCGGCGATGGGTTCTCGCCACTTCCGGACGTGATTGGCGCCTGCAGGACACCGCCCCTGCCGGCGCCCGAGGATCTCTCAATAACACCCGGCCTGCCGCGCCCGCTCCCGCACCAGCGCCAGGACGGTCCGGCAGGTGGGCATCGGGTGGTCGACCATCTCGCCCAGTTCCACGACGGCGCCGAGCAGCGCGTCGATTTCCATCGGGCGGCCGCGCTCCAGGTCCTGCAGCATCGAGGTCTTGTGCTCGCCCACCTCGGCCGCGCCGTCGATCCGCTTCTCCACGTCGATGGCGAAGCGCACGCCGAGTGCCTCCGCCACCGCTTTTGCCTCCAGCATCATCGTCCGGCACACGGCGCGCAGCGCCGGATCGCCGGTGATGCGGTCGAGCGTGGCGACGGTGAGCGCCGAGATCGGGTTGAACGCCAGGTTGCCCCACAGCTTCACCCAGATCTCGTCGCGGATGCGCGGCCGCACCGGCGCCTTCAGGCCGGCGGCGATCAGCAGTTTCGAGAGCGCCTCGACGCGCGGGGTGCGCCTGCCGTCCGGCTCGCCCAGGCTGAACCGGTCGCCGTAGCTGTGCGCGATGACGCCGGGCTCGACCACCTCGGCGGCGGGATAGACGACGCAGCCGATGACCTGCGACGGCGGCAGGATGTCCCACAGCCGGCCGCCCGGATCGACGCTTTCCACGCGCCGGTCGCGGAAGGGCGTCGAGCCCGTAGAAATACCAGTACGGCACGCCGTTGATGCCGGTGACCAGCGCGCTGTCCGGCCCCATCAGCCGCGCGATCTGCGGCGCCGCGCCGGGCAGCGAATGCGCCTTCAGCGTGACGATGACGTAGTCCTGCACGCCGGCCTGAGCGGCATCGGCGGTGCAGCGCGGATGCACCACGGTGGTCGCGCCGCCGCTGATCAGCCGCACGCCGTTCGCCTGCATCGCCGCCAGATGCGGCCCGCGCGCGATGAAGGTCACGTCCGCGCCCGCCGCCGCCAGCTTCGCGCCGAGCAGTCCGCCGATCGCGCCGGCGCCGAAGACCGCGACCTTCACGCGGTCAGGCCGAGCTTCTCGGCCAGCCCGATGCGCTGCAGCTTGCCGGTCGCGCCCTTCGGGATCTCCTCCAGGAAGACGATCTTGCGCGGCACCTTGAACTGCGCCAGGCGTCCTGCCGACGAAATCGCGCAGCTCGTGCTCCAGCGCCGCCATGCCCTCGCGCAGCACGATGGCGGCCGCGACCTCCTCGCCGAGCTTGGCGTGCGGCATGGCGAAGGTCAGGCACTGCGCGACGGCCGGGTGATCCATCAGCACGGCGTCGACCTCGAGCGGGCTGACCTTCTCGCCGCCGCGGTTGATGATCTCCTTGAGCCGGCCGGTCAGGCGCAGATAGCCCGTCCTCGTCGAGGATGCCCTGATCGCCGGTGCGGAACCAGCCGTTGGTGAAGGCCTTCGCGTTGGCGTCGGGGTTGTTCTCGTAGCCGGCGGTGACGTTGCGGCCGCGGATCACCACCTCGCCGAGCTCGCCGGCCGGCAGCAGTGTGCCGGCGTCGTCCATGATGGCGATCTCCGGCCCGGCGGCGATGCCGACCGAGCCGGGATAGCGCGTGCCGGGCGGCAGCGGGTTCGACGCCATCTGGTGCGCGGCTTCGGTCATGCCGTAGGCCTCGATCACCGGCACGCCGAAGGCTGCCTCCAGCGTCTCCATCACCTGCGGCGGCAGCGACGAGGAGGAGGAGCGAATGAAGCGCAGCCGGCCGTCCTGGATGATCGCCTCGTTGCGGCCGGCGAGGTCGAGGATGGCCTGGTGCATGGTCGGCACGGCGGTGTACCAGGTCGGCCGCACCTCGTCGAGCCAGGCGAAGAAGCGGAAGGCGTTGAAGCCGGGCGTGCAGCAGACAGCCGCCGCCGGCGGCGAGGCTCGCGAGCGTCGCCGCGATCAGCCCGTGGATGTGGAACAGCGGCATGATGTTGAGGCACACATCGTCCGGCGTCAGCGCCAGCGTGCTCGCCGATGTGGTAGGCCGACGCGGTGATGTTGACGTGCCGCAGCGGCACGATCTTCGGCCGCGACGTGGTGCCGGAGGTGTGCAGCACCAGCGCGACGTCCTGCGCCTCGGCCGGGGCCGGCCTGCGCCGGCTGCCGGACATGCCGGCCGGCGGTGCCAGAGTGAATGTTGCCGGCCGGGCCGTCCGGCTGGGGACGAGCTCGATGATCGGGATGCCGCGCGCCGCGGCGCACGGCGCGCGCGGGGCTTTCCATGCCCTGCTGGATCACCAGCGCCCTGGCGTTCAGGTCGGACAGGTAGAAGTCGAACTCTTCGGCCTTGTAGGCCGGGTTGAGCGGCGCGGTGGTGGCGCCGCAGGCGATGGCGACGAAGGCGCGTCGCCATCTCCGGCCCGTTCGGCAGCACGATCGCGACGCGGTCGTTGCGGCCGATGCCCAGGCGGTTCAGATCGGCGACCGTGCGCTGCGCCAGCTCGCGCAGTCCGCCATGCGTCAGCCAGGCCGGCCGGGTGCGCCGATTGCCCGATCCGGTGCCGCTCCGCGCGACAACAGTTCGATGACCCGTATCGGCAGGATAGTCTGTCATGACGGCAACTCCCCGTGCATCTCGCCGCTACGCGGGAGAGGTCGGATCGGGCATCGATCCGGGGGAAGACATCCCAAACCCCGCCCTGTAGCGGCCGGCCAATCGCCTGTATTCGGCTGCATTGCGGTCGAACCCCCGCCGCTCGTCCTCGCTCATGACGCGCTTGAGCCGGGCCGGCGCGCCGGTCCACAACTCGTAGCGTCCGATCACCTTGCCCGGCGTCAGCAATCCGCCGGCGCCCAGCAAGCCGCCCTCCTCGATCACCGCGCCGTCCAGCACGGTGGCGCCCATGCCGACGAAGGCGCGGTCCCGCAGCGTGCAGGCGTGGATGATGGCCGCGTGGCCGACGGTGACGTCATCGCCGATGATCGTGGGATAGCGTGACCGCATCGACATGAATGATCGTGCCGTCCTGGATATTGGTGCGCGCGCCGATGCGGATGATGTTGGTGTCGCCGCGCACCACGCAGCCGAACCAGATGCCGAACTCCGGCCCGATCTCCACATCGCCGATGACCGCGGCGTTCGGCGCGATGAAGGCGTCGGGTGGACCGTGGGCTGATGCCGTCCAGCGCGTAGAGCGGTCCATGGCCGATCGCGCGGATCCCGGTGCGGCCAGGCTGCGTGTCCGGCATTTGCAATCCCCAGCATCAGGCCCATATTCTGCACCGCCGCGCCCGATGCGCCCTTGCCCAGATTGTCCAGCCGCGCCACCAGCACCGCCTGCCGCTGCGTTTCGTTGGCGTAGCGACGTACAGCTCCAGCAGGTTGGTGTCGTTCAGCGCCTCCGGCTCCAGCTTGCGCGGATCTCGGCCGAGCACCACGCGGACATGCTCGCTGCCCGCGTATCGCGGTCGCCAGCGCGAACGGCAGGTCCGCGCCGCGTGGGCTTGCCCGGCAGCGTGTCCAGATGCAGCGGGACCGAGACCAGCATGCCCTGGCGGAAATGCCCGACCGAGGGGACGAAGATCGGCCGCCGCGTCAGCCCGCGCGTAAAGCTGCGTCTCCGGCACATGCTTGTGCTCCAGGCCCGAGGGCGTAGAGCTCGAAGGCCGGGCCGCCGTCGCCTCGTGCGCCTCGATCATCGCCTTGCCGCCGCCGGAATAGCCGCTGACCGCGTTGATGGTGATCGGATAGTCGGGCGGCATCAGGCCGGCATCGACCAGCGGCCGGATCAGCGCGATCGCGCCGGTCGGATAGCAGCCCGGGATTCGCGACCTTGCGCGGCACGCGGCGATTCGCTCCGGCCTGGCCGGGCGCCATTTCGGCGAAGCCATAGGTCCAGTCCGGGTGCACGCGATGCGCGGTGCTGGCATCCAGCAGCTTCGGCGCGGCATTGCCCAGGCCGTCGGCCAGCGCAACGGACTCCTTCGCGGCCGCATCGTCGGGCAGGCACAGCACGACCAGATCGACCTCGGCCATCACGTCGCGGCGCGCGGCCGGGTCCTTGCGCTGCTCGGCCGGCAGGCTGCGCAGTTCGACGCCGGGCATGCGCGAGCAGGCGCTCGCGGATGCCGAGCCCGGTGGTGCCGGCCTCGCCGTCGATGAACACGCTGGGCTTGGCTGCCATGCTGCCCATCTCCGGCCCGTCGCCAGTCGAGGTGCGCAAGTGGCCCAGATTGCACAGATAGCTGGACGGGCCCGCCGGACCCGCCCTCTGGTAACTGCAGACGGTACGACGCTTCAGCGCTTGCTGAACTGGAAGCTGCGGCGGGCCTTGGCGCGGCCGTATTTCTTGCGCTCCACCACGCGCGAGTCGCGGGTCAGGAAGCCGGCGACCTTCAGGATGCCGCGCAGGTCCGGCTCGTAATTGGTCAGCGCGCGGCTGATGCCGTGCCGCACCGCGCCGGCCTGGCCGGACAGCCCGCCGCCGACGACCGTGCAGAACACGTCGAACTGGTTGTAGCGGTCGGCCACCAGGAACGGCTGCGTGATCAGCATGCGCAGCACCGGGCGGGCGAAATACTGTGCCGCCTTCTTGCCGTTCACGGTGATCTCGCCCTTGCCGGGCTTGATCCAGACGCGCGCCACGGCATTCTTGCGCCGCCCGGTGGCGTAGGAGCGGCCGAGCGCGTCGCGCTTCGGTTCGCGCTGCGGCTGCTCGCTTGCCGGGGTTGCGCCGGTCAGCCGTGGCGGCGGTGACGAGGTCCTTCAGGTCGGCGAGCGTGCGGGTCTGGGTTCCGGACATCGGCTCAGCCCCTCTTGTTCTTCGGGTTCATCGCGCGCGACGTCCAGCGTCGCCGGGCTGCTGGCCGTCGTGCGGATGCTCGGCGCCGGCATAGACGTGCAGATGCTTCATCTGCGCGCCGCTGCAGCGGGCCGCGGGTGATCATCCGCTCCACCGCCTTTTCCAGCACGCGCTCCGGGTGCGCGCTGTCCAGCCGCTGGCGGATGCTGCGGCCCTTGATGCCGCCGGGATAGCCGGTGTGGTAATAGAAGCATCGCCTGCTCGGCCTTGTTGCCGGTGATGTGCACCTTCTCGGCGTTGACGACGACGACATTGTCGCCGCAATCGACATGCGGGGTGAACTGCGGCTTGTGCTTGCCGCGCAGCCGGATGGCGATGATCGACGGCGAGGCGGCCGAGCACCACGCCCTCGGCGTCGATCAGCACCCAGTCCTTCTTCACCTCCGCGGGCTTCAGCGAGAGGGTGGTCTTCATGCTACAGTCCCTTGCGACAAGGCGGCGGCTTATGGGGAGAAAGCCACGCGGGGTCAAGGGTTCCGGGGTGTGGTAACATATTACCACCATATCACCCAGTCACAACAGATCCTCGATCCGTATCGGCAGATGCCGAAGCCGCTTGCCGGTGGCGTGATGCACCGCGTTGGCGATCGCCGCCGCCGCGCCGACGCAGGCCACCTCGCCGACGCCTTTCGCCCCGACCGAATTGAATGACGGATCCGCCTCGTCGATGAACTCGACCTCGCAATCATGCATATCGGCGTTCACCGCGACCTGATACTCGGCGATGTTGTTGTTCAGGAAACCACCGAAGCGCGCGATCCACCTCGCTCGCTTCGCTCAAGGCCGCGCCGATGCCCCAGACGAGCCCGCCCTGCACCTGGCTGTGCGCCGTCCGCCGGCTGATGCACCCGGCCGCAATCGACGACGCTGACAGCAGCGCGTGACGCGCGGCCGCGGCACGAGGGATCGATCCGCACCTCCACGAAATGCGCGATGTACGAGAAGCTCACGAAGCCGGGAAACTCCGGCCCGGTAAGCGCGACCTTGCCGGTCTGCGCCTGCTCGAAGCGCTCCGGCGCCATGCCGGGCGCCGTGCGTTCGCCTCAGCATCCGACATGATCCACGCCCGGCCGCGCGCAGAATGTCCGCGACGCTTTCGCCGCGCCCCGTCCGGCGCGATCAGCCTGCCGGCCCGCAGCCGAAGCCGCGTTGGGTCTGACCCCGGCAGCGTGCCGCCCGCGCGCCCGGTCGCCAGTGCGGCCAGCCGCGCCACGATCTGCAATGCCGCATCGCGTACCGGCGGGGTCGACACGTTGGCGGCCCCAGGACCCGGCGGTGACATGCTGCGGCGGCACGTCGGTATCGCCGATGGGGATCTGCAGCCTGTCGCGGATCCACGCCGAGCGGCTCGGCTGCCACCAGCGCGATCGCCCTTCGGATGCCTTGGCCCATTTCGTGGCCGCCGACGGAAAGCTCGACGGCACCGTCGGCGTTCATGCGGACCTTGGCGATCGCCGGTACCGACGTAGCCGGGATAGGCCCCGGCCGCGACGCCCCAGCCGATCAGCCGTACCGTTGCCATCGTCGCATCGACCCCGGCGCCGGCGTGCGCCGGTTCCAGCCGAACCGCTCGGCGCCCCGCTCGCAGACATTGCTTCAGCCGGCGCAGCGAAAACGGCTTGCCGCTGATCGGGTCGTTCTCTGTCATTCCTGATGCGCAGCGCGACCGGATCCATCCCCAGCGGCCGGCCAGTTCGTCCATCGCGCTCTCCAGTGCGAAGAAGGAGCTCATCTCCATCGGCGCGCGCATGAACCCCGGCGTCTGGGTGTCCAGCTGACCAGGGTCGTGGCCCCGCGGAACGCCGGCCAGGCGTACATGCGCGACGTTGTTTCCTCGCCGGTAAACGGCATCAGATCGAAGCGCGAGGTCTGCGCGCGGACCGGATGGATGCCGCCCACGAACCGGCCGTCGCGGTCGGCGCCGATGCGCATGCGATGCTCCGTCGCGGCGCGGAAGCTGGTCGCATGGAAGATCTGGCGCGCGGCACGGCGAGCTTCACCGGGCGGCCGATCCGCCGCGCCGCCACCGCGGCGAGCACCGTATGCGGCGAAATGGACCCGCGCTGACCGAACGCGCCGCCCGATATAGGGCGAAAGCACCCGCACCTTCTCCGGCGGAGATCGCGAGCTGCGACGCCAGGCCGGCTTCATCGCCTGCGCCGCTTGCGTGCCTTCGTGGACGAGCAGGGTGTCGTCCGTGCCACTCGGCGACGGTCGAGAGCATCTCCATGGGATTCTGATGCTGCGGTGCGCGTGTGATAGGTCTCGTCTACGACGATATCGGCGCGCTCGGCAAGCGCCGCCGGCATCGCCTTTCACGAAATCCGGAGAAGAATGGCGCGGCCTCTGCCTGGCGACCTCCGTCGCCGCCCGTCCGCGTCGAGCTCCACCGCGAACGGCGCTTCTCGATAGGCTAGCACGGACCAGCGCCGCGGCTTCCTGCGCCGCTTCCAGCGTTTCGGCCACCGCCAGCGCGATGCACTGCGCCGCGATAGGCGCTTGCGGCCGTCTGCATCGGCTGGAGGCTCTGGATCGCCTGGCCGCCGGCGAAAGCGAACTGCACCGTCTTCAGCCGGTCCATGTTGCGAGTGGCGTGAGCACCAGCAGGACGCCGGGACGGTGTTCCGCGCTCGGCGGTGTCGATCCGGGCAATGCGGCCCTTGCCGATGGTCGCGGCTACCGGCACCGCGTGCGCCATGCCGCGGCAGAATGCGGTCCGCGCCATAGATCGGCGTGCCCAGGACCTTTTCGCGGCCGTCCACGCGCTGCGCATCGGCGCCGATCACCGTGTCGCCCATGGTTCAGGCCCTTCCTTGGCGATCATCAGCGCCTCGATCACCGTGTTCACCCCGAGCGGCACGCGGAACGCGTTCTGCGGGCGTGTTCGGGCGCCCTCGAAGGCGAGCTCGCCGGCCCGTTGCGCGGCTGCGTTCGTCGAGTGTTTGGCCGACCAGGCTCTGCTCGGCCGCGCGAGCGCGCCATGGGCGCGGTGGCCACGCCGCCGAGCGCGATGCGCGCCTCGCGTACCCGTATCGCCGTCCATGACAGCGCCACCGCCGCCGAGGCGAGAGCAAAGGCATATGATTCGCGGTCGCGGATCTTTAGGTAGGTCGATGCCTTGCCCAGCGGAGTTGCCGGAACGCGCGTGCGGACGATCATCTCGTCGGGTGCCAGCATCGTGTCTCGATCTGCGGGGTGTCGCCCGGCTGCGCGATGGATGTCTGCGACGCGGATCGTGCGCGTGCCGCGCGGGCTGAACGTATCGATCGACGCATCCAGCGCCACCAGCGCGATCGCCCAGTCGCCCGGATAGACCGCGATGCAGTGCTCGCTTATGCCCAGCAGCGCATGGCCGCGATTGACGCCGTCGATCGCCGAGCAGCCGCTGCCGGGTGCGCGCTTGTTGCAGGGATATTGCGGATCGCGGAAATAGGCGCAGCGCGTGCGCTGCAGCAGGTTGCCGCCGAGCGTCGCCATATTGCGAAGCTGCTGCGACGCGCCCGCCAGAGCGATTCCGACAGCACCGGATAATGCGCCTGACCATCGGATGGTCGGCGACGTCGCTCATATGCACGAGCGCGCCGAACGACGAGCTCGTCGTGCCGCGATACGTCATCGGATGCAAGCTCGGCGATAGCCGGTGATATCGACGAGCATGTCCGGCCGCTCCACATCGAGCTTCATCAGGTCGACCAGTGTGGTGCCGCCGGCGAGAAAGCGCGGTGCCCGGGCGGCCGGCAAGCGCCCGCACTGCCTCGGCGGCCGAAGCAGGTGTGAGTGTAGCCGAACGGGTCATCGCTGCGCTCCTCCGCCGCGGCCTGCGGATCGCCGCGACGATCCCGGCATAGGCGCCGCAGCGACACAGATTGCCGCTCATGTATTCGCGGATTTCGTCGCGCCGATCCGGCATGGCCTTCCGCGATGCAGGCGA
Source organism: uncultured Pseudomonadota bacterium (assembly GCA_963810715.1). Taxonomy (GTDB): domain Bacteria; phylum Pseudomonadota; class Alphaproteobacteria; order Acetobacterales; family Acetobacteraceae; genus DATDIC01. The sequence goes on along the minus strand of CAWEOZ010000003.1, from coordinate 67,397 downwards.
TCGCCGACATGATCTGGCCCGGCGTGCAATAGCCGCATTGCAATGCGTCATGATCGAGGAATGCCTGCTGCACCGGGTGCAGTGCGCCGTCCGCCGCGGCAATGCCCTCGATCGTGGTGACCGCTTTGCCCTCGGCCTGATGGCGAGCGTCAGGCAGGACAGCACGCGGCGGCCATCGACATGCACGGTGCACGCCCCGCATTGGCCGTGATCGCAGCCCTTCTTCGTGCCGCTCAGGCCGATCCGCTCGCGCAGCGCGTCCAGCAGCGTGATGCGCGGGTCCAGGTCGAGCTGATAGCGCCGGCCGTTGATGGTCAGCAGTGCGGCCGCCACCGGAGCGCCCCGCCGCGCGGCCGAAGGTTCATCGGTTGACAAGGCACGGGCTCCTGGGTTGTGTCGTCGTGGACTGGCTTGTGCAAGCCATCGCGCCGGCACAAGGATTTAGGGACGTCCAGCCGCGATCGAATGCGCCCGACGGGCGATGGCGCCGGTCGATCCGCTATTCCATCGTCTGAACTGCCTCCGGCTCGATCTCCAGCATGATGCGCTGCTCGCCAGGCTGGCGGAACGGGTATTTGTCCTTGCCGAGATATTTCTTCGCCAATGAATCGATGTGGTCATCAGCCCCACCCTCGGTCACCCGCGAGACATGGCCGCGCACCTGCATATAGCGATATGGATTGTCCGGATCCATGATGGCCAGCGCGACCTTCGCGCCCTGCTTCATCGTGCGTGCCTTCACCCGGCCCTTCGCCGTGTTCACGCGGATATGTCCACCAGAATAGTCGAACCATACCGGCGTGACCTGGGGCGATCCGTCGGCCTTTACCGTCGCAAGATTGGCGAACGCCTTTTTCTGCTCCAGAAGGTCACGAAACTTGTCGGGAATAGTGGCCATCGGTTAGATGCTCCTTCAGTAGCCCAGGGTATGAAGCTTTGCGCAGTGTCGAAGCACCGGATCGGCCGGTCAAGCAGCTATGCGCGCAATCGCGGATAGGTGCTGATGGGATTATCCACCATGATCCGTCGCGCCAATTCCGGCGACAGACCAGGCGGCAGAGCGGCATCGTCGTCGAACTGCCAGTGCGGATAATCGGTGGAAAACAGCAGCATTTCGTCCGATCCGATATGCTCCATCAGCCGCTCGAGCGCGCCGGCATCCTCTGGCACGTCGAACGGCTGCATGGTCAGGCGCACATGCTCGCGCACGATCTCGGTGGGCGAGCGGTCCACCCACGGCACTTCCAGGCGCAGCCCGCGCCAGAACTTCGTCAGCCGCCACAGATGCGCCGGCAGCCAGGACACGCCGGACTCGATCAGCACCACGCGCAGGTCGGGGAACTTGGTGAACACGCCCTCGCACACCAGGCTGGACAGCGCCGCCTGGAAGGCTGCGGCCTGGGCGGCGTAGTCTTCCGTGTAGTAGCTCGGCCAGCCGACCGGCGTGACCGGATGGCGATACGCGCTGCCGGCATGGATACCGATCGGCAGCCCGTGCTTCTGCGCCGCTTCGTAGATCGGCCAGTATTGCCGCTTGCCCAGCGGCGCGTCGCCCATCACCAGCATCAGCACCTGCACGAAACGATGGTCGGGCGCGACGCGGTTGATCTCGTCCACCGCCAGCTCGGCGTTCTGGGTCGGGATGACGATGGAGGCGCGCAGCCGCGGCTCCCTGTCCAGCCATTCGCGGGCGATCCAGTCGTTGAGCGCGCGGGCGAAGCCGGCGCGCCATGTCCTCGCTGAACAGAAGCTGCACGCCGTACAGGCAGTTGCAGATGGCGAATTTCGTGCCGAATGGGTCCAGCGCCTGTCGCCGCAGCATTTCCAGGTCGGAGCCCGGCTTGCCTGATGCCGGCCGCCAGTCGGGCCGCGACGACAACGGCGCATTCACCGGATAGGCGATGGATTCCAGGTCGTGCAGCCCGCGCTGCACGGCGGAATCGCGCCAGTGATCGGCGAGATACGGCAGCAGGGCCTTTAAGTCCGGGCACGGCCGGATGGATGTCGCAATCGATGCCGCCTGCTTCGCGTGAAGCTCATGGTCCGTTCTGCACCTGGCTTGCCGTGCCGGCCGCTCGACCGGCTTCCGGACGGATGATAGCCTGTCCGTGGTGTCAGGCGAATGCCGGAGGAAACCGATGCTCACCCGGGCACAGATCGAAGAATACAACGAGATCGGCGCCATCGTCGTGCCCGACGTCGCTGACCCCGGCGGAGGTCGCGCGAGCTGCGCCGCGTCACCGACGATGTTCGTTGAGAAGCACGCGGGATGACGACGCACACCGAGATCTTCGACCTCGAGGACAGCCACGCGCCGGACGAGCCGCGCGTGCGCCGCATCAAGGCGCCGCATCTGCATCATCCGGACTATGCGCGCGCTGGTCACGGCATCCCGCGATCGTCGCGGTGCTGCGCGATTTGTGGGGGCCGGACATCCGCTTCGACACCGCCAAGCTGAACCTGAAATCGGCCGGCTTCGGCGCCGCGGTGGAGTGGCACCAGGACTGGGCGTTCTATCCGCACACCAACGACGACCTGGCCGCCGTCGGCGTGATGATGGACGACATGGAGACTGGCGAACGGGCCGCTGATGATCGTTCCCGGCAGCCATCGCGGGCCCGGTGTTCGACCATCACGCCGACGGCGTGTTCTGCGGCGCGATGGACCCGTCGCGCAACGACTGCGACTACGCGAGCGCGATGCCGCTGACCGGCAGGGCCGGGTCGATCACCGTGCACCACGTGCGCGCGGTGCACGGCTCGGCGCCGAACACCTCCGAACGCGACCGGCGGCTGCTGCTGTTCCAGTTCCGCAGCCGCCGATGCCTGGCCGCTGCTGGGCGTTCCAAGGCGGGATCGAGGATTTCGACGAGCTGATGGTCGCCGGCCGTTCCACGCTGGAGCCGCGCCTGCCGCCGGTGCCGGTGCGGCTGCCGCTGCCGCCGGCGGACAAGCAGGGTTCGATCTACGAGAACCAGAAGGGCTTGCAGCGCCGCTATTTCGACCTCGTGCGGCGGCCCGCGAGCCGCGGCCGGTGAAGTGAGGAAATCATGACCGCGAACACAGAACCGCTGCCGGTCGAACCGTTGTTCGACCGCACGAGCCCGCTTGAGCGCCGACGGGCCGCCCGACCCGGTCGTGTATGACGGCTCGGCCAGCCGCGTTGCGTCAGCGCACGATCAATTTCGCCGCCAAGCGCTTCGCCGACATGATGTATGTCACCGGCCTCGACCGCGGCACCGCCGAGCGGCATTTCCGCTGGCGCGCGGCGACCGTTCCCGGCGGCCTGTCGGCCCGACCCGACTGCGAGCCGCGGACGCGGTGCCGACGCTGAAGCCGCGGCCAGCGCAACGGCCGCATCGTGATCGAAACCAACGATACCGACCGGCGCGTCACGGTTCGCTGGCAGGATCCGAGCCTCGGCGCGGCGCTGACCGCGAGCGCTATCGCACGGCCGGCTATGGCGGTATTTTGCTCGGCCCGCACGCGGCGCCGCGCTTCGATCCGGCGCCGATCCACCGCCGCGCCTCCGGCGACTCGACCGCGCCTGGCCGCTGGGACGTGGCGTCGAACCGCCGCGTCCCGTCGCCGCCCTGGACGGCGCGGCCGATGCGTTGTTTGCCGGCTCGCCCGGCCTTTATGGGCGTCCTGATCGCGACGCCGGAGCGGGTGATCTTCGAGCGCTACAGCGCGTTCGGCTGCGCCGACCGGGCCACGCCAAGCTGGTCGATGACCAAGGCGATCACCTGCACGGTGATCGGCCGGCTGATCCACGAAGGCTGGCTGGACTCGATCTACGCATCCGGCGCCGGCGCCGCTGTGGCGCGATCCGCGTGCGATCCACCGGCGAATTACGCTCGATCACCTGCTGCGCATGCGCTCGGGCCTGGGTTCCCGGTGTTGCACGACGACGGACGCGTCACGCTCGGGTTCGAGAACAGCGCCGTCTATCAGGATGCCGGCGATGCGTTCGACGCGGCGCAACGCTCGCATCGTCGCGACCGAGCCCGGCGCGGTGTACCGCTATGTCAATAGCGGCCTGAATGTGCTGGGCGCCATCATCCGCGACCGCATCGAGCGGCGCGGCCTGCCGTATCACCAGACGCTGTACGGCCTGCTGGCCGACCGGCTGGGCATGGGCAGCTACCAGCATTCCGCCGATATCAGCGGCAACCTGATCGCTTCCGGCGCCGGCTTCGCCACCTTGCGCGACTACGCCAAGCTGGGCGTGCTCTATCTGCAGGACGGCGTCTGGAACGGCGAGCGCCTGCTGCCGGAGGGCTGGGCGGATTATGCGCTGACCCCGACGCATGCCGGGACCAGCTACGCGGCATGCTTCCGCGCCAACAGCGACCGTCTGTTCCCCGATCTGCCGGAGGACACCGCATGGGCGTCCGGCGCCTCCGATCAGCGGATCTTCATCCTGCGCCGCGCCGGGCTGGTTGCGGCAGTGGCCAACGAGACCGATCATCCGATGGATCTCGGCGGCGCTGAACCGGTTGCTGGCAACGGCGGTGGGGACGCTGTGATCGGACAGGGGCCGGCATTCCCCCTCTTCTAGCCGGGGCACCGCCGGACTACAGTTCCCAATCTGCAGGGAGGAACCACAATGCTGACACGTCGCGCGCTGATGGCCGCGGGAGCGGCGGCTGCCGCCACCCCGGTCGCCGCCAGCCGAACTCGCGCCGCTACCCCGACCGACATGATCATCATGGCGAAGGAAATCGACGATTCGATCTCGTTCGACCCTGGGCAAGCATACGAGTTCACGACCATCGAAATCGATGCTAATATCTATCGCAAGCTCGTTGCCCCTGATCTGAGCGATCTCAGCAAAATCGGCCCCGACGTGGCCGAGCACTGGGAGATTTCGCCTGACGGCAAGTCACTCACGTTCCACCTGACACAGAATGCGCTGTTTGCCTCGGGCAAGCCGGCGACCGCGGAGGATGCGGAGTTTTCCCTGCACCGGGCGGTGATCCTGAATCTGACGCCGGGCTTCATCCTGACCCAGTTCGGTTTCACCAAGGACAATGTCGCGCAATTGATCCGAGCCACGGATTCGCACACGCTGTCGATCGATCTGCCGAAGCCGGCAGCGACGAGCTTCTTCCTTTATTGCCTGGGAGCCAATGTCGGCAGCATCGTGGAGAAGGCGACGGCGCTCGCGCATCAGGAAAAGGAGGATTTCGGGAACCACTGGCTGACCACGCATTCCGCCGGCAACGGCCCGTACCAGCTAACCTCCTGGCAGGCGGATGATCATCTGATCCTGGACGCCAATCCGCATGCCGCCACCCCCCCGGCAACCAAGCGGATATTCATCCGCCAGGTGAAGGAGCCGTCGGAGCAACTGCTGCTGCTGAGGCGCGGCGACGTGGATATCGCACGCGACCTGACCAGCGACCTGTTGAAGGAAGTCACTTCGGATTCAGGCCTTTACAAAGTCGCCTCCCCGACCACCAATCAGATGTATGTGGCCGGAAACGAAGGATATGCGCCGTTTGCGAACGCGGAGGTGCGCCAGGCGGTGAAGTGGGCGATCGACTATGACGGGATACAGAAGAACATCGTGCCGGACACTTACATGGTGAACCAGGCGTTCGAGCCCAGCATGATTTTGGGCGCGGTCAACACCAATCCGTTCCGGAAGGATCCCGACAAGGCGAAGGAACTGCTGGCGAAGGCCGGGTACCCGCAGGGGTTCAGCACGACGCTCGATCATTTTTCCGAGCATCCATATGCCGATATCGCCACCGCGCTGCAAGCGGATCTGGCAGCGGTCGGTATCAAGGTCTCCCTGCTGCCGGGGACGCGCAAGCAGGTCCTCACCAAGATGCGTGCCCGTCAGCACCAGATGGTCATGAACGAGTGGTTCCCGGACTATTTCGATCCGAACTCCAACGCCCAGGCGTTCGCCGCCGACCCTGACGATTCCGACAACAGTCCGCTGAAGATCATCGCCTGGCGCAGCCACTTCCATGATCCGCAGCTGACCGCGGAGGTGGCACAGGCGGCCGAGGAACTGGACACGGAGAAGCGCGTCACGCTCTATCACACGATGCAGGAGCAATTCTGGGAGCGGTCGCCAATCGTGTTCATGCTGCAACAGAACGCTGTTGCAGTGCTGCGCAAGAATGTCAGCGGCTTCCATCTTGGCCCGCAGTCGGACTTCGTCCGCTACGACGGGACGAAGAAGGCGTAGCACAGGCGGAACGAAAGGTTGAAGTGGGGCGATCAGGTTGCGATGCTGCGCGCCGGTCGTCCCCTTGCAGCCAGGTGCCAGGTTACCAACCCCGCCGCGATCACCAACGGCGGCACGACTGACAGGTTCAGCGCGCCCCATCCGGCGGTCGTCTCGATCGCGCCGGAGGCGAAGGCGGTCGCTGCCACCGTGCCGAACACGATGAAGTCGTTGGTCGCCTGCACCCGCACCCGTTCCTCGGCTCATGTGCGCTGGCCAGCAGCGCGGTCGCGCCGACGAACATGAAGTTCCATCCGACGCCCAGCAGCATCAGCGCCACGATGAAGGTGCTGAAGAACGGGCCGAAGCCGATGTTCACCGCAACGCACAGGCGGTAAGCAGCGGCACCGCCCAGGATCACCGGGTGGGCGCCGAACCGCTGGATCAGCCGGCCGGTGACGAAGCCCGGCAGGAACATGGCGATCGAGTGGGCGCGGATCACGTCGGCCGTCGCATTCACCCCGAACCCGCACATCATCATCTGCAACGGCGTCGAGGCCATCACCAGGTTCATCGTCCCATAGCCCACCATCGCGGCGACCACCGCGGTAAGGAAGTTCGGCCGGGCGATGATGTCGCGCAACGGCACCGGCGCCGCGGTGCCGCGCCGGCGCCGGCGGCAGGCGGACGAACAGCAGCAGGACGGCAGTCAGCATCGGCAGCACCAGCAGCGTCAGATAGGTGCCGAGAAACGGCAGTCCGGGATCAGCGCCGTTGGTTCGCTTGACGATCTCCGGCCCCAGCACCGCCGCCACCAGCGCCGCCGGCCAGCACCAGCGAGATCGCCCGCGGGCGCGCCTCCGGTGCGGCCACTTCGGCGGCGGCGAAGCGCAGATGCTGGGAGATGCCGAAGCCCATCCCGGCAGGGATCGCCGCGAGGCAGTAGATCGGGAAGCTGCCGCGCCAGACGCCGAGCGCAAACCCCAGGCTGCCGCACAGCATCATCACCACGCCGAGCCAGAATCCCGGGCGTCGGCCCAGCCGGCTGAACACGATCCCGGCCGGGATCGAGCCCGCCATCACCCCGGCCATCTGGATCGCCATCGGCAACGTGGTCAGCGCCGTGCTCCACGGCCAGCGCGTGGCCGACCAGCGAGGCCATCACCACCTGACCCGACATCACGGCGTTCATCAGCGCCTGACAGCAGAACAGCAGCCAGACGTTGCGGTTCATCGGTCAGAAATGGCTCCAGCCGCCGGCACCGATGGGGATCGGGGTGCCGGACGGATCACGCACGATGACCCGTGGCGATCCGGGGAGAAAGCGGCCGATCCGCGTGACAGTCATGCCCGCCGCGCGGGCCGCCTGCCGCAAGGCAGTTCGGAGCGGCCGGGCGGCACCGCCAGCAGCAGTTCGTAATCGTCGCCGCCGGTCAGGCAGGTGGGCAGCCAGTCCGGGCCGGCCGCCCGGGCCGGCGCCGATAGCGGCACCCGTGCGGCCTCGATCTCGGCCGCCAGGCCGGCCGGCACGGCAGAGATGGCCGAGGTCCTGCACCAGCCCGTCCGACACATCCATCGCGCGCCGAGGCGATGCCGCCGATCGCCAAACCGAGACGCGGCTGCGGCAGGCGGTAGCGGTCCAGCAGGTAGCCGGTCGGATCGGCCAGCTGCCCACGCGCCACCGCCAGCCCCAGCGCGCCGTCGCCGATCGTGCCGGTGACCCAGATCCCGTCGCCGGCACGCGCGCCGGACGCGGCGCACCGCCGCCCCAGGCGCGACGTGCCCGATCGCGGTCAGCGACAGGGAGACCGGCCCGGGCGTCGAGGTGGTGTCGCCGCCCAGCAGATGGATGCCGAACGTCGCCTGGTCCTGCGCCAGGCCGGCGGCGAAGCGGCCGAACCATGCGTCCGGCGTGCCGCGGGGCGCCGAGACGGTCAGCAGATAGCCCAGCGGCGCCGCCCCCTTGGCCGCCAGATCCGACAGGTTCACCCGCAGCAGCTTGCGCGCCGACCAGATCCGGCGGGTCGTCCGGCAGGAAATGCACGGTTCCACCATCGCATCGACCGTCAGCACCAGCTCGCGCCCCGGCGGCGGCGCGATAAGCGCCGCGTCATCGCCAGGTCGAGCGCGCCCGGCCCCGCCAGCGGACGGAAATGCCGGGCGATCAGTGCGAACTCGGGCGGCAGGCCGGCGTGAGCCATGACAACTGCTTGTGGACCGGCTCGCCGCGGGTGGAAAGGGCTTGTAGATAGCGCCTGCTCGGCAAGTCCTCCGCCGCGCGTGAAGGAGGAAACATCATGTCACATCAATCGCGTCTTCCGTCGCCGCGGCGGCGGGGCTTCATGCAGGTTGCCGGCACGTCGGCGATCGCCGCCGCCCTGCTCGCCGGTTTCGGCATCGACCCGGCGCATGCGCAGCGATGGAGGCCGCCGGCCGCTCCGGCAAGCCGCTGAACGCCGCGTTCAGCAATGCCGGCCTGCAGGCCACCTGGTGCGCGCAAGGCAAGCGTGCCGCGGAATATTGGGGCAAGCTGTTCAACGTCAACGTCACCTGGTTCGACGGCGAGCTGTCCGCCACCAAGCAGCGCGCCGCGATCGATGACATGGCCAGCCGCGAAATGGGATTTCGTGGCCATCCAGGCCTTCGGCATCGGCACGCTGACCGCACCGGTCAACAAGATGATCGATGCCGGGATCCCGGTGATCGACATGGACACGCTGATCGCGCCGCTCGACAGCATCAACGTGCACAGCTTCATCGCGCCGGACAACGAGTTCATGGGCGCCTCGGTGACGCAGGCGCTGGTGGATGCGATCAACGGCGAAGGCAACATCGTCATGACCCAGGGCGCGCTGGGTCACACCGGCGCGCAGGGGCGGGCGCGCGGGTTCAACTCGATCGTGAAGAAATACCCGAAGATCAAGGTGCTGGACACGCAGCCGGCGGACTGGGACGTGACCAAGGTGGCACGCATCTGGGAGACGCTGCTGACCAAATATCCGCAGATCGATGCCGCGTATTTCCACAACGACGACATGGCGCTGGCAGCCTACAACGTGATGAAGGCGCACAATCGCACCAGCATCAAGATCGGCGGCTGCGATGCGATGCCGCCGGCGCTGGAGGCGGTGTCGGATGGGCGGATGACGGCGACGGTGCGCAACCCGTCCTGCCGCATCCATGGCGGTGCGCTGATCGCCGGGGTGGCGGCGGTGGTTTCGGGCGAAAAGACCGGGAATGGCGGGATTCCGAAGAATATCATCGCGGACGGGCCGGTGGTTACGAAGGCCAACGCGCCAGGCATGATGTGGATGGAGGAGCACTTCCTGATCTGAACGGTGGAGTGGACGGAGAAAGAAAAACCCCCTCCCCTTGCGGGAGGAGGCCAGGGGGAGGGGGCTCGCGGGCGAACCCCCTGACCATGGCGCCACATGCGCCACGAGCCGACGCCGCGAGCGAATCTGTGACGCGTTGCGGATCGCAACTGTGGCCGAAGTCCCGCGGCAGGTGCCGTTGGTGCGTACATCGTCGATTTCTATTGTCGGAGGCACGTCTGGTGATCGAGATCGATGGTGCAACGCATGTGGACTTGCCCGGCAGACATCCGCTCGCGACGAATGGTTCCGTGCGGCAGGGAATTGTGGTGCTCCGGTTTTGGAATAACGAGGTGATGGAGTAATCTAGAAGGCGTGCTTCTGGTTATCGGAGACGTAGAGGCCGCCCCTCCCCCGGCCCCTCCCGCAAGGAGGGGGAGAGTGATCCTGCGGCTCAGCGGCATCTGCAAATCGTTTGGCGGCGTGGCGGCGCTGCGGGACGTGAGCTTCTCGCTCTCGAGCAGGGGAGATCCATGGATTGGTTGGCGAGAACGGCGCCGGCAAATCCACACTGATGAAGATCATCGCCGGCGTGCATCACGAGTTCGACGGAGACATGCAGCTCGCCGGAGAGACGGTGCGCTTTACGTCCGCTCGCGATGCGCGCGCGGCCGGCATCGGCATGGTGCACCAGGAACTCTCGGCGGTGCGGACGTTGAGCGTGGCGGAGAACGTCTATCTCGGCGTGCAGCCGCTCACCCGTTTCGGCACCATCGACTGGGCCGGCATGCGCCGCGGCGCCGGCGAGCATCTCGCCAGCCTCGGCATACAGCTCGATCCGCGCACGGAGATGGGCGCGCTGCCGCTCGGCCTGCAACAACTGGTCGAAATTGCGCGCGTGCTGTTCTCCGGCGCACGCATCATCATTCTGGACGAGCCGACCTCCGCGCTGTCACCGCCGGAGGTCGAGCGGCTGTTCGGCGTGCTGCGCCGGTGCGCGCGAGCGGGCGCAGCGTGATCTTCATCTCGCATTTTCTCGACGACGTGCTGGCGGTCTGCGATCGCGTCACCGTGTTCCGCAACGGCCGCAATGTCGCTACCGCCGGCTGCGCGCGATGTGGACAAGGGCTGGATCATCGACCAGATGATCGGCGCCGGCCACGGCGAGCTGGCCGAGACCTATACCGAAGAGCGCCAGCTCGCCGCACCCTCCGAGCTGCGTGTCGTGATGGAGGCACACCGGGCTGACCGTGCCAGGCGCGTTCCGTGACGTGTCGCTTCGCGTGCACGGCGGTGAGGTGCTGGGCATTTACGGCTTCATGGGCAGCGGGCAACTGGAGCTGGCCCGCACCCTGTTTGGCAAGCTGCCGCCGCGCGGTGGCCGCATCGCGATCGAGGGCCGACCGACGCATCTGCGCAGCACCGCGCAGGCCCGCCGCGCCGGCATCGCGCTGGTGCCCGAAAGCCGCCGCAGCATGCTGTTCGCGCAGGAGCCGGTGTTCAAGAACATGACGATCAGCGTGCTGGAGCGGATGTCGCGGCTGTTCCTGCGCCCGGCTGCCGAGCGCGCCATCGCCCGGCGCCATGATCGAGGCCTTGCGCATCCGCCCGCCGCTGCCGGACCGGCCGCTCGGCACGCTATCCGGCGGCAATCAGCAGAAGGTGGCGCTGGCCCGCTGGCTGACCCATCCGCCGAAGGTGCTGGTGCTCAGCGAGCCGACGCGCGGCATGGATGTCGGCGCCAAGGACGACGTGATGAAGATCGTGCGCGACCTGCGCGCGCAGGGGATCGGCATCGTCGTCGTCTCGACCGAGCCGGAGACGGTGCTGGCGCTTGCCGACCGCATCCTGGTGATGAAGAAAGGCGCGGTGGTGCGGGAGTTTGCGGCCGAACCGGTCAGCAAGGACCGGCTGCTGGCCGCGGCGTGAAGGAGCCGGCAGTGTCGGAGCAGTTGGGCGAGACCATCGTGCGCGGGCGCGACGGCGCGACGGCTGGCTGCGCGGCCAGCTTCGCAATATCGCGCCGTTCGCGACGCTGCTGTTCCTGGTGGTGTTCTTCTCGCTCGCCAGCCCGTCCTTCCTGACGGTCGGCAATCTCTACAACGTGCTGACGCAGATTTCGGTCACCGGCATCATCGCGGTCGGGCTGACCTTCGTGATCCTGTGCGCGGAGATCGACCTGTCGGTGGCCAGCATCGCCAATGCCATCGGCATCGTGGTGGCATTCTTCACGTTGCAGGATGCCAGCGTGAACATCGCCAACGTGCCGCTGCCCGGGTGGGCGGCGATCATCATCGCGCTGGCGGCCTGCTTTGCGCTCGGCGCGGTGAACGCGTTCGGACTAACGGTGATCGGCATCCCGTCTTTCATCATGACGTTGGCGATGCTGCAGATCGCCGCCGGCATATGCGCGCTTGCTGGTGCGCGGACAGATCGCCTATGCGGTGCCGAAACTGATCGTGACGCTGGGAGCAAGTCGCTGGGGCCGGTGCCGTGGATCGTTATCGTCGCCGCCGCTGATCATGCTGCTGGCGCATCTGGTGCTGACCTACACGCGGTTCGGCCGCTATGTGTACATGGTCGGCGGCAACCGCGAGGCAGCCGAGTATTCCGGCGTGAATGTTCGCGCGATCCTGTCGGCGGTGATGATCATCTCGGCGTTGTGCTCGGGCGTCGCCGGAATGCTGGGGGTAGCGTATTTCGGCAGCGCGCAGCAGAACGAGTTCGACACCTATCTGCTGGATTCGATCTCGGCGGTGGTGGTGGGCGGCACCAGCCTGTTCGGCGGCCAGGGCGGGATCGGCAACACGCTGATCGGGTTATTCGTGCTGGGCGTGCTGAACAACGGGCTGGACCATGTCGATATCGACAGCTTTCTGAAAATACTGATCCGCGGGTTGATTCTGCTGATCGCGCTGGTGATCAATGTCTACGCGCAGCGGTTGCGCAGTGCCGAAGCGGGTGGGTGATCAACCGCTCCCGCGCACCCCTCCCGAAGGAGGGGATAGTAGAAGCCCGTCGCTTACCTGCCGCGGCTGGGATATTATTCCAAGGACAGCCGTGTGATCCACCTCGCCACGCTCGGACGGCTTCTTGAAGGCAATAAGCAGCGGGATCACGGCCAAAGTCGCGATCATCAACATTTTATAGTCATCGATATAGGCTATGATCTCCGCCTGCCGAGTGACGACCGCGTCGAGCGCCGCGCGCCCGGCGGCGCTGATCGGGTCCCAGAACCGGGCGACGTGTGATGCTTCAAGAGGCCGGTTGAAGGGTGCGACGTACGCCGCAATGTCGGCATGATTGATCTGCGTGTTCTGCACAAGCAGGCTGTTGACGATCGATATGCCGACGCCGGAGCCGATGTTGCGCGACAGGCTATAAAGGCCAGCGCCTTCGGCGCGCCGATCCGGGGACAGCGTTGCCAGTGTCACCGTGCTGAGCGGCACAAAGAGAAACCCGAGCCCGATGCCTTGCACCACGCCGACGCCGACGATCGTCGCCTGTGCAACTTCGGGCGTCCAGCTTGTCATGGCATAGAACGACCAGGCAGTCAGACCGAGCCCGGTTGCGAGCAGGAACCGCGTATCGACGCGCCCGATCAGCCGCCCGACGACCAGCATGGCCCCCATGGTGCCGACCCCGCGTGGCCCCATGACGAGACCCGCCGTGACGATGGGGTAGTTCATCAGGCCCTGAAGGTAGGGCGGTTGCAGGGCGAGCGAGGCGTAATAGGTTAGCCCGACGATAGCGACGAACAGCACGCCGGCCGCGAAATTGCGATCGTGGAACAGAGCCGGTTTGACGAACGGTTCCCTGACAGTGAACGTGTGGACGAGAAACAGGTAGAAGGCCACGGCGGCGATCACTGTTTCGAGGATGATCTCGCTGGATCCGAACCAGTCAAGCTGCTCCCCGCGGTCGAGCAGAAGCTGCAATGCGCCGATCGCGACGCTGAGGGTACCGAATCCGAACCAGTCCAGCTTCGCGACCGTGTTGCGCGGGCTCTCCGACAAAAATATCGTCATGCCGGCAAACGCGAGGATTCCGATCGGCAGGTTGATGTAGAATACGAAGCGCCAACTGTAGTTCTCGGTCAGCCAGCCGCCGAGCACCGGACCCAGGATGGGACCGGCCATCACCGCGACGCCCCATAGCGCCATCGCCGACCCCTGGCGCTCCTTCGGGTTGATGTTGAGCAGGACCGTCTGTGAAAGCGGCACAAGCGCCGCGCCGAACAAGCCCTGCAGAATGCGGAACAACACGATCTGCACCAGCGACTGGGCTGCGCCGCACAGCATGGAGGCGATCGTGAATCCGGTGACCGAGACCAGGAAAAGCCGCTTCAGTCCGAACCGCCCGGCCAGGAACCCCGTCGGCGGGGTCATGATCGCGGCAGCGACGATATAGGAGGTCAGCACCCAGTCGATCTGATCCTGGCTGGCCGATACCGTGCCCTGAATATATGGCAGGGCGACATTGGCGATGGTGGTATCGAGCGCCTGCATTAGGGTAGCAAAAATCACGCAGACGGTAATCGCGGCCCGATTGCCGCCAGCTGGGGCACTGCTGTCTGCCGGCATGACTTCCTGATCCGAATGGCGTGGGTGGAGACTGCGGCAAGACGGCCTGCCGCCCGCAACGCGCGCGAGATAGATGTTGACGCCGGTGGAAATGAAAACCTTATGTTTCCTGCATTCAGTGGTGAGAGAAATTCAGGAATGCGACGTGCCGGCTTGAACGACCTGAGTGCGTTCGTGGCGGTTGCCGATTGCCTCAGCTTTCGCGTCGCCGCGACAAAGCTGGGCGTTACGCCGTCGGCGCTCAGCCACTCCATCCGTCAGCTTGAGGAACGCTTAGGCGTGCGTCTGTTTCACCGCACAACCCGCAGCGTATCGCTGACTGATGCCGGCCTTCGCCTTCTTGAGCGTCTGCGACCGGCAATCGATCAGATCGCCGACGCGCTGGAGGGCCTGGACGGGGAACGGACCCGGCCGTTCGGGCGGCTGCGGCTTTATGTGACCCATATGGCGGCCGCTGCGGTGATTGCGCCAATCTGGCGGCGTTTCCTGTCGACCTATCCGGACGTGCATCTTGAGCTGGAGGTCGGCGAGGCATCGATCGATATCGTCGCGAAAGGGTTTGACGCCGGGATCGGACCGCAGGATCGCGCGGCTGCCGACATGACGTCCGGTACGGGTGACGGAACCGGTGAAGGTGGCCGTTGTCGGTGCGCCGTCCTACTTCGCGCAGCAGCGGCCGCCGCGCACCCCCGATGACCTCGCCCGCCATAGTTGTGTTCAGTATCGCCGCGGTGGTGCCCTGTTCGAATGGCCGTTCGAGCGGGACGGCAAGTCGCGAAACATTTCGGTGGATGGTCGCGTGATGGTCAACAACCCCGATCTGGCGGTGCGGGCGGCGGTCGATGGCCTAGGGATCGCATACACGATCGAAGCACTTGTCGAACCATTCCTGCGTTCCGGTCAGTTGATGCGCGTGCTGGAAGACTGGTCACCATCTTTCAAGGGACTTTTTCTCTATTATCCCGGGCATCGGCAAGTTCCCGCCACGTTGCGCGCGCTTATCGACATGATCCGGACGACACGCGGCCCGGCTCCCAAGCAAGGTTTGTCGGAGAACTCTCTCGCGGCTGAATAAAGCGCGCTCAGTTCCCGACGAATTTCCGCCGCAAATAGGCACGCAGGCCGGCGTCATCCCACGATGCGCCGTGCCATCCCACATACCCATCCGGGCGCACCAGAAAGCATGCGTCGTTTTCTGGCCGCCAGGCCGTTGCAAACATACCCTCCGCATCGTGCAACACCTGAACACCGGCAATTTCCGGCGTTTCGGCTGCGGCCGGAAGGATCGCCGCCACCCGCAAGTCCCGCGTGTCGAGCCCGGCATGCAGTTCTGCGACGAATTGTTCCAGGCCCTCGGCGGAATCCGTTGCCCATGCAACAACCAGGACATGGGCGGTGCCGCGAAGCACGTCGAACATCCGCTGCGGGAACCCGACACCCTCCTGCCGCAACCCACCACAGTCCGGGGCGCGATCGCCGGCCTACGGTATGGCGCCGGTCACGCCCGCGGCGCGGGACGACACGAGTATCTGTGTATCGGCCAGCCGGTCCGACTTAGCCGCTCCACGCCCCAGCCCCTCACTCGCCGCGCGCGTGCGCGCCACAAGGTCGGCGCCGACGGGCCGCCGTTCCGCTTCGTAACTGTTCGGCAGAGTCTCCGGCGCCGCGCCGCGTACGGCCCGGGCCAGCTTCCAGGCCAGGTCGTACCATCCTGGATGCCGGTGTTCATGCTCTGGCCGCCGGTCGGCGGATCGATGTGCGCGGCATCCCCAGCAATGAACAATCGTCCGTTCCGGTACGCTCCGCAAGACGCGTGCTGATACGGAACAGTGAGGACCAGCTCATATCGGCGAGGCGTGGCCGATCCGGTAGCAGGTCGTCGGCGACCGCCTGAAGGTGCTCCAGGCGGGGCGCCGGACAGTCCGACTGGATGCCGTGATCGTTCCCGGCGGATGGATTCTCCAGCGTCGCCGGTGCAAGCCTGGAGATGCGATAGCGCCCGCGCTCCGGCAGGAGGATGGCGATGAATATGTCGGGCGCTGCATCCTTATGCGGGCGGAATGCGCGCAGCGCCGTTCCACGCGGCAGATCCCCGTCGATGCGCACATCGCCCAGCATGAAGCTCATTGGGTACGCGTCGCCGACAAAACCGATCCTGGCGGCGTCGCGCACCGTGCTATGCGCGCATCGCAGCCGATGACGTGCGGTAGTCGGTCTGCTCCCACCGTCCATCCGCATGCTCGATGGTCGCGTGGGCGGCGGCATCATCGGCCTGCAGTCCGATGAGCGTGGCGCCACGATCAATGTCGCCACCGAGACGCTCCAGATGCTGTGTCAGCAGCCGCTCTGTCGCGTATTGCGGCAGCCCGAGCATCCCGTATGGCAGATCACGCAGATCAACAGCCTCGTCATGACTGCCCTGCCCGGACAGGATGCTCGCGACCCACGCAACCATAGCCCGGCGCCGATCATATCGCGGGCGACTCCCACACTTCCAGCGTGCGCGGCGTGACGCCGATGGCACGGCAGTACGGCGAGGGCTGCGAGTATTGGTCGATGAGGCGGCAGCGCACGCCATGACGCGCCACCTCCGCCGCGACGGTCAGCCCTACCGGCCCGGCACCGACCACGAGAATTTCGATCATGGCAGCCCCATAACTTCAGAAAGAAGTGGGGTGGCGGCGTTGGCTGGGGGGTATGGCGTAGCGCCGGGCCGAGGGTAACGCCAGTCGCGGCAAGCTCGGGGCTTTCGCCCGCGCCTCCCTTCGCTGCGGGGTTTTCACCGCCCGCCCCTTGTCACCGCCAAGTTTCCGGCCGATGTAACGTGCATGTTGACCCAGTGTGGTCCCAATTCCAACCCCAGGCCTGATCATGTTCATCGAGACCGAAGGCACGCCCAATCCGGCAACGCTCAAGTTCCTGCCCGGACGCGACGTGATGGGCGCCGGCACTGCCGATTTCACCTCTGCCGAGGCGGCGATCCGAAGCCCGCTGGCGACCGCGATTTTCGCACTGCCCGGGGTGGCCCGCGTGTTTCTCGGCGGCGACTTCGTGAGTGTGACGAAGACCGATGCGATCGCCTGGCAGGCGCTTAAGCCGCAGGTGCTGGGGGCGATCATGGAACATTACATGACCGGCCGTTCGGTGATCGAAGGCGAGGCCGAGGACGATGTTGCGGAAGACGTGCTGCCCGAGGACGAAGAAATCGTGTCGCAGATTCGGGAGCTGCTGGACACGCGCGTGCGCCCGGCGGTTGCGGCCGATGGCGGCGATATCGTGTTCCGCGGGTACCGGGAAGGCGTGGTGAGGCTATACATGCAAGGGTCTTGCGCCGGCTGCCCCTCATCACGTGCGACGCTGAAGCACGGGATCGAGAATATGCTTCGCCATTACGTGCCTGAGGTGGTCGCGGTCGAGCAGGTGGAGATGTGATGCTGGATGCTACTGCGCTAGAGCAATTGCTGCGCGGTGCGCGCACGCACAATAAGTTCAACGATGAACCGGTCTCCGATGAGACTTTGCGGGAGCTGTACGATCTGCTGAAATGGGGCCCGACTTCCGCGAACAGCTCGCCGGGCAGGTTTCTGTTCCTGCGTACCAAGGAGGCGAAACAACGGCTGGCGCCGGCGCTATCGGCTGGAAATCTTGACAAGACGATGGCCGCGCCAGTCACCGTCATCGTTGCGTACGATCCGCGCTTTTACGAGAATCTGCCGCGGCTGTTCCCGCATAACCAGGAAGCGCGTTCATGGTTCACCAGCAATGAGGCTTTGGCAGCCACCACCGCGTTTCGCAACGGCACATTACAAGGGGCGTACCTGATCCTGGCTGCGCGCGCGCTGGAACTTGACGCCGGGCCGATGTCCGGGTTCGACAACGACAAGGTGGATCAGGAGTTTCTGCGCGTTTACGGCTGGCGCTCCAACTTCCTGATCAATCTGGGGCATGGCGATCCGGCGGGCGTGCATCCCCGCTCGCCCCGCCTTGAGTTCGAGGAGGCCTGCCAGCTCCTTTGACCGTCTTCACAGTGGCCGCCTGTGAGAATTTGGGTGCAGCCGGACCGTCGCAGGCTGCCCCGGCGGGGGCGTGATGCGCATCCTGGTTCTCGATGCGGCACTGGCTGTCTGTTCGGCCGCGATCGTGACGGATGACCGGATTGTTGCGTTACGTCAGCATATGACGAACCGGGGACAGGCGGCGCTGCTGCCGGGAATGGCCGCCGAGCTATTTTCGGAAAGCTCCATCCAACCTGGCGAACTCGATCTGGTGGCGGTAACGGTCGGCCCGGGAAGTTTCACCGGGATCCGTGCCGGTCTCGCCCTGGCTTGCGGCATCGGTCTGGCGGCTGACGTTTCAGTTGTCGGCGTCAGTATCGGTGAAGTGCTGGCCGAAGCGCTGCCTCATCTCGGCAACCGGGAACTCTGGTCGGCGATCGACAGCCGTCGGGGCCGCGTCTTCCTGGAGCGCACTGGTGGGCGTATTGGCGCGTACCCGCTCGACTTCCTGCCCGTACCTGATGGTCCGGTCGCCATTGCCGGCGACGCCGCGATCGACACAGCGGCCCGACTGGCTGCCCGAGACGCGAATGTGATGCTCACGGATGCGCGATTTCCACAACCGCGTCACATTGCTGTTGCCGCTCGCAGGCGACGCGCGGGCGAATTGCCGCCTTTGGCTGTGCAACCCCTTTATATCGATCCGCCGGAAGCGCGCCTTCCGATTGATCCCCGTCCGGCTCCGGCGGCATGATCCTGGCGACGAGCGCCCACGCTGCAGCACTTGGCGAGATTCACCGTGCGGCGTTTCCACCCGGCGAGGCGTGGGGTGCGGATGCCATTGCGTTGCAACTCGGGCTTCCCGGAAGTGTCGGATTGCTCGATCCATGCGGCGGGATGGTGCTGGCGCGGGTGGCGGCTGATGAAGCGGAACTGCTGACACTGGCCGTTGCACCACATGTTCGCCGGCTCGGAATCGGGCGCAGGCTTGCTGATTGCGATCACGGAACATATGGCGAAGGCCGGCGCCGGAACTCTATTCCTAGAGGTTTCGGCAGCGAACCGGGCGGCGGGGTTACTGTATGGATCGACGGGGTTCCGACAGGTGGGCCGACGGCGTGGATACTATCCCGACGGCACGGATGCCCTGGTGCTGAGCGCCGCGCTCATCCCTTGCGTAATAACAAAGTGCTGAGTCCCGCCGGATCGGTTTCCAGCGCAAGCACCTCGTGTCCCTGTTCGCGCGCGGTACGCGGCACGTTGCGCAGCGGCTCCTGGCCTTTCAGGCGGACCCGCAGGATCTGGCCGGACCGCATGCGGTCCAGGGCCAGCCGCGTGCGCACGAAGGTCATCGGGCAGGTCTCGTGCGTAATGTCCAGCTCCTGATCTGGCGATGGCATATCGGTCATATACTGGCCTGATTTCTTGTCCGTGCTTGGATTGAGCAAATATCATTGCGAAACGGCGCTGCATCACCTTATATGAGGCAAATTGTCAGGCTTGAAAGGGATTGCAATGGCCGAGCATCCGGCAAATGCCAGCGTGCTGGGATTGACGGCGCAAATCGTCTCCGCCCACGTGTCCAATAATTCGGTGTCTCCCGACGCTCTTCCATCGCTGATTTAAGATGTTTATCGGACGTTGGCTGGCGTCGGCAAAGAACCGCAGGAACCAGAACGACCGCAGCCAGCGGTGCCCGTGAAGAAATCCGTTTTCCCCGACCACATTGTGTGCCTGGAGGACGGGAAGAAGCTGAAGATGCTGAAGCGGCATTTGAAGACTGCTTATAATATGAGCCCTGAACAATATCGGGAACGTTGGGGATTACCGCCGGACTATCCTATGGTTGCCCCTAATTACGCGCGCCACCGGTCTTCGCTGGCGAAGAAGATCGGGCTCGGTACAAAACCCCGCTCCGGCCGCAAATAGCTGCGACCGAATTCGGGCGTTTGCGCCGGACCCCCTTGCCCCGGTAGTCTGTGCTGCACAGTTGGTCGACGCCCGTGGCAAGTCGTGGCCGATGCGCGGGTGAAGCCGACCGCGTGTGATGACCGCAAGGAGCCGGATGGAATTGCGAATTCGAGCGACTCTGCGTCGAGAGCGGCCTGAAAATGACCGGCCAGCGGCGGGTCATCGCCCGCGTGCTGTCGGAGGCGGCCGATCACCCGGATGTTGAAGAACTGTATCGCCGGGCAGCGGCACTCGACAGTCGGATCTCTATTGCGACGGTCTATCGTACGGTCCGTCTGCTGGAGGAGAAAGGCATCCTCGAACGACGGGATTTCGGCGGCGGGCGCGCTCGTTACGAACCCACCGAGCATGGCCACCATTACCACCTGATCGACGTCGACACCGGCAAAGTCATTGAATTTCAGGACCCGGAGCATGAGCGGCTGATGCAGACGATCGCCTTGCGACTGGGCTTTGACCTGGTCTCGCTCCGACTAGAGCTGTTTGGACGCCGTATTGACCGAGCGGCGGCTCGCGCGCGGCAGTCCGAACGTCCGCGGCGGGCAGAGGCTCAGGCAGATACGCGGCAGGACAGGCCCGCGCGGTGACCGCCCAGCATCTTGTCGGAGCCACAGTGCGCGATCCTGTGTTCCCGGAGCTGCGTGCCGGCCACCTGGGCGTACGGCTGGCGAGCACGCGGGCCGAGCTGGAGGCTATCCAGGCGTTGCGATACCGGGTGTTCTACGTGGAAATGGGAGCCGCCGCTGATACGCTCACGGCGGCGGGCCGGCGGGATTACGATGAGTTTGATGCGGTTGCCGATCACCTGCTCGTGCTCGATCACGCGATCGGTCCAGGTCCGGAAGGGGTGGTCGGGACTTACCGGCTGATCCAGCGTGAGGCGGCAGCCCGCGTCGGGCGTTTCTATTCAGCGGATGAGTACCGACCTCACGCCATTGCTGCGATTTCCGGGGCGCCTGCTCGAGCTGGGCCGGTCCTGCGTCGATGCTGGTTATCGCAATCGCGCGGCGATGCAATTGCTGTGGCGTGGCATCGCAGCCTATGTGTTTCACTTTAGGATCGACCTGATGTTCGGTTGCGCCAGTCTGCCGGGCATCGATCCGGACGCGCTGGCGCCGGAACTGACCTATCTTTATTATAATCACTTGGCTCCTCCGGCGCTGCGGCCCCGAGCCCTGCCGCCACGATATGTCGATATGCGGCGTAACCTGCCCACCCCGATCGACCCACGGCGAGCGCTCAATCTCCTGCCGCCACTGATCAAAGGTTATCTTCGCCTGGGCGGTTTCGTCGGCGACGGCGCGGTGATCGATCCTCAGTTCAACACCACGGATGTTGCTGTTGTCGTCAAGACCGATCTCGTCACGGACAAATACTATCGCCACTACGAGCGGCAGCTGCGCGACGCGCTCGACTGACGCGATCCAGCATGCCGGTGGGCATCGCTTGCAGCTGAGGTTGGCTGGCAGGCTCGCGCGCCTGTCCGGCTGGCGGGCC
This sequence comes from uncultured Pseudomonadota bacterium, assembly GCA_963810715.1. Lineage (GTDB taxonomy): Bacteria > Pseudomonadota > Alphaproteobacteria > Acetobacterales > Acetobacteraceae > DATDIC01. Next base: position 45,854 of record CAWEOZ010000003.1, on the reverse strand, counting down.
GATCTGGCGGCGTTCCTGTTCGGGATGATCGCTGCGGCGGCACTGCCGCCTGTGTTCGCCCTGCCGGTGCTGCTGGTGTCCGTCCCGGCGCTGCTGCACCTGATCGATGCCACGCCCCGCCCGCGTACCGCTGCCCGTCGGGGCTGGTGGTTCGGGTTCGGGGTGCATCTGGTCGGGCTTTACTGGGTGACCGAAGCCATCCTGGTTGAGGCAGCGCGGTTCTGGTGGTTCGTCCCCATCGCCGTACCGGCGTTGGCGGCAACCCTGGCCGTGTTCATCGCACCCGCGGCGGCGCTGGCGCGGTTGGCAGTACCAGGCTGGCCGCGCGCGCTGACGCTGAGCGGCGCATGGGTTCTGGGAGATGTCGCGCGTCAGTTCGTGCTCACCGGATTTCCTTGGAACCTGTGGGGCAGCGACTGGGAGTTCCCGGGCCGGCTGGGCGACGTGTTCATCCAGCCGGCGGCGTGGATCAGCGTGCATGGTTTGACGCTGTTCACTCTGCTGCTTGCGGCGACGCCCGTGCTGGGTTGGAGGTTCCGTCTGGCGGGGGTCGGGCTGCTGGTTGCCTGGGGGACGGCCGGGCTGATCCGGCTGCAATCGCCGCTGCCGGCGGTTAGCCCGGGGCTGCAGGCGGTCCTGGTCCAGGGTGACATCGCGGAAGGCCAAAAATGGAATCAGGTGCTGGCTATGCGGATTTTCGATCGGTATCTGGAGCTGACACGGGAAGGCGTAAGTACGGCTGGGCCTGGAGCGAAGGTCGTGATCTGGCCGGAAACCGCCAGCCCCTATCTGATCGACCGCGAGCCGCTGGCCCGTCAGGCGATTGCACAGGCCACCGGAGGTGCGCCTGCGGTGATCGGATCAGTTCGGTTCAACGCGGCCGGGCGGCCGTACAACTCGTTGTTTGTGCTGAATGGTCGAGGCGACATCCTTGGCCGCTACGACAAGTGGCATCTGGTTCCGTTCGGAGAATACCAGCCGGACTGGGTCCCGCTTCCGGTCCAGGTGGTGCCCGGGGGAGGTTTCGCCCGTGGCCGAGGACCTGAAACGCTGCATGTCCCGGTATTGCCGCCGTTTGCCGCGTTTATTTGTTACGAGGCGATCTTTCCCGGGCAAGTCGTCGACGAGGCGGACCGGCCCGCCTGGATGGTGAACATCACGAACGACGCCTGGTTCGGCAATTCGACCGGCCCGCGCCAACATCTCGCGGCGGCGCGCATGCGCGCCGTGGAAGAAGGGCTGCCCCTGATGCGCGCCGCCAACACCGGGATCTCCGTTGCATTTGATGCGCGAGGTCATGAGCTGGGGCGGATCGGCATCGATCGGGTGGGCGTGATCGCCGTCCCGCTGACCCGGCCGATGCCGGCCACCCTGTTCTCCCGGGTCGGCCTGTTGCTTCCGATCGGATTGTCTGCGCTGGCGCTGATGGCGGGCTTGCTGGCTTACCGCCCGCGCTGGCGAGGCGTGTCCATTTTTTTACGAGAGCAGATGCGTAATTCGATACGGAAACCCTTGCGCTAACCGAAATGTTGGACTATTCCCGGTTGTAGGTTTCGATTTCCCTAACGCCGGCTGTGGTTTATATAGGTCGCAGGTGGCGCAGGTGGGTTGCGAGGCAGGTGGTGATGACAGGGAGCACGGTCATGCTGGACCAGACCAAGGGTAGTCCGTCCGAGGGGCGCCCCGATCAGGCTGGCGTGGCTGAAAAGGATGCCCGCCCCAGCCCGATCGACATCCATGTGGGTACCCGTATCCGGCTGCGCCGGACATTGCTTGGCATGTCGCAGGAACGCCTGGGCGATTCCCTCGGGCTGACGTTTCAGCAGATCCAGAAATATGAGCGGGGCGTGAACCGCGTCGGCGCCTCCAGGCTATTCGATCTGTCGCGCGTCCTGGATGTACCGATCAGCTTCTTTTTTGACGATATGCCCGAAAGCCTGGCCGGGGGCGGTGCGGCCCGACGCGGGGTCGGCTTCAATGAGCAACAGGATAGTTTTGGCGACGACACAATGAGCCGCCGGGAAACACTTGAACTGGTGCGCGCCTATTACCGCATCGGCGATCCGGCGCTGCGCAAGAAAGTCTTTGAGCTGATCAGGTCGATGGGGCCAGCGGAGAGCTGATCCGCAGGCCTGCACACGCGACTCGCTAGGCACGAAACCGCCACGGGCGCAAGCGATCATTCACGTTGACCGAGACCGCAGCGGCGGGTACCCGATTGGTGTGTCCGCTGCCGAGTCCCGCCCTGCAATACGCGTTCGTGGCCGCTCGTTCATGGCGCTTGTGCTTGCGCCTGAGCCGCCATTATCTGATTGGCTGGCCGCTCTTGATGCGCAGATCGCGCGCGCTCCGTCCTTCTTCGATGCTCGTCCGGTGCTGCTCGATCTTGCCGGGTTGCCGCGTGAGCAGCCGGATGTTGCAGGTTTGATTGCGGCGCTTGCCGACCGTGGGATTCGCATCATCGGCACCGAAGGCGCGCACCCGTCCTGGGCTGGTGTGGAGAAATGGGGAGGGCCGATCGGCACCGCCAAAGGCGCCGGCCGGCCGCTGGATGTTCCGGACGAGCATCGGCCGGCACCGCCCGCTGCGGCTGATGCGAGCACCTTGATCGTTGATCAGGCCGTCCGCTCCGGCCAGTCCATCGTGCACGAACAAGGCGATGTCGTCATCGTCGGTTCGGTCGCCTGGGGTGCGGAGATCGTGGCCGGTGGCTCGATCCATGTGTATGGCGCCTTGCGTGGGCGCGCGATTGCCGGGCTCAGCGGCAACAAGGGTGCGCGGATTTTCTGTCGCAAACTGGAAGCCGAGTTGCTGGCTATCGAGGGTGTGTACAGGACTGCCGACGATATGGACCGCACGTTGCACGGCCGTGCCGTGCAGGCGTGGCTCGACGGCGAAACGATGATTATTGCAGCATTGGACTGAAAGGAAGGGGAGCATGGCGCAGGTCGTGGTCGTGACATCCGGCAAAGGCGGCGTCGGCAAAACCACCTCGACGGCGGCTCTGGGGGCGGCGCTCGCTCAGGGCGGTGAGAATGTCGTGGTCGTGGATTTCGACGTCGGTCTGCGCAACCTTGATCTGGTGATGGGTGCGGAACGGCGGGTGGTGTTCGACCTCATCAACGTGGTGCAGGGCGACGCCAAACTGCCGCAGGCACTGATCCGCGACAAGCGGCTGGAGAATTTATCGTTGCTGCCAGCGTCCCAGACCCGCGACAAGGAGGCGCTGACGCCCGAAGGCGTGGAGCGCGTCATCGGGGAGCTGCGGGAGAAATTCGATTGGATCATCTGCGACAGCCCGGCCGGCATCGAGCGGGGCGCCACCATGGCGATGCGGCACGCCGATGCCGCGGTGGTGGTCACCAACGCGGAAGTTTCGTCCGTGCGCGATTCGGACCGCATTATCGGGCTGCTCGATTCCAAGACCGAGCGGGCCGAACGTGGGCAGAAGATGCCCAAGCACCTGCTGCTGACGCGCTACGACGCAGCCCGGGCGTCGCGTGGGGAGATGCTTAAGACCGAGGACGTGCTGGAGATTTTGTCGATCCCCCTGCTTGGCATCATCCCGGAAAGCCAGGAGGTGTTGCGTGCCTCCAATCTCGGGGCGCCCATAACCTTGAGCAATCCGGGCTCACCGGCGGCGAGGGCTTATGCAGAGGCAGCGAAGCGGCTGAAGGGCGAGCAGATCCAGGTTACCATACCCGTCGCGCAGCGGACCGGGTTCATAGGCAAGCTGTTCGGCCGGAGGGCCGTGGCATGAGCCTGCTGACCATGTTTCGCCGGCGCAATTCGGCGCCGGTGGCGCGTGAGCGGCTACAGGTGCTGCTGGCGCATGAACGCGCCGTGGTGGGTGGCTCCGACCTGATCTCGGTCCTGCAGGAGGAGATCCTGGCGGTGATCGCGCGGCACGTACACGTGGAGCGCGACAACGTGCAGATCAAGCTCGACCGTGGCGACCCGATTTCGACGCTGGAGATCGACGTTGAGGTCCCCAGCATGCTGCGCGGGGCGGTGTTCGGGCGCGGCTAGCTGGAGCATGATCACTTCAGGATGAAGTGCTCATGCTCTCAGTCACGCGGAAAGTTCACGCTAGATTACAGAGCTTTCGCAGCATGACGAATCACGGGAATGGGACTGCCTTGCGGGTCAGGTTGATATAACCCTGCGGATAACACTTCGGGTATATTTTACTTTTCGTTTGAGCGTGATTCGTGTTTTCTGACGAGTTCGCCGCAGCGATCACGCTCTACCGCCTTTCTCCGCCATCGCCTTCACCTCGTCCATGGCTTCTGTGAAGCGACGGTTGAGCAGCGTCAGCGCCTCTTCATTGGAGCGCTGGATTAGATCCCTCAGCTCCTTCAGATTGGCCACTGCGTGCTCGTAGGCCCGCTTGATCAGTTCGGCCTGTCGTGCGGCCTTGGCCTGCGGCGCGTCGGAGCCGGATAGCGCGCGCACCGCTTCGGTCATTTCCGCCATCGATTGCTGCATGATCTCCATATTGCGGCGCGCTACCGCCTGCGCGCCCTCGAGCGCGATACGGTTGGCGGCCGTCAGCGCCTCCATGTTGCGCCGCGCCGCGCTGGTGAACGCCTCCATATCGGGAACGGCGGGGAACTTCATTTCGGCGAACAGACGGCGGAAATCGAAATCGGAGCCTGTGGGATCGAGCGGCATGGGTTTTCCTTTCGCTCCTGCAAACGCGCCGGCGGTGCCGGCACGGGTCGTCCGGTTCAGTCTCGCCGGAATTCACGCCAGCGGTTCGGGGGGCAGCGGCATGGTTGGCGGCATCGGCGGGGGTGTCTGCGGTCCTTCGGGTGGTTCCGCGGCTACTGGTGGCGACGGGGATTCGGGAGACGGTGGCTCCCCCGGCGGGATTTCGTCACCCGCGGAGGGTGGCGTTGGCGGGGCCGCACCACCGAACCAGCCCGCGAGCCGCTCCACACGGCCCAATGCGGAATCCAGCGCCGCCATGGTATGAGACATGTCGGCGGTCGCATCGGAATGCCAGGCGCGTACCCCCCACAGCCAGACACCGACGAGACCTTTCACGCGCAGTTCGCCCCGCAGCCCGTGCGTCGCCACGCCGGCCGCCTGCAGCATCCAGCGCATACTCCGCCGCGTGGCGCAGGCCAGCAGCATGGCCATCTCCGGCTCGCGTGGCAGTGCCTGCAGCAATGCCAGCAGACCTTCGCGATGGGTCTGCAACGTATCGATTCGTTGCATCAGCAAATAGAACAGCCGGTCACGGACCGTGCCTTCACGCGGCGGCTCCACCAGCGCAGCCTGGTCGGCAAGACGACCGAAGCGCAGCAGGATGGCTGCCCGCCCGGGAAAACGCTCGCGCGCCCGTGCCAGCGACACACCGGCGCGAGTGGCCGCCTCGGCGACGTTCACCCGCTGCCAGCCGCGTTCTGACGCCAACGCGAACGCAGCGGCGATCAGGGATTTGTCGAACTCGGCATCGTCCATGCGGGGAACATGGATGTACTTGTCCTGGTTGTCAGCCCGCGAGTTCGCGAGAACGCCGGGTCGCGGCGTCCACCGCCTGGCTTAATGCTCGCGCCCAAGCCCCCGAGGCCATCAATACGCCGAGCGCCGCCTCCGTCGTGCCACCAGGGCTGGTGACCGCCTTGCGGAGATCAGCCGCGTCCTCGGAGGAGGCGGCCAGCAGGGCCCCGGAGCCCGACACGGTCTGCCGCGCCAGCAGGCGGGCGAGGTCGCCGGGAATGCCCTGCTCGAGCGCGGCGCGCTCCAGCAGCTCGGCGAGCAGGAACACATAGGCCGGACCGCTGCCCGACACGGCGGTCACCGAGATCGAGCAAATCTTCATTGTCCACCCAGGCGACGGTGCCGATGGCCCGCAGCAGCGACTCGCATAGGTCTCGCTGGGCTCGCGCGACGCCGGTAGCGGGGCAGGCAACGGTCACGCCCTGCCGTACCGGCGGCCGGCGTGTTCGGCATGGCGCGCACGATAGCCGCATCGGTTCCGACCATCGCGCGGATTCCGCTGATCGTACGGCCGGCCATGATCGACAGGAACACCGACAACCCGCCAAAGCCCGCATAGTCGGGTAGCGTCGTTGCGGCGTTCTGCGGTTTCACGGCGAACACCACTGCTTCGGGGGTGAACCCCGACGGGATCGCCGCCGGCTCGGCTACCACCTGCAGATCGGGGCCGGCCTGGGCCAGCGCGGCGGGTGCCGGATCGACCGCTACGGACGGTGCAAGTCCGCGTTCCCGCCAGCCGGCGAGCATTGCACTGCCCATACGGCCGCACCCGACCAGCAGGATGGGCGGGATCCGGTCGTCGCTCATGCCTCCCCGACACATTCCAGCATGGCGGCGTCCAGCGCGTCGGTCGGGGTTTTGCCGCCCCACAGCACGAACTGGAACGCCGGGAAGAAGCGCTCGCATTCCGTGATGGCGATATCGACCATGTCCTCCAGGCTTTCCGAGGATGCCCCGGGCGCACCGCGCAACAGGACGGCATGTCTGAACACCGGCATTCCGTCGTCCGCGTCCATGCCGAAATGACCGATCCACAGCCGTTCGTTGGCCAGGGCCAGCAGTTCGTACAGGGCGGAGCGTCGTTTGGCCGGCACCTTCAGGTCGAAAGTGCAGGTGAAATGCATGGCGCTGATCTCATGCGACCAGTTGAAGTAAAGCCCGTAGTCGCACCAGCGGCCGGGAGCTTCGGCAGCCATTTCGGTCTCGCTACGCCGTTCGAAGGCCCAGTCATTGGCCAGGACAATCTGTTCGAGCGCATCGAGCGGGTTGGATGCCGTATCATGCTGCTGAATGCTGGTTGTGGCGGACATGAGGGGTCTCCCATCTCAAGAGGGAAGGCCGGGCCGGGTAGCGAGCCCGAATCGTCCGGGATGCGAAATCTTGCGGTCCAGGCCCTTGGAAGCCACGAGTTCGTAGCCTACCGGCCTGTCGTGCCGCGCCGCAAGTAGGTACACTAGCACGGTGATGATGACCGGTTGATTGGGAAGGTTCGGTGCAGCGACAGGTCCTGATTGAAGGCTGGTGAAATCCGGGGAAGCTGCGGCCGTTTCAGGCCAATCTTCAATGGCTGGAATCACCGCGCGAGTCTTGCCGCGTCCCCGTGCCGGCGGCGATCCGCGACAGCCGGCACGCCAGGATGCCGTCGTCATCCAGGTTGGAATGTACCACAGCGCATGGTCCGTCCCGGCGCAGCTTATACGCACGCAATGTCGCATCCGCGGCTCCTGGGCTCTCCCGCGGCATTTCGAGGCCCCAGAGCGGGCCATCATGGTCGCTGATCGCACCCGCCACGGCGCGGACCAGGCGGTTGCGATCGCCCGGATGCACCAGATTGCTGTCAGCGCCCACGAATTGTGTCTTTGACTGGACGAAGGCGGCGACATAGGCCATGGGCGACGGGTCGAGCAGGACGACAAGGCTGCCGGGCGGAAACCGCGGGGGCTGCACATCGACCGCGAGCCTTCCACCCGATGTTCGGCCCCAATTCGGATAAACTGTCAGGCAAATCAGGAGCACGACCAGCGCAGCTACGGTTAGCCGCTGAAGCGAGTTCGGCATCCGCCGCAGCACCGGCCGCAGTGCCAACATCATGAGCACGCCGCTGAGCAACTCCAACAATGCCAGATAGCGCAGGATCGAAAAGAGCGTCTCCCATGCAACAAAGGACATGGTCCAGAACGCCGGCAATGCGGCCGCCTCACGGTTCGGTCCACGCCATCGGCACGCGGCGCCGATTGCCAGTGCCAGCGCCGAAATCCAGCCCAGCAGGATGCGCGGATCGCGGCAGCGCAGCTCGGTTACCAGCGTCTGTGGGTTGAATGCCCAGTAAAGCGGGTAAGCGAGCGCCTGCCCGATCGACCGCGGCAGGAAGCGGCGGTCCGTCATGCTGACCGGGTCCGCCCACGGCGAGTGGAACAGCCCGTTGAAATACGGGAACACCGGGTCGCCGTAGCGTTCCCACAGCTCCCTCCACCAGAATCCGCCGACGCACGCTGCGCCGATCAATCCGCCGCCGATCAGCCGGACCAGCAGGCGCATGCGTCGCCCGGAGTTCGCAAGCAGCGGCAACATGACGAGCAACCCAAGAGCATACGGGGCCGCCGTGAGCTGTAGCCCGACCGCCGTGCCGCCCAGCACGCCAGCACCAAGGCTCGCCAATTCCGAAGGTTCCGCGCGCGTGTCCCCCACCAGCAGCAAGATCGCGCCCAGCAGGCAGCAGGCGGGCGCCATCACGCTCATTGTCGTCGCCAGGGTCGGCAACGCTGCCGCGCCGGTCAAGCCGATCAGAACCGCGGCGAATGCCTGCCACATAGGCAGCAACCGGCGCGCTAGCGTCAGCAGGAGCATAGCCGCCAATGCATGCGGTGCGGCGAGGGCCACCGAGAGCATCCGCGGAGTGCCGTTCAGCGCTAACAGCAGCAGCACGTAAGCCGTGTCCAGCAGCGGCGCATTGAATGTCTGAATCTGCGCTGGCGCCAGGTCCACGCCCATGCGTCCGTTCAGGAACGCATAGCCATCGTAGAGGTGATAGTTCCGGAGATCCCAGTTAGCGTCCGGAGCGCTTAGCGCGGCGGCCATGAGCACCGCGAGGGCGACAATCAGCTCGGCTATTGGGGTGAGCCGGTACTGCGGGCCGGCCGAGCCGATCGAACCGCAGGGCGGAGACATCCGATGCCATGCGGCAGGCTTAGGCCGACCCGCTTGCCGGCGAGTTAAAGCGGCTATTTTGTGGCGGTGAATGCGTTGAAGGTAATCAGCGTGTAGGTGTCCTTCACCCCGGGCAGCGTCTGCAACCGCTCGGTCACGAACAAGCCAATATCCTGAGCGGGATCGAGATAGAACTTTGCCAGCAGATCGTACTGCCCCGAGGTGGAGTACAGCTCCGACATCTCGTCGATACCGTCGGCCGCCTCCTGTGCTACCCGGTAGGCCTGTCCCATTTCACACTTGATCATGACAAAGATCGCACGCATGAACCCTCCTTTGGCGCGGCGACCGGGCAGCACAGGACCGTGCAACAGGGCCACCCAGGGGAGAACCATATGGACACGGCCCAAATGGATAAACCACTGTCGGATCAGCCGCTGGCCCGTAAGAGCCGCATGGTTCCGCGCAGCGGCGGCCGGCTGATCGCAGACGCGTTGGTCGCGCAGGGTATCGATCACGCGTTCGCCGTGCCGGGCGAAAGCTATCTCGATGTGCTCGACGGATTGTACGACGTGCGCCAGAAAGTGAAACTGGTCACCTGCCGGTTCGAGGCTGGTGCGGTGAACATGGCGGAGGCGTACGGCAAGCTGCATGGCCGTCCGGCCGCCGCCTTTGTCACCCGCGGCCCTGGCGCCTGCCACGGCGCAATCGGCGTACATATCGCGATGCAGGACAGCACGCCGCTGATTCTGTTCGTCGGCCAGATCCCGTTGGAAAATTCGGGCCGCGACGCGTTCCAGGAAATTGACTATCGCCGCATGTTCAGCCCGATCGCGAAATGGGTGACCCAGATCGACGAGGCTAGGCGCATTCCCGAAATCGTGGCGCATGCCGTGGATGTCGCGACATCGGGCCGTCCCGGTCCCGTGGTGGTCGCGTTGTCCGAGGGAATGCAGCGCGACATCGTCGAGGTTCCGAATATCCCGCGTGTTCCCGTCAGTTCGGCGCATCCCGATCCGGCGGCATTGACCCGGTTGCGCACACTGCTTGGCGGTGCCCGCAAGCCGCTGGCGGTGCTCGGCGGCTCGTGTTGGTCCGTCGATGGGCGGCGTGCAATCCGCGATTTCCTGCACGGCAACGCAGTGCCGGTGTGCGTCGGCTTCCGCCGCCAGGCGGTGTACGACGGTACGCTGGATAATTTCGCCGGCGATCTGGGGGTAGGATCGGATCCGGGGTTGCTGGCGAAAGCAAAAGAAGCAGACCTGATCCTGGCGATCGGGTCACGGCTGGGCGACGCGGTGACGCAAGGTTACACGCTGCTGGACCCGGCGGGAGCCGTGCCGATCATCCAGGTGCATCCTGATGGCGCGGAGATCGGCCGCGTATTCCGTCCGGCGCTCGGCATCGTGGCAGACCTGAACGCGTTCGCGCAGGCCGCTGCTGCAATGGAGCCGGTGCGGGCGACCTGGGATTCGTGGGTCGCCGAGCTGCGCGCGTTGCGCGATGCCGGACGCGAGGTGCCCGACTATGCCGGGCCGCTCAATCTCGGCAGCGCCATGCGCGAATTGGAACAACTGCTCGATCGCGACGCCATTGTTACAACCGACGCCGGAAATTTTGCCGGATGGGCGACCCGATTCATCGATTTCAAGGAGCAGCAACGCTATATCGGCCCGACGAACGGCGCGATGGGCTATAGCGTGCCCGCCGCGATCGGCGCCAAGATCGCGTTTCCCGACCGCATGGTGGTGTCGCTCGTCGGCGATGGCGGCTTCCTGATGACCGGGCAGGAGATTGCCACGGCGTTCCATCATGGCGTGGCGCCTATCGTGTTGGTGTTCAACAACCAGATGTACGGAACCATCCGCATGCACCAGGAGCGCGCCTATCCAGGCCGTGTCTCCGGCACCGGCCTCACCAACCCCGATTTCGCCAAGTTCATCGAGGCGTTCGGCGGGCACGGCGAGGTGGTCGGCGCGACGGAGGATTTCGTTCCTGCCTTCCGCCGCGCTGTGGACAGTGGGCGCCCGGCCGTGATCGAGCTGCGCATGAATCCGGAGCAGATCACCACGCGTGCAACTATCACTGCCCTGCGCGCCGGCAAGCCGGCAAAGACCGCCGCCAAACCGAAGCGTGCGCCCGCCGTGAAACATTCGCTGCTCGGCGCACGTGGCAAGTCCGTCCCCAAGCTCCCCTGAGTTCGTGCGCCTTGCTGTACCGGCTGACCCACCGGTTCAGTATCGACCCGGCCGGCCGCCTGGTCTCTGCTGTCAGCATCGCGGATGCGGCGGCGGCGTACCGTGCCCGTCGCCTCGATCTGGCTGCCGACATCTGCCATCGCATGCTGTCGCACGATCCGCGGCATGCGGATGCGCTGCACCTGCTTGGTGTCATCTGCACCGAACGCAACGAGCCCGAAGAGGCGCTTGCCTGGTTCATCCGCGCGGAACACGAAGAGGTGCGCTCCGCGCGCCTGCAATATCATATCGGCAACGCCCTGCTGGCGCTGGAGCGTCATGCCGATGCGGACGCCCGCTTCCGTGCCGCCATCACGCTCGATCCTGAGCTGGTGGACGCTTACAACAATCTCGGCACCACGCTGCGCGCCCAGGGGCACGAAGATGCGGCCGAGAATTGCTACCATCGTATCGTCGCGCTGCGCCCGGACTACCCGGCCGCTCATTATAATCTGGGACTGGCTCAGGCGAAGCGGGGCGACCTGGACGCTGCCGTCGTCAGTTTCCGGACCGCCCTGGCCTGCCCGCTCAATGATGCTCCACCGGAGCGGCTCGCCGACGTACACGATTTGCTGGCGCAGGTTCTGATCGAGCTGGAGCGATGTGACGAGGCGCTGGCCGTTTGCCGTGCCCGCCAGGCACTTAGGCCTGACGATCCGGGCGGCGAATGGCACGAAGCCCTGGCCCTGCTGACGCTCGGGCGGTTCGCCGAAGCCTGGCCGAAATATGAGCGCCGTTGGGAACTGCCCGGGTTCCGTTCCAAGGACGATCCACCGGCACCACAGGTTCCCGATGTGACCGATCTGCACGGCAGGCGCGTGCTGCTGCGCGCCGAACAGGGCCGGGGCGACGTCATCCAGTTCGCCCGCTACGTGCTGCATGTGGCCGCCATCGCGGCCTCCGTCGCGCTGGTGGTACCGCGCGACCTGGTTGCACTCATGCGCAGCTTGCCTGAAGTGACCGAGGTTATCGCCGACGGCGACCCCGATCCCCCGCATGATATCGCCGCCGCCCTGCTCAGCCTGCCGATGGTTTTCGGCACTGATCTGGACACCGTTCCGGCCAACGTGCCCTATCTGCACCCTGCGGCCGACCGGCTAGATCGCTGGCGGCAACGTATCGGGCCGCGGAGTCGCCTGCGTGTAGGTCTCTGCTGGCGGGGTTCGCAGCACATTCCCGAACGATCCATGCCGCTCGCGGACCTGACACCCGTGCTGAGGCTTCCCGATATCGAGTTCCACGCTATTCAGATCGAGATTCCGGATTCCGACCGCTCCTGCATTGCGGTCAATCCGGCGGCAACTTTGCACGAGGCGGCGCTGACCGATTTCGCGGAAACAGCCGCCCTGCTATCGCTGATGGACTTGGTCATTTCGATCGACACGTCCGTCGCTCACCTGGCCGGCGCGCTCGGCCGGCCGACCTGGATCATGCTACGGCGAACCCCGGACTGGCGGTGGTTGCTTGGACGCCCGGACAGCCCATGGTATCCTACTGGTACGGCTGTTCCGTCAGGACCGGTGCGGCGGCTGGCCTGTGGTTGTCGGTGCCGTGCATCGGGCCCTTGCAGACTGTGTCAGCGACCCGAGATGATGCCGCGGCCCCCATCCGCGCCCAGCGCGCTCGTTCAGCAGGATTATTCAATGAAGTCAGCCCTTTTTGCGCTTCTCGCCGCGGGATTTCTCACCGCCGTCCAGCCCTCGTCCGGCTTCGCCGGCGAATTCCCGGTGAGCTGGAGCGATGTTGCACGCTCAGTGCTGCCCGGCGTCGTGAGCATCTCGGTGGAAAAGATCGTCCATGACGGCACCAATCGCGGTGAGGGCCGGCGGGAGATGTTCTATGGCTCCGGCTTCATCATCGATCCTGCCGGAACTATTGTGACCAACCGGCACGTCATTGACGGTGCCGTGTGGATCACCGTCTCTTTCGCTGACCGAAGCCAGGCACGAGGACATCTCATTGCGGCCTGCGGTCTGATGGATCTTGCCGTGGTCAAGGTGGATGCCGGTCGGCCTTTGCCTTACCTTACATTCGGCGACAGCGACCGTCTGCGGATTGGCGATCCCGTGCTGGCCGTGGGCAATCCGCTCGGCCTCGGGATGTCGGTCAGCGGCGGCATCGTCAGTGCGCTGAACCGTAACATCATGGAAACCCCGTTCGACGACGACATCCAGACCGATGCGGCGATCAATCACGGCAATTCCGGCGGCCCGCTGATCGACACCAAAGGGCAAGTTGTTGGAGTCAACACCGCGCTGACCACACTCGACGCGAATGGTGGCTCAATAGGCATCGGTTACGCTATTCCATCGGATGAAACCAACTATGTCGTGCACCAGTTGCAGGACCCGCATCTACGGCCGCCGGGCTGGATCGGCGCGCATCTGCAGGATGTCACGCCAGATCTGGCGCGCTCATTCGGCCTGGGTTGGGCGCATGGTTTCATTGTAACCGGAACCGACCCGGGGAGCTCGGCAGCCGCAGTGCTACGGTCCGGTGATATTATCCTGCGCTTCGGGGAGCTGGAACCAGTGGACACCCGGGCCTTGCTGCGCGACATCCTGGTGATGCCCACCAATCAGTATGTGCCGGTGACCATCTGGCGAAACGGACAGCAGCAGGAAGTCGCAGTGGAGGTGGTCCCCTGGCCGAACCTGAAAATCGAACGGGGCGACATGATCGCGAGCGTTGCCAGCGCCCAGCAGTCCCGTCCGCCGGAGCTTGGCCTGAAACTGTCGCCGGTGACCGACGCAATCCGCAAGCAGTTCTCGCTGGCGGCCAGTGAGGGGGTGATGGTCACCGCCGTCGATCCTGACGCGCAAGTCTATGACCGTGGCGTTACGCCCGGCGATGTGATCCTGAAGGTGCAGGACACGCCCGTAACATCGCCCGAACAGGTGCAGCAACTGGTCGATGAGGTACGCGTGCATCAACAGGTGATCGCACTGCTGGTGCTCGAAAAGGGCGCACCACGATGGATCACCGTATATCTCGGCACCGATGGACCGCCGCCAGCGGCGCAGCCGCCTGCCAAGGGAAGCGTTCCAGAGGTCGCGTCCAGTGCGGCGAAACCGTGACCCGCTCGGCGTGCTGGGCAGTACTTCAGTGGACTGAACTTGCTCCCGCTCGGAAGCGCGGTCTGCTTTAGCTATAACGTTCCTCAGTCCACGGATTGGCGTTGCTGTGGTACCCGCGCTGTTCCCAGAACCCGGGCCGATCCATCAGGCTGATCTCGATCCGTCGGACCCATTTCGCTGATTTCCAGAAATAGAGCCGCGGGATAACCACACGCACGGGACCCCCGTGCACGCGGGGAATTGGCTCGCCATTCCATTCCCACGCCAGCAATACATCCGGCTGATCGAACTGATCGAGTCGAACATTGCTAGTGTAGCCATCGTATGAATGGAAAATCACGTGTCGAGCTTCGTCCTTCGGCTGCACGGATTGCAGCAGTGTGTGCGCTGCCACACCGCGCCAGAGATTGTCGTAACGCGACCATTGCGTGACACAATGGATGTCCGACACCGCTTCGCTCTGCGGGAGTGCCATGAACTCATCGAGCGATAAACTCAATGGACGGATTACCGCACCATCCACATCGAGCCGGAACTTCGCGGCGGTGACCTCGGGCTGGTCGCCGAGATCGAGTACCGGCCAGTCACGCACAAGCTTCTGTCCGGGTGGTAGCCGTGCGACATTCGGACCGGCGGTGGTTCCTGTCAGCAGCCGCCCTTCGCGTGCCCAGGCCTCTTTGGCCGCAATCAGCTTATTGCGCCGCGCGTCTGTCGTGTTCGGTTCGTCCGCCATTCGACGCCTCGGCCATCCGGTTGCGGAGTTTGTCTGGCGATCTTCTCTCGCGAACCAGCTTCACGCAGTACGTGATCGCATACACAGGCTGCCGTCAAGTCATTGGCTAGTGGACTGCGATACTCACGACATCGCGAACGCTGCGGGCACCACGGCGGTCACCTGGAACGATCAGCCGCGGATGATCGTGGATTGGGGCGCCGTTCCGCGCGTCGGCGAGGAGAACAGCCTTCCCTTCGAACCTGGGGTCGATCTCGGCCAACGCCAGCACCGATGTGTAGCCATCCAGGCCCGTAACCGTTACTACCTGACGCACATGGTCGCGCGAGGTCGCGGGATCGATAATTCCCGAGCGCTCCAGCACGATCCACAACAGCGCACCACTATAGGTGGCCTGTTCTTCGCCGTGCTCGCCTTGAAAGGATACCGCCGTGCTGGTTGCCGGAAGCGCTTGAAGCTGGGCAAGTGTGAGGCTTTGGGTCTGATGCCCGGGGCTTCGATCCGTAGACTGGCCTGCTGCGCACAAGCAGTGAATTTGGGCGCTGCGCACAGCAGAATGACCCACACCAGCGCGCCCAGTGCCGCCTTGGTAACTGTAGTCATGGTGGGGGCTACTTCGCCACCATGACATCGGATGCCTTGATTACCGCGATCGCATCGTCGCCCACCTTGATAGCGAGATCATCGATAGCTTCATTAGTAATCGAAGAGGTTATTATCACTCCATTACCGATGTCGATGCGTACGTGGCCCGTGGTCTGGCCTTTGACGACGGCCTGAACCCTTCCCTTGATCTGATTGCGTGCGCTCAGTTTCATCGCTTGCCTCGGCGTTATGTCACGACGGAAATATCGCACGTCCTGCGGATGGTGTCACCGCTGGGACAGTCGGACGGGCGGCACTCTGGTGTTTGGGCAGAGTGCGGTGGAAAAGATCTGATGGCGGGCGACAGCGGTTATCTAGCTCTTCAACAGTCACGATAGCCTCGATCTCGACCGCAATATTGTGCGGCAGACTGCCCATGCCGACAGCCGAGCGGGCCGGTCGCCCGTTCTCACCAAAAACGGATACGAACAAATCGGTGCAGCCGTCGATGACCTTTGGGTGATCGGCGAAATGAGGGATTGCGTTGACCATGCCCAGAACTTTCAACACGGTCTCGACTCGATCCAGCGATCCTGCGGCGGCGCGCATATTGACCAGCAGATTGAGGCCGCAGACCCTGCCAGCTTCGATGGCCCGCGCCATCGGCACATCGGCGCCCACTTTTCCGGTGATCAGCGTGCCGTCCGCCTGGCGCGGGCCGACACCGGAGAGGAACAGCAGGTTGCCTGCCAAGCGATACGGTACAGTAGGTGCCCAGCGGCTCCGGCGGTGGCGGCAGGGCATGGCCGAGATCCTTCAGGCGTTGTTCGGCGCTCATGTATGTGACCTCCGGGGTGGCGTTGCGTGCAGCATACCGGAATTTAGGATGCGATGACACGGAGGGATCGATCCATGCCTGACATTACGCCAGCCGCCTCATCGCTGATTGACGCGATCGGTTCGGTGGTCGGCGAACGTGGGCTCCTGACCGACGCCGCCGATATGGCCGGCTATCTGGAGGATTGGCGGCGTCTGTTCGTCGGGCGTGCGCGGGCGGTGGTTCGGCCGGCAAGCACGCGTGAGGTTGCCGAGGTGGTCACGCTGTGTGCCGGTGCCGGCGTCCCCGTGGTGCCGCAGGGCGGCAACACGTCGATGGTCGGCGGGGCCACGCCGGATGCGGACGGGCGGGCGATCATCCTGAGCCTCGCACGGATGAACCGGGTGCGACAGGTTGATCCGGTGGACCTGACCATGACGATCGAGGCGGGAGCGACATTGAAGGCTGCACAGATAGCCGCCGGCGACGCCGGCTGCACGCTGCCGTTGTCGATCTCCTCGGAAGGGTCGGCACAGATCGGCGGTGTACTGAGCACCAACGCGGGCGGCAACAACACAGTGCGTTACGGCAATGCGCGCGACCTGGTGTTGGGGCTGGAGGTGGTGCTGCCCGACGGGCAGTCATGGAACGGGCTCCGGCGTTTGCGGAAGGACAATACCGGCTACTGCCTGCGCCAGCTTTTCGTGGGGTCGGAAGGAACTTTGGGGATCATCACGGCCGCGGTGCTGAAGCTGGCTGCACAGCCGCGCGAGATTGCCGTCGCGCTATGCGCGGTGCCGACAGCGGAGGCCGCGCTGGAACTGTTTGCGCGATTTCAGGCAAACGATCCGGGAGACGTGCAGGCTTTCGAATATATGTCCGGCTCCGGGATGATTTTCGTGCTGAGGCACATTCAAGGGACCACGCTGCCGCTGGCCCAACCGGCTGAGCATTACGTGCTGGTGGAACTGGCAACGCCGCGCCCAGATGCCGAGTTGCGTAGCGCGCTGGAGCGGATACTTGAGACGGCCCTCGGAGACGGTGTCGTGGAGGATGCGGCCATTGCGGAAAGCGAAGCACAGCGCGTCGCCATCTGGAAGCTGCGAGAGGAGCACTCAGAGGCACAGAAGCGCGAAGGGGCATCGGTGAAGAATGACGTATCGGTGCCGGTTTCGAAGGTACCGTCGTTCATTCGAGATGCAACCGCGGCCTGCACCTCGCTGATGCCAGGAATCCGCCCCGTTCCGTTCGGGCACATCGGCGACGGCAACATCCATTTCAATCTGGAACAGCCAGAAGGCGCGGACGCTGTCTGGTTCTTGTCGCACGACCATGCGATCATGGACACGGTCAACGACGTCGTGCGTCGCTACGACGGAAGCTTCTCCGCCGAGCATGGGGTCGGCCGACTGAAGTCGTATATGATGCCGGACTGGCGTGGTGGCGTGGAGCTGAACCTGATGCGGCGTATCAAAGCGGCGTTGGATCCGCACGGGATCATGAACCCGGGGAAACTGCTGCCGTGAAGCCGATGGCGGCGGAGGACGACATTCAGGCGTGGAAGTTGAGCTTCCAGTACACGGAATAGGCTCGCCCCGGCCGCGTCAACAGGCTTGGGGATATCCATCGACAAGGTGATAACGGCGGAAATGGCGGAATCAAGAGTCCGAGGCCGGCTTGCACGCTGCAAATTCGCCAATGCGCCAAGGCAACGCAATCGAACACCGTCCGCCCAGGCACGTAGCGCTTCTGTCTGGTTTCTGCGCAGATGAGGACACAAGGGTGACACAGCCGTGGCTCAATAGAATCGGTACGGCCACGCCGCCCCATGACGTGCATCCCGCCTGCATCGAATTCGGGCGTATGCTGCTGGCCGACGAACATAGTCGCTCACTATTCACCCGCATGGCGGCGCTGGCCGATATCCAGCACCGCTACGCCATTTTCGCTCCTGGCAGCGTCTCGCAAAACGGCTATCTTGATCGAGACGGATTCTATCGCCGTGGCGCGTTCCCCTCCACCGGGGAACGTATGGCACGGTTCGAGCCGGAGGCGCGCGCACTGGCCAGCCAAGCCATCGAGGCGCTGACGCTTGGCACGGAACGCCGCACGATCACGCACCTGATCGTCGCCAGCTGCACTGGTTTCGCGGCGCCGGGGCTTGATTTTCACGTCATGCGGGACGCTGGGCTGCGCGACTCGGTCGAACGCACGGTGATCGGGTTCATGGGCTGCTTTGCTGCCGTAAATGCGCTCAAGCTGGCCCGGCATATCGTACGTTCGGAGCCAGCGGCGAGGGTACTGGTCGTAAACCTGGAGTTGTGTAGCCTGCATCTGCAGGAGCAGTGGCAGCTCGAGAAGATGCTGAGCTTTCTGATCTTCGCTGATGGGGCGAGTGCCGCACTGGTTTCAGCTTCGCCGGAGGGCTTGGCGCTTGGCAAGTTTCGTGCGGAGGTGATCCCGGACACCGAAGGGCTGATCACCTGGCATATCCGTGACAGCGGGTTCGACATGCACCTTTCCGGACAGGTACCCGGATCGATAAGAAACTATCTGCGTCAGCAAGGTTCGGCTCTGCTGGGCCACTGCCACGCCACGACCATTCCAAACTGGGCGGTTCATGCGGGCGGCCGCTCTATCCTCGATGCCGTCCAGCAGAGCTTGTCGCTGGCTCCCGAAGCTCTGCGTCACTCCCGCGAGGTATTGCGTGAATTCGGCAACATGTCGTCGGCAACCCTGATGTTCGTTCTACAGCGCATTCTGGGCGATGCAAATGCCGAGGGTGAAGGGATCGCACTTGCGTTCGGGCCCGGCCTAACCATCGAAAGCTTCCGGTTCTATCGTGGATAAGGCGATGATCAGTCTTCGTCACCGAAGCGACGCAGCCGAGCAGATGGATACGGGTTGTCTCGACTTCGCAGATTACCAGAACTGCCTCGCCGATCTGGCTCGGGTAAATGCGATGACACTAACACATCGCCCGGTACTTGCGTGGCTCTCAGCGGAAGCAAAGGACCTACGGTCTTTCTCGCTCCTGGATGTCGGCTGCGGCTATGGTGATCTGTTACGACGAATCGATCGTTGGGCACGCAGTCGCGGCGTGGCGGCACGGCTGGAGGGGCTAGACCAGCATCCATGGAGCATCCGAGCAGCCCAGGCGGCCATGCCGGAGAATGCGCAGATAAGGCTGCGGGCCGGCGATATTTTCGCATACAAGCCTGACGAACCATTCGACTTCATCGTGAGCTCGCAGTTCACGCATCATCTGGCCGATGCGGACCTGAACTTGTTTCTTCGCTGGCAAGAGAGGAATGCCGGACGGGGCTGGTTCGTCGCGGATCTCCGCCGTCATTGGTTCGCCTATTACGGATTTCCGCTGCTGGCGCGGTTGGCAAGTTGGCATCATTTCGTTCGCACGGATGGGCAAATCTCGATCGCCCGCTCGTTCACTGTGCGAGACTGGCATACGCTTCTGGAGGCGGCGGAGGTTCGAGGCGACGTCGCGGTCATTCCGCGGATTCCATTTCGGCTTTGCGTGGCACGTCGGTGCAACCACTAATCATTGGAGGTGGACCAGCAGGCTCCGCCGCGGCGATCGTGCTGGCGTGTGCCGGCCAATCGGTAACGCTGGTCGAACGTAGCTCCGGCCCGCATGATAAAGTGTGTGGTGATTTTCTTAGTGCAGGAGCGCTTGGCTCGCTCAACGCGTTGGGTATTGACGTGGCTGGACTCGGTTCTACCCCGATCAACCGCATTCGACTGAAATGCGGCAACGAGGAGGCAATTGCGGGATTACCATTTGCCGCCGCCGGCGTGAGCCGGCGCGCTCTGGATGAGGCGCTGTTGGCGCGTGCGGCCGGGGTGGGCGTGCGTCTGTTGCGCGGCACTACGGCGCGCCGCTTGCGATGTATCGGGGACGCATGGGCGGCGGACACAGATACCTGTGGAACGATCCGGACGGACACCCTGTTCCTGGCAACGGGAAAGCACGACCTTCGTGGGTTGGGGAGGCCACAGAGCAGCGGCGTTGTGGGGCTGAAGATGTATTTTGCGCTCAGTCCGGATCAGTCGTCGGCGCTAAATGAAACCATCGAGCTGGTGCTCTTCAGCGGAGGATACGCGGGCATGCAGTTGGTGGAATCACGTCACGCTGTCTTGTGCTGGTTGATGCCTTCTCATGTGCTTCGCCGTATCGGCCGCTGGCCCGCAGCATTGGACTTCCTGACCGATATGTCGGCCCATCTTGGGCGACGGCTGTCCGGGTCGCGGCCTTTGCTCCCGAAACCACTTGCCGTCGCCGGAATTCCATATGGCTTTCTGAATCGAAAGGCTGGTACGCCTGGACTGTTCCGGTTGGGCGATCAGGCAGGGGTCATTCCGTCGCTGACTGGTGACGGCGTGGCGATCGCGCTTCATAGCGGAAGGCTGGCGGCCGAGACCTGGCTGGCCCGTGCCGCAGCCGACGCGCTGTATAGCAGGCAATTATGGCGCGATCTGGTATATCCAGTGCGCATGGCGGGCATTCTTCATGGCCTCTGCCGGAGTTCGGCGATGCAATCCGGCATTGTGGCCGCGTGTCGCGGATGGCCGGGACTGATGCGGTGGGCAGCGCGTCAAACCCGCGTGGTTTGATGCGGCTAAGCCCCGGCGCACACTTCCGGCATTTTGCCTCATTTCTCGTCGTCCTTGCGGCGGCGTTGTACATCAGTGCGAACCGGCCTGGACTACGAGGGGAGGAGACCGCCATGACCATCTACACCGGCCCGGTATTCGACATGGCCCGCGACCAGTTTCAGGTCATTGCCGACTACCTGGAAATTCCGACCGAAGAACGGGATCGGCTGCTGTACCCCAAGCGGGCCGTGGCCGTCGCCTGTCCGATCCACCGCGACGGAGGCAAAACAGCCGTGTTCCACGGCTACCGCGTCCAGCACCATTTGACGTTGGGTCCTACGAAGGGCGGCACACGCTACTCGCCCACCCTCGAGATCGGCGAAGTGGCTGCGCTGGCGATCTGGATGAGTTGGAAATGCGCACTGGCGGGTCTGCCTTACGGGGGCGCCAAAGGGGGCGTCAAATGTGATCCTTACGCGCTGTCACGCCACGAGTTGGAGGCAGTTTCCCGCCGCTACATGCAGGAGATGATCCCGTTTGTCGGCCCCCACACGGACGTGATGGCCCCCGACATGGGGACCAACGAGCAGGTAATGGCTTGGTTCATGGACACTTATTCGATGTACCAGGGCAGAACCGTCACCGAGATCGTGACTGGTAAACCGGTTGCGTCCGGCGGCACCGAAGGACGGCGCGAAGCAACGGGGCGCGGCGTCGCGTATCTGGTGGATCGCGCACTGGCCCGCATCGGCGTCCAGCCGGCCGGCGCAACGGCAATCGTGCAGGGGTTCGGCAATGTCGGCAGCGTCGCTGCGCAATCGCTGAACGAACGAGGGATGAAGATACTCGGCGTTTCCGACCACACTGCCTGCTATTTCGACCCGAAAGGTCTGGATGTGAACGGCCTGCTGCGGCACACCGCAGAAAAAGGCGTGTTGGCCGGGTTTTCCAACCAGCTTGCCTTCGATCCGCGAGCCTTGCTGATACAGCCATGC
Source organism: uncultured Pseudomonadota bacterium (assembly GCA_963810715.1). Taxonomy (GTDB): domain Bacteria; phylum Pseudomonadota; class Alphaproteobacteria; order Acetobacterales; family Acetobacteraceae; genus DATDIC01. The sequence goes on along the minus strand of CAWEOZ010000003.1, from coordinate 24,141 downwards.
GAGGTGCTGGTCCCGGCAGCGATGGAACGGGTGATCGACGCTGATATCGCTGCACAATTACAATGCCGTGTGCTGGCCGAAGGCGCGAACGGCCCGACGACGCCGGAGGCGGACGAGGTGTTAAGCCGCCGGCCGGAGATATTCGTCATCCCTGATATCCTGTGCAATGCCGGCGGTGTGGTGGTGAGCTATTTCGAGTGGGTGCAGGACCTTCAGCAGTTCTTTTGGGACGAGGCGGAGGTGATGAGCAAACTCTACCACGTGCTGGATCGTGCTTTTGCCGCGGTTATGGCACGGGCCGAACGGGACAGGGTCCCGCACCGTACCGCAGCAATGGCGATCGGCGTGCAGAAGGTGCGCAGCGCGAAGCAAGTGCGCGGGTTGTTCCCGTAGCGGCGGATTTTTTCAGAATCTGTGATCTACTTCACAGCCCGCATCCGCGGTTCGGTGCAAAAACCTCAATACCGATTGGCGTTAGCCCCAACACCCTCGCCGATCGGTTGGGCCCGCGGTGGCCCAGGTCAACCCGGACCTTTCCTCTCAGCCCGGCCGCTTTGGTGGCCGGGCTTTTTTCTTGTTCGGGACCGGGCTTTCCGCGCTGAACCCGCAGGTCCATACTGGGTATATGCGCACGACCGTCAGTCTGACCGTCAATGGTGAAAGCCTTGCCGCAGATGGTCCGCTAAGCGTGGCCAATCTGCTCGCCAATCTCGGCCTTGAGATCCGTAAGGTCGCCATCGAACGGAACCAACAGATCGTTCCGCGCTCGGCCTATCCGGACACCTGGCTCGTGACCGGCGACAGCGTGGAGATCGTGCATTTCATCGGTGGAGGCTGAGATGGACGGAACTTTGCCGGCAGATGATAGCTGGATTATTGCCGGCCGGCGTTTCCGTTCCCGGTTGATCGTCGGGACGGGTAAATACAAGGACCTGGAAGAAACCGCGGCGGCGATCGAGGCGAGCGGGGCGGAGATTGTGACCGTGGCGGTCCGGCGAGTGAACCTGTCAGACCCGAAGGCGCCGATGCTGCAGGATCACGTCGATCCGCAATGCTACACGTATTTACCCAATACTGCCGGGTGTCATACGGCCGACGAAGCGGTCCGCACGCTGCGATTGGCTCGCGAGGCGGGTGGTTGGAATTTGGTGAAACTGGAAGTGCTCGGGCCTCCGCCGACGCTTTATCCGGATATGCCAGCTACCTTCGAAGCCGCTGAAGCGCTGATCAAGGACGGCTTCGAAGTCATGGTGTATTGCGCGGACGATCCTGTAGCGGCAAAGCGGCTGGAGGATATGGGCTGCGTCGCCATCATGCCGCTCGGAGCTCCTATCGGCTCAGGGCTCGGTATCCAGAATCCGGCGATGATCTGGATGATGCGCGAGCAAGCCAAGGTACCGTTCCTGGTGGATGCGGGCGTCGGAATTGCCTCGGACGCCGCGATCGCGATGGAACTTGGATGTGACGCTGTGCTGCTGAATTCGGCTATCGCGCACGCGGGCGACCCGATCCGCATGGCACGCGCCATGAAGCTGGCAGTGGAGGCCGGGCGGCTAGCGTATCTGGCGGGACGGATGCCACGCCGGATGGGGGCAGACCCCTCCAGCCCGTTGACCGGACTGATTAGGTAAGGTTGGCTCGGGTTTCAGGCTACCAAGCTTTCGGGGAGCGCCGAGTTCAACTCGGTAGATTGCCGGGCCAGCGAGCGTCAGTTCGACGGTTATGATCCCGCTCAGTAAGGGAAGCCTGACTGCCGCGTCGCCATCGGTCCAGCGCCACGGCCCGTCTGCGCCTACCTCTACGCTGTGCCAGCCGTCTGCGAGCGACGGGTCGTCAGCCGGTATATTCATCTGCTCGCCGCTGGTGCTGCGAACAAGAATGGTTCTGACCGCGATACCCAGACGCCGCCAGTCATCGGCTTTGGGGCTTACATCCGCCGGGACGCTGGAGCGCGAGATAACGCGAATTTCGCGCGCCCCAGCAGGGAGGATGAACCTGTAGCGGTCGATCCCCTGCGTCACCGCCTTGAACTCGCGTCCCCGCGCAAGCAGCCTGAGACCGGGATCGCCGGTGACAACCACACCGGGACGAACATAATTCAGCGCCTCGGCCCGGGCAACTAGCCTAGCCCAAAGCGGCTCTACATCGGTCGAGCGCAGACAAAGCGGAGCGTAAAGTTCCTCCTGCCAGCGCAACCGGTTCTCGTCCAGGTCGAGAGCTGGGTGGAGGTCGGATGGTTGGCCGGAATTGGCGAAGAAGCCACGGTTACCTGTGTCCAAATAGGTCTCGGCCGACAGTCCCTCTGCCAACAGTACGTCGTGAGTGTCCAGCTCGACATGATAATAGTGCACTGTACGGAGTGACCGGTCTTGAGCGATGCTCATGTCATTTATGAGCAGCTTGGCGGGAACGAGCCGTCCATCCACGAAGAGGCAATGGTCGGGAGAGACCAGAAGATCGCGTGCGGGCAGCTGATCGGCGAAGGCTCCGGCGTGAATGCGGACAGGGTAGAGACCGTCGGGTCGCTTATGGCTGATCAAGTCGATCCGGCGGTGGCCAATCCAGCGTACAGGCCGTGCCGTACCCGTGACCGTGACGACCTGCGTACCTTCGCGCAGATTTTCGACCGCGATATCGCCCTGATCAGTCGCAATACGAGTGCCGGCAACGAAGCAGACGGCAGTGACGTCAAGAAAACTGGTTGCAACGCCGGTACGCGGGTCGGGCAGAGTGACAACCGAAGCGTTGAGCGACGAGACGTCTGGAGCTGCCTGAAAATTCGTGAGCTGATACAGTTCCTTTATACCCGAGTTGTTGATTCCGTTAATGGTGAGCGTGGTTCCAGAAAGAAAGGCCGAATAAGTAGGAAAGAACGCTTGTGTCAGTATAAATTTTGCGAGGTATAGATTGTCGCCAAAATCGAAACCGGTCACTGGAGAATTGGAAATGTTATGCCAAATCGGCTGTGGAGTAGAGAGGAAGATATCGGCGTTCGAGCCCTGAAACGCGAATGAGCCGATGCTGAGATCGGGTACTTCCAAAGTACCAGCATCAGTAATGCTGCCATTGGCCTGCAGGCGAAGCGCAGCTAGTTGCGCGTCGGGGTCAATGCCGATCGTTCCGAAATTGATCAGAGGACCGGAGAGATTCAGAGTGATGCCAGACGCAATGTCGAGAAACGGTGCTCCAGCCGCTATCTGCAGAGCCAGGAGAGGGCCGCCGGTATTAAGATTATCGTACGAAACCTCGCCGGGTGCTGTGGCGGAACCGATGATCACGCGGTCGCCACCGACCGGCAGTACTCCCCCTATCCAATTGCTCGGCGCGTTCCAGGCAAAGCTGTTCGCGGTACCCGCGACGCTAATGGACTGAGTAAATGTTTTGTTGGCCATACGACCACCCTCACCGGAACCACATTGCTACAGTTAGAGGCTGCCCGGGGGAGAGGCATTTGTCAACGAATTGTTAATGTTTTCGGTTACGTGCTCCGCGCTCGCCTACGGGTGTAGGCTGCCCGTTGCAGGTCCGACTACTCGCTGTTATCCCGGCCGGCATGGTCGGCGATGCAATGAGTTCCCGCCTCATGCTGGGCGCCGGCAGCGCAAGCCAGGCGGTGGCATTGGACATGGGATATGGCGCGACGGCTCGCCGGCGCGGTTTGGCGAGATCCCGGCCAGTTTTGGCGCCGGCCAGCGGCCCACACCTGTCCAATTTGCGGCTATCACGGGATGTTTATAAGTGTTGGGCGTCCGCCCCGCTGGGATGCTCGATGCCTGTCGTGCGGTAGCCGGGAGCGGCATCGGTTGATGCATCTCTGGGTAACTGAGAGCGGCGGGGACAAGCTGGCCGGGAAGCAGATCCTGCATTTCGCGCCGGAGAAGGCGGTGCTCTACCAAATGCGCTCTAACAGGTTGTATGAAACCGCTGATCTGCACCAGCCTGGTGTAACGCACCGTATCGATATCACCCGCATCCCCTTCTCGGCGGAAAGCTATGATGTCGTGATCGCGCATCATGTGCTTGAGCATATCGATGATGATCGCGCCGCGATGCGGGAGTTGTTCCGTATCCTCCGTCCCGGAGGCGGCGCCGTGCTGACAGTGCCGATTAACGCCAGCCGCGCCGAAACCTATGAAAACGCAGCTATTGCGAGGCCCGAGGACCGAACCGCACATTTTTCGGCGCCGGATCACCGGCGCTATTACGGGCTCGATTTTGCGAATCGATTGGAGCAGGCCGGGTTCAGGGTTACGAATTTTCGCCTGCCGCCGGATCAGGAAGTCCGTTTCGGACTGCAGCGCGACGAATGGCTGGTTATCGCGACTAAACCGGATTGAGATGCCCGACCGCATCCTGGTAATCAAACTCGGCGCACTGGGTAACATTGTGCTGTCGTTGGGTCCATTCGCGGCAATCCGGCGATATCATCCCGATGCAGAGATCACATTGCTGACTACGGAGCCCTATGCTGCCTGGTTAAGCGGGGCACCATATTTCGATCGGGTGTGGATCGATAAGCGGGCCGCCTGGTGGGACGTGCCGCGTTTGAGGGCTCTGAGGCGCCAGCTGGTCACGGCCGAATTCATGCGAGTATACGACCTCCAGACTTCTGCGCGTTCCAGTTGGTATTACCGCTTATTCCCAAGCCCAAGACCGGACTGGTCAGGTATTGCGTCCGGCTGTTCTCATCCCGACAGGGCGCCGGACCGCAACCGGCTCCATGATTTCGAACGTCAGGCAGGCCAGCTTCGGCAGGCTGGAATTCCCAATGTGCCGGTTGCGGATCTGTCCTGGACAGCGGGCGATCTGAGCCGATTTGCTTTGCCGGCATCCTTCGCGCTGCTGGTGCCGGGCAGTTCGGCGCACCGGCCTGGCAAACGCTGGCCGACGCGGTGCTACGCCGCGCTGGCGACAGAACTGGCGTCATGCGGCCTGGTTCCGGTGGCGCTTGGTTCTGCGGCCGAGGGGCCGCTTGCGCGGACGGTCATCCACGCAGCAAGGGGCGTCGACCTGACGGGGCGAACCGATCTCGGCGACCTTGCCAGTCTTGCGCGTTCGGCCAAACTAGCGATCGGCAACGACACCGGTCCCATGCACCTCATTGCTTCCGCCGGCTGCCCGTCGGTGGTTCTGTTTTCGGGCGAGTCGGACCCGGCCCTATGCGCACCGTGCGGGCCGGCGGTTCGTGTCCTGCGTCGCCCCAGACCTCACCGAGCTGACCGTCGGTGAGGTGCTGGCCACGGCGACCGCGCTATTCTCCATGCCGGCCTGCACCGCCTGATGGGAGAGACGTCCGCCAATTCCTCCCTTGGTCACGCAGAGCCGCCGGACGGTGTTCCAACCCCGCAACGCTATTGGGCAATCCTTACGATCGCACTGGGCCTGACGCTCGCGGTGCTGGACGGCGCTATCGCCAATGTTGCGTTGCCGACGATCGCCGAAGGACGTCAACGCGTCGCCGGCCGATTCGATATGGGTGGTGAATGCTTACCAGCTCACCGTCACCATCTCTTTGCTGCCGCTGGCCTCCGCCGGCGAGATCTTCGGATACCGGCGCGTCTATAGATGGGGTCTTGCCGTCTTCACCGTGGCTTCGCTGGGCTGCGCACTGTCGGATTCCCTGATCAGCCTGACGTTGGCGCGTATCGTCCAAGGATTTGGTGCTGCCGGAATCATGAGTGTGAACGGGGCGCTGGTGCGGTTCATCTACCCGCGTCGCTTCGTCGGCCGTGGCATCGGATTCAACGCAACCATCGGCTCGATCTCATCCGCGATCGGCCCCACCGTTGCTGCCGCAATTCTGTCGGTGGCGCACTGGCCCTGGCTGTTCGCGGTTAATCTACCGATCGGGTCGGCGGCGTTGCTGGTCGCGTGGCGGGCGCTGCCCGCCACGCCTCAGGCACGGATTCGCTTCGATCTGCCTGTCGGCGCTGATGAGCGCGGTTTCGATCGGGATGCTGATCACCGCGATCGACGGATTCGGACACGGGGAGCGGGTCGAAGCGGTGATCACGCAGCTTGTGGCGGCAGTGGTGATCGGGCTGATCCTTGTCGGGCGACAGATGACGCGCAGCTCGCCGCTGCTGCCGATTGATCTGCTGCGGATTCCACTGTTCGCGATGTCGGTCGCCACCTCGATCTGCGGTTTCATGGCGCAGGGGATGGCACTGGTGTCGCTGCCCTTCCTGCTGGAGAATACGCTGGGCCGGAACGAGGTGCAGACCGGGCTTCTGATGACGCCATGGCCGCTGACAGTTGCGTTCATTGCGCCGTTCGCGGGGCGTTTGGCGGATCGGTACAAGGTCGGGATCCTGAGCGGTTGTGGGCTGGCGGTACTATGCGGTGGGCTGGCGCTGCTGAGCAGCCTGCCAGCGCAGCCTTCGGGTTTGAATATCGCCTGGCGCATGGTTGTCTGCGGTTTCGGTTTCGGTTTCTTCAATACGCCGAACAACCGAGCGATCATCACCTCTGCCCCACGATCGCGCACCGGAGGCGCCAGCGGGATGCAGGCGACCGCGCGGCTGATGGGACAAACGACGGGGGCAGCGATGGTGGCGCTGGTGTTCGGCGTCGTGGCCACGCACGGGCCGTTAGTGACGTTGCTGGTCTCGTCTGCCGTTGCCGGGGTGGCGGCACTGGTAAGCTTCCTTCGGATTGTCGAACCGAGACCCGCGGCAGCCGACCGCTGAGGGCAAGCCTGTTGATTCTCGACCCGCCCTGGCGGAGAAGCCGGAATGCCCGACCTCTATCTGCACAATAGCATGACCCGCCGGCGGGAGCGCTTCGTCCCGCTAGAGCCCTCCCATGTACGGATGTACGTCTGCGGGCCGACGGTGTATGATCTGGCCCATCTCGGCAACGCCAGGCCGGTGGTGGTGTTCGATGTTCTAGGGCGCCTGCTGCGCCGGCTGTTCCCGCGCCTTACCTACGTTCGGAACATCACGGACGTGGAAGACAAGATCAACGCGCGTGCAAAGGAGACCGGTGAAACGATCAGCGAGATCACGGCGCGCACCACGGCGGACTTCCATGCCGACATGGCGGCGCTCGGTGCATTGTCGCCCGACATTGAGCCGAGGGCCACCGAACACGTATCCGAAATGATCGAGCTGAATAAGCGGCTGATCGCGTCGGAGCATGCGTACGTTGCGGCGGGTCATGTGCTGTTCTCGGTTTCCAGTTTCAATGAGTACGGGCAGCTATCTGGACGTAGCCCTGACGAACTGCTGGCAGGTGCGCGCATCGACGTTGCGCCATACAAGCGCGACCCCGGAGACTTTGTTCTGTGGAAGCCTTCCACTCAGGACTTGCCGGGATGGGACAGTCCGTGGGGTCGGGGACGCCCGGGGTGGCACATCGAATGCTCGGCGATGGCGTGGCGCTACCTGGGGGAGACATTCGACATTCACGGGGGTGGGACGGACCTGATCTTTCCGCATCACGAGAACGAATTGGCGCAAAGCGTCTGTGCTTTTCCAAAGAATCATTTTGCCCGTTACTGGATGCACAACGCGATGTTGCAGGTGAACGGGGAGAAGATGTCGAAATCGCTCGGCAACTTTTTCACGGTACGCGACGTGCTGGCGAAGGCCCCTGGGGAGGCGATCCGGCTACTCCTGTTGCGGACGCATTATCGGGGACTGCTCGATTTCACCGACGCGGGGCTGGCGGAGGCATGGCGAGAGCTGGATCGGTTCTATCGGGCCCTGGAACGCTGCGCTGGCGAGAAGCCCGTCGGGCAAGTGCCCACGGCAATCATGGCGGCATTGTGCGACGATTTGAATACGCCGCTGGCAATCACCACGATGCACGGTTTGGCGGATGCCGCACTTGCCGGCGACGTGCAGGCGGCGGCAAGCCTTCGCGCCGCAGGCGATATGCTAGGATTGCTGCAGATGGACCCTGCCGTCTGGTTCCGCGGCGACGTGGAGGCAGAAGCGATCGAGGCGGCGATTGCGGAGCGGCAGGCGGCACGCCATGCGCGAAATTTCACGCGGGCCGACGCTATCCGGGCCGAACTGGCGGTGCAGGGGATTATGCTGGAGGATGGCCCTGGCGGCACAACGTGGCGACGCGCTTCCGTATGACCGGGCGCGAGGCGGGGGCCGATCTCGGTCCTATCGGCAACAGCCCGGTGGTGGTGCTGGTCCGGCCCCAGCTTGCAGACAATATCGGTGCCTGCGCTCGGGCGATGGCGAATGGAGGCTTGTTTCACTTGCGCCTGGTTGCGCCGCGCGATGGCTGGCCGCAGCACAAAGCCTGGAGAAACTCATCCGGCGCACACCGCATCCTTGATTGCGTCACCGTGCATGAAAACCTCGCCGAGGCCGTCGGCGATCTGCATCATGTATTCGCGACCTGCCCGCGGCCGCGGCACATAGTCAAGCCAGGTACTGACCGCACGGGGTGCGGCTTACGAGCTGCGCGAAATCTGCACTCGGGGTTTGCGGGCCGGCATCCTGTTCGGTCCCGAGCGAGCCGGTCTGGACAATGACGATATGGCCGAAGCCGATTCACTGGTCCGCTATCCGCTCAACCCGGCATTCATGTCCCTGAACCTGGCACAGGCGGTGATGGTCATGGCCTACGAATGGTGGATAGCGGCGGAGGAAACCGCGCCACGGATGCTCATGACCAACGAGACGAAGGTCGCTACCAAGGCCGAGCTAGACAATTTTCTTGGACATCTGATCGATCAGCTCGACGCATGTGGCTTCCTGCGCAATCTTCCCAAGCGCCCGGGGATGATTCGCAATCTCCGGCATTTTTTTCAGCGCGGCGAAGTGACCGAGCAGGAGCTGCGGACGCTACATGGCGTCGTCACAGAACTGGCTTTGGGGCGCCGCCAAATGGGGCGGCTGGAAACCTGAGTGGAGATCCGAGGACATCTCGAAGAGCTTCGCGGTACCGTTCCTGACCATTCTCGGAAGCGATACGCGCGCCGGCGGATGCCCGTAGCCTTTGCCACAGAGCTTCATCACGCTGCAGGCGAACCAGCTGGCGGCTGAATTCCACTGGATCAGCCGATCCGGCAACCAGAATATCCGTTTCGGATTGCCATTCAAGTTGCGCGTGCAGCACGTCTGTGGCGACAATCGGCAGCCCGAAGGACGCGGCCTCGTGTAACTTATATGGTGCGCCTGCTGCGAATCGGGTGGGTGCCACGAACACGTGGTGCGAACTCGTAGAGTGGAGTGATGTCAGTCACCGGGCCATTTAACGTAATCCGGGGATGGCTCCGGTAGCCCTCCAGGCTGATGCCGGGAGCAAGATATCCTGCGACAGTCAGGCGCGTCTGCCAGCCAAGCTCCTGCTCCACCAGCGGAAGTATCTCGTCGATAAACCAGCACAGGCCGTCATGGTTTGGGCTGCCGGCTTCGTGGATGGCGCCAACGAACAACATCCCAGAGCGATCGACAAAGCGGCGCCCGGTCAAGCGAACGTCCCGCACGTGACCGATCACCGTGACGTTGGCGAATCCGCGGCGGTGCAGAATCCGGCCTCACGTTGACTGACCGCCACGATGTGCTGGCAAAAGGCAGCATGGCGGAACTCAGTGGCCAGAGCTGCGTCCAGATCGAATGGCTGTCGCTCGATGCGAGCACGTTCCGCATCACGGATGGCAGCGATTGCTTCCGTATCCAGGACTCAGCAGAGGTCGCGGGCCATCCCCGAACGCGTCCTCCAGCGCCGAGCACGCAAGCTCAAGGTTGTGGGTGCGAGTCACCCAGAGTACGTCATAAACTCCGACCCGCTCGTGCAGGAATTGAGCTAGCCGGGTCGCGGTCCCATCCTGAATCACCTCGACCGTCTCCGCGAGGTCCGGAGCCAAACTGAAGCGGCTGAATTCCGGTGTTGCAAGTGGGTAGACCGTTACTGAGAATCCCATTGCCGCCATCGCTGCAATCAGGTCACTGGAGCGGGCGAATCCCGATCCGGTGATACGAACCGGAACCGCGTCGTCAATGAACAGGACGTGCTTTCGATCGGACGCTGCCGAGCGGGCATAAAGGCATATATCACTCGGCGCCGGACGCAAGCGCAAATACTCCGCATGCTTATCGCGGAGCAGCATGGCAATGTCGGGTACGTTAGCTGCTTCCTGAGACCAGACCGCGATGCAAGGATCGTACACCACACGATACCCGGCAGCGCGGATGCCCAGGCATAGATCGACCTCTTCTCCGCCGCCGGCGAACGCCGCGTCGAACCCGATCCGGTTCAGTAGCGTGGCACGCACCAGCAGGAACAGACCTGGGCAGAAATCGATGTCACGAACGAACTCGGCCTCGGAGGCGATCGGCTCCGAATTCTCCAGATAATGCGCTGTGCTGCCGTTTTGGAACACCATGCCGCCGGCGCTGTGGAGGCGGCCGTCAGCGCGGATCACCTTGCCTCCGGCAGCTCCCGCTGTTTCGTCCGATTTCAATCTATCCAATCCAGCTCGCAACGCACCCGGGGCAAGCTCGACCCCGGGTTCGAGCAAGAGGATGGTATCGGCCGAGGCACACCCGATCACGGCATTGCGCGCCTGCAATCGGCCGGGATGGGCTTCCAGGCGCAGTATGGTGGCGCCGTTGACGTAGCGATCAATGAATTGCGTATCGTCCTGCGACCCTGTGTCGATCAGCAGCAGCTCGATAGGTCCGGCAAAGCTGGCGCGCAGTGAGGCGAGCGACATCAGAGCTGCAGCGAACCGGTTGTGCACAACCATCACCGCCGATAGGATCGGCGACCCGCCGCAGGAAAAATCGAGCGGCCGGCGGACGGCAATGGCAGCGATGGTCTCGACACGCAGCCGGAACAGCTCCGACGACTCTGGGCGCGATGGCATCTCTTTGGCGGGTGCATCGGTGGTGGGCCCATGCTCGGAGCCAACAGAGAGAAAATGCTCAAAGGCGTCTCGCGCGCAGCCGAGGTCCAGATCGGCGCTGGCCTCATTGCGGCCGGCCACGTAGTGGCGAAGATCGATTTGCGGGGATGGGCTGCGTAGTTCGAATACGCCGTGACTTAGGAAATGAAGATAGCCGTTTCTCCAGCTTCCAGCGGCGACGGCTTCGGCGACATCGGGATATCGCGCAAGGTAGAACCGCTCTGAAAACTGCGGCAGTGGATCAAATTCCGTCGGCCTGTCGTTTGTAAGATAATGGTGCAGCGCCCCTGTTTTTGCTCCTGAACTGATGGCTGCCGCGACGCCAGGGTAGCGGCGAAGATACCAATCGGGATCGAAATAGCGTGATGTTCGGGGCGCGGCACCCGGCGGGCGTCGCAGGAAGTGCTGGCAAGGTCCCTCGCGCGCAGCCACCGCACTTTCAACGGGATCCAGCTGAGACAAATAAAAATGCGGATCGAAGAACAGGCCGGGGCTACGGCCTTCACGGTCTCCGTTCACTACATAATGGTCGTAAGGAACGGCGAACCCAGTCAGATCTGGATTGCTAGCGCAATAAATGTCGCCGCTGAAGAGCCAGCTCGCATCAAGCGCGCCGGTCAGCTGCGGCGCTTGGTCCACAGTACCCCGATCGTTTGCAAATCCTCGATCTCTCCACACGAATAACCGTATTCCGCAAGTATTTCGATGCCATGTTCGCCGAAGCGGGGAGGCGCGGCACGCGTCCCGCCGGGCGTGCGCGACAGTTTGATCGGAGTTCCGAGACCCCGGTACCAGCCGAGTTCCGTCACCATCTGCCGGTGTAAACTATGGGGTGCAGCGGTCGCTTCATCGACCGATAGCACCGGTCCGGCCGGCACACCAGCACGGATAAGTTGCAGTGCGATTTCCTGCCCGTCGCAGTCTGCAAAGGCGGCGGCCAGATCAGATGTCAGGGCCGCACGGTTGTTCATCCGGTTCGCATTGGACGCATAACGCTCATCGTCCGCCATCTCGGGCCGGCCGATCAGCTCACAGAGCCGGCGAAACTGGCCATTATTGCCAGAGGCGATAAAAATCTCGCAGGTGCGCGTCGGATATTTATCGTAGGGAACCAGATTGGGATGAGGGTTGCCGGTGGGCATCGGTCGCCGTCCGGTCAGGAAGTAATTCGCCGCCTGAGGATGCAGCAGCGACATCCCGCAATCGTAGAGCGTCATATCCAGGAACTGGCCGCGACCGGACCTGCCACGTTCGAGCAATGCCATCAGGATGCCGACCGCCGAATAGAGTCCGGTTCCCATATCGACAACTGCGGTGCCGAGCCGCATTGGGCCGGTGCTGGGGTCGCCATTCACGCTCATAAGCCCGGTCATCGCCTGGAGGATTGCGTCGTAGCCCGGTAATCCTCCCAAAGGGCCATCAGCGCCAAATCCGGAAATGCGGCAATGGATTAACGCCGGAAACCGCTGCGACAGCAGGTCCGAATAGCCGAGCCCCCATTTCTCCATCGAGCCCGGTTTGAAATTTTCAATCAGCACGTCCGCGCTCTTCAGCAGGCGCAATAGCACCGCCTTGCCTTCGGGCTTGCCTATGTCCAGGCCCATCGAGCGCTTGTTGCGATTGATGCCGATAAAATAGCTGGCGTCTTCCGCGTGGAACGGCGGCCCCCAGTCACGTACCTCGTCACCCTGAGGTGGCTCGATCTTGATAACGTGGGCACCGTGATCGGAAAGGATCATGGTGCAATAGGGGCCGCCGAGCACACGAGTCAGATCAATCACCTTAATTCCGGCAAGGGCCCCTGGACCAGGGGCTAGCCCTTTGCCTTCGGGTCCGTCTGTTCCATCCATTACGCGGCTTGCTCCTCCACGTGTCCCCAGACCCGATGGCAGAACTCCGGATAGTTTTCCAGCATTCGATCGCGCACCGGACCACGCAAGGCGGAAAGCTGCTCGGCCGAAGGCGATATCGTTTCGGGCACCTCCGCCGTGCAATCGTAGTCGAAGCCGGTGGCCAGGCGAATCGACTTGGCGGTCTCGCCCGGGTGAATGGAGCTGAGCTGGAAACGAACCTTGCTGGGATCGAAGCGAAAGATACACTTACCTGTCACCAGAGCCTGCGCGGTGCCGCGTCGAAATACGCCGGGAGGGGAAATGCCGGGCGCCGACACGATGTCCACACGCGGCACCAGCACACGGGGCGAATGTTCCTCCCGGAACAGGATGCTGCGCGGTGTCATGAGATACATGAATGCCGAGCCGAAGCTGCCGGGAAAACGCACTTTGGTGCCTGGCCAATCGCCGGTACCGACCAGGTTGATGTTAGCCTGCCCGTCAATCTGGCCGCCGCCCAGGAAGAACAGGTCGATGCGGCCCTGCCCAGTAAGGTCGAACAGTTCACGGGTTCCGGACGTGAATGGGTTCCCGCTGGGTTTGTGCAGCAGCGACAGGCGTACGGGGTGGCCGAGCACCTTCAGCAACCAACAGGCAGCCGCGGGAATCGCGCTCGCCGCGCCGACCGCGATGTGACGCACCGGCGGGGCATCCGGGTCCAGGATGAGGCGTGCAAGCGCAGCCGCCATCAGTTCTTCATGGCGGATCATTCCGCGGCCTGCGCGCGGTTGGTTAAAACGTAACGTTGTAGGTAGGCGCGGAATCCATCCTCAGTCCTGGCAACGCGCGCATACTCCGCCAGATGGAACTGGTCGGCCCCGTATTTCCCGAGCAGCGCGAGGGGCCAGGCGCCCCGTTCGGCGATCGCCACGGCCTCGAGATATGCGGAGGAGATCGTGCCAGCAGCCAAGCGTTCATCGTCTAGCAGGTTGGCATCGACAATCCGCTCCACCGTGACCAGGGAGCGTTTGGCGGCATGGGCCATGGTGGCCAGTTCCAACCGCCGTCCGACAAATACATTGCCGTCGCGGTCCGCCATCGAGGCATGGAAAACTGCGAGATCCGGTGACAACGCGGGCAACAGCACGATGGGATCGTCGCCGGAGGCGAAGGGGTTATCGATAAGCTTCCAGTCCGAGCGATGGGCCAGGATATCGCTGCCGATGATGCCGCGCAGGGGCATGAACGGCACACCCTTCTCTGCGGCCTGCAGCATCGTGTGGATTGCTGGGCAGGTGGCATCCGTCAGGGTGATCCGTCCGGCAGCCAACGCCGCCAGGAACCGCGGTGCGCTTCCGGCCTCTCCCAACGAGACGCCGGAGCTTTCCAATTCCGTGACGCATCCGGCACCGATCAGCAGATCGGTCCCATAGCCCGAGACCGGCACGCCGAGCAGGCGCAGGTTTCGTCGTCCGGCACGGATCAGTGCGCGAATCAGCTCACAGGGCGGAGTGGAGCTGTCGGGCGGCAGCGCAAGGAGCGCACCGTCTGGTACCAAGGCGGCAAGCGCCTCGAGGGTGAAGAGGTGCATGGGTTTATCCGAGCGCCGCCACGAGCGCCTCGGCGCTTCGGCCGTTGGCGATGGCGGCGGAGCGCCCGTCCCAATGGATTCCGCCCACCCGTGCGAACGCGTGGTTCGCGTTCGGGTATACGTAGCAGGCGATGTTCCGCTGTTTCTTCGTGGCCTCTATGACCTTGGTCCGACCGTCGGCGGGGAAAAATTCGTCCTGGCCGGCGATGTGTATGACCAGCGGCCGGGTGATCTTGTCCAGATCGGAAAGGAGACTGTCGAGACCGACGCCGTAATAGGAGATATTGACGTCCGCGTCGGACTGTTCCGCCATCATGAAGGCGAGCCTGCCGCCGAGACAATACCCTATTGTTCCGACCTTCCCGTTGCAGCCGGGCAGCTTCCGGGCTGATTGCAAGGTCGCCTTGATGTCCTCGACGCCTTTCTGCTCGTCGAACGTGCTGAACAGTTCGAACGCCTTTTTCCATTCCGCGTCGGTCTTATCGGAAATGTCCACGCCCGGTTCGATGCGCCAGAACAGGTCGGGGCAGACCGCGAGGAACCCGAGATCGGCCACCCAGGCGGCGGCATCCCGCATCGCCTGATTGACGCCAAATATCTCCTGGATCAGCACAACGGTGCCTGCGGGCGTGGCCTTCGGTTCTGTCACATGGGCCGAAAAGCTGCCGCTACCATCGCCAGCCTGGATCGAAATGGTGCCTGCCATCAGCCGTCTCCTTCCCAGGCCCGCCAGGATAGCGGATCAGCGCCGGTCCGCCCACCGGCTCACGGCACCGGGGTTCCACCGGCCGGGGCCTGTCCCTGCGGGAAGCCCGGGTTGAAGCGGCCGACATTGCCCAGCAGTTGCTGCAGGAAGCTCGATTCGGTGCCCGGCGATGGCGTAGTGCGAGCCACGATCGGCACCGATAGTGAATCGTGCTGGTTCAGCGTTTGCACGTGCTCCAGCACGCCCTGGGCATTAAAGGACAGCACGACGACCCCTTGTTGAATCACCCCCTGGGTCCCACCGATTACCGGCCGCGTCAGCTCGCTAATATAATACCAGGAGTTGGGGTCGAAGCTGCCCTTCGCGGTGGGCGACCCGAGCAGCGAGGTGGCATCTGCCTGCGTGGTTGTGCCGGGTACCAGCTGTTTCAGCTCATCCGCATCCACCCGGTTGCCGCGCACCGTGGCAGGGGGCAAAAACAGGCTGCAGCCGCCTAGCAGAACTGTCAGGCCCAGCAAGCCGACGCGGGCGGATTGGCATAGCGCAATGAGACGGGGATGCAACCTCACACCGGGACCTCTGAGTGGACTCGCCCTGCCTCGCGATTGACCGCGCCGACAGGCAGGATATGTGGAGCGGGTTGTCACGGAGGCATCCAGCCTGTCAATGACTGAACGGGATGCGAGGCCGAAACCGGGGGCCGCCCGGCTGACCTCCCTGCTCGCGGTACGGCGTGATCGATATGAGCGCGCAGGATTCCTGCTTTATGCTGCGGCCGTCCGCGCGGCTCGAGCGCCATTCCTGTACTCGGAGCTGGACGTCCCCGATACACTGGACGGGCGATTCGACCTGATCGGTTTGTACGCGTTCCTGCTGATCGAGCGGCTTCGGCTGGCTCCGGCGCCTGGGCCGGCATTGGCTCAGGCAGTCTTTGACGCCATGTTCAGCGACATGGATGCGGCTTTACGGGAAATGGGCGTCGGCGACCTTTCGGTGGGAAAGAAGGTAAGGGCGATGTGGAATGCGTTCCATGGACGGGCGCGGGCCTACGCTGCACCAACCACGGCCCACGATCCTGACGCTTTGGAAGCTGCGATTACGCGGAATGTCTGGCGCGGGAAGCCGCCGCCGCCCGGTTCTGCTGCCCGGCTGGCACGGTTGGCGCTTGCGGAGCACGATCACCTCGCCGGACAGTTGCTCAGCAGACTGGCCGAGGGTCTCGTGAGCTTTCTTGATCCGAGAATCGTGACATGAAGGCAGAACTGCATCGACCTCTGGCAGTCGATCGAATCGGGTCAGCCGGACTGGACGTCAGAGTCGAGGCCACTTCGGCCGAGTGCTCTGCCCTGCGGCGCCGAATGTGCCTGCCGGCTGTCCTCTGCCTGACCTGTGATTTTTATTTGCATCGTCAGCCTGGCGGCGATGTGAAGGCACGCGGACATCTTTCCGCCCGCATCGTGCAGACCTGTGTGGTTTCGCTGGAGGAGTTCGAGGCACCCGTCGAGGAGGACTTCGCGATCCAATTCGTTGCAGACGGCAACGAAAGGGTGGAGATCAATCCGGAAAGCGAGGACGAGGTGCCGTTCCATAATGGTCTACTTGACCTCGGAGAGGCAGCAGCCGAACAGCTTGCCCTAAGTCTTGATCCGTATCCGCGCCTTCCCGGGGCGGCATTTCCCGACCAGGCTCCGGAGCCGACTGGGGGCAAGCTGGCGCGGCTTGCCACCCTCCGCCTTCGGCACTGAATGGTCACCCAGCCGGCTCACTTGCGACCGGGGCATCGCTCTGCTAGACCGCGCGGCTCGCAGTTTTGCAACCGCGTGACCCCCCGACGCACGCGCCCTGACGCTGGCGTATTGCGGTGGGCGGGTATCACCGACTCTCGAGAGGCGTGCTTCAATGGCCGTACCCAAACGAAAGACCACGCCGTCGCGGCGCGGCATGCGACGCAGTCACCACGGGCTGACGCCGGAAGCGCACGCCGAATGCCCGAATTGCGGCGAGCTGAAGCGACCGCATCACGTATGCAGCCATTGCGGTCATTACGATGGGCGCGAAGTCATCGCTGCCGGGAAAGCCCTGAAGGGCGCGATCCGGGCCTGACCGCCCACCGCCGGGGGACGCGGCGGGCGTGAACGGGACATTCACGCTGGCGGTGGATGCTATGGGTGGCGACCACGCGCCAGCCATGGTGCTGGAGGGGTTGGAAATCGCCTCTGAACGCCACCCACACGCACGATTCTTACTGATTGGCGACGAAACGAAACTGAGACCCTCGCTAAAGCAGCTCCGGCGGGCTTCGGCGGCTTGCACAATACGGCATGCCGCTGAGGTGATCGCCAATGAGATGAAACCCACGGCGGCGCTGCGCATTCGGAACGCTTCCATGCGTGTGGCGATTGATGCAGTCGCCGCAGGCGAGGCGGCCGGTGTGGTCAGTGCCGGCAATACCGGGGCGCTGCTCGCTCTGGCAAAAATCGTCATCAAGACACTCCCTGGGATCGACCGTCCGGCTATGGCCGCTATCGGCCCTTCGGCCCGCGGCGACATCGTAATGCTGGATCTGGGTGCCAATGTCGTGTGCGATTCGCGCAATTTGGTGGAATTCGCCGTTATGGGCGATGTGTTTGCGCGTACCGTCCTCGGGCTGCCGGCCCCCAGCATCGGCCTGCTCAATGTCGGCAGCGAGGAGCTGAAGGGCGACGAACGGGTGCGCGAAGCTGCCGAAGTTCTGCGGCAAAGTCCTATTGCGTCTCAGTTCTACGGCTTCGTGGAAGGTCACGACATCGCCGCTGGCACGACGGACGTGATCGTCACAGATGGTTTCACTGGGAACGTTGCACTCAAAACTGGCGAGGGAACCCTAAAGCTGATCGGCGAATTGCTCCGCCAGGTATTCCGTTCCAGCCTAACTGGCCGGATGGCATATCTGCTGGCACGGCCAGCGCTTGACCGCTTGCGCGAGTGGCTTGATCCACGCCGCTACAATGGAGCGGTGATGTTGGGACTGAACGGTGTAGTGGTGAAGTCGCATGGCGGTACGGACGCGCAGGGCTTCGCGCATGCGATCGACGTGGCGATGGATATGGTGGTGCACCGGTTCAACGATCAGATTCGCGAAGGGCTAGCACGCATTGTCGGGGGCAGCGCGGCCCACCTGGCGACGGCTTCCTGAGACGAATGGATGATCATTCGCTCTGTCCTTGCCGGTGTTGGCGCATACCTTCCCGAACGGACACTCAGCAATGACGCTCTGGCGCAGCGGCTGGAAACGTCTGACGCGTGGATCCGCGAGCGCACCGGCATCCGCCAGCGCTATATTGCAGGCCCGCATGAGAGCTGTGCCTTCATGGGCACTGCGGCTGCGCGCGCGGCGCTGAACCATGCGGGCGCCGATCCGTCCGAAGTGGACGCTATCATCCTTGCAACCAGCACGCCGGATCAGACCTTTCCGGCAACCGCGCTTCGTGTGCAGGCGGCGCTCGGTGTTACGGGCGGGTTCGGTTTTGATCTCGCGGCAGCCTGTGCTGGGTTCATCTATGCGCTTTCTGTGGCTGACGGAATGATTCGTGCTGGCCAGGCAACGGGCGTACTGGTCATCGGCAGCGAGGTCTATTCGCGCATTCTGAACTGGCAGGATCGCGGGACCTGTGTCCTTTTTGGTGACGGCGCCGGCGCGGTGTTCCTGCGTGCCGGGTACGGCAGCGGCAGCGTCGATCGCGGTGTCCTGTCCACTCATTTGCACGCGCAAGGCACGCTGGGGGATATTCTTTACGTGGACGGCGCCGTGGGGCAGCCGGATCGGCCCGGCACACTGGTGATGAACGGTCGCGAGGTGTTTCGGCATGCCGTGCTGCGGCTTGCCGAGGCGGTCGATGAGGCCTTAGCGGCAAACGGATTGGACCGACGGGACGTGGACTGGCTGGTGCCGCACCAAGCGAATTTGCGGATTATCGATGCAATGGGGAAGCGCCTGGGATTACCCTCTGAGCGGGTGGTCGTGACTGTCGATCGGCATGCCAACACTTCGGCCGCTTCCGTGCCTCTTGCACTGTCTGAGGCGGTGGGGGATGGCCGTATCCGGGCCGGCGATTTGGTATTAATGGAGGCGCTCGGTGGTGGGCTGACCTGGGGATCTGCGCTGGTACGGATGTAGCCAGGACGGAACCGCTCGTCCTGTTGTCCGGGCGTTGCACGGCATCCGCGCTTTGTTGCCCCCCTGCCGGGCCTACTCTGGCAACAATTCGATCCCATCGCCGATTTCAAAACGCCCGCCTTCGAGAACCTCGGCATGAATGCCCAGATCGGCATGGCCATAGAGGCGCCGAAGCTCCTCGACCGGTTTGGCGTCGCGCTCGGCGGTGAGCGGGTTCACCTCGGTTGCTGCACAGCGAGTAATACGTTTGACAACGCGCAGCACTGCGCCCCCGAGCTGAAGTTCGCGTCCGATCCAGCCCAGTTCACTCCAGGCGGGGGTGCCACTAAACCAGACATTTGCCCTGAACCGGCGGCGATGTCGGCGCGTGCCAAGCCTGGTCTCGAAATCCCGCAGGCTGGCGAGGTTGATCAAGCTGATCCTCGGGGCCCGCTGGTCACAGAACAGGTGGCCGGGAACATAATGGAAGCGTGGCAATCCGCGTGCCTCGGCTCCGAGAAAGTTAGTCAGGAACCGGCCGATCTCCTCCCGCCCGGCCGCCGTAAGCGCGTTTGAGGCTACCGTGCTATCATCCGGCGCGCGGATTGCCAGCGCGCCCGAGCGGGGATCGAACACCGATTGCAGCGTGGCGATGCGGGCATTCATCATCTGGCACATAAAGTTGGTCTTCGGCAGCCAGGCGGGCTGTTCGGGATCGAACGGCGCATCACCTTGCGCGAGCGCGAAGGCGCGATCCCACGGAATGGCACCACCTGCCGCCACTTCTGCCGCGTCGAGCGCCTCAGCGGACAGTCCCTTCACCGGGTAACGGTACAGATATTCGATGCGCATAGAACGGCCCCCTTGAGCCGCAGTCTGCGCCCTCCTACCTTGGTTGCCAAAAGGTTCATGTCTCCGTCGCCTCCGAGAGGGGCGGGGAGTGAGGCCGTCGCCTGAGGTGTAGGGACACAGCAATGGATATTGAGAAGTTCACCGAACGCGTGCGCGGTTTCCTGCAAGCCGCCTCCACTATTGCGATCCGCGAGTTCCATCAGCGGATCACGCCGGAGCACCTGCTGAAGGCGTTACTGGATGACGAGGAAGGGGCCGCTGCAGGGTTGATCCGGGCAGCAGGTGGCGATCCGAAGGCAGCACTCGCAGGGGTTGAGGCCGAACTAGCGAAACAGTCGAAAGTTCAGGGTGAGGGTGCCGGTCAGCCGCAACTCACGCCGGACTTGGTGCGTGTGCTGGACGCGGCCCAGCAAACAGCCACCAGAGCGGGCGACGAGTATGTGGCGCAAGACCGGTTGCTGGTCGCCCTGGCGGCGTCCGATTCGCCGGCGGGACGGGCCTTGAAGAGTGCCGGGGCGACTGCACAGGCGCTGCAGAAGGTCGTCGCGGATGTCCGCAAGGGCCGCAAGGTCAGCAGCCAGAACGCCGAGGCCAGCTTTGACGCGCTGAAGAAATACGCTCGCGACGTCACCGCACTGGCGCGCGAAGGCAAGCTAGATCCGGTCATTGGCCGCGATGAGGAGATTCGTCGCGCTATCCAGGTTCTTGCCCGGCGGACCAAGAACAACCCCGTGCTGATCGGTGAACCCGGCGTGGGCAAAACCGCGATCGTGGAGGGATTGGCGCTTCGCATCGTCAACGGTGATGTACCAGAGGCGCTGAACGGAAAGCGGTTGTTGGCACTTGACCTCGGCGCGATGGTCGCCGGCGCAAAGTATCGTGGTGAGTTTGAGGAACGTCTGAAAGCGGTGCTGAAGGAGATCGAGACCGCCGAAGGCGAGATCATTCTGTTTATCGACGAGATGCACACATTGGTAGGCGCCGGTCGCGCGGATGGGGCGATGGACGCGTCCAATCTGCTGAAGCCTGAGCTCGCACGCGGCACGCTGCACTGCATCGGCGCCACCACGCTTGACGAGTATCGCAAACATGTTGAGAAGGACGCGGCGTTGGCGCGGCGCTTCCAGCCCGTGTTCGTCGGTGAGCCGTCGGTTACCGATACGATCAGCATTCTTCGCGGTATCAAAGAGAAATACGAGACGCATCACGGCGTGCGGATTACCGATGGAGCCCTCGTGGCGGCGGCCACGCTATCGAATCGCTACATCACTGACCGCTTTCTGCCGGACAAGGCGATCGACCTTATCGATGAAGCCGCCAGCCGGCTGCGGATGCAGGTGGACAGCAAACCCGAGGAACTGGACGAACTCGACCGGCGAGTGATCCAGCTCAAGATCGAACGCGAGGCGCTGCGGAAAGAGAGCGATCCCGCATCGCGCGACCGGCTGGTCAATCTGGAAAGGGAACTGGCCGAACTCGAAGAGAAATCCAATGCCATGACGGCCGCCTGGCAAGCGGAAAAAGAGAAGGTTGCCGAGACCAAGAGGCTAAAGGAGCAGCTCGATCAGGCGCGTAGTGACGTTGAGGTGGCACAGCGTCGCGGCGATTTGGCGACGCGCATCGGAGCTACTTTATGGCGTGATCCCGGGTATCGAGAAGAAGCTTGCCGCGGCGGCCGATGGTCGGCTGGTGAACGAGGCGGTGACCGAGGAAGGGGTTGCCGCCGTGGTCTCGCGCTGGACCGGGATTCCGGTCGACAGGATGCTCGAGGGCGAGCGCGCCAAGCTGCTGCGCATGGAGCAGGAGATGCGTCGCCGCGTGGTGGGCCAGGATGAGGCATTGAAGGCGGTAGCCAATGCCGTCCGACGCGCGCGTGCCGGTTTGCAGGATCCCAACCGACCGATCGGAAGTTTTCTGTTCCTTGGACCAACCGGCGTGGGCAAGACCGAGACCTGCAAGGCGCTTGCCGAATTCCTGTTCGACGACGAACGGGCGATGGTGCGGATCGACATGAGCGAGTTCATGGAGAAGCACGCCGTTTCCCGCCTCATCGGGGCGCCCCCGGGTTACGTCGGCTACGACGAGGGCGGGGTGCTGACCGAGGCGGTCCGCCGGCGACCCTACCAGGTTATCCTGTTCGACGAGGTCGAGAAGGCGCACGAGGACATCTTCAATGTACTGCTACAGGTGCTCGATGATGGCCGATTGACCGACGGGCAGGGCCGCACGGTGGATTTTCGCAATACCATCATCGTGCTGACCTCCAATCTGGGCAGCGAGGTGTTGGCGGCGCAGCCGGAAGGCGAAGCGGCATCGATGGTGCAAGGGCAGGTGATGCGCGCTGGTGCGTGCGCATTTCCGGCCTGAGTTCCTGAACCGGCTGGACGAGATTATCCTGTTCCGTCGTCTGCAGCGCGTCGACATGGCAGCGATCGTGCAGATCCAGGTGGAGCGGCTGCGCGCGTTGCTGAGCGATCGAAAGATCGGGCTGGAGTTGGATCGCAGCGCGCTCGAATGGCTGGCCGCCGAGGGATACGACAGCACTTATGGTGCGCGGCCGCTGAAGCGGGTGATTCAGCGCAGCCTGCAGAATCCACTCGCGGGGCTGATCCTGGAGGGCGACGGTGAAAGAGGGTGAGACCGTGCGGGTTTCGGCTGGTGCCGAGGGGCTGACGATCAACGGGCAGATGGCCGAGGCTGCATAATCGCGAGGGAGCGGCGGAGATGATCCGCCGCTCCTTTTTTCGCGAGCGTGCGGAATGATGATGTCACGGCGTTGACACGCGGTTGGGCCGCGACTAGATAGCGGCTCCCGCGCTGACCGGTTCTTTGATTGGCGCGCGTTCATTGACAAATGCATAGGCTGGAAGGGATACGTTGGCGGCGTTCTGTGGGGGTTTTGTGTGTGCGTGATTGTGCATGCGGGCTCTGGCTGGATTGCTGGTCGGTTTGGGTTGATTATGTGAGCCTGGGCTTGCTGGTTGTCTTTGGGGCGTTGGCTGATGTATCTTATTTGATGCGTTACGAACGCTTTGGAGGTTGGCTGATGTCTGTTGGTTTGCGTGGGCATTGGCTGACTGGTGAGTTTGGGTTTCTCTGTTTGTTATGCGGCTGGTGGCGCGAGCTGGTGTCGTGTGATGAACCTGAGAGTTTGATCCTGGCTCAGAGCGAACGCTGGCGGCATGCTTAACACATGCAAGTCGCACGGTCTGGGGGAGACTTCAGGCAGTGGCGGACGGGTGAGTAACGCGTAGGCATTTATCCTTGGGTGGGGGACAACCGCGGGAAACTGCGGCTAATACCGCATGACGACTTGACGATCCAAAGGCCGAGAGCCGCCTGGGGCGGAGCCTGCGTCCGATTAGCTTGTTGGTGGGGTAACGGCCTACCAAGGCTACGATCGGTAGCTGGTCTGAGAGGATGATCAGCCACACTGGGACTGAGACACGGCCCAAACTCCTACGGGAGGCAGCAGTGGGGAATATTGGACAATGGGCGCAAGCCTGATCCAGCAATGCCGCGTGGGTGAAGAAGGTCTTCGGATTGTAAAGCCCTTTCGGCGGGGACGATGATGACGGTACCCGCAGAAGAAGCCCCGGCTAACTTCGTGCCAGCAGCCGCGGTAATACGAAGGGGGCTAGCGTTGCTCGGAATGACTGGGCGTAAAGGGCGCGTAGGCGGATCTGACAGTCAGGCGTGAAATTCCTGGGCTCAACCTGGGGGCTGCGCTTGATACGTTGGGTCTTGAGTGGGGAAGAGGGTCGTGGAATTCCCAGTGTAGAGGTGAAATTCGTAGATATTGGGAAGAACACCGGTGGCGAAGGCGGCGACCTGGTCCTTGACTGACGCTGAGGCGCGAAAGCGTGGGGAGCAAACAGGATTAGATACCCTGGTAGTCCACGCTGTAAACGATGTGCGCTGGATGTTGGGGGGCTTAGCCCTTCAGTGTCGTAGCTAACGCGATAAGCGCACCGCCTGGGGAGTACGGCCGCAAGGTTGAAACTCAAAGGAATTGACGGGGGCCCGCACAAGCGGTGGAGCATGTGGTTTAATTCGAAGCAACGCGCAGAACCTTACCAGGGCTTGACATGGAGCCGCCGCGTCCAGAGATGGGCGTTCCCGCAAGGGCGGCTTGCACAGGTGCTGCATGGC
>CAWEOZ010000002.1:0-258290 GCA_963810715.1 uncultured Pseudomonadota bacterium | reverse complement strand
CCCAGGAGGCGATGCCAGGGCTTCGATCGTTGTAGACGTATCGGCCATTCAGTGCAGTCGGGCTATCTCGGCGCGGAACAGGTCGGTGCCGACCATCAACTGGTCCAGCACGGCGTCGAGTGCCCAGAACCGCTCGCGCACATCGAAGTCGATAACGCGGCAGCGGACAGAGCCGAACTTACCGAGGCGCTGGTGCAGCAGCTTGGCCTGAGCGGGATAGCCGAAGGCTTCAGATAGCGCGGCCATAGCCAGGAAGGGCACGAGCCGCTCTCGTAGCTCCGGGTGATCGTTGCCGGACGTCAGCAACCACTTGTAGAGGTCGGGATGGTAGTTAGTGTGTACGCCGCAGAAGCCGCGCGCGCCCGCCTGCATGGCGTCCCAGGCGATCGCGGCGTTCGCGTTGACCACCGCAAGCGGCGAGCCTTCGGCCATTGCCACGCGGCGCTTCACTGTCGGGAGATCGCAGCTCACGTCCTTTAGGGCGATGAAGCGTCCGCTGTCGATGCAGCGGCGCAGTTCGTCGTCCGAAAGCAGGCGGCGATAGGGCGCCGGGCACTTGTAAAGCCCGAGCGGCATCTCGCGTGGCAGGCGCGCCAGCAGTGCGTCGAGACAGGTATTGAAGGCTTCCACGCTACCTGTCTGCTTGGGGTCGAGATGGTTCGTCACCAGGATCACAGCGTCCGCGCCCGTCTTGGCGGCGACCGTCAGCTCCTCAACCTGGGCATCCAGGCCGTCGCTGATATGACCTGACACCGCGACGGGGATGCGGCCGGCGACCTGCCGCACCACCGCGCGGCCCAGCGCGTCCCGCTCGGTGAGTGAAAGGAACTGCATCTCGCTCGATTGCGCCACGGCAAAGAGAGCATCCGCGCCGTTGCTGATGTACCATTCCACCAGTCGCTCCAGGCCAGCCCAGTCGATTTCATTCTGTTCGGTGAAGGGTGTCAGCATGACCGGCATGATGCCGTTAATGGGGGTGCTCATGATCGGGAACTCCGTCAGGGGGCGGCGAGCCGCAGGAGGGCGGCGTCGGTTTCGCCGGCGTCGGGCAGGCTGTTCTGGCTGCCGACGCGGGCGCAGGAGAGCGAGGCTGCGGTGACCGCGCGCGTGACAGCCTCGGCCAGCGTGGCGCCGCGGTCCAGCGCTGCGGCCAGCACGCCCACGAAGCAGTCACCGGCGGCGGTGGTATCGCGGACCTGCGTTGGCGGGGCAGGCCGATGGTGATGCTGGCCGCCGTCTGCCCATTCTACACCTTCGCCGCCCAGGGTGCGGATCACAGTGATGCCGAGCATCCGGTGCAGCGAAAGCGCGTCACCATCAGTGCCGCCCAGGTGCGCGCCAAGCCACACACCCTCCGTCTCGTTCACGACCACGATATCCAAGGCGCGCAGCGCCTGCTCCGCGAGCGGCGCCGCAGGGGCGAGATTGTGGATCGTACGGGCGCCTCGCGCGCGGGCGCGCAGGATCAGCCGCGCGGTGCTGGCCGGGTCCGCCTCCATTTGCGTCACGAGCGTGCTGCCAGGGGTGAGCAGCGCGTCTTCCACCTGTGCGTCCGTGGCCAAACTATTGGCGCCGAGCGCCACGACGATTTGGTTGCGACCTTCCGCATCGGTGCAGACGCTTGCGCAGCCGGTCGACGAATTCGGTGTGGCGAGGCGGGACAGGTCTGCTCCAGCAGCACGTAGGCCCGCTAGCGCCGTCTCGGCCATGGCGTCGCAGCCGACCGCGCCGACCATGACGACGCGGGCACCGTCGCGCGCGGCCGCCGCCGCTTGATTGGCGCCCTTACCGCCAGGCTCGGTGCGCATGCTTGCAGCGAGAACGGTCTGCCCGGGACGCGGCAACGCCTCGCTGCGGAAGATCACGTCGAGGTTGATCGAGCCAAAAACCGTGATCACGTTGCTTACTCTGCCGCGCGCAGGCCTGTGCCGTGCGACGCGGCCTCATGCGCCGGGATCGGCTTGTGCACCAGGAACAGATAGCTGAGCGCGCCGAGGAAGGCGATGGCGGCACCGGTCAGCAACGCGGGCACGAAGGAGAACGACTGAGCGATGTAGCCGGTCACGATTGGTGCGAGCGCGCCGCCGAGAAAGCCGCCGAAATTCTGCAGCGAGCCCAGCGAGGCGATCCGGTTGCTCGGCGCCGCGGCGGTGGCAAGTGCCCAGGAGGAGGCAGAGGAGGCGTTGGCCAGGAAGATCACGACCGAGATGCAGGCCAGCGCGATGACGTTGCTCTGCACCAGGGCGGCAGGCACGGTGAAACCGGCCATGCCCAGCATCGCCAGCACGATCGGCAATTTGCGGCCCGCCATCGGCGAGACGCTCTTCCGGGTCAGCTTATCGGAGAACCAGCCGGCGACAAGGCAGCCGACGAAGCCACAGAAGAAGGGCACCGAGGCGGCGAACCCGGTGGTCACCAGGTTCATGCCACGAGCCTGCGTCAGGTAGCCGGGTAGCCACGTGAGATAGACCCAGTTGAGGTAGACCGAGCCGAAGAAGCCCAGGATCATGCCCCAGGTGGTGAGATGGCGGAATAGCGCGAGCCAATCGCGGAAGCCCAGCTTCTCCGTGGGCTTGGCATCCAGTTCCGCACCCTCGTTCAGGTAGGCGGTTTCGGCGGCGTCAAGGTCGAGCGGCGAGGGGTCACGGTATAGGGTGAACCAAACGGCGGCCATAATGAGACCGAGCGCACCCATCAGCGCGAACATCCAGCGCCAATTGAGATAGACGATCAGCAGCGTCAGCAACGGCGGCGCTAGCGCAGCGCCCAGGGGGGAGGCCGAGTTGAACACGCCGGTCGGCAGGCCGCGCTCGCGAACCGGGAACCAATTGCTGACCACGCGCGCGGCAGAGGGGAACTGTGGCGCCTCGCCCAGGCCCAGGACGACGCGTGAGGCAACAAATTGTGTGAAGCTGTGCACCAAGCCGCCCGCCGCCTGTGCCAGCGACCAGAGAACGAGGCCAAAGCCCAGCATACGGCGCGGGCCGATGCGGTCGACCATCCCCCCAACCGGCAACTGTGCCAGGGAGTAGCTCCAGGCGAAGGCCGAGAGCAACCAACCCATCTGGACCAGCGAGACGCCCATCTCCTGCCGTATCGAGCTATTGGCCACGGCCAGCGTGCCGCGGTCCATGTAGTTGACGATGCCGCTTGCCACCAGCAATGAGAGGGAGAGCACCTGAGCTCGGCGTACGCGCGACGGAACGGGGAGCTTTGTCTCGTTCATGAGGGTGTCGGTTGCCATCTTGGTTTCTCCCTTTGCCTCACGAGATCACAGGACCGGCCACAGTGATAGACGTCTGCGACGCCGCTGCTGTGGGCGATGCCAATCGGCTGTCGGACACATCATGAGATCGAGCGGCGGGACCGATTGGCTCGCCGACACGTCGGCAACCCCGATGGACCAGCCTGTGCAGCGTAATGATTTGTTCTAACATGCCAATTCTCGGAACGGCAGCTTTCTCGGTTTTCGCTCGATAGCGGAGTGGCCAGTCTCGGCCCAGCGCAGCGATCCCGTAGCCGGCCATTCGACCATCAGCTGATGAGACTCCCCGACCACGGCACTACCGCTAGCCCGCATTTCTCACACAATGTAGGTGCATCGGGGATCTGAATTGACAAAAGTTCTTCGGCGACAAAGCCTTGCGCTGAAGCAGAGGAGGCCCCTGATGGCGACAGAGGGTAATCCGGAGTTGATAGAATTTGCCCCTGTTGAAGGGTGGCAGGTTGTGACTGCGTTCGATGGCGGGAACACCGCGGATGCTGGTTCGTCGTTGTTGGGTGGGTTGGATTGACCAATCCGTCTGACCGAGCGTTTTGCGTCATGCGTCGCCGAGTAGTGGAAATGGTTAAGAATACCGTCAACACGATGGTGCCGTGACCTGAGCCCCAACTTCCCTCCAGTCAGAAGTAGAGTTCGCGGTTTCCGTCAGGACCATCCTGACGGTGTTTCTCAGTTCGGTTAAGCGCCGTTTCTGCGTTCTTTAATCGCGGCTCCCTTTGCAAGCCCAAAAATGCTTTTTGTTCGGCTTGGAGTACCGCTTTTCGTCCCGGCCCACCAGCGATCCACGCGCCGAGCGGAGATTGGGTCAAGACGGGGCGAGGCCCCCGCGCAGCGGCGCGTAGCGGTCTTGACGCAATCGAGCACGGTGCGAGGCTGCGGGGGTTCGGACGCCAGCACTGCCGGATCATGGTTCTTTCCGCGGTCACCCCGCACAGCATCATGCAGGCAGCCGCAACATGGCGATCCGGAAGGCCGGTGCTCCTCATGTCCCGGGCGCGGTCACCACTGCGATGCGGGCCGCTGCGGAGAAAGCGGAGCCACCAAGCCTCGTCCCGGCAGGGACGTTCTTCCGCCCGCTGGACGGAACCGTTGGCCGCTCAGACGCGAGCGGGCATTCCCGTGCAATCAAAGTCGCGGTCGGCTTTCCAGACGGCGTGCATGATGACGGCGAGCTTGCGTGCCACCGCTACGGTGGCTCGACGCAGGCCGATCCGCACCACCATTGCGCGCCCCCAACTTCGCAGCGTGCTGTCGGTGACCTTGCGTGTGAGAATGGCATTTGCCGCTTGGAACAGATAGGAGCGCAGAAGCCCGTCGCCGCATTTGGAGATGTGCCCCGCACAATCGACATCTCCCGACTGGTAGCGGCGCGGGGTCAGGCCCACGTAGGCGCCGACGGTGCTGGAGTGTCTGAACCGTCCCGGATTGTCGATGACGGCGACGTAGGCGAGTGCGACGATCACCCCAACCGCCGGAATACTCATGAGCCTCCGCGCAGCGGGATCAGCTTTCGCGCGCTTGAGCAGCTGCCCATCGAGGATACAGATCTGTTCCCGTAGGCTCTGCCAGACGGCAAGCATCGGCTCGGCGATGGCACACAGAGCCGGGTTGTCGTCGCAGACCTCTCGCACGCGACGCGCGAACAGACCACCCGCTCCCTTGCGAACCACATGACCGAATGCCTTCAGCAGGCCACGCAACGTGTTGGCCGTCGCTTGACGCTGCGAGATGAGCTGCGCGCGGGCTACCAACAGCAGCCGCAACGACTGCGCATCCATGCTTTTGATCGTAACCTCGCGGAACCAGCCAGTCCGTACCACCTGTGCCAGGCCGTGCGCATCGTTGGCGTCGGTCTTATTGATTTGCACGCGCAGGGCCGCCTTGGCGTGGCGTGCATCGATGCAAACTATCGGCACCCCGCGTGCGCGCAGAGCCCGTGTCAGGAAGTTCGACAGCAATCCAGTCTCAAGCCCAGCGCGCACAAGATGTGGCGCGTGCTGACGGACTGTCCTGGTCAAGACATCGGGGGCGGTGGCGCACTTGCCACGCCATATGATCGCGCCTTGCTCATCAATCACACAGATTGACGTCAGCTCCTGCGAAACATCCAGACCAGCGTAGTGGGACGGTTCCATGGGGGTTCCTCCAGGCGTTTTGCCGCCAGGAGGCTAATCCCAGCCGCGATTACCCCATGTCCCGGCCTTCCATCGCATCGTCGTCGCGCGCAGCCTGGGTCAAGGCTGGCCGCAGGCCATCGCCGAAGGCGGGGAAAGCTGTATCGGTATTATGTCAGCCAGTCGGTGCTGAAGGGCGAAGCGGACCCGAACGCCGTCCGTCGTATCTCTGCGGGCGAGGTCGAGGCGCCGGTCGTCGGGCAAGTGAGGGAGCTTCTCCATCAGCCCGAGATCGTCGTCGGCACGTGGCTGGCGGCACGCCAGCATGCGCCGGGTCTGACCGAGGCCGACGCCCGTGAGGCTCTCGGGCGCTTCGACCTATTGTGGGATCAGCTTTTCCCAGCGGAGCGGGCGCGGATCATCCGGCTCTTGGTTGACCGCGTGGAGATCGGTCCCGATGGTGCCGACATCCGCCTTCGCGTCGAAGGACTGGCGTCCCTGGTTCGGGATATGTCACCCGGCTCGCCGAATCGAGCGGAAGCGCCATGACCGAGCGGACGATAACAGTCCGGGTTTCCCTCACGATCCGTGCACGCTCAGGCCGTAAAACTGTCGTCGGTCCGGATGGCTCCCGCTGGTCCGGTCGCACTCGCGGATCCGGCGATGGTGAAGGCACTGGCCCGCGCATTCCGATGGAAGAGAATGCTGGACGAGGGGCGATATGCATCGATCAGCGAGATCGCCGCCGCTGAGAAGATCGACCGCGGCTACGTGGGCAGCATCCTGCGGCTGACGCTGCTCGCGCCTGATATTGTTGAGACCATCTTTGATGGGCGGCAACCGGGTGGGCTGACACTACACCGCCTGCTGGAACCGTTTTCAATGATTTGGGCGGTTCAGCGCAAGGCGCTAGTCGATGATGTCCCACCAACAGTTGAACGCGCACGCCATGAATTGTGGAAAGCAGGTCTGGGAACGACGGTTTTGCGCCCAAGGTCGCCGCTCGCGAGGGTAGCGCGGCTTCCAGCGGGTCCCAAGGTTTGTTCGCGGTAGGGACGCCCATTACTGAGCGCCCCCCGCACAGATCCGTGCAAGCGGAATTCCCGCACACGGCTCCTACCTTGGGTGTTTGACGGCGAACCGCACACTTGGCCAGGGATGCAGGACACGGGGCTTCGGGAGATATTTGTCGGCCAGTTTCGCCATCCGCTCCCAGGCCACGTTCGCCCTCTGGCTACGTCGGCAGAGGTGACGATGCCACAAGACAACAACGTGGTAGCGAAATGCGGACAACGCCGGGCCGTTGGTCGGCACCGCGTGGTAGGCGAAGTACCCGGCGACGACTTGCGCGAGCCATGCCCCAACAGCGGGCATTGGCACGTGCATTCGTTCTCGCAGCGCCTCCTTGATCTCCCGCAGCTTCGCCATCATCCGGTCCCCGCGAGACTTCCGCCTGATCTGGAAGTCGCCCCGCCGGGATTTGCCGCAGATGAACACAAAGCCCCGGAACTTGAAGGTTTCCGGTTTACCCAACCCGCGCCTCTCGCGGTTCTGCGCCGCGAAGCGGCCGAACTCGATCAGGCGGGTCTTTTCCGGGTGCGGCGATAGCGAGAATCCCCGCAGCCTTTCGCGCATTTCGTCCCAGAAGCGCCGGGCGTCGGTCTCATGCTGGAAGCCTACAACGATGTCGTCGGCGTACCCGGACCATGATCATGTCGCCCGTGGCTGCGCGCCGTCGCCAGCGTTCGGCCCAGAGGTCGAAAACGTAGTGGAGATAGACGTTCGCGAGCAGGGGTGAAATCACCGAAC
This sequence comes from uncultured Pseudomonadota bacterium, assembly GCA_963810715.1. Classification (GTDB taxonomy): domain Bacteria; phylum Pseudomonadota; class Alphaproteobacteria; order Acetobacterales; family Acetobacteraceae; genus DATDIC01. Next base: position 251,084 of record CAWEOZ010000002.1, on the reverse strand, counting down.
CCTGTCCCGTCCCCTTCTCCTCGATCGTTACCACCTCGTCTTCGAGGACCCCGGCTCGTAACCACTTACGAATGAGCCGGAGGATGCGCTTATCGCCGATCCGGTGTTCCAGGAAGCGGACCACCCATTCCTGGGAAACCTCCGTGAAGAACGACCGGATGTCGGCGTCCAGTATGAAATTCACTTTCTTGCTGCCGATCCCAACGTAAAGAGCGTCCAGCGCATCGTGCTGGCCGCGCCCTGGTCGGAACCCATACGAGAACCCGAGGAAATCTTCCTCGTAAATCTCGCTCAGCACTGCCGCCACCGCTCTCTGGACGATCTTGTCTTCGAGCGCGGTGACCGCGAGCGGGCGCCTGGTGCCGTCTTCCTTCGGAATGTAGCTCCGGCGAGACGGCTGCGCCCGGTACGCGCCTGATTGGACCCTTGTGTGCAGGTCTTCGATACGTCGGTCGAGGCCCTGTTCGTAGGTCTCCCATGTCATGCCGTCGACGCCGGGCGCCGCGTCACGCTTCAACGCGTGAAACGAAGTTCTCAGCATCTCGTGGTCGACATGGTGCAGGAGCGAAGTGAACTTCTCCTTCTTCCCTCGCCGCGCGGCGAGCCTGTACGCGCTCCAGCGCCTGTGACACACTTTCCCGGTCCTGTGCCCGGCGCGTGCTTTGCTGGTTCGCGTTCCCCTTAGTCCCTGTCCTTGGCTCCACCAGCTCCGCACCGGATCGCTCCGCTTTGTTCGCTGGCTTCATAGCTACTACGACAGCGTCAGACTTCTCGGGTTCGTGCATCATCGGTTTCGGCTCCTCGCCTTTCCGATGCGGACCTGCGGTGTCCGCCCGCGGGCCAAACCCGAGACCTCCCGGTTCCCGTACAGAGACCTTCCACACATGCCAGGGTCTTCGACCACGCCGGGTTGGGCCGAGCACTCGCGATGACGCGCCCGTCCATGTTGCCTTCCGTGTATACGACCACGTGGGCACCCAGATTGTTTCAAGCTTTCGCGGCTCAATGGCTGGCCTATGTGCTCCCCTGCCGACGCTTCGCCTGCACCCTCACGAGTGCCGACGCACGGCTCGGGGCCGATGCGGATCGCTACTCCTTCATCGCAGTGGACTTCACCACCTACTCCCTGCCGGTTTTGACCGGCGCACCGTAAATCAACACTTTCGGAACGCCGCAGGCGTTTGACATAATGGGGGCTTACGCAATCCGGCGCGGCTTGCGATAGACGACCTACGCGACGGTTCGGCCCCGACGTCGACTGGCACCGCATGCGGCAGACCATGCATGACCATCCCTCGACCTGTCCGGACGTGCTGCGCGGGCCGCCCCGGCTGGTGGAGAATCCATCCCTGATGTCGCCCAAGAAACCTGCACCACGCAAAGATGCAGCCGGTAACGGTGGTTCCCGTATTGTTCATGGGCATCATCGCCACTGACGCAGACGGAGCAGGACTGGACGCTTCTCTGATGCGGTAGGGCGTGCCATCTTCTCCCCGAGATTGGGGCGCGGCGATATGCCTTACGTCAGAAGCGGTGACGTTCGCATTCACTACCAGATCGAGGGTTCAGGTCCGGCGCTGGTCCTGCAGCACGGGTTCACTGACAGCCTGACGAGCTGGTATGACAACGGCTACGTCGAGCCGCCCATTGCGCGCGGGCATGGGGACAGCGACAAGCCGCACGACATTGCAGCCTATGCCATGGAACACCGTGCAGCCGATATAGTCTCCGTGATAAACGAGCTTCGGGTCAGCCGCGCCCATTACTTTGGATACTCCATGGGCGGCTGGATCGGATTTGGTATGGCGAGGCATGCGCCCGACAGGCTCAGGTCTCTTATCATAGGTGGCGCTGACGCGGCGCCAAGAAAGCGTGAACCGGACCCTCTGCTGGCGCCGGAAATGATGAGCAGGGGCGTTGCTGCCATCCCCGACCTTTGGGATGCACCGTTGCCGCTACCGTTGCGTGAACGAGTCCTGAAGAATGACATGGAGGCTATGAGAGCCAGCAGGGTTGATGATCCCGGCTACGAGAACATTCTGCCGAGCATTCATGTGCCATGCCTTCTGCTGACAGGAGACACCGACCCGATCTATTCCACCGCGAATGCGCATGCCGCGAAGATCCCGAACGCAAAATTCGTCACCATACCCGGGCAGAACCATGTAGGCGCTTTCTTCCAAAGCGACCTAATGGTTGCTCACATCATGCAATTCCTACGGGGCGTCGCCTGACAACGGAGCATTCACGCGAACGGACCGCCACCTCATCTTCGTGCAGCAAAATTGCAGCCAGCGTAAAACGACTCACCGAAATGACCGCACGTTGCGTCGGGGACGCGCCATAGCATCATATCTATTCAAGACCAAAGAACCGTCTGCGAGCTGGCCGGCCCGCAGCTCTTGCTCTGTTCCAAGCTCCGTCCGGATCGGCTGGGGATAGGCATCGTGGCCGTCCATCGTGGTCCGGTCGGGGATCACGCCGGTGATCGCCTTTGCTGATCAAAAAAACGGTTGCCCGCGGCCAGGTTGCGGTGCTCGCTGAGCATCACGTCGACCCAGGGCGCTTCGGCGGGGCTTCCTCTCTCCCGCCAGTGCGGGCGTGAGCTTTACCTCCCAATCGCGGACCGCCTCATGGTTGAACACGATGCCGCGAATCAGGAACATCTCAGCCAGATCTCGCAGACTAAGTTTGTAGCGGAGCCGACATGGTACCACGAGCGCGATCACGTCACTCGGATGTTGCGTCCGGTTCAGCAGGCCACCGCTCCGTTCGTTGAACTGCTTCCTGCAGTCCACCGGCGGTAGCCTGCGCGGTGGGCTCAGGCGGCTGCTTGACCGTTGTCGATCGGCATTTCGGGCAACGCACGTGGCTTTACCCCCTACGGGGCAGATCGTAGCCGTTACGTCCGGGAACCAGCAACCGCCCGGCACGATCGCTGACGAAACCACGATTAGCACCAACACTTATTTACGAGGCTGGGTCGATACCCGCGCAGCCGATGCGCTATTGCGGAGGGCAGTGATTGCTTGGCCAAGAGCCTGGCGGTAAATGAATATGTCCCCCCAATACTCGATGCACCGGAATCCCTGTTCAAGTAATCTCTGCCCTTCTTCCACACTGGTGGCCATGAAACCGGCCGCCTTCCCGTTCCGAATGCAGGCGTCCAGTACACGGTCTAAGGCGCGCTTGTAGGTCGGGTGCTCGAACTGTCCTGGAATGCCAAGGGAGTTTGTAAGGTCAAATTGGCCGACCTGAAGCACGTCAATTCCCTCCACAGCGGCAATCCGGTCCACGTTTTCAATGCCCGTCGCCGTCTCGACGAGAGCTGCGAGCAGCACTTCCTCATTTGCGCTCTTCATCTTCTCGAACACATCGCCTCCCTTATAGTCATCGTGGGCGAAGCCGAACGCGGCACCGCGCTGTCCGGCTGGATAGGACTTTGCAAACTGCACGATCATACGCGCTTGCTCTTCCGTCTCTACCATGGGAATCATGAGACCCATCGCCCCCATATCGAGCGGGGCAGATAACAAGTGGTACCGAAGGGCGGGAGGCCGAACGACGGGCACTAAGTCAAGGCCGCGTGTCGACGCAATTATGGTTCGAATTGTTTCAATACTCCAGCCCGTATGCTCCATATCAAGAAAGATGAAATCCGCACCTGCCTCCGCCACGATTTGCGCAATACCGGTCGTCCCGAACTCAAAAATATTTGTTCCGAAGGCAACACCGCCAGTCCGGAGTAGTTCCTTGGCCTTATTCATGCGCATGTACTTCCTCCTGCATACGTCCAGTTTTGCTTTATCTTGCAAGGCACGAACTTGCCGCCAACGTCGCTGTATGCCATGGCCTCGCTGTCGCGGGAGCTCTCGCGAAGGACACTAGTTTTGTCTCTAAGAGCGCTCGGCCAGCATCGATTGCGCTTGGCCAGACGTCTCACCCGTCGTGTCCGTCATAGTCAGGGTACCTGCTTAGTGCGCCCATGCACAGCCGGGATATCTTTGGACAGTTTCGTCATCTCGAGGAGCGCCATCGCTTCTACCGCATGATGCTAGCAGACTAACCGCTACTTCACCGTCACGGCTTGCCCAGTATACACGAATTGGTTATCGTGCACCTGATAGATGTACATTACCCGAGCTGTTATATCACCCTTCGCATCGAAGTTGTAGATCGAGCCGAGAACGCCTTTGAAATTCTTCGTGTCACGCACGGCTCCTAAGACGGTGGCTCTGGTAGGATTGGGGCCGGCGTTTCGGATTGCTGTTAGAAGAAGATTGGCCCCGTCGTAGAAAAATGGGTCGTAGGAGGCCAGATCCCCATATTTAGCGTGGTACGCTTTCATAAACGGAGCTGCACTCGGAATTTTGTTGATGTCCGGCGCATAATATGTAATGTAGTTGCCCTCGGCCGCGCCTTGCGAAGCCTGGATGTAATCATTGACAACGAACTGAGACTCTGGACCAATCATCGGCACCGTTAAATCAACATCCAATCGCTGTTCAGCTAACAGTGCCGCATCAGGTGCCCATACTGCGGAGTAAATCACATTCACGTCTTTTGGGATCGTTCCTAGAACAGGGTGGAAATCCTTGTCGCCTGACCTGATGGTGTATCGTAGAACCGTTGCTCCGAGAGCCTGAGCTTGCTTTGCAAATTGGTCAGCGACACCGCGCGGCCCTGCAGTACCGTCGTCGATTACCGCGATCTTCTTGGCGTGAAGATTTGTCACCGCATAAACTGCACCCGCCGGCCCCTGAACATCGTCCCTTGGAATCATTCGGAAGACCACTGTCTTGCCTCGTTCAGTAACCTGAGGATTGCCGCACCCTGGGGTAACCATCACGAGACTGGCGCTTTGAAGGACATCCGACACCGGAATACAAGTCGAGCTTGTGATGCCGTACACAACGCCCACGACGCTGGGATCCGCCACTATCTTCTGCGCAGCACTGACTGCCACTTGAGGGTTTGCTTGATCGTCCACCTCCAACACGCGAATTTGAGGCCGCCCGATCCCGCCCTCCTGATTCCACTGATCGACTGCAAGGTGCACGGCATGAGCTGCCCCTTGGCCGTCGCTAGCGAGAGGCCCCGTGAGGGGCACACCCACAGCTATAGTGATTATCGATTGCTGTGGGAGCGCTGCAGTAGTGCACACCAACGTGACTAAGGTTAGTGTTCCAACACCGATGCAGGCATTCGCCCATGCCTTACGCCACATTCCTCTCCTCCCTCGGGCCGAACGCGTGTCCGTCGCGCCTCAGCTTTTCCTTGAGCGAGAGTGTCCGCATCATCGTTGCCTCCCTTACATCCTTGCTCGACGTACTCCGGGCGCTTTCGCTCGGCGCCAATAGAACGCAACCACTTCGTCGAGATGACTTTGCATTTCTGCCTCTGCCGTGTCCGGATCATGTGCCTTGATAGCGGCGAAGATGCGACAATGCGCGCCGATCGCGGCGGCCTCCGCGTCGCGGGCGGTGAGTGAGACGGTACGCTGCTCCGTTAGCCAGCTACTCAGCGCCTGGTGCAGGCCGATTAACAGAGGATTACCGGCGGCACGCACGATCTCCCGGTGAAAGGCGACGTCAGTCGCCTCGAACGCCTTCGCGTTGCCGCGTGCGGCGTGATTCGCCGCCAGCGACGCCTCCATGCGGGCGATGTCGGCCGCATTGGCACTGCGCGCCACCTCCCGCGCAATGGCGGCCTCAAACAGTTTGCGCGCCGCCTGGAAATGCCGCACGCCTTCGTCCTTCAACAGGTACACCTGAGCGGCCCCGGACAGTGCGCCGATCAGCTTGTCAGCGTCGGGACGGGCCACCCGTGCAGGCTCCCCGTTGCCTACCAGGATTAGTCCCTTCTGCTGCAAGGACAGTAGAGCCTCCCGAATTGCCGGGCGGCCGACGGCGAATTTGTCCATCAGCTCACGCTCAGAGGGCAGCGATTCGCCTTCCGCCAGGTCGCCGTCACGGATTACGCGCTCGATATGGTCCGCGACCTCTTGATAGAGCCGCCGCCTCTGGACCGGCTGAAAATCCATGCCGTCGATGAAACCCATTGCTGGTATAATAGGTCTATGGCATACTTAGGCTGCCTGTCAAGCCAATGGCATAAACGATGTCGAATCTTGCGATCCTGGTGCACTTCCAGGTGGTTCGCGGACCGCAAAACGACTTCCTCGCGCACGTTCGAAAGAACGCCGCCCCGTCCGTCGCCAACGAGCCCGGCTACCGTCGCTTCGACGTATTGACGCCCGACGCAGGCCTCGGGAACGAGGTGCTGCGGTACGAAGTCTACGACAGCTTTACAGCTTTCGAAGCATATCAACAAACCCAGCATTTCGCGGACTTCCGCGACGCAACCGAGGCCATTGTCCTCTCCTCCGCCGTGGAGCACCTCCTCCTGGAAAAGAGCGACCACGTCACCTCACGTCCCACCCGTCGAACAGATTTCTCGAAGCTACCCAAGGCTGCATGAAGGTCGCTATGTCTGCGCTGGCTCGGTATTTGAATGTGGATGATGTGAGGCGGGCAGCGCGACGCAGATTGCCGCGGGCCCTTTTTGACTTCGTGGATGGGGGTGCGGGTGACGAGGCGACCGTACGGCGCAACTCTGACTGCTTTGACAAATACGCATTTCGAGGAAGCGTTTTGGCAGACGTGGCACAGCGCGACCAATCGGTTCAGCTCTTCGGCCGCACGATAAGCATGCCGGTCCTAATTGCGCCAACTGGTTTGTCCGGCCTGCTTTGGCCGGCTGGCGAAGCCGAAGTTGCGAGGGCCTGCTCGGCTGCCGACACAGTGATGACAGTCAGCGTCTCCGCCAGTCTGTCGCTGGAAGCAGTGATGGCGGCCTCAGGGGCCGGAAAATGGCTGCAGTTGTTCATTTACCGGGACCGTGAGCTCACGCGCGAATTGGCCAACCGAGCCAAGGCAGCTGGGTATGAGGCGCTTTGCCTGACCGTCGACTATCCCGTTCACGGTCATCGGGAACGGGATAGTCGAAACGGATTTACAATCAGTCCTCAATTGCGACCTTCGCTGTTTCTGGATCTGCTCAGGCGACCAGCATGGTGGATTAGGATGGCGGCCACGCCGAAAGTAACGTTTGGCAACTTCGAAGGTCGTGGTGCCAGGGGGCTCGCCAATGTTGCAAGCTACATGTCCACGCTTGTGGACCCAAGCCTGACCTGGAAGGATCTCGAGTGGCTGCGGGCGATCTGGGACGGACCACTCGTGGTCAAGGGGGTGATGAGGAAGGAGGACGCCCTGCGTGCGGTGGAACTGGGCTGCAATGCGGTCGAAATCTCGAACCACGGGGGCCGGCAGCTTGATCATTCGATCGGTAACTCTCGACGCGTTACCCGAGATCGCCGACGCACTGGGCGGATGCACGCCGATTTTGCTCGACGGCGGCATTCGACGCGGAGCGGACGTCCTGAAGGCGCGAGCCCTGGGGGCAACGGCCGTCTTGATCGGCCGCGCCCACCTTTGGGGGCTTGCCGTCGCCGGTGCCGCGGGCGTCGAGCATGTCCTCAGAATCCTGCGGGATGAGATCGACGTGGCTATGGCCATAGGTGGCTGGCGGACCTTGCAGAACATCGACAAGAGTGCGGTGCGAAGGCTCGAGCACGCTCCGCCAATCCTGGATCAGACGGCCCCGACGCTCAGGACCGGCTGGTAATCCATGCCGCTGGTGAAACCCTCTTGCTGGCATGATAGGTCTATTGCATACTTAGGCTACCATCAAGCCAATGGCCGGGGGGAGCGGCAAGGCTCTCCCCAAACCAACTCCGGGAGAGAAACGCATGTTCAGGCGACGCCGCCTTTTAGCTGCCTGTGCGGCCACGGTCGGCACCCTGCTCGGCGCTGCCGCTTCGCACGCAGCCGACTTCACCGTCGGAGTGATAGCGGCAACCTCGGGCAGCGAAGCGACTATTGGTATCGATATGGCCAACGCGGTCCGTTTGGCAGCGAGCCAGATCAACGCCTCGGGTGGTGTGTTGGGGCAGAAGATCACGCTTAGCGTGCAGGATGAGGCATGCGATCCACAGCAGGCGGTGAACGCCGCGAGCAAGCTGGTCTCGGAGAACGTGATCGGGGTCGTAGGTGGCTCTTGTTCCGGGTCAACGCTGCCGACTCTGAAGATTTTCAGCGATGCGCATATTCCATTCATCATCACCGCCGCGAACAGCACCAAGCTGATCGGTGCCAATCCCGGCAACGCGTTCATGATCAACAGCACCGGCTACGACCAGGTCGCAACCGCGGTGAAGTTGTTCCAGAGCAAGGGAATTAAGACCCTCGCAGTGATAGATGAGGGGGATGCCTATTCGGCCGACCTCTCGAAGCTGACGCAGGAGGCCTGGGCCAAGTCTGATGGCAAGGTCGTGATGCACGGGGTGGCCAACGCGGGCGAGCAGGACTTCTCCGCTATGGTGACGCGGATCAAGGCGGCGACGCCCGACGCGGTGTTCTGGACCGCGTACTTCGGCGATGGCGGATTGTTTATCAAGCAACTCCGCCAGGCGGGCTATGGCGGGTTGATTGCGCTCGGCGACGGCAACAACTCGCCCAAGTTGTTCGAGCTCGCCGGTGCCGCGGCGAATGGTGTCTATTGCCTCTCCAATCCGACCGCGGAGGACCTGCCCAACGCCAAGGCCTTCATTGCTGCCTACCGCGAGCAATTTCACCAGGCGCCGGGACCCTATTCTACGCTGTCCTATGACGGCATGGACCTGCTTGTGAATGCTATTACAAAGGCGGGGTCGACCAACAAGGAGAAGATCATCGCGGCGCTCAAGCAGACTGAAACCTTCCAGGGTGTGGCCGGTCCGATCAACTTCACGCCGCAGCAAACACTCGCGCGCAGCAACTTCGTAATCCTTATCGGCACAGCCGGGCATTGGGCGCTGTACAAGTCAGCATCGTGACCAATATTCCGCGTGCATCGCGGCCGCCCGCATGACGCTCTCGGCGATCCTGCTCCAGCAGCTCGCAAACGGGCTGATACTCGGCTCATTCTACGCGCTGGTGGCGCTTGGTTACACAATGGTGTATGGCATCATCAAACTGCTGAACTTCGCCCACGGTGACGTCTATATGTTGGGCGCGTTCGTGGGCTTCCTGGGCCTGGGCTTGATCTCTCCTAGTCTTGGCGCCGGCTGGCTCGGGATCGCCCCGGCCCTTCTGCTGGCGATGGTCACGGCCGGACTGCTCGGCATGTTAATCGAACGCGTCGCCTACCGCCCTATGCTCGCCGCGCCCCGGCTCTCAATCCTGATCACCGCACTCGCCGTCTCCATGGTGACTGGAGAACGGCGTGCTCGCGGCGACGGGCGGCCAAATTGAGGCATTCCGCACCGATCTCAGCTTCGCCGGTGTTGATATAGCGACGGTGCACATCACCACCACGCAAATGATTCTGGTTGGCTCTGCATTTCTACTGATGGTGGCGATGCAGGTGTTTGTCTCGCGCACTCTCTGGGGCAAAGCGATGCGGGCGATCGCGATCGATACCGACGCCTGCCTGCTGATGGGGATTGATGTCAACCGGGTGATCGCACTGACCTTCTTCGTGGGATCGGCGCTCGCCGGCGCCGCTGGTGTGATGGCGGGCGTCTATTACGGTAGTGTTTATTATTTTATGGGCTTCCTGATCGGGCTGAAGGCATTCACGGCCGCGGTGATCGGCGGGATCGGCAGCATTCCGGGAGCAATGCTTGGCGGGCTCGTGCTCGGCCTGCTGGAAGCGTTCGGCACCCAGATTCAGGCCCTGGGAACGGAATGGAAAGACGTGTTCGTCTTCGCGATCCTGATCCTGCTGCTGGTGTTCCGCCCAACCGGCCTGCTCGGTCGCTCCGAGGTCGAGCGCATGTGACTGCATGCGCCACGAGGATTGCGAGACCCGTACCTGTTCACTACCCTTGACTTGGCCATGACGCTGAGGATGAACCGCCGCGATCGCTCAGCACCTTCGCGGTCCCGCACCCCATCGTCGGCGCGCGGCGGACCGCCGGCCATCTTGCTGATCGTGTTGCTGCTGATGCCGCTCGTTGCCAACGACTACCAGCTGGAAGTGCTGACCGACGCCTGGGTCTACGTCGTGCTCTGCCTCGGCCTGAATATCGTCGTGGGCTACGCTGGGCTGCTCGACCTCGGTTACGCCGCGTTCTTTGCCGTGGGTGCCTACACGACCGGCATTCTGACCACACACCTGCAGGTCGAATTCTGGGCGACGATCCCAGTAGCGATTCTCTTTGCGTGCATCGCGGGGGTGGTCATCGGCGGACCGACGTTACGACTACGCAGCGACTATCTCGCGATAGTGACCTTGGGCTTCGGCGAGATGGTGCGCATCACTGTTCGCAACCTCTCCATCACAGGCGGCGCGAGCGGGCTGGTAGGCATCCCGCGGCCGCACCTGTTCGGCCTTGAACTCGTGCGGATCAGCCAGTTCTACATCGTCTTTTTGCTATTGGCGGCGCTGGCGTGGGTGGTGAGTACGAGGCTACAATCATCGCGCATCGGCCGCGCCTGGCGCTACGTACGCTATGACGAGGACGCGGCCGAGGCGATGGGCATCAACCGCACCGCGGTCAAGCTCGCTGCCTACATGATCGGTGCCGTGTTCGCCTCCATCGTCGGCTGTTTCTATGCCGCGAAGATGACGGCGATCTCGCCGGAGACGTTCGCGTTCGCGCAGTCGCTGCTGATCCTGCTGGGCGTGGTGCTAGGCGGCATGGGCAAGATTCCTGGTGTGGCGCTCGGCGCGCTGGCGCTGACGATCTTCCCCGAGGTGTTTCGCGACATCGGCTCGATGCGAATGCTGGTCTTCGCGGTGGTGCTGCTAATGCTGATGCTGTTCCGCCCGCACGGGCTGTGGCCGGAGAGCCGCCATTGACTGCGCTGCTTGAAGTGCAAGGACTCTCGTTGAGTTTCGGCGGGCTGCAGGTGTTGCAGCAGCTCGATCTCACGGTCCATGCCGGCATGATCGCGAGCCTAATCGGCCCCAATGGCGCCGGCAAAACCAGCGTGTTCAACTGCCTCACCGGCTTCTACCGACCAAGTGCGGGACGCATCATTTTCGCCGGCAAGAGCTTGCGGGGAAAGCGGCCGCATCGCATCACCCACGCCGGCCTCGCTCGCACATTCCAGAACCTGCGTCTGTTCCGCGAGATGTCGGTGATCGAGAACGTGATGGCGGGGCAGCATTGCCGCAGCCGCGCTGGTGTGCTTGCCGCCATCGCCCGCACGCCTGGGCAGCAGCGGGAGGAGGCGGCGATCCGCGACGCCGCGTTCCGCTGGCTCGAGTTCGTTGGCCTGCTGCAATATGCCGAGCGCAGCGCCGGCAATCTCTCGTACGGTGATCAGCGGCGCGTCGAATGGGCCCGTGCGCTCGCTACCAATCCCCGGCTGCTGCTGCTCGACGAGCCGACGGCCGGCCTCAATCTTGACGAACGCACGGCTCTCGTTGCCCTGGTCCGCCGCGTCCGCGACGAGCTGGGAATCGCCGTGCTGCTGATTGAACACGACATGGGCTTGGTGATGCAGATCTCGGAGGCGATCACAGTGCTCGACTACGGCCGCAAGATTGCGGAGGGCAGTGCCGAGGCTGTGCGGTCCGACCCTCGCGTCATCGAGGCCTATCTCGGCCGTGACGAGGATGGGGCGGCATGACCGAGACTGTGCTCGCGCTCGAGGACGTTCAGACCTATTACGGCCACATCCATGCGCTCCGCGGCGTCAGTCTCGCGGTGCGACGCGGGCAGGTGGTGGCGCTGCTGGGGGCGAATGGCGCCGGCAAGAGCACGACCCTGCGCACCATTTCGGGGCTGGTGCCGGCCCGCTCGGGGCGGATCGTGTTCGAGGGTACAGACATCACCCGCCAGCGTGCGCATCTCACGCCGCGCATGGGGCTGATCCAGGTCCCGGAGGGTCGGCGCATTTTCAAGGGTATGTCCGTGCGCGAGAACCTCGAACTCGGCAGTTTCACGCTCAGCGATGAAGCCGAGCGGCAATCGCGGCTCGCGAATGTGTTCGCCATATTCCCCGTGCTCCAGGCGCGCCAGCGCGGCGACGCCAGCCAGCTCTCGGGGGGTGAGCAGCAGATGCTCGCGATTGGCCGCGCTCTGATGGCCGGACCACGGCTGTTGCTGCTCGATGAACCAAGTATGGGGCTTGCCCCGCGGCTGGTTCGCGAGATCATGCGCATCATTCGACGGCTGAACGAGGCCGGCACGACGGTTTTGTTGGTGGAGCAGAACACGAAAGTGGCGCTGCAGGTCGCGCATTATGGCTACGTGCTGGAGACCGGCCGCATCGTGGCCCAGGGCGAGGCGGCCGCCCTAGCCCGCGACGAGGCGGTGGTGAAGGCGTATCTCGGCGCCTGAGCCGGCCGGCCCAGCAAACCCAGAAGTTCAATCACCCAGGCCAGCAGCTCGCCCTACAGAAGCGGAACGACTTCAGCGTGTTGAGGTGTTGAGGCGGCAATCATAGAGTTTCTGCCGGATTGGTCCTTGGCGCCGGTGGTTGCCGAGTTGCAGGCCCTGAGGGGTGTGCGCCTTATTCACGGCGGCGACGATCATGGTGTAGGTCGGTGATTTGCGCCGCTTTGAGAGGCCGCGCCAGCTCATAGGCCTGGCGCCAGGGGAGCGATCGACTGGCGACAACGTCAAACGCCTCGGCATTACCAAAGCCGGCAATGCTCGGATGCAGCGCGCCCTGGTCGAGAGCGCTCAGAGTTACCGCCACATACCACGGACCAGCAAGTTGAAGCACTACGTCCATGAACGTGTTTCGGCGGCCGTGCGCGACATCGCCTTGAAAAGCCCAGGCCTGAACCGCGCCGGGTTTGCCGGAGGCTCTGAACCTTGAGAGGTTGGAACGATGGAGAAGGCAAAGACGGCGAACCGGTATTCGGCCGAGCTACGTTCGCGTGCGGTCCGAATGATATTGGAGCACGGGGCGGATCACGCCTCACAGTGGGCAAGCGATCGGCTCGATTGCGGCGAAGATCGGCTGCACAGGGGAGACGTTGCGCGGTTGGGTGCGGCAAGCGGAACGCGACCAGGGGCTGGGGGCTGGTCCGACCGGTGACGAGCGGGAGCGGATCAAGGTCCTGGAACGCGAGAACTGCGAACTGCGCCAGGCCAATGAGATCCTGCGCAAGACGTCCGCGTATTTTGCGACGGCGGAGCTCGACCACCGGTCCAAGCCATGATCGCGTTCATCGACGATCATCGCGCTGCCCACGGGGTCGAGCCGATCTGCCGGGTTCTACCGATCGCCCCGAGCACCTACCATGCCCATGGGGCAAAGCGCGCTGATCCGGGCAAGCTGTCCGCTCGGGCACGTCGCGATGTGGCCGTGCAGGCTGATATCAGGCGGGTTTGGGAGGCCAACTTCGAGGTCTATGGCGTGCGCAAGGTCTGGCGGCAGCTCCAGCGCGAGGCCATCGCGATACGGTCGAGCGGTGATCGGACCGTTGGTCACCGCCGCCCTTGCGCCACTCGCGCTCAGCCGGCATCGATTTGCACTTGCGCTCGGCCCGCAGCATGCTGGGGTTACGTCGATGTCTCGGTGTGCTATCACTCCACCGCAATCTCTGGGCAGGAAGTCGTCATGGCCGACCTCATTGTCATCGCCTACGACACCGAAGCGACCGCAGAAGCCGCACGGAAGAAGCTCCTTGAGTTGCAAAAAGAGTATCTCATCGAACTTGGCGATGCTGTCGTGGCGGTGCGCCAGCCCGACGGGCATGTGAAGCTGAATCAATTGGTCAGCACGACGGCTGCTGGTGCTGCCTCCGGCGGTATGTGGGGTGCCCTGATCGGCCTCCTGTTCCTCAATCCGCTGCTCGGTGCAGCAATTGGCGCAGGAGCTGGCGCCCTTAGTGGCCGGTTCACTGATATCGGCATCGATGACAACTTCATGAAGGATGCCGCGGCGTCACTGACGCCCGGCCACGCGGCGCTGTGCGTGCTGGTGCGCAAGATCACGGCCGATAAGGTGCTGCCGGTCATGGCGGGCTTCGGTGGCAAGGTCTTGCGGACGAACTTGACGACCGAGCAGGAAACCAAGCTGCAGGAAGCACTGAAGGTCTGACGCCTGGTAGGCCAGGCTGCCAATGCGACCTTCCACAACCGCTTTAGGCGAGGGGGCGGCGCCGATTGACAAGGTCGGGGCCATGCCGACTTCCGCGGAAGATTTTAGCTCACTCAAAGGTTTGTAACCGCTGCGAAGTCTCCCACCCTATGACGATGGCGGGGCGGATGAATCTCTGCGCGATGTGAGAGGCGCGGAGGAGCGGCAATGTCGGAAGCGAAGCCTGATGACGCTCATCAAGACAGTCATCAGGACCGTCATCAAGGCGGCGGATACCGTCGGATCGAGCGATCACCGGGGAGGCTCGCCGACGGCGGTGGACGGCGGAGGAGAAGGCGAGGATCCTGGCTGAGAGTTTCCATCCTGGGTCGAAGGTTGCAGATGTCGCACGCCGCCATGGCATGGAGCGAAGTCTGTTGTGGAATTGGCGTCACAGGGCGCGCAAGCGCGGTGCAGGAGGAGAGCGGGCATTCGTGCCGATCCGAGTGGTGGGACGAAACGACTGCGGCACCGCCATGGGCGACGGTGGAGCGGCCCGCGGACGCTGGCTGCGCGCCGGTGCCGGCGATGGCGGATGGCAAAGCGGGAGCGGTCGCCGGCACGATCGATATTGAGATGGGAAGGGCGCGCGTGCGGGTCAGCGGTGTGGTTGACGTGGCCGCGCTGCAGCAGGTCCTCAGTCATCTCGGGCGCAAGTCATGATCATTGACCTGCCGGTGCGGCCGGGGTTGCGGATCCTGGTAACTTCCCGGCCGGTCGATTTCCGCCGCGGCATGGACAGCACCATCACTCTGGGGGACGACCACACCCAACTGCCGCGCTGGGCTGTTGCCGGCCCGTTACCCCATCTAGATCGCTCGAAGCTTTGACGAACTCGGGAGGCTCCCAGGGAAGGCCTGCTCCCCGTAGCGCCGGTTGAGCGCCACCGCTCCGCCGCCGGATGCGACCCTATGGGGCTGTCGTCCCAATGTATTTGAATTGCCGCAAGTCGGTTTCGGGATATTCATCGTTATGGGTAACCCGAAAAATGCTGATGAGCAGGTGGTGCAGGTCGCCGTTTTTGTCAAACGAAATAGGACCTTGTAGCGTTTGCACGTTCGTAGCCTGGATCGCGGCCCTTACGTTCGCCCGGTTCAGGGGCTGACCGCTTTTTTCAACTCGCGAGATCGCATCTACCGCTACGACCGCTGCGTCGTAGGTCGTGAGCGCGTAGTCGCTGGGCTGCTTCTTCCATCGCTGGACATATCGTTGCTGCCACGCCTGTCCAGCCGGAGTGTCGAAAATATGCGGTGCCGCAGAGGTCGCGTACCATCCCTCCGCTGCCGGGAAACCCGCCCCTTTCAGGAAGTCTCCCTCGTAGATGCCACTCGCGTCGGCTCTCAGGGTTGTGATTGGAAGAATATCGTAGGCCTGCTTCGCCAACTTTACGCCGGCTAATGTAACCCCACCGTATTCGAGCAGGTCCGGTCTAAAACTCTTAATTTTCGTGAGGATCGGAATGTAATCGGATGCCTTGGAATTGAGCGTGTCGCGGTCTAGGATTTTCATTCCCTTTTTCGGTGCGGCCGCCTGAAAGGCATCTGCGATGCCTTTCCCACCCGCCCCGCCATCGTCCAGGATATATACGCTTCGAACATTATGCTTAGCGTAGAAGAAGTTCACCATGCCCGGCTCGACGAACGCCTCATTCCCACATGTGCGAAAGAACACCAGGGTCACGCCATTCTGTCGCGTCTGGGTCGCGAACTTCGGGTCTGTCAGATCTGGACTTGTTGTGCTTCCGGCCACCATGGGAAGGCCAGCCTGCGAAAGAATTGGCAGCATGGCCTTGGCTGAGCCGCTGTCAATTGGCCCGACAATCGCAATGACAGAAGGATTTTGTGCAAACATCCTCGCATTGGTTGCAGCTTGCGCCGGATCGTATCCGCCGGCGGTCGCGGTCGCGTCATTGAGCACGACCGTTCGGAGCTCATATCCCGCGACGGTATGCTTCGCGTTCGCCTCTTCGATTGCCATCTGCGCGCCGTCGAGCTCGATCGTCGCTTCCTCTGCCTCGGCCCGGTACGCAAAATCCATTCCGATGGTGATGGTCTTCGTGTCCGCTGCACGACCGATCGCAGGGTGGCCGCCAAAGGCCGCCGGCAGGAGGATCATCCATGCCGCCGCGCCGATGACACGTCTGTCAAATGCCATTTGATCCCTCCCCGACTACCGGGCGATGCTGGTGCGAAGCACCCTCCCTGGCAACTGGCCCACTGGTCCGATGCAACAATCTACTTGCTGCGTATAGCTGAAGGCGAGCTGTGCGGGTCCTTGGCAAATGGGATCTGTCTCGCCGCCAACGGCAAGCCCCATGCGCTCCATCCAGTCACGCACGGCCCGACCGAGGGCGACTTCTCGGCTACCCGTCCGTTCGTCTACGGAGTAAAACGATTCGCGTCCCTCAGTATCTTCTCTGATTGGGGGTGTCTGGGTCAAGCTGATCCTCACGCCTTCTGCCTTTCCCGTGAGTCATTCGCTTCTCTTCGCGGTCGGCGCATGGCCGCCGCATGATGGGGTAAGGAGGACGAGGCGTCTCAATCTGTCCCGCGACCTGCAGAGCATTCTGGCCTGCGGTTCCGGACTCTCAACGAGATCGCCTCGCCCATCGTCCCCACGGGAACGACGTCCGCTCCGCGCTGGTCAGGCGGAAACTGGAACTCCTCTTGTCACGCTGCGGCGGCCTGCTTGCTCCAGCGGAACACGCTGCCGTCGACCCACATGCGATGCAGGATCACCGCGAGCTTGCGAGCTACGGCGACGCGGGCGCGGGCCATGCCGCGCCGCTTGGCAACGCTCAGTCCCCATACCCGCAACGCGGACCATCTGGTGTCACGGATCAGCGGCGAGTGTGCCGCCTCATACAGTGCGGTACGCGCCAATTCGTCACCGCATCGGCTGATGCGACCCTGTATGTCGGTCTCACCCGACTGATAGCGTCGCGGCGTCAGACCGAGATGCGCGCCGACGTCTCGGGACTTACGGAAGCGGTCCGGCCGGTCGATCGTAGCGCGAAACGTCAGCGCCGTCAGCGGGCCGACACCCGGCACTGTCATGAGCCGGCGACAAGTCGGCTCCGTGCGTACCTCGTCAGGCACGCGCTTGGTCAGTCGCTCGACTTCCCGGGTCATCACCTCGATAACTGACAGCAGCGACTCTGCAAGCGCCGCCAATACCTGATCGGCAGCCACCAACTCGCGTACCCGCGCCGCAAAGTTCTTTCGGCTCGGGGTGCCAACCTTCAGCCCAACTTCGCGCAGGAGTGCTCGGATGCCGTTCTCAACATCGCGGCGCTTGTTGAGTAGCGGGTAGGCCGCGAACATGGCCCGGAGCCGGAGGACGAACTGGAACCGTGATAGCTGTGCTAGTACCGCGTGAGGTGTGATAATCGGCCGCCAGCCACAGACCCCGCTAAACTCGCGACCGGTCATCACTGAAACGGAGCGAATCATGCGCTCGCCGAACCTCAAAGACGCGAAACCGGAGGCGAGTTCGGCGTTATCACCGTTGGCTCAAGTTCCGTCAGCGTGACATCGGGCCCGCAGTCAAGCTCCGCGACAGAATTGGTTGCAAGAACTTGACCCGACTTCGCTTGGCTGCAGACCCTAGCGGCCACGTTGAACGTGTCCCCAATCGCGAAGTGTCTGGAACGGATAATCTGGCCCGCAGCGAGACCGATCCGGACGCCGATTTCGTCAAGGGCGTCCGAGCTGGCAGCATCATCCCGGATCGTGAGGGCGCACGCGAGCGCATTCGATGTATGTTCGAATATCGCTATGATCCCGTCACCGTGGGCATGATCGAGGATCCCACCATGCGCGAGCGTGGCGGCGCGCTGAGCCGTATAGAGTGCCGACATCACCTCGCCGATTTTCGACAGGTTGTTTCGCTCTGCCCAGGCCGGGTAGCCTATTAGGTCCGTCATCATCACTACGGCCTCGAAGGGAGGTGGCTGGAGCACCCTCAGCAGCCGTTGGACGCCGGAGTCCCAGTTGTCTGAGAGATCGACCCATTGGAGGTCCCGTAGCGTCTCACCCCCGCCGATCGAGCGGTCGGGCACAGTGCCCCCGTCGAAGAGTACCGGGATAAACCACGCGCGGTCGGTCGGCCTCATGAGCAGCTGTTCGGTCGCCAGCGTCAGTTCGAGATTCATGTACGAGGCAGCCCGTGAGCCATACGCTTCGGAGAAGCAGGCGATGAAGAATGCGCGCCGCTCGATCGCTCGGCGGATCGCGAGCTGCCATCTCTCTCCCGGCCGAATCTCTTCGCGATCCAGCCAAACGGTTACCGCGTTGCGTTGGAGTTGATCGCACAGCTTGTCGACGAGGGCGCCTCCGCCCAGGGGAATCGGGTGAAGGACCCTACGGTGCGATGAGTTCGGCGAGGAAGTCATCATCCCAGCCGGCGGCCTTGCGCTTGAGCCGCAACGAGGCCTTGCCGGGCGCCTTTCGGATCAGGTTGTGGGCCATGTGCCTGATGGTGGCGAAGTTGGCCGGTGCGTGGTCGGTTCGGACCCGGCACTCGTCATCGCGGAAGATCATGTCCAGGACCCAGTGCAAGCTGTTTTCGATTGCCCAGTGACTGCGGATGATCGGCCCCAGCAGACCTGCCGGCAGCACCAGGGATGTGATGTGGAAGCGTGTCTCCTGCTCGATCTTGTCGCCGATCTCGCGCGTGCTTTCCACGATGGCCACAGCCTTCAGCCCGGGCCAGTCGTGCCGTTGCCGCAGCCAGGCAACATCGTGAATGACAGTGGTCGTTCTGGTCTCGATGCGGCCGTGATCGCCATCGACGGTCTGGTCCCGGCTGATCGTGGTGTGCTGGAAGTTTGCGGCCTTCTGCTCGGCCACGAACAGCTCAACGTCCCCGCGCAGCGAGCCCTGATTGGCTTTCAGCGCGAGAACATAGTCGGCTTTCTTGTCCACCACCGTCTGGGCGATGTCGCGCTGGCAGCCCATCGCATCGATGGTCACGATCGCTCCCTCGATCGCCAGCATGTCCAGCAGCTTGGGGATGGCGCCGATCTCGTTGGACTTTTCCGCGACCTTGACCTGGCCCAGCACGATCCGCTGGCGTGCCGCGAAAGCCGCGACCATGTGGATCGCGGGACTGCCGTCCTTCTTTCGGCCGGCCCGCCGCGAGGTCTTGCCATCGATGGCAATGACCCCCTCCGGCGTTCCGGTCAGTCCGGCGACCCAGGCGACGAAGCATCTCTGGAATTGCTCGGCGTCGAGGACGGCCAGGATGTCGCCGAGATGGTCGTGTGCCGGCGTGCCGTCCTTGAACGGGCGGAAGCGGCGGAGAAGCTCGCGTTTCTTACAGCCGAACAGGGCAATATCGACAAAGGTCTCCGCCCCGGCCAGCACGGCGAGCCGGCAGAGAAGCAGGATCTCGTCGAGCGGGTAGGTTATCTTGCCTTGCTGGCGGGGGTCTTTCAGATCCCTGGAATGGCTCAGAAAAACCACCGCTTCGTCGCATGCGGCACAATCCGTCGGCGCCTCTTCCATGGTGACCCCCCGGCAAGCGAATTGAGGGTTGCCATGGATTCAGCACTTCATCGGTTTGTCACCTACTCCTTCACCCGATTGCCCTGGGGTCCTCTCGAACGTACGATATGAACACGTGAGGTCTGTGGTATGGGGTCGACTCGTCTTCCCGGCCACCACGTCGTGCCCAGGGGAGGTAGCGACTGATCCCTTTCATCTCTGTTCCTTAGTTATCGAAGGACTTCCCGCCTAAGTGCCTTCTACAGAGTGACGCAGCGCTCCCGCGTTCGGGAACTATTAGCGCATTCGGCCGTCAACGCGTGAATGGAAATGCGAAGCGTCTTGTTTGCCGTTCATGCACTGGCCGGGGAGGCGAGTGGTTCACTGATGGTTGGATCGTCCTCGCCGACACCGGTGCGGTTGAGCCCCGGCGACACTTTCCATGCGCGCAAGACTTCCTCCGGCGCCAGCTTGAGCGCGAGACTATCGGACCTCGTGTCCTGCGGAGAGCAGCCACCCGCGATTACGCAAGGTGTGGAAAAAGGACCCCCGTTTTATGCACAGGAAGACCAGAGCGCCGCGCCGCCCGGCGAAAAACGCCTTTCCTAGCCGGGCCGCACTGTGGGACCTTCTCCTACAGAGTTGGCCGCACCGATGCATCAACGATCCCGGCCACAGCCGTGGCGGCAGCGAGTAGCGTCTCAGCAATTGTTCGATCCGCGTCGGTGACGGCGGACGGCTCGCGGCATTTGTCCGCCAGGCCAATAAGCTTGGCGGTAAGCATGCGCTGGTGCAGCATGTTGGTCATCATCGTCGCGGCGGCCGCCTCCAGTCGCCCTCCCAGGGTTCGGCTGGTTTTGCTGACACGACCCTTGCGGAGGATCAGTCGACGATACCGTTCTTCCACGGGAAGGGCACTGCCAATTCGGGCGTACCCGATGGAACGCATCTTCACGCTTTTCAGCCGATTGGCAGAATCTGGGGTGGTAACACCCGGAAACAGCTTGCCCTGCTCGTCGATGGTGAACAAGGCAT
This sequence comes from uncultured Pseudomonadota bacterium, assembly GCA_963810715.1. Lineage (GTDB taxonomy): Bacteria > Pseudomonadota > Alphaproteobacteria > Acetobacterales > Acetobacteraceae > DATDIC01. The sequence continues at coordinate 230,416 of CAWEOZ010000002.1, read as the reverse complement.
CCACGACGAGCGCGCACAATTCGCCTGCCGAGAATGTCAAAACGCTGCTGATCTCGAGTTCCAACTCGAATCCAAAGCGATAGGCGTCCGGAAAACTCATGCGGGTCATTGCACAGCCCCCGCTGGAAGGCGATGGAGCTCGACCTTTGGCGAGCCATCGAAGGCGATGCCGAGGAATCCCGAGCGCTGCCGGTGCGCAAGCGAGGCTGCGATCCCCGCGATCAGCAGGGTGGGAACGCCAGTCAATAGGACCGGGTGTTGGTCGCCCGCGTGGAGAGCAGGTGGGTTCCATCTGATGTGGAATACGGTCTTGTCGATCCGAACCGCTTCTCCGGGTTGGAAGTAGATAACGAGGCTCATCAAGGTTCCTATGTGTGGTAACGAATACTATATAGGAACATTCCGACATTATCTATAGATAATACCTAATAGGGCCAAGTTTTGACTGGATTTACTGTAACAGAGAAAGTCAATGCTCGCTTGACTGCACACAAGTACAGATGGTATCTGGTTCAACTGCATGTGCTCGTGGACGAGCCGCGCTCGCTTCGAAGATATGTGTAGTATCGCGATCCGGAGATGGAGGCGTTGCCGGCAGCGTCTGCCGCACCCGAAACGGCCAGAGACTGCTTAGGTGTTGTGAGCCGTGGTGAAGGCTCCCAGACTGCTCATCGACCGCAACGCTGCCTCGGATCGCATCGGTCACCCGGAACACAGCGACGACAAGCCGACTTATCTGTCCTGGTGACCGTCGTCGGCACTTTCGGCCAACAACTGATCTTCCGCCGCGTGCGACCGCCGGATAGCCGAGAGTTGGTCGGCCTGGATATAGAACTCCTTCGATCGCGGGTCATGGTGACCGAGGACGTCTTGGGCAAGGTGGATCTGATCAGGCTGCTGGATTGCCAGAGTGGTTGCCGCGAGACGGCGGAACCGGTGTAGGTTGATCGGTTCACCGAACGCCTCAGCAGTGAGCACGCGAACCTGGCAGTAAATAGCGTCCCCCGTGAGGGCGGTGCCATCCTCTGAGACTTAGAATGCCTCGCCCGCTGGCTCGGCGTTGGGGTGCGGGGCGAGCGACTGATAAGCATCGGGCGGATATGCTCGACATAGCAATGAAATTCTACCAGGAGCATGTCCGGCCAGTCGGACTTGTACCCCCGTTTTCGTCCCTTCATCTCGGAACTATCGACGATAATGCGGACGCGGTCTTGCTCGATCCGGATGTGCTCGCCGAGCCGGAGTGCGGCGAAGTTTTTTCTTCGAAGCGGGCGGAGCGCCAAGAACGCTACAATCAGCCCGTCGCGCGCTTTGACGGCCTGACCGGCATCGGATTGGGCACCTTCCGCCCACGCTTGACAGAACCGCCTCTGGCCAAGCTCGACCAGCGCGTCAGTTCCGATATGTGCCGCATCGATCAAACGACGTGTCGGCGTGACGCCTGAGCCCCGCCGATTTCCTCGACTTCTTCAGGAATTTGGCTAGGCTGTGTGGACGGAATCCCTGACATGCATTTCTGACGGATTCCCGAATTCGGGTTTTGTTAGAATCACTGCGTGACCGGCAACAGGGAGCCGGACATGCTGACGGGAATGACGGAGCGCGACTGGTCGATCGTGCTGGAAGTGTTTGACGCGGCGCAATCGAGCCGTGGAGAGCCAGGGCATGATGACCGTAAATTCCTGGAAGCGGTCCACTACTTCACGGTACACAGCATCACCTGGCGCGCACTGCCCAGCGAATTTGGCAAATGGAACAGCGTATGGAAGCGGTTCTGGCGGCTCAGCCGCTCGGGCGTATTCGAGGCCTTCTTCCAGCTTCTGGCGGAATGCAGCCAGACGGCACACTTGGTCCAGTTCTTCGACAGCACGACAGCACGCGCCCACGTCTCGGCGGCCGGGGCAAAAGGGGGCAGCATCGCCAAGCGTTCGGCCGCTCGCGCGGCGGTTTTTCGACCAAAATCCACCTCAAGACCGATCTCGACGGCAATCCTCTCGACTTCCACCTGACCGGTGGCGAGGTCAGCGACAGCACACAGTTCGAGACGTCGCTCGACATCGGCCCAGATATCAGCCCGCGCATTGCGATGACGGACAAGGGCTATGACAGCAAGACCAATCGAGCGGCGGCACTCGCGCGCGGCATCACACCGGTTATCCCGCGTCGCGAAAACTCCAAGCAGAGAGGACGCTTTTTTCCAAGGCGTCTCTACAAACTGCGGGCGCGCATTGAGCAGGCGATCGGCAAGCTCAAGCGCTTCAAACGCGTCGCCATGCGCTGCGAGAAAACCGACATCAGCTACTCAGCAATCATCAGTTTTGCGTGCGGGCTGATGCTGGTTAAATCCGTCCACACAGCCTAGCCACTTGCGCGGCGTCTCCTGGGTGATTGTGACAGGCATGATTCTCCAATCTAGATTGGGATACATCCTGACTTTGGATAATATCCTGATCGAGGATATATGTCGAATTAGGATTGACAGACCCTCGACCACAAGGCCCCGCTGGCCAACTCCTGCACCAAGCACGATTCCCGCATGATGATCTTCTGCGGCCCCCGACGGCGCGCATGGGGCCAGCCGCCAGTTTCCATACTGGGGCTTATGGGGCGTTCGCCTACAGCAGCAGCGGACCCGGCAAACAAAACCGTCTACTCTGTGCGAACCCAAAAGGGAGGCGGGCATGCACGGATACGGCATCGCTGGCGCACTAGGACTGGTCGGTACGCACGATTGCGGCCGGGTTGCTCCTTTGGGGCTGGGTAGGGAGCGGCGGGACCGATATAGCACGCGCAGACGTGCTATTGTCGGCGACTTGCTATGGGAACACGACTGTCTGGAGTCCTCCCTGCGACCCACAAACATTCTCTCAGCTGGAGCTTTCAGCGACTATAGATTTTTCCGGAAATGTTCCACTTGATGGCACTACCTTCTCTGGTCCTGCGACGTTGAGCGTCACTGAAGCGGGTTTCTCAGGCCAGCTTGTGCTACCTGCAACGGACATTTTTTCTTATAGCCCTAGCTCCCGCAGTCAATTACTCAGTGAATGGTGGCCCTCAAATACATGGGCCAGTACTTCAGGCTACCCCTGGGTACTCTATCACACTATCCTCCACCCCCCCCTCCGTCCAACTTCGTGGCGTTCGGCGGTGGAAGCGCTAGCGCAGGGGGCATCGCACTTTTTCAGATTGTACAAAGTCCCACTGACGACCAAGTGGGAATTGTATTCACCTTGGCAACCCCGGTGACATCGGTAACCACCAATCAATTCGCCTCCCCATGCATTAATTCGTCGAGCTGCATATCCGGCACACCCATCACCGGCCAATCGAATATCACAGTCGGCAAGCTTGCGATTGGAACTGGCGGGGGGAGCGGAGTCCTTACGGTTGGTCCGGCGACCCCTCAAGCTGCCTCCGTTGCTATCGGCGCGACAAACCCAGGCACGGCCACCGTCCAATCTGGCGGGACAATCAATGCAACCTCATTGACCGTAGGCAGCGGTTCCGCTGGAACTTTGACGGTAAATGACGGGGGGTCGCTAAATGTCGCCGGGGCCGCGATCGTCGGCAACGGGGCGCCCGGCACTCTGGCCCAGAGTGGCCACTCGACCGTTTCGACAAAAACCCTCGCCGTTTCCAATACTGTCGCCGGCAATGGCAGCACTTACACCCTAGGTGGCACTAGCAATCTCACAGTGAGCGGAAACCTAAGGGCCTGTTGATAAACAACTGGCCTATCATTCTGGAGTAGGTGTGATGGTGTAGTTCCATTCCGCATGGAACTCGTGTGGCGTGATGTTGATGTTGGCCATGTCAGCGTCGCTGACCTTGACGCCTGCGGGATAGGTGGCGTTGTCGATCTCGCTTTTGACGCTGAGGCCGGTGCGGGTGGTGGTTGCGGCGATCAGTTGCACGATGGTCTGGTAGCTGACCAGCGGCTTGCCGCGCCAGTTCTGGGTGATGAACGAGAACAGCCGGTGCTCGATCTTGTTCCACTTGCTGGTGCCGGGCGGCAGATGGCAGACGGTGATGGTCAGGCGGAGTTCGTTGGCCAGTGCTTGCAGCTCATGCTTCCACAGGCGTACCCGCGCGCCGTTGCTGCCGCCGCAATCGGCGGTGATCAGCAGGCTGCGCGCCTCGGGATAGCGTGCCCATCCCATGCTCTGCCACCAGCGCCGGATGGCGTTGACGGCGAAGCTGGCGGTGTCGTGGTCGATGCCGACACTGACCCACCCGGTGTTGCCGGCGATGTCGTAGACGCCATACGGCACGGCGCGCCCGAACTCGGGGATCTGGAAGTCATGCACGCGTACCGGTTCGGGTTCGCCTTTTGGGCGCAACTCTCGGCCAGCGTTCTTGAAGTCGCCGACCAGTTCCTTCTTCTTGGTATCGACCGAGATTGCGGGCTCGCCCGCCGCCAACGCCGCCGCCACCTGCGCGTTGATGTAATTGAACTGTGCGTCGCGATCGGGGGTGTTGCTACCCTCGCGGGTCTTGCGGTTGCCTTGCAGACTGTAGTTGAGTTGTCGCAGCAGGTCGGCGACGACGTTGTGGCCGATGCGATGGCCCATCGCTTGTAGCGCCTCGGCCAGATTGCGCAGACTACGGCTGGTCCACAGCAGCGGCGCCTGGGGGTCACCGCGTGTCGTCGGTTCGACCAGACCCCGCAGATCGGACAGCAGCGTGGCGTCGGTCTCGGTCAGCTTCTTGCGCCCGCCACCCGGGCGGCGCAGCCGCTGTCCCGGCGGACCGCCAGACATTTTGTCGCGCAGCTCGGCCAGGCCCCGATTGATGGTGCTGCGGGCAATCCCGGTGATGCGCGATACCACCGCCACGCCACCCCGACCGGCCGCCGACGCCTCGGCCGCGGCAAAACGACGTCGGCTCCGCTCGTCCAATACCGGATCGAGCGCCTGGTAACGCAGTTGGATGGCGGCCTCGTCAACCACGCGCCGAATCTGAGTACACACCTCGCCCGCGCCGGAATCCCCATCACCGCAAAATCACACCGCGATTTGGTTATTTATCAACAAACCTTTAGGCCCCCGCCGTTTCGCGTCGGGGCGACCTCTGGTTGCTGGGGTCTCACAAACTGCTCTGCGCCGACGCTCTCGAGCCGGCGTCATACGAACGGCTCCTCGGAGCCGAGCGGGCCCAGCTCGTGTTTACCGACCCACCCTACAACGTCCCCATTCAAGGTCATGTCTCAGGGCTCGGCAAAACCCGGCACCGGAAATTCACCATGGCCTCCGGCGAGATGACCGAAGCCGAATTCACAAGTTTCCTGTCCGCACTCTTTGCGAACATGAGCTCGGTGTCCGCCGACGGAGCCATCCAATACGTCTGCATGGACTGGCGGCACATGTGCGAGGTGCTGCATGCAGGGCGCGCCGCCTACGCTGAACTAAAGAACCTCTGCGTGTGGAACAAAAACAACGGCGGCATGGGAACCTTCTACCGATCGAAGCACGAGCTTGTCTTCGTGTTCAAGCTCGGCAGCGGGCCGCACATCAACAATTTCGGCTTGGGCGAGCACGGCCGCTACCGGACCAACGTCTGGGACTATGCCGAGGTGAACAGCTTCCGGCGCGGCCGGTCCGAGGAGCTGGACATGCACCCGACAGTCAAACCTGTTGCGCTCGTGATGGACGCGATCAAGGACTGCTCTCATCGCCGTGGCATCGTGCTTGATCCGTTCGGTGGCAGCGGCACCACCCTGATCGCCGCGGAGCGGGCGGGCCGGCACGCCCGCCTTCTCGAGATCGATCCGCTCTATGTCGACGTGATCATCCGCCGCTGGCAGAGGCTTACGGGCGCTGCTGCCGTGCATGCCGAGACAAGCGAGAGCTTCGAGGCAGCTGCCATGATGCAGTCAGTCATTGCCGAGCCGGAGGCGTGCCATGTCTGAGAATCGCTATCCGGTGGGGCGCGGCCGACCGCCCCTGCACAGCCGGTTCCCGAAGGGTCAGTCGGGTAACCCGAGCGGCCGCCCTAAAGGCGTTCGCAATCTGCAGACCGAAACCATCAAGGAACTGCTCGGCCGAATTACTGTAACGGAGAACGGGCGACAGATCCGGATCAGCAAACAACGTTTATTGATAAAGAAGCTAGTCGCTGACGCACCGGCGGGAACATGAAGGCGATGGCTCTGCCCCGGGGGCCTCCACGAAGCTTGCCGCCGATCCTGCCGAGGCTGCTCAGACCGGACAACCCGACGCGGAGACATCCGCGCCGGAGGACCAGGCGATCCTCGACGAATATGGACAGCGTATCCGTAGCGGGGGAGGCGGTCATGACTGACCGCCGTGCCTTGTTCCGGGCTGTGCTGCGGACCGATCTGCCATCCTTTACGGCGAAGTGCTTTGCCACCCTGGAAGCCGGTCGGGCGTTTCATAGCAACTGGCATATCGGTCACATTGGCTGGCAGCTGAGCCGGGTCAGATCGGGCGAGGTCAAACGTCTCGCCCTCACGATGCCACCTCGGCATCTCAAGTCGATCTGCGTGACAGTGGCCTACACCGCCTGGGCCATGGGCCATGATCCAAGTCTCCGGATCATCACGGTCAGCTATTCCGACGAGCTGGCGAAAATTCACGCCACGGCATTTCGGACGGTGGTCGAAAGCAACTGGTACCGGAGCCTGTTCCCACAATTCGAGATCCATCGAGCGATCCAGACCGAGGTTACGACCACCCAGCGCGGGTTTCGATATGCCGGGTCTGTCGGCGGATCGATTCTCGGCCGCGGTGCCGACCTCATCATCGTCGACGATCCTATCAAAGCCCAGGCGGCATTGTCCGTGGCCGAGCGGCGGAAAGTGGCCGAGTTCTACGACAACACGCTCTACACGCGCCTCAACGACAGGGGACGGGGTGCGATCGTCATCGTGATGCAGCGGTTGCACCAGGATGATCTGGTCGGGGACGTGTTGAGCCAGGAGCCGTGGGAGCTGGTGACGATACCGGCGATCGAGACCGAGGACCGGGACTACCGGATCGGTTTGGCTTCGCAGGAGGTGCATCACCGCCATGCCGGCGATGTCATCGACCCGCGGCGCGAGGACAGGCAAGCGCTCGAGCAGCCGCGGCGCACCTTGGGCAGCATGAACTTTGCCGCGCAATATCAACAGGAGGCCCTGCCAGGGCAATCGGGTGAAGGAGTAGGTGACAAACGGATGAAGTGCTGAATCCATGGCAACCCTCGATTCGCTTGCCGGGGGGTCACCATGGAAGAGGCGCCGACGGATTGTGCCGCATGCGACGAAGCGGTGGTTTTTCTGAGCCATTCCAGGGATCTGAAAGACCCCCGCCAGCAAGGCAAGATAACCTACCCGCTCGACGAGATCCTGCTTCTCTGCCGGCTCGCCGTGCTGGCCGGGGCGGAGACCTTTGTCGATATTGCCCTGTTCGGCTGTAAGAAACGCGAGCTTCTCCGCCGCTTCCGCCCGTTCAAGGACGGCACGCCGGCACACGACCATCTCGGCGACATCCTGGCCGTCCTCGACGCCGAGCAATTCCAGAGATGCTTCGTCGCCTGGGTCGCCGGACTGACCGGAACGCCGGAGGGGGTCATTGCCATCGATGGCAAGACCTCGCGGCGGGCCGGCCGAAAGAAGGACGGCAGTCCCGCGATCCACATGGTCGCGGCTTTCGCGGCACGCCAGCGGATCGTGCTGGGCCAGGTCAAGGTCGCGGAAAAGTCCAACGAGATCGGCGCCATCCCCAAGCTGCTGGACATGCTGGCGATCGAGGGAGCGATCGTGACCATCGATGCGATGGGCTGCCAGCGCGACATCGCCCAGACGGTGGTGGACAAGAAAGCCGACTATGTTCTCGCGCTGAAAGCCAATCAGGGCTCGCTGCGCGGGGACGTTGAGCTGTTCGTGGCCGAGCAGAAGGCCGCAAACTTCCAGCACACCACGATCAGCCGGGACCAGACCGTCGATGGCGATCACGGCCGCATCGAGACCAGAACGACCACTGTCATTCACGATGTTGCCTGGCTGCGGCAACGGCACGACTGGCCCGGGCTGAAGGCTGTGGCCATCGTGGAAAGCACGCGCGAGATCGGCGACAAGATCGAGCAGGAGACACGCTTCCACATCACATCCCTGGTGCTGCCGGCAGGTCTGCTGGGGCCGATCATCCGCAGTCACTGGGCAATCGAAAACAGCTTGCACTGGGTCCTGGACATGATCTTCCGCGATGACGAGTGCCGGGTCCGAACCGACCACGCACCGGCCAACTTCGCCACCATCAAGCACATGGCCCACAACCTGATCCGAAAGGCGCCCGGCAAGGCCTCGTTGCGGCTCAAGCGCAAGGCCGCCGGCTGGGATGATGACTTCCTCGCCGAACTCATCGCACCGTAGGGTCCTTCACCCGATCCCCCTGGAGCCCCTGCCAGCAGAGGGGAATGTGGTCCACCGCGAATGGCTGCGCTCTTATGACACGCCGCCTTCGCTCGAGCTTGTCATGGTCAGCTGGGACACCGCCTCCACGCTCGGCGAGGCCAGCGACTTTTCGGTCGGGGCGGTCTGGGGACTTCGGGGCAGCGAAATCTACCTGCTCGACGTGATCCGCGGCCGCGTCGAAGTGCCCGAACTCCGCAAACGCATTGAAGCCACCAGCCTGCGCTATGCGGCGGATGCGACGCTTATAGATAGAGACGGATATCGGCCGTGCCGTCACCCAGGAGATGCGGCTGCATAGCCGTGTGCAGCCCGTCCTTTCGAAGCCGCGCTTCGACAAGCAGGCTCGCCTGCTCGCCCAAGCACCAAAGTTCGAGTCGGGTCAGGTTCTGCTGCCGCGCGAAGCCTCATGGCTTGCTGCTTACGTCTCCGAACTGCTGGCGTTCCCGAACGGGTCGCACGACGATCAGGTCGACAGCACGTCGCAGGCGCTGAATTGGCTTTCACACAAGATCGCATCCGGCATCCCGCGACGTCGTCCAAATCCACAGCGACGATGAGCCTCGGCCGGCAATTCCTCCCCTGCCCTATTACGCCGGTGATGCGTGACGTCCGAAACTTAAGAGGCGCCTGGTTGGCTAGGCTTTCGACGGAGAAAGCTGCCGGTCAATGAGAACGCCGGAACTCGCCAGAAACATTGTGGACTTGCTCTCGACAGCTGGACAGTTCCAAAAATCGCCGACCGGAAGCGAGAGGTGGCCGGGTTGGTCTGAACAGCGTTTCGGTTCCGATGGAGGGTTTCCCCGCGAACTATCTCCATCAAGTGTCGCGGTGGGGCGTTGCGTAGTGAGGGCGTAGCCCGACCGACGCAATGCCCCACCACGGCGGCGACATCATGCGGCCTGCGCCAGCGCCAAGCCACCCTTATGGCTGATCGGGCGTCCGAACATTCAGGCTCGAGTGAGGCCTCGTGCGCTTGTAGAAGGCGAGATGGCCGCCGATTATAAATCAGCCCCGAAGTGGGACCCCAGCGAAAATGGGCCAACTTCTTGGTTTTTCGAGAAATCGACGTGGCAGTGGGTCCCCGTCGGCACCGATCGGGACTCCACCACGAACGAAATTCTCCCTCTCATATCAACGCGCTAACCCGGATCTGGGGTGGGGTCCCGCTTTGACGCTGATTCACACTCGGCGTCGAGGCGATCCGTGCCGGTCGCGCCGTCTCTTCTCGCCGCTCGCCCGAGTGTTGCTCGTCGAAGCAGGGCTTGGACGCCTTCTGATCCACAGTAACGTTCTGGGTACCCGCACGAGTCAACGTCTGATCGGTCGGCTGTAAAGCGGCCGGGAGTAGACACTGGAGAGCGCCTCATCCTGGCGGACCGCCGTCACCATCACGCGGAGGACTACTGCAAACCCTTCAGCAGCTTTCGGAAGAACCGCTTGGCTCGCTTTGCGTTGCGCCGACCGTGAATCAGAATGTCGAGCACATGATCCTCCCTGAACGACCGCGCGCCAATCTGACAGCGCCGGAGCCACGCTTGTCCTCGCCAATAGCGACGCAATACCTTCATTTGGCCATTGAGTCTGAAGGGGTCGCGCTATCATCACCTGCTGTAATGCGGATCGTCGCGTGCGCCGCTTCGCCCGAGGCATCGAGGACCGTGACGCGATAGAATCCCGGGCTCGGCGGGTTCCATTGTACCTGCCGCAACGCCTCGACGGACTGGATAGGGGAGCCGTCGATCAGGAAGCGCAGTGGCCGGCGTCCGCCCATGGCCTTTAAATCGATCGGTCCCATCCCTTCGATCACCGCATGGGGCGGGGGAAAGAGGAGGCGCAAAGGGTCGGGGTCAGGGGTGGTTGCGAACGACAGCATCGGCCCGCCGGCCGAGCGGGCACGCGGCGCCGCCGGCAGCGCATCGAACAGCCGTGCGAGTATCGGGAGGGCGTGATCCGCGGCTGTGCCACCATCCATCGCGGAACCGTCCGGGCGGCCCACCCACACCCCAATCAGGCGCGCGCGGTCGAAGCCAAACGCCCAGTTGTCGCGATCACCCCAGCTGGTGCCGGTCTTCCACGCCACACCGCGATCGGTAGCTTCATTGGGAAACGGCCGTGTCAGGATATCCGCCACCATCTGCGCGGCGGATGGCGGCAACAGCCGGTGTCGTTCCACAGCGGGCGGGGTGAGCGACAACGGCACGGCGCGTCCGTCGGTCGCCACCCCGGCGTACAGAGCCATCAGCTCCCGCATGGTTGTCCCGGCGCCGCCCAGGATGATCGGCAGACTCGGCGCGGCATCGCGCGGTAAGTGCAGGGGAGTACCCGCCGCGGTCAGCGCAGCGCGCCATAGCGGGCCAGCAGCCCGACCGCCGGCAAATTGAGCGAGCGCCGCAGCGCCTCCGCCGCCGTCACTCGTCCGGCGAAGCGCCCGGTGAAATCCTCCGGCCCGTAGGCGCCGAAACGATCCGGCACATCGGCCAGCAGCGTGTCGGGGCGAATCAGGCCATTGGCGAAGGCGAGGCCATACAGGTACGGCTTCAGCGTCGAGCCGGGACTGCGCAGCGCGAGACTCGGATCGAGACGCCCGGCCCGCGCGGTATCGTTCCAATCGCCCAGCCACAGCGCCGACAGCGTGCGGCTGCGTAGATCGGCCACCATCACGGCCAGAGCGACGCGCGGTGGCAGGTTGGCGAGTGTCGCACGGGCGATGGCGCTCACCGCCGGCTGAACCGCAGGGTCGATGTTGGTGACCAGGCTTGGCGGGTGGCGTGCGGCGACGAATAGTTGCGGTAGCGCCCGCGGCATAGGCAACCGCCGATCCGGCACCGGCTCGGCCCTTGCCGCCGCGGCTTCGGCCGGGGTCAGCAACCCGCGCACCGCGGCCAGCGTCAGAATACGGTCGCGCAGCCGCTTCGCTGCCGCCGGATGACGGTCGGGGCGCAACGCCTCCGGTCGTCGCGGCAGAGCGATGAGCAGCGCCGCCTCTGCGGCGTCCAGGACGCCGGGCGGCTTGCCGAAATAGGCATAAGAGGCAGCTTCGACCCCGACCACGTTACCGCCGAACGGCGCCAGCGACAGCCACAGACCCAGGATCTGGTCCTTGGTTAGACGGCGCCACAGATCGATGGCGCGTGCTGTTTCCCGGATCTTCGCGGATAGACGCCGCGGTGCCGGATCCAATAGGCGAGCAATCTGCATCGTCAGGGTGGAGCCGCCGGAGACCACGTGCCCCGCCCGCGACATCTGCCAGACAGCGCGCAGCACCGAGCCCGGATCGACGCCGGGCTCGCTCGTGAAGTGCCGGTCTTCGACGGCAATCAGAAGTTTCCGCAGGAACGGCGAGACCTCTTTCGGCTCGGTCTGGAAGCGCCAGACGCCGCCCGGCGCGGGGGCCAATGCCAGCAACGAGCCGTCACGTGCCAGGATGCGTGTGCCCCAGAATTGCGTCGGCGGCAGTGGTACAGGGGAAATCCCCCCTAACGCCACAACCGCTGCCGGACCGGCGGCCACACAGGCAGCACACAGTCCCAACAGGCGCCGCCAGCACGTCACGGGGTCGCCGGGGTCACCGCGATATGTACCGTTCCCTGTCGGGCGAATACCGCGGGACGATACATGTCGGCTACCGCAATGCCGGGATACTCGAAACTACCCGGCGTGACGGCCCGTAGGATCACCGCCAGGCGGAAGGACGGCTGCTCGGCGGACAGGCTGACGACCGCGGCGTAGCGGTCATCCAAGGCCGCCTGAGTTTCCGTGTCGTTGAGTTCCCCGAGCCACTCCATCCCGGGGACCTTGCCAGCCGGGAAGCGGCCGGCGATCTCCCACCCGGCGGGCAGCCCAGCCAGCACAACGGCATGATGGGCCTGACCGTCCGTCGCGGCGCCCTCGATGACCATCACGAAGGTGCTGTTCTGCGGCAGCTTGTCAGGGTCGATGGTCGAACCGTTGATCGCATGGAAGCTGCGGCGTACCGTCATGCTGGATCGCGCAGCCGGTGGCGGCGTCACTGGCACACCCTGAACCACCAGGGCACCCGGGATGGCCATTCTCTCCGGGTTGCGCACGGCGACTTGGTCGGTCAGCGGCAGAGTGATACTTGGCGCAGGACCGAGGCTTCTGCCGTCAGCGAGCAACGTCAGCGGCCCCACGCCCGCTTCCATTGCCCCCGCTGCCGCCCCAGCCCACCCCTGCTCTTGTGTGGTCAGCGTATCGGGATTGAGGTTGGAGCCCGGCAGCGCGGCGCGGATCGCGGTCAGGGTCTGAGGCATCACGACGCTCTCGGTGACCAGAACCGCAGTCGCGAGTTGATCGCGCAGTGCCGAGCCGTAATCCGCGTACCAGGACCGCCGGGAGGGATCGGCCAGTACCTGCGTGAAGATTGCCCGCGCCTGGTCGTCCTGCCCGAGACGCACCAGGGCCGCCGCGATCTGCGCCCGCGCCAGAGGCGTCGGTTCGGAAGCCAGGTCAACAGCGGCGACACGGATGGCTCCCGCGGGCGCCTTGCCCGCCAGCGCCAGCACGTACAGCGCGTATGCCTGCGCGGCGTAGTCCTGCGGGCTGGAGGGCGGTGCAGCCACCTCGTTTGCCAGCCATCCCAACGCGTGGTCCAGCATCGGCTCCGGTACCGGCGCACTAGCCTTGCGGGCGCGCAGCAGCACGTCGGTGGCGTACGCGGTCAGCCAGGGTTCTGCATCACCGTTCGAGGACCACAAGCCGAACGCGCCGTCATAGCGCTGCCGGTCCCCGAGCGCCTCGACCACCTGCTCCAGCCGCGCCGCTCGCTCCGGCCCGGCGGCCGGTCCTGTCAGCATCGCCAGCGGCAGGCCGCGGCTGGCAAGCTGTTCCAGGCAATCCAGCGGATAGGCCTCCAGCGCGCGGACCAGCGCAGCGGCGTCGTATCGCACGCTGTGGCCGAAGGATGCGCTGGCATGCCAGGTGCCGGGGATGAAGGCGGCGGCGTTGGGCTGCAGCGTCTGGCTCGTGCCCGGGGCGAGCGTCAGTGGCGTCACCTGTGCCACTGCGGCCCGTGCCGAGTGGACACTCAGCGTTGCCGTGTGCACCACATGGAATCCGTTCGGCCCGGCGGCCCGGACCGTCAGCTTGCCAAGTCCGGCACTTCCGGCGGTCAGCGTCACCGGCACCAGCACCCGCTGCTGGGACGCGAGATCCAGCGCCGGCGGATCGCCGCCCGCCACCGTCAGGATGCCCGAGGCGGCCACATGCACCGAGAAGGGGCCGGTGGGCAGCTCCAGGTTCTGCAGCATCACCGCGACGCGCGCCTGGTCGCCCGGGGCCAGGAAGCGCGGCAGCAGCGGCTCCACGATGGCCGGGTCGCGCATCACGATGTCCTTGCCGAGGCTGCCGGTCTTCGCGCCGTCCCACCCTACCGCCATCAGCCGCAGCGTGCCGTCAAAGTCCGGCAGCGCCATCGGGAATTGCGCCACTCCGTCCGGCGCCGCCTGCACCGGCCCTGCGAACAGGGACACGATCTGCTGCGGGATCGGATTGGACTCCGTGTCGATATCGCCGCCCACGCCCTGCCGCAGGATGGTATTGGCCGCACCGGCCGGGGCCAGCAGCCGCGCCCAGTCGTCGTGAATGCCCACGCCCAGCATGCGCTTGCCGAAGAAATGGGCCCGCGGATCGGGCGTCTTGAAATCCGTCAGGGCCAGAATGCCCTCATCCACCACGGCCAGCGTCACCCAGACGCCCGGCACCGTCTTCACCGCGAAGGTCGCGGTGGTGTGCGGACCGTAGATCGGCTGCGTGTCGATACTGATCGGCAAAGTGCGCGGCGTGGGGTCGAGCGCCACCCAGGTCAGACCGATCGCCCGCGCCGGCGCCTGCTTCGCATCCGGGCCGGTGCCTCCGGGGCGGAACACGTGCACGCCGACATAGGCGCCCGGGCCCCAATCGGCTGTTACCGGGATCGATACGTCGAAGCTGGCCGCAGACGGTGTGACGTCGATGAGGCGCTTCACCCGGTCGGTCATTACCAGGACCGCGGCCGGGCCAGCATAGGGCGCCTCGACATGGATCACCGCCGTGTCGCCGGGCTTATAGTGTTCCTTACCAGCTCGCAGCGAAACCCGCGCCGGCACGTCCGGATTATCGCTGACAGCCCAGCCGGAATAGAACACCACGGAGGTCGCAGCCATCCCGTCATGGGCTTGCAGCACCTGCAGCCGATAGCGGCCGAACGGCAGGGCGCGCCCGTACGCGAACGGGGCGCCTTCGGCCGGTAGTGTCACGCTCTGGCTGTCCACCGGTTCGTCGCGCCACACCGTCTCGTATCGCGCCTGTCCGTTGCTGACCGACAGGCGCCAGTCCGGCGTCTGCCGCACCAGCCGCATCTGCACCGGCATCGATACACGCTTGCCGTCCGGCGCTACCGCGACGATGCGGAATCCTGCCTTGGTGTCAGCGTTGACCGAGTTGCCCGAGAAATCCTCGGCGATGCCGATCATCGGCGCCGTGGGGCGGATCGGCAGTGTCGTGCTGGTACCGACGCCGCGTCCGGCCGGATCGTTCACATCCACCGACACCGCTGCCTGCACGGCGACGCTGGTCTCCGGCAGCTTCGACAGATTGACCGGCACGGTAGTCCGCCCGTTCGCGTCCGTCGCGGCTAGATCAAGCTGCGACTGGTTGGAGGTGAACGCGTCGTCGCTGAGGCCGAAATGGTAGTGGTAAAATCGGCGAAGGGCTTGGGATCTGGCGTGATGGTGACGCTCGCCGAACCCGACAGATCGTTGCCTGGCGCGCCGTAAAGAAAGCGCACATTCACCGGCAGATCGGTCGTACGCCCTGGGTCCAGGATGTGCGGCACGGTAGGCGCGAACTCCATCGCCAGACGCGGCGGGACGAAGGCATCGACCTGGAAGGTCCGGTCGGCGATTGCGCGTCCCTTCGGATCGGTTTTCAGCACGATGTCCCAGGTGCCAAACTGCGCAGCCGGAGAGAGTGTTACGGCTTGATGGATCGAGGCTCCATCGGCCCGCAGCGGCACCGTATCCTGGAACACGCGGCCATCCGGCCGCGTCACGATCAGATGCAGCGGCAGATCGGCCGGTGCACCGCTTTCATCCCGCAGGAGCGCCATCACCTGCACCGTCTCGCCGGGACGATAGATGCCGCGGTCGGTCCAGATGAACGGATCCACCGGACCCGGCTGCAGAGCCCCAGATGCGCCGCGATCGGAGAGGTCGAAATCCGGCGCAGTCAGGCTGATCCGGGTGAAATCCTGCCCGTCCGCGGCGCGCATGTGCAGAGCGGCGGGCGCGAGACCGTTCTGTCCTGCCAGCAGCGGCTGGGCTAATCTCACCACGCCATCTGCATCGGTTGTGGCACTGGCTAGTATCTCGTTGTCGGTGGCCAGCAGATCGATAGTTGCGCTGGTCACCGGCAGTGCGGTGGCATAGCTGCGCAGCTGCACCGTGTCGCCATCGACGCCGTGCCAGACGGTGGGCGCCAGGTCGGTGCGGAGAATGAGCTGAACGGCCGCCGGCGCCTCATCCTGCGGGAAGGGCGTGCCGTCGCCCGGGCCGGCGATCAGGGCGTAGAGGCCGGGCGACGACAGCGCCGGCGGCAGCGGCAGCACGGTAAGGTTCAGTACATCGCGCGCAAAGCCCGCGACATCCGCGAGCCCAGTCCAGACCACCCGGCCCTGCTTCTGCTCCAGGTCGGTGGCGCCGTCGCTGCCGATCGGGCCCTGCGACGGCGGATAGGTCTGCATAACATGAAGCAGATTGCGCTCGTTGACTTTGACGAGGGTGAGCTTCACGGCGGAGAGATTCACGCTTTCCAGCGCCACGGTGGCGCGGGAATCGCGCGGCTGCAGGTAGCGTGCGCCGTCGAATACCAACCGCGGCTTGCGGCTCGGCATCGCGATGGGAATCGTCATGTCCTGGTGCAGCGACAGCCCGTTATCACCCGGCATGCCGTGACGCAGCGTCGCGGTCGTGGTAGTGCCGGCGGGCAGGCCGGTGATGCAGATCCGGTGCGATTCCAGCGTGACTGCCGCATTCTTCACCGCCGGGCTCAGCGACAACCAGTCGTCGGGATGAAAATTCGGGCCGCTGGACGGGTCACCCACGAAACGCAGGCAGGCGCGCGTCGGGAACGCCTCGCCATCAGTGGACAGGCCGTCGAACAGCAGCCCGAGCTGCTGCTGGCGCTGCACCAGCTCCTGCTGCGCGGCGGGATCATGCGGCAGGCGGCGGGCGATGGCCTGCAGCACCTTGATCTCCCCCAGCGGCTTGTTCAGCGCCGCGAGCGCCTCGTCCATCAGGCGCAGCGCCGAGACCTGGTCGGCCGCCGCCCTGCCGCTGCTCTGATCGACGCTTGTGAACGCCATCCAGCCGGCCTGCAGGGTGCGGTTCCACTGCGGGGGGGTGGCGTGCAGCTCCGCCTGTGCCAGCGCCAGCCAGGTCCGCCAGTTCGGAGTGGTCCCCTCCGGTAGCCCACCGATGACCATCTGCAACGCTGGCAGAGCCTTGGCGTAATCATGCGCCGCCAGGGCCGCTGAAGTGTCCGCCTCGGCTTGCCGCAGCGAACCCCCCGACACGCCGGCCGGGTAGTCGTGGCGCAGCATTTGCAGGAAGTGCTGCGCGTCGGTCTGAAGGCCGGGAAGTGAGAGCTCGTCTGCGGCCTCCTGCGACTTGGCCTGCAGTGAGAACGCGATCAATCCAAGCACACAGGCGAGTTTGATAAAAAACCCGCGGCGACGGAGAAGCGGCATCGGCGTCCCTTCCTGTCGAGCCTACGGCTGTAGGCGGAGTGATTTATTGCTTCGCGGCAACAAGATAATCTTAATGAGGGACGCGATCAGAAGCCAAAAAGATCCGGGCCGGCACTGAGGGCATGGGCAAAGTAACCGCCTCCGGCGCTCGGGCTGGGGTCGGGCGAGGCTGAACCGCATGAAGAACTCCGTCCCGCTGATATCGGCGGCATCGCTCCGACGGTATCGCCAAGTTAGCGGGGGCTGGCGCTGGGACGATGGCCGGGCGAGGCTGGAAGCATGATATTGGAACCCGCGTCCTATCCCCGGCACCGGTTTGTAGACGGCAGAGTGGCTGGAGAGAAAACGTTGCGCAGATCCGGCAGATCGAAAGCGCTGCATCTTCCGCTCTCGTCGTCGGATCGGCACATGCGAACTTTTCGCTCGGTTGTTCAGCCGCTTGCCACGTCGGTGGACATGCGAAAGTCCAAGATCCCGCAGTGCGGCATCGTAAACGCGATATCGGTCAGTGACAATTGACGCGGGCAACAGGCCGTGGCGTTTCAGCAGCTTGCGTATCAAGCGCAGCGCTGCATACTTATCGCGTCTGGCTTGGACCAGGACGTCGAGAACTTCGCCCTCATCATCGATGGCACGCCACAGATACATCTGCCTGCCGGCGATTGAGACGAAGACTTCGTCGAGATGCCATCGCCCGGTCGCCGGTGGACGCATGGCCCGAAGGCGACGACCATAGATTGGACCGAAATGGATAACCCACCGGCGGATCGTCTCATACGAGACAGCGATCCCGCGTTCAGCGAGCAGGTCTTCCACATCCCTAACCCGAGCTTCCGGCGTTTGCGAAGCGTAACCTCTTGACTTAGCGCCACATTGGATCGGCGAGGGGCCTTGATACTGGCTACAAGGTGAGGCCGAGAAGGACGAGTGCCTTGTGCTGGACCGGCGTCGGCCTGGTCAGCACGGTGAGCGGATAGTGCGGCGTGATCGCGGTGACGACGGTGTTGCGCACCAGCGTCGCGAGGTCAGCCAGCAACGAGCGAAAGCTGTGCGCCGGCAGGCCGTCCTCGGTCTGACCCGTGGTCTGCTTGGTGACTGCGGCGGGTGAGCGTTGCGCCTGTGCCACCACACTCGCGCGGCGTGCTTCGGCAGTTTCCTTATCGGTGTCGTCGAACAGCATCGGCGCCAGGCGCTGACGCATGTGCCACTCCAGGTAGTGGGCCAGCATGCAAAGAAAGACATGCGCACGGACCCGATCGGCCAGCCAGTGATACACAGGGCGAACGTGCAGATCGACAGTTTTGATGCAGCGAAAGGCGCGTTCCACGCAGGCGAGCGACTTGTAGCTGCGCACCGTCGTCGCGTCGTCGAAGGTCTCCGCCGGCAGACTGGTGCGTATGACATAGACACCGTCGACGGCCGCCTCTGCGGCAATCTCGGCGGTCTTGCGTGCCAAGCTGAAGGCGGTATCGGCGATGTTGAGATCGAAATGCTTGGCCACCTTGTATTTGTTGATCACCGCACCGACTGCGAGGCCGATCGCGGCGGTGCCGCGTAGCGGATCACGCCTGCGAGCGACCGCGGCCTGGATCCGAGCAAGTTCACGTTCGGTGGCGGCGAGCAGGTCCTCGCGCTTGCGGGTGCGCTCGGCGGCGAGATCGGGGTTGCGGCAAACCACCAGGCGCTCGTTGGGGAAGTCGGGTGCGGTGATGCTCGCCATGTCACGCTGATCGAACAGCGAGAGCTGCAAGGCACCACTGTCCAGTAGCGCCCTGATCGCCGGTGCGCGCAGCGCGGTGATCCAGTCCAGGCCCGCCGACGCGATGTCCTCGGTGATGCGTGCCTGGGTGATCATGCCGCGGTCTCCCACCATAACGACGTGGTCGAGGTGAAAGCGCTGCTTGAGTTTCTCGACCTGTCCGGCGAGCGTCATGGGATCGGCGGTATTGCCCGCGAACACCTCAATGGCGATCGGGCAGCCGTCTGGGGCGCAAAGCAGGCCATAGATGATTTGCAGCGTGCCTTTCTTGCCGTCGCGGCTGTAGCCACGCTTGGCAAGCGGGCAGCAGCGTCCCTCCATGTAGCTTGACGAAACGTCATGGAGAACCAGGGTGCCATTGCTGAGATGGCGCTTCGCCAGCGTGGCCTCGATCGCAGGCTGGCGCTGAACAGGCTGGCGCTGAAGCAGCCAATCGAGCGCCCGGTAGAGTTCGTCCTCGTCCACTTCGCCAGGCCCAAGCACCTCGCCGAGGTTCGATGCCGCGGTGGCGGGCGACAGTGCGCGCGCGGCAGCCAGTTTGGATGCAGGATCGAGAATACGCCCGATAAGCAGCGCACGGATAAGATCACGGCAACGATGACAGGGCTGACGATACGGTCAAGGCCGATCCTGCGGGCGGTGCCGGGAGCGGCCGCGACGTGGCCGTGCGGCAGACTGCGAATGACGGTGAAAGCTTCACGCTCCGCGGCGATGACGGTGCCACCCTTCAGCACCCCGCGTAGACCTTCGATGTAAGCCGCCGGCCAGTCCGATAGATTGCACAGTGTACGCTTACCAACTTTGCCGTTCTCGCGATAGCTCTCGCGCAGCAGGATGGCCGGCGGCGAGCTCCGATTTGGGATGGCTTCGATATACATGGCGAAGCCTGAGCACATTTGACGCCCCGGTACAAGTATCAAAACTTAGATTACATGGCTACGTTCTGGATGGCTTTCTGCAGCTATCGCGAGTTTTCCCAACGGGCTCATCGTATCGAAAAGAGCGAAGCTCGGGCTAAAAGTCCTCGACCGTATTGAAAGTATCTAGCGAATGGAGCGAACGAAGGATAACGCCGCACCCGACAGCGGCTCAGGCACAGCATCCGGCTTGTATTCTCGAATCAGCGCACCGGCACGATCGACCAGATACAAAACGCGGCGCCCCACCACGCCTGTCGCCCGCATAGCCGGAGTAGCAGCCGGCCTGTAACATTCACGGTTTGACAGGAAAACGTCGCGACGAGCAGGAACAAAGGCCGAATTGACGAGCGTACCGAGAACGAAGTAAAGCTCTTTGCACCAGACACTTACGCCGGGTTAGCACAGTGGTAGTGCAGCGGTTTTGTAAACCGAAGGTCGGGGGTTCAAATCCCTCACCCGGCATTCGGTTGTGTCTTGATTACATTGATATATTTGAGGGCTCTGGCAAGGCGATCAGAAGGCGATTCAGCCGTAAGCCGGACATTGACGGGAGATCGGGACGAAAAACCTCCTGCCTTGACAGAAAGGCCCAATCGAAGGCGACGGTCGTCCCGACGAGACTTTCCTCAGGCCGCGGAAAGGACCATCGAAATCTGCACCGTGTCCGACGGCGGCGGTCACACGGTCGCCATGGCGGCAAAGCATTCGAGGGGGATCAGCGGCGGTGCCAGTCCCAGGCTGTCTGCCCGGCGATATGGGATCAGTCCGTCAACAGCAATGCTAATTTTATAAGATGCGACAGTGTACGTACGCCCATCTTTTCCATGATATGCGCACGATGGTGCTCGGTGGTGCGAACGCTGATCCCCAGTGTTGTCGCGATTACCTTGTTAGGATGACCTTGCGCCAAAAGATCGAGTATTTCCATTTCCCGTGGAGTGAGCATGGCGAGCCGCTGCTGGACCGAAGCTCGCGCGGCGCGACTCTCTCGGCGTATCGTCGTCTGCTGGACCGCCGTACCAACACTCTCGAGAAGCACACTCGGATCGAATGGCTTCTCAACGAAATCCATGACTTCGTCTTTCAGCGCGGCTACCGCCATCGGCACATCGCCGTGTCCGGTGATGACAACCACGGCCGGTTCGCAGCCGATAGCGACGAGACGCCGGTAAAGCTGAAGCCCGTCCAGTCCCGGCAGGCGGACATCGGTGAGTAGACACAGCGGCTGCGAAAGGTCCGCATCGGCGAGGAGCGCTTCAGCCGTCGCAAAGCAATGGCAGGCGAAGCCCGCGGTACGCAATAACAGTGACAGCGCATCCAGCATTGCCGCATCGTCCTCGACAACATGAACAACCGGAGTTTCAATCATGTGTTGCCGTTCTGTGATACGGAATGCGAAACACGAAGCGCGCACCCTCCCGTGCCGTCTTATCACACCATAACCGTCCCTGGTGCGCCTCAATGATCCGGTAGCTAAGTGAAAGCCCGAGCCCCAGGCCGCGTGGTTTGGTGGTTTCGAAGGGTTCGAAGAGTTGCTCGGCAATGTCAGGAGCGATGCCGGGACCGTTGTCCTCGACCGCGAACTCGAGCTCCTCGCCGGTCTGCCGAGCCCGAATCCTCACCCATTTTTCGCCATTGTGATGATCGGCGGCAGCATCGATCGCATTGCGGACCAGATTCAGCAGGACCTGTTCGATCTGGACTTGATCGACCATGATGACGGCGAGCGGCTGCGCATCGATCGCGACATGGACGTTGCGTGAGCGGGCTTCGTCAGCCAGTGCAGCAACTATTTTGTGGGCCGAATTCGCCAGATCGGCGGGATACAATCGAACATTGTTTTGTGACAGAAAATCGCGCAACCGTTCGATGATTTCGCCGGCGCGAAGAGCTTCCGCCTCCGCCTTGGCCAATGTCTCAGCCAGAGCCGATGACCCGCCGGCGTCCGCCTTCAGGCTGCGGCGGCAGGCGTGCACGTATGTCGCGATCGTCGCCAGCGGCTGACTGACTTCATGCACAATCGCGGTACCGAGAGCTCCAACGGTTGTGAAGTCTCGCCATGCGGCCGAGTTCGGCCTGCTGGCGCCGCAACGACAATTCCGCGTGCTGGCGCTCGGTGACAACCGCGCCGAGCGCCAACCCAGTGACCGCTATTGCCAGTAACAGTTCCTGGAATGCCAGGAAATCGGCTTGTGAATACTCGAACGCGGAAAGTAAGGCGATCAGAACGACCTGCTCGATCAGAACGGCCATCGCGCACCATGGCAATCCGTGGCGGACGCCGACCCAGATGATCGGCAACAGCAGAAGATAGAAGAACTGGAACTGCCGGTCGGTGGCTGGTTCCAGGACCAACCAAAGTGCCAGCATCAACCCCATCGCGAATACACCGATTTCGACGATTTCGAGCACGGGGCATCAGCTCCCACCATCTCTCCCATGCAGGACGCGCCGTCAGCAGGGCTGGCAGGAGCGCCATGGCTCCCGAAAATTCGCCCCCCCAGAAGTGGCGGATCGCGATCGCCAACCGAACCGCTGGCAGCTTCTCCATTAGCAGCAGTGAACCGGTTACCAAGATTGCAACCACCAGCGTACCGGCGGCCGTGACCAGCAGCAGGCGCATTACGTCCCGAACCCGCCGCAATCCGTGGGCAATGTCAGAGCTGCGAAGCAGAATTCCTGCAATGGCAGCATAGCCAGTCGTCACGAAAACGTTCACTAGAATGGTTGCGGGCAGGCCAAGGGGACACCCTTCAATGACGACGTCCGCAAGCACGCCGGCAAGGAATACGACAGGTACATAACGAAAGCCCCCAATAACCACGAGAGCCAAGGCGAGGCCCGCGGTCGGATCCCAAAGGCTGAATCCAGCCCCTTTGACCACCTGGATCAGGCTGAGCCAATCGAGAGCCAGATAGATGATAACGTAGCCGAAGATAACTCCAGCGGCTCGTCCCCACGTATCTCCAGATCCCGGAATGCGAAATTCCGGATGGCCCAGCGGCTGCAACAACCGTCTCACAGAACTGGCAGGTGCCAGGACCATATCTTCACCGTCCCCAGCTAAGTGCTGAGCGAACCTTGCACGAACGGCGGCCGGCGCACCACGGTACTCGTACCGATAGACGACCCATCGTGCAAACTACTACGCTACGGTCTTCGATAACCGACCACGGGCGTCAGGTGTTCATCAGCACGGCATCCAGGATCGGCACAAGGGGAAGGACCCGAATCACGGTTGCTTGTCTCGGGCTGCTGGTCATCTGGCTGAGCGACCTCGCCCGCGCGTCCGCCGCACAATCGAAGGAGACCAGTGGCTCCTACGCTCCGAGTCATACCGTCCAGGAGACCGATACCATGGCACAGATTCATCACGCGCAGCCGGCAGCCTACAGCCACACGTTGCGCATCACCTTTGCGTATGATGGAGAAAAGCTCGATATCGCCAGCGTCGCGCGGGTCGCCATGCGCGCCCCGGCGCCAACAACGCCGCCGCCAAACGAATCCCAGGTCGGCTACTGGCTGGAGCTACGCGACGCGAGTGGGACGCTGCTCTACCATAGGCCGCTGCATGACCCAATCAGACAGGATGTTGAGTTGTTCGGCGACAAGCCGGGCGATCCGATTCGTCGAGTTCCGGGACGCCATCCGAAAGGTGAGTTCGAGGTCCTGATTTCCCGACCTGCCAGAGGCAGCCGAATTCATATTGCGCGGACCGCCCAGCGGCAAAGCAGCCGCAGCCCGTAGGACCGTTCTCGCTCAGCATGGGCTCTCTGAACTACGCAGGATGGCGACGGGTGGTTCCAGAGGGAATCAGCCTGGAGCGCAGGGAAGCACGCCATGAGCAACTCTGACGGCTATATCGCTGGAACGCACAAGATCGTCGATCACGGGCCGAATTCGCAGCGGTTCAATATGGTCATCCTCGGCGACGGTTATCGTGCTTCGGAACTCAGCAAATACGCCACAGATGTGCAGACCTTCATAGACACATTGCGCGCCACCGTCCCCTACAATGATCTCTTTTGTGGCATCAATGTCCATCGCGTTGATGTCGTGTCCACGGACAGCGGCGCAGATGATCCAGGCACTTGCGGCGATGGCAGCACCGGATCCGGGGCCACGCCGAAAACCTACTTCGACGCAACGTTCTGCGGCGACGGCAATATCCGTCGCCTGCTGACGTCTGACTCCAGTAGCGCGAAGAATACTGCGCAAGCCCAGGTACCCGAAGTCCACTTTACCATGGTGATCGTAAACACCACGGAGTACGGCGGGTCCGGGGGTTCTGTTGCTACAATTTCCACGGCGTCCAGTTCAGCGGAGATCGGCCTGCACGAGATGGGTCATACTGTGTATGGCTTCGCCGACGAGTACGAATATTATCAGGGCTGCGGTACCGGCGAGACTGGGCACGACAACTTCAGCGGCGGCGAACCGTCTGAGCCAAACGTCACTGCCAACACCGACAAAAACACGATCAAGTGGAAAGCGGTGCTGACCAATTCCGCCGACTTTCTGCCGACAACCTCGAATGGCGACTGCTCGGATTGCGATACCCAGTCCAATCCCAAATCGGCAAGCTATGTCGGCGCCTATGACGGCGCCCGCTACTTCCATTGCGGCTGTTACCGACCATCGTTCAACTGCCGCATGCGGGCACTTAATAACGCATTTTGCGGAGTGTGCCAGCAGGTCATACGCGACACCCTGCAACCCTTCCTGCCGATGGAAACGCTGACGCTGGCCACACCCAGCATCAGCTTTACCAACATCCCGGAGGGACTCGGCGGTGTTGGGGTCACCACGTTCCGTGCCATTGTGTTCGACATTGTTACCTGCGGCACTCGCACGTTCCGGATTACCGCCGGGCCGACTGGCGGATTCGGCACACCGCTCGGCACGGTCACATCGGTCAGCGCCGCTGACGACGCTGACCCGGTCAGTCACGCGCGAATTTGGCTCTCCTACACATCGACGACGGCCGGCAGCAGCAGTGCCGGCACCGTCACTGTGCATTGTGACGAGACCGGCCAGGACTTCGTCATCAACATCACGGCAAACACTGTGGCACGGCCGAAATCGGCGGTGGCGCTGGTGCTCGATCACTCCGGCAGCATGTCCGAAGATGCCGGCGATGGTAACACCAAAGTAGGCAAGCTGCGTGAAGCTGCCAACATCTTCATCAACGCGATGTTGCAGGGGGATGGAATCAGCATCGTGCGCTTCGATGATACGGCGCAGATCCTGATGCCTGTAACCGATGTCGGGCCACCCATACTCGGCGCCGGACGAATTGCCGCCACCGGGCACATAAACGGTCCGGAGATGGACCCCGCCGGCAATACCTCGATCGGAGCTGGTGTCGTTGCCGGCAAGCAGGCGCTCGACAGCGCTCAGGCGTTGGGCACACCGCACTACGACTGTACTGGCAATGTTGGTACTGACCGACGGCGAGGAGAACACGCCGCCGATGCTGGCGGATGTCGGCGGCAGTATAACCGCCAACACGTTTGCGGTCGGCCTCGGCCAGCCCGAGAACATAAGCACTGCCGCGCTGAACACGCTGACCCAGGGTCACAACGGCTATCTGCTGGTCACCGGCACCCTGACGCCCGACCAGGCGGCGCGGCTAAACAAGTATTTTCTGCAGGTTCTTGCCGGCGTCACCAATGCAAACGTGATCCTGGACCCGCACGGTGTTCTGGCATCTGGCGCGGTCCATCGCATCCCGTTCGCTGTTGCCGAAACCGATTTCGGGATGGACGTATTTCTACTCTGCCAGGCTCCGGGTTTGATCGATTTCGAGCTGGAGGCACCCGACGGCCAGATTTTCTCGCCGGGTTCGGCGGTAGCCCTGCCCAATATGCAATATGTGCAGACACCCAGGATGGCTTACTATCGACTGTCATTCCCTGCGGACCCGGCACATGCGGGCGGTACCCATCCGGGCACCTGGCATGCGCTGCTCCGCATCGGGCGGCAGATCCCTGGTTACAGCTATGCGGAGAGTTTCGTCATCGGCTCTCCGGTAAAGGGCGGCACGCTGCCCTACGACGTCATTGTCCACTGTTACTCGAACCTGATTTTCCATGCCTATGCGCGGCAAAGCGGCTTCGAGCCTGGGGCATATGTGGACCTGATTGCCACGCTGCTTGAATACGATGTGCCGGTCGATCATCGCGCCAGCGTCTGGGCGGACATCACTCGGCCGGATGGCAGTTCCTTCGCCTTGACCCTACCAGAAACAGATCCCGGGCGTTTTGAGGCGGGTTTCGTCACATCCTTGTCCGGGCTCTACACGATGCGGGTGCGAGCGCTTGGCAGCACATTCCGTGGCACGCCGTTCGAGCGCGAGCAGACGCTCAGCGCGGCCGTTTATCCCGGCGCGAACAACCCATCTCGGCCGGGCGACGGGGGACCCGCGTTCTGGTGCGAGGTTCTGGAATGCTGGCTAAGCGGAAAGGTGATCGACCCGAAGCTGGTGGAACGCCTGCAGGCTTTCGGATTCGATCTTAAGGCGCTTCTGGCTTGTCTGGAACGACACTGCAAGGACCATCACGGCAGATGCCTCGGCTGAATGCTGCGGCGCGTTGCCTCCGTCACCGCAGATCCGCCCGCAGTATTCCGGCTGCGGGCGGATGCCGTGACGAGACACCGCCAGCCTGCCGCGCGATCCGTCAGTCGACCTGGCAATAGAAGCTGGGGCAATAGAAGGTGGGTAGAAGTACCTATAGTACGTGTACGCACAGTGTTTCGTAGACATCTGGCCGGCACACTGCGCGGGTCGCGGCCTCACGGTTGATTGCATTGAGCATCCCTCGGCCGGGTGCTCTGCATTACTTGGACCTTAAATCCTGAGGTGGGCTGTTTTCATCGATTGCTTCACCAGCCCGATGCCGATCGGAAGTTTCGTAATCGACCTCAAGGAGTTTCAGGAGAATTCCTACGAAACCTGTTGCAATGGCCAGTTTCCATCGCGTAGCGTCGTTTGGTAGAATATTGGGGAGCACGTCGCGTGGTTGAGAAATTCGCGCCCATGTTGATCGTTGCTGGGCTGGTCGCCGGTTGCTCGCCGGGCACAGATGCGGCGCACTCGCCGGGCATAGACACGGCGCAACTGATTTAGAAAGTCGAAGCACAAACCAAGCAGGTGTGTAAGTTTGTGCCGGAAGCGAAGCCTATAGTGGAGCTGATTCCGACATTTGGCGGCGTCGCATCGCAGATCGCCGACGCGATCTGCAACGCCGTAAACAGCACGCCGGTCGTGGCGGCGCCTGGCGCGTCGACGGTCGTCTCTGTCGGCAACGTTGCTGTGCCGGGTGTATTCGTACGGTGACCTGAAATAGAATGTCAATCGAGGTATCTCCGCGTCGATACGGCTTCGTCAAGGCTCAACCTGCTGGTCGGGCCTTCACTCCCGTGACCGCCGTTGCCATCCTGTTCAGTTCACTGATTGCTGCTGCACCACGCGCGCTTTGCCCCGTAGGTCCGGGCGACTTACCTGGTTCGCCGGATCAAAGGATGCGGCGATGATCTCCCCAATTGCCGTTCCCGAGAGTTGCGGCACGCTCGGTCGGCGGAGCTTGGCTGTCCTCACGTTCGGCACGTACTGGGCGCACCAAAGCTTGGACCCCGAGGTTCGGCCGGCGCCTTCGCGGATGCAGGTACAACGGAAACAAAGAGCAGGATTTTCTGGCCGTTCTAAGACCTATAATTGAGCGTGCGACCCATGTTTCAGCTTTCCGAATGGGACGGCCCTGCCTGTCTTGTCCCACCGGAACGGCCACGTTGAAGGACATCGATGCCCGCAACCTGGTTGAAATCGCCCCCGCTCAGGCGCAGGCGCTCGGCAGGCTCCTTTCTACGCCCAGCAGCTACGATTGGACAGCAACCGTGATGGGTTCTCAAAGGTTCTCGCCCGACCGAGGGTTTTACTTCGCCGCCACCGAACCGCTGGCCGCTTTCGTTGTCGCTCCGTCGAAAGATTTCGGACTAGGCCAACTTCTCTTGCCGACAATTCAACGGCATCCATCTTTGACCTTCGTAGTCTTAACCAAGACATCAACTGCAACCATTGTCTCGATGTATTGAGCCCGCCCCCTTGCAGAGGAAGCACACCATGAAGCTTAAGTCAGTTGTCCTCGCCCTGGTTGTGCCGGCGTTTCTCGCAGGAACATCGGCGAGCGCACAAACACTGTATTCGATCACGGCGGCCGCCACGCAGGACCTGACCATCGGGGAGGGTACGCAGGCCAGTCGCACAGCCATGCTCAGCACGATGAGTGCGATCGCAAACATCCTGCAGTTGAGGTTCATGGGCGGCGGCCCCACTATGACTGTTATAGACGAGAACTTCAACTGCGCCAACATTCGCAACGCAATCGCATCTGTGTCACCCGGCGAAAACGACATCGTGGTGTTCTATTACGCCGGACACGGAGAACGGAGCCCGACTGAGGTCTCGCCACTGCCGACCCTTGCCTGCAACGGTGCGCAAGCAGGCCTGCCCCTGCAACAGGTCATTCATGATCTCTTACTCAAACACGCCCGCCTCACTCTCATCGTGGCCGACGCGTGCAACTTCCCGCTGCAAGCCAGACAGCAGCTATCGGTGGCCGCCCTCGCCGCCCCTAGCACAGCGGCCTATCACCGCCTGTTCCTTGAAACCTCGGGCGTGATCATACTCGACAGCTCCAGCCCCGGCGAGTTCTCTTGGTACACTCCTCAGGGCGGACGGTTTACCGACCAGTTTATCGCCACATTGAAGAACCCACCGACAGGACCGGCTGGCGCGACCTGGGATACGTTCATATCGAAGGTAACTGAACCGATGATCATTACCCCAGCCGGCAACGTCGACGTTCCGGGCATAGGCACTGTGCTGCAGGCCGGACAGACCGTCCTCGAATCACCACAAGCTCTCGTCCGGATCACCGCGGTGCCCCAATGAACCCGGCGCACAGACATATCCCTGATTTAAAGGAGCGCACGGTGCCGAGAATGTTTCTTACCATGACCGTCGGCGCGAGCCTCTGGCTTGCGTCCTGTAGCAACCTGGATGCGACGCAGACCGCGAACCCGACAGTTTCGATGTTCCACGCCGTAGTGCCCCCAGCGCCGGCGACTACGCCCCAACCCGCCGCGCCCACCGGAAACGCGGTCTGGGTGCCGGCGAACTTTGAGTGGAATGGCACCAACTACGTGGCGCAGCCCGGCAGCTGGAGCCAGAACGCGTCCCCCGCGTCGGTGTGGCAGCCGGGGCACTGGGTCCCTGTCCCTGGCCAGACCAGATCCTACCAGTGGGTGAAGGGCCAGTGGGTCGGGATGTAGGCGCGGAGACCTGATTGGTCGTTCAGGCATCGCGCCAATCAGCATAACCACCATATCGGTGGAAACCTCTCAAGCGGCTTCAAGAACCGCGAGCAGAGCAGCGGCTCCGCAAAGCTCATGAAGACGAAGGATCAATCTTCAAAGCCGATCGACAGTTTTGTCCACGCTGGAGACGAAAGCGGGCTGACGCCTGAGGAAACGCGACCGGCGTGCGGACCGGAAGGATAGGTGACGCCGAGAGCCACGCCGGCGCATTCGGCTTAAGAGACGGTGAATTGGGCCTATAGCGCCGCCAGCCGTAAGCCCCTAACGTGTCGTTAATCTACTCGGAGCCAACGTGGCGATATGTCCCGCCCGGTAGCCTCGGAAGGCCAGGACCAAGCGAGCGTCCCCGATCGCCGCAGGCCAGGACGCTTGCGTACGGACAACCCGCATCTGATCGCCTTACTCCGTCAGCCGACTTCTGATGAAACAACTCCCGAGGCAGAGGCGGCGGATAAACTGACATCACGACAGATGCTGATCATCGAGCCGGATGACGAGGACGATCCTCTTGCAGCAGCGCGCGGTATTGCGGCGGGCGCTGCGGGTTCGGCGCTGCTGTGGGCCGTCATCGGATTCTTCATTTGGTACCTGTGGTGACGGACACGATGGTCGCCTCGCGAAAAACCGGCCGTTCCGAGAAGCGTCCGGCCTGACTTCCGGTTCCAAACGCCCCTTGGTGTGATCGGAACAGCGGCAAGGAACAGCGCGGTGTCTGCGTCCAGAAAGTGGAAGCCAACGACGTCCGCGCGGCACGTCATGCTCCATCCGGGTGTCGATCCGCGCCCCCATGCAAGGCGCGGTCGTCCAGGTTCTTGTTCGACCAAAGAGGGGGGTCAGATCCCTGACCCGGCACCGGGTGTTTTGCGCCAGCAACGATTGAACCGACCCGTGGGCATCCAACTCCGCGCGTGGCAAGCTCGGGCCGCCGAAAGAAGGGGCCGCACATGAACCGGAACCGGCTGACCCATGCCATGGTCGGAATGCGCGACGGCGTGGGTCTCGCCACTGACATCCACCTGCCGGACGGCGCCGGACCGTTCCCGGTCATCATGGAGCGCACGCCCTACGGACGGAACCTGCCCAGCCGAAGCGAGATCACCGCCGCCGACCGTACGGTCGCCAGTCGCGCCGAACTGGCCGCCGGCTTCACCGCTCACCAATACGCGGTGGTGTACCAGGATACCCGCGGACGCTATGGCTCCGAGGGTCGTTTCATCAAATACCTGTCGGATGGCGAGGACGGGTTCGACACCGTCGCCTGGCTGCGCAAGCAGCCCTGGTGCGACGGCCGGGTCTGCACCATGGGCCTGTCTTATGCCGCGCATACGCAGGCAGCGCTTGGGTGTCTCGATCCGCCGGGCCTCGTCGCCCAGGTTCTGGATAGCGGCGGCTTCTCCGATTCCTGGCGCTCCGGCATCAGGCAATCAGGCGCGTTCGAGCTGAAGCAGGCCACCTGGGCGTTCAACAACGCCGTGGTGTCACCAGAGGCGGCAGCGGACCCGACCATGCACGCGGCGCTGTCGGCCGAAGATATCGCGGAATGGTTCACCCGCCTGCCCTGGAAGCCAGGGCATTCGCCATTGCGGCATCATGCCGACTACGAAGCCTACCTGTTCGAGCAATGGACGCACGGTGCCTTCGATGCTTTCTGGCAGCGCCTCGGCATCTGCGCGGACAAATGGTGACTCCGACTATACGCCTGCATCTTGCGTGCACATGTCGTCCTGGTACGACCCCTACACACTGACGGCCGTATCCAACTATGCCGGCCTGAAGCGGGCCGGGCGCGGCCCGCAGCGCCTGATTCTCGGGCCCTGGATGCACGGGGACCGCAGCGATCGTGTGTTCGGGGACGTGGATTTCGGTCCCGACGCCCCCCTCAACTCCTGGGCTGGCGACTGGCGCCGATACCGGCTGGCGTTCTTCGACCACATACTCCGCGAAGCGCCGTTCGAAGAACCGGCCGTCCGGATTTTTGTGATGGGTGGCGGGTCCGGACGCCGCACCCAGGCCGGACACCTGGACCATGGCGGGCGATGGATTTCGGCGGCGGATTGGCCGCCGCCCGGAGCCGCACCGGTCGCATATCACTTGCATGAAGATGGCCGGCTGGATTCCGCAACGCCGGCTGCCGGATCCGCGCCCCTGTCGTATGATTTCGATCCCGCGCGTCCGGTGCCCACGATCGGTGGTGCCTTCAGCAGCCTGGAGCCGATCGCCCGCGCCGGCGCGTTCGACCAGGTGGAAGCGCCAGGTTTTTTCGGCTGCACCCCGCCCTACCTGCCGTTGGCCTCCCGCTCCGACGTGCTGGTGTTCCAGACTCCCCCTCTTGACCGGCCGATCCAGATCGTCGGCCCCGTAAAGGCGGATTTGTTCGTCGCGACGGATGGCCCTGATACCGACTTCACCGCGAAGCTGATCGACGTCCATCCGCCAACGCCCGATTATCCGCGCGGCTACGCGATGAACCTGACCGACGGGATCATCCGCCTGCGCTACGTGGAAGACCCGTCGCGGCCCCGGTTCCGCCAGGCGGGTGAGAAAGCGCGCGTTCGCATCACGCTGTTCCCCACCGCGAACCTGTTCCAACCGGGCCATCGGATCCGGCTGGACATTTCGTCGAGCAACTTCCCCAAATTCGACGTCAACCCCAACACCGGTGAGCCGGAGGGGCTTGGCGCGTCGCCGACGCCGCGCGGTCAACACAGTGTTCGTGGACGCGGACCACCCCAGCCGGTTGTTGCTCTCGGTGCTGCCAGGCTAGAGCAATATCAGCCTGACTGGGATCGCGGAGCGATCTTAGGCTGATGAAATTGCTCGCGAAATATGACATAGAGCGGTTTCACCGAGAGTGAAACCGCTCTAGCCCGAACTTTACCCGGTTCTGACCGCAAGCTCTTGTTGCACCTTGGTTGGTGCGGCCAGCAAGATGTCGATCCGGTCGCAACCGAGGCGCACGGTGTTTCGTGTCATCGTAGCGAGATGGGCGAGCAGAGTGGGATGGCCGGTGTCACATCAATCTCGGCGGGCGAGTTCGAGCACTGTCAGCAATTTCAGCCTTTCATCGCGCCCATATCGGCAGTCTGATTTCAAGCCGCTTCGGCGAGCACCAGCCGTCGCTTTGAAACTGGCTTCAATGGCATGGCGGCGTACACGTCCTTGACCGCCTCGGTGATCGTGACACCGGCAAACCCGGGCGCAATACGACGGCCGAAACGCTCCAGAAACGGCGCGCTGCGCAGCACCAGCCGGCGCGTGCTGGGCGGCAGATAGAGCGCGGTGTCACGCCGTTCCACCCGGAACAATGCCCCCGCCAGCAGCCGCCCCACCTGGCCGAACGAGTAGGGCTGGCCGTGTCCGAACGGCGTGGATTCGACATAGGCCCACAGGCTGCTGCGGTTCGGTGTGACGACCAGGAGGCGCCCGTCATCCTTCAGCACGCGCCAGACCTCCCGCAGCAAGCCGGCGCGCGTTGTCGGCGCCTTCCAGCCCGTGCACCGCCAGGATGCGGTCGAAGGTCAGGTCGGGGAAGGGCAGCGCGTCCTCCTCCGCCGTGCAGGTGAGATTGGGCGCCCCGGCCGGCCAGCGGGCCACTCCGAGCTGCGCCGGCGTGAGAGCAATGCACCGCGCCGCCTGGGTCCGCCACAGCCGCAGATAGGGCGCGGTGTAGCCCAGGCCGAGCACGGACTGGCCGGTCAGCTCGGGCCACAGTAGGATGAGCCGTTCGCGCAGCAGCCGGGCCGCCACCGCGCCGCGGCCGGTGCTATAGAAATCGGCTGTCGCGTGAGCGTCTGCCGGCATGACGCCTTGTATAGCACAACACAGGTTTGCGGCGGGGTGGCACGGGTGTTAGGGTTCCTCCATGAGCATCAGCGCCGAACCGGTCCCGATCCTGTCGGATAATTATGCCTGGCTGCTACGCGACAGCGGCAGCGGGGCGGTGGCCATCGTTGATCCGGCCGAGCCGGGTCCGGTGATCGCGGCGCTGGAGCGGGCGGGCGGCCGGCTCGACCTGATCCTGCTGACCCACCATCATGCCGATCACGTGGCCGGTACGGATGAGGTGCGGGCCCGGTTCCGGGCCAAGGTGGTGGGTGCCGCGGCGGACGCGCACCGGCTGCCGAAGCTGGATCAGGCGGTTCGGGAGGGCGAGCCAGGTCAGCTTCGGCGCCGCGACAGCACAAGTGATAGACACCCCCGGCCATACCAGGGGGCAGATCAATTTCTATTTTCCGGATGGTGGGGTGCTGCTGAGCGGAGACACGCTGTTCAGCCTGGGCTGCGGGCGGCTGATCGAGGGCACCGCGGCGGAGATGTTCGCCAGCCTTGCGAAGCTGAAGGCGCTTCCCGGTGCTACGCAGATTTGCTGCGGGCACGAATATACCGAAAGCAATGCGCGGTTCGCGCTGTCGGTCGATCCGACCAACCAGGCGCTGGTGGCACGGGCGGAGCAGGCGCACCAGCAGCGGGCGGCCGGGAGGCCGACCGTGCCGACGCGCATGTCGGAGGAGTTGGCGGCAAACCCGTTCCTGCGCGCGCCTGACGTTTCGACGTTTGCGGATTTGCGGGCGCGGAAGGACCGATTTTAGACGGTCGGGTTTGCGGCCGCGTTGATGGGCTTCTATAACCCGCCGCCCGAACGGAGAGGTGCCGGAGCGGTCGATCGGGGCGGTCTCGAAAACCGTTGTACCCTTATGGGTACCGAGGGTTCGAATCCCTCCCTCTCCGCCACTTCGGTCCAAAGCTGGGCACGCCGGCCGTAGCCGGATTTACGCCCGACGCGGCGGCGAGCGCGCGCAGCAGATTGGTCCTCGATTCGATGATCCTGACGTCGCGCTCAGCGACCTCGACGCGCTGCGCGACGCGCACCGCTCGGCGAGCGACATCATTGCTTCGCGGGTCATCGCAATGCTCGAGGAGCAGACAACATCTTAACGAGCGACACGCTGCACGGATGAATGTGCGCACTTGGTTCGACAAGCTGACCCAGCCGGAGCATACATCACGGCGGATCGACCTACGGATTCGCCAGCAGCAGCCAATTGGCGTGCCGATGAACAGCTCCGTCGAAGTGCAGCGCAAGCGGATTATCGGAAGCAGTGAAACGGCAACACCAAATACGGTACCCGCAGGAATAGCTGAGTTCCGCTCGACTGAGGTAAGCCCATGGACACACCACAGGTAATGACTTGACCTCCAGGGCAGCCGTGGAATCGCTGCCACACTGGGAGTTACGCCGCCGGGACGGCGGCGTTGTCCTGGTTCTCGCCGGCGATTGGTTGGCCCAGTCCGGCCGGATACCTGAGTTCCCCACCAACAACCTGCCGGCTAGCACCGGCGGGGACACCCTCACAGTCGACGCCACCGATCTGGGCCGCTGGGATACCGGGCTTGTCGTCTTCCTATGGGATGTCAAACGGTCGGCCACCAGTGCGAGTGTTGCCATTGATGGCAACGGGCTGCCGGAGTCCGCCCGTAAGCTGCTGGGCCTGCTTCCCGACCGGCTGGCGGAGGCCGGGCCAGCATCGCGCCGGGGCTTCCGGCCGCTGAACTGGCTCGGCGGCAAGACCATCGGCATGTTCACCGAAATCGGTGTGATCAGCCAACTGCTGGCGGCGATGGTGCAAGGCGGGCTCCGCGCTACTGTCGCCAAGGCGTTTGTCCGCGGGATCGACCTGTTGGCCAATATACGAGCCGCCGGACCATCTGCACTGATCATTGTCAGCGTGGTCAATTTTCTGATTGGTGCTATTCTTGCCTTCGTGGGGGCGGTCCAGTTGCGCCGGTTTGCCGCCGATATATTTGTTGCCAATCTTGTCGGCCTTGCCGTGGTGCGTGAAATGGCCGCCGTCATGACCGCGATCGTCATGGCCGGTCGCACCGGTGGTGCCTACGCGGCGCGCATCGCGACCATGCGGGGCAATGAGGAGATCGACGCGCTCGAAGTCGTCGGCATCCCGGTTTCCGACTATCTCATCCTGCCGTCCGTCCTTGCGCTGGTTTTCACGATGCCGCTGCTCTACCTGTACGGCTGTCTGGTCGGCATGCTTGGGGGTTTCGCGGTCTCTATCGCCATGCTGAATATCACCTCCGTCGGCTTCCTGCATCAGACGCTCGATGCGATTCCGATAGACCAGTTCGTGTTCGGCTTCACCAAAACCATAGCGTTTGCGGTCATGATCGGTGTGACCAGTTGCCGGATCGGGCTCCAGGCCGGGCGGAGTGCGGCGGATGTTGGCGTGGCAGCAACCCGGGCAGTTGTCGTCGGGATCGTCGGCGTCATTGCAATGGACGCAATATTCGCGGTTATAGCCGACGTGATCGGCATCTGAAACATGAGCGATCCCCGCCTCGCGCCACCTGGCGAAAACCCGCTCTTGGCACTTCGCGAGGTAACGCTCGCATTTGGGACCAAGGTAATACAGCGCGACCTGTTCTTCGACGTGCAGCGAGGCAGCATTTTCGCGGTGATGGGCGGCAGCGGTTGCGGCAAGAGTACCGTTCTGAAATCCATGATTGGCCTGCTGCGTCCACGCGTGGGCAAATTCGTTATCGATGGCGAGGACTACTGGACCGCGAGTGCGGAACGGCGAACCGAAATCGGACGGCGACGCTTCGGCGTGTTGTTTCAGAATTCAGCACTGTGGAGCGCGATGACGATAGGCATGAACGTTGCTTTGCCGATGCAGATGTTCACCCGGCTGGATGAGATCACCATTCGCCGGCTGGTCATGCTCAAGCTCGGCCTCGTCGGTATGGAGCATGCCGCAGAGCTGTTCCCTTCTGAACTCAGCGGCGGCATGCGGAAGCGGGCCGGTCTGGCACGAGCGCTTGCACTCGATCCGGACATACTGTTCTTTGATGAACCATCTGCGGGGCTTGATCCGATCACGTCCAGTCGGCTCGACGATCTGATTCTCAATTTGCGCGACGGCCTCGGTGCAACCATTGTCATGGTCAGCCACGAGCTTCCCAGCCTGTTCGCCATCGCAGACGACGGCGTATTTCTCGACGCGCACACCAAGACGGTGATAGCGCACGGCTCGCCATCGGTGTTGCGGGACACATGCACCGACCCGCAAGTGCAAGCATTCATGCAGCGCGAGCATCCCGACCTCCGTCGCTGCCAGCGGAGGGTGAACACAATGTCAGCGGACCGCCAGACGGCCATCGGCGCTTTCGTGTTCGGTGGGTTTACTCTGGCCCTGGCGGCCATCATCCTGTTCGGCAATTTCCGCCTGTTCAATCCGACCACGCGGGCCGCGATTGTCTTCCAGGGTTCGATCAGCGGCCTGTCTGTCGGTGCTCCGGTGACCTTTCGGGGCGTGCGGGTTGGCGCCGTGGAAAGCATCGTTTTGCAGTTCGATGCGCAGACACGTAATGCGTATATCCCGGTCACAATACAGCTCGAGCCCGAACGCGTTCGAGTCACAGGAGACGAAAGCAAGACCCGAAAGACGCTGGAGATTCCGGACCTGGTTGCGCTTGGTCTGCGGGCCGAGCTGATCACGCAAAGCTTCGTTACCGGCCAGTCGCAGATCGATCTCAATTTCGATCCTTCGTCGCCCGCGGCCCTGCATCCGAACGTCACCAGCCTCCCCGAGATCCCAACCCGGTTGTCGACGATACAGCGGGTCCAGGAACAGCTTAGTGAACTCCCGTTGGCTGAGCTGGTTGCGAACGCCAATGGTGCGCTGCAGAGCCTGCGTGATCTCTCTGACAAGCTGGACAAGGAACTGCCGCCCCTGGTCGCGAACCTGAGGACCGCGTCCGACGGTTCGTCTCGCGCGGTCGAGGTCGCGACAAACGCAATCGCCGATCTGCAAAGCAGGCTGGACAACACCCTGACGCGGATCACGCAACTCGTCGCCACCAGCGACCAGCAGGTGAGCCAGCGTGGCGCTGATCTGCACACGCTGCTCGCATCCTCCACCCAGACGGTGCTGCAGGCCCGCGAGACGCTGAATGACCTGAGAAGCCTGACTTCGAGCCGCGGTGAAACCCGCGCTAACATCGATTCGACCGTGCGCGACCTTGCCGCCGCCGCAGCCTCGCTGCGCGGCTTTGCCAACGACGTGGAGCACAACCCGCAACTCCTGCTGACGGGCCGTCGGCCGTGAACGCCGTGAAACCACGTTGCCATGGCGCCCCCGCGATCATTCTTACCCTTGCGCTGGCGTTGCTCGCCTCGTCTTGTGCCGCGCCGCCACTCTCGCTCTACACGCTGGAACCATCCGATTCAGTATCGGCAGCGTCGCTCGCTGGCCGGGCGATGGTGATCGAAATCCGGCGAGTGGTGGTGCCCGACTACCTCGACACCCAGGATATTATCATTCGTGATGGGAACGCGCTACAACGCAGCGGTCATGGGCGGTGGGCCAGCCGCCTCTCGCTTGGCGTCACGCGTTACCTGACCGGGCTGCTCGCCACGCGTCGACCGGATGCGCTGGTCACGGACCAGCCGCAGGTTGGAACACCAAACGACCGGATATTCATCACAATCAGCACACTAGACGTGACCCGTGCCGGAGTCGTGACGCTGGAAGCGGATTGGACGATCGTACCGCGAAACCCCGCGCAACCCACGCGGCGGCAACGTGCGCGGTTCACCGCCGTTGGGCCGGTCGCAACCGACCAGGACGTGGTCGTGCTGATGCAATCGGTGCTGAAGAAGCTCGCCTCGGCGATCGACGTCGCCAGCTTGCGGTAAACCCAGGCTCGACCGATCCCCATGCACGGGGCAACGGGTCGACGTGCTATGAGGATTGCCATACTAGCGGACAGCGGCGCGCGTTGGCTCGAGAACTTTCGTGTACCGGTCGCCCAATACGCGCAGCTCAAGGGGCCGAGCGGCCTTGGCACTGTTCCGCCGACGCGCATTTGGGACCGCCGGTACTGATTTGGGACATAGTGCACTGCTTGGGCCCTGTCCCGAAGCCTAGACTTTGCACACGCCGTTTATGGGCCGCCGCCGCTTTCGTTGTGTTGTGGATCGTGTCAGCTCGAAATCCGCCGAGAGGGACAGCTCTCGTTGCAAGCCATCGGCGTCGTCCAAACAGCCCCCTTATGGCCGCATAGCAATAATGATCGACAAGGAAACCGAAGATGGACAGGCGAACACTGCTGATCGGTGCTGCCGCTGCTCCAGCCGCATTATTGCCGGCCGGGGCGAATGCATACCAGGGGCTGCCCATAGATATCGGTGCCGCTCTTGCCCGGTTTCGTCGCTCCATTCCCGATAATTTCGATCGCAGTTATATCGAGCATGTCGTCGTGCCGTTCTTCCTGACGAGCATTTATGTGGGAGAGCGGCCGTCGCTTCCCATGATTGACGTGACCTTGACCAAGGAGAACGCGCTGCCGGCCGATCTGTGGGGCCTTCTATACAAAAACTGGACACCGACGCCCGAGGAGGGCACTACCGTCTTCCTTCAGGGGTTGGAGAAGCGCGGCGAAAACAACCTCAGGAAAAAGATCTACTTCTCGGCGGTCACCCCGGATCTCTATGGGCCAAAATATCAGCAGAAGGTGGTTGCTTTCTTCGACGCGCTACTCGACCGCAAGCATGCCGGAAAGCCGTTCATGCGACACTATCTCGATTACTACTTCGATATTTATTGGGATCTCCATCTCGGCGTGAAGGGGGACGCCATCCCGGACGGGGTAAGGCAGATCGGCGAGAGCTTCAACACGGTGCTCGCCTACCGCAATCCCATGCACCAAATCGTGTACGAAAACTACATGAACGTGCGGGCACTGATCGATCCGCTCAAGGAGTGGATTGCCGAGCGGCTCGCCGATATCGAGAGCGGACGTACGCCTGATCCCGATAAGACGATCGCGTGGTACTGGTTGAAGAATGCTGGTAACGGCGAACATTTCAGCCGCAAGGACGTTGTCTTTGAGGTGTTCCACAACTTCGTTGCCCTCAGTCAGTGGGGCAACACTATTTTCGGTATCATGTCGCGGCTTAACCAGCACGGCGGCGATGCAGATGTGCGTGGATCATTCGAGAAAACCATGAGCGGCGACCATGATCACGCCAGTGATGGGCCATTCACACCGCTCGAGCTGTTCGTGATGGAATTGTTCCGCACAATATCTCCCAATGGCGGGAGCCTCTCGGCGATGGAGGACGCCAGGCGGTCTGCCTATGGTGCATCGCCGCACGTCGTGCTGGATGCCCGTTTCCAGCGCAACGGCTACATGAGCACGCCGCATACCTCCACCAGCTTCGACCCCCGGCACTGGGAAGATCCCCAGCAATTCAACCCGGAGCGGTATCAGAAGAAGCCGACAAGCGACCAAATCGACGAAGCCAGGTGCCAGGAGATCGGCTTCGCCAGATGCCCGTTCGATACCGCTAGCTTCGATGTGGCCGATGGTCGCAAGGCGGAGCTCACCAACAGCGGATTCGGCACCGTGTTCGGCGTTGTCGACGGCAAGCCGCTGCCCGTCTGTGACTACGCCGGATTCGCTCCGTTCGGTTTCGGCTATCGTCGCTGCCCCGGCGAGCAACTGACCATCCAGGTCTTCGAGGACTTCTTGCGCAAGGTCTGGAAGGACAAGATTGAGTTTGTAAAACTCGATTTGCCCAGGCCGAATCTGGTGCCGATCGGGCCGACTGCGGTCATCGAGGATGATTTTGCGTTCACCCGTCCGACCTGACGGGAGTGTCGCGGGCCGGAGTGGGGATTGCGGGCACACGACAGGATCGCCAGCGTGGCCTCCATCATACGGCGTCCCGGTTGGGCCGGCGGGCGATCGCTGCTTTGCTCTGCGGCCTTGTGGCGCTTGCGTCATGTCCCTCGGCAGGGCTTGCCGGCTCGGCACGCGACTACCTCAACGCCCCGATTGATAGCTGGCTGACTTTCTACAATTTCGGCTATTTCACATCGGTGACGCCCGAGGACGGTATGGACGTGACGTCGAGTATTCGCTCGAACGTCCTGTCGCAGTCGGTCTTTGTTACGCGTTCCATGGACTATTGGGGTCGCACCGGCGGGATCTCGGTCATTCTGCCTTATCGCATCCTGAACTCAAGTTCTGATGCGTTCCACGCCTCGAGCGGCGGCGTTTCGGACGTCGGCTTTCTCTGGCAGATGAACATATTCGGCGGACCAGCGCTGACCAAGGAGCAGTTTCGATCGTTTATTCCCAGGACGTTCGCGAGCTTTCATCTCGCCGTGACCACGCCGCTAGGGACGTACCAACCGACAAGTCCACTCAACCCCAGCGCCAACCGGTGGATGTTCAATCCGACAATCAACTACAGCTACACCTTTGACCAGGGCTGGACGTGGCTCGAACTCTATTTGTCCTCCAGGGTGTTCACCCCCAATGACGACTACCGTATGGGCGGCGCTTCCCGCCTGACCCAAAAGCCATTGTTCATTGTTGAAGGCCACGCAAGCCGCAATCTCAACCGCGCGCTGTGGCTATCGGCGGACGCCTATTACAATATTGGCGGCGAGACCAGCATCGATGGCGTCACTCAACGCAATGCAGCCGAAACGCTCCGACTCGGGGCGGGCATGGGGGTCGGCGTCTGGCGTGGCGGCGATGTAGTTCTCAACTATGACCGCACCGTCGCCAAACCGGCGGGCCAGCCGAACACACAGGCAATCCTGATGACGTTGAGGCAGTTCTGGTGACGTCCTATCCGCCGCGGACAATCGGCGCGCGGTCGAGCCGAAGTCTTCTCACCGAACCACCGATGCGCAGCAGCGTCCGCTCCGGCTCGCTCAGGCCCTTGAGCCAAGTGCGCACTTTCACCGCGAGCGGCGTGTCACTCGTTATAACGTTGTCCGCTCCGTCGAGCATCGCACGGGCAATGCTCGCCTCGTGGTGTCAGAACGAACCAAACAGGCTGCCAAGCGCTATAACGCCCACAAGCGCAATGATGGCACCTACAATCGCCACCATCACAATGTCGAAATAGCTCTGACGATGGGTCACCCCACACACCGCCAGAAGCGTGACCACTGCTCCGTTATGGGGCAGGCTATCAAGCGTGCCAGAGCTGATCACCGCAACGCGGTGCATCAGCGCGAGGCTGATGCCGCTCTCGTGTGCCAGGCGGACATATGTATCGCCCAACGCATCAAGGGCGATGGTGAGCCCGCCAGAAGCGGAGCCAGTCAACGCGGCGAGTACGTTGGTGGCGATGGCGAGCGATACCAGCGGGCCGCCCTCGATCGATAAGACCCAGTCGCGCACAAGTGCAAAAGCGGGCAGCGCCGCGACGACGGCACCGAAGCCAACCAGGCTGGATACGCTCACAACCGGCAACACGGACGCGTTGGCGCCCGCATCTATGCTCTCGCGCAATGCGGGCAGGCGATGGCCGCTGACGATGAGCAGCGTCAGGATAGCCGCAGCAAGCGCCACGATCACTGCCCATACACCACCGACAGCGGCGAGCGATGTAGCGCCCCAGCGTGGCTCCGCCAGGAAGCCCGCGTTGAGGCGAGGGAGAACGAGCAGGGACATCAGAAAGTTGACACCGATTACGACAAAGAGCGGGAGCGCGGCCGCGGCGATTGGCGGCATTCTCTGCGCGCGCTTGCCGCGATGAAGTTCCGCCGGATCAAACTCATGGGCTGTCGTGGCACGTTCACGAACGATCGTGTCCTCGGCTGCCGCGTCTGGTCGAACGTCTCCATCATCACCAAAACCCTCGCCGCGACGACGGGCAGCGGACTTT
This sequence comes from uncultured Pseudomonadota bacterium, assembly GCA_963810715.1. Taxonomy (GTDB): domain Bacteria; phylum Pseudomonadota; class Alphaproteobacteria; order Acetobacterales; family Acetobacteraceae; genus DATDIC01. Next base: position 188,497 of record CAWEOZ010000002.1, on the reverse strand, counting down.
GCCCGACCAAGCCACCAGAGTCCGAATCCAAGCATGATCACCGACGCAATCACGCCAAGGCCTGGCGCGGCGAGCGGCGTTGTCCCGAAAAAGGGCATCGGAATCGCGTTCTGGATCGACGGTGTTCCAGGCAACGCAGACATGGTGAAGGTGAATGTACCGAGCGCGATGGCGGCGGGCATCAGGCGACGTGGAATGTCAGCGGCGCGAAACATGGCCTGCGCCATAGGAGCGAGCACGAAAAACGCAACAAACAAGCTGACACCGCCATAGGTCACCAGCGCGCCGGCGAGCACAACCGACAATATGGTCCGCGATTGTCCCAGCTTTTTTGTTACGTAAGCAGAGATAGCCGATACTGAACCACTATCCTCCATCAGCTTCCCAAACAGGGCACCAAGGAGAAACAGGGGGAAGAACTGCGCGAGAAAATGCCCCGCGCTTGTCATGAACGTTTGCGTCCAGTGAGCGAGCAGGGGCTCACCGGCCGCTGCCGCGGCGATCATCGCGGCTGCGGGCGCGAGCAGGAGGATGCTCCATCCCCGATACGCGAGCCCGACCAGGAGCAACAATCCGGCGAAAATGCCCAGCAAGCCCATCGGATCAGTACCTGAACTTCAGCAGGACGCTCAGTCACGCCGAAGCGCGTCGTATCATCGCTCATCCTGCAACCGAGCGCGCAAAGCGCAAGGCGATCCCGAAGTAGAGCCACCCCGCACCCTGCACAAACAGCTCGATCGCAATCAGAGTGCCGAGTAACCACAGGCCAGCCCAGGGCAAATTCGTATACAGCAGAAAACCGACCACGAGGCTCACAAGGCCGCTCAACGCAACCAGGCCCCAGGCGCGGACATCCCGATGCTGCAGTGCCAGAACGATGCGCACGATACCACCGGCGATGATGGCCGCCGCAAGCAACAGCGTCAGCACAATCGCTCCCTGCAGGGGTTCGTTCATGATGAGAAGGCCACCGACGAGGTAGAGCACGCCGGACAGCAAGGCGAAGATAAAGCCGCGCCACTCCTTTGTCATGAAGGCATGGACGATCTGGAACGCGCCGCCGACGAGCAGGCTCGCTCCGATCACGATGGTGCTCGCGACCGCAATCGCTGTGACATCGAGCCAGGCGATCACGCCGAGGGCGATCAGAACAAATCCAAGGACGACGAACCATCCCCACTTTTTCACGACAGTGGACGAGGCTCCCCCGGCGATGCTTGTCGCTAACATGGCACTCCCCTCGTACATCCGCTGTGATTGCACCGGAGGCCCCTTCATCCTTCGGCCCGTGGCCGCTGGGCGTAAACAGCAAACATGACGCTGCTAAGCGCACAGCCGACTCGGCGCACCGCCACCAGTATCCACCCCCAGCGTCCAGATTTGGGGACTGCAACCCGGCCCGTCGCACACTGAGGCCCTCCAACCCAAGCCTATCGGTGCTGCAGTATGAGGAACACTACGCGACGTCCCACATGTGTACCGGAGGTCTCAAAATGGCGCAACCTCCGTGGAGCCAGATTGATGGTCGAGCTGGCCCCTGCCTGGAAGAAGCGGACTAACCTATACCATCCGCAAGTGTGGGGCAGGTGCCTCAGGATCCGCTCAGAAAGTCGCCGAAATTTGGTTCGCGGGGCGTCGCGCCTGGCCTGCGGATCGCGGGAAGCACCAGCCCAGCAAAAGCCGCCGAACGAACTTCGCTCGCGCTATGTCCAAACATCATTCGGAAGGCCCTGCCGAAACTCGACGCATCGGCGAAGCAGAACTCCTCGGCGATCACCGAAATCGACCGCTTGTTGTTCGGATCGCCCAGGGTCGAGCGCGCCTCCAGCAGCCGCTGCCGTTGGATATAGTGCGTTACCCCACCTTCCGCCTCCAGCAGCCGATAGAGATTGGACCGGGACATACCGACAGCGCGGCACAGCGTATCTGGCCCCAGTTTTGGAGAGCGCAAGTGAGTGCGGATGATCTGCCGGACGCGTTCCAGCCGGCCGCAATCTATCTGATTTTTTGCGCTGGCCATCGTTTCGATCGAAGGGGCGACGCAGGCCGCGATCAGCGCGCCGTAAAGCCGCAGTAAGGCGCGGCATATCTTCTATCGCCAGGCCTTGCAACCGATTCTCCATAGACAGCATGAAATCGCCGAGCAGGAGTCCGAGCGGTGTATCCAGAACTGCGCTCTGCGCCGCGTCCAGCACCGGCGCGACATCCCGGAACACGTCGCGCGACAGAAAAAGCTGAAGCCGGTCCGTATCCGTGCGAATGGTTTCGGATGCCTCGCCCAGCGACCATAAAAAGGGCGCGCCCGGGCGACCATGCAACGTGCCCCTGTCCATGCTGATCGAGGTCTCGCCTCGCTGACAATAAGCTCAGCACCCAGTGATCGACCGGATTGCGCCGGACATGCGCTGGTGTCCGCTGCACACGCACGGCCGGCGCGGACACCCGGCTCAGGACCAGGCCATCCAGTTTCCAGATCCTGTTGACAGCGGGGAAACCGGTTTCGGAATGGCAGTGAATTATGTCGAACACTGATCCGAACCACTCGCGCCAAGCCTCGCTCTGATCCTGCCGCCGCATTGACTGTGTGCTAAAGGTTTCAGGTTCCATGATGTCTGTCGCATTCCTCCCCTTGTTCTATCCGCAAGATGGCTGGCGATGTCGCAAAACAATACACCAGCCTCGCGCAGGTCCCGGGGCACCTACCTACGCCGGACGAAAGCCGTCGTGTTTGGGAAAGAGAAGCGTATGCTTGTCAGATCCTCTGTCAATGATAACTTTTTGCATAGCGGACAGCCGAGCATGGCTGCCGCTGGGAATTCGTTGCCTTGAAGGTTTCACATATGTTTCAACCACGGCGACCGAAACCTAGACCGGCGTGGCGGAAAGCCACCATTGCATCGACTACAGGCGAACGCTAAGTTCTGGTATGAAACCAAACTGATCGGTACCGGGAGGTAGGATGCGACGAAAATATCTGACGATCGTGTCAAGTCTCGTCCCGATAGGAGCAATCGGGGCATCCATTCTTCTTGGATCGGTGCTTCCCAGCACTGCTGCTGAACGTCCGGTCTTGGCTCGGACACCCGTTTCTGAGCGGCTCGCCGCCATACGGGAGGCCGTTCTTGTCGTGGTCGGGCCGGGCGAAGTCTCCAGGCAGGCTGACCCAAACATTCAACTGACCTGGGGAAATCGCTGGAACAACTGGGGATCGCGCGGCCCCGGCGGCGTTGGGGGCGCCCAGCCTGGAATAACTGGCGCAACGGCTGGCCAAACTGGAACAATTTCTGGCGCAATTGGTGACGAAGCGGGCGGCTCACGGCCAGCCCGCGAAGACTGCCATGCCCAGGATAGAGCTGCTCGTCGTTCAGCCCACCCCGTTTTGTAACATCGACTGTTCATATTGTTACTTGCCCCACCGAAGCTCGAAAGGTGTGGTTTCCACGCAGACACTTACCAGCCTGTTTTCGCAGATCTTCGCATCAGGCTGGGTGGATGGCTGCCTTTCGGTGGTGTGGCACGCCGGAGAACCTCTGGTGCTCCCAGTCGCGTTCTACCGCGACGCCTTCCGGACAATCGATCGACTGCGACCGACCGGCCTGGTGGTCACGCATGCTTTTCAAACCAATGGAACACTGATCAATGAGGAATGGTGCTCCTTTTTTGCCGAGGAAAACGTCAATGTCGGCGTCAGCATTGACGGACCCAGGCGGTTCCATGACCTGAACCGGCTAACGCGGTCCGGGCGCGGGACATTTGACCGAGTAATTGCCGGAATCCGCCTGCTGCGCAGCACCAACGTTCCGTTTCACGTCATCTCGGTTCTCTCATCGCCCAGCCTTGCGGCCCCTCAGGAGATGTTCGATTTCTACGTTGAGGAAGGGATCAAAGAGGTTTGCTTCAATGTGGAGGAGTCGGAAGGAGACCACGTCTCCCAATCCTTCGCAGATGCCGGGATCGAGGCAGCGTACTACCAGTTCCTGAGCGAGTTTTGGCGGCTCTCAGCCAGCCTCCCAGGCTCCATCACCTTCATTCGTGAGATCGAGCACGCCATCAGGCAGGTGATCCGGCCAGATGATGCACCATTCATCAATCAACTTGTTGAGCCGTTTGCAATTGTCAGCATGGACTGGGAGGGAAACATCTCGACCTTCTCACCTGAGCTGCTCGGGCTGAAGAATGCTGCTTACAACAACTTCCTGCTGGGCAATATCAATCGTGACACCCTGACCGACTTTCTGGATAGCCCGAACCTCGTCCGGATGATGAAAGACATCGGGGCTGGCGTACGGATGTGCCAGGAGACATGCCAGTATTTCACCGTCTGCGGTGGTGGCGAGCCAGTGAACAAAATGGCGGAAAACGGCACGTTCGCCAGCACCGAGACCAGGTATTGCCGGCTGATCAAGATGCAGGCGACCGATCTCGTGCTCGATGCGATCGAACGCGTGCGACCGGACGCGGATGCAGCCGTTGGCTTCGACAATGATGTTCTTCAGTTGCTCCGCAGCCCGCTCGCGAAGTCATAAAGGACGTCTGGTGACGACTCTCACGCAGGAGGCAGGAATGCGCCCCACAATCCACTCATCGGTGGTCTTCGCTGTCGCTATCCTTATACAGATACAGTGCGGTGCGATCGGTCCTGCTTTCGCCCAGACCGCTCCTCCCGCACATCCGCCGGTGCCGGGCGTTGCTCCGCCTTCCTACTCTGGTCCAGGTTGGGGAGCAGAGGAGCAACCGGCGACCGCGCCCGAAAGCACATCCCCGACGGAGCTGCCGGTTCTCTACGTGACCAGTGTAGAAATACTGCGAGCCTCCGCGGAACCTGAATTGGACATCGTGCGGGTCACCGGGTTGGCGGCGTCGCAAGGCTGGAGCGCACCTCTACTGGTGCCGACGTACGCGGGGATGCCTTCTGATGGATATCCTCGACCTGGAATTGATAGCAACCCCACCCGATCAGTCGGAAAGCGCCGACGGATTCGTCCAGGTGAGCGCGATCCTTCCGCTCGAGCCCGGCCATTCGTTCCGCGGCGTGCGGGTCCGCAGCCTGGAGAATGCGATTACGGTGCAGCAGATCCCGGGTTCCGGGCAAGCGACAATCAGAGCCAACGATTGTGCAAGCTGCGTGGGGAAGAAACTCACTCCCACGGGCAGCGCACCGCCGCCCCAGGAAAATGTCCGCCAGGAGGATCTTCCGAAATCTCTTCGCGTCATTAAGCCGTCCGATGGTATCCGGGACATTGGGCCGGACCCCAACCGCCTTACCCTGATCCTAGGTGACGATAACACGATCCTGGAGGCATTTTGGGAATAAGATCCAAGACAAGCATGGGCCACCAGTTCGGTAGGGATGAGGACACGACGGGTCCGTCTGTGCTCGTTGATTGGAACGCCACGTATAGTCGGGGGATTCCGGGCACAAGCCAGGACTAGGGGATATTGCTAGTAACAAGGCTACGCGACGGGACGCCGCGAGCGGCAAATGCTTCGAGTACAACCCTCGTATTGTTGCCGTTGCAATCGTCACGAGAACCGGAGTATCAAACATGACTGTACGCTCGAAGCGCTATCTTGGGATGGCCGCCGCGATCAGTGCCAGTGTACTGGCGGCATCCGCCAGCTATGCGCAGGTGGCTAACTCGTTGGAGAAGGCCGAACTTGCCGGCCTAAATCCTCAGACACGCGCCGAGGTTCAAAGCCGAATGAAGCAAGGCGGGCAGACCGTAAGCGAGATTTTGCAGACGATACTGCTCAACAGCATCAAGTTGAAACATTTGGGCAGCCAAATCGTCGCGATGGACTTCAATGAGGGCATCGCTGTAGTTCGAACCGCTGACGGCCCCATGACCACGGTGCATTTCAACACGAAGACGCTGGAGATCATCGGCTGACCAGACCAGTGGGCGGAGGCTCGCGGCAATGTAACACTCCGGGAACGCCGCAATGAGCGGGGGTCCCGGATCTACGACGTAGCCGTGATCGCTAAGATCGCCGGACGTTGGGGACCAGCGCTTCAAGAACGGCACTGAGGGGAAGAACTCAGTGCCAGAACATCACCCGTGCGCTGCCCGGGCCTTCAGCGCATTTTAATGATCAAGCGAGGAGAGTGTGCAGATCGGTCGCGCGGTGTGGGCGCGCAGCGCGCAACCGTACACGCCGCTCGTGGCGCGTCGAATGGCTGCCGCGCTGCCCGACCGCCCTGTGCCGCCACCCTCCGCCACAGGCCGCGCGAACGCACGGCTGCCGCTTGAGGGCTTCACCGTGGTGGACATGACCAACGTGCTTGCCGGCCCGAGCTGCACGCGCATGTTCGTCGAGCTCGGCGCCACCGTGACCCGGGTGGACGTAATGGACCCGCAACACCCGCCCACCATCCACGTCATGTGGTCTGGCGAGAACTCGGTCGGCAAGCGGAGCATCATTCTGGACCGCAGGGTAGCCGACGGGCTGGGCATCATCCACCAGATTTCCAGGCGAGCCGACATTGTGGTGGCGAACATGATGGACAACCAGATGTCGAGCCTCGGCATCGACGCGGCGACGCTCACGCAGCGCAACCCTCGCGCCATCGGCCTACAGATCACGGCGACCCGCGGCGAGCGGTACGGCCCGCGCCATGACGATAAGGGCTATGATCCGTCCATCCAGGGCACGACCGGTGTGATGATGCGCTTCGGCGGGCCCGAGACGCCAACCTTCCACGGCATCGCCTCGGCAGTGGACTACCTGTGCGGCTATCTCGGCGCCTATGCCGGCGTGCTGGCGCTGTATGCGCGTGAGCGGCGCGGAGAGGGCCGCGGCGACTGGGCGGAGACATCGCTGTGCAACGCCGCAACGCTGATCCAACTTCTGTTCCAACGGCCCGGCAGCGAGCCGCCCTCCACGGCGCGGGGCCAGCTCGCAACTGGCATGACGGCGGGCGCACGTGTCTATCAGCTCGAGGATGGCTGGATCTTCGCGCAGCCTCCGCGCGACATCAGCACTGCTCTCGCCGATCGCAAGCGCGCCGACGCGCTCGCCTGGTGTACGCAGCAGAACATCCCGGCGGCGCCCGTGCAGACCTGCAAGGAACTTGCCGATCGCCACTGCAACCATCCCACCGCGACTGTGCAGTTTGTGAAGCGTGAGAGCGATGGCTGGTCGACGGAATGCTTCGCGCCAACCTGGTTCGCTTTCGACGGTCAGATGCAGCCCCGTCCGGTTGCGGCCTCGCGCATCGACGCGGATGGGCCGGCGATCCTCGCCGACCTCGGCTACGGACATGCTGACGTGGAACGGCTGATCTCCACCGGCGCGGTTGGTCGGACAGAGTGGGCGAAACGCTGACGACCTCGGCGGAAAGAACTGCGATGCAGCGAGCGAAGCTTTCGGGGCCGATTGGCGCCTGCGCGGCCCTCGTCGTGCTTGTGGCGGCGGTCGCAAGCACAGCGCACGCGCAAGTCATCTACGACGACCAGCTTGTCTATGGGTTGCCGGGTCCCGATGCACTCTACGACCAGGGCCAGCCCCAGTCGCTGCTGCCCGAGCCGCGGAACGTGCTTTTCCCAGGCCTGGGCTTGCCGTTCGAGGCGGAGCGCCTAGCCTTTCGTCAGCACCTCTATGACCAATACGGCCTGACGTACGCGCTAAGCTATCAGCAACTTATGCAGTATGCCACGCAGACCGTTCCCGGTATACGCCAGGACTGGGCGGTTGGCGGTTGGGCCGCTGCCGGAGTAACCTGGACGCCGCTTGATCGCGGCGACAACTATCAGGGTTCGCTGATTTTGCGGGGGGCTGGCGGGGCCCTATAGGGAATAACCCTTGGCCGGCCCCATTTGGGCCAGTGAATCTCGGCTTGGCCTGGTCGGCCTATGAGTTTACCTCCTGGAAATCCCGGATAGAGATTGAGGATCTGTTCTGGGAACAGAAGATCGGACCGCAATTCAGCTTTCGCGTCGGCAACCAGGGCGCGCAGACGACCATAAACACCTTCCGTTTCAAGGATGCGCGCACCGGCTTCACCGCGAGCCCGCTCGCGTTTTCCGAAACGATCCCCTATCCGGCCTTCGGCGCAGGCTTGTCCTTCCGATGGCCGCCGATCGAGGGCAGCGGGCTTTACCTGAATGGCGTGCTGAACGACATGAACGGCAATCCGAGCCAGGGCAGCCTCAACTGGTCGCATCTTCAGCTGGGCCAACTCTTCGCCGGAGTCGAATTCGGGAAGCAGTGGCGCCGCGCGAACGGCGAGTACGACCAACTCGCCCTACTGGTCGTCCACGCCGGCACGCGCAGCATCTTCAACCCCGACACCACCCCGAACAAAGCGGGTGGCGGATTTAAGCTCCTGGGCGAGAAGCAGTGGGGCCGCATTGTGGGCTTCTCGTCTTATACCTATAACACGGCGCGCGGCGGCGGCATTTCTACCACCTTCTCCGGCAATACGGCGGTGGCGGGCGTTCGCGCTCCTGCGCCCGTTCGGCATCCTGGGCGAGGCGGCGATGGCCGGCATGTGGTCGCGGCCGTTCCGCAACATCTTTCCCGGCAGCGGTCAGCGTGACCAATGGGGCATCGACACTTACTGGAACCTTGCGGTTACACCCAACATGACAGTAGCGCCGGGCATTCAGTTGATCTTCAATCCGTCATTCAATCCGCGGGCAAACTTCATCGCAGTGCCGGACCTGAAGTTCAGGGTTTTCATCTAGTATACCATCCGCGTAAGGAATTCCAGCTTTTGGTACTTCGATGAAACGGGACCGGCCCCTGGTCAATGAGGTGAGCTGCTCACCGAAGGCATCTGCAAATGCCAAGGTTCGGCGATCCCTTGAGCAAACTCAATTCGATCCGTGAAATCGGCGCCGCTGAAATCCGCTTCTGCCATCTAAGTCTCTCTGATCACTTCGGTCTCACGATCTATGGCGATGTCTGCGGATTTGGGTGGCAACCACCTGACGTGGCAAGTTGTGGGAGCCGTCGATTATCGTTACAATGATTGGCTGGTTGTCCATACGCCGATCGTGTTCCGATCGCAAACTCTCAAGGAGTGAGAAAATGAATGTGCAACGCGGGAGTGGCGTGGTTTCAGTGAGCGTTTTCGCCATGATCCTGGCAGGCCTCGTCAGTGGAGCGGTGGCCGGACTGATCTTTGGCGTCCTGTTGGCGAGCCAACTCGTGTTGGCCATCATTTGCGCGTTCATCGCCGCGATCCTGGCGCTGGTCATCGGCTACTTCATCCTCGGCCGAAACACCGAGTTCGCATTGCCGTCGGGTGTTGTTGTCTGGAACGTCGTCATCGCTTCATTGATCGGCGGACTTGCAGGACATGAACTCAGCGTCGACCTGAGAGAGCCGCCAGCCTCACCGCTCGTCGGCGCGCTCTCTGGCGTGCTCGCGTCGCTGCTGGTTGCCTCCTTCGCAATCACGATTTTCATGCTCAGGAACCGGCTGTCAGTTCCCAAGAGGTGAACACGGCAGTGCCCTCCACGGGCCCACAACAGCTACTGTGCGACCCACCCCCCGTCGATCGACAGCGGCGCGCCCGTTATCGTCGAGGCGCTGTCCGAACACAGGAATACGGCCAGACCGCCGATCGCCTCTGGTGTGGAGAATCGGATCATCGGCTGCTTTTCCGCCAAGAGGTTATGCCTGACCGCTTCGATGGTCTTGCCCTCTTTGGCCGCCCGGTCGTCGATCTGCTTCTGCACCAGAGGCGTCAGCACCCAACCCGGGCAGATCGCATTCACTGTGATGCCGTCATTGGCAAGCTCGATCGCGGTCACCTTGGTAAAGCCGACGACGCCGTGCTTCGCGGCGACGTAGGCCGATTTGTCGGAACTCGCGACCAGGCCGTGCGCCGAGGCGATGTTGATGATCCGACCCCAGCGGCGCGCCTTCATGCCGGGGATCGCCGCCTTCGTCGCATAGAACACGCCGGACAGGTTGATCGCGATCACCCGCTCCCACTGCTCGACGGGAAAGTCCTGCACCGACGAGGTGAATTGCACGCCGGCATTGTTTACCAGGATATCCAGCGAACCAAGTTCGCGCTCCGCCTGCAATACCATCGCCGTGACCTGCTCGAAATTGGCGATGTCGGCTGGCGAATAGGCGACACGCACGCCGGATGCCTTAGCCATCTCCGCTCGTGTCCTCTCGATCGCGGCGGCATCGCCGAAGCCGTTCAGCAGGATGTCTGCCCCCTGCATCGCCAATGCCCGCGCAATCCCCTGTCCGATTCCGCTCGTCGACCCGGTGACGAGTGCGACCTTGCCTTTCAAACTCATGTTCGGTTCCTCCCGTATGCTTTCCGCGGGCCCGCGCGCAGCGGCGGCGTTCAGAAAGACCCGATAACCTTGCCCAGCGCGATAATCACCACCAGCGCCAGGATCGTGCCAACCAGCATCACCATCGCGCCTACCCGGCGACGCGCAAGGGTGCAAAGACGACAGCCATCGCAATCACGATCGCTGCCGTGGCGAGGACCAGCTTATCGGCCAACAAACGGCGCATTAGAAGCCCCCTAGACGAAGCTGTAGTGCTCGGAATGATATTTGGAGAGCGGCACGTTCGGCTTGCCGAGCGTCTCTTCAATTGCATCCATCATCACGTTTGGTCCGCAGATAGAAGTACTCGTGGTCAGCATACGGCAGCGGTAGGTGGCGCATGAACGTTTCGGCCGTGATGAAACCCTGCTCTCCCGTCCAGCCGGCCGGCGGATCGGCCAGCACATGAACAATCGTGAGATTGAGCCGCGTGGTCGGCGAGCGTGCGGATCATGCTCATCATCGGCGTGATGCCAACGCCGCCGGCGATCAGCACGTGCATGTCAGACGGATTGCGATCGATGGTGAATGCGCCGTATGGCCCATCGAGATAGACGCGCTGCCCGACCGGGATCGAGTGGATCGTCCCGGTGAAGTCGCCGAGGTTGCGGATCGTCATCTCGACCCTGCCGTCCGCGACGGCGGCACTTGAGGAAAGCGAAAACGGATGGCCGGTGATCCTGAATGGGCTGCCGAGGACTGTCAGCCACCCGAACTGGCCAGGGTTGAAGCGGAAACCAGCGTGTCCATCCGGCTGCATCGAAAGAGTCCAGGTGTCGCCGCGTTCCGCACGCACTTCGGCGATATGGTACGACCGGCGCAACATGAACACCGGCTTGACGATGCGCACATAGAGCAGCAGCCCGATCCAGAACAGCGTCAGGCCGCTCCCTCGCATGCGCTTCCAGGGTGCCTGCAGGTACAAGCCCCACCCAATCATGTGCAGCAGCCCCTCCGTGACCGCAAGCACGATATGGGTAAGATGCCAAATCTCGTAGCGGATACCCCATTTGGCTCGCCACAACCCCACCGCCAGCGCAATCAGCGAATAGGTCGAGGGGCAGCGAAGCGGGCGCGCCAAGGCGCGCTGATGGAGTTAAGCAGCGCTAATAGTTCCGGACGGACGGCGAACAGGATCAGCGGGCGTGCCACAACCAGCGCCACCGCGAGCAGCGAGATCCGGCGATGGAAGTGGTAGATTACATCCTCGCCCCACGGTTCCGTGACGTAACGAAAACGGGCCGTGAGGCCGAACTGCAACCCCATTATCGCCAGCCCCGCGTAGGCAATTGCTGCCGAGAACTCAGTCCAGAAATCGCGTGACGGCGGCAACCGCGAAAGTAGCAGCGCAAACAGCGGTGCGAGGATGAACATTAGATGGATGCTGATCCAGGCAGCGCCGCGTGCGACGTATCGACCTTGCATCGAGCACTCAGTCCTCGAACCACAGCGTGACGGTGCTCGTCGGGATCGTCAACGTCCCGATCTGCATTCGAATGCATGTGCTCGATCGCATCGGCTCTGCTGCGCGTCGTTGGCTGGGCTAGGGCGCGGTCGGACGCCCCTGCATCTGGGGTTGAACCATCATCGGTCCTGCGTTCGGCACCGCGTTCCCAAGGCTGAACATGCATTGGGCGAAGGCGTTGTCGTATAGCGCCTGGATAGAGTTCTGGGCGTTCGAGCTTCTCACGGCGCCCAGCCCGGCGCCGCCCAGCGCGCCGCTCGCTGCGCCGATCCCCGCACCACGACCACCACCAATGGCCCCGCCCAATCCGGCACCCAGCGCCGTGGTCAGCGCCGCCGTGCCAAGCCCGCGCAGATTGGCATTGCGCGCCTGGTCTCCCACAGCCTGCTCGGCGAACCGCTGGCAAGTCGCCTGATCGCTCCGGAAATCCGCAAACGACTTGTTCGGACCGGGCATGACCTGAACGGTTGGTCCCATCGGCGTCTGCGCACAGGCTTCAAGCAGCAGCGCGCACAGCAAAGCCGTTATGCACACGTTATGTCGCATTATAGCTCTCTCTCTGCAGGATCTTTCATCCGTGGTTACTGCGTTACGCTCGCTAAAATTGCAGCAACCCGGTACCAGAAAGACGCTTGTTCATGGGTCGCCGTGGCACGCTCTGCATATTCAGTGGGCCAAGGCGTACAGAATGCGCGCCCAGGAGCGTATCCCCCGGCGGAAGCTCTCCAGATTGTACCTCTCGTTCGGGCTATCGATATGATCGTCACTGAGCGCGAACCCGGCGAGTATGACATCCATGTCGAGCACCCGCTTCAGTTCCTGCGCCACCGGTGCTGAGCCGCCGCTGCCAACAAAAACCGCATCACGACCCCACTCCGCAGTCAGTGCGTCGCGGGCCTTTTGGAACGCAGCGTGGGCGTTCGGAAAGCTGATCGCGCGTTCCGTCCCGTGCTCGGTAAATGAAACGTGGCAGTCGGCGGGAACGCGGTCGCGCACAAAAGCCCGAAAGCGCGTACGGATCGCGCCTGGATCCTGATCGAATACCAGACGGAACGACACCTTGGCGGACGCCTTTGACGGGATCACTGTCTCGAATCCCTCGCCCTGATATCCGCCGCGCATGCCGTTGATCTCGCATGTCGGCCGCGACCAGATCATTTCGAGCACACTGCGACCACGCTCGCCCGCCGGCACGCTCAGACCGACAGCACGGAGGAATCCGACGGGATCGAAATTCAGGGTCGCCCACTGTTTTTTCAGCACCTCCGGCAGCTCAGGGACGCCGTCGTAGAAGCCAGGAACCGTGACGCGTCCATCCGCGTCGTGGAGATCAGCGAGGATACGCGCGAGTACGTGATTGGGATTCGCCGCTGCCGAGCCAAAGAAGCCGGAATGCAGATCACGGACGGCGGCTGTGATGGTGAGTTCCTCGCAGCATAGTCCGCGCAGCATGGTGGTAATCGCCGGAGTGGAACGATCCCACATTTTGGTGTCGCAGATCAGGCCGATATCTGCGCGCAGCTCATCCTTGTATGAGCGCAGGAACGGCGACAGGCTGGTGCCGCCCAATTTCTCCTCCCCTTCGATCAAGATCGAAATCGGTATCGGAAGTTTTCCCGTGACCACCTTCCATGCCCGGCAGGCCTCCACGAACGTCATCACCTGACCTTTGTCGTCTGAGGCACCGCGGGCGCGAATTTCGCGTGCGCCGTCCGCGCGCGTCTCGATGGACGGGTCGAACGGATCATGCTGCCACAGTTCCAGAGGATCCACCGACTGGACGTCATAGTGACCGTAGAAAAGCGCCGAAACACCTGGTGCCCTGCGATCGTGAGCAATTACGATCGGATGACCTGGCGTGTCGCGTGCACTGGCACTAAAGCCAATACTGCGCAGATCTTCTACGTGCCAGTCAGCGCAGGCCCGGCACGCCGCAGCGTAGCGGGGATCCGTCGATATGGAGCGGATGCGCAGCAGGGAAAACAGTCGTTCCAGTAAGGCCTTCATGTTGTACTCGATGTGAACGAGGACGGCATCGAGTTCGGACATCATTCCTCCCGATACGACTGGCAGGCGCCGCCGTATCGCTTTCCCACGCGAACTAGCAGTCTTCTGCGCTTTGACCACCGCACATGCGAGTTAGGCTAGCGATCCGACTGCTGAACTGGCAGTGCGGGCCGTCCCCGCCTTCGGCCGACCGTCCCAAACTGGTGTTATCCGCCCACAGTCGCGTACGAGCTCCCGCTTCCCGAGAAAAAATGCCCGTGCCGCCGCCAACATTCGATCAGCATCTTTGCCTCGGCCAACGAATGGAAGATTTCATGGCCAGCAGCTCGTCACCCAGTTTGGGGCCATTTCTACCGGGGCACGCCAGCAGAAGGAACGCGATGCAACGTGAGACCCGAGACCAGAGCGGCCGCGCATGGTGGTCTGTCGAACTGCGAGCGTACGCTTAATCGCGCGTCTCCGCGACATTTAACCGCATTGATGCTATGAGCCACCCCATCACGAGGGAGTGTCCCTATGCCCAGGACACCATCTCCGACCGGCGAGGGTCGGCAATTACAACTGATTGACCTGGCGCTGCAGGGGGGCGGCTCGCATGGTGCATTCACATGGGGTGTGTTGGACCGGTTGCTCGAGGAATCCTGGCTTCAGATCGAAGCCATTTCCGGCACGTCGGCGGGTGCCATGAATGCCGCTGTCCTGGCCGATGGCCATGCCACCGGTGGCGGCGAGGGCGCGCGCGCCGCGCTGGAGGCCTTCTGGCGCAGGGTTTCAAACGCTGCCTTGTTCAGCCCGTTGCAACGCAGTCCGCTCGACGTGTTGCTGGGCCGCTGGACGCTCGATCACTCGCCTGCGTATCTCGGCCTGGACCTGCTGGGGCGCGTGTTCTCGCCGTACGATCTCAGCGTCGGCGGACCGAACCCGCTGACGCAGGTGCTGTCCGACACGATCGACTTTGCGCGCCTCGCCACGGCCCCGATCAAGCTTTTTATCACGGCGACGAATGTCCGGACTGGACGCCCACGCGTGTTCCGCAACGGAGCATTGTCGCCGGACGTGCTGCTCGCCTCGGCCTGCCTGCCAACCATGTTCAAGGCCGTGGAGATCGAAGGGGAAGCCTATTGGGACGGCGGCTATTCCGGCAATCCGACCATAACGCCGCTGATACAGGAATGCGTGTCGGACGACACGATCCTCGTTGCGATCAATCCGGTAGAGCGTCCCGGTATTCCGCGTTCGGCGCGTGACATCCTCAACCGCCTCAACGAGGTGTCGTTCAATGCAGTCCTGCTGAAGGAACTACGGATGATCGCGCTGCTGCGGCAGGTCGCTGACGCCGGCATCAAGGAGTGCGCCCATTGGGCGGCCATGCGCATCCACATGATCGGGAGCCAAATGCTTGTCGACTTTGGTTCCTCGTCGAAGCTTAACGCTGAATGGGCGTTCCTCACCATGCTGCGCGATGAGGGACGGCGTGCGGCAGGGGCCTTCCTGTTGGCGCATGGCGAGGATCTTGGGCGACAGTCCACGCTCGACATCGATCGCCTCCTGGAGGGTGTCTGACGCGATGGGGTTCGCGGTGTCCCGCCCGGCATGGCACTTCTGGTCTGGCTGGCCTTCCGCGGCTGGAGCGTGTTGCTGCTGCTTGCGCCCTAGCAGTGCTGCCGCGCTCGTCGCGGCCATCGCGCCTGGCTGCCTTCTCGGATTGTTTTGCGCCGGCCTGCGCGGCGGAGTCATTCCGGCGTATCAGGGCCGAATTGACCTCACCGGCTGATGTGCTGCGCCCGGTTCAAGTGACCGCTGCGTTCTCGGCGAGTGCCTGGCCGGACACGATGATCCGCTCCGGCTCGAGCAGGCTGAGCCGGCCATTCGCGGCAACGGCTAGATTATGCACGTAGAAATGCGTCTCCATGCCATCGGTCGCCTCCATTACGGGCGACGGCGCCGACACGATCAGCACGCCGCCGCACTCGCCGATCCAATCGACATGCCGGTGGCCGTGCATGATGACGACGTGGCCCGCCAGGCGCCGCAGCCTGCGCACGAACCAACTGCCGTTGATGAGCGCGGTGCCGATGCGCTCTGAAAGCGCCTTCGCCGGCTTTGGATACTCGATGACGTGATGGTGCAACGCTACGATCCAGCAGGCGCGAGGGTATTGTCGCGTGGCGATCTCGAAGTTGCGGACCTGTTCCGCCGACACCAGCCCGAGCGCGTTGGTGAACGAGAAATGCGTCTCCGCGTTGGAGTTCAGCACGACGATCCCCAGCCCGTCATCCGTGTCGGGCGGCCGCACGAGAGGAAAGCTGGCGTCCCACAGCCTGGCCAGCGAGTTCGATCGACGCACCAAGCGGTTATTCGCGAAGCTGACCATATCCGCGGCATGCGGGGCGAGCGCGTCTGCCAGGGTGCCGCCGAGGCGACCGGCCGCGCTCTCCACGATCCGCAATCGTGCGCCTTGCAGCATGGCGAGCGCTGACAGTGTCCGGAGCCGCCGCAGCCGTTTCATAGGGCTCCCCGGCAACTCCAGCCGGGCTGGGCTCGCGCGGTCCACGACGTTGACGTCGTGGTTCCCGGGCAGCGCGACCACCAGCGCGGCCAGTTCTGGGTATGGCGCTAACGCGGCGAAGAACTCGGCCCACTCCGCCGAGCGTCCGGCATCCGTCAGATCCCCCGTGATCAGGACCGCGTCCAGCGGGCGCGCCGTGTGGATTTCGTCCAAACGCCGCAGCGCCTGCCTCAGCCGGTTGTTGCCGCGGGGACCGGACCGGCCGCTCTCGACCCGGAATCCGTAGCGTTCGCCCACCGTATGGATGTCGGAGAGATGGGCAACGCGCCACTTCCGGCCAAACGCCGGCCCGGTCGCGAAGGCGCCGAGGTCGCGCGGCTGCGCCATTGTTGCATCGGCCCAACCCCAGACGATCGCCGCCAGCGCGAAATACCCGCAGACCAGCACGACGCTGTTCGCCAACACAACGGGGAACAGCCGGACCGGCGACACGAAATCCTGCAACCCGCCCACCCAGCGCGTCGCGGACCACACGAGGCGGATGAGACCAAGACCGAGCCCGCAGATGATCAGGCCCGACGCGGCGGCGCTGGCGGCCCGGACGAAGACACGGCGGTCGTCGTTCATCCAGGACGCGAGCAGCCGCTCGCCGAGATGCCGGAAGCCTTCGCGAAATGCGATGTAGGCAGGTTGGACGGCGAGGGCGTTCAGCGACCAGAAGCTGCTTTCCGCCACCCGGAGTAAGGGCCGCCACGCGAACCAGCCGACCGCCGCGAGCGCTAGCAGTATCAGGCCCGGTACCACTTCGGTGTAAATCACGGCGACGTGGGACGACACCAAGGCGATCCAGAGCGAAACGAGCAGCGGTGCTACACCGAGCATCAGGCCGGGAAAACCGATCAGCATCATCCAGGCGGTCGCGAGCTTGGGGAGACTGACCTCGCCGAGCAAGGTGCCAGCCAGCGACAGCAACGATCGCCGCTTCGTGCTGGATGCGTCGTCCTCGATGTCACCAGCGCGCGGATCGAGAATTGGCTGCATCGCTCGCTCTGCTATGCGCCGCCGCCAAGCGGGCGACCGATCACGCCTGCTCGTCCGCAGACGCCCCGAACAACTCCGCCACCCAACGGCTCGACGGATGCTGCTCGCAGAGTGTCAGCATGGCGATGACGATAGGGATACCGATGAACGCGCCGGAAATGCCCCACAGGAACGTCCAGAAGAGCACGGCGAACAGCACCAGGAACGGCGACATCGAAAGCACCTTTCCCGCGATCAGCGGCTCCAAATAGCTGCCGACCAGGAACTGGATGAGGTTCAGCGCCGCGAATACGAGAATCGCGTTCTGCCATGCGTCGAACTGCGCGACAGCGAAGATCGTCGGCAGGATGGTTGCGATGAACGGACCAATGAACGGGATGTAGTTGAGCACGAAGGCGATCACGCCCCATTCGGTTGCGAGCGGGAGACCGCAGAGTAGCACGAACAGCCATACGAGAATGCCCGTCATGATGCTCATCAGGCTGCGGACCAGCATGTACCTGCGAAGCTTGCGGCCTATGATGGCGGCCGCGTTCACCAGGAGCTCTCCCGCCTCGCCGCGCTTCATCGCGCGGAGCCTGCGGGGCATCGTGCCGGCCTCCAGCAGGCCGAGGATCACGTAGATCAGCACGACCACCGAGAAGCTCAGCATGCCGTTGATCCTGCTGGTGAACTGTTGGACGGCACTGAGCGCCCTGCTTACGTTGAAGTGCTCGGCCCAAATGCTGGCGACCTCGATACCGTGGCCTTCGAGCCACTCGGCCAATTGGTTATAGAGCGTCTGGAATCTGGGCGCGGTCGGCGATGACATAGTGGCCAACGCGGCTGAAACCCCAGCTAATCACCCACGCGAACGCGCCGATGACGGAGACGGTCGCGAGCATGCTCATCGCGAGCGCCACGAGCTTCGGCAGGCGCGTCTGCAGTCGCGCCTGCAACGGCCACACCATCGCGATGAAGAACAGGGCGAAGGCCAGCGGCGCGAACACCGGCGCCGCCAAGTGCAGCGCGGCCACGACAAGGATCGCCGTGCAGACGCCTGCCATCGCATGGAGGCCAGGAACGCTGGTCCGGCGCCCTCCTGTGACGACCTCGTTGTCACTCACGGCACGGGGCCGCGGTCCGCTTGACGCAGTTCCGGCGTGTGTTCACACCGGGGACACCTTGCCGGGTCCCGAGGTCGTAGACCCGCCAACAACCCGAGGCTGATTTTTGGCTATTAACTCGGCCAGGGTATTCCGCTGAAAGACGGGCCAGCCTGCTAACGCTGCCGCCGCAATTGTCGCAAATATTCATTGTTACGCGAAATCCAGCGGCGACGCGGAGTAGCATTCCTGATTCATCATGACGGAAGCGTGTTTTTGTGGATGTGCCCGTCTTTCATTATGACCACGAAATTCCTGTCAGGATCGGCAATCACTCGAATATCTTGCAACGGATTGCCGTCCACCAGGAGCAAGTCCGCCAGCGCACCCTCCTCAATGACACCAAGCTTGCCCGAGTACGGATTTCGTGGGCCCGACAAGGCGAGCAGTTCGCCATTGACCGCCGTCGCCATACTCAACGTTTCAACATTGTCGTACCACCGGCTCAGGTGGGTGAGCATCGTGCCCTGGCGCGGGGTCAGCTTGTCGGAAAACAGAAGGTCCGAACCAAAGGCCGTGCGAACCCCGTTGGCTTTTGCCAGCGTATAGGCCGTATCCGTTCCGGCGAGGACCCTGTAGCATCTTGGCGCGGCTAGGTCCCGGCAGGGTGATTGCGTCCTTCTCCGTCAGGAAAGGCTGGATGCTCAACCAGGTATTGCTTTCTGCCATGGACCTGGCTGTATCCGCGTCCATCAGATGCGCGTGCTCGATGCATCTAGCGCCGGCGGCGATGGCCCGACCGATCGCCGCTGGTGTGTAGGCATGCACCAATACGTAAGTGTTCCAGTCACCGGCTGTTCCCACCGCAGCCCGCAACTCACGCTCGCTGAAGGTCAGCATGTCCAAGGGACTGCGTGGCGATGACACGCCGCCGCTTCCCACTATCTTGATCTGCGAGGCGCCCTGCATCAGTTGCTCACGCACCCGCAGCCGGACCTCATCGGCACTGTCGGCGATTATACTGCCGCCCATCTGTTCCAGCGCGCTGAGCGGGCCGCCGAGCCGTCTCGGCAGATCGGACAGAGGTCGCATGTCGCCATGACCACCCGTCGTCGTGATCATCGCGCCGGATGGGTAAATGCGCGGCCCGGCTATCAGGCCGGTGTCGATCGCGTCCTTGAGCGGAAAGGCGGGACCGCCGACGTCCCTGACGGTGGTGAAGCCGCGCATCAAGGTGCGCTCGGCTTCGACCCCCGCGGTGAGGAAGATAGCGCCGACGTCGGCCGTCAACAGCGTTTGTAGCGGCATCGCCGCGAACAGAGCATGCCAGTGCACATCGATCAGCCCAGGCATCAGGACACGGCCGCCACAGTCGATCACCTGGGCACCGTCGGGTGCCGCCGGATTGCCGCCGGTTACGGCCCGGATGTGCTGGTCTTGCACCAGCACACTAAGCCCTTCCCGTAGGCGGGCTGATGTCCCATCGAATACGCGAACGTTCCTAAACAGGACCGACGGCGAGCGCGGCGCGGATGAGGGGATTGACTGCGCGTGGCCACGCTTGGACGACGCAAGTGAAGCGATCGAGGTCGCAATCCCGGCGATGACGCTGCGCCGTGAAACATCGAGGCCGATCCGTCGCGTCAGAGCCTGGATTTCCGGCCTGTGGCAAAGGCAGCCGGAATGGCTCACCAATGTTGCGTCGTCGTCCGACGTGCAGGAGAACATGCTCACCTCCAAATCGATCGATCCGAGTCGAACGGGTCAGCTTACACTGCCGCATGCGGCGCACAGGAATGCGCGAGGCGGAACGGTGATCGGCCTCGCCCGACCGTAGTCCACTCTGCATCAGCCGCGCCATACAAGACTGCCTGCGGCAGCGTGCTACAAGGGTGCACAGCGTCGAACGCAGTCCGCAAGCGATCGGCGATCACCGTCGAGCCAGGATCCGCTCGGCCTATGGAACACGAGAGGATGGACAGGACATGTGCAAGGATTGTGCAGACAAAGGCCTGAAGCGTCGCGCGTTGTTCATTGCTGGCGCCGGCCTGCTGGCGACCGCCCCGCTGGGCGCCGCGGCACAAACTCCGCCGCAAGCTGCGGCAGCGACACCCGATGCCGCGCTTAGCCTGTTGACAGAGGGCAACGCACGCTACGTCGCCAATCAGCCGCGGCAACGCGACTTCTCGGCGGCCCGAGCCAGCACGGCGCTCGGCCAAGCGCCGTTCGCGGCCATTCTCGGTTGCGCCGACTCGCGTGTCGCGCCGGAACTGGCGTTTGATCAGAATCCGGGCGACTTGTTCGTAGTCCGTGTGGCTGGCAATTTCATGACCCCGGACGGTCTGGGCAGCCTGGAGTTCGGCGCCGCGGTTCTGGGTGTCAAGGTGATCATGGTTCTGGGCCACACCAGCTGTGGCGCGGTGAATGCGACCGTCGCAGCCCTAAAGAAGGGCAACACGCTGCCGGGACACATTGCTGGACTCGTGCAGGCTATGAAACCGGGCATCGAGCCGGTGATCAAGCAACCGGGTTCCGACATCAAACAGCGCGCGGTAGTTGCCAACGTGCGTTACAACGTGGAGCAACTGAAGACGGCTAAGCCCATCCTGGCCGACATGGTCGCCAAAAGACAGCTACAGGTCGTGGGAGGCGTCTACGATTTGGCGACCGGAAAGGTGTCGCTCGTGTAGGCACCTGGTGTTGCACTCGTAGCCGAAGGAACTGTCGCAGAAGTCGTAAAACCTGCGACATTCTCTCGTGTCGCAGCAATCAGTCCCGGAGCGTAGCCTGGTTGCCGGCGGCACGTGCAGCGTGGCACCCTTCTCGATCGGATAGGACGGCGGCTTCACGTCGGCCGCCTGAATAGCCGCCCCTGCGCGAGCCACCGGTAGCACCGCCGCGCCAGCAGGCCGGCGCCAACCCCAAGCGATTGACGGCGGCTGATTGGTTTCATATGATTTCTTCTCCCCAGCGGCCCGCGCGGTCGCTGCTACTCCGCCGCGACCCGCTGCAAGTCGCGCGAATAGTCGATGCTCACCGGCGCGTCGGCCTCGAATGGGCTGTTCAGCCCCAGCGACTTGCCGTGCTCGCGGATGGCCGGCATCACCTCCTGGCACAGCAGCCGGATGCAGGTGCGGGTGTCCTCCGGCGCTCACCGTGCCGTCGTTCGCCCACAACCCCATGATGCCCGGCCGAGTCTGCTCGATCAGCGTTTTCAGCCGCGGGATCACCGTATCCGGGGTCCCGGCGATGATCATGGTGCTCGCGAGTTGCTCCTCGAAGCTGGGCGATCCGCGCGGGTTCTTCGCCCGCCCCACCGCGAACTCCACGAAGTTGCGCCGGCCCGAAGGCGAGAAATAACCGGACGGGTTGGCCCACACCGGATGCGCCAGCCCGGTGAACTCGCCCTGCATCCACATGAACTGGCGCGCGTTCTTCAGCGCCTTCTCCTCGTTGTCCGACACATGCACGCGGATCAGGTAGCCGCAATTCTCCGGCCCGGCGGTGTAGCCCACCTCCGCCGCGGACTTGGAAGTACAGGTCCCAGATCGTCTTGGTGGCATCGATCGAGGTGTTCAGACGCGATATAAGGATACCGCTTCTTCGCCGCCCAGATCACGGTTTCCTTGGAAAGCACGCCAGGAATCCACACCCGCGGATAGGGCTTCTGCAGCGGCACCGCCCACGGGTTCACCACCCGGTGCTGATAATGCGTGCCTTCCCAGCGGAACGGCCCCTGCTGCGTCCACGCCTTCACCACCAGATCGTGCGCTTCCTCGAACCGCTCGCGGTTGTAGGCCGGGTTCACCCCGGTGGCCAGTTGCTCCTGCCCGCCGCCGCGCACGAAACCCGACACCAGCCGGCCCTTGGAGATCATGTCGATCATCGCCAGCTCTTCGGCCAGCCGCACCGGGTTTTCCGCCAGCGGCAGCGGATTGCCCAGCAGCACGATCTTCACCCGCTTGGTGACCGCCGCCAGGATGGAGGCGAACACGTTGCACTTCGCCTGCATGCAGAACGGCGCATTGTGATGCTCGTTCAGCATGATCCCGTCGGCGCCGCATTCCTCGGCGTAGATGTAATCCTCGATATACTGGTTGTAGAACCGGCTGCCGGCCACCGGGTCGAAATGCTTGTTGGAGAAGGTCAGCGCCGTGGCGCCGTAATCCAGCCCCTCCTTCGCGTCGATAGGCCGACATCGGCTGCTCGGTGAAATACATCAGATGCATGGCATGCTCCGTCAGTCGGTGCGACCGTCAGTCCGCTGTCACGAATGATACGACAAGCTTCGCCAGCTCGTCGGGTTTCTCCATATCCACGAAATGCCCGCAGCCCGGCACGATCTCCAGCCGCGCCTGGCGCAACGCACTCACGTAGATATCGGCGGCGCTGCGCGGCACGATACGGTCCTCATCGCCCCACACCACCAGCGCCGGCGACCGCACCCCACCCAGCAAATGCGGCAGGTCTGGCTGTACATGTACGGTTTCCACGCCACGCGGAAGCACATTTCGCGGGCGATGTCCCATTGTTCGAGCTGGTCGGTCGGACACCTCGCCATAAACCCGGTGGAACGCCTCCTGGTCGTGGAAGCCGGCATGCGGATAGGCGATGTAGCTGATGATCGCCTGGTCCAGTATGTCGCCCTGCGGCGGCTTCACGCCATGCGCGCCGACCAGCACCAGCCGATGAAACTGTCGCGGCGCCAGGCTCGCCATCTCGGCGGCGATCCAGCCGCCGAACCCCAGCCCCAGCAGCGCGCAGTCCGTCACGTCCAGCTCGGCCAGCAGCCATTGATGCATCGCCGCCAGGTCGCGCACGCTGCGCATCCAGGCGGGCCGTTCCGAGCGGCCCCAGCCGGGATGATGCGGCAGCAGACACATCGAACTGCTCCGCCAGCCGATCATAGAACGGCAGCCGGTCGAGCGTGCCGATGTCGTGGTGCAGCACCAGCAGCGGCCGGCCCTGCCCCGCCCGCAGCAGATGCATCCGGCTGCCGGCAACCTCGATCGCCGTCTCCTTCCAGGCTGCGCTCGCCGCCATCCGCTTCCCCTCCGTGGACGCTGTCAGGCACGATAC
The DNA here is from genome assembly GCA_963810715.1 of uncultured Pseudomonadota bacterium. Lineage (GTDB taxonomy): Bacteria > Pseudomonadota > Alphaproteobacteria > Acetobacterales > Acetobacteraceae > DATDIC01. The sequence continues at coordinate 165,007 of CAWEOZ010000002.1, read as the reverse complement.
CCATCGGTAGCCTGCTTTGTCCAACCACCGGAAGACCAGGCACGAGCCTGGCAACGGCAGGTCAACCCGCGCGAAACTGATGAGACCAATAAACCACTTGCGCCGGAATGCGTCCGAGCTTCCCGCCGGCGAAAGGCAATCCATCGGCAAACAAGCGCCAGCGATCGTCACCCTCGGTGATTGCCTCCGCAATCAATCGGCCGAACGCGGATGTCAGCGTCACACCCAGCCCGCCAAAGCCAGTCGCGTACCAGACATTGGGCGCCACCTGGCCGATCACCGGGATTCGATGCCGAGTCATCGGCATCAACCCGCCCCAGGCAACCTCTACCGTCACACCCTTCAGCGCAGGATAGAATTGCACCATATCCCGCTTCAGAAGAGCCGCGATCTTCGGCGGGGACGGCTCCCAGGCAAGCACGCGCCCACCCCACAGAACGCGCGTGTCGGCCAGAGGGCGGTAATAATTCGTGGCCGTCTGGTTATCGAAGATCGCGTACGGCACGCGGATCACGTCGCGCAAATGCGCGCCGAGTGGTTCGGTCGCGATGACGAACGTTGCGATCGGGATGGTGGCGCGAGACAGGGAACCTTCCAGCCCGTCGATGTAGCCGCCGCAGGTGATGACAATATGTTCGGCACGGATACGTCCTCTCGCGGTACGCACCTCTTGCCGGTCAGCGCGTGCAGCAATCCCTCGTGCGCGGGTGTCCTGAAAGACAAGCCCACCGCGCTCCACACAGGCCCGTGCGAGACCAAGATTGAGATTGAGCGGATGTACCGCCATGGTGGTCGACACAAAAAGTGCATCCGTATACCGATCGGTCGAGAGTGCCTCCCGCACACGCTCGCGTGGCCAGTAATCGAATTGGACCCCGAACGTCTCCGCCATGAAATCGCGGATTTGCGGAAGATTGTCGGCATGCCCGCCAATATTGCAGCGGAGCGCGCCCTCCCGGTTGGGGCCGCAGGCGATCGCGTAGTCGGCGATGCGCTGCCGCACCAACCGTAGCCCGAGTTGCGCCACTTTCTGTATTTGCCGCGCCCGCTCACGTCCGACACGTTCAACCAGCACCGAATAGCCCTTGGGAAAACCCTCCGAGGCGAAGCCGCCGTTACGGCCCGAAGCGCCCCAGCCGATCCGGTTCGCTTCGATAAGCGCGACCGAACGACCGCGCTCGGCGAGATCGAGCGCCGTCGCGCAACCTGCCAACCCACCGCCGATAACCAGCGTCTCCACCTCCAGATCCCCGTCGAGCGACGGATACTGGCTCGGCTCGGACAGCGTACGGGCGTAGTAGCTGTCGACGTAGTCCATTCCGTCAGCGCAGCAGCCGCGTCCAGATCTTCTCGCGGATGTCGAGCGCGGCCTTCGGGCAATCGTGGGTGGGCCGCAGCAGCGCAGCGACCTCGGGCGAAATGTTGATGGCCGGATCGGCCTTCATGTCCTCCGTCAGATACACATCGGAACCGCTAATGGCATTGTTGTAGCCGGTGAAGTTGGACGCCTCGGCGGCATTCTTCGGATCCATCATCCAGTTCAGGAACACCTTTGCATTATCGATGTTTCGCGCGCCGGTGGGGATGGCAAGATTGTCGCCCCAGAGATTGATCCCTTCCTTCGGGAAGATGTACACCAGCGAGGGACGCTTCTTGTGCGCCCGGTGGAAGGACCCGTTCCACATCTGCTGCATGGCCACCTCGCCGCTGGCCACGCGATCCACGGTGCCTTCCGAATTATACAGTTTTACCGCCGGCTTCTGTTTTTCGAGCAGGTTGAGGACGTTCTGGGCCTGCTGCGGTTCCGTCGTGCAGATATCATAGCCAAGATAGAATTCGGCAGCCGAAGTCACCTCGCCGATATCCTTGAGCATGCCGATCTGCCCGACAAACTCCGCGCGCGGCTCGAATATCTCTTTCCAGCTACTCTCCAGCTTCGTTCCCGCGGGCAGCTTCGCCGAATCGTAGGCGATGGCCGTCATGCCCCACATATACGGAACCGAATAGGCGCGATCCGGGTCGAAGTCGGGATGATCGAACGGCTTGCGCACGTTCTTGAAATTATCGAACCCGCCGGCATCGATCTTCATCAGCAGCTTGTCGCGTATCATTCGCTGGACAGTCGGTCCGGTGGGCACCACGACATCGTAGCCTCCGCCGCCCGCCTGGATCTTCGCCAGCATCGTCTCGTTCGAGTCATAGGTATCCAGCGTTACCGCGATCCCCGTTTCCGCCGTGAAGCGCTTCAACAAGTCGGGCGGCATGTAATTGGACCAGTTGTAGAGAAACAATTGCTTGGCCTGCGCGCGGGCCTGCCTGTGCAAAGCTCCGGCGGCAATGCCCACCGCCGCCAGCCCGAAACTGCGTCTTCTCATATTACCTGCTCCTGCAAACTGACTGCATCTATTGATCGCGGCGGCCGAGGACATACGAAATGCCAAGCAGCACGGCCGAAAGCACGACCAGAAGAGAGGATATCGCGTTCACCTCGGGCGTTACGCCCATGCGGACCATGCTGAAGACATAGACAGGCAAAGTGGTCGAACCCGGACCAGACACGAAATAGCTCACCACGACGTCCCCTAGTGACCCGACAAAAGCGAGCATCGCACCTGATGCAATGCCCGGCCAAAGAAGCGGCAGAAGAATACGCCGAAAGCCGGTGACCGGCCGTGCCCCGAGATCGGATGCCGCTTCCGACAGCAACGGATCCAACCCTTGCAGCCTGGCCCGGATCGGCAGATAGGCGATCGGTATCGCGAACACTGTATGGGCGAGCATCAGTGTGATCAACCCGAGCGGCAGGCTGATAGCGACGAACAGCAGCAGCATCGAAATTGCCGCCACGATATCCGGCACGATCAGCGGCAATCCGATCAGGACCTCGACAGCACCTTGCCCGCGGAACCGCACGCCGGCGGTGCCCAGCGCGGCCAGGCCGGCAATCACGGTGCCAACCGATGTCGCTACGCATGCGACCACCAGCGAAACCCCCGTCGCATGCAGCATATCGTGGTCCGAGGCGACGGCGCGGTACCACCGCAGACTGGCGCCGGACCAGCCGCTGAGCGCCGAATCGCCAGCGTTGAAGGAAAGCACGATCAGCACCAGTATCGGGCCGTACAGGAAGCACATCACCGCCCCCCCAGCCCAGCGCGCAAGAGGGAAATGGAAAAGCCGTGCTTGTGCCATCAGGGGCGCGGTTCAACGCCGCGGCGGAACAGCAGGTGATGCAGCCAGAGCGCGCCCAGAATCATGGCCAGCAAGCTGAAAGCGAGCGCGGCACCAAATGGCCAGTTACGCGCATCGCCGAATTGTTCCTGGATCAGGCTTCCGATCATCATCGATTTTCCGCCCCCAAGCAGCTCCGGGCTGACGAACGCACCGAGACAAGGAACAAACACCAGGATGAGGCCCGCCAACGATGCCAGGCATCGATAGCGGCAGAATGATCCGGTGGACCACGCGCAATTGCGCGGCCCCGAGATCATACGCGCTTTCGATAAGCCGCCGGTCGATCTTCTCCATGCTGACATAGATCGGCAGCACCATGTACGGCAGGAAGGAATAGACCAACCCGATCAGCGTCGCCGCCGGCGTGTATAGGATACTGATCGAGGCGTGGGCGAAGCCGATCGCTTGCAGCCCGCGATCGATCACGCCGCCATTGCGCAGCAGGAGAATCCACGCGTAGTTGCGCACCAGCAGATTGGTCCAGAACGGCACGGTCACGATCAGCAACAAAAGCGACCGGCGCCGGGCGGGCTGAAACGCCATCCACAGCGTGGTGGGCAGCGCCAGTACCAGCGTCAATATCGCCGTTGCGGCGGCGAGCGCGAACGAACGCAGGAAGATGCGAAGGTAGTCCGTGTTGATTACGAGATTATTGAACAGGTCGCGATCGTAGATGAATTGGACATACGCCTCGGCGGTATGTTGCCCCCAGAGAACGCCGCCGTCATCGCCACGCTGCAACGTGGAGACAACCGCCATGATGCCGAGGGGCACGACGAGCAGACCGCAGAGCGCCGTCACAGCCGGCGTAACAAGCAGCAGAGGCGTCCGTCCTCGGTTCATATCGTCAGTACCCGGATAAACTCGGGCGGCAGCGTCACCGAGGCGACGTCTCCTATGGCGAAGCGTGGTCTGGCGCCGTCCCGGTTCTGCTCGCGGATGCGCAGGCTCTCGCCGCCAGGCAGCACCAACCGAAAGATCGTATCGGTACCTTCATAGACGATATCTTGCACCTGTCCGGTCACCGGACCTGCTGCCGCAAGCCACGCACGTTCAGGGCGTATCGCCAGCGTAACGGACGCTCCAGCCGGGCCAGGCTCGGCGGCCTCCACCGTCGCCCCGGATGCAAGCCGATAACGACCTGCGCCGAGCGCCTCGGCGCAGCAGGAAATTCGTCTCGCCGATGAAATCCGCGACAAAGCGAGCCGTCGGCCTTTCGTAGATGTCCTGCGGCGAGCCGATCTGCAGAATGGAGCCGGCGTTCATCACCGCAAGCCGGTCCGACATCGTCAGCGCCTCGCGCTGGTCGTGGCGTCACGAAGATGAAGGTGATCCCCGTCTCGCGCTGCAGTCGCTTGAGCTCCGACTGCATCCCGACCCGCAGCTTCTGGTCGAGCGCGGAAAGCGGCTCGTCGAGCAGCAGCACACGCGGATTCTTCGCCAATGCCCGCGCCACCGCGACCCGTTGCTGCTGCCCCCCGGAAAGCTCCGCAGGCCGGCGATCCCCCAGCCCTTGGAGCTGCACGAGCTCGAGCATTTCCTCGACCCGGGCCACCACGCGGCGCTTCGGCCAGCGATCCATCTCCAGCCCGAACGCAATGTTTTCCGCCGCCGTCATGTGCGGGAAAATCGCGTAGCTCTGAAATACCGTGTTCACCGGCCTCTTGTGCGGCGCCAGCCCATCGACACGTTGGCCATAGACACTGATGCTGCCCCGATCGAGGCCAACGAAACCGGCAATCGCCCGAAGCAATGTGGTCTTGCCGCAACCGGACGGTCCCAACAGCGTGAAAAATTCGTTTGGTTCGATGGTGAGCGAGACATCATCGAGCGCGACAACCGCACCAAAGCTTTTGCTCAACCCCTTGCAAAGCACCGCTGCCCCGGATCCGATGGGCGCGGCTGAAATCGGCGGGGCGGGACGCGGAAAAAGCTTCACCTGCTGGTCCGGATTGGTTTAATTTGGCTCCGGTAAACCTTGACACGCCCAGCATGGCCGTCAAGTACCAAATGCCGCCATGGGATGTGCAACCAATTCCTGATCTCGCGCCGTTATCGGAATTGGTCATCTAATCCAAGAGGAATGCCTTGATCAGGCCCGTCAGTTCCGTCGCACCACGCCGCAGCGCGCGGAATCGCGCGCGCCGGCAGGCGGCCGAACTTCTCGCCACGCTGGAACATCACATCAACGAGGGCCGCCTCCGTCCCGGCGAAAAGATCGCCACCGAGCGTGAACTTGCCAGCCAGTTCGGCGCCTCCCGCACCGTGGTCCGCAATGCGCTCGCCCAACTGCACCGGGCGGGAAAGATCGCCCGCAAAGTCGGCCACGGCACCATCGTGTTGGCGCCCTCAGACAGTGACCCGGCCCTGCCGCTGCTCGATACCAGCCCGACCGAGCTGCTGGAGTTCCGCCTCGCCTTGGAACCCAGCCTCGCGGAAGCGGTGGTCCTCAATGCCAGTGCGCGCGACATCCAGAAAATATGGGACTGCGTGGAAGCAGGCGATGCCGCCGATAGTTGGCCCGAGTGGGAGCGATGGGACCGTGCATTCCACCTCAGCGTAGTCGCGGCCACGCATAATCGGCTCGCCATCGGGATCTATCAGGCGATCGTCGCGATTCGGCATGAACAGCCCTGGTTGCGCCTGAAGCAAGGGCACACAGACGCCCAGCCGCTGGCAATCCTATCGGCAGCAGCACCGGCGCGTTGCCGAGCGCATCGCGGCGCGCGATGCCAAGGGCACAGCCGATGCGCTCCGCGACCATCTCTTGAAAGTGCGCATCAAGATGCTTGGAACCGACGGCTGACGCAAACCGGTCGTCTCGCCATCGCGCTCAGGCGGGCAGCATAACCGCCCGTTCGGGCGGAACTTCCCCACCGATTTCAGAGGCCAGGAACCCCTCGAACACCAGCAGGTGCCACAGCACCAGGCTGTGGTCGAACTGCCCCGCCGCGTGCTCGTCCAGGCACCGGCGGATCGCGCCTCGATCGAACAACCCGCTATCCAGCATCAGCGCTCGCATCCAGCCGGCTGCGCAGCCGCTGCTGCTCCCGCCGGAACAAGGTGCCCAGCGACATGGCAAACCCCTGCTTGCGCCGATACAGCAGCTCCTTCGGCAGCAGCGGCTCCAGCGCCCGTTTCAGCACATACTTCCCGGTGCCGCCGCGCAGCTTCAACGAGGCCGGCAGCGACAACCCCCACTCCACCAGCTCGTAATCCAGCAACGGCGCCCGCACCTCCAGCGAGTTCGCCATGCTGGCGCGATCCACCTTGGTCAGGATGTCGCCGACCAGCCAGGTGTTGATATCGACGTACTGCGCCTGCACCAGCGGATCGTCCGATCCGCTCTCCTCCATCAGGCGCCGGAATGCGCGCGCTCGGGTCATACCCGTCCAGCGCCCCGTCCAGCTCCGCCGAGAACAGCGCCCGCCTTCGCTCATCGTGCACGCGCGCGATCGTGCGGTAGTAGCCGATCGCGCTGTCCAGGCTGAGTTCGGTCAGCGTATGCTTCGCCCGCAGCCATTGCGGCGCCCGGTCCAGCTTCGGATACAACCGCGCCAGCGGCCCGACCACGCGCCGCCGCACCGGCGCCGGCAATACGCTCCGCGCCGCATCGACCAGGCTGTGCCAGCGATAGCGCCGATACCCGGCAAACACCTCGTCGCCGCCATCGCCGGAAATCGCCACGGTGGCATGGCGCCGGGCGAGCGCCGACACGCGATGCGTCGGCACCGAGGACTGATCGCCGAACGGCTCCCCGAAAATCCGCCCCTGTTCCCGCGCCGCGTCGATGTAGTCGATCGCCGCCGCCGCTTCGTTGTGCTGCACGGTGCCGTAGCGGCGGGCCACCATATCGGCGAACGGCGTCTCATCCTCGGCGCCGGCAAAGCCGATCGTGAACGTGTCCAGCCCGTCCCGCAGCCGCGCCGCGGTGGCCACCACGCCCCCTGAATCCACGCCGCCCGACAGGAACGCCCCCAGCGGCACGTCGGCGATCAACCGGCTCTGCGTGCTTGCCGTCAGCTTCGAGCGCAGTTCGGCAATCGCCTCGTGCTCCGTGATCCGGCGCGGCTTCACCTCCGGCCGCCAGTAGCGTTTCGGCTCGGGCACCTTCTCCCCGTGCCGCAGCAGCAGATAATGCGCGGCCGGAAGCTTGCGGATCTCCTCGGTAGATCGAGGCCGGGTCCGGCACATACCCATACGCGAAGAAATCCTCCACCGCGGTCGGGCTGACCGTGCGGCCGAGGCCGGGAACCACCTTCAGCGCCGCCATCTCGGACCCGAACACGAACCGCCCGTCCGGCAGCGTGGCGTAATAGATCGGCTTCTTGCCCATCCGGTCGCGCGCCAGGAACAGCTCCCGCCGGTTGCGGTCCCAGAGCGCGAACGCGAAGAACCCGTTCAGCCGCTGCAGGCACTCCGGGCCCCAGCTCTCCCAGGCATGGATGATCGTTTCCGTGTCGCAGCGGGTACGAAACACATGCCCCCGCGCCTCCAGCTCCGGCCGCAGATCCTGGAAATTGTAAATCATACCATTGTACACGATGGCGACCGAGCCATCCTCGTTGTACATCGGCTGGTGCCCGGCCTTCGGGGTCGATGATCGCCAGACGCCGGTGCCCCAGCCCGACGCCGCGCTCCTCATGGAAGCCGTCCCCGTCCGGCCCGCGGTAATGGATCGCCTCGGTCATCCGCCGCAGCAGGGCGGGGTCGATCCTGGGCGCCCCGCCGAGATCGAATATCCCAGTGATGCCGCACATATGTCTGCCTCCTGCGCGGCCGGCAGCCGGGCGCGGGCTGTTGTAACTGCCTAAGCTCTAAGCCACCCGCTTCCCCCGAAGCAAGCGGCGCGTGACGTCAGCTTCAGGCCAGTGCACGTGATTCCTGCTCGGCCGCGGCGGCAAACGCATCCAGCGTATGCCGGATATCGTCGGCATCATGCGCGAGCGAAACGTAGCACTTGCCGTCGCTCTTCAGCACGCCGCGCTCCCGCACCGCCCGGGTGAAGCGTTTGGCCATATCGGAATTGGCCGCCAAAATGTCGCGATAGTCGCGCACCTCGTTTTCGGTGAACACGATATCGAACATCACCGGCGCGCCGATCACCTGCGCCGGCAGATGCGAATCGCGGATGATGCGCTGGATGCCTTCCATCAGCGTGCGGCCGGTGGCGAACACCTGCTCATAGGCGCCGGGCCGCTTCAGGATTTCCAGCGTCGCCAAGCCGGCTACGGCGGCAATCGGATTGCCGGACAGGGTGCCGACCTGGAACAGAAAACGCTCGTCGCCCACCTTGGCGCGGTCGAACTGCGCCATAATGTCCTCCCGCCCGGCAATCGCCGCCAGCGGAAAGCCGCCGCCGATGACCTTGCCCAGCGTGCAAAGGTCCGGCGTCACGCCGTAATAGTCCTGCGCCCCGCCCCAGGCGAACCGGAACCCGGTCACCACCTCGTCGAAGATCAGCGGTATCTCGTATTTGCGCGTAACCTCGCGAAGCGCCTGCAAAAATCCGGGCTGCGGCGCCAGCAGGCGCTGGAACGGCTCCACGATCACCCCGCCCAGCTCGTCGTGATGCTCGGCGATGATGCTGGCCGCCAGGTCGGCGTCGTTGAACGGCGCGATCAGCACCTCGTCACGCAGGCTTTGCGGAATGCCGGGCGAATCCGGCACCGGCTGCGGGAAGTTGCCGGGCCGCTTGGGCGACAGGCTCATCAGCGAATAGTCGCTCATGCCATGATAGCCGCCCTCGAACTTCAGTATCTTATCCCGCTTGCGGAACGCGCGCGCGGCGCGCATCGCATAGGCATCCGCCTCCGTGCCGCTGCTGACGAAGCGCACCTTTTCGGCGCACGGCACCGCCTCCACTATCTCCGCCGCCAGCCGGATGCCGTGCTCGTTCTCGGTAAAGAAGGTGAAGCCATGCGATAGCTGCGCCTGCACGGCCGCCACCACCTCGGGATGCGCATGGCCGACGAACATCGGCCCGGAGCCGAGCAGGAAATCGACATATTCGTTGCCGCTCATATCCCACACCCGGCCGGCGCGGCCATCGCGGATGATCACGTCGGCCGGCATGTTGCCGAAGCTGCCGGCCGGCAGCACGCGGCGCGCGGTCTCGGCCAGCGCCTGTTCCTGCTCGCTGCGGGTTCGTTCGGCCATGGTGGCACCTCGGTCTGTTTCCTCTGGGGGTTATATCGCCCCTGCCGGGCGGGCGCCATCGGACGGGGTGCGTTCATCCGCGGCCCGTCATTCCAGCCGCGCCGTCTGGGGAACCGGCCCGAAATCCCGAAGCAGGCGCGCGTGGACCCGCATCAGCCGCACGAGCTGGATGAATGCCCAGAGCGGCCACGCGTGCAGTGCCATGGGCACGCCGAGCAGCGCGATGGAGGCGCCGCCGTCGCCCACAGCGGTGCGCACTTCATAACCGAAGATAAGAAACGACAGAAGGGACACGACCACGTCGATCGGCGCCAGGTATATATTATCCGTGTTCCAGCCGAGCGAGGTGAAGCGGCCGGCGCGCGCGCGCAGGAAAACCTCCCACTCGGTGGCCGCGTCCGGGCTGTTCCGGTCGGCCGAGGCTACGATGAAAATACCCCGCTTGATGACCGCAAAGCTGCATCCCAGGTTAATCGTGAGAAAGATGAAGTTGGTGAGCAGAAATATCGAAGCGAGGATCACCCATCTATCCACTCCCACCTGAGACGATATCGCGGCCAGGACTTCCAGCTTGATGCTGAAGCTCGCGGCCACCAGAGCGGCGACGTAGGCGAAGGATGCCTGGTACAGACTTCTCCATGAAGAAGCGGATTTCGTCCTTGATGTCCTTGATGGGGATGTCCTTGATGGGGATGTCCTTGATGGGGATGTCCTTGATGGGGATGTGCTTGATGGGGTCGGCGGTCATGACGGGTTCCTACAACTCCAGCCGGGCGATGATTTCGTCCTCGGCGCGCGCCACCGAGTGGTCATGGACGCACCATCGGTACGGCATCAGGCTCGCCGACGCTTTGCAAAGGCGCAGCAGCGCCCACACCGCAACCTTCAGCGGGAAAACCAGCCAGCCCTCGACCCGCAGGCGCCGCGCGGACGTGTAAACCGGATAGTCGCGCAAATAGACGACCCGTCCAGTGGCCGCAGCGTCGCGCAGGAATACCGCGTCCTCCCCGACCGCCACATCCTCGCGAAAGCCGCGGATGCGGTGGAAGATGGGCTGGCGGACCGCGATCGCCGTACCGATCCCCTGGCTTATTCCGCAGCGATCGAGCGCACCAATCCAGAGACGCGTGACGACGTAGACGCCCTTCACCCAGCGGCTGTCACTCAGGGGAACCGTGCGGAAATGGACGGCAGAGACGCGGTCATCCGCGAAGGCGCTCAGCGCGGCACGCATGCTTGGATCGGGAATGATCGTATCGGCGTCAAGGAACAGGATGATCGGCGCACGAGCGGATCGCGCGCCCTGGTTGCGCGCGGTCGCCGGCCGGCCGCCGCGAACGAGGATGCATCCATGTCGAAGGGCGATACCGGGGCTGCCATCAGTGGATTCGTTGTCGGCCACGATGATGCTGGCAACGCAAGAGGAGGAACGCATGCGGGGGAGCAGCCGGTCCAGCCACGGCGCCTCGTTCCACACCGGGATGACGACGTCCAGCTTGCCCGGGCCGCACGAATCCCGACCGGCTCGTTCCGGCGAGCGGGGCACTGTGGATCCCGCCCGAATCCCTCGCGGTGCATGGAACGATATCCGGTTCATGCCATTCGGGCACGTTTCATCCGGTTGGCATCAGACCCGCTTCGCGCGGGCGCGTCCACTTGTGCCGGGGAAACCCGGCGCGGTAACGTTACTGGGGGCAACCGACAACAGGGGGATGGAGAATGAAGCGACTGATAGCGGCGGCATGCCTTGCCGCCATGTTCGGCGCCGGCGCCGCCCGCGCCGACAGCACGCTGGTGATCGGCATCGCCGCCGATCCCACCGGGCTCGATCCGGAAGCGGTTCTGAACAACACGTCCGGCTTCATCATGGCGACGATCTTCGACAGCCTGGTGAAGTACAAACCCGGAACGGTCGAGCCGGAACCAGGACTGGCGCAGAGCTGGAGCGCATCCGAAGACGGGCTGACCTACCAGTTCAAGTTGCACCCGAACGTGAAGTTCCAGGACGGCACGCCGTTCAATGCCGATACCTACATCCAGGGGATCAATCGGCTGCTGGATAAATCCAGCCCGATCAACATCTACAATACCGGTCCGGTCGAGGGTTATATCGACTTCACCTACGGCGATGTCGCGTCGCTCAACAAGATCGACGACCAGACCGTCGAGTTCAAATTGAAGCAGCCGAACGCCGCGTTCGTCACCAGCCTGGCGATGGTATGGAACGGCGTGGTCAGCCCGACCGCGGCAGCGAAATATGGCAAGGACTTCCGCAACAATCCGGTCGGTACCGGTCCATACATCTTCAAGGAATGGAAGTCGCGCGATTCGGTCACGCTTGATGCCAACCCGGCTTACTGGAACGGCAAGCCGCATATCGACCACCTGATCTTCAAGGAATATCCCGACCCGCAATCCGCGCTGCTGGCGATCAAGAAGGGCGATATCCAGATCCTCGCCGACGTCAGCTCCACGGTGATTCCGGCACTGCAAGCCGACAAGTCGATCAAGCTGCTGACCCAGCCGGGACTGGCGCAAAGCGGCATGGGCATGCCGACCGACGTCGCGCCGTTCGACAACATGAAAGTGCGGCAGGCGCTGAATTACGCCATCGATCGCAACGCTATCAACAAGGCGCTGTTCAAAGGCTTCGCTGTGCCGATGCTGGCACCGATGCCGGCTTCGGAATGGAGCTATCAGCCGCAGCAGCCGGCGTACAACTACAATCCCACCCTGGCGAAAAAAATGCTGGCCGAGGCGGGTGTGAAGACACCGCTCTCGGTCGAGTTCCTGACCTATAACAGCCCGCGCGGATACAACCCGGCAGGCGCCGACCTGGCGGTCGCAGTTCAGGGTTATCTGAAGAAAGTCGGCATCGACGCAGAGCTCCGCAAGCTGGATATGGGCGCGTTCCTGTCCACCGTGCGAAGTGGCAAATACCAGGGCCTGTTCATGGTCGGCTGGACCGGCGACAACGGCGACCCGGACAATTTCGTCTGTGAGCTATACAGTTCACGCAATCCCGCGGACGATACCACGCGCTACAAGAACCCGGACGTGGACCGGCTGTGCGAACAGGGCTTGGCGGAAACCGATCACGCCAAACGCGTGGCGATCTACCAGCAGATCCAGAAGCTCGTGTGGCAGGGCGCGCCGTGGGTGTTCATCAACTCGGTGGAGCAGGTACGTGCCATCCGCCCGGAGGTGCACGGCTACCAGCTAAACCCGACACAGATGTTCTTCGACATAGAAAAGGTTTCGCTCGGGAAGTAATACACCGGCCAGGCTGGCAGACAGCATCGGGGGGGCATAGGCTGCCTTGAACCGAACCTCGTTGAGGTGCCCATGCCAGCCTCGTCGCGCTCGATCGCCACCGTCTGCCTCAGCGGGGCACTCCCGGACAAGCTGGAGGCCGCGGCCCGTGCCGGATTCGACGGGGTCGAGATTTTCGACAACGACCTGCTGACCTTCGACGGCACGCCGCAGGATATCAGGCGTATCGCCGGAGACCTGGGGCTTACGATTTATTTGTGGCAGCCGTTCCGCGACTTCGAGGCGATGGAGCTATCGCGCCTGCCACGCAACCTGGAACGCGCCGAACGCAAGCTCGACGTAATGGCGGCGCTCGGCGCGCCGATGATGCTAGCATGCAGCAATGTGCAGCCATCCGCGCTGAACGACGATGCACGCGCCGCGGCCGACCTGCACGCGCTGGCGGAGCATGCGGCGGCGCGCGGTCTGCGTGTCGGGTACGAGGCGCTCGCCTGGGGGCGGCACGTCAACCGATGGCGGCATAGCTGGCGGATCGTGAAGCGCGCCGACCATCCCGCACTCGGCCTGATCCTGGATAGTTTTCATGTGCTTGCGGTGGGGGACGATCTGGTCGGGCTCGACCAGGTGCCCGCCGACAAGCTGTTCTTCGTGCAGATCGCCGACGCGCCGGCCATGGGGATGGACGTGCTGTCCTGGAGTCGTCACTATCGGAACTTCCCCGGCCAGGGGCAGCTTCCGGTCGCCAGGTTCGTCGCCGGGGTGCTGGATGCCGGCTATGACGGACCGCTGTCTCTGGAAGTGTTCAACGACGAGATGCGGGCTGCACCGGCGCGGCTCAATGCCCGTGACGGGCTCCGGTCGCTGATCCTGGTCGAAGCCGAGGCACGCCCGACCGTGCCAGCGACCGCCCTGCCCGCGCCCGCCACATACGGCGGGTTCGAATTCATCGAATTTGCCGTCGATGAGCCGGCGCGCGCGGAACTCGCCGAATTTCTCGCGCCCCTCGGGTTCGTCCGCGCCGGACATCACCGGTCGAAATCGGTGGACCTGTATCGGCAGGGGCAGGTGAGCATGATCCTCAACAGCGAACCGGACAGTGCCGCCGCCGAGCATTTCCATCTGCACGGGCCATCGGTCTGCGCAATGGCGTTCCGCGTTGACGACGCCGCGCGCGCCAGTGCCCGGGCGGCCGCGCTGCTGTCGCCGGCCTGGCATGAACGCACCGGCGCGGGGGAGCGCGAGATTCCGGCGGTCCGTGCGCCGGACGGGACACTCATCTTCCTGATCGAACAGAAGCCGAACGGGCACACGATTTATGATGATGATTTCGCGCTCGAGCCGGCTTCGTCCCCGGCCGGGCTGCAGGCGATCGATCATGTCGCGCAGGCACTCCCGGCCGGTCGGATGGACAATTTCGTGCTGTTCTACAAAGCAGTGTTCGGTTTCGTGCCGGAGCAACTCTGGGAACTGGCGGACCCGTTCGGCCTGATCCGCAGCCGGGCAATGGTCAGTGTCGATCGCTCGATCCGGCTGCCGTTGAACATTTCGGAAGGTCGGGAAACTGAGACAGGTCGTTTCATTTCAGCTTATGCCGGCGCCGGCGTGCACCATATCGCGCTGGCGTCCAGCGATTTATTCCAGGAGGTGCGCGAAGCCAGGTCGCGCGGCGCGCCGATGCTGGCGATTCCGCCCAATTACTATGACGACCTGCTGAGCCGGCTGGATATCGACGAGGAACTGCTGGGGCGCCTGAAGCAGCTCAATCTGCTGTACGACCGCGACGAGTCAGGCGACTATTTCCAGGCCTATACCACCGCGTTCCGCGATCGGTTCTTCATCGAGATCGTGCAGCGGCGCGGCTATCAGCAATTCGGTGCGGCCAACGCCGCGGTGCGCATGGCCGCGCAAGCCCAGCGCCGAGCCGATTCCACGCTCGCCGCGCGGCTGGCGCTTTTGTAGCTCGGGTCAGTAACTATAGCCGGGCGGCGGTGGAGCGTAGCCATAGCCAGCCGGCGGAGGCGGCGAACCATACCCATACGCCGATGGCGGTGGCGGTGGGGAACCATATCCATAGCCCGGCGGTGGTGGCGGGGCACCATACCCGTAAGCGGGTGGCGGCGGCGCTGGCGTGCTGGCTGCGCCGGCCAGCGCACCACCAGCCCCGCCGACCAGGGCGCCAATGCCGGCACCTCGGCCCCCACCGACAATGCCGCCGATCGCCGCGCCGGTGCCGGCCCCGATGAGTGCGCCGCCAGCGGCGCGCTGTCCGGGATCATACGGGTCGGTGCAGCCGGCAATCGCGAAAACCATGCCCAGCGCTGCCGCGGCAGGCGCGATCATCTTCTTCATTGTGTTTCCTCTGGTCTCGTCGGTTGGCTACCGGGCCGTCCAGCGCGACCGGACATGCCGATCTTTGTTCCCGGAAACAGGGATCGGCAACCCTCACCGTTCCATCCATGAGCGTCCGCGGGACAATGCCATTTGTGACACATCTCGGGGACGGCGAACCCAAACGTTAGCCGGGAGGGTACACACCCGGCGGTGCAAAAAAGACCGGCGGCGGATAATAGACCGGCGGCGGAAAAAACACAGGTGGTGCGATGACCACCGGGGGCAACCAGCGCCCGCCAAACCAGCGCCAACCCACGCAGCAGCCGCCGTGCCAACCGCCGTTCCAGCCGCCTCCGCCACGCCAGCCACCGTTCCAGCCGCCTCCACCGCCATGCCAGCCGCCTCCGCCACGCCAGCCACCGTTCCAGCCGCCACCACCACCATGCCAACCGCCACCACCACCATGCCAGCCGCCCCCGCCGCCGCCGTTCCAGTTGGCGCTTGCCGGGGATGCCGCCGCGATCAGACCAACCAGCCCCAACGCAGCGATCCCACCTCGAATCAGGCGCATTTGCTTGATCTCCAGCCCACGCGAAAAAGGAAACACAGGATGATGGCACAAGGTTGGCGACAATAGCCTAACCGTACCTTTCCTTCGCCCGGCGCGTGGGAGCCCAGGCCGGGGCATTGGCGGCGCCCCGGCCGCACGATTCGGGCCGGTTCAGGCCCGCTGCACTAGTTCGATCTTGTAGCCGTCCGGATCCTCCACGAACGCAATCACCGTCGTGCCGAACTTCACTGGACCGGCCTCACGGGTCACCTTTCCGCCACCATGGCGGACCTTCTCGCAGGTCGCGGTCACATCGGGAACGCCGATCGCCAGATGTCCGAACGCCGTCCCCTGCTCATATTTCGTGACGCCGTAATTATAGGTCAGCTCGACCTCCGCGGTGCCATCATCGCTGTACCCGACGAAAGCCAGCGTATATTTTCCATCCGGCACATCGCGCCGGCGAAGCTCCTTCATCCCGAGCAACTTCGTATAAAAATCGATGCTGCGCTGCAGATCGCCAACACGGATCATGGTGTGCAGAAAGCGGCTCATGCGCTGTTTCCTTTCGCTGCTTCATCCGGATCAAGACCGAGCAGGAATAGCCCGGCCACCTCCGCCTCCGCCAGGGTCGCCGTACGATCAGCGAGCAACGTTCCCCCGGCCTCGAACGCAATCCCGCGCAGGCCGGCGGCCGCGGCGTGGCGCACCGTCTCGGGGCCGATCGTCGGCAGGTCGGCGCGCCGGTCCTGCCCCGGCTTGACCAGCTTCACCAGCACCCCGCCCGGTCCGGGACGCGCCAGTGGACTGCAGCGGGCCAGCATCGCGTCGGTGCCTTCGGCCGCCTCGACCGCCAGCACCATTCCCTGCTGAACCACGCAGCCCTGCCCGACATCCACGGCGCCCAACGCCCGCACTACCGTCACGGCACGCGCGATGTCCGCAACCGCCAGTGCATCCGGTGCGCTCCGGGTCAGCAGGCCGCGCGGGGCCAGCGCCTCGTGCAGCAGCTCGTGGGCGCCAATGACGCGGAACCCCTCCTCGCTGAACACCCGCACCACCGCTGCGAGCAGCCCGTCATCGCCGGCAAACGCGGCGCGTCCGATACGGGCCAGTATGCGCGCGCCCTCGGCGTCCGGACGCATGTCCAGCAGCGAGGGACGCCGCACCGGGCCCACCAGCACGAGGTCCCGGCATTCGTGCCGGTGCAACGTCTCCAGGATGCGCGCGGCCGCACCCATCCGGATGAATTCGTGCGGATACGGTGCCAGCACAGTCCGGTCGGCGAACCCGTCAAGGCCGATCAGGAACACCGCCCGCCCGGCGGCACGCGCGGCGGCTGCTACCTGGCCGGGAAAACTCCCCCCGCCGGCCAGGATGCCGAGTTTCGGCCGCGCACTCTCCGACTGCCTGCCATCGCTCTCCACTCCCGGATTTTCGGCTGTTCGGGCATCGGCCGCAACCGTGAGCAGCCATGCGGCACAAAACATCCCCCCGGCCTGGACTGCGCGCTCCGGCCGCCGATATGGCGTGATGGCGCCGACTGGACTAATCCCGTTACGCTCCGTCGCGCGGAAGGAACTTCTCGCATGCCTCCAGTTCGCTGGCAGCCCGACCGCCGGATACCGCCATCCCCGTGGCCGATGCCGCCATTGCTCACCGCAATGGGGCGCGGGCTGCGCGGCTGTTGTCCCGCGTGCGGGCAAACCCACCTGTTCAACGGCTTCCTGAAAATCGTCCCGGTATGCCGAAACTGCGGCGCGCCGCTGGGTCTTGCCCGCGCCGATGACGCGCCGCCCTATTTCGTCATCCTGATCACTGGGCATATCGTCGTCCCGCTGCTGCTGGTCATGCAGAAGTTGCGCAACCCCCCGAGCTGGGAACTGGCCGCGATCTTCCTGCCGCTGACTTTGGTGCTCGCGCTGGCTCTGCTCCGCCCCGTCAAGGGCGCTGTCCTGGGTGCGATCCTCAGCCTGGGCATTCTGAAATTCGAACCTCGGCCCGACTGATCGACGGATGTCCGGCTCGCCGGAATTGCGGATTGCCCAGGTGGTTCTGGATGGCGAGCCGCTGAGCCGGCTTTCGCCGTTGATGGAGGCGGATCGCGCCCAGGCGGTCGCGGACCTGGCGGCCGAGAATCGGTTTATGCCTTTGCTTCCCCAATGGGGCCCGCCATCAGGGCCGTTCGCGCTGCACCTTTCCATCCAGGAAGGACGGCTGGTGTTCGACATTCGCAATGCCGACGGCACAAAGCTGGGCGCGATCGGGATCGCGCTGGGGCCGTTCCGCAGTCTGATGAAGGACTACCGGCTGCTGGTCGAAAGCCACGTCATGGCGGTGCAGGAAGGGCGTGAGGCGCGCATCCAGGCCATCGACATGGGCCGGCGAGGTCTGCACAACGAAGGCGCCACGCTGTTGATGCAGCGCCTGGCCGGAAAGGTGGAACTCGATCTGCCGACCGCGCGGCGGTTGTTTACGCTGATGTGCGTCCTGCACCAGCGCATATGAGGTTGCGGACATGAAGATCGATGGCACTCGATACCGGACGATCTGGCTGCACGACGATGGCTGGTCGGTGCGGATAATCGATCAGACGAAACTGCCCTGGGCGCTGGACATCGTGCGGCTGACCACGCTGCAACAGGGTGCCGACGCGATCCGCCACATGCAGGTGCGCGGCGCTCCCTTGATCGGCGCCACGGCGGCTTACTCGCTGTGCCTGGGGCTGCGTGCCGACTGCTCCACCGACGCCATGGAGCGCGGCGCAGCCCTGCTGGCACAAACCCGCCCGACCGCCGTCAACCTGGGCTGGGCGCTGGAGCGGATGCTGACACGGCTGCGCAACACCGCCGTGCCGGAACGCCCGGCGGTCGCCTACGCCGAAGCCGCGGCGATCGCCGATGAGGACGTCGCCCAGAACCAGGCGATCGGACGCCACGGGCTGCCGCTGATCGAGGCGGTGGCGCGCGACCGGCCGGACCGGCGCCTGAACGTGCTGACGCATTGCAATGCGGGGTGGCTGGCGACCGTGGATTGGGGCACCGCACTGGCGCCGATCTACGCCGCTCATGATACAGGCGTGCTGGTGCATGTGTGGGTGGACGAGACGCGGCCGCGCAACCAGGGCGCCGCGCTGACTGCGTTCGAACTCGGCAAGCATGGCGTGAAGCACACCGTGATCGCCGACAATGCCGGCGGTCATCTGATGCAGCACGGCGAGGTCGATCTGGTGATCGTGGGCGCCGACCGCGTGACCCGCAGCGGCGATGCCGCCAACAAGATCGGGACATATCTGAAGGCGCTGGCGGCACATGACAACGGCGTACCATTCTGGGTCGCAGTCCCGTCCACCACGATCGACTGGACTATCGCCGACGGCCTCGCGGACATTCCGATCGAGCAGCGCGGCGAGGCGGAAGTGACGCAGATGACCGGACGCACGGCCGATGGATCCGTGGTCACGGTACGGATCACACCCGAGGACAGCCCCGCCGGCAACCCGGCATTCGACGTTACCCCGGCAAGGCTGATTACCGGCCTGATCACCGAACGCGGCTGCTGCGCAGCAACCGGCGCCGGATTGGTTTCGTTATTTCCTGAACGGGGCTAACCCATCCGCGCCCCTTTCGTCATGCCCGCGAAAGAGGGCATCCATCGCCCCCCTCATCCACCTTACTCGCCCGGCGCCGCCGCAGGATCCTGGCCGCTTCGCCGGAACCGCGCCTTCGTCCATTCCCGCATGGATTGAAACACCACATACAGCATCGGGATCAGGAAAATCCCCACCGAGCTGGCGACGATCATGCCGGCAAACACCGCCGTCCCCACATCCCGCCGGCTGAGCATGGCGGCACCGTGCGCCGTCACCAAAGGCACCAGCCCGAGAATGAACGCAAACGACGTCATCATCACCGCGCGGAACCGCGTGCGAGCGCCCAACACTGCGGCATCGCGGATCGGCATGCCCTCCTCCCGCCGTTCCTTGGCAAACTCCACGATCAGGATGGCGTTCTTGGCAGCCAGTGCGATCAGCACCACCAGTCCGATCTGCGCATACAGATCCACCGACAGGCCGGCGATGGTGATGCCGAAGAACGCCCCCAGCACACCGACCACGACCGACAGCAGCACCGGAACCGGGATGGTCCAGCTTTCGTAAAGCCCAACCAGGAACAGATAGGCGAACAGCACCGCCAGACCCATGATCAGCCCGGTCTGCCCCGCCGCCAGTTCCTCCTGATACGCCGTACCGGTCCACTCGAAACCATAGCCACGCGGCAGCGTCTTGTCCGAAATCGCCGCCATCGTCGCCAGCGCCGTGCCGGATGAAACGCCGGGCGCCGGGCCGCCATCGATCGTGATCGCCCGGTAGTTGTTGTAGCGCGTGATCACCTGCGGCCCGGTGATGAAGCGCAGGCTGGCGATCGAGCGGATCGGCACCATGTCGCCCAGGTTGTTGCGCACGTAGATGCGCCAGATATCCGGGATGTCGCTGCGATCGACCGCCTCGCCCTCGATGTTCACCTGCCAGGTGCGGCCATAAAGGTTGAAGTTGTTGACATAGATACCGCCCAGGGTCGCCTGCAGCGCGGTGAACACGTCGCTGATATTCACCCCCAGCGCCGACGCCTTGTCGCGGTCCACATCCAGATACAGCGACGGGTTGGTCGCCGTGTAGGTGGAAAACACGCGGGTCAGCGCCGGGTTCTGGTTGGCGGCGGCAATCAGCCCGCCCATCACCTGCCCGTTCTGCACCGGGTCCTGACCCTCCAGCGCCTCCAGCTCGTACTCGAAGCCCGATCCCGTCCCCAATCCGATGATCGGCGGCAGGTTGAACGGGAAGATCACCGCCGACCGGATGCTCTGCACCGCGCCGAACGTCCGCCCGACCAGCGCGCCCGCCTGGTCCGCCGCCGCCCGCCGGTCAGAGAACGGCTTCAGCCGCGCCACCAGGAACGCCGCGTTCGGCTCCTGCACCCCGTCCAGCAAGGAAAACCCGACGATCGCCAGCGTATCCTGCACCTGCGGCATCTTCTTCAGGATCGCTTCCACCCGGCGAAGCCACCTCGCTGGTGCGCGCCACCGAGGCGCCGTCCGGCAACTGCGCGGAGATGAAGAACGCGCCCTGATCCTCCTCCGGCAGGAAGCCGGTGGGCGTGTGATTCATCATCCAGAACGCGCCGGCGCCGAACACGCCGACCAGCAGGATCGACAGCACGGAAACGCGCACCAGCCGGCGCACCACCGCCGCGTAGCCGTCCCGCATGTAATCGATGCCGCGCAGCAGCCAGCGGATCGGCCCGCGCCGCTGCCCCTGATGCCGCAGGAACAGCGCGCACAGCGCCGGCGACAGCGTCAGCGCGTTGGTCGCCGAAATCAGCATCGCGCAGGTCATGGTCACGGCGAACTGGCGGAACAGAATACCGGACAGCCCGGGAATGAATCCCACCGGCACGAACACCGACAGCAGCACCAGCGAGATGGCGATAATCGGACCAGTGATCTGGCTCATCGCCTTCAGGGTCGCCTCCGCCGGAGTCAGCGTCGGCTCCTCTTCCAGCACCCGCTCGACATTCTCGACCACGACGATCGCATCATCGACCACGATGCCGATCGCCAGCACCATCGCCAGCAACGACACGGTGTTGACGGTGAATCCGAGCGCCAGCAGCGCGGCGAACGTACCGATCAGGCTGACCGGCACCGCGACCAGCGGAATGATGGTGGCCCGCACGCTGCCGAGAAACAGGAACACCACCAGCACCACCAGGCCGAACGCCTCAAGCAGCGTAGTCAGAACTTCGCGCACCGTGTCGCGGACGAACTCGCTGGTGTCGTACATCACCCGCGCATGCAGCCCGGCGGGAAAGCGGGTGGACAAGCGTTGCAACGCCTGATTGATCGCCGCCGAGGTCTGCACCGCATTGGCCCCCGGCGAGAGATAGATCGCCACCGGCACCGCGGGCTGGCCGTTCAGCCGCGTCTCGCTGTCCATGTTCTGCGCGCCGAGCTGCACGTCGGCGACATCGCGCAGCCGCAGCACGGACCCGTCCGGATTGGCGCGAATCACGATATTGCCGAACTGCTGGGCGTAACCAGCCGTCCCTGGGTCTGCAGGTTGAACTGGAACTGCTGGTCGTCGGCGACCGGCCGGGCGCCGATCCGTCCCACCGGCGCCACCACGTTCTGCGCCTGGATCGCAGCAATGATGTCGTTGGGCGACAAGCTCAGGCTGACCAGGCGATCGGTGCGGAACCACACGCGCATCGAGTAGTTCAGCTTGGAAAACAGGCTCGCCTGACCCACGCCCGGTGTGCGCGACAATGTATCGAGCACGTTGATCAGCACGTAGTTGGTGATGAACAGCGGGTCCATCTTCGGATCGTCGCTGTAGAACGCGAGGAACTCCAGGATGGCGGAGGACTTCTTCTGCACCGTCAGCCCTTCGGTCTGCACCTCGGCCGGAAGCTGAGACAGCGCCGTCTGCACGCGGTTGTTGACGTTGACGGTGTCGATATCGGGGTCGCTACCCAGCTGGAAGCTGACCGTCAGGCTGTAGCTGCCGTCGTTCCCGCTGGTCGATTTCATGTAGATCATCTTGTCGGCGCCGACCACCTGCGCCTCGATCGGCTGCGCCACGGCGCTTTCAACCGTAGCGGCCGAAGCACCCGGATACGTGGCGTTCACGGTAACCTGCGGCGGCACGATATCGGGAAGCTGCGCGACCGGAATGCGCATCAGCGCAGATGGCGCCGGCCATCGTGATAACGATCGCAATCACGATCGCCAGCCGAGGCCGGCGAATGAATACGGCGGAAATCATTCCTGTGCGGTGAGACTCTTGCGCGTCGCCGGCGACGCTTCGGCGCTTTGTCCGCTCTGATGCGCCACGCCGGGCGCCGTCGTCGGCGTGGCGGGTGACGGCGACACCACCTGGCCGGGATGCACCTTCTGCACGCCATCGACGATCACCATGTCACCCTGACTGAGGCCGGTGCAGCACCGTCGCAACGGTCGCCGTCGATTGCCCCATGGTGATCCGCCGTTCCTGCACCTTGTCCTGCGCATCGACGGTGAAGACGTAATCGCCCTGAATATCCGACAGCACCGCGGCACGAGGAATCGCCAGCAGCTCCACCGGCTGGGCGCCTTCCAGCAGCACGGTGACGAACTCGTTATCGACCAGCTCGCGCACCGTGGCGCCGTTGACCTTCGCCTTCGTCAACAGCGGGTTGGGGATGCTGCCGCGCAGCAACAGCGTATCGGTGTTCAGCGAAACGGTGTTGTCGAAGAAGTCCAGCTTGCCGGTCTGGTCGTACACGCGCCCATCTGGCAGCCGCAGCCGGATCACCACGGCGTTCAGCCCGCCCTTGTCGGCATAGCGCTGACGAAGCTGCAGCGCGGTCGTCAGCGGCACCGGGAACACCACATACATCGGGTCCTGGCTGACGATGCGCGTCAGCACGCCGGAACTCGGCGAGACGACGTTGCCGACGGTCACCGCGGTGCGGCCGATCTTGCCATCAATCGGCGCATGGATCTCGGTGTAGCCGAGATTGATCTCCGACTGTTTCTCCTGCGCCTGTGCGGCTAGGACCTGGGCGGCATCGGACAGCATCGTTGCACGCGTGCTGTCAACCAGCGATTGCTGGCCGGCCGGTGTCTTCAGCAGCGATTCGGCGCGCTGATACGCCAGCGTGGCGTTGGCGAGCTGCGCCTGGGTCTGCTGCACGGCAGCCTGCTTCGCCGCCAGATCGGCCTGGAACGGCGGCTGTTCAAGAACATAGAGCAGATCGCCTTTCTTGACCTCCGACCCTTCCACGAACTTCTCCTGCTCGAGAAAGGCGGTCACCCGGGCAATCAGAGCCACGCGGTTCACCGATTGCGATGCGACCAATGAATTCGGATGTCTCGGTGACCGGCTGTTTCTCCGCGCGGGCAACGCCGACCGAGGGCTTTCCCTGCCCCGGAAACTGGGCACGCGCCGTGGGCCCAAAGGGCAGTGCTGTGAGTAAGCCGGCCACCACCAATGCGGCCGAGAAGCGAACAGACATCGTACGATTTCTCCGGCCGGGCAGCAAAACGGGCCGCGGGTCACATGGGCGCGCGTGGCGGGGACACAAGCCGGCCGCAGTAGAAGGTCAGACCGCCACCGGTCAACCGTCGCGGCGCCGATGCCGTTTCAGCCCGGCTGCGACGCCGCAAGCTCGATGAACAGCAGACAATTCAGCACGATCAGCTCGATCCGCAGCAGCAGCCCCCAGGTCGGTCCCCGGTCGCCGCGCGTTCCGGGCACGGAGAGATGATACTCCTCAACCGCCGAGAGAGGTAGCCGGCTGAGACTGTACCAGACTTGGAAAATGACCGCCGCAAGCCCGAGCACCACCAGCAGGTTCGCCAGCACGCGGTATGATTGACGCACCGACAGCAAGCTGAACACCGCGGTCGCGATGATGACCACGACATTGGCAACAAAGCCGGTCAGCAGCGACGCGCCGGCGCAGAGCTGGACGATCTGCTCGCGTCTCTCGCGCGAAAACCCGGTCGAAAGACGCAGCTCCCTGCACAACCCTGCGATCTGTTCCCTGTGCAGCAAGGACAGGCTGCGGAAGCCGCGAAATGTCCTCGCCCGCCTGCAAAAGCTGCTGCTTGTCGTCGCTGGTGAGCACTGAATCCGGCAGTTCGTGAAATACCCGCGCGCGGATCACGCTTGCATCGAAAAACGAAAGACCGACGGCAATGTTCGCCAGAACGCTCGGAACCAGGGCGTCCAGCAGAGCCATGAAGTTCAGGTCACCTGCAACGTCAGTTGCACGCCCGGCGAGGCATGCACCCAGGAATTCGTCCAGATGTCGAACACCGCGACCGTCGCACAGTCGAACACAACCTGCACGCTGTCATTGCCGATCACCAGCGGTTTCGCAGCGTGGCGATTGGTGCCGTATTGAACCTTGCTGAATGGTTCCTTCCATTGCGAGCCACCCCCGCCGTAGCTGACGGCGGTCTGTCCCTGGACGATATCATTCGTCACCGTGATATCCGCCGACCGCCCGCTCCAGCGCCAGGCCACTTCTATCTTTTGCGACACGCCGGCAGCATTCGTCCCGGTGGCGAATATCTCGTTGCTTCCGTCGTGAAGCTGGGTCTCCAACCACGCGCCGTTGCTCAGGGACGCCCGCTTCGGCATCGCTCGCTGTTTCCTCCTATGCACGTCGCATACCCTTGGTTCAGCCACCGGCGATGAATGCGCGCCTGTTCGGTGACGACATCGCCCAATACGCGGGCGATGTCGCCCGGGGAAGCATCCTGCCACCGGAAACTTGCCCGCAGCAGGGGGATGATCGCGCTCGTCATCGGCTCGGTTTGCAGCAACGATGAACGCATCGCGAGCCCCAGTTCCGGCGTCAGCCCCTCCGCCCGGGAACGTGGCCCATCGCCCCAGATGCTCAGCTCCTCATTGCCCGCTTCGGACCGCCCATGCACGCGAAGAAAGAAATGTCCGTCCGGACCAGCCGCCGTTTCCAGCAATGACTCCAGCTCGGGCGGTGTCAATGATCTGGGCGGGTCTTCGGCCAGACTTTCGACATTGCTGATGCGCAGATGCGGATCGATCGCACCGACAAACAGCAGAACCACGGCGGCCGTCGCCGTTCCCTGCCAGATCAGGACGACCGGCTCGTCCGCTTCGGCGGCCATCGGCAGGAACAGCTTGATGGCCGGCTCCCCGGCATAAGGAACCGTCCACCACAAGCCGTCCGGCCGGTCCAGGGTCCCGAAACTCATCAGCATCATGCTCCGGCGAAACCGTAGCAATGGCCCCCGATCACCGCAATCCGAAGCTGGCAACAGCGGTGTCGAGGTGTCCGCCGCCACGGCATTCCGGGCAAAACCTCCCCGCACGCTTGCCGCAATGAGTTGGTGCGCGCACGCTTCCGGCATGTGGTTCGATCCGCCCTCCCCGCTCCCGACCCGCCTGCATAAGCCGCATGCCGGACCGACTGCGCCGCCTGCGTCGCACCGAATGGGCCGATGCCAACCGCGCCGGTGCCGCGGTCGACTGTTTCCTGGAAGGCCCCTGCTTCGATGCCGCCGGCCGCCTGCATGTGGTCGACATCCCGTACGGCCGCATCTTCCGCATCGAGGGCGACGCCTGGGCGGTGATCGCGGAATACGACGGCTGGCCCAACGGCCTGAAGGTGCTGCCCGACGGCACCCTGCTGGCCGCCGACTACCGCCGCGGCCTGATCCGGATCGACCCAACCTCCGGCGACCACCACGCCTCCTCTGCAAACAGTATGAGCGAGAGCTTCAAAGGCCTGAACGACCTCACGCTGCACCGCGACGGCTCGATCCTGTTCACCGACCAGGGCCAGACCGGCTTGCAGGACCCCACCGGCCGGGTCTGGCGGCTGCACCCGGACGGCCGGCTGGACCGGCTGCTCACCACCGGGCCGAGCCCGAACGGCATCGTGCTGAACACCGCGCAGACCCACCTCTACGTCGCGATGACCCGGTCCTGCGAGGTCTGGCGCTTCCTGCTGCGGCACGGACGCCGTGGTGGCCAAGGCGCAGTGCTTCGCCCGCGTTCCCGCCGGCACCTCCGGCCCGGACGGGCTGGCGATGGACGCTGCCGACCGGCTGTTCATCTGCAACCCGGGCCACGGCTGCGTCTGGGTGGTCGACGCGCACGGCGTGCCGCTGCTATCCGCATCGACTCCTGCGCCGGCCGGCACGTCACCAACTGTGCGCTCGGCGCCGGACGGCCGCACCCTGGTGATCACCGAATCCGAAACCGGCAGCATCCTGTCCTGCGAGGTGCCCCCGCCATGACACGAGCATTCGTGTCCATCTGTGAAGTCGGCCCGCGCGACGGGCTGCAGATCGCCAAGACGCGCATGGCCACCGACGCCAAGGTGCGCTGGATCGCCGCGATGGCCGCCGCCGGCGTGAAGGAAATCGAGGTCGGCAGCTTCGTCCCGCCGCGCGTCATCCCGCAGACTGGCCGACACGCGAGGAGGTCGTGCGCGCGCTGCCTGGACATCCCCGGCCTCACCGTCATCGCGCTGGTGCCGAACCTGCGCGGCGCGCAGAACGCCTACGCACGCCGGCGCGCACAAGATCAGCATCCCGGTCTCGGTCAGCGACGGGCACAGCCGCGCCAACCTCAACCGCACGCCGGCGGAGACGATCGCGGATGATGCGCCGGTTCGATGGACTGGCTGAAGCGCGCAACCGCGACGCATGCAGGTGATCGCCGGCTGCTCCACCGCGTTCGGCTGCTCGATCGACGGCGTGGTGCCGACGGCCAAGGTGGTCGAGGTCGCCAGCGGCCTCGCCCGCGCCGGCGTGGACCAGATCATGCTGGCCGACACCGTCGGCTACGCGCACCCCGCGCAGATCAAGGAAGTCGTGCGCGCGGTGCGCGAGGCGATCGGGCCAGTGCTGCACGGGCTGCACCTGCACGACACGTGGGGCTCGGCCTCGCCAACGCGCTGGCGGGACTGGAGGAAGGCATCCGCGCGTTCGATTCGTGCCTGGCCGGCCTGGGCGGATGCCCTTACGCGCCGGGGGCCTCGGGCAATGTGGTGACCGAAGACCTGGTGTTCATGCTGGAAAGCATGGGGTTCGCAACCGGGATCGACCTGCCGAAGCTGATCGCCGCGCGCCAGTTGCTGCACGAGGGCCTGCCGGAGGAGCCGATGCAGGGCCAGGTGCCGAAGGCGGGGATTCCGAAGACGTTCCGGAAGGCGGCCTGAGGCCGGCCCAGACTGTTTCCTCTCCGAACTTGGCTCAGGCGTCGTAACCGGTAACCCGCGGATCAGCCTGGGTGGCGTCGGCGTATTTCTCCACCCACGCCCGGCCGATCGCGGCAGCCTCCTCGGGCGTCAGCCACGACCACTCCGCCCCGCGCGCGCGGATCGCCACCCAGCATGTATCGCCGTGAACGACGTGTTCTTCTATCGAATACGGGCCGAATGATTGAGCCATGACAGTTTACTCCGCCGTCAGGCGAGGAAGCGAGCGGTCGCGGGGCAATTGCCGCCGCTGCGCCGGTCCCCAGGCATGTCTTGCGAACTCCTACCCCTTCCCGCCGCAGCGAAATCACCCTCAACAGGAGCGGAAAAGTCGAGCGTTCCGCGGGTCCTTGGGCCGGCGAACAGCGACAACATCCGCGTTACCACGCCAGGTGCGCCGTCGTCGTAGGGGGCGAAGTTCATCTGAACTGTATTGAGTGGCATGGCCTGCCTCCCTGAACCGGAAAGCAAAATCGCCCACGCGGTCGGCCGCCGCTGTGACGCGCATCACAGACCGGAACAATTTATGCCCGAGCCGGGCCATGTCGGCAGCCGATCCGCGGATAAGCCCTAGCCATTGTCGAAACGCCGACTGCCCCGGAAGCAGCTATTCGCCGGCCGACACCTACCCCTGCTGCTCCCATCGTGCGGCGGCCGCTTCGTCGGTTTCGCGGGGGCGACCCAGCTTTCCGCCCCGTCCGCGAACTGCTCTTTCTTCCAGAACGGCGCCTTCGTCTTCAGCCAGTCGATCAGGAACGCCGTCGCGTCCAGCGCCGGCTGGCGATGCGCCGCGGCGGCCAGCACCAGCACGATGTTCGCCCCCGGCACCAGCCGACCCACGCGATGGATCACCGTGCAGCCAAGCAGGGCCCAGCGCTGCTCCGCCTGCTCGGCGATTCGCGCCATCGCCCGCTCGGTCATCGCCGGATAGTGCTCCAGCATCAGCGCGGCGATGCGGCGCCCGCCTGGTCGTCGCGCACCGTGCCGACGAAGCACCCGATGCCGCCGATATCGGCCCGGCCGGCGGTCAGCGCCGCGATATTCCGCACCCGCATCGAAATCCGCGTTCCTGGACACGCACGCGGGCCATTTCAGCCCCCGGTCACCGGCGGGAAGAACGCCACCTCGTCGCCCGGGACGCAGCAGACCGCGCCGATCGGCGAAATCCTGGTTCACCGCGCAGCGGATCGCACCGACGATTCTGCGAACGCCGCGGCATGGCGCGGACTGCGTTCGACCAGCCAGGCGATCAGGTCACCGACAGTGCGCACGCCGGCGGGCAGCGACAGCGTCTCCTCGCCGGTGCCGACCCGCTCGCGCAGCCAGGCGAAATAGAGCACGGTCAGTTCCGGAGTGGCGGCATCCATGTCAGCGCATATGGCGGTGCTATTTGGGCGTCGGCACCGTTTCCACCGTGCCGTCGGACCGGATGATCGTGCTGGTCCCGTTGCCGTTCGGCACCACGATCGACGGTGGTGCCGTTCGGCAGGGTGATGGTCTGGTATGCGCTGGTGCCGCCGCTCGGAATGCCGAGCCCTGCGGCGTCTGGTAGGGCTGCGTCCCGGCGACCGGCGGTTGGCGGGTCCCGTCGCGCGCGGCACCGACGGAACGCGGCATCGGCAGGCGGGCTGCCGCGATGGGGGCATTACCCGGTGTCGCCAGAGGAGCCACGGCGGGATCACCGTAGGCGGAACCGGCGGCATGTTGCCAGGAGGAACCGAGCTGCCCCGTCGGCGGCAGCGCCGGCGGTGGCACTGCGTCGGGCAGTGGTCCGCCTTGCTGTTCGAGGTCCTCCAGCGTCGGTTCCGGCTCGATCTGGCTTGGCCAGACATTGCCGGGTTCCTGCGTGCAGCGGCTCGACGGTCGCCGGAATACCCGTCGGCTCGCCGCATATTCTCGCTGTCGCCCGCCGGCAAGATGGGGTTCTGGCCGGCGACGAACGGGAACTGATGCCAGTGCTGGAATCTCCGCAGCCGGACAGGCTCACGCAAAGGCCGAGCAAGGCGAGGCGCCGCATGGGTCGAGGCTCCGCAACAGGCTGCGGATGACGAGACCGACCGGGGCCGCCCCGCCGATCGGCGCGGCACATTGCCGATATGAGGGCGCGCGGCTCAAGTGTCTGAGCGATGCACCGCCGAGCCGCGCCGCCGCGATCCATGCCGGCAATCGCCGCGGGGTCGTCCAGCGGCAGGATCCGGCGCAGGCACAGCCGATCAGCTCGCGATCAGGCGCTGGCCACCGCGACCACGTCCGGCTGGGTCGGGCCAGATCGGCGGCTTGCCGAGCGCCGGGCGGTGCACCTCGAGCTTGGGAAATGGATGCGTCTTGAAGCCTTCCACCAGCACCAGGTCCACCGGCTCCAGCCGCGCCAGCAGGCCGGCAGAGCCGGCTCGGCGCCGTCGACCTCGTGCAGCAGCGCCCAGCGGCGGCCGGAGGCGACCAGCACCTCATGCGCGCCCGCCTGCGCGATGGCGGTAACGTGTCCTTGCCCGGGCGGTCCATGTCGAACCCGTGATGCGCGTGCTTGACGGTGGACACGATCAGGCCGCCGGCGCGCAGCAGCGGCAGCAGCGCGGTGAGCAGCGTGGTCTTGCCGCTGCCGGACCAGCCGACGATGCCGAGTACCTGCATATTGACTGTCAGGCATCTGAATGTCAGGCAGGGCGGATCGGCGGGCCGCGGCGGCGCGACGCTGCGCGGCGCGGTGGTGGCGTGGCGCAGGCCGGCAGTGAGGTAATCCCACCCGGTCATCAGCGTCAGCGCGGCGGCGACCCACAGCATCAGCCACGCCGATCAGGGTGACCGGCAGGAACGACACGTGCAGCAGCACGGCCGAGCGATCGCCGGCCAGCAGCGTGCCGAGCGCGCCCATCTGGAACCCGGTCTTCCACTTGGCCAGCTGCGTCACCGGCAGGCCGACGCGGATCCCGGCCAGGTATTCGCGCAGCCCGCTGACCAGGATCTCGCGCAGCATGATGACGATGGCGGGATACAGGCCCCAGTGGCTGAAGCGCCCCTGGCCCGCCAGCATCATCAGCGTGGCGCCGACCAGCAGCTTGTCGGCGATCGGGTCGAGCATGCGGCCGAGCTCGGATTGCTGGCGGCGGGTGCGGGCGAAATGCCCGTCGAGATAGTCGGTGATGGCGGCGGTGCTGAACAGGACGCAGGCCGCGAGGTCGGCCGCCGGGCGATCGAGCGCGACCAGCGCGACCAGCAGCGGAATGGCGGCGATGCGCGACAGGGTCAGCAGGTTCGGGCAGGTCGGTCAGCATACGGAGTAAAAGCACCCTGCAATCAGCAGCAAGGCTATAGCGCCTTGCGCGAGACTGAAAGGCTCTCAGCTTCTCCACGGACCGGCGCCCCGGCAGCCGCTGCATTTGATTGCCGGTTACAAGCCCTCGTACCGGACGGAGGTCATCATGCCAGCCTCCAGGTGATACAGATTATGACAGTGGAACGCCCATTTGCCCGGATTGTCGGCGTCGAAAGCGATAGTGACGGTGCTTTTGGGCGGCACCAGCACCGTGTCGCGCATCGCGCCGGACAAGCGGCGCCCGTTGATCTCCACCACCTGGAAAGAGTGCCCGTGCAGATGCATCGGATGTGACATCATGGTCTCGTTGGGCATGATTATCTCAACCCGCTCCCCCTGCTTGACCATCAGCGGCGTGTCCTGGCCGTAAATCTTGCCATTCAGCGTCCAGATATAGGCCTGCATGTCCCCGGTCAGTGCGACTCGCAGCACACAATCCGCCCGACGTGGCCGCAGGGGTGACACCGGTCGCAGCAGGCGTTCCATTTCGAGTCCCATTGCGGCGGATGGCCGGTCGGCCTGGTCCGACACCCGGGAAACGCGTGCCTTCGATGTTGCCAGGATGATACCCGTGCGCCGGGTCAGGCCTTCCACGACGGCAAATACCGGCCACGCGCCTTGGGCGTTTGGCAGCCGCACCAGCAGATCGACGCGCTGTGCGATTGCCAGCGGAAAGCTGCTGACGGTCATCGGCTGGGTGGGTTGTCCATCCACCGCCATCACACGTGCCTGCAGCGCACCGAGCTGGAGGTGAAAGTTGCTGGCCGAGGCACCGTTGATGATGCGCAACCGCAGCCGCTCCCCGGGGTCCACCCGCACGACGGACGGATCGCCGAGCGTGCGGTCGTCGGCCAGGAAGGCGTCGTAGGATACGTCGTTCAGGTCGGGCGCCGCGTCCTTCTGCATCTGCATGCCGTCTTTCTGCATCGCGCCGCTGGAGGCGCCGCGGCCGGGCCTCCCGCGCAGCCGGGCAAAAATCTCCTCCGCGCTGGTGAACGAGAAGTCGTGCAGCATCACCACCAGTTCTCGTTCCGTGGGCGCCGAAGCGGCGTGGATAATCAGCGGAGCAGTCATGAGCTGCTGCTCCTGGAAGCCCACGTGCGAATGCATCCAGTACGTGCCGGGCTGGCGCAGCGGGAAATCGTAGTCCGCCGTGGTGCCCGGGGCGATCGGCGGTCCGGACAAGCCGGGCACGCCGTCCTGCTGGTACGGGGGCGTCAGCCCGTGCCAGTGGACCAGGGTCTCCACGCCGGCGTCGTTCACCAAGTGGACGCGAAATGGATCGTTGACGGACGTGGTCAGGCCGGCCGTACCGTCCGGTTGCGTGAGAGCGAACATGCTGGCGGCTTTGCCGTTTACGTCCAGCGTGCGGTGGCCGGCGGTCAGCATTGTCGGCGCCGATGCGGTCTCCGCCCGGACCGCCGGTTGCGACCCGACTGCGCCGAATGTTGCACCCGAGATCAGAAGAATTCGCCGGCTGAGCGGGGGTGTCATGTACCGTTTCCTTCCTGACACGCTGCGCAGGTCCGTTACATTCTGCGAGCGTGGCAAGGTATGGCAGACGCGCCAGCGAATTCCAGCGCCGACTAAGGGCGGCCGGATTGGGAACAGTCGTGCCGCGTCGGCTTCTATCAGCCCGCAATCGCAGCCGCAAGCCGATCCGCAAGCTGCCCAAGCGCCTGACTCATCGCCGGTACCACATCCGCAACCCTGCCGGAGGCCCCGCGTGCGTAAATCACCTCGTGGCCATTGCGCAGCACATCGGATGTACCGGCTTTCAGCAGCGACCAGCTCGCATCCAGCACCACCATCTCCGCGGCGTCGCCACTGAAGCGCTGGATATTCACCGAGATTATCCGCAGCCCTGAACGCGGTGCCGTGCTGCCGGGCGCGAGCACGGAACCCGGCGGCAGGCGGGACATCAGATCGGTGGTCAGGGTCTGGCGTATCAGCCGGCCCAGCGGCGCTCCCCATTCGTCCTGGCCGGAAATATCCAGTCGGTCGCCGCCCTCGGTCAGCACGATCGAAATCGCGGTCGAGCATCGCCGGAACCGGCACGTCGCCCACCTCGATCGGCGGTGACACCGCAATGCCGGCAGTGACCGGATAGGCAGGAGGGACCGCGACGAGCGTATAGAAATGCGTGGGCGGGCTGCTGCACCCAAAAAGCAGCACCGCAACCCGGCGACCAACAGCCGATGCAAACGCCGGACGCGCCGCGTCCACTCACCCGGCACGACTGTCACCCCCGGCCCCGGATCAGCGCCGCCGGATTCCGCTGCAACTCGTCGGCAAGTTCCCGTACCGACCGCGCCGCCTGGCTGAGCTGATACAGCGTATGCGCCAGACCCGTGGTGTCCACACCCGTGGCCGTCACGCCCGACTGGTTGCCGATGATACCACGCGCTGACGCGATGGTGGCCTCCGCCTCGCTGGCGACGCGCCGCAGCTCGGTGATGATCTGCGGCACCTGCCTGTCGGCCGTCGCGGTCATGTGCTCCACGTTGGCAACCGAATGATCGAGATTATCCAGCGTGTCCTTCAATTGCGGCGACTTCGCCAGTTCGGCGATATGCGCCGTGATCGCGCGGATATTGTCGCCGCTCTGGTTCAGCGGCAGCGACTGTATCTTGCCGGCGATGTTGTTCACTGCGGTCATCACGCCATCGATGCCGCCGCCCCCCGATTGCGACGGAATCTCCGGCGGATCGCCTGGAAGCAGCCCCGCGGCCCCCGCCCCCTGCACGAACGCCAGCTCCACATCCTTTGCTCCAACCACGGGAACCGAAGTCCCGAGTTGCGCCCGCAACCCCTGCCCGATCAGCCGGTCCAGCAAGGCGTCCATCTCGTGACGCGTGTTGGCCGGCCAGCCGGTCATGCCGACCAGCGTGATGTTGGACGGCTCGATCGCCAAGGTAACCAACTCGGACAGCCTGCCCGAACCGGGGTCGTATTGCAGCGTGCTGGCCTGCACCGTGCCGACACGCTTGCCCGCAAGTTCCATCGGCGCACCCGCATCCAGCCCGCCCCCAGACGCATCGAACACCACCCGGTAGGTCACGGCGTGCGGCCCCGGTGCGTATTCAGCGGCGTCCTTGCTCCCATACAATGCGAACCGTTGATGCTCCGGCGCTTCCGATCCGTCGCGCGCATCATCGGGTGTGGCAAAATCGATGGCGCCTTGCAGCAGGGCGGCGGGCGATTGCATCTGCAGCTTGGGACCGTTGCCCTGCATCGAAAGCTGCACCGCGCCAGCGTCCCAGAACCGCGTGCCGGTGCGCACCGAGGAGTCGTAGGGCCGCTGCACGAAGATCGTCACGTCGAAGCTGCGATCCGATCGCAGCCTGGTATCGGTCACTTTTCCCACTTGCAGATCGTGGAAATAGATGTCCGACCCTCGCGAAATGTTGCCCAACGCTCCGGTCTGCACCGCGTAATACGGTCCTGGCACGGTATCAGGCACGATCGGCGCCTCGGATAGTGCGTCATAATGGTCCTGCTTGCGTCCCGGCTTCGGCGAAATGCCGAGCGTCGGACCGGAGATGATCGACTTCAGCGATGAGAGGTTGGTCAGGCTCGGGCGGGAGTTTTCGATCCAGAACTCCGTCCCTTTCCCGAGATGGCCCTCCATGTCCGAATCCATCCGTATCGACACGTCCAGGTGGCGAAGATCCTTTTGCAGATGAAAGCTTTCCACCTGCCCTACCTTCATGCCCTGATAGTGCACCTCGGTGCTGCCGGCCTGATGCCGCTCGCCCCATTGAACGTGACTTTGATAAGCGGTCCGCTGCTAGCGAACTGCCTGATCCCGAGCCATCCGACGATGATCAGCGCTGCGATCGGAACCGCCCAGATCCACCCCGGCAGACGGCTGCGCTGCTCCTTTGCCGGCGGCGCATCGGGTTCGACCTGCGAGGAGGTGGGGCCCGGATCGGGCTCGTGCTCCGCGGGAATGCCTTCGTCGGGGCTCACGCCGGATCTCCTGCATGGTCCCACATCAGCCGCGGATCGAACACGCGCACCGCGATCATCGTCAGCACGATCACCGCCAGAAAGGCCGGTGCTCCGGTGCCAGCGTGCATCCGCACGAAACCATCGAGCTGCATGATGGGAAGGAAGATGGTGATGGTGAACAGGTCGATGTTGGACCAGCGGCCGATCTCTTCGATGAACCGGTACATCCGCGTCTTGCGCCTTAGCCGCTGCGTGGATCCGTGATGCACCGACCACAGCAGCCAGCTCATGCCGAGCAGCTTGCCGAGCGGGATCAGGACGCTGGCAATGAAGATGATCGCCGCGAGCGGCCAGAAGCCGCTGGTGAGCAATTGCTCGATCCCGAAGAAAATCGTCTGGTTGCTGACCTGCCCGAATTGGTCCTGCACGTTCATCGGGAAGTAGTTGGCGACCAGGTACAGCGGATAGCCCGCCACGATCAGTGCCGCGGCCTGCGCCGTGGAGCGTTGTTTCCGCGCCCATAGCCGCGCCGCGCAGCGCGGGCAGCGGCCGCCCTTCATCCTCGCCGGCAACACGAGGTCACAGGCCGTGCAGGCGATGCTAGGGCCGGAAGGCGGGCTGTCGGGCGGCTGGATCGTCCGCCAGGCCGAGAACGCATCCAGGCTCGCTCGGGTCAGCATCGTCAGCCCGGCCGCCGCAATCAGCGACCAGCCACCGGGACCGATGGTGACCGGGATCAGGCTGCGGATGCGGCTCTAGCCGATGATCGCCCCGAACAGGAACACGTCCGGCATCGACCACACATCGAGCCGCTGCGCCCAGCGGAATGCCGGGCCCGTCCAGCGCCCCTGGAAATGGAAGCGGATCGAGGCCAATGCCGCCGACAGCAGCCCGAACCGCACGAACGGCAGCACCACGCCTTGCAGCCCAACCACTATCGCCAGCTCCGGCCAGCCCTGGTTCCACATCGCGATCACGCCCGAGCCCAGCCGGCTCGACCGCTCGATCCCAAGCACCTGCATGCTCAGCAGGGTCGTCAGGTTGGCGGGGAACCACACGATCAGCGTTGCCACCGACAGCGCCAGCGCCGCATCCAGGCTACGCCCGGCGGCGCGTTCCAGCACCTTGTCGCAGCGGTAACAGAGCAGCCGGCTGCCGCGATGCAGGTGCGGCAGCCGCTGGATGGTTCCGCAATCGGAGCAGGCGATGATCATGACCGCAGGCGAAACGTCACGCGGCCGGGCGGGTTGCGCAGCGGGTGCAGGCCGCTCGTCACTTGTCTTGGCCTGACCGACCGGAACACCCTGCTCGCGCATGCGCGGCAGGCGGAAGGAGTCACACTGTCATGTCGGACTTCGAGCTGATGGACCGGGAAGACCCGTTATCCGGATTTCGCGACCTGTTCGACCTGCCGGATGGCGTGATCTACCTGGACGGCAACTCGCTCGGGCCGCTGCCGCGGGCAACCGGAACGAGACTCGCACGGGTGATAGACCAGGAATGGGGCCACGATCTCATCAGCTCGTGGGACAAGAACGGGTGGATGGCCCTGCCGCTGCGGGTCGGCGACAAGATCGGGCGGCTGATCGGCGCCGCCCCCGGCTGCACCGTCGCCTGCGACAGCACCTCGGTGAACCTGTTCAAGTTGCTGGCCGCCGCACTCTCCCTGCGGCCGGACCGGCGAGTGATCCTCTCCGAACCGGGGAATTTCCCGACCGACCTTTATATGGCGCAAGGCCTGTCCCGGCTGCTCGGACGCGGGCACGAGATCCGGTTCGCAGAGCCGGACGCGATCGAGGCGACACTCGATGAATCGGTCGCGCTATTGCTGCTGACGCACGTCAACTATGCGACCGGGCGGATGCACGACATGGCGAGCCTGACGCAAGCTGCGCACGCCGTCGGTGCGCTGACGATCTGGGACCTGGCCCACTCCGCCGGCGCGGTCCCTTTGGCCGTGACCGCGTGCGGGGCCGATTTCGCCGTGGGCTGCGGCTACAAGTTCCTCAATGGGGGACCCGGCGCGCCGGCATTCCTGTACATCGCCCCACCGCACCAGCAGGCGGAGATGCCGCTGACCGGCTGGATCGGACACGCCGAGCCGTTTGCGTTCTCGCCCGCCTGGCATCCGGCTGAAGGGATCGGCCGTGCACTGGTGGGAACCCCGCACATACTGAGCCTGGCGGCGCTGGAGGTCGGCGTCGACATTGCGCTGTCTGCCGACATGGGAGCGGTGCGCGACAAATCGCTGCGCATCACCGGCCTGTTCATGGCAGCGGCAGCCGCCGCCGGCTTCACCGTCATCACCCCAACCGACCCGCACCGGCGCGGCAGCCAGGTATGCTTGCGGCACTCGAACGCTCAGACGATCATGCAGCGTCTGGCGGCACGCGGGGTGATCGGCGACTACCGGCCGCCGGACGTGCTTCGCTTCGGCATCACCCCGCTCACGCTGCGTTATGCCGGCATTGGCACGGCCGTCCGCTTGCTGGCGGAGCTCGGCGGCTGATCTTCTATCCCTTGCAACTTTCCCGCGGCACCGCAGCTATGATGAAATTCGATCGGGAAGCACGGCCATGCTGCTCCGTTTTGCGTTACTGGCCTGCCTGCTGGCACTCACCGGCTGCGCGCCCGGCCCGCGGGTTGATGCGGCGCAGATGCCGCCGCAGAGCGGGCTCAGCGACCCCTCCAATGCCATCCAGTACGCCGCCTGGGCGTTTGCCAGCCCCAGCCGCACGCGCAATGACCCGGCCTCGGCTGCCCGCGCTGTCGCGACGCTGGATTACCTGGGAGGCGCGCTGATCAACAATCCGGCCTGGATGGCATTCAGCCCCATCCTCGCCGACCAGATGGTCGATGCGCGCACGGCGATGCGCCGCGCGCTCGGCATCGCGCCCACCGCGCCATCGCAGTTCGTGGTCAACAGCATGCTGAACGCATCGGCCGCAATGACGCACGGTGACCGGCAGGCCGCGCTGACTTTTCTCAGCGGTCCGATCTATACGCTCGGGCCGGACCAGACGCTGGCGCTGCTCACCAACCTGCCCTTCATCCATATGGCGAATGTCGCCACCATCCAGGCGGAAGGGGCGATGAACGGCACTTTCTGCGCTCTGGGCTGCGCACGAGGAGGCAGCTTCCTATAAGCGGTTCGGCCGGCGGCGTACGTTGGCGCGGACGTGCCGGAAGTTCAGCGTGGCAGGGTCGGCGACGACCGGCCCCGGCGCAATCGCCACGATGATTTCTCCCGCAATGGGCGCAAAATCGGCGCGGAAATGCACGGATGATTTCAGTGCGATGATCGGGCAGTCCGCCGGATCGATGCCAAAATGGCGGATGATCGCCTGATCCAGCGCCTGCATCTTCCGGCTGACCACGATCACGCACACCCCGTCGATCTCGATCAGCGCGCTGGGACCCAGATTGGCCGGATTGCCGGCGCCCATCGGGCCGGTCAGGGTGAAGCGTCCGTCGGTCAGCTTCAACACCTGCGCGGTGCAGGCGCAGCCCCATGCCGTCCGACTTGCCTCCGAGCGAAAGCGCGAGCGTCGCGGATTCGCCGGCCGCGTGGCAGGCGGCGGCGCTGTCCGCGTCGTTGATCAGGCAAACCAGAGCCCCAGCCGCACCCTGGCGGACCAGCTCGGCCAGCAGCCCGGTGGTGTCGCCGTGGCCGCCGCCGCCGGGATTGTCCTGCGTGTCGGCCAGCACCACCGGTCGGATACCGGTCCCGACCAGCCGCCTGGCTTCCTCAACCGCCTCGGCAGCCGCCAGCGTCTCCTGCACGAAGCTGCTCTCGCGGCCGGCGACCTGGCGCAGAAATGCGTCGGCAGCCTGGTCGGCCGCCGCCTGCGTCTCGGCAAAGGCGGCCAGCGCCGGCCCGCAATCCGGGAAATCGGCATACGGAAACCCGAAGCACCAGGCGAGCTCGACCAGCCCGTCCCGCTCCGCGGCAGCAGCGCGTTCGGCCATCAGCGAGGCCATCGGCTCCATTAGCGTGCATTGGCTGCCGAGCGGGATCCAGAATTCGGCCTGCCGGAAGGCGCGCGCCCACGGCGCCCCGCGGCTGATTCGTTGCAGCAGCAACCGAACCGCCTGGGCGCCGGCCGCTTTCATGTCCACGTGCGGATAAGTCCGGAACGGCACCGCCGCGTCCGCCAGCTCCACCATCGCCCGGGTGAGGTTGGCGTGTGGATCGAGGCTGATGGTCAGCGGCATGTCCGGGCCGATGATCGCCCGGATGCGGCGCAACAGCTCGCCTTCCGCGTCCGGGAACGTCTCGGTCAGGGCCGCGCCATGCAGGTCGAGATACGACCCCATCGAGCGGGCCCTCCTCGAGCGTGTCCGACAGACGGGCGCAGATCAGCGCGGCGATGCGCTCGAACGCCTCGTCCTCGATCGGCCCGGCAGGCGCGGCGATGGCCCAAGCCAGCGGGATCGGCGTGATGCCCATCAATTCCAGCTCGCCGATCGCGCCGGCAATTGGCACGGACGTTCCGCGCAGCGCGTCGAGCAGCCCCGGACCGTGTTGCAGGCGCGGAAATCCGCCAGGCTGGACGAAATCTCCCCAGCCCGTGGGCCGCGGGGCGAAGGAATGGGTTTCGTGCTGGAAGCCGCCGATGGCGATGCGCTGGGTCATGGGTCACGATGGCGCGTGTGCGCCGGCACGCCAAGCCGCCCGATACGGCCACAGCAACACATAGTTTCCCTATCGTTACGACATGGCTGGTCCCGGCCATCCTCGCTTCAGGTACCGCCCGCATCCGACTGCCCCCGGATTGCACGCAACCGCACGACTATGCGACGCGCGCATCAGCCCCCGTCCCCAACACCAGCGCGCGCAGCTCCTCGTCATAATACTCACGCGCTCCAACCCGCAGCGCCCGGCGCTCGATTGCGTACGGCATGAATCCCATCCGGTCGTACAACGCCCGCGCCACTGGCTGCGCCGTCACCACGCTGAGCTGCACGATCTCCACCCCTCCCACCTCCCCCGCATGCACGATCACCGCTCGCGGCAGTGCGCGACCCATACCGCTCCGGCGCGCAGACGGGCGCACATACATGCCTTAGACCATGCCCTTGTGCCGTTCCTTCAGCCCCGGATTGACACGAAACCCGGCAATCCCCGCCAGCTTTGCGACACCGCCACCCTCGCACGCCCCGAACACCGCATCCGGCGCCCCGTCCGGGATACGCCGCGCAAACGCCTCCAGGGCCCACTCCCGTTCCGTCTCGATACGAAGCGCCGAACGCCGAGGGACAGTCGCGCAACGCCTCCAGCCGTAACTCGCGAAACGACGCCGCATCGGCCGGCGACAGTTTCGGATCACCCCTCGGCCCGCATCTCCTCGAACACCTTTCGGGCGGTCATCAGCGCCTCGCGCACCAGCGGCAGGCCGACATAGCCCGACAGATGCAGCAGCGCCTCGACCAGTTCATCCTCCGTCCACCCCTGGCGCCGCGCCATCCGCAGATGGATCGCCAGCTCCGGGTCGCGGCCCATGGCGGTATCGGACACCACGCAGATCAGTGCCCGTGTCTTCAGATCGAGCCCCGGGCGCGACCACAATCCGCCGAACACCGCCTCGGTCGAGTATTCGGCAAACTTGCCCATGATATCGTCGGTATAGACCGTCTTCTCCAGCCGATCCGCATAGGCATCGCCCATCAGCCTGCGCCGCATCGCGCGGCCTTGTTCGAGTTTTGTCGTGTCCGGCATGGTGTCCTCCCTGGCGGCGGATTGCCGCGCCTGATCTAAGGTCCTTTTCCGCCAGCCTGCCAGTGCGCCGCGCGGGGTGCGAGGCGTGCGATAGCCGGACCCCCGCAGACGACACAGATTTTCACGATGGCGTCGAAGTCGCGGAAAGGCGGGGGCAATCACATGATCGGCCGCCAGCAACCGCAAGAGGATGTCGCAATGAGACTGCGTTCAATACTGGGTGCCTGTGCGGCGGTGCAGCTGCTCGGACTTGGATCGGCGGCGGCGCTCGCCTGCCCTCAGCATCTCGCTGCCCCAATGCAACCCGGGGTGGTCACCGTGACGCCGGCAGCGTTCGAAGCACAGGCTGCGCAGATGATCGTCAGCGCCAGCGCGATGTTCCGGCAGATGTCGGCCGAGATGAATGCAATGCAGGCGCAGATGGCTGCGTTCTTCCAGGCGCCGATGATGCAGCCGGGGCCGGCGATTCCGGCGGTGTTCGGACCTGGGATGCCGTTCGGCATGGCACCCGGCAAGGGCACGATCATCAGCGTGTCGATCACCGGCAATGGCCTACACCGACCCGGCCCATGGCGGACGCCCGATCGTGCACGTGGCGGAACGTGGCAACGCGTGATGGCGCATGCGGTCGGCCCGCTGGACGCGCCGCCGCCGGTGCCGGCCAGCTACGAGGCGCCGCGGAGGTGATCTGACGCCCGGCTTACCATTACAGTTGCGATTTTCGCAGGTGCGCTGCTTGGGCTGCGGCCTGATGTGCTCGTCGCCAGAGTGACCAGGCGATGATGTGGGCTGGGTTGATGCGTCGTCGAGCGAGCCGCGTGGCTATGCGCCGGATTTCCTGGAGCGACCAGTGGACAAGCGGCGTGGCGGCGAGGTTTTTTTCGGCGTGCCGGGGACGACATTGGCGGTATGGCGAATGCGCGCCATCATGGTGAACGCCAGCATGACGAGCGAGACGTGTCGATGCCAGCCGTGCCAGGATCTGGTTTCATTATGATCAGGTCCAAGCTCGTTCTTCGCCGTCTCGAAGCTGTCGTCAATGGACCAGCGGTGGCCTTCGACGGCGACCAGCGTTGCGATGGGCGTGCCGACCGGACACCAGGTCGAAAAAAACGCCAACGCGCCATCGCCGATGTGACGGCGAATCGGCAAGCCACGTGTCCAACCTCGTGTTCGTTGCCGCCATAAGCGTCGGCCGAGAGGTCGGCAAGTTCCACGTAGCACCACTCGTGCAAGCGCGGCCCCTTGGTCCCGGTGCCGGCCGACAGGCGCTGCCAGTCCTGCGCCGTGCGGGATGCGGCCACCACTTCGGCGGCGCCCGCGATCGGCAGCGCCTTGCCCCAGGAGCGGACCTGGTGCGTGCTCGGCACCCCAAGCACATAACCCTTGCCAGCCCGGCGCAGCACCTGCTCGACCTCGCCCACGCCATAGACGGTGTCGGCGGCGAGCCATGCGAAGGGCACGTTGGCGGCCAGCGCCCGCGTGATCATCCCCACCGCGATGCGTGGCTTGGTCGCAAAGCCCACATCTTCGGGCACATGCGCCGCGGCCAGGCGCGCCGGGTCGTCGGTCCAGGCTTTCGGCAGGTAGAGAGAGCGATCGATGAAGGCATGGCCGTGGCGTGAGACATAGGCGGCGAACACGCCGACCTGGCAGTTGGTGATCTTGCCGGCGGAGCCGGTGTATTGGCGCGCCACGCCGCAGGACGCCTTGCCCTGCTTCAGGAACCCGGTTTCATCGATCACCAGCACCGCGTCGGCGTCGGCCAACGTCTCGACCGCGTACTGGCGCACCATGTCGCGCAGCGCGTCGGCGTCCCACTGCCCGCGCCCCAACACCGATTGCTGCCGCCACGGGCCAGGATCGCCAGCCGCCTCGGCTCGCATCCAGCCGGTCCTGCGCCGCTCCTCGCCGAGCAGCCCATCCAGAAACAGCCCAGCCGAAACAGCCATCCTCTCCTGCTTGAACAACTGACGCATCCGCGCCTTGACGTCTCGCAGAGCTGAGACCCAAAGCTCCAACGTCGTCTCGATCGATGCACCCGACACCACGACCTCCGAATCGAGTCATGGCTCCGCATCGATTCAGAGATTGAATCTCAGCGCAACTGTAATGCTAGGGCCCCCGCCGTTTCGCGTCGGGGCGACCTCTGGTTGCTGGGGTCTCACAAACTGCTCTGCGCCGACGCTCTCGAGCCGGCGTCATACGAACGGCTCCTCGGAGCCGAGCGGGCCCAGCTCGTGTTTA
The DNA here is from genome assembly GCA_963810715.1 of uncultured Pseudomonadota bacterium. GTDB lineage: Bacteria > Pseudomonadota > Alphaproteobacteria > Acetobacterales > Acetobacteraceae > DATDIC01. The sequence continues at coordinate 122,432 of CAWEOZ010000002.1, read as the reverse complement.
CCGACCCACCCTACAACGTCCCCATTCAAGGTCATGTCTCAGGGCTCGGCAAAACCCGGCACCGGAAATTCACCATGGCCTCCGGCGAGATGACCGAAGCCGAATTCACAAGTTTCCTGTCCGCACTCTTTGCGAACATGAGCTCGGTGTCCGCCGACGGAGCCATCCAATACGTCTGCATGGACTGGCGGCACATGTGCGAGGTGCTGCATGCAGGGCGCGCCGCCTACGCTGAACTAAAGAACCTCTGCGTGTGGAACAAAAACAACGGCGGCATGGGAACCTTCTACCGATCGAAGCACGAGCTTGTCTTCGTGTTCAAGCTCGGCAGCGGGCCGCACATCAACAATTTCGGCTTGGGCGAGCACGGCCGCTACCGGACCAACGTCTGGGACTATGCCGAGGTGAACAGCTTCCGGCGCGGCCGGTCCGAGGAGCTGGACATGCACCCGACAGTCAAACCTGTTGCGCTCGTGATGGACGCGATCAAGGACTGCTCTCATCGCCGTGGCATCGTGCTTGATCCGTTCGGTGGCAGCGGCACCACCCTGATCGCCGCGGAGCGGGCGGGCCGGCACGCCCGCCTTCTCGAGATCGATCCGCTCTATGTCGACGTGATCATCCGCCGCTGGCAGAGGCTTACGGGCGCTGCTGCCGTGCATGCCGAGACAAGCGAGAGCTTCGAGGCAGCTGCCATGATGCAGTCAGTCATTGCCGAGCCGGAGGCGTGCCATGTCTGAGAATCGCTATCCGGTGGGGCGCGGCCGACCGCCCCTGCACAGCCGGTTCCCGAAGGGTCAGTCGGGTAACCCGAGCGGCCGCCCTAAAGGCGTTCGCAATCTGCAGACCGAAACCATCAAGGAACTGCTCGGCCGAATTACTGTAACGGAGAACGGGCGACAGATCCGGATCAGCAAACAACGTTTATTGATAAAGAAGCTAGTCGCTGACGCACCGGCGGGAACATGAAGGCGATGGCTCTGCCCCGGGGGCCTCCACGAAGCTTGCCGCCGATCCTGCCGAGGCTGCTCAGACCGGACAACCCGACGCGGAGACATCCGCGCCGGAGGACCAGGCGATCCTCGACGAATATGGACAGCGTATCCGTAGCGGGGGAGGCGGTCATGACTGACCGCCGTGCCTTGTTCCGGGCTGTGCCATACCGGTGGTTTTCGTCAATCGCCGGTCGCCGACCCGTATGGCAGGGCCCTTTGTCGGGATCGACAATGCTCTTGCAGGCCGCGAAGTGGCGCGTCACCTCGTCGGCCGCGGGCACCGCGACGTCTACCTTATGCACGGCCCGCTCGGCTCGTCGGCGACACGTGGTCGGCTGGCAGGGTTTGTCGCAGAGTATGAAAAGCTCGCTAATGGCGGCCGCTCCAGCCAGGTGGAGTTGTATGCGGGTGATCGGAAGCGTGCAGGCTACGACACGATGGCGGCCCTGCTTGCAGAACGGAATCCGCCCGATGCTATGTTTTGCACGACGGATGAAATTGCCTATGGCGCGGCAAAACGTTGCCAGGAGCACGGGCTGCGCATCCCACAAGACATGGAGATCGTCGGCTTTGACGGCAGCCCGTTGAATGCCTATCTCGCCCCATGGCTTACAACCGTGAGCGTTCCCTGCGAGGATTTTGGTCCCGCAATTGCTGGCGTGCTGAAAAAACTATGGACTGCCGATCCGTCGACGGTTTCCGATGTCGTGCTTCCCTTCCGTCTGATCGTGTCGCCGCATGTCTAACCGCCCGCCCCAAAGGAAACCCGGCATGACCCTCCCGCTCACGCTCGCCGCCGCAGACTATTCGCGCCTCTCGTGCCATTTCTCACTGGCGAGGTGACCGCCGAAGGAATCGACCTCAAGCTGAAACTCGGACGGTCTGGCTCTTGGCCAATGCGCGCCGATCTGCTGCGCAGGGTACTCGGCGATCCGGGCATTGACGGCGGGGAAAGCTCGCTTGCCGGTCATCTCCGCCGCATCGCGAGTGGCGACCACAGCTTCGTCGGCTTGCCCATCTTCATCCTGCGCGGATTCGCCGCCAGAGACCTCTACGTCCGCAAGGACGGACCGGTGAGGCAGCCGGCCGACCTTCGCGGCAAGCGCATGGGCCTCTACAGCTGGGTGGCCAGCGGCTCCGTCTGGTACCGTCACTTTCAGCAGTATATCGGCATCCCGCTCGATGCCGTGGAATGGTGGGTCGGCGACATTGAGGTGGGGGCGAAACGTCCCATGTCGTCACCCTGCCGGAGGAGTCCATCCCGTTCCCCCAGGCCGCTTTGCGGCAGAGATGCTGGTCGCCGGCGATATCGACGCGATGTGGAGCCCGCCTAGGCCAAAACTCTACCATCCGGAGAATGGCCCCATCGTGCGCCTGTTCCCGGATATGCGCAGAACGAAATCGCTCTATTTTCAACAGACCGGGGTCTATCCGCCCCTGCATCTGGTCGTGCTGCGACGCGCCGTGTGGGAGACCAACCACTGGATCGCTCGCGCGCTGACGGATGCGTTTGATCGGTGCAACGCTGCATTCGTCGCCTCGCTGAGGGGTTTTCCTTACGCCGTCCCGTGGCTGGAGGCGGAGCTGGACGAAACGATCGCGCTGATGGGCGAGGAATTCGATTCCAATGGGCTGGAACGCAACCGGTCCCAGCTGGAACTCTTCAACGAGCAGGCATTTATGGCCGGCATCGTGGAGCGGCGTGTTCCGGTCGATGAATGTTTTGCCGAGTTTCTCAAATTCATAATCGAGCTCGCCACCCTCACGCCGACGCGGTGGTTGTGTCATTTCTCGCGCCGTTTTGTTCGGCAAGTTTTCGCAACCGGCGCCAGCAGTTAAGCTGTTGCTGGGACAGCGAGGACAATCGCGATTTTCCGCATGTGCCGCCGGCGCTGCTCTCCGGTGGGAGCATGTTGGCGCATTTTGGATCGGCACCGTAGAAAGTTTCGGACTTCGTCATAGTCGCGGCAGTAGCGTGTCGCCGATCCCATGCTCTTCAGTCCAAGCATCGGTCGACATCAACCCTTGATGCCGCGATGGTCCTGCTCAAGTCTGTTGTTGAGGTAGCGACTCACCCGGTGCCGCACATGTTTACCAAACTCGGTACAGGATGGCTCTGGGATAGGCATCATGGCCGTCGGTGGTGACCCGATCCGGCGTGACATTGGTGACCGTCTTCGCCGATCGGAAGAATGCCTTCGCGGCAGCAAGGTCACGATGCTCGCTCAGCGTCCACCAAAGCACCGTCTCGATCGATCGCCCGATAGAGATACCGCCATCTACCACGCACCCAGATATATGTCTCGTCGATGTACCAGCTGGGGCCAACCCTGCCCTTGCGCCGGCGCCGCAGGTTCTCGGCGAGCGCCGACGTCAGTTTGGCCTCCCAATCGCGTACCGCTTCATAGCTGAAGATGAACCCGCGGGTCAGGAACATCTCCGCCAGACCCCGTAGGCTCAGCTTGCAGCGCAGCCGCCAGAGCACAACGAGAGCGATGACATCGCTGGGATACGGCGCACTGTTGAGCACCCCGACGCTGCGCTCGTTGAATTGCTTGCCGCAGTTGCAGCATCGGAACCGGCGATAGTCTTGTGTTGTCCGCTCAGGCCGGTCACTGATAGCCATCGATCCACATGCGGCGCATCGCATCCCGCTTCCATCCCCTCACGAGGACCCAGCCTGCCCAATCTCCCGAGTGGCGCAAGGGCTGACAGAACCGTATCCGGGAGCCGACGGCTGCGACAACACGCTCACGCAAATCCAGGAAATAAGGAGCACCCATGAATGCTGGCCTCCGTCTTCCAGCCAGCATCTTGAAATCAGATTACCGGCCGAGCCGGAATCTGGAGGCTTCTGTGAGGTCGCGCGCCACTGATACCGCCTTGCGCACGAGGCTCGACCTCATTGAAGCCGGATTGAACTAACCGCGGGCCGCGGCCGCTATGAGCTTTGTATGGCCCTGGCTGCCGAGCGGGAGGGGCGTCAGGGCGTCCGGGGCGCGCCGGTGTGCCGCGAGACGTCGGCGGTGGACCCGATCGACGACGCAGATCGGGGCTTGTCAACGGGCACGCCGTCGGCCATGGGCGCGACCGGGAACCGCGGGCTGCTCGGCGGGCAACGCCGCGCCCAGCCAATGCGGACATCGGCTTTGCCGGCTTGCTGGCGGCGGCTGACCTGCGCGTTGCCGGTTATGAGCTGTCGCACCAGAACGGCCCGCGCGGCGGCGGTCGCCGAGGCAACGGCCCGCGCTCCCGCATCGGCCCGCCGCAATCGGGGCAGACGTCGAGAGCGTGCCCGGTCAGACGGCGATGGCGTTCCTGATAGCTCTCGGCCGGCGGCGGCTCAGGGCGCCGGCGCTGCGAGCAAGGCCCGGCAGTCTCCAGCTTCTCGGTGCGGTGACCGTTGGCGAGAAGGCCGACATGGCGGATGCGATGGAACCCGTCGGGCACGGCATGCAGCAGGAACCGCCGGATGAACTCGTCGGCGGCCAAAGTCATCAACTTGGTCTTGCCCTCGTGTCGGTAATCTTTCCAGGTGAGAGATTGTCCCTCCGAGGCTGGACTGAGAGGCTGTGGTTGCCACACCTGCAACCCCTGCCCGGAGGCCCCGGATGGACATCCATGATAATGCGCGCACCACCCGCCATAGTCGAATGCTGATGGTGCAACGGCTGGCGAGCGGCTGGACGGTGCAGGCGGTGGCCGATGCGGCGGGGGTTACGCCGCGGACAGTGCGCAAGTGGCGCGATCGTCATGCCTCGGAAGGGACGGCGGGACTGATGGATCGCTCGTCGCGGCCACATCGCAGCCCCAACAAGCTGAGCCACCAGCAGAACGATGAGATCAGGGCGGCCCCCACCATTGCCTGGCGGCTGCACCATCCCGTCTCCACCCTCGGCCTTGTGCTGCGCCGCGCCGGGCTCGGCCGCATCGGCGCACTCGATCCCAAGCCCACCGTCATCCGCTATCAACGCGACCAACCAGGCGAACTCATCCATATCGACATCAAGAAGCTCGGCCGCATCGACGGCATCGGCCATCGCATCACCGGCGATCGCACCGGCCAAAGCAACCGACGCGGGACCGGCTGGGAATATGTCCATGTCGCCGTCGATGACGCCTCGCGTCTGGCCTACACGGAACTGCTCCCCACCGAGCGCAAGGAAAGTGCCATACCGTTCACCGCACGGGCGATCGAATGGTTCGCCGAGCATGGCGCAATCGTCGAGCGGATCATGACCGACAACGGTTCGGCTTATACGAGCTTCGCCATCCGCGACCTGCTGGCCGAGCGGGGCATCAAGCACAAGCGCGCCAGACCGTATACGCCGCGTACCAACGGCAAGGCCGAGCGATTTATCCAGACCAGTCTGCGCGAATGGGCGTATGCACAGCCGTTCCACAGCTCGGCCGATCGTGCTGCGGCGATGCCGCTTTGGATCGATACCTACAATCGCAGCCGCCCGCACTCAGCCTTGCACGCAACCTCACCGCTCAACTGGATCGCCACGTGGAACGCGGCCAGAACCACCACACCTCCCGCCACATCCGATCCCGAGCCACGCTTCGTCGCGGTGGACGGGGTCAAGCCTCGCGCAGCGACCGCCGCAGGCGGCTTGGGCTTGACGCCGTCCACCGCGACGCAAGCATCATCAGGGGGAGGAGCGACAACCTCCTTGGCAACGACAACTAGCCTCACTTCGGCCGACCCGGAACCGCGCATCGGTGAATTGACATGTAATTCGTCGCTGGCTTTCCGTATTGTTCGGCAATGCCGCCCAGGTCGTTGCCGGCTTTCGTTAGCGACGACACGATGGATACCCCTGCGTTGGAGGAGATTCCCATGACGTCGAACTTCACGCGTCGTCGGCTTCTTGGAGGCGCTGGCGTGCTCGCCATGCCAGCATTGCTTGGACCCTCGCTGCTATCGCAGCGGGCAGAGGCGGCGGTCGCCAACCTGACCGCGGCGGAATGGGGCGGTGACATCGTGGCGGCGATGAAACAGATTGCTGCCCATCAGCAGACCTCCGCGTTCAACTGGGTTCTGTTCCAGGGCGGGGCGGGATCGATCCTGCCGAAGATCAAGGCCGCCTGGCCGCGCGTGGAATACGACTATGTGGCCGGGTGGGAGGGCAGTTTCTACAGCATGATGGCGGAAGGCTGGCTGGTTACAGTCTCCGCCAGCGACGTGCCGAACCTAGCCGACATCACCGAAAACATTATCATCAAAGACGCGAAGGGCAACTGGAAGGCTGTGCCGCGTGCGGTCGGCGGCATCTATTTCGGCTATCGCACCGACACCGCACCGATCAAGATCACCAGCATCGACGACCTGTTCTCGCCGAAATTGAAAGGCGCCATCTGCTGGCCCGGGCCGACGCAGAGCATGATGTTGCAGATCGTAGCGTTGGCACTGCACGCCGGCGGCAGCGAGAAGAACATGGAGCCGGGCTGGAATCTGATGAAGACCCTGGCGAAGTCGGGCAATATCGGCCGCGTCGCTGTGACCGACGTGGACTTCACCAACTCCTTTACCAGCGGGGGAGACCTCGGTCGGCTTCTTCGCAGAACCGAGCTGGGCGGCGGTCGCGAAAGACTTCCCCATCACCCGACTCACGAAGCAGCCCGGCATGGAGGCCTTCCTGTACCAGAGCGGCTTCGCGGTAATGAAGAACCGCCCCAATCGAAGGCGACGCTTGACTTCATCAATTTTGCCATCAGCCCGGCAATGAATACGCTCTACAGCCAAGATCGCCGGCGAGGCACCGCTCAACGCCAAGGCGGCCGTGGCCGCAACCTGAAGCACCTCTCCTTCACGCCATCCGAGATGAAGGAATTCGTCTACGTGCCCGATTATCAGGTGGTCCTCGCGTCCCAGGACGCCTGGACGAAGCGCTGGGAGATCGGATATCGCACCGTTGCTGTAGTGGGACTGACGTCCATGGCGCTCAAGCGGAACGGGCCAGCTGCTGCTGCTACTGCCGGCGCTGCTGATCTTCGGGGCCATCTTCGTCGTGCCGATGGTTGGCTTGCTGATGGAGAGCTTCCGGTTTTCACGCCCGGCCGTGTCGGCGACGGCGGCGGGCGCGCCGTTCAACGCTGGACAACTACGCTGGAGCTGCAAACCTGCCGTTCCTCGGGCTGTTCATCGAGACGTTCCGCATCAGCCTTCTAGCGACCGTGTCGGACTGGCGGTTTCCTATCCGCTCGCCTGGTACGTCGTCCGCCGGTTCTCCGCGCGCGGGCGCGTGCTGGCCGCCACCGGCTTCCTGATCACGCTGATCCTGCTCAGCATGCTGGTCCGCACCTACGCGATCGAGCTGACCTTCGGTTCGGTCGGCATCCTGCGCCCGGTGCTGCGCGGCGCTCGGCATCTCGCCGAACAGCAGCTGGTACATCCAGTGCCTCGTCGGCTGCCGGCCTGCTGCACTACATCATTCCGGTCGCCACGCTGACCTTGCTGGGCACCGTGCAGAACGTCGACCCGCGGCTGCTGGATGCGGCGCAGATCGCTGGGCGCGCCGGCCTGGCGGGCGCATCTGACGATCACCCTGCCGCTGAGCCGCGCCGGCCTGGTGGCCGCCTTCCTGATCGCGCTCACCTTCTCGATCAGCGCCTTCGTCATCCCGATGGTGCTCGGCAAGGGCCGCGTGCTGTTCGTTTCCAACACGATCTACGATCGCTTCAGCGAAATCGCCGACTACCCCAGCGGCGCCGCGATCTCGGTCGTCATGCTGGTGGTCTCGCTGCTGGTCGTGATGGGGCTCTCCTCGCTCGGCCGCAGCGCGGGGCACGCGCCGTGACGCTGGCCGCGGCGGACGCATCGCGCGACGTCTCCGGCGGCGACCCTCGTGTCGTGGCCCTGCATCGTCTTCGCCATCGTGGTTTCTGGTCGTGCCGCTGCTGGTCACGATCCTGATGGCTTTCGACGCGCGCAGCTATCTGGGGCCGCTGCCGCCGCCGGCCCTGTCGCTGCGCTGGTTCGTCAATTGCTTCTCGCAGGATACCTTCATCGCAGGCCTGCGCGTCAGCCTCGCAGCTCGCTGCCCTTGCGGCGGCGATCTCCTCAGCGGTCGGCGCCGCCGCCGCCATCGCGCTGGATCGCGCCGCGTTCCCCGGCCGCGGCCTGCTGCTGGCGCTGTTCCTGTCGCCGCTGGTCGTGCCGCCGGTGGTGATCGGGTTTTCGCTGCTGCTGTCCCTGTCGCAGGCCGGCGTGATCAACGGCTTCGTCCGCCTGCTGTGCGGCCATGTCATCATCACGCTGCCCTATACGATCCGCGCCACGCTCGCGAGCCTGGTCGGGCGCGACCCGGCCCTGACCGAAGCGGCGCTGGTGCTGGGCGCCACCGAACGCCGGCGTTCTGGAGCGTCACGTTGCCGCTTGATCCGCACCGGCATCATCACCGGCGCCATCTTCGCCTTCGCGGTTTCGCTGGACGATGTCGCGGTCAGCACCTTCCTGACCGATCCTACCACCTACACGCTGCCGGTCGCGCTGGTCAGCGCGATGCGCGCGAACTTCGACCTGACCATCGCCGCGGCGGCGGTGATGCTGATGGCGTGTGACCGCCGCTGCTGATCTTCGTGCTGGACCGGGCCGTCGGCTTCAACCGCGCTGATCGGCCAGGGCATGTTCAGGGCATAGGCGCATGGCCAACTCCCTCGAATTCCGCGACGTGACCAAGCCTTCGGCGCCGTCGCGCGGTCGACGGCGTGTCGTTCGACATCGCGCATGGCGAGACCGTGGCCCTGCTCGGCCCCAGCGGCTGCGGCAAGACCACCATCCTGCGCGTTATCGCCGGGTTCGAGGCGCCGGATACCGGCACGCTGCGCATCGCCGGCGCGGACATGGCGCGCAAGCGTCCCTACGAGCGCAACATCGGCCTGCTGTTCCAGCACTACGCGCTGTTCCCGCACATGACGGTCGCCGCCAATGTCGCCTACGGCCTGCGCCATCGCGGCTTTCCCGAAGCACGACATCCCGCCGCCGCGTGGCCGAGATGCTGGACGCTGGTGAAACTCCCCGGCTACGGCGAGCGTCTTCCCAACCAGCTCAGCGGCGGCCAGCAGCAGCGCGTCGCGCTGGCCCGCGCGCTGGCGACCCGCCCGGGCGTGGTGCTGCTGGATGAGCCGCTGTCCGCGCTGGATGCCAAGCTGCGCCAGGAACTGCGCGCCGAACTGCGCGACGTGCTCGCCGCCGTCGGCTCCTCGGCCATCGTGGTGACGCACGACCAGGAGGAGGCCATGAGCCTGGGCGAGCGCGTGTTCGTCATGAATCGCGGCCGCATCGTGCAGCAGGGCACGCCCGACGACATCTACGCCCGACCGCAAGCCGTTTCGTCGCCGAGTTCATGGGCCGCTCCAACTGGTTCGCCGGCGGCCTGTGGCGATGCCGCGACGTTCCAGACCACCTGCGGCCTGACACTGCAGGTCGCGTCCCGGGCATGCCGACCGCGCGACGCCTCGATCTCTGCGTCCGCCCGGAAAGCGTCGACCTGCTGCCCGATATCGCCGACCGCGCCGGGCCGAACCGGATGCCACGGCGAGGTGGTGCGACGTTGCCCTGCTCGGCGCGGTGCGGCAGATCGTGTGGCACTTGCGCAGCGGCCAGCGCGTGCTGGTGGTCGCAGCCCAACCGCACGCACACCGGCTGCGTCCGGGGCAGTCCATGGTCGTCGAGCTTCCCGCCCGATGCCTGCATGCTCGTCCCCACTCGACCCGCTCCTGATCAACCCCGCATCAAAACCGGAGACGATGATGCGATACGCAAGCCGCTGAGCCGCCTGTCACTGCTTGCCTCGCTCCGCCTTGCGGGTTCGCGGGCTGGCCGCCGGGCCCGCCCGCGCCGACGCGCTGGACGACATCCACAAGGCCGGCGTTCTGAAGGTCGGCGTGTTCGAGGATTTCCCGCCGTTCGCCTCGGCCGGCGCCGACATGAGCCTGCATGGCTATGATATCGACGTCGCCAACGCCTGGCCAAGTCGCTCGGCGTGAAGCTCGCCCTGGTCGGCATCACCGGCCAGAACCGCATTCCCTATCTGCAGGAGCACAAGGTCGACCTGCTGTTGAGCGTCGGCGAAAGCCCGGAGCGCGAGAAGGTGATCGACTTCACCGATCGCCTATGCGCCCTACTACATCGCCGTGATGGGGCCGCGTTCGCTCGCAGTGACCGGCGCCGGCCGATCTGGCGGGCAAGTCCATCGGCGTCAATCGCGGCACGCTGGAAGACACCTCGCTGACCGCGGCCGCGCCCCAGGACGCCGACATCGAGCGGTTCGACGACTATAACGGCGTGATCTCCGCCTTCCTCGCGGGCCAGGTGCAGCTGATCGCCGTCGGCAACGATGTCGGCGCCACCGTCCTGGCGCGTCACCCGAGCGATCGAGCCGGAGCAGAAATTCCAGCTGCTCAGCTCGCCCGACCATATCGCCCTGAACAAGAACGAGCCGGCGCTTAAGCAGGCTCTCGACGACGCGATCGCCAAGATGAAGACGGACGGCTCGTTGAACGAGATCTCGCATCAGTGGCTGCAGAAGCCGCTGGACCCGAAGGATCTGAAGCGCTCTTGCGCTGCCGATGCGGCAGCCGGACGCTCGCCATGGATTGGGCCGCTGGTGCTGCGCTGCTGAACGGTGCGGTGACGACGATCATGCTGATCGCCGTCACCATCGTCTTCGGCAGTGCCTTGAGCGTGGTCGGCGCGACCGCCCGGCGCAGCAGGTATCCGCTGGTGCCGGGCGGCGGCCACCGGCTATGTCGAGCTGATCCGCAACACGCCGTTCATCGTGCAGCTGTTCTTCATCTTCTTCGGCCTGCCGAGTCTGGGCCTTCATCTGAACGCCATCGGCCGCGGCGATCCTGGCGATGACGATCAACCTGGCCGCCTACGGCACCGAGATCGTCCGTGCGGGGCTCGATGCCGTCGCCCCCGGCCAGCGCGAAGCGGGCCAGGCGCTGGGCCTGCGCGGTTCCGCGTGTTCCTGCGCATCGTGCTGCCGCAGGCGCTGGGCGCGGTGTTTCCAGCCCTGGTCAGCCAGCTCGTGATCACCTGCTGGAATCGGCGGTCGTGTCGCAGATCGCAGTGCGCGACCTGACCTACGAGGCCGACTTCATCCAGTCGCGCACCTTCCTGCGTTCCAGACCTATGCGCTGGTCACGGCCATCTATCTGCTGCCTGTCCATCCCTGCTGCGCCGTGTTCTGATGCTGGCCGGCCGCCGCCTGCTCGCGCGGGGATCCGCTGATCGACTTCACGCTCTGGGACATCGCTGCGCAACCTGCTGCTGGCCGACACGCTGGACATTGCTGCTGTCCGCCATCGCCTTCTCGTGCGGCGGCGTGGCCGGGCTGCTGCTGACGCTGCTGCGCGTCAGCCAGCCGCAAACGCGCGGCCTCGGCGGCCAAACTCTACATCGAGCTGTTCCAGGGCACGCCGCTGCTGATGCAGCTGTTCCTGGTGTTCTTCGGCCTGCCGCTGCTCGGCATCGACGTGCAGCCCTGGCTTGCGCCGGCGTCGGCCTGACGCTGTACGCCAGCGCCTATCTCGGCGAGATCTGGCGCGGCGCGTGCGAGGCGATCCCGCGCGGCCAATGGGATGCCGGCGCCGCGCCTCGGGCTGCATTTCGGCTCGCGCAGTTGCGGCTCGTCATCCTGCCGCAGGCGCTGCGCATCGCCATCCCGCCGACCGTCGGCTTTCTCGTGCAGTTGCTGAAGAGCACTGCGCTGACCTCGATCGTCGGCTTTCGCGAGCTCACGCGCACGGGCGAGATCATCAGCAACGCAACCTTCCGGCCATTCGTCGTTTATGGCCTCGTCGCTGTGATCTACTTCGTTCTGTGCTCACCGCTCACCGCCTACGCCCGCGCACTCGAACGGCGGCTGCTCGTTTCCCGATGACGACGACCTGGCTGCGGCCGCACAGCGTGTGGAGTTTGAAGTGATCCCGTTCGCGATTGCCGGCATCCAAATGACCGTCTCACACGGCGTCGATAACGTTCCTGCCATGGAGCGACATCTCGAAGCGCTGCTGCAACGCTTTCCCTGGGTGCAGATGGTGCTGTTCAGCGAGCTCGCCGCGTTCGGCAGTGCGCCCGGCCTCGCCCAGCCGCCCGGCGGCCCGGCGGAACTCGCCTTCCAGCGCATGGCGGCGACACACGGGATCTGGCTTATCCCCGGCAGCCAGTTCGAGCGCATGCCGGGCGGCATCTACAACACCGCTCTCGTCATCGATCCGGCGGGCACGACGATCGCACGCTACCGCAAGATGTTCCCATTTCGGCCATACGAGCGCGACGTACAGTCGGGAACGGAGTTCTGCATTTTTGACGTGCCACAAACCGGGCGCTTTGGCGTTTCGATTTGCTACGACATGTGGTTTCCCGAAACTTCACGTACGCTCGCCGCCATGGGCGCCGAGGTCATCCTGCACCCGACGATGACGGATACGCTCGACCGTGACGTGGAGCTGCCGATCGCGCGGGCCACTGCGGCGATCAACCAGTGCTACTTCTTCGACATCAACGGGGTGTCTGGCGGCGGCGTCGGACGCTCGATCGTCATCGCCCCCGCCGGTTACGTTCTGCACGAGGCCGGCTCGGCGACCGAATTCATGCCCGTCGAGATCGACTTCGAGCGTGTTCGTCGCGAGCGGGACACCGTGCTCCGCACGCTCGGCCAGCCGCTGAAAAGCTCTCGTGACCGCGCGGTCGATTTCACCGTCTATCAACGGGATCGCTTTGATCGAGCCTATCTCAATTCGCTCGGCAGTCTGGCCAAGCCGGAACGCGGCTCCCGCGCGGGACTCGAGCGGTAGAACGAGCGACATGGCGGAAGGCCGCCTCGCGCGGGTCCCGTCAGGATCACTTAACCCACACCGGAGCAAGGGGAGGACGCCGTGACGAAGGTACTGAGGGGGATCGCCGACGTGCGGCGCTTCTTCCATCGCAACGAAACGCCAATCTTCTTCATCGGCGCCACTAATTTCAACCTGCTCGGGATCGACGAGTGGGTCAGGAACTTCCAATATATCTGCTACATCGATAGTTACGATGGGCGGCACCCCAATACGTTCGTGCCGACAGCGGCAGCGCACCGCGAGTTCGGGTCGCTCGAGGAGATCAACAACTACCTGCTCGAGCACAAGGATGTGGTCGACCATATCCGCCGTGGCGAAGGCGCGCCGAAGGCCGTCTTCCTGATGTTCGACGAGGCGACAGAACAGCTCGCGCGTGAGCTCGGCATGGAAGTCTGGCTTCCGTCGGCGCGGCTGCGGAACGGAGTGGACAACAAGGTCGAGACAGTGCGCATCGGCAACAAGGCCGGCGTTCCCAGCGTGCCGAACATACTCGCGAGCGTCGGCAATTGGGGCGATCTTCGCAAGGCGGCGGAAGCCGCGGGCCTTGGCGACGATCTGGTGGTGCAGACCGCATTCGGCGATTCCGGTCACACTACGTTCTTTATCCGCACCGAGTCCGACTATCGCAAACACTCCGGCGAGATCGGCGCCAAGCCGGAGGTAAAAATCATGAAACGGATCGACTGTCGCAGCGCAGCCATCGAGGCCTGCGCCACCAGGCATGGCACGATCGTCGGTCCGCTGATGACCGAGTTGGTCGGCTTCCCCGAGCTCACACCCTACCGCGGTGGCTGGTGCGGCAACGAGATTTTCGCCGGCTCGTTCTCTCAGGCGATCCGTGACAAGGCCAGGGCCTACACGTTCCAATTCGGCGAGCAGTTGTGCAAGAAAGGCTACCGCGGCTATTTCGAACTCGACTTCCTCATCGATCAGGGCAGCAGGGAGCTGTATCTCGGCGAGCTCAATCCACGCGTCACCGGCGCGAGCTCGATGACCAATCATGCGGCTTTTGCGCACGCCGACGCGCCGCTGTTCCTGTTCCACCTCCTGGAGTTCTCGGGCGCGGAATTCAGCCTCAATGTCGATGAGCTGAACGAGCGTTGGTCGGATCCGGATAACATCGATAGCTGGAGCCAGATGGTCATCAAGCATACCGAAAATACAGTCGATCTGCTGACGGCCGCACCGGAGGCTGGGGTCTGGCGTCTGCAGAACGATGGCAGCGTGGTGTACGACCGCTTCGACTATCACCGTCGCGCGGTGGGCAGTGAACTTGAGGCGTTTTTCTTACGCATAGCCGGGCCGGCGATTACCGGTACGAGGGGGCCGATCTCGGCATTCTGATCACCCGCGGTCGGCTGATGTCCGACGACTTCCGTCTCAATGAGCGGGCGGCGAAGTGGATCGCCGGGATCAAGGCCCATTTTGCAGCGAGGCCGCTGCCTAGCATTACAGTTGCGATTTTCGCAGGTGCGCTGCTTGGGCTGCGGCCTGATGTGCTCGTCGCCAGAGTGACCAGGCGATGATGTGTGCTGGGTTGATGCGTCGTCGAGCGAGCCGCGTGGCTATGCGCCGGATTTCCTGGAGCGACCAGTGGACAAGCGGCGTGGCGGCGAGGTTTTTTTCGGCGTGCCGGGGACGACATTGGCGGTATGGCGAATGCGCGCCATCATGGTGAACGCCAGCATGACGAGCGAGACGTGTCGATGCCAGCCGTGCCAGGATCTGGTTTCATTATGATCAGGTCCAAGCTCGTTCTTCGCCGTCTCGAAGCTGTCCTCAATGGACCAGCGGTGGCCTTCGACGGCGACCAGCGTTGCGATGGGCGTGCCGACCGGACACCAGGTCGAAAAAAACGCCAACGCGTCATCGCCGATGTGACGGCGAATCAGCAAGCCACGTGTCCAACCTCGTGTTCGTTGCCGCCATAAGCGTCGGCCGAGAGGTCGGCAAGTTCCACGTAGCACCACTCGTGCAAGCGCGGCCCCTTGGTCCCCGTGCCGGCCGACAGGCGCTGCCAGTCCTGCGCCGTGCGGGATGCGGCCACCACTTCGGCGGCGCCCGTGATCGGCAGCGCCTTGCCCCAGGAGCGGACCTGGTGCGTGCTCGGCACCCCAAGCACATAACCCTTGCCAGCCCGGCGCAGCACCTGCTCGACCTCGCCCACGCCATAGACGGTGTCGGCGGCGAGCCATGCGAAGGGCACGTTGGCGGCCAGCGCCCGCGTGATCATCCCCACCGCGATGCGTGGCTTGGTCGCAAAGCCCACATCTTCGGGCACATGCGCCGCGGCCAGGCGCGCCGGGTCGTCGGTCCAGGCTTTCGGCAGGTAGAGAGAGCGGTCGATGAAGGCATGGCCGTGGCGTGAGACATAGGCGGCGAACACGCCGACCTGGCAGTTGGTGATCTTGCCGGCGGAGCCGGTGTATTGGCGCGCCACGCCGCAGGACGCCTTGCCCTGCTTC
The DNA here is from genome assembly GCA_963810715.1 of uncultured Pseudomonadota bacterium. GTDB lineage: Bacteria > Pseudomonadota > Alphaproteobacteria > Acetobacterales > Acetobacteraceae > DATDIC01. The sequence goes on along the minus strand of CAWEOZ010000002.1, from coordinate 107,119 downwards.
AGGAACCCGGTTTCATCGATCACCAGCACCGCGTCGGCGTCGGCCAACGTCTCGACCGCGTACTGGCGCACCATGTCGCGCAGCGCGTCGGCGTCCCACTGCCCGCGCCCCAACACCGATTGCTGCCGCCACGGGCCAGGATCGCCAGCCGCCTCGGCTCGCATCCAGCCGGTCCTGCGCCGCTCCTCGCCGAGCAGCCCATCCAGAAACAGCCCAGCCGAAACAGCCATCCTCTCCTGCTTGAACAACTGACGCATCCGCGCCTTGACGTCTCGCAGAGCTGAGACCCAAAGCTCCAACGTCGTCTCGATCGATGCACCCGACACCACGACCTCCGAATCGAGTCATGGCTCCGCATCGATTCAGAGATTGAATCTCAGCGCAACTGTAATGTTAGGCTGCGCGCCAGGCCGCCTGCCACGTCGATAAGTCCATGCCGGACGGACCGAGCAATGGCACCGCCGGCCGGCAACGGACAGGTGCCCGCCGCGCTCAGCTCATCCACTGCGGCACGGGTAACCCCTTCGACCGCAGGAACTCCACGTTGAACAGTTTCGACTGATACCGCGAGCCCCCGTCGGCCAGGATCGTCACCACCGTATGGCCCGGCCCCAGCGCCTTCGCCACCCGCACCGCCGCCGCGATATTGATCCCGGACGAGGTGCCCACCGACAGCCCCTCATGGATCAGCAGGTCGTAGATCTGCTCCAGCGCCTCTCCGTCCGGTATCTTCTCCGCGTCATCGATCGGCGCGCCCTCCAGGTTGCCCGGCACCCGCGACTGTCCGATCCCCTCGGTGATGGAGCTGCCGGTGACCGTCATCTCCTTGCCCTTCACCCACTCATACAGAGCGCTGCCCTCCGGGTCGGCCAGCACGATCCGCACCTTCGGGTTGCGCTCCTTCAGCGCGATCGCCACACCCGCCAGCGTGCCGCCGGTGCCGCAGGCGCAGGTGAATGCATCCAGCTTGCCCTCGGTCTGGTCCCAGATTTCCTTCCCCGTGTGCGCCCGATGCCCCTCCCGATTCGCCAGATTGTCGAACTGGTTGGCCCACACCGCGCCGCTTTCCTCCGCCATCCGCCGCGACACGTGCACATAGTTGCCGGGGTCACGATACGGCTTGGCCGGCACCAGCCGCAGGTCGGCGCCGATCATGCGCAGGAAGTCGATCTTCTCCTTGCTCTGCGTCTCCGGCATCACGATCACGCAGCGATAGCCGCGCGCATTGCCCACCAGCGTCAGCCCGATGCCGGTGTTCCCCGCCGTCCCCTCCACGATCGTGCCGCCCGGCTTCAGCACGCCCCGCTTCTCCGCATCGGCGATGATATACAGCCCGGTGCGGTCCTTCACCGACCCGCCCGGGCTCATGAACTCCGCCTTGCCCAGGATCGTGCAGCCGGTCGCCTCCGACGCGCGCCGCAGCCGGATCAGCGGCGTGTCGCCGATCGCCGCCGCCAGGTCTGCCTGCCAGCCTGAGCCGTGATACAACTGGGTCATCGCTCCCTCATGCAGCCGGAGTTCGCAGAATGGTCGAAAATGTCGCGCCCGCCCAGGCCTGGGAAGCCCTCAAATCCGACCCGCAGGCCCAGCTCGTCGATGTCCGCACCGACCCCGAGTGGAATTTCGTCGGCATCCCGACCTCTCGCCGGCCGGCAAGCAGCCGCTTCTCATCCCCTGGCAGGTCTATCCCGCCATGCAGGTGAACGGGCAATTCGTGGATCACCTGAAACAATCCGGCCTCACGCCGGAGCATCACCTTTATTTCATCTGCCGCACCGGCGGGCGCAGCGCCGCCGCCGCCCACGCCGCGCAGCAGGCGGGCTTCCCGCACGCCTACAACGTCGCCGACGGGTTCGAGGGCCCGCCCGACTCCGACGGTCACCGCGGCACCGTCACCGGCTGGAAAGCCAACGGTCTGCCCTGGCGCCAGAAATAGCCCCACACAAACTTTGCAGCGCCCCCGGTGACCGCACTCGCGCTGTTCCGCCATCTCGTCTTCGCCGGGGCGCTCGCGTTGCTCTCCGCCGCCGTCGTGCGCCTGATGATCGGGGTCGGCGTGATGGATACACCCGACCCACGCAAGGCGCACGCCCAGCCGGTGCCGAAAAGCGGCGGCATCGGCATCGTTGCCGCCTTCCTCGTGGGACTTTTGATCCTCTATTGGTTCGCCGAGTTCTCCCGACTGGCGAACCAGTACTTCCTCGGGCGTCATCGGCGCCGCATTCTTGATCGCAATCGTATCGTTCCTCGACGACCTCAAGGACTGGCCGTTCGCGGTCAAGCTCGGCGCCCAATTGCTCGCCGCGCTCGCCGCGGTCGGCACTGGCGTCTATGTGCGCGATTACCGGCTGCCCTATGTTGGTCCGCTCTATATCGGCTGGATCGGCGGCCCGGCCACGCTCGCCTGGATCCTCTTCGTCACCAACGCGATGAACTTCATCGACGGGCTGAACGGCCTGGCGGCCGGCGTCGCTCTCATCGCCTCCTGCTTCCTGGCCGGCATCGCCGCATTCCACGGCGGCTGGTTCGCCTATTTCGCCGCCCTGCTGCTGGCCGCCGGGCTGATCGGCTTCCTGCCGTTCAACTTCCCCCGCGCCCGCATCTTCATGGGCGATGTCGGCAGCCAGTTCTGCGGCTTCATGCTGGCCATGCTGGGCGTCGTCGCCAGCCGGTTCGACGGCGTCGAACTGTCGCTCCTGCTCGTCCCGATGCTGCTGTCCGGCGTGCTGTTCGACGTCGCCTTCACGCTCGCCCGCCGCGCCGTCCTCGGCGAGCGGCTGACCACCGCCCATCGCGGCCATCTCTATCAGGTGGCGCAACGGTCCGGCATGCCCGCCTGGTCGCATCGCCATCGTCCATTGGGCATTCGCCGTCTATGGCGGGCTGTGCTGCCTGCTGTTCATTGCCGCACCGACGCCGGCCAAGCCCTTCGTGCCGTTACTCACAGCTGCTGCCGCAGTTAGGCTGGCTGCGTTACGTCACTGTCCGCGCCCGTGCCGCCTGCATCGGCCGCTGGTAAAGCGCAACAGCATCTTCGGTCACGACTGACGATGCGGTAGCGGCAGCCGCGTCGCCGCCAGCAGCACGGCCCCGGCGCCCAGCAGCACGACGATCACCGCCATGCCCGCCCGCTGGCTGCCGCTCGCCGCGGTCACCACTCCCAGCGCCAGCGGCCCGATGAACCCGGTCACCCGGCCCGACAGCGCGTACAGCCCGAAATGCGCGTTGCGCGTCTCCGCCGGCGCCAGCCGCGCCATCAGGCTGCGGCTCGCCGCCTGCGCCGGCCCCACGAACAGGCCCAGCCCCAACGCCAGCCCCCAGAACATGCCCGCCGACCGTGCCAGCAGCGCACATGTTCCCAGCACCACCAGGAACCCCAGCGCCAGCAGCACCACCGGCTTCGCGCCGATCCGGTCCTCGATCATCGCGAAGCTGAACGCGCCGCACCCGGCCGTAACATTGAGCGCAATCCCCAACAGCAGCGTCTGTTTCGCATCCATCCCGAATGTTGCCGGCAGCAAAGATGCCGCCGAAGGCGAACAGAGTCGTCAGCCCGTCGGTGTACAGCATGCGAGCGATCAGGAACCGCGCCATCGCACCGCCATGGACCATGAGCCGCAACGTGGCGCCCAACGCGCTTAGCCCATCCCGCCACACGCGACCGGCGGGAACATTGCGTGACCGCGGCGTCATCGCCAGCAGCGGGGCGGCGAACACCGCGATCCATCCGGCGGCGAACAGAGCCGTCGCCCGCACCGGCTCGGCTCTCGCCGGCCGACAGACCGAACAATGGCGGCGACCGGTCGATGAACAACACCAGGCAGAGCGCCAGGCAAATCAGCCCGCCCACATATCCCGAGCCCCACGCAATGCCGGACACCCGGCCGATCCGCCGCGGTCCGCGCGATGTCGGGCAGCATGGCATTGTAGAACACGCCTGCCAGCTCGATACGCGACCGTGGCACTCGCCGTCAGAGCCAGCGCCAGTCCGATATCCGAAATGCGCGGCTGCACGAACCACAGCCCCGCGGTGCACATCACCAGCAATGCGGTAAATCCCGCCAGCATCGGGCGGCGGTGCGCACCCTTATCCGCCAGCATTCCGAGCGGAGCGGCGACCAGCGCGATGATGATTCCCGCGAGCGCCTGCGCCTCGGCCCAATCACTCGTTCCCTCTCGCGGTCCAGCCGCGACGGCGCGCACGAAGTAGGTCGCGAAAACGAAAGAAATGATGATCGTATTGAATGCGCCGCAGGCCCAGTCATACAGGCACCAGGCAGCGACGATTCTCCAGCCCGCCGGCCGCGACAGAACATTAGAGCGGGTCGCTACGGAAGCTCGGAAAGCCCGCCCGGCCACGCCCGTCAGACGCCCAGCCCTGCTATCGGCACCGGGCGTCAGGGACGCGAAAACCCGAACTCTATGAGGATGCGGAGGCTCGCCGCGCATGCGCCTCGCCACTACCACCCTTGCGCGCGCTCGTCGCCGCTTCTCCCATGATCGTGCGCAGGTCGCGCAGAAAAGCCGCGCCCTTGAGCGTGCCGCTGCACCGAGCACGCTGCGACGGTCCTGCGGATCCACCTTCCGGCGCGCCAGATCGAGCTCGCCCAGCCGGTCCAGCGCACGGGTGATCGCCGGCTTGGAAACATGCAGATCGGCGGCAAGACCACGCACCGTGTGCGCGCCGTCCTGCAGGTAGCACGTCAGGAAAACGCCAAGCTGGCGCGCCGACAAATCAGGCCCGTCGCGCCGTACCAGCGCCACCACCGTGTCGCGCAAAATCCCGACCAATTGGTCCGGAGCAGGAGTTGATGCCATGTTCGATCCTTTCTTTCGTGCGACGTCCCGCGTCGTCGCGGAACCATCCGCGTTCCTCGCCGCGACTCGCAGGTCAGGTAAACCTCCGGTACTACACTGACTCGCAGAACCGGTAATTGTTGCACTCACCTCACGACGATGTTACCAGCCTGTTCCGGTTCGGCTCGCGAACTGGTGAAACGCTGTTCAATCCCCGCAAACAATCCGCGAATTGCCTGCGCCTCACCACCCTCTGGTCGCCCGGACTGCGACTGATCGTTCCATGCGTATATATCAAGATGCACCCACGGCGCAAGTGGCGTAACAAACCGTTGCAGGAACAAAGCCGCAACCACCGCTCCGGCAAACGGCTTCGATGAAACATTGTTCAGATCAGCAATCGGACTCGCCAGCCAGCTATCGTAACCCTTCCAAAGTGGCAGACGCCACAAAGGATCATGGCATTTTTCCGCGCTCTGCAGCAAAGTATCCGCCCACGAGTCATCATTGCAGAAAAGTGCCGGCAACTCCGGCCCCAGCGCAACCCTCGCCGCTCCCGTCAATGTCGCAAAATCCATCAGCAGCGCTGGCGATTCCTGCGCCGCCTCGGCCAGCAGGTCGCACAGCACCAGCCGTCCCTCGGCATCGGTATTGCCAACTTCAACCGTCAGGCCGGCGCGGGTGCGGATCACGTCCAGCGGTCGCATCGCCGTCCCGGAGACGGAATTTTCCACGCACCCGATACGCACATCCAGCCGGACCGGCAGGTCCGCCTGCATGATCAGCCGCGCCAGACCGAGCGCCGTCGCCGCCCCGCCCATGTCCTTCTTCATCTTCAACATTCCCGACGACGGCTTCAGGTCATAGCCACCGGTGTCGAAGCAAACCCCCTTGCCGCACAACGACACCAGCGGCGCGTTGTGATGCGCGCCGCTGCCCGCCCAGGTGAAACTGGCCACCTGCGGCGGCCGGGCCGAACCGCGGCCGACAGCCGCCACCGTCGGATACTGGGTCTCCAGCGCATTCCCGGAACAGATCGATGTAGCGGCACCGAACCGGCGCCCGAGCGCAACGGTTTCCTCCGCAAGTTCCGCCGGCCCGAGCACGTTTGCCGGCATATTGATCAGGTCGCGCACCATCCAGATCGCGCCCGCTTTCTCCCGCGCCCGGCGAACTCCGCCTCCCCGCACACCAGCCGCGCGCAACTTCGGGATGCCGGCTTGAACGCCGTGAACCGATAAGCACCGAGACAGAACCCCAGCACCGCGTCGTCCATCGTGAAATCGCCGCTCGCCAGCCGCCAGTTCGAGCCTTCGGGCAGAGCGAAGGCCAGGTGTCCGAACCCGAACGGCGACCGGTCCTCCCCCAGCCCCGTCACCGCGCCGCCGACGCCGCTCTCGCCTGGCAACAAGACAATCTGGTTGAGCGCCGCCTTGAACCCGCTGTCACGCAGGAATTGCGCCTGCGCCGGCGGCAACGTTTCAAGGAAGCGAGTCAGCCCGGCCGGTCTTACTGCCGTCAGCGGCTTTGCGTCCTCCGCGTTGGACACCACGCAATCGAGGGAACGGTCGGGCATCACGATGATCCTCACTACAAGTTGACTTTAGAGAAAGCGCCTCGTTCGCTGGATCCCCTGAAGCACAGGATCGACGATGCCGCCACCCGTCAATCCGCACCCGGGCTGGTCCATTCCATAAAAACGCATGGCGGGGCCGAGCTTTTGCCGTCACACAGCCACACCCCGCCTTGTTAATCGCGGGATGAACCGGCCGAACGGAGTCGAGCCGTCGCACAAATGACTGTCGTGACACAGAAACGACCCACCCCGGACATTGCCGTGCCGGCCTTCGCCGCCGCGCCCAGGTCCGTCTCGGGGCCGGAACGGCTGATGTTCCTCGTGCTCTGTTTCGTCTGGGGCACGACCTGGCTGGCGATGAAAGTCGGTATCGCCACCGTCCCGCCCGGCCTGTTCGCTGGTACCCGCTGGACGGCCGCCGGACTCGCGCTGCTGGCCTGGCGTATCGCGCGTGGAGAGTCCGTGCGCGTGCCGTTCCGCCTGCGTGGTCGCCTTCTCCTCGTCTCGGTCCTGATGGTCTCGCTCAATCAGGTCATCCAGCTCTACGGCCTGCGCTTCGTTCCTGCCGGCCTGGCCGCCGTGCTGAGCTGCGCCCTGACGCCTATCTCGCTGCTGGGATTCAGCGTCTTGCTGGGTCAGGAGCGGTTTCGCTGGCAACAGGCCGCCGCGATCGGCCTCGGTGTGGCCGGCATCCTGGTGCTGTTCGGTCCCCAGGCCCTCGCCGGTGCATTGACCTTGCATGAGGTGCTCGGCGCCGCCGCCGTGATCGTCGGCTGCCTCTGCTATTCGCTCGGTTCGGTGCTGGCCCGCCCGCTCATGCGCACCCTGCCGCCGGCCGAGGTCGCCGCGGTAACCAATTTCGTCGGCGGCATGGCCCTGCTGATCGTCGCCCTGCTGGTGGAGCCCGGTGCGCGCTCCGCGATGTCCGGGCACTGGGGATGGCCGGCGCTGTTCGCCTGGCTGTGGCTGCTCTTGCCCGGCTCCCTGGGCGCCACGCTGATCTATTTCCTGCTGGTGCGCGATTGGGGCGCCAGCCGCACCGGCACCTACGCGTTCGTCTCGCCTGTGGTGGCCGTCGTCATCGGCATCTGGATGTTCGGCGAGCATGTCGCGCTAACCGACATATTGGGTATCGCGCTGATGCTCTCCGCGGCCGGGTTGGTGCTGCGGACTCGGTGACCGTTCGCGACTGTTTCTAGCATCATGGCGCTTCCACCGTCATAGCAGCCTTATCCCCGTCACCAAACGCTTCCAACGTCATGGCCGGGCTTATCCAGGCTTGTCCCGGCCATCCATATCCGCCGCAGTGTGACCCACATCATAGCCCCCGCAGCAGCACGCGCGGCATATTTCCCGTCCTGTTCAGGAGACCGCCCAACCAGCACCGAAGCACCGACCAGGGGAGAACGCGGCCATGGACGCCATCTTCGCCGCATTGCACATCGATGCCAGCTACTTCGTTGCCTTGCTGCTGGTCGGCTTTTACGCCGTCAGCCGCTTCAATACGCCGAGAGCGATCCGATCGCAGACCAGCCGATTCCAGTATCTCGCCAGTTGCACGACCTATGTCGCGTCCTGCCTCGGCCTGCTGCTGATGATGGCCTGGCTGCTGGGCCAGAAGCCCGGGCTTCTAGGAGCTCTTCACGTCGGCTCATCCGAATCCGTCCCGGACAATCTGAATGGCCTCGACGCCGCGCTTGTGGCAGCGCTCGCGCTCACCACGCTGCTGCCGTCTTTTCCGGTGCTGCGCGACGTCGATGCCGCCATGCTGCGATTCTTTCACCGTATGGGAGCGATCCCGTTCGGCGCTATCCGCCTGGCGCAACGCATGGCCGCGGCGCCGTTCGGGGTCAGCGACGACCTGCTTCTGCGCACGCGGAACTACATCATCAACAGCAAGCTGTTCCCCAACGCGACAGTCAACGAGCTGCGTGCGGATGCCAGCACCGATGTCGCCCGCTTCCAGTTCACCCGCAACCTGGTACTGTACGTGGCGCTGACGAACCTGGGTGGCTGGCCCCGCTTCAGCGATGACTTCCCGGATGACGCCGTTTCCTTCGAAAGAAAGATGGGCACCTTTTTCGCCCAGTCTGTGGCATTTTTCGCCCTCACGGGCCAGCTCTCGCAGCGCGCCCTGGAGCCGGTTCCGGATGCCATCGACCAGTTCAAATCGCTAACGCTGGAAGCATACGACGATTTGCGGCCGATGCTGGCGCGGGTGCTGCTTTATAGCTGCAACAATGAAGCCGAGGTGGCCCGCAAACTCACCGGCATAGGCTTCGCGGTGGAGGTGCCGGCCCCCATCCGAATGCCACTGAACCTGCTCAGCCTGGACATGATCGGTGTGGTCGTGCTGTTCGCCGTGTTCACCGTCATACTGGCAGGCCAGATGCCGCTGGAGAAGGCCTTCGCCATCGGATTTCTCGTTGCCGTCAACAGCAGCATAGCGGCGATCTTCGCGCTGCTGCCTAAGCAGTTATGGAGCTTTGCGGATATCCGGAGCACGCGGGAACGGCCCGCGCTGGCATACGTGATGTCGGCCGCCTGCGCTCTCACCGTGTCACTGCCGGTGTCCTACGCGTTCTACCTGCTGCGGGTGCATTTCCTTGCCGACGGTGACAGCGTCATGCCATTCGCCGGACAGTGCAAGTGGTTGCTGTCGTCAACCGTCATGGCCTTCGCCCTGGCATTTGCGTGCGATGATTTCGCCGCCAGCGAGCAGGATCCGGCGTGGTTGCGCTGGGTCGAAAGTGTGGGCCTCGGGGGTCTCATCGGCATAGCCGGCCTGCTGGCGGTCAATTGGCTCGCCAGTGATCAGGCAGCCTTGCACCCGAACAGCCCGGCGCCGCCACTCTGGGTTCCTGTGTTGCTCAACGCCTCCATCGGGATTTTGTTCGGCGCCACCATCCCGAACTGGTACCGGCGGACCCTGCGCAACACCCTGTCGCCGACGAATTGGTCTACACTGCCGCTCGCCAGTCCGGTGACGTAGTCATCGGACCACGCGGCGATCCCGCCGGAACCTCGATCCGACGGTGGACGATATTGCTGCGGTTCCAGGTGTACGCGACCTGCAGCGCGTCGCCGGTCGCAATGATCGCCGGATAGGAGAACTCGCCCTCCTCGCTCTCAAGCGGCAGCGGGGCCGACCACCGCCGGCCGTTATCATCCGAAACCAGCAACGCGAGCGGCGAGCGCGCCGCCCAGTTGCCGGCAACCGGGTTGCACGCAAGCACCAGCCGCCATCCGCACGTTTCGCCAGATCGAGTCCGCTGTTGTTGTTTGGCAGATCCGTGGCGTACGCCGGACACCAGCTCCGGCCACCATCCGTCGAATCGCTACGATAGATGAATCCGCGCGTGCTCCGAAGCAGCATGTGCACATCCCCGGGCGCACTCTCCCACAGCGTCGGCTGGATCACCCCGTCCCAGGCAAACGTACGGGACTTGTCAGTCTCCCAGAGCACATGCTCGTCGAGTCCCCGCCAACTCGTGCCCGCGAACGTTACCCCGCCCGCGTGGTGCGCGATCAGAACATCGTGCCGTTGCCAACTCATCCCCTTGTCGGAGGAGTGATCGGCAAACGCATCCCAGTGCCGGTCGTCCTCAATCGAGCCGCCGGCAAGCCAGCCGCCATCGGACAGCACGATCGGCTTGTTCTTCACCGGGCCGCGCGGTGCGGCGTCGCCCGGCACGAGAAGGCGCGGCGTGCTCCATCGCGCGCCGCCGTCCTCGGATTGCGCAACACGGGTGATCCAACCATGGACCGTCGCCCCAACCTTGTAGAACAGCCAGACCCGCGCGCCCTCCGCATGGAGCACCGGGTTCCAATGCGCCAAGCTCGGCTCCGCGAACAGGCGCGCCGGCTCGCCCCATTGCCCGCCCGAACGCCGGCAGCACCAGACGGCAGTATCCCCGCAGCCTTCCCGGCTTCCGGCAAAGAACGCGACCAGCAGATCGCCGTCAGGCAGGGCGGCAATCGTCGCGGCGTGGCATTGTCCGAAACGGGCTGCACCGCCAGGGACAAGGAACTGCCGCGGCCCCGCGCGAAGCTTCGGCGGCGTCACGCCGCCGCGCTCTGCCGAAGCCGAAGCAGCCCCTCCGCCACACGCGCGCCAACCGCCGGGGACGCCGTGCACAGCGGCGGCCGCACACGGCGCCATCCGTCGCGGCCAGTCTGCGCTGCCAGCGTCGCCTTTAGCCCGGGCAGGAACGGAGCACTCATCAGTTCCTGCGCGCGACGCATCTTCGCTTCCGCCTCCGCACCGCGGAACATCGCCCGCACCAAGTGCGGCGCGATGTTGCCCATGCCGCAGATCGTCCCCGTGCCGCCTTCCGCGAGGGCACGCCCGATATCGGCCTCGTTGCCGACCGTCACCGCCAGGTCCGGGGCCGCCGCGCGGAAAGCGTGGAACTGCGCGAAGTCCGCCGAGCTGTCCTTCACCCCTGCCAGGACGCGTCCATAGCGCGCGCGCAGCCGCGCCGCGACCTCGGGCGGCACGGCCACGCCGGAGACCTGCGGAATGTGATACAGTGTCGCCCGCAGCGCATCATCGCCGACTCCGTCCAGGACCGCGGCGAACGCGGCCTCGATCCCCTCCGGCGTCACCTCCCGATAGAAATAGGGCGGCAGCATCAGCACCTGCGTCAGGTCAAGCGCGCGCACGGCCCGGATGAATGCGATATTGTCGCCGATCGCCGGGAAGCCTGCCCCCAGCGCCATCCGCTCCGGCGCAATGCCGCCGGCGAGCATTGCCTCGGTCGTAGCCAGCCGCTCGGCCGCGTTGAACGAAGTACCCTCGCCCGTAGTGCCGAACAGCACGACGCCCTCGACCGTCTGATCGAACAGGAAGCGTATGTGCCGCAGCATCTCTGCCTGGTCGATATCGCCGGCCGCCGTCAGCGGCGTCGCCAGCGCGACCCAGAAACCGCCAATCCCATCACGCATTCTTCTCTCCGCACATGTCTATCCTTTGACGCCGCCCGCCATCAGCCCGGACACGAACCAGCGTTGCAGTCACTGCATAAATTACCATCGGTATTACCCCGATAAGCGTCAGGATCGCGAACAGCTTGCCCGGATCGGCCATATACGGGCCCTCGAAAAACAGCGGCGCCAGCGGCAGCGTCTTCATCTCGTTGCGCGACATAATCACCAGCGCAAGAAAAAATTCGTTCCATGAGAACAGGAACTGCCACACGGCAACGACCAGCAGTGCCGGGCGCACCAGCGGTGCGACCACACGTAGCAGCACGGACAGCGAACCGGCGCCGTCGATGATCGCCGCTTCCTCCAGCTCCACCGGTACGCCGTCCATCGCCCCTTTCACGATCACCGTGCCGAACGCGATGCCCAGCGCCGTTTCCGGCCCGATCAGCCCCAGATACGAATTGGTCAGCCCGATCACACGCAGCAGGATGGTGATCGGGATCAGCAGCGAGGCAAGCGGCAGCAGCAGCGCGCTCATCACGATCAACAAAATGATATGCCCCCCGCGCACCTTCAGCCGGGAGATCGCGTAGGCAAGACACACCGCGCATGCCAGCGTGGCCGCCACCGTTGCCAGCGAGATGACGACCGAATTCACGAAAAACCGGAGGAAATCGCCATGCATCAGGACCGCGGCGTAATTGGCGAAAGTCGGGCGCGGCGCAATCAGCACTGGTGAAAAACTGTCCTCGCTGTGCCGGACCGAGATATCCACCATGTAAATGGTCGGCAGCAGACTGAGCGCGCAGGCAACCCCAAGCACCACGTACGCAATCAACCGGGAGGGGCGCACGCGCCGCCGCCACTTCATGCCAATTTCCTGCGTGCGGGAAGCACGCGTCCGCTGGCAACCGCATACTCTACTGCCACCAGCACCAGGGCCAGCACGAACAGCACCACCGCCACGGTGGAGGCGTAGTCCATGCGATTCTGTTCAAACCCTGTCTGGAATATATACGTTGCGAGCGTCTGGGAGGCATTGGCCGGGCCGCCCTCCGTCATCAGGTAGATCAGCGGAAATTGCTGCAGCGCCTGGATCGTTCCGAGTACCACCAGCGACACATGCGTCGCACCCAGCATAGGCCAGATGATGTAGCGCATCCGTGCGAACCCGGTGGCGCCATCGATCGACGCCGCTGCCAGGATCTCGGCATCGATCTGCGCAATCCCCACACAGTACATCAGCACGAAGAAGCCGCACCACTGCCACACATTCACAGCGATCACACCCAGCGTCGCCCACTGCGGCGTGCCGAGAATTGCCGGGAAATGGTCAGAGAGGCCCAGCCAGTTGAACAGCCCGAACAGCAATCCGTAGTCCGGTGCATAGATGGTGGTGAACACCAGCGCGATCACGGAGGGTGTCACCACCATCGGCAGGAACAGCAGCGTCCGGAACAGCGGCCGCCACCGCTCGATATAGAGCTCGATCAGCACCGCAAGCGGAAACCCGATGGCAATTTCCGCCGCGATGCTGACCACGACCCAGATGATCGAATTGCGCACGGCGATCCAGAACACCGGATCGTTCGCGGCCTGAACGTAATTCGCGCTGGTCACCGCGCCGTGCGCGCCATGCAGGCTCGCCACCAGATTGGCCACAATGGGGTACAGCTCGAAAAGCACGAACAGCGCCAGGGCTGGCACCACGTACAGCCAGGCCTCCCCTGGCCGCGTGCCGATGCGCGGCGTCCGGCGCGCAGCCCGGCGCGCCGGCGCCGCCACTGGGCGGACGGTGGTCGTGCTCAGCATGCGGCGGCTAATGCGACGCCTGCGCCTGCGCGACCGTCTGCACGGCCTGCATCGCCGCCTCCGGCGTCTTCTCTCCGGCCGCGACCGCCTGCAGGTTGCTTACCAGGGCGTCGAACACCACCGGATTGCCGATCGCGTGCGGCTGCGCCGTCTCCAGCTCAGTGATATAGCTTGTGTAGAGTTCCTGCAGGTGCGGGTTGAGCGTCTCCGTCGGTTTCATTCCACGGAAAGCCGGCAGGTCATTCAACTGATCGAGCGCCACCTGCTCGCCCACGCCGCTGATCAGCTCCTTCAATACCGTCTCCGACGCCGCTTTCACCTCCGGCGATCCCGAGGCGGTCTTGGTGATGCCCCACCCGAGATCGATGCCGCCGAGCGGCGGGCTCGCCTTGCCGCCGTCAGTGACCGCTGGGAAAAAGAACTTGCTGTAGCCCGACATGGTTTTCAGCGCCGGGTTGTCTGACAGCGCCGTCTCCTGCAGCCACCACGACCCAAGCGAGATCATCCCCACGCGTCCGGCCGCGAACAGATTGGCGCCGGTCGGATATTGCAGCGCCGACAGCGCACCGTCCTGCACCACCTTGTCGGTGAACAGCCGCTGCCAGACCTTCGCCGCGTCCACCATCCCGGGCTGCGTCCATACCGGTAGGCCCTCTTCGGCTGCGAGCAGGCCTTTCAGGTCGGTCTGGGCGGCGATCTGCATATATACCCAGCCATCGAACAATTCGGTTCCGCCGCCCTGGTAGAACGGAATGAAACCCGCCGCGTGCAGCTTCTTCGCATCGGCAACCATTTCATCCATGGTCGTTGGCGGTTGGTCGATCTTCGCCTTCTCGAACGCCGCTCGATTGTACCAGATGTTCAGCACTTCGGCTTCCTGCGGCAGGACGTAGAAGCCGCTGTCGCCCTCCGGATTCCCGAGCCGCGCCTGCTTCAGCAGCGCCGGCGCGAAGTTCTTCTGCCAATCCTTGCCCCACAGGGTCTCGGCCACCGGCCCCAGGTCCAGCAGGTTCGGCCGGTACTCTTGAGTAAAGGCGCCCGGCGGCAGGCCGATGATATCCGGCAGCGTTCCGGCCGCCGCGGCGGCCTTCAGCGCGGTGAAATAGGGCGTATGGGGCTGGATCGTCGCCTTCACCTCGATGTCCGGATGGGCTTTCTCGATCGCGGCGACCATCGCCTGCGTCGTCAATTCCACCGGGCTCCACGACCACAGCGTCACGACGGTTTTTGGCGCCGCGTAACCAGGCGTCGCGATGCCGAGTGCGGTTGCGGCAACAAGCACACCGCGCAGGATGCGTTTCGTTCGGACTCTCATCATGTCTCCTCCTGTGGTCAGATCTTTCTGGCCGGCATTACCGGCGCGGCCTCGGCACTCTCGGCTTCGATTCCCAGCGCACGCTTCCGCGCGCTCGCCAGATGGCCGCGAAGGCTGTTCGTTGCGGCGCCGATGTCGCGCCGTTCGATCGCGCGAACGATCGCGACGTGCTCCGCCATTGCCGGGGGAAGCGTGGTCGCGGACAGCGTCACACGGTCCGGCCTCATCATGCGGATTCGAATTGCGTTGACGCGGTGGATGTCGCTCATCAGCGGGTTGCCGAGGAAATCCACTAGGGTGTCGTGAAAGCCCCAGTCCACCCGCTGGGCTTCAGCCAGCAACTCGTCGGTGATCCCGTCCTCCGCGCGCCGCCGCACGGCATCCAGTGCGGCGCTCTGCTCGTGCACCAGCCCGTCGGGCGCTGCAGTCACGAAATGCGCCAGCGCGTGCAGCTCGATCACCTCCCGTAACCCGAAGGCGTCCCGCAGCAGGTGCACATCCAGTTGCGCGACATGCAGTCCGCGCTGCGGGATCGCGCGGATCAACCCTTCCGCTTCGAGCCTGGGGATCATCTCCCGGATGGCGCTCAGCCCGAAGCCAGTCAGCTTCGCCAGCTCCTTCTGCGTGACGAACTGGCCAGGCGCGAGCTGTCCCTCCACCAGGTGGCGCGTGAACGCCTCGTAGGCTCGATGCCGCAGGGTCATGCGGCTCTTGTCGCGCTGACATGTCAGTCTGTCAACGCTATGCGATCACGGCTCCACACCTGCAGCAATCGCCGCCCTGGATATATTCGTTCGACATGGGTCCGTTCTGCATCCGGTGCATAGCCGGAAGCCTATCCGGCTGATCATAACGCGCGTTATCGTAAGCGCTAACTCGAGGAAGGCGCTCCGAGGTCTTGACAGATTTCCAGCGCGACCTGCTCGTTCCTGCTGCACGACGTCGCCCGGCTGCTCCGCGTGGAGGCCGACAAGCGCGCCCGCGCCGCACGGCATGACCCGCGCGCAATGGGCCATCCTGATCTGGCTGGAACGCCAGCCCGGCCTGTCGCAGAAGGAGCTCGCCGAGCTGCTGGAAGTCGAGCCGATCACCGTCGCCCGCCTGATCGACCGGCTGGAGGCGCGCGGCATGGTGGAGCGCCGGCCCGACCCGAAGGGACCGGCGCATCTGGCGCCTGCATCTGCTGCCCGCGGCCTACCCGGTGCTGCGCGAGATCGACTGCCAACGCGCCGACATGCGCGACATGCTCGACCGCCGGCCTCGATCGGGCGACGCTGGACGATCACCACGGAAGCCCTGATCGCCATGAAAGCGCACGTTGACTGCGCGGCGACGCCGAGCCTGATCGCCGACCGATCGACGCTGTCCCGGAAGAGGTCGCCTGATGTCGCAGAGCGCCGCCGCCCGGGTAGCGCCCGCGTGGGCGCACCCGACGTCGTCGATCGCCGGTCCGCAACCGGATCAGCCGCCACGCCGTCGGACCGCTGCTGATGGTCGCTTGGCATCCTCGTGGTCGGCGCCGGTGCGCTGACCTTCTGGCTGCACGGCGGACGCTACGTCTCGGTCGACGACGCCTATGTGCGCGCCGCCAAGGAAGCGCTCTCCACCGACGTCTCCGGCATCGTCGCCGAGGTGCCGGTGAAGGAAGGCCAGCACGTCGAAGAAGGGCCAGGTGCTGCTGCGCCTCGACCCGCGCCAGTTCCAGATCGCGCTGGCCGGCGCCAAGGCGGACCTCGCGGAGACCGCGCTGTCCCTGCGCGGCATGCAGCAGGACTATCAGCGCATGCTGCAGCGACATCGACGCGAAGCAGTCGCAGGTGCAGGCCGACCAGGCGAATTTCGACCGCTTCGCCAACCTGGTGAAGGGCGGCGGCGTGACCCGCGCCGAATACGACAATGCCCGCTTCGCGCTCGCCGCCGACCAGCAGGCGGTGGCAGGCGCTGAAGCAGCAGGCGGAGGTGCAGCTCGCCAAGCTCGGCGGCGATGCCGACCAGTCGACGTGGACAGCTGCCGCAATATCCCGCGGCGCAGGCCAAGGTGGAGGAGGCGCAGCGCGAGCTCGACCACACGCGTGATCCAGGCGCCGTTCGCCGGCATCGTCACCGATGTGGATAGCGTGCAGCCCGGCATGTACCTCGCCGCCTCCACCGCGGCGTTCGGCCTGGTTTCGTCCGAGGATGTGTGGGTCGAGGCCAATCCGAAGGAAACCGAGCTGACCTGGGTCAAGCCCGGCGACCACGTCGACGTTACGGTCGATACCTATCCCGGCCATGTCTGGCAGGGCGTGGTGGAGAGCATCGCGCCCAACACCGGCTCGGAGTTCTCGGTGCTGCCGGCGCAGAACACCTCGGGCAACTGGGTGAAGGTGGTGCAGCGCATTCCGGTGCGCATCCGCGTCGATCGCCAGCCGGCGATCCGGAGCTGCGCGCCGGCATGAGCGTGGAGGCCGAGCATCGACACCGGCCACACCAGGTCCTTGTCAGACCTGTTCTGATGAACCCTCGCGCGGATCGCGGCGCGATCCGCAGACAATGGTCGGGAACGTTGCAGGAAAAGGTTCCGCACCGCGGCGATCATCACCGTCTGCACCATGGGCGCGACGCTGATGCAGGCGCTCGACCAGACCATCGCCAACGTGGCGCTGCCTTACATGCAGGGCAGCCTGTCGGCCAGCTATGACGAGATCACCTGGGTGCTGACCTCCTACATCACCGCGGCGGCGATCATGACGGCGCCGGTGGGCTGGATGGCGCAGCGCTTCGGGCGCAAGCGGCTGTTCGTCGGCTGCCTGATCGGCTTCACCATCACCTCGATGATGTGCGGCGCCGCGCAGTCGCTGCCGCAGATGGTGGTGTTCCGCCTCCTGCAGGGCATGTTCGGCGCCGCGCTGGTGCCGCTGTCGCAGGCGACGATGCTGGACATCTACCCGATCGAGCAGCGCGGCCAGGCGATGGCGATCTGGGGCGTGGGCGTGATGATCGGCCCGATCCTGGGACCGACGCTCGGCGGCTACCTGACCGAGATCTACAACTGGCGCTACGTGTTCTACGTCAACCTGCCGTTCGGCATCCTCGCCACGCTGGGCCTGGTGGTCTTCATGCCGAACGCCAAGGGCCAGAACAGCCTGCGCTTCGACTGGATCGGCTTCGCCGTGCTGTCCACCGGCATCGGCGCGCTGCAGCTCATGCTCGACCGCGGCCAGGACCAGGACTGGTTCAGCTCCCGCGAGATCATCGTCGAGGGGGTGCTGGCCGGGCTCGGCGTCTATCTGTTCCTGGTGCACCTGTTCACCGGCCAAGCGGCCGTTCATCCGCCCGAGCCTGTTCAAGGACCGCAATTTCTCCGCCGGCCTGGCGATGATGTTCGCGATGGGCACGGTGCTGGTCTCCAGCTCGGCGCTGATGGCGCCGTGGCTGCAAGAGCTTGGGCAACTACCCGGTGGAGACCGCGGGCCTGGTGATGGCGCCGCGCGGCATCGGCACGATGGCGGCGATGATGCTCGCCGGCCGGTTTTCCGCGAAGATCGATCCGCGCATGCTGATGGGGCTCGGCGTTCTGCTGGTCTGCTGGTCGCTGTGGACCATGACCGGCTGGACGCCGGACGTGTCGGAGACCACGCTGATCGTGACCATCATCGTGCAGGGCGCCGGCCTGGGCTTCGTGTTCATCCCGCTGCAGGTGATGGCGTTCGCCACGCTGGCGCCGCAGCCTGCGCACCGACGGCGCTTCGCTGTTCAGCCTGCTGCGCAATATCGGCGCGGCGATCGGGGTCTCGATCACCTCGGGGCTGCTGGCGCACAACGCGCAGGCGCTGCATGCCGAGATCGGCGCCTATGTCAACCCGTTCAACCGCGCGCTGCAGCACGGCGCCGTGCAGCATTGCTCGATCCGGCCACGCGGCACGGCGCGGCGACGCTGGACCAGCATGATCAACCAGCAGGCGCAGATCATCGCGTATATGGACGACTACAAGCTGATGATCTTCACCACCGCGCCGGCGCTGCTGCTGCTGTTGCTGATGCGCCGCCCGCGCGCTCAGGCGGGACGCACCGGCGGAGACGCACGCGGCGATGGATTGAATTATCCCCGGTGCCGTGAACTCAGCGGCTCTGCGCTTTTTGCTAATCCGGCCCGCGTTCAGCTAGCTCTCACTAGAGTGTTGCCGTTTTTGTCAGACTTAGGACGGCGAGGCCCAGTTACGCATTATGTTGGAGATTTCGGCATCAGTCATCCTTGACTTGCGTCTGCTCGTTCCCTATGTGTCCGCCTTGGCGATAGACGGAATGTGGCTGCATGTCAGACGCAACGGTATCATTCGAGGAAGCGGTTCAGGAGAGGGCGTCTGCTGAACCGATTAAGCATGACCGATCAACGAATTATCCACTTTCCATATCTGGACCAAGACGCCGGCGTAGAGGTGGTTAAGGCCATCTATGAGCGCTGCGGCCACTCCAAGCTGCCGAATAGCATGCGAGCTCGCCGCGCAAAATGGAGAAGACACTCAGCGAGCACATTGCCGCATCAACACTGGCTTCGGCAAGCTGTCCGGCTTTGCTCGAGATAGCGTATGGCCGAGGTAAATTCCGTCTCGACTGACTTGGGCCAGCGTGTCCTCAACCCGGTAACAGAAGTAGAAGCGCGGGCAACGGGCTTTCTGAACGTTCCGCTATATCGCGCTGTATACGAGAAATATCGGGGCCATATGCTGCCGCCCCCGAAGGCTCTCGAACGAGAGATGGTTCTCGCTGGAGTAGCGCCAAAGCAGGCGAGCAAGGCGCGGCAAGCTATGGAGAGGGCTGCGGAACAGGCGGGTTTCTTTACCCACGGCGAAGACCGTTCTGGTGGCCCCGCGCTTTAGACTCTGACCCGGCCACAAAACGCACAGACACCCCGTCAGATGCAGCGGTTCATGGCGGCCGCCTAGGGGGCGGCGGTGGTGGCGGAGGTTTGCCTCCTGCAAAATCAGTGTCGGAAGTTCTGCTGGCCGCATTTGATCCAAAGGAGATGGACGAGCCTCAACAGGAGGCTGTCTGGACCTTATTGAAATACTTTAAGGCAAAAGGACTCTGAAATAATAGAGCCGCCCGCGAAGTTCGCTGAGCGGCTCTAAGAGGTCTGGTGCGGTTCTGATCCACCCAACCAGAGACGTGCCTTCGCTCTGTAAGACACCCCACACACCGGCCAAGACCGGGTTAGGGATACCCCAACGTGGGCAAGCCGCCTCGTTAGATACAATAGATCGGCGGTAGCCGAGCCGCTTCTTAGTGGGCCGGAATCCAGCAGGGACCGGCCCACATTTCTGAAAGTTTAGATTGCGCGATGCGCAAAAAATACCGAAAGTTCACTCTATGGGGGTAACGTCCGTCGATCTTTACCGGAGCGGAAACTCCACAAGTGCGCGATTGGACAAGATTCGGCCCAAAGATGTAGATACATACCAGGATGCCACCCGGGAAGATATGGGTAAGGGCGAATGGCAAGGGGGTATCGACGGCGGCTTCCGTGGACCCCACATGGAGCGGGAAGCCTTGGAAGCTTCAACAGGGACATACGCATTCGTCTCTTTTGATCGTGTGGGAGGACATCCCTGGCCATTGGCTTTGGGCACCAGCTCACGATATGCTGAAGAGCGATTACGAAGCGGCCTTAGCCAGAGACAACGGCCATTTCGTTTAAGATGCAAGGCGCACCGAAGTATTGTGTGATGCTCATTTTTTCCGCCAGCACGCGCCATCTGATTGATGATGCTACCATGCTGCTGGAAGCACCCCAGCGGAGGACGTGGCTGACGTGGTCAGATCGAGAATCCCCGCATGCGGGTGCCCGGAGACCTCTAGAAGATGGAAGAGCGCCGATCACGAGTGAATTGGCTGGGGTGATTCTGGCTGCGCTAGAGATCAAGCGCAAGCAAATGGAGCAACTTCGCAAAGACCCGAAGCTTTCTGAAGATGATGTCTCGGACTTTGATAATGACATAAGCCACATAAAGGCAGTTGAGCGGGCAATTTACGACAATCTCAAACTCAATCGCGCGGCGGCGTGAGCGATCACTTAAATCTCTCGGAAGCCATAAAAGAAGGGCGGTTGTGCAAGTTCGTCGCCCAGGAAGAAGCGCGTGGCATCGGCCCTGTGGATCGACGCCGATTGGAGCGCATGATCGGTAACTCCGTATCTGTCAAAGAATTGGTAACTCCGTATCCGTCAAAGATGGGCAATCAGAGGGTCAAACATCGCATTCCCGACACGCCGGAAATTCGACCGGAAAACGAACTCGTTAAGACGGCGGTCCATATATTTCTGCGACACGTGAATATGCTGGCTACGAATGGAGCTCTTGAACATACGCCAGAAATTCTCGAAACCGTTGCCTTCCAGTAGCCCGTAGCTGACCAGTTCATCCGTTGATACGAGCCCGGTTCAACGGAACGGGTAACGACGGCGCGAAGTGTATCCTTACGAACGTCCGGGATAACCTCAGCCTGTATCCGGCCGTCGTGCTCTTTCAGCCCCATGACGATCGTCTGGCCTGGATTCCAGCTTTCGGAACGACGAACGTGGGTCACACCCTCGATGCGGCCTGGCCGGATATAACCACGAATTTCCGCAACGCCCTACAGCCGCCTCGCCTCGATGATCCGCTTCAGGAAACTGCGGGTACGCTCCTCCGTAGGCGAATCGAAAATCCTTGCCGGCGGTCCTTCCTCGTGCACCACGCCGTTGCACAGGAAACAGACCTTCGCCGCCACCTCGCGCGCAAACCCCATCTCATGGGTCGCCAGCAGCATGGTCATCCCCTCGGCCGCCAGGTCGCGCACGATGTTCAGCACCTCCGCGACCAGCTCGGGATCCAGCGCCGACGTGATCTCGTCCAGCAGCAGCACCATCGGCTCCATCGCCAGCGCCCGCACGATGGCGGCGCGCTGCTGCTGTCCGCCCGACAGCCGGTCCGGATACTCCCTCGCTTTGTGCTCCAGGCCGATGCGCGTCAGCAGCGCCATCGCCCTGGCCTCCGCCTCGCGCGCGGGCCTGCCGCAGCACGCGCACCGGAGCCAGCATCACATTCTCCAGCACCGTCATGTGCGGGAACAGGTTGAAGCTCTGGAACACGATGCCGACGTCCCGGCGCAGCGCGTTCACGTCCATCGCCCGGACCGCTCACCCGGTCGCCGTGGATGCAGATCTCTCCGCCGAATCGATCGTCTCCAGGCCATTGATGCAGCGCAGCAAGGTCGATTTGCCGCAGCCGGACGGGCCGATCAGGCAGACCACCTGATGCTCCTCCACCTCCAGGCTCAGACCGCTGAACACCGGGTGGCTGCCGAAGCGCTTGTGGATATCGCGGATCTCGATCAGTGCCATGGCTGTCGCCGGCGCTCAACTGGCGCCGACGCGCATGCGCCGCCGGTCGCGCTCGATCATCCGGTCGACCAGGCGCGCCTGAGGAATGGTTATCACAATGAACAGGATCGCCACCGTCGTCACCGGCGACAGATTGAAACGGTTGCTGGCGATGATGATCGACTGGTTGAACGCATCTATGCTGCCGATCACGTTGACCAGCGCCGTGTCCTTCTGCAGGCCGATGAAGCTGTTGAGCAGCGGCGGAATGATATGCCGCACGCCCTGAGGAATGATGACGAAGCGCAGCGTCTGCATATAGGACAGCCCGAGCGAACGGGCGGCCGCGGTCTGGCTCCAGTGGATGCTCTCGATGCCGGCCCGATATACCTCCGCGACATAGGCACCGGAGGTCAGCGTAAGCGCAAGAATGGCGAAGGAATTCTGCGAGAAATCCTTTACGATCGGCAGGCCGGTCAACGGGATGCCGAAGCCGATCAGGTAGATATTGATTATCGCCGGCAGGCTGCGAAACACGTCGACGTAGAACGTTGCGATCATCCGGATCGGCCTGCCGGCCGCACCCGGCGCCAGCCGGGCGAGCGCCACCACCAGGCCCCAGATCAGCACCAGCACTTCGGCAATCAGGAAAATATAGATGTTGATCCAGAACGCCTTCAGGATCAGGAAGAACGTGCTGCCGATCAACGGCAGCAGGAAGAACGTGCGGCTGACCGCCAGATCATTGGCAATGAAGAACTGCGACGATCAGCAGCAGCCAGCACTTGTGCTGCCGCGTAGCCGAAGCTGATCCAGATGAAATTGCGGGCCGATGCGGCAGCCACCCTCGCCTCGACGATATCGCCTTTGGCCAGAATCCCATTCGCCCGAGTGGCCAGCTGCATGCTGCGGACCGCTGGCCACAGCAGGAAAACCGCCGCCACGCCGATCAGCACAAGAAGACTATCGGCAACTGGCCCGGCCTGTCCCAGACTGACGAGCGCGCCGTGGACACTGCGCAGCGTGCCCCAGCTGCAGAGCACGACAAGCGCTGTCACTGCCACCGCGGCGGTGGCCGCCGTTGTCGCACTGGGCGGCGGAGCGCTGGCGCGAAAATGCCGCTCACCTTCCGGCAGTGCCCCGCCACCCGGCCGGAGAGTCTCCTGTGCCGGCCGAGCATCGCTAGGACCCATGGTTCGCCGCCGCCCCGGTGCAGCTATCGTCGGCCTGTCACGGCGTCAGATAGGGAACCTTTGTCGGATCGGCCCCCCAAGCCTCGGCCAGGTATTTGGTGGCCAGCTTCTGCAGCGTGCCGTCGTCCTGCATCGACTGGATGATCTTGTCGAACGTGGCTTCGTTCACGCGATCCCTTCGGATAGACCGCCCCGTAACTCTCGCCGGTCTTGTACTGGCCGCCAACCTCCAGCGTGCCTTTGGAGGACTTCGCGGCATAAGCCAGCACATAGGCCGTGTCGTCCGCCGCCGCATCGATCTGGCCGGCATTCAGTGCCGCCATCATGGCCGGCACGTTGGGATACTCTCGTGGTGGCGACGACGGCTTCACCACGTTGGTGATGAAATCGGCTCCTGTGGTGCCCTGATGCACGCCGATACGCATCGCCCTTGACCGAGGCGTTATCGACTTTGGTACCTGTTTTCACCAGGATGCCGATATCGGAGTTGAAATAAGGCGTCGAGAAATCGACGACCTTCTTCCGCGGCTCGGTGATCGATGCCTCCGACAGGGCCAGATCGTAATTCGTCGTATGCCCCCCGATGAGCTGCGCCCAGGATACATTCACGACATCAACCTTATCCAGTCCGGCGCGATAGGCGATGTCTGCGGCCATGCAATATTCATAGCCGTCCTTGATCGTGTCCGGCGTATCGCCGTTCCACCAGCCGGGCGCCGGCAGGCTGACCTCTACCGTCAGCTGCCCGGGCGTCGCCGGGGTGATGTGGTACTCGCCTTTCTGTCCGGTGACCTGGCAATCTCCGTAGCCGGCCGCGACGGCCGGGGCCGCGACGCCGACCGTGAACGCCAGCGCCAGCAGCGTATACCGCCCAAGCGAGGCCGCCGAAGCTGCCACGAACGATTGATGCAACATGTTTTTCCTCCCGAGTAGCATTCGCCTCTAACCGACCGAACCGTCCTTGTTCCAATCCCGTGCGTTGCTTCCCAGCATGAACTCGCCGACGCTCAGCGGCGGATATTTCGGCGGTCGGCCCGGCCCGGTGCAACTCGGCAGGCATGCTACCACGGCATCGAAATCGGGGATCGCGAAGAACGGAACCGAGAAGCGTTCCAGGCCCGACCGGTTGATCACCCGGTGCGGGGTGGACGCAAACCGGTCGTTGGTCCAGCGCGCCATCATGTCGCCGATGTTGATGACGAATGTCCCGCTGATCGGCGGCACCTCGATCCACTGGTCTCCCCGCTGCACCTGCAAGCCGCCGACATCGTCCTGGGCCAGAATCGTAAAGGCCGTGGTGTCCGAATGCGGACGAAGCCCGAACTGACGTCCCGGTGTCACGGTTGGATGCGGCGGATAATGCAGCAGATTGATCTGCGTCAGCGGCTTCGTGTAGAATGCAGCGAAATAATCCTCGGCCAGATCAAGAGCCAGGGCGAACGCGCGGAGCAACCCGCCGGTCAATCGTTCCATCCGGTCATAATAGCCTGTCAGAACCTCCCGCCATCCGGGCAGCTTTTCCGGCCATTGGTTCAGCGCATGAACCCGGTTTCCGCCCCTGATATCCTGATCGTCAGGCGAAAGCTCGTGCTGATACTTGAAGCTTTCATTCAGGTCGGGTGCATCGGCCTGGTCAGGATACATCCGTGAGCCCAGCGGCTGATAACCGCGATTCTGCTTCGGCGTCAGCTTGATATTCAGCCGCTCCTCGAGCGGCAGCGAAAAGAACCGGCGCGACGCCGCAAAGATAGCCTCAATCTCGGGTCGCGGTACGGCATGGCCGGCGAGATAGAAGAACCCGGTGCCTTCGCAGGCGTCACGTATCTCCGTGGCGATCTGCGTCTTTCCGTCGACGGTCCCGCCCAGGAAGGGAGCAAAGTCGATCACCGGGACCTGTGGCATTCACGACTCCCCGCGGCTGGCGCCGCTTCAACGGCGAGTTGGTCACAGCTACCGGCCCGTCACCAAGGTCGCGCCTCAATGCTCAACGCCAGAATTGCCTATACAAAACGTCCGCGCGCAGTGTCAAGGCAAGCGCCGGCGCGCGGTCTGATCGCCTATGCCAGCAACCTGTCGATTTCGTCCGTATCCACGTCCTCCAGCCGCGCCGGTTGCCATCGCGGATGCCGGTCCTTTTCCACCACCATCGCCCGCACGCCTTCGATGAATTCGTAATACGGCGTGACGGTCCGCGACGCACGCAGCTCGGCATCCAGGCATTGGCGCAAGCTGCGATCCTCGCCCTCCCGCAGCAGCCGTCGCGACCAGACCAAGGAAGAGGGCGACATCTGCCGCAGCGTCTCCGCGGTGCGACGCGCGAACGCGTCCTCATTGTGCTCGAGCCGTCGCATGATCTCCACCATGTCATCCGCGGCAAAGCAGCGATCGATAGTCTCCCGCTCGTTCGCTAGCGAAAAAGTCGGTAACGGCGCCGCATGGCGCGCCAGTGCCGCCACGCCGGCTGTCGCAAGATCGGCCGACAACGTCGCTAGCTCCGATCGCGGCACGAAATGTGTCGCCAAACCGGCATGGACGGCGTCGGCGCCCTGCATGCGTGCGCCGGTCAGCGCCAGATAGATGCCCAGGCGGCCGGGCAGCCGCGGCATCACATAAGTGGCGCCGATGTCTGGAAAGAAGCCGATCGCCGTCTCCGGCATCGCGAACAGCGCATGCTCCGTGGCAACCCGATACGCGCCGTGCACCGACACGCCAATTCCGCCGCCCATGCAGATGCCATCGATTAGCGCGACATACGGCTTCGGATACGTCGCGATCAGATAGTTCAGCGAATATTCCTCGCTGAAAAACGCCTCCACCTGCTCGGGGCGTCCTTCCAGATGGAATTGCCGCACCGCGCGGATGTCGCCGCCGGCGCAAAACGCCCGATCGCCGGTACCTTCGATCACCACTGCATGAACGTGCGGATCATCCAGCCAGTCCCGCAGCGCCCGATCACAAGCGCGGATCATGTCCAAATCCAACGCGTTCAGCGCCTTCGGACGGTTCAGCAGAAGGCGTCCAATTCGTCCATCGCGGGACGCGATCACGCTCGCTTCGCCCTGCATGCCCTTACCTCCTGCGTCAAACTCGCTATACAGGCCTGTCACTGCGTTGCCCATCTGCCGACCGGACTGTAGCGTCTCCCGGAACAACGACGGGGAACCCGCCATAATGCTTGCCCGCAACCTCCTGGTGGCCGTGGCGATATTCACGCCGGGCATCGCGGGCATACCGGTGCCGGCCGCGTTCGGACGCGATCTGACGGTGGTCGTGCACGGAGCGACAGACAGCACCGCGATCCAGCAGGTCTTCGTTGCGCCGTTCACCAGCGCAACCGGCATTCCGGTATCTGTCCAGAGCTGGAACGGAACTCCCGATGCGCTGACTGCCGGGCTGAAACAGCCCAGTAGCTGGGATCTGGTTCAGGTTGGCGCCGGCGACCTGCAAACCGGATGTGCTGCGGGCACGCTCGAAAAGCTCGACTGGTCGCAGATCGGCGGGAAAGAGCATTATCTGCCGCAGGCGGTATCGGACTGCGGCGTGGGTGCGACGCTGACCAACCTCGTCCTCGCCTGGGATCGCGACAAATTTCCCGGCAACCCAACCTGGGCTGATTTCTGGGACGTCGCCAAGCTGCCCGCCAAGCGCGGGTTGCATCGCGACGTGGTCGGCAACCTGGAGATCGCACTAATGGCGGACGGCGTCGCGCCCGGCGACGTGTACAAGGTGCTCAGCACCAGCGAAGGTGTTGATCGCGCTTTCCGCAAGCTCGACCAGCTCAAGCCCTATATCGTCTGGTGGGACAACGATGCGGACGCCGCGAAAATCCTCAGGTACGGGCGACGTGCTGATGACCAGCGCGCCATTGGCGGAGATTGTCCGGGACACGCAGGCGAGTCATCGCAATTTCGGCATACAGTGGACAGACAGCCTCTATGATGTGCTGAGCTGGGCACTCGTGAAGGGGACGCCGAACCTGCGGGACGCCGAGCAGTTCCTGTATTTTGCCGGAACCCCGGCTATCGAGGGCCGGCTCGTGGAGCGATTCGGGCTCGGCGGGCTGGCAAAAGGAGCCAATGACGGATTGTCGTCCAGCCTGCTCGCCGTTTCTCCAACCAGTCCGGCGAACCTCAAGTCGGGGCTGCAGATCGACGCCGCGTTCTGGCACGACAATCTTGCCAAGCTGCGCCAGCGGTTCGATGCATGGCTTGCACATTGAACGTCTGACCGGCAGAGGACCAGCGGCGGAACGCCGCGCACACATGGCATGGCAGCCCCAGCCGCGCAGGTAACTCTTGCCGACACCGGATCCAGGGCCGTGACTGGCGTTTACCGGCCGGCTGGATGCGGTTGAGGTCGCCCGTCTCTGGCGACAGGCGCTGGACGCGGCGCGGCGGGTCCGCGGGCGTAGCTTGACGATCGATCTGTCCGCCGTGGAATCCTGTGACATGGCAGGCGCCACGTTGCTGGTGGCGACCGAGCAGGCGCATGGCGCTCCGGCGGCCCTGGCTGGCGGCAGCGAGCATGTTCAGGCGATGGTGGCGCGCGCCCGCGCGGCTGCGAGCGTTCCGCCGGCTATGCCGGCTCTGCCGCAGCAGACCTACAAAGAGTTGCTACGAGCGGGCCTGATCGCCGCCGGCGACGGGTTCGCGTTCCTGGGCCAGATCGCCCTCGCGGCGCTTCGTCTGCCCGCGCATCGGCGGATGATGCGGCTCTCGGACCTGTTGCGCTACGCCGACCAGGCCGGCGTCCGGGCGCTTCCGCTGGTTATCATGCTGGGCTTCCTGATGGGGCTGATCCTGGCCTTCCAGTCGGCCGTTCCCATGCGGGAATTCGGCGCCGAGTTGTTCGTCGCCAATCTCGTCTCGGTCAGCCTGACGCGCGAATTGGGGCCGCTGCTGGCGGCTGTGATCCTGGCCGGCCGCACCGCGTCGGCCTTTGCCGCCGAGATCGGCACCATGAAGGTGAACGAAGAAATCGATGCACTGACCACGATGGGGATAGACCCGGTCACCATGCTGGTGCTGCCGCGCCTGATTGCGGCTGTGCTGGCCATGCCGGTCCTGGCGGTGGCGCTGGACCTTGCTGGCCTGCTGGGAATGGCGGTGGTGATGCGTGGCTTCGGTTATCCGCTGGCGATCATCGAAGCCCAGGTACAGACCTGGACCACACCGACCGACCTGCTGGGCGGTCTGTTCAAGGCGGTCTGTTTCGGTGCGGTGATCGCGGCCGTAGGGTGCCGTGCCGGCCTGACCACCGGCCTCGGTCCGCGCGCGGTCGGCGTGTCCGCCACGGCGGCGGTGGTTGGTGGGATCGTGGCGACCATCGTCCTGGATGGCATCTTCGCGGTGTTCTTCAACCGGTTGGGGCTGTGATGGACGCGCTAACGACCGCCCCGGGTCCGCAGCCCGACCCGATCATCCGCGCAACCGGCCTGACCCAGCGGTTCGGCCGGCAGGACGATCTTCCGCGATGTCAGTTTCACCGTCGCCAAGGGAGAGATATTCGTCATTCTCGGCGGCTCCGGCTCGGGGAAATCCACCCTGATGAAGCAGCTTATCGGCCTGCTCCGCCCGTCGGCCGGCCGGATCGAGATTACCGGGCGGGAGGTGACCGGCCCCGGAGCGGCGGCGGCCTGGGCCGGTGTACAACGGCAAATCGGTGTGATGTTCCAGGCGGGCGCGTTGTTCGGGTCCATGTCCTTGCTGGAGAACGTGATGCTGCCGTTGGAGATGTTCACGGACCTGCCGCCGGACGCGCGGGCGGCGATTGCGCGGGTCAAGCTCGGCCTCGTCGGGCTGGCCGACGCAGCGGCACGGTATCCGTCGGAGATTTCCGGCGGAATGGTCAAGCGCGCGGCAATCGCGCGGGCGTTGGCGCTCGATCCGCCGCTGCTGTTCCTCGATGAGCCGGCGGCCGGACTCGATCCCATCACCGCTGCCGGCCTCGACCGGCTTATCCTGGGATTGCGCACGGATCTTGGTACGACCTTCGTCGTGGTCACCCACGAGCTGACCTCCATTCTCACCATCGCCGACCGTTGCCTGATGCTGGACCGACACGCCTTTCCCGATGCCGGAGGAGTTATCGCTCTCGGCGATCCGCGCCGGCTCGCTCGCGAGAGCCAGGATCCCACCGTCCACGCCTTCTTTCACCGCGAACCGCTACCGGCCGGAGCCGCCTGATGGAGACGCGCGCCACCCAGGTCCGGGTCGGGCTCCTGATCCTCGGTGGGATCATCGTGGTCCTGGCGCTGGTCTGGTTCCTGCGCGGCGGGCAGATCAGCCACGGCACCCTGTTCGAGACCTATTTCGACGAGTCGGTACAAGGTTTGCAGATCGGCTCCGACGTCCAGTATCGCGGCGTGCCGGTCGGGCGGGTCACGGCGCTGGGCGTGGTCAGCGCCGAGTACGGGGGCGGCCGCGACAGCACCGAGCCGCTGTATCGGGCGGTGTATGTCCGTTACCTGGTGGACACTGCGAAGATCGGGCATTTTGCGAGCGTCTCGGATGCCGTCCAGGGGGGGCTCCGCGCGCGCCTGGGCACCCGGCTGATCACCGGGCTGAGCTACATCGACCTGGATTTCGTGAATCCGACCTCGCATCCGGTTCCGACCCTTCCCTGGCAGCCCCTGGCCGCTTTTGTTCCGTCCATCCCGAGTGCGTTCACCCAAGTGCAGAATGCTGGCCAGGAAGTGCTGGCGAAGCTCGACCAAATCGACTTCGGCGCGCTGGTCGCCTCGGTGACCGGGCTGACGAATGATTTGCGGACCGCGATGGACAGCGGCGACCTGCACAAGACCTTGACGGCTGCACAGGAACTGCTGGCGACTTCGAACCAGGCGGTGAAGGGTGCGAACCTTCCCGGGCTGTCCGCCAATCTGCAGCGGACATCCGATTCCTTGCAGGCATTGGCCAACAGCCCGGATCTGTCGAAGTTGCTAAAGGGCGGAGCGCTCGCCACCGATCGCCTTGCCGAACTGACGGGGCGAATGGGTGCCCTGATCACGGCCCTGGAAGCCACCGTCCGCCAGGCTCAGGCAGGGGCGGCAAATCTTCAGGCGGGATTGCAGCCGATCTTGACGAACCTGTCCTCGGCATCGCAGAACCTGCGGGAGCTTGCGGAATCCCTGCGTCAATATCCAGCTCAGGTGCTCAGCGCGCCGCCACCACCCACGCGGGGGCCTCTGAGATGAGCCTCGGTCCGCGATTGCTGCCGCTACCTCGCCGCCTCGTGCTAGTGAGCCTCGGCGCCCTGGCCGGTTGCAGCGTGTTGCCACAGCCGTCTTACGTTCAGCAGACGCAATGGCCGCTGGTGGTGCGCCGGCCGGAGTCGCTGCCGCCCCGGACCCGGGGCCGTGTGCTGGTGGTGCGCTCCCTGCTGCCCGCGCCGGGCCTGGATCAGCGCGGGCTGCAATGGCTGCTGCCTAACGGCAGCGTGCATGTGGATTTCTACAATCAATGGGCGGTACCGCCGGCGCAGGGGGCGACCGATGATCTGCGGCGCTGGTTGGCAGCATCCGGCCTGTTCGCGGCGGTAGTGGCGCCGGAGAGCGGATTGCTTCCCGATCTCAGCCTGGAAGGGGAATTGACGACGTTCATCGCCGACCCACGCACCCTGACCGCGCACGCCGCCCTGGCCTTGGTCCTCGTCGATGCACACCCTTCGCCGGCCAAGGTGCTACTGCA
Organism: uncultured Pseudomonadota bacterium; assembly: GCA_963810715.1. Classification (GTDB taxonomy): domain Bacteria; phylum Pseudomonadota; class Alphaproteobacteria; order Acetobacterales; family Acetobacteraceae; genus DATDIC01. The sequence continues at coordinate 76,470 of CAWEOZ010000002.1, read as the reverse complement.
GAGGACGATCAGCAGTGATGCACGAATGCCGGTCGATACGCCGACCGGTGTCGCTCAGGCGTTGCTCGCAGCTTTGACGGGGGTGCTCCGACAGACCGAGACGGCATTGGCCAGTTTCGTGCGTGCTTGACGAGATCGCGGCGACCGGTGGCTTATCTTCCGCCGGCCATTTTATACCACCCCGCGCAGACAAAGACTCCGGACCCGTCACGCCCCCGAAAGCGGGCATCCAGGCGAGAGTCCAGGAAATTGCGGGGGATTGGCTGGATTCCCGCTTTTCGCGGGAATGACGAACACGGGTCACCCTCAAAACGGGCTGGTATGAGAGCAATATCAACCTGACTGGAATTGCAGGGCGAGCGGCGCTTCCTGCGTGAGTACATAAATCGCAGCCCACGACAAATGAGCTGAGAAAATTTCTCCGGAAGGAGAGCGCTAAGCCCGACCGGTACAACGGGAAGGAGCACTGTCCTCATCGGACAATGCTCCTTTTTTTATCCTTAGTGTCGGATCAGGCTTTCCGACGCCGTGTCAGGCCCAGCGCAACGAGGCCCGCGCCAAGAAGGGCCAGGGAAGCGGGCTCAGGTGCCGTGATCGGCACCGCCGGCGCAGCGAGCGTCCCGGACAGACCGATAACGCCGTCACCAATCTGACCCATGGAAATCTGCATCGACGCAGTGTTCATGCCAAGTACGCCCGAGGTGTCGCTGACCATGCCCAGCAACTCGAACTCAACTGTTCCATCTTGGGGGGAGCCACTGCGACTAGCGACCAGGGTCTCTTCCTGTGTGAACGTAAAGACGAAGTTATCCACGGTCACCGTCTCGTCAGGGATGGAGACCAGTGTGTGGAGCGGCCCGATGGGAACCGTCAGTGGGGCAATAGCAACTGCATCGCCGGTCGATACTTGAGGAGCGAAGTTCCCGGTCACCGCAGTATTGACACTGGACGTACTAGGCAGCGTGACCGCTGTGGTCGTCGGCCCCACAATACCGCCCGGAATCGCCGTAACGCTTCCAGTCGGTACAAAGCCAAACGATCCGGCGATCAAATCAGCTTTCGCTGTGGCAGAGATGGCAACCAATCCAAGTGCGGCACCCGCGCCCAAGATCGTCCGCCGAGTCCAAACCGAAAACCGCATTGTAATGGCCCTTTGCCTTTGTAAACCGACCCGCCCCGCGCAGATCGAAACGGAGAATAGCATTAAGTTTCCGAAAGACAAGAGAAAGATTACGCTGGTAGGTAGATTAAAAGTTCGGAAAAGCTTCGGACGGCCCGTATGGTGGCGTCCATCACCCGAAAAACACAGCAAAAATCCAACCGGGCTCGTAACCAACAGAAAAATTCACCCGATCACGTTTTCCTGAACCGCGTCGGGCAGCCCTCCAGCCGACCGAGTTGGTGGCAAGCGTTAAAGTTACGTTAACCGCAACAGATGATTCGGCTACCAATGGACGCATGCGCAGTTGTAGCGCCACTGTCCGGGGTCGGTATTCAATGAATTCAGGAGCCCGAAAGGCTCGACCCTCAGAACTGAAGCCGCGTCCGCACGCCAGGGGGGAGCCGATGGCCTGCTCGAGTGCTGCATACACTAAGCGTACCGCGTTTCTCCGACTGGGCGGAACATTTCCGATCAGCCTTAAACCGCTCTGCTCGCGGCAGACAGCGCCTTCCACAACGTCTCGGGGGTTGCCGGCATGTCCACGTGCTGCACACCTTCCGCGGCGAGCGCATCGATGATCGCGTTGATCATGGCCGGCGGGCTGCCGACCGCTCCCGCCTCACCCGCACCTTTGACGCCGAGCGGATTGGTGGCGCATGGAATTTCCAGCAGCTCCACTTCGATGAATGGCAGGTTGTCCGCGCGCGGCAAGGCGTAATCCATGAACGTGCCGGATAGCAGCTGTCCGGACTCCGGATCGTAAGCGGTCCGCTCCATTACCGCCTGGCCGAAGCCCTGCGCAACCCCACCCTGCACCTGGCCTCGTACGATCAGCGGATTCACTGCCTTGCCGAAATCGTCGCAAACTACGTAGCGCAGCACATCCACGTGCCCGGTATCCGGATCCACCTCCACCTCGGCCAGATGGCAGCCGTTCGGGAACGTGTGGAAATCGATGTTCGCCACCTCGGCGGCGTCCAGAGTCGTCGCCGATTCGCCGCGCGCCGCCCGGGTCCGCTGGGTCTCGGCCAACTGCATTATGTCGATGCCGCGATCGGTTCCGACAATGCTGAACCGGCCCTCGCTGAAACCGATATCGGCGACCGCCGCTTCCAGCACCTCCGCGGCGGCCTGCTTGCCCTTGTTGACGACGGTGTCGGTGGTGACCAGGATCGCCTGCCCCTCGGAATACAGGCTCCGCGCGCCCCCGGTACCGCCGCCCACCGGGATGCTGTCGGTATCCCCCTGGCGAACGCGAATCTTCTCGCCATCGACCCCGAGCCGGTTCGACGTGATCTGCACATAGGCGGTCTCATGTCCCTGCCCGGTCGATTGAGTACCGACATACACGTCCACGTAACCGTCCTCGGCGAAGCGTATCTCGGCCCGCTCCGTAGGATCGCCGCCAGTCGCTTCCAGGTAATAGGCAAGGCCCAGCCCACGCCGGCGGCCCCGCAACGCCGACTCGACGCGGCGAGCGGCGAAGCCGTCCCAGCCGATCCGCGCCAGTCCCGCCTCCAGCACCGTGCGGAAATTGCCGCTGTCGTAGGTCTTGCCCACAGGAACTCGTGGTACGGCATCGCTGATGGCGGAACCATATTGCGTCGGCGCAGCTCGATCCGATCGATGTTCAGCTCCCGCGCCGTGGCGTCGATCAGCCGCTCGACCAGGTAGTTCGCCTCCGGACGGCCGGCACCGCGATAGGCATCCACAGGCACCGTGTTCGTGAATACGCCGACCACATTCGCATAGACCTGCTGGAACCCGTACACGCTGGCCAGCACGCTCGTACCAGCGATGGTGGGGATATAGGGGGCAAACGTGGACAGATACGCACCCATGTTGGAGATGTTGCGAGTACGCAGCGCGAGAAACTTGCCATCCTTGTCCGTGGCGATCTCACCGGTGGTGATGTTGTCGCGGCCCTGGGTGTCGCACAGGAAGGCTTCCGCCCGGTCGGACGTCCATTTCACCGGATGCCCGAGCTTGCGCGCGGCGTAACAGGTCAGCACGTGTTCGGCATACAGAAACAGCTTCATACCGAAGCCGCCGCCCACATCCGGCGTGACGACGCGGAATTTGTCCGCGTCTACCCCGAACACCGTCTTGATCAGATCCTTGACCAGCCAGCCGCCCTGCGTGTTGGCGTACAGCGTCCAGCGGCCGGAACCGGCATCGTAGTCCGCAATCGCGGCGCGCGCCTCCATGGAGGAGACGACGATGCGGTTGTTCACCACGGTCACCCTGGTGACCCGCGCGGCCTTGGCGAACAAGGCCTCGGTCGCCGCAGGGTCGCCGATCTCCCAGTCAAACACGATGTTGCGCTTCACCTCCGGCCAGACCAGCGGGCTGGTTTCGTCGGTCGCACGCGACAGGTCGGTGATGGCCCGATGCACGTCGGTACTCGACGCTGATCGCTTCCGACGCATCGCGCGCCGCCTCGACGCTCTCGGCGACGATGAAGGCGACCGGATCGCCGACATGCCGGACGACACCGTCGGCCAGCACCGGATGCGGCGGGCTCGCCATCGTGGAACCGTCGCGATTGTTCAACATGACAGCGCACGGCTGCGGGCCAATGCCGTCCGCCTTCAGGTCGGCCGCCGTATAGATCGCAGCGATGCCGGGCATGGCACGCGCGGCCGCGGTATCGATGTCCCGGATCGTGCCGGCCGCATGCGGGCTGCGCAGCACGATGCCGCGCAGCGTGCCAGGCAACTGGATATCGTCGGTGTAGCGGCCGGCACCTATCAGCAGCCGGGGATCTTCGACGCGACGGACGGATTGAGCGAGGCCGAACTTCGTCATGGCGAACCTGTCTCCGGCTGATTCCTGATCGGGGCGGATTGTACGCGGTGGGGCGGAAAGTCAAAAGAGGACGGCATCGAAAGCTTTCTTCGGAACCACTCAGCAAATGGCCGGCGAGCGGTTCCCCTCACGCCATGGTCAGGCCGCCGGACACGCTGATGGTCTGCCCTGTCATGTAGGCGGCATCGTCGGAGAGCAGGAACGCGATGATCCCGGGATAATCGTCCGGCTGGCCGAGCCGTCGCAACGGGATGGCGCGAGCAAGCGCGTCACCGATCTTGGTTCCTTCAGGAAAACCCGCCTGAAAATTCCGGAACAGCGGCGTCTCGGTCGGGCCCGGACAGACCACGTTCAGCGTGACCCCCTGGCGGGCGAGCTCGCGCGCGAGCGTCTTCGTGAACGCAATGATGCCGCCTTTGCAGGCGGCATACACGGCCTCACCCGAAGAGCCGACGCGCCCGGCGTCGGAGGCCACGTTGACCACACGGCCAGAGCCGCGCGCCGCCATGCCGCGCACCACGACATGGTGCATGATCAGCGGGCCGTACAGGTTGATGCGGATCACCCGGTCCCAGAGCGTCGGATCGCTGTCCAGGAAATTGCGCGCCACATCCCATCCGGCAATGTTGGCGAGGCCATCAGCGGGGCCGAATTCCTCTTCGAATCCGGCGGTCGCTCGTTCGACCTGGTCGCGATCGGCAATGTCCACCTGCCAAGACCGCGCCTGTGGCCCGCAGCTTTGGGCCGTTTCGGCCGCCCCCTGTTCGTTCAGATCGAAGATGCCGAGCATGCAGCCTTCCGCCGCCAGACGCAGGGCGGTGGCGCGACCGATGCCGCTGGCGCCGCCGGTGAGGATGATCCGCTTGCCTGACAGTCCGCGCATGCTCAAGAATAGCGCGAAGCAGTGTGCCAGTCCTGGATGGGCAGGCCCAGACCGATTGAAATAAACCGGAGCGACTGAAATAAAACGGGGCTTCGAACCATGGTCCGAAGCCCCTCACTCAGCTCGGAAAGTCCTGTGGCGGACACCCTCCCGCCACGCGAACCTTAGCTGTTGTTGCGATTGCCCAGCAACTGCAGCAGCAGCATGAACAGGTTTATGAAGTTCAGATACAGGCTCAACGCATCGTACACGCTGCGCTTGGCGGCCTGATCGGTGCCTTCGGCATACGCATACTGAACGTAGCTGACCTTGATGCGCTGCGTGTCGTAGGCGGTGAGGCCGGTGAACACGAGCACGCCGATGATGCTGACCAGAAACTGCAGCTCGGTGCTGCGCATGAACATGTTAACCACGCTGGCGAGGACGACGCCGATCAGCCCCATCATCAGGAAGCTGCCCCAGCGGCTGAGATCGCTGCGCGTGGTATAGCCGTACAGGCTCATCGCCGCGAACGTGCCGGCCGAGATGAAGAACACCCGCACGATCGAGGTGCTGGTATACACCAGGAAGATGTTCGTCAGGCTCAGGCCCATCGCCGCGCAGAACAGCCAGTAGAGTGCCTGCGCCATTTGCCTCGACAGCCGGTTCACGCCGAGGCTGAGCACCAGCACGAAAGCCAGCGGCAGGAACATCGAGATCATCGCCAACGGCGAGATCGTGCGGCCAACTCCGGGCACCACCGGATAGAACTTGTCGATCGCCGATGTGTTGGCAATCAGGTAGGCGATGATGCCCGTCAGCAACAGGCCGGAAGCCATCCAGTTATACACCCGCAGCATGTACGCCCGCAGCCCCGTGTCCAAGGCAGCGGAGGCGGCGGTGGCACTGCTGGAGGCGGGATACGTCCGGAAGTCAGGACTGTAAGCCATGGGTCTTAGGTTCCTCTCAGGCGGGTGATAGCCCGCTCACGCAACATTGGCTGGCGGCCTTTCTTCTTCAAGCGGCACGAAATGAAGGCCGTTTCATTCGTTCCGTAGCCACGGCGCCGCCTTGGCGCGCAGCGCCGCCGCTGTGCCAGCATAGCCGAACGCCAGCATCATGGCGAGCCCGACGATAAGGGTGCCCACCAGCCGGCCTGGCAGGAAGCGCCAGCCCGCATGCATTACATAATGCAATACGCCCCAGCTCGCCAGAGTGCCCACCAAAGCCGCGATCAGCCCGGCCGTGAGCCCCAGCACCCCGAACTCGGTAAGCCAGACGGTTCGAATCTGCGACCGCGTGGCACCTAGCGTCTTCAGGATGACCGCCTCGTGCGTTCGCCGCTGCTGCCCGGCGGCGACGGCGCCCACCAGCACTAGGGCACCGGCCAACAAGGTCAGCGAGCCGGTGGCCGTCAGCACCGCCGCGAGCTGGTCCAGCAACGCGGCGACCGCCTGCAATACGCTTTGCACCGCAATCCCGGTCACGTTGGGCAAGGCGTCGCTGACCCGGCGCAGCAGCGCGCCCTGCTGGGCGGGTGCGATGCGAACGGTGGCGATGTGCGTGTGCGGCGCCTGTTCCAGCAGGCCGGGACTCGCCACCAGCACGAAATTTAGGCCCAGCCGCTGCCAGGCGATATCGCGCAGGCTGGCCACGGTCAGCTCGATGTCGCGGCCGAGCACGTTGACGGTCACGGTGCCGCCGATGCCGACACCCCAGCCCTTGGCCAGCGCCGCGTCCAGCGAGACCAGCGGCTTGCCGTGGTAATCTGCCGGCCACCACTGGCCGCCAGCCAGGTGCGTGCCCGGCGGAGGGGTGGCGGCATAGGTCAGCCCGCGGTCGCCCCGCAGCGCCCAGCGGGTGTCTGGGGCCGCTCTTACCTGGTCGGCCGGAACGCCGTTCACCGCGACGATACGGGCGCGCAGGGTCGGTACCTGCTCGACCAATTCCACACCCGGGCTAGCCCGCACCAACGCATCGAACCGGTCGAGCTGCGCCGGCTGGATATCGACGAAGTAGAAGCTGGGCGCGTCGGCCGGAATCTCGCGCAATATGTCCTGCTCCACGTTGCCCTGGATCAGGGCGACAGCGGCTAGCGTGGACAGCCCGAGTCCCACCGAAATCAGCAGCAGCGGCGTGGCCGCGCCGGGCCGGTACAGGTTGCCGATCCCCAGCCGCGCGGCGGGGCTGACCAAAGGAAGAAAACCGGGGCGAAGAAAACGGGCCCCGCGCATCAACGCCAGCCCGCCCAACGTAATACAATGCCAGCGTCACCAATGCCGCCACGCAGAACCACAGCGCGAACCGGCGATCCTCGGCAGTGATCACGGCCAGTGCGGCAAGCGATGCGGCAAGCAGGACGTTCGCGGCGATCACCCGGCGCTCCGGCCGCACCCGTTCCGGGAGCAGTGCATCTCGGAACAGCGCCGCACCCGGGATACGGGCTGCGCGCCCCAGCGGCCACAGCGCGAAGCTGATCGCGGTCAGCGCGCCGAAGCCGGCCGCGAGCGCCAGCGGAACCGGGTACACGCCGGAGACCGGCGGCACTGGCAGCACGGTGCTCAGCCAGCCCATCGCGGCGATCGGCGCGGCGGCGCCGGCCACCAGCCCGGCGACGATGCCGGCACCGGCCAACGCCATCACCTGGATCAGGCACACAGCCAGTATCAGTCCGGACGAAGCACCGAGGCAGCGCAGCGTGGCGATGCTGCGGGTCCGCGCGGCCAGCCACGCCCGCACCCCATTCGCCACGCCGATTCCGCCGACCAGCAGCGCGGTCAACCCGACCAACGTCAGAAACTGGCTCGTCTGGTCGATGAAGCGTCCAACACCCGGAGCGGCATCGTTCGGCCCGCGGATGCGCCAGCCCTCATTGGGAAAGGCGTGCTGGAGCAAATTGGCGGTGGCCGGACCGGCCGATAGATCCGGCAACAGGACACGCAGCGCGTAGCTGACCAGCGAACCGGGAACCACCAGCCCGGTCTGCGGTAGCGCCGCCGCATCGATCAGTACCGGCGAGCCCAGGATGACCGGGCTCGCCACCCGATCGGGTGCCGCGATCAACGCAGCCCGGACAGTGAAGCTGGCATTGCCGAGCCGGGCGGTATCACCAGGATGAAGCCTCAGCCGGTCCAGCACGACAGGATCGGCGACCAGACCATAGCGGCCACCACGCGGCGCCAAAGCGGTGGCGATCGGCTGAGCCGGGTCGAGTTTGGCCGCCCCGACCAGCGGCCAGGCGTGATCCACCGCACGCAATTCGACCAGTTGGCGCTCCCCCGACGGAGCGACGAGCAGGGACCGCATCTGCACGATCTCCGACAGGCGCGCGCCACGCGCGGAAAGCCACTCGCGCAACGCGGCGGGCGGCGGCTGGGCGCCGGTGCCGATCTCCAGGTCGCCGCCGAGAATTTGCCGACCATTGGCATCCAAGCCGGCGTCCGTGGCTGCGCGCAGCGAGCCTATGGCGGCAATGACGGCAACCCCGAGACCCAGACAGAGCAGCACGATCCACAGACCGCGCACCCCGCCGCGCAGCTCTCGCCGCGCCAGCCGAAGTGCCAGCATCAGGCTGCCACGCTGTCGAGCACGCGGCCATCCGCTATGTGCACCCGGCGGGCGCAGCGGGCTGCCAGCTCCGCGTCATGGGTGATCAGCAGCAGCGCGGCACCGGTTTCGGTGCAGCGGGTGAACAGCAGGTCCATGACGATCTCGCCGGTTTCCTGATCCAGGTTGCCGGTGGGCTCGTCAGCCAGCAGCAGCAGCGGATCGGGCACGAGAGCGCGGGCGAGCGCCACGCGCTGCTGCTCGCCGCCGGATAGCTGGCCCGGCAGATGGGTCAGCCGGTGGCCAAGACCGACCGCTTCCAGCGCCGCCGCGGCCTGCCGTCCAGCGTCTTGTCGCCCGGCGAGTTCCAGCGGCACGGCCACGTTTTCCAGCGCGGTCATTGTCGGAATCAGGTGAAAGGCCTGGAACACGATGCCGATGGAATCACGGCGCCAGCGCGCCAGCGAATCCTCATCGAGCCCGGTGATCTCCCGCCCGGCAAAACGGATGCTGCCGGCCGTTGCGTGCTCCAGGCCGGCCAACAGCATCAACAGGCTGGTCTTGCCTGAACCCGAGGGGCCGAGCAGCGCCACCGCTTCGCCCGCCTCGATGTCCACGGAAATGCCGCGCAGGATGTTCACCGGCCCGGCGGCGGCCGGCACCGTGAATTGCAGGTCTCGCACACACACGAGCGGACTGGCAGGCTCCTTGCCGGGTAGAATGGCATCCATGGCGGCACATATGGCCCCGCGCCGTCGGGCGGGAAGCATTCGTCCGGCTTGGCCGCCACGATCCGGGCTAGTGCAATCCCACAGACTTCGCGGAACCGGCGGCCTGGCCGCCCTCTCACGCAATCGACGAGTTGAACGCCCCGCCATCCAGCAGCAGGTTGTGGCCAACTATGTAACCCGAACTCGCCGCGCACAGGAACGCGCACGCTTCCCCAAACTCCGCCGGATCCCCCACCCGCCCAGTCGGGTTTTCCCGTCCGCGCAGTTCCAGCTCCTCCTCCACCGTCCGGTTGTTGCGCTTCGCAAGATGCGCCGCGCCACTGCGCAGCCGGTCGGTCAGGAACGCGCCGGGCAGCAGGTTGTTGATGGTGACATTATGCTTCGCCACCTGCCGCGCCAACCCGGCCACAAACCCCGTCAACCCGGCACGCGCACCGTTGCTCATGCCAAGCTGCGGGATCGGCGATTTCACCGAGGCCGACGTGATATTCACGATCCGCCCGAACTTCCGCTCGATCATGCCATCGACCACCGCCTTGATCATGAAGATCGGCGCCAGCATGTTGGCATCGACCGCCTTGATCCACGCCTCGCGGTCCCATTCGCGAAAATCGCCGGGCGGCGGGCCGCCGGCATTGTTGACAACGATATCAGGTGCCGGGCAGGCGGAAAGCGCCGCCGCACGCCCGGCCTCCGTGCTGATATCGCCCGACACCGCGGTGACCCTCACCCCCGTGCTCTTGCGGATCTCCGCCGCCGTCGCCTCCAGCGCATCCGCAGTGCGCGCGGTGATCACCAGTTCCACGCCTTCGCGCGCCAGCGACATCGCGCAGGCCCGCCCGAGCCCCTTGCTGGCGGCGCAAACGATTGCCTTGCGGCCCCTGATACCAAGATCCATGCGAGTCCTCCCTCATACCACCAGATTTTGCACCAAGGCCCGCGCGTGCTCTGGAATCGACACCGGGGTCTGCTTCCCGCGGGCGACGAACACGTGCACGAAATATCCCTCCGCCGCGGCCATGTCGTCGCCCTCGCGGAACACACCGATCTCATAACGCACGGAGCTGCCCCCGATCCGCGCCACCCGCAGCCCGATGCTGATCCGATCCGGCCACGCCACCGAACTGTGATAGCGGCACATCACCTCCGCCACCACACAATGCACCGCGCCGTCCAGCAGATCGACCGCGCCGGTGCTGCTCTCCCAGTACGTCACCGCGGTATCGAACCAGGAGAAATACACCACGTTGTTGACATGCCGGAACACGTCGTTATCCATCCAGCGTGTCGTCAGTTCATGGAACCAGCGGTAATCGGCGCGACGGCCAGGGGGGTGTCGGCTCATGCGGTCTCGTGTGTGTGTTGCGGCGCGACTAGACCCTGTTTGACGTCCCAGGTCCACCGCCGGCGATGACCGATCCGGACCCGCCGCTGCTGACAGTACCCCAGTACCGCGGTCGCCCGGTGCCGCTGCCGGGCAAACGCCGCCGCGCCTTCGCCCGCTACCTGCGACGCCTTGTCCACGAGGCGCTCAACGAACCGCCGGGCCGCCCATCGCGCGCCAGACCGATCAACCCTTCGCCGGCCCTGCGGCAGATCGCTGCCGCTGGTTGCGCCGCCTGCGGCGGCCATTGCTGCTCGCGCGGCGGCGTGCACGCCTATCTGGATCACGACTCCATCCGCCGCATCGCGCGCGCGCATCCGATGCTGCATGCACGCGGGGTGGCAGCCCTCTATATCGATCGGCTGCCGGCCGAAAGCCTGGACGGATCTTGCGTGTTCCACCGGTCTGACGGGTGCGTCTTGCCACGCGAGCTACGCGCCGACCTGTGCAACAGGTTCTATTGTACCCCGCTGCTCCGCTTCTTTCACGCCCACAGCGACCATGTCCCCGTCGATGTGCGGATAGAGGTGGGTGAACAGGTTTGCTAGAAGCAAGAACGAGGAAGCTGCACCACTGAGCCACAGAAATCTACGCGGAGCGCCCGAGAACATGCTTCGCGGCCACGGTGCTGGAACGCGTTCAATATCCACGCATCTGGTATCACTCGCTCCCGGTCCGGACCGCCTCCGCCAGCCAGCCCGTCATCACCGCCGTCCCGGCAAGGAAATCCTCGATCGCCATCGCCTCGCGCGGATTGTGGCTGCCGTTCTCGTTGCGAACGAAAATCATCCCGGACGGTACGCCGGCCGCTGCGAACGCCGCGGCGTCATGCGATGCCGGACTGCCCAGCTCTATCGCCGGAATATCCAATACGCCCGCCGACGACTGCAACCCCTGGCGGATCGCCGCATCCATCGGCCCTACCGCTGCCCGCGCCTTGGCGCCGAGCTGAAACCGCACGCGCCGCTCCCGCTCGATCTGGGCAACCATCTCCGTCACTGCCTGGTCCAGCTCGGCCAGCACGGCCTCGTCATACGCGCGCACATCCAGGCTGAAATGGAACGATCCGGGCACGATCGTCATCCCGTGCTTCGCCGGATCGGTGTGAAACCGCCCGATCGTACATGCCATCGGCACACCGCGCCGCTCCATATCCGCCCACAGCCGGTCGAGCCGCATGGCAAGATCCGCGCCGGCCATCGCCGCATCGCGCCGAAAGCGCCGCGGCAACCCGACATGCTCGTAGCTGCCCTCGATCCGCGCGTCGGGATAGCGAAAATTGCCCGGAATGCCCGTGCAGATCGCCACCGGCATACCGGCTTCCACCAGGCTCGGCGCCTGCTCGATATGCAGTTCCAGATACGCGCGCACCTGCCGCGGATCGAGCTGCACCATGCCGGCACGCAACGCCCTCGGATCTCCCCCACAATCTGCAATGTGCTCGGCCAATGTCCGCCCGGTATCGATCCGCCGCACATCCAATGCGCCATCCGGCAGTCTGCCCAGCGCACCCCGGCTGCCGACATACGACACCTGAAACCAGATGCTCTCCTCGGCCCGGATTCCCATCACCGTCACGTCGCAGCCCGGCGACGCGCCCATTCGCTGCAGCACCGCCACCGCGACCAGGCCGGCCACCACGCCCGCCGCACCATCGAAATTGCCGCCATGCGGCACTGAATTCGAGATGTGAACCCAGCACGATGCGTGGCGCCCCTCGATCCGTCCCAGGCCACGTCGCATAAAGATTTGCTGCGGCGTCGCGCGTGATCTCCAATCCCAGTTCCGCGGCCACCCGCTGCACCGAGGCATGCGCCCGCTGCTCCCCCGCACCGTACGGATCGCGTGTAACGCCCGGCTCATCCAGCCCGTCCGCGCGCAACCGTTCGAACAGCGCGGCCGCCATCTCCCGCTGCCTCGCCACCTCTCCCGCTATGCGGGAAAGAGCCTGCCCCCGACCCGATCGGGGGTCGGTTCGCGAAGCGGACGGGGTGAGGGTCACGCCCGCGCTACGCCGCAAACCACTCCATCGCCGCTTCCACGCCACCCTTTCCATGCGGCACACTGTTCCGCCGCAAGCTCATCTCCACCGCGGTCAGCGCACCCAGCACCATCGCCTCGTTCAGATCTCCCATGTGGCCGATCCGGAACACCTGTCCGTTCAGCTTCCCCAGCCCTCCACCCAGCGAGACATTGTAGCGGCTCCGCGCCGTACGCCGCAGTTCGTCCGCATTGTGCCCCTCCGGCATCAGCACCGCGGTCACCGAATCCGAATACCGTGTCGGGTTCGTGCAAAACAGTTGCGGCCCGTTATTCCCCGCCCACACCTTGACGCAGCGCCGTACGCCTTCGGCCAGAAACCGGTGCCGCGCCACCACGTTTTCCATCCCTTCCTCTTCGAGCAGCCGCACCGATTCCCGCAGCCCGTAGAACGAGTTGACCGGCACCGTGCCGACAAAGCTCTTCTGTGGCCGGTTCAGCATCACCGACCAGTCGAAATAGTACCGCCCGAGCTTCGCCTGCTTATGCGCCGCCATCCCCTTGTCCGACACGCCGGTGAAGCTCACACCGGTCGGGCACATCAACCCTTTCTGGCTGCCGCCCACTACCCCGTCGATCTTCCATTCGTCCATGCGGAAATCCAGGCTGGCGAGCGAGGAGATCGTATCAACCAGCAACAATGCCGGATGCCCGGTAGCGTCGATCGCCGCCCGCACCTCCGGCAGTGGAATGGACATCCCGGTCGCCGTCTCGTTGTGCACCACGCATACCGCGCGGATAACATGCTTGCTGTCCTCCGCCAGCGCCGTCTTGATCGCACCGACATCCACGCCGTGCCGCCAATCCGCACCCACAGTACGCACCTCTACCCCATGCGCCGCCGCCATCCGCCCCCACTCGTCGGAAAAATACCCCGATTCCGCCAGCAGGATCGTGTCGCCGCATGACAGCAAATTGGTCAGCGTCGCCTCCCACGCAGCGTGACCCGAGCCGGTGTACATGAACAACTGATGCTGCGTGCCCAGCACACGCTTCAGGCCGGCAAACGTCTCGTCGTACACCTGCAAGAAATCCGGATCATGGAAGTCGATGGTCGGCCGGTCGATCGCTCGCAGCACCGAATCCGGGATGTTCGTCGGCCCCGGATTGGCGAAAAACTGGCGGCCACGAAGCACCTTCGATTGCGTCGCACTCATGTTCCTGGATCGCTCCTCTATCCTCACTCTATCGTTTCCCGACTATATAACATTTTGAAAAGATAGCAACTCTTGACCGCGTGGCATGTTCCTCAGCATTAGACCGTCAAAAACTCACGCTGTTGATTTGCGCGGATTCCTAACCTGAAAAATACCGTCAACGCTGTGAACTCGGGACGCCCGTGACGCTGATCAACGGGCCGAGGCAACGCACCGAGGCGAGCGGGCGCCTCCGTTACATGCCAGAAATACTTCGCGTGAACGGCACACCTACATCTTTCATGTCAACGGCGCTCAACATTGCCCTGCGCGCGCGAACTCGGCGCGGCTGCCAGAATATGGACGCAGTGCATAAGCTTGTCACCTCACATCTGCACCTTGCGGCAAGGCTCGTGATAGGACAGCGCAACGACGATCTGACCGCCGGCGGTTCCGATCCGGACCGTGAGGCTCGACTCTCCACTTGTCGATGCCGTTGAATGGTCGCCCGCCTTTGAATTCCGACACTGTGATACCATCCACCTATGTTCCCGCGAATCCTGGTTCTACAAAGGAGTGAGGTCATGACCACCGTCGCCGAACAATTCGCCGAACTTCTCGCCGCGGTCGGGGTGAAGCGGATGTATGGCATTGTCGGAGACAGCTTGAACGGATTGACTGACGCCGTTCGCAAACAGAACAGGATCGCATGGCTGCATGTCCGCCACGAGGAGGTCGCCGCCTTCGCCGCCGGTGCCGAAGCGCATCTGACAGGCTCGCTCGCCGTGTGCGCCGGAAGCTGCGGCCCGGGAAATCTGCATCTCATCAACGGCCTTTTTGATTGCCATCGTTCGCGCGTGCCGGTTCTTGCGATCGCGGCGCATATCCCGTCCGCTGAGATCGGCTCGGGCTATTTTCAGGAGACCCATCCCGAGAGCCTGTTCAAGGAATGCAGCCATTATTGCGAACTTGTGTCGCATCCCAGTCAGATGCCGCGCGCCCTGCAGATCGCCATTCGGGAGGCAGTGGGCAAGCGCGGTGTTTCGGTGATCGTCATTCCCGGCGATGTGGCGCTTCAGCAAGCCCTCAATGCGCCGCCACCAGCCTCCCTCAGCCTGCTGCCGGCGACCCCGATCGTCGTGCCGCGCCCCGCCGACCTGAAAATCCTCGCCGATTTGCTGAATAACGCCGGTCGCATAACGCTGCTTTGCGGCTCTGGCTGTGCCGGTGCCCATGATCAGCTTCTTGCCCTCGGCGAGAAGCTCAAGAGCCCGATGGTCCACGCGCTGCGCGGCAAGGAGCATGTCGAATGGAACAATCCTTATAGCGTCGGCATGACCGGTCTGATCGGTTTTTCGTCGGGCTACTATGCCATGAACGATTGCGACCTGTTGCTGATGCTCGGCACCGACTTCCCCTATCGGCAGTTTTACCCGCAAGGTACGGCCCGCATCAGCGCAGATCGACATCCGGCCGGAACAACTTGGCCGGCGTGCGTCGATTACCCACGGACTGGTTGGCGACGTCGCCGCCACACTCGACGCGTTGCTGCCGCTGCTGCAGAAAAAAGCGGATCGGCACTTCCTCGACCATGCCGTCGAGCACTACCGCAAGGCGCGCAAAGACCTGGACGAGCTGGCGGTCGGTAATCCTGGGAGAAAACTCATCCACCCGCAGCAGGTCGCCCGGACAGTCAGCGACCTCGCAGGCGACGACGCCGTCTTCACCTGCGACGTCGGCCTGCCGACGGTCTGGGCCGCACGCTATCTGGCGATGAACGGTAAGCGCCGGCTGGTGGGCTCGTTCTGGCATGGCTCGATGGCGAACGCGATGGCGCAGGCGATCGGTGCCCAGGCTTCCTTCCCGAAGCGGCAGGTCATCTCACTCTCTGGTGACGGCGGCTTTCAGATGTTGATGGGCGATTTCCTCAGCCTCGTCCAACTCGGACTACCGGTGAAGGTCGTCGTCTTCAACAATGGCGCCCTCGGGTTCATCGAGTTGGAGCAGAAGTCGACCGGCTTCCTGGATTTCGGTACCGATTTCAAGAATCCGGATTTTGCAGCCATGGCGGAAGCGGTCGGCATCCGCGGCATCCGGCTGGAGGACGCAGCCGACGTAGAGCCGGGAATCAAGGCAGCTTTCGCGCATGACGGCCCGGTGCTCGTCGATGCCGTGGTGAACAGACAAGAACTTGCCATGCCGCCCAAGGTCACCGCCGAGATGGCGAAAGGCTTCACCCTTTACATGGTCAAGGCCGTCATGAGCGGCCATGCCAACGAGATACTCGACCTGGCTCGCAGCAATCTCTGGCGATGATGCGATAGAACACCAACACACCCGATAGGGAGAAGTGCAAAAATTATCGGTCGTCCCTTGGAGGTCGGCCCCTACGTGATCAGGGTCAAAGTACCCCGCGAGGTGAAGCTGATGCCTCACAGACACCCGGAGGATCGAGTTTACACGGAAATGTCGCGATCCGCGGAACAAGCGCTCCTGAATAGCGCCACGCAGTTCCGCGAGGCGCGCCGGTACAACCGTAACGACATCTCTACCGCGCATCAGTGGGTCAGCAATCACCTGCATCCGCTGGTCAAGGTTGCCGAACGGCAGATTTGGCCACATAGTGACGCGCGACACTTGAACTGCAACGGCCAGTTAGCGCGCCATCGACCCGATTGAAATGCCTGACCGGCCCACCTACACAACAAAGTGACGGCGCCTCAACAGGTTGAGGTTACCCGGGCGCGCGCCCGAACATCAGGATCGCGCCCATCGAGGAGGTACAGACCATGTGGAGATTCGAATGACGCGAACCAGCACGCCAGAGAAGCTTCCGGTGTCGTTGATCGTAAACGGCGTCAACACGCAGCTTAGTGTCGCGCCGTGGACGACTTTGCTCGATGCGCTGCGCGACCATCTCGACCTTACCGGCACCAAGAAGGGATGCGATCACGGCCAATGCGGCGCGTGCACCGTGCTGGTGGATCGGCGGCGGATCAATTCCTGTCTCACGCTCGCCGTCATGCACGACGGTGCCAACGTGACGACCATCGAAGGATTGGCGACGGATGGCGCACTGCATGCGCTGCAGCAGGCGTTCATCGATCACGATGCGTTCCAATGCGGCTACTGCACGCCGGGACAGATCTGTTCGGCCATGGGCCTGATCGCCGAGGGCAAGGCGAGGAGCGCCGGACGAGATTCGCGAACTCATGAGCGGCAACATCTGCCGCTGCGGCGCGTATCCCAACATCGTGGCCGCGATCCAGCAGGCGATGGGGCAGCAATGATAGATTTCCGATACGCGCGGGCCAACGACGTCGCCGACGCGATGTCCCAGATCGCCGGCGATCCAGGGGCGAAATTCATCGCCGGCGGCACCAACCTGATCGACCTGATGAAGCAGCATGTCGAACGACCCTCGCGGCTGATCGACATTTCCCGGCTGCCGCTGAAGACCGTCGAGGAGACCCCGGCCGGCGGACTGCGGATCGGTGCGCTGGTGCCGAATTCCGACCTCGCCTATCACCCGCTGATCGCGCAACGCTATCCGTTGCTCGCGAGCGCTATCCTGGCGGGAGCGTCGGCGCAACTGCGCAACATGGCGTCAACGGGTGGCAATCTTCTGCAGCGCACACGTTGCTACTACTTCTACGATACCGCGACCCCCTGCAATAAACGCGAACCTGGAAGCGGCTGCTCCGCCATCGATGGCCTCAACCGCATGCATGCTATCCTTGGCACGAGCGACGCCTGCATCGCGACGCACCCATCTGACATGTGCGTGGCGCTGGCCGCACTCGACGCCACCGTCCACGTGGCCGGGCCGACAGGCGCGAGGGCGATAGCGTTTGCGGAGTTTCCATCGGCTGCCACAGAACACGCCGCAGCACGACACAAATTTGCAGCCAGACGAAATCATCACGGCGATCGAGCTCCCGGCGCGGGGCTTTGCCTCCAATTACACGTACCTGAAAATTCGGGATCGCCTGTCCTATGCATTCGCGCTCGTGTCTGTTGCGGCCGGGCTGGAACTCGCAGGGGGCACGGTCAAAGAGGCCCGCCTGGCGCTCGGAGGTGTAGCGCACATGCCTTGGCGCGACCCGTCAGCCGAAGCGGTGTTACGCGGGCAGCCTGCCGACCGGGAGACATTCAGCCGTGCGGCGGATGTCTTGCTGCGCGACGCGAAGGGATTTGAGCACAATTCCTTCAAGATTGATCTCGCTCGTCGTGTCATCGTCCGCGCGCTGATGCAGGCAGCGGCCGGCACTCCGCAGGTCCAGTCCAACAAGAAAATCGTATAAGCAGAAAGTGAGCACGCCCATGACCACTTACATTGGCACCGCCACATCCCGCGTCGATGGTCACGCCAAGGTCACTGGCGCGGCAAAATATGCCGGCGAGTTCAATAAGAAAGGCCTCGCGCACGCCAGCGTCGTTGCATCCACCATTACCAAGGGCCGTATCGCGCTCGTGGACGCGCGCGACGCGCTGGTGGTCGAAGGCGTGATCGATGTGCTGACGCATCGAGCACCGGCCGCTGATGCCGAGTGCAGACAGCGCCTACAAGGACGATGTGGCTCCGGAGGGTTCGCCATACCGGCCGCTATATGACGACAGGGTTTGGTTCAACGGTCAGCCGGTCGCGCTGGTGGTCGCCGACGAGCCAGAGATTGCCCGCTTTGCGGCGTCGCTGGTCCGCGTCGAATACGAGGAGGAAGAGCACGTCACAGACCTGCATCGCCAGTCTCATGCTGCTGTCGCCTTGACACCTCCGGCAAATCCGGCGGCGAACCCGTTTGCCCCGCCACGGCCCCGTGGCTCGGCCGACCAGGCGCTCGCGGCAGCCGAGATGCGCCACCGCGGCGAGTATTATGTCCCGATCGAGCATCACAATCCGATGGAACTCTATGCCTCGACAGTGATCTTCGAGGCCGGCGGCAGGCTGACGATATACGATAAGACCCAGGGCGTGCAGAACGTTCAGCGCTACATATGCAGCGTGCTCGATATGAAACCGGACGACGTGCGCGTCATGTCGCCCTTCGTGGGCGGCGCGTTCGGTTCTGGCCTGCGCCCGCAATACCAGGTTGTTCTGGCCGCGCTGGCGGCGCGCGCGCTGAAGCGCTCCGTTCGCCTCGTCCTGTCGCGGCAGCAGATGTATGGGCTCGGCTATCGGCCCGCCATGATCCAGCAGATCGAGCTGGGTGCAAACAGCGGCGGAATGCTCGACGCGATTACTCATGAAGCGATTACCGTAACGTCGCAATACGAGAGCTATTATCGGCAGGAGACCGGCTGGTCCGGCCTGCTCTACAAGATTCGCCAACGCGAAATATACGCACAAGCTGGCGCGGCTCGATCTACCTACCGCGTGTGACATGCGCGCTCCCAGTGCCGCGACTGCCGTCTATGCGCTTGAATGCGCGATGGACGAACTTGCGGTCGCTCTCAAACTCGATCCGCTCGAGCTGCGCCTGCGGTGTTATTCGGATCGTGACCAGCACGGTGACCGGCCTGTACAGCAGCAAGAACCTGCGCGATTGCTACCGTCAGGGCGCGGAGGCTTTTGGTTGGGACCGGCGCAACCATACGCCGTGCTCCATGCGCGACGGCACGGAGCTGGTAGGCTGGGGCATGGCAACGGGCGTCTGGGAAGCGCTGCAGGTGCCGATCGCGGTACGCATCGTGTTGACGGCCAACGGCCACGCAGAGGTTTCCTGCGCGACCTCCGACATCGGTACCGGCACCTATACGATCATGACGCAGGTCGCCGCCGAGATGCTCGGGTTGCCGCTCGACGGCGTCACGATCAACCTCGGCGATTCGACGCTGCCGCAATCGCCGGTCGAAGGGGGGTCATGGATAGCGGCCTCGGTATCCAATGGAATCGTGACGACAGCGGACGCGATCCGTGAGAAACTGTTGCGGCTCGCGAAGCAAATGCCGAATTCGCCGCTCTCGGACATGACGGCCGACGCGGTCGCGCTTACCGACGGCAAGCTTGTGAGCACGCGAGATGCGTCGCGCGCGGTATCTGTCTTGGATGCGATGCGGCATGGCGGCGTGAACAGCATCGAGGCGGAGGAAACGACGACCTTCGCCGATAGTGGGGCATATGCGCACAACACGCACTCGGCGGTCTTCGCCGAAGTGAAGGTCGATGAGCAACTCGATGTCATTCGCGTGACCCGCGTGGTAAGTGCGGTTGCAGGTGGCCGTATCTTGAACACCAAGACCGCGCGCAGTCAGATCATGGGTGGCGTGGTGTGGGGCATCGGAATGGCGCTGCACGAGGAAACGCTGATCGACCACAAATTCGGCCGTATCATGAATGCGGATTTTGCCGAGTACCATGTCCCAGTGAATGCCGACGTCCAGGATATTGAGGTCATCTTCGTTGATGAGCCGGACAACACGGTCAATCCACTCGGTATCAAGGGGCTGGGCGAGATCGGTATCGTCGGCGTCGCGGCAGCCGTCGCTAACGCTATTTACCACGCGACCGGCAAGCGCGTGCGCGACCTGCCGATCACACTGGATAAGTTGCGGCGCTGATCGGTCGACCGGTGGCCCCTTGTCGCCGTCAGTATCCGTTGACGTCGACCACAGCCTGGGCAAATTCCTGTGGCGCTTCTTGCGGAAGATTGTGACCGATGCCGCCGCCAATGACCCGGTGCACATATTTCCCCGAGAACTTCTTGCGATAGGTCTCCGCCGGCGCGTGGGGTGCTCCGTTGGCATCACCTTCAAGGGTGATCGTCGGTACGGTGATCACCGGACTTTGGGCAAGTTTGTTTTCCAAGTCATCATACTGTGGATCACCTTTGGCCAGTCCGAGCCGCCAGCGGTAGTTATGAATGACGATCGCAACATAATCAGGATTATTGAACGACGCCGCGGTACGATCGAACGTGGCATCACCGAACCTCCACCGCGGAGAGGCGATCTGCCAGATGAGCTTGCCAAAGTCATGCCGGTATTTGTCGTAGCCGAGCACACCACGATCCGTCGCAAAATAATATTGGTACCACCACTGATATTCGGCCTCTGGTGGCAATGGCAGCTTGTTGGCCTCGGGGCTGCCTATCAGATAACCGCTCACGGAAACCAAGGCCTTGCAGCGCTCCGGCCGGAGTGCCGCGATTATGTCCGCCGTCCTGCGCTCCCCAGTCATAGCCGGCGAGGATCGCCCGATCTATCTTGAGAGCATCCATCATGGCGATGGTATCGACGGCGACCGCCGCCTGCTGGCCGTTCCGGAACGCTGAACTTGCAAGGAAGCGCGTCGAACCGCAGCCACGCACATAGGGCACGATGACCCGGTAGCCAGCCGATGCCAGCAACGGCGCGACATCGACATAGCTGTGAATATCATAGGGCCAGCCATGCAGAAGAATGACAACAGGACCATCGGCGGGACCGGCTTCAGCGTACCCGATATTGAGTACGCCGGCTTCGATCTGCTTCATGATCGGGAACGAGGTGTTCGTCCCGAGCTTGATCGCGGGCAGATGTGCCGCAGTCGTCTTGCCGGTTTGTGCGCTCGCAGCCCTGTTCATGCTGAGCTGAGCAGCGCCGATTGTCATTGCTGCAGCACCGAGGAAGCGGCGGCGCTGATGATTGATCGCTTCAAGCAACTCGGTCATGGGCATCAGTAATTCTCCTCCCCACATTGCTCTCAGGCAGCATCAGTGGCCGGCGCTCTGACCGCCATCGACATGAAGGATTTCGCCAGTCACGAAGCCAGCTGACTCGAGAAACAAGATAGCGTCAACTACGTCGGAGATCTCGCCCATGTGGCCGACCGGGTGCAAGGTATCGAACTGGGCGTACGTCTCGACGGAGTTCATCGGCGACTTGATGACGCCCAGCGCGACCGCGTTTACACGAATACCACGCTTGGCATACTCGATCGCGAGCGATTTGGTCGCGGCGTTAAGACTGCCCTTCGTCAACGACGCCAGCACGGCTGGTACGGCGGAGAGCGCGTGGTCCACAAGGCTCGTCGTGATCTGCACGACATGGCCGCTACCCTGCTTCTCCATCTCGGCAATGGCAAGTTGCGTGATATGAAAGAAGCCGGCGACGTTGACACCCAGGATCGAAGCATAGTCGGCCTCTGTGTATTGGGTGAACGGCTTGGCAATGAAAATGCCGGCGTTGTTGATAAGCGTGTCGATACGTCCGAACCGTGTCATGCCTTGGAGGATCACACGCTCGGCCGTCTTCCGCTCTGCGATGTCGCCGGCGACTGGAAGGACCTCGTCATCGGTCGATGGCGTCATCGAGCGCGCAGTCGCCACCACCCGATAGTTGCAGTCGCGGTACGCCTTGACCAGGGCCGCGCCGATGCCCTGCGACGCACCCGTAATGATAGCAACCTTCTGCCCGGTTCCCACAGTAAACCCTCCATCAAGTAAAAGGGATTGGTCAGACGTGAGCTGATCGGGCATGTGTCACGATCGCGCTGCCGGATCAGCCCCGACGACCGAGAGGCTGTGCGCCTGTTTAGGGCTTGTCGTCAAACTCGCTCACGGCGCGGGACCGGCCGCCGATGTCACGGGGCTCCGCGAGACAGTTCAAAGTGGCGCCAGGCGAACCGCTGGTGCCGATGATCGGGACCAAGCCAACCCAATGAAGGGTGACCAACGCCGGTACTGGTGAACGCCGTATCAGGACCGCCCGGCATCGATCCGCCACTTGGAGATCAGCTTAAGCCAGGGCGCCGTATGGAAAGCGCTCATCAGCAAATACATCAGGACCATTCCGCTCAGTGGCGATGCACCTCGCTCGACCGAGCAGAGCATATCCATCGGGCCGCCACTAAGAATATCCGAAAACAGCGCCATGATTGCGAAAGTCGGCGCGGCCGCCAGGGATATCCAGTCGGCCGCGCCGAGGGCGGCAGCATTGTCGCTTCCGGCACAGACGCAAGCAGCTTCGCCCTGGACCGCAATCATCGTGGCGGATCCACGGCTGTCCTCGAACGCCTTCTTTGTGCCTATTGAGCGGGAAGGCGGCGAAATGCCATTCGCCGCCTCAACGACGAGGTTCGTATAATGCACGTTCATCGCAGCCAGTCCTCGCAGGAAACGACGTAATCCCGCATAGTTGAAGCTTCTGCTTGTTGGAATTCACCGCTTGTCGTACTCGTCGTGGCGGCGCCGCCAGACGCCGGTTTCGTTGCGTCCCTTGGGGGCGCGGTCGAGCCACGGGTACACGCCCCAAATGCCATCCACGCCCCGCGCATAGGTGGAATAGCTGTGATAGACGACCCCGTCCTCCAGCACGAATGCGCTCATGCCCGGCCTATCGCGTTGGTACGTGGCCGTGTCGGTTCCGCACATTGCCGCAAACTTGGCCCCGGCCCCCTCGCCGCCGCCCTCCTGACCCGCGCGCCGCTCAAACCCCGCCTCGCGCCGATAGTTGTATTCGATGCCCCCTTCGCGCTGCTGCTCCTCGGTGAACCAGACGTTGAAGTCGAAGTTGAAATCGCTGCCTTGCGAGGATGCCCAGGGAAAATTCCAGTCCATTCGTCGCTTGTACGCCTGCAGCTTCGTGAGGGGCGCCCGCGAGACCGCCCAGAGCATCACGTCATGGTTGGCCAGGTGAACCACGAACCCGTTGAAGCCGTCCGCGATCATCGAGCAGGAGGGACAGCCCGCCGCGTAGTCGGGCCCGAACATGAAGTGATAGACGAGAAGCTGAGAGCGCCCTCGGAAGAGATCCGCCAACGAGGCGCTCCCGTCGTCGGTCTCGAACCGATACTCCTTGTCGATCCGAACCCACGGCAGCGCCTGCCGCCGCCGCGCCAGCTCGTCGCTGCGTCGCGTAAGCTCTTTCTCCTCCTGGAGCAGCTCGAGCCGCGACGCCAGCCACTCTTCACGCGTCCCAGTCATATGTGTCGTCATCGCCCTTCTCTCCGTTCGTCAAGTGTCGTGAGAGAGACCTAGCGCCGTCCATCGAGGGGTGAGAGTGACAAGTGTGGCGGGATTTCAGATGGACTCGCTGATCACGGCAGCGGCGCGCGCACTCGCGGCGGGTGATCCCCTCGGCGCGTTGAACCGGGTTGCCCTGCGTGACGACGCGCCGGCGCTCGCGCTGCGAGGCATCGCTATGGCGCAGCTCGGCGATCTCGTTCGGGCAAAAACTCTCTTGCGAAGTGCTGCACGCGCGTTCGGCCCGAAAGAGGCGGTCGCCCGCGCCAGGTGTGTTGTCGCCGAGGCCGAGATCGCACTCGTCTCGCGCGACCTCGGCTGGCCGGCGAAGGCGCTCGACGCAGCGAGGGCGACGCTCGAAGCGCACGGCGACCGCATAAACGCCGCGCATGCGCGCAATCTCGAGGTCCGGCGCCTGCTCCTGATCGGTCGCCTCGACGAGGCCGAGCGCACGCTCGCCGAGCTCGATCCCATACCGCTCCCACCCGCGTCCAAAGCCGCCCACGAGCTGGTCGTTGCGGGAATCGCGATCCGCCGCTTGCACACGAAGGCGGCGCGTGCTGCCCTCACCCGGGCCGAGCGCGCCGCGCAGGAAGCGGACATCCCCGCGCTGATGGCAGAGGTCGAAAGCGCATCTCTCGTGATGAACACGAGCGCGGCGCGCCTAATTGCACGCGGCGAGGAACGCCCCCTCGTGCTTGAGGAAGTCGAAGCACTGCTGGCGTCAGGGGCGCTCGTCGTGGACGCGTGCCGTCATGTCGTGCGTGAGGCGGCCATGGTGGTCTCGCTCGCGACGCGCCCGGTGTTGTTCGCACTTGCACGCGCGCTGGCTGAAGCCTGGCCCGGAGACGCACCGAGAACCACGCTCGTGGCACGCGCCTTCCGGGCGAAGCACGCCGATGAATCGCATCGCGCACGGTTGCGGGTCGAAATCGGGCGGCTTCGTGAGGAGCTTCGATCGCTGATAGACGTGAGTGCGACGCCGCGAGGCTTTGCGCTGGCGCCCCGCCGCGCGCGCGAGGTAGTCGGTACTGGCGCCGCCCGTCGAAGAGCAGCACGCGGCGGTGCTGGCCTTCCTGGCCGACGGCGAGTCGTGGTCGAGCTCAGCCCTGGCGATTGCGCTTGGAACCAGCCCGCGCAGCGTGCAGCGGGCGCTCGATTCGCTTGCGGCGGCAGGCAAAGTGCAATCATTCGGCCGTGGGCGGGCGCGTCGTTGGATCACCTCGCCCGTGCCAGGATTCCCGACAACCTTGTTACTCCCCGGTCCACTGCCGAGTGACTAGGATGGACGCATGAAACAATCTGCGGCCGAAATCCTCCGTGAATATGGACCCTTTCCGGGTGCCGACCACGTGAATGGCGTCACGTATGACGGTCGGCACGTCTGGTTTGCGTCCGGCGACAAGCTGAACGCCTTCGATCCGGCGAATGGCAAGGCGGTGCGCTCGATCGATGTCGCCGCGCACGCAGGAACGGCCTTCGATGGCCAGCACCTTTTTCAGATCGCCGAGGATCGCATCCTGAAGATCGATCCGAACTCCGGCCGTGTGCTCGCGACGATCCCGGCGCCTGGCGGCGGCGGTGACTTGGGGCTCGCTTGGGCCGAAGGGACGCTCTGGGTGGGGCAGCATCGGGGCCGGAAGATCCATCAAGTCGATCCCCAAACCGGGGCGATTCTTCGCACCATCGAGTCCAACCGCGTCGTCACCGGTGTCACCTGGATCGACGGCGAACTCTGGCACGGCACCTGGGAAGGCGACGAGAGCGATTTGAGGCGCGTCGATCCGCGAACGGGAACGGGACTGGAGAAGCTCCAGATGCCGCCGGGAGTAGGCGTGTCGGGGCTCGAGTCCGACGGCGGCGATCAGTTCTTCTGCGGCGGCGGAAGCAGCGGGAAGGTGAGAGCCGTTCGCCGGCCCAGACGAGTCTCCGCGACGGGCAGCGGCTCCGGAACTCCCCTCGACCCCACGAGCAAATAGTCGACGCGGACCTCACCCGCCGCAGGCCGCTGGGATTTGCCATCGGACGTGAAGACAACCGGGGACTCTACTTCTGAGTGGAGGGAAGTTGGGGCTCAGGTCAAGCACGTGGGCGCGCAACCGCGGCGAGCACCGTGTCGTCCGACCAGTCGGCCTTCGCCACGGAGTGATGCAGTGACTGATGCGCTGCCTGCACGCGCCCTGCCTCCATGCGCGCAGCTATCGGCTCGACACTCTTGCGATCGCCGGGCAGCAGCAGCCCCGCGCAATACGATTGAAACGGCACCACGCGATCGGCGTGCCCCAGCACCAACGTAATCGCCTCGACATAGGCGGCAAACCGTGATTCGCTGTCGCTCGCTGTGGTTTCGAGACCGACAACCCGCCTCCACGAGTGAGAAACTCCATCCGTACACACAGGTCACTGAATTGTACAGGAGGTTTATGACACAGTGAGACTACGGAGTGTCAACTTGCGACCGCTCGGAGCCGAACGTTGGCCATCTAGAATCGCGGTTACTAATCACAGTTATTGGCAAAGGCCATATAATTCCGAAAGCCGGCTCGTCATAGCGGAAGCCGGCAGCCGCTTCCGGCACATGGAATGCGGATATCTGGTACAAGACTTCAGCATCATCTGTAAGCGTCTGAAACCCATGGGCCACGCCCTTCGGGATATAGACAGCGCGGCGATTCTGTGATGTCAGTTCAAAGCCATTCCATCGAAGAAACGTAGGGGAATTTCGCCTCACATCGATCATCACGTCAAAGATCGCCCCTCGTATGCAGCGGACGATTTTGGTTTCCTCATGCGGCTCGCGCTGAAAATGCAGGCCGCGCACCGTACCTAGGTAGCGGTTGTACGAGATGCTTTCCTGTGCGACTTCGATGTCGAGGCCACGCTCAATTAGCTCCCTCTTGCACCAAATCCGTGCGAAGAAGCCGCGAGCGTCGACATGCGGCTCAAGATCGATTGTCCAAGCACCGTCAACGGGCGTCGCGACAAATCTCACTCCGGCTTAGTGCCCAAAGGTGTTCTCGTTCGGGTATCATGCCAACAGAAATCACGATCTATTTGATTGGTGCTCAAAAGATATCTGAGCTGCGCTATACGCGTGAACGCCCGGAACGCAAATATGGCTTCAGTCAAGTTAACCTGCTCAAAAACACCACGCAACTGACGCGCGCCGCTTTCCGCCGGCCATTCGCAATGAAACTCCGGAAGGTGATGGCCGATTTTCTTGAATGAGGTACGATAGCTACGGTTGTCGCCGCTGGGTCGGCCGAATGTGACGGCGCAGTTCTCAAAGACGCTTCCCACGATTGTCGCCACCTCGCGAATCCGATAGTTCTGGTCGTCAGCCCCGACATTGAACACCTCATTGTGGACGGCGTCTCGTGGCGCTGTCAACGAGAGCATGATTGCGCGGCATATGTCCTTCACGTGCACAAGCGGGCGCCAGGGTGTCCCGTCGCTGGTCATTCGGATCTCTTTGGTCGTCCAGGCCAAACCAGCCAAATTGTTCAGGACGATATCGAACCGCATGCGCGGGCTCGCCCCAAAGGCGGTAGCGTTGCGCAGGAAGACCGGAGAGAAGTGAGCATCGGCAAGGTCCCCGACGTCGCGTTCCACGAGGTACTTTGCATCGAGCATAGGCGGTCTGCGGATTGGGCGCCGATTCTTCGGTCCGCTCCATGCCGTCATCCGCCGCACCATAGACGCTACAGGAAGAGGTGTAGATGAAACGGGATACCCCAGCTGCCTTGCAGGCACGAGCCAGCGCGACCGACCCGACATGATTGATGTCGTAGGTTGTACTCTCGTTCAGCTCTGACAAAGGATCATTTGATAGCTCAGCCAGATGCACGACAGCGTCGAAGCCTTCTAGATCGCTGCGGTCGATACGGCGGACATCCTTGGTAATTGTGAGCGGACGCGGCCCTAAATTGTTATATAGCCAACCATCGCGGTAAAAGCCGCAATCCAGCCCGACCACATCGAATCCGTGCTTCAGAAGCGTTGGGCCGAGAACCGCGCCAATATATCCGTCGACGCCGGTCACCAAGATCCGCATTCCGTATCCGATCGTAGTTATGCTCTTCATTGTATCAGCAGTGACGAAGCCAACCATTCGCGCCAGTCAATTGATTGTAGCAATCTATACCTAAACTCTCGCTCGAGCAACGCCTATTTGGGTAGCACGGCGGAGCATACCGCTTTTATCTACACCTTCTGCATCGGGCGCAAGGTGATGTCAGTGACCTCGCTCGTTCGCGGCAGCCGCAACAGTGACATGACGAGCCCAGCGACATCAGACGGTTGAATAAGGCGCTCTGGTACGTAAGCGCGCCCCTCCGCCGCAAAGACCGAGCGTTGCATATTGGTGGCTGTTCGTCCCAGGAAGACTGACGTTACTCGCACTCCCGCAGAGTTCACCTCGTCGCGGAGGCTGTCGGCCACCGCCTTCAGAGCGTGCTTCGTCGCGGCGTATTGGGCGACTCCCGCCGCCGCACGCAGGCCCTGCGTCGAGTTCATGAAGACTATCTGTCCCTGCGACTTTAGCAGCAAGGGCAAGAGGCGCTGGACGAGGGCATATGGACCAAGAAGATTTGCCGCAATCTGATCGGCAAAGACGGATGTTTCAAGCGAACGTGCGTAAATTCCGGACGTGAGAACGAGTACGTCTAGCCGTCCACGCACGAAGATCTCCTCTGCGAAGGGCTCAGCGGCATTAGCGACGCTAAGGTCCGCAACAACGAAATGCGCCGTGCCCGAGGCTCCGGCTGGAACTGCTTCCCGCAGCCGCGCGAGGCTGCGCCCAAGCATGTACACCTCTACTCCAGCCCTCAGAAGTGCCTCCGAGACCGCGTGTCCGATTCCGCCAGACGCGCCAGCAACCAGTGCCACCGTTTCATCAAGGCTCATTGGAAACCGGATCCAGGAGATCCGCAGCAGCCAGGGCGTTGGCGGCTTTGCGAAGTGCGGTGAACGTCAACCTCGAACGCTCCGCCATATCGAGCAATGAATGGCTGCCGTCGGCTAGGTTAAGAACCCAGAGGAGCGCAAGCTGGTCATCGGCCTCGGTGCGCTGACCGCCGATCGCGCCGTATAAACCGCGTCGGCCAAGCTGCGGCTCACCCTTGGTATTCCGGCTGCGGAATGTCACATTGCCTTCGATCACCTCCACGATCCGCTTGAGCACAGACAGCGAGTGCGCGAGACTTTCAGGTTGTACAAACGAAAGATCGTCCGCCGAGGTGTGGTATTCGGGATACTCCCCGTTTGGGGTCCTTGTTAGGCAGCCGACCGGAAGGTCGAATCCGGGGGAGCAGGACCTGTCGCTCGTCATAGCCGTAAGGAACAAACGGACGTATCTGGTGCGAAGCCCCTTCCTGCGAAAGGACATGTGCCACAATCCGGTCGATCTCGGCGTCCCCTCTCCTGCTCTGTTTGTAGTTCATGACGCCGGAGTTGCCGAGGCATGAAAGGACGAGGCCATGGCAGACACGGCTCGCAGCGCTTTCGTTCCGAGCAAGCCAGGTAATGGAGCCAATGGTTCCCGGAATGAACAGGAAACGATAGCTGTAACGAGGTCGCACCGACTGCATATGACAGGCCAGCATCGTCGCGACTGCGATACCTGAGAGGTTGTCGTTCGCCAGCGATGGATGGCAGACGTGGCAGGAGAACAACACCGTGCGGTCGGTCTGACCGGGGATCAGCAGCTCCCCATAACTCAGATGGCCGGGCGCCAGCTCTGAGTTAATGAACACACGAAACGGTCCTTCCGACAGAAGCGGCAGATCGCGGTCGGGAAGGCAAAAGCCCCAGTTTTCAGTGTAATAGGATGTTCGATACGGTATCCAGTCAGGATATTCGGGCAGTGAATGCAAATGCTTCTCCAGCTCGGCCAACGAGACAATCGCCTTAATAGGCGGGCTGTGACTGGACCACATGCAAATTATTCTTCTGGAAGTCCGCAATCCGCGTGCCATTGCAGCATTCGATGTAGGCGTCTCGGATGTTCCACTCCAAAGGCACAGTCCAGTCGAGCACCTTAGTCCCAGAGGGAATCTCGACTGAATCTCAATCGGCAGATAGCGTTGGATGACACGCAGCGTACGACGCAGGCCGTTGCCCGTGATGCTACGGCAGATCGGGAACAGCTCCTCGATCAACCCCATCATGGTCTCGCCGTCCGACAGTGCGGTGCCCAATCCGCAATGCCGAGCGGGGCTTTTCGAGGAGCCCATAATAGGTCAGATTAGCAGGAGCTTGTGGCCGAAGAATGCTTCGGCGTAGCGCTGCGGAGTATTGCATTCGACGCCCCGCAGCCGCGCCAGGCCCCGGAAAGTCTCCTCGTCAAACCAGTGTCGGCAGCGCTGGCTACGAAAGTGCTCCATCAACAGGCTTACTTTTCGATTCAATATCGCTGCCGACAGCGGGACATACAAATTTGGCTGGCCCATGTCGCCGTCCCATTTCGGGATTTCGTACTCCCAAATCAGATGGTCGCGGAATGTCGCCCAAGTGTGGCGTGAGACTTCTCTATGATCCTGATGTGCGTCCTGGCGACGGTGCGTCAGGATGAGGTCCGGCGCGACACGCAATTTTAGTTTCTCAAACCACTCCTTGATTTCGGCACTTCGCTCCGGGAAGAAGCTATTCTCAAAGTGCATCATCTCTACCGTGGCATGCGCTGCTCCGAGGAGAAAATCCCTTGCGGATGAGCGAGCCTCAGCCTCTCGCTCGCCGACTGCGCCGAGAACACACCAATGCACGTTCAATTGCGTCCCCGCCGCGATCCAAGACAGAAGCGCGCCGCCACCGCCAATTTCAATGTCGTCGGAATGGGCGCCAAGGCAGAGTACGGTGAGCCGCGCCCCCGCTTCCGCGAGCCGCAAAACCTTCATGACGCAAGCGCTTTCGCACGTTGATCGAGCCACGGCATATCGCCCCTCACCGCCATCTCTTCCAACAGCTGGCGATCCCGCAGCGTGTCCATCGCCCGCCAGAACCCATCATACTTGTACCCAAGGAGCTGGTTAGCCTCGATCATTCGAGTAAAAGGCTCAAGCACCAGCTCTTCGCCGGATTTCATGAACTCAAAGACGTTTTTACGGAATATAAAAAACCCTCCGTTAATCCAAATGTCGGATTCCTGGCTTGAGCGGAAGCGTCGGACTGTTTCCTCACCGCTGAACTCGGCGAGATGGAAGTTGAAGTGTGGGCGCACCGCGATGAAGCTTGCCGTTCTGCCGCTTTCCTTGAGTTGATCGACCATGTCAGGCAAGGGCGCATCCGTGAGTCCGTCGCTGTAGTTGGCGAGGAACATATCGTCGTCCTCAACAAACTGGCGAACCGCCATCAGCCGCTCCCCGATATTCCTGGAAATCCCAGTATCCACTAAAGTTATGCGCCAATCCGGGGCGGCTTCGCCGAGGACCTCCACAGTCCTGCCGAAATTTGAAATCACGCAGTCTCGGTAGGTTGTGGGCTGAAGGGACAGAAAATAATCCTTTACGACATCGGCCTTGTAGCCCAAGCATAAAATGAAATCGCGATGGCCATACCAGCTATAATACTGCATCACATGCCATAGGATCGGGCGGCTTCCTATCGGGATCATCGGCTTAGGAATGTCGGTTGAGTAATCTCGGATCCGCGTACCTAACCCCCCGCAAAACAGGACGACTTTCATCAGTGACCTCACGCCGCCAACCCTACTTTTCGTTAGCCTAACGATATACCACGTTAAACGCAAATTGCTACGGTGACATAATATGCTAAGGTCCAGAATTCCTGCGTGGTTGTCTTGACGCCGGAGGCTTCGTTCGTTTCGCACGCGCGAGTGCTTCGGCACCCGCTCCGGTGGTGGCGGGGTTGCGGTGATGCAATCATGGCATGCGGTGCTGTGGCATCGGATCTCATTGAGACGTTTCCGAGTGGAATTTTAATGTTGCTCGTGTTTCATTGTGGAGTAGTCTTACTCGAAATTCGCTGGGTTGTCCAGAATGCGTGCGCTTCTTCTTATCCCGCATAGGCTCGTTCGGGACCGCCATCATGCGGTGGACGCCGGCCAGCGTCCGCAGGCTGATTACGACGCCCTTGCATATGCGCTGCAGGCCATCCCCGGCGGTGAAGCCGACATACTCGATATTAATTGCGTGGAAAGCACTCGGTCGTGGTTGGTCCGAATCGTGCGCCGGATGCTCGGCAACGATGCAGCACTCGCGTTGCTCGGCCATTTGCGCAGCCGGGGCTACGATGTTGTGTTCAGTCACAACGAAGCTGTGGGCATTGCATTCGCGCTCTTGAGCTACCTGCGATTGCATCGCCCCCGTTTGGTGACAAATGCATATTACCTGATCGGGCGACGTAATTCGCTTTGGTTCCGGTTCTTCAAGATTTACCGTAGGATAGACAAGATACTTGTTCTGGCGCGGGAGCAGTACGAGGTCGGCCGCACTTGCCTGAAGATCCCTGATAACCAACTCGTTCTGGTCGATTGCTGTGGCTATGTAGATCGGGATTTCTTTTCTTCACCGAGAGACTGTTCTATAATTGAGTGTCAGATCTGCTCGACAGGGCTGGAGTTCCGGGATTACGCGACGCTGGTCCGGGCGGTGGCCGATCTTCCGCATGTCCGACTCAAGATCGATCCCTCATCGCCTTGGTCCCGTCACCGAACGGATCTCGACGAAATGCAGTTGCCGGCCAACGTTGAGATCTTCCGGACGCAAATAGGCGCAATCCGGCAGCTTTATGCCGAGTCCGCCGTGGTGGCGATTCCCCTCCATCCGAACTCTATAGGTGCCGGAACCACCACTCTCGTGGAAGCGATGCTTGCTGGAAAGCCTGTTATTGTTACAAGCTCCCCCGACGGCATTTTTGCGGCCCGGCAGGACCTGGTAGACGGAAAGAATGTGATCTTAGTGCGCCCCAGCGATGTGTCAGGCTGGCGTGCCGCGATCGAGCGCCTGCTGGCTGACCGGGAATGGCGACTCCGCATTGCCGCGGAAGGTCGTGTCTGGGCGGAACGCAAAGCTGACCGGGGGCGCTGGCTTGAGATCATGATCGACGCTCTCAGCGGGCGATCGTCAAACCGTCCCGAGACCGCTCCCAGATGCCCCGAGGCGCCCGGCACGGACGCAACCAATCTCGTATTGAGAGCATTAGATGAGCCAGCAGGCCTTCATTAAGGCTCTCGATGGGCGGATCTTCGGCAAGTCTATGCTGGGCGCTTTTCTGCGCCTGAATGAATGGACCTTTGCCAGAATACCTTCCAGAACGCTTGAGATCCGAGCAATTCGTGCCTATGGACGCTTCCTCCATGTGCTGACGCGAAAACATCGTTCGAGGACTGTCTACTTCGGTACCTACTTTATGCGGAACCGGCCGCAGCTGGAGCTCGCCCTGCGTCTCATCGCCCGGCGCGAGGCGCCGGCGCCCGAGCTGAAGGTCTTGATTTTGGGGTGCAGTATCGGGGCCGAGTCCTACTCCCTCCTCTTGGCCATCCGATTACGCTGGCCGGATATCATGATGTCAGTAACGGCCGTCGACATCTCCCCCGATGCCATAGAGTTCGCCCGCACGGGGCGGTATCCTTTGGGAGCCTCCGAATTCACCGACGAGAAGATCTTTGACCGACTTACCATGCGCGAGCGGGGCGAGCTTTTCGAAGCTTGCGGAGGCGGCCTCAGCATCCGATCGTGCCTCAGGGATGGACTGACCTGGATTGTCGCCGACGCTGCCGACTCGTCGCTCCCGCAGCGGCTCGGAGCACAAGATCTCGTTTTTGCGAATAACTTTCTGTGCCATCTCTATCCCCCCGAGGCCGAGCGTTGCCTTCGGAACGCCGCCCGGCTCGTAAGGCCGGGCGGCCACCTCTTTGTCAGCGGCGTAGATCTCGATGTGCGTGCGGAGACGACCAGACATCTCGGACTGGAGCCGGTCACCGAACTGATCGAGGAAATCCACTCGGGGGATCCCGCACTCACGAGGGACTGGCCCCTGAGATACTGGGGCCTGGAACCGTTCGACCGGAAACGGGCCGACTGGCAGCGCAGATACTGCACTGCTTTCCACGTGCCGAAGGGAGATCGCTCATGATCGCGTTGAGACCCGTCCCATAAGCGCGCGACCGGAAATCTGCGTGGGAGTTTCATAATGTCCGGACAGATACGCCAACAGCGTGTCCTGTTCCTCGGTCATTTCGGGGCCGGAAATCTCGGTAACGAGTGCACGCTGCAGGCGGCGATACAGCAGGTCACCAGCCGATGGGCAGGGGCAAGCGTACATTGCGCGTGCACCGTTCCGGACGACGTACAGCGGCGGCATGGGATTCCAGCCTACCCCTGGAAGCGCGCTTCGTCCTTTTCGCCGTCTTATCGGGTCGCTCACGGCGAGGTGCCACCCAAGCGTCCTCCCATCCTCCGTCGGCTTGTTGAGGAGCTAGCTAGCTATGCTGTCGGCGTGCGCGCTCTGTGGCGCAGCGACATTCTCGTTGTCTGTGGGACGAATCTGGTCAGCGACTACATGACCGGCCCGAAGGGTTGGCCCTACGACCTCTTCAAATGGTCGGTGCTGGCGCGACTTTGCCGCGTGCGCGTCCTTTTCCTTGGCATCGGGGTGGGGCCGATCAATCACCCGCTCAGCCGATGGTTGATAGGGCGAAGCCTGGCATTCGCCGATTACCGAAGCTATCGCGATGACGTATCCCGGCAGTGGGCTGCAAAAGTGGGCGTTCCGACAGGGAGCGACGTTGTCTGCCCGGACTTGGTTTTCAGCCTCAGCCCGGCCTCGCCGGCTTCGACGACGGAGTGCCGGGGCGAAAGACCCGTGATCGGCGTGGGCCTGAAAAACTATCAGACAGCCGTTGAGCATGCCGAGCCGGATAAATACCGGAGCTATGTCAATGAGATGGTGGCCTTTATCAGCTGGCTTCTGAGGCACGGCTATGACGTGCGACTTTTGGTCGGTGATTTAAGCTACGATCTTCGCGTCGAGCAAGATGTCCTGGCCGCCATTCAGGATCACCTTGAGGACACTGCCCGTATCCGGGTCGACATCCCGACCACCGTGGAAGACCTGATCGCGCAGATCGCTGAAACTGACGCCGTGATTTCTCCGCGATTCCATAATCTCGTGCTTGGTTTAATCCTGAACAAGCCGGTGATTGCGCTGTCGGACCACCACAAGTTGGATGAACTGATGGCCGCGTCCGGACTCGCGGATTACGTGGTGCCACTCGCAACGCTCAAAGCGAATGACCTTATCTCCCGTTTTCGCCGCGCTGAAGATGACGCGCCTAGCCTCAAGGCCGGGATCGCCGCCCGAGTTGCCGCATTCCGGAGGAGTTTGGACGAGCAATATGATGCAGCGTTGGCGGCCGCGGGCGCGGTTACCCCCGGTTCCGTCAGAAGGCTGGAACCGGCTCCGACGAGGTGGACATGAGTCCGGCCGCGGCGGATGTTTACTTTCGTGATCATAGCGTTTCCGCGACGGTGGGGCGCTTGGCGCTGCGCGGCGGGATTATTTCTGTCCTGGGTGCATGCGGCAACGCGGGTTTTCAGATGATTGCGGGGGTCGTTCTAGCCCGTCTGCTGACGCCCGCCGATTTCGGGCTCGTCGCAATAATAACGGCACTGACCAGCTTCGCGCCGTTGCTAATCGATTTTGGAATGGCCGACGCCACCATCCAGCGAAGCCGGATCACGCCGGGTCAAGTCAGCAGCCTGTTCTGGATCAGTTCCGGCATTGGGTTCGCGGTGGCCGTTGCATTCGCCGTCTGCAGCCATCTTATTGCCTCCGTCTACCACGACCCGAGGTTGGGCCCGCTCGCGCTGTACTCCTCGCTCACCTTCGCTCTGTCCGGCCTGTCGGGCCAGCACATATCGCTGTTGCGACGCGCCCTGCAATTCGCCACGGTCACGAAGATCCAGCTCCTCGCAGGGGCGGCGAGCCTGTTGCTTGCGGTGGTGCTCGCGGTCGGCGGTGCCGGCTATTGGGCGCTGGTAGCCCGCACCATTGCGAATGCGAGCTTGACTACAGTCGGCGCGTGGATGGCCTGCCGTTGGCGTCCGGGACGACCTTCGTTCGACAGCGAAGTGAAGTCCATGATTGGCTTCGGTCTGAACGTCGTCGGCTTTTCGATTCGCGTACTCCGTCTCCCGCGCGGTCGACCGGATGGGACTTGGCTTATTCTACAGTTCGAAAGAGGTCGGCTACTATCAGAACGCATCGACACTATACGACAGGACGATCTTCTCGGCACTTGGGCAGTTACATAATGTCGGCAGCGCGGCACTCAGCAGGCTGCAGTCAAACCATGCTGCGTTGAGAGCAAAGTACCAGTTCGCCCTTTCCATGACGGCTTTTTTTTTGATGCCCGCTTCCGCCATCTTGTCGGTAACCGCGCAGGACCTGGTCGTCGTCGCGCTCGGGGTAAAATGGCGGCCGGCCGGCGCTCTGCTGGCAATCCTCGCTTTGCGTGGTGTGTTTCAGACTATAGAAGGTTCGCAGGGTTGGTTGCATCTGTCACTCGGGCGCGCCGACCGCTGGAAGAACTGGGGCCTGGTTACGGCGGTCGTACAGGTGGTGGCGGTCGCCTGCGGCCTGCCATTCGGCCCTACGGGCGTGGCAGTCGCCATCGTTGCAGCCGGCGCGCTGCTTGCCCTTCCTTCGATCAGCTATGCTGGCCGCCCCGCAGGGATCGGTGTTGGGCTCGTCGTTCGCGCGACTGGCCCGCAACTGGTTGGCTGCGGCGCCTGCTTAGCCGGCGGCTGGATTTTAAAAGGGGCTGCACTGCAGCAGCTTGCCAGTGTGCTGCGGATCGTTGGATCAGCCTCTGTGTGTGCGGCAATCTACCTTGTGATTGTCGTTGGCCTGTTCCGGCTCACCAGTCCGCTTTACCTGATTGGGCACCTGGTTCAAATCAGCTCTCGGCGCGCGCGACAACTTCGATTAGCTCGCGAATGTCGAGCGAATGATTAGCGGGTTTCCGCTTGATGTCGGGAGCATGGAAATCCACGACATCCCTAGTTCACAGCTAATTCAGCAGCTGACTGGCTGCTGGTTGAAGAAGGATCTCCCAGCCCAATGAACGTTAACGCCAGATGCCGCTTCTGTCGCGGAGCGCTCTCCGAATTTCTCAATCTGGGCATGTCGCCACTTTGCGAAAGCTTTCTTGCTGCCGATCAGCTCAATGCAATGGAGCCCTTCTATCCCCTGGTAGCTCATATCTGCCGCGACTGCATGCTTGTTCAGCTTCAGGAGTATGTGGCCCCCGAGCATATATTTTCCGAGTATGCCTACTTCTCTGCATTTTCGGATTCCTGGCTTGATCACGCGCGCCATTACGCGGCTATGATGACGGAGCGTCTGGGGCTTGGTCCTGACAGCTGCGTAATCGAGCTCGGCAGCAATGATGGCTATCTCCTGCAGTATTTCGTACAACGAGGGATCCCAGTTCTCGGGATCGATCCTGCTGCAAACGTTGCGGTTGCCGCTGAAAGGAGGGGCATCCGGACGCTCGTGAAGTTCTTCGGCGCCGAGACGGCGCGAGAACTTGCCGATGGTGGGATCCAAGGCGACCTCGTTCTGGGGAATAACGTCCTCGCCCAGGTCCCGGACCTCAACTCCTTCGTGGCCGGCATCCGGATCATCTTGAAGCCCAAAGGAATTTGCACGGTGGAATTTCCGCATTTGCTCAGAACAATCAACGGCAATCAGTTCGACCAAATTTATCACGAGCATTTCTCGTATTTTTCGGCCATGACGGCTCAACGGATCTTTGCTGCCCATGGTATGCGCCTGTTTGATATTCAGGATCTCCCGACTTATGGTGGTTCATTGCGGATTTTCGCTTGCCATGCAGAAGACGACAGCCACCCGACGTTACCCACTGTGGAGGCTTGCATCGCGCGTGAGCGAGAGGCGGGTCTGGACCAGCTGGAGACCTTTGCTAAATTCTCCGAACAGGTCCGGGCGACGAAGCTAAGGCTCCTGACTTTCCTCGTTGGGGCAAAAAATACAGGGAAGTCGCTGGTTGCCTATGGCGCGCCGGGCAAAGGAAATACGCTACTAAATTACTGCGGAATCCGGACGGATTTTCTCGATTACACGGTGGATCGCAATCCCTATAAGCATGGCAAATTCCTGCCCGGCTCTCACATCCCGATTTATCCCCCAAGTCGGATTGCCGAGACCCGGCCCGACTACATCCTCATCCTGCCATGGAACCTGAAGGAGGAGATTGCCGACCAGCTTGCCTATGCGCGCGAATGGGGTGCCCAGTTGCTGGTTCCAATTCCCGAGGTAGCGGTCTTGTAGCATGTTGCTGAAATTGTGGCGAAAGGCGTCGCCGATGATGAAGCCGAAACGAGGCCGCAAGGCCACTGACCGCTGCTAAGCGGCAATCTTCCCGGCGGTCCGGCAGGGCAGACTGAGATGGCGCGAACGGCAGCGAACCCACCCCCTGTTTCACTATATCTCGTGCCGTGGTGACGATGCGGCTTTGCGGGCGCGCCTGTGTGCCTTGTGACCTGAGCCCGGAAAACTGGACCGCTCTAAATGATAAAAAACCCGCTAGGTTTGGCGGTTCGGCAACCGAGGGGTTTTGCTGATGCAGCAATCGCGGTTTAGCGAGCAGCAGATCGCCTTCATCCTCCAGCAGGCCGACGAAGGTGTTGGGGTCGAAGGAGGTGTGCCGAAAGGCGGGCATCTCGATCCAGACCTACTACCGGTGGCGGCAGGAGTATGACGGTCTGATGCCGTCGGAGATAAAGCGGCTGATCGACGGTGCCGTCACGACCACCCCGTAACCGAGATCGCGATATGCTTCGACAAGAGCTGCCCCGATACCCTGCGAGGCGCCAGTAATGACGGCAACCTTCCTTTCGCTGCCCATGCTCGTCTCCTTCATCCTTCCGCCGCATTCACCGTGAGCTTGCGAGATCATCCTCATCCTTGTCGCCGCCCGGCGAACCCGAGATACGGAGCGCAGCGACGACTTCGTCTCCGGTCTTGATCGCGACCCCGCCCGCGAGCGGTGCAATGTCGGGCAGCGTCGCGAGCGCTGCACCGTTTGGATTTTTGGATACGAGGTAAGCGTTGCGCCGCGCCCACCTAAACCGAAGTTTTCACTTGCGTTGACTTGAACGACGGTTCTTTTCCGAGGGTTGGCTTCGTGCGCCTTTGATTTTGTGTCCATGTAGGGATTCCCCAATCGGCCGGAATGTGATTCGATTCGGGCATGTTCATCGAGACGGTGCCCAATCGGACGTCGCCGCCCGCGGTGCTGTTGCGGGAGAGCTTCCGCGACGAACACGGCCGCGCGCAGAAGCGCACGCTGGCGAACCTGAGCAAGCTGCCGGGCGATGTGATCGATGGGCTGAAGGCGCTGTTGAAGGGCGGCACGGTGATCGGCACCGGACCGCACGAGATGCGGATGGAGCGATCACTGCCGCATGGCCACGTCGCGGCGGCGCTCGGCATGCTGCGCCGGATCGCGCTGGACCGGCTGATCCTGAGCACAGCAAGGGACGCGGCGTCGCGGCGGCATTGCGATCTGGTGGTGGCGATGGTCGTGGACCGGCTGATCACGCCGCGCTCCAAGCTCGGGTTTGTCCGTGCGGTGGACCAGGAGACCGCGACATCGAGCCTGGGCGCGGTGCTGCGCCTGGGCGAGGTGAAGGAGCGCGAGGCATACGAGGCATTGGACTGGCTGCTCGAACACCAGCAGCGGATTGAGAACGGCCTGGCAAGGCGGCATCTCCAGGATGGCGTATTGGTGCTCTACGACGTCAGTTCATCGTATTTCGAGGGCCGCTGTTGTCCGCTGGCGCAGCATGGCTACAGCCGTGATCACCGCGGTGACCGCCCACAGATCGTGTATGGGCTGTTGTGCACACGAGACGGATTGCCGGTCGCGGTCGAGGTGTTCGATGGCAACACGGCCGATCCGGCGACGCTGAGCTCGCAGGTCGAGAAGCTCAAGGACCGCTTCGGCATCAACCGCGTGGTGCTGGTGGGCGACCGCGGCATGATCACCTCGGCGCGGATCGACGCAGACCTCAAAGCTGCCGGCGTGGACTGGATCACCTGCCTGCGGGCACCGGCCATTCAAGCGTTGGCGGCGGAGAACGGGCCGTTGCAGCTGTCGCTGTTCGACGAGCGCGACCTGGCCGAGATCAGCGCGCCCGAGATGTTCCCCGGCGAACGGCTCATTGTCTGCCGCAACCGCGAACTCGCCGCCGAACGCGCGCGCAAGCGGGAGGAATTGCTGGCCGCCACCGAACGCGAGTTGCTCCGCATCCAGGCGCAGGTCCGCCGCAGGAACTCACCGTTGCGCAGTGCCGCCGAGATCGGCCTGGCGGTCGGTG
This sequence comes from uncultured Pseudomonadota bacterium, assembly GCA_963810715.1. Lineage (GTDB taxonomy): Bacteria > Pseudomonadota > Alphaproteobacteria > Acetobacterales > Acetobacteraceae > DATDIC01. Next base: position 36,496 of record CAWEOZ010000002.1, on the reverse strand, counting down.
GCGTGGTGAACAGCCGGAAGATGGCCAAGCACTTCGCCGTGGCGATCCGCGATGGCCACTTCGCCTTCCAGCGTCGGACGCAGCAGATAGAACAGGAGGCTCGTCTCGACGGTATCTACGTGATCCGCACATCCGTGCCGGCCGAGCAGCTCGATGCGAATGAAGCGGTGCAGGCCTACAAGGACCTGTCCCGCGTCGAGCGGGCCTTCCGCAGCCTGAAGACCGTCGATCTCGATATCCGCCCGATCCGCCATTGGACCGCACCGCGCGTGCGCGCCCACGTCTTCCTGTGCATGCTCGCCTATCACGTCGAGTGGCATCTGCGGCACGCCCTGGCACCGCTGTTGTTCCATGACACCGGGCTTACCGCCACGAGGGCAGAACGCTCCTCACCCATCGTCAGCACCGAGCCATCCGAACTCGCCAAGACCAAGAAGGCGACCAAGCGCTCAGCCGGCGGTCTGCGCGTCATGGGCTTCGCCGGCCTCATGGCCCATCTCGGCACCCTGACCCGCAACACCATGCGTGTGCCGCTACGCCTCGCGCATAGCTTCACGCTGTACGCCGAACCAACCAAGCTCCAGGAGGACGCATTCAGGCTGCTCAACATCCAACCAATGCGTGTCCAGTAGACCAAAAGGCTGATCGCCAAATCATCGAATCAAATCAGCCTCTTACGCAGTTCTCAAATGGAAACTTCGGCTTAGTGTCTGTCCGGTAAGTTCGCGAGTTCTTTGAATCTGTTACCGGAAGCCAGCCGAACCCCTTGATCCGACGCGGATTTCCGTAAGTTTATTCGCGGCACCGATTCGCGAGATGCTGAATGTGGACGACCGAGAACCGCGCCCGTTACAACCGCGACAAGCAGCGCTATCCGAGCGACCTGACCGACGAGGAATGGGTGCACGTGGTACCGCTGATCCCACCAGCCAAACACGGCGGGCGCAACCGTCGGGTCGATGAGCGCGAAGTGGTCAACGGCATCATGTATGTGTTGAGCACGGGATGCCAGTGGCGCTATGTCCCCAAGGACCTTCCGCCGAAGAGTACACTGCATGACTATCTGGACCGCTGGAACTACGACGGCACGCTGCAGCGGATCCATCACACGCTGTACGTCAAGTGCCGTGAAAAGCTTGGTCGGGAAGCGAGCCCGACCGCCTGTGTGCTGGACAGCCAAAGCGTGAAAGGCGCTGAAAAAGGGGGGCCCGCATCGACCCGAACGGCTACGATGCTGGCAAGAAGATCAAGGGCAAGAAGCGGCACATCCTGGTCGATACGATCGGCCTCTTGCTGAACGTGGTCGTGCATCCGGCGGACATCCAGGATCGCGACGGTGGCGTTCTGGTGTTCTCCCGCCTGTTCGGGCTGTTCCCGTTCCTGTTGAAGCTGTTCGCCGACGCTGGCTACCAGGGGCGGCAGTTCCGCACCGCGCTGGCGAAGCTGCTTTCACAACTCTCCGTCGAGATCGTGAAGCGCTCGGATCGGGCGCAGGGGTTCGAGGTGCTTCCCAGACGATGGGTGGTCGAGCGGACCTTCGCATGGCTCAATCGCTGCCGCCGCCTGGCCAAGGATTTCGAAAACCTGACCCGCAACGCCGTCGCGTTCATCCACCTCGCCTCGATTCGCCTCATGCTGCGAAAGCTCTGTAATCCCGCGTGAACTTTCCGGACGGACTCTTAGATTTCTCTGCCCATGTGCCGTAATTGTATTAATCTCTACCTTCGCGAAACGTAGTTCGCGGTGAACATCGCTTTGGTATTTCCGGGCGGTCCCTGCTTCGGACCCAATGAAACGCGCCATTGGGAGTAGTCGGGTCGCACCAAAGTCGTTGATAGAAGGCCGGTACCCAGTGCTGCAGGCGCCTATCGGATGCACTCGTTGTTATGTCCGTTGGGTACTTGCGAAAGGTGATGGGCATTTCGTCTCGACTACCGGAGAGCCTGCGGCACTATAGCATATCGGACAAATTGGGAGATTGCGTGCGGGTCGGCCGTCTAGCGCCGGGATATCAGAGGAGCCAAAACACGGTTGCTCAACTCCACGCACACCGGCACATGATCCGACCCGCGCGGCCAGTCCCGCGCATCCTTCAGCACGATCTGCCGCCGTAGCGCGCCAGTCAGCTCTGGCGTGACCCAGACATGATCCAGCCGCCGTCCGCGATCGGAAGCACGCCAGTCGCGGTTGCGGTACGACCACCACGTGTAAAGCTTCTGGTCTGCCGGCACGAAATGCCGCACCGCATCCACGAACCCGGCCGCCTGCCAGGCCAGCAGCCCCTCCGTCTCCGGCGGCGTGTGGCTGACCACGTCCAGCAATTGCCGATGGCTCCAGACATCGTGCTCCAGCGGCGCGATGTTCAGATCGCCCACCAGCACCGCCCGACCGACGCCGCTGCGCGTCGCAAACCATTTTTGTGTCTCCGCGATGAAGTCCAGCTTGTGGCCGTATTTCGCGTTCTGCTCCCGGTCCGGTACGTCGCCGCCCGCCGGGACATAAAAATTATGCAGCTCGATCTCGCCGCCCGGCGCGTCCAGCCGCACCGCCAGATGCCGGCAATCCCCCTTCGCGCACCAATCGGGCGCGGTGAACACCGGCTCGATCGGCCGGCGCGAAAAAATCGCCACGCCGTTGTAGCCCTTCATGCCGCGGAAGGCGACATACGGATACCCAAGCTGACCCGGCGCATCGCGCGGAAACAGCGCGTCGATCACCTTGGTCTCCTGCAGGCAGATCACGTCCGGATCCAGCGCCGCCACCAGTTCCTTCAGCAGCGGCAGGCGCAGCCGCACCGAGTTGATGTTCCAGGTAGCTATTCTCACGAACCGGCCTGATCGCGAATCGAAGCAGCGGACGATACTGACGCGGTCACAGGATGCAACAGGCCGGCACGCGGAACCGGGCACGCCCACCCGACGTTTCGCCCCAATCGTCCGGGCGCCGCAAAACGTGAGCCCCGTCCGGCACCGTACGCCTCCAGTTTAATCCGGCTGGAGCACAGGCAACAGGAACTGGCGGAGGCGATGGCGCCGAAAATCTACCATATCCACCCGCTGGTGGCGGGTCCGCTGGACGAATGGGGGCGCCACCTGGCGCGCTGCCGCGCCATGGGATTCGACACGGTCAATTCCGCCCCTCTCTTCGCCCCCGGCGCCGCCGGCGACATATTCCTCACCGGCGACCATGAGCGGCTGCACCCCGCCCTCGGCTGGGACGGACCAGCCGATCAGGGAATCGCTCGCCTCACAGATGCCTGCGCCCGCCAGGGATTGCGACTGATCCTGGACCTGGTGGCCGACCGGGTGGCGACCGACGCCGCCATCCGGGCGCAGCAGCCAGACTGGTTCATGGCCGACGAGCCGGGTTCGGAAGCACCCGACCCTCGCCGCAAACCGCCCGCACGGAATACTGCGGAGGCACGCTTCGACCAGTCGGACCCGTCCCGCCGCCTCGGCGATTGGTGGGGCGAGCGGCTGGCCCGCCTGGCGCGCGCCGGCGCCGGCGGGTTCCGCTGCCTGAACCCCCATCACGTCCCGCCGTCCATATGGCAGCAGATCATCTCCATGACGCGCGACGCGTCCCCCGGCACCCTGTTCATCGCCTGGACGCCCGGCGTGCCCCGCGAGTCGATCAGCCCAACTGGCGGGTGTGGGCTTCGACTGCGTCGCCTCCTCGTTGGGCTGGTGGGACGCCCGCGCAAGCTGGTTGCTCGAGGAAGCCGAGTTGCTGCGCCAGGTCGCGCCTTCCATCGCCTCGCCCGAACCCGGCTTCACCGACCGGCTGGCGCTCGCGCCTGGATCCGCGAGATCGATCTCCGCATCGCCTATCGGCGCGCGTTGCGCCTCGCTGCCGCCACCGCCAGCGGCCTGTTCGTGCCGATGGGGTTCGAATACGCCACCCGCCGCCGCTTCGATCCGGCGCGCGCGGCGCCGCAGGATTTCGAGCAGGCCCGCCAGGAAGCCACCATCGACCTGAGCGCGGAGATCCGCCAGGCCACCGGATGGGTCGATCGTATCGCCGAGCTGCGTCTCGAGGGAGAGGTGCGCGCGCTCGCCGGCCCGGAAGCGGGTGTTACCGCGCTGCTGCGCGCCGACGCGCCGGACGTGCGGCGGGCCAAACGCGCCATCGTGGTCTTGGCGAACCCCCTGCTCGACCGGCCCGCACCGCTCGACATCCCGCTGGAGCAATTGCCGGCGACGGCGGGCGCGGCATTCGGCCGACCGGCGCGTGTCAACGGAGAGCTGGATCTGCGGTCGCCCGCTGGCCCCCGGTGAAGTGCGGCTGGTCCGCTACGATCGTGCCCCGCCGGTCATCGAACCATGGAGCCGCGGCACCGAAGGGGCGGTTGAAGCCGCCGCCGCACCCCGCATTGCCATCGAGGCGATCGAACCGGCGGTCGATGACGGCCAGTTCCCCGTCAAGCGCCTCGCCGGCGATCGCGTGACGGTCAGCGCGGATATTTTCGCCGACGGCCACGAGCATGCTCGCCGCGGAACTGCTCTGGCGCGCCGCGGACGAGACGCAATGGCAGCACGCGCCGATGCGGCTGGTGGCAAACGATCGTTGGGAAGCAAGGTTCGCGCCCGCGCGCGTCGGGCGACACGCGTTCACTATCGAGGCGTGGTGGGACGAATGGGGCACGCTGCGCCGGGATCTCGCCCGCAAGCGGGAAGCCGGGCAGGATGTCGGTGTGGAATTGCACGAAGCACAGGCGCTGCTGCAGCGCATCCGTGCCCACGCACCCGCCACTGTGCGCGAGGCGCTGGATGGCGCGATACGCGCGCTGGACACCGAAGATACGGAGCAGCGCGCAGCGACCGTGCTGGCCGAGGCGAGCCGCGCCGCGGTAAACGCCTCCAGCTATCGTCCCTTTGCCTCGCGCGCCAAGGAACTGCCGCTCGACGCGGACCGCGCCCAGGCCGGTTTCGCCAGTTGGTATGAGTTGTTTCCGCGCTCAGCGACCCGTGATCCAGGACGGCATGGCACTTTCGACGATGTGATCGCGGACCTGCCGCGCATCCGCGCGATGGGATTCGACGTGCTGTATTTCCCGCCCATCCATCCGATCGGACACACCAACCGCAAGGGCCGCAACAACAGCCTCCACGCCCAGCCGGATGATGTCGGCAGCCCCTACGCGATCGGCAGCGAGGAAGGCGGTCACGACGCCATCCTTCCCGAACTCGGCACGCTGGAGGATTTCCGCCGGCTGATCGGTGCGGCCCAGGCGCACGGGCTGGAGATCGCGCTGGATTATCGCGATCCAGTGCTCGCCGGACCATCCGTGGCTGAAGGAACATCCCGAGTGGTTCCGCTGGCGGCCGGATGGATCGGTGCGTTACGCGGAGAACCCGCCGAAGAAATACGAAGACATCGTCAATGTCGATTTCTACACCCCGGCGGCCATTCCGGACCTTTGGCTCGCGTTGCGCGACGTGGTGCTGTTCTGGGCGGAGCAGGGCGTCCGCATTTTCCGCGTGGATAATCCGCATACCAAGCCGCTGCCCTTCTGGCACTGGATGATCGCGGATGTCCGTGCGCGCAACCCGGATCTCATCTTCCTGGCGGAAGCATTCACGCGGCCGAAGGTGATGTACCGGCTGGCGAAGATCGGGTTCACGCAATCCTATACATACTTCACCTGGCGTAACACGAAGGCCGAAATCACCGCCTATCTGACCGAACTGAACGCAGCACCGGTCCGCGATTTCTTCCGCCCGAACTTCTTCGTCAACACGCCGGACATCAACCCGGTGTTCCTGCAAACAGCCGGGCGCGCCGGATTCCTGATCCGTGCCGCCCTGGCTACTACGCTTTCCGGGTTATGGGGCATGTATTCCGGCTTCGAGCTGTGCGAAGCGGCGCCGCTGCCCGGACGCGAGGAATATCTGGATTCCGAGAAATACCAGATCCGCGTGCGCGACTGGCGCCAGCCGGGCAACATCGCCGCGGAAATCGCGGCACTGAACCGTGTCCGTTGCGCGAACCCTGCGTTGCAGTCACATCTGGGCGTGCGGTTTTACAACGCATTCAACGATCAGGTGATCCTGTTCGGCAAAATGGGCACGAGCCACGCGGCAATGATCCTGGTAGCGATCAGCTTCGACCCACATCACGTGCAGGAGGCGGATATTGAAATTCCTCTCTGGGAATGGGGCCTGTCCGACAATGCCTCGGTCGCCGCGGAAGACCTGATGCGCAATCATCGTTTCATCTGGTCCGGTAAGCGCCAGCGCGTCCGGCTGGATCCCGGCGAGATGCCGTTCTGCATCTGGCGCCTCACTGGCCCGGGAAGCGGCCGATGAACGCGCCGCTGGCATCTCCCGCGCTGGCATCTCCGCTGCCGCTCGCGCCATCACCGCCGGTGGAGGAGGACGGGCTCTGGTACAAGGACGCGGTGATCTACCAGCTCCACCTGAAGTCGTTCTTCGACGCCAACAACGATGGCGTGGGTGACTTTGCCGGCCTGTTGCAGAAGCTGGATTACATCGTGTCGCTGGGCGTCAGCGCGATCTGGCTGCTGCCGTTCTACCCATCGCCGCGGCGCGACGACGGCTACGACATCTCCGACTACCGCGGCGTCCACCCGGATTACGGGCACGCTTCCGGATGCCCGCCGATTCATCGCCGCGGCGCATGAACGCGGCCTGAAAGTAATTACCGAGCTGGTGGTGAACCACACCTCCGACCAGCATCCCTGGTTCCAGCGCGCGCGCCAGGCAAAGCCGGGCAGCCAGTACCGCGATTTCTATGTCTGGTCCGCGGACGATCACAAATATGCCGGCACCCGCGTCATCTTCGTCGACACGTTGCGCTCCAACTGGACGTGGGACGAAGTCGCCGGCGCCTATTACTGGCATCGCTTCTATTCGCATCAGCCGGACCTGAATTTCGACAACCCGCGTGTGCTGCGCGAAGTCCTGTCCGTCATGCGCTACTGGCTCGCCATGGGCGTGGACGGGCTGCGGCTGGATGCCGTCCCCTACCTGGTGGAGCGCGAAGGCACCAACAACGAGAACCTGCCGGAAACCCACGAGGTGCTGAAGCAGATCCGCGCCGCGGTCGATGCCTCGTTCCCCGACCGCATGCTGCTGGCGGAAGCCAACCAGTGGCCGGAGGACACCAAGGAGTATTTCGGCAACGGCGACGAATGCCACATGGCATTCCATTTCCCGTTGATGCCGCGCATGTACATGGCCATCGCACGGGAGGACCGGTTCCCGATCACCGATATCCTGCGCCAGACCCCGGACATTCCGCCCACCTGCCAATGGGCCATCTTCCTGCGCAACCACGACGAGCTGACGCTGGAAATGGTGACCAACTCCGAGCGCGACTATCTGTGGGAAACCTATGCGGCCGATCGCCGTGCCCGCCTCAACCTCGGTATTCGCCGCCGCCTCGCCCCGCTGCTGGAACGCGACCGCCGCCGCATCGAGCTGATGAACTATCTGCTGCTCACCATGCCCGGCACGCCGGTCATCTATTACGGCGACGAGATCGGCATGGGCGACAATATCCATCTCGGCGACCGCGACGGTGTGCGCACGCCGATGCAATGGTCGCCCGATCGCAACGGAGGCTTTTCCCGCGCCGATCCGTCCTCGCTGGTGCTGCCGACGATCATGGACCCGCTCTACGGCTACGAAGCGGTGAACGTGGAGGCGCAGACCCGCGACCCCCACTCGCTGCTCAACTGGACGCGGCGGGTACTGGCGGTTCGCCGTCAGCATCGGGCATTCGGTCGCGGCGGGTTCCGGCTGCTATATCCGAAGAACCGCAAAGTGCTGGCATATCTGCGCGAATACCAGCAGGAAACGTTGCTCTGCGTCGCCAACCTGTCGCGCACGCCGCAGGCGGTCGAGCTGGACATATCCGAGTTTGCCGGCCGCTTCCCGCTGGAGCTGGACGGCGGCTCCGTGTTTCCGCCGATCGGCCAGCTTACATATCTGCTGACGCTGCCGCCTTATGGTTTCTACTGGTTCCTTCTCGCGCGGGAGGCCGAGTGGCCCTCCTGGCATACCCCGGCGCCCGAGCCCATGCCCGAATACCAGACCCTCGTGATGCGCCGTTCCCTGGCCGACGCCCTCGTTGCCGGGCGCAACATGCTGGAACGCGACATCTTGCCAGCGTACATCACCAAGCGTCGCTGGTTTTCGGCCAAGGACCAGACGCTCGGCGAGCTTCATGTGGCACTCGTCTCGACCCTGCCGAACGGCGACCGTGACGTGCTGCTGACAGAGCTCGAAACCGAGTTTGCGGACGGCACGGCGCGTTGGCTGCTGCCGCTCTCGGTCTACTGGGAGGATGAGCCGAATGCCGCCCTGCCGGGGCAGCTCGCGCTCGCGCGTGTGCGTCGCGGCAGCCGCGTAGGCCTGCTGACCGACGGATTCACGGTTCCGTCCTTCGTGCACGCCGTGATGGCCGGATTTGCCGAGGCGCGACGAATCTCCACCGAAGAAGGGGAGCTCCGGTTCGAACCGCACCAACCGGATGGCGGAGATCAGCATCGCACCGGACGCAACGATCAACTGGCTCTCGGCGGAGCAATCCAACAGCTCGCTCATCATTCGGCGACGCGGCCATGCTGAAGATCTTTCGCCGCATCATCGGTGGCCCGCACCCTGAAGCGGAAATGGGGCGCTACCTGACCGACCGCGGCTATGCCGCCATCCCACCCCTGCTGGGCGAGATGGTCCGCATCGGCCCCGACGGCACCCGCCATACGTTGGCGGTAGCACAGGGTTTTATCCGCAACCAGGGCGACGGGTGGAACTGGACGCTGGACTGGCTCATGCGCGGCCTGTCCGACGTGGACGCGCAGGGGGAGCCGGGCGCCACTCCCGCCGATCATTTTGCGGACTACGAAGCCATCGCGACCCAGCTAGGCCAACGGCTGGCCGAGATGCATGCGCTGCTGGCCCAACCGACCGACGATCCGGCTTTCGCGCCGGAGCAGGCCGACGATGCGGCCGCCCGTCGATGGGTCGCGCAGGTGATCCGTCAGCTCCAGGCTGCCTTCGCCGCCATCGCGGCACAGGGGAATTGGGAACCGCCCGCGGCTGAAGCGGCCGCGCAGTTGCAGGCGTTGCAGGAGCCTCTCCTGGCCTCACTTCCGGCGCTGGCACGTCAGGGGATGGGCACTCAACTGACGCGCGTACACGGCGATTTGCATCTCGGACAGACGCTGGTCGCCAGCGGCGAGATCTACATCATCGATTTCGAAGGCGAACCGGCGCGCACTCTGGAGGAGCGCCGGGCGAAGGCGAGCCCGTTCAAGGATATTGCCGGTGTTCTGCGCTCCTTCGACTACGCAGCCGCCGTGGTTCAGCGGAAAAGTCGCGAAAGCCATGCCCATCTGCCGGATGCACATCGCGATGCCTTCCTGTCGGCGTTCATCGAGCATGCGGACAAGGCGTTCCTCAACGGTTATCGCGCCGTCGCCGGACCAACCTTCGAATCCGCGGGCGCATTGCTCGACCTGTTCCTGATCGAGAAAGCGGCCTACGAAGTGATCTATGAAGCAGCCAATCGCCCGACCTGGCTCGATGTCCCGCTGCACGGGCTGGCGCGGCTGGCGGCTCGGGTGAGCGGCGACACGAAGCAGGCCGCCGATGACTGATCAGGTGCAGATCGAAGCCCCGCCGCTGGATGCGCGCATGATCGACGCACTGGCGAACGGACGCTGTAGTGACCCGTTTACGGTGCTTGGCCCACACGACAACGCGCAAGGCCGCGTCATTCGCGTCTTCGTGCCAGGCGCCCAGGGTGTGGAGATCATCTCCCGCGACGAAGGCCGGCTGATCGGCGCGCTGCTGCCAGCCGAGCCGCGTGGCCTGTTCGCCGCGCGCGTGGGGGAAATCACGCCCTATCTGCTGCGTATCCACTGGCCCGGTGGTGTGCAGGAAACCGAGGATCCGTATTCCTTCGGCCTGCTGCTGGGCGACCTTGACATCTACCTTTTCAGCGAAGGGCGTCATTTCGAGCTGGCCTTCGCGCTCGGCTCCCGCCCGATGACCATCGACGGGGCGGTCGGCGTGCGTTTCGCGGTATGGGCGCCAAACGCGCGCGCCGTCTCCGTGGTGGGCGATTTCAACGCCTGGGACACGCGGCGGCATCCCATGCGAGTCCGCTACGGCGCCGGCGTGTGGGAACTCTTCGCGCCGCGTCTCGGCCCGGGAACGCGATACAAATACGCCATCGTCGGGCCGGACGGAACGAAGCTGCCGCTGAAGGCCGATCCGCTTGCCCGCGCCGCCGAAGCGTCGCCGGCCACCGCGTCCGTGGTCGCCGATTGCTTGCCCCTGCCCTGGCACGACGAGGCGTGGATGGCCGCCCGTGCCGAGAAGCAGCACGTGGACGCACCCATCTCGATCTACGAGGTGCATGCCGGTTCCTGGTTCCGTCCCGATGCCGGCGATCCAACTCGCTTTCCGACCTGGGACGATCTCAGCGAACGGCTGGTCCCTTATGTGCAGGACATGGGCTTCACCCATGTCGAGCTGATGCCGATCGCCGAGCATCCGTTCACCGGCTCCTGGGGCTATCAGCCGCTCGGCCTGTTCGCGCCCACCGGCCGATATGGCCCGCCAGAAGGGTTCGCCCGCTTCGTCGATGCCTGTCACCGGGCTGGAATCGGCGTGATCATCGACTGGGTGCCGGCGCATTTCCCCGCTGACGAGTGGGGCCTCGCCCGTTTCGACGGCACCGCCCTGTACGAACACGAGGACCCGCGCGAGGGCTATCACCAGGACTGGAATACTTACATCTACAACCTCGGCCGGCGCGAAGTGTCCGGCTTCCTGCTGGCCAGCGCGATCTACTGGCTGGAACATTTCCACGTGGACGGGCTGCGCGTCGATGCGGTGGCCTCGATGCTGTACCGCGACTACAGCCGTGCCGAAGGCCAGTGGATCCCGAACATCTATGGCGGCCGGGAAAACCTGGAATCGATCGGCTTCCTGCGTCATCTGAACACCGTCGTCCCGGAACGCTGCCCCGGCGCTATCACGCTTGCCGAGGAATCCACCGCCTGGCCCGGCGTGACCCGCGCTGTCCCCGAAGGAGGCCTTGGATTCGATTACAAGTGGAACATGGGGTGGATGCACGACACCCTGAATTACATGGAAGAAGAACCCGTCTATCGCAAATGGCACCACAACGACCTGACATTCGGCCTGCTCTATGCGTTTTCTGAACGCTTCGTGCTGCCGCTGAGCCATGACGAGGTGGTGCACGGCAAAGGCTCCCTGATCAACAAGATGCCTGGCGACCAGTGGCAGCAATACGCCAACCTGCGCGCCTATTTCGGTTTCATGTGGAGCCATCCTGGCAAGAAACTGCTGTTCATGGGCGACGAGATCGCCCAGCGGCGCGAATGGAGCCATGACCGCGAAATCGATTGGGCGCTGCTGGATGATCCGGCGCACAAAGGGATTCAGCGGCTCGTGCGGGACCTGAACCGCGTCTATGCGGAGGAGCGCGCGTTGCATGAATACGACGCGCACCCGTCGGGCTTCCGTTGGGTGATCGGCGACGACCGGGAGAATTCGGTGTTCGCGTTCCTGCGCTTTGGCGCCGGCGAGGTGCCGCCGCTGCTCGCCGTCTGCAACATGACCCCGGTCCCACGGCCCGGCTATCGCATCGGCGTGCCGCAACCTGGTTGGTGGCGGGAACGGCTGAATACCGACTCCGCTTGGTATGGCGGATCCGATATGGGCAATGCTGGCGGAGTCCCCGCCGCGCCCATACCGGCGCACGGAGAGGAACAGTCGCTGGAGCTTCTGTTGCCGCCACTCGCCACGGTACTGTTCCGCGCCGGCGGCTGACGGAGTGCGCGGCTTTCCGGACGCGCTGCTGCCGGGGCGCCCTTACCCGCTCGGCGCCACCTGGGACGGGCTTGGTGTCAATTTCGCCGTGTTCTCGGCGCATGCCGAACGCGTCGATCTGTGCCTGTTCGACCCAGCAGGGCATCGGCAGCTCGCCCGCCTGGTGATGCCGGAATTCACCGATCAGATCTGGCACGGCTATCTGCCGGATGCGGGCCCCGGCACGGTGTACGGTTACCGCGCCGTCGGTCCCTACCGCCCTGCCGAGGGTCATCGTTTCAATCCGCACAAATTGCTGCTCGACCCGTATGCGCGGTCGCTCGTGCGCACCATCCAATGGTCGGACGCCTTGCTCGGCTACCGAGCGAAGTCGTCACGCTCCGACCTGTCATTCGACCGGCGTGACAGTGCGCCCTTCATGGTGAAGGCGAGCGTCACCGACGACTCCTTCGCCTGGGGCGACGACCGGCCGCCTGCGGTGCCCTGGGCCGACACCGTGATTTACGAGGCGCATGTGAAGGGCCTGACCGCGCTGTGCCGGGACATCCCGCCGCCAATCCGTGGAAGCTTCGCCGCGCTGGGTCATCCGGCGATGATCGAGCGTCTGCAACGCCTCGGCATCACTGCGGTCGAGCTGCTGCCCGTACATGCGTTCGCGCAGGACCAGTTCCTGCAACAGCAAGGGCTGCGCAATTACTGGGGATATAACACGCTCGGCTTTTTCGCCCCCGAACCGGCCTACCTGGCGGACGGCTCTACTCATGAATTACGCGCCGCCATCCGCCGCCTGCACGCGGCCGGGATCGAGGTGATCCTCGACGTCGTCTATAACCACACCGCCGAAGGGGGCGAGGACGGGCCGACTCTGTCCTTCCGTGGCCTTGACAATCTCAGCTACTACCGGCTCGCCCACGAGAATCCGCGCCACAGTGTCAACGACACCGGCTGCGGCAACACTCTCAATCTCTCGCATCCACGCGTTTTGCAGGTGGTGCTCGAACTCGCTGCGCTACTGGGTCACCTCATTTCATGTGGACGGGTTTCGCTTCGACCTGTCGGCCACCCTGGGACGGGAGGCGCATGGCTTCGATCCCGGCGCGGGATTCTTCGACGCCATTGGCCAGGATCCGGTGCTGTCGTCAGTGAAGCTGATTGCGGAACCCTGGGATGTCGGTCCCGGCGGATACCAGCTCGGCCGGCACCCGCCCGGGTGGGCAGAATGGAACGATCGGTTCCGCGACGGCGTGCGCCGCTACTGGCGCGGTGATCCCGGTCAGCGACCCGATCTCGCGGCGCGGCTGGCCGGCTCGGCCGATCTGTTCGCGCACGAGGGCCGCCGCCCCTGGGCGAGCATCAATTTCGCCACCTGCCACGACGGTTTCACCCTGGCCGATCTGGTCGGTTACGAACATAAGCACAACGATGCCAACGGCGAAGCCAACCGCGACGGCTCCTTCGCCAACTGGTCGGCCAACTGGGGCGTGGAAGGTCCGACCGACGATCCCGTTATCCGTGTCACGCGCGATCGGGTGCGGCGCGCGATGCTAGCGACCGTGTTCCTGTCCGAAGGCACCCCCATGCTGCTCGCCGGTGACGAATTCGGGCGGACGCAGCAGGGCAACAACAACGCCTATTGCCAGGACAACGAGATATCGTGGCTGGACTGGCAGCAGGCCGACCAGCCTGAGAACCGTGCATTTGCGAAATTCACCGCCCGGCTGATCGGCTTGCGCCGTGCCCACCCCGCCCTGCGCAGCGCACGCTTCCTCTACGGGCGGCACGAGCTTGTGCCCGGCGTGCTCGACATTGGCTGGTTCGACGAACGCGGCGCGCCGATCCCCTCGGAAGCCTGGAACGACCCGGCCGAGCGGACCCTGGTGATCCGCCGCGCGCTGCGCCTGCCGGATGGCCGCGTGCCGATGCTCACCCTGCTGATGAACCCGACCGAGGAGGATCGCGTTTTCGCGCTCCCGCTGCCGCACCTGCCCATACGCCTGCTGCTCGACACCGCCGCGCCGGACCAGCAGGAGCAGCAACTGGATGTCGCCACGGAGGTGCCCGTCTCTGCCCACGCCGCCGTGCTGCTCGCCGCGGATGCCGGCCAACTCACCCCCTGACGAACGTCATGACCGCCCCCAAAGCTCCGACGTGACCGCCCCCAAAGCTCCGTCATGACCGGGCTTGTCCCGGTCATCCACGTCTCCCTCCCCCACACACCAGCACCACACCAACCAGCCCGCCGTAGCCCCGACCGCCGCCTTGTTAATCCGTCCGGCCGGGTCTAGTTCTCCCGCCCGACGGCTTGGCCACTAATTTCAGGAGGAAATCAATGTCCCATCTCACGCGGCGGTCGCTGCTTGCCGGCTCGGCTGCCCTCCTGGCCGCTCCCGCCATCGTCCACGCCCAGACATCGAGCCCCAAGCCGCGCGTCACCGCCATCTCGCAATGGTCCGCCGGCAGCGACGGCGCCGCCATTAGCGCCCTCGGCAAGGTGTTCGAGGAACATGGCGGCATCTGGCAGCACAATCCGGTGCCCGGCTTCACCACCGAAATGATGAACAAGCTGCGCGCCGAAATCCTCGCCGGCGATCCGCCGGCAATCTCGCAGCTCAAAGGGCCAGAGATCGCCGCCTGGTCGAAGATCGCCCCCACCGTCGATATCTCCCCGTGGGTGAAGCAGGCCGATTTCGATCCAAGGTACCGGCGGAGCTTGCCAAAAGCTGTCAGCCGGCCGGTCACTGGATCGCGCTGCCGCTGCAGGTCTATCGCATCAACACGCTGTTCCTGTCCGCTCCGGGAATGGAACGGGCCGAAACTCACCAAGCCGCCGGCCAACTGGGACGAATTCAACGAGGCCGCCACCAAGATGAAGGAAGCGGGCATGACCCCGCTCGCCAATGGCGGCATCCGCTGGGACGACGGCATGAAGTTCGAGATCGCGCTCGCCGGCATCGATCCCGACATCTATCGCCGCGCGATCATGCAGCTCGATACCGACGCGCTCAAAAGCAAGCAAGTGTTGGCCGCCTTCGAACAGACCAGGCGCTTCGCCAACTGGATGAACCCCAACATCGCGGCGCAGAGCTGGGGCGTGAACCTGCCCGAGTTCATGAAGGGCAACATGGGAATGGTGCTGATGGGCGGCTGGGCCCAGGGCAATCTGCTGCGCGCCGGAGCAAAGCCGTCCGACTTCAGCAGCGGGCCCGCCCCGCAGGACAATGGTCCCCCTTGTTTCGACCTCAACGCCGACTGTTTCATGTTCTGGAAGCAGAAGGCAGCCGACCTGCAGGCCGGCCAGAAACTGTTCGCCGCAGCTGGTGATGCAGCCTTCCGATCGAGGAAATGTACTCCAAGATCACCGGCTCCATTCCCGCCCGCACCGATGTCGATCTCAGCTCGGACGGGTTCCTCGACGGTCAGCGCAACTCGGCGGAGAACCTGCGCAACGCGATCGCGCAGAACCGCGTGCTGCTGAGCCTCGCGCACAACATGGCGCAGCCGAACGGCATCACCGCCGCGATGATCGACGTGCTGACCGAGTTCGTCCACAACAGCTCGATTCCGGCCGCCGAGGGGCAGAAGCGCCTGGTGAACGCGGTGGAGAACGCGCAGTAGCTCGTGTCCGCCTGACGCATCACTCCCCATCCCCTCGCGGAAGGGGGCTGGGGGGAGGCGGCACGACTTGCTAGCCGCGTCGAAATGGCGTGGCTGGCTCGCCGCCATTGCGACGCAGCTCGCCATCTGGGTTCCGCTGCTGATCGCCGCCGGCCACGTCGGTGCTGTTCACCGTCTGGACCACATGGGTCTCGTTTACGCCGTCAACGCTGCTGCCCGAGTATTCCTGGGTCGGCCTGCGCAACTACCGGGCAATCACGCGCACGGCCAATTTCCAGATCGCTTACGTGAACCTGCTCATCTTCGGCATCGGCTTCGTCGTGCTGACCACCGTGCTCGGCCTGCTGCTGGCGATCCTGCTCGACCAGCGCGTGCGCGGCGAAAACGTGTTGCGCACCATCTTTCTCTATCCGCTCGCGGTATCCTTCGTCGTCACCGGCACAGTCTGGAGCTGGCTGCTGAACCCGGGCATCGGCGTGCCAGAAGCTGATGCATGATCTCGGCTGGACCAGTTTCCATTTCGACTGGCTGGTGGAGCCGGACAAGGCGATCTACACGCTGATCCTTGCCGGCGCATGGCAAGGCGCCGGCTTTGCCATGGCGCTGTTCCTGGCCGGGCTGCGTTCGGTCGATGCCGACCTGATGAAGGCGGCGCAGATCGACGGCGCCGGTCCGTGGCGCACCTATCGCCGCGTCGTGCTGCCGACCATCTGGCCGATCTTCGTCACCGTGCTGGTGATCCTGCTGCAATTCGCCATCAAGACCTTCGACCTGGTGCGCGCATTGACCGGCGGCGGTCCCGGCATCTCCACCATGCTGCCGGCACTCGTGGTCTATGATTTCATGTTCCAGCGCGGCGAGCTCGGCCGAGGCTCCGCCGCGGCGGTGCTGATGCTGCTGTCGCTGATCGTCGTCCTGGCGCCATACGGGTTTTATGTCCGCTGGCGCACGCCGCCAAAGGGCGCGGGCATGACCAGCACGGGCATCAAGCGGGCCTGCATTTACGCCGCACTGGTGCTGCTGGCCGTGCGTGTTCCTCATTCCGCTGGTCGTGGTGGTGCATCAATTCGCTGCGCAGCAGCCAGGAGATCGCCGCCACCTCGATGATCGGCTGGCCGCACCAGTTTGCGTTCAGCAACTATCCCGAGGCCTGGGACCGGTTCTGCATGGCCGAGCATTGCTGGGGCATCGAGCCCTACATGCTCAACTCGCTCGAACATGGCAATCCCGGCGACCATCCTCTCCACCGTGCTGGGGGCGCTCGCCGGCTACTCGATCGCGTTATGGCGCTTTCCCGGCGACCAGCTCGTGTTCGGCATCGTGACACTCGGCATCTTCCTGCCGGAGCAGATGAAACTGATCCCCTGGGTGGTCGTGCTGCGCGATCTGGCGCTGACCAACACCATCGCCGGACTGGTGCTGATCCACATCAGTCCAGGGAATGAGCTTCACCACCCTGTTCTGCCGCAACTACTACGTCGGCATCCCGCAGGACCTGCTGAAGGCGGCGCGCATCGACGGCGCCGGGTTCTTCCGCGTGTTCTGGCGCATCGTGCTGCCGCTGTCGCCGCCGATCCTGATCGTCACGGTGATCTGGCAGTTCACCGGCATCTGGAACGAGTTCCTGTTCGGCGTCACCTTCACCTCAGGGCGGCCAGCAGCCGGTCACCGCGGCGCTGATCGCACTGTCCGCGGCGATCACCAGCGAGCCGCAATTACGGCGTGCAGAGCGCCGCCGTGCTGATCGCGGCGCTTGCCGACCTTGCTGGTGTACCTGTTCGGCGGACGATACTTCCTGCGCGGGCTCACCGCCGGGGCGGTGAAGTGAAAGGGATACGATGGCCGCGCTGACCATTCGCGATGTGCGCAAGCGTTTCGGCCAGCTCGACGTGCTGAAGGGCATCGACCTGGAGATCGAAAGCGGCGAGTTCACCGTGCTGGTCGGCCCCTCCGGCTGCGGCAAATCGACGCTGCTCAACATCATCGCCGGGCTGGAGAAGCCGACCGGCGGGAGCCATCGAGATCGGCGGGCGCGTGGTGAACGACGTGCCGCCCAAGGACCGCGACATCGCCATGGTGTTCCAGTCCTACGCGCTCTACCCGTCGATGACGCGTGCGGCAGAACATCACCTTCGGCATGGAATGCCGCCGCGTCCCACGCCAGGCACAGCAGGAGGCGGTGACCCGCGTCGCCCGGCTGCTGCAGATCGAACCGCTGCTGAACCGGCGCCCGGCCCAGCTCTCCGGCGGCCAGCGACAGCGCGTCGCGATGGGCCGCGCGCTGGTGCGCGACCCGCTGCTGTTCCTGTTCGACGAGCCGCTGTCCAACCTCGACGCCAAGCTGCGCGTCGAGATGCGCATGGAGATCAAGGAGCTGCACCAGCGCATCGGCTCGACCATCGTCTATGTCACGCACGACCAGGTCGAGGCGATGACGATGGCCACCCGCATCGCGGTGATGCACCAGGGCGAGGTGCAGCAATTCGCCGATCCCGACACGATCTATAACCGGCCGGCCAACCTGTTCGTCGCCGGCTTCATGGGCTCGCCGCCGATGAACACGCTGCGCGCCCGCGTCGTCATCGATGGCGCGGCGCCAGTCGCGATCATCGGCGCCGGCCGCCCTGACCAGGTCCGCTTGCCACTGGCCGCCGGCACGCCGTCGGCCCTGCGCGACCAGGATATCGTGCTCGGCATCCGCCCCGAAGCGATCGCCGAGGAGTACCGCCGCTTCGGCGACGATCCGCGCGCGGCCGTGCAGGTAGAGGCGCCGGTCGATATGACCGAGCCGATGGGCGCCGAAACCATCGTCGTGCTGCGCCTTGGCGGCGAGAAGGTGCTGGGCCGCGTCGCTCCCGACATCCACCTGACCCCGGGCGGCAACGGCCGGTTTTCGCTCGACACCCGGAAACTGTGCCTGTTCGACCCGGCAACGGAGCGCCTGATCGCATGACCTTCCCGACCTACCCCGACCTTCGCGGCCGCACCGTCATCATCACCGGTGGGGCCAGCGGGATCGGCGAGGCATTCGTGCATGCTTTCGTTGCCAATGATGCAAACGTCGTCTTCCTCGATATCCAGCGCGAGCCCGGCGATGCCCTCGCCGCCGCGACCGGCGCCAGTTTCATCCCCTGCGATCTCACCGATCTGCCGGCCCTGCGTGCCGCCATCGAAGCCGCCGGCCGGGCGCACGGTCCCGCCTCGGTGCTGGTCAACAACGCCGCCAACGACCAGCGCCAGCAATTCGAGCAGGTCACCCCGGAGGAGTTCGACTGGATGATGGCGGTCAATTTCCGCCACGTCTATTTCGCCACCCAGGCCGTGCTGCCGCAAATGCGCGCGTTCGGCCGCGGCTCCATCATCAACATGAGCTCGGGCGCCTGGATGGCCGGCGGTCCCAGCATGCAGGCCTATTCCGCGGCAAAGGCCGCGATCGTCGGGTTCACCAACTCGCTCGCGCGCGACGTCGGACAGGACCGCATTCGCGTGAATGCGATCGCGCCGGGCATGGTGATCACCGAACGCCAACGCCGGCTCTGGTACCAGGACGAAAGCCGCATCACCGCCGGCCGCTCTCGCCAGTCATTGCCGGACCCGATCGAACCTGAGGACATCGCGCAGGCCGCACTGTTCCTCGCCTCCGACGCCAGCCACGCCATCACCAAGCAGTGCCTGTCGGTGAACGCGGGATCGCGATAGCCGCCAGCGGTACCGGCCATGCACGACTTCAATTTGCCGCCCAACCCACGACCCCGGCACACTGGACTACGCAATGACTCTCCCCGTACCGCCCCGAACCATATTCATCGCCAGCCCCCTGGAACCGGAGCACGTCGATCGCATCCGCAACGTGGATCCGGCTCGCGTCGAAATCATCTACCAGCCCGACATACTTCCACCGACACGCTATATCGCCGACCACCACGGCGCCCCGTTCACACGCACCGCCGACCAGCAGCGGCGCTGGAATGAATCCCTCGCGCGTGCGGAGATCCTCTGGGACCTGCCACCCGACCCGACCGACATAACCGCAGCGAAACGGCTCCGCTGGATACAGACAACCAGCAGCGGCATCGGCCCGGCGGTGCAGCGCCTCGGCCTGTCCAACACCGATATCATCGTCACCACCGCGCGCGGCGTACACGCCAGGCCGCTGGCCGAATTCGTCTTCATGGTCCTGCTGCTGCACTTCCGTGGCCTGCGCCACCTGGAAGCAGAGCAACGGGCGCATCGCTGGACGCGCTACTGCGGCCAGGAGGTTGCCGGCAAAACCCTGTTGACGATCGGCGCGGGGGACCTTGCACGCGGAATCGCCCAGATCGGACAGGCGCTGGGCATGCACATCATCGCCGTGACCCGCGATCCCGCGCGGCACCGTCCGCACGCCGGCCTGTTCAACTCCTTGCATGCCGTGTCCGATCTGCACCACGTCCTGCCGCAGGCCGATGCCGTGGTGCTGACGCTGCCGCACACCGATGGCACCACAAATATGATCGACGATGCGACGTTTGCCGCATTCAGGCCCGGCGCGGTCTTCGTCAATATCGGCCGCGGGCAGGTGGTGGATGAAACGGCGCTGCTACGTCATCTCCGGTCGGGTCACATCGGGTTTGCCGCCCTGGATGTCGCCGCGGTGGAACCGCTGCCGGCCGACAGTCCTCTGTGGGACGTGCCGAATGTCCTGATCAGTCCCCACTCTGCCAGCACCGTCACCACGGAGAACACGAAGATCACCCGTATCTTCTGCGACAATCTTACCTGCTACCTGGATGGACGGCCGCAAGACATGCGCAACCTGTTCGACAAGACAAGAATGTATTAAACCGCTCGCGCGGTAGAAGAATGGAGGAGTTGCGATGAACAAATTCAGCCGCCGGTTCATGCTCGGCGCCGGGCTCGCCGCCGCGGCGGGGATCGGGCGTGCGCGTGCCGCCGACGCGCCTTCGGGCGACATCGTCCTGATGGCCTATTCCGGTTCCTTCCAGGAAAACTACACCAAGGTCGTGATCGAGCCGTTCATGAAGGCGAACCCGGGCATCAACGTCATCTACAACCCCGGCGGCAGCTCTGCGCAGATGCTGGGGATGTTGCGCGCCCAAAGGGCTCATCCGCAGATCGACGTCGATATCATGGATTTCTCCGTCTCGCGCGTCGCCAACAAGGAAGGCCTGTTCCGCAAGTTCACGCCGCAGGAGGTGCCGAATTTCGCCGATGTCTACGATCAGGCGAAGATGCCGGGCGACATGGGCCCCGGCATCACCTTCGATAACCTCGTCATGATCTACAACCCGCAGAACGTAAAGCCTGCCCCCACCGGGCATCCCCGATCTGCTCAATCCTGCCCACAAGGGCCGCATCGTGTTTTCGCCGGCACCGAACGTCATCGGCATCGCGCTGCAGCTCGTCGTCGCGCACTACCTGGGTGCCGACTACAAGGGCTCCTCCGATCCCGAAATCGATCTGCTCAAGAAGATCGCGCAGAACGTCCAGACCTGGAATCCCATGCCGGACGAATACACCATGGTCATCAACGGCGACGCCGACATCGCCATCGCCTGGAACGCGCGTGCGCAGGCCTACAAGGACAAGGCACCCGGCAAGATCGAGTCGATCACCATGCAGCAGGGCTCGATCCTCGACATGGACACGATCAACCTGGTTGAGGGCGCCAGGAACCCGGCGGCGGCACTGGCCTTCATCAACTACGCCCTGTCCCCCGAAGCGCAGGAGCGCTTTGCCAAGCTGATGTATTACGGACCGTCGAACCGGAACACGAAGCTGCCGGAGGACGTCATGGCCCGCACCTCCTCCTATCCGGCGACGCTGGAAAAAATGATCCCTGTCGATTGGGCCTACGTTGCCTCGGTACAGGATCAATGGACCAACCGCTGGCGCCGAGAGGTCGTCCCGGCCCGCTGACGCGGGAAAGCGCATAGCTGCAAATGAGCGCCGGCTATCTCGCCCTGCGCGGTATCACCAAGCGCTATGGCGACGCCCCGCCGGTGGTCTTGGGCTGCGACCTGGACGTCGCGCGGGGCGAATTCATCACGCTGCTTGGCCCATCCGGTTGTGGCAAGACGACGATTCTTCGCATAATCGCCGGCCTTGTTCCACCATCGGGCGGGCATATCTTACTGGATGGAAACGATATCACCTTGCGCCCTGTCCATGCGCGCAATATCGGCCTCGTGTTCCAGAACTACGCACTGTTTCCGCATCTGTCGGCCGAGCGCAACATCGCTTTCGGCCTCGACATGCGCGGCATACGGGGCCGCGTGGCGCGCGATCGCATCACCCGCGCACTCGACCTGGTCCGGCTTCGCGAGTTCGGGCGGCGCATGCCGCGGGAACTCTCCGGCGGCCAGCAGCAGCGCATCGCGCTCGCCCGCGCTCTGGTCATCGAACCTGCCATCCTGCTGCTCGATGAACCGCTCTCCAACCTCGACGCCAAGCTGCGCGACGAGCTTCGTACCGAAATCCGCGATATCCAGACCCGCCTCGGCATCACCGCTCTGTTCGTCACCCACGACCAGGCCGAGGCGCTGACCATGTCCGACCGCATCGCGGTGATGAACCAGGGCCGGCTGGAGCAGCTCGGCACACCGACAGAAATCTACGAGCGTCCGGCCAGCCCGTTCGTTGCCGGCTTCGTTGGCCGCACCAACCGCCTGGTTGCGATCGTTGAAAGCAGCCGCGCAGGTTATTCGGTCCTCGTCTCCAACGGATTGCGGTTCGCAGCCCGGAAGCCGCTGCGCCCCCGCCAATCCACCACGGTGATGATCAGGCCGCATCGCATGCGCCTGTCGCGTTCGCTGGGACCTGACAGCGAGAACATCAACTCCTTACCCGCCGTCATCCGGCGAATCGTCTTCGCCGGCGACGTGATCCAATACGAAGCCGATGCGGCCGGCACGTCGTTGCTTATCGAGAACCAGACTTCTTCGCAGCCCGACCTGAGCATCGCCACCGGGGACCAGGTGCACATCGAATGGCCCGTGTCCGACACGCTGGTTTTCGCCGCCGAATGAAACGTCTCGCCAGCATCGCCGCATTGCTCTCGCCGGCCTCCGCGCTTATGTTTGTGGGCTTCGTGCTGCCGATGGCCTGGCTGTTCCGCCTGTCGCTCGATCGCGCGGAAGAAGGCGGCGTACTGGTCCAGGCCCTTACCCCGGCAAATTACACGCAGTTCCTGCACGACAGTTTCTACCTCGCGATCCTCGGCCGCACCTTGGTCCTGGGCGTAATCGTCTCGGTGCTTACCCTGATCTGCGCCTACCCGATCGCGCTGTTCCTGTTCCGCACGCGATCGCGCTGGCGCGGCATTCTGGCAGTCCTGACCATCTCGCCGATGCTGGTCAGCTCCGTCGTCCGCACCTTCAGTTGGATGGCCATCCTCGGCGACCGCGGATTGGTCAACGACACGTTGCGCGCGCTCGGCCTGATCGATCACCCTGCTGGCGTTGATGAACAACATGCTGGGCGTCACCATCGGGCTCGTGCAGATCGAGATGCCGGTGATGATCCTCGCCTTGATCGCCGGCCTGTCCCGCCTGGATCCGACGCTGGAGGAGGCCGCTCAGACCCTCGGGGCACGCCCCTGGCGGGCCTTCGTGCGGGTCACCTTGCCGCTCAGCGCTCCAGGCATCGTTCTTGGATGCCTTATCACCTTCGTCCAGGTAATGAGCTCTTTCGTCACTCCCACGCTGCTTGGCGGCGGACGCGTCTATGTCATGGCGACAACGATATACGAGGAGGCGCTCGAAACCCTGAACTGGCCGCTCGGTGCAACGATTTCGATCATCCTGATCATGATATTCGGCGTCTGCGCGCTGTTATACGAACGTGTCAGCCGACGGTGGGCGCGATGAAGCTTGCTGCCCGCCTGGTCATCGTCCCGCTTTACGTGTTTCTGCTGGCGCCGATCGGCATTGTCGCACTGACCTCTTTCAGCAACGACGCCTATCTGGCCTTTCCCCCGGCTCATTGGGGCCTGGGAGGCTACCTCGCCCTGCTGCGAAATACCGAATTCCGCGCCGGACTGGAAACGAGCCTTCTGCTGGGCGCTGCCGTTACGGCGCTCACTTTGGTACTCGGGCACTGCCGCTGCGTTCGCGATCGCACGTTTTCGTTTTCGCGGTGCCGGAGCGCTGCTTGCCTTCTTCACCGCCCCTCTGCTGCTGCCCACGATCGTGCTTGGTCTGGCGCTGTTGCTGGTATTTGCTCAGATAGGCTTGCTCGCCAGTTTCACCGGGTTGACGATCGGTCACGCGGTGGTGGCTATCCCGTACGTGATCCGCCTCATGCTCACCGCCCTCAACGGCCTGCCGCCTTCGCTGGAGGAAGCCGCTGCAACTCTGGGCGCGACCCCACGGCGCGTGTTCTGGCGCGTTACGCTGCCGCTGATGCGCCCGGCCCTGCTGGCCGCCGCCGCGCTCGCGTTCCTCGCATCGTTTGACGAGGTGACGATCACGCTGTTCCTTGTGGGGCCGAGGCTCACCACACTGCCTGTAGAGGTGTTCCGTTACGTGCAGAACCATGCCGACCCGCAGGTATCCGCCTTGTCCGTGGTGCTGATCGTGCTGACGGTCGGCGTGATCGTGCTGGTCGAACGCAGCCTTGGGCTCATGCGCGCCGTTCCCGGCCATAGTTTTACGCTATCCGCTTGCAGGCTGGCAGGCTGGCCCCGACTTATATCCCCGTCAGGCATTGAGAGGGCCCCCTCCGGGAGAGATTCGCATGCGCGGTGACATCGATACGGCTGTGCTCGAAGCCTATAGCCGAGGCGAGATAACCCGCCGCGAGATCGAGGAGCAGTCCGGCCAGACAGTCAGCTTCGGCGCGCTGCTCATGCAGTTGCACGAGCATCACCTGCCCCTGCCCAGATTCCCGACCAATCCCCAGTCGCCAGGCGTTCAGTTGATCAAACGCCTGGCGGAAAAACGCTCACGTGTCTGACAACCTGTCCGCGAAACTGATCGTTATGGACCCCGGGCCGCTGATCACGCTCGCGGCGGCCGACAGCCTCGAATACCTGCTCTATCCCGGTGTGCCGCTCTACATACCGGATGCTGTTCTCTACGAAGCAACGCGCGATGCTGCGGCACTTGGCGCACAGCAAATCCTTGATTGGGCGCAGCAGAATTCGGAGCAGGTACATACGATAAGCACTGAAACCTTCTTCAACTATATACAGAGCCGCGAGACCAATCCAGCACGGCGCGAAAAAGACCTTGGCGAGCGAGCCGCCATCGAAGCGATTCATGACGGGATCCATCTGGCTCCCGGGGAGCGTGCGATCCTCATAACCGAGGATGACCGCGTGCTTCGGCGCGTTCTCGTCATCGAGACCGAGCTCACCGCAAAAATGATCCCGCTCACGACACGAGATTTTCCCGTCGGCATGGAGCAGGCACACCGCATCAACTCCGCGGATGAAGTCTACCGTCGTGCAGAGGATGCCCGGCGTCTTGCCAGTCGGCGGGCGGTGCTGGCCGACCAGCATCAACGAGCGCGCCAGGCGGTTGACCAGTTACTTCATCGCCCCGCACCGCAGCGCAATTTCGACCGGGAGCATTGACCGCCTCGACGGACCGACCGCAAATCGTCCGCCCCGCGCCTTGGCTCCAATTTGTGGGGGAAGCTATCGTGCTTGGCTTTGCATTCGGTAATGAGGCTCCGCACCTTGCGCAGCCAAGCATTGCGCGCGTTCCAGTCCATAGGCGGCAGGAGATGATCGGCGGACAGGGCAGGGTGTCTAGGTGCGCCGTCCGGGTCGGATTCCGACGATAGCGGCGAGGCTCTGTAACCGGGCCAACGCGGCGGCGAGCGATTCTGCACCCGAAACGATAATGGGCATGGTTTTCCTCTCGGGGTTGGACGTGCAGCCCGCCCGGAGAGGGGCCGGCGGTTAGCGAAAACGGAGATTTTCGCTTGAGCGGTCGAACTGATTTTTTGGAAACTGTGCCAAGCCGCCATCAGTTGGTCAGTTTCCGCGAATGCCGCCCCTCAAAGGCGGCGTTTGCATTTGTGGGCTTCGTTGATCTCCACAGAAGGTTGACGGATACCGGGGCGCAATTCGCCCGATAACTGCCGAGCCTGATTTAAAAAGTGATCCCTGTCACGCGGAAATGTAAAAGCGGCAGAATGACCTGGATGCATCGTGGGCGCGCGTGACTTAAGTGACATCGGTAGTGGCGCCTACATAAAAGAACGCATAATCCGCTTATGGAAAGTCGGCTCGGATACGTAGCCCGCCTTACTGACCGGGGCTTCGTCCGCTTGGCGTCGATTCTCCTGCAACAACTTGCTCGAACAGGGCGATTCCCTCATTCGTCATGTCCTCGACGGTATTCGCAATTTGTTTATCGATGTAGGTATCAAGCAGTTCCGAGCACCCCCGCCGACCGGGCGTCGTCGATAATCTCACTTAGAAATACATGGGTGTCTGACTTGATCAGAGATGGCAGCTTATCGAGCTCCTCCCTGAAGATCCTCAGTTCAACAGCGGCAACCACCTTGGGATCGTAGCCGGGTGAAGTCTATAGATCGTGCCGAGGCGATCTTTGAGCAAGTCTAATCCCTTAGAATGGGCGCTTTCACGTCTGGCATTTAGATAGATGTCTACGGCACCTATCATTCCGTCGCCGACTTCCCGCCCAAGAGCGTAGGCACGAAGTTTGCTGCGGATGTCCTCTTGGCGCTGGCGCTTCTCCGCCCCGTCGTTTCCGCAGGCCCTCGAACATTCGCTGCCCCTATTTCCGTTGCTCCATACCGGAACAGCTACGGTCAAATTACCCGATTTCTCGGACCTTGGGCGGGCGCTCACGGTTGACCGCTGTTGTCCTGTAGCAATGATTGTATTTCGTTGCCGGAAACCCGGCTCTGCCTCAGAAGCATGGACGCTACCGTCTCAACCTTAAACCAACTTTCGGATATCTTTTTTTGGGCTTTTGTCTTTAACCTACTAAGGGCTGCATCGCGTTCGTCGTCAAAGATGATTGAGTTGCTGAGAAGTGCTTTTGCCTGCTGCTTGTCGCGAAGATCACCACAATCATGCTCCCGTCCGGGGCACATCACATCATGGGCGGCGGTGCCAGCTAGCGCTATTAGAATTCTCATTTCCAAATAGCGTCGCTTCTCTGGTGACTTATCAAGATAACGCTTGTATTTGCTCGGAACGTTGTCGCTAAAGTGCGTGTGGCCAGCATTACCATATGCATCAGGGATTATATCGACCGAGCTTGGAACCCTGCCACAGATGAAACTCATCACGGTGTGCCCAGCCTCGTGATAAGCAGTTGCCCGCCGCTCGTCATCGCTCATGGAGTCAGCCTCGAAATCGTCGCCCGGCCCACGTTGTAGCTTTTCGCCAGTTCCTTGAGCGTTGCGCCTTCCGCCCGCCGCCGCCGTGCTTCCTTCTGCTGCTGCGGCGTGAGCTTCGGCGGTCGGCCCATGTGCTGCCCGCGCGCCTTCGCCCGCTCGCGGCCTTCCGCCGTGCGGGTGCGGATCAGGTCGCGCTCCACGTCCGCCAGCCCGCCGAGAACGGCAATCATCAGCCGCCCGGTGCTGGTGCCGGTGTCGGCCCACGGCTCCGCCAGTGACCGGAATTGCGCCTTGGCGTCCACGATCTGCTTGACGATGGCGAACAGGTCGAAGGTCGAGCGGGCCAGCCGGTCGATGCGCGTCACCGTCACCACGTCGCCGGGGCCGATGGCTTTCAACAGCTTCAACAGTTCGCGCCGGTCGGCCCGCGCGCCCGTCACCTTCTCGCGGTAAATCTTGGTGCATCCCGCCGCGCGTAACTGCTCAAGCTGCGCGTCAAGCGTCTGGCCGTAGGTGCTGACGCGGGCATAGCCGAGGCGGCGGTTTTGCGGTTTCTTTTCGGGCATATCTTACGAGGCATTGTAACCCATTGACGGGCATAGGGTCAACGGAAATGCCCGAAAGTCTTGACTTCTGCGGGTATGCGGCCCCCTTTTGACTGCAAGTCCCGTTGTGGTATTCGCGTAGCTAAGCAGCAGTAGCAGCCCATCGCGCTGGTTGTGTTTCTGTCCGCACCGAGAGCGCAGTCGGCCGAGTTTGCTACCTTACCTAATGACAAAAATCGGAGGGAGTGATGACCAAAAGAACCTTGCTGAAATTTTCGGTTTGGCTGGCAGTTTGCTTTTTAGCAACAACGTTAGCCCGTAGCCCTGCCGTCGCTCAGGAGACCACCTTATCCGGTGTGCAAGATCGCAAATCCCCCGAAGGGATGCAGGTCGGGAAATAACTGGGCTCTTGTTATGGAGATGTCGGTCCAGTCAGGTGCGTACGTTCATGTCGGAAATCCGGGCTGCTTAGATGATGCCAATGACGCGATTTAGAAAGGCATCGAGGGTATGCTCAGCCTTGGAATCAAAAACCCTGCCCTTTCTATGTTTTCCGGGCCGATCAGCAAGGTCTTAGCGGTGCCTTTGGACAATGGCCCATAAGCAGTCGTCAGGCCTACCTTACCGCGTCAACGCGCGTCCCCCACGCGGCAGAACGCCCCACGCACCAAGCCCGCGAACCGCCGCACCCCGCCCATTGCTGGCGCAGATAGCTCCCCGTCGCCAGCGCCTCCTCCCCGCTCGGATCGCCCGTCCGCACGTAGTCGCGGGAAAAATCCGCCGTCCCGAACAGCATGTCCCACCACGGCAGCACCGCGCCGTAATTGCAGCTCCGCTGCCCCGCCGCCAGCACGCCGTGATGCGCGCGATGAAACCGCGGCGAGATCAGCAGCCGCTCGCCCAGCCAGCCGAACGACAGCCGCACATTGGCGTGCGACAGGCTCTCGATGAAGCGCAGCACCAGCACCAGCAGCGGGAACTGCAACGGCGGCACCCCGATCAGCAGCGCGATCACGCCGAACCAGACAGACGCCGATCAGGTCGTCCAGCAGATGGTTGCGGTCGTCCGACCAGAACGTCATCTGCCGCTGCGCATGATGCAGCGAATGCAGCGCCCACCACCAGCCGAACCGGTGCGACAACCGGTGCCGCCAGTAATCGGCGAAATCCAGGATGATCGCATACAGCACGAAGGTCAGCGACCGGCTGGCCGAGCAGCAGCGGGAACAACCGCTCCAGCATCGGCGGCACCCAGCCGTGGTCGGCCAGCCACCCGTTCAGCGCCACCTGCGCCTGATAGAACAGCACGAAGGTGACCAGCGGCAGGATGCCGACGCGCGACAGCACCGTGTAGAGCGACATCGACGCCGACCGCCTTGTGGTCCGGCCAGCGCTCGACCGGACGCCAGCGCTCCAGCGGCACGCAGACCGCGTACGTCACCACCACCTGCGCCGCGCCATACACCGCGAACAGCGCCCAGCCGTACGACATGTCCTCCCAGCGCATCAGCCCGAGCTGGTACAGCGCGGCAGCAGCGCATGCTCCTGCAACCAGCCGGCCGCGAGGTCGAACGGATCGCGCATCAGCGGCTCAGCGCACCGCCAGATTGGCCGGCGTCGGCGCCTTCGGGTTCAGGAAGATCCCGTGCGGCGACCGGCCGACATCGATCGTCTGATACGTCCCGGTCGCCGGATCGAGCACCGCGACCTTCTCCGCCAAGCGCCGGGTGATCCAGATCTTGCCGTCCGGCGCGAAAGTCCATGTCGTCCGGCCCGCCGGGGACCTGATAGCTGCGGATCAGCTGTCAGCGTCTTGGCGTCCAGCGACGACGGTCGTGCCGCCGACGCGGTTGTTGACCCACATCGTCTTGCCGTCCGGCGACAGAAACAGGTTATGCGCGCCCTTGCCGGTCACGACATGCCCCAGCACGCGTGCCGGTCGCCGGATCGACCTCGGCGAGATAATCGGTCCCCATATCGGCGACCAGCACCTTGCCGTTCATGCCACAGCACGCCCGCCGGCGTCTTGCCCACCGGCTTGTTCCACTGCATCGTCATCGTCCGCAGATCGATCGCCGCCAGCCTGTTGCTGTCCTGCAGGCTGACGAACACCCGCCGAGAATCCGGCGAGTAAGGCCAGATGGCTCGGCGTCGAGCGCACCGGGAACCGCTTCACCAGCTTCATAGTCGCCGGCGTCGTACATGTCGACCTGGTTGCGCGCCAGGCCGTTCACCGTCAGGAACTTCCCGTCCGGGCTGAAACCCAGCTGATACGGGTCGGCCACCGGCATCCGCCGCTGCACCGCGCCCGTGTTGCGGATCGAGGAACATCATCTCGTTGCCGACGGTATCGCCGACCAGCAGGCTGCTGCCCGTCCGGGCGTCAGCGCCCAGTGGTGCGGCTCCCGCAGCGTCGGGATGCGCCGCAGCTCCTTCAGCGTCGCCATGTCGATCAGGCTGATCGAGGCGCTGTCGGAATTCATCACGAAGGCGATGCCGGCCGCCAGCTGCCGGCAGCGGCGCCAGCACGCCGATCAGCAGAAGCAGAAACAGGCGGACGGCGACGCATGCAGACCCCGGCGGTGGTGTGCTTAGGCCACTCCGCGCCGGCCCGCCAATTCGGCTTCCAGCCGGCCGCGCGCGAACACGGCCGAGACGAACGCGAACAGCACCGACGCGGAGGTGGAGATCAGCACGTTGTCGGTGAACGCATGGCACGCAAAAGCGACGAACACCAGCCGGATGATGCCGCGGTCGGTGCGGCGGCAGCTCCGCGGCTGTGGCAAACGCACCACAGCACGAACCACACGATCAGCAACGCCCGGCCGATCTGGCCGCCTTCCACCTCAATCCGCAGATATTCGTTATGCGCCGCCATGGTGTGCATGTCGCGGAACGATGTCGCTGTCCTCGGGGACGATCGTGTTGCCGGCGCCGACGCCCCAGCCGAACCACGGCAATTCGGCGGCGGCCCGCTCGAACAGCGGCCACAGTTCGCCCCCGTCCGCTCAGATTGACCGTCTCGTGCATCGCCGCGTTGAACAGCCGCAGCGCCGGCAAACTCGTCGGCCAGTCCCAGCATCACCGGCACGGCACGCCGCCGCGCCCAGCAGCATCAGCCGCCGGCTGCCGCGCGACCGAGCGACGGCGACGGCACGAACCCGAGTGTCAGCACCGATGCACGGCAACTGCCGTACAGCAGCGGCGCCCGCGCCCCGGTCAGCACCAGGATCACCAAATTGGCCGCCATCAGCAGCAGCGTGCCCGTCCGCCCGTCGCGGTACAGCTCGATCAGGCAGGCATAGATTCCCGCCAGCGCAAACCCGGCCAGGAACGCCGGATGGCCGAGCGCCGCCAACCGCGCTCCGCCCAGTCGACGAAAACAGCGGCCGCACCCCGGCCGCGCCAGCACCGCCGCCGATCGCCACGCTGAACACCGGGTCCAAGCGTGACGCCGATGATCGCCCGCGACCAGTCCCGCGACAGCCGGCTGAACGAGAACGCGAACGGCGCCACCGAACCGACCAGCGAGCGCAGGCTGTCGCCCAGCGTCAACTCGGGATGCAGCCCGTGCACCCAGCCAACGACGAACATCGCCACGAACGCCAACCCCGGATTGAACAGATCTGCGCGCGGCCCGAACCGCACGATAGCCATCCCTGCCAGCACGAGCCCGACGGCCTTCACCATCCCGATGATCGGCTGATACGCGCCGGGACCCAACAGGTCCCCCAGCGACATCTCCAGCGTGCATCCGACTACCAGCAACCACGCCGCACTGACGCCCACCACATGGCGGAACGCCAGCACCGCCGCGGCCACCACGCCCGCACCCGCCAGCACCACCCAGAACAGCGACGGCGCCACGACCGCCGCCCCCGCCGCCACGACCAGATACGCCGCCAGCACTCCGCGCATGCGGCCGTAGTACCCGGAGGCGCATTACCAAACGGTGTCTCTCACGGGGCTGGGCTATGGCGAGACGCAAACGGTCAACCGCGCCGCCCGGCGGCATAAGACGGATCGCAAACGACACCGGCCCCGAGGGACGAAGCTCCTGACGAAGCCCGGCCGTGATGACGGCCTGTAGCCGAAGAACGAACCCGCTGCGCGGGAGGGGTGCGGGTTCTGATGACGGAGTAGAGGCCCGGCTGTTGTGCCTGGTTTGAGCCCGTGCCGGCGCGGGCGGACCGTTTCGGCTTCTTTCAACCGAGAGGAGCCGACCGATGAACAAGTCCATTCCCACCGCTGCGATCAGCCCGCTGCGCCAGCGTCTGATCGACGATATGGACATGCGCCGGTTCTCGCGAGAGACGCAACGCAACCACATTCGGGACGTGGGGCGCTTCGCAACCTTCCTGGGGCGCTCACCCGATACAGCGACGGCGGATGACCTGCGCCGCTTCCAGATCGAACAGCGCGATGCCGGGGTGCCGACGCCGACCATGAACAGCATCGTCTCGGCGCTGCGGTTCTTCTTCACGCACACCATCGACCGGCCCGACCTGACGCGCAAGCTGATCCGGGTGGCGTATCCGCGCAACCTGCCAATGGTGCTGAGCCGGGACGAGGTCGCGCGACTGCTCAACGCGACCACCTGCCTCAAGCATCAGGCGGCTCTCTCGGTCGCCTATGGCGCTGGCCTGCGCGTGGCCGAGGTCGCGGCGCTCAAGGTCGCCGATAGCCCGACGACGCGGGCCGGATTGTCGTCACGGCGTCGCACGGCGCGCTTTCCGGGGGTCGGCCGGACAATGCGGTTCCACTGGACATCTACTCGGTGTTCTTCAGCGATGCCGGCGGCGGCATGGACGAGGCGGGCATCGCTCGGCTCGCCGATCTCGAACGAAAAGAAATCATCGCGGGCGCCACCTCCTGCGGACAGCGCGCCCATTGGAGATTCCCGCGCGCTCTACCACGACGGCATCCTGTCGCACGTCAATGGCCCGGCTTCCCTGCGCGGAGGTCGGGTGGGCATGAAGCTGAACGACTTCATCGAGATTCTGATCGCGGCAGCAAAGCGATAGCCGCGCCGTCGGGTAGTCGCCCGCAGTCAGATTTTTGTCGCTATCGCCGAAAGCAACACCAGGCTTCCACGACCGTGATTGGTGATAGTGACGGCTTCTCGGGTTGCCCAGCCGGGCGCGGCCGGCGCCCGAAGATAAAGATTCACCGCAGAGCGCAGAGGATCGAAATGAATGCCGATCCGGCTGCGACCGCGGCGAAATAACCTCTGCGCCTCTGCGGTGAATTTTGCTTTCCTGCATCCGCTACGACTGAGACAAAGCCAGTGAAAATGGGGGAACTTCACGGAATCGGCGCCTCCGGCACCCGCATCTCCCCCGGCTGGAGATAGAGATCGTACTCCAGCGTATACCACTCCCCCCTCACATCCTCCGCCGGCGCCGCCCCCCCTCATGCCGCTCAAACCGTCCAATCAGCGACCGCACGACGCTGAACGTGACATCGCTCTCCAGATGCGGATCATCGTCCGGAAACACCTGCGTAATCAGCGTCTGGAACCCCGGATGCGTCACCATGAAATGGAAATGCGCCGGCCGATACGGATGCCGCCCCGTCGCCCGCAGCATCTCCCCCACCGGCCCATCCACCGGCACCGGATACCCCGCCGGCTTCACCGAGCGGAACGCAGTACCGCCCTTCGTTATCCGTCCTGAACACGCCACGCAGATTATATTCCGCCTGCTCCGCGTCCTGGTTCTCATAGAAACCGACCGGCGACGCGTGCCACACATCTACCGTCGCCCCCTCCACCGGCGCGCCCTCCGCATCCATCACCCGCCCGGAAACGAACACCGCCGGCCCCGGCGTCGGCGAATACGCAATCGATCCCCATTCTCCCGCTCCGGCGCATTCTTCCGCCAGAACGGCCCCAGCAGCGCCGGATCCGTCCGGTGCGCCCCAATCCTATTGTTCAGCAGCGTCGCCAGCGTGGAAAATCCCAGCGTATCCGCCGCGATAATGGTTTCATTCCGATCCGCCCCGGTATGCTGCCCCAGCTCGGCGATGAACCGCAGCCCGGCATAATACTCCTCCTCCGTCGGCCGCACCTCGCGCAGAAACGCGTGAAGGTGGCGGATCAGGCTCGTCATCACCTCCCGCAGCCGAGCGTTCGGCGTGCCGGCCAAGCGGCCAGCACCGCCTCCGTCACCTGCGCTTCATTATCGAGGATCATGGGGTGGCCCGTGCCGCACATTGGCACTCTGCTGCGGAATGCCGGTCTGCTCATAGCACACCTTGGCAAAAGCGGCGACGCCGGCGCGGATGGTTTCCTTCGACGGCAGCGCGAAGCACAGCCGCAGATGCGACTTCGATGCCTCCGGATCGATCGCCCACTCCGGCCCCGGATTGAACGCGATCCCCGCATCTGCCGCCGGCTTCACCAAGGTCCGCACTTCCACGCTGTCCGGCAGCTTCATCCACAGGAAAATCCCGCCGCGCGGCCGCCACGTCTCCACCGAGGTGCCGAACTCCCGCTCGATCGCATCCTGCATGGTGTCCAGCTTCCCGCGCAGCTCCGCCGAACAGCCCCGTCGACGTGTCCACCGAAATGCTGCGAGAAATATTCGGCCACGATCATCTGATCCAGCGCGCCGGTGCCGCTGTCGCCCTTGTTGGCGATCATGTGCCGCAGCAGCTTCCATTGCGCCAGCGCGTACCCAACGCGCAGCGCCGGAGCGAGCGACTTGGAAAACGACCCGATATGCATCACCTGGTCCGGCGCCAGCGCATACAGCGCCGGCGGCGCATCGACGCCTTCCACAGCAGGTCGGCGTAGCATTCATCCTCGAACACCGGCACGCCGTACTGCCTGGCCAGGCGCAACAGCTCCTGCCGCCGCTCCAGCGGCAGGATCGAGCCGGTCGGGTTCTGGATGGTCGGGATCGTATACATGAATTGCCGGCGTCGCCCCCTTGCCTTTCAGCTCTTCCGAGGATTCGCCCCAACGCGTCGATCCGGATGCCGTCCTCATCCAGCGGCAGCGCGACCAGCTTGGCGCCCAGCTTCTTGAACCGGTTGATCGCGCCGGCGTAACAGAACTCCTCCAGCAGAACGGTATCGCCGGGCCGATCAGCAGCTGCTGACGACATCGATCCCCTGGCCCGACCCGGTCGTGATCAGCACATCGTCGGGCGGCACGCCACGCCACGCCGCTCCTTTGCCTTGCGGGCGACGAACTCGCGCAATCCCGGAAACCCCTGCGGCCCCTGCGCGAGATTGTACATCGCCAGCTTCTGGCCCTTCGCGGCGGAGCACGGAAGCGGTCGCCTCGATCAGCCCCTCGATCGGGATCAGCGTCGGGTCGTTGTGGCCGCCGACGAAATTGTACTGGGGAAATCCGGCAAATTTCCCCGCCGGCTCCGCAAGTCCGCTGGCCAGCCGGCTGGTGATGTCGAACCCGTCCATCGCGTGTCCCTCCTGTGCTGCGCGCCATGCTGTGCACTGGCGCCGGCCAAGCGCAAGGGTTCCGCTCGGCTATGACAGCGTGAACCACAATTCGTGGATGTGACCGTCGCTGCTGCGATAGACCACGTGCTCCGTCCTGTCGGCGCTCCAGGTGTAACCGGACGGATCTCCTACAGCAGCGGGCGCATCTGCCGCATCCGTAAGATCGTTGTGATGCCACGCGCCGTTGTACCACAATTCGTGAATGTGGCCGTCAATCCCGCGATACACCACGTGTTGCGTGCTATCGACGTCCAGGTATAGCCTGCCGGATCGCCAGCGCCGCGGGTGCACCGGCGGCATACGTCAGATCGCTGTAATTCCAGCCGCCGTTGTACCACAATTCGTGGATATGGCCGTCAATCCCGCGATACACGACGTGCTCGCGTGCTATCGACGCTCCAGGTGTAGCCCGCCGGATCGCCCGCTGCGGCAGGCGCACCCGTCGCATTCGTCAGGTCGTTGTGATTCCAGCCGCCGCGCGAACCACAGCTCGTGAATGTGGCCGTCAGTGCCACGATAGACGACGTGCTCGGTGCTATCGACGCTCCAGGTATAGCCCGCCGGATCACCCGCGGCGGCAGGGGCGCCCGTCGCATTCGTCAGGTCGTTGTGGTTCCAGATGCCGGCACGGAACCACAATTCGTGAATGTGGCCGTCGGTGCCACGATAAACGACGTGTTCGGTGCTATCGATGTCCCAGGTGTAGCCCGCCGGATCGCCCGCCGCAGCGGGCGCGCCGGCGGCATACATCAGGTCGTTGTGATTCCAGCCGCCGTTGAACCACAGCTCGTGGATGTGACCATCGCTGCCGCGGTAAACGACATGTTGGGTCGCATCGATGCTCCAGGCGTAGCCCGCCGGATCACCCGCGGCGACAGGCGCACCCGTCGCATTCGTCAGGTCGTTGTGGTTCCAGGCGCCTGGCAGAACCACAGCTCGTGGATATGGCCGTCGGTGCCGCGATACACGACATGCTTGGTGCCGTCGACACTCCAGGTGTAACCGAACGGATCGCCCGCGGCGGCGGATACACCCGTCGCCGCAGTCAGATCGTTGTGGTTCCACATGGCTTCGATCTGCCGACCATGCACGGTAACGGATAAACCGCCGGGCAACGCCCCGGTCACCCGCACCGATCGGAATGACGGGCCGTTCGATATCACCAGAGCGAGCATGTTTGCCCCCCGTTTATAGTTGGCGGAACGATAATGGATCGCTCTCGCGAAAGCGACGGATTTTCCCTGCTGGCGGCAGGGGCCGGCCAGCATTCCAGCACCCCGCCCTGTTCGCCAGCCCGCGGACCGGATAACCTCCCGGCGCACGTCAACAAGAGCTGTTCACGAATGAACCAGCTGCCCCTCGCCGCCGCCTACAAAAGCTCGTCCGATAGCATATCCTGGCAGCGACCCGGCGCCCCCGTCGCCAGCTCACCGGAGGAAACCAACATGCGCACCCAGTCTCCCGCCGCGCGCTCTCATCGGCATCCTCGCGGCTTCAACCCTTTTCATCATCGCTGCACAGGCTGACGACATGATCACCCACACCACCTATGGCACGCTCCCCGACGGCCGCCAGGTCGATATCTACACGATGCAGAACAGCCACGGCATCACCGTGAAATTCCTCAGCCTGGGAGGCTGCATCACCGAGATCGACATCCCCGACCGCGACGGCCATCTCGCCAACATCGTCCTCGGCCACGCCAACCTGGCCGGC
>CAWEOZ010000001.1:0-216015 GCA_963810715.1 uncultured Pseudomonadota bacterium | reverse complement strand
CGAGCGCGTCCTTCCGCCTGGGCCGGCACAGCTGGGGACTGCGTGACTGAACCGTCCATGTGTCTTCTCGTCCCGACCGAGCGTTGCTGCACCACGAATATGGTGCAGTGCAGCATGGGACGGGAGCGCCACTAATTCAACCCTGGTGCGCGGCCTTCGGATGGAATCACGCTGCCGTGCGAACTGGCCGCGGCAGTGTTCACGGCTCTGCGCCAGCGTCGGCTCGCAAAACGGACGCTCAGGGCTTGAGATGATAGCCGGTGCGAAAGATCCACCACAGCAGTACCAGGCAGAGCGCCATGAAGGCGGCAATGAAAGCAAGGCTTACGCCAAGGCTGACATCTCCGATACCGTAGAAGCTCCAGCGGAACGCGCTCACCAGATAGACGACCGGATTGAACAGGCTCAGTGTCCGCCAGGGCTGGGGCAGCATCTTGATCGAGTAGAAGGCGCCACCGAGGAAGGTGAGCGGCGTGACGATCAGCGATGGAATGATCGCCAGTTGCTCGAAGCTCTCGGCCCAGATCCCGATCACGAAGCCGAACAGGCCGAACGTGACCGCGGTGAGCACCAGGAAGACGACCATCCAGGCGGGATGCAAGACCTGCACCGGCACGAACAGCGTTGCCGTGGCGAAAATGATCAGCCCGATCACCACGGATTTCGTCGCCGCCGCGCCGACATACGCGAGCACCGCCTCCGTGCTCGACAGCGGCGCCGAGAGCAGCTCGAACACCGTACGGGTGAATTTGGGGAAATAGATCGCGATCGAGGCGTTCGAGATGCCTTGGGTCAACAGCGTCAGCATGATCAGGCCGGGCACGATGAACGCGCCATAGCCGACGCCGTCCACCTGCTGAATGCGGGAGCCGATCGCACCCCCGAAGACGATGAAATAGAGCGCGGTGGTGATCACCGGCGTCGCCACGCTCTGCCAGATCGTGCGTCGCGTGCGCGCCATCTCGGTGCGGTAGATCGCCCACATTCCGGTGGGATTGCGCCCGCTCATGCGCCGTTCTCCACCAGGTTCACGAAGATATCCTCGAGCGAGGTCCGGCTCGTCTCGAGGTCCTTGTAGTCGATCCCGGCCTCCCCCAGGGCACGCAACAGGTGGGGGATCCCGGTATCCTCCGCAGCGGCGTCGAAATCGTAAACCAGGCGCTCACCCTGCGCTTCCAGCCGCAGCTTCCAGCCGGCGAGTGCGGGCGGAATCGCATCCAGCGGATGCTGCACGACGATGGAAAGACGCCGCTTGCCGAGCTTGCGCATCAACGTTGCCGTCTGCTCCACGAGCACAAGCCTGCCGTGATCGATGACACCCACCCGATCCGCCATCTCCTCCGCCTCCTCGATGTAGTGCGTGGTGAGAATGATGGTGACGCCGCGATCCCGCAGCTCGCGCACCAGCTCCCACATGTCGCGGCGCAGAGTGACATCGACGCCGGCCGTGGGTTCGTCGAGGAACAGGATCTCCGGTTCGTGGCTCAGTGCCTTCGCGATCATCACCCGGCGCTTCATGCCGCCCGAAAGCTCCATCACGCGGGCATCGCGCTTGTCCCACAGCGACAGATCGCGCAGGAGCCGCTGGATATAGGCGGGCGCTGCCGGCCGGCCGAACAGGCCGCGGCTGTAGCGGACCGTGTCCTCGACCGTGGCGAATATGTCGAGCGCGATTTCCTGCGGAACCAGGCCGATGATCGCCCGCGCCGCGCGGTAATCGCGCACGATGTCGTAGCCGTTGACGGCGACGCGCCCCGCTGTCGGCGAAACGGTGCCGCAAATGATGCTGATGAGGGTTGTCTTGCCGGCCCCGTTCGGGCCGAGCAACGCGAATATCTCGCCT
Organism: uncultured Pseudomonadota bacterium; assembly: GCA_963810715.1. Taxonomy (GTDB): domain Bacteria; phylum Pseudomonadota; class Alphaproteobacteria; order Acetobacterales; family Acetobacteraceae; genus DATDIC01. Next base: position 214,172 of record CAWEOZ010000001.1, on the reverse strand, counting down.
TTCTGCACCGTGAGATCGATCGGGTGCAGGGCGGTTTGGCCGGATTTGTAGGTCTTGGTCACGCCGGACACGGATAGGGCGACGGGCATCGGATCTCCTGTAATGGGGCAGGCGGCAAGGCTGCGCTTGGCACCGTGCAGTGCTCCGGGTTTTATCCCGCCATCATGGCGATTCTGGCCGCCGCACCCGGTACGGCATGTCGGCCTGATCGTAGAGGACGGCAAAGATCGCGGGCGGCTCGCCGCGGTAGCCGAACCAATACCGCCCGGCATGGAACCAGCGGTCGCCGGGGGTCGCCATTTCGGGATAGGGACGCGGAGCGGGATGGCCCTCGCCTTGGGCGATTCGCTGCATGGCCGAGCGCACGGCCGCTGTAAGGTTGTCGCGTGCCTCGGTACGGCCGAGGCGGCGGTAGTGGCTGCGGAGATCTGCGAGGTCGCGTTGCGCCTCTGCGGTGAGAACTACGCGGCGGATGGCTTGCGGGGCGACTGTTGTCCCGATGCCTGGCGCTCGGCCTCGTCCTCGGCTTTCCACGCGGCCAGCACGTCCGCCACGGCGACGCAACCGGTATAGTCGCCGGCGTCGATACGACGGCGGCTCGCGTCAAGCCGGGCGCGGAGCCGGGCGAGGTCTGGCGAGACGGTCGGATCGTTGGGGTGAGCGGGCATGGGCCAAGAATAGGCAGGGTTCGGCCAAGTTGCCAGCCTCGTCGATCTCTAGATTTTGCCTTCCATCCCAGGCGTTCGAGGCGGGACGCCCCGGCTCCGATGATGGCGAAATGCTGTGATGTCCGACAGCAGATCACGCGCTACCAAAACCGGACAGGTCGACGAGCTAGCGACACCCTGCTGCGCATGGTCCAGGTGGAGAGATGCCGCCCTGAGTGTCGTCGGCTCTGTTCGCTTTCCCTATGCCGGCAGCAAGGCGTCGACCAACGCTTCGATTTCCATAGCCACGCCGTTTTCGGCAAGTGCGGCGCGGATGGCACGGCGCTTGGCGGTGAAATGCTGCGTGTCGGTCAGGGGCACGGACGCGGCAACCTCCTCCGCACGTACTGCGGCTGCGGCGAGATCGCGATGCAGCGGCTCAGCATCGTCATATTCGGGGATAGGCAGGGTCCATACGAGGTTGTCGAAGTCACGCTTGTCCCGCTGCCCATGGGACTGAAGGTCGGTGATCTTCGCCAAGGCAGCCGCGCTGTTCAGAATCGCTATGATGTAGGCGCCCTCCTCGGCCGAGCGCACGTTGGCCCAATACGCCTTATGGTCAATGATGGCATCATCGGCATGCAATATGGCCGCGCTAAGTCGTGTTCCTGCCTTGGTGTAAAGGACGCGGCCGGCTTCGGCGGGACGGGACTGGTAAGACAACCCCCGCATGTGGTCAATTCGGGCCGACAAGGTCATGCGCAACTGTCCGTCAGACGCCTTGTTGGCATGCTCCGCCCATTTCGCTTCCACGTTGGCCAGCCATGCCGCCAAATGACGGTTACCGGCTCCCCGCGCGGCGACCGAATCCAGCACCGTTCCGTCGCGCAGAGGAATTACCGCCGTCACGGCCTGGAGCATACGGAACGGTGCGACGTTCTCACCCAGAACCAACTGGCGCAGGAACTCAACTTCCACCGGACCGCGGGGCGGCTCGACCGCCGTCCAGGGACGCTTGTCCAGCGGCCCGGCGCGTCCTTGCATGATCGGCGCATGGGCGGACCGGCCCAGCCGGCTTGCCGGAGCGGAATCCACGACGAAGAAGCGGCGCGGCACGATCGTAGCGCCTTGGCGGAAGCGGGTGCGATACGGGGAGGCGCCCACCAGCGTGCGGGGGCGCGGCCACGGAATGCGGGTGTGGATCAATGCTCGTGCCGCCTCCGCCTCGTCGGCGTCGCGCCGGGTCAGGCGGCCTTCCCAACGGTCGACCTCGGTCGGGTGGGCATCGGCCATCTGCCGGCTGCCAAACAGCACGCAGGTGCTTGTCGTGCTGCTGCCGGACTGTGCGCCGAAGATCGGCCACACCCGCTCCAGCGCCCAGGCCCCGGTCAGCCGCACGCGAGCCTCGCCCATGCGGCCGGCACGCAGGCCGGCGTAAACCGGCGCGTTCAGCGCCGCATAAGGCAGCACGAAGGCGATCCGTCCTCGCGGCTTCAGGTAGCGTTCCGCCGCGCGTGCCCAGAACAACGCGCATATGTCCTGCTGCGTCGCCAGACTGCCACCCACCCACAAATCGTAGCTGCGCAAGGCCTCGCGCAGCCGATCCTTCATGCCGGGGCTCAGATGGCGATAGACGATCCAGGGTGGATTGCCGACCAGCACGTCCGCCCGCTGCTCCACCCGCGACAGCCACACGGGCCGGGCGAGATTGCGGAACACGAATGTCCAGATGCCGTTGCGCCCGGCCCGATAAAGCGCCTGAAGATGTGTGAACGTCTCGACCAACGCATCCGCGTCAGCGGCCGACGCGCCCTCGATCCGGCGCAGCGCACTGCTCACCGTCTGGGGCGTGGCGTCGTCCGCAAGGCCCCGGTTCAGCTCATCCAGGCCGGCTTCGAAGATGGCCTGATCCTCGGCGAAGCCGAGGGGAATGCGCAGCGGCCGGTCCTCACCGGGCACCTCAATGGCCACATCAGTCCGGTCCACGAAGCGGCGCAGGTTCCACTGCATGGCGTCGCCCAGGAACACGGGCACGGTCAGCTTCGACGGACGTTCCGAGAGCAGCCGCCCAGCGCCAACAACCACGTGACCCGCGCGAGCGTGACGGCCACCGGATGCACGTCCATGCCGCGCACCTGTTCCGCGCAGGCTGTCACGATGCGGCGCCCGGTCCAGCCCGCCGCTTGCCCAGACGCGATCAGGCGCCGCACCGCATGGAACAGGAACGTTCCGGAGCCGCATGCGAGGTCCAGCACCCGCTGCGCGAGCGGCGCCTCGACCGCCTCCGCCACCACGCGCCCGGCGAGCCAGTCCGGCGTATAGTATTCCCCGAGATCGTGCCGCTCGTCCGGGTCCACCAGGCTCTCGTAGAGCACCTTCAGCACATCGGTCTCAACGTCGCTCAGGCGGAATCGGGCGGTCTGCGCCGCCACCTGCCGCACCAGATCGGCCCCCGCCGGCAGCTTCAGCGGCCAATCGAAGAAATCCGCCTCCACAGCGCCCATGATGCCCTCGTCGGCCAGCGCGCGGCCGGACAGCAACCGCTCGGGGTCGCTGACCGGCAGATCCAGTACGCGGGCCGCGACCGTCTTGACGACGACGGTGAGGTAAGTGTGCTGAAGAAACAGCGAATCTCTGCCGACATCCTCGCCGTAGGCCTCACGCAGCAGCCCGTCCCATAAATCGCGCTTCAGGCGCACCTCGGGGTCGTCCTTCAGCACCTCCCAGAGGGCGTCCAGGGTTAGCCGGGCGCGACTGAATGTCAGGCTCCCTTTTCCGAATGCCTGCGCAACGGTCCGCGCCTCCGGCAGCAGGTCGGTCGTTTCGGAAAGCAAGGGCTCCAGCCACGCCATCAGCTCGCCGGGCCGCTCGGGGTCGGTCGCGTAGCGCCGCAGCTCAGTCAGAGCACCGTCGACCAGTTGGTAGCCGATGAACGTGGCGCCGTCTGTCGCGATCCCGGTGACCGGACGGTTGCTGCGGGATCGGTGCGCGGCGTCGGCAAGGTAATCCGGCATGCGGGCTTCGACGTCGCCCTGCTCCCGCCGCAGATCGCTTTTCAGCTCGATGACCGTCGCGCCCCACATGGTGTCGATACGGCCGCTGCTGTCGAGCAGGTAGACCTCGTGCGCTATCTCGTCATACGGCGCTCCGAACCCTTCACGAAGGAGTTCCGTCATATGGCCACGCAACGCCTCATGGCGCGGGCGGCCCGCCATGGCGCGGACGAGTTCAGGAAGTTTGTCGCGGCGCCATGTCACGTCGCTACGATGCCCTGGGTTCCGGCTCACACCAAGGCTCTCCCAAATCGGCGCCGCCTGCTATTGAGCGGACATGGATACGCTGTCTCGCCAGCCTGGACTTTTCGACACCGAGCCGGAATGTGATCACGCTGACGCAGTGCTCGCGCGGGCACGGATGCGCGGGATGATCGATATGCTGAGCACGGCGTCAGCGCCGCCATGGACGGACGAGACAGATGTCATCCTGCATGACGGCGCCTTCAAACGCGCCATGCGCCTGGTTGCGGCCGATGAGGCCCAGGCGCTGTGGGCCGAATTCGATGCTCACATGGAGCGGCTCTATGCAATCTGGGCTCAAGCGAAGCCGGCACCGCAACACTGATTATCGGAGCACTTGCCCCTACGCCGCCCTTATCGCCGGCACCGAATCAAACCCCGCCGCCCGCTCGATCGCCGCCGCCACTGCCAGCACCGTCTCCTCATCGAACGGCTTGCCGATCACCTGCAGCCCCAGCGGCAGCCCGTTCGCGTCCAGCCCGCCCGGCACCGAAATCGCCGGTACCCCCGCCAGATCCGCCTGAGTCGTGAACAAATCGTTCAGATACATCTTGATCGGATCGTCCATGTTCTCGCCCTGCGCGAACGCGGCGGACGGCGCGGTCGGCGTCAGCAGCGCATCCACCTTGCCGAATGCCTCGGTGAAATCGCGCAGGATCAGCGCCCGCACCTTCTGCGCCCGCAGGTAATACGCATCGTAATACCCCGCCGACAGCACATACGTCCCGATCAGCACCCGCCGCCGCACCTCCGGCCCGAACCCCTCGGCCCGCGTCCGCTCATACAGGTCCCGCAGATCCTCGCCGTCCGCGCGCAGCCCGAACCGCACCCCGTCATACCGCGCCAGATTGGACGAAGCCTCCGCCGGCGCCACGATATAATACGTCGCCAGCCCGTATTTCGTGTGCGGCAGCGACACATCGACGATCTCCGCCCCCGCCTCGCGCAGCCAGGCAATCCCCTGCTGCCACAACGCCTCGATCTCCTCCGGCATCCCGTCGGCCCGATACTCGCGCGGAATGCCGATCCGCATCCCCCGCACCGACCGCCCGCACGCCGCCGCATAATCCGGCACCGGAACATCGGCGCTGGTGGAATCCTTCGGATCGTGCCCGGCCATGGAGCCCAGCAGGATCGCGCAATCCTCCACCGTCCGCGCGAACGGCCCGGGATGATCCAGCGACGACGCGAACGCCACCACCCCCCACCGGCTGCACCGCCCATAGGTCGGCTTCAGCCCGACGATCCCGCAGAACGACGCCGGCTGGCGGATCGACCCGCCGGTATCCGTCCCGGTCGCCCCCAGCGCCAGCCGTGCCGCCACCGCCGCCGCCGACCCGCCGGACGATCCCCCCGGCACCAGCACCGCCTCCGCGTCCTGCCGCCGCTTCCACGGGTTCTCCACCGGCCCATAAGCGGAGGTCATGTTGGACGAGCCCATCGCGAACTCGTCCATGTTCGCCTTGCCCAGGAACACCGCGCCGTCGCGCAGCAGGTTGGCGCTGACGGTGCTCTCATAGGGCGGCACGAACGGCCCCAGGATGCGGCTCCCCGCCGTGGTCCGCACGCCGGCGGTGCAGAACAAATCCTTGATCGCCAGCGGGATGCCCGTAAGCGGCGCGCACCTCGCCCCGCGCCAGCGCCGCTGTCGGCCGCATCCGCCTGCGCCAGCGCCTGCTCGCCGGTCACGGTGATGAACGCGTTCAGCCGAGGGTTCAGCGCCTCGATCGCCGCCAGATGCGCCTCGGTCAGCTCCCGCGCGGTGAACGCCCCGCGCCGCAGCCCATCCCGAGCCGCCGCCAGGGTCAGGTCGGTCAGCGTCATTCCACCACCTTCGGCACGGCGTAGAAATCGCCGATCCGCTCCGGTGCGTTCGCCAGCACCTTCTCCGGATAGCCGCCATCGGTCACCACGTCCTCGCGCATCTTCAGCGCCATCCGCGCGGCACCCGGTCAGCGGCTCCACCCCCTCCACATCCACCTCGTTCAGTTGCTCGATCCAGCCCAGGATGCTGTTCAGCTCGGCCTGCACCTGCGCAAGCTGCGCCTCATCGACCCGCAGACGGGCCAGCATGGCGATGCGACGGACGGTCGCCGGATCCAGCGACATGGGCGGTGTCCTTGGCTGCGGAGAAGCCGCGGACCATAACGGCCGCAATGGCGCTGTTCAACCTGACGGAGCTGCGCGCGATGCTGGGCAAGGATCAGCGCCTGCTCGGCATCGACCCAGGCAGCCGCACCATCGGCCTGGCGCTCAGCGACGTGCGGCTGACCCTGGCGACACCTTACGGCAGCCTGAAACGCGGCAAGCTGCGCGACAACGCAGCCGCGATCCTGACGATCGCCCGCAGGGAAGGCGCCGGCGGCATGGTGATCGGCTGGCCCCTGTCGATGGACGGCACCATCGGTCCGGCAGCCCAGGCAGCGCGGGACTGGGGCGAAGCGCTATCGCAGGCCACCGGCCTGCCCGCAGCCTTGTGGGACGAGCGGTTGTCCACCGCCGCGGTCAACCGCTTCCTGATTCAGGAGGCCGATCTAAGCCGGGGTCGCCGGAGCCGGGCCGTCGATTCGATGGCGGCTGCCTGGACCTTGCAGGCCGCGCTGGATGCGACCGGATGATCGACGGCGGGCCGAACGCAGTTCCCGGATCGTTGGAACCGTTCTGAGGGGACGCGCCGGCATAAACGGCGCAATGTCCCCTTCACTTGACAGAAAAGTGCTCAGCGCCGTCTCACCTGTGACCGATACTGCCGTGCTCCGCATAATATTGTAGGGGCTACCATTATTGAGGAATCAGTCCGTGTCGGACCAGCAGGTCACCAATGACAGCCCAGCAACCACATCGCTGTCGGGCGATGTCGTCAACCAGCCCGGCGCGGTAGTCGACGCCCTCGCGCGCGTGCAGGAGGCGGTCGCCGACGTGCAGGAGAGCGGCCTGCAGGAATCGGTGGAGGCGGCCATCGAGGCCATCGACGCTGGCCGCGCAACGCTCGATGGAGCGGACGGCGATCACCTCGCCGGCGTCGCCGACGCGCTGGAACGGGCCTTGGATGAGATCGAGAAAGGCAAGGTTGCCAATCTGCTGCCGGTTATCGAGCAAGCCCAGGCGATTATTGAGTCAGGTTCGACAGAACGCTGATGTCGGCGACGGCGAAAGCGAGCGTTCGCACCGGGTCAGGCCGGACGCTTCGCGTATCCGGCACGTAATGTCCATCCGTCCGAGCCGCGTCCAATTGCCGATGAAACACCCGGACCGCCAGGCACGGCCACGTCATGGTTAGCGGACAGGCCTCCCTCGCAAAATTGCCGGGCACACTGCACTCGATCCCCCCGTCGGGAAAACCTCAGTCGAGCGCGCTGACTGGCGTCGTCGTCGGGGTAGTGATCATTTGCGCACTTTATTTCGGCAGTGTGGTGCTGATCCCGATCACACTGGCGATCCTGCTGTGCTTTGTGCTCAGCCCACTGATGGAGCTGCTGCGCCGCCTGCTGCTTCCGCGGGTGGTTGCCGCGCTGCTTTCGGTGCTGATCGCGATCGGCATCATCATCGTGCTGGGCGGTATCATCGGCACGCAGATAGCGGGGCTTGCAGGACAGGCTCCGCAGTATGAGACCACGATCGAGAGCAAGGTCGCATCGCTGCAGAAGTTCATCGGCACAAATCTCATGAACCGGCTGAGCGGCTTCATGAACAGGATCGAGAACACTGGCGGACCGCAACCGAAGCCGGCCACGCGATCGACAGCACCGCGAAGGCACCTCCGGCAATTCGAACCAGCCGGCCGCGGCCAAGCCGGTTCCGGTCGTCATCACCCAGTCGCCCACTTCGTCCGCGCTCGATCTCAGTCGCCGCATCCTGGAGCCCTTGCTCAGCCCGATTGCGACCTTGGGCATAATCCTGGTGGTCGCGGTTTTCGCCCTGCTGCAGAAGGACGATCTGCGAGACCGGCTGATCCGGTTGTTCGGATCGAGCGATCTGCACCGGACGACGGCCGCGATGGACGACGCCGGGCGGCCGCCTGACGCGGTATTTTCTGACCCAGCTCGGGCTCAATTGTGCCTTCGGCGTGATCGTCGGCGTCGGGCTCTACGTCATCGGCGTGCCGAGTGCCGGGCTCTGGGGCATACTCGGCGCAATCCTGCGGTTCGTGCCATATATCGGTTCGTACATCGCAGCCGCCCTGCCGCTCGTTCTTGCCGCGGCGGTCGGCGACGGCTGGAGCATGATGCTCTGGACGGCGGTGCTTTATATCGTGACCGAGCTGATTATGGGCCAGGCCGTCGAGCCCATGGTGTACGGCCATAGCACCGGTCTTTCGCCCTTTGCCGTGATTATCGCGGCGATCTTCTGGACCTGGATCTGGGGACCCATCGGCCTCATCCTCTCCACCCCGTTGACGCTCTGCCTCGTCGTGCTCGGCCGTCATGTCGAGCAACTGGAATTTCTCGACGTCATGCTAGGCGATCGCCCGGCTTTGACTCCGACCGAGAATTTCTATCAGCGCGTCCTCGCCGGCGATCCCGACGAGGCAGTGGAGCAGGCGGAACGGTTCCTCGCCGAGCATTCCCTGTCTGCGTATTACGATGAAGTGGCGCTCGACGGCCTGCAGTTCGCCGCTGCCGATGCGAACAGGGGGGTGCTGTCTGAACAACAGGTCGAGCGAATCAACCGTGCGGTCAAGGAGCTTGTGGATGATCTGGCTGAGCATGACGACGTGCCGCCAGCGCCCGCAAAGCATCACGAGAATATCGCCGGGGAAGCGCCGGACAAGCCGATCGATACGCCCGAACCGGTTCCCGCTGCCAACGCCGCGGCCCCGGACATGCGGTCGCCGGAGTGGCGGGGCGAGACGCCGGTGCTTTGCATTGCCGGACGGGGGCCGCTCGACGAGGCCGCTTCGGCGATGCTCGCCCAGTTGCTTGGGAAGCACGGGATCGGCAGCCGCATGGTTTCGTATGAGGCGGTTTCGCGTGCCCGGATCGCGGGTCTGGAGACATCGGGCGTTGTCATGGTATGCCTCTCATATCTCGACATCACCGGTAGTCCGGCTCACCTCCGATTTCTTGTCCGGCGGATCAAGCAGCGGTTTTCAGGTGCGGCAATTCTGGTTGGAATCTGGCCGGCGACGGACCCATTCCTGCGAGACCGGGCTTCGCAGCAGGCGGCCGGGGCCGACCACTACGTCGGCTCTCTGCGAGAGGCGCTCAACATCTGCATCACCGCCTCTCACAATTCCGCCGGAGAGCCGACGGAAAGCCAGCCGCGATTGAAGGTCGTCGGGACCCCGGTGCCGGGGACCTGACGCAGCCTGGCGCCGTCGCATCCGAATACCACCCCGCGTTAAGTCCGACTCATCCCCGTCATGCCCGGCGTTCGCCACTGAGTCCGGCACATTCATTTGCATTCTGGCAGGATAAGCTGGTTTGCGATGGTTTGGCGTGAACCTGGGCGGACCGAGTTTGGTTGGAGCAGGGCTGCCACGGGACGTCTGACGAACAGATGGGTGCGCACGAGCCGCAACAGGACAATCGGCGGGTGTGGTTTGGCGTGCCTCGCATGCAGCATGCGCGCACCAGAATATAGGCGATGAAGGCGACGGCGATCTGGCTGCGGACAGGCGTTTTCGCTGGTGCCGATGAAGCGGTTGATCGCAAGGTTCTGCTTGATCCACTTGAAAAACAGTTCGATCTGCCAGCGCTCCTTGTTAAGCGCCGCGATCTGATCGGCAGGCGCTTCGAGATCGTTGGTGAACAATCCCAGAGGCTTGCCGTTGTCCATGCGGACGATGATTTCGCGGGCCCGGTGCTGGAAAGGATTGCGTCGGCTGGCGGCCATCCGTTCCGGCAGCAATCCTACCCAATCCGACAGCACGTTATACCAACCCGCGCGGACGAAAACTCTAGACCCGTCATGCCCGAGACCCGTCATGCCCGCGAAGGCGGGCATCCATGCGAGAGCCCACGAAATTCCGGGGGATTGCCGCGATTCCCGCTTTCGTGGGAATGACGAACATACGTCACCCTCAGCATGGTCTGGTAGAAGCCGGGCGCTCGCGGTCAAGCGCGAGCCAGCGGAATAGTTCCTCGGTGCGGGCGCGCAGAACCGCCCGATCGTCGCGGCGGGACCAGTCGTGAACGCCACGCCGGATGGCGTCGGCGGCCACTCCTTTGGTCAGCAGATCGGCGACTCCCGGCGGCGGATCGGGCGAGCAGTCCAGGTCGGGTTGCAGCGACCGGGCAAAGTGATACATTGTTTCGATACCGCCAAGATCAGCAGATTCGAGCGGGCCGGTGACGCCAAGCCGCCGGCCGATGGTATTGCGCACGACAGTGTCGATCGCCTCGGCCGAGGCGGCGCCGCTGGCCCACAGCGCCCAGGCCTCGCGCAGCATGGCGAATTGCAAGCGGTTGCCGATGAAGCCTGGCAGTTCCCGATCGATCACCACGGGTTGCTTGCCCGCCTGGCGTATCGCGGCGCAGGTCCAGGCGACGACATCGGGATCGCAGAGCGGCCCGCCGCAGACTTCCACCAGCGGGAGCAGTTGCGGCGGGTACCAAAAATGCGTGGCGATAACGCGATTCTTGTGGCCGACACGCTCGATCAGCGCACTCGCCGGCTGCCCGGAAGAAGAAGCGAGCACGGCCGGCGGCGGACACAACCTGTCGAGCCGACCAAAGAGCTCGCGCTTAAGCGCCAGGTCTTCCGTTATCGCTTCGATGATCAGCTCCGCCCCGCCTGCGGCATCAAGGGAAATGGCGGTGGTGATGCGGGAGAGGGCAGCATCGGCCTGGCTGGGAGTAAGCAGCTCATGGCGAATGAAATCATCCAGGCTGGCGCGAATGCGGGTGCGCGAATTGACCAGGCTGGCCTCTGACCGCCCTATCAGTTGTACACGCGTACCGGCGACCGCGAACACCTGGGCGATGCCGTGACCCATAATGCCGTTGCCGATGACTGCAACGGTGGCAAGTGGGGCGCGGCTGGTCGGATCAGATTGCATGGGTGGCCTTCGGGTGCAGGGTCGGGTAGCGCGGCCCTTATATCACCCCCCGTTAAGTCCAACTCATCTTCGTCATGGCCGGCTGATCCCCGTCAAGGCCGGCCACCCACGTCTTTCCTGCCTGCAAGCGCGAACGAGGTGGAATGGACGCGACAACGAGATATGGGTCAGTCATTCGGCGGGTTGGTACTACGCCTCGTCGGACGCCATTCCTCGCTTACGGTCAATATGATGCCGGCCTGTCGCATGCTTCGGTGCCCATCCTTGTCGCCGCTGATACTTCCAGAAGTTCGAAGCTCCCGGAAGTCCACAACTCGTTATGTGGCGTGCCCCACCGCGTACCGGTCCGACCTGGCCGGCTTCGTGCAAGGTGTTCTGGAACGCACGGCGGAGCGCCTGAACACGATCAACCGCGCTGCCCGCTGCCCGACAGGTGCCGCAGCAGCGCCATGATCTGCACCTTGTTCTCCTCGTCCCAGCCATAGGCCTGGACCGCGTTCACGCCGGTCGCCACCGCCGACCGGCCGCGCCCCAGCCTCAGCAGCAGCCGACGTCGTGCCTCCTGCAAGCCGGGGGTGGCCGGATCGATCCGCTCCGCCATTTCAAGTGCGACGACCGCGCTCCGCGTGTCGCCGCCGGCTTCCAGAACAGCAGCGCGGAACACCAGAAAATGCGGGTTGTCGCCGAGTGCCGGATCAACCCCGTCCAGCGTACACATGGCTGCGGCAAGCCGCCTGTTGGACAGGCAACTCCGCGCATCCGCCACCGTGGTGTCGGCATCGAATGCCGCGAACCAGGCGACATGCCGCATCAGCCAGGCAGCCTCGTGGTCCAGGTGACGCTCGCTCAGCCAGCCGGCAAGCTTCTGTCCAGTGACCGGTGCAATGTGCCCTGCCCGTTCGATAAATCGCCTGAACACCGATCGCGCGATCGCCACCGCCTGCTCGGCCGGCAATTCCAGCACCAACGTGCGCAGGTCCGGCAGCGTGACCTGGAACACGTCGCTGCTGCCCAACGTCTCGCTGTTGTAGAACGCCGCCTGCGGCAGCAGGCTTTCACCGTAAATCAGGAAATCGCAGCGACTGAGATTCCATAAATCCTGTGTTGCGTCCAGCAAGGCCTGCCGTCCGTCGCCGGTACGGGCCAGCACTTCCCAGTGACCGTCCACCGACCGGTCGCTGCGCACGATGGTGTCCGGCAGACGGGCCCGGCACCAGGCGATGAACTCGCTCAAATCGCTGGCGATGTAGAACCGCGCACGCCCGCCGAACCGCGCCTTTGCCGCCAATAGCGCCAAATCCACGTATTTGCGTTTGATCTCTTCGTACCGCACCGCGAAATCGGGCGTGACGAACGGGTCGAAACGCCAAGCCAGGAATTCACCGTTGCCATGACGGAAATGCAACCCTACCCATCGCTCATCGTCCGGTTTGGGCGGCATCGCTTCCGCCACGCGCGCGGCAAACCCGGCACTCAACCCGATCCGATAGAGCGGCGGTACCTGGCTTGGCCTCGACCGGCACAAAGCTCGACACATGCGTGCCATCGATCACCACCACCCGCGCCGTGCTGTCGCGTACGAAACCCCAGGGCGCGAAACGCCCGCGATCCTCCACATCCGGATCGGCATAAAGAGTGTCGATCGTCTCCAGGTCGGTAATCACCCGCTTACCGGTAGGTGCGCTGATCTCGAAGCGTTCGAAGAACGCACGGTGCGCATCATCGCAGAAATAGTGCGACTCGCGCAGATCAAACGCCGGCACCCGGCCCAGCTCATCCGACAGATAGAGCACCTGCACCAACGTAACGATGATATGGCCAAGCCCGATTGGCCGGCAGCGGAAGATGATGAAGCGGTCATCCCTGCTCATTCCGCCTGCGCCTCCTGCACTTTGGCCGAGACCCATTCGAACCGGCGCCGGCACTCCAGATTGTCCGGTTCCAGCTCGATCGCCTGTCGCGCCATCTCCAGCGCCTCGGTCATGTGGCCGCGCGGACCCAGCAATTCGCTCAGCACCAGCCGCGCGATCGCCGAGCGCGGCGCCGTCGGGACCGCGCGAGTGAAGGCCGTCAGCGCCGCGTCCTCGTTGCCGGACCAATAGATGTGAAACGCCTCCGCCAGCAGCGGATTCCACTCATAGCGCATGTAGCGCGCCGCAAATTCCGCAAACGAGAACCGCCCTTCATTGAAATACCGATAGCGTGCGTCCGGGCTGACGAAAGTCAGCCCGAACGCTGCGATGATGCCGGGATGGATCGGCGTCTCGGTCGACGGGAACAGCCCGTCGGGGAGCGCCGCCGCCAGCCCGTCCAGCACGGCCGTGTCGACGCCGATGCGGCCGAATACCTCAGTGGCCAGGATCGCGGTGAGAGACGGTGCCGGATGATTGGGGCTCAGGAACAGCCTCTCGCTACGGAACCGAGCCGCAATCAGGTCGGCGAACCTGGTGCCGCAGAGCCGGTCACGGTTGCGTTGTCGTTCCAGCATGATTTCGGCCATCCGCCCGGCATGCCGGACGCTGGCGATGTCGGTGGCCAGGTAGGTTCGCGCGGCGTCTTCCGCCGGCACACCGGCCGCAATCAGCCGGTCGAGAAAGGAATCGCCAAGCTCCGCCGGATACGGGCCGCTCTCATCCAGGAAAGGTGCCGGCGCGTTCCGTGGATGCGCGCTGCCGGTGCAGGGCCACAGAAAGGCCGCCCCTATGTGCGGAACGAGATGCACCTTGGCGGACGTCTCCAGCTCGCCAACCACCGGCGCGAAATCCAGCACCTGGCGCAGCAGCACGTCAGCCTGGGCCACTTGCGCGCGCTGCGCTGCATCGGCCTCCTGGTACGATGCCAGATAGACGACTTCCTCGTCCGGCGGCGTTGCGACCCGACGGTACAGCCGCGCCAGCGCGTCCAACTGGCAGTTTCCGACGAACACGATCAGTCTGCGGCCTGGCATCGCCTCCCGCCTCAAGCCTGCTTTGATTGTGATGCTGCAGGCCGCCTGGCAAGCTAATTCTCATCGCGGAGAATGGTATTGTTGCGCTCCATCGGTTTCCAGACTGTTATCATGGATCACACGAACGTCGTCGTCCCGTGCGGGCCGCGCGGACGCCCCTCCCGCCTCATGCCCGCCAGAACGGCTTGGCCATTTCGTCGCGTGCTTCCGAGGATGATACGCCAATATCGCGCAGATCCCTGGGCGCCAACCCCCCAAGCTCGCGTCGCTCGCGAAACCGCCGCACCCAGCAGCACACAAGAGCAGCCAGCCCCGAGCGCTCCGGCTCGGCCCTCGGCCCATCAAAGCCGGGCAGCGTTACGGGACCCGGCGGAAGCTGCAGATGACCGGGGGGCAGGAACATGCTGTTCATTTCAGAATCTCCGACACCAGACTGGGCCGGAAATAACCCCGTGCGCCGCTACTTGTCTTGATCTGATGCTACGAGCTTCGCCGAAGCGTCGGACGTTGCGCGCAAATCAGATCGGACGGAACCGGGCAGCAAATTCCGCCGACTTCGGGTCATCCCGCAGGATGAATGCCCGACCTGTGGCCACATCGTTGATCCCATGTGGCCGCAACGTCGCGGCAAGCCGCCGATCATGTTGCTTATTTGCGCGAGCCTGTCACGATCGCCGGATATGAACCAGCCAGACACGTTGCAACCAGCTCACACGAAGCTTCCGCGCACCCCGTCGTTCCGCCTCGATGGGCGCCGTGCGCTGGTCACCGGCGCCGGCCGCGGCATCGGCCTTGCCGCCGCCGCCGCGCTCGCCGAGGCTGGTGCGCATATTGTTCTGGTTGCCCGCACCGTCACGCAGATCGAAGCCGTCGCGCGCGACATAAGCATCGCCGGCGGCACGGCGGAGATCCTCGTTCTGGACGTAACAGATCTCCCGGCGATCACCCGTGCGATCGAAACGCAGCCCGCGTTCGACATACTGGTGAACAATGCCGGCACCAACCGCCCGCGCCGTTTCCTGGATGTCACCACTGAAGATTTCGATACCATCATGGACCTGAACGTCCGCGCCGCATTCTTCGTCGCCCAGGCGGTGGCTCGCCGCATGGTGGCGGAGGAAAAGCGCGGATCGATTATTCACATGTCGTCGCAGATGGGGCATGTCGGCGGTGCACTGCGCACGGTCTATTGCAGCTCCAAGCACGCGATCGAGGGGCTCACCAAGTCCATGGCGATTGACCTCGCCCCGCACGGCATACGTGTCAACGCCATCGGCCCCACCTATATCGAGACTCCGCTCACGCGCCCCTACTGGAACGACGGAGAGTTTCACCGGGAGGTGCTGCGGAAGATCAAGCTCGGCCGGCTTGGCACCGTGCAGGACCTGATGGGCGCCATCGTGTTCCTTGCCTCAGACGCAGCGGCGCTGATCACCGGTACGTCACTGAAGGTGGATGGGGGCTGGACTGCGGAGTAGCGAATGATCCGACATCTCAAGCACGGCCTGTCCGATGCCGAGACGGTGGAAGCGGACCGCAAGGTGCGCGAAACCGTGGAACAAATCATCGACAACGTCAGCGCACAGGGCGATACCGCGGTCCGCGAGCTGTCCGCCCGCTTCGATCATTGGGATCCGCCGTCCTTTCGTTTGACGCGTGGGCAGATTGACGAGCTGATCGGCTCTTTGTCGCCGCAGGTGATCGAGGACATCAAGTTTGCCCAGGCCCAGGTACGTCGTTTCGCCGAAGCCCAACGCGCCGCTCTGCGCGACATTGAGGTAGAAACGCTGCCGGGCGTGCGGCTCGGCCACAAGAACATTCCGGTTGGCAGCGTTGGCTGCTACGTGCCCGGCGGCCGATACCCGATGGTCGCGTCCGCCCATATGAGCGTGTTGACCGCCAAGGTTGCCGGCGTGCAGCGGATCATCGCTTGTACGCCGCCGTTGAACGGCGTGCCGCCGGCGGCCACCGTCGCCGCGATGGCGCTGGGCGGCGCCGACGAGATCTACCTGCTCGGCGGTGTGCAGGCAGTTGCCGCCATGGCCCTGGGTACCGCGACGATCGCGCCGGTCGATATGCTGGTTGGCCCGGGCAATGCCTATGTCGCCGAAGCCAAGCGCCAGCTTTTCGGCCGCGTCGGCATCGACCTGCTGGCGGGCCCGACCGAGACCCTGATCATTGCCGATGATACGGCTGACGTGGAGATGTGCGCCACCGACCTGCTCGGCCAGGCCGAGCACGGCCCCACGTCTCCGGCGATTTTGCTTACCACCTCGCCGCAGCTTGCCGATGGCATCCAGGCGGAAATCGATCGCCAGCTTACCCGTCTCACGACTGCTGACGTTGCCGGGGTGGCGTGGCGCGATCACGGGCAGGTGATCTTGTGCGATACCGATGACGAGCTGGTGCGTGAAGCCGACCGGATCGCCTCGGAGCATGTGCAGGTGCTCACGCATGAGCCACGCTGGTTCCTCGACCGCATGCGGAACTATGGCGCGCTGTTCCTGGGGAAGGAGACCAATGTCGCCTACGGCGACAAGGTGATCGGCACCAACCATACGCTGCCGACGAAACGTGCCGCGCGATACACCGGAGGCCTCTGGGTTGGAAAGTTCCTCAAGACGGTTACATATCAGGAAGTCAGCGTGGAAGCCACCGCGATGATCGGTGAATACTGTTCCCGCCTATGCGCGATCGAGAACTTCGCCGCGCACAAGGAACAGGCGGATCTGCGGGTACGGCGATACGGCCGGCGTAACGAGACGACGACTGAATAGGCGAAAGGAGACGAGTTATGAAGGCACTGTTGCAGGACCACGTAATCGCCGATAGCAGCGACGTGGTCGAAAATGGCGGTTATCAGTATTTTCCAGCCTCCGCCGTCAGAATGGATTGGCTTCAGAAGGCTGCGAAGACCGACTCGGATCGTGCCTGCCCCCATGGCGTCCAGTTCTACGACGTGGTTATCGATGGCCAGCGGCATCCGCGCGCAGCCTGGTCCTACGAGGCACCGCGTCCATCAATGCAGCAGGTCGGCGGACGATTCGGCTTTTGGGAAGATGTCCAGGTCGCCTGACAAAGCCCGTTGGTTCGCGGCCCGTCATCGCTGCTTATCGCGTTCTCGATTGCCTGAAGAACATCCTATATCTGGTGCATGCGGCAGCTCCTGATTGCTGCCGGGCTCATTCTACTGGGCGCCGGTGTTCTGTGGCCCTGGATCGGGCGTATCGGACTGGGGCGCCTGCCCGGCGACCTCACGATCCGCCGACCCGGGTTCACCTTATTCGCGCCGCTCGGCTCCAGCATTCTTGTCTCTGTCGTGTTATCGTTGCTTCTGATGCTTATTGCTTGGTTGTTCCGCCGCTAACAGAGACGCCCGCCAGCGGTGTCACGGCAGAATACCCCGTTGCACCTCGATCACCCGCTCAGCCCCGGCCGGCGAACACACCCGATGAGCCGTCGGTAGTGCCTGAGATTAGAGCGCGATCGCTTGAGGCTGACGGTCCGAAAGCGTGAATCACGCTCTTATACCAGGCGGCGGAAAGACCGACCCCTCCGCCGTCATGCCCGCGCAAGCGTCGCGAAAGCCGGCATCCAGCGACTGTCCGTGCAGACACGTGGTCGCATGGATGCCCGCCTGCGCGAACGCTTGCGCGGGCATGAGGAGGGAAAAGTCAGCGTTTCGGACGGTTGGTATAACACGGGGTAAAACCGCTTCAGCTTGATGCGGGCTGCCGCCGCCGCGCCATCAATTGGGGCTTTGTCGCCGCACACCCAAATTCGCATCGAAAAACTTCAAGGCGACGCCCCCGATGTACTTGTGCAGCTCGGCTCTGTCCACGCCAGGGGCATCGATGCAGGCCTGGGGATAATTATCCCGCCCCATCTCGTCACACTCATTGTCGAAGATTTCGTGATCGACCTCACCGGGCAGCACGTCGAGCTGGGCATGCGGGATGAATTTCGCTGCGAACTCGGCATTTTCCTTGGGTGGCGTTGTGGTGTCAGCGCTTCCGACAAT
Organism: uncultured Pseudomonadota bacterium; assembly: GCA_963810715.1. Classification (GTDB taxonomy): domain Bacteria; phylum Pseudomonadota; class Alphaproteobacteria; order Acetobacterales; family Acetobacteraceae; genus DATDIC01. The sequence continues at coordinate 196,261 of CAWEOZ010000001.1, read as the reverse complement.
GATGTAGGTCGGGATCTTCATCTGTCGAAGCCCGGCCTCATCCATGCCGAACCCCTGGATGTCACCGGGCGCCATTGCAAAGGCTGCCTTCACGCGATCGTCACGCACGTTAAGCGCTGGTTGCGCGTCAAGGCGCATTTGCTCGCGCAGATACGCCGGCACCATCGGATTGTTCTTCCATCCGCGCTGATATTCCAGAAACCGTTCGGGATTGATCCGGGCGCCACCGATCCAGATGGCGGCAAATCCCCCCTGCGAATGCCCCGCCACGCCGATCTGATTCGGGTCGATGTGCGGCCCCCAAACCTTGTTCTGGAGCAGATGGGTAATGTCCAGGCTGATGTCGCGCGGGCGCTGCCACAGCCTGTTGCGGACATACAAAGCGCTCGAATCATATGTATTGGCTCGATAGTGATAGACCATGGCGACGAGATAGCCATGCGAGGCCAGGTATTCGCCGAACCAGGCATAGACCGAGCCATTGCCGCCGGCCCCATGCGAGAACATGACGAGCGGATGCTTGAGCCCATCGGCCACGATCGGCGCATCCTTGTACAGATGCAAATTGCTGGACAGGAAGATCTTGAAAGGAGTGGCAGATCTATCCGGGGTGGCCGGATAGATCAGCATATAGTCCAGAGGTCTGCCGCCTGTGGCCGAATCGACGAATTCCACCTGCGTCATCCCGACACGATACAGAGCAGTCGGCAGCACCGCTTGAGCACGAGCGTTCGTGGGCAAAGCCACAAGCTCGCAACAGATGACACCGAGACATGCGGTGACGCCAACCAGAAGGCAGACGAGGTGATTTAGCCTCAGGCAAAACCGGCGCATGTTTATTCCTCCCGGCCAACGGCGTACCAATTACGGCAGCCGGCCAAGGCGCACGAGGGCTTATCCCCAAGCCGGGCGATGTGACCTGCCAATCGCCGGGCCCTGCCCATCGGCCTTATTCTGACGCCCGGCGAAGAACCGGCTCCCCGCGAAGCGGTCGCAGGCCCGCACAAACCGTGGTCGCCGACCAGCCGCCGGTTGACAGGTTTCCGGCCGGTCTCCACGGTCGCCCGCATGCAGGCCCCCGGGCTGTTCGATCTCCAGGTGAATGGGTACGCGGGGATCGACTTCAATTCCGCCGACATCACGCCCGACGGTATGGACCATGCGCTGGAGACCATGTGGCGCAGCGGCGTCACGCACTGCCTGCCCACCATCATCACCGCACCTGCCGCCCTCCTGGCAGACCGGTTGGCAGCTCTGGACCGCGCAGTCGCGAACAGCCGGTTCGGCGCCGCGATGGTGCCAGGATACCATCTGGAAGGGCCGTTCCTCAGCCCGGAAGACGGGTTTGCCGGTTGCCATCCCGCCTCCGCAATGCTGGCCCCGGATCCCGCGCTGGTGCAACGGCTCGAAGCGCCGCTGCGCCGCCCGATCCTGCTGCTGACCCTGGCGCCCGAGCGGGACGGCGCCGTCGAGCTGGTTCGCTGGGCTCGCCAGCGCGGCAAGGTCGTCGCGCTGGGCCACACCGCCGCGTCCGCTGCACAGGTTTCCGCCGCGGTGGAAGCCGGCGCGTCGCTGAGTACGCATCTCGGCAACGGGCTGCGGGGCATGCTGCCGAAATTCGCCAATCCGCTGATCGCCCAGCTCGCCGAAGACCGGCTTTGCGCGAGCTTCATCGCGGATGGCATCCATGTCCCTCCGCCGGCCCTGAAGGTGATGTTGCGGGCAAAGACCCTTGAGCGCAGCATTCTGGTCACCGACGCGACCGCCGCTGCCGCCGCCCCGCCCGGCCTTTACGAATTCGCCGGCATGGCGATCGAGCATGCCGCCGATGGCTCAGTCCGGGTCCCCGGCGGGACCGTGCTGGCGGGTTCCTCGCTGCGGCTGGACCAGGCGGTACGCAATCTCGCGGCCTGGGGGTTGGCGCCGGCCGGCATGGCGCTCCGGCTCGCCGCCGGGAACCCGGCGGCGCTGATGGCGCCGGCGCTGGCCGCACATGGGCTCGATTTGCAGCGGAGATCGGTGCCTTGGTCGGACGCCCTGGTCCCGCAGGTAACGGGGCTGCCGGCGTGACGCGCGCTTTGGTGTGGCGGCTGCGCGCGAAATAAGATAATACGGGCGGCCCGACGATCCAGCGCGGAGTCACTTGGGCCTCGGTATGACACTGCCCATATGCCCGGTGATGAGCGGCGACAGCGACATGTTCGATGTCCGGGCGGTCCGCCGGCACCGGGAGCGGGCGGCGCGGCAGGGCGGGTCGGTCGCCGGGCTGCTGAGCGACCTGGCCGGGCGGCTGCTGGACCGGCTCGACGACACGACGGTGCGCTTCAGCCGGGCGCTCGATCTGGGCGGACGGGGCGTCGTCGCGCCCCTGCTTCGGGCGCGCGGCATCGACACGGTCTGCTGCGACCTCTCTCCCGCCATGGCGGCGATCAATCCGTCCCCGGCCGTCGCCGCCGACGCCGAGTTCCTGCCCTTCGCACCAGCCAGCTTCGATCTTGTCGTGGCAAGCCTGTCGCTGCATTGGATCAACGACCTGCCGGGGGCGCTGATCCAGCTTCGGCGTGCGCTGCGGCCTGCCGGACTGCTGCTGGCCAGCATGCCGGCACTCGGCACGCTGGGCGAATTGCGCACGGCGTTGACCGAGGCCGAAGCCGAGCTGACCGGCGGCGCCTCCCCGCGGGTGTCCCCGTTTCCGATGTTGCGCGATTGCGCCGCGCTGCTGCAGCGGGCGGGCTACGCTCTCCCGGTCGCCGACCAGGAGGAGATCCGCCTCCTCTACTCCAACCCGCTGGCGCTGCTGCGCGACCTGCGTGCCGCCGGCGAGAGCAACGCGCTACGGCTGCGAGACCGACGCATTCCGCCCCGCATGCTGTTTCCTGCTGCCCTGGATGCCATGCCGACCGACGAGACGGGTGTGGCGGCGACGCTGCGGCTCGCGATGATGACCGGATGGGCGCCCGACCCATGACTCGGCTCGGCAGTGTGGTAGTGGTTTCGGGCCATGCTGCCAGCAACGAAGCTGCCGGAGACCGCCCGATGACAACGCCCCCTCGGGTCCAGGCACCCCCAGGCGCCTGCGACTGCCATTTTCATATTTTCGGCCCCTATGAACGGTTCCCGCTGGATGCCGGCCACCGCTACGACCCACCGGCCGCCAGCGTGGAGGACTACCTGGCGATGGCCGGCACACTCGGGCTGCAGCGCATGGTCGTGGTGCAGGCCAGCGTGTATGGCACCGATAACCGGGTCACCCTGGATGCCGTGCAACGGTTCGGTCTCGACCGAGCCCGCGCGATTGCCGTCATCGACGACCGTTTCGACGATGCGGCGCTCCGCCGGCTCGATGCTGCAGGCGTCCGCGGCGTTCGGTTCAACCTGGTCAGCGGCAACAGCACGCCGGAGCATCAGCTCGACGCGCTGGCCCATCGGATAGCGCCGCTCGGATGGCACATCCAGATCTACGCCGACGGTGACCGGCTGGCGGAGCTGGCACCCCGCCTCGCCCGGTTGCCGGTGGAGGTTGTGATCGATCATCTCGGCGGCGTCCGCACCGAGCACGGCACCGGCCATCCGCACTTCCATGCGCTGCTTCGCCTGCTCGACTCCGGCCGCGGCTGGCTAAAGCTGTGCAGCTATCGTGCCTCGTCGAAAGGCGCCCCCTGGGACGACGCCGGCGATAATGTGCGTGCTCTGGCGGCCACTGCGCCCGAACGATGCGTGTGGGGGACCGATTGGCCGCACCCGGGCATGGACCCGGTACCGGATGCCGGCCTGCTGCTCGATCAGTTCTTCACCTGGGTGTCGGACCCGGACGCGCGGCAGCGTATCCTGGTCGACAACCCGGCCCGGCTTTACGGCTTTCAAACCGGCGGGCGATAGACCATCACCTTCGGCCGCCACACAGGGCGGGTAACGGCAAACACCTGTACGGATATACGCATGCTGCTCGCTCAGTTGACGGACCTTCATGTCAGACCGGTCGGCAAGCCGGCCAACCGCGTGGTGGAGACCAATGTCTTCGCCGAACGGGCCCTGCGCTCGGTGGCCGCGCTACAGCCACGCCCGGATGCGGTCATCATTACCGGCGACCTCACCGAATGCGGGCTGGACCAGGAATACGCGAACCTGGCCCGCATGCTGCGGCACAATCTGACCATGCCGGTCTATGTCATCCCCGGCAATCACGACCGGCGAGGCGTGTTGCGGGAAGGGCTGGCGCATCTGCCCGGCGTGACCAGCGACCCGCATTTCATCCAGTACGTGATCGAGGATCATCCGGTACGGCTGATCATGCTGGACACGCTCGTGCCCGGCGCCGGGCACGGAGAATTGTGCCCCGAACGGCTCCAGTTTCTGGAGCGTGCCCTGGCGGCGGGCCCCCACCGGCCGACCATGATTGCCATGCACCATCCGCCGTTCCTCTGCGGGATCGGCCACATGGACCGCATCAATATGCGCAACTCCTCTGAATTTGCCGACCTGATCGCCCGCCACAAGCAGGTGGAGCGGATCATTTGCGGGCATGTCCATCGGCCGGTGGTGGTGCGGATCGGTCAGGCGATCGCGTCCATCGCGCCCTCCGTCGCCCACCAGGTGGAGTTGTCGTTCGACCCTCACGACGCCGGCGCCTTTGTATTCGAGCCGCCGGCTTACCAGCTTCATGGCTGGACCGCAGACGATGGTATCGTATCGCACGTCGTCTATGTCGAACGATTTGGTGGCCCGTTCCCATTTGTGAACGACGCGGAATACCCCGGCACGCAGCAGTAACTGCACAATTAAAACACTGACGGCGTGCGGGAATTTGTTTGGAGATATGCAACTAAGGGGTGCATAATGCCGCCATGTCACTAGCGGCATGGTTAGTGGACGCGTCCACTCGGCTCCGCACCGTCAGGGTATCTGACGGAACCCCCGGTTGTCCCTATGTCTGTTATCGACAACCAAGCTGATTTGCCTCGGAAGGCCACTTTGCCAGCCGCAGCTTCAGGATCGCCGGGCAGTGTCGACCCTCGTCCCTTGCTGGACGTCGAACAGGAAGTGCGGGCGGCGCTGAAGGATGCCACGGTGTCATCTCCCGGGCGGACGCGGTTCGAATTTGCCGTTCGGCAGGATCTCGCCACCCGGACCGATGCGCAACGGTTCCGCAAGGTGCTGGCGGCGATGATCGCACATGCGGCTACGCAGGCACCCATGGGGCGCGTGCTGGTGACCGCCACGCGGCACGGGGGCCGAATTCAGGTCACTGTAGGCGACGATGGTCCGGGTGCCGATCCGGCGATTCAGGCAGCTTCCCTGCGAGAGGTCGAGAGCCTTATCGCCATGCAGGGCGCAACACTGGAAATCATCGCCCAGCCAGGGGAAGGCACCAGGCTGGTCGCCCGCTGGCCGGATACCGTGCGGGAGCCGACGTCCGCGACCGACGCAGCGGCGGCGGAGACGGCATCGCGCGAGCAAGACGTGGCGCGCACGCCGCTGAATGAGGTCAGCCACTAAAGCGTGATCGCTTGAAGCTGAGTCACGCTCTCGACCAATCGGCACGTAACGCGCGATATGTAACCATTGCGGTACCGGGCGGCGCTATTGCTGGCCTGGCATCGCCGTGTCCGTCTGGGTTGCCGGCTGACCGCGAACGCCGGTGATTTCACGTCTTATCCGACCCGCGTTAAGCCCGACTCATCCCCGTTAAGTCGGACTCACCCCGTCATGGCCGGCTGATCCCCGTCATGGCCGGCGAAGGCCGGCCATCCACGCCTTTCTTTCCCGCCTGCAAGCGCGAACGAGGCGTAATGGACGCGACAATGAGACATGCGTCACTCATTCGGCGGGTCGGTATTCCCGCCCCAAGATGGGGGGCTTCCAGCCGGGACGATTTGGTGCACTGACTTGTCCCGTGCGCAGGAGTGCGCACCGGTTCAGGGAGAATTCACAATGATCAAAAGAAGAGATGCAGCCCGCCTGGCTGCGGTGACCGTCGCAACCATGCTTGTCGGCGGCCGCGTGGCAGACGCGCAGGGCAGCGGGAAGGTCATCAAGATCGGGATAGACCTGTCGCTCACCGGCGCGGATGCGGAAAGCGCCCAGCGAATCCTGCACGGGGCGCAAATGGCGTTCGACGACGCCAACACGAAGCACGCGATCCCAGGTCATCAGCTACAGGTGATCACCTACGACGATGGCACTGCCACGGCCGGCCAGTACGACCCCGCTCAGGCCGCGACGAACGCTCGTAAGATGATCGGCGACGGGGTCGTGGCTGCGGTCGGCCCAATGATGAGCGGTGCCGGCAAGGCGATGGCGCCGATCCTGAGCGAAGGGGATCTGGCGACCATAACGCCGTCCTCCACCAATCCCGACATTACCGATCCGAAATTTGCCGACCAGTACAAGCCAGGCGGCAAGGCAATCTATTTCCGTACAGTCACCACCGATGCATTCCAGGGTCCGGAACTCGCCAATTATTTCGCCGAGAAGCTCCACGTGAAGACCGTGTATATTCTGGACGATAGCGGCGCTTACGGCGTCGGGCTCGCCGACGCGTTCCAGCGAGAGGCGGAGGCCAAGGGCATCAAGGTGCTCGGGCGGGACCGGCTGGATCCGAAGGCCGCCGACTATTCAGCCGTGCTCACCAAGATCAAGGCGCTAAACCCGGACGCGCTTTATTACGGAGGCGTCGGCCAGGCGGGCGTGAAGCTCGCCAAACAAGCCTACGACATCGTTCCAAACATGATCAAGGGCGGCGGCGACGGCGTGTACTCGGTCGAGATGCTGAACGGTGTCGGCTACCCGGCCAACCAGGGCTGGTACGCGACCATCGCCTCGCCGCACAGCACGGACGAGGCGGACGCTCAGGCCTGGGTGAAGGAATACAACGACAAGTTCCATACCCAGCCGGATGATTATGCGATTACCGCCTATGACGCCGGGCTGGTGATTGTGGACGCCATCAAGCGGGTCGTGGCGGCGAAGAAGCCGGTGAACAAGGACACCGTTCGGGATGCGATCCAGACATCACACGTAAAGACGATGCAGGGAACCGTATCGTTCAATCAGAACGGCGACCTGACCGACCGCACGATCAGCATCTTCCAGATCAAGCAAGACAAGAAATACCCGGCGGACGATATTCTGCATCAGTATCATTATGTTGGCGTAGCGCCGCAGGCCTAGGGCAGTAAGGGCCGGAGCATCCCGGCGGCGCCGAAGATGCTCCGGCCCCGCGCCAACGCCAGGAAGAAGCTGCACTGCGCGCCCGCGGTTCTTAACAGGTGCTATGCAAATGGAAGCGGCTGTGGCATGTCCGCAGTCGGTCGCGATTTCGCGATCTGAGCAAACTCCGTAATGAAGGACCTCCAGGGATGATCACTCGTCGGGCTGCCGGGCAGCTCTTTGTTGCCGGCGCGGTCGCCGCCACGATCGGCGGAGTGGACCGGGCGCACGCTGCCGATCAGGTATTGAAGATCGGCGTCAATCTGTCGCTGACCGGAGCGGATGCCGAGAGCGCGGCCCGCATCCTGCACGGCGCCCAGCTTGCATTCGATGACGCCAACGCCGCCAACGCGGTGCCGGGTTATACGTTCGATGTCGTCTCGTACGACGACGGCACCGCCACCGCCGGCCAGTACGACCCGGCTCAGGCCGCCACCAATGCCCGCAAAATGGTCAGCGACAAGCAGGTGATTGCCGCAATCGGACCGCAAATGAGCGGCGCCGGCAAGGCGATGTCGCCGATCCTGAGCGAAGGGGATCTGGCAATCATCACCCCGTCTTCCACCAACCCGGACATTACCAATCCAAAATTTGCCGCACAGTACCGTCCGGGCGGCAAGCCGATCTATTTCCGCACCGTCACCACCGATGCCTTCCAGGGCCCGAATATGGCCAACTACATGGCCGAGAAGCTGGGCGTGAAATCGGTCTATATCCTGGACGACAGCGGCGCGTACGGGGTGGGCATCGCCGACACGTTCCAGGCCCAGGCGGAAAAGAAGGGCATCAAGGTGCTCGGCCGCGACCGGCTGGACCCGAAGGCCGCCGACTACTCGGCGACCCTGACCAAGATCAAGCAGCTCAATCCGGACGCACTCTATTACGGTGGCGTGCTGCAGGCCGGCGTCAAACTCGCCAAGCAGTCGTACGATATCCTGCCGAAGGTCATCAAGGCGGGCGGCGATGGGATGCTCGGCCCGGAGATGCTGACCGCCGCGGGGTTCCCGGCAGCCGAGGGCTGGTACGCCACCAACGCCTCGCCGCACATGACCGATGACCAGAAGGCCGCGCAGTTCGTGGCGCACTACAAGGCCAAGTATGGCGTGGCACCGGACGACTATTCGATCACCGCCTATGACGGCGGGCTGGTGATCATCGACGCGGTGAAGCGCCTGGTCGCCGAGAAGAAACCGGTGAACCACAGCACCGTGCGCGACGCCATCCAGACCGCGAAGGTGCCGACCATCCAGGGGACCGTCTCGTTCGATGCCAATGGCGATCTGCTCGACCGAACGGTCAGCGTATTCCAGATCAACAAGGACACCTCGAAGCCGCTGGACGACATCTCAGCCCAGTACCAGATACATCGGTGTCGCACCGCAAGCGTAACATTGCCCCTCCACCGTCATGGCCGGGCTTGTCCCGGCCATCGACGCACGGATCGCGGTAACCGCCCGGCCTCGCCATGACCCTCTCCGGCGAAGCCCCGGCAACCGAGTCCGCCCTTGTTACCATCATCGCCGCCGCCGCCGCGGCACGCGAACCCGTGCTGGTACGGGGGAACGGCACGAAAGACGCGATGCTCCGCCCGGTCCAGGCGGCGCGCAGTCTGTCGGTCTCCAACCTTCGCGACATTGTATTCTATTCACCGCACGAGTTGGTCATCCGTGCCCGCGCCGGTATGCCGCTGCCCGAGCTGGAAGCCGCGGTGGCCGCACAAGGTCAGCACCTGATCGCCGAACCCCCCGACCTGACGACCCTGTTCGGCGCTGTCGCACCGCAGACGCTGGGCGGGATCGTCGCCGCCAACCTGTCGGGGCCGCGCCGTGTCGCCTGGGGTGCGATGCGCGATCATGTCCTCGGCGTGCGCGCCGTCAACGGGCTGGGTGAGGTGATAAACTCTGGCGGCCGGGTGCTGAAGAACGTCACCGGCCTCGACCTCTGCAAGCTGCTCACCGGCAGCCACGGCACCCTGGCGGTGATCACCGAGGTCACGCTGAAGGTCCTTCCGGTGCCCGAAGCTGTCGGGACCGTGGCCCTGCCGGTCGCCGACCCGGACGCCGCCGTGGCGGCCCTGTCGGCTTGCCTGGGTTCGCCCTATGGGGTGTCCGGGGCCGCCTGGCTCCCCGAAGACGCGGCCGCGCGCGTCGGCTTCCCCGCCGCGACGGCATTCGCCCGGATCGAGGACTTCGCGGACTCCGTGGCCTATCGCACGGACAGGCTGCGGCAGGACCTTTCCGCGCTTGGCGCGGCCGAACTGCTGGATGATGCCGCGTCCCGCCGGCTCTGGCGCGCGATTCGCGATGCGGTCCCGCTAGGCGCGGCACCGGACGACGCGATCTGGCGCGTGTCGGTACGCCCTTCGGCCGGCCCGGCCGTGGTGCGGGCCTTGCGGCCGTCCTTCGACGCCCGGCTGTTCCTGGACTGGGGCGGCGGACTGGTATGGATCGCCGGACCGGCCGAGGAAGCGGCGCACAAGGCGGTCGAACAGGCCGCCCTCGCGTCGGGCGGCACCTGGATGCTGCTGCGCGGCCCCGAGCCGCTGCGTGCGGCCGTCGCCGTTGTCCCGCCCGAACCGCCACCGCTCGCGGCGATCACACGGCGGGTGAAGGCGGCGTTCGATCCGCATGGTATCCTCAATCCTGGGCGCATGTTCGCCGGGGTTTGAGATGCCAGGCTGATATGACTATCCCCACCGGTGCGGTGATCCCGCCGCTGCTGCTTGCCTTCGGCCTGCTGGGCTTCGAGCATTATCGCACCAACCCTGACAAGCCGGTGCGCGACTTTCGCTTCCTGATGATGGTGGCGGCGGTGCTGATGATGGCCGCGCAGCTTATATTCAGCGGGTTATTATTGTGGCTGTCGCCCGCGCTGCTGGCGCTCGCACTGATTTGGCTGGCGATTGCCGGGACGCTGGTGGCCCGCCGTTTTGGGAAGCGCTGAACCGATGCAGACGAGTTTCACCGCCGAGCAGTTGCGCGACCCCGATACCGCGGAGTCCAACAAGGTGCTGCGTACCTGCGTGCATTGCGGGTTCTGCACCGCGACCTGTCCGACTTTCCTGCTGCTGGGCGACGAGTTGGACAGTCCGCGCGGGCGCATCTACCTGATGAAGGACATGCTGGAATCGGGCCGGCCGGCCACCGAGGAAGTGGTCCGCCATATCGACCGCTGCCTGTCCTGCCTCGCCTGCATGACCACTTGCCCGTCCGGTGTGAACTACATGCATTTGGTCGATCACGGCCGGGCCTATATCGAGCGGACCTATAGCAGGCCCTGGCACGACCGGCTGCTGCGCGCCGTGCTGGCGCGCGTGCTGCCCAACCCACGTCTGTTCCGCACCGCCCTGCTGGCGGCCAGGGCCGGCCGGTCCATCGCCGGGTTGCTGCCGGCGTCGCATCCTCTCGGTCAGCGGCTGCGTGCGATGCTGGCGCTGGCGCCGGCACGCCTGCCGGCAGGTGGCGCTGCCCCACGCGTCCATCCGGCGGAGGGTCAACGGCGCGCGCGCGTGGCGCTGCTGACCGGCTGTGCGCAGACGGTGCTGGCGCCGGAGATAAATGCCGCCAGTGTTCGACTGCTGACCCGGATGGGGGTCGAGGTGGTCGTGGCCGAAGGCGCCGGCTGCTGTGGGGCGCTGACGCACCATCTCGGGCGGCACGATGATTCCATGGCCAGCGCGCGCGCGAATATTGCGGCCTGGGGGCGCGAGATTGACGGGGGCGGGCTGGATGCCGTGGTGATCAACACCTCAGGCTGCGGCACGATGGTGAAGGATTACGGTTTCCTGTTCCGCATCGCGCCGGAGCCGTTGCGCGGTCGCGCCGAGAAGATCGCCGCGCTGGCCAGGGACATCAGCGAATTCCTGATCCATCTGGGCTATGCGCCCACGCGCGAGCCGCCGGGGCTGACGGTGGCCTATCACTCGGCGTGCAGCCTGCAGCACGGCCAGCAGGTCACCATCGAGCCGAAGGCGCTGCTGCAAAAAGCCGGCTTCACCGTGGTCGAGCCGCATGAGCCGCATATCTGTTGCGGCTCCGCCGGCACGTACAACCTGCTGCAGCCGGAGATCGCGGCGCGGCTGCGCGATCGCAAGCTGGCGAACCTGCGCGCGACCCGCTCGGACCTGATCGCCGCGGGCAATATCGGCTGCATCACCCAGCTTTCCGGCGGCGGACTGCCGACGGTGCACACGGTCGAACTGCTGGACTGGATGGCCGGCGGGCCGCCGCCCGCCGTGCTTAGAGCGAGATCGCTTGAGGCTGACGGTCCGAAAGCGTGAATCACGCTCTCATACCAGCCCGCGTTAAGTCCGAACTCACCCCGTCATGGCCGGCTGATTCCCGTCATGGCCGGCGAAGGCCGGCCATCCACGTCTTTCCTGACTGCAAGCGCGAACGAGGCGGAGTGGACGCGACAATGAGACATGCGTCATTCGTTCGGCGGGCTGGTATCAGACGAAGAAACTAGAATAGAAGCACTTCATCCTGAAGCGATCAAATTCTAACATTCCGGCGAGACACGCCGCATGAGACTTGCACGACAGCTCCGGTCGCCGTCACCATCAGGCATGCGACATGCCCTGATGATCCTGCTGCTGCTGACCGGCCCCGCGCTGGCAGACAGCCCTGTCACGCAAAAACAGGCCCAGATCAATGGAATGCTGGACGCCCTGAAAGGAGCGTCGAGCGAGGAGTCCGCCACTGCGCTGGAAGCGCACCTGACCGAGCTGTGGCTGAACGCCGGCACCCCAGCGGTCACCCTGCTGATGAGCCGCGGGCTGCGCGAACTGCGGGCGGGGGACAACAGCGGCGCGATCGAGGATTTTGGCGATGCGGTGACGCTGCAGCCCGATCTAGCCGAGGGATATCGTCAACTCGCGATCGCCCGCTACGCGGCCGGCGATACCAAGGGGGCGATCGAGGCGCTTGCTCTCGCGGTCCAGCACGAGCCGCGGGACTTTCTCGCGTTCAGGACGCTGACGGATATTTCCGAAGCGCGGCAGAACTGGAAAGCCGCGTACGAGGCCTGGCAGAAGGTGCTTGCAATCGATCCGAAAACACCGGGTGCCGAGCAGCGGCTGAAACATTTGCAGCAACAGGCATTCGGACAGGAGACGTGACACCAGAGCAATATCAGCCTGACTGGAATCGCGGAGTGATCTTAGGCTGATGAAATTGCTCGCGAAATATGACCCAGAGCGGTTTCACCGAGAGTGAAACCGCTCTGGGCGGTGATCACGCCGTCATGGGGCGGTGGTCATGCCGTCATGAGGCGGTGGTCATGCCGTCATGCCCGGCGAAGGCCGGGCACGACAACACTTGGAAGACGCAGCGATCGTGCTCAGTCCTTGCTGACGCTTTCCGTCATTCGTTGCAGGATCTGATCGATCGTGAAGCTGGCGGCTTTCTGCCGCGGCGGGAAATCCTTAAAGGTCGCCAGGAAGTCCTGAACGATCGTCTGCGCCGGAAGAATCAGGAAGGCGTGGTCGATGCTACCAGTCCCAATAAGTGTTGGACGTGATATCCGCCCGCTCGAACGGATCCGTGCGCAGATTCCAGATCCACGGGATCCTGGTGTGCACGAACGGTTCGCCCCAGAGCGCCATGGTGCCGGGTGAGCGCTGCTGCGCGAAGTCCAGTTTCCAGTTATCGAATCGGAGCGCCACCAGGTCGCCGTCGTCACTGAAGTAGATGAACCCTTCGCGCGGACTTTTTGTCTCCTGGCCGGTGAGATACGGCAGCAGGTTGTAGCCATCGAGATGCACCTTGTAGGTGCGGTCGCCGACCGTGTAGCCCGCAAGCAGGCGCTCCTTCAGGTCCGGCATTCCTGCTGCCGCAACCAATGTTGGCATCCATTCGTGATGTCCGACGATCTCGCTGGAGACGGTGCCGGCGCGGATCTTACCGGGCCAGCGGATCAGATACGGTACGCGAAAGGCGCCTTCCCAGTTGGTGTCCTTTTCGCTGCGGAACGGCGTGGTTGCACCGTCCGGCCAGGTGTTGGCATGCGGCCCGTTATCGGTGCCATACATGACGATCGTGTTTTCGGTCAGGCTAAGCTCGTCCAGCTTCGCCAGCACGGTGCCGACATTGCGGTCATGGTCGATCATCACGTCGTGGTAGATGTCCTGCCAGCGCCCGGACTGGCCGATGCTGGACGGCTTCGCGTGGGTGCGCATATGCGTGTGGGTGAAGTTCACCCAGATAAAGAATGGCTTGCCGGTCTGGTTCATCCGCTCGATGAAATCCGCGGAGCGCGCGGCGATGTCATCGTCGATCGTCTCCATCCGCTTGCGATCGAGCGGCCCGGTGTCTTCGATCTTCTGCCTCCCGACCCGTCCCCAGCGTGGTTCAACGGTATTGTCATCCACATCTGTCGCAAAACTGTGGATCACGCCGCGCGGGCCATAGGTCTTGGCGAAGTTGGGGAAGTCGGCGGGCTTCGGGTAGTCCGGCAGCTCCGGTTCTTCCTCGGCGTTCAGGTGGTAAAGATTGCCATAGAACTCATCGAAACCATGCACCGTCGGCAGGAATTCGTTGCGATCGCCGAGATGGTTCTTGCCGAACTGCCCGGTCGCATAACCGAGCGGCTTCAGCATTTCGGCGATTGTCGGATCGGCGGCGTTGAGCCCGATCGTCGCTGCCGGGACGCCGACCTTCGAAAGACCCGTGCGGAACACGCTCTGTCCAGTGATGAACGAGGACCGGCCGGCGGTGCAGCTCTGCTCCCCGTAATAGTCGGTGAACAGCATGCCCTCGCGCGCGAGGCGATCGATGTTGGGCGTGTGGTATCCCATCAACCCCATCGAGTAGCACGACAGATTGCTGATCCCGATATCATCGCCCCAGATGACCACGATATTGGGCTTGCTGCCGGCGACGCCCGGCCGTGCTGTCGGCTGGCCCGGGCTGGCGGTTTGAGCGCGCGCTCCCGGTACCAGGGCGGTGGCCGCGATTGCCGAGCTGCCGCCGAGCAGCATTGATCGCCGGTACAGTGGATCGGTAGCCATCTGGCTGTCTCCTTCCCCTCACAAAAGCCGAAGCCGCGTTTCATGCGCCCCCGGACTGTACCCTTCGACGAGACCTGTCAGCCGGAGCTTTTAGCGCACCTAACGGCTCGTCACGGAATAACCGAACCCCCCGTCATTCCGGCGAAGCGGGAATCCAACGGCCGCCCGCTGGATCCCGCTTTCGCGGGAACGACGAGATGACGCGGTTATCTCCAAGCGACTCCTGACCGCACCACGCGGTTCACCGCGGCAGCTCGTATCCGATGGCGGTTTCCGCGGCGATCGTCCGCTGCACGGCGGGGCGCGCCATCATGCGCTGATAATGGCTGACGAGGTTGGGCAGCGAGCCGGGCGCCACGGGCAAGCCGTTGCCGAACCGCCAATACAGGCGGAACAGGTGGATATCGACGATCGAATAAGCCCCAAGCGCCCATTCACGGGCGCCCAGGCGCTGGTCGGCGAGCGTGAACACCTCAGCGGCCCGTTCGGGACCCTGCCGACGCGCAGGATGAACCGTTGCGGCGATGAACGACATCCATGAAACGGCCTGGGCGTCCGTCTCCATGTCCTCGGCCGGCAGCAACGCCGCGTCCGGGAAACGGCGTGCCAGATAGAACAGGATCGCGGCCACCTCCGTGAGCGGGCGGCCGTCGATCAGCAGAAGCGGCACCGTGCCTTCCGGATTGAGTGCGAGGAAGTCGGGGCGGCGCTGTTCCTTGCGCGCAAACGAGATCCATCGCGCTTCGAACGGGACACCGATCTCCTGCAATGCGATGTGCGGCGCCATCGAGCTGGATCCAGGCGCCAGATAGAGCGTCAGCATGCCGCAGTTCTCCGCTGGTCCACGCACCAGCCCGCAGCATCGCACAAGGAAAAATCCGGGAATAGCGGAGAAAGAGCGGAAGCCGGTCGCGCCGGCCTCCGCAGCTTGTCGAAAGACCCGATCAGCCGTTGGTCTTCGCGTTATTGGCCTGGTTGGTATTGGCATTACCAGGGGGCGCTGCCGCCGGCGCTCCTGGGGCCGCCCGATTCCCGAGCACGCCATTGCCGGGAGGATTATTATTGTTTTTGTTGCCGGCGTAGTTGGTCGCATCATACTCGAACTTAGGCATAGTATCCAACTGTGCCTGCGTCGTGTTCGGCAGCACCATCTTGTCGTGGGTCACCTGCTTGGCGTCGCCGAATATGAAATTCTTGAACGGCACCGCCACCTTCTGCTTATCGGTGGAAATCACCGCCCAGATACCATTGTCCTTGCCGATCAGCACCTCGTCGATCGAGCCGATCTTCTGGTTCTGGTCGTTGTAAACGTCCGTGCCGATCACCTTTCCGGCACGCACCGTACCATTATCGGCCAGATCGGCGTTGCGCTGCGACGGACGCATGCTCGCGGTCGCGCCCGCATTGTCGCCAGTGTTGTTGCGGATCGGCAACTCGGTGCCGCTATAGCCGCCTGCGCCGGTTGCGTTCATCGACTGGGCGGCCGGCGCAGAGGTGTTGTTGGCGGCAGCATTGTTGTTATCGGCATTGGCGGGGTTGGGGGTGGCGGCGGCGAACGCCAAACCTGGCAATGCGAACAGCGATGCGGCGACCGCCGCGCCCGGGAGAGATATGTGCTTCATGTCGGTGCCTCTTATGTCTCGTGATCGAGAGCTGATGTTTCGGTCCGCCGGCTCGTGATGGAGCCGAAGCTGGACCTGACGTGCCCTCGTAACGAGAACAGCCGGGATCGCCCTCCGTTCGCCAACCCTCCGGCTTTTGATTCGTTCGGTGCGCGGAGGTTTATTTCGCCACCAGCCGAAGCCGCCGGCGGCGCTCGCCGGGCGAGGCCGTGTCGGGAAAACCAAGCGGCAGAAGCGGTGCTTCGTCCGGTGTCATCTCTGCTTCCGGTTCCGGAAGGTCGCGGCGGCCCAGGTAATTCGCTGCCAAATGGCGGAACACGTAATCGAGAACCGAAGAGGCCCGGGTGACGCCGGGGTCTCCTTCCACTGCCCCGGCGGCGCCGAACCGGGTGAGGGTGAAGGCGTCCACCAATTCCGCCAGTGGCACCCCGTGTTGCAGGCCGAGGCTGACGGCAACGCAGAAACTGTCCATCAGCCCGCGGAACGCGGGGCTTTCCTTGTGCAGCGACAGGGAGAGCTCGCCCAGGGTGCCGTCGGCGTATTCGCCGGTACGGAGATAGACCTTGTGGCCGCCCACCGTGGCTTTCTGCGTATAACCCGTGCGGCGGTCGGGTAGCTCGCGCCGGGCTTCGACGGGAAGCGGTGTGGGCGCCGGTTCCGGCCTCGGCGGCGCGGCGTGCAGAAACGGTGCGACCGCATCATGCATGGCGGCGTGCGCGGCGAAATCGATGCGCGGCAGCGGATCCTGACCCGCCAGTACGCGGGCCAGCGCCTGATCGGCGCTGAGGCCGGCTGCGGTGAGGGAGGCGCGCGCGGTGCGCGACAGCGTCCCGTCCGGCAGGAGGGGAGAAAACGGCGGTGCGATCCCGCCTGTCTCGATCCCGAGCAGTGCTTCCGGCGGGCCGGGCGGCGCAACCGTCACCAGTATCAACCGGGAGCCGGCGGAGCTCTGCGCTGCCTGAAAGGCCGCCTGGGCCGCCTCCGCGAGACCGGGAACAGCGGTCGTCGCCGGAGGTGCCGGCCAGGCTGCGGGCGCGTCGCCCGGCAGGTCGAACAGGCTCGGCGGCACTGGGGCCGCTTCCGCCCGGCCCCGCAGGATCGTCGTCAGGGCACGACCCACGTCCCGGCCAGCCTCCGTACCGTAATCAATCCCGAGCAGGGCGAGCAATTCGGCCAGCCCAGCCATCCGCAAGGTGCGGCGGCCAGGCAGCGGGGCGGCGTGCAACAAAACCAATGCAGCCGTGTCCGCGGCCGCGATGAACGCCGGCAGATCAAAGCTGCCATCCTGCGCGAAAGCTGGCAGGTTCAGGACGAATCCCGCCGGCTCCGCGCGCTCTTGCCAGACGGACTCGGTGGGAACGCCCTGCCGGCGGCGCAGCAGCATGTGCAGCCGGTCGGCGAGGCCGGGCGCGGTGCCGGCCCGCTCGGCGCGGACAACGATCGATTGGATCCAGGCTTCGGCGGCATCCGGCAGGGAGATCGGGCCGCTGCCGGGCACCAGCACGGTCAGCGCGGCTGCCGCGGTATCCTCCCACCCTGCCGGCAGGTGTACGGTCCGAGCGGGTGAATCCGGGTCCGGTGCCGCCGCGGTCACCCGCATCCGAACACCGTGCCATGCGCGATGTGATTTCATGTCCGGCATGCTATGGCGCGTTGCCGGCAGGGGAAAGGGTATTTTGCGTCTGTTTCCGTCCAAGACCACAAAATCCTGTGGACGAGTGAAATATCGTCGCCGATGTGGACCAGCGGCGGCCAGCTTCGTATATGCCCCGGCATGAATATTGGCACCCGGCTGTTCACCTGGCTGAAAGGCCGCCGCGTCGGCGCCGATGCGCAGGGCAACGTGTATTTCGAGGAGCGGCGGCCTCGTCGCGGACTGCGGGTGCGACGCTGGGTTGCCTATGCCGGCGTGCCGGAAGCCAGCAAGGTCCCTTGTGAATGGCATTCCTGGCTGCACTACACGACCGACACGCCGTTGCCGGTGCTGACGCGCCCATGGGTGAAGCCGCACATCGCCAACCAGACCGGCACGGCGGAAAGCTATCGTCCTCCCGGCCACGACTACGAGGGTGGCCAGCGCGCGCCAGCCACCGGCGACTACGAAGCCTGGACACCGGAAAGTTGATGGTCCGACGCAATCTGGCCGAAGTGCTCACCGGCCTTCTCGTATTGGTCGTCGCGGTCGGGTTTCTCGCCTACGCGGTGGCGCATTCGGGGCGCAGCGGCACCTCGGCCGGCTATACGCTGTATGCGAAATTCAATAACATTGCCGGACTGACCGTCGGTTCGGATGTCCGGCTGGCGGGCGTGAAGGTCGGCGCGGTGGACAGCACCGCGATCGACCCGAAGACATACCTGGCACAGGTCAAATTCACCATCGAGAATGGCGTGCAACTGCCCAGGGACAGCAGCATCGAAGTGGCAAGCGAGAGCCTGCTCGGGGGAGTGTACCTGGCGATCCAGCCGGGTGCCGATGAGGCGATGCTGCCACCGGGCGGCACGATCACGATCACGCAAGGATCGATCAGCCTGCAGGACCTGCTGGGCAAGTTCATCTTCAGCGCCACGAACATGGTGAGCGCGATGGGCGGGAGCGGGAACACAGCAGGCAAACCAGGGACGCCGGCTGCTCAGCAGGGGGCCCGCCCGTGATCCCCCCGCCCGGCATCTGGCCGCAGCCTGATGGATCGCCGGTGTCGTGCCGGGAGAAACTGAAGGTGCTCGTTGAGAACCATGCCGAACTCGCCCAGGTGATGCAGGACGCGTTCGAGGACGCCGTCCTGATGGGCGTCGACGAGCAGGCGATGCGACGGATCCTGGCCGGCATGGCCGATGAGCTGACGAGTCCCAAGGGGCGATGAAATTCCGCCGCGCGATGGCCGTCGCCGGTACGGTGCTATGGCCGATTGTCGGGATGGCACAGGGGACCGCACAGGCTGTACCGGGTTCGCCGAACGTCGGATCTCCGCCGGTGGTCGCGACGCCGTTGCCGCGACTGGCCACGCCGGACACGGCGGGACAAACGCCAGCCGCGCCCGCCCCGGTGCCGCAGACCGCCCCACAGGCCGCGCCGCCGCAGACCAGTAATTCCACCGGTTCCGACGACACCGCCCCGCAATGGCCGAATCAGTGGGTGCCCGGCGGCGCCGCGCGGATCCAGGTGCTGAACAAGATCGATGCCATCGCGAAGGAGTTGAGCATCCCGGTGGGACAGTCCGCGACCTATGGCGCACTGACCATTGGCGTGCAGTCCTGCGTCGTGCGCCCACCGAGCCAGCCCTCCGATGCTGCAGCGTACCTGGTGATCACTGACAGCCACAAGAACGAACCAGGATTTACCGGATGGTCGCTGGCGAACGAGCCGTGGCTGTCGATGCTGCAGAACCCGATCTACGACGTGACCGTGGTCGGGTGCGGCCCGCAATCGGGATGACTGGCTGGTAACGTCTCCGTGAGCTCTTGCCCGGACCAAAATTAACAAATAGCAACGCCGCAAAACTCTGTTACAATTGGCGGGCGTCAATCCCTGCGTGACGCCACTTCGCGCCCAAACGTGCCAAAAATTGGAGGGAATCGTGAAAAAATGCTCGCTGATATTGCTGTCGCTATGCGCCTGCCTGGGTTCCGGCGTCAGCCGCGCCTCCGTGCTGTACAGCCAGTCAACGTCCGATCTCGGGATATCGGGCCTGGGTCCGCCGGTCGCGGTAACCGACCCGAGTATCAACGGCAACCTTAATTGCGTGGCGAGCGAAGGGTGCATGGGCAACGGCAGCACCGTGCCGGTGCAGGATTTCGTCCTGCATTTCTCTGTCAGTGCCGCGGAGCTGGCCAGCATCACCGCAGGCACGGGTTCCAGCAAGCTGACCGTTACCGCTGCGCGCGATATCGGCATCAGGAACGGCGGTACCGCTCCGGGTACCGAGTTTCTGATCGTCCACGGAGAAGGCAGCGTTAGCCTGGGAAATCTGTATCAGAATTCTCATTTCCACTGATTCCCCATCGGACCCGGGGCGCTGCACGGTAAACGCCCACAATGAAGATCCGCCCGTTGCCCTGGATTGCGGGCCAAACTACGACAATGACTTTACGGCGACCGAATCGCTCGCCATCACGCAGGCTGATTTCGAAAGTTTCGCCGCCGACGGGACCGTCGACATCTCCGTGCATCCGACGGCATTTGGAATTCGACTGTTCCGGCGATCCGTTCTGCGGGGTCGGACGCCTGAAGCTGTTTTCAGCCACTTTGCAGTTCGACAGCACTTCCGTGCCTGAGGCGGGCTCGATCGCCGTGTTCGGGTCGGCATTGGCGGCAATAGCGATCACGAGAATTCGTCGCAGAAAAAACTAGATTGTGATCGTGCAGGATTTCGGAACCTGGCCGGGGATTGCTCGTTGGCGCCGGTGCTTCGATATCGGTCCCCGGCCTGCCGTCGGAAGCCATACGCGAGCGTTGCTACGGCGATATTTCCTTGGCGCAGCGCGGGCTCTCGGCGACAATCGCCGGTACCGTTCGATTCCCAACGAGATCTATAGGTCCGGCCTGATCGCAGCAAAGAGAAAGGCCGCCGAAGCGGCCTAAGCATCAAAGCCGTTTCGCTCAGCCGCTTCTTTTGCGACCTCTCGCGACGAACAGCCCCAGCAGGCCGGCTGCCAAAACGGCCGTACCGGCCGGCGCCGGGATCGGCGTAGCGAACGAAAACTCGACCTGCTTGACCTCCTTGAAGCTCTCTGAGCCCGGGGTCGAGATTTCCACGGATGCGAGGGTCTCGCCATCGTTCGAAACGATTCCTAGCCGGTCGAAATCGGCATTCGGCCCCTTCACTCCACTGAACGTGATCGTTCCGGAATTTCCTAAGCTGTCCAGCCAGGTCACGTAGATGATGCCGGTGAAGCCAGCAGGCTCAAGCTGACCCCGAAACGAGAAATCGCTGAACAGGGTGTCATCCGCCGGCGTGAAGACGAGATCGGTGAGCGTGCCGCCCTTTGTAGGCTTGATGGTTGCGAACCCCGCTCCCGTGTCAACATTTCCGGTCGTGTTGACGGTCACCGCTGGGCCGGTGTGGCTGCCCACAGTGGCCGTGAATGTCGACACGTCCTTATTGGCGTTGTCGAGGAAGAGCATCGTCCCCGCGGCGCATTTGGACACCCCGCAAGTCGTATCCAGGACGAAGGTCGCGTGCGCCGGCGCTACAAAGGGACCGCCGACAAGGGCGGCCGCCGCAGCCGCAATTTGCAGTCGCTTAATGCCACAAGCCTCCCAATGGGTGTCCCGCGGTTAGCAGAAGTTAACGTATGGCGCAAATTAAAACAGCTTCCAGAATATTTTTTGGATGGCATGGGACTAATATCGCAAGTGAAGCGACAACGCTGCTGCGCGGCAATTCCGGGGGGTCGGCCAAAACGTCTCAAAAAAGCACCGACAAAACGTCGTGAATGCATGCGAGAACCATCTCAGGCCAGAGGCGCATGCATGGGTTACTTGAGGAGATACAGACGCCACACCGGGGTATACGCGTGAATACCCACAACAACACCTCCGGGAGCCGGTGGAACATGCCGTGAATGGCTATCCCGATTCCGCGCGGGAATGCTCAACGAGCTATATGCCCGCGGAGATAGCATTTATCCAGATCATACCCAGTTCAGCGCATCTTCGATATTGCGAAGGCGGAGCAATTCCATCAAGGATTTCTGGGCTTGATTGGGATCACCGGTGTGATGACAACGCTCCGCTCTACCGTGGAATCTCGCGGGGCGATCTGATCTTGCACCTGACGGGAGCATCACGGCGACGGCAGTCCAGGAGTTTCGACTCTGCGTCGATAATGCGGGGCGTTGACGCATTCCCTCGCGAGGCTTCCGGCTCGACGTCCCGGTCGACATGACCACGGCACGGCGCATTCCGCGGCATCCGCCTTAGGTCGCTGCGGCAACTCAGCCTCAGGCGCGGCCCGTCCCTTGGACTCGTTTGCCGGACCTGCGACAAGACCGCATGAGCCTGGAGCAGTTGCCGCCGCTCGATAAGACCGCCCTGTTGCTCGACGTGGACGGGACGTTGCTCGATTTCGCCCCGACACCGCTGGAGGTGAGCGTGCCGACGGGGCTGCCGGCGATCCTGGCGACAGTGAAACGCCGCCTCGGCGGGGCGCTGGGCATGATCAGCGGTCGGCCGGTCGAGCAGGTGGCCGCTCTGTTCGGCGACATACCCGAAGCCATTGCCGGGGAGCATGGCGGGGCGGTACGCCACTCGCCGGTCGGCCCGGTGGAACGGCCATCGCTGCCCGCACCTCCCCCCGCCTGGTTGATCGAGGCAGAGGCACTGGCGCGGACATATCCGGGCACGTTGCTGGAACACAAGGCGCGCGGTTTCGTGCTGCATTATCGGCAGGCGCCGGAGGCCGGGGCGGCGCTGGGGGATGCGCTGAGCACGCTCATCAGGACTGATCCGGCCTTCGTTCTCATGCCGGCGCAAATGGCGTGGGAGGTACGCCCGCGTGGAGCGGACAAAGGCAGCGCGGTCATCACCGTGATGAGCCACCCGCCCTTTACCGGACGACTGCCGGTGTTCGTCGGCGATGACGCCACCGACCGCGATGCGGTCCGCGCGGCACAAAACATGGGTGGGATCGGCCTGATGGTTGCCGAAGCATTCGGCGGCCCGTCCGGCGTGCGCGCGTGGCTGCAGCGGCTGGCTCGGGAGGCGTGGTGATGCTGCTTGCTGTCGCGCTCGGCGCGGTGGCCGGTGGATTCGTGCAGGGGCTCACCGGGTTTGCTTTCGGGCTTGTCGCTATGCCGATCTGGGTATGGGCGGTACCGCCGACGCTGGCTGGTCCGATGGTGGTGTTCGGTTCCCTGCTCGGCCAGGTGCTTTCGCTCGGTACCATCAGGCAAGGCTTCGATGCACGGCGGCTGATGCCGTTCATTGTGGGCGGCGTGCTGGGGGTCCCGGTGGGCGTGATGCTGCTCGGGCGGATCGACCCGCTCGGGTTCAAAACGGCTGTCGGGCTGCTGCTGGTGCTGTGGTGCCCCGCAATGCTGCTGGCCCGCGACCTGCCGCATATCCCGCATGGCGGGCGGCTGGCGGATGCGGTCGCCGGATGGTTCGGCGGCCTGATGGGCGGCCTGGGTGGGCTGACCGGCCCGGCACCGACGCTGTGGTGCACGCTGCGCGGCTGGGACCGGGATGCACAGCGGGCAGTGTTCCAGAGCTTCAATCTCGTGATGCAGGCGCTGACGATGGCGGCTTACATCATCTCGGGGACGCTCACCGCGGATACGTCGCGTGCGTTTGCGGTCATCGCTCCGACCATGCTGATACCGGTGCTGATCGGCGCCCGGCTCTACCGGCGCTTCAGCAACGCCGGGTTCCGCCGCGCGGTCCTGCTGCTGCTGACTGCGTCTGGGGTGGTGCTGCTGCTGTCAGCGGTGCCGGCGTTGCTGCACCGCGCGACCTCGTAGACTAGCGCTGGCTTATGTGGAGGCGCGATACGCCTCCTGCACAAGCTGCATCGCAGCCGCCATTTCGTTCAGCCCGGCAACCGGTGGATCGCCGCGCGAGACACGACGCAGCGTGTCGGCGACGAAGGCGGGATAGAGTGGGACATTGACCGTCGGCACATGGATGACCCGCCGTTGCCGCGCACGGTCCACGATCTCCAGTGTTTCCGCGTCGCGCACGATGAAGTAGTGCCGTTCCGTGCGGATGCTGTAATGCAGATCGAACACCGCGGTTGCGGCTGGAAGCAGATATCCGGTTTCCACGACGCACGTGGCGGCGCCTGCCCGCAGCAGCACGGCCGCATGATCTTCCACCTCGCAGCCGGCGCTCAGGTTGGAAATGCTTGCTCCGGCAACCACCAGCGGATGCTGCGGCATCAGCACCCGGCAGAGATCGAGAAAATGCACGCCGAGATTGAGCAGCGCGCCGCCGCCGGCGGTGGCTCGCTGAAGCATCCACTCGCAGCGTGCCTCGCGGTAACGGTCCGTCAGACCGCCGATGAACTTGAAGGCGGCATATTGCACCGGATCGCCGGACGAGATGTCGGTGATGGCCTCGTGCATCGGCGAGCGGCGAAAAACGAACGGCACGGCGGCGAACAGGGACGCCGCGGCGGCGCGCGCAGCGATATCGCTCACCTCGGCCGTGTTGATCCCTGCCGGTTTTTCGATCGCGAACGGGATCCGCGATGTGATGAGGAAACGCGCGGCCTCGGCCATGTCGCAATGGCGACCGAGCACGAACGCGAACTCGGGTCGGGTATCCCCGCACATATCGCGATAGTCGGCCCATGCGCGGCATCCGGCTTGCGCAGCGGCCGGTCGCGCGCGAGTCAGGTCCGGATCGCTGACCCCGACGACTTGACTGTCGGGAAGCGCCAGGGCCGGCTCCAGATAGAACGGCGTGTGCCAGTGCGACGCACCGATGAACACGATGCGCATTCCGTCACCTTCGCTGCTGCGTTCACATGCAATAGCGCCGATTTAATCTGGCAACCAATGTCGGTTTTCACAGACCGGAGCCGGGGGGCGGGACCCGGCCCTCTATGGCACGCAAGCCCGGCAGGCGACCCAGACCAACCCTCGCCACAGGCCGACGCGCTCATACGCGGCGGTGAAGTCGCGCGAGGGATTCCTCCGCAGGCCGAGCCGTGCCATGACGGCTTGCGAGCGCACATTGTCGGCCCCTGTATAGGACAGGATTTCATCCAGTCCTGCGCGCCGGAACGCATCGTCGAGGGCAGCCCTGGCGCTTTCGGTGGCATAGCCGTTCCCCCAGGCGTCGCGCATGAACCGCCAGCCGACCTCGAAGTGTGGTCCGAGGGGATGATTCGGGAGAAGACGGGGCATCACCCCGGCGTACCCGAGGAAGCCTCCGTCGATATCCTCGACCGCCCAGCGAGAAAGACCGTGCTCCACGTACGCCGCCCTGTAACGGTCGAATTTCGCATCGCTCTCAGCCCCACTGATCGGCCCACCCAGGTCGCGCATCACCTCCGGATCGGCGTGCAACGCGGCGAATGGAATGCGATGGTCCGCGCGCCAGGGGACAAGCTTCAACCGTTCCGTCCTGATCATCCGCGTTCCAGCCACGAAACGCTACGAAGCCCCGAACAAATCGGTCACCGGCTGCCCGGTTTCCGCCGTAATCATCTCCGCCACCAGCCGGCGGTGGCAATGCGCCGGATCGCGCTCGAAGCACAGCAGGCACACACGCTCGCTTCTCGCCAGCTCGGTCGCCTGCGCCAGCTCCGCCAGCGCCTGGTCCCCTCGCATATGCTCGTGGAAGATCGGCACCATGCGCTCGGGATGTCCCGCCCGCACCGCATCTCGCCCGACCTTCGGCGTCCCCAGCGCCTGCAGGTGCAGATACCGGATTCCCGCCTCATCCAGCCCCGCCGCAAGCTGCCGCTTGGAAAACCCCGGCTTGCGAGACTGCGGCACCGCCCGCACATCCACCAGCAGGCCGACCCGCGCCTCCTTCAGCGCCGCCAGCACATCATCGATCCGGCAGCCCTCATACCCGATCGTCAGCAGCTCCTGCATTCCGTCATCATACCCGTCATTGCACTGCCCACGCTATCCAAGCACTCTCGCCATCACACATCCATCACGGGGGCCTTGCATGTCGTTCGACTTCACCGGCAAGCGCGCGATCGTCTGTGGCGGCAGCCGCGGCATCGGCCGCTCCATCGCGCTCGGCTTTGCCGAGGCAGGCGCCCACGTCTCGATCTGCGCCCGCGGCGCCGACACGCTGGAGACCACGCGCGGCGAACTTGCGCGCTTCGGCCACACCGCCCACGCCGGCACCTGCGACCTGGGCGACGCCACCGCCATCCGCCATTACATCGGCAATGCCACGGGCGCGCTCGGCGGTATCGACGTGCTGGTGAACAACGCCTCCGGCTTCGGCAACTCCGACGACGAGGCGGGGTGGAACGCCAGCATGGCCATCGACATGATGGCGATCGTTCACGCCAGCCAGACCGCCCTGCCGCATCTCAAACAGTCCAAAGGCTCGATCATCAACACCAGCTCGATCTCCGCCCTGCGCCCGGCTGCGCGCCAGCCTCCGTACGGCGCCATCAAGGCCGCGGTGATCCACTACACCAGCACCCAGGCGGCACTGTATGCGCGCGACGGCATCCGCGTGAACGGCGTCGCCCCCGGCTCCATCGAGTTTCCCGGCGGCGTCTGGGACCGGCGCAAGAAAGACAATCCCGACCTCTACAACCGCGTCTTCCGCACCATCCCGTTCGGCCGCATGGGCCTCCCGGAGGAAGTCGCCAACGTCGTGCTGTTCCTCGCCTCCCCGCTCGCCGCCTGGGTCACCGGCCAGACCATCACCGTCGATGGGGGCCAGTTGCTGGGCGCCTGACCCGCCTCACCCTAACCAGCTCAGCGCATCGGGGCCGCTGCCGTCACACCAGTTCCAGCACCCCGAACAGCGCTACCCTCAACATCGCCACGCTCACCGCCAGGTCGCCCGCCGTCTGCGTGCCGTCGGCAAGCCACGCCAGCAGCCGGTCGATGCGTTGCTGATCGGGCGTCGTCCTGACGGCTTCGCTCGCCAGCGCCCGTGCGGTCTCTGCCAGCGCGGCCGCATGCGGAATCTCCCGCCGCACGGCAAGCTCCAAGGCGAGTGCTTCCAGCGCCGTCCGAATCTCGCGCATCGCCGGGTCCATCGCGCGGCCTTCGGGCAGGATTGCTCCTGGGTTTCGGTCCGACATCGCCTACCTCCGCTCGTCAGAGGCTTGCGTGCCCGCCCAGGATGACGGCCGGTTGAACCGCTGCGCGAGCATGCGCTGCTCGCTGACCAGCCGTTCCGCAAACACGCCCAGGATCGCCAGGCTTCCGGCCGCCGCCAGCATTACGCTTGCGCATGTCAGGGTTTGAACACCCCTGCTGGTGAACAGCGTGACACCCGCCACCTGCCCCACAGCCAACAGCCCGAAAATCATCAGCGCGTCGTGCACCCGGTCGTGGCGCGCCCTCCAGCCGGGCGAGTCCCCGTGTGCCCTGGCCAATATATTGTTCATCGCCCCTTTTCCTTCGCGTTTGTCGGCAGGGCCTTTCCGCGATCGGCACGCAACCGACCCAAAGACGATAGAAATCCTGGCGATCCGGGCGCTATGAGCTGCATCACATCTCGCCCCGGCATTACGCCCGGCAGTCGCGACCGCTCGATTTCATTTTGATGGACGCAGCCGCGCCGGCCCGCGGCGCGCTTACAACCGACTATCCCCGCCTCCTTAAATCGGGCAAATCTCCGGCGATGACGTCCGCCAACGAAGCCCCCCCAATCCGGCCCCGTCGCCAGCGCGCCCCACGCAAAACGCCGACGCCCCCGGCCCCCCCTCAGGACGGCACCTTCACTCCCCTCACCACCGAGCGTCTCATCCTTCGCCCGCTCCGCCCCGACGACGCGGAATCGCTCCACCGCCTCATCAACGACTGGGAAGTCTCCCGCACGCTCTCCGTCGTCCCGTTCCCCTATCCGCGGGCACTCGCCGACGACTGGATCGCCTCCACCGCCCGCGAGCTCGAATCCGGCTCCGCGTACCACCTCGCCATCACCGGCCAGGACGGCGCCGACGAGCTGCTGGTCGGCGTGGTCGGGCTGCGCCTCGATCTAAAGGCCCGCCGCGGTCGGCTCGGCTACTGGGTCGGCCGCCGCTTCTGGGGCCACGGCGTCGCCACGGAAGCCGCCGGCCGGCTCGCCCGCTGGGCGCTCGCCAATCTCGACCTCGACCGGCTGGAGGCCAACGTCGCCACCGACAACCCCGCCTCCGTCGCCGTGCTGCACCATATCGGCTTCCGCGAAACCGGCCGCGGCACGGAGAAGTTCGTCTCCCGCGGCGGCGAGCACCCCGTGCTGCGGTTCGAGGCCACGCGCGAACGACCTGTTCGCCGCCTCGATCCCGCCGACCCGACCAGGACCAGGCCACCAGGCCGTTGCTGCTGGTCGCCGCCTGCGCGCTGATCGACGCCGACGGCCGCGTGCTGCTCACCCGCCGCCCGGAAGGCAAATGGCTTGCCGGCCTATGGGAATTTCCCGGCGGCAAGCTGCAGGACAACGAAACCCCGGAAGCCGCGCTGATCCGCGAGCTGAAGGAGGAACTCGGCATCGACGTCTCGGCCGCCTGCCTCGCGCCCTTCGCCTTCGCCTCGCACGACTACGAGCGCTTCCACCTGCTCATGCCGCTCTATCTGTGCCGCCGCTGGAAAGGCATTCCCCGCGCGCACGAAGGCCAGGCGCTCGCCTGGGTGCGGCCGCACAAGCTCGCCGACTACCCGATGCCGCCCGCCGACAAGCCGCTGATCCCGCTGCTGCGCGATTTCCTGTGACAGGAAAGGACATGCCGATGCCGGACGCCAACCCCACCGCCTGCCTGCTGGTCATCGGCAACGAAGTGCTTTCGGGCCGCACTCAGGACGCCAACATCAAATACGTCGCCGGCCGGCTAACCGAACTCGGCATCGCGCTGCGCGAGGTGCGCGTCATCCCCGACATCGCCGACATGATCGTCGCCACCGTGAATGAGGTGCGCGCCCGCTACGATTACGTGTTCACCACCGGCGGCATCGGCCCGACCCACGACGACATCACCAGCGAGTGCGTCGCCGCGGCCTTCGGTGTCCCCTGGGAACCGCACCCCGAGGCCTGGGCCCGCATGGAGCGCGCCTACAAGCCCGGCGAGTTCAACACCGCCCGCCAGCGCATGGCCACCATGCCGCGCGGCGCCGCGCTGATCGACAACCCGATCTCCACCGCGCCGGGCTTTTCCATCGGCAACGTGCACGTCATGGCGGGCGTGCCGGCCATCATGCGGGCGATGTTCGAGAACGTCGCCCCGCTGCTGAAAGCCGGCCCGCCGATCCGCGCGGAGGCGGTGCACGTGGTGCGGCTGGGAGAGGGCGTCCTGGCCTTGGGTCTCGGTGAGATCCAGTCCCGTTACCCGGACCTCGACATCGGCAGCTATCCGTTCTACCGCGCCTCCGGCAACGGCGTCGCGATCGTTGCCAAGGGAACCAATCCGGCGCGCCTTCGCGAAGCGATCGAGCAGGTCAGCCGCCTCATGATCTCCCTCGGCGGCACCCCCATCCCCGGCGAACCCCCGCCCGAGACCGGCTAACCCACATCCGCGCAACAACGCCGAACAGCGAAAAATAGCGCCGAACAGCGTCGTCCCAACCTCACCACGCCACATCCGTCTGAATGCGTCATATCCGTCTCGGTGCCAGACATCCGTCATGACCGGGCTTGTCCCGGTCATCCACGCCTTTACCCTGCAACATTCACAAACAGCGCCTCCCACCAGGACGCTTGCACTGCAACCCACCGTCCGCTCGCCCGACGGCATCGAGCCCCTACACGCTGATCGAGAGCCAGGATGCCTCACAATGCCCGCCCCGAAGTTACCTATGCAACCTCGCGCGCACGGACTTCTCTCGCCATCCCCCCAACCGGCAGATATGCTCCCAATGCGCCTTCGAAACCGGCATCACCGACAACCGGGACTGCCGCACCAGCGCCATATCGACCAGAGCGGGGTCGGCCTTGATCTCCACCAGCGTCACCGGCCGCGGCATCGGCGCCACCGCGCGCATATCCACACTCACCCAGTCGCCGCTTTCGGCGGTCGGGTCGGGATAGGCTTCCCGCACCACCTTCACCACGCCGACGATCTCTTTGCCGACATTGGAATGATAGAAAAACGCCCGATCCCCCTTCTTCATCGCCTTCAGATTGTTCCTCGCCATGTAGTTGCGCACACCGGTCCACGGCTCCACGCCATTGGCAACCTGCTGGTCCCAACTGAACGCATCCGGTTCGGATTTCACCAGCCAGTACGCGGTCACGGCACCGACGAGTCCCCGAACCCCATCCCCTCATAGATCTGCCCGACCGTACACCTCGCCTCGTCCGGATAAAGCGTCATCGTCTCGTCCGCGCGGGTCAGGTTCGCGCCCAATGTCAGCCGGCCGTTCTCGCTGCGCGTCCAGATCACCACGTTCGGCTCGTGACTTGCAGATCGAGCCAGCCCGTGCTGCGCGACAACACCTCGAACACCACGGCGGGCGCGGACGTGTTGTGGGAGATCGGCTGAAAGCCCCCGCAGTCGATCAGCGCATCGGGATAACGCGAATTGCCGGTCCCGGTAATCACACGCAGGTCGGACCCCCACGGCCGGCACGGCGATCCGCGCAACCGGTCGCGCAACGCGGCGACGATATTCAAGCCGATCAGATGATGCGCCTGGGTTCCCCCCGTCATCAGCCGCGGCTCACCATCCACCAGCTCATATTTCGCCGGCTGGTTCTCCTCCCAGGGAAGGAACTCACCCAGCGTCCACCGCAGCCCTGCCTCGCTCATCCCAACATGCGCTCCACCCGCTCCGGTGTTACCACGATAAAATCCAGGGATTGCTTCAATGTCGGCCCTGTTTGCTTTACAGACCGTCGCGGGAACCAGTCGCGTGGATGCCACCACCAGCTTTCCGCCGCAACGGCGCAGTCTGCACCGCTTCGCCAATCCGGGGCGCTTTTTGCGTCTCTCCGGCGCGGTCCTGCCATGGCTCGCGATCCCGGCAATCATTCTGACCGTGATCGGGCTGATCTGGGGCCTGTTCTTCTCGCCGCCGGACTGGCAGCAAGGCGACGCGGTGCGGATCATGTACATCCACGTCCCCGCCGCCTGGCTGGCCTCCGCCGGCTATTTCGCCCTCGCCGCATGCTCGGCCGTCGCCCTGATCTGGCGCCATCCCCTGGCCGATCTGGCAGCGGTGGAAATCGGGCCGGTCGGCGCCGGAGTCACCGCCCTCTGCCTCGTCACCGGCAGCCTGTGGGGCAAGCCGATGTGGGGCGCCTGGTGGGTCTGGGACGCCCGCCTCACCTCCGTGCTGATCCTGTTCTTCCTCTATCTCGGCCATATCGCTTTGGTGCGCGCGTTCGACAGCCCGGAACGCGGCTACCGCGCGGGCGCCATCCTGGCATTGGTCGGAGCGGTCGATCTGCCCATCATCAAGTTCAGCGTCGTTTGGTGGAACACGCTGCACCAGCCCGACACCATCACGCTCACCGGCGCGCCGACCATGTACATCGCCATGCTGTGGCCGCTGCTGTTCTGCACCCTCGGCTACACGCTGGGATTCGCCGCCATCATCGTTGCCCGCCTGCGCGCCGCGGTCATGGAGCGGCGGATCCGCGCCCTGCTGATGGTCCGGGTGCAGGAATCCGCATGACGCATCTGCCGTTCGTCGCCGCGTCCTATACGCTCGGAGTGCTGCTGCCGGTCATCTACGCGGTCGCCGCCTTCCAGCGCACACGCCGGGCCGCGCGCCGGCTCGCCTCCATCGACACCAGGCGCCCGCGTCAACGGAGTTCGCTGCCCGCATGACCCGCAAGCGCCGTCGTCTCTTTGCGCTGCTTGCCGGCGGCATCGGCCTCGGCAGCGCCACCGCGCTGGCGCTGACCGCGTTCCAGAGCAGCCTGCAATTCTTCGTCTCGCCGTCGCAGATCGCGGCGCACCAGCTACCCCCCGGCCGTACTTTTCGGCTGGGCGGTCTGGTGGAGCCTGGCAGCGTGCAGCGGAGCGTCGCCGCCGGCCACCCAGACGCACGGTTCCGCCTCGGCGACGGCCGCTCGACGGTAGAGGTCACGTACACCGGCGCGCTGCCGGATCTGTTTCGCGAAGGGCAGGGGATCGTGGCGATCGGCTCCGTGCAGCCGGACGGCACGTTCCGCGCTGATGAGGTGCTGGCAAAACACGACGAGAACTACATGCCGAAGGAAGTGGTCGACGCGCTGAAGAAAAGCGGGCACTGGAACCCGGCCACGGGCGGCCCGCCTCCCGCTGCCACCTGGGATACGATGCAGGTGCGCACGACCCCCGCCAGCACGCAGGCGGGCGGATGAGCCCCGAACTCGGTCATTTCGCCCTCGCACTAGCCGTGGCGATCGCCGCGGCCCAGGCGCTGCTGCCTCTGGTCGGCGCGCACCATCGCGACGCCCGGCTGATGGCGGCGGCCCCGGCGTTGGCTGTCGGCCAGCTTCTGGCGCTGGCGACCTCGTTCGGCTGCCTTATCTGGAGCGCGGTGGTTGATGATTTCTCGGTCTTCGACGTCGCCGAGAATTCCAGCACCAACGAACCGCTGATCTACAAGATCACCGGCACCTGGGGAAACCATGAGGGGTCGATCCTGCTCTGGTGCCTGATCCTCGCCTGCTGTGGGGCGGCGGTGGCGGCATTCGGCCGCAACCTGCCGTCTGCGTTGCGGGCGCGCGTGATTGGGGTGCTGGGATTGGTCTCGGCGGGGTTTCTGCTCTACGCGCTGACCGTCTCCAATCCTTTTCAGCGCGTCTGGCCACCGCCGTTCGACGGGCAGAACATCAACCCGCTGCTGCAGGACCCCGGCCTGGCGATGCACCCGCCAGTGCTCTACGCCGGCTACGTCGGCTTCGCGATCCCGTTCGCCTTCGCCGTCGCGGCACTGATCGAAGGCCGCGTCGACGCCGCGTGGGGCCGCTGGGTCCGTCCCTGGGCTCTCGGCGCCTGGTGCCTGCTGACCAGCGGCATCGCCCTGGGCTCCTGGTGGGCATACTACGAACTGGGCTGGGGGGGGTTCTGGTTCTGGGACCCGGTGGAGAACGCCTCGCTGCTGCCCTGGCTGACGGGCACCGCCCTGCTGCACTCGGCCATCGTGGTGGAAAAGCGTGACGCGCTGAAGACCTGGACCGTTTTGCTGGCCATCGGCACCTTCTCGCTCAGCCTGTGCGGCACCTTCATGGTGCGCTCGGGGCTGCTGAACTCGGTGCACGCCTTCGCCTCTGATCCGACCCGCGGCGTCTTCATCCTGATATTGCTGGCGCTGGTCATCGGCGGCAGCCTGCTGCTGTTCGGTCTGCGCGCGCCGCAACTCGCGCCCTCCGGCGTGTTCGCACCGATCTCGCGCGAAGGCGCGCTGGTGCTGAACAATGTGCTGCTCTGCTCGATCGCCGCGGTGGTGTTTACCGGCACGCTGTACCCGCCATTCGCCGCCCTGGTGTTCGGCGCCACTCTCAGCGTTGGGCCACCCTATTTCCACCTCACCGTTGTCCCGTTGCTGGTCCCGCTGTTCCTGGCAATGAGCGTCGGGCCGGTGCTGCCCTGGAAACGGGCCGACCTGCTGCCCGGCGTCCTGCGGCTGTGGTGGGCGGCGGCACTGGCGGCGCTGGTCGGCATCGCGGCCGAGGCCGGCCTGCGCAATGCCTTCGCCGCCGCCGGCTTCACCGCCGCGACCTGGCTCATCTTCGGCGCTTTCGCCGAGCTGGCGGAGCGGGTCCGCCTGTTCCGCATCCCGCTTGCCGCCACCTGGGGACGCGTCACGGCCCAGCCGCTCGCGGTGTGGGGCGCCGCCATCGCCCATGCCGGCATGGGCGTCACCGTGGCGGGCATCGCCGGGATGGCGCTGTCCGCCAGCACGATCGTCTCGGTGCACCCGGGCCAGACCATTTCATTCGACGGCTATGACTGGGCACTCACCGGCATCCGTACGGAGCCGGGATCCAACTACACGGCGCGCGTCGCCGACCTGCTGGTGACGCGGAACGGCAAGCAGGTCGCCCTGTTCCACCCGTCGCGCCGCAACTTCGCCCGCGAGCAGCAGACGATCAGCGACACCGCCATCCAGACCAACCTTATCCGCGACCTCTATACCGTGATGGGCGACGAGCGTGACGGCCAGGTGGTGCTCCGGCTGCACGTGAATATCCTGGCGCCCTGGATCTGGCTGGGCGCGCTGGTCATGGCCATCGGCGGCGCATTGTCCCTGGCCGACCGCCGCCTGCGCGTCGGCGCCCCGGCCCGGCGACGCGCCCTGCTGCCTGTGCGGGTTTCCTCATGGACGCGCTGACCCGTCGCCGCATGCTGATGCTGGCGCCCCTCGGACTCGCCGCGGCGGCCGGCGGCGGCTTCTGGGGCCTGCTGATGCGCATGCAGCAAGGAACCTATGACCCGCACACCCTGCCCAGCGTGCTCGTCGGCAAGAAATTGCCGGCGTTTTCGTTGCCGGGCCAGCCGCCCTCAACCGGGTTTTCCAGCACCGACATCACCGCCGGGGGCCGCCCGGCGCTGGTGAATTTCTTCGCCTCCTGGTGCGTCCCCTGCATCCAGGAAGCACCGACACTGATGCAGCTCCGCGACCAGCAGGTGCCGCTCTGGGGCATCGCCTACAAGGACTCCATCCCCGCCACTGCCGGCTTCCTGCAACAGAACGGCGACCCGTACTTCCGCGTGGCCCGCGACCAGGGCGGCCAGGTGGCGATCGATTTCGGGGTCTATGGCGTCCCCGAAACTTACCTCGTTGACAAGGACGGCGTGGTCCGCCTGCGCTGGGCCGGCGGCCTCTCCGACGACGTCGTGCGCGGCACCCTCCTGCCGATGCTGAAGTCGCTGGCGTGACCCGGCTGCTCCCGGCACTCCTGGCCCTGTTGCTGCTCGCCGGCCCCGCCCACGCCGTCAGCGATCCGGCGGAAATGCTCGCCAACCCGGTCCTGGAGCGCCGCGCCGAAGCCATCGGCGACCAGCTCCGCTGCCTCGTGTGCCAGAACGAGAGCGTCGAGCAGTCCGACGCCGATCTCGCAAAAGACCTCCGCCGGATCATCCGCCAGCGTGTCGTCGCCGGCGACACCAACCAGCAGGTCATCGCCTGGATGGTGGCCCGCTACGGCGACTTCATCCGGCTGCGCCCGCCGGTGGACGGCCAGACCCTGCTGCTGTGGGCTGCGCCGCTGATCGCGTTGCTGGTCGCCGCCGGCGCCGTGCTGATCGGCTGGCGCCGCCGTGCCCGCGCGCCGGAGCCGCTGTCCGCCGCGGAACGCCAGCACCTCGCCGACCTGTTGGAGTGAGCCGGGCCGCATGATCTCGCTCTGGCTCGGGGTCGCCGTGTTGCTGGCGGTTGTGCTCGCTCCCCTGGCGCTCTCGCTGCGCCGCGCCGCGCTCGCCCGTGGTCGCCGTGAAGCGGCCCTGGCCCTGCACCGGGCCCAGCTCGCGGAACTGGACCGGGACCTCGCGGAAGCGCGGATCGGCGCGGCCGAGCACGCCACCGCCGTGCTCGAGGTCCAGCGCCGCTTGCTCGCCGCCGACGGCCTGGCAGATCCCATGACGCACTCGGGATCCCGCTCCGGCGTCTGGACCGCACTGGTGCTGGTGCCGGTCGCGGCGGTGCTGCTCTACCTGGTGGGCGGCTCGCCCTGGATGCCGGCCATGCCGCTCAAACAGCGGATCGCCGAAGCGCAACAGCGAGTTCACCAGGAAACCGCCCTGGTGGCGCAGCTCAGGCAGGTGCTGGCCCAGCTCGATCCCACCTCCGACAAGGCGCGCGAAGGCTACGTCCTGCTGGGCAACGCCGAGGCCCGCCTGGGCCATATGGACGGCGCCGCATCCGCCTGGCAGGCCGCCCTGAGGGCCCGCTTCGACCCCACCCTGGCGGTCGAGACCGCCGAGGCCATGACCGAGGCCAGCGGCCACGTCACCGACGAAGCCCGCTCCCTGTTCCAGCGCGCCCTGGCCGAAGGCCCGGGGAACGCGCCCTGGCGGCCGATGGCCGAGCGGCGGCTCGGTGGCGGCTGATTCCACCTGCCCGAGAGACTGGCTCTTCCCTCGTCATGCCCGTGCATCCCTCATCATGCCCGCACATCCCCGTCATGCCCGCGCAAGCGGGCATTCATGCCGAGGGCGCGGGTTGCGCAGGCGGTCGCAGGACTCTCGCTTGCGCGGGAATACTGGCAAACCGGTCAGTCTCCTGGTCGCCTTCGATGACACGGAAATTGCGGAAGAAAGCTTTGTAACTTCACGGATATCGGACGTATCGCCATGAATGCCGGCGCCTCGCACCCGCGCACCACGCCTTCGTGCCCGTCATGCGCGGGCTTGGCCCGCGCATCCCCGTCTTGCGGCTGTCACGTCTACAAGATGCGATATCATATAGCAACGATCACCTGAACTCGCACGATCAGCTAGTGGGTATGCCCAGAAGAGAGCAGGCTGAGGCGCGCATGAGGAGTGACAGATGAAATGCATCGTGGTTGGTGGCGGCGTAGTCGGCACTAGCATTGCCTGGCACCTCGCGGAACGTGGTCTTGGCAAAGTTATTCTTCTCGAGCGCGATCGGCTTGGTTCTGGGACTACATGGCATTCGGCAGGAAATATCACCTGGAAGCCACTATCCAGTCATGACGCAGGAGTGACCTGTACGCCTACGATGTAATTGATCGTCTCGACGGCTCGGGGCGCCAGGCGACGGGGTGGCTGAAGACTGGGCGCCTTTTTTTGGCACATACGCACGAATTGGCCGATCAATTCGCGGAATTCGATGCGGCGGCGCACGAACGTGGCGTGCCAACACGCTGGCTGAAGCCTGGGGAAGCGCGTGAGCTCCACCCGCTTCTCGTACCCGATGGGCTCGCGGGTATCTGGTTCAATCCGTATTCGGGCCGCGTCAATCCCGCTGACCTTACCGCTGCTTACGCGAAGGCGTCGCGCGCGGCGGGCGCAGAAGTGCATGAAAATGTTACAGTCCAGCATCTGTTGATCGACTCGGGGCGGGTCAGCGGTGTCCAAACAGATTCCAGTCGGATCGATGCCGATATCGTCGTCGTTGCGGCGGGGCTTTGGTCGCGGCCGCTGCTGGCGTTGTCGGAAATCTTCCTGGCGCAATGGCCGTGCGAGCATTTCTATGTGATCGCGTCGGTGTCGCCGCGGCTGTCACGGCAGACGCCCTCCTTCGTCGCGCCGGAGGCCCTGATCTATGGGCGAGAGGAGGTAGGGGGCTTTCTCGTCGGCTTCTTTGACGAGGACGCAAAAACCATTGACGCCGCTGATCTCCCAGATCCTTTTTCATTCACCTTGCTGCCGCCAGACTGGGACAAAATCGCACCCTATTTTGAAAAAGCGAGTCTGCTGTTTCCTGCGCTGGAAGCGGCTCCGATCCGACATTTCGTGAACGGTCCAGAGAGCTTTACCCCGGATGGGATGCCACTGATCGGTCGCATTCCAGAGGTCGAGGGTCTCCTGGTCGCCACCGCTATGAATTCCGCGGGGGTTACCTGGTCCGCCATGGCGGGCAAGCTCGTCGCCGACACCATCGAAGATGGCTCGACGAGCGTCGACGGTGCACGCCTCGATCCCACTCGCTTTGGCGCCCGAGCCGCTGACCTTGATTGGCTAAAGGGCGAGATCTCCAACATCGTGAGCCGCGGATATCGTAATCCGAAGCGCTGAGATCGAATTTGCTG
This sequence comes from uncultured Pseudomonadota bacterium, assembly GCA_963810715.1. GTDB lineage: Bacteria > Pseudomonadota > Alphaproteobacteria > Acetobacterales > Acetobacteraceae > DATDIC01. Next base: position 159,148 of record CAWEOZ010000001.1, on the reverse strand, counting down.
GCCGCGTGCCATATCCTCTCGATCACCCGAAAGGCGCCCCGGACCGGCGTTACACTAAAGCATGATCGTTTGAGGTTGAATCACCGGGGCGGAGGGATTCCGGCGCGGCTGCGCATCTGATTGAAGGTGCAGGCTGGAGCGGAGGCCAGCTTGCATGGGAGCTCCCTACTCGTTCGACCTGCGAGGAAACCAGAACGGCTCAATCGTATCGTCGCGCATGGCGGGTGTGGCTCGGCATGATCGGGTGAGTGGAATGGTCTCGACACCCAATCCGTAAACAAGATCAGTCCCTTATGCGACACCCGCCAGCGAATCCCAGCTATGCTCGTGAATAAGCGCGGCTAAAACATGCTACGCGGCAAGTAAGCGCCTGTTGGTTCGCTGTAGAGCCCAATGCTCATGAGAGTGAATTGCGCGACCATTCTCAGCTTATTAGCCAGGCACCAGGAGAAGACTTCGTAATTCCGGGTCGGAACCAGGAAGCCCACTCCCAGAAATTCCGGGGCCGCATCGATGAGTGCCATCAAGTCACCGTTTGTTCGGGCGACCGAATGACCTGAATACCCGACCTGCGTCGCGTATCCGGTGATCCGCCCAAGGTGCTCGACAACAGTTGCTGTTTTCGCTTCGATGGCATCTGTCAGCGCGCCGCCAGCACGATCGAAGCCGAGGATATCATGGCTTAACGCGCGGCACGCATCGACATCATCAGGCTGTGCCGGGCGGACGTAGTATCCTGGTAAAGCCATGCTCAGTGGTGGACCTTGCATGAGCGACAACGGCGCGTCTGAAAACCCAAGGTGGTGTAAAGGCACAGCGAACGGTTGTGATAGGCGGTCTGCACCAAACGCACGCCGGGCGCTCGGCGCATTGCGGCACGGTCGAGCAATTCTCGCATCCTATGCCGCCCGACGCCGTCGTTTTGCTGCTGCGGGTCAACCGAGGTGGGACCGATGCCCTAAATCACCGACCGCTCATCCATGAAATTACTGTCGACAATCTTTCCCTCACGCTCAGCAACGACGCCCCACCAATTTGGATGCTTGATTAGACGTTCGCACATAGTCATTGACTGCGAATACGACCAGTAATTTGGGAAGTTGGGAGCATTCCCTATCGCCTGGAAGGCTTCGTAGCAAATCCGACCACACTCGGACGCATCTTCTGGGACGGCGCGGCGACGGTGGTGTTCATGCTCCCCTCCTATTTCGGAAGGCCGCGGCGATCGTCGGAATGGCCGCCATTGGCATGCTCCCCGTTAATGTAGCAAGCTCGCGGCGGCGGGGCTCGGCTATCACCGCTAGCCAAACCGGCTCTGTGACCCGCTGTGAGAACGGATGGTGCCCACCTCCCCGATGTGTTACACTGCACTACGCATGCAGCACGCCGGAGCGCTCCCAATGGCCGAGGCTACATTCACCTTCCGGGTGGACGACGACTTGAAGACCCGTTTCAGCAACGCCGCCCGGGAGCACGATCGCACCGGCGCGCAATTGCTGCGGGACTTCATGCGCGCCTATGTGGAGCGTCTGGAAAAAGCCCGGGGGCACGACGCCTGGTTTCACCGACAGGTGCAGATCGGGCTCGATGCCGCGAACGCCGGGGACACGATCTCGGCCGAGGAAGTCGAGGCCGAGGCACAGGCGTGGCGCCGGGAAATGGGACGCAAGATCGCTACCTCCTCTTGAGGCTCGTTTGGTCACGCCCGGCGAGAGACGATCGCAGGACCATCCGGGAATACATTACAGCCGATGACCCGCGGGCCGCCGTGGCCCTGGATGAACTGATGAGTGCTAAGGCGGCGCGCCTGGCGCACCACCCGGAACTCGGTCGGCCGGGGCGGATCCCGAACACCCGCGAACTCGTCGTGCATCGCAACTACCTGCTGATCTACGACATTATACAGGATGGGGTCGTGCGCGTTCTGCGTGTGCTTCACGCGGCCCGCCAGTGGCCGCCCACAGAAGGCTAGCTATGGTGCCAGAAACACGCTCATCGAGCCGTGTGGCTATCCGCGTGCTGTAAGCTCGTGTCCTCAGAAACGTATCCCATGCCCCCCACCATTTTCGCCCCCGCCACCGCCACCGGCCGCGCCGCCATCGCCATCATCCGCCTCAGCGGCCCCGCCGCGCGCGCCATCCTCACCGCCCTCACCACCAATCACCTCCCCGCACCGCGCCACGCCGCCCTCCGCACCCTCCGCCACCCCACCGACCACACCGTGCTTGACCGAGCCATCACAATCTGGCTCCCCGCCCCCGCCACCTACACCGGCGAAGACTCCGCCGAACTCCACCTCCACGCCGGCCCTGCCGTGCTGGCCGATGTAGCCGACGCCCTCGTCACCCTCGGCGCCCGCCCGGCCGAGCCCGGTGAATTCACCCGCCGCGCCTTCCTCAACAACCGCCTGGATCTCCTGGAAGCCGAAGCCGTCAACGACCTCGTATCAGCCGAAACCACCGCCCAGCGCCGCCAGGCCCTCCGCCAGCTCGAAGGCGAACTCGGCACCCTCTACAACGCCTGGGCCGACCGTCTTCTCACCCTCATGGCCCAGCAGGAAGCCCTCATCGATTTCCCGGACGAAGACATTCCATCTGAAACTGAATCAGTTACCCTCGCCGAACTCGCAGCCCTGCACACCGAACTTTCCACCCACCTGAACGACAATCGCCGCGGCGAGCGCCTGCGCGAAGGCCTCGTCTTCGCCATCACCGGCCCGCCCAATGTCGGCAAATCCTCCCTCATCAACGCTCTGGCCGAACGCGATGTCGCCATCGTCTCCCCCATCCCCGGCACCACGCGCGACGCGCTGGAAACCCGCATCACCCTCGCCGGCGTCCCGGTCACGCTGGTGGATACGGCCGGCCTCCGCGACACCGAAGACCCGATCGAGGCCGAAGGCGTCCGCCGAGCCCGCGCCCGCGCCGCCGCAGCCGACCTCGTCATCTCCCTCACCGAAGCCGGCCACCCCACCGCACCCGCCACCGGCCCGGAAACCCTTAACGTTGCCAACAAAACCGATCTCGGCGGCACCATCCCCCCCACCGCCCTCGGCCTGAGCCTCCGCTCCGGCGATGGCCTCGACGCGCTGCGCGACCGCCTCGCCGAAACCGCCCGCGCCCTCACCCAGTCAGCCGGCCCGCCGCCCCTCACCAGGGCCCGCCATCGCGCCGCGCTCCAGGAAGCCGCCGCCTGCCTCGCCGCCGCCCACGACGCGCCCCTGCCGGAACTCCGCGCCGAGGACCTCCGTCAATCCCTCCGCGCCCTCGGCCGCATCACCGGCGCCGTCGGGGTAGAAGACATCCTCAATTCCATCTTCTCCCGCTTCTGCATCGGCAAATAACCCAGCGGCCACGCAACGCATCAACCGCGCCAATCCCCCGTCACGGCCGCCCGGTCTCCCGTCACAACCCGGCCTCCTCTCACCACCGGCCTCCCGTCACCACCGGCTCCCGTCCCCGCGGCCCCCTCCGTCACCACTCTCCCCAGCCGCACTCCCGTCACGCCCGCCCCCACGCCGTCCACCCCACGCGCCTCTCCCTGTCACCCGCCCCGCTGGTCCCGGCCATCGCCGACGGCTGTCCCAAACCGCGCCTCTCCCCAGCGCGCACTCTGCATCACCCGGACAGCGAAACAGCCCCAACGCCTCCAAGCACCCATCCCCCAACAACTCCTACAACCCCCGCGCCACCGCGCAGGAATGGTCCTGCAGCTCCTCCGCTTCCCCCAATTCCCGCTCGCCGGATCCGCCTGTGTCGCCAGCAGCACCAGCCCGAACCCATCCCCCACCGCGGCCACGCCCTGCTCCCCCATCGCCCCCCCATCCGGCAGCGCCGCGGCAACCAACTGAAACGGGTCCGCCCCGGGCCTATCCAACGTATCCACCCGCATCGCCCGATACGCGTGCCCCGCCAGAGGCACCGGAAACGCCCCCCACTTCTCTCCTATCTCCGCCGCATGCGCGCTGATCGCCGCCCGCACCTCCGGGCTTATGCAGTCTATGTGGATATGTAGCTGGTTCTGCGACCGCCCATGGATCGAGTTGACCGCCAGCGACAGCACGTCATCCGGCAGCGCCCGCCCGGCCTCCGCCTCCACCAGCAGCCGAGCCCCCCACGCCGCCTCCCAGTACCCAGGAGCCCCCGCCGCCAGCACCGCCTTGTCCTCGATCCCCGTCACCCGAGCAGTCGGGATCAGCAAAAACTGCGTCTTCCCCACGATATCCTTCAACACCGCCCATCCCAAGGCGATATTGACCTCGGTGCATGGCAATGGCGTATGGAACTGCTCCTGGTGCGGCACGCATTCCGTATGCACAATCCGCCAGAGCACATTCGGATCCGAAGCCCTTGCCGGCACCCACCAGCCAAGAGCCAACCCCAGGGCAACCACGAAATGCCTGACCATCCCCCGCTGGTGACGCCGGCAAATCGGTTCGTCAAGGCAAGTTTTGCAGGAGTGCGATGATGCCCCCTTCCTACGACGTGGTGGTCATCGGCGGCGGCCATGCCGGCTGTGAGGCCGCCGCCGCTGCCGCCCGCATGGGTGCCCGCACCCTCCTGCTGACCCATCGGCTCGACACCATCGGCGAGATGTCCTGCAACCCCTCGATCGGCGGCATCGGCAAGGGCCACCTCGTCCGCGAGATCGACGCCCTCGACGGCCTGATGGCCCGAGCCGCCGACCTGGCCGGCATCCATTTCAAGCTGCTGAACCGCAGCAAGGGCCCCGCCGTCCGCGGCCCGAGAGCCCAGGCCGATCGCACCCTCTATCGCCGAGCCATGCGCCAATTGCTGGACGAAACCCCGAATTTAGAACTCCGCGCCGCCGCCGTGGAAGACTTGGTCATCGAATCCGGCCGCCTCCGCTCCGTGATCTGCGCCGACGGCACGGAAATCTGCACCGGTGCCGCCGTCCTCACGACTGGCACCTTCCTCCGCGGTCTCATCCACATCGGAGAGCGCCAGATCCCCGCCGGCCGCATCAACGAATCCCCCTCGATCGGCCTCGCCCACACCCTCGCCCGCCTACAACTCCCGCTCGGACGCCTGAAGACCGGCACCCCGCCCCGCCTGGACCGCCGCACCATTGATTGGGACAACCTACCCGAGGACCCCAGCGACCCCGACCCCGAGCTGTTCAGCACCATGACCGACCGGCTCGAAAACCCCCTCATCTCCTGCCGCATCACCGGTACCACCCCGGCAACCCATGACCTGATCCGCGCCAACCTGCACCGCTCCGCGGTTTACGGAGGCCGCATCGCCGGTACCGGCCCCCGCTACTGCCCCTCCATCGAGGACAAAATCGTCCGATTCGCCGACCGTTCCCGCCACCAGATCTTCCTCGAACCCGAGGGCCTCGACACCGATTCGGTCTACCCCAACGGCATCTCCACCAGCCTCCCCGAGGACATCCAGCGTGCCCTGCTCACCACCATCCCCGGCCTCGAGCACGCCCAGATGCTCCGCCCCGGCTACGCAGTCGAATATGACTACGTGGACCCCCGCTCCCTCTTTCCATCCCTGGAACTGAAGTCCCTCCGTGGCTTGTTCTTGGCCGGTCAAATCAACGGCACGACTGGCTACGAGGAAGCCGCCGCCCAAGGCCTCCTCGCCGGCCTCAACGCCGCTCGCCGCGCCGACAACGCCGAGATGATCACCATCGACCGAGGACAAGCCTATCTCGGCGTTCTGGTGGACGACCTGACCTCCCAAGGTGTCAGCGAGCCATACCGCATGTTCACGTCTCGGGCCGAATTTCGCCTAAGCCTCCGCGCCGACAACGCCGACCTCCGTCTCACCAGACAGGGCATCAATTGGGGCTGTATTGGCTCCGAACGCGAAGCCCGGTTCACGAAGTATGAGCGATCCGTGGAGGACGTCTCCATTCGGGCAAGAAACGAAGGAGCCATGCCCCAGGCACTGGGTCGCGCAGGGCTGACGGTTAAGGCCGATGGCAAGTGGCGGTCGGTTTTGGAACTGCTCGGCAATCCGGCGCTGCCGTACGAGCGGATAACGGCCGTTTTCCCTTGGTTGCGGGATCTCCCCCATCGCTCGGTCGATCAGCTTCGAATAGAAGCCTTGTACGATGGTTATTTGCCGCGTCAGAACGCCGAGATTCGAGACTATCGTCGTGATTTGGCTATTCGCCTGGACGGAATTGCTTTCGACCAGATCGGGGGGCTCTCAGCGGAAATACGGGAGAAGTTGATGCGAGGGCAGCCTGGATCTCTCGGTGCGGCCGCCCGGTTGCAGGGCATGACACCAGCAGGCCTAACCGCCCTTGCGGCCCATGTGAGAAAGCGACCGACTTCCCCGAATTTCACGTGAAACACTCTTCGATCTCGAACGATTTTCTACCGTTTATTAACCTTCTTCAGCGCTGGAATCGACGGTTAAATTTGATCGCACGCGACGATGAAGGAATAGTTGAGCCGCGGCATATCCGGGATTCGCTGCAGCTGGGGCCGTTAATCCAGGACGCCACTGAGCGGGGGATCGACCTGGGGTCGGGAGCGGGGTTCCCGGGTTTGATCCTTGCGAAAGCGACCGGAATTTTTTTTGATTTGATCGAATCGGATAAGCGCAAAGCAGCATTCTTGCGTGAAGCAGTGCGCGTCCTTCAGGCCCCGGCGCAGGTGCATGCGGTGCGGATCGAACAGGCGGGTGTTGAGCCCGCCTCGCTTGTTGTCGCGCGGGCGCTCGCGCCGTTGCGGCGGCTGTTACCGCTGGCTGCCCCGTTGCTGGCGCCGGGTGGAACCTGTCTGTTTCTGAAGGGGGCGCAGGTCGAGGCTGAATTGACGGAGGTGGCGGGCCAGTGGCAGATGAAGGTGGAACGGATACCGAGTCGCACCCCTCCTGGCGTTATTCTGCGGATTACCGAGCTGCAGCGTGTTGCAATCCAAAACTGAGGCCCGCTCGTCCGTCAGGGCGCCGCGAATCCTTGCTGTCGCTAATCAGAAAGGAGGGGTCGGCAAAACCACGACCGCCGTGAACCTGGCTACCGCTCTGGCGGCGAGTGGGGAGTTGGTGCTGCTGATCGATCTCGATCCGCAGGGAAATGCGTCCACCGGATTGGGGATCGCGCGCGAGGATCGGACGCTGGGGTCCTACTGTGTCCTGGTGCTGCATGCGCCCCCCGGAGATGCCGCACGGGATACGGCGGTTCCGAAGCTGCGGGTCATTCCGGCGGAGCCGGACCTGACCGGGGCGGAGCTGGAGCTGGTGGCGCTGGAGCGTCGGGAATATCGGCTGCGCGATGCGCTGGCGCCGCTGCGGACGTCGCCAGGCGAGTATGGGTTTGTGCTGATCGACTGTCCGCCCAGCCTGGGGCTGCTTACCGTGAATGCGCTGGTGGCGGCGGATGCGGTGCTGGTGCCGCTGCAATGCGAGTTCTATGCGCTGGAGGGGATCAGCGGGATGATGCGGACGGTGGATGCGGTGCGTCGCGGGTTCAATCCGACCTTGCGGTTACAGGGCATCGTGCTGACAATGTTCGACAAGCGGAACAGTCTGTCCGAGCTGGTGGCGAACGACGCTCGCGGCTATTTTGGTTCTGTTGTATATGAGACAGTTATACCTCGCAACATTCGCGTGACGGAAGCACCGAGTCATGGCAAGCCGGTGCTGCTGTATGATTTTCGGTCGCCGGGCGCGCAGGCGTATGTGCGGCTGGCGGGCGAGTTGTTGCGCCGGGAACGACCGCAAAATGTGGAAGCCGCATCATGAGCGTGAAGGATTCCGGACCACGGCTGGGGCGTGGGCTCGCGGCGCTGCTGGGCGAGGCGGCGCTGGCGCCGGAGGCGGGTAATGCGGGGATACGGCAGGTGCCGCTCGATCTGCTGGAGCCGGGGCCGTTCCAGCCGCGACGGAGCATGGATCAGGGGGCGTTGCAGGAGCTCGCCGAATTCCATACGCGCGCGCGGGATATTGCAGCCGTTGCTGGTGCGGCCGCACCCGGGCGCGGATGGGCGGTTCGAGATCATTGCCGGGGAGCGGCGGTGGCGGGCCGCGGCGCAGGCCGGGCTGCACGAGGTGCCGGTGCTGGTGCGGGCGCTGGACAACTCGGATGCGATGGCGGCGGCGCTGGTCGAGAATTTGCAGCGGCAGGACCTCAATCCGCTGGAGGAGGCGGAGGGGTATCAGCAGTTGTTGGACGAGTTCGGGCTGACCCAGGACATGCTGGCGCAGGCGGTCGGCAAGTCGCGCTCGCATATCGCCAATACGCTGCGACTGCTGAATTTGCCGCCGGCCATCAAGCAGGCGGTGCTGGCCGGGGATGTGACGGCCGGTCATGCTCGCGCGTTGCTGTCGCATCCGTCGCCGGTGGCGGCGCTGGGCGAGGTGATGGGACGTGGGCTGTCGGTGCGGCAGACCGAGGCGCTGGTCGCTCGCAAGCCGCGTGCGGAACCGCAGGCGGTGCGCAAGGATCCGAATGTGGAGATGCTGGGGCGCGAGCTGACGGCGGAGCTGGGGCTGCGGGTGGAGATCGCCGGCGGGATACGCGGGGGCAGCGTGCGGATTCATTATGGCGATCTCGATCAGCTCGAACTCGTTGGTGGCGCGGCTGCGGGGGTAGGATTGTGGGGCTGCTGGCGTGATTCATGGGGGTGCGTAGTGTGGGGCCCGATCCACGCGTGATCCATTTAGAGTCGGTCCGGAAAGTTGATGCTGCCCGAATTCAGGATGGACATGATCCTAAATCAGGACAGCGGGGCTCGCGCCCGGCCTGCCTGGATGTCACGGAGCTGCGGGCGCTCAGGCTTCGGCGGCTCTGGTGCAGTACTTTCGGCTGCGTCGATTAGCTCCGCTATCGGCTAAATATGATCTGTAATCCCGAGCGCCGTAGCCGGGGTGATCCGTCCCAGCGTTTGGTGAACTCGGCAGAGCCTGTCGTGCGCAACATAGAGGCTCACCGCAGCCGCATGGTCGGGCACTCACGCGGTCGCTGAGCCCGCGACAAGGGGATCGGGGGTAATGAACGCCGACCCACATTTCCAAATCGGGTATGGAATTTTTTCGGGCCAGCACCTAGGTATCCGCCTTCAAAACTGGGAGAGCGACGGATGCCACCGGCTCCAAAACCGATCGTGCTTACACTCACAGAGGAAGAAGCGGCGGAGCTTCTGACACCCGTTGGAAACGGCGGCCAGCAGACCTTCCACGAAGGCATTATAGCCCAACTCCAAAATGGCAACCGCGCTGTTGCCTTCAATAATGACGAGCTCGGCAAATTAATCCGCTACATGACCCAATATGGGCCGGGCGGCTTCCAGAGCCGGCTTCGCAAGGCTTTTCGGCGCCCGCTGCTTGAGCTTCTCGCCGCCTAATTGATCTCTGCCAACTGCTGCTGCGGCGGCCCTTCGGAATATCGTCACGACGCGGAAGCGGTGATTGGTGCTTTTGACCATGCCAATCACGGCTTCGATATCGAATAAATCCTTCCGGTACATCGGCAATACTTGGTCCAGCCACACGACGTGCGTGCCCGCTGGCGCCTGTTGTAGTGCCCGCATTACTAGGTTCCGCTTGACCATGGTGGTCTGATAGCGCTCGGCATCGTCCACGCTGTACGGTGGATCAGCCAGGATCAGATCGTATCTCGCCAATGGCACGAGGGCCAAGGTCTGAGCGTCATCAACGAAAGTCGGGGCCAGCTTGGCGTTGATATCCACGGTATCCCCAGGGAGGGCCGACAGATCGACCTTGCCAGAGAACAGGTGCAGAACCCGTCGCTTATCGGGAAACAAGGCGCGGATGCGGCGCAGGTAGCCGGCTGGATAGCCACCGTAATAGCCGGTCTGGACCCTATAGTCGTTCCCCATGATCCAGGTGCCCACGATGCGCCCATCTTCGGATATGAAGAGGCTGCGCGGGAACTTTGTTTCCCGCACATAATTGTCGATACGGTCCTGTAGCTGCATTAGCGCTATACCCCCGCCGCGTCGGCATCGGACACGTCTTCGCTCTTGCAAAGGATTGCTGCGAGGCGCCGGAGCAGGGTGTCTTCATCCACTCCCATTGCCAAGGCTAGATCAGCGAACGGTATCGCATCGGGGGGAGGCGGATCATTCTCGTGGGCGCCAAAATCGCGCTCGGCAACACAAGGCATGTTTGCTCGTGGCATGGCTCGATCGCACCGTCACTTGGTTTAGTGCCAAGTTTTGCCTGATGTATGCTGAAAAGTACAGAATGAATTCGCAACGTACCTTGCAATCCTGTCATGTCGTACAAAAAATCCCTGCCGGACGCATACAGTCCGTCCAAAAATAGAAACTGACCGTTGCCGGAAATCGCGAAAGCCATAAGCCGCGAGATTCAACCCAGGACACGCGCTCGGTCAACTCAGGACAGCGCGGGGCAAATCAGGACACTACCGGAAAGTTCATGCTGGGTTGCAAAGCTTTGAGCAGTTACATGGAAATGGATGAGGCACTTGTGTCGAGCGTCGGGAGTGATTTACTTACCACCGACCCCTCAGCAGCCCTTCAGATCGCGATTGCCGACTGCCACAAAGCCCATAAGCAACCGAGGCGGGAGGAGGACTATGCATTCCACATGCTGCCTGACACTGGTGGGAATCGCGCTGCTCGCTACGCCGCCGGCGCACGCCTATATTGCGTACACATCCAACGAGCGTGACAATACCATCTCGGTTGTCGATATCGACGCGGGAAAGGTCATCAAGACTGTGCCAACCGGGCAGCGTCCACGCGGTATCCTGGTCACGCCGGACGGCAAGTATATCCTGGTCGCCGATGGTGACGATGACGAGATCCAGATATTCGATGCGAACACGTTTCAAGTGGCTCGTACGATCTCGACCCCGGATCCCGAGTTATTTGCACTCCGGCCATCCGGCAACCCGCTTTATGTGTCGAACGAGAACGACGCGCTCATAACAGTGTGGGACATTGATACCACTAAAATGCTGGCCTCAATTCCAACGGGGGTCGAACCCGAAGGGATGGCTGTCAGCCCGGACGGGCGGACTATCGTGAATACCTCAGAAACCACCAATATGGCGCATTTCATCGACTATGAGTCCGAGAAAATAATCGCCAACGTGCTGGTCGACCCGAGGCCGCGCAACGCGCGGTTCAGGCATGATGCCTCAGAGGTGTGGGTATCGTCGGAGCTGGGCGGCACCGTCAGTGTCATCGATCCAAAAACCCATGCGATTACGCACAAAATCTCCTTTCCGATCCAGGGACTGCGTGGCGATGCAATCCAGCCCGAAGACATCCAGTTCACCAAGGATGACAAGATCGCCTTCGTCGCGCTGGGGCCAGCCAATCGTGTCGCCGTTGTAGATACCAAAACCTACAAGGTAACAAAGTATCTGCTGGTCGGCGCGCGTGTCTGGCACCTTGGTTTCACCCCCGACTACAACCAGCTTCTAACCGCCAACGGGCTGTCGAATGACATCTCGGTCATCGATGTCCCGAATCTGAAGGTGACGCGATCCATTCCGGTCGGCCAACAGCCTTGGGGCGTTGTGGTGAACCCGGTCAGCCAACCATGAATGCGAGCACCACCGGGCGGTTTTTCCGACACCTGTCTATTTGCTGCAATCCCGCAGATCCCCCTCGGCGAGCGAAAACGCGTATGGCCGGTCTTTTCGGAGCTCTGCGTTTCTAAGCAGACAGGTGCGGCCGCGAGAGTCCATCACTTTATACCAGACCGCGTTGAGGGTGACTTATGTTCGTCATTCCCGCGAACGCGGGAAATCCAGGCAATCCCCCGCAATATCGTGGGCTCTCGCATGGATGCCCGCTTTCGCGGGCATGACGGGTCTAAAGTCTTCGTCCGCGCGGGCTGGTATTACATCATAGCGTCTCGGGGAGAGATCGGTAAGCTTCAGCCGCTCATCGGCATCAACTGTGCCGTCCGGATCATTGGCACACTGATCGGAGCCCCCACTGGTTCTTTCCGGCCGGAGACGGGTACAGATGATGGATCGTATCCATGCGAGAGCCCACGAAATTCCGGGAGATTGCCTGGATTCCCGCTTTCGCAGGAATGACGAACATACGTCACCCTCAACACGGTCTGGTATTACACCTATGAACTGCAATGCGAAGGACGCGGTAAAGGTCCTGAACATTCCTGTTTGGAGACGCGGCCGAACAGGCGGAAGCGCCGCACGTACCTGCGCCACTGACAAAGGCGCCCAGCCAATGATAAGAGCAGCCATCACCGCACGAATCATGTCTCGTGCTCCGCTCAGCGGTTAAGAGCGATACGGGCCGCCATCATGCAGGTGGTGCGTCGAGGAAAACATATAGGGCGGCAATCCTTTCGTCTCGGACGATAATAACATCCATCCCTGTGTAGCTCGGCGGCTCGCCGGGCGGTCCGGAGCCCCAGGCGAGGCGCCCGCCGTCCTGAACGGCCTGAGGCCGGCGATGCGGCGTGTAGACGAAGCTCGGATGACTGGCGCGCAACTCGCCGGCGATCTGATCCAGCGCCGCGCGGCCGACATAACGCCCGATAGCAAGAAGAACCGTACAGTCCTCGGTGTAGAGTTCATCGATTGCGGAGCGTCGGCGCACCGGATCGCCCTGCCCGAAGACCTCCTGAAGATTGCGCAGCAGCAGCCTTTCGATGATTTCCGACATTATCGTGTTCCCGTTGCGCCCGACGCCTACCGGGCCTCGTTGCCGCACAGTGAAGTGGGCTCAGGATGCGGCCGCGCGCGCCGTCTTCAGCGCCACGGTCCACCACAGCAGATCGTCGATCATCACGTTGGCCGATGCCTCGAGCTCCGCAAGTCCCGCATCCACATCGCCGCCCTGGAAATGCGCCCAGAGGGTCGCGGCAGGGATGTGGACGGAGGAGCGAACTGGAGCGAGCTGAAGCTCTATCGCCGTCTCGCGGAGTTGCTGAACGCTACGTGCGCCCGCCATGCTGCCATAGCTCACGAAAGCGACGGACTTGCGCTTCCACTCTGGATAAACCCAGTCGAGTGCGTTCTTGAGGACCGCAGGAGGGCCATAGTTATATTCCGGTGTGACGATGACGAAGCCGTCCGACCGGGCGATTTCCGCCGTCCATTTCTTTACCATTTCATGCTCGTAAGGCGGCCGGCCCGGCGCGGCGGGTGGAGCAGGCTGATCGAAGAAGGGCATCGGAAAGTCCCGGAGATCGAGCAGGCTCGCGTCGATCCCGCTGCGCTTCCTGAGATGTTGAAGAATCCAAAGCGCCGGCTTTTCCGAAAAGCGACCCTGGCGGATGCTTCCAACGATAACGGAAATTACGGTCATCTCCTGCTCCCTGGCGGACTTGCGCCAATTCGGTATAAGATTGTGTCTTGGGCGCAGTTAGTGACCGCCGCTAAAGCGCACAAGAAGGCACAGATTTGGTACCGGAGCACACAGAGGTGACCGTCGAAATTCCCGCTCACGCCAGCGAGGACTGCCGCGCCGTCAGCTCGGTGCTGGCGCGCGTGGGCGACAAATGGAGCGTCCTGATCATCGTGCTGTTGGGCAACGGCCCGAAGCGGTTCAACGAGATCAAACGGTCGGTCGGCGGCATCTCACAGAGGATGCTCACGCTCACACTCCGAGGATTGCAGCGGGATGGCTTGGTCAAGCGAACGCAATTCCCCACCATTCCGCCGCGCGTCGTTTACGAGCTGACCCCGCTTGGGCGTTCCCTGGGGAACGCCGTCGCACCCCTGGGCGCCTGGGCGCAAGGTCACATAATGCACATAGCCAAGGCGCAGGCTGCGTTTGACAAGAAGATCAATGGCTAGAACGGTTTCACCCAGGGTGAACCCGCCCTAGCTCATAGTTCGCGAGCAATTTCATCAGCCTAAGATCGCTCCGCAATTCCAGTCAGGCTGATATTGCTCTAGTCTAGAGGAAACTACTCCATTCCGAGCAGCGCTCACGGCTCGCCTCCGTAACAGAGGTGACTGACGTGATTCATAGGGGTGCATGGTATAGACGCCGATCGGAACGCGCCCTGATAAGCCGGGGATGGACCACACCAGTGACGTCAACGGGCAGGTTCGTGGTCATGCCGGTGATGGAGATCGGGATAGTGCGGGTGCCGGTGCACGAGCGGCTTATGCCGATGCCGGTGGCTGTGGGGTTCGGCTGCCGGGTCGCCAACTCTGTGCTCATGCTGATGATGCTCATCGTGAACATGCCGATGCTCGTGTTCCAATGCCTCGTGCCGATGCTCATGCTCGTGGCGCTCCGACAGGTGCAGCCATAGGCCAATTGCCATCAGGCCGCCGGCAGCGAACAGGCGGAGCGTCAGTGGTTCACCAAGCAGCACGAGCGAGAGCAGGGCGCCGATAAATGGCGCGAGACAGAAATAGGCTCCCGTGCGGGCCGCCCCGAGGTGGCGCAGGCCGAGGACGAACAGGGCAAGGCTTACTCCATAGCCAAGAAAACCCACGATACCAGCGGCGGCGATTATACCGGCCAGTGGCAACGTAGAGCCTTGCCACAGAGCGAGCGTGAGGTTGGCTGTGCCGGCGACCAGCCCCTTGAGCATCGCGATCTGCACTGGATCGGCAGAGGACAATTTGCGCGTGAGATTGTTGTCTATGCCCCAGCACAGGCAGGCCCCCGCCACAAACAAGCTGGCCCACTGAAAATTCGCCGGGCCCTGCCAGGAGAGAAGCACGGCGCCGGCCAGAATGGCGAAGGCGCCGAGCAACAGTCGCCGGTCGACATTTTCGCGGAAGATAAGCCACGCAATGCCCATCGTGGCCAAGCCTTCCAGATTGAGCAGCAGCGAGGCGCCGGCCGCATCGGTGCGCGCCAATCCGAACATCAGGAACACGGGGCCGAGAACGCCGCCGGTGAAAATGACGGCAGCGAGCCAGGGCGCATCCGCGCGATTCAGGGGAGCTTCGATCGCCGGAAGGCGAAGGGCATTCCGCGAAAGATGAACCGCCGCCAGTCCCAGACCGGCGCCGAGATAAAGCAGACCGGCCATCATCCAGGGATCGACATCTCCCAGCATCATCTTGGCCAGAGGGGTGCTGGCGCCGAACAGCGCGGCGGACAGAAGGGCGAGCAAGATGCCGGTTCGCATGCTCGCCTATCCAAGCATATTCAGGCGGTTCATGCAGGTCATTCGCTTTCCGTCAGGGTTGCGGGCGGAAGACCAGAATGGCCGCGTCCGAGCCGAGGCCGAAAAAGCCCGCACGGGCGGCGACAAAAAGCCGATCAAGTTCGGGCACGAAGAGTGAGGTCCGCGCGCCAGACGAGGACCTTACCCGACCCAGCAACCGGTAACCTGCCGCGCCCTGTTGGAACACATCCACGCTTCCCGAACCGCAACTCACATAGATGCGCTGGCGTGTGTTGTCGAAAAACACATCATCGGCATCGCCGCAGGTCCGGACGTTCGCGCGCACAGCGCCGGTCTGAGCATCGAGGAGGACCAGCCGCGCCGGGCTGCGAAACACCACCGCGATAACCGTGCCATTTTGATTCCGCGCCATCGGGAAATTGTCGCTCAGCTCCGGCACTCGCCAGGTCGCCGTCTGCTTACCGGTTGCGACATCGATCACGGCAATCTGGCGGGCATCCGGCGCGTTGACGAAAGCGCGCCGGCCGAGGGGATCGAGCTGAAAGCCCTCGGGATGGGCCGCAACTCCGATGCGACCCACGACGGACCGAGCTGCGGGATCAAGAAGCGCAAGGCCGCCCTTGCCAAATCCAACGATCAGCCGGCCCGACGACGGATCGAGCCGGACGTTGTCGGCGTCGTCCTGCAATTCGATCGTTGCGAGCGGCGCGAAATCTTCGCCACGAAACAGGCAGACCGATCCGTCGCCGGCGTTGGCGACCGCGATCACATCAGCCGCTGGCGCATAACCGATGCCTTGGGGCTCGCGAAGCCCGCTTAAACGATGAACAGGCTTTCCGCTGACCACATCGACGGCGTCGACCGTGCCGTTTCCCAGTTCCGCCACGAAGAGACGCTTGCGTGCGAGATCGATCGCCATGTGATCGATCCGGCCGGACACGCCGGCAAGCGGGATCGTGCGTTCCAGAACAAGCGGGGGCGCCGCGTCGGCGGCCTGGCCGAGAGGCCAGGTGCAGAGCAGGATCAGCGGCAGAATACGGAGAGCGTTCCTTCCTCTGCTGCGCATGGGCGCGAGCGCAAAGCGCGGCCGGCCGTCCTGAATCGGATTAACCCAGACGAGCACGCCATCGACCCGCAGAAGTTGATCGCGCACCTCGTCGGCGCTCCTCACAGTAGACGGCTGGCTCCGCCTGAATATTCAGTGCGGCGAGCGCTGCGAAAACGTCGCGCCAACGATTATTGTCTGGCGTAACCTGACGACGGCTCTCGCGATCGCCGCGCCAGAGCCGCGCAAGCTTGCCAATGGAGGCCGTTGTCATAGCGCCACGCCGAAGGCCAGATGCAACGCCACACCCGCGAGCGAGCAAGCGAGCAGCGTTTGAATGATGCCGACCTTGAAGCGGAAGATCGCGACGGCGGCAGTGATCGCCAGAATGGCGGAAAAGACATCGAAGCTCTGAAGCAATGGCAGGTTCAGTTTAAGTCCGAAGCCTTGCCAGGGCACCGTTTCGCGAAAGATCACATGAACGCCGAACCAAACGGCGAGATTGAGGATGACGCCGACGACGGCGGCGGTCACCGCGGACAGGGCGGCGCCGAGCGCGCGCACGCCACGCAGCGCCTCAACGTAAGGGGCACCCAGAAAAACCCAGAGGAAGCAGGGCGTGAAGGTAACCCAGGTGACAAGCAATCCCGCCAGCGATGCAGCCAGCAAAGGCGGCAGAGCGCCGGGTGTCCGATAGCCGGTGAGAAAGCCGACATACTGGACAACCATGATGAGCGGACCGGGCGTGGTCTCGGCCATGCCGAGGCCCGTCAGCATCTCGTCGGGGCGAAGCCAGTGGTGTGTTTCGACGGCTTGCTGCGCGACATAGGCGAGCACTGCATAAGCACCGCCGAAACTGAAGACGGCAACCTGGCTGAAGAACACCGAGAGCCGCGTGAAGATGTTCTCGGGGCCGAGAAACAGAAACAGCAACGCAACCGGGGCAAGCCACAGCGGCAGCCAAGTCGCGACGACTCCGATCGCCCGCACAAGCGATGGACGAGCGTGATCGGGCATGCTCTCGCCCAATAGATCATTGTCCTTTCCGTGGGCGGCGTGACCGCCCATGGCATAGCCAAGCCGATTTGCAGCGAAGCCGATGAGCGCCGCCGCCAGCACCACGAGTGGGAAGGGGACGGAAAGAAGGAATAGCGCAACAAAAGCCACAGCGGCGATCACGAGGGCCAGCTCTGACTTCAGGGCGCGACGACCGACACGCAGCACGGCCTCGACGACGACGGCGAGCACGGCAGCCTTAAGGCCGAAAAACAGGCCGGCGACAAAGCCGAGATTGCCCCAGACGACGTAAATCCAACTGAGTGCCATGAGCGTGATGACGCCCGGCACGACGAACAAAATGCCGGCGACCAGACCGCCGCGCGTCTTGTGCATGAGCCATCCGATATAGATGGCAAGCTGCTGCGCTTCGGGTCCCGGCAAGAGATGGCAATAATTCAGCGCATGCAGAAATCGGGCTTCGGAGATCCAGCGCCGTTCCTCGACGACGATGCGATGCATGACGGCGATCTGCCCGGCCGGTCCGCCGAAACTCAGCAACGCAACGCGCAGCCAAACCTTGAAGGCTTCGGCGAAGCCGACGCCGTGCGCCGGCGCGAGCTGGTCTGGCGGTATCGCCGTCGTTCGTGTGACGGTCGCGCTCATGTCCGGCCACCAGCGGCCGGTGTCGGCCAGTTGTGGCTTTCGCCGACCGCATCCCGCGCCCAACGGTAGAAAGCGTCGTAGAGCGAGAAACCCGCGTCGAGCTGCACGAGGTCATCCCTGTGCATGCGCGACAGGCCGAGGGACGCGGCGAGCAGGCCGGCCGCCTGCGGCGCCAGATCGAGACGCGCGGTATCGGCGGCGCGCACGATGAGGGCGAGACGATCGAGCGCGTCCGCGTGCAAACCGAATTCCTCGATCATCACGTCAAAGGTGCAAAGGTCGGCGCGATGACTCCAGAAAATGCCCTCGATGTCGAAGGGCGTCGCGCCGAAATGCTCGGCCACCGCTTCGACCTCGGAGGGAGCGACAAAGAGAAATACGGCATCGGGATCGACGAAACGGCGGATCAGCCAAGGGCACGCGATGCGGTCGATCTTCGGCCGCGTGCGTGTGACCCACACCGTTCGCCCCTCGCTGTCGCGCGGCGGCACATGGTTAGGCCGGAGGAGGAGGGCTTTTCCTTCTTTCCAGGCATCAAACCCACCTTCGAGGTATTCGGCTTTCGCGCCGATGTGGCGCAACCAGGCGGCCACGCCCTGGCTTAGCTTCAGGCCGCGCGTGCAAACGACGGCGACCGATCGACCGGCATATTTGCCGGCCCACGAGGCGACCGTTTGATAGTCGTGCCGAACACTTGCCGGCAGCGAACGCGGATCGGAGGCGTGATCCTCGTCGGGCCGAACGTCCAGAATCAACGGCGCGTCGGGTGTGCCGATAAGACGATTGAGCTGTGTGACGGTTATAGCGTCGGGCGTAGCCATGGCGTCCCCTCCAAGCCTTGGAGCACGGACGCGATACTTCGGCCAAAGCCTCACGGGGCGATCGCGGTCAACCCCTTGCATTCAAGGTGATCGAACCGAAAAGGCGTGTCAACGACGAAGCATCCCTTACGCCGATTTATTCTTGATAGCGTATTTTGCCGAGAATGCCGGACCAGGCCCCGGACACAGGCCTCCGCGCGCGGCCGCCGGCTGATCGGCAGGGAGGCGGCCGGTGCCTGCGTGATGGTCTTGCGGGAGCGGCGGGGCGGGCTTTGCGTCCTGCGCCTGCCGCGTTTCGCAAAGAATTTAAAGTCCTGCAGAGATCATCGGGCTGAAGACCTGTTCAGGGCCACAGCAGCACATATGAGCGTCTTGAAGGCATCCCCATCTACTTCCCCGCCCTCGTGTATATCAATCGCGCGCCTGAGGTTGCCCTCAAGGCTGGAGTTGAACAGGCCTGAAGGATCTTCGAGCGACGCGCCCTTGGCGAAGGTCAGCTTCACGATGCTGTTGTACGTCTCGCCGGTACAGATCATTCCATCGTGATACCATACCGGAACGCCCCTCCATTTCCACTCCTCGACCACTTCGGGGTCCGCCTGCTTTATCAGAGCGCGGACATGGGAGAGCGTCTTGCCCCTCCAGTCGCCCAGTTCCTTGATCCTCGTGTCGATCAGCCGAGACGGAGATTCGCCCTTGGTCGTTGCGGGCTTTTTCATATTGCTTGCAGCTCCCTTGGCTGTTTTTCTATCTTGCGGTGGGTAGCGCTTATAATACCAGCGGTCCTAGGCGGTGACTGTTTCGGCCATGCGCGTGTGGCGATTGATCGCGTTCCAGGCGTCACACCAGGGATCGACGATGGCGGTGCAGCCGTCGAAGACGCGGTTGGCGAGCTCGTTCTGGCGCAGGAACTGCCAGACGTTCTCGACCGGATTGAGCTCCGGCGCGAATAGGGCGGCAGCGGCAGCAGGCTGATGCTGTCGGGCAGTTTAAGTTTGCCACCGGCCTGTAACCGGCCGAAAGCGAAGGCTTCGATCGCGACGCGGTGGTCGCGGTGTTCCTGCTGAACGTCATGCCATGACGCTTTTCATATGGCATGCACGGCCCTAACCTTCTACCGGGAGACGGTAGAGAGAGGTCATGATGCTGGCGAACACTCGGGTTGCCTGGTGCAACGGGACGATCATGCCAGAGGGGCAAATACTCATCCCCTATCGCGATCGGAGCTGGAAGTCGGGTGACGGGGCTTTCGACATGACGCGCACGTTCCATGGGGCGCCCTTCCGTCTGGTGGCGCACGTGGAGCGATTCTATCGCTCGCTGCGCTACCTGCGGATCGACCCCGGCATCTCTCCTAAAGAGATGGTCGCAGCGAGCGAAGAGATCGTGGAGCGCAATGAGCATCTGCGTGCGCCACATGGCGACTGGTGGGTCGGCCAGCGCATCAGTCGTGGTGTCGACGCGGTTGGTGATGAAGGCTGGGAGCATACGGGTCCAAACCTGGTTATAGACGTCACCCCGCTACCGCTTGCACCGCGCGCCAAGATGTATCGGGATGGCGCGGAAGTCATGACCACCACTGTTCGTCGGACGGCGCCCAGCATGCTGAGTCCGCGGGCGAAGATGAACAACTATCTCAACATGATTGTCGCCGGTCAGCCGATCAAGGCGGCGCGTCCCGATGCGTGGCCGCTGCTGCTCGACGAGAATGGCAATTTAGCCGAGGGACAAGGAAGCAATATCTTCATTGTCCAGGGTGGCGGGTTGCGAACGCCCAAGGCGCGCTACGTACTGCCAGGTGTAAGCAGGCAAATGACGATCGACCTGGCAGAGAAGGCCGGTATCCGCTGCGAGGAGGCGGATATCGACCTCTATGATGCCGCCAATGCTGATGAGATGTTTCTGACCGCGACAAGTCTCTGCATCCTGCCGGTGAGTCGTTTCAATGGCCAGCCGGTTGGCGAAGGGAGCTGGAGTGGTGCCGGCCCTGTCACCCAGCGTCTCATTGATGCCTATGTGGCGGAAGTTGGTTGTGACTTCGTGCAGCAATATCTCGACTGGCTTCCCGGGTAACAGAAGCCCCAGGGCACATCAGCGTTCGACCGGAACGGCTTCGTTACAATTGTCCAGCGATGATTGGTCATCGCCATCGATCAGAGGAAATACCGATGTCCGGGATTCTTTCCCTCGATGCGCTGAAGCAGGAGGTCGCTGCCGACCGGATCGACACGGTGATCGTCGCCATGACCGACATGGTCGGCCAACTGGTCGGCAAGCGATTCCAGGCCACGCACTTCGTCGACTCCGCGCACGAAGAGACGCATGCCTGCAACTATCTGCTCGCCGACGACATCGACATGGAGCCGGTCCCGGGCTACGACGCCGCGAGTTGGAACAAGGGGTACGGCGACTTCCTGCTGAAGCCCGACCTGACGACGCTTCGCCCGATCCCTTGGCTCACTGGTACTGCCCTGGTGCTGGCCGACGTGCTTGAGCATCACGATCATCGTCCGGTACCACATTCCCCCCGCGCCATCCTCAAGCAGCAAATTGCGCAACTCGACGCGATGAAGATGCGCGCCTTCTTCGCCTCCGAGCTCGAATTCTACCTGTTTGACGAAAGTTACGAAGCGATCCACGCCAAGGCATATCGTGATCCGAAAACGACCGGCTATTACATCCAGGATTACCACGTCTTCCAGACCACGAAGGAAGAACCGGTAATGCGCGGCGTGCGCAACGGGCTGCAGGCCGCGGGCATCCCGGTAGAATGCTCAAAAGGGGAATGGGGTCCCGGGCAGGAGGAGATCAATGTCCGCTATGCGGACGCGCTGACGATGGCCGACCGCCACGTCATCATCAAAAACGGCATCAAGGAAATCGCGAACGCGCAAGGCAAGGCCGTCACCTTCATGGCCAAATGGCGCTACGATCTCGCGGGGTCGTCCAGCCATATCCATTCGTCGCTTTGGGATGCCGAGGGACGACAGCCGTTGTTCGCCGACGCCAAGGGCGACCATGGCATGGCGGCGCTGATGCGCCATTATCTCGCAGGACAACTTGCCTACGCGCGTGACATCACGTTCTTCCTCGCACCCTTCATCAATTCCTATAAGCGCTTTCAGGTTTCCACCTTTGCCCCGACCCGAACGGTCTGGAGCGTGGACAACCGTACCGCCGGATTTCGGCTATGCGGAGAGCACTCGCCGGCGATCCGGGTCGAGTGCCGGATTGGGGGCGCCGATCTCAACCCATACCTGGCCTTCGCCGCGTTGCTCGCCGCCGGTCTGGCCGGCATTGAGCAGAAGCTTGAGCCCGGGCCGGCCTTTGTTGGCGACGCGTATAGCGAGGAGAATTTGCGAGAGATTCCAGGCACGCTGCGTGAGGCAACCTTGTGCCTGCGCAACTCCAAGATGTTGCGTGCCGCCTTCGGTGAAGGTGTGATTGGTCACTATGTTCACGCCGCCGAGTGGGAGCAGCTTGAATACGATCGCCGGGTAACCGACTGGGAGCTAAAGCGTGGTTTCGAGCGCGCGTAATACCCTATGATGTCACTGTCGCGAGGATCGACAGTCCCACCTGAAGTGACGGGAGTTCGCAATGATCCTGACCTCCAACTGGAGCTACCCGACCACGGTTCGTTTCGGCCCGGGCCGAATCACCGAGCTCGCTGTGTCATGTCGCGCCGCTGGGATTGCCAGGCCCTTGTTGGTTACCGACCGCGGCTTGTCCGCTCTGCCGATGATATCACAGGCGACTGAACTCTGCCGCGCCGCAGGACTTCGCACGGCAGTATTCGATGGCATCCAGCCGAATCCGGTGGAGAGCAACGTGCACGATGGCGTTGCCGTCTACCGGAGCGGCGACCATGACGGCGTGATCGCCATGGGCGGTGGATCGGCGCTGGATTGCGGCAAGCTCATAGCGTTCATGTCCGGGCAGACCCGGCCGATCTGGGATTTCGAGGATGTCGGTGATTGGTGGACGCGAGCGGACGAGACTGCCATCGCCCCAATCGTCGCTGTCCCGACAACCGCGGGCACCGGATCCGAGGTTGGCCGCGCCGGCGTCGTCACCGATGAGGCGACACACACCAAGAAGGTCATATTCCATCCGGAAATGATGCCGAAAATCGCGATTTGCGATCCCGAGCTGACGATCGGGCTACCTGGCACTGTCACCGTAGGGACGGGCATGGATGCATTGGCGCATTGCCTCGAAGCCTTTTGCGCACCCGGCTTTCATCCGTTGGCCGATGGTATTGCCGCCGAGGGTGTGCGCCTTGTGCACACCTATTTGCCGCGTGCCGCGGCTGATGGGACCGACATCGAGGCGCGCGCGCAAATGATGGCCGCGGCTGCCATGGGCAGCACCGCGTTCCAAAAGGGGCTGGGAGCCATCCACGCACTGTCGCATCCGATAGGCGCAATATGCGGCACTCATCATGGCATGACCAATGCGGTCTTCATGCCGTATGTCCTGGAGTTCAACCGGGACGCGGTGGCCGATCGAATCGCGCGACTTGCCGCATATTGTGGTCTGGAACCGAGCTTCGATGGCTTCCTGCAATGGGTATTGAGGCTGCGGCGCGTTCTCGGCGTGCCTCATACTATCAAGGACCTCGGGGTGGATTCGGCGCTTGCCGACCGCGTTGCGGAGATGGCGATCGTCGATCCGACTGCCGGCGGTAACCCGGTTAAGCTCACTCGCGACGGCGCACGCGCAATCTTCGAGGCCGCGTACGAGGGGTGATGACCAAACGCTCGCGTCGGATCCGGCCGATCGTCTCCACGATGAGCATGCCACACATTCAGGGGGTCAATTTTGCACGCCGATCCCCCGGCTCAGGGATTCAAAAATCGCACGCCGAAACACCGCCGCACTGTCCGTGGTAGCGATATAGGCTTCACCAGCGCCACCATTCACGAGCCTTGCTTGCGTTTCCTGGCTCCTGCCGGCGATGGAGGCTGCCGCGTCGGCGGCTCGGGCGCCAACTGCTGGAGGCCGCGCTCAACCGCAGCGAGCGCCGTCCTGAGGTCTCGCCGGTGTTTCTGAAGAAGCCTGCCAAGCGAGATCTTCTGCTCGTCGCTCAAGCTTTCAAACTCAATTTGCTTGAGAATATCGATGATTGCCATCTATCCCTCCTGCCTCGGTCAGTGGCGTCCAATCCCGCCAATCAAGCACGTCGTAGACGATCGTAGAAGCGTAGAAGCAACGATCCTATCAAAATCCCAGGGCTGGCTGGCACATCTGGCGGTGCCGTCCGGCGACGTCCCGATTTCGTAAGGACAAGTGTTCGATCATGGCCTCAGGATCCGCGACGGCCGTGTCCAGGATCATTCGGTAACTGGCCGACCACTGGCGTGGCGCGCCGCGTCCGAACAATCTGGGCTTGTAACCGCACGAGCCGACAATTCCGGATTTATCCGGCCTGAGTGAGATAGTGATCCAAGTCCGGTCGACGGGAAACACCGCCATCCCGTGCCGCGTGGGATCGCCAAACGGGTGGACGGTCACCTCGGGTAGTTCGAAATTACGATGCCCGGAGTTCCTCATGATGAAGCAGGCCTGAATAGTTGAGCAGAGGTCGAAACCAATCTCCTCCTCCAATCGTACGGCGAGCACGCCGAATGGAAGCTCCTGGTTCCCATGCGCCTCTATCACGCCGGCGCTTACGATGCGCAGCACGTCGCACAACCGGTCTTGCGCCTTGATCTGACTGCGGATCACCGTGGTGTTCTCAAGCAGGCCGACGGTCCGTTCCGTCCGTAACTCCGACCGATTGGCCATCGCGGTCGCGACGCAGATGTCCGTGCGTCCACTCCGCATCATCAGAAGGATCTTGAAACCTGTCAGCAATGTCGTGAACAGGGTCACACCCGCGTCACGGCTCAGCGCGGTGAGCGCATGAACCAAATCGCTCGGCAGATGGATCGGGTCGTGATAGACGGGACTGGCGAGCAAGTCGCCGGCACCGATACCGGGGCGGGAGAACAGCGGCTTGTAGTCGCGCAGTCGCTGTCGCCAATAGGAGAACTGCCGGGGTGCCGCCGGTGTGGCGGACCAAGCGCGCTGCCAGCGCGCAAAGTCAGAAAATCGAAGCGCCGGATCGGGCAGCGGGACAGAAATTCCAGAAGCGAATCCAGAGTAGAGCGTCGACAACTCCTCGAACAACAGGCCGATCGACCAACCATCGACGATGGCATGGTGCAGAACCAGAACGAGCACGTGGTCTTCCACATCAAGCCGCAGCAACTGGATACGGAACAGAGGCGGGCGGCCAATGTCGAGAGCTGTCCAGGCGGCTTGTTCGGCGCGCAGCCTGGCCTTTTCCAGCAGTAGCATCCTGGAACGTGGCGCCGCGGCCGAGATGCCGGGCGCAAGGTCTTCGACCAGCAGAGGGCCCGAAAACGCCGCAGCCGTAGTCACGCGCGCCAAGGTCTGGCCATCGACGAGCTCGAAAGCGGTCCGCAAAAAGTCGTGTCGAAGCACCAGTTCGGAAATGCTTCGCTCGAGCGCGGTGATGTCGAGCTTGCCTTCCAGCCGATACGTGAAAGGCAGGTTGAATTGCGGTAATCCAGGGATGGCCCATTCGCTGCGGAGCACGCCCTCCTGCGCAACGGACGCGGGCCGGGCGCCATCGACATCATCACGCGTGATCTCGAGCGCCGGCTCGTCAGGGTCAGTCCGGACCGCTCTGTCGATGGCTCGGGCAAGTCCCTCGACCGTGGGTGTTGCGAAGAACGCCGCGAGCGGAAGGGCAACGCCGCACACGTGCGTGAGCCGGGCGAGCACCTTGCCGGCCTGCAACGAGTGACCGCCGAGATAGAAGAAGTTGGCAAACGCACCAATGTTCTTGACGCCAAGGACCTCTGCCCAGGTAGCGGCGACAGCTCGCTCCGTGGCATCGCGCGGGGGCACGTCCGCCGCATCCTCGCCCACGCGGATCGCACCTGGGCTCGCCTGCAGTGTCTTCCGATCGATCTTGCCGTGCGCCGTGAGGGGCATCCGCTCAAGACGAACGTAGTCGACGGGAACCATGTAACCGGGAAGCCTGCTCTTGAGGAAATCGCGCAAGGCCCTGACCTCCGGCGCATGGCCTGGCGCAGCTTTCCAATATGCGATCAGCCGCGGTTCACGTCCGTCATCCTCGCGTAGAAGAACAGCGGCCAACTCGACGTCCGGGCGTTCCAGCAGACTGCGTTCGATTTCACCCGGCTCGATCCGATAGCCGCGGAGCTTTACCTGATTGTCGATCCGCCCGAGGAACTCGAGCGTGCCATCGGAACGCCAGCGCACCAGGTCGCCGGTACCGAAACAGGCGAGCCCGTCGGCGGCTGAAAAAAGGATCGGGCAGGAAGCGCTCCCGTGTCCGTTCGGCGTCGTTCAGGTAACCGCGGCCGACACCGAGGCCACCGACGTAGAGCTCTCCGGCGACCCCGGGAGGCACCAGCTCTCGACGCCCGTCCAGGACGTAAAGGCGCGTGTTGACGATGGGACGACCGATTTGCACCGGGGAGCGAGGATCCGGCGGCGAGGTCATGCGATGGGTTGCGACGTCGTCGGCGCATTCCGCCGGGCCGTAGGCATTTATCACCGGTATGGAACGGAACTGCTGGAACCACTCCGACAGGAGTTCCGGTACGATTGCCTCCCCGGTGACCAAAAGCACGCGCAATCGGGTCAGCTTGCACCGGGCTCGGGTGTCCCGCGTCAGGTCGAGGATGCCACGCAGCAGCGCCGGAACGACCTGCAACACTGTGACCCCCTCCGTCCCGAGCACGTCGACGAGCAGTGCGAGGTCCTGCACTTCGCGGGCAGCACAGATGTGGACGCGTGCCCCGGCCAGCAGAGGCGCCAGGAACTGCCAGACGGAGATGTCGAAGCTTTGCGGCGCCGTCTGCGCCACCACGTCCGGTGACGATAGTTGCAAGTCTGTGACCTTGCACAGGAGGTGATTGAGCAGGCCGCGTTGCTCAATCATGGCGCCTTTCGGCGTGCCCGTGGAACCCGACGTGTAGATGACGTAGGCCAGGCTCGATGGCGCTGGTCTGAGGGGAGGATTGATCGCCCGCGGCTTTCGCCTGACCAGCATTGCGAGATTGAGGAGCTTTGGGCGAGAGGCAGCCGGCAGGTCGCGCAACGCCGGCACGAGCGACGCTGCCCATCCGGCGCTCGTCAGCACGACGGATGCGCCGCTGCGCCCGATGATGTGGGCCAGCCTGGCAGGTGGATCGGTGGGATCGAGAGGGAGGAATGCGGCGCCGACCCACTGCACGCCGATCATAGCCGCCAGGAAGTCGACGTCCCGTTCGGCCAGCAGCACGACGATGTTCTCGGGGCCGACGCCTGCTTCGGCGAGGCGGCCGGCAATGACCCTGGCTCGCTGCTCGAGCTGCCGATAGCTCAGCCTTACCGGACCGGTTGATACCGCGACGGCCTCCGGCGTCTGGTTCGCCTGTGCCATGAAACGTGAGGCAAAGCCGGCGGGGCCACGGTGTTCCTCGCGGCCAAGGCCCCAACTCTCGAGGAGCAGTCGGTGTTGGCGCTGGGGCAACAGATCGAGCTGTGAGATCGGCCGGTCGGGGTGAGCGACCATCGCACCGAGTATCGTTTTGAACTGCCCCGCGAGGCGGGCGACCGTGGCAAAGTCGAACACATCGCAACTGTATTCGAACCAGCCACGGAGCCGTCCGTCGTCGTCCATGAGTTCGAGCAGCAGATCTCCCCGCGCCGTGCCGGGATCGAGATCGATAAAATTAACCGATAATCCTTCGAAGGATGGCGGCCCGAGCAAGCTCTTTTGCAGGATGAACATTGACCGGAACGGGGCTTGCCGGTCGACGCTATGCGCGGGTTTGCAGAGCCGAACCACCTCCTCAATCGGCAGATCGCAGTTCCGGTAGGCTTCCGTCGCGACTTTCCGGACTCGGCGCAAGACCTCTTTGACAGTCGGCACGCCCGACAGATCGGTCCGCAGGAGGACCGTGTTGGCGAACATCCCGATGAGGGATTCAAACTCCAGCCTGAGTACCGGTTCGCGACTATGGAAGCAACCGTGATATCGTGATGTCCGGTGCGGCGATGCAGAACGGTC
The DNA here is from genome assembly GCA_963810715.1 of uncultured Pseudomonadota bacterium. Lineage (GTDB taxonomy): Bacteria > Pseudomonadota > Alphaproteobacteria > Acetobacterales > Acetobacteraceae > DATDIC01. The sequence goes on along the minus strand of CAWEOZ010000001.1, from coordinate 131,467 downwards.
TGAAAGGCGGCCAACAGCGTCATGAAGAGAGTCACCCGATGCTGCCGGCTGAATGAATTCAGACGGCCGGTCAGTGCTCGTGAAAAGCTCAGCGGGTAACGCGCGCCGCGCCCAGTTCGCTGCTCCGGCGGAGGCCGGTCGGTCGGGAGCGGAAGTGGCGTGAACTGGTGAAGTTGCCGGTGCCAGTAGTGCCGTTGTCTATCCGCAGCCTCGGTTGTCATCCAGCGGCGCTGCCATTCGGCGAAATCACGGTATTGCAGGCGCAGCGGGGGCAGGGCGGCGCGCCTTCCCTTCAGCGCGGCGCCATAGAGCGATCCGATCTCCGCCCAGAGCAGGTTTTGCGACCAGCCATCGGTAGCAATGTGATGAAGGATCAGGACGAGCGCGTGATCGTCCTTGTCGAGGAAAAGCAGCCGGGCGCGCAGCGGGGGCTCGTGCTCGAGCACGAATGGCTGGCGCAACGCCTCCAGGGCGTATTGACGAATCAGTGCTGCTCTGGCCGCGACTGCGACCAGACCGCGATCCACATGCTCAAGTCGGGGCCCGGCCTTGCCGGCTGTCTGTCCGCCGCCTTCGGGGAAGGTGGATCGGAGGATCTCGTGGCGGGCGCAGAGCATTCTGAGGCTCGTCTCCAGCGCATCGGCGCTGAACGGGCCCGTCAGGCGGGCCACTTCGAGCACGTGATAAATTGACCCGACCGGATCGAGCCTGCTGAGGAGTTGGATTCTCTGTTGCTGGAGCGACAGGAGGACGCCCGGTTCTCTCGCGGCGCTCGCGGCAAGGCTTGCGGGGGCCGCGGCGGGGCGGGACGCAAACTGTGCGATACGCGTCGCGAGGGCGGTGACCGTCGGTGCGTTCAGCACGTCCTCGACGCTGAGATCGACACCGAACCGAAGACGCAGGCGGGACAGCATCTGCGTCACCGCGAGACTTTCCGCACCACACGCGAATACGTCCTGATCGACGCCGATCGCGTCAAGCTCCAGGAGTTCCGACCACAACGTGGCCAGGTCCACTTCGAGCGCGGAGCGGGGCAGAATGCCGGCCTCGATTCGACGGTCCGTCATTGACAGCGTGGCCGCCAAACCGCGGCGGTTGAGTTTGCCGGTTGGCTTCGGAATCTCCGGGACGATCCGGATTTGGCTCGGCACCTTGAAACCGGCCAAACGCTTACGTGCGAATTTCTGCAGCCTGGTGGCGTCCGTCCTGGCGCGCGGGTGAAGGACGACGGCCGCGGCGACATCCTCGCCGAGCCGACTATGTGGAATCGCAAAAGCGGCGGCGTCGGCAACTGCCTTGTGGCTCAGCAGGACCTGTTCGATCTCGGCGGGTGCAATCTTTTGTCCGCCGCGGTTGATCACATCGCGCAGCCGCCCGAGTATGAACAGATAGCCTTCCGCATCGAGGTAGCCGAGGTCGCCGGGTACGGAACGATCCGTGCCGAAACGCGGCCGCGGTGGCTGCCGGGTCGTTGGGGTAGCCTCTTGTGAGTGTGGGGCCGCGCAAGGCGATCTCTCCGCGTTCGCCTGGACACAGTTGTTGCCCGTCGCGATCGATGACGGCGATCTCGGCGCCCGCGGACTTGCCGACGGAATTCGGCTTGCGCGCCGATAACGGGTTCGCCGCGATCTGCGATGCCGCTTCCGTCATCCCATAGGTCTCGATCACCGGAACCCGGAAAGCCCTTTCCAGGCCTTCAAGGACGTCGCCAGGCAAGGGGGAGGATGCCGAGCGAATTATCCGGAGCGAGCAGCCGCACGGGCCTTGCTGCTGGCGGCCCGATGCGGCCAGCACGGCACGGTGTATCGTGGGGACAGCAGTGTACCAGGTGGGCTGAAACTCGGCGAGCCAAGCGAAGAACCTATCGGCATCGAAACCGGATGTGCAGACCACGCTCGACCCGGCTGCCAGCGCCGCGAGGACACCGGAGAACAGGCCGTGTGCGTGGAACAACGGCAGCATGTTGAGAAGTCGATCACTTTCCCCGAGCTCCAGGCTCGCACCCGCGTTGTACGCCGAACGGCACGCGGCGGCGTGAGTCGAAGGGACCAGCTTCGGTCGCGCCGTGGTGCCGGAAGTCAGCAATATGAAGGCGTCCTCGGAACCGATGGACGCCCGGGCGCGAACGGTGCGCCCTCGCGCCGGTGCGACGAGCCGGAGGCTATCGCCAGAGCCAGGCAGGAGCTCGATTACCGGAATTCCAAGCGCACGGGCCACGGCGCGGCTTGGATGGTCCGTCGTCGTGCACGTCAGCAAGGCCGCGACGCCAAGCTCGTCGAAATACCGGCGCCACTCGTCAGCGGTAAAGCCTGGGTTGAGCGGCACGCAGACCGCGCTTGCCGCGGCCGCAACCGTCGCCATCGCGGACTCGAGCCCGGCCGGAACGACAACCGCCAGCCGGTCGGCGCGTTTGATACCAAATTGCCGAAGTTTGCTCCTTGCTTCGCGCACCCATGCGAGCAACGCACCGTAGGTCACCGGAGCATGCCCGGGGGCGAGCATCGCCGGGCGCAGCGGGGCGGTTCGTCCGTAGTGCTCTAACAGCGCCAGCAACGATGGAAAGACCGAACGTCCAGCCTGGCCCTCTACTGGCGCCGTCTGCGCTCGATGCGCCGGCCGGGCACAGGTGGGTTCGTTCGGCCAGCTTATCATTTGGCGCGCGAGATTTGCTTCACCCGCCCAGGTGGATCGCGTTGAAGCGGTGAGGGACCTCACCCCGCACTGCGCCAACGGTCTTCGCAAGAAAGCCGGTGAGGCCATCCTCCCCGTTCGCCGAACGCACGTGGAGCGCGTCAGTTGCCAGGCGATCGATCCAGTCGGAAGGACTGTCGAGCGTCTGGAGTTCGGGCTCGGCGTAGTCGAGCAGCTCGCGATAATGCGTGTCGGCATCTTCGAGGAACAGATCCCGGACCAGCCCGCCGACGAGCCGCGGCACACCGTATTTCAAGCCGGTCACCGTGGCGCCGGTCACGCCGAGGCTCGGCATTGCGCCGAAGGTAAAATTGTGCAGCCGAGCCAGATAGGGCGCGCTTCCGGGAACGCGTTCGGTAAACTCGAATGCCTTGCCCAGATAGGGATGCCTCCCTAGCAAATCGCTCCTCTCCTCAGGCGGCGGCGTGAAGCGGTCCCGCCACAATGCGATGTGTTGCACAATGGTACCGAGCTCGGGCGCGCCGTCAGATCAGTGTCGAACCCGGTAGCAAAGATGATGAAGTCGACTTCGTAACGACCTGTATCGCTTTCAATGACAACGCAATCGCCCGCGTCGCGCACCGAATGCCATGCACAGTTGGGGTGCCACGCAAAGTTGTGGTGCCGGCGGCAGCGCCAGAATACATCCTGGGGTGGCGCTGGTGGCTGTTCCACTAAGATGCGGCGCATGAACCGCCAGCGCTCCTGGTCGCGCAGCTCTGCGAAGTTTGCGAGCATGCCGCTGAAGTACATCCAAATGAGGGGATTGATTCCGCGGATGTCCTTGCGACGAAAGCAAAGGTCGACTCGGGCCGCACCTGCCTCGAGGGCCAAGGCCGCGTTGTCAAGGGCGGATGGGCCAACGCCGAGTATGGCAACGCGCTTGCCCTCAAGCAGGCGGAAATCGATTTCGTCGGCAGAATGTGCGTAACGCTCGGCAGGGATATCGGCGACGAGCGCGGGCGGCGTTCGCCAGAAGCCGCTACCGTCGAGGCCGGTTGCCAGCACGATCTTCCGCGCATGCACCCGCTCAGTTCCGTGCGGCCCGCGGAGAGTGGCTACCAGCAGGTCGCCGGCTCCTTCGACGCATGTGAGTTCGGTTTCGTTCTCGACCGGCAGTTCGAGGACGTCGCGATACCAATCCAAATAGTCTCGCCAAACCGCTGGCGGCACCTTCTCACACTGCTGCCAGGCGCGGCGACCGAACCGGGCTTCATAATAGGCGCGCAGTGTCAGGCTCGGGATACCGAAATCGATGCCGCCGGCATCCTTGCGCGTACGCAACCCTCTCATTCGCGCAAAGCGACGCCAGGGCCCTTCGCCCCCACGCGTGTTGCGATCCACGATTTTGACATTTGTGATCCGCTCGCGGCTAAGACCTAAGGCGACAGCCAGTCCGCCCTGGCCGCCTCCCACCACGAGCACGTCGACGGCGCGGGCGCCCTCCCGATAGCGCGGCACGATCCATTCCCGTGAAGGCTCCGTCAGATAAGTCAGGTCACGCCGCACGCGCTTTGAGAGCGCGGCGAGGCTCACGCTGCGAGCCTCGCCAGACTGCGTCTCGCTCCGGACAGGCCGCGCCGGGCTACCGCAGACAGGGTGCCCTGGGTGCGGCGAAAACTGCCACCGATAGCGTGATGTCCGGTGCATGACGGCTGCAGTGTCATTCACCACCTGGGTCTGAAAGACGCGCGAAAGCCACGTCGATCGTACTGCCGGTGATCACTGCGGCACCCTGAAGCAGTTCGGCCATCAGTTGGATTATACCAACCCCCGAATGACTGGCCTATGTCTCATTGTCGCGTCCATTCCACCTCGTTCGCGCTTGCAGTCAGAAAAGACGTGGATGGCCGGCCTTCGCCGGCCATGACGGGGATGAGCCGGCGACGGGGATCAGCCGGCCGCGGGGATGAGTCGGACTTAACGCGGGCTGATATTAGACGCATCTTTCTCTCAACCCGATGTTCGCAACGGGACCCTGCTGCTTCGCTGATCCGGCCAGCTTCAATTCGCAGCCTAGCAAGGAGAATGTTTGGTGTCCGAATCCTCGTCAAGGGCCATCCATAGAGGTGTGGCAAGCTGGTGGTTTGTCCGGTGTTTGTTTCTTGTGAAGTATCCGGCTCAGTGGGCCTCCAGGATGGGGGGCGCAGTGAGTTCTACTCGGCCTTCCTGATGGATTTGCGGGACAACGCTGCACGCTGCCCACAACCCAACCGCCTCAACTGCTGCTGTTGTTAGATGACAACAACAGCCTGACAGTGACGCGTCGGTCAGTGAAGTGCGGGTCCCGGATCCCACAATTCACAACACCACCACCGTCACCCCCAGCAGCCGGAGCGTCAGCACGGTTACCAGCATTGCCACGATGACCGCCGTCAGCCCCCAGCGCAGCCAGAGATACCCGCCCGGCATCGCCATTCCGCGTTGCGCCCACCGGTATTCTGTCACCACCGTGGCAATGAACCCGGCGGCCAGCAGCAGCAGCGCCAGCCAGCTCCACAACATCAGTGTCACCAGCAACGCCACCCACCCGGCCAGCGGTGGCAATACCCCGAGCACCAGCCGCCAGGGCTGCGCATGGCTGCCGGCCTCGACCGGTCGCAACGCGAAACCCCACTGGATCCCACCCAGGAACGACAGCACGACTGCGCAGTAGCCGACCAGTGCGGCCAACATCTCCGCCGCCCCGCTGCCGGGTCCGATCGCGCCCAGCCCGCAAACGATGACCGGCACGAGCCCGACGATCCCAACGATTATAACCACCAGCGGCATCGCCCGCCTCCGCTTATTGACAGTGCAGCCATATGCTACCCACCCACTGGGCGACCAGAGCCATTACAGGCTGATCACCGACGCGGCTCTGGTCCCGGCGCTCCCTTACAGGGAAGACACATGGGATTCGCGATCGAAGTCGTCGTGATATTGCTGCTGATCGGGATCAACGGCCTGTTCGCGCTCAGCGAACTCGCCCTTATCTCTGCCCGCCGCGCCCGGCTGGCGGTGCTGGAGCGCAAGGGCGTTGCCGGCGCGAGCACGGCGCGCATGCTGGCTGAGGATCCGCAGCGCTTTCTTCCCACTGTCCAGGTAGGCGTCACCCTGGTCAGCGTCTTCATCGGCGTGTTCGGCGGTGCCCGCGTCGCCGAGCACGTGCAGGCCTGGCTGCAGGCGCTTGGCCTCGGCATTGGCGTCGCTTCGCCGCTGGCGCTCGTGATCGTGGTCGTCGTGACCACCTATCTCACGCTCGTGCTCGGCGAACTGGTGCCCAAGCAGCTCGCACTGCGCCGGCCGGAGCTGATGGCGGCCCACGTCGCGGTGCCGATCGCCTGGACGGCCCGGCTGACCAGCCCGGCGGTATGGCTGCTGTCCCGATCGTCCAGCCTGATCCTTCACCTCATCGGCCACGGCCGTGCTGCCCGCCAGACCGTCACGGAAGAAGAGCTGCGCGCCTTGCTGGCGGAGGGCGCCCAGGCAGGTGTGCTGGAAACCGAGGAGCGCGACATGATCGAGCGCGTGCTGCGGCTGGCCGACAAGCCGGTTCGGGCGATCATGACGCCGCGCAACGAGTTGGCCTGGATCGACCGCACCGACAGCCGGCGAGAAATCGCCGCCACGCTGAAATCGGCCCAGCACTCCCGTTTCGTGGTTTGCGACGGGTCAGTCGATAACGTGGTCGGCATCGTGCAGACGAAAGATCTGCTCGACCGCATCCTGAGTGGCGGCGACCTGTCGTTGGGATCGGCATTGCGCCAGCCGATCGTGGTGCCTGACGCCGTCACGGCGCTCGATGCGCTGGAGCGGCTGAAATCCGACCCGATCGGCATGGCGCTGGTGATGGACGAGTACGGCAGCTTTGAAGGCGTGGTTACTGCCGCCGACGTGCTGGAAGCCATTGTCGGCGATCCCACCGATGCCGCGCCCCAACCCGTGCCCTCCGGCAGCTCGCAGGCGGAACCCGTGTTGCTCATGGATGGCATGATGCCGGCGGATGAGCTGAAGTCCCGGCTCGATCTTCCCGACCTTCCGTCCGAGGGCACCTACCACACCCTCGCCGGCCTTTTGCTTGCGCTGCTGAGACGCGTCCCGCGCGAGGGGGACCGGATCGTCTTCGGCGGCTGGCGCTTCGAGGTCGTGGCGATGGAGGGGCGCCGCGTGGAAAAAGTCCGCGTCGCCCGCGAACCCACCACCTCCTGACGCTGGAGGGTGCGGGCCCCGGTGAGGAATTCGTTCGCGATGTGATCCGGGTCACAGCCGAGGTCGTGAGCCCGGTCCAGTATCCTCGCGCTGCACAACGCAGCCCCGAAATGGGGAGAGGCACCATGGATCGCACATCAGATTTTGTCCGGCTAGACGACGTGCTGGATCCTGAGCAGACCAGCGTCCGCGCGGATGAGGTGTACTGTGCCCGCTCCGCCAGCAGGCATTCAAGTCTCTTCGTCGTGTTGGTCTGCTTTGCCGGTCTCGCGTCGCTGGCGGTATTTCAGCCGCACGCTCGCAACTTCAGCGTAAGCGCCCCGGCGATCAGCGCGCAGCATCACTGACCGGTGCAGGTTCCCTATGCCAGCGGTCCGAAGTCTTGATTCCTCCGGAGGGATCGTCGGGCCGCTGGTATCTTATTGGTTTCGCGCGCAGCCGCCACACCAGCCCTGCGCGCATACCAGTCGGCCCCTCGGGCCGCTGGTATCTTATTGGTTTCGCGCGCAGCCGCCACATCAACCCTGCGCGCATACCAGTCGGCCCTTCGGGCTGCTGGTATTATACCAACCCGCGCGGACGAAGAACTCTAGACCCGTCATGCCCGCTTGCGCGTCGCGAAAGCGGGCATCCATGCGAGAGCCCACGATATTCCGGCGGATTGCCTGGATTCCCGCTTTCGCGGGAATGACGAACATACGTCACCCTCAACACGGTCTGGTATTACTCAGCCGGTCGTTCCACAGGGGCCTCCTGGCGCTTGGGTACCGTTCGCCGCTCTTCCAGGCGTTGCAGCACGACGAAGAACGACGGCACGAACAGCACGGCAAGGCAGGTGGACGCGATCATCCCGCTGAACACCGATAGGCCCAGCGATACGCGCGCGGCCGCGCCGGCGCCGGTCGCGATGACCAGCGGCAGCGACACCCAGGATGAACGCGAACGAGGTCATCAGGATCGGCCGGAACCGGGTGCGTGCGGCATCCACGGCGGCCTGCAGGATCGGCTCGCCCTCCAGCACGGCGCTCGCGCGCGACCTCGACGATCAGGATGGCGTTCTTGGCCGCCAGCGCGATCAGCAGCACGATGCCGATCTGCGTATAGAGATTGTTCGCCAGCCCGAGCACGCCGAGCGTGATCGCCGGACCCAGCAGCGCCAGTGGCACCGCCAGGATCACCGCCAGCGGGGCGATCCAGCTTTCGTACTGGCCGGCGAGGCACAGATAGACCAGCACCAGCGCCAGCCCGAACACCAGGTAGATCTGGCCGCCGACCGCTTTTTCCTGATACGACATCGCCGTCCATTCGTAGCCGGTGCCGGGCGGCAGCACGTTGTTGCGCGATCTCCTCCATCAGCGACATCGCCTGGCCGGAGCTGAAGCCCGGCGCCGGCACGCCGATCAACCGCAGCCGTCGGATACAGGTTATACAGGCTGATCAGCGCCGGCCCGACCACCGGCTGCATGGTACCAGCGCACCGAGCGGCACCATGTTGCCGTTGCTGCTGCGGACGTAGAGCGTCTCCAGGTCGTCTGGTTGCAGGCGGTATTTCGAGTTCGGCCTGCACATAGACCTGGAAGGTGCGGCCGAACATGTTGAACTGGTTGACATAGCTCGACCCGATATAGCCGGACAGCACGTTGAACACGTCGCCGACCGACACGTGCAGCGTCTCCGCCTTGGTGCGGTCGACATCCACCTCGATCTGCGGCACGTCGGCGCGGAAGGACGTGCTGACATGCTGCAGCGCGCTCTGGCTGTCAGCATCGGCGATCATCGTCTGGGTGATGCGGTGCAGCTTTCCCCAGTCAAAATTGCCGTCGCGCAGTTCGACCTGCATGGTGAAGCCGCTGGCGTTGCCGATGCCCTGGATCGGCGGCGGGACCAGCACCAACGCCGATGCATCGGGCAGCCTGTTCAGCGCGCCTTGCAGATGGACGTAGATCGAGCGCAGGTCCTCGCCCTTCGCCTTGCCGCGCACCCCCCAGTCCTTCAGGATCACGTAGACCACGCCGGCACTCGCCAGGCTGGCGCTGTTGTCGAGCACGGAGATGCCGCTGATCTCGACGACCTGGTCGACGCCCGGGCGTGGCGAGCGCCGCTTTGGTTACCTCGTCCATCGCGTCCTGCGTGCGTTCCAGCGAGGCGCCATCGGGAAGCTGCACGGCGACCAGCACGTAGCCCTGGTCCTCGGTCGGAATGAACGCGGTGGGCAGGCGGGCGATCCCCCAGAAGGCGGCCACCGCCAGCAGCAGCGCGATCAACACCATCAGTAGCGCGTGGTGCGTCATGCGGCCGATCAGGCCGGCATAGCGCACGCTCGACCGGGTTGTACACGCGATTGAAGCCGCGGAAGAAGAAGTTCCGCTTCTCCGGCGGCACCGGCGGGCGCAGCCACAACGCGCACTGGGTCGGCTTCAGGGTAGCGGCGTTGATCGCGCTGATCAGCGCCGTCGCGGCGATCACCAGGGCGAACTGGGCATACATCTTGCCCGGTCAGGCCGGGCAGGAACGCGGCCGGCATGAACACCGCCATCAGCACCAGCGTGATGCCGATGATCGGGCCGAACAGCTCGTCCATTGCCTTGATCGCGGCGTCATGCGCCGACAGGCCGCGCTCCATGTGATGCGCCGCGCCTTCCACGACCACGATCGCGTCGTCCACCACGATGCCGATCGCCAGGATGATGGCGAACAAGGTGGACAGGTTGACGGTGAAACCCAGCGCCGCCATTGCCGCGAAAGCGCCGATGATGGTCACCGGAACGGTGGTCGCCGGTACCAGCGTGGCGCGCCAGTCCTGCAGGAAAACCAGGATGACGATCAGCACCAGAATGCCCGCCTCGATCAGCGTCTTGTAGACCTCGTCGATCGAGGTCTTGACGAACCCGGTGGTGTCGAACGGGATGGAGTAGGTCAGGTCCTGGCGGGAACGCCTTCGCCAGCTCGCTGCATCTTCGCGCGGACGCGGGTCGCGACGTCCAGCGCGTTGGCGTCGGGGTTTTGCGAGATCGCCAGCCCCGCCGCCGGCTTGCCATTCAAGCGGAACACCTGGGAGTAGGTCTGCGCCCCGAGCTCGATCCGCGCCACGTCGCGCAAGCGGGTCACCGCGCCGTTCTGCGACTTCACGACGATGGCGCCGAATTGCGACGGATCGGCCAACCGGCCTTCGACATTCACCGTGTACTGGAATGCCTGGCCTGTTGGCGCCGGCGGCGCGCCGATCTGGCCGGCTGCGACCTGCTGGCTCTGCTGCTGGACGACATTGACCACGTCCGCCGGCGTCAGGCCGTAGCTGTAGAGCTTCTGCGGATCGAGCCAGAGACGCATGGCGTACTGGCCGACCCCGAATACGTTGACGTTGCCCACGCCGGGGATGCGCGACAGCTCGTTCAGCAGATTGATGGTGGCGTAGTTGCTCAGATAACAGGCTGTCATGCGTCCCTTTTGGCGAGGTCAGCGTGACGATCTGCAGAATGGCGGTGGATTTCTGCTGCACCGTGACGCCCTGCGCCTGCACCGCAATCGGCAATTGCGCCATGGCGGTGGCGACCCGGTTCTGCACCAGCACCTGCGCGAAATTCAGATCGGTGCCGATCTGGAAGGTCACCGTCAGCGAGTAGGTGCCGTCGCTGGCGCTGGTGGACTGCATGTACAGCATGCCCTGCACGCCGTTCACCTGCTGCTCGATCGGCAGCGCCACGGTGTTCATGACCGTCTCCGCCGACGCGCCGGGATAGCGGGTCGTCACCGATACGGTGGGCGGCACCACGTTGGGATACTGCGAGATCGGCAGTGTCAGCAGCGACACGCCGCCGATCAGCACGAACAGGATCGCCAGTACGTTCGCCAGGACCGGCCGGTCGATGAAGAATTGGGAGATCATGACTCGGGCATCGGCGTGGGCTGCGGCGCGACCTTGGCGCCCGGGATGGCATGCTGCAGCCCGGTGACGACGACCTGGTCGTCCGCGGTGACGCCGGAGGTGACCACGCGCAGCGCGCCGACAACCTGGCCGGTCTGCACCGTGCGCTGCTCGACGACGTTGTCCTTGTTGACCACCAGCAGATAACGCCCCGCCTGGTCGGTCCCCAAAGCGGTGGCCGGAACCAGCAATGCCTGTGCCGTTTGACCGCGCAACGGAATGCGCACACGTACGAAGAAGCCCGGCAACAGCGCGCGATTCGCGTTCCTGAAGATGGCGCGCACCGCCAGTGTGCCGGTCGACGGATCCAGTGTCGGGGAAATGTAATCCAGGTTCCCGGCAAACGGATACCCGGTGTCGGTCATCAGGCCGACCTCGACCGGGATCTTACTGATCTGCTCGGGCGTCAGCGTCTTCTGTTTGGAGGCCGCCTGGATGCGCAGGACCTCCTGCTCGCTGACGGTGAAATTCACATAGATCGGGTCGAGCTGGACGATGGTTGCCAGCGTGGTGGGGCTGGTGACACCCACCAGCTCGCCGACCGAAACCAGGTGGTTGGTGACCACGCCGTCGAACGGCGCCGTTACGTGTGTATAGCCGAAGTTGATCGCCGGCGATTGCCACGCCGGCGGTCTGGTTCAGCACGTTGGCCTGGTCAGATGCGTATTTCGCCTTGGCCTGATCATAGGTGTTCTGTGCCGACACGTTTTGGGCCAGCAGTGTCGCCTGTCGCTGGAACTCCGCCTTCGATTGCACCAGTGCCGCGTTCGCGGCATCCAGTTGCGCCTGGGCCTGCTGAAGCTTTGCCTGGTAGGGCGCCGGCTCGATCAGGAACAGTTGCTTTCCCGTTTTCGCCAACGACCCATCCGTGTAGTCGATCTCCTGCAGGAAACCTTCCACCCGCGCGACCAGGTTCACTTCGTTATACGCCGCCGTGTTGCCGGTGGAGTCTCAATTCCGGCGTCACCTGGCGAGACAGCGGATGTGCCACCCCGACTTGTGGGGGTGGGGGTGGCACATAGGCGTTTTCCTTCTTGCACCCGGCCAGCCATCCCAGCGCGAGGCAAAGGATGGCAACGGTTGCGAGAGGACGGGCCCGTAACATGCGCGGTTACCGGCTTTGCCGCGCGGCCATCAGCGCCGAACGGCATTGCCGTGAGAGTGAGCTTCCGTGCGCGTCCAGGCAGGCAATCGCCCGGCCGCCGCCTGGGCGAATGCCGCTGCAATAAGTGCGGTAGTCCGATCCACAGGATTCGCGCATCAGCCTGATCTCCTGCCGTCCCGACACCGGCGGAGCTGACGATGGCGGCGGTGGCGCGGCCGCGGTGTGGGCCGCATTGCCGCCGCCGACCGCACCCAGCGCGGTCTGGCAACCGGCCGAAAGGCTCGGCGCATTCTGTTGCAGACAGGCGAGCGCGGCCGATCCGCCGGTCGGCACGTCGGCGCAATGTGCCTGGTAATCTCCGCGGCAAGCCTGCCTGATCGCGTTGGTTTGCGCCGGCGTAGGCTGCTCTGCCAGCGCCGGTCCGATGGAGAGAATGGCGGCGAAGAGGATCGCCGCCCTGACCCAACGCATCGAGCGATCCGGCGCTGTCATATACCCGACTTCCGCAGGAAGTCGGGTAAGTCTTGATTTCGCGCGCAGCCGCCACACCAACCCTGCGCGCGGTATACCCAGAATCCTGCGGCTTCAGGGTATATCAGCGGCCCGAAGTCTTGACTCCTCCGGGGGAATCGTCGGCCCGCGGGTATCTTATTTATTTCGCGCGCAGCCGCCACACCAACCCTGCGCGCATACCAGTCGGCCCTTCGGGCCGCTGGTATCATTCGCCTGACCCCCTGCATGACGAAACCTCCCGCACTATCGCCGGAACCGACCGCCACCGAAACCACCGCCTTCAAAGCGCCCTTCGCCAGCCATCCGGCCGAACCGGTCCTGTTCCAGTTGCTGATAGCTGGACCGGTCGAACTGCTGCTGGCGCCCGCCCTGATTCGCGCCCAGGTTGCCGGATTGCCGGTTCTGCGGACGCGCCGAATCGTTCGAGGGCGGCTGCACCGAGTTCCACGACCCGCTGTTCCATTTCGACCACCCGCTGTCGGTGTGACGGTACACGTTTCCGTCCCGCCCGGCATAGACGTCGCCACCCGACCCTTTCACCACCCCGCCGGTGCTGCCGGTGGCGCGGTTATGGTATCCGGCGCCCTCCGCTCCGGTCGAGGAACTGAATCCTCCGGCTGAGCCGCGCGCATTCGCACCGCTGGCCGTGTTCACCGTCTTGTTCGGTCCGCTGACCGTGCTCGATCCCCAACGTCCGTACGGATTGACGTTCTGGTTGGTGGACCCCGAAACTCCGTAACGCGGATTATAGAAGCTGGCATTCGCCGTTCCGCTTCCGCCGCCCCACACGGCGCTGCCATGCGCGTAGGTTCCGGGTACTGGGATTGTAGCGAGACCAGGCGCCGGCGCCCCCGTAGGGGCCATACACTGCCGCGCCCCGCGCCCAGCCACCGGTCGTCGGATTGTAATAGCGGCCGGCCGAAGCCCCGTAATACGGGCCATAGATCGACCCACCTCGTGCCCACGCCCCGCTGGCGGAATTATACCACACGCTGCCAGCATACGAGGTACGGGTAGGGATAATAGATCGGCACCCGCCCCGGCACGATGACCGGCGGATAATAGTATCCCGTGCCATAGACCAGCACGCTCGCGGTGACGAACCCCATCATGTAACCGGCGGTGTAGCCGTAGGTGACGGTCGTCGGCGTGGCGCCGTATATCTGCACATAGGTGACGTTGTACATCGGGCTCGACGGCGGGATGGTACGGATGGCCGGCGGCACGCTGTCCGCCAGCACCCAGGGACCGGGCGGCGCATTCGAGACGAACCAGGCGCCCTGATAGCAGGCGTAGTATTTATCGCCCACTTTCAGCACCTGATCGGCAGTGTTCACCGCGTACTGCACGGAGGTGCCCGGAATCGGCTCGAAATCCGGCGGTCCCGAATACTCCACCTTCGGCGGCGGTGCGCCGCGTTTCAGCGTGACGGTGGCTGGGATCTGTGCCTTAAGCACCGCCTGCTGCGCCTGGACTGTCCCCGGAACGGACGCCAGCACCGGCGCCGCGGGGCTGCCCGTGGGGATCATGACAAAATCCGGCGGCAGCTTGTCAGTCGCGAACGACCATGGCCCGTCCAGTCGGGAGGCTGAAAACCATCGCCCCGACAGCAATACGTAATACCGCTGCGCCGCCGCATCGAAGAACAATGCGCTGGCAGTGTTAGTAACCCGTTGCAGCCCGGTGCCGGGAACCGCTTCCAGCTTCGGCGCGCCGTCCGTGACGATAATCTCGGTGGGCTTCATGCTGACATGGATCGTCGGCACCGCCTGCGCCGACGATGGCGGGCGTGCCGGGATGTGCTTGCGCGCGTCGGCGAAGCCGGCATCGTTGGGCAGTGCGTTGAACGCCACCGGCAGCCGTGCAACCGCCGTATAGGGTCCGCCTGCCGCGGGCGCCGACATCCACAGCCCATTATTCAGCAGGTACCATGTGGCGTGATCGACGAAGACGTCCCAGTTGGTATTCACGGCGAATGAGAGTTCGGTTTTCCCGACGGGGGCGAGCACCGGCTCTCCATCGAACACCACGAGGCTTGCCGGACGGCTGGAATAGAAGATATCCGGCGGATCGTTGTTCACCGCGACATCAACGACCGGCACCTGCTTCAGGCTGAGCAGGATGGAATCCAATGGCACCTGCTTCATCTGCATATCCGGCAGCGCCGTGCGGATCTTCTGCTCGACCACGCTCGCCTGCTGCGTGTCCAGCGAAGGGAAATGCGTGGAGACGAGGTGCGGATCGGAAAAAGTCACCATGCCGTTCGCGGCATCGGTGCTGGTGGCCAATGACACTTCGACGGTGCCGAGTATCTGCGGCCTGTCCTTCGGCGTAATTGCCACCGCGGCGCGCGCGGTCAAGATCTTTCGGTCCGGCCAGGACTCTGCCTGCGGTTGATAAATGGTGACGCTGGCTGCGTTCTGGGTAATGGTTCTTGGCCATTGCGGCGGCGCCTGCGCGTATCCCACAGATACCGCCGCTCCGACCGTCAGCAGGACCAGAGCCATGACACGCAGCCCCGCACTGAGCATACGGCCCCCAATCGGATCGAATGTTGTTTGCGGGGCCACCTTGACCGGCGCAATAGCAACGATCAAGCCCTTTTAAGGCAGGAATGAATACAGGAGCAGCCGATGGCATTCGCGACACGGCACGTCAGCGCCACGCCTGACGTGATTGCCCCCGACGGCTCGCAGGTGCGCCTGCTCTGCGTCACCGCCCGCGCCAGCACCGCCATTTTCACGCTGCCCGCCGGAGCGGTAGCGCGAGCCATTACGCATCGCAGCGTGGAGGAGATCTGGTACGTGCTGACTGGCAGGGGACGCATATGGCGCCGGTTCGGCAGCGGGGAAGACGTGACCGAACTCAGCCCCGGCGTCTCCGTTACGATTCCGGTTGGCGCGCATTTCCAGTTCCGCAGCGAAGGGGCCGACGCACTATCCGTCGTCGGCGCCACTATCCCGCCCTGGCCCGGAGACGGCGAAGCCGCGTTCGTGGACGGCCCCTGGCCGGCAACCGCCTGATCCGGCCTTGAGAACGGCAGGATGAACCCCGTACCAGCCATCGGCATGCAAGGCGAACAGCTCATCATTGCCGGGCGTGACGTGATGGCGCACGCCCATGAATGGATTCTGCTCGGCGGCGCACTGGGTTTCATCAGTATCATCGCCGGTCTGGTGTCGCGTCGGATCGGCGCGCCGATGCTGCTGGTTTTCCTCCTGCTCGGCATGCTCGCCGGCGACGACGGCGTGCTAGGCATTCCGTTCGATGATTTCCCGGCCGCTTATCTGATCGGCAGCGTCGCGCTCGCACTGATTTTGTTCGAAGGCGGATTGAAGACACCGCTCAGCTTGTTGCGGCTGGCATTCTGGCCGGCCGCGCTGCTGGCCACAGTGGGCGTCGCGGCGACCGCCGCCATTACCGGCGCTGCGATCAGCTTGCTGGAGGGCGTGCCGCTGGCCGCCGCGCTGCTGGCTGGGGCTGCCGCGGCACCTACCGATGCCGCCGCCGTCGCCGTGCTGCTCGGGCGGTCCGGCGCCGTTCTGCCGCACCGGCTGTCGGCGTTGCTGGAAGTCGAATCCGGTCTCAATGATCCGATGTCGGTGTTTCTTGTCGTTCTGCTCGTCCATGCGGTCGCCGATCCTGCCTGGATCAGCGTCGGCCACGCCGCCTGGCTGTTCGTGGAGGAAATGGTCGGCGGCGCGCTGCTGGGTCTGAGCGGCGGCTGGCTTCTGGCCCGCGCGCTGCGTCGCCTGCCGCTCGATGGACCGCTGGCCGGCGTACTGGCGCTGACCGGCGCACTGGCGCTGTTCGGTTTCGCTCAACTGCTCGGCACCAGTGGTTTTCTCGCCATCTACCTGGCGGGCATCGTGACGAGCGCCGGACAGATTCCGCGACGCGGGGATGTGTTGCGGTTTTCGGAAGGCATGGCGTGGCTGGCGCAGATCGTGCTGTTCCTGATGCTCGGCCTGCTGGTTACGCCGCACGATCTGCCGCGCTACGCCGTATCCGGAATTGCTGCAGCGCTGGTGCTGATATTCGTGGCCCGCCCAGTTGCCGTGTTCGCCTGTCTGCTGCCATTCCGCTTTACGCTGCGTGAGACCGCCTTTGCGTCGTGGATCGGGCTGCGCGGCGCCGTGCCGATCTATCTCAGTTTCCTGCCGGCGCTGGCCGATCCCCAGCGTGACACGGCTTTTTTTGCCGGCATCTTCGTGCTGGTCGTCGCGTCTCTGGTCGTGCAGGGCTGGACCGTCAGTGCGGCTGCCCGGCTGCTTGGGTTCGGCTCCGGGCCGGCCGCCGTGCAGCCGTGATGCCTGCCGTTCATCGGTTGTTCGTGTACGGCACGCTGCGCGGTCCGGCGGGGTGCGGTGGATAGTGACTCGTTCCGCGTTCAAGTGAACACCTCCCAGAGCGGAGTGGCCGGCTCATTCATAGCCAGAAAAAATTCAACGCAGAGGCGCGGAGGCGCAGAGACAAATCTGAATCTCCCTCCGCGCCATCCCCCCGAGTGCCAACGCGAGATGAAACTGCAACGAGAAAGGGGAATCCCCTGGCGCGAAAGGGGAATCCAGCGGGCGGCCGCGTGGATTCCCGCTTTCGCGGGAATGACGGGTTTGCGTCGGGCAGGGCGGGTTTGCGTCGGGCAGGGCGGGTTTGCGTCGGCAGGACGGGTTTGCGTCGGGCAGGGCGGGTTTGCGACGGGTTGTTCGCCGACGTGACGGGTTTTCGCCGGGCAAGACTGGTTGTTCGCGGAGGTGACGGATCGTTCGCCTGTTACAACAGGGCGCAAAGACGCAGCGAATCCAGGATCGCGGCGGCGATGTTTCGGCTGGAAACGGCGTCGCCCACGCGATAAAGCTCGAACGCCGCATCCGGCTGTGTCTGCCGGGGCTGGGGCGCGAGCGCGACGAGGGCATCTATATTGGTAACCCCGTCATTGCACGATTGCGCCCTCAAGGACTGGTACAGCTCGTCGGCCGGCATCGTGCCGTGCTCCACGATGATCTGATCGCCGGTCAGGGTGGTTTGCTGTTCGGTTGCCAGATTTTCCAGCGACATCGCCAGCCGGTTGCCGACACGTTCCACGCGCGTGATCCGCTGGTCGAACAAAGTGGGGATTTCCAGCCGGTACATCTCACGTTTCCAGATCGCGCGCTCGGAATAGGTGAGTTCCTGAGCCAATTGTCCGTCGATCGAAGCGAACGTGACGGCACGGCCCTGGCGTGCGGCCATCTCGGCCAGCAGCGGTGCCGGGTGGCGTCCGGTGCCGTCATATACGATGATCTCGTTGCCAAGCGGGACGGCGCCGGACAGCGCGTCCCACACCGTCGTGCAGTGCGACGCACCGTCGATCCAGTCGAGATCCGGTATGCCGCCCGTGGCGATCACCACTACCTCCGGATGTTCGCGCAGCACGTCGTCCGGCTCGGCATACTGGTTCAGCCGGACTTCCACCGCGAGTCGCTCGAGTTCGCGCAGCCGCCAATCCACGATACCGATCAAGTCGCGGCGCCAACCGCCACGCGCCCCGAGCAGCACCTGACCGCCAAGCCGTGGAGCGCCTTCGAACAGCAGCACGGAATGGCCGCGCTCCGCCGAGACGCGCGCGGCTTCGAGCCCGGCGGGGCCGCCGCCCACGACGACGACCCGACGGGGGCGGTCTGCGCGCCTGATATCGTGGCCAAGCGACAATTCCCGTCCGGTGGCCGGATTATGCAAGCAGTGCGGGCGATACTGCGACTGGCAGTGGGTGGCGCCGACACAGGGGCGGATCCGCTCCTCGTGACCGGCTTGCAACTTCGCGACGATGTGTGGATCGGCAATATGGGCGCGGGTCATCGCCGCCATATCCAGCAGACCCTCGCGGATGGCGTAGCGTGCCGTCGCGATCTCCGAGATGCGTGCGGCGTGAAATACCGGCAGCCGTACCTCCCGCCTGAAGGCGCCGACGCGCTCCAGCCACGGCGCGATGGGCGACGCCATGCCAGGCATGTTGTGCACGGCAAGCGCCACCTCGGTGTCCATGCGGCCGTAGATGGCGTTGAAGAAGTCGATGCAGCCGCTGGACTGGAAAATCTGTGCGGCGCGCACGCAGTCATCGAAGGACAGTCCTTCGGTGTCGGCCTCGTCCACGACGTAGCGGAAGCCGACCAGGAAACGGTCGCCGACGCGCCGGCGGATCTGCTCGAACACCATCAGTCCGAAGCGGCAGCGGTTTTCGAGGGAGCCGCCGAAGCCGTCAGTGCGCCGATTTGTTTTGGGGGAAAGGAACTGACCGATCAGATGGCCGCCGGCAAGTGTCTCGATTCCGTCGAGGCCGCCTTCCTTGCAGCGCCACGCTGCCTCACCGTATGCGTGCACGACGCGATCGATGTCGTGACGGTCCATCTCCTTCGGAAATGAGCGATGCATGGTTTCGCGGATCGGCGAGGGGGCGATCGTCGGCAGCCAATCGCCCGCATAGGAGTCACCGCGCCGGCCGAGATGGGTGATCTGGCACATCAGCGCCGCGCCATGGGCGTGGATGCGTGCCGAGAACTCCTGCAGCCATGGGATGATGGCGTCGGTTCCGACATTGAGCTGGCTGAATACGTTGGGCGAGTCCGCCGCCACGTTGGACGAGCCGCCGAACATGGTCAGGGCGATACCGCCGCGCGCTTTTTCTTCGTGATAGCGTTGGTAGCTTTCCTTCGGCATGCCGTCTTCCTGCAAGCCGCAGGCGTGACTGGTGCTCATCACCCGGTTCCTGAGAACGAGGTGCCGGATCGTAAGCGGCTGCAGCAGCGGGTCGGTGATGGGGGCGACATCTGGCATGGCGATCTCTCGGGTCAGGCGGACAAACCATCGGCGTAAAGACGTACGACACTGCGGATGTGGCTGCGCATCTCCTCGACGGCCACAGCGGCATCACGGCGCAGCAATGCTTCGGCGATGCGGCGGTGCTCATCGACCGCGCGCAGCACGAAATCGCTGGGCTTCAGACGGACCAGCCGGACCTTGTCATGCAGGCCGGCAAGCTGGCGCAGCAGGATCGCATTATCGGCCAGCGTGGCGATGTGCAAATGGAATGCGCTGTCGAGCCGGGAGAAGCGCGCGCCATCGGCCGATTGCAACGCCTCCCCCTGGCCGGCGATCATGGTGGCGAGATCGGCAAGAGCGGAATCGCCGGCGCGTGCGGCACAAAGGCAGACGGATGCGGTCTCCAACGCCTCGCGCACTTCGTAGATCTGGCGAACGTCCACTGCGGATAGCTGGCGCGTCTGGTAGAACCGTCCGCGCCGGATGACCAACCCCTCGTCAGTCAGCAGCTTGAGAGCTTCCCGCACCGGGGTCCGGCTGACGCCGAACTCGCCGGCGAGGGTCAATTCCTGGAGCACCGCTCCTGGTTCGAACGAGTGCGCGAGAATCCGGGACTTGATGTGCCCATAAACCTGGGCGCTCAGCCGCCCGGAGGACACACTTGTTCCGTCCAGGATGTCGGGCGCAATGTCCAAGCCGGCCGATCCTTGTTCAGTATACTGACACGCCCGCTAACATAGCCCTGGGTGTTCTGTCGAGTGCTGCAAGGCTTGATCTGGCCGGGGGTTGCGTCCCCGGCGTAAAAAGTGGGTATACTGATATCCAGTTTCGCGCCCATTGGGAGTCAGGGACATGGCCAGCGGCCTGAGCGCATCACGGATCGGACGGCGGAGCTTGCTCCAGGCGGGCGCGGCGGCGGCGGGCGGGCTGTCGATGCGTCCCTCGGGCGCCGCGGCGGCCGACATGATCCGCGCCGCCATCACCGGATACGACGTCATCAACACGCTGGATCCGGCACAGGCCGCACTGATCCCGGAATTCTATGTGATCTGGGGATTGTACAACGCGCTGCTCAAGTTCGATTCCGACATGAAGCCGGTGCCGGACCTGGCGGAGTCCTTCACGGTTGAGGACGACGGAGGACTGACGTTCAAACTGCGTTCCGGCGTCAAGTTCCATGACGGCAGCACGCTGACATCCGATGACGTGCGCTTCACTTTCGAGCGTCTGCTGGACGACAGCAATCATTCGCCCAACAAGGACAAGGTATCGGCCATCAGCGCGATCGACACGCCCGATCCGCTGACCGTGCGGATCCACACCAGGCAGCCGTTTGCGCCGCTGCTGACGTTCCTGGCCAACGCCAGGACCGGAACCCAGATCGTGCCGCGCAAAGTGGTGGAGGCCGATCCATCCGGCTTCGGGCGCAAGCCGGTCGGCACCGGGGCGTTCAAGCTGGCGGAGTGGACCCCGAACCAGGGGCTTCGGTTCGTCGCGCATCGCGACTATTTCGTGCCGGGGTTGCCGAAGCTGGGTGCAGTGAACACGCCGCTGATCGCGGAAGAAACCAGCGGGGTCACGGCCCTGCTCGGGCACCAGGTGGACCTGACCAGCACGGCGCCGTTTGCCGATATTCCCGAGCTGATGAAGCGGAAGGAGATTCGGGTTTTGCGGCAACCCGGCCTGAACACGCGATTCATTTCGCTGAACAACCGCAAGCCACCGTTCGACGACTTGCATTTCCGCCGCGCGGTCTCGCTGGCGTTCGATCGCAACGTGCTGGTGCGGGTGGTGCTGTTCGGGGAAGGCGTGGCCCAGAGCGGGCTGATTCCGCCCTCGCTCAAGGCGTCGTACGATCCAGCCCCGAGGCCGCTCGACGACGTACAACGCCGAGCGGGCCAAGGCGGAGCTGAGCCAGTCGAAATACGGCGCGGGCACCGAAGCCGTGATGCTGACCTGGGGATCGGGCTGGTGGAAGCGCATCGCCGAGGTCATCACCGCGCAGGTGAACCAGACAATCGGCACCAGACTGAAGGGTCGAAGTGAACGAGGCCAACACGGTATTCGCCCGGCTGAAATCGGGTGACTATCAGTGTTCGGTCTGGGGCTGGCTCGGCATGATCGATCCGGACGAATACAGCTATGATCTGTTGCACACGAAGGGCTGGCGCAACTTCGCATATTATTCCAATCCGAAGCTCGACGCGCTGCTGACGGAGGCCCGCCAGGAGCTGGACCCGGCCAAGCGCGGGCAGATGTATCGCGAGTCGGAGTCGCTCTGGATCGAGGACATGCCCATGCTGCCCTGCTTCTGTTCCAATGTGCAGAATCTGCTGGCGCAGAATGTCAGTGGGTTCACCCAGCTTCCGTATTCGAATTTCGGCGATCAGTTCGCAACGCTGGATATCACCGCAAGCTGACGAAGGCAGCCTGAGCGCCGGCGATGGTGTTCGGCAATCTTGCCCGCTTCGGAGTGCGGCGGGTGCTGGTGTTTGTTGCCACGTTGCTGGCCGGGGCAGTCGCCGTCTTCTTTGCCATGAAACTTGCGCCCGGCGATCCGGCACTGACCGCGTTGGGAGAGAGTGCGAAACCGGAGCTGGTGGCTGCGTTCCGCCACGCGCATCGTCTGGACCTGCCGCTGGTGGCGCAGTTCGGCCTCTGGATTGCCGGCGCCGTGCATGGTGATTTCGGGCGATCGCTGACGCTGGCCGGTGGCGTGCCTGTGGCTTTGTTGATCGGCACGCGTCTGCCGGTGACCGTGTTTGTCGGTCTGTATGCGCTGCTGCTGGCGGTCGTGATATCGCTGGTCATCGGCACCGTCTCTGCATTGCAGCGAGGCCGGCTGGCGGACACGATCGGCACCTCGTTCGCCGTGCTCGGCGTATCGATGCCGGACTTCTGGCTGGGTTATGTGCTGATTTTCTTTCTTGCCCTCAATTTTCCGATTTTTCCGTCGTACGGATTTGTGTCGCCGATGGTGTCGTTGCCGGGCGCATTACTCAGCGGTTTCCTGCCGGCGCTGGCGATTGCCGCACCGATGGCCGCGGTGTTCGCCCGCACGCTGCGGGCGGCGCTGCTGGAGGTGCTGCATCGGGAATATGTCACGGTCGCGCGCTCCATCGGGTTCGCGCCACGGTTTGTCTTCCTGCACTTCGTGCTGCGGAACGCGCTGATCCCATACGTCACCGTGCTGGGCTTGCAGGTGCGATATCTGCTGGGCGGCGTGGTGGTGATCGAGCGCATCTTCGGCATTCCCGGCATGGGATCGCTGATGGTCGATGCCGCGTTCGGACGCGACTATCCAGTCGTGCAGGCGTGCGCGCTGACATTTCTGCTGATCGTGCTGCTGACCAATCTGCTGGTCGATACGGTGTGCGGGCAGCTTGATCCGCGTCGGGCGGCCTGAGTGATGCGAGCCGTTCGGCGCCGCCATGCGCAACCGCACCTTGCTGGCGGGGATGGTCATCACCGCGCTGGTGCTGTTCGGCGTCACCGCGGGTGCGGCGTTGTCGCCGTACTCCGCGACCAACATGGATTTGTTGACGTGCTGCAGCCGCCGTCATGGGCGCATCCGCTCGGCACTGATTCGTTCGGTCGCGACGTGCTCACGCGGGTTCTGGTGGGCGCGCGGATTTCGCTGATCATCAGCTTTTCCGGCGTGGCGCTGGCGACCGTGCGTCGGCACCGCCACCGGCATGATCGCCGCGTGGCAGGAAGGCGCCGCCGAAACGGCGCTGATGGGAGTGGTGGATCTGCTGTTCGCCTTTCCCAGCTTCGTGCTGGCGCTGTTCCTGATGGTCATTCTCGGCTTTGGCTTGCAGGATGTCGTGATCGCCATCGCGCTGGTGTATTTCCCGATCTTCGCTCGCCTGGCACGCAACCTGACCTCGGTCCTGAAGCAGGAGCCGTATGTGCAGGCGGCCCGCCTGATCGGCCAACCGGCGCCGATGATCCTGGTGCGAGAAATCCTGCCGAACATCCTGTCGGCGCTGATGGTGCAGGCGAGCGTTGCCGTTGCGTTCGGCGTGATCATCGAAGCCGGGCTGAGCTTCCTTGGCCTCGGCGTGCAGCCGCCGACACCGTCGCTTGGCGTGATCATGGCGGATGGGCGCGAATATTTCGACAAGGCGCCGTGGGTGCTTACGCTGACGGGGTTGGCCGTTTCCATTTCGCTGCTGGGCCTCAACCTGCTCGGGGATGGGCTGCGTGACCTGTCCGATCCGAAGCTGCGCCAGATTGTGCGCGAATGAGTTCGGTGCTGAGCGTGCGCAACCTGCGCGTCACCCTGGCTGCCGGGCCGCGGTCGGTTCCGTTGGTCCGCGGCGTTGATCTCGATCTGCATCCGGGCGAGACGCTGACGCTGATCGGCGAGTTGGGGTCCGGCAAGACGCTGACCGCGCTCGCGCTGCTGCGTCTGCTACCGCCAGGGCATGGGCCAGCAAGCCGATCTGATGCTGCTGAACGGGCGCGACATCAGCGGAATGAACGAGGCGGCGTTCCGTAACCTGCGCGGGCGACGGATCGCGATGATCTTTCAGGACCCGGTCGGGGCGTTCAATCCGGCCAAGCGGATCGACTGGCATCTTCGGGTCGTGCTGGCGCGGGCGGAAGCCGAGGGTGCGTGGCAAAAGCACGCGACGGAGGCATTGTCGGAGGTGGGGATCGCGGACACGCCGAGCGTCCTGCGGCGTTTTCCGCACCAGCTTTCCGGCGGCATGTTGCAGCGGGTGCTGATCGCCATGGTGCTGGCCCTCGGGCCCGAGGTGATCATCGCCGACGAGCCGACAACCAACCTGGACAATATCGTCGAGCGCCAGATACTGGAGCTGTTCGGCAAGTTGCAGCAGCGCCTGTCGTCGGCCTTGCTGTTCATTACGCATGACATGACCATAGCGGCACTGATCTCGCGGCGGCTGGCGGTGATGTATGCCGGGCAGGTGGTGGAGACCGGCGCCGCCGAGGCGGTGCTGTACCGGCCGCTGCACCCCTACACGCAAGGGCTGATCGAAACCGCGAATGCGCTGGAGAAGGGGGCGGAGACACTCACCGAGATTCCGGGGCAGCCGCCATCGATACTGGAACAGGATGAGGGCTGCGCGTTTCGCGGCCGGTGCATCGCGGGTGCGTCCTGGGGTGCGAGCTGCCGCAGAGGCTGCGTTCCACGGATGGAGGGCGGCTCGTCAGGTGTCTGCTCTATGACTGAGCCGCTGCTTCGCCTGGAGGACCTGGTTGTCGAATTCCCTGACCCGCATCGTCGCCATCAGACCGTACGCGCGGTCGACAGGGTCAGCCTGACGATCGGGCACGGGGAGATTCTGGGCCTGGTCGGCGAATCAGGCAGCGGCAAGACGACGTTGGCCAAGACGGTGCTGCGGCTCTATCGCCCGCGATCGGGCCGCATCGAGCTTGGCGGCGTCGATATCACGCACCTGAACGAGCCGAGGTTGCGGCCGATGCGGCGCCAGGCGCAGATGGTGTTTCAGGATCCGCTTTCCTCGTTCAATCCGCGCCACACGATCGGCCGGGCGATCGCGATACCGCTGCTGCTGCATCGTATCTGTTCCCGTACCGCGCTGCGGGATTCGGTTGCGCGCATCCTGTCCGATGTTGGCCTGCCGGACAGTTTCGCCAGCCGCTATCCGCACCAGTTATCCGGCGGCCAGTTGCAGCGGGCGGCGATCGGGCGGGCGCTGTCGCTGTCGCCGGCGCTGATCGTGGCGGACGAGGCGGTCTCCAAGCTGGATGTTTCCGTGCGGGCGCAGATCTTGAATCTGCTGAAGCGCCTGCACGTCGAACGCGGCCTGTCGCTGCTGTTCATCACCCACGACCTGCACGTGGCGCGGTTCCTGAGCGACCGCATCGGCATCATGCAGGGCGGCCGGTTGCTGGAGATCGGGCCGACCAAGGAGGTTTTTGCCCGGCCCGCGCACGATTATACGAGAACGCTGCTGGGCACCATCGCGCCCATCGCGGAACAGATCGCGTGATATCGATCAGGGGTTCAGCTCGTGGCCATGCGCGAGCGCCGTAAGGTCGGCGCGCAGCAGCGCGAGGCCGGTGAGCGCGAGCCGGCGCGATGCCTCCGGCGTCTTGAACCCCGCGTGTGCGGTCAGGGTGACGTTGTCGAGGGTTGTCAGCGGATGATCAGCCGGCAGCGGCTCGGTGTCGAATACGTCCAGGGCGGCGTGTGCAATGCGCCTATGCCGCAGCGCCGCGATCAGCGCATCGGTATCGACCAGCCCGCTGCGCGCGGTGTTCACAAAGATAGCATGCGGCTGCAACAGGCGCAGACGTTCCGCGCTGATCATCCCCCGCGTTTCCGGCGTCAGCGCCAGGTGCAAAGATACGATGTCGGCTTCGCGCAGAAGCTGTTCCAGTGGAATGGAGCGGCACGGCAGGTCATCGCGTATGCTGCCGCGATTCCAGGCCAGAACACGCATGCCGAATGCGTCCGCGATGCGCGCCAAGGCGCGCCCAATGCCGCCGGTGCCGATAATCCCCAGCGTCCTTCCTTCCAGCTCCATGCCGGAGAGCGGGTCCCAGATCCCGGAACGCAGCGCACGATCCATTTCCCCGACCCGGCGGGCGGCGGCAAGCATAAGCGCGAATGCATGCTCGGCCACGCTGCGGTCCCCGTAGCCGCGGACCGTGCGGATGCGGATGCCAAGTGCCTGTGCCGCTTCGACATCGATATAGCTGGACGCGCCGGTGCCGAGGAAGACGATGCTGCGCAGCCCCGGACAAGCACGCAGGAGCGCCTCGTCCATCGGCGTGTGCCCGTTCAGCACACTGCCCGCTCCTGCCAGGAGGTCGGACAAAGCCGAAGGATCGGGATCGCCGAAATGCACATCCAGCCCATCCACGGACGCCCACTCATCTTCGGTCAGCAATCCATGCGCGAACTCGGAGCAGTCGATGTACACTGAACGTTTCATATCAGGGCACCATGGGGGAAAGCAGGCGAGGAAGGCATGCCGATGATGAAGCCCATCAAGCTCGGTTTGTCGATGCGCTACCTGGGATATCATGCCGCGGCCTGGCGTCATCCCGATGCGGACCCGGGTGCCGCGTCCAAGTTCGAGCATTTCCGGCGCGTTGCGCAGACCGCCGAGGCCGCCAAGTTCGACATGGTGTTCCTGGCCGATGGCATCGGTATCCGCGGGAAGGACGAACCCCCTGGCTCCTTGCGCCGATCCGCGCAGAACGCCGAACTGGAGCCGATCACTCTGTTGTCTGCCATTGCCGCCGTGACGCATCGCATCGGCCTGGTGGCGACCGCTTCCACGACGTACAACGAGCCGTTCCACGTCGCCCGAAAATATGCCTCGCTCGACCATATCAGCGGCGGACGTGCCGGATGGAACATCGTTACGTCCTGGTCGGACGCGGAAGCACGCAATTTCAACCGAGAGCATCATCTAGGCTACGAGGAGCGCTACGAGCGTGCCGCCGAATTCGTCGAGGTGGTCAAGGGACTATGGAATAGCTGGGATGCGGACGCGTTCCTGCACGATAAGACAAGCGGTATTTTCTATGATCCCGCCAGACTGCACGTGCTTGATCACAAGGGAAAGCATTTCAAGGTCCGCGGCCCGCTGAGCGTTGCACGTACCCCGCAGGGACGCCCGATCCTGGTGCAGGCCGGCGCATCCGAGCAAGGGTTGAACATCGCCGCCGCGAATGCCGATGTGGTCTATTCCGCGCCGCACGATATCGACACGGCCAAGGCCTACTATGCCGGCCTGAAGCGGCGGCTGCCGGAGCATGGTCGCGCGGCCGATCAGCTTCTTATCATGCCGGGTCTGAACCCCTATGTCGGGCGGACGCGGCAAGAAGCGCGCGACAAATACGAACAGCTAAACCAGCTCGTCGATCCGTTGCTCGGCCTGTCGTACCTCTACGGCCAGATGGGCGATCTATCGGCCTATCCGCTCGATGGCCCGGTGCCCGAGCCCGAAGATGCGCAGGTTCGCAGCATCGCCAAGAACCTTCTCGCCCTGGCGCGGCGGGACAATCTGACCATCCGTCAGCTCTATACGCAGGTGGCGGCGGGGTTCGGCACGCGCGTGGTGATCGGCACGCCGGCGGATATTGTTGATGAGATGGAGCAATGGGTCAGCCAGGGAGCGGCGGACGGATTTAATATCTGTCCGCCGGTGCTGCCGACCTCACTGGATGATTTCGTGCAGTTGGTGCTGCCGGAGCTGCGCCGCCGCAACATGTTCCGGCATGAATATGAAGGAACGACGCTGCGCCAGAACCTTGGGTTGCCGATGCCTGGGGGTTGATCGGTTATACCAACCCGCCGAGTGAATGATCCATGTCTCATTGTCGCGTCCATTCCATCTCGTGCGCGCTTGCAGTCAGGAAAGACGTGGATGGCCGGCCTTCGCCGGCCATGACGGGGATCAGTTGGCCATGACGGGAATCAGTTGGCCATGACGGGAATCAGTTGGCCATGACGGGGATCAGTTGGCCATACGGGGATCAGTCGGACTTAACGGGGGGCTGGTGTTAGTGCGGCAGTCCCGCTGGTGCTGCGCGGGACGGCTGCCGCAGAATTCGGACAAGGCTTGCGGCAGTCGCGCCCGGGGTCTGGAGTTCTACTCCAGCAAATCCCCCACTGCGTCTCTATATCGCCGGATTGCGTCCAGATGGTCCGTCATGGTCCGGCCCGGGATGCGCACATGCACGCCCCGTCCGTGCGTGCTTGCGACTGTTACGTGTGTCACCCCGGCATGTTTCCAGAACGCGAACTCCTCGCGCCAATCCTTTTCGGTGCCGACAGCGGTTGAGGTCCACACCTCGATTCCGATCGCCGCCGGATCGCGGCCCTCCTGCTCGGTATAACGGCGCAGCCTATCGAACTCCGCCACCGCTTCCGCGCCGGCCGGATATGCCAGCATCATCCACCCGTCGCCCCATTTCGCGATGCGTCGCAGTGTCTGCTCGTGGTGCCCGCCGAACCACACCGGAATTCGCCGATGCACCGGCAGCGGGTTGATCCCCACATCCTCGATACGGTGCCAGGTGCCCTCGAACGTCACGTGCGGCTCGGCCCACAGAGCCTGCATCACCCGCACCTGTTCCTCGGACCGACGGCCGCGGTTGTGGAAATCTTCGTTCAGCGCGGTAAACTCCGCTTTGTTCCAGCCCACTCCCACACCGAGCCGGAATCGCCCGTTGCACAGCACGTCCAGGCACGCCGCCTGTTTCGCCACCAGCACTGCCTGCCGCTGCGCCAGGATCAGCACACCGGTGGAGAACTCCAGCTTGCTGAACCCGGCCAGATAACTGAACAGCACGAACGGGTCATGGAACCAGTCGGCCGACGTATTGAGATTGCCCCAGTCCGGACGGCTGGCGACATTCACGCCCAGCACGTGGTCAGCCGCGGCTAGATAATCGTATCCAGACCGTTCCGCCGCCTCCACGAACTCCCGCATGGTGGCCGGCGAACCACCGATGTCCACCTGCGGGAACAGGGTGCCAAGTTTCATCTGTATAATTCCTTCAGCCGGATCAGCGCGCTTGCTGGATGGCCGACAATATCCATCGGCCGCCGGCCGCCCGCACGAAGGTCCATAGCTCCGTCGCGGTCACATGCTCGGTCGGGCTGCCGTCCACAACTCGTCCGCTCGCGTCGCGGGTCACGTCGATCATGGAAAACCGCATCGCCACGGTGGCGTAGTCGCGGCCTTGCTCGGTCCACGCCTGCGAGAGGTCGCCTTGCAGCAGCCGCACGTCGCTGACGGTGTTGCGCACGCCGCGGCTTGCCTGATCGGCGAGCTGCTCGGCGAAATAGCCCACCATTTCCGGGGTGGCCAGCGCACGCATCGCCTCCAGGTCCTGGCGCGTCCAGGCCGCCTGCACGTCCTGCAGCGTTCGTTCGAATGCCTGATAATCGGCCGGCGAGATCGCCATGGTCTGCGCGGGTACCGTGGTCCCGCCGTTGCCGGTAAACGATGCGCCGGGCGAAAAGCCGAACTGGTTGCGGTTGAACCACCCGCCGCCGCCGGCAAACGCCGGCGAGCTGCCACGGAACAGCCGCATCAGCCAGCGCACGATCAGCACGATCAGCAGGATACGGAACAGCAAGCCGAACAGCCCGAAGAATCCACCGAAGCCGAACCCGTGGCCGAACAGCATGCTGCCCAATCCGACACCGAGCAGCCCGCCGAGGAACCCGGACCCGAATCCCCCGAACCCATAGCCAGGTCGATACCCCTGCGCGCCATAGCTCGGCGACGGCGCGGATGGAGTCATGCTGCGCTGCATCGGTTGCGCCGAGTACCGGTGCGGTGCGCGTCGCCGGGGGCGCGGAATAGGTGAAGCCGCCACGGCTGCCGAACGACCCGCCACCGCCGGCGCGTGCATCCGCCACGCCGGGCGTCAGGGCCAGCGACAGCGCGACGATGGCGGCAACCAGCGCGGAGCTGCGCATTCGATGCCTCTCTTTCGTGTGACCTCGTCGCGAATATGGGGACGGGCGGGCGACGCTGACAGGGCGCCCTAGCCCCCGGCGATCGTCATCCCTTCCACCCGCACGGTGGGCGAATCGGTTCCGCGCCGGAACACCAGATCATCGGCTGGAGTCAGATGTGCGAACATCTCGATCAGGTTGCCGGCAATGGTGATCTCCGCGACCGGCTCGGCGAGCGCGCCGTCGCGGATCATGAAGCCGGCGGCCCCGCGGCTGTAATCGCCGGTGATGCCGTTTACCCCCATACCCATGAGTTCGGTCACGTACAGGCCCAGCTTGACGTCCGCCATCAGCTCCGCCGGACGTCAGCGAACCCGCCGCCAGATAAAAATTGCTCGCGGACGGGGACGGCGGCCCGCTGGTGCCGCGCGCCGCATGGCCGGTGGAGGTCAGCCCAAGCTGCCGCGCCGACCGGCTGTCCAGCAGCCACGTCGTCAGAACACCATCCTCGATCACGGAGCACGACGCGGTCGGCGTTCCCTCGCCGTCGAACAGGCGAGAGCGCAGGCCGCGCACCCGGCGCGGATCGTCACGCACCGTGATGCCGGGTGCGAACACACGCTGGCCCCGCTTGTCCTTCAGAAAAGACGTGCCGCGGGCGATCGAGGCGCCGTTGATTGCGCCCGCCAGATGCCCGAGCAGGCCCCCGGCAATGCGCGGATCATAGAAGACGGGCAGTTTCGCGGTCTTCGCCTGCACCGGGTTCAGCCGCGCCACCGCGCGCTCCCCGGCGCTGCGGCCGATCTTTGCCGGATCGTCCAGATCGGCCAAATGTATGGTGGAGTGGTGGTCGAAGTCCCGCTGCATGCCGGTGCCGGTACCGGCCAGCGCGCTGGCGGATACCGAATGGCCCGTGCGCACCGCGCGGCCGGCGAACCCAGCCGAGGTGACCAGCACAGCCTCGTTGCGCGCGAAGCTGGCCTCCGCCCCTTCCGAATTGGTCACCCCGGCCACCGCCAGTGCGGCCTCCTCGGCCGCGGCGGCGCGGTCGGTCAGTGCCGCCACGTCGGGCTCGGCCGGATCGTCCAGGTCCAGGGTCGCCGGTACGGGCGGCGCAGGCGGTGTCGGCGAGGCCGGAATAGGGATCGTCCGGGACCACGCGCGCCATCGCCACGGCACGCTCGGCGAGCTGCGCGAAGCTGGCCGGATCGATCGTTGCTGGAGGAAACGATCGCTGATTTCTGCCCGACGAACACGCGCAGCCCGAGATCGCGGCCCTCGGATCGTTCGACATGTTCGGTCTTGCCGAGACGGCGCTGGACCGAGAGCGACGTGCCGCTGATGAACACTGCATCGGCGGCATCGGCGCCGGCGGCACGGGCTTGGGCGATGAGGTCGTGCAGCAGGTCGAGCTGGATCTGGGTCATGGGGTGCATCCGGCGTGCAAATCGCGTCGTTACGCAGCTCAGTGCCCCGGCAGATATCGGCCAGTCCAGGAACCCGATCGTCCGGTCCCAGCACCGCCAGTGTCGGCGCCGAGCGGAAATGGCGGGCCGCCGCACGCTGTACGTCCGTCCACGGTGACGGCGTTGATCTTTGTCACCGTTTCCGTGACCGGGATCACTCGGCCGAACACCTGAAGCTGGCGCGCCAGTTGTTCGCACCGGCTGCCGGTGCTTTCCAAAGACATCAGCAGGCTGGCTTTCACTTGCGCGCGTGCGCGCGCCAGCTCGGTCTCCGACACGTTCTGCTGAACCTTGCGCAATTCCTCCAGCGTGACCGGCATCAGCTCCTCGGCCTCGCTTTCGCCGGTACCCGCGTAGATGCCGAACAGCCCGCTATCCATGAAGGGCGAGCTGAACGAGTAGATGGAATACACCAGCCCGCGCTTCTCCCGCACCTCCTGGAACAGCCGGGACGACATGCCGCCGCCCAGCAGCGTGGCCAGCAGCAGCGTCGGTAATAGTCCGGGTCGCCGTAGGCCACAGAGGGAAAGCCGAGCACGATATGCACCTGATCCAGGTCGCGCGCCTCGCGGAACTCGCTGCCCTGGTAGCGCCCGACGGAGGCGGCCGGTCCCGCTTCGGGGGCGAGGTCGGCAAAGTGCGTCTGTACCAGATCCAGCACCTGGTCATGGTGCAAGGCTCCGGCTGCGGCTACCACCACGCTGGGCGCGGCGTAATGCTGGCGCATATAACCCGTCAGCACGCTGCGCGGCATCTCGCGTATGCCCTGTTCGGTGCCCAGCACCGGGCGTCCCAGCGGCTGTGAGGGAAAGGCGGCCTCCTGGAATTGGTCGAACACGATGTCGTCCGGCGTATCGTTCGCCTGGCCGATCTCCTGCAGGATCACGCCGCGCTCGCGCTCAAGCTCCTCCGGTTCGAAGGTGGAGTGGGTCAGGATGTCGCCGATGATATCGGCGGCCAGCGCGGTATCCTCCTTCAGGACCTTGGCGTAGTAGGCGGTCTGTTCGCGCGCCGTGTAGGCGTTCAGATGGCCGCCCACCGCCTCGATTTCCTCGGCGATCTGCGCCGCGGTGCGGCGTTCGGTGCCTTTGAACGCCATATGCTCCAGGAAATGCGAGACGC
The DNA here is from genome assembly GCA_963810715.1 of uncultured Pseudomonadota bacterium. Taxonomy (GTDB): domain Bacteria; phylum Pseudomonadota; class Alphaproteobacteria; order Acetobacterales; family Acetobacteraceae; genus DATDIC01. Next base: position 99,233 of record CAWEOZ010000001.1, on the reverse strand, counting down.
CATTCTCCGCCTCGGCTTCGTGGCGGGAGCCGGTGGCGACATAGGCGCCCAGCGAGACGGTCTCGACCCGCTCCATCCGTTCAGTCACGACCGTAAGGCCGGAGGGCAGTCGGGTCAGGCGAATTGCTTCGGACACGTGCGACGGATTCCTTTCAGCGGCTCGGAAGGCGGGAATAGGCCAATATTGGTGCGGCACCCGCAAAGGGCGAGATCCGGGGTCACGCCAGGGTTACGTCCCTTGCGCATCCTGGAACGTCAGCGCCGCGGCGGCCAGATCCTCGATCGCGCTGCCGACCGACTTGAAGAGCGTGATCTCGTCATCGGAACGGCGACCCGGTACATTTCCCCGGCACAGCCCGGCCAGATCGCCGGCAATGTCCTCGCGCCGGAGCGCGCCGCTGGCAAGAGGGGTGATCAGGTCGCCCGCCTCGGCCAGCGCCGCCTCGGTGTCGATAAATACCCGCGAGCGGCGCACGGCCGCATCGTCAGTCTCGCGCATGGCAGGGGTGAAGCCGCCGATCAGGTCGAGATGGGTGCCGGGCCGGAGCCAGGCGCCTTGGATCAGTGGATCCCGCGCGAGCGTGGCGCAGGAGATGATATCCGCCTGCCTGACGGCATCCGCCAGATCGGCCGCGACGGCCGCATCGATACCTTCGGCCCATAGACGTGCGACCAGCCGTTCGGCACCGTCCAGGTGCCGGTTCCATACCATCACGCGGGTGATGGGCCGCACCGCCGCCCAGGCGGCCGGGAGCAAGCTGCCGATATGCCCGGATCCCACTATCAGCAGCGACGTGGCGTCGGATCGCGCCAGATACGATCCTGCCAGTGCCGAGGCCGCCACGGTGCGCCGGCCGGTGATCTCCGTCCCGTCGATCAGGGCCAGGTGGCGGCCTGTTTCGCCGTCGCACAACAGATAGCTGGAGGAGACGGCCGGCAACCCCCGTGCTCCGTTGCCCGGAAACACTGATACCAGCTTCACGCCCATGAAGCCGCCCGTCCGCCAGGCCGGCATCAGCAGCAGCGCGGCAGTCGTGGCGTCCGGTTGCGGCAGGTCATGACGATACCGCAGCGGGGCCTCCGCCCCGGCGACGAAAGCGTCGCGCAGGGCGGGGATCAGCCGCGCGAATGCCAGGCTGGCCCGCGTCCGGCGGCATCGACGACCAGCAGGTCAGGTGGGGTTTGCATGCGAGAATCGCGCTGACCCCCAGCCGATCTGTCAATCCCCGCGCGTGGGGTTCGAATGCCGACCGCGCATGATGCGGTGACATCTTATACCTAAGCCGGCAGGGTCGCCGTTGCCTTCGCCCCGCCATTCGGCCGATTCCCGAGCGTCACATCCCCCCCATGCGCCCGCATGATGTTCCGGGCGATCGGCAGCCCTAATCCGACCCCGCCGGTCTCCCGCGAGCGACTCGGTTCCCCGCGGTGGAACGGCTCGAACATCCGCTCCAGCTCTGCTGCCGGAATTCCCGGGCCATCATCCTCCACCTCGATGGTCAGCACGCCCTCCCGCGGCGGACGCAATCGCACCAGCGCGCTGCCCCCATAGTTCACCGCATTGGACACGAGGTTGGCGAACGCCCGTTTCAAACTCAGCGGCCGCGCCCGCACGGTCAGATGCAGCGGTCCTTCATAGGCCAGCCGCTCCGCCGAGTCCGGCTGGGCGTCTCCTGCCTCGTCCAGCACGGTGCGCAGCATCTCGACCAGATCGACCGAGGAAACCGGCTCGGTCGTCTTGGCGTCCCGCCCAAACGCCAGCGTCGCCGATACCATCGACTCCAGCTCCTCCAGGTCGGCCAGCATCTTCCGCCGCTGCTCGTCATCCTCGATGAACTCGACGCGCAACTTCAGCCGCGTGATCGGGGTCCGCAGATCGTGGCCGATCGCCGTCAGCATTTCCGTCCGGTCCTGCACGAAGCGCCGGATGCGCGCTGCCATCAGATTGAATGCGGCGGCGGCGGTGGCGACCTCGGTCGGTCCCCCCTCCGGGAGGGGCGGCGCATTCACATCACGCCCCAGCGCCTCCGCGGCCCGCGCCAGCGTGCTCACCGGGGCGGTCAACCGGCGCACCGCCCACAGCGTCAGGGCCGCTGCCGCGAGGGTCATAAGCACGAAAGCCCACAGGAAGGTCGGAGAATGCCACGGCCGGAGTGGCGGGAGATTCGCTGACAGGTTCAGCCACTCCCCGTCCGGCGTGCGCAGCCCGATTATCAACTGCCGCATGTCGGGATCGCCCAGCACGATCATCTGCGTCGGGCGCAGCTTTCCCGGCATGGGTACCAGGTCCAGGTTCACGCGGATCAGCCGCTGAATCGGAAACGGTGCCTCCGGGAACGGCCCGACCGGCGGCGTCCTGCTTAGTTCCGCGCTCAGTCCGGGCGATTGGCGTACTTCCCGCAGCACCACGTCGCGGTCTTCCGGCGAGGTCATCACCACGCTGCGGTACAGCGCCATCACTCGCACGGTCAGGTTGCGCGCCTGCGCCAGCCGCTGCACATCGAGCCGGTCGAACGCGTGAATGGTCAGGCCGGCCGCCTGGACCAGCGCCAGCCCCACGAGAAGCAGCGCCGCCGTGCGGGCGGCCAGACTACGAGGCCAAAGTCGAAGTTTCATGTGCCTGTGCGAAGTGGTGGCCTTTGCGGACAGCAATCGAGGATGCGAGTGCAGGCCCCTATGCTACGCCAGTTACGCGCAATCCGAGTCACGAAATCAGACCCGTTCAACCGTGGCTGCCAGCACATAGCCGCCGCCGCGTACGGTCTTGATAAGCTGAGCGTTGCGTCCGTCGTCTTCCAGCTTGCGACGGAGCCGGCTGACGGCGACATCGATGGCGCGGTCGAACGGACCGGCCTGGCGGCCGCGCAACAGATCCAGCAGCATGTCTCGGGTGAGCACCCGGTTGGCGCGCTCCACCAGCGCCAGCAGCAGGTCGTATTCTCCGCCGGTCAGGGTAATCTCCGCCCCCTCGCCGTTGAGCAGGCGTCGGCGGGCCGGCTCCAGCGTCCAACCGGCAAAGCGCATCGCGCGCGGTCCGGGTTCATTGCGTTGGCCGCCATCGCCGGCGCGCCGGAGCACGGCGCGGATGCGCGCCAGCAACTCGCGCGGATTGAATGGCTTGGGCACGTAATCGTCGGCCCCGAGTTCCAGCCCGATGATACGATCAGTCTCTTCCCCCATCGCGGTGAGCATCACGATCGGCACGTCGGATTGCGACCGCATCCAGCGCGCCAGGTCCAGCCCGCTCTCACCCGGAAGCATCAGGTCGAGCACGACGAGATGATAATGCCCCGTGGTCCAGGCGCGCCGCGCCTCCCTGGCGTCGCGCACGACCGTGACCCGAAGCTGGTGGCGCTCCAGGAACCGGGCAAGCAGTTCCCGGATTTCCCGATCATCGTCCACCACCAGAATATGCGGCATCTGTTCCATCTCTGGATCATAGGAACTTCGAGGCGGCGCGAGCAGGGCATGTTGCATTCGGTTGCAATTCGTCGCCGCCCGGGCGTTGGCCGGTAATCCGCCGGGCTTATCTTCCAGCGACTCTCACGAGAGGAGACGAGAATGCGAAAGAGTTTTCTGGCCATTGTGACGGCTGCCGCACTTGCCGGGGCAGCCGGGGGAGGTGCGCTTCTGGCCCAGGCGCAGCAGGCGCCGCCGCCCGGTGGGCCGGCCGGGCCACCACCAGCGCCCCTGGCGGGTCCCCCGGCACCTCCGGCTCCGCCTCCGGGTCGGATGCGTTGGATGCGCAATCGCGACGGCAGGATGGAGGGCCGGCGCCCGTTTGCGTTCGGCACGTTTGCCCTGTTCCACCATCCGGCTGACCGGCAACTGACGACGTCCGACGTCCAGACGATCGCGCAGGCGTTACTGGCATGGAACGGGAACCATACCTGGAAGGTCACCGATGTTGCGGCCGGCCCGGATGGACTGATCGGCTTTACCTATGCTGCGCCTGACAACACGGTCATCGCACGGTTCTCGGTCGATCCGCATACCGGCCGACTGACCCGCACCGACTGATATACCCGACTTCCGCAGGAAGTCGGTGAGTCCTGATTTCGCGCGCAGCTGCCACACCAACCCTGCGCGCGGTAGACCCAAATCCTGCGGATTCGGGGTCTATGAGACGACAACGGTCGGATGTGGGTCCTCCGCATCCGTCCGTCGGGCTTCGCGGCGAACTCGATCAGGCATCCCTGTTGGTCGCATCTGTCGGCTTTAGGCGGGTCTGTTTTGGCCTGCGGCGATCGGGGCTGGCGTGGGGAGCTAACCGCGACCGGTCGCGAACAGGGACCGGCGCGAACCCAGGAACTCTTCCACCGCACCGGCCAGCCGGTGGCACTCGGTGTCTCCGATCGGCAGGCTCAGCGACATCATGCCTCGCCGGGCAAGCCAGATGCCCTGGGACAGCATATCGAAGAAGAACAGCTCCTTCAGCTTCGCGTCGCCTTTCGCGGCGTCGGCGGGTGAGCGGATCGGTCCGCGCACCGTGTGCACCGCGAGCATCGAGCCGATCCCGGTGAACTGCACCGGCGCATCGGCCGCCCGGCAGAGCGCGTTCAGCCGCTCACGCAGCACGTCGCCGCGCGTATTCAGCGCCACTGCCGCTTCGGGCGTGTACACCTCGTTGAGCCCGGCCAGACCCGCCGCCATGGTGAGAACGTTATTGTTGAAAGTGCCGGCGTGCGGCAGTGCGTCCGGCCGGCGCGGATCGAACAGGTCCATGATCTCGGCCCGGCCACCGAACGCGCCAAACGACATGCCGCCGCCGATGTATTTCCCGAACGTCGTGAGATCCGGCTTGACGCCGCGCAGCGACTGCAATCCTCCGGGCGCCAGGCGGGAGGTCATGACCTCGTCCAGGATCAGCAGCGCGCCGACATGGGTGGCCGCGTCGCGCAGTGCGTGCAGGAAGGCGGGCTCGGCGGCGATGCAGCCGCCGCCGCCCATCATCGGCTCCAGGATGATCGCCGCGAGCCTGTCGGCGTGCTGCTGCACGAGCGCCTGTGTGCCGTCGATATCGTTGTAGGGCGCGACGACGAAATCGAACGGCGCGTTGATCGGATTGCCGCCAGAGGCGAAGGTGAACACCCCACCGTGATAGCCGCCATGAAACACCATGACGGCGCGACGCCTGGTGGCAGCGCAGGCGGTGGCCAGCGCCATCAGGTTGGCTTCCGTCCCGGAATTGGTGAAGCGCACGCGGTCGAGCCCAAATCGCCGGCATACGGCGCGGGCGAAGGCCGGTTCCAGCAGGTTAGAGGCGCCGAAGCTGATGCCGGCGTCGAGCGCACGATCCACCGCGGCGCGGATGACCGGGTGGGAGTGACCATAGAGGCCGGCGGTGTATTCGCCGATGAAATCGACATATTCGGCGCCGTCGGCATCCCACAGGCGGCAGCCCTCGCCTTTTACCATCGCCACAGGGAACGGGTCGTAGTGCAGCACCGTGCGCGTGTTGCCGCCAGGCATGACGGCCGTGGCCTCCACAAAGCGAGCGAAACTTTTCGGATTGCGCGCCACGTACGCGTCCCTGGCGTCCGCCAGGGCAGCGTCGATATCGGCGTTAAGCAGGGCGGTGTCGGGCAAGCTGTCCTCCCGTTGCGGCAGCGGTGCGGGACGTTATAGACCAGGGCGAACCAACTCAGCCAGGAAGGCCCGCATGGACCTGAAGGATCACATCCGGGGCATTCCCGATTTTCCCAAGCCGGGTATCCTGTTTTACGACATCTCCACACTGTTGCGCGACGCCGATGCCTGGCAGGTGGCGATGGGGCGGATGGCGAAGGCGGTGCGTGCCTATCAGCCGGACCTGCTGGCAGGGGTCGAAAGCCGCGGCTTCCTGATCGCGGCGCCGCTGGCGCTGAAACTGGGCTGTGGGTTCGTGATGCTGCGCAAGCGCGGCAAGCTGCCGGGCGAGACGATCGGGTTCGACTATGCGCTGGAATACGGCACCGACCGGATCGAGATCCAGGCTGATGCGGTGGAACCGGGGCAGCGTGTGGTTGTGGTGGACGACCTGCTTGCCACGGGCGGCACGATGGCGGCAGGGATCGCGCTGCTGCGCAGCGTTGGCGCGACGGTGCCGGCGGCGGCCGCGCTGATCGAACTCAGCTTCCTGCACGGCCGGGCACGGCTGGATGTGCCGTGCGAGGCATTGGTGGCGTACGATCAGTAGTTTGGCGAAGCAGTCTCGCCGGACCCGGCTTCTGTGATACCGTGGGAGGATGACCGCGGCGCTCAAGATCCCAGTGCGAATGACGGTGGCGGAGTTCCTGGCGTGGAACCCGCCGGGCGAGCAAACCTGGCAACTCGTCGATGGCGAGCCGCAGACCATGGCGCCGGCCAACCGGACGCATGGGGCGATCCAGGGCGTGCTTTGCAGTATGATCCACAACCACCTGATGGAGCGTAAGAGTCCCTGCACTGTGATTGTCACTCCCGGCGTGATCCCCCACGTGCAGTCGGACACCAATATGCGAGTGCCTGACCTTGGCGTGACCTGCTCCGACTATCAGTCCGAAGAGACGGCGCTGACCGATCCAGTGCTGCTGATCGAAATACTTTCGCCGAGCAACCAGGCGGAGACCTGGGCCAACGTGTGGGCCTACACGACGATCCCGAGCGTGCAGGAAATCCTGGTAGTCAGAGCAGCCAGCGTCGGCGTGGAGTTGTTGCGCCGCAGCGTAGATGGGACCTGGCCGAAACGGCCGATCGCTGTTGAACAAGGGGAACTGGTGCTCAGCAGCATCGGCCTTCGCATGATGCTGGGTGAACTATATCGCACAACGCGGCTGGCGCAGCGATAAAGCCGCCTCGGCTGGCGACAAGTTGCACCGCGAGGGACACGGCTTCCCCGGATTACCGCTGACCGCGAAACAGGCGCGGTGCTAGGCTCGCGCCCGGAAGGCATAATGCAGAGGGAGACTCCATGATGGCACGCGTCGCACTGGTCACCGGCGGCACCCGCGGCATCGGCGCCGCAATCAGCAGGGAACTGAAAGCGCAGGGCCGCATCGTCATCGCCAATTACGCCGGGAATGATTCGGCGGCGGAAGCGTTCCAGCGTGAGACCGGGACCAGAGTGGTCAAGTTCGACGTCGGCAGCTTCGACGCGTGCAAGGCGGCGATGGAGCCGATCGCGGTCGAGTTCGGGCCGATCGAGATACTGGTGAACAACGCCGGCATCACGCGCGATGGGACCCTCGCGCGGATGAGCCGCGACATGTGGGATGCGGTGATCGATACCAATCTTGGTTCCTGTTACAACCTCTGCAAGCTGACGTTCGACAGCATGCGGGAGAGGAAATTCGGGCGGATTGTGAACGTGGGCAGCATCAATGGCCAGGCGGGACAATACGGGCAGGTAAACTATGCCGCGGCCAAGTCCGGCATCCACGGCTTCACCAAGGCGCTGGCGCAGGAGGGCGCGCGCTACGGCATCACGGTCAACGCGATCGCCCCGGGTTACGTGGATACCGACATGGTGCGGGCGGTGCCGGCCGACGTGCTGCAGAAGATCGTGGCGCGCATTCCAGTGGGCCGCCTGGGCCATGCCGAGGATATCGCCCGTGGCGTCGCGTTCCTGACGGCGGATGCGGCGGACTTCATCACCGGCAGCACGCTGTCGATCAACGGCGGGCAACACATGTACTGATCGTCGTTATCCGGATCGGCTTCGGTGACTATCCTGGTATACACCGGCGCCGGACCACAACACGATCGCCCTAGAACATGATCGCTTCGAGATGAAGCGATCATGTTCTAGTTTCTTCGTTTAATACCAACCGTCCGAAACGCTGACTCTTCCCTCCTCATGCCCGCGCAGGCGTCGCGCAGGCGGACATCCATGCGACCGCGTGGTCTGCACGGACAGTCGCTGGATTCCCGCTTGCGCGCGATGCAACACAACTCGATCTGGCCGCCCGCATGCGGCACTGGCTCGGTCTGCACAAAGGCAAAGTCGCCGCCAAACTGCACGTCGTGTTCGACCCGTGCGCCCCGAAGCCGGTCTTCTTTGCCCTGACCGCGGCCCGCATCAACGACATCACGGCCGCGAAGCAACTGCTGCCAATCGAAAACGGGGCAATCTACGTCTTCGATCTCGGCTATTACGACTTCGCCTGGTGGGCCGAACTCGCGGACCGGAACTGCACCTTCGTCACGCGCCTGAAGCGCAATACCAGCCTGCGTCAGACCGAGGCGTGCGCGGTCGATCCCGGCACTAATACCAGACCGTGTTGAGGGTGACGTATGTTCGTCATTCCCGCTTGCGCGCATAGGCGCTAAAATACCTGTGGCATACGTTGATATTGGCGTTTTCGTCGGGGCGGCTCATGCAGATGCCGTCTGAGCGTGGCGCTGCATCGTCGCCAGCGCGACAGGGTTGGTTGCGGCATGATGGCTTGCAGCAGAGTGGCGCGCAACTGTCGCAGCAGACGCCAGACGCCGGGCCTGGTCAGGCGGTGCAGGCCGAGCGGGGAGAGGCCGGGCGGCGAGCATCCTTGGGGGGAGAGGCCTTGGGGGGAGAGTCCTCGAGCTCATCGATGATGGGCTCGAGCAGAAGGATGCTGAGAAGATGCGCCAGCACGTAAGGCCTGGCGGAGCGTGCATCGGTGCCCGGCGGCGGTTGCAGACCGATCACCGATTTCAGTCGTTTGAACGCCAGCTTGACCCGCCATCGCAAGCGGTAGAGGGCCAGCACATCCTCGGCGGACCAGTGATCGGCTGGCAACGAGGTGATCAGGATCACCCATCCGGCGGCAGTCAGCGTTGCGGTCGAGATCTGGTAGCGCTCTCGTTGCGCCTCGCGGCGCGCCTTGCGCCGTGCGCGGCGCCGCCCGCGCGGGCTTTTTGATGGCCACCATGCGCAGGGCAAGCGGCGGGGCAAGCGGCGGGGCAAGCGGCGGGGCAAGCGGCGGGGCAAGCGGCGGGGCGGGTGGTTGCGGCCGAGCCGGATGGTGCGGTCGATCAGGCCGTGCGCCGCCGCGCGGCGCAACTCACGCGGCAGATCGAGCGGCTCGTCGTCGGCGTCCAGCCAGCGCGCGCTCCTCCAGCCGGCACGCACCAGCAGATCGGCGCCGGCGGCCAGCACATTGGCCATGCGATCCGGTTTCAGATAGACCCGATCGGCGATGCGGATCTCACCCGCCACGACCGGCACCCCACCGGCACCCGGTCCAGCCGCTCGCCTTCGTGCTGGTCGGTCAGTTCGAAAAAGCCGAAGCGTTCGCTGGGCAGGTCGAACGCGGCGTGGATGCGCCACAGCTTGTTGTTGACGCGGGCATCGGCGCTGGCCTGCGGCACCGCGGTGGCATCGAGGATGCGGATGATGCGCCGGCGGCTGATCTTCGGCGCGGCAGAGTTCAGCAGCTGACCGATCAGCGCGGTCAGCCACCCGCCGCACTGACGCAACCGATACAGCAGCGCGACATTGGAGATGTCGGTCAGGCCGCTCGCGCTGGCCCACGCGGCGGTGCCGCGCAGGCCGTGCATGCCGAGGCAATAGGCCAGCACCAGCCGCAACAATGTTGTTGCATCGGGGATCACGCGGGCGCGCCGCAAGGCCTTGCTGGCGCGGGCGCTTCGGTTCAGCGCCGCGGCACCGCCGAGCTGCGCGACGATGCCGGGCCAGTCCTCGTTGTCGAGCCGCGAATCGGGAGTCATCCGATGCTTGAATCGAAACCGAGTCCGCTATGCAAGCCCTATTTTAGCGCCTATGCGCGAGAGCGGGAATGACGGGTCTTTCGCGGGCATGACGGGTCTAGAGTGTTCGTCCGCGCGGGTTGGTATTACATTAAACCGAGGGCTGTCCGCGCAGCGGCCCGCAGAAGACGGCGACCCCTGAGAAATAGCGACCCAATCCCCTAAGCTCCGCCGTTGACGCGGACACCGCCCATTCTGGACTCGCTGCTGTCCTCAAGCGACCATCCCGGGATGACCACCACGCATATCGTTGTCGGCGCCGGACAAGCCGGCGGCTGGGCTGCCATCTCGATGCGGCGGGCCGGCTTCACCGGACGCATTCTGCTGATCGGCGATGAGCCGTGGCGCCCTTACGAGCGCCCGCCTCTATCCAAGGCGATGCTTGCCGCCGACCCCGAGCCGCCGGTCCTCTTTTTTCATGACGAGAGGCTCTACGCCGAACTGAATATCGAGTTGATGCTCGGTGCGCAGGTGGAGGAAATAGACCCATCGGCTCATCAGGTCCGCCTGAGGGATGGCGGTTTGCTCGCCTATGACCGGTTGCTGCTTGCGACCGGTGGCCGGGCGCGGCCTCTCACCGTTCCTGGCGGCAGGCTGGTGCATCTGCTTCGTACCCTGGAGGAATTCCCGGGCGATCCGTTCGCGCCTGGCATCGGCCAGGCATATCGTCTGCATCGGCGCCGGCGTGATTGGGCTGGAGATCGCCTCGTCGGCCCGCACGCGCGGCTGCGCGGTTACGGTGCTGGAGGCCACATCCTCGGCGATGGGCCGGTCCGTTTCGCCGGAGGGGGCGCGTTTCGTTGAAGGTCTGCACCGTGCGGCGGGTGTGGAACTTCGCTTTGGCGTCGTGATCGAAGCGATCGAGGCTGCCCCGCACGAGGGCGCCCGTGTCATTTGCCGCGATGGGACGCTCGACGCCGACCTTGTGGTTGCCGGGATCGGCATGCAGCGAAACCTGGAGTTGGCGCACAACGCCGGCCTGCCGATCGAGGGCGGCATCCTGGTCGATGAGCTTGGCCGCACCGGCGCGCCGGAAATCTTCGCGGCGGGCGATGTCACGGCGTTCCTGCACCCGCAGTACGGGCGCCGGCTTCGGCTGGAATCGTGGCGACACGCGCAGAATCACGGGATTGCCGTCGGCCGGTCAATGGCTGGCGACCCGACGCCGTACGATGACATTCCCTGGTTCTGGACCGATCAGCACGGTGTCAATCTGCAGATCACCGGTCTTCCCGCCGACGCGGTCCGAACTGTCGTCCGGATCGATCAGTCGCCCGCATTTTGCGCGGTACATCTGGCCGCGGATGACTCCGTGGTGGGGGTGACTGCCGCCGGCAGCACGCGCGACATCCGCGCCGGCACGGCGCTGATCAAATCCGGCAGGCCCGTCGACCCGGTGCTGCTGGCCGACCCCGCCGTACCGCTTCAGCGTCTCTTGCCGCGAGGCGCCGCCGCGGGGGCGGTAGCCGGCGCGAAATCCGCGTAGGCGGTTCTCCCTGAGCTGAAGGCGCCGTACGCCGCCTCCGTCGGGGCGAAATCGGTGTAGCGTATCTCGGTTCCGCCGGGCGGGTGCCACCGCGCCAGCACGCGGCTGCGGTACGCCGCGCCAAGCGCGGGCGTCTGGCTATGGTAATCCGCGACCGCCTTGGTCCAGTCCTGACTGTGGTCGTATAGCGCGTCCAGAAAACGGGCCGCATAGCGGGCGTTCGCCATGGGATCGAAGGCCTGCTCCAGGCTGGAGAATGCGGCTGGGTGGTACATCAGGTTGACTTGCAGACAACCGACGTCGATCGAGCGGAAGCCGCTTGCAAGCAATTCCCGAACCGCGGCGATTGCGACCGGCTTGCTGGGGAAGAAGAAGCCGGCGCCCTCCACATTGATCGTCCAGGGCCAGGGACGGATCGCCCCGGATCGGGGATCCGGCCGCCCGCTTTCCACCAGCGCCACCGCGGACAGCAATCCTGGTGGCAGCCCTCGCCCGGCTTCGGCGTCGTCAATCGCTGCCTGGCAGGTTGCCGGGGCCGCTGGTGATCGCGCCATCGCCGGGATTGTCGCAAAAACCAGGATCAGGGCGATGAATGCGCGGCGCATGCCGCTGTTCTGCACGGAATGACGAGCAATGCCAGCAGAATCCGACTTATAGCAGCGGCCTAAAGTCTTGACCCCTCCGGAGATCGTTGGGGCGCTGGTATCTTATTGATTTCGCACGCAGCCGCCACGCCAACCCTGTGCGCATACCAGTCGGCCCTTCGGGCCGCTGGTATCGGTGGCGCATTGCATTCACTGCGGCAACGAGCAGGCTAACGATGATTACCGAAAACAGTGCGGAAGGCCGTCCGGGCGAGCGGCGACAGGCTGCTGTCTGGGCCGTCCGGGAGGAGACTCCGGTTCGGGTCAGCGATGCCGCTGCGCGTCGAGCCATCCCATCATGATCCGGTTGAACGTATCCGGATGCTCGACATTCGGGAAATGCCTGGCGTCAGCGATTGGCTCGTACTGCGCTCCAGGCACCAGAGCCGCGATCCTGCGATTCTGCTCCGGCGGCGTTCCGGGGTCCTGGTCGCCGCAGACCACCAGCAATGGTACGTGCAAAGACGCCAGCCGCCCGGTGAAATCGAAATCAAGGATAGCGTCGCAGCAACCGAGATAGCCGGTCGGCGTCGTCGCCGCCACGGTGTCGCGGATCTGCCTCCAGCGCCGTGGATTGCGCTGCCTGAAACCGTCCGTCAGCCAGCGTTCCACCGTTGCGTCGGCCAGCGGTTCCAGCGAGTTCGCCCGCTGCACCGTGGCGATGCGCTCGTCCCAGGCGGCTTTCGCACCCTGCGGACTGGCCGGCAGCGTGTCGCACCACATGGCCGAGACTAGTCGATCGCCGTGCGCGAGCGCGAAGGCCTGGCCGAGCATGCCGCCGATCGACAGACCGATGTAATGGATGCGCGAAATTTCCAGCACGGCCAGCGCTGCCGCTACATCGCCGGCGAGCTGGTTCATGCTGTAGGGCCGCGGCGCCGGGTCGCTGCCGCCATGCCCGCGCATATCCAGCCGCAACACACGGAAGCCGCCCGCCAGCAACGGCGGAAGCTGCTCGGCCCACATGCCGCCGTCGGCTGCCAGTGAGTGCGTGAAGCAGACCACGGGTCCGCTCTCCGGCCCGACCACATCGTAGGCGATGCGGCGGCCGTCGATTTGCAACAGCATCCAGGGTTCCTCCTGCCATTTGCCGCACGATACAGGGCGAGTGGCCCGCCCTTAGAACATGATCGGTTCAAGATGAAGCGCTCATGTTCTAGTTTCTTCGTCTGAGAGCGTGATTCACGCTTTCGGACCGCCAGCCTCAAGCGATCACGCTCTTAAAGAGCGCGGCGGAAGGTCAGGTTGATGCGGCACCGGCCGGTCAGCTTGTGCTCGCCGTCGGCCAAGGTATCGACGCCATGGAATTGCAGGCGCGCGGGGCCGCCCCACACCACCACATCGCCGCTCTCCAGGCGGATACGGCGCGGCCGAGCGGTGCGCATCGCGCCACCCCACAGAAAAGTTGCCGGCAGTCCCAGCGACGCCGACACGATCGGTGCCGACATGTCGCGCTCGTTGCGGTCCTGGTGCAGCGACAGTCGCGCACCCGGTTGGTAACGATTGATCAAACATGCATCCGGGATAAACCCAGCGTATCCGGCCGCTGCCGCAGCGCGTCCGGCGAGCGCCTGGAACGCATCCGGCATGGCGCGCCACGCAAGGCCGGTCAGCGGATCGACCGGATCGTAGCGATAGCCGCTGCGGTCGGTCACCCAGCCGGCAGCGCCGCAATTGGTCATCGCGACCGACATGCGATACCCGCCCGGCGTTTCCATGTGCCGGAACGGCGCCGTGCCCGCCACCCCATCGACTGCCCGCATCAGCTCCGCCGCGACATCCCGCGCAAAGCCGCGCAGCAGGATCGCGCCGGCATCCAGGTTCTCGTGCGTCGCCGGCGGGGCAGGCGAGCTCAGCAGATCACCGCTCATCGCGCGTCGTGGAAGATTACGCCGAGCGTCAGTCGTTGCCCGGAGCGCAGCCGGCTGACCCCGTGCCGCATTGCCACGCGATAGACGCCGCGCGTTCCCTGCACCGGGCGGTGGTTCACCGCGAAGATGACGCCCCCTCCCTGCGTGAGAGAAACTACCTCGGCACGCGATTGCATTCGAGGACGCTGCTCGACCAGCACGAACTCGCCACCGGTGAAGTCCTGCCCTGGGGAGCTGAGCAAAATTGCCACCTGCAACGGAAAGAACAGATCGCCGTACAGATCCTGATGCAGGCAGTTATAGTCGCCGGTACCGTATTGCAGCATCAGTGGCGTGGGACGCGTCTGTCCGGCCGCGTGGCACTGCTCGATATAGGCGGCATGCTCGGCCGGGAATCCAGCCGCGGCTCCGAGTGCCGCGTGCCAACGGTTGGCCACCGGCGCCAGTCGGGCATACAGCGCTTCGCGCAATCCCTGGATCAGCTCCGGGAGCGGATACGCATAGTATTTGTATTCTCCGCGGCCGAATCCGTGGCGTGCCATCACGACACGGCTACGAAACCACTGGTCGGATCCGTACTGCCCCGCCAGCGTCGTGCACTCGGCCGGACTTAGCAGCGGCCCCGTCCTGGCGCAGCCGAACTCATCCAGCTCCCGGCTCAGCGAGGGCCAGTCCAGCCTGGCAATTCGCGCGGCAACTCCAGGCGCCGGAATATTCGTTGCAGTCCTGGCGGTCACGGCCATTCGCCCCTCCTTCCGGGTATTCCTTCGGAATTGGGCACCGGCATCATCGATCACACTCCGGCCCGTGCTTTCGCTTTCGCGAAGTCTCATTCGAGGCAGGCCGCACAGAGCTGTGCAAATGCCCGCGCGCGATGGCTGAGCGCATGCTTCTCGTCCCGGACCATTTCGCCGAATGACCGATCGGCACCGACCGGGACGAACATCGGGTCATAGCCGAACCCCTTGTCGCCGCGCGGCGGCCAGACCGCCGTGCCGTCAACCCGGCCGAGAAAAGTATCCGTGCGCCCGTCCGGCCATCCCAGGCACAGTGCCGCGGTGAACCAGGCGCGCCGGTCGCTGGCACCGGCCAACTGCTGGTTCACTCGGGTCATGGCAGCCGTGAAATCCTTGTCGGGCCCGGCCCAGCGCGCCGAATACACGCCCGGCGCCCCGTCCAGAGCCGCGACCGAGAAGCCGGAGTTGTCTGAGAGCGCCGGCAATCCGCTCGCCTGTGCGGCGGCCAGCGCCTTGATCCGCGCGTTGCCGGCAAAATCCGGCGCATCCTCAGCCGGCTCGGGCAGTCCAAGCTCGGCCGCGGACACCGGTTGGAGGGCAAACGGGTGCAGCAGCGCGCGATTTCCGCCAGCTTGCCCGGATTATGGCTGGCCAGCACCAACTGCGCCCCGCGTTGCAGCCGCCGCGCCATTATGCGGCTCCCGCCGCCTCGCAGCTGCCTGGCGAACAGCGTTCGCGGTGCCGGCCCGCGCCAGCGACAGCAATGCCTGGAGCTGCGGTTCGGAAAACGGCGCCCGTTCCGCCGTGGCCTGCACCTCGACGATGCCGCCGGCGGCGGTCAGGACGAAATTCGCGTCCGCCTCCGCCGACGAAATCCTCGTCATAGTCCAGGTCCAGCACCGCCTCGCCACCGGCGATCCCGCAGGACACCGCCGCCACCTGCCCGACCAGCGGATCGGCTTTCAGCACGTTCATCTTGCGCAGGTGGCGGAATGCCAGGCTGAGCGCGACCCAGGCGCCGGTGATTGCGGCGCAGCGCGTGCCACCGTCGGCGTTCAGCACGTCGCAATCCAGCGTGATGGTCATCTCGCCCATTGCCGGCCGGTTCACGACGGCCCGCAGACTGCGCCCGATCAGGCGCTGGATCTCCTGCGTGCGGCCGGACTGCTTGCCCCGCGCTGCCTCGCGCTCGCCGCGGGTGTGGGTGGCGCGCGGCAGCATGCCGTATTCCGCCGTCACCCAGCCCTGGCCGGAGCCGCGCAGAAACGGCGGCACCCGGCCCTCGACGCTGGCCGCGCACAGCACCTCGGTGTTGCCCATGCGGATCAGGCACGAACCCTCGGCGTGGCGGGCGAAGCCGGGCGTGATCGACAGGGGACGCAATTCATCGGCGGCACGGCCGGAGGGACGCATTGGGCAGCTCCTGTGTCAGGGTCCGATCAGCAAGACCAGAACCGCGCCGCCCTGTCACCCCAGCCAGTCGCGGTTTGACCAAAGGCGTACCGCTACCTGGCTTTCCATGCTAGAAGGCTCCCATGGACGTGCCGGTCAATAACCAATTCCGCGCTGCGCGTCCGGCTGCGCTGCCGCCGGGACTCGATGCGCGCTCGGCCGCGGTGCTGCGGGAAATCGTCGAGCAGTATGTCGAAACCGGCGAGCCGGTGGGCAGCCGCACCTTGTCCCGCCGCCTGCCGATGAACGTATCGCCGGCGACGATCCGCAACGTCATGGCCGACCTGACCGAGGCCGGCCTGCTGTTCGCGCCGCACACCTCCGCCGGCCGGCTGCCGACCGACCGGGGCCTGCGCCTGTTCGTCGATGGGCTGCTGCAGTTCGGCGATCTGAGCGAGGATGAGCGTGCGGCTATTTCGGCTTCGCTCGCGGCCTCGGGCCGCAGCCTGGAGGACACGCTGGCCGACGCCAGTTCCATGCTGTCCGGCCTGTCCGCCGCGGCCGGGCTGGTGCTGGCGCCGAAGACCGAAGGGCCGCTCAAGCATATCGAGTTCGTCCCGCTTGGCTCCGGCCGCGCGCTGGTGGTGCTGGTCGGCGCAGATGGCCACGTGGAGAACCGGGTGATCGATACCCCGCCCGGCGTTCCCCCGTCCGCCCTGCAACAGGCCGGCAACTATCTGAATGCGCGTATCGCCGGCCGGCCGCTGGGCGATCTGCGGCGGATCGTCGGCGATGAGATGGCGGCGAACCGCACGGAACTGGACGAGCTCTCGGCCCGGATTGTCGAAACGGGCCTGGCCACCTGGAGCTCTGAAGGGCGCGGCGGCAGCCTGATTGTGCGCGGCCAGGGCGCGGCTGCTGTCGGACGTCACCCAGATCGAGCGGCTGGCCGCGATCCAGGCCCTGTTCGAGCGGCTGGAAACGCAGGAAACGATGCTGCGCCTGCTGGACCTGGCCGAGCAGTCGGACGGCGTGCGGATTTTCATCGGCGCGGAGAGCGGGCTTTTCGGCACCACCGGCATTTCCATGATCGTCGCGCCGGCGCGCAACGAAACAGGGCGTATTCTGGGCGCGATCGGCGTGATCGGCCCGACGCGGATCAATTACGGACGGATCATTCCGGTGGTGGACTACACCGCGCGTGTGATCGGCCGGCTGCTAGGTTGATCGCTGCGTAGTTTGCCTGGTTGCTGTCGTTCCAGGACCTTCATGGGCATTGACACAAGGCGGTGGCATAAGCCCGCTGGGCGCCCGGCTCATTGCACAAGGCAAGCCCGCCGCCTAACCTCGGTCCGCGGGCGAGCAGGTGGACAGGATGGACGATATGCAGCAGCAGACCGGCATGGACCAACTGGCGATCAATACCATTCGCATGCTGGCGGTCGATGCGGTTCAGAAGGCAAAATCGGGACATCCAGGCACTCCGATGGATGCCGCCCCAACCGCGTATGCGCTGTGGCAGCAGGTATTGCGCTATGATCCCGCAGACCCCGATTGGATAAACCGCGACCGTTTCGTGCTGTCGTGCGGCCATGCCTCGATGTTGCTCTACAGCCTGATTCATCTGGCCGGCATCAAGGCGGTCCACCCGTCTTATGAACAGGTCGGCCGTGACGCGGTGACGCTGCAGGATATCGAGACGTTCCGTCAGGCCGGCAGTCGCTGCCCAGGTCATCCGGAATTCGGCTGGACCTCTGGGGTGGAGACCACGACCGGTCCGCTGGGGCAGGGCGCTGCTACCAGCGTCGGCATGGCGGCGGCCGGACGGTGGCTCGCCGCCACGTATAACCGGCCGGGCTTCGATCTGTTCGATTTCAATGTTTATGCGCTGTGCGGCGACGGCGACATGATGGAGGGGATCACCAGCGAGGCTGCATCGCTCGCCGGACATCTGCGTCTGGCGAACCTGTGCTGGATCTATGACAGCAATCGGGTGACCATCGAAGGCCATACCGACATCGCCTTCACCGAGGACACCGCCGCACGGTTTCTCGCCTATGGCTGGAACGTGACCCGGGTGAGCGACCCGAACGACCTTGAGCAGTTGCGCCGCGCGTACGCGGAATTCGGCTGCCGTCACCGACCGGCCGACGCTGATCGTGGTGCATAGCCATATCGGCTATGGCTCGCCGCACAAGCAGGACTCTCCGGAAGCGCACGGAGAGCCGCTCGGCGAAGAGGAAGTGCGGCTGACCAAGCGTTTCTTCGGCTTCGATCCCGACAAGAGTTTCGTCGTTCCACCCGGCGTGCGCGAGCATTTCGCGGCCGGGATGGGCGCACGGGGAGCGAAGCTGCACGAGGCGTGGAACAGCCAAGTTTCGCGCGCTACCGCAGCGAACATCCCGATCTCGCCGGGCAGGTGGACTGCATCATGCGCCGGGAGCTGCCGAAGGGCTGGGATAGCGCGATTCCGAGCTTTGCGGCGAGCGAGAAGGGTATTGCCACGCGCGATGCGTCCGGCCAGGTGCTGAACGCGATCGCGGCCCACATGCCCTGGCTGGTGGGCGGCGCCGCGGACCTGTCGCCGAGCACCAAGACGCGCCTGACGTTCGAGGGCGCCGGGGATTTCCAGCCGCCGGGCAGCCCAGGCGCATTCACCGGCCGCAACATGCATTTCGGTGTGCGCGAGCACGCGATGTGCGCCATGGTCAACGGCATGACGCTGACCGGACTGCGCGCGTTCGGCTCCGGCTTCCTGATCTTCACCGATTATGCGCGCGGCGCGATCCGGCTGTCTTCGTTGATGGACCTGCCGGTGATTCATGTCTGGACACATGACTCGATCGGGGTCGGCGAGGACGGCCCGACGCACCAGCCGATCGAGCAGATCGTTTCGCTGCGCGCGATCCCCGGCATGGTGGTGATCCGCCCGGCGGATGCGAACGAGATGGCGGAGGCGTATCGCACCGTTCTGCAGTTCACCAGCCGCCCGGCCGCGCTGATCTGCTCGCGCCAGCCGCTGCCGACCGTGGATCGCAGCAAATACGCGCCGGCGTCAGGGCTGGTGCGCGGTGCTTATGTGCTGGCCGACGCCCCGAATGGGAAGCCGGATGTGATACTGATCGGCACCGGCAGCGAGGTCTCGCTGTGCATGAGCGCCCGCGAGAAACTGGCCGCCGAGAATATCGCCGCGCGGGTGGTCAGCATGCCGTCCTGGGAGCTGTTCGAGGAGCAGGACGAAGCCTATCAGGAGAGTGTGCTGCCGGCGGCGATGACCGCGCGCGTGACGGTCGAGGAAGCGGCGGCGATCGGCTGGCACCGCTACGCCGGCCGCCGCGGGGTGGTGCTGGGCATGCACACGTTCGGCATGTCGGCGCCGATCAAGGTGGTTGCCGAGCATTTCGGTTTCACGACAGAGCACGTTATCGCGGCGGCGAAGCAGGCGATCGCGCGCCGCACCTGAACCATAAGCGGAGCAAATGGCTCTCGCGCACAAGGAGAACGCTCGATGCAACTTGGCATGATCGGTCTGGGCCGGATGGGCGGCAACATGGTGGTGCGACTGATCCGCGCGGGTCACGAATGCCACGTCTATGACGCTCATGAGACAGCGGTGAAGGAGCTGGTGGACAAAGGTGCGAAGGGCAGCACGAGTCTGAAGACCTTTATCAACTCTCTGTCCAAGCCGCGTGCCGTCTGGCTGATGGTGCCGGCAGGGGTGGTCGATCCGGTGCTCGGGACATTGACGCCGCTGCTCGATGCCGGGGACACCGTGATCGATGGTGGCAATTCCTACTATCACGACGACGTTCGCCGGGCCGGCGAGTTGAAGGCCAAGGGGTTGCACTACGTCGATGTCGGCGTCAGCGGCGGCGTCTGGGGCCTGGAGCGCGGCTATTGCCTGATGATCGGCGGCGAGAACGAGGTGGTGAAGCGGCTCGATCCGGTATTCAAGGCGCTGGCACCGGGCGTCGGAAGCCGCATCCCGCACGCCGGGCGCGACCGGCGAACCCGGCCCGGCCGAGCAGGGCTATCTGCATTGCGGCCCGAACGGCGCCGGCCATTTCGTCAAGATGGTCCATAACGGCATCGAATACGGCATCATGGCGGCCTATTCCGAGGGCCTGAACATCATCCATCACGCCAATGCCGGCTTGCATCAGCGCGAGATGGACGCCGAAACCACGCCGCTGCGCCATCCCGAGCTATACAAATACGAGATCGAGATCGATAAGGTCGCGGAGGTCTGGCGCCGCGGCAGCGTTATTGGCTCCTGGCTGCTGGATCTGACCGCCAGCGCGTTGCGGAAGAGCCCTGGCCTGGAGGGTTTCCACGGCCGCGTTTCCGACTCCGGCGAAGGCCGCTGGACCTTGCAGGCGGCGATCGATGAAGGCGTGCCGGCGCCGGTCATCAGCGCCGCGTTGTACGCGCGGTTCAGCTCTCGCGGGGAAGACGAGTTCTCCAACAAGCTGCTGTCGGCGCTGCGTTTTGAATTCGGTGGTCACGTCGAAAAGAGTGCGTGATGACAGACGAGGAGATATGGACATGAAGGCGACCGAACGGCTGCATGCGATGGGACAGAGTCTCTGGCTGGACGATATCACCCGCGACATGCTCGATAGCGGGACGTTGCAGGCGCTACATCAATGATCTGTCGGTGACCGGGCTGACCTCCAACCCGACCATCTTCGATCACGCCATCACGCACAGCGCCAAATACGACGACGATATCCGCAAGCTGCTTGGCAAGGGACTTTCGGGAGAGGCGCTGTTTTTCGAGCTGGCGCTTGCGGACCTGGCGCGCGCGGCGGACCTGTTCCTGCCCATTCATCGCCGGACCAGCGGTGTGGATGGCTGGGTGTCGCTGGAGGTTTCGCCGAAGCTCGCTCATGACACGGCGGCAACGGTCGCCGAGGCCAAGAGGCTGCACGACAAGGCGGGAAAGCCCAATCTGTTCATCAAGATCCCCGGCACGATCGAAGGCTTGCCGGCAATCGAGGACAGCATCTTTGCCGGCGTTTCGATGAACGTGACGCTGCTGTTTTCGCGTGCCGATTATCTCGCCGCCGCGGACGCTTACATGGCGGGACTTGAGCGCCGGGTGGCAGCCGGAATGCCGCTCGACGTCCATTCGGTTGCGTCGGTGTTCATCAGCCGGTGGGATCGCGCGGTCGTCGAGAAAGTGCCTGACAAGCTGCGCGATCGCCTGGGCGTGGCGGTCGGCCAGCAAGCCTACAAGGCGTATCGCGATGTGCTGGACTCGGATCGCTGGCAGCGCCTGGCGAATGCGGGGGCCAGGCCGCAGCGCCTGCTGTTTGCCAGCACGAGCATGAAAGATCCGAAGGCGCCCGATACGCTGTATGTCACGGCGCTGGCCGCGCCCAATACGGTGAACACGATGCCGGATGCCACGCTGCGCGCGTTCGGCGAACATGGCGAGTTGGGCGCCGGCCTTGCCCACGACGGCGGCGATTGCGAGCAGGTGATCGCGGCACATGTGAGGGCGGGTATCGACGTGGACGCGCTCGCTGCGCAGCTTCAGGTCGATGGGGCGAAGTCTTTCGTTGACTCGTGGCAGGACCTGCTGGGAGCGATCGAGAAGAAGAGCAGCAAGCTCGGCTAGCTATCGAAGCCTGGCCACCTGAGCCACAAGTTCTTCCCGCGCTCTGTCGATCACGGCGGATACCGTCTTGACTGAAAGCGCATCGCGCGCCTTTCGCCCGATGAAATACGCTACGCGCTCGTTATTGGCGCCGCTCGGATGCAAGAGGCCGCTCAGCACCCGCGCCTGTTCGAGATGGCCCTTGCGGACGAGATACTGAACTCCTGCCTCGGCTTTCAATCCTAGCGGGACCCAGAGTGCGTCAGGCAGCGCGGTGGCCTCCTCCCGCAGGCACTCATTGAGCAATCGCACAAGCGGGGTTGTTCGCACCATCGGGGGCGCCCCGTTGTAGTTCTTCTTACCGACGAATACCGGGTAGCGCAGGGCCGACGTAAAGTGGGCGAGTTCACTTCGGGCGGCCCAAAGGTCGGCAGTCGACGGAATGCCAAGCCATCGTGCGACGCCGATGTGATCCAGCATGTCGATCAGGTTTGTGCACGCATCGGCCCGGAGAACGATGCGAAGACTTTCGTTGCCGCGAGCACCTCCGGGTGGTCATCACCGGCCAGCAAGCGACGTCGCGCTTCGCACAGAGCGTTGGCCGCTTGCTGCGCGCCGGGGGTAATGCCGACGATGACGACCCGGGCGCCGTGCTGGATATGCTCCAACGGGGCGTAGCTGACAGCAAGATCGCCTAGCCGATCGAGGAGCAGCTGACCTCCCAGCGTGACGTCGGCGCGGATGGCCTTTTCACTGGAGGCTCGGATCGTATCGGCGAAGCGGGCGAGATAGATGGACAAGCAAGGGCTCCCTGCGGGCTCAGCGGTTCAGGCGAGAGACTTGCATGTTGCCTGTCCGGGATTCGCCCCTATCCGCTTCTATTGTCCAAGAGGACCGCACGTCCACAAGGAGTGAACGACCGTAGTCCGTACGGGTGTGGTGACCCGGGAGGGACAGAATTGTGACCGAGCCGCTGGTGGTGTAATGAAGCAGAAGTTCGAACCCCGCAGTGGAGATGATGCCCGGCGAAAGCTACACGATCGAAGGCACCACCGGCCCATGGGAGCTGGTGATCGGCCTGGAAGTGCATGCCCAGGTGATCAGCAAGGCCAAGCTGTTCTCTGGCGCGGCGACTGATTTCGGCGCGCGAGCCCAATACCCAGGTGAGCTTCGTCGATGCCGCGTTCCCCGGCATGCTGCCGGTGATCAACCGCGAGTGTGTCGCCCAGGCTGTCCGCACGGGTCTGGGGCTGAATGCCCGCATCAACCCGGTCAGCCGGTTCGATCGGAAGAACTATTTCTATGCGGACCTGCCGGCCGGCTATCAGATCAGCCAGTACCAGCACCCGATCGTGGGCGAAGGTGCCATCCAGATTGAACTGGCCGATGGCAGCACCCGGGAGATCGGCATCACCCGTCTGCATCTGGAGCAGGATGCGGGCAAGTCGCTGCACGACCAGCATCCGAGCAAAACCTTCATCGACCTGAACCGGGCCGGCGTTGCGTTGATGGAGATCGTCAGCGAGCCTGACCTGCGCAGTCCGGAAGAAGCCGGTGCTTATCTGCGCAAGCTGCGTACGATCCTGCGCTATCTCGGTACTTGCGACGGCAACATGGAGGAGGGCTCCATGCGCGCCGATGTGAATGTATCGGTGCGCAAGCACGGTGAGCCGTATCGCACCCGCTGCGAGGTGAAGAACGTCAACTCCGTCCGTTTCGTGATGCAGGCGATCGAGGCGGAAGCACGGCGCCAGATCGAGGTATGGGAGTCCGGCGGGACGGTGGGGCAGGAAACCCGTCTGTTCGATGCCGCGCGTGGCGTGACGCGCAGCATGCGGAGCAAGGAAGACGCGCATGATTACCGCTATTTCCCCGATCCGGACCTGCTGCCGCTGGTGCTGGAGGAAGACTGGATCGCCGCGCTGAAATCGAAGCTGCCGGAGCTGCCGGATGCGAAGAAGGATCGGTTCATCCGCGACTATAGTCTGCCGACCTATGATGCCGGCGTGCTGGTCGCCGAACAGGCGACCGCGGATTTCTATGAGACGGTGGCGCATGGGCGCGACGCCAAAATCGCGGCGAACTGGGTGATGGGCGATTTTTTCGCCGCGCTGAACCGTACCGGCCGCTCGATCACGGATAGTCCGGTCAGTGCCGGCAATCTGGGCCGGCTGCTCGACCTGATGGCGGACGGCACGATCAACGGCCGCATCGCCAAGGAGGTGTTCGAGGCGATGGTCGATTCCGGGGATGACCCGGCCCGCATCATCGAAGCGAAAGGCCTTCGCCAGGTTACCGACACCGGGGCGATCGAGGCGGCGGTGGACAAGGTGCTGGCGGCCAACGCCGACAAGCTGGCGGAGTACCGCGCCGGCAAGGACAAGCTGTTCGGCTTCTTTGTCGGGCAGACGATGAAAGCGATGGCCGGGAAAGGGAACCCGGCGCTGGTCAACGAAACGCTGCGACGGCGTCTGGCGGAGTAGCCGGGCGGACCTGTCGCGTGCGAGGGCACACCATGCATGCATTCCATGACCATTGTTGCCGAGCGCTCGATGATATTCGCGTGCAGGGCCGCTATCGCCGGTACACGCCGCTGGCGAAACAGACGGCCGGGTTCCCGCTGTATCGCCGCGGCGACGGGTCCGAGGTGCTGGTGTGGTCGTCCAACGATTACCTCGGCATGGGCGGTGACCCGGTGGTGGTGCAGGCCGCATGTGCGGCGGCGCGCGACATGGGCGTGGGCGCCGGCGGGACGCGGAATATCGGCGGGACAAGCCCGTTGCATGATGCGCTGGAAGCGGAGCTGGCCGATCTGCACGGCAAGCAGGCGGCACTGCTGTTCACGTCCGGCTTCATCGCGAACCAGGCGGCGCTGGCGACGATCCTGAACTCGATGCCTGGCTGGGTGGTGTTCTCGGACGAGAAGAACCACGCCTCGATGATCGCCGGGATCAAGGGATCGAAGGCGACCTGCCGCATCTTCCGCCACAATGACGTGGCGCATCTGGAAGCGCTGCTGGCCGAAGCCGAGCCGGATGCCCCGAAGCTGATTGCCTTCGAGTCGGTCTATTCGATGGATGCCGATATCGCGCCGATCGGCGCGATATCTGCGACCTGGCGGCACGGTTTGGCGCGATGACCTATCTGGACGAGGTGCACGCGGTCGGCATGTATGGGCCGAATGGCGCCGGTGTGGCCGAGCGGGACGGCGTGGCCGACCGGATCGATGTCATCGAAGGGACGCTCGCCAAGGCGTTCGGCTGCCACGGCGGTTACATCGCCGGTGATGCGCAGGTGGTGGATTACATCCGCTCCACCGCGCCGGGGTTCATCTTCACCACCTCCCTGCCACCGATGATCGCCGCCGCGGCATTGGCGAGCGTGCGCGAGGTTCGCCGGAATGCGGCACGCCGTGCAGCGTTGTTCGAGCGGGCCGAGACGTTGAAGCGGCGCCTGCATGCCGCGGGAGTGCCCTGTCTTCCGTCTTCCAGCCACATCGTCCCGGTGCATGTCGGCGACGCGGCGCTGTGCAGCGAGGTCAGCCGGCGGTTGCTGGACGAGTTCGGGATGTATGCCACGCCGATCAACTATCCCACGGTGCCGCGCGGGGCGGAGCGGCTGCGGCTGACGCCCACGCCGCTGCACACCGACGCCATGATGGACCGGCTGGTCGCGGCGCTCTCCGCCATCCTGCTGCCGGCGAGTCGACAAGCCGCCTGATGTCCGACCGGCCGCTGCTGCGGCTATTGCCGGGCCAAGGGCGGCGGCTGCGGGCCGGCGCTCCCTGGGCGTTCAGCAACGAGATCGCGATGCAGCCGGAGTACCGGCGCATGGAGCCCGGGACGCTGGTGCGGTTGGAGGGCGATGACGGGGTGCGCTTCGGCACCGCCATGTTCAACCCGCACAGCCTGATTGCTGCCAGGCTGCTGGACGCCGATCCGGCGGCGGTGATCGATCTGTCCTGGATGCGTGGCCGGCTGCGCGAGGCAATCGGGTTGCGGGCCCGGGTGTGCGATACGGCGTTTCACCGCCTGGTGCATGCCGAAGCCGACCGGCTGCCCGGGCTGATCATCGACCGCTACGACGATGTCGTGGTGGTTGAAGCGAACAGCGCCGGCATGGACCGGCTGCTGCCGGTGATCACGGAGGCGCTGCTGGCGAGAGTTGCCGTTGCGCGGCGTGGTGGCCCGCAATGATTCCGCGGGGCGACGGCTGGAGGGGCTGGCGGCGGAGGTTGCGCTGCTGCATGGGACGGCGGCGGGACACGATCGTCGAGGAAGGCGGTGTGCGCTTTCCGGTTGATCCATTGGCGGGACAGAAGACGGGCTGGTTCTTCGATCAGCGGCCAAACCGCGATCGGGTGGCGGCGCTGGCGACGGGCGGTCGGGTGCTGGACCTGTTCGCTCATACGGGAGCGTTCGGGTTGCGTTGTGCGGCGGCGGGGGCGGAGCAGGTGCTGCTGGTCGATTCCAGCGCGGCGGCGCTGCATCAGGCTGAAATGGCGGCGGCAGGTAACGGATTGGCTGGGCGCGTGGCCGTGCGGCGTGGCGATGCGTTCGAGGTGATGCAGGAGTTGGGCGCAGCGGGGGAGCGGTTCGATCTGGTCGTGTGCGATCCGCCGGCGTTCGCGAAGTCCCGGAAGGACGCTGCCGCGGGTTTGCGCGCATACGGACGCATGGCGCGGCTGGCGGCGGAGCTGGTGCGCGGCGGGCGGGTTCCTGTTCGTTGCTTCGTGCAGCCATCACGCGCCGGCGGAAGCGTGGGCCGGAGAGATCGCGCGAGGGCTGCACCGGGCACGGCGGGAGGGGCGGATCTTGTTTACCGGAGGTGCCGGCCCGGACCATCCGGTGCATCCGCATCTGCCGGAGACAGGGTATTTGAAGGCGCAACTGGTGCAGGTGGTGACGGAATGATTGCGCTCCTGTCTGATCGTCTGCAAAGTTAACTTATGGTAGACCATCACGCTCCAACGGGAAGGCGGTTGCTGCTGATCGTCGGCGCCCCGCGCAGCGGGACGACCTGGCTGCATATGCTGCTGACCCGATCGCCGGCGATAGCCTCGGCGTTCGAGACGCATCTGTTTTCTGGTTACATGCGCTCCAACTTCGAACGCTGGCGGCGCTGGGTGGCCGAAGATCACGTGATGGGGTTGCATCGCCTGATGGATGAGGCAGCTTATTTCGGGTTGCTGCGTGAATTCGCGGCTTCGGTCCTGGCCAAGGTGGCGGAGGACAAACCGGGGGCCAGGTTCATCCTGGAGAAGACGCCCGCCCATGTGGCGTTTGCCCAGGATATCCTGGCGCTGTTTCCAGATGCGTTTTTCATTCACCTCATCCGTGATCCGCGTGCGGTGGTGGCGTCGTTGCTGGCTGCCTCGCGCGGGTGGGCGTCGGATATTTCTGGAATCGGCGTGGCGGAGGCGTGCGAGATCTGGGTGCGGTCGGTGCAAAACGGACAGCGCATCGCGTCGCTGACGGGCGGCTATGCCGAAGTGCAGTACGAAGAGCCTGCTGCGCGATGGGCCGGCGACGCTGCAGCGTGTGTTCGAACATATCGGAAACCCTGTTTCGCTTCAGCCAATGTGAGGAATTCGTGGCGCAGTGCTCGTTCGAGGCGGTTCGCCCGCCGAGCGGAGAGGGGCAGGATTCGGCGGTCCCGAAGCTGCCGTCTGATTTCTTTCGCAGAGGCAAGTCAGATAGTTGGCGTCAAGACCTGACCACGGCGCAGATTGCGCTGACGGAGGCGCTGACCGGTCCGGTCATGCGCCCGTTGGGCTATCCGGCCGAGAGAGGTGCGGGGGTCAGGACGCAAGCGGCTGTTGTGACGGCACACACCAGAAAGGCCGCGAGCTGGCGGCTGGCGCGGCTGGCCCGCAGGCTATGGGTGCAGTGAAGGGCACTAAGTTCGGCCCTTGGACTGGGACCCGAGGAAGGCTCGAACCCTCCCGTTATATACATTGATTTTTGATTCCGAATTGGGGATAGGAATGACTGCCCGCTCTCGTTGGAGACGCATATGAATGATGATGTCATTAAACAGGAACGCGCCCAGGTCATCGAACGTTACGGTGCGTGGACGGATCACAATGTCCACCTGGGCGGCGATCTCTATACGATCAGTAAATCGAGACGAAATATAAAACTGCAACGAATCGCCCAGGTCGTCCAGGATCTCGCTCGCAAGCCGATTGCCGAGATGGGAATCCTCGATCTGGCCTGCCTTGAAGGACAGTATGCGATTGAATTTGCCCGTCGCGGCGCCCGGGCGGTCGGGATCGAGGGACGGGAGGCGAACATCGAGAAGGCGCGCTTCGCCAAGCGCGTGTTGGGACTCGAAAATCTCGAACTGATCCAGGGCGATGTCCGTGAACTCAGTGTCGAGCGGCACGGCAAGTTCGACGTGGTGCTGTGCTTGGGCATTCTGTACCATTTGAATGCTCCTGACGTCTTCGCGTTTATCGAGCGGATCGCCGAGGCGTGCACGGATTTTGCCGTGTTCGACACCTATCTCAGCCTTGGTCCGAAGCAATCCTATTCGTACAAGAGCAGACAATACTGGGGCCGGGAGATACGCGAGCACCCAACCGAGTTGGGCGACAGCGGCAAGCTGGCAAAGCTCTGGTCTTCACTCAACAACACCAACAGTACATGGATTACCAAGCGCACGCTGGTGAAAATGCTGCTGCAACTTGGCTTCACGTCGATCTACGAGTGTTATGTTCCACTGGAGATCACCAAGCCGCGCGATCGTGTCACGCTCGTCGCCATTAAGGGCAAACCGGCAGAGGTCCTCAGCAATCCTGTGAGGTTCGAAGATTGCGGTGACGAATGGCCCGAGAAGCTGCTGGCGCCGGCTTCCTGGAGGCAGCGGAAACTCGTCGCTATCAACAAGACGATCGTCCAGATGTTTCCGGTCGGCCTGCGGCAAGGTACCAAACGTCTGCTGCGGTCGACCGGGCTTCGCAAAGCCCGACACTGGGAGCCTGACGCTTTCTTCAAGCCGCCAGAGGATGCGTGATCACGACCACCGCTCGGCTCGGCCGTTCTGCGAAGGCCGGATGACTCGCCATTGATGAAACTTGTGGCAATGTCTCCGGTGGTCGGCAGAACCGGCGGCTTTTGTCGCGATGCACGCGAGCCTTACGTAGCAGGGACGCCCTGGGGCACTCAAAGCACCGTGATTGCGTCAAGGACCGCAAGGTTGGAGCGCGTATCGTATCCACGCACCCACCCAGGGCAGCGTGGCTTCCACTTAGCGTTGGCCTAGTGACGGGTCGGCCAAAGAAGATCGCGCATCAGCAGACTAGAGCGGTTTCACCCGCGGTGAGACCGCTCTCAGGGCATATTTCGCGAGCAATTTCATCAGCCTAAGATCGCTCCGCAATTCCAGTCAAGCTGATATTGCTTTAGACTAAGCAAGTGACAAGGGCGGCGCGGGCCGCAACGGCGGACAGCGGAGTGCCTCGATAATATCGATGCGATCGCGA
This sequence comes from uncultured Pseudomonadota bacterium, assembly GCA_963810715.1. Classification (GTDB taxonomy): domain Bacteria; phylum Pseudomonadota; class Alphaproteobacteria; order Acetobacterales; family Acetobacteraceae; genus DATDIC01. The sequence continues at coordinate 70,310 of CAWEOZ010000001.1, read as the reverse complement.
TGGCAGGCGAGATAATTCGGGCCGACGAAATCCTCATCGCTGAGGTCGTACTCCTTGAATGCCACGCCTTCGGGAAAGATTTTGCCGACCACGAAGCCCCGAGCAGTGAAAAAGCCGTAAAAATCCTCGAGAAAACGCCGTGTTGCCACATTGAGGTGACCGTATTCGAACTGAACGAGGTCGACGGCTCGTTTTTCGAAGCTCCGGCGAAGCCTTCGAGCACTGACATTTCCGCGCCTTCGACGTCGATTTTCAGAAGATCGACACGTGAAATACCTTCGCGGGAAAGATAGGCGTCACCGGTCATAATCTCAGCATTGATTTCGTGGATTTGCCGGATCCGATGCTCGGCGGCGGAGGCGTCAATGGCTGCACGCAGGGTGCTTGTTGCGGTGCTGCTTTCGGGTGAAAGATAAATTTTCACCTCACCGGCGCGTTCACCCAACCCAAATTCGTTGACTTTAATTTTGTTTTGTAGGTTCCACGTGCGTCGTCTCAGTTCGGCTGCCGTGGGCGGCGCGATCTCGAACGCATGGATCATCGCGGTTGGCAGAGATTGACCTGCGGCCAGCGACCAAACACCAATGTTTGCTCCTACGTCAAATACCACTTGAGGGTTGAAACAGGCCAGTCGGCTCAACAGAGCGGCTTCGCCGTTAAGCTGGATATTATACTGCTTGTTCATCCACGCGTACCGCGCAGCCGAAAAGAAGTCGGCCAGCACGCAAACATTGGTATCGTACCAACTCCGCATCAAAGATCGAGCAAGGACATACGATTGCCTGGCCCGAGCCGCGACAAGAGCCAGCTTAAAATGGACAGGTTAACCGACGTCGCCAGGCGGATCGGACTAGGCATGCAAGTGTTCGGTTTTGCCACGGTTGATCACAGAAATGTGAGGCTATCTCGTTTTTGTTCTGGATTGCAAGAGTTAACCTGAGTGGTTCCGTCTAAAATCACTGATCATCGTTATCAGTGGATCGGCTCAACGGATATACCTGACCGTCGGGTCGGGGCTTGGACGCCCGCTAGGTGCGGTGCGAATTAAAGACACAAACGCACCGCTCAACTTGGGTGCGAACGCAGGGCATCTGGTCACGGGGAACGCTGCGGCCGGCGGAGGTTTTTGGCCAACACCGTCGACGCGGATGAGGGACGCCGCAGGGGTTGGCAACTGGTGCCGCCGGCTCGCCGATTCCCAAGACGAAAATGAAAAACAATGTGTGGCACGGGTGCAGCGCGTCCCGAATGGCTCTGACCGCGTGTTCTATCGCCTACCCATTGGGCACACCGAGATACTCGGTACTCAGCGAGCTTAGAATCATTTATGCTTGCGGAAGATAGCTAGGATGCAGGCTTCCGGGTATCGGAGCCCGACAGATCGAAGCGCTTTCCATGCCGCGAGTTCCACTCGGCTGAGCGCCATGAAGCGGCCGAACGAGCGGCAATCATCGAGGTAATGAAAGCCCTCTTCCTCGAAGCCGGCACCATGGAATAGGCGTTGAAGCTCGGTCCGCGTGTTCATGCGATAGACGGTCGGGAATGTATCCTTATCGTCGGTGTTCCAAAGGACCCGCTTGACTAGCTGGTGGAACCGAAACGGAGTCACGGCGGAGACGATTGTCACCGGGGCCCATTTCGCGACGGTATAGATGACGACTGCTGCGCCGGGAGCCGCAAGGCGTGCCAGGGCCGCCACGGCGGCATTGGGGTCGCTGATATGCTCGGCAACCATGCGAAGCGTGATCAAATCGAAGCGATGGCTGGTTTCGTAGTCCTCCAACCGACACTGGGCACGTTCGTGGACGATCTGGTTTTGTCGCGATATTGTCGCTCGGGTCGAGGCCGACCAGGAGGCGAGAGCGCTCTCCGAGGAGCCGGGCGACGTGCCGGCTGAATGGGAACACGCTGTGGCCGCAACCGACATCGAGCCAGATGGTGGACGGCGTTACAAGCTCGAAGAGCGTGGCTTCGTACCAATCGTCCGGAGTCACATAACCAAATCGCTCGCGCAGGCGGGGGGCGGGACCCATGTTTTCTGGTGGGCCGTATTTAATTCGCAGGACCTGTGATAGATGCGGCGCGGCGATCGAGATCATTGCATTGGCCTCCCACGGCCCTTCGGCCCGGTCCTTCATGCCGCGCTTTGGTTTGCCTGGGGTTTCCTGCGCCGGTAAGTCAGCCGAACCGGCGCCGCGGCATTGACTGCGTTCAGCGTTGCCACCGCGGGTTGTGAGACCTGCCCCCGCGCCGTTGCTGGACACGCCGTTCCCGCCAGGGAACATCCCGCCGACCTCCGGCATCCAGGGCGGCCTGCCGCTCGTTCTCGGCCGCCCGCTCAATTTGTGCTTCCGCATCCGTATCGAACGGCCACCACTCGATCGGCCACCACTCCCATGTCCGCTCCTTCGGGTCACGGATGGTCCACAGCACCAGCCATGCGACACCAACCATGGCGAGGAGATAAATGAATGAACTCATGAGGTGCCACCGAGCCCTTGCGGGGCACGACCCATCGCCGGAATTGGGCGCATTGGGGGGCGTCGTGGGACACGCTCAGCGGCCCTGCGCTCTCCGGCGATCTGATTGGCGACGACGGCGTGTGCAGCGCTGAACGCAACCAGTGTGGTGAAGAAGACATCCCAACTTGAGATCGGCAGGAACGTACCGGTGACCACGTAAGCGAGGATTGAGATTTGGCCCATGCGCGCCAGATCCGCGGCCCAGGAAAACTCTGGTCGGGCACGCGCCACCTTCGCCAGGCGCCGACATTCGATAAAACCGTAGACGATCATGGCGAGCCAGATCAAGAAAACGAAGATTCCCTGCTCGGCCAGCATCTGAAACCAAATGCTGTGGATCTCATGGACATTGCCGCCCGGCACGATAAGATCGATCACGTTGTGATAGTCGGTGGCGTGGAAACCAACGCCGGTGAACGGTTGCCTCTTGAATAAATTCCATGCCACCCGCCAGATATACAGCCGTCCCTCGGCCGACTTGTCTTGGTGAATATCCTGGAGCTTGTTCATCCGCTCCCACCACTTCTCCGGCATCAAGGCCAAACCGCCGCCAAGAACGACACTAACCGTGAGGAGAGAAGCAAACTTCCGTTTGCTCTTGAGCCAGAACACGAATGCAACGGCGAAAAGGCCGAGCAGCGCGCCGCGCGAGTAGCTGGCCAGCACTGTCAAGTACTGAGCGCCATGGCCAGCACAAAGCCAAACCGGATCAACGCATAACGCGATTGCAACCGCAGATAATTCATCAGCGGAATCAGGATTAGCACCGCAGCAGCGAACGCGTTGTTGTCTGTGATCTGCGATTTGGGGGGGCCGAACGCCTTATGGCCGCCGAGCGTGACGACCGATGCGCCGCCCTGATCGAGAATGTATACCCGATGCTGATAATGATCATCCAGATCAGTGCGTCGATGCGATGACGATTCGTCAGCAGCGCCGCCGTGATGATCAGGAAGACGAATATCTTCGTGGTCCGCAACCAAGCGTCGTATTCCACCGCCAAGGGGGAGAGAGCAAACGGCAAATTCACCGAGATGCCGACCACGAACAGCACCATCAGCACTATCAGCGGCGTGACGGTGATCTTCTTCGGCTCGATCGGGCTCACCATCCAGCCGACCACTGTGAATACGAATGCAATTACTGCCCAAGGCAACTTGCTCCCGATGCCCCAGGAAATCTGCTGCGGGTTCATGAAGCTGATCCAGTCCCAGATCAGCACGCCGACAAACGGATGCACGAGCGCTATCGGCAGCAAAGCCAACATCTCGAAACACAGCAGCAAACTACGCATCGGCCGGAGGGATCGCCCTATCTCAAAATCGGAGACTTATTAGCCGCGCCAGACGTTAACAGCAAACTGAAAGCAGACCCTTTCGCATTATTCAGCCGCCCCCCGCAGCGCCGCGCCCGCCGCTATCGGGCAGAGCGGCACTGCCCCGGCCAGAAGCGCCGTCAGCAGCAGCAGATGTGGGCGTGGGCTCAAGCCGGTTGCAGCCGTCTCCGCTGCCGCCGCCCCGAACACGAGGATCGGCACGGCGAGCGGCAGCACCAGCAATGGCAGCAGCACGCCGCCGCGTCTCGCGCCCACCACGACAGCCGCGCCGGTCGCCCCCAACAGCGACAGCAGCGCCGTTCCGGGCAGCAGTCCGACCATCAGCGCCGGCAACGCCTGCTCCGGCATCCGCAGCATTTCCGCCAGCGGTGCTGCGGTCACCAGCAGAGGTACGCCGGTAACCAGCCAGTGCGCCAGCGCCTTTGCGCCCGCCACCCCCGATGCCGGCAGCCCCGACAACAGCAGCAGGTCCAGCGACCCGTCCTCGAAATCCGCCCCGAACAGCCGGTCCAGCGGCAGCAGCGCCGCCAGCAGCGCCGCAACCCACACGATTCCCGGCGCAATCCGGCCCAGCATCTCGGGCTCCGGCCCGACACCCAGGGGAAACAGAGCGGCCACCAGCAGGAAGAACAGCAGCGCCGCCAGCGTGTCGGCGCCATGCCGCAGCGAAAGCCGCAGCTCGCGTCCCAGCACCGCGGCGAACAATCTCATCCGAGGCGCAATGCGGCAGCGTCAGGCAACGGCAGCGCCAGATGCGTCGCCGCGACCACCAGGCCTCCCGCGTCCGCGATGCGAGCCAACAGACCCGCCAGCAACATCACCGACCGTGCGTCCAGGCCCAGGGTCGGTTCATCCAGCAGCCAGAGCGGCGCCGATCCCAGGGCCAGGCGCGCCAGGGCCAACCGTCTCTGCTGCCCGGCCGACAGCATGCGCGCCGGCATATCGGCCAACTGCGCCAATCCCATCGCGGCCAGCGCCGCGGCGATCGACCCGCCTCCGACCAGCGCGGCGAGCCTGAGGTTCTCCGTGACGGTCAGTCCTGGCTTCACGGCGTCCTTGTGGCCGACATACACCAGACGCCTGGCATGCAACGGCAGATCGGTCAGCGCGTCCTGCCCGTCCCACCGCACCGGTTCCGGCGGCCGTCGGCAGCAACCCGGCCAGGAGGCGCAGCAGAGTCGATTTGCCCGACCCGTTCGGCCCGCTCAGCACCAGCGCCCCGCCCGCCGACACGGCAAATGACAGGTCGCGGAACACCAGCCGCTCACCCCGGAACGCCGCGACCCCGTCTGCCTGCAACACGCCGCCCTGCCTCTGCCTCGGGCCTCGTGTGGACGCCCCTCGGCCGGTGTGGTTAAAGCCGCGCCGCCATACCATTTCCGTGACGGCCCTGCCGTAAACCACGGCGGGTCGCGCCGCACAACAAGGGGCGTCCTGCAGCAAGGACGAACGGCCATGACAGCGATCGGACAGGACAGCCTTAACACCCGCCGCACGCTGACGGTCGAAGGCAAGCAGTACGAGTATTTCTCGCTGCCGGAGGCCGCACAGCAGCTCGGCGACATCTCCCGCCTGCCGGTCAGCCTTAAAGTGCTGCTGGAAAACGTGCTGCGGTTCGAGAATGGCGGCAGCTACAAGGTGGACGACGCGAAAGCGATCGCCGGCTGGCTGGCCAACGCGCATTCGGAGAAGGAGGTGCCGTTCCGCCCGGCCCGGATCCTGATGCAGGACTTCACCGGCGTGCCCGGCGGTGGTCGACCTGGCCGCCATGCGCGATGGCATCACGCGGCTCGGCGGCAGCCCGGACAAGGTGAACCCGCTGATCCCGGTCGATCTGGTGATCGACCACTCGGTGATGGTCGATGTCTTTGCCCGGCCCGACGCCCTGCAGAAGAATGTCGATATCGAGTTCGAGCGTAATGGCGAGCGCTACCGGTTCCTGCGCTGGGGCCAGGAGGCCTTCGACGATTTCCGCGTGGTGCCGCCGGGAACCGGCATCTGCCACCAGGTCAATCTGGAATATCTCGGTCAGTGCGTCTGGACCGCGACCGACAAGGGCACGACCTTCGCCTATCCCGACACGCTCTACGGCACTGACAGCCACACCACCATGGTGAACGGGCTCGGCATCCTGGGCTGGGGGGTCGGCGGGATCGAGGCAGAGGCGGCCATGCTCGGCCAGCCGATCGCCATGCTGATCCCGGACGTGATCGGCTTCCGGCTGACCGGCAAGCTGCCTGAAGGCGCCACCGCCACCGACCTGGTGCTCACCGTTACGCAGATGCTGCGGCGCAAGGGCGTGGTCGGCAAGTTCGTGGAGTTCTTCGGACCTGGGCTGGACGAGCTGCCGGTGGCAGACCGCGCCACGATCGGCAACATGGCGCCCGAGTATGGCGCCACCTGCGGGTTCTTTCCGGTGGACAAGGTCGTCGCTCGATTATCTTCGTCTGACCGCACGCGATCCGCACCGGATCGCGCTGGTGGAAGCCTACACCAAGGCCCAGGGCCTGTTCCGCGAGAGCGGCAATCCCGACCCGGTGTTCACCGACACGCTGGAGCTCGATCTATCCACCGTGCAGCCCAGCCTCGCTGGACCGAGGCGCCCGCAGGACCGCGTCAACCTGAAAGATGCTGCCAGCGCGTTCAAAGCCGAGCTAACAAAGGGCCTGGGCGTGCCGGCCAACGATGTCGGCATCTCCGCCAAAGTGAAAGGCAAGAACTACGAGCTGACGCATGGCGACGTGGTGATCGCCGCTATCACCTCCTGCACCAACACCTCCAACCCGTCGGTGCTGGTGGCGGCCGGACTGGTAGCGCGCAAGGCGCGCGCGAAGGGGCTGACCCCGAAGCCCTGGGTGAAGACCTCGCTCGCCCCTGGTTCGCAGGTGGTCACCGAGTATCTGGAAAAGTCGGGGTTGCAGCAGGACCTGGATGCGATCGGGTTCAACCTGGTCGGTTATGGCTGCACCACCTGCATCGGCAATTCCGGCCCGCTGGAGGAGCCGATCGCGGAGGCGATAGAGGACCACAACCTGGTCGCTGTCGCGGTGCTGTCCGGGAACCGCAATTTCGAAGGCCGCGTGCACCCGAATGTGCGCGCCAACTATCTGGCCTCGCCTCCGCTGGTCGTGGCGTATTCGCTGCTCGGCAAGATGACCGAGGACATCACCACTGTACCGCTTGGCACCGGCAAGGACGGCACGCCCGTCTATCTGCGCGATGTCTGGCCCAGCAACAAGGAAATCGCTGATATCGTTCGCGCCGACGTGTCGCGCGACCAGTTCGCGAAACGCTACGCCGACGTGTTCAAAGGCCCGAAACAGTGGCAAGCCGTGCAGGTCGAACCGACCGAGACTTACCGCTGGTCGGACGGATCAACCTACGTGAAAAACCCGCCCTATTTCGAGGGCATCACCATGGAGCCGCCGCCGGTCGGCGACGTCACCGGCGCGCGTGTCCTGGCCGTGCTGGGGATTCAATTACCACCGACCATATCAGTCCGGCCGGTTCCATCCGCAAAAACTCGCCGGCCGGCGAGTATCTGCTGGAGCGGCAGGTGCTGCAGAAGGACTTCAACAGCTATGGGTCCCGCCGCGGCAATCATGAAGTGATGATGCGCGGAACCTTCGCCAACATCCGTATCCGCAACGAGATCGTGCCTGGCGTCGAAGGCGGGTACAGCAAACATATTCCGTCCGGTGAGCAGATGCCCATTTATGACGCTGCCATGCGCTACAAGCAGGAAGGCGTGCCTCTGGTGGTGTTTGGCGGCAAGGAATACGGCACCGGCTCGTCCCGCGACTGGGCGGCAAAGGGCACGCTGCTGCTCGGCATCAGGGCCGTCATCGTAGAAAGTTTCGAGCGTATCCACCGCTCCAACCTGGTCGGCATGGGTGTGCTGCCATTGGTGTTCCAGGAAGGCATGGACCGCAAGCGGCTCGGCATCACCGGCGAGGAACTGATCGACATTACCGGGCTCGACGAGCTTCGACCGCGCATGGAGCTGTCATTGGTCGTTCACCGCCCGAACGGCAAGTCAGATACGCTGCCGGTCATCTGTCGGATCGATACCGCGGACGAGGTCAATTATTATCGCCATGGCGGCATCCTGCATTACGTGCTGCGTGGGATGGCACGGGCAGCGTAAGAGCCTTCAGGCTTGTCCAGAACGACGCCCGGCGCGAAAGCCGGGCGTTTCCTGGCCAGCTTTTAGGCCACGCGGGAGGTGCTGGTAACCGAGCTGTGGTGACCGCCGTTGCCGCCGCCGCCCTCCTCGGCAAATGCACCCTGGCTGACCGACAGTGCCAGCACCGCGAGCAGCGCGAACAAAATCGTTCTCATGACTTATCTCCTTATATGCACAAAAAGTTGCCAGCGCAACTGAATGATCCATCTCACCGCCAGCAACTCATCCATCTGGGATATCGCCTGAAATTGGCAGGCCGGTGCGTGGAATGCCTGCCTTGCGCATTACGCTCTGCCTGCAGTCACATGTTACCTGATTGATAACGGTTGTTACGTGGCGTCACGCTGGCCGATACCAATGCCGCCTACGCTGCGCCTCTTTATCGGGTTCGGAGCTGCCGCTGTTGCGACGACCGGACCTCGGTGCCGACAGCGCCGGTTACGATTTGCAATCCGCCCACCGTTCGCGGCTACATTCACGTCTGCGTGGCATCGGGTTCCACGAAGCGGATCAGCACCTGACCTTCCTCGACGGCATCGCCGGGACGGCAGGTGATCTCGCTGACAACGGCGTCGGCTGGAGCGCTGAGCCGGAACACCGTTTTCATCGCTTCCAGCACGACCAGAACGTCACCTCGCCGGACGGCCTGCCCAGCCAGCGTATGCACCGCGGTGACCTGCCCTGGGATGGGCGCCAGAAGTCACGACGCCTGATATATCCGACAATTCCGCTGTTGCGACCGTATCCGGCAGAGCCAGTCGCCATGTTAAGTCGCTCCAGCGGATCACCACCTCGTTGCCGACCTGCGCTGCGGGCACGTTATGTCGGATGCCGTCCAGCTCGATTGCCAGAAGCCCGTTAGTTCCGTGCGACGCTGCGCATATCAGCACACGATCCCCGACCACCAGGCGCCAACCTGCTCCCGACCGGCGCAGGCTCACCCGATAGTCCGTCGCGTCGGCGACGAACATGAGATTCCGCTCTGGTGACGCGTTCAGCCACCATCCGTCACGCACATGCCATGGCGAATACGGGTCCGCACTGCCGGCCGCTTCCTTGGCCGCGGCGTCCTGTTCACCGAGCAGGACGTTCAGCGCCGCGACTGCGAGCACTTCGGCTGGCGGCGCCCCGGGAGGGCCGAGCAGCTCTTCGGCATGCCGAGCAATGAAGCCGGTATCGACCCCGCCTGCAGCGAACACGGGATGCGCGGCAATTCGTCCGAGCAGATCGAGATTGCTTGCGACTCCGGCGATGAACGATTCACTCAGCGCCATGCGCAGCTTGCGGATTGCCTCAGGCCGCGTGGGGCCATGGCAGATCAGCTTGGCGATCATCGCGTCATAATGTATCGACACGCGGTCACCCTGCCTTATGCCCGTGTCAACACGCACACCGTCCTGTTGTATCGGCAGGCGCAATGCGGCCAGTTCTCCGATGGAGGGAGCAAAGTCGCGCGTCGTGTCCTCGGCGTAGAGGCGCGCCTCCACGGCGTGGCCCTGGAGACCAATCGCCTCCTGCGTAACGGGAATGGACTCGCCGGCGGCGATGCGCAACTGCCATTCAACCAGGTCGAAGCCGGTGACCATCTCGGTTACAGGATGTTCCACCTGCAGCCGTGTATTCATCTCCAGGAACCAGAACGCGTCTGCGTCCGCGACGAACTCCACTGTGCCGGCTCCCTGGTAGCCGGCCGCCTTCGCGGCTGTCACCGCAGCCGAGCCCATCGCTGCGCGGCGTGCCGCATCCAGCCCCGGCGCAGGCGCTTCCTCGATCACCTTCTGATGTCGCCGCTGGGTCGAACAGTCGCGCTCGAACAGATGCACCGCGTTGCCTTGCTTGTCGGCGAACACCTGTACTTCGATATGGCGCGGGCGTTGCAGGTAACGCTCGACCAGCACGCGGTCGTCGCCGAAGGCGGAGGCCGCTTCCTGCCGGGCAGCAGCCAGTGCCGCGGCAAACCCAGATGCATCGGAAACCACTCGCATTCCGCGCCCGCCGCCCCCGGCGACCGCCTTGATCACCACCGGAAAGCCAATGCGGCGCCCCTCCGCCGCGAGCCGTTCCGGGTCCTGATCGTCGCCATGATATCCCGGCAGTATCGGTACACCCGATGCTGCCATCAGGTGCTTGGCGGCGGATTTTGACCCCAGCGCGCGCATCGCGGAAGCCGGCGGCCCGACAAAGACCAACCCGGCGGTGGCGCACGCTTCCGCGAACGCCGGGTTTTCTGACAGGAACCCGTATCCGGGGTGCACCGAATCCGCGCCGCTGCGGCGAGCCGCGTCGATAATTCGGGAACTGTTCAGGTAGCTATCGCGCGCGGGCGCCGCGCCGATTGCCACCGCCTCGTCAGCCATCTGAACGTGCAGCGCGCCCGCATCGGCCTCGGAATACACTGCCACTGTGCGAAGTCCCATGCGTCGGGCGGTCCGCACGATGCGACACGCGATCTCTCCACGGTTGGCGATCAGCAATGTGCGGAACGTCAGGCTCAATCCGATGCCCTCCCGCGGCAGTCGTACATGCCGAAAGGCGGCCGATATGGGGCCGTTACGAGATCACACCGGCGTGCCGAGATGGAACAGGCAATCCCCGCGGGCGGTGCGTCCGGGAATACGCTTGCATAGCACCACGCCGTCGCGCTGGAATCGCACGTCGGCGGGCGGCGCCCAAGGCGTCTCCGGGAAATGGATGCGCCCGGCGATCTGGCCGCCCTGGACGCTTTCGCCCAGCTCCGCGATCGGCTCGAACACGCCCGGCTCTGGCGTGTAGGTGTAATAATCCTGTCCACCAACGTCGAAATAACGCGTGGGCTGCTCGGGTTCGAGACGCTCCGTTTTCGGCAGGATTTCGAGATGCACCAGCAAATTACGCAACCCGCGCTCCGCGACGCGCAGCGCCGCTGGCGTCACTGTGCCCGAACCGCCGAGTTCGGTTCCTATCGCCACCACACCGTGCCGGTCGGCTCCGCCGCTGGCCGTGGCAACCCCGCCCGGGCCTGATTCGGTCATATACGCAGTGGGTGCCCCGAACGCCGCCAAAGCTGCCATTTGCCGCTCGCGCCGCGCGGGATCGCGGCTGCGGCCGATCAGTGCCGATGGCAGGTACATCAGCGACGAGCCGCCCGAATGAAGATCGCACAGCAGGTCGGCACGAGGGATCAGCTCATTCTCGATATACCACGCAATCTGCTGCGTCACGGTGCCGTCCGGATCACCCGGGAATACGCGGTTGAGATTGAGGTCGTCGATCGGGGACACCCGCCGACCGGCCATCGCCGCTGCGAAGTTTGCCGCCGGCAGCAGGATCACCCGCCCGCTGATCCGCTCCGGGGACAAGTGCCTGGCGAGGTTGCAGATCGCCACCTGCCCTTCGGTACTCGTCGCCATGATTTCCCGACATGAACAGGGCGGTCGGCCCAGGTCCGTTGCGGATCACGACGATCGGAATTGGGATGAAACCGTAGGCCGAGGCATGCGTGGAATGGAACAGGCGGAGGAACCCGTGCTGTCTTCCATCCGTGTCGAAATCGACCTCCGGAATGATGCGGGTCCGGCGTGGCTCAGTCATCGGGGCGTCCTCCGGTTGCGGCGCAGACGCGCCGGTCGCGAGCAAAGCATCGCAGAGGACGGATGGCTATGGCAGCGCGGCGTGCCGCGCCCGCACGCCGCGTTCGATCGCGGCGGCGACCAGCGGGTCCAGATGCAGCTCTCCCTGCACGAACTCCAACATCTGCAACGATTCCTGCCCGGCGACGTCGTCCGCCGCCACCACCTCGCACGCCAGGGCGTATGCGGTTTCTCGCAGTCGGGGGTCCAGCGCGGCGCGGATCAGCCGGCCCGCGTGGCGCAAGCCGTCCTCCTCGTTCAGCAGATTCACCGCCGCGTCCGTCGCCTCGGCAAGCTGTTCGGTGGAAAAGTCGCGGAATGCCGGCAAGGTCTGAACCTGCGCGGACATCACCCCGATCTCGCGATCCGTCATGCCACCATCGGCCGCGGCCACCAGCACCATGGTGCAGATAAGCGCCTCGGCCGGTTCGAGTTCGGTCAGCGCGGGCATGTTGCGGTCTCCACGACGGAACCCGCACCCTGCGAGAACGACCGGCTCCGTTCAAGCAGGGAAGCCGGGGCTGGCAAAAAGTTGCGCAACCGCGGCCGGACGCTCAGACCAGCGTGATCCGTTCCCTGCGAAGCTGGACTGTCAGTTCGTCCAGGGATTTGCCGATCCGGTCAAGCATTTCGTCGATCTCCGCCCTGGTGATGATCAGGGGCGGGCTGAAGCACAGCACTTCGCCCGGCACCGTGCGGCCGATCACCCCGTTCTGCTCGATCAGCTTCACCCAGCGCCCGCCGATTTTCGCCTTGGGGTCGAAATTCTGGTGCTTGTCCTTGTCGGCGACCAGCTCCACCGCGGCGATCAGCCCCACGCCGCGCACCTCGCCCACCAGTGGGTGGTCGGCGAAGCGGCGGCGAAGCTCTTTCTGCATGTAGGGGCCGACGTCGCGGACATGGCTGCCGATGTCCGTCTCGTCGTAGATTTTCAGCGTCTCGATCGCGACCGCCGCCGGCACTGGATGGCCGGAATAGGTGAAGCCGTGTCCGAACGTCCCGATGGCGTTGCTTTCCTTCGCGATCGCCTCGAACACCCGGTCGTTCACCATGACGGCGCTGATCGGCAGATAGGACGACGACAGCGCTTTGGCGCAGGTGAGCATGTCGGGCTGGATGTTCAGCGTCTGGCTGCCCCAGTAGTTGCCGGTGCGCCAAAATCCGCAGATCACCTCGTCCGCCACGAACAGGACGTCGTATTTGCGGCAGACCGCCTGGATCTTCTCGTAATATCCGCTTGGCGGGACCAGGACACCGCCGGCACCCATCACCGGCTCGGCGAACATCGCGGCGACCGTCTCCGGGTCTTCCGCCAGGATCAACTGTTCCAGTTCCTCGGCGCAGCGGGTGGCGAACGCATCCTCGGATTTCACCGGGCTGGGCGAAATGGTAGTAGTGCGGCGCGCTCGTGTGGACGAAGCCAGGCAGCGGCACGTCGAAGCTGCGATGGTTATGGGGAATCCCGGTCAACGACGCCGAGGCGATGGTGATGCCGTGATATCCCTTGTTGCGCCCTATGATCTTCTTTTTCCTGGTGCGGCCCAGCGCATTATTGAAGTACCAGATCATCTTGATCGCGCTGTCGTTCGCCTCTGAACCCGAGTTGGCGAAGAACACCTTGCTCATCGGCACCGGGGCGCGCTGGATCAGCATTTCCGCCAGGTCGATGCAGGGCTCGTGCGACTTGGCGGTGAACGCGTGATAGAAGGGCAGCTTGCGCATCTGCGCCGCCGCCGCCTGCACCAGCCGCTCATTGTCGAACCCCAGCGAGGCGCACCACAGCCCGGCAACGGATTCGATATATTCCTTGCCGGTGTCGTCCCACACGCGGACGCCTTTGCCGCGGGTGATCACCACCGGTCCCACTTCCTGGTGCATCTTCAGGTCGGTATAGGGATGCAGCACGTTGGCGATATCGCGTGCGGCGGCGGAGTTGGCGCCGAAAGGCGGGCTCATGATGTGTTCTCCTGGACGTCCGGGGGACAGTGTAGGGCGGAACCGTTCCGCGGTCAGCCCCCGGCGTTACGATTAATACGGCCCCCTGTCATGCCCGTGCCTGTCCCCGGCATCCATGATTTCTCGCTCGGCACGGCCAAGTCGTGGACGCCGGCCATGGCGGTAAACGGGCTGGGTTGGCGACTGAACTTAGCGCTGGTCATGAAATAACCGAATCAACCGTCATTCCCGCGAAAGCGGGAATCCACGGCCGCCCGCTGGTTTCCCGCTTTCGCAGGAATGACGAAATGATGCAGTTGTTCCGAACGACTTCCTCAGCGCCTATTGGGGGGGCCAGGTCGCAATTTCCGCCTTTGGTCCTATCCGCCGTCCGATTTTGCCGTCTCCAGCGCGGCCACGCGGGCTTCCAGCCGATCCAGCCGGGCCAGTGCATCAACCAGCCGCGCCTCGGCGGCCTCCTGGCCCGCCCTCGCATTGGCGGCGAGCTGCTCCAGCGCCTCGATCTCGTCGCGCCGGACCAACTCCAGGTGCCGGATCGCGTCGTCCAGGCGGGCGCGGATGAGCGCCTCGACCTCTTCCCGGACCCCGACCAGAGCCGACAGTGCGCCACCGGCCACACCGGCAAGGTCATCGAAGAATTTCGGCCGGTCCGCCATGTTGCCCCCGTCGGTTATCCGTATAAGCGCCGCCATGATCATGGTCACCGGAGGAGCCGGTTTCATCGGCTCCGTGCTGCATGCCGCCCTGGTGCGCCGGGGCGTGGAAACCGTGGTGGTGGACCGGTTGGGTAACCAGGGCAAGTGGCGCAACCTGGCCCGGCACGCGCCCGCCCGCCTGATTCCGCCTGAGGAGCTGGACGAGTTCCTGTCGCTGCATCCACCGATCGAGACGGTGTTCCATCTCGGCGCGATCAGCGACACCACAGCCGCCGATGGTGACCAGAGCTGGGCCGTGAACGTCGAACTGCCACTGCGGCTGTGGCGCTGGTGTGCGGGGCGGGGGGTGCGGATGATCTATGCTTCCTCGGCCGCGACCTATGGTGACGGATCGGCCGGCTTCGAGGACGCGTCCAGCCTGGATTATCTGAACGGGCTGCGCCCGCTGAACCTCTATGGCTGGACCAAGCACGCGTTTGACCTCGAGGTCGCCCGCATGCTGGCGACCGGGCAGTCGCGGCCGCCGCAATGGGCCGGGCTCAAGTTTTTCAACGTGTTCGGCCCGAACGAGTACCACAAGGGAGGCATGATCTCGGTCGTCAAGGTCAAGTACGACGAACTCACGGCCGATCTTCCCGCCCGGCTGTTCCGCTCCGACCGGCCAGGTGTCGCCGATGGGGCCCAGGCGCGCGACTTCATCTGGGTCGGCGATGCGGTCGATGTGATGCTGTGGCTGCTGGATACTCCGTCGGCGAGCGGGTTGTTCAATGTCGGCACCGGCAGCGCCCGCACCTATCTGGACATGGCGCACGCCGTCTGCGATGCCGCCGGCGTGGCAAGGCAGGTCGAGTTCGTCGATATGCCGGCGGCACTGGGCGGGCAGTATCAGTCCTTCACTCAGGCCAGCACGGAACGGCTGCGGGCCGCCGGCTATGCCGGGCAGTTCACGCCCCTGGAGGAGGGGATCCGGCGTTACGTGCAGGATTATCTCACACAGCCAGACCCTTACGAATGATGTCTGTTCTGGTAATTCACCACATCGACCCGGTGGCGGTGGCCCTGGGGCCGATCGTCATCCGCTGGTACGCCCTCGCCTACATCGTCGGCCTGGTCCTGGGGTGGCGGCTGGCCCGTCGCCTGGTGCGCCGGACGCCGCTGGTGGCCACCGCCGAGCAGGTGGATGATTTTCTCACCTGGGCGACGCTGGGTGTCGTTCTGGGGGGCCGGCTGGGGTATGTGCTGTTCTACCAACCGGCGCTCTATTTCGCCCATCCGGCCATGATCTTGCAGGTCTGGAACGGCGGCATGAGCTTTCATGGCGGGCTGCTGGGCGTGATCATCGCCCTGGCCGTATTCTGCTGGAAGAATCGCATTCCGCTGCTGGGATTTGCCGACCGGATCGCGGTGTGCGCGCCCATCGGCCTGGGGCTTGGGCGAGTTGCCAATTTCATCAATGGAGAGCTGTGGGGCCGTGTGGTGCCGGGATGCACGCCGACCGAGTGCTGGCTGCCGTTCGCGATGATCTATCCGCGGGCCGGCCCGGCGCCGCGCTACCCGAGCGAGCTGATCGAGGCGGTGCTGGAGGGGATAATCCTGCTGGTGATCATGCTCGGCCTGGGGCGCTCCGAGCGCCTGCGCGCGCACCTCGGCTGTCTGTCCGGGGCGTTCCTGGTCGGATACGCGGTCTGCCGCATCATCGCCGAGTGCTTCCGGCAGCCGGATGCGTTCCTGGGCTACATCGCCGGGGTTCTGACGATGGGGCAGATCCTGTCGTTGCCGATGTTCCTGATCGGGATTGGCCTGATCTGCTACAGCCTGGTGGGCCGGCGCGCCGCATGCCGGACCAACTGACATTCGTGTGCAGGGACGGGCCAGAGCGGTTGGACCATTTCATGGCGCGCGCGAATGCCGCGTACTACGCCGACCGTGACCCGTTCGCGGATTTCACGACGGCGCCGGAAATCAGTCAGGTGTTCGGCGAGATTCTTGGCCTGTGGGCGGCGGTGAGCCTGGGAGCTGCTCGGTAGCCCGGACCCTGTCCTGCTCGTGGAGGCGGGGCCTGGCCGGGGCAGCCTGATGGCGGATGCGCTACGAGCCATTGCGCACGCGGCTCCCCGGTTTCGGGCGGCCTTGTCGGTCCATCTGATCGAAACCTCCGGGCGTCTGCGCGCGATCCAGCGGACGGCCGTCCCACATGCCACCTGGCACACCTCGATCGGGACACTGCCCGAGCAGCCGATATTGTTGCTGGCCAATGAGTTCCTCGACGCCCTGCCGGTCCGGCAGTTCGTGCGCCGTGGTCAGGGCTGGGCAGAACGCCATGTCCAGGAGGGCCGATGGCTCGAGCTGCCGTCTCCGTGCGCCTGCTTCGATGAGGCGGGCGCGCAGACGGAGGGAGATATCATCGAGGTCCGCGAGTCGGCCCTCACCCTGGCGGCTGCTCTTGGTGACATGATGAGCAGCCGTCCCGGGGTGGCGCTATTCCTCGATTATGGCGCGGTCGCCCGGACATCCGGCGACAGTTTGCAGGCCATCCGCAACGGCAGGCCGACCGACCCGCTCTTCGATCCAGGCACCGCCGATCTTACCGCGCATGTCGATTTCGCCGCCCTTGCGGCGGCCGCGCGCGGGGCGGGTGCTGCTACTCACGGACCGGTTCCCCAAGGCGTGTTTCTCACTCGGCTAGGTCTGTTCCAGCGCACCGATCGGCTGGCGCGCAGTCAGCCGCCGGGACGCGTGCTGGCGCTGATCGACGCCGCCCGGCGCCTGGCCGAGCCCGATCGCATGGGGCGGCTGTTCAAGGCCCTGGCGCTGTGCCACCCAGGCTGCCCCATTCTGCCCGGGTTCGAATTCGTGACCCCGATACCACTCCGCTCATCCATTCTGCCGGTCGCTCACGGGTTTTTCACCCGTCAGGGCGGGGTTTCCGCCGGGCCCTACGCGTCGCTGAATTGCAGCCTCTCCAGCCAGGACTTGCCGGAGTTGGTGTTGCGGAACCGCGCCCGCGCCGGCCGATCCGTCGGCGCCGATCCGGCCAACCTCGTCGGCCTGACCCAGGTGCATGGCGCGACGGCGGTGCGGGTTGCGGAGCCGTGGCCGCCGGGCGCCGGCCCGCGGGCGGACGGGATGGTCACCGACCGCCCGGGCGTGGCGCTCGGTATCGTGACCGCAGACTGCGCGCCTATCCTGCTGGCCGACCCGGCGGCGGGCGTGATCGGAGCCTCGCATGCCGGCTGGCGTGGTGCGGTTGACGGGATCATAGAAGCCACCGTGAATTCAATGATTAGCATCGGGGCGCACCCTGAGCGCCTGACCGCGGCGATCGGCCCGTGCATCCGGCAGCCTTCCTATGAAGTCGGGCAGGACCTGCAGCAGGGCGTGCTGGCCGCCACGCCCGAGGCATTCGGATGCTTTGTCGCCGGCCGACGGCATGGTCACTGGCAATTCGACCTGGCCGGTTATTGCGCAGCTCGGCTGGCGCGGGACCGGGGTGCGCAGGATAGACACGCTGCATGCCGATACCGCCGCCGATGAGGCCCGCTTCTTCAGCCACCGCCGCCGGACACTCGCCGGTGGCGGGCCGATCGGCCATCAGATCTCTATCATCGCCCTGATCACCTGATGCGCTGGCTCCTGATCGTCTGCCTGTTGTTGCCCCTGACCGCTTGCGGCGACTACCCGGAGCCGTTCCTCGGTAATCCTGGCGCAACGGCCATGCGGTTACGCCAGCCGCCCGATCCGCGACTGGCCATTCCCTCACCCGGGTACCGCGCTGCTGTCCGATAGCGCCAGCCGAGAATTGGCGGTGGCGTCGCCCACGCCTACAGCAAGGCGAGGTCCCCGCTTACGCCCAGCCGGCTGCAGCGACCGACTGGCGGCTGCTGATCTCCGCCCAGGACCGCGGGCCGGACATCGTGCCCACCTACACGGTGCTGAACCCGCAGGGGCAGTCGCAGGGTACGGTGCAGGCAAGCCGGTCCAGACGGATATGTGGGCCGCGGCCGATTCCGCCACCTTGAGGCAGGCGGCTTTCGATGCCGCGCCCGGCATCAATTCGCTACTGACCAGCATCGAGACCGGCCTGATGCACGCCGACCCGAACAGCCTCTACAACCGCGCCGCCAAGGTGATGGTCCCGCTGTCACCGGCGCCCCCGGTGACGGCGATCCTGCGCTGACGCCCCAGATGCGCGCCAAGCTCGCCGCTCTCGGACCGCATGTCAGCCTGCCGACACCGGCGTGGATTTTATCGTGCAAGGCCAGGTTCGCATGGTGCCGATCCCCGGCGAACAGCAACGGGTCGAGATCCAGTGGATCATCAAGACGCGAGGGGCGGGAAGCTGGTCGGGTGATCCAGCTCGACACGACATCCCGGCCGGCACGCTGGATCATTACTGGGGCGATGTCGCGACGGTCGTCGCGCAGGAGGCGTCCGGCGGCGTGAACGAAGTGATCCGCCGACAGTCCGGCCATTCGCCGTCGGCTGTCAGCAACGCTGCCGGCTCGGTGCAGCCGGTCGTAAAAACCCAATAGCGCGGGCTCCAGCCCTACATGGGCGATGTGCCGCCCATCAGCTCCGTGGCCTTGCGCTCCAGGTCCGCGGCGAGCGCCATCGGGCCGCGCGCCGAGCATCACCCGGAAATCCGACCGCAGCAGCGCTACCTGGCTGATCGTGCCATCGAGCAGCACGTCGCTGACTTTCCAGGTGCCGCCCGCCTGGCGCATCACGTAGTCGATCACGCTCGACGCCCCGGCGCTCTTGACGATCTCGGTGTGCACCACCTGCGCGGCGCCCAGGCCGCGCAGCCCGGCAATCTCCAGTTTCTGACCCGAATAGCTGTCGAAATTGGAGACCCAGCTCGCAACCGTGTAGCGCTGGAATGCCACCTGCAGCTCGGATTGCTGGGCCGACGGTGAAACCGGACCAGCCAAGTCCGACGGCGGCCTGAAGGATGGCTGGCAGGTTGAACGCCTGCTCCAGCGCCGGCGCCAGCGAATTGAAGCGGCTGGTGAATGGTGTGGCGCGGCCGGCCTGCATGACGGCCAGCAGCGCGGCGATAGAGTCTGCGGATCGGCGCCGCGATGTCCGCGCTGCCCTGGGCGAGCGCCGGGCGTGGCAGCGCCACCAGGCCGATGACGGCAAGCCACAGAAAGCGGCGCCGTTCGAAGCGAAACGCGGGCATCAGCATGTCTCCGTCACCCGATGCGCCCCTGGTGGAGCGGCCTTCGCCCTCATATCGTTCCACCGGGCGCCCGGGACAATCTGTCAGATGCCGCGACCGCCGGAGGGTCGGCAGACAGCACGTATCCGCCCACGCGCTCATGCCGAGCGCGGCGAATCGCTTGCGCGCCTCCTGTGCCGCTTCGGGGTGGCGGTTGCCCGACGCCACATGAAGCGCGGCGAGGCAGGCGGCAATATCCGGCTCGATTCCCAGTTTCCGGGCCAAGGCCAACGCCTTTCGAATGTGGCGTATCCCTTCGGCACGCGTATCTGCGCTTCATGGCCAGCAGCACGCCCTTGCAGCGTAGCGCGGCGACCAGATAGCCCCGCAGGGTATGACGCGCACCGATCTGCACCGCTTCCTCCGCGTGCCGCAACGCGGGCACCTGGCCGCCGGTGCAGCCATAGGCCGCTGCAAGACCGATCGCGGCCCACATATGGATCAGCAGCCGCCCACGGCCTTTCGCGGTCTCATGCGCGTCGCTCAACGCGTCGATCGCGGCATTGGTGGACCCCGCCAGCAACAGGGAGTGCCCCAGGCCGGCCTTTAGCGACGGAAGCAACGCCTTCAGCCCATGCCGTTCGGCAAGTTCCAGCCCGGAACGGAACGTGGCTTTCGGCATCGGCCACCTGACGGCGTTGTAGGCGCACCATGCCGGCCGACAGATGAGTGAAAGCGATATCGTAAGGGCGATGTTCCTCGGTCGCGATCGCCAGAGCTGCCGACAATCGCTCTCCGCGTCGTCAAACCGTCCCAGGAACCCACGTATCCCGCCCGCGTCGCGTGGATCAGCACCGGCCAACTGCCGGACCGGACGCTGCCGGAATCCGACATAGCCTGGCAGCAGCGCGATGGTTTCCGACAATACCGCCTCGCCCTGCGGTATCGCCCGGCATAGAAGCCGTCTGCCCGAGAAAGTGCGCTGCCGACGACGCAATGCGAGATTGCCGATCGAGACTGGCAGACGATGAGCCTCGGTCGCAACGGCTGTCGCTTCGCGCACGCGTCCCAAACTGTTGAGCACGTGTACGCGCTTGACGAGTATCGATAGCCGGATATCGGGACCCAAGGCTCCCGCCGCCTGGTCCTCGGCGATTTTCTGCGCCTGGTCGAGCAACTGGTCGGCCTCCTCGTAGCGCAATTCGAGCGCCAGCAGAGTGCGGAGGCCGATCATGATGTCCACCGCCGTGGCGCGCGTCTGATGATCTGGCGGCAATGATTGCGCGATCTCCAGCGCCTTGCGCAGATGCCGTTCGGCGGTGGCGTGTGCGGTCCGCTCGGCCGCGGCGATCGCCGCATGCTGCAGGAATCGAAGCGCCGGACGCCAGAGCTGTGCCCTGACCGCATGATGGCATATCTCGTCCAACTGCTGCGGAGCAGTCTCGATCGATGGCTCCAGCAACTCGACGACCCGTGCATGGAGCCCGCGTCGGCGCGATGGCAGCAGGGTCTTGTAGGCAACGTCGCGCAGCAGCGCATGCCGGAATGTCAGGCGGGGCGTGCCGCCGGTTTGGTCGCGCCTGCTGTCCAGCAGGTGCTCCGTCTGCAATCGCGAGAGCTGCTGCAAGATAATATCGGCGCGACCACCCATCACCCCGGCCAAAAGGTCGGGCGAAAATTCAGCTCCCACCACCGCGCAGGAACGCAGCAGCGTTTGCAGTTGTTGCGGCAGGCGGGCAATCCGGTCGGCGATCAATGCTTCTATCTCATTGGGAATGAGAAGCTCGTCGATGCCATCCGTATCGGCTCCGCGATGCAGTATCAAGTCGCGACTTCCTCCAGATACAGAGGATTGCCCTCGGCCTTCGCGATGATCCGGTCGGCGCGATCGCTCTGGCGCAACATCGGGTTCATGCGCGCGAGCAGTTGTCGTGCCGCTTCTGAAGACAGTGGTCGCAACTGAATGTTTCGGCGTTGCGCGAACACATCGCCGGGAAAGCGCAGCGGTCTGCGGCTGGTGACAAGTACCAGCAGCGGCACAGAGCGGCGCGAAAGGTCCGCGATGATTGCGGTCAGCAGCGCGAGGGTCGCTGCATCGAACGTCTCAGCATCCTCGCAACACAGTATGATGCGCCGATCACCGGCGAGACCCGCCATGATCGCGCCGATCTGCGGCGCTACCGGCAAACTATTTTCGGAGCTCAGGTCCGCGACGCGGATGCCCTGCGATGCCGTGAGACCGAGGTAGCGGGCAAGCTGATCCGCCTGCTCGGCGGAAAATGACGCCACGTGCCGCAACGCGCCGATGGTGCTGTCCGCGACGGGGCGTTCTGCCTGCGCCCCGAGGGTTCGCGCCAGCTCGCGCAGCCACGTCGCGACCGGATCGTAGCCGGTAAATCCGCGATGGACCGGTCCGCTCGGTACAATCCGGCAGCTTTTCCCTGCCGGCTCGGCGCGAAGCGCCTCGTGGATCAGGCGCGATTTCCCAATTCCTGCCGGTCCCTGCACCTGCAGCAGCCGTGCATTTCCCACGTCTTCATTCAGCCACCGGCCGATGACCGCCAGCTCCTCCTGGCGGCCGACGAACGGGGTCAGCCCGCGCAGCGGCCCGGGCCTGCCAGCGATTGCTGGAGCGTAGCGACAATAGTTGCACACGCTCGACTTCCTCAGCGAAACCTTTGAGATTGACCGCCGGCAGTGGCCTGGTCTCGACGAAACCCTTCACCAGCGCGCTGGCATCGGCGCTCAGGCAGGCGCTGCCTGGCTCCGCGGTCTGCTCCAGGCGGGCGGCAATATGGACGGCCGGACCGAACGCGTCATAGCCGACCGGCCGATTCGCCTTGCGGCGACCGCCGCCGGCGGGCAGCAGAGCAACCTCGCCATGATGGATGCCGATACGGACACGCGGGGCGCCCTCGGCGGCGGGCATCGCCGCCAGGATGTCCAGGGCGGCCAGGCAGGCCCGAACGGCATTGTCCTCGGCCGAACCGGGGATGCCGAAAATCGCGAGCACGCCGTCGCCTCGGGGACTGACTGTACCGCGATATCGTTCGATTGCCTCCGTCATTGCCTGAACCAGCGGATTGAGCAGGTCCGCCGCCTCTTCGGGCTCGAGGTGCTGAACCAGGGCGGTGGACCCCGAGATATCGGCAAACATCAGGGTGACGAGACGTTGCTCGCCTTCATTCCCCACCAGCTCCAGGTCTGCGGCGACCTCGGCCACGGTCCTACCCCCGCCACTTCCGCGATAAATCCAGGGCGTGAGATGCCCTTAGCCGGTCGGAATAACGGGATCAAACCGCCGCGTCACGAGCCGGACCGCTTGCGGGGGGTGCGTGCACGCGACTTTTTCCGGCTGTCATCGCGCGTGATCACGACGGCGATTTCGGTGGCAGTGGTGGTGACATGGACAGTATCGTGCGTGCCGGAGACGATCATCATATGCAGCGGAATCGGATTCGGCCGTGCCCTCAATGATGCGTGGAACGCCGCCGTCAGCATGTGCTGGTTGGCCGGAGGTATCGTAAGCTCCGCTTGTAGCGCGCGAGATCGCCGCCATGGATGGGTGCGAGTGCTCCGACGGCATCGGAGATGTCGAGGAAATCGCCGGTGGTGGCGAGATTGCCGAGACGAGCTGCGGTGCTGGTGATGTTCCGCCGCGAAAATGCTTCGTTGATATGCGCGACCATAACAGGTCGCGTGCCGGGCTGATTGCCGATGAGATCGTCGCCCATGTTGTTCCCCGTCGTCCTTAGTTGTGCGCGGATCGCAAGTTGTGCGCGGATCGCAAACCAACCCGGCATCGCACCGGCATTTAGCCGAAACGGCTCGCCCGGGTAAAGTGGCTTGCCGGAACGGCTGGCCGTCGGCGCACAACCGTATATCCTGCGCGAACGAAGTTAGACGACAGGAGGAAGCTCACAATGAGCGCGAGCAGCTCGCAATCGCATTATCTGCGCGTCCGTCCGGATTGGCTCGCGCGGCGCAACGAGGCCATCCTGGAACCCGAGCTGCCGATCGTCGATCCGCACCACCATCTCTGGGACCGGCCCGACTGGCGCTATCTGCTGCCCGAGCTGCTGGAGGACCTGAACAGCGGGCACAAGATCACCGCGACCGTGTTCGTGCAATGCCGCGCGTTCCACCGCGCCGGCGGCGCCGAAGAGATGAAACCGGTCGGCGAAACCGAGTTCGTCAACGGCGTGGCGGCGATGAGCGCGTCCGACGCTATGGCGCCGACGCGGATCTGCGCCGGTATCGTCGGGCACGCGAACCTGACGTCAGGCGCGCGGGTGGAGAACGGTGCTGGACGCGCATGTCCGCGCCGGCGGCGATCGGTTTCGCGGCATCCGCCACATCACCGCATGGGACCGCGATCCGGTCATGCTCAATCCGGGCTATCCCGTGCCGGCCGGGCTGCTCGCGGATGCGGCGTTCCGCGAAGGATTTGCGAAGCTGGCGCGATGGACCTGACGTTCGATGCGTGGCTGTATCATCCGCAGATTCCCGAGCTGACATCGCTCGCCCGCGCTTTCCCGGCGCGCGCGAATCGTGCTCGACCATGTCGGCGGGCCGCTGGCAATCGGGTCGTATGCGGGCCGGCGCGAGGAGATTTTCCCGAATGGCGGGCGACGATCCGCGAGCTGGCCACCTGCGCGAACGTGCACGTCAAGCTCGGCGGGCTGGGCATGCGGATCAACGGCTTCGGTTTCGAGGCGCAGGCGGAGCCGCCTTCGTCGGAACAGCTTGCGAGCGGCGTGGAAGCCTTATATCGACACCTGCATCGAGGCGTTCGGCCCGCAGCGCTGCATGTTCGAGAGCAATTTCCCGGTCGATAAGGGATCGTACAGCTACGCGGTCGGCTGGAACGCATTCAAGCGGCTGGCAGCGGGTGCATCCGCTGCTGAAAAGGCAGAGCTGTTCAGCGGCACGGCGACGCGATTCTATCGGTTGTCGCTGGCTGCGGATCGTGGCCGGGCGTTCGATCTCTTCGGCCGGATCGCGCTGGTCACGGGGCTCCGATGCGCCGCTGGGGGAGGGGGGCGGATTTTCGGCGGCATCGCCGTCTATCTGATGAGCGACGCCGCGGCCTATCACAGGTGAATTTCGTGATCGACGGCGGCTATTCCCTTTCCGATGCGCTTGATCACGACATCGTGAGATTCAAACCGCGAGAAGAGGGTGACATCGCCGCTCGATCACCTATTTGACGGCGAACCGTCTGGCGTGGCTTGCTCCCCCGTCACGTTCGCGCGGCGATGGTCGAAAGGGGAGCATCAAGCGTTCGGTCAATGATCCTTACCCTAAGGGACGGGAGCTGACCCGATGGACGATGCCACAGCATCAGCCGCACACTGTATGGCGGCGGATGTAAAACGCTATCGCGACGTGCGGCATCATACGGAACGGCTCGCCGCGGCGCTTTCTCCGGAAGATCAGTGCGTCCAGTCGATGCCGGATGCGAGCCCGGCCAAGTGGCATCGCGCCCATATCACCTGGTTCTTCGAGGAGTTCGTGCTGGCATCGTTCCAGCCTGGCTATCGCGTCTTCGATCCCGATTTCCGCTTCCTGTTCAATTCCTATTATGAGGCGGTTGGCCCGCGGCATCCGCGGCCGATGCGCGGGCTGCTGACCCGGCCGCCGTCCGCGCGCGTGACCGAGTACCGCGCGCATGTCGATGCGGCGATGGAGCGGCTGCTCGAAGCGCTGCCCGAGGCGGCCGCGCCGCTGGTCGAGCTTGGCCTGCAACCACGAGCAGCAGCATCAGGAATTGCTGCTGACCGACATGCTGCACGCGTTCGCACAGAGTCCGCTGGCGCCTGCCGTGCTGCCGGGGTGGCGTGAGCCGTCCGGCGCGCGGGGCCCACGCGGTTCGTCGCGTTCGATGGCGGAATGGTTCGCCTTGGTCATGCGGCGCAGGGATTCTGTTTCGACAACGAGACGCCCGTCCATGCCACGTTCCTGCAACCATTCTCGCCTGGCGACACGGCTGGTGCGCAACAGAGACTTCCTGGCGTTCATCGCCGATGGCGGCTATCGCATCGCCGACATTGTGGATGTCGGACGGCTGGGCGCGCGTGCAGGCGCGACGGCTGGGATGCGCCGCTGCATTGGCGCAATATTGATGGCGCCTGGTGGCAGATAGGTCCGGGCGGACTTGGTTCCGCTGGAAATGGACGCACCGGTGCGGCATATCTCGTGGTACGAGGCGGATGCTTTCGCGCGCTGGGCTGGCGCGCGACTGCCGACCGAAGCGGAGTGGGAAGCCGCCTCTGACCACCCCGAGATCGAAGAACTGACCAGCCATGTGTGGCAATGGACCAACAGCGCCTATCTTCCTTATCCGGGCTATCGCCCGGCCGAAGGCGCGGTGGGTGAATACAACGGGAAGTTCATGATCGGTCAGATGGTGCTGCGCGGTGGGTCGCTGGCAACGCCCCCTCGGACACACACGTCCTACCTATCGCAACTTTTTCCATCCCGAGAAGCGCTGGCAGTTCTCCGGCCTGCGGCTCGCGCGCGACCTCTGAAAGGATAATCGATGCCGAATGATAGTCTGGTCCGCACTGCGGACGCGACGCTTGCCGGGCTTGCGATTGCAGGGTTGTCGCGGCAGCCGAAGACGCTGCCGCCGAAGCTGTTCTATGACGAAGCCGGTTGCCGGTTGTTCTACCAGATCACCGAATTGCCCGAGTATTACCTGACCAGAACGGAGCTGGCCCTGCTGCGGCGAGTTGGGCCGGAGGTCGCCGCGGCAGCCGAGCCGCCGGCCGTTCTGGTCGAATATGGCGCGAGTGACGAAACCAAGGCCGAGATACTGCTGGGCCAGACAGACGAGCTTGCGCCTGCCCCGATTTGCTGCCTATGTCCCGATCGACATTGCAGCCGAGGCGCTGTCGCGGATGCGCCGGCGGATGCGACGCTGGGCGCAACTGTCCGTCTTTCCTGTCAGCGGTTGATTTCATGGATCCGGTCGTCCTGCCCGCCGCCGTGGATGGCATGCGTCGGCTCGGGTTCTTCCCGGGCTCGACCATCGGCAATCTCGAACCGCTCGCTGGCGCGGCGGTTCCTGAGCCAGGCACGTGCCACGCTCGGCCGGGACGCTCTGATGCTGGTGGGCGTCGATTTACGGAAGGACCCGTCGATCCTGATTCCAGCCTACGACGACGCGGCAGGCGTTACCGCGAGGTTCAATCTCAACCTGCTCGCACGGCTGAACCGCGACGCGGGCGCGGATTTCGACCTGGACAGCTTCGCGCATCGCATCATCTGGAACGATGCCGAAAGCCGGATCGAGATGCACCTGGAAAGCCTGCGCGAACAGACCGTTCATATCGGCGGGCAGACGGTGTGGTTCCGGCGCGGCGAGACGATCCATACCGAAAACAGCTATAAGCATACGATCGAGGGATTTGCAGCGTTGGCCGAGGCTGCCGGGTGGCGGCAGCGTGACGTATGGACCGATGCCGCGCAGTTGTTCTCGATGCATCTGTTGACCGTGGCTTGACCTAAAATCCGTCGAGTCCGTAGCATCTGAAACGCCGAGTCTGACCTTCAGCGCCAGTATTGCCATGCAGGCTTGCCGCTGCCCGGCAGCTCAAACAGCCGGCCGCTGACGCGCACGCTCAACACGGCGCCCGGCAACACCCCGAGCGCGTGCAGACTCTCAGCGAACGCATATGAACCATGGCCGATTCCGGCCTGCCGAAGATCGATGCGGAACCTGTCAGCTTTGAACGACAAGCGGGGGACGCCATCGACCAGCAAATCGAGATCAACCGGATCCGGCTCGTCGAGCTCGCGGCACCATCCGACCAGGCACCCGTCGAAGATGCCATCGACATTGCCCTCGTAACGGCGGCGGGCGGTGTCTGCGTATGCCATGTTATTGGGCAGGACCATCCCGTTCAGGCGTTGCCGCTGTGCTTCATCGATCGGAACACCACAGAACCGCGCCAGTTCTGTCACGAACTGATCGTGCTGTGACACCGCTTTTTCGTAGCTGACCAGCAGCGCGGGGCAATCGGTCGCACGCAGGAATGCGACCAAATCGGACATGCCGCTGCCAGCCTCAAAAAAAGCCTCCAGCGGATCGGTCAGCTCGGCGATCGCATGACGTTCGGCGACTGCGACCAGATCGCGGAACACGACAATCAACTGGGGATTGCGGAACGCATGCAATTCGTGCGGTTCCAGGTAGCCGTGCAGCGAGGGTATCTTGAAGCCCCAGACGTTGGCGAGATTGTTCCGTTCCGCGATGGCGGCCGGCAGGCTGTCCTTCTCGCCGAACCGGAGCAGATGCAGAAATTCGCGATCCTCGAACGTGGCCTGATAGGCTTTATCGATTGGCAGAATGCCAAGCTCGCCCAGCATGGCTGCCACCATGCTGGTGCCCGATCGGCCGAGGCCGGTGATGATGATGGTCCGTTCGCGCGGCTGTTCGGCAGCGTGATCGTAGCCTCTCCAGATCAGGCCCTTGTTGAGCAGGTCGGTGGGGGTCATCGAACTGCTAGTTCTGCAATCCGCTGCCGTGCGCGACGCAAGCTGGCTGAACGGGTCGCCGCCCGCTCGGGAGCCCAGGCGTTGCAAACAAACTCGCTCATCCGCGAATTGTAACCTAGCCCTTGAGCTGCCGCGGCACCATCTCCCGCGCACAAATCCGTTCGCACGTGCCGGGGGCCGATAGCAGCCAGTTTCAACAGCAGCGCCTTGGGATCGGGTACTGAGTCCGGGTCGTCCGGCAGCCTCGATACCTTGGTTGCCAGAAGTTTTCCCATCCCGTCGTGATCCGCGAGCAACCAGGACTCAATTTCCCTGACAGCTATTCGAAAAAGAAATTGACCGGGAGGACTAACCCCCAACCACCTGGGGATTAGCGCTGAAGCACAGGAACTGCGATCCAGATCGGTGATCAGCAAAAACGGTTGAGGCCTCGCCACCTCGCAAAATCTTAGAATATTTGTGCGGAGATATCCGGCACCCCCTTTGCGGAACCGCAAGTTAACCTCGAAGGAAGACTGCCATTCCGCAATGAGTTCTCATCGCCACAGCCTCGCTCACCTCGTCCTCGGTCGCGACCGCGATGTGCCGGGTCACCACAGAGCCAGTTGTTCCGCGCGCTCTGGGCGTGTCTTTGGTAGCACTACATCGGCGACCGACAACCCGGCTTTCAATGCGGCCGTTTCCTCCTTGGTTATCCCTCGCACCCGCGAGCCCTCCGTTGTCGCCTCGAGTACCAGAACTTCCCGGCCGTCGATTCCCCGGGTTGCTCAGCAAAGCCTCGCTATGTGTGCTGATAAGCACCTGCCGACGCCGTTTGCTGTCGCGCTGAATCCGCTGCAGCATCA
This sequence comes from uncultured Pseudomonadota bacterium, assembly GCA_963810715.1. Lineage (GTDB taxonomy): Bacteria > Pseudomonadota > Alphaproteobacteria > Acetobacterales > Acetobacteraceae > DATDIC01. Next base: position 41,538 of record CAWEOZ010000001.1, on the reverse strand, counting down.
GCGGTATCTGCCTTACGATGGCATCGTTGAGCGACAATTCCGGCTCTTCCAGGAGAAGCAGGGATGTTCCTTCAAGAAAGGACCACAACAACCCCAGAAGCCTAAAGAGTCCCATCCGAGAAGTGCTCCTCACGTTGCCACCCGGCATTAGGTCTGTGATGGGAGTACAACGCCTCAAGATGTGGCCGGCCAGTTATTTGATCCTTTACGAATCTCAGTTGTTTGAATTGCGGAACTGCCCATGCCAAGGCCTTTTCAATCCGCTTCAGTCGTGAATCACGAACGCGAATACTGGTTTTGGCAACTTCCTCGAGGAAACTCTGACCGAACGGATCTCCCTCCAGCCTCTGTCCTCCGATTCGCTCCCCATATTTCAACAGTTGAGGCACGAGATGTAGATAGGTCGTCTCGCCAAAAAACTCCGATATCGGCCGGAACGCCGCATTGGACTGAACTTGTTCAAGGTGCGTCTGTGTCAGACGCTCTGAATCTTGTGTGTCATCCGAATTGGGGCGTTTGAGTAATATAGTGCCTTCACGCCAGACTTTCTCACTGGAAACAACCGTCCGTTGAGTGCCTTTTCCTTCCGGCTTGAATGCGAGCTGGTATCGCCATGTTGCAGAAGTATCATCGGCAGCTTCAGAAATATGTACGTCGATCGTCACCTCAGTCACTGCGTCGGGCATGCAAGCAGCGCAGTTTCGGAATTCCGCCACGGTCGCTCACAGCTTCTGTAGTCCGCCGCCCTGTGGTTTGCTTATGTCGCGCAGGAATTGAAATGCATCCAGCAGATTAGACTTTCCAGTTGCGTTTGCTCCCAGCAAGTACGTGGTTTCGCGGAGACCCACATCGACCTCACGGAAGTTGCGCCAGTTGCCAAGTGTGAGACGACTTACATGCATAATTACTACCAAACGATCATTGCATCCTGCCCGCCGGGGGATTCGAACCCCCACGCCGTACGGCTGCGGATTTTAAGTCCGCTGCGTCTGCCATTCCGCCAGGCGGGCCCAGGGTCAAGCTATGGTCACGCTGCGGCAAGCTCGCGGGCGATGTCCAGCGCACGCCGCAACAGCGTCTCACTTGCCTCCGGCGTGCGGAATGCGCTGTGCCCCGAGAGCGTCACGTTTTCCAGCGTGGTCAGGTCATGTCCCGGGGCCAATGGCTCCGTCGTGAACACGTCCAACGCCGCGTGGCCGATCCGGCCGCTCCGCAGTCGCGGCCACCAGCGCCGCCTCGTCCACCAGCGCCCCACGCGCCGTGTTCACCAGGATCACGCCTGGCCGCAATTTCTCCAGCCGCTCGGCCGACAGAAACCCGCGCGTCTCGTCCGTCAGCAGCAGATGCACCGAAAGCACGTGGCTTTCAGCGAGCAGCGTGTCCAGATCGACGAATGTCACTCCGGCCGCGGATTTCGGCGTACGGTTCCACGCCAGCACCCGCATCCCGCCGCCGCCGGCAATCCGCGCCACCTCCGCGGCGATCCCGCCGAACCCCAGGAGGCCGATCGTCTTGCCGGTCAGCTGTGGTCCTTCCATCCGTGTCCAGGCGCCTGCGCGTATATCGCGGTCCATCCGCGCCAGACCGCGCGCGCCGGCCCACATCAGCGCAATGGCATGCTCCGCCACCGCGGTGTCGCCATAGCCTTTGATGATGTGCACGGTTACGCCGATTTCGGCCAGCTGCTCCGGGTGCATGTAGCTGCGCGCACCGGTGCCGAGAAAAATGATATGCTTCAGCCCGGCGCAGCGCCGTATCGCGTCGGTGGGCATCTGGCTGTGGTCATCCAGCAGGAAATCGTAGCCGGCGCACAGGCCCGGCAGTTCTTCGGGCCGCACCTCGGCCTGCTCGCGCACATCCACCGGCGGATCGTCGGGCCGCACCACACGACGGAACACGTCCGCCAGGTCGTCCACCGCGTCCAGGAACAGCCCCTTCATTTCCCATCTCCGAAACAAGCCACGTCACTGTGCGAAACCGATGCCGCGAGCGCAACCTTCGCTTCCACGACACGTGCCGATCCCATTACACCTGGGGTAGATGGCCCGTGTCCCGCTGACTGCGCCCGCTGATCACTCGGCCCGAGTTCGCGTTGCGGCGCCGGCCCCCGCTGCCGCTTTGCGCCGCCGGTCGCGGTTTCGTCTGCTGCGGCTTGCCACTTATTGCCGCCATCTGGGGCGTCCTGGCGCTGGCTGTCCTGCTGCTGTGGTTCGCCCGCGACCTGCCGCGGCCGGATTCCGCGCTCGACGCGGCTCGCCGGCCGAGCCTGACGCTGCAGGATGCGTCAGGGCGAACTTTCGCCAGCTTCGGGGATGTGGTGGGGGAATCGCTGCACCTTTCCGACCTGCCGCCCTATGTCCCAGAAGCCGCGGTCGCGATCGAGGACCACCGGTTCTGGCATGAGCCAGGTGTCGATCCCGTCGGGATCGCCCGGGCGGTGCTGACCAATATCACGCATGGACGCATCGTGCAGGGCGGCTCGACCATCACGCAACAGGTCGCCAAGAACCTGTTCCTCACCAACGCCCGCACGTTCCGGCGCAAGGTGCAGGAGCTGTTGCTGACCTTCTGGCTGGAGGCGCATTTCAGCAAGCGGCAGATCCTGGAGATTTGGCTCAACCGCGTTTATTTCGGCGCCGGAGCATGGGGCATCGACGCCGCCGCGCACATCTATTTCGGCGTGTCGGCCCGCCGCCTCACGTTATGGCAGGCCGCCGTTATTGCCGGGCTGCCGCGGGCGCCCTCGCGCTTCAATCCGCGCGTTGACCCCGAAGCAGCCGCGGCGCGTGGCCGCGAAGTGCTGGCCGCCATGGTTGCCAATGGCGACATCACCACCACGCAGGCGCAGCAGGCTGCCGCCGGCATGAGATTCGCCGGCAACGGCCTCACCGAGGCCGGATGGTTCGCCGACTGGGCGGCCGGGCAAGCCGAGCAGATGCTGCCGCCCGACGAGGACGCGACCCTGCGCACCACGCTCGACCCGCGTCTGCAAGCGGTGGCCGAGAAGCGGCTGACCGCGTTGCTGGCTGGTCCAGGGGCAGCACATAACGCAAGCGAGGGCGCGGTGGTGGTGCTGGATGCGGCAAGCGGTGCCGTACGGGCCATGGTCGGTGGGCGCGACTATCGCGACGGCTCCTATAATCGCGCGACTTTGGCGCGGCGGCAGCCGGGGTCAGCCTTCAAGCCGTTCGTGTGGCTCGCCGCGCTGGAAACCGGCGTCCGCCCGGATGATACGGTGCTCGATGCGCCTATCCGGCTCGGCAACTGGAGCCCGCACGACTTCGAACGGCGTTACCTGGGCGAGATCACAGTAGAGGAAGCGCTCGCGCAATCGATCAATACCGCCTCGGTGCGCCTGTTGTTGCGGGCGGGAGGGCCGCGCGCCGTGATGCGGCGAGGCCAGGCTGTGCGGGATCACCGACCGGCTGCCCGACGATGCATCGTTGCGCTGGGGACAGGGGAGGTGGGGCTGCTGGAGTTGGCTGCTGCGTATGCACCGTTCTTCAATGGCGGCCGGCGGGTGACGCCGTTCGGGGTTGCCTCGGTCACCGCGCAGGGGCGCACCGTCGCCGCGCCGATCACGCCCCCGGAGCAGGTGGTCGATCCCGATCTGGCGGCGATGATGGCGCGCATGCTGGCCGCGGTGGTGTCGCGCGGGACGGGGCGCGACGCAGCCGTGCCGGGGCGCACCGTGGCCGGCAAGACCGGCACGACGCAGGATTCGCGTGATGCATGGTTCGTCGGCTGGACGGACGGGAAAATTATCGGCGTGTGGCTGGGGAACGACGACGGCGCGCCGATGAAGGACGTACTGGGCGGCAGCCTGCCGGCAAAGCTGTTCCACGACATCGCGGTGGCGGTGCGATAGGCTGCCCGGCGCGACGGCCGGCTTGCCCCCAACATGCGGGCTGGCTCTACCGGTTCAGCGATCGTGGGCCGCTGACCCATTTACTGCCGCGGGCGTAGAAACGCAGAAGGAGATGTGCATCGCGGGTGATGCCGATGCGGGTGCTTTGACCGATATCGCCGGGCGAGGTGCCATCGTCTGCCAGGAACAGCGGGCCGCCGGCGCTCAGATCGACGCCGTCCAATCCGCGTGCGACACCCAGCGCGGCGGCCAACCGCCCGGGGCCACGGGCCAGGTCGCGCAAAGCCACACCCGGCCGCCGGCGTTGCATGATCTCGATCCCTTCCAGCGGCTCGCATCGCCCGCAGCAACACGCCGGCGCCGGTCCCCGCCGGCCCGGCGGAGACGTTCAGCATGAGCGCCGTGCCGTAAGCGATATAAACGTACGCGTGCCCGTGCGGCAGGAACAACGTCGCGTTGCGCGGCGTACGCCCGCGAAAGGCGTGGCAGGCGGCGTCGTCCGGCAGATACGCCTCGGTTTCCACGATTCGGCCGGCGGCGCGGCCTTCCAATGTGTCATGCACCACCAGCCGCCCGACCAGGAATCGGGCCAGCGCCGTCGGATCTTCCGGCAATTCCGCGCGCGAGAGGCGGTGCAGGGTCGGCATCACGTTCCCACATTCCCGCCGGCTGCACGAAGGAGCCAGGGGGAATGATCGGGGTTGATTGGGGTACCAGCAGCTTTCGTGCTTTCCGGCTGACCCGGGAAGGCGCGATACGGGACCGGAAAACCGGTCCGCGGGGAATTTTGGCGGTAGCGGACGGGCGGTTCGCCGATACGTTACGCGAAGAGATCGGCCCCTGGCTCGCCGCCGGCGAACGCCACGTGCTGCTCTCCGGGATGGTCGGGAGCCGCCAGGGCTGGGTGGAGGCGCCCTATCTTCCCTGCCCCGCCGGCCCGGACGAGATCGCCGCGGCGCTGGTGGACGTACCCGTTCGACTGGGGCCAGGTGAAGATCGTGCCGGGGCTGTCGGCCGAGGATACGGCTGGTGTTCCGGAACTGATGCGCGGCGAGGAAACCCAGCTTGCCGGGGCGCTGGCCATGATGGGCGCCACTGGCTGGGCTTGCCTGCCGGGCACTCATTGTAAATGGGCTCGCGTAGAGAATCGGCGGATCACCACGTTTCTCACCTACCTTACCGGCGAGGCGTTCGCGGCGTTGCGCGGTCATACGATTCTCGGCCCGCATGATGCGGGATGGCGATACGGAACCGGCGGCCTTTGACGCCGGGGTCGCGCGGTCCGGGCAGGCGGGGGGCATTCTACACCATCTGTTCGGCGTGCGGTCGCTGGGGCTGACCGGCCGTCTGGCCGACTCCGCCGCCGCCTCGTATCTCTCGGGACTGCTGATCGGGCATGAGGCTCGATCGGCACTGGCCGGTGTTCCTGAGCGCACACTGGTACACGTGATCGGCGCACCGGAACTCACCGCGCTTTATGCGCGAGCGATCGAGGTGTGCGGCGGCATGGCGGAGCGGCTGAACGGCGAGGCAGCCGCACGGGGGCTGGCCCTGCTCGGGGAGCACGCGGCATGGACCTGACCGGGTGGCTGGAACGTTGCCCGCTGATTGCGATCCTCCGCGGCGTGCGGCCGGAGGAGGTGGAGGCGATAGCGGTGGCGCTGGAGCAGGCGGACGTCGCGATCGTCGAGGTGCCGCTGAACTCGCCTCGTCCGCTGGAGAGCATCGACCGGCTGACCCGCTCGTTCGGCGAGCGGCTGCTGGTCGGCGCGGGCACGGTGATGAACGAAGCCCAGGTGGCGGAGATTGCCCAAGCCGGCGGCCGGCTGATCGTGACGCCGCACGCCGCCGTTGATGTGGTGCGTACGGCGAAGGCGCGCGGCCTTTTGACGGTGCCGGGCTGCTTCACGCCGACCGAGGCGTTCGCTTTGCTGGCGACCGGGGCGGACGCGATCAAGCTGTTTCCGGCCGAAGCGGCAAGCCCGGCGGTGTTGCGGGCCATGCGCGCGGTGCTGCCAGCCGACACGATGGTGTTGCCGGTTGGCGGGATCGATGCGGACAACATGGCCGGCTGGCGCGCAGCGGGAGCGGCCGGCTTCGGGATCGGGTCGTCGATATACCGGCCGGGCGACACGGCCGAGGTCGTTTCCGGAAAAGCGCGCCGGTTGGTGGCGGCGTGGCGTGAGGTCAGCAACTCCGCACAGTGATGCGGATCGAAGGAATTCCCGCCGCCCTGCACTGAGCGGAGGCGCCGCACGGAACCACTGCACCGGACGCCCGTTCCTCGACGGTCCGGAGATGTTCGGCCGCCCGATGAGCCAGGCCGCCAGTCTGGCAACGCACCGCATTTCGGACGTCATGGTGTCGGCCGGGGGCGCATTGTCGGGGTCGGGTTCGGCACGCTTCAGCGGTTCGCTGATTGGCGCACCGGGCCGATGCTGCTGGCCGTTGGCGGATGCTCTCTCGCGACGCGGCGGTGTCGGAACGGCTCGATCGGGCAGCAATCGAGCGGCTGACCGACCCGGCCAATTACCTCGGCAGCGTGGAAATGTTCATCGACAGGGTTCTGGCGGCCGCGCACACCACCTGACACCAGCGGCCCGAAGTCCTGACTCCTCCGAGGATTGTCGGGCCGCTGGTATGACTCCGACTGGTTTGCCTGCCGGCAACCTTCCGAGGTACGCTTTTTCGGCGATACCAAGACACGGCCGTGCGCGCCCCGGCGCTGGTGCCGGAATACCGGCGAGCCGCTGCAAGCGGACGCATTCTGGAGGTTTTATATGACGAGGAAACGGATGATAACGCGCCGCGGAGCGCTGAAGCTGGGGGCTGCTGCAACGGCGCTGCCGCTGGTTCATATCCGCACCGCCAGTGCCGCGGGAAAAGTATCAGTCGCATTCTGGGACCATTGGGTGCCAGCCGGCAACGATGTGATGCGCAAGCAATGCGAGGCCTTTGGCAAGCAGAATAATGTGGAGGTGGAGGCTGACTTCGTCACCTCGATGGGATCCAAGAACATCATGACCATCGCCGCCGAGGCGCAGGCCAAGGCAGGTCATGACATCCAGCAACTGCCCGGGTGGGAGACACAGAACCACGCCGACCTGCTGGAGCCGATGGATGATGTGATGAAACGGCTGACCGACAAGTATGGTCCGGTCAACGGCGCCAGCGAGTATCTGTTCAAATCCAAGGGACACTGGGTTGCCGTGCCTGCAAGTTCCGGCACGCAGAACAAGGGCCCTTGCGGCCGGATTTCGGTACTGAAGCAGGCGGCCGGGATCGACGTTGTGAAGATGTATCCGGCGCAGGACGTGGCGACGCCGGAGGCCGATAACTGGACCTATGACGCGATGTTGAAGGCCGCCGAGGCCTGCCAGAAGGTCAAAATGCCATTCGGCATCGGCATCGGCACCACGCCGGATTCGGTGGATACGGCCGGATCGATGTTTGCCGCCTTCGGGGCGGAAATGGTGAATGCAAACGGCGATGTCACGATCGATTCGGACAATATGCGGCAGGTTCTGGAATACGCGCAGCAGCTCGTGAAATTCCTGCCTGCCGACGCGGTCAGCTATGACGACGCGTCGAATAACCGGGCGCTGATCTCCGGCCAGAGCGCGCTGATCTGGAACCCGCCCTCCGCCTGGGCGGTTGCGAAGCGCGATGCGCCGCAGGTGGCGGCGGATTGCTGGACGTTCCCGGCGCCGAAGGGGCCGAAGGGCCGTTTCCTGCCGCTGGGTGCCTTTTCGTTCGGCATATGGCAGTTCAGCAAGAACAAGGCCGCGGCGAAAGAGCTGATCGAGTACCTATCGCAGCGCGAGCAGGTCGAGGAACGCGACAACGTCGTGATCGGCTACGACGTCCCCCCGTTCATCAGCATGACGGATTTCCCCGTCTGGTCGGATGTGGAGCCGCCGAAAGGAACCGTTTACAATTATCCGATCCGCAAGAACAGCGGCCAGGAATCGCACATGGCCGTGTCGCCCGCACCGCCGGATATCGCGGTGCAGATCTATAACCGCGGCACGATGCCCACCATGCTCGCGAAGCTGCGAAGCGGCCAGTCGATCAAGCAGGTGATGGACTGGGCGCAGCAGGAGGTGGAAGGCTTCGCGCGCTGACGATTGACGCAGGGCGGTCCGGCGTGGCCTTCGGGCAGCCGGGCCGACCTGCATTGGCGCGCGGGTTGCCCGGATGGGGGAGTGCCCTTTGTGTGCCCTTGGGATGGCATTGCACTCGCTAGGGCAAGCATGTAGTTTCGCGCGAGCGGCAAGAGCAAAAAGACGGGAATCAGGGCTGTTGGCACTGCCATCAAGACGCGATGGTGTGATGTGCCGATAGACCGGCGGTCAAATGGGAGCGGTTCGGCGGCCTAAATCCGACCGGATCGGGAGGTACGCACATGAAAGCGGCGACGCGATTTGATTCGCGGCACCCAGCATATGGAATGGCACGCCGGTGAGCCGCGGTGCCGCGATTCCTGCGCGCTGTTTGTTCCTGCATGGCCGTCATCGGCAAGCACGGCGTACCCGGTTATCCCGAATTCACCGGCTGGAGGCGGAGTCGCGTCAGCCCGTGCATGTCGCCCGGCCGGGGCCGGCATTTCAGGGAGGATATGATGGCAGACGGGACGAGCATTCCGATCGGCGCAATCTCCCCGGCACGCGCGAATACGAATCGGTCCGGCAGCCTGAGGCGGTTCACTCAGCGGCGGAGCACTATCGCGTTTTTATTGTGCCTGCCGCTGATCCTGCTGGTGGTGTGCCTGGTGGTGTACCCGGCCTTCTATGCCATCTATCTAAGTCTGTTGAACAAGAAGATGACCAAGTTCGTCGGGCTTGGTGATTTCGCCTTCCTGCTGCAACGGCAGACGTTCCGGCTGGTGATTTTCCAAAGCTGCCTGTTCGCGATCACCTCGGTGGTGTTCAAGGCGCTGATCGGTTTCATCGTGCGCGCATCTGATGCACAATATCTCCGGCAAGCATCAGCGCATCTGGCGCGGGCTGCTGCTGGTGCCCTGGGTGATCCCGCTGGCGCTGTCCACACTGACCTGGTGGTGGATGTTCGACCCGTCCTACTCGGCGTTCAACTGGGTGCTGAACGAATTTGGCCTCAAGTCGGTGCCCTGGCTCGGCGTTGGCTGGATCGCGCGGTTCTGCACCATCACCGTGAATGTCTGGTACGGCACGCCGTTCTTCATGATCATGTACCTCGCGGCGCTGAAATCGGTGCCGGAGCAGCTCTATGAAGCAGCCGCGATCGACGGCGCGAGCGCCATGCAGAAGCTGTTCTTCGTGACGCTGCCGATGATGCGCAATATCATCGCGATTACCGTGCTGTTCAGCCTGATCGTCACATTCGCCGATTTCGATATCGTGCGGATCCTCACCAATGGCGGGCCGCGAGGACATGACGCATGTGTTCGCCACCTATGCTTTCCAGGTCGGCATCCAGTCGGGCGACATTCCGCTGGGCGCGGCGGTCAGCCTGTTCATGCTGCCCGATCCTGGCGGTCGCGGCATTCTTCGTGCTGCGCGGTGTGACCCGCCGCAGCCAGGAGATCGGGGCATGAGCGCCACCACAGCCGGCGGCGTCGGCCGCGCACCGCGGCGCCACGGCGAGCCTGCACGCACAGCGCCGCTGGGCGCTGTGGGGCAGCTACGCGGCGCTGACCGTGTTTGTCATCGTGTTCCTGGTGCCGCCGTTCTACACCTCATGACCAGCCTGAAGATCTCTGCGGAGATTTCGGCGCAGAAGGGCAATCCGTGGATCGTGCACCATCCCTGACGCTGGGCAATTTCTGGTACCTGATCACCTATCATAACTTTCAGACTCTATTACCTGAACTCGGCCATCGTCACGGTGCTGGTGGTGGTGATCACGCATGGTGATCTCCGTGCTGGCCGCGTTCAGTCTTGCCGCGGATGGGGTTCTGGGGCAGCAAGACGCTGGCGACCGGCGTGTTCCTGACCTACCTGGTACCGGCTTCGCTGCTGTTCATCCCGCTGTTCCAGATCGTCGGCTGGCTCGGGCTGATCAACAGCTGTGTGGTGCCTGGTGCTGATCTATCCGACCCTGGCGGTGCCGTTCTGTACCTGGATCATGATCGGCTATTTCAGCTCCATCCCGAGGGAACTGGACGAGGCCGCACTGATCGACGGCGCGGGCTACCTGCAAATGCTGTGGCGCATCTTCATCCCGGTGGCGATGCCCGGCATCATTGCGGCGACGATATTCGCCTTCACCGTCAGTTGGGGCAACTTCATCTATCCGCTGGCGTATCTTTATACGTCGAACCAGATGGTGCTGACGGTCGGGATCATCAGCGACCTGATCCGCGGCGACGTGTTCGAGTGGGGACGGATCATGGCGGCGAACGTGCTTGCCTCGTTGCCGCCGATCCTGATCTATGCATTTCTGATGGACTACTACATCGCCGGCCTGACCGCCGGTGCCACCAAGGGCTGAGGAAGCGCATCCATGGCTGAAGTTTCGTGCCGCAAGCTGGTGAAGAATTACGATGGGGGCGTGCAGGCGGTGAAGGGCATCGACCTGGAGATCGCCGACCAGGAGTTTGTGGTTCTGGTCGGACCATCCGGATGCGGCAAGTCCACGACGCTGCGCATGATCGCCGGGCTGGAGGAGATCAGCGATGGCGAGATCTGGATCGGCGGCGACGTGGTCAATGACGTGCCGCCGCGCGACCGCGACATTGCGATGGTGTTCCAGAACTACGCGCTCTACCCGCACATGAGCGTATTCGACAACATGGCGTTCGGGCTGAAGCTGCGGAAATTCCCCCGCGAGGAGATCAAGCGCCGGGTGGATGAGGCAGCGCGCATCCTCGACATCCACCCGCTACTGGAGCGCAAGCCGAAGGCTCTGTCCGGCGGGCAGCGGCAACGCGTGGCGATGGGTCGCGCGATCGTGCGGAACCCCAAGGTGTTCCTGTTCGACGAGCCGCTGTCCAACCTGGACGCGAAGCTTCGCGTGCAGATGCGGACCGAGATCAAGAAGGTCCACCAGACCGTGCGCACGACCACTGTGTACGTCACGCACGACCAGGTGGAAGCGATGACGCTGGCTGACCGCGTGGTGGTCATGAACCAGGGAATCATCGAGCAGATCGGCACGCCGCAGGAGCTGTATCACAGCCCGGCGACCCGCTTCGTTGCCGGCTTCATCGGCAGCCCGGCGATGAACTTCCTGAACTGCCGCGTGGAGGATAACGGGGCGGGGCTGTCGGTGCGCGTGAACAACCAGATCGTGCTGCCGATACCGCCGAGCCGGGCGCACCGGTACAGCGCCATACAAGGGCAAGGAGATGGTGCTGGGCATCCGGCCCGAGCACATGTTCGATTATCGGGACGCGGAACGCCCTGGCTACGCGCGCATCGACGCGCCGGTGGATGTGGTGGAGCCGATGGGGATGGAAACGTTGGTCCATTTCTTCATCGACGGCACGCCGCTCTGTGCGCGGTGCGATCCCGCTACGCCCGCGGCCCCCGGCGAGGTGCTGCCGCTGACCGCCGACATGAACAACATGCACCTGATGGAGGCAGGCACCGGGCAGGTAGTCTAATCCGGCCTACTGACCCTGGTACCTGCAGCCGATCGACCGAGTAGGGCGCGGTGACGGGGTTGGGGTGTGCGCCGAGCGTTGCCTTCTCGAAGTGCATGTAGTCGGTTTCCCGCCATAGGCCGCCCCAGATCCGTGTCGGTGGGGATCGGTTGAACGCTGGCCTGAAACGGACTATACCGCAGGCGACGCGGTGGCGTACACCAGTGTCCCAGATGCCTGGAGGCAAGTCACGCATCCGGCAACTATCGGACACAACAATCGCATCAGTGGCGGGCCGGAACCCCCGGAACGTAGTTTTTGCGCGGGAATTCCTCCCAGTATTCCGTCAGGCCTTTGCCGCCAAACTCCTTGTATGGCCGCGCACGCAGGCGTTCGACATCGATGTCGATGCCGAGCCCAGGCGTGTCCGGCAGCTCGGCCCAGCCATTCTCGACCTTGATCTGACGCGTGGCGATGGCGCCGCATGCCTCACGAAAGTTCACGAAATACTCGGCGATGCGGAAATTCGGGATCACGGCGCAGACGTGCACGGTTGCGGCGAACCCGCCCAGGACACTGTTGTAGTTGTGCGGAGCCATCACCACTGCCTGTGGCTGTGCCATTGCGGCAATGTCCAGCAGAGCGGTGATGCCGCCGATCGCACAGATGTCGGGGTTGAGAATATCGGCAACCCGCCGTTCCAGTGCGTGGAAGAATGATTCCTTCGAGTACATCGCTTCGCCGGTCACGATGGGGATCGGTAGGGCGCGGCGGACTTCAGCCAGCAGCTCGATATTGTCGGACAGGCAGGGTTCTTCGTACCAGGTGATACCGAGTTCCGCCAGCCGTCGCCCGATGCGGATCGCGTGCGAGGGGGCAAAGCGGCGATGCGCCTCGATCAGCAACTCGAACTCGGGGCCGACAGCGTCGCGCATGCGGCGGACGAAATCGACCGCGTAGTCTTCGACCTTCGGGTCTACAAACGAGCGCCAGGGGCCGGGAAACGGGTCGAACTTGGCGGCAGTAAAGCCTTCCTGCTTCAGCGCCAGCACGCGATCGATGTTCTCTTCGATCGAAGCACCATGCGACCATCCGTTGGCATATACGCGGACAGCCTCGCGTGAACGTCCGCCGATCAGATTATAGACCGGCATGCCGGCGCGCTTGCCGAGAATGTCCCACAACGCGATCTCGATCGCGCTCCAGGCCGACAGCAGCTCCATCGAGTTACGGCGGATGGCGAAATCATCGAACAGGACCTGGCCGGTATGGCGGATGCTGAACGAGTCTGCGGCCGATCACGTATGGCGCCATGCAGCGCAGGCATTCCTGGATTACTTTCTCCTTTCCTCGCGTGACGTAGGCTTCGCCCCAGCCATAAATCCCATCATCCGTCTCCACCCGGCAGAGCAAGAGATTCTTGCCGCTACCGGGGTGCAGCAGAAACGGTTCGATGCGCGCGATCTTCATTGCGGGACATCCTTTCCCAGGAGCAGACGACAGAGCCGGAACACTGCACGCGGTTCGATCTGGCGGATGCAGGCGATGTCCCGGACGCAGTCAGCGGCGCGGTTTATGTAACAGGGGCTGCACGACATCTGGCGGGCAATCGCGAAGGATCGGGAACCCAGCGGCCCCCATTCCGTTGGGTCCACAGTTCCGGAATGTATGCCGACCGTGGGGATACCCACCGACGCCGCGATGTGCTTCGGGCCGCTATCGTTGCCGACAAACAGGGTGCATCGCGAGAACAGCGCCGGCAGGCATTCGAGCGGGATCTCGTTCACTACGGTGCGGACGGCGTCGGGCCGGCATGTCGCCGCGACGATACGGTCGGCCGTTTCCGCTTCATCCGGCCCGCCGATAAGCACGATGTTCACCGAGGCATCCTGAGTCAGCAGATCAATGAGTGCCACGAAATGCTCTGTGGGCCACTGTTTCATTTCGTTCCCGGCGCCGGGATGAACGCAGACGACGGGACGATCGAATAGTTCCACGAGCTGTTCGGGCAACGGCCATCTCTCGTGCGCGGCGGCGACGATCGCATGGATCGAGCGAAAGCTGCTCGGAGCCTGAACCGCTGGCCACGGCATCGACCAGATGCAGCAGATCGTGGGATACGTGAAAGCGCTTGGGATGAAGCCCGCGGTCCCCCTCCCATTCCAGCGCCAGGTCGAGCCAGGGAAACTGCCCCGCATAGTCGAACCCGGCGAGGTATCTGGCGCCGGCAGCGCGCAGCAGCGGACGCGTTTCAGGATGCTTGCGCATGTCGATCGCAAGGTCGAAATGATAGGGCGCCAGCAGGCGCCGCAGATCTTCAAGTTGCTCGGGAGCGATCGTCTTTTGCCCCAAAGCCGAGCGAGCATGGAAGAACTCGAATGGGATCATGGAGGTGATAGCCGGTTCGAGCGTTCCAAAACTGGTGGTTGCGGGGCTCGACAGGATGTGGATTTCGGCAGCCGGGAAGTGCGATTTCAACCGCCGCAGGGCCGGAAGTGCGGTCATGAAGTCGCCGATATGATCGACTTTCACGACCAGGATGCGGCCTATATCCGCTGCCGCGAACAGTTTCTTTCCGCCATGCACCACGCGTGCGGGTTCTTCATTCGGACGCAGGTCGTCGTGCTGGGACGACAGGTTCGGATTGTGGAATGGATCGCCGGCGGCGAAGTGCCTTCGCCAGCGGGCGGCGAACCGCTGGTGATCGAACAGGTCGGGCAGGTCACCACGGCTGGCCTGCTCATGATGGATCAGGGTGGCATGCGGCGTGTAGATGATACGCCGTCCTGCCTCGGCGGTGCGCAAACAGAAATCGACGTCGTTATTGACGACCTGGTGTGCCTCGTCAAAGCCGCCCAGCTGCGTGAAATGAGAGCGCCGCATCAGCATGCAGGCGCCGGTTACCGCCGAGACCTCCCGCTGCATGCGGGCAAGCCCGAAATAGCCGGGGTCATTCTCATTGGCCAAACGGAACGCATGCCGGCCGATGCCCAGCCCGGCCAAGAACATTCCGGCATGCTGGACGGTCCGGTCAGGATAGAGCAGTCGTGGCCCGACCACCCCGATCTCCGGCCGGGCGGCATGTTCCAGCATTGCGTCCAGCCAGTCCCGCTGCTCGATCTCGATATCGTCGTTCAGGAACAGCAGGTAGTCGCCGGTGGCCACGGTGGCGGCGCGATTGTTAAAGCTTGACCAGTTGAACGGGCTGTCACAGGTCAGCACGGTATCGGCGTTGCGGCGCAGCCACTCGCGCCAATCAGATCGCTCGTCACCGATATTCTCGATGCATATGATCTCGATATTGCGGTAGCCGGTCTGCTGGCGTAAGCCGCGCAGGCAGGTTTCGATATGTCCGCCGGACGCGCAGGTGGGGATGATGACAGACACCAGGCCGTGTGGAACGGCGGTACGCCGCAGCCGCCAGGTCCCCGGAACCGGACCAGCCGCGATCTCGGCTTCCATTCCCCGCCGCTGCGCAGCAGACATCAGTGCCTGCCGCTCCAGTGCAACGGATGCAGATGAGTCAGCCGCGCGCTCGCACAGCAGCCGGGGAACATGCGTAACGATGGATGCCTGTTCGGCACAACGCAGGATCAGGTCATACTCGCCGCCGGCCAATAGCGATCCAGGCATGACACCGGTTTTCGCGATCGTGGACGGTGTAGCGAACCAGGGACGCCCGATATAGTTGGTTCCCAGCAGCAGATCGGGCGAGAAATCCGGCTTGAAGAATGGCTCCCGCTCGTTGGTAACGGGGCTGATCCGGCTTTCGTCGGCATAGATCAGGTCGGTCCCGGGTGACAGGGCGCACGCCACAGCGATCTCTGCCAGCGCATCCCGGCCGAGTTCATCACCGATGCCAAGGCAGCCGATCAGCGCCGGCATGGATCGGTCGCCGGCCATGCTGCGTCGCCGTATAGCAGATCGGTGCGGCGGATCAGATCGATCGGGAATTCGGCGAGCACGCGCCCGTCTCCGCCGCCGCTTCTGCGTCCGAGTGACGATCAGAAGCCGCCAATCCGCCGCTACCTGATCGGCAAGCGAGTCCAGAGTGCGGCTCAAAGCCTGACGATCGGGCTGCTCCGTCGCCAGAAGCACGATCTGGAATACCGGCCGGGCGCCGAACCGCTGCAATGTGCCGGAATAGAACTCCGCCTCACTTCTGGTGATACGCCGACGGATTGCCGTCGCGTCCGACGTATCGTCGGTTCGTCCCGTCTCGAAACGGAAATCACGGCTGAGCATTTCCCCGGTGACGGCACGGACTCGCAGCTCGGCCTGGTGGGTTCCATTGCGCAGCAGGCGGGGAGGGCAATGGAACGTAAATCCGCTGCGGACGGCATTGGGCCAATCGGGAAACGCATGGGCCACATCCTGGCGGGCGAGGCCATAATGAACTCCCCCGAGCTGCTGGCCATCCAGAATGATCTCGATGCCGGCGACGCCCGCCCGGCAGAGCGCCCAGCCGCTGATCGTCAGCCGCCCGCCGACCGGTTCCCGCACCAACCCATCTGATATGATCGGACTGTCGATCTCCAGGCGAAATTCCGTTTTCTTCGCGGGGCTCCGGGATTACTGGTTTGGCAGCAGTCGGCCCTCGGTCCGGCGTATCGCGACCTGAAGTTCACTGGTATCGCCGATGCTGTTGCGAGCGGTGATGCACAGCTTAGCGTCGTCCGCGATATCGGGAATCGCTCGGTCCAGCCGAAACCCCGAATACCGCGCCATAGGGATCGTAACTACTCGTCGCCGACATCGTGACGGGGCAAGCCGAACTCCGCCTCGCCGATCTGCTGGCCATTCAGGAAGATACTGACGCCGGAAATGCCGGTCGCGGAGATCGCCCAACCGATCACGGACAACCGGCCGTCAGAGGCAAGGAAGGCCTCGTCACAGAAAAGGGGATTTCGCGTCTGCCTATCGGTTTCGGTGCCGACCAGTCCCCGATCCGTTCGACAGGTACGGTCAGTTCCAACTGGTGGGCGCCTTCAGTTTCCGCCTCGATGCGCAGGATCGACGGTGGCTCTCCCATCGGCAGATGCAGCGAAAATAAAAACCCGACTCCGCTGCGTTGGGATATTCTGGTCGCCATCCGGCAACGTCCTGACGCGTCCGACCGAGTATTGCGTTGCCGAGATCGCGGACTTCGTCGAACACCCGGATGGCGCGGAGCGTGTCGCGGGCGAGAGCCCAGCCGTCGATCCGAAGCTGCATGTCCGGTGTGAGCGTTGCGTGCTCGACGTGGAGGATCATCGGCGGTAGCGGATCGTCGGCGGCAATGGCGGCGGCGCTCGGGCCATCGAGCACCCGCGCCGTGGCGGCGTCCAGATCGGCGATCCTGAATGCCGCTTGCCCGGCGGTGAATCCCGTGGCGGCTGGCGACGATATCGACATTCCAGGCGTCGCCGGCGTGAGAGGCGGGGCGGGTCAGGTCACAGGAAAAACCATATCTGTCCTGGTCGGGCGCCCGAGCGCCACGATGTCGGAGGCGGAATGCGACCGTACCTTCCTGCATGACGGCAATCTCGTCGATGCCGGCAGGCGCAAGGACGCGTCCCCGAAGCTGCAGTTCCTGACGTTCGCCGAGACGCGAGAGGTCCAGCAAAGTGGGTATTTCGATCGCCAGCGGCTGGTTCAAGGAAAATTCGATCGCGAACGGAAGCCTATGGCCGGAACTTCCTGCTCGGATGGCGCGCCGGGTATGGCGGTTCAGGCGAGACATTTGTCACGCTATTCGCTTCGCGTGCCAGACGTCGGACCGCATTGATGCTCCCTTCTTTCGCGCCGGCTCCCGAGCGCATCCCCGGCTCGGACCTTATTCGAGCCGCCAGAGGAATTCGATCCCTCACCGGATGGAATACTCAGTGCCCGTTATGCACGATAAAGGCAACAATTGCGTCATACACACGCCTTGATTCATTGGCGGTGGACTTCCGGGAAGTCTGTGCGGGCTTTCGCGCGTGCCGGCCCCTCGGGCGCCAGGCCGGCCCTTCGCCGATCGGTCGCGACGGTGCCGCGGAGGGAGGTGAGCATGGGGTTCTGTGATGCCCTCATGCCCACTTTGACAGGCCGTGACCAGGGTCCGCAAAGTCGTCTCCCTCGATCAACCTGATGGGGAATGCGCCGGATGGATAAGCTGCGTCCGATTACGACCATCGGCTTCGTCGGGCTTGGCGTGATGGGCGAGCCGATGTGCGGCCACCTGACGGGCGTGGCGGCAAGCCGGTGCTGGCGCGTGACAGGCGGCCTGAGCCGCTGGACCATCTGACGCAGCTCGGGGTTAAGGCGGCGCCGATCGAAGAGATTGCCGGAGGTTGCGAGCTTGATTCTCCTGTCTTGCCGGATGGGCAAGCGGTACAGGCGGTGATGGCGGGGGTAGAACCCGGGTTGCGCGCGGGACAGTGCGTCGTCGATACCAGCACCTCGCCGGTCCCGTTAACGCGGGAGATCGGGGCGCGGTTGGCTGGGCGGGGAATCGCTTCGCGGATGCGCCGGTGGCGCGCACGCGCGAGGCGGCGGCGCGCGGAGAGCTGTCGATCATGGTGGGCGCGAGCGAACCGGTCTTCGCGCATATCCGCCCGGTGCTGGAGACGATGGGAACGGACGTGACGCATTGTGGCCCGGTGGGCTGTGGGCAGGTGGTGAAAATCCTTAACAACATGCTGGTGTTCCAGAACACCGCGGCGCTGGCGGAGGCGATCGCGATGGGCGGCGGAACGGGGTGTCGCCCGACCTGTTATTGCCGGACCATCGCCAAGGGTTCCGGAGACAGTTTCGTGCTGCGCAGTCATGGGATGAAAGCGATGCTGGCGGAGGATTTCCCCGAGCGGGCGTTTTCGACCCGCTACGCGATGAAAGACCTGTCGTACCCCCTGGAAATGGCGGATGCATCGGGAGTTGCAGTGCCCGGCGCGCAACTCGCGATGAAGCGGCTGCGGGAAGCCGAACGGCTTGGGTATGGGGATAGGTCTCATCCCAGTGGTGCTGCGCGTGATCGACCCGGAGTGATTGTCGAGTCTGCGGCATCCGTGGATGGCGGGGGGGGAGTGGTGGATGGCCCGCGATGGCTGGCCCCGCCAGGCGGGTGCGCGCTATCGCGGTGCGCCAGCGCCAGTCCCATGCCCGCCCCGATCAGACAGCCGCCTGACAAGCGGTTGCGTAGCCGCGGACGGGCCATCAGCAATCGCCGAGCCCGTCCGGCGGCCAGCGCCCATCCGCTGTCCAGGACCAACGCGATCAGCAGGAACGTCGCGCACAGCAACCCGATCTGCGGACCGATCGGTCTTGCCGGGGTCAAGGAATTGCGGAAAAAACGCGCCGTAGAACAGCAAGTTTTGGGATTGGTAAGCCCGACCAGAAACCCGCGCATCGCGATCATCCGCGCGGACCGTTGCTGCGGGACGCTGAGGTCAGTCGACGACGGGCGCCCGCCACTGCCGAACTCCCAGGAACAGCAGGTAGGCCACGCCGATCCAGCGGACCACTCGAACCACACCGCCAGTGCGCCCAGGACCGCGGTCAGCCCCAGCGCGGTCAGGCCGAGCTGGACAACGACCGCGCTGCTGGTTCCGGCAACGGTCATCAACCCGAAACGGGTCCCGCGGGCGACGCTGTTGGCGACGATCAGCGCGGCGTTTGGCCCCGGGATGAGGATCAGCACCGCCGTCGCCAGGACGAAACCGAGATAGAGGCCCAGATTGATCATGCCGTTTCCATCGCCAGAGCCGGCCGGCGGGCAATCCGCAGCACCAGCATCGAGGCGATCATACAAGCCATACCGCTGCCGATAAACGCCAGCATGTAGCTGCCGGTCAGGCTGCGTACCTCGCCGGCCCCGATCGCCGCGACCGCGCCGCCCAGTTGGTGTGCGGCGACGATCCACGACACCATTACAGGCGCGTCCCGTTTCCCGAATACCTGTGTGGTCAACGCGACGGTCGGCGGCACCGTCGCCACCCAGTCCAGGCCGTAGAACACCGCGAATATCGACAGGCTTATCACGTCGAAATCCGCTGAACGGCAGGGCCAGCAGGGACAGCCCGCGCAGTCCGTAGTACCAGAACAGCAGCACGCGGGGATTATACCGGTCCGTCAACCAGCCGGAGGCCGTGGTGCCGATCAGGTCGAAAATTCCCATCGCCGCCAGCAGGGTGGCCGCCTGCACCGGCGCGATGCCGTGATCGGCGCAATATGGGATCAGGTGCGTCGCGACCAGCCCGTAGGTCGAGAATCCGCACACGGCGAATGTCCCCGACAGCAGCCAGAAATCGACCGATCGCAAGCCCCTGCCCAGCCCCTCCAGCGCGATGCGGACCGCATTGCCCGGAGCTGGCGGCTGCGCGGCTTTCGAGCTTTCCGCCGAACGGCGCCAGGCCGAGCGTCGCCGGCTCCTCCGCCAGGAACAGCATCACCACTGGCATCAGCAGCAGGATGACCAGCGCCACAGTCCAGGGCACGCTGCGCCAGCCCATGGACTGCGCGATGCTCGCCAGAAGCGGCAGGAATACGAGCTGCCCGCTGGCATTTCCGGCGGTCAGCAAACCCACCACGAGGCCGCGACGTTCCACGAACCAGCGGTTCGCCACCGCCGCTGCGAGCCCCACCATCCCGGCGCCTGAACCGATGCCGACCAGCACGCCCCAGGTGAGGTAAAGCTGCCAGACCTGGGTGATGAAGGCGCTGGACCCCGCGCCGAGCACCAGCAGCGCCATCGAAATCAGCAGCGTGCGCTTCAATCCGATCGTACGCAGTAGCGCCGCGGCAAAGGGGCCCACTAGCCCGAACAGCGCGATATTCAGCGAAACGGCACCCGAAATGGTCGTCACCGACCAGCCGTAGTCCCGTTGCAGGGGCACAATCAGCACGCTGGGCGCGGCGCGCACGCCTACCGAGGCGACGATGACGACGAACATCACCGCCACGATCACCCAGGCATAGTGCACCCGGCCTGACACAAGACGGGCGACGGTCTGCGGCCCCATACCGAGGATCTCCCGAGCGGATTGCGCTTCAGCATGACGTGCGTCATATGGTAGTCAAGCAGGAAGATGATGGTCGTCATGCACGACGGGAGACACAGATGCGCGAAACCGCCCATCGGAAGACCGAAACACGGGAGCGAATTCTTCAGGCGGCCGCTTTCCTGTTCCGCCAGGATGGAATCGACCGGGTCGGAATCGATGCGGTCATGCACAAAGCCGGCTTAACGCACGGCGGATTTTACGCTCACTTCGCCTCCAAGGAAGCGCTGGTTGCCGAGGTCGCAGCCACATCCCTGATCCGCTCTGCGGCCAAGTGGGACGAGCTCAGCCGCGATCCCGACCCGGCGGCGGCGTTGGCCCGGATCGTCGAGCCATATCTCGACCAGGCGCATGTCGCGGCGAGCAGTTCCGGTTGCATGCTGCCGGCCATCGGCGCCGAGATAGCCCGGCGGCCCGCGGCGCGGCAGGCCATCGCCGCTTCGATACGCGGCATGGTGGATGCTCTCGCCCGCTGCCGCCCCGGTCAGCCGCGCAAGAAGGCGCTCGCCGCACTTTCGTGCATGGTTGGTGCGGTGGTGCTTGCCCGGCTTTCAGACACCCCGGACTTCACGGCCGCTATCCTCGACGCAGCCAAGGCGGAGATCATCGGGCACAGCAAGCCGGTTCCAGACGATTCGGAACGCCGGATACAGTTGCGGCATCGGGTCACCAATACGCCTGAACCGCCCTTGTTCTCACGCGGCTTCCTGCATCGCCGTCAGGAACCGCTCCGCCTCCACCCGCAATATCTCCGACTGTCCGGCCAGTTCGTTAGCGGCGGCCAAAGCCTGGCCCGCCTGTCCGCTCGTCCCGTTCACCGCCTCGGCGACCAGCGTGATGTTGCTCGTCACCTCGGCGGTGCCGGCCGCGGCCTGTTGAACCGCACGGGCGATCTCGCGGGTCGCAGCACCCTGCTCCTCGGTGGCGCCGGCAATCGCCGTCGCGATCTCGCTCATCCGCCGGATGGTTTCGGTTATCGAGCGCAGTGCATCCGCCGCGTGACCCGTCGCTCCCTGCATTGCTGCGATGTGCGCCGCGATTTCTTCGGTCGCCCGCGCGGTTTGCGTCGCGAGAGTTTTCACCTCCCCAGCCACCACGGCAAATCCCTTGCCGGCCTCGCCCGCCCGCGCCGCTTCGATCGTTGCATTCAGCGCCAGCAGGTTGGTTCGGCCCGCAATATCCCCGATCAGCCGCACCACTTCGCCGATCCGCCCGGCGGCGTCGCTGAGTCCGCCCATGCACTGATCCGCTGCTGCCGCCTGATCCACCGCCCGCCCGGCAATCCGGGCCAACTCCGATACTTGCCGCGCGATCTCCGCCACCGAGGAGGCAAGCTCCTCCGCACTCGCGGCGACAGAAATCCACATTCGCAGCCGCCTGCGTCGAGGCGCTCGCCACCGCCACCGTCCGCCGCCCGGTTGCTTCGGCTGTCTCGCTCATGACCCGTGCGGTGGTCTGCATCGTGCCGGCCTGAGTTCCCACTACCTGGGCCACCTGGCCGACGCTCCGCTCAAACTGCTGAACCAGGCGAAGCTGTCCGGTGATCCGGTGCCAGGTTACCATCGGCCCGACATATCCCCCGTTCCGATCGGTAATTGCTGATGCGGTCAGCTCGAACGTCTCCGAGCCGAAAACCGCGCGTGCCCGGTCGGGCAGCCGTGCCGGATTTCCCAGTATGGATCGCTGGCGTTCGGGATCGGGATAGAAATCCGCCAGCCTCTGCCCAACCGACTGGTCAGCCGGGGCTGCAATATGATCCTGGACCAGCATCAGCATTCGAGTCGCTTCCGGATTGGCGAACGTGATCCGGAAGTCCCCTCCCGGTTCGGCCATCATCATTCCCAATGGAAATTGCCGGATCATCTCACGCTTGATGAAGGCATCCTCGGCGACGCTGCGCAGTATTTCCAACGCCGCCGCCATGCGGCCCACCTCATCTCGCCGTCCCGCATATCCGATCGGAACCGACGTATCCCCCTCGGCCATGGTTTGCACGATCGCTGTCATTCGCCGCATCGGTCGGGCGATGGCGCGTCCGGTGATCACGCTGGAAACCAGCAAGACCAGGACGATCCCGCTGGATATCACGACGATCCACCACCAGGTGATAAGCTTGGCCCGAACCGCCTGCACATTACCTGCATCAACTCGCTGCGACAGCACCTGCGCGGCGCCGGCCAGTCGCTGCGCCATCGCCTGATTCGCCGTCTCCACCGGGCCACTCACGAATTCGTCCAGCCTGGTCGTCTGCGCCACCACCTGTTGCGCTGCGTCCCGGATACCGTCACCCAGGGTGCCCATCACTTTGGCGTCGGTGACTGTTGCGGCCGGCAGACCCGCGTTCTCCAGCACTGACAACTGACCGTCCGCCTGGGTGATTGCGTCCGCGATGTCGTTTGCCACGCTGGGGTTTCCGGTCGCCAGGAACAGCAGGACCGCATTCTGCAGTCGGGCCATCGCGAGTCGGTACGATGTCAGCGCGTCTCCCGCGGTCGTCAGAACCTCATCCGCGACCACCGCTTTTCCGCCGCCGGTCACCGCATCCACGCCACTGGTACTCATCCCGCCTTTGCCCAGTTCGTCCGCAAAGGACGCCAGGCTCTGTTCAAATACCGGGCGCATCTCGACAAGGCGTTTCTGCCTTGTAGTGATCAGCGCCCGGCGCAGATCCGCTTCCCCGTGCAGTGCCTCGGTGAACCTGTCCAACGCGGCCAGCGCGGCCGCGATCTCATTCGCCGCACGCTCGGTCTCCCCCGCCTTCACCCCCTGCAGGATCGCCCGCGCCGCGGTGGCCGCATCATCGATCTGAGCGAGTATCTGTGCTATATTGCTGAGGGCCTGGGTGGTCTGCAGCTCCCGGCTCATGCGGCGCATCCGTTCTGCATCCAGCCGCGCCTGGTTGATCTCCCGCTCGGCTGCGGCGGCTCGGCTGACACGCTGCTGCACGGAGCCCAGGACGTCGATGCTCCGTTGTGCGCACCACGCCAATCCGGCCAGCATCAGCAGCGCGCATCCCGCTGAAAGGGCGAGCTTGAAACTGATCGACCGGTCGCGCAGGAACCGCATGGCCGCCTATCCCGCTTTACGGAAAGCACCAGCCTGCGCTGCGATGCTTAACCTGTGATGAAAATGCCCTCTGGACAGCAGCCAGGGCGCCCGTCAGCTTCGGCGCCGAACCCGGCAAGAGGCTTTCCATGCTCTTCGACTTCGCCGCCATAGGTGCGGAGAACGCTTACAAGCTGCTGGTTTCCACCGTGGTCCCGCGCCCGATCGCCTGGGTCACCACGCAGGATACCGACGGCACGCTGAACGCCGCCCCGTTCTCGTTTTTCAACGCGGTGTCGGGAGATCCGCCCGTCATTGTCATCGGCATCGGCGGCCGCGAGCCGGGCGATATCAAGCATACCGGCGGCAACATCCGCCGTACCGGCGAATTTGTGGTGAACCTGGTCAGCAATCAGCTTGCCGAGCAGATGAACATCACGGCCATCGACTTCCCCAAACAGGTGAATGAGCTGGCAGAGGCCCGGCTCAGCACCACCCCTTCCGCGCGGGTAAAGCCGCCGCGCATCGCCGAAAGCCCTGTATCGCTCGAATGCGAGCGGCTGGTCATCGTCGAGGTCGGCGTGGACCGAGCGGTCGTGTTGGGAAAGGTGCTCGCCATCCATATCGCCGACGAATTCGTGCTGGACGCAGTGCGCTGCTACGTCGATACACCCGCGCTGGAGCTGATCGGCCGCATGCATGGGCGCGGCTGGTATACCCGTACCACTGACAGATTTGACATGCCTCGGATCGACGTGAAGGACTGGCCGGGACACACTCCGTCGTTCGACTGACTGACCCGACTGCCCAGCGTCCGGTAGTCTCTGATTTCGCGCGCAGCCGCCACACCAGCCCTGCGCGCGGTATACCCGAAATCCTGCGGATTCAGGGTATACCAGCAGCCCGCTGCCTGGAACGATGTCATATTATCTTGCGGCGCAACCAGCCAGAGAACCGCTCCGCCGCCACGACCAGCACGAAGGTCACCAATAACAGCAAAAATACCGTCTTGTCCTGGAACAGGTTCATCGCCGTCAGCAGCTCGAAGCCGATACCTCCGGCGCCGACAAATCCCAGCACGAGCGATGAACGGATATTTTCATCAAAGCGATACAATGCGATACCGAGCATCACGATAGGCACCACGGCGTGGCTGAAAATCTGCAGCCGCGTTGCTCCGGTGGTGGTCGCCCCTCCACCGGCGCCATGTCCATGTCCTCGAGCACCTCGCTGATAGCTGCCCAGCGTGCCGTCTGATGTACCGAGATCGCCAGCGCACCGGGATGGACCCCGTCCGACCGCGGTGACGAAAATCAACGCCCAGATGAGGTCCGGCACCGCGCGCGCAAAGGCGATCACGCCACGCGCACCGGCATGGAACGGCGCTCCCGGCGTGGTGTTGCGGGCGGCCAGCACCGCCATCGGCAAGGCGAGCACGACGCCACGTGGTCCCGAACAGGCAATATCGACCGTTTCCAGCGCCGCCAAAGCGCATCGGCAATCGTGCGATATCCGCGCCAAGCCCTCCGAACGATGTCAGCGATGCCACTGCGCCGGTGATCAGGTCCTGCGTCGCGCCTGCACAACCAGCGTCGCTGCGCCAGCAGCGCCAGAAACGAACAGAGCGACAAAGGCAACGCTGCGCGCTCCCCATCAACTCGGCTGATGTTTCACGCCGCGATGCTCTGATAGAGCGCCGACACATCCCTGAGACGACGCTTGAGACCGCGTTATCGAACACGATCCGTCCCTGCCGCCACCCCAACAGCCGTCGGCGTATTCCGCCAGTTCCGCTGGTGCAGCACGCAAGTCCCAGCCAGCCCGTCCTCGTGCGAATCCGCCGCAACAGCCGCATGATTTCCTCCGCTGCCTGGATCCAACTGCGACCTCATCGCCAGCAGGCCCGCGCGCTGAGCCAATGCACGCGATGACACCGCTGCGCCTGCTGCCCGACAACGTCCCTGCACGCTGAACGCCAGTTCCGCAAACCGACTTCCCGAGACATTCAAGAGCGTGCGCCCGCTCCGAACCGCAGAAACCCAGACCGTTGCGACCGTCCGGTGTCGCCCGAGAGTGCCGCACAGAACATTCGCCAACACTCCGCGCTTCACCAGCCCGCTGCTGGAATTCATCCCCAGCGACATCGCGCCTGTGCAAGCCCCGTCCGTCAGGCCGCAATCTCCCGCCCGCGATCAGACATGCCCCTGCGTCGCGTAGCACCGCGCGATGCAGCGCAGCAGCGTTGATTTGCCGCTGCCGTTGGCACCGAGAATGACGACGAACTCGCCCGCTTCCACCGAAAGCTGGCCCCGTGCAGCGCCAGCCGTCCCGTCGTATCGCAGCTGAGTCACACCTCGAGAGCGCGCCACTAATCGACCTTGCCAGATCGATATTCAGCGTCTTCACCAATCACGATCCCGTCATACGCTTGATCCGTTTGCGGTACCAGCCGGGCGCCGCTCCTGCCGATGATCTTCAGATCGTCCTCTGATAGCTGATGCAGATCCAGTCATTGAAGCATCACGGTCTGCCTCGCTTTGAAGGCGGGCTGCAGTGCAGCGAGAGGCGATCGGATCGATCGGGATGGGCCCGACCGCCGCTCCGACTATCGTATCGTTTTTATTCGGCGACTATCTGAAGTAGTCTGCCATTCTTACTCGCGTGCAACCTTGGCGGCATAGTTCGATGGCTCTGTCGCTGCCCGTAGACGCCTTGATGCCCTTGTCAGTATCGATGCCCGCCTTGCGCGCGCATAGGCCGGAAACAGTGCCCGGAGGTGGACGCGGGATCCGATAGGCGAACGTATGCACGCCGATCCCGGCCATATCCATGATACCGGATCCGGTCCAGGTCGCGATACCGGCACTATATGTCTCGCGCTTACCCACCACGTCGCCGAGGTGGCAACCACCTCGTCATTTGCAACCTTATGCGCGGCACATCGCCGAGTCCGGATTCGCCTACCTCCAGCCGTCCGGCGCGCATCGCTTCGATTTCGGCGGTATAGTCGTCGTGATCAGGTTTGCACCTTGCAACCGAGCTTCGCACCATGAGGTCGCCGATATGGCTATAAATCGGGATAATCCTTGAAGCCGCTTCATAAGGCTCCACGCCAAATCGTACCGTTCCGCCGTTTGGACAATTATCCGCTGCGGCATGCGCGAGTGTTGCAGAAGCCACGAATGTCACAGCACTGACGAAAGCGAAAATTCGTTTCATATGTCCCTTCCCCGATCGCGAACGCCTCAATGCGCCGCAATACATCGCCGGTCGCGGTTTAGCCCGGGCAGGGCCATCGTGGTTACATCGCAGTGAAAGTTCGATGACCTCTTGTCGCTGGTGATGACCGAGCACCCTCGCCAGCCGTCCACCTGGTCCCGGACCCACCGCTCGATTTCTCGCCAATACGGCGGCCGGCGCGCCCCGACTCGATTTCCGAGGTTGTGTCCCGGCTCTGGATGCGCCATGTTCCTGTCCGTCCCGGGCATCCGGCGCGGGAGAGTGCGGCTTCGTGGCCGCCGCCGAAGGCGCAACCGGCCCCCGGAAACGCTCAGGCACCAGGGACCGCGCCGGGATCGAGACCTCTGGAAAGCCGGCCGGGCGCTGCCCGACCGCACCGAAGAAGTAAGGCGTTCGGCCAACCGGGCCGGGCGCTGAATCTTTCAGGTAGCCGCGACAGAGGGGGGTCAGGTTTGGTGGGCAATCCCGCCCACGAAAGGTCCTGACCGCCGGAGTCGCTGCTTGATCGAAAATGCACTGCTCGACGACCCCTCTCCCGATGCCCTGCGGCTTACTCCGCTCAATTCCTGGCACCGTGCCCGCGGCGCCCGCATGGTGGCGTTCGCCGGGTACGCGATGCCCGTCCAGTACCCGGGGCGTCATCGCCGAGCATCAGCACTGTCGCGTGCAGGCGGCGCTGTTCGATGTCTCCCACATGGGTCAGGCTATGCTTACCGGCGCCACTGCGGCGGCCGCCGTCGAACGGCTGGTCCCTGGCGACATCATCGGCCTCAAGCCCGGCCGGCAGCGCTACACGCTTCTCACCAACGAAGCTGGCGGGATCATCGATGATCTGATGATCGCCAATCTGGGCGACGAGCGGCTGTTCGTTGTCGTGAACGCCGCCCGCCGATCGGTCGATCTGCCCCATATCGCTGCGGCGCTGCCGAACTCGGTGCAGCTCGCGGCACTGGAGAACCGTGCCCTGCTCGCACTGCAAGGGCCGCAGGCGGTAACCGTGCTCGGTCGGCTTTGTCCCGCTGCGACAGGCCTGCCGTTCATGGGCGTTATTGAAGCCCCGGTGTCCGGCCTGCCCTGCATCATCTCCCGTTCCGGCTACACCGGGGAGGACGGATTCGAACTCTCGGTGGCTGCGGCAGATGCCGAACGACTTGCCAGCCTGCTGACAGATCAGCCGGAGGTCGCCCCGGCCGGCCTGGGCGCCCGCAATTCTCTGCGGCTGGAAGCCGGCCTATGTTTGTATGGCAATGACATCGATGAGCTCACTACGCCGGTGGAAGCCGGACTCATGTGGGTGGTCGGCAAGCGCCGTCGTACAGCCTGGGACTTTCCGGGCGCCGTCGCCATCCGCGACCAGCTCCAAACCGGCTTTCCGCGGCTGCGGGTTGGCATTCGGCCCGAGGGCCGCGCCCCGGCCCGCGCCGGCACCGAAATTGTGGCGGATGACGGCACCGCGGCCGGCACCGTCACTTCCGGCGGCTTCTCGCCCAGTTTGAACGTGCCGGTCGCAATGGGTTACGTGCGCCGGGATCTCGCCTCCGAAGGCACGCGGCTGCACCTGACGGTCCGCGGCAAGCCGCTGCCCGCCACGGTCGCGCCGCTGCCGTTCGTGCCACATCGTTACATCCGTTAGCTGTCCGGAGGAACACGCATGTCCCTCAAGCCAAATCCCGACCGCACTGGTCACGAGACCCGTTACACCCGCGACCATGAGTGGGTGCGCCTCGACGGCGACATCGTTACCGTCGGCATCACCGAACACGCCCAGGAGCAGCTCGGCGACCTGGTATTCGTTGAGCTGCCGGAGGTCGGCCGCGAGGTAGAGGCAGCGGACGCCCTCGCCGTGGTGGAGAGCGTCAAGGCTGCCTCCGACGTGTATGCGCCATTGGCTGGCAAGGTGATTGAAACCAACCAGGCCATCGTCGATGACCCGGCCGTGGTCAATTCCGACCCGGAAGGCGAAGGTTGGATGTTCCGGCTGGAACTGTCCGACCCGGACATGTTCGACACGCTGCTGGACGAAGCCGGTTACCGCGAATATCTGGAGAGCCTGTGATGGATCAGCTCGCGGAGCTGACCGCGCTCGAGGCCGCGGACAGTTTCGTCGCCCGTCACATCGGCCCGTCGGAAGCCGAAATCGTCGATATGCTGAGCGAGCTTGGGGCGGCGAGCCTGTCCGACATCGCGGCGAAGGCCATCCCCGGCACGATCCGCAGCAATCGTCCGCTCGATCTCCCCCCGCCGATCGACGAGGCCGGCGTGATCGCCGAGCTGAGCGAACTGGCGGCGAAGAACGTGCCGGTGAAGTCGCTGATCGGCATGGGCTATCACGGCACCCACACGCCCCCGGTGATCCTGCGCAACGTGCTGGAGAATCCTGGCTGGTACACCGCCTACACGCCGTACCAGGCGGAGATCGCGCAGGGCCGGCTGGAAGCCCTGCTGAACTTTCAGACCATGATCTGCGAGCTGACCGGCATGCAGATCGCCAACGCCTCGCTGCTGGACGAAGCCACCGCCACGGCCGAGGCGATGGCGATGGCGCACGCTGTCAGCAAGGCGAAATCGGACGTTCTGGCAGTGGCCACCGACCTGCATCCGCAGACCCGCGCCGTGCTTGCCACGCGCGCCCACCCGCTCGGTATCCGTCTGGTCGATGTGGCACCCGGCAGTCTGAGCGCGATCCGGGCGGCCAATCCGTTTGCGCTGGTGCTGCAATATCCCGGCAGTACCGGAGCGGTCCGCGAACTGTCTGAGGAGATCGCCGCTGCCCATGAGGCCGGTGCACTGGCGATTGTCGCCGCGGATCCGCTGGCGCTGGCGCTGCTGACGTCGCCGGGCGAGATGGGGGCCGACGTGGTGGTGGGATCGGCGCAGCGGTTCGGTGTGCCGATCGGGTTCGGCGGCCCGCATGCCGGTTTTTTCGCCACCCGCGATGCGTACAAGCGCGCGATGCCCGGCCGTCTGGTCGGGGTTTCTGTCGATGCCGCCGGAGCCCCGGCCATGCGCCTGGCCCTGCAAACGCGCGAGCAGCATATCCGGCGCGAAAAGGCCACCTCCAATATCTGCACGGCGCAGGTGCTGCTGGCGGTGATTGCCGGACTGTATGCAGTATGGCACGGACCAGAGGGACTGCGCCGCATAGCCCGCCGCGTGAATCTGCAGGCGCGGCTGTTGGCCGACGTTGCGCGGCGTGCCGGGCTGAAACTACGCCATGACGCGTTCTTCGATACGATTGCGATTGAGACGGACGCACCCGATGCGCTGATTGCCGGGGCGCGAGACACCGGTTTCAACCTGCGCCCGATCGACCCGCGTTGCGTCGGCATCGCGCTGGACGAGACCGTTACCCGCGTCGAGCTGGAGAAGCTTGCCGCCGCGCTCGGCGGCTCGCTGTCCGCCGCCGCCGCCTCGATTCCGGCGATGCTGCTGCGTAACACGCCGTTGCTGGCCCAGCCGGTGTTCAACGAGCAGCATTCGGAGCACGCCATGCTGCGATACCTCAAGCGGCTGGAAGATCGCGACGTGGCGCTGAACCGCAGCATGATCCCGCTCGGCTCGTGCACGATGAAGCTGAATGCTTCGGCTGAGATGATTCCCATCACGCTGCCCGGCTTCGCCAACGTCCACCCGTTCGCCCCGCCAGAGCAGACCGAAGGCTATAACGCGGTGATCGGCCGCCTTGCCGGATGGCTACAGGAGGTGACCGGCTTCGCCGCTGTGTCGTTGCAGCCAAATGCGGGATCGCAGGGCGAATATGCCGGGCTGCTGGCGATCGGCAGCTGGCACGCCGTGCGGGGCCAGGGGCAGCGCGACGTTTGCCTGATCCCGTCGTCCGCGCATGGCACCAATCCGGCATCGGCGGCGATGGCCGGCCTGCGCGTGGTGGTGGTGGGCTGCGACCGGGACGGCAATGTCGATCTGGCCGATTTGCGCGCCAAGGTGGCGAAGCATGCAGACCGGCTGGCGGCGCTGATGATCACCTATCCCAGCACGCACGGCGTCTTTGAGGCCGAGATTCGCGACATCTGCGCCATCGTGCACGCCGCCGGGGGCCAAGTGTACATGGACGGCGCCAATATGAACGCTCAGGTGGGCCTGACCAGCCCGGCGGCCATCGGCGCCGATGTGTGCCACCTGAACCTGCACAAGACCTTCTGTATCCCGCATGGCGGCGGCGGTCCCGGCGTGGGGCCGATCGGCGTGGCCGCCCATCTGGCACCCCATCTGCCGAACCACCCGCTGCGCGCGGATGCCGGACCAGCCACCGGGATCGGGCCGGTCGCCGCCGCGCCGTTCGGCAGCGCACTGATCCTGCCCATCTCCTATGCGTATATCCGCATGATGGGCGCCGCCGGGCTCACCCGGGCCACCGAGGTCGCGATCCTGAACGCCAACTATGTCGCCGCGCGCCTGCGGCCGCACTATCCCGTGCTCTATACCGGGCCGAACGGGATGGTTGCGCATGAATGCATCATCGACTGCCGCGGTTTTCAGGACGAGGCCGGCGTGATGGTGGAGGATATCGCCAAGCGGTTGGCGGATTTCGGGTTCCATGCGCCGACCATGTCATTCCCGGTCGCCGGTACACTGATGATCGAGCCGACGGAAAGCGAGCCCAAGGCCGAGTTGGATCGGTTTTGCGAGGCGATGATCGCGATCCGGGCGGAGATCGCCGCGATTGCCGCCGGAAAGCTGGATCGCGTGGACAATCCGCTGAAGAACGCACCCCATACGGCGCGTGAGGTGATGGCCGATCACTGGTCGCACGCCTACACGCGCGAACAGGCGGCATTTCCCGCGGCATTCGTACAGGAATCGAAATACTGGCCGCCGGTTGCCCGGGTGGACAATGTCTATGGCGACCGCAACCTGGTGTGCACCTGTGCACCGGTGGAGTCTTATGCTCAGGCGGCCGAATAGCGGTCTCGTGATCTAGCTGTTGCGAACGAGCCGCCGCAATCATCGGAGGGCTATCGGGCCCATTCCGCTGCTACGACCAGGGCATCGAGCATCCCGGAGCAGTGGTCATGAGCTTTCGCATATCCGGCCTCCCGGCCGAGCATTTCGTTCCGCTGTTCGCGATTGTCGGATAGCGAGCTGGCGAATCGTGGTGCGGTACGGCGCATCGCAGACGATCGCCGGCCAGGCTATCCCTGCCGCGTGAGTCTGACCGATTCGGAGCCAGGAGACGAGTTGCTGCTGGTGAACTATGAGCATCATGCGGTCGCCTCGCCGTACCGGATGCGCTTCGCCATCTACGTGCGTCGGGGTGAGACGACCTTCGATGCCGCCGATCTGGTGCCGGATCAGCTACGGACCCGCACCCTGGCAGTACGCGCATTCGATTTCAGCCGCCATGCTGACAGGCGCCGAGCTTACCGACGGGCGAGCACTGGAAACCACGATCGAGCGCCTGTTGGCGGATCGCCGATCCGCTTATCTTCACATCCATTACGCCGCTCCCGGCTGCTACGCGGCACGAGTTGATGAGCGTAGCCGCCGGCGTTCCCCGCCGGTTCCGACAAGTCAGCGGAGTGGTGCCTTACTATTCCCGCAACTCGGGAATCACCCATAGCGGCTTCTCGCCACGCGCCACCCGCTGGACGTTGTCGAACGCGTTGCGGAATCGGCTGTACTGGTTGTCCCAGGTCGGGCCGGCGAAATGCGGTGTCAGAACCACATTATCCAGCGCGAACAATGGGTTACTCGCCGGTGGCGGCTCCTGGTCGAACACGTCCAGCCCGGCGCCGGCGATCGCACGGTTGCTCAGCGCTTTGTACAATGCCGGCTCGTCCACTACTGGTCCGCGGCAGGTGTTGATCAGATAGGCGCTCGGCTTCATGAGCTTAAGCTCGCGCGCACCGATCATGTGTCGCGTCATCGGCGTCAGCGGCACGTGCAACGAGACGATATCCGACGTCCGCAGCAACTCGTTCAGCAACCGGAAGCGCACGCCGAGCGAATCCGCCTGATCCTCGGTCAGCCGCACCAGATCGTAATACTGCACGGTCAGCCCGAACGCCTTTGCCAGCCGCGCCACTTTCTTTCCGATCGTGCCGAGTCCGACGATACCGAGCGTCCGCCCGTAAATCTCGTAAAGCCGCACCCCGGCGATGTCGTTGCCCCGCCACCGGCCGGACGCCACCATCGAATGCTGCCACACACAGCCGGCGAGACACCGCGAGCATGAGCATCAGCGCATGCTCTGCGACCGCTACCGCGTTCGCGCCGCCGTTGTTACAGACGGGAACACCGGCACGCCGCGCCGCCTCGATATCGACCCGTGTCTACCCGCGCTGAGCAACTGCACCAGCTTCAGCTTCCGCGCCGACTTATAGAACGCATCGTCCATTTTTACCTCGCCCAGACCGACCAGGTAGTCGGTCTCGGGCAACGCCGCGTTCCACTCGGCGCTGCCGGCGCGGGCCAGCACAACATCGAAGCCGGCGGGTTCCACCTCCTGCATCACATCGGTCGCATTCAGCGGATTTTCCGGCACGAGGATTTGCGGCGCCATTGACGTTCTCCGATGATCGAAGCCGGCAGGATAGGCGGGTCACCGCAGTCCCGGAAGCACCCCGATTGCCCATCGCCTGGCGCATGAACAGGCGCTTGACCGGCGGCAGCCGGTGCACCGCTGCGATGCCCAGTCCGCGCACCGCACGCAGCGCCGCGTTATCGTTGCTGAACAACCGATCGAGACCGTCGGTCATCGCCAGCATTGCCAGATTGTCGGCGCGGCGGCGGCGCTGATATCTGCCCAGCAAAGCGGGCGAGCCTGGATCGGCGCCTGCATGATGTGCCTCGATCAGCAGGTCCGACAGCGCGATCGCATCCCGGAATCCCAGATTAAGCCCCTGCCCGGCAATCGGATGGATACCGTGCGCCGCATCGCCCACCAGTGCGAGCCGCGTGTCGATGTAGCGATGCGCCAGCATCGCGGACAATCCATAGCTCCATCGCCGTCCGATCGGCCGTACCCAGCCGAGATGCGTGCCCAGCCGGCGCACTATCTCATCGCCGAAGCGCCGATCATCGAGCGCCAGCATACGTTCCGCGATGCGGTTATCCTCAGTCCACACGATCGCCGACACGTTGGCAGCACCGCCCGCCTCGGCATCCGTGCTCGCGCTCATGGGCAATTGCGCGAACGGACCTGTCGGAAGGAAATGCTCCAATGCCGTATTGCGATGCGGGACCTCATGGCTGACCGCACAGACGATGCTGGTCTGCCTGTACGGCAACCGCGTCAGCGGAATGCCGGCCGTATCGCGGAGCGGAGAGTTTCTCCCCTCGGCGGCAATCACCAGCCGGCATCGCAGGGTCGGCCCCCCGGCAATCCGCACGTGCGCATCGGCGGGCGTTCGCTCGACCGAAGCCTCCGCCGGCGCGAACACCGACAATGCCGACAATTGCGGCAAGCGGGCGTTCAGCGCTCTGCGAAGACTACGCGCCTCCACCATCCACCCGAATGGTCCTGCGTCCGCCCCCGCTTCACGATGATCGAAATGCAGGAACAGCCGCGAGGCAGGCTGGCCGACACGGCCGTCGCTTACCCTGATGTCGAGAATTGGACAGGGTGGCTCCGGCAATATCGGCCACAGCCTGGCCGTATCGAGCAGGTCTCGCGACCCGGCGGCGATTGCATAGGCGCGGCCGTCGAATGCCGGATGCTCCATCGGCGGCAATGCGGCGCGATCGACCACGGCCGTGGAAATGCCCGCCTGTGCCAGGCGGCAAGCCAGTGTCCCGCCTATGGGCCCGGCGCCGACCACGCAGATTTCGGCCTCGATGGTGTCGTTCATTGCCTTGCCCCGCCGGATGACGAGTGAACCAGTATCATGCCGGGTGACGAGCACGCCCGCAGGAAGGGTCTGCCACCTTCCCTACCATCTGGGAATTGCCGGGGTATGTGTTGCTTCGAAGCGCATGCGTGACATTCACGTCATGTTCCCGCCATGTTTCTGGGATGTCCAGGATAGTTACAACATGAGCATAATCGTTCCCGAACAAAGGTCGAACAATAGCGGGCCACTGACAGTAACGAATGGCCAAGTTTTAACGTCGGGACTGGTGTGACTGGCGGGGGAAGCTGGTCTAGGTCTGCCCGCATGAGCGAGAATGACGCGGCGTGAGCGGGATGCCGGTCCGAAGGCGGCAACCCGGGCTTGGCTGCGGCAGGAAACTCAGCGCGGCAGCCGCGCGGCCCGACCGGTCGTGGCGCTCGGCTTGGCCGGCACGTCGGTTGCCGTGGGGCAGACCTACTGTATTGCCCGTGCGCTTGCCGCCGCGCTTACCGGTCATTCGCTTCCAATTCTGGCTTTGACGGCGTTCGCTCTGCTGGCGCTGGCTCGGGCGGCGCTTGCCTGGGCGGCGGAACTGCTGGCCGCGCGTGCCGGAGCCGCTTCCCGCCGACGATTGCGCAGTGAGGTGATGACGCGGCTGCTGCATGCCGGACCGGCCCTGCTGCGGCAGCGTCATTCGGGCGAGTTGGCTGCGACGGTCGTGGACCGGGTCGAGGCGCTCGACGGACTCTACTGGACGGTGGATACCTGCCTCGGCCCTGGCGCTCGTCGGGCCTGTGGTGGTCGCGCTGGCCGCCCTGGTAGCGGACCCGGTGGCGGCGCTGATAATGGTGGTCTGCGGCGCGCTGGTACCGGTCGGGATGGCGGCTGCCGGAATCGGCAGCGTCCTCCGCGTCGCGGCGGCAGTTTTTGGCGCTCGCGCGGCTGCAGACAAGGTTCCTCGACCGCGTGCGTGGCATCGCCACGATCGTGCTGTACGGGCGGGCGGCGGACGAGGCGGCGGCGCTCGCAGGGGCCGCCGACGAGCTTCGGCAGCGAACAATGCGGGTGCTGCGGATGGCGTTCCTCTCTTCCGCGGTCCTCGACCTCGCGGCGGCGGCGGCGCTGATAATCCTGGCCATTCGTTACGGGGTATTGATGCTGGGCCACCGGATGGCCAGCCCGGCAACAGCCTTGTTTGCGCTGCTGCTGGTGCCGGAGTTCTTTTCCCCGCTGCGCGGCTTCGCCGCCGCCTACCAGGATCGGCTGCACGCGACGGGCGCGGCGGATGAGCTGATGAACCTGCCGCCCTTGCCGCTTGCCAGCGCCGCTACGCGAGGTGCGCACCGTGGCGGCGCGAGGCGTGACGGTGGCGTTCGAGGATGTCCACCTGACCTGGGACCCGACACGGCCGCCGGCACTGAATGGGCTCAGCTTCCGCATCGCGGCCGGTGAAACGCTGGTGCTGGCCGGCCCGTCCGGCGCCGGAAAGTCGAGCGTAATCGAAATCCTGCTTGGTTTTGTCCGTCCCGACAGCGGGCGCATCACTGTGAACGGAGCCGATATCGCCGACCTTGTACCAGAGGCGCTGTCACGGCTGACCGCCTGGATCGGCCAGCGCCCGGTGCTGTTTGCCGGGAGCATCCGCGACAACATCCGATTTGCCCGGCCCGAGGCCACCGATGAGCAGGTGGAACAGGCGGCCCGCGCGGCGCGGGTAATGGAGTTCACTGCCGGCCTTCCGGACGGTCTCGATGTGCTCGTGGGAGAAGGCGGCTACGGGCTGTCGGGCGGGCAGGCACAGCGGGTGGCGATCGCGCGTGCCTTCCTGAAGAACGCGCCACTGCTGCTGCTGGACGAGCCCACGGCGCATCTCGACCCGGCCACCGAGGCGGATGTGCTGGAAAGCCTTCGACGGCTGGCGCTGGGGCGGACGGTCATCCTGGCCAGCCATTCGTCCGCTGCGCATGAATTTTCCGGCCGGCGGCTCGATCTGCGGAACGGCCGCGCGGTGCAACCGACGCGGCTGTCGGCATGAAAGACCTGCTGCGCATCCTGAGGCTATGGCATCGGCAGACCGGATGGCTGGTCGGCGGAATGTTGGTGTCGCTCGCGGCAGTGGCGGCCGGGGCAGCGGTGATGAGCATCGCCGGGCACGTGATCGGGGCAGCGGCCGCGCTCGGAGTGCTGGCTGCTCCGCTGGCGCTGGACGTCTCGGGCGCGGCCCGAGTGGTGCTGCGTTATGCCGAGCGGCTGGTGACGCACAACGCCACGTTCCGTGCGCTGGCGGATCTGCGCGTTTGGTTCTTCCGCGGCCTGTCGCGCAGTGCGGCGGGAGGGCTGGGGTTCCGGCAGGCGGGAGACGTGCTGGCGCGCCTGGTGGGGGATGTGGAGGCGCTCGATGGGCTTTATCTGCGCATCCTGGTGCCGCTGGTCGGAGCTGTGCTGCTGCTGATCGGGCTGATCGTGCTGGTGCACTTCGAGAGTTGGCCGGCCGCCGTAGCGGTGGCGCTGTTGTTTGCGCTGTCGGCGTTCGGCCTGCCATGGCTGGCCGCCCGCGCCGCGCTGACCAGCGGCGCCCGGCTGGCAGCGGCGAGCGGACGGCTTCGGATCGCCGCTGTAGACTCTCTGACCGGACTGCGTGAGGTGCGCGCCTTCGCCGCTGAGGGGCGCGATGCTGGCGCTGGTTCAGAGCCGAGAAGGCGCACTGATGGCCGCACAGCGCGAGCTGGTCCGGCGAACCGCGCTGGCCGGGGCCGCCGCCCTGCTGTGCGGGCAGGCCGCGATCCTGGTAGTGCTGATCGCTGCCGGGGTGAATCCTGTTGCGGCGGTGGCTGGAGTGTTTCTGGTGGTGGCGGCGTTCGAAATGGCGGGCGGCCTGCCCCGGCGGGTGTGCTGGCAGGCCACGCAGCGGCGGCGGCGCGGCGGTGTTGGAGGCGGCGGAGGCGCCCCCGCCAGTGGCGGACCCGGTGCGGCCGGCAGTGGCGCCGAGTACGATCGGGACTGAGCTTCGAGGCCGTGCATTTCCGTTGGCGCCCGGACGTGCCTCCGGTGTTCGACGGGCTGACGCTGGAGGTACCGGAAGGCGCGCGGGTCGGGCTGCTGGGACCGTCCGGATCGGGCAAATCGACGCTGGCGGCTCTGGCGCTGAAGCTGGCAGCGCCACAGCAGGGCCGGGTGATGCTGGGCGGGACCGACCTGGCGATGCTAACCGCCGAGGCTGTGCGGGAGCGTATCGGCTGGCTGGGGCAGGCGACACATCTGTTCGACGACACGATCCGCAATAACCTGCTGTTGGCGCGACCTGGGGCCGACGAGGCGGCGTTGTGGGCCGCCCTGGAGGCGGCGCGGGTCGGGGACCTCGTGCGGTCTTTGCCGGATGGGCTGGGGACGTGGGTCGGCGAGGGGGGCACACGGTTTTCCGGCGGCGAGGGGCGGCGGCTGGCGCTGGCGCGGGCGCTGCTGTCGCCGGCCCCGATATTGATCCTGGATGAGCCCTGCGCCGGGCTGGATGGCGAAACGGAGCGAGCGTTCCTTACGACGCTGAATGAAGTGGCGGAGGGGCGGAGCATTATTCTTATTTCCCATCGGCTGACCGGTGTGGAACGGCTGGACCGGATCTGGCGGTTGTCGGGCGGACATGCCGTAGCAGCGGCGGGGTAGCCGAAAGCGTGTTGGTGTCGGTCAGGTAGGGCGCGCCGTCGACAAAGGCAGGCTGACCTGGTGCGGCGGAGGGTGTGGGGGCGCTGGGGGTGCAGAGCGGATCGCCGGGCTCAAGTGAGCATTGCGCGCCGGGCCGAACGGGAAATCGATCCGGTTTTGCTCGCACCGTCGGCGCCTCTCGGC
The DNA here is from genome assembly GCA_963810715.1 of uncultured Pseudomonadota bacterium. Lineage (GTDB taxonomy): Bacteria > Pseudomonadota > Alphaproteobacteria > Acetobacterales > Acetobacteraceae > DATDIC01. Next base: position 3,168 of record CAWEOZ010000001.1, on the reverse strand, counting down.
AAAGCGTCGGTCGGCGCCGAGCAGGCTGCACAGCTTTGGCCGGCAGGCGCGGATGTGACCGACAATGCGCGCCACCTCGTCGAGCGCCGATTGCTGGCATCAATGTCGCAGCGGGGCCGCAGCTTCGCCGTCCCCAAACGTCGTGGAGCGGCAGGTAGCGATAGGAATGATAATACCCGTGCAGCGGATCGTCGGTGGGTCCAGATCAAGGATGATATGCTCTGGCGATGTGTAGTGCGCGTCGAGGAACGGAATGAGAAACGGCCGGTCGACCGCTGCTGTATCGGCTGCAAGGTTGGCGTCGCGCGTTGGCTTTGGGTGGCTCGCCGGCAGCCGTTTTAACGTGCTCTTGCGCGCCAACAGACTGCACTCTGTCGCACTGGGGAGGGTCCCTCCGCTCAGTGCTAAGGTTTTGTTGCAGAGGAGCTTTCGGCGATTTGGAAGTCCCGATGCACTTATTGCTGGCGAGAAATGCGGGAAAGCCTGATACAGTGTTGCACGGAATGTGCCCTTCTCTTTCTGACCTAACCTCGGCCATCCGCTGGCCGTCACAGAAGTGTCACTTGTGAGAGGCTGAGTGATGCCGGGCAGCACCATCCAGACATTCGCCAATCCTTATGACTACCAGGCTTCTGTCCGTGCAGCAGACCTGACAGTCGTTGTCGCCGCCCGCGGAGAATTCAAGGCCCAGCTTACGCGGATCGATCTGCATCGTCTTTGGATGCAGCGCAGTGAGATGTCGCTGCCTTCTGTCACTCATTCCGCGGTGCACAAGAACCGCAACCCGATCCTCTTTCTTGCCGACGCTCAACAGAGGCCGATGGCGCACAGCGGCATCGAGATATCGGCCGGCGACATTGTCTTCAACTCCTCCGGTGCCGAGCACCATCACCGCACTCCGGCGAATTGCCTTTGGGGTGCGATGTCGTTGACGCCAGAGGATCTCGCCACATACGGCCGAGCCCTGGCCGGACGCGAGCTGACGGCACCTGCCGCGACGCGGGTCATCACAAGAACAACCATAATCCAACTCCGCGCCATTCTGATGAAGGCCAGCTTCACACAACTCCCCAACGTCTCGCCTACCGGCCATCCAGAAGCTCTGGAGCAGGCAATGGTGCACGCTGTGGTCGGCCTGCTGATGAATCTCTCCACACGCAGCAAGACTATCGTTCCAAAAATGACAACAACTCTACCGATAATGTGACACAATTCGCCGACTTCTGGATTCAGCAGATCGCCGCTTATGTGACCGATATATGCCCAAGATGGGCATCTGTTTCCAATCGAACCCTTCCGCCTGTGCATTTGCAAAAAACATGGGGATGGGCCCACCGTTATCTGGCTCGTCGGAGATGAACTCTCTCACAACACACACTGGCCATGGCTGAAATCGGTAAAGGAAAACCGATAAATTCAGAAATCGCAGCGACCACTGGGTTTTGGGGACTTCAACATTTGGCAATTTTGGAGCTTCGGCGGCTCCTTCGGTAACAATCTTAAAGTAGCGCTCCGCCGCCACCAAACGAATAAATGTCCCATTGCCACGAAACGGCGCTGTCGGGAACATGCAACTTGCTGATTTCTCCCATTTGCCACATGGTGGTGACGTCGCCGTCGGATGCAAACTTAAAGAAAAAAGGAAAGCGAGGGAAAAGGACAATCAATCAAACAAACTCCTGATATGAATGACAACACTGCTTCTTCACTGGCTTCCGACGACCAAATGTGATCTCAACACACAACAATAACACCACTGGACAACGACCACGATCAAGTTAAATCAACGGCTATGGCAAGAGATGGGCAGCAGCGGGTTTGCGCCACTAACCACCTCCAAGGCACAATAAGATCACTGTGAAGCCACCAACTGTACTTTTTTGATTCTTGAGAAGAACTCGCAAGAAAATGCCACCCAAAACCACGCAAGTTAATCCTCCAAAATGGCATATGGCCAATTTCTAAGCAGACCAACTTCATCCGTGTCACCGGATTCTCCAATTCCACACAATCAGTTGAGCTGCACACCCAGAATCCAAGGCAATCCGCAAGTTTTCAATGATACAAGAACACAGCAAGAAGTCCTCATTCCTCTCGTCTACAAGAAGATGAAAATGCAAATATGCATGTCGGCACCACCGACTTAAGGGGAAGGTAGAGGGTTGCAGTTGGTGCCGAACAACATCTGGACGAGCACAAAGCACCACAATTCAAGAGATCAACTATCACACATCGGAGTACTGAACAGCCGTCGCAATCACCCCCAACCGATGAGGCAGATCGCGATGCGCAGTTGGACAATCACCAGTGCGACACTTGCCGTGCTGCTGATGGCTGGAGCCTGGTCGCCGGCGCGCGCTCAACAGCCGACGAGCCAGGGGCAGGCCACCGGCCCGGACAGGTTGGGAATTCAATGTCGCGCCCTATCTCTGGCTGCCAACGGTAAACACGACGCTCGACTCAATCTGCCGCCGGAACTCGGAGGCAGATTGCCGACTGACGTTTCGACTGGCCCTGGATCTTATCTGAGCCACCTGAATTTCACAGCCACAGTTGGCGAGGACGCTGGAACGGCCGGTTCTCACTGTAACCAGAAGCTTTCATGTACACGAACTTCAGTGCCACCGACAGCCATATCAGGTCGTCAACTTCACCAGCCCTCACTATTCCGATCTCGCGCTCGCTGGAGACCAGCACCGGAACGACCTTGAAGACGACGATCTGGACGCTCGCCGGCGGCTATTCCGTGTTGCAGGAAGTGGGCAATCTCGACGTGATCGCCGGGTTTCGCTTGCTCCGGGTAAACGCAAGAACCGACTTCGGCCTGGCACTGTAACCAACATCACCAGCCATGGGACATGCAGTTGAAATTGTTTTTTCGACGAGATGACAGTAGTTGAATCCCGTGACATCTGAAACATTATGAGATCACGGATGATGATGTCCTCTTGGCAAAAATCCAGAACTTTATTGATTTGCTATTCTGGACATGACGTTGGGCGGTGCATGCACGTGGAATTCGGCTGTCAGATGGGGATCAGATTCGCTGGGCGGCTTTGTCGGCCACATACCGCTATCTGTCATTCGTGCAGGGCGGCAATGCGGTCGTGCGGCAGATGACACTGGGCGGGCCGATGCTTGATGGCGAGCTTCAGCTTCTAGAGCGGT